>NZ_CALFYO010000001.1 GCF_937952055.1 uncultured Piscinibacter sp.
CCATCCGCGAAGGCGGCCGCACCGTCGGCGCCGGCGTCGTCGCGAAGATCATGGAGTAAGGGGTACGGCCGCAGGGGCATAGCTCAATTGGCAGAGCGCCGGTCTCCAAAACCGGAGGTTGGGGGTTCGAGACCCTCTGCCCCTGCCAGATCGGGGCCCTGAGGGGCCGAACTGGCTGGCCGCAGCAGCCCGCGAGGAGACGAAAAGTCCCTGCGGGCTTTGCTGCTCAAAGGCGGCGCTGCTTTTCGAGGGCGTGTCGGCCGCAAAGCGAAAGAACATGGCGAATCCTGAAGTCGAAACTGTCTCCACCGGCGCGGACAAGGCCAAGCTGGCCGTGGCCGGCGTGCTGGTCATCGGCGCGGTGGCGGCCTTCTACGCGCTGGGCAAGCAGGACCTGTGGCTGCGCATCGTCGCGCTGCTGGTGCTGCTGGCCGCCGCCGTCGGCGTGTTCCTGACCGCAGAAGCGGGCAAGCAACTGGTCGCCTACGGACAGGACTCGGTCAAGGAGACACGCAAGGTCGTCTGGCCCACCCGGAAGGAAGCCATGCAGATGACCGGCTACGTTTTCGCCTTCGTCTTCGTGATGGCGCTGTTCCTGTGGCTGACCGACAAGACGCTCGAATGGGCGCTGTACGACCTGATCCTGGGCTGGAAGCGTTGAGGAACGAGCGATGACCGACCAAGCATCCCAGACCGTGACCCCGGAAACCGTCGCGCCCGCGAGCAACAAGCGCTGGTACGTCGTGCATGCCTACTCGGGCATGGAGAAGGCGGTGGAGCGCAACCTGCGCGAGCGCATCGAGCGCTCCGGCATGCAGGACAAGTTCGGCCGCATCCTGGTGCCGACCGAAGAGGTGGTCGAGCTCAAGGGCGGCAAGAAGTCGGTCACCGAGCGCCGCTTCTTCCCGGGCTACGTGCTGGTCGAGATGGAAATGGCCGACGACACCTGGCACCTCGTCAAGCACACCAGCAAGGTCACCGGATTCGTCGGTGGTGCGAAGAACCGCCCGGCGCCGATCTCGGAGGCCGAGGTGCTGAAGATCGTCCACCAGATGCAGGAAGGCGTCGAGAAGCCGCGCCCCAAGGTCGAGTGGTCGGTCGGCGAACTGGTGCGCGTCAAGGAAGGCCCGTTCACCGACTTCAACGGCGCGATCGAGGACGTCAACTACGACAAGTCCAAGGTGCGCGTGTCGGTCACCATTTTCGGCCGCGCCACGCCGGTCGAGCTCGACTTCTCGCAGGTCGAAAAGGTCTGATTCGAGCTGGCGCGGACTCTCTTCCGCGCCCGTTGCTGCCGGTGACGAGACACCGGTACGAGGAGCGCAGGTAACCAGCCCTGCGCGTTTGCACTCAACGGGGATCGGCCTGGCCGCCGGCACCCGAACTGGAGAGAAACATGGCCAAGAAAATCGTCGGCTTCATCAAGCTGCAGATTCCGGCGGGCAAAGCGAACCCGTCCCCCCCGATCGGTCCGGCGCTGGGTCAGCGCGGACTGAACATCATGGAGTTCTGCAAGGCGTTCAACGCGCAGACCCAGAGCATGGAGCCGGGCCTCGTGCTGCCGGTGGTGATCACCGCGTTCGCGGACAAGTCGTTCACCTTCGTCCTGAAGACGCCGCCGGCCACCGTGCTGATCAAGAAAGCTGCCAAGCTCGACAAGGGCTCGGCCAAGCCGCACGTCGAAAAGGTCGCCAAGCTGACGCGCGCCCAGGTCGAGGAGATCGCCAAGACCAAGATGAAGGACCTGACGGCTGCCGACCTGGAAGCCGCGGTCCGCACGATCGCCGGCTCCGCCCGCTCGATGGGCGTCACCGTGGAGGGTGTCTGACATGGCCAAGCTGACCAAGCGCCAGAAGGCTCTGGCAGGCAAGGTGGACAGCAACAAGCTGTACCCCCTGGACAACGCGCTCGCAATCGTCAAGGAGTGCGCGACCGCCAAGTTCGACGAGTCGATCGACGTGGCCGTGCAACTCGGCATCGACGCGAAGAAGTCCGACCAGGTGGTGCGCGGCGCCGTCGTGATGCCCAACGGCACCGGCAAGACCAAGCGTGTCGCGGTGTTCGCGCAGGGCGCCAAGGCCGAGGAGGCCAAGGCCGCCGGTGCCGACGTGGTCGGCATGGACGACCTGGCCAACGAAATCAAGGCCGGCAACATCAACTTCGACATCGTGATCGCCTCGCCGGACACGATGCGCATCGTCGGTACCTTGGGCCAGATCCTCGGCCCCCGCGGCTTGATGCCGAACCCGAAGGTCGGCACGGTCACGCCGGACGTGGCCACCGCGGTGAAGAACGCCAAGGCCGGCCAGGTGCAGTTCCGCGTGGACAAGGCCGGCATCGTGCACGCCACGATCGGCCGCCGCTCGTTCGAGGCCGAGAAGCTGGCCGGCAACCTGCGCGCGCTGGTCGAAGCTTTGAACAAGGCGAAGCCGGCATCGAGCAAGGGCATTTACCTGCGCAAGGTCGCCGTGTCGTCGACCATGGGCGTGGGCGCCCGCGTCGACGTGGCGACGATCAACGCCGCGGCGGTGCCGCAGTAAAGAGAGTTTGGTGGGCTGCGCGCCCCGCAAGGGACGTGCAGGCCATCGAAGACCGCTGGTGCGGAAGGCCCCTTCCGCTTAATGGCCAGCGCAGATGGCGGTCCCGCCGGGATGGAATTTCGGTTCCGGAGTCGGTAGGTCGCTGAAACCCGGTGTGCGGGGAGGTCGTCAGGCCGAACCGCACGTGTTAGTGAGGAGCAGACCTTGAGTCTCAACCGCAACGAAAAGGCAGCCGTTGTCACGGACGTCGCCGCGCAAGTGGCCCGTTCGCAGACGCTCGCGCTGGCCGAATACCGTGGCCTCACCGTGGAACACCTGAACGCATTGCGCCGGCAGGCGCGCGAAAAGGGCGTGTACCTTCACGTGCTGAAGAACACCCTGGCTCGTCGCGCCGTCGCCGGCACGCCGTTCGAGGTCGCCCAAGGTGCCATGGTCGGTCCGCTGATCTACGGCTTTTCCGAAGACGCTGTCGCCGCGGCCAAAGTCATCGCAGACTTTGCCAAGGGCAACGACAAGCTGATCGTCAAGGCAGGTGCCTATGCCGGCAAGCCCCTGGACGCCGACGGCGTCAAGGCGCTGGCGTCCGTGCCGAGCAAGGAAGTCCTGCTCAGCCAGATTGCCGGCCTGCTGAAGTCGCCGGTGCAGCGCATGGCTGCCGTGGTGGCCGCGCTGGCCGAGAAGCGTGGTGCCCCTGCCGCCGCCGAAGCGCCCGCCGCCTGAAGACAATCTATCCACTGAACCGAATCCAACAGACATCTAGGAGCCAAACATGGCATTCGACAAAGACGCATTCCTGACCGCCCTCGACAGCATGTCGGTGATGGAACTCAACGACCTGGTCAAGGCGATCGAAGAGAAGTTCGGCGTGTCTGCCGCTTCGATGGCCGCCCCGGCCGCCGGCGGTGGTGGTGCCGCCGCCGCTGCGGTGGAAGAGAAGACCGAATTCAACGTCGTGCTGCTCGAAGCCGGCGCGAACAAGGTCTCGGTCATCAAGGCCGTGCGCGAGATCACCGGCCTGGGTCTCAAGGAGGCCAAGGACCTGGTCGACGGCGCGCCGAAGCCCGTCAAGGAAGGCATCGCCAAGGCCGACGCCGAAGCCGCCAAGAAGAAGCTGGAAGAAGCCGGCGCCAAGGTCGAACTGAAGTAATTCGAGTTCGCTCTGCGGGGCTGGGTGCCGAACAGCGGTCCCAGCCTCGTGCGCTTCCGGGGTCTTGTTCCGCAAGACCCCTGGAGAGCACCTGGAAGGGTCTCGCCCGACAATCGGGGCCCTCCCAAGTGATCTCGAAAAGTTCTCTGATCCGACTGCAGAGAACGGGTTTGGTCGGGCTCCGGTGCAACGCCGGGGTTGTCCGCCAGCGGTTGGTAGTGGCCAGCCACCAAGCTTCGAACGCAAGGTTCGAAAGGCAGTCGCCGACGGAACACCTGCCACGGCCGGGTGGGGGTTCCTGAGACGGAGTGTTTATGGCGCAGCAAACCACCCCCTACAGCTACACCGAGCGCAAGCGGATTCGCAAGAGCTTCGGCAAGCGCGAGAGTGTCCTCAACGTTCCCTATCTGCTGACCATGCAGAAGGAGTCGTACGTCGCCTTCCTGCAGAAGGACGTGCCACCGCAGAAGCGCAAGCCCGAGGGGCTGCAAGCCGCCTTCCTGTCCGCCTTCCCGATCGTGTCGCACAACGGGTTCGTGGAGATGAAGTTCATCGAGTTCAACATGGCCAAGCCCGCGTTCGACACGCGGGAGTGTCAGCAGCGCGGCTTGACCTATGCCGCAGCGGTGCGCGCCAAGTTGCAGATGATCATCTACGACCGCGAGTCGCCGCAGGCGAAGACCGTCAAGGAGATCAAGGAGCAGGAGGTCTACATGGGCGAAGTTCCGCTCATGACCGACTACGGCTCGTTCATCATCAACGGCACCGAGCGCGTCATCGTCAGCCAGCTGCATCGCTCGCCCGGCGTGTTCTTCGAGCACGACAAGGGCAAGACGCACTCCAGCGGCAAGCTGCTGTTCTCGGCACGCATCATTCCCTACCGCGGCTCCTGGCTGGACTTCGAGTTCGATCCGAAGGACATCCTCTACTTCCGCGTCGACCGTCGCCGCAAGATGCCGGTGACCATCCTGCTCAAGGCGATCGGCCTCAACCCTGAGCAGATCCTCGCCCACTTCTTCGTCTTCGACAACTTCCGCCTGATGGACTCGGGCGCGCAGATGGAGTTCGTCGCCGACCGCATCCGCGGCGAGATCGCGCGTTTCGACATCACCGACAAGAACGGCAACGTCGTCGTCGAAAAGGACAAGCGCATCACCGCCCGCCACGTGCGCACGCTCGAGCAGAGCGAAACGCAGTTCATCAGCGTGCCGGAAGACTTCCTGCTCGGCCGCGTGATCGCGCGCAACGTCGTCGATGGCGACACCGGCGAGATCATCGCCAAGGCCAACGAAGAGCTGACCGAGGCGCTGCTGAAAAAGCTGCGCGCGGCGGGCATCAAGGAACTGCCCTGCCTGTACACCAACGAACTCGACGAGGGCGCCTACATCAGCCAGACGCTGGCCTCCGACGAGACCGCCGACCAGCTCGCCGCCCGCGTGGCGATCTACCGCATGATGCGTCCCGGCGAGCCGCCGACGGAGGACGCCGTCGAGGCGCTGTTCCATCGCCTGTTCTACTCGGCCGACACCTACGACCTGTCGCGCGTCGGGCGCATGAAGTTCAACGCCCGCGTCGGCCGCGACACGCCGGAAGGCGCGATGACGCTGTCCAACGAGGACATCCTCGACGTGGTGAAGATCCTCGTCGAGCTGCGCAACGGCCGGGGCCAGGTCGACGACATCGACCACCTGGGCAACCGCCGCGTGCGCTGCGTCGGTGAGCTGGCCGAGAACCAGTACCGGTCGGGCCTGGCGCGCATCGAGAAGGCGGTCAAGGAGCGTCTCGGCCAGGCCGAGACCGAGGCGCTGATGCCTCACGACCTGATCAATTCCAAGCCGATCTCCGCGGCGCTGAAGGAGTTCTTCGGGGCGAGCCAGCTCTCGCAGTTCATGGACCAGACGAACCCGCTGTCCGAGATCACGCACAAGCGCCGCGTCTCGGCCCTCGGCCCGGGTGGCCTGACGCGCGAGCGCGCCGGCTTCGAGGTGCGCGACGTGCACGTCACGCACTATGGCCGCGTCTGCCCGATCGAGACGCCGGAAGGCCCGAACATCGGCCTGATCAACTCGCTGGCGCTGTACGCGCAGCTCAACGAGTACGGCTTCCTCGAGACGCCGTACCGCCGGGTGGCGGACGGCAAGGTGACCAACCAGATCGACTACCTGTCGGCGATCGAGGAAGGCAAGTACGTCATCGCGCAGGCCAACGCCTCGCTCGACAAGGACGGAAAGCTGGTCGACGAGCTGGTCAGTGCGCGCGACAACGGCGAATCCATCCTGACCTCGCCGGAGCGCATCCAGTACATGGACGTGGCGCCGACGCAGATCGTCTCGGTGGCTGCCTCGCTGGTGCCCTTCCTCGAGCACGACGACGCGAACCGCGCGCTGATGGGCGCGAACATGCAGCGCCAGGCGGTGCCGACGCTGCGCCCCGAGAAGGCGCTGGTGGGCACGGGCGTGGAGCGCGTGGCCGCGAAGGACTCGGGCACGGTCGTGGCCGCCCGCCGCGGCGGCGTGGTGGACTACGTCGACACCAACCGCATCGTCATCCGCGTCAACGACAACGAGACGGTGGCCGGCGAGGTCGGTGTCGACATCTACAACCTGATCAAGTACCAGCGTTCCAACCAGAACACGAACATTCACCAGCGCCCGATCGTCAAGCGCGGTGACGTGGTCTCGGCCGAGGACATCATCGCCGACGGTGCCTCCACCGACATCGGCGAGCTGGCGCTCGGCCAGAACATGCTGGTCGCGTTCATGCCCTGGAACGGCTACAACTTCGAGGACTCGATCCTCATCAGCGAGCGCGTCGTGGCCGACGACCGCTACACCTCGATCCACATCGAGGAGCTGGTGGTGATGGCGCGTGACACCAAGCTGGGCGCCGAGGAAATCACCCGCGACATCCCGAACCTCTCCGAACAGCAGCTCGCCCGCCTGGACGAGTCGGGCATCGTGTACGTCGGCGCCGAAGTCGGCCCCGGCGACACCCTGGTCGGCAAGGTCACGCCCAAGGGCGAGACCACGCTGACGCCGGAAGAGAAGCTGCTGCGCGCGATCTTCGGCGAGAAGGCGTCCGACGTGAAGGACACCTCGCTGCGCGTCGACCAGGGCACCAGCGGCACGGTCATCGACGTGCAGGTGTTCACCCGCGAAGGCATCCCGCGCGACAAGCGCGCCCAGCAGATCATCGACGACGAGCTCAAGCGCTACCGCCTGGACCTGAACGACCAGCTGCGCATCGTCGAGGCCGACGCGTTCGACCGCATTGAGAAGCTGCTGGTCGGCAAGGTCGCCAACGGCGGTCCGCAGAAGATCGCGAAGGGGACGACGATCGACAAGGCGTACCTCACCTCGGTCGAGAAGTACCACTGGTTCGACATCCGCCCGGCCGACGAGGACGTGGCCAGCCAGCTCGAGTCGATCAAGAACTCGCTCGAGCAGACGCGTCACAGCTTCGACCTCGCGTTCGAGGAGAAGCGCAAGAAGCTGACGCAGGGCGACGAGTTGCCCGCCGGCGTGCTCAAGATGGTGAAGGTCTACCTTGCCGTCAAGCGCCGCCTGCAGCCCGGCGACAAGATGGCCGGCCGCCACGGCAACAAGGGTGTCGTCTCGAAGATCGTTCCGGTCGAGGACATGCCCTACATGGCCGACGGCACGCCGTGCGACATCGTGCTGAACCCGCTGGGCGTGCCGTCGCGCATGAACGTGGGCCAGGTGCTGGAGGTTCACCTCGGCTGGGCCGGCAAGGGCATCGGCCAGCGCATCGGCGACATGCTGCAGCAGCAGGCCAAGGTGGCGGAGCTGCGCAAGTTCCTCGACGAGCTGTACAACAAGTCGGGAGGTAAGACCGAGCGGCTGGACAACCTGTCCGACGCCGAAATTCTCGAGATGGCCGGCAACCTGAGCAAGGGCGTGCCGTTCGCGACGCCGGTGTTCGACGGCGCCGCCGAGAGCGAGATCCGCGCGATGCTCAAGCTCGCCTACCCGGACGAGATTGCGCGCTCCAAGGGCCTGACCGAGACGCGCACCCAGGCCACGCTGCACGACGGACGCACCGGCGAGGCCTTCGAGCGCCCCGTCACGGTGGGCTACATGCACGTGCTGAAGCTGCACCATCTGGTGGACGACAAGATGCACGCCCGCTCGACCGGCCCGTACAGCCTGGTGACGCAGCAGCCGCTGGGCGGCAAGGCGCAGTTCGGCGGCCAGCGCTTCGGCGAGATGGAAGTCTGGGCACTGGAAGCCTACGGCGCGTCCTACATCCTGCAGGAGATGCTGACCGTCAAGTCGGACGACGTGAACGGCCGCACCAAGGTGTACGAGAGCATCGTCAAGGGTGAGCACTCGATCGAGGCCGGCATGCCGGAGTCGTTCAATGTGCTGGTCAAGGAAATCCGTTCGCTCGGCATCGACATCGAGCTCGAGCGCAACTAAGCAGGAAGGAAACAGAACATGAAGGGTTTGCTTGATCTGTTCCGCCAGTTCACTCCTGATGAGCATTTCGATGCCATCAAGATCGGACTGGCCTCCCCCGAGAAGATCCGGTCCTGGTCGTTCGGTGAGGTGAAGAAGCCGGAGACCATCAACTACCGCACCTTCAAGCCAGAGCGCGACGGTCTGTTCTGCGCCAAGATCTTCGGGCCGATCAAGGACTACGAGTGCCTGTGCGGCAAGTACAAGCGCCTGAAGCACCGGGGCGTGATCTGCGAGAAGTGCGGCGTCGAAGTGACCCAGACCAAGGTGCGCCGCGAACGCATGGGCCACATCGACCTGGCCGCGCCGTGCGCGCACATCTGGTTCCTGAAGTCGCTGCCGTCGCGTCTGGGCCTCGTGCTCGACATGACGCTGCGCGACATCGAACGCGTGCTGTACTTCGAAGCCTACGTGGTCGTCGACCCCGGCATGACCCCGCTGAAGAAGTTCAGCATCATGAGCGAGGACGACTACGACGCGAAGCGCACCGAGTACGGTGACGAGTTCATCGCACTGATGGGCGCCGAGGGCATCAAGAAGCTGCTCGAGGAGATCGATCTCGACATCGAGATCGACAAGCTGCGCAACGACATGACCGGCAGCGAGCTGAAGGTCAAGAAGAACTCCAAGCGCCTGAAGGTGATGGAGGCCTTCAAGAAGTCGGGCATCAAGCCGAGCTGGATGGTGCTGGAGGTGCTGCCGGTGCTGCCGCCGGACCTGCGCCCGCTGGTGCCGCTGGACGGCGGCCGCTTCGCCACGTCCGACCTGAACGACCTCTACCGCCGCGTCATCAACCGCAACAACCGCCTCGCGCGGCTGCTGGAGCTGAAGGCGCCGGAGATCATCGTGCGCAACGAGAAGCGCATGCTGCAGGAGGCGGTGGACTCGCTGCTCGACAACGGCCGCCGCGGCAAGGCGATGACCGGCGCGAACAAGCGTGCGCTGAAGTCGCTGGCCGACATGATCAAGGGCAAGAGCGGCCGCTTCCGCCAGAACCTGCTTGGCAAGCGCGTCGACTACTCGGGCCGGTCGGTGATCGTGGTCGGGCCGACGCTCAAGCTGCATCAGTGCGGCCTGCCCAAGCTGATGGCGCTCGAGCTGTTCAAGCCCTTCATCTTCTCGCGCCTGGAGGCGATGGGCATCGCCACCACGATCAAGGCGGCGAAGAAGGAAGTCGAGTCCGGCACCCCGGTGGTGTGGGACATCCTCGAGGAAGTCATCAAGGAGCACCCGGTCCTGCTGAACCGCGCGCCGACGCTGCACCGCCTGGGCATCCAGGCGTTCGAGCCGGTGCTCATCGAGGGCAAGGCGATCCAGCTGCACCCGCTCGTCTGCTCGGCGTTCAACGCCGACTTCGACGGCGACCAGATGGCCGTGCACGTGCCGCTGTCGATCGAGGCGCAGATGGAAGCCCGCACGCTGATGCTGGCGACCAACAACGTGCTCTTCCCGGCCAACGGCGAACCGTCGATCGTGCCGAGCCAGGACGTGGTGCTGGGGCTGTACTACGCCACCCGCGAGCGCATCAACGGCAAGGGCGAGGGGATCATCTTCTCGGACGTGCAGGAAGTACAGCGCGCGCTGGACAACGGCCAGGTCGAGATCACCGCCAGGATCAGCGTGCGCCTGACCGAGTGGGTGAAGAACAAGGACACCGGCGAGTTCACGCCGGAGACCAAGCTCGTCGACACCACCGTCGGCCGTGCCCTGCTGTCGGAGATCCTGCCCAAGGGCCTGCCGTTCAGCAACATCAACAAGGCGCTGAAGAAGAAGGAGATCTCGCGCCTGATCAACACCTCCTTCCGCAAGTGCGGCCTGAAGGACACGGTGGTGTTCGCCGACAAGTTGCTGCAAAGCGGCTTCCGGCTGGCCACGCGCGCCGGCATCTCGATCGCCATCGACGACATGCTGGTGCCGAAGGAGAAGCCGGGTCTGATCGAGCGTGCCGAGAAAGAAGTCAAGGAGATCGAGCAGCAGTATGTCTCGGGCCTGGTGACCGCCGGCGAACGCTACAACAAGGTTGTCGACATCTGGGGCAAGACCGGTGACGAGGTGGGCAAGGTCATGATGGCCCAGCTCGCCAAGCAGAAGGTGCTGGATCGCCACGGCAAGGAAGTCGACCAGGAGTCGTTCAACTCCATCTACATGATGGCCGACTCGGGTGCGCGCGGCTCGGCGGCGCAGATCCGCCAGCTGGCGGGCATGCGCGGTCTGATGGCCAAGCCGGACGGCTCGATCATCGAGACGCCGATCACCGCGAACTTCCGCGAAGGCCTCAACGTCCTGCAGTACTTCATCTCCACGCACGGCGCCCGCAAGGGTCTGGCGGACACGGCGCTGAAGACGGCGAACTCCGGCTACCTGACGCGCCGCCTGGTCGACGTGACGCAGGACCTCGTCATCACCGAGGACGACTGCGGCACGCAGAACGGCATGAACATGCGCGCGCTCGTCGAGGGCGGCGAGGTCATCGAGTCGTTGCGCGACCGCATCCTCGGCCGCGTCACCGCCGTCGAGGTGCTGCACCCCGAAACGCAGGACGTGCTGGTGAACGCGGGCGAAATGCTCGACGAGGACACGCTGGACAGGCTCGAGGCCGCCGGCGTCGATGAGGTGAAGGTGCGTACCGCGCTGACCTGTGGCACGCGCTTCGGCCTGTGCGCCAAGTGCTACGGCCGCGACCTCGGCCGCGGCGGCATCGTCAACCGCGGCGAGGCGGTGGGCGTGATCGCCGCGCAGTCGATCGGCGAACCGGGCACGCAGCTGACCATGCGCACCTTCCACATCGGTGGTGCGGCATCGCGCGCGGCAGTCGCGTCCAGCGTCGACGCGAAGAGCGACGGCCTGGTCGGCTTCAACCCGACGATGCGCTACGTGACCAATGGCAAGGGCGAGCTGGTGGTGATCTCGCGCTCTGGCGAGATCGTCATCTCCGACCAGCATGGCCGCGAGCGCGAGCGCCACAAGGTGCCGTACGGCGCGCTGCTGTCGGTCAAGGCCGATCAGCAGATCAAGGCGGGTACGGTGCTGGCCAACTGGGATCCGCTGACCCGCCCGATCATCACCGAGTTCGCCGGCAAGGCGAAGTTCGAGAACGTCGAGGAAGGCGTCACCGTCGCCAAGCAGGTCGACGAAGTCACCGGCCTGTCGACGCTGGTGGTGATCGATCCGAAGCGTCGTGGTGCCGCGAAGGTGATCCGCCCGCAGGTCAAGCTGCTCGACGTGGCCGGCAACGAGGTGAAGATCCCCGGTACCGACCACTCGGTGACGATCGGCTTCCAGGTCGGCTCGCTGATCCAGATCCGCGACGGCCAGGACCTTGCGCCGGGCGAGGTGCTTGCGCGCATCCCGGTCGAAGGCCAGAAGACCCGCGACATCACCGGCGGCCTGCCGCGCGTGGCCGAGCTCTTCGAGGCGCGCAGCCCGAAGGACAAGGGCACACTGGCCGAGCAGACCGGCACGGTGTCGTTCGGTAAGGAGACCAAGGGCAAGGTGCGCCTGCAGATCACCGATCCGGATGGCAAGGTGTACGAGGAACTGGTGCCGAAGGAGAAGAACATCCTGGTGCACGAGGGCCAGGTGGTGAACAAGGGCGAGCTGATCGTCGACGGCCCGGCGGACCCGCAGGACATCCTGCGCCTGCTCGGCATCGAGGAACTGGCGCGCTACATCGTCGACGAGGTGCAGGACGTCTACCGTCTGCAGGGCGTGAAGATCAACGACAAGCACATCGAGGTGATCGTTCGCCAGATGCTGCGCCGCGTGCAGATCGTCAACCCGGGCGACACGACCTATATCTCGGGCGAGCAGGTCGAACGCTCCGAACTGCTGGACACGAACGACAAGATGCTGGCCGAGGGCAAGCTCCCGGCCACCCATGCCGACGTGCTGCTGGGCATCACCAAGGCGTCGCTGTCGACCGACAGCTTCATCTCGGCGGCCTCGTTCCAGGAGACGACCCGCGTGCTCACCGAAGCCGCGATCATGGGCAAGCGCGACGAACTCCGCGGTCTGAAGGAGAACGTCATCGTCGGCCGCCTGATCCCGGCGGGCACCGGCATGGCCTTCCACGACGCCCGCAAGACGAAGGAGGCCATGGACGATGCCGAGCGCCGCGCCATCGCCATGCAGGAGGCCGAAGAACTGGCCGCCGTGCAGATGGCGCAGGTCGACGCGGCTTCCGCGGCAGCGGCGGGCGACACGACCGAGTGATCGAGGCCCTCGCGGGCGGACCGGAAGGGGCGGCCTCGTGCCGCCCCGTTTTCATGGCGTCCAGCGCTCGGGCGTCAGGATGTCCAGGCCGAACGATCGGGCGCGCCGCGCCAGCTTGAGCACGGCGCGGTCGCGGCTGAGCAGCGTGCAGCCCCCGAGCTGCAATGCGAGGTCGATGAACATCTGGTCGTCGGGGTCGGTGCAGCGCAGCGGGTGCCCTCGCGATGGCGACTCCGAACGGACCGGGCGGACCCAGGCCTCCCAAGCCGCCAGCACGGCGTCCGGCCGAGGATTCCAGTCGGCAAGCGCAGGATAAGTGAGCACATGCTCAAGCTCCGTGCGCATGGCGGTTGTGGCGTGCCAGCGCCACACGCCGGAACGAAGCGCAGCCTCCAGCTGCTGGGTCGAGGCGTCGCGAAAGACCAGCCAATCGAGGACCACGTTGGTGTCGAGGACCAGCGCGGCGGCGGTGGGAGGGGGTGACATGCGGGCGCAGGGGGCAGCCTTGCAGGCTCGGGTTCGCCCGAATATAATCGCAGGCTTTTCGGCAGATTCTGCTGCGCTCTTTGTCGGGCGGCTCACCGCGGGGGACGTGACCCCAATGCGGCTTCGGGCTGGTCTCCGCATCGGAGCGCTCGGCTTCTCCCGGAATGAAACGAATCTGACTTCACACGGGAACAAGTCAAGCCATGCCAACCATCAACCAACTCGTGCGCCACGGCCGCCAGGTCGAGGTCACGAAGTCCAAGTCGCCGGCGATGCAGAACAGCCCGCAGCGCCGCGGCGTCTGCACGCGCGTCTACACCACGACGCCGAAGAAGCCGAACTCCGCGTTGCGCAAGGTCGCCAAGGTTCGCCTGACCAACGGGTTCGAGGTCATCTCGTACATCGGCGGTGAGGGGCACAACCTGCAGGAGCACAGCGTCGTGCTCGTGCGCGGCGGTCGCGTGAAGGACCTGCCGGGCGTTCGCTACCACATCGTGCGCGGCTCGCTCGACCTGCAGGGCGTCAAGGATCGCAAGCAATCACGGTCCAAGTACGGCGCCAAGCGGCCGAAGAAGTCGTAAGAATCCCTCGACCCTCGGGTCGTCGTCGCCGGTCCGTCCGACCGGCAGAGTAAGTGAGGGGCCCGCTGGCCCCTCGCGGTCCGGATGCCAATCCGGGCCAACTGAAGCAGAAGGAAGAAGCAAATGCCACGTCGTCGCGAAGTCCCCAAGCGCGAGATCCTGCCCGATCCGAAGTTCGGATCGGTCGAACTCTCGAAGTTCATGAACGTGATCATGGAGTCCGGCAAGAAGGCCGTCGCCGAGCGCATCATCTATGGCGCGCTCGACCAGGTCGAGAAGAAGTCCGGCAAGGATCCGCTGGAGATCTTCAACGTCGCGCTGAACAACATCAAGCCGATGGTCGAAGTGAAGTCCCGCCGTGTCGGCGGCGCGAACTACCAAGTTCCCGTGGAAGTTCGCCCCGTGCGCCGTGTGGCGCTGGCGATGCGCTGGTTGAAGGAGTCGGCGCGCAAGCGTGGCGAGAAGTCGATGGCCCAGCGTCTGGCCAACGAGCTGCTGGAGGCCGTCGAAGGCCGCGGCGGCGCGATGAAGAAGCGCGACGAAGTGCACCGCATGGCCGAGGCGAACAAGGCCTTCTCGCACTTCCGCTTCTGACCCCGACCTGCACGCAGCATTCTCTCGGCCGCTCTTCGGGTTACTACTGACCCGTGGGCGGCCCAAGTATTTGGAGTGACACCATGGCCCGCAAGACCCCGATCGAGCGCTATCGAAACATCGGCATCTCGGCTCACATCGATGCCGGCAAGACGACGACGACCGAGCGCATCCTCTACTACACCGGCGTGAACCACAAGATTGGTGAAGTGCACGACGGCGCGGCCACCATGGACTGGATGGCGCAGGAGCAGGAGCGCGGCATCACCATCACGTCGGCGGCGACGACCTGCTTCTGGAAGGGCATGGACCTGTCCTACCCGGAGCATCGCTTCAACATCATCGACACGCCGGGGCACGTCGACTTCACCATCGAGGTGGAGCGCTCGATGCGCGTGCTCGACGGCGCGTGCATGGTGTATTGCGCCGTGGGCGGCGTGCAGCCGCAGTCCGAGACCGTCTGGCGCCAGGCCAACAAGTACAAGGTGCCGCGCCTTGCGTTCGTCAACAAGATGGACCGCACCGGGGCCAACTTCTTCAAGGTCTACGAGCAGATGAGGACGCGCCTCAAGGCCAATCCGGTGCCCATCGTGGTGCCGATCGGTGCCGAGGAGAACTTCGTCGGCGTGGTCGACCTGTTCAAGATGAAGGCCATCGTCTGGGATGAGGCCAGCCAGGGCATGAAGTTCGATTACGGCCCCATCCCGGCCGACCTCGAGGCCGAGTGCCAGAAGTGGCGCGAGAACATGATCGAGGCCGCCGCCGAGGCCTCGGAGGACTTGATGAACAAGTACCTCGAGACCGGCGAGCTGACCGAGGAAGAGATCAAGCTCGGTCTGCGCACGCGCACGATCGCGACCGAGATCCAGCCGATGCTGTGCGGCACGGCCTTCAAGAACAAGGGTGTGCAGCGCATGCTCGACGCGGTCATCGACTTCCTGCCTTCGCCGGTGGACATCCCGCCGGTGCCGGGCACCGACGAGGACGAGAAGGAAGTCGTCCGCAAGGCGGACGACAACGAGAAGTTCGCCGCGCTGGCGTTCAAGCTGATGACCGACCCGTACGTCGGCCAGCTGACCTTCGTGCGCGTCTACTCGGGCGTGCTGAAGTCCGGCGACTCGGTCTTCAACCCCATCCGCGGCAAGAAGGAGCGCATCGGCCGGATCCTGCAGATGCACGCCAACCAGCGTGAGGAGATCAAGGAGATCCTGGCCGGCGACATCGCCGCCTGCGTGGGCCTGAAGGACGTGACGACGGGCGAGACGCTGTGCGATCCGGAAGCCGTCATCACGCTCGAGAAGATGATCTTCCCCGAGCCGGTGATTTCGCAGGCCGTCGAGCCCAAGACCAAGGCCGACCAGGAGAAGATGGGCGTTGCCCTGAGCCGCCTGGCGGCCGAGGATCCGTCGTTCCGGCTGCGCACCGACGAGGAGTCGGGTCAGACCATCATCTCCGGCATGGGCGAACTGCACCTCGAGATCATCGTCGACCGCATGAAGCGCGAGTTCGGTGTGGAGGCCAACGTCGGCAAGCCGCAGGTGGCCTACCGCGAGACCATCCGCAAGACCGCGACCGACGTCGAAGGCAAGTTCGTGCGCCAGTCGGGCGGCAAGGGCCAGTACGGTCACGTCGTCTTCACGGTCGAGCCGCAGGAGCCGGGCAAGGGCTTCCAGTTCGTCGACGCCATCAAGGGCGGCGTGGTTCCGCGCGAGTTCATCCCGGCGGTCGAGAAGGGGGTGGTTGACACGCTGCCCAACGGTGTGCTGGCCGGCTATCCGGTGGTCGATGTGAAGGTCACGCTGACCTTCGGCTCGTACCACGAGGTCGACTCGAACGAGAACGCGTTCAAGATGGCCGCGTCGATGGGCTTCAAGGAGGCCTGCCGCAAGGCCAGCCCGGTCATTCTCGAGCCGATGATGGCGGTCGAAGTCGAGACGCCGGAGGACTACGCCGGCTCGGTGATGGGCGACCTGTCGTCCCGCCGCGGCATGGTGCAGGGCATGGACGACATGCCCGGCGGCGGCAAGGTCATCAAGGCCGAGGTGCCCCTGTCGGAGATGTTCGGCTATTCGACGACGCTGCGTTCGATGTCGCAAGGCCGCGCCACCTACACGATGGAGTTCAAGCACTACAGCGAGGCTCCGAAGAACGTCGCGGACGCGATCATCACCGCGCGCACCAAGTAACAGGCAAGCCGGTCTTCGGCGTATCGCCGCCTGCTGCCAGTGGCAGGCGAGACAGCGGACCGCCGGAGACCTAAAACCGAGCACTGGACAACGCTCTTTGAACACGGAGTACTGAAATGGCAAAAGGCAAGTTCGAGCGGACCAAGCCGCACGTGAACGTGGGGACGATT
>NZ_CALFYO010000002.1 GCF_937952055.1 uncultured Piscinibacter sp.
CCAGTGCTAGCTTTTCGTACCGTCACTTATTGCACTGAAAACGAGGAGACCCCACTTGGCAACGTCGTCGACCGGGTGCGCATCGGCGCCGTGGTCGACTACCTCGACCTGCATTGGCGCGGCATGCACTGGCCGGCGTTCAACCTGGCCGACATCTTCATCGTCGGCAGCGCGGCGCTGCTCGTGCTGGCCTCGTTCGGGCCGCGGGCCGATTCGCGCGGGGACGATCGAGGTGACGCAACGTGAGTCGGCAAGCACCTCCAACGGATCCCGGAGCGAGAATGTCGAGAATGAGCTTTCCTCTTCCGAATCGTTTGTTGTCCCGCTGCCTCGCTGCGCTGCTGGCTGTGGGTGCGGCGTCGGCGGTGCATGCGCAGGTGACCGTCGATGGCGCCTGGGCGCGCGCCACCGTGCCGAACCAATCGGCCACCGGCGCCTTCATGCGGCTGACATCCCAGAAGGACGTCGTGCTGACGGGCGCCAGTTCGCCGGTCGCCGACATCGTCGAAGTGCACGAGATGTGGCTGGACAAGGACATCATGCGGATGCGGCCCGCCGATCGCGTGCCCTTGAAGGCCGGCCAGACCATCGAGCTGAAGTCGGGCGGGCTGCACGTCATGATGATGGACCTGAAGAAGCAGCTCAAGGCAGGCGAGCGCGTGCCCCTGGCGCTCTCGTTCACGGCGGCCGACGGTAGCGTGTCGAAGGTCGAGGTGAACGCGACGGCTGGCTTCGCGCCACCGGCACGATGAGCGAAGAACCGCCGCTTGCCCCGCACGGCAACGGCCGGAACGCCACGTTCTGGACGCCGCTGTTCCTGGCCTGGCTGCTGGCGCTGCTGGCCACGGCCGGCGCGCTATTTTTGGGCGAGGTGATGGGCAAGACACCGTGCGTGCTGTGCTGGTACCAGCGCATCGCGATGTTCCCGCTGGTGCTGGTGCTCGGCATGGGCCTGTTCGCGTCGGACGCGCGCAGCGTTCGCTACGCGCTGCCGCTGGCCGGCGTGGGATGGGGTGTCGCCGCCTACCATCTGCTGGTCTTCTGGGGCGTGGTGTCCGAGGGGCTGGTGCCGTGCGGCAAGGGATCGTCCTGCGCCGACGCCGACGTCCAGGTGGCCGGCGTGGTGCCGATTCCTTTGCTGTCGCTGGCGGCGTTCACGGGCATCCTGGTTGCGTTGTGGGTGGCAAGAAAAAGGGCAAGAACATGAGCAGGAAGTGGATCGTGCTGGGCACCGTCGCGGCGGTGGTTCTGGCTTTCGTGGCCGGTGTCGTGGTCTTCACGAACCGCTCGAACCAGGAAGTGAAGCAGGCGGCGCAGGCGAACAGCGATGCGTTGGTCAGGCCGCATTCGCCCGTCTTCGGCAATCCAGCGGCCAAGGTGACGATCGTCGAGTTCTTCGACCCGTCCTGCGAGACCTGCCGGACCTTCTATCCGATCGTCAAGCAGATGGTCAACGCGAGCTTCGGCCAGGTCAGGCTGGTGGTGCGCTATGCACCGCTGCACCACGGGTCCGACACGGCGGTCAAGATCCTCGAGGCGGCGCGGCAGCAGGGCAAGTACTGGGGTAGTCGTACTTTTCGTGCAGATTGGTGCGCTTTCGCCTGAAACCCAGTATCCATGCGGGTTCCCGGCGGGCGCCACCCTCGCAAGATGAGCGCCCGACTGCCTTGGCGGCGGCCGTGGCGGTACATTGACCGCCCCCCTGCCGCTGACCACCGCCATGCCCGCCTTCGCCCTGCGCTTCGTCGGCCAGGAGGCCTTGCCGCCTCGCCTTAGTGAGTTCGACCGGGAGCAGTTCTTCACGCTCACATCAGCGGAGGTGGCGGCCGTCCGGGAGCAGTTCCGCAGCGACCACCGCCTGCCCGCGGCGCTGATGCTTATGTTCATGCGCGTGGCCGGCCGACCGCTTGACGGTTTCAACGTGCTCCCCCGAAACCTCCTGCGACACACCGCCCAGGTCCTGGCCGTGTCGCCGCCGTCCATCGCCAGCCTGCGGTCGATCTACAAGCGCCGGCAGACGCTCTCCAAGCACCAGCTATGGGCCAAGACTTACTTGGGCCTGCGCGAGCTTGAAGTCGACGACGAAGCGGCGCTCACAGCGGCCCTGCTGGCCCAAGCTGCCGACGTGTCCCACGCCGATGACCTGGTCCAGTCGGCCAGCCACTGGCTGTTCACGCGGCGCATCCTGATCCCAGGAGCGCGCCGCCTGCAGGACTGGGCTCGTGTCGCATTTGCAGCGGTAGAGTCGCAGATCCTCGGCGCGGTCAATGCCGCCGTGCCGCCGGCAGCGGCCCAGAAAGTTGTCGCCGCCGCATACAGCGCTCGGCCAGGCACCGACACGACGCACCTGGAGTGGCTGAAGACCCCGTCGAAGCGTCACGGCCCCGGCACTCTTACCGAAACCATCGACAAGGTCCGCTACCTGAAGGAGCTCGGTGCCCAGGACTGGAACCTGAGCGCCGTATCGTTGGCCAAGCAGCAGGCCTACGCCCGTCAGGTCCAGGCCAGGCGCCCCGTGAAGACGCGGGAGATCAAGCCAACGCGCCAACTGATCGAGTTGGTCTGCTTTCTGCGGGTGACCCTGCTCGAACTCACCGATGTCGCCCTCTTGCAGACCAGCCGGCGCAGCCAGCAACTGTTCCGCGAGGCGGCGGACAAGGCCCAGTCAAACCGTATCCGGGGCACGACAGGCCTGATCCAGCAGGCAGCCAAGGCACGTTCCGTCCTGCACGACGAATCCAAGACCTGGCAGGCGCGAGTCCTGGAAGCAAGAGATCTGCTCGCCGAGCTCGGCGAAGCTGCCAGCGGCAGCTTTGTGTCCCTGGTTCGCAAGGCTCTGGCGGAAGACAGCCAGCGCGTGCACGCCTGCCTGGCGGCATTGACGGACCTGGACTTCGGTGGCCGCTCTGGCGATCCGGGCTTCGAACAGTGGAAGTCTTGGACGGATCTGCAGCGCCAAGGTGTGACCGAGCTGAAGGAGGGCGTCCCGCTGCCAGATGTCGGCGCAGCCTGGCACGGCCTGGTCCGCGATCTGGACCCTCGCTCAGGATTTCGGGCGTTCGAGGCCTGCACGATGATGTCGCTGCGCAAGAGCCTGCGCCGAGGCAGTGTCTGGTTGGCCCACTCGCTGAGTTTTCGGGAGCGAGACCAGATGCTCATCCCGCCGGCGGATTGGGCCTTGCAACGGGACGAGCAGGTTGCGTTGCTGGGCATGCCGAAGTCCGCAGCCGACTTCCTGGAGCCCTTGCTGGCCAACTTGATGGCCGGTATGTCTGCGGTGGCAGAGGCCCAGCGGCGCGGCAAGGTCGAGATCGGCGCCGACGGCATGCTCCACCTGCCGGCGATCACGGCACTGCCGGATCAAGCCGAGCCGGTCCGCACGCGTGAAACCATCTACAACCTCATCGGCAGCGTGCAGTTCCCGGACATGCTTCTGGAGGTGGATGCCGCCACCGGGTTCAGCGAAGCGCTGCTCGGCCACCGCGCGCAGTCCACCGACGAGCTCGTTGCCCTCTACGGCGCGTTGCTGGCACACGGCACCGATGCAGATGCCAAGGGCGTGGCGTCAATGATCCCCGGCCTGGAACCCACTCAAGTCACTGTGGCCATGCGCGCCCTGGAAGGCAGCGGCCGACTGCGCCGCGCCAACGAGCGCGTGGCCGAGTTCCAGTGCCGGATCCCAATCGCGTCACTCTGGGGCGACGGCGACAAGGCATCGGCCGACATGATGTCGCTGGACGCGTCGCGCCACCTCTGGAACGCCCGCGTTGATCCGCGCCGTCGCACATACGCCGCTGGCCTGTACACCCACGTGCGCGACCGTTGGGGCATCGTCTACGACCAGCCCATCGTGCTCAATGAACGACAGGCCGGCGTCGCCATCGAGGGCATCGAGCAGCACAACAGCGCCGCAGACAGGGTTCGGATCTCGCTACTGGCGGTCGACACCCACGGCTACACGAATCCGGCGATGGCCATCGCCAAGCTGCTGGGCTTTGACCTGTGCCCGCGGCTGCGGGATCTGGCCGAACGAAAGCTCTACCTGCCGCGTGGTTTCATCGTTCCGGATGGCTTGGAAGCGGTCACCGTCCGGCGCGTGTCTTTGGCCGCCATCGAACGCGGCTGGGACGAGTTACTGCGCCTGGCGGCGTCGATCCGCTCGGGACGTGTATCCGCCACGCTGGCGTTGCAACGATTCGGATCGGCCGCTCAGGGGGATCCACTGCACCGGGCTGCGGAACATCTGGGCCGACTGCTGCGAACCGTGTTCCTGTGCGACTACATCGCCATCGATGACTTCCGCCGCGAGATCCACACTCTGCTGAACCGTGGCGAGTCGGTGCATCAGCTTCAGCGCGCCGTGTACTCGGGCAAGGTGGCGCCGGAGCGCGGCCGGCGCCGCGACGAGATGAAGGCGATTTCCGGCTCGCACGCCCTGCTGACGAACATCGTGCTGGCCTGGAACACCGCAAGGATGCACGAGGTTGTCGAGAGGCTCAAGCGAGACGGGATCCCAGTCGAAGACGAATGGCTGCGCCGTATCGGCCCGGCGCACTTCTCGCATGTCAACTTCCGCGGCACGATGAGATTCGGCGTCGAGAAGTTCGCGGCGGCGCTGATCCAACGCGTGCCGGGCCAGGCAGCGCGCTTGGTTTCGTGACGAGGCAAGCATTCCTTGAACTGGCAAGATGCCAGCCGGCGAGTTGACAACCGTTGTTAAACCGACCAAGATCCCTCCATGAGCCGCCAGACTATGAGTTTCGCTTTGCCCGAGTCGATGCGCGAGTACATCGACAACCGGGTCGCCGCCGGCAACTACGGCAACACCAGCGAGTACATCCGCGACTTGGTCAGGCGTGACCAGGAAGAGCAGGCCAAGAAGCGGCTTCGCGACCTCATCGAGGAAGGGCTGGCGTCCGGGCCCGGCCATCGTCGCACCAAGGCGGACGAGAAGGAACTGCTGGCGATCGCTCGCGGCGAGATCGATTGAAGGCGGCGGTTCTGCGCCCGCAGGCGCTGCGCGACCAGCAGGGCGAAGTCCGCTACTACCGCAACGAGGGTGGCACCCGCGTTGCGGTGAAGGTGGCCAAGGCCACAAACGCCGCGCTTGACCAGATCGAACTCGACCCTGGCATCGGCTCACCGACGCTCGGAAGGCTTCTTGGCATTCCAGGGCTTCGGACCTGGCGGGTCGCAAAGTTCCCGCTGCTGTGGTGCTACTTCGAACGCGGGGACCACCTTGATGTGGTCCGGCTTCTGGGCGAGCGCCAGGACGTCGCCGCGATCTTGGGCGATGAGTTCGTTTCGAACTGACGGTACTCACGCCGCGGCGGGCACAGGGCCGGAGCTCAATGACCGGTCTCCGGCAGCCTGTTCGCCGAGTTGGCTGGCCGAAATCGACCCAAACCTGCCAGCCGGCTTGCTCCGAAGCAGCCGGACGGCGAGCCATCGCTTTTCATGTTTCGCTTCTACGAAGCGGCCGTTCGTAATCTCACACACTCGGCCAGAAGCAGACATCATGCTTCCTGATGTTTATGGCTCGCACCCATGCGATCGTCGGCGTCAGAGGCTCTTTCCCCGTAAGTGCTTTGCCCTCAACGACTGCATGGGCCGGATGACGTCGCGCAGCGTTTGCATGAACACCTCGGTGCTGGGCGCAAGCGTGCGACCCCTCACGCGAAACATGCCGACGGGAATCCCCGACGGCAGATCGATCGGGAGAACGCGGAAGGACGCGGGAAAGTTGCCGAATCGCAGGATCGAGCCGTACATCACGGTGAGGAATGAATGGGTCGCAACCAACTCACTGCGGACCAGCATAGACATCGTTGTGACCGCAGGGTCTGGCAGGCTCAGGCCCTGCAGGCGGAACTGTGCCTCGAGTTGCGCAGTGACGGCCCCGTTCGCCGATGGCAGCACCCAGGGGTGGAGCCCAGTCTCCTCCAGACTGACAGACCTTCTACTGGCTAAGGGATGCTGCGCGCCCGCGACGATGAAAAGGTGATCATCGAACAGCCGCTCGAACGTCAGGTCGCCGCCGCTTCCCTCAACGTGCTCGCGTCCTATCCCGAAATCAACGGATCGACCCGCGACTTCGCTTGCCAACTTGCCTGAATCCAGTTCGGCGACATGAAAGCGGAATCCAGGGCGGTTACTCCGAACCGCACCTATCGCGTGCGGCAAGAGTCCAGCGCACACCGCCGGCGTGCCGCCTAGACGCAGTTCGCCGCGGGCTGCATCGGCCAGGGACTGCAGTTCGTCCACAGCTTGACGGAGTTCTTCGAAAACACCCGTGGCGCGTCGCAGCAGGATCTCGCCCTGCGGCGTCACGCTGACGCCGCGGTTGTTGCGATCGAATAGCCGGACCCCGAACGTAGCCTCGAGCTCCCGAATGGACTTCGACAGGGCAGGCTGCGTCAGGCCGATCTCGCTCGCGGCCTTCAGGATGCTGCCCGATCGCGCCACTGCCTGCAGCAGCCGCAACTCACGCAACGTCACTCGCCTGAGCACCAACTCTAAAGTGTCCATCGATATAACAGAATGTTGATACCAAGATCGACAAATGCGATACCGGAAGCATAGCAAAGTGCGTAATGTATGGCTCTTGCAGGCAGACCACCGCAAAGGAAGCGTGATGAACAAGTTGCTCACCCTATTTGCCGTCCTGATGGCGCCCACCGTGGTAGGTAGCCAATCCCTCGCCGGCGCGAACGGAGTGCGGTCCGGCATTACGGCGGCAGCGCGCCATGTGTTTGACGACGCGACCATGCCGGGAAAGGAGTTCCGTGTTCTACACACCACCTACGCGCCCGGTGGTCAGAACCCGAAGCATTACCATCCCTCGCACGTCGTGTTTTACGTGCTCGAGGGATCGGGCGTGTGGCAGGAGGAAGGAAAGGATCCGGTGACGCTCAAACCAGGCGAAAGCCTGCACGTGCGCCCGGGGATGGTTCACGCGCATCGCAATGCCAGCACGACGGAGCAGTTGGTGTTTCTGGAGTTCGTCATCGTGGACAAGGGGCAGCGCAGCACCGTCCCGATGCGATAGGCGCAGGTACAAGCCGCGCGGCGCTCGCGCGCGGCCAGCGCCGGTCGGATGCGCGATCTCACCGCCGGAAAGCTGACGCCCAAGTTGAGCGACCGGATAGCCGACGTCCGCGGTCGGCAGTGGCCGACCCGTATGCGACATTGACGAAGTGAAGAGCGGTCGCTCAACCGCCTAATGTGCTCGAGGCGCGGTTCGTATCAGGTTCACCTCGACACCTTGTGAGCGTCCCGCCTGGAAGCGGCGTCGCTTCGTCTGCCGCGGCCACTGAACCGCCACGCCGTCATCAACGCTGCAGGCGATGCGCCTGCCGAAATGCCTCGGGCGTCGTGCCTACGAGCCGCCGAAAGAACTTGACGAAGTTGGTCGGCTCGTCGAAGCCGAGAAGCTCGCCGATCGCGACCGACGTCGCGGTGGTGTGCACGAGGAGGCGCTGGGCTTCGAGGGCGACGCGCCGGTCCACCTCCTCCTTGGCCGAATGGCCCAACACGTCCTGGCAGGCGCGCGCCAAAGTGCTCGTCGACACCCCCACGCTGCGGGCCAGCAGTGCCACGGATGGACGAGCGTGGACCCGTTCTTCCAGCGCGCGCCGCAGACGCCGGATCAGCGTGGCCTGCGCCGTCGGCGCCGACGGATGACCTGCCGCCGATCGACTGATGCCGAGCATCAGGCACAGGATCAACTCGCGCGCCATCGCGGCCGACAGCTCGTCCAAGATGGGCTGATCGAGTTCGCGACGGAGCATCGCGGACAGCGATCTCCAGGCGGCCAGACCGTCGGCGCCCATCCTGAAGTGGACCGGCCACTCCTCCAGGCGCAGCAGCGACATGGTCGCCTGCCGGGAGGTCGACGCGGTCGGCTGCACAACGGCCGGATCGAGCAGCAGCACATCGGCTTCGAAGCCGTTCGCCGGCTGCCACTGCTGCACCTGGCCGGGCCTTACGAAGACGACGTGACCGGCGCGCAGCGAGAAGCGCTCGAAGTCGACCAGATGCCCTCCACGCCCTCCGGTCGCCACGAGAACCATGAAGAACTCGACGCGCTCGGTCTGGAGCAACTGCGTCGCGGGCACGCGGCCGCGGAGTTCCGCCAGGCTCATCAACTCCGCGCCGATGGGGTCAAGCCGCTCGTTCTTGAAGCGAGTCTGGCGCAGTGCCTTGCGGGGTGGGGACACGAAAACTCCTTTCGGCGCGCCTACGGCGCGTCTGCGCGATTTCTACCATCACTTGCCCGACGCTGACCTTGGCGTCAAGGCTGGGTGCCGGCAAAGTCCGTGCTGCAAACCAACCCAGAACCCCGCCCCAATGCTCTCCTTTCCCTCCCGCCCACGGCGTGCCTTCGCGCTGACCCTTCTCTCGGTCGTCGCTGGCTGCGCGTCGAACAGCTACTCGTCCAAAGGAACCCCCATGTCCTCCGATCCCAAGGCGCAGGTTGTCGCGCTGCTCAAGTCCATCGAAACGGGCGAAGCGGCCCCAGTGGCCGTGGTCAACCCGGCCAAGTACATCCAGCACAACCTCGCCGTAGGCGACGGCCTGGCTGGCTTCGGCGCAGTCCTGCAGGCGCTGCCGAAGGGTTCGGCCAAGGTGAACACGGTGCGGGTGTTCCAGGACGGCGAGTTCGTCTTCGCGCACACCGAGTACAACTTTTTCGGCCCGAAGATCGGCTTCGACATCTTCCGCTTCGAGGGCGGCAAGATCGTCGAACACTGGGACAACCTGCAGGAGACGCCGGCCAAGCCCAACCCGAGCGGTCGCACGATGATCGACGGGCCGGCTGTGGCGGCAGACTTGGACAAGACCGCGGCCAACAAGAAGCTGGTGGCGGCGTTTGTCGACGACATCCTGGTTAACGGTCGCCTGGACCGACTGGCGGGCTACTACGACGGCGACAACTACCACCAGCACAACCCGCAGATCGCCGATGGACTGTCCGGCCTCGGAGCGGCGCTGCAGGCGATGGCCAAGGCGGGCGTGACGATGAAGTACCACAAGGTCCACAAGGTCCTGGGCGAAGGCAACTTCGTGCTCGTCGCCAGCGAGGGTGAGTTCGCCGGCAAGCCGAGCGCGTTCTACGACCTGTTCAGGGTGGCCAACGGCAAGATTGCCGAGCACTGGGACACGATCGAGACCATCCCGCCACGCGCGGAATGGAAGAACGCGAACGGCAAGTTCTGAGGCGCGGAGGACTGTGAGCCCCTGGAAGTTCGTGCTCTACGGCGCCCTGCCGGCCACGGTCGCGGTCCAGACGGCCCTGGCCGGCCAGGTCGTCGAAGTCGTCACGCTCAAGCTCAGGGCCGGCGTCGCTGCGGCCGAGTTCGCTCCGATCGACAAGGCAGTGGAGCGTGAACACGTCGCCAAGCAGCCGGGCTTCGTTTCGCGCGAGAGCGCGCATGGCGCGGACGGCGAGCGGCAGGTGATCGTCCACTGGCGATCGGCGTTTTTCGCCGACGCATCGATGGCGAGCTTCCAGAAGGCGCCCGCCGCCGCGCAGTACATGTTGAGGATCGAGGCCTCGACGATGAGCATGAAGCGCGACCAAGGGTAGCGTTCGGGATGGCCGGCAACGAGGCCACGCTCAAGACCGGCGCGGACCTCCGTGCTCCGGCAGCAGGCCCATCTCCTTCGTGGCCGCGGCCCAGCGCGCACTCGCTGCGCAAGAAGCTGCCCGCCGCGCCGACGTCCCGGTTGACGCGGTCTCCCGCATGTGTCCGCTTTGAGGTGAGTCAGCAATAGACCGCTCCTGGCCGATGGCTGGTCTCCGCGAGCGGCGGCTTCCTGGAGCCTCAATTGGGGCTGCGGCCTGCCTCCCGGGCAGTGAACTTGAGGCCCATCCCGAACGCCTTGGCGTGCTACAGCCTCCCCGCGCCTAGTCTGCCGAGACTCTCACCGCGGTGAGAGTTCGCTGGCAACCAGGTTCAATCGCAGCGCCACCAAGATAAACAACATTAGCTTGGCATGCTTGCCACGGGTCTAAACTGGCATCCATGGAAAACGCGCTGCCAGCGCCACCCAACATCCCCTCAGACCCAACCTGGCCGGATGAGGCTGCGCTGGCCGCATTCCGCGCCTGGCTTCAAGGGGTGCCGAGCCGCGCCGCCGTGGACCGCTATCTGCCCGATCGCCGGACTGCCGGCGCATCGGCGCGCTCGGTGATCGGGCGAGTGAAACGCCAGCTGGTGGCCTTCGCGACGAGCCGCGCGCTGACGGACCTGGCCTCTACTTTGTCGGCGGCCAGTCCATCCGACCGGATACTCGCCAAGGCCGCCGCTGCCGCCATCGAGACGTTGCGCGGGATGCCGCCTCCGCAGCCTCTCATCGGCGACGCCGTCGAGCGCTGGCTACCCGTGCGGCTCGTGAGTGCACTGCACGCGGTGGGCATTCGCACGCTGGCCGACCTGACCCTTCGTGTGCCCAGGCGCCGGCGGTGGTGGGCAAGCCTCGCGGGGCTCGGGCCGGCGGGTGCCCGCCACATCGAGGCATTCTTTGCCCAACATCCTGCGCTGACCGAACGCGCTCGAGCGCTGATCACAGTGAACCAGGCGCAGGAACTGATCCCCTGGGAGCGACTGGTCGTCCCCGACGACGTCGATGGCTCACGGGGTACCTTTCGAGCGCCGCGGGCCAGCTGTGCACTCGACGCCAGCAACGACTACCAGGCCGTAAACGCATGGCTGTCGCTGCACGAGTCGGCGGCAACCCAGCGGGCCTATCGCAAGGAGGCCGAACGTCTGATCCTGTGGGCGATCGTCGAGCGTCGGCGGGCTTTGTCGTCGCTGACCACCGAGGACGCCATTGCCTACCGCGCCTTCCTGCGTCATCCGGGCCCACGCGCGCGCTGGGTCGGCGCACCACAGCCGCGGTCGTCGCCCGCGTGGCGCCCCTTCGCGGGCGACCTCTCGGCGCGCTCGGCAGCCTATGCGCTGTCGGTACTCAACGCCCTGTACCGCTGGCTCATCGAGCAGCGCTACGTGCTGGCCAACCCATTCGCCGGCGTCAAGTTGCGAGGCGGCCGGCCGGTGCAGCTCGACAGGTCTCACGCCTTTACCGAGCACGAGTGGAAGCTCGTCCGGGTCGTCGCCGAAGGCTTGGAGTGGTCCTACGGCTGGAGCGAGCCGGCCGCGCAGCGGCTGCGCTTCATGCTGGATTTCGCCTACGCCACGGGCCTTCGAATCAGCGAGCTCGTGGGCGCGCGACTGGGCGCGATCGACTCGGACGCGCGCGGCGACACGTGGATCCGGGTCGTCGGCAAGGGCCACAAGGCCGGCAAGGTCGTGCTGCCGCCGCTGGCCCGTGCCGCCCTCGATCGCTACCTTGCTCAACGGGGGCTGCCCGTGACACCCTCGAAGTGGCGTCCATCGACCACGCTGGTTGGCAGCCTTGGAGAGGATGGAAACGGGATTTCCTCGTGGCGGCTGTGGCGAGTGCTGAAACGGTTCTTCGCCACGGCGGCTGAAATCGTGGAGGAAGGCTCCCCGGCCCTTGCCGAGAAGTTGCGGCAGGCCACGCCGCACTGGACGAGGCACACGCATGCCACGCACCTGCTCGAAGGCGGCGCCGAGCTGACCACGGTGCGCGACAACCTGCGGCACGCCTCGCTCGCCACGACCTCGATGTACCTGCACACCGACGATGCCCGACGGGCCAAGCAGGTGGCCGATCGGTTCGCGGCGCCGCGTTCGTAGCCTACAGTCGTCTCGCCTACACGCACACCGCACCACCCATGCAGCCAATCACCTGCGACGCCTGCCGTCAGCCCACGCTCACCCACGATGTCGTGAACTACGGGTCGATGGAGGGTGGCTACCGGCAGCTCTGCGGCCGATGCTTCAACGAGGCCGCCGCCAGCCGCCTCGGGCTACAGGGGTTCGAGCACGTGGTGTTCGAACCTGTCCGCATGATCGACGGGCGCGGCACCGAGCACGAGTTCCGGTTTCGCACCCGGCTGTTCGGGCCCGGCATGGCAATCGACGCGTTCGAACTGCGCGATGGCAGCCCGGCCGGCTATGAGTTTCAGGTGATCGGCGAGCCTGACGACGACCCTCTGGAGTTGCTGGGCAAGCTCATTGGCAAGATGCGCCGGGCCTTGGCTCTCACCCACATCGAGGACTCTGACCACGGACCGCAGGTAAACGATCGCCTGATCCTGCGTGGCATTGTCAGCAGCGATCCCGACGAGGACCACCGAGTGCCGATGCTCGTCATCGATGGTCGCGAGATTTCCTGGGACGAACTCGGCCACATGGTGGCGACCTTCGAGGGCTGGCAGTTCAAGCTGGAGTTCCGCGACCGGAGCGAAGAGGTCTGACCCGGCAGATCGCGAGAAACCGCAGGGCGCGGTCCGCATGGGGCTGCCAGCGACGAAGCGCACCAATCTGCACGAAAAGTACGGAGCGTCCGCAAATGCTGGAAACGTAAGTGCTTGTCGTGCAACGGGTTTTCAGAGCAAAGCGCACCAATCTGCACGAAAAGTACGACTACCCCTCATCGAATCTCGCGCTTGGGCCGGCGGTCGTTGCACGACTTCTGTCAACCGCGCACAATGATTCCATCTCTGATGCGGTAGATCCTATGCACAGCATGACCTTGGAACAACTGCGCGCCACCGCGGCCGCCGGCGGCGTCGTCGGCGTCACGCTCAAGGGCCAAGGCGGCGCCTTCATGCTGCGCATCGCTACCCGCAGCGGCCAGGACGCCGTCCTGGCCAAGGCCCGCAGCACCGAGCCGCGCCGCTTCGGTAACCCTGCCTCGGCCATGATCCTGCTGCGCGAAGTTGGCATCGCCGTAGCGCAGCTCGACGCCACCGACTGGGACCCCGACGAGAAGGACATGAGCCGCAGCCGCTCCAGCCAGGCCGAGGCGATGCGCACGGCCCACCAAGCCGCGGCGCACAACCGGTGGCTCGCCGCCGAGATCCAGGAATCGCTCGACGATCCGCGCCCGAGCGTCCCGCACGACGAGGTCATGGCGGCTATGGACGCCGAGATCGATACGATCGAGCTTCAGCGTGCCAGCTTCGCGCGAAGGAAAGGCGCATGAGCACGACGCCGCGCCAACCCGATCAGGTCATTGCGCAGGCGATGCTGGCCGCCGCCGCTGAAGCGCCGCCCCCAGCGATCACTTCCGAGGAAGTGGCGGCGCTCAAGCGCCTGCTCGCGCATGCCAGGCGCGACTCCGGGCAGAGCCGGGTCGTTGCGGACTTTCTGCTGGCCTGGTGGAACACAGGCAGCTGCGGTGCCTTCGACCTGACCTCGCTGTGGGCACTGGACACCGACATCGTGGCCGACATGACGACCGTGTTCGGCCTGATCGGCCGCGTTCACCGCTACCCCGACAGCCTGGGCTACGAGGCCGAGTTCAAGGCCATCGTGCAGGCCTGGCGGCCGGAGCTCAGGGACTGATGCCGGGGGCCGACTACCGCATCGCCTGGCGCCCCAAGGCTCTGGAAGACCTGCGCAGCATCGTCCGCTACATCGCCCAGGACAGTCCGACCCGTGCACGCACCTTCGGCAAGAAGCTGCGCGAGAAGGTCCAGCCGCTGGCCCAGCACCCGAGGCTCGGCCATGAGGGCCGTCCCGGGCTGCCAGCCGACGTTCGCGAACTCGTGCTGCACGCCAACTACATCGCCTTCTATCGGGTGATCGACACCTCTCGCACCGTCGAGATCCTTCGCGTCAAGCACGTGGCGCAGCAAACGCCGTGAATCGCAGGGGCGCGTGCGCACAGGCCACGGAACGGCTGACCATCTGAAATCGACGGCCGATTTCGGCGGGGGGTTGGACCGGGGTTTCGAGTTGCGCGCCCCCCGCGGTCAGCCGCACGATGGGGCGCCCTGCACCTGCTTCGCCATGAACCCCCGGACATCACCGTTGCGAACCGCGCTCGCCGGCCTGTGTGGTCCTTCTGGACAACGGGATCGGCCCAGCGCCGACGGCCTGCTCGCGGTCGCCGGGCTTCAACTGCAGGCCTACGATCCGCCGGCAAGCTTTGCGGACCCGCGGCTCGATGCGCTCTGTCGGGAGGCGGCGCGAAGAGGCCTGGTGATCACCGACGCCCAAGGCCGACTGGTCGGCGATCTGCGCGCCGTGTCCGTCAACGAAGTGATGCCGGCTTTCAGAGGCTGTTGACGGACCCGTCCGCGACCGCGTCCCGCGCCGTGATGCAGCGCCGGCGCCGAGTCACGCTGTGTTCGATGCTCCGCTCGAGTTGCTCAGGGGAGCCGCATTGGCCGCGGTGGCGCGGTCTCGCTCCAAAGTCTGGATGATCGTGCTGACCATCTTGTCGGCCTTCGAGGGCTTGGCGACGTAGGCGTTGAAGAGATGGCCGTGCTCCTCGGCCAGTCCGAATGCGCTCATGGCGATCAGCCTCGTGTCGCATTCCGGGTAGCGAGACCTGAGCCGCCGCGCAAGTTCGTAGCCATCCGCGCCGGGCATCTGGATGTCGACCAGCGCCACCTCGAATGCCTTCGAACCGAGCTCTTGGAGCGCCTCGTCCGTACCAGGCGCCTCCACACACTCCGCGCCCTTGGCACGCAGGAGATCCGCCACGGCGCTGCGAACGGAGTCCTCGTCGTCGACGACGAGCACGTGCAGGCCCGACAGGCTGGCCGAGCCGGAAAGCGGACGGTGTGGCTGCTGGTCCAGCACCTTCATCGGGATGTGCACGGTGGCCCTGGTGCCGCGCCCCTTCTCCGACTTGATCTCCGCAGTGCCGCCGAGTTGCGCGACCAGGGATCGCACGATCGACAGTCCTAGCCCCAGGCCGCGCGCTTCGCGGGTGCCGCGAAACCATGGGTCGAAGACGTTCGGCAGGACCTCTTCGGCGATGCCGCTGCCGGTGTCGCTCACCCACAGGGTCATCAAGTGGGGCCCGTCGCCTTCCACGTCCGCGTGGATCTCGATGTGCCCATGGCTCGTGTACTTGACCGCGTTGCTCACCAGGTTCCCGATGATCTGCTGCAGGCGCATGTCGTCGGCATGCAGCGAGATGGCCGGCACGGTGACACGCACGTCGACGCCCTTGCGGTTGGCCAACTCGCGGAGTTCGGTGATGGACGCAGCCACCACTTCGTCCAGCCGCACCGGGCGTTCTCGGATCTCGTAGCCGGCGGCCTGATTGGCCCGCACGAAGGCGGCCAGGTCGTTGGCCTGGTGCATGAGCTGATCGGCCGCCCGTGACAGGCGCTGGACCGGCTCCTGCAGTCCTTTGGACCTCTCGTCAGCGGTCTTGAGCGCGAGAAGGTCGGCCAGGGCGACGATGGTCTGCAGGGGCGTGCGGAACTCGTGCGAGACCTTGGCAATGAACAGGTCCCGTGTGGCCGCTGCTTCATTGCGGGCCGACTCGGCCGCCAGTTTGGCTTCGGTGAGTTCTAGCTCCGCGAGACGCGCGTGGTCGGCGCGCAGGCGATCGCGTTCGAGGAGGGCTCTCGCGAGCCGTTCGCCCGCTGCCTTCGACAACTGCGCGGACCGGTGCATCGTGAAGCCAAACCCGGCCACGATGGCGGCGAGTCCAATCGAACGCAGGCCGTCGAAGGCCAGATGGGCGATGACCAGCGATGCGACCTGCGGCACGATCATGTACAGGTAGGCGCGCCCAGCCAGCGGGGCATACAGGGCCGCCACGCCGGCCGATCCAGCCAGCAGCATCGGGTAGGCGATTTGGGCAACCTCCTTCAGGTGAGGGTAGATCGCCAACGCACCGTAGCCCCACATGAGTCCGGACAGGCCCGCGTTCAGTTCGACCTCGCGTTGCGCTGCCCGCGCCATTGCCTCGTCGAAGGGTTCGCGCAAGCGGTAGCGTTTGCTCATCGACCAGCGCCAGCCCGACGCTGCGAGCCCGAGTGCGCCGAAGACCCTTCCCGGCACGCTCAGCCCGGCCTCGAACGCCATGTACACGACCAGGGCGACCGCGGCCAACAGCAGCGGCACGTTGGCCACAGCCGAAACGACGGCGTTGGCAGTCATCGCGCGCGCAGTCTCACCGGCGTCGGGCGAGTAGTCCCCGCCAGCAGCCTTGCCCGCGACTTCGACCTGCGGTCCCTCCGCGGCCCTGCCCTGCTCGCTCATGTCATTGTTCGTCCTGAGATTGGTCCGTCTGCCCGCTCCAACGGTTCGTCGACTGGTTCTGTTGTCCATGCCCCAAGGGTGCTCGGCGTCTGCGCGCCGTCAAGCCCGCCTGCAAGAGGTACGCAGACCCTCTCAACCTGCATCCAACCGCACTGAGGTGAACGCAGAGTTTCCACGTTCCTTCTGCAATGCGGCCCGACGGATCGAAACAGGCCCTGCAAATCGTCTGTAGCGCGGCGCGACCACGGGCGCGCTGCAGCCAATCTTCCCGCCGGTCGGCGAACTCACCGATCGCCCCAACGAGCGAGTTGATGGGTACCCACCATTGGGGGCCCACGGCGCGGTGCACCAGCAGGAGGGCCTGACGGGTGGTGCTCCGTCGCGTGCCCTGCCGGACACCGGGCGCCCAAATCCGAACCAACGGCGCCGCCGCTCGACCCCTCTCCTGGCTTGCGTCTTTGGGGCTGGCGAAGTGGCCAAGGCAGGGATGCTTGGGGAAGCAACGTCCCGCGCCGTTGGTTCGGTTTTATGATCCTTTCCCATGGCAACCCAGAACCTTGACCTGTTCGACGACGCCGACCCGGCTGACCAGGTGCGGGCGTACCAGGAGGCCTTCGATCAATGGCTCGATCACCAGCGCACGGCAGCCTCGCGCAAGATCACATTGACGTCCTCCATCCGTGCGTACACGGTGCTGTGGCAGGCTTTCGCCGAGTGGTGCCTGAGTCAGTCACCCGTGATCGGCCTGGATGGCATCTCCGAAGCGGACCTCGGCGCGTTCATCAACAGCCGGCTCGAACCCGCCAACGCGTCTCGTGCAAAGCCCAGCCGGCTCAAGGAGGCCGGGAAGTTCACGCCGCGGCACGCATGGCGCTTACTGAAGCTCATCGACAGCGTGCTGGAAGTCCGCGCACATGCCACCGGGTCCGCCGCCCCGAACCGAGCAGCGTCCACCCTGCTGCAATCCCGTGAGGATTGGCTCTATGCCAACGCCAATCGGCGCGACGCACTGCCCGACTACCTGGCCCCTGCCGAGGCCCGCATCCTCGTCAACTACCTCTCCGCTGGTCTGCCCCGTTCGGGCCGGCGAGGCGTCGACATCACGTGGCAGGAACTGCGCAATCGCACTGCCGTCGCGCTGCACCTGGGCTCCGGGCTGACCCCCGCGGACGTCCGCATGCTTCGCCTGACATCCCCCGTGCTGCGCACGGGCGAAGAGAAAGGCGTGCCGGGCACCGTCCACGTGCCCGCCTACGGCGACAGCCCAGAACGTGAAGCACCGGTGATCAAGTGGGCAGGCCGCGTGCTGGCCTACTGGCTGCAGGTGCGCAAGGAACAGAAGCTCGCCGGCGACTTCCTGTTTCCAGCGACGCGTACTGGCAAGCCATGGGGCAAGGTGACCCACTACGACGCGGTGAAGGCGGTCCTCGAAGCCTCTGGCATCGACAAGAGCCTGGTCGAAGGCGGTGCCTACCGCCTGCGCCACACCTTCGCGCTGCGCCAGCTGCGCCGCGGCAAGTCACCGGACCTGGTGGCCAAGTGGCTCGGGGTGGTCGAGATGCGGGTGATGGACCGCTACCGGCGCGTCGACTACTCGAGCGAACGCCCCGACTGACAGCGGCTGGCACTGGATCCTGCCGCACGAGCCCATGCCCGCCGACCTGATGGCCATCGCCCACGTCCGCAGGCTGCTGCTGGAACTCGGCATGGAGGAAGCGCCGGAGCAGATCGTCCCGGCTGCGCTCGGCTATTCGGTTTGGGTGTCGCTGCCCATCGCAGAGCTGGCAGGCAGAACTCCGAAGGAACTGGTGGCCGACGCGGAGGGCAGCGCCGCGCTTCGCCGCTGGATCGTCGGTCGGCTCGGCCTAGGCAGCTAAGCGCCAGCGGGCACGGACTCGGTCTCCTGACCCGCGGCTTCCGGGATCGAAGCTGCCGTCTGCTCACCCGAAACTGGAGGGGGTTCATCGACGCGCTGATCGGCTGCAGCTTCGCCCGCGAGGGGCCCGTCCTGGTCGGGGTTGGTCGAGGGCGCCGGTCGTGGGGCCGGCGGCCGCGGCTTGGCAGCTTCCGCTGCCAGCCTCGCGTCACGTTCGTTCATGCGGCGACGCACGCCCATCCAGAGGTTGCGCGCCTTGGTCGAGATGCTCAGCACGACCCGCTTGTACAGGGACCGGCGCGTCTCGAGCTCGCGTTCACTGATGATCTCCTCGATGGCCAGCGTCTCCATCATCGGCATGATGATGTCGAGCTTGTGCATCAGGTCGAAGTAGCGCCGGCCGAACGAGGAAGTGATGCCGATTTCTTCCCGCAGAGGCACCGTGTCGTAGGACGCCAGCGTCTCGATGTTGTGGTGCTTGAGCAGCGCCTCGGCCTGGTCGATGGCTCTGTTGATCTCATCCGTCGCCGCGTCCAGCGCCTCGCGGATGTTCTGCTCGATGCGTTCCACCACCTCGTGATCGAGCTTGGCACGGCCGAGCTGGCTGATGAAGTACATCGACGCCTGGAAGCTGTAGAAGCAGCGCGCGAACATGCGTTTGGCATGCGGGCTGGAGAGGTGCGTGGTCCGCTTCAGCGAGGCGCCTTCGACCTTGCGAAAGTCCGCCCGGTACTCGTCCTTGTTCAGAATGCGCTCGTTCACCTGGCCGGTGTCGATGACGGCGAGTCGGGTTGAGGTCATGGCACGCTCCGTTGTCCAAGTGAGGTTGGGCGGGTACCGCAATCATCCCGACCGTCGCCGGCGCGCGCCACCGGAAAGGCGGGTCGAACCCCCCCTCCAAATCGGCCGTCGCCTCGCCGTTGACAGGGCACGGCGCCGGGCGCTAAGGTTCGCGCCTGTGCAGTAGCTGGCCCTGCACCCCAAATCAGGCAAGCCCTCCAGAGCGTCGAATCGACGCACCGCCCGGCCCCTCCGGGCACATCCGCATCCGCCGATCGGCCTTTCGAGGCGCGACCCGTTTCGTCGCGCGCCGAAAGGTCTCTCCCGATCGGTAGCTGGCACACCGATCCAGCGGCTCTTGCCGCCCAAGCCAGCCCTATATGCCGGTTCATGACCGGCCACTCACTCAACCCCCGCGGGGCAACAGCTGCCCCTGCGGGGATGGGCGTTGCCTCGCGCATCCATGGAGGCAGCAATGCTCAACATGAGTGTCGCCAACGCTTGCATCCGAGGTTCGCTGTTTGACCTCGACGAACCCCCATCTATCCCCGGCCGTGCCGATGCCGTCCATACCCTGCAACTGCACCAGTTGCCGCTGCAGACCCAGGACGCGCTGCAGCAGTTGATCGCGATCGAGGACGCTCCCGAGTGGAGCGAGTCCGCCGTGGTGCAACTGCACTGGGTGCTGCTGCAGGAGCTGAGAAAGCTCACCGATCCCGAGACGCCGCTGGAGGAGAAGATCGAGACGCTGGACTGGGCCCTGACGAGTCCGTCGAACGATCACCTCCCCTTCTCGTTCGCCTCGTGCGTCCGCGTCGTCGGCACCAGCCCCATGTCGCCGACGGCCTACTTCGGCCTGCTCGATGTCGAGGAGTTGCGCCACTGGCTGCTCGTCAACGCGAGGCGCTGGCTTCGCGAATCCATCGCGCGCTACCCGCAGTGGGCCCAGGAGCTGTTCTACAGCGACCCCCACTTCGCCGCGGCCCAGCTGGAGGCGAATCCCCAGTGGCTCAACGAGCAGATCCGCCGGCACGAGGCATCCACGTCGTCCGACGCCAGCCAGCGGGACCTGTTCGCGCTGGCATCGCACCTCGGTGACGAGGCGCAGGAGGCCGCATGCCCGCTCAACTGATCCGTCCCGAGGTGCTGCTGCTTATCGTCTTCGTGCTCTGGGGCATCGCCGGGAAGCTGGACGAGCCTCTCGAGGGCTTCGACCCGGAGCCCGTGCAGGCCGAGGCCGCCGCAACCGAGGGCGACCCGGCCGCGCAGTCGCTGCACCTGCTGTGTGTCGTGGAGGAGGCCGGGCCGGGCTCGGTGCGCCAGGCCCCCACGCCCGTGCTCACGGCGTACTCGCCGACCCCACATGGGTCCGAAGGCCGCCACGCCGCAACAAGCCGCCGTCTGACGTGCGTCGTCACAGACGAACAGGAGACCCCGTGAACCACCTCAACCTGTCCATCCGCGCGCTGCCCATGCAGCGTCTGCTGCCGGTGCGGTCGCTCGACGAGCTCGAGCATCTCGTGAAGGAAAGCGAAGTCCTCACCGGCGCGCCCGGCCGCACGTTTGTGGTCGCCGGCGCCGATCGGCCCGCCTACCAGGTGCATGCCGATGTCGCTGGATTCCAGATCGCCCGGCTCGACGGCGCCATGCCGCACGAAGTCCTGGCCACGGCACGCGAGCTGGCCAGCCACCCCATTGGAAGCGCCATGGTGTGCGGCCTGCTCTACACGGAGCCGTTGCCGCAGTAGCGCAACTCGAACGACCGGCCTTCGCAGGTCGGTCCATTCAAGGAGAACACCATCATGTCGATGAACCTTCCCTCCATCGGCTCCGCACAGACCCCCTACGGCCTGGCCAGCATCCATGTGGGCCGCTATCCCGTCGGCGGCGCCCTGTTCGTCGAGCTCTACACGGCCGACGACGAGATGCCGGAGCCGCTGGCCATGCTGAGCTGCAACCTGGCGGCTTCGGGTGTCAGGTTGGCCGACGACGAGTTCTGCGTGAAGTCGTGGTCCGAGAACGAGCCGCTGATCGAGCCCCTGCTCGCCACCGGCCTCTTCGAGGACACCGGCCGGCGCACGCCGACCGGCTACGCGGTCTCGCCGACCTGGCGCATCAAGAACCCGCAGTTCGTGCCACCGCGGCGCGGACGCTGAAGATCCTGGGCACCACCGTGGTCAGTCGTATCGCCTTCCCGGCGGCGCGGCTGAGCCTGGTGGCCCGCTCTCGCCAAAGCTCGCGACCGGCTGGAACGCCGTCCGCGGTGGCGGCGAGAGGTGCTGGCGGTTCTTTCCCGAGGGAGTGCACCCCTTCGGAAAGCATCGCTTCCCCAGCAGGCAGCTGACAGGCCTGGCGCTCTCCGGCGCGAAGTCAGCCCTTCAATCGCGGCCCCTGCCCTGCAGCGGCCACACACCGGACCAGATCTCGTCTTGTCCGGGCCATCCCCCGTCGGGCGGCACACCGATCGGCCTGCAAAGGCCATCTGCCGCCCTCCCGCCCACAAAGCGCATCCGAGCGTTGCCGGTTGCCTCGCAACACCGCGAGCAGCCTGGCAGCGCCTTGCCGCGTGGGTACCCCGTTCCCGAGGAGTTTTCATGAACCTCAGAGACCTTGTCCCCGCCGCCGCGGCCCTGGAGCCGCAAACGATCAGCCTCGATGTCCTGCGCGAGAAGTACTGCAAGGACAACGAGACGTCGATCGAGGACGTCAACGCGCGCGTCGCCAACGCGCTCGCGGACGTCGAGCCCGAACGTCGAGACCAGCACCGTGAAGCTTTCTTGTGGGCACTGCAGCAGGGCTTCCTGCCGGCCGGTCGCATCCAGTCCGCCGCAGGCACGCCCCTCGCGGCGACGCTCATCAACTGCTTCGTGCAGCCGGTGGGCGACTCCATCGCGCAAGTCGACGATGGCTATCCCGGCATCTACACCGCGCTGACCGAAGCCGCCGAAACCATGCGGCGCGGCGGCGGCGTGGGCTACGACTTCTCGCGCATCCGCCCGCGCGGCGCGTGGGTCGGCAGCACACGCAGCCACGCTTCGGGCCCGGTGAGCTACATGCAGATCTTCGACCGCTCCTGCGAAACCGTGGAAAGCGCCGGCGCGCGGCGCGGCGCCCAGATGGGCGTCCTGCGCTGCGATCACCCGGACATCGAGGAGTTCATCCACGCCAAGGACGACGGTGGCCTGAAGAACTTCAACCTCTCCATCGCCGTGACCGATGCGTTCATGCAGGCCGTCCTCGCCGATGGCGAGGTGGACCTGGTTCACCGAGCCGAGCCGGGCGCAGCACAAAAGGCCACTGGCGCGCGCCGGCGCGAAGGCAGCGAGCGCGCCTGGATCTACCGCACCGTGAAGGCCCGCGACCTGTGGGACCAGATCATGCGGTCCACCTACGACCACGCCGAACCCGGCGTGCTCTTCATCGACACGATCAACCGCGACAACAACCTGTCGTACTGCGAGACGATCGAGAGCTGCAATCCCTGCAGCGAGCAGTCGCTGCCGGCCTATGGCTGCTGCTGCCTGGGCTCCATCGACCTGACCCGATTCGTGCTCGATCCGTTCGAGCCGGCGGCGCGCTTCGACGACCAACGGTTCACGCAAGTGGCCGGCGTCGCGGTGCGCATGCTGGACAACGTGCTCGACACGACGGTGTGGCCGTTGGCGCAACAGCAGCGACAGGCGATCGACAAGCGCAGGGTGGGTCTGGGCTTCACCGGCCTGGGCGATGCCCTCGTGATGCTGGGCCTTGCCTACGGCACGCCCGAAGCGCGCTCGGAGGCCCGGCGCATGGCCGAGTTGATGCGCGACGCGGCCTATGCGGCGTCGGTGGAACTTGCGCGCGAGCGCGGGGCCTTCCCGGCGTTCGATGCCGAGCGCTACCTGTCGCGTGGCACTTTCGCCTCGCGTCTGCCTGCGCACCTGCGCGAGCAGATCCGGCAGCACGGCATCCGCAACTCGCACCTGCTGTCGATCGCGCCCACGGGCACGATCAGCCTGGCCTTCGCGGACAACGCCAGTAATGGCATCGAGCCCGCCTTCAGCTGGAGCTACCAGCGCAAGAAGCGCATGCCAGACGGCAGCACGAAGGAGTACGCCGTCGAGGATCATGCGTGGCGGCTGTATCGGCATCTGAAGGGCGAGCAGGCGACGCTGACACCGGCGTTCATCACCGCGCTGGAGCTCAGCGCGAACGACCACGTGGCCATGGTGGCCGCCGTGGCGCCGTGCATCGACACCGCCATCTCCAAGACGGTGAACGTTCCAGCGGACTATCCCTACGCGGACTTCAAGGACCTGTACCTGCAGGCCTGGCAGGCCGGTATCAAGGGACTGGCGACCTTCCGGCCCAACCCCGTGACCGGGGCGGTGCTGAGCGTCGAAAGCGCCTCCGCGGCCACGTTGCCCACATCGGACGGTGATGACCCACTGCGCCGGCAGTTCGACAGCCGGCCGCCGGGCGATCTCGAAGGGGTCACCTCGAAGGTCGAGTACTGCACGAGCGAAGGCAAGAAGTCGGTCTACCTGACCATCAACTTCATGCGCGTGGCGGGAACCGTCGACGGCCGCCAGGTCGTCATCGAACGGCCGGTCGAGTTCTTCATGCCGGCCGGGCAGCGCGACGAGGGCCAGCAATGGATCGCGTCGAACATGCGGATGCTCTCGATGGTCGGCCGCTCCGGCGGGTCGATCGAGAAGGCACTGCAGAACATGCGCGAGGTGGTCTGGGACAAGGGGCCCGTGCAATGTGGCGTCGTCTTGCGTGGCGATGGCCACACCGCGAGGCGCTGGCATGACTCCGAGGTCGCCGCGATCGGCTACTGGCTGCAGCAGATGCTGGCCAAGCGCGGGTTCCTGGATGCCGACGGCCACCAGGTGCCTGTGCTCGAGATGTCCGCAAGGCTGTCTCGCCAGCTCGAACTGCAGTTGGGCGGAGACGATGACTTGGTCCTTATCGACCGGCACGACACGCAGCCTGCGACAACGAGCTTCGTGACCCGCGGCCGCCAGTGCCCGGAGTGCGGGGCGCGCGCGCTGCGACGCGTGGATGGCTGCGAACGCTGCACCGAGTGCAACCACGTCGGCAACTGCGGCTGAATCTTCCATCGAGGACCTGGGACGTGCACGGAGTTCCGCCCTCGTGGCGGGGCTCCGGCCACCCGGCCTCAACACATTGGACAAGACCATGAACCATGACTTTGAAGCGCGCGTGAGCGACGTGAAGTCCCGCGCGCACGGGCATTGGACGGGCATCCTGCGGTCGCTGGGCGTCGACGAAGACATCCTCAAGGGCAAGAACCTGCCCTGTCCGATCGACGGCTGCGGCGGCACCGACCGCTTCCAGTACACCGACAAGTTCGGCGAAGGCAACTACCACTGCCGCTCGTGCGGTGCCGGGGGCGGACTGAAGCTCGCCCACGCGGTACGCGGCGGACGGTTCAGTGATCTGCTCGACGACATCGAGTCGCTCGTGGGATCGGTGCGGCCGGCGTCATCACCCGGCCTGGCCGGCCCGTCGCTGGAGCGCATGAAGCGGCTGTGCCACCAGACCTGGATCGAGGCCAAGCCGGTCACCATCGGCGACGAAGTCGACCGCTACCTGCGCGGCCGTTGCATCAACCAGGGCGCCTACCCCAGGACGCTGCGGTTTCATCCGGCGTTGGGCTACTACGAGAAGCAGCCCGGGCAGAAGCGCTCGAAGCTGATCGCCAGCTACGCCGCAATGGTCGCCTGTGTGCAGGGGCCGGACGGCCACGCCGTCACCCTGCACCGGACGTACCTCAAGGAGGGCCGCAAGGCACTCGGCGACCAGTCCAAGAAGCTGCTGTCCGCCGGCATCAACGGTGCGGCCGTGCGCCTCGACGAGGCCACGGAGGAACTGGCACTCACCGAAGGGATCGAGACCGCGCTGGCGGTGCGCCTGCGCACTGGCAAGCCGACCTGGGCGGCCATCAACTGCGGCAACCTCGAGAGGATCTGGATCCCCGAGCGGGTGCGGCGGGTGTGCATCTACGCGGACAACGACGCGGACGCCGAGTTCGCTGGCCAGGCCTCGGCCTACATCCTCGCCCAGCGACTCGTGCGCGAAGCGAAGAAGGCCGGCATCCATCGCACGGTCGAAGTCTTCGTGCCCCGCCAAGCGGGCACGGACTGGGCCGACATCTGGCTCGCCTCGCTTGCCAAGGACAAGCGCGCGGCGTAAGCTTTCAGGGGTGGCAGCAATGCCACCCCCTCTTTCCGTGTGCCCCGTGCGGGCACAGCGACAGAGGTTTCCCAAGTGGCAGCTGCCAGGCCACGCTGAACTCCAGCGAAGGTAGCCCTTCAATCCCAGTGCACGACGGTCGCCGTTCGTGCCGCATCGCCGCTCAGCCTCGCTGAGCCCTCACCCCCGCGGGGACGCGCTTCCCCGCTGCCGGGGTAGAGCCGTCCCCGTATTTCATTTGGAGATCTCCATGAAGTACGGACGTTCCCTCGTCGACCTCGCCACCGAACTCGAGCGGCAGCTCGCGACGAAACAGGACATGATCGTTCCGACCCCGCTGATGCACCACATCACCAGCGAGAACGGCACGTCGGTCCTCAACATCGAAACGCACGACGGCGTGCGCACCTTCAGGACCACCGAGAACTGCCGCCGGCAACTCGCCGACCGCCTGAAGATCCCGTTCGCCTACTTCGAGCGCATGCGCACCGACCAGCCCGCGCTGCTGGATCGCAACATCGACACGTGGCTCCACGCGCAGCCCGAGCAGCGCATGGTGCGCACGCTCGACGGCAACGCGCGGGCGTTCCTGTCGGACCGCTACCGCCGGCTGGACAACTACGACCTGCTGGCGCACGTCTACCCGATGCTGCGTGAACTGCCCGGCGCCCGCGTCGAATCCTGCGAGGTCACCGACAGCCGCATGTACCTGAAGGTCGTGACCTCCCGCGTCCAGTTCGAACTGGCGCCGGGCGACGTGGTGCACGCCGGCGTGGTGATCAGCAACTCCGAAACCGGCCAGGGCTCGCTCTCGGTGAGCCCACTGATCTTCCGGCTGCTGTGCCGCAATGGCCTCATCGCGGCCGACCAGTCCATGCGCAAGACCCACATCGGTCGCATGAGCGAGACCTCGCCCGACGAGGTCACCATCTTCAAGGACGACACGCTCGCCGCCGACGACGCCGCGTTCTTCCTGAAGGTCCGCGACACCGTGCAAGCGGCGGTGTCGCAGGCCACCTTCTCGCTGATCGCCGAGCGCATGCGCAAGACGATGGGCATCAAGCTGGTGGGCGACCCGGTCAAGAGCGTCGAGCGCCTGGCGGTGAAGTACCTGCTGCAGGAGCACGAGAAGGTCGGGGTGCTGCGCGCCCTCATCAAGGACGGCGACCTGACCGGCTTCGGCCTGGTCAATGCCGTCACCGGCTACGCGCAGGAACTCGACCTGTACGACCGCTCGACCGAGTTGGAGGCCATCGGCGGCCGCATGCTCGAGCAGGGCGCGAAGGAGTGGAGCGAACTGGCCGAAGCCGTCTGAGCTGAATCGAACGACCCTGGGCGGTCGTCATCACCCTGAAGGGGCGCCGCAACCGCGGCGCCCTTTTTTTCGCCTGCTTGCGACTTTCCCCCGTGCACAACCGCGCGCAGGGACATAAGCTTCCGAGTTCGGGGTAGGTTCGTCGGCATGCCGACCACCCACAGCATCGCTCCGTGTCCCGTGCTCGCCATAGGCGACGACCCCCGCGAAATCCAGTAGCATCCGACGGTTGCGGGGAGGGACAAGAACAAGGATCGGCGAATGCCAATTTATTTGGCCTTCGTTTGCACTTGGCGGCGATGAATGATGACTCCGCACGCAAGTTTCCCGCTCATCCCGTTGGGCTAGGTATGGCAGCCGAACACCCAGAAGAAGATCGGCACCGAGCCCTCGCTGCCTTCATCGAGACGATGCTGGACCGGCACGGAGTGCCCGAGCGCCAACGGTTTCGCGCCCTCGAAGCTGCCCTGGGCATGTCGTACACCCAGGTGCGCCGGCGCATGCTGGGCGAGGCCCCCTGGTCCATCGAGGAGATCAGGAAACTCGCCAGTCACTTCCACGAACCGCTGATCCCGATCATGTCGGCCCTGGCCGATGTACCCGGGATCCCGGCCACGCTGCCCTTCGCCGGCGCCGCCCTGCCCTGCACGATCTGGCCCGTCGGCGAGCCGCTTGCAGGACGCATCGGGCCGATGGTCGCGATGCACGACGAGACCACGGATCAATGGACCGTCGCGTCAGCGTCCGAGGTCGCCGACAGCCCCAGCTACGAACTCGCACGACTGCTGTTCGAGCGCTCGCCTCCCAGGCGGGTCGCCGTTCTCGATGACGACAGCGACTCGGCCCAGTCGATCGTCGACTTCCTCGGTGCCAAGGGGATGGACGCGCAGCCGTTCAACTGCGCCGGCGATTTGCTGGCCGCGATGGAGTCCGAGCCCTTCGAGGGCTTCGTCGTGGACTGGCTGCTGGGTGACACCACCGCCAAGGACCTGCTCTCGAAGATTCGCGCCCGCGTTCCGTCGGGGCCGGTGGTCATCCTCACCGGGCAGATCGCGACGGGCATTGCCACCGAGGAGGAACTCGCCATGGTCGGCGCCTCCTACCGTGCCTTGCTCTACGAGAAGCCCACACGCCCGCTGACGATCTTCAATGCCCTGCAGGTGGGGTTCACCCCCGAAGCGCCGGCCGCCTGAGGGCGCTGCAACTGGCATTCGTCAGACGCTGGGGACAAGCGGCCCGCACCGGCTTGCGGCGATTCCTGGCCCACCACTGAAGGACGATCCATTTGGCGAATTGCGCGCACTCACAAAATGATACTGACGCAATACGCACTAACTAATTTACTTCCAGCGCCGTCTAGTCTGTTCAGAAAGTACATGTAACGCTAATATGCGTTGACACCCTGCGCCAAGAATCGGTAATCTTTCGCTCAAGTCGCCGCGGCACCGCCGCCTCGACTTGACGCCGGGTCCGCATGCCGTCCCGCGTCGACCAGCCACAAGGCAGACCGGGACGTAACCATGGACCATGCAACTTCGCTCTCGCAGGTTCAGCGAGCGAACCTGAACCTTCTTCTGCTGATGCGCGATGCCGCGATGCGCGACATGGGCGACGCCGTCTGCAGCTTCGGGCTCGCGCGACAAGACTTCGCCGCCATCGTGAGCCGCGCGCCGGACGAGTTGCTCAGCTTCGTCTGCGGCATCGGCGACCAGGCGCTCTTCCTGCCTCGAAGCGACCTCTCCTCGCTGCTCGCACTCCCCCCTGCGATCGCCCCGGCCATCGCCTCGGCTCGTTCAGCCACCGCGCGGGCCACGCGAGTCGCCGACGCCTGAGTGCGTCACAGCGGTGACACGTGGGCAGCCCGTTTTCGTCGTACAGCCTGCGTGCGCTGGAGACGGCGCGCCAGTGCGTGATGCTGGGCGCGCGCCTGCGCACCATCGCCCACCTCACCGGTCTCACGCCGGGGTACATCGAACGAGCCGTCTATTGCGAGCGATATCCGGCGCCGATCGGCCGACCGCAGTATTCGGAGGACTTCTTCTTCAAGACCACCAGGCGCCTGCAGGCCGAGGCCTGCTTCCTCGCGACCCATTACCGCCGGCTGACCAGTGAAGGCTTCCTGCCGGCGGACGCGCTGATCGCCGCGTTCCGGCACCACCGCGCCACGCAGCCCGAGTCCATCCTTGGGTTCGACCAGGCCTTCTTCCTGATCTCCAGGCTCGACGGCATCTGGGCGGCGACGAAATGCGGGCTCTCGTTCGTCGAGTGCCTGAACTGCCGCAGCCCCTACCTCGCACCCCATGGGATGCCCCAGCGCGACAGTTGCCCGGTCTGTCGAACCGACTGGCGGCTGAAGTCGGGTGCTCGCGCTCGTGTCCGCAGGCCGCCCCCGCCTGGGCTGGCAGTTGCTCCATCGAAGCCGCACCGGCCCAGGCAGGACCCGCCATGGCAACTGGACCTGGACATCGCACATGTTCGCCTGCTGGACCGGCTGCACCAGTTGGGCGCTGGCGACAGGATCTGCGCGGTGCTGGCCGAAGAGCCGCGCGCGCGACTGTTCCGCGCTCCGCGTGGGCGGCGCACCGTCACGAGCGCCTTCATCACGCGACCTATGCCGCTGGCCTCCTGGTCCGCGAAGACCGAAGTCACCCACCGTGTGCAATACGCGGTCTTCGCGTTCCACTTCAGGCGGCTCGTTCGATTGGACGTCACGCCCACCGAAGCCATGTGCTCGGCCTTCGAGACCACGCGCCGCGCCTGCCGTGACTATCCGAAGCCCGTGACCTTCGACCGCTGCTTCGAAGTCGCCGCGCTGCTCGACGCCGTCTGGGGCGTGTCGGAGCAACAGCTCGAACTCCTGCAATGCGCATCCTGTGGCTCGCACTACCTGGTGAGCAAGGCCGAGCCGCACCCGATCGGCTGCCCCTTCTGCATGCTCATCCGGCGACACCGGACCCTGCTGCCTGCGATGGCCGCGTGACCTGAGGACCCGATCCGCGCGAGGCGCGGACCGACGGCGTGTTTCCGGGGGGAGTACGACCGGCCTTTCGAGTTGAAGCGCCCGCACCTTCCGCCACATGATCGTCGCCACTCATGACGTGGCGTGGACCATGGGCCTGCTCAATCTCTTTCAAAGCCGCCAGCGGCTTCGCGGCGACCCCTCACCGCGAACCGAACCCGGCGGTCTCGCCGCGCCGCTCGCAAGCGCGGGACATCCCTCCGTTGACCCCGGCATCGGCGCCTCGACAGTCGATGAGTTGATCGCGTCCGAAGCCGAGTTCCTCCAGCGCTTCAAGTACTGCTACGGATGCGACGCCGAGACCTTCGAACGCGACATCGTCGCGCCCATCCGGCGCTACGCCTCCTACGTCAACCTGCTGCCCGCGACAGCCGACAACTTCTTCTGCTCCGCAGGCGGGCTCTTTCGGCTTGGCCTGGAGGTGGCCTTCTACGCCCTGCAAGGCACCGACGCTCACATCGTCTCCGGCCGGGCCACCATCACCGTGCGCAAGGAACTCGAGCCGCGCTGGCGACAGGCGACTTTCCTTGCCGGCCTGTGCAGCGAATTGCACCGCACGCTCAGCCATGCCACGGTCACCGATGAGCAGGGCAACGAATGGCCCGCCTACCTGGTGCCCCTGACGGTTTGGCTCGAACGCCGCAAGGCGCGTCGCTTCTTCGTGCGCTGGATCGCCAATGCGCCGGATAGCCGCGGCCTGGGCCTGTTCGCACTCCCCTACATCGTGTCGCCGGAGGCGATGCAGCATCTCGCCGAAGCCAACCACGTCGTGGTGCCGCAAATGCTCGCCTCGATGACCGGCATTCCGCTGCTGCACGAGCAGAGCATCCTGATCGAACTCGTCAAGCGGTCGGCAGCACTCGTCATCGACCGCGACCTCGCGGCCAGTGCGCATCGATACGGCAGGCCGATCCTTGGCGCGCACATCGAGCGCTACCTGCTGGATGCGATGCGCCACCTCGTTGCGGCCCATCCAGCCTGGTCGCCCAACACCGAGCGCTCGCGCATCTGGCTCGGCGCTGAGGGGCTCTTCATCGTCTGGCCCAACGCTGCCGCCGAGATCCGCAAGGTGCTCGAAGACGACGAGCTTCGTGGCATTCCCAAGGCGCCGGAGACGATCGTCGAGATCCTCACCGCTGCCGGGGTGCTCATCGCACCGCCTGAAGGTCAGGCGTGCTGGAGCATCCTGCCCCCCGGGAGCACGGCGCCGCTCGAAGCGATCCGCCTGGCGTCGCCCGACATCCTCCTGACGGGGCAGACGAGGCCTGTCGATGCCCTGGCACAGCCGTTGATTGCGCGCGTGGCCACTGCCCCATCCCGCACCGCGGGCGCCACGAACGCCAACATCTCGGCTGTCCCGCCGCCAACGCCCCCCGCGTTGGCGACGCCACGGCCGGCGCCTGAGGACGTCGCCGGGCAGGCTGAACCACCCATGCCGCCACCGGACGCGCAAGGCGCACTCGACTTCGAGCCGTCGCCCGCGCCGCCGAGCGAAGCGGCCGCCCCGCCGGAGCCCATCCCGGCACAACCCGCGTCGGTCGCACCATCGCGGCGGTTCGCCCTGAAGGCACCGCTGCGCCTGGTCCCCCAGGTCCGCCAGGCGCTGCAGGACGCGATCGCGACGATGAACGCCGACGCGAGAACGGCGATCGCGGTCACCGTCGCTTCGGGCGTCTTCGTGCCGCTGTCGCACTTCAAGGCCAGCAGCATCGACGTGAGCGTTGCCCTGCGCGCCCTGGTCGACGTGGACATGCTCGTCGGCACCAAGGACCGTCGGCCCAGGACCTACCAGTACGACATCGGCGGCCAGGAGCAGGCGGGCGTGATCGTGAAGCCAGCTCACATCGAGGGCCTCAACCCGACCGACTTCCACACACCCACCTGAGGTGACGCCATGCTTGTCCGGCCCTATGAGATGCCGTGGCGGCCCGCCTACGAGGCCTGGGCTGCCGCGGCCTGGCTGCTCGGCCTTCTGTACTTCGTCTACATCACTGGCTCACGGGCGCTGTTCACACCGTTCGCTCTGACGCTCTCGGCCTTCGCGATGCTGATGATGATCGTGCGCGCCCGTCAGGCAACGCGGGTCCTGACGGTGCGGGCCTCGCTGTCCGGACGGGCGATGCAGGTCATCACCACACGACGCCTCGGCCAACTCACGCCCGATCCGGGCATGGTGTTTCTCGGCTTCGGCTTCGAGTGGCAGCCGCTGCACTCCCAGCGCCTCTACGAACTGGCCAAGATCGACTACAAGGAGTACACGCTGCCGCCCTCCCTGCTCTCGCTGCTGGGCTACACCGTCGATCCGCAGCCCGATGCGGAGATCGGTATGCCCTTCATCCACGGCGTCGAGCCCAAGGAACAGCCGCTGTACCGGCCGCTGCAGAACTTCGAAGGTGGCACCCTGCTGGTGGGCACCACCCAGGCGGGCAAGGGCGTCGCACTGGCCACTCTGCTGACCCAGGCCATCAAGCGCGGCGACGTCGTCGTGTTCATCGACCCCAAGAACAGCCGCCGCCTCAAGCGCGTCGTCCAGCGCGCGTGCGAGGACTACCGCCAGCCCGACACCTTCCTCGAGTTCCACCCGGCCTTCCCGGAAGTCGGTGTTCGCCTCGACTTCACCTTCAACTGGCAGAAGCCCACCGAGATCGCGAGCCGCCTTCAATCCATCATGCCGGCCGACAAGGACGGGACCTTCAGCGCCTTTGGGTGGGACGCCGTCAACGTCGTGGTTCAGGGGTTGGTCAGCCTGGAAGACCGGCCCAATCTGGTCAAGCTCATCAAGTACGTCGCTGGCGGCGTGGAGCCCGTGCTGGAGGCCTCCCTCACGCACTTCTTCGATCGCATCCTGCCGCGGGGCTGGCGCGACTCGGTCGAGATGCGAAAGCTGCTGCAGGAGGCGAGCCGCGGGCAGATCCGACGGCCCTCCGAGGTCACCAGCACCCAGCTGATCGCCTACGTCACCTACTACGAGCAGCAGGTCCCGCAGAACCAGCACGAGCGCGTGATCGACGACCAGATCCGCGTGTTCCGCCACAACCGCGAGCACTACCAGAAGATCACGGCCAGCCTGCTGCCCATCCTGTCCATGCTCACCTCGGGCGATCTCGGAAAGAGCCTGTCCCCGGATCCCTTCGACCTCGATGACACGCGGCCGATCATGAACTTCGAGAAGATCGAGCGCGGCCGCCATGTGCTGTACATGTGCCTAGATTCGCTGCCCGATCCGTCCGTGGCGTCCGCAATCGGCGCCCTGGCCCTGGCGGACATGGCCGCGCGGGCCGGCATGCGCTACAACCTGGACATCCAGGGCCGCATCACGCTGGTGGTCGACGAGGTCTCCAACGTCATCAACAAGCCCCTGATTGAGATCCTGAACAAGGGTGCCGAAGGCGGCATCCACTCGATCTGCGCGATGCAGACGCTGGCCGACCTGGCCAACCGCCTGGGCTCGGAGGATGCTGCCCGCATGGCGCTGGGCAACCTCAACAATCTCTTCGCCCTGCGCACGAAGGATCGGCCGACACAGGACTTCGTGGTCGAGACCTTCGGCAAGACCGGCATCCACACCATGCGCGTGGGCCGCAACCTCGGTGCCGACACGCACCTCGGTGACTGGAGCAGCGGTCGATCGGTCCAGATCACCGACGCGATGGAAGAGCGCATTCCCGCGGACATGCTGGGCAAGCTGCCCAACCTGCAGTACTTCGCCCAGGTGTCGGGCGGCCGGCTCATCAAAGGCCGCTTCCCGATCCTGAACCCCGACTTCGACCGCGCCGCTGCGCGCACCACAGGGGCGCAGCCATGATCCGCATCGTCTGGATCGCGGCCCTGGGCTGCGTGCTCGCACTGGTGCTCTACATCCCTTCGGCCGTGCCGCCGGATCGCCTGATGCAGACCGTCAGGGCCGAGCATGAACTCAACACGACGCTCTGGGGCAGTGCGGCCGCAGACCGGATCCTCGAGCGCATGCTGTCATTCCAGGCGAATGGCGTGAACGTCTCTTCTCCGCCACCCGAAACGGTGCAGGTAGCCGGCCCCGGAATCAACACTGCCATGGCCGCCGAATTCGGACAGATGAGCACGCGCCTGTTCGCATCGCCCTACTTCAAATCCGTCGACGCCCTCTTCACACTGGCCACGCTGCGCGCCGCAACACTGCTGCACGTGCTGCCGCTGCTGCTGGTGTTCATGGGCGTGTGCGCCATCGACGGCTTCGCGGTGCGCAGCGTTCGGGCCCGCGAGTTCGCGGACCACAGCGCCGAGCTCTATACCTTGAGCGCCACGACGGGGATCGCCTTGCTCTCGCTCGTGCTCGTCGCCCTGTTTCTGCCGTTCGCCGTGAGTCCGCTGTACACGATCGGCGCGCTCCTGCTCATGCTCTTCATGCTGAGCCGCGCGATCGCGAACTACCACCTGATTCGCTGAATCGCGCATAGCGATCCGAACACAGCGGCCCGCCCTCGTGCGGGCCGCTTCGTTTGCGCACATTGGGTGTCGAGAGACCGAATCGACGGTCGAAAAGTCGGGGGACTTGATGCCGCGTTTCGAGTTGAGCGACATCGATTTGCTTCCTACGCTGTCGACCAGAGGTTTCGCATGTCGTGGACCTCATCAGGGCCCTGCACATGCACACCGAAGTCGCTCATCAACGAGGTTCATCGATGCCGCACACCCTTGTCGCCGCACAGCCTCCGGCCATCGTGATGACGCGTGTGTGGATGCACGAGCACGACTGGTTGCACAGCGTCTACGCGAGTCACGCCAACCAGTCACCGACCTTCCGCTTCCCCGACCTGCTCTCCGCCTGCATCGAGCTGGTCCTTTCCAGCACCGAAAGTCTGGCCCGACTCCAGCTGTTTCTCGGGACCGAACTCGGAGCCCGCGATCCCAAGGCCCCGCGCCGCTCGTGCCACGTCTGGCGCCGCCAGTTCGATGAACTGCTTCGGGAGCACCGGGCGGCCTGGAACTCGCACCCGAATCCCAAGTTCGAGCTCGACGCGATCGCGACGGGCTGCGTTGCGGTTGTGCGTGCGGAGCACGACTCCGTTCGGCGGGTTCTGACCCAGGCGCGCCTCAACTGTGCGGCCCGCGCCGCGGCAGATGCGGATCAGCGGGGCTGAACCATGCGGCGCTCCCACACGCTTGAACTCGCGGTAGGCCTGATGGCCCTCCTCGTCCACGGCGTCGGGCATGCCTGCTGGGAGGACGCCGGGGCCCGCTACGGCGTCGCGCCGCAATTGCTCTACGCCGTGGCCCGGGCCGAATCGGACCTCAACCCGGCTGCAGTGAACCTGACGCACCGGGCGCGCACGAATAGCTACGACATCGGGCTCATGCAGATCAACAGCTCGCACCTGCCCACCCTGGCGCGCTTCGGCATCAGCGAGCGGGACCTCTACGAGCCCTGCACCAACATCATGGTCGGCGCCTGGCTGCTGGCCGAACAGTTCTCGCGCCTGGGCGTGAATTGGGACTCCGTCGGTGCCTACAACGCCGCCTGCACCCAGCTCAAGGACAACGCCTGCCGCGCAGCGCGATCGACGTACGCCTGGCGGGTGTACCGGCGCCTGCCGGGTCAAGTTGCCGGTCATCGCGCGCAGCCCCCTGCCCCACGGCGATCTGCCAGTGCGCCAGTCGCGGCGGCCGCCCAGGCGCCGCTCATTCTCTCTGCAAGGGTCAGTCCATGAACCTGCACCTCACCCGGATCGCGGTGGCGTGCGGCTTCGCCGTCGCGCTCGTGGCCGCCACCGCGTCGTGTACTTTCGCGCCACGCGCGAACGAGGCCCAGGCACAGGCGGCGACAGCGCCGGCGCGACCTGCGCCGCTTCGCATCGTGCAGCTGAGCTTCGGCCAGAACGCCTACTTCGCCGCGTGCGCGGAGCCGGCGTGCCCCACGCTCACGCCCAAGACCCTGCCCGGTCCCGCAGCACTGCCGGTTGCTGCCACGGCCACGGACCCGTCCAGCCACGGAGTCGCTGCCGCCGCGGCGGCCGAGCCATCGCCGCTGGCCCCACCCCGCGCGGCGGCGGCGCCGGCGAGCGCGCCACGGGCCGACCCGTCGGACACGCACATCCTGCTGACGTTCCCGTTCGGGTCCGCTGCCCTCACGGCGGAGTCGCGGCAAACGCTTCGCCGATCGCTGCGCCTGGCGCGCGAGTCCGACCGCATCGTCATCTCCGGTCGCACGGACAGCGTCGGTCCCGACGAGGTCAACCAGCAGCTCGCGCTGGCCCGTGCACTTGCGGTGCGCAACTTCATCCGCGACGCCGTGCCCGACCTGCCGAACGTGATTGCCATCGACGCAAAGGGCAGGTGCTGCTTCGTCGCGTCCAACGACGACGAGAGCGGCCGCAGCCGAAACCGGCGCGTCGAAGTCGTCTTCACGAGCATGGGAGTGATGTGATGGATCGACCCGTCGCACGACCCGCGCGCACCCCTCCCGCCGACCCTGCGCTCGCAGCCGTTGACCCGGCCGCGGACGCCTCGCCGGCCGCATCCCCGCAGCAAAGGCGCAAGCCCCGCCCTGGATGGAAGGCAACCATCGTCCGGAGCGAGAGCTTTGCCGAGTTGCGGCGCATCCAGAAATCCACGAGGGATCCGGTCATCGACCTCAGCTATCTCGCCGACGCGTGCGTCGAGCTGGCACTCGAGCTCGGCGCCGAGCGAATCGTGCAACGGGCCATTGCCTCTTTCGGCAGCGTCCGCCCGACTCCCTGAACTCACCACCTTCTCTTGGAGAACGCAATGCATGCAACCGCCGCACCGACCCTGGCCCTCCCTTCGCGCAAGGTGATGCTGGGCATCGGCCTGTTCCTCACCTTCATCACCGGCCTGATGGCCGTGGCCCCCAGCCATGCGCTGGACCTGGTGGCCTTCACCGGCATCGCCGGTCCGCTCGCGGCCGCGTTGGCGCAGCTGGCCGCCTTGGCGCCGGGCGTCAAGGCGCTCGTCGGCTTCGTCGGCTTCGTGGTCGCCTTCATCAGCCTGGCCGCCCTGCGCAACTTCGGGCCCGTTCTGTTCTACCTGGGCATGGCGATCTTCGGCGCGGTCGGGCTGACCATCGCCGGCGCAATCCTGGGTGCGGTCATCTGAGCCGGTCGGCAGCACGACGGAGAAAGGGGAAGCGCCATGCAGTCGGACACCTACATCCCTCGACGCCTGGACGACCAGTGGAAGCTCGGCTTCTGGGATGCCGACGTCGCCTTCCCCTTCGTCTTCTTTCTGTTCCTCGGCTGGATGTCCGGCACCAAGTGGGGCTTCGTGCTCTGCGCCGGCGCCGGCTTCTTCCTCAGCCGGTGGATCTCTCGCACCAAGGCCGACAAGCACCCGGCCTTCGCGATGCATTGGGCGTACTGGGCCTTGCCCACCAACCCCGCCACCGCCATGCGCGCGACCCCGCCGTCGCACATCCGACGCATGGTCGGCTGAACCCCGCAGGACCACGCCATGGACTTTGCCCAGCACCAGAACGACCTGCGCGCGCAACGCCGGGCCAATCGAGTCCTCAGCGCCATCGTGGGTGCACTGTCGCTCAGCGTGCTCCTGTGCCTCGTGGTGATCGTCAGCATCGTCGGCTCGGACCGGACGGTCATCGTGCCGCCCAACATCGACCGGACCTTCTGGGTCACCAAGGAGAAGGCCAGCCGCGAGTACCTCGAGGAGATGGCCAGCTACGTCGCCTGGCTGGTCCTGGACGTCACGCCGACGACAGTCGACTGGAAGAAGAACGTGCTGCTGAACTGGGTCGCGCCGGATCAGCACGCGGCCATGAAGACCAAGATGGACATCGAGGCCGAGCGGCTGCGCAGCAACAACGCCGCGACCTTCTTCCTGGTGCAGCAACTCGCTGCCGACGAGGCGAAGCAGTCCGTGGTCGTCACCGGCCGCCTTCGGCGTCAGATCAACGGCGCCGACGTCACCGATCCCGAAACGCGTTCGTACCTGGCGCAGTTCCAGTACGTCGGCGGGCGCGTCCACATCCAGTCGTTCAAGGAGATCCCGTATGCGCAAGCTGGCCAGCAAGTTCGCGTCGGCGCTGCTGATCCCAACGGCGCTCCTGCTCGCTAGCGCGTCGCCCGCGCTCGCGCTGCAGGTCGTCGAGGGCAGCGACGGGGTCTCCGTCGATGCCGTCCTGTCGATCAAGGAGGCCACCCGCATCCGCGTCGACGGCGCGCCGATCACGAACGTCTTCGGCAACATCTACTCGACCAACTGCGGCGCCGCGATCACGGCCGCCGGGCCGCCGCAACCCGGTGCGTCGCCGGCACCCGCGACGGGCATGGTGAATCCCGCTGGCGAGATCGTTCTCGAGTGCGACGTCGACAAGGGCGAGATCTACGTGCGCCCGGTGGGCGGCCCGGGCAAGCCGGTCAACCTCTTCGTCTCGACGCAGCACGCGACCTACACGCTGCTGCTGCGGCGGTCCGACACGCCAGCAGACACGATCGTCATCCGCGACAAGACAGCCCGACTGTCCCGCGCTGAGCCCGGCAGCTCAACGGCTTCCGCCCGCACGCCGCAGCACGTGCGCGCCCTGAAGGGCATGTTGGTGGCCATGGCGGCGGACCGGCCACCCACGGACATCCGGGTCGACGAGGTGAACCGTCCGATCCAGCTCTGGCAGGAGGCGAAGTTCGCCCTGGTGCGCCTGTACGAAGGACGCGGCCTGGTCGGCGAGCGCTATCTGCTCACCAACGTGTCGACCCAGGACATGGTCCTCGCCGAACAGGAGTTCGATCGCGAGCGCGGCGGCGTGCTGGCCGTCTCGATCGAGAACCACAACCTGCGCCCCGGCGAGAGCACGTCCGTCTACGTCATCCGCCAGGGGAACTGACCATGCCCAGCTTCGCCGACAACCTTCGCGAGCGCTGGGCGGGCGTTGCCGAGCGCATGTCGCCGCGCGCGCGCCAATGGACGATGGCCGCCCTGATCTCCGGTTGCGGGGTGGGCCTGCTGTGGGCGGTGTTCTCCGCGGGGTCGGGCGACAGCGCTCAGCGCGCCGCGGCCGCTGCGGCCAAGAGCGACGTCCGTCCAACCAACGTCGATCTGATGGCGCCGGGTTCGCAGGTGAAGGACTCCGAGGTCTGGATCGGCAAGGCCGGCAAGGAACTCGAGAGCTACAAGGCCGAACGCGACGAGCAGCGCAAGGTCAACCGCGACCTCAACGACAAGCAGCAGGAACTGCTTCGCCGTCTCGCGGAGATGGAGGAGCGGCTCAAGTCGCGTCCCCTGGATGCGGCACGCGCGGCTTCTGCGCCCGGGATGGCGGCTGGCCCCGCCAATCCGCCCCTTGCCAATCCGCCCGAGTCGACGCTGCCTCGCGCACCGGCCGCCCTGCCGCCTGCACCGCCGCCGCCCGTGGCTTACCAGCGTGGCGCGATGCCGCCCGGCCTGCCCAACAGCGCGTCACCCAGTGGCATCGACGTCGCGGCAGCGCCGGCGCAACCTCAGCTCACGCGGGTCACGCTGACCGCGCCAGTGCGCGCCAGCGACGCTGCCGAGGGCGGCGGCAAGAGGCGCGAGACACTCGACAGCTTCCTGCCCATCAGCTTCACCAAGGGCCAACTTCTCGGCGGCCTGGACGCTCCCACCGGCGGACAGGCCCAGAGCAATCCGCACCCGGTGCTGATCCGGCTGTCGGACAACTCGGTCCTGCCCAACCGCTACCGGGCCGAGTACCGCGAGTGCTTCGTCATCGCCGCGGGCTACGGCGACATCAGCTCGGAGCGCGCCTACCTGCGCACCGAACTCCTGTCCTGCGTTCGTCCCAACGGCGATCCGCTGGAAGTCAAGATCCAGGGCTCTGTCTTCGGCGAGGACGGCAAGGTCGGCATGCGCGGCCGCCTGGTCACCAAACAGGGCCAGATGCTGGCCAACGCGCTGCTCGCCGGCGTGGTCAGCGGGATCGGCCAGGGTTTCTCGCAGGCCAACACGACCTACAGCACCTCGCCGCTGGGGTCGGTCGCGACGGCCTCGGGCGGCGACGCCTACCGCGCCGGCATCGGCTCGGGTGTCGGCAAGGCCCTGGACCGGTTGGCGCAGTACTACATCAAGCTGGCCGAACAGACCTTTCCGATAATCGAAGTCGATGCCGGCCGGGAGATCGATGTCGTCCTGACCAAGGGCGTGCGCATCGAGGGCTCTGAGGCAAGCACGGCGTCCAACGCCCCCACCTCGCTGCCTGGCCGCACGGACCCCTCCGAGCGCTACCTGAAGGTGACCACCGATGAAGAATGAACGCCTCCTGGCCGGCGCCATCCTGGCGCTGGCCGTGCAGTCCGCCGTGGCCGGCCCGTCGGCCGACGAAGCCCGGCTGCTCGCCACCCTCAAGCGCGCGTACCCGGCGACCACCTTCACGTCGGTCGCGGCCAGCGAGGTCCCCGGGATCTACGAGGTGTGGATGGGGCCGAACGTGGCCTTCGTGTCGCCCAAGAGCCCTCGGTACTTCATCATGGGTCGACTGCTCGACGCGAAGACCGCCACCGACATCACCGGACCGAAACTCGCGCGGGCACAGGCCGCCCGCCCGGCCGTCGATACGGCCGACAGCACCGACCGGCCGATCGACATCGCGAAGCTGCCGCTGCAGGACGCCCTGAAGGTCGTGCACGGCAGCGGCGCGCGCACGCTCTACGCCTTCAGCGACCCCTCCTGCTCGTTCTGCCGGCGGCTCGAGCCGGAGCTGGCCAAGCTCCAGGACGTCACGGTCTACACCTTCCTGCTGCCCTTCCAGGGCCGGCAACTGCCGCAGGCGATCCTCTGCTCCACCGATCCAGCGAAGAGCTGGCAAGCGGTGATGCTCAACGCCGACACCAGCGGCCTGAACAGCCAAGCCGACTGCCCGACTGCGCTCGACCGCAACCTCCAACTGGCGCGACAGCTTGGCGTCAACGGCACGCCCACGATGTTCTACGCCGATGGCACGCGGACCACCGGCTACGTCCCCGGGACCGAGGTCGAACGCCGCATCGCCGCAGCGGCTGCCATTGGCTCACCCGTCGCGACCTCCAAGGCCATCACCCAGGAGAAGGCGCCATGAGCAGGTTCCTCATCGTGGTCGGCGGCGTGATCGTCCTCGCGGCCGTGCTCCCGGGCTGCGCGATCACCGGCCTGGACGGCGAGTCCAAGTACGCGTGCAAGGCGCCCGAGGGCGTCCGGTGCGACTCGGTGTCCGGCACCTACTACAACGCGCTGCAGAACAACCTGCCGGCGCAGCGCCGCTCCGCCGCGCCTCCCGTGGACACGTCTCCCCAGGCCGCGCCCGCCGGCAGCGCGCCGCGTGCCGCGCCGACGATGCTCAACGCCTCCACGCGCCCGGCCACGGGCGACGAAGGCGCCGCCTATGTGGCCGCGCCGCTGCGCGCCGCGCCGCGCGTTCTCCGGCTCTGGATCAAGGCCTGGGAGGACGCCGATCGCGATCTCGTCGGCGAGAGCCTCGTCTACGTCCAGGTCGACAACGGCCGCTGGCTGGTCGACCACGTGCAGCGCCAGCAGCGCGAACCCTTCGTACCGATCCGCGCGCCGCGGCCGCCGGCCGCCCCCAAGTCGGCCGGTGCGGCGGCTGGCCCCAACGGCCCGTCCACCACGCCGACCGAAGACGCGCCCTCGCTCACGCAAGCCCTGCGCGCGCTGCAGAACCGCGTGCCCGCCGCCGACCAATGACCTGAGAGGGCACCTCCATGCTCGAGTCCCTACGCCTCAACCTGTTCGGCGACGCGTCGCCGGCGGGGTCCAGCGACAAGTCCGGCCCTGGCCTGTTCTCGTTCGGGCACAAGGACGAATCGCCCGCCGACCAGTTCGCCAGCTGGCTGCCCTACATCTCCTACCTCGACGAGGAACAACTGTTCGTCAACAAGGACGGCATGGGCTTCCTGCTGGAGGTCATGCCGCAGAGCGGCGCCGACGACCGCATGGTCGACGTGCTGGTGTCGCTCTACTCGAACTGCCCGCCCGACACCGGCATCCAGTTCCACCTCTTCGCCTCGCCCCACGTCTGCCCGCCGCTGCGCCGGTACGCCAACCTGCGCATGGAAGACCGCGACCAGATCCAGAAGGCCCAGACGTTCGGCCGGCCAGCGCGCAACGACAACCTCTACCGCAAGCTGGCCCGGCGCCGCTACGCGCACCTGTCTCACGGCGCTCACCACAGCCTGACCCAGGGCTTCCACTACACGATCCGCGACTTCCGCCTGATGGTCAGCGTCTCGGTCAAGGCTGATCCCGCCAACCTGTCCGACCGCGAGCGCATCATCGGACTGCGCGACGGCATGGCGACCACGCTGCGCTCGGCGTCGTTGCCCAATCGCGTGTGCGACGCGGCCGACCTGATCAACTGGTGTTCGCTGTTCGTCAACCCGGATCGCATCGACGCGGCCACCGCGCCCGACCTGCACTACGACGACGGGCGCGAACTGCGCGACCAGATCGTCGATCACGACACGATCCAGGATGCGCGCTCCAACGGCCTTCACCTGTGGAAGGAAGGCGCAGGCGAAGGCCTGGACGTGCGCTTCTTCTCCATCAAGTCCTTCCCCGAGCGCTTCGGCCTGTGGCAGATGGGTGCCCTGGTCGGCGACCTGATGCAGCCGGCCCTGCAGTACAGCTCGCCCTTCCTGCTGACGATGGGGGTCTACATCCTGGACCCCAACTCGACCAAGACCGTGGTCACGGCCAACCACGTGCGGGCCACGCAGAACGCGGGCAGCAAGATGGCCGTGGTCATGCCCGACGTCGCCAAGAAAGCGCGCGACTGGTCGGCCGCCGCGGACGCGATCGACACCGGCGGCGCGCTGGTGAGCATGTACCACCAACTCGGCCTGTTCTGCCATCCGTCCAAGGTCGCGCAGACGCAGGAGACGGCCAAGTCCATCTGGCGTGCGCGCGGCTTCGAACTCAATGCCGACGTCTACAAACATCGCCAGGCGCTGCTGGCCAGCCTGCCGATGACGCTGTCGCCGGCCTTCCACGGCGACTTGCGCAAGATGAAGCGGGTCACCCGCAAGACGATGGCCAACGCCATCCACCTCGCACCGGTCCTGGCCGAATGGCGGGGCAGCAAGACGCCGACCCTGATGTTCGCCGGCCGCCGCGGCCAGTTGCTCACGCTCGACCTCTACGACAACGACGGCAACTACAACGCCGCCGTCATCGGCTCGCCCGGCTCGGGCAAGTCGGTCCTGCTCAACGAGCTGGCCTGGTCCTACCGGGCCATCGGCGCCAAGATCTGGATGCAGGACCTGGGGCGCTCCTTCGAGAAGCTCTGCCGCAAGGCGGAAGGCACCTTCATCGAGTTCCGGCCCGACGTCGAGATCTCGCTGAACCCGTTCCCGCTGGTCACCGACATCAACGAGGACATCGACATGCTGCTGCCGGCCATCGCCAAGATGGCCTCGATGAAGCAGCTCGACGAGGTCCAGATGAAGGCGATCTCGGCGATGTTGCTCAAGCTCTGGGCCAGGTACGGCCAGGACCTGGACATGACGATCCTGCGCGACGCCTTCGTCCCCGGGACGATCGAGGAACTGGGCATCAAGGAAGACCAGCGCGTGCGCGACCTGGCCGTGATGCTCAACCCCTACGCCAAGGGTGGCCAGTACGCGCGCTTCTTCAGCGGCCGCAACACGATCGACTTCTCCAACGACTTCGTGGTCATCGAGAGCGAGGAGCTCAAGCGCAAGCCCGACCTGCAGGCGGTGGTCAACATCATCCTGTTCCACGCGATCACCCGCGAGATGTACCTGACGCGCAACCGCAAGAAGGTCTGGTTCATCGACGAGCTCAAGCAGCAGCTGGGCGACTCGAGCGAGAACGACGTGGTGATGGCCGCGGCGATCGACGAGGCGGCGCGGCGCGCCCGCAAGTACGGCGGCAGCCTCGTGACGGCGACCCAGAACGGCGACGACTACTTCACCTCGGCACAGATGGAGTCCGCACTGAAGTGCTCGGACTGGACCTTCCTGCTGCGCCAGAAGCCCGAGTCGATCGAACTGCTCGCGCGCACGGGCCGCTTCTCGATGGACGAGCCGAAGAAGCGGCTGCTGAACTCGCTGCGCATGGAGCCGGGCGTGTTCTCCGAGTGCTACATCACCTCACCCATCGGCGAGGGTGTCGCTCGCATCATCCTCGACCCCTTCTCGCACCTGCTCTTCAGCAACAAGCTGGACGACAACGCACCGCTGGATGCGCTCCTGAGACAGGGCCTGTCCATCGACGACGCCATCACCGAGCTGCTCCGCCGCCGGGGCTATGCGGTATGAGCTCGTTCGCCACCCATGCGCTGATCTCGGTGTTCGTGACCGCCGGGGCACTGCTCGCCTATGACCGGCTGGTCGTGAAGCCCGCTCAGGTCATCGGCATCGTCGACATCGCCGAGGTCTATCGCGCCAAGGAGTCCGAGTTCGCTGCACTGCTCAGCGCCAGCAGGACCGACGACGATCGCCAGCGCGCTCTCGCGCAGGCGCAGGCCTTCGGCGATCGCCTCGACCGCGCCCTGCGCGAGATCCCCGTCGAGTGCCGCTGCCTGGTGGTGGTCAAGTCCGCCGTGGCAGGGGGCTGGTCCAACGCCATCGACCTCACCGCCGCCCTCAAGGCGAAGGTCGGCGCCAAGTCGTAGCCGCCGCCATGACGAGCCAACGTGTTGGTCTGGGCCCCTGGCTGCTGCATGGCAGCCGGCTGATGCTGCACGACCTGCGGCGGCACCGGGTGGTGCTCGTGCTCGTCGTCGGCGTCTGGGTGCTCGCGCTGATCCGCCTCTTCGCCCACCACGTCCCGGTCCTGCCGCTGCTGTTCAACTGGACACCCAGCCTGCCCTACAAGGTCGCGTTCGTCGACTACCGATCGGGCGCGATCGTCCGCGGTGACCTGGTGGTCTACGCATTCGAGGGGCCAGCTGGCCTGCAGGCCTATCCCGGGTTGCGCCACCAGGCGCTGTTCAAGCGTGTCGCGGGCGTCGCCGGCGATGTCGTGACGGTGCGGGGACGCGAGGTGTTCGTCAACGGCGTGCCGGTGGGCCTGGCCAAGACGCACACCTTCGACCGTCGCCCCCTCGAGCCCATCGACCCGACGGTCATCCCCGCCGGCCACCTGTACGTGCAGGGGACCAGCCCGGACAGCTTCGACTCCCGCTACAGCCTCGCCGGGCTCGTGCGCGTGCAGGACGTCAAGTCGCGCGTCATCCCACTGCTGTGAGGGCCGCATGCAGCGAACACTCATCCTATCGATGTTGTGCCTGGCGGGCACGGTGGCCGCCCAAGGCGAGCGCCTGGACCTCCAGGACGACGTGCCGCTCGACACCTACCTCGCCTTGCTGGCCCACGTGGCGCCGCCCGCGCGCGACGGCGCCGAGGCCTACATGGCGGCGTTTCGCAGCCGCTGCGGGCGCGCGCTGCGCACGATCGAGCTGCGCCGCGCCTTTGCGCAAGGCAACGGCGATCCGGTCCTGATGAACATGGTCCGCGCTTCCCACGAGCGCGACACCGCCGCCCTGCAGCGCCTGGGCGCCTCCATCGCCTGCCCGAGCAAGTGACATGCGCGCCCGCCTTTCTCCCTGGCTCATCGCAGCAGCGACCTCCTGGGCGCTGGGCGCACAGGCAGCGAACCTGGGGACCATCGGGCCGACCTATCCGGTGGCCGAGAAGAACCTGCTCGACGTGATCATGGCCCGGCTGCGCGCCAAGGAGGCGAGCGGCGAGTTGAAGCGCCATGAGCAGGAGGCACGGGATCGCGCCGCCTATGCGGTCAACAACCCGCGACCGGTCGACGGACTGCGCCGGGCCCAAGCCGCGCGCACCTTCTACTTCGATCCGACCTTCACCCTGCAGTCCAACGTCGTGGACAGCACGGGCGCGGTCCTGTTCCCGGCGGGAACTCGCAAGAACCCGCTCGAAGTCGTCTCGCTCTCCAAGCACCTGCTGTTCTTCGATGCGCGCGACCCGGGCCAGGTGACCAGGGCGCGCGAACTAATCGAGCACTACCAGGGCAAGGTCAAACCGATCCTCGTGGGCGGCAGCTACCTGGACCTGATGAAGCGCTGGAACAAGCCGGTGTTCTACGACCAGGAAGGTGCCCTCGTGCGCAAGTTCGGGATCGCGGCGGTCCCGGCGATCGTTTCGCAGGAGGGACAACGCCTTCGCATCGATGAGGTGCCCGTGCGATGAACATCGTTCACCGACTCTTCACGGCGCTGTGCCTGCTGGCTGCGTCCTCGCTGGCCACCGCGGCAGGCATGGCGACCTGCACGGGCAAGTTTCCCAATCCGCTGACCGACATCTGCTGGTCGTGCCTGCTGCCCATCACCATCGGCAGCGCCACGATCGCCAACTTCGGTGGACAGGAGGACAACGGCGACAACCCGGGCAATCCGGTCTGCAGTTGCGGCGTGAATCCGACGATCGGCCTGTCGATCGGGTTCTGGGAGCCAGCGCGCCACGTCGAAGCCACCCGCAAGCCGTTCTGCCTGCCGTCACTCGGCGGCCTGAACCTGGATCCCGGCATCGCCGCGCCGGAAGCCGCGAGGTTCACACGCCCGGAGGGCGACGGTGACGGAGGCTCCTTCTACCAGGCGCACTTCTACACCAACCCGGTCCTCTACTGGCTCGAGGTCGTGACCGACTTCCCCTGCCTGGAGCGTGGCAGCTTCGACCTCGCCTACCTCACCGAAGTCGATCCGCTGTGGAACGACGACGAGCTGACGCTGATCCTCAACCCGGACGCGGTGCTCTTCGCCAACCCCATCGCCATCGCCGCCTGCGCGGCCGACTGCGTCGCAGCCACCGTGGGCTTCGGGTTGAACACGCTCTTCTGGTGCGCGGGCTGTCAGGGCGGCCTCTACCCCATGGACGGCCACGTCCAGTACCACATGGGCGGCGTTCGCACCGCCGCGCTGCTGGCGCAGCGCCTCACCGCCAAGATGCACCGCGAACTCATCGCCTGGGGCTGGCACGGTTCGCGCGGGCTCTGCGGCCCCTACTTCGAGCCGATCATGGACAAGTCCTCCTACAAAACCAACCTCACCTACCCGATTCCGTCGACCGACAAGCTCGACGGCAAGTGCTGCCAGCCATTCGGTCGCACGACCGTGCTCTGGGGCGCTGGCAAGGAGTACCCGGTCCTGGGCGAGGACTTCGCCTTCATGCTCTTCCGCAAGAGGAACTGCTGTGTGGGCTACTGACCGTCTCGCGGCCCCCGTCGTTGCGTCGATCGCGGTCGCGCTGTTCGCGCTGCCTGCCGCCGTGGCTCAGGCCCAAGGCCAGTCTCCGTCCGGCAAGAGCCCCGTGACCGAGGCCGACATCGCTCGCGCCACCCGCAGCCAGCCCACGATCATCGACAAGGACATCGAGGCGGCGCGGCGCAAGCACCGCATGCCCAGCGATGACGAACTCGCGCGGGTGCCGGTTCCCGCGGCCCCACGCATCGACGCGCTGCCTCAGCCGCAGTCCCAAGGAAAGATCGACCTCGGCGCGATCGCCGGCGGCTTCGATGCCATGGGCGCTCCCGACCCCGCCAATTCGGGCATGGCCGTGGGCCCGACGCTGCTGGTCTTCGTGAGCTTCTCGATGCCCGACCCGGCCCTGGAGCGCCTGGTCGATCAGGCCGCGCGCAGCGGGGCCACCCTGCTGTTGCGCGGTCTCGTGGACGACTCGCTGCAGAAGACCGTGGCCCGCGTCCAGCGGGTCATCGGCCAGCGCAAGGTCGGATTCCAGATCGACCCGCAGGCGTTCGACCGATTCACGATCACCGCCACGCCGTCCTTCGTCCTCATCAAGGACCGGTCCGTTCCGACGCCCTGCGCAGCGGGCACCTGCTTCGCAGCGGACAGCTACGCGCTGGCCGCCGGCGACGTGAGCATCGACTACGCGCTGCGCTTCATCCAGAAGACGGCGCCGAAGTTCTCGCGCGAAGCGCAGGCCTTTCTCGCGAAGATGAAAGGGGGCTGAGCCGTGATGTTCAAGCGCCTGACCGTCTGGGTGATGACCCAGGCCCTGGTCCTCGTTCAGACCACCGCGATCGCACAGACCTCGCACGACCAAGGCGTGGCCGCGGGTCGTGCCGCCAACACCGCGATCCGGGGCATGGTGAACCAGCCGTCGGCGACGGGTGTCGTCCCCGGGTACACCACCACGCCACCGGAGGCCGCGCTGGCCGGCCGCCCGGTACTCGGCCCCGAGGTCAGCGCGAAGCTCGCCGCCTGCGCGGCGACGCCCAACGACCCCAGCTGCCAGGCGCTGCGCACCGCCATCACCTCTGCGAACACAGCCCGCCCCACGATCTCCCCCAGCGATCCGGCGGTCGCAGCCGCTTCGCGCATCGCCCGTAACCCCTCGCTCGATCTGGGCGGCCTGGCCTCGTACTACAGCGGCTGCACGACCACCGATGCCACCATCGCGACCCACACCGAGACCCGGGCCTGCGCCCGCTACGTGACCGCGGGCAGCTACAGCTGCTCGAACTCGCTCAACGTCGCCGTCGCCCGGTCGACCAGTTGCTCGCCCGGCGACTGGTTCGCGCAGGCAAGCGCAGGATCGACCGCCGTGGCCGCGCAGTGCCTGCCCGACCGGCCGGACTCGAGCCAACACTTCAGGGTCACCAGCTCGGGCACGCCGCTGGCGTTCTTCGATGTCGACATGACGACACCGGTCATCACGCCCCAGCGGGTCGCGGTGATCGGCACGACCTACAACTGGCCCAGCTTCACGCCCTCGGAGAGAGGCGTCTACGTCGCAGACAAGTCGTGCACCGGCAGCACCTGCAGCCTGACCGCCATGATCGCCGACGACCCCGTCGAGTCCTGCACCGGTGGTTGGGACTCGATGACCTGCACGACCATCCATCCGTTCATCGACGTCTATGCCGCCTGCCCTGCAGGAACCCAGAGCGGTGACAACCTGCTGGTCACCACCTGCTCGTACGGCGGTGACGGCATGGAGTGCACCAGCTCGCCGCTCAGCACCACCACCTGCTACAGCCCCAGCGGGTCGGCAAGCGACATCCAGGCGAGCGACATCACCGGCACCTTCTCGTCCGCCTACTGGCGCGCCAGCTCGACCCGCGCGGTGGTGGGCTGGGCGCCGAACCCGGCGTACGGGCCGATTCCGCAGATGCGGCTCTCGTACACCCGGCCGGCGACCACGTTCACGGCCGCCGACACCTGGAACAACCAATGTCCCAGCCTCGCCGGCGACAGCCGGTGCTCGGTGGCAAGCGCACCGGTGTGCGTCGACGGACCCGCCACCAAGGTCATCGACGGCGTCTCCATCACCCGGGACTGCTGGCAGTACCAGAGCACGATGAGCTGCGGCGGCACCTACACCGCCGACCAGTGCACACCGCTGATCGCCGCCGGCTGCACGCCGGTGTCGTCGACCTGTTCCCGCACCAACCCGGCAACGGGCGTCTGCGAGGTGTACCAGGACCAGTACAGCTGCACCGTGCCGAACGAGACGGTCACGCAAGCCACCAACTGCCCTGCCAACGTCTTCTGCCTGGGAACCAGCTGCTTCAACACGGCGTACACCAACGACGCCGACTTCGCGCGCACGATGTCGATGCTCGAGGCGGGACGCGAGGCCGGTGTCTACCTCGACAGCGACCGCATGCAGGTGTTCAAGGGCGAAGCCAACAGCTGCCGCGACCGCCTCCTCACCAACTGCTGCAACTCCGATGCGTCCGGCCGCGGCATGACGAACCAGAGCGTCTTCGGCGCCGGCTCCCGCCTCGTCTACGACATCCTGATGAACTCCGAGAACCGGCAGTTCGTCTACCAGGGACTCAGCGCGTTGCTGACGGGCGCGGGCTTCAGCGGCTCGTTCACCAGCTACGGCGTGACGATCGCCGTGAACGGCACGGCGCTGCCCGCCGGGTCCACCGTCCTGTACTCCTCCAGCACGGTCGCCGGCGAGGGCTTCGTCGTCGCATTCGACCCATGGACGCTGGTGATCGCCGCGATCATCTACATCGTTCTCTCGCTGACCTCCTGCAACGAGAACGAGGCGGTCCTTGCCCTCAAGGAGGGCGCCGGCCTGTGTCACAGCATCGGCAGCTACTGCTCGTCCTGCATCCGGATCCTCGGCTCCTGCGTCTCCTGCATCGAGCACACGACAGGCAAGTGCTGCTTCAACTCGATGCTCGCCCGCATCGTCAACGAGCAGGGCCGCGGCCAGATCAGCAAGGGGTGGGGCGATGCGCGCAACCCCGACTGCTCAGGTTTCAGCATCGCGCAGCTTCAATCGCTCGACTTCGCCCGCATGGACCTGAGCGAGTTCTACGCCTCGCTCGTCGCGAAGAGTCCCAACCTCTCGGCGATCCAGACCAACAACGGGGCCCGGGTGCCGAGCTGCTACTTCGGCCAGGGGAAGTGCTGATCATGAAGCTCAACCGCCTTGCACCGCTCATCGCCTTCGCCGCGGCGTCGGTGGCCACCGCCCAGTTGGCCGACGGCGGCCGCATGCCGGTCACTGACGTCCGCGTGCTGATGATCGCCGCCCTCGACTCGCCGACGGGGATCGCGCAGGGGGTCCTCACCAGCAAAGATGCCGAGAGCATCACCAAGCACTTCAAGGCGACCGGGCCGATCTTGATCGACGTCTCGACAGTCAAGCGCTACGCCCAGGCGGGATGCGCCCGTCTCAAGCTGTCCTTTGCCCAGGACGGCGTGCAGTTGCCCGGCCAGGCCACGCCCCGGCGCAACACCGTCGACTTCGGCATCAACTACTGCCGCGACGGCCAGCCACCCAAGTCACTCACGTGAGGAGCCGCCCGTGTCCACGACCCGTTGCCTCGCCGCGCTCGCAGCCCTTCTTGGTCTCCTCCTGGCAGCGTGGTCACACGCCCAGGCCGACGCCGCGGTAGCGGTCGCACCTGCGCAAAGTCCGGCCACCTCCAGGGCCCTCTTTTGGGATGACTTTCGGCGTGGCTGGCACTTCTACGAGGAGCCGGAACCCGAGGTCCTCCCGCCGGCGCCTGCGAAGCCCGCCGCGCCCAAGCCGGAGGCCAGGCGCCGGGACACGCGTGCGCCCGAGCTCATCGAGTTCGAACAGCTGCAGAAGCGCCTGGAGGAGTACCGCAACATCGCCATCATCCGGCCGAGCGAGGACAACGTCCGGCGCTACATGCAGCTCGAGGCGCAGGTGGTGCGCCAGGCCAGCTACTTCTCGGATGTGGCACAGCGGGTGGCCTGGGCGACGCCGGACCTGGACATGACGCTGCAGGGTCGGCCGGTGAACTCGCGCGCCATCGAAGTCTTCGATCGCGAGCAGGCCACCAGCCGCGTTCAGTCGCTGACCGACCTGGCGCGCACGCACGTCCTGTTCTTCTTCTTCCGCTCGGACTGCCCGTACTGCCACGCCTTCTCGCCGACGCTGGAGGCCTTCAGCGCCCGCTTCGGCATTCAGATCGTCCCGATCAGCGTGGACGGCAAGGGCCTGCCGAGTTTCCCCACGTTCCGGCGCGACAACGGCATTGCACGCACGCTGCAGGTCACCCAGGTGCCGGCCATCTACCTGGCCGAGCCCTACACCGGAAAGATCGTGCCGATCGGCTTCGGCGTGCTGTCCGAGTCGCAGCTCATCGAGCGCATCACGACCGTCACCGCCCCGGGCGCCGACGCCTACGCGCCGTCGATCACCCGGCGGGTCAACCTGCAGTAGGGAGGCGCCCAATGTCCGCACGAATCCTTGTCCGCAAGCTGGTCGCCGTCATCGTCGCGTCCGCCGTGGCACTTGCGGCCCCGCTGAGCTACGCCGGGGATCTCAACGCCGAGGTGAACACCATGTTCAACAACCTGGGCGCCATCGGCAACTACACCGCGCCCGGTGCGTTCAAGGGTCAGACGTTCAACACCTACACCGGCGGCAACCTCTACCTGCGCTCGCCCAACAAGACCTACCAACTCGCCGCGATTCAGTTCCCCACGGCCAAGGGCGGCTGCGGCGGCATCGATCTCTTCGGCGGCTCGTTCTCGCACATCTCCGCCAACGAGTTCCGCAACATGCTCCGGAACATCACCTCAGCTCTGCCCGGAATCGCGTTTCAGCTCGCGCTGGAGGCTGTCTCGCCGCTGCTCGGCGGGCTGACCAAGTGGGCCAAGGGCCTGGAGACCTGGATCAACAACGCGCGCATCAACTCCTGCGAAACCGCAACCGCGCTCGTGTCCTCCGCGGCCGAGGCGGTCGGCTACGACTCGCAGCGTGCCTGCGCAAAGCTGGCGATGCAGATGGGCATGGAGAGTGACATCGACGCCGCCATGCGCCGCTGCGCGTCGGACAGCCCCTCGATCCTCGGCTCTGCACGGACAAGTGCCGACGCGAACATCGCCGCACAAGCGCCCTTTGTCGGCAACTTCACCTGGCGTGCCCTCAAGTCGATCGACACGCTGGACGATCCCGCCCGCGAACTCGTGATGAGCATCGTGGGTGCGGTGATCTTTCCGGCGGAGACAGCCAACCGCGATCCCGAGTACATCGGCCCGAGCATCACGACCGTCGCCCAGCTGCTGTACGGCCAATCCGACGCCGCCGGCGGCAACATCAACCTCCAACTGCTCCGCTGCAACAACTACACCGACTGCGACACGGTGACGCGCGACAACACCTACGTGCACCAACCGCTGACCAAAAAGGTGTCCGACATCATGCAGCTGATCTCGGACAACATCCGCACCCGCACGGCGATCCCAAACAACTCCGCGGCCGTCGGCTTCGTGAACAGCACCAGCATCCCTGTGTGGCGCATGCTGTCGATCGGCAACACCATCCCAGGCTCGGGCCTCGCCGACATGATGATCGGCAACTACCGGGAGGTCATCGCTGCCGACTACGCGTTCACGTTTCTCAACCAGTTCGCGAACGTCGCGATCTCGGCCCTCACCAAGCAGCATCGTCTGAACGATGAACAGAGGAAGTTGGCACGACAACAGCGCGAAGACGTTCAGAAGTTCATGAGCCTGCTCCAGCAAGAGCAGGCCACCCTGTACCGCAAGGTCACCGCCGTCTCCACCGTAGCCACCGACATGGAACGCCTGGAGCGCAACCTCCGCTCGAGCATGTCACTGCACGCACTGGACATGCTCGGCTACTCCAGCCGCAGCACCAAGTAAGCCCTGCGCAGGCAACCGAGGCACAGTCATGTGGGAAGTCTTCGCGTACCACAACAGCGAAGCGCTGGCAGGCATCTTCAACGCCATCGCTGCGATCATGGCCTCGGGCACCTACATGAGTGCCATCGCCGCCGTGGCCTTCTGCGGCTTCGTCGTTGCGATGGTGGCCTACATGTTCCAGCCCGAGAAGCTGGTCGGCTGGCGCTGGCTCGTGTCCGTAGTGCTGATCTACGGCGTGCTCTTCGTCCCCCGCGTGACAGTCGCCGTGGTGGACAAGACCGGTGGCACCCCCAACCGCGTCATCGCGAACGTGCCGTTCGGCATGGCGGCGCTCGGTGGTCTGACCAGCACCATCGGCAACACGATCACCGAGCTCTTCGAGACGGCGTTCCAGACCTTGCCAGGACCCGCCTCCCTGCCCGGGGAACTGTCCTACCAGCAGAACGGCCTGATGTTCGGCAGCCGCCTGATTCAGGAGACGCGAAGCATTTCCATCCCGGATCCAGGGGTCCTGAACGACATCATCAACTTCGCCAACAACTGCACCGCCTACGACATCGCCGACGGCACGATCGCCGCTACCGCCTTCTCGACTTCGGACAACCTGTGGGCGGCGATGGCTGCCACCAATCCGGCGAGGTTCACCGTGATCACCGCTGGCGCGGGCGTGACCACGACGACCTGCGACGCTGCGTACGCATCCATCGCGGGCCGCCTGCCCGCACAGGTCAACGCGTTGACGGCGCGCCTCGGGCAGAAGCTGAACCCCGACCTCCCCGCAGCGGCCGCGCAGGCGGCCGTCCTAAATCAGATTCCCCAGGCCTACATCCGATCCCAGATCGCGGGCGCAGCTGCTACCGCAGCTGATCTGATCCGCCAGAACGCCATCGTTAACGCGATCAACGACGCTGGCGAGATGGGCTGCCAGCGCATCAACGACCCTGCCTGCATGATGCTGGCCACCGGGCGCGCGCAATCCGTCGCGGCGCAGAACGCGTCCTGGATCAACGGCGCCAAGATCTCGTCGCAGGCGCTTCCAGTGGTGCGCAACGTAGCGGAGGCGATGTGCTACGCAGTCTTCCCCCTCGTCGTGCTTCTGCTGTTCGTGTCGAGCGGGCGGACCACGATCATGATCCTTTCCGGCTATGCGATCGCATTGGTCTCGATCCAGCTCTGGCCGCCGCTGTTCGCGATCCTCAACTACATGGCGACGCTGTATGGCCAGATCGACCAGGCTGCGGCGGCCGAGATCGGCGGAGGCGTGAAGGCACTCTCGCTGCAGACAGCGTCTCCCATCTATTCGAACTCGATCTCCTCGCAGGCAGTCGTGTCGTACCTGATCATCGGCATCCCGATGCTCGCCTGGTCACTGGCCAACCGGATGGTCAACTTCGGCTCTGCCGTCATGGGTGGGCTGCAGGGCCTCCAGGCAGCTTCGATGTCCGGGAATGCGTCTGCGGCCGCGGCCACGGGCAATACCACCATGGGCAACGTCTCGATGGATCAGCGCACCATCAGCCCCTCAACCTCAAACCCATGGGTCAGTCGCCAGCAGGATCTCGACGGCAACTGGGTCACGACAACGGCCAGTGGCGCACAGGCCACCTCCTACCTGCGCAATGAGAGCGCTACATCGCGCGTTGTGTCGTCACGCGTCACACAGTCGTCCGTTCAAGAGGCATCGAGGTCGGCCGAGGCGGCGCGAAGTGAAGCTGTCTCCGCCTCGAATGACCTCTCCTCGGTTCTCGTGGACACGATGTCGCGCGGCTCTAGCCGCTTCCGCTCCACTACCCGCGGAGATGGCCAGGCAGTGAGCACGAGTACGGACATTGGCTCGGCTGCGGATAGGCTGCGCAGCATTACCGAGTCTGTGGCGCGGACCACTGGTTTGAGCGCTCAGCAGGTCGCGAACATCGCCTTCCAGCTCTCAGGTGGCGTCGGTGCGCCTGGCACTAGCCCACTGAGGGCGAACGCATCCGGCTCCGCCGGGAAGAGCTACACACGATCGCTGGATGAAACCGAGCAGAAGGTGGCGAACGAGCTGGGGGCCGATCAACTTCGTGAGTTCAGGTCCTTCGCAGAGCGAGCTACGCGAGATCAGTCGCTTGTGCGCGCGCTTGGAAACGACCAGCGAGAAGGCGACGAACTTGCATCTCGCATGTCGACCGCGGTAGGTCGTTTGGAATCCACACAGTCGAGCTACGCTGAGCGGAGCGCGATCGCCGAGAGGTTGTCCAAGGCACATGAGACCGGCGAGGTGCTTTCCATCGACTTGGCGCAGTTGCCAGCCAACTCTGACTTCATCCAACGCTACCAACGCCTGGCCAGCGAATACGGTTCTGACAGCCTCGCGCTCCAGGCGGCGATGGCCAGTGAGTTGGCATCGCGAGCGCTTCCCCCGACTCGAACAGCATCCGGTTCGGCGTTGCCAACGACCTTCGACGACGTGAGGTCTATCGCGTCGACCAACAAGGATGACGCGATCTTCTCGCGCGATCGCGTCGTCGGCACCGATGCGGCCAATGACCGCGCCATCGGCAAGAGGCTCAGCGGCGCGCCTCTGGTCGCACCACAGCCATCTGGAGCACTTGCCCAAGTGCAGAGCGATTTGCAACGGCGTCGGACCGAAGATGAATCACGCGAGACTGCCGCAGCCACCTTTGACGACCGAAACGACATCGTCCGCAACCCCGACGGCACAGTTTCAACCAAGAGGTCTCAGCAACTTGGAAATCTTCGCCAACTACGTGACGACGCAGCAACGCTTGCAGAAAATGCTCGGGAGCTACTTGATGTCGGCCCTGATGCAGCTCTGCGAGAAGCAAACGAGGCCCGCGCGCGACAGGAGGCATCGGAGCGGTCGAGAGCAATTCAGGCGACTCCCGAGATTCCTCGAATGACCCCTAAGAGCGGGAAGCGAAATTGAGGTTGGTGCAACGTGCAACTACTCAATAGCGCCCATGCGCGCCTGGTGTTGGATGATTCTCAACATCCAGCACATCGCCGGGATATCGATGAACACCGAGTTGGTCCGTGAAAGGGTTTCGCACGTCGACCTTTGGTGATTCAACGACCACGTCCGCACGCCGCGCAAGCAAGACCAGCAGCCCTGCAATGCCGCCGAACATCAGCCAGAAAAAGCCGATGACGAACGCGCCTCGATCGCTGACAGTAGCCGCAGCCAGCGCTCCGACTACGCCAAACGTCCACGCCGCCATCTTGAACCGTGCCATGACACCGCGCCCTGGATGAAACAATCTGCGACAGCGTGCGACCTGTCGACCAGATGACTTCATATACTAGCTTCGGCATGTGGTCAAGGGAGCGTCTATGAGTCCCACGCGTACCCTCCTGCTCTGCGGATCGCTGGCGCTCTTTGCCAACGTCATCCCTACCCAGCAAGCGCTGGCGGTCGCCCTGCGGCCGAACAAGACGACCGATGACTCGGTGTGCGACCTCACGCACCACACCAACCTGTACTTGGGATCGAAGACGCTGGTTCCATCCGTCGCGCAAACCAAGGACAAGGTCGACGCGTACTTTCGCCTTGCCGGGGAGTTTGTCGCTGGCAAGTGCAAGAACGGGCAAATGTTGATGGTCCAGGGGGACTCGGCAAGCAACGTCGATATTCGGTCCCTCACGGAATTGGCAAATTCATCGTGCGCGGTCGCAGCTATATCGAGAACCGAGGTGACACTGTCACTTGGAGATCTCACGTATCCTGGGTTCGAGCTTCGGTGCACGATCCTCAAGCACGCAGAACTCGTAGACAAACTGAATTCGCTTGAGCGAGCTGACCCGATGGAATCGCTGAAGACTCGACTGGCCGCTGCAGCACAGCAGGGCGATCGAGGTCCCTCGAGAACAGACTCCGGTTCCCAAGCGAAGAAGGACTGCGACAAGATGACCTTGTCGTCGATCCTTCAAGGCGGCTCCTGCAAATAGCGCTCGTGCGCCCAGGACGCGCTCCGCTCCAAATCGCAATTTCACCGGCGACTTTCGGGGGGGACTAGCACCCGCCTTTCGAGTGGAAGCCTCGGGCTCGTCGTTCTATCTTCTTGTCCTCGGCACAGGCCGTCCGGCAAGGAGAGCGCGATGTCCACCCCAACCCCTACCGAGCCCACGGTCCCGACCGCGCGGAACGGCGAGCCCACCACGTTCCCTTCGGTCGTGCTCGAGGTGCTCCGAGAGATGCGGGAGCAGCGCCAGTCCTTCGAGCGCTCGGCTGAACTGGCCGCCAAGGAACGAAAGGCCGAGCGCCGCTGGCGCAACCTGTTCCAGGCCATGTTCTTCGGCGCGCCGGTGCTGCTCGGTCTCTTGTACTTCCTGTTCTTCCTGAACTCCACCGGCTTTCGCTGGGGGCCATTCGGGAACGTCGTGGGCATCGTCCGCATCGAGGGCCCCATCGGCGCCACGGAACGGGCCTCGGCCGAGAACATCATCCCGATCCTCGAGAAGGCTTTCGGCAATCCGAACGTGAAGGGCGTCGTGCTGCACATCGACAGCCCGGGCGGAGCGCCCGTGGAGGCCGAGCGCATATCGACAGCCATCAACGGGCTCAAGGCAAAGCACCGGAAGGAAGTTGTCGCGGTGATCAACAACCTCGGAGCGAGCGCTGCCTACATGGTCGCGCTGAACGCGGACAAGATCATCGCCGCGAAGTACTCGTTCGTCGGATCGATCGGCGCGATCATGGCCCCGTGGCAGTTGGACAAGGCCATCGCCAAGGTCGACGTCGCGCAGCGGGTCTACGCCTCCGGCAAGCTCAAGGCCTTCCTCAACCCGTTCACCCCGGTCAGTCCCGAGGTCGACCGGAAGGCCCAGCAACTCGTCGATCAAATGGGGGGCTTCTTCCTGGCCGAGGTGAAGGCCCGCCGGGGCCGGGCCCTGAAGTCGGGTGTCGACTTCGGCACTGGTGAGGTCTGGCCAGGCCCCGAGGCCAAGGAACTGGGTCTTGTCGACGGCGTGGCCACGGTGGATGACTTCGTGGCCACGCACTGGGGCATGAAGACCTACGACTACGGGCCGAGCGCCGACTCGTCACCCTTCCTGACGCGCTCACTGCAAGACGCCATTGCCGGCGCGGTCAGGCGGCTAGCGCTGAGCGGCCCCGCGGTTCAGTAGGACCGCCAGTTCGTCCGATAGTCAGTCCGACGACTGAGGTCGTACCGTCAGGTCCCAGAGGGACCCCTGCCACTTCGAGATCCTGCCCTCAGCTTCGCACTTGGGGCACTTCCAAACAACGGCATCATCCGCGGCCCGCACCGCGGTGACCGGACCCTTCTTGCACTTGAAGCACGTCGGTGCCGCCAGCGAGGCATCCGATTCGTCCGTGGCGTGGGCGACGACATCGACGAGAAACTGGGCCATCGCGCGCGCAGCGCCCTTGATCGGCGCGATCGCGCCGGACCCATCGAGGAAGTGTGTGAGGTCGGTGATGTACATCGAAGTCTCGGAAGTGCGCCAAGTCTAGCCAGCCCAGTGGTCGCTTCCCTCTGCCTTGGCAGTCAGGGCCAGGCCGGCCTTGGCGGTGTAGGCGATTCGGGACCTGCCCGCACCACGCCGCCGTGCGACCGCCAAGCGCCTGGCCGCTACTGCCGGTCGCCGAAGGTGCTTTGGCAGACGGCCCGATGCCCGCAGGTGTCGCACGCCTTCCGGCGCGCCGTCGGCGATGGCGCATGGCCCTGGCCGCGCCTCAGCTCGAGCAGCCTGCGGCGCATCGCCAGGACCTCGTTTTCGTCGAACAGGTCCACGCGGATCGCCCGAGGTTGTCCCTGGCCATGCTGTTTGACCGCCACGTAGGCCACCGAAGAAACGCGCTCGCCGGTCTCCTCTTGCAGAACCAGGCGCTGCACCGAGAGCTCGATGGCATCCGAGGCGTGCGCCGCGTAGTAGCCGCGGGTCTTCAGTTCCACCAAGTGGAGTTCGCCGCCTTGGCGATACGCGCGGTCGAGCCGGGCCACCAGACCAAGGCGCTTGGACTCGAACCGCTTCTCGGCGAACGCCAGCTCACCGTCGGCGATCTCGCGCGGCAACCAGCCCTCGTCCGGCCGATCCCGCTGACTCTTGAGCCAGCTGTATGCCGCTGCGAAGAGCAGCAGCCCCAGCAAGAGCAGCGCGCCTGCGCCGGCGTCGCTCATCGTGCCAGCCTTCGCGCGACCGCCCGTGCGGCCATCCAGCCCGCCAGGACGAGTCCGAGCCTCACGGCCGAGAGCAGCGGCGGATGGCGGCTCAGCAGTTCACACACCGCGGGCCCGAGGCGGTAGTACGTCGCGATGAGTCGCCGGCCTGGGGCGGTGCGGCGCAGGTAGAGGTCCCGGAACGCCCGCAGCGCACTGGTCTCGGCGCACTCGCCAAGCGCCAGGGTCGCGACGAAGCACCGGCCCTTCCGCTCGCTTGCTCGCGCGATGGCCAAGCTGTCCTTGTAGAACTGGTCGTGCGCCACGTTCCCACGATCCTGCGCCACGAGTTGCTCCGGCGACCGCTTCGCACCGTAGCGCCAGTCGAAGTGAGCCACGCGCTCGCAGTAGCCGAGCTGCGCCAGTTCGCTGGCACTCACCAGATCTCGATCAGTCCTTCTCATCCACTTCCCCGAACGCATCGGTCATCTCGGCGATGCTCTGGCCAACGATGGCGCCGCGGGGCGGCGCCAGCGGTACAGCGGCTGTCTGCCCCAGCGGCCTCAGCGACATCGAGATCGGCGGCGCTGCGTGGCCCCGGCTCGAGGTCGCCACGCCACCAAGGCGCCCATGTTCGACCAGCAGCCCGACTCCGGCCAGACCAAGAAGCCGCTTCACTCGCCTTCGAGCAGCGGTCATCCCGATGAGTTCGCGATGGAGCTCGGGGCACTCTTCCGCGCTGATGGTCACCTGCATCACGATTTTCGGTTGGGCTCCCATGGCTGGCTACGCTCCGATCTGAGCCACTTCGACTCGGGCCGGCGCCGTGGCGAACAACTGTGGGTTCTCACGCACGTACTGCTCGCCCATCAGCTGGAAGCCCTTCACGTTCGCATAGAGGGGTTCGTCCACCTCACTGATGGCGATCTCGGGGAACTTCCGCCGAATCGATGCGCGGTACAGATGCATCCCGCCACCCACCACCACGATGTGCTCCAGGTCGTCTGTCGCGCCCAGCTTGCCATGGAGCATCGAGACGGCTTGGTCGGCGATCTTCTCGATCGTGTTGTCGAACTTCTTGAGGTCAACGCTCCGCTTGTAGGCGCGCAGGGGCTTGCGGCTCCTCAGTGCCCTGTCGATCGCCTCAAGGTTCAGGTAGCCCCTGCCAGTCTCGCTCGCGATCGCGGCGGCAATCTTGAGCAGTATGTCGTGCACCCCACGGTTCACCGAGTCGCTCATCTTGCCAACCACCTTGCTGTCCAGCGTCACCAGCCAGTCGAAGGTGCGCGAGCCGGCGTCGATGACCAAGGTTCTGCCATTCCGGAGCTTTGCGTTCGCCTGATCACCGAAGACGGCATACATGGCCCCCTGCGGCTGCGCCACGACCAACACCCGTTTGACCTCGACCGTGCGATTGCGGCCCACCTCGAATTTGCCCGTCATCGCTTTCTGCAGGTCCGCCCTGCGGCGCATGTAGTCCACCACCGGCAGTCCGAGCACCAGCAGGTCGACCCTGTCGACCTTCATGAAGTGAAGGGCCCCAGCCGTGAACGCCCTGTACTCGGGGGTGCGCATGTAGTCGTCGTGATGATTCCGGCCCACGAAGCCGTCGGCTGCAAGCGCAACGTCGGGCCCCACCTCGTACCACATGCCGCCCACTGGCACGCAGACCGTCTTGCGCTTGCTGCCGAGCGCATCGTTCGAGTTGTCATGCGCACTGTCATAGGCGATCGAGGCGAAGTGCGCGCATTCGACCCTTCCGCCTTGCGCGGCCAGCACGTACTTGGTATTCCCGAAACCCACATCGATGGCTCTGACGATTGCTTCCATGGACGTTGCTCTCCGCATTGCGTTGACCGATGGCGACAGCATCGCCAAGAGTCCACGCGCCGCCAACCCGGAAAGGCGGGTCGTAGCCCCCCGGCTTTCTGCGGCCCGCAGCACGCCACGCGCTTTGGACGCGGCACTTGCGACGGACATTCACCAAGACAGCGCCGGCACCGCGTCGCCGATGTCCGTCACACATGGCGGCATCAGCGGCTCCGCGCCGCATCCTGGCTGCAGCTTTCGTCCTGATTCGGTGATGGACCATGGCTCTCGTACTTGACCTTGCTCGCGCCTTCGAGAGCTAGACGGGGAAGCAAGGAAGTCAAGGCCAGAGGAGATTGGATTCGGCAAGGCCGGCGACACACTAGCCACCGCCAGAGCAGCGCCATTGTTCAAGCCCTCCCGGTGTTGACAACCGAGCCTCGCATGGGTTCAACTTCTCCCCGAGCCTGTGCTGCCTGCCACAGCTCTCAATGCAAGCAGGCCGGTGTTGCGGACTCCGAGAACCCGCCGTTCGCAGTCGTGACCTGCACTTCAAGCCCCGGCCCTTCGAGGCCCTGCCGCGCCAGTCGCGGTGCCCTTATCTCCCCATCTCGATCCGTCAATCGGATCTGCCTGAGTGGCCTTCGTTGGCGGCAACGCCGCGGCTGAGGCCATCCGCTGAGCAGCCGTCGTGCTGCTCGCGACAACACCGTCGCCAACGTCGTCAACCCCTTGAGGGTTCTCGGTCATCACTGCCCGTCTGAGGTGGTGCGACCGATTCCAGGCGTGGCCCCGTGCGCTCCGATGGCAGGAGTGCGTTTCAAGCGGCGAAAGACGGTACCCCACGAACTCCCAGAAGCGCCTCGGCATGGACCGAGGTGGGCGCGTCGCATCCCTCGAGGTGTGTGCGTCATGTCGTTCACCGCCGTGGAAGCACGGCGGCGAGCTGCGGGAAACAGAGATTTTTTAACGCCTGCCTGGCCGCCCCGCGCGGCCGAACGCTTGAAACAACGCACCGCGCACGAGGGTCGGCGGTGCGGCCCTGCCCTTGACCTTCGACCTGCTCGCGCGACCCTGGACGCACGTGCGAGCTGGACTTTCGCGTCCGCACCCTTTGACGCGGCTGAAGTGGCTCGCCGGCCTTCAACGGAGCAAGAGATGTCGTCGAAGAAGCAGAAAGCCCCGCCTAAGAAGCTGGTCTATGCGCGGCGGTCGCCGGCGGGCGCGCCGAGGAACCCGCAGAACGTCCTCGACACGGCGCCGCAGGGCACGCGCGACTGGAAGCGCGTGCTCCATTGCGTGCTCGTGATCCACAACCAGGAGCACTCCAAGCTCATCAAGACCGTCTCCCAGAAGACCATGCTCGACCGCGAGCGCTTCTACTTCAAATTCTGGGACGACCTGCGCTTCAACACCACGTTCCGCGAGGCCGACCCGCGCATCCTCACGAACCGCCAGGTGCAGGCCGTCGCGCGGCTGTGGGCCGAGCGCAAGCTCTCGGTGGCCACGGTCCACAACTACCTGAGCTTCCTTCGCACCTACGCGGCCTGGATCGGCCGGCCCGGCATGGTCCGCGACGTCGCCACCTACTTCGGCGACGACTCGCACTACGTGCACCGCGACCGCACGGCCAACTTCGACCGCAGCTGGATCGCGCGCAGCGTCGAGGTCGAGGCCAAGATCGCCGAGGTCACTGCCTACGATCCCTGGGTCGGCATCCAGCTCGAGCTCTGCTACCACTTCGGCCTGCGCGCGAAGGAAGCCCGGCACTTTCGGCCGCACATGGCGGTGATCAACCGCGACGAGGCCAACCCGCGCGACACCCAGCACTTCCCGGACTGCGAGCGGTTCCTGCGGGTGCGCTACGGCACCAAGGGCGGCCGCCCGCGTGACATCCCCGTGCAGACGCCCGAGCAGGAGGCCCTGCTGCAACGCGCTCTGCAATCGGTGGCGCCGGGCCAGTACGTGGGCGCTCCCGGCCGCACCGCGACGCAGAACGCCAACCGCTTCTACAACGTCCTGCGGCGCTTCGGCATCACGAAGGCAGCCCTGGGGGTCACAGCGCACGGCCTGCGGCACCAGCACGCCAACGACCGCTACGAGGAGCTGACCGGTGAGCCGTCGCCGGTGCGCGGCGGTGCCGGCAATGGCGAGGGCGATGCCACCGCACGCCTGGCCGTCGCATCTGAGCTGGGTCACGGTCGCATCGCGATTTCGGATGCGTATTTAGGCAAGAGCCAGGCCCATGCACGCGCCACCGCGCCGGTAGGGGGCGACGAGGCTGTCGCGCCTCCGACTGCGTGACGGGGGCCGCCATGTGCAACGTTCGACATGTTCCACACAGCGCGAGCCGGAAGCTTTCGAGCTCAGTGCCCTCGCGGCGCATTGGCCAGCTCTCGATCACGCAATGGAAACTGGGCTTCGCCAACGTAGACTTGCGGCGTTACAGGAGAACGATTTGGCAAAGTCGTACGGCCAGCTTCAGGCCCAGATTCAGAAACTCCAGGCCGAGGCAGAGGCGCTCAAGGCAAAAGAGGTCAAGGAAGTCATCGCCCGGATCCGCACGGCCATCGAGCACTACGGCATCACGCCCGACCAGTTGTTCGGCAAGGCCAAGAAGGCCACGACGAGCCGGACCGCTGCGAAGAAGGCGCCGGCGCGCAAATCGGCCGCGAAGGGCAAGCCCGTGGCGATCAAGTACCGCGACGGCGACAACACCTGGACCGGCCGCGGCAACAAGCCGCGGTGGTTGGTCGCTCGGCTCGAAGAGGGCAAACAGCTCGCGGACTTCGCCGTCAGCTGAGTTTGTCGGTGCCCTTGGCCGGGCACCCAGTCGATGGCGGGCTCTTCCGGCGCGGGGCTGCAGTCCCGTTGCACCAGCCGAGCAGGCTGAAGCTGGCCGCCAGCGGCTGGGCGTCGGCAAAGGGCATTGCAGGCCCCTCGGGTCACGCCCACCGCGGCAGGTCGATGTCCTCCCACTCGCCGTCGGCCTGCAGCATCGGAAAGTGCCCTCGCGCCCGGCACTCGGCCAGCCGATGCAGTGCCCGCCGGAAGTCGCTGCGGCCGCGCTCCAGGAACGGGCGCATCGCACGGTATACGGCGACGGTGTTCGGCCGGCCCTTCTCGCAGGCGATGAAGGCCCACTCGGGTTCCTCGCCGGTGAGCTGGTAGACGCCCTCGCAGTACATCGCCGCGGACAGCGCGTAGCCGAGCCTGGCGCAGGAACGGCGGAAGCCTTCGAAGGTCACGTCCTCGGCGGACTTCACGTCGGCGAGCGTGCGGGCGTCGTGCCACCAGTCGATCTTGATCTTGCACTTGATCCCGGTGTCGGAGTCCAGCCAGACCAGCGCCACCTCGGCCTCGCCCTTGGCCAGCAGTTCGCGCGCCTTGCGGTGGGTCATCGCGTTATCGATGATCCGCTCGATGGGCTCCTTCCAGGCCTCGGGGTACACGGTGCGCCCGGCCGCCTGCACCATGCATTCGGCATAGCGCTGCTTGCCTTCCTTCCTGGCGCGGTTGACCTTGGGCATCGCGAAGAACCGCGACTCGAAGGTGTCGGGCTCCAGCAGCCGGCCGTGCAGCACCGAGCCGAACAGCAGCGCTTCGGTGGACTCCTCCGGATCGGTGATGCCGCTGAGGAAGTGCGCGGGGCTGATCAGCATGCGCTTGAGCTGGGTCGAGGAGACGGCGCTGCGGTCGCCGTGGTAGTCCTCGTTGCTCATGCCGCGCGTCACACCGAAGGGGATGTCGGGAACCTCGCGGGCTGGCGTGGCCGGCGCTTCACAGGCCTCCGCCACCTCGGTGTCGTCATCGTGCAGGTCGTTGCTCATCACGGTCTCCATTTCGCTGTTGCTACCTGATCACGATACGAAGGGGTCCTGCGTCTTCAAGGTCGGCGGGTGCGGTCACAACGCAAGCGGAGCCAGGGCACCCAGCCACTCTGATCCGTTGCATCCGGTGCCCGGCGACGGCGGCTGGTTTCGGCGGGGGGCCAGGTGGGTTGTTTCGGTTGGACGAATCTCGGCCGCCCTTGCATAGTCGCTGGGTCGGCACCGCGACCTTGCGCTGGCTCGCCGATGCTCACCTCGAGGTCAGGAGACGGTTCGTGAACTCTCTGCTGGAACGCCTGCGGCGCAGGCTTCGCGAGCTGGGCCGGCCCCTGCACGAGGGGCCTTCGTCGGACGGACGCAGATATTCATCTCACGCCCCAGCCAACGATGCTCCTCCGCGCCGGACTGAGATCGAGCTCTCCCACCCGAGCCGAAGCGCAGATCGGGCGGGGAGCGGCGAGCAAGCTCGGCTGTCGGCGCAACAGCCCCCACCGCCTGCGTCGACCCGCCTGAAGGCCGCCGTCTTCTCGAAGAAGCGTCAACCTATGCCGCAACGCCAGGCCGACACGATCTGGGGGCCGACGTCCTTCCTGGGCGCCAGTACCAATACGATCGACGGCTGTTCGGCGCCCCAACCACACTTGTCGAGGATTCCGATGTTCCAAGTGGATCCGGCAAGCGGCGCATCAGAACTGAACCAGGACACGCAAGCATGGCCGACGCAGCTGCCAACAGCGGCTATGGACGCCTTCACCGCCCCCGCCAGCCTAGATCCCTGGTCGTTGGGGCCGAACCGCGCCCCCCAGATGGCGGCTGCCTGCGCAGACCCATCCTCGCTCACATACGAAGGCGCTGCACCGCTTGAAGGCGCTCGCGCATTTGGGCCGGCGGTAGAGCACGCGGTGTCGCCACCTGAGGCCTCAGGGCACGACCTCCTGGGATTTACAGAGAGCGCATGGTAGGCTTGATTTCGTCACGAAATCATGCGCACGGACTCGACCAAACCTCGCCATGGCGGCACCCGAAAGGGTGCCGGGCGCAAGGCTGCCTATGGAGAGCCCACGAAAACCGTACGGGTGCCGCAGAGCCAGGTCTCCGTGGTTGTGGGCTACCTCGAAGGCCTCAAGCGCTCAGAGGCGTCTGGCCAGGCCGCCGGGCTGAGGCCGATCGCATCGCTACGTGAGGCGACCCCTGTGCCGGCACTCGGCCGCCGCGTGCGCGCTGGCAAACCCACTTCCGGCGACGACTACCAAGAGGACGCGGTCGATCTCGGCAAGCACCTGGTGCGCGACCCCAGCAGTACCTTTGTCATGAAGGTGGCCGGCTGGTCCATGCGTGACGCCGGCATCGCTGATGGCGACGAGTTGGTGGTCGATCGCGGCGTGACCCCTGAGGTCGGCCGCATCGTTGTCGCCGACATCGATGGCGAGCTGACCGTCAAGCGCTTGAAGCGCACCGCCACAGGATGGCTGTTGCAGGCTGCCAATCCCGACTTCGCCGACATCCCCGTCGGCAGCAAGAGCGAACTGAACATCTGGGGCGTCGTGACGCGCGTGCTCCACGCCGTCTAGACGCCCGCACTGACTTTGAAGAACCAGGAGGACCTCATGTCTCAAGCAAGCCGAATCGAATGGACCGAGGCAACTTGGAATCCGACCGTGGGCTGCACCAAGATTTCACCAGGGTGCAAGCACTGCTACGCGGAGACCATGGCCAAGCGGCTGCAGGCCATGGGCACGCCGGGCTACGAGAACGGCTTCAAGCTGACGATCTTGCCGGAACGCCTGGCCGAACCGCTCGCGCGCAAGAAGCCGACGGTCTACTTCGTCAACTCGATGTCCGATCTCTTCCACAAAAGTGTGGACGACAACTACATCGCTCAGGTCTTCGACGTGATTCGCCGCTGCCCGCAGCACACGTTCCAGGTGCTGACCAAGCGAGCAGATCGCATGGCCTCGTTCTTCCGGAACCGCGCGGTGCCAGACAACGCCTGGCTCGGCGTGTCCGTGGAAGATCGGCGCTATGGAGTTCCTCGGATCGCGGCGCTGCGCCAGGTCGACGCGCGTATTCGCTTCCTGTCGGTCGAGCCGCTGCTCGCCGATGTTGGCGCGTTAGACCTAACCGATATTCATTGGGTAATCGTCGGCGGAGAATCGGGACCCAAGGCCCGTCCTATGCAGCTCGAATGGGTCGAGAATGTTCGCCAACAATGTGAGGACCAGGGAGTGCAGTTCTTCTTCAAGCAGTGGGGCGGGTGGGGTGCCGATGGCAAACGCCGCTCCAAGAAGGCCAACGGCCGGCTGCTTCAAGGGCGCACCTGGGACGACATGCCAGCACTGTCCGCCCACGCCTGAAGGACCGCATGACGCTGAAGCAATACAACTGGAAGGACGGTCCTGACCTCATCCAACAGCACAGCGTCGCCAAGCACCGCATTCTTGAGGCCTACCTCGCCGCCTACTTCCGCACCCTGGTCAGTTCGCCGAACCAGGACGTTTTGAAGCTCACCCTTGTTGATGGGTTTGCCGGTGGCGGCCTGTACATCCACAACGACACGCGCGAGCCCGTCAAGGGCTCGCCCTTCATCTTCCTGCAAGCCACGCGGGAAGCCGAGTTCAGGATCAACCAGGACCGGCGCAAGCCCGTCCAACTCCAGGTCGACTACTTCTTCACCGAGGCCGACCATCACGCGCACGCGCACCTCCGTAAGGTGCTGACAGAGGAAGGCTACGGCGACAGGATCGGCAAGGACATCCACATCGACCACGCCCGGTTTCAGGACAGGGCTGACGCGATCATCGAGTTCATCAAGAAGAAGAGCCCGAAGAACGGTCGATCCATCTTCGCGCTCGACCAGTACGGCTACAAGGATGTGCCGACGGCCCTGATGCGCAAGATTTTCGAGGCGCTGCCGCGAGCGGAGATCATCTTGACGTTCAACGTCGACTCGCTGATGAACTTCGCGAACGACGGCGACCAGATGAAGGAGTTGCTCGACGGCATCGGGATTCCCGACATCTTCGCTGGCCGATCAGTGGGCGAAATCAAGTCGTCCGAGCGCGAATGGCGGCTGCTGCTGCAGAGCACCTTGTACCGGCGGCTGGTCGAGAACTGCGGTGCCAGGCACTTCACGCCCTTCTTCATCCGCAATCGTGGTGGCCACGGCGACTACTGGTTGATCCACATGTCGCAGCACCACCGCGCTCGTGACGTGATGACGGAAGTGCACTGGGCCAACAACAACCAGTTCATCCACTACGGCGGCCCTGGCCTCGACATGTTCCAGATGGTCGGCTACGACCCGGTTCACGACGCCGCGTTCCTGGGTCAATCTGGCCTGGGGTTCGAGTTCGACGACGTGGCTCGACGTGCCAGTATCTCCGCACTCGGCGCGCAGATTCCTCGACTCGTGTACGCCGACGACACGGGCATCGGCTTCGGTGAGTTGTTCGCCACCACGTGCAACACCTCGCCAGCTTCGAAGGAAATCTACCGCGAGTCGATCGGCATGCTGCTCACCGAGCGGGCCGTCGAGATCGTCGGCGCCGACGGCACCCGTCGTCGGTCGGCGGCTCAGATCAAGGACACCGACCAGATCATGTCGCCGCCGCAGCGAACGCTGTTCGTGATCTGAGCCGCCTCATTGATCCGTGCTGCCACATCATCTTCCGCACCCATGGAACCAACCACTTGCCAGGCCTGCAGCCAACCGCTCGTCGCCCACGACGCCGTCAACTACGGCTCCATGGAAAGCGGCTACCGGCCGCTGTGCGGCCGTTGCTTCAACGAGGCTGCGGCCAGCCAACTCGGGCTCCAAGGATTCGAGCACGTCGTGTTCGAACCCGTCCGCATGCTTGACGCACGTGGGATCGAACACGAGTTCCGGTTCCACACACGTCTATTTGGGCCCGGCGTATCGATCGACGCGTATGAGCTGCAGAACGGCTCCCCAGGCGGCTATCGCTTCCAGGTGATCGGTGACCCGGAGGATGACCCGCTGGAGCTGCTTGGCAAGCTGATTGGCAAGATGCGCCGTGCTCTCGCGCGCACCCATCTGGAAGAGACGAAGCACGGCCTGCAAGTTAACGACGGAATGGTCTTGCGAGGCACCGTTGGCAGCGATCCCGACGAGGGCCACGGCGTCCCTATGGTGGTCATCGATGGCCGCGACGTCTCCTGGGAAGAACTTGGCCGGATGGTCTCGACATTCGAGGGCTGGCAGTTCAAGCTGGAGTTCCGCGACCGCAGCGAAGAGGTCTGAACCGCCGTCCCTGATGCCTCGACGCGGATGGTGGTACCGGCAACGCGCGGCGCCTATGCCAGCCTGAGGCGCTCGCCCTCCTTGTCGAAGTGCAATGGCTTGGACCGACGCTTCGATGCGGGGTCATCGAGATTGACGACGGCGCCGGCTTTGATCAGGCGCAGCAGCGAGGCCTGCAGCTCACCTGGGAACCAGTCCGTTGCTTCGAGGATGTCCGCGAATGCGGCTTTGTCGATTCGGCGTTCGCCGCCGCTGAGGTAGTCACGCCAGTACGCATCGACATCACTCGGGCTGCTTCGTCCTTCGCCGGTCTCGTTCTTTGCATCGTCGGCGAACAGATCACCCATTCCCGTTGATCGTTCCTTTTCTTCCAACTTGGTCGCGGCCCGGACTCGCGTCTGGACGATGTCCACCTTCTCCGAGATTTCCATGAACTCGACGATCCCGGTGTGGTGGCTCGTCAGGTAGACCAGGTGGTACTTGGTCCGTTCCTGTGAAGGATGCATCACCCCGACGTAGGCAGTTCGGGCTCGGAACTCATTGCGTCCCGCTGGAATGCACGCTTTGACACCGTCGCGATACGCGCCGAGCAATGCGTGCTCGCGCTCACTGGGACTCATGCCCTCCACGTTGACCGATCGGCCCAACAGCTGGCGCATGTCCGCTTCGAAGGCCGGTATCGACATCGTCCGGTTGATGAAGTCGTAGATGAAGTTGATCAGGAACTCGGATCGAGGCCGCTTCAGCAGGGGCTCCATCACGTCGATGACGATCGGCGTCCAACCCTTGGGGTCCACGAAGAAGAACGTGAACGCCGACGGCCCACACCAACTGAGGATGTCGGAGCGGAGGTCAACGAAGTCGCCGTTGCGGCATTCGTGCTTGACCTCGGTGGTCGCTCGCTCAGCAAGAAACGAGGACAGCTTCTTGAATGCGGCCTTGTCCTTCTCTATGTAGAGCGCTCGCATGCGCGCATCCACACCACGCGTGGCCAATTCCTGTTTGCAGCCTGCGAGCGTCTTGAGCGACAGCGCGATCGAGGTCCCGTCCAGGTCTTCGTCGTCCGAGCCCCAAGGGCCCGCGAAGCAGTCGACGTAGCAGATTTCAGCCGTGCCGGTCTTCCGACCATTCATGCCGATGATCAGCACCAACTTTTCAAGATAGCTCTTCAGGAGCGTGTGCTTGACGAGCGCCGGTACGCGCCCTTCGTAGACTTCCGGAACCGCTCCTGCCATGACACCTCGCTCCCCGAAGTTGTCTCGTCAGGGTCGATCGCCCACCACCACACGAAGCCGGCGGTGTTCAGGTGGTCGAACGATCCTCTGCCGAGTTGTCTTGGAACCCTTGAACGTGTAGGCCACGGTGAGCCCACATCGGTCGAATCTGCGAGAGGAACGGGTCCTCCCTGAAGCGCTGACAGATGTATGCCAGCTGCTCGGCGCTCAGTTCGAGGGCTTCGGCAACGATCCGGTCCAACTCATCACGTGCCGAATCGAACTCGCCCTGCGCGCTTGATCCATGCGCAGACCTGATGGCAGCAGCAACTTCGGCGATGTTCCCTGCGACGGGGCACGCGCCAATGTAGGCAACAGGCACCTCGGCGTCTTCCGCCAACCGCTTGCGGTCGATCATGTACCAGAGCACAGCGCGAAGGTCGGCGTTGGGTACAGGAAGCTGAAACGCTCCTCCCTCACCTTGGAGGCCGGTTTCGGTGATCTCGATTCCATCCGGCAGGGCGTCGTCCGGTTCGTGAATCGGCAGCACGAAGCCATCGACCAGCGACGACCCGGATGCGATCAGCTGACTCACCGACTGGGCTGCCGATCCGGACAGCAGCGCCTCAACATGCCGCCACCGATCCGCGAGGTTCGCGTCCTTCTCTATGAGGGTTGCAGTTGCTGCCTCCAGGCGCTGACGGAGTTCGTCAGTCACCTGTGCGGGCATCGGGAGCAGGCCGAGAGTCTTTGGGTACCAATGGCAACCGAGGTCTTCGATGATGGTTGAGCGCAGGCAGGTAGCCGCCACGAACATCACAGGCCTAGAGAGGACCCACCCGTTCAGCGGAAACGCCACGCTGAGTTGAATCAGGTTCACCTTGTTGTTGAAGACCACATCGGGCGGCACCGCCGCAATGGTCGGCAGCTCCGACATTTCACGGGCGACGAACAGGCGCTCTGTTGCGAACAAGGCGTCGTACTTGTAGGTGCGAATCTCCGCTGGGGGCACTGTGCCGTCCCAAAGACCCACGGGTTCGCCGCGCAGACCTCCGGGAAAGATGTTCAGACCACGGTAGAAGCCTCGCCCAGTCGGGGTGAACATCTTCTTCCCGCTCGGCATCATCCCCTTGCCGATGAGCTTTCGGGCCTGCCACTCGAACTGGCCAGCCCCAGTCGGGATTTCCGCTGCGACGATGCCGCGATCTTTGCCGCGAACCTTGCGGTACACGGTCTGGATGTAGTCCCGCAGCTTGGCGCCAGCCCCGAGCTTCAGGAGGATGTCAACGTCACCGGCTTGCACCTTGCTCGTCAGCCAGTTCATGCCGCACCTCCGTCGCCGTCATCGTCGTCGGTGACTGCACCGAAGTAGCTTTCGACGAGCAAGTGCTTGCGCCTGATCTGCGATGACGTGGCACGATTGAGGTCGATCTGATCTGTCGCGCTGTCGTAGCACTCGGTCCCGGCGATCCGCATCGTCACCAGATCATCGTCCGTGGCCGGCGTGTTCTCCAGCACGATGATGATGGTCTGCTTCTTCACGCCTCGGAACGTCAGCTTGCGCAGCGCTTCGAGGTCGACGAGTTCGATGATCTTGTACTCGGCCAGCACGCCTCGCAGGCCTTCCGCGTAGCCGGCTTCGAGGACCGCGATGGGGATGATGAAAGCCGTCCTGCCACCTGGCTTCAGCCAAGTGCGCAACGCGCGGTAGAGGAACATGCAGTACAGGTCTACCTGCCCAAACATGATCCGCCCGTACGCCTTCTTGGTCCGCTCGTCGAGCGCAAGCCGGTGCGCGCGGACGTAGGGCGGGTTGGCCACGACCACGTCGTATTGACCGGTCGCGATAGCCTTCAGCCTTCGGCGCACCTGCGTGCCGAACGCACCAGAGAACTTGGCGCCTCCGCTGTCAGCCTGACCGAGGTCGAGTTCGCGCTCTCCCTGCGCTTCCATCGGCTGGTCGTAGGCGTCGAGGGACGTGTGCCCACCCTCGATCATGATGTGGGGAATCAACGCCTTGGCAGTGGTCTTCTGCTCGTCAGGGGTCAAGTAGGCGAATACGTCCAGCAGCTGCCACAGCATTTGAATCTGCGACAGCACGACTGAGAACGGGTTGATGTCGAGGCCGTAGATGCGCTGCAGTACGCTTTGAACAGCTTCGACGTTCAGGGCGTTGGATGATCGAAGCCGTTCCAGCTGCTCGTGAAGGTGTTCGACCAGGAACGTTCCCGAGCCGCACGCGGGATCGAGGACCGTGTCGGCCGGCTTAGCGTTGCAGCGTGCCAGCATGTAGCGGCAGATTTCCGGACGCGTGTAGACCTCGCCGAGCGCTCGACGCTTAGCGACATCGAGGTATTTGTCGTAGACCCCAGCGAGGATGTCGCCCTTGACGGTCTTGAAGTTCCAGCGAGACAGCAGCCACATCGCGTGCAACAGTGCGTCGCTCAGCGTCGGATCGTCACCTTGAACCGCCCAGTCCAGCGCCTCGGCCGAGAACACGCTTGAATACAGATCGCGCGCCTTGCGGTAGACCTCGCGCAGCAGGCCCTGCGCGCCGATGTTGAAGTGCTCGGCGAACTTGGAGAACTGCTCGATACCGCCATTGCAGATGTAGCGCTTGAGCAGGCCGTGGTCCTCGGCGAAGCGCACCATCAGCATCCTGGACAGGATCATCGACGCGGTCTCGTAGCCGAGCGAGTCGATCGCCTTGCCGGCGGAGGTCATCTTCCCCTTCTTGTCCTTCAAGTCGGAGAGCAACGACACCGGCTCGTCGAAGCCCATCCGGTAGGCAGTTCGGGGCAGGACGACGGTTTCAAGCTTCAGGGCCGAGACGTACGGCTCGATCGCCAGTACGACGCGGTCGACCGCGTTTTCGTAGGCGAGCAACTCGGCACCATGAAGTGACGAGGCTTTGGCATAGCTGACCTGGGGCAGCGTGGCGTCGGTCCAGGTGAGCTTCCAGTCGCCCCACTGCTCCTTCAGCGCATCGAGCGCACCGCGCGCCGTGCGAACCTGCCCGATCAGCACGTCACGCACGACGACTTCGACGGCCTCGCGAATCGTGCTCGCCGCAACGCGGACCGCGTCGATGAACTCGCGACGGGTCGTGTCTTCCACGTCGACGTAGGCAAAGCCAGTGACCCCCAGCTTGAATGCTTCGATCGCCGACGAGACGCGTGCAAAGTCCGAGCTGATTGGCCCGAAGGCCTTGATGAACTGATCGTCCTGCGACAAGCGCGACCACGTCCAAGCAAGCCGGTTGCGAACCTCACCGCCTGGATCGACCTGGTATCGGATGACGCGCTTCTGGTCGATCAGGTAGAAATGCCTCGTCGTGGAGGTGATGTACTTCCACTTCTCAGCAAGGACGGCAGCTTCGGACCTCGCCAGGTGGTTGCCTCGCTTGACCTCGATCGACGCGAAGACGTGGGAGGCCGTCACCATCGGCTTGCCCTTTTCGCCCATCAGGTACAGCGTCAGGTCCGGTGCACAGCGCGTCCCTGGAATCGGCGAGTCAATGACGACACTTCCGACGTCACAGCGCGACGGCGATGCCGCATCGGTCAGCAACTTCTTGAGGCTGTCGTATAGGTTTCGCTCGGCTCCTGGGGCTTCACAGAATGCCTGAATGAGTTTCGCTAGTCGCGGGTTCTTGGTCGCCATCGCTCTTCCTTGATTCCATGCTAGCAGGGGACCACGTGGTCTCGGTCGCGGCTGCGCCTTCCCAGCCCACGTCGCCGCCGCCGGGCGTTGCGTTACCGCACCGCAACAACTGGCGCGGTCTTCCGCCCGAGCGCGCTCGGCCACCTCCCCGTGCGGTCATCGCCGTTGCGCCGAGGAGTTCCGTCTGCAGGCACACACCTCCCGCGAACCGTCATCAGCGCTAGGCGAAAGCTCCTTGTAGGCTCCCTACGACCGCGCAGGCCGTGAGCAAGGCCAGTTCACGCCTGCACCCACTTTGACTCCCCCCGAACCGACGGAGCACGAGACCGATGGACAGCGAAGCAGCAAGATCCCGAAGTCTGTCCTCGTCCGCCTCTCGGGGTCGGCCACCGATGTTCGCCAGGAATCCTGGGGGGCTGCCACCGGCGTTTCGATTGGACGGCCAGCGCCCGCTTTGCGACAGTGATGCTCGGCCCCTTCAACGGAGATTCCGATGCGCCACCGCGACTGGCTCCCGGCCTTGCTCATGGCATTCTGGGCAACCTGCACCTTCGCCTGCACGGTGCCACGGGACTTGCGCCCCTACTCGCAGCGCCTGGCCGATGCACCGCTCGCCTTCATCGGCACCGTCACGTCCGTGTCTGGACTGCGCGTCACGTTTGCGGTCCATCACGCCATCAACGGCGCGCCGGGACCGTCAACCGCCGTCGAAACCCTGACGCCGTCCACGTGCTCCATCGCCTTCGCCGTTGGCCAGCGTTGGCTCTATGCGGGACCGGCCACGAGCCAGCCATCGGTCCTGCTCATTGCCAACGCGCGCACTACACCGGCAACAGACTTCGGCAGGCTTCGCCGCGCCGATGATGCCCGAGCGCAGTTTCCGGCAGCCTGGCAGGCTTGCACGGCGAATGCCCAGTGCGAGCCCGTGCCGATCGGGTGCCAGCGGACCGCGGTCAACTCGGCCAATGTCACAGCCGCTCGTGCTCAGTCCATGAAGATCCTGGGTGACCATCGGGCGATGGAGTGCGCGACCCCGCCGCAGGAGATCCAGCCCCTCGCCTCTCCACAGTGCATCGCGTCACGGTGCGGCCACTGGTTCCTGGATCTGCGCCTGGGCGTGTAGCCCGGCCGCGCCTCATCGCCGTGGCACTCACCCACCGACCCAAGTCCTCATGCAGTGGTGCCAGGCGCTGACCGCATCGGTCTGGTTGTCCACCACCAGTTCCAACCATTCCTGAAGCTCGGCCGAGGCCTCGTCGCTGGGCTCTTCGAACAACTGCAGGTCGTAGGGCGCTTTCGGCAGCTCAAGCTGTGAGGCGTTCCGGCGCACCCAGGCATGCATCACGTCGATGCGTTTGTCCGCCGTTCGGCCGATCGGAACCTGGCGACGGGCCGCGAAGTCCCAGGCCATCGAGTCGACGCTGGCGATGCGTGGATGGTCGCTGAGGAAGCGCAGGGCCGTTCCCTTCACCCCGAACAGGTGCAGGCCAACGCCACACGGCAAGACACGGTCGAGCGCCTCTACGATCGCCAGGATGCCGTTCGGTCCGTGCACATGGCGCCGGCACATCGAGCCCACGCCCAGCAGCTTCGGCCATGAAGCCAGCGGCAGATGGTCAAGCGACCACCGGTAGTGGTCGACCTCCCACCCCTGCACAACAGGCATTGGGTCGGGCAGGCCACGATCCCGTGCCCGCATGCGCACCTCGGACAGCAGCCGGCAGGTCTCGGCCAGCCGGAAGTACACGTCGATCTTGGACGACGCGATCTCGGGTTCGACGCACTGGTCCCAGCTGGCGTACCAGGCCCATGGCCAGCTCTCCACCAGGTCCAGGTACTGCTCGATCGTCCAAGGGAAACCGCGGTACCTGGACATCGCCACGAAGCCGGCGCTGTCCAGCGCAGCGTCCAGGCCGGCAAACTGCTCGGGGTCGGGCCGGCGCACGCTCACAACCTCCCCATTGCCATCGCGGTTCATGAAGGCGTTGGTGCTGAACAGGACGCTGTAGCCTGCATCCCTGGCAGCCTTGAGGATCCTGCCGCCGGTGGTCGGGATGCCGACCCGCAGAATAGGCCCGGCCTTGCGCCCGGCGCGCTCGACCGGCACTTCCAGGACATCGAACGCCATCACGCGCTTTCGGGCAGCTCGCGTTGCGTGGCGCCGACCGCCCTTGCCGCATCGGCGCCAGTCACCTCCCGCTCCAGGAAGCCCACGGGCATGCGCACCTTCGCGTCCATGAACACGAAGAGGTGGAACTGGTTCGCGGTGTCGACCAGGCGCGACTCGGCGGGGTAGAGCTCGAACCCTTCGTGCTCGGGCCCGACGATCGCGTTCTTGATCGCCTGTAGCTCGCGCCAGTCCCGGACCACCTCACGATCGCGACGCTTGATCGACAGCCACGCCACGTCGCCGAGGTTCGGCCCGAAGGGGTGTCGCAGGAGCTGGACGTTGACCTGGTAGGTTTCGCTCAGGAAGATCGACTGACAGCGCAACTGCTGCACCTGGCGCTCGGCCGACTCGACATCCACACCGAACCGCTGCGCGATGGCCGAAGCGTCGAATGCGCTCGCGGGCAACTCCGCCGCATAGAACGGCGCCAGCCGCTGCGTCGACGCTGCGGTCTCGCCCTGTTCTGCATGCTCCTGCGCCGATGCCCAGGCTGCGAACACGCTAGAGCGCGCCGGACCGAAGAGCGCCGTCGCCATCATCGGCCGGCTCAACACAAAGGCATAGCTGGCTTCGCGCTGGCATGGGCCCGTGGTTCGGCGAACACCGTACCCCTTGGCCTTGAGTTCAGCGATCGCGCTTTGGACCGAGTCCGTGTCGAGGTCGTTCATGCGAGGTGCCTGCAAGGTCCGTTGATTGGACCTTCAGGATCTCGCCGGCCACCTCGCCTTCAAGGTCTGCGTCTGGCCGAGACCGCAACGCTCAGGGCGCCCTGACCCGAAACTCGCTGGTGGTAGTCCAGGCCTCACCCAAGTCGTCGAATGCGCAGCTCGCGATGCGCCAGCGCGCGACATCGCGCCACTCCTTGGAGTACCGGTTGCGGCACTGGGCTGCCAGCATCCCGAGCGGCTGCCGGCGGAGCGGATGGTCTCTCGCCAGCTCGTGGAGCAGCCAAAACCGGTCGCCGGCAGAGCCGGCCCCCGTGTGGTTGTCGGGCACGCTCAACGCCTCCGCCGCGCCTTGACGCAGGCCTCCAAGCCTTGCGCGAATGCCTGCGCGCCACCGTTGGCCGGATGCCGGACAGCGGCGGCAGGCGCCACGCCAAGCCGGACCAGTTGCTCGGCCGCCTTCTTGCCGACTGCGACCACCGCAGCGCGCGGAAAGGCTGCCAACAGCAACCGGAGAGGCGTGCGGCCGTGGGTGAACTCTGCGTCGGTCGGCGTGCGATTCGAGCACGGGTCACCACGGTCGTGCGGATGCATCGGCAATGCGTTCCACATCACCACCCGCTCCGCGATATCCAGCGCGTACAGCGATCGCCAAACCAGCGTGGCCGAAGGCTCAGCAAAGGGACGGGCCCTCGAGGTCAACCGTCCCGGTGCGTCAACCAGCCTGGGCACGGCGCCGTCCAACACGTGCCGCTCGCTGGTGAAGGCCAGCCCCGTGTGTCGCATGCCCTGCCAGCCCGCCGCTTCGCCGCAGAGGATGAATTCCGCATCGCAGTCCAGATGTTGCTGCAGCCGCCGCTGCTTGGCAGCCGGCCCATTCGACCCGAGATCCTCTCCGCACACGTCGGCCCAGGGATTGAAGAGTCCTGGCACACCCTTGGGAAGCGCAGATACCAACGTCCGGGCCAGTTCCTCGGCCTCCATGGTGACCTCCTTCCTGGTCTACGACCCGAATCTGAACCGGGCGATCGGCGTCCCGCTGATGGGCGCGAGTTCGATTGTCCTGCCCGGTCCCAGCGGGTCACTTCGTCCCGGCCAGGAAGCTGCGGTGAAGTGCCTCATCCAGCTCAGGTAGTCCGCATAGGCGGTCGCCGGCTTGCCCGCGAAGTTCTCCCCGGTCAAGTTCCTGAAGATCACCTGCATGCTCAGTTCGTCACCCAGCCTGATCCACTCCCCGTTTTCGTCCCGGATCTCGTGGGTGTGGGCGTCCCTGGCCACCAGCTTCGACTTGTCCTCGACCATGACTTCGATCCTTTCGAGACCAGTCTGCCGGGCCCGGGCCCGCGTTCAAGCGCCACTGCGGATGCACCCGCCGTGGGGTGTGAGCGCGACCACCTGGCTTCCGCTGCGATCGGCCTGGCGCCTGTGCTGCGCAACGCCTTCCGCCCTCGGCGGGCGCTCCTTCGACTGCCCCACAAAAGGGGGTGCCGGCCGCGAGGACGAGCGACCTCACACCGGTGCCTCGTCGAGTTCTTCGAACAGATCGCCCTGGCTGGGGTACCGCACGGTCAGACGGCTGCGCAGGGTTTCGAGGGAGGGCTGTCCATGCAAGCCGTGGCGCTGCCGCCATTGCGAACGCCGCAGGATTTCGTCGACGCGCGCCGACTGGCCTTTGGCCGGCTGGACCAGGCCGAACGACAGGTAGGTCTCGTAGCCGGCCGTCCAGTAGCCTTCCGTCGTTCGGCGGTCTTTGAGCATGCGATCCAGCTCGAAGTCCAGGAACAGCCAAGCACCCTCCTCGTCGATCTCGCTGTCGCCCTCGACATCGATGACCGCCCTTCCGCTCGCGAGGGTGCGCAAGCCGGGTCCGCAGGTCTCCGCGAAGTCCTCCCAAGCCGGATTGCGCAGGCCGGTGACCTCCAGCGCCGAAGTCACGTCGTCGTTCCAGTCACCCACGTGGATCTTCCCGAGCTTGGGCACCGCCGTCTTCGGATAGGGCTTGATCGGGGGCGGCGTCCAGAGCGCGCCGTCTTCGACCTGCTTCCAGATCCTCAGCGCGCTGAACGGTTCGGCGATCGCATACTGCGACCAGCGGGCGTCGATCGCGATCAGTTGGGCGGCACTGATGATCTGCACACCCGACAGCTTCTGCGCACTCAAGGCGTACCGAAGCAGTTCGGCGAGCATCGCGGGCGAGTACGTGTCGGCGCCGACCTCGATGAACCCGTCCACGATGCTCCGCCCGACGTACTGCCTGCGCGACCAGTCGTACTGTGTGTAGGCGATGAAATCCCGCAGCGCGGCCAGCGGCGCCATGTAGCCGTAGCGATCCCGGTCGGTCTCGATCATCTGGCGCAGCGACCGGTCCTCCCGGACCGCGGTGCAAACCCAGCAGCCGAAGCGGCTGGAGCAAGGCTTGGAGTGCTTCTGCATCTCCGCGTCCGCCACCACGACGCAACTGCTGCCGCCGGCGGCCTGGTAGGTCTGCATCGTCTCCTCGAAGCGGCTGTAGGCCGGGATCACGCCGGCGTTGGCCAGGCCCAGGTACTGCCAGACGTCGTCCGCCGCCCAGTCCAACAGCGGGCTCAGCCGGAGGCGCCCCTCCGTGTCCGTCCAGAGCGACACCGCCTTCTCCCCGCGGCCCTTCACGCTCGCAGCACGGACGGCCGACTCGTCGCGCCGCACACCCGTCATGAGCACCGGCTGAGGCCAGCCCTTGGCCCCCAGCTCGCGCTCGATGAACGCTAGCTCCCGCTCGTTCGGCAGGCGCTTCAGGTCGGTCTGGCAGTCCCGCCGCGAGTCCGGAAAAGTCGGAAGCGCGCGGCCGCCGATCACGCGCACCGGGAACGTGTCCCAGAAGGCCGGGGTCGCCACCCGCACGACAGCGGTCACGCCATGCTCGCGGGCGAACCGGGCCGCCTTGGCGATCTCGCCGCTGACAAGGCGCTGGATCTCTGGGTTCTCGACGCCAACGTCGCTGTGGGCGATGACGACCATTGGGTTGCGGCCCTGCCTGGCCTGTTCGACGGCGGCGGTGAGCGCAAGGTTGAGCAGCACCGACGAGTCCTTGCCACCGCTGAAGAGCACGACCGCCGGCCGGCCGACTTCCATGAACGCGCCGATGGCCTGCAATGAGATGGCCTCGGGCGTCTCGTGGCGAAGGTCGATGAGTTGCTGCATGCGCGCTCCTGGTGACCACCAGGATCCCGCGCTCGGCGTCGCCTTCAAGGTCGACGAGACGAACCGTGCTCAGCGTTCGCGCTCCTCGCCGCGCAGCACTTTCGCCCACACAACCTTGCGCCCTTCCTCAGGACCCGCCTTGCGCGGCCGACCGGCCGAACCCCAGTGGCCGCCGGCGCTGCGTCCGATGGGGTCCCAGCCCGCGGCGTAGAGACTGGCCCCGCCTTCGCCTTCCGCCGTGTAGGTCACGAGGCGCCGATAGCCCATCGCGGAAGCCGCCTTGGCGATCGCGCCGAGCAGCTTGGTGCAGCCGTTGGTCACCGAGGGATCGACAGCCACCCGTCGAACCTCGGCCGTCAGGCCATCGTCCAGGTGTCGTGCCACCGGCCGCGCGCACACGGCCACACCATCCAGTTCCTGATCGGCAACACGGCGCAGGCCGACGGCGAACTTGTGTCCCTGGACCTTGCCCAGTCTTCGGTGCAGCCGCTCCACCACCAGGTTCGCCTCCCGAAGTCCGACCGGGACGACCTCATGCTCGAAGCGCGGCCGGGGTGCGACCGCCCGCCTGATCGCGGCGACGGGGTAAAACTCCGCGCTGCCCGGATGCCGCACGAGCTCGACGCGCACATCGCCGCTCGGATGGATCCAGTTGACACGACCCGGCCCCACACCGTCGACGATCACGTCGTCGTGCAGCCGGCACAGGCCCTGAGGGTGGTCCGACAGAGGCGGGGTCTCGTCGATGGCATCGCGTGCGGCCACGGCGTCGCTGAACCGGGTGAACACCGTCGCCGGCAAATGCAGGCCCGCCGCGGCACCAGACATCGAGTTGCGAACCAGCCAGAACAGCCGCGACGAGATCGAAGCGATGTCCACCAGCGGTTCGGGAACGGCGCCGGCTCTCGGCGCCAGGGTGGTCGAGTTCATGTTTGCAATCCTTCTTCGGTGTGCAGCGGCAAGTCGTTGGCCACCGCCTTCGCCCTGGCCAGCGTCATCAGTTCGCGGTAGCGCACCAGCACTGCGTCCCGGTCGGTGTGATGCACCTGCAGGCCGACCGCCTGCGCGACATCGCGACGGACCCCGGCGATCAGTGCCGCTTCGCCCGGTGTGGGCAGGACCGTGGGCCAGCCCTTCACGAAGAGCAGGTGGTCCGGCAGCCTGGCCTCGGCACTTATCCGCAACCGGGCACGCTCCTTGGCCTCCTGCAGCCGCGCGCGAAGACCCGCATCGAGCAGGTCCGGAGCCACGTCGCCGAGCCAACGGTGGCTCTGGAACGAGAAGGTGCTCGTGGCTTCCAGCGCCACCATCTCGCGGTAGATCGCATGGTTGTCGGCGCAGTTGCTCGACGCCCGAAGGTCATGCTCCGAGCCGAGCACGCAGAACGCGCACGAGACCCTCGTGCTGCCATAGAGCCGGTATGCCTCATGGAGTTCGTCGCCCCGGATGCGCACGTAGTCGTTGACGTCCCCGCGCCGCCAGCCCAGGAGGGGGTTCCAGGTGTGGCCCGCGCCGCGCTTGCGCGTCGTGCGCTCGTCCTGCTTCCAGGCCGGCATGCGCGCCCTCTTCGCGCTCTCTTCGCGCCGGATGCCCACGGCGGAGACGACGTCACCCTCGGGAAAGCGGCGGCGCATCTCGCGGGCGATGACCTGGCTCTTGAGCTCGGCCGTGCAAAAGCGCTGCGCGGCGGTGCTCCACGGCAAGATCAGCTTCACGCACTCGAGGTTCGCGTAGCGCGCGACGTTGGCGGTCCAGCGCGACAGCCACCGATCCATCATGTCGCCCGCGTTGCGGCGCACGACGATGAGTTCCACGCCGAGGCGCTGTGCCAGCCGTTCGCAGACAGGCAGGCTGTCCCTCCAGTCCACGCGGCCGAGGTCGGCGTGGATCAGGGAGCGCCGGCCCTGGTGACCGATGTCGTCGAGGTGCGCGCACACCCGATAGGCCAGCGCCTGCGAGTCACGCCCTCCGCTCACGCCTACGAACACCGGCGCCCCTGCAGCCAGGACATTCGCGACCTCGGATGGCACCTCGATCGAGAACCGTTCGACGTCCGCCATCAAGCCGAACAGGTCCGGCGGGCTCGCCGCGACGGCTTCGTCGTTGCAGTGGATCCTGATGATGTTCACGCACTCAGGCTACGAGGCACCTCCTCGTGTTCAAGGGGCACAGCCACACGCCCCATGCCGGGAGCACGAGCCGGCAGACGTTGTCCGAAGTCCTCATCGCCGTCTGCCGATCCACCGTCGGAGCGCTCCGGCCCGTGTCATCAGGCACACGCTGGACACATGAACCTGCGCCAGCTTCAAGACCTCGCGAGACCCCTACCCAGGGCCACAACCGAGTGGCAAACTTGCAGAGCTTCCTGCTGGCGATCGTCGCTGGTACAGCCTTCAACGAGAGCCGTCAACGGCTGGACTTGGAGTCCTAGGTGCCCTGCACCCTGGCGTTAGCGGTCGTGACCCGCACTTGAATCGACCGTCTTCGGACGGCCATGCCGTGCAAGCGGCGAATCCCGGCGCGCGCAAGCGGCCGAACCAGTCCGTGCTGGTTGGCGTCGATCCCGGTCGGCGCGCCTCCTTGTCGATGTGCACATGACACATCGGTCACGACGTCGGCTGCGCCAGCCCCGCAGGCTTTTTGCCTTCGTGCGTCTTCATCGCTTCGCGTGGCGCCGCGAAGTCCTCTGATCATCCGGCCTGCTGGATGACCTCGGCTGGGCACACCCGTGTGCCTGGCCCGAATCCCTGGGACGCAAGTCCTGAAGTGTGCGAAAGACCCATCGCTTCGGCGTGGGTCTCTTCGCCTGTCCATGGGCGCGCGATGGCGTCGCCTTCAACCCGAATGGGGAACGTTGCTTCTCCATCCGGGGGACGTGTCGTTCCCCTTTTGCATTTGTGCAAAGGAGAACGACCATGTCGAAGTCCACGGCTCACACCGTGTGCCGCCTTTGTGGCGGTAGTGGCCTGCCGCAACACCCCGTTGTGGTGGCCAGGAAGCCTCCGGCCCTGTGCACCGCGTTCGTCCGCCCGTCGGCCGACGTGGTCGTCCCGATGCCCCAACCGCTGCCGCTGGCTGCGTGAGGAGCACATGGACAAGCACCTGTGGCTCAGCCTGCTGCGTCTTGTCGACGAGGGCAGCGCTGAAGAGCTTCAGGCGAAGAAGGAAGAACTCCTTCAGAGCCTGGAGCGGCTGCGGATCACTCGCGGCCCTGTCCGCAGCGATGTCCTGCGGGTCGTGCGCCTGATCGACGAGGAACTCGTGTCCCGTCTTCATCTGGAGCAACGGCGCAAAGGACGTCGTTAGCGGAAGGTTCGAGGCGCCTCGCGAGAGCCTGCTTGTCGGGACGATCGAACACGATCGCCCACATGTAGGCCCGCTCGAGCGCTTCGCGCCCGCCATCGATGACTTCAAGAGTCTGGCCTGAACGATCCATCGTGATGGCTTCCTGTGAACACCGGCTTGCCGGCGAGTTCATGCTACCCCACGGGGACGCTTCGTCCCCTGCGGCCGGGTCGTCTCCGTGGACATCCAACGGAGCGAACCATGCATCAGCAATTGCCCAGCATCGGCCCCATCCACGGTCAGCTCGCCGCCCCGGTTCCACCGGATCGTCACGAGTTGGCCGAGGAGATGGCCTGGGTGCACCTGTACCGCGCCGTGCGCCAGCCTCCGGGCGCCGCGGAAGTGGTCAAGTACCTCAACAGCAACCCTGAAGCCAGGAGCCGCCACGAGGCGCTTTACCTGATCGCCTGCGAGACCTTGCATGCCAAGGCCCTGGCTGACGAACAGAGCGAGCGCACCGTGGCCGCGGTCCGCGCGATCTTCGTGACCGCGCCCATCAGCGTCCTGCAGTTGGCGACGGCCCTCGTCGTCGCCATTCCCAGGATCTTCTCCGGCAAGTCCACCGTCGACCCGAAGGCCTCCAGGCCCAAGACCGGCGCCTCGCGTGCCAAGGCACGCGTGGACGTGCTCGCGAAGCATCCGGAGGTCGCCGAGGTGATCACCGGGTTCGCCGCATCGCCGAGCACGGCGCCTGCGACTCCGGAAGCGCCGGCTGCCGCCGAGGCTCCCGCCTCACGCGGCGGCCAGGCAGCGTGACACCTCGTTGTCGATGAGCCACGCCAGGATCTCGTACTCACGGGACTCCTCGGCGTAGTAGGCCTTGCACTGCACAACGTACAGCGCCAGGCCGTCGAGCGTTCGAACGCCATCCACCGGGAAACCGGTGATGCGTTCGAGCCGTTCGGCCTCCTTGCGGGTCAGCCTGATCGCGTTGCCCAACCTCAACATCTTCGTCCTCTCGCGAACCTGCCACCGTGTCTAGCACGCGAAGTGCCGCCGTCAAGGGTCTCGTGGGGGCGCATCCCTAAGGACTGTCCAAGACGATGAACGTCGAAGCCCTTCAGATCATCGAACTCGACGCCGCTCGGGCGCCGGCACCGATGGTCGACCACTACATCCAGCTCGTGCGCAACAGCCTCGCGGAGTGCACGGCCGACACGGCCGAGTACGCGAACGCGCTGCTGCTCAAGCTCGAGCATCTGGCAAGCCACCAGCGCGTGCATGCCATCGATTCGAGCCAGACCCAGGTCTACCTGGCGCCCTGGCTCACCATCCCTTCGCCGTCCCTGCGGGACGCGGCCTGATCGTCCACCTGTGGGCCGTTCGATGCCTCGTGCATCGAACGCCCACCGGCGGTCTCAGCGTCGAGGCGGGGTGAGCGCCTCGATCCCGAACTCCGTGCGACCGGCACGGATGCGACCTCCCCAAGGCCGCGCATCGAGCAGGTGCCAACACGCCTGCGACTTCATCAACCCGAGCGGGGCACCCTACCCTCGGTCGGGGTGACGGCGCCTTCCTCGCACAACAAGAAGGGACCCGTCGTATGGCAACTCGCAAGACGAAACACCCGCCCAAGGGCGAGCGGCGTCGCCGCCTGACCATGTTCTTCAACAAGGACGCACGCAAGTCCGCGGCGGACGCGTTGAAGAAGGCGTCGTGGCTGCTCGCTGCAGCCAATGCGTACCTTGGCTTCGCCAAGGAATCGGTGGCCTACCTGGCCGTCGTCATCGTCGGCTGGTTGGTCGCGCAGACCCTGGCCGTCGTCCTCCTCAGCCTCGAGGAGGAACAGGGCTCGCAAGAGCCTGAGGAGCAGGGACATGCAAGACCTCCTGGCATCGTTGGCAAGCGCGCTCAACTATGACCCCGTCCTGGCCACCTACGCGCTCGCGTGGGTGGTCCTCGACCTGTGGGGAGCCGCTGCCCTGGCCCTCGCGTATCGCAGCCGCATGCATGAGCGGGCCGGCCAACTCCACCCGAGGCCGCACAGTCTGTTCCCGCACCGGTAACGCCGCCGTTCGGCGCACCCCGACATGCCCTGCACGATCACCCGATCTGCAGGGCATCGTCGTCTCTGCAGGTCCCTCAGCGCCAGTGGCGGACGAAGGGCCGCACCCGCCAGCTGATGCCGTCCGGACTGCTCGCCTCGGCCAGCAACGTCCGGCAGGCGCCCAGCTTGACGAACCGGCCTTGGCTGTCGAACTGAAAGCCCATGAGTTGGAGCGCCTGTCTTGAGTAGCGCTCGCGCTGCATGGCGTAGGCCGTCGGGGCACGCCGCCGCCTTGGCCAGTGATCCAGTTGCAGGCTCATCGCTTCTCGCTGTGCATCACTGCAGCGCTTCGCCGTCCCGCTTCATCCGGCGCCACTCCCACGGCGGCACCGGTGTCGCGTCAGCCCACAGTCCGAGGCGGGCTTCGCGCGCGTCGGCCTCTAGGCGGAGCAACTGCGGGTCCTTGCTGTACGCCCGATAGACCCAGGCCATGCCGCGCCGAACCTGTTCTTCGCTGACGTCCAGGCCGTCCACGGTCATCGTGACGATGGGCCGCCCGTTGCGGTCGACCTCGCGCCACTCGATGTGGACCTGCTTCTTCCAGACGAGCTGACGAAGCGACTGCTCGGCTCGCTGCCCCCAGGCCTGTCGATGTTCCGGTGCGTCGATCCTGGCCAGCCGCAACCGCAGCGGCCGGCCTTCGATGACCGCCGTCGCCGTGTCGCCGTCCGACACCGCCGTGATCACGACGTCGGCCGCGTGGCCGAGCTGGGCGGCCCTGGCTTCCACACCGGTCAAGGTCTCTCCGGGCCCTTGCGCCTGGGCTGCCACCTGCAGCGCGGCACAGGCGAGCACCGCGGCCACCGCCCTCGTCCCCGACCCCTTTGACAACACCTTCACCGCTGCTCCCCTACTTGCGCCGGCGGCCCTTGGCGCGTTCCACCCGCTGCAACTGGAGCCGCTGCCGCACCGCGGCCGTGTAGCACCATGCCACATCAAGCGTCTCGGTACTTCGCAGCCCCTTGGCCCGCAGTTCGATCACTCCGCCGACCACGGTCACGATCACCGCGCGCGGGCCCTTGTCTCGCACCACCGCGCTGGTCTCGCGCGTCACGGGCCGAAGCGACTTGGTCACCATGGTGCACCCGCAGTCGTCTTGAGGATTCCGGCGTTCAACGTCGTGTTCTCCTTGCCTGTGGTCAGGATCGCATCGCGTGCTGCGCCTTCAACCCCTGCCCGCCGGACGGCATCCTTCGCAGATCTGCCGCGAGGTACGCATCCGGCATGTCATCCGCATTGGCCTCCAGATGCCCGGGGCAACACCGGTCCCGGGCTGCGAGCTGCGCGAGCACGGGCAGCAGCATTCCCAGCGCGCTGGACAGTGGCTGTGCGTCTTGCTCGGCGAGCCAGCCGCATCCTTCGACCGCCGGCAGGATGGAGCCGCCTTGCCGCGACCAGCGCACGCACGTCTCGCACTGACCTTGCCGGCTCATCCCTCGACCCCCGCCCACTCGCCCTTGCCCACCGCCTCGGCCCGCTGAAGCATCGCGTGCCCCATCGCGCCGGTCGCCGCAATGAACGCTTCGCGACTGCGATGCCGAACACCGCGATCCGCGCCGCATAGCGGTCGATGCGACAGGCCGCATCCATCACCAAGACCGCACACGAGATCGAACGCCCCCGATCCGTCCAGCTCGACGATCTGCGTGTCAGCCAACGCGATGCCGAAGCCGCCGATCAGGTAGCGATGTGCGGCCGGCGCCAGCTGGTCGACGGCGTTGGTCACGCTGGCACCCGGGTTGCGGCCCCAGCGCTCCATGTCCACCAGCAGCAGCCTCGCCCGACCGGCCCGCTCGAGCACACCGGCCACCGCCAGCACACCGTCCTGCTGTCGAACGGGTGGCACATTGGGACTGGCGCAGAACAGGCGGAGGTGGCGGATCAGTGCTTGCGACATCGACGGTCCTTCGGGGTCTCGAAGACCATCATCCGAGCCACGCAAGACGCTTCAAGGGATCAACGCGGGCGCAGGCGCCGATAGCTCAGCCACTCGTCGAACGACTCGCACAGCCGAACAGACGCCTTCGCGCGGGTCAGGGCGACGTACAGCAGATTCACGTCCGCCTGATCCACCTCGTCGGCCGTCAGCTCCCTGCCGTCCTCGAAGAACCGCATGAAATCGTCGGCCAGCCAGACCTGGTCGAACTCCAGGCCCTTCGCCTTGTGCGCTGTCGAGAAGAACAAGCCGTCGAAGTCGCTCCAGGCGGCCTTGTCGAGCGCCACGTGCCGGGACCTGATCTGCTCCACCAGTGCCGGCACGCGCCCGCCGTAGTCCTCGACCACGCGCACCAGGTGCCTGAGCTCAGGGTCGGCGGCATCCTCTGCGAGTTGCTGCAGGTCCTCGAAGCTGCCGAAGCTGCGCAGGTAGGGGTCGCGGACAAGCCCGCCACTGCCCGCCCACAGGTGGTAGGCGTCGAGCAGCTTCTCCATCCGGTAGCCCTCGGGCCCGCCCACGAAGTGGTAGCGCCGATTGCTCGACAGGAACGAGATGGCTTCCTCGAACACGACCGCGTTCGTCCTGGCCAGCACCGCGAAGGAGCGCTTCGTGTCCACCGACAAGCGCGTGGCCGCCCGGCCGGCCCCGACGATGCGCAGCGTGTTGTCGAGCTTGAAGTGGCCCAGCAGGGCGTTCGCCACCTGCGCGAGACCCTCCCCGAAGCGGAAGCTGCGCGTGAGCTGCAGCCGCTGATCCGCCTCGTGAACCCCCAGGGCATTGGCCGACCCGCGGAAGGCGAAGATCTGCTGCGCCGAGTCGCCCACCAGCACCAGCCCGCCGCCCTGGCGCCGCACGATGTCGTAGGTGCACAGGTTGAGGTCCTGGGCCTCGTCCACGGCCACCAGATCCTGGCCTCGCAACGTCGGCTCGTCCATCTGGAAGAGCTTGAGGTACCCGTCATGGGGCAGGCGAAGCTCGCCACCATCGGTCCGGCACATCCGTCCCCAGGTCGCCCTGGCAACCTCGACAACGTTTCCCGGATCGGCCAGGCGCTCGGCGATGTCGGCCGGCACGTGCGAGGCATCGATCTGCGCGTCCAGCGAGCCGCACCAGTTCTGGATCGCCTGCAAGGCAGCGGTGGCCACCAATGGCCCGCATCGGAACGTCCGCGCCACCGAAGACGCGTAGGTCTTGCCCACCCGCTGCGGCGCCTCGCTGCCGAAGAACTCGACCGCCTTGCGCCAAGCGATGGAGTGGGTGGTGCGGCACGTGACGTTCGGCGGCATGCGCGCCGCGGCTTCCAACTGGATCGACTTGTTGAAGGCGAGATAGAGGATGCGGCTGCGCGGACGCGCGCCGGCGTACAGGCCGAGCGTCGTCGTCTTTGCCGTACCGGCCCCAGCCTCCACGACCAGCGACCGCGCATCGCTGGCGACGATGCGCTGCTGTTCCTCGGTCGGCTGCATCGGCGTTTCAGCCGCTCGCTACCAGGCGGTTCGCCTGTTCACGAACAGCGTCCGCATATGGCCCTGGTCCACCTGCGCCCAAGCACGGAACGACCACGCGCACACGGCGATATTGGTCGCATACATGCCGATGCTCCACCACAGGCCAACTCGCGCGCTCAACCCGATCAGCACGATGTTGGCGACGATCCAGGTCACGAAGCCTGCCCGGCGTTTGCGGGCCACCTGGACCTGCCCGAGCAGCGTGAGGATCCAGCCAAGCACCTGGAGTGCGCTGACCAACTGACCTTCCACCATGACGATCCCTTTCGTCGATTGCATGGGTTCATTCTTGGCTGGCGCTCGATGCCTTCAAGGGCTGGCCAGCGGAGCCCGAGGGCCTGAACACGATCGAGCCCACACTGCCTTGTCATGCTGCCGGGTTCGCGTCATTTGCGCCAACCGAAAGGCGGCACGCAGCACCCCCGTTCTGCGGCCGCCGCAGCGCCTGGCGAGCTACTCCGCCTGAATGCCGCGGGGCTTGCGTCGTCGAATGCCGAAGCGCTTCCACACCGCCGGGTTCACGTCGATGGGGCCTGAGCGCTTGGACGACAGGTTGACCAGCACACCGTGCTGCCTGATCGGCCCCTGGAACAACTCGTAGAGCAACTGCGACGCCCACCGCACCGCCATGTCGTTGACGAACAGTCCTTGGGATTGCAGCGAGATTCGCACCGAGCAGGATGGCGCGTCGTCCTCCTGTTGCTCCTCCAGCAGTTGAGGGAACAGCTCGGTGACACAGGGCAGCCGTCCCCATTCCTGCAGTTCGGGCAGCGGATAGGGCCTGGGCTGACCCAGCACCACCTGTGCCCCGCTCTCGGTGTTGCCGAGATCGAGCCAGTAGGTGGCACGCGATCCGCGTTGGAACAGGTTCCTGTGCAGGTCACGCCGCGAGCGCGCCGAGTCCACGCAGCTGATGACGATGCTCGGACCGCTTCCATGGTCTGTGGCCGGCGATGCGTCGTAGTGCTGCGGCACGGCGTCCCAGTCGAGGCCGAAGTACTGGTTCAGCCGGTGGATCGTCACCACCGCCTTGTGCAGCCCCACGTCGGCCGGGCTGTAGATCTGCCGCCCGACGTTGGACTCGCTCACCCGGTCGCCATCGAACGCCGTGACATGCAGGCCGTAGGGGTGGCCGAGCGCCCGGATCGCGATGTCCAGGCGAGCCAGGCAGTTGACCATCTGCGCACCGTTGCCCCCGACGCCCACCAGGTGAACCTTCACCCGCTGGCTCAGCAGGCTTCGTCCGATGCAGTGTTCCATGTCGATTCCGGTCCTCTCCCGAAGATGATCGTGGACCAGGCGTCCGCTTCAACCCCGGCGCGCGCGCCATCGGCAAGCTCGTCGGTGGTGGCCGCTCAGCGACGAGCCGCAGTGCACAATGAGGAGCGCATTCGATCCGTCCTTGCTTGTCCTCCCTGGGCAAGGCCTGATGCGTCTTCGGCGCCTCGGCGTTCAGCGTCGAGGCGCCTCTTCTATGCCGGCAGCGCGCCGTCCGGCTCGACGGCCCACGGATGAGGCAACTCCCGGAACAGGCCGTTCAGCGCGAGCCGGAACCTCGCGGTGGGTCGCTCACGGTCCAGGTTGCCGAAGACACCGCAGACCCGCACGCCCTGGTCATCCCGATCGTCTTCGCCCGACCAGAACGCGCCCAGCCGGCCATGTGAGTGAAGGTCGATTGCGACAAGCTCGTCTGCGGCCAACTCTTCGATCCGGTACCTCACGTGACCGGGCCCGACCTCGATGGCCTCATGCATGGCCAGGCGCAAAGCACCGCTGCGCGCGTCATAGACCAGCGCGCCAGCCGCCTCGTTGGGCATCGTCCCGCGCGCGGCGGCGATGAACCTCTCCAGCAATCCCAAGGGAATGACGCCGAAGGCGAACGTGATGGCCTCGGCCGCCGACCCGTACGGCAGGTGCATGCCGACCTCCGCGACCCGTGTCGTGCAATCGAGCCAGGGCGTCTTCATCTGCACGAACAGGCCGTTTCGGGCGAGCAGCATGCGCTGCCCGCTCGCGTGCGGCTCCAGCGCGCCGAACCGGGGCACGGCGACCACCGGGCAACTGACCCTGATGGCCACGTCGCGCGGGTCAGCCGTCATGCTTGGCTCCGCGGGACTGCAAGGCCTCGCCCAGGGTGCGGTCGAGGTCGACCAGCGTCCGCTCCGGAAACACGACATGCTTGCCGTCGAGCATGTCGCGCCAGAACCGGTAGGCCCCGCCACGGTAGCGTACGAGGTTGCTGTGCACGTTGGGATGCGTGAACCAGCTGTCGAAGAACGCGCTGGTCCATTCGTCGAGCTTCTCGGCCGTCGCGCGCTCCGGCAGGTCCACGTTGCCCACGCAAATCTGGCCGCTCTCCCAGACGTTGAAGTACGGCGCACGGAACAACCTCGTGCTGTCCTTCGGCCGCGCCGCCCCCTTGATCGCCCAGACAAACCACTTGCGCGCGGTCGTCACGCAGAACACCAGACCTGGATGGCTGACGACCTCGGAGCGTTCGCCGGCGATGAGTTGGTCTTCGGGGCACCGGAACCAGATTCGTCGCATGCCCGGGGGCACCCACCATGCGATCGCAGCCGAATCCTGGAAGATCAACCTGTCCGGGATGAAGCCGCCGTCCTGCCGCTTCATCAAGCTGCGGGCCAGGCGCAGCACTGCGAACGCCGTCATCGGGCGTCCGGGCAAGATCGTCGCGCCTCCGCCCTGGTTCGCGGCGATGTCGTGCACGGTCGCGAAACTTCCACCGCCCTTGCTCGCGTAGACCAGGATCGCCCGACGCAGATGCATTTCAGCGGGGCCTTCCTCGGTCACGCTGAACTTCACGTCTTGTTGAGGTTGGGTCATCGGAACTCCTTGCTCTCACGGTCACTTCGCGGACCAGTCTCCCTCGCAGAGTTGCCAGATCAAGCCGTCCAGCGCCCGTGTCGCCCGGCACCACGGCCGCATGGCGTCGAACCACCGGGCGAATGTCTCGTGATCCTCAACAGCGATCGTGAGGTCGCCGCAGGTCTCGAAGTAGTCGCCGCTCTCATTGACCATCTGCTCGTAGTCATCCAGCACACGACCGGTCAGTTCGTCCTCGCGGCCCCAGGCCAGGACGCCCGAGAAGCCGACGAAGCGCCCCTCGCGGAAGGACCAGTCGTAGGTGGGCAACTCCACGCCAAGCACGCTCATCAGGCTCTCGATCAGGGGGCGACGCGGTGATCTGATTCGGACTCGGCAATGCGCTGCAAGGTTCGTCGGCCGACTGGCCTCGACCGACCCCCGAGCGCCCAGCCCGGGAACGTGCTGTCGAACATCGCCCGCGTCACCATGTTGTCGCGCATGGCCTTACGCTCGTCGGCGTCATCGCCGCAGGCCTCTTCCAGAGCCATGTCCTCGTCGGACTCGCCGTACCAGTAGACATCGCTGGCGCACTCCATGACGATGGCGGGCGTGTAGATCGGCAACGTGCGAAACGCCTGCCGCTCCAGCACATGCAGCACCGTGCGGCCGAGCCTGGGCTGATGGCGCTCCAGGAACTCCAGTGCCGGCCCCACGCAGCGCACGCCGAAGGACTCGCCGCCCCACTCGATCGTGCACGACGGCCCCACAGCGTGCCCGGCATCGCTGCCGGCCTCACGCAGGTTCATCGCGAAGTACGGCCGGAGCATGCGCAGCGCACCGAGTTCACGGCGGACCCAACCCTCCAGCACAGCCTGGCAATTCCGGAGGTGATCCGGCCCCGGCCGCGCCGGCATCAGGGCAGCATCGACGATGCCGGTGCGCAGCAGTGTCCGAGCCAGCAGCGCCCCACGACGGCGCGACGCCTGTGGCACCAGCGTGCATGGAATGTCGTGGTCAACGGCGGGCAGCTGAAACATGGCTAGAACAGTGGCGGAAGGAGCGCACCGCGTACCACCATGCGGTCCTGTCGATCCCCGTGGGGCTGGCCGCGCATGTCTTCGGCGAACTGGTGGACGATGCTGCTCACGAAAGCCAGTTTCGTCTCGCCCATTGCGGCTTCAAGGGCTCCGGCCTCACCCTCTCCGGGCTGCGCGAGGAACCGGTCCAGCCGCGCGGCATAGCGCGCGACCGGATCGTCCTCAGCCCTTGGTGCCGACCGCGCGCTTGAAGGCGATTTCCTGGACGCCACGAACGACCTCACCGACCTGGGCCTCGGCCGTCAGCAACTCCGGGTACTGCGCGGCGTAGACCTCCTTGACTTGTTCGACGCTCATGCCGGGAATGTCCGGCAGCGTCATCCCGTTGTACTTGAAGCAACGGGCGAGAGCGGCAACGACGATGGACATGGTTGCCTCCCTTCACGCACCGAAGAGATCAGGCACGCCAGGTCCCGCAGCGGAAGTCGCGGCCGGCACGACAGCGGGTGGCGTTGCGGGCGCATCGTCGGCAGCGTCCCCACCATGCTCGTCGTCTACGTCGACGTCGCCGGCCGCCGCCTTGGGTGCTGCGACCCGTTGCGCGGGCTTGGTACCGGCCTTTGTCACGGCATCAGCACCCTTCTTCACCGCCGCAGCCTTCGCCGCTTCGATCACTTCGTTGGTCGCGGCCACCTGCTCGTCCAGGCTGGCGCGATGGGTCGAGTAGCTGAGCACGGCCTGCACGAAGCCGGCATCCAGTTCGTCGGGGACAGCCGTGAGCTTGAGCGGCATCGCCAGCGCGGGGACGTCCTTGCCGCCCTCCGAGTGCTTCGGCACCACCACCACGGTCATGAGGCCGCTGGCCTCGTCGGCCGACAGCAGCAGGCTGAACGCACCCTGTGCTGCCAGCGGGAAGAGTTCCTTGAACATCGCTTGAATCTCCTTGTTCGAGAGGGATGACCCTCGGATTGATCCTATCGGTCACCCCTCGTTTGTCGAGGCTCACGCCGCGTGCGCGGGCCCTGCCTCTTCTCGGCGTTCCGCGGGCGCATTGGCAGCCGCGTTCAACTCGAGGGCCGGCTCCGCGCGCTCGGCGTGTTTGAACTTGCGCCGGGGGTAGCGCATCGCCTTGGGCACCGCGCCCTTGTAGGTGAAGTCCTCGACCGCCAGCAGCGCCTGGATGAACTCGCTTCGCTTGCCGGCCTTGGCCTTCGCGTAGCGCTCGCCCATCGCCTTCTTCAGGCCGACTTCTTCCGCAAGCGACTCCAGTTCGCTCACCGTCAGCAATGCCAGATAGGCCTCGTTGAGCGTGAAGTGCCGCGCCTCGTCGACTTCGAGGTAGTTCAGCAGCGCCTCGAGGCCTTCGGTGTCGATGCCGTAGGCTGCGGACGCCGTGACCGCCTTGACAAGCGCCTCCAGCGCGCCTGCGTCCACCGCGTCGGCCTGCTCCAGCATCTTGCGCAGGGGAGCGTCACCCAGGTTCGGCTTCTTGATGCCGGCCAGCTTCACCGCCACGTCTGCATACCGATCCGCATGGATGGCTCGCGTTTCACGGGCCAGCACCAGGGCCGTCAGTGCGCGGTGGTTGCGCTCGCCCTGCACCATCAGTTGGTTCGCCACCGTCTTGCGCCAGAACTCGATGCGGTGCGCCACCACCTTGGCCGGCACCGTGTTGCGCGGCTTGGCACTCTCGGCGGGCGAGACCGCTGGCGCGGCGCCCTTGGTCTTGCTGTCGCCAGCCCCGGCCGCGTCCTTCGACGGCCCGGTCGGCTTGCTCGCTGCCCGCTCGGCCTTGCGCCGGGCGGCCACCTTGGTGCTGTTGCACGCGGCATCGAAGCACAGCGACTCGGCGACCTCGCCGTAGTGGCCCGGGATGGCCGACACGCTGCACCCGAAGTTCGCGCAGCCCTTGCAGGCCTCCATCTGCTCTGCGCCCACGCCCAGGGGGCCATCCGCCGCCACTGCGAGGGGCACGAAGCCATCTTCCGGCTTGATGAACCGGATCACCTGGAAGCGTTCGCGCAGCGGCTCGGCTCGCGCCGCCAGCGCCGCCATCGTGAGTTCGTCGTAGTGGGTCGGGTGCTGGCAGTAGCCCTCACCGATGGAGGCATCGAACAGGGCGGCCTGCTGCGCCGAGTTGTGCGAACAGCCCAGGCACTGCGCCGTGTCGAAGATGGCCTCGGACAGCCGCTTCGCGTACTGGCCGAGTTGCTTCTTCAATACCTCGACCGGCACCTTGTGCTGCAGGATGCCGGCCAGCACCTTGACCTGGCGGTCCTGTGGCAGGCCGGCCAGCAGTTCCGCGTGTCCGATGCTGATGTGCGGGTGACGCTCGATGACGGCCTTCTGGACCTCCGGCGCGCAGTTCAGCAGCAGCAGCCGGTTGTCCAGTTCGCGCGGCTTCCAGCCGAGCTGGTTGGCGGTCCTCTCCTTGTCGCCAGCGTTGAACCGCAGCAGATCGGCGGCCCCCTTGGCTTCCTCGATGGCGCTCGGGTTGTCGCGCCCCCTGTTCTCGATGATGCCGAGCGCCCGCGCCTCGGCGTCGCTCAGGTCCTCGATGGTGACCGGCATGTCGTAGGCGTCGCCATACTGCTCGCCGGCGACCATCCAGCGGCGATGGCCGTAGACGATCTCCCACACCCCGTCACGGCTGGGATGCGGTCGCACCATGATCGGACTCTTGATGCCACCGGCCGCCTTCACCTGCTCGCGCAGATCGGCAAGGGCCTTCGCGTCGTAGTGCTCCCGGTAGTTCTGGCCCGGCACGACCTGCCGCACCTGAAGGGTGGGCTGCACCGGCCGGTCCAGCGTCGTTGCGTCGTTCATTTCGACTCCTTCTGTCTGAGTGCGCTTCCTTCGAAGCGTGAAGCCATGTTCCCGCGGCCTCGGCGTCGCTCAAGGGTTGCGCCCCAGGCTCTGCGCTCGACCGGCTTGCGCCTGTGCCTCCGCAAGCGGGCGCCCGCCGCGGCCTCGCCGCGTCGGATGCCGTATCGAGCCCGGCCGCCTGTCGGTCGCTCTACCTCGGCCCCCTTCGATCCGTCTTCGATGCCGTTCGCGGCGGGTCGAGCCGGTCCGATGCAGGCATGTTTTCGCGCGCGGCCCGCACTTCAAGGTCGAAAGCTGCCCAATGAACCTGCGCCGCTGAAATCGAGCCGTTGCAGGCCACTCGCGCGATGGCCATACTGTTCGCACCTTGTCCGGCCATCGGCCGGTCCTCATCGCGAGGAGGTGCCCATCGCGCAAGCGATGGCGTTTGCGGTCGTGACCCGCACAAGAATCCCGTGCGCTGCCTTCGGGCAGTGCCATCCACCCCAACCGGGCAACAGCCCGGTGGCTGGTGCCCTCACCAAACGGAGCGCACCATGTCATCCACTCCGGCCCTCCCTGCGGAGGCTCCCTGGTTCCCTCCCGGTGTGACTCGCCTCGTCCGGCTCAAGCGCGAAGGCGCCTTGGGTCGCGGTGACCTGGTGGCCACGCGCCGCCTCGGAACCTGCGAGGTCGTCTCGATCACGTCCGCGCACTCGCTCACGGTGCGCGCGCTGGACAACCACACCCACGACCGCATCAGCGGCATCGACTTCGGCACGGGCGCCCGCCTGCGCGAACCCTGACCACGCCCGCGGCCCAGGCCGCATTCAACCCCCGAGGGATCACTGTCCCTCGGGGGGCCGGTGTTCCCTCTTCCATCAAGAGGTCCACACCATGAATCTCACCCTCCTGGATCGCGATCAACTCGAAGCGATCCTGCTGAATCCGTCCAGCGAAGCAGCACAGCCGCTCGTCTGCTCCGACAACGCCGTCGTGGCCTACCTCCCGGTGCCCGCCACCGCGCGCGACGGGCGACTGCGGCACGTGCTCGCAGCGGCTCACGAACTGCTCACGCGCATCGCAGCCGAGGCGATCCGGGGTCGCTCGCTGATCGACTCACCCACGGTCATGAAGGACTTCCTGCGGGTGTACTTCGCCGGCGCGGAGCGCGAGACCTTCGTCGTGGTCTTCCTCGACGCGAACCATCGCGTCATCGAAGTCGAAGAACTGTTCGCCGGCACGCTGACGCAGACCTCGGTCTATCCGCGGGAAGTGGTCAAGCGCGCGCTGCACTTCAACGCCGCGGCCGTGTGCCTGAGCCACGTGCATCCGTCGTCGCAGACGGAGCCGAGCCGGGCCGACGAGGCGCTCACGAGCGCCCTGCGCCAGGCGCTGTCGCTGATCGACGTGCGGGTCATCGACCACATCATCGTCGCAGCCAACGGCAGTTCTCTGACCTCGATGGCTGAGCGTGGACTGCTGTGACCGAGCTCACCGACAGCGTGGGCGACCACTGGGTTCCTGCCTGCGGCGGCACCGAGCGGCCGACGAGAACACGCACAGGTCGGACGCTGCTCTTCATGTGGAACACCACCAAGGGCGAGCACGCGTACTACGACTGCGAGCGCGACATCTTTCTCACCGATGACGAGGCCCGCGCGGCGTTCGCCCTCGACTGAGGGTGCGGCCGGCCCGGCCCACACCCCATCCACTTCACACGGCGCGCCGCAATGGCGCGCCGCCTTCGGAGCATCTTCATGCAATACATCGAAATCGGCCCGGTCCCGGGCGAGGAGAACTGCGCCCAGGTGGGAAGTCCCGACTACACCGAGGCCTCGCTGCGCGAGTGCGAGGTCTTCCGGCGCATGCTGTATCGGCTGTTCCCGGTCCCGGAGGGCCTGCCGGTGGCCTACGTCGGCCGCACCCATCCGCACGACTTCGGCAACTACCGCGAGGTCTCGATCCGGTACGACGACGCCAACAACGAGGCGGTCGAGTTCGCCTTCGAGGTCGAGCGCTCGGCGCCGGCTTCGTGGGACTCGATCGCCCGGTACGAACTCGCCTGGTACGAGCGCAAGCGGGCATACGACGTGGCGGTGCGAGAGCAGCGCCTACAGCCCGAAGAGGTGCCGCCGCAGTTCGGCACCCTGACGCCGCCGAACCTGCCACCGAACGCCAGCTTCTCCGAGATGCTGGCGAGCCATCCGCTGTGAAGCGTCCCCCTGCTGGCCACTGAGTCGGCCAGTCAACCATCCCTGAGAGGGCGCTCGCCGCACGCGGCAGCGCCCTCTTCTCTTCTTCAAGGAGAACCAGATGAATCCCCACACCACTCCGGCCGTCGACGAAGTCGGCCGGCTGGTCATCCACTTGCCCGACGACGCCACCTTCTACGGTGCTCGGTCCTATCTGCCGATCGCACTGGATCTGGTGGAGGGCGTGAAGACGCCGTCACTGTTGCGTCCCGACCCGCAGGGCATCAACTACATGGCTCAGTACGAGGTGTTCTCTGCGCTTTGCAGCGACCGCGCCCAACGCACGGTCGATCAGACACTGCTGGTCGGAGGCCAACCGACGAAGCCCGAGCGCTACCTCGGGCTCTGGCGCGACGCCATCGCGGCCTCGGTCTCAGCGGAGTCCGCCGCGGAGGAGCATGGCATCCGGGTCGTCGCAGTTCTGCAGGCACCGCTGGCTGCCATGGCCAGCGCGAAGTCCTCGTGGACCTGTTGCCCGTTCGGGACCTTCGCCGCCTTTCAGGCCAGGTACGCCAAGCAGATGGACCTGACGGACGATGGGGCCTTCACCCTTGAGCTCGACCTGGCCAGGCCAGGTGCGGCTCGTGACGCCTACTACGGCGCTTCGATGATCTGCGCCGTGCTCAGGCGTGAGCCTGCGGCATGGCGCGCCTGCATCGAGCTGCGCAAGACCACCGCCGGCCGGCCCGGGCAGGCCTCGCTGTTCGCAATCGCGGAGACCTGACATGTCCTACCGCATCGAATACCAATGGGCCAGTTGGAAGCTGAACGCTGGTCCAGACACAGGCGGCGTCGACCGCTTCGTCGTTGCGATCGAAGGGGGCGACAACAACCTCCGCGATGCCGTGACGGGCAAGCGCGCAAGGAGTTGGGAGGTCTGCATGCTCGGCAGCGCGGAGCAGGTGCTCAAGCAGGCCGTCTACTTCGCCGGCGCCTGCGAGGGTGGCTCCCTGAAGCCGGGCTCGCGGGACTGCTCACCGGAAGCGTACGTCCGGCGGATTCGCCGCCTCATCGAAGACGGCGCGCAGCCGGCGTGCGGCTCCTGGTACCCGTCCATTCGCGTAGCCGAGGCGCACCCGCTCGCGGTCCACGCGACGGAGTTAGATCTCCCGATCGAGCGCGAGCAGCGGTATGGCGAATGGTTCGCGCGAGTGGCACTGTCCAACGAGCGGCGCAACTTGATCTTCGACTTCGCCGACAGGTTCCCCGACCTGCGCGGCTGGCAACTGGCAGCCGTCGGCGGTCTGCCGGTGAGCTGAGTCCGATTCCCTCGCCCCTGAGCTGTAGCTCAGGGGCCTCTCTTGAGCCCCTAGCCATGGAGGATCCAGAGAGGCCCTGCTGGCGCGTTGCAGAAGCTGTGCACCTATGCACTCCGCGTCAGGCGCCGAGACCCGCTGTCCACCAACGACCAGACACCCGTGCCGCCGAGGCGGCCGGCCGTGCACGACCCTAAGCCGCCGGTCGGTTAGATGATGAAGCTCCGCGCATGCGCTACAGCCGGCGAGACCTCAGGCTCTCCACATCGGCCAGTTCGACCGAGGTTGCCCGCGTCCCGCCGAGTACAGCCCCGCCTCGGCGTCTTTGAACAGCGACGTCACGAAATCGGTGAAGGCGCGCACCTTCGGTGCAGTACCGCGGCCGCGGGCATACATCAGATGAACCGGCGGTGCTTCGCTGTCCCAATCGGCCAGCAGCCACACGAGATCGTCGTTCGTCGCCAGCAATGGATCCACGTTGTTGCTCGGCAGCCGCGCGATGCCGAGCCCGGCCAACGCCATTTCGCGCATGCGTGAACCGTCGTCGATGCTCAGATTGCCATGCACTTTGACATCGACAAGGCGGGCGCCCTTCTGGTAGCTCCAGATGTTCTGGGCGCGCCCCGTGGGCAGCACGTGCACCAAGCAGTTGTGCCGTTCCAGGTCCCGCGGCTCCTGTGGCGTGCCGTGGCGATCCAGGTAGCTTCGCGCAGCGACAGTTCTGAAGCGACGCTCGGCGATCCGATGCGCCACCAGGTTTGAGTCCGGCGGGTCACCCAGGAAGACCGCGACGTCGAAGTTCTTGGCTTCCAGGCTGACCGCGCCCGTGACGATGCTGACGTCAAGTTCGAGTCCCGGGTATCGGTGGAGAAACGCCGGCAGATTGGGCACGATGTGGGAGTGCGCCGGGCTGCTGTGCAGCGCCACGCGCAGCCGGCCCCGGGCCAGGCTGCGCATCCCGGTCAGCTCTCGCTCGGCGGCTTGTAGCTCGGCGACGATCGTGCGGCAGCGGGCATGAAAGCGCGCACCTTCCTCGGTCAGCGACACGCCACGAGCAGTGCGTGTCAGCAGGCGCACACCGAGCGATCGCTCCAAGGTCGCGATCGCCTTGCTTACTGCGGACGGCGTCAGGCCGAGCACCGCAGCAGCGGCGGCAAAGCTCTGGAGTTCAGCCGCCCGAACGAAGACACCGATGCTACGCAGGTTCTCCATCGACTCGCTCTCCTATGGCGCTTCCCTTGCAGTTGCGCAGACATGAGTTTTTTTCACGTTCATTGTGCCGCGCCCTAGCTGGCGTGCGCGCCTCGTCATGACTAACGTAGCACCACTCCGCTACAACCTCATCGAGTTGCCATGAATCGCCTGCGTCGTTCGATCCTCCTGTTCGCTCCTGCCGCCGCCATGACCTTCTCCCCGGCACTGGCACGGGCCCAGTCGTATCCAGTGCGACCCATCAAGGTGCTCACGGGGGTGGCGGCCGGCTCGTCGCCCGACGGTGTGCTGCGCCAGGTCGCGCAAGTGCTTGGCAGCTCAATGGGGCAGGCGGTCATCGTTGAGAACCGACCCGGCGCGAACGGCATCTTGGCTCTCGAAGGCCTGAAGAGCAGCTTGGCGGACGGGCACACGATCGCCATGGTTGCGTTCTCGCAGATGAGCGTGAATCCGAGCCTGATCGCACCGATGCCGCACGACCCGTTGCAGGACTTCGCGCACATCGGCATCTTCTGGCGCGGACCGCAGCTGTTGTCGGCGAGCGCCGCATCGCCCGTGTCGTCGCTCGGCGAACTGCTCGCTATGGCCAAGACACGCCCCGGGCAGCTGCGCTACGGCTCGGCCGGCAACGGCTCGCCCGGGCATCTGTTCATGGAACAGCTGAAGCTCGCCGCAGGTGCCGCGATGGAACACATTCCCTACAAGGGCACTGCCGCGATCGTCGCAGGCCTCAGCGGCGAAATCGACCTTCTTATGGACGGCGTGTCGCCACAGATCCCGCACATCCGCAGCGGCAAGCTGAAACCGTTGGCCGTGTCCGGCACGCAGCGGCTTGGCGTGCTGCCCGACGTGCCGACTTTCGAAGAACTCGGCGTCGCTGGCATTGGCACGGTCTGGCTGGGCTTTGTCGCGCCGAGAGGAACGCCTGCCGCGGTCGTGGGCCGGCTCAACCAGGAGCTGCGGCGCGCGGTGGAATCGCCGGAGTTTCGCGGCGCGTCGGAGAGCCTTGGAAGACTCGTCACGCCCGGCACGCCGGAAGCGATGACCGCGACGATTCGCGAGGAGATCCCGCTGTGGCGGGCGATCGTGCAGCGCGCGCAGATCAGACCCGAATGACCCATGACGACGACCTGCGGCCCAGTGTCGATCATGCGACCGACCTCGGAATCCTTGCATGCGCCTGCCGGCACTGCGCCGAGAGGCGCTTATCTGGCGGTGCTCACGTGGGCCTTCACGTTCTTCAATACTGTGCGTGTGCTGGCCTATCTGCCCACGATCTGGGCCATCGCGGCCTCTGGTGATTCAAGCCAGCATTCGGCGTGGACCTGGCTGACCTGGGCCGGCGCAAACGCCACGATGGCGGCCTGGCTGTATGAGCACAACGAGCGACGCGCCAATCGCGCCTTCGCAGTGAATGCCTGCAACGCGACCATGTGCGTACTGACGCTGCTGACTATCTTGGCGCACCGCGCGTGATCAGGCACGTCGTCAACCAACTTCTGGAGTGCAGCGCGACTGCGAGTTTCCAATCAAGGGTTCGTCGTGAGGCGAGCACCACAGATCCCTCAGCGCTGTGACTTCCTGGCGGAAGCAAATGACGGCTGATGGCCGGCCGCGAGAGTTCGCCTGGACATTGCGTGCGACGTCGATGCGGCCGACAGCGGACAGCGGATGCCCAAGGTCGCCTGTCGATCGCATCGGCGCCGCTCGCGGCTGGCCGCTGGCCGGCGCCCCACGACCCACTGCCGTCATTCGACGCTGCCGGAAGCTGTCGGGCACGCGGGGCCTTGGCGCCGCTCGCTTCGTTTCCAGGAAGCTGACGTTCGTGGCCACCGGGAGTCGTCCAAGTTTCATGGCCCGATGATCAGGCAGCGGCCGCGAGGCTGCGCGCGCTGTACCCGTCGCACCGCAGCGTGACGCCGCTGCTTCGCGCCTTCGTGGACGTCGTCGCCGAATTTGCGCCCAAGGCGCTGAATGTGACGCCGCACCACGCTGGCCTGGGCGCACCGATGGTGCCGTCCGCGGACTCGGGCGCTTAGCTGGCAGCCCCTCGGCCGACACCGGGACAGCGCTGCGGTCGAACGTTCGGCTAGCCGACACGCGATGCATCCGCAACCGGTCGCGGCCCGATGAAGGCGAATTCGCGATCGTCGTCGGCGACGACATCCGTCGACAGGGTCTCGGCGAGGCGTTGATGAGTGTCGTCATCCGCGGTGCGGCCCTGATCGGCATCCGGATGCTCGTCGGCATGACGCTCGCAGACAACCTTCCGATGCTCTTCCTGACGTCCAAGTTCGGATTCCGGCGCTTCCGTCGCGACGGTGATGCCAACGTGATCCATCTTGAACTCCGCTTCAACGAGGTCTTGGCGACGCGCTGAACTGCGGCGGCCCGCCGCGGGGATTGCCCCAGGCCCCCTCACAGGCCCATGCGATGCGAGCGCTGCAGAACGGACCCAGGCGCCGACTATGGTATTTACCTATACTGTGTTCAGTAAATAGGTCTAGTCTATGCACTGAAGTGCGGACGTCTCCGCATGATCATCACCAAACGAGGAGATCGCGTGAAGCCCGTAGTCACCGTCACGAACTGGGTGCACCAGGCAGCGCTGGACCGGCTGTCCACCCGCTGCGACGTCATCGCCAACAAGGACCGGGAACCCTGGCCAGAGCATGTGCTGCTTGAGAACCTGGAGCGCTCGGACGCCGTCGTCACCTTCATGCCCGACATGATCGGCGAGTCGGTCCTGGCGCGGGCCCGGAAGCTGAAGATGGTGTCGTGCTGCCTGAAGGGCTTCGACAACTTCGACATCGAAGCGTGCAGCCGGCATGGCGTGCTGGTGTCGATCCTTCCGGACCTGCTGACTGTCCCCGGCGCAGAGCTGGCGATCGGCCTGATGATCGCCGCGGGCCGTAACGTCCTGGCCGGTGACAGCTACATCCGGCGCGGCGAATTCAAGGGCTGGCGGCCGCGCTTCTACGGAACCGGCCTCGAAGGCAGCACGGTCGGCATCATCGGTCTCGGTGCGGTCGGCAGTGCGATCGCCGAGCGGCTCGTCCCGTTCCGCTGCACGGTCAGGTACGCCGATCGCAATCGCAAGCCGCGCGAACTGGAGGACCGCCTGAAGGTCTCGCATGCAACGCTCGAGGACCTGCTCCAGGAGAGCGACTTCGTGATCGTCGCCGTCTCGCTGACACCGCAGACGCATCACATCATCAACAAGGAGCGCCTGGCAGCGATGAAGCCGGGGGCAATCCTCGTCAACTTCGCACGCGGCTCCCTCGTCGACGAGGCGGCGGTGGCCGATGCGCTCGCTTCCGGCCACCTGGGTTTCTATACGGCCGACGTGTTCGAGTTCGAGGACTGGGCCATCCCGGACCGGCCGAAAGAAGTTCATCACGGGCTCATCGAGAACTGGAGCCATACGCTGCTCACGCCGCACATCGGGTCCGCGGTCACCCGTGTGCGCGAGGAGATGGCGATGCAGGCGGTGGAGAACGTCATCGCGTTCTTCGACGGGCAGACGCCCCAGGGCGCGCTCAATGCGGCCGCGGTCGCGGCCTCCGCGGGGATCGAACGCAATGCTTAGCCTCACACAGCTTTCGGCCTATGTCGCCGTCGTCGAGACGGGAACGTTCCAGGCCGCCGCCGAGCGGCTCGGCGTCTCCCAACCGACTGTCTCGCAGAGCCTGCGCAGTCTGGAGGCGCATTTCGGCGTAGCCCTCATCAGCCGCAACAGGGTCCGGTGCGAGCCCACCGCCGCCGGCAACAGACTCCTGCGGCACGCCAGGGCCATCACTCGCCTGGCCGCGGTCGCCGAAGAGTCCATGCTCAGGCCCCGGGTCTCCATCGGTGCGAGCGGGAACGTCGGGACCTACCTGCTGCCGCCGTTCCTCAGGCGCTTCCTCGACGCTGGCCACGGCACTAACAGCTTCGATGTGACCATCGCCAGCAATCCCGAGCTGGCCCGCTCCCTCGAATCCGGCGAGGTCGACGTGGCCGTGATGGAGTGGTGGGACGGGCGTCCCGGATTCAGCGCCCGTACCTGGCGGCGGGAGGAACTGGTGGTGATCACCGCGCCGGACCATCCATGGGCCGGCAGATCGGCCGTCACCCGCAAGCAGCTCTTGGCCACGCCAATGATCGGCGGAGAGGCCGGGACCGGCACCGGGCGACTGCTGCGCCGCCTATTCGGCGCATCCGAGAAGGAACTGCAGGTCTCGTACACGATGGCTAGCACCGAGGGCGTGAAGTCCGCGGTGAGGGCGGGACTGGGCATCTCCGTCGTCTTCGCCGCGGCGGTGGCGGACGAGGTTGCCGCCGGCACCCTGCATGCGCTGCGTGTGTCCGATGTCCCGATCACCAAGGACCTGCAGATCGTCATGCCGGCGGACTCGCCTGCGACGAGCCCCGCCACCAGATTCGCCGATCTGCTGACAACGCAAGCCGCCTAGCGGCGCCGACGCCTCCCGAGCCGCTGCAGCCGTCGGCGCGGCGGCACACCCACCGAAGGATCGAGTCATGTCCCATGTCATGTCGGACAGGAGTGTTCACGCCCGTCCCCCGTCCCGCTATCCCGAGCTCGAGCGGGCCGGAATGCCTCCCGCGCAGCAGGAGGCATTCGCGCGGTTCCGCCTCTGGCGGATCCTCATTCCAGTGGCCGTCTGGTACAGCTTCTACTACCTCGGCCGGCTGAACTGGGGCATCTGCCTTCCCTGGATCACCCAGGAACTGAAGATCACGCCGCTTCAGATTGGCATGGTCGAAGCAGTGCTGTTCTGGACCTACGCCGTCTCGACCTTCGGTGCGGGCCGGGCGAGCGATGTTGTGGGATCGCGGCGGCTTCAGCTGTCCGGGGGCATCGGAACAACGCTGTTCAACATCTGCATGGGCGTGCAGAGCGCCTTCACCGGCTTCGTCGGGTTCATGGGACTCAACGGACTGGCCCAGGGCCTGGCCTCGGCGCCGACGACGCGCCTTATCGCGCAGTGGTTTCCCCGCGCGAGGCGGGGTTTCGCCAACGGCGTGTTCGTGACCTCGTTCAGTTCCTCGACCGTCATCGCCTGGCTGGTCGTCGGCTACACGGCGGCCCACTTCGGATGGCGCGAAGCCTTCATCTGGCCGCTCCTCGTGTTCGTCCTGCCCTCCACGCTGCTCCTGTACGCCCTGGTCCGCGATACGCCGCAGCAGGCGGGCTTCCCCGCCTACGTCGAGGAGAAGGACGACAGCGATTCCGCACAGGCCGAGGCGCTCAGCGCTGAAGAGGTCAAGGGTGTCCGCGCCTGGCTGACGCTCCTGCGGAACTGGCGATTCGTCCTGGCCTGCCTCGCCTCATTCACCGTGTACATCGCCCGGTTCGGACTGCTCACCTGGGTGCCGCTGTTCTTCGCCGAGACCGCGGGCATCAAGATCAAGGACATCCCGATCATGACGGTCGCCCTGCCCGTCGGGATGCTGCTCGGTCCGCTGGTGGCGGGCTGGATCTCGGACAAGGTGTTCCATGCGAAGCGCTACCCGATGATCCTGACCTACATCGCGGGCGCGGTCACCGTCCTCGGCGTCATCGCCGCAGTGCCGCTCAAGGTGATGGGATTGGGCTGGGCGATGGTCCTGCTCTTCCTCGCCGGGTTCTTCGTCCTGGGCGTGCTTGGCACCATGTGGACGCTCGCCATCGACTTCGGCGGCCGCACGCTGCCGGGAACCGCGGTCGGCACCCTGAACTTCTTCAACTACCTCGGGGCGGGCTTCCAGGGCATTCTGATCGGTGGCATCCTGAACTACAGCGACCGCAACTGGTCGCTCGTGTTCACCACTGTCGCCGGACTGCTCATCGTCGGCGCGGTGCTGTCGGCCCTCGTGCGCAAGTGAACATCGCCGGCGCGCCGAGCGCCCCGAGCCTTCGACGTCAGCCGTCGGTCGCAGCGACATTTGCCGTGCGGTGGCGACGGGCGTCGAGAAGTGTGCACGGAGTCATCTTGCCCAGGCTTAGTCCGCATGGCGGCCTGCCCCGCGGTGCAGGGCCCGGCCGCCATGCGGCCCGGTGCCCAGGGTCAAGATGCGCCACCGAGGGCTCGTGAAGAACACGGCTCGGATCGTCACGCGGGTCGCGCTGGGCAAGCTGTGGACGGCGCGGCGGCAAATGATCGGAGCGGCGGGATGAGTACGCCAGCAGTGGTCGCATCGGCGGCTCCGCACCGGCTGAGCGCCTCGCGAAGCCACGCAAGCAACACTGTCTGAACCGCCCTAAAGTAGCGGCATGGGTGCAGACGAGCTTCAGTACGTGTCCGCTCTTGCCGCTCTCGTGCAACGCGTCGTCGACGAAAGCGGCGACCCTGCAGGGTTCGATGCACTCGCGTGGACTCGGCAGTGGATCAATGAGCCGGTTCCGGCGCTTGGCGGTGCGTGCCCAGCCGAGCTTATGGGAACTGCAGAAGGCAGGGCGGTCGTCGAGACGTTGGTCATGCGAATGCAGTCGGGCTCCTACAGCTGAGTGCTCCGACGCTGGCGTGCCTTTGTCAGCCGCGTGCACCGGTCTTCGGCGACTTGAGCAGCCTGCACGGGCTCTCACTCGTCCATCAACCTCGCTGCGAACGAGTTCAGACCCTGCTGCCTGAAGTACCCCACCAGCGATGCTGTGGTTCGGTGTCCTGTCAAAGCCATGGTCTCACCGAGTGGTACGCCTTGCCGCCCCGCTTCGGTGACGAAAAAGGAGCGCAACGAGTGTGCAGAGAACTCCGAACTGATGACAGCACCTTCTCGAACGAGTCGAGCCGTATCTGCCCGGTGGTGATCCCATGGTCCGCCACCAAGCTTGGATTCGGGGCAAAGGTGACATTCAGGCCTGCGTCTCTGATGGCTTGGCGGTCCATCGCGCCGAAGTAGCCCGCGTTGCCAGGGATGACGAGATCGCGCTCGCAGAAGCACTCTTCACCACCGAGGTACAGAGGAAGCCGCGGCCGCAGGCGCTCCCTGAAGGCCGCCAGGAACCCAGCCATTCCACCGAAGTGGTCGACGTGGCCATGGCTGAGAGCCATTGCGTCCAGTCGGCTTGGGTCGATTCGAAGCACCGACAAGTTGTTCAGCAGCGTGCCAGGCGTGTACCCGAAGTCCAGAAGCACCCGTCGGGTTTCCGGTCCTCGAGCTGACTCCGCATGCAATGAGAGCCCCCACTCGTTCTGGAGCGTCCTAAGTGGTTCGTCCCGCTTGGGCGAGACCATGAAACCGGTCCTGCCAACGGTGAGGGAACCACGGGTCCAGCGGACGCTCGAACGCGTGGTGGTACGAGTCGGTGACCACCGTGATGGTCAGCCGCTCGACGCGGGGTGCCGTCTCCGATGGTGAGAGAGGGGTTGCCAGTGTTGCCCTTCCGCCGAGCAGACCTCCGGCCGCGAGTGCAGCCAGCGATCGACTGCCCCTGATGAGCAAGTCCCTGCGGCCACTTTCGCCGAGGTACGGTGAGGGATCGTCCTCAGAAGTCATGTTGCCTCCGGGCCTGCAGGTGGTTGGCTTCCGTCCGGGTTGCCATTGCGTTGCGGGGGCCGTCCACGGTCAACCGAAGGTCGGCATCGCGAACTGCGCCGACGAGGTGCCGGTCGGCCAACGCTGCATGACGCTCTTTTGCTTGGTGTAGAAGCGCAGCCCTTCCTCACCGTAGATGTGCATATCACCGAAGAGGGAGCTCTTCCAGCCGCCAAAACTCGTCCATGCCATCGGGACGGGCACAGGAACGTTGATGCCGACCATCCCGGCCTCCACCTCATCGGAGAAGCGTTGAGCCGTGGCCCCGTCCCGAGTGAAGCAAACCGCTCCGTTGCCGAATTCGTTCCTGTTGATCAGGCCGATGGCTTCATCCAGGGTGGAGACCCGCACACAGCACAGCACCGGCCCGAAGATCTCTTCTTGATAGATCGTCATCTCAGGTGTCACGCGATCGAAGAGCGTTCCCCCCAGGTAGTGCCCACGGCCACACCCAGACATCACGTGGGTTCTTCCGTCCACGACGCACATGGCGCCTTCTTGAATGCCGCTTGAGATGCAGTTGGAGATCCGTCGCCTCGCGTCGGCCGTGATCAGGGGTCCCATCTCGGTACCCGCAACGCCGCCGGGACCCAGTCGCAAAGCTCGGATCCGATCCGCCAGTGCCGGGACGAGCCGATCCCCGGTCGCTCCGACGAGCACTGCCACGCTCACGGCCATGCATCGCTCCCCAGCCGAGCCGAACGCGGCGCCCATCAGACCGTCGATTGCTGACTCCATGTCGGCGTCGGGCATGACCACGAGGTGGTTCTTCGCTCCACCCAGAACACACGAATCAGGCTCGAGGTCATACAAAGACTCCTTGATGGTTGACAGCAATCTTGTGGAAGCCACCGCAAGGGGTGGCTGTTGCACTATCGGCCCCGCCCTGACGGCGATTCAGTCAAACATCAAGCTCTGAATTTGCGTGTTCTCGAAAGCCAAACAGCCTGTTCGCCGCGCTCAAACAGCGACCCGCTGGCTGCGGCTTAGAAGCCGAGTGCTTCGCCAATCACGTCACGCACGATGTTCAGAACGAACATCTGGTTGAAGCCGTGCCAGCGCCCGTACTTCTCTCGCATCGGGTAGTACACGGCATCGAAGTAGCTGCCAACTTGGTTGTCTCGCACGCCCACGGATCCGGCTCCACGGATCTCCGTTCCTTCAGCCCGCGTCAAGCAGTCATCGGTTGCAGCGCAGACGCCTGGGCGCGACGCAGCTTGGCGATCGAGAAGAGATGGAACCAGAGCCACAGCGGCGCAGGAAGGAACACCGCGTACATCATGGGGTGGTGAGGCCCGATTTGAGGCAGCAGCACCAGCGCCAAGGTCGAGGCGACGACGAGGATGTCGGCCAGGCCGAAGAGGTTGGCGAACCACGCACGGCGCGCGCCGTCAGCGCCTGCGGCCACCGCGTAGGCACCGATGAGGCCGAAGAACCCGGCACTGATGTGCGTGATGCCGTCGATGATGCCGAACGCCTGGGGAAGGTCGCCCGTCGATGCCTGGACCAGGAAGCCAGCTCCGAAAAACACGCGCACGCCTTGCAGCAGGAGGAGCTGGTCGTTGCCCAACCCATTGACGAGTGCGCGGACAGGTTTGATCGCCAGGAGCAAGAGCCCAACAAGACCGACCCCGGCGAAGATGACCATGAGGAACGCCAAGCCCGAGATGTCTTGTGGGAAGAGGCTTCGTGTCGACAGCCCCAGGTGGAGGATCGTCAGCCAGGCGGCGAATGCCGCGAGCAACGCTGGAAGCATTCGTCCGAGCGAGGTTCGCAGCGACACGACCCATAGCGAGAAAACGATCATCAGTGTGTCGAGGCCGATCATGGTCAGGACCGAAGCGGTAATGGACATGGTGCGAAGCGGTGGTTAAGATGGATTCGCAGGTTATGCACCGCAACCAGTTGTCTCAATGACTGAATCAACCGTTTCGTTTGCCAAAGCTACTGCGAGCGCTGCAGTAAGTGGCGCATTTGACGATGCCCTCAGGGCGTTGAGCATCGCCGGCAGCTTGCTGTTGAGAGAGCGGTACGTCGCGCCTTGGGCGGTCACCGTCCCCTCGTCCACGGAGCTGTGCAAGGTCCTGGGGCTGCCGCCCCGTACGCGCGCTGTTGCCTTCCACATGGTCGAGTACGGTCGCTGCGACGTGACCACTGGGGGCGAAGAGCGCGTCTCGCTGTCGGCTGGCGAAATGGCCATCTGCTTCGGTGGCGAGGCTCACCAGATCGGCATCGGCGAGCGATCCATGCCCATGCGGATCGCCGATCTGCTGTGGGGTGCAACGAACACCCGCCAACCCGAGGCCACGGGCCGCTCGGCAGACGCGGCGCTGACTTGCGGGGTGTTCTTGCTTCACAACGCCCAGTTCAACCCACTCATCGAAGCATTGCCCTCGGTGGTGATGACCTCGCTGACACGCTCGGGGGAACTGCACAACTTCTCCGGTGTTGCACGACTGCTGCACCACGAACTGGACCGGCCAACCGGCGGGAGCGCTTACGTGATCGAGCGACTGTTGGAGGTCTTGTGTGCCGAGGCGCTTCGCGCCCACACGGAGTCCTCGCAGGGCGGCGAGCATGGTTGGTTCCGCGGCATCCGAGACCCGGTTGTTGGCCGGGTTCTGGCGGGCATACATGCCAGGCCCGGTGAGAGCTGGACTGTCGACCGCATGGCTGCTGAGGTCGCTATCTCGCCATCCCGATTTGCCGCTCGGTTCAGCGAGTCGGTGGGAACCAGTCCCATGGGCTACCTGGCCCGCTGGCGGATGAACATCGCTTGTCGCCGCCTAAGTTCAACTCAGGATCCTGTGGAGAGGATCGCCCAGGAAGTGGGCTACGAAAGCCCTGCCGCGTTCAACAGGGCATTCAAGAAGCACCTTGGTCTTCCACCGGCGACCTGGCGACAACATGCCACACGACAGAAGGTGACTCAGCCCGGATGAATACTAGCCGCGAGTCATTTGACGCCGCCGCTTTGGCTGTAGGCCTGCCGAAAGCGTGCGTTCGCTGAACTCCGCTTTTGGCCGAGTCGACCCGACCCCAGAAGAGCAGACGCGATGCCCGAAAGCAGCCTTCCAAGGCCTCGCCGGCGGCCGAACTGGGAGACCGAGGTGACCGGCCGCTGATGGCCGTCCAGCGCCGATCGATGGGACCAAGCGAAAGGCAGCTTCGCTGCGACTACGCGACGTTCACAGGGCACACAGTCTAGCGATCGCCTCCGAACCCTGCGGGGCCATGCTTTCCAGGTCGATGATTCGATCGGCCATTCCGGTCAGCTCCGGGGTCTGGCTCACGAAGAACTCGCACGCGTAGCCGCCGAGGCGCAGCACCTCGCGTTTCATGGCCATGAACATGCGCTTGTGCTCCGGGTCTAGCGGCCCGTCCGCCTCGTCGCTGAACAGCGTGCCGATCCGGCGCCCGGTGTTGCCAGACAAGTAGAGCGCGATCGCCCGCGTTAGGCACTCGTTGATCCATACCCGCTCGCCACCGCTGACCAGCTTCAAGCTCTTCGACTCGTCTCGCGACCCGTCGTGCACGATGATGTCGAAGTCCTCGCGAAGCTCGCCCTTCCCGTTGGTCGACTGCGTGATCACCTGCAGCGTGAATCGCGGCCCGTAGCAGGCCAACAGCAGTTCGTTCGCCAGCGCGGAGAACGTCGGCCCCGCATCGTCGATGTCCAGCGCGATCACTCCCTCGTTGCTGAGGCACTTGGCGAGCAGCGACCAGGTGGCCAGCTCATCCTCGACACGCTTGGCGGCACGGATCGCCGCCCCTTCCTTGGCCGCGATGTCAGTCAGTTGTTCGCCCAGCGCCTTCGCGCGCTCGTCACGCTGCCGGGCGCGAGACTCGGCGGCCTCCGCTGCTGCCGCGGCCTGCGTCGCAGCCTCGACCTCCTGCCTCGCTGTGTTCAGCCCTGCAGCATCCAGCGGCGGGGGAAGCAGAGCGACCTGTTCGGCGGTGCGGGTCAGTGCCTCGTCGCGCACCACGGCAATGCGGCTGAGCTCGTTCTGGACTCGCGTCCGAGCTGCAGCCATGTCGGCACGTTCGGCACGCTCGTCCTCCGTCTCAGACGCGGCCTGCTCAGGCAGCGTGGCCAGTTCCGCAGTGTGTCCATCGATCGTCTGTGCCGCACGGGTCACCTCGTCCCGGCGCGCGCACAGCAGCTCGATGTCGCGCAGGCGCTGTTCGGCGGTCTCGAGCATCTGCTCGGCCTGGTTGCGCAGTTGCGCTTCAGCGGGCAGCGCGCGCACCGCCGTCTCGGTGTCGGCGATCTCCTGCAGGGCTACCCGCTTCTTCTCGGCCAGACCAGTGAGCGCCGCGTCCGCCGATGGCAACAGCGCCTTCGCCTCGCGCGCGTCACCGAGCAACTGGCACTGCCCCTGGATGTCCATGCCTGCACACGGCACATGAGAGGTCAGGCCGAAGCGCCGCTGCAGGTCCGCTTGCCGCAACGCGATCTGCCCGGCCTCGCGGTCGATCGACTCGACCTCGCGTCGCCGCGCCACAAGATTCGCCTTGGCCTGCTCCAGCACCTCGACGCGTGCCTGCCGCCGGCCCACGATGGCCTGGCACCGGGCCACGACACGCCGCGCAAAGTCCCGGCGCGCTGCCGCGCGCTCGACGCTCTCGCGCAGTTGGGCCACCGTAGTCAGCACCGCGATGTCTTTCACCAATTGCGCCCGCCGCCGACCGTGCGCCTGGCACCGCTCGACGATCCGCTGCTGGAGGCTCGCTTCGCGCTGCTGCAAGCGCGGCAACTCCTGGGACAGCCGCTGGGCCGCCGCATCGTGCTCCTCCTTCGCCCGCCGGGATTCGTCGGCGAGCGCCCGGCGGCGAGCCTCAGTCTCGGCGGCGCCAGTGTGCTCGGCGGTGACCGTGGCCAGCTTCTGGCGCGCAGCGTCCAACCTCGCGGCTGTCGCAGTTCGTTCGGCCGTTGCCGCAAGCAACGCCTGTGACGCACCGTCGAGCTCTGCCAGACTGCGCCGCGCGCCTGCTGCATCGTCCTGCGCTCGCGCCAGACCCTGCCGGACCACAGCCAGGCCGGCCTTGAGCTGCTTGACAACGTCCGCCGCGAGCGCCCCTTGCTGCCGTACCTGCTCCAGCCCCAGCAGATCGGCCAGCAGCGTCTTGATTTCCGCGTTCTTGAACGCCGACAGCGGCCGCTTCCCTTGGGCAGAGAAGACCGACGTGAAGAAGGTGTCGGCCGGGCACAGGATCTCTGCGACGGCCTTCTCGTACGTCTCGACCTTGCCGTCCGACACGGTGCCGTCGCGGAGCAGCACCGGCGCCCAGCCGGGCCCGCCGTGCTCGAACAGGAAGGCCTCTGTCTTCTTCTTACCGTTTACCCGCAGCACCAGCTGGCTCTTGTAGCGCTTGCCGCCGTGCCGCCAGACCAGTTCCTTGGTGCTCTCGGGAAGGAAGACATGGTCGTAGTAGGAGAACGCGCCCAGGCCATCTGCACCGGCCCGCGACGGCATCACGAGATAGGGGTGCAGGTTGTCCATCACCGTGGTCTTCCCGCGCCCGTTGCTGCCCGCAATGGCCACCAGTTGCGCGTCACCGACCAGCGCCTCGAGATCGAGCGTGATCGTGTTCCGACCGAGACCGCTGCGGATCCCCTTGAAACCAGTGAGCGTCAGCGACAGCGGTTGGTAGCCGTCGCGGAACACCGCGTCCGCTTGCTTCGCTTGATCGTCCATCTTCTTGCTCCTTGCACGGCCGCCCATCGACCCGCTTCGAACGAGTCTCCGGCCGTTGCCGCTTCCTTCAAGACCTGTCCGCTTCAGAACAGCTCCATCGCCTCGGCTTCGCGCAGGGCTTCCGCCACACGCCCGTCCCCGGACGGCGACGGCGGCGCCGTATCATCGAGGGCCGTCTCGGTAGTCAGTCCGATTTCCTCGCCGCCGGCCAGGATCGCATTCGCGATCTGGGCGGGTTCGCGGTGGGCCAGGGCCTCGAGGCGCTCGATGAGCGGACCGTCCATGCTGCCGGTGGCGCGTGCCCACACCCTCACCTTCTCCTGCAGTGACGACGCGCGCGAGATCCCTGCCGCCCTGCTGCGCACGACGGGAACGACCCGCCCTTCGAGCTGGACGTCAGCGGCGTCGCCCAGGGCCCGCTTGATGGCGTCACGGTCCACGCTGCCTCGTTCCTCTTCACCCACCTGCCACCGCACCCGAACGTAGGCGCCGGCCACATTCACTTCACGAACCGCCGCGGCGATCTGCTCGGCATCCGGCACCCCCTCGAACACCAGGTCCAGAGTGCGCCGCGCTGGCGTCTCGACCAACTGGAATCGGGCCGCCGCCGCCTCGACCTCCCACAGCAGAAAGCCCTTGGCATCGATCTCCCCGTGGTGGAAGCGGCCGATCGAGCCCGCATAGGCGATCAGTCGCCCGCCGTCGTCCCAGCTCTGATGCTTGTGGATGTGCCCGAGCATGAAGGCCTGGGTACCTGCGGAGAACAGGCTCGTGGTGGTGAACTCGTGGTCGAAGCCCGCCATCGGCACGCCGTGCTCCGTCACGCAGCCGGTGACCGTGCCATGCGCTACGCCGATCGTCGGCACCTGCGCTGCCCGTGCGGCTCGGTTGATCGACCCGTACCCGGCCAGCAGCGCGGCCAGTTCCTGACCGACCGCTTCCGCAGCCTCAGTCGCGCCGACCGTGGCCGCCACGACCGCCTTGTTGACCGTCGGGACGCAGGTGAAGATGACCCGCGCTCCGGCGGGGACCGCATCGAAGCGCCAGGCCTGCGAGGGCACCCAGCGGCCCTCCTCCATCAGCGCGACCTGGCCGAGGCGATCCGCCACGAACACCGGGTGCCGGCCGCCGAGCAGCGGAAAGATCGCCAGGGTGCCGGGAGGCTCGTGAGAGAACGTCCCCTGCAGCATCAGCACCGGGCAGTGGTCGGCGAGACGCCGAACCTCGCGCGCGAGGCGCTCGACCGCCGGGCTGTGCACGTCGAGGGCATGGTCTGTCGCGTCGCCCGAGATCACGGCCGCATCCACGCCGTGCCTGATCGCCTGGTCCACCGCGAAGCCGAAGCATCGGCCCGCCTCGTCGAGGTTCTTCCCGCTGAAATGCAGGTCCGAGAACTGCGCCACCTTGATCATGAGAGTTCCTTCCGTCGGTTGTTCGTGAGCGTCCTGAGCACCTGCCGCCAGCATCTGCTGCGGCGCCAGACTTCAAGCGCTGGCGTGTCCAGCGATGGCGCCGCCTGGTGCGGCGCCGACCGCACTCAAGCCCAGACCTCGAGTTCGCCCTTCACCTTCTCGACGAAGCCGGCGCCGTCGTCCTGGAAGGGTGTGAGGTCCTCCAGTGCACGCTTGCGGCCACCGGCGGCCTTCTTCCAGCCTTGGCCCCAGCGCTTGGTGGCGTAGCGCTCATAGCTCTCGGCGTCGACACCAAGCGCCGCGGCGGCATCGAACAGCCACGCCACCTCCTTGGCCTCGACACCGGCGTCCGCCGCTGCCGCCCTGCCGGCCAGCGGCGCTTCGCCGCGCTTCGGCTGGGCGGAGCGGGCAGGCTCGGCCCGCGCTGGCGCCGCCGGACTGCTCGCGGTTGACGCGCCGGAAGGGCGCTGGCCGCGCTCCCCGGCTTGCTCGACCACAGGGGACGGACTCACTGCCTCGATCACGCCGTCTTCACTGACCACCTGGACGGTGCTCGTCCCGCCACCATGGCCCCGGAGGACGTTGGCCGCATCCGCAGCGCGAAGCTCCAGCGCGTCGAGGTCCTCATCGTGGCGCAGCAGTGCGGTCGGATCCACCGGCGCCTCGAGTTCAATCAGCCACTGGGCCACGCGGGTCGGCCGGCCTTCCTCGTCGATCCGCGAGACCTCCACCAGGCGCTTGCTGATGTAGAACGGCGTGCGCTGGCCGTCGAGGAAACCAGAGATGCGGCCGCCGCGCATGAAGCCGATCGTCTGGAACTTCTCGATGGCCGCCTGCATGGCGTAGAAGCTGTTCGTCGGCAGTTCGAAGGCGCTGATCGACTTGATGCCGGGGACGAAGAAGATGAACCGGCCTGACAGGTTGCACTTCTTGCCCTGGTACTCGACGCAGCTCTCGGGATCGCACAGCCCGTTGTTCTCGGCGCGCAGCGTCACCTTGCGCCCGCCGAAGATGCGCACGACGCGGCGGCCTGCGCCCGGCGCCGGCGGCTGCTCGTAGGTCTTGCAGTACCGCGTCTGCCCGTCCTCGGAGTACTCGGACCAGAAGCGCCGTTCGCTGGACGTCCAGGTCACCAACTCATGCGGCATGACGTTCTGCCAGGCATCGGCCGGGAACACCACCGGGAAGCGATACAGGCGCTGGACACCGTCGCCACGATCCTCGGCATACAGGTCCATGATCTGCCGCGCGACCTCGGGGTTCGGGAAGTCCTCGCCTCGGACGGTGAAGTAAGGGACGTTCTTCGGCGTGAGCGGGTTCTTGAGGTCGGGCAGCGCCGCGGCGAGTTCCCGCTCGATCGCGTCGAACCCCTTGCCCTGCGCCACGCCGGCGTCGTAGATCTCGCGCGCCTGGCCGGACTCGGCCGCTCGCCGGGTCAGCACCTTGATGCCGGCCCGGATGCGGCCGCCCACCGGGATGCGCTGCGCCGAGCGACCCAGCAGCGTGGGGATCGCCACCGCGCCGCCGGCGGCCGCGACCAGGACGCCGCCCTGCCCGTTCGCCTTGCTCTGTGCCATTGCGACCATTCATCTCTCCTTCGCAAGTTGGTGAATGTGGAGATTCATGGTCCCGCCGGCCTCGGCTCTTTCAAGTCCTCGGTACGGGCCGCCGTTGGGCGGCTTGCGCGACCACGCTCGATCACGATCTCGAAGTCGGGCATGCCGCGCATGAGGAGCCCACCCCAGCGCTTGGTCACGATCCGCCTGTCCAGGATCGTCGCGCGCCCTCGGTCATGGATCGTGCGAAGCAGCCGCCCCAACCCTTGTTTCAGCCGCACCGCGGCCTCCGGCACCGTGATCTCGACGAAAGGCGACCCACCGCGCGACTCGACCCACTCACGCCGCGCCTCTTCAAGCGGCGAGTCCGGCACCGAGAACGGGAGCTTGGCGATCACGACGTGCGTGCAGTACTCCCCTGGCAGGTCAACGCCTTCGGCGAAGGTGCTCAGGCCGAACAACACGGACCGATCGGCGCGGTCGACGGCGGCGCGGTGCCGCGCGAGCATCTCGCCCTTGGGCATCGACCCCTGCACCAAGGTGACCCGCCTCAGCTCCTCGGGCAACTGGGCGTAGACCTCGCGCATCTGTCGTGCCGATGTGAAGAGCACCAGCGTGCCGAGGGTCTCCACGAGGGCTGGCAGCCGGTCACTGACCTCACGCGTGTGTTGCTCCGCGGCCGTCGGCTCCGTGCGCATCGCCGGCACCACGAGCTGCGCGTTCTTGCGGAAGTCAAAGGGCGACTCAACGCGCAGGAAGGCTGGGCTGTCGAAGCAGCCGAGACCCGACTGGCGCAGGAACAGATCGAAGGTGCCGCAGGACGTCAGGGTGGCGGACATCACCACGGCACCACTGGCGCGATTCCACAGCAGCTTGCGAAGCTTGTCGCCGCCGCTGATCGGCGACGCGCAGACAAGATAGTCGTCCGGGCGACCGCCTTCGTCATGCCGCTCGATCCAGCGCGCGATCGGCGGCGCATCCTCCGGCTGCTCGGCCAGCATCAGCTGCCAGGTGTCCACCAGGTTGTCCAGCCTCACCACGTAGAAGCCCAGCACGGACAGGACCTGCGTGGCCAGCGTGCCCACACTCGGCGCCTTCTCGAGGACATGCTCCCTGAGCGAAGCGAAGGTCTTCTGCAACTCCTCGCCGGCGGCCAGGACCTGCCCACCAGCCGTCTCGCACCAGTCCGGCAACGGCCCGGACTTGAACCGGCGGGCGCGCTTCTCCTCGAAACCGTTGGTGCCTTGGATCCGGTGGTGCAGATCGCGCAGCGCTCGCTCGATGCGTTCGGCACTGGCCCGGCCGTCGCGGATCAGTTGCTCGTCGAGCCGCAGCCCGAGGACCGCATCGCGCACCGCGTTGCACGCTCCTTCCAGCCAGTCGATCGCCCCGCGCAGCGCATGCCTGGCTGAGAAGTGCTCCACCGCCTTGGCGGCCAGGCTGTGGGCCTCGTCAAACACGTAGATGGTCTCTTGGGGCGGCGGAAGGACACTCGCCCCATCCATGTCGATGGCCGACAGCACGAGGTCATGGTTGGCGATCACGAGGTCCGCCTCCTTGACCCGCTGCCGCGCGGCTTGGAACGGGCAGCGTGCGAACTCCGGGCACTTGGAACCGGCGCAGCCCTGGCGATCCGTGGTGACGCGATCCCATACCTCGTCGACCACGGGCAACGGCAGTTCGTCCCGATCCCCGCTCCATCGACCCGCGTCGAAGGAAACCAGCAACTCCCTCATCACTGCCACCCGCCGGGGTGCGTCATCGGCACCGCCGGGGCCGCGCTCGCCCGCAAGGTCGAGGCCACCTTGCCCCGCCAGCTTGCCCTCCGCCTGCAGCTTGGCCGTGCAGGCGTAGCGTCGTCGGCCCTTCGCAACGGCGAAGGTGAAGGGGATCGGCACCAAGCGCTGCAGGCTGGGTGCGTCCTTCTCCGCATACTGGTGTTGCAGCGCCACCGTCGAACTGCTCACTACCAGGCGCTTTTGCCTGGACTTCGCCATCACGAGCGCCGGCACCAGGGCGCCGAACGACTTGCCCGTGCCGGTACCGGCTTCGACGATCGCGAGGTGGTCGCCGTTGCCCGCCTGTTCGTCTTCTGCGCGGCAACGCGACAGCGTGTTGGCCACCGCCGCGATCATCTCCATCTGCGGCCGGCGCGACTTGAAGCCCGGAATGCCCTCTCGCAGCGCGTCGACGCACTGGCGGATCAGGTGCTTCTCTTCCTCGCGGACCATGAGGCCAGCCTACGGTTCAAGCGTCTGAGCTCAAGAGCCGCCCGCAAAGGCCAAGTACCAGCCGATCGCGAGTCGCGGCTGACCCCGGTGGCCTCGCGTTGCCCCCGCTACTGGCTTCGTCGGGAGCCTTTGCCGCGGGCGCTCGAGCCCCGCGACCCACCATCGCTATCCGACTTCGGGGACGCGCTGCCCTCGCGCCGCGTCAGACCCTGCAAAGGCTGTCCTGGAACCCGCACGCGGCGGCAGCGCAGGCAAGGCCTGGTCGGTGCGCCACACCCACGCGTCGTCACCCGCGGCCTGAACCGCCTTCTCCTTGGCGCTCTGTTCCTTCGGGTCAAGGAAGGCACTCACCACATGCAGCGGGAATGGCCCGCCTTCGGTGTCGAGCAGCAGTGCGTTCGGGAAACAGGCGCCGCTCTTGGCGTCGAAGCGCAGCGGCTTCAAGAAGGCACGGCCCTGCCGCTGCAGTTCCTCGGCCAGCGGCAGCTCATGGAGGCCTTCAAGCGGTATCCACTGATCCGAGACCAGGGTCATCGACAGCGAGTCCACCTGGTAGAGGTGCTCACGCTTGGCGTAAATCAGCGCGGCCATCACGACCATCGGCTTGCGCTCCAGATCGGCGTCACGGGCCTGCAGGGTGGCCGCATAGGCGCGCTCGGCGCGCTCCCAGGCCTTGTTCTCCATGTACAGCGGCACGTCCGGCATGTGCTTGACCAACAGCCTGCGCCCGTAGGCGCTTTGCTCGGCGCCGTTGAACTGCCCGATGACGATCGCCATCTTGTAGGCCACGTCGTCGCCCGGCGAGAGCAACATGGCCAGCTTGCGCCGCCGCCGCTCGCCGATCTCTTCCTTGTCGGCAACGCGGAACGGCTCGGGCACGTACAGGCGCTTGTCCAAGGTCTCACCCTTGAGCGTCACGCCGGCAGCCGCAAGCTCGAGGTACTTCTTGATCACGCCCTGCGAGCGCCTGCCCTCCATCGCCGGATACCAGCGGTTGAGCCCGGCGCGGTGGTAGAGGAAGTGCAGTACCGCTCGCAGGCTCATCCGCTTGCGCGGTGCATTCACGGCGGGAGGCTCGCCGTTCGCCTCCCCTCGCGGCATTGCCTTGCCGGAGACCCTGGAGAACGGGAAGTCGGTCCGGATTTCCACGTGATCGGGGTTGTGCTCAACGATGGCCTCGCCGACGAGTTCGCCCAGGCCCGAGAGACCCGGTTCGGGCTCGAAGGACTGGCAGGTCGGATGGTGCATGTCCCCGGTGCCCGGCATGCGCTTGACAACGTACTCGCCATGCTTGGCGATGTACATCTCCACGCCACCGCGAACGCACATGCATCGCGGACGCTCCGAGCTTTCATACACCCTCGACAACGCCTCTTGCAGGCCGGGGTCGGTCGCCAGCAGCGTGACGCCCCGGATGAAGTACTTCGCTGCGTCCATGGCAACCTCCTGGGCGTCTGCGGCCACGATCGGGCCTACACGATCTCGTGAGACACGAGGTCGAGCGGCATGGGCGGGAGCCTGAGCAGCCGTCGCACCTGGCGTGCCGACCGCAGCCCAAGCAGTTCCCGAAGCTGGGCCCTGTCCGCACCCTGGCGATCGAGCGAGAGCGCCACCTGCCTGCGGGCCTGCTGCGCCGTCATGCCAACCCATCCGGCGCGCGCGAACGCCAGGCGCAGCGTCGCCTGAAGGTACTTGGAGGTGAGCCGCGAATCGGTCGGTGAACGCCGGGTGATCAGGAACGGCCTGCCCGCCTCGGTCAGGAACAGGCGGCTCTTCGGATCGAGCCCACGGAAGCGCCCGGGTTCGCCGGTGCCCAACCGCCGACGCAGGCGCTCTTCCAGGTAGATGTCGATGCTGGCCACGGCTCGCGACGAGTTGAAGTACAGCGGTCGCGCGAAGCCGCCGGCCGCCACCTCCCCACGCAGTGTCGAGACTCGCCGCACGTTGCCGTTCTCATCCAGGTAGTCGCCCACCTCCAGCAGCGCGAGTTCCATGGTCTTGAGGCCGGTGCACAGCAGCGTGTAGATCAGCGCGATGTCCCGGTTGGCACTTCGGCAGCATGAGCGAAGGCGGCTCGCACCGGCAGCGACCTCATCCGCATCCAGCACGACCCGGCAAGGCGGCGGCGGTTCTCCTACATCGTGTGCGCGCGCGGCGGCCATGATCGTCTCCCGCTCGCGGCGGATCGCGACCAGGCTGTCCAGCCAGTCCACCCGGATCGAGCCCAGTGCACCGGCCTGCTGAAGCCTGCGCAGCAGGCCTTTGATCCGACGCTCGACCGTCGAGCGCGCGACACCCAGGTCGGCCGCCACTTCCTTGTAGCTCCGGCCGCCTTCGACCACGCTGATGAGCAGGCCCAACGAATCTAAGGGTAGGCGCCCCATGGACTGATCTCGACCTGTTGGTTGAACGTCAGGCAACGCCGTCGATGGGCGGGTTGCCGTGGCGCCAATCGTCCCGAAGATGGCGGCCGCCTTCAACCGGAAAGGCGGCTCGAAGTCCCCCCGGAATTCGGGCGCCGCGCGGGCCAAAGCGACAGATCCGCCGCTGCAGGTGCGGGGCGGACGAGTGACGGATGGGCATGCGCCGTGCGATGCCCCTTTTCGACCGCGCATCGTTGATTCATACTGACCGTGCGATGGGCATCTCTGCCTTTGCCGCTGTCACCAGCGTTCCGGCCTGGCCGGCGTTTGCGGTCGTGACCCGCACTTCAATCTGCCTGCGCCTGCAGGCCACGCGCATCCTTCATCGGCGCCTGCCGCGTTGCGCTTAAGTCCCTGGCGTGGGGCGCAGTCGGATCCCGAGCTTGCGCAGGATCCGGCGAGTTGCGCTCTGTGCGGCACCGTCAGTCGCCAAGTCCGCCGCGACTGGGGAGGACGGCTTTCGCTTCGGATCCTCTCGGATGTCGAAGCGGGCGTCGCCCGTGTCCAGCGCCGAAGTATGCGGGCAAGGCCGGTCACCCAGCATGGCCACCCGCGGGCTGCTGCGAACCGTGTTCTTGTTGCCGTCGTACTCGAGGTACGCCGACGAAACACCGCCGCGGTGCCAGGGCGTGACCAACTGCGTCAGCAGTCCGATCGCCAGAGAAGCCAAGACGCCGTTGGGCCAGACGACCTGCGGACGCGAGCCGGCGGCGCCGTAGCGCTTGGCCTCCTGCGCCAAGCCGTCCTCGGTCACGACCCCGAAGCAGCGCAGGCAGGGGCAGCCCGGCGATAAGAGCACGACTTGGCCGGCGATCAGGTATTGGCCGCCGGTATCGTGCACGTCCATGCCCATGTCGATGTACGGGATCAGGTGGCGCCGACAGAAACGATCGAGATCGTCCTTGGCCACCATCGAATCGAGCCCACCGATGATCACGTCGCAGCCCTTGAGTTCCTCGAGCGCCTGCTGCCAGGGTACGGGGCACTTCTTGACGCGAGCCGAGGGGTTCACCGCCTTGATCGTCCGGGCGGCGATGTCGACCTTCAGGCGCTTGTCTTTGGCGTCCTTGGCCGTGCCGCTGACCAGGCGGTTCAGGTTGGTGTCCTCGACGATGTCGCCATCGACCAGGACGTGCCCGCCGATGCCCAGGTGCGCCGCCTGTTGCGCGACGTGCGAGCCGCCGCCGCCCAGGCCGACGTAGCCGACCGTCAGCTCGTGCAGGATTCGGTCGCTGTCGGAGCCGAGAAAGCTTTGTCGATCGAGCCTGCTCATGCGCCCTCCCCGTAGCGGACCAGCGGCAAGCCCACCGCGACGAAGCGGTGAACGTAGACGGGCTTTTTGTTGGGCGCGACCCACACCCGACCCCGGGCCGAATCGTTGCTGAGAACGATCAGGCCATGGAGCATGGCGGGGACGACGTTGAAGAAGCTCGGCACGAAGTTCTGCGCGTCCTTGAGGTCGACGCTGCTGAACTCGGGCGTGCCGCGGCCGCCGTGGGTGTGGATGTGGAACAGCGCCGAGCGGGTCGCATAGGCGCGCTGCAGGCCCTTGCGCATGGCGCCCGAGCCGATCATCGCGCCTACGTTCGGGTTGCGGACGTAGTCCTCATCGTCGACCGGCATGTAGTCGCGCGCCGTGATCACAATCAGGTCGTCGTCCGCGCGGGCGCAGCCCGCGGTGACGAAGCCGACGCGCTCGTGGGCGAACGGATGCTTGCGGGCGAGGTCCTGGCGCGCGCGGGCAAACAGCGCAGGCGTTGCTTTGAAGGTGAATTTCACTGCAGCGCCCTCACGTGGTTGGCCAGGATTTCAGTCCAGGGCAGCGTCCCCGGCACGCCGTTGAACGAGACCACCCACCAGGTCTCGCCGGCGATAACACGGGTCGTCCAGGTGTAGCTCGCCGTGGTGGGCACCTGGCGGTCGAGGAACAGGCGGCTCGAGTAGCCGTTGTCGTGGCTGGGGTAGAGCAACGCGCGAACGACCTGCTTGTGGCCTTCCTTGCCCACGCCCAGCTCCGGGATGTAGGCGAAGTGCACGCCGCCATCGGAGCCGGCGTGGGCGGCCGGGTACAGGATCTGCAGCTTGTGCAGTTGTTCGGCCACGCTGGTCATGACGACTGGCCGCAGGGGGCGTGGGAGAAGAACTTCTGGCCGTTGTGCACGCGGATCTGCTCTCCGGGCGTGAGCTCGACGAACTCGACGCCGCGCACGATGTCCAGCACGTAGCCTGCCTCGACCTTGAAGATTTCCTTGAGCTGTTCGGTGGAATAGACACCCCGCGGGATGGACTTCTCGTGCTCGTTGTAAATGACCGTCACATCCTTGGACAGGTGGCGCACCTTGAAGTGCTCCACGCCGGCGCCCGCCAGGTTCACGCGCTCGCCGCTGGAGATGACCCGCTCGCCGCCGCCAGGCAGTTCCTGGATCACTTCGACCTCGCCGTGCACGCGCGAGAGCATGACGAGCACCTTCTCGTCGATCACCGGGCGCGGCCACTCCATCTGGCCGCCGTCCAGGACGAAGCGCTGCATGCTGTCGCTGGTCATGACCCACAGGCGCTGGTTCTCGGCGAGCGCCAGGTCGATCGCTTCATCCAGCCGGATCTCTGCGGTTTCGCCCGACGCGACCTGTTTGACGATCGCGTTGGCCTCGACGTCGTGGATGCCGAGGGCCTTCATCAGCTGACGGCCGGTGATGGCTTGGTCGTGGAGGCGGACGTCGCGTTCGTCCGCGTGTTCGTTGTAGATCTTGATCGCGAAGACGCGACCGGCCTGAGTTTGGGTTTGCATTTGATTGCCTTTCTTGGGGAGCCATCACCTGCGGGATTGCAGGCTTTCTGGCCCCCTTACTCAGTCAATCGCAGCCCAGTGCCAGACCGGAAAGGCCAGTCAGAGCTTTTCTTGTACCCACGCTCCTCCGGGCAGGTCGCCGCAGAGGAAAAAGCTCGGGCAGCGCGGGCAGCTACGCGCCTCGGGCTTGGCGGGGAACTGCCCTGCCTGCATCGCCTGAAGGAAGGCCTGCAGCTTCTCGCGCCTGGACTCCAGCTTGCGCGATGAGATTTCCATCGGCTGGATGGTTTCGCTGGTCAGGTAGGTCACCTCGACCTGCGCATGCGGCCCGTAGGCCTGGACGGCAGCGAGTTGGAGAACCGTGTACTCGATGTCATCGAAGGCGTTCGAGCGCTGCTTGCCCGTCTTGACGCGCCGCACCGTGACGCGGCCGCCGGCTCCGTGAGCGACGCCATCCGGGCTGACAAGGATCTCGCCCTCTGCCCACCCTAACGAGATCGGAGGCGCCGGCGCGGCCGCGCCACGGCTGCGGCTCTCGATGAGGAAGTCGACAAGCCGCTTGCCGATGCGACGGTAGTCTTCAGCATATCCATGCTCTGTCGCGCCCTTGGAGCGCCATGCCTCCTCGAAGCGCGCTGCCAGCTGGATGACCGTGGGACTTGTCGTCTCGTGCTCCCGCTTCAACCACTCGAACACGTCGCCCACGACGTTGTGCATCTTCATAAATGCGGTTTCGGTTCGCCGACCGCCAAGACGCAGCACGTGCGTGTACAAGAAGCGGCGTGGGCAACGCTCGAACAGGTTGACCTGGATGTCGGTCCATTGCGGACGCCCTTGCCACGTGATGGCGAGCGGCGCGCCCGTCGATGTCAAGGCGGCTTGCAACGGCACCGGGACCGGACGAACAAGGAGTTGGTCGATCGGGGCAACGAATTTGGAGGGGCTGCGCGCACGTCCATCTGCCTGCCTGGCGTAGGCATACAGCAGCAGCCTGTCGCGCGCTCGCGAAAGCGCGACGAAGAACAGGCACTCTTCTTCCTCGTCGTGGCCGGCCTTCACCGCCTCGATGCCGGTCAATCCCTCCGAGCCATGGATCAGACCGTCCGGCGGAAGACAGCGCGGTGGCACGTTGTTGCGCGGCAGGCCAGACGTCACCATGCCGGGCAAATGAACGACATCGAACTCCAGCCCCTTGCTTCCGTGGATGGTCATCAGGCGCACGGCATCGATGTTCTCGGCGCTGCGCGGCAGCTGGCTCAGTCCACGATCTTCTGAGAGCAGCACGAGGCGCCGGATGCGATCAAGCAGCCGCAGCACGGGTACGCCCTGCCCTCTTGGCTGCCCGCGACAAAAGTTCAGGAACTGCCAGATCGCCAGACCTTGCATGCGGCTTCGCGCATCGCCAGTCTGATAAAGCGTCTTCGCCAGCCCGAGACCATCGATCGTCCATCCCGTCAGCAAAGACCAGGGATTCGTCGACGTGCTCACGCCTGCAAAGAGCGTGGACAGGCGAGCAAGTGCTTCTCGACTGCCGTCTACGAGGCCGTCTACCTCTGCGTGCATCGCCGACCAAGCCATCGAAGCCGGATTCGCCGCGCGCAGGTGTTCAATTACCCGCATGACATCCTGCAAAGGCATTTGGTGCCGTGCCATGGTTGCCACACGCACCATCGCGGCCGCCCGAGGGTCGTTCACCAGCGAGAGCAAGGCCAGCAAGTCCTTGACTTCCGGCCTCTCGAACAAGCTGCCCAGGTGCAACGCGGGAATGCCCCTGGCCTCAAGACCTGCGGCAATGGCGTTCAGGCGCGCGTTGGACGCACACAGCACCGCCTGGCCACCATAGGCAATGCCGTGCTCGTGCAGCGCCGCGATCGACGCGGCAAGCGCGGAGATTTCATCGTCAGCCGACCCGGCGACGCGAAGCTCAACCCGTTCTCCCGTGGCGCCGCGGTCGGCCTGCAGGTTCAGCGGCAAAGCACCGACGGATGCCTGCATGCCGCGCGCGAACTCGGTGAAAACATCCACGATCCGTTTGTCGGAGCGGTAGTTGATGCCCAGTTGTGAGGCCTGTGCACCGGGGAAGTCGATCGCAAAGCGCGCGATGTTCGTTGCAGAGGCGCCGCGGAAGCGGTAGATGGACTGGCGTGCATCGCCAACCACCCACAGGTTGCGGCCGTCGCCGACGATGGCCTTCAGGAGCCGGACCGAGGCGCGATTGACATCTTGGTATTCATCTACCAGCACATGCTCATGGCGAGCACGCAGGGCGTCCCTTACTTCGGCGCTTCCCTCGACAAGACGGACCGGCAGCGCGACCAAGTCGCCGAAGTCCAGCAGCTGGCGCGCGGTCAACAGCCGTTCGTACGCCTCGAAGAGCGTGGCAACCTCCAGGCACTTCTGCGCACGGACCGTGGCATCCTGGTCAGTGCCCGCACGCACCGCCATGGACTGTGCGAGCGCGCGATAGCCCGCAGCATCGACAACCTCATCCTTGGCGCGTGAGATCGCGCTCAGCATGTCGCTCAAATCCAGGGCCGGATCCCAGAGATTCCGGTAGTGCTTCAGATCGAGCCGCGGAAACTCGTCCTCCAGGAGTTCAATGGCCTCCGTGCGGTCGACCAACTGTGGGTCCGGCGGCAGCGCCAGTCGGTCGTGAAACCGGCGAACGATGTCCAGGCCGAATGCGTGGAATGTGCCGATCCACATCGCTGCCGCCGCGACAGGATTGCTCGCGGCAATCCTCTCGCACAGTTCATTGGCCGCCTTGTTGGAAAAGGTGAGGACCAGGATCGTGGTGGGATCGGCGCCCTCCGCAAGCAACCCTTCGATGCGGCGAACAAGCGTCCGCGTCTTGCCGGTACCCGGCCCTGCCTGCAGCTGGAATGCCAAGCCTCGATGCGCGGCCGCCTGAGCCTGCGTGGGGTCAGGGGTGAGCGGGCCTGCCACCGCGCCGGTGCCCACTGGGTACGGCTCTTCGACCGGTGGCAGCAGCAATGCATCCAGCAACTGCTGCTGCACCACGGCGAGCGGCGCGCCGAAGCGCTTCGCGATAGCGTCGGATGCCAGCCCTTCGTCGACATGCAACTCGCGCAACACACGGCGCGGCAGCAGGAACTCGCGAGCGAAGAGGTCCATCTTCACCTCGCGTCGCTCGCGCGCCCCGTAGTCAAGGACGCGATCTACGCCGACGGGTGCATCCTCCATCGATCGGTCGGGCTCGACGTCCACCGTCACCACGTCAAGCGTGCCACCTTCCAGCACGACGTGGCCGAGTTCATGCCCGATCAAGAAGGCGCGCTCGAAGTCCGATCCGCGATCGTCGTAGAGGATGCTCCCGGCCTGGCTGTCGAACGTGGCTCTGCCTCCCTTGAGCTGCGAATCTCCTTCTTGCAGCGCGTACACATCCAAGCCGCGACCTGTGGCCTCCCGAAGCGCAAACGCCAAAGGTCGGGTCGGATCGCCGCCGGCCGCGACGTTCGCACGGTGCAGGCGTTCTGCTTCCCGGCGAGCGGCCTCGGTAGCGTCCATCGGTCAGTCCGACAATGCCTTCAACGTCGCCTGCTGTTCCGGCGTCAGCTGTGAAGTCGCGACCGCTTGTTCGAATGTGATCTGTTCGCCCACACTCGGCTTCACACTTGACCGAAAGGCCTGTCCGGAAACCATGCCGGGCGGGCCCTGCAGGTATGCGCCCACAGCTTGAACGGTGGCACCCAGCTCCGATGCAAGCCTCTCGATGAATCGGGCAGGAATGGTGGCAGCACGGATCGCCCGATCGCGCACGCGCATCAGGAAGAGATTGCTGACGTCCAGGCTGCGTGCGAGCGACTTGAAGCTGCTCGTATTGAGCCTGGCGAACGGATTCGCGATCTCGGCGTCGGGCTGCTGGACAGCCCGTTCGAACCGCTGCCAGGCCTTGTCCACCGCGCTGTCCGGCACCTCAGTCGCCGAGACATCGGCTGCCGACGGCTCATAAAGCAGATCGATCGAACAATCGATTAGCGCGGTCGCATGCTGCGGGTACTCCCTGATGTAGCGTTCGAGCGTTTCCCGGCCATGGCTGGTCTCCATAGAGAACGCCATCAGCACGGATTCCTCGTCCGCAGCGAAGGGCTTGGAGGTACTCATACGTGCCCCTCTAGAGCGGCCCTCAGGGTCTTGTACGCTCTGGCTTTGCGATTTCGCACGGTTCTCGGATCGCAGTTCAGCATCTTGGAGATGGTCATGATGTTGGGATCCTCTGAGTGGGTCAGGAAACCTCGCCGCAGCAAGCCCACGACCCGTCTCTGATCGTCTGGTAGTGCATCAATCGCAGCCTCCAGCTCAAGGCGGAAAGCCGGATCATCAATTTTTTTCGGGTCCCCTCCCAGGAAGTCAGCAGCCGCTTCCTCGACCTCTCGAGAAATGTCCTGACCCTCTTCTCCGTCCGTGGACAGCGGCTCGGTAAGTACCGACGAGGGGCCGATCTGCCTCAGAACGGACTTCCGGAATCGGGCGAACGCCAGGTCAAACCGCACCTCGAAAAAGTCCAGCATGGCGAAACGGCCGTTGCAGTCCTTGGCGATTCGCTCGGCGAATCGGCCCATGATCTCTTCTCGAATGCCTTGCGCCCCGGCCATGCGGGCGTCCGAGACCGTTGCAAACAGGGACTGACCGACCCGCTTCATGAGCAGTCCGAACATCTGCTTGAACTCGGCCTTAGCGCCCGTCGCGTGGGCGCGCCGCAGGAAATGCGTCAGCGCTTCCGACGGCACATAGCCGCTGTTCTTCCGCGACACGATGGCGAAAGCCTGCAGGCGTGCCGCGGCATCGACCGACTCCAGCCTTGCCAGGCAGGCCTCGATCTCGGGCGGCCGCGTGAACGGCGTCCCGTGTTTGTCTTTGCTCTTCAGCGGTTCCGGCATCGCTCTCCACCTTCCCGTCAGTCCGTGCTGTGCCTGCTCTGCTCGCCCGCCGTCACCGAATGCGGATCGGCAGGGACACCTGCGGCTGGATCGGCACGAGGGTCTTGGCGTAGGCGCGCAAGATGTCGTTGTAGAGATCGGCGTGCTTCGGCGCTTCGACGGAGATGATCAACGCGTAGCGGATCTTCTCGGCGCCGACGGCGCGGCCGCCCGCTTCGCGCGCGTTGTAATGGATGTCGAAGACGGGGTTGTCCAGGCTACTGCCCCGCATGCGCTTGCTGCCGTGCAGGACGGTCTCCCACTTGCCGAGGTCGGAACGGCGCTCCTCTTCCGTCGCGTACTTCTTCATGTCGAAGAAGCCTTTGGTCTGGGCGTTCGCCTTGCCCTCTTCGATCTTCTTGTCGCTCGGCCTGAAGACGACCTCGAGGCCAGCCCTCGTGTACGCCGCGGCGTCCTGAGGATCGGTGGGTGAGGCGTAGCAGAAGGTCGCCTTCAGCTGGATGTTGCCCGTCAGTCCGCCGGTCGGCAGCGGCAGCGTGGCACGCAGATACTTGCCCGGTTTGAGTTCGCCTTGGTAGACCACGCGCGCGGCGCCGGGCGGACAGGTGATCACGTCCATCAGGTCCTCGGGCACCTTGCCCCAGCCCACTTCCAGCTTGTCATGGGTCGAGGCATCGGCGGCGTGCACAAGCAGCGCCTTGATGGCCAGCGGCGTGAGGTCGGCACCCAGAATCGCCCGGACACCCACCGCGTTGCGCAGCAGGTACGGTGACGCGTAGCTCGTGCCCAGCTGAGGCGCCAACGCGGCCTTGCGACCTGGCGAGAGGACATGGAAGTACCCGGCGGCATCGCCACCGAAGGCCATCAGATCGGGCTTGACCACACCGGGGCTGCGCCCGGGGCCGACCGCGCTGTACGGCGCCCGGGACCAATTCGCATCGGTCGCGTCCGCCGCGCCGACGGCCAGCGCGTTGACGCAGTCCGAAGGAACCTGAACGCGCGCGTTGCCTACTGCCCGGTCCATTTCGCCGTTGTTGCCGACGGCGACGGTCATCAGCGTGTCGCCATCGCTCAGCAGGTCGTCGATCACCGAGGTCCAGGCGTGCACGTCCGTGTCCTCGATGGGCAGGTCCGGTCCCAGGCTCAAGTTGATGAACTGGTACTGGCGCGACAGCAAGACTTCTTCGACGAACCCCAATGTCCGGTACAGCTCCAGCGGATCCTCGGTCTCGGCATTCTTGTCCAGAACCCGCAGGTGGTCCACATAGGCAAACGGCCTCCCGGCCAAGGTGTTCGGCTGGATCGGTCCGAAGAGAAAGGCGGAAGTCACACCTAGACCATGCTCCGGGCCGTTGGGGTCGTCGTCAGCATCTTCATCGAGCAAGCGATACGAACGCAGCCAGGGACCGATCGCGTGATGCTTGGGAAGACCACCATCGAGGATTGCGACCTTCGGTTCCGATGACAGCGGCTGCTCGCTGGGCAGCGTGCAGCCAACCAGCACCCCGGTCGTGCGCTGGACGGGCCGCAGGCCGCGCAGCTTGGGCATGGGACGCACCACACGCACGAACACGAACTCCGCCAGCCGCTCGATGGCGTCGTGTGTGCCTTCGACCGGCACGAACCAGAGATTGCCCGCCGTGAAACCCAGATCTGCATGAACCTTGACTTCGACGCTCTTGGCGTACTTCGCGAAGGCGCGCTGCACGAACAGGCGATCATCATCGGGCAGCAGGTGGAGTCCGACCTCGAAGAAGCGATCCCTCTTCTTGCCCAGGGAGACGATGCGCTCTTCCGGCGCAAACGCGGCGAAGCGCTCGATGTGCGCCATGTCGAGCGCCTCGTCCGAGTCGGCACCTACCTCGCGCGTCCAGGTCTTCAGATGGCGGAACGCCTGGCGTTTTCCGGCGACGAACAGTTCCGTCGTGGTGCACTCCCGCGGATCCCCCTTCTTCGTCCAGCCGTCCGGCGTGAGCTTCACGGTCCGGCTGCCGACCGACTCCAGCCCCACCGTCCGCAGCATCGCGACGGGGAAGAACGAGCGGGCGATGTAGCTCGGGTTCATCGTCAGGCGCGCGACGCCGAAGTCGCCGGGACACGCGTTGTCGGGCAATGCATCCAACTCAGCGGCGGCGTCCTGGAATTGAGGGCGCAGGCGTTGAACGGCCTGCTGGAAGGTATAGACCTCCGCTTTGCCTGGCTTGCGCTTGGGGCCCTTGATCTCGTGCGTCAGGAGTTCCCCTCTCCCGATCAGGAAGTTCGTCTGGCTCATGTCTCAGCCCTCTTCTTTGCTGGCCGCTTAGTCGGCGCCGACTCTCCCGCGTATTTCCTGATCGTGTCGCGGCTAACGCCCGTGATGTCCGAAATGGCGTGTTGGGACAGCCGCGTTTGCTTGGCCAGAAGGATCGCCATGTCGATGCGCCCCTGGTGATTCAAGCTCAACGCGCGCGACCTTACGAACTCCTCAATCAGCTCGGCATCCGACGCCGTGCCGAGCGCCAGAGCTCGCCTGAAGCGCTGGATATCGCGCTCGATATCGCTGAACGACTCCCCGCTGAAGGCAAACGCAAGGATGTCCAGCCATCTGCCAAACAGCGCAAAGTCCGGCCCCAGAAAGCGCCTCACCGCAGCCTTGACGGCCGGTAACTCAGGAAGCTTGAACTCGACGACTAGGTCGAATCGTCGCCAGAGCGCCGGATCGATCAGCTCAGGATGGTTCGTCGCAGCCAGGAGCAGCCCGGTTGGCGGCCACTCGTCCACTTCCTGCAGGATCACCGTGACGAGGCGCTTCAGCTCACCGACGTCGGTATCGTCGCTGCGTCGCTTGGCGATGGCATCGATCTCGTCCAGCAGTAAAACGCAGGGCGTGCGCTTGGCGAAGTCGAGAGCGGCGCGGAGGTTGTTGCCGCTGCGCCCGAGCAGGCTGCTCATAACCGCAGTGAGATCGAGCACGTAGAGCTCTACCCCAAGCTGCGAGGCCAACCAACGCGCGGTCAAGGTTTTGCCAACCCCAGGTTGGCCGACAAAGATGGCGGAGCGCGTAGGCACCAGACCCATTGAGGTCAACCGATCAGCTTGGCGACGTTCCTGGATCAGTTGGCCGAGGCTTTCCTCCAGTCCAGCGGACAGCAAGGGAGGTTCGCGATCCGGTGCATCCTTGAAGGCTTTGAGCAACGACAGCCGCGACTCGTCGTCCACGGGGAGGGTCTGCCTTGCAGCGTCGGGTTCTTGGACAGCTTTGCGCAATGGCGCCGTTGACCGAGCATTCTTGGTGCGCAGAAACGAGGATAGTTGTTCGGCCAGCTCCGGCGCCTCGGACCGGTACTTGCGCACAAGGCGCGCGACGAACAGACGAACGTCCTCGCTTTGCTCCGCAAGGGCCAATCTGACAACCTGGGCTAAATCTGAATGTAGATCAATCACTTAGTCCATTTCTTACGTAAGTTGTTGATTTATAATAGCACCTTAACCGCTCTCCGTGGAAGACACTGTAGCTGAAGTTGGATGGAAGCGTCCAGCATCGGTGAGGTGCCGCCTTGACAGAAGCAGACGGTAAGGGCCTCGACGTAGCGGGAGCACGTGGTGGTTCTGTAGGTCGCGCGCATGACGAAGCCCACCGTATGGAGACTTCGTCCTAGCACCCCGCTTCGATCATCACGGCTTGGGCGCGACTGACTGCTCTCGCTAACGGCGGTCTCTCAAGAGCGGGGCACGAAGGACTGCTATCAGCCTGCTCCGGACCAACGCTTCGGGCCTCCAGGGAAAGAATTTCTCTCACCGCTGGCGAGAGTCGCTCGGCCACACCTGACCGCCAATTCAGAAGCGCTCACACAGCGGGCACGTTGAAGAGGTCACACAGGGCGTTCAGCTGTGCAGGCTTCAGCCGCTCCGACCGAAGGCTCTTAAGCCCGCTACGCTCAAAGATCGCGTAGGCGAAGCCCTTATTCATCTGGCGCGACACGTACCGGATGCCTTGCCATCGCGGGTCGGCATCGTGGATGGCCTGCGCCCACGCCTGGCTCACCGAGTAGTCGGCCAGCGCGCTGATGTCGTTGTTCAGGCCCAGGGCCTTGAGGGCTGCGCCGGTCAGGTCCGCCAGGACCAGCGTCTTGCGGCGCTCACACGCGAAGCGCACCACCGATCGCTCCGTCAGTTCGGCAGAGGGCACCTCGTAGGCGCCGTCGACGAAGCGTCCCGATTCGTGGATCACGCTCTCCGCGAAGGCGACCTCGATCGAGTTGGCTGTATAGCAAGTGCCGAACTCGCCGGCGCGGCCTGGGTCCGGGTCATCGAAGCGGTACACGCCAGACGACCAGTACGGCTCGGTGCTCGGGTACCGGCTCAGTCGCACCAGCGAGGCGACCTCGACCCTCACGGGCCGAAGCAGATCCTCGAATGTCCCGGGCTCAGGCAGCCGCAGCGACACGCGCGGCTCCCCGCTCGCGCGCCCAGGCCGTGGCCAACCGTTCCACCTTGGACACCGCGACTCCGGCGTCCAGGGCCGCAGCGACGCCCTTCCCTCCCAACGCCCCGTGCTCGCGCAACCAGAACATCAGCTTCTCGCTGGCACCGAGGTCGCCGAGGGCGCGGCATACAGCGGCCACAACCTCGCGGTCCAGCGCCAGGAAAACTTGCGGGTAGTACAGCCGGTTGCCGATCTTCACCGCGAAGACCTCGCCCCGGTCTGCAGCGGGCGCCAAGGCCTGCCGTGTGAGACCCCAGGCCTGAGCGAGTTGCTCACCGGGCACCACGAGGCCGTCCTTGACCCATTGCACCCGGGCCGCTTCGCCTCGTGCGGTGGCACCGGCAAGCCCACCGGACGTGGCGGACTGAGACGGCGTCCCAGCGGGCAGTTGGGAACGCGCGGCGCGCGGTCGCGCGCCACCGGCCTGTGACGGCTGCAGCGCGTGGCGGCTGACCACCGACCGAAGACTGCCCAGGTCTTCGCTGAGCCGTCCTACGGCCGCTTCGAGCTGCGCGATCCGGCGCAGGAGGACAGGGGTGCTGACATTGGTGCCCATCAGCCGATTTTAGGCAAGCAGGAACAATAAAGCAAACGGGGCAATCGTAGCAAACGGCGACACCGGGGAGGCAGCACTCGGGCTGGCGCAGGCACCGAGAGGGTTGCGGCATCCCCCGCTTCCCTTGCCTCTATGCGGCGCGGCTGCTTATGGCCGGTTCATGCCCGATGAACATGCGCCAGCGCAATGGGGTGTCTTTCCCATCCAGCCCCCTTGTTCCATACTCGATTCGCTTCGTGGCTTCCGGCCACAGCCGCCCTCTGAGGCGTTCCGGCACAGCCGGCGTTAGCGGTCGTGACCCGCACGTAGATCCGCGCTGGGCCCTGCCCCGCCGCCGCCACGTCAGGCGGTGAGTCCTTCCGGTGCCCGCCTGACAGGCGGCCGCACCGAACCCCAGATCCGTTCGCATCGGCCTACTGCTTTTCAGGCAGTCCGGCTGGTCGACGCACGACCGCATGCCGCCTCGGCGGCCCGCGGACCCCCTCCCACCGGGAGCACACGCTCCCCAGGGGGGCGTGTGCTCTCTCCACATCACGGAGATCACATGTCCCCATCCAGCCAGGGTGGCTACACCCTTTCCTTGCCGGGCTTCGACGACGAAGCTGCCGCATACCCCGACCTGTTCGCTGAAGCTGCTGAGGCCCCTGCCGCTGCGGTCGATGTTCAAGCGGTCGTGGAAGTGCAGGTCCCCAAGGCATGGCGCCCGGCCATGTCCGCCGCAGCCCACACTGCGCAGTTCGTCGAGTGGCCGACATGGGACGACGAAGTCCTCGCCCACATCGAAGGCCAGGCCACCAAGTTCGAGGCCAACGTTTCGGCCATCAACGCGCTCCGGTCGATCGAGAGCGAAGCCAGGCCGGCGAGCGCCAGCGAACGCCGTGCCCTGCTGCGCTACACCGGCTGGGGCGGCATCCCGGCGAGCTTCAACGACGAGGGCAGAGATCCAGCCTGGGTCGAGCGCGCCGGTCGCCTGCGCCAGTTGCTCTCGGCCGACGACCACGACTCGGCGCGGGCATCGGTCAACAACAGCCACTACACCGATCCGCTCGTCATCCACTGGATCTGGGCGGCCCTGCGCCGCCTGGGTTTCCAGGGCGGCAACATCCTCGAACCGAGCGCAGGCACTGGGCACTTCCTGGGCTGCATGCCGGCCGACATTGCCCAGCGCAGCCGCGTCACGGCGATCGAGCTGGACCGCGTTTCTGGCCGCATTCTTCGCAGCCTCTACGGGGCATGTGGCGTCGATGTGCGCATCGGCGGCTTCGAGGCCGCGACCTTGGCCGACGGAACCTACGACCTCATCCTGTCCAATGTCCCGTTCGGCCGCTACGGCGTGCTGGACAACCGCAACCGGCCCTACAGCCGCGCCAGCATCCACAACTGGTTCGTCGGCCGGGCGCTCGATGTGCTCCGCCCTGGCGGCCTGGTGTGCTTCATCACCTCGACCTACTTCCTGGACGAGAGCGATGCAGGCATGCGTGCACACGTGGCGTCCGAGGCCGACCTGGTCACCGCGTTCCGACTGCCCTCGGGCACGTTCGAGCGCATCGCATCGACCAGCGTGCAGGCCGACCTGGTCGTGCTCAGAAAGCGCGCGCCGGGAGAGGCGGCGGCCGCAGCCGAGTGGCTCGACCTGGACTACGTTCCCAAGACGATGCTCCGGGAAGGCTGCCACGAGCAGTACCTGCGGATCAACCGTTGGTTCGTGCGCCATCCGGAGCATGTGCTGGGTCGCATCGACCGGGTCAGCAACGGCTTCCAGGCCGTGCCGACGGCCATGCTCGATGGAGATCTCGATTCCGCGCTGCTCGGCGCCCAGGCCCTGGTGCCCAAGGGCGCGTACAGCGTGCAACCCAAGGCCCCCGCCAGAACACCCCGGGACATCGTGCCGGCACCCGCTGGCACGCGGCCGGGATCGCTCGCGGTCAGCGAAGGCCGCATCGGCATCGTGGAGGGCGATCACGTCGTGGACCTGCACGACCGCCTCAACGCCACGGTCCGGCAACGGATCGCCGGCATGGTGGACATCCGCGATCGGGCTCGCGCGTTGCTCAGCGCGCAGTTGGGCACCACGACGGATCAGGCGCTGATCGAACTGAGGCGACGCCTGAACCAGAGCTACGACCGGTTCGTGGGCAAGCACGGCTACCTGTCCTCCCGTGCGAACGCCCTCGCCTTCCGGCGAGACCCGGACTATCCGCTGCTCCTGTCCCTGGAGCACTACGACGAAGAGGAAGAAGTGGCCACCAAGGCCGCGATCTTCTCGAAGCGAACGGTCTCGCCCGTCCGCGAGGCCACGGTCGCCGAGCATCCCGACGAGGCACTCGCCCTGTCGATGCAGTGGAAGGGCCGGGTCGATCCCGACTACATGGCTCGGCTGCTGCGGGCCACGCCCGAAGACGCCCTGGCGGACTTGTCCGCGCGAGGCATGATCTACCTGAATCCCGAGGGCGACCGGCACGAGCCGGCCGACGAGTACCTCTCCGGCAACGTGAAGCGCAAGCTGACCGTGGCCCTCGCCGCTGGCGACGCCTACAGGGCGAACGTGGCGGCACTGGAGAAGGTGATCCCCGAGGATCTGCCGCCAGGCGACATCGCGCTGCGACTGGGCGCGGTCTGGGTGCCGGCCGACGTGGTCGAGGCCTTCATCAAGGAGGTGCTCGGCCTGCAGGACACCGCCGTGCGCTACCTGGCCGTGGCCGGCACCTGGTCGGTGACCTTCAACGATTGGGCGGCCCGACAAAGCGTCGCGTGCATCCAGGAGTACGGCACGCGGCGCATGCACGCGATCGACCTCGTGCAGCATGCGCTGAACGTGCAGACACCCACGGTGCGCGACCCGCACCCCGAGAAGGACGGTGCCTACATCGTCAACAAGGAAGAGACGCTCGCGGCGCGGGAGAAGCTCGGCTTGATCCGGGACCGCTTCGCCGCATGGGCCTACGAGGACGCGCCGCGGCGCGAGCGGCTGTGCAGGATCTACAACGACCTGTTCAACTGCATCCGCCAAAGGGAGTTCGACGGCTCGCATCTGAAGCTGCCGGGCTTTTCGCAGTGCTTCGAGCTCCACGCGAGCCAACGCAACGCGATCTGGCGCGTCGTGCAGTCCGGCAACACCGGGCTGTTTCACGCGGTGGGCGCCGGCAAGACGGCCATCATGGTGGCCGCGAGCATGGAACTGCGCCGCTTGGGCCTGGCCAACAAGCCGGCCCACATCGTGCCGAACCACTGCCTCGAGCAGTACGCCGCAGAGCTGGTGCGGCTCTATCCCTCCGCCGCCGTGCTCATGGCGACGAAGGAGGACCTCGCTGGCGACCGCCGGCGGGAGTTCGTGGCGCGGGTAGCCCCCGGCGACTGGGATGCGATCGTGATGACGCACTCCACTTTCGAGCTGCTGCCCATGTCCGCCGGATTCACCGGCGACTTCATCAAGGACACCATCCGCGAGATCGAGATGGCGGTGCGCATGTGCAGCGCGGGCAGCCGGTCCAACCGGATCGTCAAGCAGCTCGAGCGCATGAAGAAGACCTGGAAGATCCGGCTCGAACGCCTGGAGAACCAGGATCGCAAGGACGACTTTCTCTGCTGGGAAGCACTGGGGGTCGACTGGCTTGCGTACGACGAGGCCCACTCGGCCAAGAATCTGTTCCGCCACACCAAGATGGCACGCATCGCAGGCCTGCCGCTGAGCAACTCGCAGCGCGCGTTCGACCTGTACCTGAAGACGCGCCACACGATGAGCCTCTACCGAGGCGAGCACCGTGGCGTGGTGTTGGCCACGGCGACCCCGGTGGCCAACAGCATGGCCGAGGTTCACACGTTCCAGCGATTCCTGCAGCCCAACACGCTGCGCTCGCTGGGGCTGGAGCAATTCGACGCCTGGGCCGCCACCTTCGGGGAGACGGTCACGGCGCTGGAGATTGCACCTGACGGCAGCGGCTATCGGCTCAACACCCGGTTCGCGCGCTTCATCAACGTGCCGGACCTGATGACGGTGTTCTGCGACGTGTCGGACATCCGCACGCGCGAGATGCTGAGGCTGCCGGTGCCGATCCTGAAGGGCGACAAGCCCAGAACGGTGACGTGCAAGCCGAGCGAGCCATTGCGCGCCTTCGTGCGATCGCTCGTGAAGCGCGCCGAGCGCTTGAAGATCGCGCGGGTGGATCCTCGCGAGGACAACATGCTCATGATCGCCAGCGAAGGCCGCCTGGCCGCGCTGGACATGCGACTGATCAACGGCCGCCAACCAGCCGACCCCGGCGGGAAGGTGGCGCAGTGCGCCCGAGAGGTGCACAACATCTGGCAGGAGACTGCGAACCTCAAGAGGGCGCAGCTGGTCTTCTGCGACCTGTCCACTCCCAAGAGTGGCATGGCGTTCAGCGTCTACCAGGCGCTGCGCGAAGAGTTGATCGAGCTGGGCCTACCGGCCGAGCAGATCGCTTTCATCCACGATGCCGAGACCGACTCGCAGAAGGCACGCCTGTTCCGCCAGGTGCGCGAAGGCAAGGTTCGTGTGCTGCTCGGTTCGACCCCGAAGATGGGCGTCGGCACGAACGTGCAGCGGCGCCTCGTGGCCCTGCACGAACTCGACTGCCCATGGCGTCCGTGTGATGTGGAGCAGCGCGAGGGCCGGATCCTTCGCCAGGGCAACGAATGCGCGGAGGTGGAGATCATCCGCTACGTCACCGAAGGCAGCTTCGACGCGTACAGCTGGCAGACGGTGCTCACCAAGGCCAAGTTCATCGCGCAGGTGATGAGCGGGGACAAGGGCATCCGGTCTGTCGAGGACGTCGAGCTCGCAACGCTGACCTACGCCGAAGTGAAGGCGCTGGCGTCGGGCAATCCGAAGATCATCGAGAAGGCTGGTGTCGACGCGGAGATCGCGAAGTACGCCTCGCTGCTTTCCGTGTGGCGCAACCAACGCTACGCGAACGAATCCGAGGTGGCCGGCTTGCCGATGCGCATCGAGAGCAATGAGCGGCTGCTCGCAGCCCTCGTGGCAGATGCCGAACGGGCGCACGCCGTTCTCGGAACGGACCTGGTGGTCAACGTCCACGGACGCACCCACCGCGGTCGTGAAGAGATCGGCGAGGTGCTCAGGGCGACCGTGCGCAGCGCGAGGGCATCGATCTCGCGGTCCGCGCGGGACGAGGTCATCGGCACCGTCGGGGCCTTCGAACTGTGCGTGTTCATCGGACGCGCAGAGGACGAGGTGCACCTGTTCGTGCGGGGCGCGAGCTCATACGAGTGCAGACCGTGCCAGACCGGACCGGCACTCCACGCCGGCTTGATCGAGACGATCCGCGAGATTGCGCCGCACCGCGATGACTGCGCCCAGCGGCTCGCAAGGATGCGCTCGAAACTCGAAGGCCTTTCGGCTGAACTGCAACGGCCCTTCGAGCACGAGGATCGCTTGGCCGCGCTGATCGCGAGGCAGCGTGAGCTCGAAGCCGAGTTGGATCTCGGAAAGGACGAAGTCGGCAGCAACGCGGTCGACGATGTCCCGGAGCAAATTGCAGCCTAGTCACTGCGCGCCCTGCCCCACTGCACATGCAGTGGGGCATTTTTTTGCCCGGGCAGTTGTAGCGAGTTCAGCCCACGTCCCGTTCGCTGCCGGCGTCGATGGCCATGAGGCTCTCAAACTCCGTTAACGGCAACGTCGCCCAGTCCTCACCCAGCTCGCTCTTCGCGTAGTGCTGGATCACCATCACCTGGACCAGCGGTGACTGCCACTCACCGCGCGCAAGGCGCTTCATGATGCTCGGGCTGGGTGCCGTGTTTGCGTCTGCCTCGTCACGCACGCGCCGCACCCACTCCAACTGCTCCTCGGCGTCCAGCTTGGCGAACTGGTCGCGGATCAGGCTGAAGCGCCGGTGGCGCTCAGCGTCTTCGACATCGCGACGCGAAGCGGGTATCGCCGATGCCGCCCTGCTCTCGACGACCACGTGCGCCGTCTTCTCTGGTTCGGCGCCCTGCCCTGCCGGTGCCTCTTCGCGCGCCTTGTTCGCGATGATCGTGCGCAGGTAGGCGCCGGCGTTGCCGATGCGCGGGCGGTCCGCTCCGCTCAGGAAGCGCTCGTAGCGTTCGAGTCCTTCGGTCACGGCGACAACGCCGTAGGCGCGCTCGAGTTCCTCGATCACCGTGTCGCGGATGCTCAGCTTGCCGCCTCTCAGGATGTTCGTCACGTCGGGCGGCACCGGCGCGATCCTCGCGGGACGCCGTGCGCTCTTCTTGACCGCGAACTGAACGAACTCGACTTCACGGCCGCGCCTGAACTCGATCAACTCGATCTCGATGTCGCCGAGGTCGTTGATCTCCTTGATGGCGGGCGCAACAAACTCGTTCTTGAACTTGCGCCATGCGCGGACCTTGGAGGTCGGCGAGCTTCGCAGTGACTCGGCCCACCAGGACCAGTGCTGCCGGCTGGTGACGCCCGCGGGGCTGTCGCGGTAGCGGGCGCAGATCTCGTAGAGCGCCACTGCGCAGTAGGTGGTCAGTTGGCGCAGCACTGCGAAGTCGACCTGGGCCCAGCGGGAGGGGCTCACCAGTTCTTCCCGGATGGACGGCGGGTAGTACCAGGTCACCCAGTTCTCGCCCGCGCGCTTGTAGACGCGGACCTCGGCGAGCAGGTTGAAGATGCGCAACTCGTCGGTGATCTGCGCCGGCGAAGGGCCCTCTTCCTTGCCGTCGACACCGAAGGTCAGCGGCAACTGCTGCTCGGACTTCGACAGCGGCCTCCACTCCACCTTCGTCGACACCATCTGGTCGATGTACTTCTTCGCATCGCTGGAGATGCTGTTGGTCGCACCGAAGCCGCGAAGGATGGAATTCAACGGCGCAGCGAAGCCGCCGTCTGCACCCTCTGTGCCGGCCGCTGCCTGCATCTGGGCAAGATGCAGCATGACCGAGTACGCTTTGCGTCCAGTGACCGTCAGCGATCGGTTGGTCGGCACGATCGCAAGGGCGATGACGGACTTGTGCAGCATGCCCTGCACCACATCCATCTGCCTCACGATTGCCACACTGCCCATGCGTCCATTCTAGGGCGCCAACCTCGGGCAAGTGTCCGGGTTGACCAGCGTCTTTCGGACGCGACACGCGCAACTCGGTCTGCGATCAGAACTGATCAACTTCCGAGCGACTATGGGCCGGAAAACCCGGACACTTCGAGCGGCTCTTGGGCGCGGCGGCCGACCTCTCGACAACGTTGGCTGGGGTCGAAACAGGCCTGAAAACCCGGACGCCAAGTTATCCACAGGCGGAAAAGTTATCCCCAGGACTTCCCGGACGCCTTCAACCTGGTTCACGGACGCTTCCGCAGCCTTGTCCGGACGACTGGCGCCGGGAGTCCGGACGGAGAGTTGGCTAACTTATTGATTTCAAACGACTTTCTTGCAGAGAAAGTCTTGAACTATTGAACTTCTAAAACTGATCGACGACTGACCTTGGAGGAAGTCTTCAAAACGTCCTGAAATCCAGGTTCTTCGCAGTCCGAGCACTGGCTTGTCTGCGATAGACGTGGAATTCATCGATGTCTTGAAAAAGCACTGTCTCACGTAGAATTGCGTTCATTGTCATAGCGCACTGCAAGGAACGCATGGATCCGACCACACAGGGGCCCCTGGCGACCCACCCAATCTCGCTGAAGGCCATCACCGAGCAGGCCGAGCGGGCAACGTCGATCGTGGCGCAGGCTCGCGGTGTGATGCTAGCGCCGGATGCCCGCAAGCTGCCGCCGACGTTCTCAGCGACCCAGCTGATCGAGCGCTTGAAGATCGAGCGATCCCAATACGACTATCGCGTGCGCAATCCTGGCGACCTGCCGACCGGGCGGCTGACGTCGACGGGCGCCCGTCGCGAGTTCACGCTCTCAGAGATGCGGCAGTGGGCCCGGCACTACCGGGCTGACCATCTGCGACCCGAAGGCGGCGAGGCCATCACGATCTCGACGGCGCACTTCAAGGGCGGAAGTTCGAAGACGACCACAGCAACCACCCTCGCCCAGGGGCTGAGCATGCGTGGCCACAAGGTGTTGGTGGTGGACGTCGACCCGCAGGGCAGCATGACGACCCTGTTCGGCTTCCTGCCGGACGCCGAGGTCGACGTTACCCAGACGCTGCTGCCGCTGTTCAGTGGCGACGTGTCGGACGTGAGCTATGCGATCCGCCCGACCTACTGGGACGGCGTGGACCTAGTGCCGTCCTGCTCTCCCCTCTTCTCGGCCGAGTTCATCCTTCCGACGCGACAGTTGAAGGAAGCCGCTTTCCAGTTCTGGCGCACGCTCGACTACGGGCTCGACCCCATCCGGTCGAAGTACGACGTGATCATCTGCGACACGCCGCCGTCGCTGTCGTTCCTGACGGTCAACGCCCTCATGGCCAGCGACGGCATCATCATGCCGCTGCCACCGAGCAACCTGGACTTCGCGTCGAGTGCGCAGTTCTGGGACCTGTTCAAGGATCTGGCCGACGACTTCGCCGGACGGGGCGCCGGCAAGGACTTCGCGTTCATCAACATCCTGCTGTCCAAGGTGAAGTACGCCGCGCCCAAGGACAACACCGGGCAATCGACGGCGATCATCCGCGAGTGGATCCAGGCCGCCTACGCCGAGCGCGTGCTGCCGGTCGAGATTCCAGACGTCGAGGCCGTCCGGACGGCGAGCAAGGAGTTCGGGACCGTCTACGACGCGACGCGCGACAACGCCTCGACGCGCACCTTCAAGAGCGCCTTCGAGGCCTACGATCGGTTTGTGGACCTGATCGAGCAGCAGATGGAAACGTTCTGGCAGCGCCAGGTGGGAGGTTGAGGTGGCCACGCAAAAGAAGGGGCAGGGAATCGCCTTCAAGATTCCGGACCATGTCGAAGCGCCCGCTGTAGCTGCGGAGCCTCAGGCCGATGCCAAGCCAGCCGTGCCTCGCACCGGGGTGGGGATGCTGTCCCGGATGCTGTCTGGCGCAGCCGCCGACACGGAAGCGGTCTCGAAGCTCAATGCCGAGATCGAGAAGCTCAAGTTGCAGGTCGGCGAGCAACTCATCGATCCTCGCCAGATCACGCTGACGCGCTGGGCCGACCGCCACGTGGATTCGTTTTCGAGTCAGGCCTTCATCGAACTGAAGCAGGAGATTGAGAGTGCCGGCGGCAACGTGCAGCCGATCAAGGTGCGACCCGCTCGCGGTGCCGCGGCTGAGCAGGCGGACGGGCCTCGGTTCGAACTGGTCTACGGCTCTCGTCGGACGCGCGCGTGCCTCGAACTGGGCCTGCCGGTGCGTGCGGTCGTCGACGAGAACGTCGACGACCAGGCGCTCTACATCCAGATGCAGCGGGAGAACCGCGGGCGGTCGAACCTGTCGGCCTGGGAGCAGGGCGTCAGCTACCACAAGGCGTTGAACGAGGGGTTGTTTCCCAGTGCCCGTCGGCTGGCCGAACAGATCGGCCTCGACCACAGCAACGTGGCCAAGGCGCTTCGTGTGGCCGAGTTGCCGCAGGAGATCGTCGGCGCGTTCCGCAGCCCGGTCGACATTCAGTTCCGTTGGGCCGTCGCGCTGGACAAGGCCTACCAGCAGGATCCGGACGCGGTGCTGTCGGCTGCCCGTTTACTGGCCGGCCGCGCGCCGAAGCCGGCTGCCGCGGAGGTGTTCCGCAGCCTGACCGAGGCGGTGTCGGCGAAGGGCAAGCCCAAGGCAAAGGAAGCTTCGCGTTCCTTCGTGATTGCCGATGGCAAGAAGGGCGTGATCCGAGCGGGGAAGGGCGGTGCGGTCACCGTGGAACTGCCTCGTGGTGTCCTGCCGCCGGCCCGATGGGCAGCCTTCGAGACGGCCCTCCAGCAGTTGCTTTCGGACCTCCCGGAAGCACCGTAACGGGTGTCCGTGGTACCGTACCACGGACACCATCGGATCCCTCGCCGAGCCTCAATCCGGAACCAATTCCGGCGAGTCACGGGTGCCAGAAGCGCGACCCCGATCGGCCTCCAAATGCGCTCCGTGGTACCGTACCACAGCGCTCCAGAATGCCCCTTCCAGTGGCCGCCGACGGGGGGTGTGGTTCCGTACCACACCCCGCCTCTGTAGGCCTACTTTGGGGTGGTGGACGCCGCTGATGCCCTGCGGCGCGGCGCTTCTTCAGTCCCCGATCCGGCCGCCCGCTGCATCGCCCGCATGCCCCGCACGAGGTCCACAGCGTCAGCCTTCACGTAGACCGAGGTCACTCGAAGGTCGGAGTGCCCAAGCAGGCTCTGCAGCACCTGGGGCTGCATCTGCTTCACGGCGGAATTGGCGAACGTGTGACGCAGCCAGTGGGTCGATGCGTTCAGGAAGTCCGCCGAACCGGGGGCCCCATCGCGCGCAGCGGCGGCGACGGCTACCTCGCGGAAGAACCGGCGCAGCGCCTTGTAGATCGCCGAGCGCTCCAATGCGCCGTAGCGGTCAGCCTGCGACGGCAGTTCGCGATCCAGGAACGGAACGCCGAGCCGGTCCAGATTGCGTCGCGGGGGAGGGCGCTTGAGGATCCCGACGAGGGGCCGCCAGGCCTGTTGGTGCTCTGCCCGCAACGCGTCCTGCAATGCCTGCTCCACCCCCTCATCGGGCCTGCTGTCGAGTTCGTGGCCAGTTCCCGCCATGCGCTCGCCTGCCGCGGTAGTCGGAAGGCTGTTGGCCGCCTGGACTCTCTCCACACGTGAGTCGAAGCCCAGGCCTGCAGCGTCCATGTCCCGGTGGTGCTGCTCGAGCAGCGTCTTGATCTCGTCGAAGACCATCACCGTCCGGGGCTTCCCGCCCTTGCCGATGACGTCCAGCAACCATGCCTCCTCGCCATCCACCAGTTCCCGCCGGAAGCCCTTCAGCCGGGTCGTGGCCAGTTCCGACAAACGAAGGCCGGTGGTGCTGCCGAGTTCCAGCAGCAACTGCAGGCGCCGCCGCTCGGGACTGTCCGGCTTTTCATGTAGCACCTCCATGGCGAAAGCCCACTGGCGCTCGCTCAGGGAACGGCGAACGTCGATGCTCGGCTTCAGCAGGCCCAGCGTCCGGCCCAGGTTCGCCATGGCATTAGCCCGCAGGTACCCCTTCTCGTGCATGGCGGAAAACATGCTGCCCAGCACGGTGAACTCGTGCCGCTGGCTGTTCCGCCCCAGCGGGCCCCGGAAAGGCCTCCAGGAGGCGTCCTCGCGCCTCACCTTGCGCTCCTGCACCCAATCGGCCGGCGGAGCCGCCAGGAAGGCCTGGTAGGCCTGCAGATCGGGCTCCTGGAGCGAGGAGAGGGCCTTGCGCCGGACGTGGATGCACCAAAGGTAGAAGCGCTCGGCGATGCGCGTGTAGTCCCGCCGGGTCTGCCCCTGGTACCGGCTCAGCCACTGGCTGATCGCCTGAACATCGGTCTCCGCGCCCCAGACGTTGGCCTCATGCGATCGAAAGGCGCCCTGACGGCCAGACAGGGTATCGGACAAGGTGCCGTCGACGATCGGGACCAGGGCGAACGGCTCTGCACCGGCCACCCCCCGACCCGCCAGTTCCCGCCGACGCAGCAGCGCCAGGTCGGTCTCGGGGCGCCGGGCCGACTCCTTGAAGGGCCGTCCGCCGGCCTCGGCGATGGGAGTCAGCCACTCGAGCAGCCGCCGGGCCCGAACGACGCCCATCCGGGGCACACGGCGGTGCCAGCGGAACCCGTAGATGTTGATGTAGTTGACCAGGTCGCCGAGCGACTTGACGCCGACCTTGGCCAGGTCGCGCGGGATGCCGGAGCCGAGCCAGAAGCCAGCCTCGTCGTCCAGGCCGGCCTCACGCGACAGCACGCGCTCCAGCGCCGCAAGGGCCTCGACGACCGCCTTGCGCTGGGTCGCGGATAGCCGCGGGGTGGCCGCGGCAGGCGATCCCTCGACGATTCGCGAATGAGTCGTGGCGGACAGGGCAGGGGAGGGCGGGGCGGCCAAGTGTCCGGCTTTTCCTGCCCCGGTCTGTCCCGCCGCCGCGTCCTCGCCGAACTCCTCCGCGTAGAGCTCGAGCCACTCCGCTTCCGTGTAGAAGTCCTCGTCGATTCCGGTCGCACCGCAGTACTGCGAGCGCCATTCTTCGAGGCTAGGGGAGGGTGGCCGGCTTGATGCCGGCCTCAGCGCCACCTCGGGAGTGCTGATGTGTCCGGCTTTTCCTGCCCCTCGTCCGGCTTTCGCTACGGCAAAGTCGGGCAGGGAGCGCAGGGCCGACAGCGCCACCGCCAACTCCGAACCGCAACCCCGCGCCTCGCCGGCGTGCTCGATCGCCGCGACAACCAGGCGCAGACGGGTGGCGAAGTGGCGACGATCGCTGGGTCCGCCGGAGAAGGAGAGGTAGAGCCGCCAGGCGCGCTCGAGGTCGACGCCGTCGAGCAGGGCGCGCAGAAACGCAAAGTGGTGGCGGCCGAGTTCGCCACTGCCTTCACGCAGCAGACGGGTCTTTGCACCCCTCGGACGGCCACGGCGCCGTGCCGCCACGCCGGCATCGGCCATGACCTGGCCAGGCGCCGACGCTACCTCTGTAGCCACCACCTCCGTAGGCATGAAAAAGGGGTCCCCCAAGAGCGGTACCCCCACTATAGAAGACTTTTCGCAACGTCCTGAGAAGTGTTCTTATCAGGACGTCATTTGATGCACGCAAATCATGAGTTCCCCCGGCCCTTGGCTGACCGGTTTGCTGCAGTTAGCTGCCGGGCAATCCGCACCCGCGGGTGGCCCCGGACGGCCATCACCAGTCACTCAGCAATCCGCCAATCAGCGGACAGTTGCTCGTCTGGAGCCAGGCGGCAGAGGTTGTCGTAACCGCGAGATCCGCGCCACACTGTCCATTGCGTCAAGTGATCCTCATCTGACCTGTTGGTGGAGTCTCCGTGTGCCCGCCGCGGTACAGGTCACTGCCTGGCGAGTCGACTCCAGGCCGCGATGAGCGCATCGGCGGCCTCGTCGATGTCGGCCGCCTGCGTGGTGCTTCCGACAGACAGACGCACGGCACCGCTGGCTCGCGCCGCGTCGATGCCCATCGCCGCCAGCACGCCGCTGACCGCATCGTGCTCGGTGTGGCAGGCCGATCCCACCGATGCGGCCACCCTGTCGGCGACCTGGGCCAGCACGCAACGCCCGCTGACACCGGGGAAGGACACATGCAGCGTGTTCGGCAGCCGCAGTTCCGGATGACCGTTGAGCTGCAGCCCCGGGACACCGTCTGCCAGCCGCGCATGCAAGCGGTTACGCAGCGCCCGCAGTCGATCCGTCAGCGCTGGCAGCTCGGCTGAAGCCAGCGCCGCAGCCGCCCCGAGCGCGACGATCAGCGCCACGTTCTCCGTGCCGGGACGCAGGCCCTGTTCCTGGTCGGCGCCGTGGAGGATCGATCGGAGCGGCGTCCCGGTGCGCACGTACAGCGCACCGATGCCCTTGGGCGCACTGAACTTGTGCCCGGCGATCGTCAGCAGGTCCACGCCGAGAGCGCCGACGTCCACCGGCTGCTTGCCCACCGACTGCGCGGCATCGGTGTGCAGCAGCACCCCGCGCGGGCGCGTGATCGCGGCGATGTCGGCGACCGGCTGCAACGTGCCCACCTCGTTGTTGGCGTGCATCACCGAGACCAGCGCCGTGTCAGGGCGCAGGGCCTGCTCGACGGCCGTCGCTGCAACCCTTCCGCATGCGTCGACAGGAACTACCGACACCGCCCAACCTTGATCCCGCAACGCCGCCGCCGGTGCCGCGACCGCCGGGTGCTCGACCGCGCTGATCACGAGGTGCCGCCTGGATGGACCCATGGCGCGCGCCACGCCGAGCAGCGCCAGGTTGTTCGCTTCGGTGGCGCAGCCGGTGAAGACGATCTCCCGCGGCTGCGCACCGATCAGCGTGGCCACCTGCTCGCGCGCTCGGCTCACCGCCTGGGCCGCCCGGCGACCGTGGGCATGGCTGCTGGACGGGTTGCCGAACTGCGATTGCAGCCACGGCGCCAAGGCGCTGAAAACTTCCGGCGCGACCGGCGTGGTGGCGTTGTGGTCGAGGTAGATCGGGTCGGTCATGGCGCGGATCGGCAGGCGATGATCATTTGCCGTTCATTCTAAAGGCCGTTAGAATGTAGGCCATGAATAACCGCTCCCTCAAGGATCTCTTGTACGAACAGGTCGCCCGGGTCGGCAAGGCGCTGGCCAGCCCGAAGCGGCTCGAAATCCTGGAGATGCTGGCGCAGGGCGAGAAGGCCGTCGAGACCATCGCCGGCGAGGTCGGCATCGACGTCAAGCTGGCCAGTGCCCACCTGAAGGCGCTGAAGGAAGCCCGGCTCGTGCAGGTGAAGCGCGACGGCAAGCGCATGATCTACCGGCTCAGCGGCACCGATGTCGCCCAGCTCGGCGTGACGCTGCGCCAGGTGGCCGAGGAGCACCTCGTGGAATTGCGTCTGGCCCTGCAGCAGCTGATGGCCGAGCCGGAGCGGCTGGCGCAGGTGGGCCGCAAGGAACTGCTGGCGCAGGCCAAGCGTGGCGACGTCGTGGTGCTGGACGTGCGGCCGCCCGAGGAGTTCGACACCGCGCACCTTCCCTATGCGCGCTCGGTGCCGCTGCCCGAGCTGGCGCAACGCCTGGCCGAACTGCCGCGCGACGTGGAGATCGTCGCCTACTGCCGCGGCCCGTTCTGCCTGATGTCCGACGAGGCCGTGAAGCTGCTGCGTGAGCACGGCTACCGCGCCCGCAAGACCTTCGATGGCGTGAGCGAATGGCAGTCCGCAGGGCTGCCCCTGTCTCGCCGCTGATGCGCCGCTGATCGCGAAGGCTCACCCTGGAGGATCGACATGACCTTCACCCTCTTCATCGTCAACGACGCGCCCTACGGCAACGAGCGCGCGTACAACGCACTGCGCCTGGCCGGCGCGCTTGCCTCGCGTGACGGCCAGGCCGTGCGCCTGTTCCTGATGGCCGATGCGGTCGGCTGCGCCAAGAGCGGGCAGAAGGTGCCCGAGGGCTACTACAACGTGCAGATCATGATGGGCAAGGTGGCGCGCAAGGGCGAGATCGGCCTGTGCGGCACCTGCATGGACGCCCGCGGCCTGCGCGACGACGAACTGATCGAAGGCGCCCAGCGCGGCACGCTGGCGCAGCTGGCGGACTGGACCGCCGAGGCCGACAAGGTCCTGGTCTTCTGAGTCCCGGCGATCGCGACCATGGTTCCCGAACTCGGTGTCATCGAGGGCTACTTCGGCCGACCGTGGGCGCACCAGGACCGCAAGCAGGTGCTGACGCGGCTGCGGGAGCTGGGCTACGCGTGGTTCCACTACGCACCCAAGGCCGACGCCTGGCTGCGGCGACGCTGGCCGGAGCGGCACCCGGATGCGGTGCTCGCTGAACTGGCCGATCTGTCGGCGCACTGCCGCGGCCTCGGGATGCGTTTCGGCGTGGGCCTGAGCCCCTACGAGCTCTACCGCGACTTCAGCGGCGATGCGAAGCGTGCCTTCGTCGACAAGGTGCGGTCGCTCGACGCGATCGGCATCGACGACCTCGCGATCCTCTTCGACGACACGCGCGGCGACGTGCCGGACCTGGCTGCGCGTGAAAGCGAGATCGTCCACGCGGCGCAGGCCATCACCCGCGCGAGCCGCGTGCTGATGTGCCCGACCTACTACTCCGACGACCGGATGCTCGATGTCGTGTTCGGTCAGCGCCCAAACGGCTACCTGGAGGACCTTGGGCGTCGGCTCGAGCCCACGGTCCGCGTGTACTGGACCGGCGAGGAGATCTGCGCCCGCGAGTTCAGCCCGGGGCACCTCACGCGCGTAGCCGAAGCGCTCGGCCGCAAGCCGACCCTGTGGGATAACTACCCGGTCAACGACGGGCCGCGCATGTCGCGCTTCCTGCACCTGCGCGGCTTCACGGGCCGGCGCCACACCATCGCCGACCACGTCGCGGGCCATGCCATCAACCCGGCCCTGCAGGCGCACCTGAGCCTGATCCCGGCGGCGACGCTGGTGGTCAGCTACCGCGAAGGCGATGGCTATGCCTACCTGAGCGCGTTTCGCGCGGCCGCGCGCAGACTGGCCGGCGAGCCGCTGGCCACGATGCTGGACGAGGACCTTCATGCGCTGCAGGACCGCGGCTTCGACGCCCTGGGCGATTCGCCAGATGACGAACGTGCACGGCTGCGGGCGCGGTATGCGGCGGTTCAGCACCCGATGGCCGCCGAGGTCGTTCGCTGGCTCGATGGCGCTGACACCGTGGACGGCTGGGTCGAGGACGCCTGAGCACCACACCCCAAGGAGACGAGCATGTTCTTTCGCCAACGCGCCGCGGCGAACGCGACGCTGTCCTATCTCTTCGGCTGCGCCGGCCACCAGATGGCCATCGCCGTCGATGTCGTCGCCGGTGACGAGGACTGGTTCATCACCGAGGCCGCGAAGGCCGGCGCACGGCTGGTGCATGTCATCGACACCCACGTGCATGCCGACCACTTCTCGGGCGGCCCGGAACTGGCGCGGCGCACCGGCGCCACCTACCACCTGCACGAGAGCAACCGGGGTCGCGTGGCCTTCGACTTCGCCGCCCTCACCGACCGCCAGCGCATCGAAGCGGGCAACGTCATCGTCGACGTGATGCACACACCGGGGCACACGCCCGACAGCGTCTGCCTCGTCGTGCGCGACCTGCGGCGCGGCGACGAGCCCTGGTTCGTCATCACCGGCGACACGCTGTTCGTCGGCGCGGTCGGCCGCCCCGACCTGGCGGGCCGGGAGCGCGAGATGGCCGCGCAGCTGCACGACACGCTGCACCAGAAGCTGCTGCGTCTGCCGGCGGAGCTCGAGATCTACCCCGGCCACCAGGCCGGCAGTGCCTGCGGGGCCGGCCTGTCGGGCAAGCCGGCGTCGACGATCGGCTTCGAGAAGCGCTTCAACCCGATGCTGGCCATGGACAAGCCGGCTTTCGTCGACGCGCTGACCGCCGAGATCCCGCCGCCGCCGGCCGACATGGCGCGCATCGTCGAGGCCAACCTGCGCGGCGTGGTGCCCGCTGCCGCGCTGGCCTGATCGATCGAGAGCGCGCCAGGCCCATGCACTTCGGCATCCGCGCCAACCTCGCCCAGTTCCTGCAGCAACTGCTGCAGGTGCTGCTGGTGGGCATGACCATCGGCATGATGCGCAACGTCGTGCCGGCGCTGGCCGAGGGCGAATTCGGCGTGCCGCGTGGGTCGTTCATGCTGCTGGTTGCCTTCGTCGTCGCCTTCGGCTTCGTCAAGGGCGCGATGAACTTCGTCGCCGGCCGCCTGGCCGAGCGGCTGGGCCGCAAGCGCGTGCTGCTGCTGGGCTGGCTGGTGGCGCTGCCGATCCCGGCGCTGATCCATTTCGCGCCGAGCTGGTCCTGGGTGGTCTTCGCCACCGTTTTGCTGGGCATCAACCAGGGCCTGACCTGGTCGATGACGCAGACTGCCAAGCTCGACTTCACGCGCGCCGACCAGCGCGGGCTGGTGATCGGGCTCAATGAGTTCTCGGGCTATGTGGGCGTGGCGCTGGCCGGGGTGGCCACAGGCTACCTCGCGGCGGCACTCGGCCCGCGCCAGGGGCTGCTGTGGTTCGGCGCCGCGGTGATCGGGCTGGCGACGCTGCTGTCGTGGCTGGCCGTCGCGGAGACGCTGCCCTGGGCGCGCGACGAGGTCAAACGTCATGCGTCAGCGTCAGCCACCGCGCTGCGCCCGCGCTACCCCAGTGGCGTGAGCGCGCAGCCCTCGACGCGGGAGATGTTCGCGCTGATGAGCTGGCGCGACCGGCGCATGGCCGCGCTGTGTCAGGCCGGCCTGGTGGAGAAGTTCGTCGACGCGCTGGTCTGGGCCTTCTGGCCGGTCTACCTGCACCAGCGCGGCGTTGACCTGCCCGGCATCGGCTGGATCGTCGGCGTCTACGGTTTCACCTGGGGCGCGGCGCAGTTCTTCACCGGCAGGCTGTCGGACCGACTGGGGCGCCACCTGCTCAACGCCTGGGGCATGTGGATCTGCGGCGCCGGTGTCGCGCTGATGCCGCTGGGTTCGGGCGCGGCCTGGTGGAGCTTGTCGGCCGCCGTCGCCGGCCTGGGCATGGCGATGCTGTACCCCAACCTCAGCGCCGCCGTGGCGGACATCGCGCATCCGAACTGGCGGGCCTCGGCGATCGGCATCTACCGCTTCTGGCGTGACCTGGGCTACGGCATCGGCGCGCTCGGGCTCGGTCTCGCCGCCGCGCTGGGCGGCCGTCTGGAGACGGCCTTCTGGTTCGTCGCCGTAGCGATGCTGGCTTCCGGTGCGGTGCTGTTTCGATGGGGCGAGGAGACGCACCCCCGACTCAATCCTGCGACCTGACTCAGTCCTCAACCTCTGGAGACAAGCGTGATCACACGCCGAATGACACTGACCCTCGCGCTCGCCGCAGCAGCCTTCGCGCCGTTGGCGGCACATGCGCAGGCCGACAAGGCCACCCTCAACGCGCTGGAAGGCTACTTCGACTTCGTCGATGCAAACGCCGGCACGATCCTGCCCGAACAGATCCCGGCCGAGGACTACAGCAAGTTCCATGTGCTCGACGTGCGTGACGCGGGCCAGTTTGCCAAGGACCACATCCCCGGCGCTTTGAACATCGAATGGCGCCAGGTCTTCGCGCAGCGAGCGAAGCTGCCGAAGGACAAGACCATCCTCATCTACTGCAACACGAGTTCCTTTGCCGCCCAGGTCGCGATGGCGCTGCGCATGGATGGCTTCGAGAACGTGCGCTTGCTATACGGCGGCTACAACGAGTGGAAGGCACGCGGCGGCATGGAGGCCCACGCGCGCGCGAGCAAGAAGAGCTGAAGCTTGAGGGTCGTGTGCGCGCGTTCGCGTGATCCGGCCGACGCTTGCGGTGCATCGGCCGCTCAGCGACGGCCGCACTCGCCGTGACGATCGTGGCCATCTCGGCGGGTGGCACGCCGGCCATGTCTTACCGCGGCACCGGGGCCGCTCTTGGGCTTGCGGTTTCTGTGGCCCTGCACGCGCTGCTGTTCGTCGTGATGGCCGGCCACCTGTCGATGCGCAAATCGGACCGGCCGACCGACGAGCCGACGGTCATCCAGCTGAAGTTGCTGCCGCCGCCCGAAGCAGTCGATCGAGAGCCGCCGACTCCGGCACCGGCCCTTGAACCACCGGCTCTGACTCTGCCGACCATCGCGGCACCAGAAGTCGTACTGGTGCCTCCGCCGGAAGCGCTTCGACAACCTGCCACGATGGCGGCTCCGCCTGCACCCACGGCCGAGGAGTGGGCCTTTGCCGGCCGGTACACGCTCAAGAACAGCAAGGCCTACCGCTACACCTGGGGGCAGCAGGTCCGCAGCATGATGGGCACCGTCGTCGAAGGACCCGACCAGGGCATGGTGCGCTTCCGGGTGGAGATCGCTCCCGACGGTTCGCTGGCCAGCCTCGACACCTTGTGGTCCACGTCGCCGGTTGCAGAGCGGCTGGCCCGCCAGGCCATCGCAAACATGCCGCGCTGGCCCGCCACGCCAACGGGCCGGCCGTTGGTCTTCGAGAAGACCGTCTCGTTCACGCCGTTCGCGTCGGACGGTCCACCGCTCTACAAGGACGATTGCCTGCCCGACCCGCCGGTGTTCAGAAACCCGTTTGCCTGGGACGGCAAATCGGTCAGCGAGCCCGCCGCCGCCAAGCCGATCGAGAAGCCGGATCCCCAGGCGATGGAGGATTGCCTCAAGCAGCTGCCGCAGGACTCGATCGAAGCCGAGACCGCACGCGACCGGCGCCTGATGGACCAGTGGGGCTGGGGCGCCAGCCAGCCCGCAAGGTACATGCTGGGACTTCCGGACATCGCCGCATTTCCTGGGGCCGTCGAACCAGCCAGGTGCCTCGGTCGCGCAAGGCTAGTCAATCATGCCCCAGCCCGATGCGGCGGCCAGAGCGACCACGATCACGGGTGATTTCCTGGCATAGACGGGTAGCCCGAAAGCCGCCAGCGCCAGCCGCTCAGCGCGGCTGGAACATGATCATGCCCATGCCTGCCAGCGCAACCGTAACGCCGGCCACATCCGATGCCGTCGGCCTGGTGCCATCGACGGCCCAGAGCCAGATGAGCGCCACGCCGATGTAGACGCCGCCGTAGGCCGCGTAGACCCGGCCGGCCGCTGTCTCGTGCATCGTCAGCAGCCATGCGAAGAGCGCGAGGCTGACGGCAGCTGGCACCATCAGCCAAGTACTCTTACCCTGCTTGAGCCAGAGGTACGGCAAGTAGCAGCCGACAATCTGGGCCAACGCCGTGGCGATGAACAGGGCAAGGGTCTTCATTGACTCTCCGGGCTGTGGGCGCTCAGTGTGAGTGCCGGTGGTGTTCGTCCGGGAAGTGCTCGTGCGTGTGCGCCATAGGCGCACGTTGATGGCGATGGGTGTGCCGAACCGGCTGAGCATCGCCCAGCGGGTGGTGGTTATGGTGCACGTCGTGTTCGTGCTCATGTTCATGTTCCATCGCTTCGTGCCGGTGCGGATGCTCGTGCCGCTCGCTCAGGTGCAGCCAGACCCCCAGCGCCATCAGCGCACCAGCGACCAGCAGCCCCGGCGTCACGGGTTCCCCGAGCAGGCCGACAGCCAGGACGGCGCCGAAGAATGGCGCCACTGAGAAGTAGGCCCCGGTCCGCGCCGTGCCCAGGCGGCGCAGCGCAAGTACGAACAGCGTCAGGCTGATGCCATAGGCGAAGAAGCCCAGCACGGCCGAACCCGCGAGCAGGCCGGGCGACGGCAGACTTGCGCCCAACGCCAGCGCGATGGCGAGGTTGACCGAACCCGCGGCCAGGCCCTTCACCATCGCCACCTAGGTCGCATCGGCGTGCGACACCCTGCGCGTTAGGTCGTTGTCGATGCCCCAGGCGAGGCAAGCGCCCAAAACCGCGACGGAGGGCCAGAAGGCACCGAACTGCGCGTCGCCGGGCCAGCTCAGCACCAGGGCGCCCGCGACGATGGCGAGCGTCCCGAGCGCGATGCGGCGATCGAAGTTTTCCTTGAAGGCGAACCAGGCCAGCAGCGCCGTGAAGACACCCTCCGCATTGAGCAGCAGTGACGCGCCCGAGGCGGGCATGCCCGAGAGACCGAACATCAGCAGCACCGGCCCGACCACGCCGCCCGAAAAAGCACGGCACCGATCAGCCAGGGCCACTCGGCCGTGGCCAGCTGCGCCGATGGTGTGCGCCGATGGTGTGCGCCGAACCAGCGGCAGCGTCGCCAGTCCCAGACCCGAGCCCAGGTAGAGCAAGCCCGCCAGCATCCACGGCCCCATCCCGGTCATCAGGGCCTTGGCGAGTGGAGTACCGGCACCAAAGAGTAAGGCAGCAAGCAGGGCCGCGCCGACGCCGGCTGGCAGCCGGCGGACCGACGGGTGTTCGGGCGAGTTCACGCGCGCAGCATCTCCCTCCCTCAGCGGGCGACGAGGTCGGCCACCAGCCGTGCCTTGAGCGCGCGTTCGCGAATCGCTGGCTCGGGATCAGCGGCCCACTCGAAGCTGCTCTTCCAGGCCCACACGACGCCGTCGATCCGGACGAAGCGGACCTCGCCGGCCTTGCCCTCGACGCTGGTGGTCTTGCGCTGGCCCTCGAAATCGAAGGCGATCGTGTGCGCGCCGGGCTTCAGCTTGGCCCGGATCATCGTGTCCGGCAAGGTCTCCACCGCGGGGCCGTCATCCACCTGGACCTTCACGAAGTTGCGTCCATCCGACCAGTTGCGGCGCACCACGTACACAGTCAGCGCGCCTGGATCGGCCGAGAAGCGTTTCGCTTCTGCGTCAGCGTTCAGGCTCGGCGCTGGGGCCTTGGTGCACGCGATCACGCGCCCCTTGTTGGTCTTGTGGCAGTACGGAGCCTCTGCGGTGGGGTCCGGTGCCGGTGGCGTTGCACAACCGGCCAGCAGGACGGCCGCGAAGGTGATCGGGGCAAGAAGCAGTCTTCGGACGCTCATGGTGATCACTTCAGGGTGAACCGCGCCGTAGCGGGTTTGCCGTTGATCGTCACCACGGCCACCGCCTTCGTGCCCGGGCCGACCTTGTAGCTGCCGGTGGCTTCCAGCTTGTCGCCGGCAGGCTTCAGTTCAACCTCCTGCTTCTCGGTGCCGGTCAGCAGCGTCACCTTGGCACTGGCCTTGGAGACGTCGGCCGGCTTCCCGTGGTCGCGCAGGTACAGCTGGAGGGTCGTGGCCTTGGCGACGAGTTCATAGTCCATGTCCTTGACTTCGACGACCACGCCGCCGTGCATTGGCTTGTGCTCGTGGGCGTGGTCGTGCTTCTCGCCGGCCGCGTGGGCGGTGCCGGCGACGGCAAAAGTGATTGCGGCGATAAGGGTATGCAGCTTCATGGGTGTCCTTTCAGTGGGTGAATGAGGGGAGCGTGCTCAGAGCGCCTCGGCGTCCTTGTCGTCCATCAGCCGCTCGGCATCCTTGCGGCCGAAGAGCCAGAACATCGCGGGCGTGAGGAAGGTGTCGAGCAGCGTCGAGCTGATGAGGCCGGAGAAGATCACCACGGCCACAGGGTGCAGCACCTCGGTGCCCGGTCGCTCGGCTTCGAACAGCAGCGGCGCCAGCGCAAAGGCCGTGACCAGGGCCGTCATCAGCACCGGGCTGAGCCGTTCGAGCGAGCCGCGCACGATCATCTTCGTGTCGAAGGCCTCGCCCTCGAAGCGCATCAGGTTGATGTAGTGGCTGACCTTCAGGATGCCGTTGCGCACCGAGATGCCAGCCAGCGTGATGAAGCCCACCAGCGCGGCCACCGACAGCGGCTGGCCCGAGAGCCACAAGCCGATCACCGCGCCGACCAGGGCCAGCGGGATGTTCACCATGATCAGCGCCGACAGGGTGGTGGACTTGTAGCGGCTGTAGAGCACCACGAACATCAACGCCAGCGACACGATCGACAGAAGGCCGACCAGACGAGAGGCCTCCTCCTGTGCCTGGAACTGGCCGCCCAGCGTGATGAAGTAGCCCTCGGGCAGCTTCGTCTCCGCGACGTTCTTGCGGATGTCGGCCACGATCTCCGACAGCGCGCGCCCGGAGGCATTCGCCGACAGCACGATGCGCCGCTTGCCATCGTCGCGGCTGATCTGGTTCGGGCCGTCGCCGTCCTCGATCGAGGCCACCTTGGACAGCGGGATGCGCCCGGTCGGGGTCTCGATCAGGATCTGGCTGAGCCCCTCGATCGAACGGGCCGACTCCGGCAGTTTGACCACCAGCGCGAAGCGCCGACCGCCCTCGACGATCTGGGTGATCTTCTCGCCCTCGACCAGGCTTTGCAATGTGGCGAGCACCTGCGGTGCCGGCAGGCCGTACTGTGCCGCCGCCGCGTAGTCCACGCGCACCTTGATCTGTGGCGCGAGCACCTGCTTCTCGATCTGCAGGTCGGCGATGCCCGGTATCGCGGCCAGTCGCTGGCGCAAGGCATCGGCCTGACCGCGCAGCGCATCCAGGTCCTCGCCGTAGATCTTGACCGCGATCTGCGAGCGCACGCCGGAGAGCATGTGGTCGATGCGGTGCGAGATCGGCTGGCCGATCTCGATGGCCGCAGGGAGGTTCGCGAGCTTCGCCCGGATGTCCGCCTTGACCTCGTCCATCGACCGCTTGAGCTCTGCGGTCGGCACGATGCCGACGTCCAGCTCGCTGACGTGAACGCCCTCGGCGTGCTCGTCCAGTTCGGCCCGGCCGCTGCGACGCCCGACGTGCGTCACCTCGGGTACTTGGCTGACCAGCGTCTCGGCCTGGCGTGCGACCGCCGAGCTTTCCGAAAGCGTGACGCCGGGGTTCAGGCGCAGGCCGATCAGCAGGGTGCCTTCGTTGAACGGCGGCAGGAACGTCGTCGGGAAGAACGGCACGGCCGCGGCGGCGGTGACCACCGCGATGCCGGCGGAAGCGAGCGCGGCCTTCGGACGGGCCAGCACGGCCTGGAGGCTGCTGCTGTAGCGGGCCTTGAGCCAGGCAAGCACTTTCGTGTCGCCGTGGTCGAGATTCTTCATCCGCGGCAGCAAATAGAAGCTCAGTACCGGCGTGATCGTCACCGACACCACCAGCGAGGCCAGCGTGGACACGATGAAGGCGATGCCCAGCGGCACGAACAGCTTGCCTTCCAATCCCGGCAATGCGAACAAGGGGATGAAGACCAGCACGATGATCACCGTCGCATACAGGATCGCGGAGCGGACCTCCATCGTGGCGTGGGCGACGACCTCCAGCGGATGAAGGCGCGAGTGCGGGTGCTTGGCGCGGTCTTCCTTTAAGCGCCGCAGCACGTTCTCGACACCGACCACCGCGTCGTCCACGAGCCCGCCGATGGCGATGGCCAGGCCGCCCAGCGTCATCGTGTTGATCGACAGCCCGAAGTAGCGGAAGACCAGCGCGGTGATGAAGATCGACACGGGAATCGCGGTGAGCGCGATCACCGTCGGCCGCAGCGTCCCGAGGAAGAAGAACAGGATCGCCGCGACAAAGACCGACGCGCCGATCAGCTTGCCCTGCAGCGTGGTGATCGACGCCTCGATGAAGCTGGCCTGGCGGAAGGTGACGCGGGGCGCCTCCATGCCGGCCGGCAGCGAGGCCTTGAGCCCTGTCAGCGCTTCCTCGATCGACTTCGTCAGCGCGATCGTGTCGGCGGTCGGCTGCTTCTGGACCCCTAGGATCACGGCAGGCTTGCCTTCGAAGCCGGCATCACCGCGCTTGATCGCTGCGGCGAACGTGACTTCGGCGATCTGGCGCAGCAGGATGGGCTGACCCCGGTTCGCACCGATTGCCAGGTTCTTCAGGTCATCCAGGCGCGACGTCCGGCCGAGGTTGCGGATGAGGTACTCGCGGCCATTGAGCTCCAGGAAACCCCCGGAGGTGTTCGCGGAAAATCCCCTTAGCGCTGCTTCCAGCTGGTCGTGCGTGATGCCGAGTTCGGCCATGCGCGCCGTGTTGGGCTGCACCTGGAATTGCCGAACCTCGCCGCCGATCGGGATCACCTGCGCGACGCCGGGCACCGACAGCAGGCGTGGCCGCAGCACCCAGTCGGCGTACTCGCGCACGGCCATCGGGCTGATCTTCTGCGGATCGACCGGAATGGCGATCTGCATGATCTCGCCCATGATCGAGCTGATCGGCCCCATGCGAGGCACCACGCCTTCGGCCAGACCTTCCTCCATCGATGCCAGCCGCTCGGCGACGAGCTGCCTCGCGCGGAAGATGTCGGTGCTCCAGTCGAAGGTGACGTAAAGGAAGGACAGGCCGGCTGACGAGGTGGAGCGAACGCTCTCCACGCCGGGCAGCCCGTTCATCGTCGTCTCCAGCGGGAAGGTGATGAGCTGTTCAACCTCCTCGGCGGCCATGCCGCCGGCTTCCGTCATGATGGTGACGGTCGGCTTGTTGAGGTCGGGGAACACGTCCACCGGTGTTCGGGACAGGGTGAACGCGCCGTACGCCATCAGCACCACGCTGGCGATGATCACCAGCAGGCGGTTCGTCAGGCTGTTGTCGAGGAGCCACTTGAACATCGGGGGCTCCTCAGCGGACCTGGTTGATCAAGGTCGCACCTTGCGTGGCGACCCGATCACCGGCTTTCAGGCCGGAGGTGACGGCAATGCTCACGCCGTCCAGCGGCTCCACGGTCACCGTGCGTGGTTCGAAGCGCTCGGGCGCAGTCTTCACCCACACGATGGTCTGGTTCGCCGGGTTCTTCATCAGCGATGCCACCGGCACCGCGATGCCCTTGACCAGTTCCTTGCCCTGGACGAAAACGCGAACCGGCTGGCCGACGGCCAGAGCGGTGAGGGCTTTGCCCTGCGCGCGGAAGGTCAGCGGAAGCGCCTGCTCGCGCAGGCTGCGGGCGGCGCCTACAAAGGCGAGCGGCACCCGCTCGCTGCCGACCGCGAGGGTCGCCCGCCCGATGCCGGCAGCGACCGCGGGGTCAAAGGCCACGGCTTCGATGTGCAGGCGCTGAGGATCGACCACTTCGAAAACCAGTTCGCGTGCATCGACCACTTGGCCGGCGACGACGTGGGCCGAGGCGATCACGCCAGAGACCGGCGCGACCAGGGCCTCGCGCGTTGCCAGCCCCGTGCCGACGGCAGCAATGCGCTCGGCCAGACTCAGCGCCTCGCTCTCGGCCGCCTCGATGTCCTTGCGCGGCACGGTATCGGAGAGCTCCTTCAGGCGCGCAACACGCTTGTCGGCCAGGGACTTCGCGGCGCGCAGCTCGGCCAGCTGCGCGGCCTGGTTCGAGCGCTCGATCGGCGCGGCCGACGGAACGACGTAGGCCAGAACCTCGCCCTTGCGCACCGTCTGGCCTGCGGTCGGCAACCCGCGCGGTCCCGGTTCGACGCGGCCGGCGTTCAGGGGTTGCACCTTGCCGCCAGCGTTCGGGTCCATCACGACCTTGCCGTTCAGCTCGAACGAGCGAGGCAGTTCCGCAGCCTCGGTGAGCAGCGTGCGGATGCCGAGCTGGCGCTGCGCCGGCTTGGGCAGAAAGACGCCACCGTCCGGCAAGCGTTGCGGGCCGTTGGCGCTGGGCGCCGCGGCGGCGCCGCCGTGGTCATGGCCTTCACCGGCATGAACAGGCCGCGCGCCGGCCAGGATGAGCATCAGGGCTGCCAGCGGAGTAGCCGCGAGCGCCGAGAACGTGCGGATGCGATTCGGCTTCATGCGGGGGCTCCGGCGCGGGATTGACGGTTGGCCGCAACGCGGCGGACGACTGCGATCAGGACGGCCACCGCGGCGATGGCGCCTGCGGCCCAAGCGGCGTACTCCTGCCAGCCGTGCGCATGTGCGGACTCGTCGGCATGCGCCTCCTCGTGGAGATCGAACTCGCCAGCCAACAGATCGGCCTCCGTGCCAGCCGTCACCGTGGCCGTGACGGGCAGGACGCCCGGCTTCGGCTCGGCTGCCAGCGCGACTTCGTAGGCGCCCTCGTGCTTCTCGGCCTTGAGCTTGGTGCCGGCGATCTCGATCTCGATCTGGGCATCGGTGACCGGGCTGTTGTCGGCGGCGCGGTCCAGGTACAGGGTGATCTGCTTGCCATTGAGCACGCCCACCAACTCGAAGGTCTCCGAGGCGGCCGCAAAGCGGGGCAGAGCGGGTCCGGCCGCCGCGGGAGCGGCTTCGCCATGGTCGTGGCCCTCGCCGGCGTGAGCCGGCGGGGACAGGAACGCAGCCGTGGCGAGGCCAAGCGCAGCGATGAAGGATGTCAGTCTCATGGTGAAGATTCGCAAGAAGAGGTGGTTGTTCGGTTCGTTCGTCACTGCGGCAGCAGCCCCAGCGCCTGGCGCCAGGCGGAGATCGCGGCGGCCAGCTCGATGCGACTGCGCGCGGCCTGCCGTTCGGCCTCGTTGGCCTCTGCGTCGATGCGCAGCCGGGTCGGCAGGTCGGTCTCGCCCAGCCGGAAAGACTTCTCGAAGAAGCCGCGTGTTTCGCGTGCCAGCGTCGCCCGGCGCTCGGCCGCTGCCAGCTGGACCCGCGCCGCGTCGACCCTTGCCACGGCGGCGTCGCGCTCGGACTGCAAGCGCGCGCGGTCAAGCGCAAGCTGGGCCCGGGCCTCGGCAGCATCGGCACGCGCGCTGGCCACTCGGCTGTCATGTCTCGGACCGCCACCGAACGGAATGCGCACGGCCAGTGTCACCGTCTGGCCGTATCGCTCGCCCGACGCCCCGCGGTCGCGCGTCGTTGCCAGGGTCAGTTCGGGGTTCGCACGCGACTGCGTGGCAGCCAGCACGGCGGTGCGCTCGGCGGCGCTGGCGCGATCCTGCAGCTCCGCGATCGCCGGATGGGTGCCCGCCTCGGTCGCGGCGGGCTCCGGCTCGGCAGCAGCCATCACTGCGGGGGTTATCCCCATCGGGCTCCCCGACAAGGCCTTGACCTGCTGCAGCGCCGCCGTGGCCGCAGCCTCGGCCTGCGCCAGTCCCGCCTCCGCCGCAGCCACGGCGCCATCGGCCTGGTGCTGGTCGGCGCGAGCGAGCTCACCGGACCTGGCGCGGCGCGAGACGTCGGCGGCGAGCTTGCGTGCGTTGTCGAGCTGCCCGCGCGCGATCTCGACATCGACGCCGGCACGCTGCCAGTTCCACCAGGATTCGCGGACCGCTGCTGCCAGGCGAACGCGGGCAGCCTGGGCACGGCTTTCGACGGCGGCTGTCTCGGCCTCCGCGAGCGCGCCGCTGCTGCGGCGTTCGCCTGGAAGCCACAACGGCACGGCGAGACCGACCTCGAGTTCCCGGGCGCCGTCGTTGCGGGTGAGGCGGTCGGTCCTGTGGCTTGCCTCAAACGCAGGCGGCTCGGGGGTCCAGGCTTCGGCCGCACGGCGCTGCGCCTGCGCCGCTTCCCGGCGGGACTGCAGCGCCAGCGCCTCGGGTTGACGTGCCCAGGCCGCCTCGAAGAGTTCCTTGAGGCCGGGCGTGCCAGGTCCGCCATGCATCGGGGCTGCTGGTGCCTGCGCCACTGCGCCGGCAACGGCCCCGGCCAGTACTGCGGCAAGCAGTGCCTGCCGCATGCCGATCGTTGTTCGTGTTCTCGGATGCATCCGATGCTCCAGTGTCAAAAGGGGGGGAACATGGGAGACCGGCGAGCCGCGACCAATTCAGTCGCGCCGACCCGAACGAGTTGCCGAGGGCGAGCTACGGCAACGCGCTCAGGCGCGGACGAGGTTCAGGAGGAGAACGAACCCGCCTCGCCGATCAGGCGAGGCGCGCCCACTGAGGGCGTTCAGGTTGGGCTGCCGCCTGGGCAGCGCACGGTGCATCGCCGGCGGGAGTCGGGGCGGCCGTAGCGCGGTCGTGCGCCGTGGTGACGGGCGACACCAACATGCCTGTGCACTGACCATGGCAATGGCCACAGTCTGCGTCAGGCGTCGAGGTGGCGCCTTCGTCAGCACCCGACTGATCGGACACATCCGCCGTTGCAGGCGCATGCCCGTGATCGGCGTGATCGTGGTGCCCGACATGGTCCGCTGCCGCACCCGATTCATGGGCGCAGTAGTCCGCCACTGCCGCCCAGGACATCTGGGTGGGCAGCAGAACCAGCAACAGAATGGCGAGCCAGCGGCGCATGAAGTCAGAGTGTAGCGGCTACAGGGTTGACCGCGGGCATGCGAGGCCAAGCGGAGGCGTGAAGGACATCACCACTGCCCGGCGCGGACGCGTGCCACGTTGTCGTTCATCCAGCGGCGGATCGCGTGCACGAAAAGCCATCGCTTCGGTCCGCGCAGGTTGGTGCCATGCCAGGCATAGAACGAGTCGGGATCGTCGAAGGTCCCAAAGTCGTCGACGATGCCCTCCTTCTGGATGAAGGTGTCCTGGCCACGCCACTCGACGTCCGGCGCCGACAGGTCCCGGGTAGCGGCGCCGAAGCCGCAGAAGCGTCGCGTACCAGGGAATCGGCGTTGCAGGCTGCGAAGGTACTGCGCGTCGAGGATGAATCCCTCGAGACAGACCCATCGCTCCTCGAACCAGACCTCCACCCAACTGTGGATGATGCGCCGTGGCGCCAGGACATACGCAACGCCGGTGATCGCGCCCTTTTGGAGCGCCTTGTCGATGGTGAAACCGTGGAAACGGCACGGCACGCCGACGCTGCGCAGCAAGGCCATCAGCAGCGTGCCCTTGGTGTTGCACTGCCCATGGCCGTCGGCCAGCACGCGGGATGCCGGCAGATCATCCTCCTCGTTGTAGCCGAACGCGATCTCGTCGCGGACGAAGTCGTAGACCGCACCGATCCGCTCGCGCATCGGCAGCACGCGCCATCGCCGCTCGGCGACAAGCCGCTCGATGTCGGGATGTTGGGTGTCGAGCAGCGGCGTGCTGCGAAGCAGTGACGAAGGTGCGTCGGACATGACTCGAACAGGGTGGCACCAGGCGGCGACAGCCGAATTTCAGACCCTGAAGCCACTACCGGGTCAAGTCCGCCGCGCCGGCCGATCTCGGCCGGCGCTTGTGCGCGCGTCGGACCGCGCTCAGCGGCGGTTGGACGGATCGCGCCCGACGTATGCGACGGCGGATTTCGCGCCGAAGCCCGGCGGCGCGATCTTGGCGAGGTCGACGCCACGCCGGTCCAGGCCATTGAAGGTCCATGCGAACTGCTGTCCGGCGTCGCCGCGGAAGGCGACCGTCTCGCCGTAGGCGATGTTCGGGCGCGGGGCCTGCGCCAGGTCGACGACACGAGCCGCGCTCGACACGGCGGCTGGCTGGCCGTAGATGGATTGGCCGTTCATGAAGGTCTCGCCAGCCGCGAAGCCGACGGCAGGCGCGGCCGCCACGACCAGCACGGCCGACAGGCGCAGAAGGGATGACGAAGGTGATTGCATGAGTTCCTCGTGGTGGTGTGATCGGCTTTCGCTCAGCCGCATGCCTCGATGGCATGGCCACGGACTCTAGAAATCGCCTGGCAACAGTTTTGGAACCGGCAGATGACAGTTCGGTCATCTGGCCCGAGGCCTGCGCCGGCTCAGTGAGCGCCGTGAACGTGGCGCCGCTTCGCCGGGGCCGCGGGCGCGGCGGCGGCCCGGTCGAGGCCGTTGAGAATGCCGCAATCCGCCAGGGCGTGGGGCGACGCGCACCGCGCGCGCAGTGACTTCAGATCCTTCTCCAGCGCTCGCAGTTCGCGAATGCGGTGCGCCACATGGCCGATGTGTTCGTCCAGCAGGGCGTTGACCTCGCCGCAATCCTGCGCGGGCGACTCGCGTAGTGCGATGAGGGCTCTGATTTCGTCGAGCGTCATGTCCAGGTTGCGGCACTGCCGGATGAAGGCGAGCCGCTCGGCGTGCGCCGCCAGGTAGACGCGGTAGTTGTTGTCCGCCCGGGCCGGCGGCGGCAGCAGCCCCTCGCGCTCGTAGAAGCGGATCGTCTCGACGGGTGTTCCGGTGGCCTCGGCCAGTGCTCCGATCTTCATGGCTGCAATCCTTCGACTTCCCTGATTGGGACGGGGACTTGACTCTACACTGGCTACAGGGTTTGCAATGAGGCAAGGTCAACGAGGATTCTTGCGATGAGCCATTCCCATGCCGAAAGCGGCAATACACACCGGCACCATCACGGCGATGGTCATGCCCATGCCCACGACGCCCGGCACATTGACCCTCCTGCACAGGTGAAAGAAGCCGCGTGCGCGGACGACGGTTGCGGCGCCTGCGCCATGCCCGCGACGTTGCTGCAACCCGACCCATCAGCGCGGGGGCGCAGTTTCCGGATCGCGACGATGGACTGCGCGGCCGAGGAGGCCGAGATCCGGCGTACCCTTGATGGCATGCCCGGCATTCGCGGCCTGCGATTCCAACTGGGCCAGCGGGTGCTCACGATCGATGCCGACGAGTCGTCGATCGCACCGGCGCTGGCGGCCGTGCGCAAGTCCGGTTTCGACCCGCAGCCGATCGCCGGCGGCGAATCAGAGGCCGGCCATGCGGTGGGCGACGGTCATGATCACGAGGTCGTGCGAGGCCAGGTCCCCAAGTTGGCCGGGGCGCTTCTCCTGGCCATCGGCGCCGAGATCATCGGCTACTTCGCGCCGGAGACCATGGTCTGGCGGGGGGCGGGACTTGCCGTGGCGGCCATTGCGATCTGGCTCGCCGGCTTCGACGTCTACAAGAAGGGTCTGACGGCGCTGCGGCACGGGCGTCTGAACATCAACGCGCTGATGACCGTGGCCGTGACGGGCGCCTTCGCGATCGGCCAGTGGCCGGAAGCCGCGATGGTGATGGCGCTGTACGCCATCGCCGAGGCGATCGAGGCCAGGGCCGTGGACCGCGCGCGCAACGCCATCAAGGGCCTGCTGGCGATGGCACCGGAGCAGGCATCGGTTCGCCAGGCCGATGGCAGCTGGGCGACGCTGCCCGTGGGTCAAGTCGCGGTTGGCGCTCTGCTGCGGGTGAAGCCGGGGGAGCGCGTTCCGATGGACGGCGTCGTCCGCTCGGGGCAGACCAGTATCAATCAGGCGCCGGTCACCGGCGAGAGCATCCCCGTCGACAAGGCGAGCGGGGATCCGGTCTTTGCCGGCACCATCAACGAGTCGGGGACATTCGAGTTCGAGGTCACCGCCCTCGCTTCGAATTCGACCTTGGCGCGCATCATCCACGCCGTCGAGGAGGCGCAGGCGACCCGGGCGCCGACGCAGGGCTTTGTCGACAGGTTTGCGGCGATCTACACCCCGGCGGTATTCGTGATCGCTGTGGCAGTGGCACTGCTCGGCCCCTGGCTGCTCGGCTGGACGTGGCTGCAAGGCGTGTACAAGGCCCTCGTGCTGCTGGTCATCGCCTGCCCCTGCGCGCTGGTGATCTCGACCCCCGTGACGATCGTCAGCGGCCTGGCTGCCGCCGCGCGGCGCGGCATTCTGATCAAGGGTGGGATCTATCTGGAAGAGGCGCGCAAGCTCAAGGCCATCGCGCTGGACAAGACCGGCACGATCACCGAGGGCAAGCCCAAGCTGGTGGCCTGGGAGGTGCTTGGTCCGGGGACCGATGCTGCCGCCGCCGAGCACATCGCCGCGGCGCTGGCAGGGCACTCCGACCATCCGGTGTCGCGTGCCATCGCTGCGGGCCTGCGGCCCAACAGTGTCGAAGCGAAGGACTTCAAGGCCATCGCCGGTCGCGGGGTCCAGGCCGACATCGGCGGAACGGCCTACGTCCTCGGCAACCACCGGCTGATCGAGGAGCGTGGCCAATGCTCTCCGGCGCTGGAGGCCACCTTGCGCACGCATGAGGAAGCGGGCCGTACCGTCAGCCTGCTGGCCTCCGACGCGGGCCCCGTCGCCTTGTTCGCCGTCGCCGACACCATCAAGCCGTCGTCGCGCGATGCGGTGGCATCGCTCAAGGCACTCGGCATCACGCCGGTGATGCTGACTGGCGACAACCAGGCTACGGCCACCGCCATCGCGCACGAGGCAGGCATAGCCGAAGCGCGCGGGAACCTGCTGCCCGAGGACAAGCTCGAAGCGATCAAGGCGCTGCAGGCAGAACATGGCCTGACCGCGATGACCGGCGACGGCATCAACGACGCGCCGGCGCTGGCGCAGGCCGACATCGGCGTGGCGATGGGTGCGGCCGGCACCGACACCGCGATGGAAGCGGCCGACGTGGTGGTGATGAACGACGACCTGCGCCGCATCGCCGAGACGGTGCGGCTGTCGCGGTCGACGCACGCCGTGCTGTGGCAGAACATCACGCTGGCGCTGGGCATCAAGGCCGTGTTCCTGGTGCTGGCGGTGTTCGGCAACGCGTCGATGTGGATGGCGGTATTCGCCGACATGGGCGCGAGCCTGCTGGTCGTGCTCAACGGCCTGCGCTTGTTGAAGAGGGGGGAGGGCAAGTGACGACAACGACGGGATCACGGCGCATCGAGGCCTTCGAGGCCGCAATGGCCGAAGCCGCCCGGCATCGCTCCGCCGGCGACGCCAAGAGCGCGTTCGCAGCCCTCGAGCGCGCGCATGTGCTCGGGCAACTCGACTTCGTCCCGCACCTGCGGGTGCACTGGCAGATGCTTCGGGCCGGCTGGGCAGCGGGCGACCGGCGCGAAGTGGCGGGCCAGCTGATGCGCATCGCGCTGGTGCCGGTGGGCCATCTGGTCGGCCGCCTGCCGGTCGGCAACACCGGCGGTTCGAACGTCAGTGCGTTCAAGCCGATGGCAATCCCGCCCGATCTCGAGCGGCTGATCGAGGACCGCGACCGATGACGCCCGCATCCGTCGGCCTTGTCGAACCACGCGCGGCGGCATCGGCCTCGCGGGGCCGCTGGTGGCTGCTGATGGGCGTCGCCGCGTTGCTCCTCGCGCTCGATCAGGGGATCAAGTGGGTGGTCGCCGCGAATCTGTCGCTGGGCGAAGGCATCACTGTCACCACCTGGTTCAATCTTGTCCATGTCCTCAACCCCGGCGCTTCTTTCTCGTTCCTCGCCGACGCGGGCGGCTGGCAGCGCCACGCGCTCACCGCGGTCGGCCTGGCCGTCAGCGTGGCACTCGCCTTGCTGTTGTGGCGCGGCGTTCGCAGCCGACTCGAAACGGCCGCCTACGTCGGCCTGATCGGCGGCGCACTTGGGGGTCTCCTCGTTTTCAGTGCAATAAGTGACGGTACGCAAAGCTAGCACTGGCG
>NZ_CALFYO010000003.1 GCF_937952055.1 uncultured Piscinibacter sp.
GTCGCACCAGCCTCCCGGCTACCGCGTCCGCGATACAACCTCTTGACGGTTCACAACTAGCGCCGCGTGCTCAGCCAGATGCCCGGCAGGATGAGCAGCGCGCCGACGGCATGGAACCAGTGCACAGGTTCGCCGAGCACCGCCCACCCGACGCCGGCGCTGTAGAGCGGGCCGAGGTAGAGCACCATCGACACGCGTGCCGCGCCGAGGACGCGCTGCATGAACGAATAGGCCGCGTAGGCCGCCGCGCCGGGAATCAGCGCCGCCGCAAGCACCAGCGCGGCGCTGCGCCAGGAGATTTCGCTCGGCAACCAGGCCAGCGACTCCCAGGCGGTGAACGGCACCAGCACGACCACGCCGCCGACGGAGATCAGCGTCAGCCGGGCCAGCGGCGAGAAGGCCGAGGGCCAGGCGCGCAGCAGCAGCGAGTACGCGGTCCAGCAGACCACCGCCACGGCGATCCACAGGTCGCCCGGGTTGAGCGAGATGTCGCCGATCGCGGACCATTGCCCACGCAGAATCACGTGCAGCACGCCGGCCAGCGCGAGCGCCACGCCGATCGCCTGCAGTGCGCCGAAGCGCTCGCGCAGCCACAGCGCGGAAGCCAGCGCGATCAGCACCGGCGAGGTGGCGTAGAGCAGCCCGATGTTCACCGCCGCGGTGCTGCGCCCGCCGATGTAGACGAAGGCGCCGCAGACCCACATGCCGAGCGCGCCCAGGACGAGGAAGTGCAGCGCCTCGGCACGCACGAGCCGGCGTTTGGCGGCGATCTCGCGGTGGCAGAACAGCGCCAGCACCAGCGCGGCAACGGTCCAGCGGCCCAGTGCCAGCGCATGCGGCGCGATGATGCCCGGCGCCCAGCGGGCCACCAGGTAGTTCACGCTCCACAGAGCCGGTGCCACGAAGAGCAGCACCTGCGCGGCAAGCACGTCGCGGCGGACGGCCGACGCTTCCAAGCCGCGCTCAGACCGCCGCGGCCAAGCCGTCGCGGCGCGGGTCGCTGGCGGCCACGTAGCCCTCCACCGCCGGGTCGCCAAGGCGCCAGATGAACTGGCCGGCGCCGAAGTCCTGGTAGCTGTCCTGGAACGACTCGACCTGGTGGCCGAGCGCACGCAGGCCCTCGCGGGTCGCCGCCGGCATGGTCGCCTCGACGTTGATCGAGCGGCCCTGGTTGAAGCGCCAGCGCGGTGCGTCGCAGGCGGCCTGCGGTTCCTGGCGGAAGTCGAGCATGCGCACCAGGGTCTGCAGGTGGCCCTGCGGCTGCATGTTGCCGCCCATCACGCCGAAGCTCATCTGCGGCGCACTGTCCTTCATCAGGAAGGCCGGGATGATGGTATGAAAGGGTCGCTTGCCCGGCGCGACGAGGTTGGGGCTGGCCGGATTCAGGCTGAAGCCATGGCCGCGGTTCTGCAGCGAGACGCCGTAGCCCGGCACCACCACGCCCGAACCGAAGCCCATGTAGTTGCTCTGGATGAAGCTGACCATCATGCCGCGCTCGTCCACGGCGCTGAGGTAGATCGTGCCGCCCTTCACCGGATTGCCGGCGCCGAAGTCCTGCGCACGCCGGCGGTCGATCTGGCGGGCGCGGTCGAACAGGTAGGCGTCGTCCAGCATCTGCGCGGGCGTCACCTCCATCGTGTCCGGATCGGACACGTAGCGGTAGGTGTCGGCGAAGGCGAGCTTCATCGCCTCGATCTGCAGGTGCTGCGCCTCGATGCTGTCCGGCTTCATGCTGGCGAGGTCGAAGTGCGACAGGATGCCCAACGCGATCAACGCCGCGATGCCCTGCCCGTTCGGCGGGATCTCGTGCAGCGTATGGCCGGCGTAGTCCTTGGCGATCGTCTCCACCCATTGCGGGCGGTAGGCCGCCAGGTCGGCCGCCGTCAGCGCGCCGCCGTGCGCCTTGGCGTGCCGCTCGATCGCCTGCGCCACCTCGCCGCGGTAAAAGGCCTCGCCGCGGCTCGTCGCGATCAGCTCGAGCGTGCGCGCCGCCTCGGGGAAGCGGAACAGTTCACCGACGTGGGGTGCACGGCCGTGCGGCAGGAAGGCCTGTGCGAAGCCGGGCTGGTCGGTCAGTTCGGGCAAGGCGGCCGCCATCGCCCACTTCTGCCGCACCACCCAGGGCACGGCATAGCCGCGCTCGGCGATCTCGATCGCCGGCGCCATCAGGTCGGCGAACGGCAGTGCGCCGAAGCGCTCGGACAACGCCACCCAGGCCGACACCGCACCGGGCACGGTGACGCTGTCCCAGCCGCGCTTGGCCGGCGAGCGCGCGTCCTCGCCGTAGCGGGAGCGGAAGTACTGCGGCGTCCAGGCCTGCGGCGCGCCTCCGCTGGCGTTGAGGCCATGCAATGTCGAGCCGTCCCACAGGATCGCGAACGCGTCCGAGCCGAGGCCATTGCTGCACGGCTCGACGATGGTCATCGCGGCCGCGGCGGCGACGGCTGCGTCGACGGCATTGCCGCCAGCCCACAGCATGCGCGCTCCGGCCTGCGCGGCCAGCGGGTGCGAGGTCGAGACGATGTTGCGACCGAACACCGGCAGGCGCTGGCTCGGGTAGCCGGCGCTCCAGTCGAAGGAAAAAGTCATCGTGGGGACTCCAGGTGATGCGTGTCGGCGGCGGCATGCGCCTCGCGGTGCAGGCGGCGCACGCCGAGCCATACCGCGAAGGCGATGAGCGGGATGCTCAGCGCCACGGCGAGGTCGGGCGAGACGCCCCAGCCGGCCGACTTGGCGCCTTTCGCGGCATAGCCCACCAGCCCGGCGCCGTAGTACGTGACCGCCGCCACCGAGAAGCCTTCCACCGCGCTCTGCAGCAGCAGCTGGGCCTTCTGGCGGCGGTTCATCGCGTCGAGCAACTCTCGGCTGCTTTGCTGCTGCTCGATCTCCACCCGCGTGCGCAGGAGGTTGGAGACGCGCGAGATGCGTTCCGAGAGCGCCTGCTGCCGCCGCCCGGCCCAGGCGCAGGTCTGCATCGCCGGCAACAGCCGGCGGTCCATGAACTCGCGCACCGTCTGCAGGTTGTGCACGCGTTCCTCGCGCAATTCGTCGATGCGCCGCTGCATCAGCTCGAAGTAGGCAGCGCTGGCCGAGAAGCGCGCATGGGTGCGCGCATAGAGGCCCTCCACGCGGGCGGCCAGCTGGGTGAGCTGGCGCAGCAGTTCCTGCTCGTCGTCGGGGCTGGCCGTGCGGATGCGCTCGGCGACATCGGCGAGATCGCGCTCCGCGCCGACCAGCGCGCTGCCCACCTCGCGCGCCACCGGCAGGCCGAGCAGGGCCATCATGCGGTAGGTCTCGATCTCCTGCAGGCGCTGCACCAGACGACCGAGCCGGCGCGGCGTCATGTCGCCGGCCACCACCACCCAGCGCGCGAAGCCGTCGCCGTAGAGGCGGAAGTCGGTGTAGACGTCGGCCGACCCGTCCATCACGCGCGCGCCGACGAGGCTGTCCTCGTCGAGCATGCTGCGCACCAGCGGCGGCAGTTCGTGGCGCGGCGTGAGCGCCGGCTTGACGAGCACGTGCAGGCCGACCAGCCACTGCCCCGGCAGGCCGCGCCGCCAGTCGGCCGGCACCTCGTCGATGGGCAGCGGCGCGAAGCCGTCGGGCACGGCGGCCAGCTGCTTCCAGAAGGTACAGGTGTGGAACTCGCCATGTTTCTCCCAGCGCAGGTGCAGGCCGCCGATGTCGGTGCTGAGGTGGCTGGCAGCTTCGGCCGGCACCGGCAGCTGGCGGGCGCGCAGCAGGCTCGCGAGGTGCTCGCGCTCGGCGTCGCCCGCATTGCCCACCAGGGCGATGTGCGACAGCAGCAGCGGCGCGTTCATGCGCTCGTACGGTCGCGCGTGCACCTCGTGGTGCAAGGTCTCGCGCAAGGGGTGCACGGTCTGCATCGTTCTTCCTCCGGCGTCGATTATCGGATGCGGTGCGTCCGGCACCGGGCCGCCTCAAGGCGCACGGCGCCCGAGGGCCGCGAGAGCGGGCCTCTTCATGGCCCGCGGGGCAGGAGCGAAGCGACTGGGGGCTGTCAGTCGATGCTCTCGCCGAGGAAGCGCTGCACCTTCGGCGGCTCCGCGCCCAGGTGGAAGGCCAAGCGTCGCTCGCGCAGGCCGACGTCGGCGGCAGTGAAGCGCTCCAGCCGCCGCAGGTGCTCGACCCAGGTCTCGTCGAGGAAATACTCGAGGTACCGCCCGGGGCTCGCGGGATCGCGGAACAGGCCCCAGGACAGCGCGCCCTGGCGCAGCCGCGCGCGGCGCGTCTGCTCCATGATCTCCATGAAGGCATCGGCGCGGCTCGGGTCGATGAGGTACTCCACCGTCACCATCACCGGGCCGTCGTCGGGCAGCGGTTCGACCAGGGGCACCGGGGCCGCACTGCCCGGCTTGGCGGGGCTGAGGTCCTCGTCCTCGCCGCCGTCCACCGAGAGCCGTCGCGTCAGCAGCAGCACCGCCGGGCCGACCAGCGCCGCGGCCACGATGCTCGCCGACACGCTGGTCCAGCCCGCCACCTGGCCCCACAGCGCCGCGCCGGCCGCGCTGCCGCCCATCAGCGCCATCTGGTAGATCGACATGCCGCGCGCACGCACCCAGTTGGGCAGCGCCATCTGCGCCGCCAGCGTCAGCGAATTGGCGGTGGCGATCCAGGCCATGCCCGCCACCGCCATCGCCGGCACGGCCAGCCACAGCGTCGGCGAGAAGACCACTGTGATCGCCGCCAGCGCGTGCACACTCGTCCCCCACCTCACGAACTGGTCACGGCTGATGTCCTGGCGCAGCCGCGGCAGGTACAGCGCTGTGACCACCGCGCCGCAACCCATTGCAGCCAGCAGCAGCGTGAACGTGCCCGCGCCTCCGCCGTGGATGCCCCGCGCCACCAGCGGCAGCAGCGCGGTCAGCGAGGTCGACTGCAGGAAAAACAGGAAGATGCGGATGAGCACGTTGCGCATGCGCGGCGACTGCACGACATGCTGCAGGCCGACGCGCATCGCGCCGAGGAAGCGCTCGCCCGGCAGGGCGCTCGCCTTGCGTTGCGACTTCCAGCGCAGGATGAGCACGAAGGCGCCGATCGACAGCACGGCGTTGAGCGCGAACACGAAGGCGCTGCCCGCGCCGGCGAGCAAGGCGCCGGCCACCACCGGTCCGATGACGCGCGACATGTTCATCGCCACGCCGTTGAGCGCCAGCGCGGCGGGCAGCTCGGGGCGGGGAACCACCTCGGGGACGATGGCGGCGAACACCGGCCAGCGCATCGCCATGCCGACGCCGTTGGCGAAGGTCAGCGCCAGCAGCAGCGGCGCCGTCAGCACGCCGGCGACCGAGCAGGCGCACAGCACGACGGCAACGCTGGCGACCCACAGCTGCGTGACGGCGAAATAGCGTCGCCGGTCGACGATGTCCGCCAGCGCGCCGCTGGGCAGGCCGAGCACGAACACCGGCAGGGTGGAGGCGGCCTGCACCAGCGCCACCATCACTGCGCTGTCGGTCAGCGAGGTCATCAGCCAGGCGGCGGCGACGTCGTTCATCCACATCGTCACGTTGGCCGCCAGCCAGGCCAACCAGAGCATGCGGAACACCGGCCCCTTCAGCGGGGCCAGCGACGACGGCGAAGCCGCGCTCACGGCGCGATCAATCCACTTCCTTGAACGCCTCCTCGCGCTTGCTCTTGATCGACGGCAGCATCACCACCACGATCATCAGTGCAGCGGCGATCAGCAACCCGGCCGACAACGGCCGCGTCACGAAGGTGCCCCAGTCGCCGCGCGACAGCAGCAGCGCGCGGCGCAGGTTCTCTTCCATCATCGGCCCGAGGATGAAGCCGAGCAGCAGCGGAGCCGGCTCGCAGCCGAGCTTGTAGAACAGGTAGCCGACGATGCCGAAGCCGGCGGCCATGAACACGTCGAAGTTGTTGTTGTTCAGCGTGTACAGGCCGATGGCGCAGAACGACATGATGGCCGGGAAGAGGAAGCGGTAAGGCACCGTCAGCAGCTTGATCCAGATGCCGATCAGCGGCAGGTTCAGCACCACCAGCATCAGGTTGCCCACCCACATCGAGGCGATCAGGCCCCAGAACAGCTCCGGATTGCTGCTCATCACCTGCGGACCGGGCTGGATGCCCTTGATGGTCATCGCGCCGACCATCAGCGCCATCACGGCATTCGGCGGGATGCCCAGCGTCAGCATCGGGATGAACGAGGTCTGCGCGCCGGCGTTGTTGGCCGACTCGGGACCGGCCACGCCGCGAATGTCGCCACGGCCGAAGCGGCTGGCGTCCTTGGCGAGCTTCTTCTCCACCGTGTAGGCCGCGAACGAGGAGAGCAGTGCACCGCCACCCGGCAGCACGCCCAGCATCGAGCCCAGCGCCGTGCCCCGCAACACCGCCGGCCAGGCGTCGTGGAAGTCCTGCCGGGTCGGCCACAAGCCCTTCACGTCCTTGGTGAAGACCTCGCGGTGCTCGGCCGGGCGGCCGAGGTTGGCGATGATCTCGCCGAAGCCGAACACGCCCATGGCGATGGCGACGAAGCCGATGCCGTCGGTCAGTTCGGGGATGTCGAAGCTGTAGCGCGGCGTGCCGGAGATGACGTCGGTGTTGATCTGGCCCATCAGCAGGCCGAGCAGGATCATCGCGATCGCCTTGACCAGCGAGCCCGACGCCAGCACCACCGCGCCGATCAGGCCCAGCACCATCAGCGAGAAGTACTCGGCCGGGCCGAACTTGAAGGCCAGTTCGGTCAGCGGCGGCGCGAAGGCTGCGACGATCAGCGTCGCCACCGAGCCGGCGAAGAACGAGCCCAGGCCCGCGGCAGCGAGCGCAGCACCGGCGCGACCCTGGCGGGCCATCTGGTAGCCGTCGATCGCGGTGACCACCGAGCTCGACTCGCCCGGCACATTGATCAGGATCGCGGTGGTCGAGCCGCCGTACTGCGCGCCGTAGTAGATGCCGGCCAGCATGATCAGCGCCGGCGTCGCGTCCAGCGAGTAGATCGACGGCAGCAGCATCGCGATGGTCGCCACCGGTCCGAGTCCGGGCAGCACGCCGATCAGCGTGCCCAGCAGCGCCCCGCCGAAGGCGTACAGCAGGTTCTGGAAGGTGAAGGCGACGCCGAAGCCGAGCGAGAGGTTCTGCAGAAGTTCCATCGTGCGCTCCTCAGCCCATGAACCAGGGCTTGAGCGGAATCGTCAGGTTCAACCCGTAGATGAACACCAGCCAGCTGAACGCAGTGATGATGACCCCATTGACCAGCGCCTCCCCCCAGTGGAACTCGTCGCCGGCCAGCGCGGAGGTGACCACCAGCAGGGGCAGCGTGATGAACATGCCCAGCCTGGGCAGCAGCAGGCCGAACAAGACCATGGAGCCGACGATGATGAACAGCGGCTTCCAGGCGAACTTGCCGATCGGCTCGCCGCCCTCGGTTTCAATGGTCATCGCCTTGAACAGCACCGCCGCGCCGAGCAGTGCCATCAGGATGCCCAGCCCGAACGGAAAATAACCCGGGCCGGGGCGTGCCGAGGTGCCGAAGCTGTAGTTCGTCGCACCCCAGGCAAATGCCAAGCCGACGCCGATGAACATGAGGCCCGACCAGAAGTCGCGCTGGCTCTTGATCTTCACTGCGAATCTCCCCCGCTGACGGAATGCTTGCGGCGGATTCTAGGCAGCGATGCCCGAGTGGCCTGTGTGGTTTACACGTAGCGCAGCTACTCCCAGCCCGGCGTGGCGCGCAGCACTTCCTCGAGTGTGGTGAGACCTTCGGCCACCTTCATCGCGCCGGCCACGCGCAGCGGGCGCAGGCCGTCCTGCAGCGCCTGCTGGCGCAGCTTGGCGATGTCGGTCGTCGGCGCGATGCACTGCCGTGCGCCCTCGCCCACGCTGAGCAGTTCGTAGAGACCGGCGCGGCCGCGGTAGCCGGTCATGCGGCATTCGAGGCAGCCCACCGGCTTGTACGGCCTCACGCCACCGGTCAGCCGCCAGGGCTTGACGAACTCGCCCAGCGCTTCACGCGAGAGTGCCTCGTCCGGTTGCTTGCAGGCCGCGCACAGCGTGCGCACCAGCCGCTGCGCGAGCACGCCGATCACCGTGGCACCGATCAGGTAGGGCGGCACGCCGAGATCCTCCAGCCGGGTGATCGCCGACACCGAGTCGTTGGTGTGCAAGGTGCTGAACACGAGGTGGCCGGTCAGCGCCGCCTGGATGGCCATCTCGGCGGTCTCCAGGTCGCGGATCTCGCCGACCATGATGATGTCCGGGTCCTGGCGCATCAGCGCGCGCAGCCCTTCCGCGAAGCCGAGATCGATGTTGCTCTGCACCTGCGTCTGGTTGAACGAGGGCTGGATCATCTCGATCGGGTCCTCGATGGTGCAGACATTGACCTCGTCGGTGGCCAGGCGCCGCAGCGTCGAGTACAGCGTGGTCGTCTTGCCCGAGCCGGTGGGGCCGGTAACGAGGATGATGCCGTGCGGCTGGGTGACGAGTTCCTCCCAGCGCTTGCCATCGTGGGCGCCGAAGCCCAGCGCATCCATCGACTTCACGGTGGTGTCCGGGTCGAAGATGCGCATCACCATCTTCTCGCCGAAGGCGGTGGGCAGCGTCGACAGGCGCATCTCGACCTCGTCGCCTGCCGGATTGCGCGTCTTGATGCGGCCGTCCAGCGGGCGGCGCTTCTCCACCACGTCCATGCGGCCGAGCAGCTTGACGCGGGCGATCATCGCGTTCATCACGCCCGGCGGCACCTGGTAGACGTTGTGCATCACGCCGTCGATGCGGAAGCGGATCACCGAGCGCTCGCGGCGCGGCTCGAGGTGGATGTCGCTGGCGCGCTGGTCGAAGGCGTACTGCCACAACCAGTCGACCACCTGCACGACGCCCTGGTCGTTGGCGTCGAGCTGCTTGTTGCTGCGCCCGAGCTCGACGAGCTGCTCGAAGCTCGCCAGCGACGAGGTTTCGCCGGTCTTGATGGCCGCCCGCACCGAGCGCGACAGGCTGTAGAACTCGGTGGTGTACTTCTGCAGTTCGAGCGGGCTGACCATCACCAGCCTGATCGGCTTGCCGGTGTGCGCCTCGATCTCGCTGACCCAGCCGGTGTCGCAGGGCTCGCAGGTGGCGATGGTGACGTCGCGCAGTCCGACGGTGATGGGCAGCGCCTTGCGGCGTTCCGCATAGCTGATCGACATCACCTCGGCCACGCGGCCGACGTCCACCTTCAGCGGGTCGATGCGCAGGTAGGGCAACTTGACGCGCTCGGCCAGCCATTCGGTGAGCGACTCCACGTCGAGCGGCTTGCCCTTGCCCGGCTCCTTGTCGCGCAGCAGGCCGAGGCTGGCCAGGCGCACCAGCGGGTGCTGGCGGCTGTCGGCGCCGTGGAAGCGCTTCTCGGTGGCGCGCGCCGCTTCCTCGCTGAGGATGCCGTCGCGCCGCAGCCAGCGCAGCAGCACGCGCCAGTCCAGGGGTCCGACGTGCGGCTTGTCGAGCGGGAGATCGGCAGCGTTCATGCGGTGGCGGTCGGGGCGCCCGGCAGCGGGCGGATCATGCGCAGCCATTTTCGCGCCGGCAGGCCCCAGCGCGTTTCGATCTGTTGCGCGCGTCTCGCCAGTTCTTCACGCTCGGGCAGGTCGCCGTGCTTGATCGCCAGCACGACGGTGTTGCCCTCGCGCGTGGGCTGGAGCGAGACCACCGTGCCGCCGGCGAAGGCCGCGTCGATGCGCTGCGCGCTGCGCGCGAAGCTGGCATGGCGGCCGAACAGGTTGACGCTCATCACTCCCTGGTCGGCCAGCAGCCGCGCGCAGCCGCGGTAGAAGTCCTCGCTGTCGAGCACCGGGCTGGCGGCCTCGTGGTCGTAGAGGTCGACACACAGCACGTCGGCCGAGCCCGGCTCGGCGACCTCGTCGAGGTAGCGCTGCGCGTCCATCTCCACCACGCGGCAGCGCGGCCCCTCCGCGGGCAGCCGGAAGTAGGCGCGGCACACGCCGATCACCGTCGGGTTCAGCTCCACCGCGGTGGTCTTCATCTTCAGCGCGCCATGCGTGAAGCGCGTGATGCTGCCCGCGCCGAGGCCGAGCTGCACGGCGTGGCCCCGCGTCACCTCGTCGGCCGGCCGCAGCAGCATCCAGGCCATCATGCGCTGCACGTACTCCAGCTCGAGCTGCGTCGGCTGCTTCAATCGCATCGCGCCCTGCACCCAGGGCGTGCCCAGGTGCAGGTAGCGCACGCCATCGTGCTCGGAGATGGTGGCAGGCGCCAGGTCCGGATCGCTCCGCTTCTTCGTCGTCATGCCAGTCCATGGGCGGCGAAGGCCTCGCGCCAGGCCGCCAGTTTGCGTTCGAAGCTCCAGCTTGCGTTGGCCGGGCTGGTGGAAGGCAGGCGCATCACCTCGACCCCGAGGGTGCGCGTCACCGCCATGGCGCGCGCCGACTCGCCGCCGTTGTGCGCCACCGCCTCCAGCTTCGGCGCACGCCGCCTCAGGCCGGCCAGGTCGTTGGGCACCCCCGCCTCGATCGCGCTGTCCAGGCTGCCCTCGCGGCGGCAGCTGGCATAGACATCCCAGATGCCCAGGCCGCGCCGCTTCACCTCCGCCAGCCGCGCCCGGTACGGCATGCCGACCAGGTCGACGCCCCACAGCGCCGAGAGCAGCGGCCAGAAGTGGTTGCGCGGATGGGCGTAATACTGCCGCGCCTGCAGCGAGGCCACGCTGGGGAAGCTGCCGAGCACCAGCAGTCGCGTCTCGCGGCCAATCACGGGCGGCAGACCCTGCAATGCCGTGGTGCTCATGCGAGCCTGGGCAACGCGGCCAGCGCGTTGGCGCTGGTGGCACGGGCGAATTCCTCGGCCGGCAGGCCGCGAAGTGCGGCGAGCACCGCGCCGATGCGCGGCAGCTCGGCCGGCTCGTTGCGTCCGGCCTCGCCCGCGGCACGCTGGGCAGCGGTGCGGTACAGCCAGTGCGGCGGGATGTCCGGCGCATCGGTCTCGACGACGAGGGCCTCCAGCGGCAGGCTGCGCGCCAGCTCGCGGATCTGCAAGGCGCGCTCGAAGGTCGCCGCGCCGCCGAAGCCGAGCCTGAAGCCGAGCCCGACGAAGGCCTGCGCCTGCTGCGCGCTGCCGTTGAAGGCATGGGCGATGCCACCGGCCACCTCGATGCGGCGCAGCTGCTTGAGCAGGCCGTCCGCGGAGCGGCGCACGTGCAGGATCACCGGCAGCCCGTGGCGCCGCGCCAGCTTGAGCTGCTCGGCGTAGAAGCGTTCCTGGCGCTCTCGATCCAGCCCCGGCACGAAGTGGTCGAGGCCGATCTCGCCCACCGCGACGAGACGCCGATCGTCGCGCGCCGCGGCAAGCGCGGCGTCGAGCCGGTCGAGGTCCGTGTCGGCGGCGCGGTGCACGAACAGCGGGTGGATGCCCAGCGCGTAGGCGAGTCCGTGCGCATGGGCAAGGTCGCGCACGGCGGCGAAGTTCGCCACCTCCACCGCCGGCAGCACCAGCTGCGCCACGCCGGCGGCGCGCGCGCGCGCCAGCACCGCGTCGCGGTCGACGTCGAACTCTGGGGCGTCGAGATGGCAATGGCTGTCGGTCCACACGGGTCGCATCATGCCTTGGCTGTGACAGAGGGCGGCCGGACGTGCTACCGTAGCAGCGCATCCCGTCCCGCAGGCCTCGCGCCGGAGCAGCCGATGAAGAAGGCACCGCTGTACAGCCGTTCTCGCCGGGGGGTGGCCGCCACCGTCGCGCCGCCGCCCGAGCCGGCCACGCCACCCGAAGCGCCCTCCCGCCGTCGACGCCTGCGCGCCTTTGCCGGCCGCCACGAGCGTCGGCTGTGGGCGCTGGCGGTTCTGTTGCTGCTGGCCGTGGCGCTGCTGTGGCGCGTCGACCCGAAGCCGCGCGCACCGCTCACCTTCGAGCAGATCGATCACCTGGTGCGCAAGTCAATCGAGGAGAAGCCGCTCGCGTCGGCGGCGGCGCTGGCCTACGAGAAGATCATCCCCTCCGTGGTGCGCGTGGTCGGCTACGACCGCGAGGGGCAGGCGCCGCACGCCGACAAGAAGGCGGACAAGAAGACCGGCAAGGAGCCCAAGCCCGCGGAAGACGCCCGGCCGAAGCGCGAGGGCGGCGATCTGCCCGGCTTCGAGGAGCGCGGGGTGGGCTCGGGCGTGGTGATCGTGGAGAACGGCACCATCCTCACCAACCTGCACGTGGTGCTGGGCGCGGAGCGCGTGCGCGTCACCTTCATGGACGGGCTGGAGGCCGACGCCAAGCTGGTCAACGTGATGCCCGAGCACGACCTTGCCGTGCTGCGGGCGTCGAAGATCCCCGACGACCTGTTCCCGGCGACGATGCGCAGCACCGGCGACCTCAGTCCGGGCGACCGCGTCGTGGCGGTGGGCTTTCCTTTCGGCATCGGGCCGTCCGCCTCGGAAGGCGTCGTCTCGGGATTGAAGCGTGAATTCCGCTCGCCCGAGGGGGAACGCATGCTGACCAACCTGATCCAGTTCGACGCCGCGGCCAACCCGGGCAACTCCGGCGGGCCGCTGGTGACCATGGAAGGCGAGGTCGTCGGCATCGTCACCGCCATCCTCAACCCGACCAAGCAGCGTGTGTTCGTCGGCATCGGTTTCGCCGTGCCGATCGAGAACGCCGCCGCCGGTGCCGGCATGCCACCGTTCTGACGAGGAGCTTCATGGAATCGACATCGACCAACGGCGCACAGGCCGCCACGCTGATGGAGCGGGTGCTGTACGAGGTCAAGCGCGTCGTCGTCGGCCAGGACCAGTTCCTCGAGCGCGTGATGGTGGCGATGCTGTCCAACGGCCACCTGCTCGTCGAGGGCGTGCCGGGACTGGCGAAGACGCTGACGGTGAAGACATTGGCGCAGACGCTGCGCGGGCACTTCAAGCGCATCCAGTTCACGCCCGACCTGGTCCCGGCCGACCTGGTCGGCACGCGCATCTACAGCCCGAAGACCGGCGAGTTCGACACGTCGCTCGGACCGGTCTTCACCAACCTGCTGCTCGCCGACGAGATCAACCGCGCGCCGGCCAAGGTGCAGAGCGCGCTGCTGGAGGTGATGCAGGAGCGCCAGGTGACCATCGCCGGCGTGACGCACAAGGTGCCGGAGCCCTTCCTGGTGATGGCGACGCAGAACCCGATCGAGACCGAGGGCACGTACCCGCTGCCGGAGGCGCAGGTCGACCGCTTCATGATGAAGGTGCTGGTCGACTACCCGAGCGAGGAGGAGGAATTCGTCGTCGCCCAGCGCGTCACCGGCGCGCCGGTGCAGGTGGCGGCGGTGGCCAGCATGGGCCAGCTCGCCGAACTGCAGCAGGAGTGCCGCAAGGTCTACGTCGACCCCTCGCTGATGCAGTACGCGGTGAAGCTGGTCAGCGCGACACGGCGGCCGCAGCAGTACGGCCTGGCCGACATCGCCAAGTACCTCAGTTTCGGCGCCAGCCCGCGCGCCACCATCGGCCTGATCGAGGGCGCGCGCGCGCTGGCCTACATGCGCGGCCGCAGCTATGCCCTGCCGGAGGACATGACCGGGCTGGTGGCCGACGTGATGCGCCACCGCCTGGTGCTCAGCTACGAGGCGCTGGCCGACGGGCTGAACGCCGACCAGGTGATCCGCCAGGTGATGCAGAAGATTCCCGCCCCGGACAAGCCGCTCGCCCCGCATGAGCACGCCACCGCCCAGAACTGAAGCCGCCGATTCGGAGGCCCTGCTGCGCCGTCTGGAGTGGACGGTGATCCGCCGGCTCGACGGCCTGCTGCAGGGCGACTACCGCACGCTGATGCGCGGGGCGGGCCTGGACCTGGCCGACTTGCGCGAGTACCAGCACCACGACGACGTGCGCCACATCGACTGGAACGTGACGGCGCGGCTGCAGCACCCCTACGTGCGCCAGTTCACGGAGGACCGCGAACTCGCCGCCTGGTTCCTCGTCGACCTCTCCGCCAGCGTCGACTTCGGCTCCGACACCCGCGCCAAGCGCAGCGTCGCGCGCGAGTTCGTCGGCGTGCTGTCGCGTCTGCTGACGCGCCACGGCAACCGCGTCGGCGCCCTGCTCTACGGCACCGAGGTCGACACGGTCATTCCCGTGCGCGGTGGCCGCATGCACGTGCTGCATCTGCTGCAACGCATGGCGAAGCGGCCGGCGGAGTCCGCCCCCGGGGCCACGCAGCTGCGTGACCTGCTGCTCGCCGGCCAGCGCATGATCAAGCGACGATCCTCGGTGTTCGTGGTGTCGGACTTCATCAGCCCCCCCGGCTGGGAGGAGGCGCTGGCGCAACTCTCGCGCCGCCACGACGTCACCGCCGTGCGGCTGTACGACCCGCTCGAGATGGAGCTGCCCGACATCGGCCTGGTGACGATGCGCGACGCCGAGACCGGCGAGCAATTGCTCGTCGACACGCACGACGTCGGCTTCCGTGCACGCTTCGCCGCAGCCGCCGATGCGCGCGAGAGCGCGCTGCTCGCCGCGCTCGCCCAGGCCGGTGTGGATACGCTGGAGCTGGCCACCGACGACGACCTGCTCGACGCCATCCTGCGTTTCGCCGACCTGCGACGGCAGCGCAGCCGGCTGGCCTCGGGCGGCGGCGCGCCGTCGCACCTGGGGATGCTGAAGACCGACTCGCGGAGGGCGTCATGAAAAGCGCGATCCCGCTGAACTTCATCTGGCCGGACATGCTCTGGCTGCTGATCGCCGTGCCGCTGCTCGTGCTCGGCTACCTGTGGCTGCTCGGCCGGCGCAAGAAGACGGCGCTGCGATACGCCAACCTCGCCCTGGTCAAGCAGGCGATGGGCAGGGCGGCCGGCTGGAGGCGCCACGTGCCGCCGCTGCTGATGCTGCTGGCGATCGTCGTACTGCTGCTCGCCGCCGCGCGACCGGCCGCGGTGATCAGCCTGCCCTCGCAGCAGGAGACCATCGTGCTGGCGATGGACGTCTCCGGCAGCATGCGTGCCGCCGACGTGCAGCCGAACCGGTTGGTCGCCGCGCAGGAGGCGGCCAAGACCTTCGTCGCCGAACTGCCGCGCAGCGTGCGCGTGGCGGTGGTGCAGTTCGCCGGCACCGCCGCCATCGTGCAGCCGCCCACGCACAGCCGGGAAGACGTCTATGCCGCCATCGACCGCTTCCAGCTGCAGCGCGGCACCGCCACCGGCAGCGGCATCGTGCTGTCGCTGGCCGCGCTGTTTCCCGACGCCGGCATCGACCTCTCGCAGATCACCGGCCAGAAGGCCATGCCCCCGGGGCCGGACGACAAGCCCAAGCCGGAGTTCATGCCGGTGGAGCCGGGATCGTTCGGTTCGGCGGCGATCATCATGCTGACCGACGGGCAGCGCACCACCGGGCCCGACCCGGTCGAGGCGGCAAAGATGGCTGCCGACCGCGGCGTGCGCGTCTACACCGTCGGCATCGGCACCAAGGAGGGTGAGACGATCGGATTCGAGGGCTGGTCGATGCGCGTTCGCCTCGACGAGGATGCGTTGAAGTCGGTGGCCAGCATCACGCGCGCCGACTATTTCTACGCCGGCACCGCCGAGGATCTGAAGAAGGTCTACCAGGGCCTGTCGACGCGCCTCGTGGTGGAGAAGAAGGAAACCGAGATCAGCGCGCTGTTCGCGGCGCTCGGTGCGCTGCTGGTGGCGGCTGCCGCGGCCCTGTCGGTCGCCTGGTTCGGCCGCGTGACCTGAATGACCTGCCTGACCCGAGCAAGCCAATGAGGATGCACCGATGCTGATGAAGAAGTCCTCCGAGCGGGAATGGATCCCGACCGGTTCGCCCGGCGTGGAGCGCAGCCTGTTCCGCCACAACGACAGCGGCGGGCGTTCGTCCGTGGTGCGGCTGGCGCAGGGCTCGCGCGTGCCGCGGCATGTGCATCACGGCACCGAGGAGGTGCTGGTGCTGGCCGGCCGCGTCTCGCTGGACGGCGTCGAGATGGCCGAGGGCGACTATCTGTACGTCGAAGCGGGCGAGCAGCACGATGTCGTCGCCCTCTCGGACGCGGTGATCTTCGTGTCCTCGCAGAGATCGACGTCGTTCGTCGAGGGCTGAGACCGGCGCCTGGCGGCGTCAGTCCGAGAGACGTCCCTTGACGAGCCGCAGCACCCGGTCGCAACGCCGTGCCAGCGACTCGTCGTGCGTCACCAACACGAAGGCGGTGCCCTGCCCCCGCGCCAGTTCGAGCATCAGCGCGAACACCGCATCGGCGGTGTCGCGATCGAGGTTGCCCGTGGGCTCGTCGGCCAGCACGCAGCCTGGCGAGCCGGCCAGGGCGCGTGCAATCGCCACGCGCTGGCGCTCGCCGCCGGAGAGCTGCGCCGGTCGGTGCATGACCCGCTCGGCGAGGCCCACCTGGGCGAGCACGGCGGCGGCGGTTTCACGCGCCCGGTCCACCTCCATGCGCCGGATGCGCAGCGGCATCGCCACGTTGTCCAGCGCCGTGAACTCGGGCAGCAGGTGGTGGAACTGGTAGACGAAGCCGAGGTGGCGGTTGCGCCACTCACCCTGCTCCGCGGCGTCCAGCGACGCGAGGTTGCGCCCGGCCAGCAGCACCGTTCCCTGGGTGGGCGCCTCCAGCGCGCCGAGCAGGTGCAGCAAGGTGCTCTTGCCCGAGCCCGAGGCGCCGACCACAGCGACCGTCTCGCCGCGCTGCACGGCGAGGTCGATGCCCTGCAGCACGGGCACGTCGAGCCCGCCTTCGGTGAAGCGCTTGTGCAGGTTCTGCGCCTGGACGATCGTCTCACTCATGGCGCAGCGCCTGGGCCGGCTGCACGCAGCTTGCGCGCCAGCTCGGGTAGAGCGTGGCGACGAAGGACAGCAGCAGCGAGACGATCACGATGGGCACGATGTCGGCCAGCCGCGGGTCGCTGGGCATGTGGTCGATGAGGTAGACGTTGGCGGGCAGCAGCGTCGTGCCGAGCAGCCGCTCGATCGCGGGCACCAGGCTGCCGACGTTGACGGCGACCAGCAGGCCAAGCAGCAATCCTGCCACCGTGCCGATGAAACCCGAGGCCGCGCCCTGCACCACGAAGATGCCCATGATCGAGCGCGGCGTCGCCCCCAGCGTGCGCAGGATGGCAATGTCGGATTGTTTGTCGGTCACCGTCATGACGAGCATCGAGACGAGGTTGAAGGCCGCCACCGCGACGATGAGCGCGAGGATGAGGAACAGCATGCGCTTCTGGATCTGCACCGACTCGAACCACTGGCGGTTCGTGCGCGTCCAGTCGTTCACCAATATACCCGGGCCGAGTTCGCGCGCGAGCGCGGCGCCGACCTCGCCGGCGCGGTCGCGGTCCGACAGGCGCAGCTGCACGCCGCCGGGGCCGGCCAGACCGAACAGCCGCTGGGCATCGGCGATCAGCATCAGGGCCATGCCGCTGTCGTACTCGAAGTGGCCGGCCTCGAAGGTGGCCGCCACGCTCAGCGGCAGCAGGCGCGGCGCACCGCCGGGCCGCGACGGATCGGGCAGTACCAGGGTGACGCGCTGGCCGGCCTGCGCGCCGAGCGCGCGGGCCAGTTCCGCGCCGAGCACCACCTGGTCGCCGCCCGGCCGCAGGCGCGACAGCACCGGCCCGTACAGGCGCTTGGCCAGCTCGGACACCCCGGCCTCCGCCTTCGGGTCGATGCCGCGCACCAGCACCGGCCGCAGTTCATCGCCGCGGCCGAGCAGCGCCTGCGCCGCGACGAACGGGGCCACGGCACTCACCCCCTCGTGGCGCTTCGCGATCGCCGCGGTGGCGCGCCAGTCGCGCAGCGCGCCTCCGTCGGCGTCGAACAGCTGCACGTGCGCGATGACCGAGAGCATGCGGTCGCGCACCTCCTTGCTGAAGCCGTTCATCACCGACAGCACGATGATCAGCGCCGCCACGCCCAGCGCGATGCCGAGCATGGCCACCGCAGCGATGAAGGAAATGAAGCCGTTGGCGTCGCCGCCGCGCGCGGCGCGCAGGTAGCGCCAGCCCACCTGCAGCTCGTAGGGCAGTTCGCGGCGAAGCTTCACGGCTTCACTCATAGCGCAAGGCCTGCGCTGGCTGCAAGCGGCTGGCACGCCAGCTCGGGTAGAGCGTGGCGACGAAGGACAGCAGCAGCGCGATCAGTGCGATCGGCACGATGTCGCCGCGCTGCGGATCGCTGGGCATGCGGCTGATCAGATAGATGCTGCCGGGCAGGAAGCTGACGCCGAGCGCGCGCTCGATGGCCGGCACGATGGTGTCGATGTTGAACGCGACGAGCATGCCCAGCAGCACGCCGCCGACGGTGCCGATCACGCCCGAGGTCGCGCCCTGCACCATGAAGATGCCCATCACCGAGCGCGGGCTGGCACCCAGCGTGCGCAGGATGGCGATGTCGGCGCGCTTGTCGGTCACCGTCATGACCAGCGTGGAGACGAGGTTGAACGCCGCCACCGCCACGATCAGCGTGAGGATGATGAACATCAGCCGCTTCTCAATCTGCACCGCGTCGAACCAGGCGCGGTTGCTGCGCGTCCAGTCGCGCAGCTCGAAGCCCGAGCCGAGGCTCTGGCCGAGCTGATCGGCGACGGCACGCGCCGCCTGCACCTCCTTCAGCCGCAGCTGCACGCCGGTCGGGCCCCCGACGCGGAAAAGGCGCGCCGCGTCGTCGAGATGCAGCAGCGCCAGGCCGCTGTCGTACTCGTAGTGCCCCGACTCGAAGGTGCCCGCCACGGTGAGCTGCTTGAGCCGCGGGATCACGCCGGCCGGCGTGACCTGGCCGCCGGGCGTGATCAGCGCCACCTTGTCGCCCACCCGCACGCCGAGGCTTCGCGCGAGCTCGCCGCCGAGCACGACGCGCCAGGCACCGGGCGCGAGACGGTCGAGCACGCCGCCGCGCAGTTGCGCGGCCAGCGCGGTGACGCTGGACTCGTCGGCCGGCGAGATGCCGCGCACCAGCGTGCCGCGCATCACCTCGCCATGCGAGATCAGCCCCTGCGCGGCGACGAAGGGTGCGGCGCCGATCACCTGCGGATGCTGCCGCGCCTGGGCGGCGACGATGCGCCAGTCGGGCAGCGCCGCGTCGCCGGCCGCATGCACCTCGACATGCGCGACGACCGACAGCATGCGGTCGCGCACCTCCTTCTGGAAGCCGTTCATCACCGACAGCACGATGATCAATGCCGCCACGCCCAGCGCGATGCCGAGCATGGACACCGCGGAGATGAACGAGATGAAGCCGTTGCGCCGCCCCGCCCGGCCGGTGCGGGTGTAGCGCCAGCCGATCTGCAGTTCGTAGGGCCAGTTCATGTGGGGCGCATGCTACCCGAGCGGCCCGCGCTGGCCGGGACGCACGCCGATAATCCCCCGATGCACTTGCTCGTCCCGTTCGCGTCGGCACTGTCGGAGGCCGGCCGGCACACCTTGCACGACCTGAAGCTCACGAACCTCGACCGCCTGCTCGCCCGTGTGGTGCCCGTCCAGCGACTCGGCACCGACGAGTACAGCCTCACGCCGCCGCACGAAGCCGCGCTCGCCGCCGCGCGCGGCTGGCAGGGCGGCGCCGGTACGCTGCCCTTTGCGGCTCACGCGGCGCGAGGGGACGGCATCGATGTGCAGGACCTCGCCTGGGGCCTGCTCACGCCGACGCATTGGCACGTGGGCCGCGACCAGATCACGCTGGCCGACCCCGAGGCGCTGCAACTCGACGCCGCGCAGTCGCGCGACCTGTTCGACGCGGTGCGCGATCTGTTCGAGAGCGAGGGCTTCGCGCTCGTCTGGGGTGCACCGCTGCGCTGGTACGCGGCGCACGAGAGCCTGGTCGAGCTGCCCTGCGCCTCGCTGGACCGTGTGGTCGGGCGCAACGTCGACCGCTGGCTGCCCGCGGGGCGCGAGGCGCGATTGCTGCGTCGCCTGCAGAACGAGGTGCAGATGCTGCTGCACGACCACCCGATCAACGAAGCGCGCGAGGCGCAGGGCCGGCTCGCGGTGAACTCCTTCTGGCTCAGCGGCTGCGGACGCTGGCAGGCGGGCGAGGCGCCGGAGGTCGAGGTCGACGCCAGGCTGCGTGCGCCGCTGCTGTCGGAAGACTGGGCCGGCTGGGCCGAGGCCTGGCGGGCGCTCGACGCCGGGCCGCTGGCACGGCTGGTCGCTGCCGCCGCGCGCGGCGAGGCGGTCGGCCTGACGCTGGCCGGTGATCGATTCGCGCAGCGTTTCGACACCGCGACCGGATCGCTGTGGTCGCGACTGGGTCGGCGCTGGCGCCACCCGGCGCCGGCCGACGTGCTGGAGACGCTGTGAGCCAGGCCGTCATCTCGCGCCGGGACGCCCCGCCGCGCGTCGTCTGGGCGCTCGAGCAGGCCGGCGTGCCGATGCTGCTGGCGCGCCTGTTCGCAGCGCGCGGCGTGCGCAGCGCCGAAGAGCTCGACGACGCCGTGGCGAAGCTGCTGCCGCCCTCGGGCCTGCTGGGCGCGGCGCAGGCGGCGAAGCGGCTGGCCGACGCCCTGCAGGCGGGCCAGCGCATCTGCATCGTCGCCGACTACGACTGCGACGGCGCCACCGCCTGCGCCGTCGCGCTCCGTGGGCTGGAGCTGCTCGGCGCGGCACGCGACAGGCTGGTCTACGTGGTGCCCGACCGCGCCGTGCACGGCTACGGCCTCACGCCGGCGATCGTCGAGCTCGCCGCGAAGCAACGGCCCGACGTGCTGGTGACGGTGGACAACGGCATCGCCAGCCTGGAAGGCGTGGCGCATGCGCGCGCGCGCGGCATGGCCGTCGTCGTCACCGACCACCACCTGCCGGCACAGCAGGATGGCCATGTCGTGCTTCCGGAGGCCGACGTGATCGTCAATCCCAACCAGCCGGGCTGCACGTTCGCGAGCAAGAACCTCGCCGGCGTCGGCGTGATGTTCTACGTGCTGCTGGCGCTGCGCAGCGAACTGCGCGATCGCGGCGCGTTCAGCGCGCAGCAGCAGCCGCGACTCGATGCGCTGCTCGACCTCGTCGCACTCGGCACGGTGGCCGACGTGGTCAGGCTCGACGCCAACAACCGCCGCCTCGTCGCGCAGGGCCTGCGCCGCATCCGCGCCGGCCGCATGCAGCCGGGCCTGGCCGCCCTGTTCGCCGCCGCCGGCCGCGATGCGAGCCGTGCCAGCGCCTTCGACTTCGGCTTCGCGCTGGGACCCCGCATCAACGCCGCCGGGCGGCTGTCGGACATGACGCTGGGCATCGAATGCCTGCTCACCGACGACCCGGCGCGCGCCGCGGAGTTGGCCAACGCGCTGGACGGCATCAACCGCGAGCGGCGCGAACTCGAGTCGGGCATGCGCGAACAGGCCGAGGCGCTGCTCGAGCGGCTGATGCCCGAGGGCGAGCCGCCGCCGGCCTTGGCGATCTTCGACGCGGACTTCCACGAGGGCGTGGTCGGCATCGTCGCGGCGCGGCTGAAGGACCGGGTGCACCGACCGACCTTCGTCTTCGCGCGCGGCCAGGACGGGCTGCTCAAGGGCTCGGGGCGTTCGATTGCGGGCTTCCACCTGCGCGATGCGCTCGATCTGGTCAGCAAGCGCCACCCCGGCGTGCTGCGCAAGTTCGGCGGCCACGCCATGGCGGCCGGCTGCACCGTCGCCGAGGCCGACCTGCCGACCTTCACGCGGGGCTTCCAGCAGGTGGCGCGCGAATGGCTGGACGCCGCGACGCTGGCGCGCACGCTGCTCACCGACGGCCCGCTGGAGCCGGCGCAGTTCGACCCGGCCACGGTGCGCGAGCTGGATGCGCAGGTGTGGGGCCAGGCGTTCGAGCCGCCGCTGTTCTGCGACGTGGTGGACGTGGTGTCGCAGCGCCTCGTCGGCGAGCGGCACCTGAAGCTCTCGGTGCGGCACGGCGGCGCCCTGCGCGACGCCATCTGGTTCGGCCGCAGCGAGCCGCTCGCGCCGCGCGTGCGGCTGGCCTACCGGCTGAGCCTGGACCACTTCAACGGCCGCGAGCGCGTGCAGATGGTGGTGGAAGGCAGCGAAGACGCGCCCTGAATGGGCCCGTGCACAGGTTGCATCTGGTAGCGACGCTTCGACCGGTGGTGACGATACTGCGCCGATCTGCCCTCGCCGGATGACGACCATGGCCCCCTTGTCGATTGCCTCGCGGCGCAGTCGCCGCACCACGCTGGGCTGGCTGCTGGTGCTGGCCGGCGCCACGGCCGCGGCCGCATGCGGAGGCAGCAGCGGCGATGCGCCGGCCGCGGCCGCCCCGTCGCCGGCACCCGCTCCTGCCCCCGCGCCGGCGGCTCCCACCGCCACCACTTTCACCGACGGTCTGTCCAGCCCCTGGGGCATGGCTTTCCTGCCCGATGGTCGCCTCATCGTCACGCTCAAGGGCGGCAGCCTGCTGATCGTCAGCGCCGACGGCCGCAGCGTCTCGGCGCCGGTCTCGGGCGTTCCGGCGGTCAATCCGGGCGGCCAGGGTGGTCTGCTCGACGTGGCCATCGACCCCGACTACACCACCACGCCGTGGATCTACCTGAGCTACGCGGAAGACGGCAGCGGTGGCAGCGGCACGGCGGTGGCGCGCGGCCAGCTGGTCGGCAACGTCCTGCAGAACGTGCAGGTGATCTTCCGCCAGGCGCCCAAGGTGTCCGGCGGCGGCCACTACGGCTCGCGGCTGGTGTTCCGCAACGACAAGACTCTGTTCGTCTCCCTCGGCGAACGCCAGCAGGGCAGCCCGGCACAGGACCTGACGAAGACCCTGGGCAAGGTGGTACGCATCAATCGTGACGGAACCATCCCGTCCGACAACCCAAACCTGGGCACTGGCGCGTTGCCCGGCATCTGGAGCATCGGCCACCGCAACCCGCAGGGCGCGGCGCTGCACCCCGGCACCGGCGAGCTGTGGCAGAGCGAGCACGGCCCGCAGGGCGGCGACGAGATCAACATCGCCCGCGCCGGCGCCAACTTCGGCTGGCCGAACGTCAGCTACGGCTGCAACTACGGCGACCCGGTGGGCGACGCCTGTCGCATCGGCGGCGGCACCCACGCGCCGATCTACGTCGAGCCGCTGGCCACCTGGACGCCGACCTCGGTCGCGCCCAGCGGCCTGGCCTTCTACACCGGCAGCATGTTCCCGCAATGGCAGGGCAACCTCTTCATGGGGGCGCTGGCGGGCACCGCGCTGTGGCGACTTACCCTGAGCGGCAATGCCGTCACCGCGCGCGAGGAGCTCTTCAAGTCGCTGGGCGAGCGCATCCGCGACGTGCGGCAGGGCCCCGACGGCGCGCTTTACCTGCTGACCGATGGCAGCGGCGGGCGCATCCTTCGCATCGCGCGCTGAGCCGCGCCCGGCAGGAACCGGGCCCGCTCCCTACAATCCGGGGCTCGATGCTGCCGAGCCCCTGGATGAACGCCGACCTGCACTGCCACTCCTGCGTGTCCGACGGCACGCTGAGCCCGGAAGACCTGGCGGGACGCGCGAAGGCGCGCGGCGTGGAGCTCTGGTCGCTGACCGACCATGACGAGATCGGCGGCCAGCAGCGCGCCCGCGTGGCGGCCGAGGCGCTGAGCCTGCCCTACCTCACCGGCACCGAGATCTCGGTGAGCTTCGTCGGCATCACGGTGCACATCGTCGGCCTGGGGTTCGATGTGGACGACGGCGCGCTGAGGCAGGGCCTGGCCGCCACCCGCGGCGGCCGCCGCGAGCGCGCGCTGGAGATGGCCGACGGCCTCGCCAAGGCCGGCATTGCGCACAGCTTCGAAGGTGCGCTGAAGTACGTCGGCAACCCCGACCTCATCTCGCGCACGCACTTCGCGCGCTACCTCGTGGAGGCCGGCGTCTGCGCCGACACCGGCGAGGTCTTCCGTCGCTTCCTCACCGAGGGCAATCCCGGCTTCGTGCCACACCGCTGGGCCAGCCTGCGCGATGCAGTGCACTGGATCACCGATGCCGGCGGCATGGCGGTGATCGCCCATCCCGCGCGCTACCGGCTCACCGCCAACGAGGAGCACGCGCTGTTCACCGAGTTCAAGGCGCACGGCGGCCAGGGTGTCGAGGTGGTCACCGGCAGTCACAGCGCGGCCGAGGCGGTGCGCTACGCCGAGACCGCGCTGGAGTACGGCCTCTTCGCTTCGCGCGGCAGCGATTTCCACAGTCCCGACGAGAGCCACACCGACCTTGGCGAGCTGCCCGAGCTGCCGGGTCGGTTGACGCCGGTGTGGGAGGCGTTGCAGGACCGCATCCAGCGTCCTCGGTGACCGCCCCGCACGCATGTCGCAGCTCTTCGAAGTCCATCCCGACAACCCGCAGCCGCGCCTGCTCAAGCAGGCGGCGCAGATCCTGCATGCCGGCGGCGTGGCGGCGATCCCCACCGACTCGAGCTACGCGCTCGTCTGCCACCTCGACGACAAGGCCGCGGCGGAGTCGCTGCGGCGCATCCGCGGCGTCGACGAGAAGCACCACCTCACGCTGCTGTGCCGCGATCTCAGCGAACTGGCGAGCTACGCGCGCGTGGACAACAAGCAGTACCGGCTGCTCAAGCTGGGCACGCCCGGGCCGTTCACCTTCATCCTCGAGGCCACCAAGGAGGTGCCGCGACGGCTCTCCCACCCCTCGCGGCGCACCATCGGACTGCGCGTGCCCGACCACGCGGTGACGCAGGCGCTGCTCGAGCAGATGGGCCAGCCGCTGATCGCCACCACGCTGATCGCGCCGGGCGAGAGCGATCCGCTGAACGACCCGCACGAGATCCGCGAGCGCTTCCAGAAACTGCTGCAGGCGGTGGTGGATGCGGGCGCCTGCCCGATGCAGCCGACCACGGTGGTCGACCTCACGGGCGACACGCCGGCGCTGGTGCGCCTGGGGCGTGGTGACCCGCGCCTGCTCGGACTGGACCTCAAAGAAGGCTGATCAGAGCCGTTCGATGCGCGCCACCGCCGAATGGGCGTGGATGGACTCGAAGTTCTCCACGTCGACGACGTAGCGGCCGACGCGCGGGTCGGCATTCAGGCGCAGCGCCACGTCGCGCACGAGGTCCTCGACGAACTTCGGGTTCTCGTAGGCACGCTCGGTGATCCACTTCTCGTCGGCGCGCTTGAGCATGGGCCAGATCTCGCTGGAGGCGGAATCCTCGGCGAAGCGCACCAGCTCCGCCCAGGGAATGTCCTCGAGCATCTCGACGCGCAGCGTGACGTGCGAGCGCTGGTTGTGCGCGCCGTAATCGGAGATCTCCTTCGAGCAGGGGCACAGCGACTTGACCGGCACGACGGCCTCGGCCCAGACCGCCACCGCGCCGTCGTGCGCCTCGACGATCCAGCGGCCCTGGTACTCGAGCAGGCTCTCCACACCGGAGACCGGCGCACGCTTGCGCAGGAAGAAGGGAAAGCGCGCCTCGATGCGGCCAGCGCGGGCATGCAGCTTGTGCAGCATCACGCCCATCTGCGCGCGCAGTTCGGCCGCATCGAGCGCCTTGTCCTGCGTCTCCAGCCAGGCCACGAAGCGCGACATGTGCGTGCCCTTCTGCTCGGCGGGCAGGGCGACGTCGAGGTCCCACTCGGCGACGGTCGACAACTCGGCCGTGCCCAGGCGCAGCTGCATCGGATAGCGCACACCGCGCACGCCGACGCGCTGGATCGCCAGTCGACGCTCGTCGCGGGCACTCTGGGTGTCCGGGATGTGCAGCGCGTCTTTCAGATTGCTCATGGCTCTACCGTTTGATCAGGCGCAAGCATGACAGCAAATCACCTGCGACGGCGGGGCAGGGGCTTGAAGCCGCCATTCAAGCGCTTTCAACACGTGGGCGGCAGCCGTCAATGGTTGACCGCGCGCACCAGCGCCGGCTTGGTGCCGAAGCGCTTGAGGATGGACTGCTCGATGCCCCCGGCGTCGAGCCCGCACATCGCCAGCAACTTGGCCGGGTCCCCGTGCTCGATGAACTCGTCGGGCAGGCCCAGCGTCAGCACCGGAGTGGACAGTCCCGCGGCCGCCAGCGCCTCCAGCACCGCAGTGCCGGCGCCGCCCATGGTGCAACCCTCCTCCAACGTCACGATGGCCTCGTGGCTGCGCGCCAGGTCCGTCACCAGGGCGACATCCAGCGGCTTGGCGAAACGCATGTTGGCCACCGTGGCGTCGAGCTTCTCGGCGGCGGCCAGCGCAGGGTACAGCAGCGTGCCGAAGGCGAGGATGGCGATGCGCGAGCCCTGGCGGCGGATCTCGCCCTTGCCGAACGGGATGGCCGTCATGTCCCTGGCGATCTCCACGCCGGCGCCGCTGCCGCGCGGATAGCGCACCGCCACCGGGTGGTCCTGCTGGAAGGCGGTGAACAGCGCCTGGCGGCACTCGTTCTCGTCCGATGGCGTGAGCACGCTCATGTTCGGAATGCAGCGCAGGTAGGCGATGTCGTAGGCGCCGGCATGCGTCGGGCCGTCGGCACCGACGAGGCCGGCGCGGTCGAGCGCGAACACCACCGGCAGGTTCTGCAGCGCCACGTCGTGGATGAG
>NZ_CALFYO010000004.1 GCF_937952055.1 uncultured Piscinibacter sp.
TGCCCTTGAACAGCGGGCCGTCGCAGTGCGGGCAGTAGGCCACGCCCTTGTTGCGGTACTCGGCTTCGCCGGGCACGTTGACGTTGCGCCAGCGCGCGCCGGTGGACAGGATCACCGTCTTGCCCTGCAGCTGCGCGCCGTTGGCCAGCGTGAGCGTCGTGATGCCGCCGGGCTGCAGCGAAGGCTCGAGCTTCTCGACACGCTGGCCGTTCATGATGTCCACGTCGTAGTGGCGCGCATGCGCTTCCAGCGCCGCGGCGAACTTCGGGCCCTGCGTCTCGAGCACGGAGATGTAGTTCTCGATGCCCAGCGTGTCCAGCGTCTGGCCGCCGAAGCGCTCGGCGACGATGCCGGTCTTGATGCCCTTGCGCGCGGCGTACACCGCCGCGGCTGCGCCGGCCGGGCCACCGCCGACGATGAGCACGTCGAACACGTCCTTCTTGGCCAGCCGGGCGGCGTCGCGCGCGGCGGCGCCGGTGTCGATCTTGGCGAGGATCTCGCCGATCTCCATGCGGCCCGAGCCGAAGGGCTGGCCGTTGAGGAAGATCGTCGGCACGGCCATGATCTTGCGATCGTTGACCTCGGCCTCGAACAGGCCGCCGTCGATGGCGACGTGGCGGATGCGCGGGTTGAGCACCGCCATCAGGTTCAGCGCCTGCACCACGTCCGGGCAGTTGTGGCAGGTCAGCGACATGTAGGTCTCGAAGGCGAAGTCGCCTTCGAGGGCCTGGATCTGTTCGATCACCTCGGCCTCGAGCTTGGGCGGGTGGCCGCCGGCCTGCAGCAGCGCCAGCACCAGCGAGGTGAACTCGTGGCCCATCGGGATCGCCGCGAAGCGCACGCCCATGTCGGCGCCGGCGCGGGTGATCTGGAACGACGGCTTGCGCGCGTCGTTGCCGTCGAAGCGCGCGTGCACCATCGGATGCAGCGCCGCGATCTCCTCGATCAGCTCGCGCATCTCGGCCGAGGCCTCGCGCTCGTCGAGCGAGGCGATCAGCTGCACCGGCTCGCGCAGGCGCTCCAGATACGAGGCGAGTTGAGTCTTGAGGGTGTCGTCCAACATGGCGCAGAACTCCGAAATGAACAGGCGTGTTCAAGCAGACGCCGCGGGTCCGGCTTCGCCGGCCCGCTGGCGTCGCCCCCTCGAGGGGGGAGCGCCGTCAGGCGCTACGGGGGTGGGTCAGATCTTCCCGACGAGGTCGAGAGACGGCGTCAGCGTCTTCGCGCCCTGCTGCCACTTGGCCGGGCACACCTGGCCGGGGTTCTTGGCCACGTACTGGGCGGCCTGCAGCTTGCGCAGGGTCTCCTTGACGTCACGCGCGATGGCGTTGTCATGGATCTCGGCGGTCTTGACCACGCCGTCCGGGTTGACGATGAAGGTGCCACGCAGCGCCAGGCCCTCTTCCTCGATGTGCACGCCGAAGGCACGGGTCAGCTTGTGCGTCGGGTCGCCGACCAGCGGGAACTTCGCCTTGCCCACCGCCGGGCTGGTCTCGTGCCACACCTTGTGCGAGAAGTGCGTGTCGGTGGTGACGATGTACACCTCGGCGCCCAGGTCCTTGAAGGCGGCGTAGTTGTCGGCGGCGTCTTCCACCTCGGTCGGGCAGTTGAAGGTGAAGGCGGCCGGCATGAAGATCAGCACGGACCACTTGCCCTTCATCGACTCGTTGCTGACCTCGATGAACTTGCCGTTGTGGAAGGCGTTGGCCTTGAATTCGGGGACTTGCGTGTTGATGATCGACATGGTGATTTCCTTGTGTTGAAAGACAGAGGGCGAAAGGATCGGACAGGCGCCATTTTGTGTGCGCTGCAGCATATCGTGGGTTGATTGGATAAATGTCGGCAATTGGCGCTGCCTATCGAGCGCCCCGCCCCTCGCGCGCCAGGCTCAGTCCAGTGTCACCACCCGGTCGCCCGGCTGCGCCTCGCAGCCCTCGGCAAGGGCCGTCCAGCCGTGGCGCACCACCACTCGTGCGCCGGACTGGCAGAACTCGACGCGCCGCGCCTGCGGCCAGCGTGCACGGACGAAAGACTCGATCGAAGACGGCATGCTGACCCGGTAGAGCCCCTGCGCGAGATCCTCAGCCGGATGGTCGTCGTGGTGCAGCCAGGGAATGGCCGCCGTCAGCCACATCGTGGGCGGGAAGGCGATGCGGAACTCGTGTGCCGCGTAGCCGTGAGCGCGCAGCCAGGTCTGCGCCTCGCTGCGCGCGTCGGGGCCGCCGGACGTGCCGCCCCAGGCCATGCCCATCAGCTCGGCCACCCATTGGTTGCAGTTCTGGTAGCGCTGGCTCCACACGTGGGCGTTCGCGCTGTAGGTGCCGCCGAGCAGCGCCAGTGCCCGACGGTCGTCGAGAGCCGCCGTCTCCAGCAGCGCTGCGGCTTCGTCGGGCAGGAACACCGCCGAGAAGTAGCCGCCCTCCGGGCTGCTCATGCCGAGCAGGAAGGCACTCAGGCCCTGATCGAACAGCCGCGGCCGCTGCTCCTCGCAGGCGTAATAGAGCTGGCGCACCGACCAGGGCGCCATCGCATTGCCGAGCAGGCTGAGGCCGGCGTGCGAGTAGCGCTGCTCGAGGCGAGAGAGGTCGAGCCCGGCGCGCGAGACCAGCGCCACGCGCTGCCCGGAGGCCTGCAGCTCGTGGCGGACGATCTCGGCGAAACGCAGCAGCCGGTCGCGCTGTTCATGGCTGATCTGCGCCGGCGCATCGCAGTAGCGCAGCGTGCCGGCCTGCGCCGGTGCCGCCGCCGCGGCAACCAGCGCCAGCGCCAGCGCGGCGGCGGCGCGTCGCCAGGGCGCGGCGAACGCGATCAGAGCGAGACCGGTCGCGTCTGCAGCTCTCGGTACCACTCGTCCTTCAGCGCCATGAAGAAGCCCTTGAGCGTCGTTGCGTGCGCGAACTCCAGGCCGTAAGGCTTGTGCCTGGCCAGCACCACGCCGCCGGCCGCGAGGCGGCCCTGCTCGACCACCTGCTGCGGCAGGTAGAGGAAGAACTCGTCGTCGGCGCCGCCGGACGCCTTCACCGCCTGCAGCTTCAGCCGCTGCGTGCCCGTCTCCTCAGAGACGTCGGCCACCTCGATGATGCGGTACTCGCCCTCGGCCACATCGGCGTTGCCGGAGGAGCTGTTGCTCGAGCCCCTGATCGAGCCGGAGATGCTGGCCACGCTCTGGGAGCCGGCCGACGAGGCCGAGGAAGCCGACGAGGCCGGGTCGGCCCAGGCGGGCGCGGCCGTGCCGCTGGCAAGGAGGGCCGCAAGCGCGACGCGGGGCATGAGAGGGGCCATGGGACTGCTCCTGCGAGGTCGAAACTGCATGCGATCGTAACGCGCGAACCTTGTCCGCACGTTGCGGTTTGTGTCGCGGCGGCCCGGGTGGTACAAGGTCCGCGGGCGGCGCACGCGACACATGCTGCGCCGTCCACCACAAGCAACGAGACCCGAGGAGACATCCCATGCGATACAAGACCCGCACGCTCGCCTTGCTGTTGGCCGCAGCGCTCAGCTTCGCCGCACGAGCGGACGAGACCTGCAACTCACCCTACCTCACCAGCCTGATCAAGGGCCAGGAAGACTTCGTCCACGTCTGGACGCTGGGCGTCAAGGGCATGGGCGACGGCAACGACAAGCTCGTCACCATCGATGCCAACCCGAAGAGCAAGCGCTACGGCAAGGTGATCCACAAGATTTCGGTGCCCGGGCGCGGCGAGGCGCACCACATGGGCTTCACCGACGACCGCCGCTATCTCTGGGCCGGGCGCCTGGACGACAACAAGATCTTCGTCTTCGACATGCAGCGGCCCGACAAGCCGAGGCTGGTGAAGACGATCTCCAACATCGCGACGAAGACCGGCTTCGTCGGCCCGCACACCTTCTACGCCATGCCCGGACGCATGCTGGTGCAGGCGCTGTCGAACACGAAGGACCACGGCGGCGTGACCGGCCTGGTGATGTTCAACAACAAGGGCGACATCGTCGACAAGATCCCCATGCCCACCACCGAGATCGGCGGCGTGAAGGGCGACGGCTATGGCTACGACATCGGCATCAACCCGGCGAAGAACGTCATGCTCACCTCCAGCTTCACCGGCTGGAACAACTACATGATGGACCTCGGCAAGCTGGTGAAGGACGGCGAGGCGATGAAGCGCTTCGGCAGCACCATGGTCGCCTGGGACGTGAAGGCGATGAAGCCGCAGAAGATCTTCAACGTGCCCGGCGCGCCGCTGGAGATCCGCTGGTCGCTCAAGGAGGGCGACAACTGGGCGATCACCGCCGCGGCGCTGACCTCCAAGCTGTGGCTGGTCAAGCCCGACGCCAGCGGCGAGTGGCAGGCCAAGGAGGTGGCGACCATCGGCGACCCGGCGAAGATCCCGCTGCCGGTGGACATCAGCATCACCGCCGACGGCAAGGGCCTGTGGGTCAACACTTTCATGGACGGCATGACGCGCTACTTCGACCTGAGCAATCCGGAGGCGCCGAAGGAGGTCTACTCGAAGCAGACCGGCAAGCAGGTCAACATGGTCTCGCAGAGCTGGGACGGCAAGCGGATCTACATCACCTCGTCGCTGCTGGCCAACTGGGACAAGAAGGGCGACGACAACGAGCAGGTGCTGCGCGCCTACGACTGGGACGGCAAGGAACTGGTGCAGCGCTTCGAGGTCGACTTCAACAAGCTCAAGCTGGGCCGTGCACACCACATGAAGTTCACCGCGCGGCCGGCGGGCCAGGCGCTGGCGGGCGGCGCAGCGCCGTTGCGGGTGGCGCGGCAATGACCGATCGCGGCGCAGCACGGCTGTGGCGGCTGCGCGCGCCGCTCGCCCTGCTGGCGCCGCATGCAGGCGCCCGCGCGGCGAGCGATGCCGCCACAGGCCCGGCGCCGCGCGGCCGCGTCGATGCGTCGAAGCTGCCTGCGCCGGGCAGCTACCGCCTCGCGCGCATCATGAAGGCGCCCGATGGCACGGTGCTCGACAGCGACGGGCGCAGCCACCGGTTGCACCGTCTGCTCGCCGGGCGGCTGTCGGTGGTGTCCTTCATGTACACCTACTGCCGCGATCCCGAGGGCTGTCCGAAGGCCTGGGCGGCCATGGATGCGCTGCACGCTGCGCTGCTGCGCGATCCGGCGCTGGCCGCGGTGTCGCAGCTCGTCAGCCTGAGCTTCGATCCGACCAACGACACGCCGCAGCAGATGCGCCAGTACGGCGGCGAGCGCGTGGCCGATGCGCGCGTGCGCTGGCGCTTCCTCACCACCGCCTCGGTCCCGGCGCTGCTGCCCTTGCTCGACGGTTTCGGCCAGGACGTGACCGTGGAGACCGACACGCGCGGCCGGCCGACGCGCACGCTCAACCACATGCTCAAGCTGTTCCTCGTCGACGAGGCGCTGCAGGTGCGCGAGGTGTACAGCGTCGCGACGCTGTCGCACGAGGCGATGGTCAACGACCTGCGCACGCTCGCGATGGAGCGGGCCGCAGCGCGGCCGTGAAGCGCCGCCTCGCCGCGTGGCTGCTGGCGCTGGCTGCGCAGCCGGTGCCCGCGGCCGACGCCGCGCTGGGCCTGCCGGCGCTGAAGTCGCCACCGGCCGAGCAGGTCGCGCTCGGCCGCCGGCTCTTCTTCGACCGCCGGCTCTCCGCCAACGGCACGCTCTCGTGCGCGATGTGCCACGTGCCCGAGCAGGGCTTCACCGTCAACGAGACGCGCACCTCGGTGGGCATGCATGGCGTGAGCCTGCGCCGCAATGCGCCGACGCTGCTCAACGTCGCCTACGTCGAGCGCCTGTTCCACGACGGCCGTGCTGCCAGCCTGGAGGAGCAGGCGCTGCAGCCGCTGGTGCATCCGGACGAAATGGCCAACGCCAGCCTCGCGTCGGTGATCGCGCGCGTGAATGCCCTTTCCGACTACCGCGCGCCGCTGCGCGCCGCCTTCGGCAGCGCGCGCGCCTCGCCCCAGCGTCTGGCCCGTGCGCTGGCAGCCTACCAGCGCACCCTGATCGCGGCGGGCTCGCCGTTCGACCGCTGGTACTACGGCGGCGACGCCGAGGCGATGGACGGGCTGGCGCAGCGCGGTTTCGCCGTCTTCCGCGCGCGCGGCTGCGTCGACTGCCACGCCATCGGGGCGCGGCATGCACTGTTCAGCGATGGGGGCTTCCACAACATCGGCGTGCGCGCGCGCAGCGAGAGCCTCAACGAGCGGCCGGTCGACGTGGTGCTGGTGCCCGGCACGACGACACAGGTCACGCCCGAGACGCTGCGCATCATCGGCGTGGCCGACGCGCCCGATCGCGGCCGTCACGAAGTCACCGGCCGCGCGGCCGACCTGCGCGCCTTCCGCACGCCCTCGCTGCGCAACGTCGCGCTGACCGCGCCCTACATGCACGACGGCTCGCTGGCCACGCTCGACGAGGTGCTCGACCACTACGTGCGCGGCGGCTGGCCAGCCGACCCGGCGCAGGACCCGCGCATCCGGCCGATCGTGCTCGACGCGCAGGAGCGCCGCGCGCTGCTCGCCTTCCTCGCCGCGCTGACCTCGCCGGCGGCGTTGCCTTCGTCACGATTGGAGACCGGTCGCTGAGCGTGGCGGCGTGTGCATCGAATAGCATGCCGTCCGTGCCGACGACCGCGACGACCCGCCGCTGCCCCGCCGCTCCCGCCGCGTTGCTGTTCGCGTCACTGCTCGCCGCCTGCGGCAGCAGCCCGATCCTCTCCGGCCGCGACGGGCCCGAGAGCCATCCGCCGGCGCGCCTGGCCGAGGTGCCCGATGCCGAGCCGCGGATCGAGCCGATCCGCAACGGCGGTCCGAACAAGCCCTACGAGGTGCTGGGCCGCCGCTACGTGCCGATGACGCAGGACCGGGCCTTCAAGGAACGCGGCCTGGCGTCCTGGTACGGCCGCAAGTTCCATGGCCGCCGCACCGCCAACGGCGAGACCTACGACATGTACGCGATGACGGCAGCACATCCGACGTTGCCGCTGCCGAGCTACGCGCGCATCCGCAACCCGGCCAACGGTCGCGAGGTGATCGTGCGTGTGAACGACCGCGGGCCCTTCCACAAGGGGCGCATCGTCGACCTCAGCTACACCGCTGCGCTGAAGCTCGACCTGCTGCGTGGTGTCGCACCGGTGGAGCTGGAACGCATCACCTTCGCCGAGATCCGCAGCGGCGCGTGGCAGCGCGACCGGACGACGCCCGAGGTGCCCGACCGCGTCGATCCGGCGCAGGACACGGCCGTCGCGCCGGTGCCGGCCGAAGCGGCAGTGCCTGCGGCGGTCTTGCCCGAAGTTGACGCGCTGACCCTGCGTCCGCTGGCCAGCGCGCCGCGCGGCTTCTGGATCCAGCTGGGCGCCTTCCGCCAGAAGGACGGCGCCGAGAGTTTCCAGCGCCGCGTCGCCGACGAACTCGAGTGGCTGTCGCCCTTGCTGGCGGTGTTCGTCGACACACCGCTGTTCCGCCTGCAGGCCGGGCCCTATGCAAGCCGCGACGAGGCGCGCGAAGGTGCCGAGCGCATTCGTGAAGCCCTGCAGCTGGTGCCGGTCATCGTCGAGCGGAAGTGAGCTTCACTTCTTCGAGGCGAAGTGCTCGTCGTAGCGGTGCACGAAGTCCTTGTTCGCCAGCGGCAGGTGGCAGGCGCGGCAGGTGGCGAAATCCTCGGGCCCTTCTGGCCGCTGGCAAGATAGCTCGCGTAGACCCAGTTGCCGTTGCGCATCGGCTCGGGCACGGACTGCCCCCAGCCGGCATTCTTCGCCATCACGAACACGCGCAGCATCTCTCCCTTGACGAGCTTGCCGTCGGCGCCGGTGGCGAGCGTGCCGTCGGCATTGGTCTTTGCGGCGTAGTTCTCCATCACGAACACCGTGCCGTGGCCGAAGCCGCCGGTGGCGGTGGCCGCTGCGGCGGCAGGGTTCATGTAGATCTCGCGCACCTGCTTGGCGTCGGGCCGCTGCACCGCGGAGAGGAACTTGGGCCAGTTCCGGTAGTCGGCCGGCACGGCGATCTCGCCGTCGACGGGCGCCTTCGTCGGCGTGGCGCAGCCGGCGACGAGGGCAGCCAGGGCGAGGGAAGCGGACAACATGCGGGCCATCGGTGTCTCCTTTCGGGCGGCGCGTCGCCTCGACGCGGATCATTCGTAGGAGACAGTCTCGACGTAGCGCGGATCCTCGTGCAACCCCCAATAGGCCGCCTGCAATTGCCGGGTCACCGCACCGAACTCTCCCGCCGCGCGGCCGGCCACCGGCACACCGTCGACGCGGCTGATGCCGATCACACCGCCGCCGGTGCTGCTGAGGAAGACCTCGTCGGCGCGGCGCAGCGCCGCCGCCGGCAGCGCCGCTTCGCGAACCGGGATGCCGTGCGCATGCGCGAGCTCGATCACCGTGCGGCGCGTGATGCCCTCGAGCACGCCGGCTGCCGGCGTCAGCAGCGTGCCGTCGACGAGCGCGAAGACGTTGAAGCCCGGGCCCTCGGTGACGTTGCCCGCGCCGTCGACCAGCACGGCCGTCTCGGCGCCGCGGTCGTAGGCCTGGAACAGTGCGCTCACCATGTCGAGCCAGTGGTAGTTCTTCACCCTCGGGTCGACGCTGTCCGGCGCGATGCGCTGCACGTCGCTGACGTACAGGTCGACGCCGCGCGCCTGCCGGGCCGGGTCGGCGATCCACACGAAGGGGATGGCGAAGGCCATGAACCGGTTCGTGCAGGTCCTCGGGTCGCGCGAGCCCGGCGCGGGCTGCCCGCGCGTGCACAGCACTTCGACATAGGCATCGCGCAGGCCGCTGCGGCGCACGCATTCGTGCATCACGGCGCGCACCTCGTCGCGCGTCCTGCCCGGGTTCAGGCGCAGGCGGTCCATGCTGGCGAAGAAGCGGTCGATGTGGTCGGACAAGCGGAAGAACCTGCCCTGCCAGACATGGGCGACGTCGTAGGTGGCGTCGCTGTGCAGGAAGCCCCAGTCGAAGAGGGAGATCTTCGCGTCCTCGGGGGCGACGTAGTGGTCGTCGATGTAGGCGCAGCCGGGCATGGCGGGGTGCGGTGGTGGGGGCCGCACAGTATGCTCCGCACCATCCATGTCGCCGACACGTCCGCACGCTTCGCAGGCTGCTGCGGTCGCAGGGCCGCGGCAGGTGCTGCTGTTCTCGGGCCACCGTGTCGATGCGCCAGGACGTGCCGTGCCACGCTTCCCGCCCGACAAGGAACGCGCCGCTGCACGGCGCATCGCCGAGGTGCTCGACCGCCTCGGCGCCGGCCCGGCCGATCTCGCCCTCACGCAGGGCGCGGCCGGTGGCGACCTGCTCTTCGCCGAGGCCTGCCTGGACCGGGGCGTGCCGCTGCAACTGATGCTGCCGCTGCCGGAGGAGGCCTTCATCGCTCAGTCGATCCTGAGCGGCGCGGACGGCGCGTCGTGGCGCGATCGCTTCCTGGCGCTGAGAGCGCGGTTGCACGGCTCGCCGCGCATCGCCGACGACGAACTCGGTCCGCCGCCGGCCGGCGCCGACCTCTGGGCGCGCGGCAATGCGTGGCTGCTCGAGGCCGCGCTGGCGCATGGCGCGCAGCGGCTGCGTTTCCTCACCCTGTGGGACGGCTCCGGCGGTGATGGCTCCGGCGGCACGCAGCACATGGTCGACGAAGTTCGCCACCGTCACGGGCAGGTGTACTGGATCGATACGCGCAGTCTCTGACACTCGTCGGATCCAAGGGGATTGACCCCATGCGCCCTTCGGTGCTGTCATCGTGGCCCGCGAAGGAGCAGCCATGGCCACCAGCAAGCAGAAGAGCGCGGCGTCGAGCACGATCACCTTGCGCGCCGTCGAAGAAGGCAGTGCCCAGCCGCTGATCACTTCCGGCGACGACGTCAGCCTGCGATCGGCCCGGCGCGTGCGCGTGGGCGGCGCGGCGCGCGACGCCGCCGGTGCCGCGGCGCTGGTCGACGTGAATCCCGACGACGCGGTGTGCGTCGAGTTCGAGAACGGCATCAAGCTGTGGATGCGCGCCGACGAGCTGCTGCGCGAGCGCGGGCGCAAGGCGGCCACGCGCGGCAACGAGCCGGCCGCCTGGGAGATCGACACCGCGCCGCAGCTGTCGAGTCTCCGCGGCGACGGCCGCACCGGCATGGATCGCGGCGTGGTCGGCCTGGGCATCAAGGTGCTGGAGTTCTTCGGCATCGACGTTGCCGCCAAGTCGGCAAGCGTGATCGGCGACAAGTTCGAGCTGCGCCAGCTCAAGCTTCCCGAGGGCACGACGCCCGGCTTGTTCCGAGTCTCGCTCGGTGTCGACGCGACGATGACGCGCATCGCGGACGACGACGGCCCGAAGACGATCGCCGCCGGCAAGCCGGTGCTCGTCTTCCTGCACGGCACGATGTCCAGCCTGAAGGGCAGCTTCGCGGCGCTGTGGTCGGGCGCGAACGACGAGGGCGGCCAGGCGGCTGCCGCGCTGCGCGCTGCGATGCAGACGCGCTACGGCCGGGAGGTCTATGCCTTCGAGCACCGCACGCTGACGCACAGTCCGATCCGCAACGCGCTGGAGCTGGCGCAGCAGCTGCCCGTGGGGGCACAGCTGCACCTGGTCTCGCACTCGCGCGGCGGCCTGGTCGGCGAGCTGATGTGCCTGGGCGGCCGCAGCAAGGCCGACGATGCACTGCGCAGCGAGCTGATCGGCCAGCTCTTCGCCGCCGACCGCACGGTGGCCGAGCAGCTCGGCCTCGGCGCCCTCGACGGCGAGGACGCGAGCGCGCGCGATGCGGCCTACGCGCAGGATCGCCAGCTGCTCGCCGAACTGGTGAAGACCCTGGATGCGAAGCGCATCCAGGTGCAGCGCTTCGTGCGCGTGGCCTGCCCGGCGCGCGGCACCACGCTGGCCTCCGGCCGCCTCGACCGCTGGCTGTCGGTGATCAACTTCCTCACCGGCGACGGGCTGATCGGCGGCAGCGCCGACTTCCTGCTCGCGGTGATCAAGCGGCGTACCGACCCGCGCACGCTGCCCGGCATCGAGGCGATGATGCCGGGCTCGGCGCTGACGCGGCTGCTGCACCTGCCGCAACTGACCACCACCGCCGACCTCAGCGTGATCTGCGGCGACGTGCAAGGCAAGGGCTTGTTCGGCCAGCTGAAGATGCTGGCGCTCGACTGGTTCTACGGCAGCGACCACGACCTGGTGGTCAACACCGGCTCGATGCTCGGCGGCATCGCGCGCAGCGGCGGCGCGGCGCGCTTCCGTCGCGACGAGGGCGACCAGGTCAACCATTTCCGCTACTTCACCAACCGCAAGTCGATCGACTGGCTGGCCGACGCGCTGGCGCGCGAGGACGGCAGCGAGGCCGGCTTCGCCTCGCTGGCCGAAGCGCCGCACGAGGAGCCGCGCTGGCGTTCGGCGCTGCGCGCGAGCCGCTCGGTGAGCGCGCCGCGGCCCATCGCGGTGGTGGTTCCCGGCACGATGGGCAGCGCGCTGGCGGCGCGCGACCGCGGCATCTGGCTCGAGTACTTCGCGCTGATGAAGGGCGGGCTCGGCGACATCGGCGTCGGCGAGCCCGACGTGCGGCCGACCGACCTGCTCGACGACTTCTATGGGCCGCTGATCGAGCACCTGACGCGCACCCACCGTGTGGAGATCTTCCCCTACGACTGGCGGCGCTCGGTGCGCGAGGCAGCGCAGCAGCTCACGTTGCGGCTCGAGGGCCTGCTGCCCGAGGCCGAGCGCACACGCCAGCCGGTGCACATCGTCGCGCACTCGATGGGCGGGCTGGTGTCGCGCGCGATGATCGCCGATGGCGGCGCAGGGGCGCAGGTCTGGCGGCGCATGAGCGCCTTGCCGGGCAGCCGGCTGCTGATGCTGGGCACGCCCAACCTCGGCTCGCACGAAGCAGTGCGCTGGCTCACCGGCACCAACCCGACGCAGGCCAAGCTGATCCTGCTCGACTTCACCCGCGGCACGAACGGCATCATCGACATCGTGCGTCGATTTCCCGGCCTCGCCGAGCTGCTGCCCTTCGACGAGGAGCACAGCCGCTGGGGCCAGGTGGCGACCTGGAAGCAGCTGAAGAGCGATCTCGGCGCCGGGTTCCCCACGGTGGACGATGCCGTGCTGCGCCAGGCCAGCGCCACCTGGAAGCTGCTGCGTGCCGCACCGGCCGAGAAGGGGCGCATGATCTACGTGGCGGGCTGCCAGCCGGCCACGGTGATCGGCCACGAGGTCGTCGAGGAGGAATTCGGCTTCGCGCGCCGCCAGCTGCGCTTCATCGCCACCAGCGAGGGCGACGGCACGGTGAGTTGGGCTTCGGGAAGGCTTCCCGAAGTGCCGACCTACTACGCCCCCGACACCGGCCACGACGAGCTGTGCAGCAACGCCGACGACCGGCGCATCTTCCGCGGTTACGTCGACCTGCTGCTGACCGGGAAGACCGATCAGCTGCCTGCCTCGCCGCCCGGCGGCGCACGCGCTGCCGGGGCGCCGCCCGATCGCTTCGTGCTGCCACCGCTGCCGGTGGTCGACGACCTGCCCGACGCTGCCACTGTGCGCGGTCTCGGTTTTGGCGGAGGCCGCGCGCGCCGGCGCGGCGCGGTGACGGCGCGTTCCGCGCAACTGCGCGTGAGCGTGCGCCACGGCGACCTGCGCTATGCACGCCATCCGGTGCTGGTGGGCCACTACGCCGGCGATACCATCGTCAGCGCCGAGGAGGCGCTCGACCGGCAGATGAAGGGCGACCAGCCGCAAGGCCCGCTGACACGACGCCGCGACCTCGGCCTCTATCCCGGCGCGCACGGCACGCACGCGGTGTTCTTCAACGACGATCCAAAGCGCCAGCCGATGGGCGCGCTCGTCGTCGGCCTCGGACAGGTGGGCGATCTCTCGCCCGGACGGCTGGAGACGGGGGCGCGCGACGTTCTGCTCGAGTACGCGCTGCGGCTGCAGACGCGTGCGGCGGTCGCGCGCGGGTCCGGCGTCGCGCTCGAAGGGCGCTTGAACGCCAGCGTGAGCTGCCTGCTGGTGGGCACCGGCGCGGGCAGCCTTCAGGTGCGCGACTCGCTGGAATCGCTGCTGCGCGGCGCGCTGGCCGCCAACCGCAAGCTGGAGGACGCCAAGCTCGACCAGCAGGTGCTGATCGACCATGTCGAGTTTATCGAGTTGTACGAAGACCTTGCCATCAGCGCCGCGAAGGAGCTGGCGGTGCTGGCGGACAGCGCCGAGCTCGGCCCGCGCTTACTGTGGAAGGAGTCGACGATCGTCGAAGGGGAGGGACGCCGCCAGCGAAGCCGCTTCGACGCCGACCAGTCGTGGTGGCAGCGCATCGAGGTCACCGAGGACCGCAAGGCCGACCGCCTTCGCTTCGTCACCACCGCCGACCGCGCACGCGCCGAGGAGTCGCTGGCAGAAGGGCAGCTGCGCCTGGCCGACCGCTTCATCGCGCAGGCCTGCGGCAGCGCCGCGGCGAACAGCGAGGTGTCGAAGACGCTCTTCGAGATGCTGCTGCCGCAACGCCTCAAGCAGAGCTCACCCGACCAGCGCGACATCGTGCTGCTACTCGACGAGGCCTCGGCGCGCTTCCCCTGGGAGCTGCTGGAGGACCGATGGAGCCACCAGGGCCGGCCGCCTGCAGTCGGCGGCGGCATCGTGCGCCAGCTCAAGACCAGCGAGTACCGCGTCGAACCGCTGCATGCCTTCGAGAACACCGCCTACGTCGTCGGCAACCCCGACCTGAACGGCTGGAACGCCTTCGCCGACCTGCCCGGCGCGCGGCGCGAGGCGGAGCGCGTGCGCGAGGTGTTCTCGCGTGCCGGCTACGTCACCGGCGAGGCGATCGACGCGCAGGCCGCCGAGATCGTCGACGGACTGCACGCGCGCGCCTGGCGCGTGCTGCACCTGGCCGGCCACGGCGAGCACGAGTTCGAGATCACCGAGCCGGTGCCCGACGCGGCGCGGGCCGTGCCGGTCGAGCTTCCCGACGGACGCCTGGCCATGCCGCTGCCGCAGAAGAAGAAGGTCTCCGGCATGGTCATCGGCCGCGACACCTTCCTCACACCCGGTGACGTCAGGCAGATGCGCCACGTGCCGGAACTGGTGTTCATCAACTGCTGCCACCTCGGCAAGACCGGCGGTGGCTCCGCCCAGTACAACAAGCTGGCGGCCAACCTCGGCGTCGAGTTCATCCGCATGGGTGTGCGCGCGGTCGTCTGCGCCGGCTGGGCGGTGGACGACGCCGCCGCGCTCACCTTCGCCGAGGCCTTCTACGCTCGACTGCTCGCCGGCGCCACCTTCGGCGACGCGGTGCATAGCGCGCGGGTGGCCACCTGGAGCGCGCATCCGGGCGCCAACACCTGGGGGGCCTACCAGTGCTATGGCGATCCGGGCTACCGGCTGGTGCGCGACGACGTCGGCATCGACCGGCCGGCACCGCCGGCCTTCTACGCGCCCTCGGAGCTGGTCACCGAGCTGCGCAACCTCACCGAGGCGACGCGCATGAACAGCCAGCGTCGCGACCGCGACGAGGCGGCTCTCGCGCAGGACCTGCGCAGGCGCCTCGACGGCCTGCTCGCGCGCGTGCCCGAGCGCGCACGCAGCGACGAGCGTGAGAGCTGGCTGGCGCGCGCCGACGTCTGCGCGGCCATCGGCTTCGCCTACGGGGAAGGGCGCATGTTCGAGGAAGCGGCCGAGTGGCTGGACCGGGCGCTGCGCTGCGGCAGCGGCGATTGCCCGGTGCGCGCCGCCGAGCAGTACGCCAACTACCAGGTGCGGCTGGCCACGACGGAGTGGTCGCGGGTGCGCGCGGCGAGCGCCGGTACCGAGTCGGCCGTCCTGCAGGCCCAGCGCGCCGAACTGGCCGAGCGCATCGAGACGGCGCTGTACCAGCTCGACGTCATCAACACCCGCGCGCCGACCTATGAGCGGCAGGTGCTGCTGGGCGGGGCGTGCAAGCGCCTGGCCTGGGTGCAGTCGGGCCGTCCGCGCATCGAAGCGCTGCTCAACATGGCACAGTACTTCCGCATGGCCTACGACCTGAAGTCGGGCGACGATGCCTACGCCTTCAACAACTGGGCACTGGCCTGCCTGCTGCTGGAGCGGCTCGATGCGGAGCGTGCCGCGGGCAACTGGCGCCCCGCGCTGGCTGCGCTGTGCGAGCGACAGGCCGCGGCCACGCGGCGTGCCCTGGAGGAGTCGCCGCAGCTGTGGCTGGCGACCGGGCTGGGCGATCTGCAGGTTGTGCGACTGCTGCTCGCCGCCCGCGACAGGGCGGGCCACGAGGCCATCGGTCGCGCGGCGGCGGAGGACTACAGCGCCGCATTCGCGCGCGGTGCCAGCCCGCGCGAGGTGGCATCGATCCAGGAGCACCTCGACTTCCTCATCGAAATCACCGCCGACCCGGCTGCGCCGTGGCCGGCCGCGGTGCGCGACGCCCTCGGCGCCGTGCGCCGTTCGATGTGACCCTCGCGGAGACCCACCATGGCAGGCCGAGACCACTCCAGCACGCCACTGGCGCAGCTGCGCATCGCCGAACTCGATCCGCTGGATCGCATCGCCCGGCACTTCCGGCTCTATGAGCTGACGGTGAGCGAGACCGCCGACCGTCAGCGCATCGACAACCGCATCCCGAACGACACCGTGCTGCGCAGCGCGGTGAATCTTGCGCGTCAGGTGCTCGACCCGATTCGGGAGGCCTTCGGCGGCTTCTCGCCGAACAGCGTGTTCCGCGCCCAGGCGCTCGAGCGTTCGCTGAAGGGCAAGCCCTCGAGCTGGATCTCCACGAGCCAGCACACCGAGGGCCGCGCCTGCGACGTGGAGATCGTCGCCAAGCCCACGCTAGAGATCGCCGCCTGGGCGAGCAGCACGCTGCCGGAGTTCGACCAGATCATCTGCGAGTGCTGCGACCCGCGCCAGGGGCCGAACTCCGGCTGGGTGCACATCTCGCTGCTGCCGCCCGGCGCGGGCCGCAACCGCCGCCAGGTGCTGAGCTACGTGGTCGAGCCCGTCAGCGGCCGGCTCGTCTACGTCAGCGGGCTGCAGGCCAGCCTTGCCTGAGAGCGCGGCTCAGCGGGTCGCGAAACAGTAAAACAGGCCGGCGCCGCCGGTGGCCTTGAGCGCATCCTGGCTGCAGCCTCGCGTGCCGTGCGAGGCGTTCCACGAGCGTGACGGCTCGTCGTCGCGCAGTCCGATGCGGTCGTGGTGACCGACGATCGCCGAGCCCTCGCCGCTCTTCGTCCAGTTGCCGCAGGTGGTGTCGGCCGTGCCCTCGACGGCGCGCCCGTCGGGCGTGGAACCGGTGAGGATGTCGTGCGTGTTCGGCGTGTCGCCACGGCCGTTGATGACCTCGCCCTTCTCGGTGATGGCGGTCTGCTTGGTCAACTGGTTGCTGCCGTGCAGGTTGGCGACGTCGCTGGCGATCGTCGTGCCCTTGGCGTTGACCCAGGGTCCGCGGCCGATGCGGTCGCGGGCGTTCACGCCGCCTTCTCCCGTCGTGCTCAGGTAGGCTCGCCAGTGCTTGCCGCCTGCACCCGCCGCGGCGGCGAGCTTCTCGCAGTGCGCGTCGGCGCCGCTCAGGCCGCCGAGGTCGGCACCGTTGCCGCTGCCGACGCTGGTGACGAAGAAGCTCATCGGGTTGCCGGGCGCACTGGCGCAGCTGACAAGCAGGGTGGCCGACGCCGCGAGTCCGAGCAGGGTGAGGGTGCGAGTCATGGGGTCTCCTGGTGGGGTCTGGGGTCGCCGGGCGACGCCGGCGCGGCAGTCGCCTTACGTCCGCCGTGCCCGCTATCTTCCCACCGCGCGTCAGCGCCCGCCGCTGACGTCCAGGATCGCCCCGGTGGTATAGCTGGCCGCGTCCGACAGCAGCCAGACGATCGCGTGCGCCACCTCGTCGGCGCTCCCGGCGCGTTGCATCGGCACCTGCGGTGCCAGTTGGCTCGCACGGTCGGGCAGTCCGCCGGAGGCATGGATGTCGGTCTCGATGATGCCCGGGCGGATCGCGTTGACGCGGATGGCCTCGGTCGCCACCTCCTTGGCCAGGCCGACGGTGAAGGTGTCGATCGCGCCCTTGGCCGCCGCGTAGTCGACGTACTGGCCGGGAGAACCCAGGCGCGCCGCCGCCGAGCTGAGGTTGACGATGGCGCCGCCGCGGCCGCCGTGCCGGGTCGACATGCGGCGCACGGCCTCGCGTGCGCAGAAGAAGCTTCCGAACACGTTGATGGCGAACATGCGCTGCAGCCGCGCCGCGTCCATCTCGTCGATGCGTGCGGGGAGGTCCACCACGCCGGCGTTGTTGACGAGGCCCGCGAGGCGCGGCATCTCGCGGTCGATGCGCGCGAACATCGCCGCCACCTGCGCCGCGTCGGAGACGTCGGCCTGGATGGCGGTCGCCTCGCCGCCGCCGGCACGGATTTGCGCCACCAGCGCCTCGGCTGTGGCGGCGTCGCGTGTGTAGTTGACCGCGACTGCGTGGCCGAGCGCGGCGAGCTGACGCGCCGCGGCGGCACCGATGCCGCGGCTGCCGCCGGTGACGAGCACGCTGGTGGAGGGTTCATTCTTCATCGAGGTCTCCTGGGCCGCTCTCGCCGGACGGCGCCTCCCGGGCCTTCCTGTCCAGCACCGCCTGCAGGGCCGCCATGCTGTCGACGAATCGCTCCGCCGGCACCGGTCTGGCCACACGCAGCGCGGGCGGGTACAGGCTGCTGAGGTAGAGGTCGCTGCCGAGGCGGTCGCTGCGCTGGTGGTTGGCCCACAGGGTCAGGCCGGTGCCGACCAGGAAGGCCGCCACCGCGACGCCGCGCATCAGCGCGGGACGTGCCGGCTCGACACCGAGCAGGTGGAAGTACAGCGCCGACGCCCCCACCGCATAGCCGACGACGAAGCCGAAGTCGGCCACCCAAGGCCAGGACAGTGCGAAGGCGATCAGCCCCGGCACGACGCCGACCACCGCCCAGGCCAGCGAGGCGATCAGGAAGACCCGCAGGTGCCAGCCGGCGTGGGTCTGACGCGTGAAGGTCTTGGACAGCAGCGACCACATCGCGATCCACAGCGCCGCCCCCATCATCGCGGTCAGCGCCGCTGCGCCGAGGGTGCGGGCGAAGGTGTCGGGGTCGCTGTCGAGCCAGGTGCCGAAGGCCAGCGCCAGCACGAGGCCGCCACCGGCGGCCAGCCCGGGCCCGAAACGGCGAACGCGCGTGGCTGCGGCGGCCAGCGGCAGCTCCGGCGCAAGCGATTCGCCGGCGCGACGCAGGCGCAGCCGCGTGCGGCCGGCCACCAGCTCCAGCGGCGCGCCATCGTCCGGCAGCGGCTCGCGCTCGCCGGCACGCACGCGACGGCCGCGGATCTGCACGCCGTTGGCGGTGTGCAGCGCCTGCAGCGCGAGACCCTGCGCATCCACGTCGAGGACGCAGTGGTGCGGGGCGACATGCGGGTCGGCGAGCGAGAGGTCGTTGTCGAGCGCACGACCGATGCGCAGCGGCCAGGACAGCACGCGCTGCGACTGGCGCACCTGCCCGTCGCGGTCCAGCACCTCGATCACGGCCAGCGCTGTCATCTCATTTCACCCACTCATAGGCGTCGAGGTAGTGGCGCGTCAGCCGCTGCGCGTTGGCGAAGTTGACCCCCTGCGCGTCGAAGCGGCCCTGCACGCCCGAGGATGGCTGGTCCAGCGTCGCGACCAGCACCGACAGGTCGTACAGCTGAGGCAGCTTCTTGTAGGCGCGCAGGCAGACCACCGCGCGCAGCACCAGGCCCGCCCGGTCGACGTAGTCCTCCCGGCACTGCGGCTTGGTCTGCTGCTCGGCGCGCAGACGCGTGAACGACTCGTTGCGGAAGCTCTGCGAGTGGCGTGCCGCAAATCGCAGCGGCCCGATCCTGCTGCCGTCGTAGCTCTCGTGGCGCACCGAGATCGCGCCGCTGCTGAATTCGCCGGCGAAGATGTGCGTGTCCATCACGCAGTCGGAGCGCTCCAGGTCCATGCCGCCCGTGCGCGAGACCTCGCTGCCGCCCCAGCAGCGCATGAACTCGTCGGGCGGCACCGGCACGCGGTAGCGCGGGTGAGTCTGCGGCTTCCAGCCCTGGCGGATGAAGCGCTCGGTCAGCTCGGCCTGGTGCGTCTGCAGCTGGGTCGCCACCTCCGGATAGGCAGGGGTCTTCAGCGGCTGGGCGTCGCGCCCGCGCGTCAGCAGCGAGGCGACGAAGGTCGCCGGCACGAGGAAGCTGACCTGCTCACCGTCGACGCGCCGCGCGACGTTGACGCCGATCACCTGGCCGTCCTGGTCGAGCGCCGGGCCGCCGCTCATGCCGCCGGACAGCGCGCCGCCGAAGAAGATCTGCGGATAGAAGCTGCGCTTGACCAGGCCGTTGTAGTTGCCTTCCATCACCGCGAAGCCCACGTCCAGCGGATTGCCCAGCGAGTAGATGCGCTCGCCCTGTGCCAGCGCGCGGCTCGCCGGACGCAGCGCCAGCGCATCGAAGCGGCGCGTCGCCGCATCACCCGCCTGGAGCAGCGCGAGGTCGTGCAGCACGTCGATCTGCAGGATGGTCAGCGGCGCCTCACGGCCGTCGGCGGTGACGTACACGAGGTCGTGCCGTTCGGGCTTGAGCGCCGCCTGGCTGACGACATGGAAGTTGGTGACGAGGTGGCCGTCGGGCGTGACGAAGAAGCCGGAGCCTACCGAAGTCTGGCTGGCGCGGCCCTTGAGCACGGTGCGGATCTGCACGAGCTGTGAACGAGCCTGCTCGTAGACCTTGCGCGCCGACAGGGACAGGTTGGTGCCGGCGGCGTCGCCGTTGTCGGACGGGGACTGGGCGCGGGCGCCGCAGGCCGCGGCCAGCCCGAGCGCCACCAGGCCGACCCGAACGAGGCGGCTGCAGCCGCAGGGGCGGGCGGGCTTCATCGAAAACCATTCTACGGGGCGGCGTTTGTCCCCGATGCGGCGTCGGGCGGGTCGCGCCAGAATCGGCCCGCCTCCCACTTCGCGCCTGGCCGCCATGCAACGACGCACCCTGCTGATCGCCTCGTCCACGCTGCTCGCCGCGCCTGCGTTCTTGCGCGCGCAGACGCTGGAGAAGCCCAAGCTCACCCTTGCGGTGGGCGGCAAGAACCTGCTGTATTACCTGCCGCTGACCATCGCCGAAACGCAGGGCTTCTTCAGGGCCGAGGGCCTGGACGTGACCATCGCCGACTTCGCCGGCGGCTCGCAGGCGCTGCGTGCGGTGATCGGCGGCAGCGCCGACGTGGTCTCCGGCGCCTTCGAGCACACGCTGAACATGCAGGCCAAGGGCCAGCAGCTGCGCGCCTTCGTGCTGCAGGGCCGGGCGCCGCAGATCGTGCTCGGCATCAACCCGAAGACGATGCCGGCCTTCAAGTCGATCGCCGATCTGAAGGGCAAGAAGATCGGCGTGACCGCGCCGGGCTCGTCGACCAACGTGATGGCCAACTTCGTGCTCGCCAAGGCCGGCCTCAAGCCGACCGATGTGTCCATCGTCGGCGTGGGCGCCGGCAACGGCGCCGTCGCGGCGATGCGCTCCGGACAGATCGACGCGATCAGCAACCTCGACCCGGTGATCACGCTGCTGCAGCGCTCCGGCGACCTGAAGGTGATCTCCGACACGCGCATCCTCGCCGAGGCCGACAAGGTGTTCGGCGGTCCGATGCCGGCCGGCTGTCTCTACGCACCGCAGGCCTTCATCGACAAGCATCCGGCCACGGTGCAGGCGCTGGCCAACGCGATGGTGCGCGCCGACAAGTGGATCCAGGCTGCCGGCCCCGGCGAGATCATCAAGGCGGTGCCCGAGGGCTACCTGCTCGGCGACCGCGCCGTCTACATCGACGCCTTCATGGCTGCCAAGGGTGCGCTGTCGCCCGACGGCCTGTTCCCCGAGGCCGGCGCGGCGACCGCGGTGCGTGCACTGCAGAGCATCGATGCGACGCTCAAGGACGTGAAGTTCGACCTCGCCAGCGCCTGGACGAACGAGTTCGTGCGCAAGGCGCTGGCGAAGTACCCGAAGGGCTGAGCGCTACTTCCTCAGCGGCCCCGGATTCTCGGCGAGGTACTTCTCCATCTCTTCGGGTGAGATGTAGTTGTCCTGGTTGGTATCGATGCGCTTCCAGTCGCGCGTGGCGCCGGCCGAACTGGACGGCGCTGCCGCGGTCGGCGCGGCGCCCGCGACCTGCGGCGGCGTGTGGCCGGGCTTCCCGGACGGACCGGCTGCGCAAGCGGCACCGGCGAATGAAATCAGGGCCAACGGGGCCCAATGGCGAATCGTCATCGTCAAGTCTCCGTGGTGAAGAAGTGGCATTGAGGCAGCGCTGCGACGTGCATGGAGCGCGCCGCAGCGCCCCAAGTTCCCGAGCATCGACAGCATCCCTACACTGCGCAGGTCTTTGACCACGAGCCCGATGAGTTCCTCCGCACCCCCCCTTGCGCTCGACCTGCGCGGCATCACCTGCACCTTCGTCGACCGCCACGACCCGGCGCAGCGCCACACCGCGGTGCGCGACGTGACGCTCAACGTCGGCGCGGGCGAATTCGTCAGCGTGGTCGGCCCGACGGGCTGTGGCAAGAGCACGCTGCTCAACGTCGCGGCCGGTCTGCTCGCGCCGAGCGCTGGCGAGGTCCGCGTGTTCGGCATGCCGCTGGCAGGCATCAATGCGCGCGCCGGCTACATGTTCCAGGCCGACAGCCTGATGCCGTGGCGCACCGCACTCGGGAACGTGATGGCGGGCCTCGAGTTCCGCGGCGCTGCCGATGCGCGCGATCGCGCACAGGCATGGCTCAGGCGCGTCGGCCTGGGCGGCTTCGGCGACCGCTACCCGCACCAGCTCAGCGGTGGCATGCGCAAGCGCACCTCTCTGGCGCAGACCCTGGCGCTCGACCCGGACATCATCCTGATGGACGAGCCCTTCTCGGCGCTGGACATCCAGACGCGCCAGCTGATGGAGAACGAGGTGCTGGCGCTGTGGGCGGCCAAGAGGAAGGCGGTGCTGTTCATCACCCACGACCTGGATGAAGCCATCGCCATGAGCGACCGCGTCGTGGTGCTCTCGGCCGGGCCGGCTTCGCGGCCGATCGGCGAGTTCGTCGTTGATCTCGAGCGCCCGCGCGACGTTGCCGAGGTGCGCACGACGGCGCGCTTCATCGAGTTGCACCAGGCCATCTGGAGCGTGCTGCGCGACGAGGTGCTCAAGGGCTACCAACAGCAGCTGGCCGCCTGAACCATGTGGAACTTCATCAAGCCGAGACCCGGCAACCTGCGTCTGTGGCAGCTCGCCGTGCTGGCGCTGGTGTTCGGGCTCTGGCACTTGCTCACCAAGCCCGGCCTGATCCCGCCGCTCGTGTTCGACAACGATCGCCAGGCCGCCTTCTTCTTCGGTGAGCCGCTGCTGATCTTCGGCCGCATCTGGGGCTGGTTCGTGACCAACGCCGACATCTACCAGCACCTGTGGGTCACGCTGGTGGAGACGGTGCTCGCCTTCGGCATCGGCACCGCGCTCGGCCTCGTGTTCGGCCTGTGGCTCGCGCTCAGCCCGATGGCAGCGGCCATCCTCGACCCCTACATCAAGGCGCTGAACAGCATGCCGCGGGTGATCCTCGCGCCGATCTTCGCGGTGTGGTTCGGGCTGGGCATCGCCAGCAAGGTGGCGCTGGGGGTAACGCTGGTGTTCTTCATCGTCTTCTTCAATGTGTACCAGGGCGTGAAGGAGGTCAGCCCGGTGGTGCTGGCAAATGCGCGCATGCTCGGCGCGAGCCCGAAGCAGCTGCTGCGCCACGTCTACCTGCCGAGTGCCACCAGCTGGGTGTTCAGCTCGCTGCACACCAGCGTGGGCCTGGCCTTCGTCGGCGCGGTCGTGGGCGAGTACCTCGGCTCCTCGCGCGGCGTGGGCTACCTGATCCTGCAGGCCGAGGGTGCCTTCGACATCAACACCGTGATGGCCGGCATCCTTGTGCTGACGGCCTTCGCGCTGGTGCTCGACGCGGCGGTGGGGCGCATCGAGCGGCGCCTGATGAAGTGGCAGCCGAAGAGCGGCGAGACCGAGAAGCTCTGAGGCGGGCCACGCGATGGCCAAGGACATCGGCACGATGGAGGACAGCAATCGCTGCGCCAATCCGAGCATCCACGAGGTGTCCGACCCGTCGCGGCGGCTGTGGGTGCAAGGCGGCCTGGCGGCGCTGGCCGGCGGCGTGCTGTCGCCGTGGCTGGCCGGATGTGCCGGCCACGCGGCGGCACCCCTGCTCGGCTTCAAGGGCATCCCGGCGAGCACCGCCGATGCGATCACGGTGCCCGAGGGCTACGTCGCCGAGGTGATCGCGCCCTGGGGCGAACCGGTCGGCGTGCCCGGCGCGATGCCCGCCTGGCGCGACGATGCCTCGAACTCGGCCGCCGAGCAGGCGCTGCAACTGGGCATGCATCACGACGGCCTCCACTTCTATCCCCTCGGGGACAGCAGCACGCGCGGACTTCTGGCGATGAACCACGAGTACGTCGACGACGGGTTGCTGCACCCCGATGGCCTGAGGAACTGGTCGGCGGAGAAGGTGAAGAAGGCGCAGGCCGCCCACGGAGTCTCGGTGATCGAGGTCGGACTTCAGGACGGCCGTTGGCAGATGGTGCGGCCGTCGCGCTTTGCGCGGCGCTTCACGGCGGCCACGCCCTTCGCGGTGCAGGGTCCGGGCGCGGGCCACGCGCTGATGATGACCGCGGCCGACCCCACCGGCCGCACGGTGCTGGGCACGCTGAACAACTGCGCCAGCGGCATGACGCCCTGGGGCACCTACCTCTCCGGCGAGGAAAACTGGGCCTTCTACTTCGACGGCGGCGAGGCGCCCACGCCGGATCAGCGCCGCTGGGGACTGCGAGAGACGGGCTTCTACCGCTGGGGCGAGCACGACGAGCGCTTCGACCTGCGCAAGCACCCCCATGAGTTCCACCGCTTCGGCTGGGTGGTGGAGATCGACCCGATGGACCCCACGAGCATGCCTGTCAAGCGCACCGCGCTCGGCCGCGCCGCTCACGAAGGCGCCTGGGTCGCGCTGACCCAGGACGGCCGCGCGGTGGTCTACTCGGGCGAGGATGCGCGCTTCGAGTACATCTACAAGTTCGTCAGCCGCGACCGTGTCGCACCGGGCGGCGCCCGGGCCAACCGCGAACTGCTCGACCACGGGACGCTGTACGTGGCGCGTTTCGATGCCGGCGGCAGCGGGTGCTGGCTGCCGCTGGTGCACGGCCAGGGGCCGCTGACGGCGGCGAGCGGCTTTGCGGATCAAGGCGAGGTGGTGATCAAGGCGCGGCAGGCCAGCGATGCGCTGGGCGCGACGAAGATGGACCGTCCCGAATGGCTGGCCATCGATCCGAACCGCCGCGAGGTCTACTGCGCGCTGACCAACAACGTTTCGCGCGGTGCGAAGGACATGCCCGGCGTCGACGCCGCCAACCCTCGCGCCGACAACGTGATGGGCCAGATCATCCGCTGGACCGAGGACGGCGACTTCGACGGCACGACGATGCGCTGGAGCCACCTGGTGCTCGCCGGCGACCCGGCCAACGCGCGGCCCGAGGCCCGGGGCAACATCCGCGGCGACCTGTTTGCCTGCCCCGACGGGCTGATGCTCGATGCGCGCGGCGTGCTGTGGATCCAGACCGATGCGCACGCCTCGCAGATGAACAAGGGCGAGATGGCGCGTCTGGGCAACAACCAGATGCTCGCCTGCGACCGCTCGACCGGCGAGATCCGCCGCTTCCTCACCGGCCCGGTGAACTGCGAGATCACCGGCGCGACGCTGACGCCGGACCTGCGCACGATGTTCATCAACGTCCAGCATCCGGGCGAGGCGCCTGGCGAGCGCAGCGACCCGGCCGAGCCGGACAGGTTCTCTTCCTGGCCGTTCGGCGGCCGGCCGCGCTCGGCGACGGTGGCGATCCGCCGCCGCGACGGCGGCGTGATCGGCAGTTGAGGGAGCGCGACCGCGCCGTCGGCCGCCATGGTGGCGGCCGACGACCCCGAATCAGCTCATTGCGGTACCGGGCGATGGTCGTCGTCGGGAGGCAGGTCAGGCATCTTGAAGTTGCCCTTGCCGCGTTCGGCGTTGACCGACTCGGTGTTCATGGAGAACTGCAGCGCCGCGAAGGCCACGGCGTCGGCGTTGATGTCCAGCGCCGTCAGGTTGACGTTGTCGTAGGTATCGCAGGCCTGGTGGTAGCAGGGATCGTAGGCCGTTCCCGCGACTCCGCCCCAGGTTGCCGCCTCCTCGGGTGTCTTGACCCCTTCCGCGCCGGTGAACAGCCCGCCCGCGGGGATGCCTGCCGCGATGAACGGGCCGTAGTCGGAGCGGCCGGTGAAGTCGGAGCCCTTGAAGGGGACGCCGAGCCCCTGGTAGTAACTCTCGAAGACCTTCTCGATCTGCGCCGATCCGCTCGGCCCGGGGCCGGCGCCCACGCCGTCGGAGTCGTCGCCGTCGTAGACGAAGAAGACGTGGTTCGGCGAGCCGATCATGTCGAAGTTCAGGTACAGGGCGATCTTCGCCTTCTCGGCGGCGGACAGGCCGTTCACGTAGTGGGTCGAGCCGACCAGTCCCGATTCCTCGGCAGCCCAGAGCGCGAAGCGCAGCTTGTTGAAAGGCTTCACCTTGGCCATCTGCACGGCCGTCTCGAGGATCGCTGCGCTGCCCGAGCCGTTGTCGTTGATGCCCGGACCGGCGTTGACCGAGTCGAGGTGCGCGCCGAGCATGACCACGTTGTTCGGGTTGCCGTCGACCGATTCGGCCAGCACGTTGTGGGTGGTGGCGATGCCGCGGAAAGTGCTGGTGCGCAGGTGCAGCACCAGCCCGGCCGTCGCGGCGAGTTCCTGTCCGACGGCCTGGGTGACCGAGGTCACCGGAAGGTCAAGCGTGAACGCGTTGCCCAGCGTTCCGTTCAGCGCACCGGGGATGTTGTTGTAGATGACCACACCGACCGCGCCCGCGGCCGAGGCGTTGGTCGCCTTGATCGCGAAGGTGCAGCCGCCGCGGCTGATCAGCGCGATGTGGCCGGGGGTGAAGCCGGCGAAGTCGGCCGGTTCGCAGCCCGGCGTGGCATCGACGCCCAGCCCGGGAAGCGCGGTGACACCCGCGGTCACATCACCGCTGCCCGAGTACGACATGATGTTGTTCTCGATCGTGCCGGCGGTCGGTGAGACCTGTTCGAGGACGGCCGGCGCCAGCGAGATGAAGGTCTGGAACTGGAGGGGCTGGACGGTGACCAGGTAGCCGGCGTCACGGAACACCTGCGCGGCGTACTCGGCGGACTTGTCGTAACCCGGCGAGCCCGAGACGCGCGTATCGCCGTTGGCGTCGGCGATCGCCTGCAGTGCCGCCTGATGCGCGCGCACGCCATCGAGGGTGACGCACTGCAGCAGCTTCTCGGTGGTGTTGTTGACGCGGCTGTCGCACGACGCGTCGTCCGAGCCGGCATTGCTCGTCTTCTTCTCGGCCTCGGTGACGTCGCCGTCGCCGCCGCCGCAGGCCGCGAGCACGAGCGCGGCCGTGGTCAGGGCGGCGGCGAGGCCGAAGTGCGCGGGTCGACCGCGCATGGGCTTGGACAGGGGCATGAGGGTATCTCCTTGTTGGCCGGCGCTGATGTCTGCGCCTCGACGCCGTGTCGAGATCCCCCCCCGACCCGGTCACGCAGCGTGAACTGCGCGGTGCCAAAGGGCCACCCCCTAAATCTGGGCCTAAATACCTTTTAGGCGATCAGGGTCATGCGGGCGGCCCTGCCGGCACATGTCGCGAAGCACGGTTGATGCCGCAGGCCGCCCCTCTTGCGCGGGACGCACTACTTCGACGTCGGCATGACGAACTCGGCGCCCTTGGGCGTCGAGCTGGCCCAACGCTGCATGACGCTCTTCTGCTTGGTGTAGAAGCGCACGCCTTCCTCGCCGTAGGCATGCATGTCCCCGAACAGGCTCTTCTTCCAGCCGCCGAAGCCGTGCCATGCCATCGGCACCGGGATCGGCACGTTGATGCCCACCATGCCGACCTGCACGCGCCGCGCGAACTCGCGCGCCACGTTGCCGTCGCTGGTGAAGCAGGCCACGCCGTTGCCGTACTCGTGGTCGTTGACCAGCGCGAGGGCTTCGCCGAAGTCGCGTGCGCGCACGCAGGCAAGCACCGGGCCGAAGATCTCTTCCTTGTAGATGCGCATGTCGCGCGTGACATGGTCGAACAGCGTGCCGCCGGTGAAGAAGCCCTGCTCGAAGCCCGGCACCCTGAGGCCGCGACCGTCGACGACCAGCTTCGCGCCTTCCTTCACGCCGATGTCGATGTAGCCCTCGATGCGCTCGAGCGCCTGCCGGGTGACGATCGGGCCCATTTCGGCGTCGAGCTGCATGCCGTTCTTCACCTTCAAAGCCTTCGCGCGCTCGGCGAGCATGGGGACGATCCTGTCGCCGACGTCGCCGACCAGCACCGCCACGCTGATCGCCATGCAACGCTCGCCGGCCGAGCCGTAGGCGCTGCCGATCAGCGCGTCGACGGCCTGGTCCAGGTCGGCATCGGGCATCACCACCATGTGGTTCTTCGCGCCGCCCAGCGCCTGCACGCGCTTGCCGTGGTGCGCGCCGGTCTCGTAGATGTACTGCGCGATCGGCGTCGAGCCGACGAAGCTCAGCGCCTTCACGTCGGGGTGATTGAGCAGCGTGTCGACGGCCACCTTGTCGCCCTGCACGACGTTGAAGATGCCGTCGGGCAGGCCGGCCTGCTTGAGCAACTCGGCCATGAACAGGCTGGGCGAGGGGTCACGCTCGCTGGGCTTGAGGATGAAGGCATTGCCGCAGGCGATCGCCACCGGGAACATCCAGCACGGCACCATGCAGGGGAAGTTGAACGGCGTGATGCCGGCGACCACGCCCAGCGGCTGGCGCAACGTCCAGTTGTCGATGCCGGTCGAGACCTGGTCGGTGTAGTCGCCCTTGAGCAACTGCGGGATGCCGCAGGCGAATTCAATGATGTCGATGCCGCGCGTGACCTCGCCCTGCGCGTCGGTGAACACCTTGCCGTGCTCGGCGGTGATCATCGCGGCGAGCGTGTCTCGGTGCTGGTTCATCAGCTCGAGGAACTTGTTCATCACCCGCGCGCGGCGGATCGGCGGCGTGTCGGCCCAGGCCGGGAAAGCGGCCTTCGCGGCAGCGACGGCGGTGTTCACGTCTTCGGCGCTGGCCAGCACGACCTGGCGTGCCACCGCGCCGGTGGCGGGGTTGTAGACGGCCTGGCGGCGGCTGCCGGTGCCCGACTCGACGCGGCCGGCGATGAAATGGCCCACTTCGGTGGTGGCGGTGAAGGCTTCGGGGGCGCCCATGCAAGTCTCCTGGATGGCAAGACACGAATTGTCGGGCATCGAGAAGACAGGGGCTTGCGGCGGGTCACTCGCCCAAAACATGGGAAAAAAAAGCCCACCTGCGTGAGCAGGTGGGCTGTGTCAAGTCCTCAAGTAAGGACGTCGTTGGGGGCGGTGCCAGTCTCTCACCCTGTTTGGTCTCTCGCGAGCGGGCTCGTGAGCGTCGGGCGTTATGGACCTTTGAGCGCGCGATCTGTTGAAGATCCCGTGTGACAGCTATGGATGCGACTCTAGGGCTGCACTCCCTGGCGGGCCATCCCCAATACGAGGGAACTTCCCTTAGCAGGAGATGTGCCCTTTGCACATACCCGCATGAGGGGTGTGGGCATCGCACAATCGCGCATGGCCACGCATCGCAAAGTCCCCGCCACAGCGCATCGTGTCGCTGCGCAGCAAGCGCTCACAGAGCGCGAGTTGGTGGAGTTGCAGTCGCTGCTCGACAAGGTGCCCGCGCCGCTTGACCCGCTCGACGTGAGCATGCTGGATGGTTTCCTCTGTGGCGTGTTGTTGCAGCCGCGGCGTGTCGCCGAAGCCACGTGGCTCGCGCACGCGACCGATGCCGATGGCCGTCCGCTGCCCGCGCGCTTCGATGCGACGCGGCTGCATGCACTGGTACGCCGCCGCCATGCGGAGCTCGATGCGGCCATCCAGGCACGGCGCTGGTTCGATCCCTGGGTGTTCGAGTTGGACCACGACGGCGAGAGCGCGCCGAGCGAGGCGGTATACGGCTGGGTGGCCGGTTTCGCGACGGCCATGGAGCTCTTTCCGCAACTCATGGCACTGGACGCGAACAAGCTGCGCGAGCCCTTGGCCCTCCTCTACCGCCACCTCGATGCCGACGACCTCGAGGATGCCGATGAGCTGATCGAGGAGATGGAGTCGCTCGAGCCGCCGGCCGACCTCGCCGAGGCGGTGGAGGAACTGGTGCGCGCCACACTGTTGCTCGCCGACGTGTCGCGACCGGTGCCCGCGCCGCCGCGGCGCCGTTGAGTTCCGCGTCAGATGCTCAGCGGGTCGACGTCGATGGCCCAGCGCAGCACCTTGTGGCCGCCGCCGCGGCGCAGCTCGTGCAGGGCCGGTACCCAGGCTGCCAGGAAGCGCTGCAGCGCCGGACGCGAGGGCGACTCCGCCAGCATCTGCATGCGTTCGACGCCGGCCACTCGCGCCACCGGCAGCGGCACTGGCGCGTAGACGCTCACCGCCGGCGCGTCGGGCAGGTCGGTCGCGAGTGCCGCCGCGGCATCGAGGAAGGCCTGGGCGGCCTCGGCCTGCTTGGCGTCGGCGCGCAGCATGGCGAGGTGGGCGAAAGGCGGCAGGCCAGCCGATTCGCGCTCCTTCAGCTGCCCTTCGGCGAAAGCCGCGAAGTCGTGTCGGCGCAGTGCCGCATAGAGCGGATGCTGCGCATGCCAGGTCTGCACCCACATCTCCGCGCCCTGCGCCTGGTCGGCCGAGCGGCCGGCGCGCCCGCCGGCCTGCATGAGCAGCGCGAACAGTCGCTCCGGCGCACGAAAGTCGCTGCTGAACAGCGCGCTGTCGGGGTTCACCGCCGCCACCAGCGTGATGCGGCGGAAGTCGTGGCCCTTGGTGATCATCTGCGTGCCCACCAGCACGTCCACGTCGCCGGCATGCACGGCGCAGAGCTGGGCCTCCAGCGAGCCTTTCAGCCGCGTGCTGTCGGCGTCGATGCGCGCGATGCGCGGGGGTCTGCCGTCCGCGCCGGCGAGCAAGTGCGCCAGTTGCTCTTCCAGCCGCTCGGTGCCCCGGCCGATCGGCGCGATGTCCAGATTGCCGCAGTCCGGACAGGCGTGCGGCACGCGTTCGGTGAAGCCGCAGTGATGGCAGCGCAGTGTGCGGTCGAGCTTGTGAAACACGCGCCAGGCGCTGCAGTGCGGGCAGCCGCTCTTCCAGCCGCAGTCGGCGCAGTGCAGCACCGGCGCGTAGCCGCGGCGGTTGAGGAACACCAGGCTCTGCTCGCCGCGCGCCACCCGCTGGCGGATCGCGTCGAGGAGCGGCGGCGAGAGCGCCGTGCCGGCCCCTTGCCCCTTCGGTTGCTGATTCATGTCGACCAGCCGCACGCGCGGCAACGATGCGCCGCCGATGCGCGAGGGCAAGGCCAGACGCAGGTAGCGGCCTTCGTTGGCGCGATGCCAGCTCTCCAGCGAGGGTGTCGCCGAGCCCAGCAGCACGCGAGCGCCCTGCAGCCGTGCGCGGTAGACGGCAAGGTCGCGTGCCGAATAGCGCGCGCCTTCCTGCTGCTTGTAGGAAGGGTCGTGCTCCTCGTCGACGACGATCACCCCGAGCCGCGGCATCGGCGCGAAGACGGCCAGCCGCGTGCCCAGTACCAGGTCGGCAAGGCCCAGGTGCGCGGCGAGCCAACTGCGCAACCGCTGCGCCGGCGTCAGGCCGCTGTGCAGCGAGACGATGCGCCGGCCGGCGAAGCGCTGCGCGAAGCGCGCCTCGAGCTGCGGCGTGAGGTTGATCTCGGGCACCAGCACCAGCGCCTGCCGCCCGGCCTCGAGTGAGCGCGCGGCGGCATGCAGGTAGACCTCGGTCTTGCCGCTGCCGGTCACGCCATGCAGCAGTACCGGCGTGCTGGCGGGTGTTGCCTCCAGCCTGCCGAGCACCTCGGCCTGCTCTGCGCTCGGCGGCGGCGCGGGCTGGGGCGTTGCTGGGGGAGCCTCGTCCCGCGCCTTGTGCAGCTTGCGCAGGCGAAGCGCGATCTGCGCGCCGTCGAGCTTGTGCAGTTCCGGTGGCAGCACCGACAAGGCCAGTTCGCCAATGCTTCGCTGATAGTAACCAGATGCAAAAGAGACAAGCTCGCGCCACGCGGCGTCGAGCGGGGGCAACTCGGTCAGCACGGCCGCCAGCGGCTTCAGCGCCGTCTCGGCGCACGCGCTGGCGTCTCCGGACCACACGACGCCCAGCAGGTCACGCCGACCCAGCGGCACTCGTACCAATGTTCCTGCAGAGAGCGGCTGCTCACTCAGGTAGTCGAGCGTGCCGCCCAGGCCGGCGTGCTGAGGGGTGTCGACCGCGACCCGGAGGCGGACCATGGGGGTCACGAATTCAGTCACCGGAAAGTTGCGCAGTAATCCTCACAAGGGTGTGAAGGAGTGCTGCCAAGTTGCTGATTTAGCGAGGCTTTTCGAGCCAGCGTCGCATCCTGTGGATAACTTTGTGCAGAACCTGCCCAAAGGCGCGCTAAATGCTTGATCCGCCAAGAAGTGGACTCTCCTGCCCGGACTTTCAGCGCGACTGAACATTCAATGGAATCAATGACTTGCGATGATTTCTCGGATTCGGGATGGTGCGGCGCAATAGCGTTGCAGGGGGCGGAGCACAGATCCATTTTTGGGGATAAGTCAAGCCCTGAGCGCTCACTCACTCGGCGCGGCACGCCCGGAAGCGTCCGCCGGGCTCAGGCGACCGTGCGCAGGCGCCGCGAGACCTCGTGGACGGTGTCTACCAGCACCGATACGGCTTCGGGCGGCGTGTGCTGGCTGATGCCGTGGCCGAGGTTGAAGACATGCCCGCCGTACGTCCCTTGTGGGCTGCGCGGCGCTCCGAAGCTCTCCAGCACCCTGGTCGCCTCGGCGCGGATCTGCTCTGCGTCGGCGAACAGCACGTTCGGATCGAGGTTGCCTTGCAACGCCACGCGGTCGGCCGTGCGCCGGCGCGCTTGCCCGAGGTTCATCGTCCAGTCGAGGCCGACGACGTCGGGCCCGACGCCATCGACGTTGGCCGCGATCTCCTCGATCCACAGGCCGCCGCCCTTGGTGAAGACGATGTGCGGGACGCGCGCTCCGCCGTGCTCGCGCTTCAACTGCTTCAGCACGCGGCGCGTGTAGGCGAGGCTGAACGCCTGGAAGGCACCGTCGGCGAGCACGCCGCCCCAGCTGTCGAACACCATCACTGCCTGCGCGCCGGCGTCGATTTGCGTGTTCAGGTAACGCGCCACCGCGTCGGCGTTGATCGCCAGGATGCGGTGCATCAGATCGGGCCGGCGGTACATCATCGTCTTGACCAGCCGGTAGTCGTCGGATCCCGCGCCCTCGACCATGTAGCAGGCCAGCGTCCACGGGCTGCCCGAGAAGCCGATCAGCGGCACGCGGCCGCTGAGCGCTGTGCGGATCGAGGTGACCGCGTCGAACACGTAGCGCAGCCTGTCCATGTCCGGCACGGCGAGCTTCGCGACATCGGCTTCGTCGCGCACGGGATGCGCGAAGCGCGGGCCCTCGCCCAGCGCGAAGCTCAGGCCCAGCCCCATCGCATCCGGTACGGTGAGGATGTCGCTGAACAGGATGGCCGCGTCCAGTGCATAGCGCTCCAGCGGCTGCAGCGTCACGTCGGTGGCGTATTGGGTGTTCGTGGCCAGGCCCATGAAGCTGCCGGCCTTGGCGCGGGTGTCGCGGTACTCGGGCAGATAGCGACCGGCCTGGCGCATCAGCCACACGGGGGTGTGTTCGGTGGGCTGGCGCAGGCAGGCACGCAGGAAGCTGTCGTTTTGGAGCGGTGCGAACATGACCCGATTATCACGCCCATAATCCGGCCGTTCCCCGAGGAGAAGCCCATGCGCGCCAGCACCATCCTGCAGACCATCGGCAACACACCGCACATCCGCGTCAACCGCCTGTTCGGCGCGTCACACGAGGTGTGGATCAAGAGCGAACGCGCCAATCCCGGAGGATCGATCAAGGACCGCATCGCCCTGTCGATGATCGAGGCCGCCGAGGCGTCCGGCGCGTTGCGGCCCGGGGCGACGATCATCGAGCCCACCTCCGGCAACACCGGCGTGGGCTTGGCGATGGTTGCCGCGGTGAAGGGCTACAAGCTGGTTCTCGTCATGCCCGACAGCATGAGCGTCGAACGCCGCCGGCTGATGCTCGCCTATGGGGCGAGCTTCGAGCTGACGCCGCGCGAGAAGGGCATGAACGGCTCGATCGCGCGCGCCAAGGAACTGCTGGCGGCCACGCCGAATTCGTGGATGCCGCAACAGTTCGAGAACCCGGCCAACGTCGACGTGCACATGCGCACCACCGCGCAGGAGATCGCGGCCGACTTTCCCGAGGGGCTGGACGCGCTGATCACCGGCGTGGGCACCGGCGGCCACCTGACCGGCTGCGCCGAGGTGCTGAAGGCGAAGTGGCCGGCGCTGAAGGTGTTCGCGGTGGAGCCGGCCGCTTCGCCCGTCATCAGCGGCGGCAAGCCCAGCCCGCACCCCATCCAGGGCATCGGCGCGGGCTTCATCCCGGCCAATCTCCACACCGAGGTGCTCGATGGCGTGATCCAGGTCGAGGCGGAGGCGGCGCGCGAGATGGCGCGCCGCTGTGCACGCGAGGAGGGCATGCTGGTGGGCATCTCCTCGGGGGCGACGCTCGCGGCCATTGCGCAGAAGCTGGCCGAACTGCCTGCCGGCGCCCGCGTGCTCGGCTTCAACTACGACACCGGCGAGCGCTACCTCTCCATCGACGGATTCCTTCCCGCCGAATGACGACCCTGCGTCCGCGGCGTACCGCGTCCGAGCCCCCGAGGGCGTCGCGCGCGCGCGCGTGCGGCCCGGCGCCGTGCACACCGTGAAGCCGAGCGTCCTCATCGTCGAGGACGAGCCGGGCATCGCCGACACGCTGCAGTACGCGCTGCGCACCGACGGCTTCGAGCCGCACTGGGCGGCCACCGGTGAGGCGGGGCTGGCGCGGCAGCGCGAGGCGCCGGCGGCGCTGGTGATCCTCGATGTCGGCCTGCCCGACCTGAACGGCTTCGAGGTGTTCCGCCGGCTGCGCGCGTTCAGCGACGTGCCGGTGGTCTTCCTCACCGCGCGCGCCGACGAGATCGACCGCGTCGTCGGCCTCGAGCTCGGCGCCGACGACTACGTCGCCAAGCCCTTCTCGCCGCGCGAACTGGTGGCGCGGCTGCGCAGCATCCTGCGCCGTGCCGCGCGCGCGCCCGCCCCGGCCGCGCCGGCATTGCCGTTCCAGGTGGACGAAGGGCGTCGCCAGATCCGCTTCTACGGACAGACGCTCGAACTTTCCCGTTACGAGTACGGCCTGCTGAAGACCCTGGTCGAGCGCCCCGGCCACGTCTACAGCCGCGACGTGCTGCTCGACAAGGTCTGGGACGAGCGCAGCGAGAGCCTGGACCGCACCGTCGACGCCCACGTGAAGATGCTGCGCGCCAAGCTGAAGGCGGTGGCGCCGAGGCTCGACCCGATCCGCACGCACCGCGGCAGTGGCTACGCGCTGGCGGAGGACCTGCCGGCGAGCTTGTGAAGCGAAGAACCATCGTCTTCGCCGGCATCCTGCTCGCGTACGCGCTCGGGGTCGGCCTGCTGATGTACCGGCTGCTCGCCGATATCGACCCGCGCTACCGCGAGTCGGCCGAGGAGTCGCTGGTGGAGACGGCGCACCTGCTGGCCGCCCAGGTCGAGCAGCACAGTGCGGAGGGCAGGATGGACGCCGAGCAGTTGCGCCCGGTGTTCCGCAGCCTGTATGCGCGCAGCTTTTCGGCGCGCATCTTCGGGTTCGAGAAGACCGGCGTCGAGCTGCAGGCGCTGGTCATTGGCCGCGACGGCATCGTGCTGTTCGATTCCATCGGCCAGCGCGAGGGCGAGGACTTCTCGCAGTGGCGCGACGTGCGCGCCGCGCTGGCCGGGCAGTACCGCGCGCGTACGACGCCGAAGATCCCCGGTGACGAGCTGAGCTCGGTGATGTATGTCTCGGCGCCGGTGCGCGCCGGTGGCGAGATCGTCGGTGTGGTCAGCGTCGGCAAGCCGGTGCAGAGCCTGAACCAGTTCGTGGCCGCGGCGCGGCGCAAGACCATGGTGGTCGGGCTCACCTCGGTGGCGGCAGTCCTGGTGCTGGCGCTGATCCTGTCGCTGTGGCTGGTGCGGCCCTTCGGGCTGATCTCCGACTTCGTGCGCTACGTTCGCGCGCAGCGTTCCTTCAGCCTGCCGCGTCTCGGGCGGCGCGCGCTCGGCACGCTGGGCGCTGCCTATGGCGAGTTGCGCGACGCGCTGGCCGGCCGCAACGACGTGGCCGACTACGTGCAGACGCTGACGCACGAACTGAAGAGTCCGCTGTCAGCAATCCGCGGTGCCGCCGAGCTGCTGCACGAGCCCGGCATGCCCGCTGCCGACCGCCAGCGCTTCACCGCCAACATCGAGCGCGAGACGCAGCGCATCCAGGAACTGGTCGACCGCATGATGGAGCTCGCCGCGCTGGAGCAGCGGCGCCGCCTGCCGAAGGTGGAGGCGGTGGCGCTGCGCCCGCTGCTCGAGGAACTGGCGGCCAGCGCCGAGGCCAGCGGCGCGGCGCGCGGCATCCGCGTCGAGTTCGCGGCTCCCGAGCCGGCCTGGGTGGAAGGCGAAGCCTTCCTGCTGCGACGCGCCGTCGGCAACCTGCTGGCCAACGCGCTGGACTTCTCTCCCGAGCGTGGCGTGGTGCGCATCGAGCTGCATGCGCGCTCGCGCAGCGTCGACGTGGTCGTGCGCGACCAGGGCCCCGGCATCCCCGACTACGCGGATGCGCGCGTGTTCGAGAAGTTCTATTCGCTGGCACGCCCGGCGACGGCGAAGAAGAGCACCGGCCTGGGCCTGTCCTTCGCCAAGGAGATCGCCGAGCTGCACCACGGCCGGATCTCCCTGCGCAACGGCGAGGGCGGTGGCGCGGTGGCGACGCTGTCGCTGCCCCGGATCGACGCGCCGCCGGCCTGAGCAGGTGCGCGGCTATGCTGCTGGATTCGGGCCTGTCGGGAGGGGCCGCACGCGTGGACGCGAAGACGATCGCCTGGGTGCTGCCCCACGAGGGCTACGAGGACGAGCCCCTGCTCGCGCCGCTGCGTGCGCAGGGATTCCGCGTCGTCACCTGTGTCGCCGGCACGACCTTGCCGCCCGAGGCCGAGCTGCGCGTGCTGCAGGCCGATCTGTTCGCCGACTCGCGACGCTTGCGCCGCGAGTACGTCATGGATGCGCGGCCGACGCTGATCGTTGCCAGCAGCGCCGAGCAGGAGGTGGACGCGCTCGAGTTCATCAAGCCACGCGACGACGTGGTTCGCGGCCTGCGCCCCGTCGAACTGCTCGTGCTGCGCCTGGCCCGGCTGCTCAAGCATGCCGGCGGTGAGGCGCTGCTGCAGTCGCTCGAGTTCAGCGACGAGCTCACCGGGCTGCCCAACCGCAAGCGCTGGCAGGCGCAGCTGGCGCAGGAATTGGGCAGCACGCCGTCGCAGGACTGCCGCGCCGTCGTGTTGTTCGACCTCGATCACTTCAAGCAGATCAACGACCGTTTCGGCCACCAGGCCGGCGACCAGGTGCTGCGCGAGGCGGCGGCGCTGCTGCTCGCCGAGATGGCACCGAACGACCGCCTGGCACGCTGGGGCGGCGAGGAGTTCGTCGCACTCGTCTCGCGCTACGACCGCGCCACCGCGGTGGCGGACGTGCAGCGCATGCTGCAGAAGCTGGCCGAGCATGCCTTCTACGCGCCGGCGGCTGCGGCGGCAGCCGGCGCGGCCTTCGAGCGCCTCGTCAACCGCTTCGACGACACCGCGGCAGCGCCGCTGGACGGCGAGGCCACGCAGCGCATGGCCGTCACGGCCAGCGCGGGCCTGGCCTTCGTCGGCGAGCGCTCGACCTTCGCCGACCTGATGAACCAGGCCGACGTGGCGCTGTACGAGGCCAAGGGGCAAGGGCGCAACCGGCTCGTCTCGTACGAGACACTGCAGGAGTCCTCGGGCGGCGAGGAGCGCGACCTCTACGTGCGTCACTTCGAGAACGTCACCCGCGTGATGACCGAGCGCATGACCACGCTGGTCACCCACATGGGCCGCAGCCTCGTCGAGGCTGCGCGGCGCGAGGCCAACCAGGACGCGCTGACGCAGTTGCACAACCGCCGCTACTTCGACGCCCGCCTGTCACGCGAACTCGAGACCGCGCGCAAGCATGGCCGGGCGCTGACCATCGCCCTGGTCGACCTCGACCACTTCCACGACGTCAACGCCACCTACGGCTACCCGACCGGCGACCAGGTGCTGCGCCGCTTCGCCGAGATCGCGCGCAGCAGCGTGCGCCTGACCGACTGGCTGGCACGCTACGGCGGCGAGGAGTTCTGCCTCGTCATGCCCGACACCGATCTGGACAGCGCGGCTCGCGTGGCCGAGCGGGTGCGCCGCAATGTCGCCGCGGCGGACATCCGCAGCCTCGACCAGCGCCGCGTGCCACTCACCGCCAGCGTGGGCGTGGCGCAGCTGGCGGTGGGAGCGGACGGCCCTCTGACCCTGCTGCAGCGCGCCAGCGAGGCCCTGCTGGCAGCCAAGCAGGCCGGTCGCAACCGGCTCGTGCTGGGCGCCTGAACTCGGCCGGCTAGAGGTTTCCACCTACTTTGCTGCAGCGCAGCAAAAAGTGCTTGCATTCCGCCGGAGGCCCGCTAAAGTGGAGTCATGCTGCACTGCAGCAAAAATTCTCCTCCACCACCATCCCAAGGAAGCTGCCATGCTGACCAACGAACAATTCGCCGCCGCCCAGAAGGCCCAGCTCGCCACCCTGGTGGGCCTGACCGCCACCGGCATCGAGGCCACCGAGAAGCTCGTCGTGCTGAACCTCGACACCACCAAGGCCGCACTGGCCGAAGCGAGCGCGCAGGCGCAGGCGGTGCTGTCCGCCAAGGACGTGCAGTCGCTGTTCGCGCTGCAGGCCGAACTGCTGCAGCCGTCCACCGAGAAGGCTGGCGCCTATGGCCGCAAGCTGTACGACATCATCGCCGGCGTGCAGTCCGAGTTCAGCAAGGTCGGCGAAGCCGGCGCTGCCGATGCGCAGAAGAAGTTCGTCGCGCTGGTCGAAGCCGCGGCGAAGAACGCCCCGGCCGGCTCGGAGAACGCCGTGATGCTCGCCAAGGCGGCGGTCTCGGCAGCCAACGATGCCTTCGACAGCGTGCAGAAGGCCGCCAAGCAGGCCGTCGGCGCCGCCGAAGCCAACCTCGTGACGCTCAGCGCCGTGGCCAAGCCGGCCGCCGGCAAGGGCCGTCGCGCCGCCTGACGCGGACCCGCTGGCTGGAGGGCGCAGCATGAGCTCCCTCGGTCGCGCGCAGTACACGGGCTTCGGCGCCACGGCGAACCTGCCGTGGCGCCGAGGACACGGTGCGGACCACGACGGCTGGATCGGCACGCCCGAACTGCCCGGCTACCGCGCCGGCGCGCTGATTGTGAAGCTCGCCGACCTGCCCGGCGTGGACGCGCTTCATCTCTATCTCGACATCCTGCGCATCGGTTCCGAGGGCCACATCGACGAGACGCACTCCGGACCCTGCCAGAGTCTGCGCCGCGAGCAGCCGCTGGACGCGCGTTCGCGCTTCGTCCGCGTGCTGGCCGAACTGCTGCGCCATGCGCCGGACCCCGAACATGGCCTGGCCGGCCTGGGCCCTGCGCTGACCGCGCTGCGCGAGAACGGCATCGAAGGTCCGCAGTTCGCACTGTCGGTGCAGCAACTCGACGCCGCCTGCAGCGAATCCGCCCTGGTGGCCTGCCTCTGTCACATCCTCCTGCTCAGTCTCGGCGAGGAGGAATCGGTACAGACCCTCGATGAGCTGCTCCAGCGCCTGATGCCTCGGGCGCGTGCCGGCGGTGAGCTCGCCGATCAGGTCGGCCTGCTGGTGCGGCGCGTCGGCAAGGCGCAGGCGCGCCGCCGCCTGCGCGAGGCGACCGACTTCGACTTGCTGCCCACGCCCGAATTGCTGGGTCTCTGACGGACCCGGAATAGGCTGGCCGCAGCCTGCGTAAACCCCCGGGGAGTCTGACGGGGGATGGGTATGCCGTGGTTCGTGGCCAAGCGTGCGATTGCTGCCGGGGGCAGCGCGACTGAGCAGTACGAATACCGCGTCTTCAGCGAGGCGGAGATCGAGTCCATCGAGCCCGAGTGGGACTGGGCCTCGTCGGCCTGCGAGACGCGCGAGGAGGCGCAGGCACTCGCCGACGACCGGTTCTGGGACAGCCTGGAGTAGGCCTCTCAGGCGCGCTCAGCGGGTGCCGAACTTGGTCTCGAAGCGGATGCCCACCTGGCGCAGCAGCGGCGTCGGCAGTTCGCCGCCGGCGCAGACGATCACAGCGTCGTTGGGCAGCGCGAGCGGGCGGCCGTCATGCTCGAGGTTCACGCCGCGCTGCTCGATGGAAATCACCTTCGAGCGCAGCAGCACCTGCACGCGGCCGGCCGCATGCAGCTCCTCGAGACGATCGCGGTTCTTCGCCTTGACACGCGAGAACGCGTCGCTGCGATAGGACAGTGCCACGGTGCAGTCGGGCTGTTCGCCCAGCGCGATGGCGGCCTCCAGCGCACTGTCGCCGCCGCCCACCACGAGCACGTGCCGGCCGCGGTACTGCTCGGCGTCGACCAGGCGGTACACCACCTTGGACGACTCCTCGCCGGGCACGTCGAGCTTGCGTGGCGTGCCGCGCCGGCCCATGGCGAGCAGCACCGAGCGGGTCGAGAAGCTGCCGCGGTCGGTCTGAACGACGAAACCGTCGCCGCGCCGCTCGATGCCGGTGAGGCGCTCGCGGAACGAGACCTGCAGCCCGGTGCGCTTCACCACGTCCTGCCAGAACTCGAGCAGCTGCTCCTTGCTGACCTCGCCGAACCTCACCTTGCCCACCAGCGCGAGCTGCACCGGCGCGGTCATCGCGATCTTGTTGCGCGGATAGTGGTAGACCGCACCGCCGAGTGATTCCTCCTGCTCGATGACGCGGTAGCGCAGTTGGTGCTGGATCGCGGCGAGTCCGGCAGACAGCCCGGCCGGGCCACAGCCGACGATCAGCACGTCGAGGTCGTGCGTGCCCTTGGTTCGCCTGCGGACCGCGTCCATCGCCTGGCGGCCCTGTTCGGCGGCCTTGCGGATCAGGCCCATGCCGCCGAGCTCGCCGGCGATGAAGATGCCCGGCACGTTCGTCTCGAAGTCGGGGCTGACATGCGGAATGTCGATGCCGCGCTTCTCGGTGCCGAACACCAGCGTGATGCCCTCCACCGGGCAGGCGGTCAGGCAGGCACCGTGACCGATGCAGGCCGAACCGTTCTTCAGCACCGCCTTGCCGCCGACGATGCCCAGCGCCTCCTCGGGGCAGGCGCGCACGCAGGAGCCCGAACCGATGCAGCGCGCCGTGTCGATCACGGGGTGCAGCGAGGGTGGCTCGCCGAGTCCGGCGGCGAGGGCCTGCTTCAGCTCCTCGGCGTGCTGCTGTTGGATCGAGCGCTGCCGGCGCACGTAGAGACCGACCGCGAGCGCGATCGTGGCGAGATACAGGTAGGTGTAGTTCATCGTCGGCCGCGCGTTGCGGGCTCAGAAGTCGTACCGGCCGCCGAGGTAGTAGAAGAGCCGGCTCGCCGTTTCGTCGCGGTTCGGCCCGCTCGCCTTGCCGTACTCGCCGCTGAGTTCCGACTCGAGCGAGAGTTGCTTGAGCACGCGGTAAGTGGCGCGCAGCCCCGGACTCCAGCGCGTCTGCTGGATGCCGGCGCTGTCGCTCTGGCGGTAGATGCGCAGCGAGGGCTCGAGCAGCAGCAGCTCGGTCACCTGCGACGAGTTGTTGTAGCTGACCAGGAAGCCGTTGTAGCTCGACGGTGGCGTGACGTTGTTCAGGCTGTAGCTGGTGCCGCGCAGCACCGACAGCGTCACCACGTGGGTGTCGCGGCCGGAGTAGAGGTTGGTGCCGATCAGCTGTCCACCCACCGAGGCACTGCGGTTGCGTCCCTGGCCGAAGGGCAGGATGTCGACCACCGGCAGGATCTCGCCGACGTCGGTCAGGCGGATGTCGGCGCCCGCCTGCCAGCGCGGGTTGATCGGCGTGGTGAAGCCCAGCAGACCCTGGATGGTGTTCGAGGTCGTGGCACGCACGATGTCGCGCAGCTGATCCAGCGGCGTGGTCACGAGCAGATCCTTGATGCTGGCGGCCTGCACGCCGAGGTTCGGGTTCTGGAAGAACAGCGCGTTGCCCAGCGCGAGCAGCGGTGTCTTGCGGCGGTCGGCCAGCACGTTGATGACGGTGTTGTCCTGCCACTGCCAGGTGCCCTGCAGCGAGGCGATGTTCAGGCCGCGGATCTCGGTGTCGTAGTCGACGATGCCGAAGGCCGAGACACCGCCGCTGAAGAAGCGCATCTCGCTGCCGACCGCGCTGCGGTCGATCTGGTTGTCGATCAGCTGACGGTTGAAGTAGAGGTTGCCTCCGATCTGCGGCGTCAGCGCGTCGGCGTCGATCCACAGGCCGTAGAAGCTGCGCTTGCTGTCCAGCAGCTTCTCGGTGGGCACGCCGGCGGCAGCGTTGATGCGCCACTTGGGCGCGAAGGTGTAGCCGGCCTGCAGGCCGTCGTAGCGGTTGAGGATGCCGCCGCCGGTCGGCGACTGGCGGCCCAGCCGCACCTGCGTGCCGGCTTTCAGCGCGCGGTGCTCGAAGTACAGCGCCGACAGGCGGTTCTTGCTCTTCGCGCTGTTCTTCAGGTCGGCCGAGTAGGCGTCGCGGAATACGAAGCGCATGTCGGTGTCGGCATCCCGGTAGCGCCAGTTCAGGTCGACGTTGGTCAGCAGCAGGCTCTGGTCGACGCCGGACAAGGTGTTGTCGCTGGTCTGCTCGGGGAGGCCGCTGATCGGCGAATCCTGGAACTCCTGGGTACGCACCTTCGAGGCGCCGCCGTAGTAGAAAACGCCCGCCGAGCCGGCGATGGTCGAGGTGGGCTCCGCGGCGGCCCGGGCCGCGGGCTGGGGCTCCACCTTGGGAGTGGGGGCGGCGACGGGCAGCCGGGCGAGCGCGGCGCGCACGCGGTCGGCGTCAGCGCCGGTCGGATACAGCTGCAGGAAGGTCTCGTACTCGGCCCGTGCCCGCACCGTGTCGCCCGTCTTGGCACGGATGTCGCCGGCCAGCGCCTGCGCTTCGCGCGTCGTGGCATTGGCCGGCAGGTTGAGCAGCGTGTTGAGCTTGTCCAGCGCCGTGCCGCTGTCGCCGGCGGCATCAGCGGCCTTCGCGGCGGCGAGCAGCGCGGTGGCCTGCGCCTCGACCTCGGCCGGCGCCGGGATGGGAGGCAGCGGTACCGCCGCAACGCTGGGTGCCGGGGCAGCGGACGCCGCAGCCGCGGGGGGCGCCACGGGCAACGCCTGGACCGGCTGGGCGGCCGGTGCAGGAGCAGGAGCAGGAGCAGGAGCAGGAGCAGGAGCAGGAGGCGGGCTCAACGCCACCAGCGTTGCCGCTGGGAAACGGCGCAACAGCACCTGGCGAGCGTTCTCCGCCTCGACCAGCGTATCGAAGTAGCCGAGGCTGACCTCGTGCACGGTGCGGCCGTCGACCTGGCGCTTGCCGGTGAACACCTGGTAGCGCTGCAGCGCCGCGGGAATGGGCGTGTCGAGCTGGATGTTGGGGTTGTCCGACTGTTGCAGCGTGATCTGGAAGCCGGAGCTTCTCGCTGGCGCGGCCTGTGACTTCACCGACACGGGAATCGCCGCGCCCAACCCCGGCAGCACGAGTTCGATGGTGCGGTTGCCGCTGCCCGCGCGCGCGCGCAGCTGAGCCGGCTGGCTCAGGCGCACGGCGAGGCGCCGCCCGGGTCCGGCCCGCGACGGGCTCTCGTCGCTGACGATGAAGTCCGGCATGTCGCCGCCGCCCTTCACCCGCCGTTCGGACGGCACGACCTTCTGGGCCTCGCGCGCGTCCACCAGGTCGTAGAGGATCTGCACGGAGTCACCGCTCTGGGCCAGCAGGGCGCGCCGGAACACCACCGGCGTGACGAAGCGCACCTGCAGGATGGCGTCGGCGCCGTCGCGGCGGAACTCGACGTCGTCGATGAGCTGCGCGTGGGCGCCCGCGGCAGCCAGCAGGGCGATCGGCGCGACGAGTCGGCGCAAGGCGAGGTCAGGCTTCAAGCGTCAGTTCCATTTGGTGTAAGGCGTGCCGAAGCGTCCCAGCGGCCGGTGGCAGCTGGACTCGGAACAGTCAATCGGGGCCGGCGTCCGGTTGCGGTGGTTCAGCGGCATGCGTTCCATGTTGCCCAGGTAGGCCGTGCCGCTCTGGTGGCAGCCCTTGCACCAGCCGGCGCCGCTGCCCTGGCTGCCGTTGTGGTTCATGGTCACGGTCGTCCAGACCGAAGTGCCGCTGTGGCAGGCCTTGCAGTCCATCGCCGCGCCGTTGAGCAGTTGCGTGGCCTCGGGAATGTGGTTGATCGGCTTGGCCAGCGCGCCCACCGTTCCCTCGCCCGTGTAGGCGCCGTTGTGGCAGGTCTTGCACGAAGTGGCCGCGACCACCGTGTGGTTCATCGTCACAGAGGTGGCGAAGCTGGTCTGCGAGCGGTGGCAGGAGTCGCACTTCGTCGGCCCGGTGGTCACCGGGATGTGCGTCGCCGACTTGCCCTTGGCCGTGGTGCCGTTGTGGCAGGTGTCGCAGGTGCCTGTCCCGACGGCGTTGGCGGCCGTGTGGGCAAAGGTCACCGTGCCCCAGGAGGCGGTCGACTTGTGGCAGCTCTCGCAGTTGCCGGTGACGCTCGCGTGCGTGGTGTTGTTCGGTTTGCCCACCGCCGGCGGATAGCTGCCGGTGTGGCAGCTGGCGCACTGCGTGCTGATCGTCACCGAGCCGTGGAAGCGCGCGCCGCTCCAGGCCACGTAGCCCTGCTTGTGGCAGCTGTCGCAGTTGGTGATCGCGACGCCGCTGAGCGACTGGTAGGGGATGTGCGTGGCGGTGCGGCCATCGGCCGGCGGATAGGCGCCGTTGTGGCAGCTGGCACACTGGCTGGCCACCGTGACCTGGCTGTGGTTGAAGGAGCTCGGCTTCCAGGTCGAGGTGCTGTGGCATCTGGTGCAGTTGGTGGCGCCGACCGGGACGTGTGTCGCGGTCTTGCCCGTGGCGGTGCTGCCGTTGTGGCAGCTGGCGCAGTTGGTGGCGGCGGTGAAGGTGCTGTGGTCGACCCGGGCCGAGGCCCAGCTCGCGGTCGACTTGTGGCAGCTCTCGCAGACCGTCACGCCCTGGTGGATGGCCGTGTTGGGCTTGCCCACGGCGGGCGGATAGCTGCCGGTGTGGCAGCTGGCGCACTGCGTGGTCACCGTCACCGAGCTGTGGAAGCGCGCGCCGCTCCAGGCCACGTAGCCCTGCTTGTGGCAGCTGTCGCAGTTGGTGATCGCGACGCCGCTGAGCGACTGGTAGGGGATGTGCGTGGCGGTGCGGCCATCGGCCGGCGGATAGGCGCCGTTGTGGCAGCTGGCACACTGGCTGGCCACCGTGACCTGGCTGTGGTTGAAGGAGCTCGGCTTCCAGGTCGAGGTGCTGTGGCATCTGGTGCAGTTGGTGGCGCCGACCGGGACGTGTGTCGCGGTCTTGCCCGTGGCGGTGCTGCCGTTGTGGCAGCTGGCGCAGTTGGTGGCGGCGGTGAAGGTGCTGTGGTCGACCCGGGCCGAGGCCCAGCTCGCGGTCGACTTGTGGCAGTTCTCGCAGACCGTCTGGCCGCTGTGGATCGGCGTGTTGGGCTTGCCGGCGGCCGGCGGGAAGTTGCCGGTGTGGCAGGTGGCGCACTGGTTGCTGACCGACACCGACGCATGGAACCTCGCCGGCGTCCAAGAAGCGAAGCCGGCCTTGTGGCAGGTATCGCAATTGGCGATCGCCACGCCCGCCAGCGACTGGTAGGGGATGTGGTTGGCCCGACGTCCGCCTGCCGGCGGGAAGCTGCCGGTGTGGCAGCTCGCGCACTGGTTGGGCGTCGTCACCTGCGTGTGGTTGAAGGAGCTCGGCTTCCAGGTGCCGCCCGTGCGGTGGCAAGCGTCGCAGCTGGTGGCGCCCACGGGAACGTGCGTCGCGTTCTTGCCGGTGGCGCGCGAGCCGTTGTGGCAGGTCGCGCACGTACCGGGCACGACGCCGCTGTGATCGAAGCCGGAGGCCGGAGTCCACGCGCTGGTCTTGTGGCAGGTGTCGCAGGAGGCCGTCGTCTGGATGTGGTTGCCGGGCTTCCCGGATGCCATCGCGCCGGTGTGGCAGGTCGAGCAGGTCCCTGGCGCCACGCCGACGTGATTGAACCGCGCGCCCGCGTAGGTGCGCGTGTTGTGGCAGCTGTCGCAGGCGAGCTGTGTCGGGATGTGGTTCTGGCCCTTGACCACGTTGTTGCGCGACCAGCGTGTGCCTGGCGTATGGCAGCTCGCGCAGTCGCGCGGCGTTCCCTTGAAGATGCCGTTGACGTGGCAGGACTCGCAGCGCTCGTAGAGGTGCTGGCCGGTCAGCGGAAAGCCGGTCTTGATGTGGTCGAAGTTGCGCGACGCGGGCGCGCCCTGCGCCATCGCGAGCGTGCTCGCGACGAGCAATGTCAGCGCCAGCAGACGCCGGACCCAGGCAAACGTGTTCATTGCAGCCATCCCAGCCAGCGTGATCGGTCGGGCGGGGTGCTGCTGCGCAGCCCGCGGGTGGTGACCCTTTTCCAGTCGTCGGCGACGTGGCACTGCGCGCAGCGCATGCCGAATCCGCCGTCGTGCACGTCGTCCTTGCGATGGCAGGACAGGCAATCCGAGGGCAGCGCCGTGAAGCCCTTGCCTTCCGGCGCAGGCTTCACGTGACAGGCCTCGCAGGCCGCCTTGCGGTGCTTGCCCTCGAGCCGGTAGCTGCTGCGCCGATCGTGGTCGAAGTCCCAGATGGCCCAGCCGCGCGCGTTGTGGCAGCTCTCGCACTTCGTGCCGAAGACCAGCTTGTGCTTGTCCTCCTTCTTGTGGCACGACCAGCAGTCCTTGGCCGCGTCGCGGTAGCGCGGCGTCGCGTGGCAGTCCTTGCAGGCCACCTTCACGTGCCTGCCCAGCAGCGGGTAGCGAGTCTTGTTGTGGTCGTAGCCGGGAACCTTCCAGTCTCGGTCGGTGTGGCAGCTCTCGCACTGCCGGCCGAGCTGCGCATCGTGCTTGTCGTCCTTCCGGTGGCACGCATAGCACTCGGTGGCCGTCTTGCGGAAGCGCTTCAGGTCCTGGTGGCAGGCATCGCACTTGACCTTTGCCGCGGCATGCGCGTTGCGAAGCTTGAACTTCGTCTTGTCGTGGTCGAAGCGACCCTTGGTCGTCTTCCAGTCGCGCTCGCCGTGGCAGTCGCTGCACGCCTCGCCGAGCGTGGCCTCGTGCTTGTCGTCCTTCCTGTGGCAGCCGATGCAGGTCTTGGGCGCCTCCTTGAACAGCTTGCTCTTGTGACAGGCGTCGCACTTGATCTCGTCGTGCTTGCCTTGCAGCGGAAAGTCCGTCCTGTCGTGGTCGAACTTCGCCTTTTCCTTCCAGTCGCGCTCGGTGTGGCAGGCACCGCAGTCCTTGCCCAGCGTGCCGTCGTGCTTGTCGTCCTTCTTGTGGCAGCCGAAGCAGTCGGTCGCTGTCTTCGTCTTGTACAACGGTTCGGTATGGCAGTCGCCGCAGTTGGTGCTGCGGTGCTTGCCCTTCAGGACGTACTTGGTGTCGATGTCGTGGTTGAAGGTCGAGGGCTTCCAGGCCTTGGCGTTGTGGCAGCTCTCGCACTTCTCGCCGAATTGGCCCTTGTGCCCCTTCCTGCCGTCGTCGTCCTTCCTGTGGCAGCCGATGCAGGTGCGTGGCGTGTCCTTGTAGTCGGCCTTGTTCCTGTGGCAGTCGCCGCACGCGGTGTCGACGTGCTTGCCCTCGAGCGCGAAGCGCGACTTCGAGTGATCGAAGCGCGCTTCCTTCCAGTTGTTCTCGGAGTGGCAGTCGGCGCACTTCGGACCCAGCGCTCCCTTGTGCACGTCGTCCTTGCGGTGGCAGGCGTTGCACTCGGTGGCCGCGGCACGCCACTTCTTGTCCGGCTCGTGGCACTTGGCGCAGTCGGTCCGTCCATGCTTGCCGCGCAGCGGATAGTCGGTCTGCGCATGGTCGAATCGCTGGGTGTCGAACGCGGCAATCCGCGCGCCGCGCCCCTTGTGGTCGGTGTGGCACTCGTTGCAGGCCTGCGGCTTCATGCGGCCGTGGAAGCCCGCCTTGGCGCGCACGTCCTGGCCGACGTCCTTATGGCAGTCCATGCAGAGCCGGTCCTGCGCGGCACGATCGAACCTGACATGGCAGGACTTGCAGTCGTCCTCCCACTTGGCGTGGCCCTGGATGACCTTTCCCGGGGAAAGCACGGATTCGAGAGATTGCGCACGCACCGCAGCTGTCGTCGCCAGCGCGAGGCACAGCAGGGCCAGCGCGCGGCAGGCGAAGCGTCGCAGGGAGCCGGTCCATGGCGCCATCCGCCTCTTTCTCAGTAGGCGTGCACCGCGATCACGTGCACCACGGCGCTGATCACGAGGACGTAGACGAACGGCGTGTGCAGCACATGCCACAGCGCGAACATGCGCTCGTAGGCCGTGAACTGGGCGACGCGCACGACGCCGACGACATAGCGGCGCACCAGCTTGCGCGCGAGGCGGCGCCGCTGCGCCAGTTCGTCGCGGGTCCACTGGCGGCGCCGCGCGAGCTCGCGCAGCGGGCCGCGCAGCCCTGCGGCGCAGCGCCAGTAGACGATCCACATCTGCAGCGGCAGCACGAACACCTGGCGAAACCAGCACGCCCAGCCGGGCTTTGCGCCGAGTTGCCGATCGGAGAAGGCGAGCAGGCGCGCCTCGACCTTGGGCGCGAAGTGCAGCCGTGAGCGCGCCTCCGAGGCATCCAGCCCCGCGCGCGACTGCAGTTGCTGCAGGCTCGTCTTCTGTCCCGACAGCCCGCGGTGCACGCGCAAGTAGATGAAGCGCCCGACCACGCCGCTGCCGGCCACCACCAGCATGCTGTACATCGCCACCGCCGCATTGAGCGAGCCGACGCGGAAGGTCGAGTGCAGCAGGATCAGCACGGGACCGCCGATGCCGAGCACCATGTGGGCGAGGAACCACCACTTGACCTTGCCCAGTCGGTGCAGCGGGCGCAGGTACTTGCGCAGCGGATAGCTGAACAGGGCCAGCATCATCGTGCCGCCGGCCACGCCGATCCAGTAGCCGACGTCGTCGCCGGCCTTGAACCAGCTGCGTCGCGTCACCCACCAAGCCGCACCGACGAGTACGCCGATCAGCAGGTAGACCCAGACATCGCTGGAAGGGCGTCGCGGCCCGGTCGTGGGCGACGCGGCGCGCGCCGGCACGGTGGCTTGCAGACCGCTGCTCATGGGACGGGGAAAGGGCAGGAAGACATCAGGGGCATGCTATGGGAAGGTTTCCCACAAAATCGCAACAATTCGTGTGGGTCGCTTGCCGGATGTGCCTTCGCGCCCGCGTGCGAGCCCGTGTGGGATACGATCCCATGCCAAGCGCGAACCCTCCCGATGAATCGATCACGCCCGGCTCCCGCCCAGCCGCCTGCGCTGCCCGTGCCCAGCGAGGAGCATGCCGCCCTGGCCTTGCGCGAGGCGGCCGTGCTGCTCGCGCCGGTGGCTCGCTGGCTGCTGCGCAGCGGCGTGTCCTACGGCGCGCTGGCCGACCTCCTGAAGACGGTGTTCGTCGACGCGGCGCGTGCCGAGCTCGAGCGCACCGGCGCTCAGCCCACCTACTCCTCGCTCAGCGTGCTCTCGGGCGTGCACCGCAAGGATGTGCGCGTGATCTCGGAGCGGCCGGCCGATGCCGCCGCCGTGCGCCCGCGCGGTGTGCCGTTGGCGTCGCAGGTCTACACGCGCTGGCTGTCCGAGAAGCGCTACCGCGGCCGTGACGGTGCGCCGCGTGCCTTGCCGCGCACCGGCGCCGGCATCACCTTCGAGACACTGGCCCGCGAGGTGTCGCTGGACGTGCATCCGCGCACGGTGATGGAGGAACTCCTGCGCCTGGGCCTCGTCGCCGTGGAGGGTGAACTGTTGATCCCGGTCAGCACTGCGTTCGTGCCCGGGAGCAGACTGGATCAATTGACGGCCTTGTTCTCGGCCAACGCCGCCGACCACATGGCGGCGGCCGTGCACAACTTGACCCTCGATGCACCCCGTTACCTGGAGCAGAGCGTATTCGCCGATGGTCTGGGGGCCGAATCGGTGGATCTGCTGCACGAGCACGCACGCGCGGCTTGGCAGGAGGCCTTCGAGATGATGGTCAAGGAGGCGCGCAAGCGTGTCGCGGCCGACGCTCGTGTGCCGGAGGGAGAGCAGCAGCGCATGCGCTTTGGCGTCTATTTCTACAGCGAGCCGCAGGTCGGCAAGCCCGAGGCTGCGCCCGCGCCGAAGGCGCGCCGGCCGCGCGGCGGGAGGACGAAATGAGTGTCAGGGGCGTCCCGGGTCAGCTGGCGGCATGGTGTGCCGCTATCGGCCTGGCGGTGGTGACCGGTTGCGGCGGCGGTGTGGGCTCCGGCGGCACGGGCATGAGCGCTGGCGTGGCGCAAGGCACGGTGAACGGCTTCGGCAGTGTGATCGTCGACGGTGATCGATTCGACGACAGCGAGGTCGCCATCTTCGCCGAGACCGAGCCGGGCGTGCAGGCGCAGACCGAGGCGCGGCTGGGCGAGCGTGTCGAGGTCGAAGTCGATGCCTCCGGCGGGGTTCGGCGCATGCAGGTCGACGCCGCGCTGGTCGGGGCGGTCGAGGCGGTCCAGGAACCGGATGGACTCTCGATGCTCGGCCAGACGGTCGAGGTGAACGCCGATGCCACGCGCGGTCCGGTGACGCAGTTCGCCGGCGGCTACACCGGCCTCGCCGCGGTGCAGCCCGGCGACGCCGTCGAGGTCCACGGCTTCATCGTGCGCAGCGCGAACGGCTTCTCGATCCAGGCGACACGGGTCGAGCGCCGCGCCGAGGTGCCGCGCTTCCTGAAACTCGCGGGGCTGGCCGGCAACATCGATGCCGGCGGCTTCCGGCTCGGCACTTTGCGCATCGACACCACCTCGGCCGTGCTGCTGCCGGCCGGGCATGTGCTTGCGGATGGCGAGCGGGTCTCGGTGCTCGCTCCGGCGGATTCGCTGGTGCGTGCTGCCGGTGCCGCCACGCTGGTGCGTGCAGCGCAGGTGCGCGTGCGAGAACTCGGCGAGTCCGGCGCCGAAGTCGCCCTCAGTGGCGTGATCGGCCTGCTGGACGCGTCGGGCCGGCGCTTCGACCTCGGCGGCACGGCCGTCCACTACGCCGATGCCGTCGTGCAGCCGGAAGCGAGCGCGCTGGTCGATGGGCGCTACGTGCAGGTGCGCGGCACGCTGCAGGCCGACCGTTCGGTGCGGGCCACGGCCGTGCGGGTGCGCGATGGTCGCAACGAGGCCGAAGCCGAACTGAAGGGCAACGTCGACGGCCTCGATCTGCTGGCCCTGCGCTTCAGCGTGCGCGGTGTTGCGGTCGATGCCGCTGCCGCCGAGATCGAGGGCTGCGCGGAAACGCTCGCTGACGGGCAGTTTGTCTCCGTCGAGGGTGCGCTCGGACCGACCGGCGTGATTGCGAAGTCGGTGCAGTGCGAGGACGAGCCCGGCGATGCCACCGTCGAGCGCGAGGGCGTGGCCGGCACGGTGGACGCCGCAGCGGGGAGCTTCGTGCTGACCCCCCTCAGCGGTGCGCCCATCCCCGTGCGCTGGAGCGATGTCACCTACTTCGAGAACATCACCGTCGCCACCCTGGACGGTCAGCGCGTGGAGGTCGAGGGCCGGTGGGTCGACGGCGTGCTGGTGGCGAAGAAGGTCGGGGTCGAGCGCGACAACTGATCGTTGCGGGCCAAGAAACGGGCGTTTTCCGTGCGATCTTCCGCAGTCGCCGAGGTGTCGCGGGGTGGTTTAATGGGCGCAAACCTCCGCCCATGCCCGTCGTCGCAGTCGTCAATCGCAAGGGTGGCAGCGGCAAGTCGACGCTGGCCACGCACCTCGCGGCGTGGTGCGCCACCACCGGGCGCGCCGCGATGCTTGGCGACGTCGACTTCCAGGGTTCCGCACAAGCCTGGCTGAAGCGCCGAGGCGGGCATGCCGGCGTGCGTGGTCGCGCCATCGTCGGCTGGTCGGCCGATCCGCGCAACGTGCTGCGGCCGCCGGCCGGCGTCACGCATGTCGTGCTCGACACGCCGGGCGGCCTGCGCGGCCTGGACCTTGCCAAGGTGGTGATGACGGCCGATGCCCTTCTGCTTCCCGTCTGCAATTCGGTGTTCGACCGCGAGTCTGCCGCCGATTGTTATGCCGAGCTGAAGCAGCTGCCTCGCGTGGCCAGTGGCCGATGCAAGGTGGCGGCGGTCGGCATGCGCATCGATGCGCGCACCCGCGGCGAGCAGGCGTTGCGCGGCTGGGCCGATGCGCTCGGCCTGCCCTTCATCGGCATGCTGCGCGAAACGCAGACCTACGTGCGCTGTGCGGAACAGGGCCTGACGGTGTTCGACCTGCCTGCCGCTCGCGTGCAGGCCGACCTCGAGCAGTGGCAGCCCATCCTCGACTGGCTGCTGCCGGTGTTCCAGCCCCCGCGCATGGCGCAGCCCGAACGGGCTGAACCGCCGCCGCGTGCTGCGGCGCTTGGCCCCGACGCTGCCGCGGCGCGCGGCGGACCCAGGCCGAGTTTCTCGCCCGCGACCGCGCAAGTCCCGTTGGACGTGCTGGAAGGGCCGCGTCGATCCCCCGGGCTGCTGGGCCGGATCGTCGATTGGCTCGGTCACCGGCCGACACGAAGAAGCCTGCAACGCGACTTCTAGCGCCGCTCGGCCAGGTTCAGAATGGGGCCCGGCGGGTCTTCCGCGAGCCCGCGAAGGAGATTGCCATGCTGCGCCGAAGCTGCCTCGTCCTGGTCGCCGTCGCCACCTCCCTGCTCGCGGCCGAGGCGGCGCAGGCGCACGGCCGGCACGGCCGCTGGTGGGGTGGCGTGAGCATCGGCATCGGCGTGCCGCTCTACCTCGGCCCCTACCCGAGCCCCTGGTCTGCCTATCCGGCACCGGTGGTCGCCGCGCCGCCGGTCGCCTACGCCGAGCCGCCCGAGGCCGCCCCGCCGCCGGTGAAGGCGCAGCCTGATCCGATCTTCTATCCGCGCAGCGGCCAGAGTGCCGCGCAACTCGAGGCGGACCGCCAGGAGTGCAACCGCTGGGCCACCACGCAGCCTTCGGCGATGGCCGACGCGAGCGTCTTCCACCGCGCCACGCTGGCCTGCATGGATGCGCGTGGCTACACGTCGCGCTGATGGTTCAGCCGCGCAACCGGAAGCCGCGTCCGCGGATGGTCTCGATCGCATGCCGACCGAGCTTGCGGCGCAGGTTGTAGAGGTGGACCGCCACGGCGTTGTCGCTCGCCTCGCCGGCCTCGCCGCCGATCAGTCGGGCGATCTCGGCGCGCGTCACCGCGCGGCCGGCCGCATCGGCCAGCTGCGCCACGACACGCCACTCCAGAGGCGTCAGCGCCACGGCTTCGCCGTCGCGGATGACGCTGCCCTGCGCCATGTCGATCGAGATCTGTCCGCCCATGGGGCGGGCAGTTTCACCGTGCACGCTTAAGCGTGCATGAAGAAGGGGCCCCGCGGGGCCCCTTGTCGGGAGGTGGCCTGGGAGGCGTCA
>NZ_CALFYO010000005.1 GCF_937952055.1 uncultured Piscinibacter sp.
CGCCTCAGGCTTCAACGACAACCCCGTCTGGGGCACCAGACCGCGATCGCGGTGACATCTTCCTCTCCCACGCATCGCAGCGGGTGCCCCCCGCCTGCTATGCTGCGCGGCTCTTAAAGGACAGAAGGGCCAGGGAGAGATGAGCAGGGAGATCGCCAGGGGCGCCGCGTGGATGGTGCTCTTCCGCCTGCTCGACCGTTCCATCGGGGTGGTCAGCACGGCGATCCTGGCCCGCCTGTTGATTCCCGCCGACTTCGGCTTGGTGGCAATGGCCATGTCGATCATCGCGGTGATCGAGCTTGCCACTGCCTTCGGCTTCGAGATTGCGCTGATCCAGAAGCGCGACGCGACGCGCGAGCACTTCGACACGGCCTGGACGCTCAACGTCGTCATCGCCGTGCTCGGTGCAGCGATCACAGTGGCAGCCGCATCGCCCGCCGCCAGTTTTTACGGCGACATGCGACTGGTGCCGGTGATGACCGCTATCGCCGTAGCTTGGATGGTCTACGGTTTCGAGAACATCGGCACCGTCTACTTCAGGCGCGAGATGAACTTCGGCGCCGAGTTCCGCTTCATGGCCGCCAAGCGCCTGCTCGCGTTCATCGTCACCATGACTGCCGCGTGGCTGCTGCAGTCCTACTGGGCGCTGGTGATCGGCTCGATGACTGGTCGCATCGCCGGTGTCGCGCTGAGCTACATGATGCACCCCTACCGGCCGCGCTTCGCACTCACTCGCACCCGCGAACTCTTCTCCTTCTCGGGGTGGGTGCTGGCCAACAACATCGTTGGCGTCGTGCTTAGCAAGGTGCCCCATTTCTTCGTCGGCAGGGTGTTCGGCGCACAGGCGGTCGGCACCTACACGGTGGCGGCCGAGATCGCGCAATTGGCACAGACCGAATTGATCGCGCCGATCAATCGCGCGATGTTCCCCGGCTACTCGCGTCTGGTGGCGGAGCCACAGGCGTTCCGGCGCACGTGCCTTGGCGCCACGGCATTGATCATGCTGATCGTTCTACCAGTCAGCGTGGGCATCGCCGTGTTGGCCGGCCCGTTCATCCGCCTGCTGCTGGGCGCCCAATGGGGCGAGGCTGTCCCCATCATCCAGGTGCTCGCCTTCGCGGGTGCTCTGCAAGCACTGACCTCCAATAACGTCTCGGCCTATCTGGCGCTCGGTCGACCTCATCTCGCTACGGCGACGCTGGTGGCCAGGCTGCTCGTGCTCGCCGTCGGTATAGCCTGGCTGTACAAAAGGTTCGGCGTGCTTGGTGTCGCTTACGCCGAGTTGTTGGCCTCGATGATCAGCATGGCCGTCAGCCTGCCGACGATGTTCCTGACCGTCGGACTGAGTGTGCATCAGTATCTTCGCGCTCTCTGGCGTCCCCTGTTGGCTAGCGCGGTGATGGGCTGGATCGTCGCGGAAACCACCGCGGCGCCCTTTGCCGAACTCGATGCTGCCCGCGCCGCCTGGGAACTGTTCGGCGGAACGCTGCTCGGCATAACCACCTTCCCGATCATGCTCGCCGGACTGTGGTGGGCGGCGGGCAAGCCCGAAGCTATCGAGATCGACATTCTGCGCAAGCTGCTCGAGATCTGGCGCGAGCGTCGTGCCGGACAGAAGCAGCCGGTCTGAGGCCGGAACCGAGCTCAGGTGGCGTCGATCACCAGCACGCGCTCGCCCGGCGGCGCGAAGGTCATGCTGCCGCTGTTGGCCAGCGCCGCACTGCTGGCGGCACTGTAGGTCCCGTCCAGCGGGTTGAACCAGCGCGCGCGCAGCAGGCTGGGCCCGAGCGCCGCGAGGTTGACCGTGATGCTGGCGCCGGTGGTGAGCACCATCGCGAAGCTCCGGTCGGACGCCAGCGCCGGACAGACGCGCGAGCTGCCGCTGCCAAGTGCCGAACTCACCAGGCTGCCGTCGGTGCGAGGCACGAGCAGATGCCAGGCATACCCGCCGAACAAGGCCTTGACACGCATGATCTGCGCCGTCGCCGCGGTGTCGAGGTAGCCGCTGATAGCCGACGCTGCACCGATGCCCCAATTGGCGTTGGGTTCGCCCAGGCCCCAGACAGGATAGGCGCCAAAGCAATGGCCGCAGGCACCGGACAGGATCGCCTGGTAGGCCTGGCGGCGCACCGCGGTGTCGGTCTCGGCATTGCCATAGCCGCCCTCGATGAAGAAGAACGGCATCGGGCCGGGTCGGGCGTATTCCTGTGCGGCGTAGCCGTAGCTGACACCGTCGGTGCCGCAGTAGATGTTGTTCAAGTTGAAACCGGGCTGGCCAGCCCACACCGAATACGCCGAGGTGCCACGCGCGCCATGCGCGGTGATCACGGCGTTGGCGTCGACAGCGCGGATGCCCAGCGCGATGTTCCACTGCTTGGCCGGATTGCCCGGGTTGTAGTCGCCGCCCATGGCCCAAACGATGTTGCCCTGGCGGTAGCGGTTGGCGAGGTAGCTGCCGTAGCTCCGCAGCGCCGCGTCGCTGGCGTTGTTGACCGCACTGTCCCAGCCCTGGTCGTTCGGACTCGCGCCGCCGCCGCCGAAGCCGAGATAGGCCGGGAACGCGATGACGAGCATGCCGCGCGCCTTGGCCAGGTTCACCAGCGTGTCCACGCGTTTCCAGTAGGCCTCGACCGGCTGCGTGAAGTCCACCACGCTGTGCGTCATGCCCGAGAAGGGCACATTGCCGGCGACGTCCTTGTAGAACGGGCTCTGGCTGCTGAAGTAGTGCTCGATCAGGTTGACCATCACCGTGTTGAAGCCCTGCGCCTGACGCTTGTTCAGGTAGGCCTCGAACTGCGTCTCGGTGCACTGCACGACCAGCGACCAGGGCGTGTCGGCGTGGACGAAGAACGCCTGCCCCGCGCTGTCCACGAGATGACGCTTGCCGCTCGCAACGCTCAGTGGAAAGGCCACAGCGCCCGACGTCGGAGCCGGTGCAGGTGCTGGTGGTGGTGCAGGTGCCGGCTCGGGAGCAGGCGCCGGTGCTGGCTCGGGTGCAGGTGCAGGTGCAGGCGCCGGTGCTGGCTCGGGTGCAGGTGCAGGTGCAGGCGCCGGTGCTGGCTCGGGTGCAGGTGCAGGCGCAGGCGCCGGTGCTGGCTCGGGTGCAGGTGCAGGTGCAGGTGCCGGCTCGGGCGCAGGCGCCGGCGCAGGTGCCGGCGCAGGCTCAGGTGCGGGTCGGCCCTTGCGACGCCCTCCCTTGGCGAGCGGATCGGCGCGGCCCTCGTCCGCCAGCGTCTCCTCGTCGGCACCCCCGCAACCGGCCAGTCCGCTGGTTGCCGCAAGCAGAGCCACGGCAATCGAAATGCGTCGACGTTCTGGCCTCATCGGCTACTCCTGGGTTGCGACGTGCCTTGCCGGGCACGTCACCACGTATGGCGGTGGAGCCGGGTGACCACGATCACGACGATGCCAGCATCGCCCGGCCATGGAGACAGATTGTTCCTGCCCCACGCCCAGGCCGGTAACAGCCTTGAGCAGACCCCGTCAGCTTCTTACGCCATGTAACCGCAGGCGCCGCAAATCAGGCGGCATCGAGCACGAGCACACTTTCGCCGCTGGGAGTGAAGGTCTGCGTGCCGGTGTTCGTCAGCACCACCCCGGACGCACTGCTATAGCCGCCGTTCAGCGTGTCAAACCAGCGTGCCCGCAGCTGGGCGGGCGCCAGCGCCGACAGGTTGACCGTGACCGCGGCCCCGGTGGTCAGCACCATCGCGAAGCTGCCGTCCGACGCCAGCGCCGGGCAGACCCGCGAGGTGCCGCTGCCCAGCGCGGAAGTGACGAGGCTGCCGTCGGTCCTGGGGACAAGCTTGTGCCAGGCATGCGCAGCGAACAGCGTCTTCACGTATCCGATCTGACCGGTGGCGGTCGTCTCCATGTAGCCCCCAATCACCTCGGCCGCGCCAATGCCCCAATTGGCGTTCGGCTCGCCCATGCCCCAGACCGGATAGGTTCCGAAGCAGTGACCACAGGCTCCAGAGAGGATCGCCTGGTAGGCCTGCCGGCGCACGGCGGTGTCTGTCTCCGCGTTGCCGTAGCCGCCTTCGATGAAGAAGAACGGCATCGGTCCGGTGCGGCCGTATTCCGTGGCGGACAGCGCGTAGCTGATGCCGTCACCCTGACAGTAGACGTTGTTCAGGTTGAAGCCGGAGAGACCCGCGACGTTGTCGTAGGCCGAGCTGCCACGCCCGCCGTGGTAGCTGATGATTGCGTTCGCATCGATCGACCGGATGCCGGTGGCGATGTTCCACTGCGTCGCTGGGTTCGGCGCATCGTAGTCGCCACCCATGCACCAGATGACGTTGCCATAGGCGCTGCCTGGACCATAGCGTGTCGCGAGCCACTCGCCGTAGGCCTGCAGTTCGGCGCTGCTGGCGTTGTTGACCGCCGAATCCCAGCCCTGGTCGTTCGCGTTGCTCGCGCCGCCGCCGAACCCCAGGTAGGCGGGAAAGGCGATGATCACCATGCCACGTGACTTGGCCAGCGAGAACATCGTGTCGACGCGCTGCCAGTAGGCCGGGTTGGGGCGGGTGAAGTCCACCACGGCCTGCGTCATGCCGACAAAGGGGTCGTTGCCGGCCACGTCGCGATAGAACGGCGTCTGGCTTGAAAAGTAGTGTTCAATCAGGTTGACCATCACGCCGTTAAATCCCTGCGACTGTCGCTTGTCGAGGTAGCTTCCGAACTGCGTCGTCGTGCATTGGACGACCAACGACCAGGGCGTGTCGGCGTGCAGGAAGAAAGGCTGGCCATCGGAATCCTGCAAGTAGCGCGCGTTCGCCGACATCGCGAGCGGAAAGCTGATCGGTCCGGGGACAGGTGACGGAGCCGGAGCCGGAGCCGGAGCCGGAGCCGGAGCCGGAGCCGGAGCCGGGGTCGGAGCCGGAGCCGGCGCGGGAGCCGGAGCAGGTGCAGGGGCTGGCGCGGGGGCTGGTGGCGTCGGCGCCGGCGCGGGCGACGGCCCGCTCGTGGCGTCACCACTCCCGCCGCCGCACGCGGTCAGCCCGTGCGTCGCGGCCAGCAATGCAACGGTGGTGGAAATGCGACGACGAAGAAGGTCCATGTTCGTGCTGGGCCGGCTGGCCCTGGTGTTGACCTTCGATCGTACTCGCGCCGAAAGACCGGCCGAAACAGGATGTCTGGGCGGCTGTTTCTCGGCCGGGACGCTCAGTCCAAAAGGGGCCAGCGCTCGTCCCGCTCCGCCACATCGCGCGGAGGCAGCGGCCAGGGGCCGCCGAGATGCGGATCGCTGTAGCGCACGCCTCGCTCCAACCCTGGCGTGTAGAACTGGTCGGTCATGTAGAGGAACTCGGTGCGGTCCTCGAGGGCCTGGTAACCATGCGCCACGCCGCCGGGCACGAACAACGCGCGGCGGTCTGTCGCATCCAGTCGCACCTGGAACACCGCACGATAGGTAGGCGACTGCGGCCGCATGTCGACGATCACGTCGAGCACGGCGCCGCCGACGCAGCGTACGAGCTTCTGGTCCGCGTGCGGCGGCTCCTGGTAGTGCAGCCCGCGCACCACGCCGGCCTGGTTGGTGAAGGCCAGGTTGGCCTGCACGACCTCGAAGCGGATGCCATGCGCCTCGAACTCGCGCTTGCAGAACGCCCGCGCGAACGAACCGCGGGAGTCGACCCTGGGCTCCAGGTCGACGACCCAGGCGCCTTCGACGGTGGTCGGGGTGAACAGCATGCGAGCCCCGACGGCCTCAGGCCGCCGGCACGATGGCGCCGAAGCGATCGATGTCGGCCAGCGTGACCTCGCGCATGTCGGCGCCCTTCTGGTACTCGCGCGTCCAGTCGACGATCCAGGCGAGCGTGGTCTCCAGGTCCAGCTTTGGCCGCCACTGCAGATGGGCGCGCGCCTTCGACGCGTCGAGCTTGAGGAAGGTGCTCTCCGGCGGCCCGGGGTTGGCATCGCGCTTCCACTCGAAGTCCACGCCCCACAGGTCGTACAGCTTCTCGATGATCCAGCCCACCGTGCGCTCACTCTGCTCCGAGGGGCCGAAGTTCCAGCCGCTGGCGAATTGGTGGCGGTCGGTGTAGAGCCGCTCGGCGAGCATCAGGTAGCCGTTCAGCGGCTCGAGCACGTGCTGCCAGGGGCGCGTGGCCTGGGGGTTGCGGATCAGCGTCGGTTCGCCCTTCAGCAGCGAACGCATGATGTCGGGAACCAGCCGGTCGAGCGCCCAGTCGCCGCCGCCGATCACGTTGCCGGCGCGCGCGCTCGCCACCGCCGGGCCGCCGGCATGGCGGTCGGCGCTGAAGTAGGAATGCTGGTAGGCGGTGACGACGAGCTCGGCGGCGCCCTTGCTGCCGCTGTAGGGGTCGATGCCGCCGAGGCGCGAGTCCTCGCGGTAGCCCCACACCCACTCCTCGTTGTAGTAGCACTTGTCGGAGGTGACGACCACCACCGAGCGCACCGACGGCGTGCGGCGCACCGCGTCGAGCAGGTGCACCGTGCCGACGACGTTGGTGGTGAAGGTCTCCACCGGGTGGTCGTAGGAATAGCGCACCAGCGACTGCGCCGCCATGTGGATGACGATCTCCGGTTGGGCGGCCTGCATCGCCGCTTCCAGCGAGGCCAGGTCGCAGACGTTGCCGATGCGCGAATCGACCAGCTCGCCGATGCGGGCCATCTCGAACAGGCTCGGTTCGGTCGGCGGCGGCAGCGCATAGCCGGTCACGGTCGCTCCCATGCGGTGCAGCCACAAGCACATCCAGCTGCCCTTGAAGCCCGTGTGCCCGGTGAGGAACACGCGCTTGCCCTTCCAGAAATCCGCTTTGACCATGGTGAGTGGGTGTGTTTATTCAGGCGAAACGTCGGATCGCCGGCTTGACCGGGCGACCACAGAGGTACTTCTCGATGCCTTCGTCGAGCGCCTTGCGGTACACGACGAAAGCCTCGGCGAAGGCGGCGATCGTCAGGTCGATGTCACGCTCGCCGTGCGAGTAGTTGACGACCAGCGAGGTGGCGAGGATGCCGCGGCGCAGGATCTCCTGCATCAGCAGAGTGCGGAACGGCTGCGACGGCTGGCCCTGCGCGTCGCGCGAGCCGAACACCAGGCAGCAAGGCTTGCCGAGGATAGGCACCTGCTGCGCCACTCCGGCCGCTTCGGCCGCCCCGCGCAGGCCGCTGGCGAGCCTCTCGCCGCGTTGCCACAGCGTCTGCACCACCGGCTGCTCGCGGTAGACCTTCATCGTCGCGATCGCCGCCGCCAGGCCGTGCGTCTCGGCGCCGTGCGTCGTGGACAGGAGGAAGACGCGTTCGCGGTCGTGGTCGAATCCGCCGAGCTGCATCAGTTCGCGCCTGCCCACGAGCGCCGACACCGAGAAGCCATTGGCCAACCCCTTGCCGAAGGTCGACAGGTCGGGCCGGATGTCGTAGTAGGCCTGCGCGCCGCCGTTGTGCCAGCGGAAGCCTGTGATCATCTCGTCCAGCACGAACACCGCACCGTGCCGGTCACAGAGGGCGCGCACGCCTTCGAGGAAGCCGGCCGCCGGCGCGGTCTCCTTCTCGGCCTCGAGGATCACCGCGGCGATCTGGCCAGGATGCGTGTCGAACAACGTCTCCAGGCTGGCCAGATCGTTGTAGTTGAACTTGAGCGTCAGGTCCCGGGTGGCCTGCGGGATGCCGCCGGGCATGCCGGAAGCGCCGATGAACCAGTCGTCGACCGAGAAGAACGGATGGCTGCCGCAGATCGCCACCAGGTCGCGACCGGTGTGCGCCCGCGCCAGCTTGATGGCGCCGGATGTGGCGTCCGAGCCGTCCTTGCAGAACTTGACCATCTCGGCATGCGGCAGCAGTTCGAGCAGCGCCTCGGCCGCCTCGAGCTCGATGCGCGCGGGACGCACGAAGTTCGAACCGCGATCCAGTTCGCGCCGCGCGGCCTCGACGACCGGCGCGAACGCGTGGCCGAGCGACACCGCGCGCAGCCCGGAGCCGTATTCGATGAACTCGTTGCCGTCGACGTCCCAGACCCGGCAGCCGAGGCCGCGCTCGATGATCGGCGCCATGCCTTCCGGATACTGGTCGTCGGCCTTGGCATAGGTGTGCGCGCCGCCAGGAATCAGGCGATGAAAGCGCTCGCGCAGCGCGTTGGATCGGTCAAAGCTGGTCATGCGCGCCCCAGGACGAGTTTGCGGCAGTAGAAGGCCTCGGCGAAGCCGCTCGGCGCATTGCACTCGATGCCGCGCAGCCGCATCAGACCTTCGAAGGTGGCCGGCGTGAACCACTGCTTGTCGATCTGAGTCAGAAACACCTTCATCAGCAAGTCGACCTTGCGCTTCACGGTGGCCAGCGGCAGCGGCACGAACACGGACGGCGAGCCCAGGCCGCCGTCGTACTTCGGGATCTCGTACTCGAGCACGAGGTGGTTCCGCCATGTATTCCAGGTCAATTCGCCGACGACCCGGTGATCCTGATGGAACTCCTCGCGCATGTGCGTGAAAACCACGTCCGGCGAGACCTCGCGCTTGAGCTGCTCAAAGTAGTCCTTGATCGCCACCGCCTCGGTCGGAAAGTAGGCACCGCGGAAGTCCTTCACCACCACCCGCGGGGCGACCGCCTTGCGCAGCAGCATGGCCGCGGCGCGGCGCGCCTCGCGCTCGCGGCCCGCGCCCGAACTGAGCACCACCCAGTGCACCTGCGCCTCCGGGTAGGCCTTGAGCAGTTCGACCACGGTGCCGCCGCAGCCGATCTCGATGTCGTCGCAGTGCGCGCCGAGAAACAGGAAGACGGGCGCGCGGCCTCCCGGCAGGTTCAGCCCGAGGTCGATCATCTACTTCTTCTTCCAGACCATCCACGGACAGTCGCCGCGGCCTTCCATGCGGTCGTACATGATCTTGTCGCGGAAGGTGTCCATCTGCTGCCAGAAGCCGCTGTAGCGGTTGACGTGCAGCTTGCGCTTGGCGATCAGACGGTCGAATGGCTTCTCGACGAGTTCGTCGCCCTCCTCGATGTGGTCGAAGATCTCCTTGCGCAGGCACATGAAGCCCGCGTTGATCCAGAACTCGGTCTCGGCGATGCGGCCCATCGAGGTCACGGTGCCGTCATCCTCGGACTGCACGCAATGGAAGCTCTGCGAGGTGCGCACGGCCATGATGCTGGCGATCGCCTCGCTGCGGCGGAACTGCTCGATGTGGTCGTTCAGCGGCAGGTCGGTCAGGCCATCCGCATAGTTGGCCATGAACTCGTTCTCGCCCTCGAGGTACTTGCGCACGCGCAGCAGGCGCTGGCCAAGATTGGCGTGCAGGCCGGTGTCGACGAAGGTGATGCGCCAGTCGTGGATGTCGCTCTGCATCAGTTCGATCTTGCGGCCGCCTTCGCTCATCGTGAAGTCGTTGGACAGCGTCTCGTCGTACTTGGTGAAGTACTCGCGAATCATGTCGCCGCGGTAGCCGAGGGCCAGGACGAAGTCCTTGTGGCCGAAGTGGGCGTAGTAGCGCATCAGGTGCCACACGATGGGCCGCACGCCGATGTTCACCAGCGGCTTGGGAATGGTGTCCGAATGCTCGCGCAGTCTGGTGCCCAGCCCGCCGCAGAAGAGAACGACCTTCATGAATTCATCCTGTGTGTGATTCTGTTCATGCTGCGACCGGGAAGCGCTGCGCCTGCTCGGCACGCAGCCGGTCGACCAGACGGCCGGCAGGCAGGCGCACGTCGCCGTAGCGGATCGGCTGATCCTTCGGCACGTCGCGCGTCAGCACGCAGTCCAGCGACACCGCAATCGGCACGAAGCTTTCCCTGGCGCAGACCTCGTAGCGCTCAACCAGGCCGTAGCAGGTGAAGCCGCCCATGCCGTCCAGGGTTTCGCCAGCCTTCAGGTCGCGCTTGGCGTAGGAAATGGTGTCGCACACCGGGGCCCCGCGCGGCGTGATGGTCGGATCGTTGAAGAGCACCGCGCGCGCCACCGAGTGCGGGATCTGCCAGGGCGGCAAGTGGTAGGGCGTGTAGAACATGTACAGCGGCCCGTTGCCCATCTTCAGGTAGGCCATCAACTTGCGCTTCTCGGGGTGGTCGTTGCGGCAGATCACGAACGCGCCTGTGTGCGGCGCCGCGCCGAGCGAGTAGTCGATCAGTCCTCCCGCGGCAAAGTCGTCGGGCGTGAACTGCGCCAGCATGTCGTTCACATGCGCGCAGGGATAGCCCTTCATGCCACGCACCTGCGGCACGAAGCCGGTGGCATTGCCCATGATCGCAGCCTCCAGCGCCAGCTTGGAGCCGTCGGCGAAGCAGGCCAGCACGGCCGGGTTCTGACCGAGCTTGTTGGCCAGTTCCGTCTGCGTCTGCGGATTGCGGTAGCGGTCGAGAAAGCCCTTCATCTGCCCCATCAGCACCGGCTCGTAACCCATGCTGTCAAGGAAGCGGTAGAGGTTCATGCCCACACCCGGTTCGTCGCCGTCGGTGTAGGAGACGACGACGCCGGCGCTGTCGGCGTAGGTCTTGAGGATGGGCCCCACCGAGGCATCGACCTCGGCACCGAGCATGATCACGTGCTTGCCCTGCCGCAGCGCCTCGTAGCAGACGCGCGTGCCGAACTCGACGTGGCCGGTGGACTCGATCACCGCGTCGACCATGCCGCACTCACAGACCACGGACGGATCGTCGGTGACGGCCGGCTGGCCGGCCTCGATGGCCTGCTGCAATGCAGCGACGGAGGACACGCGCCGCACCGAAGGCACGCCGGCGCCGGCATAGGCGCGCTCGGCCTTCTCGACGGTGCGGTTCACGATTGCCACCAGCGACATGCCCTTCACCGCCGAAACGATCTGCAGCGCGATGCAGCGCGCCATGTAGCCGCCGCCCACGAGCGCGACCCGCACGGGCTTTCCGCTCGCAGCGCGTTGCGCCAGGACGGTGTCGACGATGATCATGCGGCCTCCAGGTTCATTGCGAGCATGATTATGGGTTCCGCCGTTCTCGTTGACGGCCACCATAACGTGATGAACACCCCGATTTCTGGGGGGTCGCCGTCAATCTTGCGAATGCCATTGCTACATTAGCGGCACCCGATCTCGGGCTGGTGCGGTCCGGCGTCCGCGGGCTGACGCGGGCATCGCGCACGAGCCGGATCAGCCCGTCAACTACTCCTTCCCCCGCCCAGTCAGTCGATGGACCGCCAGCCGCCTCTCGTCACCGTCGGCATCCCCATCTACAACGGGGCGAAGCATCTCGAGAAGACCGCCGAGTCGCTGCTCGCGCAGACGCTCGGCGATTTCGAGTTGCTCATCGCAGACAACGCCTCGACCGACCGCACGCCCGAGATCTGCGCGGCGCTGGCGCACCGCGATCCGCGTGTCCGCATCATCCGCCACGCCACCAACATCGGCGCGCCACGCAACTGGAACTGTCTCGTCCATGAAGCACGCGGCCGCTACTTCAAGTGGGCATCGGCGAACGACCGTTGTTCACCGCTGCTGCTCGAGCGCTGCGTGCAGGCCCTGGAAGCCGACCCCGGCGCCGTGTTGAGCTATGGACACACCCAGCTGACCGACGAGAACGATCAGCCCATCGAGGTCTATGCCGGCGACATCGACGTGCGGATGGAGCGGCCGAGCGAGCGCTTCGCCATCGTCTGCCAACGCATGAACCTGAACAACGCCATGTGCGGCGTGGTCCGCACCGACGTGCTTCGCAAGACCGGCCTGGACCGCCTCTATCCCTCCGGAGACATGGCGCTGACCTCTGAACTGGCGCTGCACGGACGCATACTGCTGCTGCCCGACGTGCTGCTGTACCGTCGGCACGCGCCGGGCAGTTTCACCTCCCTGCTCGACCCGCTTCAGATCCAGCGCATGTACGACCCGGGGGCGCAGCGGCCAATGAAGCTGATCCGCAGCCGACGCCACCTCGACAACATGGCCTGCATCGCACGCGCACCCATCGACTGGACGGAGAAGTTTCGCGCGGCGGGCACGGCATTGCGGTTGATGGCCTGGGATCGCCGACGTCTCTGGAACGAGTTGCGCGCGCTGGCCGGCCTGCAGACGACCGGATGATGTCGGCCGCACGCACGGGCGCGGGCACGGGGCCCGTTCGCATCGGCCTGCTCGGCATGTACGCGAGCGCGAACCTGGGCGACACGGCGATCCAGCAGGCCGTGATGGCCGGCCTGCAGGCCCGGCGACCGGACCTCGAGTTCGTCGCCATCTGCACGGCACCGGAAGACGCCGCGAGCACCTTCGGATTGCGCGCTCACCACATCTCCGGATTCGGCAGGATGGTGAGCCCGGGCCAGGGAATGTCAGCTCCAGCCGCGTCGCCTTCTGCATGGGAGCGCGCCCCACGACCGCTGAACCTGGCAGCCGCGGCTTGGCGGATCGACCGCCTGATGCGGGAGATCGACATGTTGCTCGTCTCCGGAAGCGGCCAGATCGACGACTTCTGGGGTGGCCCCTGGGAACAGCCCTTCCGTCTGAGGGCCTGGGCCGGCGCGGCGCGACGTCAGCAGAAGCCGGTGGCATTCTTCGGCGTGGGCGTGGACCAGTTGCTGACCCGTTCCGGGGCATGGCTGGCCACTTCGGCCTTGAGCCTGGCCGACTTCCGCGTCCTGCGCGATTCGGGCTCGCTCGACGCGCTGCGCCGGCTGGGCTTCCGGCACGCATGCGATGTCTGTCCCGATCCGGCTTTTCATCTGACGGCGCCGTCCCGAGCCGGCGGAGACGGCGAACCGCCCTTCGTCGTGCTCAGCCCGATCGTTCGCAACGCCTGGCCGGGCGCTGCCGACGCCGCCTATGCGAACTACCTGCATTGCCTGGCGGCCACAGCCGATCACCTGCTGGGCAAGGGCCTGCACGTGCGCTTCGTCTGTTCGCAGACACGCATGGACCCACCGGTGATCGCCGCGGTGCGCGCGCGCATGCGGTGCGACCCGGCGCTCACCAGCGACTACACCCCTCGCACGGTGGATGACTACATGCGCGCGACGCAGGGTGCGGAGCTCGTCGTCGCGTCGCGTCTGCATGCGCTGATCCTGGCGATGGTGGCCGGCGCGCCGGTGGTGGCCACCTCCTACGCGCGCAAGGTGACGCAGCAAATGACCGACGCCGGACTCGCCGCGCAATGCCTGGAGATCCAGAACCTCGAGCAGCTGCGCCTGATCGAGCTGATCGACGAGTCGCTCGTCGACCTGCCGCGGCAACGCTCGCAGCTCGCCGCCACGGCGTCCCGCTTCAGGTCCGAGGTGGACCAGCGCATCGAGCGACTTGCCGCTCTCGTACCGGCGCGGATCGACGCATGACGCGAGGACCGACCCGCCGGCAACTCGCGCTGGCGGCGTTGGCCGCCGGCGCCGGCGCCGGGCTGCTCGGCTGTCAGCGCGACGACGGTGTGCCGCGCAGGCCGATGCCCCCGGCGCCGCGCGATCTTGAGCCGGTGCCGCCGGCGCCGCCGGGATCGCTGTTCCCGCTGCAGGTCCGCTCCGGCACGAGGCACCTGCTGGACGCGCAGGGGAGCCCCTTTCTGCTGCAGGGCGACAGCGTCTGGTCACTGCTCGCGCAGTTGCGCCGCGAGGAAATCGACTTCTACCTGGCGGACCGCAAGGCGCGGGGCTACAACGCCATCCTCGTCAATCTGATCGAGAGCCATTTCTCGGACCACCCGCCGCGCAACGGAGAGGGCCAGGTGCCCTTCCTGTCGCCGCGAAGCTTCGGCACCGTGTCCGAATACCTGCGACGCGTCGACTTCGAGACGCCCAACCCGGTCTATCTCGAGCTCTTCGACCACTTGCTGGAGCAGGCCGCGCAGGCGGGCATCCTCGTCATGGTGGCACCCTGTTATGCCGGCTACGAAGGCGGCGAGCAGGGTTGGTGGGAGGCAATGCAGCGCAATGGGCCGGACAAGCTGCGCTCCTGGGGGCGTTACCTCGGACATCGCTACCGTGGCCACCGCAACCTTCTCTGGGTGCACGGCGGCGACTACAACGTCCCCGATCGTTCTCTCGTGCACGCACTCGCCGATGGCATTCGCGAGTACGACGCGTCCAGTCTGCACACCTACCACGGCAGTCGCGGGACCGGGGCGCACGACTGGATGGGGAGTGCGTCGTGGCTGAACCTCGGCAACGTGTACACCGGTGCCGTGGTGGCCGACGCCGCGTTGAAGTACCGAAGCATGTACGGCGATGTCCCGTTCGTCCTCCTCGAGGCGTTCTACGAGGACTATCCAAGCGCCCCTCGCGATCCGCGGTTGATCCGCACGCAGGCGTATCAGGCCTTGCTGTGCGGGGCCTGCGGCCAACTCTCGGGCCACGACGACCTGTGGCAGTTCAGGCCGAATTGGAAAGAGGCGCTCGGGTCCGCCACGGCGACCAGCATGACGCAGCTTGCGGGTCTGTTCTCGCGACTTCCCTGGTGGATGCTGCAGCCACGAACCGCGAACGCGCTCTTGCGCTCGTCCGTAGGCTCCGGGCTTGACCGCACGGTAGCGGCAATCTCTGAGGATGGGCGGTTGGCCCTGGTCTATTCGCCGACTCCGCTGCCCCTGGAACTGAACACTGCCGCGCTGCGCGGCGGCCGATACCGCACACACTGGATGGACCCGAGCAATGGTCAGTGGCAGGTCGGCGCAACTGAGTCAGCGCCCGACTCTGCGCTTCTACGGATTATGCCGCCGAACGTCAACGCGGCCGGTGCAAGCGACTGGGTGCTACGAATCGAAGCGGCCGACTGAACCTGGCCGTCAGCGCCACGTCCCGCAGAGAGACGTCTCAGGTGGACTCTGCTCGCCGCGACAGGGACTCATTCTCAGTCGCGATGCCACGCCTCCCGGATGCTCAGATGCGCCGCGAGTCCAGCCACAGCCCGAGCATCATCAGGATCCAGACCATTGTCCCGTAGTAGCCAGGGTGCTCAGGCAGCTTGCGCTTCATCAGGTCATCAATGAAACCTGCACGCACCATGCCACGCGGCCGCAGAAGGTCGATAGCCTGCATCGCCAGATTGCGCAGCGGTGCGTGGTTGACGAGCCAGTGACCGACCGGAAGCCCGAATCCGTGCTTCTGTTTGGCGATGATCTGCGACGGCAGGAAGTCGGACAACGCCTGCTTGAAGAACCATCGCAGCGCCGTTCCCCGAAGCTTCATGTCGGAGGGCAGATCACTCGAGAATTCGATCAGCCGATCGTCCAGCAGCGGGAAGGTGACGTCAACACCGGCGAGGCGGCACATATGGGTGACCTTGGGCAAGTCGCCATCGGCGAGGATGAAGCGCAGGTCGATGCCCAGCATCTGATTGATGAGACTGGCCTGCGAGAAAGGACCGAAGGCCTCCACCATCAGTGCGCGGGGGTGCTCCGTGTCGATGCCCGCCAGGAAGTCCTCATCTAATACTTCTCCGACGCCCAGGTGCTGAAGCAGGTTGTAGGACTCGTAGCGCCGCGGCATCGACGGCCGAGCCTGCTCAACGTAGCTGCGCAGCTTGCGCATCGGCGCAATGTGCTGGATGCCGGGCATCGACGTCAACGCCGGTTCGATCAAGCCTCCGCGCAGGAGCTCCGGCACGCGGTGGTAAAGACTCAACAGGTACTGCTTCGCGTAGCGCTCGTTGCCGCCGAACAGTTCGTCGCCACCGTCGCCGGCAAGCAGGCGCCGGATGCCGTGGTCATGCGCGAGCTTGGCGCAATAGTAGGTAGGGACTGCGGAAGAATTTCCGAACGGCTGGTCGTACGAAGTCGCAATCTTCGGTACGGCGGAAACCACGTCCTGGGGTGTGACGAAGTACTCGTGATGCGAACTGCCGAAGTGCTTGGCGGCGATCCTCGCATAGCCGGTCTCGTCGTAGCCCGCCACATCGAAACCTATCGAGAACGACTCGGCGGGCATGCCGCTTACGCGCCCGAGCATGCCCGTCACGGTCGAGCTGTCGGTGCCGCCGGAGAGAAAGGAGCCGCAACTCCGCGTGTCAGCAGCGTCGCGCACCGAGCACTCGAGAATCGACATGAAGCGCTGCTTCAATGCGTCGACCCCGACGCGCGCACCCTCGCTGAACCTCATCGTCCAGTACGGCTGCGGTTCCGACACGGTCTGCGGATCGAATTCGAGACAGTGACCGGGAGACAGTCGCAGACAGTCCTTGTAGATGGTCTGTGGCCCCGGCACCACGTGATAGTAGAGATAGTCGTACAGGGCCTGTGGCGACAGCGTGCGCTGCACGTCAGGATGGCCGCCCAGCAGGTCCAGAGAAGTGCCGAACACGAGCTGGCCTGATGCCCACGTGTACACGAGGTGGTGGACACCGATACGGTCGATCGCCAGCAGGCCGCGGCGGCTACGCCGGTCGAACGCGGCAAGTGCAAAGTCGCCAGCCAGCCCCTCCAGGGCTGATTTGCCCTGTGCGCGCAGTCGCCGTGCGAGTTCCCCGAGCGGCAGCGTGCCCGCACCGGACGAATCGGCGAACCTGGGGTGACCGGCGACGATCAACTGGTACTCGTCTTCATCGTGCCACTGCGGTCTTGCCGTCGAGCCGAACATAGCGAGCGCCGCATTCGCATCCCAACGTCGCATCGGCGCGTCGAGCGGCAGTCGATGGGCGGCTAGCATTGCATCGACCCGGGCTTCGGATCGGTCGAGGGAGTCTTTCGAGAACCAACCGCAGAAACCTGACATGCATCCTCACGAGTAGTAGGAACCGCAGGCCGCCCGGGAGTGCCGAGCGACGTGGCCGCAACGTGACGGGATTGTAGGGGTCGACCTTTCTTCGATCGCCGTCAACACGCGGGGGGCGCCGTCGGAACACAGGGTCGGCATGGCAAGTAACTGACGAGCTGCCAGCCGCGCTTCAGTCGCTTGCGCCAACTTCGATCGGCCCGCCGTGCGCTGGGTCGGTTCGGGCTACGCCACCCGCTCTTCTTGCCGCCGCAGATTTGCAAGCAGTCTCGCGCCAAAGCGGAGTTGTCCGCGGTCCCACGGCGTAAAGCGCGGAAGCTGGAATCGATCCGAGCGCATCGAGGCTGCGCCCCATGCAGTCGAGACGGCGCAACCGAAGCCGCACTCCTTGGCCATCTGAACATGCTCTGCGCCGTAGTCCTGACCCGGCACACCATTCGGGTAGGCAAAGGCGCGAACGGGCTGTCCGAGAATTTCCTCAAGCGTGAGCTTGCTCTCACGCATCTCGCGAAGCGCCTCAGCACCTGGAATCTTGGTCAGAATGGGATGGGAGACCGTGTGAGCGCCGATCGCGATCCCGCAGTCGCGCAGCGACCTCAACTGCTGCCGATTCATCATTAACGGTGCCGGCGGGTCCACGCCGGCCGCCTCGACGATCACGTCGACGGCATGTGTGCGTTCCTGGCTGGTTCGGTGCTTGATCCGCTCAAGCAACTGGTCAATCGCCGCTCGGCGATCAGAGTCGCTGGCCAGCGCATGCCGCCCCAGCCCGGCGGCGTCGAGACGCAGTTCCGGCAGTCGGCAGGCACGAAGTGCCTCGATCACGCGGTCGTTCCACATGACTGCGCCGTCCAGATACGCGGTCGAAACAAAGACGGTGGCCGGCAGTCCGAGGCTGCGCAGGATGGGAGCCGCGACCTCCAGGTTGTCCGCATAGCCATCGTCAAACGTGATGGCAATCGCTCTTGACTCGAGATTGCCACGGAACAGAGCTTCTGCCGCCGCTTCCAGCGGCATCACCCGGAACCACCGCTTGACCCATGACATCTGCTCGGCGAAAGACTGAGCGTCCGGGACCTCCGGAAAGAGTGCATCTCGACTCCGCAGCACCCGATGGAAGATCAGGATGCTGAGTCGCGCCGCATTGCCGGAAGGAGATGCCAGCAAGAGAGGAAGCTTGTACACGTTATCCGGTGCCCGTTCAAAGTCTTCTCAGCGCGCGGATGACTGGCTCTCGATCAATGACGTGCCAGGCACCGAGTGGGCGCCAGCGGTCGGCCTGACGCTCTGTCGGGATGGGCCGACGCCAATCTGCAGTACCGACACCAGCGCCGCCAACAGCCAAAACTGCACCTCCGCCATCAAGTAGTCCGTCGCAAGCCCAGCGACCAGCACGACGCCGAGTGCGCCAAATGCGCCCGAGCCCAGCGTGACGAGTTCCACATCACCGCCTGCGTCGTTCATTCTGCGCAATCGCAGGCCCGCCAGCAGCCCCCAGAGAACGAGCGAAAGAAAGATCACAGCGCCCGGGATGCCCTGTTCCACCCACGCCGTCATGAACGTGTTGTGCGAGGAACGCCCCGCCTCCTGATCACCCCCCTCGGCGAGCTTGGCCAGCCACTGCTCATCGAGGTATTTCGGGCTGATGGGAACGGTGCCCCGAAACCCGACACCGGCAGGGTAGTCGAGCGCCATCTGCAATTGCGCCTCGAGGATCGCCTTCCTCGAACGCGCGCTCATGTCGGCTTCCTCGCTCTCGGCAGTCACGTCCCCGATTGTGAACATGCGCTCGACGAAGGTCTTGTCGACCACGATGGCAAAGCCGACAAGGGCAATTGCTGCGATTACCCAGAAGCGCTGTCGATGCTCGCGCGCCTTCGTGAGCGCGATCATCAATCCGCCCACGGCCAGCCCCAGAAACGCACCTCGGCTGTTTGCAAGGACAAAGCCCTGACCGATCAGGCCAAGGGCCGCCAGAACGACCCAGCGCATCCGACCGCGTTGCGTCAACAGCAGAACGAATCCGGCCATGGCACCCGTGGCCAGCACCATGCCGAGAGTGTTGGCGTCGTCCATCCCCGGCCCACCGACACCATCGAGGCGGCCTCCGACACGGCCCGTCCCCATCGCGATCAAGCCCAGTATCCCGCAGCCGAGCACGAGGGCGAATAGCATGTTCCTGATGCCCTCCTTGGTATCGGCCAACCGGTAGACGAACCAGTACGCGACGAGATACTTGGTGAACTGCACGCTGCCACGCAAATGTTCGTCCGGATCCAGCGCCCAGGGTGTTTGAATCCACATCCAGACCGCGTAGGTCGTCAGCAGCACGGCTGGCCCGGAAGCGAGCCAGAGCGGTTTGGTCGCGAGCCGCCCGCGATGGAAGGCAATGGCCAATGCAGTGACCAGGGCCGACAAGAGCGCCCAGCGAAGATCGGGAAGCATGTACCCCCACCATCTCGACGGTGGATGAACGAAGATCGTCGCGAGGTAGAAGTACATGCCCCAGATCGGGTGCCGCACGAAGGCCAGCACGGAGCACAACGCGCAGAACGCCACGTAAAAGAGGACGCTCAGCATCGTTCGCGCTGGCTGATGTGGAGAGGAGACGGAGATGCCGCCTCTGCGGAGACCCCCTTGAGGCGAGTTGCACCGTACAGCAGTTCGAACTGATCCAAGACGATCGATCGCCAGTCGAAGGACGAGGCGTGGCTTCTCAGCGCGGCCGCCGAAACGCGTGTCTTCACGGTGTCGGTGATCGCAGCAGCGAAATCGAGCGCACTACGACCCTGAACGATGCGTCCTACACCCACTTTGGTGATCATTTCGCCCACTGCGCCCACGGCAGTGGCGACCACCGGTGTCCCACAGGCCATGGCCTCGAGCACGACGTTAGGCCAACCCTCGCGCAACGATGTCAGTGCCAGTACGTCGGCAGCGGCATAGAGCAGGCGAAGCCTCGCCTGTGGAACGACAGCCATGAATCGCACGCGGTCCGCCACGCCCAGTGTCTGCGCGGCTGCCTTCAGCGACGAGGCCTGCGGTCCGTCGCCGACGATCGCCAGTTCCCATCCTGGCAGCAACGTCAAGGCCTCGATGGCCAGAAGTTGGCCCTTCTCAGGCACGAGATTGCCGACGCTCAGCATCAGCGGGGCGCTTCCCAGGCCAAACGCCTCACGCGCGGCGTCGGTCGCCTCAGGGAAGAACAACTCGGTATCCACACCATTGCGCAGAACACTGACGTTACGCACTGACGGATCAATCTCGAGCAACGAATCGCGAAGCCCCGGGGACACGGTGATCACCGCCGCCGCACCCGCCATCGCGGTACGGATCCGCGCACTGATGCCGGGAAGCCGCGCCAGCACATTGACGTCCGTTCCGCGTGCGGTCAGCGTGTACGGAATGCCGAAGCGTGCCGACAGCAGCGAGGCTGCGACACCGTCAGGGTAAAGGTAGTGGGCGTCAATGACATCGGGATGAAAGCCTTCGCCCTGCAAACGCTTGATCGCGCGCGCCGAAACCAGCGCCATGCTCTCCGGCTGGAAGCGCACCCCCACGCCCGGCAGCATGACGTAGCGGGGATACACCACTTCGATGCCGCCCGCACGATGCTCGCTCCTGCGCGTGGCGGCGAACTCGGCATACCTGCCGAAGATCGGTGAACGCCAAGGAAACAGCGGTACCGGTGCGACCACCCGCGCCTCGACGGGCGCATGACACAACAACTGACGCAGGCGGGTCTCGACAAAGATGCCGTGGCGAGGCCGCGCCGCGCTCGGGAAAAGCGACGTGAACGTCAGGACGCGAAGTGCCCTCAAGACAGGCCTTCCTTAAGCCGGGTCCAGTACCATATTCTCGCAAGCACCGCGACTGACGCTGCGCGCGACGATGCCGTCCAGCCGCTGCATCGCGGCTTCCCAGCCATGGTGCGTGAGGACGCGTGCGCGCCCGGCCTCGCTCAGGCGCGCGCGTTCGGCCCGATCGCCAACGAGCCGAAGCACCGCCGAGCACACCTCGTGCGGGGAGTCCGCCGCGAGCAGGTGCTCCCCCGGGACCGCATCAACGCCGCGAGCCGCTACCGTGCTGCAGACCACGGGCACGCCCATCGCCATCGATTCGAGAATCTTGTTCTGAGTGCCTCGCGCAATCTTCAAGGGAGCCACCGTCACTGCGGATCGCCTCACGTACCGCCGGATGTCCGGTACTGACCCCGTCACGGTGACGCCGACATGACGTGTCAGCGCCTTGACGCGCGCCGTTGGCGCTGCACCAACGATCTGAAGCCTGAGGGCCGGGCGCTCGCGCTGGAGCAGGGGCAAGACCTCCGCACAGAAGACTTCCATGCACTGCTCGTTCGGGAAGTAGTCCATGCGCCCCACAAACGAGATCAGGTCCTGATCATAGGGTTCCGCGTCCGGACTGAAGAACGCGGCGTCGACGCCGTTGGCGAACCAGTCGACGCGCTCGCGCACGCCCATGCGATGCAGCACGTCCATCTCACCGGCTGTGGCCACGGTGACGGCATCGAAACGCGCCGCAATCCGGCGCTCGGCGGCCGCCAGCCGCATGCCTTCCCAGCGGTAGCCCCAGGACAGCGGCCATCGCTTGAACTGCGTGTAGTCGAGCCACTTCTGCGAGTCGACATCACAGAAGTCGATCAGCTTGGGCAGGCCCCTGGCCTGCTCGAGATAGCGTCCCACCGCCGAGCAGTGGGCAAAGGCGAAGTCGAAGCTCTTTGCGTTCAGCCGCCGTTGCAGCGCACGCGACAGCGCGGCACTGTGGAAATAGGCTTCGGATGCGGTCCAACGGGAGGGCAGCGCGGCAGCCATCTTCAGCGTTTGCAAGGAGTCATGAACGCGGATCGCCTCGAACGCGTGGCACTGGCCCGCAATGCCGGCGGCCTCGGCCAGCTCCTGGTCGCTGCGTACCAGCGACAGGACGGTGACTTCGTGCTCGCGAGAGAGATGCCGGATGACGTGAAACGCCCTCACCTTGCTGCCGAAGGTGGGCGGGTACGGAAAACGATGCGAAAGAAAAAGTATTCGCATGGCGGTCACGCGGTGACCTCGCTCAGCCGATCCGCTGCGGGACTCTGATCGCGAGGCCTAAGCCCTTGGGCATGGCGCAGGAAGGCCTCGAACATCATCAGCGCCCACAGCGGGCTGCTGTAGTCGC
>NZ_CALFYO010000006.1 GCF_937952055.1 uncultured Piscinibacter sp.
GTTCAGGGCCACCTGGATTCGGTTCTCGACGTCCACGTTTGGGATTATTTTCCCAATTCGCAGGTCCGTCAAGCCGACGTCACCAACATATTGGTATCAGTTCAACGCGTCTCCCGGAAGTCCACCGGCATGGCCGCGGCGAGGCCGTGCTTGTCGATCCGATAGCGCAGCGTGTCGCGGCTGATGCCCAGTTCGCGGGCCGCACGGCTGACGTTCCAGCCCGCGCGGAAGAGCGCCTGGACCAGCGCCTCGCGCTCCATCTCCGGCAGCGTGCGCGACCCCAGTGCGCCCGGCGAGGTGTCGGTGGCCACGGCGGCGGCATCGATGCGCAGGCCGAGATCCTCGGCCTCGAGCGTGTCGCCGTGCGCCAGCAGCACCGCCTGCTCGAGCAGGTTGCGCAGCTCGCGCACGTTGCCCGGCCAGGCGTGACTCATCAGCGCGCGCTCGGCCGCCGCGCTGAAGGTGGGCACGGGTCGGCCATAGCGCGCCGAATGGTGCGCGACGAAGTGGCGCGCCAGCAGCAGGATGTCGTCGCCGCGCTCGCGCAGCGGCGGCAGGTCGAGTTGCACGACCCGCAGCCGGAAGTACAGGTCGGCGCGGAAGCGGCCCTCGCGCACCAACTGGTCCAGCGGCCGGTGCGTGGCGGCGACGATGCGCACGTCGACGCGCTGCTCGCGCACGCTGCCCAGGCGCCGTACGGTGCGTTCCTCGAGCAGCTTGAGCAGCTTGGCCTGCAGCGGCTGCTCCATGTCGCCGATCTCGTCGAGGAACAGCGTACCACCCTCGGCCGTCTCGACCAGGCCGAGCTTGCGCTCGCGCGCGTCGGTGAAGGCGCCGCGCTCGTGACCGAACAGTTCCGACTCGAGCAGCTGCGCCGGCAGGGCCGCGCAGTTCAGTTCGACGAAGGGCATGTCGCGCCGCGGGCCGTTGAAGTGCAGCGCGCGGGCCACCAGTTCCTTGCCGGTGCCGGTCTCGCCGCGCACCAGCACCGCCGGCGCCTCGCCGTCGCGCAATTGCGCCTCGCTGCGCAGCAGCTGGCGCAGCATCGAGTGCAGGTTGCGCATGCCGGGGGAGTCGCCGCGCAGCGTGCTCAGATCGGCGCCTTCGCCGTCGCGCCGGCGGTAGTAGGCCAGTGCGCTGTCCTTGCGCGCCTGCGTGGTGGCGCGCTCGAGCAGCATGCCCAGCCGCGAGAGCGCCACCGGTTTGGTGAGGAAGTCGAGCGCGCCGGCCTTCATCGCCTCGACCGCCATCTCGACATTGCCGTGGCCGGTGACCATGATCACCTGCGTGGCGGGATTGACGGCGCGGATGCGCTCCAGCGCCTGCAGGCCGTCCATGCCGGGCAGGTTGAAGTCGAGCACCACCGCATCGGGGGCGAAGCTCTCCATGCGCGCCAGGCCCTCCTCGGCGGTGGACACGCTCTCCACGACGTATTCGTTGCGCTCCAGCCAGGTGCGCATGTTCTTCGCGAGGACCGCTTCGTCCTCGATGATCAGGATGGCGCCGTTCATCGCTGTTCCTCCGGGCTCAGGCTGCCGGTGCGAGGCGCAGCATGATGGACACGACGGTGCCGCGGCCGGACTCGCTGGCGATGTGCAGCTTGCCGCCGTGGCGCTCCAGCACGCGACGCGCGAGCGCGAGCCCGACCCCCATGCCGTGGGACTTGGTCGTGAAGAACGGCTGGCCGACCCGCGAGCGCTTCGCCTTGGCGATGCCGCTGCCGTTGTCGCGCACCTGCAGCGTGAGCAGGCGCTGGCGCTCGTCGGTGCTGGCCTTGACGGTGATGCGGCCGCCGTCGGGCACCGCATCGAGCGCGTTGGCCATCACGCTGCGCAGCACCTGCCCGACGCACAGCGCATCACCCTGCACCGGCGGCAGATCGTCTGCCAGTTCGGCCCGCGCCTGAACATGGCGGCGCTCGATGTCGCGCGCGAATTCCTGCAGACAGCTCCGCACCAGCGGACCCACCGACAGGGGCTGGGGTGCACCCTCGACCGGGCGCGTGTAGGCGAGCAGCTCGCGCAGCCAGGCACCGAGCCGGTCCGCCTGCTCGACGATGTCGCGCGCGGCTTCCTTCGTCGCGGCCGCGTCGCCCGGGCGTGTTTCGCCGCGCATGCCGTCGATGATCAGCTCGGCCGAGCTGCGCATCGCCGCCAGCGGATTGCGGATGCCGTGCGCCACCACCGAGCTCATCTCGCCGAGCGCGGCATAGGCTTCGTTCTCGGCCAGCCGCAGCTGCTGCTGCTGAATGTGTCCGTCCGCGCGCCGCACCAGGCCGTACAACGCGACGAACAGCAGCAGCCCGAAGCCGAGCGCGCCCAGCGCCATGTACTGGCGCAGCTGGACGAGGATCTGCATCAGGCTGCGCGGGTTCTTGTAGAACTCGATCGCGCCGACCACCTCGCCGGTCTGCGCGTGACGCACGGGCACGTAGATCTCGACGAACAGTTCGTCGGGCTGCGCCAGCGCCACGTACTCGGCCTTGCCGTGCTCGCGCTCCTCGCGGGTCTTGCGCTCCACCACCACACTGCCGCGAAGTGCCTTGTCGAGCTCTTCGTTGGATCCGAATCGCCGGCCGATCAGCGCCGTGTCGCTGGACCACAGCACGGTGCGCTCGCGGTCGTAGAGGTTGGCGCGCAGCACGTCCGGCATGTGGGCCAGGTGCTGGAACGGCTCGTCGACTTCCGGGGACAGCGGGCCGCCCGGGTTGGCGATGAAGTCCTGCAGCGGCGCCTCCACCAGCATCAGGTTGTGCACGAAGTCCCGCGTCAGCGTGCCTTCCTGCAGCAGCATGCGCTGCGTCACGAACCAGGACAGCAGCCAGACGCTCGCCGCAGCGATCGCCGCGATGGCGATCAGCGAAACGCCGGCGAACCAGGGCGCCAGGCGGAAGGTGCGCGAGCCGGCGGGGGATGGGGCCATGTCACCCCCAATGGGTGGGGCATTTGCCCCACCGGAGCCGGTGCGGCGGCGGCCGGAAAGCCCTTGCCCTCGGCGAATCAATGACTTGCGTGATCGACATGGGCTGGTCCGAAACTTGAATGACGTTGGGACAATTTTCCCAAACATTCAAGAGCATCACAAGGGGCCAGCCCATGCAACGCATCCTCGTTTACTCGCACGACACCTTCGGCCTGGGCAACATCCGCCGCATGCTGGAGGTGGCGCGCCACCTGGTGCAGTCGTCCGCCGAGGTGTCGGTGCTGATCGTCACCGGATCGCCGATGCTGCATGCCTTCCGCATCCCGGAGCGCATCGACTACGTCAAGCTGCCCTGCCTGTCGCGCGACACCGCCGGACGCTACGGCGCCCGCACGCTGCCGCTGTCGCTCGAGGAGACGGTGCGCCTGCGCGCGAACCTGATCCGCTCGGCGATCGCCGACTTCGCCCCCGACCTGATCCTGGTCGACAAGAAGCCCTTCGGCGTCGAGGACGAACTCGCCGGCGCGCTGCAGGCCCTGCCCGACGCGGCCCGCCGGCCGCGGATGGTGCTGCTGCTGCGCGACATCCTCGACAGCGCCGAATCCACCACGCGCATCTGGCGCAAGAACGGCTACTTCGAGGCGATCAGCGCCTACTACGACCAGGTGCTGGTGGTCGGTTGTCCGGAGGTCTACGACATGCGCCTCGAGTACGACTTCCCGCCCTTCGCGGCGGCCAAGGTGCGCTTCTGCGGCTACATCGCGCGCGAAGGCGGCCGACAGCCGCGCGAGGTGGTGCGCCGGGCGCTCGGCGTCACGCCAGGCGAGCCGCTGCTGCTGGTCACGCCCGGCGGCGGCGCGGACGGCCAGTTGCTCGTGCGCACCGCGCTGGCCGCGCTCGCCGCGCTGCCGCCGCTCCAGCGCCCGCGCACCCATGTCGTGTGCGGGCCGGAGATGGACGCGTCCGACCGCGACGGCGTGCACCTGGCCGCGCAGGCGCTCAACAACGTCAGCGTGCAGGACTTCTGCGACGACATGATGTCGCTGATGGCCGGCGCCGACGTGGTGCTGGCCATGGGCGGCTACAACACCGTCTGCGAACTGCTGACGCTGCGCAAGCGCGCCCTGCTCGTGCCGCGCGTGAAGCCCGGACAGGAACAGTGCATCCGCGCCGAGCGCATGGCCGCGCTCGGCCTGGTGCGCATGCTGCACCCGGAACTGCTCGGCGTGACCACGCTGATGGCCGCACTGCAGGCCGAACTGACCGCCTGGAGCGCGCAGCAGCAACCGCCGGCGCTGCGCCGCATCGACGGCCTGGCGCGCGTCACGGAGGCGCTCTTCGAGTTGCTCGAGCACGTGCCCGTCCCGCTCGCGGACGATGCATCGGCCGCGCCGCCCCGGGCACGCGTCGCCCGAGACCGCGGCCGGGCACAGGGGGCACTGGCATGAACGGGCCGCAGCAGCCGCACGCCGTGGGCGTGCTGGTGAAGGTCTTCCCCAAGCTCACCGAGACCTTCGTGCTCGAGGAGGTGCTCGGCCTCGAGCGCCTGGGCGTGCCGCTGCGCGTGTACACACTCGCCGCGCCGACCGATCGGGTGACGCACGCGGCCGTCGCGCAGGTTCGCGCGCCCGTCGTGCAGTTGCCGCTCTCGCTGCGCGACGACGCGCTGCGCACGGCACGTCGGCACCTGCGCCTGGCGGTCAGCTCGCCCTGGCACTACGCGCGCGCACTGCTCGCCGCGCTCCGCCGCGGTCGCGGTGGCCTGCGCGACTTCGTGCGCGCCGGCTGGCTGGCCGGGCAACTGCGCCGTGACGGCGTGGCGCACCTGCACGCGCACTTCATCTCTGCGCCGGCCGACGTGGCCGAGCTGGTGTCCGCGCTGAGCGGCCTGCCGTTCTCCATCTCGGCGCACGCCAAGGACATCTACCTGTCGCGCTCCGACGACCTGCGCCGCAAGCTGGAGGCGGCGCGCTTCACCGTCACCTGCACCGATTTCAACTGCCGCACGCTGCGTCGCGTCGCGCCTGAAGCGCCAATCCACCGCATGTACCACGGCATCGACGCCTCCGTGTTCCACCCCGCGCGCCGCGCCGTGCCCTCGCTGGTGCCCCTGCTGCTGTCCGTCGGCCGGCTGCGCGAGAAGAAGGGCCTGGACACGCTGGTCCGGGCCTGCCGGGTACTGAACCGGCGCGGCGTGCCGTTCCGCTGCGAGATCGTCGGCTACGGCGAGGAGCACGACCGCCTTGCCGAGCTGATCGACCAGCTGGGTCTGGCGGACCAGGTGCAACTCACCGGCAAGCTGGCGCGCGAGCAGGTCATCGAGCGGTACGCGCGCGCCGCCGTCTACGTGCAGCCCAGCCGGGTCGCCGCCGACGGCGACCGCGACGGCATCCCCAACGTGCTGCTCGAGGCCATGGCCATGGGACTGCCGGTGGTGGCCACGCGCGTCTCCGGCATTCCCGAGGTGGTCCGTGACGGCGACAACGGCCTTCTCGTCGGGGCCGAGGATGTGGACGCGCTGGCCGACGCCGCGCAGCGGCTGATCGAGGACCCGGCGCTCGGCGCACAGCTCGGCCGCGAAGCGCGCCGTACGGTCACGCAGCATTTCGACAACGACCGCAACCTGCGGGTCGTGCTGGGACTGCTGGAGGCCCAGCATGCGCACGACGCCCCCTGCGCCCTCGCCTGAGAGCCGACGACCATGGAACGCGTCGCCTACGTGATGAACGGCTTCCCGCGCCTGTCGGAGACCTTCATCACCCACGAGATCCACCAGCTCGAGCGCCTCGGCCTGGACCTGCGACTGTACTCGGTGAAGCAGGAGCACGAAGCGCAGGTGCACCCGGTGGTCGCCGCGATCCGCGCGCCGCTGGCCCACCTGCCGCGCGCCACCTCCCTGTCGGGCCACTCGCTGCCGCGCTGGCTGCGCGACAACCTGCCGGCGTTCTGGCGCGACCACGTGCAGGTGGCGCGACGCCATCCGCTGCGCTGGGCAGGCGCCCTGGGCAGCGCGCTCGCGCTGGCGTGGCGGCACCGCGGCCGCGACGAGCAGGGGCGGCTGCGCCTGCGCAAGGTCTTCGTGAAGGAGTTCCTGCAGGCCGGCGCCATCGCCGCCGACCTGCAACGCCGCGGCGACGTTGCCCACCTGCACGGCCACTTCTGCCACGGCGTGGCCACCATCACCTGGCTGGCCGCGCGCATGAGCGGCAAGAGCTACAGCTTCACCGCGCACGCCAAGGACATCTACCAGGCCGAGCTCAACCCCGGCGACCTGCTGGAGCGCAAGATGCACGGCGCGCGCTTCGTCGCCACCTGCACCTGCGCCAATGCCGACGTGCTGCGCGCGCGCCATCCGCGGCCGGCCGAGGTGCATGCGATCTACCACGGGCTGGACACCGACTGGTTCCGACCCGGCGCCCAGCCCGCGGCGCGGCGGCGGCCGATGATCCTCGCGGTCGGGCGACTGGTCGAGAAGAAGGGCTTCGACCAGCTCGTCGAGGCCTGCGCGCGGCTGCGCGACGCCGGCCTGGACTTCGAGTGCCGCATCGTCGGCGAGCCCGGCAGCGCCAGCGCGGCGGTCGCGGGCCTGATCGCCGCGCGCGGCCTCGGCGCGCACATGCGCCTGCTCGGCCCGGTGACGCAGGTCGAGCTGCGCGAGATCTACCGCCAGGCGCATGTCTTCGCGCTGCCCTGCCAGGTCATGGAGGACGGCGACCGCGACGGCTTCCCCAACGTGCTGGCCGAGGCGATGGCGATGGGCGTGCCCGTGGTCAGCACGGCGATCTCCGGCATTCCCGAGATGATCGACGACGGCGTGCACGGCCTGCTGGTCGAGCCGCGCGATCCCGCCGGGCTGGCCGATGCCCTGCGCCGCGTGCTCACCGACGAGCGCCTGCACGCGGCGCTGGCGGGGGCCGCGCGCGAGCGCATCTGCGAGCGCTTCGACTCGCGCCGCACCACGGTCGCGCTGCGCGATCTGTTCGTCGCCCAACTGCAGCGCGCCAGCTCGCACGGCGCGGCGGCGCGGCGCCGGGAGGCGCTGTCGTGAGGATGCTGGCCGAAGGCTTCGGCGGCCGCACCGCGGCACCGCGCGAGGACGCCCTGCTGCGCGCCCCCTGGCGCTCGCTCGACGATGCGGCGCTGCTGGCGCACTACCGCGGCGAGCGCGGCGTGCGCTTCGATCCGGTGATCGACCCCGAGGAGGTGACGCCCGAGCGCATTGCCGGCGTGCTGGACGGCCGCTTCGAGTTCAACGGCGAGACCCACGCGCTGCCCGACCCGATGGACTGGCTGGCCAACCCCAGCGCCGACATCGAGTGGCACATCCTGCTGCACAAGTTCTACTACGCCGTCGGCCTGGCACAGGCCTGGCAGCACAGCGGCGAGGCGCGCTGCGTCGCGCGCTGGAGCGCGCTGCTCGACGGCTGGATGCGGCAGGTGCCGCCCGGCTTCATCGCCGCCGACGTGACCGGCCGGCGCGTGCAGAACTGGATCTACAGCCTGCACGGCCTGGTGATGCACGATCGCCGCGGCGCGCCGATCGACGCGGCCTTCTTCCGCCGCCTGCTGCACTCGATCCACGAGCAGGTGGAATTCCTCTGCGCCCACCTGACGCCCAAGCGCAACCACCGCACGCTGGAGCTGCTGGCGATCTTTCTCGCCGGCGTGGTCTTCCCGGAGTTCGCGCGCGCCGCCGATTGGCGCGCGCTGGCGCTGGCCGAGACGCAGGCCAACCTGCAGGCCGACCTGCTCGCCGACGGCGTGCACTGCGAGCTCTCGACCGACTACCACCACCTCGCGCTGCGCAACTGGCTGCAGGTGCGCCAGCTCGCGGCGCGCAACGGCGTGGCGGTGCCTGCGGCGATGGACGAGGCGCTGCGGCGCGCTCTGGCCTTCTCCATGCAGGTGCACCAGCCGCATGGCGGCATGCCCAGCTTCTCCGACGGCGACGCGCGCGGCTTCGCGACGCTGCTGCTGCAGGCCGCGCAGCTCTACGACCTCGACGAACTGCGCTGGGTGGCGACGCTGGGCGCACAGGGCCGGCGCCCGCAGGCGCGCAATGCGCACTTCGCGGCCAGCGGCTACCACGTGCTGCGCAGCGGCTGGGAGGCCGACGCGCAGCACCTCGTGTTCGACTGCGGGCCGCTGGGCGAGGGCAATCACGGTCACTTCGACGCGCTGTCCTTCGAGCTCGCCGCGTTCGGCGCACCGCGGCTGGTCGACCCCGGCCGATACACCTACAGCGAGGCGGGCGAGACCAACTGGCGCGTGCACTTCCGCCACACCGCGGCGCACAACACGGTGTGCGTCGACGGCCGCACCCAGACCCGCTACGAGCCGCGCCCCGTCAAGGAACCGTCGCGCCACGCGCAGGGATCGGTGCGCCACAAGATCGCCGGGCCGGCGCCCGACTGCACGCTGATCGAGCACATCGACGGCGAACGGCTCGACCTGCTGCACGGGCGCTGCGTCAGCCACGCCTACGACGCGGTGCACGAGCGCTGCCTGGTGTTCGTGGACCGGCGCTACTGGATCGTGTCCGACACGCTGCGTGCCGCCAGCGCGCACGACTACGCGCTGCGCTTCCAGCTCGGCAGCGCGGCGCAGGGCTGCGCGGCGCTCGACGCGGACGGCGTGCTGGCCAGCCCGGGCCTGTCGATCGCGCAGCCGCGCCGTGCCGGCCAGCGTGTCGAGCTCGTGCCGTCCTGGGTCTCGGCACGCTACGGCCACAAGCAGCCGGCCCCGGCGCTGCGCACGACGGCGCAGGGCCGCGACATCGACTTCGACAGCGTGCTGCTGCCCTGGCGGGGCGAGCCGGCGCGCCTGTCGGTGAACGAACAGGCAGTGCGCGGCGGCCACGGCGAGGCGGCAACCGCGCTGGACATCCGCATGGCGGTCGACGGGGTCGTCTGGCACGACGGCTGGTTCCACGCGCGCGGCGTGCCGGCTCGCCACTGGCACCTCGGCGAATGGATCTTCCAGGGCCGCTGGCTGCACTGGCGCCGCACGGCAGGCGGCGCACTGGTGCGCGCCGTCTCGCACGCCGGCGCCATGCTGCGCGGGCCCGGCGGCGCGGTGCGGCTGCACGTCGAGGGCCAGGCATGAACGCGCTGCCGCACGACCCCGTGCTGCCGCAGCTGGCGCGTGCGCTCGACCCGGTCGAGATGGCGCGCCGCTTCGGCGAGACGCTGCGCGGCTCGGGCGCGCTGCTGCAGCGCTGCGTGGTCGAGCGCGTGAAGTACCGCCCACGGCGCAACGCGTCGATCGCCTATCGCCTCGAGTTGCGCGACGCCGTCGACGGCGACTGCTTCGCGCAGCGCGTGGCGGCCCGGCTGTGCCCGGCCGACACGCTGGCGGGACGCCAGGCGCGCGCTGCCGCGGCGGCGCAGCTGCCCTCGCCGGCCGGCCCGGCGCTGCGCCTGCTGCCCGAGCTGGACATGCTGACCTGGTGGTGGCCCAACGACGCCAAGCTGGCCGCGCCGCGCGCGCTCGCCGATGCGGCGGCCCTGCGCGAACGCTGGCTGCCCGCAGTGCTGGACGCCCTCGGCGCGCGCGGCGCGAGCCTCGACAGGCACCGCGTCGAGGTCGTGCAGTACGTGCCCGAACAGCGCCTCACCGCACGCGTCGACCTGCGCTGGTCGCGCGCCGGCGCCGAGCGCGCGGCCCGCGTCTACGCCAAGTCCAGCGTCGATCCCGACGGCGCCACGGTGCACGAGCTGCTGCGCGGCCTGCAGGCCTCGAGCGCATGGCGCAGCGGCCGCCTGCACACGCCGGCGCCGCTGCTGTGGCAGCCGGCCACGCAACTGCACTGGCAGCAGGCCCTCCCCGGCACGGCACTGCTCGACCTGCCGGCCGCGCGCGCCGCCGCGCTGGCCGGCCCGCTCGGGGCACAGCTGGCCGCGCTGCACGGCGTGCCGCTGGCACTGGCGCGCACGCTCACGCCGGAGGCGCTGCGGGCGCGCCTGGACGAGGTGACGGCCGTGCTCGCCGAGAGCCTTCCCGGTGCGCGGCGCCAGCTGCGCCTCGCCACCGCCCGCCTCGGTGCCGGACTCCGGCGGCACGCCGGCGCGCCGGCGGCCACGCTGCACGGCGACCTGCACCCGCGCAACGTGCTGGTCGATGGCGACCGGCTGGCGCTGATCGACCTCGACGGCGCGTGCCGCGGACCGGCGCTGCTCGAGCTGGGCAGCTGGTGCGCCGAGGGCATCTACCGCGCCGTGCTCGACGGCGCCGCGGCGCGCCGCGACGCCGCCGCGTGGGACGCGCTGCTCGCCGGCTACGCGCGCAGCGGCGGCAGGCTGCCGGCGGCGCCCGCGCTGGCCTGGGCCACGGCCTGGAGCCTGCTCACCCAGCGCGCCTGGCGCTGCGTGGTCAACCTCAAGCCGGGCCGCTTCGCGATCGCGCCGCGCCTGGTCGAGCTCGCCGCCGAGCTGGCCGGGGCCACGCTGGAGGAGCTGGCGTGAACGGCACGATCGACACCTGTCTGGACCCGGTCGCGATGCGCGGACTGCTCGCTGCCTGGCTGCCGGACGCGCCGCGCATCGCCGAGCTGCGCATCGGCAAGGTGCGCCGCAGCGCGTCACGGCGGCGGCATCCGCATCCGCTGACGGCGGTCTACGATCTCGTGCTGCATGACGGCAGCACGCAGCGCTACTACGCGAAGACCTGGCGCGACGGCGCCAGCCTGCAGGCCGGACAGGGCACGCGCGCAATCGCCGTGCCGCCGCTGGACATGCTGCTGTGGCGCTGGCCCGACGACCCCGGGCTGCCGCAGCTGGGCGAGTTGCTCGACGCGCCCCGGGCGCTCGCCTGGCACGGCGATGCGCCGGCCGAGGTGGAGGTGCTGCGCTGGGAGCCGGAGCAGCGCGCCACGCTGCGCTACCAGCAGGGCGACGCGACGCTGTACGCGAAGACCTTCAGCGACGATCGGGGGGCACGCATCCACGCGCGCTTCCAGCACTTCTGGTCGGTGGCGCAAGGCGACGCGCAGGCCCCCGCCGTCGCGCGGCCGCTGGCCTGGCACGCCCACACGCGCTGCGTCTGGCAGGCCTGCGCGCCCGGCGTGCCGCTGGCCTCGATGCTGGCGCTGCCCTGGCCGCGCACCCTGCCGGGCCGACTGGCACGCGCGATGGCGGCCCTGCACGCCGCGCCGCTGCATGCCGACGCAGTGCACGACCAGGCACACTGGCTCGGCGAGGTGCGCCGCCGCCAGCGCAAGATCGGCCGCGCGCTGCCCGCGCTGGCCGACCGCGCGGCGCGCGTCGCCGACGCGATCGAGCGCGCCGCGCTCACCCTGCCGCAGCCCGTCAATGGCCTGATCCACGGCGACTTCCACGCCGGGCAGGTGGGCGTGGACGGCGAACGCATCGTCCTGCACGACTTCGACGAGTTCGCGCTCGGCGACCCGATGGAGGACCTCGCCGCCTTCGTCACGCGGCTGCCCGACGCCAGCGCCACCGCCGACGTCGGGGCGCTGCTGATCGCCGCCTATGCGCAGGAGGCGCCCGAGCGCTTCGGCCGCCGCCGGCTGCAGTGGCACCTGGCGGTGCAGGTGCTGCTGCAGGCCAGCCGCGCCTTCGTCTTCCAGGTCGAGGGCTGGCGCGACGTGCTGGCGAACCGCCTGGCGCGCGCCGAAGCGCTGTGCGCGCACGGCTTCGAGGAGACCTCGTGGTGAGCCCGTCGTCGCCGCGACCCGGCGCGCGGCTGCGTGCCCTGGTGCGCGAGTGCCTGCGCGAGCAGCGCGCCGCGCTCGTCCTGGCCGCGCTGGGCCTGGCCGGCGCCGTGCTGGCCGAGGTGCTGGCGCCGTGGCCGCTGAAGATCATCTTCGACCACATCCTGCTCGGCCACGCGCTGCCGGCCGCGCTCGCGCCGCTGCAGCCGCTGCTCGCGCTCGGCCCCTGGCCGGCGCTGCTCGCCGCGGCCGGCGCCATCGCGGCGATCGCGATGCTCGCCGGCGCGATGTCCTACCTGCACCTGTACCACAGCGCCCAGGTCGGTCACCGCATCACCTGGCGGCTGCGCGTCGCGCTGTTCGCGCAGCTGCAGCGCCTGTCGCTCGCCTACCACCGCGACAGCCGCAGCGGCGAGTTGATCACCAAGGTGGCCGGCGACACCAACCTGCTGCGCGACATGTTCGCGGACTGGGCGCTGACGCTGGTGCGGCATGCGCTCACGCTGGTGGCGATGCTGGCGGTGATGTTCATGCTGAACTGGCGGCTTGCGCTGGCGGTGGCGGCCACGCTGCCGCCGCTGCTGGGCGTGATTTTCTGGCTCAACCGCCGCGTCAAGGCCACCGTGCGCGAGCAGCGCAGGCACGAGGGTCGCATGACCTCGCGGCTGAACGAGGTGCTCAGCTCGATCGCGCTGGTGCAGGCCTTCGGCCGCCAGGGTTTCGAGGAGGACCGCTTCCGCCGCGAGATCGAGGCCAACTACGCCAGCGGCATGCGCAGCACGCGCAGCGCCGGCGCCATCGTCAAGGCGATCGCCGTGGTCAGCGCCGCCGGCACGGCGATCACCGTGCTGCTCGGTGCCCGCGAGGTGCTCGCCGGGCGGCTCACGCCGGGCGAGCTGCTCATCTTCGTCAGCTACGTCACCGCCCTGTACAAGCCGGTGCGCGACCTCGGTCGGCTGGCGGCGAAGTTCTCGCGCGCCGGCGTGAGCGCGCAGCGCGTCGCCGAGCTGCTCGACCTGGAGCCCGACATCGCCGACGCACCCGACGCGCTGGAGCTGTCGCGGCCGGCCGGCGAGATCGTCTTCGAGGACGTGTGCTTCGGCTACGCGGACGGGCGGCCGGTGCTCGACGGCCTGAACCTGCGCATCGCCGCGGGCGAACGCGTCGCGCTGGTCGGCCCCTCGGGCGCCGGCAAGTCGACGCTGGTCAACCTGCTGCTGCGCCTGTACGAGCCGAGCCGCGGCCGCATCCTGATCGACGGCATCGACATCCGACGCTACCGCCGCGACAGCCTGCGCCGCGAGATCGGCATCGTGCTGCAGGAGCACATGCTGTTCGGCGTGTCGGTGCGCGAGAACATCGCCTACGGGCGTCCCGACGCGCCGCCCGAGGCGATCGAGGCGGCGGCGCGCGCCGCGCGCGCGCACGAGTTCGTCGTCGACCTGCCGCAGGGCTACGACACCGAACTGGGCGAACGCGGCGCCACGCTGTCCGGCGGGCAGCGCGCGCGACTGTGCCTGGCCCGCGCACTGGTCAAGGAGCCGGCCATCCTGGCGATGGACGAGCCCACCGCCGCCGTCGATGCCACCTCGGCGCGGCTCATCCACGAGGCGGTGGCGCGCGTGCACCGCGGCCGCACGCTGATCGTCATCGCGCACGACCTCGCGGACATGCCGGCCTACGACCGCGTGCTCGTGCTGAAGGACGGCCGCGTCGTCGAGCAGGGCACGCACGCCGCGCTGCTGCGCCAGCGCGGCGCCTACCTCGCCCTGGTGGAGCGACGCCATGCCTGACCAGATCCTGCCCACCCTGCTGTTCTACTGCCAGCACTCGCTGGGCATCGGCCACCTGACGCGCAGCTTCGCACTGGCGCAGGCACTGTCGCGGCGCTTCCGCGTCGTCTTCCTCAACGGCGGGCGGCTGCCGCCGGGAGTGCCGGTGCCGCAGGCGATCGAGCGCATCGACCTGCCGCCGCTGGGCATGGACGACGGCCACACCGTGATCAGCCGCGACGCCACGCTGGACGTGGCCCGCGCCCGCGCCGAGCGCCGCCACCTGATCGACGAGGCGGTCCGCGTGACGCGGCCGGCGGTGCTGCTGGTCGAACTGTTTCCCTTCGGCCGCAAGAAGTTCGCCGGCGAGATCCTGCCGATGATCCGCGCGGCCCGGCGCCAGGCGGGCGCGCCGGCGCTGGTGGCCTGCAGCCTGCGCGACATCCTGGTCGACGCGCGACCCGACCAGCAGCACCACGACGACCGCGCCCGCTGGCTGGCGGACCGCTACTTCGACGCGGTGATCGTGCACGCCGACGCCGCCTTCGCACGCCTGCAGGACAGCTTCCACCCGGCGCGGCCGATGCGCACGCCGGTGTTCCACAGCGGTTACGTGGTGCCGGCGCGCGAGCGCGCGGGCGCGGTGCCGCGCGGCGACCACCTGCTCGTCTCGGCCGGCGGCGGCATCGTCGGCGAAGCACTGCTGCGCACCGCGCTGGCGGCGCGCGAGCACCTGTCGCAGCCGCTGCCGATGCGCCTCGTCGCCGGCCCCTTCCTGCCCGAGCCGCAGTGGCGCGCGCTGCAATCCGAGGCGGCCGCGCTGCCCGGCGTGCAGTTGCTGCGCCATGTCGGCGACATGGTCGAGGAGATGCGCCGCGCGCGCGCTTCGCTCAGCCAGTGCGGCTACAACACCGCGCTCGACCTCGTCGTCTCCGGCGTGCCGGCACTCGTCGCGCCCTACGAGACGGCCACCGAGAACGAGCAGCGCGGCCGCGCCGAAAAGCTCGCCGCGCTCGGCGCGCTGCAATGCCTGCCCGCCGGTGCGCTGCAGCCGCAAGCGCTGGCCCGCGCGATCGAGTCGCTGCTCCGCTTCGCGCCCCGGCCGGCAGCGCTGACGCTGGACGGCGCGGCGCGCAGCGCCGACTGGCTGGCCGACCGGCTCGAGCGCAGCCAGGTCACGCGGGAGGTCGCATGGGCGACCCGCTGAGCCCGGTGCTCGAGGCACTCGACGCGCTGCCCGCGCCGCTCGACGCCTTCGTCCGCGACGACGACGCCGGCTGGCACGATGCGCGCCTGCTGGCGCTGCTCGACGCCGTCGATCGCGCCGGCACGGCGATCGACCTCGCGGCCATCCCGCTGGCGCTGAGCGACCCGCTGGCGGCGGAGTTGCGGGCGCGCATCGACGCCGCGCCGCGGCGCGTCGCCGTGCACCAGCACGGCGCCACCCACGCCAACCACCAGGCCGAGGGGCGCAAGTGCGAGTTCGGCGCCGCGCGCACGGCCGCCGTGCAACGCAGCGACATCCGCGCCGCCTGGCTGCTGCTGCAGCACCTGCTCGGCGGGCGTGCGCAGCCGCTGTTCACGCCGCCGTGGAACCGCTGCGCCGTGCACACGCCGGCGGTGCTCGCCGAGCTCGGCTTCGCCGCGCTGTCGCGCGACCGCGGCGCGCCGCAGCAGGACGCGCTGCCCGAGATCGCGGTGGACGTCGACTGGAGCCGCCGCATGCGCGAGGGCGGCCCGGCCGCGGCGGCGCACGCCATCGCCGAGGCGCTGCGCGCACGCGCCGGCGATGGCGCACCGTTCGGCCTGATGCTGCACCACGCCGAGATGGATGGCGACGAGGTCGCGCTGCTCGCCGGCTGGCTCGCGCGCATCGCGCGGCACGGCGCGGTGCGCTGGCAGCCGATGGCCGATCTGCTGCCGACGACGGCGCGCGCCGTCGAGCGGACGCCATGAGCGCGCAAGGGGGTCCCGTGGGCGCGCAACACCGCATCCTCCTGCTGGCCGCCGTGGCGCTCGTCTGCGCGGCCGCCCTGCCGGCGCGGGCCGAGACCGGCACCGAACGCCAGCGCGTGCTCGAGCTGTTCTTCGACCCGCCGCTGCCGAACACCGCCAAGGAGGCGAAGGACGCGCAGGCGGCGCCCGCGCCCGTGCCCACCCTGCGCGAGGGCCAGCGCGTCGACGAGCGCCGCCCGGAACAACCCTTCACGGTGGAGCTCTTCGGCTGGCCCGTCCAGCTCGGCGGCAGCTGGGAGTACAGCGACGAGCAGCGCCGCAACTTCGACCTGCAACGGGCCCGCGCGCGCGACCGCCGCGTGCGCGAGCACGAGGTCAAGCTCGAGGCGCGCGGCTTCCCGGCGCCCGACCGCGAGGTCTTCGTGCAGGCCGTCGGCCTGCACGAGAGACGCCGCACCGAGGGCAGCGGATCCACGCGGGCAAGCTCGCTCGAGCGCGGCCAGACCTGGGTGCGGTTCGACCGCGTCGGCGGCTCGCCCTGGTCGCTGCAGGCCGGCCGCGTGGCGCTGATCGACCGCCGCGCCTGGTGGTGGGACGAAGACCTCGACGCGCTGCGCGCGGTCGGCGCCGGCGAGGGATGGCGACTGGAGAGCGGCCTGGCGCGCGAGCTGATGCGCGTGTCCTCCAGCGAGCGCAGCCTCGCGCCGAGCGCGCGCGGCGTGACGCGCTGGTTCGGCCAGGCCAGCTGGCGGCCGGCGCAGCGCCACGCGCTCGAGCTGTTCTGGCTGCTGCAGCACGACGGCTCGTCGAGCCCTGCGCCGGGCCGCATCGCCATCGACGAGGAGGCCACCGACCCGAGCGACCTGAGGGCGCGCTGGCTGGGCCTGCGCGCGAGCGGCCAGTTCCGCGCCGACAACGGCCTGCGGCTGGGCTACTGGGCCGACCTGGCGATGCTGCGCGGCCACGAGGCGCTCACCGCGTTCGACGAGCAGGCCGACGGCAGCTACCTCGCCGGCGCCACCGCCAGGCGGCGCGTGCGCGGCCACGCGCTGGACGGCGGCGCGCTGCTGATCCTGCCCTGGCCGCTGCGGCCGTCGATCGCCGCGGCGTACGCGCGCGGCTCGGGCGGCGAACTCGGCGCCACGCTGGACGCCAATTTCCGCCAGACCGGCCTGCAGGAGAACAAGGCGCGCCTGGGCGGCGTGAAGCGGCTGCGCGTCTATGGCGAGCTGCTGCGGCCCGAACTCTCCAACCTCGAGGTGCGCACGCTGGCGCTGGGCATCCGCGTGCTCGGCAACAGCTCGGTCGAACTGGTCGGCTACCGCTACCGGCAGCCGGTGCCGCGCAACACCATCGCCGGCGCGCGCCTGTCCGTCGATCCGCTGGGCGGCAACGGCGACATCGGCCGCGAAGTCGACCTGCTGATCGCCGTGCGCGAGTGGAAGCACCTCGAGCTGACCCTGCGCGGCTCGCGCTTCCTGCCCGGCGCCGCTTTTGCCGACGACCAGCGCGACCCCGCCCACGCCATCGAGCTGGGCGCCGCGCTGAACTTCTGACCCGAAGGAGAAACCATGAAACTGACCGTCGTGGGAACAGGCTACGTGGGCCTGGTGACTGGTGCCTGCTTTGCCGAGATGGGCAACGACGTGCTGTGCATCGACGTCGACGCCGAGAAGATCGCGCGCCTGGCGCAGGGCGAGATCCCGATCTTCGAGCCGGGTCTGAAAGAGATCGTGATGCGCAACGTCGCCCAGGGCCGGCTGCACTTCGGCACCGACGTGCGCGAGGGCGTGCGCTTCGGCACCCTGCAGTTCATCGCCGTGGGCACGCCTCCCGACGAGGACGGCGCCGCCGACATGCGGCACGTGCTGGCCGCCGCCTGCGCGATCGGCGAGCACATGACCGACTACAAGTGCGTCATCGACAAGAGCACCGTGCCGGTGGGCACCGCCGACGCGGTGCGCGAGGCGATCGGCGCGGCGCAGGCGGCACGCGGCGTGAGCGTGCCCTTCAGCGTGGTCTCCAATCCCGAGTTCCTCAAGGAGGGGGCGGCGGTGGAGGACTTCATGCGCCCGGACCGCATCATCGTCGGCGCCGACGACCTGCGTGCCCGCTACCTGATGCAGGCGCTGTACGCGCCCTTCCAGCGCCAGCGCGACAAGCTGATCCTGATGGACCTGCGCTCGGCCGAGCTGACCAAGTACGCCGCCAACGCGATGCTGGCCACGCGCATCAGCTTCATGAACGAGATGGCGCTGCTGGCCGAGAAGCTCGGCGCCGACATCGAGCAGGTGCGCCGCGGCATCGGCAGCGACCCGCGCATCGGCGCGCAGTTCCTCTATGCCGGCTGCGGCTACGGCGGCTCCTGCTTCCCCAAGGACGTGAAGGCGCTGGTGCACAGCGCCGCCGAGGTCGGCGAGCCGCTGCACGTGCTCGGCGCGGTGGAGCGCGCCAACGAGCGGCAGAAGCGCGTGCTCGTCGAGCGCATCGTGCAGCGCTTCGGCGAGGACCTCACGGGCCGCCACTTCGCGCTCTGGGGGCTGGCGTTCAAGCCCGACACCGACGACCTGCGCGAGGCGCCCAGCCGCGTGCTCGTGGCCGAGCTGGCCAAACGCGGCGCGCGCATCACCGCGCACGACCCGCAGGCCATGCCGGCGGCGCGCAAGGTGTTCGCCGACCTGCCGGCGCTGGCCTTCGCCGACACGCCGATGCAGGCGCTCGAGGGGGTCGACGCACTGCTCGTGGTGACCGAGTGGAAGGCCTACCGCAGCCCTGACCTTGAGCGCATGGCCGCGCTGATGCGCCAGCCCGTCGTCGTCGACGGGCGCAACCTGTTCGACCCGGCGATGATGCGCGAGGCCGGCTTCGACTACCAGCCGATCGGACGCGCTGCGCCGGAGGTGCCGGCGGAGGTGCCGCTGGCCCTGGCAGCCTGACGCACGCGGCCCGACGCGCGCCGCGGCCGGCGCCCCAGGGCGCCGCCGGCGCGCGCCTGCGCGCGTCCACCCCCGCAGGGCGGGGGCCGCCTCCGCCGCAGCCGCGGCGTTTTGCCGCACGAGCCGGCGCGAGGCCCCGTTCTCGCTACAGTGGACCAAGGACCTCCGCATGGGAGGCTTCCGTGCATTGGTGGCGGGTTCATGAATCCTGTTGTACTCACATCGTCCCTTCCCCCGCTCCAGCCGGCAGATTTCGCGCGCGGCCGGGACGAGGCCGCCCGCAGCGGGCGCAGCCTGCTCGAGGTGCTCGAGGAACAGGCGGCGCTGGACGAGGACGCCTTCGTGCGCGTGCTCGGCCAGTCGCTGTCCTACCCGGTGCTCGGCATGCAGGAACTGCGCGACCTGAGCCCGGACTTCGACGAACTGCCGCTGCCCGAGGCCGCGCAGCGCGGCTGCGTGCCGGTGCGCCTGGCGGGCGGCGACCTCGCCATCGTGATCGGCGACCCCTTCGCGGTGGACACGATGGCCGCGATCGAGGAGCGCGTGCGCGAGCCCTGGACCTGGTGGCTGGCGCACCCCAAGGCGATCGCCGCCTACCTGCGCCGCCAGGAGGACCTGACGCGCGCACTCGACGGCGTCGAGGCGCTGTCCGAAGGCGGCGACGAGGCGCATCGCGCCGCAGGCCTGGCGCAGCTCTCGCTGGCGTCCATCAACGACGACGAGAGCCCGGTCGTGCGGCTGGTGCACTCGACGCTCTACGACGCCCTCAAGTCGGGCGCCAGCGACATCCACTTCGAGACCGATCCGGAGGGCCTGGTCATCAAGTACCGGCTCGACGGCGTGCTCACCCCCGCGGCTCGTCCGCGCGGCGCCGAGCTGGCCGACCAGGTGCTGTCGCGCATCAAGGTGATGAGCGAGCTCGACATCGCCGAGCGACGCATCCCGCAGGACGGGCGCTTCCAGCTCTCGTTCCAGGACCGCCCGGTCGACTTCCGCGTCTCGGTGATGCCCAGCATCCACGGCGAGGACGCGGTGCTGCGCGTGCTCGACAAGCGCTCGCTGGCCGACCAGGTGCGCGGGCTGCGGCTGGACCTGCTCGGCCTGGACGCCGACGTGATGCGCAGCATCCGCGCGCTCTCGGCGATGCCCTACGGCATGCTGCTGGTCACCGGCCCGACGGGCAGCGGCAAGACCACCACGCTGTACGCCGCCGTCACCGAGATCAACCTCGGCCAGGACAAGATCATCACCATCGAGGACCCGGTGGAGTACCAGCTTCCGGGCGTGCTGCAGATCCCGGTCAACGAGAAGAAGGGCCTGACCTTCGCCCGCGGTCTGCGCTCGATCCTGCGCCACGACCCCGACAAGATCCTCGTCGGCGAGGTGCGCGACGCCGAGACCGCGCAGATCGCCGTGCAGGCCGCGCTGACCGGCCACCTGGTGCTCACCACCGTGCATGCGAACAGCGTGTTCGACGTCATCGGCCGCATCGGCACGATGGGCGTGGACTCGTTCAGCTTCGCCGCCGCGACCAACGGCATCGTCGCGCAGCGACTGGTGCGCATGGTCTGCGAGCACTGCGCGCAGCGCAAGAAGCCGCCACGCGAGCTGCTGCTCGCCTCGGGGCTGGACCCGTCGGCGGTGCGCGGCTTCCGCTTCCGCCAGGGCCTGGGCTGCGGCCATTGCCGCGGCTCGGGCTACCGCGGCCGGCGTGCGGTGGCCGAGCTGCTCGTGCTCGACGAGGAGATGCGCGAGCTGATCGCCCGCCGCGAGTCGGTGCGCGCGATCCGCCAGCTCGCGCTCGGCCGCGGCACGCGGCTGATGCGCGAAGCCGCCGTCGACCTGGTGCGCCAGGGCGTTACCACCCTGCAGGAGATCAATCGTGTCACTGCGCTGGTCTGACCGCCTGTATGCCGCCCTGTCGCCGACCGGCTTGAACGCCGCCGTGTGGGCCCCCGGCTGGTCGGCGCAGCCGGCCGAGCGCGCCTCGCTGCCGTGCAGCCCGTCGACGTCGGGGCCGCGCTGGGCGCCGGCCCTGGCCAGCCTGCGCGAGTGGCTCGGCGGACGCAGCGCGCGGCGCGGCGGCCTGCGCGTGGTGCTGTCCAACCACTTCGTGCGCTACCTCGTGCTGCCGTGGCACGACGGCATGACCGGCACGGCCGAACGCGAGGCGCTGGCGCGCCACCTGCTGCGCGAGACCTACGGCGAGATCGCCGAAGGCTGGCACGTGAAGCTCGCGCCCTGTGCCTTCGGCGCACCCGCGCTGGTCTGCGCGGTGGACCGGGAACTCATCGCCGCGCTGCATGGCGCGGCCGAAGGCGCGTCGCTGCGCCTCGACGCGGTGCAGCCGATGCTGATGCCGGCGTTCAACCAGTTCCGCCGCGAACTCGCCGGCGACGCCTGCCTGCTGGTGCTGGAGCCCGGCTGCCTGGGCTGCGCCGTGGTGCGCGGCGGGCACTGGAACGCGGTGCAGGTCAGCCGCGTCGGCAGCGGCTGGAACGAGGCGCTGGTGGAACGCCAGATCGCCGTGCACGGCCTCGCCGCCGACATGCCGGTGTACCTGTTCGACGCCTCGGGCCGCGCCGAGCCGCTGCGCGACGGCCAGGCCTACCGCGCGCTGCGCCCGCCGGCCGCGCGCCGCGCCGACCCGGCGCTGGCCCTCTTCGCCCACGCCACATGAAGCCGCTCGACCTCGACCTGCTCCCGCGCCGGCGCGTGCGCCTGGCGGTGTGGCTGCTGCTGCTCGTCGGCGTGGTGCTGTCGCTGGACGGCCTGTCGCGCGCCGCCGAGCTGCGCGACCGCATCGATCAGGCCGCGCAACCCTTGCGCCCCGGACGCCTGGCGGCGGCAGCGCAGGCACGCCTGGACCCGGCGCTGGTCCGCGAGCTGCGCACCGCCGAGCAGGTGGTGCAGCGGCTCGCCCTGCCCTGGGACGATCTGTTCCGCACCGTCGAGTCGGCGGCCTACGAGCGGGTGGCCCTGCTCGCCATCGAGCCCGACGTGCGCAAGCGCGAGCTGTCGATCACCGGCGAGGCGCTCGATTTCCTGGCCGTGCTGACCTATGTCGCTCGGCTCAGCGAGCCGGGACCGCTGACCGACGTGCACCTGGTGCGTCACGAGATGCGCGTCGACGACCCGCGCCGGCCGCTGAACTTCACCATCGCGGCGAGCTGGAAGGTGCAGCCATGACGCGCCTGGCCTGGCTGCTGCGGCAGTACGCCGAAGTCTGGCTGGCGACGCTGGCGCTGGCGCTGCTCGGCCTGGCCGCGGCGCTGCAGCTGGCCGTGCTGCCGCCGCTGCAGGCACGCGCCGACGTGCTGGACGCCGACACCGTGCGCCTCGCCGTGGCGCCGAGCCGCGGCGACAGCGCCACCGAGACCGCGGCGCGCGAGCTGCAGTCCTTCTACCGGCATGTCGACCGCGGCAGCCTGCCCGACCACCTCGCCCGGCTGCACGTGGTCGCGCGCGCCACCGGCATCACGCTGCGCCAGGGCGAGTACCGCCTGCTGCACGAACGCGACGGCCGGCTGCGCCGCTACCAGATCGTGCTGCCGGTGCGCGGCAGCTACCCCGCGCTGCGCACCTTCGTCTCGGCCGCGCTGCAGACGCTGCCCAACGCGGCACTGGACCAGGTCTCGTTCGAACGCCGGCGCATCGACGAACAGGAGGTCGACGCGCAGGTGCACCTGACGCTCTTCCTGCCGGAGGCGGGCACGTGAGGGCGCCGCTGCGCAGCCACTGGATCGCCGCGGCCGGCGTGGTGCTGGCCGCCACGGCCGGCGTGGTGCTGGGCGAAGGCGACGGTGCCGCCGGCGACGCCCCGGCCGTGGCGGTTCCCGAAGCGCCTTCACCGCCCGTCGCCGCGCCGCGCCAGACGGAGACGGCGTCCGCCCCGGCCCACCTGTCGCTCGACCTGCTGCGCCGTCCGGAGCCGGTGGCCCCGGTGGCGCCGCCGTCCGCCGACCTGTTCGCCGGCCACTCGTGGCAGCCGCCGCCTCCGCCGGCGCCGCCGCCACCGCCTCCGCCGCCGCCGGCGGCCCCACCCGAGCCGACCGCGCCACCGCTGCCCTTCGTCTACGTCGGCACGCTCGCCGAGGAGGGGCAGGAGCCGGTCTACTACCTCGAGCACGGCGCGCAGGTGCTGACGCTGCGGGCGGGCGCGGCGATCGGCACCGAGTACCAGCTCGTCGGGCCGCGCGGCAACGAGCTGGAGTTCCTCTACCTGCCGCTGGACACGCGGCAGACGATCCGCTTCCGGGACTGAATGCCGATGCACCTTCGCTCGCACACCACGCTGGCCCTGGCCCTCGCGCTCTCGCTGCTGGCCGGCTGCGCCACCGACACGCGCCGCCAGCAGGCGCTCGCACTGCTCGACCAGGGGCGCTACGAGGAAGGCCTGGCGACGCTTGCCGAAGCGTCGCGCGAGCGGCCGGGCAATGTCGCGCTGCGCGCCGAGTGGCTCGGCCGGCAGGAGCAGGTGATCGGCCGCCTGCTCGCCATCGCGCAGGGCCATCTCGCCGCCGGACAGATCGACGAGGCGCAGGCGCAGTTCGAGCGCGTGGTCAAGCTGCAGCCCGACCATCCGCGTGCGCGCGCCGGGCTGGAGGCGGTGGCGGCGCAGCGGCGCCATGTCGACCTGGCACGCCAGGCGCAAGGGCTGCTCGCCGCCGGCGACCGCGACGGCGCCCTGGCGCTTGCCCGCGCCGTGCTGCGCGAGAACCCGGCGCAGCGCGAGGCCCGCACACTGATACGCCAGCTCGAGGAGCAGCGCCAGCGCGAGACGCTCGCCGGCCCGGCGCTGAAGGCGCGCCAGCAGAAGCCGGTCACGCTGGAGTTCCGCGACGCCAGCCTGCGCAGCGCGATCAGCGCGCTGTCGCGCTCGACCGGCATCAACTTCGTGTTCGACAAGGACGTGAAGAGCGACGCCAAGACCACCATCTACGCCAACCAGGTCTCGGTCGAGGACGCCATCGACCTGCTGCTGATGACCAACCAGCTCGAGAAGAAGGTCGTCTCGGAGAACACCATCCTGGTCTACCCGGCGACGGCGCAGAAGCTGCGCGAGTACCAGGAGCTGATGATCCGCAACTTCTACCTGGAGAACGCCGACGCGAAGCAGACGCTCAACCTCGTCAAGACGATGCTCAAGACGAAGGACGTCTTCATCGACGAGAAGCTCAACCTGCTGGTCATGCGCGACACGCCGGAGGCGATCCGCCTGGCCGAGAAGCTGATCGCCGCGCACGACCTGGCCGAGCCCGAGGTGGTGCTCGAGGTCGAGGTGCTCGAGGTGACGCACTCGCGGCTGTCCGAGCTGGGCGTCAAGTGGACCGACCAGTTCGGCTTCGGCGTCGTCGACATCACCGGCACGCCGTTCGTGCTCAGGGACCTGCGCGGCATCAACTCGAGCCGCATCGCGGTGAACAGCCCGACGGCGACCCTCAACCTGAAGGCCACCGACGGCGACAGCAACATCCTCGCCAGCCCGCGCATCCGCGTGAAGAACCGCGAGAAGGCGCGCATCCAGATCGGCGACCGCGTGCCGGTGATCTCCGGCCAGACCACGGTGGCCACCGGCAACGTGCTCAGCGCCGAGACCATCACCTACCTCGACGTCGGCCTCAAGCTGGAGGTCGAGCCCAACGTGCACCTCGACGACGACGTCGACATCAAGGTCGCGCTCGAGGTCAGCACGCTGGGCGAGAAGACCACCACGGCGAACGGCAGCGTCGCCTACCGCGTCGGCACGCGCAATGCCAACACCGTGCTGCGCCTGCAGGACGGCGAGACGCAGGTGCTGATGGGCCTGATCCGCGACGACGAGCGCCGCTCGGCCAACCGCGTGCCCGGCATCGGCGAGATGCCGGTGCTCAGCCACCTGTTCGGCAGCCACCAGACCGACAAGCAGAAGACCGAGATCGTGCTCGCCATCACGCCGCGGCTGGTGCGCAACGTGCGTCACGTCGAGGCGCAGCTCACCGAGTTCTGGTCGGGCACCGAAGGCGCGCTGCGCAGCGCGCCGCTGTTCGCGCGCACGCTGTCCGGCGTCGGCGCGGCAGCCCCGGCGCTGCCGGGGGCCTCCGCGCCGTCCGGCGCGGCCGCGCGGTCGCCGGCGGCGGCCGCCCCGGCCGAAGGCGTGTCGCTCGCCTGGTCGGGGCCGGCGCAGGGCCGCGTCGGCGAGGAGATCACCCTGGTGCTCAACGCGCGCACCGCGCAGCCGCTGGCCGGCGCCGCCGTGCAGGTCACCTACGACCCCGCCTCGCTCGCCTTCGTGCGCTTCGCCGAGGGCAGCTTCATGAAGGGCGGAGGCGCGCCCACGGCGGTGAACCACCGCGTCGACACGCAGGCCGGGGTGCTGAGGGCGCGCTTCGCGCGCGTCGGCGGCGGCGCGTCCGGCGAGGGCGACCTGATGGCCGTCACCTTCAAGGTGCTCGACAGCCAGGCCTCCACGCAGGTGCAGGCGGTGGCGGTGTCGCCGGTCGGGCCGGGCAACCGCATGCTCGGCACGCAGCCGTCGCCGCCGCACCAGCTCGCGGTGGCGCGATGAGGCGGCCGGCCGTGGCTGCGCGCGGCTTCACACTGATCGAGCTGCTGGTCACGGTGGCCATCGTCTCGCTGCTCGCGACCATGGCCCTGCCGGTGGCCGAGCTCGCGGCGCGGCGCAGCCAGGAGCAGGAGCTGCGTGCCGCGCTGCGCGAGATCCGCCAGGCGATCGACGCCTACAAGCGCGCCGGCGACGAAGGCCGCATCGACCGCCAGGCCGATGCGTCGGGCTACCCGCCGACGCTGCAGGTGCTGGTCGAGGGCGTCGACGACGCGCGCAGCGCGGAGCGGCGGCGCATCCATTTCCTGCGCCGCCTGCCGCGCGATCCGCTCGTGCGCGACGCGGCGCTGCCCGCCGAGCTCACCTGGGGCCTGCGCAGCTACGACAGCCCGCACGATGCGCCCAGCGAGGGCCGCGACGTCTACGACGTCTATTCGCTCGCGCCGGGCCAGGGCCTCAACGGCCGGCCCTACCGGGAGTGGTGATGCGCAGCGCGTGCCGCCGCCGCGGCTTCACCCTCATCGAGCTGCTCGTCGTGATGGCGGTGGTCAGCCTGCTGCTGTCGATCGCGGCGCCGCGCTACTTCCGCAGCGTCGACCTGGCGCGCGAGGCCGCGCTGCGCCAGGACCTCGCGGTGATGCGCGATGCCATCGACAAGCACTTCGCCGACACCGGCCGCTACCCCGCCTCGCTGGAGGAGCTGGTCGCGCAGCGCTACATACGGCGCGTGCCCGCCGATCCGCTCACCGAGAGCAGCGAGACCTGGGTGATCGAGCCGCCGGCGGACCGTGACCTGGGCTCGGTCTACGACGTGAAGAGCGGCGCGGCCGGCGCGGCCCGCGACGGCACGGCCTATGCGAGCTGGTGAGCGCCCCTGCCGCGCGCGCCGCGAAGGCGGCTTCACCTACTTCGTGGTGCTGCTGCTCGTCGTCGTGACCTCCACCGGCGCCGTGGCGCTGGGCACGCTGTGGCAGACCGCCGAGCGCCGCGAGCGCGAGCGCGAGCTGCTCGAGGCCGGCCGCGAACTGCGCCGCGCCATCGACGCCTACCGGCGCCTGCCGGTGGGCGGCAAGCGGCAGTTCCCGCCGGCGCTGGAAGACCTGCTACGCGACCCGCGGCTGCCCGGCGTGCGCCGGCACCTGCGCCGCATCCCCGTCGACCCGGTGACCGGTCGCGACGAGTGGGGCCTGGTGCTTGCCGCCGACGGCGGCATCCTCGGCGTGCACAGCCTGTCGCAGGCCGCGCCGATGAAGACGGCCGGCTTCGCCCCCGACGAGGCCGACTTCGAGGGCGCCGCGCGACACGCGGACTGGGTGTTCCAGGTGCGCGAGCAGACCGCGCCGGCGCCGCCGGCGGGCTGGAAACCCGCTAGCCCACTTACGCGCTGACGTCTACACCCTGTTACCAGGCACTCGTTCGGGTGCGGCATTTCACCACTGGAAGGAAGTCACGAAACCCGACTGGCCCCGGGTTCAGGTGATGGACGGGGCAAAGTGTTTGGCGCACATTTACTGGGCACGCTGCATACACCGCAGCGTATGCAGAGCGGTGAAGTTGGGTCATCAATCTGCGCCGATCCGGACCCTTCCGGCTCCCGGCGCGTCATCGGAGAGATACGGAAATGGCAAAGGCAATGAAGGCGGCTCTGGCCGCGATCGGCGTGGTCGCCGCGATGTCGGCGCAGGCCGGCAGTTACGGCGGCGACGACAAGCTGGCGAAGCAATGCGTCATCACCACGTCGGGCGGGCCGGTGGTGTCCTACATCGGCGCGCAGTTCGACTACCTGGAGGCGGAGATCTACGCCGGCGAGTTCACGAACGGACGCGACCGGACCGGCATGCTCGGCAAGCTGAGCGAAGCGGCGCAAAAGGTCCGCGCGAAGAAGCTGGCCGACGCGAGCGTCAAGCTGCAGGACATCCACGACAAGGCGGACACACTGGCCAGCGCCGCCAAGCCGAAGCTCGTCAGCGCCGACGGCATCATGGAAGCGGCCGCCCTCGCAAAGGAGTGCGTCGACAACACCATCTGATCGATGCGCATCCGACCTCCGCGGACTGACTGAACGCTCCGGTCGTTGGGAACCAAGGGCCCCGCTTCGGCGGGGCCCTTGGTTTTTGCGCGTCCCGGAAGCGGCGCGCGCAGGCGGTGCGCTGCGCGTCCCGTGCCGCGGTTCCTCGTCGAACGGCCAGTCCAGTACCCCCCCGGGAATGCGTGGCCGTACCCCCGGGGATGAGCAGTGGACGAAGATATGTGCCAGTCGCACATTTACATCGTGCACCGTAGGGGGTATGCGGTGCAGCAGGGTCCAGGCTCAACCACCGCCGGCACCTCGAAATCGCCGGCATCCTCCGGAGGGAATGTTCGATGGAAACTCGTTCGAAACGCACCGCCGCTGCCGCCGCCGTGCTCGTCGCCCTGTCCGCCGCCGTGGGCAGCGTCCAGGCACAGACCAGTTGCCGTGACCTGATCGGCTTCAATTCGCTGCTCGCGAAGCCGCTGGAACCGACCACCGGCGCCTGGGCGGCGACCGAGGACAACGGCGACTCGTTCCTCGGCAACAAGGATGTCGACAACTGCGCGGTGAAGGTCGTGACCGGCCCGCGCGCCAAGGTCAGCATGACGGTGTACGAGGCGGGCCCGATGACGCAGAACGAGTGCAGCGTCTACAACACGCTGTCGTCGATCGACTCCAAGCTCGAACAGGGCAAGGTCGCCGACGCGGGCAGCACGACCACGAAGCTGATCTCTCGCCTGGACGGCTGGGCCGGCTCGGCCAAGCTGATCGACCCTGGCTATGGCCAGATCCGCACCGCGATCACCCAGGTGCAGTCCTGCATCATGGGGCTCTGAGCGACGCGCTTCCTGCAGACGTCTTGGGACGACAGGGCCCCGCCGCGGCGGGGCCCTGTTGTTTCAGCGCGCGGCGCCGGCGTTGCGCGCCCGCTTCGCCGGCGAGAAGCTTTCGTCCGACTCCTTGCCCACCGCCGGCAGCGGCGCCAGCACCTCGATGCGCGCCTGTTCGCGCAGCCGCGCGAGCAGCGCCTCGCGCGCCTGCTGGCCCTGCACGGCCAGCAGGTGGGTGCGGATGCGCTCGCGCGACTCGGACTCGGGCACGCGCTGCGCGGCAATGCGCTGCTCGACCTTCAGCAGGTGCAGGCCGTCGGGCAGCTCGACCACCTGGGACACCTCGCCCTCGGCGAGCGCGAACGCCGCCTCGGCCAGCGGCGCCGCCAGCTCCTCGCGCTGCACGAAGCCGATGTCGCCGCCCTGGGCCGCCGACGCGCCGCGCGAGTGCTCGCGCGCCAGCGCCGCGAAGTCGCCGCCATCGGCGCGGGCGCGCTCGCGCAGCGCGGCGATGCTGGCGCGCGCCTGGGCGCGGCCCGCCTCGTCCATCTCCGCCGTGAAGGGCAGGTAGAGGTGGCGCAGCCGGCGCTGCTCGGGGCGCAGGAAGTCGGCCTCGTGGCGCTGGTAGAACTCGTGGATCTCGCGCTCGCCCACCGACACGCCGGCCGACGCCCCCTCCAGCACCTTGCGCGCCGAAAGCAACCGGCGCATGTGCGCGGCGTAGGACTCGTCCGTGTAGCCTTCGGCGCGCAGCCGCCCGCTGAACGCCTCCGGCGACGAGAAGCCGGCGCGGATCTTCTCGATCGCCGCCTGCACCTCCTGGTCCGTCGCCAGCGTGGCGCCGCGCTGCGCCTCCTGCCACAGCAGTTCCTGATCGATCAGCAGGTCCAGCGCCTCGCGCTTGAGCGTCTTCGCGCGCTGCGGACTGCGCAGCGCGCCGATGTTGATCTGCCGCTCGCGCAGGTACTCCTCGAAGCTGCGCTCCAGCTGCTCGTTGCCGATCGGCTGGCCGTTGACACGTGCCGCCGCGCCGTAGGCCTGCACCTGCGCAGGGCTGAGCGCCGGCAGCAGCGCCAGCGTCACCAGCACGCAGGCGCCCAGCCCGCGCAGCGGGCGGAGGCGGTTCACTCGAGCGGCTGCCATGCGCTGACCGTGCGGAAACGGGTGGCGCCGGCGCTGGCGGCGTCGACGGCGACGATGTGGCCGCCGAGCGCGCCGATGCGGCGGTCCGGGCCGTAGCTCAGCGGCGGCACGGCGTCGGTGCGGAAGTCGCGCAGCGCCTCCAGGCTCTCGACCAGCCGCTCGCGGCCCAGCGCGCGGCCGCTGCGGCGCACGCCCTCGGCGAGCAGCGCCGCGGCAGCGTAGGCCGCCACCTGCGTGGCGAGCCCGGCGGAGGGCAGCGCGTGCCGGGTGCGGAAGGCCTCGAAGCGGCTGCCGGCACGCAGCGCCTCGCCCGGCGCCGACGGGTAGGCGAGCAGGATGCGCCCCGCGAAGCCGGCCGGCGCGCGCACCGCGGCGCGCGCGCCGAGCGCGCCGGGCAGCAGCACGGTCGGGTGGCGGCCACGCGCGTCGGCAGCGCGCAGGAAGGCCTCGAGCTCGGCCTCGCCGGCGAGGAAGACCACCACCCCGGCGCGGCTCGCCGCCAGCGCCGCCAGCGCCGCCTCGGCATCGAAGCGGCCGCTCGCCGGGCGGTGCGCAGCCAGCGCGGCACAGCGCACGCGCTCGCATTGCTGCCGCAGCGCTGCGGCCAGCGGCTCGTGGGCGGCATCGTCGGGTGCCACCAGCAGCAGCGGCACGCCGGGCGCCGCCTGCGTGGCGTACACGGCCAGCGTGCGCACCAGCTCGCGCAGGCCGGCCTGCACGAAGAAGGTGTAGCGCGGGTTGCCTTCGGCCGGCACCGCGCCCGCCCCGAGCGGACCGACCACCGGCACGCGCTGCGCTTCCGCCAGCGGCAGCAGTTCGGCTTCGGCACCCGGCGTCATCGGCGCGAGCAGCGCCAGCACGTCGCCGCCGGCCAGCATCTCGTTCCAGCGCCTGGCGAGCTCCTCGCGCGGCGCGGCGGCGTCGACCGCCACCAGTTCGAGCCGGCGGCCGTACAGCCCGCCGCCTTCGTTGAGGTCGGCCAGGTAGGCGTCCAGCACGCGCCGCGCCATCGTGCCGCTGTCGGCCTGCGGTCCGGACAGCGGCAGCAGCGTGCCCAGGCGCAGCGCGCCGGCCGCGACGCCCGGATCGTGGTCGTGCTCCAGCCGCTTCAGGTAGGCGACCAGGTTGTCCTGGTCCTCGCGGCCGAGCGCGTAGCGCGGCATGCCGGGGTCCAGCGCCTGGCCGGCCGGGTCGAGGCCCTGCGTCACCGCGCGCAGCAGGCTGCGCTCGTCGAAGGGCGGATGGCTGCGGCCGCTGTCGTGACGGTGGCCATAGGCCTTGGTCAGCTCCGACCAGGTGATCACCGGCGGCAGCAGGCCGCCCTCGGGGCGCCCCAGGCCGTCGCGGCCATGGCAGTTGGCGCACGGCACCACGCGCCCGGGCACCGGCATGTTCACGGCGCCAACGCGCGCACTCACCTCGTGGCCGCTGGCGCCCATGCCTTCGCGGTAGAGGCGCTGCCCGGCGCGTTCCTGCGCCGTGAGCTCGACGGCTGCGGCCGCCAGCGACAGCGCACCACACGCCAGCAGCGCGAGCCCGCGACCCAGGCGCGCCCGGGCGGTCATCGGTCAGGGTGCGCGGGGCGCGACGGCACCGACCCGCGCGTCGAGCTCGCCGACGCGGCGCAATTGCTCGGCGATCACCGCCGGCGGCGCGTCGGGACGGATCTTCACCCAGCGGTCGGTGCGCAGGTTGCCGACGATCAGGCCGGTGAAGTGCTCCTCGCGCGTATCGGTGTAGGCGCCGAGCCGCTTGGTCACCAGGTCGATGTTCGCCTTGGTGCCGCTGAGCCACAGCCACTGCGGGTCGACGGCGCCGTGCTTGCGCGCGAAGGCGGCCATGGTCTGCGGCGTTTCGCGCTCCGGGTCGATGGTGACCGAGACGTAGCGCACCTCGCTCGCCTGCGCGCCCAGCAGTTGCCGCGCCTGCAGCAGCTTGTGCGTGATCAGCGGGCAGGAGTCGCCGCACTCGGTGAACACGAAGTTCACCAGCACCACGCGGTCCTTCAGCACGTCGGAGAAGAAGCGCAGCGAGCGGCCGTCCTGCGCCTGCAGCACGGTGTCGGTGAAGTAGCCGCGCGCTTTCGCCTCGCGCGCCGCGGCGTCCTGGGCGGATGCCGCCAGCGGCAGCGCCGCGAAGGCGGCCAGGGCCGCCGCGAGGAACAGATGTCGGCGCGTCGCCATCTCAGCCTCCGGCGCGCGCGCTGCGCTGCTGGTCGAGGCGGCGCACATGCTCGGCCAGCTTCTTCGGATCCGGCAGGCCCGAGAAGCGCGTCCAGCCGCCGCTTCGGCCGTCGCCCACCAGCATCATCTGCGGGTGCTGGGTGAAGTCCGGCGTGTAGGCGCCCAGGCCCTTGAGCACCTCGTTGACCGCCACCGGCGAGCCGGTCATCCAGCTCCAGCCGGGGCCGGCGCCGAACTTCGCCGCGTAGGCCTTCAGCTTCTGCGGCGTGTCCCGCACCGGGTCGACGGTGATCGTGACCAGCACGACGTCGCGGCCGACGCGCTCGCCGAGCTGCGTCTGCAGATCGGCGAAGATCGCCGAGGCCAGCGGGCAGACCGTGGTGCAGGTGGTGTAGACGAAGTCGACCACCACGATGCGCGAGCCGATCACCTCCCGCTGCAGGTTCAGCGCGCGCCCGTCCTGGTCGACCAGCTTGGTGTCCAGGCCGCGCACCGTCACCGCGCCGGGCGGCGGCGCCTCGTGGTGCTGGTGCATCTCGTGCGCCGCCGCGATGCCGGTCAGCGCCGCGCAGAGGGCCAGCAGCAGGCGGGGCACGGCAGTGCGGCGGCGGATCGGTCGGTGCATGGACGTTCCTCTCAGTGGCGGTTGGCCGGCGCCACGGCGCGCAGCGTCAGGTAGGGCAGTTCGTTCGCCGGCGCCTTCAGCGACGGCGAGCCGGCATGCACATAGTAGGCGCCGGCCTCGGCGAGCCTGAGCTGCGCCTCGTAGACACCGTCGCCGATCTCGCGCGCCGGCACCTCGGTGCGGCCGCGGCCGGGCGCCAGGTAGTACTGCACGCGCGCGTCGCGCAGTCCCGCCCGCGGCGCGCCGCTGCCCGGCTCGACGAGGCGGAAGCGCAACGCCAACGTCTGGCCGCTGCTCACCGTGCGCTCGTCGATCAGGTATTCCACCGCCACCGGCCGGCGTTCGCGCGCCAGCTGCGGATCGCGGTCGACCTCGGCGCTGAAGCAGTGCAGCAGCTTGGGCGAGTCGAGCTGGAAGGCGACGTCGAAGCGGCCCGACGCGGGCAGCTTGACCTGCGCGGCGTAGACGCCGGGCTCGACCTCCTTCAGGCTGCGGTCCACCACCGTGATCGCGCGCGCCTCGTAGCCGCGCGCCAGGTAGTTGCTCGAGGGCGCGTTCATGCCCTCCATGTAGAAGTAGGTGGTGTTGTCCGACGGGCTGACGACGAACACCGCCGCCTCCGCGCTGGCCGGCGAGATGGAGTCGGCCAGCACCAGGTCGCCGGCGAACTTCGGCGCCGCCGCGCCGGCGGCGAAGGACTGCACCGTCGGCTTCTTGCCGCGGCCCAGCGTGCCCAGGTTGACCATCATGACGCGCTCGCTGTCGAGCAGGCGCACGTAGGCGAAGCCGCGCGTGAAGTTGAGCTGGAAGGGCTGGCCCGGCAGGTCCAGCGTGTGCACCAGTTCGTCGCTCGACGCATCCAGCACGAACACCTTCTGCGCCGAGGGGTTGAGCACCAGAGCGTGGCGGCCGTCGGGCGAGAAACGCATCGGCCCGATGCCCGTCTGCAGCGCGATGCGCTTGCGCACCTCGCGGCCCTCGCCGTCGAGCACCGCCACGCTGCCGTCGCGGCCGTCGGCCACGTACAGCGAGCGCGACAGCGCGCTGTAGGCCAGCGCGATCGGCATCGGTCCGGTGCTCACGTCGCGCAGCTTGCGCTGGCTGGCGGCGTCGATCACGCTGACGGTGCCGGCGTCGCGGTTGCTGACGAACACGTGCCGGCTGTCGGCCGACACGGCGATCTCGTGGTGGCCGGCGCCGGTGGGCAGTTGCGCCACCACCTTCAGCGTGTCGGCATCGATCGCGGTGACGCCGCTGCGGCCGGCCTCGCGCGCGTCGTTGCCGACCCAGAGGTACTTGCCGTCGGGCTGCAATGCCACGCGCATCGGCTCCGGGCCCGCCTCGACGTTGACGCGCAGCTTGAAGGTCTCGGTGTCGACCACCGCCACCTTGCCGGCGCGCGGCATGCTGACGTACAGCGCCTTGCGCCCATCATCCTGCGCCCAGTCCATGCCCGGCTGCTCGATGCGCAGCTGCGCCAGCGTGCTGGTGCTGCCGGCCATCGACACGTTGGGGTCGATGACGGTCAGGCTGTTGTCCTTGTTGAGCACCACCATCGAGTAGCTGTTCAGGTCGACGATCGGGCGGATGCCGACCACGCCCTTCAGGTACAGCGCGATCTTGTCGCGGCAGGAGCGCACCTGCGGGCCATCGCCGCGCGCGCGGATCAGCTCGGCCAGGTCCATCCAGGCCGCCGGCACCGCACCGCGCACCGGCTGCCCACTCATCTCGTCGACGATCTGGAAGCGCACCTCGGCGACGCCACCCTCCACCAGCCTGGTCGCCCCGCCGACGGGCCGCGCGCTGAAGCGCACCTCCACGCCGTCCTTGGCCACGCGCTGCGGCTCGGCGGCCGCCGCGAGGCCGGCCGCCACCGCCATGGCGATGGCGACCGCACGCTTGCTCCCTGCTCGGCTCGTCATCATGGTGCGTCTTATTCCTGGACGCGGATGATGCCCCACAGGCCGCTGGCGTTGCCGAACGACCCCTTGTCGCGGAACAGGTAGTCGCCCTTCACCGCGTTCTCCCCGCCCGCCTTGGGCAGGCGGAAGGTGAAGTGCGTGTAGCCCTGCAGGCTCTCCTGCCCGCCCTGCGCGAAGCCCACCGGGTTGTTGCCGATGTCGCGCGAGCCGACCAGCGGCATGCCCGCGTCGTCGAACTGCGTGCCATTGGCCACCGAGGTGCACTTGCCGGTCAGGCCGTACATCGCCTCGCCCGAGCACACGTACGGATCACGCTGCCAGACATGGCCGTGGATGCCCATGGTGCTGCCGCGGCTGGTGCTGTGCGGCACCGCGACGTGCATGCGCACCTCCTGGCCCGCCTTGGCCACGAACACCGGGGTGACCGGGTCCGCGTTGCCGCTCAGCACGTTGCTGTAGGCCTGGTAAGCCTTCTCCGCGCCGCCGTAGCAGCCGGGGCCGCAGCCGGCGCCGCCGAACGGCGCGTTCGGGGCGACGCCGAGGCGGAACCACAGCGGCTCGATGCCGTAGTTGAACGCCATGGCGCTGTTCTCCTGGCTGTCCTCCGGCATGCCCGCGCCTTCGCCGTTCATGTGCTCGACGGGGAAGCCGTCGGCGTAGCGGTGGTTCAGGTTCTTCGTCATCACCAGCGCGAAGTCACGGTACTGGTATTGCGTTCCATCCTCCTTCGTGGCAGTGACCGTCGCCTGCGCATGCTGATTCGCGTCCTCCGTCCAGGTGGCGCCCTTGGGCAGGACGACGAGCGAACCCACCAGCGACTTCTGGCCCTGCTTCACCTTGTCGGCCGGCATCAGGCCGACGCCGCCGAACTCCACCGGCGTGGCGATGAGCTTCACGCCGTTGCCGTCGCGAATGGCGCTGACGTCGCCCGCATACCAGCGGTACACCGCCTTCTTACCGGCCTTGCCCGTCGCCGGGTCGACCGGGCTCACCGTCTGCTCGATGTTGCCGCCGATGTTGGCGCCGTCGTCCTGGGTCACGTCCATGGCGACCAGCTGCGCGTGCAGGCCCACGGTGCTGGACGGGCGCACCAGGTTGGTGTCGAACGGCACCGAGCCCTCGGCGCGGTTGCGGTCACGCTTGACCGCGCCGATCAGCGTGCCCAGCGTGGGCAGGTCGGGGGCGACCTGCGGCAGCCGGTTGTACAGCGTCACCTCCACGCACTCGCCGGCGGCGGCACGCAGGATCAGCGGCTCGACCTTCTGGTCCGTCTTCAGCTTCACCGGGCAGGACGGGTTGGCCGTTCCCGGCGTGCCGTCCTTGGCGGTCTTGCAGGCCCCCGCCCGCGGGTTGATCGGCTCCAGGTCATTGAGGCGCACGTACAGCATGGCCGTCGGGTCGTGGATCGGGCCGGCGTGGCCGCCGAGCACGGTGTCCTCCTCGCCGTGTTCACCCGGAATCGTCACCTGCGGGATGGCCGTGGTGCGCGAGTTGTAGACCAGCGTGCCGCCGTCCGGGTTGACGGCCGCGCCGTTGTGCTGCGTGCTGTTGCCCCACGCGATGCTCACGCCCGGCGGCTTGGGCAGCAGGTCGTTGGCGAGCATCGCCACCACGTCGTACTTGCGCGCCGTCGCCGCAGCGTCGGCCGGACACACGCCCACGAATTGGGAGCTGTTGGTGATGGTCGGCGACTTCGTGACGGGGTTGTTCGGCAGCGCCCAGAGGTCGTCGCGCTTCACGGAGTAGTGACGCAGCAGGCCCCACATGCCCGTCCACCAGCCGTCCATCGAGGCATCCAGGCTGTAGGCGTGGTCCTTCACGCCGCCGTTCTTCACCTGCTGCACCGCCGGAACGATCGGCGCGGCGAAGGTGAACTGCTCGGAGATGCCAGCGGCCTGGCCATTGCGCCAGCCGGAGTTGGGCGCGCGGCCGAAGCCCGAGCCCGCCTGCAGCCACTTGACGCCGTGGATGGTGGCGTTGTGCTCCTCCTCGTGGCCACCGGCCTGGATCTTCACGCGGATCATGTCGCCGTTGTAGGCGCGCATCATCGGCGTGAACGGGTCGCCGCCTTCGGTGGCCGTCGGCGCGTTCAGCGTCTTGCCCCAGAAGCCGAGCTGCGCCTCGGTCTTGTTCATCGCGTCGATCTTGCGCACGATCGGCGTCACCGTGCCCGCCTTGTCGACCACCTTGCTCGACAGCGCGTAGGCCAGGTCGCCGGCCACGCCGTCGGCCTGTGCCCCGGCCCTGCCGTCCGGCCCGGTCTTCTTCGGATCGAACACGCGCAGCGCCACCGGCTCCTGGCGGTAGTTCACCACCATCACGCCCGGGTCCTCCACCGAGATCGCCTGCGGGCAGGGCCGCGCCGGGCAGCCCGGGATGATGCCGCCGGCCACCTCGATGGTGATGTCCGGGAACAGCGGCTTGATCTGCTGCCGCGCCGGCGGGTTGATCGCGTTGCGGAAGGTGTTGGCCAGCGCCGGCGCCGTGGCGCGCGACGGGTTGGTGGCGTCGACGACGATGGTCGCCGGCGTCGGCAGGCCGAGCGCGTCGGCGCCGACGTAGACACCGGCCTCGTAGGCGTGCTGGAAGTCGCTGTACTCGAAGTAGAACTCGCGGTGCTCCGTCACCGTCTCGGACTTCACGTTGCTGCCCAGCGGCGCGGTGGCCGGCGGCAGGATGGCCGCCTGCCAGCTCGTCGGGCCGCCGTCCCAGCGGCACGGCTTGGTGTTCGGCGCGGTCGTGCCGGCCGGCTGGGTGGTGTTGACTTCGGTCGTGCAGCCCAGGCCGCTGCCGGTCTCGTTCTGCACCCACGCCGAGCCGGCCGGCTCGGCCAGCACGGTGGCGTACAGGCCGATCTGCTGGTGCGAGGACGGGCCGTAGTGGTCGTGCGTGAAGATGATGCCCAGGCCGCGATCCACGCCCAGGGCGTTGACCACCGGGTCGGCGAACCAGCGCTGCATGGTCGTGCGCGCGCCCTTCCACACCTCGGGGAAACGCCCGCCGAGGCTCTTCGCCACGCTGCCGAAGTACGGGTGCTCCTTCGCCACCGGGCACGCCCCGGTGCCGTCACGCGGGTCGCCGCTGTCGGTGCCCACGCAGTGGTTGAAGTGGCGGATGGCGTGGATGCGCTCGCGCACCGCGCCCGGCGAGAAGGTGCCGTCCTCGTAGTTCCAGCCGTTCGCGGCACCGTCGGTGGTGGTCAGGTCCCACTTCGGCAGGTGGATGTGCTGGCCGATGATGTCGGTCGGCGTGCGCACCTGGAAGTCGTCGAGCTCGTAGTACTCGGGCACCAGGTTGCTGTGGTGGAACACCGCGCAGTCGAAGGTGTTCAGGCGCATCACCAGCGGTTCCGGCGGCTGCTGCTTGGCGATCACCGGGCCGGCGTCTTCCCACAGCGAGATGATGCGCTGCTGCGGGTAATGGTAGCCGGCCTTGTTCAGGACGGCGTCGAACTGGATGTTCGCACCCTTGTAGATGCGCGGGGTCTGCGCGTTGAACACGCTGGCGCCGCGGGTGCTCATGCCGGTGCGGCTCTCGCCGCTGAAGAACTGGCCGAGCACGCCCTGGTTCAGCCGCGCGCCGGCGTCGTCGATGCAGGGCTCGTGATACGGCGAACCGATCGACGGCTTGGCGCCGTTGGTGATGAAGTTCGCATCGCTGACGTTGCCGTACATGTCGACCTTGGAGCTGGCGTGCTCGCGGGTGGCGTGGAAGGCCATCGCCACCTTCTCGAGGTCGGTGCCCTCCTCGGGGTAGTACACCGGCTTGGCCGCCTCGATCGTCTTCGTGAAGTCGAGGTTGTTCACCGTCACGGCCGCCACGCCGCCGTCGGCATAACCCTGCAGCGCATGGCGCGGCAGGCCGCCGTCGAAGCCGGCCGCCTGGGCCGGGTCGAGGTTGGCCCACAGACAGTTGGGGTCATTCTTGCAGCTCGGGGGATTCAGTGCCGCCACCTGCGCGGGCGTCAGCATGTCCAGCACCGGGCTGGGCGGACGCTGGCCGACCACGTCCTCGATGCCGGCGACCCAGAACGGGTAGCCGGGGTTCTTCGTGCGGTCCACGACCTTGGCATTGGAGCCGACCACGGTGACGCCGTCAGCCGCCAACTTCTTCACCACCTCCACCTTGCCGTGCATCACCGGCAGGGCCTTGCCGGGCAGCGGCACGACGGCCGGGATCGGCACACCCGCCACGATCTCGCCGTCAGGGTAGGCGCGTGCGCCCACCGCCGGCGTGGTGTTGGCCAGCGCCCAGCGCGTGGTGTGGTAGCCGGTGCCGGAGGCGGCCAACTGGGTGCCGGTCTCCAGCGTGTCGAGGTTGCGCCAGTGGTACCACATGCCCTGCGCGAAGTGCGGGTAGAAGTGGCAGTGGAAGATGGCGTCGCCGGCGCTCTTGTTGCGGTTGCCCGAGCCGCCGAAGTTGATCTCGTAGGTGTAGCTCGCGCCCGGGCCGATGCCCTGCGCGTCGAGGTAGTTGGAGTTGTCGTCGTTCGGGTTGTACAGCCACTGGTGGTTGTGCAGGTGGAAGACGTGCTGCTCCTTGCCGATGTGCGTGTTGCGGAACTTGACGAAGTCGCCGATGTAGCTCATGTGCACGTTCGACGGGTCTTCCGCGCCGATGACGTAGTTCGCCTTGATCCCGGTGGTCCCCGGCGGCGGCGCCTGGCCCGGCAGCAGCGCCTCGAGGCCGAGGTTGGCCGGGATGTCGACGATCAGCGCCGGGTCACCCACCGCGTACGAGGTGAGGAAGAACTCCTCGTAGGCGCAGGACAGGCAGTCGTGCATCGGGCCCACGCCCAGGCGGTTGGCGATGATCTCGGAACCGATGCCGCCGGAGCCGTAATTGATCATGAAGCCGTCCTTGACGCCGGCCAGCACGTAGCTGAACACCGGGTCGTCGACGTAGAAGCCGGGGAAGGCCTGCGCCGCCCCGGGCTCGTCATGCCAGAGCTGCGCGAAGTCGCGGAACGGCTCCAGGCGGTTGGGCAGCGTCGGGTTGCGCCGGCCCGTGCCCTCCAGCGGGTAGGTGCCCGGCGGGAAGCTGCCGTCGGCCTCGGGCCCGACGATCACGCCGTTGATCTCCGCATGCACGATCTCGCAGGAGGTGGCGCTGGCGCACTTCATCGTGTTGAGCACCGGCAGGCCGGCCTTGCCCTCGTCGGCCCAGACGCCGCCGCTCGGGTAGGTGGCCTCGTAGTTGAGCTTGGGCTGGCCGGTGGGCAAGGTGCCGACTGTGGCCAGGCGCAACTCCTCCTCGACCACCTGGCCGCGGTAGATCTTCGCGCCGCGCGGCTCGACGATGACCTGGCCGAACAGGCCGACGGTGGAGTGGCCCTGGTTGGCGTCGGAGCCGACGGTGGCGCCCTCGCTGGTGACGATGAACACGCCCTCCTTCTCGGCCCACAGCTTGTAGGTGCGGCTGCCGCCCTGCGGCACCATGCTGCCCGTCTCGCTGCTGGGCGTGCCCTGGCCGCCGGTGAGGTGATTGCGGCCGACCATGCTGCTGTCGTCGTCGATGCTGTTGACGAGCTGCATGCCGGAAACGTTGAAGCCGACCACGCGCGAGGCGACCTGCTCGTCGACCTGCACGGTGAACAGCTGGCCGGGCGCGGTGGTCAGCGGAACGTTCTTGTTCGGATTCGGCGTCGGCGTCAGCAGGTTGGTCAGGTTGACCGTCAGGCAGTCGCCCACGCGCACGCGCAGCACGATCGGCCGCGGCCGCTTGTCCGGCCGCAGCTCGACTTGGCCCGGCGTGGCCGAGCCGCCCGCGGTCAGCGGCTGGAGGCTGCTCTTGTTGATGACGTCGCGCTTGAGCGCGAACATCTTGCCGTTGACGTTCGAGGCGCCAAGCCGGTTGTACATGAGCGGCATGTCGAAGGCGACGACATCGGCGCTGACGTTGCGCTCGCAGGTGATCGCCGCGGCGGCGGGGGCGATCCCCACGAGGGCCAGCAGCGGTGTCAGCGCAACACGGGTCAAGGCTCGCAGTGCTTTCATGGCGCGTTCTCCCGATACGTTCGGCGGCCCGCCTTTGCGGACCGGATGGGCGAAGTCTGGACAGCAAGCCTCGCCTTGACCATGTGGCTCTTTGCCGCACCGATGCGCGTGGACCGGCTCGCGCAGCGCCGCTGCGGCGCGTTTTTCCCTGGGAAGCGCGGATTTCGCCGCGATGCTCGCGGTCGCAGCTGCGGCAACTTGCCGCACGTGATCGCGGGGTTGGCAACGCACAGCAGAAGGTCGCAATTCCATGAATCGAGAGCGGTCCGGGGGGTGATTTCCCGGATGTGAGAGTTCGTAAGCGCCGGAGGGTCCTGAGTTGTTGAAAAACAGCACCAACCCAGGGGATCACCACTGGTCATTTGCCGGTACACCTTGCAACATGTGCATCAACGGACTGCCTGGGACAAGGCAGCGCGAGGGCGGATCCGGATCAGGGGTCGCCGGGGTCAGAAAGTGACGCAGACGTCGCACTGACCACCGCCCGAAGGTGCATGGGCTGCGCTGTGCTCGGAACTTGCGATGTGCGGCCACGTTGGGGGTGATGTATGGGCACGGCGAGTGCGATCCTCGGTTTCGGGCGAGTCGAGAACCTGCATGGTGGGCCGGCGCTTGCCTTCGTGCAGGGCTCCGCCAGGCACAACCTGCGGCAACTGGTGGTGATGCGCAACATCGCGATCACCGCCCAGACGCTGACGGTGACGGTGACCCACCATGGGCTGGGCATCGACCTGCCGATCGGCGCGATGGCGCTGACCATCCTCGCGCTGCTGCTGTTCAACATCGCCACCTGGCGCCGCCTGGCATCGCCACGGCTGGTCAGCGACCGCGAGCTGCTGTATCAGCTGATGGTGGACGTGGGCGCGTTGTCGCTGCTGCTGGCGATGGCCGGCGGCGGCACGAACCCCTTCGTCGGCATGCTGCTGCTGCCGCTGGCGATCACCGCCGCGAGCCTGCCCTGGACCTACACCTGGATCGTCGCGCTGGCGACGGTCGCCTGCTACTCGCTGCTGGTGCTGTTCTTCCGCCCGCTCTTCCACGCGGGGGAGGAGGCGCGCTACCTGCAGCTGCTGGTGGCGGGCATGTGGGTGAACTACGCGGTGACGGCCGGCATGGTGGCGCACTTCGTGGCGCGCATCTCCCTGGCGCTGCGCCGCAGCGAGCGCGTCTTCGCCACCCGCCGCGAGAGCGAGATGTGCAACGAGCACCTCGCCCGCATCGGCGTGCTGGCCGCCGGCGCCGCGCACGAGCTGTCGCAGCCCTTGTCGACCATGGCCGTGCTGATCCGCGAGATGGAGCGCCGTCCCGGCCAGGACGAGGAGTTCAAGACCATGCTGCGCACCACGGCGGGGCAGTTGCGCCGCTGCCAGGACACCCTGGGCACGCTGCTCAGCTACGGCCGCAACACCTTCGACGCGCGCAGCGGCTTCCAGGCGATGCCGCTGGACGCCTTCGTGCGCGAGCTGCTCGATGCGTTCGAGGCGCGCCGGCCGGGCGTCCAGGCCTCGCTGCTCATCGAGACGGACGGCACCGCACCGACCGTGCACCACGACCTCGCCCTGCGCCAGGGCCTGCTCAACCTGCTGGGCAACGCGGCCGACGTGTCGCCCGGCTGGGTGCAGGTGCGCGTCGGCTGGGACGCCGAGGTGATGCGCATCGCCGTGCACGATCGAGGGCCGGGCATCCCGCCGGAACTGCAGGATCGGGTCGGCACGCTGTTCTTCACCACCAAGGAGAAGGGCGCCGGCAACGGCCTGGGCCTGGCGCTGGCGCGCACCGCGGTGGCCCGGCTGGGCGGCTCGCTCGAGCTGCGCAACGACCCCGAGGGCGGCGCCTGCGCCGAGATCCAGCTGCCGGTGATGGATGGCTTGTGGGCCGACGACGAAGGAGCCGAGGCATGACACGCCGCGCGACGTCGGCCTGGGGCCGTCGGCGAGACGACCTCGTCGATCCGAACCTGCTCGGTGCCTTCAACCGCCGGCTGGTCTCGCTGCTCATCGTCGAGCGGGTGCTGCTGACCCTGGCCAGCATCGTCCTGCCGCTGCTCTCGGCGGGAGGGCACCCCGAGCTCTCCGCCTGGCAGCACGCCGGGTTCGTGCTGCTGTGCGCGGTGCTGCTGAGCCTGGCGGTGCGGCTGCGGCTGCGCGACAACGCCACGCCGGGCGAGAACCTCTTCGTCGTGCACCTGCTGGCGGACACGACGCTGCTCACCTACATGCTGCACCAGACCGGCGGCACCAACAACCCGTTCATCGTCTTCTACCTGCTGCCGATGTCGCTCGCGGCCTACGCACTGTCGTGGCCGCGGCTGCTCGGTTGTGCAGCGGCGACGCTGGCGATGCTGCTGCTGCTCGGCCGGACGGACTCGCCCTCGCTCGCCGCGGGAACGACAACCCATGAGACCGGCGAGCTGATCGCATTCGGCCTGCTCGCCTGCTTCGTCTATGCCGTGGCGAGGTTGTCGCGCAAGCACGAGCGGCGCGTGGCCCGCGCCCGCGAGGACGCGCTCAACGAACTCAGCGCGCGCGCGCTCGGCTCGGTGGCCGCGCGCGCCGCCGACGCCATCAGCTCGCCGCTGTCGACCATGTCGGTGCTGGTCCACGAACTGCGCCAGGAGCGTCTGGCACCGCACGAGTGCGAGGCCGCGCTGGCGACGCTCGCCGGCCAGATCGAGCTGTGCAAGTCGCGCCTGAGCGAACTGCTCGAATCGGTGGGCCAGACGCGCGGGCAGCACGGCGAGGCGCGCGACATCCGGGCGCTGGTGGAGTCCGCGGTGCACGAGTGCGAGCTGATCGACACCACGCTGGAGGTGGACATCGACCAGCCCACGCGCGAGGCGCCGCGAGTGGTGGCCGAGCGCTCGCTGCGCGACGCGCTGGTGCTGCTCATCCGCCACTGCGGCGAAGCCGACCCGCACCGCGTGCACATCGACATCCGCTGGGATCGGCAGTGGGTGAGCGTCGGACTGCGCGGGCAGGAACCGCCGCGGCGCCGTGCCCCCGCCACGGACGCGCCGGACACCACGACGCCGGACGATGGCCCGATCGCGCTGGCGGCGACGCTGCTCAACCGCTTCAACGGTTCGCTCAGCCGTCGTGCCGAAGGTCACCAGTGCATTCTGCAGGTGATGCTCCCTGCCATGCCCGCGCGCAATGCCGGCGAGCAGCCTTCGATGAGTTGACGAGAAGCCCATGGACACTCACACCGCCCCCCTCCCGCGCAACGCCTCGATCATGGTCGTGGACGACGACGAGGTGCTGGCGCGCACGCTGGCCAATGCCTTCGAGCGGCGCGGCTACACGACCCGCGTCGCCAACGACGTCGAGGCGGCCATCGCAGCGGCCATCGCCTCGCCGCCCGACTTCGCGGTGATCGACCTGCGCCTGCCCGGCGGTTCGGGCCTGACCCTGGTGAAGCGGCTCAGCGCCATCGGCAAGGGCATCCGCATGGTGGTGCTGACCGGATTCGGCAGCATCGCGACCACCATCGACGCCATCAAGCTGGGCGCCTGCTACTACCTGAGTAAGCCGGCCAACGCGGACGAGGTGCTGGCCGCGCTGCAGCGTGACGAGCCCGAGTTCGACGACACCGTGCCGGTGCAGGACGTGCCCTCGGTCTATCGGGTCGAATGGGAGCACATCCACCGCGTGCTGGCCGAGCAGCAGGGCAACATCTCCGAGAGCGCGCGGCTGCTGGGCATCCACCGGCGCACGCTGCAGCGCAAGCTGAACAAGCACCCCGTGCGACGCTGACCGGGAGGAGCGCCGTCCATGACCCCACGCGCAAGACGATCGCCGCTGGCTGGCTTCACCCTGCTCGAGCTGATGGTGGTGATGGTCATCATCGGCATGCTGGCGGCCTACGTGGCGCCGCGCTACTTCGCCCAGGTGGGCAAGTCGGAGAGCAAGATGGCGCGCGCGCAGATCGACTCGCTCGAGAAGGCGCTCGACCAGTACCGGGCCGACACGGGCCGCTACCCGAGCACCGAGCAGGGCCTGATCGCCCTCGTCACGCGGCCCAGCGACGAACCCAAGTGGGATGGGCCCTACCTGAAGCGCCAGCTGCCGGCCGACCCCTGGGGCCGGCCCTATGTCTACCGGGCGCCCGGCGAGCATGGCGAAGTCGACATCTCCTCGCTGGGCAGCGACGGGCGACCCGGGGGCAGCGGCGACGCCGCCGACGTGAGCAACTGGTAGGTCATGCTCTACCGCGTCAAGGCGCTGGCCAGCGGCGGAACGCTGACCGTCCTGCACCTCGAGGCGCCGACACGGGCGCTGGCCGGTCACATGGCGCGGGACCGTGGCCTGAACGTGATCTCGGTCCACCCCGACCTCTCGCCGGCGCGCTGGCTGGTGCGCCGCGGCGAGCGCTTCGCGCTGCTGCTGTTCGCGCAGCAGCTCGTCGCCCTGCTCGATGCAGGCCTGGGCACCGTCGAGGCCCTCGAGGCGATGGCGCAGGAGTCCTCGCGCAGCAGCGCGCAGACGCTGCGCGCGCTGCTGACGCACGTGCGCGCCGGACGAAGCCTGTCGTTCGCCATGGATCAGGAACCCGCGGCCTTCCCGCCGCTGTTCGTGGCCACGATCCGCGCCAGCGAGCGCACCGGCGACCTCCAGGAGGCGCTGGCGCGCTTCGTGTCCTACCAGCAGCAGATCGACCGCTTGCACGGCAAGGTCGTGAACGCCTCGATCTACCCGCTGCTGCTGCTGGGAGCCGGCGCCCTGGTGGCCGCGTTCCTCATGTTCTACGTGGTGCCGCGCTTCGGCCAGATCTACGAGGACATCGGCGGCCAGCTGCCGTGGATGTCCCGCCTGCTCATGCAGTGGGGCCAGTTGCTGGGCGCCCACGCTTCCGCCGTGCTGTCCGGGCTCGCCGCGCTGACCGCGCTGAGCGTCTATGCCTTCACGCGCCCGGCGACCCGGCAGTGGCTGTGGCAGCGGCTGTGGGCGCTGCCCAGGCTCGGCGAGCTGCTGCGCATCTACCAGCTGGCCCGCTTCTATCGCACGCTCGGCATGCTGCTGCGCAGCGGCATGCCGCTGCTGACCGCGCTCGAGATGGCCGAGGGCCTGCTCGATCCTGCCCTGCGCCCGGCGCTGCGGGAAGCCCGGCGCGAGGTCAGCGAGGGCCAGCCGGCGTCGACGGCGTTGAGCCTGCACGGACTCACGACGCCGACATCGCTGAGCATGCTCGGCGTCGGCGAGCGCACCGGCGAGCTGGGCCCGATGATGGACCGCGTGGCGACGCTCTACGACGACGAGCTGGCACGCTGGGTCGAGATCGGCACACGTCTGGTCGAACCGATCCTGATGGCGCTGATCGGCTGCGTCATCGGACTGATCGTCATCCTGCTCTACATGCCGGTCTTCGAGCTGGCCAGCAGCCTGCAATGACGTCGCACGTTGCCTCTTACACTGCCGCCGTGCTGCGCCGCCTTCTGACCCTCGTTCTGTGCGCCTGCCTCGCCCTGCCGGGCGCGAGTCTCGCGCGGGCCACCGAGGCGCCCTGTCCGATGGAGGCGGGCATGATGGAGGCCATGCTGCTGGCCGATGGCCTCGCCCCCGACGACCTGCCCGACTGCTGCAACGACATGCCGGCCTGGGCCGAGACCGGCCACCTGTGCAAGACCGGAACCGATTGCCAGGGCTTTGTGGCCTGGGCGCCGGCACCGGCCGCACGGGGTTTGGGAACCGCCGCGTCGTCCGGCGCGCCGCTCGCGCCGACCATCCCCGCGCCGACCGCGCCGCCCGGCGCGCCCTGGCGACCTCCGTCCGCCGGCTGATCCTCCAGCGCGCCCCCGGCGCGCCTGGGTGAGCGTTCGCCCCGGGCCAGCGCTCGATCAGTCATTGGCCGCGCAGGCGCCCCTGCGCGGCGATGCCCGTCGGAGTCCAGTTCATGATGTTTTTCGTACCACCGAGGCGGCGCGCCGTTCCGCGCCGCCCCTCCCCCTGCGCGTCGCATGCCTGGCTCGCAGCCTCGCTGCTGACCGCGGCATGGACCGCTCAGGCGCAGTCGACGGCCGATGTGCGCGCCGCGCTGTCCGTCCACGACGCGGTGCAGGCCGCGACGGCGCGCGCGACATCCCCGGCCGCTGCCGTCGCGACGGCCCGCGCCGCGCGCGAGATGGCCGTGGCCGCCGCGCAGCGCCCCGACCCCGTGCTGCGCCTGTCGCTCGACAACGTGCCGGTCGAAGGGCCGGACCGCTTCAGCACGACGCGCGACTTCATGACGCAACGCTCGATCAGCCTCATGCAGACCTTCACGCGCGCGGACAAGCTCAGCGCGCGCGCCCAGCGCTTCGAGCGCGAGGCCGAGGCGGCGCAGGCGGAGCGCCGCGTGCGCATCGCGGCCGTGCAGCGCGACACCGCCATCGCCTGGTTCGAGCGGCGGGCGGCCGAACAGCGGCAGGCCGTGCTGCAGCGGTTGCGCAGCGAAGTGCGCTCGCAGGTCGAGGCGGCCGAGGCGGCGCTGCGAGGCGCGCGCGCCATGCCGGCCGACCTGATCGCGGCACGCGACGCGTTGGCCCAGCTGGAGCAAGCGCTGCTGGATGTCGACGCCGAGGTGGCCAATGCGCGCCGCATGCTGGCGCGCTGGACCGGCGAGCCGGACCATCTGCCGCTGGCCGAGGCGCCAGCGCTGGCGCAGCATGCGCTGGTCGGGCACGACGTGTCCGATCGGCTGGGCCACCACCCCGATCTGCTGCAATTGGCCGCGCGTGAAGCCCAGGCCGGCGCGGAAGCCGCGGCGGCCCGCGCCGAGCGCGAGCCGGACTGGAGCGCGGAGCTGATGTTCGGCCAGCGCGGCTCGCGCTTCGCGAACATGGTGTCTGTCGGGGTCTCGCTGCCCTTGCCCTGGGACCGGCCGCAACGACAGGATCGCGAGCTCGCGGCCCGCCTGGCGCAGGCCGAAGCCCTGCGTGCCGAACGCGAGGAACTGGCGCGTGAACACCTCGCACAGACCGAGTCGTGGATCGCGGCCTGGCGCGCCGGCCTGGCGCGGCTGGCGCTGATCGACCGCGACCGCGCTGCGCTGGCGCAGCAGCGTGTCGACGCCGCGCTGGCCGCCTACCGGGGCGGACAGTCTCCGCTGTCGGCGGTGCTCGACGCCCGCCGCGCAGCGCTGGCGCTGCAGATGGAACGCATCGACCTCGAGCTCCAGACCGCGCGGCTGTGGACCCGGCTGGAGTTCCTGATCCCCGCCGAACCGACGGCCGCTGCCGCGCACACCGCTCTTGAAGGAGCTGCACGATGAACCCGAAGACCTTGAAGCTCGCCGGCGCCGGCATGGCCGTTCTCGCCGCCGTGGGCGGCGCGGCCTGGTGGATCGGCATGAACCAGGGCATGGCCATGATGGCAGCCCCGGCGGCGGTCGCCGCCGCGCCCGCCGACCCATCGCAATGGACGGTTCCGCAGGGCGAGGCGGCGACGCGCCGCCACATCCGCGACGGCCTGAAGGCCGGCGATGTCGATCCCGTCACCGGCCTGCGCATCCAGAACTACCACGATCCGATGGTGCCGGGAAAGAACTTCGACGCCCCGGGCAAGTCGCCCTTCATGGACATGATGCTGGTGCCGCGCTATGCGGGTGGCGGCCAGGGCGGCGGGGACGACAGCGCGATCGTCAGCGTCAGCCCCCGCGTGCAGCAGAACCTCGGCCTGCGCACCGCGGCGGTGGTCGAAGGTTCGCTCGCGACGGAAGTCGGCGCCGTCGGCAACGTGGCGTGGAACGAACGCCTGCAGGAAGTCGTCTCCGCGCGCGCCATGGGCTTCGTCGAGAAGCTGCACGTGCGCGCGACGTTCGACCGCGTGGCCGTCGGGGCGCCGCTGGCGGACCTCTACATCCCGGACTGGGTGGCGGCGCAGGAGGAGTACCTGGCCGTGGCGCGCATGAATGGCCCGGACGTCGACGCATTGCGCGACGCGGCCCGCGCGCGCATGCGCCAGGCCGGCATGGACGACGCCCTGATCGCCCGAGTGGCCCGCGAGGGCCAGGTGCGCGCCCGCGTGACCCTGGCCGCGCCGGTCGCCGGCGTCGTCTCCGAGCTGATGGTGCGCGAAGGTGCCACCGTGATGCCCGGCATGCCGATCCTGCGCCTGCAAGGCACCCGCACGGTCTGGGCCGAAGGGCAGGTGCCCGAGAGCCAGGCGGCACTGGTCGAGTCCGGCGCGCGCGTGGTGGCCACCAGCCCCGCCGCGCCCGGGCAGGAGTTCGTCGGCCGCGTGCAGGCGCTGCTGCCCGAGGTCGACGCCGCCACCCGCACGCTGAAGGCGCGCATGGAACTGGCCAATCCGGGCGCTCGACTGGTGCCTGGCATGTTCGTGCAGCTGCGCCTGGCCCAGCCTGCGCGTGCCAAGGCGCTGCTGCTGCCCAGCGAAGCGGTGATCCGCACCGGACGCCGCAGCGTGGTGATGCTGGCGGAAGCAGAAGGTCGCTTTCGACCCGTGGAGGTGAAGACCGGCCTGGAGGCGAACGGCCAGACCGAGGTCGTGGCGGGCCTGGCCGCGGGCCAGCGCGTGGTGCTGTCGGGCCAGTTCCTGATCGACTCGGAAGCCAGCCTGCGCGGACTGGAAGCCCGGCTGAACCAGGAGAGCGCGGTCCCGGCCGCGACGCTGCATCGCACCGCCGCGCGCATCGATGCGATCGAAGGCGACACTGTCACGCTGGAGCACCCGCCGATCCCGGCGCTGAAATGGCCGCAGATGGCGATGGACTTCCGCCTGCCGCCCGCGCCGCAGCGCCCGCGTGGCCTGGCGCCGGGCGATCAGGTCGAGGTGGAGTTCCGCCTGCAGGACGGTGACGTGCCGCAGATCACCACCATCCAGCGCGCCGCGTCGGGAGCCGCCAAGTGATCGGCGCCCTCATCCGATGGAGCCTGGCCAACCGCTTCCTCGTGCTGATGGCCAGCGTGCTGGTCACCGCCTGGGGCGTGGTGGCACTGCTGCGCACCCCGCTGGACGCCCTGCCCGACCTGTCCGACACGCAGGTCATCATCCGCACCAGCTGGCCGGGGCAGGCGCCCCGGATCGTCGAGAACCAGGTCACCTATCCGCTGACGACCACGATGCTGTCGGTGCCCGGCACGAAGGCGGTGCGCGGCTTCTCGATGTTCGGCGACAGCTTCGTCTACGTCATCTTCGACGACGGCGTGGACCTGTACTGGGCGCGCTCGCGCGTGCTCGAGTACCTGAACCAGGTGCAGTCGCGCCTGCCCGCCGCGGCCAGGTCCTCGATCGGCCCGGACGCCACCGGCGTCGGCTGGATCTACCAGTACGCGCTGGTGGACCGGCGGGGCGGCCACGACCTGGCGCAATTGCGCGCCCTGCAGGACTGGTTCCTGCGCTTCGAGCTGAAGACGGTTCCCGACGTGGCCGAGGTCGCCAGCATCGGCGGCATGGTGCGTCAGTACCAGATCGTGCTCGACCCCGACAAGCTGGCCGCCTACCGCATCTCGCAGACGATGGTCAGCGGCGCCGTCGCCCGCGCCAACCAGGAGGCCGGCGGATCGGTGATCGAGATCGGCGAGGCCGAGTATGCCGTCCGTGCCAACGGCTATCTGCAGACGCTGGACGACTTCCGCGCCATCCCGCTGGCGACCACCGACAGCGGCGTCTCGGTGCGGCTGGGCGATGTCGCGCGCATCCAGACGGGCCCCGAGATGCGCCGCGGCATCGGCGAGCTGGACGGCGAAGGCGAAGCGGTCGGCGGCGTGATCGTGATGCGCTCCGGCAAGAACGCTTTGCAGACGATCGCCGCGGTGAAGGTCAAGCTGGCCGAACTGCAGCGCGGCCTGCCCGCGGGCGTCGAGATCGTGCCGGTGTACGACCGATCGGGCCTGATCGAACGCGCGGTGGAGAACCTCACCGTCAAGCTGCTGGAGGAGTTTGCCGTGGTCGCACTGGTGTGCCTGGCATTCCTGTTCCACCTGCGCAGCGCGCTGGTCGCCATCGTCTCGCTGCCGCTGGGCGTGCTCGGCGCCTTCGTCGTGATGCAGCACCAGGGTGTCAACGCCAACGTGATGTCGCTGGGCGGCATCGCCATCGCCATCGGCGCGATGGTCGATGCGGCCATCGTGATGATCGAGAACGCGCACAAGCATCTCGAACAGTGGGCGCACGTCCATCCCGGCCGGACGCTCGATGGCGAGACGCGCTGGCGCGTCGTCGGCGACGCGGCGGTCGAGGTGGGCCCGGCCTTGTTCTTCTCGCTGCTGATCATCACGCTCAGCTTCGTGCCCGTGTTCACGCTCGAGGCACAGGAAGGACGGCTGTTCGCGCCGCTGGCCTTCACGAAGACCTACGCCATGGCGGCGGCGGCGGGCCTGGCGGTGACGCTCGTCCCCGTCCTGATGGGCTATCTCATCCGCGGCCGCATCCCGGGCGAGATGGCCAACCCGCTGAATCGTGCGCTGATCGCACTCTACCGGCCGCTGCTGGACGCGGCGCTGAAGCTGCCGAGGCTGACGCTGGCAGTGGCTGGCCTGCTGCTGGTGGCGAGCCTGTGGCCCCTGCAACAGCTGGGCAGCGAGTTCATGCCGCCGCTGGACGAAGGCGACCTGCTGTACATGCCCACCGCGCTGCCCGGCCTGTCTGCGGCCAAGGCGGCCGAGCTGCTGCAGCAGACCGACCGCCTGATCAGGACCGTGCCCGAGGTGCGCAGCGTCTACGGCAAGGCCGGCCGCGCCGAGACCGCCACCGATCCGGCGCCGCTGGAGATGTTCGAGACGACGATCCAGTTCAAGCCACGCGCGCAGTGGCGACCGGGGATGACACCCGACCGGCTGGTCGAGGAACTGGACCGCGTCGTGCGCGTGCCGGGGCTGTCGAACATCTGGGTGCCGCCCATCCGCAACCGCATCGACATGCTCGCCACCGGCATCAAGAGCCCGGTGGGCGTGAAGGTGGCGGGACCGGACCTCGCCACCATCGACCGCCTGACCGGTCAGGTCGAACGCGCGGTGAAGAACGTGGCGGGCGTTTCCAGCGCCTTCGCCGAGCGACTCACCGGCGGCCGCTACATCGACGTGGACATCCGGCGCGATGCCGCCGCACGATACGGCCTGAACATCGCCGACGTGCAGGACGTGGTGGCGGGCGCCGTGGGTGGCATGAACATCGGCGAGACGGTCGAGGGCCTGCAGCGCTTCCCGATCAACCTGCGCTACCCGCGCGAGCTGCGCGACTCGATGGCCCGCCTGCGCGCGCTGCCCATCGTCACCCCGCGCGGCCAGCGCCTGCTGCTCGGCGACGTGGCCGAGCTGCGCTTCAGCGACGGCCCGCCGATGCTGCGCAGCGAGAACGCCCGCCTGGCGGGCTTCGTGTACGTGGACATCCGCGGCCGGGACCTGCGCGGTGCGGTGCGGGACATGCAGCGTGCCGTGGGCGAGCAGGTGCAGCTGCCGGCCGGCTACTCGGTCAGCTGGTCGGGGCAGTTCGAGTTCCTCGAGCGCGCCACCGCCAAGCTCAAGCTGGTGGTGCCCTTCACGCTGCTGATCATCTTCGTGCTTCTGTACCTCACGTTCAGGCGCCTGGACGAGGCGTTGCTGCTGATGTCGACGCTGCCCTTCGCGCTGGTGGGCGGCGTCTGGCTGCTGTGGCTGCTGGGCCACCACCTGTCGGTGGCCAGTGCGGTCGGTTTCATCGCACTGGCTGGCGTGGCGGCCGAGTTCGGCGTGATCATGCTGCTGTACCTGAAACAGGCCTGGCAGGCGCGGCTCGATGCCGGGCGCGACGACGACGACGCCCTGCTCGACGCGATCCGCGAAGGGGCCGTGCTGCGCGTGCGCCCCAAGGCGATGACGGTGGCGGTGATCGTCGCCGGCCTGCTGCCGCTGTTCTGGGGTGCGGGCACCGGCAGCGAGGTGATGCAGCGCATCGCCGCGCCGATGGTGGGCGGCATGCTGAGCGCACCGCTGCTGTCGATGTTCGTCATCCCGGCGGCGTACCGGTTGATGCGTCGGCGACGTCGCGGTGGCGACCCGCTGGCGCAAGGCAGCGGCATCGCCACGCTCGCCGCACCGGGCGGGCCCGGCGCAGGCGCGGTCCAGGCACGTCGCTGAGCCGGCAGCACCGGCGCCGGACGATTTGCAGCGGTTCCTGGCGCTGGGTCCATCGGCTGCCTCGGCCGCTGCTGGCCAGGTGCGGTCATTCACCTGGCAGGACTGGACTTGCCGGGTCTGTCCTCAGCGGTTCGTCAGCTGCTGGTTCAGCGAGGCCAGTTCGCCTTCGGTCAGCGCACCGGCGGCGGCGGCCAGCTGGATGCGGCCCAGCCCAGGAGGCGCAGCACGGCGTCCACCGCCTGCAGGCTGCGCGTGGTCTGCTCGGCGATCACCCGCGCCTGAACGTCGTGGTCGCGCTCTGCCTGGACGATCGTCTCGCGGTGCGTGCGCCAGATGTCGCAAGTGGCCAGCGCAGCGATGGCCGCGATCAGCACGCCGCCCATCCAGGCGACGCGGCGCTGCGACGAGGCCTCGGACACCGCGGGAAGACGTGCGTTGAGCTTCACGCTAGACGTTCACCAGAGTGGCGATGGTGTCGCACAGCAGGTCCCGCGACAAGGGTGACGGCAGCACCGCGGCCGCACCGAGCGCGCGCGCCACCTCGCCCTGCGGCGACACATGGGGCAGCAGCGTGGGTGAGAGCACGACGACGGGCACAGCGGGCCGGGCGCCGCAGAGCCGAGCCAGACGTTCGCGGCCACCCTGTCGCGGGAGGGCAGGTCGATCAGGATCAGCGCGGCCGGCGGCTCGGTGCGTGTGGTTTCGGCGTCGGCCGCCATGCCGTCGGCGGCCAGCCACTCGACGAGCAGCGAAGCCATCGCCGGGTCGATGTCGACCAGCAGGACGCGTGGAGGAAAGGGATCTCGGGGCGCGTTCATGGTGCGTGGCCAGTGTCTCAGCCAAGGCTCCCCGTTGGCATGTCGCACCGGGTCCAGCGCATTACAGATGAAATCCTGCCGAGCTGGGCCGAAATGCGGGACCGCACCTGCGGCACCTAAGGTACCGGCACCACTTTGGAGGATGCCGCGATGAAACCCATTTCCTGCCTGCTGCCGCTCTCGAGCATGGCACTCACCGGCGACGCCGAGGCGCAGTACAAGGTCGACAAGTCGTACTGCTGCTCACCGCGCAACGACGCCGACGCCTTCTACGACAACCGGAAGGCCACCGATTTCCTGTGCCGTGCAGCACGGCCGAGCCATGCGGGCGCCGCGTACGAGCTGGGGAAGATCCATTCCGATGACACGGTGCAGGGCCTGCGCCTGATTCGCCGCGCCGCGACACTGGTGGTCGGCGACACGATGGACGAAAAGGCCGTGGCCTACTACTGGTACGACCGCGCAGCGGACTGGGGCGATGCGCAGGCCCGCAGCGCGGCCGACAAGCTCGGCGCGCAGGACATCTCGCGGTTCGGCAGCCCCGCAGCGACGCCGTGCACCATCGACGAGGTGTACGGGACGCTGCGCTGATCATGCGCACGGCGGTGGCGTCGCGTTCGCGCCGACGCGTCGGGTCGCTGACCGGCCAGGAGGCGACAGCGGTCTGAATTGCGGGACGCAGGAACCTTCCGGACGGTCGCCGTCGGTCGGCAACGGCCGGCTGGCCGAGTGGCCCCGAGCTCTGAAAAGACAAACGGGTCAGCACCTTGCGAGAGCTGACCCGTTGATGTGATTGGCGCGGCTGGCAGGATTCGAACCCACGACCCCTTGGTTCGTAGCCGGATGCTCGGTCAGCAGTTTTTCTTTTTACATCAGGTACTTAACGACTAATGCATGTACCACCGTTGAGCTCGCTACGCGTATCTAAGTAGTTGATTTCTATGGACCAAGCGTCGAGCAATGGTACAGGTCAAGCCAGGTTCAGCCGCAGAGTCCATCTCCACAGGCAGCGGCGATGCGAGCGCAGACAGCGACGCTGGACGAGTCCGAATGAAGCGCGAGTCTCTCCAGCCAGCGACATCCCTAGGCGCCACAACCTGGAACCGTTGGGCATCTTTAGCCAGCTCGGCGAGGTACTCCTGCCGGAAGACGACTTGAGGACCACCGTCTTCCGGTTGTCGTTGACTTGTGGCGGCGTTCATTCTCTGGGGACCACACCAAATTTGATACGCCGGATCTGGCGCCTCTGGTACGCCCGGAGCCAGCGCTGATAGGGTGTCCCTCCAGGCAAAGCGGACCTCAGCGTACTACTGGTTAGTACGCCAAGACCGCAAGTGATGTACCAAAAGCCGAGGGTAGGCCAGGCTGGCGCAACCCCAGATGGCATAGCCTGAGCTGTCATCGCCTAGCCTGCCCTAGGCTTGGCTGGCTCATCACGACGGCAGCGCACAGCATCTATGACGACTAACGTTTGAGCTGAGGCGCGAGCGCCGGTGTGGCGCTTGGCCCGCTGGACGATTGATGAACCTCACCGGGAAGCGGGCCAAGTGCCTTGCCGGTGGAGGTCCCGCTCCAGCGAAGGGTTAGGCACCTGGCTTTGGACTGCCGGCGGCTTGCCAAGCCTTGAACGCTGCAAGCTCCTCGCGGGCGTATGTTGGCGTTGAGCAAAAGGCTCCGCCATACCAGCGGAGGAGCCAGTCTTGGCCAACGTGTTTCTCGGGAGCCTCAAGGACGAACGGTAGGAAGCTGTAATCCTGCGGCTTGTCAGTGGATCTCGCATAGCGCTCTTGAAGTCGTACGCTCATCCATATGACTCCGGCGATCCCAGCACTGTGCTCAAGTCTGTACTCGACAATAGGAGCACCCATCGCTGCATCCTTGCCGATTACATGGCGAACAAGTCCCTGTATCTCGGCCGGAACTTTGAGTGCACTTGGCACTCTCGATCGGCTCCGTGAGTTTGGGTTGGGGTGGCCCGGCGTGTGGTCCGCCCGGGGCGACTTCCAATCGAACTTGGGCCGATTCATTGGATTTGACTTGCGAAGCGAGGATGACCTACACGCGGTGGATTCAGGGGCCTAACGTTTGAGCTGAGGCGCGAGCGCCGGTGTGGCTCTTGACCCGCTGGACGGATGATGGACCACTCCGGGAAGCGGGCCAAGTGCCATGCCGGTGCGAGTCGGCTCCAGCGAGGGGTTAGGCCTCATGTCACCTGCTATGCACGGTGTTGCGTCTGAGCAATGCTGACCGTGCGCGTTGCGATAGCCTTTTTTGCATGGCTCGGAGATGGCGACAGCGGCTGGTTTGGTGTTCAGTCTGCACCTGCACGATGCTGTGCACCGGTGGCACCGCTGCGTTCGAAGTGGTTCCTTCTGGCCAGGCAGGTGAATACCTGAAGTGGGGCGCATCGAAGAAGCCAGGGACCAGTGGGGGCGTGGTGACTTGGGGATTCGTAGTCGCCGGAACGCCGGGCAGCCCCTACTGCGACGCCTTCTGCGGTGGGACGAGTTTGGCGAGCCTCCCGAACTTCTACCCGAACCCCGAGGTAAGCAATGCAATCAGGAGCCTTGACATTGCCGAGCTCCGTTGCGAGTTTCAGCGTGCGTTCGATGCTTGGTCGACAGTGGCTGATTTGAAGTTCGAGTTCATCGGTGAGGATCAATCGCAGAAGCCCGTGAACGATCTCACCTCAACTTCGCCCATGATTCGCATAGGTATATGGCCGTTTGGGGGGCTCGCCGCCCACTTCACCGCCGGCGCGGCATTCCCACCAGGACTGCGCGGTGGTTCAGGTTCTGGCCACATCTTCCTCAATTCGAATGTCGGCTTTCAGATAGCCACTAGTGAAGAGGGCTCTAGGCTGCAGGACTTTCCTAAAGGTGGAGGTCTGCATATGACAGACCTGTACCTGCTGGCGCTGCATGAGATCGGACACGTCATAGGACTTGCGGGATCCTCGGATCCTGCCGCCGTGATGTGGAAGGGCGGTTCCAGCCCGATGCTCAGGCCGACGTACTTGCGCCGATTGCCCGGAGCTGACGATATTGCTGGGGCGCAGTTCTTGTATGGACCGCCCCGCAATGCACGACCGGCGACAAACTGAGGCCTAACGTTTGAGCTGAGGCGCGAGCGCCGGCATGGCGCTTGGCCCGCGAGGCGGATGATAAGAACGAGCGCCTCGCGGGCCAAGTGCCATGCCGGTGGAGGTCCCCGCTCGAGCGAAGGGTTAGGCCGCACTCTCGGGGCTAACGTGCAGCGCTCGCCGAGCCATACGAGGTGAGGCCAATGACGAAGCCAATGTAGTAGAAGAACAGGCCGGTGTTTGGGCGACCAATGATCTCGATACTCGACAGGAAGCTGATTCCAGCCAGTGACAGCAGCCAAGAGAGGATGTTGGTCACGAGTGCATACGGGAACACGATGCCGTGCCAGATGCCCGAGAAGAAGCCGTAGGGATCTTGTACTGCGTCTGGGGTGTAGTGAGCCGCGCAGCCTGACAGGAGAAGCAGTAACAGTAAGAGTGCGCTCCGAGGGTTCGGCTGCATCTGGCTTCCTCTGTGGGCTGGACTCTTGTATGTGACTGACTCGGGCGAGCAACTGTGCTTCTAAAGTGCGCCCATCGTATTTACCCGCTCATGCGCAGCCTGTGCGGCCTAACGTTTGAGCTGAGCGGGCCGACGGCGGAATGGCGCTTGGGCCGCGAGGCGGATGCTAAACCTCGGAGCCTCGCGGCCCAAGTGCCAGGCCGGTGGCGGTCCGCTCCAGCGAAGGGTTAGGCGGCTCTTTCGCTCGGTGCGCAATGCATTGCCCTCCTTTTGGGGCTAAAGCCAAGCGCTAGGCGAACTGGACTGTGAGCTTGACGTCTTTGGCCCACGCAAAGCGATCAAGCACCGAGCGCGCAGAGGAGCGGACGCTTTGAACATACCGCTCTTTCGCACTCGCATCTGGCTCTGATTCGCCGTTGGCGAGCGTGACCGTGATGATGACGCTGTTCTCTTCTGCGCGGACCGCGACCAATACGGCGAGCCGCTTCGCCCAGGTGTTCGACTGTTCGTAGATGCCGCTGATAAGCGACTGCTTCAGCCACTCTGCCCGAGTTGGCGAATACGTGGCATTGAGGTCAGCAGCGCGCGCGATGGAGCTCGCAACAAGTACACAGAAGACAATCAATCGCCAGATGTTGCGCATGTGGTCTCCTGAGCCGCCTAACGTTTGAGCTGAGGCGACCGCCGCGGATTGGCGCTTGGGCCGCGGGACC
>NZ_CALFYO010000007.1 GCF_937952055.1 uncultured Piscinibacter sp.
GGACGAAAAGAGCATCGGCCTGAGCGTTCTCTACAACTGGTAGGCCAACCGGCTCACGAAGGCAAGCCCACCGGGCAGGCACTCGAGGCCTTGTCGCTCAATTACTCCATGCTCGCGAATCTCGAGTCGTCGCCCGCGGAACGCGCGTTCGGATTGTGCTGGGTGATGCACATCATGGGCGACATCCACCAGCCCCTGCACGTCAGCGATTACTTCTCCAAGGATTACCCGACGGGCAACTCGGCGGCGACCCAGAGATACGTGATGGACCCTGTCACCAATTCACCCATCCCCCCTGCACATCCTGTGGGACAGCAATGTGCTTCGTATTCCGACCCTGGAGGAGGTGGATCGTCACGCGCAGGCCTACATGAAGAAGCATCCGCGCTCGTCCTATCCCGAGTTGAAGGCGACGCCGATCACCGACCCGAAAGCCTTCGAGAAGTGGGCGAAGGAAAGCCACCAGGTGGCCGCGGACTGGGCTTACAACCTCACGACGCTGCCCGATCCGAACAAGGACCAGCCCGCCGACAAGCTGGTTCAGAACATGATCAATTTCATCCTGAATGGCGTCTCGCCGGTGAAGGAGGCCCCGGCATTGCCTCCCGGCTACTGGGACAGGCTGCAGAGCACGACGGAGCGGCGCCTGACGCTGGCCGGTTACCGGATCGCGGACCTGGTGTTCGCAGCCGCTGCCCAGATCGAAGGGCAAGCGAAGTTCATGGGGCGATGAGCCGCGTCAGCGGCCTCGTTCGACACACGGGGGTGAGCGGGGGACCCGCGTCCCTTGGCGCCATGAGAGGAGAGTCGTGAGAACCACAGCACGATGGATGAGCCTGCTCGCAGGGGCGCTCGTCACGATCACTTTGACCGGGGGCTGCGCGCAAACCGCACCTTCCGCGCCCGCCGGCAGGAATGTCGGCATCGGGTCGATTCCTAATCTGCGCGACCTGGGCGGCTACCGAACGGCCGATGGCAAGACCATCGCGAGCGGGCTCGTCTATCGCTCCAACCAACTGAGCGGCATCCCACCCGCCGACATGGAGAAGCTCGCCGCCCTCGGCCTGAAGAACGCATTCGACTTGCGCACCGCTGAGGAGCGCGACAAGCGTCCGGAGGAATTGCCGACAGGCGTCAAGTACGTCGTGCTCGACGTGCTTGCGGACTCGCCCGCCGCGGGGCCGGCGCAGCTGGAGAAGCTGATGACCAATCCGAAGCAGGCCAATGCGGAACTCGGCGGCGGCAAGGTGGTCGCTGCGTTCCAGGCGTCGTATCGCGAATTCATCGCGCTGCCGAGTGCAAGGCGCGAATTCAGCAAGCTCTACCAGTCGCTCGGTGACCGGCAGCAGGTGCCTGCACTCTTCCACTGCACGACCGGCAAGGACCGGACGGGGTGGGCGGCCGCCGCGTTCTTGTCATTGATGGGAGTGCCGAAGGAGCAGATATACGCGGACTACTTGCGCAGCAACGACTACATTCTTCCCGCCTACCAGAAGGCGATCGACGGATTCGTCGCGGCTGGCGGCGACGCGGAGATCCCGAAGGCCATCCTGGGCGTGAAGAAGGAATACCTCGACGCCGCATTCGACGAGATGCAATCGAAGTACGGCACGATCGACAAGTACTTCGCTGACGGCCTTGGCATCGATGCCACGAAGCAGAAGGCCCTGCGCGAGCTGTACCTCGTCAAGAAATAGGCGTGCGCTGGCAGACGCCATGCGCCGCGACCGACCTCACAGGCTCAACGATTCGGAGGACCGCGATGTCTTGCAAGTTTCCCGCTCGAATGTCCATGCCGTTGCTCATCGCGGCGGCCATGGCTGCCATGCCAGCGCTGTCGCAGACCACGACCGTGATCAAGCAGGAGGTGGTTCCTCAGACCACCGTCGTGGTCAGGGCGGTGCCATCGGCGGCCGAGTGCGGGGCGCGCGCTGAACGGGCGGCGATGAACTCGGCCGGGGTCGCGGGCGGGGCAGTCGGCGGCAGCTTCGGCGGCGCGGCCTTCGGTGCAATCGTCGGAGGCAGCAAAGGAGCGGCCCGCGGGGCCGCCGCCGGGGCGGTCGTCGGCGGTATGGCCGGAGGGGCGCGGCGCAATGAGATCTACAGGCGCGTCTACGACGATTGCATGAGAGGTTTGTGATCGACAACCCGTCATCCGAAAAGGAGATCTGAATGTTCAAGAAGAAAGTTGCTGTCGCAGCATTTGCGGCCTTGTCTGTCGCTGCGATGAACGCCTCGGCTGCCGATCAACCGAGCCAGAACGCGAGGGACCTGAAGGACCATAGCTGCAAGGACCTCATGCGACTGTCGGGACAGGACCGCGATGTCGCCCTGGCGCTGGCGCACGGCTACGTGCTCGGCAAGAAGGGCACCACGAAGTACGAGATCGACAAGCTGGCGCAGATCACCGACAAGTTCATCGATCACTGTCTCGATAACCCGAAGGACAATGCGATGGCGGCGTTCGAGAAGATCGCGAAGTAATCCGACGGCCCCGTCGGCCCTTGGGACAGCGGACGCGACACGGGAGCGCGAAGCGCGGCAAGGGGGAGCGGGAGGCTAGAATATCCGCCTGCTGCGGGTGTAGTTCAATGGCAGAACGGCAGCTTCCCAAGCTTCATACGAGGGTTCGATTCCCTTCACCCGCTCCACGATTCGCCGTCCAGAGGGCCCGCCAGGGCCCTCTGTCGCATCCGGAGAGAGCCGCGCCATGAGCCTCGAATCGCTGCGTGTGCTGGTGCCCGAGTTGCTGCGCGATGTCGTGCAGGCATCGCTGGCCGTCTCCAGCGCCGGGCCGTTCGAGGTGGTCGCGTTTCCCCCGGGTTCATCCTTTGACGCCGGCGACGTCGACGCCGTGCTGCTGCCTCAAAGCTCCGGGCTGGCCGACCTGCCCGCCGATGCGGCTGCGACGGCGCTGGTGGTGGTGGCCGAAGGGGACGATGCCGCGCCGCTGATCGCCTGGCTGCGCCAGGGCGCGGCCGATGTGGTCGGCGCGCACGACCTGCGATCGCCGGGTTTCGGTGCGCGCGTTCGCGTCGCCGTCGAGCGCCGCCGCATCGAGCGCGAGGCTCGCCAGGCCTATGCCACCGATCTGGCCACCGGCTTGCCGCACCGGCAGCAGCTGGTGGAGCACATGAGCCACCTGATCGCGCTGCGCGAGCGCCAGCCGGCGCCGATGGCGGTGCTGGTGCTGCGCGTGGAGGGCTTCGGAACTGTCACGGCGCGCTTCGGGCGCGAGTCGGCCAACGTGCTGCGCCGCAAGCTGGCAGTTCGTCTGCGCGCGGGTGTGCGCGCGAGCGACGTGGTCGCGTCGCTCGGCGAAGACAGCTATGCGGTGCTGCTGGCGGCGCTGCTCGCGCCGGGCGACGCGGCGCATGTGGGTGCCAAGCTGCTCACGATGCTGCGCTCGCCCTTCCAGGTGGCCGGACAGGAAGTGGCACTCGCCGCGGCGCTCGGCGTCGCCCTGCACCTGCGCGATGGCGCCAAGCCCGAGGTGCTGCTGGCACGCGCGAGCGCGCTGGCCGCCGCGGCGCCCGCCGAAGGCCGCCTCACCGGCGCGGCGGCCAACGACGGCTGAGCGTCACTTCAGGATGTCGCCCAGGCAGAGGTACTTGATCTCGACATAGTCGTCGATGCCGTGGTGCGAACCCTCGCGCCCCAGGCCCGACTGCTTCACGCCACCGAAGGGCACCTCGGCGGTGGAGATCAGGCCGGTGTTGATGCCGACCATGCCGTACTCCAGCGCCTCGCCGACGCGGAAGATGCGGCCGATGTCGCGGCTGTAGAAATAGCTCGCCAGGCCGAACTCGGTGTCGTTGGCCATCGCGATGGCCTCTTCCTCGGTCTTGAAGCGGAACACGGGGGCCACCGGGCCGAAGGTCTCCTCCTTCGCGCACAGCATGTCGCCGGTGACGTCGGCCAGCACGGTCGGGGTGTAGAAGCGCTCGCCGATCTTGGTGCCGCCCACCACGACCTTGGCGCCCTTGCTCAGCGCATCCGCGACGTGCCGCTCCACCTTGCCGATCGCCTGGTCGTCGATCAGCGGGCCCTGGTTCACGCCCGCTTCGAAGCCGCTGCCGACCTTGATGCCCTTGGCCTTCTCGGCCAGCTTGGCGACGAAGGTGTCATAGACGCTGTCCTGCACGTAGAGGCGGTTCGCGCACACACAGGTCTGCCCGGCATTGCGGTACTTGCTGACCATCGCGCCCTCGACGGCGCTGTCGATGTCGGCATCGTCGAAGACGATGAAGGGCGCGTTGCCGCCGAGCTCGAGGCTGAGCTTCTTGACCGTCGGCGCGCATTGCGCGGCGAGAATGCGGCCGACCTCGGTGGAGCCGGTGAAGGACAGGTGGCGCACGATGTCGCTCGCGCACAGCACCTTGCCCACGGCGATGGAGTTGGGCCCGTCGGCGGTGATGACGTTGAGCACACCGGCCGGCATGCCGGCCCGCTGCGCCAGCTCGGCCACGGCCAGCGCCGACAACGGCGTCTGCTCGGCCGGCTTGATCACCACCGGGCAGCCGGCGGCCAGCGCCGGCGCGACCTTGCGCGTGATCATCGCGATCGGGAAGTTCCACGGCGTGATCGCTGCGCAGACGCCCATCGCCTGCTTGATGACGAGGTAGCGCTTGTTGCCGTCGGTGGTCGGGATGGTCTCGCCGTAGATGCGCTTGGCTTCCTCGGCAAACCACTCGAGGAAGCTGGCACCGTAGCCGACTTCGCCCTTTGCCTCGGCCAGCGGCTTGCCCTGCTCGGCGGTCATGATGCGGGCCAGGTCGTCGGCATGCTGGTGGAGCAGGCGGAACCAGGCCATCAGGATGGCGGCGCGTTCCTTGGCGGTCTTGCCGCGCCAGGCCGGCCAGACTTTCTCGGCCGCCTTCAGCGCGGCCTCGGCCTCGGCCGGGCCGAGGTTGGCGACGTCGGCGAGCTTCTGCCCGGTGGCCGGGTCGTGCACGTCGAAGCGGCTGCTGCCGGCGACCCATTCGCCGTTGATGAGGGCGTTGGTCTTCAGCAGCGAGGCGTCGGCCAGGGTGGCCAGCGGTGAGGTTTTCATGTCCATGCGCAGTCTCCGGAGTGCAGCCCGCCACTTTACTGCGGCGGGCCGGCGGCCGAGGTGCCCCCGGTAGAATTCCGCTTCATGAAAGCCGCCGACATCCGCCAAGCGTTCCTGAAGTTCTTCGAGTCCAAGGGCCATGCCATCGTGGCCTCCAGCCCGGTGATCCCGGGAGACGACCCGACGCTGCTCTTCACCAACGCAGGGATGAACCAGTTCAAGGACGTCTTCCTCGGCTTCGACAAGCGACCCTACAACCGAGCCACCACCTCGCAGAAGTGCATCCGCGCCGGCGGCAAGCACAACGACCTGGAGAACGTCGGCTACACCGCGCGGCACCACACCTTCTTCGAGATGCTGGGCAACTTCAGCTTCGGCGACTACTTCAAGAAGGACGCGATCAGCTACGCCTGGGAACTGCTCACCGAGGTGTTCAAGCTGCCCGAGGAGAGGCTGTGGGTCACCGTCTACGCCGAGGACGACGAGGCCTACGAGATCTGGAACAAGACGGTGGGCGTGCCCGCCGAGCGCATCGTGCGCATCGGCGACAACAAGGGCGCGCGCTACGCCAGCGACAACTTCTGGATGATGGGCGACACCGGCCCCTGCGGCCCGTGCACCGAGATCTTCTACGACCACGGCGCCGAGATTCCGGGCGGACCGCCGGGCAGCCCGGACGAGGACGGCGACCGCTACATCGAGATCTGGAACAACGTGTTCATGCAGTTCAACCGCGACGAGGCGGGCGTGATGCACAGGCTGCCCAAGCCGAGCGTGGACACCGGCATGGGGCTGGAGCGCATCGCCGCGGTGCTGCAGCACGTGCACTCGAACTACGAGATCGACCTGTTCGTCAACCTGCTGGCGGCGGCCAAGTCGGCCGTGGACGCCGCGGGCGGTGGCGACTGCGACAAGAGCAGCCCGAGCCTGAAGGTCATCGCCGACCACATTCGCGCCTGCGCGTTCACCGTCACCGACGGCGTGATCCCCGGCAACGAAGGCCGCGGCTACGTGCTGCGCCGCATCGCCCGCCGTGCCATCCGCCACGGCTACAAGCTCGGCGCGCGCAAGCCCTTCTTCCATGCGCTGGTGGCGCCCCTGGTGGACGAGATGGGCGAGGCCTACCCGGAGCTCAAGCGCGAGAAGCTGCGCGTCACCGAGGTGCTGAAGCAAGAGGAGGAGCGCTTCTTCCAGACCATCGCCATCGGCATGGAGATCCTGGAAGCGGCGCTGGCCGGCGGCACCCGGCAGATCGACGGCGAGACGGCGTTCAAGCTGCACGACACCTACGGCTTCCCGCTCGACCTCACTGCCGACGTCTGCCGCGAGCGCGGTGTGACGGTCGATTCCGCCGGCTTCGAGGCGGCGATGAACCGCCAGCGCGAGCAGGCACGCGCCGCGGGCAAGTTCAAGATGGCCGCGGGCCTGGAGTACGACGGCGCGGCCACCGCGTTCCACGGCTACGAGCACCTGGTGTGCGAGCACAGCAAGGTGACGGCGCTGTACGTCGACGGCACGCCGGTGCGCAAGGCCCGGGCCGGCGACGACGTGGTGATCGTGCTCGACCACACCCCCTTCTATGCCGAGAGCGGCGGCCAGGTCGGCGACACCGGCGAGCTGCGCAATGCCCGCTCGCGCGTCCTCGTCGAGGACACGATCAAGGTGCAGGCCAGCGTGCATGGGCACAGCGGCCGGATCGTCGAGGGCGAGGTGGAGATCGGCGACGTGTTCGTCGCGCGTGTCGACGGCGAGACGCGCGCGAAGACGATGCGCAACCACAGCGTCACGCACCTGATGCACAAGGCGTTGCGCGAGGTGCTCGGCGGCCATGTGCAGCAGAAGGGTTCGCTCGTCAACGCCGATCGCACCCGTTTCGACTTCGCGCACAACGCGCCGATGAGTGAAGAGCAGATCGCCAAGGTCGAGGCCATCGTCAACGCCGAGATCCTCGCCAACGCTGCCACGCAGGCGCGCGTGATGGGCATCGACGAGGCGCAGAAGTCCGGCGCGATGATGCTGTTCGGCGAGAAGTACGGCGACGAGGTGCGCGTGCTCGACATCGGCTCGAGCCGCGAACTCTGCGGCGGCACGCACGTGCAGCGTACCGGCGACATCGGCCTGTTCAAGATCGTCGCCGAGAGCGGCGTGGCCGCCGGCGTGCGCCGCGTCGAGGCGGTGACCGGCGGCAACGCGTTGGCCTACCTGCAGTCTCTGGAGGGCACGGTGAACCGCATCGCCGGCACGCTGAAGACGGCGCCGGCCGAGGTGCCGGCGCGGCTGGCGCAGGTGCTGGAGCAGGTGCGCTCGCTCGAGAAGGAACTCGCTGCGCTCAAGGGCAAGCTGGCCTCGGCGCAGGGCGACGACCTGATCGCGAAGGCGGTCGACGTGAAGGGCCTGAAGGTGCTGGCTGCGCAGCTCGACGGTGCCGATGCGAAGGCGCTGCGCGAGACGCTCGACAAGCTGAAGGACAAGCTCAAGAGCGCCGCCATCGTGCTGGCCACGGTAGACGGCGGCAAGGTGCAGCTCGCCGCCGGCGTGACGGCCGACGCCACCGCGCGGGTGAAGGCCGGCGAGCTGGTCAACTTCGTCGCCCAGCAGGTGGGCGGCAAGGGCGGCGGCAAACCCGACATGGCGATGGCCGGCGGCACCGAACCTGCCGGGCTCGGCGCGGCGCTCGCCTCCGTGCAGGGCTGGGTGGCCGAGCGCGCCTGAGCGTGCTCAGGATCGCCCGGGCGGATGGCGCAGCCGCTCGGCCAGGCCTTCGCAAGGGTCCGGACGCGGCGTGAGGCGCGCCGCGCGCAACTCGTCGGCGGCGAGACCGTGGCTCTCGGGCCCGAAGATCACCACGTGCACGCGGGGGGCGCCATGGCGCAGCGCCAGGTGCAGGGGCACGCCGCGGTCGCGCGAGGCATGCTGCGCGCCGGTGAGCAGCACCACGCGCTGGCCGGGGCGCACGGCGCCGGCGACAGTCTCCGCCATGGCCTGATCGCGCGCGATCTGTATGCGCACCATGCCGGGCTCCTGCGCCGGCGGCAGCAGATCGCAGTGACCCTCGCGCACCGCGGCGGCGAGCTTCGCGCGCACCGGCGCGTCGACGAGTGCTTCGCGGCTGGCGTCGCCCATGGTGTCGCGAAGCCGAGAGCGCGGCAGGTTGCCGCCCAGCACGGGCACGCCGGCACGCACCGCGGCCATCACCACCTCTTCGTAGACCGACCAGGTCCAGCCCGACCAGGCGAGTGCGCCACGCACGCCGGCGGCATCCGCGTCGCGCGGCAGCCCGGCCGTGCTGCGGCCCTGTTCCGCCATCTCGATCACCAGCGCGGCCAGCCGGCCCTCGGCCGCGAGCCGGGTGACGGTGCGTGCGGTCTGGCGCTGGTGGTCGGGTTGGTCGTGCTGTTCGCCAAAGATCAGCACCTCGGCGTCGGGCAAGGGCGGGGGCGGCGCGACGCAGGCGGCCAGGAGCAGCAGGGCGGCGAAGGGGAGCAGGTGCGACTTCATCGGGCCAGCATACGATAGCCGCGGGAGGTCCGCCGCCGTTGAGCATCGCCAGCCGATGCGCCACGCCGCGCGATGCCGCCGCCTGCGCGACGGCGCGGCCGCAATCGATCCCGCTGACGGGGCGTCAGCTTTCGCCCATCCAGCGCCGCGCCGAGGCTTCCACCACGGCCGACAGCGGCCGACCGGCGCCGCGCAAGCCGCGCAGCCACTGCGCGTCGTTGCCGGCGAACAGGCTCTCGCGGATCAGGTTGCTCGCGTCCAGCGCCTGCAGGTCCAGCGCATGCTCGTCGATGCGCGCCAGCGTGCGCAGGATGTCGTCGCGCAGGCGTTGGCGCTCCTTGGTCTTGGGGTCGACGATCTCGCCGTCCAGCCCGAAGCGGCAGGCCTGGAAGCGGTTGAAGGTGTAGACGAGGTAGTCGTCCTCGGCCGGCTCGAACGGCTTCTGCTCGCGCAGGTAGCGGCAGATGCACTGCAGGTAGCAGGCCAGCGCGGCCGCCTTCTCGACCGTCAGCGGCGTGTCGCAGACGCGCAGCTCGATCGTGCCGTACTCGGGCTTGGGGCGGATGTCCCAGTAGAAGTCCTTCATCGACTGCACGACGCCGGTGCTGGTCATCTTGTCGAAGTAGTGTCCGAACTCGTCCCAGGACAGGCAGAAAGGCGCGCGTCCCGACAGCGGGAAGGCGAACACCGAGTTGAGTCGCGCCGAGTCGAACCCGGTGTCCACGCCCTGAACGAAAGGCGAGGAGGCCGACAGTGCGATGAAGTGCGGCACGTAGCGCGACAGCGCGTGCAGCAGCCACAGCGCCCGGTCGCCGTCCTCGCAGCCGACGTGCACATGCTGGCCGAACACGGTGAACTGCTTGGCCAGGTAGCCGTACAGTTCGCTGATGTAGTGGAAGCGCTCGCCGGGGAAGATCTTCTGCTGGCTCCAGTGCTGGTAGGCGTGCGTGCCGCCGCCGGCGATGCCGATGTTGAGCTTGCGCGCGCCGCGCGCGAGCTGGTCGCGCAGGTCGCGCAACTCGGCGAGCAGCGTCGCGTGCTGGCGCTGGATCGAGGTGCCGATCTCGATCATGCTGCGCGTGATCTCCGGTTTGACGTCCCAGTCGCCGCTGTGGCCCTTGAGCACCCGAAGCAGGTCCTCGGCCTGGGGGGCGAGGTCGAAATCGTGCGTGCTGACGAGCTGCAGTTCCAGCTCGACGCCCAGCGTCAACGGCTGCGATACGGTGAAGTCTTGCAGGGCCATCGGCGTCGGGCCTTAGTGGTCGTTCGTCTCGCGCGCCAGGTGGCGCAGGGAGAGCTGGGTCCAGATCGGCCCGGTTACCTGCATCAACGTGGTGGCAAGCAGCAGGGCATGGATGGTCGGTGTGTGCGTGCCGCCGAGCTGCGAACTCCAGCCGAAGGTGTCGGCGGCGAGCAGCACTGCCAGGCTGCTCATCGGCTGCAAGGCCAGGCTCAGGCCCAGCGCCTGCCGGTGGCTGAGCCCGCTGACGCGTGCCAGCCCGGCAATGGCGGCCGCCGTGCCGGCCAGCCGCGCGAGCACGATGACCAGCACCCAGGGCCAGAGCGTGGTGAGGCCCTCCAGCGTGAAGAGCAGGCCCAGGCAGATGAACAGCAGCACGTTGAGCACCGCCCCGGCCGATCCGAGGTGCGGCTCGACGGTCAGCGCGTGCTTCATGCGCGCACGCGCCGTCATGCCGGCGACGAGCAGGGCGAGCAGCGGCGAGAGCGTCCACTGCGCGGCGAGCATGCTGGCGATGATCACCAGCGCGATCTGCAGTACCGGCATGGCTGGCGTGCCGCGCACCAGCGGGCTGAGGCGGTCGAGCGCGAAGCCGCAGGCGACGCCGAGCAGGAAGGAGCCGCTGATCACGCGCAGCGCGCTGATCGACGCGTGCGTGAACTCTTCGGCGGGCGAGCCGGTGTCGGAGGCGAGCACGATGCGCAGCACCTTCAGGCCAATCACCGCCACCACGGCGTTGAAGGCGGCCATCATCAGCAGGCGTTCGGTGACCTGGCCGCGTGCGCGCGATTCGTGGGTGACGGCGAGCACGATCACCGGCGAGGTCGATGCCGCGACCGTGCCGACCACCGCCGCGGTGAGCCACGGTGCGCCGAGCCAGCCGAGCGCGAGCGTGACGAACAGGCCGCACAGCAGCGCCTGCAGCAGGCAGCTCAGCGCCAGCCAGCGGTTGTCGAGCAGCCAGCGCGGCCGGATGCGCGTGCCGAGTTCGAAGAGCAGGGCGCCGATGGCGAGGTCGATCAGCGGCTTCCACGGATCGAGGTCCAGGCCTTCGAAGAGCCGCAGCATCACCGGGCCGGCCACGGCACCGGTGACCATGTGGCCGCAGATGCGCGGCAGTCGCCAGGTGCGATGCAGCGTCTCGGCCAGCAGGATCGCCACCAGCATCAGCAGCGCCAGGCCGAGCACCGGGTCGGCGGCGCGCAGACCGTCGAGCGTCCACAGGGGCGCCGACGCGGCAGACGCGGGAGCAGCGGTGGTCATCGGTTCAGGAGTCGGCATGGGCCCGGCACTGTAGACCAGGTTCGTGCGTCAGAGATGACGACCGGCGCTTTCCGCCGATCGCGCAGAAGTCCCGTCAGGGGAGGCCGAGGAAGACGGCGAAATCGCTGCGCTCGTCGCGCCAGATGCGGGTTTGCGAGAAGCCGGCCGCGCCCAGCAGCGACTCGAAGCCATCGACGGTATATTTGTACGAATACTCCGTGAGGATGCGCTCGCCGGCCTCGAAGCTTCGCCCTCCGCTGGGCCAACTCACCACCGTGGAAGAGCGGGCCTGGAGGTGCATCTCGATGCGCGAGGCGCGCTCGTCGTAGAGGGCCATATGCCGCCACTGCGAAACTTCGAAATCGCTGCCGATCACGGCGTTGAGGTGGCGAAGCATGTTCAGGTTGAAGGCCGCCGTGACGCCGAGCGGGTCGTCGTAGGCCGCCTCCAGCCTGCCCTTCGCCTTCACCAGGTCGACCCCGACGAGCAGCGCTCCGTCGTCGGCGTGGCTGCGCACGCGGCGCAGGAAGGCCAGCGCCTCGTCGGGCGTGAAGTTGCCGATGCTCGAGCCCGGGTAGAAGAACAGCGGGCGGCCCCGGGAGAGGCCGGCGGGCAAGGCCAGCGCGGTCGAGAAGTCCATCCCCAGCGCCACCATCTCGATGCGCGGATGCTCACGATGCAGGCGTCGCAGCGCCTCGCGGACGAACTCCACCGACACGTCCACCGCGACATAGCGTGCGGGCTCGATCAGCGGGAACAGCCCGGCGGCCTTCGCGCAGTTGCCGGCGCCGAGGTCGAACATCGTGCCCACCGTGCCGACGGCCCGTGCCATCGCTGCACCATCGAGCTCGAAGATGCCTGCCTCGGTGCGCGTCGGGTAGTACTCGGGCAGTGCCGTGATCGCCTCGAAGAGCATCGAGCCGAGCCGGTCGTAGAAGTACTTGGGCGCGATGCTCGCCTGGGGCGCGAGCAGGGCCGCGCAGGTCGCGGCGTGTTCGGCCCTGAGGTCGGACTGCTGGATCTGGAGGAAGCGCGGTTCGGTCATGGGAGGCTCGGCGGGGCGGGCGTCGGGTCATCTTGCACAGCGTTCGGGGCTTTGTCGAGCCTGTCGGCGCGGTCTGACGCACTCCGCCAGAATGCCCGCCGATGAACGTGACTGTTCGACTCCCGCGCCGCACCGTGCTGCGCGCCGGCGCGGCGGCCCTGCTCGCGCACGCGTCGCTCGCCCGCGCGTCCTTCGAAGTGCGGCCCTGGCCGTCCTCACGAGCGGTGCCGCCCTTGTCGCTGGTCGATCTCGACGGACGGACTTGGTCGCTGGCGGCCCTGCGTGGCCGGCCCGTGGTGCTGAACTTCTGGGCCACCTGGTGCGAGCCCTGCCGCGCGGAAATGCCTTCGCTGGACCTGATGGCCCTCAAGCACGAGCGCGACGGCCTGGCGGTGCTCACCATCAATTTCCGAGAGTCCGCATCGGCCATTCGCCGCTTTCTCGACGCCGTGCCGCTGTCGCTGCCGGTGCTGCTGGACCGCGACGGCGCCGCGGCACGTGCCTTTGCCGTCTCGGTGTTCCCCACCACGTTGATGGTGTCGCGGCGCGGCCGTCCGGTGGCCGAGGTTCGCGGCGAGGTCGACTGGACGGGCGCGGACGGCCGCGCGCTGGTCGAGTCACTGATCGCCACGTGATCAATAATGCGCCGCTCGGCCCACGTGCGGCGTGATGAACCGCTGTCGAAGGAGTAGATGCATGAACCACTTCACCCGTCGTGAACTGCTCGGCGCGGCCGCTGCCGCGGGCGCCGCCGGCCTGCTGCCTGCCGTCGCGTTCTCACAGGAGCGCCGCTTCGCGCCCGAGCCGGGCGCATGGCGCACCTTCGAGATGACCACGCGGGTGGAACTGTCCAAGCCCCAGGGCGACTCGCGAGTGTGGATCCCGCTGCCGTCCGTCGACAGCGACTACCAACAGTCGCTCGACAACGCCTGGACGGGCAATGCCGCGGCAACGCGCGTGGTGGCCGACAGCCGCTATGGCGCGAAGATGCTCTACGCGGAGTTCGCCGCGGGCACCGCCGCGCCGGTGCTGCAGGTGACCAGCCGCGTGCAGACGCGCAGCCGTGCCACGGACTGGTCGCGCAAGGCCTCGGTGCAGGAGGAGCCGGCGACGCTCAGGTCGTGGCTGGCGGCCACCGAGTTGATGCCCACCGACGGCATCGTGCGCAGCACCGCGCAGGAGGCGACGCGCGGCGCCAAGACCGACGTCGAGAAGGTGCAGCGGCTGTACGACTGGGTGGTCGCCAACACCTACCGTGAGCCCAAGGTGCGAGGCTGCGGCACGGGCGACATCAAGTCCATGCTCGAGACCGGCAACCTGGGCGGCAAGTGCGGCGACATCAACGCGCTGTTCGTCGGCCTGTGTCGTGCAGCGGGCGTGCCGGCGCGCGATGTCTACGGCATCCGCCTCGTGCCTTCGGCATTCGGCTATCGCGAGCTCGGCGGCAACCCGGCCAAGCTGCAGGGCGCGCAGCATTGCCGCGCCGAGGTGTTCCTGGGCGCGCACGGCTGGGTGGCGATGGACCCTGCCGACGTGGGCAAGGTGATGCGCCAGGAAACCGGGGAGTGGATCAAGGACGTCAACCATCCGGTGGTGGCGCCGGTGAAGAAGGCCCTGTTCGGTGGCTGGGAGGGCAACTGGCTGGCCTACAACACGGCGCACGACGTGGCACTTCCCGGCGCCAAGGTGGGCGACAAGCTCGGCTTCCTGATGTACCCGCAGGCCGAAAGCGGCGAGGGGCGCTACGACCCACTCGACCCGGACAATTTCAGGTACACCATCAGCGCGCGCGAGCTCGCCTGAGCGGCGCGCCGTGCAGATCGGCTTTTCGGTCAACGAGATCCTCTTTCTCGCCACCGTGGCCACCGGCGCCTGCTGGTCGGCGTGGCGGCTGCGGCTGCGCCGCCTCGGCGACGCAGCGGCGAAGAAGCCCTGGTGGGTGCACTTCGGCGCCGAGCTGTTCGTCGTCGTCGCGCTGATGTTCACCTGCCGCGTGGCGCTGGCCGACTGGCCCAGGGTGCCCTCGGGCTCGATGGAGCCCACCCTTCGTGTGGGCGATTACCTGCTCGTCAACCACCTGGTCTACGGCCCGCGACTGCCTTTCACGAACACGGCGATCGAGTTCGCCGCGCCGCAGCGTGGTGACGTGGTGGTGTTCCGCTATCCGGCGGACGTGTCGCAGTTCTACGTGAAGCGGCTCGTCGGACTGCCCGGCGACGTGGTTCGTTTCGAGAACGGTGTCGTCAGCGTCGGCGACGCGCCGGCCCAGGTGCGTCTGCTCAGCGAAGGCAGTGGCGAAGGTGTGGCCGAGGAGGATCGCGGCCAGTGGCTGATGCACGAGTCCATCGACGGCCACGGCCACCGCATCAAGGTCAACCCATTCGTGCAGGGCCGCCTCCCCGTGGAGGGCATCGAGTCGGACTGCATCGTGCAGCGTGCCGGCGCCTGGCGCTGCGTCGTGCCGCCCGGACATTACCTGATGCTCGGCGACAACCGCGACAATTCGGTCGATTCGCGCCACTGGGGCTTCCTGCCGCACGAGCAGGTCTACGGCAAGGCGGTGCGGGTGCTGTTCAACTTCTCGGACTGGTCGCGCGCATGGATGCCGTTGTGAATGCCCAGGGCGAACTCGCCGGCCGGCACCTGGTGCTGGGACTGTCGGGCGGCATTGCCTGCTACAAGGCCGCCGAACTGACGCGGACGCTGGTCAAGGCCGGCGCCACCGTGCAGGTGGTGATGACGGAGGCCGCCGAGCACTTCATCACGGCGGTGACGATGCAGGCGCTGTCGAATCGGCCCGTCTACGTGAGTCAGTGGGATGCGCGGGAGCCCAACAACATGGCGCACATCAACCTGACGCGCGAGGCCGATGCGGTGCTGGTGGCGCCAGCCAGCGCAGACTTCGTCGCCAAGTTGCTGCATGGGCGCGCCGACGATCTGCTCAGCCTGCTGTGCCTGGCGCGGCCGATCGAGCGTTGCCCGCTGCTGGTTGCGCCGGCGATGAACCGCGAGATGTGGGCGCACCCGGCCACGCAGCGCAACTTCGCGCAATTGCGCGCGGACGGTGCCACTGTGCTGGGCCCTGCGGCCGGCGACCAGGCTTGTGGAGAGATCGGCGACGGCCGCATGCTCGAGCCGCAGGAACTGCTCGACGAACTGGTGGCGTTCTTCCAGCCCAAGCCGCTGCTGGGCAAGAAGGTGCTGATCACCGCCGGCCCGACCTTCGAGCCGATCGACCCCGTGCGCGGCATCACCAACCTGTCCAGCGGCAAGATGGGATTCGCGATCGCGCGTGCTGCCGCCGATGCCGGCGCCGAGGTCACGCTGGTGGCGGGGCCGGTGCATCTGCCCACGCCGCGTGGCGTGAGGCGCGTCGACGTGCGCACCGCGCAGCAGATGCATGACGCGGTGCTGCCCGCGGCTGCGCGGCACGATGTCTTCATCGCCACTGCGGCGGTGGCCGACTGGCGGCCGGCGACATTGTCGGAACAGAAGATCAAGAAGAACGGCAACAAGGTTGCGCCCAGCTTCGAATTGACCGAGAACCCGGACATCCTCGCCGCGGTGGCCAGGCTGCCCGAGCGGCCCTATTGCGTGGGCTTCGCCGCCGAGAGCCACGACCTGCTCAAGCATGCGCGCGAGAAGCTCGAGCGCAAGCGGGTGCCGCTGATCGTCGGCAACCTCGGGCCCGCCACGTTCGGCCAGGACGACAACGCGCTGACGCTTGTCGACGCGAAGGGCCATCGGGAACTGCCGCGCGCCGACAAGCTCACCCTCGCCCGCGCGCTGGTCGCCGAGATCGCCGCGCGCCTCAGCACCGCCATCACATGACCATCATCGACCTGAAAGTGCTCGACCCGCGCATGGCCGAGCAATTGCCCGCCTACGCCACCAGCGGCAGCGCCGGCCTCGACCTGCGCGCCTGTCTCGATGCGCCGCTCGTGCTGATGCCCGGGCAGGCCCAACTCATCCCGACGGGCATTGCCATCCACATCGGCGACCCGGGCTTGGCGGCGATGATCCTGCCGCGCTCCGGCCTGGGCCACAAGCACGGCATCGTGCTCGGCAACCTCGTCGGCCTGATCGACTCCGACTACCAGGGCCCCCTGATGGTGAGTTGCTGGAACCGCGGACAGGCCGAGTTCACCGTGCAGCCGATGGAGCGCATTGCGCAACTGGTCATCGTGCCGGTCGTCCAGGCGGCGTTCCGGCGCGTCGACGATTTCGGCGCCTCGCAGCGCGGTGCCGGCGGCTTCGGTTCGACGGGCAAGCACTGACGCGGCGACGCCGCGTCAGTGCATCAGTGCAGCTGCGGGCCCGCCGGGGCGGTGTTGAGCACCGTGAAGGCCGACGAGCCGACCGTGCCGCCCTCGATCTCGTCCTCGGTGGCTGCTCGCACGTCGCGCACCTGCAGATCCAGACGCAGCGCCATGCCGGCCAGCGGATGGTTGCCGTCCAGCACCACATGTTCCGGATACACCTCGGTGACCGTGTAGATCGCATCGGAAGGCATGTCCGGCGTGGCCGCGCCCGGAGGCGGGCCGTCGAACTGCATGCCAACCTCCACGCCTTCGGGCAGGATGGACCGCGACTCGAAGAAGACGAGCGACGGGTCGTAGTCGCCGAAGGCGTGCTCGGGCTCGAGGTGCAGCACCGTCGTGAAGCCGGTGTCCTGGCCGAGCAGCGCTTCCTCGACCTTCTCGAGCAGGTCGTCGCCGCCGTAGAAGAACTCGAGCGGCTCGGCGAGCTCGTCGATCAGGTTGCCTTGGGCATCTTGCAGTCGCCAGGTGAGGGTGACGACGCAGGGGGGCGTGATGAGCATGCGGAGATGATCGCACAATCACCTTCATGACCCCGATCGACATCGCCTCGCCGACCGCTCTGCTCGGCGGCCTCAGCCCGCAGCAGTTCATGCGCCGGCACTGGCAGAAGAAGCCGCTGCTGGTGCGCCAGGCGCTGCCCATGCCCAGGCCTTTCGTCTCGCGCGCCGAGCTGTTCGCCTTGGCAGCGAGCGAGGACGTGGAGTCTCGACTCATCGTGCGCGACGGCCGCGACTGGACGCTGCGTCACGGGCCTCTTGCGCGGAGGGCGCTTCCGGCGTTGACACGCACACGGTGGAGCCTGCTGGTGCAGGGCCTGGACCTGCACTTGGAGCAAGCGCGTGAAATGCTCGAACGCTTCCGCTTCGTGCCGGACGCCCGGCTCGACGATGTGATGGTGTCCTTCGCCACCGACGGCGGCGGTGTCGGCCCGCACTTCGATTCCTACGACGTGTTCCTGCTGCAGATCCACGGCACGCGGCGTTGGCGCATCGGACGCTTGCCGGATCCGCAACTGCAGAAAGGCGTGCCGCTGAAGATCCTCACCAACTTCGTCGCCGAGCAGGAGTGGCTGCTCGAACCCGGCGACATGCTCTACCTGCCGCCACGCTGGGCCCACGACGGTACCGCCGAGGGCGAATGCATGACCTGCTCGATCGGCTTTCGCGCCGCCGGCGCGCACGAGCTCGCGCGCGACCTGCTGCAGCGGGCCCTGGACGCCGACGAGGCACGCGAGGACGACCGCCTCTACCGTGACCCGAAGCAGCAGGCGAGCACGCAGCCGGGCCGCATTCCCGAAGCGCTTCGGGAATTCGCGCGCGTGTCGCTGCAGCACTGGCTGCACGCGCATGGCGGCTTCGACGTTGCGCTCGGCGAGGTGCTCAGCGAGCCCAAGCCGGGCGTGTGGTTCGATGCTGGCGCGTCACTGCCTGAACGGTGCGCGGTGCGGCTCGATCGGCGCACGCGCATGCTGCACGACGCCGCGCATGTGTTCATTAATGGCGAGGCGTTCCGCGCCGGCGGCCGCGATGCCACACTGATGCGGCGACTCGCCGATCGGCGCGAACTCGGGTCCCGCGAACTCGCCGCCCTGAGCGACGATGCGCGTGGGCTGCTCGAACAATGGGCGCAGGCCGGCTGGATCCATGCCGTGGCAGAGGGAGAGACCCGATGAGCGAACCGACCCGCGCGATCTTCGATTCGCGCAGCGACTTCCAGAACGCCGTGCGAGGCGCCTTCGCCGAGGCGGCGCTGGTCGGCTGCCGGGACATTTGGCTGATCGATGACGACTTCGCCGACTGGCCGATCGGCGAGCGAGCCGTCATCGACGACCTGACCCACTGGGTGGCTGCGCACCGCAGTCTGACTGTCATTGCCCGCAGTTTCGACGAGATCACCCGTCGTCACTCCCGCTGGGTGACATGGCGTCGTCAGTTCTCGCATGTGGTGCATTGCCGCACCAACAATGAACTGGAAGCCGGACAGATGCCCAGCATCCTTCTGGCGCCTGGCCTTCTTTCGGTGCGGCTGCACGATCACGTCAGCTATCGCGGCGTGGCCTCGCGGGAGGCGGCCGATGCGGTGCAGTGGCGGGAATTGATTGATGCGGTTTTGCAACGCTCGCAGGAGGCCTTTCCCGCGACGACTTTGGGGCTCTAGGGGACTTCCCTAGGGCTGGCTATAATCATAGGCTGGCCAGAAGGAGACGTTCGAGCTCTGCGGGCCTTTTGGATGGGCCTCTGCCGAATCGGAGGGATCCCACGATTACCGGTGATTGTTCGACTCTTTGATTTGAGGACACAAGTATGAAGAAGACCGTTCTGCTGGCTTCCCTGGTTGCTGCCGTCGCTCTTGCCGCCTGCGGCAAGAAGGAAGAGGCTCCCGCTCCTGCCGCGCCCGCTGCTGTGACCGCTCCGGTCGCCGCCGCTGCTGACGCGGCTTCGGCCGCCGTGGCTGGCGCCGCTTCGGAGGCCGCCGCCGCCGTTGCCGGTGCCGCTTCGGAAGCCGCCGCCGCGGTGAGCGAGGCTGCTTCGGCCGCTGCTGACGCCGTCAAGAAGTAATCGGTTTCGTACCGAATCGCTTCCAGGGCCGCCGTGAGGCGGCCTTGTGTATTTTCGGGCCCACGATCAGCGGATCGTCAGCCAGTCGAAGCCGCTGCGGGGGTCCGCCACGACGATGTCGTCGGGTTCGGCGCCGCAGGCCGCGGCCAGGGCCCTGCGCGCGAGTTCCGGGCGGTTGTTCTGCTCGCTCAGGTGTGCGGCCACCAGATGCTTCAGGCCGCCGTGCAGGCACTGGCCGAGGACACGCGCTGCCGTGTCGTTCGACAGATGGCCGAGGCGGCCGCCGATGCGGGACTTCAGCGAAGGCGGGTAGCGCGACTCGGCGAGCATCTGTGCATCGTGGTTGCACTCGAGCAGCAGCCCATCGCAGTGGCGCAGGTGCTCGATGAGGTGCGGGGTGATCGATCCGGCATCGGTCAGCACGCCCAGGTGGGCCGCGCCGTCGCTGCAGCGAAGTTGCAGGGGCTCCGCGGCGTCGTGGGGCACGGTGTAGGGACTCAGTTGCAGGCTGCCGAGGGCGATCGTCTCGCCATCGCGGGCGAAGTTCAGCAGGCCGTCGAGGTCGGGGGCACCGATGGCCCGCCAGGTGCCGCGGCTCATCCACAGCGGGATGGCGTGGCGTCTCGCCAGCGCGAGCGCGCAGCCGACATGGTCGCCGTGTTCGTGCGTGACGAAGATGGCGTCGAGCTGGTCGGGTTGCAGCCCGACTCGGGCCAGCCGGGCCTCGAACTCGCGCAGCGAGAAACCGCAGTCGATCGCCACGCGATGGAGCTGGCCGCCGTCGCGTGCCTCGACGACGGTGGCATTGCCGCCGCTGCCGCTGCCGAGGCTGCAAAAGCGCATCGGCGCGGCGTGCGCTACTTCAGTTCGTCGAGCAGCAGCGCGACGATGCGCTGGCCCGTCTCGCCCGGCTCGGGGGCGCCCTGGGCGTTCTGCACCGACACGTTGGCACGCTCGCCGTCGGCCTTGACCAGGATGCGGTAGCGCGCGAGGCTGCTGGCGGCCTCGTCCCTGCCGAACAGCTTGGCGAAGAAGCCCGGTTCGGTCTTGCCGACGTCCTTCGGGTCGATGTAGCGCACGAAGTACAGGCCCTGGGCGCGGTCCCGGTCCTCGACGGTGAAACCGCGCCGATCGAGGGCGAGGCCGACCCGGCGCCAGGCACGCTCGAAGCTGTCGTCGACCTGCAGCGTCGCGCCGGGCTGGTTGGGCACGATGCGGGCGCGTGCCGGCGGCACGGGAGCGCTGGCCACCGCCGTCTTGGCGGTCTCCTCCGACACCCCCAGCCGCGCCATCAGCCGCGCGAGGAAGGTTGCCTCGAGCTGCGGATCGGCCGGCCGCGGCTGCCACACGGTCGATTCCTTCTGTGCACTGGTGTAGACCTCTTCCGCGCCGCGGTGGCTGATGTAGACCTCGCTGCCGGCCGGCGTGCGCTCGACGCGGGTGCGGAACTTGTCGCGCTCGCCGGTCGAGTAGAGCGAATCGAACACGCGGCCGATGGTGCTGCGCACGACGTCCTGCGGCAGCTTGGCGCGGTTCTCGTTCCACTCGGTCTCCATGATGCCGGTCGCAGCCTGGTCGATCGCCAGCGTGAAGCCGTTGTCCTTCCAGAACGCCTGCAGGCGCGGCCAGAGCTGCTCGGGCGTCAGCGAGGTGACCAGCCAGCGCTGGCTGCCCTGGCGCTCGATGCGCACGTCGCCGATCTGGCTGGGTGCCACGGTGGTCGCGCTCTGCACGGTGGCGGGCGCCGAGGCTGCGGACTGGATCGCGGCCGCGCTGACCGCGCCGCCGGCGGGAAGGTAGCGAGAGTCGCGTGCGAGCTGGGTGAGATCCGGAGGTACCTCGAGGCCGGGAGTGCGGTTGCCGGCGGTGCGGTAGTCGATCTTGTCGCCGGCGACGAAATTTTCGATCGTCGAGCAGCCGACGAGCGCGAGGCCCAGGGCGAGCACGGCGCCGCGCAGCGGCAGATGGGCAGAAAGACGGGTCACGAGAGAGATCTCCGAGAGGGCCGCGGGCAGGAATGCCCGTGTGGCACCGGTGGTCAGGGATGGGCGCGGCGGCCGGCCGCTCACAGCAGCGCGGCGTCGCGCAGCGCCTGCTCGACCTGCTTCTCGCCGGCCGGCGTCAGCGGCGTGATCGGCAAGCGCAAGCCGTCGCCGATCAGGCCCAGGCGCTTCATCGCCCACTTGGTCGGCGCCGGGCTGGATTCGCAAAACAAGGCTTTGTGCAGCGCCAGCAGGCGCATCTGAATCGTGGTGGCCTCGCGCACGCGGCCCTCGACTGCAGCGACGCACAGCTCGTGCATCAGCTTCGGGGCGACATTGGCCGTCACGCTGACGTTGCCCTGCCCGCCGAGCAGCATCAGGGCGATCGCGGTGCCGTCGTCGCCGGAGTAGATGGCGAAGCTCTTCGGCGCCTGCTTGATCAGCCACTGCGCGCGCTCGATGTTGCCTGTGGCTTCCTTTACGCCGATCACGCCGGGCAGTGCGGCGCAGCGCAGCGCCGTCTCCGGCTGCATGTCTGCCACGGTGCGGCCGGGCACGTTGTACAGCACCATCGGGATGTCGACCGCCTCGGCGATCGCCTTGTAGTGCTGGTAGATGCCTTCCTGCGAGGGCTTGTTGTAGTACGGCACGACCGACAGCGTGCAGTCGGCGCCGACCTGCTTGGCGAAGCGCGACAGCTCGATCGCCTCGCGCGTGGAATTGCCGCCGGTGCCCGCCATGATCGGCACGCGGCCCTTGGCGTGCTGCACCGACACACGGATGATCTCGCAATGCTCCTCGACGGTGACCGTGGGCGATTCACCGGTGGTGCCGACCACGCCGATGCAGTCGGTGCCTTGCTCGATGTGCCAGTCGATCAGCCGGCGCAAGCCGTCGTAGTCGACGCTGCCGTCATCGTGCATCGGGGTGACGAGCGCGACGATGCTGCCAACAATGGGTTCCATGGGGCGTCCTCTGAATCGCAGGATTTTAGCCGGGACGGGCGCCTCGCCCCGGCGCTACAGCGGGTAGCGCGGCGCAACGGCGGATGACGGCGCCTCGCGCACGGCGGCGAGTCGCTGCACGTAGCGCTCGGGGCCGGTCAGGAAGCCGTCCTCGTAGGCGATCACGCGCAGGCCCGGCGCGCAGCGCAGCAGTTCGCCCGGCTCGAGCAGAAAGGCCGGGTTGGAGGGTTTGCCGACGGTCTGGTTGCCGATCGCGAAAGTTTCGTAGAGCAGCACGCCGCCAGGCCCGACGCTGTCGACGATCGTCGGCAGCAGCGGCCTCGAGAGGTAGTTCGTCACCACCACCGCGTCGAAGCGCCTGCCGGGCCAGGGCCAGGGGCTGCCCTCGATGTCGGCGACGAGCAGCTCGCCGAGCTCGCCCAGCGGTGCCAGCGCGACGGCGTCGCGGTCCACGCCGGTGACGCGGCAGCCACGTTGCGCGAACCAGCGCAGGTGCCGGCCCGACCCGCAGGCGACGTCGAGCACGGTTGCGCCCGGCGGCACCAACGCCGACCAGCGCTGTATCCAGGGCGAGGGCGCGAGCGAGGGGTGAGCCTGCATCAGAAGCAAGCCCAGAGCTGGTTGGCCAGCGTCATCATCAGATCGGGCCTCAGGTAGGTGGCGAAGACGAGCAGCAGCACCAGGCCGACCGCCGTCCAGGCCAGCGGGCGGCGCAGCTTCATGCCACCACCACGCCCGGCGTCAGCGGCCGCTCGATGGCGCGCTCGCGCACCGGCAGATTGGCCAGCGCGGCGAACACGCCCAGCGCCACCGCGATCCACCAGACGGCGTCGTAGTTGCCGGTGGCGTCGTACAGCCTGCCGCCCAGCCAGACACCGAGGAAGCTGCCGATCTGGTGGCTGAGGAAGACGAAGCCGCCGAGCATGGACAGGTACTGCACGCCGAAGATCTGCGCGATCACTGCATTGGTCGGCGGCACGGTGGACAGCCAGAGCACGCCCATCACCGCCGAGAACACGTAGACGCTCCAGGGCGTCAGCGGCACGCCGAGGAAGACGACGATGGCAATCGAGCGCAGCAGGTAGATCGAGGACAGGATGTACTTCTTCGGCAGGCGCTGGCCGAGCACGCCCGCGCCGTAGGTGCCGATGACGTTGAACAGGCCGATCAGCGCCAGGGCGGTGGTTGCCACGTTGGGCGTCAGGCCGTGGTCTTTCAGATAGCTCGGCATGTGCACGCCGATGAACACCACCTGGAAGCCACAGACGAAGTAGCCGGCCATCAGCCAGCGGAAGCTGGGGTAGGCGAAGGCCTCGCGCAGCGCGGCGCCGACGCTTTGCTGGAACGCGCCGTGGGCGGTGCGCTGCTCCGGCTCCCTCAGGCCCCAGGCCAGCGGCACGATCGCCAGGGCCAGGCAGCCGAGGATGAACAGCGCCGACTGCCAGCCGAAGCCGCCGATCAGCCAGTTCTCCACCGGCACCATGAGGAACTGACCGAACGAGCCGGCGGCGGCCGCCACGCCCATCGCCCAGCTGCGCCTGTCCGGCGCGACGTTGCGGCCGATGACGCCGTAGACCACTGCGTAGGTGGTGCCCGACTGCGCCATGCCCAGCAGCAGACCGGCGCTGCCGGTGAAGGCCAGTCCCGAGGTCGACACCGCCATCAGCACCAGGCCGAGCGCGTAGAGCAGGCTGCCGACGACCAGCACGCGGAACGCGCCGAAGCGGTCGGCCAGCGCGCCGGCGAAGGGGCCGGCCAGGCCCCAGGCGAGATTCTGCACCGCCAGCGCGAATGCGAAAGTCTCGCGCGTCCAGCCGCGCTCCATGGTGATCGGCTGCAGCCACAGGCCGAAGCCGTGGCGGATGCCCATGGACAACGTGACGATGGCGGCGCCGCACAGCAGCACCTGGGTCATGGAGAGGCGGGCGGGCGTGGCGGACGTCATGCGCGAATTGTCGCCGGATCGCAGCGAACGCGCTGGAAGGCGGCCCGGCCCCGCCACCTAGAATCCGCCGCCATGGCAACCAAGAGCAAGACACCCGGCGAGTACGGCGAAGCGTCGATCCGCGTCCTCAAGGGCCTGGAGCCCGTCAAGCAGCGGCCCGGCATGTACACGCGCACGGACAACCCGCTGCACATCATCCAGGAGGTGATCGACAACGCGGCCGACGAGGCCCTGGCCGGACACGGCAGACGCATCGACGTTGCCCTGCACGCCGACGGTTCGGTGAGCGTGGAGGACGACGGCCGCGGCATCCCCTTCGGCCTGCACCCGGACGAGCAGGTGCCGGTGGTGGAGATCGTCTTCACGCGGCTGCACGCCGGCGGCAAGTTCGACAAGGGCGCGGGTGGCGCCTACAGCTTCTCCGGCGGCCTGCACGGCGTCGGCGTGAGCGTGACCAACGCGCTGGCCAAGCGGCTGGAGGTGAGCGTGTGGCGCGAGGGCCAGGTGGCGACCCTCGTCTTCAGCGGCGGCGACGTGGTCGAGCCGCTGACGCTGCGCAAGGCCGCCTCGGGCGATCGCCGCAGCGGCACCACGGTGCGCGTCTGGCCCGATGCGAAGTACTTCGAGAGCGCCGAGTTCCCCAAGGCCGAGCTGACGCACCTGCTGCGCAGCAAGGCCGTGCTGATGCCCGGGGTGACGGTCACCTTGACGATCGAGAAGTCGGGCGAGAAGCAGAGCTGGCTCTACAAGGGTGGCCTGCGCGACTACCTGATGCAGACGCTGCCTGCCGACCCGATCATCCCGCTGTTCGAGGGCGAGCATTACGCCGACGGCGGCGAGACGGAGAACTTCGCCGAAGGCGAGGGCGCGGCCTGGTGCGTGGCCTTCACCGACGACGGCAACGTCATGCGCGAAAGCTACGTCAACCTGATCCCGACGCCGGCCGGCGGCACCCACGAGTCGGGCCTGAAGGACGGGCTGTTCGGCGCGGTCAAGGGCTTCATCGACCTGCACTCGCTGCTGCCCAAGGGCGTCAAGCTGATGCCGGAGGACGTGTTCTCGCGCGCCAGCTTCGTGCTTTCCGCCAAGGTGCTCGACCCGCAGTTCCAGGGCCAGATCAAGGAGCGGCTGAACTCGCGCGACGCGTTGCGCCTGGTGTCGACCTACGTGAAGCCGGCGCTCGAGCTGTGGCTCAACCAGCATGTCGACCTGGGCCGCAAGCTCGCCGAACTGGTGATCAAGCAGGCGCAGACGCGCCAGCGCGCCAGCCAGAAGGTCGAGAAGCGCAAGGGCTCCGGCGTCGCAGTGCTGCCGGGCAAGCTGACCGACTGCGAGAGCCGCGACCTGATGTTCAACGAGCTGTTCCTCGTCGAGGGCGATTCCGCCGGCGGCAGCGCCAAGATGGGCCGCGACAAGGAGACGCAGGCCATCCTGCCGCTGCGCGGCAAGGTGCTGAACGCCTGGGAAGTTGAGCGCGACCGCCTGTTCGCCAACAACGAGATCCACGACATCGCGGTGGCCATCGGGGTCGATCCGCACGGCCACGCCGACGAGCCGGACCTCGGCGGCCTTCGCTACGGCAAGATCTGCATCCTCAGCGACGCGGACGTCGACGGCTCGCACATCCAGGTGCTGCTGCTCACGCTGTTCTTCCGTCACTTCCCCAAGCTGATCGAGCGCGGTCACATCCATGTCGCCAAACCGCCGCTGTTCCGCGTCGATGCGCCGGCGCGCGGCAAGAAGCCGGCCGCCAAGATCTACGCGCTCGACGAGGGCGAACTGACCGCTGCGCTGGACAAGCTGCGCAAGGAAGGCGCGCGCGAGAACAGCTGGACCATCAGCCGCTTCAAGGGCCTGGGCGAGATGAATGCCGAGCAGCTGTGGGACACCACGCTCAATCCGGACACGCGCCGCCTGCTGCAGGTGAGCTTCGGCGCGCAGGGCTTTGCCGCCACGGTGGAGGCGCTGACCCGGCTGATGGGCAAGGGCGAGGCGCAGGCGCGCCGCGAGCTGATGGAATTGCGCGGCGACGACGTCGACGTCGACGTCTGAAAGGGCCAGCGTGAATCTGCGTCTGCGGCCGACGATGCTCTCCGACCTCGACTTCGTCATCTCGGTCGAGCGGGACGCCGCGAACCTGCCCTTCATCACGCCCTGGGAACGCACCCAGCACGAAGGCGCCGTCCGATTCCCCGACTTTCGACACTTCATCGTCGAGGCGGGGCCGGACTACGCCTCGTCCGGCTTCGTCATCCTGCAGGGCTGCCGCAATCCGCACCGCTCGGTGGAGCTCAAGCGCATCGTGCTGCAGACGAAGGGGCAGGGCCTGGGCCGCGCCTGCGTGCGGCTGCTCGCGCTGATGGCCTTTCGCGATCTCGGCGCGCACCGTTTCTGGCTGGACGTGAAGGCGAGGAATGTGCGCGCGCAGGCGCTCTACCGCAGCGAAGGCTTCGTCGAGGAAGGTCGCCTGCGCGAGAGCGTGCGCACGCCGGACGGCTACGACTCGCTGATCGTGATGTCGCTGCTCGAGCACGAGCATGCGGCCTTGCTGCGGTCCCGGGAGCAGGGGGTCGCGTGAAGACGCTGCTGGCGGGCCTCGTGTGGGCCGCCGGCGCGGTGGGAGCGGCGCGTGCCGAACTCTGGGCCTTCGTCGACGGCAGGGGCATCGCCCACGTGGCCCCGGTGCAGGTCGATTCACGCTACCGGCGTGTGCTCGGTGATGCGCCGGGCGGCAGCGGCGCCGAGCAGGTCCCGGGCAAGACCGACCGCACCGACGGCCTGCTGCTGTGGCTGGAGATCGCGCCCGAGGTGAAGGCGCTCGCACCACTGCTGCGCGAGGCCGCCGCCGCGCATGGCGTCGACGAGGAACTGCTCAAGGCGGTCATCGCCGTGGAATCGGGCTTCGACAGCAAGGCGGTGTCGCCGCGCGGCGCGCTCGGGCTGATGCAGATCATGCCGGTCACGGCGGATCGTTATGCGACCCCGGCCGAACGTCGGACGCCGGCTGCCACGCGCCTGCTCAACCCGCGCGTGAACGTGCACACCGGCGCGCGCATTCTCGCCGACCTGTTGCGCCGCCACGCAGGCATCGACGTGGCCCTGGCGGCCTGGAATGCCGGCGAGCGCACGGTACGACGTCACGGCGGCAAGATGCCGCCGATCGGCGAGACTCGGGCGCATGTGCAGCTGGTGCTGGAGCTGTACTGGGCGCTGCTGCAGGATCGCCAGTCGCGCCGGGCCATCGGCATGCAGCTGCAGCCGGCGCGCTGAGCAGGACCAGGACAACGACGACAAGGAGACCGCTGATGCGCTCGACGATGATGGATGTACCGCTCTCGCTGAACCACTTGCTCGAGCGCTCCGGTCGCATCTTCGGCGGCGGCACGATCGTGTCGCGGCTGCCCGACAAGTCGCTGCGTCGGCACAGCTACGCCGAGTACCACCGCCGCACGCGGGCGCTGGCCGCGGCCCTCACGGCACTCGGCCTGCGGCGCGGCGAGCGTGTGGCCACGCTGTGCTGGAACCACCACGCCCACCTGGAGGCCTACTTCGGCATCCCCGCCGCCGGCGGCGTGATGCACACGCTCAACCTGCGCCTCGCGCCGGCGGAGATCGGCTGGATTGCGGCGGACGCCCAGGATCGCTTCCTCATCGTCGACGACATCCTGCTGCCGCTGTACCGGCAGTTCGCCGACCTGCACCGCTTCGAGCGCGTCATCGTGTTCCCGTTCTCCGGGGCGCCGGTGTCGGCCGGCTTCGACGACTACGAGCATCTGCTCGCATCGGCCGATGCCGACGGCTTCGTCTATCCGCCGCACGACGAGGACGACGCGGTGGCCATGTGCTACACGTCCGGCACGACCGGACGGCCCAAGGGCGTGGTCTATTCGCACCGCTCGACCATCCTGCACACCCTGGTGGGCTGCCTGGCCGACTTCTGGGGCCTGAAGGGCACCGACGTGCTGATGCCGGTGACGCCGATGTTCCATGCCAACAGCTGGGGCATCCCCTATGCCGCGGTGATGATGGGGGTGAAGCTGGTCTTCCCGGGCCCGCACCTGCACCCCGACGACCTGCTCGACCTGATGCAGATCGAGCCGCCGACGCTGTCGCTGGGCGTGCCGACGATCTGGCTCGGCCTGATCCAGGCCTACGAGCGCGCGCTCGTCGAGCAGCCCGGGCGCTGGAAGCTGCCCCAGGGCATGCGTTCGCTGGTGGGTGGGGCGGCGGTGCCGGAGTCTCTGATCCGTGCCTTCGACAAGCACGGCGTGTGGCTGCTGCAGGGCTGGGGCATGACCGAGACTTCGCCTCTGGCCACCGTGTCCTACCCGCGCGCCGAGCTGGGCGCGGTCGACGCGGAAGAGCGCTACCGCCGCGCCGCGATGGCCGGTGTGCCGGTGCCGCTGGTCGACGTGCGCATCCGCACCGACGAGGGCACGGATGCGCCGCACGACGGCAGGACCATGGGCGAGATCCAGGTGCGCGGGCCCTTCATCACCGGCTCGTACCACGAGGTGCCGGTGAGCGAAGACAAGTTCACCCGCGACGGGTGGCTGCGCACCGGCGACGTGGCCACGATGGACGAACTGGCCTTCGTGCGCATCACCGACCGCACCAAGGACCTGATCAAGTCCGGCGGCGAATGGATCAGCTCGGTGGACCTGGAGAACGCGCTGATGGCGCACCCGGCCGTTGCCGAGGCCGCGGTGATCGCGATCCCCGACGAGAAATGGAGCGAGCGGCCGCTGGCCTGCGTGGCGTTCAAGCCGGGGCAGGCGGCGGATGCGGCCTCGCTGTCGGCGCACCTGCTTCAGCACGGCTTCGCCAAGTGGCAGCTGCCCGAGCGCTACGAGACGATCGCCGCGGTGCCGCGCACGTCGACCGGCAAGTTCTGGAAGCTCAAGCTGCGCGAGCAGTTCCCGAAGTAGCCTGCGCGGCGGTCACGACAGGCCGCTGATCCTGCCCTGGCCGTCGATGTCGATCAGCTCGGCCGCGGGCACCTTGGGCAGCCCGGGCATGGTCATGATGTCGCCGCAGACCATCACGACGAATTCGGCGCCGGCCGCCAGCCGCACCTCGCGGATGTCGAGCACGTGGCCGCTGGGCGCGCCGCGCGAGGCGGCGTTGGTCGAGAAGCTCATCTGCGTCTTGGCGATGCACACCGGGAAGTGGCCGTAGCCGTCGGCCTGCAGCCGCTCGATGCGCTCGCGCACCGCGGCCGAGGCCGTGACGCTCGCCGCACCGTAGACCTTGGTGGCGATGGCCTCCACCTTCTGCCACAGCGGAAGCACCTCGTCGTAGACGAACTGGAAGCGGTTCGGCTTCTCGCAGGCCGCCACCACCTCGCGGGCGAGCGCCTCGGCGCCGGCGCCACCTTCGGCCCAGTGTCGCGCGACCACCGCCTTGCCACCGAGTGCCTCGACGCGGCTCATGAGCAGCTCGATCTCGGCGGGCGTGTCGTGCGAGCGGTGGTTGATCGCCACCACGCAGGGCAGTCCGTAGACCTCCTGCACGTTGCGCAGGTGGCGCTCCAGGTTGGGCAGGCCGCGCTCCAGCGCCGCGACGTCCTCCTTCGACACGTCGGCCACGGCCATGCCGCCGTGGTACTTGAGTGCGCGCGCCGTCGCCACCAGCACCGCGGCGGAAGGTCGCAGCCCGGTCTTGCGGCACTTGATGTCGATGAATTTCTCTGCGCCGAGATCGGCGCCGAAGCCGGCCTCGGTGACCACGTAGTCGCCCAGCTTGAGCGCGGCGCGTGTGGCGATGGCGGTGTTGCAGCCGTGCGCGATGTTGGCGAACGGCCCGCCGTGTACGAAGGCCGGGTTGTTCTCCAGCGTCTGCACCAGGTTGGGCGAGATCGCGTCCTTCAGCAGCGCGGCCATCGCGCCCTGCGCCTTGAGCTGCGCGCAGGTGATCGGCCTGCGGTCGGACGTCTCGCCGACGACGATGCGCGCCAGCCGCTCCTTCAGGTCCGAAAGACTCGTGGCCAGGCACAGGATGGCCATGATCTCCGAGGCCACCACGATGTCGAAGCCGCTCTCGCGCGGCATGCCGTTGCCCGGGCCGCCCAGGCCGATGACGTTGTCGCGCAGCGCGCGGTCGTTCATGTCCATCACCCGCTTCCAGCTGATGCGGCGCAGGTCGAACCCGAGCGCATTGCCATGGTGGACGTGGTTGTCGATCATCGCCGCCAGCAGGTTGTGGGCGAGCGCAATGGCGGCGAAGTCACCGGTGAAGTGCAGGTTGATCTGCTCCATCGGCACCACCTGCGCGAAGCCGCCGCCCGCGGCGCCGCCCTTCATGCCGAACACCGGCCCCAGCGAGGGCTCGCGCAGGCAGACGATGGCGCGTTTGCCGATGCGGTTGAGGGCGTCGCCCAGGCCCACGGTGGTCGTCGTCTTGCCTTCGCCGGCCGGCGTGGGCGAGATCGCGGTGACCAGCACCAGCTTGCCGTCGGGCCGGGCGGCCAGCGTGTCGAGCCAGGGCTGCGCGACCTTGCCGATGTGCCGGCCGCGCGGATCGAGCGCCTCCTCGGGAATGCCCAGCGCCTCGCTGACGGCATGGATGGGCTTCATGCGCGCGGCCTGCGCGATCTCGATGTCGGACTGCATGGGGCTCCCTGGGGTACGGCGTGGCGCGCATGGTAGCGAAGTGCCCGGCAAGGCCAGGCCCGGGATGATCCCGGGTTTGGGCGAGAATGCCGCCCTCCATGAACGACCTCTTCGATCCCCCCGCGCCTGCCGAGGGCGACGCCATCGCGCTGTCGCTCTACGCCGAGCAGGCCTATCTCGAGTACGCGCTGAGCGTGGTCAAGGGCCGTGCGCTGCCCGACGTGTGCGACGGCCAGAAACCGGTGCAGCGTCGCATCCTCTACGCGATGGAGCGCATGGGCCTGGCCTTCACCACCGCTGCCGGCCCCAAGGCGGTGAAGAGCGCGCGCGTCGTCGGCGACGTGCTTGGCCGCTTCCATCCGCACGGCGACCAGGCCGCCTACGACGCGTTGGTGCGCATGGCGCAGGACTTCAGCCAGCGCTACCCGCTGATCGACGGCCAGGGCAACTTCGGCAGCCGCGACGGCGACGGCGCCGCGGCGATGCGCTACACCGAGGCGCGGCTGGCGCCGATCTCGCGCCTGCTGCTCGACGAGATCGACGAAGGCACGGTCGACTTCATCCCCAACTACGACGGCTCGACGCAGGAGCCGCGTCTGCTGCCGGCGCGGCTGCCTTTCGTGCTGCTCAACGGCGCCAGCGGCATCGCCGTCGGTCTGGCCACCGAGGTGCCCAGCCACAACCTGCGCGAGGTGGCCGCCGCCGCGGTGGCGCTGCTGAAGAACGAGAGGCTCTCCGACGACGAGCTCGCGGCGTTGCTGCCCGCGCCGGACTTCCCCGGCGGCGGCCAGATCATCAGCCCCGCCGCCGACATCCGCGCGGCCTACGCCAGCGGCCGCGGCAGCCTGAAGGTGCGCGCGCGCTGGAAGATCGAGGACCTGGCGCGCGGGCAGTGGCAGCTCGTCGTCAACGAGCTGCCGCCGGGCACCAGTGCGCAGAAGGTGCTGGAAGAGATCGAGGAGCTGACCAATCCCAAGGTGAAGGCCGGCAAGAAGGCGCTGTCCACCGAGCAGACGCAGCTCAAGACCACCGTGCTCGCCGTGCTTGACGCGGTGCGCGACGAGTCGAGCAAGGATGCGCCGGTGCGCCTGGTGTTCGAGCCGAAGTCGCGTGCCGTCGACCAGCAGGAGCTGATCAACGTGCTGCTGGCGCATACCAGCCTGGAGAGCTCCGCGCCGATCAACCTGACGATGATCGGCGCCGATGGCCGGCCGACGCAGAAGAGCCTGCGCCAGATGCTGGCGGAGTGGCTGGGCTTCCGTCTGGCCACCGTGCAGCGCCGCACGCAGCACCGCCTGACGAAGGTGCTGGACCGCATCCACATCCTCGAGGGCCGGCAGCTCGTGCTGCTGAACATCGACGAGGTGATCCGCATCATCCGCAACGCCGACGAGCCCAAGCTGGCGCTGATCGAGCGCTTCCGCCTCAGCGACCGGCAGGCCGAGGACATCCTCGAGATCCGGCTGCGCCAGCTGGCCAGGCTCGAGGCGATCAAGATCGAGCAGGAGCTCAAGGAACTGCGCGCCGAGCAGGGCAAGCTCGAGGACATCCTCAGCAGCCCGGCGAGCCTGAAGCGCACGGTGGTCAGGGAGATCGAGGCCGACGCCAAGCAGTTCGGCGACGAGCGCCGCACGCTGATCCAGGAGGAGCGCAAGGCGGTCGCCGAGGTGAAGGTGATCGACGAGCCGGTGACGGCGGTGGTCAGCCTGAAGGGCTGGGTGCGTGCGCTCAAGGGCCACGAGGTCGATCCGGCCACGCTCGCGTTCAAGGCCGGCGACGGCCTCTACGGCGCCTTCCCCTGCCGGTCCGTGGACCACCTCGTCGTCATCGGCAGCAATGGCCGCGTCTACTCGACCGCAGTGGCCGGGTTGCCGGGCGGACGCGGCGACGGCCAGCCCATCACCACGCTGATCGATCTGGAGTCGGGCACGCAGCCGGCGCACTACATCGCCGGCGCGTCGACGCTGACGCTGCTGCTTGCCGGCACCGGCGGCTTCGGCCTGCTGGCGAAGCTGTCGGACCTGGTGGCGCGGCAGAAGGGCGGCAAGAGCTTCATGAGCCTGGAGGCCGACGAGAAGCCGCTGCCGCCTGCGATCGCCGACGGCGCGACGCAGGTGGCCTGCCTGTCGTTGACGGGGCGGCTGCTGACCTTCGGCATCGACGAGCTCAAGCTGCAGCCCAACGGCGGTCGCGGGCTGACGCTGATCGACCTCGATGCCAAGGATGCGCTGGTCAGCGTGGCCGCCTTCTCGCAGGCACTGCAGGTGCTGGGCACCGCGCTGCGCGGTGGCAAGCCGCGCGAGGAGCTGCTCAAGGGGGCGGCGCTGAATGCCTATGGCGGCAAGCGCGCCCGCAAGGGCCGGGCCGTCGAGGGGATGAAGGCGCAGCGGGTGCTGGCCGCCGGCTGAGCCGGCGGGCCGGTCAGTCGCGACGCAGGCGCAGCGCCGCGATCGCCGCCACGGCGAGCAGCACGTACAGCGCGAGGCTCCAGAACTCGTAGGGCACGTGCAGCAGGTCGACGGCCGCGTCCGCGCAGCTCGCGCGCACCTCGAACACGTCGGGCCAGGCCTTGTCCAGGCCCAGGCCGCTGACGATCTTGTCGGCCAGCGTGAGGTTGCACGAGTCCGACTTCGCCGCGACGAAGTGCTGGTAGAGCGCGGCGGCGATGCCGGCGAGCGCGGCCAGCACGGACAGCCCGACGAACAGCCCCCGTCCCGGCAGGAAGGCCGCGATCAGCAGCAGCAGCGCGATGAGCACGAAGATCACCCGCTGCAGGATGCACCAGGGGCAGGGCTGCATGCCGTAGACATGCTGGCTGATCAAAGCCAGCCCCACCGCGCCGAGGCTGACCAGCGCCAGCGCGACCAGGGCGAGTCGTTGCGTGAGCTTCATGCGGCTGCGGAAAGTTGGGCGATCAACTCGATTTCGACGCAGGCGCCCATCGGGATCTGCGCCACGCCGAAGGCGCTGCGCGCATGCGCACCCTTGTCGCCGAACACGGCGCCGAGCAACTCGGAGCAGCCGTTGGTGACCAGATGCTGCTCGGTGAACTCGCCGGTGCTGTTGACCAGGCTCATCACCTTGACGATGCGCTCGACCTTGTTGAGGTCGCCCACCGCCGCGTTCAGCGTGCCCAGCAGGTCGATGGCGACGGCGCGCGCAGCCTGTTGTCCGGTGGCCGTGTCCATGTCGCGGCCGAGCTGGCCGACCCAGGGCCGGCCGTCGCGCTTGGCGATGTGGCCGGAGAGGAAGACGAGGTTGCCGCTGCGCACGAAGGGCACGTAGGCGGCAGCCGGCACGGCCACGGGAGGCAGCGTGATGCCCATCGAGGCGAGGCGGTCATAGACGTTGGTGGTCGACATGGCGATCCTGGGGGCAGGGAAGACGGGGCGCAAATCCTACACTGCGGCCATGGGAGGAGTGACGAGCGCGATGCGCTGGTTCGCGGCCATGGCCGCCGTGCCGGCGGGTGCGGTCTTGCAGCTGCACGAGCGCAGCCTGCTCGCCGAGCCCCTCTACCTGGCACTCATCGCCTTCGGGTTGCTGCTCGTCGCGCTCGGCTGGCGGTGGCGACACCGGTTGCCGCTGGCCCCGCTGGCGCTCGCGGGCCTTGCTTTGGTCGGCTTCGGCAGCACCGGCTGGCGTGCCGCGCAGCGCCTGGCCGACGCCCTGCCTGTCGAACTCGAAGGCCGCGACCTGCGTCTGACCGGCGTCGTCGCCAGCCTGCCGCAGATCGGTCCGAACGGCGTGCGCTTCCGCTTCGAGGTCGAGCGCGCGACGCGGGCCGGCGAGCCGGTCGTCGTGCCCCGCATGATCTCGCTGGGCTGGTACAGCGGCTTCCACGAGGATGCCACGCTGCTGCAGCCGCAGCGCGAACTGCGTGCCGGCCAACGCTGGACCTTCAACGCAAGGCTGCGCCGCCCGCATGGCCATCTCAATCCGCATGGCTTCGACCACGAACTGCAGCTGTTCGAGCAGGGGCTGCGCGCCACCGGCTACGTGCGCGACGCACCGGTGCAGTCGGTGGTGCAGGGTGCCGCCTACCCCGTGCAGCGGCTGCGCCAGCGCCTGCGCGATGCGATCTTCGAGCACATCGCGGAGCGGCGTGCGGCGGGCGTGCTCGCCGCGCTGTCGGTGGGAGACCAGGGTGCCATCGAGCGCGAGGACTGGGACCTGTTCCGCCGCACCGGCCTGTCGCACCTGATGGCGATCAGCGGCCTGCACGTCACCATGTTCGCCTGGCTCGCCGCCGCGCTGATCGCCCGGCTCTGGCGCCTCGCCCCGCGCGCGATGCTGATGCTCCCGGTGCCGCAGGCGGCACGGTGGGGCGGCCTGGCCGCGGCCGTGGGCTATGCGGCGTTCGCCGGCTGGGGCGTGCCGGCGCAGCGCACGGTGTGGATGCTCGCCACCGTGGTGCTGCTGCGCACGCTCGGCCTGCGCTGGCCCTGGCCGCTGGTGCTCGCGCTCGCAGCGCTGGCGGTCACGGTGCTCGACCCGTGGGCACTGCTGCAGCCGGGCTTCTGGCTGTCGTTCGCGGCGGTGGGCCTGCTGATGGCCGCGGAGCCGGCGCGCGGCGACGGGTCCGGGCGCGCGGCGGTGCAGGGCTCGCGATGGCAACGCCTCGCCGCTGCCGTCCGCGGCGGCGTGCGCACGCAACTCGTCGCCACGCTCGGCCTGGCGCCGCTCACGCTGATCTTCTTCCAGCAGTTCTCGGCGGTGGGTTTCGTCGCCAATCTGGCGGCGATTCCGCTGGTCACGCTGCTGATCACACCACTGGCGCTGTTCGGTGCCCTGATGGCGCCGCTGTGGACGCTGGCGGCGCATCTGCTGCAGGTGCTCGCGAGCGGCCTCGGCTGGCTCGCGGCGCTGCCCATGGCGGTGTGGTTCCTGCCGGTGGCACCGGCCTGGGCACAGGCCGCCGCAGTGCTCGGCGGCGCGCTGCTCGTCATGCCCTTGCCCTGGCGGCTGCGCGGGCTGGCGCTGCCGCTGCTGCTGCCGATGCTTGCCACGCCGCCGCAGCGTCCGCCGAGCGGTCACTACGAACTGCTCGCCGCCGACGTGGGTCAGGGCACGGCGGTGCTGGTGCGCACACGAAACCACCTGCTCGTCTACGACGCCGGGCCGCAGTACTCGCGCGACAGCGATGCCGGCCAGCGGGTGCTGCTGCCGCTGCTGCGCGCGCGCGGCGAGCGGCGCGTCGATCGGCTGGTGCTGAGCCACCGCGATGCCGACCATGTCGGCGGTGCGCACGCGCTGTTCGCCGCGCTGCCGGTGGCTGAGCTGTCGAGTTCGCTCGCGCCCGATCATCCGCTCGTCGCCCTGGCGCCACTTCACACGCCCTGCGCCGCCGGCCAGACCTGGGACTGGGACGGCGTGCGCTTCGAGTTCCTGCACCCTCCGGAGGGCGACGCCGGTCCCTTCGCGCGGCCGAACGCGCTGTCGTGCGTGCTGCGCATCGCCGCGCATGGCGCGCCGACGACGCTGCTCAGCGGCGACATCGAGCGCGAGCAGGAACTGCGCCTGGCCGGCCGCCACGGCGACGCGCTGCGCGCCGACCTGCTGCTGGTGCCGCATCACGGCAGTGCCACCTCGTCGACGCCGCTCTTCCTCGACGCGGTGCAGCCCCGCTGGGCCATCGTGCAGGCCGGGTACCGCAACCGCTTCGGCCACCCGGCCGAGGCGGTGGTCGAGCGTTACCGATCCCGCGAGGTCAGGATCATCGACAGCCCCGCCTGCGGCGCCTGGCAATGGCGATCCGATGACCCCGACACCGGTATTTGCCAACGTGACGCGGCGCGCCGCTACTGGCACCATGGGCCGGCCGGGCGTGCGCCCGGAACATGAGTGGCCTGCTTCTTGCTATCTTGCTTCTCGAGGAGACGGATTCGATGAGACCGAGTTTCGACGAGATGCATGCCTCCGGGGCCACGGTGCGCGAGCACTACCAGGGCTACGAGCGCTGGCTGGCCCAGCAGCCGCGCGACGTGATGAGTTCGCGTCGCGAAGAGGCCGAGATGATCTTCCGCCGGGTCGGCATCACGTTCGCGGTGTACGGCGCCAAGGACGAGGACGGCGCCGGCACCGAACGGCTGATTCCCTTCGACCTGATCCCGCGCGTCATCCCCGCCCTCGAGTGGGCGGACATGGAGAAGGGCCTGGCGCAGCGCGTGACCGCCCTGAACCGCTTCATCCACGACGTCTATCACGACCAGGAGATCATCCGCGCCGGGCTGGTGCCGGGCGACCAGATCTTCAAGAACGCGCAGTTCCGCCCGGAGATGATGGGGGTGGACGTGCCGGGCGGCGTGTACTCGCACATCGCGGGCATCGACATCGTGCGGGCGGCGAATGCCGACGGTTCGGGCAGCTACTACGTGCTTGAGGACAACCTGCGCGTGCCCAGCGGCGTGAGCTACATGCTGGAGAACCGCAAGATGATGATGCGGCTCTTCCCGGAGCTGTTCAGCCAGCACCGCGTCGAGCCGGTGGCGCATTACCCCGACATGCTGCTCGAGACGCTGCGCGCGGTGGCGCCCGCGGCCGTCAACGAGCCGACGGTCTGCGTGCTGACGCCCGGCATGTACAACAGCGCCTACTTCGAGCACGCCTTCCTCGCGCAGCAGATGGGCGTGGAACTGGTCGAAGGCCAGGACCTGTTCGTCAAGGACAACTTCGTCTACATGCGCACCACGCAGGGACCGAAGCGCGTGGACGTGATCTACCGCCGCGTCGACGACGACTTCCTCGACCCGCTGGCCTTCCGCCCCGATTCGACGCTGGGCTGCGCGGGCCTGCTCTCCGTCTACCGCGCCGGCAACGTGACCCTGTGCAACGCCATCGGCACCGGCGTGGCCGACGACAAGTCGATCTACCCCTACGTGCCGAAGATGATCGAGTTCTACCTCGGCGAGAAGCCCATCCTCAACAACGTGCCGACCTTCCTGTGCCGCGAGGCCGACGACCTGAAGTACGTGCTCGACCATCTCCCCGAGCTGGTGGTCAAGGAGGTGCACGGCGCCGGCGGCTACGGCATGCTGGTCGGTCCGGCGGCGACGCGCGCCGAGATCGCCGATTTCCGCCGCGCGCTCGAAGCCCATCCCGAGGGCTACATCGCACAGCCGACGCTCTCGCTGTCGACCTGCCCGACCTTCGTGGAGAGTGGCATCGCGCCTCGCCACATCGACCTGCGGCCCTTCGTGCTGTCGGGCAAGACGGTGCAGATGGTTCCCGGCGGACTGACGCGCGTGGCGCTGAAGGAAGGCTCGCTGGTGGTCAATTCGTCGCAGGGCGGCGGCACCAAGGACACCTGGGTGCT
>NZ_CALFYO010000008.1 GCF_937952055.1 uncultured Piscinibacter sp.
GTGATGGCCTGGCGGATCCACCAGGTCGCATAGGTCGAGAACTTGTAGCCGCGGCGGTATTCGAACTTGTCGACCGCCTTCATCAGTCCGATGTTGCCTTCCTGGATGAGGTCGAGGAACTGCAGGCCGCGGTTGGTGTACTTCTTCGCGATCGAGATCACCAGGCGCAGGTTGGCCTCGATCATCTCCTTCTTCGCGTCGCGCGAGGCCTTCTCTCCCTCGTTCATCTTGCGGTTGATCTCCTTGAGATCCACCAGCGGCACGACGGCGCGCGCCTGCACGTCGGTCAGCTTCTGCTGCAGTTCCTGCACCGGCGGCAGGTTGCGCTGCAGCACCACGCTGTAGGCCTTGCCCGCCGCGGCCTCCTTCTCGGCCCACTTCAGGTTCAGCGCGTTCGGCGGGAAGTGCTTGATGAAATGCTCCTGCGGCATGCCGCACTTGTCGACGAGGATCTTGCGCAGCTCGCGCTCGTAGCGGCGGACGTCGTCGACCTGCGAGCGCAGGATGCCGCACAGCTTCTCGATCGTCTTGACGGTGAAGCGGATGGTCATCAGCTCGTTGCTGATGGCGTGCTGAGCCTTGTCGTACGCGGGCGACTGGTAGCCCTCCTTCTCGAAGGCCTTGCGCATCTTGTCGAAGTTGACGCGCAGCGAGTCGAACTTGACCATCGCCGCGTTCTTCAGCTCCTCGAGCTTTTTCGTCAGTGCTTTGCTGCCGCCGGCGCCGTCGTCGTCGTCCTCGTCGTCGAAAAAGTCGACGTCCTCCTCGGCCACGTAGTCGTCGGCTTCGTCTTCGGAGACAAAACCGTCGACCACCTCGGAGATCTGCATCTCGCCGGCACGGATCTTGTCGGCGTAGCTGAGCAGTTCGGCGATCGTCGTCGGCGAGGCCGAGATGGCCAGCATCATCGCCTGCAGCCCGCCTTCGATGCGCTTGGCGATCTCGATCTCACCCTCGCGCGTGAGGAGCTCGACCGTGCCCATCTCGCGCATGTACATGCGGACCGGATCGGTGGTGCGGCCGAACTCGGAGTCGACGGTGGACAGCGCGGCCTCGGCAGCTTCCTCGGCCTCCTCTTCCGTGGCGGTGGTGGTGCCGCCGCCGGCGATCAGCAGCGTGGCGGCGTCGGGAGCCTGCTCGTAGACCGCGATGCCCATGTCGTTGAGCATCGAGACGATGGCCTCGAGGATCTCGTTGTCGACCAGCTTCTCGGGCAGGTGGTCGTTGATCTCCTGGTGGGTCAGGAAACCACGCGTCTTGCCCATCTTGATGAGCGTCTTCAGCTCCTGGCGGCGCTTGGTGACCTCTTCCTCGGTCAGTGCCGTCTCGTCCAGGCCGAATTCGCGCATCAGCGCACGCTCCTTGGCGCGCGACACCTTCATGCGCAGTGGCTTGGCCTTGGCCTTGGCCTCGCCCTCATCGGCGGCCTCGACCTCCGGTTCGCCCTCCAGTTCCGCTTCCAGGTCGGAGAAATCCTCTTCCGGCTCGGCCTTTTTCGCCTTGTCGTCCTTGCCCTTGCGGCCCGGCTTGCCCTTGGCCTGAACCTCGGCCTTCGCGGCCGGCTTGGCCGCTTTCGCAGCGGGCGTGGCCTTGGCCGTCTTGGCGGCGGGCTCGGACGCCTTCGCGACCGCGGCCTTCTTCTTCTTCTCGTCGGCTTCGGCCTTGGCAGGCTTGGTGGCCTTCGTGGCCTTGGCGGGAGCGGCGCTCTTCTTCGCGGTCATGCGATTCCTCGGATGGTAGGGGGCCATGCTGCCGGCGCGCCCGCGGGGGCGGCACCGGCACAGTACCAATGCACATACGGACCGGCCGCCTCGCGGCTCGGAAGCGGCGCGAACGGCAGGACGGCATCGGGCGGGCAAGCTGGCGTGAACATTCCGAAAGGTGCAGCCCTTGCGGGTAGGGAGTGGCCTTGTGTGTGACCCTGGATCAGAGGGTGGCCGGGGCCCGGAGGTGCTGCTGTCACTCTTGCCGCGCGTACGAAACCCTCAATTATCATCCACCGCGGGCGCTTCGTCAAAGCAGGGGGAGTTACGGCGGCACGGCCAGCGGCCGGGCGAGCCGTGCCTTGATCTGGCGCTGCTGCTCGAGCAACTCTGCATGGCGCGCGCGTGCGGCGTCCGACAGGCCGTCGGTGCCGACCAGCAGCTCCAGTTCCACCTGAACGGCCTGCAGCCGCAGGCGGTCGACGATCACGCCGAGTTCGTGGCGTGCCTCGTCGCCGACGGGCAGTTCATGAAATTGCGCGACGCGGCGCGCCAGCGCGCGGAACTCGTCGTTCTGTTCAGGCGCCGCAAGCTCGTCGGCCAGCGCCCGCGCCGACAGAGCGCCCTGGTCGTGCACCAGCCGGTCCAGCCAGGCGAAGAAGCTGCCGTAGGGCGCGTCCTGGCTGCTGAGCAGGTCGTGAGCCTCGTGGTCGAGCTGCTCCCACAGGTCGCTGCGCTGGATCAGCAGCCAGACGGCGCGGTCCAGCGAGCTGGCCATGGGCGCCAGGGGGCGGCGGCCCCCGGCGCGCGGCATGGGCGGGCCGGACCGCGCGGACGGGCGTTCGCTGCTGCGCCAGGCCGATCCCGAATACTTTTCAGCGCCGCCGTGGCCAGGCGGCGCCGTCCCGGCCGACCATTGACGACGCAGATCCCCGCGTGCCATCTGCGCGGCATCGGCCAGCGCATCGACGATCTGCGCGCGCAGCACACCATCCGGCAACTGCTCGACCATCGGCCGCGCTTGTGCAATCAGCCGCGCGCGGCCCTCCGCGGTGGCCAAGTCGCAGCCCTCGCCGGCCGCTTCGACCAGTTGCCGTGACAAGGGCACGGCCTGCGCGATGCAGGCCTCGAAGGCCTCAGCGCCCAGCTCGCGCACGTAGGAGTCGGGATCGTGCTCGGGTGGCAGGAAGAGGAAGCGCACCGTGCGCGTGTCCGTGGCATGCGGAAGGCTGGCCTCCAGGGCGCGGCCTGCAGCGCGCCGCCCCGCCGCGTCGCCGTCGAAGCTGAAGACGACCGAGTCGGTGAAGCGGAACAGCTTCTGGACGTGCTCGGCGGTGCAGGCCGTGCCCAGCGTGGCCACGGCGTTGCCGAAGCCCGACTGGGCCAGCGCGACCACGTCCATGTAGCCCTCGACCACCAGCACGTAGCCGCGCTGGCGGATCGCGGCGCGCCCCTCGTAGAGGCCGTACAGTTCGCGGCCTTTGCTGAACACCGGCGTCTCGGGTGAATTCAGGTACTTGGGCTCGCCCTGGTCGATGATCCGCCCGCCGAACCCGATCACCTCGCCCTGCACCGAACGGATCGGGAACATGATGCGATCGCGGAAGCGGTCGTAGCGGCGCGTGTCGGCGTCGCTGCCGTCGTCCGCAGGCTTCGCAATGACCAGGCCGCACTCCTCCAGCAGCGGGTCGTCGTAGCGAGGGAAGACGCTGGCCAGGCTGCGCCAGCCGTCCGGCGCATAACCCAGCCCGAAGCGCCCGGCAATCTCGCCGGACAGGCCACGTCGCTTCAGGTAGTCGATCGCCCGCGGGTTGCCGCGCAGTTCGCGCCGATAGTGGTCGCAGGCCCTGGCCAGCACATCGGTCAGCGTGGCCTGGCGCTGCTTCTGCGCCGCGGCCCGCTCGCGCTCGGCGGGCGAACTGTCATCCTCGGGCACGGTCATGCCAACCGTCTGTGCCAGTTCGCGCACCGCATCCGGGAAGCTCATCCCGGCGTGTTCCATGAGGAAGCCGACGGCGTTGCCGTGCGCGCCGCAACCGAAGCAGTGGTAGGTCTGGCGGCTGGGGCTGACGATGAAGCTCGGCGACTTCTCGCCATGGAACGGGCAAAGGCCCTTGTGGTTGATGCCGGCCTTCTTGAGCTGCACGTGGCGGCCCACGATCTCGACGATGTCGGCGCGGGCGAGCAGGTCGTGGATGAAGCCAGGCGGGATCACCGGCCAAAGTCTACGCGCTGGCCGTCGGCATCCCGCGGAAGGCGCCCACCCAGCCCGGCAGCTGCTCGGCGGGCATGGCGGCGGCGATGCCATTGCCTTGGCCGACGTTGCAGCCCAGCGCGATCAATCGTGCGGCTTGCGCCGGCGTCTCTACGCCCTCGGCGACGACGTCGCAGCCGAACGTGCGTGACAGCGCGATCACACCTTCGACGATGGCGAGGTCCTGGTGGTTGTCAAGCATCTGGTGGACGAACGAGCGGTCGATCTTCAGCAGGTCCAGCGGCAGCCGCTTGAGGTAGGTGAAGGTCGAGTAGCCCGTGCCGAAGTCGTCGAGCGCGAAGCGGATGCCGAGCGCACGGCAGCGCTGCATCAGCTCGCAGGTGTAGTCGATGTCGGCCAGCGCGGCAGTCTCCAGCACTTCCAGCACCAGGTGGCGTGGAGCCTCAGGGCCATGGCGGCCGAGCAACCCGGCCAGCTCGTCGACGAAAGAGGGCTCCTGCAGGTGCCGTGCCGAGACATTGATGCTGACGGTGATGTCCAGCCCGTCGTCCAGCCAGGCGGCCAGACGGGCAATGCCCTCGGCAAGCACCCAGCGTCCCAGCGCGACGCCCAGTCCGGTGTGTTCGATCAGCGGCAGAAACTGGCCCGGTGGCACCAGGCCATGTTCGGGGTGGTTCCAGCGCAGCAGCGCCTCGGCGCCGAGCGCGCGGCCGGTCTTCATGTCGACCTTGGGCTGGTAGTGCAGGCTGAATTCGGAGGCGTCAAGCGCCTCCTGAACGCGGCCCAGGGCCACGAAGCGGTCCTTCGTGCGCCGGTCCTGCTCGGCATCGAAGAACAGATAGCCGTTGCGCCCGGCCTGCTTGGCGCCGTACATCGCCTGGTCGGCGTGGCGCAGCAGTGCCTCGCCGCCGGCGCGGTCATGGGGGAAGACGGTGGCGCCGATGGTGGCCGTCACCGTGATCGGTCCCGACGGCAATCCGAGGTCGCACGGCTGTGCAATCTGCTGCAACACCCGTTCGACCGCGTGGTGGCACTCGCGCAGCGTGGCGGTGCGCAGCAGCAGCGCGAACTCGTCGCCGCCGACGCGTGCGGCCACGTCGTCACCGCCGGCCCAGGAACGCAGCGAGGATTCGATCCGCTCGGCCAGGCGCGCGAGCAGCCGATCGCCGACCTCGTGGCCGTGGCGCTCGTTGACCTCCTTGAAGTGGTCGATGTCGAGGTGGCACACCGTCAGCAGCGAACCTTCCCGCTGGCTGGTGTCGAGGGCATCCTGCAGCAGCTGACCCAGTCTGGTGCGGTTCGGCAGCCGGGTGAGTTCGTCGAAATGGGCTTGCCGCGCCAGCCGCTCCTGCTGCTGACGCGACTGCGTGACGTCGGACACGGCCACCACGTGGCTGCGCACCTCGCCGTCGTGGCTGCGCACCGCGGACACCGTCAGCTGCAGGGTCGAGAAGCTGCCGTCCGGTCGCCGGTGCACCGTCTCGCCGCGCCACATGCCATCGTCGGCGAGGCGGCGCCGCATCTCGACCGCGGTGGCCGTGACCGCGTTGCCGTCGGCCTCGCCACCGAGCAGGGCCGGGACCCGACCCAGGAGTTCGTTGCGCTCGAGACCGGTGATCTCACAGAAGGTTGGGTTGGTTTCGATCACGCGGTGCTGCGCATCGGTGACGAGCAGACCTTCGTGCAGTTGGCGGAACAGGCTGTCGGCGACCTGCTGACGCTCGCTGGCCTCACGGTCGGCCGTGACGTCGCGCGCGGTGGCGACGATGCGCATGGGCTCGCCGTTCGCTGCGCGATCGGCGACCAGCGCGTTGAGTTCGAACCATCGCCAGTCCGACTCTTCGCAGCGCAGGCGGCAGTCGAGGCGTGCCTGATCCTGCGCCGGCGAGCGCAGCGTCGCCAGCGCAGCCTCCAGCTTGCCCGCATCCTGCGGGTGGAGGCGCGACCAGAACGCATCGGCTGGTACCTGTGCCTGTTGCAGCGGAAGCCCGAGCAGGGCGCACCAGCGCGGCGAGAACTGGATCTCGCCGCGGCGCAGGTCCCAATCGGCCACGCCGAGATGAGATGCCGCCAGGGCGAGTTGCCAGCGCTGCTCGGTCGCGCCGAGTTCACCGGCCAGTGCCGTGACCAGCAGCGGCATCGCCGACAACGTGGCAAGGTAGCCCGCCAGCATGGCCAGTGCCGAGGTCGGCGAGGCGTCGCCGAACGGGCCGTGTCCGGCCAGCGTGGCCGCCACGGACAATACCGCCAGCAGCAGCACGGTGGCCGATGCCGCGAAGACGCCACTGCGCATCGCCAGCCAGCCGAGCAGCAGGTAGGGCAGGAACAGCAATGGGGAGATGGAGCCTGCCGCGCCGCGAAAGGCGAGCCAGCCGCCGAGCACGGCACCACCCGCGAGCAGGGTGCCGGGTAGCCAGTGGCGACCGGCCAGGGCGCGTCGGACCGTGACGCGAGTCGCGGTGAGCAGCGGCACACCGACGACGATGACGCCCATCAGGTCCCCCAGCCACCAGTAGGCCCAGGCCAGTGGCGCCGCCTTCCACGGCAGCGTGCCGCTCATCACGAGCCAGCACGCGCCGTTCGTGGCTGACAGCAGGGTGGCGGCCGCCGCTGAGACGGCAAACAGCCACAGGTCCTGACGTCGGTCGAGTTGCGGGTGCAGACCGTGACGGAGCAGGCCCTCGGCGGCCAGGGCGGGCCCTGCGGCGTTGCCCAGGGCGAGCAAGGTGGCCGTCCACAGCGGCAATCCGGTGCTCAAGGCCACTGCCAATGCGCCCAGCACCACCGCAGGCCAGAGCCTCGGCCCGAGGCGCACCAGCGCCGCAAAGGCAAGTCCGGCAGGCGCCCAGATCAGGCTGACCTGGTTACCGATCTGCGGCGAGGCCAGCCCGGCCAGCCCCGTGGCGTAGTAGGCCGCCGCCAGCACCATGCCCCAGACGAGCAGCGACGCGTCCGGTCGAGGTGCCGCTTCGCTGGCATGGGGCAGTCCGACGCTGGACATGGGGTCGTGATGCGGTGTGCCGAGGCGTCAGACCTTGAAGTCGTCGAGTTCTCGACCCGCGGCCAACGCCGCCTTCAGCCAGTTCGGCTGCAAGCCGCGTCCGCTCCAGGTGTCACCGGTGGCGGGATTACGGTATTTCGGTGGCACCTTGCCCCGCGCGCTGCCCTTGGCCAGCGGTGTGACTTTGCCGCCCAAATCGGCCAGCGTCAGCCCGTACTCGGCCATCAGCGCGCGCACCTTGGCAATGGCCTCGGCGCGTTCGCGCCTTTTCGTCAGCTCGATTTCTCTTTCGAGCGCCTCTTTCTGCGTCAGCAGTTCCTGCAGGCTGGCCATATCGGACTCCCCGGATGCAAACCACCCGTCGTACCGATTCTAGGGTTGATTCCGATACTCCCGCCGCCCGCCGGTGTCGGGAGATTCCCGGTGGATCACTTGTAGCCGACGCGGTCCAGCATCTGCTGCACCTTCACCTGGTTCATGCCCGTGACGGACACCGGAATGGTTTCGGCCTTGAACTTTCCCAAAGCGTCGAGCGCGGGATTGGTCGTTTTCGCCGAAACGACCACCGGCCATTCGTTGTTGCCGTCGGCGAAATATGCCTGCGCCTGATCGCTGGCGAGGTATTCGATGAACTGCCGGGCGGCTTCGCGATGCGGTGCATTCTTGGCCATGCCGGCGCCGGCGATATTCACGTGCGTGCCCCAACTGGATTGATTCGGGAACACCACACCTACCTCTTCGACCACGGCACGGTCGGCAGGATTCGAGGATCGCATCATGCGCGCGAGGTAATAGGTATTGGTGATGGCAATCTGGCATTCGCCGCTGGCGACGGCCTTGATCTGATCGGTGTCCCCGCCCTTGGGGGCGCGCGCCATGTTGGCCACCATGCCCTTGAGCCAGGATTCCGTCGCGGGCTCGCCGAGGTGCTGCATCACGGCGCCGAACAGCGACAGGTTGTACGGGTGCGAACCCGAGCGCGTGCAGACCTTGCCCTTGTTCTTCGGGTCGCCGAGTTCCTCGTAGGTGTCGACGTCGTCCTTGCTGATGCTGGCCTTGTTGTAGACGATCACGCGGCCGCGCGTGGACAGGCCGAACCATTGCGAGCCCTGGCCGGCGTCGGCGCCACGCAGCGTGGCCGGAATGCGCTGTTCGAGCACGGCCGACTTGAGCGGCTGGAACAGGCCATCGCTCTCGGCGCGCCACAGCCGCGACGCGTCAACCAGCAGGATGACGTCGGCCGGGCTGGCAGCACCTTCGCTCTTCAGGCGGGCGAGGATGCCGGCATCGTCGGCGTCGACTCGGTTGATCTTGATGCCGGTGGCCTGGGTGAAGTTGGTGTACAGCGCCTCGTCGGTCTGGTAGTGACGGGCGGAGTACAGGTTCAGCACCTTTTCCTGCGCGGCGGCGGCCAGCGGCAGGGTGGCGAGAACGGCGGCAAGCGAATTGGCGAGTGCGCGTCGGACGAACATGCGGGCTCCAGGAGTCAGGGGCCCGATCCTATCATTAAACGCGAATCGTTCTCAATAGTATTCGCTTTGTTTGACCGGTGTCAAACCGGGCGGCGGCGGACCTCAGGCCGATGGCGGCACGTAGCCTGCCGGCTGCTCGGCGCCCTGGCCGAAGAAGAAATTCTCCATCTGGCGCACCAGGTACTGGCGGGCGCGCTGATCGGCGAGGTTCAACCGGTTCTCGTTGACCAGCATGGTCTGGTGCTTCAGCCACAGCTGCCAGGCCTCCTTGCTCACCTCGTTGTAGATGCGCTTGCCCAACTCGCCAGGGTAGGGCGCGAAATCCAGGCCTTCGCCTTCCTTCTTCAGATAGGTGCAGTGCACGGTACGGGCCATGGTGGAACTCCTTTTCAAAGCTTCTTGACGAGGACCTGCGAGCGCCGGTCCCAGTTGTACTTGCGCTTGCGCGCCTCGGGCAACCAATCGGGATCCACCTGCGCGAAGCCGCGCTTGATGAACCAGTGCATGGTGCGCGTGGTGAGCACGAAGATGCTCTCCAGCCCCATCGCCTTGGCGCGCTGCTCGACGCGCTTGAGGATGCGCTCGCCGTCGCCTTGCCCCTGCACGTTCGGCGACACGGTCAGCGCGGCCAACTCGGCGGTGCGCGCCTCCGGATAGGCGTACAGCGCCGCGCAGCCGAAGATCACGCCGTCGTGCTCGATCACGGTGTAGTGGCCGACGTCGCGCTCGATCTCGGTGCGGTCCCGCTTCACCAGCGTGCCATCGCGCTCGAAGGGCTCGATCAGCTGCAGGATGCCGCCGATGTCGTCGGCGGTTGCCTCGCGAAGGCTCTCGAGCTTCTCGTCGACGACCATGGTGCCGATGCCGTCGTGCGTGAACACCTCCAGCAGCAGCGCACCGTCCACGGCGAAAGGCAGGATGTGCGAGCGCTCCACGCCGCCGCGGCAGGCTTTCACGCAATGGCGCAGATAGAACGCCGTGTCGGTCGGCTGCGTGGGCGAGGGCAGGGCGGCGAGCAGCCGCTCGGCGTCGGCCAGCGCGAGCTCGGTGTCGATCGGGCTCTCCGCGTCGTCCTGCTTCTCGCGGATGCCTGGCACCTCGGTCATGAACAGCAGCTTGTCGGCCTGCAGCGCGATCGCCGCGCTGGTGGCCACGTCTTCCATGGTCAGGTTGAAAGCCTCGCCGGTGGGCGAGAAGCCGAAGGGCGAGAGCAGCACCAGCGCGCCGGTGTCGATCGACTTGCGCATCGCCGCGGCGTCGACCTTGCGCACCACCCCGCTGTGCATGAAGTCCACGCCGTCGACGATGCCCACGGGCCGCGCGGTGAGGAAGTTGCCGGACACCACGCGCACGATCGCGTTGGCCATCGGCGTGTTCGGCAGGCCCTGCGAGAACGCCGCCTCGATCTCGAAGCGCAGCTGTCCGGCGGCCTCCTGTGCGCAGTCCAGCGCAATCGCGTCGGTGATGCGCAGGCCATGGCTGAAGCGCGACTGCTGGCCCTTCACGCGCAGCTGCTCGTTGACCTGCGGCCGGAAGCCGTGCACCAGCACCAGCTTGATGCCCATGGCGTGCAGGATCGCGAGGTCCTGCGCGAAGCGGTCGAGCTTCCCGGCTGCGATCAGCTCACCGGCGATCGCCACCACGAAGGTCTTGCCCCGGTAGGCATGGATGTGCGGCGCGACATGGCGGAACCAGGGCACGAAGGTGTGGGGAAAGACGAGGCTCATGGGCGCAGGGGCGAGGCACGGGGGGGGGGGCGCGAGCGCGATTGTGCCGCACCGCCCTCGGGCCGCGTTGACGCGGGGCGGGCGGCGGGCGCAGCATCGCCACTCGATCATTCCCCGCGAGGATCCCATGGATGTCTTCACCACGCCTGGCGCGTTCAGCTGGTCGGAGCTGACGACCGCCGATCCGGCATCGGCCGCCGAGTTCTACGGCGCCCTGTTCGGTTGGAGCTTCGAAGCGATGCAGATGCCCGGCAGCGTCTACCGCGTGATCAAGGTGGGCGACACCGCGGTGGGCGGCATCATGACCACGCCGCCCACGGCGGGAGGCATGCCGCCGATGTGGGGCTGCTACGTGACGGTGGCCGATGCCGACGCCACCGCGAAGCGTTGCGCCGAGCTCGGCGGCAAGGTGCTGGTCGGGCCTCAGGACATTCCCGGCGTCGGCCGCTTCGCGGTGATTCTGGACCGCCAGGGCGCGGCGCTGAACGTCATCGCCTACATGCCGCGGGCTGCCTGAGCGGTCGGGGGCGCCGGGCGCGGATAATCCGCGCCCCGTGTCCTCTCCCGTCGCCAGCCCCGTCCCGGCCATCACCTTTCCCGAATCGCTGCCGGTCTCGTCCCGGCGCGAGGAGATCGCGCGCGCCGTCGAGCAGCACCAGGTGGTCATCGTCTGCGGCGAGACCGGCTCGGGCAAGACCACGCAGCTGCCGAAGATCGCGCTTGCCCTGGGCCGCGGCTGGGGCGCCGGAGGCAAGGGGCTGATCGGCCACACGCAGCCGCGCCGCATCGCCGCGTCCAGCGTGGCCAAGCGCATTGCCCAGGAACTGAACTCGCCGCTCGGCGAGGTGGTCGGCTACAAGGTGCGCTTCCAGGACCGCCTGCAGCGCGGCGCCTCGGTCAAGCTGATGACGGACGGCATCCTGCTCGCCGAGACGCAGAGCGACCCCTTGCTGCGCGCGTACGACACGCTGATCATCGACGAGGCGCACGAGCGCAGCCTGAACATCGACTTCCTGCTCGGCTATTTGCGGCAGGTCCTGCCGCGTCGGCCCGACCTGAAGATCATCGTGACCTCGGCGACGATCGATGCCGACCGCTTTGCACAGCACTTCGCATCGCGCCACGGGCCGGCGCCGGTGATCCAGGTCTCCGGCCGTCTGTTTCCGGTGGAGCAGCGCTGGCGGCCCTTCGAGGAGAGCCGCGAATTCGATCTGAACGATGCGCTCGGAGAAGCGGTCGACGAACTGTGGCGCGAGGGCTCGGGCGACGTGCTCGTCTTCCTGCCCGGCGAGCGCGAGATCCGCGAGGCCGCCGAGCATCTGCGCAAGCACCACCCGCCCGGCGTGGAGATCCTGCCGCTCTTCGCGCGCCTGTCGCAGCAGGAGCAGGACCGCGTCTTCGAGCCGCACGGCGCGCCGCGCATCGTGCTGGCCACCAACGTCGCCGAGACCTCGCTGACCGTGCCGGGCATCCGATACGTGATCGACGCCGGCACGGCGCGCGTCAAACGCTACAGCTACCGCAACAAGGTCGAGCAGCTGCAGATCGAGCCGGTCAGCCAAGCCGCGGCGAACCAGCGCGCCGGCCGCTGCGGGCGCGTCAGCAACGGCATCTGCATCCGTCTGTACGACGAGAAGGACTTCGCCGGCAGGCCCCGCTTCACCGACCCGGAGATCCTGCGCTCGTCGCTGGCCGGGGTGATCCTGCGCATGAAGTCGCTGGGTCTCGGCAACGTCGAAGACTTTCCCTTCCTCGAACCGCCGCCGCGCCGCGCGATCGCCGACGGCTACCAGCTGCTGTCCGAGCTCGGCGCGGTGGACGAGCTCAACGCGCTGACGGCGATCGGCCGCGAACTCGCGAAGCTGCCACTGGACCCGCGTGTCGGCCGAATGATCCTCGAGGCGCGCGAACGCCATGCGCTGACCGAAGTGCTGGTGATCGCCGCGGCATTCAGCCTGCAGGACGTCCGCGACCGGCCACTGGAGCAGCAGCAGGCCGCCGACAACGCGCACAAGAAATTCGACGACGAGCGTTCCGAGTTCATGGGCGACCTGAAGCTGTGGAAGTGGCTGGAGGAAGGCAAGGGCGGCCATGGCGAGCACAAGCTCAGCCTGCGCAAGCAGGAACAGCTGCTGCGCGAACACTTCATCTCGCCGCGCCGCGTGCGCGAGTGGCGCGACCTTCATTCGCAGTTGCACGCCGTGGTCGCCGAGCATGGCTGGCGGCTCAACACCTCGCCGGCCACCTACGAGCAGATCCACTTGTCGCTGCTCGCCGGGTTGCTCGGCAACATCGGCTGCAAGAGCGACGACGAGGACTGGTACCTCGGCGCGCGCGGCATCCGCTTCCACCGCCATCCGGGCACGCACCTGTCGAAGAAGCCGGGGCGCTGGATCGTCGCTGCCGAATTGATCGAGACGACGCGCCTGTTCGGCCGAGGCATCGCCGCCATCGACCCGGCCTGGCTGCCCGGCATCGCTGCACACGTCATCAAGAAGCAGTTGCTCGAGCCGCACTGGGAGAAGAAGGCGGCGGAAGTCGTCGCGCTGGAGCGCGCGACGCTCTACGGCATCGTCGTCTACAACAACAGGCGGGTGAACTTCGGCCTGGTCGACCCGAAGCCGGCGCGCGAGATCTTCATCCGCGAGGCGCTGGTCAATGGCGAGTGGGACACGCGGCTGCCGTTCCTGGCCGCCAATCGCAAGCTGATCGCGCAGGTGCAGGAACTGGAGCACAAGTCGCGGCGCCAGGACGTGCTGGTCGACGACGAGCTGATCCACGCCTTCTACGACGCGCAGATCCCGGCCGACGTGGTCAGCGGCGCGACGCTGGAGCGCTGGTACCGCGAGGAGTCCCGGCGCCAGCCGCGCCTGCTCATGCTCAGCCGCGACGAGCTCATGCGCCACGAGGCGGCCGGCATCACCACCGCGGCCTTCCCGAAGACGATCCGGCTGGGCGGCATCGACTGCGCGGCGAGCTACCTGCACGAACCCGGCGATGCGAAGGACGGCATCACCGTCACCGTGCCGATCTACGTGCTCAACCAGGTCAGCGAGGAGCGCTGCGACTGGCTGGTGCCGGGCATGCTCAAGGAGAAGGTGCTGGCGCTGGTGAAGACGCTGCACCAGCGGCCGCGCTCGCGTCTCGTTCCCTTGCCCAGCTACGCCGAAGAGTTCGTCGCCGAGACCGACTTTGCGCAGGGTGACCTGCTCGAGGTGCTGCTGCGCCATGTGCGCGAGCGCACGCAACTCGCGGTGCAGCGCAACGACTTCAAGCGCGAGCAGCTCAGCCCGCACCTGTCGATGAACTTCCGCATCGTCGACGAGCATGGCCGCCAGCTCGGCACCGGCCGCAACCTGGCGGCGCTGAAGGCCGAGCTGGGTGGCCAGGCTCGCTCGGCCTTCCAGGCGCTGGCGGCCCTGAAGGTGTCCACGGCACCGGTGGCTGCATCCACGCCGGCGGCGGCGGCCAGGCCCGCAGCGAGAAGCGCCGCGGCCGAACCGGCCATCGCCGCGCGACCGGCCGAGAAGTACACCGCCTGGACCTTCGGCGAATTGCCCGAACTGCTCGAACTGCGCAAGGGCGGACAGTCGCTGGTCGGCTTCCCGGCGCTGATCGACCACCGCGACCATGTCGAGATCGAGGTGTTCGACGAACCCGAGGTGGCCGCGGCGAAGCATCGCGGCGGCCTGCGCCGCCTCGTCGCGCTGCAGATCCGCGATGCGCTGAAGTACCTCGAGAAGAACATCCCCGACCTGCAGAAGATGTCGGTGGCCTACATGCCACTGGGCAGCGCGGAGGAACTTCGCGAGCAGATCGTCGAACTGGCGCTGGAGAGGGCCTTTCTCGCCGAGCCGCTGCCCACCGACGCTGCCGGCTTCGCACGGCGCATCGAGGAGGGCCGTGGCCGGCTGACGCTGATCGCCAACGAGATCGCCCGCGCCGCCGGCGTCGTGCTTGTCGAGTGGACAGCCGCGCAGCGCAAGCTCAAGGACAGCAAGCCGGCCAGGGAGACTGCCGATGACGTGGCGGCGCAACTCACGCGCCTGGTGACCAAGCGTTTCGTGGTCGCCACGCCCTGGGCGGCGCTCGCGCACCTGCCGCGCTACCTGAAGGGCGTGCAGATGCGCCTGGACAAGTGGCGCGCCGACCCGGCGCGCGATACTCAACGCCTGGCCGAACTGCGGCCGCTGGAGCAGCGCTTCCTGCGCGCGCTCGCCGAGCGCAAGGGGCAGCCGGATGCGCGCCTCGAGGAGTTCCGCTGGCTGCTGGAGGAGTTGCGCATCGGCCTGTTCGCCCAGGAACTTCGCACGCCGCAGCCGGTCAGCGTCAAGCGCCTCGAGAAGGCGTGGGAGCAGATGCAGCGCTGAGCCGTCAACCCGGAGGATCTGATGACCCGTCGCCCGCAGGAAACGCACTGGGAAGTGGTGCCCGACACGCCGCAGCGCATCGACGCCGTGGCCGATCGCTGTCGCCGCCTGGTGACCAAGCGCGCGCTGTTCGGCGCCGGCGTGGCGATGGTGCCGGTGCCGGGCGTGGACTGGCTCACCGACGTGGCGCTGCTGCTCAAGCTGATCCCGGAGATCAACCACGCCTTCGGTTTGACGCCGGAGCAGGTCGAGCGCCTGTCGCCCGATCGCCGCGTGGTCGTATACAAGGCCATCACCGCCGGCGGCAGCCTGGTCATCGGGCGGGTGGTCACGCGCGAGGTGCTCATGACCATGCTTCGGGTGGTCGGCGTGCGCCTGACCACGCAACAGGCGGCCAAGTTCGTGCCGGTGGCCGGCCAGGCGGTGTCGGCCCTGCTGACCTTCTCGGCGCTGAAGTACGTCTGCGAGCAGCACATCCGCCAGTGCATGGAGGTGTCGCGCCTGCTGGCGCTGCCGGCGCCCGGCGCGGACTGACGCCGGCCACTACAATCCGTGCGTTCGGGGTGTAGCGCAGCCTGGTAGCGCAACTGCTTTGGGAGCAGTGGGTCGGATGTTCGAATCATCTCACCCCGACCATCGTCCTCCGCGCTGCCCGTAGCTCAACTGGATAGAGCAGCTGCCTTCTAAGCAGCAGGTCGGGGGTTCGAGTCCCTCCGGGCAGGCCACCCGATCGTCCCGGATGGTCCCGCAAGATCCCGCTAGAGCCCGGTGTTCCAAAACGTCGGGCATGGGCACCTGAGGTGGACGCTCTCGGCGGCGACCGCGGAGGCGGTAGCCGAAGTGCTCGCGCCACGCGGCGCGGCCGCGACGCCGGTGGCCGTCGGGCTGGTGCCGGCTGCGGCCTAATGAGCGTCCGGCGGTCGACCGCGGTGTCAAGTCAGGCGCCGATGTAGCGCCGCGCGTAGCGCGAACCGAGGCTGGTGAGGATCTCGTAGCCGATGGTACCGGCGGCCGCGGCGAGCGCGTCGACGCTCTGGCGTTCGCCGAGCAGCTCGACCATGCTGCCGGGCACCAGGGCGCCTTCCGGCAGCGCGGTCGCGTCGAGCGTGATCGTGTCCATCGACACCCGGCCGACGAGCGGCAGCTCGACCTCGCCGACCCAGGCCGACACGCGGTTGCCGAGCGCGCGCAGCCAGCCGTCGGCATAGCCGACCGCGACGGTGGCGATGCGCGTCGGCCGCGTGCTGCGCCAGCCTTCGGCGTAGCCGACGGGTGTGTCGGCCTCGATGACGCGCGTTTGCACGACGCGGCCCTCGAGCCGCACCACCGGGCGCATCGTGTTCGCTCGCCCCGGCACCGGCGCGACGCCGTACAGCGCCGCGCCCGGCCGCGCGAGGTCGAAGTGGTAGTCGGGGCCGAGGAAGATGCCCGACGAATTCGCGATGCTCGCGGGTGCGGGCGGCAGCAGCCGCCGCGCGGCGACGAAGCGCGCGCGCTGCAGCGCGTTGGCCGGATGTCCGGGCTCGTCGGCGCAGGCCAGGTGACTCATCACGAGAGCCACCCGTACGCCGGAAAGCAGCTCACGGTCGGCCGCGATCGCGCGCAGTTCGTCCGGCGCCAGGCCGACGCGCGCCATGCCGGTGTCCACCTGCACCGCGGCGTCGAGCTCGCGGCCAAGCGACGAGGCGAGCCGCCGCCAGCCGTCGATCTGCGCCGGGCTGTTCAGCACCGGGCGGATGCCGTGGGCGACGAACGCGGGCTCGGTGCCCGGCATCGGCCCGTGCAGGACCGCGAGCGTCGCGCCCGCCGGCAGGTGCGGCTTCAGCGCGATCGCCTCGTCGAGGTGCGCGACGAAGAACTGCCGGCAGCCGGCAGCCGCGAGCGCCGGCGCGACCTGTGCCGCGCCGAGCCCGTAGGCATCGGCCTTGACGACCGCGGCGCAGTCGGCGCCACCGACCTGTGCCGACAGCTGCCGCCAGTTGGCGACGATCGCGCCGAGGTCGATCGTCAGCACGGCGCCGGCCGCGAGGCCCGGCGTGACACTCATCGCGCGGTGCCAGTCGTGCCGACAGAGCCGGCGACGAAGCCCTGCGGAACGCCCGCATTGCGGTCGAAGTACTCGTTCGTCACCTTCACGACCACCGGCGCGAGCAGCACCAGCGAAACGAGGTTGGGGAACGCCATGAATGCGTTCAGGGTGTCGGAGACGAGCCAGACGAAGTCCAGGTGCGTCACCGCGCCGACCAGCACGAACGCGGTCCACAGCAGGCGGTACGGCTTCTCGGATTTGGTACCGACCAGGTACTCCCAGCACTTCTCGCCGTAATAGGCCCAGCCGAGGATAGTTGTGTAGGCGAAGATCACGATCGCGAGCGCGAGGAAGTTGGAGCCGAAGCCCGGCAGCGCCGCCTCGAACGCCTTCGCGCTCAGCACCGCGCCCTTCGCGCCGCTGGTCCACGCGCCGGTGACGATCAGCACCAGACCGGTCATGGTGCAGACGACGATGGTGTCAATGAAGGTGCCCATCATGCCGATCAGGCCCGACTCGGCGGCGTGTCGCGTGCGGCCCGCGGCCTGCGCGATGCCCGCGGTGCCAAGGCCTGCCTCGTTGGAGAAGATGCCGCGCGCGACGCCGTAGCGCATCGCCATCAGCACACCGGCGCCGACGAAGCCGCCGGTGGCCGCGGTCGGGTTGAACGCGTGGTCGAAGATCAGCGCGAACGCGGCCGGGATCTGGTCGGCGTTCAGGCCCAGCACCAGCAGCGACACCGCGACGTAGCCGACACACATGAACGGCACCAGCTTCTCGGCCACCGCGCCAATGCGCTTGACGCCGCCGAGCAGCACGAAGCCGGTGGCGACCATCATCACAATGCCCGAGACCCACGGCGAGACGCCGAAGTTTGCGTTCAGCACGTCGGCGATGCTGTTGGACTGCACCATGTTGCCGATGCCGAAGCCGGCGATGCCGCCGAAGACCGCGAACGCGGCGCCGAGCCAGTGCCAGCGGTGTCCCAGGCCGTTCTTGATCGCGTACATCGGGCCGCCGATCTGCTCGCCGTGGTCGTCGGTCTCGCGGAAGTGCACCGCGAGCAGCACCTCGGCGTACTTGGTCGCCATGCCGACGAGCGCGGTCATCCACATCCAGAACAAGGCGCCGGGGCCGCCGATCGCGATCGCGGTGGCGACGCCGGCGATGTTGCCGATGCCCACCGTCGCCGCGAGCGCGGTCATCAGGGCTGCGTAGGGGCTGATGTCGCCGGCAGCGCCGGCGGCGGGGCGGCGGCCGCGCCAGATCATCGCGAAGCCGGTCGCGATGCGGCGCAGCGGCATCAGCTTGAGGCGGATCTGCAGCAGCAGGCCGGTGCCGAGGATCAGCACCAGCATCGGCGGGCCCCAGACGAAGTCGTTGATCGCGGTGACGATCGAGGTGATGGTTTCCAAGGTTGTTGTCTCCGGGAGGTGGACGTAGGCGGCCCGCGCGGGTGGCGCGGATGCGGGAAGGCCCGCGCCGGTGGCTCGGGCCGGTGGGGGAAGCGAGGGACGCCCGGCGCGTGCCGGGCGGTCAGGTCAAGCGCGCGCCGGATTCAGCGACTCGCCGACCGCGACGCGGCGCGTCGCCGCGCGGCCATAGCGTTCGACGCCCAGGCCTTCGAGGCTGATCTCCGGCTCGCGGCCGCTGACGAGGTCGGCGACAACGCGGCCGGTGCCGGCGGCCATCGTCCAGCCCAGCGTGCCGTGGCCGGTGGCCAGCGTCAGGTTGCCGATCGGCGTCGCGCCGACGATCGGTGTGCCGTCCGGCGTCATCGGGCGCAGGCCGGTCCAGAACTCGGCGCGCGAGACGTCGCCGCCGCGAGGGAACAGGTCGGTGACGACATGCTCGAGCGTGCGCCGGCGCGCGTCGACCAGGTTCAGGTCGAAGCCGGACAGCTGGGCGGTGCCGCCGACGCGGATGCGGTCGCCCAGGCGCGTGACCGCGACCTTGTGCGTCTCGTCCATGATGGTCGACTCGGGCGCGCGCGAGGCGTCGGTGATCGGCACCGTGATCGAGTAGCCCTTGACCGGGTAGACCGGAATGGCTATGCCGAGCGGCGCGAGCATCTGCGTCGAGTAGCTGCCGAGCGCCAGCACCACATGGTCGGCGCTCATGAGTCCGGCGTCGGTGCGCACGCCGGTGATGCGGCCGCCGCTGCGCTCGAGCGCCTCGATGCGCACGCCGAAGCGGAACCTGACGCCCAGGCCTTGCGCGAGCTCCGCCAGGCGCTGGGTGAACTTGAAGCAGTCGCCGGTTTCGTCGCCGGGCAGGCGCAAGGCGCCGACGAACTTCTCCTTTGTGTCCGCGAGGCCGGGCTCGACCTTCACGAAGCCTTCACGGTCGAGCACCTCGAACGGCACGCCGGACTGGCGCAGCACTTCGACATCCTTGCCAATGCCGTCCATCTGCTTCTGGGTGCGGAAGAGTTGCAGCGTGCCCTGGGTGCGCTCGTCGTAGCCGATGCCGGTGTCGGCGCGCAGCGCGCGCAGACAGTCGCGGCTGTATTCGGCCAGCCGCACCATGCGGCCCTTGTTGACCGCGTAGGCGCGCTCGTTGCAGTTGAGCAGCATGCGCCAGCAGAAGCGCAGCAGCTCGACGTCGAGCGTGGGCTTGATGACGAGCGGGCGGTGCTGCATCAGCAGCCACTTGATCGCCTTCATCGGCACGCCGGGGCCGGCCCACGGCGCCGAATAGCCGGGCGACACTTCGCCGGCATTCGCGTAGCTGGTCTCCATCGCCGGCGCCGGCTGGCGGTCGGCCACCGTCACCTCGTGGCCGCTGCGGGCGAGGTAGTACGCCACCGAGGTTCCGATCACACCGCTGCCGAGAACGAGTACACGCATATCGATTCCATCCGTTGGCGCGCCGGTGGCACGCGATGACGGATTCATAGCAGGCCCCGTGCCAGAAGAAAAAAAATCAATGTCGACAATGGGTTAAGTGTTTATCCTCGAGCTAGTGGGGACCTGTTGTATTGAATGCAATACGGTTCTCGTCGTAGAATTAATACATTGTCTCGATTCATATACGGAGCCGTGGTGCGCATCGTCGTCCGCTTCGCCGACCGCGTCGGCATCGCGCAGGAGATCCTCGCCAAGCTGGCGTGGCGCGCCTTGAACGTCTCGGCGGTCGAGGTCGAGCCGCCGCAGGTCTACATCGAGGCGCCGGCGCTCGATGCCGCCGGGCTGGGCCTGCTGCGCAGCGACCTGCTCGAGGTGGCCGGCGTGCTGGCGGTCGACGAGGTGGCGATGCTGCCCGGCATGCGCCGGCGGCTTTACCTCGACGCGCTGCTCGCGTCGCAGGAGGATCCGGTGCTCGCGGTCGATGCCGCCGGCGTCGTCGTCGTCGCGAACGCGGCCGCGGTGGCGGCGAGCGGCCGGCCGGAGAACCAGCTCTTCGGCACCCCGTTGAAGGCGCTGGTCGCCGATCCTGCGCTGGTCGACGCGCTGATCGCGCACGACTACCGGCTGCCGGTGCGCGAGGTGCAGGTGGGCGGTGAGCCTTTCCTGTGCGAGAGCGTCGCGCTGCACGAGCCCGGTGCGGGCGTCGCCGGCGCGATGCTGACGCTGCATGCGCCGCACCGCATCGGCGAGCGCCTGTCGGCGCTGCAGAACTACGACGCCGGCGGCTTCGAGGCCATCCTCGGCGACTCGCCCGCGATCCGCCAGCTCAAGCAGCGCGCCGCGCGCATGGCGCAGGTGGATGCGCCGCTCTTGATCCGCGGCGAGACGGGCACCGGCAAAGAGCTTGTCGCCCACGCCTGCCATGCTGGCAGCCGCCGCGCCGCGCAGCCCTTCTTCGCCCTCAACTGCGCCGCCTTGCCCGAGAGCCTGGCCGAGAGCGAACTGTTCGGCTACGCCCCCGGCGCGTTCAGCGGCGCGCTCCGCGGCGGCAAGCCCGGGCTGCTGGAACTGGCCGACCGCGGCACGGTGTTCCTCGACGAGGTCGGCGAGCTGTCGCCGTACCTGCAGGCCAAGCTGCTGCGGTTCCTGAACGACGGCAGCTTCCGCCGCGTCGGCGGCGACCGCGAGTTGCGCGCCGACGTGCGCATCGTCAGCGCGACACACCGCGCGCTCGAACAGATGGCCGCCGCGGGCACGTTCCGCCAGGACCTGCTGTTCCGCCTCGACGTGCTGCAGCTGCAGCTGCCGCCGCTGCGCGAGCGCAGCGCCGACATCGTGCCGCTGGCGGAGTTCTTCCTGGCCCGCGCCTGCGCGCAGACCGGGCGCGAGAAGACGAAGCTCACGCAGGCCGCGCGCGCCGCCCTGCTGGCCAACCCCTGGCCCGGCAACGTGCGCCAGCTGCAGAACGTGATCTTCCGCGCCGCGACGATGAGCGAGGCGGCCCTGATCGACGTCGGCGACCTCGAGCTCGCCGATGCCGCCGCCGGCGCCGGACGCGCCGGGCCGGCGGCGGGATCGGCATCGGCGACGGCCGACGATGTGGCCACGCTCGATGCCGCGGTCGCCGCGTTCGAGAAGAACCTGCTCGCGCAGCTCTGGCCGCAGTTCCCATCGACGCGCAGACTCGCGCAGCGGCTCGGCGCGTCGCACTCGGCGATCGCGCAGCGGCTGCGCCGCTACGGCATCGGGCGCGGCGGTTGAGGCGCGGGGCCACGGCGCCGCGGCGCGTGTGACGCTGTCGCGGGCCCGACCGTCGCGGCGAGCCTGTCGAGGATCGCGCAATGCGCACGGTCGTCGCCGTGGCAGGCGGCGACCAGGCGCTCGAGCGCGGTCTTCATCTCGACGATCGGATCCGGAAGCCGAGCCGCCGCGCCTGCCGGATGAAGCGCAGCGCCGCGACATCACGCTCGCCGCAGCGGCGGTAGCCGGCGTCGCTGGGTGCGGCCGGCCGGAGCAGCCCGGTGCGCTCATAGTGGCGGATCATCTTCGCCGACACGCCGGCTGCGGTGGCGGCTTCGCCGATGTTCATCCCGTCGTGCATGGCAGGGAGATGCGAAACGTCCAGGCCGGAAGTGTCGACCCTGACGCGATGGCAAGGCCATGCGCGATCGAATTCCCCGGTGCGCTCCAAGTGTGGCTTCGCACAGGCTCGATGCAACCATGCGCAGTCTGCTCTGCGAACTGGCGGTAGGCGGCCCGCCAGGAAGCAGACCCTGGTCACCACCTGCAAGTGGCCGGCATGAGTCCACCGATCTTGTGACCGACCGCGGTCACCGAAGAATCCGGCGCCTGCTTGCAGGGGCAGCTTTGGGCGCGTGCGCCAGAAGTCTGATCTCGGCCAGGAACGGGCACTCGTGAGCGACCGCTTGCCGGCGCCCATCGATTCACCTTCTTGGACCATCAAGGAACATCTGAACGGTATGGAATAACTGCATGCGATTTCGCTCGAGCATGATGGTGTGCGTGCCCTCGCCGATCTCCACGTATTGCTTCCGCGGAGCGCTGACGAGCAGCGGGAACAACGTCTGCGCCATGTAGCCCGGCGTGTCGGCATCCCATTCCGCCTTGATCAACAGCGTGGGCGCCTTGATGGCAGCCGGGTTGTAGGGCGGCACCCACTCGCCTGGTGTCTGCAGGTCGGCGAACACCCCGTTAGGGGCTCGCATCACGGGCGGCGTCTGCTTCGATCCCCAGGGGTCGGTCGCTAAGTTGGCCGCCACCCAGGTCTCGAAACGACCGGGGGGAAGGATGTGCTCCTGCTTGTCCTCTGCCACGCCGGCCAACCAGCGCGACTTCGCCCCCGCAACGTTGACGTGCCGGTAGGGCACCCTCACATCGAACCCGCGCGCCCCAGCCGGCTCCGACCTGCGTTGCCACAGAGGAGCGTACAGCACGAGGTGGTCGACCTTCTCGGCGTGCGAAGCGGCGTAGCGCCCCATGATCTGGGTGCCCCAGGACCAGCCGATCAGGTTGATGCGTTCGACGTTGCGACGGCGGCGAATGAAGTCGACCGCAGCGTCGACGTCCTCCACGGCTTCCGCCAGGGTGGCGATCGGGGTATCCCGACCGCCTGACTCGGAACCGGCCGCCGGGCGTGTCGATCCGCCATAGCCCCGCACGTCCACCAAGTAGACGTCGTAGCCGGACCGCGCGATGAAGTCCATCCACGACAGGCCGTCCAGGGCGATATCGAAGGTCGACTCCGAGGGGAAGGTCGCACCGTGGACGAAGAGCACGATTCGACCCGAGGCGAAAATCTGCATCCCCGCCGGCCGCTTGTTGCGAACAAAGAGATCGACCCCCGCCGTCTTGGAGGGGATCTGGAACTCATCGGCCGCAATGGCCGGCGTCTGGGGGGCGGACGGTGCGGTGGCACACCCAACCAGCACTGGGAGGAGGGTGGCGGCGACGATCCGCCTGAACCAATTGTCGAACACGATCGGCTCCTGCAGTTCTTTGGACGAGCCAATCTGCGCTCACCACCGACGGCGTGTCCTGAAAATAGCCGCGCGCTGGCTGAATAAGTCTGAGTACTGGTGTACTCAGTCGCGCGCCCGGGGGCAAACTACGCCGTAAGAGCCAATCTCACATCGATGGGCCGAACTGAGCACTTCAACGCTACGACGTTCCGATTCGACGCCTTCGAGCTGGATGCGCAGCGGCGCACGTTGCGGCGCTCGGGTGCCGACGTCGAGTTGCGGCCGCTTGCCTTCGATGCGCTCTCCTGCTTGGTTCGTCACGCCGGTCAGGTCGTGACCAAGGACGAACTGATTACCGCCGTCTGGCCGGGGCTGGTGGTGACCGACGACTCGATCGCACGCTGCATCAGCGACATCCGGCGCGCACTCGGCGATGTCGAGCAGAAGATCATCAAGACCGTACCGCGGCGCGGTTACACGCTTGCAGTGCCGGTGGAGTTGGAGGAGCCGCGACTGGCAGCATCCGAGCCCGCCGGGCTGGCCGGAGCCCGGACCGAGGCGGTGCCGGCGGGACCGGAGGCAACCGACCCGGGCTCGGCGCCCGAGCGAGGTCTCTCGGCCCGGCGGTGGGCCCTCGGAGTCGGGGCAGCCTTGTTGTCTGTTGCCTTGGCCTGGGCGAGCTGGTCAATGCGGCGGCAGTCGGAAGTCGCAGCCGTCCGGCCGGGCCTCTCGATCGTGGTGTTGCCGTTGGCCAGTGATGGCGGCGACTCGGCGCAGGACCGCCTGGCCGCTGCGCTCACGGACGAAATCACGGTCGACATGTCACGAATTCCGGAGACCTTCGTGATCGCCCGCGCCACTGCGGACAGCTACCGAGGTCGCAGCGTCGACCCGCGTCAGGTTGGCCGTGAGCTCGGCGTGCGCTACGTGCTCGATGGCGGCATGGTGCGCCTTGGCGACGCGTTGCGGCTGACACTGCAGCTCGTCGACAGCGAGAGCGGGCGTGCCCTCTGGGCCGAGCGCATCGACGGCGAGGTGCCCGACCTGCCCGCGCTGTACCGCCGCGTCACTGGAACGGTGGCGCGGTCGCTGGACCTGTAGCTGCAGGAGGTGGAAACCGCCCGGGCGCGGACGCGGCCCGCTGCCGACCTGCAGGACCTATTGCTGCAGGCGCGCTGGCTGCTCCAGTTCCCCCGGGCAACGCCCGACTCCGTGCTGGAGGCGCGTCAGCTGCTCGAGCGGGCGCGCATACGCGACCCGGCGTCGGCACCCGCCTTCGCGCTGCTCGCGCAGACCTACAACGTCGACGTGGCTCAGCGCTGGCTGATCCTGCGCGGCGCGACACGTGAGCAGTGGCTGCAACACGCCGACCGATTGTCGGAGCGGGCCTTCCAGCTGGATCCTGCCGATTCACGGGTCGTCGGCGTGCGCGCCACAACGCTGGCGCTGGCCGGTCGCTCTGACCAGGCGGTGGAATTGCTCGAGCGCCAGATCGGGCTCAATCGCAACGATGCCAGTGCCTGGTTCTGGCTCGGTTATGCCCGCTGCACGCTCGGCCGACAGGATGAAGCGATCGCTGCCCTCGAGCAGGCACGCCGGCTCAGCCCGCGAGATCCGAATCTCAACGGCATCTTTCTCGTCACCGCGGCGTCGCATCTGTACCTGGGCCACGACCGTGAGGCGCTCGAATGGGCGCGGCGCTCGGTCATCGAGCGGCCGCTGCACGCGGTGGCGCACTCGTGGGTTGCCGCGGCTGCGGCGAACCTGGGCGAGACGGAAACCGCGCGCGCCGCGCTGGCCGAGTTCAGGCGGCGGCTGCCCTCCTACACGATTGGGTCGTTCCGCGACGAGCGGCTGTGCGCCAACGAGCTCTGCCGCCGCCAGCGCGAACGCTACTACGCTGGGCTGGCAAAGGCCGGATTGCCCGAGTAGGTTGATTTGGTGCTTCGCAGTTTTTCTCGAGGCAACTGACTGGGACGGGACTGCGAGAGACGGCTTCCAAGCGACGAACTCAAAGTTGTGGGTGACGCCGATGGGTCGAACTGAGTCGCCAGCGAGCGGCGGCTTCCGAGCGGCGAACCTCTAACGTCGGCTATCCGGCGATGAGTCCGTTGGGCTGGCCGGCTCAAGCCGACCCTCAGCCGTCCTTCGAGCTTCCCGGAAGCTGCCGGATCGCCAAGTCCCGTCGCTTCGCACTTCGCTTCCAGGAAGCGGACGCTCTCAGCCTCCAGGAGTCGGCCAATACCCGTCGCTCCGGACCTGTCCCGCAAGCGGACGATCGAGAGCGCCACGGAAGACCGATCGTTGGGCAACGGGCCGAACAGTGCCGCACGCGGGTGACCTTGCTCAGTTCCCGTCGAACAAGTCGGCAACGCCAGAAGCCGTACCCGCGACGAGCCGCTCGCAACGCACGGCATCGAGCGGATGGCCAGCGCCACGGAAGCGCTCGGCCGCGTGCGCAAATCGCGAGAGCGCCACGTCAACGCCTTCGCGACGAGCCACCGCCAAATGGCCGAGCACCTCATCGTGCGCCGCGTGCCACGCTGGCAAGCGCATCACCACGTTCGCAAGGTAGGCCGTCTGGTCCGCGTACTCCTGCGCCAGATCCAGTCGCCCGACACGGGCGGCCGCGATGGCCGCCGGCACGGTAAAGGTGATGCGGCAGCCGGGGCAGGTCTCGAGCGGGCCATGTACGGCCTCGCGCGCATCCTCCACGGCATAAAGCGCGGCGGTCGGGCTGCGTGCGAGCCGGATGCGCGTGCCGTAGATGCGATCCAGCAGGTGGAAACCGATGTCGGTCTGCCTCGCCAGGTCCAGCGCCTGGCCGATCAGCGCGCGGGCGTCGTCATACCGACCGCAATGCATGGCCACTTCGGCCAGTCGCTGCGTCGCGAATGCCTCGCCCGTGGGAGCGCCAAGGGCGTGGTGCAGACGCACCCCTTGAGTAAGGTGTTCCTCCGCCGCCGACAGATCGCCGGCCAGCAACTCGGCCTCTCCGCGTATCGTGACGCCGAAGGCGTGGCCCCGTGCGGCGCCGAGCCGAAGTGCTTCGGCCGCCAGCCCCGCGGCAAAGGCGATGACCTCCGGGTAGGGCCGCGCACCATAGAGGAAACGCTGCAATATGCACAGTTGGCCATCGAACACGCGCACGGCCAGGTGCGGCAACTGGCTGGTGTCGCGCAGGTCGGCCCAGACGCTTCGGTCGAGTTCGCCACGCGCGTGCGCCGCCGCGGCCTGCGCCCACGACGCGGCCACCAGCGCCAAGGTGTCGCCAGTCTGCAAGGCCAGTCGACGGGCCTCGGCCGCCATTTGCGTGCCCATCGCCGGGTCGGCCGCGCCCAGGGCTGCGGCGCCGCTGTAGGCGAGCGCCTCGCAGAGCCGGCCTTCCACGCTGTTCGGCTGCACGCCGACCAGCGCCTGCAGTGCACCCTTCGGGTCACCTTGCTTGATCTGCGCCAGTGCGCCCTGGGCGCGCAGGTTGTGCGACATCGGCTCGTCAGCGGCGTCGGCAGCCGCTCGGTAGGCGGCCACGGCCGCAGGGTCGCCCATCGAATCCAGGGCTCGCGCCCGAAGCTGCAACGCTTCGACATGACTGTCATCGAAGGCAAGCACCTGATCCAGATGGCGCAGCGCGTCGCTGAACGCGGCGAGGCGCACTGCGTCGCGGGCCGCGGCAAGGAGCCACGGCATCGCCTCGCGCAGGCTGCCGCCGTCGAGCCAGTGACGCGCGACATGGGCCGGGGCGGCATCCAGCTCAGCCAGGCGATGCGCAGCTTGGCGATGCAGCTTCAAGCGCTGATGCGGCGGTATCTGCTCGATCAACGCCTGGCGCACCAGGTCATGCCGAAACCGGTACTGTGCGCCGTCCAATCTGAGCACGCCCGCGGCCAGCGCCATGTCGAGGACCGCGAACGCAGGGGCTTCGGCGTCCGGTGCCATGGCCGCTGCCGTGTTGGCATCGAACACGTCGCCGGCCAATGCCATCCACTTCAGCGCTGCCAACGCCACGTCGCTCACATCGCACAGCCGGGCGAGGATCGCTTCGGCAACGTTGTGGGGCAGCGTTTGCTTGCCGGAGGCCTCGGCACAGCGTGCAAGCTCGATGGCCGCGAACGGGTTGCCCTCAGCGAGCCCCACGAGGCGAGTGATGACCTCGTCGGGCAGTGGATTCGGTGCGGCCTGGAGCACGAGCCGGCGGACCTCATCGTTGGCCAGCGGTTCGAGGTCGAGCGCCTGCATCACGCCGCCCGCCACCAGCCGTGACACACCCCGGCCCAGCGCAGACCCCAGAGTCGGCGGGCGCATCGCCAGGACCGCGCATACCGGTGGGCCGCTCGAGATCAAGTGCATCAACACGTCGACGTCGGCATCGTCGAGCAGGTGCGCATCATCGACCAGCACCAACATGTCACCGCCGCCCGATGCTGCCAACAGCAGACGGCGCAGCGCGCCGATCACCTGATGCCGCCCCAGTGGCCCGGGCAACTCGGCTGCCGGCGCCGCGAGGGGGCTGAGCTGCGCCAGCACCGATCGCGCCGGTGCACCGATCCGGTCCAGTGCGCCGCGGTCGGAAATGAGCACCATTTCAGCCAGCGACGCGATCACGGCGTAGGCGCGTCCCGGCTGCACCGCATCCACACGCACAACGGTCCAGTCGCGCTCCCGGGCGAGAGAGCCAAGTTCGCGGCAGAAAGCCGTCTTGCCGATGCCGGTGGGCCCGCGCAGCACGATGCCGCCGGGTCGTCCGGTGGGAGCCATGCCCAGCCAGGCCGCAACCTGGGCGCGCGCCATGGCCCGCCCGACGAACGCCGGGCCCGCGGGCTGCAAGCCAGCGACGCATGCTTCGTACAAGGCCTCGGTGTCGCGGCCCGGGGTGATGGCGAGATCCTGCTGCAACGCCTCTCGCAGATGCGCGTACCAGCGAATCGCCGCCGCGCGGTTGCCAGCTGCCAGCTCGAGTGCCATCAGTTCACGGTGAGCTGGTTCATCCGTGGGTTCGGCCTGAGCCAGTCGTTCCCACTGCTCGGTGGCCCGCAACAGCTCGACAAAGTGGGCGCGCAGACGATCGCGCGCCGGTTCAGCCCAGGCTTCGTAGCCCGAACCAGGCAGCAGATCGCCGCCGTAAGCGCTGAGCGCGTGCACGCAGGCCTCGCGCTTGCGGCCGGGCGGCGCGTTCAGCGCATCGCTTGCGCGCTGTTCGAACTCATCGGCATCGACGTCAATGCGGCCGCGGGCCCAAAGCGCCACCTCGCCGCCTTGCAGCAGCACACTGTCGTGTCGACCGAGCGCCTGCCGCGCGTGATGCGCGGCCTTGCGCAGATTTGCGGCGCCGGCGTCGGGCCCGAGCTGGGGCCAGAGCGTGTCGATCACACGCTCGCGTGTCAGCCGCCGCCGCGGCGCCAGGCTCAGCAACTGCACCAATTGAACCGCACGCAGACTGGGCCAGCGCCCGGCTACCAACTCGGCGCCGTCGATCGACACCGCGAAGCCACCCAACATCTGGACGTCGAGGTGACCGACCGGGTCCAGTTCATCGAGCGCGTGGGGACTGGGCATGCGACCCAGTGTGCGGCTCATGGCCCTTCAGCACAACCCTTGCAGTGACAGGGAACGTTTCAGGAACACCGCAAGAGGATGCTGGCATTCAGCGGGGTTTCGACGAAGACCCCGCGCAACGCGACAGGAGCATCTATGACGACGCAACAAATCACCATCCAGCTTCCCCCTTACGGCACTGCGACGCTCACGCTGCCGAAGCTTCTGACGCCCGACGCGTTCGCGCGCCTCGACTCGGCAGTCGGCAACGCGCTGCGCGAGCCGAGCAGTGAAAGCAGCACCGAAGCGCGCGGCGATCCGGGTGCCATCGAGTACGACTCGTGGCTCGTCGATCAACACTGAATCCAGGAGCAAACCATGACTCAATCGCTCTACCAAAGACTCGGCAATGTCGAGGGCATCGCTGCCATCGTCGATGACGTGCTCGATCGTCACGCCGTCAACCCGGTTCTGGCGCCTCGCTTCAGCGGCAAGGACTTGACGAGGTCGAAGCAGATGGCCACGCAGTTCTTCTGCATGGGTGCCGGCGGACCGCAGAAGTACGAGGGCCATGACATGCGGACCGCGCATGCGGGCATGAATATCAGTGAGCAGGAACTGGTCGCTGCGATGGACGACTTCGTCGCAGCGATGAAAGGCCACGACGTGGGCGCCACCGAGATCAATGAAGTCGTGGCGATCCTGTATTCGCTGAAGGGCGAGGTACTGAGACTTTGATCGGCAACTGGCAGCGTGCTCGCGCCGCGTGTCGGCGTTGGGCGTGCCGATGGCGAAAGGCCCACCGGAGTGTCTCGTGCCTGCCAATCTGAGAGTCCGCTAACCCTGGTGTGCCACGTCCGCTCCGGGTCGGGCTGTGACGACCGACCCGTCGGGCTCACCGCCGGAAAGCTGACGTCAGAAGTTCGATGCTCGGAAGCTGCCGCTTTCGGACGAGTCATCCCGACCCTCTGCTGACATACACTGCCCCAAACTGGTCTCCGAAGAGCAGTCGCTCGCGCGGTGCGCCGAGTGATCGACGCCTCGATTATCAGGCGCCGCCGCGGCATCAGTGCAGCCAGGCGCCCCTGTGACACTGAGTGGTTGCTCCTCCTGATCAGCGCCAGCGCAACGTCAGCCAGCTCGGCGGTGGTTGTGGCCGCAGCGGCAGACCGCGATCAACCAGCAGGCTGGGTCCGAGCGGGCGAGTTTCAGATCACATAGCGCAGGACAGTAACGTAGTGGGCGGCGCTGCCGGCCATCACGAACAGATGCCAGACGCCGTGGAAGTGCTTGACGCGGGCGTCGAGCGCATAGAAGACGATGCCCAGCGTGTAGAAAAGCCCGCCCGCCACGAGCCAGGCGAAACCGGCCGACCCCAAGGCCTCGTGCAGGGGCACCAGAGCGACCACAGCCGCCCAACCCATCACGACGTAGATCACCACCGACAGGATGCGCGCCTTGTCGGCCCAGAACTCCTGCAGGCTGCCCATCACAGCGAGCCCCCAGACCACGCCGAACAGCGACCATCCCCAGGCACCGCGCAACGTGACCAGGCAGAACGGCGTGTAGCTGCCGGCGATGAGCAGGTAGATGCCCTGATGATCGAGCTTTTGCAGAATGCCCTTGGCGCGCCCGCGCAGGCTGTGGTACAGCACCGAGAAGGTGTAGAGCAGCACCAGCGTCAGGCCGAAGATCGAGACGCTGATCACCTTCCACGGGTCCCCGCCCAGCGCAGCCAGCACGACCAACACCGCCGCGCCGACGAGCGCCAGCACGGCGGCCACGAGGTGGGTGATCGCATTGAACTTCTCGCCGTGGTACATGCCAATTGGCCGCTTTCCTAGCGACTGCGCGGGCACGCCATCATGACGGCCCTTGTCTTCACCACCCGGCAACAGCGTCGGGTGCGCCGCTATACGCCAGCATAGCGTCGGGGTTGCATCCCGACGCGCCGCCACGGCGCGAAATGGGTCAAGCCCTGCATCCGATGCCCAGTGGGGAACTGCACACCGATGGCTGACACGCGGTGCTCGCCTCAATCCCACAGGTTGTTTCATTGGTTCGCAGGCCGCACCCGGAAAGTCCGCGAGTGGACTACTGCCGGCCAGCAACCGAGAGGCCGTCGATTGCCAGGCGTTGTCGGCACGCGGCCCAGCACTGGTCGTCGCCTGCGGTAGCCTTGCCCCATGCCATCGCGCCGCATCAGACGCATCGACCTCGCCTTGCAGGGCGGCGGCGCGCATGGCGCGTTCACCTGGGGCGTTCTGGACCGGCTGCTCGAGGACGAGCGCATCGAGATCGATGCGATCAGCGGCACCAGCGCCGGGGCGATGAACGCCGTGGTGCTGGCCGACGGGTTGATGGCCGGCGGGCGCCAGGGTGCGCGCGAGGCGCTGCGACGCTTCTGGAGCCGGGTCAGCGCTGCGTCCGGACGCGGCCCGATGGTGCCGCAGGCCCTGGCTGCGTTCCTCGGCAACTGGTCGGTCGAGGGCTCGCCGCTGGGGATGTATCTGGACTGGGTCGGCCGCTCGATGTCGCCGCACCAGTTCAACCCGCTCGACATCAATCCGCTGCGTGACATCCTGGCGGCCGAGGTCGACTTCGAGCGCGTGCGCGGCTGCAGCAAGGTGCGCCTGTTCGTTTCCGCCACCAACGTGCGCACGGGCCGGCTGAAGGAGTTCAGGCAATCCGAGTTGTCGGCCAGCGCCGTGATGGCCTCGGCCTGCCTGCCGCTGATGTTTCGCGCCGTCGAGATCGACGGTGAGGCCTACTGGGACGGTGGCTATCTCGGCAACCCGTCACTGCTGCCGCTGATTGCCGAGAGCCCGGCGCACGACCTGGTGCTGGTGCAGATCAACCCATCGCGGCGCGAGGCGCTGCCGACCACGGCCTCTGACATCCTGGACCGGCTCAACGAGATCACCTTCAACAGCAGCCTGGTCAAGGAACTGCGCTCGCTGGCCCTGCTGCAGCAACTGCTGCGCCTGGAAGGCGGGCCGCCCGGCGCAGATCGGGCGTCCCTGTTCACGCAGGTGGCCGCACTGCGCATGCACCGCATCGAGGCGGAGGCGGAACTGGCCGAACTCGGCGCTGCCAGCAAGCTCAACACGGGCTGGTCCTTCCTGATGCGATTGCACCGCATCGGCCATGGCGCCGCGCAGACCTGGCTCGAAACCAACTTCACCCACTTGGGGCGCCGGTCGACACTGGCGCTGGACCCCTTCCTGAAATGACACGCTTCGCCTGTCACACCGCACCCGCGCGTGCATCGCCATGCTGAGCATTGCCGGCATCCTGCTGTCGCTGGCCATGCTGATGTGGCTGGCCTATCGCGGCATCAGCGTGCTGATCCTGGCGCCGCTGATGGCCTTGCTCGCGGTGGGCCTCAGCCCCGACGCCCCGCTTCTGGCGAGCTACACGCAGATCTTCATGAAGGCGCTCGGCGGCTTCATCGCGCTGTTCTTTCCGCTGTTCTTGCTGGGCGCAGTGTTCGGCAAGTTGATGGAGGACTCGGGCGCAGCGCGCGTGATCGCCTCGCGCATCGTCGATTGGCTGGGCGCGGGCCGCGCGCTGCTGGCCATTGTGCTCGCCTGCGCGGTGCTCACGTATGGCGGTGTGTCGCTGTTCGTCGTCGCCTTCGCGGTGTACCCGATCGCGGTCGAGCTGTTCCGCGCCGCCGACCTGCCCAAGCGGCTGATCCCGGCCACGATCGCACTTGGCGCGTTCACCTTCACGATGACGGCGCTGCCCGGCACCCCGGCGATCCAGAACGCGATTCCGATGCCGTACTTCGGCACCACGCCCTTTGCTGCGCCCGGGCTCGGGCTCATCGGCGGCGCGGTCATGGGGGTGCTCGGTGCGCTGTGGCTGCTGCGGCGGGCGCGCCTGGCGGCGGCCACCGGAGAGGGCTATGGCAACGACTCCGACGGCGCCGCCTCTTTGGACCGCAGCGTGCGCCCGCACGCCCAGGGCGAGGGCTACGACGTGGCCGAACTTGGCCCGCCCACAGGAGCCCGGTCCGTCGCGCCGCTGCCGAGCTTCGGCGTGGCCATCGCACCCATCGTGGCCGTGGTGGCGCTGAACTGGGCCTTCAGCGCGCGCATCCTGCCCGCGTTGGACAGCAGCTACCTGGCCACGGCCTTGTACGGCGCCACGCGCCTGGACGCCGTGCTCGGGACCTGGTCCATCATGACGGCGCTGGTGATCGCCAACCTGCTGCTGATCGCCCTGGCCTGGCGCAGCCTGCCCACCCTCAAAGCGACGCTGGACGCCGGCGCCAGCGCGTCCGTGCTGCCGATCTTCAACACGGCGTCACAGGTCGGCTACGGCGCCGTGATCGCCTCGCTGGCCGGCTTCGCGCTGATCCGCGATGCCGTGCTCGGGATCGCGCCTGGCAATCCGCTGGTGTCGCTGTCGATCGCGGTCAACCTGCTGGCCGGAATCACCGGCTCGGCCTCGGGCGGCATGAGCATCGCCTTGCAGACGCTGGGCAGCACCTACCTCGAGATGGGGCGCAGCGCAGGCATCTCGCCCGACTTGCTGCACCGTGTGACGTCGATTGCCACCGGCGGCCTCGACGCGCTGCCGCACAACGGCGCCGTCATCACGCTGCTGGCCATCTGCAAACTCACGCATCGGCAGTCCTATCTCGATGTCTTCGTGGTGGCGGTGCTGGTACCACTGGTCGCATTGACCGCGGTTGTCGCGCTGGGCACGGTGTTCGGCTCGTTCTGACCGCTGCGAAGCTGCTTGACGGCATGACTGCCTTTGCGACGGCCCGATGCGTCCCGTTTGCGACATCCGGAGGGCGCCGCCTGACGGACAGGCGCTCGAAGGAGGCGGAGGCGCCAGCGGGCTCTTGCCAAGGCCGCCGGCCGATCGCTTGCCCGCGAGGCTACCGAAGTGGTGACCTCGCAGCTTCTCAAGCCGCACGCCGCGTCGCAAACGCCCTGAGTGCCGCCTGCCTGTCAGTGCCCTTGTGGCGCGCGACCCACCTGCTGGCGACCAACTCGCGATTGCCGACAGAAGGGTGCCGATTGAATGCCAGGAAACTGCCGGTCGCCACCGGCAGCTGATGGCCGGCTGCCGGTAGCCACGACTGGCTGCTTTGTGGATGCGAAGCGCGAAGTGCCGGCGCGGAACGACGGGCAGCTTCGGAGAAGTCCGACGGGCCGGTTTGGGTCGGGAGTGCCAGTCCAGCACGCGCCCAAGCGGTCCTTCGCAGACCTGACGCCGTCACCGATCGCTGAGCGTCCGGCCTTGAGGTTGAAACGGCCGCACCGGTGGCCGGCTTTCGGGTGTCCGGTAACGGACTGCGGTCGTTCATGCCGTCGGTCGCGAGTGACTCAGTCCAGTCTCGTCCTGCCATCCTGTCCACTCGTCTACTCTATTGGGCGACAGCAGGACGCCAAGGGGTCAACCTGACACGCGCACATCGGATGGAGTGCAGTGCCCGTTCGCTTACAGAGTCGCTTCCCGCTGAGAAATGCAAAGGCTGCGAGGAGAGACCTAGACAGTAAATGCCAAAGGCAAATGCGCCGAGATGGCACGGTTCGGGTCGGCTGGAAAGATTGTCAGACCGGGGAACAGGTCGGGGGAATAGATTCGGCCGGCCTCCCCCGAGCCAAGCGCTGGCGAGGGTTCCTGGCGTCCGATTGAGTCCCTCCGGGCGGCCAGTCGAGGGTCGGAAGCGGCCCGTGCGGCCCTGTCGGCAAGTGCCGGCGATGCCCGGCGCCGCGGACACGATTGCGTCCCGCTGCTGTGCCGTCGGCGGAGGAGCCTGTCTGCCCCCGTTCGTCGGCAAACCGACCGTGGTGTGGCTGCGTGGCGGCCTAGAGCAGTTCCAGGCCGGGTCCGCGCAGACCGACCAGCAGGGCCCGCCCGTCGCTGGTGACGCGGAACTCGCCGTACTTCGCGCGCTCCCAGCGCTTCGCTTCCCCCTCGCGGAAGAACCACGCGTCGCTGACCAGGATCCAGCGGCCCTCTTTGGGCGTCAGCTCGATGCGCATTTCGCCTGCGGCGAGCGGTGTGCCGTCGTCGATGCGAGACAGCGTGGCCACGCCGCGTTCATCGCGGCGCGCGACGACATGCGGACGCTGCATGCGCAGCATGCCGGCGCGGCGTTCGACCGGTTCGCCGGGCAGGTTGAAGTTCAGCCGCATGAAGTCGCCCTGCATCAACGAGCGCGGGTCGACCGGCGCCAGTTCGACGAAGACGGCCTGGCCATCGCGGATCAAGGTCTCCTTCTCGCGGATGCCGAGGTTGGCCACGGCCAGGATGGCCACGAGGGCGAGACCGATGCCCCCACGGGCGAGACGAGGCGTCGAGGGGCGGGGCGACAGCGTGGCTGCGTCCAGACGCCGGCCGGCGCCGGCCCACCACGCCAGTGCAGCGAGCAGCGCACCGGCGGCCGCCAGCACGGCCGCCTTCGTGGCCAGCGGCCAGGCGAGCTGGTAGTAGAACGCGCCGACGATCCACGTCGCGGCCACGCCCGCCGCCGCGGCAAGGCGGTGGCGGCCGCTGGTGGCGAGCAGCGCAAGCGTCAGCCAGGTCGCGCCGAGCGAAGGCATGAGCGCGGCCAGCGCCACCAGCACGACGGCGGCACCGGCGAGCGCCGGGCGGCGCAGTGCAGGCCAGCGCCGCGCCGCGATGACCGCGCCCGCCAACGCCAGCAGTGCCGACGCGGCCTGCAGGGTGAGCCAGCTGGCGCCGGTGTCGTCACGCCGGCCAAGCTCCCGGACGATCTCAGCCGCGAAGCCACCGCCCAGCGTGCCGCCGACGAGGAATGTCATGCCCGACCACCAGGCGAATGCGGCAAGCAGCGCCAGGCTCCAGCCGGCACCGATGGACTCGACGGCGGCGGCCGAGTGGCCATGCAGCAGGCGCCGCTGTGCCCACAGCGCGCCGACCCAGACTGCCAGCAGCAGGTGCCAGGCCAGCCACCATTGCTGGGGCGAGTCGCCGCGGCCGATGTGCCAGCGCTGCGGTGTGAGCGCGATGGCAAGCATCACTGCCGCCGCTGCGCCGAGCAGCACGCGCAGCCAGGCGGAGCGAATGCCGGTTGCCACGGCCAGTGCGAGCAGGCCGAGCAGCGCTGCGCCGGCGGCCGTCCCGGCATCGCGGAACAGGCCGAAACCGAGCGAGCCGCCGCCGACCAGCAGGGCCGGCACGGCGAGCTGTTCGACGAACAGCGGCACGTCGCGCGAGCGCAGTACCACCACGGCGCCGGCGATCAGCAGTCCACCGACGACGTAAGGCCCGATGCTGCGGCTGATCAGGTCTCCCAGCAGCATGCCCACCACGCCCAGCAGCGGAATCGCGGCCAGCCAGGCGCCGAGCGCCGTGAGCAGCACCACCGGCCAGGGCCGGGTCTCGCCGCGGGGCGGGCCGGCATCGGGGGGCAGAAGCCCCTGCGCGCGGGCCGCCTGCATGACGGCGTCGAGTGTGGTCCGGCTCATGCGTCGCTCCCTTGCCTGGTGCGTGCGCGCGCCAGGCGCAGCACGCCGCTGACGCTGGCAGCGAGCAGGCCGGCCGCAGCCAGGCCCAGCAGGAACAGTCGGCCGATCGGATCGCCGTGCGCGTCCTCCAGGAGCGCTCGGCCGAGACCGGCGACCAGCAGCGTGTTGACGCCGAGCGCGGCGGCGCTGAGCGCATAGACGTCGAAGCCGCGTGCCGGCGCGAAAGCGGCCGCCATGGCGGCCAGGACGACCAGCCCCAACACGTAATGCGTGCCGACAGAGCGGCCGAAGAGGCCGGCCAGCGCGGTGCTGGTGAGCACCACCACGGCCAGCGTGACGGCAGTGCGCAGCGCCCAGGGGCCGGCACCGGTGAGCCTGCGGCCGAAGTCGCTCAGCGCGGCGACGACGGCGAGCGCCGCCGCCCAGCCGACGACATGAACGGCGAGATCGTCCGGCTCGACGCGCCAGCGGTGGCCGGTGTGGGCGTGGATCCACAACGCGATCGCGACGAAGACCACGAGCGCCCAGGGCGCCCAGATCAGGTCGGAGCGCGCGCCGAGAGCGAGCGGCAGGGTCAGCGCCGCCCACAGGGCGAAGAGTTGCCAGGGGTCCGCGCCGGTCTGGTAGGTCTGGCCGAAGTGGGCGAACAGCGCGCCCGTGGCCAGCAGCAGCACCAGCGACAGCGGCGCCTGAAGGACGGGGCGCCACAGCGCGGCCAGCGCCGTCGCGCCGACCACGCCTTGCAGCACGGCGAAGCGGCCGAAGCGGCCCAGCGAGTCCCAGCTGGCGGCGATCCAGAAGACCAACCCGAGCCCCAGCAGCGCCGCGGCCAGCATGGCCAGCCCAAGCGGCATCCAGCGCGTCAGTGCAGGCGGCTCGGCGTCCAGCGCGGCCAGTTCTTCAAGTCGCCGCGATGCCTGCGCGTCGAGCCGGTGCTCGGCGGCAAGTTCATGCAGCGCCAGTCGCAGGTCCATCGATCCTCCTCCGGGTGCCTCGATGGGGCGGCATGCTAGCCGCGGACCAGGCTCGCAAGGGCCATGATGCGCAGACGCCCGGCGCGCGACACCGCCGGTCGCGCGAGGCGATACCTGGCGCGTCTCAGCGCCTGCGGTACTGGGTCGCGCCGAACAGCGTTTCGCGCGCCTTGTCGTCGACCAGCGGCTTGCGCTGGTGCGCCAGCACCTCGACGCCGCGCATCACCGCCGGGCGGTGGCCGATCTCGTCGAACCAGCCCTTCAGGTGCGGATAGTCGTTCCAGTCGATCCCCTGGTTCTTCCACGAACGCAGCCAGGGAAAGACGGCGATGTCGGCGATCGAGTATTCCGCGCCGCCGATGTACCTGCTCTTCGCCAGCCGGCGATCCATCACGCCGTACAGGCGCTTCGCCTCGTTGGTGTAGCGGTTGATCGCGTACTCGATCTTCTCCGGCGCGTAGATGCGGAAGTGATGCGCTTGGCCCAGCATCGGCCCGACGCCGCCCATCTGGAACATCAGCCACTGCAGCACCTCGTACTTGCCGCGCGTATCGGCGGGCAACAATCGGCCCGTCTTGCCGGCCAGGTAGAGCAGGATGGCGCCCGACTCGAACAGGGAGATCGGCTGGCCGTCGGGGCCGTCGGGGTCGACGATCGCGGGGATCTTGTTGTTCGGGCTGATGGCCAGGAACTCCGGCTTGAACTGGTCGCCCGCGCCGATGTCCACGGGGGTCACGCGGTACGGCAGTCCGCACTCCTCGAGCATGATGTGAACCTTGTGGCCGTTCGGCGTCGCCCACGAATACACTTCAATCATGAGGTTCCTCTCCGGGTCGGTGCAGCGAAGCAGTCGTGCCCACACTCTAGTGGATTGACCGCGACCATGCTGGAGACCTTCAAGCGTCTGTTGGCCGGCAAGCCGGTGGTTACGTTGCCCTGGACCGATGTGGCCGACTGGGCGAACCACCGCGCACTGAACTTCCGCCGTGTGCGCGAGGGCGAGGGCTTCGTCGTCGAGGGCTCGCTCGAGGACAAGCCCTGGCGCCTGGAGTGGGGCCCGCCGCAGCGTGCCTACATTGCCGGCCGCGAACTGCGCATCCGCATGGAACTGCGCCTGCCAGGCGAACTGCAGATGCTCGTGCTGTCCAAGCCGCTGATGGATCGGCTCGAGCGCCAGACCTACGAGAGATTCACCGAGGGCATGCAGACGCAGATCGACACCGGCACGCCCGAGGAGATGCGCTGGCTGGTGATGTATCCCAAGGCCAACCTGAACATGTTTCGCGGGCTGCGCGGGCGCTTCGGCGGGGTGGCTGCGACGCCGGCAAACGTGATGTCGTGGCTGGAGGGTCCGCTCGGCCTGCAACTCGCGCGCGGCCTGGGCACGCTGCTGCAGCACGAACCGCCGCTGGTGCTGATGACGCTGCGCGGTCGCGCCTATCTCCGGCTGCAGTTGCTCGACCCCGACCCGATGACGCTGTCGGCCGCGGTCGAGATCTTCGAGACCGCAGTGACGCAGGCACGACGCGTTGCCGCACAGCGCGGCGAAGCCGCCCCGGAGTGGCCGAGCAGCAGTTCGACCGCCTGGCAGAACTTCGACGACACCAAGCCACGCTGAGGCCGGGCGCTTGCGGCCCGCTGCCTCACCGGATTGCGGCTTACTGGTGCTTGCCGAGTTCGAGTTTGGCGATCGCGTTGCGGTGCACTTCGTCCGGGCCGTCGGCATAGCGCAGCGTGCGCGCCAGCGTGTAGAAGTAGGCCAGTGGGAAGTCCTGGCTCATGCCGGCGCCGCCATGCACCTGCATCGCCCAGTCGATCACCTTGCAGGCCATCGTCGGCGCGACCACCTTGATCATCGCGATCTCGGCCTTGGCGCTCTTGTTGCCCGCGATGTCCATCATCCAGGCCGCCTTCAGCGTCAGCAGCCGGGCCTGGTCGATCATGCAGCGCGCCTCGGCGATGCGCTCCCGCGTCACCCCTTGCTCGGCAATGCTGCGGCCGAAGGCGACGCGCTTGCTGGCCCGCTGGCACATCAGTTCCAGCGAGCGCTCGGCCAGGCCGATCAGTCGCATGCAGTGGTGGATGCGTCCCGGGCCGAGGCGGCCCTGCGCGATCTCGAAGCCGCGGCCTTCGCCAAGGAGGATGTTGCTCACCGGCACGCGCACGTTCTCGAACAGCACCTCCATGTGACCATGTGGTGCATCGTCGAAGCCGAACACGTTCAGCGGCCGCAGCACCTTCACCCCCGGCGTGTCGGCCGGCACCAGCACCATCGATTGCTGCGAGTGCTTGGGTGCGGTCGGATCGGTCTTGCCCATGAAGATATAGATCTGGCAGCGCGGATCGCCGGCGCCGCTGGTCCACCACTTGCGGCCGTTGATGAGGTACTCGTCACCCTGCCGCTCGATGCGCGCCTCGATGTTGGTCGCGTCGGACGAGGCGACGGCGGGTTCGGTCATCGCGAAGGCGCTGCGCATGCGGCCGTCGAGCAACGGCTCGAGCCAACGCTTCTTGTGCTCCTCGCTGCCGTAACGGACGATGGTCTCCATGTTGCCGGTGTCCGGCGCCGAGCAGTTGAACACCTCGCTGCTCCAGGGCACGCGGCCCATGATCTCGGCCAGCGGCGCGTATTCCTGATTCGACAGACCGATGCCGTACTGGCCGGAGGTGTTCTTGTGGCCGTCGGCGCTGGGCGGCAGGAAGAGGTTCCACAAGCCCTGCGCGCGAGCCTTGGGCTTGAGCTTCTCGATCACTTCCAGCGGCGTCCAGCGCTTGCCGGCGGCGGTGTTGGCCTCGATCTCGGCCCACCAGGCGGCTTCCGCCGGGTAGATGTGCTCGTCCATGAAGCGCAGCAGCTGAGCCTGCAGTTCCTGGGTCCGGGGCGAATAGCTGAAGTCCATGGTGTCTCTCTTTCGGGGTGTGATCAGGTCCGGCTGGCGATGCGCCAGCCCATCTCGGCCAGGGGCCGGGCACCGGCGCCTGCGGCCACCGCCTGCGCGCTCGACGCGGTGCCGTCGACGACGCGCTTGGCGATGCCTTGCAGGATGCCGGCCATGCGGAACAGGTTGTAGGCGAGGTAGAAGTTCCAGTCGGCCATCACTGCGTCAGGGTCGGCGCGGCCGGTGCGCTCGCAATAGCGGCGCACGTAGCTCCTCTCGTCGGGGATGCCCAGCGCCGCCAGGTCCACGCCGCCGATGCCGCGGAACTGGCCCGGCGCGATGTGCCAGGACATGCAGTGGTAGCTGAAGTCCGCCAGCGGATGGCCGAGCGTGGACAGTTCCCAGTCGAGCACGGCGAGGATGCGGGGCGCGGTGGGATGGAAGACGAGGTTGTCCAGCCGGTAGTCGCCGTGCACCACCGACACCTGGCTCTCGTCGCGCGCGCTGGCCGGCATGTGCGCCGGCAGCCATTCCATCAGGCGGTCCATCGCCTCGATCGGCTCGGTGATCGAGGCCTGGTACTGCTTGCTCCAGCGCCCGATCTGCCGCTCGAAGTAGTTGCCGGGCTTGCCGTAGCTCGCCAGTCCGACGGCATTCACATCGGTGGTGTGCAGCGCGGCGATGACGCGGTTCATTTCGTCGTAGATCGCGGTGCGCTCGGCGCGGCTGATGTCGGGCAGGGTCTGGTCCCACAGCACGCGGCCCTGCACGAATTCCATCACGTAGAAGGCGCGACCGATGACGGCCTCGTCCTCGCACAGCAGGTGCATCGTCGGCACCGGCACGTCGGAGCCGCGCAGGGCGCGCATCACGGTGAACTCGCGCTCGATCGCGTGCGCCGAGGGCAGCAACCGGGCCACCGGGCCCGGCTTGCAGCGCATCACGTAGGTGGTGGCCGGCGTGACCAGCTTGAAGGTCGGATTGGACTGGCCGCCCTTGAACTGCTCGACGGACAGTGGGCCTCGGAAGCCGTCGAGGTGCTGTTCGAGATGGGCCTGCAGCGCGCCGATGTCGAAGGCGTGCTGTGCGGCGACGGGCTTGGTTCCGGAATAGGCGTCCATGGGCTTGTCAGTCGGAGTGGAGGACAAGCCGGCCGCCGGCGCGACCGGCGCGGCAGGCGTCTATCGCTCGGCGATGGCGAGCAACTTTTCCTTCGAGAGCACCACCAGTCGCGTCGGCTCGATGCGCACGGCACCCTCGCGCTCGAAGCCCTTGAGCTCCTGGTTGACACGCTGGCGCGAGGCGCCGAGCAGCTGCGCCAGATCCTCCTGCGCGAGCTGCAGACCGATGCGGGTCTCCTCGCCCTGCTCGACGCCGTAGCTGCGCGCGAGCAGCAGCACCTGTTTGGCCAGCCGTGCGGCGAGCGGTCGGGTGTTGAGGTCCTCGATGGTGTCGAACATGAGCCGCAGTCGCCGGCAGTTCAGGCGCAACAGCGCGTCGTAGAGCTCGACATGCTGCGCGAGCAGTTCCTTGAAGTCGGCCTTGCGCACCACCAGCAGCGTGGTTTCGCCATGCGCGCTCGCGTCGTGTGTGCGCGGCAGGCCGTCGAAAAGGGCGATGTCGCCGAACCAGGTGCCGGGCTCGACGTAGGTCAGCGTGACCTGCTTGCCCGACAGCGAGACGGAACTCACGCGCACCGCGCCCTTGGCCACGCCGCACCACTCCTGCGCAGGCGTGCCGCGTGCCGAGAGCGTGGCGCCGTCGGACAGCCGCCGAACCGTCGCGCGGGCGAGGATGGCCTGGCGCAGCGCCGGTGAGAGCTTCGAGAACCAAGAGCCCGACTCGATGTTGGAACGTTCGTCGATTGTAAGAACGGGGGTGTTCATGTTCAGTCGCTGACGTGACAGCATGATGGGTTCGTGCGAACCTATTGTCCACGAGCAAGAACATCGATCAGGAGACCCGCATGGCTACCAGCGCACTGCAGATTCCCAGCCGCCAGGGCGAGGTCAGCGCCGAGGAGTGGCAGACCCGCGTGGACCTTGCCGCCGCCTACCGGCTGGTGGCGCTGTTCAAGTGGGACGATCTCGTCTTCACGCACATCAGTGCGCGAGTGCCCGGTCGCGACAACGAGTTCCTCATCAACCCCTACGGCCTGATGTTCGAGGAGATCTCCGCGTCGAGCCTGGTGCGCATCGACACCGCAGGCAACAAGCTCGATGACTCGTCGTTCCCGGTCAACCCGGCCGGCTTCACCATCCACAGCGCGATCCATGCCGCGCGCCACGACGCGCAGTGCGTGCTGCACACCCATACGCTAAACGGCGTCGCGGTGTCGGCGCAGAAGGGCGGGGTGTTGCCGCTGTCTCAACAGTCGATCTTCGTGCTTTCCAGCCTCGCGTACCACGACTACGAGGGCGTGGCGCTCAACGAGGAAGAGAAGCCGCGGCTCGTCGCGGACCTCGGCGAGAAGAACTTCCTCATGCTGCGCAACCACGGCCTGTTGACGCTGGGTGCGACGATCGCCGACGCCTTCCTCAACATGTACCTGTTCGAAGCGGTGTGCACGATCCAGGTCCGCGCGCTGGCGGGCAGCCGCGAATTGACGCATGTCGACCCGCGCATCATCGCCGGCGCGCAGGCGCAGGCCAAGCAGGTGACACGCGGGGTCGGCGGCGGTGCGCTGACCTGGCCGGGCCTGCTGCGTCGGCTCGACCGCCTGAACCCGGGCTACCGCGACTGAGCGGCCGTCACTCGAACTTCGGCGCGCGCTTGGCGACGAAGGCCTGGATGCCTTCGCCGCCGTTGGCGTGGAAGAGGTTGAGAATGAAGTGGTCGCGCTCCGCGGCCAGTTGTGCATTCAGCGAGTTGCCGGCCGCCGCGTTGAGCAGTTCCTTGCCGCTGGTCAGTGCGTTCGGCGCCATGGCGGAGAGCCGATCGCCGATGCGAAGCGCCTCGACCGTCGCCTGGCCGGGCTCGCACACCACTTGCACGATGCCCCATGCCTGCAGTTGCCTGGCCGTTACGGGCTCGGCCAGCCAGACCAGTTGCTGCACGGCGTGGCGCGGCAGGGCGCGCGTCAGCTGCCACGTCGCACCGCCATCGGGCGAGAGACCGAGCTTGGCGTACGAGAGGATAAAGCGCGCCTCCTCCGACGCGACGATCATGTCGCAGGCCAGACTCAGCGAGAAGCCGGCACCGGCTGCCGCCCCTTCGACGGCCGCGATGACCGGCTTGGGGCAGGCGCGCAATGCTTCCACCCACTGGTGCAGCATCTCCAGCATGTGCGCCTGCGCGGGCGGTCCGGATTGGCGGCGGGCCATCAGCCCCTGCAGGTTCCCTCCGGCGCAGAAGTGCGCGCCGGCGCCGCGCAGTACCACGCACCGGATCTCGTCGTCGGATTCGGCCGTGCTCAACGCTTCGATGCCTGCCGTGATGACGGCCTCGGACAGGGTATTGCGTGTTTCCGGATCGCTGATCGTGAGAATCAGCACGGCGCCTTGGCGCTCGGACAGCAGTTCGGAGGGCATGGCTCTTGGGGGCGCCGTGGGTTCAGTCGATTGTGTCACGGCGGACTGTCGCGCCACCCCCTGTCGCAGGGGCGGCGGGCAAAGCCTTCATGCTAGAGTCTTCGCGCATAAGAACCTCCTGCGGAATGCGTCGAGCCTCGTTCTCACTCTCACTCGCCGTCGTCGGCGGTGCCCTGCTGTGCAGCACCGGACCGGCACAGGCGCTCGGCTTCGGACGCTCGGTCAACGCCTCCTACCTCGGCATGCCGCTGAACTTCGCGGCCACCGTTCGCCTCGAGGGCGACGAGACGCTGGTGCGCGAGTGCGTCTCCGCAGAGGTGCTCTCCGGCGACTTCCGTGTTGCACCGGCTGCGCTGCGCATCAGCGTCGAGGCGGCGCCGAACGCCAATGAGCGCCTCGTCCGTGTCAGCACGGTCGTGCCGATCGACGAGCCGGTGGTGACCGTCACCGTGACGGCCGGCTGTCAGCCGCGTCTGACGCGCAGTTTCGTGACGCTGGTCGACCCACCGGGGTTGAATCTCGCGGGCAGTACTGCGGGCGAGGTGAGCCTGCCCCCGCAACGCCTCGAGTCCGAGGTGGCGCCGGTGGTCGCCGTTGCACAGGCCGTTCAGGGGGCCTCGGCGCCGCCGCCCGGCGTCGAGCAGCCTGCACGCGCACGGGTTGCTGCCGTGGCGGCGCCCGTGCCGAAGCCGCGGCCGGCCGCGATCGACAAGCCGCGGCCGCGCGAACGCAAGTCGTCGGCGGTTGCCGTGGCCAAGGCGCGCCCGAGCGGCCCGCGCCTGCAGCTCGAGCCGGGGGTGGCAGCAACCGTGGCCGCTGCCGCATCGGCCGCCGCGAGTTCGCAGGCCGCCGCGGCGCTGGCCGTCGCGGCGGCTGCGTCGGAGGTTGCGGCCTCGACCATGGCCGCCGCCTCTGCGGCGGAGGCGGCTTCGGCCGCGCAGCGGCGCATCGTGCAGTTGGAAGAGCAACTGCGTGTGCTGCGCGAGGACTCTCAGAAGACCCAGCGCGCGCTGGCCACGATACAGGCCAGCCTGGAGGAAGCGCGCTCCTCGCGATACTCGAATCCGCTCGTCTACAGCTTGGCTTGGCTGTCGGCGCTGCTGGCGTTGGCCGTGGCCGCGCTGTGGTGGCGGCAGTCACAGTCCCGGCATTCGCCGCAGTGGTGGCTGGCGCCGACCGGCGCGGCCGGCCAGCCGGCGCCGCTCAAGCCCGTGCCTACACACGCTGCAGCGACGGACACCGGCTCGGCACGCCACGAGACGCAACCCGCGGTGATGGCGGATCGAGGCATCCAGCACTCCGCGGAAGGTCAGCACAGGCTGGAGACCGCTGCGGAGATGGACGCGCCGGTGTCGGTGCTGCCGCCGCCGCTCGAGCCTGCGCCTCCGCGGCGCGAACTGTCGGTCGAGGAGCTCATCGACCTCGAGCAGCAGGCCGACTTCTTCGTCGTGCTCGGCCAGGAAGAAGCAGCCATCGACCTGTTGATGGGACACGTGCGCAGCAGCGGCGGCGCCAGCCCGCTGCCGTACCTGAAGCTGCTCGAGATCTACCGCCGGCGCGGTGAGCACGACGCCTACGAGCGCGTGCGCGAGCGGTTCAACCGGCGTTTCAGCGCCTATGCCCCGGACTGGGACAGCGACCTCGCGCAGGGCCGAACGCTGGACGACTACCCCCAAGTCCTGCGCCAGCTGCAGCGCCTGTGGGACGAGCCGCTGCGCGTGACCCACATGCTGGACGCCGCGCTGATGCGGCAGGACACGGACGCCGAGACCTTCGATCTGCCCGCCTACCGCGAGCTGCTGTTCCTTTATTCGATCGCCCGCGACCTGGCGGAGCATCCGAGCAATGCGCGATCCGTGGACCTGCTGCTGCCGATGGACGGCGAGGCGGCGGAGAAGCCCATCGAGGAACTCACCGCCAGCCGCCTGATGGGGTTCGCGCCGACCAAACAGCTGACGGTGCAGGTCGATCTCGACGTGAGCGGGCCGAAGGGTTCGGGGCAGGACGCCACGATGTCCGATTTCCTGGGCCTCGTCGACCCGAAGTTCAATCGCGGCGAAGCCGACCGCTACTGAGGGGTGGGTCAGAGCGCTGCCAGGCGCTCCAGGGCCAGGGCCAGGGTCTCGTCCTTCTTGGCGAAGCAGAAGCGCACGATGCGCTGCTCGAAGCCTCCCTGGTAGAAGGCGGACAGCGGGATCGCCGCCACGCCGACTTCGGTGGTCAGGCGGCGGCAGAATGCCTCTTCCGGCTCGTCGCCGATGGCCGAGTAGTCCACGCACTGGAAATAGGTGCCTTCGCAGGGCAGCAGCTTGAAGCGGCTGCCCGCAAGGCCGGCACGGAAGAGGTCGCGCTTGCGCTGGTAGAAGGCGGCCAGCCCGAGATGGTGCGTGGGGTCGGCCATGAAGGCCGCCAGTCCGTGCTGCATCGGTGTGTTGACAGTGAACACGTTGAACTGGTGCACCTTCCGGAATTCTGCCGTCAGCGGCGCGGGCGCGGCCACGTAGCCGACCTTCCAGCCGGTCACGTGGTAGGTCTTGCCGAAGCTCGACACGATGAAGGCGCGCTGTGCCAGTTCGGGATGGCGCGCCGCGCTCTCATGGCGCGCGCCGTCGTAGACCATGTGCTCGTACACCTCGTCGGAGATCACCAACACGTCGGTCGGCCGCAGCAAGTCGGCCAGGCGTTGCATGTCCTCGCGCGTCCAGACGGTCGCGCTCGGGTTGTGCGGCGTGTTGACGATGAGGGCGCGCGTGCGCGGCGACAGCGCTGCGGAGATGCGCGCGAAGTCCGGGCGGAAGCTGCCCGGCGTCAGCGGCACATGCACCGCGCGTCCGCCGGCCAGTTCGATGCTGGGCTCGTAGCTGTCGTAGCACGGGTCGAGCACGATCACCTCGTCGCCGGGATGCACGATGGCGAGGATGGCGGTGATGATGGCCTGCGTCGCGCCGGCGGTGATGGTGATCTCGCTGCCGGGGTCGTAGCGCCGGCCGTACATCGACTCGATCTTCGCGGCCACCGCCTCGCGCAGCGCCGGCACGCCGGCCATCGGCGGGTACTGGTTCAGTCCGGCGTGCATGGCCTTGGTCACCGCCTCGAGCAGCGCTGGATCGCAGTCGAAGTCCGGGAAGCCCTGGCCGAGGTTGACGGCACCATGCTGCTGCGCAAGCGCCGACATGACGGTGAAGATGGTCGTGCCGACGCTCGGCAGGCGGCTGCTGATTTCGGGGATGCGGGCGGGCGGGATGGTCATGGCGATGTTTCAGAGCTGGTAGTCGGGCGAGCCGGGATGACGGCCGGACAGCGCCTGCAGGACGAGTTGTCGACCGAGACGCTCGGACAGCATCTCGGTGAACGCATAGACGAAGCTGCGAAGGTAGGCGCCGCGCTTGAAGGCGACGCGCGTGACGTTGCTGCCGAACAGGTGGCCGAGCGGGCGTGACAGCAGGTCGCCGCCTGGTGGATCGTCGCGCACGGCGATCTCGGCGACGATTCCCACGCCCAGGCCGAGCCTCACGTAGGTCTTGATGACGTCGGCGTCGATCGCCTCGAGCACGACATTCGGCTTGAGGCGGCGCGCGGCGAAGGCCTGGTCGACTCGTGTGCGGCCGCTGAACGAGGGGTGATAGGACACCAGTGGCTGGATCGCCAGGTCTTCCAGTTCGATGCGCTCGTTCTGCGCCAGCGGGTGGCCGGGCGGCATGACCAGCACGTGCTGCCACTCGTAGCAGGGCAGGGAGATCAGATCCTCGTGCGCATCCAGTGCCTCGGTGGCGATGCCGACGTCGGCAACCTCCTCGATGACCATGCGCGCCACCTGATCGGGCGAGCCCTGGTGCAGGCTGACGTTCACCTTGGGAAAGCGCCTGCGCAACTGCGCGATCGGCTCGGGCAGGAAGTAGCGCGCCTGGCTGTGCGTGGTGGCGATCGACAGGGTGCCTGCGTCCTGCTTGGAGAACTCCTCGCCGATGCGCTTGAGGTTGCCCACCTCGCGCATGATCACCTCGATCGATCTGAGCACCTGCTGCCCAGGTTCGGTGACGCGGCGCAGGCGCTTGCCGTGGCGCGCGAAGATGTCGAGGCCGAGTTCGTCCTCCAATTCCAGGATGGCCTTGGAGATGCCTGGCTGCGAGGTGAAGAGCGCCTTGGCGGTCTCGGTCAGGTTCAGGTTCTGACGCACCGCCTCCTGAACGAAGCGGAACTGGTGGAGGTTCATATTTCCGCGCGATCTGTGGATCGGCGGGATTATTCCATCCCGCTCCGGTCAGCGGCCGTCGCAGGGGTGAAGGGCCGTGCGGGCCATGGCCTCGATCACCGCGTCGTCCTCGCCGACGGCCGGCCTCAGCAGCCAGGCCACCCGCGGGTGCGACTGCCGCAGCTGCTCGAGCAGCGCCGGCAGGTCCTTGCGCACATGGCCGCCGGCGCCGAGGAACAGCGGCACCACCTCGACGCGATCGCAACCTTGCGCCGCCAGTTGCGCGCCGGCCTCGACGAGCCCGGGCGACATGAACTCCAGGTAGCTCAATGCCACCGGCACCGAGGCGTCGGCCACGCGGATGCGCTGTGCGACGTCCTCGAATGGCACAGCCCAGCGCGGGTCGCGCGCGCCATGGGCGAACAGGAGCAAGCCTCGTTTCATCGGTAGCGCACCAGCCAGCTGAAGGCGGCGAGAGACAGCAGGAGGAACAGCGCGCTCGGCGCTGCAGCGGTGATCCAGGGCGTCCAGTCGCGCAGCAGCCCCAGATGGCTGGACATGTTGTTGAGCAGCACGAAACTGATGCCGAGCATGATGCCGGCGAACACTTTGAAGCTCACGCCGCCGGCGCGGGCGTGCATGTAGGCGAAGGGCAGGGCGAGCGCCATCATCACCAGGCAGGCGAATGGGTAGAGGGCTCTCTTCCAGAACTGGATCTCGTGGCGCTGCGCCGCCTGCTCGTTGTCGGCGAGGTGGCCGATGTAGCGGAACAACTCGATCGTCGACATGGTCGACAGCGGCAGCACGGCGGCGGCGACCACCCCGGACGAAAGAGAACTCGGCCAGGCCAGCGACGCCAGCTTCTCCTCGCTGACCGTGGCCTGCGCATCGCCCGCGGCGACGCTCCAGCGCGTGACCTTCACGTCGCCGAGCTGCCAGGTGTCGTCGTCGTCCACGTGGGCGCTGGCGGCACCGATGCGACGCACCAGCCGCCCATCGGCGTCGAACTCGAAGATGCGTACGTCGCGCAGCGTCGAGTCGGCACCGGCCGAGCCGACGTTGACCGAGTAGCTGCGCTCGCCATCGGGGGTGACGGCGCGGTCCTTCAGCCAAGCGCCGGCGCCGCCGATGCGCAGCTTGCCCGTGGCGCGCGCCTGCAACTCAGTCGCATGCCGCTCGCTGAAGGGGGCGACCCAGTCGCCGACCACGTAGGTGACCAGAGCGAACATCAGCCCCAGAACCGCCAGCAGCGACAGGGCCCGGCCCGGCCCGAGGCCGCCGGTGCGCAGGATGGTGTACTCGGAGGATTGCGCCAGCCGCGCCAGCGCATAGATGGTGCCGATGAGCACGGCGATGGGCATCAGCTCGTAGAGATGGCCCGGGACCTGCAGCAGCGAATAGGCCACCGCGTGCAGCAGCGTGTAGCCCTTGCCGACGTCGCCGAGTTCTTCGACGAAGTCGATGAAGAAGAACAGCGACAGGAAGGCCATCCCGACGAAGGTCACCGAGGTGACGATGTCGCGGTTGAACAGGCGTCGCACGGTTCTCATGCGGCCCGCCTTAGCGAGAAGCGCCGGTTGCCGTGCTCGCGCCACCACAGCAGCAGCAGCGCCAGTGCCAGAGCGCCGCCGTGGAACAGCAGCAGCGCGACGCCCATGCCCATCCGGCCGCCCGCCACCCAGGCCTGCGACAGGTTGATGACGTTGTAGTAGACGACGAAGGTGAGAAGCGCGAACAGCAGGTTCCAGTTGCTCGCCCGGCGCGGATTGGCGGTCGACAGCGGGATCGCCAGCAGCAGCAGATTGGTGGCGCCGAACAGCAGTCCGAGCCGCCAGGTCAACTCGCCCTGGTTGCGCGGCGTCGGTTCGCGCAACAGGTCGACGCTGCGGATCGCCCGCGGCGGCATCTCGTCGACGCGCGACAGCACGCGCTCGCCGACCAGGATGCGGTAGGACTCGAAGCGCGACAGCGTCTTCTCGCCCGAGGCACGATCCTCCTCGTTGCGCTGACCCCGGTCGAGGACGAGGAATCGATCGTCGCCGTCGAGTTCGATCCGCCCGGTCTTGGCAGAGGTGACCGACTCCGCGCGAGGGGCATTGGAAAGGATGAAGACGTTGCGGCCGGTGCGCCCGTCTTCCGAGTCGCGGTCGATGAAGAACACCCGCTGGCCGTCGCTCGAGGTCTGGAACTGCCCCGGCGCCACGCGAGAGAGGTCGGAGCGGCGCTCGAAGCGATCCTTCAGCTCAGTGGCGCGCTGGTTCACCCAGGGCCAGACGAACAGCGCGAGCGCGCCGATCACCAGCAGCACCGGCCAGCTCGTGCGCAGCACCGGCCGCACGAAGCGCGTCAGGCCGACACCGCTGGCGAACCAGATGGTCATCTCGCTGTCGCGGTACATGCGACCCAGCGTGGCCACCACCGAGATGAACAGCGACAGCGCGAGCATGGTCGAGAGGTGGCCGAGCGCGGTGTAGCCCAGCAGCAGCACCACGTCCTGCGGCGAGACGCGGCCCACCGCAGCCTGGCCGAGCGTGCGGATGAGGAACATCGTCAACACGATGGTCAGGATGACGACCAGCGTGGCTCCGAAGCTGCGCGCCAGGTCGGCTCGCAGGGTGGAATCGAATAACATCGTGCGCTTCGTGAATCAGGCGGGGATTATGGACTTTCGTCAGCAGAATGCGTCTCTGGACGCAGTGGGTTCGGTGGCTTGCGACGCGCTGCTGGTGGTCGTGGCCGGAGAGAAGGCGGATGCGTCCCTGGACGGATCGCTCAAGCGCGCGCTCGACGACGCCGTCGCCCACGGCGACTTCGAGCTCAAGCGTGGCAAGACGATCTACCTGCATCGGCCGCCGGGCGTGAAGGCGACGCGCGTCGTGTTCGCCGCCTGCGGCGCGGCCACGCTCAAGTCGATCAAGGCGGCCTTCGCCGCAGGCGTTGCCGCGCTGAAGGGCGGCGGCGCCAAGCACCTGGCGGTGGCGCTCTCTGGCGCCGGAGAACTGGGTGCCGAACACGCCGAGGCGCTGGTTGCCGCCGCAGGCGATGCCACCTACGTGTACCGTCACACCAAGCCCAGCGCCCCGGCGGCCAGTGCGCTGGCGCGTATCACCCTGCTGTGCGAGAAGTCCTCGGCGAAGCCGGTGGCACAGGGTCTGGCGCGCGGCCAGGCGATCGCCGCCGGCGTGACGCTGGCGCGAGAGTTCGCCAACCGACCGGGCAACCACTGCACGCCGACCTTCCTCGGCGATCAGGTGAAGAAGCTCGGCAAGGAGTTCGGCCTGAAGGTCGACGTGCTCGACCGCAAGGCGATCGAGAAGCTCGGCATGGGCGCCTTCCTCGCCGTGGCGCAGGGTTCGGCCGAGCATCCGCGCTTCGTCGTCGCGCAGTACCAGGGCGCGCCGAAGGCGCAGGCCCCCGTCGTTCTCGTGGGCAAGGGCATCACCTTCGACACCGGCGGCATCTCGATCAAGCCGGCCGCCGAGATGGACGAGATGAAGTTCGACATGGGCGGCGCCGCCAGCGTGATCGGCACGCTGCGTGCCGTGGCCGAACTCAAGCCGAAGCTCAACCTCGTCGTCGTCGTGCCGACCTGCGAGAACATGCCCGGCGACCAGGCGATCAAGCCCGGCGACGTCGTCACCAGCATGTCCGGCCAGACGATCGAGATCCTCAACACCGACGCCGAGGGCCGGCTGATCCTGTGCGACGCACTGACCTACGCGGAGCGCTTCAAGCCCGCTTGCGTGATCGACGTGGCGACCCTGACCGGTGCCTGCGTGGTGGCGCTGGGCCACCACCACTCGGGACTCTTCACCGCCGACGACAGCCTCGCCGAGCAGTTGCTCGCCGCCAGCCGGGCTGCGCTGGACCCTTGCTGGCGCATGCCGCTGGACGAGGAGTACGACGAGGCGCTGAAGAGCAACTTCGCCGACATGGGCAACGTCGGTGGTCGCGCCGGCGGTGCGATCACCGCGGCCATGTTCCTGCGCAAGTTCACCGGCAAGTTCCGCTGGGCGCACCTGGACATCGCCGGCACGGCCTGGAAGTCCGGTGCTGCCAAGGGCGCCACCGGCCGTCCCGTGCCGCTGCTGACGCACTTCGTGCTCGCGCAGGCTGCCTGAGACGCGGCACGCGAGGCCAGCGATGACCCGGGTCAGCTTCCACTTCAACGTGCCGCACCGGATGGGCTATGCGTGCCGGCTGTTGCGCAAGGCGACCCGACAGAACGCGCGCGTGGCGGTCGCCGCAGCTCCCGCCGTGCTGGCCGAGCTCGATCGCACGCTGTGGAGCTTCGAGGCCACCGAGTTCGTGCCGCACGTGCTGCTGCGCGAGGGGGAGACCTTGCCCGAGCGGCTGCGCGACACGCCGGTGTGCCTGCTGCCTTCCCTTGGCGGTGCGCCGCACCACGACGTGCTGCTCAATCTGGGCGCCGAGCCGCCGGCGGGCTTCGAGAGCTTCCAGCGGCTGGTCGAGATCGTCTCCGTGGACGAGGCCGACCGTGCGGCGGCCCGTGCACGCTGGAAGCACTACGCGTCGAGGGGTTATCAGATCGAGAAGCACGAGGTCGACGAATGAGCACGCGCCCCGCGCCGCCGGGACGCGTGCCCACCTTGACCGAGGTGGTGCGCATTCCCGAAACGGGCGCGGCAGCGGGCACGCCTGCGTCATCGACGGCCATCGCGCGCCCCGAGCCGGCGCCGCTGCAGAACCTGCCCCGAAAGCCGGCGGGCAGCCCCGACGAAGAGGAACTGACCGAGCGCGTGCTGGCCGATCTGCAGCGGCAGATCGACCTGATGCTCGAGGTGAAACTGCGCGAGGTGCTCACCCCGGCGCTCACGCGCGCCACCGATGCGCTGATGCGCGAGGCGCGCAACGAGCTGGCATCGACCTTGCGTGACGTGGTGTCTCGCATCGTCGCTCAGGAACTGGCCCGTCATCGCGGACGCTGACCCGCGCGTTGTGGAGTCAGCCGCGGGGGCGGATCGCAGGTTTCCCCTGAGGCTGCCGTATAGAGACGGCGTTTTTTTTGGAGTATCGTCTCGGCCGTTGAGAAAAACCCTCTCTTCCGAACGCTCTCAACATTCCAACCGGAGGTTATTGCATGCAAGTCAAATTCAATGCCGTGGTGGCTGCGGCTGCTCTGCTCACCGCAGGTGCTGCGTCGGCTCAGGACTTGGTCGTCAAGATCGGCCACGTCGGCCCCACCAGCGGTGGCATCGCCCACCTTGGCAAGGACAACGAGATGGGCGCGCGCATGGCCATCGACGAACTGAACGCCAAGGGCGTGACGATCGGCGGCAAGAAGGCCAAGTTCGAGCTGCTCGCCGAAGACGATGCAGCCGACCCGAAGCAGGGCACCGCCGTCGCCCAGAAGCTGGTCGACTCCAAGGTCAACGGTGTCGTCGGCCACCTGAACTCGGGCACGACCATCCCGGCCTCCAAGATCTACTACGACGCCGGCATCGTGCAGATCTCGCCGTCGGCGACCAACCCCAAGTACACCCGCAACGGCTACAAGACAGCGTTTCGCCTCGTGGCCGATGACGTGCACCTCGGTGGCACGCTGGGCCGCTATGCGGTGAACACGCTGAAGGGCAAGTCGATCGCCGTGATCGACGACCGCACCGCCTACGGCCAGGGCGTGGCCGAGGAGTTCGCCAAGGCCGTGAAGGCGTCGGGCGGTGCCATCGCCGAGCAGCAGTTCACCACCGACAAGGCGACCGACTTCACCGCCATCCTGACCGCCATCAAGGCGAAGAATCCCGATGTGGTCTTCTACGGCGGCATGGACGCTGTGGCCGGCCCGATGATCCGCCAGATGAAGCAGCTCGGCATCAACGCCAAGTTCATGGGTGGCGACGGCATCTGCTCGGGCGAGCTGCCCAAGCTGGCCGCCGGCTCGATGGCCGACAGCCAGGTGATCTGCGCGGAGGCCGGCGGCGTCGAGGGTGAGCAGAAGGCCGGCATGGAGAAGTTCAAGGCCGACTTCAAGAAGAAGTTCAACGCCGACGTGCAGATCTATGCGCCGTACGTCTATGACGCGGTGATGGTGATGGCCGACTCGATGGTCAAGGCCGGTTCGGCCGAGCCGGCCAAGTACCTGCCGGTGCTGGCCAAGGCCAACTACAAGGGCGTGACCGGCACGATCGCCTTCGACGAGAAGGGCGACATCAAGAATGGCGCGCTGACCCTGTTCACCTACAAGGGCGGCAAGCGCGAGCAGATCGCCGTGGTGCGCTGATACGCGACCTCGGTCCGATCGCAACGGGGCGCTTTCGCGCCCCGTTCTTCATGGCGGCCCGCCTCAGCCCTGCAAGGGCGTGCCGTCGCGGCGGAACAGCCGCACGAGGTGCGCGAGCCGCTGCGCATGTTCGGGGCGCACCTGCTCCCACGTGAAGCGCCACTGCCAGTAGCCTTCGCCGCGGCCGGGCAGGTTCATGCGGTGCTCGCCAGGCAGGCCCAGCACGTCCTGCATCGGGTGCACGACGGTGTCGGCCACGCTGGCGCAGGCGGCGCGGATCAGGTCCCAGTGGATCTCGACACCGCTGCTGCCCAGGTAGTCGAGCACGTGTCGGCGCTGCGGCTCCGTCAAGCAGGCCCACCAGCCGAGCGCGGTGTCGTTGTCGTGCGTGCCGACGTAGACCACCGAGTCGACGTCGTGGTTGTGCGGCAGATAGGCGTTGCCGCTGCCGCCGTCGAAGGCGAACTGCAGGATGCGCATGCCGGGGAAGGCGAATTTCTTGCGCAGCGCCACCACGTCCGGCGTGATCACGCCGAGGTCCTCGGCAACGATGGGCAGCGGCCCCAATTCCCGCGCGATGGCCTTGAACAGCGCCTCGCCCGGACCGGGCTGCCAGCGGCCGTGAATCGCGGTGGCCTCGTGGGCGGGGATCTCCCAGTAGCCGGCAAAGCCGCGGAAGTGGTCGATGCGCACGATGTCGACCAGCTCGAAGCTGCGTCGGATGCGCTGCACCCACCAGGCGTAGCCTTCCTTGGCATGCGCCTTCCAGCGGTACAGCGGGTTGCCCCAGCGCTGGCCAGTCTCGCTGAAGGCGTCGGGGGGCACGCCGGCCACGGCCGTGGGCTTGCCCCGGGCGTCGAGCTCGAACAGCTCGCGCCGCGCCCACACCTCGGCGCTCTGGTAGGCGATGAAGATCGGTGCGTCGCCGATGATCTCGATACCCTTGCCGTTGGCGTAGGCCTTCAGCGCCAGCCATTGCCGGAAGAAGCACCACTGGCAGAAGGTCCAGAACGCGACGCGCTCGGCATGCGTCTGGCGCGCGGCGGCCAGCGCGGCCGGCTCGCGCGCCGCCAGCGGCGCATCCCAGTCGCTCCAGTCTCGCCAGCCATGAAGCTCGGCCAGCGTCATGAACAGCGCGTAGTCGGGCAGCCAGTCGGCGTGGCGCTCGCAAAAGGCCTGCAGATCGGCGTGCTCCTCGGCCGACGCGATCGCGGCGAAGCGCCGCGAGGCCCGCTCGAGCCGGTCCATGCGGAAGGGCACCACGGCGGAGAAGTCCAGCCGATGTTCCTGCATGCCTGCCGGCGGCTCCACCTCGCCCGCGCTGAGCCAACCGCGGCGGTGCAGTTCGGCAAGGTCGATCAGCAGCACGTTGCCGGCGAAGGCCGAGGTGCTCATGTAGGGCGAGTTGCCCGGACCGATGCCGCCCAGCGGCAGGATCTGCCACAGCTTCTGTCCCGCCGTGCCCAGCCAATCCACGAAGTGATGGGCGGCGGCGCCAAAGTCGCCCGAGCCGTGCGGCCCGGGCAGGGAGGTGGGGTGCAGCAGCACGCCGCTGGCGCGGGGGAATCGCATCGGAAGATCCTCTGACTACAGATCGAGTTCGTGCCCCAGGCCCGCGAACACCACCATGGCTCGGCCGGCAAGCGGGTAGAGCACCTCGCCCGGGCCCTGCCAGTGTGTCTCGCCGCGTGCCTGCGCGCTGTCGAACACCGCCTGCCAGGCACCGCCCGGCAGCATGAAGTCGATGTCGCCGGCATCGCCGTTGACGAGCAACAGCAGCGGCGTGCGGCCAAGGCCGGGGCGGCCGATCAGGCAGCCGAACACGCGGCCGTCGGGGCGCCGCCACTCCTCGCCGTGCAACTCGCTGCCATCGACGCGAAGCCAAGTCACGTCCTGCAGGCCGAGGCGGTCGGGGAGGCCGTCGTACCAACGGTTGGCGAAGGGCAGGGCCTGCCGGCGCAGCGACAGCAGCCGGGCGGTGAAGGCGATCAGGTCCTCGTCGGCGCGCGACCAGTCCAGCCAGGAGGTCACGTTGTCCTGGCAATAGGCGTTGTTGTTGCCGCCCTGGCTGCGGCCGAATTCGTCGCCGGCGCACAGCATGGGCGTGCCCTGCGACAGCAGCGTGCTGGCCAGCAGCGCCCGCGCCACGCGGCCACGCACGGACCGGATGGCGGCATCGTCGGTCGGACCCTCGACCCCGAAGTGGGCGCTGTGGTTGTGGCCGTGGCCGTCGCGGTTGTGCTCGCCGTTGGCCTCGTTGTGCTTGTGCGCAAAGCTGACCAGGTCGGCCAGCGTGAAGCCGTCGTGCGAGACGACGTAGTTGACCGACTCGGCCGGTGCCCGGTGACGAGGCTGGAAGATGTCCGACGAGGCGGCGAGCCGCTGCGCGAAGTCGCCTCGCGTGTGGCTGCCCTCGATCCAGAAGGCACGCATGGTGTCGCGGAAGCGATCGTTCCACTCCAGCCAGCCGCCGGGAAAGCCGCCGAGCTGGTAGCCGCCGGGGCCGATGTCCCAGGGCTCGGCGATCATCTTCAGGCGCGACAGCAGCGGGTCCTGCGCCAGCGCGGTGAAGAACGGTGCATGGCGGTCGAAGCCGTGATCGCCGCGGCCGAGCACCGGCGCCAGGTCAAAGCGGAAGCCGTCGACGTGCATCTCGCCGGCCCAGAAGCGCAGGCTGTCGAGCACCATCTGCAGCACGCGCGGCTGGCGGAGGTCCAGCGTGTTGCCGCAGCCGCTGTGGTTCTCGTACCGCTCCCTCTGGTCGTGCGGCAGCCGATAGTAGCTCGCGTTGTCGAGGCCGCGGAAGCTGATCGTCGGGCCGTGCTCGTCGGCCTCGGCAGTGTGGTTGTAGACCACGTCGAGAATGACCTCGAGTCCATGGGCGTGCAGCTTCGCGACCATGGCACGGAATTCGTCGCGCACCGACAAGCCGTCCGCCCCGCTGGCCAGCCGCGCGTCGGGGCAGAAGAAGCCGATGCTGTTGTAGCCCCAGTAATTGGACAGGCCGAGTCCGACGAGGCGGCGCTCGTCGATGCGCTGATGCACCGGCAGCAGGCACAGCGCGGTGACGCCGAGGCGCTTGAAGTGCGCGATCGCCGCATCCGATGCCAGACCGGCGTAGCTGCCGCGCAGCGCCTCGGGCACGCCCGGGTGGCGCTGGGTGAAGCCCTTGACGTGCAGTTCGTAGAGCACGGTGCGCTCCAACGGCGTGTGCGGGTGGCGATCGCCGCGCCAGTCGTGGCGGGGGTCGACGACGCGTGCCTTCAGCGCGCACGTGGCGTTGTCGCGCATGTCCATGTGCGTGCCATGCCGCGCGTCGGCGCCGTAATGCTCGGCACGCCATTCGAAGCGGCCCACGATCTCGCGCGCGTAGGGATCGAGCAGCAGCTTGTGCGGATTGAATCGGTGGCCGCGCTCCGGGCGCCACGGGCCGTGGGCGCGCAGCCCGTAGACCAGGCCGGGGCCGGCGCCGCGCAGGTAGCCGTGCCAGACGTCCTGGGTACGCGCGGGCAGGGGCAGACGCTTGAGCTCCTGCCGCCCGCCGTCGTCGAAGACGCACAGGTCGACGCGCTGCGCATGCGCCGAGAAGACGGCGACGTTGACGCCGTGGCCGTCCCAATGGGCGCCGAGCGGCCAGGGGTGACCGTTTTCCATCTCAGGCGTCGCGCGCGAGGAAGACGGTGGCCAGGGGTGGCAGGTCGAGCATGAGCGATTGCGCGCGCCCGTGGCAGGGCACGGCCTCCGCATCGGCGGCGCCGTACGGACTGCCGACGTTGCTGCCACCGTAATGCTCCGAGTCGGTGTTCAAGCGCTCGCGCCAGGTGCCGGCGGCCGGCACGCCGAGGCGATAGCCCCGCTGCACCGTCGGCGTGAAGTTGCACACCACGACCACCTCGGAGCGGCCGTCGCGGCTGCGGCGCACGAAGCCGAGCACCGAGCGCTGCGCATCGTCGTGGGTGATCCACTCGAAGCCGGCGCCATCGAAGTCGCAGTCGTACAAGGCCGGCGTGGCGCGGTAGTAGCGGTTGAGGTCGTGAATGAGTCGATGCACGCCGGCATGCGCGCGGTCGCCGAGCAGGTGCCAGTCGAGGCTCTGGTCATGGTTCCACTCGCGCTCCTGGGCGAATTCGCCGCCCATGAACAGCAGCTTCTTGCCCGGGTGGCCGAACATGAAGCCGAAGTAGGCACGCAGGTTGGCGAACTTCTGCCAGCGGTCGCCCGGCATCTTGCCCAGCAGCGAGCCCTTGCCGTGCACCACCTCGTCATGCGACAGCGGCAGCACGAAGTTCTCGTTGAAGGCGTAGACCAGGCCGAAGGTCATCTCGCCGTGGTGGAACTGGCGATGGACGGGGTCTCGCGCCATGTACTTCAGCGTGTCGTGCATCCAGCCCATGTTCCACTTGTAGTGGAAGCCCAGCCCGCCGAGGTAGGTGGGGCGAGACACCGCCGGGAACGCAGTCGACTCCTCGGCCAATGTCACCGCCTGCGGACGCTCGGCGCCGACGACCTCGTTGACGCGCTTGAGGAAGGCGATCGCCTCGAGGTTCTCGCGCCCGCCGTGCACGTTGGGCACCCACTCCCCCGGCCGGCGCGAGTAGTCGCGGTAGAGCATCGAGGCCACCGCGTCGACGCGCAACCCGTCGACGTCGAAGCGCTCCAGCCAGTACAGCGCATTGCCGACGAGGAAGTTGCTTACCTCGGTGCGGCCGAGGTTGTAGATCAGCGTGTTCCAGTCCTGGTGGAAGCCTTCGCGCGGGTCGGCGTATTCGTACAGGTGGGTGCCGTCGAAGCGGCCCAGGCCGTGCGTGTCGGACGGGAAGTGCGCCGGCACCCAGTCCAGGATCAGGCCCAGGCCTTCGGCGTGGCAGCGCTCGGCGAAGCGGCGGAAGCCGTTCGGGTCGCCGAAGCGGGAGGTCGGTGCGTACAGTCCGATCGGCTGGTAGCCCCAAGAGCCGTCGAAGGGGTGTTCGGACACCGGCAGCAGTTCGAGGTGGGTGAAGCCCATCTCGCGCGCATAGGGCACCAGCGTGGCGGCGAGCTCGTCCCAGTTCAGCCAGCGATTGCCTTCCTCGGGCTTGCGCCGCCACGAGCCGAGGTGCACCTCGTAGATGCTGATCGGCGCGTCCAGCGCATTGGCCTGGCGGCGCGCCTCGGAGGGCGGCGCCGCCGGCGGCATCTGCGCCACCACGCTGGCCGTGGCCGGACGCAGTTCGGACTGCAGCGCGTAGGGGTCGGCCTTGAGCGGCAGCAACTCGCCGTCGCGGGCGACGATCTCGTACTTGTAGCGCGCGCCCGCGCCCACGCCGGGCAGGAAGATCTCCCACACGCCGCACTCGCGACGCAGACGCATCGGGTGGCGGCGGCCGTCCCACAGGTTGAAGTCGCCGACCACGCTGACGCGCGACGCGTTAGGCGCCCACACGGCGAAGGACGTTCCGTGCACCCCGCCGAATTCACGCTGCGTCGCGCCAAGCACCTCGTAGGGACGCAGGTGCGTGCCCTCGCTCATCAGCCAGACGTCGAGTTCACCCAGCACCGGCGGGAAGCGGTACGGATCGTCGATGGTCGAGGTGTTGCCGTCGGTCCAGCGCACCTGCAGCCGATAGCCGGACGTCGGCATGATGTCCAGCGGAGCCTCGAACAGCCCGTCCACATGCACCAGCAGCAGCGGCGCGAGCGTTGCACCGCCGTCGGCCTCCACCGCCACCGCGTGCGTCGCGCCAGGCAGGAAGGCGCGCAGCCACAGCCGGCCATCGGCGCCGGCATGCGGGCCCAGCACGGAGAACGGGTCGCCGTGCCGGGCAAGGCGTATCAGTTCGATCTCTTGGTCGTTCAGCATCTTGACGGCAGCCTCGGTGGACTGCGTCGATGGTAGCAATCGCCGTGCTTCAGGGCGCCGGCGTCATGCCCCAGATCTGCTGCGCGTACTCGCGGATCGTGCGGTCGGAGGAGAACGCGCCCATGCCGGCCACGTTGGCGATCGCCCGCGAGGCCCATTCGCCAGCCTGGCGATAGAGCGCGTCGACGCGCAGCTGCGTCTCCACATAGGGGCCGAAATCGGCCAGCAGGAGGTAGTGGTCGCCGCCCCACAGCAGCGAGTCGGCCAGGCCGCGGTAGCGTCCTGGCTCCTCCGGCGAGAACTGGCCGCCGGCGATCGCGTCGAGCACGTGCCTCAATTGCGGGTTGCTCTCGTAGTAGCGCATCGGCTGGTACCCGCCGGCGCGCAGCGACAGCACCTCGGGCGTCTTCAGGCCGAAGATGAAGATGTTGTCGTCGCCCACGTGCTGGCGAATCTCGATGTTCGCGCCGTCATCGGTGCCGATGGTCAGCGCGCCGTTGAGCGCCAGCTTCATGTTGCCGGTACCCGAGGCCTCGGTGCCGGCCGTGGAGATCTGCTCGGACAGGTCGGCGCCGGGCATGACCACCTCGGCGACCGAGACGCCGTAGTTCGGCACGAAGACCACCTTCAGCAACCCGGCGACGCGCGGATCGTGGTTGACCACGTGGCCGACGTCGTGGATCAGGCGGATGATGCTCTTCGCCATCGCGTAGGACGACGCTGCCTTGCCGGCGAAGATTACCGTGCGCGGCACCCAGCCGGCGTTCGGGTGGGCGAGGATGGCCTGGTAGCGTGCCACCACGTGCAGCACGTTGAGCAACTGGCGCTTGTACTCGTGGATGCGCTTGACTTGCACGTCGAACAGGCTGGCCGGGTCGACGGCGATGCCGGTGACGCGCGCAATGTGCTCTGCCAGCCGCGCCTTGTTGGCACGCTTGACGGCCATGAACTCGTCGCGGAAGGACGCATTGCCACGCTGGTCGCGCAGCGCCTGCAGCTGGTCGAGGTCGAGACGCCATTGCCGCCCTATGGTCCGGTCGAGCAGGCCGGCCAGCCCCGGGTTGGCCTGCGCCAGCCAGCGCCGCGGCGTGACGCCGTTGGTCATGTTGGTGAAGCGATCCGGCCACAGCGATGCGAAGTCGGCGAAGATCGTCTTGACCAGAAGGTCCGAGTGCAGCGCGGAGACGCCGTTCACTTTGTGGCTGCCCACGATCGACAGGTGCGCCATGCGCACTCGGCGTTCCCCGTTCTCGTCGATCAGCGAAAGGCGCGCCAGGAACCCGTGATCGCCGGGCCGGTGGTGCGAAGCGAACTCGAGGAACTCCTGGTTGATGCGGAAGATGATCTCCAGGTGGCGAGGCAGCACGTGCTGCATCAGCGCCACCGGCCAGGTCTCCAGCGCCTCGGGCATCAGCGTGTGGTTGGTGTAGGAGAAGACGCGCTGGGTGATGCACCAGGCTTTGTCCCAGGCCATGTCGTGCTCGTCGCACAGCACACGCATGAGCTCGGCCACGGCGATCGCCGGGTGCGTGTCGTTCAGGTGCATGGCCACCTGGTCGGCGAGGTTGGCGAGCGTGCCATGCTCCTCGAGGTGGCGATCGAGGATGTCCTGCACCGACGCAGCGACGAAGAAGTACTCCTGGCGCAGGCGCAATTCGCGGCCGGCCGGCGTGCTGTCGTTCGGATAGAGCACCCAGGAGATGTTCTCGTACTCGTTCTTCACGCCGGCGGCGCGCGCGTAATCGCCGGTGTTGAAGGCGTGCAGGTCGATGTGCGCCGGCGCCACGGCCTTCCACAGCCGCAGCGTGCTGACCTTGTCGGTACCGTGGCCAGGCACGACCATGTCGTGCGCTTTCGCGGCCACCTCGCCGCCATGCCGCCACACGGGCTTGTTGCCCTGATGCTCGACCCAGCCGCCGAAGCGCACCGGGTAGCTCACGCCCGAGCGAGGGAACTCCCAGGGCGTGCCATCGGCCAGCCAGGGGTCGGGGTATTCGACCTGGCAGCCGTTCTGGATCTCCTGCGCGAACATGCCGTACTCGTATCGGATGCCGTAGCCGAAGGAGGGCAGGCCGAGGGTGGCCATGGAGTCGAGGAAGCAGGCCGCGAGCCGACCGAGACCGCCGTTGCCGAGTGCCGCATCGGGCTCGCGCTCGGCCACCTCCTCCAGCTTGCGTGCGTGCGCCTGGGCGGCTTTGCCGGCACCTTCGACCAAGCCCAGTGCCGCCAGCGCGTTGCCCATGGTGCGGCCGATGAGGAATTCCATCGACAGGTAGTAGACGCGGCGGGCCTTCGCCTCGCGCTCGCGCGTCTGCGTGGCGACCCAGCGGCGCGACAGCTGCTCGCGCGCCACCTGGGCTATCGCCTGCATCAGCTCGGTGGAGGAGGCCTGCGCCGGGGTCACGCCCACGGTCTTCAGCAGGTGATCGTCGACGCCGCCGACGATGGCGACGGGAGAAAGCGGGTTCGTTTCCACTCGGGATCCTTTGTGGTGCGGCGGCGCTCATGGCGCCACCGGCCTTGCGGCGGGTGCGCAGTGTCCATGCCCGAATCAGGGGCGTCAACCGCGGGCAGATCGCAATTTTCGCGCCCACACCGGCCATCGGCGATGCCCGGTTACGGGCGATTCCACGGCACCGGAAAGGGCCCCCCGCCCTCGGCCCAGGCGCATGGCACGGGCCGCGCTTCGCAGTTACGCTGAAGTACGGTGAAACAACATCGACTCCATGCACTCGGGGGGCTGCGGGCGCACCGTCTGCCGGTCCGGTGCTGTTGCGCCGATGCCGAAATCATTGATCATCGGGGCGCGGGACCGCCGCGGCAGTCCACGCCCACAACGACAAAGGAGATGACCCCATGAGTCCGAACGATCTGGCGCTCAGCCTGGACCTGCCCAAGCGCAGTGTGGCCCTGGTGCTGGCCGGTGGCCGAGGCAGTCGGCTGAAGCACCTGACCGACCGGCGCGCCAAGCCGGCGGTCTACTTCGGCGGCAAGTTCCGCATCATCGACTTCGCGCTGTCCAATTGCCTGAACTCGGGGATCCGCCGCATCGGCGTGATCACGCAGTACAAGAGCCACAGCCTGATGCGCCACCTGCAGCGGGGCTGGGCGTTCCTGAAGAGCGAGATGAACGAATTCGTCGATCTGATGCCCGCGCAGCAGCGCGTCGACGAGGAGAGTTGGTACCGCGGCACGGCCGACGCCGTGTACCAGAACCAGGACATCCTGGCCAGCTACGGTGCCGACTACATCGTTGTCCTCGCCGGCGACCACGTCTACAAGATGAACTACGCGCTGATGTTGGCCGATCACGTGGCCAAGGGGCGCGACTGCACGGTCGGCTGCATCGAGGTGCCACGCGCCGAGGCCACCGGCTTCGGCGTGATGGCGGTGGACAAGAACAACCTCATCGTCGACTTCGTCGAGAAGCCGGCCGATCCTCCTGCCATGCCCGGCAAGCCGGATCGCGCGCTGGCCAGCATGGGCATCTACGTGTTCAACGCACGCTACCTCTACAGGGAACTGGAGCGGGACATCAACGACCCCAATTCGAGCCACGACTTCGGCAAGGACATCATTCCTCATGCGGTGCGCCAGGGCCAGGCGGTCGCCCATCCGTTCGACCTCAGCGCCGTCGGCACGCGGCACAACGAGGAGCCCTATTGGCGAGACGTCGGCACCATCGACGCCTATTGGGATGCCAACATCGACCTCACCGCCACCGACCCGCTGCTCAATCTGTACGACACCCGCTGGCCGATCTGGACCTACCAGCCGCAGCTGCCGCCGGCAAAGTTTGTGCACAACCAGGACGATCGGCGCGGCATGGCGATCGAGTCCATGGTCTCTGGCGGCTGCATCGTTTCGGGCCACGTGTTCCGTTCGGTGCTGTTTTCCAGCGTGCGCGTGCACTCCTTCGCCAGCGTGAACTGGGCGGTGCTGCTGCCCGGGGTGCAGGTCGGTCGCGGCGCGCGGCTGACGCGCGTGGTGGTCGACCGCGGTTGCGTCATTCCAGACGGCATGGCCATCGGCGAAGATGCCGCCAGCGACGCGGAGAATTTCTACCGCTCCGACAACGGCATCACGCTGGTCACCCGCGAGATGCTCGCCAAGCTCGAGGAACGCTGAACGATGAGAGTGCTGCATGCGGCGGCGGAGGTCTTTCCGCTGGTCAAGACGGGGGGGCTGGCCGACGTGGTGGGTGCGTTGCCGCAGGCCCTGGCCCGCGCCGGCGCCGACGTGCGGCTGGTGCTGCCCGGCTACCCGACCATCGTCGACGCGGTGCTGCACCAGAAGACGCTCGTCGAACTGGGGCCGCTGTTTGGTGCCGGTCGCGTCGCGCTGCGCCTTGGCACCATGCCCTACAGCCATGTGCCCGCGTACGTGGTCGACGCACCCTACCTGTACCGGCGCAGCGGCGGCCCCTACCAGGCCGGCGACGGCAGCGAATGGGCCGACAACCTGCAACGATTCGCGCTGCTGGGCTGGATGGCGGCCCACCTGGCCGCTGGCGAGATGGACCCCGACTGGGCACCCGACCTGCTCCACGGACACGACTGGCATGCCGGCATGGCGTGCGCCTACATGGCGGCCCACCCGGGCACGACGGCGCCTTCGGTGTTCACGGTGCACAACCTCGCCTTCCAGGGGCTGTTCCCGCCGCAGGACTTCGCCCAGCTGGGCCTGCCGCTGCGCTTCATGCAGTCGCACGGGGTGGAGTTCCACGGCCAGCTGTCGTTCATGAAGGCGGGCCTGAAGTACGCGCAGCGGGTCACCACGGTGAGCCCGACCTACGCGAACGAGATCGCCACGCATGAGCTCGGCTGCGGGCTCGACGGTGTGATCCGCAGCCGCGGGGCCGACGTCAGCGGCATCCTCAACGGTGTGGACGGCTCGGTGTGGAACCCCGCCGCCGACAGCAGCCTGGCCGCGCGCTACTCGCCGCAGGACCTGGCCGGCAAGGCGAGGAACAAGGCGGCGCTGCAGAAGGAAGTGGGCGTCGAGGCGAAGGTGGGGGCGCCGTTGTTCGGGGTGGTCAGCCGCCTGACGCCGCAGAAGGGGCTCGACCTGGTGCTGGCTGCCCTGCCGGCGCTGCTGCGCCAGGGTGCCCAGCTCGTGCTGCAGGGCACCGGTGACCCCGTGCTCGAAGCAGCCTTCACCGCGGCGGCGTTCTCGCACCCGTCGCAGGTGGCGGTGCGCATCGGGTACGACGAGAGCTTCGCGCACCGCCTGATCGCCGGCGCCGACGTGATCATGGTGCCCTCGCGCTTCGAGCCCTGCGGGTTGACGCAGTTGTATGGCTTGCGCTACGGCACGCTGCCGCTGGTGCGGCGCGTCGGCGGCCTGGTCGATACCGTGGTGGACGCCAGCGAGGAGGCGGTGCGCGAAGGACGCGCCACGGGATTCGCCTTCGACGCCTCGACGCCAGCGGCGCTGGAGGCCGCCATGCAGCGGGCCGTGCAGGCCTACGCGCAGCCGGAACTCTGGCGCCGCCTCATGGTGACGGCGATGGCGCAGGACTTCTCCTGGGACGGCGCGGCGGGCCACTACTTGGCGCTGTACCGTGCACTGGTGCCGGAGCGTCAATAGTTCACGGTCTGTGCCGACAGGTCGCAGCACCCCCCCGGGCACGGGCTGCGCAACGACGCGGGCGATTTCCACAATGCCCGCATGAGCAAAACCAGCAGCCGCTACAAGGACACCCAGGTCTTCGACTGGGAGGCCGAACCGCACGACGAGCGCCCGAGCGAGTTCGCGCAGAGCACCGGCTACCAGTTGCACTCCGGCTTCTGCGTCGCGCCGGTGACGAGCTCGAGACGCCACCGCAGCGGCGGTGGCAGTGGCCTCGTCCTGTGGTTGATGATCGGCGGCGTGTTGGGCCTGGGTGTGGCCGGGCTGTTCGGTCTGATGAGCCTCGTACGCGCCTGAACGGAGCGGCTCAAACCCACCATGCCGACAGCGCGGGCACGGAGCGCCTGAGGAAGGCCGTCGAGGGCGTCGGGGCCTTGAAGTAGCCCCGGTCGAGGTCGGCGCAGATGGCCGCGAACCAGGCCGAGCCGGTGCCGGCCGCATAAACGCGGATCTCCCCGGTGGAGCGGCGCCGCAGCGAGACGATGCCGCCGCCGAGCCCGAGCAACTGGCTGATGCCCGAGTGCGCATCCTCCTCGATGTCGAAGTCTCGAACTTCCAGTCCGCGGCAGGCGAGCAAGCGCTGCAGGGCCTGGATCTTGTCACCGCCGGTGTCGTGGATCATGCGTGCCATCGTCGTCGCTCCGTCTCGTTGCGCGGCCGGTGAGCCGATGCGACGGATTGTTCGCCTCGAGTGGGCGACGGCACATCCCCAAGGGGTGGGTGCGAAGCTAGGGGGACGAAGTGGCCCGTTGCCGTGCCAGATCGCGCGTGTACTGTGCCTCGAAGGCCCGCTTGGCGCGGATGTAGTGGTTGGCGCACTCCAGCGTGGCGGCGTCGGCGCAGCCCGGCGGCTTGCGGTAGCTGGCGGCGAAGGCCTGCTCCATGCGCTCGGCATCGCTCGCGGCGTTGCGCCGCGCCGCTTCGGCGAGGCGCTGCTCCTCGCGCAGCCGCTCGATGCGCAGGCGTTCCTCCTGCGCCGCCAGGCGCTGCCGATCGACCGCCTCACGCTGCTCGGCCTCGAGTTGCTGCTGGTTCTCGCGCGCGATGCGCTCGATCTCGGCCGCCGTAGCCCGGGCGTTCTCCTCGGCCGTGGCTCTGGCGCTCCAGCGCACGTACACCGCCGCGATCGCCGTGGCAACGAGCACGCCGATCATCACGGCAATGGCGAACTGCAGCGGCAGCGGCACGCTGATCGCCTCCCATCCGCGCTTGCGCTTGGGCACGTAGGGCATGCGCTTGAACGGCGTGGCGGCCGCCACCGCGACAGGCTTGGTCGGTTCGGTGCGCGGACCTGCATCGGCCGCATTCGGCTTGGTAGGGACGGCGTCGGGATCCTGCGCGGTCATTGGCGCGAGTCTACGGCGGCCGGAACGGCGTCGAACGCATAGTCCTCGGACAATCGCAACAAGCTGCGTGCATCGGAGATGGTGCCGTGCAGCCAGAGGTCGACATCCTCGAGTTCGAGCGGGATCACCGAACGCTTGTCCTGCCGATCGGGCGGCAGCTTCGGGTCGGGCTTGTGCATGCGGCGCATCAGCGGGTGGTGATCGGCATTGAGCGTGAGCATGGTGTAGCTCTCGACCAGTTCGCCGCTGGCGCGGTCGACCCAGGTGTTCCACAGACCGGCCAGACCCCAGGGCGCGCCGTCGGTGCGGCGGAACCGCCACCAGACGTTCCTGCCGCTCTCCCAGTTCGGCTCGTCGAACGACCAGGCCGGGATGATGCAGCGCTTGCCGTGCTTCCACGGGTCCTTGAAGGTGGCCTTGTCGGCGAGTTCCTCGCTGCGCGCATTGCAGGTGGAGTAGGTCAGCCTGGGCGTCTTGGCGAACCAGGGCACCAGTCCCCATTGGCCGACCACCAGTTCACGCGCAGGCTCGCTGCAGTCACGCGCCGCGCGGATGAAGGCGCCTGGGCGCTGCGGGAAGATCTCGCCGCCTTGCCACGGCGTGTCGCGACCCAGGTGCCAGGCCCGCTCGATCGCGGCGGCTTCGGGAGAGACGTAGCGGGTGCACATGCGGCCGAAGTGTCAGCCGGCGACGGACAGCGGTGGCGGAGAGAGCGGGATTCGAACCCGCGGTGGGCTGTTAACCCACACACGCTTTCCAGGCGTGCGACTTAAACCACTCATCCATCTCTCCGGAACCCGCGAGTTTATCGCATGCCCTCAGGCCGGCCCGGGGCCCTTGGCCTTGAGCAAAGCCATCGCCGTGCCGATCAGCGCCGACACTTCGCTCATGTTGCCGGGCACGATCATGGTGTTGTTCTTCTGCGCAAGATGCGCATAGGCGTCCACCGCCTTCTCGGCCACCTTCAACTGCACTGCCTGCTCGCCGCCCGGCGACTGGATCGCCGCGGCGATCTTGCGGATGGCGTCGGCGGTCGCGTCGGCCACCGCGGTGATCGCCGCGGCCTCGCCCTGAGCCTTGTTGATCTCGGCCTGCCGCTCGCCTTCGGAACGCGCGATCGAGGCCTCGCGCTCGCCGGTGGCGATGTTGATCTGCTCCTGCTTGCGGCCTTCGGAGGCGGCGATCAGCGCGCGCTTCTCGCGCTCGGCGGTGATCTGCGCTTGCATGGCACGCAGGATCTCTGCCGGCGGCGTGAGGTCCTTGATCTCGTAGCGCAGCACCTTCACGCCCCAGTTGGCGGCCGCGTCGTCGAGCGCGCTGATCACCGAAGCGTTGATCGCGTCGCGCTCCTCGAAGGTCTTGTCCAGCTCCATCTTGCCGATCACCGAGCGCAGCAGCGTCTGCGCGAGCTGCGTGATCGCCACCACGTAGTTGCTCGAGCCGTAGCTCGCGCGCATCGGGTCGGTGATCTGGAAGTAGATGATGCCGTCGACCTGCAACTGCGTGTTGTCCTTCGTGATGCAGACCTGGCTGGGTACATCCAGCGGCACCTCCTTGAGCGAGTGCTTGTAGGCGACGCGCTCGATGAAGGGCACGACGAACTTCAGGCCCGGCGTGAGCGTGCGGTCGAACTTTCCGAGGCGCTCGACCACCCAGGCATGCTGCTGCGGCACGATCTTGAAGGTGCGGACGATGAAGATGCCGGCGATGATGGCGAGGACCAGGGCGATTTCCATGGAGGAGGCCTTCGGTGGAGGTCAGTGAGAGGAAGAGGGGGAGAGCACCAGCCAGTTGCCCTCGACGGCGGTGACACGGTGTTCGCCGGGCTGGGGCACGGCGCCCGGCGCGAGGCGCGCCGTCCACTGCGTGCCACGGTAGTTGACGCGCGCCGTGCCGTCGCTGCCCCAGGCCTCGACCTGCACGCGCTCGCCGATGTCGAGGTTGACGTCGCGGTTGCGGTCGGACGGCGCCGAGCGAGGCTGTCGCGCGCGCTTCCAGTGCCACAGCGCCGTCGCCGCGGCGCCCACCAGCGCGGCCGCCACGACCTGACTCGTGGCCGCGAGGCCCAGTTGCGCGGCGACCGCGCCGGCCGCCAGTCCCAGCGCGATCATCAGCAGGTAGAAGGTGCCGGTGGCCAGTTCGGCCGCGACGGCCACCCCGGCGGCAACCCACCAGAGCGTGGTGGCGGACAGGTCCATGCAAAGTTCCTCGGAGGCTGATGGCGCGCAGTGTACGGTCACCGGCAGGCCCTACACTTCGCGCTCCCGCGTTCTGCCACCCCGAGGCTTGCCATGCTGCGCTTCCGATTCCCCATCGTCATCATCGACGAGGACTACCGCTCGGAGAACACCTCCGGACTGGGCATCCGCGCCCTCGCGCAGGCGATCGAGAAGGAAGGATTCGAGGTGCTGGGCGCGACCAGCTACGGCGACCTGAGCCAGTTCGCGCAGCAGCAGAGTCGTGCCAGTGCGTTCATCCTGTCGATCGACGACGAGGAGTTCACCGCTGGCCCGGACCTCGACCCGGCGGTGGTGAACCTGCGCAAGTTCATCCAGGAGATCCGCTTCAAGAACGCCGACATCCCGATCTACCTCTACGGCGAGACGCGCACTTCGCAGCACCTTCCCAACGACATCCTGCGCGAGTTGCACGGCTTCATCCACATGTTCGAGGACACGCCGGAGTTCGTGGCGCGCCACATCATCCGCGAGGCCACGAGCTACATGGACGGGCTGGCGCCGCCGTTCTTCAAGGCGCTGATGGACTACGCGCAGGACGGCTCCTACTCCTGGCATTGCCCGGGCCACTCCGGCGGCGTGGCCTTCCTGAAGAGCCCGGTGGGTCGCATGTTCCACCAGTTCTTCGGCGAGAACATGCTGCGTGCCGACGTCTGCAACGCGGTCGAGGAACTCGGCCAGCTGCTCGACCACACCGGTCCGGTGGCGGCCTCGGAGCGCAACGCGGCGCGCATCTTCAACGCCGATCACTGCTTCTTCGTCACCAACGGCACGAGCACGAGCAACAAGATGGTCTGGCACCATGCGGTGGCGCCCGGCGACGTGGTGGTGGTGGACCGCAATTGCCACAAGTCCATCCTGCACTCGATCATCATGACCGGCGCGGTGCCGGTGTTCCTGCCGCCGACGCGCAATCACTACGGCATCATCGGCCCGATCCCGGAGCGCGAGTTCACGCCCGAGGCGATCCGACGCAAGATCGCCGCCAACCCGCTGCTCGCCGGCGTCGACCCCGGCAAGGTCAAGCCGCGCATCCTCACGCTCACGCAGAGCACCTACGACGGCGTGCTCTACAACACCGAGACGATCAAGCACACGCTGGACGGCTACATCGACACGCTGCACTTCGACGAGGCCTGGTTGCCGCACGCGGCCTTCCACAAGTTCTACGGCAGCTACCACGCGATGGGCAAGAACCGCCCGCGGCCGAAGGACCAGCTGGTGTTCGCCACGCAGTCCACGCACAAGCTTCTCGCCGGCCTGAGCCAGGCCTCGCAGGTGCTGGTGCAGGATTCTCCTGGGCGCAAGCTCGACCGGCACCTGTTCAACGAGGCCTACCTGATGCACACCTCGACCAGCCCGCAGTACGCGATCATCGCCAGCTGCGACGTGGCCGCGGCGATGATGGAAGCACCCGGAGGCACCGCGCTGGTGGAGGAGAGCATCGTCGAGGCGCTCGACTTCCGACGCGCCATGCGCAAGGTCGAAAAGGACTACGGCAAGGACTGGTGGTTCAAGGTCTGGGGTCCGGACAAGCTGGCTGGCGAAGGCATCGGTGCCAGTGCCGACTGGGTGCTCAAGGCCGGCGAGAAGTGGCACGGCTTCGGCGATCTCGCCGACGGCTTCAACCTGCTCGACCCGATCAAGAGCACCATCATCACGCCCGGGCTGGACGTCTCGGGCAAGTTCGCCAAGACCGGCATTCCGGCGTCCATCGTCACCAAGTTCCTCTCCGAGCACGGCGTGGTGGTCGAGAAGACCGGCCTGTACTCGTTCTTCATCATGTTCACCATCGGCATCACCAAGGGCCGGTGGAACACGCTGCTGACCGCGCTGCAGCAGTTCAAGGACGACTACGCGAAGAACCAGCCGATGTGGAAGATCCTGCCGGAGTTCTGCGCCCATCACCCGCGCTACGAGCGCATGGGCCTGCGCGACCTGTGCCAGAGCATCCACGAGATGTATGCCCGCGGCGACATCGCGCGGCTGACCACCGAGATGTACCTGTCCGACCTGCATCCGGCGATGAAGCCGAGTGACGCCTACGCGCACATCGCGCAGCGGCGCACCGAGCGGGTCGACATCGATGCGCTGGAAGGGCGCATCACGACCGCGCTGCTGACACCGTACCCGCCGGGCATTCCGCTGCTGATCCCGGGCGAGCGCTTCAACAAGAAGATCGTCGACTACCTGAAGTTCACGCGCGAGTTCAATGCCGCCTTCCCGGGCTTCGACACCGATGTGCACGGCCTCGTCGAGGACGAGGACGGTGCGCCGGGCGCACCGCGCCGCTACTACGTGGACTGCGTGCAGGCCTGAGCGCCCGCAGCCGGCGGCGTCAGGCGATGTGCGAGATGAGCACTCCCGGGGCCGGCAGCACCTGAACCTCGGCGGCGGCGCTCTGGCCGGGCGCGGCGGCCGGTGTTCCCAGGCCGCCGACGCCAGCGCGGCGCACGGCGAGCCCGACCGACAGCATGTCCACCACCAGCAGGTGAAGGATGCGCGAGATCATCGAGACGAAGGTCGACACGTCCTCGCTGTGCTCCACGGGGATGCACACCGTCGCGCGCCGCGCCAGCGGCGACTGTCCGGCGGTGACCGCGATGACCGAGGCGCCGCGCTCCACGGCGACGGCGGCGGCACGCGCCAGCTCAGGCGGCTGACCGGAACTGGAGACGAACACCGCCACGTCCTCGGGACCGAGCAGTTCCGAGGCCATGGTCAGCATCGAGACGTCGGTGTGCGCCACCGAAGGGATGCGGAAGCGGAACAGCTTGTGCTGCGCGTCCAGCGCCACCACCGCCGAGTTGCCCATGGCATAGAACTCGACGCGCTTGGCGTGGCGCAACAGTTCGATCGCACGGTCCACCGCCTCGACGTTGAGCGACTCGCGGAACTGCATGATCGCCGAGATGGTGTTGTCCAGCACCTTGGCGCACAGGTCACCCGTGCTGTCCTGACGTCGCACCTGCGTGCGCTGCACCGGCAGCGTGCCGGTCAGGCCCGAGCCGAGCTTGAGCTTGAAGTCCGCCAGTCCCTGGAAGCCGAGCGAGCGGCAGAAGCGGATCACGGTGGGCTGGCTGACCTCGGCGCCCTGGGCAATCAGCGCAATCGGGTCGTTCAACGCGGTCCGCGGGTTGTCGAGCACGAAGTTGGCGACGCGCCGCTCGGCGGGCGACAGCGAGTCGCGCGAGGCGCGCACGCGCTCGAGCAGCGGGTTGCCGCCATCCTGGTCGGGCACGTGGTCGGCGAGCAGCACGGAAACGCCGTGGAAGGCCGGGTTCTCCGCCGTCAGCACGTAGGTCGGGATGCGCGCGACGTAGCTGCTGAAGCGGCCCTTGGCCTCGAAGCGGGCCCGGAAGGGCGAGCGTTCGAACAGTTCGCCCAGCCTGGGCACGATGCCGCCGCCGACGAAGATGCCACCGGTCGCGCCCAGCGTGAGGGCCAGGTCCGAGGCCATCGAGCCGAGCATCCCGCAGAAGCAGTCCACCGTTTCGGTGCAGGCGCTGTCGCTCGCGCCAAGTGCGCGGCGCACGATCTCGGCGGCCGCCAGGTGCAACTCGGCACCGGGCTTGTCGTGGGTGAGCGCCTGGTAGATCAGTTCCAGGCCAGGGCCGGAGAGCAACCGCTCGGCCGACACGCGCGGCATCGTCTTCCAGGCGAACTGGAGGATGCGCAGCTCGCGGTCATCGCTGGGCGCGAAGTTGACGTGGCCGCCCTCGGTGGCCAGCGTCACCCAGCGGTCGCCGCTCGGGATCAGGCCGGACACCCCGAGGCCCGTTCCCGGACCGATCAGGCCGATCACGCCATTGGGCTGCGGCTCGCCGGCGCCGACCTGGCGGCGTCCGTCGACGCCCAGGCGAGGCAGGGACATCGCCAAGGCGGTGAAGTTGTTCACCACCAGCAGCGTGGTCAGGTCGAGCTGGCGCTGGGCTTCCTGGATGGAGAAGGCCCAGTCGCGATTGGTCATGCGCACCCAGTCGCCTTCGATCGGGTTGGCGATCGCCACGGCGCCATGGCGCGGCTTGACGCCTTCGGGCAAGCCGTCGAGGTAGGCATGCACCACCGCGGTGAAGCCGGGATAGTCGGCGCAGGGCAGCACCGCGACATGCTCGAATCGGCCCGGCAGGCGCTCGATGCAAAAGCGCGCATAGGTGGCGCCGATGTCGGCCAGCAGACGGGGATCGGCGTGCGGCAGCACGGGGGCGGGGCGGTCGAGGCTCATCGGGCGATTCTCACCGGGCCTTGAGGATCAGCACCTGCTGGGGCGCGAGCCTGACCGGCGTCGTGGCTTTGCCGGCGCTGGCCTTGGCGCCCTTCGCGGGCCCCACGAACGGCGAGGCGGCGCCTGGCGGGAAGGCCACCGACCACTGCTGCGCCGCGAACGATGATGGCAGTTCGTGCGTGGCCTCGCGGTAAGCGTAGTTGATCAGCACCAGCAGGCGCGCGCCTGCGTGCTCGCGGGTGAAGGCGAACACCGGCATGTCGCGCTCGGACAGCGGGGTGAAGCTGCCGATCGACAGCGCCGGCTCGGCGTTGCGCAGCGCGACCAGGCCCCTGTACCAGTTGAGCAGCGAGCCCGGATCGGCCTGCTGCGCGGCGACGTTGTGCGTCTGCCAGTTGGCCACGCTGGGCCGGAACGGCTTGTCGGCGCGGGTGAAGCCTGCGTTGCGCTCGGCGCTCCAGCTCATCGGGCCGCGCAGCGACTGGTCGGCGTTGGCCACCGGCGTCGACAGGCCGAGGCCGATCTCCTCGCCGTAGTAGAGGAAGGGCGTGCCGGGCAACGTGAGCAGCGTCGCGGCGGCCAGCCTGTAGCTTCTCTCGTCGCCGTCGAACTGCTTCATCAGGCGCGCGCCGGCGAAGTGGTCGTGATTGGCCAGCAGCGTGGCCATGCGCGGCATCGGCATCTTGCGCAGCGTGTACAGCACGTCGTCGCGCAGCCGGCCGAGCTTCACGCTGGACAGGATGTGCTTCTGCAGCCCGAACGCGAAGGCGCCGCCGCAGGAGTCCGCCTCGGCGAAGGGCGCCGGGTCGCTCGGCGACTCGCACACCAGGTACTTGTTGCCGTAGCTTGCCAGCAGTTCCTGCACGCGCCTGAGCAACTGGTGGTTCTCCGGCTGGTTTTCCCAGGCGATTGCGCTGTTCTCGAACAGCACGCCCACCGCGTCGAAGCGGAAGCCGTCCACGCCGCGGTTCAGCCAGTAGCGCAGGTTGTCGAGGTGGAAGTCCACCACCTTCGGGTTGCGCAGGTTGAAGTCCGGCATGCCCGCGTCGAATACAGCGTAGTACCAGCGCTGATTGCCTTCGCGCCATGGATCGCCGGCGAAGGTGTTCCAGCCCTTGGGTTTGTCCTCGGCCCAGATGAACCAGTCGTTGAAGGGCGACTTGCGGCTGTCGTAGGCGCTTTCGAAGAGTGGATGTGCCGAACCTGCATGGTTCATCACGTAGTCGAGGATCACCGCGATGCCGCGCCGGTGCGCTTCGACGAGAAAGCGGTCGAAATCGGCCAGGGTGCCGTAGTCGGGCTCGATCTCGCGATAGTTGACCACCGCGTAGCCGTGGTCGCGATCCTCGCTCTTGAAGATGGGCATCAGCCAGATGCCCCGGACGCCGAGTTGCTGCAGGTAGTCGAGCCGCTGGGTCAGGCCGGCCAGGTCGCCGATGCCGTCTCCGTCGCTGTCCTGGTAGGCGCGCACCAGGATCTCCATGAACACGCCGCGTTGCGCCCAGCCCGCGGGCAGGGCGCTGGCCACGGGCGCGGCGACCACCGGGCCGAGGTCCGGGATCGCCGGCTCCCGGGTGGCTGCCGGTCCCGCCAGCACCAGGCCGCAGGCGAGAGCGGCCAGCGCCCGGCGCCAGGGCGCGGACAGCGACGGCAGGAGCATCACTTGCAGGGATTCTCGGCGCGCGCCTTCTTGGCGTCGTCCAGCGACGTGTAGATCTTGCGGTCGCCGTTGTTGACCCAGATCTCCTTCACGGTGTTGCCGTCGAAGGACATGTCGCGGCCGCCCTGGTCCTTGCTGTCACCCTTGTGGATGATGTAGTTCACCTTGCCCTTGCTGAACTCCTTGAAGTCGGCCTGGAAGAAGATGCCGAAGTCGTTCTTGCCGGTGGGCACCATCGGGTTCTGCCATTCGATGCCGGGCAACGGGATTCCCGGGTCCTTCCACAGGTGCACACCCCAGCCGTCGTAGTTGCCGTCGCAGCGGTTGTAGTTGATCTGCACCTTGCCCTCCGGCGGCGCGGCGCTGGACAGGCCGGGCATCAGCACGGCGGCGGCGACCAGTGCCTGGAGAAGGAAGCTCTTCGTCATGGGGTCCTCTTCGGGTGGTTGAGAAAGAGCCGCGGCGCAGGGGCCGCGGTGATCGGAGAAACGGACAGGGTGGGCGTGGCGCCGACCGGGTTCACCCCTTGATGCCGCCTGCGGTGAGGCCGGAGATCATCCACTTCTGCGCCAGCATGAAGACGACCGTGATCGGCAGGCCGGAGAGGATGGCCGCTGCCGCGAAGTCGCCCCACAGGTACTTCTGGTCGTAGAGGAACATCTTCGAGCCGACCGCCATGGTCAGCAGGTCCTGTCGCTTGAGCAGGATGGAGGCGACCGGGTACTCGATGATCGCGCCGATGAAGGCGAGCAGGAAAACCACCATCAGGATCGGCACGGCCATCGGCAGCAGCACGAGCCGGAAGGCCTGCCAGGGCGTGGCGCCGTCGACCTTGGCCGCCTCCTCGATCTCGTAGGGAATGGTGTCGTAGTAGCCCTTGATGGTCCAGATGTGCAGCGCGATGCCGCCGGAGTAGGCCAGCAGCAGCGCCCAGTGCGTGTCGATGCCGAAGGCCGGAAAGGCATTGCCGATGCGGTCGAAGATGGCATAGATCGCCACCAGCGCCAGCACCGACGGGAACATCTGCATCAGCATCAGGCCGGTCAGCGCCTGCTTCTTGCCGGCGAACTTCATGCGCGCGAAGGCGTAGGCGGCGGTGGTGGAGAGGAACAGGCAGATGAGGCCCGACAGCGTCGCCACCTTCACCGAGTTCCACAGCCACAGCAGCACCGGCAGGTCGGGCTCGATCAGGCGGCCGCTGGCGTCCTGGAAGGGCAGGCCGAGCGCGAAGCGCCAGTGCTCCAGGCTGATGGTCTGCGGGATGATGCTGCCGGTGGCGAAATTCCCCGGGCGCAGCGAGATCGAGATGACGATCAGGAACGGGAAGATCACCAGAGCGCACAGGCCGATCAGGAAGGCGTGCGCCGCGATGATGCGCCAGCGGTGCGAGCGGTCGAGAACGATGGCCATGTGCGGTCTCCTTCGGCGCGGTCAGCGCTTCTCTTCCTCGACGATCCTGGTGAAGCGCATCTGCACGAGCGACACCGCCGCCACCATCAGGAAGATCACCGTCGAGATCGCTGCGGCCAGGCCGTAGTTCTGGCCCGAGTCCTGGAAGGCGATGCGGTAGGTGTAGCTGACCAGCAGGTCGGTGGTGCCGGCCGGCACCGAGGTGTCGATGAAGTCGGGCCGGCCGCCGGTGAGCAGGGCGATCAGCACGAAGTTGTTGAAGTTGAAGGCGAACGAGGAGATCAGCAGCGGCGTCAGCGGCTTGAGGATCAGCGGCAGCGTGATGCTCCAGAAGTTGGTCAGCGGCCCGGCACCGGCCACGGCGGAGGCCTCATAGAGATCGGCCGGGATCGCCTTGATCAGGCCCATGCAGATCACCATCATGTAAGGGAAGCCCAGCCAGGTGTTGACGATGAGCAGCATCGCCTTGGCAAGAAACGGGTCGGAGAACCACTGAGGCTTGATGCCGAACAGGCCCTCCAGGATCAGGTTGATCTCGCCGACGTTCTGGTTGAACAGCCCCTTGAACACCAGGATCGAGATGAAGCCGGGCACCGCGTAGGGCAGGAACAGCAGCATGCGGTAGGTGCCCTTGAAGCGCAGCGCGTCCCAGTTCAGCAGCACCGCGAGCAGCATGCCCAGCGAGGTGGCGAAAAGCACGGTCAGCGCCGAGAACACCACCGTCCAGACGAAGATGCGCACGAAGGGTTCGCGGAAACGTGCCTCGGTGAAGATGCGCCGGTAGTTGTCCCAGCCGATCGCGACGTGGAAGCCGGGCTGCAGCTTCTCGCCGGCCTCTGTCTCAAAGTAGCCGGTCTCGCGGTTCGGCCGGATGACGGTGCCGCTCTCCTGGTTCTTCAGGCTGCCGTCGGCCTGCTTGACCCACAACGGCTGCACCGTGGCGAACTCGCGCAGGCCGGCCATGCCGACCTTGCGGCCGTCGGGCAGCACGACGGTCAGCGCCTTCAGCGCCTTCTGGTGGCCGATCAGTTCCTTCAGCGTCACCGGCTCGGGCAGGGGCGCGGCATTCTCGGGTTCGGGCTCGGCAGCGACCTCCAGCCGGCGGTCGGCCACCAGGGCCAGCGGGCCGAACTGGAAGGCCTTGCCCGACTCCGCGTCGACCAGCCGGCCGCGGAATTCGCCGGCGGCCGGGTGCAGGCTGAACTCGAAGCTCGAGCCCTCGGCGCGGAAGGTCTCGCTGAGGAAGTAGCCTTCGGCGCGCTCGAACTCGAGCAGGTTGCGCGAGCTGTAGTTCGAGAAGCCGATGGTGATCGTGTAGAGCATCGGGAAGACGACGAAGATGATCGCCGCGGCGATGCCCGGGAAGAGGTAGCGGAACGCGTAGGTGGACTTCGCGGTGTAGATCCACACCGCCAGGGCGCTGATCAGCAGCAGCGTACCGGCCAGCAGCACTTCGCCGGTCGCGTACACGGCGACGACGAGGTAGAGCGCTGCGACGATGACCAGCGCAAAGAGCGCGGGCCCGAGCCAGCGGTTCGGGGTCGGCGAGGTCGGTGTGGACGGCATCGGTGGACTCTGGCGGCGGTTCCGTGCGGGGAGGAGGAGGGCGCCGCTGCGCAGCAGCGCCTTCCTTCAGCGCTCTACTTGGCGGTGATGCGCTTGGCGGCGCCGTCCAGCGCCTCCTTCGGGCTCTGGCGGCCGTCCATGATGTTGCCCAGCGCCGACACCATCGACGACCAGAAGCGGCCCATCTCCGGATTGTTCGGCATGGGCGCGCCGTCCTGCGCCGAAGCCATGGTGGCCTGGATGCGCGGGTCGCTCTTCAACTCGGCGTACAGGGCCTTGCTCGCCGGCGTGCCCAGCGGCACGTCGTCGTTGATGGTCTTCAGCCCCTGCACGGTGAGCATGTAGTTCTCGATGAACTCCACGGCGACGTCGCGGTTCGGCGTCGACTTGTTGAGCATCGCACCGAGCACGCCGACGAAGGGCGCGGCCTTCTTGCCGCCCACGGCGGGAATCTTGGCGACGCCGTAGTCGATGTTGGCCTTCTTCAGGTTGTCCCACGACCAGGGGCCGTTGATCATCATCGCCACCTTGCCCTGGGCCATGGCCGCCTCCATCTCGGCGTAGCCGCTGCCCTCGGGCATGTACTTCTCGCGGATCAGCTTGTTCAGCAGCTCCGCGCCCTTCACGGCGCCGGCGTTGTTCACGCCGGTGTCGGCCGGGTCGTAGTTGCCGTCGGCCTTCAGCTTGAAGGGGTAGCCGCCGTTGGCGGCCAGCAGCGGCCAGGTGAAGTAGGTGTTGGTGTAGTCCCACAGGATCGCCTTCTTGCCCTGCGAGGAGAGCTGCTTGTCCAGCGCCATCACCTCCTCGAAGGACTTCGGCGGTGTCTTCACCAGCGCCTTGTTGTAGACCAGCGCGACGGCCTCGATCGACATCGGGTAGCCCCAGGTCTTGCCACCCACGGTGAATGCCTTCCAGGCCAGCGGGTCGATGTCGTCGCGCACCTTCTTGCTCGGGCTGATCGGCTGCAGCAGACCGCCGGCGATCCACTCGCCGATGCGGTCGTGCGGCCAGATCCAGATGTCCGGCCCCTTGCCGGCGGCGGCCGCCTGCTGGAACTTGCCCGGGGCGTCCTCGGGGTGCTCGACGGTCACCTGCACGCCGGTCTTCTTGGCGAACTCGTCGCCGATCTTCTGCAGGCCGTTGTAGCCCTTGTCGCCGTTGATCCAGACGAGCAGCTTGCCAGGTTCGGCCGCGAAGGCGCCGGCGGAGAAGCCGGCGCCGAGCGCGAGCGTGGCGGCGGCGGCGAGCAGCCGGAGGCGTTGACGCGGGATGTTCATGAGAGCTCTCCTTCGGAAGTGCCTTCTTGGGGCTTCGGGGTTGAACGCAGGCGTTGAACGCGCCAGTCGCTGGGGGGTTGTCGGCGGCGGCCCTAGCCGGCCGCACGCGGCAGGGTCTTGCCCTGCTCGTTGAACAGAAAGCAGTGCGCCGGCGGCAGGCTGAGCCACGCCATGTCGCCGGTATCGACCGGGTTGTCGGGGTGCGTCCGGATGGTCATCGCCTCGGTCGCGCCGGCGAGCGTGGCGTGCAGGAAGATCGTGTCGCCCAGGTGCTCGGCGAGCTGCACGTGGCCCTTCACGGCGTTCTCGGCGGGCTGCTCCTTGCTGGCATCGATGTGCTCGGGCCGCGCGCCGACGGTGACCTTCGCACCCGGTGCGAGCGAGGTGGCGTCGGCGCCCACGTGCACGACGCTGCCCTCGAACAGCTTGACGGTCGCCAGGGTCGGCGTGGCCGACACCAGCTCGCCGGGAATGAGGTTCATCTTCGGGCTGCCGATGAAGGCAGCGACGAACTGGTTCACCGGCGTGTGGTACAGCTCCATCGGCGTGCCCACCTGCTCGATCGCGCCCTTGTTCAGCACGACGATGCGGTTGGCCAGCGTCATCGCCTCGACCTGGTCGTGCGTGACGTAGATCATCGTCGTCTTCAGCTCCTTGTGCAGCCGCGACAGCTCGACGCGCATCTGTACGCGCAGGGCGGCGTCGAGGTTGGACAAGGGCTCGTCGAACAGGAACACGCCGGGCTTGCGCACGATGGCGCGGCCGATCGCCACGCGCTGGCGTTGGCCGCCCGACAGCGCCTTGGGCTTGCGCTCGAGCAGATGCTCGATCTGCAGGATCTGCGCGGCACGTGCCACCGCCGCCTTCATCTCGTCCTTCGAGAAGCCGGCCAGGCGCAGGCCGAAGGCCATGTTCTCCGCCACCGTCATGTGCGGGTAGAGCGCGTAGCTCTGGAACACCATCGCGATGCCGCGCTTGGCAGGCGGCACGTCGTTGACGAGCTCGCCGCCGATGTACAGCTCGCCGCTGGTGATGTCCTCGAGGCCGGCGATGCAGCGCAGCACGGTGGACTTGCCGCAGCCCGAAGGACCGACGAAGACGATGAACTCGCCGTCGCGGATCTCCAGGTCGATGCCCGGGATGATCACTGCGTCGCCGAAGGCCTTCTTCAGCGACTTGAGGAGCAGGTTGGCCATGGAGTGCTGCGCAAAGGTGACGCGTTCGACACGCAGGGGGAACGGCGCAGTGGCGCCGTTCGCTCTGAGCGCCTTGCGATGCAGCGGACGGCTCGTGGCCGTCCGCGCACCGTCCCGCGGCTCAGATCACCACCAGGCCTCGACCTGCACGCCGTAGGTCATGCCGTTCTTGTCCGGCGCGAACACGCCGCCGCCCAGGGCCCCGGCGTTGTCGTTCCACTTGGCGTAGGTGGCGAAGGCGCGGAAGGCCGGACGCGCCCAGAAGCCGCCGGACAGCGTGTATTGCGGCGCCACCGTCAGCTTGGCCAGCTTGGCCGTCTGATCGTTGACCTTGACTTGGTCAAACCCGCCTTCGACCGCGACGCTGAGGTTGGGCGTGAAGTTGTACTGCGGGCGGGCGCCGATGCTGAACCACTTCACCTTGTTGCCAGCGCCGTCCTTCACTTGCGAGTACACCACCGTGCCCATGCCCGACCAGCCGTTCTTCAGGTCGACGTACATCTGGTCGATGACGCGGAATTCCTTCCAGCCGTCGCGACCATCGTCGGCTGTCGAGTAGGTCGGGTTCCAGTCGCCGCCGGCGGCGTCGTCCGTGCCGTAGACGAAAGCCAACTTGTTGAAGCCGTTCAGGATGCCGCTCTGCGTGTGCTCGAGGAACAACGCCCAGCCGGAGCCCTCGTTCGGCGCGGTCGGCGTCTTGTCGGCGGTGCTGCCGGTCACGTAGGCGAACTCGCCCTCGAGCTTGCCGTTCGGGTTGACGTCGATGTCGTAGAACCGCGCCGACAGGCGGCGCGTGCTCAACGTGTTGTTGCCGTTGCCGTTCTGGTGGTAGGCGAACGCCAGCTTGGCCGGACCGGTGTTGATGTCCTCGATGCCGGCACCCAGGCCGCTGTTGTTCCAGTAGAAGTAGTCGCTGATGTGGACGTCGTGGCGGTTGTAGTAGCGCTTGCCGATCCAGATCTTGGCGTCTTCCATGGCTCCCTTGCCGAAGAAGCCACCGGCCTGGAAGAAGTTCTGCCGGCTGGCGATGGAGTACTTGTCACCCTCGACCGCTTCGAAGTCGCTCTGGCCGTTGTTCTCGATGGTGGCCAGCATGATGTTGTATTTGGCCCAAGGGCCATCGGACTTGCCGAACGGCGCCGACAGGGCCAGTTCACCGTAGGTCTCGCACTCGTTGCCGAGGCGGTACTTGGTGGGGGCGATCTGGAAGCACTTCTGGTCGCCGCCCTCGCTGGTGGTGCCCACGCCCGAGCGCAGGTAGCCGTGGAATTCCACGCCTTCGGCGTGCACCGCGGGAACGACAAAGGCGCTCGCCGCGGCAGCGGCGACGGCCAGTCTCTTGAACTTGTTGTGCATCGACTTGACTCCTCAGAGGTTGTGCTTGGGGGGGACTGAAGCCGGGACTGCGCACCTCAGCGAGGGGTGCAGCTTCCGGTCGGGGAGAACGTGGGTCCGGCGGCGGGAAAACACGCGCCGCCCCTTGCGGGGCGGCGCCAACTCGCTCTTCCGGGAAATCGGTGGACGTGAATGGGCGGCAGGAGTCGACAGGTGGGTCGTGCGGCGCGCTTCACGGCAAGTAGTGCGACTACAGGACATCGCGTAGTTTCAAAGCAGGCCGGACTTTAGTAGTGAGACTACAGGGGGTGAACGAGGGTTTGCACCAGTGTTGTAGATACGCTCAAAGCGATTCATGCGGCACGAAGGAGCGTCGCGCGACAAGGTTCTTCTCTTCATTGTCTTGCGTGAGTAGTTTGGCTACATTCCGAGTTCCCTCGATGCTGGGCGACGGGTGGTGCCACCGGCGCGAAGCTTGCTCAATGCTTCTCGGAAGAACCCGCGACACGACGAGTGATGACCATGGCCTTGCACGACGACCCGAACCTCACCCATCCGCGATTGCTCGGCGACATCGGCGGCACCAACGCGCGCTTTGCCTGGCTGGCCGCGCCGGGCGAAGCGCCCGGCAGGATTGCCAGCTACCGCTGCGCCGAACATGCCTCGCTGCAGGACGCCATGCAGCACTACCTGGACCAGCACGCGCTGCCGTCGCCAAAGTGGTGCGCCATCGGCATTGCGAACCCGGTGCTGGGTGATCTGGTGCGCATGACCAACCACGACTGGTCGTTTTCGATCGGCGAGGTCAAGGCGCGATTCGGCATGGAGCGCTTCCTGGTGCTCAACGACTTCACCGCGCTGGCGTTGGCGCTGCCGGCGCTGTCGGCGAGCGACCGGCGTCAGGTGGGGCCTGGCGAGCCTGCGGCCCAGGCGCCGATCGGGCTGCTCGGTCCCGGCACCGGACTGGGGGTGTCAGGGCTGTTGCCGGCACACGGCGGGCGCAGTGCGATTCCGATCAACGGGGAGGGCGGCCACGTCACCCTGGCGGCAACCGAGCCCCTGGAGGATGCGGTGATCGGGCACCTGCGCAGCCGCTTCGGCCACGCCTCGGCGGAGCGTGCCCTGTCCGGCCCGGGACTGATCAACCTCTACGTCGCGCTGTGCGAGATCGACGGCGCGGTGCCTCAGGCGCTCGATGCGGTGGAGATCACGCGCCTGTCCGGGCCCGGCGGCGACGCCCGCTGTGCGCAGGCGGTTGAACTGTTCTTCTCCTTCCTCGGCACCGTGGCCGGCAACCTGGCCCTGTCGCTGGGGGCGCGCGGTGGCATGTACATTGGCGGCGGCATCGTCCCGCGCCTCGGCGACCGCATCGATCGATCCTCGTTCCGCGAGCGTTTCGAGGCGAAGGGGAGATTCCGCGACTACCTGCGCGGCATCCCGACCTACGTCGTGCAGGCGAGCACATCGCCGGCGCTGCTCGGTGCGGCGCGGGCGCTTGAAGACCTTTGACCACAACGTCCGGCCCGGTGCCGGCATCACCGGAGACGCTCTCGTGACCTCTGCCCCGCGCTGGATTGCGCCTGCGATCCTCTGCGCCAGTGCGACGCTGGCGATCCCCTCGGCTCATGCCGCCTGGACGGACTTCCTGTTCGGCGCGAAGAAGAGTCAGCCGGACAAGCCGGCCGAAGCGTCGAGCCAGCGTGTCTGGCGCATCGGCGAGTTCACCGCCATCCAGCGCGCCGAACGCGAAGCCGGCGCGCCGGCCAGCCAGCACCCGGCGCGTTTCGCGCCGGAAACGATCCGCCAGTTGCTCGCGCCGGTACGGCTGGTGACCAGCAGGGGCACGCAACCGTTGTTCGCGCCCGACGAGCTGAACGACCTGATCGAGCCCTTGTCCGAAGCACTGGCCTCGGTCGGTCCGGACGAAGATCTGCTGCTGCTGAGCACGCACCGGCGCGGCGAGGGCGTGCTGCGCGCGCCGCTGGGCCTGACCGCGCGGCTGTTCGTGCATGGCGATGCGCTGCATCTGATCGTGCACGAGGCGAGGCGGGATTTCGTCGATGCCTACATCGGTTCGCGCATCACGCCGACCTTCACCTTCGGTTCGCGCAACAAGCCGGGGCTGGCTTCTGTGCAGGATCCGTCCGCCGCGCAGCGGCGCGCCGACTGGCTGGCGATTCCGCTCAACCGCGCCCCGGCGCCCGCCGTGGCACCGCCCCCCGTCGTGCTGCCTGCCGCGGCACCCGCCGTGCCCCCGCAGCAGCTGGCGCCGGCCGCGCCGCCCGCCCCGCCACGGCCGGCCGCACCGGCCTCGGCCGACGAGATCGAGCAGCGCCTGCTCACGCTCAAGCGCCTGCGCGAGCGCGGGTTGATCAGCGAGGAGGAGTATCAGCAGAAGCGCCGGGAGATCCTCCAGGCGCTGTGAGCGGTGGCGGCCGCCAACGGGCGACGGTTCAGGCGTCGCCCGAGCCGGCCATCACCTGGCTGAAGCCGCCGTCCACGTAGGTGATCTCGGCGCTGATGCCAGAGGCCAAGTCCGACAGCAGGAAGGCGGCGGCATTGCCGACGTCCTCGATCGTCACCGCGCGGCGGATCGGCGCCATCGCGGCAAAGTCGGTCAGCAGCTTGCCGAAGTCCTTGATGCCCGAGGCGGCGAGCGTCTTGATCGGGCCGGCCGAGATGCCGTTGACGCGGATGCCGCGCCCGCCCAGGCTGTGCGCCAGGTAGCGCACGCTCGACTCCAGCGAGGCCTTGGCCAGGCCCATGGTGTTGTAGTTGGGCACGTAGCGCACCGCGCCGAGGTAGCTCAGCGTCAGCAGCGACGCACCCGTACGCAGCCGCGGCAGCGCCGCCTTGGCCATCGCCGGGAAGCTGTAGGCCGAGATGTCGTGGGCGATGCGGAAGTTCTCGCGCGTCAGGCCATCGAGGAAGTCACCGCCGATCGCCTCGCGGGGCGCGAAGCCGATCGAGTGCACGAAGCCGTCGAAATCCGGCCAGCGCTCGCCGAGCTGCGCGAACAGCGCGTCGATCTGCGCATCATCGGCGACATCGCAGTCGAAGGTCAGCGTGGAGCCGAACTCGGCAGCGAATTCGGCGATGCGCTCCTTGAAACGCTCGCCCTGGTAGCTGAAGGCCAGTTCCGCGCCTTCACGGTGGCAGGCGCGGGCGATGCCGTAGGCGATCGAACGGTTGTTCAGCAGGCCGGTGATCAGGAGGCGCTTGCCGGCAAGAAAGCCCATGGAGTCTCCGCGCGGTGGGTTGTGGATGGAAGGGGTCGGATTTTGGCATGGCCGACCTGCCCGGCATGGGCTCTTGACAGTCGCTTGGCTTGCCTGTAATCCGGAGGCACGCTACAATCTGCCGTTTTCGAGAAAGCTGCGTGGGCGGATTCTTCCAGCCCATTTTTTTTGCTCGAACGTTTTTTGGCTGTTGAGAGAACCGCGACATCCTTGGCAAAGGTTGATGACCCTGTGACGAGTTGGCAGAGCGCCGTCGAACGCACCGTGACCGGTCTGGGCTATGAGCTCGTGGACACCGACCGCAGTGCCGGGGGCTTGCTGCGCGTCTACATTGATCGCGTCGCCGGAGATCCGAACGGTGAGTTCATCACCGTCGACGACTGCGAGAAGGTCACGCGGCAACTGCAGCACGTGCTCGAGGTCGAGAATTGCGCCTACGCGCGGCTCGAGGTCTCGTCGCCCGGGCTCGATCGCCCGCTGAAGAAGCCCGCGGACTACGCCCGCTTCGCCGGCTCGGCGGTCGAGTTGACGCTGAAGCAGGCCTTCCAGGGGCGCAAGAAGTACAGCGGCGTGCTGCAGGCCTGGCAGGACGGGGAGGCCACCGGCTGGCGCATCGTCTTCAACGACGGCAAGACGGATCAGGCACTGGATTTTTCACTCGACGAAGTGCGCGAGGCCCGGCTGGTGCCGGTGGTCGACTTCAAGGGGCGCCGTGTCGCGCCCGCTGAAGCGCCCGCCGATGCAGCCGCGCCCGGACAAGAGGTTGACGGAGGTCGTGAGCGATGAACCGCGAATTGTTGATGCTGGTGGACGCCATCTCGCGCGAGAAGAGCGTGGATCGCGAGGTGGTGTTCGGTGCGGTGGAGGCCGCGCTCGCCTCGGCGTCGAAGAAGCTGCACGGCGGCGAAGTCGACATGCGCGTGTCGGTGGACCGCGAGAGCGGCGAGTACGAGACCTTCCGCCGCTGGCATGTGGTGCCCGATGAGGCCGGCCTGCAACTGCCCGACTCCGAGATCCTGCTGTTCGAGGCCAAGGAACAGATCCCGGACATCGAGGTCGACGACTACATCGAGGAGCCGGTCGAGTCGGTGTCGATCGGCCGCATCGGCGCGCAAGCAGCCAAGCAGGTGATCCTGCAGAAGATCCGCGATGCCGAGCGCGAGCAACTGCTCAACGACTTCCTGTCGCGCGGCGACAAGATCTTCGTCGGCACCGTCAAGCGCCTGGACAAGGGCGACATCGTGGTCGAGTCCGGTCGCGTCGAAGGGCGCCTGCGCCGCAGCGAAATGATCCCGAAGGAGAACCTGCGCAGCGGTGACCGAGTTCGCGCCTTCATCCTCGAGGTCGACCCGACGCTGCGCGGGCCGCAGATCATCCTGTCGCGTTCGGCGCCGGGCTTCATGATCGAGCTGTTCCGCCAGGAGGTGCCGGAGATCGAGCAAGGGCTGCTGGAGATCAAGAGCTGCGCCCGGGATCCCGGCTCGCGCGCCAAGATCGCCGTCGTCTCGCACGATCGGCGCGTCGACCCGATCGGCACCTGCGTCGGCGTGCGCGGCTCGCGCGTCACGGCGGTGACCAACGAGCTGGCTGGCGAGCGCGTCGACATCGTGCTGTGGTCCGAGGACCCGGCGCAGTTCGTCATCGGCGCGCTGGCGCCGGCCAACGTGCAGTCGATCGTCGTCGACGAGGAACGTCACGCGATGGACGTGGTGGTGGACGAGGAGAACCTGGCCATCGCCATCGGCCGCGGCGGCCAGAACGTGCGCCTGGCCTCCGAGCTGACCGGCTGGCGCATCAACATCATGACCGCCGAGGAGTCCGCCTCCAAGCAAGCGGCCGAGACCGACCAGATCCGCAAGCTCTTCGTCGAGAAGCTCGACGTCGACGAGGAGGTCGCCGACATCCTCATCGCCGAGGGCTTCACCAGCCTGGAAGAAGTCGCCTACGTCCCGATGCAGGAGATGCTCGAGATCGAGAGCTTCGACGAGGACACCGTCAGCGAGCTGCGCACCCGCGCCAAGGATGCGCTGCTGACGATGGAGATCGCCCGTGAGGAGCGGGTCGACGAGGTGTCGCAGGACCTGCGTGACCTCGAATTCGACGGCAAGGGCCTGATGCCCGAACTGATCGCCAAGCTCGCCGATGGCGGCATCCACACCCGCGACGACCTGGCGGACCTCGCCGTCGACGAGTTGACCGAGATGACCGGCATCGACGACGCGCAGGCCAAGGCACTCATCATGAAGGCGCGTGAACACTGGTTCACCGCCTGATCGAGACGCGCCGACACGACAGAGCTAGACCAAGCAAGGATTCAACAATGGCTTCGACCACCGTCGCCCAACTCGCCGCCGAGCTCAATCGCCCGGCCGCGGCGCTGCTCGAGCAGCTGCAGTCGGCCGGCGTCAAGAAGGCGTCGGCCGACGACACGCTCAGCGAGTCGGACAAGGAGCGCCTGCTCGACTTCCTGCGCAGTTCGCACGGCACCGCTGGCGGCGAGCGCAAGAAGATCACCCTGACGCGCAAGTCGACGAGCGAGATCAAGCAGGCCGATGCGAGCGGCAAGGCACGCACCATCCAGGTCGAGGTCCGCAAGAAGCGCACCTTCGTCAAGCGCGACGAGGTGCCTGCCGCCGAGGAGCCCGCCGCGCCGGTGATCGACGAGGCCGAACTGCAGCGCCGCGAGGAAGAGGCGCGAGCCCAGGCCGAGCTGCTGCGCCGCCAGGAGGAGGACCTGGCGGAGAAGCGCCGCCTGCGCGAGGAGCAGGAGAAGCGCGAGCGCGAAGCCGCCGAGGCACGTGCCGCCGAGGCGGCACGCCAGGCCGCCGAGGAAGCCGCCGCCGCGCTGGCAGCCGCTGCCGCGCGGCCCGAGCCGAAGGCAGCCGCCAAGGCGCCGGTGGCCGAAGCGGCGCCCGCTGCTCCGGCAGCGGTGCCTGCCGAGCCGCCGAAGCCGGCCCTGCGCGTCGTCAAGGCCGCCGACGTGGCCAACGAAGAAGCCCAGAAGGCTGCCGACCTCGCCAAGCGCCGCCAGGCCGCCGAAGCCGAGGCACGGGCGATCCGCGAGATGATGAACGCGCCGAAGAAGGTGCTCGTCGCGAAGAAGCCCGAGGAGCCTGCCAAGCCGGCCACCGAGATCAAGGGCACGATCCACAAGAAGGCGGGTGCGCCGGGCGCTCCCGCCACCACCGCCGCGCCGGGCGCAGCCAAGCCGGGTGACAAGAAGTCGGTGAAGTCCGAGAAGCTGTCGTCCAGCTGGGCCGACGATGCCGCCAAGAAGCGCACCGCGCTGAAGGGTCGCAGCGACGGTGCCGCCGGTGGCGCGCGTGCCGGCTGGCGGGCGCCGCGTGGCGGCCGCCGCGGCGAGCGTGGTGAGGGCTCGGCCTCGACCTTTGTCGCGCCGGTCGAGCAGCAGGTGCAGGAGGTCCACATCCCCGAAACCATCTCGGTGGCCGACCTGGCGCACAAGATGTCGGTGAAGGCCTCCGAGGTCATCAAGCAGCTGATGAAGCTGGGCCAGATGGTCACCATCAATCAGCAACTCGACCAGGAGACGGCGATGATCGTCGTCGAGGAGATGGGCCACAAGGCCTTCGCCGCCAAGCTGGACGACCCGGAAGCCTTCCTCGAGGAGGAGCAGGCCGAGCAGCAGCACGAGGAAACTTCCCGTGCACCGGTGGTCACCGTGATGGGCCACGTCGACCATGGCAAGACCTCGCTGCTGGACTTCATCCGCCGCAGTCGCGTCGCCGCGGGCGAGGCGGGCGGAATCACGCAGCACATCGGCGCGTATCACGTCGAGACGCCGCGCGGCACGATCACCTTCCTCGACACCCCGGGCCACGCGGCGTTCACCGCGATGCGCGCGCGTGGCGCCAAGGCCACCGACATCGTCATTCTTGTGGTGGCGGCCGACGACGGCGTGATGCCGCAGACCAAGGAAGCCATCCACCACGCGAAGGCGGCCGGCGTGCCGATCGTCGTGGCGATGAACAAGATCGACAAGCCCGAGGCCAACGTCGAGCGCCTGAAGAGCGAACTGGTGGCCGAGGAGGTCGTGCCGGAAGACTTCGGCGGCGATTCGCCGTTCGTGCCGGTCTCGGCCAAGACCGGCCAGGGCATCGACAACCTGCTCGAGCAGGTGCTTCTGCAGGCCGAAGTGCTGGAACTCAAGGCGGCCAAGGAAGCGCCGGCCAAGGGACTGGTCATCGAGGCCCAGCTCGACAAGGGCCGCGGTCCGGTGGCGACCGTGCTGGTGCAGAGCGGCACGCTCAAGCGCGGCGACGTGGTCCTGGCCGGTTCCAGCTACGGGCGCGTGCGGGCCATGCTCGACGAGGACGGCAAGCCGACGACCGAGGCCGGTCCGTCGATCCCGGTCGAGATCCAGGGCCTCACCGAGGTGCCGCAGGCCGGCGACGAGTTCATGGTGCTGGCCGACGAGCGCCGCGCCCGCGAGATCGCCACTTTCCGGCAGGGCAAGTACCGCGACGTGAAGCTGGCGAAGCGCCAGGCCGCGAACCTCGAGTCGATGATGGAGCAGATGGGCCAGGGCGAAGTGCAGAGCTTGCCGCTCATCGTCAAGGCCGACGTGCAGGGTTCGCAGGAGGCGCTGGCGCAGTCGCTGGTCAAGCTCTCCACCGATGAGGTCAAGGTGCAGATCGTGCACGCTGCGGTGGGCGGCATCAGCGAGAGCGATGTCAACCTCGCGATCGCCTCGAAGGCCATCATCATCGGCTTCAACACCCGTGCCGATGCCGGCGCGCGCAAGCTGGCCGAGAGCAACGGCGTCGACATCCGCTACTACAACATCATCTACGACGCGGTCGACGAGGTGAAGGCGGCGATGACCGGCATGCTCGCGCCCGAGCAGCGCGAGGAGGCGATCGGCACCGCCGAGATCCGCCAGGTGTTCGTGGCCTCGAAGATCGGCACAGTGGCCGGCTCGATGGTCACTGCGGGCGTGGTGCGGCGCGGCGCGCGCTTCCGCCTGCTGCGCGAGAACGTGGTGATCTACACCGGCGAGGTCGAGTCGGTGCGCCGCCTGAAGGACGACGTGCGAGAGGTCAAGGAAGGCTTCGAGTGCGGCATCAAGCTGAAGAACTACAACGACATCAAGGAAGGCGACCAGCTCGAGTTCTTCGAAGTCAAGGAAGTCGCCCGCACCTTGTAAGGCGGTACCGGTCTCGTCACCAGCCCCGCCTTCCAAAAGGAGGCGGGGTTTGTGTTTCAGGAGCACACCATGCGTCACAAGCGTTCCATCCCCAACCGCGGTTTCCGCATCGCCGACCAGATCCAGCGCGATCTGGCCGAACTGATCCGCGAGCTGAAGGACCCGCGCATCGGCATGGTCACGCTGCATGCCGTCGAGGTCTCGCCGGACTACGCCCACGCCAAGGTGTTCTTCTCGCTGCTGGTGGGCGACCCGAAGGACTGCGAGACGGCGCTCAACGAGGCTGCCGGCTACCTGCGCAACGGCCTGTTCAAGCGGCTGCAGATCCACACCGTGCCGACGCTGCATTTCGTGTTCGACCGCACCACGGAGCGCGCGGCGGAGCTGAACCTGCTGATCAGCCGGGCCAATGCGACGCGGGCGAAGGACGACTGAGCCCCGTGAACGCGCCGCGCGCCCGCATCGTCCGCCGTCCCGTGCACGGTGTGCTGCTGCTCGACAAGCCGGTCGGCCTATCGAGCAACGATGCCTTGCAGCGTGCCAAGCGGCTCTACCGCGCCGAGAAAGCCGGCCACACCGGCACGCTCGATCCGCTGGCCAGCGGCCTGCTGCCCCTGTGCTTCGGCGCGGCGACCAAGTTCTCGCAGATCAGCCTGGATGCCGACAAGCGATACCTCGCCACGCTCAGACTCGGCCTGACGCGGCGCGGCGGCGACCTCGAAGGCGAGGTGCTGCGGGAGCGACCGGTCCACGTGACGCGCGCCGTGCTGCGCGCCGCCTGCGACCGCTTCACCGGCGAGATCGAGCAGTTGCCGCCGATGCACTCGGCGCTCAAGCACGAGGGCAGGGCGCTGTACGAATACGCGCGTGCCGGCGTCGAGGTCGAGCGGGAGCCGCGGCGCGTGACGATCCATGCGATCGACATCGTCGACGGCGAGCACGACTGCTGGATGCTCGACGTGCGCTGCAGCAAGGGCACCTACATCCGCACCCTCGCCGAGGATATCGGCGAGGCGCTCGGCTGCGGTGCACACCTGGTCGCGCTGCGACGCACCGGCTCGGGCGCGCTGACGCTGGACGGCGCGCTGACGCTCGATGCGCTGGAGGCGATGGACGAAGCCGAGCGCGATGCGCAGTTGCGGCCCGCCGACGCACTGCTTGCCGACTGCCCCGTCGTTCGCCTCGGCGCGGACGACGCGGCGCGCTTCCTCGCCGGCATGCGGCGTCGCCTCGCGCTCGCCGACGCGCAACGGGTACGCGTGTTCGGCCCCGAACCGCAGGCCTTCCTCGGCGCCGGCCACATCGTCGGCGGCGAACTGATTTCCACCAGGCTGCTCAGCCCGACCGAGGTGCAAGGCCTCCTGATTGAAAGAACCGCATGACCCGCCAGATCCGCAACATCGCCATCATCGCCCACGTCGACCATGGCAAGACCACGCTGGTCGACCAGCTGCTGCGCCAGAGCGGCACCTTCCGCGAGAACGAGAAGGTCGCCGAGCGCGTGATGGACAGCAACGACCTCGAGCGCGAGCGCGGCATCACCATCCTGGCGAAGAACTGCGCGGTGGAGTGGAAGGGCACGCACGTCAACATCGTCGATACCCCGGGCCACGCCGACTTCGGCGGCGAGGTCGAGCGCGTGCTGTCGATGGTCGACTCGGTGCTGCTGCTGGTCGACGCGGTCGAAGGCCCGATGCCGCAGACGCGCTTCGTCACGAAGAAGGCGCTGGCGCTGGGCCTCAAGCCGATCGTCGTGGTCAACAAGGTCGACCGCCCCGGCGCGCGGCCGGACTACGTCATCAACGCCACGTTCGAGCTGTTCGACAAGCTGCACGCCACCGAGGAGCAGCTCGATTTCCCCGTCATCTTCGCCTCCGGCCTGAACGGCTGGGCGACGCTCAAGCAGGGTGAGACCGGCACCGACCTGGCGCCGCTGTTCGACGCCATCCTGCAGCACGTGCCGGCGCACGAGGGATCGGCCGAGGCGCCGCTGCAGCTGCAGATCTGCTCGCTGGACTACTCCAGCTACGTCGGCCGCATCGGCATCGGGCGGGTCAACCAGGGCACGCTCAAGCCGATGCAGAACGTGGCCGTCTACGCCGGTCCGGACAGCACGCCGTTCACCGCGCGCGTCAACCAGGTGCTCAAGTTCGAGGGCCTGGAGCGCAGGCAGGCCACCGAGGCCGGCCCGGGCGACATCGTGCTGATCAACGGCATCGAGAACATCGGCATCGGCGTCACGCTGACCGACCCGGACCGGCCGGCCCCGCTGCCCATGCTCAAGGTCGACGAGCCGACGCTGACGATGAACTTCTGCGTCAACACCAGTCCGCTGGCCGGGCGCGAGGGCAAGTTCGTCACCAGCCGGCAGATCTGGGACCGGCTGCAGCGCGAGTTGCAGAGCAACGTGGCGCTGAAGGTCAGGGAGACGGACGAGGACGGCATCTTCGAGGTCTCCGGGCGCGGCGAGCTTCACCTGACCATCCTGCTGGAGAACATGCGCCGCGAGGGCTACGAGCTGGCCGTGAGTAAGCCGCGCGTGGTCTTCCACGAAGTCAACGGAGAGCGCCACGAGCCAATCGAACTGGTCACCGCCGACGTGGAGGACCAGCACCAGGGTGCCGTCATGCAGGCCCTGGGCGAGCGCAAGGCCGAGCTCATCAACATGGAGCCTGACGGCATGGGCCGGGTGCGCCTCGAATACCGCATCCCGGCACGCGGCCTGATCGGCTTCCAGAACGAGTTCCTCAACCTGACGCGCGGCACCGGCCTGATCAGCAACATCTTCGACGGCTACGAGCCGTTCAAGGGCGAGATCGAAGGCCGCAAGAACGGGGTGCTGATCAGCCAGGACGACGGTGAGGCGGTGACGTATTCGCTGGGCAAACTCGACGACCGCGGCCGCATGTTCGTGAAGGCGGGCGACCCGCTGTACGAAGGCATGGTCATCGGCATCCACAGCCGCGACAACGACCTGGTGGTCAATGCGGTGCGCGGCAAGCAGCTGACCAACTTCCGCGTCTCCGGCAAGGAAGACGCGATCAAGATCACGCCGCCGATCATCCTCACGCTCGAGTACGCGGTGGAGTTCATTGCCGACGACGAACTGGTCGAGATCACGCCGAAAAGCATCCGCATCCGCAAACGGCACCTGAAGGAGCACGACCGCAAGCGGGCGTCGCGCGAAGCGGCCTGATGGGATGGCAACCCCCCATTGGCGTCGCGCCTGCCGCTCGAGCGAGGGCTCGGCCGGCTTGGGGCGGCCCGGTGCCGGCTGAGGCTGCGGCAATGCCGATGACGCACCGCAAGGCGGTGCTGATGATGGTCGTCGTCACGCTGATGTGGAGCATTGCCGGCGTGGTGTCGCGGCACTTCGAGTCGGCGCGCGGCTTCGAGGTGACCTTTTGGCGCAGCCTGTTCAACGGCATGGCGCTGCTCGTGCTGCTGTCGTGGCTGCGCGGCCCGGTCGCGCTCGCACGCACGATCCGCGACGGCGGTCGCACGCTGTGGCTGTCCGGCCTGTGCTGGGCAGTGATGTACACCGCGTTCATGATGGCGCTGGCGCTGACCACGGTGGCCAACGTGCTGGTCACCATGGCGCTCGCGCCGCTGTTCACTGCCTTGTCGGCGCGCCTCGCGCTCGGCCACCGTCTCGCCGCCCGCACCTGGGGCGCGATCGTGCTGGCCGGCGTCGGCATCGCCTGGATGTACGCCCGCGAGGTCAGTGGCAGCGACCCGCGCCATCTGCTCGGTACCGTGGTCGCGCTCGGTGTGCCGATCGCCGCCGCGGTGAACTGGACGCTGATCCAACACAACCGCGGCGCCGCGCAGCGCGACATGCTGCCGGCCGTGCTGATCGGCGCGCTGCTGTCCGCGCTGGTGACCTTGCCGCCTTCGCTGCCCTTCGAGGCCACAGCGCGCGACCTGGCGCTGCTGTCCATGCTCGGCATCGTGCAGCTGGCCATCCCCTGTCTGCTGGCAGTGACCATCGCGCGTTCGCTCGCCGCGCCGGAAATCTCGCTGCTCGGCCTGCTCGAGGTGGTGTTCGGCGTGCTCTGGGCCTGGCTCGGTGCGAACGAAGCGCCCGCCGCATCGGTCATCCTCGGCGGAGCGCTGGTGCTGGGCGCGCTGGCCGGCAACGAGCTGCTGGCGATGCGCGAGCGCCGGTCCTGACGCGGCCCACGCACGCCGTCCGGCGCTTCAGTCCGAGGAGGCCGTGACGCTGGTCAGCGTCAGCAGGTTGCTGCTGCCTCCGGGGCGAATGAAGAAGCCGATGCCCGGCTGACCGCTCGTGTACTTCGAGTGCACGACATGCAGCTTCAGAACATCGTTGATCCAGGCCTTGATCGTGTTGCCGACGATCTGCGCCTTGATGCGGTCGCCCGTCTTGAGCGGCGAGGACTGCGTCCAGGGAACCGAACGATTGCTGTCCATGCTCAGCACGTCACCGAAGGGGCCGTTCCAGACGCCTAGTTGCACCTGGCCGGTGCGCCAGAAGCAGACTTCGTAGCCCCACAGGTTGTTCGAGTCGTCGCGTGCACGCAGCCACAGTTCCACTTCATGTGTCGGGCCGACGGTTCCGGGGTTCAGTTGCACGACCGCCTCGATGGTCTGGTCGGAACCGAAACCGCTGAGGAATGCCACCGAATCGTCGTAGGAATTGGTGATGCCATTGGTCCCGTACGCCGTGCCGTTGGCGGTGCGGACATAGGTCCAGGAGTTGCTGGCCTTGGACCACCTCCCGCCCTCGCTCAACGGAAGCTCGGTTGCATCGAAGTTCGTGCTGTAGGTCACCGCTCCCGTGGGCGGCGGCGGAGGTGGGGGCGGCGGCGGGTTGGTCGTCTCCGCCGTCACCGCGACCGTGGTACGCGTGCGGCAGGTGTACGTGAGGGTCACGTTGCGCCGCGTCGCCTCGTCGATGCATGCCTGCTCGGACGCCAGGCCGGCCTGCAGCAGACTCCGATCCAGGTACAGGTCCCAAAGCCCTGGCGTCACCGTGGTCTCGGCGTATGCAGGCGCAGCGAGCAGGGTCGCGATGATCAACAACTTCTTCAAGCTGACCTCCAGTGAGTCGAGACAGAAAAACGGGGAAGCAGGCTTGCCCAAGGCGGCCCGGCGAACCTCCAGTGAAACTTTAGGCGGCGAACTTCATCATGTCCGTGTGGTGGCGCACAGAAGCCGACCGGCGCGGCCCGTGCGCTCTGCGGGGCGGCAGCCACGGCCTGCAGGGCTTCCCCTCAGCGCGCGCCGCCGGCCGCGACATAGCATGTCCCCACGATGCCAAGGGAGATGCCGATGGAACAGCTGTCCGGCCTGGACGCCAGCTTTCTGTACCTCGAGACCGCCGAGATGCCCATGCACGTGGGCGCGCTGCATCTCTTCGAGCTGCCGGCAGGCTACCGCGGCGACTTCCTCGCCGACATGCGCGCTCACATGGCGACACGCATCCCCATCGCCCCGGTGTTGCGCCGCAGGCTCGCATGGATGCCGCTGAATCTCGCTGCGCCGGCCTGGGTGGACGCCGAGCCTGACCTGGACGAGCACATCGTCGGCATCGATCTGCCGCCAGGCAGCGGCATGGCCGAGCTGGAGGCGCAGGTCGGCGAACTGCATCCGGTGCTGCTCGACCGCAGCCGGCCGCTGTGGAAGTTCCACGTGTTCGACGGCCTGGCACCCGGGCCGAACGGCGAGAAGCGCGCCGCGCTGTACACCCAGCTGCACCATGCATCGGTCGACGGCCAGGCGGCAGTGGCTCTGGCGCAAGCCATCCTCGACCTGAGTCCGGTGCCGCGGGACATCCCGGCGCGGCCGGCGCACGAGCGCAAGGGCCAGCTCGGCATGACCGAAATGCTGCGCGGCGCACTGGCCAACCAGCTGGAGCAGGTGGGCAACCTCGTCAAGGCGATTCCCGCAGCCGTTGGCGCCATCTCGCAGGTGGCGGCGCGGTCGGCCGGCGACGCGGTCGGCGAGACTGCGGCCTCGGTGTGGTCGCGCTTGAAGGGCGAGGGCGTCAGGCCCTCGCGCAGCGTCAGCAACCTCGGCCTCGCGCCACGAACATGGCTGAACACGACCGTCTCCGACACGCGCGCCTTCGCCACCGTCAGCCTGCCGCTGGCCGAACTGAACGCGGTGCGGCGCCGCCATCGCGCCAGCCTGAACGATGCACTGCTGTTCGTGTGCAGCGGCGCGCTGCGGCGGCACTTCGCCAAGCACGGTCCGCTGCCGCGCAAGTCCCTGGTGGCCGCCGTGCCGATCTCGCTGCGCGCGAAAGGCGACAGCGCGGCGAACAATCAGGCTTCGATCAGCCTGATCAGCCTGGGCACGCACCTCGCCGATGCGCGCAGGCGCCTCGCGCACGTGATGGCGGCGAGCACCTCGATGAAAGCGACGGTGGGCAGCGTGAAGAACCTGCTGCCCACCGACTTCCCGTCCATCGGCGTGCCCTGGCTGATGGAAGGCCTGACGGCGATCTACGGCCGAGCCGGCGTGGCCGATCGCATCCCGCCGGTGGCCAACGTGGTGATCTCCAACGTGCCCGGACCGACCGTACCGCTGTACATGGCCGGCGCGAAGATGCTGACCAACTACCCGACCTCGATCGTCGTGCACGGCGTGGCGCTGAACATCACGGTGCAGACCTACAACGAGTCGCTCGACGTCGGCATCATCGCCTGCGCACAGGCGATGCCCGAAGTGGCGGAGTTCGCGGCGCATCTCGAGACGGCGTTCGAGGAGTTCAAGGGACTGCCGGTCGCGCATGAGGTGGCAACACCGGCGCCGGCAAAGAAGGTCGTCGCGAAGAAGGCGCCTGCAACGAAGAAGCGCGCCAAGCCTGTCCCCGCGGCGACACGCACGGCTAGGGCAAGCGCTCCAACGACGAAGCGGGCCAGCCGCTAACATGCCGCGATCGCCGACATGTCGCTGCGCATGCCCCGCCTCAAGCCCGACCTTCACCATCATCATTTCCACGTCGATGACCTGCGCGCGCCGAACGCGCTGCTGCTGGCCATGGAGGGCAGGGCGCCCTGGGAGTATGCGGCGCTGCTGGCCAGCACGCCCTGGCTGCGCAGGCTGCCGCGCGGCGACGGCCACCCTGTGCTGGTGTTCCCCGGCCTGGGCGCGAACGACTTCACCACCGGCCCGCTGCGCCGCTTCCTCGACGGCCTCGGCTACGTCACACACCCCTGGGGACAGGGGTTCAACTTCGGCCCGCGCCAGGGCGTGCTCGAGCGCTGCAGCCACGACGTGCGGCACCTGTTCGACGCGCACGCGCGCAAGGTCACGTTGATCGGCTGGAGCCTGGGCGGCATCTACGCGCGCGAACTGGCCAAGGAACTGCCCGAACACATACGCTGCGTGATCACGCTGGGCACGCCCTTCACCGGCCATCCACGCGCCACCAACGCGTGGCGCTTCTTCGAACTGGTCAGTGGCCAGTCGGTGCACGACGCCGAGCTGATGGGACAGATCCGCCGCGAGCCTCCGGTGCCCACCACCTCGATCTGGTCACGCAGCGACGGCATCGTCGCGTGGCGCTGCAGCGTCGTCGCGCCCAGCCCGCTGGCCGAGAACATCGAGGTGCATGCCAGCCACGTGGGCATGGGCATGAACCCGCTCGCGCTGTACGCGATCGCCGACCGCCTCGCGCAGCCGGCCGGGCACTGGAAGCCCTTCGAGCCGCACGGCGCGCGGCGCTGGTTCTACCGCACGCCCGGCGGCACGCAGGTGGACTGAGGACGGCCTCGTGCAGATCAGCGCCAACGGCATCTCGCTCGAGGTGGATGACCGCGGACCGCCCGGCGCCGAACCGCTGGTGATGATCATGGGCCTGGGCATGCAGCTGGTCGCCTGGCCGGACGGGCTGGTCGACCTGCTCGTCGGGCAGGGATTTCGCGTCATCCGCTTCGACAACCGCGACATGGGACTGTCGCAGCGCTTCGACCACCTCGGCGTGCCCAATGTCGCCGCCGGCGCGTTGCGCCACACGCTCGGTCTGTCGGTCGACAGCCCGTACCGTCTGAGCGACCTGGCCGACGACACCGCAGCGCTGATCGCGGCGCTGGGCCTGGACAGCGCGCATGTGTGCGGCGCATCGATGGGCGGCATGGTCGCGCAGCATCTCGCCGCCCGCCATCCGCAGCGCGTGCGCAGCCTGACGCTGATGATGACCACCAGCGGCGCGCGCCACCTGCCTCAGCCGGGCTGGAAGGTGCGCATGGCGCTGATGTCGCGGCCGGCCGATGCGCGCCACGTCGACCGCATCGTCGACCACTTCATGCACATCTACGGCGTGATCGGAAGTCCCGGCTTCCCGAGCGACCCGGCCGGCCTGCGCGAGCGCCTGGCAATGTCGGTGAAGCGAGCCTATCGCCCGGCGGCCACGGCGAGGCAGCTGATGGCCATCCTCGCCGACGGCGACCGCACGTCGCTGCTGGGGGCCATCCGCCAGCCGACGACGGTGATCCACGGGCTGGCCGACCCGCTCGTGCCGCCCGAAGCCGGCCGCGATCTGGCGCGGCGCATCGCTGGCGCGAGTCTCGACCTCGTCGAGGGCATGGGGCACGATCTTCCCGAGGCGCTCTGGCCACGATTCGCACAGCAGATTGCGCGCGTTGCTGGCCTCGGTTGATTCCGCTCAAGGCCGGCAGCGAGAGGCTGTCGCACAAGCGAGTCTGGATGCACCGCGCGCGCTCGAAGACGGGCGAGTCCGGTGGCTCGAGGACATGAACCCCCGAGGAGCACGTCATGGTGTCCCGTTCCCGTCGAAGTATTGTGCAAGGCGCTGCCAGCGCCTTGGCGCTGTCGCTGGCTGGCTGCGTCATCGCGCCGGCCGGTCCCTATCCCGGTCCCGGCGAGGTCGTCGCGGTCGCGCCGCCGCCGCCGCAGGCCGAATACATCGGTGCCCCGCCGGTCGTCGGCTACATCTGGATCGGTGGCTACTGGGTGTGGCAGGCGGGGCGGCATGTCTGGATCAGCGGCCATTGGGAGCCGCCGCGTCCGGGCTACGTCTGGGTACCCCCCGCCTGGCATCGCGAAGGACCGGGGTGGCGGCATCGGCCAGGGTACTGGGCGCGGCGCTGAGACTGGCGCAACGCCCCCGCGACCCGGGGGGACGAGCTGCACCCATGTGCCGCGCTGCAGGCGAAGCGGCTAGAGTGAGGACGGTTCACATGGAATAGTTTCCCACGCATGCACCGCGACGCCGAGCGCAATCTGTCCATCGACGTGCTCCGTGTCATCGGTGGACTGGTGGTCATGTCCGCGCACGTGAAGCTGCCTCCGTGGCTTTTCCAGCTGCGCAATTTCGGCGCGCCGATGCTGGTGGTTGTCTCGGCCCTGGCCATGCAGGTCGTGCACGGGCGGCAGCCGATGGACGCGGTCGCCTTCCTGCGGCGGCGCCTGCCGAAGTTGACCCTGCAGCCCTGGGCGTTCCTCGCCATCTTCTTCGTGTGCGCGGAAGTGGCCGCTCTCGTGGCTGGACGCTCGTTCCCGTTCAGCCGGCAGGACGTGCTCGACAGCTTCACCTTCTCGGGCGGCATCGGCTACCTTTGGATCTTCCGCGTCTACATCCTGGTGGCGCTGATCACGCCGCCCATGCTTCACCTGTACGGTGCAGCCCCATCGCAGCGCGCCTATCTGGCCGGCGTGGCCATCGTCTACGCCGTCGGCGAACTGATGCGTGTCGCCTTGCATGCGGGCAGCGAGGGCGCCTACTGGCTCGAGACGATGGACGATACCGTGTTCACGCCATTGCCCTATGTGCTGCTGTTCGCCTACGGGCTGGCACTGCCGCGGATGAACGACGGTGAGGTGCGCGCGGTGGCGCTGGGCTCGACGGTCGTGTTCGCCGTGCTGGCACTCGCACAGTTCGTGGCGACCGGAGCATTCGTCCCCACGCAGGCGCAGAAGTATCCGCCGACGGCGTACTACCTCTCCTACGCCTTCGCTTGCATCCATCTCGTCTACCTTGCCTTGCGTGACGTCAACGTGTCGCCTCGTGCCGCGCCCGCCATCGTCTGGCTGTCCAGCCACATGTTGTGGATCTACCTGTGGCACGTCCTTGCGCTCTTCGCCTGGGGCGTGGTCTTCGGTCAGCCGACGAGTCCGTCGCTGCTCTCGGCGGTGGAACTGCTGGTCGTCATCGGCGCGGCGACGGGCGCGACCTGGCTTCAGTTGCGGGCCTCCGGCTGGTGGCGCGCCGGCATGGCCGGCGCGCGAATGCGCACGACGGACCGGTAGGGGCCCCGCGCGCGGCGCGGGCAGCGCATGCCGCACAATGGACGCATGAACGCGGCCGCCGGCCGCAGACGCAGCTTGCCAACCCGTGCCGGTGAACTCCCCCACACGCGTCGAAACACCCTGGCGCCTCAGCGTGGCGCCGATGATGGACTGGACCGACCGGCACTGCCGCTACTTCCATCGCCTGATCACCCACCGCACGCGCCTGTACACCGAGATGGTGACCACCGGCGCGCTGCTGCATGGCGACGTGCCGCGCCACCTCGACTACAACGAGGAGGAGCACCCGCTGGCGCTGCAACTCGGTGGCAGCGAGGGGCCGGATCTCGCGCATGGCGCGAAGCTCGCCGAGCAATGGGGTTATGACGAGGTCAACCTCAACTGCGGCTGCCCGAGCGAACGCGTGCAGCGCGGCGCCTTCGGCGCCTGCCTGATGGCCGAGCCGCACCTGGTGGCCGACTGCGTGAAGGCGATGCGCGACGCGGTGACGATTCCCGTGACCGTCAAGCACCGCATCGGCATCGACCGCTTCGAGAGCTACGACTTCGTGCGCGACTTCGTCGGCACCGTGGCCGCCGCCGGTTGCGAGGTCTTCATCGTCCATGCTCGCAATGCCTGGCTGAAGGGACTGAGCCCGAAGGAGAACCGCGAGGTGCCGCCGCTGCGCTACGAGTTCGTGCAGCGACTGCAGCTCGACTTCCCGCGGCTGCGCTTTGTTCTCAATGGCGGCGTCAGCAGCAATGCGCAAGTCGGGTCGCTGTTCGCGCAAGGGGTGCAAGGCGTGATGGTCGGCCGCGAGGCCTATCACCATCCCTGGCTGATGGCCGATTGGGATGCGCTCTTCCTCGGCGCCGAACCGGTGGCACGCACGCGCGAGCAGGTCGAGGCGGCGATGGTCGACTACATGGAGCGCGAGGTCCGCGAAGGCGAGCCGTGGCCACGCATCGCACGTCATATGCTCGGCCTGTGGAACGGCCAGCCCGGCGCGCGCCGCTGGCGACAGGTCTGGTCGGATCACAAGCTGAAGGACTTGCCGCCGGCGGCCGTGGCGGGCCTGGCCACGCAGGCGCGGCGCCATCCGGCGGCCGTGGCCACCGAGGCCTGAACGCTGCCGATCGACCTCAGCGGCGTGCCGGCCAGGTGGCCAGCACCACGCCGGCCAGCGCCAGCGCGAAGGCGCTGGCCTGTGCCGGGCTGAACCGTTCGCCGAGGAAGACCACGCCCACCGCCGCGGCGGCCACCGGCAGCATCACCGTGAACACCCCGGCCGACGAGGCCGGCACATGCTTCAGGCCGGTCATCCACAGCCACACGGTCACCATGCTCGCCGCGAGCGAGTAGAAGATCAGCAGCCACCAGTGACCCGCGCTGACACTGCCGAAGTCGAAGCTCAGTGCCTGCCAGAGGCCGAGCGGCGTCACCAGCAGCAGTCCCCACAGATTGATCAGGGCACTGATGCGCTTGGGCGAGACGTTGCCGGTGAGCTTCTTGCCGATCACCACGTAGATCGCCTCGCAGGTCACCGCACCGAGCAGCAGCAGGTTGCCGAACAGGGTGCCCGCGTCGGCCCCGGCATGCTTGCCCAGCGACACGAGCGCGATGCCGCCCACCGCGCAGGCGATGCCGGCAGCCACGCGCGGCGCGATGCGTTCTTTCAGGATGATTCGCGAGAGGATCGCCACCACGGCGGGTATGGCCGCCATGATCACGCCCGCCGCCAGCGCCGAGGTGCGTGCCACGCCGAACAGCATGCACACCGAGAAGAGGAAGTTGCCGAAGAAGGACTCGAGGAAGAGCAGCCAGCGATCGTGCGGTCCGAGCCCTGCCTCGCCCGGCGCGCGCTTGACCCAGCCTGCCATCGCCACCGCGGCGATGCCGAAGCGCAGCCAGGCCAGCAGGAAGATCGGCAGCACCAGCACGAGGATCTTGGACAAGCCCACGTAGCTGCCCACCAGCGCCATGCCGGAGGCGAGACAGAGGTAGGAGATCCAGGGAACGGGATGCGGCACAGCCGCGCCGGGAGCACTCATCGCGGCCGCGATTAGAACAGGTCGACGTAGCGCCGCATCTCCCACTCGCTGACATGGCGCGCGTAGGAGATCCACTCCGACCGCTTGGCGTGGACGAACTCGCGCGCCAGCGTCTCGCCGAGCGCGTCGCACAGCACGCCGTCGGCCTCCAGCGCGTCGACCGCCTCACCCAGGTGCTGCGGCAGCAGCGCGATGCCACGCGCGCGCAGGGCCGAAAGCGGCTGCTCGAACAGGTCGTCCGTGCAGGCCGGACCGGAATCGGTGCGGCGGGCGATGCCGTCGAGCCCGGCCGCAATCAGCCCGGCGGTGGCGAGATAGGGGTTGGCCGAGGCATCGGGCAGCCGCCACTCGAAGCGGCCGCCGAGCGTTCGCACCAGTGCCGTACGGTTGTTCGGCCCGTGCGCGACGCAGGCCGGCGCCCAGCTCGTGCCGGAGAGCGATTCGCCGACGACCAGTCGCTTGTACGAGTTCACCGTCGGCGCGGCCAGCGCGGCGAGCCCAGCCGAGTGCGCCAGCACGCCGCCGACGAAGTGGCGCATCGTCGCCTCGCCTTCGTCGCCCTCGAACAGGCAACGCTCGCCGCTCCACAGCGAGGCATGGAAGTGCATGCCGCTGCCCGGCTGGTTGCCGAAGGGCTTGGGCATCATCGAGAACAGCATGCCGTGGCGCTCGGCCAGCGTGTGCGCGGCGAGCTTGAACAGCATCAGGTGATCGGCGCTCGCCAGGGCGTCGGCATGCAGGAAGTTCAGCTCGTACTGGCCGTGCGCGTCCTCGTGGTCGATCTGGAACACCTGCAGACCACAGGCCTGCAGCCCGGTGGCGAGCTCGTGCAGGAACTCGCGCTGGCGCGACAGGCTCTTCAGGTCGTAGGAGGGCTTGTCGAGCCGGTCCTGCGCATCGGCCGGCACGACGGCGGACTCGGTGCGACGCAGCAGGAAAAACTCCGGCTCGATGCCGGTCTGCAGCGTCCAGCCATGACCGGCCAGGCGCGCGATCTGGCGGCGCAGCACCTGGCGCGGGCAGCCGTCGAAGGGCTGGCCGTCGACGAAGCCGTCGCAGGCCAGCCGCGCATAGCCCGGCATCCAGGGCAGGGCGCGGGCGCTGCCCGGATCGCCGCGGCCGTAGTACTCGGAGCGCGGGCCCATGCGCGGCAGACCGGTGCCGGTGATCGACGGGCCGGAGAAGCCGGCACCGGTCTCGACCAGCGTGCGCAACTGGTCGAGCGGCACGTACTTGCCCTTGGCGACGCCGTGCAGGTCGGTGAACTGCGCGATCAGCGTGTGCACGCCCTGCGCGGCCAGGGTCTCGCGCAGGGTCTCGACGTTGTGATGACCGCTCACGCCACGGCCGCCCGCAAGGCGGCGCGCAGCACGTCCATCGCCTCGTCGAACACCGGCTGCTGGATGGTCAGCGGGAACAGGAAGCGCACCACGTTGGCGTTGACGCCGCAGGTCAGCAGGATGAGCTGGCGCTTGAGCGCCTCGGCCTGCACCTTCTTCGTGAAATCGGCGTCGGGCTCGTCGCTGCCCGGCTTGTTGAACTCGACCGCGACCATCGCACCGAGGCCGCGCACGTCGGCGATCTGCGGCACCTCCTGGCGCATCGACTCGAGCACGCCCTTGAGCCGGTCGCCCAGCTGCTGCCCACGCTCGGGCAGCTTCTCGTTGCGCATCACGTCGATGATCGCGTGCGCCGCGGCGATGGCCAGCGGGTTGCCGGCATAGGTGCCGCCCAGGCCGCCCGGGGCGGGGGCATCCATGATCTCGGCCTTGCCGGTCACCGCCGACAGCGGCACGCCGCCGGCCAGGCTCTTGGCGATGGTCATCAGGTCCGGCACCACGCCGAAGTGTTCCATCGCGAACAGCCTGCCGGTGCGCCCGAACCCGGTCTGGATCTCGTCGGCGATCATCACGATGCCGTGCTCGTCGCAAAGTTCGCGCAGCCACTTCACCGCTTCCGCCTGGATGACGTTGAAGCCGCCTTCGCCCTGCACCGGCTCGAAGATGATCGCCGCCACGCGGCTGGGCTCGATGTCGGCCTTGAAGATGCCGTGCACGGCCTTCTTCACCTCGGCGAGGCTCGCGCAGTGGCAAGGGAAGGGCGCGTGGTAGATCTCCGGCGGGAAGGGCCCGAAGCCAAGCTTGTACGGGACCACCTTGCCGGTCAGCGACACGGCGAACAGGCTGCGGCCGTGGAAGGCGCCGCCGAAGGCGATCACGCCGCCGCGCTTGGTGTGGGCGCGGGCGATCTTGACCGCGTTTTCGACGGCCTCGGCGCCGGTGGAGAACAGCGCCGTCTTCTTCGCATGGCTGCCCGGTGTCAGCGCATTGAGCTTCTCGGCCAGCGCGATGTAGCTTTCGTAGGGCACCACCTGGTAGCAGGTGTGGGTGAACTTCCTCAGCTGCGCCTCGATGGCGGCGACGACCTTCGGATGGCCGTGGCCGCTGTTCATCACCGCGATGCCGCCGGCGAAGTCGATGTAGCGCCGGCCTTCGACGTCCCACAGTTCGGCGTTGTCGGCACGGTCGGCGAAGAAGGTGCCCATCACGCCCACGCCGCGCGGCGTGGCGGCGGCCTTGCGGGCCATCAGTTGCTCGTTCAGCGAAAGGTTCATGGTTCGTTCTCCTCAGGCCGCGTCGATGCGCAGCCAGGTCGTCTTCAGCTCGGTGTACTTGTCGAAGGCGTGCAGCGACTTGTCGCGGCCGTTGCCGCTCTGCTTGTAGCCGCCGAAGGGCACGGTGATGTCGTCTTCGTCGTACTGGTTGACGTGCACGGTGCCGGCACGCAGCGCGCGGGCCACGCGATGCGCCCGGTTGATGTTGTCGCTCCACACGCTGGCCTGCAGGCCGTAGGAGGAGTCGTTGGCCAGGGCGATCGCCTCGGCCTCGGTGTGGAAGCGGATCACGCTCATCACTGGCCCGAAGATCTCCTCGCGGGCGATGCGCATGTCGTTGCGCACGCCGGCGAACACGGTCGGCTCGACGTAGTAGCCGCCGGTCTCGCCGCGCGCCTGCCGGCCGCCCGCCACCAGCCTGGCGCCTTCGCTGTTGCCTGCGTCGATGTAGCCGAGCACCGTGCGCATCTGCGTCTCGTCGACCAGCGCGCCCATCTCGGCGGCGCCGGACAGCGGGTCGCCCGGCACGTATTTCGGCGCCTCGGCCGCGACGACCTCGAGGAAGCGCTCGGCAACCGCCTCGTGCACGAACACGCGTGAAGGCGCGTTGCAGCTCTCGCCCTGGTTGAAGAACATGCTGCCGGCGACGGTCTTGGCGGCGCGCTCGATGTCGGCGAAGTCGTCGAACACCACGAAGGCCGACTTGCCGCCGAGCTCGTTGTAGACGCGCTTGAGGTTGCTGCGCCCGGCGTACTCGAGCATCTTGCGGCCGACGCGCGTGCTGCCGGTGAAGCCGATCGCGTCGACGTCCATGTGCAACGCGAGCGCCTCGCCGGCCTCGTGGCCGTAGCCGGGCACCACGTTGAACACCCCGGACGGCAGGCCGGCGTCGAGGGCGAGTTCGGCCAGGCGCAACGCCGTCAGCGGGCTCTTCTCGCTGGGCTTGAGCACCACGCTGTTGCCGGCGGCCAGCGCCGGGCCGAGCTTCCAGGCGGCCATGATCATCGGGTAGTTCCAGGGCACCACCGCGCCGATCACGCCCATCGGCTCGCGCGTGATCAGTGCCAGCGCCGTCGCCGGCGTCGGGGCGATCTCGTCGTAGACCTTGTCGACCGCTTCGGCGTACCAGGCGATGGTGCGCGCGGTGGCCGCCACGTCGACGGCGAGGCTGTACTGGATCGGCTTGCCCATGTCCAGCGTCTCGAGCAGGGCGAGCTCTTCCTTGGCGGCCAGGATCTTCTCGGCGAAGCGCTGCAGCACCTTCTTGCGCGCCGCCGGCGACTGCCCCGCCCAGCGCGCGTCGGCGAAGGCGGCGCGGGCCGCCGCCACGGCCGCGTCGACATCTTCGGCACGGCCGCGGGCGATCTCGCCAAGATAGCGGCCGTCGATCGGCGAGGTCTTGGTGAAACTCTCGCCGCTCTTCGCGGCGACGCGGTGGCCGGCAATGAGTGCACGGCCGTCGATGCGCAGCGCCTTGGCGGCGCCGTGCCAGTCGGGGGCGGGCTTGTTCATGGCAGTTCCTTCTCGATCAGGAAGACGACGGCGCACCCGCAGCCCCCGGGGGCCGCAGGCGCGAGAGATCGGTGCTCATCGTCGTTCGGGGGACGAACCCCCGTGGGCTCAGAAGCTCAGCACCACCGAGGCGCCGAGCAGGTCGTTGCTCTTCTTGTAGGTGCCGGACTTCACGTCGAAGAAGACCGGCACGTTGGCGCCGTCGCGGCGGTACTCGAGCTTGAAGGTGGTGTTCAGGTTGAACGCGTACTTCAGGCCGAACGACAGCGCGTAGCGGTTGGCCCCCTTGTCGCAGTCGGTCGCGGTCGGATCGACGTCGCAGCCCAGTCCCGGGTTGGGGCCGATGCCGTTGCGGTAGTCGCCATAGGGGCCGTCGATGCCGAAGGCATCCCAGTAGCCGGTGTAGGCGAACAGGCCCCCGCCGGCGTCGCGGTTCTTGATGTAGTCGGCGCGCGCCAGCAGCTGCAGGCGCGGATTGACGTAGTAGCCGGCCAGTCCGGACAGGCCGAACCACTTGGCGTTCGGGAATTCGCCGTTCGCGTCCGGCATGATCGCCGCCTGCTTCTGCTGGCCGTAGGAGAGCTGGCCCTGCAGCGTCCAGTCGCCGCGGATGTAGTAGCCATCGACCTCGAAGAGGTTGGTCATCGTCTTGTGGAACTGCGTGCAGTCGGCGTCGCGGCAGAGGTTGAAGTTGGTCGTCTTGCCGTGCAGTCCGGCGAAGCCCCAGCCGTCGAATTCGCCCTTCGAGTAGTCGAGGCGGTAGACCAGCACCGGCTGGCGCTCGCCCTGGGCGCCGATGTTCTCGTTGACGTTGGCGACCATGCTGCGGAACCACCACTTGCCCTGCGTGTAGTCGATGCCCGCGCCGGTGTAGGTGGTCGGCAGCGTGAAGTCGAACAGCAGGTTGTGGGTGATGAACGGGTTCAGCGTCGGCTGCTGGTACTCGTAGCCCGACCAGTCGGGAATCTGTCCGGCGATGAAGCGCGTCTGCAGGTCGGTCAGCGGCACCGAGACCGAGGCCTCCTGCACGATGCTCGTGCCGCCCGAGGTGGCTGCGCCGGCACCGCGGTTCGGCGACAGCGTCAGCTTGAAGCGCGAGCCGCTCTCGGTTTCCTTCGTGAAGTCGAGCGATGCCGAGCCGATGTACGAGGTGTCGTAGAAGAAGCCGTCGCCCTGCGAGTTGAGGAACTGGAAACCCGCGCGCTTCTGACCTCGGTTCCACAGGTAGGCCACGTCCATGTAGCCGGAGATCGTCAGGCCCTTCAGTCCCCACATCTCGAGGTTGTCCTCGGTGGCCTCGGTCTTCACCGTGATGCGGTTGAACTCGGCGGCCTGCTCCGGCGTCATGCCCCATTGGCCGGCAGCCGGCTTGGCGGCCTCGGCCGCCTTCTGCTTGCCTTCGAGCTCCTGCACGCGCTTCTTCAGCTCCTGGATCTCCTTGATCAGGTCGGCCGTCGACTGAGCCGCGGCGCCGCTGGCGAAGCTGGCGCCCAGTGCGAGCACGGCAGCCTGGGCGAAGGCGGTGGGTTGCCAGAATTTCATCGGGTTCTCCTCGTGTGATCTATCGTTGCGGCTTGGATTGGTTCGGTTTGTTCTCGTCAGGCGCCGCGTGCCGCGGCGGCGAGTTCCTGGGCACGGCGGCGTTCGGCGCGTGCGATGGCCAGGCTGGCGAGCACCACGCCCACCGAGACCACCAGCACGATGATCGTGGCGACCGCGTTCACGCTCGGGTTCAGGCCGAGCCGCGCGCGTGAGAAGATCACCAGGGGCATGGTCGTGGCGCCGGGGCCCGACAGGAAGGCGGACAGCACCACGTCGTCGAGCGACAGCGTGAAGGTGAGCAGCCAGGCCGACATCAGCGACTGCGCGATCATCGGCAGGGTCACCAGCGTGAACACCTGCCAGGGGCGGGCGCCGAGGTCCATGGCGGCTTCCTCGAGCTGCGGGTTGAGGTCCTGCAGCCGCGCCTGCACGACGACGGTGGCGTAGGCCATGCCGAGCAGCAGGTGGCCGAACCAGATGGTCAGCATGCCTCGTTCGGGGAAACCGAGCATGCGCTGCACCGACACCAGCATCAGCAGCAGCGACAGGCCGATGATCACCTCGGGCATGACCAGCGGCGCGTTGACCATGCCGCTGAACATCGTGCGGCCGGTGAAGCGCCGGTACTTGACCAGCGCGAAGGCCGCCAGCGTGCCGAGAATCACCGAACCGCAGGCGGTGAAGAAGGCAATCTTCAGGCTCAGCCACAGGCCGGCAATCATCTCGCGGTCGCCGGGCAGCGCGGCGTACCACTTCAGCGTGAAGCCGGCCCAGAGGTTGGGGATCGGCGAGTCATTGAACGAGTAGACGACCAGCGCGACGATCGGCAGGTAGAGGAACAGGTAGCCCGCCAGCAGCCAGGCCTTGGAGAAGCCCTTCGCGAATCCGGCGCCGAACAGCGTCTTGCCCTTCATGGACGCCGCTCCTGCGCCTGCGCCTGGTAGCGATTGAAGATCGCCAGCGGCACGATGATCAGCAGGATCATCACCACCGCCACCGTCGAGGCCATCGGCCAGTCGTTGTTGCTGAAGAACTCGTCCCACAGCACGCGGCCGATCATCAGCGTCTGCGGCCCACCGAGCAGCTCGGGGATGACGAACTCGCCGATGCAGGGGATGAACACCAGCATCGAGCCGGCGATGATGCCGGCCTTCGAAAGCGGCACCGTCACCTTCCAGAATGCCACCCAGGGCGTGGCGCCGAGGTCGGCAGCCGCCTCGAGCAGGCGCAGATCCATCTTCGCCAGGTTGCCGTACAGCGGCAGGACCATGAATGGCAGGTAGGTGTAGACCATGCCCAGCACCAGGGAGAAGGGCGTGTTCATGAACTTGCCCTGCGTCGCGATCACGCCGGCGGCGAGCAGCAGTTCGTCGACGCGCAACGCGATCAGCAGCTCGGACACCCAGCCGTGCTCGGTCAGCAGGCCCTTCCAGGCGTAGACGCGCAGCAGGAAGGACGTCCAGAACGGCAGCATGACGAGCATCAGCAGCGCCGGCTGAATCGTCGCCCTGGCGCGGGCCATGAAGTAGGCGAACGGGTAGCCGATGGCCAGGCACAGCACCGTGGTGACCGCGGCGTACTTGATGCTCGACAGGTAGGTCTTGAAATAGAGGTCGTCCTGCGTGATGAACACGTAGTTGGACAGCTTCACCGACAGCGCCAGCACGCCATCGGTGAAGCTCAGCACGTCCTTGAAGACCACGCCCTCCATCTCGGAGACGCTGATCTTCAGCACGATCAGGAACGGCAGCAGGAAGAAGACCAGCAGCCACAGGTAGGGCATGCCGATGACCGCGGTGCGGCCGCGGGACAGCCAGGCGAGGACGGCGCGTGCAGCGTTCATGGTCCGCTACTGCGTCAGCACGACCTGCGACTGGCGCGACCAGTGCGCCCAGGCCTCGCTGCCCCAGGTCAGCTCGTGCTCCCGGTGGCGCTGCGTGTTGTTCTGGCTGATCTTCAGCACCCGTCCCGAGGGCAACTCGAGGTGATACACGGTGAAGCTGCCGAAGTAGGACAGGTTCTTCACCACGCCCCTGGCCCGGTTGTAGCCAGGCGCCTCGTCCTCGTTGGTGGGGGCGTGGCGCGACAGATGGATCTTCTCCGGACGCACCGCCACCGTGACGGACATGCCGCGCGTGCCGGTGATGCCATGGCCGACGTAGTGCGTGAGGTCCTGGCACTCGACGACGCAGTGATCGGCTTCGTCCTGCACCAGCGTGCCGTCCATCAGGTTGACGTTGCCGATGAAGTCGGCCACGAATCGCGTCGCCGGCGTCTCGTAGATGTCGGCCGGCGCCCCGACCTGCAGCACCTTGCCCTCGCTCATGATGGCGATGCGCGAGGCCATGGTCATGGCCTCCTCCTGGTCGTGCGTCACCATCACGCAGGTGACGCCGACCTCCTCGATGATGTTGACCAGCTCGATCTGCGTCTCCTCGCGCAGCTTCTTGTCCAGCGCGCCCAGCGGCTCGTCGAGCAGCAGCAATTGCGGCCGCTTGGCCAGGCTGCGCGCCAGCGCCACGCGCTGCTGCTGGCCGCCGGAGAGCTGATGCGGCTTGCGCTTGGCGTACTTGCCGAGCTGCACCAGCTTGAGCATGGCCTCGACCCGCTCGTCGACCTGGGCAGCGGGCATGCGGTCGCGGCGCAGGCCGAAGGCGATGTTGTCCCACACGCTGAGGTGCGGGAAGAGCGCATAGCTCTGGAACATCATGTTGATCGGCCGGTCGTAGGGCGGCAGCCCGGCGAGGTCGCGGCCGTCCAGCACGATGCGCCCGAATGTCGGCGTCTCGAAGCCGGCGAGCATGCGCAGCAGGGTCGTCTTGCCGCAGCCCGAAGAGCCGAGCAGCGCGAAGATCTCACCCTTGGCGATGTCGATCGAGACGTGGTTGACCGCGACGGCACCGCCGCCGAAGTCCTTCACCACGTCCTGGATCTGCAGGTACGCGGGCTGCGCGACGCTCACCTCAGAGCCCCGTCTTGAAGCTCGTGTAGAGGCGCGTCATGGTGCGCCGGATGTCGTTGGACAGCGCGTCCGGCGCCTGCATCTTCTTCATGTCGGCATCGCTCGGGAACACCGTCGGGTTGCTGGCGACCTCGGGCTTGATGAACTTCTTCGATTCCTTGTTCGGGTTGGCGTAGAAGACCTTGTTGGTCAGGCTCGCGTGCACCTCGGGACGCAGGATGTAGTCGATGAACTTGTGCGCGTTGCCGGGGTGCGGCGCGTCGGCCGGGATGACCATCACGTCGAAGAACAGGATGCCGCCGGTCTTGGGGATCAGCGTCTGGATGTTCTGGCCGGTCTTTCCGTCGATGGCGCGCTGGCGGGCGATGCTGATGTCGCCGGACCAGCCCAGCGCCAGGCAGATCGAGCCGTTGGCCATGTCGTTGATGTAGCCCGACGAGCTGAACAGCGTCACGTGCGGTCGGATCGACTTGAGCAACGGCGCGACGCCGGCATAGTCGGCCTGGTTGCGCGAGTAGGCCGGCTTGCCGAGGTAGTGCAGCGCCGCCGGGATCACCTCGGTGGCGGAGTCGAGCATGCTCACGCCGCAGCTCTTCAGCTTGGAGATGTACTCGGGCTTGAAGATCAGGTCCCAGGCGTTGTCCGGCATCGGCATGGTGCCGAGCGCGGCCTTGACCTTGTCGACATTGATGCCCACCGTGGTGTAGCCCCACAGCCAGTTGACCTGGTACTGGTTGCCCGGGTCGAGCTTGGCCAGCTGCTCCTGCAGCGCCGGGTCGAGGTACTTCAGGTTCGGGATCTTGCTCTTGTCGATCTTCATCAGCAGGCCGCCGTCGGCCTGGATCTTGGCCCAGTAGGACGAGGGCACGACGACGTCGTAGCCGGTCTTGCCCGCCACCAGCTTGGCATGGACGATCTCGTTGTTGTCGAAGTTGTCGTAACGGACCTTGATGCCGGTCTCTTTCTCGAAGTTGCGGATCGTGTCCTCGGCGATGTAGTCGGACCAGTTGTAGACGTTGAGCACCTTTTCCTCTTCCTGCGCTGCGGCCGGCGGTCCCCACAGCAAGGCCGTGGCAGCCAGCGTGGCCGAGGTCAGGGAACTGATGGCGCTGAGCATCCGTTTCATGGTGGACTTCCTTCGTGTCGAGGTTCTGTGAGGTCTAGGGACGGGGTCAAAAACAGGCTGTCGGGCAGTCTAGCGAGGGGGCCGTTCGCGAAGCTAGAGGCAAACCCCGTGCCACGCCTGAGGAACGATGTTCAGAGCCAGCCTCGTGCGCGCACGTCGGCCAGCGTCAGGTCAAGGCAGCGTCGAATCAGGCCGACCATCTCGTCGATCTGGACGCGCGTGATGACCAGGGGCGGCGCGATGATCATGCGGTCGCCCACCGCGCGCATGATCAGACCGTTGCCGAAGCAGTGCCCCCGGCAGAGCATGCCGACCTCCAGCGCGGCGTCGAAGGTCGTGCCCGACGACTTGTCCTTGACCAGCTGCAGCGCGCCCATCAGGCCGCAGGTCTGCGCCTCGCCGACCAGCGGGTGCTCGGCCAGTTCCGCGAATCGCCCGGCCAGGTAGGGGCCGACGTCCTCGCGCACGCGCTGCACGAGCCCCTCGCGCTGGATCAGCCGGATGTTGGCGATGGCCACCGCGCAGGCCACCGGATGGCCGGAGTAGGTATAGCCGTGGGCGAACTCGCCGCCCTGGTCGATCAGCACCCGGGCGACGCGCTCGCCGACCATCACGCCGCCGAGCGGGATGTAGCCCGAGGTGACACCCTTGGCGAAGGTCATCAGGTCGGGACGCGTGCCGAAACGTTCGCAGCCGAACCACTGGCCGGTGCGGCCGAACCCGGTGATCACCTCGTCGCTGACCAGCAGGATGCCGTGCTTGTCGCAGATGCGCTGGATCTCGGGCCAGTAGGTCTCGGGCGGCACGATCACGCCGCCCGCCCCCTGCACCGGCTCGCCGATGAAGGCCGCTACCTTGTCCGCGCCGATCTCGAGGATCTTCGCCTCCAGCCAGCCTGCCGCCTTCAGGCCGAACTCGTCGCGCGACAGGCCGCGCCCCAGATCGAACCAGAACGGTTGCTCGATATGCACGATGTCGGGGATCGGCAGACCCCCTTGTTCGTGCATGCCGCTCATGCCGCCGAGCGAGGCGCCCGCCATGGTCGAGCCGTGGTAAGCGTTCTTGCGGCTGATGATGACCTTGCGCTGCGGCTGGCCGAGCACGTCCCAGTAGCGGCGCACCATGCGCACCACGGTGTCGTTGCCTTCGGAGCCGGAACCCGAGAAGAACACGTGCTGGAACTGCGGCGGCGTCACCTCGGCGAGCAGTTCGGCCAGTTCGATCGCCGGCGGCGTCGCGGTCTGGAAGAAGCTGTTGTAGAAGGGCAGTTCCTTCAGCTGGTGCGTCGCCGCCTCGATCAGCTCCGGGCGGCCGTAGCCGACGTTGACGCACCACAGGCCCGACATCGCATCCAGGATCTTCTGGCCGTCGCTGTCCCAGAGGTAGATGTTGTCGGCGCGGGTGATGACCCGCGACCCCTTGTTCGCCAGGCCCTTGAAGTCGGTGAAAGGGTGCAGGTAGTGGGCAGCGTCCGCAGCCTGCCACTCGGCGGTGGTGCGGCTGTTCGGTGAGTTCACGGCGGCGGTCATGCGCATCTCCAGTCTCGTTCGGTATTCAGACGTGCAGCAGCAGGTGCTCGCGCTCCCACGGCGAGATCACCTTCATGAATTCGTCGTGCTCGATCTCCTTGACCTCGGAGTAGACGGTGACGAACTCCCGGCCCAGCACGTCGTGCAGGTCTTTCTCGTCGGCGAGCCAGCCCAGCGCCTCGGACAGCGAACGCGGCAGCTGGTATTCCGACAGGTAGGCGTCGCCCTTGCACTCGGGCGTCGGGTCGATGCGGTTCTTGATGCCGAGGTAGCCGCAGGCCAGCGTGGCGGCCAGCGCCACGTAGGGATTGGCATCGGCGCCGATGACGCGGTTCTCGATGCGGCGCGCCGCAGGCGTGGCCACCGGCGAGCGGATGCCCACGGTGCGGTTGTCCGTGCCCCACTGGATGTTGATCGGCGCTGCCGTCGAGCGCGCCAGGCGTCGGTACGAGTTGACGTAGGGCGCGAACAAGGCCATCGCCGCCGGCGTGTATTTCTGCAGACCGCCGATGTACCAGTAGAACTCCTTGCTCGGCGTGCCGTCGGGGTTGCTGAAGATGTTGCGCCCGCTGGCCGTGTCGACCACGCTCTGATGCACGTGCATCGCGCTGCCCGGCTCGCCGGCCATCGGCTTGGCCATGAAGGTGGCATACATCTCGTGGCGCAGCGCCGTCTCGCGGATGGTGCGCTTGAAGAAGAACACCTCGTCGGCGAGCCCCAGCGGATGGTCGTGGAAGAAGTTGATCTCCATCTGCCCGGCGCCGACCTCGTGGATCAGCGTGTCGACGTTGAGCTCCATCTGCTCGCAGTAGGCATAGATGTCCTCGAACAACGGGTCGAATTCGTTCACCGCATCGATCGAGTAAGCCTGTCGCGAAGTCTCGGCGCGGCCGCTGCGGCCGCGCGGCGGGCGCAGCGGCGTGTTCGGGTCGGAGTTGCGCTCGATCAGGTAGAACTCCAGCTCGGGCGCGACCACCGGGCTCCAGCCTTCGGCGGCGTAGAGGTCGCAGATGCGGCGCAGCACCGAGCGCGGCGCGTAGGGAATCAGCTGGCCGTTGCGGTCGAAGCAGTCGTGGATCACCTGCGCCGTCGGGTCGGTGGCCCAGGGCACGATGCGCACGGTGCTCGGGTCCGGGCGCAGGTGCATGTCGCGGTCGGTGGCGTGGATGACGTCGTAGTACGGCCCCTCTTCGGGGAACTCGCCGGTCACGCCGATGGCGACGATCGCCTCCGGCAGGCGCATGCCGCGGTCCTCGGTGAACTTCTCGCGCGGCAGGATCTTGCCGCGCGCCACGCCGGTGAGGTCGGGCACCAGGCACTCGATCTCCGTCACGCGTCGTTCATTGAGCCACTGTTCGAGTTCGGCGAAGCCGAAGTTTTTCTTGTCAACCATGTGTCACCTGAGAGTTGGGGCACAGCGTTCGGCTCGTGGCCGGTGCTTGCTGCGGGAAGGGTCGCCGCGATGGCGGCTTTCGGGCGCCTGTCGCGCCGCGCGTTCAGCGCGATGGCTCAGGGGCCCTGTGGCGATCGCGATAGGCGCGGCACGCATCGCCGAAGGCACGCAACAAGCGTACCGAGACCGGGTTCGATGCGGCCTGCCATTCCGGATGCCACTGCACGCACAGGTTGAACCCCGGCGCACGCTCGACCGAGAACGCCTCGACCAGGCCGTCCGGCGCCTTCGCCTCGATGCGCAGCCCCGGCGCGAGCCGTTTCACCCCCTGGCCATGCACCGAGTTCACCTGAATGCGCGGTTCGGGAAGGATCTGCTGCAGCACGCCGCCCGGCTGCACGTCGACCGGGTGGGCGAGCCCGTAGACGCGCTCCGCGGGCGCGTCGTTCTCGCCGGCGGCTCCGCGGTGGTCGTGCTGACCCTCGACCTCGTGCACCGCTTGGTGCAGCGTGCCACCCAGCGCGACGTTGGTCTCCTGGAAGCCTCGGCAGATGGCGAACAGCGGGATGCCGCGCTCGAGGATGCGCGGGATCATCGGCAGCGTCCAGTCGTCGCGATCCGGGTCCAGCGGCAGACCGGGATCGTGCACGTCCTCGCCGAAGTGGCGCGGATGCACGTTCGACGGCGAGCCGGTGAGCAGCACGCCGTCGGCCAAGTCGAGCAAGGCGTCGAGCTCGTCGGCATGCGCCACCGGCACGATCAGCGGCAGGCCACCGGCCAGGCGCACCGCCTCGATGTACTTGCGGCCGGCGACATGGAAGGGGTGCTGGCCGAGCATGCGGTTGCACGACGGCACGAGGACGACCGGCTTCGACGAACGGGGCGCGCTCACAGCAGATCCCTCAGTCGGTAGTAGGCCATGCCGGCCACCAGCGCCGGCGTGCGCAGCAGCCGGCCGCCGGGGAAGGGCCGATGGCGGATGCGCGCGAAGGTGTCGAAGCGCTCGGCGTCGCCCGCGATGGCCTCGGCCACCAGCTTGCCGGCCAGGCCGGTGAGGGCCAGCCCGTGGCCCGAGAAGCCTTGCAGGTAGTAGACGTTCGACCAGTCGGAGCCTTGCCTGTCGTGCAGCCGGTCGGCGAGGCGGCCGAAGTCCGGCGCGCGGTTCATCGAGATGTCGACGAAGCCGCCCCAGGCGAATTCGATCCTGGTGTCCTTCAGTTGCGGGAAGGTGCGCGCCATTCGGCGCTGCATGCTCGCCGCGAGATTCGGCGGCGTGGCCGTGCTGTAGCTGACACGTCCCCCGTAGAGCATGCGGTGATCCAGCGTCGGGCGGAAGTAGTCGAGCACGAAATTGGTGTCGCACACCGCCGAGCCGGACGGCACCAACGACTGCGCGAGGGTCGGCTCGATGGGCTCCGAGGCGACGATGTAGGTGCCGACCGGCATCACGCGTTTCTCCAGCACCGGTGCGATGCCCTGCAGGTAGACGTTGCCGGCGAGCAGCACGTGCGAGGCGCTGACGCTGCCCTGCGCGGTACGCAGCTTCGGCAGGCGGCCGGGCAGGATCTCGGTGACGCCGGAATCCTCGTGGATCTGCACTCCGAGGCCGGCCGCGGCCGCCGCCAGCCCCAGGCTGTACTTGAGTGGATGCAGGTGACCGCCTTTCGGGTCGTGGATGCCGCTGTGGAAGCGCGGACTGGCGATCCAGTTCGGCATGTCCTGCGGCGTGATCCAGCTCGTCTCGTAGCCGTAGTCGCGCTGCATCTGCTCGTGCCAGGCCTGCAGTTCGCGCGCCTTGCGCGCGTTGACGGCCAGGCCCATGTAGCCGTCACGCCAATCGCAGTCGATGTCGAAGCGACGGCGTCGCTCGCCGATCAGTCGGATGGCCTCGAGCGTCATGTCCCAGACGCGCTTCGAATCTTCCCGGCCGAGTTGGCCCTCGATCACCGACTGGTCGCAGGCCAGCCCGGCGATCGCCTGGCCGCCGTTGCGCCCGGACGCGCCCCAGCCGACCTGGCGTGCCTCCAGCAAGGCGACGCGGTAGCCGCGGTCGGCCAGTTCGATCGCCGCCGACAGGCCGGCGAGGCCGCCGCCGACGATGGCCACATCGGCGTCGATGTGGGACTGAAGCGAGGGGAAATGCTGCCGACGCGGCGCCGTGGCCGCGTAGTAGGAGTTCTTCGTGAGTTCGAGGTCGGTTTGCAGCAGCGACATAGAGAGGCTCAGGACTTCCGCCGGACCGCCGCGTGGACGGCCTGCGGCCCCTTGGGGGGCACCGCGCGGCGGGAGCGTGGGGGCGTCATTTCAGGCCGCGGTCTTCAGCACCTCGGCGAGCGTGCCGACGAGCTGGTCGACGTGCTGCTTCTCGATGATCAGCGGCGGCGACATCGCGATGGTGTCGCCGGTGGTGCGGATCAGCACGCCGCGCTGCCAGCACTCGAGGAAGATGTCGAAAGCGCGCTTGCCGGGTTGCCCGGGAAGCGGCTCGAGCTCGACGCCACCCACCAGGCCGATGTTGCGCACGTCGATGACGTGGCGCGATCCCTTCAGCGAATGCAGTGCGTCCTCGAAGTACGGCGCCATCTGCGCGCCTCGCGTCAGCAGACCCTCCTCGGCGTAGGTGTCCAGCGTGCCCAGCGCCGCGGCGCAGGCCAGCGGGTGGGCGGAGTAGGTGTAGCCGTGCGTGAACTCGATGACGTGCTCCGGGCCGGTCATGAACACATCGTGGATCGCGTCCTTGCAGAACACCGCGCCCATCGGCACGCAGCCGTTGGTGATGCCCTTGGCGACCGTCATCAGGTCGGGCACGACGCCGAAGTAATCGGACGCGAACGGCGCGCCGAGGCGCCCGAAGCCGGTGATGACCTCGTCGAAGATGAGCAGGATGCCGTGCTTGTCGCAGATTGCGCGCAGCCGTTCGAGGTAGCCCTTGGGCGGCAGCAGCACGCCGGTGGAGCCGGCCACCGGCTCGACGATCACCGCGGCGATGGTCGAGGCGTCGTGCAGTGCGACCATGCGTTCCAGGTCGTCGGCGAGCTCGGCGCCGAATGCCGGCACGCCGCGCGAGAAGGCGTTGCGCGCGAGATCGTGGGTGTGGCGCAGGTGATCCACGCCGCCCAGCGCCGGACCGAACAACTTGCGGTTGCCGACGATTCCGCCTACCGAGATGCCGCCGAAGTTGACGCCGTGGTAGCCCCGCTCGCGGCCGATCAGCCGGGTGCGCGTGCCTTCGCCGCGCGCGCGGTGGTAGGCGATCGCCATCTTCAGCGCGGTGTCCACCGCCTCCGACCCGGAGTTCGTGTAGAAGACCTTGTTCAGGCCCTGCGGTGTCATCTGCACCAGCCGCTCGGCCAGCTCGAAGGCCTTGGGATGCGCCATGTTGAAGGGCGGCGCGAAGTCGAGCTCGGCGGCCTGCGCGGCGATCGCCTGGACGATCTTCGGGCGCGCGTGGCCGGCGTTGACGCACCACAGTCCGGCGATGCCGTCGAGCACCTCGCGGCCCTCGGGGGTCCAGAAATGCATGCCCGAGGCCTTGGCGAGCAGCCGCGGCGCCTTCTTGAACTGCCGGTTGGCGGTGAACGGCATCCAGTAGGCGTCCATCGAGTGCGGATGCGCCGAGCCTTCCTCACGCATTGCCAGCACGGCGGGATCGATGGCTTTGTTCATGGCGAAAGGCTCCTCGAGACACTGGTCTCGCTGCGACAAAGTGTGCAATCGGAGACAGGGTGAGTCTAGAGAAATCGCAGCGCAATGTGCTTGCGCAATGGAGGCGGGTTCTCCCTCCAAGCTGCAATATCATTCGAACAGACAACCGAAAGACCGCAGAGAATGCGAAACAACGCCTTCGACGTGCAACTGGATGCGATCGACCGGGCGATCCTGGAGGTGCTGCAGCACGAGGGCCGCATCGCCAACCAGGAGCTTGCGCAGCGCGTGCATCTGTCGCCCTCGGCATGCCTGCGCCGCGTCAAGGCGCTGGAGGATGCCGGCGTCATCGCCCAGTACGTCGCGCTGCTCAACCCGCGCGCGGTGGGCAAGCACGGCATCAGCTACACCATCATCAACCTCGACAGCATGAACACGCCACTGCTCGAAGCCTTCGAGCAGGCGGTGCGCGACACACCGGAGATCCTCGACTGCTACTACGTCGCCGGCGCGAACGACTACCTGATCCGCTTCGCCTACCGCGACGCCGAGGACCTGGAGCGCTTCCACTCGGAGGTGCTGATGCACCTGCCCGGGGTGTCGCGATCGAACTCGATGCTGGTGCTTCGCACCGTCAAGAAGACGACGGCCCTGCCGTTGTGAAGCGCAGCGGCGGCAGCGAGGCGCGGCGCCTTGCCAGCTTGGCGACGATCGCCTTGGCTTGCGGGTAGATGATCGACTCCTCGAGCTGGATGTGCTCGCGGCAGAGTTCGACGAAGACGCCGATCGCGTGGCGCAGTTCGTCGGGGTCATACCAGCTGTAGCCTGCCGCGATGGCGCGCAGTTGCGGCGCGATCGCCAGCCAGTCCTCTTCGATCCAGCCGTGGTCCTGCTGCAGCATGCGCACGGTGGCGACCAGCGAGGGGTCGCTGGAGTTGAGCAGCGCCGGGAAGACCTTGCTCTCCTCGTCCACGTGGTGCTGTTGCGAGGTCTCGGAGAAGAAGGTCTCGATCCGGCCGGCCTCCTGCTGGGCATGGGCGTCGACGCCATGGTCGGAGAGATGCCCGAACAAGGCATCGAGCCGGTCGAGGTGGGCCGATATCTGCTGGTGGCAGGCGTCCAGCGCCTGGAAGTCGGTGCCGGGGTTCTTCGTCGGGACTGCCGCTGCCATGGAACCTCCACGTCGTTGTGTGTGATTCCATTCTTCGAGTTGCTGCGTTGCAGCAGTTGCGACAGGTCAAGCGAGCCGCAGTCTGCCGCAGAGGTAGGTCCAGACGAAATGGGCGGCGGCCTGGCTGGTCAGCTCGGCATGGTCGTAGGGCGGAGCCACCTCGACGCAGTCCATCCCCACCAGCGGCAGGACCGCGAGTTCCTCGAGCACGGAGAGCACCTGATTGGTGCTCATGCCGCCGGGTTCGGGTGTGCCGGTGCCGGGCGCGAACGCCGGATCGAGGCAATCGATGTCCAGGCTGAGGTAGACCGGCGGGTGCCCATGTGCGGCGAGGCGTCCGCGGATCGCTTCGAGCACGGGCGCGAGTTGCGCCGGGTTGTCGAGCCCGCGCAGGTCGCGCGCGGTGAAGATCTGTCCGCCCTGGCCGCGCACGTACTCGCGCGCTTCGCGCACGCCCGCCGAGCGGATGCCGAGCTGGGTGAAGCATTCCGGGATGACCAGTCCTTCCTGGATCGCCTCGTAGACCCAGGTGCCGTGGCCGCTCGGCTCACCGAAGTGGTCTTCCCAGGTGTCGCAGTGGGCGTCTAAGTGGATCACCGCCAGCGGCCTGCCCAGCTTCGCCCGGTAGGCGCGCAGCAGCGGCAGCGTGATGCTGTGGTCGCCGCCGAGCCAGACCATGTGGTGCGCGCGGATCAGCCGCTCCACCTGCGGAGCCATTGCCTCGCGCATCGCTGCGAGACTGGTGTTGGGCAGGGGCAGGTCGCCGGCGTCGCCGAGCTGCCCCGCGGGGCTGATGTCGAACAGCGGATGGATCGCGTCGCAAAGCATGTGGCTCGCCTCGCGGATGGCGCGCGGGCCGAAGCGGGCGCCCGGGCGATTGGTCACCGAACCGTCCCAGGCGATGCCGGCCACCGCGTAGCGCGTCTTGGCGGAGGCGGGAGGCGCCTTCAGGAAGGCGTTGTTGGAGAGGAAGGCGAAGCTGCTCATCGGTCGTCCTGCTGCAAACTCGCGGCGATGATACGAGCCGAGTTGCAGGAGCCCTGACCCGATGACGATGCACCGCTTCCGCGTCGACCGCGAAGCGCTGTCTGCCGTGCAGCAGCGCGAAGCGCAGCGCTACCTCGACACCCACCCGTGCAGCGTGACGCTGGCCGCCGACGACGCACGGCACTACCTGTTCGGCGTGCCGCTGCACTGGATGCGCGACTGGCCGGTGCCGGCCATGCTGCACGTCGCACGCGCGAGCGGCAATCGATTGTGGTGTGCCGACGGCCATGAGTACCTCGACTTCTGCCTGGGCGACACCGGGGCGATGTTCGGCCACAGCCCGGCGCCGGTGGCGCAAGCCGTCGCCGCGCAAGCCGTCCGCGGACTCACCGCGATGCTGCCTTCGACGCTCAGCGCGGAGGTGGGCGGCCTGTTGACCGACTGCTTCCGATTGCCGCGCTGGCAGCTCACGCTCAGCGCCAGCGATGCCAACCGCTTCGTGCTGCGCTGGGCGCGTGCGGTCAGCGGCCGGCCCAAGGTGCTGGTGTTCGACGGCTGCTACCACGGCACCGTCGATGACACGCTGGTCGACATGGATGCGCAGCAGCGCACCGTCAAGCGCGCAAGCCTGCTCGGCCAGGTGCACGACCTCGCGCTCGGCACGGTGGTGGTGCCGTTCAACGACATCGATGCCGCGGAACACGCACTGTCGCGGGGCGACGTGGCCTGCGTGCTCACCGAACCGGCGCTGACCAACTGCGGCCTGGTGCCGCCGCGGCCGGGATATCTGCACGCGCTGCAGGACGCCTGCCGCCGCCACGGCACGCTGTTCGTGCTCGACGAGACGCACACCGTCAGCAGCGGCTGGGGCGGTCATGCGCGCGTCGAAGGGCTGGAACCCGACATGATGGTGATCGGCAAGGCGATCGCCGGCGGGCTGCCCTGTGCCGTCTACGGCTTCACCGAGGCGATGAACGGCCGCATGGAGACGGCCAAGCGGGCGTCGCCCGACGGCCACTCGGGCATCGGCACGACCTTGTCGGCCAACCTGCTGGCCATGGCGGCCTTGCGCGCCCATCTCGCCGAGGTGATGACGCCGCACGCCTATGCCGAGATGCTGGCCACGGCCTCGATCCTCGAGGCGCGGCTGCGCGAAGTCATTGCCGGTGCCGGTGCGCCGTGGTCGGTGACGCGGCTCGGCGCACGCATGGAGCTGCAGTTCTGCGTGCGGCCGCCACAGACCGGCGCGCAAGCGCGGGCAGCGATGGACGACGAACTGGAGCGCTGCCTGCACCTGTGGCTGCTCAATCGCGGCATCCTCATCACACCCTTCCACAACATGCTGCTCGTCGCGCCCGACACGCAGCCCGTCGACGTCGAGCCGCTGGCGCAGGCGCTGGGCGAGTTCATCGTGGCGGTGCGTGCATGAAGCCTGTGCTGGTGCTGCAGCACATGGACGGCGACGGGCCGGGCTACCTGGCCACCTGGCTGCAACGGCGGGGCGTGCCCTTCGAGGTGTTCAACACGGCGGCGGGGCAGGACTTTCCGTCCTCGATGGATGCGCATGGGGCGCTCGCGGTGCTCGGCGGCGAGATGAGTGCCAACGACGATCTGCCGTCGCTGCGCCGTGCCGAAGCGCTGATCCGCGAGAGCATGGCCGGCGACCGACCGGTGATCGGCCATTGCCTGGGCGGGCAGCTGATGGCCAAGGCCCTCGGCGCTCGCGTCGTCGATGCTGCGGCACCGGAGATCGGCTGGCAGACGATGCGCGTGCTCGCACATCGTGAGGCGACGGCGTGGTTCGGCGGCGCGACAGAGCTGACCGTGTTCCAGTGGCACCACGAGGCATTCGAGCTGCCGCAGGGCGCGGTGCCGCTGGCCGGCAGCGAGGCCTGCGCCCATCAGGCCTTCGCGGTCGGCCGCCACCTCGGCATGCAGTTCCACGTGGAAGTCGACGCGCACAAGCTGGCGCTGTGGTCCGCGTCGCGCGATCGCGCCTACCTGCGGCTGCAGAAGACCTGCCCGACGGTGCAGGGCGGCGAGGCCATGCGTGCCCAGGCGGCCGAAGCACTTGCCGCGCAGCAGGCGCTGGCGGATCGGCTGTATGCGCGCTGGCTGGGCGCCTGACAGTATTTCACGTTGCGGGATGGTCTTTTCGAATTGCGGAAAAGACGGATGCTGCAGCGCCGCAATCTTTCTCATCGTGGAGAACGCTATTTCGCATCCCGGTTTGATGTTCCTAAGTTATTGATTAATAAAGATAACATTTTTAGTCTTCTATAAGACATAAGTCTTCTCACGGCGCACGAGCGGGACTACTCTTGAGGCCAGAGATTTCGTTTTCAGTCCCTGTCTTCACATCATTCACGGAGGTCCCCATGACGAATCTGACCCGCGAACAGCAAATCGCCGCCCTCGAGAAGGATTGGGCCGAGAACCCGCGCTGGAAGGGCATCAAGCGCGGCTACAGCGCCGCCGACGTGGTGCGCCTGCGCGGCTCGCTGCAGATCGAGCACACGCTGGCCAAGCGCGGTGCCGAGAAGCTGTGGAAGCTGATCAACACCGAGCCGTTCGTCAACTCGCTCGGCGCGCTGACCGGCAACCAGGCCATGCAGCAGGTCAAGGCCGGCCTGAAGGCCATCTACCTGTCGGGCTGGCAGGTCGCCGGCGACGCCAACAGCAACGGCGAGATGTACCCCGACCAGTCGCTGTACGCGGTGGACTCGGTGCCGAAGGTCGTCAAGCGCATCAACGCCACTTTCAAGCGTGCCGACGAGATCCAGTGGAGTGAAGGCAAGAACGACATCGACTACTTCGCGCCCATCGTTGCCGACGCGGAAGCCGGCTTCGGCGGCGTGCTCAACGCCTTCGAGCTGATGAAGTCCATGATCGACGCCGGCGCCGCCGGCGTGCACTTCGAGGACCAACTCGCCTCGGTGAAGAAGTGCGGCCACATGGGCGGCAAGGTGCTGGTGCCGACGCGCGAAGCGGTCGCCAAGCTGGTGGCCGCGCGCCTGGCGGCCGACGTGATGGGCACCCCGACCATCCTGCTGGCGCGCACCGACGCGGAAGCGGCCGACCTGGTCACCAGCGATGTCGACGACAACGACAAGCCGTTCATGACCGGCGAGCGCACCGTCGAGGGCTTCTTCAAGACCCGCAACGGCCTGGAGCAGTCGATCAGCCGCGGCCTCGCCTATGCCGAGTACGCCGACCTGATCTGGTGCGAGACCGGCAAGCCCGACCTGGCGTTCGCCAAGGCTTTCGCCGACGCGATCCACGCCAAGTTCCCGGGCAAGCTGCTGGCCTACAACTGCTCGCCGTCGTTCAACTGGAAGAAGAACCTCGACGACGCGACGATCGCCAAGTTCCAGCGCGAGCTCGGCGCGATGGGTTACAAGTTCCAGTTCATCACGCTGGCCGGCTTCCACAGCCTGAACTACTCGATGTTCGACCTGGCCTACGGCTATGCGCGCAACAACATGAGCGCCTTCGTCGAGCTGCAGGAGAAGGAGTTCGCCGCCGCCGAGCGTGGCTTCACTGCGGTGAAGCACCAGCGCGAGGTCGGCACCGGCTACTTCGACGCGGTGACGACGACCATCGAGGCGCAGGCCTCGACGGCCGCGCTGAAGGGTTCGACCGAGGACGAGCAGTTCTTCGACAAGAAGCACGCCTGAGTTCGAGCGACGTGTGAGCAGAACGGGCCCGCGGCAGCTGCCGCGGGCCCGTTCTTCATGAGCGCACGAAGCACAGCCGGTCGCGGCCCTCCTGCTTGGCGCGGTAGAGCTGCCGGTCGCAGTCGGCGAGCAATGCGTCGAGCGACCCGGTCTGCGGCGTCAGCACGGCGGCGCCCATCGAGAAGGTGCAGCCGTGTGCGCCCTCGACGCCGCCGACCGACGTTGCCGCAAAGCGCTGGCGCAGGCGGGCGAACACCGCCGGCACCTCATCGGCCGCGGTACCGGGCATCACCAGTAGCCATTCCTCGCCGCCCCAGCGGCCGAACCGGTCCTGTCCGCGAAGGACCTCTCGGGCGGCGGTCGCCAGCGCACGCAGCACGGCGTCGCCGATGGCATGGCCTCGTGAGTCGTTGACGTGCTTGAAGTGGTCGAGGTCGATCAGTGCCAGCGCCGGTGGCACGCCGAGCCGTTGTGCCTGCTCGCACTGTGCCTGCGCGTAGGCGGTGACCGCACGGCGATTGGGTGCCCCGGTCAGCTCGTCGCGAAGCGCGAGATCAGCCAGCGCACGACGGCGCGCGAACGCGCGCCAGGCCACGCCGAGGGCGGTCAGCGCCACCAGCACCAATGCCGCCAGTGCCAACCACAACGCTCGCTGCGTGGCCGCCTCGGCCTGCAGCGCCAGCCGGGCGGTCTCGCTGCGGTGGCGCAGTTCGGCATTCTCGGCGTCGCGCTGGGCGGCCGCGTAGCGGGCCTGCAGGCGCAGGGTCTGCACGTCCGATGCGAAACCGCGGCCTTCGTCCTGGAAGGACTCGGCACGCTGCGTCTCTGCGTAGGCCTCCGCGTAGCGCCCCTGCGAGGCATAGCCGGCGGCCATGGCGCGGGCCATGCGCGCGCGGGCCGCGGCCGGCACGGCGGGGGTGTCCCAGCGTCGGGCGCGCCCGATCGCGGCGATGACTTCCGGGCGGCGCAGCGCAGCCAGCGCGGAGACGCTGTGTTCGGCGACCGAGAAGAGCCGGTAGCCCTCATCGGTGCCTTCGAGCAGCCGGCGTGCCTCGTCCAGCAGTGGCAGAGCCTGTGCCGGTTGCTTGAGTCGAATCTGCAACTCGGCCACGCCGATGTCGGCGGCGGCGATGCCGGCCCGGTCGTCGATGCTGCGCGACAGCTCTCGAGCCTGGCCGAAGAACTGCGCGGTTTCCTCCCAGCGCCTGGCGTGGCGCATGGCGTTGCCGCGCTCCCACAGCACGATGCTGCGGACAAAGCGGGCCGGCCGGTCGGCCAGGGCCCTCAGTGCGCGCTCGATAATGGCTGTCGGTGTCCGCCTGAGTGCGGGCGCGCCCGCGGCCGGCAATGGTGCCCATGGAGATCAGTGCCCCGACCTCGACGCCGGGCAGGCCCAGCTCGCGACCGCATCGTTCGACCGCCTCCGCGGTGAGCCAGGCTTCGTCGAGGCTGTCGATGTCGATCGGCATGCCGAGGTCGATCTGTTTCAGCTCGCAGGCGAGCATGGTGTCGTCCAGCGCCGTCACCTGCCGCGCCAGTGCATCCATCTGCCGGCGTGCCTCGCGCGGTTCCTGCGACGACCATCCGATCAGCAGCCGGGCCGCCGCCAGCCAGGCCCGATGGCCTGTCATGGCCTGAGGTGCGCCGGCCAGCGCGGCGTCGGCCTCCTCGAGCGTCTGCTCGGCTTGCGCCTGCAGTTCGAGTGTGTTCTGCGCCCGCGCCAGCGCGAGCAGGGCCCAGAAACGATCGACCGGCGCGCTGGCTGCCCCAAGCTGGACGCGGGCCTGCTCGATCGCGGCGCGCGGGTCGTCGTTGATGCGCTCGTCGATCACGAGCATGCTGGGCGGGAGCAGCGTGGCCGCGCCGGCCGCGGGGTGCAGCGCGAACCACAGGGCGGCGAGCAGGGCCTGGAGCGAGACGCGCTTCACCGCTGGGTTGTCGGCTGCACCGGCGGAAAACTGAGGGAAAAACCGGGCGCCGCGTGAACCCTTCACGCCCGGGGCGATCGGTTATCGTTTCCCCATGGCCGACACGATCTCCGAACTGCGCCGCATCCTGAACGACTGCCGGACCGTGGCGGTGGTCGGGCTTTCGGCCGAGTGGCACCGCCCGAGCTACTTTGCCGCCAAGTACCTGCAGGAGCATGGCTACCGCATCGTTCCGGTCAACCCGCGCTACACCGAGGTGCTGGGCGAGCCGTGCTACCCGAGCCTGGAGGCGGTGCCGTTCCCGGTCGACCTGGTCGACGTGTTCCGCAGGGCGGAAGACGTGCCGCTGATCTCGCGCTCGGCGGTCGCGATCGGCGCCAGGTGCCTCTGGCAGCAGATCGGCGTGAAGAGCCTCGAGGCCGACGCGATCGCGCGCGAGGCGGGCCTCGCGTCGGTGATGGACCGCTGCGTGAAGATCGAGCACGCCCGCCTGTTCGGCGGGTTGAACTGGGCCGGCGTCAACACCCGCGTGATCTCGGCGCGCCGTCCCGTCGTCTGAAGCGCAACACCATGGCCGACCACGTATTCATGCCCGAGACGCTGGCCATCCACGCCGGACAGATCCCCGACGCCGCCACCGGCGCCCGCGCGCTGCCCATCTACCAGACCACCAGCTTCGTGTTCGACAGCGCCGACCATGCGGCGTCCCTCTTCAACCTGCAGACCTTCGGCAACGTCTACTCGCGCCTGTCGAATCCGACGGTGGCGGCGCTGGAGGAGCGTGTCGCTGCGCTCGAGGGGGGGCGCGCCGCCGTCGCCTCGTCCAGCGGCATGGCGGCCGAGGCGATGGCGCTCATGACCCTGCTGCAGCAGGGCGACCACGTGGTGGCGGCCGGTGCGCTCTACGGCGGCACGGTGACCATGCTGGCCGTGAACCTGAAGAAGTTCGGCATCGAGACCACGTTCGTCGATGCGACGAAACCCGAGGCATTCGCCGCGGCGATCCGGCCGAACACGCGTGCGATCTTCGCCGAGAGCCTGGGCAATCCCAGCCTGGTCGTGCTGGACATCGCCGCGGTGGCCGAGGTGGCCCATGCACACGGCATCCCGCTGGTGATCGACAACACCGTGCCGTCGCCGTTCCTGTGCCAGCCGATCCGCCATGGTGCCGACATCGTCGTGCACTCGGCCACCAAGTACCTCGGCGGCCATGGCACCACGCTGGCCGGCGTGATCGTGGAGAGTGGCAAGTTCCCCTGGGACAACGGCAAGTTCCCGGGCATGACCGAGCCCTCGCCGGGCTACCACGGCGTGAAGTTCTACGAGACCTTCGGCGACTTCGGCTTCACGATGCGCGCGCGCATGGAGACGCTGCGCGTCTACGGCGCGGCGCTGGCGCCGACGAGCGCCTGGCAGATCCTGCAAGGCGTCGAGACCTTGCCGCTGCGCATGGAGCGGCACTGTACGAACGCCACGCGCGTGGCGGAGTTCCTGCGCGCGCATCCGCAGGTGAACTGGGTGAACTACCCGGGCCTGGCCGACCACCCGCAGCACGCGCTGGTGCAGCGGCAGATGCGCGGGGCGTCGGGTCTGCTCGCTTTCGGCGTGAAGGGTGGCATGGGGGCGGGCGTGCGCTTCATCGAGTCGGCCCAGTTCATGAGTCACCTCGCCAACATCGGTGACACGCGCACGCTGATCATTCACCCGGCATCGACCACGCACCGCCAGCTCGACGCGTCGCAGCAACTCGCCGCCGGCGTGCTGCCCGACATGATCCGCATGTCGGTCGGGCTGGAGCACATCGACGACATCCTCTGGGACATCGACCAGGCGCTCGCGGCCGCGCGCGCGTGACCGCGGCTCAGGCCGGCGCCGGCGCGCCGCCTTGCGAGAGACGCCGGCGAGCCCGCTGCGCGCCCATCACCAGCGCCAGCAGCAGCAGCGCGGGCAGGAACATCCATTCCTTGGCCGGCCGCGGTGCCGGCATCTCGATGCTGGTGACCTTGAAGCCCTGTTCCAGCCCCAGTTTCTCGGCACGCGAGCCGAACTGCACCTGCGCGATCTGCATCTCGTCGCCCAGCGGCACGACCGTCAGGCCGATCTTGCGCAGGCGGTCGCGGCCCGGCCCGGCGTCCCCCAGCGGCAGCAGCACGCCCTTGCGGATGTCCTTGCCATCGAGGTTGGTGCCCTCCACCCAGATGCGCTTGCTGGCTCCGGCCGGCGCTTCCTCGACGCGCTTCATCAGCTGAGCAGCAGGAATCTCCTCGTAGGGCGGGTACACCATGTCCCACCAGAAGCCGGGGCGGAACAGCGTGAAGGTGACCAGCAGCAGCGCCGCCGTCTCCCAGGCTCGCGAGCGCACCAGGAAGTGGCCTTGAGTGGCTGCCGCGAACACCAGCATCGCCACGGTGGCGCTGACCATCGTCAGCAGCAGGTGCCAGGTGCTGTCGACGCCGATCATCAGCAGCTGCGTGTTGAAGATGAAGAGGAACGGCAGGATCGCGGTGCGCAGGCTGTAGAAGAACGCGGTGACCCCCGTCTTGATCGGGTCGGTGCGCGCGATCGCGGCAGCGGCGAACGAGGCCAGACCCACCGGCGGCGTGACGTCGGCCATCAGCCCGAAGTAGAAGACGAACAGGTGCACCGCGATCAGCGGCACGAGCAGTCCGCTCTGCGCGCCGAGCTCCACGACGACGGGCGCCATCAGCGTCGAGACGACGATGTAGTTGGCGGTGGTCGGCAGTCCCATGCCGAGCACCAGGCTGATGAAGGCCACCAGCACCAGCATCAGCATCAGGTTGCCGCCCGACAGCAGTTCGACGACCTCGGTCATCACCAGCCCGATGCCGGTCAGGGACACGGTGCCGACGATGATGCCGGCGGCCGCGGTGGCCACGCCGATGCCGATCATGTTGCGCGCACCGGCCTCCAGGCCGCCGATGAGGTCAGCGAATCCCTGGCGCAGCGCCGCGCCGTAATCGCCGCGGCCACGCAGCGCGGAGATCAGCGGGCGCTGCGTCAGCATCACGAAGATCATGAACACCGTCGCCCAGAACGCCGACAGCGCGGGCGACATCTGCTCGATCATCAGGCACCAGATCAGCACCACCACCGACAGCAGGTAGTGCAGGCCGGACTGGAGCGTCGGTGCCGTCTCCGGCAGCTCGAATACCGGTGCGTCGGGGTCGTCGAGCTTGAGCTCGGGCTGGCGCGCGCCGACCCAGAGCAGCCCGATGTACGAGGCCAGCACACCGACCCCGATGATCCAGATCGCCGCCGCGCCGGCGGCCTGCTTGATCCAGCCAATGCCGTAGTAGACCGCGCCGGCCAGCACCACGAAGCCGCTGACTGTGAGGCCGAAGGACAGCAGGCGCTGCAGCGGACCGGCTTGCGAGCGGCGCGGCAGGCCCACCAGGTTGGACTTCAGCGCCTCCAGGTGGACGATGTAGAAGAGGGCGATGTACGAGATGATGGCCGGCAGGAAGGCGTGTTTGATCACCTGCGTGTAGGGAATGCCGACGTACTCGACCATCAGGAAGGCCGCCGCGCCCATCACCGGCGGCATCAGCTGGCCGTTCACCGAACTGGAGACCTCGACCGCACCGGCCTGGTCGGGCCGGTAGCCGACGCGCTTCATCAGCGGGATCGTGAAGGTGCCGGTGGTCACGACGTTGGCAATCGACGAGCCGGAGATGATGCCGGTGGCCGCCGACGAGACGACGGCGGCCTTCGCCGGCCCGCCGCGCATGTGCCCGAGCAGCGCGAAGGCCGACTGGATGAAGTAGTTGCCCGCGCCGGCCTTGTCGAGCAGCGAGCCGAACAGCACGAACAGGAAGATGAAGCCGCTGGACACGCCCAGCGCGACGCCGAACACGCCTTCGGTGGTCAGCCACTGGTGCGACATCGCGCGCGACAGCGAGGCGCCCTTGTGCGCGATCAGGTCGGGCATGTGGGGCCCGGCGAAGGTGTAGAGGAGGAACACCAGCGCGACGATCACCATCGGCAGGCCGAGCGCACGCCGCGTCGCCTCGAGCAGCAGGACGATGCCGACCACGCCGACGACGAGGTCCTGCGTGATCGGCTGGCCGGGGCGCGTCGAGAGCTCCCGGTAGAAGATGAACAGGTAGCTCGCGCAGGCGGCGCCGACGATGGCGAACACCCAGTCGGTCAGCGGCACGCGGTCCCGCGGCGAGCGGCTGAACGCCGGGTAGGCCAGGAACGCGAGCAGGATCGCGAAGGCCAGGTGGATAGCACGAGACTGCGTGTCGTTGAACACGCCGATGCCGAGCGCGAACGGCAGCGGCGAGGCGATCCAGAGCTGGAACAGGCTCCAGCCCAGGCACAGCGCGAGGATCAGTCGGCTGACCAGCGGGCCGGGGTTGCGGCCTCCGGCGTCGCTTTCCGCGACCAGCTGGTTGACGTCGATCTCGGCCGCAGCCGACTTCTTCTTGCCGAACATCGGATCCTCCCGAACGCCGATCGGCGCCAAGCCAGAGGCCGCACGCGCGCGGCGCGTGCGGCTCGTCCTTCGCGGATCAACCGCCGCTCAGAGCCAGCCCTTCTCCTTGTAGTACTTGACCGCGCCCGGATGCATCGGCGCCGAGTTGCCGTCCTTGACCATGCGCTTCGGATCGAGGTTGGCGAACGCGGGGTGCAGCTTCTTGAACTCGTCGAAGTTCTCGAACACCGCCTTGACCAGCTCGTACACCGTCGCGTCCGGCACCTTGGCCGAGGTCACGAAGGTGGCCAGCACGCCGTAGGTCGGCGTCGGGTTCGGGTGGCCGGCGTACAAGCCGCCGGGGATGTCGACCTTGGCGTAGTAGGGCGCGCCCGCGACCAGCTTGTCGACCGCCGGACCGGTCAGCGGCACCAGCTTCGCGCCGCAGGTGGTGATCGGATCCTGGATGTTCGCCGAGGGATGGCCGACGCCGTAGAAAAAGCCGTCGATCTTGTTGTCGCACAGTGCGGCGCCGTGCTCGTCGGCCTTCAGCTCCGAGGCGAGCGAGAAGTCACCGAGCTTCCAGCCCACCGCGCCGAGCAGTTCCTCCATGGAGGCGCGCGTGCCCGAGCCGGGGTTGCCGACGTTGAAGCGCTTGCCCTTCAGGTCCTCGAACTTGGCGATGTTGGCTTCCTTGCGCGCCAGCACGGTGAAAGGCTCGGGGTGCACCGAGAACACGGCGCGCAGGTCCTGCACGGCGCCGTCCTTCTCGAACACCTTGGTGCCCTTGGCGGCGTGGTACTGCCAGTCCGACTGCGTGACGCCGAAGTCGAGCTCGCCGGCCTTGATGGTGTTGATGTTGAACACCGAGCCGCCGGTCGACTCGACCGAGCAGCGGATGCCGTGCCGGGCGCGGTCCTTGTTCATCAGTCGGCAGATCGCGCCGCCGGCGGCGTAGTAGACGCCGGTGACGCCGCCGGTGCCGATGGTGATGAACTTCTGCTGGGCCAGCGCGGGCGCGGCGGGCAGGGCGACGGTCAGGGCGACGGCGGCGGCCAGGGCCAGGCGGCGGGAGAGGGGGGTCTTGTTCATCGTTAACTCCGATGGGCGGGTTGCGTGGAACGCCTGCCCTCGTGAGGCAGGCAAGAGCGAGATGCGTGCGCCACGCGCACGACTCCGGCGCCCACCATACGCGCAACGGCGGACCGGGCGCGAGCGGGATTGCCCCGGGTGGCTAGCAATTTGCGTGCACCACCTCGGCGATGGCCAGGTCGATGGCGCGCCTCAGCCTCCCGACGATCTGCTCGAGCTCGTCGTCGCTGACGATGAAAGGCGGGGCGAGCAACACGTGATCGCCGAGGCGTCCGTCGATGGTGCCGCCCATCGGATAGACCATCAGGCCCTCGGCCATGGCCCGCGCGCGGACGGCCGCATGAAGCCGGACCGAGGGGTCGAAGGGGCGCTTGTCGGCACGGTCGGCGACCAGTTCGACGCCCCAGAACAGCCCTCGGCCACGGATGTCGCCGACGTGCGGATGCTCGCCGAACGCGGTGCGCAGGCGGTCGTGCAGTTGCTGCCCCTGCCGCCGCACCGCCTCGAGCAGGTGGTCGCGCTCGATCACCTGCTGCACCGCCAGCGCCGCTGCGCAGGCCACCGGGTGTCCGATGTAGGTGTGGCCATGCTGGAACAGGCCACTGCCCTGCGCGAGGCTGAGCACGATGCGCTCCTGCGCGAGCACGGCGCCGATCGGCTGGTAGCCGCCGCCCAGGCCCTTGGCGATCGTCATCAGGTCGGGGACCACGTCCTCCTGCTCGCAGGCATGCAACGTGCCGGTGCGTCCCATGCCGCACATCACCTCGTCGAGGATGAGCAGGATGCCGTGGCGGTCGCAGAGCTCGCGCACCCCGCGCAGATAACCGGGCACCGGCGTCAGGGCGCCGGCCGTGGCGCCGACCACCGTCTCGGCGACGAAGGCGATGACGCGCTCGCCCCCGAGCCGTTCGATGGCCCCGGACAACTCGCGCACGAGGCGCTGGCCATACTGCTCGGCGGACTCGCCGGGAGCGCGGTCGCGGTACTCGTAGCACGGCGAGACATGGGTCACCGGGATCAGCAGCGGCGCGAACTGGCGGCGCCGCCACTCGTTGCCGCCGACCGCCAGCGCGCCCAGGGTGTTGCCGTGATAGCTCTGTCGCCGCGCGATGAAGTGCTGGCGCTGCGGCTGGCCGACCTCGACGAAGTACTGGCGCGCCATCTTCAGCGCCGCCTCGACGGCCTCGGAGCCGCCGGACACGAAGTAGGCGTGGCTGATGCCGGCCGGCGCATGGGCGACCAGCGTGTCGGCGAGCCGCTCGGCCACCTCGGTGGTGAAGAAGCTGGTGTGCGCGTAGGCCAGGCGATCGATCTGCGCATGCATCGCCGCCAGCACGTCCGGATGGCCATGCCCGAGGCACGACACCGCGGCGCCGCCCGAGGCGTCGATGTAGCGCTTGCCGGTGGCGTCGGTGAGGATGACCCCGGCACCGGCCGTGGCCACCGGCAGGCCATGGCGCAGCTGGCGGTGCATGACGCGGCTGTCTGGAAGGGAAGGGGCTTCGTTCATCGGATTGCCGTGTGCGAGGGGCGCTCCCAGTAGGCGCGCGTAGCGTGCAGGTGCTGTTGCATGCGCTGCAGCCGCTGCAGCACCGCGTCGCCGCCGCGTGCGGCGGCCTCGGCGAGCAGCGACTCCATCAACGCCTGCGCACCGGTGAGGGAATGGAAGAACGACGGCGAGGCGGTGTCGAACAACAGCACGTGCTGCGCACCGCGCGCGATCGGCGCGAGCGGGCTGTCGGTCAGCGCGAGCACCAGCGCGCCTTGGCGACGCGCCAGCGCCACCGTCTCGACGCTGCGTCGTGTGTAGGGCGCCTGGCTGATCGCCACCAGCAGGTCGCCGCGGCCGATCTGCAGGGCCTGATCGGCCAGCGTGCCGCCGAGGTCGTTCATCAGCGTGCCGTTGGCCTTCAGCAGGCCCCAGCCATAGTGCAGGTGGTAGGCCAGACCGTGGCACACGCGCAGTCCGAGGAAGAACACCCGCGGCGCTTGCAGCAGCGCGTCGGCGGCGGCGTCGATCGCGTCGGCAGTGTTGCGCGCGACCACCGAGGCGGCGTCGGCCTGCTGCGCGGCGTTGAGCGCATCGAGTCGCTCCTGCGCGGCGGCGCCCTTGCGCTGCTGGGCGCGTGCACGCTCGGCGTAGGCGGCCGGCGCAACCTGCGCCTGGGCCGCGAGCTGCCGCCGCGCCGGTTGCCGCAGCGCCTCGAACCCCTCGAAACCGAGGCGCTGCGAGAGCCGCGTCATCGTCGCCGGGCTGACCCCGGCCTGGCGCGCCGAACTGCGCATCGAGTGCAGCGCGATCGTCGCCTCGTGGCGCTGCAGCCAGCGTGCCGCGCGTTGCAGCTCCGGGCTGAGCTCGTCGAAGCGCCGGTCGATCAGCTGGGAGAGCGACGCGATGGGCATGGGAGCGCGCTGGGCCTGCGGCGATGAGATACGAACAAGTGTTTCATCATCACATACATGAGTCAAGTGTTTCATTTCGGCCGGTCGGCTCGAATGGCACGGTGCGAGAATGAAAAAGGAACCGGCAGGAGACGGCGATGACCAGCATCTATGACCAGCATCTCGAGAGGAATCCGGCCAATTACGCGGCGCTCTCGCCGGTGAGCTTCGTCGAGCGCAGCGCCGAGGTCTTCGGCGATCTGCCGGCGGTGATCCACGGCGCGCGCCGTTGCGACTGGCGCACCTTGCGCGAGCGTTCGGCGCGGCTGGCCGCGGCCCTGCGTGCGCTCGGCGTGGGGCGCGGCACGACGGTGACGACGATGCTGCCCAACACGCCGGAGATGGTCGAGGCGCACTACGCGGTCCCCGCGCTGAACGCTGTCATCAACACGCTGAACACGCGGCTCGACGCGCCGCTGCTGGCCTGGCAGATGAACCACTGCGAGGCTGCGGTGGTGATCACCGACCGAGAGTTCGCGCCGGTGATGGGCGAAGCGCTGCGCCTGCTGAAGGCGGAGCATGGTCGCAGCCCCGTCGTCATCGACGTCTGCGACAGCGAGTACACCGGCCCCGGCGAGCGCCTCGGGACGCACGAGTACGAGGCGCTGCTCGCCGCGCACGAGCCGCTTGCCAGGCTCGAAGGCCCGTCCGACGAATGGGATGCGATCGCGGTGAGCTACACCTCGGGCACCACCGGCGACCCGAAGGGCGTGGTCACGCACCACCGCGGGGCTTACCTCAACGCGGTGTGCAACGCGGCCACCTGGACCATGCCGCACTTCCCGATCTACCTGTGGACGCTGCCGATGTTCCACTGCAATGGCTGGTGCTTCCCCTGGACGGTGGCCATGCTCGGCGGCGTGCATGTCTGCCTGCGCCGTGTCGAGGCGCCGGCGATCCTGACCGCGATGCGCGAGCACGGAGCCGATCACTACTGCGCTGCGCCGATCGTGCACAACCTCATCATCGCGGCGCCGGAGGAACTGCGCGCCGGCATTCGCCAGAAGGTGCGCGGCATGGTCGCCGGCGCCGCGCCGCCGGCGTCGATGATCGAAGGCATGGCGAAGATCGGCTTCGACATCACCCACGTCTATGGCCTCACCGAGGTCTACGGGCCGGCGGCGGTGGCGGTCAAACGTGATCGATGGGCTCAGGAGAGCCTGTCCGAACAGACACGGCTGAACGGCCGCCAGGGCGTGCGCTACGTGCTGCAGGAGGGCATGACGGTGATGGATGCGCAGACGATGCGCGAGACACCCGCCGACGGCCAGACCATGGGCGAGATCATGTTCCGCGGCAACATCGTGATGAAGGGCTACCTGAAGAACCCGGCTTCCACCGCCAAGGCCTTCGAGGGCGGCTGGTTCCACACCGGCGACCTGGCGGTGATGGAGCCCGATCGCTACGTGAAGATCAAGGACCGCAGCAAGGACATCATCATCTCTGGCGGCGAGAACATCAGCTCGATCGAGGTGGAGGACGCGCTGTACCGTCACCCGGCGGTGCTGGCCTGTGCGGTCGTTGCCAAGCCGCACGAGAAGTGGGGCGAGACGCCGCTGGCTTTCATCGAGATCAAGCCCGGGGCGGACGTCTCGGCCGAAGATCTGATCGCGCACTGCAAGGGCTTGCTGGCCGGCTACAAGGTGCCGAGGGAGATCCGCTTCGAGGCGATCCCCAAGACCTCGACCGGCAAGATCCAGAAGTTCCAGTTGCGCGAACGCGCAAAGAGCGCCTCCGCCATCGAATGAGGACCAGGTCATGAACATCCACGAACAGCTCGTGCTGCGCGAGACCGACGCGCGCGGCGTCGTGCGGCTGACGCTGAACCGCCCGAACGCTTTCAATTCGCTCTCCGAGGGGATGCTTGCCGCATTGCAGGCGGAACTCGACGCCATCGCCCAGGACGAGAAGGCGCGCGCCGTGGTGCTCGGCGGCGCCGGCAAGGCCTTCTGCGCCGGCCACGACCTGAAGGAGATGCGCGCCGAGCCCTCGCTGGACTACTACCAGAAGCTGTTCGCGCAATGCACGCAGGTGATGCTGGCGGTGCAGCGGCTGCCCGTGCCGGTGATCGCGCGCGTGCACGGCATCGCCACCGCGGCGGGCTGCCAGCTCGTCGCCATGTGCGACCTGGCGGTGGCCAGCCGCGACGCGAAGTTCGCCGTCAGCGGCGTCAACCTCGGTCTGTTCTGCTCGACCCCGAGCGTGGCGCTGTCGCGCAACCTGTCGCGCAAGGCTGCCTTCGAGATGCTCGTCACCGGCGGCTTCATCTCGGCCGACGAGGCGATGACCAAGGGTCTGGTGAACCGCGTGGCCGCGCCGGAGCAGCTCGACGAGGCGGTGGAGTCGCTGGTCGCGGCGATCGTCGCCAAGCCGCGCGTGGCGCTGGCGATGGGCAAGTCGCTGTTCTACCGCCAGTTGGAAAAGGGCATTGCCGCCGCCTACGACGACGCCGGCCAGACCATGGCCTGCAACATGATGGACGACTGCGCGCTGGAGGGCGTGCAGGCCTTCATTGACAAGCGACCGCCGAATTGGGGCAGCACGCAGGGATGAGCATCGCTGCCCGGGCACGGTGCACGCTGCTCGCGCTGACGGTCCTGCTCGTCGGCGCCGCCGGGGCCGCCGAGCCGCGTCTGCGCTGGTTCGATGCAAACGGGCAAGCCTCGTCGCTGGGCCGCGAGGCGGCGGCAATCCTCGCGGCGGCGGCGGCCGATGGCCTGGACCCGGCGGACTACGTCGTCTCTGCGGCCGACGGCGACGCGGCCTTGCAGGACACCTTCCTGCGTTATCTCCGCCACCTCCGCCTCGGCCGGGTCCGGTCGAAGGACCTGGGCTTCCGTGTCGACAACGGCGCCCGCACCGAGCAGGACATTGCCGCGCGGCTGCAGGCCGCCGTCGACGCCGGCCGGCTGCAGCCAGTGGTGGGGGAGATGGCGCCGCCGCTGGCGCAATACCGCCAATTGCGCGAGGCGCTCGCCCGCTATCGGGGCCTCGCCGCGGGTCCGGCCTTCGCCGCCTTGCCGCCGGTGGCGAAGAAGCTCGTGCCTGGCGAGCCCTATGCCGGCACGGCCGCGCTGCGCGAGCGTCTGCTGGCCTTCGGCGACCTGGGCGCGGATGTGGCCGTCTCGTCCACGCACTACGACCAAGCGCTCGCCGAGGCGGTGCGGCGCTTCCAGGCTCGCCACGGCCTGGAGGTCGACGGTGTGGTGGGCCGCTCGACGTTCGCGGCGCTGAATGTCGCGCCGGCACGGCGTGTGCGGCAGATCGAACTCGCCATGGAGCGCCTGCGCTGGCTGCCGCTTCGCAGCGGCCGACCCTTCGTCGCCATCAACATTCCGATGTTCCGTCTCTGGGCCTGGGACGCCGGGGCAGCCGAGCCCGCGCCGACGCTGAGCATGGGCGTGATCGTCGGCCGTGCCATGCGCACGAGCACGCCGGTGTTCGCCGACGAGATGACGCATCTGATCTTCCGCCCCTACTGGAACGTGCCGCGCTCCATCCTGCGCAACGAGGTGCTGCCCGCGGTCGAGCGCGATTCAAGCTGGCTGGCGCGCCACGACATGGAAGTGGTGAGCGGCCAGGGCGACGACGCGAAGCCCGTGGGACTGTCCGCGCAGAGCCTGGACGCCTTGCGCAGCGGCGCCTTGCGCGTGCGTCAGCGTCCGGGGCCGAAGAACTCACTCGGGCTGGTGAAGTTCATCTTCCCCAATGACGACAACGTCTACCTGCACGGCACGCCGGCGACCTCGCTGTTCGCGCGCAGCCGGCGCGACTTCAGCCATGGCTGCGTGCGCGTCGAACAACCGACGGCGCTCGCGCAGTGGCTGCTGAAGGACCAGCCGGCCTGGACGGCCGAACGCATCGCCGCGGCGATGGACGCGGACAGGCCGCAGCAGGTGAATCTGGTCGCGCCGGTGCCGGTGATCCTGTACTACATCACCGCGGCGGTGACGCCCGACGACGGCCTGCTGCACTTCGCCGACGACATCTACGGACACGACGCCGCGCTGGAGCGCGCGCTCGCCAGGGGCCGCGCACGCTGAACGGAATCCGCGGGTCTACCAGGCGCGCACGCGCCCCGTGTCGACGTGCACGAAGTTCGAGCCCGGATAGAAGCCCACCCCGCCGCGGCGCAGCGAGAGCGCGGCGTCGCGCAGCTGCGGCAGCGGCACGTCGGCCACGCGGATGTCGATTGCCTGACCGCTCATGTGCAGGCTCTTCGTCGCCACGCCGCTGCTCCGCTCGTGCAGCGCGCGGTTGGTCAGCGGCGAGCGGTAGCCGGAGATGATCTGGAACGGCCGCTCGGCGCCCGTGCGCTGGCGCAGCGCATGCAGCAGATCGAGCAGCGAAGGATCGATCGAGGCGACGTCGCCAGTGCGGAAATCGCGCAGCAGCCGGTTCACCGCGTCGAGTGCGTCGGGCAGGTAGACGCCTGCGTTGAAGTACTCGACCTCGAGCTTCTCGCCGGTGTGCAGGTGGTTGAAGTTCAGCACGCGCGGCTCGCTGCTGCGCGCCTTGGCGATGGCGGGCACGGCGGCGAGTGCGGCCACGAAGCGGCGGCGGTTGAGCGTCGACATGCCCCCTAGTGTATCGGTGCAGCTCATCCATATCGTTCCAATGTGTGAACGACTTGACACACGATAGGCTCGCCGGAAACACGACTGCCGTTACTCTGGGCAAGACTGCCGGCAGGAGCGAGAACGACGATGGACGATCAGGCCTTCCGCAGCCTGGTCGCGGCCTACGAGCACGACAGCCGCGACGACCCGCAGCGATTTGCGAAGGCCACCGCGCGGATGGCCGCCTTCGGCTTCGCCGCGATCCTGCTGGCGCTCGCGGCGTCGGCCTGGGGGCTGATCTGGGGCGTGCAGCAGCTGGTGCAAGGCAGCGTGCAGGGCTGGAAGCTGATGCTGGTGCTGGGTTGCGGCTCCTTGCTGCTCTCGCTGATGCGCGCGCTGTGGATGCGACCGGAGGCGCCACGTGGCATTCCCATCACCGCAATGCAGGCGCCGCGCCTGTTCGAGCTGATCGAGAAGCTGCGCCAGCGCACCGGCGCGCCGCGGCCCGACCGCGTGCTGATCGATGGCGAGCTGAACGCCGCGGTCTGGCAGGAGCCTCGCCTGGGTCTGCTCGGCTGGCACCGCAATCATCTGATCCTCGGTCTGCCGCTGCTGATGGGCCTGTCCACGCGGCAACTCGCCGCGGTGATCGCGCACGAGTTCGGCCATCTGCGCGGCGCGCACGGCAAGCTGGGACAGTGGGTCTACCGCACGCGCCGCAGCTGGTTCAAGCTTGCCGAGGCGCGCGACCGCGCCGGCCTGGGCGGCAACGTCGCGGATCTCGCGCTGGCCTTCTTCTTCCGTCATTTCTTCCCGCGCTTCAATGCGCGCGCGTTCGTGCTGTCGCGCCAGCAGGAGTTCGCGGCCGACCGCACGGCGCACCGCATCGTCGGCGCGCGGCCGTCCGCCGAAGGACTGCAGGCCATCGAAGTGCAGGCGCGCTTTCTCGACGAGGAATTCTGGCCCGCGGTATGGCAGCGCGCCGCCGCCACGCCGTCGCCCGCGCAGGAGAGCCCGTACCGCGAGCTGCGCCGGGCGGTGCCGGCCAGCCTGCTGCACAGCAAGGCGAAGACCTGGCTGAACGACGCCCTGAAGCGCTTGCCGGACCCGGACGACACCCACCCCTCGCTGCGCGACCGGCTCGACTTCGCCGAGGTGAAGCCGGGCCTGCCCCCCCCGGCAGCGTCATCGGCCGCCGAAGAACTGCTCGGCGAGAGCCTGCGCGATTGGATCGGCCGCCTCGATGCGCGCTGGCGCGACGAGGTCGCACGCGGCTGGAACGAACACCACCGACATGCCAACGGCCAGCGGCACATGATCGACGAACTGGCGCGCGAGAGCGCCACCGGACCGATCCCTGCCGACGACCACCTGCTGTGGGCCCGTGCCGTGCGGCTGCTCGAGGGCGACGCAGCCTACGAGTCGGTGCTGCGTCGCCTGATCCAAGAGCAGCCGGACGACCTGGCAGGCCGCTACGAGCTCGGCATGCTGCTCGTCGACGAACCGGACTCGACGCGCTGCGAGGAGGGCGCGGAGTGGCTGCGTGCCGTCGCGCAGGCCGGCAACCATCCCTGGGCCTACAGTGCGGCGCTGCGCCGAGAGGCCTGGTTGGAGAGCCGCGAGCGCTTCGAAGAGCTGACGAGCTGGCGCGACCTGCTGCGCCAGCGCGACGCGGAAGCCACCGCGGCGATGGAGGCGCTGCACCAGTTCGACGGTCCTCGGCGGTTCGAGCCTTCAGGCCTGAGCCGGCGCGCGCTGCGCGCGCTTCAGGACCTGCTGCGAGGCGAGCGCGCCGCCGGCCGCGCCTGGGTGATCCGCAAGATCGAGGGCGCGGCTGCAAGCTGGCGCTTCTGCCTCGTCATCGTCGAGCGCGCCCGCGGCCTGGGTCAGCCGGACACGCTGACCTGGTGGACCGAGCTGCGCGAGCACATCGAGCTGCCGTGCCCGTTCATGGTCATCGACCTCGGGCATCCGTACTGGCGCGACAAGGCACGCAGCAAGCTGGTCGAGCAGATGCTCGCCGTGCCGGGCGCGCAGGTCTACGCCGCGCGGCGCTGAGGCCCGCTACATGCCCGCGTAGTTGGGCCCGCCGCCGCCCTCGGGCGTGACCCAGACGATGTTCTGCGTCGGGTCCTTGATGTCGCAGGTCTTGCAGTGCACGCAGTTCTGCGCGTTGATCTGCAGCCGGTCGCTGCCGTCGTCGCTCTTCACGAATTCGTAGACGCCGGCCGGGCAGTAGCGGCTCTCCGGCCCGGCGTACTTCGCCAGGTTGGTGGCGACCGGAACCTCGGCGCGGCGCAGCGTCAGGTGCGCGGGCTGGTTCTCTTCATGGTTGGTGTTGCTGATGAACACCGAGCTGAGGCGGTCGAAGGTCAGCTTGCCATCGGGCTTCGGGTAGGCGATCTGCGGGCACTCCGCGGCGGGCTTGAGATAGGTGTGGTCCGCCGCCGCGCGGTGCAGCGTCCACGGCGGTGCCTTGAAACCGAGCCTGGGCAGCAACCACTGCTCGATGCCGGTCATCAGCGTGGCGGTGTTGCGGCCCTTCTTGAACCATTGCTTGAAGTTGCGCGCCCGGTCCAGTTCCTCGAACAGCCAGCTCTCTTCGAACGCCTTCGGGTAGTCGTTCAACTCGTCGTGCTGGCGGCCGGCCCGCAGCGCTGCATGCGCAGCTTCCGCGGCCAGCATGCCTGTCTTGATGGCCGCATGGCTGCCCTTGATGCGGCTGGCGTTCAGGTAGCCGGCCTCGCAGCCAACCAGCGCACCGCCCCTGAACGCCGTCTTCGGCAGGCTGAGGATGCCGCCGGCGGTGATGGCGCGCGCGCCGTAGCCGATGCGCTTTCCGCCCTCCAGGAACTTGCGGATCTCGGGGTGCGTCTTCCAGCGCTGGAACTCCTCGAAGGGACTCAGCCAGGGGTTCGCGTAGTCGAGGCCGACGACGAAGCCGAGCGCGACCTTGTTGTCCTGCGCATGGTAGAGGAACGATCCCCCGTAGGTGTCCGACTCCAGCGGCCAGCCGGCGGTGTGGATGACCAGGCCGGGCTGATGCCTGGCCGGGTCGATCTCCCACAGCTCCTTCAGGCCGATGCCGTAGCTCTGTGGGTCGCGGCCGGCGTCGAGCTTGAAGCGCTCGATCAGCTGCTTGCCGAGGTGGCCGCGGGCGCCCTCCGCGAAGATCGTGTACCTGGCATGCAGCTCCATGCCGATCTGGAAGCCGTCGTGCGGCGCACCGTCCTTGCCCACGCCCATGTTGCCGGTGGCCACACCCTTCACCGAGCCGTCGTCGTTGTACAGAACTTCGGCGGCGGCAAAGCCGGGGAAGATCTCCACGCCCAGCGCCTCGGCCTGCCGGGCCAGCCAGCGCACCACCTCCCCCAGGCTGACGATGTAGTTGCCGTGGTTCTTGAAGCAGTCGGGCAGCAGGAACTCGGGCGTCGCCTTCGCGCCGGTTTCGCCGAGGAAGAGGAACCGGTCGGCGGTGACTTCCTGCTTCAGCGGCGCGTCCATCTCGCTCCACTTCGGGAACAGCTCGGTGATCGCACGCGGGTCCATGATCGCTCCGGAGAGGATGTGCGCGCCGGGCTCCGAACCCTTCTCCAGCACGACCACCGAGACCTCGCCGCCTTCCAGCGCCGCCAGCTGCTTCAGGCGGATCGCCGTGGCCAGGCCGGCGGGACCGCCGCCGACCACGACCACGTCGTATTCCATCGCTTCGCGCGGGCCGTATTGTTCGAGGATCGCTTGGGGTGTCATCGGGCTTCCTGAAGGTCGGGACTGCGCGCGATTCTACGGGCTGGCGACGCAAAAAAGCACGATCGTTCGCTTCGTTGGGCGCGGCGCTCGGAGTCGCCGCCGCGACACGCCGGCATCAGCGAAACCGCGTGCTATCGTCTCCGCCAAACGACGAACGACGATGGAGTCCGCATGACCTACAGCATCGATCTCTCGGGCCGCGTGGCCCTGGTCACCGGAGCGTCCAGCGGCCTGGGCGCGCAATTCGCCAGGACCCTCGCCAAGTCCGGCTGCGCCGTGGTGCTCGCCAGCCGCCGCGTGGAGCGGCTGAAGACGCTGCGCGCCGAGATCGAGGCGGCCGGTGGCGACGCGCATGTGGTCACGCTGGACGTCACCGATCACGACAGCATCAAGGCGGCAGTGGCCCATGCCGAGACCGAGATGGGCACGATCGACATCCTCGTCAACAACTCCGGCGTGAGCACCACGCAGAAGCTGGTCGAGGTGACGGAAGATGACTACGACTTCGTCTTCGATACCAACACCAAGGGCGCCTTCTTCGTGGCGCAGGAGGTGGGCAAGCGCATGCTGGCGCGCGCCAAGGGCGCGGCGCCGGGCACCTTCACCGGCGGGCGCATCGTCAACATCGCCTCGATGGCCGGCCTGCGCGTGCTCGGGCAAATTGGCGTGTACTGCATGAGCAAGGCGGCGGTCATTCACATGACGCGTGCGATGGCGCTGGAGTGGGGCCGCTTCGGCATCAACGTCAATGCCATCTGTCCCGGCTACATCGACACCGAGATCAACCACCACCACTGGCAGACCGAGCAGGGCAGGAAGCTCATCGACATGCTGCCGCGCAAGCGCGTCGGCCAGCCCCAGGACCTCGACTCGGTGTTGATGATGCTGGTGGCCAACGAGAGCCACTTCATCAACGGCGCCGTGATCCAGGCGGACGACGGCTTCGCGGTCTGAGGTGGGTGCGGCGATGCGGCCACTGTCTCTGCTCGAGGCACGCGTGCTCGGCGTGCTGGTCGAAAAGGCCCACACCGTGCCGGACAGCTACCCGCTGTCGCTGAACTCCCTGACGCTGGGTTGCAACCAGAAGACGGCACGCGACCCGGTGCTCAACGCCACCGAGTCGGAAGTGCAGGGTGCGGTGGATGCGTTGCGTGCGCTGAGCCTGGTGTTCGAGACCAGCGGCTCGCGCGTGGCGCGCTACGAGCACAACATGGGGCGCGCGATGGGGCTGCCCTCGCAGTCGGTGGCGCTGCTGTCGGTGCTGATGCTGCGCGGGCCGCAGACCAGTTCGGAACTGCGCGCCAACTGCGACCGCCTGCACCGCTTCGCCGACGTCTCCTCGGTCGAGGCCTTTCTCGACGAACTGGCCGCGCGGCCGGACGAGAAGGGTGGGCCGCTGGCGCTCAGGCTGCCGCGTGCTCCGGGCGCACGCGAACCGCGCTGGACGCACCTCCTGTGCGGACCGGTCGACGTGTCGACGCTGCCGGTCGCGGCGGGCGCCGAGGAGTTCGTCGCCGCAGGGGAGATCGCCGCGCTGAAGGCCCGGCAGGATGCGCTGCAGGCCGAACTGGCGGAACTGCGCGGGCTGGTCGAGCGCCTCTACGCCGAGCTCGGGGTGGCCAGGAACTGAAGCATCGCGATGCTGCGCTTCCATCTGCCCGAACAGAAGAAGCTCACCAACGAGATGGTGATCCCGATCCGTTGGGGCGACATGGATGCGATGGGTCATGTCAACAACACCATCTACTTCCGCTACTTCGAGACGGCGCGGATCGCCTGGTTCGACAGCATCGGCTGCCGGCCGGACCCGCAGGGCGAAGGCCCGGTGATCGTCAACGCCTTCTGCAACTTCATCCGCCAGCTCGAGTACCCCGGCGAGGTGGTCGCGCGGCACTATGTGGCCAACCCCGGCCGCAGCAGCTTCGACACCTACCTGACGCTCGAGCGCACCGACCAGCCGGGCGTGGTCTACACGGAAGGCGGCGCGCGCTGCGTGTGGGTCGACTTCCCGAAGCAGAAATCGATCCTGCTGCCGGACTGGATCCGCGCCCTGGTCACCTGAGATCATCGTGGCCATCGGGGTGGTGCGATGCGAACGAGGATAGCGCTGATCGCCACGCTGCTCGCTCCGCCGGGCGCCGGGGCCCAGACGCCCGCGCCGCCGCAGCCAGAGGCGCGCCTTGATGTTGGAGGGGTGGCGGAGTCGCCGACGCGCGACCCGAGCCCGGCGCAGCTGCGCCGGCGCAGCGCGGCGCTGACAGGCGCTTCCTTCGCGGCGATGGCCGCCTACGGCCGCGCCGAATGGTGGCAGGACGGCTTCGGCGGCGGCTTCAAGCGCGCCAACGAAGGCTGGTTTGGTCGCGGCACGGCCAATGGCGGCGCGGACAAGCTTGGGCACATGATGTTCGCGTACGCGGGATCGCGCCTGCTGACGCGCGCCTTCGAGGGCATCGGCCGGGATCCGGACATGGCCCTGCGGTGGGGCGCGTGGACGGCGGTCGGCACCTTGCTCGCTGTCGAGGTGGCCGACGGTTACTCGCGCAAGTGGCGCTTCTCGCACGAGGATGCGATCGCCGACCTGGTCGGCGGTGCGCTGGGCTGGTGGATGGAGCGCGACCCGGCGCTCGACGACCTCGTCGACCTGCGCCTGTACTACCGCCGCTCGATGGGGCCGACGGGCCGCAGCAGCTTCAATCCGTTCGGCGACTACGCCGGGCAGCGCTACCTGCTGGTCTTCAAGGCCAGCGGCATGCCCGCGCTGAGGACCCGCCCCGTGCTGCGCCATCTCGAGCTCAGCGTCGGCTATGGCGCGCAGGGTTTTCCGGCCGCGCCGGGTGCGCTGGCGTCACCGACGCGGCGCGCCTACGTCGGCGTGTCGCTCAATCTGTCCGAGCTGCTGCGCAGCACGGCATTCCGTGGCGACGCCACGCCGTCGCGCACCCAGCGCCTGGGCGAGACCTTCCTCGAGTACGTGCAGGTGCCGGCGGCGGGCGTGTGGAGCGGCCAGGCGATCCGCTGAAGGGCGGCGCAGCCACCCATCGGAGCTCAGGCGCGCAGGAGCTTCTGCACCAGCTCCGGCGTCGTCGCCGCCCTGTGCTTCTTCATCAGCCGGGCGCGGTAGACGTCCACCGTGCGCGGGCTGATGTCCAGTCGCTTGCCGATCAGCTTGCTGGTGAGACCTTCGATCAGCAGTGCGGCGATCTCGCGTTCGCGCGGCGTCAGGTCCACGGCGATGCGGCGCCGCGCGGACAGGTCCTCGAACACCCAGATGCCCGCCGCGTGCGGCTGCGCCGGGTCGAGTGCGCGGCCCGACACATGGCACCAGAACAGCTCGCCGCGCTGCGCGCCGTCGACGCGCTTCATCACCCGCTCGTCGCTGTACCAGCCCTGTCGGTCCAGGCTGGCGGCGATGCGCGCGCCGGTGCGCTCGAATTCGTCGTGGGTGGGATAGAGCATCTCGAAGCTCTGGCCGACGAGCTGCTCGCGCTCGGCGCCGAACATCGCCAGCACCTGCTGGTTGCAGTCGACCATGAGGCGATGCCGTGACAGCACCATGCCGACCGGGGCGAGGTCGAAGGCGGTGCGGTAGTCGAGCGCCGGGATGTCGGTCATGAGGGGAACCTGCTCGCGCAGGAAGATCCTTACTGAATTCTACGTAACCCCTACGTAATGGCATACGTAGTACGCTGCGCGGCTGGATTTCCTCCCAGGAGACGTTTCGATGAACAAGGTCTACCCGAGCGCGGCCAAGGCGCTCGAAGGCATCGTGCACGACGGGCAGTTGCTCGCCGTGGGCGGCTTCGGCCTGTGCGGCATTCCCGAGGCACTGATCGCCGCGCTGCGCGACTCGAAGGTGAAGAACCTGACGGTCATCTCGAACAATGCCGGCGTCGACGGCTTCGGCCTCGGGCAGCTGCTTGAGACGCGCCAGATCAAGAAGATGATCTCCAGCTACGTGGGCGAGAACAAGGAGTTCGAGCGCCAGTACCTGGCCGGTGAACTGGAGCTGGAGTTCACGCCGCAGGGCACGCTGGCCGAGAAGCTTCGCGCCGGCGGCGCCGGCATCCCGGCGTTCTTCACGCGCACCGGCGTCGGCACCATGGTCGCCGAGGGCAAGGAGACACGCGAGTTCGACGGCCACACCTACGTGATGGAGCGCGCGCTGCTGCCCGACGTGTCGCTGGTCAAGGCCTGGAAGGCGGACAAGAGCGGCAACCTGATCTTCCGCCGCACCGCGCGCAACTTCAATCCGGCGGTGGCGATGGCCGGCCGCGTCACGGTGGTCGAGGTCGAGCAGATCGTCGAGACCGGCACCTTCGACCCGGACGCCGTGCACCTGCCCGGCATCTACGTGCACCGCCTGGTGCTCAACGCCACGCCGGAGAAGCGCATCGAGAAGCGCACCATCACCGAGCGCGTGCCCGCGAAGGAAGGAATCTGACCATGGCCTGGACCCACGACCAGATGGCTGCCCGTGCGGCCAAGGAACTCGCCGACGGCTTCTACGTGAACCTCGGCATCGGCCTGCCCACGCTGGTGGCCAACTTCGTCGACCCGAACATCGAAGTCTGGCTGCAGAGCGAGAACGGCATGCTCGGCATCGGCCCGTTTCCGACCGAGGACGAGGTCGACGCCGACCTGATCAACGCTGGCAAGCAGACGGTGACGACGATTCCGGGCAGCAGCATCTTCGGCTCGCACGACAGCTTCGCGATGATCCGCGGCGGCAAGATCAACCTGTCCATCCTCGGCGCGATGCAGGTCAGCGAGAAGGGCGACCTGGCGAACTGGATGATCCCCGGCAAGATGGTCAAGGGCATGGGTGGCGCCATGGACCTGGTTGGCGGGGTGAAGAGCGTCGTCGTGCTGATGGAGCACGTGGCGAAGAAGAAGGATGGCACCGTCGACCTGAAGATCCTGCCGCACTGCACGCTGCCGCTGACCGGTGTCGGCGTGGTCGATCGCATCATCACCGACCTGTGCGTGCTCGACGTGACGCCGCACGGGCTGAAGCTCGTCGAGCTCGCGCCGGGCGTGACGCGCGAGGAGGTGCAGTCGAAGACGGGCGTGCCGCTGCAGTAGGCACTTCAGCGCATGTGCTGGAGGGCCCGCGCTGCCTCGGTGACCAGGGGCGGGCCCCGGTAGATGAAGCCGGTGTAGATCTGCACGAGGTCTGCCCCGGCTTCGCGCTTGGCGACGGCGTCGGCACCGCTCATCACGCCGCCCACGCCGATGATCGGATAGGCGCTGCCCAGCTGGGCGCGCAGCAGCCGGATCACGCGATTGCTCGCCTCGAACACCGGCGCGCCGGACAGGCCACCGGCTTCCTCGCCGTGCCGCAGGTGCCTGACCGCGTCGCGCGCGATCGTGGTGTTGGTGGCAATCACGCCGTCGATGCCGTTCTTCTTCAGCGTTGCCGCGATCACCTTCACCTGCGCTTCGTCGAGGTCCGGCGCGATCTTCACGAACACCGGCACGCGGCGGCCATGCGCGCGCTGCAGCGCCGCCTTGCGCTCCTGAACGGCCAAGAGCAGTGCATCGAGCGCCTCGTCGCTCTGCAGTGCGCGCAGGTTCTTCGTGTTCGGGCTGGAGATGTTCACCGTCACGTAATCGGCATGCGGGTAGACGCCGTCCAGGCCGATCAGGTAGTCGTCCACCGCGCGTTCGATCGGCGTGGCGGCGTTCTTGCCGATGTTCAGGCCCAGGATGCCGCCCTTGGCGCGGAAGCCCGCGCGCTTGACGTTGGCGAGGAAGGCCTCGAGGCCGTCATTGTTGAAGCCGAGCCGGTTGATCAGCGCCTTCGCCTCGGGCAGGCGGAACATGCGCGGCCTGGGATTGCCCGGTTGCGCCTTCGGCGTGACCGTGCCCACTTCGATGAATCCGAAGCCCATCGCCGCGAGGCCGTCGATGCAGCGGCCGTTCTTGTCCAGGCCGGCGGCCAGGCCGACGCGGTTGGGAAAGCGCAGCCCCGCGACGCTGACCGGATCGTCGACGCGCGGCTGCGCGATGCCGCACAGCAGTGGCGTGTGCTGGATGCGCGCCAGCGCGGCCAGGGTCAGGTCGTGCGCGGCCTCCGGGTCCAGGCCGAACAGGAAGGGGCGGGCGAGGGCGTAGGGAACGAGGGCCATGCGGTGCGTCTTGGATAATCGCCGGATTGTCGCAAACCGCCTCGCACCGGCCTCATCCCCCATGACCCAGGACGAACTCAAGGCTCTCGTCGGCCAGGCCGCCTTGGCCTACGTGCAACCCGGCAGCATCGTCGGCGTGGGCACCGGCTCGACGGTGAACTGTTTCATCGACGCGCTGGCCGCCATGAAGGATCGCATCGCCGGCGCGGTGTCGAGCAGCGAGAAGAGCACGCAGCGCCTGCAGTCCCACGGCATCACCGTGCTCGACAGCAACAGCGTCGATCGCATCCCGGTCTACATCGACGGCGCCGACGAGATCGACCACGGCGGCCACATGATCAAGGGCGGCGGCGCGGCCCTGACGCGGGAGAAGATCGTCGCCGACCTCGCCGAGGGCTTCGTCTGCATTGCCGACGAATCGAAGCTCGTGAAGATGCTGGGCCGCTATCCGCTGCCCGTCGAGGTGATTCCGATGGCTACGTCGCAGGTGGCCCGCCGCTTCGCGGCGCTGGGCGGCGAGGCCGTGCTGCGGGAAGGTGTGATCACCGACAACGGCGGCTGCATCGTCGACGTGAGGGGCCTTTCCATCACCGACCCGCTCGCCATGGAACAGGAGGTGAACCAGTGGCCCGGCGTGGTCACGGTGGGCATCTTTGCGCGTCATCGGGCCAGCGTCTGCCTGCTGGGAACGGCACAGGGCGTGAAGACGCTGAGTTTCTGAGCGCGGCACGGCGCGTGGCGCCGAAAAACGCGTAACCTCGCGACTGTGGCGCCCCCGGGCGCCCTTCGCATCCCGGAAGGACGTCGCATGGCGAAACCGAATTATTCGTACGAGAAGCGCCAGCGCGAGCTGGCCAAGAAGAAGAAGAAGGAAGAGAAAGCCCGCGAGAAGGCAGAGCGCAAGACCGGCAGCGGGCAACCCGGCGAGGGCGAGGCCGACGCTGCCAGCAGCGAGGACGTCACGCCCGCTGCGCCGGCTCCCGACCAGGGCTGAGCGCCTGGCGCCGCGCCCGCGCCGCGAAGCGCGCGGGATCGACGGCATCCATCAGGCTCGCCTCCACGGGCGACGGCGAGCCAGTCACCCAGGCGGCTAGCAGCCGCGCTCCCAGCGCCGACATGCCGATGCCGCGCGAGCCGAGCGCGGTGAAAACGAACAGACCCTCATGTCTCGGAATGAAGCGCGGCTGGTCGGCGGAGCCGACCGCGCGCCGCGCACCGTCGGGCACCCCGCCGACGATCGGCAGGCGATCGGCGGACGTCCAGCGCCAGCCGGTGCGGCCCTGCAGCGCGTCGGCCTCGATGGTCGCCGCCACACTGGTGAGCCGCGCGAGCCGCCCGAGGTTGACGCGGTGGTCGTCGCTGCGTACCGAGGCGTCACCGTCACCTCGCTGCGAGGTCGCGCCGAACACCGCCGCGCCGCCGACCGCCGGCAGCACATAGCCCGCCCCGGCCAGCGGCACCCGCGGCAGCGCCACATGCTGCGCCGGCGCGAGCGAGACCTGTCCACGCACTGGCTCGACGGGCCAGTCTTCGGCGCCGAGCAGCCGCAAGGCGTCGCCCGCGTTGGCCAGCACCACGCTGCGCGCACGGTGCAGCACGCGGCCCTCCGCGTCGAGCAGTTGCCACGCGTCGCCATGCTGCCGCAGCTCGGCCACCGGCGTGTTGCCGCACCACGTGGCGAGGTCGGCCGCGCGGCGCAGGTACCAGGCCGCCAGTGCCACTGGCGCGATCCAGCCACCACCGGGATAGAACCAGGCCGGCTGCGCCAGGCCGAGGCCCGCGATCCGCGAGGCCGTGGCGGCATCGACCGCATCGACATAGTCGCTCGGCAGACCCAGTCGCTGCAGCATGGCCCGCATGGCGGGCAGGTCGGCCGTCTCGTCCGCCATGCGCAGCAGGCCCTGCACCTGCCCCGGCACACCCTGTGCCACGGCTTCGCGCGCCACGCGCTCGAAGGCCAGCGCGGCCGCGCGGTGCCAGCGCGCATGCAGGCCATCGTCGGGCGTCACCACGCCGTGGAACAAGCCGCCCGGGTTGCCCGAGCCTTCACCGGCCGGTCCGGCATGACGATCGACGACCATGCTGCGCCAGCCCTGTTCGGCCAGTGCCCAGGCCGCAGCGCAACCGGCCAGTCCACCGCCGACGATCAGCGCATGGCGCTCGACGTCGCGGGCACGCGGCCGCCCGGGTGGGGCACTGCGGCGCGTTGTCGGCGGCTCGAAGCGCGCCACGGTGATCTCGCGCTTGCCGCCCCGGCCGGGCGCCTTCTGCACCGCGAAGCCGGCGCGGTGCAGGCCGTCGCGCACGCTGCGTGCGGCCGACCAGGTGGCCGCAGTCGCCTGTGGCGCAGCCAGCCGCGACAGCGACTTGAACAGCCGCGCCTCCCACATGCGCGGATTGCGGTCCGGCGCGAAGCCGTCGAGGAAGAACGCGTCCACCGCGGCCACCCATTCGGGCAGCCAGGCGGCGGCGTCGCCGAAGGCGAGGTAGAGGTTCACGCGTCCTGCATCGAAGCTCAGGTGATGCAGGTTGTGCGCGAGCGGCGGCCATTGCCCGACGAGTTCCGCGCACAGGCCGGCAAGCTCGCCTTCGCGCGGCCAGTCGGCAAGGTCCTCGCGGGTGGGCGGGTGCAGTTCGACCGAGAGGAAGTCGAGACGCCTGCAGCGCTGCGTATCGGAGCGCCAGGCGGCCCAGGCGGCGAGGAAGTTGTTGCCCAGGCCGAAGCCGGTCTCGGCGATCACGAAGCGATCGCGGCCGGCCCAGCGGCCGGGCAGGCCGTTGCCGGCCAGGAAGACGTGGCGGGCCTGTTCCAGCGCGCCGGCACGCGGGTGGTAGACATCGTCGAAGTTCGCCGCGAAGGGCAGCCCCTCGGACGAAGGTTCGATGCGTGCCGGGACGATGGGGGCGGTCTTCATGCCGTGCGCGCCGCCAGCCAGGCCAGCAGCCGATCGCGCGCGCTGCCCAGACCGCGGTAGGCGAGCACCGCCTCGCTCATGCTCGCCAGCGCGTCGTGCACGGCGGCCGCCTGCCCCGGCGCACGGATCGCTTCGTCCAGGGGACGGCTCTCGACGTGGATGGTGAAGATCGCCTGGCGCCGTTCGGGCAGTGGAATGAAGGTCTGCCGCTCGGTGCGGAAGCTCGCCCCTGCCACCAGCGACTCGGCATCGGCGTCGGCCGGCCAGCGCGGCGCGCCCACGCGCTGTGGATGCATGTCCAGGCGCGGCTCGGGGGTGATCGTCCAGACGAAGCGTTCCCAGCGCTGGTTGCCGGTTACCAGTCGCGTGAGGTGCTCGCTCGCGCTGAGCAGCAGTCGGTTGTCGGCCACCGGAGCGTGGACCTCGGCGAAGTGCCGGCCCACCTTGTCCTCGGGCGACCAGTGCGAGGGCAGGCAAACCGCCAGCCAGGGGATGCGCGCCGTGGCGCCGTCGACGACCGCGAAGTCCTCGGCGAAGGCGAGGCAGAGCAGGGCGGCCCGCCGCCACGGCGCGGGGAGGGCGGACAGGCAGCGGCCGATGGCTGCGGGGCCATCGCCCACCACCGTGTCGCCCCGCAGCGACCAGCCGAGCAGCGGCGCGTCCAGGCGATCCTGGCCGTCCCAGCACCAGGCCTGCGGATGCTCGGCCGCCGCGTGTTCGCTCAAGCGGCGCAGCGCCGGCTCCGCATCGAAGCCGGGCGCGACCACCAGCGCTTGCGCAGCATGGTCTCGCAGCACGACGAGCTTCTCGCCGAGCGCACGGTCGCCCGGGCGGCTCGGCGTCAGCTGCGAGGCTCCCGGCGTCAGTGCGCGCAGACCCGGCTGCATGCGGAACGGGGCGGTGACCGCAGCAAAGTCGAATGGCATGTGCCGATGATGCCGAAAGAAACGAAAAGGGCGCCCGCAGGCGCCCGCTTCACCTCGCGCCCGCTGGCGTCACACCCGCTTGCGGTACTCGTGCGTGCGCGTGTCGATCTCGATCTTGTCGCCGTTCTCGACGAACAGCGGCACCGAGATCTCGAAGCCGGTGGCGATCTTTGCCGGCTTCATCACCTTGCCCGACGTGTCGCCCTTGACGGCCGGCTCCGTGGTGACTTCGCGCACCACGGTGGTCGGCAGTTCGACCGAGATCGCCTTGCCGTCGTAGAACACCACCTCGACGGCCATGCCGTCCTCGAGGTAGTTGATCGCGTCGCCCATGTTCTCGGCTTCGACCTCGAACTGGTTGTAGTCGCTGTCCATGAAGACGTACATCGGATCGGCGAAGTAGGAGTAGGTGCACTCCTTCTTGTCGAGCACGATCTGGTCCATCTTGTCGTCGGCCTTGAAGACGACCTCCGTGCCCGAGCTGTTCAGCAGGTTCTTCAGCTTCATGCGCACCGTGGCGGCATTGCGGCCGCCGCGGCTGTATTCGGTCTTGAGCACGACCATCGGGTCCTTGCCCTGCATGATGACGTTGCCGGCGCGGATTTCCTGTGCGATCTTCATGGTGAGTTCCGGTGTTGCAGTTGCCTCGCGACCACGGTGTCTTCCTGGTCCCCGGGGCGGGCGGTTCTGAGGCGCGCAGGCAGTGGTTCCCCGCTTGGCGCAAAGCTCGCGATTCTAGCGCCTTTCCAGGACGAAGCTCTGCAGCTGGCTGGTCAGGTCGGGCTGCGCCGCGAGGCCATCGCGCCAGGCGCGGCAATGCGCACCCCAGGGCGACAGCGGCGGCAGACGAAGGCCGTCGCCCACGCCGTTCCACGCCCGCCAGAGCGATCGGCAGGCATCGACCCAGTCTCCCGAGGCCCCGGCAAGATGACGCTCGAGAAAGGCCTGCAGCTTGACCACATGTGCACCATCCGACTGCGGATAGACGTGCCAGACGAAAGGCAGGCCCGCCCACTGCGCGCGCACGAACGAATCCTCGCCACGCACCAGGTTCAGGTCACAGGCCCACAGGAGGTGGTCGTAATTGACTTGGGTCAGGTAGGGCAGCGAGACGGCACGCAGCGCACCGGTCGCCATCGCGGCGCCAAGGACGTGGCGCACCTGCTGCGCCGCGGGGCCGGGGGTGGCGAGCAGCAGCGTCGGCGTCTCGGACAGCGCCTCCAGAAGTCGCGGCAGCGCCGGGTTGGCGTAGCAGAAGAGGCTGACCACCCGCTCGCCCGCGTGCGGCTGCACGCCGAGGCCGGCGAGCCAGGCCTCGGCATCGAAGGCCCGGCATCGCTCGAGCAGGCCCGGCTCGCGCAGCAGACCCCCGGTATGGTCGGTGAAGCCGGGATAGAAGAACCACTTCACCAGTCCGGCACCGGGGCCGCAGGACTGTGGAGACGGCAGCCGGTGGCTGCGCTCGACATAGCATTCGGCACTGAGGTACTCGAGGTTGATCCACAGCGGCGGCGTCGCGCGCGCGGCCATGCGTGCCACGAAGAATGCCGGCGGATCGCAACCGAAGGCCTCGATCACCACCTCGCCCGGCTCGACCTCCAGTTCCGCCTCGGGCCAGGGGCGAAGCTCGACGCCCGCCGCCCCCTTCGGCGCCATCCAGGCCAGCGCCGAGGCGTCGTCCACCCACAGCCGCACCCGCTCGCCGCGGCTGGCGAGATCGGCGGCCAGACGCCAGCACACGCCCAGATCGCCATGGTTGTCGACGACGCGGCAGAACAGGTCCCAGGTCATGCGCATCGATCATACGGCTCGATAATTCGCGCCGATGGAGCCCAGGACGAGCACGCCGACCACGCCGCCAGCCGCCGCAGGCGACGACGCGGTGCACGCGCGCCTGCTCGAAGAGGTTGCCGCGCTGCCCAGCCTGCCCGGCGTGTACCGTTATTTCGACGCACAGGGTGCGGTGCTCTACGTCGGCAAGGCGCGAGACCTGAAGAAGCGCGTCTCGAGCTACTTCCAGAAGAACCACGACGGCACGCGCATCGGCCACATGGTGGGCAAGATCGTGCGCATGGAGACCACGGTGGTGCGCTCCGAGGCCGAAGCGCTGCTGCTCGAGAACAACCTGATCAAGACGCTGGTCCCGCGCTACAACATCCTGTTCCGGGACGACAAGAGCTACCCCTATCTGAAGATCACCGGCCGTGCCGGCGCGAAGGGCGAGGGCGCCGCGGCCTTCCCCCGCCTGGCTTACTACCGCGGCGCGGTGGACCAGCGGCATCGCTACTTCGGCCCCTACCCGAGTGCCTGGGCGGTGAAGGAGTCGATCCAACTGCTGCAGAAGGTGTTCCGCCTGCGCACCTGCGAGGACACCGTCTTCGCCAACCGCACACGGCCCTGCCTGCTCTTCCAGATCAAGCGCTGCTCCGGCCCCTGCGTGAAGATGATCGACGCGGCCGACTACGCGCGCGACGTGGCCAACGCCGAGCGCTTCCTGCTCGGCGGCGAGCAGGAGACGCTCGATGCCCTGCAGGCGCAGATGATGGCCCATGCCGACGCGCTGCAGTTCGAGAAGGCCGCCGAGATCCGCGATCAGATCGGCGCGCTGTCGCGCGTGCTGCACCGCCAGGCGGTGGAGGACAACAGCGGCGTCACCACCAAGGATGCGGACATCCTCGCGGTGCGCGTCGAGGGCGGCAAGGCCTGCGTCAACCTGGCGATGGTTCGCGGCGGCCGTCACCTCGGTGACCGGCCGTACTTCCCGGCGCACGTCGAGGAGGGCACGGTGCTGGCCGGCGAGGACGGCGAGCGCGGTGCGCAGGCGGCGCCGGAGGTCCAGGTGCTCGAGGCCTTCATCGCGCAGCACTACCTCGATGGTGGCGTCCCCCCGCTGCTCGTCCTCAGCCACGCGGTCGACAAGTCGCTGATCGAGGCGCTGTCGGGGCACAGCGGTGTGCGCGTCACCGCACAGCACCAGCCGAGGGAAGCGCGCCGCGCCTGGCTGGACATGTGCATCCAGGGCGCCCAGATCAAGCTCGCGCAGCTGCTCGCCGAGGAGGGCTCGCAGCAGGCGCGCACGCGCGCCCTGGTCGACGCGCTCGACATGGCGGTGGAAAACCTCGACACCTTTCGCATCGAGTGTTTCGATATCAGCCACACCGCCGGCGAATCGACACAGGCATCGTGCGTGGTGTTCGAGAACCATCGCATGCAGAACGCGCAGTACCGCCGCTACAACATCGAAGGCATCACCGGCGGCGACGACTACGCCGCCATGCGTCAGGTGCTGACGCGGCGCTACGCCAAGCTGGCCGAGGCGGTCGGCGGCGGTACGGCTCGGCTGCCTGACCTGGTGCTGGTCGACGGTGGCCGCGGCCAGGTGGCGATGGCGCGCGAAGTCTTCGAGGAACTCGGCCTCGACCTCGGCCTGATCGTCGGCGTCGAGAAGGGCGAGGGCCGCAAGGTCGGACTGGAGGAACTGGTGTTTGCCGACGGGCGACCCAAGGTCTACCTGGGCCGGGACTCGGCCGCGCTGATGCTGGTGGCACAGATCCGCGACGAGGCGCACCGCTTTGCCATCACCGGCATGCGCGCGCGGCGGGCCAGCGTGCGCACCGGCGGCAGCCGGCTCGAAGAGATTCCCGGCGTCGGTCCGCGCAAGCGAGCGCGACTGCTGCAGCGTTTCGGCGGCGTGCGCGGGGTGGGACAGGCGAGCGTGGACGATCTCGCCAGCGTGGATGGGATATCGAGGGAACTTGCAGAGGAGATCTATCGTGCGTTGCATTGATGCGAAGAGCGGCCTGGTGATCGCCGCGCTGGCGGGGCTGGCGGGCTGCACCAGCCCGGTGCCACTGGGCACGCCGGCCCCGGCGCCCGCGGCTCGCGCCCCTTCGATGCCTGCGCCTGCATCCCCGACGCAGATCCACCGCCACGCGTCCCAGGCCACCAGCGAGCGTGCCTATCGCCAGGATGCGGCGCGTGCCATCTACGCGGCCTACCCGGACAGCATCTACAAGGGCAAGCTGCCACCGATGCTGTACGCCATCGCGGTGGTCGAGACCGAACTCGATTCGAAGGGCAATGTCCGCGAGGTGCGCATGCTGCGCGCGCCGAGCCACGCACCGGAGGTGACGGCGAGGGTGCGCGAGTTGATCCGCAAGGCGTCGCCACTGCCCGCGCCCCACCGGCTGGGCGCGGTGAAGTACACCGACACGTGGCTGGTCGACAAGAGCGGCAGGTTCCAACTCGACACGCTGACCGAAGGACAGTTGTAGGCGTTCCGGCGAGCCTGAAGCAGCCGCCGCGAAGAACTTCGGCACAATCGGCCGATGTTCTTCAACCTGCCGACCCTGCTGACCTGGGCACGCATCGTCGCGATCCCGCTGATCGTCGGCGTCTTCTATCTGAATCTGGAGCCCGGCCTGCAGAATCTGCTGGCCACCGTGCTCTTCGTCGTGTTCGCGCTGACCGATTGGCTTGACGGCTTCCTTGCGCGCAAGCTGAACATGACCTCGTCGTTCGGGGCCTTCCTCGACCCGGTGGCCGACAAGTTCCTCGTCTGCGCGGCGTTGCTGGTGCTGGTGCACCTGAACCGCCTGCACGCCCTCGTGGCGCTGGTGATCATCGGCCGCGAGATCGCCATCTCGGCGCTGCGGGAGTGGATGGCGCAGATCGGCGCATCGCGCAGCGTGGCAGTGCACATGCTGGGCAAGGTGAAGACGGTGGTGCAGATGGTCGCCATCCCGTTCCTGCTCTTCGATGGCCGGCTGTTCGGCCTGATCGACACGCACTGGTGGGGCACGTTGCTGATCCTCATCTCTGCGGTGCTGACCATCTGGTCGATGATCTACTACCTGCAGAAGGCGCTGCCGGAGATCCGCGCCAAGGCTCGCTGACCGTGGCGCTCGCCGAGCGCCCGCTGCTGCGGGCGATGCCCTGGGTGTTCGTGCTCATCTGGAGCACGGGCTTCGTGGTCGCGCGGCTGGCCATGCCCCATTCGCCGCCGCTGGGCTTCCTGTCGGTGCGCTACGCCTTGTCGGTGCTCTGCTTCGCCGCGTGGATCGCGTTGGCCCGCGTGCCCCTGCCACCGCGCGCCCAGTGGGCGCATCTCGCCGCATCGGGCGTGCTGATGCATGCCGGCTACCTCGGCGGTGTCTGGTCGGCAGTCAAGTCGGGCATGGGCGCGGGCACGGTGGCGCTTCTCGTCGGTCTGCAACCTGTGCTCACGGCCCTGTGGCTCAGCGCGACGTCGGGGACGCAGTCCCGCGTCACGGCGCGACAGTGGTTCGGGCTGCTGTTCGGCCTCGTCGGCCTCGCGCTGGTGGTGTGGCGCAAGCTCGGCATCGGCGAAGTGACGAACGTGAACCTGGCGCTCGCCGTCGGCGCGCTGCTCAGCATCACCGCCGGCACGCTGTACCAGAAGCGCTTCGTACGCGTCGCCGATGTCCGTGCTGCCAGCACGGTGCAGTTGCTCGCGGCCTTCGTCGTCACGGCACCGCTGGCCTTGCTGGAAACCGAGTCGATGCAGTGGCAATCGGACCTCGCGATCGCGATGGCTTGGTCGGTGCTCGCACTGACGCTGGGAGGCAGCTCTTTGCTCTACCTGCTCATTCAGCGCGGCGCCGCCACGCAGGTCACGAGCCTGCTGTACCTGGTGCCCCCCTGCACCGCCCTGATGGCCTGGCTGCTTTTCGGCGAGGCCTTCACGGCGTTGATGCTGATGGGAATGCTGCTGACGGTGATCGGCGTGGCACTGGTCGTGCGCGATGGGCGATGACGTTGTGAGCAGTGTCCCGCCCCGCGCCGTCGACGCCGATGAATGCGCATAGAATCCCGCTCCGCCCTTGACAGCCTCGGGGGCACAGCTTGTAATGGCCCGCGCCGGGCGTACCCAGGGTCGGCGCGCACCGAGACACCCACCGAATTCCGTTCGAGAAACCATTTAGAGGGGGATAACCCGTGAACAAGTCTGAATTGATCGAGCACATCGCCCGTCAGGCGGATATCTCCAAGGCCGCAGCCACCCGCGCCCTGGAAGCCATGATCGGCGGTGTGAAGTCGACGCTGAAGAAGAACAACAGCGTCTCGCTGGTCGGTTTCGGCACCTTCAGCGTCAGCAAGCGTGCTGCACGCAGCGGCCGCAATCCGCGCACCGGCGCCACGATCAAGATCAAGGCTGCCAAGGTGCCGAAGTTCCGTCCGGGCAAGGCGCTCAAGGACGCGGTCAACTGAGTCGCTTCTCGCGTAGCGCGGGTGCTTAGCTCAGCTGGTAGAGCGGCGCCCTTACAAGGCGTAGGTCGGGGGTTCGAACCCCTCAGCACCCACCA
>NZ_CALFYO010000009.1 GCF_937952055.1 uncultured Piscinibacter sp.
TGCGCCACGATCGAGGTGGATTGCTTCAGCTGAAAGTTCATTCCCAACGTTCCTTGTCAATGCTCTGGATGCCGCGCCTGAATGCGATCTCTCGTCACCGCGCGACGATCCAAATCGGTCGTGGTCGCCAAGGGGCATTCACGGAGCCAGCGAGCCGACTGTTCTCGATGAGGGAGAGCAGCCATCCACTCTTGTCCCCCTGATATGTCATTCGGACGATCAGGGTTGACGGTAAGGGGCGGCCTATGTCGCCGAGTAACGGAACAGCAACGCTGTAACGCGCCGGTTGGGAAGGCTGCGGGGCTCGGGAACGAGTTGCGCGCTGCGCGTGCGTGGCCCTACAGCCGCTCTGCCGAGGGCCGGGCCATGCAGCGAAACCTAGGGGCGTTCTTACAGATCATCACGATCCATAAGCGAGCGCCGATACTCGTGCTTACACGAGCATCTCGAGCGATCGGGGATGGCTGAGAAAGGCCGAAGGGCTTGCACTCGGTCCGTACGCGCCCGACTGAAAGACGGCGACGAGATCGCCCGCGTCGGCAGTGGCCAGCTCCGCTCGATCGGCCAGCAGGTCGAGCGGCGTGCACAGCGGGCCGACCACCGACGACCGCTGGCGAGGTGCATCCAGAGGGCGCGTCGCGATCTCGACGGGGTAGTTCTTGCGGATGACTTGGCCAAAGTTGCCAGAGGCAGCCAAGTGGTGGTGAAGCCCACCGTCCGTGACGAGAAAGACCTCGCCGCGTGAGATCTTCCGGTCGACGACGCGACAGACGTAGACGCCCGCTTCGCCGACGAGATAGCGCCCGAGTTCGATCACCAGTCGGGCGCCGGGCAGTCGCTCGGTCGCGTCTTGAACCACGCTGTGGAGGTGCGCGCCTACTGCCTGCACGTCCAGCGGCTTCTCGCCGGGGAAGTAGGGAATGCCGAATCCGCCGCCCAAGTTGAGAAGACGCACCGGCGCCGGCGCGTCACCGGCTAAGCGCACGGCAAGATCCAGCACCTTGCGCTGCGCTTCGCAGATTGAATCGGCACGCAGGTTCTGCGAGCCCGAGTAGATGTGGAAGCCCTCGAACGACAAGCCCAGTCGGCCGATGTCACGCAGCACCCTCGGCACCTGCTCGGCATCGATGCCGAATTGCTTCGGCCCGCCCCCCATCTTCATGCCAGAGGACTTCAACTCGAAGTCAGGGTTCACGCGCACGGCGACGCGCGCCGGCATCCCGAGCCGCTGCGAGCAATCCGCAAGCACGGCAATCTCGCGCGTTGACTCGGCGTTGACCAGCACCCCGCTGGCCACGGCCTGGGACAGCTCGCCATCGCTCTTGCCGGGGCCGGCAAAACTGATCTCGGCCGGCGCCAATCCTGTGTCCATGGCGACGCGCAGCTCGCCGCTGGAGGCGACGTCCAGACCGTCGACCAGGCGGGCCATGTGCTGTACGACGGCCGGCATCGGATTCGCCTTCATCGCGTAGTGCAGGCTGATGCCCTCTGGGAGCACGCGACGCAGTTCAGCCACCCGCGCCGAGAGCAACTGCCGGTCGTAGGCGTAGAACGGCGTGCCACCCACGCGAGCCGCCAGCACCGAGACGCGCACGCCGCCAATGGTCAATTCACCATCGACGACGGGGAAGCGCGCGGCCGCGCTGTGTCGTTCGGCGCTCATGCGGGCGCTCCCTGCAGGCGGGAAAGGTGCTCCTCGGCGATGCGCTTGCGATCGATCTTGCCATTCGCGTTGCGCGGAAGCGGACCCGGCCTCGGCAGGATCTCCGCCGGCACCATGTAGGCCGGCAGCCGAGTGCGGCACTCCGCCAGCAGCGCCGCGGGGTCAAGCGCGACACCGTTTCGCGCAGTCACCGCGAGGCAAACCGCCTCGCCGAGCGTGTCGCTCGGCACGCCGAAGGCGGCGCACTCACCAACCATCTGCGTCGCGTACACCACTTCTTCAATCTCGGTGGGGCTGATGCGGTAGCCCGACGACTTGATCATCTCGTCGCGCCGACCGATGAAGTACAGGAAGCCCTCGGCGTCGCGCCGAACCATGTCGCCGGAAAACACGGCGATCTCGGGCATCACCAGGCCGGCCTCGCGTCCGGGCAGCGGCTTGAAGCGCTCGGCAGTCTTCTCTGCATCGTTCCAGTAGCCCTGCGCCACCAGCGCGCCGCGCTGTACCAGTTCGCCCGGCTCCCCGGCTTCACATTGACTCCCGTCGGGGCGCAGAACGAGGATCTCGCTGTTGGGGATCGCCTTGCCGATCGAGTCTGGTCGACGGTCGACCTCCTCGGGGGGCAGGTAAGTGGCGCGGAACGCCTCGGTGAGGCCGTACATCAGGAAAGGCCTGGCCTGCGGCAGCGTCGCGCGCAGGCGGGCGAGTATGTCCTCCGGCATGCGTCCGCCGGTGTTCGCGAAGTAGCGCAGCGAACGGCCTGCGTCACCATCCCACGCCACCTGAGTGAGTTGGATCCACAGCGGCGGCACGGCGGTCATGCCGGTGACACTGTACCGCGCCACGCAGCGGACGACGTCCTTCGGCAGCAGGTAGTTCAGCAGCACCACCTGCGCACCAGCATGGAAAGCAGTCGTCAACTGGCTGAAGCCAGCATCGAAGGACAGCGGAAGCGCCGCGAGCAGTACATCGTCGCTGTGATTGCCAAGGTAGGACGCTACGCTCTTCGCACCGGCGACCATGTTGCGATGGGATAGCACGACGCCCTTGGGTTTGCCGGTGCTACCCGAGGTGTAGAGGATTCCGACCATGTCCTGGTCGACCACCCGCCAGCTTGGTCGCTCCGGCGATGCCAACAACTCGCGCCAGCCGATGGTTTGCAGACCGTCGATGCCGGTAGCCTGCTCGCCGGTCGTGACGACCGCACGTAGGTCGGGGCATTGCTGCAACACGGGCGCCAGCGCGCGCAACCGCTCCAAGGACGTGACGAGTACACGTACGTTGCAGTCACGCAGGATGTAGGCAACCTGTTCGGCTTTGAGCAGCGGATTGACGGGGACGAAGACGGCTCCGAGCGCCGGCGCGCCGAACGAGGCGACCACCGTCTCGAAACGCTTGTCCAGGTAGATGGCGATGCGCTCACCGCGCTGCACGCCCAGGCCGCTCAGGCCAGCGGCGAAGTTCCGCACCTGTGTGGCCAGATCGCCGTAGCTGATCGCGGCATCACCCTCGCGCAGCGCGACCGCCTGCGGCGCTCGCTCGGCGGACACGTAGAGAAGTTCGTGCAGCAGCGTCGACTCAGCGCTCATTTGGGTACCTTTCAACGTTGCGCCGTGGCCGTATTCGAAGGCCGTGCGAAGCGGCGAATGAACGTCGTCGCAGTCTCTCGTGCGGCGTGGGCCAGACCGCACGCCGAGCGCAAGTTGCAGGCGAGCAGCCCGATGCGCTCCCTCCGGTGCGACATCCACGACTTCTTATAGGGATCGTCGCCAGTGAGGTAGTCCACTTCGACGACGCGGTCCTCGTCGAGGGCCTGTCGCATCAGGTGCGCGGTCAACACGGTGCCGGCCGAGAACTTATTGAATGCCTCATCGTAGGCCAGCTTGAAGATGTAGGCGCGGCGGTCAATCGTGAACCAGAACTGGGCCGCGATTGGCACGTCACCGATCCAGGCCACGCCCAGCCGCAGCCAGCCTTCTTGCGCGCAGGCACGCGCCCAGCCGCGCACGAAGTCGGGGTAGGGTTCCGGCTTCTTCCAACTCTTCGCGTAGACGGTCTCGTAGGCATCCATTGCCGCGTCGACTTCGTCGGGCAGCGTGACGACCTGTAGGCGTGCCTCGCCAGTGCCATCCGCTTTGAACTTTTTTGACTTGCGTGTCCACGTGTTGTAGAGCTGCGAGTCGCGCCCCTTCATGTAGGTGTCGAAGCTCATGCCTTCGCAGGGCAAGTACCAATTGCCGAACACGAAGAACTGCTTGATATACCAGCCGCTGCGCGCGAGTGCGGCACGCACCAGTGCCGTGTCCCGGTCCTCGGCCGACAGCGGCGACAACTGCAACACCGCGCAGCCCGGGTGATCGTGCCTGAGCTGGCGCGCCAGCGCGTTGGCCGCATCGGCACGATCGCTGCGCATCGTGTACAAGAGGCTGTGCAGCGACGAGTAGTAGTTGCACAGGCCGCGCAGCAGCCAGGGCTTGGCGGGATCACGCGAGAGTGGCATCAGGGACAGTTCCGCGCCGCTGCCATGCTGCACCACGATGGCCTCCATCAGGCTGTCGTCGACGATCTGATCGGCAAAGTGACGCAGCCAGACCGAGCTGCCGAATGGGTTGTACGGATGCATGCCCGTGTCGAGCAGTTGGCAGTGTTCAGTCAGCAGCGAGAGGGTTCGTTCGCGCGAGGTCGCGGTCATCGGTGGTTGATCCGAGGTTGGCGTTCGGGACCTTGCGCCGACTCGGCGACGGTTCGATCGAGCAGATTGGCCAGGGAGCGAGCCCGCTCGGCACGCGACATTGCGCGAACGCGAGGGTTGGTGCGGTCGGCGAACGAACCCGGCAGAGTGTCGTCCAGGAACGCGGCCAGCGCGGCAGCCACGCTCGTCACGGACTCGAGCTTCGCGACATGCGTCACGCCCGCGTCCGCCATCACCTGGGCAGTGTCGCCCGCCGGATCGGCCAGGCCGAGTATGGGGCGCCCCGCGCGCAGGTACTCGTACAGCTTGGCCGGCACCTGCTCGTTGCAGTTGGTCCCCTGCATCACCAGCAGTCCATCGGCGCGCAGCATCTCGTGCAGAGCCTGCCGGTATGGCACAGCAGGCTGGATGTCAATCAGGTCGGCCACGCCGCGTTCGCCAGCCAGCCGGCGTAACAGATCATCATGCACAGCCGCTCGGAAGCGGATGCGCAGACTCTCCAGTCGGGGGTGACCGGCGTTCCTGAGCAGGCTCAGAGCGTCCATCAGTGCGGTCGGATCGCGCTCGCTCGGATAGACGATGCCGCTGTGCAGCAGGGTGAAGTGCCCCGAAATCAACGCACGGCGGTCGTCCAGTTCCTCCGCGGCAAGGAAGGACTCTTCGTCGTAGCCGTTCTCGATCAGTGCGAATCGCTCGGCTGGCAATTCGGCGAATCGTTCTCGGTACATGCGAAGCGCGCTGGGCGTGACGAAGACCATGCGTGCTGTGCTGGCAGCGATGTCTCGTTCAATGCGGGCAAACGAACGCCACACTTTCGGATCCTCAGGGTAGCCATGTTGGGCCATGGGGTCGCGGAAGTCGGCGATCCACGGCAGGCCGCTGAGCCGGTGCAGCGTGTGCCCGATGCGATGCGCGGTGGCGATCGGGTAGGTTGACCAGATCGCATCGGGTCGGTGCTGCCGGATCAGGCGGAGCCCGGCCGGCACGGCACCCCACCACCACGACATCCATCGGTCCGGGCGAGCGAGGAACCCGGGATAGCGGCCACCGAACGCCAGATGTCGGCTCGAATCGAGCGCAAACGCCGCTTGCACCGGCACGCTCGGGGGTACCTCGGCGAGCAGATCCGGCGAGGTCGTCGGGTAGACGCGCGGATGGGCGGTGAGCACGATCGGATCCCAGCCGTGCGCGGGCAGGTGCTGCACGAAGCGCAGCGTGCGCTGGATGCCGCTGGAGCCTGCAAGCGGCGGGAAGTGGTAGGCGATCATCAGCAGGCGCCGCCGCGGCGCCGTCGTCAGGCTGGACATAGCGCCTCGTGCAGCCAACGGCTGGTTTCGCGCTCGACCTGCGCCTTCCACTCTCGCCGCGAGAAGGTGTGGTCAGCGTCCGGCAGTTCCACACGACGCACGTCCGTTCGCGCGAGCAATTTCTGCCAACTCGGCTGGGCTGACGTGTACTCGGTGAATTCTCGCGCCGTGAGGTCGTCGCCACTGAGGATCAGCAGGCTCGGTCCACGTAGGCAACTCCAGCCGCGGGCCATGGTGTCTCGATAGTCGCCACCCGTTGCGGCGGGCGTCGAAATCGCGCCTCGCGTGGCGCGGAGGTTGGCACCAAACGAACGCAGCGATGCGCGCCAATCGAAGCGTCCGCTGACCATCTTGAGCCAAAACTCGCGTTGCATGAGGCGCCCGCGATAGTAGTGCTTGACGGTGGCCGCTGCCAGCGTCGCCTCACTGCGCACCCAAGGATTGACCAGCACGACACCAACGACGTCCGCGTGGTCCGTGCCGTGCATCAGCGCCGCCGACGCGGCGTCGCAGAGGCCCCAGAGCACCACCCTGCGAACGCTCGGTACGCTTCGGCGCAGCGCGTCGACGGCAGCGCGCACGTCTTCGCGTGCTGCGTCGAATGCTAGGACTTCGCCCGGCGCGTCGCCCATGCCCCGGTAGTCGAAGCGCAGCGTTGCGAAACCTTCCCTGGCCAAGTGTCGCGCCAGTTGCACGAACTGCCGGTGACTGCCGACGCGATACTGCGGGCCGCCGACGATTACGACCACGCCAAGGTCCTGTTCACTCTGCACCGGCAGGCTCACGATGGCCGGCAGCAGCGCGCCCTGGCAGCGCAGTTCGATCACCGACTCGCGCGGTTCGGGTCGCAGAATCGGCTCGTCAGGCTGCATGTCGAACCTGGACAAGCGCGGCCGTCCTTTCGCCGCGCAGGGCCGCGATGGATGCCTGCAGCAGCACCTCGTTCTCGACGGTCTCGGTGGACTGCCAAAACGCCGAGCCTGCCACCAGTTGCACGTCGACCTCGCGGCCGCTCTCGCGCAAGGCGTCAACCACGCGCTTGGTGGCCGGTGCGATGCCGCTTTCGGCCCGCGCAGCGAGCTCGAACCACGCCACCTTGCCGGTCCCGGCCGTGGGCAGCCGCAATAGCGATGACTGCAGTCCGCGCGCAATGTCAGCGGGAAGTTCGTATCCGGCCACTTCCACCACGTCGCCGCGCTCCCACGACTGCGCGGGCGAAGGCTCGTCTGCGGGGGCACTTGCACTGGCCAGCATGCGCGATGCCGTGCGCAGACGCAGAAACTGCTGCAGGAACAGGCCGCCGCTGAGTACCGGTTGCCACAGCAGAAGATGGGCCGAGAGGTGCTCGGAGAGCAACTCGTCGGCAAACAAGGATCCGCTTCGCACGGCCCATAGCCACAGCGGCCCTGGCTGCGCACGATGCAGCGCGAGTTCGCGGCGCAGGTCGTCCAGCCAGATCGTCCAGGTGGCATCACGCAGCTCGCCGGCGCTGTCGCCACAGCCAAACAAATCGAGGCGCACCACGCGCCAGCCGTCGCTCGCCAGCCCCCGCGCGAGCTGCGCGCACATGCGACGTGTCTTGTTCATTTCCTCTGCGAAGGGTGGCAATAGCATGACCGTGCCGCGTGGCTCGGACGCAATTGGCTCGCTGACGCAACGCAGCCGCGGCCCCCCGATGAAGCCTTCAGCCAGACACAGAGATTCGCGAATCTTCGTGGACAAAGTCACGCAGCCAGCTTGGCTCGCACGAATTCGACCAGACTATCGACGCTGGCAAAGGTCGCCCCCTCGACTTCGTCGTCCTGAATCGCGAAGCCGAACCGCTCCTCGATGGCGGTGAGGATTGCCACCACGGCCATCGAATCGAGCTCGGGCACGCTGCCGAGCAGCGCTACCCCAGGCCCGAGCGAGGCAGCGGCTGCAGGGCCCAGTACTTCACGCAGGACACCGATCACCTCGGTCTCGAGTTCAGTCATCGTGATGCGTTTCCGCGACGGGCGACGCCTCGGCGCCCGCGCTGGATTCAATGTGGATTGGCTTGGCATTCTAGGGAACTTGACCTGTCCGGTGCCCCCCTAAGCGGGCGGGCGTGTCGAGTCAATGCTGTGCATTTGGCACGCTGCCGAGCGGCACAATCGACATTCGCGCCGCGAGGCATGGCGGGTCTCCAAGACTTGCCACGGCACAACGGAGGCAGGTTCCATGAACGGGTTGTATCGACGTCTGGTGTTGAGCACCGCCTTGGCCTTGCTTGCCCTTGCCGGGCAAGCTCAGGAAATCCCAGGCTATCCGGCTATTGAGGCTTTCGATGCCCGGGAGGTTGCCATGCTCCCGCCATACTGCAAGTACACGATCTACTTCAGGGACAAGGTGCCCGGCGGTGCAGACCCCGATTCCAGGGCCCGCTGGCTGGGTACGCTGGGGCCGACCTTCGAGCACCTGCATCACTACTGCTTTGGTCTCATGAAGACCAATCGTGCCGTGCTGCTTTCGCGCGACTCGCAGACCACCCAGTTCTACCTGCGAGAGTCGCTTCGCGAGTATGACTATGTTTTGGACCGCGCAAGACCCGACTTCGTTCTGCTCCCCGAAGTGCTTTCAAAGAAGGGAGAGAACCTGATCCGCCTCAAACGCGAGCCGCTGGCAATCCTCGAGTTCGAACGCGCTGCCAGTCTGAGGCCGGACTACTGGCCGCCCTTTGCGCACATGGGTGACTACTACGCCAGCATCGGCGATCGCGCGAAGGCCCGCGAGGTGTTGCAGCGCGGGCTGCAGGGTTCGCCGGACGCGCAGGCACTGAAGCGCCGGATCAATGAGCTTGACGATGCCGAAGCAAAGGGGTCAACGCGGAAGAAGTAGCGTCCATCCCTCGCCTTGGTGGCGCTACAACGCTGTCGGGGTGGAAGCTAGCGCCTATCATCCCTGCCTCTACTCAAGTGTCGGGGCCTGCGGGCGGAGGGGGTTCGGTGAAGGTATCGGTTTTCGGTTTGGGCTATGTCGGTGCGGTGTCCTGTGCGTGCCTGCCGGAACTCGGGCACGAGGTCGTCGGCGTCGACACCAGTCCGGCGAAGATCCGCATGATCAATGATGGTCAGTCGCCGGTCGTCGAGGAAGGCATCAACGAGTTGATCAGCGCGGCGGTCCGCGGCGGCCGGCTGCGCGCGACGGACAGCGTCGAGGATGCCATTGCGAACTCGGAGCTCTCGCTCATCTCGGTGGCGACGCCGGCGAACCCCAACTACACGCCCAATCTGAGCTCAGTAGACGCCGTGATCCGTTCCATCGGTGCGGCCATCCGTCAGAAGAGCGGCCACCACACCATCGCGCTGCGCAGCACCGTGCCGCCTGGCACCACTGAAGACCGCATCCTGCCCATCCTGGAGGAGGCCGCGGGCCGGAAGGTGGGCGATCGGCTCTCGCTGGTCTTCAACCCTGAATTCCTTCGCGAAGGGTCCTCGGTGAAGGACTTCCACCAGCCGCCTCAAACCGTCATAGGTAGTCTCGATGATATCGGCTACGAGGTGATCGAGCGCCTGTACCAGGGGCTTCCCGGCCCCATGGTGCGCACCTCGTGCCGCGTGGCGGAGTCGGTAAAGTACCTCTGCAACGTCTTCCATGCGATGAAGATCGTCTTCGCCAACGAGGCCGGATCGGTGCTGAAGGCCTGCGGCCTGGATGGCCGGGAGGTGATGAAGATCTTCTGCCAGGACACGCAACTCAACATCTCACCGGCTTACCTGCGCCCCGGTTTCGCCTTCGGCGGGTCGTGCCTGCCGAAGGAGGTCAAGGGCTTTCTTACGCTGGCGCGTGAACGGGACGTGCCGATCCCGGTGCTGGCGCGGCTTCTCGACAGCAATGGCGCGCATATCGACCGTGCCTACGACATGATTGCGCGTGACGGCCGGCGCAAGGTGGCGCTATTCGGGCTGGCTTTCAAACCGGGAACCGACGACATGCGCGACTCGCCACTGGTCACGCTGGCCGAGCGGCTGATCGGCAAGGGATTCGATCTCGTCATCTACGACGGCTTCGTGAAGATCAGCCGACTGCTCGGCAAGAACAAGGAATTCATCGATCGCGAGATCCCGCACCTCGACCGGCTGCTGCAGGAGAGTCCCGAAGCGGCGCTGGCCGATGCCGAGGTGATCGTCGTCGGCCATGCTGATGCTGCAGCGCGTCGGGCAATCGTCGCGCAGGCAGCCGGCCGCCGCATCGTCGACCTGTCGGGCTATGCCGAACTGGGCGGCGCACCTGCCGCCGAGTACGAGGGAATCTGCTGGTGACCGGTACCAGACCGCGCCTCGCATTCGTCTCGCCGGTCTTCCTGTTTCCCAATGATGCTGGCGGGAAGATCCGTACCACCAATATCCTGCGCGGCCTGAAGGGCGGTGCGTTCGAGATCACGCTGCTCAGTCCCGCCAGTCAAACGCAGCAGCTCGACTGGGCTCGTGAACTACGCAGCGTTTGTGACCGTTTCGTCGGCTGGACTCCGTCTGCGCTGCGGCCGCGCTGGGCGCGGGCGGGCGACCTGTTGCGCACGCTGCCGGTGAATGTCGTCGCCGATCGAACGCCGGCCGCGCTGCGTTCGGTCGCCAAGGTCGTGGCCGAGCAGCCGGACCTGGTGGTGTTCGACTTCGTTCACTCAGCCGTGCTGCGGCCTGCTGTGATGAACAGCGCCAGCGTGTGCTTCACGCACAACGTCGAGGCGGAGATATTCGCACGCCATGCGAGAACCGCCGGACAGTCTCTGATGCGCCGGGTGTGGGTCTCGCAGGCGAGCAAGATGGAACGCTACGAACGTGAGTCGCTGCGCCACTTCACTTCCGTGGTGGCCGTATCCGACCGGGACGCGAAGCAGTTCCGCGATCGCTATGGGCTTCGCGCCGTACACGCCATCCCGACCGGCGTTGACCTCGACTTCTTCTCCTGGAGGCTGCCGCCCCGCGTGACGCCGCAGGCCCCGCCCACCGTGGTCTTCACTGGTTCGATGGACTGGGAGGCGAATGTCGACGGCGTGCGCCACTTCCTCTCTGAAGTCTGGCCGTTGGTGCAGCATCGGGTGCCCGGAGCGCGCTTTGTGGTGGTAGGGCGCCATCCACCGGCGGCGCTGACCGAATTGGCCCGTGAGCGGCCGGAAGTGAGTTTCACTGGCTTCGTCGACGACGTGCGGCCCTACGTGCATGCAGCGCATGCGTTTGCGATCCCATTGCGTGTCGGCGGTGGCACCCGCATCAAGGCATTCGAGGCGATGGCGATGGGCTGCCCAGTGGTGTCGACGCGCATTGGCATCGAGGGCCTCGACGTGACCGATGGCGAGCACTTCCTGTGCCGGGATTCAGCCGAGGCGCAGGCCGATGCCGTGGTCGAACTGCTGACTGATGCAGCGCTGCGCGAGGCGATCTCGCGCCAGGCGCGACATTGCGTGGAAGAACGCTTCGGGCACCGTGTTGCCGCAGGCGTCTTCGAGGGAATCTGCCTCGACGCGCTGGCGAAGCATCGCGCCAGCACCTGAAACCGCGCGCGCTCAGGGTGCCGTGATCGGCTCGATGGTCTCCGCTGCCGCATGCAGGTAGCGCGCGGCGCGCCGCTTCGCCTCGATGTCGGCATAGACGCGCGCGGCGCGCGACTCGTCGAGTCCGAGCGCCTTCGCGAGCGCGGCCGCCGGCACGCCGTGGTTCAGGGACCACAGCGCCACGTCCATCTGCGCGTAGGGCAGGGCGAAGTAGAACTCGTCCTGGCCTTGTGCCAGCGTGTAGGTGTCGGTGGTCGGCGTGGCGCTGCAGATCTCCTCGGGCAGGCCCAGCGCACGCGCCATCGCGTAGACCTGCGTCTTGTACAGGTGCGCGATCGGCTTCAGGTCGGCCGCGCCGTCGCCCACCTTGACGAAGAAGCCCTGGTCGTACTCCAGTCGGTTCGGCGTGCCGACGACGGCGTAGTTCAGGCGGTCGGCGTGGAAGTAGTCCATCGTCTTGCGCACGCGCTGCTTGAAGTTCGTCGCCGCGACGATCTGCAGGTACTCCTTCAGCGGCAGCCGCGCCTCGTGCTGCGCGCCGCCGGGCTCGGCGACGACGAGCTTGAAGTAATTGATGCCGCCCTCGGTGCCGCCGGCGATGACGATCTTGTTCTTCCAGCCGTCGCCGTAGTCCGGGAAGACGCGGCGGATGGCCTCGTCGCGCTGGCGGTAGCAGCCCAGCGCCTCGAGCGCGGGCGCGATGTCGAACATCTCGTGGGCGATGCCGAGGTGGGCGGCGAGCTGCAGGCCGCGCTGCGTGCTGAACGAGCTGGAATCGCGCTCGGGCATGAGCAGGCCGAACACCTTGCCGGCACCGACGGCGCGGACGGCCAGCGCGGCGCACACCGAGCTGTCGATGCCGCCGGAGATGGCCACGACCAGGCCCCGGCGGTGAAGCCGACGGGCCAGCGTGTCGACCATCCAGCGGGCGATGCGGTCGGCCTCGGCCAGCGCGTCGAGCTGCAGGGCCTGCGGGCCTGGAAGGGAGGTGGTGGAGTCCATCGCGTCAGGCGGCGCGCTTGCGCTCGATGAAGTCGGCCACGCTGGCCAGGCTGTCCAGGTTCTCCGGGACCATCTCGTCGTCGAGCACCTTGATGCCGTAGGTCTCCTCGAGATGGCCGATCAGCTCGAGGAAACCGGTCGAGTCGAGCACGTGGTGCTCGAGGAACGAGTCCTCGTCGGCCAGCGTCACGCCGCCGGCGCCCATGATGAAGTTGTCTTCGATGTAGCGCCTGACCTCGGCCTTGATGTCTTGCATGGTGTACGTGTTCTCGTTGTGGGCACGCCGTCGTCAGCGCAGGCTGGCGTGGCGGATCTTTCCAGATTCGGTGCGGGGCAGTTCGTCGACGATGGCGACGGTCTTCGGCGCCATGTGGCTCTCGAGGTGGGCCAGGCAGTGGCGGATGAGATCGCGCTCGCCCAGCTTGCTGCCCGCAGCGAGTGTGACATAGGCCTTCACCGCCTGGCCGAGCGTCTCGTCCGGCACGCCGACCACGGCGCAGCCGGTCACGCCGTCGAGCCGGTAGATGGCGTTCTCGACCTCGCGCGGTGCGACCTTCTCGCCGCGTGTCTTGATGATGTCGTCGCATCGTGCGACGAAGTAGAGGTAGCCGTCGGCATCGCTGCGGAACAGGTCGCCGGTGTGCAGCACCACCTGGCCCGGCAGTGGCCCGGGGCGCAGCCGCGCGGCGGTCTCCGCCGGGCGCTCCCAGTAGCCGAGCATGATGTGGCTGCCGCGCACGACGAGTTCGCCGGTGGCCCCGTTCGGCAGCCGCTGGCCGGTCTCGTCGACCAGCCAGTGCTCCTGGTTGGGCATGCCGCGGCCCACGCTGTCCGGGCGCGCGTCGATCTGCTCCGGCGGCAGGTAGCTGGCGCGCTTGCACTCAGTGAGGCCGTACATCGAGAACAGGCGCGCGTGCGGCCAGAGGAGGCGCACGCGCTCGAGGTGCGCCTGAGGCAGCGCCGCCGCTGCGTTGGTGAGCAGGCGCAGCGCGGCGAAGTCGAAGCGTTCGGGCTGCGCCAGCCCGAGCAGGGCGGCGAACAGCGTCGGCACCCCGGGAAACACCGTGACACGCTCGCGCTCGAGCGTCTGGGCCAGCTTGATGGGGAAGGCGGCGTGGCGCTCGATCACCACGGTGGCGCCAAGGCCCAGGCCCATCAGCAGGTTGTACAGGCCGTAGCTGAACACCGGCGGCAATGCGAGGCCGATGACGTCGTCCTCGCGCAGGCCGAGGTAGCTCTGCACCGACATCCAGGCGCTGCACATGTTGAGGTGCGTGAGCATCACCCCCTTGGGCACGCCGGTGCTTCCCGAGGTGTAGATGATCGCGGCAAGGTCCTGGTCGATGCGTGGCGTGATCGTCGCGGGTGCGGCCGCGTCGTCTCGCGGCCAGGCGCGTTCGAGCTCGCCCGCACCGTCGGCCGAGCCGGCCACGCGGCAACTGCGCAGATGGGACATGCGCAGCAGCGCTGGTCGCCATTGCGGCGCGAGCGGCGCCTGCGTGAGCAGCGCGGTGGCGCGCGTGTCCTGGGCGAGGAAGACCAGCTTGTCGGTCTTCGTCTGGGCACTGATCGGCACGAACACCGCGCCAGCCCGCAACACGGCATGCACCGCCACCGCGAACTCGACGCCGGCCTCGAGCATGACCAGCACGCGGTCGCCAGGGCTCACGCCGTCCTCGCGCAGCGCCTGGGCGAGCGCGCGCACCCGGTGGTGCAGCGTCGCATAGCTCACGCGCTTCTCGCCGGCCACGAGTGCGGTCTTCTCCGGCAGCCGCAGGCTGCTCTGTTCGAAGGCGTCGTGCAGCAGCATGGCTCAGGCCGACAGGGGAAACGCCGACCCCTCGATGTGCTGCCGTTGCAGCAGCATCGTCGAGAGGATGCCGACGAAGGCCATGTTGTCGCCGAAGCCGATGGCGCGTCCGGCGCGGCACTTCTCCACCAGCTTGGCGACGGCGGCGGGTTCGAACAGGCCGGCACGGTCCAGCGAGGAGGGCGCGAGCAGCTCGGCCACCCAGGGGCGCGCCGCGCCGTGCTCGAAGAAGCAGGCGCTGTCGGGCGCGCGGTAGGGCTGTTTGCTGCGCCGCGTGATGCTCGCCGGCAGTTCGCGGCCGAAGGCGCGCTTGAGCAGTACCTTCTCGTAGAGCCCGCGCAGCTTCAGCCGCGGCGGCAGCCGGCAGGCGAACTCGATGACGCGGTGGTCGAGGAACGGAAAGCGCGCCTCGATCGAGGCCGCCATCGCCATGCGGTCGCCTTGCGCGGCGAGCAGGTAGCCCGACATCAGCGTGTGTGCCTCGACGTACTGGTCGCGCTCGAGCGGCTGCCATTGAGCGAAGCCGTCCGGCAGAACGTGCGCCAGGGCTTCGGCGGGATCCCAGGCGAGCAGCTTCTCGCGCCACTCCGGACGGAAGAACTGGAACACGCGGCGCGTCGTCGCCAGCCGCATCGCGTGGGCGAATCCGGGCTCGTCGACATCCTCCAGGCCGCTGCCGAAGTAGCTCTGCGTCAGGCTGCGCGCCGCCGCCGGCGACGTGGACAGGTAGGGGTAGAGGCGGCCGAGCAGTGCCGCTCGCCAGCGCGAGCCCGGCCGCCGCGCCACGAAGCGGCGCAGCGCCGCCTCCTTGAACAGGTCGTAGCCGCCGAACGCCTCGTCGGCGCCCTCGCCGGTGAGCACCACCTTGTAGCCTGCGGCGCGCACGCTGTCGGCGAGCAGCATCATCGGCGTCGGTGCGGTGCGCACCAGCGGAACCTCGGCATGCCAGACCGTGCGCGGAAAGGCTGCAGCAATGGCATCGCGCGTCGCCCGCATCGAGGAGTGATCGGTGTTCAGGTGTCGCACCAGCACCTGCTGGTGCGTGCTCTCGTCGAATTCGGCGTCGTCGAAGGTGAGCGAGAAGCTGCGCAGGGGCGTGTCGGTGTGGCGCGCGATCAGCGTGGTGATGATCGAGGAATCCAGCCCGCCAGACAGGTAGGCGCCGACCGGCACGTCGGCGCGCAATTGCAGCCGCACGGCGTCGACCATCAGCGCGTGCAGGCGCTCGGCCAGCTCGTCGTCGCTGGCGCGCAGGCGCGGCGCATCGAAGCGCCAGTCCCAGTAGCAGCGCTGCTGCCGCCCCGCGGCGTCGAGCACGAGCAGGTGGCCGGGCGGCAGCTGTTCGACGCCCTCGAACACCGTGCCGGTGCCCATCGGCGCCCAGTAGCTGAAGGTGGCAGCCAGGCCGGATGCATCGAGCCGTCGTGCCAGGCCGGGCAGGGCGAACAGCCCCTTCACCTCGGAGGCGAAGGCAAAGCGGCCGTCGACCTCGGCGTGGAACAGCGGCCGGATGCCGACACGGTCGCGCGCGAGCACGAGTCGCCGGCGTACTCCGTCCCACAGTGCGATGGCGAACTGTCCGTTGAGCCGCTCGACGAACTCATCGCCGTGCTGCTCGTACAGGTGCACCAGCACCTCGGTGTCGGAGGCGGTGCGGAAGCGGTGGCCCTGGGCGATCAGCTCGGTGCGCAGCTCGGGGTAGTTGAAGATCTCGCCGTTGAAGCTGACCCAGATGCGCTCGTCTTCGTTGGCCAGCGGCTGCGCGCCGCCCTCGAGGTCGATGATGCTCAGGCGCGCATGGCCGAGCCCGACCGGCCCGTCGATGCGCAGGCCGTGGCCGTCGGGGCCGCGGTGATGCAGCGCGGCGACCATGGCGCGCACCTCTTCGGCGCGTGGCGGAGGCGCACCAGGCGGGCTCCACAGGCCGGCGATGCCGCACATCTCAGGCTGCGAGCTCCGGGCCGCTGCGGTGCTCGAAGCTCGACGCGTGCTCGCGGTGCAGCAGCGTGGCGGCGGCATCGAGCTCGACCACCGCCGCGCCCCAGGACAGGCCGACGCCGTAGCCGAGCATCATCAGGCGTTGTGTCGACTCGCGCTGCGCAGGCAGGCTGCGCGTCAGGGTCAACGCCACCGATGGGCCGCCGCAGTTGCCATGGTCCTCGATGGTCATCGGCACCTTGGCCTCGGGCAGCCCGGCCTTCTTCATCAGGTGCTTCATGATGAAGCGGTTGGACTGGTGGAACAGGTAAGCGTCGATCTCCTCCACGCTGCGACCGGACTGCGCCAGCGCGTCGCGGATCAGCGTCGGCACGCGCTTGATGGTGAAGTTGAAGATGCCGGCACCGTCCATGCGCAGCCAGAGGTCGCGCGGGTCGGCCGGCGTGCGGTCGCGGAAGGCGCCGCCGCGGATGATCAGTCCATCGTGGCCGCTGCCATCGGTGTGCAGGCAGAAGTGACTGGCTGCCGCGCCCGGCGCGATTTCCAGCGCCGTGGCCGAGCCGGCATCGCTGAACAGCAGCCGCGTCGCCTGGTCGTCGGGCGCGACGAAGCGGCTCGGCGTCTCGCCGTGCAGCATCAGCACGCGTCGGTGGCCACCGGCGTTGAGCATCGCCGCTGCCAGGTAGAGACCGTAGGGATAGCCCGAGCAGCCCAGCCCCATGTCGAAGGCGGCGCAATCGTCCGGCAGTCCCAGCCACTGGTGCAGCAAACAGGCCGTCGAGGGCAGGAAGTGATCGGGCGACTGGGTCACGAAGATCAGGCCGCTGACCGACCCGCGCGACCAGCCGAGCTCGCGCAACAACGACTCCGCGGCCTCGAAGCACAGGTCGGCAGCGGTCTCGCCCGGCGCGACAACGTGACGCTCGCGCACGCCGGCCATCTGCACGACCTTGCGCACCTCGTCGGGGTCGAAGCCGAGGTCGTCGGCGAGGTTGTTCTCGACGCGCGCCGGCACGCAGGTCGAGACGCCGGCGATGCGAAAGCCTTCGATGCTGTGGCGGCTCATGGACGCTCCTTGGGGCAGGGTGAGAGGGGGCTGCGCCGGACGGGCCGCCGGCAGGCCAGCGTCATTCGAGGATCCGGGTGCCGCCATCCACCACCAGCGTCTGCCCGGCCATGCCCGACGCCGCAGTGCTGCAGAGGAACTGCGCGGCGTGGGCCACTTCGTCGAGTCCGACGAGGCGGCCGCGCGGCGAGCGGCGCAGTGCATCGGCCAGGCGCTGCTCCCTGTCGGGGAAGGCGTCCCAGGCGTCGGTCTGCACGCTGCCCGGCGAGAGGATGTTGACGCGGATGCCGCGCGGCGCAAGCTCCACGGCGAGGTGCCGCGCCAGTGACTCGAGTGCCGCCTTCGAGGCGCCCACCGTCGCGTAGGCCGGCACGGCGCGCTCGGCGCCGGCACTGGACACCGCCACCAGCGCAGAGCCCTCGCCGAGGCGCGGCAGCAGCAGCTTGACCAGTTCGAAGAAGGCGCGCACGTTGAGCGACTGCGTCCAGTCCCAGTGCTTCACGCTGAGCTGCTCGAAGGGTCGGTGCACGCCGGTGGCGGCGCAGTGCACGATCGACAGGGGCATCGCGGGATCGAGCGCATCGATGCGTTCGTGCACCGCAGCCAGGCCCTTGGGCAGCGTGAGGTCGGCGCGCAGGGTCTCCAGCGCCAGGCCGGCCTCGCAGGCCTCGGCGGCCAGTGACTCGGCGCCGGCGTCGTTGCGCGCATAGTTCGCGATCACGGCCGCGCCCGCGCGGGCGAAGCGCAGCGAGATGGCGCGGCCGATGCCGCGCGTGCCGCCGGTGACGAGCACGCAGCGTCCGGCGAGGCCGAAGGCATCGTTCATGGCGTCTGCCCTGCGAGGAAGGCGTCGAGCAGCGGGTCGCTGAAGTCGGCCGACAGCGTGCCCGGCGGCACGAAGGTGAAGAAGAGTTGCGCCTGTGCGACCGTCTTCCCGCCGACATCGGCGCGGCAGTCGGCATTGGCGTAGCGGTCGGTGTTGGCGGTGATGGTGGCGTGCAGCATCACCTCGTCGTCGGGACGCACCCACTGGCGGAAGCTCGCCGAAAGGATCTTCGCCAGCATCGCCTTGCCACGAGCGCGCCGCTCGCCATCCAGCGCCTTGGCTGCGGCCTGCCCCATCATCTCGGTGAGCAGCACGCCGGGCACCACCGGAAAGCCGGGGAAATGGTCCTGGAAGTAGTCCTCGTCCGGCGGGATGTGCCGCGCGGCCTCGACGCGCACGCCGGGCTCCAGGCAGAGGATGCGGTCGACGAGAACGAAGCGCATGGAGCCGGCGGATCCGCTCAGGCGTCCTGGAGGGCGCCGCGCTGGCGCAGCACGTCGAGCAGGTCGGCCACGCTCTGCAGCCCCTCGATGGCGTCTTCCGCCAGGTGGATGTCGAAGCGCTCGTCGAGCGCGGCGATCAGCGACAGCGTTCCCAGCGAGTCCCAGCCGGGGATGTCGTTGCGCGGGGTGTCCTTGCCGATGCGGCCGGGGGATTCCTCGAACACCTCGGCAATCCAGTGCAATGCGTCTTCGGTCTTGATGGTCGACATGATCGGCCTGTGCGGCCCCTCCTCATTGGGCGGTGAACCCGCCGTCCACCGGCAGGTCGGCGCCGGTGATCCAGCGCGCGGCGGGTGACAGCATGAAGGCCGCGGCCTGCGCCACGTCCTCGGGCTGTCCGATGCCCAGCGGGTGGGCGGATTCGATCTTCTGCACGTGCTCGGGCGACAGCTTGCCGAGCGATTGGCGCGTCATCTCGGTGTAGACGAGTCCGGGCGAGAGACAGTTGGCGCGGATCTGGCGGCGTGCCAGTTCCACGGCCAGCGCGCGCACGGCAGCCGCCACTGCGCCCTTGCTGGCGCAGTAGCCGATCTGGCCCGGCATGCCCACGCGGCCGTACACCGAAGAAATGAACAACAGGCTGCCGCCTTCGGCCGTCATGACGTCACGACGGCAGAGCGAACGCGCGAGCTCGAGGCCGGCGATCAGATTGATGTCGAGCTGGGCGCGCACCACGTCCACCGTGTTGGTCGGCAGGGGCCGCGTTTCGACGACGCCGGCGGCGTGGCACAGCCCGTGCAAAGCCCCGACGTCCTGCCGCAGCGCCATCACCGCCGGCAGGATGCGCTCGTGCTGTGCGAGGTCGAGTTCGACGAGGCAATGCGCGGCACCTTCCAGTTGCGCCGCCGTGCGCTGCAGGCGCGCACGGTCGCGCCCGACCAGCGCAATGCTCGCGCCGCGTCGTGCCAGCTCGATCGCGATCGCGCGGCCCAGGCCCGACGAGGCCCCGGTGACGACGATCCAGCGGGCGTCGAAGGAGAGTGCAGGAGGGATGGACATGGAGAGACTCGACGCGAAGCCCGAGGCTACAGGGCGGGGCCGAGGATATCCCAGCGCCCGAGAGGCGACCGCCCCCTATCGCGCAGTATTTCGCGCTCTCACGCCCCCTCGATCGAGTGGTTGCGAGGCGCCTGCACCACACCTGACAGATCGTAGAAGAACTCACCGCGCCGGCTCATTTCGCTCACGCACGCTATCGCGTCGCGCACTCGAATCGCCTCGATCTGCGTGTTGCCCACGCGAACGCTGCGGATGGCGCCACGCGCTCGAAGGGCGCGCTCGAGCACCGGAAAGCGGCGGCGCTGGATGGCTTCGGGCGAGTAGACATGGGTGCGCACGGTGCCCGGCCGTCCGTCGCGGTCGATCACCGAGACCTCGAAGCAGTTCGCCGTGTAGAGGGGAAAGGGCAGCTGGGCGCTGACGAGGTGCTCGAGATGGTGGAAGAAGGTGAAGGTGCCGAACTCGACATTGAGGAACGCGACCATTCCGTCCGCCTCGGCCAGGCGCTCGAACGGCGTGCCCGGACCGCAGGGGTGGATGCAGTGCTCGTGGCCTTCGATGAAGGACTCGGCGCGCGGACCTCGCACCAGCACAGGGTGCGTGGGATGAAGGCTGCGCAGCACCTCCGGCCGGCGTCGGAAGAATTCGGAGACCAGCCCCATCATCGAGGGCGTGCGGCGCACGTCGAACTGTCTGAGCTTCTCGAGGTACTGCAACGACGAACTGCGATACGGCAGGGAGACCATCAGAAGGTGGCCGTTCGGACCGACCGCATCGATGAAGGTGTCGGTCAGCTCCTCGATCGAACCGCGGAAGCCGTGATGGGGCGCGAAAGCGCTGTGCAGCATCACGGCGTCGCCTTCGCGCACGCCGATTTCGCGCAGCGCCTGCAGCAGTTCGACGCGCCCGTAGGAGAGGAAGAGGCGGACAAACGAGGCCCGCAGTGCGAACCAGCGAGCCTTCAGCCACTTGCGCAGGTGGCGCGGCCGGAGAGAGATCGTGACCATGTTGGCATTCGGGGTGCCGCCTCCCAGCGTTGAGGGGGGAGCTGGCCGGACTGGCGGCCCCTACAATTTGAGTGAACACCACGACGCTGTCGTGGGCTTTCACGACACTGTGCCACATGGCGCCCGCGTACCGACCCTGAGCCTGCGCATGAAGAACGCGATCCTGCGGCGGGCCAGAGCCGCCCGTGAAGCGCTGACGTTGCCGCCCTTGGCGCGCGCCGAACTGAAACTCGATCGCGGCGGGCTGCCGGGCAGCGACCCGGGCGCCGAGCGTGTCCTGCCGGCGCTGATGGTGTGGATGAGCCTGGCCCAGGACCGCTCGCCGAGCGCCGACGGCGGTGTGGCGCGCAGCTACGACCTGCTGCGCGGCTGGGAAACCTCCTACCCCGAGACGACAGGCTACATCGTCCCGACGTTCATCGCGTACGGGCAGCGCACCGGGCGAGAGGACATGCTCGCCCGCGCGCGTCGCATGACCGACTGGCTGGTGAGGATCCAGTTGCCGGGCGGCGGCTTCCAAGGCGGGCGCATCGACTCCGTGCCGGTCGTGCCCGTGACCTTCAACACCGGCCAGATCCTCATCGGCCTGGCCGCGGCCGAGACGGCGTTCGGCGGTTACCGCGAGCCGATGCGCAGGGCCGCCGACTGGCTTGCACGGACGCAGGACGCGGACGGCTGCTGGCGCAGCCATCCCACGCCCTTTGCGGCGCCCGGGGAGAAGGAATACGAGACCCATGTCGCGTGGGGCCTGTTCGAGGCGGCACGCGTCGAACCCGACCGCGGTTATGGCGAAGCCGGTCTGCGCAACGTGGCCTGGGCGCTGAGCTCCCAGGCGGAGGACGGCTGGCTGCCCAAGTGCTGTCTGGTCGATCCGGCGCGGCCGCTGACACACACCATCGGCTACGCGCTGCGCGGCGTGCTGGAGGCCCATCGCTATCGGCCCGACGCCGCCCTGCTCGAAGCTGCCCGGCGCATTGCCGACGGGTTGTTGCTCGCGTCCCGACCGGATGGCCATCTCGCGGGGCGTCTGTCGCGCGGCTGGCGTCCCGCCGTGCCCTGGGTCTGTCTGACCGGCGCGGCGCAGGTGGCCATCTGCTGGTTCATGCTGTTCCGCATCACCGGCGAGCGGCGCTATCTCGAGGCAGGCTTGCGCGCCAACGCCTACGTGCGCCGCACCGTCCGTCTGGACGGACCGGAGGAAGTCCGCGGCGGAGTCAAGGGCGCCTTTCCCGTCGACGGAGACTACGGTCGCTTCCAGCTGCTCAACTGGGCGGCGAAGTTCCTCGCCGACAGCCTGATGCTGGAAGCCGATCTGAAACGCGAAGGCCTGGCCTGAGGGCCGTGGACGATCGATCGCGAGCGCTCAGGCGAGGTTGAAGGCCTCGCCGAGCCGCTGGACCCTGCCGGTCTCGGCGGCGTGGTAACCCATCAACGAGGAAATCGCCGCGCGCGACGCTGGCGATGCGAGCAACTCCAGCACCGGTTTCACGTGCAGCTGCTCCAGGCTCGCAATGCGCAGCGCAAAGAAGTAGCGCTCGCGCAGCAGCGGGATGAAGTGCAGCCCGAAGCGCTGTGCCGCGGTCTGCACGCCGATGCCGACGTCGGCCATGCCGCTGGCGATGTAGGCCGCCACCGCGGCATGGGTCAGCTCGGTGTCGTCGAATCCGAGCACCTCGCCCGGTGCGATGCCTTCGCGTTCGAGCAGCAGTTCGGTGAGCACCCGCGTGCCGGAACCTTCCGGGCGGTTGACGAAGCGCAGGTCCGCTCGTCTCAGGTCTGCCACGCCAGCCACCTTCTTCGGGTTGTCGCGCGCGACGAACAGGCCCTGCGTGCGCACTGCGACGTGCACCAGGCAATGCGTGTCGGCACGCAGCCAGCGCAGGTAGCGGCGCAGGGCATGGCCTTCGAACTCGCCGACCGGCACGTGCAGGCCGGCGAGATCGCAGTCGCCGCGCGCGAGCGCCGCCACCGACTCCAGGCTGTTGCGGTAGCGCAGTTCCACGGGCAGCTCCGCGGCGTGCATCAGTTCCCGCAGCCGCGCCACCGCGAAGCCGTGGCTCGCGTCGATGCGCACGGCCGCACGTGTGGGCACCAGGCTGCGGTCGAGGTCGCGCTCCAGCTCGGAGGCGAGCGACTCCAGCAGCGGCGACAGACGCGCGGCAATGCGCCGGTCGGCCCAGATCAGCTTGTGCGCCAGTTCGGTGAGCACGGAGCCGCGTCCGCGGCCGGACTCGATCAGCGCCGCACCGAACAAGGCCTCGGCGTGCTTGATCAGTCCCCAGGCGTGCCGGTAGGACTGGCCGACGCCGCGCGCGGCCTCGGCCAGCGAGCCGCTTTCCTGCACGCCGGCCAGCAGCGCCAGCAAGGCCGTGCTGTCGATGCGCGGTCCGCCGGGCGGGCCGACGTCCCACTGGGGGCGCAGGATGATGTCCATATAGGAAGTTCAGAACATATTGTGCCCGCCCGCCGGCCGTACCCTGCCAGGCCATGAACACGACCGCCATCTCGCTGCAGTCCGTCAGCGAACAGTTGCCGCGCCGCAAGACGGCGCGCCACCAGGGGCGCACGGCTGATGCCGCCACGCTGAACGAGGTGCGCCGCACGCTGGGTGAGTTGCCGCTGCGCCGCGATCTGCTGATCGAGCACCTGCACGCGCTGAACGACCGCTTCGGCCAGCTGCGCACCGACCACATGGCCGCCCTCGCGCAGCTGCTCAAGCTGGCGCAGGTCGAGGTGTTCGAGGTGGCGAGCTTCTATCATCACTTCGACGTGGTGCGCGAGAACGAGGAGGGTCGATTCCAGTCGCCGCCCAGGCTGACGGTGCGCGTCTGCAACGGGCTGTCCTGCGAACTGGCTGGAGCGCAGGCATTGCTGGCGAAGCTGCCGGCGCTGCTCGGCGGCGAGGTGCGCGTCGTGGAGGCGCCCTGCGTCGGCCGCTGCGAGCAGGCGCCGGTGGCGGTGGTGCATCAGCGCGCGGTGCCCGAGGCGGACGCGGACGCGGTGCAGGCGCTGGTGAAGGCGGACCGACGCCACGACGACCTCCCTGCGGCCGTGGACCTGACAGCTTACCTCGCCCAGGGCGGCTATCGGCTGCTGCGCGACTGCCAGGCCGGCGTCCGCGACGTCGAGGCGGTCATCAAGGCGATGGAGGACTCCGGCCTGCGCGGCCTCGGCGGCGCCGGCTTCCCGGCCGGGCGCAAGTGGCGCATCGTGCGCGCCGAGGCAGCCCCGCGGCTGATGGCGGTGAACATCGACGAAGGCGAACCCGGCACCTTCAAGGACCGCCACTACCTCGAGCGCGACCCGCACCGCTTCCTCGAAGGGCTGCTCGTGGCCGCCTGGGCGGTCGGCATCGCCAAGGTCTACGTCTACCTGCGCGACGAGTACCACGGCTGCCGTGCGCTGCTCGAGCGCGAGCTGGCGGCGCTTCGCGCGAACCCGCCCGCGGGTGGCCTGCCCGAGATCGAGCTGCGCCGCGGCGCCGGCGCCTACATCTGCGGCGAGGAGTCCGCGATGATCGAGTCGATCGAGGGCAAGCGAGGCATGCCGCGGCTGCGCCCGCCCTACGTGGCACAGGTCGGCCTGTTCGGTCGGCCGACGCTGGAGCACAACTTCGAGACCCTGTTCTGGGTGCGCGACATCGTCGAGCGCGGCCCGCAGTGGTTCGCGGCGAACGGCCGCCACGGCCGCCAGGGTCTGCGCTCGTTCTCGGTGTCGGGCCGCGTGCGCGAACCCGGCGTGAAGCTGGCGCCGGCCGGCATCACGCTGCGCGAGCTGGTCGACGAATACTGCGGCGGACTGCCCGAGGGACACGAGCTGTACGGCTATCTGCCCGGGGGTGCCTCGGGCGGCATCCTGCCCGCCTCGATGGCCGACATTCCCCTGGACTTCGACACCTTGCAGCCCCACGGCTGCTTCATCGGCTCGGCGGCAGTGGTCGTGCTGACCAGGAGCGCCACCCACGTCGACCGCGCGGTCGACGCCGCGCGCAACCTGATGCGCTTCTTCGAGGACGAGTCGTGCGGCCAGTGCACGCCGTGCCGCGCCGGGACGGCGAAGACGCGCGCGCTGATCGAGCGCGAGAGCTGGGACATCGTGCTGCTCGCCGAGCTGTCGCAGGTGATGCGCGACGCGTCGATCTGCGGCCTCGGTCAGGCTGCACCGAACCCGGTGGACTGCGTGGTCCGCTACTTCCCGCACGAGCTGGAGCGCTCATGAACAAGCCCGTCGACTTCATCGAGTTTTCGCTCAACGGCAAGACGGTCGCCGCCGCTCCGGGCGAGACCATCCTGCAGACCGCCAAGCGCTCCGGGGTGCGCATTCCGCACCTGTGCGCGAAGGAGGGACTGGAGCCGGCGGGCAACTGCCGTGCCTGCGTGGTGGAAGTGAAGGGCGAGCGCACGCTGGCCCCGTCGTGCTGCCGCACGCCGACACCGGGCATGGCGGTGGACAGCGCCAGCCCGCGAGCGGTGGCGGCGCAGACCATGGTGCTGGAGCTGCTGGTCAGCGATGCCGGCCGAGCCAGCGCCGAGCACTCGCACGATTCCGAGCTGCTGTTCTGGGCCGACAAGTGGAAGGCGCCGCGCGGCCGCCTGCCCGAGCGCGAGACGATCGCGGCCGATGCCTCGCATCCCGCCTTTGAGGTCAACCTCGACGCCTGCATCCAGTGCACGCGCTGCATCCGCGCCTGCCGCGACATCCAGGTCAACGACGTGCTGGGGCTGTCGCATCGTGGCTCGCACGCGAAGATCGTGTTCGACCAGGACGACGCCGTCGTCGCCTCGAGCTGCGTGGCCTGCGGCGAATGCGTGCAGGCCTGCCCGACCGGCGCGCTGATGCCGGCGCGCGGCGCGGGCCTGGCGAAGATCGACCGCGAGGTCGAGTCCGTGTGTCCGTACTGCGGCGTCGGCTGCCAGCTGACGATGCACGTCGGACGCGACGAGAAGGGGGCCGAGAAGGTGCACTACGTCACCGGCCGCGACGGCCCGGCCAACCACGGCCGGCTGTGCGTCAAGGGCCGCTTCGGCTTCGACTACATCCACAACGAGCGACGCCTGACCGCGCCGCTGGTGCGCCGCGAGGGCGTGGCCAAGGACCCGGCCCACATCGAGCGCTTCAAGCGCGGCGAACTGCCCCTGTCGGCGTTGTTCCGCGAGACGAGCTGGGAGGATGCGCTGGACCTCGCCGCCGGCGGCCTGGCGCGCATCCGCGACGCCACGCCGGCCGGTCAGCCCAGCCGCCTGGCCGGCTTCGGCTCGGCCAAGGGCAGCAACGAGGAGGCCTACCTGTTCCAGAAGCTGGTGCGCACCGGCCTGCGCACGCACAACGTCGACCACTGCACCAGGCTGTGTCATGCCAGTTCGGTGGCGGCGCTGCTCGAAGGGCTGGGGTCGGGGGCCGTGTCCAACCCGGTGGAGGACGTCGCACAGGCGGATGTCATCCTGCTCATCGGTGCCAACCCGTCGTCCAACCACCCGGTGGCGGCGAGCTGGATGAAGAACGCCGTCCAGCGCGGCGCCCGGCTCATCCTGGCCGATCCCCGCGCAACACCGATGGCGCGCTTCGCCACCTGGCACCTGGCCTTCCGCCCGGACACCGACGTGGCGCTGCTCACCGGCCTGCTGCACGTGATCGTCGCAGAGGGCCTGGTCGACGAGGCTTTCGTCGCCGCGCGCGTCAACGGCTACGAGGCGGTGAAGGCAGCGGTGGCCGAGGCGACGCCGGAGCGCATGGCCGAGATCTGCGGCATCCCGGCCGAGACCCTGCGCGAGGTGGCGCGCGCCTTTGCCACCTCGAAGGCGTCGATCATCCTGTGGGGCATGGGTGTCAGCCAGCACGTGCACGGCACCGACAACGCGCGCTGCCTGATCGCGCTGTCGCTGCTCACCGGCCAAATCGGCCGTCCCGGCACGGGACTGCACCCGCTGCGCGGCCAGAACAACGTGCAGGGCGCCAGCGACGCCGGCCTGATTCCGATGATGTATCCGAACTACCAGCACGTGGCGCGCGACGGCGCGCAGGCGCAGTTCAAGGCGCTGTGGGGCACCCCGCTGGGTGGGCAGCCCGGCCTCACGGTGGTGGAGATCATGAGGGAGGCCGCCGCCGGCCGCATCACCGGCATGTACGTCGAGGGCGAGAACCCGGCGATGAGCGACCCCGACCTCGACCATGCGCGCGCCGCGATGGCCAGGCTCGAGCACCTCGTCGTGCAGGACATCTTCGCCACCGAGACGGCGATCCTCGCCGACGTGGTGCTGCCCGCATCGGCCTTCGCCGAGAAGTGGGGCAGCGTCACCAACACCGACCGGTTGATCCAGATCGGCCGCCCGGCGCTGAACCCGCCGGGCCAGGCGCGCCAGGACCTGTGGGCGATCGAGCGGATCGGCCGCCGGCTCGGCCTGCCCTGGGACTACTGGCGTGACGAGGATGGCGACGGCCACGCCGCCGCCGAGGCGCCGGTCGCACGCGTGTACGAGGAAATGCGCACGGTGATGGAGCCGCTGGCCGGCGTGCCCTGGAGCCGCCTGGTGCGCGAGGACGCGGTGGTCACCCCCGCCGAGCGCGAGGACCAACCTGGCCATGCGGTGGTCTTCATCGACCGCTTCCCGACACCGGACGGCCGGGCGACCCTGGTGCCGGCACGCTTCGTCGCCGGCCCCGAGCAGCCCGACGCCGAGTTTCCCTTCGTGATCTCCACCGGCCGCGTGCTCGAACACTGGCACACCGGCGCGATGACGCGTCACGCCGGCGTGCTCGACGCGCTGGCGCCGGTGGCCACGATCAGCATCCATCCCGACGACGCGCAGCGCGTCGGCGTGGCGCATGGCGGGGCGCTTCGCGTCGAATCGCACCACGGTGCGATCGAGGGAGTGGCCGAGGTGACGCGCGCCGTCAATCCAGGCCACCTGTTCGTGCCGTTTGCGTACTGGGAGGCGGCGGCCAACCGGCTCACGGGGTCGGCGCTCGATCCGTTCGGCAAGATTCCCGGCTTCAAAGTCACGGCGGTGCGGGCGTTCGCGGTGTCCGGCTGAGTTGGGGGGATCGGGGCGCGCCACTCTCCGGGGCATACTCGCCGGATGTACGAAGCGCACTTCGGGATCAGCGGTCCGCCGTTCCAACTCAGCCCCGACCCGAGTTTCTACTTCGACAGCCAGGGCCACCACGAAGCCCTGACCATCCTGCGTCGGGGCCTCGATCAGCCCTCGGGCTTCGTCGTCGTCAGCGGCGAGATCGGGGCCGGCAAGACCACGCTGGTGCGCACGCTGCTCGCCGAGCTGGACTCGGTGGGCCTTGCCGTGGGGCAGGTGTTGACCACGCAGCTCGACGACACCGAGCTGCTGCGCGCGATCTCGCTGGCCTTCGGCATCACGGCCGATGCGACGACGCCGGACGGCCTGTACGAGGCGCTGCAGGCCTTCCTCATCGCGCTGGCCAGGGAAGGCCGGCGTGCGGTGCTGATCATCGACGAGGCGCAGAACCTGCATACCAGCGCCCTCCAGTGGCTGGTGCAGCTGGAGAAGGGGCACTCGCCGACCCGCGTGCCGCTGAAGATCTGCCTCGTCGGGCAGCCCGAGCTGCGCGAGCGGGTCGCGTCGGGCGAACTGATCGCGCTGCGCGAGCGCATCAGCGCGCAGTGCCACCTCGGGCCGCTGGGCGCCGGCGAGACCGGCGCCTACATCCGCCACCGGCTGGCCAAGGTCGGCTGGACGGGCACCCCGAGCTTCGAAGCCGGCGCGTTCGAGGAAATCCACCGGTGGACCGGCGGCATTCCGCGACGCATCAACCTGCTGTGCAACCGGCTGATGCTGTCACGCTTCCTCGCTGCGCAGACGTCGATCGATGCGGCAGCGGTGTCCGAGACCGCGCGCGACCTGCGCGCCGAGATCGGCGACACCTCGCCGCCACCGCCGCCGGTGGCGGCGCTGCCCGTCCTGCAGGATGCCGTGGAGGCCGTTCCCGAGGCAACGAGCGCGCCTGCGGAGCCGGCACCGGCGCTGCCGCCCGACCCTCCCGTGGCATCGGCCGCGGAGGTCGATGTCGATGTCGAACTGCTGGGCGCCGCCGAGGCGCCGCCGCCGACGCTGCCCACGCTTCGCGGCGGGAACGAGTCGCGCCCGCTGCTGTGCGTGGTGGGCGGGCAGGGCGAGCATGTCAAGGCCGCGGCACTGATGCACGCGATGGCAGGCCGGCCCGAGCTGCCGGTCACGCTGCTGGTGCGCTGCTACGCCAACAGTGCCTTCGAGCGCCACCGCGACATGTTTTCCGGTCTCGACGTTGCCGGCCGCCTGGTCAGCCTGGGCATCGCCGGCGGCACCTATGCCGGCCGTGCCGCCGAACTGATGAAGCGATTCGAGTTCGTCGTCGATCATTGCCAGCCGGCCGCCGTGATCGTCTTCGACGGCAGCGACGCCGCGCTGTCCTGCGGCCTGGTCGCCAGTCGCAAGGGCCTGCCGGTGCTGCACGTCGGCGCGGGGCTGCGCAGTGGCACCTCCTCGGACGCCGCCGACATCACGCGGCGGCTGGCCGACCAGCTCTCCGACGTGCTCTACACCACCGAGGCGCAGGCCGACCAGCAACTGGCGCAAGAAGGCGTGACCTCCGACCGCATCCGTTTCGTCGGCAACACGCTGGCCGACGCGCTGCAGATCGCGCTGCGCTCCCGGCTTGCCGAGCCGAACCCGCGCGAGCGCCTCGGCCTGCCCGCGAACCTGCTGTCCGACCGCAACGGCTACGGCGTGGTCGTGCTCGACGGCATGCCCAATGTCGGCGACCGGCAGGTGCTGTCGGAACTGATCTCCATCCTGCGCGCGGTGGCGCACGACGTGCCGCTGGTCTGGCCGATGCACACGCGCACCCGCGAGCAGCTCGCGCGCTTCAAGCTCGATGCCATCGTCGCCAGCGAGCGCATCGCCACCTTGCCCTCGCAGGGCTACCCCTCGCTGGTGCAGCTGATGTCCAACGCGACCTGCGTGCTCACCGATTCGTGGAACGTGCAGGAAGAGGCGACGATGCTCTCGATTCCCTGCCTGACCATCGGCATGGGTCAGGAGCGCGCCCTGACCGCCACGGTGGGCTCCAACCTGGTGGTCGGGCGAAACAAGGCACTGGCGACGCGCGCGGTGTGGGACTGCATCTTCAACGGTGGCAGGCGAGGTCGCGTGCCCGAGCTCTGGGACGGCCATGCGGCGGACCGCATCGCCGATCACATGGTCGGCTTCCTCGCGGCGCGCCGCAAGTCGCGCGCCGGCGTCACGGCCTGAGCGTCGCCGCCGCCCGCGGTGCGAGCACACCGGTGGCCAGCGCCGTGCCGAGCAGGATCACGCCGCACCCGACCGCCATCGCCGCCGTCAACGGCTCGGCGAGGAACAGCCAGCCCCACAGCACGGCGAACGCCGGAATCAGGAAGGTGACGGCAATGGCGTTCGCCGGGCCCACATGGGCGATGAGCCGGAAGTACATCAGGTAGGCCAGGCCGGTGCACAGCAATGCCAGCAGCGCCACCATCGTCCAGGCGCGCGCCGAGGGCATTTCGGCCGGCCACCACCACAGTGCCGGGAGTGCCAGCAGCAGTGCGGCCGAGAGCTGGCTGCCGGCGGCCACCGCCATCGGCGCGACGCCCTGCAGTCGCTTCTTCGTGTAGTTCGCCGACAGGCCATAGAGCAGCGCGGCTGCCAGGCAGGCGACGATCGCCCAGCCCGAGCCGCCCGGCCTGAACGAGGCCTTTTCCCACGCCAGCCCGATCACGCCGGCGAAGCCGATCGCCAGGCCCAGCACGCGTGCCGGCGTCGGCCGGTCGCGCAGCCACAGCCAGCCGATCATCGCGCCGAACAGCGGTGAGGAGGCATTGAAGATCGACGACAGGCCGGCGCTGATCGACAGCGCAGCGTAGCTGAAGCACAGGAAGGGCAGCGCCGAGTTGGTGACGCCGACGACGAAGATGCTGCGCCAGTGGCGGCGCAGCTCGCCGACCTGGCCGTGCCAGTGCAGCAGCGGCAGCAGCACCAGCGCCGCGCCGGCGACGCGCACGGCGGACAGTGCCACCGGACCGAACTCGCCCGCGCCCAGGCGCATGAAGAGGAACGAGGCGCCCCAGATCGCCGCGAGCGCGACCAGTTCGCCGAGGTCGGTGCCCTTCATGCGCGCGACTCCAGCGCGAGCAACGAGCGCTTGCGCGGCAGGCCGCCAGCGTAGCCGGTCAGCGAGCCGTCGCCGCCGATCACCCGGTGGCAGGGCACGACCAGCGAGGCCGGGTTGCGCCCGATGGCGGCGCCCACGGCGCGCACGGCCCGCGGGGCGCCGATCGTGCGCGCCAGTTCGGCGTAACTGCAGGTACGGCCGGCGGGGATGCGCCTCAGCGCCTGCCACACGGAGCACTGGAAGGGCGTGCCCTGCAGGTCCAGCGGCAGGTCGAAGGACGAGGCCTCGCCCGCGAAGTAGCGCCTCAGCTGCTGCGCCGCTTCGTGCAGCAGCGTGTCGTCGGGGCGCAGCGGCGCGTGCAACTCGCCCGGATGGTGCTTCTGGCCCTCGAACCACAGACCGGCCAGACCCTTCGCCGTGCGCGCCAGGCGCATGGCGCCGAGCGGGGTGTCGACGAGGGCCTGCGCCGTGCAGACGGCGTTCAAGGTGGCGTTCAGCGTGCTCATCGGGGGATCTCCAGGCTGTTCCACAGTCGCAGCACCGCGTAGGCCCGCCAGGGCCGCCAGGCCTGCGCCTGCGCGTGCGCGTCGCGCTGGCTGGCGGTCCCGAAGCGCGCGTGCATCGCCTTCAGCACCGCCACGTCGTTCGGTGGGAAGGCGTCGGGCCAGCCGAACGCGCGCATCGCGATGTAGTGCGCCGTCCACGGACCGATGCCGGGCAGCTCGCACAGTGCGGCGATGAAGTCGTCCGGGTCGGTGGCCGGCGACATCAGCGTCTCCAGGCCCGGCCAGGCATCGGCCAGCGCGATCAGCGCGCCGGCCCGCTGGCGGACGATGCCGAGCGCCGCGATTTCGGCCAGAGGGGCGGCCGCCAGCACCTCGGGTTGAGGAAACTGCCGCGCCAGCGACGGCCAGGGCGTGGCCAGCGGCGTGCCGAAGCGCTCGACGACACGCCGTGCCAGCGTGCGAGCTGCTGCCACGCTGACTTGCTGTCCGAGCACGGCGCGCACGGCGAGCTCGAGCGCATCCAGGCTGCCGGGCAGGCGGATGCCCGCAGCGCCCGGCAAGGAGATCAACGCGGCGTCGATGCTCGCCGGCGAGGCGTCGAGGTCGAGCCAATGCCGCGCGGCGGCGACCATGCGCGCGCTGCTTGCGGCCAGCGCAGGCGCGAAGCGCAGCTGCACGCGGTCGCGCTCGAGCTCGAAGCGGGCCTCCACCCAGCCGGGCGCCTCGGCGAGGCAGCCGGCGCGCAGCGTGCGCCGGATCGACACGCCGTCGACCTCCTCGATGCCGGGAATCGCCCGCTGCGCCACGAAGCGCAGCAGCGCGGCGTGGTCGAACGGCGCGCGGTAGGCGAGCGTGAGCGTCACGGCGTCGGGCGCCTCGCCGCTGCGCGGCGCCTCGTCGGCCGCGCCACGCAGCCGGCTCGGGCTCATGCGGTACTGCTCGGCGAACGCCGCGTTGAACCGGCGCAAGCTGCGAAAACCGCTGGCCAGTGCGACCTGCGCGACCGGCATCGTGGTGTCGGTGAGCAACTGCTTGGCGAGCAGCAGGCGGCGCGTCTGCAGGTACTGCATCGGCGTCACCCCCTGCTCGGCGGCGAAGATGCGCCGCAGGTGCCGGTCGCTGACGCCGAGCCGGCCCGCCAGCGCGGCGAGCGACGCCGCCTCGCCGCTGGCGGCCTGCATGTTCAGCTCCAGCGCGGCCTGGCGCGCGAGCGTGCGCGACGCATCCATCACGCTCCACGGCATGCCGGCGCCCGGCGCGATCTCGGGCCGGCACTTCAGGCAGGGGCGGAAGGACGCCGCTTCCGCCTGTGCCGGCGTCTCGAAGAAGCGGCAGTTGCGCCGCTGCGGCGTGCGCACGCGGCAGATCGGGCGGCAGTAGACGCCGGTGGAGGTCACGCCGACGAACAGGCGCCCGTCGAAGCGCGCATCGCGCGCCGCAAGGGCCTGGTAAGCGGCATCGGGGTCGAGCGTCATGACGGCCATTATGGTCAGCGGCCGGCGTCGCGCTCGCCGTTTTCGGACATGCCGTTCGCCCGGCTCTGCCGCGCTGTCACCGAGGTGACGGATGCCGGGTTTCCACGCTGACCTGCGGATTTGCCCTTCGCATACAACCCAACTGCTCGTCGGGAAAGCACCGGCACCGGGAACGATCGTGCTGTCCCCTTCGCGACAAGCGTCCGGACACCCCTTGCGGAGACAGGGCTTGCAGCTACTGCAGATCATCATCAGCGGCATCGCGCAGGGCTGCATCTACGGCCTGATCGCGCTGGGCTTCGTGCTGATCTACAAGGCGACCGAGACGGTGAATTTCGCGCAGGGCGAGCTGATGATGCTCGGTGCGTTCTGCGGCCTCGGCCTGATGACGATGCTCGACTTCCCGTTCTGGCTGGCCGTGCTCAGCGCCATTGCCGCGATGGCGCTGTTCGGCATCGCGCTCGAGCGCGTCGTCGTGCGGCCCATCCTCGGCCAGCCGGCGTTCTCGATCGTCATGCTGACCATCGGCATCGGCTACGTGGCGCGCGGGCTGATCACGATGATCCCGACCATCGGCACCGAGACGCACACGCTGCCCGTGCCCTACAAGGACCAGGCCTGGAAGCTCGGCGAACTGGTGCTCAACGTCGAGCAGCTCGTCGTCATCGCCGCCACCGCCATGCTCAGCGCGCTGCTGTACCTGATGTTCCGCTACAGCAAGCTCGGCATCGCGATGCAGGCCGCGTCGCAGAACCAGCTCGCGGCGTACTACATGGGCATCCCGGTGAAGCGCCTCAACGGGCTCGTGTGGGGCCTCGCCGCCGCGGTGGCGGCAGTCGCCGGCCTGCTGCTCGCGCCGATCACCTTCGTGCACGCGAACATGGGCTTCATCGGGTTGAAGGCCTTTCCGGCCGCGGTGGTCGGCGGCTTCGGCAGCCTGCCCGGTGCGATCGTCGGCGGGCTCGTGATCGGCCTGGTCGAGGCGCTGTCGGGCTTCTACCTGCCCGAAGGATTCAAGGACATCGCCGCCTACGTGGTCGTGCTGGTGATGCTGGTCGTGCGGCCCAACGGGTTGTTCGGCGAGAAGCTGCGCAAGAAGGTGTAGGACGGCATGCGCTTCATCTTCAAGACGAGTTACGAGCAGGACATCCGCCTCGCCAAACACGGCGGGCAGGTGTTCTGGTACGGAGCGTTGCTGCTCGTCTTGCTGGTCGCGCCTTGGCTGTTCCCGGAGTACTGGCTGGCGCAACTCACCTTCGTGCTCATCTACGCCGTCGTCGGCCTCGGGCTGATGCTGCTGTCGGGCTTCACCGGCCAGTTCTCGCTCGGCCACGCGGCGTTCCTCGGCGTCGGCGCCTACACGCAGGCGGCTCTGACCGGCGCCGGCATGCCGTTCCCGCTGGCCATGCTCGCGGCGGCGGCTGTGTCGGCGCTGGTCGGCGTGATCGTCGGCCTGCCGGCGCTGCGCCTGAAGGGCATCTATCTCGGCATCGCCACGCTCGCCTTCGGCTTCATCGTCGAAGAGGTGTTCGCGCGCTGGGAGAGCGTGACCGGCGGCAACGCGGGAAAGCACGTCAAGTCTCCCGAGCTGTTCGGCTGGACGCTCGACTCCGGCGAGTCCTTCTACTACCTGTGCCTGCTGGTCGCCGTGATCGCCACGCTGGCCATCCTCAACCTGCTGCGCTCGCCCACCGGCCGCGCCTTCGTCGCCATCCGCGATTCCGAGATCTCGGCGCAGAGCATGGGCATCCACCTGGCGCGCTTCAAGACGATGTCGTTCGCCATCTCCGCAGCCCTGGCGGGCGTGGGCGGCGCGCTGTATGCGCACAAGCTGAAGTTCATCTCGCCCGACCAGTTCGGCGTGCTGCAGTCGATCGACCTGATCCTGATGATCGTCATCGGCGGGCTCGGCTCGGTACACGGCGCGTTCCTCGGCGCGATCTTCCTCATCACCATGCCGCAGGCCATCGCGCTGGCGAAGGACCACCTGCCCGACGCGATCGCGCTCGCGCCGGGCCTGCAGGGTGTGGTCTACGGCGCGGTGCTGATCGCCTTCGTGCTGTTCGAGCCGCTCGGCCTGTACGGCCGCTGGCTCAAGTTCCGCACCTGGTTCCAGATCTTCCCCTTCTACCGGCGCGGTATGTTCAGGCGGCAGAAGAGCTTCCAGAAGTCGGAGCGGCTGAAATGAGCGGCAACGTCCTGCTCTGCGCCAGGGACCTGAGCGTGCGCTTCGGCGGCGTGCTTGCCGTCAACAAGGTCGGCTTCGACGTCAAGCGTGGCGAGGTGTTCACGCTGATCGGCCCGAACGGCGCCGGCAAGACGACGGTCTTCAATCTGATCAGCCGCATCTACACGCCGACCTCCGGCAGCATCGAGTACGAGGGCGAATCGCTGCTCGCGCACGCGCCGCACGAGATCGCGCAGCTCGGCATCGCGCGCACCTTCCAGAACATCGAGCTGTTCGAGCACGCCACCGTGCTGCAGAACCTGCTGATCGGCCGGCACACGCACCGCGAGACGGGTTTCTGGAGCCAGCTCTTCTTCACGCCCGCGACGCGTGCCGCCGAGGTACGTGCTCGGCACAAGGCGGAAGAGGTGATCGAACTGCTCGAACTGCAGCACCACCGCGAATCGCTCGTGGCCGGGCTGCCCTACGGCGTGCGCAAGGTGGTGGAGCTGGCGCGCGCGCTGTGCACCGAGCCGAAGCTGCTGCTGCTGGACGAGCCTTCGTCGGGCCTGAACGTCGAGGAGACCGACGACATGGCGTTCTGGATCGGCGACATCCGCGACGAGCTCGGCGTCACCGTGCTGATGGTCGAGCACGACATGTCGCTCGTCTCCAAGGTGTCCGACCGCGTGCTCGCGATGAACCAGGGCGAGGTGCTCGCGCTGGGGTCGCCTGCCGAGGTGCAGGGCCACCCGGGGGTCGTCGAGGCCTACCTCGGCGCTGCCGGCGACGTCGAGAGCCTGCGCAGGAGGGCGGCATGAGCGACGTCCTGCGGCTGGCCAACGTCGAGAGCAGCTACGGGCCGATCCGCGCCATCCGCGGCGTCAGCCTGAAGGTCGAGAAGGGGCAGATCGCCACCGTGCTCGGCTCCAACGGCGCCGGCAAGACGACCATCCTCAAGACCATCTCCGGCATCCTCGATCCGACCAAGGGGTCGATCGAGTTCAACGGCGAGGACATCACCGCGCGCGACCCGGCGCAGATCGTGCAGCGCGGCCTCAGCCACGTGCCCGAGGGGCGCGAGGTGTTTCCACTGCTGTCGGTGCACGACAACCTGATGATGGGCGCCTACACACGCCGCGACCGCGACGGCGTGGCGCGCGACCTCGAGACGGTGTACGGCTACTTCCCCATCCTGCGCGAGCGATCGAAGCAGGATGCCGGGCTGCTGTCCGGCGGCCAGCAGCAGATGCTGGCGATCTCTCGCGCGCTGATGGCCGCGCCCGAGCTGATGCTGCTCGACGAACCCAGCCTGGGCCTGTCGCCACGGCTGACGCGCGAGATCTTCGAGATCGTCATCCGCATCAACCGCGAGCGCGGCACCACGCTGCTGCTCGTCGAGCAGAATGCCAACATGGCGCTCAACGTCGCCGACCAGGGCTACGTGCTGGAGAACGGCCGCATCGTCATGGAGGACAGCTGCGAGCGGCTGCGCGAGAAGGAGGACATCAAGGAGTTCTACCTCGGCATGAAGGAGTCCGGCGTGCGCGGAGAGCGGCGCTGGAAGAAGAAGAAGACGTGGAGGTGATGCCGTGCCGAACATCTGGGACCTGAGCGAACTCAAGCCGCGCACCGACGTCGTCGTCCCCGGGGAGACGATGTCCGCGATGTTCTGGAACGCGGTGGCGCAGCGCGGCGACCGCGTCTTCATGCGCCAGAAGGAACTCGGGCTGTGGCGCGAGTGGACCTGGACGCAGACCGGCGAGGCGGTGCGCGAGATCGCCCACGGGCTGATGAGCCTGGGCTTCCGCAGCGGCGACTGTGCCTCCATCCTCTCCAATACTGTGGTCGAGTGGATGCTCGCCGACATGGCCATCCTCTCGTGCGGCGGCGTCAGCAACGGCATCTACCCGACCGACGCGGCCGAGCAGGCGCAGTACCTCTGCGAGGACTCGCGCACCTCCGTGCTGTTCGTGGAGGACGAGGAGCAACTGGACAAGGCGCTCGAGGTGCGCGCTCGCCTGCCGCTGCTGCGCAAGATCGTGGTCTTCGACACCAAGGGCCTGCGCGACTTCAAGGATCCCGGCGTGATCGACCTGGCGGCGCTGCGCGACCTCGGCCGCGTGCACGAAAAGGACCACCCGGGCGAACTCGACGCACGCGTTGCCGCCTGCCGGCCGGGCGACCTGGCCATACTCGTCTACACCTCGGGCACCACCGGCAAGCCCAAGGGTGCGATGCACTCGCATGCCGGCCTCGTCTACACCGTGCGCGGCTACAACCTGATCGTGGCGCAGTACGAGACCGACGAGCGCATGTGCTTCCTGCCGCTGTGCCACATCGCGGAGCGCATCGGCGGTGCCTTCTTCGCCGTCTACACCGGCTCGGTGCTCAACTTCGTCGAGCGACCGGAGACCGTGCCGGAGAACGTGCGCGAGATCGCGCCGACGGTGTTCACCGCCGTGCCGCGCGTGTGGGAAAAGTTCTATTCGGCGGTGACGATCGCGCTGCGCGAATCGAGCGCGCTGCAGCAGGCCGCCTACGGCTGGGGCATTTCGGTCGGCATGCGCATCGCCGACCGGGTGCTCGCCGGCCAGCCCGTGAGCGCGTGGCTGAAGCTGCAGTTCCGCGTCGCGCGCCTGATCGCGCTGGACAACGTGCGCAAGCTGATCGGCGTGCACCGGGCGCGCTTCTGCGTCACCGGCGCGGCGCCGATCTCGCCCGAACTGATCAAGTGGTACCTCGCGCTGGGCGTGCCGCTCGGCGAGGTGTGGGGCATGACCGAGACCTGCGGCGCCGCCACCTCCACCCCGATCGGCCGCATCAAGCCCGGCATGGTCGGCCCGGCCTGCCCGTTCAACGAGGTGCGGCTCGATCCGGTGACGAACGAGATCCAGGTGAAGGGCCCGAACGTCTTCATGGGCTACCTCAACCTGCCGGAGAAGACCGCCGAGACCTTCACGCCCGACGGATGGCTGCGCACCGGCGACGTCGGCGAGATGGACGAGGACGGCTACTTCCGCATCACCGACCGGATGAAGGACATCATCATCACGGCCGGCGGCAAGAACGTCACGCCCAGCGAGCTCGAGAACGACCTGAAGTTCTCCCCCTACATCACCGACGCGGTGGTGATCGGCGACAAGCGGCCCTACCTGACCGTGATCGTGATGATCGACCAGGAGAACGTCGAGAAGTTCGCGCAGGATCGCGACATCCCGTTCAGCAACTACACCAGCCTCACGCGCGCCCAGGAAGTCCAGGCGCTGATCTGGGACGAGATCGAGCGCGTGAACAGGAAGTTCGCCCGTGTCGAGCAGATCAAGAGGTTCTTCCTGCTCGAGACGCAACTCAGCGCCGAGGACGAGGAGCTCACGCCGACGATGAAGCTCAAGCGCAAGCTCGTCGAGAAGAAGTACGCCGAGCGCATCGATGCGATGTACCGTTGACCCCGCCACCCCAAGGAGACAGACGATGAAACCGGTTCTCAGTCTCGCCGCCGCGCTGCTCGCGCTGGCCGGTGCCGCCGCCCACGCGCAAGCCCCGCAAGGCATCAGCAAGAACGAGATCGTGCTCGGCTCGATCCAGGATCTCTCCGGCCCGATCGCCGGATTCGGCAAGCAGGTGCGCCAGGGCATGCTGCTGCGCGTGGACGAGCTCAACGAGCAAGGCGGCATCCACGGCCGCAAGATCAAGCTGCTCATCGAGGACTCGGCCTACGATCCGAAGAAGGCGGTGCTGGCGGCGCAGAAGCTGGTCAACCAGGACAAGATCTTCGCCATGGTCGCGCACATCGGCACGCCGACGAACAATGCCGCGATGCCGGTGCAGTTCGAGAAGAACGTCATCAACTTCTTCCCGGTCACCGCGGCGCGCGAGATGACCGAGCCGGTGCACAAGCTGAAGTTCGCCGGCGGCTCGAGCTACTACGACCAGATGCGCGTGGCGCTGCCCCGGCTGATCAAGGACAAGGGAGTGCAGAAGGTCTGCACGATCTACCAGGACGACGAGTTCGGCCTGGAGGTGTTCCGCGGTGCGGAGGCGGGCCTGAAGGCGCTGAACATGGACTTCGCCGAGAAGACCACCTACAAGCGCGGTGCGACCGATTTCTCGTCGCAGGTGGCGCGCATGAAGGCGGCCGGCTGCGAGCTGGTGGTGCTGGGCACGATCATCCGCGAGACCATCGGCACGATCGCCGAAGGCCGCAAGACGGGCTTCAATCCGGTCTACCTGGGATCGAGCGCGACCTACACCGACCTGATCCACAAGCTCGGCAAGAAGGCGATGGACGGCCTGTACGCCACGCACACCGTGCAGCATCCGTACATGGACGAGGTCTCGCCGAAGATCGCCTTCTGGGCGAAGAAGTACCAGACCAAGTTCGGCGACGACCCGACGGTGTTCTCCGTCTACGGCTACTCGGCGATCGACACCTTCATCCAGGCGGCACAGAAGGCCGGGCCGAACCTGACCACCGACAGCTTCATCAAGGCGATGGAGTCGATGACTTTCCCTCCGGACATGTTCGGTTCGGCCGAGCTGACCTTCAGCTCGACCAAGCGAGCGGGCAGCAACATGACACGCATGTCTCAGCTGCAGGACGAACGCTGGAAGCCTGTGACCGACTACGTGAAGCCGCAGTGACGCGCTGATGGAACGACACCGGGCCGCCGCGAGGCGGCCCTTTTCTTTGGGGGATCGACAGCGTGACGGGCCGCATGTCCGGCCGGGAATGGCAGGCGATTGCCGTCCATCTTGCGGGATCGACGAGCGCTCGCCTGAACACAATGGCCGTGACGGGCGAGCCCGTGGATGCGGCCTGCGGCAGGCTCCTGATGGCGAGGGGGAATCCGAACGATGTTGTCGCCTGCACGCCAGTGGCGTTCCGGTGTCGTTGCACCCCTGGCCGTGCTGTTGCTCGGGCTGGCCGCTGCCGCGACCGCAGGCCTGTGGCTGCAACGCAGCATCGACGCGCAGGCGCAGGCCGAGTTCGGACGAGCATGCGGACTGGGCCGGCTCCGCCGAGATGCTGCTGCGCGAGGCCGACGCACAACTGTATGCGGCCAAGTCGCGCGGGCGAAATCAGGCCTGCGGTGTCGCGCTGGGATCGCCCCTGGGTTCGACTCAGGACACGATGTAGGCGCCGGCACCCGTCGACAGCAGCTTGCCTTCGGCGCCGAAGAACTCCATGCGCGTGGAGGCCACCCGCGACCCCAGCCGCAGGACCTGTGCGCGCAACACGAAGCTCTCGCCGACGGCCGGGCGAAGATAGTCGATGCGCAGGTCGATGGTGCCGAGCTTGCCGAAGCGATGGAGGCGCTGCAGCGGCGCCTCGTCCATGTGGCGCGCACCGATCGCCGCCATCACCGCCAGTCCGCCCATCGCGTCCAGCCCGGCGCTGACCACGCCGCCGTGAAGACGGCGGTGGCCGTAGTGGCCGATCAGGTCTTCGCGCATGGCGATGCGGCCGCTCACGCCATCGCCCGAGACCTCGTCGATGCGCAGGCCGAGCAGGCGGTTGAAGACGATGCGTTGCTCGAAGATCTCCTTCAAGCCGTTGACGAACGAAGTTTCGAAGGCGGGACTCGGGCTCATGGGTTGTCGATGATGGCGGGGCAGTGTGTCGACCTCGATAATGCACTGTGAATGCAGGCAACCCGGAGGATGCGGCTGTGAGTCATGCAATGATCTTCGACGCCGTGCGCACGCCGCGCGGCAAGGGCAAGAGGGACGGCAGCCTGCACGAGGTCAAGCCGGTCGACCTGCTGGCGGGGCTGCTGGTGAAGCTGCAGAAGCGCCTGGACTTCGACCCCGCTGCGCTCGACGACGTGGTGATGGGCGTGGTCTCGCCGATCGGCGAGCAGGGCTCGGTGATCGCCAAGACGGCGGCGCTGAAGGCTGGTTGGGACTTCCGCGTCGCCGGCATGCAGATCAACCGCTTCTGCGCCTCCGGCCTGGAGGCGGTGAACCTGGCGGCGCAGAAGGTCGCCAGCGGCTGGGAAGATCTCGTCATCGCCGGCGGCGTGGAAAGCATGTCGCGCGTGCCGATCGGCAGCGACGGCGGCGCCTGGGCGCAGGATCCGGCGACCAACTTCGCCACCGGCTTCGTGCCTCAGGGCATCGGCGCCGACCTCATCGCCACGCTGGCCGGGTGGGGCCGCGAGGACGTGGATCGCTTCGCGCTCGTCTCGCAGCAGCGTGCCGCCGCCGCGCAAGCCGAAGGGCGCTTCGACCGCTCGGTGATCCCGGTGGACGACGAGATCGGCCTGCCGGTGCTGGAGCGTGACGAGTTCATCAAGCCGCGCACCACGCTCGAGGGGCTGTCGCAACTCAAACCGGCATTCGCCGAGCTCGGCGCGCTGGGCTTCGACGCGGTGGCGCTGGCGCGCTATCCGCAGGTCGAGCGCATCGAGCACGTGCACACGGCGGGCAATTCCTCGGGCATCGTCGACGGTGCGGCGGCGGTGCTGATCGGCAGCGAAGCGAAGGGCCGCGAGCTCGGCCTGGTGCCGCGCGGGCGCATCGTTGCCACCGCGCTGTCGGGCGCCGATCCGACCATCATGCTCACCGGCCCGATGCCGGCCACACGCAAGGCGCTCGCCAAGGCGCGCTTGACGGTGGACGACATCGACCTGTTCGAGGTCAACGAGGCGTTCGCAGCCGTGCCGATGCGCTTCATGAAGGAGATGAACGTGCCGCACGACAAGGTCAACGTCAACGGCGGCGCGATCGCGCTCGGTCACCCACTCGGCGCCACCGGCGCGATGCTGCTGGGCACGCTGCTGGACGAGCTGGAGCGGCGCCACCTGAAGCGTGGCCTGATCACGCTGTGCGTCGGCGGCGGCATGGGCATCGCGACGATCATCGAGAGGGTGTGAGCGTGCAGACGATCCGCTACGCGCTGGATGCCGAGGGCATCGCCACCATCACCCACGACGCGCCAGGCGCAGCGGTCAACACGATGACCGTGCAGTGGCAGGCCGACCTCGCCGAGGCGGTGGCGCGCGTCGAAGCCGACAAGGATCGCATCAAGGGCGTGCTGGTGATGTCCGGGAAGAAGACCTTCTTCGCCGGCGCGCAGCTCGACAGCGTGCTGAAGCTGAAGGCCGAGGATGCCGCCGCGGGCTTCCAGGGCATCGAGGCGATGAAGGCCTGCTTCCGCCGCCTCGAGACCATGGGCCGCCCGGTGGTGGCGTTGCTTGGCGGCGCGGCGCTCGGCGGCGGCTGGGAGCTGGCGCTGGCCGCGCACGCGCGCTTCGCGCTCGATGACCGCAAGATCCAGTTCGGCACGCCGGAGGTGTCGCTCGGGCTCATTCCCGGCGCCACCGGCATCACCAAGACGGTTCGCCTGCTTGGCCTGATGGCGGCGCAGCCCTACCTGATGGAAGGCAAGCTGTTCGGGCCACGCGAGGCGCTCGAACTGGGCCTCGTTGACGGCATCGGCTCGACGATGGAAGACCTTCACGAGATGGCGCTGGCCTGGATCGCCGAGCATCCGAACGCGATCCAGCCCTGGGACCGCAAGGATTACCGCATGCCCGGCGGCACGCCTGCGAATCCGAAGATCGCCGCGGGGCTGACGGTGGCGCCGGCGATGCTGGCGGCCAAGACGCATGGTCTCTACCCGGCCGCACAGGCCATCCTCGAGACCATGGTCGAAGGCGCGCTGGTCGACTACGACACTGCCACGCGCATCGAGAGCCGCAAGCTCGCGAAGATCATGGTCGGGCAGAACGCCAAGAACATGATCACGGCGTTCTTCTTCAACCTCAATGCCATCAAGGCCGGCAAGTCGCGTCCGCAGGGCTTCGCGCCGTGGCGGCCGGCGCAGGTCGGCGTGCTGGGCGCCGGCATGATGGGCGCCGGCATCGCGCACGCGAATGCCTCGCGCGGCATCCCCTGCGTGCTGAAGGACGTGACGCTCGAGAAGGCACGCGCCGGCCACGAGGCGGTGCGCAGGATCACCGCGCCGCTGGTCGCCAAGGGACGCATGGACGAGGCGGCCCAGGCTGCGCTGCTCGCTCGGGTCACGCCGACCGCCGAGGTCTCTGACCTGAATGGCTGCGACCTGATCATCGAGGCGGTGTTCGAGCAGCGCGAACTGAAGGCGCAGGTCACGCGCGAGGCCGAGCCCATGCTCGCGCGAGGGGGCGTGTTCGCGTCCAACACCTCCACGTTGCCGATCGGCGGCCTGGCGAAGGCGAGCGCCGCGCCGCAGCGCTTCATCGGCCTGCACTTCTTCTCGCCGGTGCACAGGATGAAGCTGGTCGAAATCATCCGCGGTGCGGCCACCGACGACGAGACGGTGGCGCGCGCCTACGACTACGTGCTGGCACTGGGCAAGACGCCGATCGTCGTCAACGACTCGCGCGGCTTCTTCACCAGCCGCGTGTTCGGCACCTTCGTGATGGAGGGTGCGGCGATGCTCGGCGAGGGCATGCCTGCGCCGCTGATCGAGCATGCCGCGGAGGCGGCCGGCATGCCGGTCGGGCCGCTCGCGGTGATCGACGAGACCTCGTTGTCGCTGTCGGTGCACGTGCTGGAGCAGACGCGCGCCGACCTCGCGGCGGCGGGGCAGCGCTACGAGCCGGGTGCCGGCGAGTTGCTGGTCGAGCGCATGGTCAAGGAGTTCAGGCGGACCGGCCGCGCCGGAGGCGGCGGCTTCTACGACTATCCCGAGGGCCAACCCAAGCGCCTGTGGCCGGGGTTGAAGCGGCACTTCGAGAGGCCAGGCGCCACCGCCGACCTGACGGCACTGAAGCAGCGGCTGCTGTACCGGCAGTCCATCGAAACGGCTCGCTGCCTGGCCGAGAACGTGCTCGCCAGCGTGCACGAGGCGAACATCGGCTCGATCTTCGGCATCGGCTTCCCGGCCTGGACGGGCGGTGCGATCCAGTTCGTTGCCTCCGAAGGCCTCGACACCTTTCTGCGCAACGCCGATGCGCTGGCGGCACACCACGGCGAGCGTTTTGCCGTCTCGCCGACGGTGCGCGAGGCGCTGCGGCGTGCGCTCGCCGGCTCGACCTGAACCGGAAATGAAGAAGCCCCGCAAGCGGGGCTTCGTTCAGGCGCTGGAGCGGATCACTTCAGGCCGAGGATCCAGGTCACCAGCTTCTTCGACTCGGCCTCGTTGACCTGGGCGTTGGCGGGCATCGGGATCTGGCCCCACACGCCCACGCCGCCCTTGATGACCTTGGCGGACAGCGTGTCCACCGCGTCCTTCTGGCCGGCGTACTTGGCGGCGATGTCCTTGTAGGACGGGCCGACCAGCTTCTTGTCGATGGCGTGGCAGGCCAGGCAGTTCTTGGCCTTGGCCAGCGCCTCGTCGGCCATGGCGGGGGCAGAGACGGTGGCGGCAGCCGCGACGAGAGCGAGAGCGGGGAACAGCTTCATGATTTCCTTTCGAGGTCAAACGGGAAATTCTGCGGATGTTTGCGCACCCGCCCAGCCGATCGGTCGGCTACAGTGTCAACAACGGATTGTAGGGGTGTCGGTTGACGCCTATCTTGCGGACGAATTCCGCACCCCGGGAGCGCGAGTCATGTATTTCATTGCCATCGGCGTGGTCATCATCCTGATGAACCTGCTGGGCATCGGCCCCCCCGCCGACTGGACCTGGAACATCAGCGGCGACCTGTGGAAGTTCTGCGTGCCTTTCGGCCTGGCGGCCGTGTGGTGGGCCTGGGCGGATGCCACGGGCTACAACAAGCGACGCGAGATGGAGAAGATGGAGCAGCGCCGCCAGGCACGCCGCCAGCAGAACCTCGAGGCGCTGGGCATGGACAAGGCCGCGCGCCGCGCCAAGAAGTCCGGCGGGCGCTGAGCCCCCCCGGGACCGCCCGACTCACTCGAACTTGTCGAGCACCGCCCCCGAACTGGCGCTGGACGCGTTCTTCGCGAACTTGGCCAGCACGCCGCGGGTGTAACGCGGCGCCGGGCGCGACCACGCCGCGCGGCGCTGGGCCAGCTCCGCGTCCGACACATTCAGTTGCAACGTCAGCGTGCGGGCGTCGATGGTGATCGAGTCGCCTTCCCGCACCAGTGCGATGTTGCCGCCCTCGAAGGCCTCCGGCGCCACGTGGCCGACCACCATGCCCCAGGTGCCACCCGAGAAGCGACCGTCCGTGATCAGGCCGACCGATTCGCCCAGGCCCTGGCCGATCAGCGCGCCGGTGGGCGCCAGCATCTCGGGCATGCCCGGCCCACCCTTGGGGCCCAGGTAGCGCAGCACCATCACGTCGCCGGCCTTGATCTGCCCCGCCATGATCGCCGCCAGTGCCGACTGTTCGTCGTCAAATACGCGCGCCGGTCCGGTGATGGCCGGGTTCTTCAGGCCGGTGATCTTGGCCACGCAGCCTTCCGGGCTCAGGTTGCCCTTCAGGATGGCCAGATGGCCCTGGGCATAGATCGGGTTGCCGATCGGCCGGATGACCTTCTGTTCGCTCGACAACTCGGGCACATCGGCCAGGCTCTCGGCCACCGTCTTGCCGGTGATGGTCATGCAGTCGCCGTGCAGCAGGCCGGCCTTGAGCAGTTCTTTCATCACCGCCGGGATGCCGCCGGCGCGGTGCAGGTCCACCGCCAGGTACTGGCCGCTGGGCTTGAGGTCGCACAGCACCGGCGTGCGCTGGCGCACGCGCTCGAAGTCGTCGATGGTCCAGTCCACGCCGGCGGCGTGCGCGATGGCGAGGAAGTGCAGCACCGCGTTGGTGGAGCCGCCCGTGGCCATGATCACCGCGACGGCGTTCTCGATGGCCTTCTTCGTGACGATGTCGCGCGGCTTGATGTCGTTCTTCACCGCCTCGACCAGCACCAGGGCGGCGCGCTCGACCATCGAGACGATCTCGCCCTCGACGTTGGCCATCGTCGACGCGTAGGGCAGCGACAGGCCCAGTGCCTCGAACGCCGAGCTCATCGTGTTCGCGGTGTACATGCCGCCGCAGCTGCCGCTGCCCGGGATGGCGTGGCGCTCGATCTGGCAGAAGTCCTCCTCGCTCATCTTGCCTGCGGAGTACTGGCCTACCGCCTCGAACACGCTGACGATGTTCAGGTCCTGTCCCTTGTAGCGGCCGGGCAGGATGGTGCCGCCGTAGATGTAGATCGCCGGTACGTTGGCGCGCAGCATGCCCATCATGCCGCCGGGCATGTTCTTGTCGCAGCCGCCGATCACCATCACGCCGTCCATCCACTGGCCGCCGACGCAGGTCTCGACGCAGTCGGCGATCACCTCCCGCGAGACCAGCGAGTACTTCATGCCCTCGGTACCCATCGCCATGCCGTCGCTGATGGTCGGCGTGCCGAAGATCTGCGGGTTGGCGCCGGCCTCCTTCAGGCCGATGACGGCGGCGTCGGCCAGCCGCTGCAGGCCGGAGTTGCAGGGGGTGATGGTCGAGTGGCCGTTGGCCACGCCGATCATCGGCTTCCTGAAATCGCCTTCCTGGTATCCCAGCGCGTAGTACATGGAGCGGTTCGGCGCACGGGCCACGCCTTCGGTGATGTTTGCGGAACGGCGGTTGATCTTCATCGGTCACTCCTTCAGCGGGGAGACGCATTGTCGTCCGCGGCCAAGCATGCGTCCAATCGATCTCGACGGACGAATTGATATGCTTGGTGTATGAGACACGGCGGGGCAGCGGCAACGGAGATCGAACTGCGCGTCTGGCGGCAGTTCCTCGCGCTGTCCGAGACGCTGCACTTCGGCCGCGCGGCACAGCGGCTGCACATGACGCAGCCGCCGCTGACGCAGGCCATCCAGCAGCTCGAGCGCCGCCTGGGCACCGTGCTGTTCGAACGCACCCGGCGCAGCGTGGCGCTCACACCCGCCGGCACGGCGTTGGTGGAGCCCGTACGTCAACTGCTGCAGCAGGCCGCGGCACTGGCCGCGCGCGCGCACGATGCCGCCGGTGGCGAACTTGGCCGCATCCGGCTCGGTTTCGTGTCCACGGTCGGCTTCGGACCGCTCCCACTGTGGCTGCGCACCTTCCGCGAGGCCCATCCCGGCATCGCCATCGAGCTGCGCGAGGCCACCGGCGACGTCCAGTTCGAGGCCTTCGCGCAACGTGAACTGGACGCCGGCTTCGTGCTGCACGCGCCGGGCATCGCGCCGCCGCCGCCGCTGCAACGGCTGTCGCTGGGCATCGAGTCACTCGTGCTGGCGCTGCCTGAAGCGGCGCCGAAGCGACTCACGGCGGCGCAGATCCTGCGCGAGCCGCTGGTGATCTTTCCGCGAGGCATTGCGCCTTCGCTGTACGACGCCGTGCTCGCCTTCTACCACCGCCATGGCGTGACGCCGGTGATCGCGCAGGAGGCGATCCAGATGCAGACCATCGTCAATCTGGTGTCCGCCGGTCTCGGCCTGGCCCTCGTGCCGCGATCGATGACGTTGCTGCAGCGTCCCGGCACGGTGTACCGCGCCTTGCCCGCATCGCTGGCGGATGCGGCGCCCCGCTGCGAGACCAGCCTGGTCTGGCGTCCCGACGCGCCACCGGCCGTGACGCGCTTCGTTGGGTTCGTGCGGGAACGCCTCTAGGGTATCGTTCGCGCTGCTCTCGAAGAGACTTCCATGCTCGTCCACCCACAATTCAGTCCGATCGCCCTGCAACTCGGTCCGGTGGCCATCCACTGGTACGGCATCACCTACCTCGTCGCCTTCGGCCTGTTCCTATGGCTGGCGGCGCGGCGCGCTGCATTGCCGCAGTTCGCGCAGGCCGGCTGGACGCGCCGCGACGTCGAGGATCTGCTCTTCTACGGTGTGCTCGGTGTGGTGATTGGCGGGCGGCTCGGCTATGTGCTCTTCTACAAGCCCGGCTACTACGCTGCGCACCCGTTCGAGGTGTTCGCCGTGTGGAAGGGCGGCATGGCCTTCCACGGCGGACTGCTCGGTGTGATTGCCGCGGTGGCGCTGTTCGGGCGCATGAGAGGCCGGCCGTTCCTGCAGGTCATGGACCTGATCGCGCCGGCCGTGCCCACCGGGCTGGCATCGGGGCGCATCGGCAACTTCATCAACGGCGAGCTTTGGGGCCGCCAGGCCGATGCGAGTCTGCCCTGGGCGATGGTCTTCCCGCAGTCGGGCAGCATGGTCCCGCGGCATCCGTCGCCGCTGTACCAGTTCCTCCTGGAAGGCTTGCTGCTGTTCGTGATCCTGTGGGTGTACGGCCGCAAGCCGCGCGGGCCGGGGCAGGTGGCGGGGCTGTTCCTGTTCGGCTACGGCGTGTTCCGCTTCATCGCCGAGTTCTTCCGCGAGCCGGATGCCTTCCTCGGTCTGCTGGCGCTCAACATGAGCATGGGCCAGTGGCTGTGCGTGCCGATGCTGATCGTCGGCGCGTGGTTGTGGCTGCGCGGTGCGCGCAAGGCGGCCTGAACGACATGCGACAGATCTTCCTCGACACCGAAACCACGGGCCTGAACGCCGAGTCCGGAGACCGCATCATCGAGATCGGCTGCGTGGAGATGCTCAACCGGCGCCTGTCCGGCCGCAACCTGCACTTCTACCTGAACCCCGAGCGTGCCAGCCACGAGGACGCAGTCAAGGTGCACGGGCTGACCGACGAGTTCCTCGCCGACAAGCCACTGTTCTCGGCCATCGTCGACGAGCTCATGGAATACCTCGCCGGCGCCGAGATCCTGATCCACAACGCAGCCTTCGACGTGGGCTTTCTCGACGCGGAACTGCGCCGGCTCGGCCGGCCCGCGTTCGAATCGCAGGTGGACACCGTCACCGACACGCTGCTGATGGCACGCGAGATGTTCCCGGGGAAGTCGAACTCGCTCGACGCGCTGTGCAAGCGGCTCGAGGTCGACAACGCCAGCCGCAGCCTGCATGGGGCGCTGCTCGACGCCGGTTTGCTGGCCGAGGTCTACATCCGCATGACGCGCGGCCAGGACTCGCTGGTCATCGACGAGGTCGAGGCCGCGTCGTCCGAGGTGGCGCTGGAGGCGGTGGATCTCTCGAGCTTCGTGCTGCCGGTGCTCGCGGCCGACGAGACCGAAATGCAGGCGCATGCCGCGTTGATCGCCGAGCTCGGCAAGGCCAGCGGCGGCAAGACCGTGTGGCAGCCGGCGGAGCCGGCTGTGGTATAATGCAAGGCTCTGCGGATCGCGAGGGCGGCTAGCTCAGGGGTAGAGCATCGCATTCACACTGCGGGGGTCGGGGGTTCGAAACCCTCGCCGCCCACCACCGATCCAGCAAACACAGCATCCGCGGCCGGGCTCCCTCCCGGCCGTTCGCTTTTGCGGGAGGCGGGTCTGCGGTCATGGACAGTGTCGATGCCCTGGTGATCGGAGCCGGCGTGGTCGGTCTCGCGGTGGGACGCGCACTCGCCTGCAGCGGACTGGAAACGGTGGTGCTCGAACGCGCCGATGCGATCGGCACCGGCACCAGTTCGCGCAACAGCGAGGTCATCCACGCCGGCCTGTACTACCCGGCCGGATCGCTGAAGGCGCGCCTCTGCGTGCAGGGGCGGCAGCAGCTTTACGCATTTTGTGCGTCGCACGGCGTGTCGCACCGGCGTTGCGGCAAGCTCGTCGTGGCCACGTCGACGGATCAGCATGCCGCGCTGGAGGCCACACGCATCCGGGCCGCCGCGAATGGTGTGGCGCTGCAGCGGCTCGAAGGCGAGGCCGCCCGCGCACTGGAACCCGCACTGCGCTGCACTGCCGCGTTGCTCTCGCCGGAGACCGGCATCGTCGACAGCCATGGCCTGATGCTCGCGCTGCTGGGCGACATGGAGCGCGCCGGCGGCGCGCTGGCGTTGCGCTCGCCGGTGCTCGGCGTGCATTGCGGCCAGGCCGAGCATGTCGTGGAGGTCGGTGGCGACGCTGCGATGGCGCTGTCGGCGCGGATCGTCGTCAATGCCGCCGGCCTGTGGGCGCCGGCCGTGGCCGCCTCGATGAGCGGCCTGCCGGCGCGGCACGTGCCGCGCGGCTTTCATGCCAAGGGCAACTACTTCTCGCTCGCCGGCCGCGCGCCGTTCACCCGGCTGATCTACCCTGTGCCTGAACAGGCGGGGCTGGGCGTGCACCTGACGCTGGACCTCGGCGGACAGGCACGCTTCGGGCCCGACGTGCAATGGCTCGCCGAAGGCTCGCCGGACGACATCGACTACCGCGTCGACGCTTCGCGTGCCGACGGCTTCTACGCCGAGATCCGGCGCTATTGGCCCGATCTGCGCGATGGCGCGCTGCAACCGGCCTACAGCGGCGTGCGCCCCAAGCTGGGCGGACCCGGCACGGCGGCCGCAGACTTCGTGCTGCAGGGGCCCGTCGAGCACGGCATCGCGGGGCTCGTGAACCTGTTCGGCATCGAGTCGCCCGGCCTCACCGCCAGCCTCGCCATCGCCGACGAGGTGCTGCGCCGTCTGGGGCGCGAGGGCTCAGGCGCCTGAGGGGGCGGGGCGCTGCCAGCGCCCCTCGATCAGCAGTTCGTGCGGGGCGAACTGCGCCTTGTAATCCATCTTCTCGCTCTGCGCGATCCAGTAGCCGAGGTAGACATGCGGCAGCTTCAGCGCGCGCGTCTGCTCGATCTGCCACAGCACGTTGTAGGTGCCGTAGCTGCTGCGCGGCTCGGGCTCGAAGAAGGTGTAGACCGCCGACAGCCCGTCGTTGAGGATGTCGAGGATGGAGACCATCTTCAATGCGCCCAGGCTGCCGTCGGCGGCCGGCTCGCGGAACTCGACCAGCCGCGAGTTGACGCGGCTCTGCAGCAGGAACTGGGTGTACTGGTCGATCGAGTCGTGGTCCATGCCGCCGCCGCTGTGGCGGCCCGCCTGGTAGCGCAGGTAGAGCTGGTAGTGCTCGGGCACGAAGCACAGCCGAAGCACGCGCGCCTGCAGGTGCCGGTGGGCCCGCCAGGCGCGGCGCTGGCTGCGCGTCGGCTCGAACGTGGCCACCGGCACGCGCAACGGCACGCAGGAGCGGCAGCCGTCGCAATAGGGTCGGTAGGTGAACATGCCGCTGCGCCGGAAGCCGTTGGCAACCAGGCCCGAGTAGGCGTCGGCATGGATCAGGTGGCTGGGCGTGGCGACCTGCGAGCGTGCCATGCGGCCGGCCACATAGCTGCACGGGTACGGTGCGGTGGCGTAGAACTGCAGCGAAGCGAGCGGTAGTTCTTTCGGGTGCGTCACGGGCCGGGGTCCTGCTCGGCATCGGCGCCGAAACCAAGGTGGCGCCACAGCGCCGCATCATAGGTCCAATCGCGAATCGGATCGGCCCCCAGGGCAAGGGACAGCCGCCGCTCGAACTCGGCGCGCGGCAGTTCGCGGCCGCCCAGCGAGGCGAGGTGGCCGGTGCGCTGCTGGCAGTCGATCATCGCCACGCCGTGCTCGCGGCAGAAGCACACCAGCGCCGCCAGCGCGATCTTCGAAGCATCGGTGCGGTGCGAGAACATCGACTCTCCGAAGAACATGCGACCGAGTCCGACGCCATAGAGTCCACCGGCCAGTTCGCCGTCGACCCAGGTCTCGACGCTGTGCACCATTCCGAGTCGGTGCCAGTCGGCGTAGGCCTCCACCATCTCCGGCACGATCCAGGTGCCATCCTGGCCCTCGCGTGGCGTACTGGCGCAGGCGCCGATGACGCGGCGGAATGCCGTGTCGATGCGCACCGCGCAGCCCGGTGTGCGGACGAACCTGGCGATCGTCTTGCGCAGCGAGCGCTTCAGGCGGAACTCGTCGACGAGCAGCACCATGCGCGGGTCGGGCGACCACCACAGCACCGGCTGGCCTTCGCTGTACCAGGGGAACACTCCCTTCGAGTAGGCCTCGGTGAGGCGCTTGGGGGTCAGCTCGCCTCCGGCGGCGAGCAGGCCGGGCGCTTCCGAGCCCGGTGGCAGCGCGCGCCGCGTGTCCGGCAGCGCGTCTTGCGGGCCGCGCAGCCAGGGGATCACGTCAGTTGCTGAACGCAGCAATGCCGGTGATCGCGCGGCCGAGGATCAGCGCGTGCACGTCATGCGTGCCCTCGTAGGTATTGACCACCTCGAGGTTGACGAGGTGGCGGGCCACGCCGAACTCGTCGCTGATGCCGTTGCCGCCCATCATGTCGCGCGCCATGCGGGCGATGTCCAGCGCCTTGCCGCAGCTGTTGCGCTTCATGATCGAGGTCACCTCGACCGATGCGGTGCCCTCGTCCTTCATGCGGCCCAGGCGCAGGCAGCCCTGCAGGCCCAGCGTGATCTCGGTTTCCATGTCGGCCAGCTTCTTCTGGATGAGCTGGTTGGCGGCCAGCGGGCGGCCGAACTGCTGGCGGTCGAGCACGTACTGCCGCGCGCGGGTGAAGCAGTCTTCCGCGGCGCCGAGCGCACCCCAGGCGATGCCGAAGCGTGCACTGTTCAGGCAGGTGAACGGGCCCTTCAGGCCGCGCACCTCGGGGAAGGCATTCTCCTCGGGGCAGAACACGCGGTCCATGACGATCTCGCCGGTGATCGAGGCGCGCAGGCCCACCTTGCCGTGCACGGCGGGCGCGCTCAGCCCTTTCCACCCCTTCTCGAGCACGAAGCCGCGGATCTGGCCGCCGTCGTCCTTGGCCCAGACGACGAACACGTCGGCGATCGGGCTGTTGCTGATCCACATCTTCGAGCCGGACAATTCGTAGCCGCCGTCGACCTTCTTCGCGCGGGTGATCATGCTGCCCGGGTCGGAGCCGTGGTTCGGCTCGGTCAGGCCGAAGCAACCGATCCACTGGCCGCTGGCGAGCTTGGGCAGGTACTTCTGCTTCTGCGCCTCGGTGCCGAACGTGTGGATCGGCACCATCACCAGCGAGCTCTGCACGCTCATCATCGAGCGGTAGCCGGAATCGACGCGCTCCACCTCGCGGGCGATCAGCCCGTAGCAGACATAGTTCAGGCCGGCGCCGCCGTAGGCCTCCGGGATGGTGGGGCCGAGCAGGCCGAGCTCGCCCATCTCGCGGAAGATCGCCGGATCGGTCTTCTCGTGGCGGAAGGCGTCGAGCACGCGCGGCGCGAGCCGGCCCTGGCAGTAGTCGCGTGCGGCGTTGCGCACGGCACGTTCGTCGTCGCTGAGCTGCTGCTCGAGCAGCAGCGGGTCGTCCCACTGGAAAACGGCGGCTTGGCTGGCCATGATCACACTCCTTCGCGAGGCGTCGAGTATGGCAGCGCGGGCGTGTCGCCGGCGTGCCAGGCGGCGCAAGGCGAGCATGGTATACGCAGCCCCCATGACGCAAGAAACCGCCTTCGGCATCGCCGACCGTGCCTTCGACACCATCGCCGAATGCATCCGCCGCCAAGCCCGGCAGCGGCCCGCCGCGCCGGCGCTGTCGGACGGCGAGACGGCGCTGAGCTACGGGGCGCTGGACGCACGCATGGACCGCGTCGCCGCCGCGCTGCAGCGCGACGGCCTGGCGCCGGGCGAGGCCATTGCCCTGTGTGCCGCGCCCTCGGTGGCGCAGGCGACGCTGTTCCTCGGCGCGCTGCGCGCCGGCGCGGTGGTCGCGCCGCTGGCCCCCGGCAGCACTCCGGCCAGCCTGGCGCGCATGCTGGCCGATGCGCAGGCGACGCGGCTGTTCGTCGACGCCGGCAGCGAGGCCGAGTTCGCCGGCAACGCGCTGCCGCGCACGCGGCTCGACGCCGACCTCGAAGCCTGGCTCGCGCCCGAGGGCACGTCGCCGCGGCCGGTGGAGATTCACCCCGAGTCGCCGTTCAACATCATCTACTCGTCGGGCACCACCGGAGAGCCCAAGGGCATCGTGCAGCCGCACGGCATGCGCTGGGCCCATGTGCGGCGCGGACTGCCCTATGGCTACGGGCCGGGCGCGGTGACGCTGCTGGCCACGCCGCTGTACTCGAACACCACGCTGGTGGTGTTCTTCCCTTCGCTGGCCTTCGGCGGCGAGGTCGTGCTGACGAGGAAGTTCGATGCGCTGGCCTACCTGCAGCTCGCGCAGCGCGTGCATGCCACGCACACCATGCTGGTGCCGGTGCAATACCAGCGCCTGATGGCCCACGAGCAGTTCGACCGCTTCGACCTGTCGGCCTTCCGCTTGAAGTTCTGCACCAGCGCGCCGTTTCCCGCGGCGCTGAAGGCCGAGGTGCTCAGGCGCTGGCCGGGCGGCCTGGTCGAGTTCTACGGCATGACCGAAGGCGGAGGCACCTGCATCCTGGAGGCCCATCTTCACCGCGACAAGCTGCACACCGTCGGCAAGCCGGCGCCCGGCACCGACACGCGCCTGATCGACGACGCCGGCCACGAGCTGGCGGCCGGCGCCACCGGCGAGGTGGTCGGTCATTCGCCCGGCATGATGGTCGGCTACCACCGCCGCCCCGATGCCACGCGCGAGGCCGAGTGGTTCGATGCGACCGGCAAGCGCTTCATCCGCACGGGCGACATCGGACGATTCGATGCCGACGGCTTCCTCGTCCTGCTGGACCGCCGCAAGGACATGATCATCTCCGGCGGCTTCAACATCTACCCGAGCGACCTGGAGGCGCAACTGCGCGAACATCCTGCCGTGACCGATGCCGCCGTGGTCGGCGTGCCCTCGGCGCAATGGGGCGAGACGCCGGTGGCCTTCGTCGTGTGCCGGCCGGGTCACGCCGCGGAGGCGCGGGCGCTGCGCGATTGGCTCAATGCGCGCGTCGGCAAGACGCAGCGGCTGGCCGCCCTGCACCTCGTCGACGAACTGCCGCGCAGCGCCATCGGCAAGGTGCTCAAGCGCGAGTTGCGCGAACGGCATGCCGCCATGGCACCATGTCGGCCATGAACCCCGCCGAAGAAGCGCCCGTACACCGCATTGTCGTGGTCGGCGGCGGTGCCGGCGGGCTCGAGCTCGTCACGCAGCTGGGCGACAGGCTCGGCAAGAAGGGTCGGGCGCACGTCACGCTGATCGAGAAGGCGCGTACCCATTTCTGGAAGCCGCACCTGCACGAGATCGCTGCCGGCAGCACCGACCTGCACGAGCATGCCACCGACTATCTGGCGCAATCGCACTGGCATGGCTTCCGCTACCGCGTCGGCGAGATGGTGGGCCTGGACCGCGACAAGCGCGAGGTGATCGTCGCTCCGGCGATCGACGAGGAGGGGGCGCCGATCACGCCACCCTACACGCGCGGCTACGACACGCTGGTGATGGCGGTGGGCAGCCTGACCAACGACTTCGGCACCCCGGGCGTCGCCGAGCACGCGATCGCGCTGGAGACGCCGGCGCAGGCCGAGCGCTTTCACCGTCGCCTGGTCAACGCCTGCATCCGTGCGCACATGCAGAGCGAGCCGCTGTCGCCGCGGCAGCTGCAGGTGGCCATCATCGGCGCGGGCGCCACCGGCGTGGAGCTGGCGGCCGAGCTGCACAAGGCGACGCGTGCGCTCGTCTCCTACAACCTCGAGCGCATCGACCCCGAGCGCGACATCCGGCTCAACCTGATCGAGGCCGGTCCGCGCATCCTGCCAGCGCTGCCGGAGCGCATCTCGGGCGCGGCGCATGGTCTGCTGGCCAGCCTGGGCGTGCGCGTGCGCACCAACTCGCGCGTGACCGAGGTGAGCGCCGAGGGCGTCCACCTTGCCGGCGGCGAGACCATTCCGGCCGAGTTGGTGGTGTGGGCGGCCGGCGTGAAGGCGCCGGACTTCCTGCGCGAGCTCGGTGGTCTGGAGAGCAACCGCCTCAATCAGCTGGTGGTGGAAAGCACGCTGCAGACCACGCGCGACCCGGCCGTCTTCGCGCTCGGCGACTGCGCGGCGGCGCCCTGGCTCGGGCACGAGGGCAACGTGCCGCCGCGCGCGCAAGCGGCGCATCAGCAGGCCTCGCACCTGGTCGAGCAACTGCAGCGGCGCATCGAGGGCAAGCCGCTGCAGCCCTGGCGCTACCGCGACTTCGGCTCGCTCGTCTCGCTGGGCGAGTACAGCACGGTGGGCAACCTGATGGGCAACCTGGTCGGCGGCAACCTGTGGGTCGAGGGACTGTTCGCGCGCACCATGTACCTGTCCTTGTACAAGATGCACGAGGTGGCGCTGCACGGCTTCTGGCGCACCGCGCTCGGCTCGCTGAGCCGGCTGATGACGCGCAGCACGGAACCGCGCGTCAAGCTGCACTAGCCAACCAGCGGACGCCAGATTGGCGCAGGGCGCGGGGGTCCCGCGGGTGCAGCCCCCCGCGCCCTGAGCCCCCTTGGCTCCGACGTCGCTAAACCCCGACGTCGTCGAGATCGCGGTACACGTCGCGCAGCCACATCTTCACGCGCTGGCGGTCCATCAGGCCGAGCGCGATCGGACTCTCGCTGGCAGTGGCATGCCAGAAGCTGCTGCTGTTGATGTCGATCTTGCGGATCGCGCTGTCGTGCAGCTTCTTCACCGAGACGATCTTCGCGCCCAGGCCGAGCGCGCGGGCCTGCTCGCCCGACTGCTCGAGCGCCGTGAAGTCGCCGCCGCGCACCTGGTTGCGCACCAGCACGTACTTCAGGCTCGTGCCGAATCGGTCGAGCAGCTTGCGCAGCAGGTCGACGGAATCCTTGCCCGTGTCCATCACGTGCCAGTAGTGGATGGTGATGCCGGTCTCGTCGGCGAGGTTGAGCACGCCGGAGTCGTCCATCCAGCGCACCAGCGGCTCGTGCGTCTGGGCGGCGAGGTCCACGAGGATGCGCCGTTCGGGCTGCTCGACGGCGGCCTCCATGATGGCGTCCAGCGCCTCGTAGCGGTCGACCACCACCGGCGAGGCGTAGCCTGCGTAGAAGCGCATCAGCGCCCCATGCGAGCGGTCCGTGTCGAAGCCGAGGAAGGGCATCTGGTGGTCGATCAGGTATTGCGCCAGGACGCGCGCCAGCAGCGACTTGCCCACGCCGCCCTTCTCGCCACCGATGAAATGGATCTTCGCCATCCGCTCCGTCCTCCCACGTTCCTGATGCGCTGAAGCGGGCGATTCTGACCCGAATCCGCCGGGGCGCGCCAGCGGGGCTTCACGCGGCGGTCATCAGCTGTTCACGGCGCTGTCATCGGCGCTGCCGAGACTGCGTCGGTTTCTTCCAACCCAGCAGACGAGGACGACATGGACGACAAGGCCGCAACCCACCACGATGACGCCGATCTCAACGGCTCGGGCAATCCGACCTTCAATCACGTGCTCGATGCACGGCTGTCGCGTCGGGGCGTGCTGCGCGGAGGCATCGGCGGTGTGGCCGGCGCCGTGCTCGGTGGCCTGTCGCTGGGCGCCTGCGGCGGCGGCGACGCGCAGGACCTGGCCGTGGCCAGCGAGGACATGGCGGCGCTCGGCGCCGACAAGCAGGCCGAGCACTCGAGTCGCCGCGAAGGCCGCATCGCCAGCCTCGACTTCCAGGCCGTGCCGAAAGGCCTGGCCGACAAGGTGGTGGTGCCGGCCGGCTACACCGCGACGGTGGTGTACGCGCTGGGCGATCCGCTCGACGCGCAGACGCCCGAGTACCGCAACGACGGCACCGACACCCAGATGGAGCGCCGCGCCGGCGACCACCACGACGGCATGGAGTATTTCGGCCTCGACCCGCTGGGCCGGCAGCGTGATCGCCTCGGCTCGAGCCGCGGCCTCCTGGCGATCAATCACGAGGCCACCAGCCAGGGTGGCGGCGAGCGCAGCTCCGCCTTCATCCATGCCGATGGCGGCACCAACGCCCTGCCGCGACCGGCCGCCGAAGTGGACAAGGAAGTGGCGATCCACGGGCTGTCCGTCGTCGAGGTGCACTCACGGGGCGGCCGCTTCGAGTACGTGCGCAACTCGCGGTTCAATCGCCGCATCACGCCGCTGACGCCGGTGGAGATCTCCGGCCCGGTGCGCGGCCATGCCCTGCTGTCGACGAAGTACTCGCCTGCCGGCACCGCCACCCGCGGCACGCTGAACAACTGCGGCAGCGGCAAGACGCCCTGGGGCACCATGCTCAGCGGCGAGGAGAACTGGGCCGGTTACTTCACCCGCTCGGCCACCGACAATGCGGCGCGCGCCGTCTCCGGCGACGCGAAGAGCGTGACCTCGCTGAACCGCTACGGGCGAGGCCAGGGTGCCGGCAGCCGCCACGGCTGGGAGAGTGGCGGCAGCGACGACCGGTACGCACGCTGGGACATTGGCGTGAAGGGGGCCAGCGCCGCCGAGGACTACCGCAACGAGCTCAACGGCTTCGGCTGGATCGTCGAGGTCGACCCCTACGATCGGAAGGCCGCGACCAGGAAGCGCACCGCACTCGGCCGTTTCGCGCACGAGAGCGCGGCCTTCGGCAGGCTGGTCGAGGGCCGCCCCTTGGCCGTCTACATGGGCGACGACTCGCGCGGCGAGTACATCTACAAGTTCGTCTCCACCGCCACCTGGCGCAAGGGTGATGCCGACCGCCACGACCGCATCGCGGTGGGCGACAAGTACCTCGACCACGGCCGCCTCTACGTGGCGCGCTTCAACGACGACGGCAGCGGCGACTGGATCGAACTGGACATCGCCCACCCGGCGATCGCTGCGTACGCTGGCTACGCGTTCGCCGACCAGGCGGACGTGCTCGTCAATGCGCGTCTCGCCGCCGACGCGGTGGGTGCGACGAAGATGGATCGACCGGAGTGGTGCGCGGTGCACCCGGTGACGGGCGAGATCTACTACACGCTGACCAACAACAGCAACCGCAAGGTGGAGCCGAGCGGTTCGCAGCAGGGGGTCGATGCTGGCAATCCGCGTTCGTACAGCGATTCGTTCGGCGGCGGCGCGGCGGGCTCGCCAGGCAACGTCAACGGCCACATCATCCGCATGGCCGAGGCCGACGGCCGCGCCGAGGCGCCGCGCTTCCGGTGGGACGTGTACCTGTTCGGCGCGCAGGCCGATGCCGACCCGGGCAAGGTCAACCTGTCCGCGCTGACCGACGACCAGGACTTCTCCAGCCCCGACGGACTGTGGTTCAGCCCGACCACCGGCCTGGCCTGGATCCAGACCGACGACGGGGCCTACACCGACACGACCAACTGCATGATGCTCGCTGGCATCCCGGGCCAAGTGGGGGACGGCAGCGCGGTGCGCCTGAGCTACACGAAGGCCGACGGCACGACGCTGGACGTGGACACCTACGTCGGCAGGCAGCCGGCCGCCGACGCGCTGAAGCGCTTCCTCGTCGGCCCGGTGGATTGCGAGATCACCGGGGTCGCCGAGACGCCGGACGGCCGTGCGCTGTTCGTCAACATCCAGCACCCGGGCGAGTCGATCAGTGTGGCCCACATCGCCGACCCCTCGAAGTACCTCAGCCACTGGCCGGGCAATGCCGGCTACGGTGCGGGCGGGGCGACCGCGCGCCCGCGCTCGGCGACCATCGTCATCACCAAGGACGACGGCGGACGCGTCGGCCGCTGAGGTCCGGCCCGGCGGCGTGCCGGGAGTTCTGGCGTCGGGCTCGATCCGGCGCCAGAATCACGGCATGCAGCAGGCCGCCGTGATCGAGCAGGTGTTCGCCGCCCTCGTGGTGGCCGCGTGTGCGGTGCTGCTGCTGCGCCTGGTGATCGGGGCGCAGCGGCGCGCGAAGCTCGACCGCGCCTTCGTGCGCCTGTGGCGGGGGCTGCGCTCGGGCGCCGTTGCGCTGTGGCGCTGGCCCGGCAAGCGCCGCCAGGCGCGCCGGCTCGCCGAGGACGCCATCCGGCGCGCCAGTCAGGGAAAGCGGGAGGGCAACGTCTACACGCCCGAGCAGTTCAAGAAGCCGCCGCGCGACAAGATGCACTGATCCGCCGCAGCTTCATCCGCGGCCGACGAACGGCATGTTCGTCGCCATCACCGTCATGAACAGCACGTTGGCATCGAGCGGCAGGCCGGCCATGTGCACCACCGCATCGGCGACGTGCCTCACGTCCATGCGCGGCTCGACGCGGGTGGAACCGTCGGCCTGCAGCACGCCCTGCGCCATGCGTTCGGTCATCTCCGTGGCGGCATTGCCGATGTCGATCTGTCCGCAGGCGATGCCATGGCGTCGGCCGTCGAGCGCGGTGCTGCGCGTCAGCCCGCTGATGGCGTGCTTGGTGGCGGTGTAGGGCGCCGAGAACGGCCGCGGCGCATAGGCCGAGATCGAGCCGTTGTTGATGATGCGCCCGCCCTGGGGCGACTGGCTCTTCATCAGGCGGATCGCCTCCTGGGTGCACAGGAACGGCCCGGTCAGGTTGACGTCGACCACCGCCTTCCACTGCTCGTAGCTGAGGTCTTCCATCGGGATGGCCGGGGCACCCATGCCGGCGTTGTTGAAGAGCACGTCGAGGCGTCCGAACGCCGCCTGGGTCTTCGCGAACAACGCCTTCACCGAGGCCGGATCGCCGACGTCGGTGGGCACGGCGAGCAGCCGCTCCTTGTCGCGGGCCGCAGCAGCGATGGTCTCGTTCAGCGCGTCGGCCCGGCGGCCGGCGAGCACGACGTGGTAGCCGGCCCCGTGCAGGGCGAGGGCGCAGGCGCGGCCGATGCCGCTGCCGGCGCCGGTGACGAGGGCGACGCGAGGGGTGGTGCTCATGGTGTGCTTTCGTTGGGAGGAAGCGCCGGCGAGTCCTCGCGCTCGGCGAAGCAGTCGGCGAAGCTGAAGTACAGCGAGGTGTAGAAGACGGTGGACAGGATCAGCGAAGCTGGCATGGCCAGCAGCGCGACCAGCTGCGGCTGGCCGAGCAGCGCGGCGACGATGTTCGCGAAGGCGCCGAAGGTCAGCACCACCGCGGCCCAGCTCAGCCCGAAGACGAGGAAGGCACCCTTGTTGCGCCACACCGCCACGGTGCTGGAGAACAGCGACTGCGCCACGCCCTGCGTGCCCCAGTGAACCAGTGCCGGCGCATGCCAGAACGGGATGGACAGCAGCCCCGCGAGGCCGAAGCGCAGCAGCAGACCCAGCTCGAGCCGCGGGTCGGCGAGCCGCTCGCCCACGTCCGTCGGCGTGGCCTTGCCGTCGGCCAGCACCTGCATCAGCTGGTCGAGTGCGCCGCCGTCGGCCCATTCGGCCACCGTGATGATGAGCACGCTGGCGGCTGCGTAGATCAGGCCCAGCATCGCCATCGCGCGCAGCTTCGCGGGCCCCTGGCGAAGCGGTTCGACGAAGGCGCGGGGCAGGGGCAGCCTGCCTTGCTGCGCATCGCGCGTGGCGATCATGAAGCCCAGCGAGCCCAGCGGCAGCAGCGCAAGCAGCAGCAGCGAGCCGACCAGCGGCAGCAGCGTGAGCACGAAGATCACGAACAGGAAGGCGGCGAAGATGCCGCTGAAGGCCAGGGGCTGCTGCGTGAAGGCGCGGAAGCCCTTCTTCACCCAGGTGGCGCCGGTGGCGGCGGAAACGTACTGAAGCCTCATGGTCGCGTGTAGTGCCAGGGTGCGTCGATCCGCGCGCGCAGCACGCGCTCGAAATGCGTGGGGTCGTGCGGCTGCAGCAGGTGAGCGTCGCGCGGCAGGTGCAGGTCCCACAGACGCGAGATCCAGAAACGCAGCGCGGCGGCGCGCATCAGGGCGGGCAGGGCGCGCAGCTCGGCGCTGGTCAGCGGTCGCACCGCGTCGTAGGCACCGACGAAGGCCTGGGCGCGCTCCTCCGCCAGGCGGCCGCTCTCGACATCGATGCACCAGTCGTTCAGGCATACGCCGATGTCGAACAGCAGGGTGTCCACGCCGGCGAAGTAGAAGTCGAAGAAGCCAGTGAGGCGATCGCGTCCGTCGTCGCCCTCGTCGAACATGACGTTGTCGCGGAACAGGTCGGCATGGATCGCGGCGCGCGGCAGGCCCTGGAAGGCGGCGGAAGCGGCGAGCTGCTGCTGGAAGGCGAGTTCGTCCTGGAGCAGCGCGGCGCGTTCCGTGTCCACGAACGGGGCGATCACCGGCACCGTCTCGGCCCACCAGGCCAGTCCGCGCAGGTTCGGCTGCACGAGCGGAAAGTCGTGCGCCGCGAGGTGCATGCGCGCGAGCATGTCGCCGACCATCGCGCAATGCGCTGCGTCCGGCGCCAGATGATGCCGGCCGCGCAGCCGGTCGACCACCGCCGCGGGCTTGCCGCGCAGCGTGTGCAGGATCGCGCCCGACGCATCGCCGTGGGGTCGCGGCACCGGGATGCCGTGCTCGGCCAGGTGCTTCATCAGCTGCAGGTAGAAGGGCAGCTGCTCGTGGGTGAGCCGCTCGAAAAGCGTCAGCACGTAGCGACCGCGCGTCGTGTCGATGAAGTAGTTGGTGTTCTCGATGCCGCCGGCGATCGGCTGCATCGCCGTCAGCTTGCCGATGGCGAGCCGCGCAATCAGGTCGGCCGCCTCGTCGAACGAGACCTCGGTGTAGACCGCCATGAACCGGTCAGAAGCTCAGCACGTGCCAGACCCTCTTGCCCGCGGCGCCGCGGGTCGAGTCGACGCCCTCGGAGAGGTCGCGCGCGCCGTCGCCGACGAGGATCTGGTAGCCCTTCGTGGTGCCCACCTTGGGCTGCACGGTGATGCGCCGCGTGGCGCCACGCACGCGCAGTTCCTCGATGCGGCTGCCCTCGTCCTCGACGACGATCTGCTGCACGCTGGGTTCGGTGCTGGGCGGCGCTCCCGCCGGCGCATGCTCCTGGGCGCGGGCGAGGCCGGCGAGGGCCAGCAACGCCAGGGCGGCGAGGGCGTGCGAGGTGTTCATGGGACCCATTCTAGGCGGCCCCCATGCTCCACAATGCCGCCATGACGACCAAGACCCTGCTGCTGGTGGACGGCTCGAGCTACCTGTATCGCGCCTACCACGCGCTGCCCGATCTGCGCAGTGCCGACGGTTTTCCCACCGGGGCGATCCACGGCATGGTGGCGATGCTCAGGCGCGCGCTGCAGGACGTGCAGCCCGAGCACGCCGCCTGCGTGTTCGACGCCAAGGGCGACACCTTCCGCAACGCGTGGTATCCCGAGTACAAGGCGCAACGTGCGCCGATGCCGGAGGACCTGGTCAAGCAGATCGAGCCGATCCACGAGGTGGTGAAGCTGCTCGGCTGGCCGGTGCTGATGGTGCCCGGCATCGAGGCCGACGACGCGATCGGCACGCTGTCGCGGATCGCGGCGCAGACCGGCCACGAGGTGGTCATCTCCACCGGCGACAAGGACCTGGCCCAGCTCGTCGACGAGCACGTGACGCTGATCAACACGATGAGCAACGAGAAGCTCGACGTGGCCGGCGTGCTGGCCAAGTTCGGCGTGCCGCCCGAACGCATCGTCGACTACCTGGCGCTGACGGGCGACACGGTGGACAACGTGCCCGGCGTCGAGAAGGTGGGCCCGAAGACGGCGGCGAAGTGGCTCGCCGAGCACGGCTCCCTCGACGGCGTGATCGCCGCCGCAGCCTCGATCAAGGGCGTGGCCGGCGAGAACCTGCGCAAGGCGCTCGACTGGCTGCCCACCGGCCGCAAGCTGGTCACCGTGGTGACCGATTGCGACTTGAGCAAGGACGTGCCGGGCTTCCCGTCGCTGGATGCGCTGGCCCTCAGGCCGGTGGACCGCGACGGCCTGCTCGACTTCTACGGCCGCTACGGCTTCAAGACCTGGAAGCGTGACCTGGAGGCACAAGGCGACGCCGAACCTGCCGTCGCGGCCGGCGGTGCGGCGGCGGCCGATCCGACGCCTGCGGCTGCGAGCGCGGTGGCCAGGCAGTACGACACCGTGCTCACGCAGGCGGCGCTGGACGTCTGGCTGGAGCGCATCCGCCTCGCGCCGCTCACCGCGATCGACACCGAGACCGACTCGCTGGACGGCATGAAGGCGCAGATCGTCGGCATCTCGCTGTCGGTGAAGGTGGGCGAGGCGGCGTACATCCCGCTGCGGCATTCGTACGCCGGCGCGCCGGAGCAGCTCGATGTCGAGCGCGTGCTGGCCGCGCTCAGGCCCTGGCTGGAAGACGAGGGTGCGCCCAAGGTCGGCCAGAACATCAAGTACGACGCACATGTGTTCGCCAACGCCGGCATCACGGTGCGCGGCTACGCGCACGACACCATGCTGCAGAGCTACGTGCTCGAGGCGCACAAGCCGCACAGCCTGGAGAGCCTGGCGCTGCGCCACCTCGGCCGTTCCGGCCTGAGCTACGAGGACGTCTGCGGCAAGGGCGCGCACCAGATCCCGTTCGCGCAGGTCGACGTGGCGCGCGCCGCCGAATACTCGTGCGAGGACAGCGAGATGACGCTGCACGTGCACGAGACGCTGTGGCCGCAATTGCAGGCGCAGGGCGGGCTGCTGCACGTCTACGAGAAGATCGAGATGCCCAGCGTGGCCGTGCTCGGTCGCATCGAGCGCAATGGCGTGCTGATCGACGCCGCCGTGCTGGCGCGCCAGAGCCAGGAACTGGCCGAGCGCATGATGGCCCTCGAGCGGGAGGCGCACGAACTCGCCGGCCAGCCCTTCAACCTGGGCTCGCCGAAGCAGATCGGCGAGATCCTGTTCGGCAAGCTCGGCCTGCCGGTGAAGAAGAAGACCGCCAGCGGCGCGCCGTCGACCGACGAGGAAGTGCTCGCCGAGCTCGCCGCCGACTACCCGCTGCCGGCCAAGCTGCTGGAGCACCGCGGCCTGGCCAAGCTGAAGGGCACCTACACCGACAAGCTGCCGCTGATGGTCAACCCGGCCACCGGCCGCGTGCACACCAACTACGCGCAGGCGGTGGCGGTGACCGGCCGGCTGGCCAGCAACGACCCCAACTTGCAGAACATCCCGATCCGCACGCCCGAAGGCCGGCGCGTGCGCGAGGCGTTCGTCGCGCCGCCCGGCCACGTGATCCTGTCGGCCGACTACTCGCAGATCGAGCTGCGCATCATGGCGCACATCAGCGAGGACCCGGGCCTGCTGAAGGCCTTCTCCGAAGGCATGGACGTGCACCGTGCCACCGCCAGCGAGGTGTTCGGCATCCCGCCGGACCAGGTGACCAGCGAGCAGCGTCGCTACGCCAAGACGATCAACTTCGGCCTCATCTACGGCATGGGCGCCTTCGGCCTGGCACAGAGCCTGGGCATCGAGCGCAGCGCCGCCACCGCCTACATCGAGCGCTATTTCCAGCGCTTTGCCGGCGTGAAGCACTACATGGACGAGACGCGCGCCTCGGCCAAGGCCAAGGGCTATGTCGAGACGCTGTTCGGCCGGCGCGTCTATCTGCCCGACATCAACGGCGGCAGTGGCCCGCGCCGCAGCGGCGCCGAGCGACAGGCCATCAACGCGCCGATGCAGGGCACCGCGGCCGACCTGATCAAGCTGGCGATGATCGAGGTGCAGGCGCTGCTCGATCACGAACGTCGCGCCACCAGGATGATCATGCAGGTGCACGACGAGCTTGTCTTCGAGGTGCCGGACGGCGAGATCGCCTGGGCGCGCGAGGCCGTGCCGCGCGTGATGGCCGCCGTGGCGCCGCTGAAGGTGCCGTTGCTGGCCGAGGTAGGCGTCGGCCCCAACTGGGATCAGGCGCATTGAGCCGCGGCCGCTCGTGCGGTGGTGCCGCTTCTGTGCCGCGGCATGCCTGACGCCGCGCCGCCGGCGAGGCGGGGCGCTGTCACGAAGCCGTCGCAGAAGCTTCATAAACTGCCCGGGTGAACGATAGGGCACCCTCCTCAGCCGACCACGCGGCCGGCCAGGCCAGCCTGGCCGAATGGCCGCCTCTGCCGGCCTTGCTCAGCCGCGAGCGCGCCATCCTCGCCTTCAACCGCCGCGTGCTGGCGCAGGCGCAGCGCGCCGACGTGCCGCTGCTCGAGCGGCTGCGCTACATCTGCATCGTTTCGTCGAACCTGGATGAGTTCTTCGAAGTGCGCTTCGCCGACTTCCTGGAGGCGGCGCGGGACGGCGATGCCGGCGCCTCGCGGCGCGAGCTGCTGGCGGTGGCGGCCGAGGCGCACCAGCTGATCGACGACCAGTACGCGGTGTTCAACGACGAGCTGACGCCGCTGCTGCGTCGCGAAGGCATCGTCGTCCTCAACCACGCCGACCGCAATGCCGTGCAGCGCGAGTGGGTGGACCGCTTCTTCCAGAAGCAGGTGCGGCCGCTGCTCGTGCCGGTGGGGCTCGACCCGTCGCACCCGTTCCCGCAGGTGGCGAACAAGTCGCTCAACTTCATCGCTCGCCTCGGCGGCCGAGATGCGTTCGGGCGCGCCAACGGCATCGCCATCGTCAAGGTGCCGCGCGTGCTGCCGCGCGTGATCCGCCTGCCGGAGGAACTGGCGCCGGGGCTGCAGGCCTTCGTGCTGCTGACCAGCGTGATCCGCGCGCACCTGGGCGAGTTGTTCCCGGGCCGCGAGGTGGAGGCCTTCTCGCAGTTCCGCGTCACCCGCGATTCCGACCTCGAGGTCGACCACGACGACGTGAAGAACCTGCGGCAGGCGCTGCGCACCGGCCTGACGACGCGCCACTTCGGCCTGGCGGTCCGGCTCGAAGTCGTCAACTCCTGTCCCGACGAACTGTCGGAGTTCCTGCTGCAGCAGTTCGCATTGCCCGAGCAGGCGCTGTACAAGGTCAACGGGCCGGTCAACCTGGTGCGGCTGAACCAGCTGATCGACCAGGCCGAGGCACCGGCGCTGCGCTTCCCGCCCCACGAACCCGCCTGGCCGGAACGGCACCTGCCGCGCGATCGGTCGATCTTTGCGCGGCTGCGCGAAGGCGACGTGCTGCTGCACCATCCCTTCGAGTCCTTCGAGCCGGTGGTGCAGTTCCTGCGCGAGGCGGTGGCCGACCCCGAGGTGCTGGCGATCAAGCAGACCATCTACCGCACCGGCAGCGAATCGCCGCTCATGGAAGCGCTGATCGAGGCGGCGCGGCGCGGCAAGGAGGTGATGGTCGTCGTCGAGCTGACGGCGCGCTTCGACGAGGAGGCGAACATCAACTGGGCCGAGCGGCTCGAAGCCGTGGGTGCGCAGGTGGTCTACGGCATTGTCGGCCTGAAGACGCACGCCAAGCTGCTGCTGGTGACGCGCCGCGAGGGCGGCGCGCTGCGACGTTATGCGCACCTGTCGACCGGCAACTACAACCCGAAGACCGCGCGCCTGTACACCGACATCGGCTACCTGACCGCCGATGCCGAGCTGACGGCCGACGCCGACGCGGTGTTCCAGCAACTCGCCAGCCAGGGCCGGACGCGGCCGCTGCGTGCCCTGCTGCAGGCGCCGTTCACGCTGCACCGGCGCATGGGCCAGCTGATCGACCGCGTGGCCGAGGCGGCGCGAGCCGGCCGGCCCGCGCGCATCGTCGTCAAGATCAACGCGCTGACCGACGCGGTGCTGATCGAGAAGCTGATGCGGGCCTCGCAGGCCGGTGCCTCGATCGACCTGATCGTGCGCGGTGCCTGCATGCTGCCGCCGGGCGTGCCCGGTGCGACCGAGCGCATCCACGTCCGCTCGGTGGTCGGTCGCTTCCTGGAGCACAGCCGGGTGTTCTACTTCCGCTGGGGAGAAGGCAACGACGACGAAGTGATCTACCTGTCGAGTGCCGATTGGATGGCCCGCAACATGTTCCGCCGCATCGAGGTGGCCTGGCCGGTGCGCGATGCCTCGTTGCGCCAGCGGGTCATCGACGAATGCCTGGTGCCCTACCTGCACGATGCGCAGGACGCCTGGGAGCAGCGCCCGGACGGTCGCTACGAACGCGCCGGCAGCGCGGGGCCGAGCGCGCAGCAGGCGCTGGTGTGCCGATACGGCGGCTGAGGAGCGACGCGATGGACCTGATCCTCTGGCGCCATGCCGAAGCCGTCGAGCGCGAGGGCCTTGTCGACCTCGACCGCGCGCTGACCCCCAAGGGCGAGCGTCAGGCGCAACGCATGGCCGACTGGCTGAACCACCGCATCGCGCACTCGACGCGCGTGCTGGTCAGCCCGGCTCTGCGCTGCCAGCAGACGGCCAAGGCGCTCGGACGCAAGTTCAAGACCGTCGACGCGATCGCACCCGGCGCCAGCGCTCAGGCGCTGCTCGACGCGGTGCGCTGGCCCGGAGCGAGCGAACCGGTGCTGCTGGTCGGCCACCAGCCGACGCTGGGCGAAACGGCGGCGTTGCTGCTCGCCGGCCAGCCCCAGCCCTGGGCGATCAAGAAGGGTGCCGTGTGGTGGCTGCGCAGCCGCGACCGCGAAGGTTCGGCGCAGGTGATGCTGCACGCGGTGATGGGGCCGGACGGGCTCTGAGCTCAGCCGGACAGCGTCGCCAGCCAGTCCTTCAGCCGCGCGCCTGCCGCGGCGCCGAGCGCCGCCGCCGCGCCGTTGGCGTGAGAGATCACGCCGTCCTCGTAGGTGGAGCCTGCCTCGCCGATGCGCGCGCTGTCGTGCGACACGGTGCAGGCGGCGATGCCGTGCGACTGCAGCAGCGCGAGCGCGGCGATGCCGGCCTCGTCGCGCCCCACCCCGGCGTCGTTGAACACGGCCAGCCTCACCTTCGCCTGCAGCGCGAACCGGGCGGCGCTGATGCCGCCGTGGGAGCCGCTGATCACGAGCGCATCCTCGCCGCAGCCGATCGCCTCGGTGATGCTGTCGACGAGCAGCACGGCGGTGGGTGCGTCCACGCTCGGCTCAGTCGCGCAGCGACAGCTTCAGCACCCCGCCGCGCGCCCAGGCCTGCACCTCCTCCTGCAGCAGGAACAGCGTGCGCGGATGCGACGCTGCCCAGTCGGCGGAGAAGTCGACGCGCGCCTGCGTGCCGTTGCGCGCCAGCGCGAGCGCATCGCTGCGCACCTCGCCGCGTGCATGGCACTTGATGATCGCCAGCCGCAGGCACAGCACCTGCCAGGCGAAGGTCTCCTGCGTGAGTCCGGCCTCTACCTTGCGCAGCCCGCCGCGCTGGCCGAGCACCAGTTCGCCGACGCGGCGTTGCTGGCTCTGCGAGAAGCCTGGCGCGTCGACATGCGCGAGAAGATAGGCGCTGTGGCGATGGTGGTCGTGGTGCGAGACCATCATGCCCATCTCGTGCAGCGCGCAGGCCCACAGCAGCTCGCGCCTGGCCTCGCGCCCGGCGCGTGGCTGCACCTGGTCGTAGAGGGTCTCGGCGATGCACGACACCCGCTTCGCCTGCTGCACATCGACCATGAAGCGGCGTTGAAGCTCGCGCACGGTGGCGTCACGGATGTCGTGGCCGTCCTGCGGCATCGCCGTGGCGTACAGTCGTTCGTCGAGGTCGAAGATCACGCCCTGGCGCAGCGCGCCGCGTGCCGGCTGCAGTGCATCGATGCCGAAGTGCGCGGCCAGCGTGTAGAGGATGGCGATGCCGCCGGCGATGACGCTGCGACGGTCCTCCTTCAGCCCCGGCAGGTCGAGCCGGTCGGTGCGCCCGGCCTGCAGGCAACGCTCGATCAGCCAGCGCAGACCCTTGGGCGTGATGCGCCCGTCGGTGATGCCGCTGGCGGCGAGCAGCTGCGAGACCGCGCCCACCGTCCCCGAGGAACCCAGCGCCTCGCGCCAGTGCGCCGGCGCGAAGGGTTCCAGGGCCTCCTCGAGTTCGGCGCCGGCGGCCACCTGTGCGGCGCGGAAGGCCGCTTCGGTGAAGCGCCCCTCGCCGAAGTAGCGCATCGACAGGCTCACGCTGCCGACCTGGAACGATTCGGCGCGCAGCGACTTGCGGCCCTGGCCGATGATCATCTCGGTGGATCGCCCGCCGATGTCGACGACCAGGCGCGGCGCGTTCGAGGGCTGAAGCCGTGCCACGCCGGCGAAGATCAGGCGGGCCTCCTCGCGCCCCGAGATCACTTCGATCGGCCGGCCCAGCACGGTCTGCGCACGCGCCAGGAAGGCATCGCGGTTGCGCGCCTCGCGCAGCGTCTGCGTGGCCACGGCGCGGATCTGTTGCGGCGCGTAGCCCTTCAGGCGCTGCGCGAAGCGGGCCAGGCAGGCCAGGCCGCGCGTGGCGGCCTCCTCGGTGAGCAGTCCGTTGGCATCGAGCCCGGCGCCCAGGCGCACGGTCTCCTTCAGGTAGTCGACACGGCGATAGCGACCCTGGTGAATCTGGCCGATCTCCAACCGGAAGCTGTTCGAGCCCATGTCGATCGCCGCGAGCTGGCCGGGCCAGCGGGTGTCGAAGTCGGACGAACGGTGCGCGGGCTGCCTCATGCGGCCATTGTCGCGGGAATCCCTGCGCCCGCCAGGGACGTGCAGCCTTGGCCGGCCATTCCTAGAATCGGCCGCTTTGTCACCTGCGGAGGAACCTCATGCTGCAACAGGAACTCGACAGTCTGGTGCCGTCCCGCGAGCTCTCGCGCCGCGGCTTCGTGAAGACGACGGTGGGCAGCGGCTTCGCCGCCGCGGTGCTGCCGGTGACGGCGCAGACCATCAAGACCGGCAGCGACGGGCTGACCGTCGGCGAGGTCACGATCCCGGTGGGCGACTTCAAGATGCCGGCCTACCGCGCGCAGCCGGCGGGCAAGACCAAGCTGCCGGTGATCCTGGTGATCTCGGAGATCTTCGGCGTGCATGAGCACATCGCCGACGTCGCGCGGCGTTTCGCCAAGCTCGGCTACCTCGCCATCGCCCCTGAACTGTTCGTGCGCCAGGGCGATGCGCAGTCCTACGGCGAGATCGCCAAGCTGCTCGCCGAGGTGATCTCCAAGGCGCCGGATAAGCAGGTGATGGGCGACCTCGACGCGACGGTCGCTTGGGCCAGCGCGAACGGCGGCGACACCTCGAGGCTGGGTATCACGGGCTTCTGCTGGGGCGGCCGCACGACCTGGATGTATGCCGCGCACAACCCGGCGGTGAAAGCGGCGGTGGCCTGGTACGGGCCGGTGGCGCGCAGCTACTTTCCCGGCGACAAGACCGCGCTGGACGTGGCGTCGAACGTCAAGGCCGCGGTGCTGGCGCTGTACGGCGGCGCCGACAGCGGCATCCCGAACGAGACGGTCGAGCAGATGATGGCGGCGCTGAAGGCGGCGGGCAACACGAAGTCGGAACTGGTGATCTACCCGGACACGCCGCATGCCTTCCACGCGGACTACCGGCCCAGCTACCGCAAGGAGCAGGCCGAGGACGGCTGGAAGCGCGCCACGGCCTGGTTCAAGGCCCATGGCGTGGCATGAGCCGCCGCGCCTCGGCCTGAGCCTGCGGTTCAGCGAACGACCAGCACCGGCACGGTCGAGTGCGTCAGCACCTTTTGCGTCTCGCTGCCGAGCAGCAGCGCGGTGACGCCTCGGCGGCCGTGCGAGGCCATCACGACGAGGTCGCATTCCATGCGCTTGGCGTGATCGATGATGGCTTCCCAGGGGTGCAGGGCCTCGACGGTATGCGCCTGGCAGGCCACGCCCGCGGCCTTCGCCGCCTCGGTGACCTGCGAGACACGCTTGGTCGCGATGCGCTCCTGTGCGTCGAAGAATTCCTGCGGCGGCGTGGGTTGCATCTCCGAGATCGCGCTGTACGGGAAGGGCTCCTTCACGCTGATCGTGTACAGCTGCGCGCCCACCGACTTGGCGAGCGCGATGGCGGCGTCGACCGCCTTGCCGGTGATGTCGGAGCCGTCGGTCGGCACGAGGATGCGCTTGAACATGGTCTTCTCCTTCAGGGTTCTGTGCCGCCGCGGCGGCGCTGCGCAGGCAGTGTTCAACGACAGTGTCTACGCACCCTTGACGGGGGTCAACCGAGCGCGATGGGTCGCGACGGGTCGGCCGACCATTCGCTCCACGAGCCCGGGTAAAGGCTCGAGCCGGCCAGGCCGGCATGCTCCATGGCCAGCAGGTTGTGGCAGGCCGTCACGCCCGAGCCGCACAGGTGAACCGTATTCGCCGCGGCGTCGCGGCCGAGCAGTGCCTCGAACTCGGCGCGCAGTGTCTGACCCGGCTTGAATCGGCCGTTGCCCGCGAGGTTGTCCTTGAAGAACCGGTTGAGCGCACCGGGAATGTGGCCGGCCACCTTGTCCAGCGGCTCGACCTCGCCGCGGAAGCGTTCGCCGTTGCGGGCGTCGACGAGGCGCGTGCGGCCGAGCGCCGCGAGCAGCTCGTCGCTGCCGGTGACGCCGGCCAGTGGCGCTCGGTCGGGGTAGGGCGTCGTCGAGCGCGGCGTCGGCACCTCGGCATCCACCGCGCCGCCGGCCGCGCGCCAGGCGTCGAAGCCGCCGTCGAGCACGGCCACCGCCTCGTGCCCCATCCAGCGCAGCATCCACCACAGCCGTGACGCATAGGGCCCGCCCTGGCGGTCGAGCGCGACCACCTGCGTGCCCGGCGCGATGCCCAGCCGACCCAGCGTGGCCGCGAAGGCCGCACGCTCGGGCAGCGGGTGGCGGCCGTTGCGGCCCGTCTTCTCGCCGGAGAGGTCGCGGTCGAGGTGAAGGTAGAACGAGCCGGCCACGTGCACCGCGCTCCAGGCGTACTCGCCGTCGTCCGTGTCGGCGAGGTCGAAGCTGCAGTCGACGATCACCGGCGCGGCTCCGGCCGCCAGCAATGCGCGCAGTTCGTCGACGCTGATCAGGGTGGTGAAGGGGCGGCTCATCGGTTCAACTCTCCAGGGTCGATTGGCGGGCGTCGGCGGGCGCGGCCTGGCTGCGCAGCAGCGAGGCGCCCAGCCCGGCGGCGACGATCAGCACCATGCCGGCGACCGCCATCCAGGTGATGCGCTCGCCGAACAGCAGCACGCCGTAGACGAATGCGAAGGCGATGCCCAGGTACTGCAGGCTGGCGTTGACCAGTGTTCGGCCGGTGCCGTAGGCACGTGTCATCAGCAGCTGGGCGACGCTCGCCAGCAGCCCGACGGCGAGCAGCAGCGCCGGCCCTTCCAGCGTGCGGTGCGTGCTCATGCCGGTCCACAGCATGGTCAGTGCGCCGACGGCGATTCCGCCGGCGGAGAAGTAGAAGACGATGCGGTACTCCGGCTCGCCCACGCGGCCGAGCGCAGTCACCTGCAGGTAAGCGGTGGCCGAGACCATGCCCGAGAGCAGCCCGATGACGCCATGCCAGAGCTGGTCCTGCTCGATGGTGGGGCGCAGGATCAGCGCGACACCGGCGAAGCCGGCGAGGATGGCGGCGATCAGGCGGCCGTCGACGCGCTGGCCGCCGAGCATGATCGCGCCGCCGACGAGGAACAACGCCATCCACACCGACGACATGTAGTTCAGCGTCATGGCCGTGGCCAGCGGCAGGTTGCCGATGGCGTAGAACCACAGGCACAGCGCCGTCACGCCGGAGATGCTGCGCCAGAAGTGCATCGCCGGCACGGCGGTGCGCAGCGAGCCGCGCTGCCAGCGCGCGAAGCCGGTCATCAGCAGGGCACCGACCAGGCCGCGGTAGAACACGATCTCGCCGGTCGTGTAGTGGGCAGAGGCAAGCTTGACACAGACGCCCATCGTCGCGAACAGCAGCGACGCGAGCACCATCAACCAGGGGGCGGACATGCGGGCATTGTGCCCGCAGGTCCTGCATGCCGAGGCGCGTCGCTCAGTCCTCGAGGCGGCCGCCCATCACCCGGCGGTACCACTCGTGGAAGTGCTGCATGCCGTCTTCCATCGGGCTCTGGTACGGGCCGACCTCGTCGTCGCCCCGCTCCAGCAGAGCGCGCCGGCCGGCGTCCATGCGCAGCGCGATCTCGTCGTCCTCGTTGCAGGTCTCCCAGTAGGCGGCCTGCTCCGCCTCGACGAACTCGCGCTCGAAGGCGGCGATCTCCTCGGGATAGAAGAACTCGACCATGTTGAGCGTCTTCTGCGGGCCCCTGGGAAAGAGCGTGGAGATCACCAGCACGTGCGGGTACCACTCGACCATCGTCGTCGGGTAGTAGGTCAGCCAGATCGCGCCGTGCTTGGGTGGCTGGCCGTTGCGGTAGGCGAGCACCGCGTCGTGCCACTTGCGGTAGGTGGCCGAACCGGCCTTGGCCAGCGCGTTGTTCGCGCCGACGGTCTGCACCGAGTGGTGCGCGCCGAACTCCCAGCGCAGGTCCTCGCAGGTGACGAAGCCGCCGAGTCCGGGGTGGAAGGGCGCGACGTGGTAGTCCTCCAGGTAGACCTCGATGAAGGTCTTCCAGTTGTAGTCGCACTCGTGCAGGTGCACGCTGTCGAACACGTAGCCGGAGAAGTCGAGGTCGGCCTTGCAGCCGAGCCGCGCCAGGTCGGCGCCGACGTCGCGACCGCCGGCCCCGAACAGCAGGCCGTTCCAGTTCTGCACCGGGTAGTTGCGCAGGTTCAGGCAGGGGTCGTCGGCGAAGTGGGGTGCGCCGAGCAGCTTGCCGTGCGTGTCGTAGGTCCAGCGGTGCAACGGGCAGACGATGTTGCTGCCGGTGTGGCCGCGGCCGCGCAGCATCACCGCCTGTCGATGGCGGCAGACGTTCGAGACCAGCTCGACGCCCTGCGCCGTGCGGATCAGCGCGCGGCCTTCGGACTCCTGCGGCAGGGCGTGGTAGTCGCCGACCTCGGGCACCGACAGCTCGTGCCCGAGGTAGCGCGGACCGGACTCGAAGATCAGCTCCATCTCGCGCCGAAAGAGCTCGGCGTCGAAGTAGGTTGAGACGGAGAGTTGCGAGCGGCTGCGCTGCAGCGCCTCGAGAGGGACGCTCAGGTCGGACATGATCCCCAGGATCTCCAAAAACCAATGTCAAACCGCCACCCCGGCGCGCCGGGCGTGGGACTTCAGTCATCCGCCAACGCAGGCGGGCCGCGGATTGTACCCAGGGGGGTGGGTGCGGGGGGAAAGCCGCACTGGGGAAGTGCCCCATCCGGACCGTCGGCGGACCATGCGACGGCCCGCAGCGCCCGGCGGTGGCGCCTGACTACAATCCGACCTTCGGATTGCGCATGGCAAAACACAGCACCCCCTCACCCACGGCGAGCCTGCCCGCCAGCTACGAAGACGCCCTGCGCGAGCTCGAACGACTGGTCGCGGGCATGGAAGGCGGCCAGTTGCCGCTCGACCAGATGATCGACAGCTACCGCCGCGGCGCCGAGTTGCTGGCGTTCTGCCGCGGCCGGCTCGAGGCGGTCGAGTCGCAGGTCAAGCTGCTCGAGGAAGGGCAGCTCAAGCCCTGGATCTCCGGATGAAGCGGGAGCATTTCGATGCCTGGGCGGCGGCCGAGCTCGACGCCGTCGAGTCGGCACTGTCCGTCTGGGTGCCCACCGACGCTCCCGCCGGCCTGGGCGAGGCAATGCGCTACGGCGTGCTCGACGGCGGCAAGCGGCTGCGTCCGCTGCTGGTGCTCGCCGCTGCGCAGGCCGTGGACGGCGAACGCGAGGCGGCCTTGCGCGCCGCCTGCGCGGTCGAGCTCATCCATGCCTACTCGCTGGTGCACGACGACATGCCCTGCATGGACAACGACGTCCTGCGCCGCGGCAAGCCGACGGTGCACGTGAAGTACGGCGAGGCCCAGGCCATGCTGGCCGGTGACGCCATGCAGGCACTGGCCTTCGAGGTGCTGACGCCCTGCGCCGGCGACAAGTCGGCGTTGCCTGGCTCCGGTGGGGTCGCCCCGGCGCTGCAAGCACGCCTGTGTGCCTTGCTGGCGCGCGCCGCCGGCCATGCCGGCATGGCCGGCGGGCAGGCCATCGACCTGGCGAGCATCGGCAAGGCGCTGGACGAACACGCCCTGCGCGACATGCACCGCCGCAAGACCGGTGCGCTGCTGAAGACCAGCGTGCTGATGGGGGCGGCCTGCGGGCCGGTGGGCCGCGAGACCTGGAACGCGCTTGCCGCCTACGGGGAAGCGCTCGGCCTGGCCTTCCAGGTGGTCGACGACATCCTCGACGTGACCCAGGCCTCCGAAACGCTGGGCAAGACGGCGGGCAAGGACCTCGACAACAACAAGCCGACCTACGTGAGCGTGCTCGGCCTCGACGCGGCTCGGGCGCATGCGCTCGAACTGCGCGCACAGGCGCAGGCCGCGCTGGCGCGCAGCGCTCTGGCCGACACCAGCGCGCTGGCGCTGCTGGCCGACAAGGTGGTCGAACGGGACAATTGACGATGAAGTACCAGCTGCTGCCCCACATCAACAGCCCGGCCGACGTGCGCAGGTTGTCCCGCCTCGAGCTCAAGCAGTTGTCCACCGAACTGCGCGACTTCGTGCTGACGAGCATCTCGCAAACCGGCGGCCACCTGTCGTCCAACCTGGGCACGGTGGAGCTGACGATCGCGCTGCACCACGTGTTCGACACGCCGCACGACCGGCTGGTGTGGGACGTGGGCCACCAGACCTACCCGCACAAGGTGCTCACCGGCCGGCGCGACCGCATGAATACGCTGCGCCAGCTCGGCGGCATCTCCGGCTTCCCGCGCCGCGACGAGAGCGAGTACGACACCTTCGGTACCGCGCACTCCTCGACGTCGATCTCCGCGGCGCTGGGCATGGCCATCGCCGCGCACCTGAAGGGCGAGCAGCGCCACGCCGTGGCCATCATCGGCGACGGCGCAATGACCGCCGGCATGGCCTTCGAGGCGCTGAACAACGCCGGCATGCCGCACATGGGCCATGTCTCCAACCTGCTGGTGGTGCTCAACGACAACGACATGTCGATCAGCCCGCCGGTGGGCGCGCTGAACAAGTACCTGGCGCGGCTGATGAGCGGGCACTTCTATGCCGCCGCGCGCGAAGGGGTCAAGGGCGTGCTGAAGAACGCGCCGCCGCTGTTCGAGCTGGCGAGGCGCTTCGAGGAGCACGCCAAGGGCATGGTGGTGCCCGGCACGATCTTTGAGGAGTTCGGCTTCAACTACGTCGGCCCGATCGACGGCCACGACCTCGACGCGCTGATCCCGACGCTGGAGAATCTGCGCGACAAGCCCGGCGCGCAGTTCCTGCACGTGGTCACCAAGAAGGGCTACGGCTACAAGCTGGCCGAGGCCGACCCCGTCAAGTACCACGCCGCTTCGGGCAGGTTCGACCCGGCGGAGGGCTTTCCGAAGACAGCGCCGGGCAAGCCGACCTTCACGCAGGTGTTCGGCCAGTGGCTGTGCGACATGGCCGAGAAGGATCCGCGCCTGGTCGGCATCACGCCGGCGATGCGCGAGGGCTCGGGCATGGTCGAGTTCCACAAGCGCTTCCCCGAGCGCTACTTCGACGTCGGCATCGCCGAGCAGCACGCGGTGACCTTCGCGGCCGGCATCGCCTGCGAGGGCCTCAAGCCGGTGGTGGCGATCTACTCGACCTTCCTGCAGCGCGCCTACGACCAGCTCATCCACGACGTGGCGCTGCAGAACCTGCCGGTGGTGTTCGCGCTCGACCGCG
>NZ_CALFYO010000010.1 GCF_937952055.1 uncultured Piscinibacter sp.
CACCCGCACCCGCACCCGCACCCGCACCCGCACCCGCACCCGCACCCGCACCCGCACCCGCCCCGGCCCCGGCCCCGGCCCCGGCCCCGGCTCCGGCTCCGGCCCCGGCCCCGGCCCCGGCCCCGGCTCCGGCCCCGGCTCCGGCTCCGGCTCCGGCTCCGGCTCCGGCTCCGGCTCCTGTGGGTGATCCGGCGGCCGGCCTGACGGCCTACGGAACGTATTGCGCCGGCTGCCACGGCGCCAACCCTGCCAACAACCAGCTGAAAGTCGCCGGCGCGACCACGGTGCCCGCACTCGATTCCGCCATCGCCCAGGTCGGCAGCATGGGTTGGCTGAGCAGCCTGACCACGCAGCAGAAGCTCGACATCACGAGCTACATCGCCAGCGTGGTGAAGTAGCGCAGGCAGTGGCCGGGCGTTCAGCCCGGCCAGCCCTGCGCGCCGGTCAGGGGCACGAAGCGAACGCCCATCAGCATCTCGCGCCTCTGCCCGTGCTCGCCGTCGCGCGTCAGGCGCAGCAGTTCCTGGTGGCCGAACTGTGTGCCCACCGGCATGACGAGCCGGCCGCCGACCGCCGGCTGCGCGATCAGGGCCGCCGGCACGTCGGGCCCCGCGGCGGTGACGACGATCGCATCGTAGGGCGCCGCCTCGGGCCAGCCCAGCGTGCCGTCGCCGGTGTGCACGTGCACGTTCGCGCAGCCATGTCCGGCGAGCCTGGCCGCGGCGTCGTCGGCGAGCCGCCCGATGCGCTCGACCGTGTGCACCTCCCTGGCCAGCCGGCCGAGCACCGCCGCCGCGTAGCCCGAGCCGGTGCCGACCTCGAGCACGCGCTCCTCGCCGGTGAGCCTCAGCGCCTCGCACATGAAGGCGACGATGTAGGGCTGCGAGATGGTCTGGTCGGCCTCGATCGGCAGCGGGCTGTCGTCGCAGGCATCCTCGCGCCAGCCGGGCAGCACGAAGTCCTCGCGCGGCACCTGGCGCATGGCGTCGAGCACGCGCGGGTCGCACACGCCGCGCGCCTCGATCTGCGTGGCGACCATGGCGGCGCGCCGGGCCGCGAAGTCGGCGGGGCTCATGGCGTCATCACGTCCATGCGGATGCAGCGTGCCGCGTGGCCGACACCGATCTCGATGACCGGCGGTGCGGCCTGGCGGCAGTCGTCGACGGCACGATCGCAGCGGTCGGCGAAGGGGCAGCCCGCCGGCAGGTCGGCCAGCTCGGGCACGCGGCCCGGGATGGTCGGCAGTTTCGTGCCGCGCGTCGCGCCCAGCCGCGGCCGCGCGGCATACAGACCGCGCGTGTACGGATGGGCGCGCGTGGCGAACACCGCGTCCACCGGGCCGTCCTCCACCACCGTGCCGCCGTACATCACCATCACGCGCTGCACATGGCGTGCCATCACGCCGAGGTCATGGCTGATGAGCAGCAGTGCCATGCCGCTGCCCTGCACCAGTTCGTCGATGAGCATCAGCACCTCGTGCTGCAGGCTCACGTCCAGCGCGGTGGTCGGCTCGTCGGCGATCAGCAGGTCGGGCCCGCAGGCCAGCGCCATGGCAATCATCACGCGCTGGCGCTGGCCGCCGCTGAGCTGGTGCGGATAGGCGTCGAGGCGCTGCGCAGCATCCGGCAGCCTCACGCGGTCGAGCAGCCGCAAGGCTTCGGCGCGCGCGGCGGCGCGGCCCAGGCCGCGGTGCAGGCGCAGCGGTTCGGCCACCTGCGCGCCGATGCTGTGCAGCGGGTTGAGCGCGGTCATCGGCTCCTGGAAGACCATCGCCAGGCGGTCGCCGCGCAGTGCCGCCATCGCCTCGTCACCCAGGCCCACCAGCTCCCGTCCCAGCAGGCGGATGCTCCCTTCCACCCGGGCGCCATCGGGCAGCAGACCCATCAGCGCCAGCGCGGTCAGCGACTTGCCGCAGCCGCTCTCGCCGATCAGGCCGAGCTTCCCGCCGCGCGCCAGCGTGAACGACACGCCGCGCAGCGCCGCGGCCGGCCCGCGAGCGGTCGGCAGCACGACACGCAGGCCGCGCACGTCGAGCAAGGGCGGGGGCGTGCCGTTCATGCCGTCTCAGCGCTGTCGCGCCAGCTTCGGGTCGAGCAGGTCGCGCAGCCCGTCGCCCATCAGGTTCAGGCCGAGCACGGAGAGCACGATCGCCAGCCCCGGCCACACGGCCAGCAGCGGCGCCTGGTACATCATGCTCTGGCCCTCGTTCAGCATGCGCCCCCAGCTCGGCGTGGGCGGCTGGGTGCCGAGACCGAGGTAGCTCAGCGCTGCCTCCGCGAGGATGGCGATGGCGAAGCGGATCGTCGCCTGCACGATCAGCACCGAGGCGATGTTCGGCAGCACATGCTCGGCCGTGATGCGCCACGCGCCCTTGCCGCAGGCGCGCGCGGCGAGCACGAACTCGCGCGTCCACACCGCGTTTGCCGAGGCTCGTGTGATGCGTGCGAACTCCGGGATGTTGAAGATGCCGATGGCGACGATCGAGGTCACCAGCCCGGGACCGTAGATCGCGGTGAGCATGATCGCCGTGAGCAGCGCCGGGAAGGCGATGCTGAAGTCGGCCAGGCGCATCACTGCCTCCTCCACCCAGCCGCGTCGCGCGGCAGCGAGCAGACCCAGTGCCACGCCCGCGGTGATGCCGATGCCCACGGCGATGAGGCCCACGGCAATGGAGGCGCGCGCGCCGACGATGAGCAGCGAGACGATGTCGCGCCCCAGGCTGTCGGTGCCCAGCCAGTGCGTCGCCGAGGGCGCAAGCAGCTTGTTCGGCACGTCGATCTCGGTGGCGGAATGCGGCGTCCAGACGAAGGACAGCAGCGCCAGCGCGACCAGCAGCGCGACGAGCAGGCCGCCGGCGAGGAAACTCTTGTGCCGCAGGGCGCGCTGCCAGAACTTCATCGGCCGCTCGCTCTGAGGCGCGGGTCGATCACCGCGTAGAGCAGGTCGACCACGAAGTTGATCGCGATCACCGTGGCGGCCAGCAGCATGACGATGTTCTGCACCAGCACGATGTCGCGGTTGCTGATCGCCTGGAAGACCAGCCGGCCCAGGCCGGGCAGCGAGAACACGTTCTCCACCACGATGGTGCCGGTGACCAGGTTGGCGAACTGCAGGCCCATGACGGTGAGCACCGGCACCATCGCGTTGCGCAGCACATGACCCCACAGCACGGCGCGACGCGACAGGCCCTTGGCGCGCGCGGTGCGCACGAAGTCCTCGCGCAGCACGTCGAGCACCGCCGAGCGGGTGAAGCGCGCGAGGATGGCCGCCTGCACCACGGCCAGCGCGACGGCCGGCAGCACCAGCGCACGAAGCCCGTCCCACAGTCCGCCGCCCTCGTCCTCCGTCCAGCCGGGGAAGCCGCCGGCCGGGAACCAGGGCAGCTTCACCGCGAACAGCATGACCAGCAGGATGCCGAACCAGAAGCTCGGCACGGCGATGCCGAGCTGGCTGGCGGCCATCACGCCGAAGTCGCCGGCGCGGTTGTGGCGCGACGCTGCATAGACGCCGGCGACCAGCGCCAGCACCGTCGTCAGCGCCATGGACAGCAGCGCGAGCGGCACGGTGACCGCGAGCCGCTCGGCGATGAGCGCGGCGATCGGCGTGTCGTAGGCATGGCTGTTGCCCAGCTCGAGGGTCAGCAGGCCGTGCAGCCAGCTGGCATAGCGCGCGGGCGCGGGGCGGTCCAGGCCGAGCTGGCGCTCCAGCGCCGCCACCGCCTCGTGTGTGGCGCTCTCCCCGAGCATCACCTCAGCGGCGTTGCCGGGCAGCAGGTCGAGCACCGCGAACACCACCAGCGAGGCCACGGCCAGCGTGAGCACGAAGGTCGCGACGCGGCGAAGCAGGAACGGGGCGATGGCGTGTCCTCGCAGACGGGGGCTCCTATGATGGCCGAAAACACGATGGAGACAGCCATGCGCGAGACCCTGCCCTTCGCCACGCACGAGGTGTTCATCGGCGGCCGCTGGCGCGCCGCGGCCAGTGGGCAGACGCTGCCGCTGGCCAATCCGTCGGACGGCAGCGTGCTCACCGAGATCGCGCGCGGCGGCGCCGAGGATGTGGATGCAGCGGTGCGTTCCGCGCAGTCGGCGCTCGAAGGCGACTGGGGCCGTCTGAGCGCCACCGAACGCGGCCGGCTGCTCGCCGCGGCGGGGCGCAAGGTGCTCGAGCGCGTCGACGAACTGGCGCGGCTGGAGGCGCTGGACGTGGGCAAGCCGTTGAAGCAGGGCCGCGCCGACGCCATCGCGCTGGCGCGCTACCTGGAGTTCTACGGTGGCGCCGCCGACAAGGTGATGGGCGAGACGATCCCCTACCTGAACGGCTACACGGCGCTGACCTGGCGCGAACCGCACGGCGTGACGGGTCACGTGGTGCCCTGGAACTACCCGATGCAGATCATCGGTCGCAGCGTCGGCGCGGCGCTGGCCATGGGCAACGCCTGCGTGCTCAAGCCGGCCGAGGAGGCCTGCCTCAGCGCGCTGGCGATCGGGCACCTGTTCGCCGAGTGCGGGCTGCCCGCCGGCGCGCTGAGCATCGTGCCCGGCCTCGGCGAGGAGGCCGGCGCCGCGCTCACCGCGCACCCCGGCGTGCGCCACCTGTCCTTCACCGGTTCGGTGGCCACCGGCCGGCTGGTGCAGGCAGCGGCGGCGCGCAACACCGTGCCGGTCACGCTGGAGCTCGGCGGCAAGAGCCCGCAGATCGTCTTCGCCGACGCCGACCTGGACGCGGCACTGCCCTTCCTCGTCAGCGCCGGCATCCAGAACGCCGGGCAGACCTGCTCGGCGGCGTCGCGGCTGCTCGTCGAGCGCGGCGTCTTCGACGAGGTGGTGCAGCGGCTGTCGCAGCGCTACCGCGCGCTGCGCGTCGGCCCGGCGCTGGCCGACCTCGACCTCGGCCCGCTGATCTCGATGCGCCAGCACGACATCGTCTCGCGCTACCTCGCGCTGGCCCGCGACAGCGGCCTGAACCTGGTGGCACAGGGCGAGGTCGTCGCCGACGCGCCTGCCGGCGGCTGGTACGTGAGGCCCACGCTGGTGGCCGCCGTGCCCGACGACCATGCGCTGGCGCAAGAGGAGATCTTCGGCCCGGTGCAGGTGGTGATTGCCTTCGAGGGCGAGGAAGAGGCCCTGCGCATCGCCAACGGCACGCCCTACGGCCTGGTGGCCGGCGTATGGACGCGCGGCGGCGGCCGGCAGCTGCGCATGGCCCGCGGCCTCAGGTGCGGCCAGGTGTTCATCAACAACTACGGCGCCGGCGGCGGCGTGGAGCTGCCCTTCGGCGGCGTTGGCGCCTCGGGCCATGGTCGCGAGAAGGGCTTCGAGGCGCTGTACGGCTTCTCGGCGCTGAAGACGGTGGCGATCCTGCATCACTGATGCGTGCGGGCCGCCGGCGAAGCTCAGAGCGGCATGAACGAGAGGTCGAAGGCGCGCTCGACGAACCACAGCGCCGCGAGAAGCGCGATCGCCAGCGAGCCTCCGGCGAGCACCACGCGCTGGTAGAAGCGCGTGTCGCTCAGCGCGAAGGCCAGCGGCAGGAAGGCCGCGACGATGGCGAGCTGGCCGACCTCCACGCCGACGTTGAAGCCGAGCAGCGCCAGCGCCAGCGCGTCCTGCGGCAAGCCGAGGTCGGCCAGCACGCTGGCGAAGCCGAAGCCGTGCACCAGTCCGAAGCCGAAGGCCATGGCCCAGCGCCGTCGCTCGAAGAGCGGGCGCAGGTTGTTCAGCGCGGCGAGCACCACCGAGGCGGCGATGGTCGCCTCGACCGGCCGCGACGGCAGCGTCAGCAGGCCCAGCGTGGCCAGCGTCAGCGTCACCGAATGCGCCACGGTGAAGGCGCTGACGATCTTCACCACCTCGACGAAGGCGTCGCGGAAGCTCTCCGCCGGCTGCCAGCCCGCGGGTCGCCAGGCAAGCACCGCCGGAAGCAGCAGCGCGAGCAGGAAGAGGATGTGGTCGAAGCCGATCCAGATGTGCCACACGCCTTCGCGCAGGTAGTCGGCGAACTGCTCCGCGCGGCTCGGGTTCGCCAGCTCGTACACCCTGCTGCTCGCGTCGGGGCCGAGCACCGCGGTGCGCGTGGCGCCGCCGGCCTCCAGGCGCAGCAGGCCGCGGTGCTGCGGGTCGATGTCGGCAAAGAGTCGGTACTCGAGCCTGAGCTGCTTCGGCAGCGCCGGGCAGCCGACCTCGAAGCGCAGCACGGTGTAGGCGCCGTCGGTGTGGTGGTCGACGAGCTGCTCGCCGGCACGCGCCACGCAGGGCTGTCCGTCGCCCTCGATGGCCAGCCGAGCCAGCGCGTAGGCGGCGACCTCGGCGTGACGCACGCGCAGCTCGCCCCAGGTGATCTCGCCGTTGCCGTCGGCGTCCAGGCCGATGGCGACGTCGAGGTCGCGCAGCGCGATGTCCCACTGGCCGTGCAGCGCCGTCCCCTCCTGTGTCAACGTGAGATAGCTGTCGGAGGGCTTGTGCGCCAGCGCGGTCGAGGCCAGGCCGAGCGCCAGCGCGGCGGCGGCGAAGCAACGCAGCAGGCAGCTCATGAGGCGCCGTTCAGGCGCGCGGCCAAGCTGCGCAGCACGGTGCTTTCCACGCCGTTCGTCACCAGCCAGCGCAGCGCCGGCTCGGCAGCGGCAGGCTCGCGGGCGGCGATGGCGGCCTCCAGCAGCACGCGGGCGTCGGCCGGCTCGCGCTGCAGCATGTAGTTGGTGCGGGCCAGTTCGAGCGCACGTCGGGCCTCGCCGAGCACGGCCAGCGCGAAGCGCGCCTCCTCCTTCTGGTGCAATGCATCCCCGCGCAGCCGCGCGGCGTCGAAGCGGGCCACCAGCGCCTGACGCCACTCGGCCGCCTTCGCGTCGCCGCTCGCCTTCGCGGCGATGGCCAGTCGCAGCAGCAGCAGGTCGGAACGCTCCTTGCCCTGCAGCAGGGCGATCACCTCGGCGGGCCGGCCGCGGTCGAGCAGGAAGTCCGCGTAGGCCGCCTGCAGGTAGACGTCGGGCAGGCCGAGCGCGAGCGCTTCGCGGAAGGCCGCTTCCGCCGCGGCGAAGCGGCCGCGCCGCTCTTCGATCTCGGCCAGGCGCGTCAGCGACCACAGGCGCTGAGCCGGGCTGGCCTTGCGGTCGCGGCGCAGCGCCGCGTGCAGCGACTCGGCGGCCGGTCCGGCGCGGCCGGTCAGCGCATCGACCTGCGCGCGACAGGCGGCGCCGATCAGCGGTTCGGCCAGGGCGGCGAGCCTCTCGCAGGCCTCGCGAGCGCCCGGGTAGTTCGCCTGCACCAGGTGGACGGCCACCTGCCAGGCCCAGGCCTCGCCGTGCGACGGCTCGGCCCGCGTGGCTGCGGCCAGGTCGGCCAGCGCCGCATCGAACTCGTGGCCGAACTGGCGCAGCACGGCGCGCAGCACGCGCACGTCGGTGGGCGGATCGGGATCTGTCCACCAGGAGCCGAGCGTCGCCTGGGCGTAGCCGATGTAGCGCGGGTCGCCTTCGGCGCCTGCCTCCTCGACGTAGCGCCGCGCCAGGCGCACGGCGGCCGCGGCGTCGTTCGGCTGGGCACGCCATTGCGCGCGCAGATGCCGCAACTCACGCTGGCGCGGGTCGGCGGCGCGCGCCGGCAGCCGCTCCAGCACCTGCTGGTCGGAAGCCGGAACGAAGGGGGCGGCCCAGGAGCCGGGCGAAGCGGCCGCGGCGGCGAGGGCAGCAACAAGGACGGTTCGATGCACCGGTGACGACGAGATGGAGGCGCCACAGTATCGGCGGAAGTCCTTCTGCCACGTGCACGTTCGGACACAGTGCGCGCCGGCCGCCGGTCAACCGACTGGCGGCGGCCGCGTTTCGGGAAGGCCGGGGGCGATACGGACCCCGGGAAATCCCACCCCAAGCAACCCTCGAAAGAACGCCCATGAGCAAGTCTCTCGCTTCGCTGATCACTGCCCTGTTCGCCGTCGTCGCGTTCAATGCCCAGGCGGCCTCGCACGCCGGCGGCGCCCCGATGAAGGCCAGCGAGCCGGCCGCCAAGGCCAGCGCTGCGGCCAAGAAGGAAGAGAAGAAGGCGGTGAAGAAGGAAGAAGCGAAGAAGTAACCCTTCCTCGCCGCACCCAGACGGGCCATGCCGCAGGCATGGCCCGTCTGCTTTTTGCGGGCCGGCCGACATAATCGCCGCACGACAACGAGCAAGGAGACGGCCATGCGACTGCAGGGCAAGGCGGCCATCGTCACCGGCGGCGGTTCGGGTTTCGGCGAAGGCATCGTGAGGAAGTTCGCCGCGGAGGGCGCCCGGGTACTGGTCGCCGACCGCGACGAGGGCAGCGCCAGCCGCGTCGCCGAAGCCACCGGCGCGCTGGCGCTTCGCGTCGACGTCTCGCGCGCCGACGACGCCAAGCGCATGGTCGACGCCGCGTTCGAACGCTTCGGCGCACTCGACATCCTCGTCAACAACGCCGGCATCGGCCACCTGCCGCAGCCGCTGGAAGGGCTGCCCGAGGACGACTTCGACCGCATCGTCGCCGTCAACATGAAGGCCATCTACCTCGCCGCGCGCGAGGCGGTGCCTCGCATGAAGGCGCAGGGCCGCGGCGTCATCCTCAACATGGCCAGCACCGCCGGCGTGAGTCCCCGGCCGCGGTTGACCTGGTACAACGCCAGCAAGGGCTGGGTGATCACCGCCACGCGCTCGATGGCGGTGGAACTGGCACCGTTCGGCATCCGCGTGGTCGCCCTCAACCCGGTGGCCGGCGAGACGCCGCTGCTGGCCACCTTCATGGGCGGCGACACGCCGCAGACGCGCGAGAAGTTCCTTGCCACCATCCCGATCGGCCGCTTCTCCACGCCCGAGGACCTGGGCAACGCCGCCTGCTTCCTGTGCAGCGACGAGGCGTCGATGATCACCGGGGTGGCGATGGAGGTGGATGGCGGACGCTGCATCTGAATCCCGGCGGCCGAGTCGATAGACTCGCGCGATGAACACCGCCGCCGTTCCCACGCTGAAGATCGACTTCGTCTCCGACGTGGTCTGCCCCTGGTGCGCCATCGGGCTGAGCGCGCTGGAGATCGCGCTGGCCCGGCTGGAGGGCGTGCTGGCCGCCGAGCTGCATTTCCAGCCCTTCCAGCTCAATCCCGACATGGGCCCCGAGGGCGCCGAGGTGGTGCCGTACCTGTCCAGGAAGTACGGCATGAGTGCCGAGCAGGTGGCGCTCAACCAGCAGGGCATCGCCGAGCGCGGCGCGGCGGTCGGCTTCGAATTCCGCATGGACCGGCGCAGCCGCACCTACAACACCTTCGACGCGCACCGCCTGCTGCACTGGGCGGGCGAGCAGGGCGCGGCGCAGCAGCGTGCGCTCAAGCACGCGCTGCTGTCGGCCTACTTCACCGACGGCGAGAACCCGTCCGCGCGCGAGGTGTTGCTGCGCTGCGCCGAACGCGCAGGGCTGGATGCCGCGCCTGCCGCTGCGGTGGTCGACTCGACGCAGTACGCCGACGCGGTGCGCGAGCGACAGCGCTTCTACCAGTCGGCGGGCATCCACTCCGTGCCGGCGGTGATCGTCGACGACCGGCATCTCATCCAGGGCGGCCAGCCGCCCGAGGTGTTCGAGCGGGCACTGCGCCAGATCGCGGCGGAGGCCTGATGCGCATCCTGGTCGTCGAGGACGATGCCCAGCTCGGCGACGCGCTGGCCACCGGGCTGCGCCAGCGCCAGCACGTGGTCGACTGGTTCCGCGACGGCACGCAGGCGAACGCCGCGCTCGCCGGCGTACCGTACGACGCGGTGGTGCTCGACCTCGGCCTGCCCGGCGGCGACGGCATGCGCTGGCTGCGGCAGTGGCGCGCCGAGGGCCGTGACCTGCCGGTGCTGATCCTCACCGCGCGCGACGGCGTGGCCGACCGCGTCGCCGGGCTCGACGCCGGCGCCGACGACTACCTCGTCAAGCCGATCACGCTGGACGAACTTGCCGCTCGGCTTCGCGCCATGACGCGGCGCAGCACCGGCCGCGCGCAAAGCGTCTGGCGGCACGGCGCATTGGCCTACGACCCGGCCGGCCGCAGCGTGCAGTGGAACGGCACGTCGGTGGAGCTGACCGCACGCGAACTGATGCTGCTCGAGGCGCTGATGGCGCACCCGAACCGCATCCTGTCCAAGGCGCAGCTGCAGGAAAAGCTCTACGACTGGGGCGAGTCGCTGGAGAGCAACACGCTCGAAGTGCACGTGCACCACCTGCGCCGCAAGCTCGGCCGCGATGTCATCCGCACGGTGCGCGGCGTGGGCTACGCGCTCGGGCCGGCCGAGGGCGAGTTCTCGTGAGTCTGCGGCGGCGCCTGCTGGTCTACCTGCTGGTCAGCGCGCCGCTGGTCTGGCTGCTCGCCGGCTTCATGTCGATGCGCTTCGCGAAGGACGAGGTCGACGAGCTGTTCGACACCGAGCTGATCCGCCTCGCCCGCCAGGTGCAGGTGACGCTCGCGGTGCCGCTGGACGGCAATGCCGCGCTGATGCCCGACGCCGCCGCCAGCGACACCAGCGGCGAAGCCGACCTCGGCGACCTGGCGATCGCCGTGTGGGCGCGCGACGGCCGGCTGTTGCTGTCCGACCGCGAGGGCGTGAACCTGCCCTACCGTGCGGATGCCGCCGGCTTCGCTGACCTGCCGATCGGCGACGATGCATGGCGCGTGTACTACCTGCAGTCCTTCGACGGCGAATGGCTGGTGGCGGCGGGGCAGAAGGCGTACGAGCGCGAGGAGCTGGCCTTCGACCTCACGCTCGGGCAACTGCTGCCCTGGCTGGCCATGCTGCCGGTGCTGCTCGCCGCGATGGCCTGGGCCGTGCGTCACGCACTGGCGCCGGTGGAGCAGCTCAGCGACGAACTGCGCGCGCGAGGGGCCGACGATCTCCAGCCCGTGCCGCTGGCGCACTCGCCGGCCGAGCTGAAGCCGCTGGTCGAGGCGATGAACGGCCTGTTCGGCCGCATCGAGTCCGCGCTGGCACGCGAGCGCCGCTTCACCGCCGACGCGGCCCACGAGTTGCGCACGCCGCTGGCGGTGCTGCGTGCGCAGTGGGACGTGGTGTGCCACGCCGAGCCCGGCGCGGCACGTGAACAGGCCGAGGCCAAGCTCTCCCTCGGGCTGCAGCGGCTGGACCGACTCGTCACGCAGATGCTCGCGCTGTCGCGCCTGGAGGACGGCAGCACTGCGATGGAACGGCAGGAAGTGGACTGGGCCGCCATCGTCGAGCAGGCGATGAGCGACTGCCTGCCGACCGCCGAACGGCGCCACATCGAGCTGGCCTGCGACTGGGCGCAGCCCGAGGGGCGGGCGCCGTTGCCGTTGCTGGGCGACGCTGCGCTGCTCACCGTGCTGCTGCGCAACCTGCTCGACAACGCGGTGCGCTACGCGCCCGAGCGCAGCGCCGTGCTGCTGCGATTCAGTGAATCGATGCTGGAGGTGGAGAACGACGGCAAGCCGCTGCCCGAAGCGCAGCTCGCCCGGCTGGGCGAGCGCTTCTACCGCCCCGACGGACAGGACGAGATCGGCAGCGGCCTGGGCCTGTCGATCGTGCAGCGCATTGCGTCGCTGCATGGCATGACGATGCGCCTCGGGCACCGCGCCGACGGGCGCGGCATGCGCGTCGCCGTCGGCTTCCTGGGCTAGCGTCCGTTCGCGCCGCGGGAGCAGGCCCTAGTGGGCGGCGGCGCGCGCCTTCTCGATCAGCGCACGCGCTTCCTCGCGCCGGCCGGTGTCGGCCACCTGACGGCCGGGCCGCGGCGGCGCCTGCAGCGCACGTTCGAGGTAGCTCACCGCCTCGGCGGCATTGCCGGTTTCCAGCAGGTACTCGCCGTAGAAGAAGTTCGGGTCGATGCCCTTGGGGTTGAGCGCCAGCGCCTGCTGCAGCAGTTCCTTGGCGCGCTCCTTGTCGCCGAAGCCGATCGGCCAGCCAGGCACCTTGTAGTACAGCACGCCCAGGCTGTTGTAGGCCGAGCCGTCCAGCACCTTGCCATCGATCTGGATGGCCGTCTCGTACATGAGCTTGGCGCGCTTGACCAGGCTCAGCGCGCCCAGTCCGCCCTTCTCGCCGGCCCAGGAGCTGACGATGATGCCTTCCCACACCAGCGGCTCGGCGCGCGCAGGCTGCGCCTGCGCGACCTGGTGCGCCTTGGCGGCCAGCATCTCGAAGCGCTTCTCGCGCTCGGCCGCAGGCGTCTGGTAGCGGATCACCTCCCAGTCGTGCTGCAACTGCACGACCTCGTCCTCGACGTTGCCGGCCCGGGCCAGCGGCGACAGGGCGAGGGCGGCGCAGAAGGTGGCGAAGAGGGCGAACGGGGTCTTGCTCATGTCGGTGTCTCCATGGGAAGGTGGGTCAGGCTGGCGCGGTGCTTGTCGAAGGCGCCGTCCAGCCACTGCGGCACGGCTCCGTTCAGGCGCACGGCGAACTTCTCCGGCAGGCCGAGGAAGCGTTCTGCGGCTTCGCTTTCGAGCAGCGCGACGAGGGCGCGCGCCACTGTTTCGGGCGCATCGACCGCCGTACCGGTGGCGCGGTTGTAGGCCTCGACGCGCTGGTCGTTGAAGCCGGTGCGCGTGCTGCGCGGGCCGAGGTACTGCACGTGCACGGCGCTACCGCGCAGCTCGCGGCGCAGCGCTTCGGAAAAGCCGCGCAGGCCGAACTTGCTGGCGCTGTAGACGCTGTAGCCGGGCAGCCCGAGGCGGCCGAGCGCCGAGCCGATCTGGATCACCTGCGCCTTCGGCCGCCGCCTCAGCACGGGCAGCAGCGCCTGCGTGAGGCGCATCGGCGCGAGCAGGTTGGTGCGCAGCACCTGCTCGAGGTGCTCCGCGCCCAGTGACTCGAATCGGCCGAAGCTCGGCGTGCCGGCGTTGTTGACCAGCACGTTGATCCCCCAGCGCGCTGCCGCCTCGCACAGCGCGGGCAGGGCGGCCGCGTCGTCGAGGTCGGCGGCGTGCCAGTAGATGCGCGATGCGGCGTCCGCCTGGCCGCCGAGCTGGCGCGCCAGCGTGGCCAGCCGGGCCGGCGAGCGGCCGCTGAGCATCACCGACGCCCCGCGCGCGAGCAGCTCCTTGGCGATGGCCTGGCCGATGCCGCCGCTGGCGCCGGTCAGCAGCACGCGGGCGTGGGCGGCCTTCATGCCAGCGCCTCCTCGGCCTCGGGCGCGGGCAGCGGAAGGCCGCGGAACACGTCGCCGTAGAGGCGGTAGAAGGCCCGCGCCGCATGCACGATGGCGGCGCGGTCGGCGCTGTCGTCGATGCGGTCCATCAGCTGCGCGAAATGCGCGGTGTGCTGCTGGTCGAGCGTGCCGTGCGAGCGCAGGTAGCTGAAGGCGCGGTCGGGCAGCTTGAGGTGCGCCTGAATCTGGTCGGCAGCCTGCAGCGCCAGCGCCACGCTGGTGCCTTCGAGCACGTGCACCATGCCGAAGAAGCCGAGCGGGTTGCGTCGCGCGATCTGGTCGTAGGCGTAGGCGACCATCACCTCGGTGGCATGGCCGGGCCGGCCGTGGCGCACCGCGTCGGCATCGAAGCCGCAGGCGGCGATGTCGTCGAGGATCCACTCGTCGTGGCCCGCCTCCTCCTCGACGTATTCGTCCAGCGCCGCATCCAGCCACTGCGCGTGCTGCGGCGGCAGCGCGGCCTTGCAGGCCCGCAGCAGCGGCACGGTGTGGCGCACGTGGTGGTAGGCCTCGGTCAGGAAGGCCACGTAGCTGGGCAGGGAGACGCGCCCCTGCAGGCAGCCCTGGATGATCGGCGCGGCGACGAGGCCCAGACGTGCGTCGGCGGTGTCGCGCACGAGTTGCTGGAAGAAGGAATCGTTCATGGAGTCTCCAGGGCGGTCGGCACGAGGCCGAGGGCCTGGGCGTGCCGTGCTTCGATGGCCTGGCGTTGGGGGCGGCCATTCGGCGTGGCCAGGCCGGTTTCGGCGCTGAAGGCCGCGCCGGCGCGGCACCAGCGCACCACGCGGGCGTAGTCGGGCAGCGTGGCGTTGGCGCGGTCCATGGCGGCCTGCAGGGCGGCGTCGGGCAGATCGGCGCGGGTCGGCCAGAGCACCGCCGACAGCGCCGGCTGTGCCTCGCCGAACACCACGGCCTGTGCGATGGCCGGCTCGCCGCGCAACGCCGTCTCCACCCACTCCGGGCTGACGTTGCGGCCGAAGGCGGTGATCAGCACCTGCTTCCTGCGGCCGCGCACGTGGAGGTAGCCGTCGGCGTCGATCTCGCCGAGGTCGCCGCTGCGCCACCACTCGGGTGCGGGACTCGGGTCGCCGAGGTAGCCCAGGAACAGGCTGCCGGCGACCTCGATCTCGCCGCTGGCGCCGACGCGCAAGCGCGCATGCGGCAGCACGCGACCGGCCGAACCGGGGCGCTGCGCCCCGGGAAGGTTGAGGGTCTGCACCGAACACGCCTCCGACAGGCCGTAGCCCTCGCAGGCCGGCAGACCGAGCGATTGCGCGGCCTCGATGAGCCGCGTGCCGACGGCGGCGCCGCCCACCGCGACGATCTTCAGCGACGCCGGCGCGCGCGCGCCGCTGGCCTGCAGCCAGGCGACCCAGCCACGCAGCATCTGCGGCAGCAGGATCAGGCTGTGCGGCTGCGCGGCAAGCACCGCAGCGTGCAGCCTGGCCGGGTCGAAGCCCGACGAGCCGATGAGCCCGACGTCCGCCAGAGGCGGCGCGATGCAGGTAGCGCCCTGCGACAGCGGCGCCAGAACCCCGGCGAGGTTCTCGAGCAGCACCGGGAAGGGCAACGCGCTGAGGTGGCGCGTGATCGCCAGCGGTGCGAGCGCCTCGCTCAGTCCGGCGGCGACGCGACCGATCGACGCGCGGCCGAGGCAGACGCCCTTGGGCGTGCCGGTGGTGCCCGAGGTGAAGGTGAGCTTGACGGTGCCTTCGGGCATCGCGACCGGCCGCCCGGGCAGGCGCAGCCAGGCCAGCGCCTGCCCGGCAATGCGCTGTTCGGCGGTTGGCAAGGGGGCAAAGGCTGCGACGGCATCGGGCACGGCGAGCAGGCCGTCCGCGCCGGCCGCCCGCAGCGCGTGGCGGATCTGTGCCGGTGTGAAGAATCCGGGCAGCGGCAAGTGCACCACGCCGGCGGCGAGGGCGGCCAGGTCGGCGACGATCCAGGCCGCGCCGTTGTCCAACAGCGTGGCGAGCACGCGCACCTGCTGCCGGCGCAGCTCGCCGGCAAGCGCGTCGACTTCGCGGCGCAAGGTATCGAAGTCCCAGAGCTGCGCGCCGCATTCGACGGCCACGCCGCCGTGGCGGCGCCAGGCGTCGAGCAGCTCGCCGCTCATCCGCCGTGTCCCTGCTGGCGGCGCGCCAGGATGCGCAGCGCCAGCGGCAGGTGACCGGCGAGCACCACCGGCCGGTGTTCGTAGTAGCGGCCCCAGTCGGCCGCCTCGTCGCCCAGCACCGCCGGATCGGCCGCGCCGAGCGCCAGCGGCGTCACGCCAATGCGCACGAACAGGTGACGCAGTTCCTCGGTGAGCGTGCTCACCACCCAGCGCGCGCCCTGCGCCGCGAGGTGCGGGCCGAGCAGCAGGATCAGCCGGCGGCCTTCCCCTGCGCGCATCGCGGCGAGGTGGCCGACCTCGACGATGCGCTCGCGGGGTGTCGTCTCTCCGCACTGGCGGCCGAGCGTAGCCTCGACCGGTTCGTCCAGGTAGCGCTCGAGGAACAGCGACTGCACGCCCGCGAAGCGGTACCCGGCTGCCGCGACGATGCGGCCGTCGGCATCGCGCAGGCTGACGAGGCAGGGGGCGAAGTGGCGCAACCTGGCTCCGAAGCGCTCGGCGTAGACGGCGCGGATGAAGTGCTCGACGTCGGCGCGCTCCTCGTCGCCTTCGCCGTGAAGGCGCAGCGAAGCGTGGGCATCACGCGTGCTTCCGGCGCACGACAGGGCAAGTGGCATTCACACTCCTCGCGATGCCCGGTGGGGCACCTTCAGCGATGGGTGGATGCTCGGAAACCCTGGTTAGCGCCGCCTTAAGCCGGCGGGCCCGATCGTGAACAAATGCGTCAGGCGAGCGCTTCGTCGAGCACCTCGACCCAGTGGCGCACCGGCGTGGCGGTGCCGCTGCCGAGGTGCTGGATGCAGCCGATGTTGGCCGACACGATCACCTCCGGCTGCAGCGGCGCGAGGTGGCCCAGCTTGCGGTCGCGCAACTGGTAGGCGAGCTCGGGCTGCAGCACCGAGTAGGTGCCCGCCGAGCCACAGCACAGGTGCGACTCGACCGGGGCCACACGGATGTCGAAGCCGAGTGCCGCCAGATGCGTCTCGACACCGCCACGCAGCTGCTGGCCGTGCTGCAGCGTGCAGGGCGGATGGTAGGCGAGCTTCTTCGGTCCCGTGGCGCGCAGCTTCGTCTTCAGCTTCGGCACCAGCTCGGGCAGCAACTCGCTCAGGTCGCGGGTCAACTCGACGATGCGCATCGCCCGTTGAGCGTAGGCCGGGTCGTGCGCCAGTGCATGCCCGTAGTCCTTCACCGTCGCGCCGCAGCCGGAGGCGTTCATGACGATCGCTTCCACCTTTCCGGTGGAGACCAGCGGCCACCAGGCGTCGACGTTGCGCCGCATGTCGGCCAGGCCGCCGTCGATGTCGTTCAGGTGCGTGCGGATCGCGCCGCAGCAGCCGGCGCCGTCGGCGACCAGGGTCTGGATGCCGGCGGCGTCGAGCACGCGCGCGGTGGCACTGTTGATGTTGGGCATCATCGCCGGTTGCACGCAGCCCATCAGCATCAGCACCTTGCGCTCGTGCTCGCGCGTCGGCCAGCGGTGGGCCTGCGTCGGCGCACTCGCCGGAACCTTGTGCTGCAACGATCCCGGCAGCAGCGGCCTCATCCACTGGCCGACCTTCATCGCCGGGGCGAACAACGGCGAGGTGAGCCCTTCCTTGAGCAGCCAGCGCACGGCCTTCTCGCCGGCGGGACGCTCGACACGCTCCTCCACCACCTTGCGGCCGATCTCCACGAGATGGCCGTACTGCACGCCGGAAGGGCAGGTGCTCTCGCAGTTGCGGCAGGTCAGGCAGCGGTCCAGGTGCTGCTGCGTGGCGCGCGTCACCGGCTTGCCTTCCAGGACCTGCTTGATCAGGTAGATGCGGCCGCGCGGGCCGTCGAGCTCGTCGCCGAGCAACTGGTAGGTCGGGCAGGTGGCAGTGCAGAAGCCGCAGTGCACGCACTTGCGCAGGATGGCCTCGGCCTCGGTGCCCTCGCGGGTGCCCTGGAACTCGGATGCGAGTGTCGTCTGCATGAAGCGTCTCGGTGAATCGTGGCGATCAGAACAGCCGCGCCAGCAGCGGCATGAGCAGGGCGGCCAGCACCACCTGCAGGCCCAGTGCGAGCCCGGCATAGGCGCCGGCGTCGGGGTGCACCTGCAGCGCGCGGGCCGCGCCGATGCCATGCGCCGCGGTGCCCAGCGCAAAGCCGCGCACCTCGGGCTCGGCGATGCGCAGCGCGTCGAACAGGTACTTCGCGCTCACCGCGCCGACCAGCCCCGTCAGCACCGCGAACGCGGCGGCCAGCGCCGGGATGCCGCCGAGCTGCTCGGCGATGCCCATCGCCACCGGCGCCGTCACCGACTTCGGTGCGAGCGAGCGCAGCACCGGCTCGGGGAGACCGAGCAGCCAGCCCAGCCCGACCGCTGCCGCCGCCGCCGCCGCGCCGCCGGCCAACGCCGCGGCCAGCACCGCGACCGCGCGCGAGCGCAGTTCGGCGCGGCGCTGCCACAGCGGCCAGGCCAGCGCCACCACGGCCGGCCCGAGCAGGAAGTGGATGAACTGCGCTCCGGAGAAGTAGGTCGGGTAGGGCGTGCCGCTGGCGGTCAGCAGCGCGGCCAGCGCCAGCACCGACCACAGCACCGGGTTGGCCCAGGGCGCGTGGCCGACGCGCTGGTACACGGCCTGCGCCAGCACGTAGGTCACCAGCGTGGCGGTGAGGCCGAACAGCGGCGTGGCCGACAGGTAGACCCAGAGTTCGACGAAGCTGTGCATCGGCGTTCAGCCCTTCGAGCGCAGCAGCGCGCGCAGCACCAGCGCGCCGACGGCCATGCCGGTCCAGGTGGACAGCACGACCACCAGCAGCATGCGCGCGCCGTACTCCGCGATCAGGCCGAGATGCGTCATCACGCCCACGCCGACCGGAACGAACAGCAGCGACAGGTGCGCGAGCAGCACCTCGGCGGCGGCGCCCACCGGGCGGCGCACCGGCTCCCAGCGCAGCGCGACGAGCAGGATCAGCAAGCCCATCACCGGCCCGGGCAGCGGTACTGCCGCCAGCCGCACCAGCGCTTCGCCGGCGGACTGGGCCAGCAGCAGCCAGGCGAGGCCCTTGAGTGCGTCCATGCCGGGCAGGCGCGGCCTCAGAGGCCGGGGTACATGCGGCCGGGATTGAACACGCCGCTCGGGTCGAAGGCCTTCTTCAGTTCGCGGTGGATGCGGTCCAGCGGCGATTTCAGCGGCGCGAAGGCCCCGGCGGATTTGTCCCGGGCGCGGAACAGCGTGGCATGGCCGCCGGCCCTGGAGGCGGCATCGCGGACCAGCGCGGCCGGCGCGGCACAACACACCCAGCGCTGCGCGCCGCCCCATTCGACGAGCTGTTCGCCAGGCAGGGCCAGCGGCGGTGTGGTCGGCGGCACCGACAGGCGCCACAGCCGAGCGCCGCCTTCGACGGCGGCGGCGGCCTTGATGAAGAATTCGTCGTGCTGGTGGCGCAGCCCGTTCCAGAACGGCGTGGCCTGGGCAGGTTCGATGAGCTCGCCGCCCAGCCGGTCGGTGGCCGCCTGCACCGCGGCGAGCGCGCCGCGCAGGCGCACCACCAGCGTGCCGTCCCACCAGGCGCTGGCATTGAGCGGCAGCGGCTGGCCGCCCCACTCGTTCAGACGGGTGATCGCCCGCGCCTCGTCCATCGAGAAGCGCAGCGTCGCGGTGGCCGGCGCCACCGGCAGCACCTTCAACGAGACCTCGAGGATCACGCCCAGCGTGCCCATCGAGCCGGCGAGCAGGCGCGAGATGTCGTAGCCGGCCACGTTCTTCATCACCTGGCCGCCGAAGCTCAGCACCTCGCCGCGGCCGTTGAGCAGCGTGGCGCCGAGCACGTAGTCGCGCACCGCGCCGACTGCCGCGCGCGACGGCCCGGACAACCCGGCGGCGACCATGCCGCCCACGGTGGCGTCGGCACCGAAGTGCGGAGGCTCGAAGGGCAGGCACTGGCCCTGCTCGGCGAGCGTGGCCTCGAGCTCGGCAAGGTCGGTGCCGCAGCGCGCGGTGACCACCAGCTCGGTGGGCTCGTAGCTGGAGATGCCCTCGAGCACGCGGGTGTCGAGGACCTCGCCCTGCGGCACCTCGCCGTAGAAGCTCTTGGTGCCGCCGCCCTGGATGCAGAGCTGCGCGCCGGCCGACTGCGCGCTCTGCACGCGGTCGACCAGCATCTGGAGGGCCGGATCGTTTGTCATGTCTGCCCCCCGGCCGCAGCGTACCGCGGCCGACCCCCCGTGGGGGTCTCGCCCGCCCTGGGGCGGCCCGGCGCCGGGCTCGTCATCGGTCTCATGTCAGAAGCGCGGGATGTCGGCGAAGGGCAGGAGGCCGCGCGAGACGTGCATCTTCCCGTACTCGGCGCAGCGGTGCAGGGTGGGAATCACCTTGCCCGGGTTGAGCAGTTCCTTCGGATCGAAGGCGCGCTTGAGCGCGAACATCTGCTCGCGCTCGGCTGGTGCGAACTGCACGCACATCGAGCTGAGCTTTTCCACGCCCACCCCATGCTCGCCGGTCACCGTGCCGCCCATGCGCACGCTGGTCTCCAGGATGTCGGCGCCGAACAGCTCGCAGCGGTGCATCTGGTCGGGGTCGTTGGCGTCGAACAGGATCAGCGGGTGCAGATTGCCGTCGCCGGCATGGAAGACGTTGGCGCAGCGCAGGTCGTACTTCTTCTCCATCTCCTGGATGGCCAGCAGGATGTCGGCCAGGCGCTTGCGCGGGATGGTCGAGTCCATGCACATGTAGTCGGGGCTGATGCGGCCGGAGGCCGGGAAGGCGTTCTTGCGGCCGCTCCAGAACTTCAGCCGCTGGGCCTCGTCCTCGCTCACCGAGATCGCGGTGGCACCGCAGCGCTGCAGCACCTCGACCATGCGGCCGATCTCCTCGTCCACCTCCTCCGGCGTGCCGTCGCTCTCGCACAGCAGGATGGCCTCGGCGTTCAGGTCGTAGCCGGCGTGCACGAAGTCCTCGACCGCGGCGGTCATCGGCTTGTCCATCATCTCCAGACCGGCCGGGATGATGCCCGCGGCGATCACGCTGGCTACCGCGTCGCCGGCCTTCCTCATGTCGTCGAAGCTGGCCATGATGCAGCGCGCGAGCTGCGGCTTGGGCACCAGCTTGACGGTGACCTCGGTGGTGACGGCGAGCATGCCTTCGCTGCCGACCAGCACGCCCATCAGGTCCAGGCCGGCGGCGTCGAGCGCCTCGGAGCCGAACTCCACCACCTCGCCGTCGACGGTGAAGCCGCGCACGCGCAGCACGTTGTGCACCGTCAGGCCGTACTTGAGGCAGTGCACGCCCCCGGAGTTCTCGGCCACGTTGCCGCCGATCGTGCAGGCGATCTGGCTGGACGGGTCGGGCGCGTAGTACAGCCCGTAGGGCGCGGCGGCATCGCTGATCGCCAGGTTGCGCACGCCGCATTGCACGCGGGCCGTGCGCGACAGCGGGTCGATGGCCAGGATCTGGTTGAACTTCGCCAGGCCCAGCGTCACGCCGAGCTTGTGCGGCAGCGCGCCGCCGGACAGCCCGGTGCCCGCACCGCGCGCCACCACCGGCACGTTGAGGCGGTGGCAGGTGCGCAGCACGGCGGCCACCTGCTCCTCGGTCTCGGGCAGCGCCACCGCCAGAGGCTGCTCGCGGTAGGCGGTCAGGCCGTCGCATTCGTAGGGAATGGTGTCCTCGGTGTGCCACAGCAGCGCATGGGCGGGCAGCACGGCGGAGAGTTCGGCCACCACCTCGGCACGCCGCTCGGCAGGATTGGCCCGGGCGGGATCGCCCGGCACGGTGGACATCTCGAGCGTGGAAGGGGCGTTCACGTGCGGACTCCGTCGGGTTGGCGGTGAAACCCGTAGGGACGCACTGTAACCCCGCAGGGAATGATGCCGGGTCGAAGCTTCTTTGCGTCCTGGGTGAAGATGGCTCAAACGTGCCCGGCGAACACCGTCAGCACGCCGGTGTAGCCGTAGAGGTGGTGGCGTGCGATCTCGCCGGCGGCGAAGAAGCCGACCAGCGGCACGTCGCCGAGGGCACGCCGAACGATCTGCAGCTCCGCCGAGGGGCCGCCGAAGTGAGGTCCGCCGCGCCCCGAACAGCTGACGTAGACGGCGCCGGCGATGCTCATCGCGGCGGACTCCGGCGCCACGCCGGCCGGCAGCGTGGCGGCGACCGTCAGTTCCTGCGGCGCCAGCTCCTCGCGGATCTCGGCGCAAATGCGCACCAGGTCGCGTCGGGCCGCCTCGGTGTTGCGCTGGCAGAAGGCGAGCTGCAGGCCCTCCGGCGCGATGTCGCCGATGGCGATGCCGCGCCGCGCCGGATCCAGCCCGATCAGGTGGCGCACGCGGGTGTCGGGGCCGAAGGCGCCGCGGCGCACCGCGGGACTGTCGTCGCTGCGCCGCGCCGGGTCGTTGGGGTCCGACAGGCCGACCAGCGTCTGGCGGATCTGCGGCAAGGCCTCGCGCGGCTCGCGGCCGGCGACGTTCAGGTCGGCCAGCAGCACGTCGAGCGCAGGCTCGCCGTCGAGTCTCGTGATGACGTTCTGGCTCGATTCGGTGATGGTGCGTGTGCGTCCCACCGGCTGGCAGCCCTGCGTGACGCGCGAGACCAGCCCCACGCCGCTGGCGAAGGCGACACCCGACAGGCCGCCGTGCAGCACACCGTCGGCGACGTGCAGGGTGCGATTGCGCGCCGAGGCGAGGCCGCCGAACAGGTAGCCGGTGGTGGTGCGGTCGCTCATGTCGGCGACCAGCTCGGCCAGGTCCGGCGTGTTCGGGTCGGCGTGCACCTGTGCGGTGTGCGCGGGGAAGGTGCCCAGCGGCCGGGCGCCAGAGAAGACGCGGAAGTCGCCCTGCGGCAGCTCGGCGAGCATCACCGTCAGCGCCGGCTCGTCGAAGTACTCCACCCCGCTGGCCGACACGCCGATGCCCACCGCGCCGACCCAGGACACACCGGGCCAGTGGCGCTGCAGCTCGGCGAGCAGCGCCTCGGCCTCGCCGGCGTAGTGGTCGGTGAGGTAGACCCAGCCGAGCGTCGGTTCGCAGGGCGCTCGCGCGCGCTGTTGCGCTTCGAGCTGCGGCTGCACCATCGCCAGCGCGAAGCGCCAGTCGGGGTGCGCGGCATGAGCCTGCAGGAAGGTCTTCATCGGGCGCGGGCTGGGGGGCGGATCAGGGCGCGCCCTTCTTCTTCGAGACCGACTTGCGCGTCGCCGTGCGGGCGGCTGCGCCAGCGCCGCGCGCCACCGCGCCGGGCACCGAGGCGGCCTTCTTCAGCGTCTGGCCGGCGGCGTCGAAACTCTGCTTGACCATCGTGCCGGCAAGGTTCTTCGCCGCGTCGGTGGTGCTGTCCTTCATCGCGGTGGCGGCGAGCTCGGTGAACTGCTTGGTCAGCGCCCCCCACCACTGCATCGGGTCGACCGCCTGCGGTGCCTCGGCGGGCTTGGCCGCCGACTTCTTCGCCGCCGGCTTGGCGCGCTTGGTCGACGGTGCGGCCGCCGGCGCCGCCGGGGCTGCCTCGGGCATGCGCAGCGTCAGCGACTCGCGCAGGTCGTCCATCTGCACGTTCATCGTCTTCAGCGTCGACAGCGTCATGCGCTGCACCTCCAGCGCCTGGATGGTGGCGCCGAGCATGCGCGCGTTCTGCTCCAGCCAGAACTGCACCGTGCGCAGCTCCTCGATGCGCTTCTCCAGCTCCTCCGGGTTCAGCGTCGGCGCAACCCACTGCCCGATGTTGGGCAGCGCCGAGCCGGCGTTCTTGACCAGCCCCTGCAGGAAGTCGAAGCCGGGAACGAGTTTGGTGAAGGCGGCAGCATCGGCCATGGCGTCTCCTCGGGAGTTGTTCTGGGTGCACATGATTGTGCGCGCGCCACGGCTCCCGCGGCTGAGGCAGGTCAGCGCGACAGGTCCTGCAGCCGCGCCAGCCGGGCCTCGTCCGGCCGCTCGACGGTGTTGATCTGCGACAGCTGCGCATGCGCCTGTGCGAAATAAGGCCTGGCCTCGGCGGGACGACCGAGGGCGAGCAGGTTCTCGCCGATCTCCTCGGGCACGAAGCCGTCGCCGGCACCGGCAGCGGCGAGTTCGCGCTCGAGCCGCCACAGGATCGCCAGCGCGTCGTCGTGGCGACGCAGCGCGCGCAGCTCCCGGGCGATCATCCACTGCGCCTCGCGCAGACGCTGCGGCGCGGCGCCGTCGCGTTCGCGTGCGGCGAGCGCAGCGCGGAAGCTTCCCAGGGCCTCTTCGTGGCGGCCGGCCTCGTGCAGACTCCAGCCGATGTTGTTCGCCAGCGAGGCCTCCCAGCGGCGCGTCTGCGGGTCGCGCGCGGCGCGTGCGGTGGCCAGCGCGCGCTGCGTCCATTCCAGCTGCGCCTCGGGGTCGGCCTGCACCAGCGCGACCATGTGCAGTGCGTCGACGTGCAGGTATTCCAGCCCCGAGGTGCGGGCGAGCTGCTCGGCCTGCAGGAACAGCGGCCTGGCCTTGGCCGGCTCGCCCGACGAGCGCCAGGTGCGCCCGCGTTCCAGCATCGAGCGCACGCGCGGCTCGGCGCCGGCGCCGCCCAGCTCGGCGTCGACCTCGTCGAGCAACCGGTGCGCCGCGCCGAACTGCCGGCGCAGGCTCAGCGTGCGGGCGATCTGCGCGCGCAGCGACAGCGCGGCGTCGTGCGTCGCCCCGTCCAGTGCGGCGCGCATGCGCGCCTCGCTCGCGGCGGGATCGTCGAAGTCCCACAGGGCCAGGATGTCGGGCATGGGCGCCTCCAGGGCAATGCGTTCGACGCGGTAGCCGCGCTGCGCCATCAGCGCCGGCAGGCCGCGCGCGCCGATCATGTGCAGGCTGCCGACGGCGGCGAAGATGCGCTGGCCGCCGAGGTGCAACGCATCGATGCGCGCCGCCATCGCCGGGTTGCGGCCTTCGAGCAGGCGGCGCATCGCCGCCGCCTCGGCCGGCGTGCGCTGGCAGTCGCACCAGTCGGTGTAACGCGCCAGCCGGGCGTGGTCGCCGCTCGCCCACACCTGTGCGATGTGGCCGAGCATCTTCTGCGCGCGGCCGCTGTCCAGCTCGTCGAGCGTGCCGGCCACCAGCGCGAGCACCTCGGCGCGCGGGCTGCCGGTCAGCGAGCGCAGCTGCTCGTCCACCGTTTCCAGCGCCACCACCGGCTTGTCGTCGCGCCGCGCCAGGCCGGCCAGCACCATGTCGATGCCGTAGCCGGGTTCGAGGCCGAGGCGGCGGCCGGCAAGCATGGACAGCGTGGCGATCTGCAGCTCCGGCTTCAGACGGGCAAGCTGCTCGGGCTCGGCGCACTCGGCCCGCGCGCGGCGCTCGAGGCGCTGCTGCAGCGCCGGCGGCAGTGCATCGCCCCGCCGCGCGGCACTGCCGGCGGTCATGCGGCGCTGCGTCTCGGCGTCGAGCAGGTCGAGTTCGAGCGCGAGGGTCTGGCTGTTGGCGAACGCCTCGCGCACCTTCGGGCCGGGAAACGCCCAGTCGAGCCGCGCGAGGTGCACCGTGCCGTACAGCCAGGAGCTGTGCCCGTTCTTCTCCAGCCGCCAGAGGAAGCCGCGGTCGCGCGCGTCGTGCTGCGCCGCGGCGAGCTGTTCGGCACCGGGCGGGGCGGGCGGCGGGGGGCAGTCCGCCTGTGCCGTGGCGGCCAGCGGCCATGCCAGCGCCACGATGCCCAAGGCGCGGCGGAGCGGGCGCAGCAGGCGCATGGGCACGAGCTTAGCGGCCCGCCGCCGAACGCAGGTCGATGCGCAGTACGCCGTCGACCTGCTGCCAGTGCAGCCGGCCGAGCACGTCCATGCCGAGCAGCGGCCGCTCGGCCAGGCCCTGCAGGGCGACCACGCGCAACCGCTCGGCGCGCATGCCGCCGCGCAGCTCGATGTCGGCGCGCATCACCTCGCCGGTGACCGTGCCGCCGGCGGTGCTCGAGCGCACCGTGTCGATCGGCCGCAGGCCCAGTTCGCGCGCCAGCGCGCCTGGAATGGCGGTGCCGGTGGCGCCGGTGTCGACGAGGAAGTCGACTGCGCGCCCTTCGATGAAGCCCGGCCAGTGGTAGTGGCCGTCGGGCCCGCGGCGGATCTCGATGATGTCGCCGTCGCTCGAGAAGCGCGCCGCCAGCGCCTGGTGTTGCCACCACTGCACGCCGAGGAACAGCGCCAGCCCGACCAGCAGCCAGACGGTGACCACCTTGAAGGTGCGTGGCAGTTCTCCGTTCATGCGCTTACGATGCCATGAATCCGAAAACCTCCCCGTGATGAAAGCCCTCTTCCACCTCGCCTACCACGTCACCGACCTGGATGCCGCGCGGCGCTTCTACGGCGGCGTACTCGGCTGCCGCGAAGGCCGCAGCACCGACACCTGGGTCGACTTCGACTTCTTCGGCCACCAGATCTCGCTGCACCTCGGCGAGCCGTTTGCGACCACGAACAGCGGACGCGTCGGCGACAAGCTGGTGCCCATGCCGCACCTCGGCCTGATGCTGCAGCGTGCCGACTGGGAGGCACTGGCCGCGCGCCTGCGCGCGGCTGGCACCGAGTTCGTGCTCGAGCCGCAACTGCGCTTCGCGGGCCAGCCCGGCGAGCAGTGGACGATGTTCTTCCGCGATCCGTCGGGCAACCCGATCGAGGTGAAGGGGTTCGAGTCGCTGCAGACGATCTACGACGCCTGATCCGGCGGCGCGACCTTCTGCGCGATGGCTCCGAACACGGTGCTGCCGTCGCTGCCCTTCATCTCGAGGCGGATGGTGTCGCCGTAGCGCATGAACCCGGTCTTCGGCGCGCCCGTTTCGATGGTCTCGATGGCGCGCTTCTCGGCGATGCAGCTGTAGCCGCGCGACCAGTCCTTGTTGCTCACCGTGCCGCTGCCGACGATGCTGCCCGCGCGCACGTTGCGCGTCTTGCACAGGTGGGCGATCAGCTGGCCGAAGTGGAAGGTCATCTCCGGCCCGGCATCGCACAGGCCGACGCGCTTGCCGTTCCACACCGACTCCAGGTTGAGGTGCACGCGTCCGCCCTTCCAGGCGGCGCCGAGCTCGTCGGGCGTCACCGCCACCGGGCCGAAGGCGGTGGCCGGCTTGCTCTGCAGGAAGCCGAATCCCTTGGCCAGCTCGGCGGGGATGAGGTTGCGCAGGGACACGTCGTTGACCAGCATCAGCAGCCGGATGCCTTCCAGTGCCGCATCGGGGCTGCTGCCCATGGGCACGTCGCCGGTGACGACCGCGACCTCGGCCTCGAAGTCGATGCCGAAGTCCTCGCTGGGCACGACGATGTCGTCGGTGGGTCCGAGGAAGTCGTCGCTGCCGCCCTGGTACATCAGCGGGTCGGTGTAGAAGCTTTCGGGCACCTCGGCGCCGCGCGCCTTGCGCACCAGCTCGACGTGGTTGATGAAGGCCGAACCGTCGGCCCACTGGCAGGCGCGCGGCAGCGGCGCCATGCACTTCTCGGGTTCGAAGGCGAAGGCGTGCCGCGCCTTGCCGTGATTGAGCGTGAGGTACAGCTCCTCGAGCTGCGGCGACAGGAAGTTCCAGTCGTCCAGCACCTGCTGCAGCCGCGTCGCGATGCCGCTGGCATAGTGAGCGGTCGAGAGATCGCGCGAGACGACGACCAGCTGGCCGTCGCGCGATCCGTCCTTGTAGGTGGCGAGTTTCATGCGAGTGGCGGGGAAACGGTTGGCGAAAGGGGCAATTGTCGATGCTGTCGGCCGGGGGTGATCCGCGACGGCGCCGTGCCTTCGCCGCGCTGACCTTGCTGGCGTTGGGGCTTCATGCGCTGTTGCTCGGCGGCCTGGACCTCGGCCAGCCCACGCGCCCGGCCAGCCCGGTGTCGGCGGCGCTGCAGGTGCGCACGCTGTCGGCGGTGGTGGCCGAGGCGCCCGAGCCCGAGGCGCCGCCACCCGCGCCGGCCGCCGCGCCCCGCCCACGTCGCCGCGCACCGGCGGCCGCCGAGCCGGTGCCGCCGGTGGCCGTCGCCGTCGATGCGCCACAGCAGGCCACCGAACCGGTGCTGAACCCTGAGCCGCTGCAGAGCACGAACCCGAGTTCGATGCCGCTGCCCTCGGAAGTCGAGCAGCCGGCCGCAGGCGCAACCGCCCCCGCGGCCTCGTCTGCGGCTGCGGCTTCGGCTGCGGCACCGGCCGCGGCATTGGCTTCGGCCCCGGCAGCGGTCGAGCCGGCAGCCTCCGAAGGCGCGAGGCTGCCGCTGTACGCCACCCGCCTGCCGCCGCCGGCCACGCTGCGCTACGAACTGCGTCGCGGCCGCCTGACGGGCGGTGGCGAATTGCTCTGGCGCACCGACGCCGGCCGCTACCAGCTGCGACTGGAAGGCTCGGTGCTCGGCCTGAACGTGCTCACCCAGGTCAGCGAGGGCGCGCTCGACGAGACCGGCCTCGCGCCGCTGCGTTTCACCGACCAGCGCGCGCGCCGCGCCGCCGTGGCGGCCAATTTCGAGCGCGAGGCCGGTCGCATCCGCTTCTCCGGGCCGAAGACCGAACTGCCCTGGCAGCCGGGCGTGCAGGACCGCCTGAGCTGGATGATCCAGCTTGCCGCGGTGGCGGCGGCCGAACCACGGCGCCTGGCCGCCGGCGAGCACATCGTCCTGCAGGTGATCGGCGCGCGTGGCGACGCCTCGCTGTGGTCCTTCCGCAGCCTGGGCCCCGAAACACTGACGCTGTTCTCCGAACCTGTCGCGACGATGCGCCTGTTGCGCGAGCCGCGCTCGGACCACGACACGCGCGTGGAGGTGTGGCTGGACCCGGCGCGCCATCACCTGCCGGTGCGTGCCACCATGGGCAACAGTGACGAGGACCGGCTGGAACTGCGCCTGCGCGAACTGCTGCCGTGATCGCCGCCGGTCCTTGCAGGGCTTGATATTCGCGCCGATGGACTCAACTCGACTGCAGGAGAGTCCCCTCATGCAGATGCTCTACAACTCGGACAGCTTTGCGGTCGTCTCGTTCGACGTTCCCGTGGCCACGGAAGACAGCACCGCGTCCCGTGGCGGTTACGAGATCGTCGACAAGTTCGCGCGCAAGGAGATCTTCATCCAGGGCGCGCTGGCCGAAAGCTTCAAGCAGGGCGTGCAGGCGCTGATCGAGACCGATCCTTCGGAAGAAGAGATGGACGCGTACATCGAGCGCTACGCCATGCTGTCGCAGCAGCCGCTGGTGCTGCACTGACGCCGTCGCGCCCGTGGCCGGGCGCGTGAGTGACGCCCCGACCGAGGTGCGAAAGCGGTCGACGCGGCGCCGCCTCCTGCGTTATGGTCGCCAGGCCCCTGCGTTGGCCGGGGGCTTGCCGCTTGGCGCCCCGTGCGCCAAGATGGTTGTGCCCAGGAGGTGACCGATGGTGAAGCACAGCCGGAGCGCCGGTGAGGGCCGGCCGATCCTCTCGCCCGGCCTGCACGACGCGCCGGTGCTGGACCGCATGTGCTCGCACTTCGTGCTCTCGCTGACGATGCGCAACGTCGCGCGCTTCAACCCGCGGCGCGACTGGAACAGCCTGCTCTCGCTGACCGGCAAGCACCTCGTCTGGCCCGCCTCGGTGCTGCAGCGGCTGCGCGGTTTCCTCAACGGCCGCTGCCGCGTCAACGAGCAGTGGCGCGGTCACGAGGTCTTGTCCGACGCCGCCTTCGTCGAGCGCCACGGCGCCTGGCGCGGCCCCTACGAGGAGGGCACGCTGTTCTTCTACCTCGACGAGTACGTCAAGGACGCGCCGAAGGACCTGCTTGCCGTGCTCGGTGCCACCGCCGACTGGCTGGAGCGCAGCCTGAAGAAGGAATCGACGCTGGTCGAGAAGAACATCGACGCCCTCGCCGGCCTGCTTCAGCTCAACCCCGCCGAGCGTGCGCTGCTGCTGTACGGCACGCTGGCCCGCTACCAGCGCGACCTGCGCGGCCTGCTCGTCGAGTTCAAGGTCAGCAATGCGCAGGAGGCCTACGCAGCGATCGCCCGCGTGGCCGGCGTCAACGAGTCCGACGTGGCCGAGGCGCTGCGCGCAGGTTCGCGGCTCGAACGCATCGGCATGGTCGAGAACCTCATTTCGGAGCACAACATCACCGACCTCGCCGACCTGATGAAGGTCAGCGAGCAGTTGCCGCCGGTGCTCATGCGCCACTACGAGGGCCCGTCCGACCTGATGGCGGTGTTCACCCGGCCGGCCGCCCGCAGCGAGCTGGGCGAAACCGACTTCCACTACGTCGGCGACGACTGCCGCATGATGACTGCGCTGCTGCGCTCTGCGGTGGCGCGCAAGGAGCCCGGCGTCAACATCCTGCTCTATGGGCCTCCCGGCACCGGCAAGACCGAGTTGGCCAAAGTGGCGGCGCAAGCCGCGGGCCTGGAGCTCTACGAGGTGGAGTACGCCGACCGCGACGGCAACTCGCTGTCCGGCCGCGACCGCTACCGCTCGCTGCAGATCAGCCAGGTGTTCCTCAAGGGCAGCGCCAACGTGGCGCTGCTGTTCGACGAGGTGGAGGACGTGTTTCCGCCGATCTCCACCGACGCCGCGCAGCTGATGGCGAGACTGGACAGCGGCGACGCCGCGCCCACCGGCAGCGTCAGCGGCAAGGCCTGGGTGAACCAGATCCTCGAGACCAACCCGGTGCCGGTGATCTGGGTCACCAACCGCATCGAGCAGATCGACCTCGCCTTCCGCCGCCGCTTCCAGTACCACCTCGAGCTGAAGAGCCCGCCGCCGGGCGCGCGCGAGGCGCTGGTGGCGCGCGCGCTGGCCGGCGTGGACGTGGGCGAGACCTTCGCCGCCCGGCTGTCCGAGCGCCGCGGGCTCACGCCGGCGCAGATCCGCACCGCAGTGAAGTTCGCGCGCTTGGCCGGCGAGGGCGGCGCGCTCGGCACCGAGGCGCTGATCGAGCGGCAGCTCGGCAATGCCGACAAGGCGCTGGGCAATGCCGGCGCCGAGCGCGCCGCCCGGCGTGTGGTGACGCGCTACGACCTCTCGCTGCTGAACACCGAGTCCCGTTTCGAAGTGCCGAAGATCGTCGAGGCGCTGCGCCGCAAGGGCTTCGGAACGCTGTGCTTCTACGGTCCGCCTGGCACCGGCAAGACGGCACTGGCCGAGCACCTCGCCGCCGAATTGCGGCGCCCGCTGATGGTTCGGCAGGCCAGCGACCTGGTCAGCAAGTTCGTCGGAGAGACCGAACAGAACATGGCGAAGATGTTTGCCGAGGCCGAGTCCGAGCAGGCGGTGCTGCTGCTCGACGAGGCCGACAGCTTCCTGCGCAGCCGGCGTCTGGCCGAGCGCAACTACGAGGTCAGCGAGGTCAACGAGATGCTGCAGGGCATGGAGCGCTACGCCGGCGTGTTCATCTGCACGACCAACCTGTTCCAGGACCTCGACGAAGCGGCGCTGCGGCGCTTCACCTTCAAGATCCAGTTCAAGTCGCTGACGCCGGAGCAGCGCGAGCGCATGTTCGTCGCCGAGGCGCTGGACGGCGACGAAACACGGCTCACCGGCGAGCAGCGCAAGCGGCTGCGCGTGATGGACCTGCTTGCGCCGGGCGATTTCGCCGCCGTGAAGCGGCAGGTGGACGTGCTCGGCGAGCGCTTCGAGCCCGACGAGTTCCTCTCGCAGCTCGAGGCGGAGCACCGGGTCAAGCCGGAGGTGCGCCAGCGGCGCGGCATCGGCTTCGTGCAGTGATCCGGGCGGGTGCGTGACACACCGCACGCCGCGAGCGTGCGGACCCTGCAGACGGCGCGGATGGCGCCGATAAGGCCGGATTGGATTCCCCTGCACGCGCGCCTTGCCCTCCGACGCCCTCATCACCTGGCAGTTCAGTCCGGCACTCGACTTCGCTGCCTGGGCGCTGGCCGCCCTGGCCTTCTACGTCGCCCAGGACCTGGCGCGCCGCCTCGGTGGCACGAGCGGTCGCGCTGCGGTGTGGTGGCTGGCCGGCGCCGCGGTCTCGCTCGGCACCGGGCTGTGGAGCATGCACTTCGTCACGCTGGCGGGGCGGCCGCTGCACATCGCGGTCGGCTACGGCGGCGCAGCGACCGCGGCCATCTGGCTGGCGGACGTGGCCGCGAGCGCGGCGGCGCTTCGCCTCGGCCTGGCCGGCCCGCTGCGACCGGTCCGCGTGCTGGGTGCCGCGCTGCTGTTCGCCGGGGTGGCGGTGGCCACCGGCATCGGCCAGGTCACCGACATGCGCCTGACGCCGGCGCCGCACTGGCGGGCGTTGGGGCCTGGACTGGCCGTGCCGGCGCTGGCCGCGCTGCTCGCCGCCGCCGTCTGGCTGGCCGGCGTGCCGCGCGGCGTCGAGCTGCGCTGGCGCGTCTCGGCCGCGGCGCTGGCTGCGCTCGGCCTGCTCGGTGCCCACCGCCTCGTCGCGCTGGCGGCGGCAGTGCCGCAGGACGCGGTGTCGCTGAACCAGACGGCCTGGCTCGCCGACTCCACGCTGGCGCTGCTGGCGGCCGTCGCCACGTTCGCCCTGGGCGCGACGCTGCTCGCGCTGTCGGTGATGGAGTCGCGCATGCGGCTGGCGCTGCGTGCCGCGATCGAACGCGTCGAGGCCGCGGCGCGTACCGATGCGCTGACGCAATTGCCCAACCGGCTGTCCTTGGAGGCGCGTCTGGATGCCGGCGCGCGCCGTGCCGCACAGGCGCCGATGCCGATGGCGGTGCTCTTCATCGCGCTGGAAAAGTTCAAGCCGGTCAATGACTCCTTCGGCCGTCGCGTCGGCGACCTGCTGCTGCAGGCCACGGCGCAGCGGCTGCGTGCCGCGGCCGGCTCGCGAGGCATGCTGGCGCGGGTGGGCGGCGTCGAATTCGTGCTGATGCTCGGGCCGGGCACCGGCCGCGGCGAAGCCGCCGAGGCGGCGCAGTGACTGCTCGACGCGCTCGCCGAGCCCTGCGAGATCGAAGGCCGGTCGATGCCGGTGAGCGCCTCGATCGGCATCGTGCTCCACCCGCGCGACGGCGCGCTGTCGACGGCCATGGCCCACGCCGAAGCGGCGTCGCGCGAGGCCAAGCGCAACGGCGGCGCGACCTTCGCCTTCTTCGAGACGCGCATGCTCGGCGACGCCCGCGAGCAGATCGAGCTGCTGCGCGACCTGCGCCAGGCCGTGTCGCGCCAGCAGCTCGAGTTGTACTACCAGCCCAAAGTGCATGCGCCGACCGGCGAGATCACCGGCGCCGGGGCATTGCTGCGCTGGCACCACCCGCAGCGCGGCATGGTCAGCCCGGCGCAGTTCGTGCCTCTGGCCGAGCGCCACGGCCTGATCGGCACGCTTGGCCAGTGGGTCATCGAAGAGGCCTGCCGGCAGACGCGCGCCTGGCGAGACCAGGGCCTGCGCATGCGTGTGGCGATCAACCTGTCGGTGCATCAGCTGCGCCAGCCCGACCTCGCCGAGCGCATCGCCGCGGCCCTGCAGCGCCACCAGGTGCACCCGCAGCGGCTGACCTGCGAGATCACCGAGTCCGCGGCGATGGAGGACGCCGAGGGCACGCACGCGATCTTCGAGAGGCTCGCCGCGGTGGGCGTGCACCTGTCGGTCGACGACTTCGGCACCGGCTACTGCAACTTCGCGATGCTGCGCAAACTGCCGGCCGAGGAGCTGAAGATCGACCGCAGCTTCGTGCTCGACCTGGAGAGCAGTGCCGACGCGCGCGCAGTCGTCGATGCCGTGGTCAAGCTCGCCCAGGCGCTGGGCCGCAGGGTGGTCGCCGAGGGCGTGGAGTCGGAGGGTCAGGCGCAGGTGCTGCGCGCGCTCGGCTGCGACGTGCTGCAGGGCTACCTTTACGCCAAGCCGATGTCGGCCAAGGCGCTGGCGCAGTGGGCGATGACCGAGGTCGGCCCGAGGACGCTCGACTTCAGCGCCTCGCTGTTCCAGAACACGCAGCCGACGTCCCTGCACTGAACGGGGCGTGGGGCCCGCTCCTAGAATGCCGGGATGAAGATGCCCGCCTACACTCGCGCCGCCGACCTGCCCGAGATCCTCGCCAAGCGCATCGTCGTGCTCGACGGCGCGATGGGCACGATGATCCAGCGCCACAAGCTCGGCGAGGCGGACTATCGCGGAGAGCGCTTCGAGCGCCACCCGAAGGACCTGAAGGGCAACAACGAGCTGCTGCAGTTCACGCGGCCCGACGTGATCTCGCAGATCCACGAGCAGTACCTCGCCGCCGGCGCCGACATCGTCGAGACCAACACCTTCGGCGCGACGCGTGTGGCGCAGGAGGACTACGGCCTCGCGCCGCTGGCGCGCGAGATGAACGTGGCCGCCGCGAAGCTCGCGCGCGCCGCCTGCGACAAGTTCAGCACGCCCGACAAGCCGCGCTTCGTGGCCGGCGCGCTCGGCCCGACGCCGCGCACCGCGAGCATCAGCCCCGACGTCAACGACCCTGCGGCGCGCAACGTCAGCTTCGACGAGTTGCGCGACGCCTACCGCGAGCAGGCCGACGGCCTGCTCGAGGGCGGCGCCGACCTGTTCCTCGTCGAGACCATCTTCGACACGCTCAATGCCAAGGCGGCGATCTTCGCGCTCGACGAACTGATGGAAGAGACCGGCGAGCGCCTGCCGGTGATCCTCTCCGGGACCGTGACCGACGCCTCCGGGCGCATCCTCTCCGGGCAGACGGTGACCGCCTTCTGGCACAGCGTGCGCCACGCCAGGCCGCTTGCCGTGGGCCTGAACTGCGCGCTCGGCGCGGCGCTGATGCGCCCCTATCTCGAGGAACTGGCGCGCGTGGCGGACGACACCTTCATCAGCTGCTACCCGAACGCCGGCCTGCCCAATCCGATGAGCGAGACCGGCTTCGACGAGACGCCGGAGATCACCGGCGGCCTGCTCGAGGAGTTCGCCAAGGCCGGCTTCCTCAACATCGCCGGCGGCTGCTGCGGCACCACGCCCGAGCACATCGCGCAGATTGCGCAGCGCGTCGGCCGCTATCGGCCCCGCTGCTGCGGGGCCAGCCTGTTCGGCAGCCTGCAGGCGGCCTGATCGGGACCACGGCAGCGGCTTGTGCAGGATCTGGCGCAAGCCGCGGCGTGCCGAGCCGGGCTGCCGCGCACGGCGTTCGTTCAGCGCTCGGCGCGCTCGCCGACGAGGATCTCGAGCCGGCCGTCGGCCGCGTTGCGGCCGCGCGGCGACTGACCCGACACCACCATGCGGCGCGCCGGCACGCCGCGCATCACCATCCAGTCGCGTGCGCTGGCAGCGCGGTCCAGTGCCAGCGCGGCGCCGCCGCGCCGGTCGACCGGCCCGACAATCTGCACCTCGGCGCGCGGCAGCGTGCGCAGCGAAGCGGCCACCTTGTCGAGCCAAGCGCCGGCGGTGGGTGTCAACGCAGGGCGCCCGGCCGCGAAGCTGTCGTCGGCGGGCAGGCTGATCCACAGTCGCTGGTCGCTGGTCTGCGAGACGTCCGCGCCCGAGCCGAACAGCGAAGCGCGCAGCTGCGCGCCGGCCGATTCCAGGCGCGGCGTCCAGGCCCAGGCACCGGACGGAGCGACCGGCAGCGGCGCGGCAGCAACCGGCGGCGGCACCGCGGGCGTCTGGACTTGCGGCAGCGCGCAGCCGCCGAGCGCCAGTGCCGCTGCCGCGACGGCCGTCGTGGTTCGGCTTGTGACGCGTTCGCACGGGAACATGCCGTCGATTGCAGCCCATGGCCGGGCCGCGGGCAAGACCGGGCTTGCGAGCATCCGTAACCGTACAATGGGCGTTCGCCCGAGGAGCGTTGCGACGACCGGGACCGCCTCAGGTCCTTTGCGGTCGCCAGGCTCGGGCGGAGCGGACCAAACGGCCCGCGTTCAACGGCGCTCACCCGACCTTGGTCGCGGTGAGCCCGCGGCCCCGATGGAAGCGCCGCGATGACCGCCACTGCCCGCCCCGTGCCACCGATGAAGCTGTCCGGCCTGGAGCCGGTGGAGATCGGGCCTGGCTCGTTGTTCGTCAACATCGGCGAGCGCACCAACGTGACGGGCTCCAAGGCCTTCGCGCGCCTGATCCTCAACGGGCAGTTCGAGGAGGCGCTGTCGGTGGCGCGCCAGCAGGTCGAGAACGGCGCCCAGGTCATCGACATCAACATGGACGAGGCCATGCTCGACAGCAAGGCCGCGATGGTGCGCTTCCTCAACCTGATCGCCGGCGAACCGGAGATCGCGCGGGTGCCGATCATGGTCGACAGCTCCAAGTGGGAGGTGATCGAGGCCGGCCTGAAGTGCATGCAGGGCAAGGGCATCGTCAACTCGATCTCGCTGAAGGAGGGCGAAGCGGTCTTCCGCCAGCAGGCCAAGCTGGTCCGGCGCTACGGCGCCGCGGCGGTGGTGATGGCCTTCGACGAGACCGGCCAGGCCGACACCTACCAGCGCAAGATCGAGATCTGCGCGCGCGCCTACCGCGTCCTCGTCGACGAGGTCGGCTTCCCGCCCGAGGACGTCATCTTCGACCCGAACATCTTTGCCATCGCCACCGGCATCGAGGAGCACGACAACTACGCCGTCGACTTCATCGAGGCGACGCGCTGGATCAAGCAGAACCTGCCCGGCGCGAAGGTGTCGGGCGGCGTCAGCAACGTCAGCTTCAGCTTCCGCGGCAACGACCCGGTGCGCGAGGCCATCCACACCGTGTTTCTCTACCACGCCATCCAGGCGGGCATGGACATGGGCATCGTCAACGCCGGGATGATCGGCGTCTACGACGATCTCGACGCCGAACTGCGCGAACGTGTCGAGGACGTGGTGCTGAACCGCCGCACGGACGCCGGCGAGCGCTTGGTCGAGATCGCCGAGCGCGCCAAGGGCGCGGCCAAGGACGACTCGGCGCGCCTTGTCTGGCGCGCCGGCACGGTCGACGAGCGGCTCAGCCACGCGCTGGTGCACGGCATCACGGAATTCATCGTCGAGGACACCGAGGCCGCCTGGCAGGCAGTCAAGGCCGGCGGCGGACGTCCGCTGCACGTCATCGAGGGCCCGCTGATGGCCGGCATGAACATCGTCGGAGACCTGTTCGGCCAGGGCAAGATGTTCCTGCCGCAGGTGGTGAAGAGCGCGCGTGTGATGAAGCAGGCGGTCGCCCACCTGCTGCCCTACATCGAGGCCGAGAAGCTCGCGATGGTCGAGGCCGGCGGTGAGGCGAAGGCCAAGGGCAAGATCGTCATCGCCACCGTGAAGGGCGACGTGCACGACATCGGCAAGAACATCGTCACCGTCGTGCTTCAGTGCAACAACTTCGAGGTCGTGAACATGGGCGTGATGGTGCCGTGCCAGGACATCCTGGCGCGCGCCAAGGTCGAGGGCGCCGACATCATCGGCCTGTCCGGCCTGATCACACCCAGCCTGGAAGAAATGCAGCATGTCGCGGCGGAGATGCAGCGCGACGACTTCTTCCGCATGAAGAAGATCCCGCTGCTCATCGGCGGGGCGACGACCAGTCGCGTGCACACCGCGGTGAAGATCTCGCCGCACTACGAGGGACCGGTGGTCTACGTTCCCGACGCCAGCCGCTCGGTGGGCGTGTGCTCCGACCTGCTCTCCGACGGCCGCGCCGCCGCCTTCATCGACGAACTGAAGGCCGACTACGAGCGCGTGCGCGTGCAGCATGCGAACAAGAAGAGCACGCCGCTGGTGACGCTTGCCGCCGCGCGGGCGAACAAAACGCCGATCGACTGGACCTCCTACGTGCCGCCGAAGCCGAAGTTCATCGGCCGGCGCATCTTTCGCAACCAGGACCTCGCCGAGATCGCCGGCTGCATCGACTGGGGCCCTTTCTTCCAGACCTGGGACCTGGCGGGGCCGTACCCGGCCATCCTCACCGACGCGGTCGTCGGCGAGTCGGCGCGGCGCGTGCTCTCCGACGGCCAGCGCATGCTCAAGCGGCTGATCGAGGGCCGCTGGCTCACGGCCAATGGCGTGGTCGGCCTGTACCCGGCCAACACCGTCAACGACGACGACATCGAGATCTACGCCGACGAGTCACGCCAGAAGGTGCTGATGACCTGGCGCGGCCTGCGCGTGCAGACCGAGCGGCCGGTGGTCGACGGCGTGAGGCGGCCGAACCGCTGCCTGGCCGACTTCGTGGCGCCGAAGTCCAGCGGCCTGGCCGACCACGTGGGCCTGTTTGCCGTCACCGCCGGACTGGGCGTGGACAAGAAGGAGAAGCAGTTCCTCGACGACCACGACGACTACAGCGCGATCATGCTCAAGGCGCTGGCCGACCGCCTGGCCGAGGCCTTCGCCGAGCGCTTGCACCAGCGCGTGCGCACCGAATTCTGGGGCTATGCGCCCGACGAGTCGTTGAGCAATGCCGAACTGATCGCCGAGAAGTACCGCGGCATCCGTCCCGCCCCCGGCTACCCTGCCTGCCCGGACCATGGCGTCAAGCGCGACCTGTTCCGCGTGCTGCAGTGCGAGGAGATCGGCATGGGCCTCACCGAGAGCCTGGCCATGACGCCGGCGGCGAGCGTGAGCGGCTTCTACCTCGCACACCCGGACGCCGTGTATTTCAACGTCGGCAAGGTCGGCGAGGATCAGCTGACCGACTGGGGGGCACGCAGCGCGCTCGATGCGGCGCAAGTCCGCCGCTCGTTGGCCTCGCTGCTGTAGCGGGGGCGCCTCGACACGTGACCGGCGGTCGCCAGGCGCCCGTTGCACTGACCTTCTGTTACCACTGATGCCTGCGCGGCAGGCATCGAGGTCGGCCGTTGCAGTCGAATGGGCGTTGTCACCGAGATTCCCTGGAGAACAAACATGAGCATCGACACTTCCCCCGGCGCAGTGCCTGCGGCCAGGCCCCCGTCGCGCACCGTCTGGCTGATCGCCGGGGTGCTCGGCGCCGCTTCGCTGGCCGCCGGCGCCGGCATGATGGCGCGCAAGGGCCTGCCCGAGCCGGCCACGCAACCGGTGCCGGTGCAGGAGGCTGCAGCGCCCGATCCCAAGCCGGACGTCAAGCCGGTGCAGAAGCTCGCCGCGGCGCCCAAGGCGGCGCCCGCCGCGCCCAAGGTCGCGGCGGCCCCCGTCTGTCGCGACTGCGGCGTGGTCGAGTCGGTGCGGGCGATCACGAAGAAGGGCGAGGCCAGCGGCGTCGGCGCGGTGGCCGGCGGTGTGCTCGGCGCGGCGCTGGGCAACCAGGTCGGTGGGGGCAATGGTCGCAAGGCGATGACCGTGATCGGCGCCGTCGGCGGCGGCGTAGCCGGTCACGAGATCGAGAAGCGAGCCAAGAGCACCACCGTGCACCAGGTCACCGTGCGCATGGACGACGGCTCCGTGCGCACCATCGAGCAGGCGACGGCGCCGCAGACCGGTGAGCGGGTGCAGGTCGAGGGCAACAAGCTCAGGCCGCTGCCGGCACGCGGCTGACGCCGGCTCAGCGCGCCGCCATCACGCGGCGGTACTGGACCGCCTCCGCGACATGCGGCAGCGCAATGCGTTCGCTGCCCGCCAGGTCGGCGATGCTGCGCGCCACGCGCAGCACGCGGTGGAAGCCGCGCGCCGACCAGCCCAGCCTCAGCGTTGCGTGCTGCAGGAAGGCGTCTGTCGCGGCGTCGAGCGCGCCATGGCGCTCCAGCGCCTCGCCGGCCAGGCCGTGGTTCAGCACACCCTGCCGTTCCAGCGCACGCCCGCGGGCCGCGGCAACGCGCTCGGCGATGCGGGCACTCGGCTCGCCGTCGGCCGCGGCCGAGAGAGCCTGCGGTGCGACGGCCGGCACCTCGACCTGCAGGTCGATGCGGTCGAGCAGCGGCCCACTCAGCCGCGACTGATAGCGTGTCACTTCGTCCGGCGTGCAGCGGCAGTCGTGCAAGGGGCTGCCGTGATGGCCGCAGGGGCAGGGATTCATCGCCGCCAGCAGCTGGAAGCGTGCCGGGTAGTCGCACTGCCGGGCGGCGCGCGAGATCGTCACGCGGCCGGTCTCCAGAGGTTCGCGCAGGGCTTCGAGGGCCTGCCGCGGGTACTCCGGCAGCTCGTCGAGGAAGAGCACGCCATGGTGGGCAAGCGAAATCTCGCCGGGCCGCGGCGGTGAGCCGCCGCCCACCAGTGCGGCCGACGAGGCGCTGTGGTGCGGCGCGCGCAGCACACGCTCGCCCCATCGGTGCGATCCGCCAGCGGTGGTCAGGCTGAGCAGCGCCGCCGACTCGATCGCCTCGTCGTGGGTGAGCGGCGGCAACAGGCCGGGAAAGCGTTGCGCGAGCATCGACTTGCCGCTGCCCGGCGGGCCGACCAGCAGCACGCTGTGCCCGCCCGCCGCGGCGATCTCCAGCGCACGCTTGGCGGCCGCCTGACCCTTCACGTCGCGCAGGTCTGCGACCGGCGGTGCGAGGGGCAGGGCCAGCGGCTCGGCCCACGGCAGCGGCGTGGCCGCCGGGCCCGGCAGCAGCGCGCGCACCACGTCGAGCAGGTGGCTCGCCGCATGGATGCACACGCCGTGCACGTGCGCCGCCTGCGCCGCGCTGTCGGCGGGCAACACCATCGCACGCGGCGGCTCGGTGGCCTCGTGCGCCGCGGCGAGCGCCATTGCCAGCGCACCGCGCACCGGACGCAGTTCGCCGGCGAGCGAGAGCTCCCCCGCGAACTCGAAAGCCGCGAGCCGGGCCGCCTCGATCTGTCCGCTCGCCGCGAGGATGCCGATCGCGATCGGCAGGTCGAAGCGGCCGGACTCCTTGGGCAGGTCTGCGGGCGCCAGGTTCACGGTGATGCGCTTGTTGGTCGGAAACTCGAGCCCGCTGGTCTGCAGCGCGGCGCGCACCCGCTCGCGCGCCTCCTTGACCTCGGTGTCGGCGAGGCCCACCAGCGTGAAGCTCGGCAGGCCGTTGGCGAGATGCACTTCCACCGTGACGGGCGGGGAGCGCAGGGCATCGAGGGCGCGGCTGTGGACGACGGCGAGCGACATGCCGCCATTCTTCGCCGGCGGTGGGCGCCTGTCCTTCCCCCGCGCGGGCGGCGCGGGAGGGCCCCCGAATTTCCCCCAAGTGGGGTGCGCTACAGTCGCCGACAGCCCCGTACCCGCATGAACCTCACACAGCTGCGCTACTTCGTCCGCGTTGCCGAGATGGGCAGCTTCAGCAAGGCCGCCATCGAGCTGGACGTCGCGCAGCCGGCGCTGAGCCGCCAGGTGCGCCTGCTCGAGACCGACCTGCGCGTGACGCTGCTGCAGCGCACCGGCCGCGGCGTGCTGCTGACCGATGCGGGCAAGCGGCTCTACGAGCATGCCGTGAGCATCCTGCAGCTCGTCGCCCATGCGCGCGAGGACCTCAGCGCCAGTCGCGACGAGGCCACCGGCCGCATCGTCGTCGGCCTGCCGCCGAGCATGGGTCGCATGCTCACGCTGCCGTTGGTCGATGCCTTCAAGCAGCACCTTCCCAAGGCACGGCTGGCCATCGTCGAGGGATTGTCGGCGCACATCGTCGAGTGGATCTCCACCGGCCGCGTCGACCTCGGCCTGGTGCACAACCCCGATGCCAACCCGGCGATCGAGACGATCCACGTGCTCGACGAGCCGCTGTGCCTGGTCAGCGCGGCCAAGGGGCCGGCGCGCAGGCCGCCGCCGCTGCACTTCGCCGAACTCGTCACGCTGCCGCTGGTGGTGCCCGAGCACAGCCACGCCATCCGCAAGCTGCTCGAGACGCAGGCGGCGCTGGCCGGGCTGAAGCTGAACATCGCCTACGAGGTGTCCAGCGTCAGCTCGATCCTGGAGCTGGTGCGCAGCGGCCATGGCCATGCGGTGCTGGCACCGAGCGCCATCGCCGCCTCGGGCCAGGCCGCGGCCTTCCGCATGCGGCCGCTGGCCGAGGGTGTGCTGACGAGCACGCTGTGCCTGGCGCTGTCGGCGCACAAGCCGGCGACGCCGCTGGTCAAGCAGGCGATGCGCCTGCTGCGCGAACTGGTGGTGGCCAGCGTCGACAGGCCGCGGGCCCATAACAGGATGCGATAGCAGCTAGCGGTGCCATTCGATTGGCGCGGTGTTCGCCCCGCCGCAGAATGAGTCTCCACTTCCTCCGGGCAGGCCCCTGCGCGAGACCATGACCCCCCGCATCACCGGCATCTCGTCGATGGCGACCCGCGCGCTGCTCGCCGAGCTGGCGCACACCTACGAGCAGCGCGCGGGCGTGTCGGTGGCCATCGAGTCGGTCGGCGGCGTCGACGCGGCGAGACGCGTGCAGGACGGCGAGGCCTTCGACGTGGTGGTGCTCGCCTCGGACGCGATCGACAAACTGGCCGCGGCCGGCCGCGTGCTCGCCGCCAGCAAGGTCGACCTGGTGCACTCCGGCGTGGCGGTGGCGGTGCGTGCCGGCGCGCCGCGGCCGGACATCGGCAGCGAAGCGGCGGTGCAGCGTGCGGTGCTCGCGGCGCGGCGCATCGGCTACTCGACCGGCCCGAGCGGGACGGCGCTCGTCAGGCTGTTCGAACGCTGGGGCCTGCTGCCCCAGCTCGAAGGCCGTCTCGTGCAGGCGCGCGCCGGTGTGCCGGTCGGCTCGCTGGTTGCCGCCGGCGAGGTCGAGATCGGCTTCCAGCAGCACTCCGAACTGATCCACCTCGACGGCATCAGCATCGTCGGCCCGCTGCCGCCGGCGATCCAGATCGACACCGTCTTCTGCGCCGCGGTGTGCACGGCCTCGCGCCAGCCCGAGGCCGCACGCTTGCTGCTCGCCTTCATGAGCTCGGCCGAGACGGCCGACGCCAAACGCCGGCAGGGCATGGACCCGGCCTGATTCCCCAGGAGCGTTCCGATGATCATCGACATCCACGGCCACTACACCACCGCGCCGAAGGCGCTGGAAGACTGGCGCAACCAGCAGATCGCCGGCATCAAGGACCCGGCGGCGAAGCCCAAGGTGGCCGACCTGAAGATCTCCGACGACGCGCTGCGCGAGTCGATCGAGCTCAATCAGCTGGCCAAGATGCGTGAGCGCGGCAGCGACCTGACGATCTTCAGCCCGCGCGCCAGCTTCATGGCCCACCACATCGGCGACTTCGAGGTGTCGAGCACCTGGGCAGCGATCTGCAACGAGCTCTGCTTCCGCGTGTCGCAGCTGTTCCCGGACCATTTCGTCCCTGCCGCGATGCTGCCGCAGTCGCCGGGCGTCGACCCGAAGACCTGTGTGCCGGAGCTGGTGAAGTGCGTCGAGCAGTACGGCAACGTGGCCATCAACCTGAACCCCGACCCGTCGGGGGGGCACTGGAAGGAGCCGCCGCTGACCGACCGCCACTGGTACCCCATCTACGAGAAGATGGTCGAGTACGACATCCCGGCGATGATCCATGTCAGCACGAGCTGCAACGCCTGCTTCCACACCACCGGCGCGCACTACATCAACGCCGACACCACGGCGGTGATGCAGTTGATCCAGGGCGACCTGTTCAAGGACTTCCCGACGCTGAAGTTCATCGTGCCGCACGGCGGTGGCGCCGCACCCTACCACTGGGGCCGCTACCGCGGCCTGGCGCAGGAGTTGAAGAAGCCGCTGCTGAAAGACCACCTGCTGAACAACGTGTTCTTCGATACCTGCGTGTACCACCAGCCGGGCATCGATTTGCTGACCACCGTGATCCCGGTGGCCAACATCCTGTTCGCCAGCGAGATGATCGGCGCGGTGCGCGGCATCGACCCCGAGACCGGCTTCCACTACGACGACACGAAGCGCTACATCGAGGCGAGCACCCAGTTGACGCCCGAGCAGAAGCACATGATCTACGAGGGCAATGCGCGGCGCGTCTACCCGCGCCTCGATGCCGCGCTCAAGAAGAAGGGGAAGTGAGATGTACGAACTCGGAGTCGTCTACCGCAACATCCAGCGCACCGATGCCACCATCGCCGACGGCCTGGCGAAGTTCGGCAGCGCCACGGTGCATGAGGCGATGGGCCGCGTCGGCCTGATGAAGCCGTACATGCGCCCGATCTACGCCGGCGCGCAGGTCTCGGGCACGGCGGTCACCGTGCTGCTGCATCCGGGCGACAACTGGATGATGCACGTCGTCGCTGAACAGATCCGCCCCGGCGACATCGTCGTCGCGGCCATCACCGCCGAGTGCACCGACGGCTACTTCGGCGACCTGCTCGCCACCAGCTTCCAGGCGCGCGGCGCGCGGGCGCTGATCATCGACGCCGGCGTTCGCGACGTGAAGGCGCTGGCCGAGATGGGCTTTCCGGTGTGGAGCAAGGCCATCAGCAGCAAGGGCACGATCAAGGCGACGCTCGGCTCGGTGAACATCCCGGTGGTGTGCGCGGGTGCGTACGTGACACCGGGCGACGTGATCGTCGCCGACGACGACGGCGTGGTGTGCGTGCCGCGGGCGATGGCGGCCAGGACACGCGAGGCCGCCGCGGCCCGCGAGGCCAACGAGGGCGAGAAGCGCGCCAGGCTGGCCTCGGGCGTGCTCGGCCTGGACATGTACAAGATGCGCGAGCCGCTCGAGAAGGCGGGACTCAGGTACATCGACTGATGGCCACGACCATTGCGCTCATCGGCTACGGGGAGGTGGGGCGCATCCTCGCCGAGGACCTGCGTGCGCGCGGCGAGGCCGTCGTCGCCTACGACCTGAAGCTCGCCGGCGAGGCGGGAGGCGCGCTGCGCGAGCACGCGTCGACGCACGGCATCTCGCTGGCGACCTCACACGCCGACGCGGTGCGCGGCGCCGATCTGGTCGTCTCCGCCGTCACCGCCAGCCAGGCCGTGGTGGTGTCGCAGGCCTGTGCGGGGGGGCTGAAGTCCGGCGCGTTCTTCCTCGATTTCAACTCGGCCTCGCCAGGGGCGAAGATCCGAGCGGCGTCCGTGGTCAACGGCGCCGGAGGCCGGTACGTCGAGGGGGCGGTGATGACCTCGGTGCCACCCTATCGCATCAAGGTACCGCTGCTGCTCGGCGGGCCAGACGCGGCGGCGCTCGAGCCGCTGCTCGACCATCTCGGCTTCGCCGCCAAGGTGGCCAGCGAGACGCTCGGTGTGGCCAGCGCCACCAAGATGTGCCGCAGCGTGATGATCAAGGGCCTGGAGGCCATGGTCATCGAGAGCTTCACCGCGGCGCGCCACTACGGCGTCGAGGACGCGGTGATCGCCTCGTTGAAGGAGACACTCCCCGCCATCGACTGGGAGAAGCAGGCGGCCTACTTCTTCCAGCGCGTCATCGAACATGGCCGGCGCCGCAGCGAGGAAGTGCGCGAGGTGGCCGAAACCGTGCGCGAGGCCGGTCTCGAACCCTGGAGCGCCGCCGGCACCGCCGAGCGCCAGGCCTGGGTGGCCGATCTTGCCGACGCGGGCCTGTTCGGTGCCCGCGGCACGGAGGCATTTGCCCGCAGCGCCGACTGGCGCATCGAAGCCGACCGCATCCTCGATCACGTCAAGAAGAAACCCTGATGGAATTCACCAAGACCCCCGGCTGGCTGGACTGGTACGCCGGCCCGAGCCAACCGCAGTTCCGCCTGCCGCCCGGCAGCGTCGACGCGCATTGCCACGTGTTCGGCCCGGGTGCGGAGTTTCCCTACGCGCCGGAGCGCAAGTACACGCCTTGCGACGCCTCGAAGCAGCAACTCTTCGCACTGCGCGACCACCTCGGCTTCGCTCGCAACGTGATCGTGCAAGCCACTTGCCACGGTGCCGACAACCGCGCGATGGTCGACGCCTGCCTTGCGTCGAACGGCAAGGCGCGCGGTGTGGCCACCGTCAAGCGCAGCGTGAGCGACACCGAACTGCAGCAGCTGCATGCGGCCGGCGTGCGCGGCGTGCGCTTCAACTTCGTCAAGCGGCTGGTCGACTTCACGCCCAAGGACGAGCTCATGGAGATCGCCGGACGCATCGAGAAGCTCGGCTGGCACGTGGTGATCTACTTCGAGGCGGTCGACCTGCCCGAGCTGTGGGACTTCTTCACCAGCCTGCCGACCACGGTCGTCGTCGACCACATGGGCCGGCCCGACGTGACCTTGCCGGTGGACGGGCCGCAGTTCGAGCTGTTCGTGAAGTTCATGCGTGACTACCCGAACGTCTGGAGCAAGGTGAGCTGCCCGGAGCGGCTGTCGGTGTCCGGCCCGTCGGCGCTGAACGGCGAGCGTCACGCCTACCGCGACGTGGTCCCGTTCGCGCGGCGCATCATCGAGACCTTTCCCGACCGCGTGCTGTGGGGCACCGACTGGCCGCACCCCAACCTGAAGAACCACATGCCCGACGACGGACTGCTGGTCGACTTCATCCCGCACATCGCGACCACCCCCGAACTGCAGCGCAAGCTGCTGGTCGACAACCCGATGCGCCTGTACTGGCCCGAGGAGGTCTGACGTGAAACCCCAAGCTCATATTCGTTCGCTGCCCGCCAAGGGGGCGCATGCCTGCCTTGGGGCGGCCCTGCGGGAGGCATGACATGGCACTCGACAAACCGTACAAGAACGTGCCCGGCACGACCATCTTCGACGCCGAGCAGTCGCGCAAGGGCTACCACCTGAACCAGTTCTGCATGTCGCTGATGAAGGCCGAGAACCGGGCGCGCTTCAAGGCCAACGAACGTGCCTACCTCGACGAGTGGCCGATGACCGAAGAACAGAAGCAGGCCGTGCTGGCACGCGACCTGAACCGCTGCATCGCGCTGGGCGGCAACATCTACTTCCTCGCCAAGATCGGCGCCACGGACGGCAAGAGCTTTCAGCAGATGGCCGGCAGCATGACCGGCATGAGCGAAGAGGAATATCGCAACATGATGATCAACGGCGGCCGCGATCCGCGTTGGGGCAGGAACTGAGATGGCCAAGATCACCGCTTCCGTCTATACCAGCCACGTGCCGGCCATCGGCGTGGCCATCGACCAGGGCAAGACGGGCGAGCCTTACTGGCAGCCCCTCTTCAAGGGCTACGAGTTCTCCAAGCAATGGATGAAGGACAACACGCCCGACGTGATCTTCCTCGTCTACAACGACCACGCCACGGCCTTCAGCCTGGAGCTGATTCCCACCTTCGCGATCGGCTGCGCCGCCGAGTTTCAGCCGGCCGACGAGGGATATGGTGCGCGGCCGGTGCCCAAGGTCATTGGCCATCCGGAGCTGGCTTCGCACATCGCGCACAGCGTGATCCAGGACGACTTCGACCTCACCATCGTCAACAAGATGGACGTGGACCACGGCCTGACCGTGCCGCTGTCATTGATGTGCGGCCAGCCGCAGGCCTGGCCCTGCCCGGTGATCCCGTTCGCGGTCAACGTGGTGCAGTACCCGGTGCCCTCGGGCAAGCGATGCTTCCAGCTCGGCCAGGCGATCCGTCGGGCGGTGGAGAGCTACGACGAGCCGCTCAAGGTGCAGATCTGGGGCACCGGCGGCATGAGCCACCAGCTCCAGGGGCCGCGCGCCGGGCTGATCAACCGCGAGTGGGACAACCGCTTTCTCGACCGTCTGATCGCCGAGCCGGCCGAACTCGCCAAGGTGCCGCATCTCGAGTACGTGACCGAGGCCGGCAGCGAGGGGATCGAGCTGGTGATGTGGTTGATCGCCCGCGGCGCGATGAGCGACGTCGCCGGCAGCGGCAAACCGCCGCGCGTGGCGCACCGCTTCTTCCATGTGCCGGCCTCCAACACGGCCGTCGGCCATCTCATCCTGGAGAACTCATGAGCAAGACGATTCGGGTGGCGCTGGCCGGCGCCGGCGCCTTCGGCATCAAGCACCTCGATGCGATCAAGCTGATCGACGGCGTGCAGGTCACCTCGCTGGTCAGCCGCGACCTCGACAAGACGAAGGAGGTGGCCGCGAAGTACGGCATCGGCCACTGCACCACCGACCTTGGCGAGAGCCTGGCGAGGCCGGACGTGGACGCGGTGATCCTGTGCACGCCCACGCAGATGCACGCCTCGCAGGCCATCGCCTGCATGAAGGCGGGCAAGCACGTGCAGGCGGAGATCCCGCTGGCGGATTCGCTGCGCGACGCGTATGCGGTGGTCGGGATGCAGGAGCAGACCGCTCTGGTGGCGATGTGCGGCCACACGCGGCGCTTCAACCCCAGCCACCAGTGGGTGCGCAAGAGGATCCTCGCCGGCGAGTTCAACATCCAGCAGATGGACGTGCAGACCTACTTCTTCCGGCGCACGAACATGAACGCGCTCGGCCAGGCGCGCAGCTGGACCGACCACCTGCTGTGGCACCACGCCGCGCACACGGTGGACCTGTTCGCCTACCAGGCGCGCAGCCCGATCGTGAAGGCCAACGCCATCCAGGGGCCGATCCATCCGACCCTGGGCATTGCGATGGACATGTCCATCCAGCTCAAGGCCGCGAATGGCGCGATCTGCACGCTCAGCCTGTCGTTCAACAACGACGGGCCGCTGGGCACCTTCTTCCGCTACATCGGCGACAGCGGCACCTACATCGCGCGCTACGACGACCTGGTCACCGGCAAGGACGAGAAGATCGACGTGTCGAAGGTGGACGTGTCGATGAACGGCATCGAGTTGCAGGACCGCGAGTTCTTCGCTGCCATCCGGGAAGGCCGCGAGCCGAACGCGAGCGCGGCCCAGGTGCTGCCCTGCTACGAGGTGCTGCACGACCTGGAGCGCCAACTGGCGCAGGGCTGAGCGAGGCAGCCATGAAGACGCGGCGGATCGGCCCCTTCGAGGTCTCGGCCATCGGGCTGGGCTGCATGAACCTCAGCCATGCCTATGGCGCACCGCCGCCGGAAGACGCCGCGCAGGCCCTGCTGCGCGAAGCGCTCGATCTCGGCGTGACCTTCTTCGACACTGCCGCGCTCTACGGCTTCGGCGCCAACGAGGAATTGGTCGGCCGCACGCTGGTGCAGGATCGCGCGAAGTTCGTGCTGGCGAGCAAGTGCGGACTGCATGGTGTGAAGGACGGCAACGGCTTCAAGCGCGTCGTCGACGGCCGGCCCGAGACGCTGAAGTGGAGCTGCGAGCAGAGCCTGAAGCGGCTGCGCACCGACCACATCGACCTGTTCTACCTGCACCGCTGGGACAAGCAGGTGCCGATCGAGGACAGCGTCGGCGCGCTGGCCGACCTGGTGCGCGAGGGCAAGGTGCGCGCCATCGGCCTGTCCGAGGTGTCGGCCGCGACGCTCAAGCGCGCGCACGCCGTGCACCCGATCGCCGCGCTGCAGACCGAGTACTCGCTGTGGACGCGCAACCCCGAGATCGCGGTGCTCGACGCCTGCCGGGAGATCGGCGCCGCCTTCGTCGCCTTCAGCCCGCTGGCGCGCGGCTACCTCGGCGGCGCGCTGCGCGACGTGGCCACGCTCGACGCCAAGGACTTGCGCCGCAGCATGCCCCGCTTCGAACCGTCCGCCTATGCGGAGAACCTGAAGCTGCTCGACGGCTTCGAGGCGGTCGCCGCAGAGCTCGGCTGCACCAGTGCGCAGCTTGCGCTGGCCTGGGTGCTGGCGCGCGGCGAGCACGTGGTCGCCATTCCCGGCACGACGAAGATGGCGCATCTGCGCGACAACGTCGGTGCGGCGGACATCGGCCTGTCCGCCTCGACGATGGCGCGGCTGGAGGCGTTGATCAATCGCCGCAACGTCGTCGGTGCGCGCTACGACGCTGCCGCGCAGGCTGGTGTGGACACCGAGGAGTTCTGAGCCGCCTGCTGCAATGACGCGACCGACCCTGCTGCTGCTGCCCGGCCTGATGTGCGACCGCGCCGTGTGGTCCGAACAGATCGAGGCGCTGTCTCCGGCTTTCGATTGCGTCGTGCCGCACTACGGCGAACTGGACTCGCTCGCGGCCATGGCGGCGAAGGTGCTGAGCGAGGCGCCACCGGGCCCGCTGGCGGTGGCCGGCCATTCGATGGGCGGACGCGTCGCCTTCGAGATGGTGATGCAGGCACCGCAGCGCATCGAACGCCTCGCACTGCTCGACACCTCCTGCCACCCGTTGCCGCCGGGCGAGGAGGGCGAGCGGGAGCGCGCCGGCCGCCACGCGCTGCTGGCGATCGCACGCGCGCAGGGCATGCGCGCGATGGCGCGCGCATGGGCGAAGGACATGGTGCATCCGAGCCGGCGGGCCTCGCCGGTGTTCGAGGCCGTGCTCGACATGTTCGAGCGCGGCTCGCCGGCCGCGTTGGCCGCGCAGATCGAGGCCCTGCTCGGGCGGCGCGACGCCACCGGGTTGCTCGCGCACCTCGACCTGCCCACGCTGCTGCTGTGCGGCCGCGAGGACGGCTGGAGCCCGCCGTCGCGCCACGAGTTCATGCACCAGCGCATTGCCGGGTCGCGGCTGGTGATCCTCGAGCAATGCGGCCACATGAGCACGATGGAGCAACCTGCGGCGGTGACGGCGGCGCTCGCCGACTGGCTGGCGGCGCCGGGCGAACCGCGCGCGCCCTCCGTCAAGGATTGAGACAGGTCAAGCCCTCACGGCGCGAAGAGCGGCTCAATCGCGGCTCACGCCCGGTGAGGAGCCCGCCATGCCCACCCCCATTCCCGGCACCACGCTGTTCGACAGCGTCCAGGCCCGCAAGGGCTATGCGCTGAACAAGATGTGCTTCTCGTTCAACGACGCGGCCAACCGCGAGGCCTTCCTGCGCGACGAGGAAGGCTACTGCGCGCGCTACCGGCTCAACCCCGAGCAGCGCGAGGCGGTGAGGGCGCGCAACGTGCTGGCGATGATCGCCGCCGGCGGCAACGTCTACTACCTGGCCAAGCTCGCCGGCATCTTCGGGCTGGACGTGCAGGACCTCGGCGCACAGCAGACCGGCATGACCAAGGATGCCTTCAAGGCGAAGCTGGTCGAGGCGGGAAGGAGCTGACATGGCCAGGATCGTCGGCGGCATCATGAGTTCGCACGTGCCGGCCATCGGCCGCGCCATCGCCCGCAACCTGCAGCAGGATCCCTACTGGCAGCCGTGGTTCGCCGGTTTCCCGCCGGTGCACCAGTGGCTGGCGGAGGTCAAGCCCGACGTGGCGGTGGTGGTCTACAACGACCACGGGCTGAACTTCTTCCTCGACAAGATGCCCACCTTCGCGGTGGGCGCCGCGCCGGAGTACCGCAATGCGGACGAAGGCTGGGGCATTCCGGTGGTGCCACCGTTTCAGGGTGACCTCGACCTGTCGTGGCACCTGATCGAATCGCTGGTGCGCGACGAGTTCGACGTGACCACCTGCCAGGAGATGTTCGTCGACCATGCCTTCACCCTGCCGATGGCGCTGTTGTGGCCTGGCCTCGGCGCCTGGCCGGTTCGCACCGTGCCGGTGTGCGTGAACACGGTGCAGTTTCCGCTGCCCAGCGCGGCGCGTTGCTGGAAGCTCGGCGAGGCGATCGGCCGCGCGGTGGAGGGGTGGGCGAGCGACGCACGCGTCGTGGTCATCGGTACCGGCGGCCTGTCGCACCAACTCGACGGCGAGCGCGCCGGCTTCATCAACAAGGAGTTCGACCAGCGCTTCATGGACAGCCTGGTGCGTGACCCGCAGTGGGCGACGCGCTACACCAACCACGAGCTGGTCGAGAAGGCCGGGACGCAGGGCATCGAACTGCTGATGTGGCTGGTCACCCGCGCCGCGCTGACCGGCCGGGTCAGCAGGCTGCACTCGAACTACCACATCCCGATCTCGAACACGGCGGCTGGCCTGCTGCTGCTCGACAACCAGCCGTTGCGCTGAACCCGCGCCACGCCGGGAGGCGTGACGGCGCACCAAAGTAGGGCCAAGTGGGGTGGCGCACTGAATCCGTGCGCTTCGGGATCCTTTCGTGCGCGCGCAGCGCGCTTATGGGGCATGCGAGGGGGCTGCGGTCTTGGCACAGAAGCTGCAGACCTAGGGGTGAGACCCATTCACCTCACCAACCCGGAGCCATGAGCATGAAGAAATCGATCCTTGCGTTTGCCGCGCTCGCCGTCTTTGCCGGCGCTGCCGCCGCCGATGGCCTGTCGGCCAATGTCAGCGTGGTCAGCAAGTACAAGTACCGCGGCCAGGATCAGAGCGATCCGCTGAAAGACGTCGTGCCCGCCATCCAGGGCGGCTTCGACTACACGATGGGCGGCCTCTACCTGGGCAACTGGAACTCGTCCATCGGCTTCGGCGGCGGCACGGAGATGGACTTCTACGGCGGCTACAAGGGCGAAGCCGGCGGCGTCGGCTACGACGTCGGCCTGCTGACCTACTACTACCCCGGCACTGGCGCCGACGTGGCCAACACCACCGAGATCTACGGTGCGGTGAGCTACAGCATCGCCACGCTGAAGTACTCGCACGTGGTCTCGAAGGACTATTTCGGCTATGGCGACTTGCTCGGCGGCGTGAAGGGCCGCGGCACCGGCTACCTCGACCTGTCGCTGAACTATGAGGTCGCCAAGGGCCTGACGCTGAACGGCCACGTGGGCTTCACCAAGCTGGCCAGCGAACTGAAGGATGGCGGGCTGGTGAACTACACCGACTACAAGGTTGGTGCCACCTACGACCTCGGCGATGGCCTGTCGGTCTCGGGCGCCTACGTCGGCGCGAACAAGAAGGATGTCTGGGGCGACCTGAACAAGGGCCGTGTCGTCGTGGCCCTGTCCAAGGCCATGTGATCGTCGCGGCGCCGGGACGCGGCGCCGCACTCAATTCAGAGAAGAGGGGAATTCCATGAAGATGGTGACCGCGATCGTCAAGCCGTTCAAGCTGGACGAAGTGCGTGAGGCCCTGAGCGCCATCGGCGTGCAGGGCATCACGGTGACCGAGGTGAAGGGCTTCGGCCGCCAGAAGGGCCACACCGAGTTGTACCGCGGTGCGGAGTACGTCGTCGACTTCCTGCCGAAGGTGAAGATCGAGGCGGCCGTGGACGATGCCATCGTCGATCGAGTCATCGAGGCGATCGAAGGCGCCGCGCGCACCGGCAAGATCGGCGACGGCAAGGTGTTCGTCTCGTCGCTTGAGCAGGTCGTCCGCATCCGCACGGGCGAGACCGGCAAGGACGCCCTCTGACTGATGCCCCACTCCAAGAGACAACCATGAAGAAATTCTTTGCGACTCTCGCCTTGGGCCTCGCGGTCCTGGGCTTCTCCGGGGCCGTATGGGCCCAGGCGGCGTCGGCGCCCGAGGCGGCGGCGTCCGTCGCCGCGGTGGCCGAGGCGGCTTCGGCGGCCGAAGCCGCCTCCGCGCCGGTGGCGGCCGTGCACAAGGGTGACGTGGCCTGGATGATGACCTCGACGCTGCTGGTCATCTTCATGGCGGTGCCAGGCCTCGCGCTGTTCTACGGCGGCCTGGTGCGCAGCAAGAACATGCTGTCCGTGCTGATGCAGGTGCTGGTCGTCTTCTCGCTGATCGCGGTGCTGTGGGCGGTTTACGGCTACAGCCTGGCGTTCGGCGGCGAGGGATCGATCATCGCCGGCCTGGACAAGCTGTTCCTCAAGGGCGTGACGCTCGAATCGCTGGCGGACACCTTCAGCGCCGACGTCAAGCTGCCGGAGTACGTGTTCATCGCCTTCCAGGCCACTTTCGCGGGCATCACCTGCGCGCTGATCGTGGGCTCGTTCGCGGAGCGCATCAAGTTCAGCGCCGTGCTGCTGTTCTCGGTGCTGTGGTTCACCTTCTGCTACCTGCCGATCGCGCACATGGTGTGGGGTTCCGGCGGCTACCTGCTCGGCAAGGGTGCGCTGGACTTCGCCGGCGGCACGGTCGTCCACATCAACGCCGGTGTTGCTGGTCTGGTGGGTGCGTACATGCTCGGCAAGCGCATCGGCTACGGCAAGGAGTCGATGACGCCGCACTCGCTGACGCTGACCATGGTCGGTGCCTCGATGCTGTGGGTCGGCTGGTTCGGCTTCAATGCCGGCTCCAACCTCGAAGCCACGGCCGGCGCGGCACTCGCCTTCATCAACACGCTGGTGGCCACCGCGGCCGCCGTGCTGGCGTGGAGCATCGGTGAGAGCCTGAGCAAGGGCAAGGCGTCGATGCTGGGTGCGGCCTCCGGCGCGGTGGCCGGTCTGGTGGCGATCACGCCGGCCTGCGGCTCGGTCGGCCCGATGGGCGCCATCGTCATCGGCTTCCTGGCCGGCCTGGTCTGCCTGTGGGGCGTGAACGGCCTCAAGCGCATGCTCGGCGCGGACGACTCGCTCGACGTGTTCGGCGTGCACGGCGTCGGCGGCATCCTCGGCGCGCTGCTCACCGGCGTGTTCACCGCGCCGTCGCTGGGCGGCACCGGCAAGGAGGACTTCTCGATCGGCAGCCAGGTGCTCGTGCAGGCCGAGGGCGTGCTCATCACGATCGTCTGGTCGGCGGTGGTGGCCTTCATCGCCTACAAGGTCGTCGACCTGGTGATCGGCCTGCGCGTGCCGGAAGACGAGGAGCGCGAGGGTCTGGACATCACCTCGCACGGCGAGACCGCGTATCACAACTGATCCGCCGCCTCTCCCGCTGCCTCCGGCAGCATGCAAGGGCCACCGCGAGGTGGCCCTTTTTTCGTGGCCGGAGCCGGGCTTGCGTCGCGACGGCCTCGACCTCAAATGCCTAGAATTCCGCTTCCGAAGCGCTCCCCCGGGCCCTGCCATGGTTCCTCACCTCATCACTGCCCTGACCGGCCCGATCAACGAACTGGAGCAGCGCATTCTCGAATCGCTGCCGGCCATCGAGCGCTGGTTCCGCCTCGAGTGGATGGAGCACACCCCACCCTTCTACACCTCGGTGGACGTGCGCAACGCCGGCTTCAAGCTGGCGCCGGTGGACACCAACCTCTTCCCCGGCGGCTTCAACAACCTCACCGAAGAGATGCTGCCTCTGGCGGTGCAGGCGGCGATGGCGGCGATCGAGAAGATCTGCCCCGAGGCGAAGAACCTGCTGCTGATCCCCGAGAAGCACACGCGCAACACGTTCTACCTGACCAACGTGCAGCGGCTGATGCAGATCTTCACCCAGGCCGGCCTGAACGTGCGGCTGGGGACGCTCGACGAAACCATCACCGCGCCCACCGAGGTCGCGCTGCCCGACGGCAGCAGCCTGAAGCTCGAGCCGCTGCTGCGCACGCGCGGCCGCCTCGGTCTGAAGGATTTCGATCCCTGCACGATCCTGCTCAACAACGATCTCTCGTCCGGCATTCCCAAGGTCCTGGAGAACCTCCACGAGCAGTACCTGTTGCCCCCGCTGCACGCCGGCTGGGCCGTGCGGCGCAAGACCAACCACTTCCAGGCCTACGAGGAAGTGGCGAAGAAGTTCGCCAAGCTGCTGGGCATGGACCCGTGGCTGATCAACCCGATGTTCGCGCGTTGTGGCGAGGTCAATTTCAGCGACGGCTCCGGCGCCGACTGCCTGATGAGCAACGCCGAGGCGCTGCTCGGCAAGATCCGCCGAAAGTACAAGGAGTACGGCATCAACGAGAAGCCGTTCATCATCGTCAAGGCCGACGCAGGCACCTACGGCATGGGCATCATGACCGTGCGCGACCCGAAGGAACTGGCCGAGCTGAACCGCAAGACGCGCAACAAGATGAGCGTCATCAAGGACGGCCAGGAGGTCAGCGAAGTGATCCTGCAGGAGGGCGTGCCGACCTACGAGCGCGTCAACGACGCCGTGGCCGAGCCGGTGGTCTACATGATCGACCGCTACGTGGTCGGTGGCTTCTACCGCGTCAACGCCGAGCGCGGCATCGACGAGAACCTGAACTCGCCGGGAGCGAGCTTCGTGCCGCTGGCCTTTGCCGAGAGCGGCCACCTGCCCAAGCCCGGCGTCAAGCCGGGCGCGAGCGCGCCGAACCGCTTCTACATGTACGGCGTGATTGCGCGCCTGGCCATGGTCGCGGCCAGCTACGAGTTGGAAGCGACCGACCCCGACGCCGAAATCTACGAGTGAGGGCGGGGCTGCGAGCGCGGCCACCCCTACACTCCTTCCCGTGAGCCAGCCCAGCAATCGGTCCAGCCTTGCCGCACTGACGCTGGGCGCCATCGGCGTCGTCTACGGCGACATCGGCACCAGCCCGCTGTACGCCTTCAAGGAGGTGTTCGCCCACGGCCACGTGCCGATGAGCGCGGAGAACATCCACGGCGTGCTGTCGCTGATGTTCTGGACGCTCACCGTCGTCGTCTCGCTGAAGTACGTGCTGCTCATCCTGCGCGCCGACAACAACGGCGAGGGTGGCCTGATCGCCATGCTCGCGCTGGCCTCTCAGGCGGTGAAGGACCGGCCGGCGCTGCGCGCGCGCCTGCTTCTGATCGGCATCTTCGGCACGGCGATCTTCTTCGGTGACGGTGTCATCACGCCGGCGATCTCGGTGCTCTCGGCGGTGGAGGGTCTGGAGGTGGCCGCACCCGCGCTTCACCCCTGGATCGTACCGGTCACGCTGGTGGTGCTCACCGCCCTGTTCATGGTGCAGCGCCTCGGCACCGCCAGCGTCGGGCGCTTCTTCGGGCCGATCACGGCGCTGTGGTTCGTCGTTCTCACCGTCCTGGGGCTGACGCACATCGCGAAGAACCCCGCGATCCTGTGGGCTCTCAATCCGGGCTATGCGATCGAGTTCCTCACCGCCCACGCCGGCATCGCCTTCGTCGCGCTCGGCTCGGTGGTGCTGTGCGTCACCGGCGCCGAGGCGCTCTATGCCGACCTCGGCCACTTCGGCAAGAAGCCGATCCGCCTAGCCTGGTTCAGCCTGGTGATGCCGGCGCTGGTGATCAACTACTTCGGTCAGGGCGCGATGCTGCTCGCGCACCCGGAGAACGCGAAGAACCCGTTCTACGAGATGGCGCCGACCTGGGCGCTGTATCCGCTGATCACCCTGGCCACCGCGGCGACGGTGATCGCGTCGCAGGCGCTCATCACCGCAGCCTTCTCGGTGACCAAGCAGGCGGTCCAGCTCGGCTACCTGCCACGGCTGCGCGTGGTGCACACCTCGGTGAAGGACACCGGGCAGATCTACCTGCCGTTCGTGAACTGGGGGCTGTATGTCTGCATCGTGCTCGCCGTGGTGCTGTTCCGCTCGAGCAGCAATCTGGCCGCCGCCTACGGCATCGCGGTGACGATCGACATGCTGATCACCACCACGATGACCTTCTTCGTCATCCGCTACGGTTGGAGGTATCCGTGGTGGCTGTGCGTGGCTGCTACCGGCTTCTTCTTCCTCGTCGACTTCACCTATTTCGCCGCCAATGTGGTGAAGGTGTTCGACGGCGGCTGGTTCCCGGTGCTGATCGGCGCCGTGATGTTCCTGCTGCTGATGACCTGGAAGCAGGGCCGCGCGCTGATGGGCGAGCGGCTGCGCGACGATGCGATCGACCTGAAGAGCTTCCTCGAGGCGGTGTTCGTCAGCCCGCCGGTGCGCGTGCCGGGCACGGCGGTGTTCCTCGTCGCCGAGCAGGGCAACGCGCCCAACGCGCTGCTGCACAACCTCAAGCACAACAAGGTGCTGCACGAGACCAACCTGTTCGTCACCGTGCGTCACCACGAGGTGCCGTGGATCGGCTTCGAGAAGCGCTGCGAGCTCGAGTCGTTGGGCAGCGACTGCTGGCAGGTGACGCTGCACTTCGGCTTCAAGAACGACCCGGACGTGCCCGAGGCGCTGGCGCTCATCCGCGACCGCGGCGTGCGGCTCGACGACATGGAGACCAGCTACTTCCTCTCGCGCGACATCGTCATCCCGACGCTGGGCGAGGGCATGTCGCTGTGGCGCGAGAAGCTGTTCGCGAGCATGCACCGCAATGCCACGGCAGCGGCAGACTTCCTCAGCCTGCCGGCGAACCGCGTGGTGGAACTTGGCGCCAAAGTGCAGATTTGATGACGGCCCCCCAGTTGCTTCGCTCCTGCCCCCCAGGGGCGCCGCCCGGCTTGGGGCGGCCCGGTGCCGGGCCATGAGCTTCCTCCGCGACCTCTCCCTGCCTGCCTTCACCGCCGGCTTCGTCGCCGTGCTGGTGGGCTTCACCAGCTCGGTGGCAATCGTCTTCCAGGCGGCCACCGCGCTGGGTGCCACGCCGGCGCAGATCAGCTCGTGGATGTGGGCGCTCGGCCTGGGCATGGGCCTGTGTTCGGCATTGCCCTCCCTGCTGCTGCGCAAGCCGGTGATGGTGGCCTGGAGCACGCCCGGCGCGGCGGTGCTTGCCACCGCCGCGGCGGCCGGCAGCTTCACGCTCGCGCAGGCCACCGGTGCCTTCATCGTCTGCGCACTGCTCATGATCGCCGCCGGTGCCACCGGCTGGTTCGAGCGCGTGATGGACCGCATCCCGATGCCGATCGCCAGCGCCCTGCTCGCCGGCGTGCTGGCGCGCTTCGGCCTGGATGCCTTCCTCGCGGCGCGTGCTGCGCTGCCGCTGGTGCTGCTGATGCTCGGCGCCTACCTCGTCGGCCGCCGGGCGTGGCCGCGCTATGCGGTGCCCGGCGTGCTGGCGGCGGGCACGGCCTACGCCTTCGCGAACGGGCAGCTCCATCTGGGCGGCGTGACCTTCGCGCTGACCACGCCGGTGTTCGTCATGCCCGAGTTCAGCGTCGCCGCGGCGGTGAGCCTGGCGCTGCCGCTGTTCGTCGTGACCATGGCCTCGCAGAACCTGCCCGGCGTGGCGGCGATCCGCGCCGCGGGCTATCAGATGCCGATCTCCCGCATCATCACGATGACCGGGGCGGCCACGCTGCTGCTCGCGCCCTTCGGTGCCTTCGCGCTGAACCTGTCGGCGATCACCGCGGCGATCTGCATGGGACGCGAGGCGCACGAGGACCCGGACAAGCGCTACACCGCGGCGGTGGCCTGCGGCGCGATCTACGTCGTCATCGGCCTGTTCGGCGCGGCGGTCACCGGCGTGCTCACTGCCTTCCCGCGCGAGCTGGTGGTGGCGGTGGCCGGCCTCGCGCTGCTGGGCAGCATCGCCGGCGGTCTCGCCGTGGCAGTGAAGGACGAGTTGCATCGCGAGGCCGCGCTGATCACTTTCCTGGTCACGCTGTCGGGCGTGACATTGTTCGGCGTCGGCTCGGCCTTCTGGGGCGTGGTGGCGGGCGCGCTGGCCTGGGGGGTGCACGCCTGGAGGCGCTGACGGCACGGCCGTAGACTGCCGCGACCATGCCCGACTTTCGTTCGCCCGAGTTCCTGCTCGGCCATGTCCGCCACACGCTGGCCTTCTACGACGGCCGCTGCCTCGATCCGTCCGGGGGCTTCTTCCACTTCTTCAAGGACGACGGCACGGTCTACGACCGCCGCACACGCCACCTCGTCAGCAGCGCTCGCTTCGTCTTCAACCATGCGATGGCCTTCCGCCGCTTCGGCGGTGCCGGATACCAGGCCGCGGCACGCCACGGCCTGGCGTTCCTGCAGCGCGCCCACGCGCAGCCGCAGGGCGGCTACGCGTGGCAGATCGACTGGCACGACGGGCGCGCCACGCTGCAGGACGGCACCCACCACTGCTACGGGCTGGCCTTCGTGCTGCTCGCTCATGCGCATGCGCTGATGGCCGGCGTGGACGAGGCACGTGCCGGTCTCCACGCCACGTTCGCATTGATGGAGCGGCGCTTCTGGGAACCGGCGAACGGCCTCTACGCCGACGAGGCCGCGCCCGACTGGCAGCTCGGCGCCTACCGCGGCCAGAACGCCAACATGCATTCCTGCGAGGCGATGATGGCCGCCTACGAGGCGACACGCGACGAGCGCTTCCTGCAGCGTGCGCTGACGCTGGCCGAGTCGGTCACCGGCCGGCTGGCGTCGCTCGCCGACGGACTGGTGTGGGAGCATTACCGCATCGGCGCGGACGGCCGCTGGTCGGTCGACTGGGACTTCAACCGCGACGACAGGACCGACATCTTCCGCCCCTGGGGCTACCAGACCGGTCACCTGACCGAGTGGGCCAAGCTGCTGATGCAGCTCGAGCGCTGGCTGCCCGGCGCGCAGCGGCCGGCATGGATGGTGGCGCGCGCGCGCCATTTCTTCGACACCGCGATGGCGCGCGGCTGGGACGCGACGCACGGCGGCCTCGTCTATGGCTTCGGCCCCGACGGCACGGTGTGCGACGGCGACAAGTACTTCTGGGTGCAGGCCGAGAGCTTCGCCGCGGCCGCGCTGCTCGCCCTGCGTTGCGGCGACGACGCGTACTGGCAGTGGTACGAGCGCATCTGGGCCTACGCCTGGCAGCACTTCGTCGACCACGAGCACGGCGCCTGGTACCGCATCCTCGCGCCCGACAACTCGAAGCTCGGCAACGAGAAGAGCCCCGCCGGCAAGACCGACTACCACACCATGGGCGCCTGCTACGACGTGCTGCGAGCCCTGGAGGGCTGAGTCAAGTCAAATTTTCAGAACGATGACGTCATCCGCGGGCTGCCGATGGGGCCCTGAGTGGCGCCTAGAGTTGTTTCCGTGCACAGAACGCCGCGACGAACGCGGATCGACAAGTCCATTCACGGAGCATTGAAAATGACTGATTCCTTCAAGACCCCCCTGGTCGTCGTCGCCCGCGTGCTGCTGGCGTTGATGTTCATCCTTGCCGGCTACGGCAAGCTCACCGCCATCGAAGGCACGGCCGGCTACATCGCCAGCGGCGGACTGCCCTTCGCCACCGCATTGGCGGTGATCGTCGGCCTGCTCGAACTGCTCGGTGGTCTGGCCATCGCGATCGGCTTCCAGGCCCGCTGGGCGGCGCTGGCGCTGGGCCTGTTCACGCTGGCGGCGAGCCTGCTGTTCCATGCGTTCTGGTCCGTGCCCGCGCAGCAGGCGATGGTGCAGCAGCTGATGTTCATGAAGAACCTGTCGGTGGCCGGCGGCCTGTTCCTGCTGGCCGCGCTGGGCTCCGGCCCGTTGAGCGTCGACGCCCGCCGCGTGCTCGTGCCGCGTGCGGCCTGAGGCCCGCCGACACCCGGCCATGAGACCCGCGCAGGGCGACCTGCGCGGGTTTGTGCCACAGTGGCGGCCGGTCTGAATCCCTGGAATGCCGCCATGCGCCTGCTGTTCGTCGCCGACCCGCTGGAACAGTTCAACATCAAGAAGGACAGCACCTACGCGATGATGCGCGAGGCCGGCGCTCGCGGCCATGAGCTGTTCGCGTGCGAACCCAAGGACCTGGTCTGGGAGCGCGGCGGCACCGTCAGCGCGGCGATGCGCCAGATCGCCCTCAGCGGCGACCCGAGCCACTGGTTCACCGAGCAGTTCGTCCCGGCCAGCCCGCTGGCCGATATGGATGCGGTGCTGATGCGCAAGGACCCGCCCTTCGACAGCGAGTACTTCTACGCCACCCACCTCCTGCAGCAGGCCGAGCGAGAGGGCGCCCGCGTGTTCAACCGGCCTGCGGCGCTGCGCGACCATCCGGAGAAGCTCGCCATCCTCGAGTTCCCGGACCTGATCGGGCCGACGCTGGTGACGCGCGACGCCGAGGCGATCCGGCGCTTCCATGCGGAGCACCGCGACATCATCCTCAAGCCGCTGGACGGCATGGGCGGCATGGGCATCTTCCGCGTCGGCCCCGACGGCCTCAACCTCGGCAGCATCACCGAGACCCTGAACCGCCACGGCACGACCACGGTGATGGTGCAGCGCTACCTGCCGGAGATCGCGCAGGGCGACAAGCGCATCCTGGTGATCGCCGGCGAACCGGTGCCCTATTGCCTGGCGCGCGTTCCGCAGGGCAGCGAGATCCGCGGCAACCTCGCCGTCGGTGGCAAGGGCGTGGCGCAGCCGCTGTCCGCGCGCGACCGCGAGATCGCCTCCACGCTCGGGCCCGTCCTCGTGGCACGCGGACTGCTGCTGGTCGGCCTGGACGTCATCGGCGACTGCCTCACCGAGGTCAACGTGACCAGCCCGACTTGCTTCCGCGAGATCGCCGACCAGACCGGCTTCGACGTCGCGAAGATGTTCGTTGACGCGCTGGAGAAGGCGCTGCGGCCGCTCAGTTGATGTAGTGCAGTTCGCGGAAGCGCTGGCGGAAGCGCTCGACTTCCGGCGCGATCAGTTCGGGGTCGTCGTGCAGCGACCGGGTGAGCAATGAACCCAGTTCGTCCATGTGCTCGGGCTTCATGCCCAGGCGCACGATCTCCGGCACGCCCAGACGCAGGCCGTTGACGTCGCCGGGCACCGGCGCGATCGGCAGGCCGATGCCGCAGGCGAGCAGGCCGGCCAGCGCCAAGCGCCGCGCCGCCGCCTGGCCGCCGCCCCAGCGCGCAGCCTCGACGGCGAACTGGTGCGAGGTCGTGGCACCCCGCTCGATGGCGTGGACCGGCAGCCCCTCGCGATGCAGCGCGCGGGCGAGCGCCAGCGCGGTGTCGCACATGGCCTGCGCATAGTCGCTTCCGTGACGTTTCCAGTCGACCAGCGTGACCGCCAGCGCCGCCACCTTGCCGGCATCGAAGTTGGCGGTGAGTCCGGGGTAGGCAATGGCGTCGAGCCGTTCGGCCAGGCCGGCGTCGTTGCTGACGATCAGACCGCCCGGCGGGCCGCCGAGGCTCTTGTAGGTGCTCATCGTCATCGCATGCGCTCCCTGCGCCAGCGGATTCGCCCAGCGGCGGCCGGCGACCATGCCCGACAGGTGGGCGGCGTCGAACAGCAGCCTGGCGCCGACCTCGTCGGCCACCGCGCGCATCTCGGCCACCGGGTGCGGGAACAGGTTGAGGCTGCCGCCGGCGGTGATGAGCTTCGGCCTCACCTCGCGCGCGAGCGTGCGAAGCCCCGCCACGTCCACCGTGTAGCCGTCGGCGAGCGTGGGCGCGGGCACGGTCTTCAGGCCGTACAGGCCGGCGGCGCCGGCCGCATGATGGGTGACATGGCCGCCGATCTCCGCCGGCGGCGCGATGATCGTGTCGCCCGGGCGGCAGGTCGCCATGAAGACGTACAGATTGGCCAGCGCGCCGGAGGCGACGCGCACCTCGGCGTAGCTGGCATCGAACACCTCGGCGGCGAGCTCGGCACAGATCACCTCGATGCGCTCGATCGCCTGCAGCCCCATCTCGTACTTGTCGCCGGGGTAGCCGAGCGAGGCGCGCGAACCCAGGCCCGAGGCCATCATCGCCTCGGCGCGCGGGTTCATCACGTTGCTCGCCGGGTTGAGGTTGATGCCGCGCACGTCGTGGATGCGGCGGTTCTCGGCGACGAGGCGGGCGATCTCGTGGAAGACCGCCTCGCCGTCGAGTTGCGCGGCGTCGGCGGCGATGGACTGCACGAGGTCTTCGCAGGGCGCGGGCACCCAGGGGCGGCGTTCGAGCATGGACGGGCGGGCGGTGTGGTCGAAGCGGCCATCCTACGCCCGGCGACAATCGGTCCATGGCCGTTCTCTCCCTGTCCAACGCACACCTCGCCTTCGGGCACGTCGCCCTGCTCGACGGCGCCGGCTTCTCGCTCGAAGCCGGCGAGCGGCTCGGCCTGATCGGTCGCAACGGCGCGGGCAAGTCGTCGTTGCTGAAGATCGTCGCCGGCCTGGAAAAACCCGACGACGGGCTGCTGCAGGTCACGCAGGGCCTGCGCATCCGCTACGTGCCGCAGGAGCCGGTGTTCGACCCCTCGGCGACGGTGTTCGAGGTGGTCAGCGAGGGCGTGGCCGAGGCCAAGGCGGTGCGCGCGGCTTACGAGGAGCATGCGCCGGGCGTGGACCTCGACGCGCTGCAGACGCGCATCGAGGCGCTCGACGCCTGGACCTGGGAGCAGCGCGTGGACACCACGCTGCACCAGCTGCACCTCGACGGCGAACGCGTCGTCGGCGAACTCAGCGGCGGCATGAAGAAGCGCGTGGCGCTGGCGCAGGCGCTGGTCGCCCTGCCCGACGTGCTGCTGCTCGACGAACCGACCAACCACCTCGACCTCGACTCGATCGCCTGGCTGGAGGAACTGCTGCGCGGCTTCAAGGGTGCGGTGATGCTGATCACGCACGACCGGGCCTTCCTCGACAACGTGGTCACGCGCATCATCGAGCTGGACCGCGGCACGATCCGCAGCTTTCCGGGCAATTTCAGCGCCTACGAGCGGCTCAAAGAGGAGCAGCTCGCCGCCGAGGCGCTGGCCAGCGCGCGCGCCGACAAGCTGCTCGCGCAGGAGGAGGTGTGGATCCGCAAGGGCGTAGAAGCGCGGCGCACGCGCAGCGTGGCGCGCATCCAGCGCCTCGAGGTGTTGCGTGCGCAGCGCCAGGCACGGCGCGAGTCGCTCGGCCAGGTGAAGCTCGAGGTGGACAGCGGCGTGCCCAGCGGCAAGATCGTCGCGGAGCTGAAGGACGTGTCGATGCGCTTCGGCGACAAGCTCATCGTCGACGGCTTCAGCGCCACCATCCTGCGCGGCGACAAGGTCGGTCTGATCGGCCCGAACGGCGCGGGCAAGACGACGCTGCTCAAGCTCATCCTCGGCGAACTGAAGCCCACATCGGGCACGGTGCGCCAGGGCACGCGCATCGAGGTGGCCTACTTCGACCAGATGCGCAGCGCTCTCGACCTCGACGCGACGCTGGCCGACACCATCAGCCCGGGCAGCGAGTGGATCGAAGTCGGCGGCGCGCGCAAGCACGTGATGAGCTACCTGAACGACTTCCTGTTCTCTCCCGAACGTGCCAACTCGCCGGTGCGCACGCTGTCCGGCGGTGAGCGCAACCGCGTGCTGCTGGCCCGCCTGTTCGCGCTGCCGGCCAACGTGCTGGTGCTCGACGAGCCGACCAACGACCTCGACATCGACACGCTCGAATTGCTCGAGGAGCTGCTGCAGAACTACGCCGGCACGGTGTTCCTCGTCAGCCACGACCGGCGCTTCCTCGACAACGTGGTGACGAGCACCATCGCCTGGGAGGGTGACGACGCGCCGGGCCGGTGGCGCGAGTACGAGGGCGGCTACGAGGAGTGGCGGATTCAGCGCGAGCGCTCGCGGGCCTTGCGCGAGCAGACCGAGGCACGCAGCGCGCCGGCGGAAAAGGTCGGTGCCGGGACTGCGAGCTCACCGGCCAGGGCCGCCGGGCCGGTGGCCAAGCCGCGCAAGCTCAGCTACAAGGAACAGCGCGAACTCGATGAATTGCCCGGGCGCATCGAGGCGCTCGAGGCGGAGCAGAAGGCGCTGAACGAACGGCTTGCCGACCCCGACGCCTACGCGCGCGACCCGCAGGGCATGGCGCAGGCGCACCGGCGTCACGCGCAGATCGACGACGAACTGATGGCGGCGCTGGAGCGCTGGGAGGAGCTCGGCGCCCGCTAGCGGATGCCGGAAGGCTCAGAACCAGCCGTCTCGCACCGCATCCGGGTGTGAGCGGCTGACGATCAGGCCGGACTGCAGGTACAGGGCATTGAGCAGGCGCGTAGCGCGTTCGCGGTCCATGCCCGGCCAGTCGGAGATCTCGCGCAGCGACGCGCTCTGCCGCGCGAGGCGCTGGATTGCTGCCATGACGGCCCCGCTGGCCCGCAGTGCGTTGACGTCCAGGCCCGGCGCGACGCGATAGACGGCCGGACCGGCAATCTCGGGCAGCAGTTCGCGGCGCAGCCCGCGCATTGCCAGATCCCAGAGCAGGGGCGCCAGCGGGTAGTGCGCCTGCTCGGCGCCGACCATGGCCGAATCGCGCTCGCCGGGGGGGTGCAGCAGTGCCGGCTCGACGTGCATCACGCGCAGGTCGAGCAGCGGCTTGCCGACCAGCTCTTCCGGCGGCACCGGGCAGTGCACCAGTCGCTCCTGGGCAAACACCGTCAGCGGCACGACGCGCTCGCCGCTCTGGATGTGAATGGTCACCCGCTTGCCGTGGCGGATGCAGGCCGCCATCACCTCGACCACCTCGGAGGCGCCGCCATCCTCGCCGAAGCGCAGCAGGTCGGCCTTCAACGAGGGGCTGAGTTGCGAGATGCGCGTGCTGATGCCGCCCTCTTCGGTGCGCAACTCGTCGAGGTAGCGCTGGTAGGCGCTCGCGCGCATCAACTCCGCCTCGCCGAGGGGCAGCGTGGGCTGGAACAATTCGCTGTTCATCACCATGCCATTCTCTCTCGTTACGCTTGGTCACGAAAGGGGCCGCAGCGACGACCGGGCGTGCTGCAGCGCCTGCCAGAAGCGCGCCTCCTGGGTCGTGGCGAAGTTGATTCTCATCAATCGTGTGGGGCGGTGGGTGGCGTGGAACAGGGCCCCGGGCGCGATCAGCCAGCCGTCGTCGTGCATCAGCTGGGCCAGCCGCTCGGTGTCGACGCCCACATCCACCCAGCCGAACAGCCCGCGCGGCTCGGCCACGAAGCGGCACCCGTGGGCACGCGCAAGTTCCACCACACGCCCGCGCGCCGCGTCCAGCAGGCGTTGCACGCGCTCGGCATGGCGGCGCAGCAATCCCTGCTCCAGACAGTGAGCGAGCGCCAGCTCTGTCATCGACGGTGTGGTCAATGTGGAGAGCAGCTTGGTGTCGATCAGGCGGTCGACCAGCCGGGCCGGCGCGGCGATGTAGCCAACACGCCAGCTCGGTGTGAGGATCTTCGAGAAGCCCGAGACGTAGATGGTGCGCTCCAGAGCATCCAGCGCCGCCAGCCGCGGCAGGTGCGGCGGCGCGAGGTGGGCGTAGGTGTCGTCTTCCACGATGGCGAAGTCGTGCAACTGCGCGAGCTGCAGAACCTTGTGCGCCGACTGCAGGCTGATCGAGGCGCCGGTCGGGTTGTGCAGCACCGAGACGGTGACGTACAGGCGCGGCTTCGCGCCCGCCGGTTGCGCCTCGATGAGCCGCTGCATGGCCGCCAGGTCCGGGCCTTCCGGGCCGCGCGGCACCGGCAGCACGTGCAAGCCCAGCGCCGCCAGCCGCGCGTATTCGATCGACCAGCCGGGCTCGTCGACCAGCACGGTGTCGCCTGGCTTGAGCAGGGTGCGGGTGACGACGTCCAGGGCATGGGTAGCGCCCACGGTGGTGACGATCTGCTCGGCCGTCGCCGCGATGCCATGGTCGGACAGGCGCGTGGCCAGCACCCGGCGCAGGCGCTGCTCGCCGGCCGGCTCGCCATACAGCAGCGCCGTGCGGCCGAGCTGAGCGCTCACTTTGCGCATCGCGCCGGCGAGCAATGACGGATCCAGCCACTCGGCCGGCAGGGTGCCCAGGCCCGGCATCGGCTGCGCGCCGGGCGGCTGGAACATGCCACGGATCAGCGTCGTCGCGCTGATCGGCACTGGCGAGCGCGGCAGTGGCGTGGCACGGGCCGCGCCGACGGGCGCTTCGCCCAGCGGCGCGCGCACATAGAAGCCGCGTTGGGCGCGAGCCTCCACGAGGCCCTGCGCGAGCAACTGGTCGTAGGCCGCAACCACCGTGGTCGGGCTCACCTCATGGCGTCGCGCGCATTCGCGCACCGAGGGCAGTCTGGCCCCCGGGGCGAGCAGCCGCGCGCGGATGCGCTCGGCAAAGCGGGCGGCGAGCTGCTCGGTCAGCGTGCTGTCCGCCTGACGCGAAAGGCGGCCGGCGCCGGGCAGCGCCGTCGTATCGGCAGCAAGGTCGAGCATGGCTTGTGCTGGTGTCCGGACCAGTACAGTGAAAAGTCAGGTCACCGAAAGTGTACTGCTACTGTGTTGGTGCCGGCTCTAGACTGGCGACATGTCTGCTGAAGAACTCGCCGCCCTGATGAGCTTCGCGACGGCCATGAGCTTCACGCCGGGGCCGAACACGACGCTGTCCACCGCGCTTGGCGCCAACCTCGGCCTGCGGCGTGCGCTGCCTTTCATCGTTGCCGTGCCGGCTGGCTGGACGCTGCTGATGCTGCTGTGCGGCCTGGGACTCGCGGCGCTCGTGCTGGCCGCGCCGGCGCTGCGCCTGGCGGTCAAGTTCGGCGGCATCGCCTACCTGGTCTGGCTGGCCTGGAAGCTGACGGGGGTGCGCCGGCTCGGGGAGGCCGACCCGGCGCAACTGGCCGTCGGCTTCTGGCAGGGCGTGGGGCTGCAGTTCCTCAACATCAAGGCCTGGATGCTGGCGCTGGCGCTGGCCGCCGGCTGGGTGACGAGCGCGGGCAGCCTGCCGTCGACCAACCCGGGCGAGCGGCTGGCCATCGTCTGCGTGGTGATGGTGGGCTTCGCCTTCACGAGCAATTTCGCCTACGCGCTGGTCGGCTCGCTGCTGCGCAGCTGGCTGGCGCGGGGCCGGCGGCTGGTGGTCTTCAACCGCGTGATGGCCGCCGTCCTGCTGGCCACCGCGCTGTGGCTGCTGGCCGCATGAACGCGACCACCTCGCCGCGCGACGAGGCGCGTGGACTCTGGCTCGGCCTGCTCGGTGTGGTCATCTTCGCGATGACGCTGCCGATGACGCGCCTGGCCGTCGGCCCGGCCGACGACCCGCAGTTGCCGCCGCTGTTCGTCACCGTCGGTCGCGCCGCGCTGGCCGGGCTGTTCAGCGCGGTCTGGCTGCTCGCGACGCGCGCACCGCGGCCCCGTGCCAGGCAGCTCTCGGCCTTCGCCGTCTCGGCGCTCGGCACCGTGGTGGGCTTTCCGCTCTTCCTGGCGCTGGCGCTGCGCCACGTCGATTCGATGCACGCCGCGGTGGTCACCGGCCTGCTGCCGCTGGCCACCGCGCTGGCGGCGGCGCTGTGGTTCCGCCAGCGGCCGTCGGCCGGTTTCTGGCTGTGCGCAAGCGCCGGCTGCACGCTGGTGGTCGGTTTCGCGCTGCTGCGCGGCAGCGGGCAGCTCACGATGGCCGACGCGCTGCTCATCGGTGCGGTGGCCAGCGCCGCGACCGGCTACGTGGCCGGGGCGCGCCTGTCGGCACAGATGCCGGCCGAGCGAGTGATCTGCTGGGTGCTGGTGCTGAGCCTGCCGGTGACGCTGCCGCTGGCCGTGCTGGCGTGGCCCGCACAGCCGGCCCGTGCCGCCTCGTGGGCGGCGTTCGGCTACGTCACGCTGTTCTCGATGTGGCTGGGCTTCTTCGCCTGGTACCGCGGCCTGGCACTGGGCGGCACGGTGCGCGTCAGCCAGGTACAGCTGGTGCAGCCCTTCCTTAGCCTGCTGTTCGCTGTGCCGCTGCTCGGCGAGCGTCTCGACATCCTGACGGTGGCCTTCGCGCTGGCGGTGATCGCCACCGTGTTCGTCGGCAAACGCTTGCCGACGCACCGCCCCGCCTCTCTCGCCCCCCTCGAAAGACAGGCATGAGCTTCCAGCTGGCAAGGCGCGCCGAGCGCATGAACCCCTCCATCATCCGCGAGATCCTGAAGGTCACCGAGCGCCCGGGCATCGTCTCGCTGGCCGGTGGGCTGCCCTCTCCGGAGAGCTTTCCGGTCGAGGCGATGCGCGCGGCCTGCGAGCGCGTGCTGCGCGACACGCCGAAGGAGGCTCTGCAGTACGCCGCCAGCGAGGGCTTCGCCCCGCTGCGCGAGTGGGTGGCGGCGGAGATGGCTTCGCGCGGCCTCGCCGCCGATGCGTCGCAGGTGCTGATCACCACCGGCTCGCAGCAGGGCTTGGACCTGGTCGGCAAGGTGCTGCTCGATGCTGGCAGCGGCGTCGCGGTCGAGCGGCCCACCTACCTGGGGGCGCTGCAGGCCTTCGCGCCCTACGAGCCGGAGGTGGTCTCGGTCGAGTGCGACGACGACGGCCCGCTGCCCGAGGCGCTGCAGGCGGCGCGCGGCGCACGCTTCCTCTACCTGCTGCCGAACTTCCAGAACCCGAGCGGGCGCTGCATGAGCGCGGCACGTCGCATCGCGCTGTCGGCGCAGGCGCAGGCGCTGGGCCTGCCGATCGTCGAGGACAACCCCTACGGCGATCTCTGGTTCGACGCCGAGCCGCCGCCACCGCTGGCCACGCAATGGCCCGAATGCACCGTCTACCTCGGCTCCTTCTCGAAGGTGCTCGCGCCCGGGCTGCGCCTGGGCTACGTGATCGCGCCGAAGGCGCTCTTCCCCAAGCTGCTGCAGGCCAAGCAGGCGGCCGACCTGCACACTCCGGGCTTCAACCAGCGGGTGGTGCACGAGGTGATCCGCGAGGGCTTCCTGCGCACGCATGTGCCGACGGTGCGGGCGCGTTACAGGAGCCACCGCGACGCGATGCGCGCCGCGCTGGAACGCCACATGCCCGCCGGCTGCCGCTGGAACGTGCCCACCGGCGGCATGTTCTTCTGGGTCGAGCTGCCGGACGGCATGGACGCGACCGCGCTGCTGCCGAAGGCGGTCGAGCGCGGCATGGCCTACGTGCCCGGCGCGGCCTTCTTCGCCGACCATGCCCAGGCGAACACGCTGCGCCTGAGCTTCGTCACCGTGCCGCCGCAGGAGATCGATCGTGGCGTCGCGATGCTGGCGCAGATGCTGAAGGAGAACACATGAGCACGACCCGCCGATTCACCCAGCTCGACGTCTTCACCGCCGCGCCGCTGAAGGGCAACGCGCTGGCCGTGGTGCACGACGCGGAAGGACTGTCCGACGCGCAGATGGCCGCCTTCGCGCGCTGGACCAACCTCAGCGAGACCACCTTCCTGCTGCCGCCCACCACGCCGGACGCGGACTACCGCGTGCGCATCTTCACCCCCGGCGGCGAGCTGCCTTTCGCCGGCCACCCGACGCTCGGCTCCTGCCACGCCTGGCTGGCCGCAGGGGGCCGCGCGCGCAGCAGCGGGGCGGTGGTGCAGGAGTGCGGTGTGGGCCTGGTGCGCATCCGCCGCGACGGTTCGCGCCTGGCCTTCGCGGCGCCGCCGCTGCGCCGCAGCGGCGCGGTCGACGCGGCGACGCTGGAACATGCCGCGCGCAGCCTGAAGATTCCGCGCGATGCGATGCGCGCCTCGAACTGGGTGGACAACGGCCCGGGCTGGGTGGCGGTGATGCTCGGTGCGCGCGACGAGGTGCTGGCGCTGCAGCCGGACTTCGCCGCCATGCGTGGCCTCAAGCTCGGCGTGGTCGCACCTTGCCCGACCGGCCACGACGCGCAGTTCGAGGTGCGCGCCTTCGTGCCGACCCTGGGCGTGCCGGAGGATCCGGTCACCGGCAGCCTCAACGCCGGCCTGGCGCAATGGCTGATCGGCACCGGCCTGGCGCCGCCGCGCTACGTCGCCGCGCAGGGCACGGCGCTCGGCCGTGACGGGCGCGTGTTCGTCGAGCAGGTCGGCGACGACGTCTGGGTCGGCGGCGACAGCGTGATCGTCGTGGGTGGGCAGGTCATGCTGTGAGCTGGCAGGTCGATCACCTGGTGGTCGGCGCGGCCACGCTGGAGCAGGGCGCTGCCTGGTGCGCGGCCACGCTGGGGGTGCGGCCCGGCCCGGGAGGCCAACACGCGCTGATGGGCACGCACAACCTGCTGCTGGCGATCGGTTCAGGAGGGTTTCCGCGCAGTTATCTGGAGATCATCGCCGTCGACCCGCAGGCGCCGCCGCCGGCGCGGCGGCGTTGGTTCGACCTCGACGACCCGGCACTGCGCGCGGTGCTCGCTGCAGGGCCTCGCCTGATCCACTGGGTGGCGCGCTGCGACGACGTGGCAGGCGAGTGCGCGGCGCTGGCGGCGGCAGGCGTCGAGCGCGGCGAGGTGCTGGCGGCCGAGCGGGACACGCCGCGCGGCCTGCTGCGCTGGCGCATCGCCGTGCGATCCGACGGCGCACGCTTGTTCGATGGCTCGCTGCCGACACTGATCGAGTGGGGCGACACGCATCCGGCCGAAGCGCTGGCCGCCAGTCCCCTCCGGCTGGAGTCGCTGAGCGTGGGCGCCCTGCCCGAGGCGGCGAGGCAGCGCCTGCCGACCGGCGTCGCCACGGGTGCGGGCCTCGCCGCCACGCTCAGCACGCCGCTTGGGCGTGTCCGCCTGGAAGCCGGCGCATGAGGCGCTGCGGAGACCCGGCATGAGCCTGCCCGACCTCGCCAGCCTGCAGTCGGCGATGGCGCTGGTGCGCACGGTGATGCCGCCGACGCCGCAGCAGCGCTGGCCGCTGCTCGATGGACGCTGCGGTGCGCAGGTGTGGGTGAAGCACGAGAACCACACCCCCGTGGGCGCCTTCAAGGTGCGAGGTGGCCTCGTCTACATGGACGCGCTGACCCGCCGAGAGCCCGCCGCGCGTGCGGTGATGAGTGCCACGCGAGGCAACCATGGCCAGTCGATTGCCTTTGCCGCGGCGCGCCACGGCCTGGCCGTCACCATCGTCGTGCCGCGCGGCAATTCGGTCGAGAAGAACGCCGCCATGCGCGCCCTCGGTGCCGAACTGATCGAGCACGGCGACGACTTCCAGGCGGCACGCGAACGGGCCATCGACCTGGCGGCCGAGCGCGGCGCGCACATGGTGCCGTCCTTCCACGACGACCTGGTGCGCGGCGTGGCCACGTACTGGATGGAGTTCTTCGAGAGCTTCGCGCGCGGTGAGGTCCCTGAGGCGGTGTTCGTGCCCATCGGCCTCGGCTCCGGCATCTGCGCCTGCGCCGCGGCGCGCGCGGCCTGCGGTGCGGCCACGCGCATCATCGGTGTGGTGTCAGCGGATGCGCCGGCCTACCGCCTGTCGTTCGAGGCCGGTCGGCCGATCGAGGCGCCGGTGAGCACGCAACTGGCCGACGGTCTGGCCTGCCGTGTCCCCGAGCCGCAGGCGCTGGACATCATCCGGCGCGAAGTCGATGAAGTCGTCTCGGTCGATGACGAAGAGGTGGCCGCGGCGATGCGTGCGCTGTTCACCGACACGCACAATGTCGCCGAAGGCGCCGGCGCTGCTGCGCTGGCGGCGCTGCTGCAGCAGCGCGGCCGCTGGTCGGGCCGCCGCATCGGCTTGAGCCTGAGCGGCGGCAACGTCGACAGCGAGGTGTTCGCCCGCGTGCTGGCGCACGGGTGAAGTCGGCGGCGCAGCCGGCCTGCGCCGCCCGGTGCATCACTCCTTGCGGTAGTTGTCGTGGCAGCCCTTGCAGGACTTGCCGACATCGCCCGTCGCCGCCTTGACGGCGTCGAAGCTGCCGCCCTTGGCCGCGGCGTTGAGCTTGGCCATCGCCTCTTGCATCTTCGTCGCGCCGGCGCGGAACTTGTCCATCTCGGCCCAGATTTCCGGCTTGGCCTTGGTGTCGCCCTTGTCGGACCCGTCGACGAAGCCGGCGAAGGGCAGCTGAGCCATCGAGGTGGCGATCTCGGCATTGTCGGCGGCGACCTTGGCATCGAACGGTGCCTTTCCGTTGGCCATCGCGGCCACGCGACCGAAGTGCGCCGCCATCACCGTCATGGCGGCCTTGCGGTACTTGATCGCATCCTCCGGCTTGGCAAACTGCGCAGCTGCCGGCAGGGCAGTGGCCAGGCCGGACAGTGCGACGGCGGCGAGCAGGATCGACGGGAGCGGACGGTTCATGCAGGTTCTCCTGGGTATTCGATGGTCGGGACTGGCGCCGCCACGGGTTCGGCAGGCGGGCACCGAAGCGTGTACGTGGACTGCGGCGAGATCATTCCCGAGAATCACCGATTGCGCTCACCCTGTTGCGCCATGGCCGACTGCGGTTATCGTCGGCCCTGCAACGTGGCGACGATGACGATGGCATGATTCCCGAGACAGTCCGCGTGCGGGTGTGGGACCTGCCCACCCGACTGTTCCACTGGCTGCTGGCGCTGTGCGTGATCGGCTCGGTGACGAGCGCGAAACTCGGCGGCAACGCGATGGTGTGGCACTTCCGCTTCGGCTACGTGGTTTTCACGCTGCTCGCCTTTCGCCTGCTCTGGGGCCTGGTCGGCGGACGCTGGTCGCGCTTTGCGAGCTTTCTCTATGCGCCGGCGGCACTGCTGCGCTACCTGAAGGGCGCCAGCCGTGCCGACGAGCACCACGAGGTGGGCCACAGCCCGCTGGGCGCGCTGTCGGTGCTCGCGCTGCTGCTCGTCCTGGTGGCGCAGGTCGGCACCGGGCTCTTCGCGGACGACGAGATCGCCAACACCGGCCCCTTGATCCGCTTCGTCTCCGGTGCCGTCAGCAGCACGCTGACCTCCTGGCACAAGACCTGGGGGCAGTGGCTGATCCTCACGCTGGTGGCCCTGCACGTCGTCGCGATCGGTGTCTACCGCGCGCGGCTCGGTCGGGATCTGGTCGCGCCGATGATCTTCGGTGACAAGTCGCTGCCGGCCGGCGTGCCGGCCTCTGCCGACACGCACGTCACGCGAAGTCTTGCCCTCGTCCTGGCCGCGCTGTGCGGTGCGGCGGTGGCCTGGCTGGTCAGCCTGGGCGATTGAGGCGATGCCGATGAGCGCCGGCCTCGCCCCCGACATCCGCCTGGTCGTGCCCGACACGGCCGAGGCGATCGACGCGACGCGCGGCATCTTCCGCGAGTACGCCGACGGCCTCGGCGTCGACCTGTGCTTTCAGAACTTCGAGGCCGAACTGGCCGCCCTGCCCGGTGAGTACGCCGCCCCGGCCGGCCAGCTGCTGCTGGCGCTGGTCGATGGCGAGGTGGCGGGCTGCGGCGGCTTCCGCGCGCTGCACGACGTCGACCATGCCAATGCGTGCGAGATGAAGCGCCTTTATGTCCGTCCTGCGTTCCGCCGCTTCGGCCTCGGCCGGCGGCTCGCCGAGGCGCTGATGGACGAGGCGCGGCGCGTCGGCTACTCGGTGATGCTGCTGGATACGCTGGACGACATGGAGGCGGCGCGCGAACTCTACGCCGCGCTCGGCTTCGTCGAGACGGCGCCTTATTACTTCAATCCCATTCCCGGCGCACACTACCTGCTTGCCGATCTCTCGGACAGCATGAGCCGCTACTGATACCGAATCACCAAGGAGTCCGCCATGAATCCGTTCAGGCACCTGCTCAAGGCTGCCGGGTCCCACCCACCGGTGGGCACTTGGATCATGTCCGCCAGCCCGTTGCTCGCCGAGGCCACCGGCCACGCCGGCTTCGACTGGGGCGTGATCGACATGGAGCATTCGCCGCTGGACGTGATGGAGGTGGTGCAGCTGCTGCAGGCACTGTCGGCCACCAAGCTGGTGCCGATCGTGCGCGTGCCCTGGAACGATGCGGTGACGGTCAAGCGCGTGCTCGACGCCGGCGCGACCACGGTGATGTTCCCCTTCGTGCAGAACCCCGTCGAGGCGGAACGCGCCGTGGCGGCGACGCGCTACCCGCCGCAGGGCGTGCGTGGCATGGCCGGCATGAGCCGCGCCAACCGTTTCGGCACGGTGCCGAACTACTTCGCCACGGCCAACAAGCAGATCGGCGTGATCGTTCAGCTCGAGACGGTGCAGGCGGTGCGGCAACTCGAGGACATCGCCGCGGTCGACGGCGTGGACGGCCTGTTCATCGGGCCGGCGGACCTGTCGGCCTCGATGGGCCATGTCGGCGGCCTGACCCACCCGGCGGTGATGGACCTGATGGCCCAGGCGGTGCTGCGCTGCAAGGCGGTCGGCAAGCCGGTGGGCACGATCGGCGGCGACCCCGAGGCGGTGGCGCAGTACCGTGCAGCGGGATTCGATTACGTGGCGGTCGGCTCCGACCTCGGCCTGTTCATGCAGGGCGCGCGCTCGGCGATCGCCGCGCTGCGCACGCCGGGCAGCGAACACGTGCACTCGGTGTCCTCGGGGACCAAGGGTTACTGAGCGGAGCCGGCCGTCCGGTTTCACGCCGGTACCGGCGTAGCATCGGTGCATGACCGCACACGCCTCCACCGCCCACAGCTTCGAACTCCATGCCGGCGCGTTGCGCCTGGCGTTGCGCGCCGACCTCGGTGGTTGCATCACCGGCTTCTGGCATCGTGACACGCCCGTGCTGCGCAGCAGCGAGCCGGTGGACCTGGCCACGTCGCGCCTGTCGGCCAGCTACCCGCTGGTGCCCTACTCGAACCGCGTCGGCTACTGCCGGTTCCGCTGGAAGGGACACGACCACGCCACGCGGCCGAATTTCGGCGACAGCGTGCACTCGGTGCACGGCGTGGGCTGGCAGCGCCCCTGGGAGCTGGTGTCGTCGAGCGCGGTCGAGGTGGTGCTGCGCTATCGCCACCGGGCCGACGCCGACTGGCCCTTCGCCTTCGAAGCCACCCAGTACTTCACGCTCACGCCGCAGGCGATGCATGTCGAGATGATCGTCACCAACCTCGCCGACGTCGCGCAGCCGGTCGGCCTGGGCTGGCACCCCTACTTCCCGAAGCGCGCGCGCAGCCGACTGCACATCGAGCTGTCCGACCGCTGGGACAACGACGCCGCGCAGTTGCCGGTGCGCAAGGTCGCGCAGCCGGGCATCGACAGCGACGTGTCTCACCTCGATTTCGACAACTGCTTCGATGGCTGGCGCGGCGCCGCGCGCATCCGCGACGAGCGCTTCTCGCTGCAGCTGAGTTCATCGCTCGATCGCCTCGTCGTCTACACGCCGCAGCACAAGGACTACTTCTGCGTCGAGCCGGTCAGCCACGTGAGCAATGCCATCCACATGGCCGATCCGCTCGCACACGGCCTGCGCAGCGTGGCGCCGGGAGAGAGCACCAGCGCCTGGATGCAGATCGACGTGGCGGTGGTATGAGCGGCGAGCTGCGCGTCGCCGTCGCGGCAGCGTCGCTGCTGGGCGAGTCGCCGTTCTGGCATCCGCGCGAGCAGGCGCTGTACTACTGCGACATCCCCGGGCGCCGCCTGCAGCGCTTCGAACCCGCGAGCGGTTCGCTCGTGCACTGGGACTTCGACACCGAGCCGGGCAGCTGCGCGCCGCGGGTCGATGGCCGGCTGCTGCTGGCGATGCGCGACGGCCTGTGGTGCTTCGACCCCGCCAGCGGTGCGCGCACGCTGCTCGCCGAGCCTCCCTACGAGCCGGCGCAGCAGCGCTTCAACGACGGCAAGTGCGACCCGCAGGGCCGTTTCTGGGTCGGCACGATCTACGAGCCGCGCGACGCGGCGAAGGCGACGCTGCACTGCTGGACGGGCGGCAAGCTGGCGCAGCGCGCCGGCGGCGTCACCGTGGCCAACGGCCTGGCCTGGAGCCCGGACGGCCGCACGATGTACTGGACCGACACCAAGGCGCACACCATCTACGCCTTCGACTTCGAGCCAGCCAGCGGGGCGCTGAGCCGCCAGCGTGTGTTCGCGAGCTTCCCGCCCAGGCAGAACGGCCAGACGCTGGAGAGTTACGGCGGCCGGCCCGATGGCGCCGCCGTCGATGCCGAGGGCTGCTACTGGGTGGCCATGTTCGAGGGCCAGCGCCTGCTGCGCCTGGCCCCCACCGGCGAGGTGCTGCGCGAGGTGCGCCTGCCGGTGCGCTGCCCCACCATGCCCTGCTTCGGCGGGGCCGACCAGAAGACGGTGTACGTCACCACCGCGCGCGAGAAGCGACCGGCGGACGAACTGGCCGAGCAGCCGTTCGCCGGCTGCGTGCTCGCGTTGGACGTCGACGTGCCGGGGCTGCCGGTCAACTTCGCGACCTGAGCGCCGGGCTCAGTCGCCGTACTTCACCGAGCAACCATAGGCCTGGGTGACCGGCTGGCTCACCGGCTTGCCAGCCAGCACCTCGGCCAGTGCCGCGTTGACGTGGTTGGTGGCCGTCTTGATGTCGGCCGGATTGGCCGTCGGCTTGCTGTCGATCGCGCCGACATAGACCAGCGTGCCCCTGGGATCGATCACGTACATGTGCGGCGTGGTGCGCGCGCCGTAGGCGCGGCCGACCTTGCCGTCGGCATCCATCAGCGTGGCCGTGGGCGAGGCGCCCTTGTCCCTCATCCAGCCGGCCAGCGCCGCCGGCGCCAGGTAGTCGCTCGCACCGGTGTGCGTGGAGTTGATCGCCAGCCACACCGCGCCCTTGGCGATGGCGCTCTTCTGCGTCGCAGGCATGTTGGCGCTGTCGTAGTGCTTTCTGACGTACGGGCAGCCGGGGTTGACCCATTCGAGCACCACCGTCTTGCCCTTGAAGTCGGCCAGCGAGACGGATTTGCCGGCGGTGTCGACGGCACTGAAGGCCGGGGCGGGCTGGCCCACCACGGCGGCGGCGAACACGGAAGCCGACGTGCACAGCGCGGCCGCGAGCATGGCGAGACGGGCGATCGGGTTCATCGAGGGCTCCTTTCGTACGGACAAGGTCGGTGGGGTTCAGAGTCGTGCCAGAGCGTCGCGTACCTCGCGCACGCTGAGGATCTCGCTGAGGAGCTGCGGCGGCCCGCCGTCGATGCCGTAGAGCGCGTAGACCGGCACGCCGCTGCGGCCGAAACCCGCCAGCGCGGCGGTGATGGCGGCGTCGCGGCGCGTCCAGTCGGCGCGCATCAGCACCACGCCGCGCGCGGCGAAGTCGGCCATCACGCCGGCATCCGCCAGCGTACTGCGCTTGTTGTACTGGCAGGTCACGCACCAGGCGGCGGTGAAGTCGACGAACACCGGCTTGCCGGCCGCGCGCAATTCGGCGACGCGCTGCTCGCTCCACGGCTCCCAGGCCGTGCCGGCCTCGCCGCTGCGCGGCGGCGTCGCCGTCGAGGCGGAGGCCTGGAACGTGGGCAGCATCCAGGACAGCGCAAGCGCCAGGCCGAGCAGCCCGACGGCGCCGAACACCGCGCGTGCCATGCCGCCGAAGCCCGGCGTGCCCATTGCCCAGGCGATGAACGCCAGCGCCAGCAAGGTGGCGAGCAGCGCAGCGGCACCGTCGATGCCGGTCTGCTGCCCGATCACCCAGACCAGCCAGATCACGGTGGCGAACATCGGGAATGCCATCAGCACCTTGAAGCGTGCCATCCAGTTGCCGGGTCGGGGCAGCAGCCGAGCCAGGCCGGGCCACAGGCTGGCGGCCAGGTAGGGCAGTGCCATGCCCAGACCGAGCGCGGCGAACACCGTCAGGGCCTGCGCGGCCGGCAGCGTCATGGCGAGGCCCAGCGACGCACCCATGAACGGTGCCGTGCAGGGCGAAGCCACCGCCACGGCGAGCACGCCGGTGAGCAGGGAGTCGACCAGCGGATGTCTGGCGCGCAGCGACGCCAGGCCGCTGGGCAGTACCGAGCCGAACTGGAACACGCCGGCCAGGTTCAGGCCGATCAGCGTGAACAGCGCGGCCAGCACGGCGATCACCGCCGGCGACTGCAACTGGAAGCCCCATCCGAGCTGTTCGCCGCCGGCACGCAGCACGAGCAGCAGCGCGGCCAGCGCGACGAAGGACAGCACCACGCCTGCCGTGTAGGCCATGCCGCCGAGGGCCAGCGCGCGACGGTCATCGGCATGTCCGGCGAATCCCAGCACCTTCAGCGACAGCACCGGGAACACGCAAGGCATCAGGTTGAGGATGGCGCCGCCGACCAGCGCGAAGAGCAGCGCCGCGGCCAGGCCGAGCGTCGGTGCCGGGGCAGCTGGCGGCTCGGCAGCCGACACGGGCCGAGGCGTCGCGCCGACGGCAGGCCAGGTGCCCGCAATGTCGAAACCGATGCGGCCGCCAACCGTCGTGCCGGCGGGAACCAGCACGGCATCCATACGCGCCGGACCGTCGATGCGCTGGTCCGACAGCGGCACGCGCACGGTCCAGCGCTGGCCGTCCCAGGTCGCCGGGCGCGGGGCGGCGTTGTCGAGCACGCCGGGCGCTTCCGGGAAGAAGTCGATCGCCTTCCCGATCCAGCCGGCAGGCAGGCCGGTGATGTCGAGTGTCAGCCCGTCGGGCCCGACCTTCGCCGTCGCCTTCGCGTCGTTCAGCGGCCCGGGCCGTGCCGCGAACGCCGCCTCGAAGGCCGCGGCCTGTGCCGACCAGGCGGCGCGCGCCGGGATGTCGAGTGCGAACTCGCCCGATTCCGGAATGCACACGTCCTTGCACACCAGCCAGTCGGCACGAAGCTTCACCGGCAGGTTGTCTGCCGCGAAGTCCGTCGGCACCTGCACGCGCACCGGCAGCACCAGGCGGCCCTCATAGCCGTAGTTGACCAATGGCCCGATCGGCAGGCGGCTCGGAGTCGGCCACTCGATGTCGCCAGCCTTGAAGCCCTCGGGCAAGGTCCACTGCAGCGTGGTCGGCAAGCCTGAATCGCCCGGGTTCTTCCAATAGGTGTGCCAGTGCGGCGCATGGTCGATGGCCAGGCCCAGCCACACGGTCTGGCCGGGTGCGATGCCCTGGGGGGCGTGGGCGACCAGTTCGGCCCGCACCTGCTCGGTGCTGACCACCGCGCGCGGCAACGCCCATGACGGCAGCGTCAGCGCGAGAGGCAGGAACGCGAGCAGAGTGCGCAGCAGACGCATGGTGGTATGGGCAAGACGCAAAGGCTTCGCATTGTCGGGCCGGACCGCCCGAAAAGCGTGTTGTAAGGCAAACGCCCGAACATCGCGTCGCATCATGTCGGCAGTACCGCGCTCACCCTTGCGCGGCGGCAGCAAGACCCAGCGGAACCGGGGGTCGGTCGAAATGACCGGGTTACCACGTATAATTCCAAGGCTTTGCTGCAAGCGGACGTAACCGAGCACCATGACCGACACGATCGACCACGGTGCGCGACACGCCAACGCTGCAGATGAGGCATCGGATCCGCCGTTCAAGACACTGTCTCGCGAAGAAGCACAGGCCTTGAGGGCTTCCATCCCCCAGGTCTCGCCCTGGCGGGTCGTTGCGGCTCAGGCCGTAGCGGGGTTGGTGTGCTGGGCCGTCACATGGTTCCTCACCCAGCGCAGCGGGGCAGCCTGGTCGGCGCTGTATGGCGCGGCCGCTGTGGTGGTGCCGGGTGCCTTGCTGGCGCGCGGAATGACGCGAGGGGCGGGCTCCCCGGTGGCTGCGGCCGCGGGGTTCCTGTTCTGGGAGATGCTGAAGATCGGGGTGGCCATTGCCATGCTCGTGATCGCCGCAAGGGTGGTGCCGGATCTGAGTTGGCCCGCCCTGCTGATCACGATGGTGGTGTGCATCAAGGTGAACTGGGTGGCGCTGCTGTGGCGCGCCCGCTGAGTCAACGAAAACGTTCGAGCAGACAAACATGGCAGCAGAAGGCACAGCGCACGCGCCCACCGCCGGTGAGTACATCGTCCACCACCTGCATCATCTGCAGACCGGCAAGCAGTCGGCGGTGGTCGATTTCTCGATCATCAACCTCGATTCGCTGTTCTTCTCCGTCACGCTCGGCGTGCTCGGCTGCTGGCTGCTCTGGCTGGCTGCACGCAAGGCGACCTCGGGCGTGCCCGGCCGCTTCCAGGCTGCCGTCGAGGTCCTGGTCGAGATGGTGGATGCCCAGGCCAAGGGCATCGTGCACAACGCCACCAGCCGCAAGCTCGTGGCGCCGCTCGCGCTGACGGTGTTCGTCTGGATCTTCCTGATGAACGCGATGGACCTGCTGCCGGTCGACCTGATCCCGGCGATCTGGCACTCCGTCGGTCCGGCGCTGGGCATGAAGGACTACATGCGCGTCGTGCCGACCGCCGACCTGTCGATCACCATGGGCCTGTCGCTGGGCGTGCTGATCACCTGCCTGGTCTACAACGTCAAGATCAAGGGCGCGGGCGGCTGGATCCACGAGCTGTTCGCCGCGCCGTTCGGCGACAAGTGGTTCCTCTACCCGGTCAACTTCCTGATGCAGATCATCGAGTTCGTCGCCAAGACCGTGTCGCACGGCATGCGGCTGTTCGGCAACATGTACGCCGGCGAACTGATCTTCATGCTGATCGCGCTGATGGGTGGCGCATGGGCCCTGTCGGGTACCGGTATCGCGCTGTTCCTCGGCCACCTCATCGCGGGCACGGTGTGGGCCATCTTCCACATCCTGATCATCACCTTGCAGGCCTTCGTGTTCATGATGCTCACGCTGGTCTACGTTGGTCAGGCCCACGACGCGCACTGACGCTTCATTTCTTTCCTTCCCCCCTTTTCCTTTCTCAATCCATCAAGGAGCCACCATGGAAGTCATTAGCTTTGTTGCCCTCGCCGCCGGCCTGATCATCGGTCTGGGCGCCATCGGCGCGTGTATCGGCATCGGCATCATGGGCAGCAAGTACCTCGAGTCGGCAGCCCGCCAGCCCGAGCTGATGAACGAACTGCAGACGAAGATGTTCCTGCTGGCCGGCCTGATCGACGCGGCGTTCATCATCGGCACCGGTATCGCGCTGTGGTTCGCCACCGCCAACCCGTTCCTGGCCCAGATCGCCAACCTGCCGAAGTAAGTCGCCGCCCGCGCGCGACATCCCACTGACGTTCCAGAGGCAACAACGTGAGCATCAACGCTACGCTGATTGCGCAGTTGATCGTCTTCCTGATCCTGGTGTGGTTCACGATGAAGTTCGTGTGGCCGCCGATCACGAAGGCGCTCGACGAGCGTGCGCAGAAGATCGCCGACGGCCTGTCGGCCGCCGACAAGGCGAAGGCCGACCTCGCCAGCGCCAACAAGCGTGTCGAGGAGCAGCTCGCCGCCGCCCGCACCGACGCCGCCCAGCGCCTGGCCGATGCCGAACGCCTGGCGCAGCAGATGATCGAGGAGGCCAAGGGCCGTGCGTCCGAAGAGGGCGCCAAGATCATCGCTGCCGCCAAGGCCGAGGCCGAGCAGGAAGCCGTGAAGGCCCGCGAAGCGCTGCGCGACCAGGTCGCCGCGCTGGCGGTCAAGGGCGCCGAGCAGATCCTGCGCAAGGAGGTCAACGCCTCGGTGCACGCCGACCTGCTCAACCGCCTGAAGACGGAGCTCTGAGCATGGCCGAGCTGGCAACCATCGCAAGACCGTACGCCGAAGCGCTGTTCAAGGCGGTGTCCGCGCAAGATGCGGTCGCCGTGGCCGAGCAGGTGGGCGCGCTTGCCCAGGTGGCCGGGCACGAGCAGGTGCGGCAGTTCGCCGACAACCCCAAGGTCGGCGCGCAGCAGGTCTTCGACCTGCTCGCGACGGTGGCCAAGCTCCCGCTCGGCGACGCGGCAAAGAACCTGCTGCGCACGGTGATCGACAACGGCCGCCTGGCGGCGCTTCCCGAGATCGCCGCGCAGTACCACGCGCTGGTCAACGCGCGCTCCGGCGTTTCCGACGCCACGGTCCACAGCGCCTTCCCGATCGACGCGGCGCAGCTCCCGCAGGTGGTGGCCTCGCTGGAGAAGCGCTTCGGCCGCAAGCTCAACGTGAGCGTGGTGGTCGATGCGTCGCTGATCGGTGGCATCCGCGTGGTCGTCGGCGACGAGGTGCTCGACACCTCGGTCAAGGCCAGGCTCGAACAAATGAAAGTGGCGTTGAGCGCCTGAGCACCGCTTCGCGGTGCGCGCGTGAGCCCTACGTCCCGGAGAAAGACATGAATCTGAATCCCGCAGAGATTTCCGAACTGATCAAGAGCCGCATCGAGGGCCTCGGCGCCTCGGCGGACATCAAGAACCAGGGCACGGTGGTGTCGGTGACCGACGGCATCGTGCGCGTGCACGGCCTGTCGGACGTGATGGCCGGCGAGATGCTCGAGTTCCCCGCCACCAAGGACGGCCAGCCGACCTTCGGCCTGGCGCTGAACCTGGAGCGCGACTCGGTCGGCGCGGTGATCCTGGGCGAGTACGAGCACATCTCCGAGGGCGACACCGTCAAGTGCACGGGCCGCATCCTGGAAGTGCCGGTCGGCCCCGAGCTGATCGGCCGTGTCGTCAACGCGCTCGGCCAGCCTATCGACGGCAAGGGCCCGATCAACGCCAAGATGACCGACGTGATCGAGAAGGTCGCTCCGGGCGTGATCGCACGCCAGTCGGTGAGCCAGCCGGTGCAGACCGGCCTGAAGTCGATCGACTCGATGGTGCCGGTCGGCCGCGGCCAGCGCGAGCTGATCATCGGCGACCGCCAGACCGGCAAGACCGCGGTGGCGATCGACGCGATCATCAACCAGAAGGGTCAGAACATGACCTGCGTCTACGTCGCCATCGGCCAGAAGGCGTCGTCGATCAAGAACGTGGTGCGCGCGCTCGAGCAGCACGGTGCGATGGAGTACACCATCGTCGTCGCCGCCTCGGCCTCCGAGTCGGCTGCGATGCAGTACGTGTCGGCCTACTCCGGTTGCACGATGGGAGAGTACTTCCGCGACCGCGGCCAGGACGCGCTGATCATCTACGACGACCTGTCCAAGCAGGCCGTCGCCTACCGCCAGGTCTCGCTGCTGCTGCGCCGCCCGCCGGGCCGCGAAGCCTTCCCCGGCGACGTGTTCTATCTCCACAGCCGTCTGCTCGAGCGCGCCGCGCGTGTCAACGCCGACTACGTCGAGAAGTTCACCAAGGGCGAAGTGAAGGGCAAGACCGGCTCGCTGACGGCGCTGCCCATCATCGAGACGCAGGCCGGCGACGTGTCCGCCTTCGTGCCGACCAACGTGATCTCGATCACCGACGGCCAGATCTTCCTCGAGACCTCGCTGTTCAACGCCGGCATTCGCCCCGCCATCAACGCGGGCATCTCTGTGTCGCGCGTCGGTGGTGCGGCGCAGACCAAGCTGATCAAGAACCTCTCCGGCGGCATCCGTACCGACCTCGCGCAGTACCGCGAGCTGGCCGCGTTCGCGCAGTTCGCCTCCGACCTCGACGCCGCCACCCGCAAGCAGCTCGACCGCGGCGCCCGCGTCACCGAACTGCTCAAGCAGCCGCAGTACTCGCCGCTGCCCATCAGCCTGATGGCCGCGTCGCTGTTCGCGGTGAACAAGGGCTACATGGACGACATCGACGTGAAGAAGGTGCTCTCCTTCGAACACGGCATGCACCAGCATCTGAAGTCCAGCCACGCCGGCCTGCTCGCCAAGCTCGAGAGCGACAAGGCCATGGACAAGGACGCCGAGGCCGAACTGAACAACGCGATCGCGGCGTTCAAGAAGTCCTTCGCCTGACCTGCACAAGGAGCTAGACCATGGCGGTCGGCAAGGAAATTCGCGGCAAGATCAAGTCGGTGGAGAACACCAAGAAGATCACCAAGGCCATGGAGATGGTCGCCGCCTCCAAGATGCGCAAGGCGCAGGAGCGCATGCGCGCGGCGCGTCCGTACAGCGACAAGATCCGCAACATCACGGCCAACCTGTCGCAGGCGAATCCCGAGTACCAGTCGCCCTACATGCGTTCGGGCGGCAACGCGAAGAAGGTGGGCTTCATCGTCGTCACGACCGACAAGGGTCTGTGCGGCGGCCTGAACACCAACATCCTCCGTGCCGTCACGACGAAGATGCGCGAGCTGCAGGGTGAGGGTGTCGGCGTCGAGGCGGTGGCGATCGGCAACAAGGGCTACGGCTTCCTCAACCGCATCGGTGCGAAGATCGTCTCGCACGCCATCCAGCTCGGCGACGCGCCGCAGCTCGAGAAGCTGATCGGTCCGGTCAAGGTGATGCTCGACGCGTTCGTGGCCGGGCAGGTCGACGCGGTCTACCTGTGCTTCACGCAGTTCATCAACACGATGAAGCAGGAGCCGCAGGTGCAGCAACTGCTGCCGCTGTCGGCGGCGCACCTGCAGCAGACCGCCGCCGAGAAGGCGCAGTACGGCTGGGACTACATCTACGAGCCGGATGCGCCCTCGGTCATCGACGAACTGCTGACGCGCTATATCGAGGCGCTGGTCTACCAGGCGGTGGCCGACAACATGGCCTCGGAGCAGTCGGCGCGCATGGTCGCGATGAAGGCTGCGACCGACAACGCTGGCAACCTGATCGCCGAGCTCAAGCTGATCTACAACAAGACCCGCCAGGCTGCGATCACCAAGGAACTCTCCGAGATCGTCAGCGGCGCGGCCGCGGTCTGATCACGCACACGAATACCGATTGAAGGAAAGACAAATGGCCAACACTCAAGCCCAGGGCAAGATCGTCCAGTGCATCGGCGCGGTCGTGGACGTGGAGTTCCCGCGCGACCAGATGCCCCGCGTATACGACGCGCTGAAACTCGAAGGCTCGGCGCTGACGCTGGAAGTGCAGCAGCAGCTCGGCGACGGCGTGGTGCGCACCATCGCGCTGGGCTCGTCCGACGGCATCCGCCGCGGCCTGATGGTCAGCAACACCGGCGCCGCGATCACCGTGCCGGTGGGCAAGGCGACGCTCGGTCGCATCATGGACGTGCTGGGCAATCCGATCGACGAGCGCGGCACGGTCGACGCCGAGTTGTCCATGCCGATCCACCGCAAGGCGCCGACCTACGACGAGCTGAGCCCGTCGCAGGAACTGCTCGAGACCGGCATCAAGGTGATCGACCTGATCTGCCCGTTCGCCAAGGGCGGCAAGGTGGGTCTGTTCGGCGGTGCCGGCGTCGGCAAGACCGTCAACATGATGGAGCTCATCAACAACATCGCCAAGGCGCACAGCGGCCTGTCGGTGTTCGCCGGCGTGGGCGAGCGCACCCGCGAGGGCAACGACTTCTATCACGAGATGGCCGAGTCGGGCGTCGTCAAGCTCGACAACCTGGGCGAGTCCAAGGTGTCGATGGTCTACGGCCAGATGAACGAGCCGCCGGGCAACCGCCTGCGCGTCGCGCTGACCGGTCTGACGATCGCCGAGTCGTTCCGCGACGAGGGCCGCGACGTGCTGTTCTTCGTCGACAACATCTACCGCTACACGCTGGCCGGCACGGAAGTGTCCGCGCTGCTGGGCCGCATGCCTTCCGCGGTGGGCTACCAGCCGACGCTGGCCGAGGAAATGGGCCGCCTGCAGGAGCGCATCACCTCGACCAAGGTCGGCTCGATCACCTCGATCCAGGCCGTCTACGTGCCGGCGGACGACCTGACCGACCCCTCGCCCGCGACCACCTTCGCCCACCTCGACGCCACCGTGGTGCTGTCGCGCGACATCGCCTCGCTGGGCATCTATCCCGCGGTGGACCCGCTGGACAGCACCTCGCGCCAGGTCGACCCGAACGTCGTCGGCGAGGAGCACTACAACACCACCCGCGCGGTGCAGGCCACGCTGCAGCGTTACAAGGAACTGCGCGACATCATCGCGATCCTGGGCATGGACGAGCTGTCGCCGGAAGACAAGCTGGCCGTGGCCCGCGCGCGCAAGATCCAGCGTTTCCTGTCGCAGCCCTTCCACGTCGCCGAGGTGTTCACCGGCACGCCGGGCAAGTACGTGCCGCTGAAGGAGACCATCCGCGGCTTCAAGATGATCGTCAACGGCGAGTGCGATTCGCTGCCCGAGCAGGCCTTCTACATGGTCGGCACGATCGACGAGGCCTTCGAGAAGGCCAAGAAGATCCAATAAGGAGCCGCCATGGCCGCCACCATCCACGTCGACGTCGTCTCTGCCGAAGAGAGCATCTTCTCCGGCGAGGCGAAGTTCGTCGCGCTGCCGGGTGAAGCCGGCGAGCTCGGCATCCTGCCGCGTCACACGCCGCTGATCACCCGCATCAAGCCGGGTGCGGTGCGCATCGAGCGTGCCGACAACGGCGAGGAGGAGTTCGTCTTCGTCGCCGGCGGTATCCTCGAGGTGCAGCCGGGCACGGTCACCGTGCTGGCCGACACCGCGATCCGCGGCCACGACCTCGACGAGGCCAAGGCCCTGGAGGCGAAGAAGCTCGCCGAGGAGGCGATGAAGAACGCCAAGAGCGACATCGACTTCGCCGCGGCGCAAAGCGAGTTCGCGGCCATGGCCGCGCAGCTCGCGGCGATCGCCAAGCTGCGCAAGAAGTAAGCACCGCGAGGCTCGACCGAAGCCCGCCCGGCGGCGACGCCCGGCGGGCTTTTCTTTGTCCGCTCAGCCAGGGCGGACGCCGAACACCCAGGCGATGAGAGAGAACGTGGCGAAGGCCAGCGCCGTGCTGACCATGATGATGCGCGTGACGCGGCCGTTGTCCGCGCCGTAGCGTTCGGCGAGGATGGCCACGTTGCTGGCGCTGGGCAGCGCGGCATTGAGCACCAGCACCAGCAACGCAAACTGCGAGATCTCCGCTCCCACCGCATTGGCCACCACACCGCCGCTGAGCACCAGCAGCGGGTGGATGAGCAGTTTGACCAGCGCCACCGGCACGTAGTTTGCCGCCGGCGTGCGTGTGTGCGCATGTTGCTGGGCGCGCCACAGCACCGCGCCGATGGTGAACAGGGCCACTGGCGTGGCGGCGTCGCCGAGCATGCGCACGATCTCCTTGGCCGGGCCAGGCTGAGGCACGTTCAGCGCTGCCGCCAGCGCCCCGAGCGCGATCGCCCACGGCAACGGGTTGGAGACGGCGCCACGCAGCGCGCGAAGGAAAGGCGCGAGCAGCCCGTGCTGCGTCGCGGTCTCGCTCGCCGGCCGCAATTGGGCCAGCGCCAGGCACAGCGAGCTGGTCACGACGATGTCGATCAGGATGCAGCCGATCAGCGGCCCGGCCACCTTCTCGCCCATCAGCCCGATGAGCAAGGGGAAGCCCATGAAGCCGGAATTCGGGAATGCGGCCACCAGCGCGCCGAAGGCCGCATCCTTCATCGAAACGCCTGCTCCTTCGGGAGAGCGCCTCAGGGTCAGCGCGATGGTAAACACCACCAGCAGCAGCGCGCTGCCGCCCCAGATCGTGATCAGCACCGGGTCGATGAGCTGCGCGAAGGGCATGCTCGACCCGAAGCGGAACAGCATGCAGGGAAGGGCGAAGAACAGCACGAACCCGTTCAACCCGGGGATGGCGGACTCCGGCAGGTAGCCGCGCTGCACTGCCAGGTAGCCGAGCAGGACGAGTGCGAAGAAGGGGAACGTGACGGCCAGAATCGCCTGCATGGCCGCGAGTATCGCAGCGCGACAGGCGCGCTGTGCTCCGGGTGCGCGAGGCGAAGAACCCTGTCGTGAGCCCGCCTGCCGCGGGAGGCTGCACGTCGCGCCCTCGGGCGACCGCGCGCCGCTATCATGGCGCGCCTTGTCGACGTCGCTTGCGCCGCCTCCCGTGTCCGAACCCGCATCGCTCAACCCGGCCCAGCTCGACGCGGTGCACCACCTCGGCGGCCCCTGCCTGGTGCTGGCCGGCGCCGGGTCGGGCAAGACGCGCGTCATCACGCACAAGATCGCACGGCTGCTGCAGGCGGGCTACGCACCCGGACAGATCGCAGCGATCACCTTCACCAACAAGGCCGCTGCCGAGATGCGCGAGCGTGCGCGGTCGCTGATCGGCGCGCGCGCCGCCAAGCCCCTCGTGGTCAGCACCTTCCACTCGCTGGGCGTGCGCATCCTGCGCGAGGACGGGCAGCGCATCGGCCTGAAGGAACAGTTCAGCATCCTGGACAGCGACGACGTGCTCTCCATCCTCAAGGATGCCGGCGGCAGCGGCGACAACGCGCTGGCGCGCCGCTGGCAATGGGCGATCAGCCTGTGGAAGAACCAGGGCCTGGCCAGCGGTGACGTCGATCCCGTCCACGACGACGAACGTGTCGCGCAGCGCGTCATGCAGCGCTACGAGGAGCGTCTGGCCGCCTTCCAGGCGGTCGACTTCGACGACCTGATCGGCCTGCCGGTGCGGCTGTTGCAGCGTGACGCCGAGGTGCGCGCCAGGTGGCAGGCGCAGTTGCGGTACCTGCTCGTCGACGAATACCAGGACACCAACGCCACGCAGTACGAGATGCTCAAGCTGCTGGCCGGCGAGCGTGCGATGTTCACCGCGGTGGGCGACGACGACCAGAGCATCTACGGCTGGCGCGGTGCGACGATCGACAACCTTCGCCGTCTGCCCGCCGACTTCCCGGCGCTGAAGGTCATTCCGCTGGAGCAGAACTACCGCTCCACCGGCCACATCCTGCGCGCCGCCAACGCGGTCATCGCGAACAACCCCAAGCTGTTCGAGAAGAAGCTGTGGAGCGCCTTCGGCGACGGCGAGCCGGTGCGCGTGGTCGAGTGCGATGGCGAGGAGCACGAGGCGGAGCGTGCGGTCGCCTTCATCCAGAGCCTGCGCGGCCAGGGTGGCCAGGTGGCCTTCAAGGACTTCGCCGTGCTGTACCGCGCCAACCACCAGGCCAAGGTGTTCGAGAAGGCGCTGCGCAGGGCGAGCATCCCCTACAAGGTGTCGGGCGGGCAGAGCTTCTTCGACCGCGCCGAGATCAAGGACCTGTGTGCCTGGCTGCGCTTGCTCGTCAACAACGACGACGACCCGGCTTTCCTGCGCGCGGTGACCACGCCCAAGCGCGGCATCGGCCACCAGACGCTGGCCAGCCTGGGCGAGTTCGCCGCGAAGTGGAAGACCAGCCTCTACGAGGCGCTGTTCGCCGAGAGCCTGTCCACCATGATCAACGCGCGCGCGATCGGTTCGCTGCACGAGTTCGGCCGCTACGTGAACGACCTCGAGTACCGCGCGCGCCACACCGTCGGCGCCGAGGATGCCAAGACGCTGCTGCTCGGCTGGCTGAAGGACATCGATTACGAGAAGCACCTCTACGAGGGCGAGGACAGCGAGAAGCTCGCCGCTGCGCGCTGGTCCAACGTGATGGACTTCGTCGACTGGGTGGCCAGGCGCTGCGGCGGTGAGATCGAGAACGACGGCGGCCTGACGGTCGAGACCGAAAGGAAGAGCGTGCTCGAGGTGGCGCAGACGATCTCGGTGATCATCAGCCTGGCCGAGCGCGGCGACGAGCAGGACGTGGTGACGCTGTCCACGCTGCACGCCGCCAAGGGCCTGGAGTGGCCGCATGTCGTGCTCGCTGGCGTCAACGAGGGCCTGCTGCCCTTCCGCAGCGAGGATGAGGAGATGACGCCGCAGCGCCTCGAGGAGGAGCGCCGGTTGATGTACGTCGGCATCACGCGAGCGCGCACCACGCTGGCGGTGAGCACGCTGCGCCGCCGCAAGCGTGGCCGCGACACCGTCGCCGGCGTGCCCAGCCGCTTCATCGGCGAGATGAGGCTGCACGAGGTGCGGCAGAAGGAAGACCCGCGCGCCAAGCTGAAGGCGCTGCGCGAGGCCGCGGCGGCGCGGGCGGCACTCGCCGGCGCGGCGACGGCGAAGGTGGAGCCGTGAGTCCGCTGCCGTCGGCCATCGTGCTGTCGGCGGCGCTGGCCATCGCGTCCGGCATCGCTGCCCTGCCGGCATGGGTCCTCTTCGTCGCCAAGCCGCTGACGACGGCGCTGCTGTGCGCGTTCGCCTGGGCACGCGGGCAGGACGAGCCTCGCGCACGCCGCTTCGTGCTCATCGGCCTGGGCTTCTCGCTGGCCGGCGATGTCTTCCTGCTCTGGCCGACTCGCGGCTTCCTGCCCGGGCTGGTGGCCTTCCTGCTCGCGCACCTGGCCTACATCGCGGCGTTCTCCACGAAGCTGCGCTTCTTCGCGCGCCGGTTGCCGTTCGCCAGCTATGCGGCGGTGGCCGGAGCGATCCTTGCGGCGCTCTGGCCCGGCGTGCCGCCAGGCCTGCGCGTGCCGGTGGTCCTGTACGTGCTCTGCCTGGCCTCGATGGCTGCGCAGGCGGCGGCCGTCTGGCGCGCGGCGCGCGGCTCCTCCGACGAGGTTCCCGCACGCTGCGGCGCGATCGGCGGCGCGCTGTTCGTCGCTTCCGACGCGCTGCTGGCCATCAACAAGTTCGCGGCGCCCGTCCCGCTCTCGGCGCTGTGGATCCTGACGACCTACTGGCTCGCGCAGTGGTTCATCGCCACGTCGCTGCGACGCGGGCACGGCTGATCGCCGCGCCGCGTTGCATCACGGCCGCGCGAGGTGCCACACGCTGTTGAATCCGTCACCGGTGCGATCGCCGGGCTTCTGATCCCTGACCCAGTAGTACACGGGCTTGCCCTTGAAGGCCCATTGACGGCTTCCGTCATCGCGTACGACGATGCTCCAGTCGCCGGATGCGGAAGCGCCGGCGGCCGCCGCCAGCGGCGGCCAGTTGGTGGCGCAGGGGCCGTTGCACACGCTCTTGCCAGCGCCGGCCGGGTCGCGGTCGAACGTGTACAGCGTCATCTTGTTCGGGCCGACCAGGACGCCGTCGGCCACGCTGGCCGGAGCGGGCGACATCATGGCGCAGGCGCCGAGCGTCAGGGCGAGAGAGGCGGAAAGAGCGAATCGATGCAGCGACATGGAGAACCTTTCGAGGGTGAGGGGTCCTCCGGTGTACGCCGTGCCAATGCGACCTATTCCGCGCGCCGCATGACTTGCCGCCGCTGCGCGTTCACATCCCCTTGAACAGCCCGGTGAAGCTGCGCGAAACCTCCAGCTTCTCCGGGTGACCCTTCACGCTGACGAGCTGGCGGCCGCGCAGGTCGCGGCTGACGCCGGCGATCGCCTTCACGTTGACCAGCGTCGAGCGGTGGATCTGCCAGAACAGCTCGGCATCGAGCTCCTCGACCAGCTCCTTGATCGGCTTGCGGATCAGCGCCTCGATCGTCGCCGTCTGCACGCGCGTGTACTTCTCGTCGGAGATGAAGAACAGCACGTCTTCCACCGGGATCATCTGGATGCTCTGCCCGACGGTGGCCTGGATCCACTTCAGCTTCGGGGGCGAGGCCGGGTTCATGTGCGACGACAGCTTCTGCAGCAGCTGCTGCATGCCGCCGAGCGCCGGGCCCTCGTCGGCGCCGCGCTGGGCCAGCCGCTTGCCGATGCGCTCGGCGGTGCGTTCCAGGCGCTCGCGTTCGGCCGGCTTGAGCACGTAGTCGGCGGCACCCTGCTCGAAAGCCTCGACGGCATATTCGTCGTAGGCGGTGATGAAGACGATCTCGCAGCCGGCCCAGCCGTCGGACGTTTCGTCGCCACTGGGCAGTTGCGCGATCGCGCGCGCCGCCTCCACGCCGGTCATGCCGGGCATGCGGATGTCGAGGAAGACGATGTCCGGATGGTGCTGCTCGACGAGCTGCACGGCCTCGGTGCCATTCTTCGCCTCGGCGACGACCTCCAGATCGGGCCACACCTCGGCGAGCCGAGCGCGCAGCTGCTCGCGCATCAAGCGCTCGTCGTCGGCGATCACCGCCTGCAGCGGCTTGGGGGTGCTCATGCCGGCATCGTAGCGTCGTCGCGCGCCTGCGCCACGTAGGGTACGGTGATCGTCACGCGGGTCCCGCTGGGCTGGTTCTCGGCCACGGTCAACGTGGCCTTGTGGCCGTAGAGCAGCTGCAGCCGCTCGCGGATGTTGTTCAGGCCGATGCCGGTGCCCGCGGTGGCCGCCTTGCCGAAGCCCAGGCCGGTGTCGGCCACGGTCACCGCCAGGCTGCCGTGCACGATCTCGGCCTTCACTGTCAGCGTGCCGCCTTCCGGCTTGGGCTCGAGGCCATGCTTGATCGCGTTCTCGACCAGGCTCTGGATCATCATCGGCGGGAACTCGGCCGATCGCAGGCCGTCCGGCACGTCGATCTGCGTGGCCAGGCGATCTTCCATGCGCACCTTGAGGATCTCCAGGTAGGGGGTGATCACCGCCATCTCGCGGCCGAGGTCGCGCACGCCGTTGGCGGCGGTTTCGCGCATCGTCGGCATGCTGGCGCGCAGCAGCGCGATCAGGTTCTTCTGCATCACCGAGGCGCGCTTCGGATCCGTCTCGATGAGATGGTCGATCGAGGCCAGGGTGTTGAACAGGAAGTGCGGCTCCACCTGCGCCTGCATCGCCGCCATGCGCGCCTCGACCACCTGGCGCTTGAGCGACTCGGACTCGGCGGTCTCGGTGGCCCGCGCGGCCTTCACCTCGGCCTGCAGGCGTCCCTTGTAGGTGATCTTCAGGATCATCGACATCGCGATCCACAGGAACGCCATCTCGGGCAGGGCCTCGCCGAGGCTGGTGTGGCGCACGCGCATGGCCGGGCCGATGCGCACCGTCGTGTCGTTCAGCTCCTTCGCTTCGGCGGCGGCCTCCTCGGCGGCCGCGCGCGCTTCCTCGATCGCTTCGCGGATCTGGTCGCGTGCCTCGCGCACCGCTTCGCGCACCTCCGCGTTGTCGGCGCCGGACGGCACCTTGATCTCGATGCCCTCGCGACCGATGTCGAGCAACGGCGGCGGTGCCGATGCCGCGCCCGACGCCGGGCTCGCGGCCGGCGGAGCGCTGCGGCGGATGCGGATGCCTCCTTCGCCAATTCTGATCTCGACCTCACCCTGGGCTGCGCTCGCCGCCGGATCGGACGGCCTGGCGTGCTCGATCTTCGCGGCCGGCGTCTTGCGCTTCTCGGGCACGGGCTCCCAGGTCTGCCACTTGAGGCTGAATGGCGGGATGTTCTGCAGGATGCCCGTGGCGATCAGCAGCAGCAGGGACAGCAGCAGGAAGCGCTTCCAGCTGATGCTCACCAGCCAGCTGCCGTAGGCGTGGTAGCCGCGCATCACCGCGGCGGTGAACGCCGACCACCGGCCGGTGGTCGCAGGCCGCGGCGGGATCGGCGGCATGGGGGGCGCCGGGGGGGCGGGCGGGACGGGGGGCACGGGTGGGGGCGTCATCGGGCACCTGCTGCAATCGGCCCCGACTGTACGGTCGCGTCCCCAACGGCGCGAGCGCCATGCGACAGCCCGGCGCAGCGCGGTAACAGTCTGCAGACAGCGCCGACAGACCGGAGGCGGTCCCGGCCCGTCACCACGGCGTGGCACGCCGATGGCGCCCGCGCCGCTTCCTCAGGCGCCGCGCCGTGCCGCGGTCGCCGAGGCGCGCGGGTTGAGCGCGTTCGGGAAGTACAGCGCCGTGAGACTAGGCGTGTGCACCGGCACGAAGCCCTCGCGCTGCGGCGTCTCGCCGGCGAAGCGGCGCCAGTCGCGCAGCCAGTGGATGGCGTCGCAGGTCTCGAGCAGGCCGAGCGTTTCGCGGTCGCCGACGAGGATGCCCTGCACGCGCAGGCCGAGCTCCTGGCGCGCATCCTCCAGATGCTGCAGCGTTGCCGGCGTGCAGCCGAACTCGCCGTCACTGACGATGAGCAGGTCGGCGCTGCTCCAGCGTGCCTCGCGCACGCGCTGCACGGCACGCTCGATCGGCGCCTGCACGTCGGTGCCGCCGTCGAAGCTTTGGCCGAGCAGGTCCAGCAGCGCGTCGAGCCCGGCCTGCGGGCGCTCGGCCGGATGCAAGTCACGTTCGACGAGTTCGTCCGGCCCGCCGAAGGCGATCAGCAGGCAACCGCGCCGCTCGCGGTGCGCGCTGCGCAGCGCTTCCAGCACCACCGCCTTGGCGATGTTTTCCGGCGCCCCCTGCATCGAGCCCGAGGTGTCGACGGCGAGGATGATGGGGCCCCGCTCCAGCCGCTCGGGCTGCGGTGCGCTGCGCCGGCTCGCGCGGCCGCGCGGGTCGGGCACGTGGTCGACCAGCACTGCCTCGCTCTGGTAGGTCAGCAGCCGGCTCTCGGCGAGCTTGGCGCGCCACAGCTTGTGCAGTACCGGGTGGCGGATCTGCATCGCCTCGCTGCCGAGCATGCGCTCGAGCCGGTCGGAATGGCGGATGCCCATCAGCTCGCCGGGCGCGTCGGGCAGGCGCGTCTCGCGCTCGACGAGCGGCAGCGGCGCTTCGGTCGCGGCGAGCTGCGCGGTACGAGCCGGCGGCTGCGCCGGATGGTGGTGGGCGCGGCCGAGGCTGCGGATCAGCTCGGCCAGCGGCTGCAGGTGGGCGAGCATCGCGCTGATGCGCTGCGCCTCGCGCCATTCGCGCGATGTGAGCCGGCCGCGCAGTTCGTCCCAGCGCAGGTGGGCGAGGTCGCCCAGGCCCTGCATCAGCGCCAGCGCCTCCTCCCAGCCGCTCTTCTCCAGCGTCCACTCCGCACGGAAGCCCTCGGCGCTGTGCGCGATGGCCTGCTCGCGCGTGAGGCAGGGCTGCAGGTCGACGATGCGGTCGAGGTGCCAGAGCATGGTGCGCAGCACCTGCTCGGCCAGCGCCGGTACGCCGCGCGTCAACGCCGGCAGATCGAGCTCGCCGATCGCCTCGCGCATCGGTGCGAGCGCGGCGGCGTCGCCGAAGTCCAGCCCTGGCTCCGGCAGCCGACCTTCGACGAGTGCGGCCAGCCAGCCGCGCAGGTCGGCCAGCCTCGCGGCGCTGTCGCCGCAGGCGGTGACCAGCCCCGGCAGCCACAGTTCGCGCGGCAGCGCGGCGAGGCGGTCGTAGGGCGGGTCGAGGGCGATCACGCCAGTCCGGTCCACTCAGGCGCCGATGGCGATCGGCGCGGGTTCGGCCGGCGCCAGCGTCTCGTCCACCGGCAGCGCGGCGAAGCCGTCGCGCACGCCGGTCAGCCGTGCCAGCAGCGCCTCCAGCTTGGCCAGCGTCTGGCGCCGGTTGCCCAGCAGCGTCGCCGCCAGCGAGGGCGGCAGCCAGACGCGGCCGGTCAGCGTGCCTTCCAGTGTCGCCAGGGCGCCGCGCAGACCGTCCAGCGGCTGCGCAGCGCGTGCCGCCACCTCGTCGACCTGCGCCAGCCGCGCGGCCACGTGCACCGGGCTCCAGCGACGGCGCATCGTCTCCTCCAGCGCGGCAGAGACGATGCGCAGCATGCCGTCGTCCTTCGCGCCGCCGATCGAACGGGCCAGCGCGAGCTTGCCGGCACTATCGTCGCCGCCCTCGGCCGGCATGGAGAGCTCGATCTCGAGCTGCTTCTCGAAGGCCTCGACGGCGCGCGTGAGCCAGGGTGCGTCCTGCAAGGCCGCCTGGGCGACTTCTGTGACGAACCAGTCGTGCAGCGTCGCCACCTGCGCCGGCTGCGCTGCCACCACGTAGGGCACCAGCCAGAGGTCGAGTGCATCGACCGCAGTGCGGCCCTCGGTGTAGGCCGCGCTGCGCAGCAGCCCGACGAGCTGGCGCCAGCGCCGGTCGGACACCACGATGCCGTGCGAGCCGCAGAAGCCGCGCAACGCGCCGAGCCCCGCCAGCACCTCGTCGGGCAGGGCGACGCGATCACGCTGCGCAAGCGCCTCGTGCAATGCCTCCGGCGCGATCGGCAGCGCGGGCGCCTGCGGGCGGGCGTCGAGCGTGAGCAGGGCGGCGAAGGCCTCGTCGCTGACGCCCGCCACCGGCACGCGCACCAGGAAGCGGTCGTAGAAGGCCATCAGCGCCTCCTCGGCCGGCACCTCGTTGGTGGCTCCGACCACGCTGATCAGCGGCGCGCGGACACGGGCGCTGCCGTTGTCGAACTCGCGCTCGTTGAGCAGCGTGAGCAGCGCGTTGAGGATGGCCGAGTTGGCCTTGAACACCTCGTCGAGGAAGGCAACGCTGGCGGTGGGCAGGTAGCCGTCGACGAGCCGCTCGTAGCGGTCGTGCTCCAGCGCCTTCAGCGACAGCGGGCCGAACAGCTCCTCGGGGGTGGAGAAGCGCGTCAGCAGCCGCTCGAAGTAGCGCGCGCCGGCGAAGGCACGATGCAGTCGCCGCGCCAGCTCGCTCTTGGCGGTGCCGGGCGGGCCGATCAGCAGCACGTGCTCGCCGGCCAGCGCGGCGAGCAGCGCGAGGCGCACGGCAGAGTCACGCTCAAGCAGGCCTTCTTCGAGCTGCGCGATCAGCGCGGCCAGGTACGCGCGGTCGTGGAGGGCGGCATTCATGCGCCGATTCTGGCGCGATTCACGCCAGCGGCCACCCCGACGCGGTCAAGTGTCCTTCTCGTTGCGCGCGTGCCAGAGGTCGACCAGCATCAGCGCGACGCCGACCAGCACCACCGCGATCAGCGAGACTTCCTTGACCTTGAACACGATGCTGCCGAGGAACGCGATCATCAGCAACGCGCCGAGCAGTCCGAATACCAGCTTCATGGCTGTCTCCAGGATACGGGTTGGGGGGTCATGCGCAGGCGTCCTGCACGGTGCGCACCAGCCAGCGCGCGGTGCGCAGCAGCCGCGCATCGTCGCCGCGCCGTCCGACGATCTGCACGCCAATCGGCAGCCCGTTGGCGCCGTGCAGCAGCGGCAGGCTCAGGCAGGGCAGCCCGAGGAAGGTCCACAGGGTGCACATGATCGGGTCGCCGGTGGCCTCCAGCCCCGCCGGGGCGGTGCCCAGCGTGGCTGGCGTGACGATGGCGTCGAAGCTGTCGAACACCGTGTCGAAAGCCTCGTTCAGCACCGGCACACGTTCGAGCGTGCGGCGATAGTCCACCGCCGTCACCTGGCGGCCGCGCTCGATCTGCGCGCGCAGGGAGGCCGAGAGCTGCTCGCGGCCGTTCTCGTATTCGGCCGCGAACGAGCCTGCGAGATCGGCCTCCATCACCAGCTTTTGCCAGCCGATCGCATCGGCTGCGCTGCCCGGCAACTCGAACGGCGCGATGCGGCCTTCGAGCAGCGATCGCAGTTCGTCGAAGGCGGCGCGCGCATCGGGCTCCACACGCTCCCAGAAGGGCGTGGCCACCCAGGCCAGCGTGGGCGGCAGGGCCGGGTCGCTGCTCGCCGTGCGCAGCAGCGGCGGCATGGCACGCAGCCGGGTCGCCGGGTCGGCCGCGTCGTGACCGGCCAGCACCTGGGCAAGCAGCGCCACGTCTTCCACGCTGCGGCCGAACACGCCCACCGCGTCGAGCGGCGGCGATTGCGTGAGCACGCCGCTGCGCGGGATCAGCCCGGCGCTCGGCTTGTAGCCGACGACGCCGCAGAACGACGCCGGCCGGATCACCGAGCCGTTGGTCTGCGTGCCGATGGCCAGCGGCACCATGCCCGCGGCGACGGCGGCGGCCGAACCGCTGGACGAGCCTCCCGGCGTGTGGCCGGGGTGATGCGGGTTGCGCGTCTTCCCGGGAGCGTAGGTGGCGAGCTCGGTGGTCACCGTCTTGCCCATCACCAGCGCCCCGGCGGCGCGCAGCGCCCGCACCACGTAGGCGTCGGTGCGCGGTTGGCGGCCGGCGTGGAGCACGGTGCCGTTCTCGGTGGGCAGGTCGGCGGTGTCGATGATGTCCTTCACCCCCACCGGGATGCCGAACAGTGCCGCGTCGGGCTCGCCGAGCTGGTGCCCCTCGTCGGCCGCTTCGGCCTGCGACAGCACATGGGCACGGTCCAGATGCGCCCAGGCCTGCACCTGCGGTTCGACCTGCTCGACGCGCGCGAGAAGCGCTTCGGCGTAGTCGCGCGCCGAGAACTCGCCCGCCGACATGCGGCCGGTGGCCTCTACGGCGCCCATGGCGACCAGGATTGCGGGGTCGATCGCCATGCGTCAGCGGCTGTAGAGCACGCCCGGCAGCCAGGTCACCAGCGACGGGAAGACGTACATCATCGCCATCGCGACGAAGACCATCGACACGAACGGCAGGCAGCCCTTGAAGATCGTCACCAGCTGAACGTGCGGAGGCGCCACGCCCTTCAGGTAGTAGGCCGACATCGCCATCGGCGGCGTGAGGAACGAGGTCTGCAGGTTCAGCGCGACGAGAATGCCGAAGAAGATCGGGTCCACGCCGAAGTGCTCCAGCAGCGGCAGGAAGATCGGCACGAAGATGATGATGATCTCGCTCCACTCCAGCGGCCAGCCGAGCACGAAGATGATCACCTGGGTGAGCAGCAGGAAGGTGACGGTGTTCAGGTCCAATCCGAGCACGAAATCCTTCACCAGCGCCTCGCCGCCCAGGTAGCTGAAGATCGACGAGAAGGTCCACGATCCGACGAAGAGGTAGCACACCATCGCCGAGGTGCGCGCCGTCAGGTACACGGCCTCGCGCAGCTTGTCCCAGGACATGGCACGGTAGGCGGCGGCCAGCACCACCGAGCCCAGCGCACCGATCGCCGCGGCCTCGCTCGGCGTGGCCAGGCCGAAGAGGATCGCGCCGAGCACGGACATGATCAGCACCGCCAGCGGCACGAAGGCCTTGAACAGCAGCACGACCACCTGGCCGAAGGCCATCGGCGACACGTCGTCGGGCATGCGCGGCATCAGGTTGCGGTTGAGCAGGGCGCGCACCACCACGTAGGCCATGTACAGGCCGGCGAGCAGGAATCCCGGGATCAGCGCCGCCGCATACAGCTTGACCACCGACACGCCCGCCGTGGCGCCGTAGACGATCAGCATGATCGACGGCGGGATCAGGATGCCCAGCGTGCCGCCGGCGCAGATCACGCCGGCCGAGATGCCCTGGTCGTAGCGCGCCTTGAGCATCGCCGGGAAGGCGAGCAGGCCCATCAGCGTGACCACCGCGCCGACGATGCCGGTGGCCGTGGCGAACAGCGCGCAGGTGACCAGCGCCGCGATCGCCATCGCGCCCGGCACGCGCCGGAACGCCACCTGCAGGCTGAGGAACAGCTGGTCGAGGATGTTCGAGCGCTCGATCATGTAGCCCATGAACAGGAACAGCGGGATGGCGACGAGGATGTCGCTGTTCATCACGCTGAAGGTGTTCTGGGTGAACAGGTAGAAGACGCGGTTGTCGAAGAAGGCCTGGTCGGGCTGCCAGTAGGCGTAGAAACCGAACGCCACGCCCATCGCCATCAGCGTGAAGGCGATCGGGAAGCCCAGCATGATGATGAAGATGAACAGGCCCAGCATCAGCAGGGCGAGCTGGGGATTGCTCATGACTGGGCTCCGGCGTTGTCGGTGGGCGCGGCGTGGGAGTGGATCAGTTGGCTTTCCAGCTCCTCGACGTCGTGCAGTCGCGGCGGCCAGGCGCCCTCCTTCAGGCACAGCAGGCAGCGCAGCACCTCGGCGATGCCTTGCAGCGTCAGCAGCACGCCCGCGGCCGGGATCAGCAGCTTGAGCGGCCACACGGGCACACCTACCGGGCTGTTCACGCTGACCTCGCGGATCGCGAAGGACTCGTGCCCGTAGCCCCAGCCGGCGATGACCAGGGCCAGCACGCCGGGAAAGAAGAAGATGAAGTACAGCACCAGTTCGACCGTCGCCTGCGTGCGCGGTCGCCAGCGGCGCGAGAACACGTCCGCGCGCACGTGGCCGCCGCGCGACAGCGTGTAGGCGCCCGCCATCAGGAACATAGCGCCGTACAGGATGTAGCTGAGGTCGAAGGCCCAGCTGGTCGGGTCGCGCAGCACGTAGCGCACGAACACCTCGTAGCTGACGCCCAGGGTCAGGATGACGATGCTCCAGGCGAACGCATGGCCGACCGACTTGTTCAGCAGATCGATCGTGCGAATGACATCGCGAATCATGGGAACTCCTCACGAAGAAGGGAGGCTCACCGGCCTCCCTTCGTGGAAACGGGTCGGGCCGCCCAGGGCGGCCGCCCGTGGCGGGTCAGGACAGACCCGGGATCTTGCCGTGGATGTGCTCGTAGCCGAGCTGGTAGTCGGCCTCGTTGAGGAACATGTACTTGGCCACGCGCTTGGACCAGGCACGCTGGCTGTCGACCACCCTCTTGAAGAACGGATCCTCGTCGGAAAGCTTCTTGGTGACCACGTCCCAGGCCTTGATCTGCGCGTCGAACACGGCCTTCGGCGTGCGCAGCACGTTGATCTTGTCCTTGTTGATCAGCTCGTCCAGGTCCTTCGAGTAGTTGTCCATCGCCGTCCACCAGTTGGACGACGAGGCTGCTTCGGCCGCATAGCGCAGGATGGCCTGCAGGTCCTTGGGCAGCGAGTCGTGCTTCTTCTTGTTGAAGGCGATTTCGAAGAACTCCATCGCCTGGTGGAAGCTGCCCATCATGTAGTTCTTCGCCACGTCCTGTGCGCCGAAGCGGCGGTCGGAGGTCGGGTTGTTGAACTCGAAGGCCTCGATCACGCCGCGGTCCATCGCCGGCACGATTTCGCCGCCGGGCAACTGCGTGACCTTGCATCCGACTTCCTGCATCAGGTCGGCCGCCAGGCCCACGGTGCGGTACTTCAGGCCCTTCAGATCGTCGGCGCTCTTGATCGGCTTCTTGAACCAGCCCAGCGGCTGGGTCGGCATCGGCATCGCGAAGTAGCCCACGACGTCGAGGTTGATCTTCTTCAGCAGCTCCTGGTACATCTCCAGGCCGCCACCCCGGTAGATCCAGGCCAGCGTCTGCGGCGCATCGCAGCCGTTGATCGGGCCCGAGCCGAACAGCGAGGCCACCTTGCTCTTGCCGTACCAGTACACCGGCACGCCGTGGCAGGCGTCGAGCACGCCCTTGCTGGTGGCGTCCATGACCTCGAACGGCTTGACCACTGCGCCACCGATCAGGTAGTCGATGCGCAGGCGGCCGCCGGCCATCTCGTTGACGCGCTTGACGTACTCCTCGGCCATCTCGTTGAAGATGTCCTTGGCACCCCAGGCGCCCTGCATCTTCAGCACCACCGGCGACTGTGCAACGGCCACCATCGGTGCCGTCAGCGCCGCAGCGCCAGCCACGCCCGCAGCGGCCGAGCCGAGGAACCGGCGACGGGACGGCCGCTCCTCTCGAGCGGCAGGCTGTTGAGCAACGGTCGAAGTCTTTTCGGTCATCCTGGCCTCCAGGTCTTGGTGTGATCGGTTAACTAACGGCAGACGCCGCCCAAGGCGGCAGCACTGCCGCGCGACGCGACGATCGCGTCCGTGCCCTCGTACCTTACCGACGGGCCCGACAATTGGGGCGGGGGGTAACCCGAGATGTGGCTTCTACGTAGAGACCCTTTCGAGGCGCTGGTCCCTCGGGCGACGGGTCAAAAAACCCCAGTCCAACCCGGCAGTCAAAACTGTTTCGACCCCGTCGGCGACCGCGGGCGCGCATGCCTGTGAAGTCGCGCGCATGGTTCCATCGCCTAGCATTGCCGGCATGTCTGCCCCCAGCATCGCCGCGCCGCCCCTGGCCGCCATCCTGCGTGGCCTCGAGCCCGAGCGTGCCGCGGAGGTGGCGCGCGTCCTGTTCGACGCTGGCTTTCGCATCGTGGAGGTGCCGCTGAACCGGCCCGGCGCGCTGGAATCGATCACTGCCATCGCGCGGATGGCGCCGGCCGACGTGCTGGTCGGCGGCGGAACGATGCTCACGCCGGCCGACGTCGATGCCGTGCATGCTGCCGGTGGCCGGCTGATGGTGGCGCCGAACTGCCAGCCGGCGGTGATTGCGCAGGCCAGGCAGCGCGGCATGGTCGCGGCACCGGGCGTGGCCACGCCGAGCGAGGCCTTTGCCGCGCTGGACGCGGGCGCCCATGTGCTGAAGCTGTTTCCGGCCGAGGTCGTCGGTGCGCCGGGCCTCAGGGCGATGGCTTCGGTGCTGCCGGCAGGCACCGCGCTGTGGCCGGTCGGGGGCATCACCCCGGAAAGCCTGGCCGTTTGGGTGAAGGCGGGCGCCACCGGTTTCGGACTCGGCAGCCAGCTGTTCCGGCCGGGCATGGCGCTGGCCGACATCGACCGCGCCGCTCGCGCGTTCATGGACGCCTGGTCAGGCGCTCACTGATCGCGGATCGCCTCGACCTGGACCAGCAGGCGCACGCGGTCGGCCACCAGCGGCAGTCCGAAGCTGATGTCGTAGTCGCTGCGGCGCAGCTCGGCTTCGAAGTCGCCGCCGCACCACTCGCGCTTCAGCAGCGGATGCATGCCGCAGGAGAAGCGCTGCGCGAGCAGCGCGAGCGGCCGGCTGATGCCGCGCAACGTCAACTCGCCGCGCACCTCGCGAAGCCGGGCGCCCTCGTACACGAAGTGCTCGGCGACGAAGAAGGCGTCGGGGTGCTCGTCGCTGGCCAGCATGTCGGCCTGGCGCAGGCGGCCATCGAGCACCGGCAGGCCGGTGCTGACGACGCGCGTGGGCACGCGCACCGTCACCTCGCCGCGCGCGGCCGTTCGGTCCAGCCTCGCGAAGCCCTCCAGGGGGCCGAAACGGCCGCGCAGCGTGGAGGTGCCGAAGTGCATCACCTCGAAGTGCACGAAGCTGTGCGCGGGGTCGAGGCGGTAGACCGCCGGCTGGGCGCCGGCGGGCGCACCCAGCGCCGCCAGCAGGGCGGCGAGGGCGATGTGCTTCGGCGGGCGCGACACGGCCCGATCCGTCTACTGCCTGATGGCCTCGATCTGAATCAGCAGGCGGATGTTGTCCGGAATGCCCGGCAGGCCGTAGGTCATGCCCCACTGGCTGCGCGTGATCGTGGTCTCGAAGTCGCCGCCGCAGACCTCGCGCTTGAGCATCGGGTTCTGGTAGCAGTTGAAGTTGCTGGCCTTCAGCGTGACGGGGTGGGTCTTGCCCAGCAGCGTCAGCGAGCCGCTGACCTCGCCGACCTTGTCGCCCTCGAAGACGAACTTGTCGCCGACGAACTTCGCGGTCGGGTTGACGGCGGCGTCGAAGAAGTCCTTGCTCTTCAGGTGACCGTCCAGCGGGCCGACGCCGGTGCTCACCGACGCCATGTCGATGGTGATCTCGGCCTTGCCGCTCTTGCCGGCACGGTCGAACTGCACGGCGCCCTCCTTGCGATCGAAGCGGCCGCGCAGCGTCGAGGTGCCGAAGTGCCTGGCCTCGAAGGTCACGAAGGTGTGAGCCGGGTCGATGCTGTAGGTGGCGCTCTGCGCCTGTGCGAGACCGGCAGCGGCCAGCAGGGCGGCGGCGAGCAGGGACTTGGTCATGGGCAATCCTCTCCTGTGCATGGATGATGGGGATGAACTCAGAGCGCGCCGATGCCTGTCAGCGCCAGCTTGAACTTGACCTGGACGTCGTTGGCGACCATCGAGGTGTCCTTCCAGTCGCCGTCACCGATCTTGAAGTCGAGGCGCTTGATGGCGAACGTGCCGCTGGCGGTGGTCGTGCCGCCGGCCTGCGCCAGCGCGACCGGCACGACGACGTTCTGCGTGGCGCCCTTGATCGTCAGGCGGCCGGCCACCTCGTACCTGCCCGCGCCGGTGGCCTTCACTGCGGTGCTCTGGAAGGTGGCCTGCGGAAACCTCCTGGTGTCGAACCAGTCCGGCTTGGCCACCTCGGCCTCCGTCTCGGTCACGCCCAGCGACACGCTGGCCAGGTCGATGGTGAAGCCGATCTTCGCGGCTTCGGGCTTCTTCGGGTCGAAGGCGACCTGCGCCTCGAACCTGCGGAACCTGCCGTCGACCGGCACGCCCATCTGGCGGCTGGTGAAGGCGATCTCGCTGGTCGCGGGCACCAGCTGCTGGGCACAGGCCGGCGCCGCGAACGTCGCGGCGAGGGCGAGCATGCTGACGAGCAGGTAGGTCTTCATATCAGGGGATTCCGTCAGGCGCGACCGGGGCGCATGCGGGCGAGCAGCCCGTCGCGGTCGATCAGATGGTGCTTGAGCGCGGCGCCCACGTGCGCCAGCACCAGCACGGCCATCGTGTAGGCGAGGATCTTGTGCAGAGGCTTGATGGCCTCGGCCAGTTCCTTGTCCGCCGCCACGAAGTCGGGCAGCGGCAGCACGCCGAAGACGACGACGGGAAAGCCGGCGGCCGAGCTGTAGGCCCAGCCGGCCAGCGGCACGGCGAAGAAGAGCAGGTACAGCAGCCGGTGCACGGCGTGCGCGGCTTTGCGCTGCCAGGCCGGCATGGCGAGGTCGGGCGGCGGGCGGTGCGTCAACCGCCACAGGAGCCGGATGACCGACAGCGTGAGGATCACGATGCCGGCCCACTTGTGCCAGTTGTAGAGCTTGAGGCGCTGCGGCGAGACGGGAAGCTCCGTCATGTACAGGCCGACGACGAACGAGCCGAGCAGGGCCAGCGCCAGCAGCCAGTGCAGGGCGATCGCGGTGCCGGTGTAGCGCTCGGGCAGGGGGCGTTCGGTCATGGTCGTCGCTCCGTGAAGCCGGGGCACGGCACTCTAGGCCGCGACCGTTCGATGGCACTTCACGGCACTTGATGTGACCGTTCAAAAACACTGCCGGTTCGCCACCCGGCGGCCGGCAGTTGTGACGCCTTGTGTCGGCGCCCTGCGCTTCAGGCGGCGCGACGCTGTGCGAGCGCGCGCCATTGCGACATCAGGGTCTCCCACTTGGGTCGCGCCGCCGCGAGATGGCGCGCCTTCACGTGGCCGAAGCCGCGGATCTCCTCGGGGAGGCGCGCGATCTCCACCGCCTGGGCGAGGTTGGTGGCCGCAAGCGAGGCCAGCAGTTCATCGATGCAGGCGCGGTACTCGCCGACCAGCGCGCGCTCGGTCCTGCGCTCGTCGGTGCGCCCGAAGGGGTCGAGCGCCGTGCCGCGCAGGCCCTTGAGCTTCGCCAGCAGCGTAAAGGCGCTGCGCATCCAGGGACCGTACGGCTTCTTCTGCAACTCTCCCTTGTCGTTGGCCTTGGCCAGCAGCGGCGGCGCGAGGTGGTGCACCAGCTTCACGTCGCCCTCGAACATCTCGGCGAGCTTCGCCGTGAAGGCCGGATCGGTGTGCAGCCGCGCCACCTCGTACTCGTCCTTGTAGGCCATCAGCTTGAAGAGATAGCGCGCCACCGCTTCGGTCAGCTTCGTGCTCGCCAGCGGCGCCTCGGCGGCGCGCACCTTGTCCACGAAGGCGCGGTACTGAGCGGCATAGGTGCCGTCTTGGTAGCCGGTGAGGAACTCCACGCGGCGGGCGATCACCTCGTCCAGCGAGGGCTTCTTGACGAACTCGATCACCGCCGCGGCGGCGAACAGCGACTGCACCGCCGCGAGGTCGTGCGCGCAGCGGCGGCCCCACTCGAAAGCGGCCTTGTTGTTCTCCACCTGCACGCCGTTGAGTTCGAAGGCGCGCATCAGCGCCGCGTGGGTGAGGGGCACGCGCCCCTTCTGCCACGCATAGCCGAGCAGCAGCGGGTTGGTGTAGATCGAGTCGCCCACCAGCTGCACGGCGGCCCGCTCGGCGTCGAAGCCGCCGACCATCTCGGCGCCCACCGCCGCGGCCAGCGCCGCTTCGCAGCTGCCGCCGGGGAACTGCCAGTCGGGGTTGCGCACGAAGGCGGCGGTGGGCGTGCCGTGCGTGTTCAGCGCCACGAAGGTGCGGCCGTCGCGCATCACGCTCATCGTGTACTTGTTCGCGCCGACGATCGCATCGCAGGCGATCACCAGATCTGCCTTCGCGGTGTCCACCTTGGTGGTGTGGATAGCCTCGGGCCGGTTGGCGATCTGGATGTGGCTCCAGGTGGCGCCGCCCTTCTGCGCCAGGCCGCCGGCATCCTGCGTGACGACGCCGCGGCCTTCCAGGTGCGCAGCGACGCCGAGCAACTGGCCGAGCGTGATGACTCCGGTGCCGCCGACGCCGCCGACCACGATGCCCCAGGGCTTCTCGGTCAGGGGCAGGCTCGGCTCGGGCAGAGGCGGCAGGGCCGAGAGGTCGCCCTTCTTCTCCTTCTTCGCCTTCTTCAGCGTGCCGCCTTCGACGGTGACGAAGCTCGGGCAGAAGCCCTTCACGCAGGAGAAGTCCTTGTTGCAGGTGTTCTGGTTGATGCGCCGCTTGCGGCCGAATTCGGTTTCCACAGGCTCGACCGACAGGCAGTTGCTCTGCACCGAACAGTCGCCGCAGCCCTCGCACACCAGTTCGTTGATCACCACCGTCTTGGACGGCGTGGCCAGCTTGCCACGCTTGCGGCGGCGGCGCTTCTCGGTGGCGCAGGTCTGGTCGTAGATGATCGCCGTCGTGCCCGGGATCTCGCGGAACTGGCGCTGGATCGCGTCGAGCTCGTCGCGGTGGTGCACGGTGACGCCCGGCTCCAGCGCGACGCCGGTGTACTTCTCCGGCTCGTCGGTCACGATCACCAGCTTCTTCACGCCCTCGGAGACGAGGCTCTTCTGGATCTGCAGCACCGAGTGGCCTTCCGGACGCTCGCCGACCTGCTGGCCGCCGGTCATCGCCACCGCGTCGTTGTAGAGCACCTTGTAGGTGATGTTGACGCCCGACGCGATGGCCTGGCGGATCGCCAGCAGCCCGCTGTGGAAGTAGGTGCCGTCGCCGAGGTTGGCGAACACGTGGCGGTCCTTGGTGAACGGCGCCTGGCCGACCCAGGCGACGCCCTCGCCGCCCATCTGGCTGAAGGTGCTGGTGCTGCGGTCCATCCACACGGACATGAAGTGACAGCCGATGCCGGCCATTGCCCGCGAACCCTCCGGCACGCGCGTGCTGGTGTTGTGCGGGCAGCCGCTGCAGAACCACGGCAGGCGATCGCCGGTGTCGGCCTTCATCGCGGCCATGGCGCGCTCGCGCTGGGCAATCACGTCGAGCCGCGCGTCCATGCGCGCCGCTGTCTCGCTGCCTTCGGGCGCGAAACCGAGCTTCTTCAGCCGCTTGGCGATCGCCTTGGCGATGATGGCCGGCGTCAGGTCGGCCTTGGCGCGCAGCAGCCAGTTCTCGCTCGGGTTGGGCATGGACCACTCGCCGCCGGAGAGGTCGCCCTCCGGCTCGTCGAACTTGCCCAGCACGTTGGGGCGCACGTCGGGCCGCCAGTTGTAGAGCTCTTCCTTGAGCTGGTACTCGATGACCTGGCGCTTCTCCTCGACGACCAGGATCTCCTGCAGCCCCTTTGCGAACTCGCGCGTGATGGTGGCGTCCAGCGGCCACACGACGTTGACCTTGTGCAGCCGGATGCCGAGGCGCCGGCAGGTGTCGTCGTCCAGGCCCAGGTCGGCGAGCGCCTGGCGCGTGTCGTTGTAGGCCTTGCCGCTGGCGATGATGCCGAAGCGGTCGTTCGGCCCCTCGATGACGTTGTGGTTGAGGCGGTTGGCGCGCACGTAGGCGAGCGCCGCATACCACTTGTGGTCGAACAGGCGCGCCTCCTGCTCGAGCGCGGCGTCGGGCCAGCGGATGTGCAGGCCGCCCGGCGGCATGGTGAAGTCCTCGGGCAGCACGATCTTCACGCGGTCGGGGTCGACGCTCACCGAGGCGCTGGACTCCACCACCTCCTGGATCGTCTTCATGCCCGACCAGACGCCGGCGTAGCGGCTCATCGCGAAGGCGTGCAGGCCCATGTCGAGGATGTCCTGCACGCTGGACGGGAAGAACACCGGCAGCCCGCAGGCCTTGAAGATGTGGTCGCTCTGGTGCGCGGCGGTGCTGCTCTTGGCCACGTGGTCGTCGCCGGCGATGGCGATCACGCCGCCGTGCCTGGCGGTGCCGGCCATGTTGGCGTGCTTGAAGACATCGGAGCAGCGGTCCACGCCCGGGCCCTTGCCGTACCAGATGCCGAACACGCCGTCGTACTTCTTCGCTTCAGGGTAGAGGTCGAGTTGCTGCGTGCCCCACACTGCGGTGGCGCCGAGCTCCTCGTTGACGCCCGGCTGGAAGACGATGTGGTTGGCCTCGAGGTGCTTCTTTGCCGCCCACAGCGCCTGGTCGTAGCCGCCGAGCGGGCTGCCGCGGTAGCCGCTGATGAAGCCGCCGGTGTTCAGCCCTGCGACTGCGTCGCGCTGGCGCTGCAGCATCGGCAGCCGCACCAGCGCCTGCACGCCGCTCATGAAGGCGCGGCCATGGTCGAGGCTGTACTTGTCGTCGAGCGATGCGCTCTCCAGCGCTTTGCGGATCGCCTCGGGAAGGGGTGCGTTCATGACCAGCTCCGTGGTGGGGCGAGGCACAGTGTAGAGATTCGGCGCCGTGAAGTGCTTTCTTTCATTGCCCGAGTACGGCTATGCGGAGAAAGAGTCTTGCTTGAAGTGTCGAAAACATTCGAGAATCGCGCTCGGTATGGTCACTTCAGGGAAAACCCCAGCGTCCAGCGGCGAGCCCGAGACCCATGGCGCGGCACTCGATCGCTATGACATTGCCATCCTGCGCGCCCTGCAGCAAGACGCACGCCTGTCGAACGCCGAACTGGCCACGCGCATCGGCCTGTCGGCGGCGCCGACCTGGCGCCGCGTGCGCTGGCTGGAAGAGCATGGCTTCATCACCGGCTACCGCGCCGAGATCGACCGCCGCAAGATCGGCCTGGGTGTGCTGGCCTTCGTGCGCATCGACGCCGACCGCAACACCGCCGCGGCGACGCGCGAGCTGGAGGACGCCATCCGGCGCATTCCCGAGGTGATCTCCTGCCACTACATCTCGGGCTCGGGCACCTTCGAGCTGCAGGTGATGGCCACCGACCTGGACGCCTTCTCGCGCTTCGCGCTCGACGTGCTGATGGGCCTGCCGCACGTGAAGGACCTGCACACCAGCTTTTCCCTCGGCGAGGTGAAGTCCGGCGGCGCGCTGCCGCTGGGCCATCTGCGTGGCGCCGCCGAGACGTCGGGGGCGCGATGAGTCCGCCCTGGCGCGCTGGGCGATGCGCTGCTGGGCAGCGACCCGCGCCAGCGTGTGCGCGCCGCGCGCTGCCTGCTCGCCTGCGCGCTGATGGTGTACAGCGTCGGCAGCAAGGCCTGCTTCGTCTGGGTGGGCATGGCGCCGGGCCGGCCGGTGGCGTGGCTCGCGCTGGTGGCGGTGGCCTTTTCGGCCGGCCTCGCGGCGCTCGCGCCCGGGCAGACACTGGCGCAGGCGGTCAGCGGGCCGACCGGACGGTGATGGCCTGACCTCGCTTCAGCGCGGCCACAGCACCCACATGCGCAGCGGCTGCTTCATGCGCCCGGCCTGCGCCTCGGCCTCCTTGCCCCAGCCCCAGAAGTAGTCGGCGCGCACCGCACCGGTGATCGCGCTGCCGGTGTCCTGCGCCATCACCAGTCGGCGCAGTGGCGTGCTCGACAGCGGCTCGGTGGTGTCCAGCCACACCGGCGTGCCGTAGGGCACCGACTGCGGATCGACCGCGATCGAGCGTCCCGGTGTCAGCGGCACGGCCTGCGCACCCTTCGGGCCCACCTGCGGGTCGGGCAGCGGCTCCTCCTTGAAGAACACGTAACGCGGGTTGCTCCACAGCAGCTCCTGGACCCGTTTCGGGTTCGACCTCGCCCAGGCCCTGATGGCCGGCCACGAAGCCTGCTCGGGCCGCAGCTCGCCCTGCTCGATCAGCCAGCGGCCGACCGACTTGTAGGGCTGGTCGTTGTGGCCCGCGTAGGCCACGCGCACCTGGCGGCGCGTGCCGTTGCCCTCCGACAGCAGCAGCCGGCCGGAGCCTTGCACCTGCAGCAGCAGCGCATCGAGCGGATCGGCCACGTAGGCGAGTTCGCGCCCGCGCAGCGCCGCCTGCGCGGCCGGCAGCGTGTCGATCTGCTGGCGCGTCCACCAGGGCTTGCGCGTGGCAAGGTCGTCGGGCAGCGCGTGCAGCGGCACGCGGAAGGCCGCGCGCGGCTGGCGCTGCGCCTCGATCAGCGGCTCGAAGTAGCCGGTGGCCAGGCCTTCGATCGTGCCGTCGGGCGCCTCGACACGGTAGGGCCGCAGCCGTGCCTGCAGCCAGGCGCGGGCGTCGGCGTCGTTGCCCGGCTGGAAGCCGCGCGCCGCCACGCAGACGCCTTCCCAGCCCGGCGCGGGCTTGTCGCAACCGCGCTGCAGTGCAGGCCAGAGTTCGCGCGTGGCGTCGGTGGACCAGCCGGGCAGCTCGGACCAGTCCGCCGGCAGCCAGCGCGAGCGCGCACGCACGATGGGAGCGTCGGCCGCTGCGGGGGGGGCCGTGACCATCGGGCGCTGCGCTGCAACGGAGGCCGGCGCAGCCGGTGGCGAGGGCTCCGGCTCCACGGCGCAGGCGGCGAGTCCGCCTAGAATCCACGCGCCGATCGACACGCGGCAGAGAGACATAGTCATGTGGCTGATTCTGCTGGAAGCGCTGGGGGCGCTGGTCATCCTGCTGCTCATCGTCTGGTGGACGATGTTCTCGGGTCGCTCGCGCGGCGAGCGCCGTCGAGACGCGGATGAGTAGCCGGAGCGTGGCCGGCGAGGACGGTCGGAACCGAGGCAACCCGTTTCGGCCCGGCACACGGAGACAAGCATGTTGACGGAGTTTGCTGCCTACCTGCAGGTGGAGCCCTGGCCGCCCGTGCCCGACGCGATGTTCTGGTCGGCGCTCGCGCTGGTGGCCGGTGCGCTGCTCGGCGAGGGGGTGCAGCGCGGGCTCGGCCTGCCGCGCATCGTCGGCTACAGCGTCGTCGGCATGGCGATCGCGCTGTCCGGGCATGGCCTGGCCGACGGCCGCCTCGGCGGCAGCCTGCGGCTGATCGTCGACCTCGCACTGGCCCTGCTGCTGTTCGAACTCGGCAGCCGCCTGCGCCTGCGCTGGCTGCGCATCAACCCGGCCCTGCTGTGGACCAGCGGCGCCGAAACGCTGCTCAGCTTCGCGGCGATCGTCGCCGCTCTCGCCTGGCTGGGCATGGAGACGCCTCTCGCGCTGGCCTGCGCCACCATCACGGTGGCGGCGTCGGGCGCGGTGGTCGGACGTGTCGCCACCGAGCTCAAGGCCGAAGGGCAGGTCACCGAGCGCATGCTGATGCTGACGGCACTGAACACGCTGTTCGCGGTGCTGGTGCACAAGCTGGTGATCGGCTGGCTGTACCTGGACCGCGCCGGCAACTGGGGGCAGGCGATCGCGCAACCCCTCTACACCTTCGGCGGCTCGGTGCTGCTGGCCTTCCTGCTCGCCGGGCTGGTCGCCTGGGTGGCGCGGCGGCTCGACCTGCGCAACGAGAATTCGGTGCTGCTGCTGCTGGGCATGATCGTGCTCGCGCTCACGTTGGCACGCGCGTTCAGCCTCTCGACGCTGCTCGTGCCGCTGCTCGCCGGCGTCGTGCTGCGCAACAGCACGGAGCGGCCCTGGGTGTGGCCGCGTCACTTCGGCACCGCCGGCGGCGTGCTGGTGCTGATGCTGTTCGTCGTCGTCGGTTCGGCCTGGTCGGTGCAGGCCCTGGCGCTGGGCGCGGCGGGCGCGCTGCTGCTGCTGGCGGCGCGGGGGCTGGCCAAGGCGGTCGCGGTGATCGGCCTGGCGCGCTGGAGCGGCATCGAGACGCGCCAGGGCGTCGCGCTGACGCTGACGCTGATGCCGGTGTCCGGCACGGCGCTGGTGCTGTTCGCCGACCTGCACTTCAATCATCCCGATCTCGCCATCACGATCGCCCCGGTGGTGCTCACCGCCGTCGCGGCGATGGAGCTGGCCGGACCGCTGGCCGTCCAGTGGGGGCTGCGGCTGGCCGACGAGGATCATCCGGCCCACCGTCCGCCGGGAGCGCGCGCATGAGCCTCGGGCCCTTCGCCGAATCGCGCTCGCTCACGCTCGGCGTGGAGCTGGAGCTGCAGATCGTCAACACGCACGACTACGACCTCTCGCCCAGCGCGCGCGACCTGCTGCGACTGATGGGCTCGCGCAAGATCCCCGGCGCGGTGACGCCGGAGATGACCAACAGCATGATCGAGCTGTGCACCTCGGTGTGTGCCAGCCATGCCGAGGTGCTGGCCCAACTGACCGAGACGCGCGATGCGCTCGTCGAATGCGCCGACAGGCTCAACGTCGGGCTGTGCGGCGGCGGCACGCACCCGTTCCAGCAGTGGAGCGAGCGGCGCATCTTCGACAAACCGCGCTTCAAGCAGCTCTCCGAGCTGTACGGCTACCTGTCCAAGCAATTCACCATCTTCGGCCAGCACGTGCACGTCGGCTGCGCCGGCCCCGATCAGGCGCTCGTGCTGCTGCACGGGCTGTCGCGCTTCATCCCGCACCTGATCGCGCTGTCGGCCTCCTCGCCTTTCGTGCAGGGCACCGACACCGGCTTCCACTCCGCGCGCCTGAACTCGGTGTTCGCTTTCCCGCTGTCGGGACGGGCACCGTTCGTGTTGCGCTGGGAGGACTTCCTCGTGCACTTCGAGAAGATGGCGCGCACCGGCGTCGTCAAGAGCATGAAGGACTTCTACTGGGACATCCGGCCCAAGCCCGAGTACGGCACGATCGAGGTGCGCGTGCTGGACACGCCGCTGACCATCGAGAAGTCGGCCGCGCTGGCCGCCTACATCCAGTGCTTGGCGCGCTGGCTGCGTGTCGAGCGGCCCTACGAGCCGGCCGAGGACGACTACCTGCCCTACACCTTCAACCGCTTCCAGGCCTGCCGCTTCGGGCTCGACGGCATCTTCGTCGACCCGAAGAGCGGCGAGCAGCGCACGCTGCGCGAGGACATCGAGGCCAGCTTCGCGGCGCTGGAGATCCACGCCATGGAGCTGGAGGCGGAGGACGCCATCCGGCTGCTGCGCAACGAGCTGGTCGGCGACGGCAACGACGCCAGCTGGATCCGCACCGCCTGGGAGCGCGAGCACCTGCTGCCCGAGGTGGTGCGCCAGCAGTGCCTGCGGTGGGAGGGCCGCCCCCTGTGAACCCTGCGCCGTTGCGCATCGGCCTGTCGGCGCGGCTGCTGCACCAGCCGCCGGCCGAACTGGGCTTCCGCAACAAGACGCTGCAGTACCTCGAGCAGTCGATCGCGCATTGGGTGATGGCGCATGGCGCGCTGGCGCTGATGCTGCCCACGCTGGGCTACGACGCCGAGGTGTCGCGGCGCAAGGTGTCGGTGCACCACTACGTCGACTTGCTCGACGGGCTGGTGCTGCAGGGCGGCGCCGACGTCAGTCCGAGCAGCTACGGCCAGCAGCCGCTGCGGCCGGAATGGTCGGGTGACCTGGTGCGCGACCGCTACGAGATGGAGCTGCTCGAGGGCTTTCTGGCCAAGGGCAAGCCGGTGCTGGGCATCTGCCGTGGCTCGCAGCTGCTCAACGTCGCCTTCGGCGGCACGCTGATCCAGGACATCCCGACGCAGCGGGCTGCCTCGCGCGACCACGTCGACCCGTTGCTGTACGACAAGCTGCACCACGAGGTGCGCTTCGAGCAGGACGCGCGCCTGGCCGAGCTCTACGAAGGCCGGCCGGGAGGCCTGGTGACGAGCATCCATCACCAGGCCGTCGACCGCCTCGGCGCCGATCTCGTGGTCGAGGCACGTTCGACCGAGGATGGCGTCGTCGAGGCGATCCGCGCACGCGGGTCGGCCTTCGTGGCCGGCGTGCAGTGGCATCCCGAGTTCCACGCCGGCGTGCCCGGACTGCTCAGCGGCACGCCCCTGATGGAGGCCTTCCTCGACGCGGCGCGTGCTGCGCGCTGAGCGGCCTCGTCCCGCCCGGAGCGCTCCGGCCCCGGCCCGCGCCCGCCCTCGGGCGGCTCAGTGCAGCGAGGACGCGGTGGTCAGCCCGAACTCGGGCACCGGCGAGTCGAAGGGGTGCGCGTCCTCGGTCATGCAGAAGAAGGTGCCGCGCATCGTGCCGTGCGGCGTGGCCAGGCGCGTCCAGCTCGTGTACTCGAAGCTCTCGCCGGGCTGCAGCAGCGGCTGGTGGCCGACCACCGCGAGGCCGCGCACCTCTTCGACGTGGCCGTCGGCGTCGGTGATGACCCAGTGGCGCGCGATCAACTGCGCGGTCACGTCGCCCGTGTTGCGGATGGTGACGGTGTAGGCGAACGCATGCTGGCCGTTCGCCGGGTCGGACTGCTCGGGCAGCGGCCGCACGGCGACGGTATTGGTGAACTCGGGGCGTGACATGCGAACGCATTCTAGGAGCGCACCTAGAATTCCCTCGCATTCACAAGCCCATCCGCCATGAGCACCTATCGAATCGCCCCCAGCATCCTCTCTGCCGACTTCGCCCGCCTCGGCGAGGAGGTGCGCGACGTGCTCGCGGCGGGCGCCGACTGGATCCACTTCGACGTGATGGACAACCACTACGTGCCGAACCTGACCTTCGGCCCGATGGTCTGCGAGGCGCTGCGCCAGCATGCGGTGACGCCGGCCGGCCACCGCGCGCCGATCGACGTGCACCTGATGGTGCAGCCGGTCGATGCGCTGGCGCAGGCTTTCGCCAGGGCAGGCGCCGACCTGGTCAGCTTCCACCCCGAGGCCAGCGCGCATGTCGACCGCACGCTGCAGCTCATCAAGTCCGAGGGCTGCCAGGCCGGCCTGGTGTTCAACCCGGCCACGCCGCTGGACGTGCTGGACTGGGTGCTCGACAAGGTCGACCTGGTGCTCATCATGAGCGTCAACCCCGGCTTCGGCGGGCAGAGCTTCATCCCCGCGGCGCTGAAGAAGATCGAGCGTGCGCGCCGCCTCATCGACGCCAGCGGCCGCGACATCCGCCTGGAGGTCGACGGCGGCATCAAGATCGACAACATCCGCGCCGTGGCCGACGCCGGCGCCGACACTTTCGTGGCCGGCAGCGCGATCTTCGGCCAGCGCGACTACAAGGTCGTCATCGACGCGATGCGCGCGCGGCTGGGCCGCTGAATCGGCGCGGGCCGGACGCTCGGGCTTGACCGGAATCAAGACGAGAGCCGGACCGCTGTCTAGACTGCGCCCATGGCCCGCTCCCGCGCCTGGACCCTCGGCACCAAGCTCGCCCTGGTGGCGGCGCCGTTCCTGCTGCTCGCGTTCACCTCGATCGGCCTGACGCTGTGGGTGTCGTGGCAGCTCGACGGCGGCGCCGCGGCGGTCAACGAAGCCGGCCGCATGCGCATGCAGGCCTACCGCATGGCGCTGTCGGTGGCGAGCGTGGACCGCGACGTGCTGCCGTCGCAGGTGGCCGAATTCGATCGCAGCGTGGCCCTGCTGCGCCACGGCGACCCGGAGCGGCCGCTGTTCCTGCCCTGGGACGAGAAGGTGGCGGAGCGCTTCGACCGCGTCGAGGCCGACTGGCGGCACTTTCGCGCGCGCTGGACAGTGGCGCCGCCGGCCTCGATCGCCGGCCTGCGCGAGGAGAGCGCGGCGTTCGCCGGGCACATCGACGCGCTGGTCGCCGCCATCGAGGCGCACATGTCGCGCTGGACGGCGCTGATGCACCTGCTGCAGACGGCGATGATGGTGCTCGCGGTGGTCGGGGCCGCCGTGCTGGTCTACAGCGGCTACCGCTTCGTGCTCGAGCCGGTGGGCGATCTCAAGCGCGCGATCGAGGGCATCCAGGGGGGCGACTTCTCGACCCGCGTCGACCGCCCCACGCGCGACGAGTTCGGCACGCTGGCCGACGGCTTCAACGGCATGGCCGAGAACCTGCAGCAGATGTACCGCGGGCTGGAGGCCAAGGTCAGCGAGAAGACCGCGCAGCTGGAAGAGAAGCGCGAGCGCCTGCAGGTGCTCTACGACGTGACTGCGCTGGTGGCGGGCGCCAGCGCGCTGGAGCCGCTGGCGCGGAACTTCGCGCAGCGCGTGCGCGAGGCGGTGCATGCCGACGCGGTGGCGTTGCGCTGGTCGGACGAGACGCAGCAGCGCTACCTGATGCTCGCCAGCGAGGGGCTGCCCGTGGCCATGGCCGAGGGCGAGCACTGCCTGCACGCCGGCCAGTGCCACTGCGGCGTGACCGACGGCGCCGCGCACGGCGTGCGCGTGATCCCGCTGCGCAGCGAGGCGGCCGCCATGCCGCACTGCCGCGAGGCCGGCTTCGAGACGGTGGTGTCGGTGCCGATCCGCCAGCACGAGCGCGTGATGGGCGAGATCGACCTGTTCTTCCATGCCCAGTACACCCTCAGCGACGCGGAGCGTTCGCTGCTCGAGGTGCTCGCCGCGCACCTGGCCGCGGCGATGGAATACCTGCGCCTGAACGCGCTGGAGAAGGAGGCCGCGGTCTCTCAGGAGCGCAGCTTCATCGCGCGCGAGCTGCACGACTCGATCGCGCAGTCGCTCGCCTTCCTGAAGATCCAGGTGCAGCTGCTGCGCGAGGCGCTGCGCAGCGGCGACGCCCAGCGGCTCGAGCAGGTGGTCGCCGAGATCGACACCGGTGTGCGCGAGAGCTACGGCGACGTGCGCGAGCTGTTGATGCACTTCCGCACGCGCAGCAGCGGCGAGGACATCGAGCCCGCGCTGCAGACCACGCTGCGCAAGTTCGAGCACCAGAGCGGCCTGCGCGCCGAGCTGCAGATGCACGGCCACGGCTTGCCGCTGCCGCCCGATTTGCAGCTGCAGGTGCTGCACATCGTGCAGGAGGCGCTGTCCAACGTGCGCAAGCATGCCCATGCGACGCGGGTGTGGGTCGATGTGCAGCAGCAGCCGCAGTGGCGCTTCGAGGTGCGCGACGACGGCATCGGCTTCGACGTCGAGCAAGGCGCCCCCGACGAGACGCATGTCGGACGACGCATCATGGCCGAGCGCGCCGAGCGCATCGGCGCGCAGCTCGAGACCTTCTCGGTGGCCGGCCGAGGCACCTCGGTGGTGCTGACGCTGCCGGCCGGCACCGCGGCGCGCGCCGCCGACGCCGCCGACCTGCGGGACGCGGCATGAGCGCCGACACGGTCCGTATCCTCGTCGTCGACGACCACACGCTGTTCCGCCGCGGGCTGATGGCGCTGCTCTCGCTCGATCCGCAGTTCCAGGTGGTCGGCGATGCCGGCGACGCCGGGCAGGCGCAGCGCCGCGCGCTCGAGCTGCAGCCGGACCTGATCCTGCTCGACAACCACCTGCCTGGCGTGAACGGCGTCGACGCGCTGCCCGCGCTGCGCGAGGCGGCGCCGGCGGCGCGCGTGATCATGCTCACCGTCAGCGAGGACGAGCAGGACCTCGCCGCTGCGCTGCGCAACGGCGCCTGCGGCTACCTGCTCAAAACCACCGAGGGCGACGCGCTGGGGCATGCGATCCGTCGCGCGATGCGCGGCGAGAGCGTGATCGCCGAGGAGATGACCGGCAAGCTGGTGGCGGCCTTCCGCGGCGCCGGCACCTCGCAGGCGGACGGGCCGGAGCCGGCCGCGTCGCCGCTGGCACAGCTGTCGCCGCGCGAGCGCGAGATCCTGCGCGGCATCGCCCGCGGCGAGAGCAACAAGGAGATCGCGCGCTCGCTGGGCATCGCGGAGACCACGGTGAAGATCCACGTGCAGCACGTGCTGCGCAAGCTCGACGTGAGCTCGCGCGTGCAGGCCGCGGTGCTTGCCACCGAGCAGGGCCTGGGCTGAAGGCCCTGCGCCGCGGGCCATGCGCGAGGCGGGGCGTCTGCCGTCCTGACCGGCGGCACGCGCCGGGTTGATGCGGATCAACGATCGGCCATCACTAGTTCTTCCGGAGGATGCGCCGCGTCAGCGCATCGTCCTTCCGCCGCGCGTCGCGCGTTCCACCGCAGGATGCCGTCGCGGCAGCCCCGTTCCTACAGTGACGGCATCACTGAGGAAGGGGTTGAACCATGACTCGACAACGACAGGCGCTGTCCGTGCTGATCGTCAGCACGTTGGCATTCACCGTCTGCTTCATGGTCTGGATGATGTTCGCGGTGATCGGCATCCCGATCCGCAAGACCTTGGGCTTGAACGCGACCGAGTTCGGCTTGCTGACCGCGATGCCGGTGCTCAGCGGATCGCTGGTTCGCGTGCCGCTGGGCATCTGGACCGACAAGTACGGCGGCCGGATCGTCATGGCGGTGCTGCTGGCCATCACGATCCCGGCCATCTGGGCGATGGCCTACGCCACGCAGTTCTGGCAGTTCCTCTCCATCGGCCTGGTGCTGGGACTGGCCGGCGGCTCGTTCTCGGTCGGCACGCCCTACGTCGCGCGCTGGTTCCCGAAGAACCGCCAGGGCTTCGCGATGGGCGTGTTCGGCGCCGGCAACTCGGGCGCGGCAGTCAACAAGTTCGTCGCGCCGGCGCTGGTCGTCGCGTTCGGCTGGACCATGGTGCCGCAGGTCTACGCTGCGGTCATGCTGGGCACGCTGATCGTGTTCTGGATGTTCAGCCACAGCGACCCGGCGCACCTCGTGCCGGCGCACACCAAGTTCGTCGACCAGCTCAAGGCGCTGAAGGACCCGCGGGTGCTGAAGTACTGCCAGTACTACAGCATCGTGTTCGGCGGCTATGTCGCGCTGTCGCTGTGGATGGTGCAGTACTACGTCGGCGAGTACGGCCTGGACATCCGCGCCGCGGCGCTGCTCGCGGCCTGCTTCTCGCTGCCCGGCGGCGTGCTGCGTGCGATCGGCGGCTGGCTGTCCGACAAGTACGGCGCGCACCACGTCACCTGGTGGGTGATGTGGGTGAGCTGGATCTGCCTGTTCCTGCTGTCCTACCCGCAGACCGACTTCACCATCCTCACCGCCAACGGTCCGAAGACCTTCCACATCGGCCTGAACGTCTACGTGTTCACGCTGCTGATGTTCCTGCTGGGCATCGCCTGGGCGTTCGGCAAGGCCAGCGTCTTCAAGTACATCAGCGACGACTACCCGCACAACATCGGCACCATCAGCGGCATCGTCGGCCTCGCCGGCGGCCTGGGTGGCTTCGTGCTGCCGATCATGTTCGGCGCGCTGATGGACCTCACCGGCATCCGCTCCAGCGCCTTCATGCTGATGTACGGCGTGGTCTGGGTCTCGCTGATCTGGATGTACTGGACCGAGGTGCGCAAGACCGAGGTCATCGGCCCCCGCTCGCAGGCCTTCGCCCGCTGAGCGTCACCTCCACCACGGAGTCACACCATGAATACCACGACTGCGGGCAGTGCACAGGCACGGCCCACCAGCGGCGCCGACATCGTCGACTGGCGCCCCGAGGACGATGCCTTCTGGGAGAGCACCGGGAAGAAGATCGCCTACCGCAACCTCTGGATCTCGGTGCCCGCGCTGCTGTGCGGCTTCGCGGTCTGGGGCATGTGGGGCATCATCACGGTGCAGATGCTCAACCTGGGCTTCCCGTTCAGCCAGGCCGAGCTCTTCACGCTGACCGCCATCGCCGGCCTGGCCGGGGCGACGATGCGCATCCCGGCGTCGTTCCTGATCCGTCTGGCCGGCGGGCGCAACACCATCTTCCTGACCACCGCGATGCTGCTGGCGCCGGCCATCGGCACCGGCATCGTGCTGCAGCACAAGGACTGGCCGCTGTGGGCCTTCCAGCTGATGGCGCTGTGGTCGGGCGTGGGCGGCGGCAACTTCGCCAGCTCGATGTCCAACATCAGCACCTTCTTCCCGAAGCGGCTGCAGGGCACGGCGCTGGGCCTGAATGCCGGCCTGGGCAACTTCGGCGTCACTACCATGCAGGTGGTGATCCCGCTGGTGATGACGATGAGCATCTTCGGCGGTCTCGGCGGCGAGTCGATGACACTGGTGAAGGACAGCGGCTGGATCTTCGGCAAGATCGCCGCGGGCACGCCAACCTGGATCCAGAACGCCGGCTTCGCTTGGCTGTTGTCGCTGGTGCCGCTGTCGGTGCTGTGCTTCTTCGGCATGAACAACCTGGCCACGGTCTCGCCCAACATCGGCGGCACGATCCCGGCGTTCCTGAAGATCATCTGGCTGTACACCTTGTCCTTCGTGCCGGCCGGCATCGGGCTCTACCTCTACCTGCCCAAGCCCACCGGGCTCGGCCTGCTGAACCTGTGGGTTGCCCTGCCGCTGATCATCGTCGCCACGCTGTTCACGATGAAGCTGACGGCCTTCGGCACGATGAAGGACAACATCGCCAAGCAGTTCGCCATCTTCGGCAACAAGCACACCTGGTCGATGACCGCGCTGTACATCGTGACCTTCGGCTCATTCATCGGCTTCTCGATGGCGCTGCCGCTGGCGATCACGGTGATCTTCGGCATCAGCCACGTGCCCGATGCCAACGGCGTGATGCAGCACACGCTGAAGAACCCGAATGCGCCCTCGGCGCTGACCTATGCATGGATCGGACCCTTCGTCGGTGCGCTGATCCGTCCGGTGGGCGGATGGATCTCCGACAAGGTCGGCGGCTCCATCGTCACCCAGGTGATCTCGGCGGTGATGGTGGCGGCCTCGGCCGGGGTCGGCTACGTGATGCTGCTGGCCTACCAGTCGGCCACGCCCGAGCAGTACTTTCTGATCTTCATGTCGCTGTTCGTGGTGCTGTTCGCTGCCAGCGGCATCGGCAATGGCTCGACCTTCCGCACCATCGGCGTGATCTTCGACCGCCAGCAGGCCGGCCCGGTGCTGGGCTGGACCTCCGCGGTGGCGGCGTACGGCGCCTTCATCGCGCCGGTGGTGATCGGCGGACAGATCAAGGCCGGCACGCCGCAGTTCGCGATGTACGGCTTCGCCGCCTTCTATGCCGTGTGCCTGGTGCTGAACTGGTGGTTCTACCTGCGCGCCAACGCCTACGTGAAGAACCCCTGAGGACAAGACAATGAGCCACTTCCTCGATCGACTGACCCATTTCGCGCAGCCCAAGGAGAGCTTCTCCAACGGCCACGGCGTCGCCACCGGAGAAGATCGCACCTGGGAGGACGCCTACCGCGACCGCTGGGCGCACGACAAGATCGTGCGCTCCACCCACGGCGTGAACTGCACGGGCTCGTGCTCGTGGAAGATCTACGTCAAGGGCGGCATCGTCACCTGGGAGACCCAGCAGACCGACTACCCGCGCACGCGCTGGGACATGCCCAACCACGAGCCGCGCGGCTGCGCGCGCGGCGCCAGCTACAGCTGGTACCTCTACAGCGCCAACCGCGTGAAGTACCCGATGGTGCGCGGCCGGTTGCTCAAGGCCTGGCGCGAGGCGCGCCTGGCCAACGACCCGGTCGCCGCCTGGACGAGCATCGTCGAGGACGAGGCCAAGCGGCGCGACTACCAGAGCGTGCGCGGCCTCGGCGGCTTCGTGCGCTCGAGCTGGGACGAGGTCAACGAGATCGTCGCGGCGGCGAACGTCTACACGATCAAGAAGTACGGCCCCGACCGCGTGATCGGCTTCTCGCCGATCCCGGCGATGTCGATGGTCAGCTACGCCGCCGGCTCGCGCTACCTGTCGCTGATCGGCGGCGTGTGCATGAGCTTCTACGACTGGTACTGCGACCTGCCGCCATCCAGCCCGCAGATCTGGGGCGAGCAGACCGACGTGCCCGAGTCGGCCGACTGGTACAACTCGACCTACATCATCGCCTGGGGCAGCAACGTGCCGCAGACGCGCACGCCCGACGCGCACTTCTTCACCGAGGTGCGCTACAAGGGCGCGAAGACGGTCGCGGTGACGCCCGACTACGCCGAGATCAGCAAGCTCTGCGACCTCTGGCTGCACCCGAAGCAGGGCACCGACGCGGCGCTCGCGATGGCCATGGGCCACGTGATCCTGAAGGAGTTCTACTTCGACCAGCGCAGCGAGTACTTCGACGACTACGCACGCCGCTACACCGACCTGCCGATGCTGGTGCTGCTCAAGGAGCAGACCCTGCCCGACGGCCGCACGGTGATGGTGCCCGACCGCTACGTGCGCGCCAGCGACTTCAACGGCAAGCTCGGCCAGGCCAACAACCCCGACTGGAAGACCGTCGCCCTCGACCAGAAGGGCAAGGTCGTGCTGCCCCACGGCGCGATCGGCTTCCGCTGGGGCCCGGACGGGCGCGCCGATGCCGGTCAGTGGAACCTCGAGGCCAAGGAAGCCCGCCACGGCGGCGAGGTGAAGCTCAAGCTCTCGGTGCTGGAAGGGCAGGATCCGAGCGAGCAGACCGCGCAGGTCGGCTTCCCCTACTTCGGCGGCATCGCGACCGCGCACTTCACCGCCAACGAACAAGGCGGCGACGTGCTGGTGCGCACCGTGCCCGTGCAGCGCATCCGCCTCGGCAAGGAAGGCGACCACCGCGAGGCGCTGGTGGCCACGGTGTTCGACCTGCAGGTGGCCAACTACGGTGTGGCGCGCGGCCTGCCCGGCGAGAACGCGGCGGTGAACTACGACGCCGACACACCGTACACGCCGGCCTGGCAGGAGAAAGTCACCGGCGTGCCGCGCGAGCAGGTGATCAGCGTGGCGCGCGAGTTCGCCGGCAACGCGCACAAGACGCGCGGCAAGTCCATGGTGATCATCGGCGCGGCGATGAACCACTGGTACCACAGCGACATGAACTACCGCGGCATCATCAACATGCTGATGATGTGCGGCTGCATCGGGCAAAGCGGCGGCGGCTGGGCGCACTACGTGGGCCAGGAGAAGCTGCGCCCGCAGACCGGCTGGACCGCGCTGGCCTTCGCGCTGGACTGGATCCGCCCGCCGCGGCAGCAGAACAGCACCAGCTTCTTCTACGCGCACACCGACCAGTGGCGCTACGAGAAGCTCGGCGTCGACGAGGTGCTCTCGCCGCTGGCCGACAAGGCCAGGTTCGGCGGCAGCATGATCGACTACAACGTGCGTGCCGAGCGCATGGGCTGGCTGCCGAGCGCGCCGCAGCTGCAGACGAATCCGATCCAGGTGGTGAAGGACGCGGCGGCCGCCGGCCTCGACCCGAAGGACTACGCGGTCGGCGCGCTGAAGAGCGGCGCCCTGCGCATGAGCTGCGAAGATCCCGACGCGCCCGCAAACTGGCCGCGCAACCTGTTCGTCTGGCGCTCCAACCTGCTCGGCTCGTCGGGCAAGGGCCACGAGTACTTCCTCAAGCACCTGCTGGGCACCAGCAACGGCGTGCAGGGCAAGGACCTCGGCCGCGACGACGCGAAGCCGGAGGAAGTCGTCTGGCACGACAAGGCGCCGGAAGGCAAGCTCGACCTGCTGGTCACGCTGGACTTCCGCATGAGCACCACGTGTCTGTACTCCGACATCGTGCTGCCCACCGCCACCTGGTACGAGAAGAACGATCTCAACACCAGCGACATGCATCCCTTCATCCACCCCTTGTCCACCGCGGTGGACCCGGCGTGGCAATCGAGGAGCGACTGGGAGATCTACAAAGGCTTCGCGAAGAAGTTCAGCGAGGTCTGCGTCGGCCACCTCGGCGTCGAGAAGGAGCTGGTGCTGACGCCGCTGATGCACGACAGCCCCGCCGAGCTGGCCCAGCCCTTCGACGTGAAGGAGTGGAAGAAGGGCGAATGCGACCTGATCCCCGGCAAGACTGCGCCGCAGATGACGGTGATCGAGCGCGACTACCCGAATGTCTACAAGCGCTTCACCGCGCTCGGCCCCTTGATGAACAAGGTGGGCAACGGCGGCAAGGGCATCGCCTGGAACACGCAGGACGAGGTCAGGCAGCTCGGTGAATTGAACGGTGTGGTGCGGGACGAAGGCGTGACCAAGGGCATGCCGCGGATCGAATCGGACATCGACGCCTGCGAGGTGGTGCTGCAACTCGCGCCGGAGACCAACGGCCACGTCGCCGTGAAGGCCTGGCAGGCGCTGTCCAAGGCCACCGGCCTGGACCATACGCACCTGGCCCTGCACCGCGAGGACGAGAAGATCCGCTTCCGCGACATCCAGGCGCAGCCGCGCAAGATCATCAGCTCGCCGACCTGGTCGGGGCTGGAGAGCGAGAAGGTCTCGTACAACGCCGGCTACACCAACGTGCACGAGCTGATCCCCTGGCGCACCCTCACCGGTCGGCAGCAGTTCTACATGGACCACCCGTGGATGCGCGCCTTCGGCGAAGGCTTCGTCAGCTATCGCCCACCGGTGGACCTGAAGACCACTGCCGGCATCCACGGCGTGAAGGGCAACGGCAACACGGAGATCCTGCTGAACTTCATCACGCCGCACCAGAAGTGGGGCATCCACAGCACCTACAGCGACAACCTGCTGATGCTGACGCTCAACCGCGGCGGCCCGGTGATCTGGCTGTCGGAGGACGACGCGCAGCGCGCCGGCATCGTCGACAACGACTGGGTCGAGCTGTTCAACCTCAACGGCGCCATCGCAGCACGCGCGGTGGTGAGCCAGCGCGTCAACCCGGGCATGGTGCTGATGTACCACGCGCAGGAGAAGATCATCAACACGCCGGGGTCGGAAATCACCGGGGCGCGCGGCGGCATCCACAACTCGGTGACGCGCATCGTGCTCAAGCCGACCCACATGATCGGCGGCTACGCACAGCTGAGCTACGGCTTCAACTACTACGGGACCATCGGCACCAACCGCGACGAGTTCGTGGTGGTGCGCAAGATGAACAAGGTCGACTGGCTGGACACGCCCGTCGCCGCGACGCAAGGAGTGCACGCATGAAGGTCCGCGCACAAATCGGCATGGTGCTGAACCTGGACAAGTGCATCGGCTGCCACACCTGTTCGGTCACCTGCAAGAACGTCTGGACCAGCCGCAAGGGCATGGAGTACGCCTGGTTCAACAACGTCGAGACCAAGCCCGGCATCGGCTACCCGAAGGAGTGGGAGAACCAGGACAAGTGGAACGGCGGCTGGATCCGCAACGCCGACGGCTCGATCCAGCCGCGCCAGGGCGCGAAGTGGAAGCTGCTGATGCGCATCTTCGCCAACCCCAACCTGCCGCAGATCGACGACTACTACGAGCCCTTCACCTTTGACTACGACCACCTGCAGTCGGCGCCCGAGATGAAGGCGGCGCCGACCGCCAGGCCGCGCAGCCTGATCACCGGGCAGCGCATGGAGAAGATCGAGTGGGGCCCGAACTGGGAGGAGATCCTCGGCGGCGAATTCAGCAAGCGCTCGAAGGACAAGAACTTCGACGAGGTGCAGAAGGACATCTACGGCCAGTTCGAGAACACCTTCATGATGTACCTGCCCAGGCTGTGCGAGCACTGCCTGAACCCGGCGTGCGTCGCGAGCTGCCCCTCGGGCTCGATCTACAAGCGCGAGGAAGACGGCATCGTGCTGATCGACCAGGACAAGTGCCGCGGCTGGCGCATGTGCGTGTCGGGCTGCCCGTACAAGAAGATCTACTACAACTGGAACACCGGCAAGGCCGAGAAGTGCATCTTCTGCTACCCGCGCATCGAGGCGGGCCAGCCGACGGTGTGCTCCGAGACCTGCGTGGGCCGCATCCGCTATCTGGGCGTGCTGCTCTACGACGCCGAGCGCATCCAGGAAGCGGCCAGCGTGGCGCAGGACCGCGACCTGTACAAGGCACAGCTCGACATCTTCCTCGACCCCAATGACCCGAAGGTGATCGAGCAGGCGCGCGCCGACGGCATCCCCGACGCATGGATGGAGGCGGCGCGCCGCAGCCCGGTCTACAAGATGGCGGTGGAGTGGAAGGTGGCGCTGCCGCTGCACCCGGAGTACCGCACGCTGCCGATGGTCTGGTACGTGCCGCCGCTGTCGCCGATCACGGCCGCCGCCAATGCCGGCCAGGTCGGCACCAATGGCGAGATCCCGGACGTCAACCAGCTGCGCATCCCGGTCAAGTACCTCGCCAACCTGCTCACCGCGGGCGACACCGTGCCGGTGGTGCGCGCGCTCGAGCGCATGCTGGCGATGCGCGCCTACCAGCGCGCCAAGCACGTCGACGGCACGATCAACAGCGCGGCACTGCAGCAGGTGCAGATGAGCGAGGCCGAGGTCGAGGACATGTACCAGGTGATGGCCATCGCGAACTACGAGGACCGCTTCGTCATCCCGAGCACGCACCGCGAGTACGCCGAGAACGCCTTCGACGTGCGTGGCGGCTGCGGCTTCTCGTTCGGCAACGGCTGCTCGGAGGGCTCGAGCGACACCAGCCTGTTCGGCGGCGGCAGGCGCCGCACCATTCCCATCAAGGCGGAGGTCTGAGCATGAGCTTCCTCGACACCAATCCCAAGGCGACGCTCACGTTGCGCGTGCTGGCGAAGCTGCTCGGCTACCCCGATGCCGAGCTGCGCCGTCACCTGCCCGAGTTGCGCGATGCGCTGCAGTCGGAGCGCGCGCTGAGCTTCTCGCGCCGCGCCGAACTCGATGCGCTGATGGACGGCCTGGCCAAGGCGGGCGCGCTGGAGGCCGAAGCCACCTACGTCGAGCTGTTCGACCGCGGGCGCAGCACCTCGCTGCATCTGTTCGAGCACGTGCATGGCGACTCTCGCGACCGCGGTCCGGCGATGATCGATCTCGTGCGGACGTACGAGAAGGCGGGGCTGCTGCTCGGGCCGCACGAACTGCCCGACCACCTGCCGGTGGTGCTGGAGTTCGCCTCGACGCAGCCGCCGAAGGAGGCGCGCGCCTTCCTGGCCGAGATGGTGCACATCCTCAGCGCCATCTTCAGCGCGTTGCAGCAGCGCCAGAGCCCCTACGCCAGCGTGCTGGGCGCACTGATCGAGCTGGCCGGCGAGCGGGCGCAGCCGGTCAAGGTCGCGCCGGAGGAGTCGCTCGACGAGAGCTGGGCGGAGCCGGCCGCCTTCGACGGCTGCTCGGTGAAGGGCCAGGCCCGTCCCGGCGCGCCGCAACCGGTGCAGATCGTCCGCAAGATCCACGCTTCCGAAGGAGTCCGCGCATGAAAGCCTGGCTCGACACCCTGCTGTTCGGCATCTATCCGTACCTCTGCCTGGCCATCTTCCTGCTCGGCAGCCTGCTGCGCTTCGACCGCGACCAGTACTCTTGGAAGAGTGACTCGTCGCAGCTGCTGCGCAGCGGCCAGCTGAAATGGGGCAGCAACCTGTTCCACGCCGGCATCCTGTTCCTGTTCTTCGGCCACACGGTGGGCATGCTCACGCCGCACGTCGTCTACGAGCCGTTCATGACGGCCGGCGCCAAGCAGCTGCTGGCGATGGTCTCCGGCGGCGCCTTCGGCGTGCTGGGCATCATCGGCCTGACGCTGCTGCTGCACCGGCGCCTGGCCGACGCGCGCATCCGCGCCACCAGCAGGACCAGCGACATCGTGCTGCTCGTCCTGCTGTGGCTGCAGTTCGCGCTCGGCCTGGCCACCGTGCCGCTGTCGGCGCAGCACCTGGACGGCAGCATGATGCTGGTGCTGGCCGAATGGGCGCAGCGCATCGTCACCTTCCGAGGCGGCGCCGCCGAGCTGATGGCCGAGGTGGGGCCGGTGTTCCGCGCCCACATGTTCCTCGGCATGACGATCTTCCTGATCTTCCCGTTCACGCGCCTGGTGCACGTGTGGAGCGGCTTCGGCACGCTGGCCTACGTGGTGCGCCCCTACCAGGTGGTGCGCGCGCGCCGGCTGAACGTGCCGGCCGGCCAGAACCTGCCGCGCCAGCCCGGCGCGAGCGTCTGAGGAGGCGGCGATGACGAGCACGAGCACCGCGACGCTGCCGTCGGTCAACGGCGTGCCGCTGATGCACGAGGGCGAGGGGCCGAGCGCGGAAGAGCTGCGCCAGCGCGCCTGCACGGAGCTGCTGCGCCAGGCGGCGCAGCGCGCCGGCCTGCTGGCCGCGGACGACCCGCCGGCCAGCGACGGCGCGATCAGCGAGGCCGCCTCGGCGGCCATCGATGCGCTGCTCGACCGCGCGCTGCAGCTCCCCGAGCCGTCGGAGGAGGCCTGCCGCCGCCACCACGCGGCCCATGCGGCGAGCTACGCCGCCGGCGAGCGGCTGCGCCTGCGCCATATCCTCTTCGCGGTGATGCCGGGTGTCGACGTCACGGCACTGCGCCAGCGCGCCGAAGCCTGCCTGCTCGACGTGCGCTGCCATGACGGATCGTCAGGCGACGGATTCGCGCGGGCGGCGCAGGAGCTCTCCAACTGCCCGAGCGGCGCGCAGGGCGGCGAGCTCGGCTGGCTGGAAGCGGCCGACTGCGCCCCCGAGTTCGCCCGCGAGCTGTTCGGCCATGCCGAACTCGGCGTGCTGCCGCGGCTGGTGCACAGCCGCTTCGGGCTGCACGTGGTCGAAGTGCAGCAGCGCGAGGCGGGCGAGGTCCGCCCCTTCGAGGCGGTGCGCGGCGCCGTCGCCATGGCGCTGCGCCAGCAGGCCTTCGTCACCGCGCTGCGCCAGTACCTGCAATTGCTTGCCGGCGAGGCGGCGGTCGAGGGCGTCGACCTGGAGGCTGCCGACACGCCGCTGGTGCAATAGGCGAGCCGCCATGCCCGACGAACTGCTGCAGCGCCTGCAGCGCTTCCACGACCACACCTTCCCCGGCGTCCAGGACCAGTTCCAGGACCTCGTGCGGCAGGGCCAGCACCCGACCATCCTGTTCATCGGCTGTTCGGATTCGCGGCTCGTGCCCTATCTGCTCACGGGCACCGGGCCGGGCGAGCTGTTCATCGTGCGCAACGTCGGCGCCTTCGTGCCGCCGCACGATGGGTCCGCCGGCTATCACGGCACCGCCGCGGCGATCGAGTTCGCGGTGCTCAACCTCCACGTGGCGCACATCGTGGTGTGTGGTCACAGCCACTGCGGTGGCATCCGTGCGCTCTACGAGGGCGTCTCGCCGCAGGCCACCAACCTGAATGCCTGGCTGGAGCTGGGCCGCGAGGCGGTGCTGCCGGTGCAGCTGACGCCGGAGGCGCTGCGCCGCACCGAGCAACGCGCCGTGGTGCTGCAGCTCGAGCGCCTGATGGACTACCCGATGGTGCGCCAGCAGGTCGAGCGCGGGAAGCTCGCGCTGCACGGCTGGCACTACGTCATCGAGGACGGCGAGGTGCATGTCTTCGACGTGAGGAGCGGCGGCTTCATTCCGGCGTCGAAGTCGGTGCACAGCGGCACCGGGCCCTATGCGGGCGCCGAAGACGGCGGCGCGCTGTTCAACGAGATCGACGACGCCTTCGCGCCGCGCTGAGCGCGGCGCCGATCCCGCGTCAACCCAAAGCAAGAAGCGGCGGCAGGTCACCCTGTCGCCGCCTCTCGGAGCCGGTGGGGTGGCTTACTTCTTCACCTTCTCCATCGCGTCGCTCTTGGACAGCTCGCCGGACTTGACGGCTTCCTTGACCTCCTGCTTCACTTCGGCGCGGCTCTTCTCCGACTTCGCGGCAGGCGCCGGGCTGGCGTCGCACTCGCGGCTGGTGCCCTTGCCGGCGGCCTTCACCTCGGCGCGTTCCTTCTCCGACTTGGCCTTCGGCATCGTGGCCGCGTCGAGACACTCGTCCGCCTTGGCGGTCTTCTTCGCGTCCGCAGCCAGGGCGCCCTGGGCGACGAAAGCGGCGAGGACGGCGGCGATCAGGGTCGTGGTCTTGAGTTGCATGGTGCTCTCTCCTTCTCGTGGTGTTCAGTTTGGCACCGGCCACACTCGCGACCGGTCGGGACTACAACGTGACCCGAGTTCATTGTGTTGACACCGGGGGTGGTATGAATTGATCCAGCGCAAGCGGGCGACCGGGCTAGAGTCCGCCCCGTGGATGCCCTGACCCTGTTCCTGTCCTCTGGTTTGATCGGCCTGTCGATCGCCGCGCCGGTCGGCCCGATCGGCCTGCTCACCATCCAGCGCAGCCTGGAGCACGGCGCGCGTGCCGGCCTGGCCACCGGTCTGGGCGCCGCGGCGGCCGACGCGGTGTACGGCGCCATCGGCGCCTACGGCGTGAGCTGGCTGGTCAAGGCGCTGGTCGCGGCGCGCGCGCCGCTGGCGATCTTCGGCGGCGGCTTCCTGCTGTGGATGGCCTGGCAGCTGGTGCGCGCGCCGGTGGCCGATCGCGCGGCGAGCATGGCGCCGGCGCGCAACGGTTGGCAGTACTTTGCCGGCACCTTCGTGCTGACGCTGTCCAACCCGGCGACGATCTTCTCCTTCATCGCCATCTTCGGCAGCATGGCCGGTCGTGCGGCGACGAGCTCGCCGGCGCTGATGGTGGCAGGCGTGCTGGCCGGCTCCGCGCTGTGGTGGCTGGCGCTGAGCAGCGCGGTCGGCCGGTTGCGCGAGCGCTTCGATGCACGTTGGCGGCGCCGCGTCAACCTGGCCAGCGCCAGCGTGCTGGCCGGCTTCGCGCTGTGGCAGCTGGTCTCGTTGGTCGCGGGCTGACCGTGCCATCGTGGCGATTGGCTCGAGCTTGACGGGCATCAATGCCGAAGCGCTTCGTGCCCTGCACAGTCGCAGCCTGGAGGATTGACTGCCCATGTTGCTCAGAACCGACGCCGATGCCATCGACCCGCGCATGCGGCCGTTCTTCGAACGCAGCGGCCTGTCGGCGCTTCGCCTGCGCGGTCGCGCGATGCTGCCCATCGTGCAGGGCGGCATGGGCGTCGGCGTGTCCGCGCACAAGCTGGCCGGCAGTGTCGCCGCGCTCGGCGGCGTGGGCACGATTTCGTCGGTGGACCTGCGCCGCCATCACCCCGACCTGATGGAGCGCACCCAGGGTCTGGCCTCGCGGCCGGGCATGGATGCCGACAGCAAGGCGAAGATCGACGCCGCCAACCTCGAGGCGATCGGCCGCGAGATCGCGGCGGCGCGCACACTGTCGCAGGGCCGCGGCCTGCTGGCCATCAACGTGATGCGCGCCGTGGCCGAGTACGCCGCCTCGGTGAAGCGCGCGCTGGAGGCCGGCATCGACGCGGTCGTGGTCGGCGCCGGCCTGCCGCTGGACCTGCCCGACCTCGCCGCCGACCATCCCGACGCGCTGCTCGTGCCCATCCTGTCCGACGCGCGCGGCGTGCAGCTGATCGTGAAGAAGTGGGAGCGCAAGAAGCGCCTGCCGGACGCCATCGTCATCGAGCACCCGCGGCTGGCCGGCGGCCACCTCGGCGCGGCGAAGATCGCCGACCTGAACGACCCGCGCTTCGACTTCGAGAACGTGATCCCGCAGTCGCGCGAGTTCCTCAAGAGCGCGGGCATCGAGCGCGACATTCCCCTCATTGCCGCTGGCGGCATCCGCACCTTCGAGGACATCGCGAAGCTGCAGTCGCTCGGCGCCGCAGCGGTGCAGCTCGGCACGCCCTTCGCCGTCACCGAGGAAGGCGACGCGAGCGACGCGTTCAAGCAGGTGCTCGCCGGCGCGAAGGACGAGGAGATGGTCGAGTTCACCAGCGTGGCCGGTCTGCCGGCGCGCGCGGTGGCCACGCCCTGGCTGCGTGCCTACCTGAAGATCGAGGACAAGCTGCAGGCCGTCACGCACGCGAAGACGCGCTGCACCAAGGCCTTCGACTGCCTCGCGCAATGCGGGCTGCGCGACGGTCTGAAGGGCTGGGGCCAGTTCTGCATCGACAACCAGCTCGCCGCCGCCCTGCGCGGCGACACCAAGAAGGGTCTGTTCTTCCGCGGCGCCGGCGCCTTGCCCTTCGGCGAGCAGATCCGCAGCGTGCGCGAGCTGATGGAGCGGCTGCTGACCCGCGCCGAGGTGGCACCGGCCTGAGAGGGGCGGTCGTGAGCGGCTGGCTGTCCATGCAGCTCGAGGCTGCCGGCCGGCCGCTGCAGCAGGTCTGGCGTGAACGGCGACCCACCCCCGGGCCGGGCGAGGTGGCATTGCGCGTGCTGGCCTGCGGGGTCTGCCGCACCGACCTGCACCTCGTCGACGGCGACCTGCCACTGCCGGACCACCCGGTCGTGCCGGGCCACGAGATCGTCGGCCGCGTCGAGGCGCTGGGCGAGGGCGTGAGCGCATTCAGCCTCGGCGAGCGCGTCGGCGTGCCCTGGCTGGGCTGGACCTGCGGCGCGTGCAGCCATTGCCGCGCCGGCCGCGAGAACCTCTGCGAGCAGGCGCGCTTCACCGGCTGGCAGATCCCGGGCGGTTACGCCGCGCACGCGTTGGCCGATGCGCGCTACGTGTTTCGCCTGCCCGATCGCTACAGCGACGAGCAGGCCTCGCCGCTGCTGTGCGCCGGCCTGATCGGCTACCGTGCCTACGCAATGGCCGGCGAGGCCGCGCGGCTCGGCCTGTACGGATTCGGCGCGGCGGCGCACCTGATCGCGCAGGTGGCGGTGCATCAGGGCCGCGAGGTGCATGCCTTCACACGGCGGGGCGACGCTGCCGCGCAGGCGCTCGCGCGCGAGCTCGGCGCGGCCTGGGCCGGCGGTTCCGACGAAGCGCCGCGCGAACCGCTGGACGCCGCGCTGATCTTCGCGCCCGTCGGTGCGCTGGTGCCCGCAGCGCTGCGCGCGGTGCGCGCCGGCGGCACGGTGGTGTGCGCGGGCATCCACATGAGCGACATCCCGTCCTTCCCCTATGCCTGGCTGTGGGGCGAGCGTCGCCTGGTCTCGGTGGCCAACCTCACGCGTGCCGACGGCGAGGCCTTCATGGCGCTGGCCGCGCGCATGCCGCTGCAGGTGCACACCAGGCGCTATGCGCTGGACGACGCCAACCAGGCCCTGGCCGACCTGCGCGGCGGGCGCGTCAGCGGCGCGGCGGTGCTGGTGCCGTGATGGCGGACAGGCGCTGGCGCGCGCGCTGGCTGCTCGCCGCGCCGCACCGGCTCGGCTTCTTCGCCGCCGCCTGCATGCTGGCGCTGTCCGCACTGTGGTGGCTGGCCTGGATGCTGTCGCGGCACGCCATCGGCCTCGCCTGGCGCTGGGCGGTGTCCCCCGGGCTCGCGCACGGCGTGTGGTTCGGATTCGGATTCATGCCGTTGTTCTTCGCCGGCTTCCTCTTCACCGCCGGGCCGAAGTGGCTGCGCCTGCCGCCGGTCGAGGCGCGCGCGCTCGCGCCGGCGATCGCCTCGGCGCTGGCAGGCTGGCTGCTGTTCGTCGCCGGCGTCCATGCGCAACTGCTGCTCGCCGCGCTCGGGCTGGTGGTGGTGGCTGCGGCCTGGCTGGCGATCGTGCGGCGGCTTGCGGGCCTGCTGCGAGCAAGCGTCGAGCGCGACCGCGTGCACCTGCGGGTGATGCTGGCTGCCGGCCGGGTCGGCGCGCTGGCGATCCTCGCCACCGCCGCCTGCTTGCTCGCCGGCCGCGAGGACGCCGCGCGCGCCGCCGTGCAACTGGGCCTGTGGGGCTTCATTGCCCCGGTGTTCGTCGCGGCGGCGCACCGCCTGGTGCCCTTCCTCGGCGAGTCCGCCTCGCCGGCCCTGGCCGCATGGCGGCCGCAGTGGCTGCTGTGGACGCTGCTCGCGCTGTGCGCTGCGCAGTGGCCGTTCGCCCTCGCCGACCTGTGGTGGTGGCCGCAGCCGGGCGCGTGGCGGGCGCTGCAGATCGTCGCCGACGCCGCCGGCGCGCTGCTGGTGTTCGCGCTGGCGTGGCGCTGGGTGCGCGTGCAGGGCATGCGCACGCGCATGATCGCCATGCTGCACGTCGGCTTCGTCTGGCTGGGCGTGTCCTTCGCGCTGTCGGCGCTATCCCAGGCGCTGCTGTGGGCGAGCGGGGGCACGCAGGCGCTCGGCCTGGCCGCGCCGCACGCCTTCACGATCGGATTTCTCGGCAGCACGATGCTGGCGATGACCTCGCGGATCGCCAGCGGCCAGGCCGGCCGGACCCTGGCGGCGGACGACCTGGCCTGGGCGCTGTTCCTCGTGCTGCAGCTCGCCGTGCTGCTGCGCATGGCCGCGACGCTGTGGCCGGCCGCCGAGGCCACCCTGCTGATCGCCGCCGCGCTGGCCTGGACGGCCGCGGTGGGGGGCTGGGCCGTGCGCTGTGGCCGCTGGTTCGGCCGGCCGCGGGTGGACGGGCGCCCCGGTTGACGACCCTTGTCGCCGCGCCGCCGCGCCGACCTCGGTACGATTGGCTCATGCGCTGGCCGCCGAAGATCCATGCCGTCCTCCTCGCCACCGCCTGCTCGTTGTCGACGCAAGCGCATGCGGCCGAGCTGCAGACGGTGTGCACCATCACCGTCAACTCCGCCGACGAGAAGGAGTCGTTTCGCCGCCACCTGCCGCCGGCCCGGTATCGCTTCGTCGAACTGGTCGAGCGCGGCCGCCCCGACTGGCTGGCCTCGGCCTGCCGCGAGGACGTCTCCTGTGACGTGCTCGTCGTCTCCGGCCACTACGACGGCGGCAACGAGTTCTTCTCGGACCAGCTGGAGGTGCGCGAATTCCTGACCGTCTCCGAACTGGAGCGCGTCTCCTGCAGCGGTTCCTGCCCGAGCCTCTTCTCCCGGCTGAAGGAAGTCCATCTGTTCGGCTGCAACACCCTGAATCCGCACCCGCAGAGCGCCGCGTCGGCCGAGATCGTGCGCAGCCTGGTGCGCGAGGGCCACGCCCCCAAGGAGGCCAAGCGCCAGCTCGAGTCGCTGAGCACCGCGCACGGCGAGAACAGCCGCGACCGCATGCGCCAGATCTTCAAGGACGTGCCGGTCATCTATGGCTTCTCGACGAAGGCGCCGCTGGGGCCGATCGCCGCCTCCACGCTGGACCGCTACTTCCGTGCCGGCGGCGCGCGCGAGATCGGCCGAGGCCATCCCAGCGGGCGCCTGCTGGGTTACTTCGCGCCGTTCGCGATGACGGCCGCACAAGGCATGACCGAGAAGGACCCGCATCTCCAGGCGCGGCGGGACATGTGCCGCTTTGCCGACGAGCGCCTGTCGGAGGCGACCAAGCTCGGCTTCGTGCACGAACTGCTGCGCAGGCCCAGCGCGTCAGCCAGGCTGTACCTCGACCGCATCCAGCGCCTGACCAACGGGCTCGACGAGCCGACGCGCCGCAGCCCTGCGGTGGCGCGGGCGCTCGAGGGCATTGCACGTGACGGCACCGCCCGGGCACGCTTTCTCGACGAAATACGCGCCTTCGAGCCGTCCACCGAGCGCGTACGCATGGTCGACGTCGCACGCGACCTGGGCTGGCTGTCGGAAGAACAGCGCTGGGAGCAGTTCGCGCTGATGCTGGGCGAACTGCAGGACCGCCGTGTGGTCGGCGTGCCGGAGGTGGGGCTGGCCTGCAGCCTGAACGAGCAGGGCGACCTCGACGGCGCGTTCAACCGGCGCGTCGTGCCAGGCAGTGCGGCCGACGACGTGCCGCACGCGGCCATGCGCGCCTGCCTGGGCAGCGCCGAGGGGCGGGCACGCACGCTGGAGGCCCTGCGCAGCGCGAAAGAAGCCGAGGTCCTCATCGCACAGACCTATCTGCGCCACCGGCCCATCACCGACGCGCAGGAGTTGCGCCAAGTCGTCGCTGGCATTACCCGCATGGAGCCCGGCGAGGCGCAGGTTCGCGCGCTGGAGTCGCTGGGCCGGCACTACGTGTCCGACGCCGAGGTGCTGAAGATGCTGACGCAGCTGTTCGCGCAGACGCCGTCATGGTCGGTGCAGACCGCCATCGCGGGCATCCTGATCCGCGCCGACCGGCGGTCGATCGCCGCTCCGGAGCTGCTGCGCACCCTGGTCGAGAAGCGGCAGTCGTCCTCCGAGGGCAACAACATGGTCGACGCGTTGATCCACAGGCTGCAGTCCCCCTGAGCGTGACGCCGGTGCGAAATCCGGCGCAGTTGGTTCGCCATCGGTTACATCCTCTCGGCCGGCCCTGTGGAACACTTACCCCATGCTGTATCGAGCTGTCCCGCCCCGGTTCCTGTGGCGCCTGTCGGCCACGCTGCTGGCCAGCCTGGCCGCGGCATGTTCCTTCGGCGTGCGCGCCGCGCCGAAGACGGTGTGCACCGTCACCATCAATTCGGCCGACGAGAAGGAGACGTTCCAGCGCCACCTGCCGCCGGGTGAATACCAGTTCGTCGAACTGGTGCAGCGCGGTCAGCCCGATTGGCTGGCTTCGGCGCGCCGGCGCGGCGTGAGTTGCGACGTGCTCGTGATCTCCGGCCACTTCGACGACGGCACCGAGTTCTACACCGACCGCCACCACGACCGCGAATTCCTGACGGTCCAGGAAATGCAGCACGAGTCGTGCAGCCATCCTCATGACGGTCTGTTCTCGCGGCTCAAGGAGGTGTACCTGTTCGGGTGCAACACCTTGCAGTCGCAGCCCAGGCAGGTCGCCCAGGGCGAGATCCTGCGCAGCCTCGAACGCTCGGGCCATTCGCGAGCGGATGCCGAGCGCGTGGCCGCCCAGTTGAATGCGCGCTACGGGCAGAGCAATCGCGACCGCCTGCGCCATGTGTTCAAGGACGTGCCGGTGCTCTACGGCTTCTCCTCCAAGGCGCCGCTCGGACGCTATGCGGGGCCGCTGCTCGAGCGCTACTTCCAGACGGCGCCGGCGGGCGAGATCGGCAGCGGGCGCCCGAGCCCGACGCTGCTGAAGCTGTTCGGGCCGAGTTCGATGATCGCCGTGTCGGGCCTGACCGGGTCGGATCCGCACGCATCCTTCCGCAGCGACATGTGCGGCTTCGTGGACGACCGCCCGTCGGATGCGCAGAAGCTCGCCTTCATGCACGAGGTGCTGCAGCGCGACGTCGCCGAAGTGCGCATGTTCCTCGACCACCTCGAACGCTACACGGCGTCGCTCGACCCGGCGCGGCGTCGACAGCCCGAGGTGGCGCAGGCGCTGGCGGCGATCGAGCACGACCGCAGTTCGCGCGACCGCTACCTCGAGTTCGCACGCGACGCCGACGAGGCGTCAGTGCAGGCGCGCATGCTGGCCCTGGCGCGCAACCTCGGCTGGCTGTCGCCGGCGCAGGAGCAGGCGGAATTCGTACGCATGGTCGCCGACCGCATGGCACGCGGCAGCCTGGGCAAGCATGAGGTCGATCTCGTCTGCTCGAGCCATCGCGAGCGGGAGTCGAACCTCGCGCAGCAGGTGCTGGCCACCGGCGCTGCGCGGACCGGCAATGTCGCGCACTCGGCCGTGCTGGCCTGCCTGGGCAGCGCCGAAGCCCACGAGCGCACGGTGCGTGCGCTGACGAGTGCGCAGGACGAGGAGGTCGCGATCGCACAGGTCTACCTGCGTCACCGGCCGCTGGCCGACGTCGCCGAGGTGCGTGCCGTCACCTCGGGCATCGGGCGCATGACCGCCGCCCGCGCCCAGGTGCGTGCGCTCGAGGCGCTGGCCCGGCAGCGCCTCGCCGACGCGCAAAGCCTGCAGGAGATCGTCCGGCTGTTCCCGCTGGCCCGCTCGCTCGACGCGCAGCGCGCCATCGCCGGCATCCTGATCCGCGCCGACCACAAGATGCTGGCCCGCTCCGACCTGGCCCGCACGCTGCGCCAGCACCGGTTGAAGTCGCCCGACGGCAACGACGTGATCGACGCGCTGATCCGCGTGCTGCAGTCCGCCTGAGGTCCGCGCGGCGCCGGCTCAGAGCTGCGACTTCAGCGGCACGGCCGGGTCGCAGGCCAGCGAAGGCGCCGGGCTCTTGCCGCCCTCGAGCAGCTTGCGCGCCGCCATGTGATCGAGCGGCGCGTTGACGCTCTCCACGCAAGCGAGGCGGTCCCCCGCGTAGTGCAGGATGGAGAAGCTCGCCGGGCTCGCGCCCGGCCGGCGATGCCGCACCGCGTCGGCGGGCATCACTCCGGCCATCTGCAGTCGCAGCGCACCCTGCTCCGACCAGAACCAGGGCAGTGCGCGGTAGGGCTCGTGCGCGCCGGTCAGCGTGGCGAAGGCGGTGCGTGCCTGGTCGTTCGCGTTCTGCACCGATTCCAGCCGCAGGCGGCGTGTGCTGCCGGGCTCGGGGAAGTTGGCGCAGTCGCCGATGGCGAGGATGGCGGGGTCGGAACTGCGCAGCGACGCATCGACGACGACACCGTTGTCGCAGGTCAAGCCAGCCGACATCGCCAGCGAAGTCTGCGGCGCCGCGCCGATGCCCATGACGAGCAGTTCGACCGGTTCACGCCGGCCGCTCACCGACAGGGCATCGAGGCGGTCGCCCTCGATGGCGGGATCGGCCACCGCGACGCCGAGTCGGACGTCGATGCCGCTGGTGCGATGCGTGGCCAGCACGTGCTCGGCGAGTTCCGGCGAGACCGAACGCTGCAGCAGCCGTGGCGCGGCTTCCAGCACGCTGACCTGCTTGCCCAGGACGGCGGCCGTGGCGGCGATCTCCAGGCCGATGAAGCCGCCGCCGAGCACGGTCACGCGCTGCACGGCCTGAAGCTGGCCACGCAGGCGAATCGCGTCGGCCGCGCTGCGCAGCACGGCCACGTTGGCCAGCGTCGCCGGCAACGCGGGCAGGGTGCGCGCCGATGCGCCGGTGGCCAGCACCAGCCAGCCGTAGGGCAGTCTCGTGCCCGAGCGCAGCGTCACGGTCTTCGCCGCGCGGTCGATGGCCAGCGCCGCGTCGCCGCGGTGCAGCGTGATGCCGGCCTCGGCATACCAGGCTTCGTTGCGGTGCAACTGCACCGACTCCTGCGAATTCTTCAGGAAGGCCTTGGACAGCGGCGGCCGCTGGTAGGGCAGGTCGGTCTCGTCGCAGACGAGGTGAACGCGCGCGCCCAGGCCGGCCCCGGCCAGCAGAGCGCACAGCGCCGCGCCGGCATGGCCGCCGCCGACGATCACGATCGGGCTGTTCTCACTCATCGTCGCTCTCCTCGGTGGGGGCGCGGCGCCGCGCAGCGGCCGCGGGGAAGCGCTGGTTCACGTAGCGCGCGGTGGCGGCTTCCACCGCCGGCAGGTTCTCGTGCAGCCGCTTGAGCAAGCCGATCAGCGTTTCCACCTCGTCGGGATCGAGGACCTCGAGGAAGGCGCGCTCGCGCTCCAGCGCGATGCCGCGGATCTGGTCGTGCAACTCGCGACCCTGCTTCGTCAGCGTGGCGATGCGCAACCGGCCGTCGTCCGCGTCCAGGCCGATCGTCACCAGGCCGCGCGACTGCATGCTCTTGAAGCAGCGGCTCACCGAGGCCTTGTCCATGCCGATGATGCGCGAGACCTGCTGCGCCGAGATCGAGCCGTGGATGGCCAGCAGCACCAGGCAGCGCCAGGTCTCGATGCCGACGTCGAAAACGGCGAGGTAGTGCTGCGATGCGCCGCGCGACAGCTTGTTGGCGATCCAGGTCAGGAAGGCCGGAACGTAGCGTTCGAGGTCGACGTTCTGCGCTGCAGCCGACGACGCCCTGCGCGGGACGGCGGGCTTCGCAGCCGGGCGGGCGGTGGGCTTCACTTACTGCTGGCGCTCCGGGATGCGCACCACCAGCCCCTGCAAGGCGGCGGTGAGCTTGATCTGGCAGGACAGCCGGCTGCTCGGCTGGCGCGGCGCAGCGGTGCATTCGAGCATCTCCAACTCGTTGGCCAGCGGCGCGGGCAGCCGCTCGGCCCAGGCCGGGTCGACGTAGACATGGCAGGTCGCGCACATCGCCGAGCCCCCGCATTCGGCGACGATGCCGGGCACGCCGGCGCCGGTGGCGGCGGCCATGACGCTGACGCCCTCGGGCGCCTCGAGGCCGCGCTCGCTGCCGTCGGCCAGGATGAAGGTGATGTCGGGCATGGACTTTCTCGAACGATGGTCAGGCGATGATCAGGCAGGGATGAGGTGAAGCGGCAGCGTGTCCAGGGCACGCAGCGTATTGTTGAGTCGACGGGTGTGCGGTCCGGCGACCTCGATGCGCTTGACCCGCCTGGCGATCGCCGTCAGCACCACCTCGCCCTCGAGCCGCGCCACCGCCTGGCCCACGCAGCCGTGGATGCCGGCGCCGAAGGCCACGTGGCCGCTCGGCCGCCGCTCGATATCGTAGCGGTCCGGGTCGGCCCACTTGCGCGGGTCGCGGTTGGCCGAGGCGAGCATGCACAGCACCTTGGTGTTCTCGGCCACCGGCACGCCGGCGATCTCGCAGTCGCGCGCCGCCGTGCGGTAGAAGGTCTGCGCGGTCGACTCCCAGCGAAGCGCCTCCTCGAAGGCCGGCCGCGCGAGCGATGCGTCGGCGTGCAGCTTCGCGTACTGCTCGGGGTGGTGGGCGAGCGCGAACAGCGCATTGCCGATGCCGTTGATGGTGGTGTCCACGCCCGCCGAGAGGAACGAGCGCACCAGCAACGGGGCCTGCTCGTGCGTGATCTCTGCGGCGTCGGCCGCCTGGTAGATCTGGTCGCCGAAGCCGCCGGGGCGCAGGTGCTCGCGCTGGCAGTGGGCCATGATCCAGTCGGTGACCGGGCCCATGCGCTCGGCCGCCTTCGCCAGCAGCGCATTGCGCGGGCCCATCGAGTTGAAGATCAGGTCGCCGTAGACCAGCAGGTTCTCGCGGCCGTCCTCCTCCACGCCCACCGCATCGGGGAAGACCTTCAGCGGGTAGATCTGCGCCAGGTCGTGGATGCCGCAGATGCGGCCCTTGTCCAGGCAGCGATCCACCATTTGCTCGGCCACCTCGGTGAAGCTGGCGCGGATCTGCATCACCGCCTTCGGGCTGAGGATGCGTGACAGCACGGCGCGCGTCTGCGTGTGCAGCGGCGGATCGGCCTCGAGGATGAGGCTCTTCGGGCGGAACGGCGTCTCGAGGTTGAAGTTCGTCAGGCCCACGCCGGCGCCGGAGATGAAGGTGGCGTGGTCGTGGAACACCGCATGCACCTGCTCGTGGCGCGCGCAGGCCACCAGGCTGGGGTAGGGCGTCAGCCTGACCACCGGCCCGGCTTCGCGCATGCGCTGGTGCATCGGGTAGGGGTCGATCAGGTTCTCGGCCGCGTAGGGGTCGATGTCCAGTTCGGGGATGTCTGCAGTCTCGTTCATCGTGGGTCCTTTCAATGCACGGCCATGCCGACCAGGCGTTCGAGCGTGGCGCTGTCTTCGCGAAGTTCGCTGGCCGCCGCTTCGTGCACCACCGCGCCGCGCTCGAGCACGATCGCGCGGTCCGCATAGCCCAACGCTTCCTGCACCTGCTGCTCGACGATCAGCACGGTGATACCGTGCTCGCGGCTCATGCGGGCGAAGGCGGCGAGCAGTTCCTGGCGGATCAGCGGCGCCAGGCCCTCGAGCGGCTCGTCGAGCAGCAGCAGCCGCGGCTGGCCCAGCAGCGCACGCGCCACCGACAGCATCTGCTGCTCGCCGCCGCTGAGCTGCTGGCCGCCGTTGCGGCGCCGTTCGGCCAGGCGCGGGAACAGCGCGTAGGCCTCGTCGAGTGCGCTCTTCGGCCGGCGCTTGAGCCCGGCGACCAGGTTCTCCTCGACGCTCAGCGAGGGGAAGATGTCGCGCGTCTGCGGCACCAGGCCGAGCCCGCGGGCGGCGCGCTCGTGCGGTGCCATGCCCGCGAGGTCTTCTCCGTCGAAGACGATGCGACCGCTGCGCAACTGCGCCAGGCCCATGATCGCCGACAGCGTGGTCGTCTTGCCCACGCCGTTGCGGCCGATCAGCGCCAGCTTCTCCTGCGGCGTGACCGCCAGGCTCAGGCCATTGAGCACGGTGATTGGCCCGTAGCCGGCGACCACCTCGTGCAGTTCGAGCAGGGGGGCGGCCATCTCAGTGCCCCAGGTAGGCGCTGCGCACGCGCGGGTCGCTGCGGATGGCCTCGGGCGTGCCATCGGCAATCACCGCGCCCTCGGCCAGCACGACGATGCGCTTGGCGAATCGGAATACCAGGTCCATGTCGTGTTCGATGATCAGCACGGCCAGATCGCCCGGCAGCGCGTCGAGTGCGGCGAGCAGGCGCGCGCCCTCGCCTTGCGGCACCCCGGCCATTGGTTCGTCGAGCAGCAGCACCTTCGGGCGCAGCGCCAGCGCCAGCGCCATTTCGACGAGGCGCTGCTCGCCGTAGGCCAGGCGCTCGGTCGGCCAGCCGGCGTGTTCGCCCAGACCGAGGTCGCGCAGCAGCGCCTGCGCTTCGGCGGCCAGCGCCGGGTAGCCGTCGATCGAGCGCCAGTAGCGGCCGGTCAGACCTTCGCGTTCGAACAGCGCGAGCTCGACCTGCCGCTGCACCGGCAGGTGCGGCGCCAGCGTGGTGATCTGGAAGGTGCGGGCCAGGCCGGCGCGCACGCGCTGCGCCTGCGAGTGGCGCGTCACGTCCTCGCCGTTCAGCCAGACGCTGCCCGCGCTCGGCGCCACGGTGCCGCTGAGCTGGTTGACCAGCGTGGTCTTGCCGGCGCCGTTCGGGCCGATCAGCGCGAGTCGATCGCCGGCGTGCAGTTGCAGCGACACGCTGCGTGTGACGTGCAGGCCGCCGTAGCGCTTGTCGAGCCCGCGGGTCTCGAGAAGAAGGCTGCTCATGAGCCTGCCCCCAGCCGCGCACGCAGCCAGCCCCAGGCCTTCTGCGGCGGCACCAGCACCACGGCCATCAGCGCGGCGCCGATGACGAACAGCCAGTGGTACGGGTTGATCGACGCCGCCGTGTGGTGCAGCAGCGTGAAGATGATGGCGCCGACCAGCGCGCCGTGCAGCCTCCCGGCGCCGCCGAGGATCAGCATGACCAGCGCTTCGGCCGAGACGGCGAAGGACAGGCTGTCCAGGCCGACGATTGCGTTGGTCTGCGCCGACAGCGCGCCCGCCGCGCCGGCGAGCCCGCCGGCGAGCGTGTACATCGCCAGCAGGCGCGGGATCACCGGCGTGCCCAGCGCCGCCATGCGTGCCCGGTTCTCGTGGATGCCGCGCACCGCCAGGCCGAAGGGCGAATCGACCACGCGGCGCGCGATGTACAGCCCCAGCGCCAGCATGGCCACTGCGTACAGCGCCGCCGTCCTGCCCTCGAGGTCGAAGGCGAAGCGGCCGAGAAGCGGGCTCACGGAGAAGCCGGTCAGGCCGTCGTCGCCGCCGGTCCAGTCGCGCGCCTTCTGCGCCAGGCTGGCGACGATCTGTGCCACGGCCACCGTGAGCATCAGGAAGGTGAAGCCGTGGTAGCGCAGCAGGAAGGCACCGGAGGCGAGCGCGAGCAGCGCGCCGGCGCCGGTGCCGACGGCCAGGCCGAGCAGCGGGTCGGGATGCGCGCGCAGGGCGAAGATGCCGGCCGCGTAGGCCCCGGCACCGAACAGCGCCGCGTGGCCCAGCGTGGCGAGACCCGCGATGCCCACGACGAGGTCGAGCGACAGCACGAACAGCGCTGTCACGGCGATGCGCGTGAGCAGGCCGAGCTGTTCGGGCAGCGCCCACCAGGCAACGAGGCCGAGGGCCAGCACCACCAGCGGCGCGCGCCAGGGCGGCGCCACCCTGGGTGCCTGTGTGTCGGTGGTGCTCATCGCTTCAGCAAGCCATTCGGCCGCCAGGCCAGCATCACGGCCATGGCGAGGAAGAAGAACAGACTGCCCCACTCGGAGGCCAGATATTTGCTCGCTGTCTCGACGATCCCCAGCACCACGGCGGCGAGCAGCGAGCCTGGCAGGCTGCCCATGCCGCCGACGGCCACGACGACCAGCACCAGCACCAGATACTTCAGCGCGTAGTAGGGCTCCAGGGGCATCAACTCGGCGCCGAGCACGCCGCCGAGGCCCGCCAGTGCCGCGCCGGCCGCGAAGCTGGCGCATTGCACCGCGCGGATCGGGATGCCCAGCGTGGCGGCAGTGTCCGGGTGGTCGACTGCGGCGCGCAGCCAGACGCCGAAGCGCGTGCGCGTGACAGTCCAGGCCGCGGCGGCGGCGACGACCAGTCCGGCGGCGATCACCAGCAGCCGCTGCGCCGGCAGCGTGCGGAAGCCAAGGTCGACGGATTGGGCGATCAGCGGCGGCAGCACGATCAATTGCACCTGCGGGCCCGCCACCGCGTTGGTCAGGGCGATCAGGAAGAAGCTCAGCCCGATGGTGAACAGCACCTGCTCGAGCTCGCTGCGCCGGTAGAGGTGGCGCAGCACCAGGGATTCGAGCAGCGCGCCGAGCGCGGCGACGAGGAGCAACGCCGCCGGCACCGCGATCCAGAAGCTCCACTGCGCCTCGCGGGTGAGCAGGGCGGCCGCGTAGCCGCCGATCATCGCGAAGGCGCCGTGGGCCAGGTTGACGAAGCGCATCAGCCCGAGCGTGACCGACAGGCCCACGGCGATGATGAACAGCACCATGCCGTAGGCCAAGCCGTCGATCAGCACATTGGCGAGCAGCTGCATGGCGTGTCGTTCGAGGTCCGGGCCGCGTCGCGAGGCTTACTTGACGAGGCCGTGGTCGAGCTGCGGGCCGAAGCTCTGCGCTTCCTTGTTGACGAGCAGATTGCCGACCTTCTCGACCTTGCGCAGGTAGACGTTCTGCACGATGTGGCGCGTCTTCGGGTCGATGCGCACGGGGCCGCGGGGGCTTTCCCACTGCAGCGAGCGGGCTGCGGCGAGCGCCTTCGAGCCGTCCTTCTGGCCACCGTTGGCTTCGATCATCTTGTGGATCACGTGCATGCCGTCCCAGGCGCCCACCGAAGCGTAGTTGGCGATCGCGTCCGCGTCCTTCTTCTTCAGCGCGGCGACGAAGGCCGTGTTCGCCGGCGAGTCGTGCGCCGCCGAATAGTGGAAGGCGGTCGTCAGGCCCAACGCCGAGTCGCCGAACTTCTGCAGGTCGAACTCGTCCATCTCGGCCGTGCCGAGGAACTGGATGCCGGCCTTGGCCAGGCCGTTCTCGTTGTAGGCCTTGACGAAGCCGAGGTTGGGCGGGCCACCGGGCAGGAAGGTGTAGACCGCCTGCGCACCGCTGGCCTTGATGCGCTGCACGAAGGGCGCGAAGTCCGTCGTGGCGATCGGCATGCGGATGCTCTCCACCACCGTCCCGCCCTGCTTGGCGAACTCGCTCTTCCAGGCTGCCTCGGCATCGATGCCGGGACCGTAGTCGGTCACCGCGGTGACGACCTTCTGGATGTTGTTCTTGGCCGCCCATTGCGCCAGGGGCACCGTCACCTGCCACAGCGTGTAGCTGGTGCGAATGAAGAACTCGCTCTTGTCGGTGATCGCCGAGGTGGCAGCGTTGAAGATCACCGTCGGCGTCTGCGACTGCTGGATCAGCGGCGCCACCGCGAAGGCGTTCGGCGTGAAGACGAAGCCGCCGAGGTAGTCGACCTTGTCCTTGACGATCAGCTCCTGCACCAGCGTCTTCGTCTGGCCGGGGTTGGGGCCGCCCGTGTCGCGGTAGATCAGCTCGACATCCTTGCCGGCCAGCTTGCCGCCCTGGGAGGCGATGTAGGCCTCGGCGCCGTTCTTGAACAGCGTGCCGTAGTGCGCGAACGGGCCCGAGAAGGGGCCGACGATGCCGATCTTCACGGTCTGTGCGGCGGCGCCGAACGAGGTCAGTGCGAGGGCGGCGGTCAGCGCGGCCACGCTGCGTCTGCTGCGGAAGTTCATGGGCTGTCTCCAGTGGGGTGCGCCGCGGGAAAGCAAGAGCGCGTGTTGATCTGCCGCAATGGTCGGTGGAAATAGTTGGTATGTCAACAAGTTGAGATAGCAACTAACATGCGGGTTTCACCCGATGTGCCTTTCACCAGTGGGGCTTTGCCGAGGGTCAATGTTTGCTGCATCCGGCACCATGCACCCTGTCGTTTCATCCAGGTCAAATGCGTGCCGGATCGCTGCCGCTACCGTCCGCCCTCGCACCAGGAGACACAGAACATGCACGAGACCCGCAAGAGCGCCGACACGAAGCACACGCCGCACAACCTGCCTGCCCAGCCGATCAGCGAAGAGGTGCTGATCGAGAAGTACGCCAAGGGTGAGGAGCGCAGCATCGCGGCGGTGCATGCACGCGTGGCGCGCGCGCTGGCCCAGGCGGAGGCGCCCGAGCAGCGCAAGGCCTGGGAGGAACGCTTCGCCGCCGCGCTCGACGCTGGCTTCGTGCCGGCCGGCCGCATCCAGTCGGCCGCCGGCACCGAACTGTCGGCGACGCTGATCAACTGCTTCGTCCAGCCGGTGGGCGACTCGATCGCCCACGACGACGAGGGCCATCCCGGCATCTACACCGCGCTGACCGAGGCCGCCGAGACGATGCGGCGCGGCGGCGGCGTGGGCTACGACTTCTCCCGCATCCGCCCGCGCGGCGCCTGGGTGGGCAGCACGCAGAGCAGCGCCTCCGGCCCGGTGAGCTACATGCGCGTGTTCGACCGTTCCTGCGAGACGGTGGAGAGCGCCGGCGCGCGCCGCGGCGCGCAGATGGGCGTGCTGCGCTGCGACCACCCGGACATCGAGGAGTTCATCCACGCCAAGGACGGCGGCGACCTGAAGAACTTCAACATCTCGGTGGGTGTGACAGATGCCTTCATGGAGGCGGTGCAGGGCGATGCCGAGTTCGAGCTGGTGCACCGCGCCGAGCCCGGCGTGGCGCAGAAGGCCGCCGGCGCCTACCTGAAGTCGGAGAAGGGCGATCTCGCCAACCACGGCCTGTGGGTCTACCGCAAGCTGCGCGCGCGCGACCTGTGGGAACAGATCATGCGCTCGACCTACGACCATGCCGAACCGGGCGTGCTCTTCCTCGACCACATCAACCGCGACAACAACCTGTCGTACTGCGAGACGATCGCCAGCACCAACCCCTGTGCCGAGCAGCCGCTGCCGCCGTATGGCTGCTGCTGCCTGGGCTCGATCGACCTGACGCGCTTCGTGCGCGACCCGTTCGAGGCCCATGCCTCGTTCGACGAGTCCGGCTTCGCCAAGGTCGCCAAGGTGGCGGTGCGCATGCTCGACAACGTGCTCGACGTCACCGTCTGGCCGCTGCCGCAGCAGCAGCAGGAGGCGCGCAACAAGCGCCGCGTCGGCCTGGGTTTCACCGGCCTGGGCGACGCGCTGGTGATGCTCAACCTGCGCTACGACACGCCCGAGGCGCGCGCGACGGCGCGTCGCATCAGCGAGGTGATGCGCGATGCGGCCTACGAGGCTTCCAGCGAGCTGGCGCGCGAGCGCGGCGCCTTCCCGCTGTTCAACGCCGACCTGTTCCTCGCCGGCAGCACCTTCGCCTCGCGCCTGCCGCAGGCGCTGAAGGACCGCATCCGCGCGCACGGCCTGCGCAACTCGCACCTGCTGTCGATCGCACCCACGGGCACGATCAGCCTGGCCTTCGCTGACAACGCCAGCAACGGCATCGAACCCGCCTTCAGCTGGACCTACACGCGCAAGAAGCGCATGCCCGATGGCAGCTTCAAGGAGTACGCCGTGGAGGACCATGCCTGGCGCCTGTACCGCCACCTCAAGGGCGAGAAGGCGTCGCTGAGCAACGCCTTCGTCACCGCGCTGGAGATGAGCGCGAAAGCGCACGAGGCGATGGTCGCCGCCGTGGCGCCGTTCATCGACACGGCGATCAGCAAGACCGTCAACGTGCCGGCCGACTATCCCTACGAGGACTTCCAGCACCTCTACCTGGAGGCCTGGCAGTCGGGGCTGAAGGGCCTGGCCACCTACCGGCCCAACGCCGTGCTCGGCTCGGTGCTCAGCGTCACGCCCACCGCCGCCGCGCCACTGCAGATCGAGGACAAGAACCGCCGCCTCGCGCTCGACCGGCTGCCCGCGCCGGTGCTGTCCTCGCTGCGCTGGCCGGGCCGCCCCGAGTTGCCCGGCGGCAACCCGGCCTGGACTTTCATGATCAATCACCCCTTCGGCAGCTTCGCGCTGTTCGTCGGGGAGCTCGCGCCGCAGGGCGGCGGCACGCCGCAGCCGTTCGAAGTCTGGGTGAACGGCGCCGAGCAGCCGCGCGGCCTCGGCGCGATGGCCAAGACGCTGTCGATGGACTTGCGCGCCAACGACCCGGCATGGCTGCAGCTCAAGCTCGATGCGCTGGCCACGGTGGCCGAGGAGCGCGCCTTCGAGATGCCGTTCCCGCCGCATGGCGAGAAGCGCCTCTTCCCCGGCGTGGTGGCGGCCACCGCGGCCGTGGTGCGTTGGCGCTGCGAGCAGCTCAAGGCGCTGCCACGGCTCGGCCAGAAGGCGGCCACGCCGGTGATCGACGCGATGTTCAGCCGCGACGAGCCGCGCACCGGCCCCTCGGGCACGCTGGCCTGGGCGGTGGACATCGACAACCCGGCCACCGGCGAGAACTTCACGCTGACGCTCAAGGAGGTCACGTTGCCCGGCCCCGACGGCGGCACGGTGACGCGGCCTTGCGCGGTCGGTTTCAGCGGCAACTACCCGCGCGCCCTCGACGGCTTGGCGCGACTGCTGTCGCTGGACATGCGCGTCGTCGACCCGGCCTGGATCGGCATGAAGCTGCGCAAGCTGCTCAACTACGCCGAGCCGCTGGGCCACTTCATGGCCTTCGTGCCGGGCCTGCCGCATGGCGAGCGTCGCCAGCAGACCTGGCCGTCGACGGTGGCCTATCTGGCGCGGCTGATCATCCACCGCTACGCCATGCTCGGCGTGCTCGACGAGCAGGGATTCCCGCTGCGCGACATGGGCGTGCTCGAGTCGCCCAAGGGCGGCGGCGCGGCGACCACGCCGGCGCTGCAGGCCGGCTCGGTGTGCCCCGAGTGCGGCAACCCGACGGTGATCCACAAGGACGGCTGCGACTTCTGCACCGCCTGCGGCTACGTGGGGCAGTGCGGGTGAGCTGACCGGGGCGTGCCCCGGGCACTTCTTGTGGTCTGCGGCGATGAAGTTCTGGGCGTAGCGGAACACCATCGCGCCGCGCGAACGCTACCGGCTCGGCGGCCTGTGCTTCGGCAACCTGGTGGCGATCGTCGACGGCGACATGCGACACGGACCGTTGTTCCGCCAGGGCCGCGTCACCATCGGCGTGATCGTGCATGGCGACAAACGGTCAGCGGTCAAGGCTCCGGCATGGCGCCGCTGATCACCGGGCCAGCCAAGCGGCTGCCGCCGATCGAGCGGCGCGAGTGGACGGCGCGGCAGTGGCCGACCTGGCGCAGCACTACCGAGAGCACGCCAGGCTGGAAGACGAGGTGCTTGTGCCACTGGCGCGGCATCTGCTGGCGCCCACGGAGCAGGATCGGCTCGCGGTGTCCGTCCTGCTGTCACGCCTTACCGCAGGAAAGTGGGGCATGGTGTGAGCCCATCCTGCACGCTGGCCCTTCGCCGCAGCGACAGCGCCATGCCTCCCTGAGTGCCCCGCTCGGACATCCCTCGCGAGGGCGCACACGGTCGCGCATGGCCCGCCGATGGCCCGTTTGGTCGATGCGTGGCCGCGACGGCGCGGGAACACTGCCTGCAGGCACCGATCGTGAGTGCCGCACGCCACCCCCCGCACGAGGTCATCACCATGCGCAACCCTCCCTCTCCCGACGCCATCCTGCAGACCGGCCTGGGCTTCTGGGCGTCCAAGACGCTGCTGTCGGCCGTCGAGCTCGGTGTCTTGACGGCGCTGGCCGACGGCCCGAAGACCGCCGACGAGCTGTGCCGCAAACTCGGCCTTCAACCGCGCGCGCTGCCCGACTGCACCGATGCGTTGCTCGCGCTCGGCTTCCTCAAGCGCGAAGGCCACAGCGAGCAGGCAGCCTGTCGCAATCCGCTGGCCGGGCCGGGCAGCGCCGCGGTGGCCTACAAGTGAAGACGAGGACGGGCATGAACATGAGCGCCGACCCGACCGTCGTTCGCCGTCTGCGCCGGGAGGAAGTCGAGGCGCACGCGCCGGAACTCGCTGCGCTCGTGCTGGACGCCGTGGCCGACGGCGCCTCCGTGGGCTACATGGCCGACGTCAGCGTGCCGCAGGCCGAGGCCTGGTGGCGCGCGGCGGCGAGCGCCGACGATGCACGCGCCGTGCTGGTGGCGCTGGATGCCCAGGGCATCGCCGGCGTGGCGGCGGTGCTGCCGTCGGGCAGTGCCTTCCAGCCGCACCGCGCCGAGATCGCCAAGGTGATCGTGCACCGCCGTGCGCGCGGGCGCGGCCTGGCCACGGCGCTAATGTGTGCCGCGGAACGCGAGGCGCTGGCGATGGGGCGCCACGCGCTGTCGCTGACGACGCGGCGCGGCAGCGAGGCCGAGCACCTCTACCGCAAGCTCGGCTGGATGCGCGTCGGACTGCTTCCGTACGACTCGCTGCGCCCCGACGGCACGCCGTGCGACGCGGCGATCTACGTCAAGCAGTTCAATCCCGGGCCGGTTGCGCCGAACCTTCCTTCCGGCGGGCGCTTCGCCGGCGCGAAAGTTTCTTGAACCGTTGGCGAGGCAGGTGCAACTCATGTCGCGGAGGGCACGCAAGTCCCCCGACCACCTCACCCCGCCAACCTTTCAGGAGATCGTCATGCAAGTCGCTCGCAAAGTTTCCGTCCTCGTCGCTCTCGGTCTCGGCTTCGGTGCCGCGATGGCCGGCGAGATCGCCGGTTCGACCGTGCTGTCCAGCGGCGCCGTCAACAGCTCGGTGGGCTTCCTGGCCTCCGCGCGGCAGAACATCGGCGTGGCCGAACAGAACGGCAAGATCACCAACAGCACCGTGATCGTCAGCGGTGCGACCAACACCGCCGCCGGCTTCCTGTCCAGCGCCACGCAGAGCGTGGGTCGCGCCACGCAGAACGGCAAGATCACCAACAGCGTGGTGACCGGCACGGGCCTGAACAACACGGCCGCGGGCTTCCTGAGCACGGCCTCGCAGGAGGTCGGCTTCGCCAAGGGCAACGGCAAGGTCGAGAACTCGCTGGTGCAGGCCAACGGCGCGAGCAACATCGCCGGCGGCTTCCTGGCCACGGCGCGCCAGCAGATCGGCGGCGCGCAGGGCAACGGCACGCTGAAGAACTCGACCGTCATCGCCAGCGGCTCGCTGAACAACGCCGGCGGCTTCCTGTCCACCGCCGACCAGAGCATCGGCGTCGCGAAGTAAGCAGCACCGCTGCGCGTTGCCAAGCCCGCCTTCCGGCGGGCTTTTTCGTTGGCGCGAAAGTTTCTTGAACCGTTGGCGAGGCAGGTGCAACTCATGTCGCGGAGGGCACGCAAGTCCCCCGACCACCTCACCCCGCCAACCTTTCAGGAGATCGTCATGCAAGTCGCTCGCAAAGTTTCCGTCCTCGTCGCTCTCGGTCTCGGCTTCGGTGCCGCGATGGCCGGCGAGATCGCCGGTTCGACCGTGCTGTCCAGCGGCGCCGTCAACAGCTCGGTGGGCTTCCTGGCCTCCGCGCGGCAGAACATCGGCGTGGCCGAACAGAACGGCAAGATCACCAACAGCACCGTGATCGTCAGCGGTGCGACCAACACCGCCGCCGGCTTCCTGTCCAGCGCCACGCAGAGCGTGGGTCGCGCCACGCAGAACGGCAAGATCACCAACAGCGTGGTGACCGGCACGGGCCTGAACAACACGGCCGCGGGCTTCCTGAGCACGGCCTCGCAGGAGGTCGGCTTCGCCAAGGGCAACGGCAAGGTCGAGAACTCGCTGGTGCAGGCCAACGGCGCGAGCAACATCGCCGGCGGCTTCCTGGCCACGGCGCGCCAGCAGATCGGCGGCGCGCAGGGCAACGGCACGCTGAAGAACTCGACCGTCATCGCCAGCGGCTCGCTGAACAACGCCGGCGGCTTCCTGTCCACCGCCGACCAGAGCATCGGCGTCGCGAAGTGACCTGTCGTCCCCCCGCCCGCCGGCATGCTGCGCCGGCGGGCATGCCAGCAAGGAGCACCCCATGAACTGCACTCTCTTCCGCATGGCCCTGGTCACCCTCGCCCTCGCTGCCGGCGCGCCGGCGCAGGCCGGCCAGGAGATGCTGGGCGTCGATGCCCGCTTCCGCGCCAAGATCGCCAAGGAGAAGATCCGCCTGGGCGCGCAGGAGCGTCGTGCCGAGGCCCAGGGCAAATCCCTGGACGCAAGCCGCTGCGGAAGTCAGAGCATCGGCAACGTCGACACCGGCGGGCGCATCGGCGCGGCGCCGCGCGAGGTGTTCGTGTTCGCGCCGAACGCCGTCAACATCGTCGGCCGTGGCGGCTGCAACTGATCGACCGCCCGGCAGAACGGAGGACCCATGAAGCCGTCCCGTATCGTTCGCTGGCTCGCGATCGCCGCCCTGGCGGTGCTCACCGGCTGCCAGGCGCTCGAAGTCAAGAAGCCGACCGTCGAGCAGACGGCGCAGATCCGCAAGGGCCCGGAAGACCGCCCCCAGCGCTCGATCACGGGCTTTTCGCAGGCACTTCGCTGCATGGACACGCTGATGCTCGACTACGGCGTGCGCGACGTGACCATGCTCGCCGAGGAGATCGCCGACGAGACCAAGAAGCTCAACGCCGGCACCCGCGACATGCTGATCTCGTCAGTGTCGGACATGTCTCGGCGCAGCCGTGCCGTTCGCCTGGTGGCGTTCGGCAAGGACACGATGAACATGATCAGCTTCCTCGCCTCCGCGCAGAGTGCGCAGGCCTACCAGGCGATCCCGCTCTACGACATCAAGGGCTCGGTGTCCCAGTTCGACGAGAACCTGATCAAGAACCAGAAGGACCTGGGCATCGGCTTCTCGCCGTTCATCAACCTGGGCATCGCCCGCGACGCGGCGTCCAGCATGCTTGCGCTCGACCTGAGCGTGCTGACGACCAGCGACATGGCGGTGCTGCCGGGCGTGACCTCGCGCAACTCGGTGGTGATCCTGAAGCAGGGCCGCGGCTTCGACGGCGACGCCGCTTACCACAAGTTCGGCATCAACTACAGCATGACCCTGGCGCGCTCCGAAGGCCAGTCGCAGGCGCTGCGCGGCCTGGTCGAACTGGCCACGGTCGAGCTCGTCGGCAAGCTGACGAAGACGCCGTACTGGAGCTGCCTGGGCGTCACCGACCCGATGGCCAACGAGGAGACGCGGCTCGAGATGTTCGACTGGTACCACGCCATGGCGGCCACGCGCGTCGAGCTGATCGCCTATTTCCAGAACCAGCTGCGCCGGCGCGGCTTCTACGACGGCCCGATCGACGGCGAGTTCAACGCGGCGATCGACGAGGCCATTGCCAACTACCGCGCCGAGCTCGGCCTGAGCCGCGAGCCGCTGCTGGAGGAGAAGTTCTTCTACGCCTTCCTGGCGGCCGACCACAGCAAGGTGAAGCGCCCGCCGGAGCCCGCCCGCCATGCCCAGGCGACGCCGGCTCCCGCCGCGCCGCTGACGCTGTCGCTGACCACGGCGCCGACGCCGAAGGCCCGCTTCGTGCGCGGCGAGGTGATCAACCTGGCGCTGGCGCCGTCCCAGGATGCGCATGTCTACTGCTACCTGCTCGACGACAGCGCGAAGGTGCTGCGCTTCTTCCCGAACCGCTTCGAACGCGACTCGCGTGTGGCCGCCGCGAAGCCCCTCGTGCTGCCGGGCACGCAGCGATTCCAGCTGGTCGTGAGCCCGAAGGGCGTGTCCGAGACGGTCAGCTGCTTTGCCACCCCGCACGACGTGCTGGCCCAGCTGCCGCAGGCGCTGGTCGGCACGGACTTCGAGCCCCTGCCGGGTGCGACGCTGGAGATGATCCGCGCCGCCTTCGTGCAGGCCAGCGGCGGTGCGCTCGTCCAGGAGAACCTCCATGTCCAAGCCAAGTGAGCGCACATGGCCGCGCCGGCTGGCCGCCTTGACCGGCGTGTCGCTGCTGGCGGTCGCCGGGTTGCTGCAGTGGCCGCTCGGTGCCTCCGCGGGCGTCGGGCCCGCCGGCACGATCCGCCCCACCGGCGAGCCGCCCGCGTCGGCGGTGCCGGCGGCACCGCCCGCGACGCCGAAGTCCTCCGTCACCTACCGCCTGCGCTGCTGGCAGTATGGCCGGCTGATCTTCGACGAGGGTCCAGTCAGCCTGAACGCTGATGCCCGGCTGGGCGCCAAGCTGGTCGGTACCGATCGCAGCGGCGCGCCGCTGCTCGTCACCGACGCCGGCGGCACCACCTGCCTGGCCCGGTCCTTCGCGGCGTCGCCGAGCCCGGCAGCGCCGCGCGAGCAGGGTCCGCGGTGAGGGCTCGGGAGGCCGCCATCGGCCTGCGTCGCCTCGCCGCGGCGTCGCTGGCCGCCCTCGCGTGCAGCGCCGCGCCTGCCCGGGCCGAGGTCGAGTCACGCGGCGTCGCGGACTTCGACGAGGTGGTGCTCGAGGTCGCCGGCGACCTGCGCATCGAGCAGGGCCCGCGTGAGGCTCTGACGCTCGAGGCCGAGCCCGCCGTGCTGCGCATGATCACGACGGAAGTCCGGCAGCGGCGGCTGCGCATCGGCCTCGCGCCCGGGCGTGTCGAGACGAGGCAGCCGATCCGCATGACGCTGGCGCTGCGGAAGATTCGGTCCTTCGAGTCGCGTGCGGCCGGCGCCGTGAGTGCCGGGCCGCTGCAGGCGGCGTCGCTCGCGCTGACGCTCGGCGGCGGCGGATCGATCCGCGTCGCCCGTGTGCTCGCACAGACGCTGGAGGTGCGCATTGCCGGTGCCGGCGATGTCGCCATCGGCGGCGGCCACGTCAAGGCGCAGCGCGTGGTGATCACCGGCATCGGCGGTTACGTCGCGCCGGCCATGGACAGCGAACGCGCCGAGGTGGCGATCGACGGCAACGGCCAGGCGCGGCTCGCCGCCGCCGGCACGCTGGACGTGCGCATCGGCGGCGTCGGCCAGGTGCACTACCGCGGCGAGCCGGCGCTGACGCAGTCGATCCGCGGCATCGGTTCGGTCGAAAGAGATTGAACCTGCGCCGCGGTCGGCGCAACCCATGGGCATCGACGACCTGCCCATGGAGACCATGATGCAACGCTCCCTCCGCGCCCTTCCCGTCGCCCTCGCGGCGGCGCTCTTCTCCGTGGCCGTGCCGGCCGAAACCATCGTCCACTACCGCGAAGGCCAGCGTGTCGAGGCGCAGGACGTGGTTCGCCTGCTCGGCGCGCGCACGCGCTCGATCCGCCTGCTCGACGAGGCACCTGCCGCCGGTGCCGTTGCGCCGTCGCCGGTGGTGAACGTGGCCGCGCCGGCCTCGGACGAGGCCGCTGGCCTGTCGCTGCCGGTGCGCTTCGCTTTCGGATCGGCCGAGATCCTGCCGGCCGCGCGCTCGCAGCTCGACGCACTGGCCGCCGGCATCAAGATGCTGCCGGCCGCGGCCGTGGTCACCATCGAGGGCCACACGGACGCGGCCGGCAGCGAGGCCTACAACCTCGAGCTGTCGCGCGAGCGGGCGCGCTCGGTGCGCGACTACCTGGTGCACCGGCACGGCATCGACAGCGGCACGCTGAGGACGGCCGGCTACGGCGAGGGCCGTCCGATCGATGGCATCGACCCGTACGCCGGGGCGAACCGACGCGTCGAGTTCCGCGGTTCCTGAGTCGCCCCGACCGGCGCGACCGGACCCCGACGATCGATTGAACCGACCGCGCAGACCGTGCAACTCAGGTTCATGTCGATACCTACCTCACAGGAGATGACCATGAACCCGATGCACACCCAGACGCACGATGAAGCCGGCTTCGAACTGCGCTTCCAGTCGCTCTTCAACGAGGGCCGCGGCCTCGCCTTTCCCTGCGACGCCAGGGGGCACGTCGACATCGACCGCCTCAGCGGGACGCTGCGGCTGAACTACCTGTACGCCCGCACGCTGATCGGCCGCGAGTTCTCGATGCCCGCACTGCTGCCGCGGTCGCTGCATTGACGACTGCCTGGCAGGCGCCGGCGAAAAACCTTGAACCGTCGGCGCCTGCGCGGCAACTCAAGGATGCGTGGCGCCTCGATCTGCCCCGGCACGCCGGGGCGCCACGGGTCTCGGCCTCCTCGTGTCATGGGGTGGAGCGGCGAAAGCTCTGGGCTATATTCGTCCGACGCCACTGCCACCTCCGCGCCATGGACAACGACCGGCTGAGGGAACTGCTTGATCGGATCGGCCGGCGAGAAGAGTCTGCCTTCCGCGAGCTCTACAAGGCGTTCAGCCGTCGCGTTTATACCTACGCGCTGAACATGGTCAAGGATCACGGCCGCGCCGAGGAGATTCTGGTGGACACGATGCATGAAGTCTGGCGCGCACCGTCGCGCTTCCGCGGCGACTCGCAGTTCGGCACCTGGCTGATCGGCATCGCGCGCAACAAGGCGCTGATGGTCTACCGAGGCCGCCGTCCCGACGAGGTGCACGACGACCTCGACGACATCGCCGAAACCACCGCGGCCGACACGCCCGACGGCTTCGCGCAGCTGGCCGAGAAGCAGCGCAGCGAGGGCGTGCAGCACTGCATGGGCCGCCTGTCGGACGAGCACCGCGAGTGCATGCACCTCGTGTTCTTCGAGGGGATGTCCTTGGCCGAGGTTGCCGAGGTGCAGGGCTGTCCCGAGAACACCGTCAAGACCCGGCTGTTCCACGCGCGCCAGAAGATCAAGAAGTGCCTCAGCACGATGCTGCAGCGCGAAGGCGCATCGCCGATCGGAGTGCAATCATGAAGCAGCGATTCGACGAACTGCTGCCCTGGTACGCGAACGGGACGCTGGGCGACGAGGACCGCGCCTGGGTCGAGAAGTACCTCGAGGAACACCCGCAGGCGCGCGCCGAGCTCGACTGGTACCGCTCGCTCGGCCAGAAGCTGCGCGACAGCGCGCCCGCGGTGCCCGAGACGATCGGCTTGGCCAAGGCGATGACGCTGATTCGAGGCGATCGGCCGACCTTCTCGGAGCGCGTGTCGGCGTTCTTCGCCGGACTCGGCATGCGCCCGGCGACGGCGTTCGCCGGGCTGGCGATCTTCGCGGTGCAAGGCGGGGTGATCCTGAACATGATGGACGCAGCCCGCGAGGACGCCTCCGAGATCCGCGCGCTGCGCGCCTCGGTCGTCGAAGAAGGGCCGATGCTGAAACTGAACTTCGCGCCGGACGCGAAGGAGGCGGAGATCCGCCATCTGCTGATGTCCGTGCAGGGGCGCCTGGCCGGCGGGCCCGGCCAGCTCGGCGACTACTTCGTCATCGTGCCGCGCGGCAAGGAGGCGGTGATCGCCGAGCAGCTCAAGTCCAACCCGATCGTGGCGGCCGTCTCGCTCGCGCCGGGCCTGCCGCCGCGGGAGTGAGCATCATGGCCGGGCTGCAACACACGAGCATCGAGCGGCGCAACCTGCTGCGCCTGGCCGCGGCGACGCTGCTTCCGCTTGGTGTGCCTGCGCTGGCGGCGACGGCACGGACGCAACGGCGCAGCGCGCTGGTCATCGGCAACGGCGCGTACAAGTCGGCGCCGCTGAAGAACCCAGTGGGTGACGCGCAGGCCGTTGCGGCAAGCCTGAAGGACCTCGGCTACGAGGTCACGCTGCGGCAGAACACCACGTTGTTCGAGCTGATCGAGGCGCTGCGCGACTTCTCGCTGCGCTCGGTGAAGAGCGACGTGCGCCTGCTCTTCTACGCCGGCCATGGCATCCAGGCCAGGGGCCGCAACTATCTGCTGCCGGTCGACGTCGAGCCGCAGGACGAGGACGAGATCGCCGCCAAGGCTGCCGACGTCGGCGAGTTCATCGACCGGCTCGGGGCGAACAAGCAGGGGCTGAATATCGTGGTGCTCGATGCCTGCCGCGTGAACCCGTTCGCCGGTGGGGTGATCGTCGGTCCGGACGGCCGCAGGCTGAAGTTCCGCGGCCTGACGCCCACCGGACTGGCCCGCGTCGACGCGCCGGTCGGCACCCTGGTCGCGTTCTCGACCGCGCCGAACGGGGTGGCGCTCGACGGCCCGGTGGGGGCGCACAGCATCTATGCGAAGCACCTGTTGCAGCACATCCAGACACCGGGCTTGCCGATCGAACAGCTGTTCAAGCGCGTGCGCATCGGCGTGGCGGAGGAGACGCAGCGCGTGCAGGTGCCATGGGAGTCGTCGAGCCTGACCTCCGACTTCTGCTTCAAGACCGGCGCGCAGGGGCAGTGCGGCTGAACACCTTGGCGGGGTTCTAGGGGTACCGGCGCCACCGGGGAGGGGATGACCGCGCATTGCGCGCGGCGCCTGCTTCGCCGCAGAATCGACCGTCGCCGGATGACCTCGTGCCGCTCGGCCGGAGTTCGCGCATGTACCGCCGTTGCATCCTCGCCTGGCTCGGCCTGGCACCCGCCTCGTGGCTGGGGGCGCTGCCGCTGCGTGCGGCACCGGTGGCCGGTGCATCGCGCCGGGTTGCGCTGGTCATCGGCAACGCCGAGTACGCGCAGGCGCCGCTGGCGAATCCGGTGAACGACGCGCGACTCGTCGGAGCGACGCTGAAGGCGCTCGGTTTCGAGGTCACCATGCACTTCGACCTCAAGGTGCGCGAGTTCCGTCGCGTGCTGCGCGAGTTCGGTCGTCGCATGGACGACGACAACAGTGCGTCGGTCTTCTACTACGCGGGTCATGGCATGCAGATCGACCGGCGCAACTACCTGCTGCCCGTCGACCTGAACCTGCGCGATGAAAGCGAGGTGAAGGACGAGGCGATCGACCTCGAGGAGGCGCTGCTCAGTCACATCGACCGTGTGCGCGCGCGCGCGCGCATCTTCATCATCGATGCCTGCCGTGACAACCCTTTCAGTGACCGGCAGCGCGTCTCGCGCTCGCCCGCCGGGCTGGCCGAGATGGCCGCGCCCGGTGCGCTGATCGCATTCTCCGCCGCGCCCGGCCGCACCGCGGAGGACGGCCCGCCGGGCACGAACAGCATCTACAGCCGGCTGCTCGCGCAGGAGATGCGTGTCGAAGGCATCGAGGTCGAGGAGATGCTGAAGAACGTGCGCATCAAGGTGCTGCGCGAGACCCAGGAACGGCAGATCCCGTGGGTCAACACGTCGATGGTGGTCAACTTCACCTTCAACCCGGGCGGCGCGGCCACGGCGGTGGCGGCCGCGCCGGCCGCCGCGCCGGCGAAGGCGCCACCGCGCGCCGAGGCGGCCGGCCAGCGCAGCCTGCACTTGAGCATCCAGGCCGAGCGCAGCCTCAACACCGACCGCCAGCAGGGCTCCGCGTCGCTGGCGCTGCGCGTCTACGTGCTGCGCGACGGCCAGGCGATCCAGCTGGCCAGCTTCGACAGCCTGTACGACAACGACGAAGCGGCACTCGGCAGTGCGCTGTTGCGTCGGGAGGTCCTGCACCTGCGTCCCGGCGAGTCGCGTGAGATGGTGCTCACCCTGGGCGGCGAGGCCCGCTTCGTCGCGGTCGTGGCGGCCTATCGCGAACTGGAGCGGTCGCAGTGGCGCAGCGTGCTCGCCCTGCCGGCGGCGCAGCCCGTGCCGCCGGCTCACTTGAGCGCGCGCGCCCGCCAAGTGATGCTGACGTGGGCACCGTGAGCGACAGGGCGGATGCCGTGCCGGCTGCTGCCGAGCTGCGGCGACAGGCGCGCGTCCTGCAGGCGAGTTCGCGGCCACTGGTCGCGCTGGCCACGCAGCTGCGCCGTGCGGTGCTCGAGTCGCCGGAGGGCATGAAGCGCGCGCTGGCAGCTGCCGTCGAGCGCCTCGAGCGCGAGCTGGCCGTGGCGGGCTGGGACGAGCGCAGCATCGTCGCAGCGAGCTACGTGCTGTGCGTGTGGGTCGACGAGGTCGTCGCCGACACGCCGTGGGGCGCGGGCGGCACGACACTGCTCGAACGTTTCCATGGCGAGCCCGGCGGGGGGGCCCGCGTGATGCGGCTGCTGTCGCGACTGGCCGAGCAGCCGGAGAGGAACCAGGCGCTGCTCGAGCTGTTCCACGCCTGTCTCAGCCTGGGGATGACCGGCGACCTGCGCGGCGCGCCCGATGCTGCGCAGCAGCTCGACAGGCTGCGCACGCGCCTGTTCCTGACGCTGCCGTCCGGTGCCGAGTCGGAACTCTCGCCACCGTGGCGCACGGCAGTCAGTCCGCCGCGGCCGGTGTGGCAGCGCCATGCCTGGCTGGCCGCCGTGCTGCTGCTCGGTCTGGGCACGCTGGGCGTTTACACCACGGCGCATGTCCGGCTCGCCGCTCGTGTCGACGAGGTGTTCGCCTCCATGCAGCAGATCGCGCCGCGCGGCGCCGAGAGCCCGCCGGCGACGCCGGCCGCCTCGGCCCCGGCCGCCGCGCCGCGGCTGGTGCCGTTGCTGGCCGAGGATCTCGGAGCTCGGCGCATCGGCGTGCGGGACGAAGAGCACCGCAGCGTCGTGTCCGTGCCGACCGAGCAGTTGTTCGAGGCGGATTCCACGCGGCTGACCGGCGAGGGCGCGGCACTGCTGTCGCGCATCGCTGCGGCGCTGGCCGACCGGCCGGGCAAGATCGTCGTGGTCGGCCACACCGACGGCCAGGACGCACGCAGCGCGCGGCTGCCGTCGCCTTGGCACCAGTCGTTCGAATGGGCGCGCGAAGCGGCGGGTGCGCTGGGCCGCGCGCTGCCGGCGCAGCGGCTGGCCGTGGAGGGTGCGGCGGACTTCGACGACGCGGGGGCGGCGACGCAGCCGCGCCGCCGCGTCGACATCGTGCTTTATCCCTGAGGCGCTGGCGCGGTCGGTCGATGAGCACGAACCTGCCGCGCCTGCAGACCGTCGCGAACCTCGCCGGCGCGGCGGCGCTGCTGTGGCTCGCCGCACCGCTGATCGCGTGGGACGGCTGGCGGCCTTTCGACAGCCGCACCGCCCGGCTCGGCCTGCTGGCCGCGAGCGCGCTTCTGCTGATCGGCCTCTGGGCCGCCAAGCGGCTGCTGCGCCAGAGGCGCAACGCGCGCCTGCTCGGACAGCTCGGCGGCAACCATCCGGCCTCCGACATGCTCGCGCAGCGCTTCGCCCACGCGATGCAGCTGCTGCGCTCCGGCGTCGCCGCATCGGGCGCGCAGCAGGCGCGCTGGTGGCAGCCGCGGCGGCATCTCTACCAATTGCCCTGGTACATGTTCATCGGCGCGCCCGGCGCCGGCAAGACCACGGCACTGCTGCACGCCGGTCTGCGCTTCCCGCTGGCCGAGCGACTGGGCAGCGTTCCCGTGGCGGGAGTCGGCGGCACGCGGCAATGCGACTGGTGGTTCACGGAGCAGGCGGTCTTCATCGACACGGCAGGCCGCTACACGACGCAGGACAGCAACGTCTCGGTCGATGCCCAGGAGTGGCAGACCTTCCTGCAGCTGCTGCGTCGCTACCGGCCGGTGCAGCCGATCAACGGCGTGATCGTCACGGTCAGCGTGCCCGACCTGCTGCAAGGCGGCGCCGACCTGGAACTGCAGGCCGCGGCCGTCGATCGCCGGCTGCAGGAGCTGCGCGCGCAGCTCGGCCAGCGCTTTCCGGTCTACCTGCTCGTCACCAAGGCGGACCTGCTCGCCGGCTTCGTCGAGTTCTTCGGCGACTTCGACGCCGCACAACGCGAGCAGGTGTGGGGGGTCACTTTCGACGCCGAGGCCCGGAGTGCCACGGCGCCCTTGCCCGACGATCTGCGCGCGCAGCTTGCGGCGCTCACGTCGCGCATTGCCGCCATGACGCCGCGCCGCCTGCAGGCCGAGCCCCTGGTGCAGCGCCGCGCCGCGATCTACCACTTCGCGGCGCAGCTGGATGCGCTGCTGCCCGCCCTCGAGGGCTTCGCGCGGCAGGCGCTGCGCCACGCGGCCGAGCCACCCAGGCAATGGGTGCGCGGCGTCTACCTGTCCAGCGGCACGCAGGAAGGCAATCCGATCGACCGCGTGCTCGGCGAGCTCAGCCGCAGCTTCGGCATGGCGCTGCGTGCGCCGGCGCGCCCGGCCGGCAGCGGCAAGGCGTACTTCCTGGCCCGGCTGCTGCAGCAGCTGATCATCCCGGAGGCGGCGCTGGCCGGCAGGAACTTGCAGCGCCGACAGCGTCGCCGCTGGCTGTCCGCCGGGCTCGGCGGCACCGTCGCGGCGCTGCTGCTGGCGGCGTGCGCGGGATGGATCGTCAGCTATCGCAGCAATCTGCAATACGTCGAGGCGGTGCGCGAGCGCGTGAAGAAGGTGGCGCAGGAGATCGACCTGGCGCGTGCCGCCGACATCGACCAGCTGCTGCCGCTCTACGCCCTGCTCGGCCAGCTGGCACACAGCGGCGCGGTCGACCCCGGGCAGGCGTCGTGGCGACTCGACCTGGGTCTGTTCCAGGGGCCCAGGATGGCCCAGTCGGCCCGGCAGACCTACCAGCGCGTCCTCGACCGCACGCTCGCGCCGCTGCTGGCCGAGCGGCTGACCGAGGCGATCCGGCAGGAAGGCAACCCGGCAGCGCGCTACGAGGCGCTGCGTGTCGGCCTGATGCTGGCGACGCCGAACCGTCTGCAGCGCGGCGAGGTGCGGCGCTGGGCGGCGCAGGCCTTTGCCGGGACGTCAGCCACCGGCGGCCAGGGCCCCGGCGCCGGCGAGCAGCAGGAGTGGCTTCGCCATCTCGACGCGCTGCTCGAGCGCAACGCGGTGCTCGGCCTGATCCGCCTCGACGAAGCGAGCGTACGCGCGGCGCGTGCTTCGCTGGCGGGCATGTCGATGGAGCAGCGCGTGCACGACCGTCTGATGCACCGTGCCCGCGAGCGGCTCGCCGGCGACCAGACGCTTGCCGATCTTGCCAGCCCTGCGGCGGTGATCGCCTTCGCGCCCCAGGACGCGGCGGACTCGGCAGTCCTGCCGGCGGCCTATACGCGGCAGGCCTGGCGCGAGGTCATCGAACCGGCGATCGAGCCGACGATCGCCGAGCTCGCCGAGGAAGCCGGCTGGGTGCTCGGCGAGCGCTCGAGTGCGAACGAGCGGCTGACGCGCGAGCGCAGCGCCCGCGAGCCGCTCGCGCGTCAGGTCGCACGGCGCCATGCGCAGGCGACCGCCGAGCAGTGGGACCGGCTGCTCGCGACACTGGTGTTGCAGCCGCCCACGGACCGCGACGGCCTCGTCCGGCTGGGCATGCGGCTCGCCGCAGCGGATTCCCCGTTGCGCCAGCTGTTGCGCCGCATCGCCACGGAGTTTCCTGCTGCCCCGCCGGGGGGCGCCGCGTCGGTGGCGACGCAGGCCTACGACGAGGCGCTCGGCGCGCATTTCGGCGGCCTGCGCGACTACGTGCAGACGTCGGGCGGGGCCGCCGTGGACCGCCTCGTCGAGCCGCTCGCTGGCGTGCTGGGCGAACCCACCGGGGCCCGCGGTGCCGAACTCGCGCGCGAGCTGCGCGCCGAGGCCGGCCGCGCGCCGCTGCCGTTGCGCGCAGTGTGGACCGGTCTGGCCGACGCGCTCGCCGCGCAGCAGCGGCGCGCCTTCGAGCAGCAGATCGGCGCCAGCCTGGCCGAGCTCGGACAGGCCTGCCGACGCTTGACCGCCGACCGATTCCCGTTCGCGACCGACGCCCGGCGCGACATGCCGTTCGCCGACTTCGCACGCCTGTTCGGGCCATCGGGCCTGCTCGACGGCTTCTTCCGCACCCGTCTCGCCGGCCAGGTGGACACGCGTGTGCGGCCCTGGCGGCCGCACGGCGAAGTCGCGACGTCGGAGAAGGCGCAGGCGACGGTGCGCTCGTTCGAGATGGCAGACGATATCCGGCGCCTGTTCTTCCCCGCGCAGTCCGAGCTGCCGCAGCTGCGGCTGCAGCTGACGCCCGCCGCCATGGACGGGGAGCTGCTGATGTTCAGCGCCGACGTCGACGGCCAGCTGCTGCGCTACGAGAACGGCCCGCGCCGGCCGAAGACCATCCTCTGGCCGGGGCCCGGGGCGACGCAGCGCGTGTTGATGCGCATCCTGCCCGCCGGCCCCAATGGGGTCGGTGCGGAGGTGCACGAGGGCCCGTGGGCGCTGCTGCGCGTGCTGCAGCGCGGCGGCGTGCAACGCGGCGGCAGTGCGGCCACGAGCGCGCGACTGGAGGTCGATGGGCGGGCGCTCACGGTCGACCTCCGTGCCGAGGGCTCCTCCGTGCCCGCCACGCTGCTCGGCGAACTCGGGCGCTTCCGCTGCCCGGAGGCCTGGTGATGGACGCCGACATCGAAACCTTGCTGCCGCAGGCCGTCGGCTGGTGGGGCAAGCTGCCATCCCGCGGCGACTTCGTCGGCCGGGGCCTGCCTCGGCCGTGGCTGCGGCTCTGGGACGACTGGCTGCAGCGGGCCCTGGCCGATGCGTCGCGGCAGGTCGAGGCGGCGCTGTTGCGCGAACGGCTGCTCGCGATGTCGCCGTGGCAGTGCCTGGTGCTGCCGTCAACGGCCGGCCAGCCGGCATGGAACGGCGTCGTGACCGCCTCGTCGGATCGGGTCGGCCGGGTCTTCCCGCTGCTGTTCGCCGAGGCCTACGACGAGCCGGCGCTCGAGCGGGTCGATCTGGCAGCGCTGCGCGGGCGCGCCGCGCAGATCGCGTCGTGGCTGCGCGATGCCGCCCCAGGCTCGTCGCCGCGCGAGCTCGAAATCGCCGCGGCGCGATGGGCCACGGCGGCGTGGACGTCGCGAGCCACGGCCGGTCGGCCCGCCCCCGATGGCACGCTCGCCGGGCTGCGGCAAGGCCGGCCGTCGGCGGGCTCGTTCTGGTGGCGCCTGGAGCCGCCGGCACATGACGGCGAGGTGCTCGGTGAACCCTGGCCGCCGCGCGAGTCCCTGCTGCTGGAGTGGCTCGCCGTGCCCGACTGAAGCGGCAGCAGGGCGGCTAGGGGCGCGAGGCGCTTTCTGCGGGCGGGAGTTCCGCGTCGCGGTGTGTCTCGGGGCGTGGCGCGGTACGCCGCGCCTGTGCCTCGTAGGCCAGCAGGAATTCGCGCCCGAAGGCGGCCTCGAATGCGTCGTCGAGGTTGTCCAGCAGCCGCGCGTGGTGTTCGCGCTGGCGGCGCCACAACTCCGCCTCGCGCAGCCACGGGAGGATGCGGGCCCAGCCGCGTGGCGCGCCGGCGGCCTCTTCGATCGCGGTCGGTCCCAGCCTCAGGATCAGCTCGGAGACCGCTGCGCGCATGCCCGCCACCATGGCCAGCTGGTGCATCTGCAGGTCCCGGTGCGCATCGTGCAGCGCCTCGAGCGGCGCGAGGAAGCCAGGGCGGGCACGTTCCTGCAGCAGCAGGCGCAGGCATTCGCTCGCGTCGGGCGCGAACTTCAGCGGATTGTTCTCGCGCGCCGCGATCTGCGTGCCCTGCGCGCGGATGCTCTGCTTGGTGGCGGCGCGGCTGCGCAGCAGCTCGAAGGTTCCCTCCGTCATGCTGCGCAGCAGCGCGCCGGCGTGCTCGGCCCAGGCGGGGCCCAGCATGCGCCCGTCGGCCAGCCCGGCGCCGCGCAGGAAAGCCTGGCGCAGTGCTGCGGCGTCGCCTTCGACGCCGGCGGGGGGGCCGTCGGGTGGCGCCGCGGTGGGGGGCGGGGTCGGCTCGGCGGCGCGCGGCGGCGCCGCAACGGCAGCGGAAGCTGCCACGGCGGCAGGGCGGGCCGGCGGGATGGGCGATGGCGCGTCGAGCGAAGCCAGCGGCGACCCGGGGCCGAGCGGGTCGGCGACGGTATCGAGCGCGAACCACTGGTCGAGCCGTGACGATCGCGCGGGGCCGGGTCGCGCGATGGCGGGTGCGGAGGGCGGCGGCGCGACATGGCGAGCCAGTTCCATCAGGGCTGCGTCGGCGGGACGCTGGACCTCGAGCAGGATCTCGAAGGCGCCGATGCCGATGCGATCGCCGTCGGTCACGGCGCATTGCCCACCGGGCGGCAGCGCTTCGCCGTTGACCGTCAGCGACGCGCTCGTGCTGACGCAATGGAGCGTCGCCTGGCCCGCGCCGCAGGGCACGAGCATCGCATGGCGGCGCGAGACGAGGCGCAAGGGGTCGTCGAGCACCAGATCGCAGTCGGCCGAACGACCGATCGATGCGCCGCCGTCGCCGACCGGCCGGGCCACCGGCCCGGAGGCGGCGCCTTCGGGCAGCCGCACGAGGCGCATCGTCAGCGTGCTCATCGGCCGTGCCGGGACGGGCAGCGATTCAGATCAGGCTGCGCCACAGATCGGCCTCCACTGTCTTGGCATCGACGCGCGCCGCCAGCTGATCCAGCACGCGGGCGACGAACTGTTCGCGCGTGGCGGCGCCTTCGGCGCATCGACCGGCGAGCACCTTGCCGATCGGTCCCAGCGAGCGGGCCAGCGTCGCGGCGGCCTTGTCGACATCGCCGGGCCGCAGGGGCGTGCCATCGCGAGGCAGCGACGGCTGGGTCTCGGGGAAGCCGCTGGACGGAGGCGCGCTGTTGCGGAACGCCGGCTTGCCGCGGCCGTCCGTGGCAGTGAGGAAGCGTTCGCGGACGTCGGGGTCGACGATCGCCGCGGCGACGCTCAGCCGCACCTCGGCGACATCCGCCTTGTCGCGGGCCGCGCGGCGCACCAGCACCCGGGCCACGGGCCCCACGTAGCGCGTCAATTCGCGCTCCAGGTCGGCGAGTTCGGTCTCGTCCCAGCCGGTCGGCACCGGCAGTTGCGAGGGCAGACCGCTGTCCGCGAAGACCTGCGCCGGTGCAACCACGCCCGCCGGTGCGGCCGGCTTCTGCGCAATGACACGCGGCGGCATCAGCCGCGGCGCGGCGATCCGATCGGGGATCGGGCCCGGCGCCACGGCCTTCAGCGCATCGCGGAACTCGAGCGCGCTCGCGAAGCGTTGCGCCGGCAGCTTCGCCAAGGCACTGTCGACGATGGCGTCGAACAGGGCCAGCGACGCATCACCGCCGCGCAGCGACAGCTGGCCGGGCTGGCCGTAGACGATCTGGTACATGATCGCCTCGTCGCTCCCGGTGAACGGCATCACCCCCGCGAGCATCTGGTAGAGCAGCACGCCGGCGGAGAAGACGTCGACGCGCCGGTCGAGCGGGCCGCCTGTGTATTGCTCGGGCGCCATGTAACCCGGCGAGCCGATCACCGTGTTGACGCGGGTGACCTGCGACGACTCGGTGCGGGCAATGCCGAAGTCGGTGATCTTCAGCCGGCCCTCGCCATCGACCATCAGGTTGGCCGGCTTGATGTCGCGGTGCACGACGCCGGCCTCGTGCGCGTAGTGCAGTGCGTCGAGCAGCTGGAACATCAGGCACAGCACTTCCTCGCGGGTCAGTCGTTCGGGCCGACGCAGGTAGTCGCCCAGGCTGTGGCCGTCGACGTACTCCATCACGATGTAGGCGCAGGCCGGGTCCTGCCCGAACTGGTAGACGGAGACGATGTTGCGGTGGCTGAGCCGGCCTGCCGCTTGCGCCTCGACGCGGAAGCGTGCCTCGGCGCCATGCTGCTGCGCACCGGCCTCCAGCAGGTGGCGCTGGATGGTCTTGATCGCCACCGGCCGGTCGATCACGGGATCGTGGCCGAGGTACACCACGCCCATCGAACCGGTGCCGATGACGCCGCGCACGTCGTAGCCGCCGATGCGCGCGGGCAACTCGGCGGGCATGGCGCTGCGCGACGGGGGCAGGGCGGCGCTCATCGTCGGCTCAGGCTCCCAGCATGTTCATCGCCTGCTCGAGGCTGCGGCGCATGCGGGTGAACGACTCGGCCAGGCGGCCGATCTCGTCGCGCCCGCGCTTCTTGAACTCCGGTGCGCCGGCCTCGCCCATGCTGACCCGGTCGGCGAGCCGGGACAGTTGCGTGACCGGCCGGATCACGAGTGCCCAGAGCATCAGATTCAGCACGATCCCGATCGCGACGAAGATGCCGACCAGCGATGCCATGAAGACCTTGAAGGTCTTCTCGGCACGCGCCAGCGGCACCGCCATCGGCACCGACACGACCTGCGCGCCGACCACCTCGTTGAGCTTCCAGCCGAAGCCGTTGGCCTGGCCGTACTTCTCGATCAGGGTCTTCGGCGCACGCTCGACCGTGTCGTGGCAGACGAGGCAGGCCGGGTTGGTGATGCGCAACGGCCTCGCGATGTACAGCGCGCGGCCGAGCGGCGTGTCGCGCTCGCCGATCAGTTCCTTCTGGTCCGCCGAGGTGCGGAAGCGCGCCACGATGTCGGCCTCCCAGTCGACCGCGCGGTCGCGCGGATTCGTCGGATTCAGCGTGGCCTCCTTGTAGCTGTATTCCGGGAAGGCCTTGGACAGCTGGTTCAGCACCTCGGTGGCCGAGTAGGCCGGGACGGTCTGCGGCAGGAAGGTGTAGATCATCTGGGTGTCGAGCAGCGGCTTGATCTGCTCGACGGTGTAGGTACGAACGGCGAGCGCCTTCTCCATCGTCAGCCGTGCGTGCTGGACAATTTCCTGCTGCGCGTTGTCTCGCAGCAGATTGCGCGATACGTAGGCGCTGGCGGCCAGTCCGGCGAGAAAGACGAGCAGGAAGATCAGGTTGAACTTCAGGAGCAGACGCATCGCAGTCTCCTTCGGGAGGGCCGGGGTCCCGCAGTGCAGGCCCCGGGGAACAACAACAAGGGGGCACGCTGTCGCGGGCCTGGTAGTCCGGTCAGTTCGGTGAAGCGCTCGCCGGCAGCACAGCGCTGGCCGGCGGCGGCGGTTTCTTCGGCAGGAAGCGTTCCGGGAACAGCACGCGCTCCCACTCCATGTGTGCGGAAAGATTGGCTGCTGCAGCGCTGCGAAAGTCGCGGTCGGCGGCCCGGCCGCGCCATTGCCGCGACAGCGCAAGACGGATCTTCGGTTCGGTGTGCAGCCACGCCGAGACGTCCTCGTAGCTGACCGGCCCGAGCGACTGCAGCGGGACGTTGCGCTTGGCGTACAGCTCGCTGCGCGCGGGCAGCGCGTCGCGGAAGTCGCGTGGCAGCTGCTGGACGAAGTCGGATGACAGCTGGGCGGACTTGACGGGCTTGCCGCCGCCCTCACGCCAGGAGACGAACTCGCCCCTGCGCAGCGCGAGCGTTTCCTTCGCGCCGTCGCGCTGCAGCACGCGCACCGATCCCGTCTCGGCGAACACCGCCCAGCTGCTGTCCTGCACCCGCACGACCGCCGATCCGGACTTGCCGTCGAGTTCGAGCGACGGTGTCCACAGGCCGAACTCGACCTGGGGGTCGGCCGGCAGGCGCAGCTTGGTCCAGCCCACGAGCTGGTACAGGCGCGGCGACACCACTTTGCGGCTGGGCGTCAGGCGCGGCCGCAGGATCAGCCGGCTCGCCTCGCCGACGCCGACCAGCACCCCGTCGGCGAACTCGATCTGCACGAAGGCGCCCTTGGCGGTCTCGACGATGTCGCCCGCGGACAGTGCGGCCCCCTCGACCAGGGCATACCGAGTCGACTCCCGCAGCAGCACCGCCTGACCCTGCAGGATGCCGATCAGCGCCTCCGGCGCGGCATGCGCCGGCGACCCCACGACGGACAGGACGAGGCCCATCCAGCGCAGCGCATGCAGTCGCAGTTGGCGTGAATGCACCAGCACACCCCTTGACACTTCTTACCGATTGATAGTGGACTTGCGATCCGGTCGCGTCAATCGCCTTCACTCCCTACCTCGCGGGCGCGCGCCCTCCCTCAAGCGAGGCTTGACGGCCGGACCGTACGAGTGCTTGGGACTCTCAGGCGTGGTCGGCGAGGAAGCGCAGCAAGTCGCGGGCGAAGCGTCCTGGTTCGGCGACGTGCGGCGAGTGACCGGAGTGCTCGTAGACGCTGACCTCCGCATGGCGCACCGCCGCGCGGAAGTAGCCCTCGAGCGGGACGCCGCCGTAGTGCGCGCTGCGACCGCCGAGCACGATCCAGACCGGAAGGTCCAGCGTCGGCAGCAGCGTGCGGTAGTCGGCCAGCGCCAGCGACTCGGCGAGGTCGAGCAGAGGCCTCGCGTCGAAGCCTCCGAGCCAGCGGCGCAGCAGGCGCGCGAGCGCCGCCTTGGCGCCGACGCGGCGGCGCAACCAATCGCCGGCGGCGGCCTCCACCTCGCGGGCGATGACATCGGCGAGATCGTGCCTTGCGCTGGCGATCGCGCCCAGCAGCATGTCGCGGCTGCAGCCTCCGAACAGGCCGAGCCGCCATGCGTCATCGGTGACGACGCGCGGAGATTGGTCGACCAGCGCGAGCGCCATGACGCGTCCACGGCCGTGGTCCTGCACGTACTGCAGCACGGTCAGTGCGCCCATCGAATGGCCGACGAGCACGACGCGCTCGAGCTGGAAGTGGTCGAGCAGCTGCTGCAGATCGGCTGCCAGCCGCTGCAGCGTGGTGACGCTGCCGGGCAGGGCGGCGCAGCCGCCGTGGCAGCGGGCATCCCAGGCGAAGACGCGCACGTGGCGGGCCAGGCGGCGGGCGACCGGCATCCAGTGCCGGTGCGAACAACCGAGGCCGTGCACCAGCACGACCGGCACGCCGCTGCCGAGCACGCTCACCGGGATGGGCTGACCGTCGTCGGCGGTGAAGTGCAGCAGCCTGGCGTCGGCCGGGCTGCGCCCGAGCAGCCCGAAGTTGCGCATCACGGTCAGCAGACCGGCCAGTCCGACGATGTGTCGGGTCGGGCGTCGGGTGGGGCGCGGCTCCATGACAGCGGCCCGATGGTACGCGCGGCGGCTCGCCGCATCGCGCCGAACCGGTGCGAGGCGCGATGCCGCGCTGCGAAAGAAGGGGATGGCTGCCCCTCGGACCGCGCCCTAAGCTTCGGCGCAGTCTCGCGAAGGAGGGGTCATGGTCGCCGTCCGATCCATCACTGCCCTGCTGGCACTGCCAGTCGCCGTGTTTGTCTTCCTCGCGGTGCCGGTGGCGGCTTCTGCGCAAGCCCGCTTCCGCTTCGACCAGACGCCGGGCCGGCTGTCCAAGGACGTGGTGCCCTCCCTGGTGAGACTTGCGCTCGACCTCGATCCGGCGCGCGAGACCTTCGACGGCCGCGTCGAGATCGACCTGCGCGTGGCCAAGCCCGTCGATGCAATCGAGCTGCACGCCCACGAGCTGACCGCCGGCGACGCCTGGCTCGGCACGGGCAGGGCGCGCCGGCCACTGGAGATCGTGCCGGACACGGGCGCCCAGCTCTGGCGCCTCGTGCCGCGCGACGGCCGGCGCATCGCCGCGGGCACTCACCGCATCGCCATCGCCTACGCGGGCAAGGTGCAGCGCCAGGGCTCCGGGCTGTTCCGCGCCACGGCGATGATCGACGGCAGGCCGGAGGCATCGCTGGCCACGCAGCTCGAGCCGATCCACGCGCGGCGCGTGTTTCCGGTGTTCGACGAGCCGGCGTTCCGGTCCCGCTATGCGCTGGCCGTGCGGGCGCCCGCCGCGCTCGAGGTGTTGGCCAACATGCCGCGCCGGCACAAGCGGGTGGACGGGGGCCGCGCCACGCACGAGTTCCAGGTCACGCCGCCGATGCCGAGCTACCTGTTCGCGGTGTCCGTCGGACGCTACGAAATGCTCGAGGGGCGTGCCGCCGGCGTGCCGCTGCGCATCCTCACCGCCGCCGGCAAGCGTGAGCAGGGCCGCTACGCGCTGGAGGCCACGAAGTTGCTGCTGCCGTACTACACGCGCTACTTCGGCGTGCCCTACGCCTTGCCGCGGCTCGACCAGCTCGCCGTGCCGTCGACGCGCTGGGGCGCGATGGAGGACTGGGGCCTGATCTCCTACGCCGAGAACGGCCTGCTCGTCGATCCGGCCACCACCAGTCCGGCGCAGCAGCGGCAGGTGTTCGGCCTGGTCGCGCACGAGATCGCGCACCAGTGGTTCGGCAACCTCGTCACCGCCGCATCATGGAACGAGATCTGGCTGAACGAGGCGTTCGCCACCTGGATGGCGCGCAAGGCGTCGGACCGTTTCAACCCTGGCTGGCAGGTGCCGCTGAACTACCGCAGCGCGATCGACGAGACGATGTCCACCGACAGCAGCGACGCCACACGCGCGATCCGCTCCGGCCCGGTGCGCGAGACGGCGGTGTTCGACGTGTTCGACGACATCACCTACGTGAAGGGCGGGGCCGTGCTGACGATGATCGAACAATGGCTCGGCGAGGAAAGTTTCCGGCGCGGACTGTCGGCCTACATGCGCGAGCGGCGGCTGTCGAATGCGACCGCCGGCGATCTCTGGTTCCACATCGGCCGCGCCGCCGGCCGCGACGTGGCGGCAATGGCCGCGAGCTGGACCGACCAGCCGGGCTTCCCGCTGGTCGCCGTCGCGCAGCGCTGCAAGGGCGGCGCGACGCAGGTGACGCTCACGCAGCAGCGCTTCCGCGCCGGCTCGGCATCGACGCCGCGCGGGGGCGGGACGCATTGGCAGATCCCCGTGCAGCTGGCGCGCGGCGGGCAGCGCGCCGACGTGCTGCTCGCCAACGCGCAGTCGGTCGCCGTGCTGCCGGGCTGCAGCGACGAGCCGGTGCGCGCCAACGCCGGGGGGCTGGGCTTCTACCGGGTCGCCTATGCGCCGGACGTGCAGATGGCGCTGCGCGATCGCTTCGCGGCGTTGCCCGCGGCCGACCGCGTGGCGCTGCTGGCCGACATGCTCGCGCTGTCGCAGGCGGGCGCGCTGCCGCTGGACGAGGGGCTGAGCTGGCTGGAGCGGATCGCCGAGGTCCGCGACGCCGGACGCGTGCCGTTGTTCAAGCAGGCGATCGCGGCCTTCGGCCTGCTCGACAAATCCCTTGCCGGCACGCCGCAGCAGTCGGCGCTGCGGGGGACTGCGCGCGCCCTGCTGGCGCCCGAGCTGGCACGCCTGGGCTGGGACCCGGCGCCCTCGGACGACCCCGAGACGCTCGCCATCCGCGCGCAGCTCGTGCGGCAGCTGGCGCACATGGACGATGCGGCCACGCTGACCGAGGCGCTGGAGCGGCTCAGTCGCGACGAGTCGGGTGCGCAGCCGCTGCACGCCTCGATGCGCGAGGCGGTGCGCGTCGCGGCCGGCACGTCGGCCGACCGCGCACGTTTCCAGCGCATGCTCGCCGCGCTGCCCGCGGCGCCGAGCGAGCAGGAGCGGCGCACGCTGGCCAGCGCGCTGGCCAGCGGCCGTGATCCGGCTCGCGCGGGCGAGCTGCTCGACCGCATGCTGCAGGGCGACCTTCCACCCAACGTCGCGATGATGATGCCCGGCATGGTGGCCGAGCGGTCTCCGTTTGGCGAGCTGGCCTACCGCCACCTCGTCGATCACTGGCAGGCGTGGGCCAAGCTCGCCGGCCCCATCGGGCAGCGCTGGCTGTTGCCGGAGGTGGCGAAGCATTCCAACGACCCGGCGCGTGCCCGCTCCGTCGTCGAGGATCAGGCCCGGCTCGTCGGCCCGGACGGCACCATGCTGGCGGCGCGTGCCGCCGCGCGCATCCGGCAGCTGGTCGAGTTGAAGTCGCGTGCTTCCGGCCAGGCGCCCTGAGCGTGCGTCGCCGCTGGCGGCCGCGGGCGACTACAGTGCCGCCATGCGCAAGACGGTTCGCGACCTGGTGGTATCCGTGGGCTGGGCGCTGTGCGGCGTGGCACCGGCGCAGGCCTTCGACCACGAACGCGCCGGTGACCTGCTGCAGAACGCATTGCCGGCGGGCGTCGCGGCCGTCGAGCTCTGGCGCGGCGACCACCAGGGCGTCTGGCAGCTCGGCGCCTCGTTCGCCGTGACCGTGCTGGCCACCAAGGCGCTGAAGGGCGCCGTGCGCGTCGAGCGCCCCGACGGCAGCAGCGATGACGCCTTTCCCTCCGGCCATGCCTCGAGAGCATTCGTCGCGGCCACCTACATGCACCGCCGCCACGGCTGGGAGTCAGCCTGGCCTTGGTACGCCGCGGCCACCTATGTCGGCTGGACGCGCGTGCACGCCGACCGGCACCGCTGGCGCGACGTGGCCGGCAGCCTTGCGCTGGCGGGCCTCTCGAGCTGGTGGCTGGTCGCGCCAGCGCAGCAGAATGCCGTCGCGCTGACGCCGACACTCGCTGCGGGCCGCCTGGCCGTCGAACTGCACGCACGCTGGTGAGGCGCACGCGAGGCGGGCGCTTCAGCGCCAGCCTGCGATCGTGATGCCCAGCCCCGCCTTGGTCTGACGCAGGTTGTAGTCGATCAGGCTCTCGCCGTAGCCGCCGAACAGCTGAAAGTAGCCGTGCATCGCGTCGGCCAGCGGGAACACGTAGTCCAGCTGCGCCGAGCCGCGCGAGCGATCGCCGCCGCGCAGCGAGTGGCGCAGCTGCAGCGACACCGTGTGGTCGCCCCAGTAGCGCGCGAGTCGCATCTCGGCGCGGCCGACGTGATCCGCGATGTCCGGGTTGTCGTCGTCGCTCGCCTCCTCGCGGATGCGCGCCCACGGGCGCAGCTCCGCCACCCAGTCCCCGCGCTCCAGAGCGAGGCCGGCGATGACGCGGTTCCAGCTGCGCGACAGCGGCAGCGCGCGGCCGTTGGACTGGTGGTTCAGCGACAGCGAGGCCATGCGCAGCCGCCAGCCCAGCAGGCTCGCCTCCAGCGGCGCCACCAGCATCAGCTCCGGCTCGTAGTTGGTCTCGCGGAAGGGCCGCGAGTCGGCGCCGTTGTAGACCTGCCAGCGCGACGACTGGGTGTAGCCGCCCCACAGGCTGACGGGCGCGCCGAACAGCGAGTGCGCGAACTTGGCCTTGAAGCTGATCTGGTACTTGGCCTCGACGGACTTCAGGATCAGTTCGGACGGCGCCGAGTGATCGGGCGCCGGCGAACTCGGCAGCCGGTTCACGCGGTCGGTCCAGGTCGCCGGCAGCAGGTAGACCGGCTTGTAGGCGCGCGGCGCGAACAGCACGCTGCGCTGGCCGTCGAGGTCCCAGCGCGTGCCGAGCTTGGAGTCGCGATCATCGTTGCTCGTCGGGGGCGCCGACGGCGCGGCCGGCTCTGCAGCCGGCGCTGCGGCGGGTGTCTCGGGCGCGGCACGACCGTGCAGGCGGTCGTAGCAGGCCAGGCGCGCCGCCGCGTCCTGCATCGCGACGCAGTCGGCGGCAGCGGCCTGGGCCATGGCCACCGTCGGCAACGCGAGCGCCAGCGGGGCGAGCCAGCGTGCGGCACGGAGGGGACGGGACATCGCGGCGAGCTCCTGGTCATGCGGACAGAGTGCGCAGTATCCGGCACCACCCGCAGGCTTTGCCCGGCCACCGAGAATGTCTCCCCATGGATTCCCTCTCGCAGATTGCCCTCGGTGCCGCTGTCGGCGTGGCCACCATGGGCCGGCGCACGGCGGTGTGGAAGGCGGCGCTGTGGGGCGCGGTGGCTGGCACGCTGCCCGACCTCGACGTGCTGATCGACCATGGCGACCCGATCCGCAACATGGTGTTGCACCGCGCCGAGACGCACGCACCGTTCTGGCTGACGCTGTGCTCGCTGCCTTTTGCCGCAGCCATCGCGCGGCTGCACGGCGAGTGGCCGCACTGGCGGCGCTGGTGGCTGGCGATGTGGCTCGCCCTCGTCACCCACCCGATGCTCGACGCCATGACGGTCTATGGCACGCAACTCGGCCTGCCGTTCACCGACCATCCCTTCGCCGTCGGCAGCGTGTTCATCATCGACCCGCTGTACACGCTGCCGCTGCTCGTCGGCACCGGCTGGGCGCTGGCCGCGCGCGGCGGCGGGCGGGCCATCGCGGTCAACGCCGCAGGCCTGCTGCTCAGCACGGCCTACCTCGGCTGGGGCGTGCTGGCGCAGCAACAGGTGGAGCGCGTGGCGAGGGCGTCGCTCGCCGCCCAGGGCATCGACGCCGAGCGCGTCCTGGTCTCGCCCACCGTCTTCAACTCGGTGCTGTGGCGCGTGGTCGCGATGGCGGACGACAGTTATGTCGAGGGCTTCCGATCACTGCTCGACGAGACGCCGACGATGCACTTCGACCGCTTCCCGCGCGGCCAAATGCTGGCTGCCGAACTGGAGGCGCTGGACGGCGTGCGGCGCATCGCCGCCTTCAGCAAGGGTTTCTACAAGCTGCAGCAGGAGGGTGACCGCGTGCTGCTGACCGACCTGCGCATGGGCCAGGAGCCGAACTACATCTTCACCTTCGTGATTGCGCGGCGGGAGAGCCCGCCGGTGCCGCTGGCGGTGCCCGAGCAGGTCGGCTCGCGGCCGGATCTCGCACGCGGTCTGCCGTGGCTGTGGCGGCGCTCGCTGGGCGAGCCGCTGGCTCCGCCGCGCTGAGGCACACTAGCGGCCCATGAACCGTCCGCGCCCGGGCATCGACTTCATCGAATCCGGCCATGGACCGACCGTGCTGTTCGTGCCCGGGTCCTACAGCACGCCCGCCGCTTGGCGGCCGATGCACAGGCTACTGCCGCCACGCTGGCGATTCGTGTCGACCAGCTTGTGCGGCTACGGCGGCACAGCCGAGACCCGCTCGCCCGACGACCACGGCATGCAGCACGAAGTGCACGTCGTCGAGGCCGCGGCGCGCGCCGCCGGCGGCCCGGTGCACCTGGTCGGGCATTCCTTCGGCGGCACGGTGGCGCTGGCGGCCGCGCTGTCCGGGCGCGTCGAGGTGAAGAGCATGGCGCTGTTCGAGGCCAATCCGATCGATCTGCTGCAGCGGCATGGCCATGCCGCGCTGCACCAGGCCGCTCGTCTCATGAGCAGGGGCTTCGAGCAGGCGGTGCGCGAGGGCGAACGCGATGCGCCGCGGCGCATCATCGACTATTGGGGCGGCGAGGGCGTCTTCGCCGCCATGCCGGCGGCCGTGCAGGACTACTGCCGGCAGACCGCCGCCGCGAACGTGCTGGACTGGCACACCTGCTTCGGCTTCGAGGTGAGCGGGGCCGACGTGGCGCGGCTGGACGTGCCCGTGCTGCTGGTACGTGGCGGCCTGGCCAACGCGGCGATGGTCGCGATCACCGATCAACTCGCCGCGCATCTGCGCGACGTGCGCCATGAGGTGGTCGAGGGCGCGGGGCACTTCCTCGTCAGCAGCCATGCCGAGGTTTGCGCCGAGCTGCTCGCCGCGCACCTCGGGAACGCGGCGTGAATCAGGCCTGCCACACCGCGTAGCCCGCCTCGCGCAGGCCGATGGCGAGCTCCACCTCCATCTCGCGCGCCGCCTCGTAGGGCATCGGGTTGTAGACCGCGTAGAGCGAGGGCAGCAGGCGCAGGCCGTAGGCGAACACGAAGCGGTTGGCCTGGATGCCCGCCTTGTGCTTGTCGAAGCGCAGGTCGGGGTCGAGCCCGGTCATGCCGACGTAGACGCAGGGCTTGGTGATGTCGTGCTCCGGGTTGGCGCGGCGGAAGCCCGGCTCGTTCCACACCCGCGCGTCGAGCTCGACGACGTAGACGTGGTGGTGATGTCGCGTGCTGCGCTTCGGGGTCTTGGCGGCCATGGTCACGTGCCGGGCACCGGCAGCGCCTATGCTATGCGCATGAAGCTGCGAGGAGAGACACTGCGCGCGCTGCTGTGCGCGCGGCTGCAGGCGTTCGAGGTGCGCGCGCTCGATGCCGAAGGGCGCCGCCACGCCGCCGTGGCCGTGCCCGTCACCGAGGCCGGTCACGGTGCCGGCGTGGCGGGCCTGCCCGCGCATGCGCAATGGAGCGACGCGCCCGCACTGCTGCTCACGCGGCGCGCCGAAAGCCTGCGCAGCCACGCCGGCCAATGGGCGCTGCCCGGCGGCCGCCTCGACGAGGGCGAGACCCCCGAGCAGGCGGCGCTGCGCGAACTCGCCGAGGAGGTCGGCCTGAATCTCGATGCGTCGGCCGTGCTCGGCCGTCTCGACGACTACGCCACCCGCTCGGGCTACCTGATCACGCCGGTGGTGGTGTGGGCCGGCGCGGCGCGCGAACTGCTGCCCAACGCCGCCGAGGTGGCGTCCGTCCACCGCATCCCGGCCGCCGAACTGCTGCGCAATGACGCGCCGATGCTGAACCAGGTGCGCGGCGCCGAGCACCCGTTGCTGCGCATGCCGGTCGGCGACAGCTGGATCGCCGCGCCAACCGCGGCCTTTCTCTACCAGTTCCGCGAGTGCTGCCTGCTCGGACGCGCGACACGCACCGCACATTTCGATCAGCCCGCATTCGCCTGGCGATGAAGAACCTGCTGCACCCGTCGCCCGGAGTCGGCTTCGAGCAACCCTTCGAGATGCTCGTCGCCTGCCACGACCGCGTGCGCCGCAGCCTCGCGCTGCTCGGCAGGCTGCTCGATCACGTCGAGCGCCACGGCCACGACGCGAAGAGCCGCTCGGCCGCGCGCGACGTGCTGCGCTACTTCGAGCTCGCTGCGCCGCACCACCACGAGGACGAGGAGCGTCACGTGTTCCCGCGTCTGCTGGCCGGCGGCGACGCGGCGCTGGTGCAGGCGGTGCGGCGGCTGCGCGCCGACCACGAGCGCCTGGCGGCGCTGTGGGCGAGGCTCAGGCCGGTGCTGCAGGCCTGGGCGGGGGACACGGCAGCCGGCGCGGCCGGGGCGGCGTTCCGTGACGATGCACGCGCCTTCCAGGCGCTCTACGACGAGCACATCCCGCTCGAAGAGAGGCTCGTGTTCCCGGCCGCGCGATCGATGTGCGACGAGACGGCGCTCGCCGCAATGGGCGGGGAGATGCAGTCGCGCCGTCGCGACGGCACCACAATGCCGCAATGACGCTGCCGCCCGCCCCCTCGCGCCCGTTCTGGCAACGCGCCGGCTGGACGGTCGCCGGAGCGGTCTGCCTGGCGCTGGGCGTGGCCGGCATCTTCCTGCCGCTGTTGCCCACCACGCCGTTCGTGCTGCTGGCGGCATTCTGCTTCTCGCGCGGCAGCGAGCGTGTCGAGGCCTGGCTGCTCGCGCACCCGCGCTTCGGGCCGATGGTGGCCGACTGGCGGGCGCGCCGTGCGGTGCCGCGCCGCGCCAAGCAGCTCGCCTGGGCGATGATGGCGGCAGGCAGTGCCTGGGCCTGGTGGGTGATGCCCGAGCCGTGGCGATGGCTGCCGACGCTCGTCTGCCTCGCCGTTGCCGCCTGGCTGTGGCAATTGCCGGACGCCGACCCACGCTGATGCGCTCCGGTTGTTGCCCCCTCCCCGTTTCAGGGGATGGGCGAGACGGTAACCTGTGGTTACTGTCAGGGCACTGCTTTACAGGCCAACACCATGCTGTCCCGTCACACCGACACCCTGCACGCATCCGTCGTCATTTCGGAACTGCCGGCGATGCGCCGCATGCCGGCGCCGACGCCGCTGCCCACGCTGGCCAAGCCGGGGCTTGCTGCGCAGATCGCCGCCTGGCTCGTGGCTCGCCGCCAGGCGCCGACCGCGCGGCGCAGCGCACAGGTGGTGTTCCTGCGCGCCTGAACCTCGCTAAGAGGGCAGGAAGTCCAGCGGGTAGGTCACCACCATCTGGTTGACGTCCTTGGCGCCGAAGTCGAACTGGCGGATGCGCGCCAGGAGCTTCGATTCCAGCTCGGCGGCCTTCAGCTCACTGGACTCCACGCGGATGTCCATCACCTGGCCCGATGGCGCGATCGTCAGCTTGAGCACCACCTTGCCCTGCAGCGACGGGTCGTCGCGCAGCGCGCGGTTGTAGATCGCGTAGATCGCGCCCTTGTTGCGGTCGAACACCAGGCGAATCTCTTCCAGCGAGCGCGACGCCTTGCCGCCGCCACCCTTGGCGAGCGTGCCGCCCCCGCCGCCCACACCGGTGCCCGTGCCGCCCTTGCCGGAGCTGCCGCCTCCACCCGGGCCGCCGCCACCACCGCCGCCGGCCACGCCCTCCACCAGCGTCGTGGCGCGTCCCGCGAGCCCGCCGCCGCCGGTGTTGCGGCTGTAGGCGGCGGTGTTGATGCCACCCGAGCCTCCGGTGGCATTGGAGGTGATGAGGTTGCGGGCCGGCAGGCCGGGTTCGGTGCCGGCACCGACGCCCGCGCCCACGCCGGCGCCCACGCCAGGCCCGGCCTTGATGTTCTGGTTGAGCTGCACCGCGACCGGCGCGCCGCGAAGTTGGGCAAGCTCGTTGCTCATCGCCAGCAGGCCCACGCCGGCGGCCTTGCGCCGTGCGCCCTCGATCTCGCCCGGCGGCTTGCCGGCGATGGGCTTGCGCGCCTCCGGCGCGACGGCCTTGGGCAGCGGCTTGGCATCGGGCAGCGGCTTGGCCACTTCCGGTTTGGCGGCGGAGGGGGCCTGCGTCTCGGGAGCGACGACGGGCTTGGCGGGCGCCTTCGGCACCACCGGCTCGCGCTGCTCGAGCACCAGCTTGGCCAGGCGCTGCGGCACCTCGGGCGGCGCGGCGCGGTCGACCTCGGGCTTGGGCAGCAGCAGCAGCACGATGCACAGGATGACGCAGACGGCCAGCACGGTGTTCAGGATGCGCTTGAAGCGCGCCTCATCCTCGGGCGAGACCGCCCACGGCAGCACCGTGCCGCGAAAGGAGATGGTGGCGGCGCTCATTGGGAGGCCCTCCACGCAAATCGCTGCGGGATGCGCGCCTGGAAACGGCCCGGTGCGCTCATGCTTTGCCCGCCTTCTGCGACACCGCGAAGGACACGTCGCTGTAGTTGGCCCGTGCGGCCGTGTACATCACCTTGCGCAGCAGGCTGTAGGGGATGCTCTTGTCGCCCATGATCGTCACCGACTTGCTCTGCGCCTCATTGACTTTGGCCAGCACGGTGCGGCCGGCATGCAGGTCGAGCTCGGCCTTCAGCGGCGCTATCAGGTCGCCCTCGCTGCCCATGGCCTCGGCGACCGTGGCCACCTTGCGACCGTCGACGAGGATGTCGGTGGCGCTGACGGTCACCACCAGCATCTCCCGAGGCGTCTTCTCGGCGGTCGACTGCGGCAGCTTGATCGCCTGGGCGGTGGACAGGATCTCCACGCCGGTGCTCGACATCAGGAAGAAGATCAGGATGGTGAAGATGTCGATCAGCGCCACCAGGTTCATGTCGAGCCCGGACTGGTTGCGCGCCTTGCGTGCGGCACGCTTTTCGATCGGCGTCAGTTTCATGCGGGCCTCTATTTCTTGGCGACGCTGATCGGCGCGTCGCCGATCGAGATGTCGGGGAACAACTCGACGCGCGCTGCGGCGGCGGCCTTGGCCGGCGCAGAAGCAGCCTGCGCCACGTCGAGCGCCGGCGCACCTTCGCGCACCGTGTCCATCACCTGCACCAGCACTTCGTAAGAGGTGTTCGGCTGCGCCAGCACGGTGGCCGTCTTCGTCTCGGGGAACTTGGCCTTGACCTGCTGCATGAGCGTGGACAGCGAGGTCAGGTCGTAGCCCTGGGCGTTGTTCGGGATGTGCTGGATCAGGCCGCCGATGCGGTCACCCACGTCCAGCGCGTCCGGCCGGATCACGACCTCGAGCTTGAGGTCCTCCACCTTGAGCTGCTCGACCCCCGAGTTCTGCGCCGGCAGCGATACCTCGATCACCGACAGGCGAGAGAACACCGCCGTCGACAGCAGGAACGGCACCAGCACCACGATCACGTTGATGAACGCGGTGACTTCGAGATGCGCAACCGGCTTGCGCGGGCGACGGATGCGCATCTCAGCGAGTTCCCGTCGGGGCCGCCTCGGCGCGCACGCGCTGCACGACGTTCAGGAAGCTGATCTTGGCGGCTTCGAGGCCGTCGACGATTTCGCCGGTGCGCGCCTGCAGGAAGGCGTGGATGAGCAGGAACGGGATCGCTACCGACAGCGCGAAGGCGGTGTTGTTCATCGCGATCGAGATCGAGGCCGACAGCAGCTCGGCCTTCTCGGCCGGATTGACCGCCGCCACGGCGGTGAAGCCCTTGATCAGGCCGATGATGGTGCCCAGCAGACCGACCAGCGTGATCACGTTGGCCAGCGTGGCGATGTAGTGCGTGCGCTTCTCCAGGCGCGGCACGATCTCCATCATGCCTTCCTCCATCGCGTTGTCGATGTCCTCGCGGCGCGCCGGGCTCTGCATGCGTTCCAGGCCATTGGCGACGATCTTGCCGATGGCAGCATCGGAGCCGGCGGCGACGTTCAGCACCTCCTTGAACCTGCCGCTCTGCAGCAGTGGCAGCACCTTCGCCCACAGCTTGCGGTTCTCCGCGCGCGCGCGGCGCAGGAACACGAAGCGCTCGATGGCGATGGCCAGGCCGACCGCCATGATGGCGATGCTGAAGTAGATGGCGACGCCGCTGTCCTGGAAGAACTTGACGGCAAACTCAACGACGCTCATGGGCTATCTCCTGTGACGACGGTATGGGGGTGGAGGGGGATCAGGGGCGCGCGGGCGCCGCGGGGGTGTCGGGGCCGGCCTTCGGCGCCTGCAGTTGCGCGCCGTACTGCACCTGGCGGCGGAACACGTCGCGGTCCACCGGCGCGAGCGCCTCGTCGAGGATGCTCGCGCCCGGCCGGCCGGCGAGGTCGCCGGGCAGCGGCTTCTTCCACGGCACGATGTACAGCACCTTGGGCAGCTCGCGGTTGCCGATGATCTGCGTGCGGTCGATGGCGGCGCGGTCCTGCGCCGGCGCGGCAGGCGCCTGAGCCTGCGCGGCCGTACAGGCCGCGAGCAGCAGGGCGATCGAGCCGGTCCGCTTCTTCATGACTGCTCCTTCTTCGCCGGCGCGTCGTTCCGCGCCGGCCTGCGGTTCTTCAGGTCGATGACCCACTTGGCCACGGCGGCATCCTTGCCGCCGGAGAGCGCGGCGTAGCGCTCGTAGGCCTCGAGCGCACGCACGCCGTCGCGCAGGTAAAGGTCGAACAGGATGCCGAGGTTGAGCTGCGCGGCGGCATGGTTCGGGTCGAGCTCGAGCGCGCGCTCGTAGGCGGCGCGCGCCTTGGCGAACTGGCCCAGGTGGCGGTAGGTGACGCCGAGCTGGTTGAAGTACAACGGCTGCTCGGGACTGGCCTGGGTCGCGTGTTCCAGCGCGGCGGCCGATTCATCGAGCCTGCCGGCATGGCGGTGGAGGATGCCGAGGTTGGCGTGCGGACCGCCCAGCTCGGGGTGGCTCTTCGTCAGCGCCTTGAAGCCGCGCTCCGCATCGTCGGTGCGGCCGGCGCGCATGGCGCGCAGTGCGTCGTCGAAAGCGCGCTGCGCGTCCTCCGGCACCGGGGCCTCGACGCGCACCGGGTGGGCTGCGGGCAGGCCGCTCGGCGCCGAGGCGGCGGAGGCCGCTGCCGGCGCGGCGCCCGGCGTGATCGCCTTGGCCACCGGCGCGACCACCGTCTCCTGCATCGTCTTCACGCCATCGGACAGCGTCGAGCAGCCGGCCAGCGCAGCCAGCGCGCTCGAACCGACCAGCCTTCGCAGGGTGTCAGCGGATCGCATCGATCACCCCCTCGGCCCGTTCGGCCTTGCCGTAGCGCACCGGGCGCAACCGCGCCAGCGCTTCGAAACTGTCCTTCACCCACTTGTCGTAGATGCCTTCCGAAGCACGCTTCGCATTGGCCTCGTGCAGTTCGATGGCCTTCTCCTCGAAGGGGAAGGCCTGTTCCTCGAGCAGCACGTCGTACTGCTCCCGTTCCAGCTTGGACAGCCGTTTCGGCCGCTCCGACTTGAGCATGGATTGGCCGAAGTCCTGGTAGAGCGAGGCGATGTGGAAGGTGGCCGCGGTGGTCACGTCGGCCACGCCGTAGTTGGCCGCCACCGCGTAGGCCTTCAGCGCACTCTCCATCTTCGCCTTCTTCAGCTTGAGGTTGCGCGCCAGCGGTTCGACCAGCCGCACCTTGCGGTACTCGGCCACGGCAGGCTCGGCCATCACCAGCGCCGCAGTCGCGCCGAGGTAGCGTGTGCGATCGGTGCGCGCACTGCCGCCGGCTTGGTCGCCCTGGTAGATCTCCTTCATCAGCGCGGCCTCGCGCTTCACGTCGCCCTCGGCCCTGGCGATGCGCGCGATGCGGTGGCGCGCCTCGAGGCCGCGCTCCAGCGGCAGCGGGTACTGCTTGAGATAGCGTTCGTAGGTCTTCGCCGCGGCGGCGCGCGGGCCGGACTTCGCGTCGGCGGCCTTCTCGTGCAGCTCGGCGGCCTGCCACAGCGCCTCGCGCGCGAGCTGCGGGTCCTTCTGCGTGGCGGCAACGCGCTCGAATTCGCCGGCCGCCTGCGACCACTGCTGCTTCTCCAGGTAGGCCAGCGCGAGCTTGCTGCCGACGTCCGCCTGCAGGGGATGATCGGGGTAGCGCCGGCGGAAGTCCTCCAGCGCGCGCGAGGCACCGTCCCAGTCCTTCATCGCGAGCATCGCGGCGGCGGCGTCGTACTGCGCAGTCGCGCGCACCGCCGAGGCCGGCGCGACGGCAGCGACGCGGTTGAAGTGGCCCACCGCCGCCTTGCTGTCGCCGGCCGCGCGGGCCAGTTCACCTTGCTTGTAGACCGAGGCAGCGAGGCGTTCGACGAGGTCGCCGCGGGCCGCATCCTTTTCCGGCGTGAGCGCGAGCACCTCGCCGTAGGCTTTCTCCGACTGGTCGAAGCGGTTCCTCTCGAAGGCGTCGTGTGCGATCACCGTCCAGGCGACACGGCGCTGCGCCGCGGCGGCGGGCGGGTCGAGCCGCAGCACCTGCTGCGCCACCTCGGCAGCGCGCTCGCCGTCGCGCAGCGCGAACAGCTTCTCCGAGGCGTTGGTCAACACCGTGCCGGTGCGGCCGTCCTTCGGGAAGGCCTTGGCGAAGCGCAGTGCACTCTCGACGCCCGCGCGCTGCAGCGCCGCGGCCTCGGCGCCCTGCACGCGCTTCTCCTGGCCGCCGTAGCTGAGCAGCGCGGCGTAGCCGGCGTCCGCCGCCCTGGCGTGGTTGGGGTACTGGTAGGCGACCTTCTCGTACTCCACCGCGGCTTCGGCGAAGCGGCCGTCCTCGTAGAGCAGTTCGGCGAGCAGGAAGTTGTTCTGCGCCGTCTGCGGGTCGTTCGGGTAGCTGGCGATGTAGGCGCGGTACCACTTCACCGCCTCCTGGTAGTCGGCGCTGGCCTTGCTCTTCTGTGCGCTGGCGTGGTAGTGGCGTGCCAGCTCGGTGAGGTGCGTCTTCACCAGCGGCTGCGCCTTCTCCCAGCCTTGCGGGTTGGCGCGGCGGAACTCGCTGCCGACGCCATAGCGCGACACGTAGTCCTTTTTTGCGTCCAGCGCCAGTGCCGGGAAGCCATTGGACTGGTAGATCTCGACGACGCGTGCCTGCAGCTGCGGCGCCTGCGCGTGCAGCGGGTCGCGGCGGGCGAAGGCGCCGAAGGCATCGGCGGCGTCCTTGACGCGCTCCTGCTTCAGGTACAGCTCGCCGAGCTGCTCGTAGACGCGGTACTCGTAAGAGCGCCGCTTCGCGTCGGTGATGTAGGCCGGGATGCTCTCGGCGCCCTGCAGGTTCGCCAGGCTGATGCTGCTGACTCGGAAGGTGTCCTCGACCAGCTCGCGGTCGGCGCGCGACAGGCCGACGATGGTGTCGAGCCCGCCGTCGCCGTCGCTGCCGGCGACCTTCAGGTCGAGCACACCGAAGAATGACTGCAGGCCGTCGTCCAGCTTGCCCTGCTTGAAGCGCGACCAGCCCTGCATGTACAGCGAGCGTTCGTGGAACTGCGTGCGTGGTGAGCTGGCCAGGACGGTGGCGTAGGCCTTCTCGGCGCGCGCATAGTCCTGCGTGGTGAAGAGCAGCTCGCCGCGGCGGAAGTTGGCCTCGTCGCGGTACAGCGTGTTCGGGTAGCTGGCGACAAGCCGGTCGAGTGTCTTCAGCGCGGTTTCCAAGTCGCCGGCCTGTTCCTGCGCGCGGGCGAGCTGGTAGAGCACGCGGTCGTTTCCCCGGTCGTCCGGATAGTCCTTGAGGAAGTCCTGGTAGCGCTTCACCGCGGCGCCGTAGTCGGGGCCGGTGGCCGCGCCGCTGCCGGCGGCCGAGCGCGCGTCGGCCAGGTCCATTTCCAGGTCGCCGAGGCGGCGCATCGCCTCGGCGCGCTGCGGTGCCTTGGGGGCCACCTCGAGAAACTTGCGGTAGGCGGCGATCGTCTGCGTTTCGTTCGAGTCGACGCGCTTGTCCTTCGACACTTCCACGGTTCGGCCCGCCAAGCTGGCCAGCGTCGGCTGGTCGTCACCCGGCAGTGCCTTCTTCTGGCCGGCGCAGCCGGCCAGGCCGACGAGCATCAGCACGACGAGCGGGCGCAGCACGAACTCACTGCTTCGATGCATCGTCTTCCTTCCGGGGCGACTCGGAGGCCGCGCGGTCGTACATCTGCGCGACGGCGAAGCGAGCCTGCTGCGAATAGACCGCCAGGCGTTCCTTCTGCCGTGTCAGTTCAGCCACGGCGAGTTCCTGCACCTCCTGCTGCTGGTCGCGCGACAGGGCCGCCACGCGCGGGATCAGCGCCTTGATGCGCTGCGACAGCTCGGCGATGCGCCGGGCAAAGGCCTCGTGCCGTGCCGGCTCCTCGATCTGCGCCTTCGCCACCGCCGCCTCGCGCTCGCGAGCCTGCGCCAGTTCGGCATCGATGATCTTCATGTTCTTCTGCGCGTCCCACGCGCGTGCCGGGTACTCCTGCGCGAGCCGCCAGGTCAGCGCCCCCGAAGCCAGCCGCGCGCGCTGGCGCGCGCGTTCGGCATCGGCATCGTTGCCGAGCGACTGCAGGCCCTGCTGCACCCCCTTGATCATCTCGAGCAGCTCGCGGTCCTTGGCGTCGGCGAGCGCTGGGGCATCCTGCTCGCGCAGCGCGCGCTCGACCTCGCCGCTGACCGCGTCCCGCCGCTGCCGCAACGCGGAGAGGTCGACCGCGCGCGCGCCGGCCTGCACTTGCGGCAGTCGCTGCGCGTAGGCCTGCCGGCGGTTGTCGAGCATGTCGCCGAACACGCCGAGGCTGTCTTCCCAGTCCTGCAGGTTCTTCGCCAGGAAGCGCAGGTCGCGCCAGTTCTTGAAGGCCTCCTGGAACTCATGGCCGGCAAGCACCTGCGTCAAGTGACTGGCGTAGGGCATCTCGGGCAGTTCGCGGATGTTCCAGAACCAGCCCATTTCCTCGCCGGGGTTGCGTTCGATGAGTCCGTCGAGCAGCTTGCCGGCGCGGATCGCGGCGATCGACTCGTCGAGCTTGCCTCCCTCGCTGTCGTAGGCGGCGATGGCGGCGTTGTACTGCTCGGTGGCCTCGCCGAAGGCGCCAAGTTCGGCGTAGGCGTAGGGCACGGCGATGCGCGCTTCCAGCACCGCGGCGTCGCTGGCATCGCGGCTGGCGAGCTCGATCCACGGGACCAGGGCAAGCTTCGGCTCCTTCATCTCGGCGGCCGCCCAGCCGAAGCCGAGCAGCGCCTTGTTGGCGTGCAGGCTCTCCAGGCGCACGCGCTGCAGCGAGTGGCGCGCCACGTCCGGCTTGCCGCTCTGCAGTGCCGAGAAGCCCAGCGCCACGTTCGCCTTGTCGCGCAGGGAGCGCATCTCCTCGTCGGCGGCGGGCGCCATGCCGAGGCCGTCGAGCAGCTTGACACCACGCTCCTCCTCGCCGCTCTTGACCAGCGCCACGCCGAGGTTGAAGCGCGCGTACTGGCCGATCGGGCTGTCCGTGGCGACGCCCTCGAGCAGTGCGGCGGCGCCGGCGTAGTCGCCGCGCGCCATCAGCAGGTTGGACTGCAGCAGCAGCCGGTCCTCCTCGAGCGCCGCGGGCAGGTTCTTCTCGATGCGCGCCATCGCGTCCTCGGCCTCGGCGAGGAAGCCGCGCTGGTAGCGGATCTTGGCGAGGTAGAACCAGGCGCGGTCGCGCACCGCGGGGGTCGCGCCCTTCTCGATCAGCTGCGCGAAGATCTCGCCGGCCTCCTGGTGCAGGCCGTAGGACAGCAGCATGCCGCCGCGCAGGATCTCGGCCTCGTCGCCATGCGCCGCGACGCGGCCGAAGTGCTGCGAGGCCATCAGCGTGGTGATGGAGGTGAAGTAGCGGTCCTGGAAGAAGTGGAACAGCGCGTCGCCGTAGTGCGGTGCCTCGACCGGGCGCGCCTTCTCGTTGGGCGGTACGGGCCACGGCTTGGGCGGCGCAGCGCCGACGCCGGCGCAGGCCAGCAGCGCAGCGGCTGCAGCCAGTCGCCGCACCGGGCGCAGCGAGATCTTCACGGACATGCGCACGCCTACTGCCAGACCTTGATGTCGAACTCCGGCTGCAGCTTGCCGGCGGAATCCTTGATCTGCAGCTCGATGTACTTCGGTTCGGTGCCCTTGTCGAACTTGATGGTGGTGCCGCGCTTGTAGTCGCGCTCGTGGGGGCCCTGGCCGGTGAAGAACGCCACCAGCTCGTGACTGCCGGCACGCAGGTTGCCGAGGTAGACGCGTTGCACGCCGCCACGGTGCAGCGCCTGCACCTCCAGCGGCGTGTAGAGGTAGTTGGTGACGATCTTGTCGTCCAGCTTGATCTGCACCGAGTCGAGTTGGAACAGCTTGCCCACGTCCATCGAGACGAACAGCGCCACCTGGGTGTTCGCCGGGAAGAGCAGTTCCTCCTCGAGCACCAGCAGGTCGCGGTTGAGGCGGATCACGTCGCCCTTGACGGCCTGGATGCGCCCGTCCAGCGTGCCCGGACCGGGGGCGCTGGCCGCGGCCGGGATCGCCGTCTGGGCGAGCGAGTTCAGGGCCGCCAGTGCGAGCACGAGGCCTGCGGCGAACGACCGGGGAAGGCGATGGTGGAACGACATGGCGCCGATGCTTTCGGGATTCAGAAGGTGGCGGTCACGTACAGCTGCAGCAGGTTGGCGTCGAAGTCGTACGCCTGCCCGTTGCGGATGTCGGTGAAGTTCTTGTAGTTGAAGCGGATGCGCTCGTACGAGCCGACGATCTTCAGCTCGTACTGGCCGGGAACGCGCTTGGCCACGTAGCTCAGCTTGCCGCCCAGGCCGAGGCTGCGGAAGGCGCTGAGCTGGCGATTGCGAGACACGTAGGTGGTCTCGGTGGTGGCGTTGTCGCTGTAGAACAGTGCTTCGCTCTGCGAGTAGAAGCGCGTGAAACCGTCCGCCAGCCAGTCGCTGCCGACGTAGCGGCTGTAGCCCGCCTCCAGCGTATGCGCCTTGATGTCCCAGGTGTCCCAGAAGTAGCGGTACTCGGCGCGTGCGGCGTTGCGGTCACCCAGGTCGCCGACGACGCGCAGCTTCAGCGCGCGGCTGGTACGCGTGCGCGGCATGCGCTCGGGCACCGTGGCGCCGAACACGACCGCCGCCCGGTACGGGTTGCCGAGGTAGCCGGAGTCGGAGACGACTTCGAGGTTGGCGCTGGCGAGCATGCTCGGCGTGAGCACCTGCGTGAGGCCGAGCCGGTACTGCCAGTGCTTGGCCGTGTCGGCGAAGGTCGGATCGCCATTCCTGGACACTTCGTCAACCGAGCGCGTGTAGCCCAGTGCGACGGTGGTCATGTTGCCGAACACCTCCTGCGCCACGTCGACACTGAAGCTTTCGGCGACGTAGTCCGGCTCCTTGCTGCGGTACACCGACAGCGACATCAGCGAATCGCGGTGCGCGTAGTCCACGCCGAGGTCGTAGGCAGTGCGCTTCTCCTTGAACGGGCTGGCGGTGGTGACCACGTCGATCGAGGCATTGCTCACCGCGTCGACGTAGTACGAGCCCGACAGCGACACCTTGTCGGCGAGGCTCTTGCGCACCAGCAGCGCCGGGCCGTCGGCGGTGACGCCGCCGCCCTTGTAGAGGTGGTAGAGCGCCTCGGCGCGGTTCTCCGGCAGCTCGATGGCCTTGGCGCCACCGACGGCCAGCAGGCTGCCGAGCAGACCGACCAGGCGCTGCAGCAGCCCGGGCAGGCGCGAGAGTCGGCCTTCAGTTGCAGCCACAGCCGCCTCCTTGTGCCGTGTTGGCACCGCGCGAGGCCTCGCGCACGACGAGCACGTGCTCGCGGTGCCGTGCGGCCAGCGGATCGCCGCCGACGCGCATGATCGGATCGGCCAGTCGCTCGCGCTCGTAGGGCTTGACCCAGGGCTCGGGCATCGACGGCAGCGACAGCGAGGAGCAGCCAGCGGACAGGGCGGCACCGGCCAGCAAGGTGCCGAGGGTGAGGCGACGCGTGCTCATGATTTCAGCAGCTCGCGGACCTGCTGGTCGTAGGTCAGCTCGTAGCCCTCGCGGTAGCCGCGGTGCAGGTGGCGCAGGCGGCCGTCGCGGTCGATGATCAGCGTGGTCGGCATGGTGCTCAGGTCGTAGAGCCTGCTGACGCGCTTGTCGCCGTCGAGCAGCACCGGGAAGGTCACGCCCAGCTTGGTCGCCGTGGCCACCGCATTGCGCGGGTCGTCGTCGATGTTCACGCCCATCAGCACGAAGCCCGAGCTGCGGTACTTCTCGTACAGGCGGTTCAGGTGCGGCATCTCGATCTTGCAGGGGCCGCACCAGGTGGCCCAGAAGTTCACCATCACCACCTGGCCGCGCTGCTCCTGCAGCCGCATGTTCGAGCCTGCGGTGGTGCGCAGGGTGAAGTCGGGGGCAGCGCCGCCGCCGATCGCAGCGCGTGCGCTGCCGAGTGCACAGGCGCCGGCGGCGGTCATGGCCGCGCCCAGCAGGCGGCGGCGCTTCGGCGAGAACGGGGGAGTCGCTGCGTGGTCCATGGGCGGGATCAGAAGTAGTAGGCGATGCCGGTGGTCAGCTCGAGGTTCTGCGTGTTCTGGCGAACACCGAGCAGGTCGTAGCTGAAGATGTGGTCGCGCATGTCCACGCGAACGGCCCAGCGGTCGCTGAACAGCACGCGGAAGCCGAAGCCGACGTTGAAGGTCTGCTTGCGCTGATTGGCGAACTTGGTGCTGCCGACGCCGCCGATCAGGTAGATCGACGAGGCTTTGGCGAGCTTGCCGCCGAGGAAGATCTCGCCGGGGAAAATGTTGTAGCCGGCCGAGACGTTGTAGTAGCTCAGCTTCTTGTCGGTGTCGGCCAGCGGGCCGGAACCGGGGAAGATCTCGGTGAAGGTCTTGTCGGTGACCTTGGTCTGCGCGAACACGGTCTCGACGAAGAAGTCCTCGCTGAGGTGGTAGCCGAGGCGCAGGCCGGCGATCGCGCTGGCGCCGAAGCTTTGCGTCGCATAGGTGCCCACCAGCGCGCCGACCTCGAAGTCCTTGGACGGGAATTTCGGGATGCGCACGTCGCGGCGCTGCACCTCGGGCACGATCACCTGCTCGTTGGCGGGCTGTGATTCAGGCGGCGTCTGCGCGAGCACGGGTGCGGCGAACAGCGCGGGCAGGAGAAGGGCGGGCAGTCGCATGGTGGTTCTTGTGTAGGGCCTGGCTCAGAAGAAGAAGGACAGACCGCCGGTCAGCGCGCGGTACTCGCCGGAGCGGACGTCGTTGAGGAAGGCGGTGTAGATCGAGTAGTCGGCGCGCAGCACGAATCGCTCAGTCAGGTAGTAGCGCACGCCGATCGACGCGTTGGCGAGCTTGGCGTCGGTGGGCGTGGCTGCCACGAGGCTGAGATTGGGGATGTTCCTGAAATTGCCCACGCCGGCGGCGAAGAAGGGCGAGATGCGCTGGTCGGAGAACGGCTCGAGCTGCAGGTTGACGTGCCAGAAGTTGGTGCCGGAGAACACGCCCTGCACCTGGCCGAGCGTGGCCTCGATGCCGATGGCCTCCGACAGCTTGTAGCCGGCCCAGAATTTGAGCATCGGCTCCGACTTGAAGTGGCCCCAGGCCGCACCGAACTCGGCACGGCGCTGCAGGAAGTCGTCGAAGGCGATGTCCCGGAACGAGCGCGCCACACCCGCCTCGGTCAGCGTGCTGACGAGCTGGCGGCGGTGCACCCAGCCTTCCTTGCCGTTCTCGGTGCGCACCTTGTACCAGTCGGTGTAGCGCAGCTGGATCTCGACCCACTCGGCGCGCGCGGCGACGTGGTGGATGGGGTAGCCGCGGCCCGGCCCGGTGCGCATCTCGAGGTAGGGGTCGGTGACCTGCAGCCGCTCGACGGGCGGCGCCTCGTCGGCTGCGTGCACGGGCAGCGCGGCGGCCAGGGCCAGGGTCAGCACGCTCAGGCCGCGGACGAACGGGGACGTCGGCGGCCTCATTGGGTGTTGCACGTGCCGGTCTCGGGATCGGCGGGTGTGAACATGCTGTTGCCGGCCACGCTGAACTCGTCCTGCCCCTGAGGCACCGGGCGGCTGATCCAGTAGGCGATGCGCCGGGCGTTCTCGTCCTGCATGTCGGCGAAGATCTGCCCGCCGCCGTGCAGCACGGTGAGCAACGGCTTGGCCAGCAGCCGGCTCTGCGTCGGCGAGCCGATCACCGTCGCGCCCTGCGAGGAGTAGAAGTTCTTGTACATGTCGGTGGCGCGCACCTCGTCGACCGTGCTGGCCGCGAGGTCGACCAGGTTCGCCTGCGGCACGACGCGCAGCGCGCCGCCGGTGCCGGTGCGGGTGTCATGGCAGCCGCCGCTGCCGCAGGTGTTGGTGGAGATCACGCCGTTCTGGTCGACCTGCAGGGGCGTGTCGTAGATGACGTTGATGCACCTCTGGAAGTAGACGAACGACAGCTTCTGGCCCGTGGTGCCCGGCGGGTTCTGCACCGAGTCGGGATTGGACAGCGGGTTGCCGCCGCCACAGCTGGCCACCAGCGCGGCGGCAAAGATCGCGGCGAGTCGCTTCGTCATTGCGTCGGACAGCCGCTGGCGATCCAGGCGGCGATGGTGTTGTAGTTGGCGCTGCCGGCGGGCAGCAGCGCCGTGGCCTGGCCGGTCGCGCCCGAGGGATGCGGCACCGTCGATGGCCGGCTCAGCAGTGCATTCGACGGCCCGTTGCACACGTCGGAGATCATCGTCAGCGTGACGTTGTAGTCGCCCTCGACGCTGCCGGCGAGCACGAAGCGGTTGTTGGCGAACGACGCCGCCGTCTGCGCCGCCCCCGAACTGCCCTCCGGCTGGTGACAGCTCGCGCAGTCGGACTGCAGGATCGGGAAGATCTGCGACTCGAACGTCGCCTCGCTGAGCGTGGTCAGCCGCACCGGGCTGCCGTTGGCGACGAGGTCGTTGTAGTACAGACCGCCGAGGTCCATCCACTCGCTGATCAGGCGCTTCTCCGCCAGGTTGAGCATGGCGGAGTGGTCAGGCGCCGTGGCGGGCGGGTTGGGGTGAGTGGTGCGTGCGTCGGCGCTGGCCTTCAGGGCCTCGCCGAACATGATCTCGGCGAGCCGGCTCGAGCGCGCCATGCCGGCGGCGTTGCCGGCCATGGTCTCGACGAGCGCCGCGCCACGAACGATCTCGGGCTCGCCCTCGCGCAGGCGCGTCAGCGGCAGGCCGGTGGTCTGGTCGATCACCGGGTCGCCGACCACCAACTCCTCGTACGAGGTCACCCGGCCAGTGCCCGAAATCGTGCCGCGCAGGTCGAGCCTGGCGGTGTCGGCGTGGCAGCCGGTGCAGGTGTTCGCGCCGCGATCGCGCGTCCACAACGGCTGGATGTGATCGGGGTAGTTGATGAATCCGTTGGTCGGTGCCGGGGTGGCGAGGTCGTCCGCCGGGCTGGTGTTGTTGGTGTAGCGGATGCTGATCGGCGCACGTGCCGTCACGCCCGTCTTCGTCGTGTCGGCCCAGACGTCGGCGAACTCCATGTCGGCGCTCAGCGCGAAGCGCGAGTTGTCCAGGCGCGTGCGCAGGGAGGCCATGGTCTCGCCGGACTGGTGCTGGCTGGCCAGAGCCGGGTTCAGTGCGGCCGGCAGCGTGTCCACCACCGTGCCGGCGTTGATCGACGCGCCGCGGCGCGGGCTGTGGCAGCCCAGACAGGTGCGGCGCTCGCCGGGTCGCACCTGGATCCAGTTCAGGTGCGTCTGGATGCCGCGGCCCTTGGCGTCGATGACGGTCAGCGCCAGCGGCGTGTCGGCCGGCACGCGCAGCTTGAACGAGCCGTCGGGCTCGATCGGCGCGTAGCCGAGGATCTGCTGCGGCTCGAAGTCGGTCTCGCCGATCGCCTCGCGCATGCCGGTGCTGCCGGCCTGAGGCGGCACGACGCGCGTGGCGCGGATGAAGCGCATCGGCGAGCAGTGGTAGGCCGGGTCGGCCGGGTCCTTGATGCGCGAGAGGTCGGCCACCAGGGCGCGCGTGTCCGAGGCGTTCAGCGGTGCGGCCTTGGCAATGCCGGCGCTGCAGCCGTTGGCGAGGTCGGCGGCGGCGATCATCGACTCGCCGTTGCGGTCGAGGCCGTCGGTGTCGTAGACGCTGCGCACCTCGATCTCGCCGAGGTTCTGCGCCGCCAGAGTGGCGTCGACGCTGGTCGGGTCGGTGGCGTTCGGCTCGGGCCGCACCTCGATGGCCACCGGGTCGACGTACATGAAGCCGGCCGGCGGCGAGGCGATCGGCAGGAAGGTCTGCTTGACCGGGTCGTACATGTAGATGCCGTAGGCCGCCGGCGCGTTGTCCTGCACCGGCGCGGCAGCGCGCTCCGCGCGCGACATCGTCTCGTCCTCCAGCATGGCGCGCTCGGCGTCGGTGAGGTTGGCGCACGGGATGACCGTGCCGTTGCGTGTCACCTCGCAGGGGCGATAGGCGAGCAGCACGCGGTCGGTGCCGTCCCACAGCGGGTAGGGCGTGGAGATGCGGCCATAGGGCGAGAGGCCGCGGCTCTGGTTCAGCGGCTTGTCGGTCACCTCGACCTGGCCACCCACCGCCGCCACCGTCTTGGTCGACGGCGTGTTCTGCTCCGAATAGTTGGCGGCGTCGATGAGCATCAGCGAGCCGCCCTCCTGGGTGCGCGACAGCGCCATCAGGTCGGAAGACACATAGCCGGCGTACTTGCCCTTCGGGTCCATGTCGCGCGGATGCAGGAAGCTGTTGCCCGGGCTGTGCGCGCCGTACAGCACGAACATGTCGGTGCCGTCGGGCTTGACGCGGAATACCGCGAAGCGGTTGCGCGGGCCGACGTGCTCCCAGCGCGAGAACATGATCTCGCCGTTCGGTCGCACCACCGGGTTGCGGTCGTGGCTGGCGTTGACGGAGATCTGCGTGATCGCGCCGCCGTCCTTGTCCATCGTGTGCAGCTGCAGCACGCGTTCGCGCTCGTACTCGTCGAGCGCGTAGAAGGTCCGGCCGCCCTGCACGGTCCTCGTGCGGCCCTGGCGGTTGGAGGTGAACACGAAACCGCGGCCGCCGGGCAGGTAGGCCGGGTCGACGTCGTCGTCGGTCGTCGAGGCGGTGAGGCGGCGGAACGTGCCGCCGGTCATGCCGCCGTCGGTCATGTCGTATTCCCAGATGTTCCAGCGCCCGGTGCAGGCGGGAACGCCCTCGATCTCGGCGCTGTTCGAGGTCGGGCACTTCATCGAGAAGACGATCTTCTTGCCGTCGTAGGACACCTCGGGGTCGGAGGCGTCGCCCACACCCTGCGTGAAGCGCGCGGTCAGGTTGTGCTCCGGCGCGCTGGGGCTGGACTTCTCGCGCAGCATGAGGTCGCCGCCGGGCGCGCTCGGCGAGCCGTTGGTCGGATTGATCGTCATCGCGGTGGAGCGCTTGACGTAGGCAATCGGCACCTCGCCCGACACCGTGACGGTGCCTTCGCCGGTGCTGCCGCCGGAGCAGCCCGCCGCGATGGCGGCGGCCACGGCCGCCAGGCCGAATGCCGCGATGCGGCCCCGGGGACATGACAGTTTCTTCATCTTCGCCTCCTCTGATGCCGGCCCGGTCATTGCCGGGCACCGTCGACCGCTGAAGGACTGCCCGAAAGCAGCCCGGACGAGTAGTGCAGGGCCCCGGCCGCGTCGACGACGACGGCATCGACACCCGAGAGCGATTCGACGAGTTCCATGCCGCGCTCGACGCCGAGCACGAACACGGTCTTGGACAGGCCCTCGGTGGTGAGGCCTTCAGGCGCCAGGATGGTGACGCTGCGCACGCGGTCCGGCGAGCGGCCGGTGCGTGGGTCGATCAGGTGGTGGCAACGCACCCCGTCGCGCTCGAAGTAGCGCTCGTAGTCGCCCGAGGTGGAGATCGCCGTGTCTTCCAGCGGCAGCACGGCGACCACGCCGCCCTCGCGGCGCGGATCGCGGATGGCGATCGTCCAGGGCCGGCCTCGCCGGTCGCCGAGCACGCGGCTGTCACCGCCGGCGGTGACGATGGCGTGCTCGATGCCCAGTGCGGCGAGGATGGCCGCGCCGTTGTCCACCGCGTGGCCCTTGGCGAAGCCGCCGAGGTCGATGCGCATGCCTTCGCGGGCGAAGCGCACCGTGCGTGCCTTCGGCTCGAGGATCAGGTTGCGCCAGCCGATCGCGGCGCGGGCCCGCTCGAGCGCCTCGGGCGTGGGGGCGATGCCGCAGCGGTAGTCATAGAGCTGTCCGACGCTGGCGAAGGTGATGTCGAAGGCGCCATCGGAGAAGCGGGAGAAATCCAGTGCGCGTTCGAGCAGCCGGTACATCTCCCCGCTCAGCGGTACGGCCTCGCGCGCCGCGTCGCGGTTGATGATCGACAACTCCGACGCCGGCTTGTGCGGGCTCATCGCGTGGTCGATGCGGTGCATCTCGTCCATCACCGCGGTGATGGCCGACTGCGCCGCGCGCTCCTCGTCGCACCACAGCTCGACGCGGATCGCCGTGCCCATGATGGCCTCTTCGCGGTGGAACCAGCCGCCGCGCGGCTCGTTCACCACCATGGACGACGCCGTACGCGCCGCGGCACGTCTGCCGAACGACAGGCCGAAGAATGACAAGACCCGCTCCCTTTTTTAGTAGTGCGGGTACATCTTCCAGCCTTGCCACACCCAATTTGCGTCAAAACTTGGCAAACGGCGATGACCTTACAACCTGACGCACAAGAAACCGGTTAGCCCTTGCGGGGAGTGAGAGCAGATGTATCAGGTGCGTGCAGACGATGCGGCTGCTTGACGGGGCGGCAGGCAGGATCCTTCCGCGACGCAGGCCGCAGAACCTCTGCGCGGGCGAGGCGCCCGTCAGCGCACGAAATCGGTGAGCAGTTCGCCGGCCAGCGGCGCCCCGTCGAGCAGCCCCTGGTTGTTCGCCACCTGGCGGCCGTTGACCCACACGCCGTGCACGCCGAGCGCATCGGTGGTCAGCCGCGGCGCGCCGCCGGGCAGGTCGTGCACGCGTCGCGTCGGCGCGCGGCCCACCGTGGCCGGGTCGAACAGCAGCAGGTCGGCGGCGAAGCCCTCGCGCAGCAGGCCGCGGTCCTGCAGCCCGAAGATCTGCGCGCTCTGCAGCGTCAGGCGGCGCACCGCCTCGCTCAGGCTCATCACGCCGAGCTCGCGCGACCAATGGCCCATCAGGTGCAGGCCGAAGCCGGCGTCGTTGAAGAAGGTGAGGTGCGCGCCGGCGTCCGACAGCGACACCAGGCTGTGCGGGTGCGTGAGCAGCCGGGCCACCGCCTCTTCGTCGCTGTTGAGCAGCTGTGCGGTGAAGATGGTGGTGAGGTCCTCGTCGAGCGCGAGGTCGATCATGAAGTCCAGCGGGTCCTTGCCGGCGCGGTGCGCCAGTTCGGCGATGCTCTTCTGCTCGAGTGCGCGGTGGCGTTCCTGCGCGACCTGCACCACGTGCACCTTCTCCCACTCACCGTTGAACAGCCGGAAGGTGGCCGGCGCGGCGAGTTCGGCCCGCACGCGGGCGCGGAACTGCGGGTCGGCCAGCAACGCCTCCAGCGCCGCGCCCTTCAAGGCCAGCGCCGGCTGCCAACTGTGCAGGCCTTCCACCGGGTAGGGCGAGGCGAGCGTGAACTCCATCGTCAGCGGGCAGCACGACACCTGTCCGATCAGCTGACGGCCGCGCGAATTGGCGGCGCTGATGGCGTCGAGGTCGGCGAACACCGCGCCGGGGTTGGTGCCGTTGTGCAGCAGCGCGGCGATCATCACCGGCCGGCCGGCGCGCGCTGCCATCTCCTCCAGCAGCGCCACCGGCATCTGCCCGCCCTTGGTGATCATGTAGACGCCGCCGCCGCGATGCGCCATCGCCTGGATCAGCGCGAGATGCTCGGCGTCGCCGGCCAGCCGCGAAGGCATGGGAATGCCGCCTTCGCCGTTGTGCGCCGGACTGGTGGAGCTGGCGAAGCCGACCGCGCCGGCGTCCATGGCCTCGCGGATCACTGCCGCCATCGCGGCGATCTCTTCCGGTGTGGCCTCGCGCTGCGTGGCGGCGTCGCCCATCACCCAGGTGCGCACCGACGAGTGACCGACGTAGCAGGCGAGATTGACCGCGCTGCGGCTGAGCCGCAGCTGCGCGAGGTACTCGGCGAAGGTCTCGAACTCCCAGCGGATGCCCTGGCGCAGCACGTCCAGCGACATGCCTTCCACCTGCGTGAGGTTGCGCATCGTGCGCTCCCTGTCGGCGGGGCGGCACGGTGCGATGGTGAATCCGCAGTTGCCGATCACCGCGGTGGTCACGCCCAGCGCAGGGGACGGCCGCACGTACGGGTCCCAGGTGACCTGGGCGTCGAAGTGCGTGTGGCTGTCGATGATGCCGGGCATCAGCGCCAGGCCGCTGGCGTCGATCACCTGCGCGGCGTCGACCGGCAGCGAGCGGCCGCCGGTGGCGATGGCCCGGATGCGCCCGTCACGAACGGCGAGATCGCCGCTCACCGCATCGGCACCGCTGCCGTCGAAGATCTGCGCGCCGCGGATGAGCAGGTCGTCCGAGGCCATGTCAGGCGCTCCTGCGGGCAGCGGGCGCGAACAGGTCCTCCATGGCCTTGCGCGTGCGGTAGGCGTGCGTGCCGGTGTCCATCGCCACGTCGGCCCAGCTCAGGCTCTGCCCCTTCTTCACGGGGCGCACCACCTTCACGTTGTGTGCCAGGCCGAGCGGCACGCCGCCCATCGCCGTCGACGTCGCCGCCGGCAGCAGCTTGCCCCAGACGGTGTAGCCACCCTCGCCGTCGAGCATGTCGCCCGGCGCCAGGTCGCGCTTGGCGGTGGCGACCACGTCGGCGTTCCAGCCAGTGGCCACGCCGGTGGGCTCGCCGCGCAACGCCACGCTGGCCACGGACACACCGACCTCCAGGCCGATCAGGTGCCAGCGCTTGTAGAGCGTGAAGTAGCGCCCGCTCGGGTCGGTGTGGGCGTTGTACTCCTCGAAGCAGTTCTTGATGTACTCGGTCTCGGCCTCCACGGTGACCCACACGCCCATGCGGATGTCGTAGGGGATCCGTCGGCCGTCGGCTTCGAGGGACGAGATCACCTCGACCATGCCCTTGCGCTCGAGCACGCCGCCCTCGCTCTTCGGACGGGTGACGTAGGGAATGTCCTCCACGCTCGCCGGCGGGTAGAGCAGGCCGTTGCTCGGCACGGCCAGGCCGGTGGCGTTGGACACGGCGGTCGACTCGATCGAGGGCTTGGAGCCGTCGAGGAAGCTGTTGAACATCTTCGGGTTCAGGCCGCCGCGCACGGCCTGCTCCGGCGTGAGGCCGTAGTAGCCCCACACCGTGTCCGGCGTCGACTCGCAGAAGTGCGGCAGCCACTTGTGGCCGCGCCCCGCGGCCACCACCGGGAAGCCACAGGTGCGCGCCCAGTCGACCAGGTCGCAGATCAGCGCCGGCTGGTCGCCGAAGGCCATCGAGTAGACGACGCCGGCATCGGCCGCCTTCTTCGCCAGCAGCGCTCCGCAGAAGGCATCGGCTTCGACGGTGACGTTGACGACGTGCTTCTTCTGGTTGAAGGCTTCGAGGCAGTGGTCCACCGCGGCGATCGGGTTGCCCGTGCATTCGACGATCACGTCGATCGCCGGATGGCGCACCAGCGCCGTCCAGTCGTCTCCGACGTGGGTGCTGCCGGTCTTCACTGCCTCGTCGAGCGAGCCGGCTTGCGTGCGCGCCGCGTCCCAGCCGACGCGCGCAAGATTGGCCTGTGCCGCAGCGGGCGACAGGTCGGCAATGCCGACCAGGTGCACGCCGGGCGTGCGCGGCACCTGCGCGAGATACATCGAGCCGAACTTGCCGGCACCGATCAGGCCGATGCGCACCGGCCGGCCTTCGGCCTCGCGCTGCTGGAGTTTGCGGTGGAGATTCATGTCAGGCGGCCTTTCTGGATTCGGCGATCGGTTCGGGGGAGGTCACCAACGCGCGGCCCGGCATGCCGTCTTGCCACGGCAGCGCGACCGGGTAGGGCTTGAGCAGGCAGTCGTCGGGCAGGCAGTCGATCGGCGTGAAGTCGCGGTGTGCGATGTATTCCGGCCGCTTGAAGCGGCGGATGTGGTTGCTGACGGCGCACAGGCTCAGGTAGACGCTGACGCGGTTCCACGGCGACAGGTTGCTCGTCGAGGCGTGCACCAGGCATGAATGGAACAGGATCATCGAGCCGGCCGGGCCCTTGGGCGAGACGATGCCGCCGTTCTTGCCGCCGGCGCGCTCGACCAGCTGGCGGATGAGGTCGTTGTCGACCGTCCACAGCGGGTAGCTGGTCGTCGTCAGGTCGTGCTTCGCGTCGATCACGCCCTTTTTGTGGCTGCCCGGGATGAACATCAGCGGGCCGTTGAACTCGTTCACGTCGTCGAGGAAGATGGCCACGTTCATCGCGCGCTCGGTGGGCATCAGGTCGTCGTTCTTCCAGGTGCCGTAGTCCTGGTGCCACTGCCAGACGTCGCCCTCGAAGGCCATCTTGCCGTTGATCTTGAACTGGTGCATGTACAGCTTCTCGCCGAACAGGTCCTGCACTGGCTCGACCATGCGCGGGTGGCGCGCCAGCCTGGCGAACGGCGCGCTGTACAGGTGCGCGGCGAAGTTCGTGCGCACCGCGTCGGAGTCTTTCTCGCGCACGTTGTAGGCCTCCCGGCGGGCGTAGAGATCGGGTACGGCGTCGGTCAGCACCTTTGTCTCCGCCGGCGTGAACAGCCCGGGGAAGAACAGGTAGCCCTCGCGGTCGAACTCGGCGATCTGCTCGGGGGTGAGTCTCATGGCTTGTCTCCTTGGGCAATGTGCACCGCGTGGCCACCCGCGGCGGCGCCGAGGTGGCGGGTGATGTGGTCGCTGGCGCGATCGGCGTGCTCGCGCATCAGGCGTTCGGCGCGTTCGGCGTCGCCCTCGGCGATGGCCCGCGCGATGGCCTCGTGCTCGTCCCACACCGACTCGCGCAGCGCCGCCGCCTGCAGCGAGGCGCCCATGGCACGGCGGATGTGCGCCCAGTGCAGGTGGGCGCTGCGCGGGATCAGCGCATTGTGGGAAGCGGCATAGACGGCGTTGTGGAAGGCGATGTCGGCATCGATCATGGCCTGCACGCTGCGCCCGCGCGCCGCCTTGCGGCCGCGCTCGATCAGCTTCCCGTCCAGTGGCTCACGGTGCCGGGCGGCCAGCCTGGCGGCGAGGCCGTCGAGTGCGCCGCGCACCTGGTAGACGGCGGCGATGCCCGGCGCGTCCAGCGGCGCGACCTGCACGCCGCGGCCGGGGGCATCGAGCACCAGCCCATCCTGCTTGAGCAGGCGCAGCGCCTGCAGCACGGGCTGGCGCGACACGGCGAACTGTTGCGCGAGTTCTTCCTGCGTGATGCGCGCGCCCGGCGCCAGCGTGCCGTCGCTGATCGCGCCGAGCAACGCCCGATAGACCTGATCGACCAGGTCGGGCGCGACGTTCAGCTTGAGCAGGGAGGCAGTCATCGCCAGCGGCTGGTTGGTGTACTCTGTATACAGAATACACGGTTCCTGCCCAAGATCAAGCAAATCAGCGAAGCCTTATCCTTCGCATCCGCTCCTTCGTCACCGCCCGTCGCCTCGCGTCGCTGGATCCGTTCATGACCGCCATGCCCGCCACGTCCGCCAAACGGTCTCCGTCGCTGTCTGCCCGGCTGCTGCGGTGGCTGCCTCGTTGGCTGACCGGCCGCCGCGGTCCGCCCTACCAGGAAGTGCTCGATGCCATGGAGGCTGGCATCGTGCTGTACGACACGCAGGACCGGTTGGTGCTGTGCAACCGCAACTTCCGCGCGCTCTATCCTGGGCTGGCGCACCGGCTCGTGCCGGGTCAGCGCTTCGAGGCGCTGGTGCGCGAGGCCATCGCGCTCGGGCTGATCCCGCAGGCGCGGGGCCATGTCGAAGCCTTCGTCGCTGCCCGCGTGCAGCAGCACCTCCACCCGGGCCCGCCCCTGCTGCGTCAGATGGCCGACGGCCGCTGGCGCCGTATCAGCGAACAGCGCCTGGCCGACGGCAGCGTGCTCGCCTTCAGCATCGACGTGAGCGAACTGGTCGAGAAGGAGCGTGCGCTCGACGAGGCTCGCGGCCAGGCCCAGCAGGCGCACGAACGGCTGGAGGACGCCATCGAGGCACTGCCCGACGGTTTCGCGCTGTTCGACGAAGACGACCGCCTGGTGGTGTGCAATCAGCGTTACCGCGACCTCTATCAGCTTTCCGCGCCGGCAATCCGTCCCGGCACCACGTTCGAGGCCATCCTGCGCTACGGCCTCGCGCGCGGCCAGTACCCTGCGGCCGAGAGTCAGGAGCTGACCTGGCTCGAGGAGCGCCTCTACCGTCACCGTCATGCCGACCAGCCCCTCCTGCAGGAGCTGCCCGGCAATCGCTGGCTGCGCATCGAGGAGCGCGCGACCCGGCTGGGCGGCGTCGCAGGCGTGCGCGTCGACGTCACCGAGCTGGTGCAGCGCGAGCAGCAGCTCAAGCAGCTCAACGCGCGCCTCGCGGACAGCCGTGCGCAACTGCACGCGGTGATCGGCACGGCGCTGTCGGCCATCCTCATGCTCGACGAGCGCGGCGTGGTGCTGTCGGCCAACCCGGCAGCGGCCACCATCTTCGGCTGGACGGAGGAGGAGCTGGTCGGCCGCGACCTGCGCGTGCTCGTGCCCGCGGACCTGGTCGGCCACAGCACCGACCCCTTGGCGCTGCTGTCGACTCGCGCAACCGACGTTCGCGCGGCACGCGGCGCGCCGCAGGACATCCGCGCCCGCCACCGCGACGGCCATGCCGTGGTGGTGCAGCTCGCGCTCTCGCGGCTGGAGACCTCCGGCGCGGCGCGCTTCGTCGCGCTGTTCACCGACCTGTCGGAGCGCGAGGCCTATGCGCAGGCGCTTCGCGACGCCAGCGCGCAACTCGCCCTGCTGTCGGAGACCGACGCGCTGACGGCCATCGCCAACCGCCGTCGCTTCGACCGCGTGCTGCAGGAGGAGTGGCAGCGCAGCGGCCGCCATGGCCAGCCCCTGGCCCTGCTGCTCGTCGATGTCGACTACTTCAAGCGCTACAACGACAGCCTCGGGCACCCGATGGGCGACGACTGCCTGCGCGCGATCGCCCAGGTCCTGCGCGACTGCGTGCGCCGTGCCGGCGACCTCGTGGCGCGATACGGCGGCGAGGAGTTCGCGCTGCTGCTGCCGCACACCGGCGCCGCCGAGGCGATGGCCCTGGCGCTGACCTGCATCGAGGCGGTGGAGGCGGCTGCCCTGCCGCACCCCGACTCCCCGATGGCGCCGCACGTCACCCTGAGCATCGGCGTGGCCAGCATGGTGGCCACCGACGCGGCCGCGGCGTCGCCGCTGGTCGCCGCCGCCGACGCCGCGGTGTACGCGGCCAAGCGTGCCGGCCGGCGGCGCGCGGTGATGGCCGAGTAGGCTGCTGCAGCGGGCGCGCAAAAAGGGTCGAAAATACCGCCCTCGGCAAGCCTGCTCACCGGCCGGCCCCGCACCTCCCCAGACCATGGCAACCATCCTCCAACACCTTCCCACCGGCCAGAAGGTCGGCATCGCCTTCTCCGGCGGCCTGGACACCAGCGCCGCGCTGCACTGGATGAAGCTCAAGGGCGCCGTGCCCTACGCCTACACCGCCAACCTGGGGCAGCCCGACGAGCCGGACTACGACGACATTCCGCGCCGCGCGATGCAGTACGGTGCCGAGAAGGCACGCCTGATCGACTGCCGCGCGCAGCTGGTGGCCGAGGGCATCGCCGCGCTGCAGTGCGGCGCCTTCCACATCTCCACCGCCGGCGTGACCTACTTCAACACCACGCCGATCGGCCGCGCCGTCACCGGCACGATGCTGGTCACCGCGATGAAGGAGGACGACGTCAACATCTGGGGCGACGGCAGCACCTTCAAGGGCAACGACATCGAGCGCTTCTACCGCTACGGCCTGCTCGCCAACCCGTCGCTGAAGATCTACAAGCCTTGGCTGGACCAGACCTTCATCGACGAGCTGGGCGGCCGCGCCGAGATGTCGGCCTTCATGACGAAGGCCGGATTCGCCTACAAGATGTCTGCCGAGAAGGCCTATTCGACCGATTCCAACATGCTCGGTGCCACCCACGAGGCGAAGGACCTGGAGCACCTGAACAGCGGCGTGAGGATCGTGCAGCCGATCATGGGCGTGGCCTTCTGGCGCGACGACATCGAGGTCAGGCGCGAGGAAGTGACGGTGCGCTTCGAGGAGGGCCAGCCGGTCGCGTTGAACGGCAAGAGCTTCGCGAGCCCGGTGGAACTGCTGATGGAAGCCAACCGCATCGGCGGCCGGCACGGCCTGGGCATGAGCGACCAGATCGAGAACCGCATCATCGAGGCCAAGAGCCGCGGCATCTACGAGGCGCCCGGCATGGCGCTGCTGCACATCGCCTACGAGCGCCTGGTCACCGGCATCCACAACGAGGACACCATCGAGCAGTACCGCGACAACGGCCGCCGTCTGGGCCGCCTGCTCTACCAGGGCCGCTGGTTCGACCCGCAGGCGCTGATGTTGCGCGAGACGGCGCAGCGCTGGGTGGCGCGCGCCATCACCGGCGAGGTCACGCTGGAACTGCGCCGCGGCAACGACTACTCGCTGCTGAACACCGACTCGCCCAACCTGACCTACAAGCCGGAGCGGCTGACGATGGAGAAGGGCGAGTCGATGTTCTCGCCGCAGGACCGCATCGGCCAGCTGACCATGCGCAACCTCGACATCGTCGACACCCGCGACAAGCTGGCGACCTATTCGCAGGTCGGGCTGCTGCCCTCGGGCGGCTCGGAACTCCTGCCGCTGCTGAAGGACGATCGCGCCCGGTGATGCGCCGGCGCGACGCCCGGCGCGACGAACTGGCGCGGTCCTAGTTGGCGAAGGGGTCGCGCGTCGGCGGCACCTTGCCGAGCAGCGCGTCCTTCAGTTGCGCGTCGGCCGGTGACTTGCCGAGCCAGATCTTCATCATCGACGAGAAGAACTCCGGTTCCTTGATCGGCTCGCCCGCCGGCTTGCCGTTGAGCATCACGACGGTGCCGGTGCCCGGCACCCAGTCGACCGAGAAGTTCTCGCCGGCGTTCAGCTTCTTGCGCAGCGAGAAGATCTCGCTCATGCGGATCGTGCCGGCGATCGACTTGGAGAAGTCCTCTCTCGATGCGTTGTCCTGCATGCCGCGGGTGAAGAGCTTGCCGAGCTCGTTGCCGTCGATGTCGCGCAGCATGACGATGTGAATGCGCTTGGCGCCCGGCGCGGCGAGCACCGCCTCGGGGGTGGCGGCCTTGGCGGCGAGGTACAGGCCGGCGGTGTAGACCTTGAACACGGCCTTGTAGCGGATGCCCGCCCCGTTGAGCTGCACCGTGCTGCTGCCGATCTGCAGCGACGGTTCGTACTTGACGCCGGCGAGCTCGACGGCCTGCGCTTGCGCGATCGGGGTGGTCAGGCACGCCAGCAAGGTGGCGACCAGGACGATGGTGCGACGGATCACGACGCTCTCCGAAGTGGTTGGCTGCAGCCGGGTAGGCCCGCAAAGCCCGCGAGTTTGGCAAAGCGGGCCGGGGCTTGTCCATGGCGTATTGCACGAGTGGAGAGCGCTCCCCAGGTACTTCGTGGCCGCTGCTACACTCGGCGCCCATGTTTTCGACGCGCACGCAAACCAAGAGGTCGCACGACCGGGGAGCCTGGCCCTGGCGCCGCTCCTGCTGCCACGCCGGGCGCTGACCCGGCGCGTTTGCCTGCCGCGGAGCGCCGCGTTCCCCCATGAAGCGCGCCCTTCGGCTCCATCGGCTGGTCCGTCCCGCCGGCACCACCGAATCGAACCGTCATGCGGACGAGCAACCCGTCCGCCGGGCCGTGGAGGGCCCTGACCCGTGATCACCGAACTCGAATTCAAGAGCCTGGCCGCGCAGGGCTACAACCGCATCCCGCTGTTGACCGAGGCTTTCGCCGACCTCGAGACGCCCTTGTCGCTGTACCTCAAGCTCGCCTACGGCAACGGCGGGGGAAGGCACAGCTTCCTGCTGGAGTCGGTGGTCGGCGGCGAGCGCTTCGGCCGCTACTCCTTCATCGGCCTGCCGGCGCGCACGCTGCTGCGCGCCCGCGGCTTCAAGACCGAGGTCGTCACCGACGGCGTGGTGGTCGAGACGCACGAGGGCAACCCGCTGGACTTCGTCGCCGCGTACCAGTCGCGTTTCAAGGTCGCACTGCGCCCCGGGCTGCCGCGTTTCTGCGGCGGGCTGGCCGGCTACTTCGGCTACGACGCCGTGCGCTACATCGAGCCCAGGCTGGCGAAGACGTGGAAGGAAGGCGGCATCGACACGCCCGACATCCTGCTGCTGCAATGCGAGGAACTGGCCGTCATCGACAACCTCTCCGGGCGGCTGTACCTGATCGTCTATGCCAACCCCGCCGAACCCGAGGCCTATTTCAAGGCCAAGCGGCGCCTGGCCGAGCTGGGCGACAAGCTCCGCTACAGCGTCACCGCGCCACAGGTCAAGCGGGTTGCGGCGCACGGCGTGGAGCGAGAGTTCGCCAAGGACGACTACCTTGCCGCGGTGATGAAAAGCAAGGAATACATCGCCGCCGGCGACATGATGCAGGTGCAGATCGGCCAGCGGCTGCGCAAGCGCTACACCGAGAGCCCGCTGTCGCTGTACCGGGCGCTGCGCTCGCTGAACCCCTCGCCCTACATGTTCTTCTACGACATGGGCGACTTCCAGATCGTCAGCGCCAGCCCCGAGATCCTGGTGCGCCACGAGCATGTGCCCGAAGGCGAGAAGGTGACGATCCGGCCGCTGGCCGGAACGCGGCCGCGCGGCGCCTCGCCCGAGCAGGACAAGGCACTGGAGGCCGAGCTGCTCGCCGACCCGAAGGAGCGCGCCGAGCACGTCATGCTGATCGACCTGGCGCGCAACGACATCGGGCGCATCGCGCGCACCGGCAGCGTGAAGGTCACCGAGGCCTTCGTCGTCGAGCGCTACTCGCACGTGATGCACATCGTCAGCAACGTCGAGGGGCTGCTGAAGGACGGCATGACCAACATCGACGTGCTCAAGGCCACCTTCCCGGCCGGCACGCTGACCGGAGCGCCGAAGATCCGGGCGATGGAGATCATCGACGAGCTCGAGCCGAGCAAGCGAGGCATCTACGGCGGCGCCTGTGGCTACCTCAGCTTTGCCGGCGACATGGACGTGGCCATCGCCATCCGCACCGGTATCGTCAAGGACCAGACGCTGTACGTGCAGGCGGCGGCGGGCGTGGTGGCGGATTCGGTGCCGGAGATGGAGTGGCGGGAGACGGAGGCGAAGGCCCGAGCGCTGATCAGAGCGGCCGAACTCGTCGAGGAGGGCTTCTGACATGCTGCTCATGATCGACAACTACGACTCGTTCACCTTCAACCTGGTGCAGTACTTCGGCGAGCTGGGCGAGGAGGTGCGCGTCTTCCGCAACGACGAGATCGACGTCGCCGGCATCGCCGCGCTGAAGCCCGACCACCTCGTGCTCTCGCCCGGCCCCTGCTCGCCGGCCGAGGCCGGCATCTGCGTCGAGGCGATCCAGGCCTTCAGCGGCAAATTGCCCATCCTCGGCGTCTGCCTCGGACACCAGGCCATCGGCGCGGCCATGGGCGGCCGCATCGTGCGTGCAAAGACGCAGATGCACGGCAAGACCGACGTCATCACCCACGATGGCCGCGGCGTCTACACCGGGCTGCCCAAGCAGTTCACGGTGATCCGCTACCACTCCCTGGTGATCGAGCAGGCCACGAAACCGGAGTTGCTTCTGGTGACCGCCACTTCGCAGGACGGCGAGATCATGGGCGTGCGCCACCGCGAGCTGGCCGGGACGAAGACGCCGCTGGAGGGCGTGCAGTTCCATCCGGAGTCCATCCTCACCGAGCACGGACACGCGATGTTGAAGAACTTCCTGGAGCTCAGGCCGTGATCGTCGACCTTCGAAGCGATACGGTCACCCGCCCGACGCCGGCGATGCGCGAGGCGATCGCGCGCGCCGAGGTCGGCGACGACGTGTTCGGCGACGATCCGACCGTCAACGCGCTGCAGCAGCGCGTCGCCGCCATGCTCGGCAAGGAAGCGGCGCTGTTCATGCCCAGCGGCACGCAGAGCAACCTCTGTGCGTTGATGAGTCACTGCCAGCGCGGCGACGAATACCTCGTCGGCCAGATGGCTCACACCTATCGCTGGGAGGCCGGCGGCGGTGCCGTGCTCGGCAGCATCCAGCCGCAGCCGATCGCGCACCAGGCCGACGGCACGCTGCAGCTCTCCGACATCGAAGCCAGCATCAAGCCCGACGACCCGCACTTTGCGCGCACGCGTCTGCTGTGCCTCGAGAACACGCTGGGCGGCAGGCCGATGCCGCCGGACTACCTGCGCGAGGCGACCGAGCTGGCGCGCCGCCACGGCCTGGCCACCCACCTCGACGGCGCGCGGCTGTTCAACGCGGCGGTGGCGACGGGCGGCGATGCGCGCGCCAACGCCCGCGCGATGGCCGAGCTCTTCGACAGCGTGTCGGTGTGCTTCAGCAAGGGCCTGGGCGCGCCGGTCGGCTCGGCCCTGGTCGGCTCGGCCGAGTTGATCGCGAAGGCGAAGCGCGTGCGCAAGATGGCCGGTGGCACGATGCGCCAGGCCGGCGTGCTGGCCGCGGCGGCGCTGCACGCGCTGGACCATCACATCGACCGCCTCGCCGACGACCATGCGCGTGCCCGGCGCCTCGCCGAGGGCCTGCGCGGTCTGCCCGGCGTGAGCGTGCAGGTGCCGCTGACCAACATGGTCTTCGTCGACCTGCCGCGAGAGCGCGCCGCCACCGTCGTCGCCACGCTGCGCGAGCACGGTGTGCTCGCCACCGGCCTGTACCAACTTCGCCTGGTCACCCACCTCGACGTCGACGACGAGGCCATCGACCAGGCCATCGCCGTGCTGCGCCAGGCGCTGCACTGAAATCGCGCCCCCGCCAGGAGCCCGCCATGCCCATCACCGACACCGAAGCGCTGACCCGCACCATCGAGCACCGGGAGATCTTCCACGACGAGATGCTCGCGCTGATGCGCCGCATCATGGGTGGCGAGATGTCGCCCGTCATGATGGCGGCGCTGCTGATCGGCCTGCGCGTCAAGAAGGAGACCATCGGCGAGATCACGGCCGCCGCGCAGGTGATGCGCGAGTTCTCCACCAAGGTCGATGTGACCGACCGCACGCACCTGGTCGACATCGTCGGCACCGGCGGCGACGGCTCACATACCTTCAACATCTCGACCTGCAGCATGTTCGTCGCCGCGGCCTGCGGCGCGCGGGTGAGCAAGCACGGCAACCGCAGCGTGTCGAGCAAGTCGGGCAGTGCGGACGTGCTGGAATCGCTCGGCGTGAGCCTGTCGCTCAAGCCGGCGGACATTGCGAAGTGCATCGCCGACACCGGCATCGGCTTCATGTTCGCGCCCAACCACCACCCGGCAATGAAGAACGTCGCACCGGTGCGCAAGGAACTCGGCGTGCGCACCATCTTCAACATCCTCGGGCCGCTGACCAACCCGGCCGGCGCGCCGAACATCCTGATGGGCGTGTTCCACCCCGACCTGGTCGGCATCCAGGTGCGCGCGCTGCAGCGCCTCGGTGCCGAGCATGCGCTGGTGGTCTACGGACGCGATGGCATGGACGAGGTGTCGCTGGGTGCCGCCACCATGGTCGGCGAGTACAAGGACGGCGACATCCGCGAGTACGAGATCCACCCGGAGGACTTCGGCCTCACGATGGCGAGCAACCGCACGCTGAAGGTCGAGACGCCCGAGCAGAGCAAGGCGATGCTGCGCGCGGTGCTCGACGACGAGGCGGGCCCGGCGCGCGACATCGTGATCCTCAATGCCGGCGTGGCGCTGTATGCGGCCAACGCCGTCGGCACGATGGCCGACGGCGTGGCGATGGCGCGCGAGGCGCTGACCTCGGGCAAGGCACTGGCCAAGATGCATCAGTTCGTCGCACGCACCAAGGAATTGGCGGGGGCATGAGCGACATCCTGGACAAGATCGTCGCAGTCAAGCGCGAAGAGATCGCCGCGGCCAGGCAGGCGCGCGACGAGGCCTCGCTGCGCCGCGAGGCGGAAGAGCGGGGTGGCCAGCGCGACTTCGTCGGTGCCTTGCGCGCGAAGATCACTGCCGGCCGCGCCGGCGTGATAGCCGAGGTGAAGAAGGCGAGTCCCAGCAAGGGCGTGCTGCGCGAACATTTCGTGCCGGCCGAGATCGCCGCCAGCTACGAGCGTGCAGGCGCCGCCTGCCTGAGCGTGCTGACCGACCGTCAGTTCTTCCAGGGCTCGGCCGATTACCTGCGCCAGGCCCGCGCCGCCTGCGAACTACCGGTGCTGCGCAAGGACTTCATGGTCGATGCCTACCAGGTCTTCGAGGCGCGGGCGATGGGTGCGGACTGCATCCTGCTGATCGCTGCCAGCCTGGACGACGCGCAGATGGCCGATCTCGAGGATCAGGCGCAGGCGCTGGGCATGGCGGTGCTGGTCGAGGTGCACGACGGCGAGGAACTTGAGCGTGCACTGCGCCTGAGGACGCCGCTGGTCGGCATCAACAACCGCAACCTGCGCACCTTCGAGGTGACGCTGGACACCACGTTGGGCCTGCTGCCGCTTGTGCCCAGGGACCGCCTGCTCGTCACCGAGAGCGGCATCCTGACCCCGAACGACGTGCAGCGCATGCGCGATGCGGGCGTGCCCGCCTTCCTCGTCGGCGAAGCCTTCATGCGTGCCGCCGACCCTGGCGTGGCGCTGGCCAGCCTGTTCGGATGACTGCCGACGACCTGGCCGCAGCCTGCGCGACCCTGCCGGCGCCCTGGGCAGCGGCGTTGCCGGCCTGGACGCCGGAACGCTTCGCCGGGATCGTCGAGCGCGTGCGCGCGGTGTCGGATGCCCGCGAGATCGCCCCGGCCGATCCGTTTCGGGCGCTGCGATTCGCGGCGCCCAAGGACGTCAAGGTGGTCGTGTTCGGGCAGGACCCCTACCCGAAACCGGGTCATGCCGACGGGCTGGCCTTCTCCGCCGGCCACGGCAAGCCGGCTTCGCTGCGCCGCATCTTTCAGGTGCTGGCCGAGGACAAACCCGGTTTCAGGCCGCCGCCGGTGTGGAAGCTCGACGGTTGGGCGCACCAAGGCGCGCTGCTGCTCAACCCGACGCTGACCATCGAGGTGGGCCGCATCGGCAGTCACATCGACTGCGGTTGGCAGGCGCTCACATCCGATATTGTCAAGATTCTGTGCAGGCTGCCAAAACCTCCTGTGTTCATGCTGTGGGGCGACAAGGCGCGTCAGTTCTTCATCGACGCGCAGCCAGCGGGAACCTCGGTCAGCACCCTGGTGACGCGCCACCCCTCCAACGATTTCCAGCGCCGATTCATGGCGGAGGGACGTCACTTCCTGCAGACCGCCGACCGGATCGACTGGTGGGCACCAGCGCCTGTGCTATGATCGCGGGCTCTGCGTGGAGGGGTGCCCGAGTGGCTAAAGGGGGCAGACTGTAAATCTGTTGGCTTACGCCTACGCTGGTTCGAATCCAGCCTCCTCCACCAAAGATTGAGTAAGGCGTGTTGTCTCCCGAGCGGGAGTAGTTCAATGGTAGAACCCCAGCCTTCCAAGCTGATGACGCGGGTTCGATTCCCGTCTCCCGCTCCACGTCGCCAGAGGCTTGGTGTCCTTGCCCGGATTCAAGCCTGTGTCGACGGTCAGTTGATCGGCCCATGTGGCTCAGTGGTAGAGCACTCCCTTGGTAAGGGAGAGGTCGCGCGTTCGATCCGCGCCATGGGCACCAAGTCTTGATATCCAGTCTCGTTGTCGAGGAGCGAAACAATGGCAAAAGGCAAGTTCGAGCGGACCAAGCCGCACGTGAACGTGGGGACGATT
>NZ_CALFYO010000011.1 GCF_937952055.1 uncultured Piscinibacter sp.
GCGCAGGCAGCCGAAGTAGTTCAGCTGCATGGTGCGCTCGAAGTCGTGGAAGCGGTCGTAGCTCGACTCGATGGCGCGGCGGATCGAACGGCCGGCGTTGTTGACGAGGAAGTCGACGCCGCCATGCGCCTCGGTCAGTGCCTGGATGAAGGCGGCGCAATCGGCCTCGTCGGCGATGTCCACGCTGTAGCTGTGCACGATCGAGTCCTTGCCGGCGAAGGCCTTGATTTCCTTCACCGCCTCGGCGAGCTTGTCGTTGTCGCGCGCACAGATGATGGTGATCGCGCCGGCCTGCGCGAACTTGCACGCTGCCGCCAGGCCGATGCCCGACGAGCCCCCGGTCACCAGCACCACCTTGCCTGCCACCGTGCCGCGCAGGGATCGGTCAATGAACAGCGCCGGGTCGAGGTGGCGCTCCCAGTAGTCCCACAGTCGCCAGGCATAGTCGTGCAGGTTGGGACACTCGATGCCGCTGCCCTTCAGCGCCGCGTCGGTCTCGCGGCGATCGAAGCGGGTCGGGTAGTTGACGAAGGTCATCATGTCCTCGGGCAGGCCGAGGTCTTTCATCACCGCCCTGTAGACACGCCGCACCGGCGCCAGCGCCATCAGGCCCTTCTTGACACTCTTCGGGATGAAGCCGAGCAGCGCCGCGTTGACGAACAGGTTCATCTTCGGCGCGTGCGCGGCCTTGCTGAAGATGTCCAGCACGTCGCCGACGCGGTAGCCCACGGGGTCGACCAGGTGGTAGCACTTGCCGCTGGCGTGGAAGTGGTGGCTGATGTGGTCGAGCGCGGCGACGACGAAGTCCACCGGCACGATGTTCACGCGCCCGCCTTCGAGGCCGACGCTGGGCATCCACGGCGGCAGGATCTGCCGCATGCGCTGGATCAGCTTGAAGAAGTAGTACGGGCCGTCGACCTTGTCCATTTCGCCCGTCTTCGAGTCGCCCACCACCATGGCCGGGCGGTAGACGGTCCAGGGCACCCTGCACTCCTTGCGCACGATCTTCTCGCTTTCGTGCTTGGTCATGAAGTACGGATGGTCCAGGCCCTCGGCCTCCTCGAACATGTCCTCGCGGAACACGCCTTCGTAGAGGCCTGCCGCGGCGATGGACGAGACATGGTGGAAATGCTTGACGTCGATCGCCTTGGCGAATTCGACCGCGCTGCGGGTGCCCTCGATGTTCGTCCTGACCTGGCTCTCTTCGTCGGCCTGGAGGTCATAGACCGCCGCGAGGTGGTACATGTGGTCGATGTGCCCCTTCAGCGCCTTCACCTCGTCGGAGCCCACGCCGAGCTTCTTGCTCGTCAGGTCGCCGTACACCGGTATCGCGCGCGTCCGGCCCACACCCCAGTACTGCAGCAACTCGGGCACCTTGCCTTCCGACTCCGGGCGCAGCAGGAAATACACGACCGCTCCGCGTCGCGCCAGCAGCGTCTTGACGAGACGCCTGCCGATGAAGCCGGTGGCGCCGGTGACGAAGTACTGCATGGGGCTCCTCCTGGGTGGAAACGGGTTTGCACCTATTCTTGACTAAAGGTCCTGGAGCGACGCTGCGCGCTTACCCGGAGCGCTCCACGCCCGGCGTAGAGCCCTCGCCCTAGAGTTTTAGGCTGCTCCCTCCAAGAGGGGTGCCTATAGTGCAACTCATCCCCGCACACCACAGAGGACAGACCATGGTCAAGAAGCTCAAGCAGATGGCGAACAAGAAGGCCACTTCCTCGGCAAGCCTGTTGGACGGCGCGCTCGCCGGCTCGGTGAAGGACTCGGCGCAGCAGATCTGGCTGGCCGGCATGGGCGCCTTCTCGAAGGCGCAGGAAGAAGGCGGCAAGGTGTTCGAGGCTCTCGTCAAGGAAGGCCTGTCGCTGCAGCGCAAGACGCAGGCAGTGGCTGAAGAGAAGATCGGCGCCGTGACCGGCAAGATGACCAGCATGGCCGGCGACGTGCAGAGCAAGGCCGGACAGCACTGGGACAAGCTCGAAACCATCTTCGAGGAGCGCACCGCCAAGGCACTGAACAAGCTGGGCGTGCCCTCGGCGAAGGACGTGGAGGCGCTGATCAAGCGCATCGACGCGCTGAGCGCCCAGGTCGCCAAGCTCTCCAAGGGCGAGGCGCCAGCAAAGAAGGCTGCCGCAAAGAGCCGCGCCAACGGCGCGGCCAAGCCCGCCGCGAAGCGCGTGGCCGCGCGCAAGTCGGCTGCAGCCTGAGCGCCGCCTCCTGCTGCGGGCGGGGCACCAGGGGTGCCCCGTTTCGTCTTGTGCGCGCCGAATCCGATCTAGACACGCTGCTCCAGCGGGAAGCACGTGTCGCGGCCTAGACTGAGGCCATGATGAATCGCCCCCGCATCGGTGTGGCCCTGGCCGGCGGGGGCCCGTTGGGTGCCGTCTACGAACTCGGCGCGCTGTGCGCGTTGGACGAGGCGATCACCGGCCTCGACCTGGCCAACTGCCACGCCTACGTCGGCGTTTCGGCAGGCGGCTTCATCGCCGCTGCGCTGGCCAACGGCATGAGCCCACGCGAGCAATGCGCCTCGTTCATCGAGAACGAGGGGGCGGCCCACGACATCTTCGAACCCTCGCTGCTGCTGCGGCCGGCCTGGGGCGAATTCGCCAGGCGCCTTGCCGCGCTGCCGCGCGTGGCATGGCAGGCGCTGTGGGTGGGCGCGTTACAGCGCCGCTCGGCCAGCGTCACGCTGGAGCAGTTCGGCCATGCGCTGCCCACCGGCTTGTTCTCCAACACCGGCGTCGAGGCGCAGCTGCGCCGGCAGTTCGCGGTGGCGGGGCGCAGCAACGACTTCCGCAAGCTGCAGCGCAAGCTGGTGCTGGTGGCCACCGATCTCGACAGTGGCGAGAGCGCGCCGTTCGGCCAGCCCGGCTGGGACGGCATTCCAATCTCGCAGGCGGTGCAGGCCAGTTCGGCGCTGCCGGGGCTCTTCCCGCCGGTGGAGATCGGCGGACGGTGCTACGTCGACGGCGCGCTGAAGAAGACGCTGCACGCCTCGGTGCTGCTCGACGAGGGCCTCGACCTGCTGCTGTGCCTCAACCCGCTGGTGCCTTTCGACGCCGCGCATGCGCCTCGCCACCGCGTGCTCAGCAGCGGCGAGCCGCGCATCCCCAAGCTGGTCGACGGCGGCCTGCCGGTGGTGCTGTCGCAGACCTTCCGCACGCTGATCCATTCGCGGCTCGAGCTCGGCATGAAGGGCTACGAGCGCAGCCATCCCGACACCGACATCCTGCTCTTCGAACCCGACCAACGCGACCCGGAGATGTTCCTCGCCAACACCTTCGGCTACTCGCAGCGGCGCCGGCTGGCCGAGCATGCCTATCGGCAGACGCGCGAGCAGTTGAGAGCGCAGCGGCCGCTGCTTGCCGCGAAGCTGGCACGGCACGGCCTGACGCTGGACGACGCCGTGCTCGACGACCACCACCGCACGCTGTTGCGCCGCCCGGCGCGCCGCGCCCGACCCGGGCTGCCTTCAGCGCTGGCGGTGAAGAAGCTCGAGCAGGTGCTCGATGAACTCGAGGTGGCACTGCTGGCGGACTGAGGTTCAGAGCTTGCCCGGGAACCACCACAGCAGCACGGCGGTCATCGTCAGGTAGCGCGCGAACTTGCCGATCGCCATGTAGAGCACGCAGGGCCAGAACGGCAGTCGCAGCCAGCCCGCCACGGCGCACAGTGGATCGCCCACCGCGGGCAGCCACGACAGCAGGCAGGCCTTGGGCCCGAAGCGCTCGAGCCACTTCAGGGCCCGTGCCTCGACATGCTTGTGCGTGACCCGCTCGTAGGCGCGCTCCGCTCCGTAGCCCATCGCCCAGGTGAGCGCACCGCCCAGCGTGTTGCCGGCGGTGGCGACGAGGATGGCGCTCCAGAACAGCTCGGGATTGAGCTTGAGCAGGCCGAACACCGCGGGCTCCGAGCCCAAAGGCAGCAGCGTGGCCGACACGAAGGCGACCACGAACACCGTGCTGAGCCCGAACTCGGGCAGGGCCAGCACCGCCAGCAGGGATTGCAGCCAAGCCTCCATCGAAAGCGATTATCGACACAGGACCCTTGATGCACCGCACCACGAGACCTCCCGACGCGCTGGCTATACTCCTGCCTCTCTTTTCAGCACCCGCCCCCTTCCCCATGCGCATCGGCCACATCACGCTGGCAAACCGGCTGTTTGCCGCCCCGATGGCCGGGGTGACGGACCGCCCGTTCCGCATGCTGTGCAAGCAGCTCGGTGCGGGCTACGCGGTCAGCGAGATGGTGACCTCGCGCAAGGACCTGTGGAACAGCCTGAAGACCAGCCGACGCGCCGACCACCGCGGCGAGACGTCGCCGATCGCCGTGCAGATCGCCGGCACCGACGCGCCGATGATGGCCGAGGCGGCGGCCTACAACGTCGACCGCGGCGCGCAGATCATCGACATCAACATGGGCTGCCCGGCCAAGAAGGTGTGCAGCAAGTGGGCCGGCTCGGCGCTGATGCAGGACGAGCCGCTGGCCACGGCGATCGTCGAGGCCGTGGTCGCGGCCTGCGCGCCACGCAACGTGCCGGTGACGTTGAAGATGCGCACCGGCTGGTGCGACAGCGAACGCAACGCGGTGCGCCTGGCGCGCATGGCCGAGGCCGCCGGCATCTCGATGGTGACCGTGCACGGCCGCACGCGCGAGCAGGGCTACGGGGGTGCGGCGGAGTACGAAACCATCGCGGCGGTGAAGGCGGCGGTGTCGATTCCCGTGGTCGCCAACGGCGACATCGACTCGCCGCGCAAGGCGCGCGCCGTATTCGCGGCGACCGGCGCCGATGCGATCATGATCGGCCGTGCTGCGCAGGGTCGGCCGTGGATCTTCGCCGAGATCGCACACTTCCTCGCCACCGGCGAGGAACTCGCCCCGCCGCGCACGGCCCAGGCTAGAGCATGGCTGGTACAGCACCTGCACGCCCACTACACCCTCTATGGAGAAGGCGCCGGCGTTCGCAGCGCCCGCAAGCACATCGGCTGGGCGGTGCGCGCGTTGCCCGGCGGCGAGGCCTTCCGCGCCGAGATGAACCTGATCGACGACTGCGCGGCTCAGTTGCGCGCGGTGGAGACGTTCTTCGACCGCCTCGCCGATACCCATCCACGGCTGCCGGTCACGAGCCGCGCCGCCAACGACGACGTTCTGGCACGAAAAGCATGAGCAAGAAACACATCGAGGAGTGCATCCGGGAGAACCTGGAGGGCTATTTCAAGGACCTGCGCGGTGTCGAGCCGGCTGCGATGTACGACATGATCCTGCGCGTGGTGGAGAAGCCGCTGCTCGAGGTGGTGATGAAACACGCCGAGGGCAACCAGAGCCGCGCCGCCGACTGGCTGGGCATCAACCGCAACACCCTGCGGCGAAAGCTGCTCGACCACAAGCTGATCAAGTAGGACGACCATGACGACCGCGCTGATTTCCGTTTCCGACAAGACCGGCGTGCTCGAGTTCGCACGCGGACTGCACGACCTGGGCGTGAAGCTGCTGTCCACGGGCGGCACGGCGAAGCTGCTCGCCGACGCCGGGCTGGGCGTCACCGAGGTGGCCGACCACACCGGTTTCCCGGAAATGCTCGACGGCCGCGTGAAGACGCTGCATCCGAAGATCCACGGCGGTCTGCTGGCGCGACGCGACCTGCCGGCGCACGTGAAGGCGCTGCAGGCCCATGGCATCGCGACGATCGACGTGCTGGTGGTGAACCTCTATCCGTTCGAGGCCACCGTCGCCAAGCCCGGCTGCACGCTGGAGGACGCGATCGAGAACATCGACATCGGCGGTCCGGCGATGGTGCGCTCGGCAGCGAAGAACTGGAAGGACGTCGCGGTGCTCACCGATGCGTCGCAGTACGAGAGCGTGCTCGCCGAGCTGAAGGCCGGCGGCATCAGCCAGAAGACGAAGTTCGCGCTGTCGGTGGCGGCCTTCAACCGCATCAGCAACTACGACGCCGCGATCAGCGACTACCTGTCCTCGCTGCAGGAGGACGGCTCGCGCAGCGCCTTCCCGGCGCAGGCCAACGGCCGCTTCGTCAAGCTGCAGGACCTGCGCTACGGCGAGAATCCGCACCAGTCGGCGGCCTTCTATCGCGATCTCCACCCCGCCCCGGGTTCGCTGGTGACGGCCCGGCAGCTGCAGGGCAAGGAGCTCTCGTACAACAACATCGCCGATGCCGACGCGGCGTGGGAGTGCGTGAAGAGCTTCGACACACCGGCCTGCGTGATCGTCAAGCATGCCAACCCCTGCGGCGTGGCGCTCGGCGCGAGCCCGGCCGAGGCCTATGCCAAGGCCTTCAAGACCGACCCGACCTCGGCCTTCGGCGGCATCATCGCCTTCAACCGCGAGCTCGACGGCGAAGGTGCGGCGCTGGTCGCCAAGCAGTTCGTCGAAGTGCTGATCGCGCCGTCGTTCACGGCCGAGGCCCGAGCGGCGTTTGCCTCCAAGGCGAACACGCGGCTGCTGCAAATCGCCCTGCCCGCCGGTGGTGACACGGCCTGGCAGCAGGGCCGTAATGCGCAGGACGTCAAGCGCGTCGGCTCGGGCCTCTTGATCCAGGACGCCGACAACCGCGAGGTATCGCGCGCCGAGCTGAAGGTGGTGACGAAGAAACAGCCCACGGCGGCCCAGCTCGACGACCTGTTGTTTGCCTGGAAGGTCGCCAAGTACGTCAAGAGCAACGCCATCGTCTTCTGCGGTGGCGGCATGACACTGGGCGTGGGCGCGGGACAGATGAGCCGCATCGACTCCGCGCGCATTGCCTCGATCAAGGCGGCCAACGCCGGCCTGACGCTGCAGGGCTCGGCCGTGGCGAGCGATGCCTTCTTCCCCTTCCGCGACGGCCTGGACGTGGTCGTCGATGCGGGTGCCGCCTGCGTCATCCAGCCCGGAGGATCGGTGCGCGACGACGAAGTCATCGCGGCGGCCGACGAGCGCGGCATCTCGATGGTGCTGACTGGCGTGCGCCACTTCAGGCACTGATCGCCTGTTCATGAAGCTGCCCGAGGCTGCCGGACTCTTCCTCGCCTTCCTCGCCCGCCTGATCACCGGCGCGCAAGGCCACTGGTACGGCAGCCCGCCCAAGGCCGAGCAGCGCATCTACTTCGCCAACCACCAGAGCCACTTCGACTGGGTGCTGATCTGGGCGGCTCTGCCCCACGAGCTTCGCGCCGTCACGCGGCCGATCGCTGCACGCGACTACTGGACCTCGAGCCGGTTCAAGCACTGGATCACGCGCGAGATCTTCAACGCGGTCTACGTGAGCCGGCAGCGCAGCGAGGACGAAGACCCGCTCGAGCCGCTGATGGAGGCGCTCAGGAGCGGCGACTCGCTGGTCATTTTCCCCGAGGGCACGCGCGGACACGCGGCCGACCCGGCGCCCTTCAGGGCCGGCCTGTTCCATCTGGCCGAGGCCTTCCCGGAGGTGCAGCTGATCCCGGCATGGATCGATAACGTGCAGCGCGTCATGCCCAAGGGCGAGGTGGTGCCGGTACCCATCCTCTGTTCCGTGACGTTCGGCGCGCCGATGGCGCTGCAGCCCGGCGAGGACAAGCGCACGTTCCTCGAACGCGCGCGCCAGGCCGTGATCGCGCTCCGGGACGTCGGCTGACATGGGCGCCCTGCGCAACCTCAGCGTCAGCGAGCAGGTCGGCCTGCTGTTCGTGCTGCTGTTCGGCCTGCTGACCATCGTCAGCATCGTTGCCACCACGCGCTCGGTGCGCGAGCGCTCGCCGGACGAACAGGAGCACTTCGACCGCTTCGTGCGCGACCTGCGCGCGGTGTGGATGGGTGCGGTCCTGTTCTGGATCGCCTGGGCCTCGGGCGCCTTCGTATCGACACTGCTGTTCGGCGTGCTGTCCTTCATCGCGCTGCGCGAGTTCGTCACGCTGACGCACACCCGCCGTGGCGACCACCGCAGCCTGCTGCTCGCCTTCTTCGTCGTGCTGCCGCTGCAATACGGCATCGTTGCCACCGAACACTTCGACCTGTTCACGGTGTTCGTGCCGGTCTACGTGTTCCTCGCCATCCCGGTGGTCAGCGCCTTCGGCAACGACCCGACACGCTTTCTCGAGCGCACGGCGAAGATCCAGTGGGGCATCATGGTGTGCGTCTACGGCATGAGCCACGCCCCGGCCCTGCTGCTGCTCGACCTGCCGCGCTACGAGGGGCGCGGCGCCTTCATGGTGCTCTACCTCGTCGTCGTCGTGGCCACCGCGCAGATCGCGCAGGAGACGGCGAGCCGCTGGCTGCGGCGGCGGCCAGTGGCCCGCGCGATCAGCCGCTCCTTCTCGTGGCGCGCCTGGTGGACCGGCGCGCTGGCGGCGGCGATCGTCGGTGCGGCGCTGTACTGGGCAACGCCCTTTAAGCCGATCCCGGCGCTGATCATGGGTTTCATTGCCGGCGGCAGCGGCACCTTCGGCGAGTTCGTCATGAAGGCATTGAAGAAGGACGCCGGCGTGCCCAGCTGGGGCGGCAAGGCGTCGGTGACCGGCGCGGTGGGCCTGCTCGACCGCGTGGCTCCGCTGTGCTTCGCCGCACCGGTGTTCTTCCACTCGGTGCGCTGGTACTTCGGCGTGTAGGCAACGCAGGCACACTGGCCCCATGCGGATCCTCGGCATCGACCCCGGCCTGCGCACCACCGGCTTCGGCGTGATCGAGGCCGAAGGCTCGCGGCTGCACTACGTGGCCAGCGGCACGATCAAGACCGATGCGGCGGCGATCGGCGAGCTGCCGGCGAGGCTGAAGATCATCTTCGACGGCGTGCGCGAGGTCACCGCGCGCTATCGGCCCGACTGCGCGTCGATGGAGATCGTCTTCGTCAATGTCAATCCGCAGTCCACGCTGCTGCTCGGGCAGGCGCGGGGCGCGGCGCTGGCGGCGCTGGTGTCCAACGATCTGGCGGTGTCCGAATACACCGCGCTGCAGATGAAGAAGGCCGTGGTCGGCCACGGCCAGGCGCGCAAGGAGCAGGTCCAGGCGATGGTGGCGCGGCTGCTGGCCCTGCCCGGCGAGCCGGGCAAGGACGCCGCCGACGCGCTCGGGCTGGCGATCTGCCACGCCCATGCCGGCGCGTCGTTCGCGGCGATCTCGCGCACCACGACGCTGGCGCGCCGCGTGCATGCCCAGTATCGCAAAGGCCGAAGTTACTGACGGGCCACGTCTTCAGGCGACAATCGCGCCCTCTATGTATGCCCTGTTCGAAGACGCCGGGAAATTCCATGCCGGCCGCGTGATGACCGAAGCCGACAGCTCGATGCAGATCGAGCTCGACTCGGGCAAGCGCGTGAAGGTGAAGTCGGCCAACGTGCTGCTGAAGTTCGACAAGCCGCAACCGGCCGAGCTGATCGCGTCGGCGCAGACGATCGCGCGCGACATCGATCTCGACCTCGCGTGGGAATTCGCCCCCGAGCAGGAGTTCGGCTTCGCCGACCTGGCGCGCGACTACTTCGAGGCCAGCGCCGGCGTCGAGAAGCAGGCCGCGGCGCTGTTCCGCCTGTTCGAAGCGCCGCACTATTTCCGGCGGCTCGGCAAAGGCAATTTCCGCAAGGCGCCGGAGGAGACAGTGAAGGCCGCGCTGCTCGGTATCGAGCGCAAGAAGGCCGTCCAGGCGCAGATCGAGGCGTGGGCCGGCGAGTTGCTGCGCGGCGATTGTCCGGCGCCGGTGCGCGAGCAGCTGTACAAGATCCTCTTCAAGCCCGACAAGAACGCACCCGAGTACAAGGCCGTCGTCGAGGCAGCCAGGCGCTCGCAGAAGCCGCCGCTCGAACTGCTCAAGGCCGCCGGAGCGATCGACTCGCCCTACCAGTTCCACTGGCGGCGCTTCCTGTTCGACAACTTCCCCAAGGGCACCGGTTTCCCGCCCCTGGCCGCGCCGGCGATCAAGGAGGAACTGCCGCTGTCGCCGGTACAGGCCTTCTCGATCGACGACTCGCACACCACCGAGATCGACGACGCGCTGTCCGTGCAGGGCCTGGGCTCGGGCACGGTGGTGTTCGGCATCCACATCGCTGCACCGGGCCTGGCCATCACTGCCGAGTCGCCGCTGGACAAGCTCGCGCGTGAGCGCCTGTCCACCGTCTACATGCCGGGCTGGAAGCTCACCATGCTGCCCGACGCGGTGGTGCAGGCCTACACGCTGACCGCCGGCCAGGCCTGTCCGGCGTTGTCGCTGTACGTCACGGTCGACGAGGCCAGCTTGGCGGTGAAGGGCAGCGAGACGAAGCTGGAGCGGGTGAACATCGTCTCCAACCTGCGCCACGACCAGCTCGACGCCGTGATCACCGAGGCCGCGCTGAGCGGCGAGGCGCCCGCCCCCTACGCGCACGCACCCGAACTCGCCTTCGCCTTTCGCCTTGCGCGCCACCTGAAGGCGCAACGCGAGGTGGTGCGCGGCAAGCCCGAGAGCTTCAACCGGCCGGACTACACCTTCCGACTCGAAGGCGGCGGCGAGCCGCGGGGCGACGAGCGCGTGTCGATCAGCACGCGGCAGCGCGGCGCGCCGCTGGACCTGATCGTCGCCGAAGCGATGATCCTGGCCAACAGCACCTGGGGCGGCTGGATCGCGGAATGCGGCGTGCCCGGCATCTACCGCAGCCAGGCGAGCCTGGCGCCGGGCGTGAAGGTGCGCATGGGCGTGAAGCCGGCGCCGCACGCCGGCATGGGCGTGGCGCAGTACACCTGGGCGACCTCGCCGCTGCGCCGCTACGTCGACCTCGTCAACCAGTGGCAGATCATCGCCTGCGCGCGGCACGGCCGCACCGCGGCGCTGGCCGCGCCCTTCAAGCCCAAGGACGCGGCGCTGTTCTCGATCATCTCCGCCTTCGACGCCGCCTACGCCGAGTACAACGGCTTCCAGTCGGCGATCGAGCGCTACTGGACCCTGCAGCACCTGGCACAGAACGACATTGCCGAACTCGATGCCGCGGTGATGAAGGACGGACTGGTGCGCGCCGACATGCTGCCGCTGGTGTTCAGGGCGCTCGGCGCAGAAGGGCTGCCGCGCGGCGCGCGCGTGCGCGTGCGCGTGACCGGCACCGACCTGCTCACGCTGGACGTGCATGCCAGCGTGCTCAGGCGCATCGACGACCCGACCACGACCGCGGACGACGCGCAGGTCGACGAAGCCGACGTCGAGGAGGCGGTGGAGAGCGCCGGACCGCTGACGCTTGCGATCGACGTGGCCGCAGAGGGCGAGGCCGGCGAGCCGGCGAGCAAGGGCGATGCCTGACATGGCTTCGAAGGCACGCCGCAAACTCTCGACGCTGCAGCTCGCGCTGCTCTTCTCGGTCGGCGTGCACGCGGCCCTGCTCGGGGTGCGCTTCGTCGACCCGGAGGGATTCAACCGCGTGTTCCAGGACACCCCGCTGGAAGTGATCCTGGTGAACTCCCGCTCGGGCGAAGCGCCCTCGGTGGCAGCGGCGATCGCGCAGGCCAACCTGCAGGGCGGCGGCGACGCCGAGCGCGGGCGCGCGACATCGCCGCTGCCACCGGCCGCGACCATTGAACTCGGCGACGCCAACGAGGACGCGCGCCGCCAGGTCGAGCAGCTTCAGGAGGCTCAGCAGCAACTGCTCGCGCAAATGCGCCGCGAGCTCGCACTGCTGCCGCCGCCCGATCCGAGGCGCGACCAGGGCTCGCCGCAGGAGCGCTCGCTGGAAGAAAAGCGTCGCCGGCTGATCGAGCTGCTTGCCGAGATCGAGAAGCGCATCAACGAGGAGAACGCGCGGCCGAAGAAGCGCTATATCAGCCCTGCCACGAGAGAGGAGGTCTATGCGCTCTATTACGACCAGCTGCGCCGCAGGATCGAGGAACGCGGCACGCGCAACTTCCCCGAGCACCAGGGTCGCAAACTCTACGGCGAGCTGGTGATGAACGTGACGGTGGATGCCGAGGGCCGTGTCATCGAGACCGAGGTCGTGCGGCCGTCCAGCTCGAAGGTGCTCGACCGGCGCGCGGTGGCGATCGTCAAGGCGGCCGCGCCGTTCGGGCCGTTCAGCGCAGCGATGCGGCGCAAGGCCGACCAGCTGGTGATCACCTCGCGCTTCAAGTTCACGCGCGAGGAGGGACTCGAGACGACGTTGAGCGCGCCCCAGTGACCGTGGCCCATCCCGATCGTTACGCGGTGGCCGGCAATCCGGTCGAACACAGCCAGTCGCCCTTCATCCATGCGGAATTCGCCCGGCAGACGAGGCAGGCGATGGTCTACGGCCGCCTGCTCTGCCCGCTGAACGGCTTCGCCGAGACGGTCCGCGGATTCGCGGCCGACACCTCGGCCGGGGCAGTGCGCGGGTGCAACGTCACCGTGCCGTTCAAGTTCGAGGCCTACGCGCTCGCCGCGCGCCACACGCCGCGAGCCACGCTGGCACGGGCCGCCAACACGCTGCGTTTCGATGCCGGGGGCTGGCTCGCCGACAACACCGACGGCATCGGCCTGGTGCGCGACATCGAGCGCAATGCCGGCGTGCCGCTGGCCGGCGCGCGCGTGCTGCTGATCGGCGCGGGCGGCGCCGCGGCCGGCGCGCTGGGGCCGCTGCTTGCGGCCGGGCCTGCGGAGCTGGTGGTGGCCAACCGCACGCTGGCGAAGGCGCAGCAGCTGGTCGAACGGCACCGTGACGTATCGGCCTCGGTCGCGCTGTCGGTGCGTCCGCCCGGCGATTGCGGACGCGGCTTCGACGTGGTCGTCAACGCCACGGCCTCCAGCCTGCAGGGCGACAAGGTCCCCGTCGGTGCCGGCGTGCTCGGCCACGGAGCACTCGCGCTCGACATGATGTATGGCCAGGCGGCGCAAGGCTTCATCGCCTGGGCCGAAGCGCACGGCGCACGCGGTCGCGACGGCCTCGGCATGCTCGTCGAGCAGGCCGCCGAAGCGTTCGGGTTGTGGCGCGGCGTGCAGCCTGACACCGCGCCCGTGCTCGCCGCATTGCGCGAGCGCCTGGGAAGCCAGGCGTCATGATGCGCACGGTGGCACGGGCGCTGCTGCGTCTGCTGGCCCTGTTCGTGCTCTCGGCGTTCGCGCTGCAGCTGTACTTCCTCGCCCGCGTCGCGCTGATGGCGGTTCTCGACCCGCAGTCGACCACCTTCCAGCGCTCCGAAGCCTGGCGGCTGCTCGTCGAGAAGCGGCAGATCCTGTGGGCGCAGCAGTGGGTGGACTACGCGCGCATCTCGCCGAACCTCAAGCGCGCGGTCATCGCTTCCGAGGATGCCGAGTTCGCCGAGCACAGCGGCGTCGACTGGGACGCGATCGAGAAGGCCTGGGAGCGCAATCAGCGCGCCGAGGAACGCCTCGAGCGGCTGACCGCGCAGCATGAACGCCGGACCGCGAGAGTGCCGGCGGGCAGGGCACCGCCCCCGCCGCCACCGCAGGTGGCCAAGGTGGTGGGCGGCTCGACCATCACCCAGCAGCTCGCCAAGAACCTCTTCCTCGGCAGCGAGCGCAGCCTCGCACGCAAGGGCCAGGAGTTCGTCATCACGATGATGCTGGAGGGCCTGCTGCCCAAGCAGCGCATCCTCGAGATCTATCTGAACAGCGTCGAGTGGGGCGAGGGCATGTTCGGCGCGGAAGCCGCTGCACGGCACTACTTCCGCACCAGCGCGCAAGCGCTCGGTCCGATGCAGGCGGCACGGCTGGCGGTGATGCTGCCGGCGCCCAAGCGGTTCGAGAAGCGGCCGAACTCGGCCTACGTGATCGGCCGCGCCGGCACGATCGCGGCGCGCATGGGCGCGATCGACCCGCCGTAGAGGGGGGTCGGCGCCGCTGCCTAGAATGGGCCATGACTCCGACGCTGACCGAAGAGATTGCCGCCGCCGCCGCCCGCTTGGTGGTGGAGGAGGGCATGGAGTACGGCCCCGCCAAGCGCAAGGCCGCGAAGACGCTGGGCCGGCACAGTGTGCGCCCGGCCGAGATGCCGGCCAACGAAGCGGTGGAGGACGAGGTCCGGGCCTACTTGCAGCTCTTCTGCGCCGACACCCAGCCGTCGGAGCTGCGAGCGCTGCGCGAAGTGGCAGCACAGTGGATGGAGCGCCTCGCGCCGCTGCGGCCGCACCTGGGTGGTGCCGTGTGGCGGGGTACGGCCACGCGACTGTCCTGCGTTCATCTGCAACTCTATTGCGACGACTCCAAGCAGGCCGAGATCCGCCTGCTCGACCTCGGCGTGCCCTACGACGTGGGCAGCCGATCCGGGCCGCGCGGCGAGAGCATCGACGTGCTCACGGTGTCCAGCCCCAGTCGCGAGCTCGGCGAGGCGGTCACCGTGCATCTCTCCGTGCTCGACCACGACGATCTGCGCGGCGCGCTGAAGCCCGATGCGCGTGGCCGGACCTCCTGCGGCGACCTGGCGGCGCTGCGCCGATTGCTGGTGTCGGCATGAAGCGTCGGTCACTGCTCGTCGGCTCGGCGGTGGGTGCCGCGGCGGCGCTGGCTGGCGCGGGCGTGGCGTGGTGGCGGCTGCGTGTCGCCGAACCGCCGTTGCCAGCCGGCTTCTGGGACAGCCGCTTCGAACGGCCCGAAGGTGGAGAGTTGGCACTGGCGAGCTTGCGGGGCAAGCCGCTGGTGCTGAACTTCTGGGCGACCTGGTGCGCGCCTTGCGTCACCGAATTGCCGCTTCTCGATGGCTTTCACCGGGAGCAGAATCCGCGCGGCTGGACCGTGGTGGCGCTGGCCATCGACAGCCCGACACCGGTGCGGGAGTTCCTCCGCCAGCGGCCGTTGGCGATGCCGGTCGGACTGGCGGGTCTGGATGGCGTGGAGTTCGGGCGCTCACTCGGCAATCACCAGGGCGGCCTGCCCTTCACGGTGGTGCTGGGCAGCGATGGCACGGTGCGTTGGCGCAAGCTCGGGGCACTCGGGACAGCCGACATCGAGGCGTGGCAGTCCAGCGTGTCCTGAGTTTCTTCGCCATTCGCAAGCACCAACCGGCGCAAAAGTCAATTGCTGCTAAATGGCGCCAAGGCGCGTAAAGTCGCGGCCTTCGCGCCGCAATTCAGGCTTCATTCCACGGCCATCGAAATCTAACGCAGTCCCGGCATGAAGCGCGTGGCGCCTGGTCCGAGGCGGCGCATCCGGGAAAATTGAGCGCCGTTGGGCACAGGATGGCTGCGGCAGCCCACATCAAGAGGCCAGAGACCTCGCATCACCGTTGGAGAGAGCATGGACCTTCGCAAGCTCAAGACACTGATCGACCTGGTGTCGGAATCGAACATCTCGGAGTTGGAAATCACCGAAGCCGACGGCAAGGTGCGCATCGTCAAGTCCGAACCGGCTGCTGCGGCGTTGGCGGCGAACCCGGGCCAGGCGGCAGCCGTTGCCGCCGTGCCGCCCGTCGCTGCGCCGGTGGCTGCACCTGCGGTGGCTGCCGCACCCGCCGCCGCGCCCGCCGAGACCGGTCATGTCGTGAAGTCGCCGATGGTCGGCACCTTCTACCGCTCGTCCAGCCCGGGCGGCAAGCCGTTCGTCGAGTTGGGCACGGCGGTCAAGGAAGGCGAGCCGATCTGCATCATCGAGGCGATGAAGATCATGAACGAGATCGAGTCGGACAAGTCCGGCACGATCACCAAGATCCTCTGCGAGAACGGCCAGGCAGTCGAATTCGGCCAGCCCCTGTTCGTCATCGAGTGAGCCCGACTCGATGTTCAAGAAGATCCTGATCGCGAACCGGGGCGAGATCGCCCTGCGCATCCAGCGCGCCTGTCGAGAGATGGGCATCAAGTCGGTGGTGGTGTACTCCGAGGCCGACCGCGACGCCAAGTACGTCAGGCTCGCCGACGAGGCGGTCTGCATCGGCCCGGCAGCGTCTGCGCAGAGCTACCTCAACATGCCGGCCATCATCTCGACCGCGGAGGTGACGGACGCCGAGGCCATTCACCCTGGCTACGGCTTCCTGTCGGAGAACGCCGACTTCGCCGAGCGCGTCGAGCGCAGCGGCTTCACCTTCATCGGCCCGACCCCCGAGTCGATCCGCCTGATGGGCGACAAAGTGTCGGCCAAGCAGGCGATGATCAAGTCCGGCGTGCCCTGCGTGCCGGGTTCGGATGGCGCCCTGCCCGAAGACCCCAAGGAGATCATCCGCATCGCCCGAGGGATCGGCTACCCGGTGATCATCAAGGCGGCAGGCGGTGGCGGCGGCCGCGGCATGCGCGTGGTGCACACGGAAGCCGCGCTGATCCATGCCGTGCAGACCACGCGCAGCGAGGCCGGCGCCGCGTTCGGCAACCCGGCGGTGTACATGGAGAAGTTCCTCGAGCACCCACGCCACATCGAAATCCAGGTGATGGCGGACCAGCACAAGAGCGCGGTCTGGCTCGGCGAGCGCGACTGCTCGATGCAGCGGCGTCACCAGAAGATCATCGAGGAGGCGCCGGCGCCGGGCATCCCGAGGCGCGTGATCGAGCGCATCGGCGACCGCTGCGCCGCCGCCTGCAAGAAGATCGGCTACCGCGGCGCAGGCACCTTCGAGTTCCTCTACGAGGATGGCGAGTTCTACTTCATCGAGATGAACACGCGCGTCCAGGTGGAGCACCCGGTCACCGAGCTCGTCACCGGCATCGACATCGTGCAGATGCAGATCCGCGTCGCCGCCGGCGAGAAGCTGCCCTTCGCGCAGCGCAACATCCAGATGCGCGGCCATGCGATCGAGTGCCGCGTGAACGCCGAGGACCCGTACAAGTTCACGCCCTCGCCCGGCCGCATCACCATGTGGCACCCGCCGGGCGGCCCCGGCGTGCGCGTGGACTCGCACGCCTACACCAACTACTTCGTGCCTCCGAACTACGACTCGATGATCGGCAAGATCATCGCGCACGGCGATACGCGCGATCAGGCACTGGCGCGCATGCGCATCGCGCTGTCGGAGACCGTGGTCGAGGGCATCCTTACCAACATCCCTCTGCACCGCGAGCTGATGGTGGACGCCAAGTTCATCGAGGGCGGCACCAGCATCCACTACCTCGAGGGGTGGATGGCCGAGCACAAGCGCTGACGGCCGCACGATGGTCGAGTTGCTGCTGCTCGCGCCGGAGGACGCTGTCGAGACGGTCTCCGACGCGCTGATCGACGAACTCGGCGCCCTCTCCGCGTCGGTGGAGGACGCCGACGCGGACACCGAGGCCGAGCAAGCCCTCTTCGGCGAGCCCGGCATGCCTGCGCCGGCGGGCGGCTGGCGGCGCTCGCGCCTGATCGCGCTGTTCGCCGACGAATCCGCCGCCACCGAGGCCGCGACGCTGCTGCTCGCCCAGGACTGGGCGCGCGACGTGGCGCTGGTGACGATGCGGCCGGTCGCCGAGCAGGACTGGGTGCGGCTCACGCAGTCGCAGTTCGCGCCGGTGGAGGTCGCACCGGGTTTCTGGATCGTGCCGAGCTGGCATGAGGTGCCGGCGGGTGCGCAGCGCGTCATTCGCCTCGACCCCGGACTCGCCTTCGGCACGGGCACGCACCCCACCACACGCATGTGCCTGCGCTGGACTGCTCGTGAGGCGCCTCGCCGCGCCACGTCCTGGACGCGGGTGCTCGACTATGGCTGCGGCTCGGGCATCCTGGCCATCGGTGCGGCGCTGCACGGCGCGCGCAACATCGACGCCGTCGACATCGATCCGGCGGCCGTCGAGGCGACGCGCGCGAATGCGCTCGCCAATGCGGTCGAGGTCCGCGCCGGCTTGCCTGACCTGGCGAGTGGCGTCTATCCGCTGGTGTACGCCAACATCCTCGCCACCCCGCTCAAGCTGCTCGCGCCGCTGCTCAGCGCCCACGTCGCCCCCGGCGGCAGCCTGGTGCTGGCCGGCATCCTCGAGCGTCAGGCCGAAGAACTCTGCGCGGCTTACGCGCCATGGCTCGCACTGGAGGTGACCGATCGCGACGAAGGCTGGGTGCTGTTGAGCGGCCAGATGGCATGATCCCGGCATGAGCCTGGCCACGCGATGCACGTCCTGCGGAACCGTGTTCCGCGTGGTGCAGGATCAGCTCAAGGTGTCCGAAGGCTGGGTGCGCTGCGGCCGCTGCAACGAGGTCTTCAATGCGCTCGAGGGCCTGTTCGACCTGGAGCGTGATCCGCCTCCGGAGTGGTCCGACTCGCGACACATGTCGCCCGTGCCGCCGCCGGAGCAGGAAGAGGAGGAGCGGCGCGATCCGTCGCTGGTCGATCGCATCGACGAGCAGATCTTCGGGGCGGCGCGGCGCACGGGCTTCGGTGCGTTGACCGGCCTGGGCAGTCCGGATCGCGGCAAGGGCCCGGATTTCGCCGACGCCCGCTTCGACAGCGAGGTGCCCGCCGATTCGCTGGGGCCGCCCAGCCAGGAGCCCTCCACCATCGATTCCGGCACCAGCTCCGGCTCGACCGACGCCGACGAGGCGCCGGCGTTCGTGCGCGAGGCGGAACGCGAGGCCCGCTGGCACTCCTCCTCCGCCCGCAAGCTCCTTGCCGCGCTGACTTTGCTGCTGGCCTCGACCCTGGTGGTGCAGGCCGCGCATCATTCGCGTGATGCGCTCGCCGCGCGCTGGCCTGCAACGGCACCCGCGCTGGAGGCCTGGTGCCGGCTGGCCGACTGCGCGATCGGGGCGCCGCGCCGGCTGGAGGACATCGTGGTCGAAAGCACCGCGCTGGCCAAGGCGGCGTCGGGCGATGCGTTCCGGCTGATCGTGGTGCTGCACAACAAGGCGCCGATTGCCGCCGCGCTGCCCTGGGTCGAGCTGTCGCTCACCGATGCCAACGGTGAGCTGGTCGCGCGCCGCGCGCTCGGTCCGAAGGACTTCCGGGCCGGCGCTGCGGCCATTCCCGCCAGCAGCGAGACCACGCTGCAGGCGGTGCTGTCGACCGGCACGCTGCGCGTGACCGGCTATACCGTCGAGATCTTCTACCCCTGACCGTGCCGACCTTCGCGCACGTGGCCCGTTGACATCACCCCTGGAGCCCCCATGGCCGTCCTGATCTGCGGATCGCTCGCCTTCGACACGATCACCACCTTCCCTGGGCGCTTCGCGCAGCAGATCCTGCCCGACCAGGTCCACATCCTGAACGTGTCGTTCCTCGTGCCGACGCTGCGGCGCGAGTTCGGCGGCTGCGCCGGCAACATCGCCTATTCGCTGAGACAGCTGGGCGGCGAGCCGCTCATCATGGCGACGCTCGGCAACGACGGGCAGGACTACCTGGCACGCATCCGGTCGTGGAACGCCAGCACGGAATACGTCCGTGTGATCGAGGACAGCTACACGGCCCAGGCGATCATCATCACCGACGTCGACAACAACCAGATCACCGCGTTCCACCCCGGCGCGATGCAACAGGCCCATCTGACGGCCGTGCCCCGGCGGGACGACATCAAGCTGGCGATCCTCGCGCCGGACGGCCGAGACGCCATGCTGCAGCATGCGAGCCAGCTGGCCGAGGCAGGCATCCCGTTCATCTTCGATCCGGGTCAGGGACTGCCGATGTTCAACGGCGACGAGTTGAAGGACTTCATCGCAAAGGCGACGTGGGTCGCCGTGAACGACTACGAGGCGCGGATGCTCTGCGATCGAACCGGCTACACGCTCGAGTCTCTGTCCCGGACGCACCTCAAGGGCGTGGTGGTGACGCTGGGGGCGGAGGGATGCGACGTGTGGGAACAGGGGCGGCGAACGCACGTGCCCGGTGTTCCAGCAAGTCAGGTTGTTGATCCGACGGGATGCGGGGACGCGTTTAGAGCAGGTTTGCTTTTTGGTCTAGAGCAAGAGTGGACTCTTTCAACGTGCTCGCAACTCGGCAATCAGCTTGGCTGCGCAAAGGTGCGCACAAGGGGAGGCCAAAACTACACACTAAAAGGGGAAATGCTGGCCCATCAATGTAAATAGTAGCCAAAATTGTTTAGGCTAGAAAACGGTACCAGAGACCGAACTAACATGTTTCAGCATTGTCGCCTGAAGTTCGAGAAATTGCCTCCAACAAGTCCTTGCTTTGGCACCATAAGAAGTCGACGCATCATTATCACCCAACAGTGAGTGGCATTCTGCTAGTCGTTGGTAGGTTGCAGCTCTATCGTCAACATGCTGATCCTGCCGGAGACTTTCCTGCGCTCTCGTCAATTGCTCCCTTCCTTCGTTTAGATATCCCATCTTCAGTTGGCACCACGCTCGATCTGCATGCAGCCACGACTGCCATCCACTCACAGAGCGGAGCCTCAGAGTATCCAAATTGGTCGAGTAGATTTCGAGCGCATGCGCATAGTTTCCCTCTAGAGAATAGAGTTGGGCCTGTATGAGAGGCGTTAGCGTATTCAAACTTAGAGCCCCCACTCGTTCATCAAAGTTTAGAGTTGACATGGCTCCAAGTAGAGCAATCCGTGACTTGTCGCTGGTCCTAATTCCACCAATAACTTCGTTTCTTCGATTCGCTGCCCAAATTGATGCCATATTGTGCATCAGTGCACTTAGTGTCGCCTCATCTTCAAGATCGGCAGCATACTGGCGCGACCGCTCGTACCATGGCGACGCTACATCGAATCGATTCGCCAGATGGGCCGTCAGAGCCAAGATCATGCAGAGACGCGACTTTGTTGAGCTATCTGAAGAACTATTCAAAGAGATACCTTCTGCTATGAACTTCGTCATCTCTTCAAAATTGTATGCTGCATATGCTAAGAGCGCGATCCAACTTGCAGCGCGAGACTGAAGGTCGTATTGTCCAGCCGCAGCCGCTAGCGAGTAGGCTCGAAGGAACCTATCTCGTGAACCCGGGTCCATATTGTCAAAATAGTTACAGAGTCCATCGGCGATATTGAGAAGTATCGAAACTCGCATTGATGGATTCCTCACTCTAGCTTCACGTATTCGCCGAATTTCTTCTAGAGCTTCTTGGATCCTACCGAGACGTGCAAGATAGCCGGCACGCTCGGCACTCAGGCAGTCCCGCTCAACTAGGTCTGAGCAAATGGAGATATCCGACTCCAGCCTTGTTAGATATCTGGACTTCATTCGTCACCCCAATAATCTATTAAGCGCTTCGCCATACTTTGTCGCAGTCCGCTCAATCACGTCGGCATCCAGTTCCGGCGCCGGCGCCTTCTTGCCCCAGGGCCGACCATCGATCCTGACGCTCTCCAGCCAGTCGCGGACGAACTGCTTGTCGTAGCTCGGCGGATTGCCGCCCTCGGCGTAACCCTCCGAGGGCCAGAATCGCGAGGAATCCGGGGTCAACACTTCATCCATCAGCGTCAACGTGCCATCGGCATCAAGTCCGAACTCGAATTTGGTGTCCGCGATGATGATGCCGCGTTGCAGAGCGTAGGCGGCCGCCTCGCTGTACAGCCGGATCGAGACGTCGCGCACCTTCGCCGCCAAGTCCGGCCCGACGATCTGCGCCATCCGCTCGAAGCTGATGTTCTCGTCGTGCTCACCCATCTCGGCCTTGGTCGCCGGGGTGAAGATGGGCTCGGGCAGCTTGCTGGCGTTCTTCAGCCCGGCAGGCAACCTGACGCCGCAAACGGACTGACTTTCCTGGTACTCCTTCCAGCCGCTGCCCGCCAGGTACCCGCGCACCACCGCCTCCACCGGCAGTGGCTTGAGCCGCTTGACCAGCATCGAGCGCCCCCGCACCTGCTCGCGCTCGTCCGGCGCCACCACGCTTTCCGGATCCTCGCCCGTGAGGTGGTTCGGCACGATGTGGCCCAGCTTGCCGAACCAGAACAGCGCCATGCGCGTGAGCATCTCCCCCTTTCCCGGGATCGGCTGGCCCATGACGACGTCGAAGGCACTGAGCCTGTCGGTGGCCACCATCAACAGCCGGTCTCTGCCCACGGCGTAGTTGTCGCGGACCTTGCCCCGCGCGATCAGCGGCAGGGAATGGAGGGAGCTTTCGAGCAGGGCGGCGGTCATGGGGAGTCCTTCGTCGGCACAAGGGTGCGTCGTTGCAGGGGGAGATCGGGGCATTCTAGTAATGCGGCCCCATGAAAAAACCCGGCCGAAGCCGGGTCGTCTCAGGAGCGAAACCGTGCTCAGACCACTGTCTGCGCTAGCTCGCCACGCGTGTAGCGCTGGGCCACGTCGTTCAGGGACTGCGCCTTGATCTTGGCGGCCTGGCTTTCGCAGCCGAACTGCAGATAACGCTCCTTGCAGATGGCCTTGGCAGCTTCGCGCGCCGGCTTGAGCCACTCGCGGGCATCGAACTTCTCCGGGTTCTCGGCCAGGAACTTGCGCACCGCGCCGGTCATCGCGAGGCGGATGTCGGTGTCGATGTTGATCTTGCGCACGCCGTGCTTGATGGCTTCCTGGATCTCCTCGACCGGCACGCCGTAGGTCTCCTTCATCCTGCCGCCGTACTGGCGAATCTGCTCCAGCAGGTCCTGCGGCACGCTGGAGCTGCCATGCATCACCAGGTGCGTGTTCGGGATGCGGCGGTGGATCTCCTTGATGCGGTCGATCGCCAGGATGTCGCCGGTGGGCTTGCGCGTGAACTTGTAGGCGCCGTGGCTGGTGCCGATGGCGATCGCCAGCGCGTCCAGCTGGGTGCGCTTGACGAAGTCGGCGGCCTGCTCGGGGTCGGTGAGCAACTGCTCCATGGTCATCGTCGCGTCGGTGCCGTGGCCGTCTTCCTTGTCGCCCTTCATCGTCTCCAGCGAACCCAGGCAACCGAGCTCGCCCTCGACCGTCACGCCGAGCTTGTGCGCCATGTCGACGACCTTGCGCGTCACGTCGATGTTGTAGTCGTAGCTCGCGATCGTCTTGCCGTCGGCCTGCAACGAGCCGTCCATCATCACCGAGCTGAAGCCGAGGTCGATCGCGCCCTTGCAGACGTCGGGGCTCTGGCCGTGGTCCTGGTGCATCACCAGCGGGATGTGCGGATACGCCTCGACGGCTGCCTGGATCAGGTGCTTGATGAAGGCCTCGCCGGCGTACTTGCGGGCGCCGGCGCTGGCCTGCAGGATCACCGGCGCGCCCACCTCGTCGGCCGCGCTCATGACCGCCTGCACCTGTTCCAGGTTGTTGACGTTGAAAGCGGGGATGCCGTAGCCGTTTTCGGCGGCATGGTCGAGCAGTTGGCGCATCGAGACGAGAGGCATGGACGTTCTCCGGAGTTGAATCGGTCGGCTCGCCACGCACCGGCGCCGGTAACCTGGCGGTAACTCAGTGCATTTTAGCCAGCCGGGGTGCGCGCCCCTGTGCTCCAACATGCCTGCATCCAGGGGATCGGGCCGCCGACCAAACTGCTCAAGTGGCCGGCCTTCGCCCGGCTTTTTTCGCGCCGCCGGGCAGCGGGTCGGTCCGACACTGAGACCTCGGTCGCAGGCGCAGCGCGCCCGCAAGGACTCACCATGACCCGCATCGCCCTGAGCGCCGTCACCGCCTGGATCACTCAGGCGGCGCTGGCCCATGCCGACGACCTGCCCACCCATCTCATGCGGCGACTGTCGGTCAGCCGCCTTACGGCCCAGCGGACCCCGTCGCGCCTGGTGGCCGCGCAGTGGCTGCAGCGCACCGGCCCGGCACGCCGGCCGCACTACGCGCCGGGCCTGCTGCGCCAGGTGGTGCAGCGCTACGCGCTCGTCGGCCTGGCCGAGGACCTGCCCTGGTCGCGCGACTTCGCGCCGGCGCTCGCGCTGCCGCCCCCGGTGGCGCGCCTCGCCCAGCATGCCTTCGGCGAACTGCTGAACAACGCGATCGAGCACAGCGGCGGCACCAGCGTCACCGTCTCCATGCGCCAGACCCCGTCGCACGTGCAACTGCTGATCTCCGACGACGGCTGCGGCCTGTTCGAGCGCGTGGCGCAGTCTCTGCGCATCGACGACCCGGACTCGGCGATGCTCGAACTGAGCAAGGGCAAGTTGACCAGCGCGCCGCAGCGCCACAGCGGCCGCGGCCTCTTCTTCACCTCGCGCATCGCCGATGTGCTGGACCTGCACGCCAACCACTGCGTATTCCAGCACCGCGCTCGATTCGCGCGCCCAGGGCCGCCGCGCGGTGCAACGCCTGCAGCAGTTCCGCCACGCGAGCCTCGACTTCGGCGGCATCGAGGAGGTCGGGCACGGCTTCGCCGACGAGCTGTTCCGGGTGTTCGCGCGCAGCCAGCCGCAGGTTGCGCTCGAGCCCGTCAACATGGCCCCGCGGGTGCGCGCGCTGATCGACAGCGTGCGCGCCGGGTCGGCATGACCCGCGCAGCGCTCAGCGTCTTGTCGCCTCGATCTCGGCCAGTGCGCGCATCGTGCGCAAGACGGTATCGGGCGTCAGGCTGATGCTGTCGATGCCGAGCTCGACGAGGTACTTCGCGATCTCAGGGTGATCCGACGGCGCCTGGCCGCAGATGCCGCTGTGCCGGCCGTTGCGCTTTGCGCCCTCGACGGCGAGCCTGAGCATCTTCAGCATGCCCGGGTCGCGCTCGTCGAAGGACTCGGCGACGATCGCGCTGTCGCGGTCGACCCCGAGGGTCAGCTGCGTCAGGTCGTTCGAGCCGATCGAGAAGCCGTCGAAAAGCTGCGAGAACTCGTCGATGAGCAGCACGTTGTTCGGGATCTCGCACATCACGTAGACCTGCAGACCGTTCACGCCGCGGCCGAGGCCGTGGCTGGCCATCGCGTCGAGCACGCGCCGCGCCTCGTCGAGGCGCCGACAGAACGGCACCATCACCTTCAGGTTGGTCAGGCCCATCTCGTCGCGCACGCGCTTGAGGGCCTTGCACTCGAGCGCGAAGCCTTCGGCATAGGCCGGGTGGATGTAGCGCGCCGCGCCGCGGAAACCGATCATCGGGTTCTCTTCGTGCGGCTCGAAGGCACGTCCGCCCACCAGCGCGGCGTACTCGTTGCTCTTGAAGTCGGACAGCCGCACGATCACCGGCCGCGGGTAGAAGGCCGCGGCAATGGTGCCGATGCCCTCGGCGAGCCGCTCGATGAAGTAGCTGGCACCGTCGCGGTAGCCGGCGACGAGCGAGAGCACCTGCGCGCGCTCCTTGTCGTCGGCGATGCGCTCGGGGTGCAGCACCGCCATCGGGTGCACCTTGATGTGTTCGTTGATGACGAACTCCATGCGTGCCAGCCCGACGCCGTCGCAGGGCAACAAGCTGGTCTGGAAGGCCAGTTCCGGGTTGCCGAGGTTGACCATGATCTCCGTGAGCGGCTTCTTCAGGCCGGTGATGTCGCTCACCTCGCGATGGAACGGCACCTCGCCGTCGTAGACCCTGCCCATCGCGCCTTCCGCGCAGGACACGGTGACACGCTCGCCGTCGGCCAGCGCCGTCGTCGCGTGTTCCGCGCCGACCACCGCCGGAATGCCAAGCTCCCGCGCCACGATCGCCGCATGGCAGGTGCGTCCGCCACGGTTGGTGACGATGGCCGCCGCGGTCTTCATCACCGGCTCCCAATCGGGCGTGGTGGTGTCGGCAACGAGCACCTCGCCCGGCCTGAACTCGGCCAAGTGGCGAGCGTCGGCCACCAAGCGCACTGCGCCCGTGGCGATGCGCGAGCCCACCGCGCGCCCCCGCGCCTTCACCGTGCCCTGGCCGTCGAGCACGAACTCCTCGATCTGGTTGGCCTTGCGCTGCGACACCGCCGTCTCCGGCCGCGCCTGCACGATGTACAGCGGCCCCTCGGGGCCGTCCTTGGCCCATTCGATGTCCATGCCGCGCCCGTAGTGGTCCTCGATCTTGATCGCTGCGCCGGCCAGCTCGAGCACGTCGGCATCCGACAGGCAGAAACGCGCGCGGTCGGCCCTCGGCGTCGGCCGGTTCACCACCGGCTCGCGCGTGCGGCCGCTCGCGTAGACCATCTGCACCTGCTTGTCGCCGAGCGTGCGGCGCAGCACGCTGCGGAAACCCTGTTTGTAGGTGGGCTTGTGCACGTAGAACTCATCCGGGTCGACCGCTCCCTGCACCACGTTCTCGCCGAGACCCCAGGCGGCAGTGATGAACACCATGTCGGGGTGGCCCGACTCGGTGTCGATGCTGAACATCACCCCGCTGGAGGCGAGGTCGCTGCGCACCATCTGCATCACCGCCACCGACAGGAACACCTTGAAGTGGTCGAAGCCGTTGTCGATGCGGTAGGAGATCGCGCGGTCGGTGAACAGCGAGGCCTGGCAGCGCTTCACCGCATCCAGCAGCACCTCCTCGCCCTGGATGTTGAGGTAGGTGTCGTGCTGCCCGGCGAAGCTGGCGCTGGGCAGGTCCTCGGCAGTGGCCGAGCTGCGCACCGCCACGCTGAGGTCTTCGCCATAGCGGGAGGTCATCTCCCGCCAGGCTTCGCGGATCGTCGTCTCCACGTGCTTGGGCATGGGCGCGCCGTAGACGATCTCGCGGCAGCGCTTGCCGGCGCGGGCCAGCGCCTTCACGTCGGTCTTGTCGAGCCCGTCGAGCGCGCGGTGCAGCTCGACCCAGGCGTCGGACTCGTCGAGCGCGTCGCGGTACGCCTCCGCGGTCACCGCGAAGCCGTCGGGAATGCGCACGCCCAGCGGAACGAGCTCGCGGAACATCTCGCCCAGCGAGGCATTCTTGCCACCGACCAGCGGCAGGTCGGCCAGCGACAGTTCACGGAACCAGCGAATGCAGCTCGTCGGTGCGCTCGTCATGCGGATCTCCCGGTCGGAACCAAGCCCCATGCTCCGCCGGCCGGCCGGGCGGCGGCTTGAGCCGCGTCAACCGACGCGCTCGGCCCGGTAGCCCTGCTCGCGCATTGCCGCGAGGATCTGCGCGATGTGCTCGACGCCGCGCGTCTGCACCACCACCTCGATCTGCGCCCGCTCGACCGACAGCGAACTGAAGGCGCGCTGGTGCTGCACCTCGTCGATGTTGGCCCCCAGCCTGCCCAGCAGCGTGGCGACGTCGGCCAGCGCGCCCGGCACGTCGCGCACGTCGATGCGCAGCCTCGCGAGTCGCCCCGACTTGACCATGCCGCGCTGAATGATCTCGGCCAGCACCAAGGGCTCGATGTTGCCGCCGCTCAACACCAGGCCGACCTTGCGCCCTGCGAAGCGCTCGCGGTGCTTCATCAGCGCGGCGAGGCCCACGCCGCCGGCGCCTTCCACCACGGTCTTCTCGATCTCGAGCAGCGTCAGGATGGCCTGCTCGATGTCGTCCTCGCCGACGAGCAGCACGTCGTCGACGCGCTCCCTGATGATCGGCAGCGTCAACGCGCCCGGAGTTTTGACGGCAATGCCATCGGCAATGGTCGCCTGGCCGCATTCGCGGTGCTCGCCACGGATCGCGTTCCACACCGCCGGGAAGCGCTCGGTCTGCACGCCGACGACCTCGATGCCGGGCCTCAGCGCCTTGGCAGCGGTGGCCACACCCGAGATCAAGCCACCCCCACCGATCGCCACCACCAGCGTGTCGATCTGCGGCTGCGCCGCGAGCATCTCCAGCGCGATCGTGCCCTGCCCGGCCGCGACGTCGAAGTCGTCGTAGGGGTGCACGACCGTGTAGCCACGCTCGCGAGCCATCGCGAGGCCATAGGCACGCGCATCGTCGAAGGTGTCGCCCTCCAGCACCACGGTGGCGCCGAAGCGCCGCGTGTTCTCCACCTTCACCGCCGGCGCGAAGCGCGGCATGACGATGGTGGCGGGGATGCCCATGCGCTGGGCGTGGTAGGCCACCCCCTGGGCATGGTTGCCGGCCGACACCGCCAGCACGCCCGCCGCGCGCTCGGCCTGCCCGAGCTGGGCCATCTTGTTGAGCGCACCGCGCTCCTTGAAGGAGGCGGTGAACTGCAGGTTCTCGAACTTGAGGTAGACCTCGCAGCCGGTCAGCGCCGACAGCGTGCGCGAGGCGAGGCAGGGCGTATCGACCACCTCGCCGCGCAGACGTTGCGCAGCGGCCTCCACATCGGCCAGGGTCAGCGTGGCGGTCATCAGCCGACCCGGCACACCTTGAGCATGTTCGTGCCGCCGGGGTAGCCCATCGGCTCGCCGCAGGTGATCGCGTAAGTGTCGCCGGGGCGCAGCACGCCGCGCTCGACGAGCAGTTTTTCGGCGGCGGTCAGCGCGGTGTCGCGGTCGTCGAACACAGGCATCAGCAGCGGCCGCACGTTGCGGTACAGCGTCATCTTGCGTTGAGAGACGAGCTGCGTGGTCAGGCCATAGATCGGCACCTTGACGTTGTGCCGGCTCATCCACAACGCCGTCGAGCCCGATTCCGTCAAGGCGAGGATGGCCTTGCAGCCGAGGTGGTGTGCGGTGAACAGCGCGCCCATGGCGATCGACTGGTCGATGCGACCGAACTTCTTGTTGGTGAAGTCGGTCTCGATCGACACGTCCTCGGCCGCTTCCGCCTCCAGCGCAATCGCCGCCATCTGCGTGATCGTCTCCACCGGATACTTGCCGGCGGCGGTCTCGGCGCTGAGCATCACCGCGTCGGTGCCGTCGAGCACCGCGTTGGCCACGTCGCTCACCTCGGCGCGCGTGGGCACCGGGTTGACGATCATCGACTCCATCATCTGCGTCGCGGTGATCACCACCTTGTCCATCTCACGCGCCATGCGGATCATGCGCTTCTGCAGGGCCGGCACCGCGGCGTTGCCGACCTCTACCGCCAGGTCGCCGCGCGCCACCATGATGCCGTCGCTCGCCTTGAGGATCTGGTCGAGCACGGGGACCGCCTCGCTGCGCTCGATCTTGGCGATCAAGGCCGGCTTGTGGCGCCAGGGCTCGCCGGCCACGTTGGCGAGTTGTCGGGCCATCTCCATGTCGGTGGCGTTCTTCGGAAAGCTCACCGCCAGGTACTCGCACTGGAAGGCCATCGCGGTCCTGATGTCCTCCATGTCCTTGGCGGTGAGCGCCGGTGCGGTCAGGCCGCCGCCGGCCTTGTTGATGCCCTTGTTGTTGGACAACTCCCCGCCGATCACGACGGTGGTGTGCACCTCCTCGCCGCGCACCGCGTCGACCGTCAGCTTGAGCAGGCCGTCGTTGAGCAGCAACGTGTCGCCCGGCTTCACGTCGCGCGGCAGGTCCTTGTAGTCCAGGCCCACGCGCTCGTTGTTGCCCAGCTCGGTGGTGGCGCCGTCGAGGATGAAGTGCTGCCCGGCCTGCAGGAGCGTCGAGCCGCCGTCGAACTTGCCGACGCGGATCTTCGGCCCCTGCAGGTCGGCCATGATCGCCACTTCCTTGCCGGCACGCGCCGCCACCTCGCGCACCAACGCCGCACGGTCGATGTGGTCCTGCGCCTTGCCGTGCGAGAAGTTCAGGCGCACCACGTCGACGCCCGCGCGCAGCATGCGCTCCAGCACGTCGGGCGAACTGGAGGCGGGGCCGAGGGTGGCGACGATCTTGGTGGCGCGGGGCATGGGGTCTCCGAGGATGGGGTCGGGGAATTATCGAAGTGCCATGGCGCGCCGACCCCTGGTTGCCGGCATGACTGTCATGCCTGCGCGCGCTTGGCGAGGATCTCGAAGGCCGGCAGCGTCTTGCCCTCCAGCACCTCGAGGAAGGCACCGCCGCCGGTGGAGATGTAGCCCACCTGCTTCTCGATGCCGTACTTGGCGATGGCGGCGAGCGTGTCGCCGCCGCCGGCGATGCTGAAGGCGCTGCTCTCGGCAATGGCGCGGGCGATCGCTTCCGTGCCCTTGGAGAAGGCGTCGAACTCGAACACGCCCACCGGGCCGTTCCAGACGATCGTGCCGGCGGCCTTCAGCTGCGCAGCGAGCTGCGCGGCGGTCTGCGGACCGATGTCGAGGATGAGATCGTCGGCTTCGACGTCCTCGGCCGCCTTCACCGTCGCTTTCGCATCGGCCTTGAACTCCTTGGCCACCACCACGTCGACGGGAATCGGCACGGCGGCGCCACGCGCCTTCATCGCCTCGATCACCGACTTGGCGTCGTTCACCAGGTCCTTCTCCACCAGGCTGTTGCCGATCGGCAGGCCCGAGGCCAGCATGAAGGTGTTGGCGATGCCGCCACCGACGATCAGCTGATCGACGTTCTTGGCCAGGCTCTGCAGGATGGTCAGCTTGGTCGAGACCTTCGAGCCCGCGACGATCGCCACCAGCGGCCTCTTTGGGTTGGCCAGCGCCTTGGAGATGGCATCGATCTCGGCGGCCAGCAGCGGGCCGGCACAGGCGACCTTGGCGAACTGCGCGATGCCGTAGGTCGAGGCTTCGGCGCGGTGCGCGGTGCCGAAGGCGTCATGCACGAAGATGTCGCACAGCGCGGCCATCTTCCTGGCCAGCTCCTCGTTGTTCTTCTTCTCGCCCTTGTTGAGGCGGCAGTTCTCCAACATCACCACCTGGCCGGGTGCGACGGTCACGCCATCGACCCAGTTCGACACCAGCTTGACCTCGCGGCCGAGCAACTCGCCAAGGCGCGCGGCCACCGGCGCGAGCGAATCCTCCGGCTTGAACTCACCCTCGGTCGGACGGCCCAGGTGCGAGGTGACCATGACCGCCGCGCCGGCCTTCAGGGCCTGCTCGATGCAGGGCACGCTGGCGCGGATGCGCGTGTCCTCGGTGATGCGGCCCGCATCGTCCTGGGGCACGTTGAGGTCGGCGCGGATGAAGACACGTTGGCCGGACACCTTGCCGGCGGCGATCAGGTCGGTGAAACGCAGAACGTTCATGATGAAACTCAAGTGTTGATGATAAGGTAACCTGGTTACGAACCCGGTTCGACTTTGACGGGCGCGTCGCTGCTCACCATCCCCACCACCATCGCAGTGGCAGGAACACGGCCAGACCGGCGAGCAGCGGACCGAGCACGCCCGGGCGCCACAGGTAATACAAGGATGCGGCGAGGACGGCGGGAAGCCGGGCGTCCTGCCAGGTGGATATCAACGCTCCACGGGTCATGATCACCTCCGGGACCACGACCGCCGCCAGCGCGGCGAGCGGCGCCACCTTCAGGCCTCGTTGCAGCCAGGGCGGGATCTTGACCTCCCGCTCCGGAAAAAGGAAGAAGTTGCGCGTGACCGCGGTCACCACGGCCAAGCCGAGGATCGCCAGCACGGCGGCCCAGCCGTCGCTCATGCGCCACCCCGAAGCTTGCGATGCGCCCGATCGGCCTGTTCCATCATCAGGCCGGCCGCCACCGCCGCAGCGATCGCCACGACGATGTTCAGCTTGAGCGGCAGCGAATAGGCGGCCACCGCGGCGGCGCCGGCCACCGCGGCGGCCGTCCAGGTGCTGCGGTCCTTCATCAGCCCGTAGGTCAGGCCGAGCATGGCCAGCGTGCCGGCGAAGCCCAGGCCCCACTGCGTCGGAATCGCCTCGGAGAGGAAGATGCCCAGCAGCGAAGGGAGTTGCCAGGTCAGCCAGATCGTCGCGATGCCGCCGACGATGTAGCGCACCTGCCCCGGCTCACGCTTGCCGCCCGGCCAGGCGCGCTGGAAGGCGATCAGGTTCAGATCGGCAAGCAGGTAGCCGATGGTGAGCCGTCGCCCGCGCGGCAGGTGGCCCAGGTGCACGCGCCACTGCGAGCTGAAGATGACGAAGCGCAGGTTGACGCAAAAGGCAGCTGCCCAGATCACCCACATCGGCGCGCCGCTGGCCAGCAGCGGCAGCGATGCGAGTTGCGCACTGCCCGCATAGACTGTCAGCGACATCAGCACCGCGAGCGGCAGCGACAGGCCACTCTTGGCCATCGCCACGCCGGTGACGAGACCCCAGGCGGCGATACCCGGCGCGAAGTCGAGCATGTCGCGTGCGCCGCGGCGGAAGTGGGGGTCGTGACGGAGTGCACGCAGCGAGATCATGCTCGCATTGTCGTCGCTCGAACGGCGCCGAGCGGCGTGGGACGGGTCAGGACTCGCGCGCCTTCTGCTTGCCCCTGGCCCTGGTCTCGGCGCCCTTGGCGGTGCGCTTCTCGGCCTCCGGCTCGAGTTCCTCCTCGGCCGCCGGCTTGACCGGAGCGCCGGCCACCGGCGCGCCTTCCTCCAGCTGGTTCTCGCGCATGTAATCGTTCATCTCGCGCCAGCCGGCGAACACCGCGGCGCGCTCGGCCTTCTTGTTCAGCGCGTAGCAGTCCTCGATCGCGCGGCCGGCGTTCCGGCAGGCGCCGCCGATGGCCTTGCCGTCGGCCTCGCGGTTGGCCGCGATCTTCTCCGGCGACTCGATGCCCAGCATGTCGCAGCCAGCGACGAGGGCGAGCAGCAACAGGGCGAGGTGGCGTTTCATGGCGGTCGGGCCCGGTGGGGAACTGACCGCTGTTTCGACCGTCGCGGCGCCGACTTGAGCGCCGTGCCCGGCCTCAGCGCATGTTGCCGGCCATCGCCAGCAGACGCTGCACGCGCTCTTCGGTCGCCGGGTGGGTGGAGAACAGGCCACGCAGGCCGCCGCCGGACAGCGGGTTCATGATCATCATCTGCGCCGTCTCGGGATGACGCTCGGCCGCCGCCATCGGGATGCCGCGTGCGTAGGCGTGGATCTTCTCCAGCGCCGAGGCGAGCGCACGCGGGTCGCCGGAGATCTCGGCGCCCCCGCGGTCGGCCTCGAACTCCCGGGCGCGGCTGATCGCCATCTGGATCAGGCTGGCCGCCAGCGGCGCGAGCAGCATCACCAGCAGGCCGACGATCGGGTTGCCCGGCCGGCCTTCGCTGTCGCGGCCACCGAAGATCATCGCGAAGTTGGCGAGCATCGAGATCGCACCGGCCATCGTCGCGCTGACCGTGCTGATGAGGATGTCGCGGTGCTTCACGTGCGACAACTCGTGGGCCATCACGCCGCGCAATTCGCGTTCACTGAGCACGCGCATGATGCCGGTGGTGGCCGCCACGGCGGCGTTTTGCGGGTTCCGCCCGGTGGCGAAGGCGTTGGGCGCGTCCTCGTCGATGACGTAGACGCGTGGCATCGGCAGCTCCGCGCGCTGCGCCAGCTCCTGCACCATGCGGTAGAACTGCGGCGCCGAACTCGCGTCGACCTCGCGCGCGTTGTACATCTTCAGCACCAGCTTGTCCGAGAACCAGTAGCTGAAGAAGTTCATGCCCAGGGCCACGACCAGGGCCACCATCATCCCGGTCCGTCCGCCCATGAACGAGCCGATGGCCATGAACAGTGCCGTGATGGCCGCCATCAGGATGGCCGTCTTCATCAGATTGAACATGTTGCGGGGTCCTCGTGAATCAGCACTGCCGTAGATGCGGCCGCGGCCGCGGAGTTCAATCGGCGCCCGTCTCGAAGGACGCACCCTCTGCCACCGGGTGTCCTGCCAGGAAGGCGGCGGCCAGAAGGCGCCTGCCTCCCGGGCGCTGCAGTTCCGTCAGGCGCAGTGCGCCCTCCCCGCAGGCGACCTCGATGCCGGTCTCCCCGACGCTGGTCACCAGTCCCGGCCGGCCGCGGCCCGTGCAGGGCTCGGCACGCCAGATCTTCAACGTCTCGCCGGCGAGCACGCCGGTCGCGCCCGGGAAGGGATCGAAGGCGCGCAGGCGGCGCTCGATGACCGCGGCCGGTTGGCCCCAGTCGATCGCCGCCTCGGCCTTGTCGATCTTGTGCGCGTAGGTCGCGCCCTGCGCCGGCTGCGGCACTGGCTTCAGGCCGCCGCAGGATGCGAGTTCCAGGGCCTCGACGATCAGCCGCCCGCCCAGTTCGGCCAGGCGGTCGTGCAGCGTCGCGGTGGTGTCGCCCGCTGCGATCAGCATGTGCTCGACGAGCAGCATGTCGCCGGTGTCCAGCCCGGCGTCCATCTGCATGATGGTGATGCCTGTTTCAGCGTCGCCGGCCTCGATGGCGCGGTGGATCGGCGCGGCGCCGCGCCAGCGCGGCAGCAGCGAGGCATGGATGTTCAGGCAGCCCAGGCGCGGCAGTTCCAGCACCCAGGACGGCAGGATCAGTCCGTAGGCGGCCACCACGATCACGTCGGGCTTCGCGGCGAGCAGCGCCGCGCGGGCAGCGGCGGCATCGTCGGCGAACTTGCCGTCGAGCTTCAGTCCGCGCGGCTGCGCCACGTCGATCCCCTTCGAGACTGCGAATGCCTTCACCGGCGAAGCCTGCAGCTTCATGCCCCGTCCGGCGGGGCGGTCCGGCTGGGTGAGCACCAGCGCAATCTCGAAGCCCGCGGCATGCAGCCGCTCGAGTGCGATGGCAGCGAACTCCGGCGTGCCGGCGAAGACGACGCGCATGCGCAGTGCCAGCCGCTCAGGAACTCGCCTCGTCGCGCGCCTTCTTCAGCATCTTGGTCTTGATGCGGTCGCGCTTGAGCGGGCTGAGGTATTCGACGAACACTTTGCCGAGCAGGTGATCCATCTCGTGCTGCACGCACACCGACAGCAAGCCCTCGGCGTCGAACTCGTGGCTTTCGCCGCCGCGGTTCAGCGCTCGCACGCGCACGCGCGCGTGGCGCTTCACCTTGTCGTAGATGGCCGGCACCGACAGGCAGCCTTCGTCGCCGACGTGCATCTCTTCGCTGCGCCAGACCAGTTCGGGATTGATCAGAACGCGGGGCTCGTCGCGACCCTCGGAGGTGTCGATGACGATCACGCGCTCGTGCACGTCGACCTGCGTCGCCGCCAGGCCGACGCCTTCGGCCTCGTACATGGTCTCGAGCATGTCGTCGACCAGGCGCCGGATGCGCTCGTCGACCTGGGCCACCGGCTTGGCGACGGTGTGCAGGCGCGGATCGGGATAGCGGAGGATGTTCAGTCGGGCCATTTGTATCCAGTCGATTCTGCCGGAAGCGCTTGTGGAGTGCGCGCAACGAGACGGTCCGTGACAGGCCTCACACCTCGCCCCGCCGCGCCCCAGTTTCGTTGCGATATCAAGGGTTTAGAGGCAGAATCTTCGAAACTGTATGAGCATTTTCGCCGAATGCGGGCCGGGCTCGGAGCGTTCGGCTCAGCAACCCTAGAGCGCGATGGTTTCTGATCGCGCTGCCGGAGAACCGACCCCATGATGCGTCGCCAGCCTATTGTCTCCCCTGCCCGCCGGGCCGCTGCGCTCGGGACGGCCGTCGGCGCCATGCTGTTCGCCGTGTCGGCGTCAGCCGTCAACTACCCCATCACACCCAAGCAGCGAAGCACTGCCCAGCAGGTGGCGCAAGCGGGGGTACCGCTGTCGGAGCTGGCCCTCAACGCCCCCGACACCTACACCGTGAAACGGGGCGACACCCTGTGGGACATCTCCAGCCTGTTCCTGCGCTCGCCGTGGCGCTGGCCGGAGCTGTGGGGCATGAACCTCGAGCAGATCCGCAATCCGCACCTGATCTACCCTGGCCAGATCCTCTTCCTCGACAAGACCGATGGTCGCGCGCGGCTTCGCCTGGGCCAGCAGCTCGGCCCCGACGGGACGGTGAAGCTGTCGCCTCGGGTGCGCGCCTCGGCGCTGGGCGACGGTGCGATCCCGTCCATCCCGTTCCACTTGATCGAGCCCTTCCTCAACGAGGCGGTGATCTTCCAGGCCAACGAACTGGCCACCGCGCCACGCATCGTCGGCACGCAGGAGGGCCGCGTCATCCTCGGCAAGGGCGAAACGGCCTACGTGCGCGGAGAGGTCGCGCCACAGCGCGAATTCCGCATCTTCCGCGAGCCCAAGGCATTGCGCGATCCGACCACGAAGGAAGTGCTCGGCTACGAGGCCACCTATGTCGGCGCGGCGGAGTATGTGCGACCGGGCGAGACGCGCACCGGAGCCGACGGCAAGCCGGAAATCATCCCGGCCACCTTCAGCGTCACGGCCGCCAAACAGGAAGCCGGCGTCGGCGACCGACTGGCACCCGCGCCCGAGCGCGAGTTCAGCAATTACGCGCCGCATGCTCCGCAAAGCCCGATCGCCGGCCAGATCGTTTCGATCTACGGCGACAGCCTGACTGCCGGCCAGAACCAGATCGTCTCGCTGAACAAGGGTGCGGCCGACGGCATGGAGCGCGGCCACGTGCTCGCGTTGTGGAGCGACGGGGCGCGCATCATCGACAAGACGGATCCGTCGCGCCCGACGATCAAGCTGCCCGACGAGCGCCACGGCATGCTGTTCGTGTTCCGGGTGTTCGACCGCATGTCCTATGCGCTGATTCTCTCGGTGCAGAACCCGGTGAAGGCGGGCGACCGCTTCACCCAGCCCTGACCAACCTGGCCGTGTCGCGTTGACCGGCTGACATGCACGGCCGCGACTGCGACGCGGACGAACTCGCCGCCTGGCTGCGGCTGCTCGAGACCCCGGACGTCGGCCGCGCGGCCGCACGCCGCCTGCTGGCCGCCTTCGGGTCGCCGCAGGCCGTGTTCCGTGCCGGCGTTGCGGCGCGCACCACGGTGGTCGGCGGCGCGGCCGCGAGGGCGCTGGCCGAGCCCGCCCTGGGACAGGCCGGACTGCTGCGGGACACCCTGGCCTGGTTGCGCGCCGACGGAGGACCGCCACGGCACATCGTGACACTTGGCGACCCGGATTACCCGGCCATGCTGCTGCAGACAGCCGACCCTCCGCTGCTGATTTACGCGATCGGCCGCGTCGAGTTGTTGCGTGCCGACTCGCTCGCCATCGTGGGCAGCCGCCACGCGACCCCCCAGGGCCGACTTGATGCGGGCGCATTCGCGGCACAGCTCGGCAACGCAGGTCTGACGATCGTCTCCGGGCTGGCGCTGGGCATCGACGGTGCAGCCCATGCAGGCGCGATCGACACCACGGGCAGCACAGTGGCGGTGGTCGGGACGGGGCTGGACCAGGTCTATCCGCGGCGACACGCTGAACTGGCCAGGCGAGTCGCCGAGCGCGGCCTGATCGTCGGCGAATACGCGCTTGGCACGCCGCCACTACCGCCCCACTTCCCGCAACGCAACCGCATCATCGCGGGCCTCACGCGCGGCACCCTGGTGGTGGAGGCGAACCTGCAATCCGGCTCGCTGATCACGGCGCGGCTGGCCGTGGAGGCCGGGCGGGAGGTGTTCGCCATCCCAGGCTCGATCCATGCGCCCCAGTCCCGCGGCTGCCACGCTCTCATCAAGCAGGGCGCCAAACTGGTCGAGACGGCCCAGGACGTGATGGAGGAACTGGGCATGGCCGCGTCGGTGCCGGCACCGGCGATCGATGCCGGACCAGCGCACCCGCTGCTCGAGGCCATGGGCCACGATCCCATCGGACTGGATGAGCTGGTGGCACGCACCGGCTGGAGCGCCGCCGAGCTGAACGCCCGCCTGCTCGATCTCGAGCTCGCCGGACGTGTCGCCCGCCTGCCCGGCCAGCGCTTCCAGCGCCTCGGCCGGGGATGAACCAGCCGAGGGTTGGGGCTTCGCCAAACTTCACGCCCCCATCGGGTATCGCTGGGGTATAGTGAGCCGATGTTCGACGTGCTCGTGTACCTGTACGAAAACTACTGGCGGCCCGATGCGTGTCCCGACCATGATCAGCTGACCCGCAAGCTGTCGTCGGTGGGCTTCGAGTCGGACGAGATCCAGGAAGCGCTTCGCTGGCTCGACGGGCTGGCGACAGCCTCGGAGTCCTATGTCGGCGATCAGGGCGCCGGTGCGTTGCGCGTCTTCTCGTCGCAGGAGCAGGAGCATCTCGGCGAAGAGTCGATCGGCTTCATCAGCTTCCTCGAGTCCGCCGGCGTGCTGCCCCCGCCGATGCGCGAGATGGTCATCGACCGCGCCAGCGTGATCAGCGGCGGCCCGATCGATCTCGAGGATCTGAAGATCATCGTGCTGATGGTCTTCTGGAGCCTGGGCGAAGAGCCCGACGCGCTCATCCTCGACGAGTTGTTCGTCGCGCCGGAAGAGCGGCTGATCCACTGACTCGCGTCAGTTCAACAGTCGGCTCGGGTCGACGTCGAGCTTGGCCAGCGCACTGCGCGTGGCCTTCACCGTGAGAGACTCCTCCTGCGCCGGCACCAGCAGGCCCGCCTGCAGGAACGCCGCCAGGCGGTGCTGCTGGAAGAGGATCCCGCGGCCCTGCGGCGAGACGAACAGCGTGAGCTGCTTGCGCAGGCCCTGCCAGGCGAGCTGCACCTGTTCGTTGCGGCCGCGGTAGTCGAGCATGTACCAGCTGCCGACCTGCAGCTCGCGCGCCCAGGCGAGCATCGCCGGCGTTGGCATCGAGCCGCCCTCGCCCACCACCTCGAGCTCGGAGCTCTCGTGGCCGGACAGATCCAGCACCATCGACTCGTCGATCTCGACGTCAGCGGCTTCGGGCAGCAGTTCCTCCAGCGTCTCGAGCCGGCCCATCAGCTCCTCGAGCCGCTCGTGCGGAATCACTGCCGCCTTGGCGGTAAAGGCCGCGGCCAGCGAGTTGTTCAGCTTCTGGATGTGCTCGTCCTGCTTCTCGACCGGCACGCCGGCATGCTCCATGCCTTCGCGCAGCGTCTTCAGCAGCGGCGGCAGCCTACGAATGACCTCGGCGCGCTCCTCGCGGGAGACCTTGGCGCTGGCCGACCAGATCAGATCGGCCGCGGCGCGCTTCATCGCCTTCGTCTGCTCGCTCTGCGCGCCGCCGGACTTCACCGCGGTCATCGCCAGCACGTCGGCCCAGACCTGGAAGAGGAACTCGCGCACGCCCTCCTGCACGGGTACCTCGTTGAGCATCTTGCGCAGTTCGATGGTGTACTGGATTGCCATCGTCTCGCGCTGCTCGACCTGCTGGGCGAGCGACACGCCCTTGCGCGAGGCCTCGTTGGCGTCCTTGAAGTAATGCTCGAGAAACTTCTCGAACTCGGTCAGCACGGTCTGGAAGACGCGGCGACCGGTGTCCGGGTAGGCCTCGACCACCTGCACGACGCGCTTGATCTCCTTCTCGAGCAGGTCCGCGACGGCGCGGCCGGTGGCGTCGAAGCCCATCACGCAGGCGCCCATGCGGTCGATCAGCTTGCGCGCCGGGTGGTCCACGGTGGCGAAGAAGTCGGGCTCGCTGACCGCCACGCGCAGCACGGGCATCTGCAGCCGCGCGAACCACACGCGCACCGCGGCGGGTATGCGCTCCTCGGTGAGGATGCTCTGGAACAGCAGCGCCACGATCTCGATGGTGGCGCGCTCGACCGGCGTGGCCGCCGCCTGCTTCAGGGCCTGCTTGCGCTGGTGCAGTTCCTCCAGCATCGCCGGGGTGCTGACTGCCCCCACATCGGCCGCGGCAGCTCCGGCCTGGACCAGCCTCCGCGCGATGCCCTGCTGGGCCTCGGAGATTGCCGCACGCAGCGCTGGCGAGGCGGGTGTGCCTACCTGCTGCGTGGCGACGAACTCCGGCAACTGGCGGCCGATCAGCTTGTTCAGCCGCCCGAGCACCGCTTCGGCGTGGTCGATGCCGCGCGCGAGGGGGCCGGCGCGCGTCATCAGCCGAGTCTCGTCGCCCACGCCCATGCGACCTTGGCCCGAGGTGGTCGCTCCAGGCATGGTGTGGACGCCAGAGACGACCGAACCGACCCAGGCCGAGTTGGTCGACCGCCTGATGTACGGCCGCAGATCGACCTCGGGCATCACGCGGCGCTGCACGAGCCAGGTGTTGATCTCGTGGTAACCCTCCTCGACGAATTGCGCAAACTCTTCGTGCAGCACCGTTTGCAGCAGTCGCCAGGTGTCCAGACTCAGCCCCGCCGCGCGCCATGAGGCAGTGGCAATGCGCGCCAGCACATGGGGACGGAAGGCGTCGTTCGGATCCATGTCCTCGCGCTTCTCGAGCTGGCCGATGCGCGAGCGCAGGTCACTGAACTCCCACGAGGCCCGGTCCATCATCGCCAGGGCGAGGCGCGAGCTGAGAATCTCGTGCTCGATCGTGTCGTCGTCGACCAGGCTCAGCGCCGCGCTGCGGTTGGACGGGCTCGGCAGATCGCCGGGCCGCGAGGCCGACACCATGCCGCTGTTCAAGGCACTGCGCAGCATCGTGATCATGCCCTGCTGCCAGAACGGCGCCGCCTTCTGCAGATCGAGGACGACGTCGCGCCGCTTCATCGCCACCGACGGCTCCGCCGTTTGCCCGGCCAGCGCCTTGGCGCCGCGCTCCACCGCCTCTACCACCCCGGGCAGACCACGCAACGTCCCTTCGACATAGGCACGCCGGGCCTGCTGGGCCAGCGCGGACTGGGTCGCGGGCGTCATCGCCATTGGATGGGGTGGGGCTCGGGGCTCGCTGGGAGGACTCGGAAGGACTCTACACCACGGCCCCGGCGTTCGGGTCGTCCGGATCGGTTTCCTTGGGGCCCTGTCGCACCAAGTCTTCACGCTTCACGCCCAACCACATCGCGATCGCGGCGGCGACGAACACGGAGGAGTAGATCCCGAACAGGATGCCGATCATCAGCGCCAGCGCGAAATAGTGCAACGTTGCGCCGCCGAAGATGTACATCGACACCACCATCATCAGCGTGCTGCCGTGGGTGATGATTGTGCGGCTGATGGTGCTGGTGATGGCGTGGTCGATGACCTCGCGCGGACTCAGCTTGCGGAACTTCCGGAAGGCCTCGCGAACACGGTCGAAGATGACCACCGACTCGTTCACCGAGTAGCCCAGCACCGCCAGCACGGCCGCCAGCACGGCCAGCGAGAACTCCCACTGGAAGAAGGCGAAGAAACCGACGATGATGACCACGTCGTGCAGGTTGGCCAGGATGCCCGCCACCGAGAATTTCCACTCGAAACGTACGGCGAGGTACAGCATGATGCCGATCACGGTGGCCAGCAGCGCGTAGGCGCCGTCTCGTGCGAGTTCGGAGCCGACCGATGGTCCGACGAATTCGCTGCGTTGCAGCGTTAGCGGCTCGGCCCCCGGTTGGCCGCAGACCACCTTGCTGACCGACTCGCCCTTGTCGGTGGTCAGCTGTACCGAGCTGGTGCTGGCTCCCTCGGCCTGGCACAAGGCGCCGAAGACACGGCCGACCACGTCGGCCTGCTTGACGTCGCCGCGCACCGGCAGGCGGATCAGCACGTCGCGGGAGGTGCCGAAGTTCTGCACCTGAGCCTCGCCGAAATTCAGCGCGTCGACGCTGGCACGCACCTTTTCCAGAGGGGCCGCCTGAGGGTAGGCGACCTCGATGACGGTGCCGCCGGTGAACTCGATCGACAGGTGCAGGCCGCGCGTGGCGATGAAGAACACCGCGGCGAGGAAGGTCACGGCCGAAATGACGTTCAGCACCAACGCGTGGCGCATGAACGGGATATCGCGGCGGATGCGGAAGAATTCCATGGTCGGCCCCCCTCAGGCCTTGGCGGCCGGTTCGCTGCCGGCGCCGGGCGCTGGTTTCCACACCTGGCCGATCGACACGTTCCTGAGCTTCTTCTGGCGGCCGTACCAGAGATTGACCAGGCCGCGAGAGAACATCACCGCAGAGAACATCGAGGTCAGGATGCCCAGGCAGTGCACGATCGCGAAGCCGCGCACCGGACCGGATCCGAAGGCCAGCAGCGCCACGCCGGCGATCAGTGTCGTCACGTTCGAGTCGAGGATGGTCGCCCAGGCGCGCTCGTAGCCCGTGTTGATCGCGATCTGCGGCGAGGCGCCGTTGCGCAGCTCCTCGCGCACGCGCTCGTTGATCAGCACGTTGGCGTCGATCGCCATGCCCAGCGCCAGGGCGATGGCGGCGATGCCGGGCAGCGTCAGCGTCGCCTGCAGCATCGACAGCAGGGCGATCAGCAACAGTACGTTGAAGGCCAGCGCCAGCGTGGAGAACACGCCGAACAGCAGGTAGTAGACGCACATGAAGGCCGCGATCGCCACGAAGCCGTAGAGCACGCTGTTGAAGCCCTTGGCGATGTTCTCGGCGCCCAGGCTCGGGCCGATGGTGCGCTCCTCGATGATCTCCATCGGCGCGGCCAGCGAGCCCGAGCGCAGCAGCAGCGCGGTGTCGTTGGCCTCCACCGTGGTCATGCGGCCGGAGATCTGCACTCGCCCGCCGCCGATCTCGCTGCGGATCACCGGCGCCGTGACCACTTCGCCCTTGCCTTTCTCGAAGAGCAGGATGGCCATGCGCTTGCCGACGTTGTCGCGCGTGACGTCGCGGAAGATGCGCGCACCCTTGGCGTCGAGCGTCAGGTTGACGGTGGGCTCCTGCGTCTGGCTGTCGAAACCGGCCTGCGCGTCGACCAGGTTCTCGCCGGTCAGGATCACCTGGCGCTTGAGGATCAGCGGCGAGCCGCCGCGCTCGACGTAGCGCTCGGTGCCGAAGGGCACCGGGCCACTGCCGGCGGCTGCCGCCGCAGCTTCGGCGCTGTCCTCGACCATGCGCACTTCCAGCGTGGCGGTGCGACCGATGATGTCCTTGGCCTTTGCCGTGTCCTGCACGCCGGGCAACTGCACGACGACCCGATCCAGGCCCTGCTGCTGGATCACCGGCTCGGCCACGCCCAGTTCATTGACGCGGTTGTGCAGCGTCGTGATGTTCTGCTTGACCGCCGTCTCCTGCACCTTGCGCGCAGCCTCGGGCTTGAGCACGCCGGAGAGCCTGAACTCGGCGCCATCGGGTGATCCGGTCCAGGTCAGGTCGGGCAGCTGATCGGTCAGCAGGCCGCGCGCCGCGTCCATCGTCTGGGCATCGCGGAAGCGGATGTCGAGGTTGTTGCCATCGCGTGCGATGCCCGCGTGGCGCAGGTTCTTGTCGCGCAGCAGCGTGCGGATGTCGCCGGTCAGCGCCTCGGCCTTCTTGGTCAGCGCCGACTTCATGTCGACCTGCATCAGGAAGTGCACGCCGCCGCGAAGGTCCAGGCCGAGGTACATGGGCAGCGCGTGCAGGGAGGTCAGCCATTGCGGCGAGCGCGACAACAGGTTCAGCGCAACGATGTAGCTCGGGTCCGCCGGGTCGGGGTTGAGCGCCTTGTCGATCGCGTCCTTGGCCTTGAGCTGGTCGTCGGAGGTCGTGAAGCGCGCCCGCACCGACGTACCGTCGACCTGCACGAAATCGGCTTGCAGGCCGGCGGCGGCAATCGCCTGTTCGACGCGCGGCACCAGGCTCGTGTCAACTTTCAGCGTCGCCTTGGCACTGCTGACCTGCACGGCAGGCGCCTCGCCGAAGAAGTTCGGCAGGGTGTAGACCAGTCCGACGAGAAGTGCGACCAGCAGGGTCGCGTATTTCCACAGCGGGTAGCGGTTCATGACGGGTTCCTTGCCGGCCAGGGCCGTGCGCCAGCGACAAGCGGTCCGCTCCTGGCGGACCGCACGTTCACTCGTTGGCCTGGCCCGTGATTACTTGAACGTGCCCTTCGGCAGCACCTGCACGATCGCCGTGCGTTGCAGCTGGATCTCGACGCCGTTGGCCACTTCGACGTGCACGTAGCTTTCGCCCAGCTTGGAAACGCGGCCGATCATGCCGCCGCCGGTGACCACCTCGTCGCCCTTGGCCAGGGCTTCGATCATGGCCTTGTGCTCCTTCTGGCGCTTCATCTGCGGGCGGATCATCACGAAGTAGAGCACCACGAACATGAGCAGCAGCGGCAGCATGCTGCCAAGGCTGCCCAGAAAGGACTCGGGTGCGGCGGCCGGGGCGGGGGCCTGTGCGAATGCTTGGGAAATGAACACGGGGACGTCCTCGCTAGTGCGCCCCCGGGCAACCCAGAGGCAAAACCGCAGGATTGTACGGGCGGGGCTTCAAGCCTTCCGCAATGCCTGTGCAACCTCGTTGCTGCCCTGGGCGTTGCCGCTGTCGGGCACGATCTCGCCGCCGCGGTCGGAGATCTCGGCGAATCGCGCCGCCACCTGCTCTGCGGCGTCGACGGCCGCGCCGATGTGCACACCCTCGGTCATCGTCACGTAGGCACGCTCGAATGTGCCCGCACCGGCGCAGAGGATGGCTCGCGTCGGCGCGTCGGCCGAGACGAGGTACAGCAGCCCGGGCGTCACCGACTCGGGCGTCAGCCTGGCCAGCACCTCCGGCGGCAGCAGCCCCTCGGTCATGCGCGTCGCCGCGGTGGGCGCCAGGCAGTTGACGCGGATGCCGTCCTTGGCGCCTTCCAGCGCGAGGGTCTGCATCAGGCCCACCAGGGCCATCTTGGCGGCCCCGTAATTCGACTGGCCGAAATTGCCGTACAGCCCCGAGGACGATGTCGTCATGACCACCCGGCCGTACTTCTGCGCGCGCATGATCGGCCAGACGGCGTGGGTGCAGTTCACCGCGCCCATCAGGTGGACGTCGAGCACGAGGCGGAAATCGGCCAGGTCCATCCTGGCGAAGGTCTTGTCTCGCAGGATGCCGGCGTTGTTGACGAGGACGTCGATGCGGCCCCAGCGCGCCATCGTGTCGGCGACCATCGCGGCCACACCGGCCTCGTCGGTCACCGAGGCGGTATTGACCACGGCCACGCCGCCGGCCGCTTCGATCTCGCGCACCACCGTCTCGGCAGCGCTCGTCGTCTGGCCTTCCACGGCGCGGCCGAAGTCGTTCACCACCACCCTGGCGCCGCGTGCCGCGAGGGCCAGCGCATGCTGCCGGCCCAGGCCGCCTCCTGCGCCGGTGACGATGGCCACCTGGCCGTCGAATCGAATGCTCATCATGTCCTTTCGATCAGGTCGCCAGGCGCAGGCGCCCAGCAGGCGCTCCGTTCCCAGCCGAATGTTTTGATAACCCATTTTGCACAGTCCACCTCAGTCCCGCCGACGAGCAACGGCCGGCGCGCCGGCCCGGCGCATCGCTCGCTCACCTCTGCCGCCGCCCTCCCTATCGTTTCCCCTGATCCAGTCCTCATTGCGTCAGGTTAATATTCATTCTTGCTTATATACAGATGCTCTTTCTGACCCACCCGTCTGGAGACCCCGTGGAACGAGACTCCCATCCGCCCGGCCGCCTGCAGCGTGCCCCGGAAGGCTTCGTCGACAAGAGCGGCGTTCGCACCGTGTTTGTCGAGGCCCGCCAAGGCCGGCGCGACTTCATCCGCAATGCTTTCGCCGCAGCGGCCGCCGCAGGCGCGGCGCCGTTGGCTGTCGCACAGTCGAACCCCGTGCCCAAGGCCGGCGGCGACGCCAACATCCTCGAACTGCCCGAGCACAGCAAGGGCCTCGGCCAGCCGGTGGCCACCGACGGCTACGGCAAGCCCTCGAAGTACGAAGCCAACGTGCAGCGCCGCCCCAGCCCGGGGCTGACGCAGACCTCGCAGGCCTCGGTGTCGTTCGCACCGCTGCAGTCGCTGTTCGGCATCGTCACGCCAGCCGGATTGCACTTCGAGCGCCACCACCAGGGCTGGTGGGACATCGACCCGTCCAAGCACCGGTTGATGCTCAACGGCTCGGACCCGTCGTTGCTGAAGAAGCAGATGGTATTCACGATGGACGAGATCATGCGGCTGCCCAGCGTGTCGCGCTTCCACTTCATCGAGTGCGGCGCCAACACCGGCATGGAGTGGGGCAACGTCGCCGTGCCGACGGTGCAGTACACGCACGGCATGCTGTCGTGCAGCGAGTTCACGGGCATCCCCCTGCGCATCCTGTTCGACATGGCCGGCGTCGACTACAAGCGCGCCCGCTACGTGCTCGCCGAGGGCGCCGACGGCTCCTCGATGACGCGCACCATCCCGATGGAACTGGTCGAGTCCGGCGAGGTGCTGGTCGCGTACGGCCAGAACGGCGAGATGCTGCGCCCGGAGAACGGCTACCCGCTGCGCCTGGTGGTGCCCGGTGTGCAGGGCGTGAGCTGGGTCAAGTACCTGCGCCGCATCGAGGTCGGCGACAAGCCCTACGGCACCAAGGACGAGACGATCCACTACGTCGACCTGATGCCAGGCGGACTGCACCGCCAGTACACGAGCACGCAGGAGGTGAAGAGCGTGGTCACCACGCCGTCGGGCGGCCAGGTGCTGCTCGACAAGGGCTTCTACAACATCTCGGGCCTGGCCTGGTCGGGCCGCGGCAAGGTCAAGCGAGTGGACGTGTCGGTCGACGGCGGGCGCAATTGGCGGCAGGCGCGCCTCGAGGGGCCGGTGATGTCCAAGTGTCTGACGCGCTTCAACATCGACTGGGTGTGGGACGGCAAGCCGGCCATCGTGCAGAGCCGCGCCACCGACGAGAGCGGCCACGTGCAGCCGACCTATCGGCAGAACCGCGCCGTGCGCGGCTCCCGCTCGATCTATCACAACAATTCGATCCAGTCCTGGCTGGTGCAGGAGAGCGGCGAGGTGAAGAATGTTCAACTCTCGTGATCTGCTGGTCGCGGCGATCCTGTTCGCGACGGGCGCCGCATCGGCACAACAGGCCTTCCAAGGCATTGGCCGCGACGCCACACCGTCGGAAATCGCCGCCTGGGACATCGACGTGCGCCCGGACTTCAAGGGCCTGCCCAAGGGCAAGGGCTCGGTCAGCCAGGGCCAGGACATCTGGGAGGCGAAGTGCGCGTCCTGCCACGGCATCTTCGGTGAGTCCAACTCGACCTTCTCGCCGCTGGTCGGCGGCACGACCAAGGAGGACGTGAAGACCGGCCGCGTGGCACGCCTGACCGACGAGGCCTTCCCCGGCCGCACCACGCTGATGAAGGTGTCCACCGTCTCGACGCTGTGGGACTACATCTACCGCGCGATGCCGTGGACGGCGCCGAAGTCGCTCACGCCCGACGAGGTCTATGCGGTCACTGCCTTCCTGCTCAACCTCGGCGATGTCGTGCCGGCGGACTTCGTGCTCAGCGACGCCACCATGGCGCAGGCGCAGGCGCTGCTGCCCAACCGCAACGGCGTGGCCACCGACCACGCCATGTGGCCGGGCGGCAAGCCGCGCAAGCCCGACGTGCAGGGCTCGTCATGCATGACGAACTGCGCGGTCGAGGCCAAGCTCGCCTCGTTCCTGCCCGACCACGCGCGCAATGCCCACGGCAACCTTGCCGAGCAGAACCGCATGGTGGGTGCGCAGCATGGCGCCGACACGACGCTCCCGCCGGGTGCGCAGTCGGCAAAGCCGTCAGCCATGCCCGTCGCCAAGGCCGAGGCGCCAGCAGCGCTGTCGCTGCTGGGCAAGAACGGCTGCGTCGCCTGCCACGCACAGGAGACCCGGCTGGTCGGTCCGGGATTCGTCGAGATCGGCAAGAAGTACGCAGGCCAGGACGATGCGGCGAACTACCTGGCTGCCAAGATCCGCGCGGGTGGCAGCGGCACGTGGGGCGCGATCCCGATGCCGCCGCAAAGCCTGCCCGAAGCGGACGCAAGATCGATCGCGCAGTGGCTTGCCGACGGCGCAAAGAAATGAGCATTCTGGAATACCCCACCCGGTTATCCGTTGACATGCCTGTACAGCGAGGGGAATCACCGAGTCAGTGGTCCCTCTGCCTGAATACCATCCGTTGACTCCACAGGAGAACGAAATGCAAACCCGTCGAGAAATGCTGACGCGCAGCGCGTCCGTGGCTGCCGCGCTGGCAGGGTTGGGGCTGCTGCCCCAGGCGGCCCAGGCTGCCTGGTCGCAGGCCGCCTTCGAGGCCAAGAACATGGGCGACCTGATGAAGGCGCTGGGCACCTCGGGCCCTGCCGAGAGCAAGGACGTCACCATCACCGGTCCCGACATCGCCGAGAACGGCGCCGTCGTGCCGGTCGGTGCGTCGTCCAACTTGCCCGGCGTCAAGCGCCTGCTGCTGCTGGTCGAGAAGAACCCGGCCATGCTGGCGGCGATGTTCGAACTCACCGATGCGGTGGAGACCAACATCTCCACGCGCGTGAAGATGGGCCAGTCGTCCAACGTGATCGCCGTGGCGATCACCGGCGACAACAAGGTGTTCTTCGCGCAGAAGGAAATCAAGGTCACGTTGGGCGGCTGCGGCGGCTGAACAGGCCCGCTGACGTCAATACCCCCTACAGAATCCCAAGGAGCAAGACATGGCAGACCCGATGCGCATCCGCGCTCAAGCCGCCGGCGACAAGACCACCGTTCGCGTGCTGATGAGCCACGAGATGGAGACCGGCCAGCGCAAGGACTCGTCCGGCAAGACGATCCCCGCCTGGTTCATCCAGGAAGTCAGCGCCAGCCACAACGGCAAGCCGGTGATGACGGCCCAGTGGGGCCCGTCGGTGGCGAAGAACCCGTTCCTGCAGTTCACGATCAAGGGCGCCAAGGCCGGCGACAAGGTCGCGATCAGCTGGAAGGACAACAAGGGCGACAGCCGCACCGACGAAGCCACCGTCAGCTGAGAAGGTCCACACCATGCGCCATCTGATCCTCACCACCGCCTTGGCCGCCGCTTCGGCGGCCGCCTTCGCGCAGAAGAGCGCTGCCGACGGCATTGCCGAATACCGCGCGATGCTTGCAGACGGCAACCCGGCCGAGTTGTTCGAGGCCAAGGGCGAAGCCCTCTGGAAGCAGAAACGCGGCCCGAAGAACGCCACGCTCGAGCAATGCGACTTGGGCAAGGGCCCGGGCGTGGTGAAAGGCGTCTTCGTGGAACTGCCGCGCTATTTCGCGGACACGAAGCGAGTGCAGGATCTGGAGACGCGCTTGGTCACCTGCATGGAGACGCTGCAGGGCTTCAACGGCGCCGAGATTGCCAGTACGCCGTTCGGCAAGGGTGAGCAGGCCAACGTGACTGCGCTGGCGACCTGGATCGCCGCCGAGTCGCGCGGCCTGCGCTTCAACCTGCCGCAGGGGCATGGCGAAGAGAAGAAGATGTACGAAGTCGGCAAGCGGGTGTTCTTCTACCGCGCCGGCCCGATGGACTTCTCGTGCGCCTCCTGTCACGGCGAGGACGGCAAGCGCATCCGCCTGCAGGACCTGCCCAATCTGACCAAGAACCCGGGCGACGGAATCGGCTTCGCGGCCTGGCCGGCCTACCGCGTCAGCAACGGCCAGATGTGGGGCATGCAGTTGCGCCTGAACGACTGCTACCGGCAACAACGCTTCCCCTTCCCCGGCTTCGGCACCGAGCCGACCATCGCACTGGGCGTCTTCATGGGCGTGAACGCCAAGGGCGCCGAGTCCATCGCACCGGCCATCAAGCGCTGAATCCGGCAAGGACCACCACGATGAAGAAGACCCTGATCGCCGCAGCCTGCATCGCAGCCGCCATCGTCGCCGGGTGTGCGACAACGCCTTCACCGCAGGATCTGGACAAGCTGACGCTCGACCTGATGAAGGCGTCGTTCCGTACCCAGGGCATCGCCAAGGCCGACCGCCTGAACCAGGATCTCGGTCAGAGCGCCTGCTCGTCCGACAAGGCGCCGAGCGAAGCCGTCGCGAAGCGGATCGAGGCCGAATCGCTGGCCAGCATCCAGTGGCCCGAGGGGGGCCGCTACATCGGCGACTGGCGCGAAGGCGAGAAGCTGGCGCAGAACGGCCGCGGCATGACCTGGACCGACAAGTCCGACGACCCGAAGGCCAACGGCGCCAACTGCTACAACTGCCACCAGATCGACAAGAAGGAGATCTCCTACGGCAGCATCGGCCCGAGCCTGTGGAACTACGGCAAGCTGCGCGGCGTGAAGGACGTGGCCGATCCGGCCACCGCCGCGGTCGTGCAGTACACCTGGGGCAAGTTGTGGAACAGCAAGGCCTACGCCGCCTGCTCGAACATGCCGCGCTTCGGCCACATGAAGCTGCTCAACGAGGATCAGCTGCGCCACGTGATGGCCCTGCTGCTCGATCCGAGGTCGCCCGTCAACCAGTGATCTCCGAAGAGCCCGCCGCCGCGGGCTTTTTGGTCACCAAAACATAAGCCAATACTTATCATGAGTCTGAGCAAGCGCGACTTCCTGCAGGTGCTGGGCGCCGCCGGCGTGGCCGGCATGGGGCTGGCCCGCCATGCCGAGGCCGACGCCGCCACCGCCGAACAGGCGCTTTACGACCTGCCTCGCTTCGGCAACGTCTCCCTGCTGCACATGACCGACTGCCACGCGCAGTTGCTGCCGATCCGCTTCCGCGAACCGAGCGTCAACCTCGGCGTGGGCAGCATGACCGGCGCGCTGCCGCACCTGGTCGGCGAGCGTCTGCTGAAGAAGGCCGGCCTGCGCCCCGGCACGCGCGAGGCGCACGCCTACACCTTCATCGACTTCGAGACCGCCTCGAAGCGATACGGCAAGGTCGGAGGCTTCGCCGAGCTCGCCACCCTGGTCAAGCGCATGAAGGCGAGCCGCCCTGGCGCACTGCTGCTCGATGGCGGCGATACCTGGCAAGGTTCGGCCACCTCCCTGTGGACCAATGCACAGGACATGGTCGACGCCTGCAAGCTGCTCGGCGTGGACGTGATGACGGGCCACTGGGAGTTCACCTATGGCATGGAGCGGGTGAAGGAGATCGTCGAGAAGGACTTCAAGGGCAAGGTGGACTTCGTCGCGCAGAACGTCAAGACCACCGACTTCGGCGACCCGGTGTTCCCGCCCTACGTGATCAAGCAGATCAACGGCGTGCCGGTGGCGATCATCGGCCAGGCCTTCCCCTACACGCCGATCGCCAACCCGCGCTACATGGTGGCCGACTGGAGCTTCGGCATCCAGGACGACAACCTGCAGAAGATGGTCGACGAGGCGCGCGGCAAGGGCGCACAGGTGGTCGTCGTGCTGTCGCACAACGGCATGGACGTCGACCTGAAGATGGCCTCGCGCGTGCGCGGCGTGGACGCGATCCTCGGCGGTCACACCCACGACGGCATGCCGGTGCCGGTGCCGGTGAAGAACGCCGGCGGCACGACCCTCGTCACCAACGCGGGCAGCAACAGCAAGTTCCTCGGCGTGCTCGACTTCGACGTGAAGGACGGCAAGGTCGCCGACTTCCGCTACAAGCTGCTGCCGGTGTTCGCCAACCAGATCCGGCCCGACGCCGAGATGGCTGCATTGATCGCGAAGATCCGCGCCCCCTACGAGGGCAAGCTGGCCGAGAAGCTGGCGGTGACCGACGGCACGCTGTACCGCCGCGGCAACTTCAACGGCAGCTGGGACCAGCTCGTCTGCGACGCGCTGATGGAGGTGCAGGGCGCGCCGATCGCCTTCTCGCCCGGCTTCCGCTGGGGCACCTCGCTGCTGCCCGGAGACGTGATCACGCGCGAGCTGATGATGGACCAGCTGGCCACCACCTACTCCTACGCCACCGTCACCGAGATGAGCGGCGAGATGATCAAGACCGTCCTCGAGGACGTGGCCGACAACCTCTTCAATCCGGACCCCTACTACCAGCAGGGCGGCGACATGGTTCGTGTGGGCGGCCTGTCGTACGCCATCGAGCCAGGGGCCAAGATGGGTTCGCGCATCACCGACATGCGCCTCGGCGGCAAGGCGATCGACGCTGCCAAGACCTACAAGGTGGCCGGCTGGGCGCCCGTGTCTGAGGAGGCGAAGAACGCCGGCAACAAGCAGGTCTGGGACGTGGTCGAGCAATGGCTCAAGGCCAAGGGCCGCGTCGCGCCGCGCCGCATCAACACGCCGCGCCTGATCGGCGTCCAGGGCAATCCGGGCCTGGCCTGACGGACCTTCCACCACGACGAGGAGACGACGATGAACATCCGCCGACTGCTGGCCACCTTCGTGCTGGGCTTTGCCGCCGCCGGGGCGATGGCCCAGGACAAGGTCGTCTACCACTTCGACAGCGACGCGGCGCAGGCGCTCAAGGGCCTGCGCAACATGAAGAACCACCTCGACGTGGACCCGTCGGCAAGGCTCACGGCAGTGGCCCACGCCAACGGCGTGGACTTCCTGATGAAGGACGCCAAGGACCGCAACGGCAATCCCTACGAGGTGGCCGTGCAGGATCTGGTGGCGCGCGGCGTGAAGTTCGAGGTGTGCGAGATCACGCTGAAGAACCGCAACCTGAAGAAGGAACAGTTCATCGAGGAGGCTGCGTTCACGCCCTCCGGCGTGGTGCGCGTGGCCAAGCTGCAGCGCGAGGGCGCCGCCTACATCAAGCCCTAGAACGGCGCTTCACCGATGAGCCTGGAGACGCTGCTCGATCGCTTCGGCCAGGCACCGGTGCTCGCGGCCGGCGGCCTGGCCATCGGCTTCGTGTTCGGCTTCTTCGCTCAGCGCTCTCGCTTCTGCCTGCGCTCGGCGGTGATCGAGTTCGCGCGTGGCGTGCACGGCGGCAAGCTGACGGTCTGGCTGTTCGCCTTCGCGATCGCGCTGCTCGCCACGCAGGGCCTCGTCGCGCTCGGCGTCATGGACGTGGGCAACGCGAGGCAGCTCGCCACGCGCGGCAGTCTGTCGGGGGCGGCGGTCGGCGGACTGCTGTTTGGCATCGGCATGATCCTCGCGCGAGGCTGCTCCAGTCGGCTGCTGGTGCTGGCCGCGCAAGGCAACCTGCGTTCGGTGCTGTCGGGGCTGGTGTTCGCCGTCACCGCGCAGGCGGCCTGGACCGGCGCACTGGCACCCTGGCGCGAGACCATCTCGGCCTGGTGGACCGTCGAGGGGGGCGCCTCGCGTGACCTCACCGTGCTCACCGGCCTCGGCCGCGGCGGTGCGCTGCTGTTCGCCGCGGTATGGCTGGTCGCCGCCATCCTGTGGGCAAGGCGGCAGCGCGTCGCCCCCTGGGGTTGGGCCGGAGCGAGCGCGGTCGGTCTGTCGATCGCCGCAGCCTGGTGGCTCACCGCAACGATCGCCGCCACCTCCATGGAAGCTGGCCTCGCGCCCATCCAGGCGCTCAGTTTCACCGGACCCTCCGCCGAGGTGCTGACGCGCGTGCTGTTCGCTCACGACAGGCCGCCGACCTTCGACTTCGGCCTCGTGCCCGGCGTGTTCCTCGGCTCCTTCGTCGCCGCCGCGCTGTTCCGCGAGCTCAAGCTGGAAGGCTTCGCCGGTGGCGCCTCGATGCGGCGCTACCTGATTGGCGCGGTGCTGATGGGCTTCGGCGGCATGACCGCCGGCGGCTGCGCGGTCGGCGCCGGCCTTTCCGGGGCAGCCGTGTTCACCGTCACGTCATGGGTCACGCTGACCGCCATGTGGGCCGGCGCGGCCGTCACCGACCGGCTCCTCGACCAGCACGGCCACGAGGCCGCCCAGCCGAACCTGGGCGACCAGGCCGTGCCGCACAGCCGCGCCTTTTCCTGACATCCCTGCAACGACGCACGAGAGAGACCATGCGCCGCATCCTGCTCGCCACCGCGTTCGCTGCTGCGGTTCCCGTGGCGCATGCCGCCGACCTGACCCGCGCCGTCGAGATCGTCGAGGGCAAGTGCTTCGTTTGCCACGGGCTGGAGGGCGAGAGCTCCAGCCCGGTGTTCCCGCGCCTGGCTGGCCAGCACGCCGCCTACGTCGCGCGGCAGCTGGCCGACTACAAGTCGGGCCGGCGCAAGAACGACACCATGCAGTCCATGGTGTCGGACCTGTCGGCCGACGACTTCCGCCTGCTCGGCATGTATTTCGAGTCGAAGCCGACGCGCAAGCACGAAGTCGCCGACCCCGAGCTCGCGCAGATGGGCCGCTTCATCTACAACCGCGGCAATCCCTATTCGGGCGTGGCTGCCTGCGCCGACTGCCACGGCGCCGCCGGGCACGGCACCGACAAGCTGCCACGGCTGGGCGGGCAGCATGCCCAGTACGTGGAGAACCAGCTCAAGGCGTTCAGCAGACGCGAGCGCACCAACGACAACGCCGTGATGCACACGATCGCCTCCAAGCTCAGCGAACTGGAGCTGAAGGCGGTGTCGAGCTACGTCAGCGGACTGCAATAGCCTGCACGGTGCCGGCCAAGACAAAGGGCCTGCGCAGCAGGCCCCTGTCGTTGGCCGGCGCTGGCTGCGATCACGCCAGCATGTCGCCCCAGATGTTGTCGGCCCAGGACAGCGCGTAGCGGGCTTCCACCTGGTTGGCCGCGGCGGATACGCCGCCCGCGCCCTTCGCCGGCAGGAAGGTCTTCTGCTCGGCGTCGTACTGGTGCACCGAGGCAACGTGGACGACGTCGCGCGCTGTCACGAAGCTGTAGCAGGTGTTCATCACCACCGGCGCGCCGTTGACCGCCTCGCCCTTGAGCAGCTGGATGATGGCCGCCGCCGCCACCTTGGCCTGCTGGTTGGCCATGTGGCCGGACTTGGGCATGGTCGGCGCCGGAAAGGTCGCGTCGCCGAGCACGTGCACGCCGGGCAGCGCGGTCGACTCCATCGTCAGCCAGTTCACGCCGGCCCAGCGGTTGTTGACGTTGACCAGCCCGGCCGCACGCGCCAGGTCGCCGGCGCGCTGCGGCGGGATGACGTTGAGCACGTCGGCCTTGACGTCCTCGAACTCCAGCTTGGCGCTGCCGCTGGCGGCATCGACCTCCTTGAGCTCGGCGTTCGGGCGGTACTCCAGGATGCCGTCGTAGTGCTGCTTGAAGGCCTTCTCGAACAGGCCCTTCTTCGACGTGATATCGGGGTTGGCGTCGAGCACCAGCAGCTTGGATTTCGGCTTGGCCTGCTTCAGGTAGGAAGCGACCATGCAGGCGCGCTCGTAGGGCCCGGGCGGGCAGCGGTACGGCGCCTTCGGGATGGAGATCGCAAACACGCCGCCGTCGCGCATGGACTCGAGCTGCTGGCGCAGCGCGACGGTTTGCGCGCCGGCCTTCCAGCTGTGCAGGAACTTCGCCTGCGCGGCCGGCGTGCCGAGGCCGGCCACGGCTTCGGTCATGAAGTCGATGCCGGGCGACACCACCAAGCGATCGTAGGTCAGCGTGCTGCCGTCGGCCAGGCGCACCTTCTTGCCGGCGGCGTCGATCGCCGTCACCTCGCCCTGCACGACTTTCACGCCCATGGCCTTCAGGCCGCCGTAGCCACGCGTGATGTCGCCGATCTGCTTGTAGCCGCCGATCACCAGGTTGGAAATCGGGCAGGAGACGAAGCTGGCATTGCGCTCCACCAGCGTGACGTCCACGTTGCCACCCCACATCTTGAGATAGCGCGCCGCGGTGGCGCCACCGAAGCCGCCGCCGACCACGACCACGCGGCCGATCGACGGGCCCGAGGCGGTGGTGGCGCAACCGGACAAGGCCAGGCCGCCAAACGCGGCCGAAGCGCCGAGCAGGCGCCGACGGGAGAACAGGGCTTGATTCATCGTGCGGCTCCTCACTGGGCGGGCTTCTGGGCAGCGAAGTAATTCGCGATGAGCTTCAACTGCTCGTCGGTGTAGCCCTTGGAGATCTGGTGCATGATCGTCGCCGGCTGGGCGCCGCTCTTGAAGTCGGCAATCAGCGCAAGAATCTTCTCGGCCGAGACGCCGGCCAGCGGCTTGACTTCCTTGCCGCGGGCGTTGCCGTTCGTGCCGTGGCAATTGGCGCAGGTGGCGGCGAGGTTGCGCGCCAGGTTCGGGTCCTGGCCCTGCGCGTGGGCCCAGGGTGCGGCCAGCGCCAGCACAGCGGCGGCCAGGGTGCGGCAGACATGCATTGTCGGTCTCCTCGGCGTTGGTATGCGGCCATTGTGGACCAAGGTAACCCCTGGCGCCTCCGGGTTTATGCACTTGCCAACCGGTGTTCGGAGGCCTTCCAATATCAGTCAATGCGAATGAACTGGTGCTTATCGAAGGAGCTGATCCTGAAGACTTTCGGCGCGCTGCTGCTGGGCGCGCTGCTCGGCGATGCCGCACTCGCGCAGGACAGCCCGGTGCCGGTGCCGGTGCCGGTTGCACCCGGAGCGTGGATGGTGCAGGGCAGTTCCGCCCTCGGCTCGTCGGCGAACCGCAACTTCATCTCCAATGCCGCGTTCGTGGTGACCCAGGACGGGGTGGTGGTGATCGATGCGCTCGGCTCACCCCCACTGGCCGAAGAGCTGCTCGCGCAGATCCGCCGCATCACGCCGCTGCCGGTGCGTCACGTGATCGTCACCCATTACCACGCCGACCACATCTACGGCCTGCAGGCATTCAAGGCGGCCGGTGCCACGGTGATCGCCCACCGCGCTGCGGGCACCTACCTCAACTCGGAGACCGCGGCACAGCGGCTGAAGGCCAGCCGCGAGGATCTGTTTCCCTGGATCGACGAGAACACCCGGCTCGTGCCGGCCGACCGCTGGGTCGACGGGCCCGTGACGCTCACGCTCGGCGGCACCGAGTTCCGCCTGCAGCCCGTCGGACCTTCGCACACGCCGGAGGACATGGTGGTCTATGTGCCCCAGCTGCGCACGCTGTTCGCCGGCGACCTGGTGTTCCGTGGCCGCGTGCCCTACGTCGGGCAGGCCGACAGCGGGCACTGGGTTGCCGCGCTCGACACGTTGCTGTCCTACGAGATCGACTTGGTCGTGCCCGGCCACGGACCGGCCTCGACGAGCGCACGCGCCGACCTCGAGATGACGCGCGACTACCTCGTCCACCTGCGTCGGACGATGGGCGAGGCGGCGCGTAACATGGAGCCCTTCGAGGAGGCGTACGCGAATGCGGACTGGTCGCGCTTCGACAAGCTGCCGCTGTTCCGTGCCGCCAACCGCATCAACGCCTACAACACCTACCTGCAGATGGAGCACGAGGCGCGATGACGCTGAAGCGCCGCACGCTGTTGGCGAGCCTGGCTGCCGCTGCCGCCGCGCCGGTCGCGGCCATCCCCGCGGCGCCGGGCGAGGCTGTGCGCTGGCCCGAGGTGACATTGCTCGACGGCTCGCCCTGGACACCGGTGCCCGAGCGCGCCAAGGTGGTGGTGTTCTGGTCGGTGAGCTGTCCCTTCTGCAAGCGCCACAACGCGCACATCGACAGGCTCTACCGCGCCACCGCCGACGGCGGGCCGCAGGTGCTCACTGTCTCGCGCGACCGAGACGCGGCTGCGGTGCGGCGCTACCTCGCTGCCAACGGCTATGCGTTCCCGGTCAGCCTGGACCACGACGCGCTGGCTGCCGCGCTGGCGTCTCGGCGCATCATTCCGCTGACGCTGCTGATCGATCGCAAGGGGCGCCTCAAGCAGGCCGTGCCCGGCGAGATGTTCGAGGAAGACGTGATGGAACTGCTCAGGCTCGCCTGAGCACCGCACCGGGAGCCCGCCATGAAGCCTCTCGCCACCCTGCTTGCCGCGCTCGCCCTGCCGGCCGCAGCCTTCGCCCAGGGCACGCCGATCTACAAGGATGCCGACCTGTCCTTGGGCGAGAAGCTGATCGCCGAGCACAAGTGCACCGCCTGCCATGTGCGCAGGGTCGGTGGCGACGGCAGCGCGATCTACAAGCCTCGCGGACGCATCAGCAATGCCGGGGCACTGCGCGGCATGGTCGAGTACTGCAACACCGAGCTGAACCTCGGCATGTTCCCGGAGGAAGTCACCTCGGTGGCGGCGGTGCTCGACCGCGACCACTACCATTTCGAGCGCAAACGCTAGACTTTCAGGCATGAGCGACTCCGTTTCCACGAGCGCAACGAACGCCGAGGCCGAGGCCGACGAGGTATTCGAGTCCGCCGCCGAGTTGTTCTCGCTGCTGTCCACGCCGATCCGGCTGAAGCTGCTCTCGGCGCTGTGCAACGGCGAGCGCAACGTGTCGGAACTGCTGCAGCAGATCGACACCACGCAGCCCAATCTTTCCCAGCACCTGGGTACCCTGTACCGCGCGCAGATCCTCGGCCGGCGGCGCGAGGGGACGCAGATCTACTACCGCATCGCCAACCAGCGCGCGGTGACGCTGTGCCGCGCGGTCTGCACGCAAATGGCACTGGAGATGGACGGCGAGGCCGACCTGCCCGACGCGGAACGGCTGCTGCCCGCGCGCCGCCGGCCGGCCTGAGTTGCATCGCCAGTCGCGGTGTCCCCGCGCGCTCGCGGGGCTGCGCCGCCGCGCGGGCGGGCGCACAATGCCGCGTTGCCGTTCGTGCCCCTGGTGAGATGAGCGCCCACTTACCCCGCATCGCGCGCCTGCCGGCGAGTCTGCTGCTGGCCGCATCGCTCGCGCCCGGCCCGGCTGCCGCCGCGTCGGCCGAACAGGTGGTCGGCGGCATCGAGGCGGTGGTGTTCGTCTGCACACCGATCGATGCCAACAGCGTCAAACCGGGGCTGCTGATGCTGCAACGCGCCGTCGAACAGCGAAAACTCGACCTCGTCGCGATCCGCCGCACCGACGCCTACCGCAATACCTACAACTCCGAAGTGAACCGGCTGCTCTCGCTGCCGCAGCGCGAGCGCGCTGCGGCCTGCCAGGCCGCCTGGTAGGGGACGTACCCTCCACCCGAAGCGCGGGATTGTGGCCGCCGGCAGCGCTCGCGACCATGCGGAGAACTGCACTCGCATCGAAGTCCCATGCCCGCCGCACCCGACCCCCATCCGCCGCGCAAGCTCACGCCGGCCGAGGCGCAGGAGCTGCGCTGGCACGAGCTGCTGCAACGCCTGCAGACGCTGAACGCCCAGCTCGAGTATCTGAAGCTGATGATGAAGCTCGGCGTGCGCTGACGCAGCGCCGACCCGACGCGCGGCAGCGGCGCGACTACACGCCCGTGAGAACTCGCAGGTGCGCAGCCACGCTGCGTGCCAGCGCACTGAGGTTGTAGCCGCCTTCCAGGCAGGAGACGATGCGGCCCCGGGCGTGACGTTCGGCCACTGCCTTGATGCGCAACGTGATCCATTCATAGTCCGCCTCGACCAGGCCAAGCTGGCCGAGGTCGTCCTCGCGGTGCGCGTCGAAACCGGCCGAGATGAAGATCATCTCCGGGCGGAAGGCTTCGAGTGCCGGCATCCAGTTCGCCTCGATCAGTTCGCGCAACTCGCCACCGCGGGTGTACGGCGGAATCGGCAGGTTGACCATGTTCGTGCCCTTGGGCACCGCGCCGCTGTAGGGGTACAGCGGGTGCTGGAAGAAGCTCACCATCAGCACGCGCTCGTCACCGGCGAGGATGTCCTCGGTACCGTTGCCGTGGTGCACGTCGAAGTCGATCACCGCCACGCGCCGCAGGCCGCGCACGTCCAGCGCGTGGCGCGCCGCCACTGCCACGTTGTTGAAGAAGCAGAAGCCCATCGCCTCGTCGCGCGTGGCGTGGTGGCCGGGCGGGCGCACCGCGCAGAAGGCGTTCTCCGCCCGGCCGTCGATCACCGCATCGGTGGCCGCCACGGCGGCACCGGCGGCGCGCAGCGCGGCCTTCCAGGTGCCGGGGTTGGCGGCGGTGTCGGGATCGAGCGCCTTGGACTGGCCGCTTGTCTCGACCTGCTCGAGCACCTCGCGCAATTCGGCCACGTAGTGGTGGGTGTGGGCCAGCTCCACGTCCTTCAGGTCGACCAGCGGCGCGTCGTGGCGCGTCAGCGCGATGTCCAGCCCGGTGGCGATGAGGTGGTCGTCGATCGCGTCCAGCCGTTGCGGGCACTCCGGGTGGCCGTGGCCCATGTCGTGGCGCCGGCAGTCGGGGTGGCTGAAGAACGCTGTGCTCATGTCTCCGGGTTTTCGCGATTCGGTTATGGTTTGATCATGAACTCAGCCCTCGCCGATCAGATCGACCGACTTATTGACCAGATTAGCACGATCATCGTCGGCAAAAGGCCGCAGATCGAGGACTGCGTCGCTTGCCTGCTCGCAGGCGGCCACCTGCTCATCGAGGATGTGCCGGGGGTCGGCAAAACCACGCTGGCGCATGCGCTCGCGGTGTCGCTGGGTCTGCGTTTCTCCCGAACCCAGTTCACCGCCGACCTGATGCCGTCCGATCTGATCGGGGTCAGTGTCTACGAGCGCAGCAAGGAGGCATTTGTCTTTCATCAAGGGCCGGTTTTCGCCCAGGTGCTGCTCGCCGACGAGATCAACCGCGCCGGCCCGAAGACGCAGAGCGCGCTGCTCGAGGCGATGGAGGAGCATCAGGTCAGCGTCGAGGGAGAAACGCGGGCGCTGCCCGAACCATTCTTCGTGATCGCCACGCAGAACCCGACGGACCAGCTCGGCACCTACCCGCTGCCCGAGTCGCAACTCGACCGGTTCCTCATGTGCATCACCCTCGGCTACCCCGACGCCAGGAGCGAGCGTGCGCTGCTCGCCGGACAGGACCGGCGCGAGGCGATCCACGCGCTGAACGCGGTGATGACGCCGTCCGATTTGCTGGCGGCGCAGAAGGTGGTACAGGCGGTGCATGCCTCCGAGGCGCTGCTCGACTACCTGCAGGCGCTGATCGCCGCGACGCGCTCGGGGCGATGGTTCGTCGAGGGCCTGTCGCCGCGCGCCGGCATCGCGCTGCTGCGCGCCGCCAAAGCACGCGCACTGATCAACCGGCGCGACTACGTGGCACCCGACGACGTGCAGGCCGTGCTGCCGCAGGCGGTGGCGCACCGCCTCGTGCCGGTGGCCGGCGCCGGCCGCGGTCGCGTCGAGCAGGTGCGCGCGATGATCGACGCGGTGCCGGTGCCGTGACCGCGACGACGCTGCGCCGCCGGGGCCGGTCCCCCATCGCGCAGGCCACGCGCGAGCGCTTCCGCGACTGGTGGCAGGCGCGCGTGCCGCGCAGCGACACGCTGCTGCTCACCCAGCGCAACATCTACATCCTGCCCACGCCCGCCGGGCTGATGTTCGCCGCCACGCTGGTCGTGCTGCTGCTCGCCTCGATCAACTACCAGCTCAACCTCGGCTACGTGCTGACCTTTCTGCTCGCCGGCAGCGGCGTAGTGTCCATGCACGTCACGCACAACACGCTGCGCACACTGACGCTGCGCCTGCGCACGCCGGCAGCGGTGTTCGCCGGCGAACCGGCGCTGCTGGAGGCGGTGCTCACCAGCCCCGACGATGCCCGTTTCGGCATCGGCCTCAAGCTCGCCGATGCCGACAACTCGACGCTGACCTGGATCGACGTACCGGCGCAGGGCCAGGCGAGCGCACAAGTGAGCTTCGTGCCCGCGCAGCGCGGCCTGCACGTGCTGCCCACGCTGAGCATCGAAACGCGCTTCCCGCTCGGCCTGTTCCGCGCCTGGGCGATCTGGCGGCCAGCCTCGCAGTTGCTCGTCTTTCCTGCCCCGGAGCGGCCGGGCGCGCCGCTTCCGCCCGCGCGTGCAGTGTCGGGCGGCATGGCCCGAGGCCGTTCGACCCAGGGCGGTGAAGTGGAGGGCGTGCGCAGCTACCGGCGCGGCGACCCGCTCAAGCTGGTGTACTGGAAGAAGGCCGCCAAGACACTGGCCAGCGGCGGCGACCTGGTCAGCCGTGACACCGCCAGTGCAGTGCACCAGCAGCTTTGGCTGGACTGGCAGGCGTGCGCGGGGCTCGACCCCGAGGCACGCCTGTCGCGCCTCGCAGCGTGGGTGGTGGCCGCGCAGCGCGCCGGCGCCGAATACGGCCTGGGACTGCCCGGCCGCAGCATCGAGCCCGGTGAGGGCGAGGCGCACCGGCGCCGCTGCCTGGAGGCACTCGCGCTGTGGCGCTGAGCCTGCCCCGCGGTCCGGGCTGGCGCCTGCCTCGCTGGCCGGGTTGGTCGTCGCTGCCGCGCGAAGGTCGCGACACGCTGTTCCTGCTCGGCGTGATCGCCTGGACGGTGCTGCCGCACGTCGCCCACCTGCCGGTCTGGTGCATCGCGCTGACCACCGTGGTGCTGGCGTGGCGCGCCGCACTGGCGATCGGCAACGGCACGCTGCCGAGCCGCTGGCTGCTCGTCGCCGTGCTGGCAGTGGCCGCCGGGCTGACCTTCTTGAGCTTCCGCACCCTGCTCGGCCGCGAGCCCGGCGTCACCATGGCGGTGGTGCTGATGGCGCTGAAGACGCTGGAACTGCGCGCCCGGCGCGACGCCTTCGTGGTGTTCTTCCTCGGCTTCTTCCTCGTGCTGACGCATTTCCTCTACTCGCAGTCGCTGGGCGTCGCCGCCGCGATGCTGGTGTCGGTGTGGGGCCTGCTCACCGCGCTCGTGCTCGCCCACATGCCGGTGGGCCAACCGAGCCTGAAGCAGGCGGCGCGGCTGGCCGCGCGCACCGCGCTGTTCGGCGCGCCGATCATGCTGCTGCTGTTCCTGCTCTTTCCCCGCATCGGGCCGTTGTGGGGCGTGCCCAAGGACGGGCTGTCGAGCACCGGCCTGTCGGACCGCATGCGCATGGGAACGGTGGCCGAGCTCGCGCTGGACGATCGCGTGGCGCTGCGCATCCGCTTCGACGGCACCGCCCCGTCCCCGGAGAGCCTGTACTTCCGCGGGCCGGTGCTGGCGCGCTTCGACGGCACCGAGTGGCGCACTCTGGTGCCCCGCTTCCCGCCACGGCTGCAGCCGCAGGCGGAGCTGCGCGTGAGCGGAGCGCCGCTGCGCTACGAGATGACGCTTGAGCCGCTGCGCCTGCCGACGCTGCCTCTGCTCGAGGCCAGTCCGTCGGAGCCGCAGATCGAGGGCTACAGCACGCGCAGCACGGCCGATCTGCAATGGCTGGTGAACCGTCCGCTGATCGAGCGGCTGCGCTTCCGCGCCGAGGCGCACCTGCGCTTCGAGCATGGCCCGCGCGAGCCGGTGCTCGGGCTGCAGGACTTCCTCGACCTGCCGCCCGGCTTCAACCCGCGCACGCTGGAATGGGCCGCCGCGCTGCGCCGCGATCCGGCCTACGCGAATGCCGGCGCGCGCGAGCTGGCGCAGCGCGTCATGCGCCACATCCGCGAAGGCGGCTACACCTACACGCTGGCGCCGGGAGAGTACGGCGACAACGCGATCGACGAGTTCTGGCTGGACCGCAAGGAGGGTTTCTGCGAGCACTTCGCCGCCGCCTTCGTGGTGGTGATGCGCGCGCTCGACGTGCCGGCGCGCATCGTCACCGGCTACCAGGGCGCCGACTCGCTGCCCGTGGACGGCTACTACGTGGTGCGGCAGAGCGCCGCCCACGCCTGGGCCGAGTACTGGCAGGCCGGCAAGGGCTGGGTGCGTGCCGACCCGACCGCCGCGGTGGCCCCCGACCGCATCACGCGCAGCCTGCGCCTGGCGCCCGCACCCGGCCTCGTCGCCGGCGCGCTGCAGGCGGTCAATCCCGCCCTGTTGCAGCAGCTGCGCGAGGGCTGGGAGGTGCTGAACAACCGCTGGAACCAGTGGGTGCTCAATTACTCGCGCGGCCAGCAGTTCGACCTGCTCAAGGACATCGGCTTCGACGCGCCCGACTGGCAGACCCTGGCCAAGCTGCTCGTCATCGCCCTGAGCACGCTGGCGCTGGGCGCCGCCGCTTGGGCATGGTGGGACCGCCACCGAGTCGATCCCTGGGCGCGCCAGCGCGAGACGCTGCTGCGCACGTTGCGCAAGCTTGGCGTCGACGCCGCGGCGCAGGACGCGCCCGGCACACTGGCCGGACGCGTGCGCGAACGGCATGGCGCTGCCGGCGAACCGCTCGCTGCGCTGCTCGACACGCTGCAGGCGCAGCGCTACGGCCGCGAGGCGCGCCGCCACCCCGACCCTGCCCTGACCCGAACCTTCGTGGCCGCCGCGCGCGGCCTGCCTTCCGCACGATGACCGCTCCGTTCCGACCTCCCGCGCGCCGCATCGCCCTGACCGCGCTCGGCGCCTTGACGCTGGCACTGGCCTGGCCGGCCCGGGCGCTGGCCACCACGGGACCACGAGGCGCCGACGACGAGGCGGCCGAACCGGCGAGCTACGGCCTGCGCGAGGACGTCATGCGCTTTGCCGACGAAGTGGCGCAGCGCCAGGGCTTCGATGCGGCATGGACGCGCGAGTCGCTGGCGCGCGCGCGCTTCGTGCCGGCCGTGGCACGGCTGATCATGCCGCCACCCGCCAGCGTGGCGAAGGACTGGGCCGCCTACCGCCGCCGCTTCGTCGAGCCGACGCGCATCCGCGCCGGACTCGAGTTCTGGCGTGACAACGAGCGCTGGCTGCAGCTTGCGCAAGAGCGCTGGGGTGTGCCGCCCGCCATCGTCGTGGGCATCGTCGGCGTGGAGACCATCTACGGCCGCCGCACCGGCAGCTTCCGCGTGCTCGACGCATTGGCCACCCTGTCCTTCGACTTCCCCAGCGGCCGCCGCGACCGTACGCCGTTCTTCCGCAGCGAACTGGAGAGCTTCCTGCTGTATTGCCGGCAGGAATCGCTCGATCCGACCGAGCCGCTGGGAAGCTACGCCGGCGCGATGGGCCTGCCGCAGTTCATGCCCTCGAGCCTGCTGCGCTACGGCATCGACTTCGACGAGGACGGCCATGTCGACCTGCACCGCAGTCCGGCCGACGTGGTCGGCAGCGTCGCGCACTATCTCGCGCAATTCGGCTGGGAGCGCGACGTGCCCACGCATTTCGGCGTCACCGCGCCGGTGGAGTTGCGCGACCGCGCGCCGCTGCTCGTGCCCGACATCGTGCCCACCTTTCATCGCGACGAGTTCGCGCAGCGCGGCGCGCTGCTCGACGAGGCGGGCCGCCGCTGGGACGGCAAGCTCGCGCTGATCGAGCTGGCCAACGGCGACGCCACGCCCAGCTACGTGGCCGGCACGCACAACTTCTATGCCATCACGCGCTACAACTGGTCGAGCTATTACGCGATGGCAGTGATCGAGCTCGGCGAGGCGATCCGCCACCAGCGCCCCTGAAGCTGCGGCGCATGAACCATGAACTGACGCTGATCACCACCATCGCCGCGGCACTCGGGCTGGCGCTGTTGCTCGGCTTCGTCGCCGCACGGCTGAAGCTGCCGGCGCTGGTGGGCTACCTCGCCGCAGGCATCCTCATCGGACCGTTCACCCCCGGCTTCGTCGCTGACGGCGGCCTCGCCGCGCAACTGGCCGAGATCGGCGTGATGCTGCTGATGTTCGGCGTCGGGCTGCACTTCTCGCTCGACGACCTGATGGCAGTGAAGCGCATCGCCGTGCCCGGCGCCGTGGTGCAGATGGTGGCGGCGACCGCGATGGGCGCGGCGATGGCCGGCTTCTGGGGCTGGGACCGCGGCGCCGCGCTGGTCTTCGGCATCGCGCTGTCGGTGGCCAGCACGGTGGTGCTGCTCAGGGCGCTGGAGGCCAGGGGCGTGATTCAGACGGTCAACGGCCGCATCGCGGTGGGCTGGCTGGTGGTCGAGGATCTGGCCATGGTGCTGGTGCTGGTGCTGCTGCCCGCGCTCGCACCGATGCTGCGCGCCGACGCGGCGGGCGGCATCGGCGCGGGCGCCCCGGGAGGCGAGCTCTGGCTCGCGCTCGGCCGCACGCTGCTGCAGGTGGCGGCCTTCGTTGCGCTGATGCTGGTGGTCGGCCGGCGTGTCCTGCCCTGGCTGCTCTGGCAGGTCACCAGGACCGGCTCGCGCGAGCTGTTCACGCTGTGCGTGGTCTCCACCGCCGTGACCATCGCCTACGGCTCGGCAGCGCTATTCGGGGTGTCCTTCGCGCTCGGCGCCTTCTTTGCCGGCATGGTGCTGCGCGGTTCCGAGTTCAGCCATCGCGCCGCCGAGGAGTCGCTGCCGCTGCGCGACGCCTTCGCGGTTCTGTTCTTCGTCTCGGTCGGCATGCTGTTCGACCCGCGGGTGATCGTCGAGCGGCCACTGCAGGTGATCGGCGTGGTGGCCATCATCGTGGTCGGCAAGTCGCTGGCCGCCGGCGCGCTGGTGCTGCTGCTGCGCTATCCGCTGAACACCGCGCTGACCGTCTCGGCGAGCCTGGCGCAGATCGGCGAGTTCTCCTTCATCCTCGCCGCGCTGGGCGTGTCGCTGCAATTGCTGCCGCCGGAGGGCCAGAGTCTGATCGTCGCCGGCGCGCTGATCTCGATCGCGCTGAACCCGCTGACCTTCTCGATCGTCGAGCCGATCGAGCGCTGGATCCTGGCGCGCTCGGCGCTGGCGCGGCGCGTCGCCCAGCGCGACGACCCGCTTGCCGAGCTGCCTGCGTCCACCGAGGAGCGCTACCTCGCCCGCCAGGTGGTGCTGGTAGGTCACGGCCGCGTCGGCCAGCGCATCTTGCACGCTCTGCGCGAGGCCGGCATCGCCTGCGTGGTGGTGGACGAGAACCGCGAGCGCGTCGAGGCCCTGCGCGCGCAGGGCCTGCCGGCGGTGCTCGGCGACGCCGCCGAGCCGGCGGTGCTCATCCAGGCGCACATCGCCGAGGCCGCGCTTCTCGTCATCGCCGTGCCCGATTCGCTGGGCGCGCGCCGGATGATCGAGACGGCGCGCACACTCAACCCGCAGGTGCAGGTGGCGGTGCGCTCGCACAACGAGGACGAGGCGCGGTGGCTGGAATCCGAGGGCGGCGCGCGCGTCTTCGTCGGCGAGGAGGAACTCGCCCAATCCATGCTGCGCCACGCACTCGCTACCATGCAGTCCATACCGAGAACAAACACGCCCCGGGGAGGCTCATCGCCAATGCGAGGAAGCCCATGAAAGTAAGAGACGTCGTCATCTTCTCGGGCGAGCGCTTCGAGGTGCCGCAGGGCATCCAGCGCATCGATCACCGGGCCACCCATGGCTGGCAGCTGCGCTACGGCGGCACCAAACTGTTCTCCGACCATTCCAGCGACGGCAGCGGTGCGCGAGCCGCGCTGGAGGCGGCCACTCGGGAGCTGATGCGGCGCATCGCGCGCCTGCCGGCGCCGTCGCGGTTGCAGCGCGCGCCCAGCGGCAACAAGGCCTCCGGCCTGCCGGTGGGCATCTCCGGACCGGTCGTGCGGCAGCGCCCTGGTGCGCGCGTGCGCGACTGCAGCCTGTCGATCTCGCTGCCGCGCTTCGGCGACGCGCCGCGGCGCAGCAGCGTCTTCATCGGCACCGAGAACACCTACTCCGAGGAACGCTACCTGGCCGCGCTGGCCAAGGCCATAGGCCTGCGCGAACGAGCCGAGGCGGCCTACCAGCGCGCGGCCACGCGGGCCAAGCGCGCCGAGGCACAGGAGATGCTCCGGAGCCGCCCTGCGCGGCGGCGCGCGAAGGCCTAGCGCCGGTCGGGGCCCTGCACAGCCCGTGGCGGGCAGGGTGCTGGGTTCGCAGCCATGGTCGAGCCGACGCGCCCGCGGCGGCGCCGAACCGCCTCACCCGTCGCCGACGGTGCGCCGCCGCGGCCTCAGCGCCCGGCCGCGCGGGCGCGCTGCGTGGCCGTCCACAGCGCCTGGCACTGCTGCTCGAGCGGGCTCGAACTCGCGGCGGCGGCAGGCTGGGCGGCATCGGCGAGCGCGGTGCGGCGCGCCTTTTGGTAGGAGGGGCTGCGCCTCAGTTCGGCAAGCCTGGCCCGCGCTCCGTCGTCGGCCTTGACGCGGTAGGCGGCCAGGTAGGCCTCGTCGCGGTAGCCCTTCATGTGCGCGAACCGGGCCTCGCAGCGCGCGTAGCCGACGTCGAAGCGGGCCACGCCGGGGGCGTCGAACGACGCCGCCTGCCCCGCCAGCGGCGCCAGCAGGGCGACGCGGAACAGTACCCGGATCATGCCGCCGCCGATGCGGCCGGTGCGGCCGGCGACACGCAGCCGCGCGCCTGGCCCACGCCCTTGAGGTAGGAGCGCCGCACCGTGCCGGCGGTGATGGCGGCGGCGACCTCCTTCGAGTAGCGCTCGGCGCCGCTGAGCTTGCGCACCCAGCTGCGAAAGGGGATGACGCCCTCCGCGGCGCCGCGAAGGGCGCCGACCGCGGCATCGCCGACCGCCGTGCCGCCGCGCTCGATCAGGCTCGGCCGGGACGCCGAGGGCGGCACGTCGAGGTCGGCGCCGAGCACCGTCTCGAGCTGCATCACCTCGTCGGCGACCGCCGCGCAACCGGCGTCGGGCTGCCGGTAGGGCGCCTTCTGCGCCGCCACGAGCGCCAGGGGGATCTCCGCCTTGACGAGGTTGAGATCCGAGAGCGGTGTGGTCGCGGCGTCGGTGACGCTCGCGCCGCCCGCGGGCGAAGAGGCATCCTTCTGCACCGCGCAGGCGGCGAGCAGCAGGGAAAGCACGCTGACAAGCCATCTCATGGCGGCGCAGGATAGCAGCCGGCCACCCCCCTAACCCCGCAAACGAGTGGTCGTGACACCGTGGTTGCAGGGTCCTTCGCCGCAAGAATGCGTCCATGAGCACCCGAACCGACCGGCACGGGCCCGCGACGCCCCCGGCGCGCGACGAGCCGTCGTGGGCGCACGCGTCCGGCTGGGCGCAACTGTCGGGCTCGCGGCAGACGGTGTCCTGCGTGCTGCCCTGCCGCGACAAGGCGCGCACGCTGTCCAAGCTGCTGCCCATCCTGAGCGACACGCTGACCGAATGCGGCTACCCCTGGGAGCTGATCGTCGTCGATTGCGGCAGTGTGGACGGCACCGATGCGCTGATGCTGGCCTGGACCGAGCTCCCTGGCTTCCGCGTCCTGCCGCTGGCCGCCAGCACGCGGCCCGCGCAGGCGGTGGAGGCGGGCATCTTGGCCGCCCGCGGCGACGCGGTGATCCTGCTCGATCCGGCGCTGCCGCACACGCCCGAGCTGATCCCGCAGATGATCCTGCGCTGGGAGTCGGACGCGCGGCTGGTCTATGCCCACCATGAGCCCTCCGGCACCAGCGCATTGCGCCAGTGGGACGACGCGCGGATGGAGCACGAGACGGCGCAGCCCGACCTGACCCTGCCGCCGGAGTGCATGGAGCTCGGCCTGCTCGACCGCCGCCTGGTCGACTGGCTGGTACAGGCAGGCTGAGGCGACGACACCTGCATGGAGAATCGGGGCTGTCGTCCCCCGATCCCATGCCGAAGCGACCCACTCGCGTGCTTGCCGTCATCCCGCCGATGACGCAGCTGAACACGCCCTACCCGTCGACCGCCTACCTGACCGGCTTCCTGCGCTCGCGCGGCATCGACGCCCGGCAGGAGGACCTCGCCATCGCGCTCGTGCTGGAGCTGCTGAGCGCGACGGGGCTGCGCGCCGTGCGCGCGGAGCTCGAGCAAGGCCCGCGGCACCCGCGCACGGCGAACGTCGCAGCCTTCCTCGCGCAGTTCGATCGCTACGAGGCCAGCATCGACGCGGTGATCGCCTTCCTGCAGGGCCGCGACGCCACGCTGATGCACCGCATTTGCAGCCGCGCCTTGCTGCCCGAGGGTTCGCGCTTCGCCGCGCTCGACGCCTACGTGGCCGGTGGCGACGATGGCGCCGGCGGTGACCCGATGGCCTGGGCCTTCGGCGCGCTGGGCACGCACGACCGCGCGCGCCACCTCGCCACGCTCTACCTCAACGACATCGCCGACGTGCTGCGCGAGGGCATCGATCCGCACTTCGAGTTCGTGCGCTATGCCGAGCAACTCGCCACCAGCCAGCCGAGCTTCGAGCCTCTGGCGCAGGCATTGGCCGCGCCGCCCCACCTGATCGACCGGACCTTGCGCGAACTCGCGCTCGCTGCCGTCGATCGCCACCGGCCGACACTGGTGCTGCTGTCGGTGCCGTTTCCCGGCGCGGTGTACGCCGCCTTGCGCATCGCGCAGGCGATCAAGGCGCACGACCCGTCGATCACCATCGCGCTCGGCGGCGGCTTCGTCAACACCGAGCTGCGCGAGCTGGCCGAGCCGCGCCTGTTCGATCTCGTCGACGTGGTGACGCTCGACGGCGGCGAGCGGCCCTTGCTCGCGCTGATCGACCACCTGGAGGGCAGGCGGTCGCGGGAGCGGCTGGTGCGCAGCTTCGTGCGCGAGGACGATGCGGTGCGCTACGTGAACTTCCCCGAGCCCGACGTCCCCTTCGACGAGACCGGCACGCCGACCTGGGACGGCCTGCCGCTGTGGCGCTACCTGTCGCTGCTGGACATGCTCAATCCGATGCACCGGCTGTGGAGCGACGGCCGCTGGAACAAGCTCACCGTGGCGCACGGCTGCTACTGGAAGAAGTGCAGCTTCTGCGACGTCAGCCTCGACTACATCTCGCGCTACGAGGCGGCCAACGCGGCCACGCTGGTCGACCGCATCGAGGCGATCGTGGCGGAGACCGGGCAAACCGGCTTCCACTTCGTCGACGAGGCCGCACCGCCGAAGGCGCTGCGCGCACTCGCTGTCGAGCTCAAGCGCCGCAGGCTCGCCATCACGTGGTGGGGCAACATCCGTTTCGAGAAGTCCTTCACCCCGCAGCTGTGCGAGGAGCTTGCCGAGAGCGGCTGCATCGCCGTGACCGGCGGGCTGGAGGTCGCTTCCGACCGCCTGCTCGCGCTGATGAAGAAGGGCGTGTCGGTCGAGCAGGTGGCGCGCGTGACGCGGGCCTTCTCCGAGTCCGGCATCCTGGTGCACGCCTACCTGATGTACGGCTTCCCCACGCAGACGGTGCAGGAGACGGTGGATGCGCTGGAGTACGTGCGCCAGCTGTTCGCCGCCGGATGCATCCAGTCGGGATTCTTCCACCGCTTCGCCTGCACCGTGCATTCGCCGGTGGGCCTGCACCCCGCTCAGTACGGCGTGACGCTGCGGCCCCTGCCGCCGGGCAATTTCGCGCGGAACGACATCGGCTTCGTCGACCCCACCGGCGTCGACCACGACCGCCTCGGCACGGCCTTGAAGAAGGCGCTCTACAACTACATGCACGGCATCGCGCTGGAGCAGGACGTGCGCCGCTGGTTCGACATGCCGGTGCCCAGGCCGCGCGTGGCCCGGCAGTTCATCGAGCGCACGCTGCAGGCGCGCTGAGGCCGCTCAGCGCCGCAAGTGCGCGATCATGGTGGCCGCGAAGACGACGATCGCCGCCACTTGCAGCGCCCCCGCCCCTGCGCGCAGCGGCATCAGCGCGGCCAGGTCGCCGACCGCGCGCAGCGCCACGCCGGCACTCATCAGCCACACCGGCACCAGCGTGTAGCGGCCAGGTGCGGCAATGCGGCGGTGCAGCAGCACCGGCAGCACGATCGGCGCATGGCCGAACACCATCGCGAAGACGAAGCCGAGCAGCAGCATGTGCAGCGGGCCGGGCGCGTCCAGCGGCATGCCGCGCAGTCCGTCGACCACTCCCCACACGCCAGCCAGCGCGAGCCAGCCGTAGCCGAGGCGCAGGCACGCGGCCGTGTGCAGCCCCCAGCCCGTGCGCTGCACGCCAGCGCGGCAGGCGAGGTCGAAGCGCAGCAGCCATCCGGCCAGGCCCGCCATCGACAGCCACCAGGCCGCGGCAGCGACCGGGTGCTCCTGCCACGGCACGGCCAGCGCGACCAGTGCGGCTGCCTGCAGGGCCAGCACGGCGAGGTAGAGCCGGCGAGCCGAGGTCGACAACGGCACGAAGCGCGCCAGTTCGCGACGCTCTCCGGCGATGGTGAGCACGAGGAAGGCACACCACCATGCCAGCACGGTCGAGAACGGGCGGTCGAGCAGCCACCACAGCGTGCCGCCTGCCCACGCGAGGGCGCCTGCGCCTTCCACCGCGGTGTGCAGCGCCGGCGCCTTGCGCAGCACGCCGGCGTAGACCAGCGTCAGCGCCGTGCCGGCGGCCAACCAGGACAGCGCGGCGGCGCCGGGCTGCAGGGCCAGCGCGCCGACCGTGCCGGCCGCGGCGAGCACCGGCGCGGCCCAGGCCAGCGGCGTGCAAAGGGCCGCCGCACGCTCCAGCGAAATGACGAAGCCGAAGAAGCCGCAGACCATCAGCGCGCCGTGCAGCGCCACCGGCGCGACGGCGCCCGCGGGCAGCAGCGGCCAGCCCATGCGCACCAGACCACCGGTCAGTCCGGCGAGCAGCGCGATCGCGGCAGCGGCCGCGAGCGGCAGGGCGGGCAGGAATCGCGACGGCGAAGCCTGCGCCTTACTCCTCCTCATCGCCCCACCCGAGCCGGCCGCGCGCCGCATCGCTCATGCGCTGCGGCCCCCAGTCCACGCCCTGCGCCTCCTCCACCACCACCTCGCGGTTCGGGAAGGCTTCCTGCAGCGCCTGGTAGGCATCGTCGGCGATCGCGTCGGCCATCGGACAGGTCGGGCTGGTCATCACCAGGCTGAGCGCCACGCGCGCCGGCGTGATCTCCAGGCGCTCGACGAGGCCGAGGTCGACGACATTCTCACCGACCTCGGGGTCGGCCACCTTGGAGAGCGCATCCAGCGCACGGCGCCGGTCGGTGTCGAAGCTGTCGTTCGTGTTCATGCCTCGATGTTCGGACGCCGGCGTGCGCGGGAGTTGATCGTCGTCAACCTGAAGATGCATGGCGAATGTTGCTTCTCATCGGCCACTCCGATAGTATAGGTGTATTACAAATACACCTTAAAACGAAAGAACTGCCGTGTCGGCCAACACCGCGACCGTCGACGTGCGCGGCATCGCCCCGCGCGAGCGTCATCCACTGATCTTCTCGACCTTCCGCGCGCTGCTGCCCGGCGCGGCGCTGGACTTCATCAACGACCACGACCCGCGCCCGCTCCACCATGCCTTGCAGGCCGAGGGCCCGGGCAGCTTCGACTGGACCTACCTGGAATCGGGCCCGGACACCTGGCACGTGCAGATCACCAGGCGCGAAGCGGCCGGCGGCGGCTGCCACTGAGCCGGGACGCGGCCCGCCCATGCGACTGACCAGCTTCACCGACTACAGCCTGCGCGTGCTGATCTACCTGGCCTGCGAGCCCGGCCGGCGCGCCACCATCGCCGAGGTCGCCGGTGCCTTCGAGGTGTCGGAGAACCACCTGACGAAAGTGGTGCACTTCCTCGGCCAGCAGGGCTGGGTGGCCACGGTGCGCGGCAAGGGCGGCGGCATGGCGCTGGCGCGCGGGGCCGGTGAGATCGTCGTCGGTGACGTGGTGCGCCGGACCGAGGGCGACGCGATGCCGGCCGAGTGCTTCGACGCCACCACCAACCACTGCACCATCACCCGAGCGTGCCGCCTGCAGGGCGCGCTGCGCGAGGCAACCGACGCCTTTCATGCGGCGCTCGACCGCTACACGCTGGCCGACCTGGTGCACAACCGCGCGACGCTCTCGCGCATGCTCTTCATCGGCCGCGAGCGGGCCGACACGAACGACAGGAGAACGACGCCATGACCACGCTGCTGCTGCACATCGAGGAGCCGCGTCCGAAGCCGCTGCAGGGCTTTGCGCTGTGGCAGCTTGGCTTCCGCCCCTTCTACCTGCTGGCCAGCAGCTTCGCGGCGCTGTCGGTGCTGCTGTGGGTGCTGCAGTTCGGCGGCTGGCTGGGTACGCCCTACCTCGCCGGGCCGATGTGGCACGCGCACGAGATGCTGTTCGGCTACGGCCTCGCGGTGGTGGTGGGCTTCCTCTTCACCGCCGGGCGCAACTGGTCGGGCCAGGCCACGCCGAGCGGGCTGCCGCTGGCGCTGCTCGCGCTGCTGTGGTTGGCCGGCCGCGTGCTCGTGCTCACGCCCTGGGGCTGGGCGGCGGCGCTGGTCAACGCCGCGTTTCCGATCGCCGCCGCCCTCGGCCTCGCCGTGCCGCTGCTGAAGGCGCGCAACCGGCGCAACTACTTCTTCGTCGCACTGCTCGTCGCGATGGGCATCGCGCAACTCGGACTGCACCTGGCGCAGCTCGGCGTGCTGACGTTGCCCGGCTGGGTGGGCGTGCAACTCGGCCTGGACATGATGCTCTTCATCATGGCGGTGATGGGCGGCCGCGTGATCCCGATGTTCACCAACAACGGCGTGCCCGGCGTGCAGGCGCGCCGCCAAGCGACGCTGGAGCGCTTCGCGCTCGGCGCCGTGCTGGCGATCCTGGCGGCCGACCTGGCTGGCCTGCGCGGGCCGGGCATGGCCGGGCTGCTCGCGCTGGCTGCCGCGCTGCACGGCGCGCGACTGGCACTGTGGCAGCCGTGGCGCACGCTGCGCACGCCGCTCGTCTGGGTGCTGCATGCGGCCTACGCCTTCATCGTGCTGCACCTCGCGCTGCGCGCGCTCGCCGAGGCCGGCGCGCTGCTGCCTTCGGCGGCCACGCATGCGCTGACCGCCGGCGCGATCGGCGTGATGACGCTGGGCATGATGACGCGCACCGCGCGCGGCCATACCGCGCGGCCGCTGCGCGCCGACCGCTTCGACGTGGCCAGCTACCTCTGCGTGCTCGCCGCGGCGCTGGTGCGCGTGGCGGTGCCGCTGCTCGCGCCGCACTTCACCGTGGGCGCGTCGATGTTCGCCGGCTGGCTGTGGGCCTGCGGCTTCGCGCTCTACACGATCCGCTACGCGCCGATGCTGCTGCGCCCGCGGCTGGACGGCAAGCCCGGTTGACCGCGCCAGGGCCATGGACTACGCGACGCTCAAGCTGATCCACCAGGCCGCCGTCGCACTGTCGATCGCCGGCTTCTTCGCCCGCGGTGCCGCCGCGCTGGCCGGCGCGGCCTGGGTGCGGGGCCGCACCGCGCGCACGCTGCCGCATCTCGTCGACACCGTGCTGCTCGCCTCGGCGATCGGCCTGGCGTGGCTGCTGCGCCTGAATCCGCTGACCACGCCCTGGCTCGCGGCCAAGATCGTCGGCCTGCTCGCCTACATCGCGCTGGGCATGGTGGCGCTCAAGCCGGGCCGGCCGCTGGCGCTGCGCGCCCTTGCCTGCGGCGCTGCGCTGCTGTGCTTCGCGCAGATCGTCGCGGTGGCGATCACCAAGCAGGCGGCCGGGCTGCTGGCGCTGGCCTGACGGCGCAGGGTCAACCGAGCTCCACCGCCCGGCCCTGGCGGTCGAAGGACAGCAGGCCCGCGATCGTGCCCGCGCGCACCGACGCCACCATGCGCTGCAGCGGTGCATCGGCGTCCTGCGCGGTGGGTGCGATGCCGTCTCGCCCCGGCATCGCCGCCACGAACACGATCGCCCAGGGCGGGCCGGCGCGGCGCGACTCCTCCAGCAGCGCGGTGAAACTCGCCACCTCGTCGGGCGTCTTGTCCACGCACATCAGCGGCGCCAGTTCGCCGCCGTGTCCGGCCTCGAAGGCGGCGCGCTGCTGCGGCGTGGCGTCGGCCGGCAGCTCGGCGGCGGCGAAGACGAACAGCAGCCGCTGCGGCTCGCGCTGTGACCGCGCCGTGCGCAGCAGGTCGTCGAAGGTCTCGAGATTCATCACGGTGGTGGTGGCGGCAGGTGAAGGGTGACGAGCAGCGATGTGTCGCTCAGTGCCCGCACTGCATGCGGCTCGCCTCCGGGCAGCAGCACCAGCTGCCCCGCCGCCAGCGCGACCTCGCACGACGGCATGCTCAGCAGCGCCTCGCCTTCGAGGCAATGCACGGTGATCTCGCCCGGCACGCGGTGCTCGGGCAGCGATTCGCCGCGGCGCAGCACCACGCGCATCAGCTGCAGCGAACTCGACCTCAGCAGGCTGCGGCTGACCTGGCCGTCCAGCGCCGCGCCGAGCGGGCGCACGTCGACGACGTCCAGGGGTCGTGCATGGGGCAAGGCCATCACGTCATTGTGGGCCCGCGCCATCGCCGCCGGCCCCTTGCCCCGCCGCATGGGGTGGGCAAATGCCGGTCACTCCTGCACGTTGCGGGGCCACACCGCGATGGTCGGCTGCGGCGCGGCGAGCTGCTCGAGGAACGGCTCGGCGTCGGTCTCGGCGATGGCGCTGCGCTCGGCGCCCCCTGCCGGTGCGATCAGCAGGTTCAGCGACGAGCAGTGCAGCACCTTGAGCGGCCGGCCAACGTCATCGGTCTCGGTGACGATGCCGACATGGCCGGGCAAACGATCGCTCGGCGCGGGGAAGACCAGCATCGCGCCGGGCCGGCAGGCCAGCCGTGCGCCGTCGCTGTCGATGCGCACGAAGTGGGGCCCGCCACCCGGTCGCCGGCCTTCGTCGTAGATCGAACCGGTCCAGACCCAGCCGGCCTGCGCGGACGCTGACGGCGCGCGCGGCATGTCCAGCGCCCAGCAGGCATAGCCCGAGCAGTCGCAGAACGGCATGTGCTTCGGCCCGAGCAATTCCAGATCGATGCCTGCGGCCTGGGCCTCGGCGAGGTAGCGTGCATGTTTCTCGGCGTCCTTGCGCGCCAGTGCGGCGAGCACGTCCGCCACCCGCGCCTCCCGGCCCGGGTGGGGATGCGGCCCTGGTTCGTCGGCATAGAAGCCGCCCCCGCCGAGCAGGTACAGCGTCGGCGTGCGCATCGCCTCGCGGGCGCGGCGGATCAATTCGTCGGCGAGCATGGCGTGACTCCCTGGCAGCACACGACCAGCGTAGTCCGCGACACCCGCCGAGGCGATACCGCCGATGCGGTATGCCGCGCGAGGTCCCCGGTGCCACAATCCGCCGCATCCGGCCTCTCGCGGGGGACCATGGCCATCAGCGTGCTGATCGTCGAGGACGAGCCCGAATTCCTGCGCCGCTTCTCCGAAGCGGTGCTGGCAGACGGCAGGCTGCGCCTGCTCGGCGCCGTCTCCAGCGGCGCCGCCGGGCTCGCGTTGCTCGACGCGCAGCCACCCGACGTCATGCTCGTCGACCTCGGCCTGCCCGACATGGACGGCGTCGAGCTGATCCGCCACGCGGTGCGGCGCCACCCGGGCTGCGACGTGCTCGTCGTCACCATGTTCGGCGACGACCGCCACGTGATGGCCAGCATCGAGGCCGGTGCCACCGGCTACCTGCTCAAGGACGCCAGCATCGAGCGCATCGCCGCCGGCATCCACGAACTGCACGCCGGCGGCTCGCCGATCAGCCCCGGCATCGCGCGCCGCGTGCTGCAGCGTTTCCGCGTCGCGCCGGTGCCGCCCACGCAGCCGGCACCCGCGGCGCCCTCGCTGCTGTCGGAGCGCGAGACCGAGATCCTGCGGCTGGTGGCCAAGGGCTTCAGCTTCGACACCGTCGGCGAGGTGCTGGGCATCTCGTCGCACACGGTGGTCACGCACGTGAAGAAAATCTACCGCAAGCTGGCCGTGCACTCGCGCGGAGAGGCGGTCTATGAAGCCTCGCAGATGGGCCTGCTCTGAGACTCCCGCGCGGTCGCTGCGCGCGATCGCCGCGATCGCCCTGCTGCTCGTGCTGTGGCCGCCGGCGGCGCAAGGCGTCGCGCTCGAACCGCTGCAGGCACGCGTGCTCGCCGGCGACGACGCCGCACCGCCCGCCGACGCGGACCCGCGCTGGCACGGCACCTCGCTGCCCGACGCGCAGCCGGCTGGCGTGCTCTGGTACCGCGTCGAGTTCGATGCCGGCGCGCCCGCTCCTGGCGAAGCCTGGATGCTCTACCTGCCCTACTTCTACGGCGGCGGGCGCATCTGGCTAAACGGCGAGCCCGCCGCCGCGGTGCTGGAGTCGGGGGCGACGATCCGCGTGCGCTGGGAGCGGCCGCTGCTGCTGCCGCTGCCGCCGTCGCAGCTTCGACCGGGTTTGAACGTGCTGCATCTGCGTGCGGTGGCGGCGCACCTGCCGGCCGGCGCCGGCGTGCCGCGTCTGGTGGTGGGCACGCAGGACGAACTGCAGCCGCAGTTCGACCGACGCCTGTTCTTCGTGCGCACCTTGCCGATGGTCACCGTGTTGACGGGCTGTGTGGCCGCGCTGCTGGTGCTCTACATCTGGTGGCGCCGCCGCGACGAGGTGCTCTACGGCCTGTTCGGCCTGGGTGCGTTGCTGTGGGCGCTGCGCACCACCACCTTCGTGTTCGACGCCATGCCGGCGCCATGGTGGCCGCTGTGGCGGCTGCTCTACCACGCCAGCAACGGCGGCTTCATCATCGTCATGGCGCTGTTCGCGCTCACCCTCGCGGGCTGGTACCGGCGCGGCATCGCGCTGGCGCTGGCGATGTACGGCGTCGCGGGGCCGCTGGCCTACCTCATGCTGCCGGGCGAGCAGGCCGACATCGTCGTCGGGCGCTGGTGGGTGGCCGGGTTGATCCCGGTGGGTCTGTCGGTCGCGCTGCTCAGCTTCGTGGCGGCCTGGCGGCAGCGCACGTCCGGCACGCTGGCCATCACGCTGGCGGTGACGCTGGCCTTCCTCGCCGGCGTGCACGACTACCTGGTGGCCTGGCGCTCGCCCTGGATCGAAGCGCTGCTGCCGCGCTGGAGCGACCATCGCCTGTTTCTGCTGCACCATGGCGCCAACCTGCTGCTGGTGGTGATGGGCGTGCTGCTCACCGCGCGCTTCGTGCGCTCGCTGCGCGAGGTGGAGGAGGCCAACCGCACGCTGGAGGCCCGTGTCGCCGAACGCGAACGCGAGATCGCCGCCAGCTACGAGCGCATTGCGTCGCTGCAGCGCGCGCAGGCTGCCACCGAAGAGCGCCAGCGCATCATGCAGGACCTGCACGACGGCCTCGGCGCGCAGCTGTTCAGCTCGCTGTCGCGCGCCGAGCGCGGTGCGCTCGACGCACCGGCGATGTCCGAGGCGCTGCGCCGCTCGATCGACGAGATGCGCATGGCCATCGAGGCGCTCGCCTCCGACGAGCAGGACTTCCGCACCGCCTTCGGCAACTTCTGCTTCCGCTGGGAGCCGCGCCTGCGCGAGGCCGGCGTGGTGCCCACCTGGGCCATCACGCTGCCCGACAAGGTGCTCGCGGTGCCGCCGCACGATGCCCTGCAGCTGCTGCGCATCGCGCAGGAGGCGCTGACCAACGTGCTCAAGCACGCGCAGGCGCGCCACGTGAGCGTGTCACTGGCCCAGTCCGGCGTCGAGCTCGTGCTCGAGGTCGCCGACGACGGCCGTGGCGCGGCCGCGCCGCGCTCGGCCGCCGGCCAGGGCCAGGCCAACATGCGCTCGCGCGCACGCCGCCTCGGCGCGCAGCTCGACATCGACGACACCACGCCGGGCCTGCGCGTGCGGCTTTCGCTGCCACTGCGCGTCCTCCATCCGTAGGACGAGCCGCCTCGCGGCCTACCGCGCACGCGGGATGGCCCGCCATGGTCGCGGCATCGCGCCGCGGGTCTTCGCTTCCTAGATTTGCTTCACGCAGCCCGACCGGACTGCGCCGCGCGAAGAAAGGAAGCCATCATGAACCACGCCCCCTGGACCGCCGCGCTCGCACTCGCGCTCGCCGCCTGCGGCGGCGGCGAGGTCGAGCCGGCCGGCTCGCCGCTCCTGCTGGCCACGCGAGCGCAGGCCGAGCACATCGACCGGACGCTGCCCGGCCGCAGCTTGTGGGTCGACGTCGAGTGCTGCGACGCGCTCAGCGTCGACTTCGCCGTCGCCAGCGCGCAGGTGCAGCAGATCACGCTCGGTCTCGACAACGAGGCGCCGGTGTTCGTCACCGGCCCCGATGCGCGCCTGTCCACCGAGGCGGCGTTGCAGCTTGCCGCGCTCGGCATGAAGCGCGTCCACGTCGTCGCCGACTGAACCCCAGACCACGAAGGAGCCCGCCATGAACCCGCAACGCCACGCAGCCCACCCGTCGCACGAAGACTTCGATCCGCATTGGTGGCTCGTGCCGGCGGCCATCGTCGCCGTCACGCTGCTGATCGCGCTGCTCGGCCTCGCCGTGCACAGCGATGCCACCGTCGTCGCGCCGATGCCGCAGATCTCGCCCGAGGTCCCGATCGTGCCGGACAACGTCGCCGAGGTCACGGTGCCGGACGCCGGCAGCGTCACCTACGCGCAGGAGCCCTTCGACTCGGAACAGCCGCCGACCTTCTGAACGCCGCTCAACGCGCGCCGACACGCCGCATGCCGCGGCGCATCTGCGCCAGCGGCCGCTTTCCCCCGAGCTGGCGCTCGATGCCGTCGTTGAGCGCGCTGCGCAGCGCCTGCACCTCGTCGACATGACCGTAGACGCCGGGGAAGCGCAGGTCCAGCCACAGCCACAGCGTGCAGGCGCGCAGCGCCATCTCCATGCGGTCGAGCCGGCTGTGGGCGTCGACCTCGTCGAGGAACCAGGGCCGGCCGGCACGGCCGGTCAGGGCATGCGCATTGGCCCAGCCGAGGAACTCCTGCAGCTGCGTGTCGGTGCGCGTGTCCACGGGGGCCTGCGCATAGATGAAGCGCTGCTGCAGCGGCAGCCGCGCGGCGCTGTCGTCGAGTTGCTCGGCGAGCAGCAGCATCTGGTCGAGCTCGGCGACCTGGAAATGTGCGTCGTCCAGACGCAGCTGGTCGACGAACACGCCGAGCACCTCGCGCAGCCGCGTGCGGCCCAGGCGGCTGGCGATGGTCTCCACGTGCCAGGGGTTGGGCGCCACCGGCGCCTTGAAGCCGCGCGGCGCCTTCGGCTGGCGCGTCATCAGCTCGCGCAGCTCGCGTGCCGCGTTCGGCTCGGCGGTGTCGAGCACGCCTGCGAAGCCCTCCTCGTGCATGCCGAAGCGGCCGGCGCGGCCGGCGATCTGGTGCACCTCGGTCTCCTCCAGCGGCCGGTCGGCCTCGCCGTCGAACTTCTCCAGCGCGCTGAAGAGCACGCGGCGGATTGGCAGGTTCAGGCCCATGCCGATGGCGTCGGTGGCCACCAGGATGTGCGACTCGCCGCCGGCAAAACGCTCCGCCTCGCGGCGGCGCACCTCCGGCGGCAGCGCGCCGTAGATCACCGAGACCGGGTGGCCGGCGGCCGCGATCTGGTCGCGCAGCATCAGCACGTCGCGGCGGCTGAAGGCGACCACCGCGTCGCCGAGCTGCAGCGCGGCCAGCGGCACCGGGCGTGCGAGCAGTTGCACATGCTGCTTGCGCTCGAAGCGGCGCACCGCGCAGCGCTCCCCGCACAGACCGAGCAGCTTCTCGATCGCCGGCGCGGCGTACTCCGAGCAGATCACGATCACCTCGTTGGCCGGCACGCCGACGATGGCCTGCGTCCAGGCCCAGCCGCGCGACACGTCGAACAGCATCTGCGCCTCGTCGATCACCGCCACGTCGATGGCGCGCCGCGTGTTCACCATCTCGATGGTGCTCGACACCACGCGTGCCTGGTCCGCCGGCACGTTCTCCTCGCCGGTGAGCAGCGAGCAGGGCACGCCACGCGCCACCAGCCGATCGCGCCCTTCGAGCGCGAGCAGGCGCAGCGGCGCGAGGTAGGCGCCGTCCATCGCTTGCGACAGGCGCTCGAAGGCGGCGTGCGTCTTGCCGCTGTTCGGCGGACCGATGTAGAGCGTGACGCTGCGCTGCAGGTGGCGCGCCGTCTCGAAGCTGTCGGGATAGCGCTGGAAGGCGAGCAGGTGTGTCAGCCCTTCCAGCGTGGCGAGTTCGGTGACACGCTGCTCCCAGCGGTCCTGCGCCTGTGTGCAGGCGGCCTTCAGCGCGGCCAGCGGCAGGGGCACGGCACACTCGACCTGCAGGCGCGGCAGCAGCGAATCGAGCCGCCGCGGCTGGTAGGCGTGGCTGCGCGCCACCAGCGCAGCCAGATGCGCACGGATCTCGTCGGCGTGCGCCAGCGGGGGCGGCGCACCCAGCGCGGCGCGCAGCGCGGCGAGATCGCCGCTGCGGTGGAAGGCCCAGGCCAGTTCGGCATCCACCGGCACCTGGTAGGCGACGTCGACGGCCCATGGTGCCGCCTCGGGCACCGGCACGGCGAGGGCCTGCGACACCTGGCGCACGAACTGGCCGGCGATGCGCAGCACGCCCTGCGCCTCCAGCGCGGCGCGGCGCTCCAGCATCTGCGGCAGGGCGCCACTGCCGCTGCCCACGGCATCGAGGTGGGCGAGCGCGCTGTCCATCCACTCGGGAGCGATCCAGCGACTCGGGCGCGCGCCGGCAGCGGACTTCTGCAGCAGCACCAGGCCCAGGCGGTCGAGCTGCGGTCCGGCCTGCGCGTCCGTCTCGTCGCTGTAGTCGGCCGGCGTCACCACCTGCGGCAGCAGGTAGGCGGCGCGGCGGATGCGCTCGATCTGCGCCCGGCCCAGGTGCGGCGGGATGCGCTGCGCGTGGCGCGGGTTGGGCAGCGGGTGGTTTTCGGAGGCGCTCATCGAGGGCAGGCGGGGCAGCCTGCGACTCTAGCGCGACCGGCTGCCCCGCCCTTGGCGCAGCTCAATCGGGGCCGTCGCCCCGGCCGGACCGATCGAGCAGGCGACCGAGCAGATCGAGCGGCAGCGGCAGCACCACCGTCGAGGCGCGATCGCCTGCCACCTGCGTCATCGTCTGCAGGTAGCGCAGCTGCATGGCCTCGGGCTGCCGCGCCAGCATCTGCGCGGCCTCGAGCAGCGCCGTCGCGGCCTGCTTCTCGCCTTCGGCGTGGATCACCTTGGCGCGGCGCTCGCGCTCGGCCTCGGCCTGGCGCGCGATCGCCCGCACCATCGACTCGTTCAGGTCGATGTGCTTGATCTCCACGTTGGTGACCTTGATGCCCCAGGCGTCGGTCTGCGCGTCGAGGATCTGCTGCACGTCCAGGTTGAGGCGCTCGCGCTCGGCGAGCATCTCGTCGAGCTCGTGCTTGCCGAGCACCACGCGCAGCGTCGTCTGCGCCAGCTGGCTGGTGGCCATCAGGTAGTCCTCGACGTGGATGATCGCCCTCTGCGGATCGACGACGCGGAAGAACACCACCGCATTCACCTTGACCGAGACGTTGTCGCGCGAGATCACGTCCTGTGGCTCGACGTCCATGGTGACGACGCGCAGGTCCACCCTGACCATCTGCTGGATGCCCGGCACGACGATCACCAGCCCCGGGCCCTTGACCTTCCAGAAGCGCCCGAGCTGGAACACCACGCCGCGCTGGTATTCGCGCAGGATGCGCAGCGAGCTGGCCAGCAGCACGAGCAGCAACGGCACGAGCAGGCCGCCGAGCCCGAGGTTGAGGTCGAAGATCATGATGCGTCTCCTTTCGGGGTTGTGTTCGTGTCGCCGCGCACGTCGAGCGTCAGGCCCTGCAGGCCGGCCACGCGCACGCGCTGCCCCGCCGCCAGCGGCTCGGAGCTCTTCACCTTCCAGCGCTCGCCCTGCACCTCGGCCCAGGCACCGCCGTCGTCGACCGACAGCACCACACCCTGCGCTCCGATCATCTCCTCGCGCCCGCTGACCACCGGGCGCCGGCGGGCGCGCAGCGCCATGCCGCCGCCCAGCAGCACGAGCACGGCCGAACTGGCCGCCAGGCCGAGGATCAGCCACAACGGCACCCCGAAGCCCGGGATGTCGCGATCGAACAGCAGCAGGCCGCCGGCGACGAAGGCGACCACGCCGCCGACGCCGAGCACGCCGAACGTCGGCGTCACGACCTCGGCGGCGAGCAGCGCGATGCCGAGCAGGATCAGCGCCAGCCCTGCGTAGTTGACCGGCAGCAGCTGCAGCGCGAACAGCGCCAGCAGCAGGCAGATGGCGCCCACCGTGCCCGGCACGCCGAAGCCCGGCGACGAGAACTCGAACAGCAGGCCATAGATGCCGATCATCATCAGGATCAGCGCGAAGCTGGGGTTGGCGATCACCGAGAGCAGGCGCTGCCGCCAGTCCGGCGGCACGACGACGACGCCGGCGCCGCGCGTGGACAGGGTGAGCGCGCCATGGTGGGTGTGCACGCTGCGTCCGTCGAGTTGCGCCAGCAGGTCGGCGCGATCGGCGGCGACGATGTCGATCACCTTCTCGCGAAGCGCCTCGCCGGCGGTGAGGCTGACGGCCTCGCGCACGGCGCGCTCGGCCCACTCGGCATTTCGCCCGCGCTGCTGGGCCAGGCCGCGCATGAAGGCGGCAGCGTCGTGCACCTGCTTGGCCGTCATCGCGTCGGCGCCGCCCAGCGGTGGCGGGGTCCGGGCGGCGTCGCCGCCGTCCTTGCGCTGGGCATCGTCGGCGGGCGGACTGCGCCGGTCGTCGCCGGCCGGTCTGCGGTCGGCACCGGGCAGGCCGATCGCCACCGGCGTGGCCGCGCCCAGCGTGGTGGCCGGCGCCATCGCGGCGACATGCGCGGCCTGCAGCAGATAGGTGCCGGCGCTGGCCGCACGCGCGCCCTCGGGGCTGACGTACATCACCACCGGCACCGGCGACGCCAGCATGGCCTGGATGATCTTGCGCATCGAGCTGTCCAGCCCGCCCGGCGTGTCGAGCTCGATCACCACCGCGGCGGCGCCCGCCTCGGCGGCCTTGGCCATGCCGCGGATCATGTAGTCCGCACTCGCCGGGCCGATGGCGTCGCGCACCTCGAGCACCATCACCGACGCGGCACCGGCGGCCGGCGCCACCAGGGCCATGAACAGGGCGACGCCGATGCCGCGCAGGCGCGCGGACAGCCACTGCGTGGGGAAGACGGCTTCGGCAATCCTGCGTGCAGATGTCATGTCGGTTCCTCGCGCCGATCGCGCCCGCCCCGGCCGGTCGGCCCTCATGAGATCGACCCGCCCCACGAGACGTTCCCGGCGGCGGTGCGGCGGGCACTCCGATTTCCGTCAGTCTGGCACGGCACGGCCCGCGAGGCTCCGATAATCCGGCATGAGCACCCTCCCCGAGACCGCCGACGCCGGCCCGGCGTTCGGCAGCCTGCCGCTGCCCCCGCCCACGCTCGCGAACCTGCAGCGCCTGGGCTACGCCGCGATGACGCCGATCCAGGCGGCCAGCCTGCCCTTGGCGCTGGCAGGCCACGACCTCATCGCCCAGGCCAAGACGGGCAGCGGCAAGACCGCCGCCTTCGCGCTGGCGCTGCTGGCCAACCTGAACCCGCGCCGCTTCGCCGTGCAGGCGCTGGTGCTGTGCCCGACACGCGAGTTGGCCGAGCAGGTGGCGCAGGAGGTGCGGCGGCTGGCACGCGCCGAGGACCACGTCAAGGTACTCACGCTGTGCGGCGGCAGCACCCTGCGCCCGCAACTCGCCAGCCTGGAGCATGGCGCGCACATCGTGGTGGGCACGCCCGGCCGCATCCTCGACCACCTGCGGCGCGGCAGCCTGACGCTCGACGCGCTGAACACGCTGGTGCTCGACGAGGCCGATCGCATGCTCGACATGGGCTTCTTCGACGACATCGCGACGGTGGCGACGCAGTGTCCGACGCCGCGCCAGACACTGCTCTTCTCCGCCACCTATCCGGAAGGCATCGCCAGGCTGAGCGCCGCCTTCATGCGCCAGCCCAAGGAAGTGAAGCTGCTCGCACAGCATGCCGCCACGAAGATCCGGCAGCGGTTCTTCGAGGTGCGCGATGAGCAGCGGCTGCATGCCGTGTCGCAGCTGCTGAACCACTACCGGCCGGTGAGTACGCTGGCCTTCTGCAACACCCGCCAGCAGTGCCGCGACCTGGTGCAGGTGCTGCGCGCGCAGGGCTTCGCCGCGCTGGAGCTGCACGGCGAGCTGGACCAGCGCGAACGCGACCAGGTGATGGTGCGCTTCGCCAACCGCAGCTGCAGCGTGCTGGTGGCCACCGACATCGCCGCGCGCGGGCTGGACATCGCCCAGCTCGAGGCGGTGGTCAACGTCGACATCTCGCCCGATCCGGCCACGCACACCCACCGCATCGGCCGCACCGGCCGCGTCGACGCCGAAGGCTGGGCCTTCAGTCTGGCCAGCATGGACGAGATGGGCCGCGTCGGACAGATCGAGCAGGCGCTCGGCTTCAGCTCCGAGTGGGGCAAGCTCGAGGACCTCGAGCGCGCGAACGAGCCGCCGCTGCAGCCGCCGATGCGCACGCTGCAGATCGCCGGCGGCCGCAAAGAGAAGATCCGCGCAGGCGACGTGCTGGGCGCGCTGACCAAGGACATGGGATTCGCCGGCGCGCAGATCGGCAAGATCAGCGTCAACGAGTTCTCCACCTACGTGGCGGTGGCGGCAGGCATTGCGACTTCGGCGCTCGCGAAGCTGTCGGTGGGGAAGGTGAAGGGGCGAAGCGTCAAGGTCCGTCTGCTGGAACTGTAGGGCGGCGGGGGTGCGGTCGCCGGCGGACCACCCTTCTACACAAGATGGCGGAAGGTGTAGCGCCCGACTTCGCGCTGGCCCCCGGGCTCCACCGCAAGCAGCGTGAGCTGCGCGGTGTGGGCCGGCAGGCGCCGCACCTCGGCGAGCTTCGGCATGTAGAGCACCTCGCCGCTGTGCGCATCGAAGGGGATGTCGTGCAGCGCGTGCCGCACGCCGGGCTCGGTCGACAACTCGAGCACGGCGTCGAGCCGCGCCACCCCCTGCAGCGGCGCCTCGAGATGCGCCACCAGCAGTTCGTCGCCGGGCGCCACGGCGCAATTCACGCTGCCGTTGTGCGGCAGTCGGTACTCGCGCACCTGCAGGCCCTGAGTGGCCAGACGCCGCACGAAGGCGTCGCTCGTCATCGCCGAGACCGCGCCGGCACGGAAGGCGGCCCGCACGCCGTCGCCCAGCGCGATCAGCCCGTCGAGCAGCGCACCGCAGGCCTCGCACTGCATCAGATGCTCGTCCACCGCATCGGTGCTGGCGGCATCGCCGTCGTCCAGCCAGTAGTCCAGCAGCTGTTCGACGGACGGATGGTTCGGCGTGGTGCTCATGGCACGCTCCTGCCGGCGTCGACGCAGCGCCGGAGCTTGTCGATGCCGCGGTGGCGGATGACGCGCACGTTGCCGGCCGACAGGCCGAGCTGCTGCGCCACCGCGTCGGAGGACTGGTCGTCGTAGAAGCTCATCACCAGCACTGAGCGTTCGCGCTCCGGCAGGCGCTCGAGACAGTCGGCGACACGCTGGTGGTCCAGCCGCGGCGCGATGTGGATGTCGGCCAGCGGAAGGTCGGCGGCATAGCGCTCCAGCAGGTCTTCGCGCCGGCGTTCGCCGCGGCGCTGGTCCATCACCGTAAGCCTGCACGCGCCGAGCACGAAGGACAGCACGCGCTGCGGCTCGCGCAGCTGTCCGCTGCGCAGCTGCTCGATGGTCAGTGCCATGACCTGCTGCATCAGGTCGGCCGCGGCATGCTCATCGCGCAGGTGGCGCAGTCCGTAGCGCCGGGCGCGCGGCGCGAGCAGCCGGTAGAGCTCGGCCTCGGCATCGCGCGCCTCGCCGGGCGCCGCTGCGGCGATGCGCCGCGCCGCCCGCACCTCGGGGCTCTCGTCAACGGAGGCGTCCAGGGCTTCCATGGCGCAAGCTTAACCATGACCAGCGCCGGAAAGAAGTGTGTAACGCCAGCCGCCGTGGCGCCACAACCTGCAGCCATCCACTCTTCACCACGAGGCATTCCGATGATCACCAACCCGCATACCGGCACCAACATCCACGAGATCGCCGAGGGCATCTACCGCATCAACACCCCGATCGACTTCCCCGACGGGCAGGGCTTCAGCTTCAACCAGTACCTGCTGGTCGACGACGAACCGCTGCTGTTCCACACCGGACCGCGCCAGCTGTTCGGGGCCGTCAGCGAGGCCATCGCCTCGGTCATGCCCCTCGAGCGCCTGCGCTACGTGGGTCTGTCGCATGTCGAGGCGGACGAGTGCGGATCGCTCAATCTGCTGCTAGGCGCCGCGCCGGCGGCCGTTCCACTGTGCGGCCAGATCGCCGCGATGGTGTCGATCGGCGACCTCGCCGACCGGCCGCCGCGCGCCATGGCCGACGGTGAGCGGCTGGCGCTGGGTCGGCACACGCTGCAGTGGTTCGACACGCCGCACGTGCCGCATGGCTGGGATTGCGGCCTGATGATGGACGTGCTGACCAGCACCTTCTTCTGCGGCGACCTGTTCACCCAGCCGGGCCACGGCGAACAGGCGCTGAGCGAAGGCGACATCCTCGGCCCGAGCGAAGCGTTCCGCCAGCCGATGGACTACTACACGCATGCCCCGCAGACGGCGGCCACGCTGGCGCGCCTGGCACGTCAGCAGCCGCGCACGCTGGCCTGCATGCATGGCAGCGCCTGGCGTGGCGATGGCGGTGCGCTGCTGCGGCACCTGGCGGAGGCGGTCGGCGTCCCGCGCTGAGCGGCGCGGCGGGCGCCACCGGGTCGCCCCGGCCGGCCCGCGACGGACAGGCACAATCCGGGGGCGCACTCCCCGCGTGCCACCCGGGTGCCATGAGACCAGGCCTGCTTGCGTTCATTCGATCGTTGTCCTTCGCCCTTGCCGTCGTCGCGGGGCCGGCGCTGGCCGACGAGTCGCCGGCGAAGGCACTCGTCGAGCAGAGCCGGGCCGCGATGCGCAACGATCCCGCGCGCAGCCGGGCGCTCGCCGAGCAGGCGCTCGCCGAACTGGCCAAGCGTCCCGACCCCGATCTGGAGGTGATGGCGCAGATCCAGCTCTGCGACTACTTCGCCGAGCGCGACCGCGCCGCCGCCGAACGGCACCTCGGCGCCGGCCAGGCGCTGCTGGCGCGCACCACCCGTGCGGCATTGGCGGCGCAGTTGCTCGGCTGCGAAGGCGACCTGCGCGAACTCGCCGGCGACACCGCGCAGGCAATGACGCTCTACGAGCGTGCCGTGGACGTCGCCGAGAAGGCCCGCGACGACGAGGTGCTCGCCAACGCGCTCTACCAGCGCGGCTACCTGCGCGGCGTGCGCGGCGAGCTGGCGGCGGGCCTGGCGGATCTGCGGCGCGCCAGCGACCTCTTCGATCGCCTGCGCAAGACCGAGGAGGGCCTGAACACGCTGCTCTCGGTGGCGCTGCTCTATGACCGCATGGGCGATGCCCGGCAGGCGCGCCGCCACTTCGAGGAAGCACTCGCCGCGCAGCGCAGCGCGGGCCTGGTGCGCGAGCAGGCAGTGACCCACCACAATCTTGGCCGTGCGCTGGAGAACCTCGGCGATCGGGCGGCGGCGCGCGCCTCGTTCGCCGCGGCGCTGTCGCTCAGCGAGCAGCTCGGCTACCCGCGCGGCCAGGCCTATGCGCTGCGCGGGCTGGCGAGCGTCAGCAATGCCGACGGCGATGGCGCCGCCGCACTGCGGCATGCCACGGCCGCCGCCGCGCTGATCGACAAGGCGCCCGACGCACGGCTGCGGGCGCAGATTGGGCTGCAAAGAGGCATCGCACTGCGACTGCTGCATCGGCCGGCGGAGAGCCTCGCGGCCTTGTCCGAGTCGCTCGCGGTCTTCAACGCCGCCGACTCGCGCACCGAGGCCACCGCCACGCGCGGCGAGCTGGCGGCGACCTACGCCGCGCTCGGCGACTTCAAGACCGCCTTCGAGCACGCCAAGTCGTTCAAGGCGGCCTCCGACGAGTTGCTGAAACGCCAGATCGAGGAGCGCTTCGCCAGCCTCCGGGTCGACTTCGAGACCGCGGTGACGCAGCGCGAGAACGAGGCGCTGAAGCGCGAGAACGCCGCCACCGAGCAGGCCCTCGTTCAGGCGCAGCGTGCCAATCGGCTGCGCACCGTGTCGCTCGTGCTTGCCGGCGTGCTGGTCGCCGTGCTGTCCGTGCTGGTGCTGCGGCATCGCCGCGCCAGCTCGCGCATGCACGGGCTGGCGATGACCGACGAGCTGACCCAGCTGCGCAACCGCCGCCACGTGCTGTCGCGCCTGGAGGCGCTGGTCGCGAACGGGACGGCGGGCGCGCTGCTGATTGCCGACATCGATCACTTCAAGGCGATCAACGACGACCACGGCCATCCGGTGGGCGACGAGGTGCTGCGCGCCGTCGCCGCCACCCTGCGCGCGGCCGTGCCGGCGGGCGCCGAGATCGGTCGCCTGGGCGGCGAGGAATTCGTCGTCGTGCTGCCGCGTACCGGACATGCGACGTCGCTGCAGGTCGCCGAGCAGGCGCGCCGGGCCGTGGCCGCGCTCGACGCCTCCAAGTGGCTGCCCGACCGCGGGGTGACCATCAGCATCGGTGTCACCACCTTTGCGCGCCGCGACGACCTGGCCGCGATCCTGCGCCGTGCCGACGAGGCGCTCTACGAGGCCAAGCGCGGCGGCCGCAACTGCGTGCGCTGGTCGCCGGGCGACGACGGGCCGGTGGTCGAGGACGCGGTGGCCGCAGCCTCCGATGCGCCGCCGCAGGCGGCTTGGCAGGGCACGCGGCCCTGAGCGAGCGGCGCCGCACGGCGGTTGACACGTCTGGCCGTCCTCGTTAGCGTAGCCCGAGACATCGGATGTCCGGGTTCCGCCGGTGCGCCAGACAGCCCGAGCCGCTGGGAGGATGTTGATGCCCCGCTCCATGTTGCCCAGCGAGACGCAGGCCCTGGCGACCGCCGAGATCCTGCTTCGTTACGCAGCGGAGAACGTCAAGGAACTGCCCCGTGCCACCGTCGCCACCATCTGCGGCGCCCTCGACGCACAGCAGGCGAACACCTGGGATGAGGAGCGCGCGACCGATTTCTGGTGCGCCTTCAACTCACTGTGCGAACTCGTCAAGCCCGCGACCGTGGACACCCTGATGACCACCGTGGCCGCGGCACCGCCGTCGAAGTGGGCCGCGCTGTTAGGCAGCAAGAAGTCCGTGTCGCCCTCACGGCGCACTGCCACGCGCTACCTCTACCTGCTGCTCTTCCTGCTCGGCGTCAGCGTGGTGCTCGGCTTCCTCGTCTCGACCACCACCAGCCTCAGCAGCGACGTGCAGAACCTCATTGCCCAGAACGACGAGCTGACCGAGAAGCTGCGCGCCGAGACGGACCAGCTCGAGGCGGCGATCGGCGCCAGGGATTTCGCGTCCGCCCCGGAGAACCACAAGCCGGCCATCGCCTCGATCCAGGCACGGCTGAAGCAGCAGGGCTACCTGCTGGACCAGTTGCTGCAGAAGAATCTGATGATGACCAAGCTGCTGGTGTTCGGACTGGGGAGGACCCTCGACGCCGGCAACTTCGTGCAGGCTCGTGACATCAAGGAAGTGCGCGAGGCCATCCGGAACTACGAGATCGCGCGCACCGATGTGGCCGGCGACCGGCTCAATGTGCAGGTCGGCGTCGGCGTCATCACCGCGACGCTGCTGCCCATCGTGCTCGGCATCATGGGTGCCTGCGCCTACGTCGTCCGCCTGATCTCAGATCAAATCAAGGACACCACCTTCTCCGCGACGTCGCCGATCCGGCACCTCGTGCGGGTGGCGCTGGGCGGCTTGGCCGGCGTGGTCATCGGCTTCGGCGGCGTGGTCACCGACATCGGCTTGTCGTCGGCGGCGCTGGCCTTCATCGCCGGCTACGCCGTCGAGCCGGTGTTTTCCACGCTCGACAGCATCGCCGAGAAGTTCCGGCGCTAGTGGAGTTGCCCGATGAAGACACTGCTGATCGCGCTCTCGTGCACCCTGATGCACGGCCTGGCCGCCGCGCAGGACTGCGAAGGCATGGGGATGGCGGGATCACGCATCGTCAAGCGCGACACGCGCGACGCCGGCGACGCAATCGAGAAGCTCGTCCGACAGGCGGGCACCGGCGCGGACCTGCGCGCCATCCGCCTGCAGACGCTGAAGTACGACTATCCGAAGGCGGACGTCGACGTCACCACGCGTCGCATGCTGCGCGCGTACTGCGAGGTGGTGTGGGCCGACGGCAGCCTCGGCGACGACGGCAAGGCCGCCCGCGTTCAGGCCGCCGAGCAGGAGATGACGCGCGCGGTCGAAGGGCCGTCTGAGGTGGCGCGGACCAACAGCCGCATCCGCAGCAGCAGGCCCCGCGAGGGCGGCCGCATCCTGCTGGCGATGGCCCCCGGCATCGAGCCGGCCGCGCAGGAGTGGTTGGGCGCCCTTGTCGCCCAGGCGCCGTCCGCGGCGGAAAGCGAGTTTCTGCGCGACCCACCGAGCTTCGTCAATGACTCGAACAAGTACTTCGTCATCGTCGGTTCGGCCGGCTCCGAGGACGAGGCAATCCGGCTCATGAACCGACTCAAGGCCAAGGCCCCGAAGTACGACTTCGTCGTCTACCTGCCCTACGGCGCCAACCCTTTCTACGGCGTCATGATGGCGACCTGGACCTCGCGCGAGGTCGCGCAGCAGGCCCTGCGCGAGGCGCGTGCGTCGGTCGCGCCCGATGCCTATCTCTGGGCTTGCCGATCCACCGGCGAATCCTGCTGACGGATCACGGTCCAGGCCACGAGCGCGTCCGAGGACGGCGCGTACAGTGCTGCCCATGAGCTACGAACTCCACTACTGGCCGACCATCCAGGGCCGCGGCGAATTCGTGCGCCTGGCGCTCGAGGCCGCGGGCGCACCCTATGTCGACGTGGCACGCGGCGCCGAACACGCGGGACAGGGCGTGCCGGCCATGCTTCACCATCTGCAGGACGCCGGTGTGAAGCATCCTCCCTTTGCGCCGCCCTTCCTGAAGGACGGCGAGGTTCTGGTCGGCCAGACCGCCGCCATCCTGCAGTACCTCGGCCCGGCGCTGAAGCTGGTGGCGCGCAGCGAGCAGGCGCGCTTCTGGACGCAACAGATCCAGCTGACCATTGCCGACATGGTGTCGGAGGCGCACGACACGCACCACCCTGTCGGCCCGGGCCTGTACTACGAGGAGCAGAAGCCCGAGGCGCTGCGGCGCGCCAGGGAGTTCTGCACGGCCCGCATGCCCAAGTACCTGCGATGGTTCGAAGCCATCCTGGAGCGCAACCCGGGCGGATCGCGGCAACTGGTCGGCGGCAAGCTGAGCTATGCCGATCTGTCCCTGTTCCAGCTGGTCGAGGGCCTGCGCTACGCCTTCCCGAAGGCGTCGGAGCGGGTGCTGGCGACGACGCCGCTGCTCGTGCAACTGCACGACCGTGTCGCCGCGCTGCCGCGGGTGGCCGCCTACCTGCACAGCGAGCGGCGCATCCCGTTCAACGAGCAAGGCCTCTTCCGCCGGTATCCCGAGCTCGACGTCGGCTGACGAGCGGGGTCCGGTCCAGGGCGTGATCCGCATGGCGCAGGCCGCCACCGGCGTGCACGCGGCCGATCAGCGCAGCAGCGCCTGCACCGCATCCACCACCTCGCCCTGATGCCCCAGCAGCAGGTGGCCTCCGCGGTCGAAGCCGAGGAAGCGCGCGCCGGGGATGTGCGCCGCGCTGTACTGTGCCGAGGCGTAGGTGCCGAAGCCGTCGTCGCGCGCACTGATGCACAGCGTCGGCGCACGGATGTCCTCCAGCGCCACCCGGGCGGCGCCGGTGGTCAGTCGGGAGTCGTTGAGCAGGCCGAGGCGCCGTGCGCTCACCGGCATGATCTGCTCGAGCACGGTATCGGCCCGGCGCTTCTCTTCGGCGCTGGCGCTGTCGTACGCTGCGGGCGGCGTGGCCAGCACCAGCCGGCGCATCGCATCGGGGGCCACCCTGGCGAGCAGCCAGAACGGCAGGTCGGCACCGATGACCGCATCCAGCAGCCTCAGGGCCCAGTCCGGCGTGGGCACCGCCGGGTCGGGGCGATGGACCGCCGGGACCATCAGCACCAGTGCCCGTGTGCGCCGCGGATGGCGCACGGCGAAGTGCAGCGCCGAGATCGCGCCGGCGGACACGCCCATCACGGCGGCGTCGGCCACGCCGAGCGCATCGAGCAGGCAGGCCAGCTGGTCGGCCTGCCGCTCACCCGAGGCATCGGTCGGAAAGGGCGTGCGCAGGTAGCCGAAGCGCGACGGCGCGATGACCCGGAAGCCGCGAGCGGCGTAGTCGCCGCCCAGCGTCAGGCCCTGGTCGAAACCGCCGCCGCTGCCATGGATGACGAGCAGCGGCGTGCCGTCGGCACGCCCCGCCTCGGCGACCTCGACGGGACCGCACGCCGTCTGCAGCAGCCGGCTGCCGCTGGCGATGCGCTGCTCGTGCGCACGCATGTCGCGCCGGAACGCCGCGGCCGTCCAGGCGGCCAGCAGCGCCGCAGCCAGCAGCAGCGAGCCGACGAGCGCCCACGAGCGCGTCATGGCGGCCAGCGGCTAGCGGCTAGCGATCAGCGCCACAAGTCGACCGGCTTGCCCTGTTCGCGCAGCTTGTCGGCGCGCGACTGCACGAAGCGCTGGAATTGCGGCTCGCGCGCATGGGCGCCGCTGACGACGTAGTCGAACGCGCTCTCGATGTGGAACGGCCGCATGTAGCCGTCGAAGCGGAAGACCTCGCGGCCCTGCGCGTCGAAGAACACCACGGTCGGGTACAGATTGATGCCCAGGTCGCGCGCCCAGGCGCTCGCGTCGATGCGGCGGCCGTCCGGCGTGACCAGCGTCGCCGGCGCACCGGGCACGAGCCGTGCCACGTCGATGCCACGCAGCAGCCGGCGCAGCGGCTCGCGCGTGAAGGCCTCCGCATGCATCTCGACGCAGTGCTTGCAGGCGGGCGACTCGAACAACACCGCCAGCGGCCGGCCGCGACCGGCGCGCGCCAGGTGGGCGGGGTCGCGCATCAGGTAGGGGCGCGGTCCGCGCACGGGAACCTCGGGCTCCCTGAGTTGCGTGCTCAGGTACTCGGCCAGCGACAGCTCGCGGTCGCGGCGCTGGATCACGTAGTCCAGCACATGGGTGAAGCGCTCGGGTGGCTGGTAGCCGTTCAGGCGCAGCACGAGCGTGGCGTCGGTCTCGAAGAACAGCAGCGTCGGCGTGAACTGCACCTTCAGCCGGCGCGCGAGTTCCTTCTCGGTGGTCTTGCTGCCGTCGATCCAGGTGACCTCGGCATCGCCCCAGATGTTGATGGCGATGGCGACGAAGTGCCGGCGCGTCCGGTCGGTGATCGAGCCGGGGCCGAAATTGGCCTTCATCAGCGCCTTGCAGTAGGGGCAGCCGTCCTGGCCGAAGTAGACCATCACGCGCTTGCCCTCGCGCGCCGCCTCGGGGATCTCGTCCTTGAAGTCGAGCAGGCTGTTGGAGAACCAGCGCGGGATGTCGATGGCGTGCGGCGAGGCGATCCCCTGCGCCGGCGCCGGCCCGGTGATCAGCAGAGCGGCGGCCAGGGCCAGCCCGGCGCGCCAGCCGTCGAAGCAGCCCCGCAGCCGCGAGCGCCCGTGCAGCCGCGCCCGATGAAGAGTCGTGTCCATCGCGGTCCTTTCCCTTTCCCGGCCGTCGAGCGGCGATCGCAGGCCCGATGCTCAGGGCACCAGGACGAGCAGCCAGTTGACGAGCGCACGCGCCTCGCGCTCGGTGACCACGGTGCTGTTGGAGGGCATCGTCACGTCGCTGACCTTGCCGACCCAGTGCCTGGCCTTCGGATCCGAACCGGTCATGACCGTGCGCGTGAGCCGCTGCGATGCGCCCGGGTCGTCCCGGTACTTGATCGCGATGTCGCGCCAGGCCGGCGCGATGGGGGGCAGGCCGTCGGCCCGCTTGGGCGCCGGCAGGATGGTGTGACAGGTCATGCAGCCTCGCTCGGTGGCCAGCTTGAGCATGGCCTGACCGTATTCCGCCGGGGTCGCATGGACTGACGTGGCGGCGATGGCAAGCGCGGCGGCGGCACCGGGCGGGATTCGCATTCGACCTCTCCTCGAGACCGGCGACAGCTTATGCCACCGTCGTGACCGCGGCTTGACGAGGGTTAAGCTCGCCGGCGCGGGGGCGTGCACGATGCGGACCTTCCCCACCATGAAAGGGCCTGCCCCGCATGACCGACCTGGTAGGAAAGAACGTCCTGATCACCGGCGCTGCCAGCGGGATCGGCCGGCTGATGGCGATCAGGATCGCCGCCCGCGGTGCCCGCCTCATCCTGTGGGACCTGGACTCGTCGCGACTCGACGGACTGCGCGCCGAACTGGCGGCGCAGGGCGCGAGCGTGCAGGCCTACGTCTGCGATCTCGCGCGGCGCGAGGCCATCCATGCCGCTGCCGAGCGCGTGCTGCAGGAATGCGGGCCGGTGGACGTGCTCATCAACAACGCCGGCATCGTCAACGGCAAGTGGCTGCTCGACAGCTCGGACGACGAGATCGAGCGCACCTTCCGCGTCAACACGCTGGCGCTGTTCAGCACGACGCGCGCCTTCCTGCCGGGCATGCTGGCGCGAGGCTCCGGCCATGTGGTCAACATCGCCTCGGCCGCCGGCCTGGCGGGTGTGCCTCGGCTGGCCGACTATTCGGCCAGCAAGTTCGCGGTGGTCGGCTTCGACGAGTCGTTGCGGCTGGAGCTCGGGCACCGGGGCTCGCGGGTCGTCACCACCATCGTCTGCCCCTACTACATCGACACCGGCATGTTCCGCGGCGCCAGGACACGCTTCGCGTGGCTGCTGCCGATCCTGGCACCGGACGACGTGGCGCGGCGCATCGTGCGCGCCATCGAGACGGATTGCCGGCGCCTGCTGATGCCGCGCTTCCTGCTCGCCACGCTGCTCGTACGCGCCCTGCCGCCGCGCGCGTTCGACGCCGTGCTGGCCTTCTTCGGCATCACCGGCAGCATGGACGCGTTCATCGGCCACGGTCCGCATTGAGCGAGGCAGCGGGCGGGCGCGTCGCTCCCGCCGCGCCCTATGCCTGGGGCTGCTTCAGCAGTTCGTCGATCAGGCCGTCCTTCTGTGACCACTGCGCATCGACCCAGGACCCGACCCGCTGCCGGTAGGCCTTGTCGCCCACCGGATCGCCGCCGAGCACCCCGGCCGGAATCTCGCGCTGCTGCACTCGCACCGTGATCGCGTCGATGTCGCCGCGCAGCAGGTGCCAGAAGGTCGGCGCGCCGTGGGGGTAGACGATGGTCACGTCGAGCAAGGCCTCGAACTGCTCGCCCATGGTCGCCAGCGCGATGCCCAGGCCGCCGATCTTCGGCTTGAGCAGGTGGCGGTAGGGGCTGCTTTGCGCCGCGTGCTTGGCAGGTGTGAAGCGCGTGCCCTCGACGAAGTTCATCACCGTCGTCGGGATGCGCTTGAACTTCTCGCAGGCGTCGCGCGTGGTCTTCAGGTCGCTGTGGCGCGCGCCGTGGCCGCGGCCTCGCTTCATGAACGGGAAGTCCAGCGCCCACCAGGCCAGGCCGATCACCGGCACCCAGATCAACTCGGCCTTGAGGAAGAACTTCAGGAACGGAATGTGGCCGTGGAACACGCGCTGCAGCACCAGGATGTCGACCCAGCTCTGGTGGTTGCTCGACACCAGGTACCAGCCGCGCGGGTGCAGGCCCTCGACGCCCTGCACGTCCCACACCGCGGCGGGGTTCACCGCGGCCAGCCAGGCGTTGTTGTTGGCCACCCAGCGCGAGGCCAGCGCGTTCAGTGCATGGTCGCAGGCGCTGCGCACCGCGTGCGCGGGCACGAGCAGCTTGAGCAGCGCCGGCGGCACCATCAGCGAGAACACCGCCACCGTGTTCAGGCCGAGCAGCGCCCCGGTGATCGCGCCGCGCAGCGGCGCCGCCAGCCGCGCGAGCATCGGTTACTTCGCGCCCTGCGCCAGCCAGCGCAGGATGGCCAGCGCCGATTCGTCGGTCACGAAGGCGTGCGTGTGGACCGTGCCCTTCTCGCGCATCTCCTCGAGCGCATGCCTGAGCGCCGCGTCGCCGTCGCCCCGGCGCGCCAGCTTGGCGGACAGGTCCTCCAGCAAGGGAGCCTCCGAAGGGTGGGTGCGCACGCCATGGCAGTTCAGACAGCCGTGGTCGGCGGCCAAGCGCGCGCCGTCGGCGGCGCAGGCCGGGACATGCAAGGCCGCCAGGCCACTCAGCGCAGTGGCGGCCAGTACGGAGCGGATCGTCATGCCGCGAGTGTCGCCCACCGAAGGCCGGTCATCCAGCGCCGTGCGCTGCGCTGGATCAAGACCCGTGTGGCTGGTCGCGCTCGATGCGCCCGTCGACCAGCTCGATGACGCGGTCGCAGCGCTCGGCCAGCCGCGGATCGTGGGTGACGATCAGGAACGAGGTGCCCAGCTCGGCGTGCATCGTGCGCATCAGCGCAAACACCTCGTCCGACGAATGGCGGTCGAGATTGCCGGTGGGCTCGTCGGCCAGCACCAGCGGCGGCCTCGTCACCAGCGCGCGTGCGATCGCCACACGCTGCTGCATGCCGCCGCTGAGCTCGCCCGGGCGCTTGTGCAGCGCCGCGGCCAGCCCCATCGCGGCGAGCACCTCGCCGGCATGCTCGCGCTGTGCCCGCGAGACGCGCCCGTCGCGCATCAGCGCCGGCAGGGTCACGTTCTCCAGCGCGCTGAAGGCGGGCAGCAGGTGGTGGAACTGGAACACGAAGCCCAGCGCCGAGCGACGGCGCAGCGTCAGGCCGGCGTCGTCGAGGCCGCCGACCTCCTCGCCCTGGATGCGGTAGCTGCCGCCGCTCATCGGCTCGAGCAGGCCGATGATGTTCAGCAGCGTGCTCTTGCCCGAGCCCGAAGGGCCGATCAAGGCGGCGAACTCGCCGCGGGCCAGCGTGAACGACACGCCGTGCAGCACCTCGGCCTCGTTGGGTCGACCGACGTTGTAGCGCTTGCGCACGCCTTCGAGCGCGATCAGCGGCCCGTTCATCTCGTTCACAGGCGGATCGCCTGCGCCGGATCGAGCGCTGCCGCGCGCCGCGCCGGCGCCACCGCCGCGAGCACACCGGCGAGCGTGGCCAGCGCCGCGATGCGCAGCGCGAGCGCGGGCGCGAGACCGATCGAGAAAAGCGGCAGCCCGTCGGAGCCGCGCACGAAGTGCGTGAAGGCCCAGATCAGCGCCACCGCGAGCAGCACGCCGAGCACCGAACCGACCGCACCGACGATCGCGCCCTGCAGCAGGAAGACGCGCAGGATCTGGCCCCGGGTGGCGCCCATCGCGCGCAGGATGCCGATCTCGCGGCGCTTCTGCACCACCGACACCACCAGCACGCTGGCAATGCCGAGCACGACGACGATCATCACCACGCCGCGGATCAGCGTCGTGCTGACCGATTGCGCGTTGAGCGCGGAGACGAGCTGCGCGTTGAGTTGCTGCCAGCTCTCCACCTTGTACGGATAGCGCTGCGACAGCTCGACGGCCAGCGACGAGGCCGACCAGACGTCGGCCAGCGAGAGGTCGAGGTGGGTGGCGCCGCCGGGCAGGCCGACCAGGCTCTGCGCGGCCCGCAGCGGCACGATCACCGTGCGGCGATTCAGCTCGCGCACGCCGAGGTCGACCAGCGCGGTGACACGCAGCGAGTCGCCGACGTTGCCGCTGCTGCTGGCGACCACCACGCCGACGCGGTCGCCGACGCGCACGCCAAGGTCGGCGGCGAGGTCGCGGCCGAGGATGCCCTCGCCCGGGCCGAGTCGCGCCTCGCCCTCGACCACCTTGCCGCGCAGGCCGACGATGCGGTCGTAGCGGTCGAGCTCCACGCCGACCAGCGCGATCGACTTGGAGGCGTCGCCGCGCAGCGCCAGGCCGGCGCCGGAGACCATCGGCGAGACGGCCGACACCGCCGGCATCGCCTCCAGCACCGGCACCAACGCCTGCCAGTTGACGATCGAGCGCGGCCGCTGCGAACGCGGCTGCGTCTGCACCGCCGCGGTGGTGCCGGAGGCCGGCGGCGCGGCGGGCAGCACCGCGTCGTCCTGCGCGGACAGCGTCACATGCGCCTGCGCGCCGAGCGTCTTCTCCAGCGTGTTGCGCTGCAGGCCGCTGATCAGCGCCGAGATGTAGGCCACCACCGCGACGCCGGCGGCCACGCCGACGATGATGAGCAGCGTCTGCATGCGACCCTCGCGCAGGAAGCGCAGCGCCACCTGCCACTCGAAGCCGAGACCGATGCGCATGGCGTGGCGTCAGCGGCCCATGGCGTTGCCGAGCGCCGAGCCGACGTCCTCGCCCGAAGCCCTGCCGCCGTTGGCGGCACGTTGCGCGGCAGCGGCGCTGACGTCGGGCCGCACGCGCGCGCCGGGCGCGGGCGCGGCGCCGAGCAGCACCATCTCGCCGGCGGCCAGGCCCTCCACCACCTCGGCGGCGTCGAACGTGGTCATGCCGAGGCGGACGCGGCGCGACTCGACGCGGCCGTCGCGCACCACGCGCAGCGTCGCCGCGCCGCTCTCGCGCTCGCCGTCGAGCGCGTCCATCGGCACCACCAGCGCGCTCTCGCGCCGGCCGGTCTCCACCTCGACCGACAGCGTCATGTCCTCGCGCAGGAACGCCGGGGCGGCCTGCGGCAGCGCCAACTTCACCTCGACGGCGCCGCGCTGCGCGTCGACCACCGGCGCGATGCTGCGCACCTGTGCGGCAAAGTCCTGCTGCGGGTAGGCGTCGGCGCGCACGCGGGCCGCCTGGCCGACGCGCAGCTGCTCGAGGTAGCGCTCGTCGACCTGGCCGACCAGCTCCACCGGGCTGGCCAGCGCGAGCGTGAGCAGCGCGCGGCCCGGCTGCACGATCTGCCCCGGCTCGACGCTGCGCAGCAGCACGCGCGCTTCGCTGGGCGCGACGATCGCCGCCTGCTCCAGCTTGGCCCGCGCCGCCGCCACCGCCGCCTGCGCCAGCGCCAGCTGCGCCTGTGCCTGCGCCACGTCGGTGCCCTGGTCGGCGTTGGCCTGCGCCTGTGCCAGGGCGTTGTCTCGCTGCGCTTCGGCGACGGCCACCGCACGCTTCGTCTCGTCGAGCCGCGCTTCGCTGAGGAAGCCGCGCGCCACCAGGTCCTGCGTGCGCTGCAGGTCGGCGCGCGCCGCCTGCAGCACCGAGTCGGCCTGCGCCACACCCGCCTGCACGGCGCTGCGGCCGCTGCTCTTCAGCCCGGCCAGTCGCGCCGCGGCCTGGCGTTCGCTGGCGCGGGCCTGGGCGAGCGCCGCGCGCAATTCGTCGCTCTCCAGGCGAAGCAGAAGCTCGCCGGGCTTCACGCTCGCGCCCTCGCGCACCAGCACCTGCTCGACGCGGCCGGTCAGCGTGCTGCCCAGCTCGACGCGCGAGGCACTGGCCACGCGTGCCGAGAAGATCAGCGAACGCACCAGCGGGCGCGCCTGCACGGCCAGTGCCGGCACGGCCGGCGGACGTGTCGCCGCCCAGGCGACGAGAGCGGCCAGCGCGGCGGCGAGGAGAACGAAAAGGGCGAGGGCACGGCGGGACATCGGCGCATTGTTCCACCGACGCATGGCAGCGGGCTGACACAGCCCAACAAGCGGCGGGCGGGGCACCGCGACAATGCGCGGCAGATGGTCGACGCTCCGCCTCCTCCCCCGACCGGCCTCACGCAGGCCGAGGCGGACCGCCGGCTGCGCGAGGACGGCGCGAACGAGCTGTCGCCGCCGCGGCGGCGCACGCCGCTGCGCATCGCGCTGGAAGTGGCGCGCGAGCCGATGTTCCAGCTGCTGGCCGCGGCCTGCCTGCTCTATCTGCTGATCGGCGACCTGGGCGAGGCGTCCATGCTGTCGGCCTTCGTCGTGATGATCGCGGCGATCAGCATCGCGCAGGAGCACCGCACCGAGCGCGCGCTGGAGGCGTTGCGCGACCTGAGCAGCCCGCGGGCGCTGGTGCTGCGCGACGGCGTACCTCAGCGCATCGCCGGGCGCGAGGTGGTGCGCGGCGACCTGCTCATGCTCGCCGAAGGCGACCGCGTGCCCGCCGATGCGCAGCTGCTGTCGGCGCACGACCTGCAGGCCGACGAGTCGCTGCTCAGCGGCGAGTCGATGCCGGTGGCCAAGGCGGTTGCCGAAGACGCGACGGGCTGCGTCTATGCCGGCACGCTGCTCGTCAGCGGCCAGGGCCTGGCGTGCGCCACGGCCACCGGTGCGGCCAGCGAGATCGGCCGCATCGGCAAGGCCCTCGTCGCCCTCGAGCCCGCACCCACGCCACTGCAGAGGCAGACACGGGCCCTGGTGCGGCTGTTCTCGGCGCTGGGACTGGCCGTCAGCGCGGCCGCCGTACTGCTCTACGGGCTGCTGCGCGGCGACTGGCTCGCCGGGCTGCTCGCCGGCATCACGCTGGCGATGTCGATGCTGCCGCAGGAGTTCCTGCTCATCCTCACCGTCTTCATGGCCACCGGCGCCTGGCGCCTGGCGCGCCAGCGCGTACTGACCCGCCGCGCCGCGACCATCGAGGCGCTGGGCGCGGCCACCGTGCTGTGCACCGACAAGACCGGCACGCTGACCGAGAACCGCATGGCGGTGGCGGCGCTCGTCGCGGCCGATGCGCAGGGGCTGCGGCGCTGGCAGGCCGACGAGGCGGCGCTGCCCGAGGCCTTCCACTGCCTTGCCGAGTACGGCCTGCTGGCCAGCGAACGCAAGCCCTTCGACCCGATGGACCGCGCCTTCGAGACGCTGGCGCGCGAGAAGCTGCCGGCGCCGCGGCGGCATGCCGACTGGGCGCTCGTGCGCGAGTACGGCCTGGCCCCCGACTGCATGGCGATGACGCACGCCTGGCGCGCGCCGGGGGCGATCGAGTCCGTGGTGGCGGTGAAGGGCGCGCCCGAGGCCGTGGCGGTGCTGTGCCGCCTCGCGCCGCAGGAGCTCGCCGCCTGGCAGGAGGAGGCGCAGCGCATGGCGGCGCGCGGACTGCGCGTGCTGGCGGTGGCGGGCGGCACGGCCGGCGGCGATGCCTGGCCCGCGACGCCGAGCGGCTTCGAGCTGCACTGGCTCGGCCTCGTGGCGCTGGCCGACCCGCTGCGCCAGGGCGTGCCGGCGGCCGTGCAGGAGTGCCGCGAGGCCGGCATCCGCGTGCTGATGATCACCGGCGACCACCCCGCCACGGCGCACGCCATTGCCGCGCAGGCAGGCATCGCCGCCGATGCCGTGCACGCGCGCGTGCGGCCCGAGGAGAAGCTGCAACTGGTCGAGGCGCTGAAGGCGTGCGGCGAGGTGGTCGCGATGACCGGCGACGGCGTCAACGACGCGCCCTCGCTGAAGGCGGCGCACATCGGCGTGGCGATGGGCAGCCGCGGCACCGACGTGGCGCGGGAGGCGGCGTCGCTGGTGCTGCTCGATGACGACTTCGGCTCGATCGTGCGCGCGGTGCGCCTGGGCCGGCGCATCCACGACAACCTGCGCAAGGCGATGCGCTTCGTCTTCGCGGTGCACGTGCCGATCGCCGGGCTCGCGCTGCTGCCGCTGCTGTTCGGCACGCCGCTGCTCTTCACGCCGCTGCACATCGCCTTCCTCGAACTGGTGATCGACCCGGTGTGCTCGATCGTCTTCGAGGCCGAGCCCGAGGAGGCGGACGTGATGCGGCGGCCACCGCGCGATCCGGGCGCGCCGCTGTTCTCGCCCGCGATGATCGCCGCCGCGCTGGCGCAGGGCGCGCTGGTGCTCGCCACGGTGGCTGGCTTCCACGCCGCGCTGCTGCAGATGCAGCTCGGCGAGGCCGCGTCGCGCGCCGCGGCCTTCGTCGCGCTGGTGGCCTGCAACGGCGCGCTGATCCTGTCCAACCGCGCCTTCGACGGCGCGCTGCTCGCCTCGCTGCGACGGCCCAATCCCATGCTCTGGCGCATGCTCGCTGCCACGGCGGCGATGCTCGCGCTGGTGCTGGCGGTGCCGCCGCTGCGCACGCAGTTCGCCTTCGCGCTGCCGCCGGCCTGGTCCTTCGGGGCGGCGGCGCTGCTGGCGCTGGCCGTGCTGGCGGTGCTGGAAACGGCGAAGCGGCTGCGCCTGCGCGGCTGAGCGCCGCCCTGCTCGCGCTAGGCCGCGCCAGTCACGCCCTGCTGGCGACGCCGCGGCGCGGGCCGGCGCGGGCGCGCCGACTGGAGCCCGCCCGGTGACCCTGGCATGCCGCAGGCATGCCAGGCGCGGCGCAACTGCAGGTCGGAGTGAAAGCCCGCCGCCTCGGCCGCGGCGGTCACCGTGCTGCCGGCTTCGAGCGCGGTGCGCGCCAGCGCAAGGCGAATGCCGCGCAGGTAGCCCAGCGGCGTGACGCCGGCGTGCTCGCCGAACAGGCGTGTCAGCGTGCGCGGCGTGGCGTGGGCCACCTCGGCCATGCGCGCGACGTCCCAGGGCTCGCGTGGCGCGCGCGACACCGCGTCCTGCACGCGGTGCAGCCGCGCGTTGAAGTGCTGGCGATGCGCCAGAAAGGGCGAGAGCTGCGGGTCGTCGGGTCCGCGGCGAAGGGCCACCGCCATGCGCTGCGCCACGCGCGCCGCCACCAGCGGGCCGCATTGCTCGGCGACGAGGTGCAGGGCGAGGTCGATGCCCGCGGTGACGCCGGCGCTGGACCAGGTGTCGTCGTCCTGCACGAACACGCGATCGGGCACGACGATGGCGTCGGGCGCGCGCCGCGCCAGCTCGTCGAGGTCGCCGTGGTGCGTCGTCGCGCGCCGGCGCGCGAACAGGCCGGCCGAGGCGGCGAGCAGCGCGCCCGAGCACACGGTCACGAGGCGCACGCCGCGCTGCCCCGGCTGAACGCGGCGCAGCCAGTCGATGACGAGGCGGTCCTCCTTGTCGTCGTCGCGGCGCTGCGCCGTGGACGTGCGCCCGACCAGCACCACCCAAGCTGGCGCCTCGATGCGCTCGGGCAGCGGCGCCAGGCCGGCGACGGTGGCGCCCACCGAACTCTCGGACTCGCTCGCGGGCGCCACGAAGTGCAGGCGGAACGCCGGCCGACGCGCCGGCAGCTCGGTGTTGGCGAAGCGCAGCGCTTCGGCCGGCCCGGCCCAGTCGAGGATCAGGCTGCCGCGCGGCAGCACGAAGAAGACGTCAATCGGCGCGGACATGTGCGAGAGTGTCGTCCACGCTCAGCACGCGGGCGAAGCGGCCCTGCAGCACGCTGGCCGTGCGCGCACGGATGTCGGCGGCGCGGAACGGAGCGCCGTCGGGCAGCGTCATGTCGAAGGTGAGCGTGGCCTCGGGCACGAACACGACCTTCCAGCCCAGGTCGCTGGCATGGCGCGCGGTGGTCTCGCAGCACTGCTCGGTGCGGATGCCGCTGATCACCAACTCGCCGATGCCCTGCTGCGTGAGCCAGACGTCCAGGCCGGTGCCGACCAGCGCGCTGTGGCGCGTCTTGCGCACCTCGAGCGCAGGCGTGAAGCCGCGCAGGCCCTCGAGCGGCCTGACCAGGCCGCTGGCGGTCGCGAAGGGGTCGCTCGCCTCGCCGTCGGGCGAGACGTGGAACACGCGCACGATCGGCAGGCCCTTCGCCTCGAAGTGTTCGATCAGGCGGTTCTGCGCGGCCAGGAAGGCGGGTAGCCCGTCCGCGCAGAAGTACGGGCGGTGGGTGAAGGATTGCTGAACGTCGATGACCAGCAGTGCGCTGCGCATGGAGGGCTCCTTGTCGGACGGGTTGCAGTGCATGCAGGATGCACCGACCGCCGAGGCGGCGCCACGCGATCAGCGACGCGCGCCGATCACTTCCGGACAGGCGGACGCAACGTCACCGTCGGCGCGAACGAGGCTCGCAGGTGGGCGAGCAGTTCCTCGCGCGAACCGGCCCTGCCGCTGTGGATCCAGCCGTCGGGCAACGGGCGTTCGCTGGGCCAGACCGCGTACTCGCGGCGCTCGTTGACGACGATCTCGTGGGTGGGGGCGTGGGCGGTCTTCGGCATGCATCGAGTGTGGCGAAGCTTGGCCCGCCGATCCAGAGCGCGGCGCGCAAGCTGGGCATGTTTTCACGGCAGCTTCTCATGCCATCCGCGCCCGTAACATGGGGCACCGTGGTCGCCGTCGGAGGCTGCGTCGACGCCCCCGCGCCGCCCCGTCTTGCGCATCCATGCGCCGCGCAAGCGCTCACTCGCGGCGAGCCTGCGGGAGGGCGCGGATCGACTCGCACCGCGCCCCAAACGCAGCGGCCGTTGGCAAGGCAGTACGGCGCAAAAGCTGCCGCGATGCGCCGGCCTGCTACCCTTGCCGCGATGGCACCACGCGCCGACGGATTCACGCTTCACGACCTGCTGCTCACCGAGGCTGTGAAGGACCTCGAGGCCGGCACGCCGCTGCAGGACAGTGCGGCGATGGCCGAGGCAGCGGCCGCGACGACCGATCGCGAAGCGCGCATCGTGTGGCGCGCGCGCCGTCTCGCCGCCGCCACTGCGCTGGACGAGGACGCGGCGCAGTTGCGCCGTCGGCTGACCGCGCTCGGCCTCGCCGTGGTGTTCGCCGGCATCGCGGTGGCCGCGCTGCTCGCAATCTCGATGCTGGGCGACGGTCGGCGCATCAACGCCCTGGCGGCGATGGCGCTGCTGATCGTGCCCAACACGATCGGCATCGTGCTGTGGACGCTGCTCGCGGCCGGCAGCGGACGCCGCGGCGCCGGGCTGCTCGGCACGGCGGCCGCCGCGCTGGCGCGGCAGCGCTGGGCCCAGGGGCGCGCGCGGCGCGTGCTGCCGGCGGCCAGTCGCCTGCTCGACGCGCAGCGCCTCACGCCCTGGGTGCTGGGCGGGCTCAACCACCTGCTGTGGACGCTGGCCTATGGCCTCGCCGCGCTGCTGCTCGCCGCCGTGCTCGCGCTCAGCGAGTACCGCCTCGTCTGGGAGACCACCATCCTCTCGCCGCAGACGCTGCACGAGACCTCTCGCACCCTCGCCTGGCTGCCGGCGCAGCTCGGCCTGCCCGCGCAGGTCCCGGCCCATGCCGAAGCGCCCGGCGCCTCGCAGGCGCTCGGCTGGTGGCTGATCTCCGGCACGCTGGTCTACGGCGCGCTGCCGCGCCTGCTGCTGCTCGGGCTGAGCGTCGTCGTCGCGCTGTCGCGCAGCCGCGGCTTGGCGCTGGACACGCGCGATCCGTACTACCGCAGGCTGATCAACCGCTTCGAGGTGATGGCCCCCACGCACGTGATCGACAGCGAACGCGCCACGCCGGCGGCGGCGCGCGATGCCCGCTCCGGCGTGGCGGCCGTAGGTCCGTTCGCAGTGGTCGGCTTCGAGCTTCCGCTCGAAGTCGGCGTGCCGCCGCCGCTGCTGACGCAGGCCGCCTGGAGCGAACGCATCGACGGAGGCGCCGAGGAGCGGCTGGCCCTGGCGCGCCGCCTGGCGGGCGCGCCGCCGGCGCGGCTGCTCGTGGTCTGCCACGCGCTCTCGACGCCCGACCGCGGCACGCTGCGCTTCCTCGACGGCATGCGCGCGAGTGCCACCGCCTTGCTGCTGGCACCGGCCGAACACGCCGCCGCCGGGGCGCCGCGCTGGCGCGCCTGGCTGGCCGAAGTCGGCCGCAGCGACACACCGGTCTTCGCCGACACCGACAGCGCGCTGCACTGGTGCGCCCCTGCCCATGGCTGAGCCCATCACCATCGCCGTGGTCGGCCACACCAATGCCGGCAAGACCTCGCTGTTGCGCACGCTGACGCGACGCCGCCACTTCGGCGAGGTGTCTCCTCGGCCGGGCACGACGCGCCACGTCGAGGCGGTGGACCTGGCGATCGACGGCGGCGCCGCGCTGCGCTTCTTCGACACGCCGGGTTTGGAGGACCCGATCGGCCTGCGCGACGCCCTGGGTCCGCCGCAGGCCGGCATGACGCCGCCGCAGCGCATCCGCGCCTTCCTCGCCACGCGCGCTGCGCAGGAGGCCTTCGAGCAGGAGGCCAAGGTGCTGCGCACGCTGCTCGACATCGACGCCGCGCTGTTCGTGATCGACTGCCGCGAGCCGGTGGTGGCCAAGTTCCGCTGCGAGGTCGAGATTCTTGCCTCCTGCGGCAAGCCGGTGCTGCCGGTGCTCAACTTCGTGCGCGACCCGCTTTCGCGCGAGGCGGCGTGGAGCGCGCTGTTGGCCGACTTCGCGCTGCACGCGCAGGTGCGATTCGATGCCGTGGCGCCTTTCGACGACGGGCAGGCGCAGCTCTACGCCAGCCTGCAGGCCTTGCTGCCGCAGCGTCAGGCGGCGCTTCGCGCAGTGGCCGAGTTCCTCGACCGCGAGCGCGAGGCGCGCGACGAGGCCGGGCTGCGACTGATCGCCGACGCCCTGCTCGCGCTGACCGCAATGCGCGTGACCTTGTCGCGCGACGATCTCGCGGCGCCGCAGCGCAAGGCGCGCATCGTCGAGGCATTTCGCGCCGACGTGCTGCAGCGCGCGCGCCGGGCGGTACGGGACCTGCTCGAGGTCCATGCCTTCGCGCGCGACGACGCGGAGCTCGCCATGCTGCCCTGGCTCGACGGCCGCTGGGCCACCGACCTGTTCCACCCGGAGACGCTGCGCGACGCCGGCGTGCGCCTGGGCAAGGGCGCGGCCATCGGCGCGGGCATCGGGCTGGCGGCCGACGTGGCGCTGGCCGGCCTGTCGCTGGGTGCGGCCGCCGCACTCGGCGCAACGCTCGGCGGCGCGGCCAGCCAGGGCTTCGGCACGCTCGGCCGTCGGCTGGCGCATGCGCTGCAGGGCCGCGAGGAGCTCTCGCTGGAGGACACGGTGGTGCTGGTGCTCGCACAGCGGCTGCTCGGCCTGCATCGCACCCTGCGCTCGCGTGGCCATGCCGCCAGCGACCGCGTCGACCTGGAGCGTGCGGCGCTGCCGGCGGAGCAATTGCGTCCGGTGCTGCGCGCGCTGCAGCCGTCGCGCGCCCATGCGGACTGGGCCGAGGGCGACTCGGCGCGACGCGCCATCGCGCAGCGCGCGGTCATCGCCGAGCTGCGCACGCTTCAGCAACACTGAACGCCGCGGCTCGACACGAGCAACGGCGGACTGCCTCGCGCCAGGGTCAGGCTGCAGCCGGCCTGCGGGCGACCACGGTGACGAAGGCTTTGACCAGCGCGCGCGGCGCCGCGAAGTCCTGCTGTTCGGCGTGCAGGATCTCCCAGCCCGCGAAGCGCTGCTGAAGCTCGTCGCGCGCGAACAGGCAGTGAGCCGACGGATCGAACATGTCGCGGTATGTGGTGCCTTCGACCAGCACGTTCACCACGGCCACCCCTCCGGGCCGGACATGCGCCTGCAGGTGGCGCAGTTGCGCGTCGGCGGTCGGGCAGTCGAAGAACATCAGCAGGCCGATGCAGACGACGGCGTCGAAGTCCTCGTTCAGCGCATGGGTCCGCAGATCGGCTTCGCCGGCCTGCAGGTCCAGCGACTCGTCGCGCGCGACCTGCTGCAGGTGTTCGATGGCGGTATGGCTGGCATCCAGCGCCACCACCGAGCAACCGCCACGGGCCGCGGCGACGGCCAGGTTGCCCAGCCCGCAGCCGTAGTCCAGCACGCGACCGTGCAGGTACGGCAGGGCGACCTGCTCGAATGGATTGAGGCCGGTCTCCGCCTCGCGCACCTGGCGCTGGAACTGGGCGTCGAAGAATCGGATGCTGGCGTCCGCGACCATGCAGCGACTGTACCGCGGCGGCTTGGCACCGCGCCGTGCCCGCCCGGCACGTTCCCGGCTCGGGGAGCGCTCTCAGCCTTTCTGCGGCGCGACCGCCGCCGCGCTGGACGCCGAGGCCCACACGCCCTGCAGCCAGGCCCCCGCGGCGAGGCCGACGATGACCCAGAGCATCTGCAGGTTGCCCGTTCCCAGGCCGGCGATCGCCGGGCCGGGGCAGACGCCGCTCAAGCCCCAGCCGACACCGAACAGCGCGGCGCCGACGAAGGTGTCGCGATTCATGCTCGCGCTGTGTGCTTCGTAGGCGGTAGCGAGCAGCGGTGCACGGCGCAGGCGCGGCGCGAGCTGGTAGGCCACGAGCGTGACGGCGAGCGCGCCGGCCATCACCAGCATCAGCCCCCAGTCGCGGAACTGCAGGAAGGACAGCACCACCTCCGGACGGACCATGCCCGACAGCGCGAGGCCGAAGCCGAACAGCGCACCGCAGCCGAGCACGGCCAGCGAATCCTTCATGTCGCGTGCAGGGCTCATGGTGCCACCCCGAGGCCGCCGAGCAGCTGTGCGGTGACGAAACCGGTGGCCATGAAGGTCAGCACCGCCAGCAGCGAGGGCAGCTTGAGCGAACCCAGCCCGCAGATGCCGTGGCCCGAGGTGCAGCCGCCGGCAAGCCGCGCGCCGAAGCCGGCCACCACCCCGCCCGCCGCCAGGCGCCAGGCAGGCACGCTGGTCGACAGTGGTTCGGCCGGCCCGAGTGTCAGCCACCACAGCGCCGCGCCCAGCACCAGGCCGGACGCGAGCTGCAGCCGCCAGGCACGGCTGGCCAGCCAGCGCGGCTGGCGGAACGCCGGACGCGCCGACACGTACGACCAGGTGGAGGTGAACACCGAACTCATGCCGGCGAGCCGGCCGGTGGCCAGGTAGAGCAGCGCCACGCCGGCGCCGATGATGAAGCCGCCGGTCAGGTAGTGGGACCAGCCGAGCGGGAAGAGTTGCGCGAGCACCAGGGACTCCGTGGGGAAACGAAGCGCGGATTGTGTGCGAGACCGGCCCGCTCAGCGCGAGGCGCTTTCCTGCCGCCAGCCGCCGCCGAGCACCTTGTAGAGCGTGGCGAGGTTCTGCGCCGACTGCGCCTGCAACTGCACCAGTGCCTGCTCTGCGGCGAACAGCGAGCGCTGCGCGTCGAGCAGTTCGAGATGGCTGGCGGCGCCGTTGCGGTAGCGCAGCTCGACCAGGCGGCTGCGCGAGCGCTCGGCCTCGAGCTGGCGCTGCGACGCGTCCAGCTGCTCGCCGAGCGTGGCACGGCCGGCCAGCGCGTCGGCCACCTCGCGGAAGGCGACCTGGATGGCGCGCTCGTACCGCGCCACGGCGATCTCGCGGCTGGCGCGGGCCAGCTCGAGGTTGCCCTGGTTGCGCCCGGCATCGAAGATCGGCTGCAGCAGCTGCGGTGCGAAGCTCCAGGCCGAGGAGCCGGACTTGAAGAGCCCGGACAGCTCGCCACTGGCCAGCCCCACGCTGCCGGTCAGCGTGATGCGCGGGAAGAAAGCCGCGCGCGCCGCGCCGATGTTGGCCTGCGCGGCGATCAACTGCTGCTCGGCCTGGCGCACGTCGGGCCGGCGCGCGAGCACTTCGGCGGGCAGCCCCACCGGCAGCGTGGGCAAGCCCGCCGCCTCCACCGGCAGTGCCGGCGGCAGCTCGGGCGGCAGCGGCTGGCCGATCAGCAGCACCAGCGCGTTCTCGTCGAGGGCGCGCTGGCGCGTCGCCTGCGCGAAGCTGGCGCGTGCCGCCTCGAGCAGCGACTCGGACTGGTGCAGGTCGAGCTCGGAGCTGGCGCCGTTGTCGAAGCGCAGCTTGATGAGGCGGTGGGTGTCTTCGCGGGTGGCCAGCGTCCGCTTCGTGAGCTCGAGCAGCGCCTCGTCGGCGGCCAGCGCGATGTGCGCATTCGCCACCGCGGCGACCAGGCTGATCTGCACCGCCCGGCGCGCCTCCTCGCTGGCCAGCACCTGCGCCGCGGCGGCGTCGCTCAGGTTGCGCAGGCGGCCGAACAGGTCGATCTCGTAGGCGGTGACCTGCAGCCCGGCGGTGTACAGCGAATTGATGCCGCCGCTGGCGGTGGGCGTGCGCGAGCCGGCCAGGCCGGCGTTCACCGTCGGCCAGCGGTCAGCGTCGCGCGCCGCGGCCTGCGCCCGCGTCGCCTCGATGTTCAGCGCGGCGATGCGCAGGTCGCGGTTGTTCGCCAGCGCGAGGGCGATCAGCCGCTGCAGGCGTTCGTCGGCGAAGAATCGCTGCCAGTCGAGTTCGGCGGCCGGCGTGGCGTCTGCCTGCGCCTCGGCGGCGTTGGGGAAGCGATCGGCCACCGGCGCGGCGGGCCGTTCGTAGCGTGGCGCGAGGTTCGCGCAGCCGGTCAGCAGCGCGGCCGCCAGCGCTGCCAGGGTGCGGCGGTTCAGCGCCGGCGCGTTCATGCGTCCTCCTTCGGCGTGGCCGGCCCGGCGCCCGGCACGTTCGCGTGCGCGTAGAAACGGCGCTGCCGCTCGCTGCCCTTGAAGATGCCGCGCACGACGACGAAGAACACCGGCACGAAGAACACCGCCAGACCGGTGGCGGTGAGCATGCCGCCCAGCACGCCGGTGCCGATGCTGTGCTGGCTGGCCGAGCCGGCGCCACGGGCCAGCACCAGCGGCAGCACGCCGAGGATGAAGGCCATCGAGGTCATGATGATCGGCCGGAAGCGCAGGTGCGCGGCCTCCAGCACCGCGTCGACCAGGCTGTGTCCCCGCGCGGCGAGGTCCTTGGCGAACTCGATGATCAGCACCGCGTTCTTTGCCGACAGGCCGATGATGGTGATCAGGCCGACCTTGAAGAAGACGTCGTTGTCCAGCCCGCGGATGTTCGCGCCGAGGATCACGCCGAGCACGCCCAGCGGCACGACGAGGATCACCGACAACGGAATCGACCAGCTCTCGTACAGCGCCGCGAGGCAGAGGAACACCGACAGCAGCGAGAAGGCGAACAGGATCAGCGCCGTCGCGCCGGAGAGCTTCTCCTCGCGCGACAGGCCGGTCCACTCGTAGGCGAAGCCCGGCGGCAGCTCGGCGGCGAGGCGCTCCATCTCGGCGATCGCCGCGCCGCTGCTCACGCCCGGCGCCGGCTCGCCGGCAATGCGCATGGTCGGGTAGCCGTTGTAGCGCACCGTCTGCATCGGGCCGGTGATCCAGCGCGTGCCGGCGAAGGCCGACAGCGGCACCGGTTGGCCGGCAGCGTTCAGCGCATGGATGCGCAGCAGGTCCTCGGGTTGCATGCGCGCCGGCGCATCGGCCTGCACCACCACGCGCTGCAGGCGGCCGGCGTTGGGGAAGTCGTTGACATAGGACGAGCCGAGCGCAGTGGACAGCGCCGCGTTGATCGCGCCAAAGCTCACGCCCAGCGCATTCGCCTTGTCGCGATCGATGTCGAGCTGCAGCTGCGAGGCGTCCTCCAGGCCGTCGGGGCGCACCGCCACCAGCAGCGGGCTCTTCTGCGCGGCGGCGAGCAGCTGGCCTCGCGCCGCCAGCAGCGCCGCGCGGCCGTTGCTGCCACGGTCCTGCAGGCGCATGGCGAAGCCGTTGGCACGGCCGAGGTCGCGAATCGCCGGCGGGCTGACCGGGAAGATGATGGCGTCGCGGATCTTGCCGAGCGCGCCGAACGCCCGCCCCACCAGCGCCTGTGCCGATTGCCCGGGCCCGGTGCGCTCGCTCCAGTCCTTCAGCGTGACGAAGGCGAGCGCGGCGTTCTGGCCGGTGCCGGAGAAGCTGAAGCCGAGCACGCTGACCATGTTGGCGACTTCGGGCTGGCCCATCATGTACTTCTCGACCTGCTGCATCACCGACAGGGTGCGGTTCTGCGTCGCGCCCGGCGGCAATTGCACGTTGACGAGGATGTTGCCCTGATCCTCGTTGGGGATGAACGACGTGGGCAGGCGGCCGAACAGCACCACCACTGCGCCGATGATGGCGGCGTAGATCACCATGTAGCGCGCGGCACGCTTCAGCATGCGGGCGACGAGGCCCTCGTAGGCCTTCGCCGTGCGCGTGAAGCCGCGGTTGAACCAGCCGAAGAAGCCGCTCTTGGCGTGGTGGTGGCCCGCCTCGACCGGCTTGAGCAGCGTGGCGCACAGCGCCGGCGTGAGCGACAGCGCGAGAAAGGCCGAGAACGCCACCGACGTGACCATCACCGCGGCGAACTGCCGGTAGATGTTTCCCACCGCACCGCTGAAGAAGGCCAGCGGCACGAACACCGAGATCAGCACCACGGTCACGCCGACGATCGCGCCGGAGATCTGGCCCATCGCCTTGCGCGTGGCCTCGAGCGGCGGCAGGCCCTCGGTGCTCATGATGCGCTCGACGTTCTCGACCACCACGATGGCGTCGTCGACGACGATGCCGATCACCAGCACCATGCCGAACATGGTCAGCACGTTGATCGAGAAGCCCATCGCGAGCAGCGAGGCGAAGCTGCCGAGCAGCGCGATCGGCACCACCAGCGTGGGGATGATGGTGTAGCGGATGTTCTGCAGGAACAGGTACATCACCAGGAACACCAGCACCACCGCCTCGACCAGCGTCTCGACGACCTGCCGGATGGAAATGCCGATGAAGGTCGAGCTGTCGTAGGGGATCGTCGCCTTCACGCCCGGCGGGAAGTAGGGACGCAGTTCCTCCAGCCTCTTCTTCACGCGGTCGGCGGTCTGCAGCGCGTTGGCGGTGGGCGAGAGCTGGATGCCGATGCCGGTGGACGGCTCGCCGTTGAGGCGGGCGCGGATGCCGTAGCTCTGCGCGCCGAGCTCGACGCGGGCGACGTCCTTCAGCCGCACCGTCGATCCATCGGGATTGGCGCGCAGCACGATGTCGCCGAACTGCGCCTCCGACTCGCGCTGGCCCTTCACGACGACGGTGGCGAAGATGGCCTGGTCGGCGGTGTTGGGCAGGTCGCCGATCGTGCCCGAGGAGACCTGCGCGTTCTGCGCCGCGATGGCGGCATTGACGTCGGCGGCGGAGAGCCGGTAGCCGAGCAGCTTGGCCGGGTCGATCCAGATGCGCATCGCACGCTCGGTGCCGAACAGCTGTGCCTGACCGACGCCGCTCACGCGTTGCATCTCCGGCACCACGTTGCGCGATGCGAAGTCTCCCAGCGCCACCGGGTCGAGCACACCCTTGTCGCTGGACAGGATGATGAAGAGCAGGAAGTTCGGGTTCGCCTTGTCCACGCGCACGCCCTGCTGCACGACCGCCTGCGGCAGGCGCGGGGTGGCGCGGCTCAGGCGGTTTTGCACGTCGACCTGCGCGAGGTCGGGGTTGGTTCCGGGCTCGAAGCTCAGCGTGAGGCTGCCGGTGCCGTCGGCCTGCGCGACCGACTCGAAGTAGGCTAGGCCCGGCGAGCCGTTCATCTCGCGCTCGATCACCGCGATGACGCTGTCCTCCAGCGTCTGCGCCGAGGCGCCAGGGTAGCCGACGTTGACGACGATCGACGGGGGCGCCACCGGCGGGTACTGTGCCACCGGCATCTGCGTGATCGACACCCCGCCGATGACGAGGATGAACAGCGCGATGACCCATGCGAAGATGGGCCGGTCGATGAAGAACTGCGCCATGGACCGGGCTCCTCAGCGCGAGGCCGCCGAAGCCGGCGCCGGCGCCGCGCTCGCCACGGCCTGCCACGGCACCGGCTTCACGGTGGCGTTCGGGCGGACCTTCTGGAGGCCGTCCACCACCACCTGTTCCCCGGCGGCGAGCCCTTCGATCACGACCCATTGCCGGTCCTGTCCCTGGGTGATTTTCACCGGGCGCACGCTCACCTTGCCGTCGTTGCCGACCACCATCACCGTGTCGCCGCCGCTGCCGCGCTGCACCGCCTGCTGCGGCAGCAGGATCGCCGACGGCAGCCGCGCCTGCTCGAGGCGCACGCGCACGTACAGGCCCGGCAGCAACGCACCTTTGGGGTTCGGCACCTCGGCGCGCAGCGCAATCTGGCCGGTGGCCGGATCGACCGACAGATCGGAGAACAGCAGCCTGCCGCGCAACGGGTAGGTGCTTCCGTCTTCCATCACGACGCTGACGGCCACGGCGCCGGGCCCGCCAGCGCTCTGATAGCGGCCGCTGGCGATGGCCGCGCGCAGGCGCAGCACCTCTTCGGCACTCTGCGTGAAGTTGACGTACAGCGGGTCGATCTGCTGCACCACGGCGAGTTGGGTGGCCTCGCCCTGGCCGACCAGCGCGCCCTCGGTGACCATCGCACGGCCGATGCGTCCGGAGATCGGTGCCGCCACCGCGGTGTAGCCGAGATTGATCTGCGCCGTCTGCACCGCCGCCTTGGCAGCGGCGACGTCGGCCTCGGACTGCTTGAAGGCGGCCTGCGCGGCAACGTACTCCTGCTGGCTCACCGCGTTGGCCTCGGCCAGCGGCTTGTAGCGCTCGGCCTGGGCGCGCGTCTGCATCAAGTTGGCTTCGGCGCGGGCGAGCGCGGCCTGGGCGGCGGCGAGCGTCGCACGGTAGGGTGCATCGTCGAGGCGGAACAGCGGCTGGCCGGCCTTCACGTCGCTGCCTTCCTTGAACAGGCGTCGCTGCACGATGCCCGCGGCACGCGCACGCACCTGCGCGATGCGCGAGGCCTCGGTCCGACCCGGCAACTCGGTCACCACGCCCACGTCGCCCGGCGCGGCGACGATCACGCCCACCTCGGTCGGTGGTGGTGCGGCCGGCGCGCTCGCCGGTGTCTTCGGACCACAGGCGACCAAGGGCAGCGTGATCGCGATCGTCAACCACTGGATCCGGAAATCGCGCCACGCTGACATGTCTTCCCCTTGTTGCGGTTGGCGCCTCCTGGCACCCTGGGCAGGGGAGTTACTATACATACAGGCGTGAATGTAAGTTGGAAGGCTCAGAAAGGATCATGGCTCGCCGCACCAAGGAAGACGCACAGCGCACTCGCGATCGCATCCTCGACATGGCGGAGCGCGAGTTCCAGCGTCGCGGCGTGTCGCGCACCTCGCTGGAGCTGGTGGCGCGTGCCGCCGGCGTCACGCGCGGCGCGGTCTATTGGCACTTCAGGAACAAGGCCGACCTGTTCAACGCGATGATGAATCGCGTCACGCTGCCGCTGGAGAGCGAGATCCTTCGCAGCGGCTTGCGCACGCTCGACGACCCGGTGGCGCAGATTCGTGGAAGTTTCCTGGCCGCGCTGCGGGCCACCGTGGAGGACCCTCAGGCGCGCCGTGTGTTCGAGATCGCGCTGTTCAAGGTGGAGCACAGCAACGCTCTGCGCGGTGTGCGCGAACGGCGTCTGAAGGGACTTCGCGGTCGCGTCGAGAACGTCGAGCGCGGCTTTCGCCGTGCGGCGCGACTGGGTCTGTGGTCGGGCTCGGTGACACCGCGCGTGGCGGCGCTGGGCATGCAGTCGTTGATCGACGGGCTCATCAGCAACTGGATGATCGCCCCGGAGGCTTTCGACCTGGTGCGCGTGGGAGAGCAGGCGATCGATGCCTACCTGCGCGGGGTCCACGCCCCGGCTGCCGGCTAGTCAGAGCTGTTTGTGGAAGTAGGTCGTCGCGCACGGGCGGCCGTCCGGCATCAACGCGTAGTTCGGGATCACGCCCACCCTCTGCCAACCGCAGCGGGCGTAAAGACGTTCCGCATCGCCTCCGGTCACCGTGTCCAGAACGAGCACCGTCTTGCCCGCCTCCCGCGCGGCATCTTCCGCCGCCGTCAGAAGTCGCTGCGCGAGCCCGTGGCGACGCGCCCGGCGAATTACCAGCATCTTCGCCACGTCGGCCCGGTGCGGCTGGTTGTCGGGTTGGGCGACGATGAGTTGCACGGTGCCCACGAGCTGCCCGGCTCCGTCCTCGGCGATGAACAGCACGCGTTCACCTCGTCGTACGCCCAGGGCGATACCGCGCCAGAAATCCATGGCGCGCTCGCGCGGTAGCGGCGCCATGAAGCTGACCGAGGCGCCGCCCTGCACGCAGTCGAGCAGCACGTCGGCCAGGGCTTCGACGTGCTGGCCCGCGTCCTCCATGCCGACGCGGCGCACGTGATGGTCATCGCTCATGTGCTCCTCCTCGCGGGCAGGTAGGGCAGCGTCACCAGCGCGACAAGGTAGCGCGCTGGGGTCGTGCCGGGGTTGCGATAGACGATGGGCTCGTCCAGATGCATCGCCAGACAGTCACCCGCGGTCAGTTGCCAAACGACGTCGCCCACGCTGATCTCCAGGGCACCATCGATCATCCAGACCTGCTGGTGGACCTCGTTGTCGCGCGCCACGGCTTCGTAGGCGACACGCTGGCCGGCAGGAAAGACGACGTCGACGAGCTGGACGGGGGACGGCGCGGCGGGCGAGACGTTTCGCCTCGCATAGCCGGAGGCTGGATCCGTCCATACCGGCTGTTCCGCGACGCGTGCGATCGGCGACGAGGCACCCTCGCTCACGGTCGGAACTTCGAACAGCGAGGCCAGCGTCACGCCCAGTGCAGCGCTCAACTTGTCCAGCACCGTGGCGGTGGGGTTGCTCTCGCCACGCTCGATCAGCGAGATGTTGGAGCGGCTGACGCCACTGCGCTCGGCCAATGTCTCGAGCGACCAGCGACGCGCTTCGCGCAAGGCCCTGATGCGGTGGCTGATCCTGTCGTTGATGTCCACGATTTCCAGGATACTAGATCTACTTTCCAGTATCGTACCAGCGATCGCCCCGGGCGCGAGGTTGTGAATCGTTAATCCGCAGCCAAGTCGCTGCTGACACACTCGCGGCATGCAGTGGTTCCCATCTGGCCTCGTCGGCTGCCTCGCGCTCGCAGGTGCGGCCTGGGCCCAAGCGCCGACGGCCGCACTGCCGTCCTTCGCCGATCTCGAGGCCATCGGGGCACGCATCGGCGAGATCACCGTCGTGCCGGGGCCGATCTTCGACACCTCGAATCCGAAGGAGGACAACTGGCTGTTCCGCACGGCCAATCGACTGCATATTCGAACGCACAGCGGCGTGCTCTCGCGCGCCTTGCTCTTCGAGAGCGGAGAGCCTGTGTCGGTTCGACTCATCGAGGAGACGGAACGACTGCTGCGTGCCAACCGCTACTTCTACGAGGTGAACATCCGCCCCGTGGCGGTTCACGACGGCGTGGTGGACATCGAGGTGGCGACCCGCGACACATGGTCGCTGGACCCTGGGCTCAACGTGAGTCGCTCGGGCGGCGCCACGACAGGCGGCCTCAAGCTGCGCGAGTACAACCTCCTCGGCACGGGCACCTCGATCGCGCTCGGACGCAGCAAGGATGTCGATCGCACCAGCACGGAGTTCGAGTTTTCCAACACACGCGCATTCGGCACCTGGGCATCCGTGAGCTACGGCCACTCGAGCAGCAGCGACGGCAATCGCGATGCCGTCTCGGTCGTACGCCCTTTCTACGCGCTGGACGAGCGCTGGGCCGCAGGACTGTCGGCGTCGAAGGACAAGCGCATCGAATCCGTCTACGTCGCAGGCAACGTGGTCAGCCAGTATCGGCGCCACGAGCGGAAGGCCGAGGTGTTCGCCGGATGGTCGGCGGGCTTGCGGGACGGCTGGGTGTCGCGGTATTCGCTCGGCCTGAGCCTGCAGGACGACGCGTACCGCCCTGAACCCGGCCTTGTGGCGCCGCCGTCACTGCCGGAGGACGTCAAGCTTTTCGGCCCCTTCGCGCGCATGGAACTGATCGAGGACCGATTTGAACGAGAGGTCAATCGAAACCTGATCGGCCGGCCTGAGTTCTTTGCGCTAGGCCTGGCTGCGAACTTCAGACTCGGCCGTGCGGCGACCGGGCTCGGTTCGACACGCCATGCATGGCTCTATTCGGCCTCGATCAGCCGCGGCTTCGAGCCGCATCGCGACCATCGCCTGATGGCGGAGGGAGAGATCTCGGGCGAATACGAAAATGGGCGCGTTGGCCGTCAGCGGGTCGGTGCGCAGTCGCAGTACTACCTCCCACAGGGTGGGCACTGGCTGTTCTACGCTGCTGCTTCGGCCGACGTGCTGACGCGACCGCAACTGCCCGACATGCTGCTGCTCGGCGGCGACAACGGCTTGCGCGGCTACCCACTTCGCTACCAGAGCGGCACGCGGCGGGCGCTGTTCACGCTCGAGGAACGCTTCTACACCGACCTGTACGTCTGGCAGTTGTTCCGCATCGGTGGCGCGGCCTTCTTCGATGTCGGTCGCGCCTGGGGCGGAACCAGCATCAACACGATCAACCCCGGCTGGCTCCGCAATGCCGGCGTCGGGCTGCGCATCGTCAGCGCCCGATCGGCATTCAGCAACGTGCTGCACGTGGACTTGGCGTTTCCGATCGACGCCACGCCCGACATCAAGCGGGTTCAGTTCCTCGTCAAGACGAGATCGAGCTTTTGAGTCATTCGGTCTTGGGCTCGGGGCGAACCTGCTCGCTCAGCGCGTCCCACTCCGAGGCAGTGACATCGATCTCGCTGATCTCGGGCTTGCGCGGCTCCAGGGTGACACGACGCTCCCGCCCCGTTGGTGACCCCTTGTCCACCAAGCGACGATCGCGCCCCGATCGGCGATCATGCGGACGGGAGTTCGTCGAATCTTTCTTCCGTTGTGTCACGCCGGCTCTCCGAGGGCGGCCAGGACGCCTCGCGCACGAACTCGCGCAGGCTCCGTGAATGGGTTATGAGGATTACACCGATCGGCGTTCACGCGCGCCGATCTGTCGATCTTCTGTGATGCCCAGTTGAGCGCCCAAGGGCTAAAGCGCTATCAGCCGACACTTTTTCCATTCTAGTGGAGTGACAAGGCTTCAATTGGTACGACTCCAGATCTTGTCAGCGGTCACTCTTCCAAAATGAATCTCCGTTCGAACTCTGAGGACCACAGCTGGAGCCTACGAACATCGGGCGACCATTGGGCCAACTCTTGGCTCGAACCGGCAGCACACGTCCGGCCAGCCGCGTGGGGAGGCGATTCGCCATCGACAAGCGGCTGAACGCCGCACCCCCTAGTCTTAGGGGCCAAAGAAGATAAGGGTAAATACCAATATTGGTGCAGTTGCGGCCTTTTGCAGGAAAAAGCTCAGGCTGTTTAGCGAATATTTTCTGAGACCTCTGCTTTGGAGGTCTCATGCAAACCGATCCGAAATTCACTGAATCCGTAACACACCGCACGATTGCCCTCAGTCTTCGTGCCCCGGACTCGCCAGTGCGGCACCAGATGTCCGGCCTCTGCCGCCTCGCGCCACCACCGTTCGACTTCCCGCTTCTTCTGCAGGTGACGGTCGGCGAAAGCGCCGCAGCCAACGCAGCGCTTGCGCTGCTCCAGCAACCAAACAGCGCCGCCGCCACGGCACGCGACCAGTTCAAGTCGCTCAGCGAGCGTTGCATCCAAGAATACGAAGCGCGCCCGGGATGCGTCGACGCCGAGGACGCCCTTGAAGGTCGACTCCGCACGTACCCGGCGTGGGCGCTGCTAAGCGCCATCGGCGCACCCGACAGCGCAGTATCACACCCTGCCGTACAAGCAGCAGGCATTGAGCTGTTGCTTTCCTTCCATCACGGCAAGCCGATGGCCGCGGCGTTCTGCTCGGGCGCGCGTGTCGCGATTCAGGCCAAAGATCTCGACGGCACATCGCTGCAGGCGCTGATGGAACAGCAAGTCGGTGAGGCCCTTCCGCACTGGCTGCGGCATGCCCGATCGCGGTTTGCCGAGTTCTTGTCCATCTACGACGACGTCCCGCCGGCGCCCATCCCGCCGCGCAGTTTCGAGGACAGTAGCCGCACGCAGCTCGTCTCTCGCGCCGCATTTGCCAACTACCGCCGGCGCGCGGGCATCTTGGACGACACCTGCTTCAGCCGGCGGCAAATCGCGGAGGCCTCGGCGTACGCCGCTTCGGGCGTCTTCCGGACGTCGGCCGAGCGGCGTGCTGCGATGTGGTTGGTTGGCTGCTCCGGCCTGTACGCAACGAGCACTCAGTTCATCCCTTTGGCGTCGACGTCCCGCGACGACTGGGTCTTGGACTATGACCTGCAAACCGGCATCCTGCGTCGTGACTTCAGCTGCCTTGCTCCCGAAGCGGCTCGGCCGCGCCCGGGCAGCGATAGTCCGGCTTCCTTCGTGTCCTGCACGCCGGCACCGGTCGAGGTCCGGGACGAACTGCTGAGACGCGCGGCGATGGCGGACAGCCCCGGCGACATTGGCGATCTGATCCCCGCGCTGCGGAGCATTCAGCCGCGGGACCTGGTCTATCCCGATCTGGCCGACCTGGCACCGAGCTTCGCGCGGTGGTCTCGAACGCTTGCGCCCTTGGCGCTACAGGTCGGCATCGATGCGTTGCTCGCCGCGGTTACCACAGGCGACTTTGGCATCACCGCGCGCAGCAAGATCCACTACTGCCTCTTGAGCCCGGAGGAACTTTGGCGCAGCGCCGAACGGCTGTACGAAGCCCTGGGCTGGGGCAAACCGGTGCCGATGCCGACGAGCCTGATGGCGTTCGGAGCTGCCGTCGTACCGTCAGAGGCGGCCTTGCGCCGGATCGATGACGAACTGTGCAGTCTCGTCGAGAAACTTCGTCCGCCCCACCGGCTCAGCGGCGAAGCGCAGCTGCTCGAGTTCCACAACCGATTCGTGCGCACTCTCGCCTGGCGCTTGGCGGCCTGGCTCAGTCTTCGGGAGGCTGCCGAATTCTCCCTGCGCGCCTCCATCGACGAGCGCTTCGACCTGTGCATCGACGTCGTCGAAAAGGCCAGCGCCGGACGCGTCGGTGGAATGCCTGCCGTTGCGTGCGACGAGTTGCGCTCTGCCCTGCGCAACTACCGTCACCACTGCGAAGCCATGCGCGAGCGCCTGCGCACGTTTGGCTGGAGCGGGGCTGCGGTGGACTGGCTCGCAGCGGTCGTCAGTCGCGAGGATGTGCCGTTGCTCTGCACGATCCGCAGTCGCGACCGAGTTCTGCCCGTCGGCACGGACGAACTCCGGAAGCACCTCCCGGGCGTCGGCGAACTGGCGAAGGACTGGGGTCGGAAGTTCGCTGAGAACCGCCTCCGTCTCGCTGGCGTGCAGACGCGCGACATCGACCGGCATCAAAGGCACGACGTGCTCGGGCAAGAACAGGACACGTCCATCGCGGACGGGATTGAGGTGGACTGGGCGCGACGATTGCAGCCGGCGCTGAGCGCCATGTCGCGGGTGCTCTTCCGCGGTCGGTTGAATGGCCTCCGCGCTGGGGAGTACGCGCAATGAGCCCGGCCTCCCTACTCAAAGACGCAGGCATCCTCTGCTATCCAGACAGTGTCGATGTCGATCACCTTCGCTTCAACCGTCAGGCGCGTCGGCGCGCCAACCGCTTCGCGGCCTTCCAGATGCAGGTTCTGGGTGCCACAAGCAAACCCGGCACGTACGCAGCGCGCCTGATCGCATTGGACCTGGTCCGTCCTACCGAGCTCGGCGCCGCGCTGAGCGCCGAACCTTACAGACTCCAAGCGTTGGCTTGTATCGACTGGAAGGCAGACGGCGGACCCCGCACCGATCGACGCGCTTTGTGCTGCTTCACGACGTTGGCGCTAGCGGGGCGCGCGCCGTCGGTCGATGAGGAACGGGCGGCCATGCTGGCCCTGCTTGCGGCACTGCCGGAGTATCGGGCCATCGCCGAAGAGAAGCGCCTCCTCGAACTCGAGTGTGATCTGGCCTGCTGGGCGGCCCAGCGCCTGCCTCGCCCACTCTGGGCTCACGTGACGGGTCTCAGACCGATGTCCGCTCTGCCGAGACACCAGATCGCATTGGGCAATGTCGACGGTGTTCCTCTGGTCGCGCTCGACGAGCGGTCGGCATCGCGCCGCGCCGAAGCAGCGGACATGCTCGACACTGCAGTCGCTGCCGGACGACCCGCTACCACGCCGCTGCTGGTGGAACTCGCGACCGAGGTCTTCAAGACGAAGCGCGGGGAGACGCAAGCCGAGACGCTGGATCGTTGGGAGCGAGAGCTGCTCGCGCTGCGGGCCCGGGTCGAGGCCGGTGATGTCTCCTCCGCCATCGTGATTGCCTGGCAACTCGACTTGGTACAGAGCGGCACACTGACCGAAGTGGATGCGGCGCTCGAGACCCGAGCGCGCTACGCGCGTATCGCGTCGGGGAGCCTGTGGCGAATTCTCGCTACGTTGCCGCCGGACCCTCGGCAGTGGGATCCCGACACCCTGGGCGCCGGCTACCTCGCCGCAATGGCCGACCCAACATGCAAAGACGCGAGAAAGCTGGGCGCGGCGATTTCCAGCTTTCAAGGCTTCGTTCAGGAAGTCTTCGGCCTGCCGGCGCTGCCGCTCGGCCTGCACAAGTTCATTCCCGCCAGTGCACCGCGCGCCCAGTGGATCCCCGAGTCCGCTGTGCGTCGCGCAATCCGCTGGATGGACGAGGACGAGAGGGGCGATCCTCGCCTCAAGGACATCTGCTCGCTGATGATCCTGCTCGCGTACTTCGCTCCGTTCCGGCTCGCCGAACTCCGCTGGCTGCGGCTCAAGAACATCGCGCGCCTCCCTGACGGCACGATCGAAATTGAGGTGACACCGAGGCGAGGCGTTGCCAAGCTTAAGACGGCCGCAGCAACTCGCCGGGTGCTGATCTCAGATGCCGCGACGATCGAACGGCTGACCGCGCTGGAGCAAGCGCGGGAGGAGGAAGGCGCGGCGTCGGATGCTCTTCTCTTCGCTGGCGCGGGAGACGATGCGACACCATACCGCGCTCACGCGGTGCATGTCACCCTGCTTCGTGTCCTCAAGTGCGCCACCGGTGACCCGGCGATGACCTTCCATGCGCTGCGACATACGCACGTTTCCAATGCCATGGAACTGCTGCTGTCGACGTCGTCCATCTGCAATGGCAGCCGGCTCGCACAACTTGCCGACTGGACCGGCCACGAAGTGGCTGTCACCACGATCGAGTTCTATGCGCACCGCTTCGAGCTGGCACTAAGGACCCAGATCGACGCGGCTCTTCGCGAATGCGCGTTGACCAATGCCGACGGCGCGAGATCGCTCGGCATGAAAGCAAACTGGCTGACGGTCGGCGCAAAGCGCAAAGGCCTATCGCTGAGCGACCATGTCTGGCACTCAGCCGGCCAGCAGGCAGTGGCGGCAATCGCGCAGTTGCCGTCGGCCGCGCATGGATTGGAGTTGCAGGAGCCGCCAGCGCCGTCCTTCGCCGGCTCGCTTACGCGCAACTTCACGATCTTCGATTGCCTTCGCACGCTGAGATTGCTGGGCAAGGCCGACACGAGTGTGCTGCTGCATCGAATGCACCTCGCCGAGTCGAACTTGACCGCAATCGACCGGGCGGCCGATCAGGTATTGGCGGCGATCTACGCGAGTCGCGGGCGTCTGCCGCCGAACGGCGTATCCGGCGCGCTGGCTGTAATGCGACACCTGTCGATCCAGTTGGACCGTGCCGACCAGCACCGCTACGAAGTCCTTCGCCAAGCGTTGGCGCTGCCACAAGAGGCCAGCGTCGCGGCTGATGCGGCGACCGCGTGGACTAAGTCATGGTGGAACGCCGAGCTCAGTGCGGATCCGCCGGAGCGGCTGGTGCCGCTGTTGGCCTTCCTGTATTCGCTCGGCATCACGAGCAGTTCGCTGCTGCTCACGTACGAGGACGATGGCACCGATCCGGACGGCGTCCGGTCGCTGCTCGCCAGCGCATCTGCGATCGCGGTGGCGGTGTTCCACGACCACCTGCCGAACAAGCCGCTGCCCCATCAGCGACGCGGCCGAGAGCGCGCGTTTCTCGTCTGGCCCAGCCGGGCCGATGCGCCCGAAGCTGGCCGATCGAACGCAGGCTTCGACGCTCTCATGTTCGCGGTTGCGATCTGGGCACGACCCGAAGTGCAGGAGTGGAATTGATGCATCACTTGATCGGGCACCGCACCTTCGCCGCCCTCGAGGCACGAAATACCGAGGAAGAAGAGCGTCGTCACGAGGCAGCGCTTCGGTTGGAGTTCACGATCCTCGTACCCTCTGCCGGGCGTTTGCGCGTCAGTGAATTGATCCTTCAGCGCCACCACACGGATCAAGGGTGCAAGTTGGAGTACTACCTTGTACTGCCGCCTCAAATCACGCTGGACCTTGAGGGAAGGGGTGATCCGGACACCCCGAACGAGACAGACCTACGGGCTTTCGAACAGGACGTGGCAAACGTGACGGCCGAGTGCACAAGCGTCAAGACCAGATTGGTATTGGCCCAGAGTCCAGCCCTCGGCCACCGCGAATTGCAGCAGGAGTCGCAAGCCACACTCGATCTCAAGCGATTGCGCGGTCTATTCAGCCGCCGGAAGAAGACTGTCGTGCTCCCGACGCCCACCGGCGATCTCCCTATCGAACTTCCTCCTGCACCCGCAAAGCTGCCGACCGCCGTCGAATGCGGCGCGCAGGCACTCGTGGAGAAAATGCTCCCTGACGAAGTTGCACGTCTCCGGGCCATCGCGTGGGTGGCTTCCGAAGCCGTCTCGAGCGATCCCTCGGTGAAGTTCCCCGATCGCGCACTCGCGAGCCGGACTAACCTTCCCGACGCGCAAGTCCTGCGTCTCGTTTCCGGCATGGACGCTCAGGTTCCTGCGCGGCTCAGGGTCAGCTTTCAGTTCGACTGGGCGAGTGGAAACGTTGAGAATATGAAGATTCTTGAGGTACTCGACTAGGTAGCGGGGCCCGCGAAGGGTGTGAATGTCTGCTTGGCTGATCGCCTCGACGGCGAGCTTCAGTTTGTCGACCTGTGTCACAAGCCCGAGCCTTCTTTCGTTGTTGATACGAGGAGAAGGTGACTCGTTGATCGCGCCGGCTAAGCGCTGCGCCCCCCCGCCCCCCCGTAGCAATGACTCCTGCATCGCGCTTCCGTGGCCAGATGGCCACGCAGGCGACTTCACATAACGCTGGTTCGGGCGAGCGGCCCGGAAACGCGCAAGGAAGAGCGAGATTGCTCATGCATATACAGATTGAGCCGTTAGTCTTCGCAGTCCAGTAGTGTGAACGGGATAGCGAACGAAGTTGATGTGGCGTCGGCGCGATATTTGGACTGGCGGTGCCAGCATGGGAATGAGTGCTGTGAAGGGATGCCGAATGGCCCACCAGAGTCCTTTCAGGAACGGCTTCAGGTTGAAGCGCAAGTCGTACTTGTAGAAGCGTTCAAGCTCCTCATGGAGCTCCCGCTCAAACTCGTCAGGTACCCCACTGCGTGCGGCGTACGGGTGAAGTATTGGAACGAGAGTCTTTTGGATTGACTTCTTGTAAGGGAGCTTCAGGTGGTAGTGAAAATGCTGGTACGCCCGAAGAAAGAAGTACGCCCACAGCAGCCACAGAAAATCGAAGATCGCTTCTGGTCTCTTTACCGTGATGCTCAGAGCAGAAACAGTCGCTGTCGAAGAGACACTCGCGTCCGCGAACTTGAGGAAGCACAGGACGACAGTAATCGCCAGAAGATTGCGACGCTTGGCGTCGAAGGTATTGTCGTCCACGTGTATGAGCGAAATTCTGCTGGGTGACGCCTAACGTTTGAGCTGAGCGGCCCGCACCGGCAAGGCAGACTGGCCCTGGAGGGGACAATACCAGCAATGGCCCCGCAAGGGCCAGACTGCCTTGCCGGTGCGGGTCCGCTCGAGCGAAGGGTTAGGCCGCAGGGCTACTTGCATGCCGGACTTGACTTGAGGGCGTACACGGGCTCGGCCTGCACTCGAATCTTGCAGATGTATTGGTACTGCGGACAGTTGAAAGGGGCACAGGTGTTCTTCTTGCTCTCGGACTTGCCGACGACGGTGAAGGCGCCGCCAGGGTACTCGCCCTGTAGGCCAGAGATTGCCTGCTTGCACCACGGGTCCTGGCTGAAGCCGCCTCCCATCCATGGCGACACGCGATCCACCACGAACTCCTTGGCGTAGCTCTCCACGCCGTGGTCTGGATGACGACAGGGCGGCGGTTGCCCAGACCCAGGGGCTTGAAGGCGCAGTATGGCGACGGAAATGGTAAGGGAGACTGCACCAAGCGTAAGAGTCAGCGCAACGACACGTGGCTTCTTCTTGCGCGGTACCTCGAGGAGCCGGCCAACCGCAGCTCTTACCTCAACGGCAGCGTTGCCGCGGACGTGTAGGACTGTGACTGCCGTCAAGTACGAGGGCAGCTCAGATAGATCAAGCTGTTCGAGTACTACGGGCAGAACCTTGTTGGTCGGATCCGGCCACCGCCTTTGGGCGAGGTCGAGTTCACTCAGCGTGAATTTTCCGGGTCGAATCGATGCCTTGGACGCGATGAAGATGAAGAGGTCGCATTCTTCGATCGCCTCGTAGATGCGCTGCTGGTAGTCGCCGCCGGGATGCAGGCTGCGGTCATCGTAGAAGACAGAGTGCCCTGCCTTGACCAGTGCGAGGTGTATCGGCTCGACCCTTGGCTTGTCCTCCGATGCATGGCAGAGGAACAGATTTGCCATATTTCCCCCTGCAAGACACACCGCGATTCTGCGGCCTAACGTTTGAGCTGAGGGGCCGGAACCGGCATGGTGCTTGGCCCGCGAAGCGGATGATGACAGCGAGCGCTTCGCGGGCCAAGTGCCATGCCGGTGGAGGTCCCCGCTCGAGCGAAGGGTTAGGCATCACTGCTTCTTTTGTACCAATGGAGCGGAGGCTTCCAGTCGCTCCTGAGCACAACCCGGGTACTCGAAGGTCACAGCCAACTTGGCGTCAAAGGGGCGCTCTTGAGTTCCCTTGCTTTGGCAGAGAACTTGTATCTCGCGAACAAATCGATCATTGGCACCCGACTCTGCCGCGTTCAGGAAGTCAGCTTTGGATGCAAAGCCCAGCTGGAAGGCCGGAAAGCTGTAGACGTACCGGGCAGTCAGTGTTGGAAGAATCTTTGCTCCGACGTATACGGTGCGAACTGCCGTTTCGGCGCTCGCGACCATTGCCTTGAAGTTCCGTCTGTTCTGAAGAACCCAAAGTGCGAACAGCGTGGCAAGAAAGCCGAGCACTCCGAGCACTGCGAAACCGACAGTCAACATGCGTGGTGATCCTTCGGCGGTGGGGTTGCTGGCTGGGTCTTCCGGTGATGCCTAACGTGATTTAGAGATCAACTGTACCTTGCGGCCTGTGGGAACTTGTGGAGGCATACCGCAAGACATTGCCATATGCCGCAATGCGGGTTCAATCGGGGACTTTGGCTGTTTGTCTCACATGGCATTAGGCTCGAACCCATGTGAGGTTTAACGTTTGACCTGAGCGGCTGACGCCTGGAAGGCGCCTGGCACGCGAAGCGAATGTTAGGCAGCGACCGTGTCGCAGGCCAAGTGCCACCGATGGCCGATACGGCAGATCCGCCCTTGAATCCCGCCAAGCTAGCGAGGGCCTTCATCACCCATTCCCGCACTGACGCCACAGGCCCTCGAACTGGCTTGAAGAAACACCCACGCCGCAAACGCTGTGGCCTAAGCCCTTGAGCCAGCTTGATAGGAGCGAGTTTTGCAGGCCTGGCTCAAGACCTCGTTGCTTTGAGCGCTTCCAGCTTCGCGTAGACCTCTCGTTTGCCAGCACCCCGGAGTGCCGCAATGGCGGCCAGGCTTTGCGCTCGCGGCTTGGATTTGCCTTGCTCCCAGGCGTAAACGGACTGGCCAGTCGCACCGACCAATAGACCGAAATCCTCCGCAGACAGTCCTAGGCGTTTGCGGTTGCTCGCCATTCCTGCGGCGCGGAAGCGGAGCCCTGTGGCATCGGCTTCCTTCGCAGAATGGTCGCCTGCCTTTGCAGTGGCCGGAGAAACCCCACCAGCCTTTGCGAGCGCCTTGAGACTCTTCTGCAGGTCGACCAACTGCCGCTTGAGGCCCGCGATCTCCGAACGCTGGGAGGCGATGGCCTTCTTGATCCCCTCAGTCGATGCACGCAACTCTTTGCGGGCAAGACGGGCTACTTCGGCCTTCAATACTATCGCGATGTTTGGCATATCCGCATTCTGCGCCAACCCGACCGCCATACAGCTGCGGCGGGTGATGACGGAGGGGCTGCCCGGAAGCGGTCTTTCGGCAACGTCAAGTTGTGGCCGAGTCCGTGAGTTCGAACGGATACGCGGAAGCTGACGATCGCGGCGGGGGCATGCTGCGTAGCTCTCAACTCGATGGGAGACCATCATGGGTAGCTAGGGGCGCACGTCTTAGCGTGGACTTTCCTTCAAACTTGGTGCTTCGTGCAAGCTGCGTCGATGACTTCGTCGACCGCGGACTCACTGAGCAATCCCGGGCAACTGGACAGTCTCAATCGGAGCTGTACCGCCGCTGGCTCGCAAACGGGGAACGTGCCGTCCGGCAAGTTCGCCGGACCCGGACTCCAATGTCGGCGATCGGCTCACCGTTAATACTGACGGCTGTCGGACTCAATCCGAATCTGGATCACCGTCTTCGAGTCCAGGCATTCGACGAGCAACTTCCGAATAACGAGGTCATGCGCCAGTACGTTCGTATCGGCCTTGAATTGAGCCAAGCTCCATCTCCAGCGAGGTGCCAGTCGCGACTTGCGTTGCGGTCAGGGTGGCGTCACCTCGTGCACAAAGAATCCTCGATCGCGATAGGTGACCACGTCGTCCCACCAAGCCGATACGGGCAGAAAGCGCGCGCGGTTGGTTCCGCCGGCTTGACTCTGCACAGGCATCACGACATTTCCGTCTGCATCACGTCGGGCCGCCAGAGCAGGCGTCTCGGGCACGACGACCGCGATGTGTCCTGGCAGTCTCTCAGTGGCGCGGTCGGCGCAGATGACAGCGAAGCTGCCAGCGTTTGCGGCGCCCTGTAGGGCAGTAGCGTCGAAGACTCGACGCCACCCGAAGTCGGCGCCAAACTCGATCAGCCACGCCATCAGATCGTCGGCCCGCATCTCACGCACTGTCACGTCGTACAGCGCCTCCAGCGTTTCACCAGCGTCCAGCCGATGTAGCGCTTTGGACTTCCACCATACGCGAGGCAGGTAGGCTCGCGCCAGGTACGCAAAGTCGGCCGCGTAGATGTTGCAGAAGGTGGCATCAGGCGTGCGCGCGTACCGCTGGCTGTGTTCAACGTCGAGCCATTGCACGATCGCGTCCAGCTGAGCTGTCCGCGTGGCTGCATCAGCTGTTGGATCGCGTCGCGGCTGACCCGGCTCACCCAATGGCTGCGCGCGGCGTGCGGCACTGGCTCGCTGCGAGCGGGCATCGCCTTCACGATAGTGGACAGCCGGATAGCGACCGGGCGCTCGAGCTGGCTGCGTGGTTGCTGCAGTCTCTGCGATAGCTTCCGACACTGGCGCGAGGAAGCGTCCGCTGACGTAGCCAATCACGTCGCCCCCATCCAGAGCCACCCGTACGCGTACGAATGGCTCAAGTGCCGGACCGAGGACTCGCACCATCTGACCCTCGCGTAGCCGCGCGATCGGGGTGTTCCCCACCGTGGATGGAACATGGCGAAGATTGAGCTCGGACGCGGTCACTCGGCGTGGCTCGCCGCTGCCCGCGACCACTTCGGCGCCAACTGGCGTGAAAGCCCCGAAGGCGTCAAAGTCAGCCTTCGATTGGACCGCCTCGCGGTCGTTCGGACCCAAACCACAGAGGTCGCCAATGGCTGAGCTTTGCTTCAAGTCCCAGGAGGCATAGACATCGCTTCCGCGCCAGCCAGTGGACATCGCAAGCCACGAGAACTCGGCCAATGCCTCGTTCTCCTTTACGCGTTGGCACACCAGCCCGGAGCCATAGACTCCCACTCGGTACGGTATGCCTGCGCTTGCCGCATCAGTTAGCGCGGCACGTACGCCGCGAAAGTAGGGCAGCACCACGGCGTCGATCTGAGCATTTGAGAGGTCCGTGTCGACTGCGAAGTAGATCGCGCTGCCTGGCGGCTGTCCTACCTGGGCTGCAAACGTGAAGGCGGCCAGTCCATCTTCGCGCCCGCGCGCTTTGCCGAAGTCCTGCAACTCGCGGGCGCGGTCCTGGTACACGGTGACAAGCCTCAGCCCCGCCCTGGCCAATGCCGCTGCCTCTGGCGGCGAGATTCGCTTTCCCGGATTGGTGGTGCGTGCCGAGTGATAGCGAATGACGAAGTCCACTTCGCTGCTCTGCAGGCAAGCGGCCTTGTCCTCACAGCGGCGTGAGGTGGAGAAACCTTTGCGCATCGAGAATCTCCTCAGGGCAGCGAGAAGGTCGGCCTCAGCGACACAGTGCCTGGAGGCAGCCCACTCCACACTGTTGGGTCGAAAAGCTGCCATGCGGGCAGCACATAGGCCTGACGCGCCCCCGCAGAGTCGTTCGGGCCGCGCGCGACGTACATGCCGGCGAGAGTCGGCTTGCCGTCAATGCCGAGACAAACGACAGCTGATCCACTGTCACCTGCAATCGGCGGGGTGCTGCCTGGCGCTATGGTCAGCAACAGCAGCTGCGCGTGGTGCAAGGCTACGCGTGTCAGTCCTTGGCTCGTTCGGAACTCGTATGTGATCGTGAAGGCAGGGCTAACGTGGCTGTTGAACTGTGCCAGCACTGCGTCGCGCGGTTGTCCAATCTGTGGGTGATTGTCGGGCACGAGGATGCGGAACATGCGGTCATGCGCCAGCGTGTCGAAGAGATCCGGTGCGCTGATATGGGGCAGGGAGGTCGAAAGGGCCCAGCCGGAGAAGGCGGCGTTGAACCATGCGGTGTCGCCCACAAGCGCGAGCTGTGCGTCAAACGCGGTTCGCGACGATCGGTCCAGATGTCCACCCCAGGCTGTTGCCAGTCCGCGCACGGCTGAGCCGATTGACGGGTCGCTGAAGGGCGTTTGACCAACTGGAGTGGGCTGCGGTGGAACCGGACTGAGGACGTGCATAGCGCTCAAGGCCAGCGGCGATGTGGCTGCACCATTTATGCGGATGCCACAGGTCAGTGTGCCGGGCAAAGGGAACTGTGCGTCCTGCATTACGACGCAAGATGCCGACTGCGCCTGCGCCCCCGCAAAGCGTTGCGCCTTCTGGACGTCAGTCGGTACCGCATAGAGCACGCGCGTCGCTGGCTGTCCAGGCATTGGCCCCCAGGTGAGCAGGCGAGAAGGTAGGAGCTGTTCAGCGCTGCTGCCCGACCGCGCGGCGTTGGTCTGTGCCGAGTTCCACTTTCGCTTCACCACAAAGACCACGCAGGCCTCTGGCATCAAGACTTCGCGGCCTTGTGCGTCGCCTCGCGCCTTGTAGCCAGCCATGATGGCAACCACATTTCGGTACGCCAGGGTTAGTTCAGCGGTGCGAGCAGTGACAATCTCCCGCGCCAGGGTCATGCGCAGAGCGGGGTCGGCCAGTGTGTCAAAGCGCGCGATGGCTTCAGCCATGCCGGGATGCTGATCCCGGCTACGCAGCGACGATTGTTCGGCCGTTCGGTGCCACGCGGCAACAGGACCCGGCGCAGCGCGCTGGCGTGTCACGGTGTGGCGCAGTCGGCCGGCAGCGTGGTAATTGCCAACTGATCTGGTTTCAGCCCCTTGACGCCTGCCTCGGCAAGATATGCGGAGGCCAGGTCGACGCGCTTGACGGGGGCGGCGCCGTCCGGGCAGGTCACCGTGAAGCGGATGCTGCGGCCGTCCTTGATCGGATTGTCGCTGCGCACGTAAGCCTTGCCGCCAAACTTGAACTGCGCCTTTGTCTTGAGCGCGGTGATCGCCGTGTCGATTGCCGCATCAGGCGATGGTGCCGGAGCCGGGACTGTGGCCTTTGCCGGAGACGTCGAGGGCTTGTTGCCCGCTGCGTCCTTGGTCTTGTCCTCACCGTTGCCGGCGCCGTTGGAGGGGGCCGCAGCCGCTACGGATACTGGGATCGTCACGATGTTGGGCGCGTTGGGTGCACTGTCGCTGACCCGCAGCGTTCCTTCCGTTGCGCCCTTGAGTACGTTCGATGCGAAGGTGAGATCTGAGCGAGTGTCGAAGCGCACGGGGCCCTTGGCGGTCAGCGCCTTGCTCACGGGACCCTCCACCTCCACGAAGTAAGGCTTGATGCCGCCGCTGATGTCCACGATGCGCTTGTCTTCCTGGTCCGCAGTGAAGCTCAGGCGCTGGGGCGAAACAGCCAAAGCCGTCACGACTTGGGCTACGCCGCAATCCTTGAAGGCATCATCCGGAAACGGACCGGTGCGTCCCGCCAGTAGCGCCGCGGTGTCAGCATTGGCGGCCTGGGTGGCGGCCACGGTGTTGATCAGCGTCTCAGTTGCCTTCTGGACGTCACTCTTCTTGCCTGTTTCCGTCATTGCCATGCCGGACTTCACCGCCGCGAGGCGCGAGTTCAACAGATCGTCCACGCCTGCACCGGGAGCAATGGCCGAGACCATGCCGGCGAGACCGGAGACCAGCTTTGGCACATTGCTCAAGTCTGGCGTCGCATTGACCAGAGACCTCACCACCGCCGCATCGATGCTGTTTACCGCTGCCACCAGGTCGCGCGCACCGCGGGTGGCCGCCACGCTGAATGCGCTGGCAGAGCGAAGTGTCTTCTCACTGTCTTCCAACTGCACGCGCGCCGCAGTCAGCGCCTGCTGCAAGTCAGGTAGACCGACATCGCCCGGGTTGGCCGCAGCAACGCCCTGGGCTGTGGCGATTCCCGCGGCTAGCGTCTTACGCTCGCCTTCGAGCCGCCCGATTGCAGTTGCCAAGCGGGTTCGATCGTCGACAGAGATGGAAAAGGGTGTCACGGCTCGTTCGGCGCAGTTCAGGGCCTCCACACCGGCCTGATAGACCAGCAGCCGTGGGCGCTGAAGGTTGCTCTGAGAGAAGGCGTAGCCCGTGCCGCCCAGGAAAGCAGTGCCAACAATCGCGTCTCGATGCACATTGCCAAGCGCGAGTGCCGCGATGAGTGCACCCGTGCCTAGCAGAGCATTGGACGCGTTGCGCTCGTCGTTGAGCTGCGTGGCCACGGCATTGCGGTAGCGAGTCCGCAGCGAATCCAGGTAACCGAGCGCGCCCGGCATCGAATCGCCTGCCTTGATGGCATCAGGCGCCTGCCAGGCCGGCACCAGGGGCTCTGTCGCGCAACCGCTGGCCGCAATTGCCACCGCCAGCGCCGTACACCGCCAGCGCACGCCTGCCTTCTTCGGGCCCATGTCGACTCCCCGCCTCTATGGTCCGAGCATCGTAGGAGCATTGTTCTCGCTTTGCGACCTACATTCTGGGGATGCCAGCAGCTCGTGGGCGGGCTTGCGTCGCTGCACTGAGGCAGCAAGAGCGGCCTCTCGGGAGGGGAGCGGCTCGTCCCTGACCTTGAACGTCGCGTCCGCGGCCAGCCGACACCCGGAAGCCGCGGGCGTCCCAATGCCAAGAGCCGCTCGAGGGCCTCGAGGACCGCCCTGCCCTGCGGATCCGCATAAAGCGGCTTGCGCCAGGAGTACGGGCTGGCCTCGTCCATGCGGCGCTGGTCTTCCTCGAGCAATTGGCGTACGACCAGGTGCCGCCCGCGGGCCGTGGGTCGCGTGACGGGCTGCTGGCCAGCGCGGCGTAGCGATCCACCGCCTGCTCGAGGCGCTCGCTGAAGACCGGTGCGCCTGGCACCGGCTGGGCAAGATCGCGAGCGTCGAACCCCTGCAGTCCGTGCGCGGCTGCGAGGTGGTCCTCCTCGATGCGCTCGGCCATCGTGTAGGCCAGTGGCGGGCGCACGTACTTGTGCCTTGTCTTGGCGCCGGCGGCGAGGTGGGTCCAGTAGCCGCGAGGCGGCATCGGCACGTTCATCGCGCGGCACTGCTTGCCGATCCAGACTTCGGAGACGCCCAGTTCTCGGGCGATGGTCGTGCGCGGCCGGGATCACACCAGGTCATACAGTGCCTGGCGGCTAAACGGGTTCGACATCAACGGCTCCAGCGCGACGGGTGAAAGAGGTGCGGACCGCGTCCGCCGTGCTGCAGGCAAAGTTGAACCATCGAGCGCCTTCAACTACGAAGTGCACTTGCCCTGCTAGGGTCAAGGCTCAGATGCACCAGGTTGTCGGTCGCCGACGATCCGCAGCATCCCGCGCAGAATCAGCGCCACCGCCCTGGTCGATGTGAGCTGTTTGGGCAAGCGGTTCGTCTAGTTCCGCGTCGAGTTCATTGCGAAGCGATTCCGGCGTGAAGTTGGCAAACTGGCGACGGTGCGGCCAAGCTTCTGGAGGGCGCAATCAGCCCCTCCGCGCGTAGTCCTCAATGAGGTAGCTGGCATAGTCGGTCAAGAACTCAACCATTGTGTCGCGACTCATGGTCGGACCTGGGTTTGACGACGCCTAACGTTCGAGCTGAGCCGGGCGGCGTAAGGCTGGGCGGCGACAATGCACCGTGCGCCGCGGCCCAGCCTTACGCTGCCTGCCGTAGAGGGTCGGCTCGAGCGAGTGGTTAGCCTTCACTCGAGGCCACCTTATCGCTGAGCAGCAGTGCTCATGTACGCACGGTACTCCCGAAGGCCTTCGCCAGTCTTGAAGGCGTGCATTGCACTTGCACGCATCATGACATTCCTGCCAGAGTAGCGAAGGAATATGGTGCTCAACTCGAGATCGGCTCTCGCCTTGGAGATTGCGCTCCTATCGCCGCCAGAGGGAAACATTGTGTTGTCCACTCGAACGGTGATCGCCGAATCCTCCAGATCTGGCACGGAACTTACTTTGCCGGTCGACGTCCAGAAGCGCTTCGCGGCCCGATCCGTAAATTGGAGCGTGAGCGTGTCTTTTGACGGCTCCCACTGCAGTGAGGGTTCTCTAGGCTCGGCGCGATCCGACCCATCCGGATCGTATGGTCCGACGTCGAAGGAGAGATCGGCCGCACCAGGGGGAGGTGAGCTTGACGGCGCGTCAGGATCTACTGCAGGGTCCCTACGACGTATCGCTAGAGAAAGCCCAGTAAAGTTTAGAGTGCCACTAAGCCAATGATAGGTTGGACCTTTTGGCCAAAGTGATGATACTGGCACGATCGCGACTGCACGAACTGATCCATCTTGCCCGGTGATAGCTGGCCGCACACCGAGTGGAAGATCGCGCTTGAACGAGAACGCGCCGTCACGCGATTCTCCAAGCTCTCGACGCAGTTCCGCAACAAGATCCGCCACGCCGTCGGTACCCGGGTTGATCAAGATGAATGCCGTCACCTCCATGTCGTCAAGAGGCTGGAGAGTGCGCCGCACATCGGAAGCAATTTGCTGTTGCGTCTTCAGCTGATTGCTGAGCGCGATCGTTAGTCCTATCAACAGGGAGACAGCAGCGACTGCGAAGACGAACGAGGCAATCGTCCACTTTGATCGGTTCAGGAAGCGCAGTATCAAGGTTGCCGTTGGTACGGGCGGGGGAAGGAGTTCTCGAACTCTCGCCAATAGGCGTACAAAGCCTGGGTGACTCGGGTCACCATCCCAGGAGTCCAGATCCGTTGCTTGCAGCCGGTCATAGGGGCTCTCGATAGTCATGGGTTCAAGCCGCGCCGGGGCATAGCAGCCGCGCGCAATAGCTTGTGACGCTTCGTGTCGCACCCACGGGGAACGCATGGCCGCCTTCGACCACAGTACGACGACGCATGCTGCATCCGCGAGAGCATCATCGATTGCACCATGCCACTCTCGACCGCATTGAATGCTTTCCTGCCACCAGACAGCGTATCCGGCGTTGGCAAGCGCGTCCTTTAGGCGGGCTGCGACACTCCGCTCCTCAGTCTTGAAGCTGATAAAGATATTTCGATGCGTCACTGTCTGTGAAGGCTAACGTCTGAGCAGCCCTCGCTCGCATGGCTGATGAACACGACGCAGGTCAATCGACGGCGGCGCGGCCGTGTCGCACCGGGGTCGCCTTGAAGAACAGACGTGCCTAACGCGGTGTCGGCCAAAGCTTTTTCGGCAACGGTGGAATCGACCACTGCTAAGTTCCTCTACGGGAGCGCGCCGACGCCGCTTGTGCTATGCGTTGAACACGGCGCTCAATACGGACTGCCATCTCGCACTGAGCTTGCGGTAGCCCAGAGCCGAGGGGTGGATCTCGTTCTGCCAGTCGACAGTCGCACCTTTGTCCGAAGTCTTTGCTGCCGTGAGCGTTCCCTGGCCGTGTACGACGTGTATGGAGCCGTCCGGCGTACTAGCCGCTATGTGGTCGATAAGCGTCTGCAACCGATCTAGTAGCACACGGCACAACTCGGCGCGGTCCGCCTCGGGGATGCCAAATGCATTCATCGCCGGGTACAACCATGGGCCGAAGCCCAGCCCGGCGCCGGCGTCGCGCGCGACGGCAATGTCATAGGTGTGCGTAACTATCGCGATGCCGCGGTTTTCCGGCTTCTTGTCCCGGGCGACCAGCAAGTTCTGGTAGACGGCCACGAGGTGAGCACAAAAGGTCTGCCATCCCGCATTGGACAGGTAGCGCTCGCCACCTGGTGCGCTGGTCCACTCATCAGACTTGGCCAGCAATCGGAGGGCTGCCGTGTTTGTTGGCGGCTGCTGGGCCGCAGCGATTAGGTCGTTACCGCCCCCTGACAACAGTAGCCCCCCCCAGGCCCGCCGCCGCCGCCCGTTCAGGAAGTCGATGAACTGTGGCGCCTTAGTGGTGTCGGCCATGAGGCTCAGTCTTGCGCCCGGCTGAGCACAGTTCACCACGCACGCGCGGACTTTGGTAGTACCCATGCCGTCGAAGAGATTGGTTGTCAGATTTGGCGGGATAGCCCCGAAGGAGAACCATGAATCGCCCTGTGCGAGAAGCTGCAGGTTGAACTCACTAAGCGGCGCCGGGTTCTCCGCACTGAGCACCTCAGCAGGCGTGAAAACTTGGATGGGCTTCATTGAGTTTCCTCGCAGCGAATCGGCCTGACCCTAGCAGACAAACCACGCGCCGCGCCGGAACGGCGCTGTCACGCTCATTGCGCTGACTCAGCCTGTAGACCGAAGCACACCTGTCGTCCTAAGCAAATGCGTGCAAGGCAACCGCGGACACCAGGAACCTCATTAGACCGCCGACGCTCGCCGTCTCCTTACAAGCAGCACGATACTTGAAGATCGCGAACGCTCCGAATCCCTAGGAGTGAGACCCACAGCTCTCCTGGTTGCCTGCAATTGCGATAGCCAGGCCTGAGTGGGAGTGACCTTCGCAATGCGAAGCAACGACGTTGGCTTGCTGCAGTCGATCGTGAATCTATCGGACAACCAGTTGGGCAATGCCGACTCTCGGTCGGAGGTCATCAAGGAGTACTGTGCCCGGCCGCTCGACTTCCCAGGAGCCGGGCCCGATTCCCACCAGAGTCCGGAACGTGCACACTTGGGCTGGCTCAATCGCAGATTGATTGGGCCAAGATCAAGGGGGGACAGACATGCCACACTTAAAGATCGAGTGCCCTGGAGAGGCAGCATGTGCGACATCGGTCGTCACCATCGGAGGCGCCTGCCAGCAGGTTCCGTTTCGATGATGCCGTCGCAAAGTAATTGCCGGTGAAGAGCAAGCACGTCTACGCCCATCCGCTCAGAACGGGGCCGCGGACACGTTCCCTTGGGTTGAAGACGAGCAGGCACTGCAAGAGGTACTCGGGAATCTTCCGCAATGAACTACAGAGATTGGCCGCGAGCGGGCCGCATCAGCTGACATGCAGAGGTCAAATCACGCAACAGATGCGGCAATACCGATTCAAGGGACTAGACTCGGTACGCAACTGCCACTCGCCTCACTTGTCAGTTGAGCCGATGCAAAGTGGCAAAGAGTGGATCGAGACGCCCATGGGTTGTCTGACCGCAGGCGTTCATGTCAGCGACAGATTGCGAGACATTCCATATGCCTTTGACTCCTGACCAAGCTGCCGCGCATCAATTTCTTGGCGAGTTGAGAACGCGCATTTCCACTCAACCTCTTCCGTATCAGCACGGGGTGGAGGCGCGGGCCCTACAGAGCATGTGGGAGGTGTTCGGGCAGGCGCGTGACGCAATGACGATGAACCCCGGCTGCGAGACCTTTGCGAGACGCACAACGGAGGTGTTGAATCTCATCGTCCGACCGCTAACAGCGAAGTGGCACCGCGCCTTAGAAGACGGTCGCCTCAATGGGCGCGATGGTGCCGATGAGTTTCGAGGCGAGCTGAAGCAGGTTCAAGAAGAACTTCGTGCTTTTGCTTCGGAGCTGCACGAAATGGCTTATGGCACGGCACATCTGGACTCGCTGGCGCCAGATGTCATGCAATCTGAAGAGATGGAAAAGCTGTTTCGGCCGCTACCTTTCGGCTTTGTTGCTCATTCCCCAGGATTGAGGGAGATCGCATCGAAGATTGCGAGCGATGAAGGTCGAGCTGTCGGGAGTCGTCGCGAGAAGTTGGGAATTGAGACCGCGGTGGGCATGGACGCCACCGGCCTTGCACTATCCGGCGGAGGAATTCGGTCTGCGACGTTTGGGCTTGGGGTCGTTCAGGTGCTCGCCGAGAAGGGCTTTCTCAAGGAAGTGGATTTTCTGTCCACTGTATCCGGCGGAGGCTACACGGGATGCTTTCTGACGCAGGCCTTAGGCAACGGCGAAGATCAGTCGACCGTTGCGGCACCGCACGGACCAGACACGGATCCGGTGCGCTACGTCCGTCAGAACGCGAAATACCTCCTGGTCGGCAATCTCAAGGAACAGTGGTCCATGGTCACGGCGACGCTCGCCGGGATGATTCTGAACTGGACCGCGCCACTGCTTGTGATTCTGTCGCTCGCGGCTGTGGTGAGCCAGGTCGATGGTTGGGGCGCTGCTGAATACTGGAAGTTCACATTGGGCGGCGCCGCAGTGCTTTGCGGCCTGGCAATGGTTGTCTATGCGTGGGGCGTTCGAATGGGAAAGAGGACGAGTCAGGTCACGGGCAGCGTTCTGGGGATCCTACTTGCTCTCACGGTGGGAGTCAGCATCGCTTGGGTACTCGAACGAAGCGTTCCTGAGCTCACCGCGAGCGGATATTGGCGAAATGCCGGTAGCCTCGGCGCAGTTCTCGCGGCCCTGGCGGCAGCGGTGCCCGGAGTCGTTCGCTTCCTTCCGGTATTGAAGAACCCGAATACTCGCAGGCTCGTGTTGAAGGTTGCGCTCGTGCTCGCGGGCTTTCTGATCCCGCTGATCGCCTTGCTGCTGTTCCACGCGTTCCTCGAGATTGCTTCCGAACACTTCACGGCACTGCTTTGCGTCGCAGCTGGGCTCGCTGGCATTAGCATCTTCTTGCTCAACGTCAATCTGACCGGCCCACACCGCCTTTATCGCGACGGTCTGGCCCGGACATTCATCCAGAGGACGGCCAGTGGCAATCCACACATTCGACTAGACGAGATCAACGCGGGGAACACGGCGCCCTACCACCTTCTTAACTCCGCGCTAAACATTCCGACCAGCTCAGATTCCGCGCTCAAGGATCGTCGCTGCGACTTCTTCCTGTTCTCAAAGAACTGGACAGGTTCGCCTGCGACCGGCTATCACCCGACAGCAAGTTGGCGAACGAATGGTAAGCCGCCTGACCTTGCTACAGCGATGGCCATCTCGGGAGCAGCCTTCTCTTCGCACATGGGGCTAGCATCAATGCCCACCCTGACTGCATTGCTGACGATCCTGAACGTGCGGCTTGGTTTCTGGATCAAGCGTCCGGACACAGGTGGAATGGGCGCTCCGGGATTCATTTGCCTGCTGCGGGAAATGACTAGCATTCGCATGTCTGAGAAGGAGAAGTGGCTGAACCTCTCCGACGGTGGGCATATCGAGAACCTCGCGATTTACGAGTTGCTCCGGCGGCGCTGCAAGTTCATCGTTTGCGTAGATGGAGAGTCGGACCCTGGCTACACTTTTGAAGGCTTGATGACACTGGTTCGCCACGCGCAGATTGACTTCGGTGTGCGCCTTGATCCCAAGCTGGACGAACTCAGACCCGATCCGAAGACGGGATACAGCAAGTGCCACTTTCATCTGTGCCGCATTCACTATCCTGAAGGTATCGGCCTACTTCTTTACATCAAGCTTTCGGTCACAGGGAATGAGTCTGAACTAATACGGCGATTTCGAACCAATAACTCTGATTTTCCACACCAGACAACGCTGGACCAATTCTTCGATCAGGAACAGTTTGAAGCCTATCGGCAGTTGGGTGTGCACGCGGCCGAGAGCGTGTTCCTGCCGGCATTGATGGACGGCGGGCAGCCTGCCAATGTGCGGGATTGGTTCCGACAGCTCGCTAAGAATCTTCTCGAACCTGTTCGCAGCCCGCTGTCATGAAGACTCCCCTCTCCGAGACGCAACCTCTATCCCTGTTCCTGTCCAGCAGGTGCAATGACACCTTCCTGTATGAAGGAGAGCTTCAACCATTGAGCGTGTTGCGATGCGCCTTGAAGAAGAGGCTCGAGGTAATCAAGCTTGGCGGCAAGCAGGTGTTCAAGGTCTGGATTCACGAGGACGAGTCGAACGCGGCCGCATTGATCGATAACTGGGAGGCGTGCAGGGAGAAGTCCCGGAACGCGGACGTGTTCATCATGCTATACAACGGACGCGCAGGCTGGCTAGGCACCGATAGTCCAGTTAAGGATGGCGTCGGCATCTGCCACGCGGAGTTGTCAGCGGCCTTCAACAAATCGCCCGCCAAGGTGCGCAGTATCCGCCTCAAAGAACTCGTCAAAGCAGACGCCGGATCGCCCGATGAGGCATTTCAAGACTACGTCAGGAAACTGAAGATTCCTGGCGCCCAAGTGAAGGACGGCGAAGAGGTTCTTGAGCGCGCTGAGGAACTCGCTGCAGCAATCGTACTCGGCCTTGCCCGTGAAGGCGTCGGCATCAACTCCTCAGGTGGCTACTTTGCCGGCGAGGCACTCGAGTGGAGCCGCAAGAACTTCCAGGAGCGGCGCCGGCTGATGACCGACGCGGTGGTCGGGCTGCTGAGGAGAATTGACGGCGTCGCCGTGAAGGACGAGATGGCCGATGTTGCAGCGGTAAGGATTCGGGGCAGCTTGATCGGCTTTGTGTGCGACAGCATCCCCGCTTCGATGACTACGGCTGCTGCTCGCGAGCTCGTAGGACAGCCGTTTCTGCGTGACCACGAAATCACCAATGGGTGGGACAATGGACTACAAGGCCCTGTGCATGTCATTGCATGCCAGAAGGGTGTCACGGAGACGCAAGCACTTCGCCAACTAGGCTTTCCCGATGCAATCGTCGTCTCGCACCCGTTCGGCGTCTATGTGGCTGATGAAGTGCAGAAGATTCAAATGGCCTTCGTGGCTAACTGCCGCGATGAGACAACTACCAAGGAAGGCGTGCAGGCATTCCTCAACTGGCTGGACGACCACGGCGAGGTCAACTACCTAGTGCAACGTGCAGCGGACCGCCGCCGGATCAGCGACTTCGTACGCGCACTACAGGGACACGAACCCGGCAATGCAAAAGTCACGGCTCCGCTGAAGCCCAGGAAGCAGGCGCGATAGGCTATGGTCAAAGAGGAAGATACATGTCAACGCGTACCGCACGCGAATTTTTCATGTCGGGAGCACCTCAAATCCGAGCCGCTGGCTCATCCCGCTGAGTACCAGCTCGACGGCGCGGCGGGCGTCGGTGGTAGACATCATCTCGCGCGTCTGTGCTTCGTCCAGCCCAGTTAGCAGTTGGTCGGCAAGTGCCGGCCGGGCGGCATTGATCCTTTCGGAAAGCATTCTCAATCCAGCCGTCGTGTCAAGCATTCCTGGTGGCAAAGGCGTCTTAGACGCCTGATCCCGCAGCCGGACCAGTGCTGGTGTGCGCTCAAAGTGCCAAGCAGATTCGAGTTCGGCTACCGTGTGCGGCGCATGCGCTAAGAGCGCGCGAGCAAGCGCCTCGCTTGCTCCCCCGAAGCCGCCCAGCACGTACAACGGAACGCGATTCTCGATGGCTAGACGCGCCTCCTCTAGTACCCCTGGCATGAACCCGCTATAGCCGGTGAGCTTGCCGCCAAGCACGATGCGTGCACTCATCGGCGGGATGACCGGTTGCGTGGGTATGGCCTTATACGGGACCAACATTCCCTGGGTGGCCAGGCGCCTCATTGCACTGAGTGTGACCGCGGTATTTAGCAGTCGCCTGTCGTCTTCGATCGGCGTGTCGTCGGGAAGTACATTCGCGCCCGCTATGTCAGCCATCTGTTGTGTGACGCGCACGATGTGGCAACAGTGAATCCATTGCGCCTCGACGCGTGGGGTGACCGACAAATAGACCGGCCAACTCAAGTGGTTGACGAGACGCCCAATGGCTAGGTTGGAGTCGGGTCCGCCAATGCTATTGTCCTCCTGCTCTGCACTTATCAGACGCAGCAACTCATACGTGAAGTTGTCCTCTCGCTCAACCCAACTTCCAGCGTAGGCCAAGTTTGCCCCCGTGCGGAGAAGCGGTCTAGCCAGGCGCACCAGCAGCTCGCGTAGATGCTCTAGACCTAGCCCTCGCGCGAGAAGGGGGTCACGCTCGTAGGAGATTGAGAGTCCGATGAGCCGCTGCGCAATGGCTGCAGAGCGGTGGCGGCGGGTGGTCTTGGTGATCGAACCCATGGCACCTCTCCTCAAGGCTTAGCTTGATCGAAGCTGCGAAAGGTAACCTGCGGAAAGTACTCGGCCAGGGTATCGAGTTCGAGCCCCGACAGCCCCCGGCCAGGGTATACCACTGTCGCCTCAATTGATGCATCGCGCACCACCGGTATATGCAACAGAGTGGTCGGGTCGGGCAACCAGTTCAAGATGACGCTGTCCGGTGCCGATGCGAGCGAGCGGCCAAGTGAAGAGTGGAACGCCGCGAGAAGTGCGTCACGCAGCACCGTCGTCACGATCTGCTCCTCTAGGTCAGGCGCATCATCGCTCCAACGGATCAGCGTGGCATTGCCCATCTCCGGGATGCCGACGGTGCGGGCACCTGGTTCAAGCGCGTCAACGACGAGCATTGGCTGCAGTCGCCAGCGCTCCGGCAACTCCCCTTCATTCGACTCTCGCCTAGGTCGGCGGAACAGCGAGAGCTCGCGACGACACCAAGGTCGGCTCGCATAGCGGGCGCTCCGCACTGCGATCAGCGCCGCCGTCTGACTGGATCGCAGACTTGACTCAAGAACTCGCGAGAAGGCCGATCCGAACGGGATGTCGTTCTCGTCGTAGAAAGCAGCCAGCTGGGTCTGGCTGTAGATGTAGTCACGGATTCGCCGTGCTGGTGTCGTTCCGTCGGCCTTTGCGTGGCTCAAGAAGAGGGAGACCTTGGGCGACGCGGAGTCACCGATCGAACTGGCCTGGAACCCCGCCGCCTCGCTCGGAGCAGTTGCCGCCGGGTTGATCGGAAGAGTCGTGCCCAACAAGTGACGGCACAGTGCTTCCGTCAGCTGCTTTAGCATCGATCGCGTCACCTTAGCCAGGGCGACTGCACGCGTCTCGCCTACAGCCGTTTCATCGACTGGGAGCCCCGCAGGGCGGAGGAAGTTCAATTCCCGGATCGGGTGTGCCACGTTATACGCCGTCGAGTCCAAGGCGACAGGCACAAAGGTCCGGGGCAGCTGCGTCGGGGCTTGGTTGGCCGCCAGCTCTCCTAGCCAGTAACGCCAAGCCGGGTCGGCCACCATGTGGTCGTCAACAAGCAGGATGAGGATCTGCTCATTGACATGTCTCGAACTTCCGCTGGCTGTACCAGCCGCAGCCGCTGGGGCCCTGACCTCTCCTGGCAACGGGAGCGGTAGTGCGCCAGGTTCAGAGTCCGGAGCAGAAACACAGCGGTAGAAGACCTCGGGACCCAGGCCGCTCCCCGGTCGCAACCACCCATGGATTTCCCGCGCCAAAGTTTCCCCGATAGCGCAAGCGGGGTGCCAAAGTACGAAGACATCGGGAACTCGGGGGGAAATGAATTCCATCGTTGGCACCCTGTCACATCTGAAGGTTCGATCTTCGTCCGACGCGAACCGTCCACGAACGAGCTATGCTGCTGCTCGATCGTATCGGGCCCATACACTTCTCGCCAGGGCAGTGCTAGGGAGGTGAGCCAATGCCTTGACCTGTTCCTTGTCGAGGCTGTTGCGGCAAAGCATGACACGGCTGACTTTGGTCATTTGAATTGCTGTTGCCGGGTTATTGCCGAGGATCTTGCGGCCGCGATGGACGTTGCAACCTACGAAGTGCGCCGTCCCTGTGAACCGCAGGGTAGCATTGCGCGGCAGCCCACCGCCTACCAAGCGAGCAGACTGGGCAAGTCAGTTCCCGGCCTCGCGGGAGGAAGACATGCGTGATGCTCGCCACGATGCGTTCATAACGTACACGCAGCGGAATTCTCGCGACTGGTCCCTGGCGAAGGCTGTGCAGCACGGACTGCATCGACTGGCCAAGCCCTTCTATCGCTTGCGCGCCATGAACGTCTTCCGGGACGAGACGTCACTTGCGCAAACCAACAAGATCGGTCAGTCGCTCCGCGAGCACCTTCACAGATCCGACTACCTGCTTGTGATCGCCTCCCCGACCTCAGCGGCCGCCGAGTGGGTTCGCGAGGAGACGCAGCAATGGGTGCAGATGGGCCGCCTAGATCGCCTCATCATCATCCATGTCGAGGGGCACCTTCGCTGGGACGTCGATGGCCGCCGGTTTGACCCCGCAACAGCCAGCCTGACTCCAGCCGTTCTGGATGCTGACTGGACGGATCAGCCGTTCATCATCGACCTGCGAGGCATCAGCAGGGACGAACTGGTGCTCCGCAATCCCGCCTTCGCGATGGCGATGGCCAAGATCGCAGCTCGGATCCAGGGCGTCGAACCGTACATATTGACGAGTGAGGACGTGACCCAGCACCGCCGCACAATGTTTGCGGCATGGGGCGCAGGCTTGAGCATCGTGGTTCTTGCCGGCGTGGTCTCGGCGCTGTACGTGGCCGAGCAGTCGTCCCGCAGGAATGCCGAGCTTCGCCTCGCAGACTCACTTGTGTTTCAGTCGCGCGAGTACGCGGCACGTCGGCAGTGGCAGTCGGCGTCCGAGGTCTTGGGCCGGGCTTGGGACGGCTACGCGTCCCTGAATCGCTCACCTCTTCTGGCGGAGTTTGCGACCTGGCTGATCGATCGGGAGCGACGATCACCATCTGCACAGATCCAATTCAAGGGCAGACGCTTCTCAGCAGCGGCATTCGACTGTGCGAGTCGCACGCTGCTTGCCGGCGACCAGGCCGGCGGCCTCGTCGCATGGCAGCCGGATCGCAGCGCCGCAGTGGACACCGTCGACAAGCATACGGGCCGTGTGTCTGAAATTCGAGCTGTGAGTGCTGGCGTGTTCAGTGCAGGCCATGACGGACGGCTCCTTCAATGGGACCTCACGGTCAATCCGCCAACGGCCCGCGAACTGCACAGATTGCAGGGGAAGTCCGTCTCTTCGATGGATGCAACGGACGATGGCTCGCGATTCGTGTTTGGGACCGCGGACGGCCTTCTTGTGGAGTTCGACAAGCGCAGCGGGCAGTCGATCACCTGGCCTGCGCACGCCGGCGACGTGTCCGCTGTGCGCATCAACGCAGACGCCTCCCGCATCGTCTCGACGAGTAAGGACAATACAGCCGCCTCCTGGAAACGAAACGGCTCGGCGTGGTCCCTGGCCTACCCACCCACCAAGCAGCGCGGCCCAGTTCAGGATGTCGCCCTGCTGGAAGAGATGGATTGGGGATTCCTTGCAAATGCCAACGGCTCGGTGGCAGTGATCAACACCGAGTCAGGTGCGCAAGCACGAGCACCGAACGCCCCGACCGAAGGCGCCATTTCAGTCGCAGTCCGTGGTGAGTACGGTGTCACCGGTGATTTCGCCGGGGCTCTTCACCTCTGGGATGTCGCCACAGGCGCACCGGTGGCAGAACTCGTGGCACACCGCGGCGCCGTACTGACGATGTCGTTTGCCTGTACCGACCAGTTCCTCGTCACCGCAGGTACTGACGGCTTGCTAGCGACTTGGACAATGGGCAACTCCGCGGCGGCGGCGGGTCCTCGCGTTGACGCCAAGAGCAGGATCGTGCTCTCACCGACGGGAGACAGAGCCCTCGTTATCGCCCCCGACGGCAGAATGGAGCAGTTTGACCTGCCCACTTGGCGGCGTACCGAGACCGGCGTGTCAGCAGGCGGAGCCGTCAGCGCAGCTTCGTTGAGCTCAGATGGAACAGCGTTGGCCGTAGGAAGGGCTGACGGAGAGGTGCACATCTTTGACTGGCGTAGAGGGCGTCTCGCGACCCGTTCGGTCTCCCGGGCGTCGGGCAAGGCTATCCAAGCACTGGCGGTATCAGACGCGGCGCGCTTGACCGCATGGCTCGACGGCACCTCTCAGGTCATGGCTTGGGCATCGGGCGGCGACCCCGTGCGCCGCCCGTTCCCGAACGCGGTCCGAATCGACGTCGCGGCGACGCACGACTCGGTGCTTGTGGGCACGAAGGAAGGGACGGTGGTCGCGCTGGACGCAGCGACGCTTGAAACTGAACATGCCGTGCTCAAGCACGACGCGGAGATCGGCGTAGTGCGCTACTTGTCAGAGCCATCGCGCATCCTCGCCGGCGACGCAGCCGGGACGGTCACGGCAAGAACCATAGAACGTGTCGACACTGAAGGAGAGCCAATCGTCCTTCGACCGCCGGAGCGCGTTGGCAGCGCGGATGACTTCGGTCAGATCATCGCGGTCACGCAGGCGGACGGCGGACGTCTCGTCATCGCGGTGACGAGTGGATTTCGGATCGGCGTGTGGGAACTCGACTACCGGCGCAACCTGTTCGCGCGTCCGGAGACGATTTATCCGGGCTTCAATACCGCGCTGAGCAGCGCTTCGATCTCCAAGGATGGTAGGACCATCCTCGCATTGACCGCAGACGGAAATCTGCTGTCGCTGATCCTCCCTGTCCGTGCCACTTCAAGCGGCCTCTCTGCTTCACAGCGCGACGCAGGAAGGTAGCCCTCTCCCCGCTGCGGCGCCATCTCGATGCATCTCGCAAGAGCCGATGGCTCCTGTGCCGTCTCAGTGCAAAGTTCTTGCTGCGGCAGACCACGCGGAGCCACCAACCGGGCGAGGATGCTACGGACGATGCGTGGCCACGTGCAGCAACGATCGATCCGAAGATGCTACAGAGCACAACCCGCGCCGTGGCATCACAGGATCGGTGGACCGTCGGACTAGGTCGCTACGGATGTGGGGCCAACTCAACACTCAGGCATCGTCGATCCAGGTCCGCAGTGACCAAGCCACCCCGGTTCTCGCGAAGGAAGCGAAAGACACGGAAGCCCTCAAGGATGGCCTGCTCCCACATCCAAGGCATCAAGCTCTCGGCCTCGTAGCCTTTCACCATCTGCCCGATGGTCTTCAGCAGCGCGAAGTCGAGGCTGTCCACGTGCTCAAAGGCTTTGTGGCGAAGCCCATGGGAAAACACCCAGTTCGACAGGCCCTCTTCAGTGATCTTCGCGCGCGCCCCGTCCTGTACCTCGTCAACGTCCGGCCGGCTCCGCCGCCGAACACCCAACAGAGTCCGCAGCACCGGCGACCAGCCAAGGATCCCGGCGAAGGCCAGGTGAAAAACGTCATGGAAGCGGTAGTCGTCTTCCTCCAAGCTGTTGTCGGTCAGTCGATCGCCGATATTGACGCCATTCATCGACTGATAGGTGAATACTCGCTGCCCCACCTTGAGCTCCTTGAACAGGACTCGCATGACTCGCGGGAACTGTTCGCTCGGAAGATCCTTGGCATCGAGCAAGGGACCCCACGTCCGTCGGATCGGCCATCGAGCCATCAGCTTGTCCAGGTTCGCATGAGCGGCGTGCGCCAGGCTGATCTGGGCATCGGTCGATGCGGACACCAAATGCGACAGAATGCTGGCCAAGTCAGTAGCCATAGCGTCGGTCCCGAAGATGGACATGTGGCGCGAGATCAGTGTCCCGACTGTCCCTGCGACCGTGAGAAGACTTGTCTGCACTCGCGCGGCCGTGGCCGGCTCATGGAACAGTGATGCCTGAGGCTGGAGGTCAAGAAACGGACGAGCGCCCGCGTCAGGCCCCATACACCCGGCCAGATCGCCCAGAGACAGGCCACAATGTTCCACAACGTTCGCCAAGTACCAGAGCACATCCCCCGTCTCCTCGATCGAGCTTGAGTTGTAGGCAATGTAGGAATTGCGATCCCGTTGCTTCTTCTTCAGTTCGCTGAGCAGGCTTCCAACCTCTCCGAACAGACCTAGCAACAGGAACTCAAGCTTCTCGCCGGCGGCTGCGGGCCCGCGGTACGTCTTCACCGCGAAGCGCTGGTACTCAGCGAGACTCAACGGGCGCTCGTCCAGAGGACCGACCGGGAGTTCGTCCAGTTCGGCCCGCAACTCGCCGAGCGTTCGTCTGAGGGTCGGAGTGGTCATTCGTCGAACAGGTCGAGGCTCTGTTGATCGGTCCGTCGCATGGCACGGTGCGCGAAGCCCCCGCCCGCGTCCCTTGTGAGTCCGGGCAAGGACCCTCCGCTGCGAAGTTGCCACTTCGGCGGCAAGTAGATCGGCATCGCTTCTGAAGACGGCTTGTATCGAGCCTTGATTCGCGTTCTCGCGCTCGCGAGCTCCGGAAACGCTTCACGACAGTACTTGTCTAGCTCGCAGAACAGCCCTTGGCAGTCGATCGCGTGCAGCGGCCGGCCGAACAGCCCCTCGAAGCGCAGACCAAGCCGTGTGAACTCATCGCGTTGCCGTTCGACCATCCACCGAATCGCATCCGAGGGGGAGTAGTCGCCCAGGCTGACGAACGCCTTTCTCAGCCCGCGCAGCGCGCCCGGTCCGGCCTGCACATAGTCGTTCTCGTCAAAGCTGAAGAGGTCGGAGTAGTTGAGATCGATCGCCGTCTGGTAGGCCATGAACGGCCCCATCAACGGGAAGCTCTGCAGCAGAGCCACCAGCGCCTCGAGGCTGGGCGCATTCAGCGCCCGCTCAGCGCAGGCATTGTCGACAAACATGTGCCGGAACAGCGCCACATGGTTGCGATGCTTCTCGTCAAAGCCGAACGCTTTGGTGGCGCACAGGATGAACGCGCCCGTGTAGAGACCACCCGTCCTGGTTTTCACCACGTCCAGCGCTTGCTCGAAGGCACCAGAGCGAAGATGTTCCAAGCGCGGCACGCCGCCAAGAATCACCGACACCTCGCGCCACGTCTCGATCTTGCTGAAGGTACGGAACGCCACCAACTGGAAGATCCGATCGAGCGGCGTTGTCATTGCGTCGGCGCCATACGCGACTTCGCCGATCAGGTACTGCGACACCCTATCAAGCGCCCGAAACACGTTGCAGAACTTGAATGTCTGCAGGATCGGGTCGTAACTCCACGGCCAAGTCCCGCCGCTCAGACGGGCCTCGAAGGCCGCATGCCGGCGGGACGCGAAGGTCCAGTACAGGTCGAACACCTCGGGGCGCTTCGTCGGCGCAGTACGACGCACCAGATCGTGCGGGATCCGCCTCATGCCTGTCTAAGGAAGACGCCAGTGCCGTGCAGGTTGAAGTATCGATTGTCCTCCGCGATCTTTCTGGCGGCGATCCGCTCGCCGACGGTGTCGAGGTACCTGCCATGCCCGGCCCAGTGGTCGAAGATCACGGTGCCACCCACGAGGGTGCGTTCGGCCACGACATCGACAATCGCGGAGGCCGATGTGAAGTTGTCGGTGTCAACGAACGAGAGAACGAGGTCCTGGTCGGCAAGCCGACTTACGGTACTCACCACGTCACCTTCCACGATTTCCACGTTGCGTCCGGAGAACACAGCTCGCACGAGGTCGACGTTGAGAAACACGCAGTCCGGATGGTTGTACATGTCCAGCGGGCTGCGTCTAGGCGGGAATCCGTCGAACGTGTCGAAACCGTACACCTTCCAGGAGGCGCCGAGCTCTTCGATGAACCGCGACATGAGCATGGTCGTGCCGCCCTTGAACATGCCGAACTCAGCCACGACGCCCGACAGCCCGCGCCGGTGCGCATTGCGAAGGCACTGGTAGATGTGCACCAAGCAGTGCGGATAGCCGTTCGCCAGTGACGGGATGAACAGATCCCTGCAGACCCGGTCGAAGATCTCGTCACGGAAGTCGTAGTGGGCATAGCCGCCAATGAGCAGCCTTGTAGACGCCGGGACTCGGGCGGCCACGGCCTCCAGAAGCGCTTCCTTTCCAGCGTCCTCAGCGATTACGACGATGTCCGGGCCGCAGCCAGCAAGCTCGTCCAGCGGGCGCGCATTCGCCACCGGTTGCGGCGCAAAGATCCCCTCAAGCCTGGCTGCCCCCACGGCGAAGGCCGGCAGCGCAGCCAGTTCGAACGCCGTACTGCACCATCCAACGATTGCTACCTTTGCGCCGGCTGGCAGAGTCACGATCGCGTCGTTGATCTTCTCCTTTAGGCGCTCGAGGTCGGCAGGCGGCATCATCGGTCGGGCGTTCTCGCTTACACGAGCCTCTTTAGCGTTGCGGAAAAGCGCTTTCCTCCCGACGTGAAGTCGATGGGGTCAGCGATCAGTTCGTTGGGACGCGCGGCGAGCTGCGGTTCCAGCCACGCGAGCAGGGGCTTCATCTCCTCATCGACGAACACGCGGTAGTCGCGCGCATTCTTGTCATAGCCCATCGCCTTGCGAACCGAGATCGGCATCGACGGTGCCTTCGCCCCGAAGTAGATGAATCGCTCCGACAGCAGAACGCGATTGATTCGCGTGTCATGCGCTGTGTTGTCCGGGCACTGCTTGCCTGAAACCAAGCTATGTACCGAGTCTTCCTGCTTCCAGGGAGCCCTTGGGCCATCGCGGTGGTAGATGTTGTCTCCCACCAGCTTCTTGTCCGAGCCGTTCCGCCTGGGTCGGCGACTGAGGAAGGCTGGGTCAGCCCAGTACTGATCGAACGTCATCTCGCGAGTCACGACCATTGCGAAGATGCACCTCAGCGCAGGCGGAAGCTTGGCGCCCGTGAACCCGACAATCCAGTCGCCGGGTTCCGCATGCTCCCTGATTCTCGGCTTGCAACAGGCCAGGCTGCAAAGTCCGCCAAAGGGGTTCGGCGCGAAACCGAGGTCGTAGCTGACCGCGTACAGATACGCTTTCATCAGCTCGAACCTAGCAGCTGCTGCGCGGCGCAGCCCCCACAGGCTCTCGCTCTCCCCCACCCGAATTCTCGAACGGGTCGCAGTCGCCCTGGATGGCACCGATGACCTTGTCGGAGTTCCAGGCGACCAGCGCGTCGCCGTATTTCTTGAACGGCTCGGGAATGTCGTTTTCGGTTCCACCTCGCTCGAACACGCCGACGATGCGCTTGCCCTTCTGCTTCGCTGTGTTGATCTCCCAGTCCACCCAGGGGCGCTTATGCGTGTTCTTTCCAATCAACACGACGACGGTCGACGCCCAGGACATTTTCATTCGCAAGAGGCGCTTGATCGCGCGATCGCTGACCAAGCCTCGGTCCAAGCGCGCCTGGTTCGCCGGCTTGGCCCGGATCGAGCTGTTCCGAATCTCGTGACCCGCGCGCGCCAGCATGTTGGTCAAGCGGGTAACCTGCGCATCATCGGCGTGATGATGGCTAATGAAGACGTGAGACCGATTCGCCATATGTGCCCAACCTACTAGGAGACGACCTACGCGCCGGTTGTCCGGGCTTCACTGCGGGCCGACATCTGTTCGAACTGCCAGAAATCAAGCCCCCCACCCTCTCGATCAGAAAAATCGTGCGCTCCGACGCCACAAGCGTTCGGCAAAGCCTGTTTAGGTTCCTTTGCCGGGAAGCTTGAAATGTAGGGGATGAACCGCCCGCACGGCCGACCACCAGGGATTCGCCATGATCTTTGATGATGAGCCGCGCTCGACGTGGCTGGATTCCGTAGAAGGCAGATCATCTCTCGGTTGGAGAGTTCTACAGGCACCAGCCCGCCGTTCCTTAGCGCGGATCGCCTGATTGGCTTCGAGCTGCACGGCTCGAAGCCGGTCCCCGCGTGAATACATGAGCTACCCTGCAGGTAGTCCAAGATTTCATCTGCCCCCCCTGTGGGGCAATACTGTATCGGCGCCATCAACCTAACGGGGTTCCATGGCTACCACTCGGGTATTCATTTGCCACAACAGCCTCGACAAGGAACAGGCCGAGAAGGTCGCGCTGGACCTTCTCAAGGCCGGCGGCGTGAGAACCTGGCTGGACCGCTGGGAGATACGCGGCGGCTCGGATTGGGAAGCGCATCTGCGCGAAGAGTTCTCCGCGACATCGCAATGCCTGGTACTTGTGGGCCCGCACGGGCTCGGCCCGTTCCAACGCCAGGAAATCCATTGGGCGCGTGAGCGCCGCGGACTGGACGCGACCTACCTCGTCATACCCGTCATACTGCCCGGCGCCACCGAGGCGGCGCTGCAGCAGGTTGCAGCCGAGCTGCCCGGCCTGCAGTGGATTTCTCTGCAAAGCGGATGGGCCTCTCACGGAATGCTCGATTCGCTCCTGGCCGCCCTGCGGGGGGATCGACCCGGCCCCCCGGCATTCGCGATCAGCGTCGCCGTGGCTGCCGAGCAGTGGGAAGTCGGCGGCAGGAGCGACACGAGCGGCCTTCTGCGCGGTCGAGCGCTGGCCGCTGCCCGCAAGCTCGCCTCGCAGCCCGGCATCTTCGACGAACTTTCACAGTCCTTCATCGCCGCCAGCGTTGCGCGCGGCCAGACGCGGCTGCAATGGGCACTGGGCGGTCTGGCGACCTTAACGGTGTTCATCGCCGCCATTGCGTGGTGGGCCAACGGGCAGCGCGTTGAAGCCGAGGCTGCGCGCAAGTCCGAGACCATGGCTCGCGTGGTAGCTGAAACCGCGCGCAATGCCGAGACTGAAGCGCGCGAGGAGGCGCAGCGGCAGGGCGGCGAGGCGTTGAAGGCGCGGACCGAGGCCGAGAAGCAACGGGGCATAGCCGACGAAAAAGCCGTGGAGGCGAGGAGCCAGCGCGACCAGGCGCTTCAGGCCGCGCGGCGCAACCTGGCCGACAACCTGGCTGCGCAATCAGCGAGCCTGCTCAAGTCGAACCCCCAGAGGGCGACGCTGCTCGCGGTGGAAGCCGTCAATGCGACCTCGGTTGACAAGCACGTCACTCCAGCGGCCCACGCGGCGCTGCACACATCCTTGAAGCGTTCGAGCGGTGTTGGCCTCGTTGGCCACGCGGACACCATTGAGCTTGCAACCTTCAGTGCCGACGAGTCGCTGCTGGCGACCGCATCGTTCGACAAGGTGATCCGGGTCTGGCGGCTGGGCGATCTGCGCTCGGTGGAGTGCGTCGCCATCGCTGGGGAAGCCGCATTCGTGCGCCTCCTCGCGTTCGACCGCGCTGCAAAGCATCTTTTGTCCCTGGCCGCATCGCTCGGTGACCGCGGCGGCACTCCGTCGATCTGGAAGATCGATCCCGCGGACCGGTATCCGACCCCGCGGCCGTTCGCGTCCCTCAGTTCGGCCGCGACGACATTCGCCACCTCCGCACACGGCGACCTGTTGGCGGTGGCTACGGTGGATTCGAAGGTGTCGATCTACACGTTCGAAGACGCGTCCCAGCCCCGATTGGTGCGTCGGTTGTCGATGCCGCCAGGCCTTCAGGCCAGCAAGATCATCTGGTCCGCAGACTCGGAAGCCCTGGTGGCGGGAACCACAACCAATCAGGTGGTGATCTGGAACCTTGGGCAAAACACCGCGAGCCCCGCCACCGTGGTGGTCGCCGGGCACCGCCGACTTGGCGCATTCCCGACCGAAAGGTTGAACATCGACCTGCTGGACATCAGCAACGACAAGTCGCTGCTCCTGACCGGAGTCTCCGGTTGGATCTTCGAAGGAAGCTTTGCCGACCCGCACCTGCGGCTGTGGAAACTGCGTGAGTTGGCGCCCACAGGTCCACCCGTACTTGTTGACCAGGCCAAGGGGGAAGTCAACAAGGCCATCAGCTGGGCCTTCTTCAGCAACGACTCGCAACTGCTGATTGCCAGCACGGAGCACGGATCCGTCAAGGCCTGGCGTCTCGACGCGCTGATGGGCGCGGCGGAAGCCCCACTGGAGCCGTGGGCATCCCTGAAGCATCCGGGTTCGTCGAAAGCGGCAGCCGTTCCCGCGTCGCGCGCTTTCTACGCGTTGGGACAGGGCCAAGACATTTCGATCATGGCGACCTCAGTGGGACCGGACGGCCAGTTCCGCAACCGCAAGGTCCTGGCCAGCATGGACCGCAGTGTCGAAGCGGTGGCTCTCAGCCGCTCCGGACGCTTCCTGGCGGCAGGTGGAGGTGACGGCATCGTCCGCGCCTGGGACCTGGACGCGCCGGAGTCCTCGCTGGCGGGCGCAGGCCGGCGTCCCACCCCCTATGGGCAAGGCGAGTTGTTGGCCTTGGGCAACAGCGGGATGACCGCCGTCGTGGCACGCGGGACGTCCGTGGATGTGTGGAACCTGTCTTCCCTAGCCTCGCCCGCCCTTCTGCGAACGGAACCCGAAGCGATCGACCCCAAGGAGGAGTGCAGCTCTTGCCAGATCCTCCTGGCACCCGATGAACGCTGGATCCTGCTGCGAGACCCAGCCGCCAAGGATCGCTTTCAGGCCATTGAACTGCGCCCCCCGGGCCGACGCTTCAAGATCGAGGCAAGCGTGGGGCGATTCACGCGGGATGGCTTGCGCTTCACTGAAGACGGCAAGTGGCTCCTTGCGACCGAATCCCTGTCGAGCGTAAGTGCGTACGTGCTGGACGGGCCGACGGCAGGCGCAAGACAGCCCATGTCGCCGCCCACGGGCAGATGGTCGTTGTCCAGCTTGTCGGCTGACACCGTGTGGGCAGTCCTGAAACAGGACGTCAACGAATACAAGGACCCACTTGGCAGGGACCGCAGCTTCGGGTTCATCGCCCGGACGGGAGCCGCTGCGGGTTCTGCCGGAGCGATCGACATCAGGGGTTTCGAACGCGGCATCGGATCCGCCGTTTTCTCGGAGGATGGGAGGTGGCTCGCCCTGGGCGGCAACTCGACCCTTGAGGATCGGGAACGGGACGACCGGAGAGTGCAGCTCTGGAGGTTCGAGCGGAGTTGGAAGAAGGCGCTGGAGGTGGACGCCATCGAATATGCCGCGAGCGAGCTTGTCTTCAGCCAGGACGGACGCTGGCTACTCACGGGTTCGAGCGATATCACACTCGGCGACCGGACCGTTTCGGCGCGAATCTGGCCGCTCGGCTCGAAACTCGACGCGTCATCCGGCCAGGTGTTGCCCGATGTCCTCTGGAACCTGAAGGCTGCCAAGTTCAGTCCCGATTCACGCTGGTTGGTCACGGTCTCCGGTGCGGCGGATTTCGCTCAGCTCTGGGACGTGAGCGGCTCCTCGATACGGCCTGTCGCGCGCCTGGGTGGGCCCAAACCCAAGTACAACAACCGCTGGAGAATCGTGTTCGGCAACGATTCGGCCAGCGTCGTGATCTGGACCATCGACGACAACACCCCATTCTTCTGGCGGCTGAACGCCAAAGGCGTTGCCCAGCCCGGCGAACGCATCCTCAACGGAGATCGCAGCATTGGGGACGTCGCGTATTCGAAGGACGGGAAACTCCTGGCAATCGTGAACTCGGACAGCAGCTTCACCGGTCTGGCCGATCCGAGCGCCCACCTCACACTGGTCGACCTGAGGCGATTTCCTCGCCCAGGAGCAACGACCACGCTGGATGTCGGTTCGATGGCCCGTTCCGTCGTGTTCCGCGATGCTGGCGACCCCATCCTCCTGGCGGGCAAGACCTTGACACTCCTTGACCCCGATCCTGCGGAATTGCTGCATATGGCGGAGAACGCGGTCGGGCGCAACTTCACCTGGGACGAGTGGGTCAAGGCCGGCATCTCCGGCCGGTACCGGCCAACCTTCCCGGGTAAGCCGGTCAGCTCGGACGTTCTTGTGGCGCTGGCGAACGAACTCGCGGGTCTCCCCCCGGATGCGCCGGCGGCAAAGAGCCTCGCGCGCGAGTTGGCCTCCTGGGCGCTGCGCCTGGGCGATGGCCGCGCGTGCAACAGCGCGGCATGGGAGGTTGCGCGCCGCGGAGATCCCGCGCAGGCACTTGCCCTGGCGGATTGCGCAGTCGGCTCCTCGCCTCGCAACGCGAACTTCAGAGACACGCGCGGAGTAGCGCTCGCGCTGAACGGCCGCCTGCCGGAGGCGAGAGCCGAGTTCGAGTACTACATCCGACAGGCCGACACGGAGCTCAGGCTCGCGCCTTTCGTACCCCAGCGAAAGCGCTGGGTCGAGCAGCTGAAGGTGGGCAGGAACCCCTTCAGCGCACGCCGCGCCGAGATTGATTGAACCGCAAGGCCACGGCCCGCATGTTGGATACCCGCACGGCTTGGCCTGCGAGAGACTGTGCGGTTCATGCGCCAGCCTTCGGCCGACTCGACTTTGGGCAAGGCGGGGCACGATCCTTCAAGTACCGACGCAGCGCAGGATCGGTCGCATATACATAACACCCATTCATCCCGCGTGTCATCAGGGTTCGATACGTGTTCTTGATTACAAGGTCCGCAGCGTTGGTGGCAGCGGCCGAATCGGCCTTCTTCCACTTTTTGAAGCCCTTCATCGTCTTGTCGTGTCGATCCCTCGCTTCTGGGACGGTGGTGACGCGGCCATTCCTTAGAACCAGATCAGGTCCAATGATCACCCCTACGTATTCGACCTCAAGCCCTTGGCAGGTGTGGATGCATCCGACCTCGTCGATGGACTCCGGCGCGATGATCCACAGGCTGCCATCCTCATCGAGGTTCCAGCGTCGCGCGTAGTCGCCGATGATGATGTCGCGTGCAGCCGGATCACGCCGGCTCCTCCAGGGCCAGCAGTAGCCAGCAACAACGCGCGCCTTGTTGTTCCCGTTCCTTGACGCGACAGCGGCGTGCAACTCTGCGGGATCGTCAAACACCTTGAAGTCGAAACCTGTATCGCTCAAGTCCTGATTCGCCGTAGTGCGAATTTCAAGCACATCGTCGAGCCAAGCGAGATAGCCATCCGACCCAGCACAGCGAAACTGGGACGCCAGCTTGTAGACCTCCACCCGTGCACCGCGAGCTTTGGCTAGCCTGGAGATAAGGGCCCTTGATCCGATGTCCTTGAGCGTCACTCGCTGGTCTTCGTCGAGGAAGAAGATCGAGCAGGTGGCGGCACGGATGATGTCCTCGACCAAGTGGTCGCCCTCATTGCCGTAGAAGCCGCCCTTCTCAGTGAGGCGATGCGACTCGTCCACGACGAGGGTTCCGTAGGTGTTCGGCTCCTTGCCCATGAACTTATCCGGGCCGGTGAAGAGGCTGGACAGCTTCACCTTGTCCTTCTTGAGCTTGCCAAGCTTCTCGACGAAGACGTTTCGTGGGGCCGCGTTCTTCGAAACATAGAGCGCGAGGCTTCCGGTTCCCAACAACGCGGACACAAGATGGACCGCTACAACCGACTTGCCAGTGCCCGGTCCTCCCTCGACGATGACAACGCACGGCTCGCCCGGGGTGGCTGACTTGGCCGCTTCAAGGGCCGCCTCGTAGACCTCCTTCTGGTCATCCAGAAGCACGAACTCGCGGTTGCCTTCGATGATGCCGCGGACAGCGTCGGCCAGCGCCTTCGATGGCCTGATGCGACCACGCTCCAGTTCAAACAGAACTTCGTTGCCGCCTCCGCGGGGGACGTGCTGGCGTATGAACTGGCGCAGCTTGTCTCGTTCGCCTTTGGCAAATAGCGGGGCCTCGTCCAGATAGGCTTGGTAGTGGGGTGAGTCGATCTCGCCGTCCCTTCGGTAGTTGTGCAGGTAGGCGCAGGGGGACAACTCAATACCGCCGTCGTAGACCGCCTCGTTGAACCCGCGCAGGAAGGCGGCATAGGACCACGCTTGGTACGACGGATGAACCTCGCGCCTTGGCCCGGTGCCCATGCGGGTCATGATGATGCCGTCCTGCGTCGTTGCGATCGCGGAGTCCCACTGCTTCAACTCAACGATGACTGCGCGTCGAACACCATCGTCTCCTCGGCCCGCCAGTGTCACGTCGATCCGCTTCAGCGACTGCGGAAGGATGAACTCAACTGCGACACCCAGGTCGTTCGGGATCGCCGTGTCATCGAGAACGTTGGCCATGTGCTGCAGCGAGTTGGCCCAGGAACGCTGCTCACCCTTCCCGACAGACCGGCCGGTCTTTGCCTTGTACTGCTCGAGGATGACCTCGTCTATTTCTCGTTCTCTTACGTCGCGCAGGAACTCGTGTTTCTCAGCCTGATAGACGATCAATGAAGCCTCCCTTGCCTCAGAGCTCGGTGTATTTCTTGCTCGTTCCCCGCGCAGCATCAACGGGATACTTCTCCGCGTTGGCTCGCAACTTGTCGACCACGGCAGCGTTCAGATCCACGCCCAGCACGTCTGCGGCTCTGACCACATAAAGAAGAACGTCGGCCAACTCCTCGCGCACTGCGCCGGCGGTCTGCGGGTCACGCGCAGCACTGCGCGATGCCTCTTCGCTCATCCACTGGAAGACCTCGACCAGTTCCCCCACCTCGCCTGTCAGAGCCATGACCAGATTCTTGGGCGAGTGGAACTTCTCCCAATCGCGGTCGGAGGCAAACTGCCGCAGAACCTCGGACAGGGAGGAATAGTCAATCAGTCGATGAGGCTTGCTGTCGTCAGTGGCGTCCAATTCCGTTCTCGCTTCCTGCTTCGGGATGGCACCCGCTCTTCAGTGTCGCTGCAACGCCGACAGGATGGGTCCAATGTCACCCGCCAAAGCCGCGTCTGCATCTTCGTGGATTCGCTGCGATGCGGTCCTGGCGTGCACACCCCGGAGAAGCATGGTCGCGGCGCGTACGGCCTCATCGGGCGGCAGCGACCTCGCCAGCTCGACGAGCGTCATCCGAAGGACGTCCAATCGAAGATTGATGACTTCAGCGTCACGGGCATTCATGGTCCGGCTTTCTGGGTTGGTTTGCATGGCTGTCATCGTCGTCCGGATCTGCACCTCTGTCGCCCACCGCCGGAGGGTACCCAACCTCCAGGGGCTATCCTCGTTCGCATTGGGGGTCACCAATCAGTGGGAGCCCAATTGCTTCAACTTCCCGCGCCTGTACCGGCCCTGTAGCTGGCAGGAAGGCCCTGCTCGGTGCGATCGACGAGAGACGCCGCACTGATGCCGAGCGCTCTGGCCACCTTGAGCGCAAGAGCTAGCGTCGGCATGTGTTCTCCCCGTTCGATCTTCCCCATATGCGAACGCTCGATGCCGGCCTTGTGTGCCAACTCCTCCTGCGCGATCCCGACCGCCAGTCTGGCCTCCCGAACTGCCGCGCCAAACGCCACCGCGACCACCGGATCACTGGTGGTCGCACCCTTCGGTCGCCCGGGCTTCATGGACCGCTCGCTCATCAATCCGAGCGTGTCGTTGCCAGTTTGTATAAACCACGTTATCTTTAACTTCTCTTGTCTTCCGCTGGTGTTGCAGCCAGCGTCAGCTCGGCACCATGTCAGCGCGGCGAAGATGCGCAGCGTGCGGCAAGCTCTTCGGTATCCGGTCCCAGGTGCCGGACCAGAGCTACTGCGCCGACGCCGCCTGCCAGCGCGAGCGCAAGAAGCTCTGGCAGCGGGAGCGCCGAACCAGCGACCCTGACTATCGCGACAACCAAGCTCGCGCCCAGGAGGCCTGGCTCGCCCGGAACCCGGACTACTGGCGTGACTACCGCCGTCGCCATCCCGAGTACACGCAAGCCAACCGCGAGCGTCAACGCACCCGGGCACAAGAGCGACGCGGAACGGAACCTGCACAGCCGGACCCGAGCGAGGTGTCGCGGTTGCTGGCATCCGGGGTCTATCGCCTCACCGTGATCGCTGTCGACCGGGTTGCAAAGATGGACGCGTCTTTCCTCGTAGAACTGGTGCCGATCAAGGGAGGCAGTGCGCCCTGAGCCTGTTTGCAAAGAGAGGACACGCTCGGCGCCGCAGATTCACGCTGCTACCGTGGCCACCGGTCTGCGCCAACCCGAAGAGCTCCCAGACCGGAGTCGCAGGCGATCCGTGTCACCTGCAGTCGGCCCTACAGCAACGCGATATCGCCATGCAAACAGATCCCGCCCCCGAGTCGCCGGATCCGCGGGCTCCAGTCCGCGCCGCCCAGTACGTCCGGATGTCGACTGAGCATCAGCAGTACTCGACCGAGAACCAAGGGGACAAGATCCGCGAGTACGCCGTGCGGCGCAATCTCGAGATCGTCCGGACCTACGCGGACGAGGGCAAGAGCGGGCTGCGGATCGACGGCCGCGAGGCGCTGCAGCGCCTGATCAGGGACGTGGAGTCCGGCAACGTCGACTTCCAAATCATCCTCGTTTACGACGTCAGCCGCTGGGGTCGATTCCAGGATGCCGACGAGTCTGCGTACTACGAGTACATCTGCCGCCGCGCTGGCATCCAGGTGGCCTACTGCGCCGAACAGTTCGAGAACGACGGCTCGCCGGTTTCCACGATCGTCAAGGGAGTCAAGCGCGCGATGGCTGGTGAATACAGCCGTGAACTTTCGGCCAAAGTCTTCGCCGGCCAGTGCCGGCTGATCGAGCTCGGTTTCCGACAAGGAGGGCCGGCGGGCTACGGTCTGAGGAGGGTGCTCATCGACCAGTCCGGCCAGATCAAGTCCGAACTGGCCAGAGGCGAGCAGAAGAGCCTTCAGACCGATCGGGTCGTGCTGGCGCCGGGGCCACAGGAAGAGATCGACCTCGTCAACGAGATGTTCCGCTGGTTCATCAACGATGGCCTCGTCGAGTCCCACATCGCGGGCCGGCTGAACGGCATGCGCATGAAGACGGATCTCGGCCGGGACTGGACCCGAGCGACGGTGCACCAGGTCCTGACCAATGAGAAGTACGTCGGTGCCAACGTGTACAACCGGATCTCGTTCAAGCTGAAGAAGCTCCGGGTCCACAACCCGCCCGAGATGTGGATTCGGCGGGATGGAGCGTTCGCCCCCATCGTCCCTGCCGATGTCTTCTACACGGCCCAGGGAATCATCCGAGCTCGCGCCCGCCGCTACTCCGACGAGGAGTTGCTCGAGCGACTGCGCGGGCTGTTCAGGAACCGGGGCTACCTATCGGGCTTGGTGATCGATGAAGCGGAAGGCATGCCGTCGAGCACGGTCTACGCGCATCGATTCGGAAGCTTGGTCCGTGCCTATCAACTCGTGGGCTTCACGCCCGACCGCGACTACCGCTTCCTCGAAATCAACCGGGCGCTTCGACGGATGCACCCGGAAGTCGTAGCGCAGACGGAGCGGAAGATCGCCGACCTCGGCGGTCAGGTCTCTCGAGACCCCGCCACCGAGATGCTCTGCGTGAACAGTGAATTCACGGCGTCTATCGTTCTGGCACGCTGCAAGAGCCTGGGCAACGGCAGCCGTCGCTGGAAGGTGCGCTTCGATACCAGCCTGCAGCCCGACATCACGGTTGCGGTGCGACTCGACGCGGCCAACCAGACGGCAGTCGACTACTACCTGCTGCCACGCTTGGACATGGGCGCTCCGCGACTCAGTCTCTTCGAGCACAACCCTGTCGAACTCGAAAGCTACCGATTCGAGACGCTCGACTATCTCTACGCGATGGCCGAACGCACCCGGTTGAGGTGGGTGGCATGAACCCCCTCACGGCTCCGGACAATGTACAGATGATCGACATTGCGGCCGTCGAAGTCTTGAACCCGCGGGAACGAAACGACAAAGTCTTCGACGAGATCGTCGTCAATATCAAGCGCGTCGGGCTCAAGAAGCCGATAACGGTCACGGCGCGCGGGGCCGCTGACGGCAGCACGCGCTACCTGCTGGTCTGCGGTGAAGGGCGCCTCAAGGCATTCACGGCACTCGGCGAGACGAAGATTCCAGCGCTCCTGATCGACGTCAGCGACGAGGACGCGTTCATCATGAGTCTCGCCGAGAACATCGCGCGGCGCCAATGCCGACCGCTGGAGCTTCTGGCCGGCATCGAGCAACTTCGAGAGAAGGGCTACAACACCAAGGCCATTGCCAACAAGACCGGGCTGACGCAGACCTATGTCCAGGGAATCCTCACGTTGCTGCAGCAGGGGGAGCAGCGCCTGATCGTCGCCGTCGAGCGCGGCGAGATTCCTCTCAATGCTGCCATCGCGATCGTCGGCGCGGGCGACGACGACAAGGCAATCCAGAATGCCTTGCAGGAGGCCTACGAAGCCGGGACGCTGCGAGGCAAGAACCTGCTCGATGCTCGCAAGGTGATCGAGCGGCGCAAGACTTTAGGGAAGTCGCTGAGTCATGGGACACCGCGCAAGCGTGAAGCGGTCACCAGTACCAGCCTCGTTCGGACCTACCAGAAGGAGGTCGAGCGCCAGAAGCTCATGGTCAAGAAGGCCGAGTTCGCACAGCACAAGTTGCTCTTCGTGGTCAGTGCCCTGAAGCAGTTGATGTCGGACGACCATTTCATGACCCTGCTGCGCGCAGAAGGCCTGGACTCCATGTCCAAGCAACTAGCGGAGCGCGTCGGACTGGCCCGCCACTCGGCATGAGCAAGGTCACCCTGGGCTTCGTGCCAGAGCCGAGGCTGGTCCCGATCGAGAAGGTGCTGCCGTCGCGACGAGTGCCGGCCGGTCTGGCGTCGTCCCGCAAGTACAAGCAGATCCACTCGTCCATAGCCGAAGTCGGACTCATCGAGCCGCTGACCGTATCTCCTATCCCCGGGTCGAACGGGACGTACACGCTGCTGGACGGCCACATGCGGTTGCTCGCGATGCAGGAACTCGGGGTCGCCGAAGCGCCCTGCCTCGAAGCACTGGATGACGAGTCCTACACCTACAACAACCGGCTCAACCGTCTCAGTTCGATCCAGGAGCACTACATGATTCGCCGCGCCCTCGAACGCGGCGTCTCGCCCGACCGTCTGGCCCGGGCGCTGAACATCGACGTCAGCCACATCCGCAAGAAGATGAACCTGATGGAGGGCATCTGCCCGGAGGTTGGAGGCCTGGTGGAGGACAGGCAGTTCTCGCCGGAGCTGTTCCGGATCGTTCGAAAGATGAAACCAACCCGCCAGGTCGAGTGCGTCGAGCTGATGATCTCCGCCAACAACCTTACGGTCGCCTACGCCGAGGCACTGCTCGCTGCCACACCAGCGGAGATGCTGGTGGATGGCAAGAAGCCTCGCAAGCTCTCTGGTGTGACCAAGGAGCAGATGGCTCGCATGGAACGGGAGATGAGCAATCTGCAGGGACAGTACCGGCTGGTCGAACAAAGCTACGGTCAGGACGTGCTCACGCTGGTCCTTGTCCGGGGATACCTCGTCAAGCTGCTTGCCAATGCGGAAGTAGCCAAATTCCTGCGGTCCAAGGCGCCCGAGATCCTCGAACAGTTCGAGACCGTCGCCGAGACGACCTCGCTAGAGGGATGACTCCTAACCTGCACTCCTCATGGGCGAAGCCGCAGTTCGTGGTCGAACTCGCCGCGACGAACCTCGACAATGTCGGACATTGACGCGAGCAATTCGCTGAAGGTCGTGAACCCGTAGTTCGATTCGTGGAACGTCGGCTCTATCCGCTGCAGGTACGGGCGCAAGCCAGCCTTGTTGACCCATGCCTCCCCTTTGGACTGGGCAAGTCGGCTGAGCGCCTTGCGGACCAGATCCCGGGCCTCCTTCAGCTTCTCGCTGTCGTCTGCAACAAGTTCTGAGAAGACTGCCGCCGCGTCATCCAGTGGCACCGTGTCCCTGACGATTTGGGGCGGAACGTCTGCTGTCACAGGCAGAAGCTCTGACGTCGAAGCTGGGGCGACCAAGAGGTCTGGAACCGTTAGCGGTACTTGGGCAAGTCCAGCCGCTTCAGCCGCGGTCTGCTCGGGTGGCTCGGATTTCGCGGCATCACCAGGAACGGCGATCAAGGCCTCGTAGAACTTGAACTCGTGGCAACTCCGCGCCCAATGCTGATTGGTGGTTCGCTTGCCGCCGATCCCGACCAACCTTCTGCCAGCAGCCTTCACTTTGTACGACAGAGGCATGTAGTCACTGTCGCCACCCACGACGATGATCGTCCCGATGTGCGGAAAGCGAGTCATGTCCTCGAGGACATCGAGGCAGAGCTTGATGTCGGCTCCGTTCTTGGCGCTCGCTCCAGGCGGAAAGACCTGGATCAGCTCGACAGCGGACTGAAGGAGCGCTTGCTTGTATCGATTGAAGGAGAGCCAGTTGGCAAAGGCCCGATTGATCGCAAGCGGACCCAGCGAGAGTGCGAACTCCACCAGCGCCTCGACGTCCACCAGCGCATCCTGCGGCCGGAATCTGCTCGCCTGATACGTCCCCTGGCCATGGAGCCCGTCAACGAGGCTTGCATGCAGGTTTTCAAAATCCCAGTAGATCGCGACTGAATCGGTGCCAAGTGCCATCGTTCCTCCCTCCCGCATGTGGGACATTCTCATACACGCCGAACCCGCCGAAGTCAGGGACCATGAGAGAGCCGGGCACTACGTTTGACCTGATCGCCGCCTGCCCGATACTTGAATCGGCAACATTCGCAGAACTCGCTGTTGCGGAGCCGACTCGTGCCTTTAGTCTTCCCGAATCGTGTCTGGTCCCGAGCCGAAGTGCTCTCTTCCCCGTCGCCCGTGCCTCGCGCTCCGGGCATCTACGCCTGGTACTTCCGCAACCTCCCAAAGCTGGTGCCGACCGATGGGTGCATCCGCCTCGGGGATCTGGCGCTGCTCTACATCGGCATTGCCCCGAAGGCGCCGCCCCAGAACGGACGCAGACCCAGCAGTCAGAAACTCTGGCACAGGATCCGCTATCACTATCGCGGCAATGCCGAGGGCTCCACGCTGAGGCTGACACTTGGATGCCTGCTCGCCAAAGAGCTTGGACTCGAACTGCGCCGCGTCGGCAGTGGCCGGCGAATGACTTTCGGGCACGGTGAGGCCCGGCTGTCTGAGTGGATGTCCGAGAATGCCTTCGTAACCTGGGCGGAAGACACTGCGCCCTGGATCACGGAGGCAGGTGCGATTGCGGACATGCCCCTGCCGTTGAATCTCGACATGAACAGACTCCACCCGTTCCATGCCACGCTGACCGATGTCAGACGCTTGGCGCGGGAGCGGGCGAGAAGTCTTCCGGTCCTGAACTAGAGCAGCCACGTAAGAGTGCCAAGGTCGGTGCCTATCAACTGTATGAAGTGACCATGCGCCCTACCAAGAACGTGTGCCCTGTGCCCGCCACTGGGGCCCATCTGTAGCTCACGGCGTGGACGAGGCTACCGCCCGCTACTACGCCGAGAACGCCGCGGACGTTGCGGCGCGGTATGAGGCCGTTCTCAGCCCGGTCGCGCGGTACTTTCCGGTGGCATTTGCCTCGGGCGGCCGCGTGCTCGACGTCGGTGCCGGCTCGGGCCGCGACCTGGCAGCACTGCTCGAGAGCGGCTATGACGCCTACGGCGTCGAGCCGTCCGAGGGCTTGAGGTCCTTGGCGTATGCCCGTCACCCGGCGCTTCGAGAGCGAATCTCGGCCGGCGCGCTGCCAGCGATTGGCGAGCCGTTCGCGGGCGCCTTCGATGGCATTCTGTGCTGCGCCGTGCTCATGCACGTGCCCGAATCGGACCTCTTCGACACCGCCTTCGCGCTGCGCCGCCTCCTCAAACATCATGGAAGACTGCTGATCTCCCTCCCGCTGACGCGCACCGATGTCCATTCCAACGAGCGCGACGCGGCCGGAAGGTTGTTCAAACAGTACACGGCCGAGTACCTACAACTGCTGTTCGAGCGCATCGGCTTTCAACTGATCGGTCGGTGGGACGGCGAAGACGCGCTCGGCCGCAGTGGTACCTCTTGGTACACGCTGCTCTTCGAACTGCGTTTGGGCGGCGCGCTGCGTGCCGTCGATCAGATCGAAGGCATCCTCAACCGGGACCGCAAGGTGGCGACCTACAAGCTCGCACTTTTTCGTGCCCTGGCGGAAATCGCGATGCAGGAGCCACGGGCCGCGCGGTGGCATCCAGACGGACAAGTCGGTGTGCCCATTGACCGCATAGCTGAGCGATGGCTGTTCTACTTCTGGCCGATCTTCGCGAGCGATACAACCATCCCGCAGTCGCAATCCGAAGGTGCGGGTGAGCGGAACCCCGTCGCCTTTCGCGCGCCGATGCGGAGTCTGATGGGGGAGTTCGCTGGCCAGGGCGCAAACGGTGGGCTCTCCGCGTGGCAAGCAGCCTGGGCGTCAGGCCAACTGGCCCCTGAGACTCGCCAACGATTGCGTTTGGTCCTGCGTAGCATCACGGACACCATTCGGAACGGCCCCGTGACTCATTCGGGTGGTGCCCTCGAATCTGGCCGCGTCTTCGACTACGCACGAAGCACTGGTGAGGTGCTGATGTCGTCTGACATCTGGCGCGAGCTCAGCCTGCTTGGCCACTGGATCGTCGATGCAGTCATCGTTCGCTGGGCGGCGCTGACGGAGCGCTTCTCGCAGCGCCAGGGAGTCCGCTCCGGTGACGTCCTGCCGCTACTGCTGGCTCGCCCGACACCGGAACGCGCGACCGGCATTGCTCGGCAGATCTATGTCGCAAGAGGCGTGGACCGCTGTGCCTGGTCGGACAAGCGACTCAGCACGGGTTTCGCGGTCGACCATGTGATCCCCTTTGCGCTGTGGGGGAGCAACGACCTCTGGAATCTGCTGCCCGTGGACGAGCGCGTCAATGGTCAGAAGTCGGACAAGCTGCCGTCGGCTGCACTACTGTCTGAGCGGCGAAAGGTCGTGATCGAATGCTGGACACTGCTTCGCGATGCAGTGCCAGAGGCTTTCGACCGTCAGGCTCTCCACCTGTTGGGACGTTCCATCGGGGGGCCCATAAAGTGGGAAGACGATCTCTTCACCCGACTGCGGGAGGCTGTCGAATTGACTGCCCTTCAGCGCGGCGTCGAACGCTGGGCCCCAAAGGGCGTTCCATCAGCCAGGACGCCTGTGTAGTCTTCACCGGCGGAAGACTTAGCCCCTCAAGCGAACTCGACACTCAACGGTCGCGCGGGCCACGATCTCCGTCTCCCGGCGCGGTCTCGCAGACTCGCAGGAGTTGTCGACGTATGTCGGATGTTTGCGCCGTCAAATCGACGGTAGAAAAGCGCAGCCGCTGCCCCTGCATCACGACTGACTCGTCGACAGAAGCGCCGACCGCTGGATGCAGCAGAACACCCTCTGCGCATCTGGCGAGCGGATCATCGCGATCGACCTGTGACCGCAGATACGCGTACATCTGATAGATGTACCCGCTGCGTAGCGTCTGCTCGCGGTACCAACCACTTGTCAGAACCGACGTGAACTTCGTGTCGACGACGATGCGCCTGCCCAGGTCAGGATGATCGAGGATGATGTCGGTTCGCATGCCGGGCAAGATGGCTGCGATGCCCGCGGTCTGCCCCTCGACCGGCCACGCGAGTGGCGCACCGGTACGAACGCGCCAGCCCTGATGCGAAAGCGCAACCTGATAGAAGCCACCGACCGCGCGCTCGAAGAGATTTCGGACCCATCTTTCTTCGCGAAGGGGCAGTGACATGGCGTTCGGACCCGTGGATTCCAGGGGTAGTGCCATGTCGAGCGCCAGTCGTGCGGCAGCGATCATCTGCGCGTCGTGGGCATCGTGCCGTCCCAATCGGTCGACACTGAGTTCCGTCCGGGCAGGGATCGATTGCGCCACTCCCATGGCCGTCATGTCGCGTGCCAGAGTCCGGCAACGGTGGGCCAGAGACTGTCGTGACACCAGCCGAGAGACCGTGTCCAGCGCCGCGCGCACCAGTCGATTTCGCGGCGTATCGACGGTGAGTTCATCAAACTGGCATGCGATCTTGCCCCTCGCCAGGAGCTGATGGCGTTCGGTAGAGAGGATGTCGATCCGCCCGCGAAGTCGATTCAGCTCGAGATTGCGTCTGCGGTACCCGAAGCTCAGTCGCTTTCTTAATCGAGTCTCGGCGGCGCCGGCCAATACTTCGGCGATCAGGTCCGGCAGATCGTCTGGGGCGTCCTCGACGTCGACCTTTCCCACGCCTGCGGTGCGATAGAGGTCGGACGCATAGAGCATCAACAGCCATAGGTTTCGGACAGGAATCCGCCCGACGAAGCCGTCGACCTCCCCGTGGCCCGAGGCATCTCCCATGCTGCGAGACACGTTCACCATCCTGTCAGAAGCTTCTCGCGGGCCCTCCGTGCCTCGTCAGGCGCGTCGAACCAATACTCGTCCAGCAGCGGGCCGATCTCCGTCTCGACCACCTGCTTGAACCAAGTCTTGGTACCGCCGTCTGCGAGGCGATGAGTCGGTGTCACGTAGCTATGTCCGACACGAAACTGCGGGCCCAATCTCGAATCGTCGGCGATCACCTTGTTCAAGTCCTCGATCCGGCGCTCGAGATCCGCCGCCAGATCGGGATCCAAGTTGGCCGTCGTGGTCACCCAGGTTCGCCAAGCACTTCCGAGGCGGGGCTCCAGGTTGACAAACGCGAACCGCCGCCTCAGCGCGAAATCCACCAGTGCCAGGGAGCGGTCTGCGATGTTCATCGTGCCGATCACGTACAGGTTCTCTGGGATGTGCACGGGCCGACGCTTGCCTTCCGTGTCCGGATAGCAGAGCTCCAGTGCTTCATCGGGCGTGCGCTTACCTGCCTCGAGCAACGTGAGCAGTTCCCCGAACACCTGCGCCGGATTGCCGCGGTTGATCTCTTCGACGATCACCACGACACGGGACTCGGGGTTTCGCGCCGCTGAGGCGATGGCCTCCAAGAACACGCCGTCTACGACCAACAGCTTGCCGTCTGCGGAGGGTCGATAGCCTCGAACGAAGTCTTCGTAGGAAAGATTCGGATGAAACTGGACTGCGCGCACTTTGCTCTCGTCGCGCTGACCCATCAGCGCGAACGCCAGCTTCTTGGCCAGCCAGGACTTGCCCGTTCCCGGTGGGCCTTGGAGGATGATGTTCTTCTTGTCTTTGAGGCGCCCGATCATGGTCTCGATCTCAGTCCGATCGAGAAAGCAGCCATCTCTCACGATGTCGTCGACGGAGTACGGAATGATCGGCGCCACCGTGTCCGCGTCTTGCTCCTCGGTGTCTTCAGGAGCACCACCTTCACCTTCGGATCCGCTGGCACGGACGGTCTGTTTCGAAGGCGCCTCGCGGCCTGGGTCGTTGAAGAGCCAAGCCTGCAGAGAGAGCTCGGGGTATGAATGCACCGGATAGGTCGACTCCTTGAAGCGAGGCTCGAGCAAGTCCATGACGGCCAGATAGTTGGAGGCACTACAACGCTTCTTCGGTCCGTCTCGCCCGACGGTGATGCCCAGCTTCTGTTCAACGTAAACCTGCGAGTTGTGGTCCAGGCTCAGGAATGACCACGGCCGCGCCCAGTACAGGCCAAAGGTCAGGTTCCAGGCGACACTGGGCTTGCCGATCACTCGGTCGAACGCGACTGCAAATTCATCGCGCACCCCATCGTCGTCGGAGTCGGCGTAGCGAAGGCCCTTCGCGAACACGTCCCACAGCGCGTCGATGTGGTCAGGTTCCCGGTCTACTTCATACGGGAAGTACCAAGAGCGCAGGTTGTTGAGGAGAGGGATGCCCTCGAAGCTCTCTGGGATGTCTTCGTCAACATCCAGGAGCTTGGCGAGTTCGGCGGCGATTGCCTTGCGGTTCGAGTCCTTGAGGCCCCGATTGAAGAGTCCCATCGTGGTGAACGGGCAGATGTCTCTGACGAAGCCTGTACCTCCGCCCACATACCTGTCCTCGGCAAGGTGTCCGAGGCCTTCCACCCGGTTCGAGATGGCTTGCACTTCGGCAACCAACGCCTTCCGGTTATCACGGTAGGCAAGCAGTCCGTCTGCGACGGCTGCATAAAACTTGGTCCAGCCGAAGCGATGGGTCTCCGGCTGGCCGGACCCGAACCTCTCGCGCCAATAGGGTTCATTCCTGAATCGGTTGATGTCCTGGGGTTCTCCCTCGAACGCGAATCGGATAAGACCATCCGCCATCCAGTCACCCGGAACGACTCGCCAGATCGTCGCCCGATAGGTAAAGAAGTACCACTCTCTAACCTGTCCAGAGTTCGACCACTTCACGCTCACCCGCTCACCGTCCCCGGTGTTCTCGACGATCGTTCCAATCGCCTTGATGGCCAGCACGGATGTTGGGTGCCCACGGTTGTCGAATGGAAGATCACGCTTGCGAACGTAGCTCGACTTGATCGCGATGCGCTCACCCGGGCGCATCGACTTGACCAACGCGGCATCCCGTTCCGTGGGGTTCCTGATTTCCCAGATGCCGGCGGCGAGGAAGCGCTGCGTCTGATCCTCCGTCCCGCCGAAGCTGGCTCCGACGAACCAGCAGGGTGTCGAGCCGCTGGTGTCACTCGCTGCCGTCATGGATGCCCCCCCTAAATATCCGCACGAAGTCGTGTTCGTATCGTGCCGCAAGATTGGCCCACTGGCATGACATGCCTCATCGCCTACGCGTCCGAAATCTTGCGCTCTGGGCTGAGCGTGACGTCGTGCCCCTACTCTGACCCGCAATGGGTGTGACGATTTCGGTAAATTGGGGCTTCGCGGGAACGTGACAGAGTTGCCCGAGCACTTGGGCCCGGGCCATTGGCTACGATGCACGCTTGCCGGCCGACCGGAATTGCCGCCGAAGTCGTCCGCAGGCGTTTGGAGGCTGATCCAGTGCAGCAGGACCCACCCATGGTGCCCCTGATAGAGGCCGAATGACCGTAGGGCTGATCGACAAGCCGTCGATATCTGCTCGGCAACTATTGGCCGAGTGGGCGGCGCTTTCGGTCGACATCGAATCCAATCCATCGGACGCCGACCGAATCTTCAAGGTCGGCGCGGTTCGGTCGGACAACGACACCTTCCTTGGCCTGTCCACCGGTCGACTCGGTACCGAGGAGGTAGTCCACCGCGTCAATGCCGTCGCCAAAGGTGCCAGAGTCCTGGTCGGCCACAACTTGCGCAGACATGATCTGCCGCAGCTGCGGCGCCAGTACCCCGGGTTGTCCTTCTTGGACCTGCCCATCATCGACACGCTCGAGCTGTCGGCGATCGCGTTCCCGACCAATCCCTACCATCGGCTTGTCAAAGGCTACAAGCTGCTGTCGGACTCCCGGAACGACCCGCTCAAGGACGCGCGGCTGACACTCGATCTCTTGGGGGACGAGGTCGATGCGTTGGCCGAGATGCATCGGAGTGACCCGGAATGGATGTCGCTGCTGCACTTCCTGCTCCGCGACGATGAGCTGCTAGATGGCCTGATTGCCGCTATCCGAAGGGCCCCAGCGCCGGAAGCAGCTGCCGCCACAAACATCGCGATCGGGCGGTTCGGGGAGATGTGCTGCAGCACACGCCTGGCGAGGTTCGGTGCCGATGACTCGAATGCTTCCGCCGAGCACAGAACGGCGCTCGCCTATGCGCTGGGTTGGGTCCGGGTCTCAGGCGGAAACTCGGTACTTCCGATCTGGGTGCACAGCGCCATTCCCCGCGTCCGCAGCCTGATTGGGGAGCTGCGCGAACACACCTGTGGCCAGGCCGGTTGCCGCTACTGCACGCAACAGCACGACCCTGAGTCACTGCTCTTCGCGCATTTCCAGAAGCCAACGTTCCGCTCGAAGCCACAAGCGCCCGACGGTGGGTCACTGCAGCGAGCAATCGTCGTGGCGGGCCTGGAGCGCAAGAGCCTGCTTGCCGTCTTGCCCACCGGCGGCGGCAAGTCAATCTGTTACCAGCTTCCCGCGCTCGTCCACTATTGGCGTTCCGGCCAGCTGACGGTCATCGTCTCGCCCCTGCAATCGCTAATGAAAGACCAGGTGGATAACCTCGTCGCGGCAGGCGTGAACTGTGCCGTCACGATCAACGGGCTGCTCACGCCGCTCGAGCGCAGGGCAGCCCTCGACAAGATCCGACTGGGCGATGCGGGGATCGTGCTCGTATCGCCCGAGCAGTTCCGAAGCCGAACGTTCACCGAGGCCATCCGCATGCGCGAGATCGCAACCTGGGTGTTCGACGAGGCGCACTGCCTCTCCAAGTGGGGTCACGACTTCCGGACCGACTATCTCTACGTGTCGCGCTTCATCCGCGAGCACTTCTCGAACCAGCTCGCGCCAATCGCCTGCTTCACAGCCACGGCCAAGCCGGACGTCATCGATGACTTGTGTGCGCACTTCCGAGATGGCCTGAACATAGAGCTCGGCCGCTTTCTCGGTGGACACGAGCGCGAGAATCTTTCGTATCTGGTAGTCCCCGCGCCCCGCGCGCAGAAGGCCCAGCGCATCGTCGAGATCCTGCGACACGAGCTCAAGGGCGGAGGAGCCGCGGTCATCTTCTGCGCCACCCGCAAGACAGCCGAAACGATGGCCGAGATGGTCACCTCGGCTGGAATCAACTGCGGGTGCTTCCACGGTGGCCTTGGGCCAGACACCAAGAAGGAGATCCAACAGCGATTCATCCAAGGGGACCTGCCCGTCATCGCCGCGACCAACGCCTTCGGGATGGGCGTGGACAAACCAGACATTCGGGTCGTGATCCACGCCGACATTCCCGGCTCGCTGGAGAACTACCTGCAGGAAGCCGGGCGGGCGGGGCGGGACGGTGATGCAGCCCGCTGCGTGCTGCTGTTCGACGAAGAGGACGTCGAGACCCAGTTTCGCCTCTCTTCGACATCACAGCTCACACACCGGGATTTCGTCGGACTCCTGAAAGCGGTACGAGAGCGAGTCAAGCGACTTAAGAGCCCCGAGATCGTCGTCTCGGCCAAGGAGCTATTGGCAGAGAGCGAAGGCACGGCGATCGACATCGAAAGTCGCGACGCCTCGACCAAAGTCACCACGGCGATCGCCTGGCTGGAACGTAGCGGTTTCCTCAAGCGCAACGAGAACAACAGCCGAGTCTTCCCGGCGAGCCTGCGCGTGTCATCTCTGGAGGAGGCACAACAGCGGATTTTCGGAGCCGATCTCCCTGAAACGACCCGGCAGCGCTTCATGGCCGTGGCTGCGACGCTCTTCCGGAATCAAAGCCCTGAAGGGGTGAGCACCGACGAGCTGATGCTTGAAGCAGGCGTTCCGCCAGAGGAGTGCTTTCGGATTCTTCACCAGCTGGAACAGCTCGGCATACTCGCCAATGACCTCGGCCTGACGGTCCGCGTATCCAAGGGCGTGAAGGGTGCGTCCGACCTCGCCCTGGAACATCTCGACCGGATGGAGCGCGCGCTGCTCGATCTGATGTCTGAGAACGCGCCCGACGCAGACGCCGATGGGAATGCACAGCACTTGAGCGTTCGGCCGCTGTGCACCGAGCTACGGCGCCGGCTGGGCCTGTCAGACAGTGATCCTCGAGTGAGTCCGCAAGTGCTGCGGAACTGTCTACGGTCTCTGTCGGAGAGCTTCGGTTCCGGCACGGAGAAGCGCAGCATGCTGCAGGTTCGCGGACTCGGGCCGGACAGCCTGCGCGTCACACTACACAGGCCCTGGTCCCAGATCCGAACGATCTGCGAGCGGCGACGGGTGGTGGCCCAGGTCGTTCTGGCCAGGTTGCTCGCCGAGCTTCCGGCAGGGGCCCGGGAGTCAGGGCTCATCGTCGAGTGCAAGGCGCGTGATCTCCTGGACGCCATCGACTCGGATCTGGAGCTGAAGAGCAATTTGCGCGATCCGGCAACGGCACTCGAGCATGCCTTGCTCTATCTGCACGAGAACCGCGTCGTCGAGCTCGACAAGGGTCGCTCTGTGTTCCGATCAGCGATGACGATCTTGACCGATCCCGAAGCGCTGAAGCGACGCTTCGCGAAGGACGACTTCGCGCCACTGCAGGAGTTCTATCGGGAACGCACGCTGCAGACGCATGTGATGCACGAGTACGCGCGGCTCGGATCGCAGAGCCCAGACAAGGCGCTTGAGCTCGTAGCGGCGTACTTCACCTGGCCCCGCAAGCGATTCGTACGGGAGTTCTTCAAGGGCAGGACGGACCTCTTGGAGCTCGCGACGACCGACGAGTCGTTCCGTCGCATCGTGGATGACCTTCATCATCCGGTGCAGCAGGCGCTCGTCGAAAAGCCCGAGCACGGCAACCATCTCGTCCTGGCCGGCCCTGGCTCGGGAAAGACACGAGTGATCGTGCATCGGATCGCCTACCTGCTGAGGGTCAGGCGCGTGGCACCTGACCGCATCATCGCTCTGGCATTCAATCGCAGTGCGGCGGTCGAACTCCGCCGGCGCCTGGTCGCGCTTGTCGGCGACGATGCTCGCGGCGTGGCAGTGTTGACGTACCACGCCATGGCACTACGCTTGACCGGCACCAGCCTGGCAACTGCCGATCGGCGCGGTGCCTCGGTGGACTTCGGGCGGCTACTGCAGGACGCGATCGACCTCCTCGAAGGGAGGTCGGACGCCTTCTCCGATGCAGACGAGCTTCGCGACCGTTTGCTGCAGGGCTATGAATACATCTTCGTCGACGAGTACCAGGACATCGACGAACAGCAGTACGCACTTGTGAGCGCGCTGGCCGGCCGGCGGCAGGCCGACCCGGATGCCAAGCTGAGCATCATGGCCGTTGGTGATGACGACCAGAACATCTACAGCTTCAAGGGCGCTAGCGTCGAGTTCATCCGCCGATTCCAGACCGACTACGGCGGTGAAGTGACCTACCTGGTCGAGAACTTCCGCTCGACGCAGAACATCATCGCAGCCGCAAACCACGTGATCCAGCGCGCGAACGACCGGATGAAGGTCGATCATCCGATCCGGATTAACACGGCGCGGGCATCGGATCCCCCGGGCGGACGCTACTCAGTCTTGGACCAAGAACACGCCGGGAAGGTTCGCCTCATCGCGGCGCCGGCAGATTCGAACCGCCAGGCGCAGGTCGTCTTCGGCGAGATCCAACGATTGCGGCGTGCAGACTCGGCGCTGGCACTTGGTGACATCGCCATCCTGGCCCGGACCCATCGATCGCTGGAGCCCTTGCGGGCCCTGTGCGACATTGAAGGCCTCCGCTACGAGGTCCTCACGCGCGAGAGCGCCCGGGCCCAGTTGTCCCTGATGCAATCGCGAGAGGGTTGGCGATTGGCTGGACTTCTTCGAGCCAGAGGATCCGGCCTGGTATCGACGGCCGCGTTGCGACGGTGGCTTCGGTACCAACGTCGGCGGCAACTCGAGAACCCCTATTGGGAAGACCTGTCAGAGGCAATTGAAGAGTTCGCCGGCGCGACCGGCGCCGCGCGTGTGCCCGCAGCCGAGGTGATGGACGCGCTTTACGAGGCCGCGACTGAATCTCGTCGCGGCGGCCACGCAAGTGCGCTGAAGCTGATGACGGCGCACGGTGCCAAGGGCCTCGAGTTTGGGCACGTCATTGTCATGGACTGTGCCGACTGGCACTGGAGCGGTGAAGACGAGCGACGGTTGTTATACGTCGCGATGACCCGTGCCAAAGAGACACTGACGGTGATGCGTGCAGAAGGTGGGCGCAATCCATACCTTGTCGATCTGGGCACGGTGGACGGGGTCATTGATCTGCTTCCTGCGGTTCGACCGGATCAACGCCGTGACATCGATCGTCGCTACGCATCGTTAGGACCTGCAGATGTCGACATTGGCTTTGCTGGGCGCCTGGCCACGGATGATCCAGCGCACGCTCGCATCGCAAGCTTGTCCTGTGGCTCCGAAGTTCGCGTTGCTGACAAGCGAATCTCAACAACCGACGGCGTCTTGGTGGGGAAGCTGGCCAACAAGACGGTGCCGCCGCCGAGTCCGACACGTGGTGTAGTGACCGGCATTCTGGTTCGGACCCGAGAACAAAGTCCACCCGAGTACCAGGCCGCACTGAAGGCGGATCGCTGGGAAACGGTTCTCGTGGAAATGGTCGTCGAGCCTGGGGAGTAGGTGTCCGAGACTCTGGCGCCAGCCAACGCTCGTGCGTCGGTGGTCTCGAACTGCGGCTGCGGATCGGTCGCAGCTTGTTGTCGGTCTTGCCGACGACGCGTCGGAGTGTCTATCCCGATGGCGGTCCTCTCAAAGCATCTAAGCAACCCCAAACGCGATAGCCTGCATCCGCAACGTGATCTGTCGGGAGCCGACTGGGATCAATGCCTGCGACTCGGTGCGACCGACTTGCTCCAGTTCCTCAAACAGATCGCGCCGGACCGGATAGATCAGCGTAGCGCGAATCTTCTCCGCCGAGCCACTGGTCGCGGCATAGGCCAGCACTTGGTGGATGTCCGCCCGCATCGAGGCCTGAATGTCCTCTGCCAACCCATGCCACCGAGTCGCGTCCAGTTCTGCAAAGTGCGACTTGTACTTGGCGTCAATGATCTCAATGCCGTCTGGTCGATGAACCACAAAGTCGGGTACCAGATGGCCCAGGGCTCTATGTCCAGAAGCGCTCCAGGCCAAGGGAACCGTCGTCTCTCCCGATCGGCCCACTCGCACACGGCCACCCGTTAGTCCGGCTTCGCGGCGAACCAGACGTTCGACGTAGCGCTCCCACAGTTGCTCGAGCGGCAGGGTCCAAGCCAAGCCATCGGATGTTCGACCTCCGCCGAGGCCGCGCTCGTCGACGATCCATCCCATCGCGCGCAGACCCTCTCGAAGCGCAATGGACTCCATGGCACTCCCACCGAGGTCGCCCTCGAGCTCCCGACGTTGCGGCCGGCGTGCTGGTACATCAACGACATGCTCAAGTAGGCCCACGATTTGGGCGATCAGTGACAGCGCAACAGGGTCAGAGCCACCTGCGGCACCCAGATCTCCTCGCAGGCGTTCCAGCGTCCATCGAACCGCCTCTCGAAGTCTGGAATCTGTGTCGAGTTCGCTGAAACGACAGGGCAAGTGGTGCCAGCGTCCCGCCGGCAGTTGGCGCGTCAGGTAGGTTTGCCACTGGATCTGTCCGCGAGGATGGTTGCGTACCTCTTGGCGCTCACGGTACCCGGGCCGAAGATGAGCTAGAAGGTCTGCCATTCGGCGCAGCACCGGCCCAGCGAGAACCCACGGCGGCACCTCGCGACCACTGCCGGGCACCAGTGGCAGGCTCAGAAACTCGGGGCCACTGCCCCAGCCAGTGGCCGCCAGCACTTGACCGACCCCTGGCCAACCGAAGCGCGGGTTGATGACGACGCCGCCAGTCACTTGTCCGGTGACTGCCGATCTCAGTGGAATTGCGCCTGCGCGGAGTCCAGGGTGAAGTTCAAGGCGAATGCCATCCCGCCCGGAGACAACTCGGGGTTCCAGTTCCAGGGCCTGAAGGGCGACCCGGTTCCTGGACATGAACCCATCCAGGTAAGCCCCCCAACCGGGCTCGCGCGCCGCAGCGATGTATGGAGCCGGATCCACAACGATGGGGGCCCCGCAGTCGCTACCGTGCAGCAGGGTACTGGAGTGCGGTGCCGCGCTCAGGTGGACGCTTGCACTCAGCAGACGCCCGCGGCGCGGACGTGCCGGACGAACGCTACCGCGACCAGCGACCACGTTCAAGCGCCGTCAGCATGGGCCACATCGGCAATGCGATTGCGCACCGCGTGCAGCGCTCCAGTCGCCGGGCCCAAGTAGCCCTCACGAATGTAGTCATCGACAAGTGGCAAGAGCTCGTGACGTAGGCGCGTGCGCAACGCTGCCTCGTCTCGGTCCGACACGATGTAGTAGGAGTGACCCGGAAGGAGCGCCAAGGCATCATCGGGAGCGAACTCGAGGAAAACATCAGAGAGCGCGTCGAAGAGTTCCAAGCCGGTGGGCGTGCTGTGGGTCTGAACGACGCCACGGTCGGGCATCATCGTCACAAAGGCGAAGCGCCGACGTATTGCCAAGTCCATGCGCGCCACGCTGCGGTCTGCAGTGTTCATCGTCGCGAGCACGTGCAGGCGTGAAGGCAGCGTGAAATCTTGCGACCCGGCGATCGCGTGCGGTAAACGGACCGAGCGCGGCGCACCGGAATCGGCCTCGAACAGATAGATGGCCTCTCCCAGGACACGACCGAGGTCGGCACGATTGATTTCATCCACCACAAGCAAAGCTGGCCTCTCGGCCGCCATGGCCGCGGCCTCCAACAGATGGCCGGCCCGTGCGGTGAATCGCAGATTGGTGTCCGCCACGTCCGGAGACAGCCCAGCGACGAAGTCCTCGTAGGTCGTCGAGGGGTGAAACTGGGTGATCAGGCCGTTGCTGGCATACGTTTCGCGCAGGATCTGTTCTGCTACACGCGATTTGCCTGTGCCCGGTGGGCCTTCTAGTACAACGAACCGGCGACTCCCCAGGAGACTTGCGATTTCCGTAGCACTGGGCGTTGAGAGCCACATGGCATTGAGACTCGCAATGAACTGGCGGAACTCCTCCTGCGCGCTCTTCAGGACTTCCCAGCCGCGCTCGTAGGCGTAGAGGTCCAGGAAAGCCTGTACGACCATTCGTGCCTTGGCAGGGTCGTCTTTGGGTACCACGGCTAGGCAGTACAGCTCGTTGCTGTAGCGCTTGAAAACTGGCTCCCAGGCCGGAAGCTGCCTGGTGATCAGATCCGGAACCGGCACTCCAATGGTGGCGGGATCCTGTCGGGCCCAGGCGACCGATACACCCTTGCTGACCAGGTACCGACGGAGGCTGGCTATGCGCCGCCGATGGCCGGGGCGGGTAAGGATTCCCTCGTCGGGGCTCAGACCTCGTGTGCCAATTCCGAAGTCAATCAGACAACCTTCGTCCCGCGGAAACCAAACCAAACTGGTACCCCCGTAGGGGCCGCTGGGAGGGTTGTCCGGGTTGATGAACCCCGCATACGCAATGTGCTCAGTCTCGACGCCACCCTTGCCATAGGCGTTGCGGATGAAGGGCGGGCGCTCGTAGTCCAGTTGATGGCCAGAGCGCTTGTGATAGCGCTCTCCGAAGATGCCACGCATGGCGTCAAGCATTTGCTTGTCGGAAGTTGAAGTTCCGGCCGCAATTGCATCGGCAAATGTCTGGATGGCATCCATCTTGAGGGCCCAGGCTTAAACACAGAGTTGAGATGATGAGTTCGGCCGCCTCACGCTCACTCAAACGGGTAAGGCAAGGGGCACTTCAGCGTCCTGGCCACAGCGTGGCATAGTTGTTCGCCGTTTGCATCATGCACGACTCGTTGCTCCCGCGCCCCCTGTCGCTACGCGGCCCTTGGTCGCGTATGCCGACGTCAGGCGGCTGTACGCTTTGCACAGTGCGGAAGTCGGCCCTGACGACCAAAGGGAGCGCTGCACTCCCGCGCTAAGTGGTTGGGCCCGTAGATGTCGCAGTCATCCGAACCATCTCACCGGATGCGTAAGATCGATCCAGGCTGCCGCCGGTCTTTCAGACGCGTTGCTTGCCAGAATGTGGACGTTCGACGTAAGAGTCAGAGCGGATCCGGGCTTCGGCTTCGCGTAGCAAACAGTGCAAATTTTGCACCTGCAGTGACATTCAAGATCGGAGGGAAACTTGGCTTCAAAGCCGCGAAGCGTCAATCCGCGCTCGGTTCAGACTCTGGACGAACTGACCGCGCCAGGGACAGAAAGGTCAACGGGCGGCGTCGTCACGTTGACGGTCCCTGCGGCCGATCGCTCGATGGTAGCCAAGACCTATGCGCAGGCGATGGTGGAACTCGACAAGGTCGGCTTTTGGCGCAAAGGTGCCAAGGGCGCTTACAGACCCAAACAGGGACTTTGGACGCCCCAACGACGGGCTGTCGCCTTGGCGCACGCATACATTGCCTCGCGACGGCACGCTTCCGCGAATGCGCCTCGGGAGGCGGCGTTGATCAAGATGCCCACGGGCACGGGCAAGACGGGTGTCATCGCCACGCTGGCCTGCACTTCAACGCTCGTCAAGAAGGTGTTGATTCTGACACCTCGCGCCGGGCTCGTGCATCAATTGAAGTACGACCTTAGCTTCCGCTTTTGGAGTCGCTCAGTCAGCGGCGTTTACCACGACTGCAATCTGCACGAGAACCTATCACAGCCGGAGATCGACGATCTCAGCGCACTCATCAAGAGCGGCAAGATGGCGCCGGTCCGGGTGCTGGAGGCAGAAGAATACGCAAAGATCTGGAAGGAAAGAAACCAAGACCGGCAGATTTTGGTATCCACATTCAACGCGCTGCACCTGGTCCTTGGCATCAAGGCACCGCCACACCGGTCGATGTATGGCAAAGAAGCTCGACCGGTCGCGAGCAGCCTTCAAGCACTTGAAGATGGCAAGACGCCCGAAGAGTGCCTAGAGGCGTTCCAGGACTATCTGAAGTCGGTCGACCTGGTCATCGTCGACGAAGGGCATCACGAGCCAGCGTATTCGTGGGCACAGGCTGTGCGGGCAATTGGTAAGCCGACGATCATCTTCTCGGCGACTCCTTACCGAAACGACTACAAGTTCTTCGAGATTGACGGCAACTTCGTGTTCAACCTACCGTGGCAGGAAGCCGTGGAGGAAGGGCTCATCAGGAAGGTCGAGTTCGCGCCGCCCGTAGCCTCTAGCTCGGGCAAATCGCCAGGCGGCGCTGCGAGTCGTAGGTCTGCAGCCGCGAAGGCGTCCGGATACAACGCGCAAAGCTTCGTCGACGAGTTCGCCGAGACCCTCAGCAATCTACCCGCTGGAAAGAAGGCGATCGTTCATGCCGGGACGTTTGCTTCACTCAAGGCGCTGCAGCGAGCCTTCTTCGCCAAGGGGAAGGGAGTGGCCGCTGTACTCATTCACGACGCGTATCAGGGCAAGGACGAACTCGATTGCCGCGACCTCAAGGGCCTGACTCGCACGCAGAGGCAACAGCTCAAGGAACTTCGCTTCAGTCAGGTTCGGCAGACAGAGGGGAACGTGGCAGCTCAGAACGCCCGTGTTTGGATGCACCAGTCCAAGCTCATGGAGGGCATCGACGACAGCACCTTCGTTGAGATCTGGCTCTACGACGGCCTCGGGAATGCCCGCCAGGTCGTGCAGCAGGTCGGACGCGCCATCCGGCGCCCTGATTTGAGCGACACAACGGGACAAGTCGCGTTCATTCGTGGTAGCTCAAAGCGTCTTGACCGATACGAGGGGGCGCCAACGGTGGCCGAACAGACCCAGCGCCGTTGGGCTGAGTATCTTGCCTACGAAGAGTATGCAGCTAAGCGGTCTGACATTGCCTTCATCGCCGAAACGCAGCTGATCGCGTCGGTGAAGCGCACCGCCCCAGCGGTCCAGTACATCGCGGGTGAGTTCAAGGGGGGGCATCTCCTCGACGAGAGCCCGACGATGTCGGCCTTCGTCCTCCCTCGACGGGCCGTGGTGTGCCGAGTCCGAAACGTGCACAAACACGAGACCAACGCGATCTCGGACAAGCTTCTGGACGAACTCCAGACCGCATGCTGCGAGGCCATGGAACTTGAAGAGCGCTTCGACATCGCCGCGGTGTCGGCGCCGGCCGGCGCCATCTATCGGGATGTTCGCCTGATTCGGTACTTGGCTTGGGACAACTCCCCCTATCTGGCAAGTCACCATATTCCTGAGTGGCGGCTTGGCGTCATGTCTATCGTCCGGTCAGGCCGCTACATCTTCTTGCTTGACACCGAGGGCCTTTGCATCGACCACAACCGCCTGGGCCTGCTAAGCCCAGAGCCCGTGGAACTGAAGCGGTTGTTCGCCCGACCTCCGGCCGGCGCCACTCCGCCAGCCAATGCCACGCGTATCGTCGAGACGGTCGCAAGCGGCATGGATACGAGCGAGTTGGGCCTGCGATCCATCAGCGTCCGAAAGCATGCCCTCGACGACAGCTACTTTGACTTGGCAGAGACCAGCCAAGTGCCGACGTCCATTCGGGGCTTCGGTCAACTCGGCAATAGGTCAGCGCGCCGCCGGCTGTCGCTGTCCCGCTCCAGCGTTGCCGACGCCACCAACAAGCATCTGCCGATCAAGGACTATGTGGAGTGGGCACGAGTTGTCGGCAATACGATGGCTAATGACCACGTCTTGCCGCACGGCTACTTCGACCGATTTGCAATCGAGGTGCCCCCCCTTGACGAGATTAGGGGCGTTCCTCAGTCAATCCTGCTCGACCTATGGGAGCTCTTGGAGACTGCCACCGAAACACGGGAAGAGCGTGTCTGGGATGGGGATGGGGTCAAGGAGCTCTTAACGTATGACACGTGCTGCGAGATTACCAACCGCAACACCGATCCCACGCAACCGCCAAGGTATGCCTTCACTTTCGGCCCGCACGAGGTCGAGATCAAGTACATCTACAAGGCCGCCATCCCGTCGACCGGTCGCTATGCGATTTCCAGCCCTACCCTCAATGACGCGGTGGTCAATTCAGACGCATCAACCGGCGGAACAGAGTCTGAAGCCGACGGCACTGCCTTTGGCCGACCGCTTTCGACCTCGTTGACACGGCTCATTAACCAGGAGCAGTCGTTTCGGATCGTCACGTCCGAGCGTGGCGTCGTGTATTCGAAGTCTCACTTCTACATGCCGAAGATTGACGAAGCACTTATGTCGATCCTCGAGACCTGTAAGGCGGTCGATGCAGTGGTGAGCGAGAAGGGAGATACCCGTCTGACAACGGTTGCCGACTGGGACACGAAGACGCTGTTTGGCCTCGTGTACGGGTGGATTAACGGATCGGCTGCAGGCAATGTTCAGCTTGCGAAAGATCTTCAAGAGTGTGCGACGGTCATTTGCGATGATCGGACCGATGAGACAGCCGACTTCTATGGGATTGATCCCGTTGGTCGACGCGTGCTGATGGTGCACGGCAAGGCAGCTGTCGGATCCGCGGGGGTCTCCGCGCGCAAGCTCCAGGATGTCACGCGGCAAGCTGTCGCCAGTCTGGCATTCGCGGGCTCCAGCCGCCGCGACTTCCCGTTCTCAGACAAGTGGGAGTGCGATTGGGACGTTGTCCTTCAAGATGCCGGGAAAGCGGTTATCACCAAGCCGCGGATAGTCTCCAAGGTCACCAAGTCAAGCCCTGCTCCAACGCCTGCCGAGGCACATGCGTCGCTCTTAAGGGTACTCGCGGATCCAACCTACAAGAAGGAGGTCATCGTGCTCACTGGCGGCCTCCTGAGCCGGAATGCCGCATTGGACACCCTCACGAGCACGGACCAGCGCCACCTCCAGTTTCTCTATTTCCTCGCAGCGGTGCGCTCCACGTTTGATCGCGCAGGGGTCCGGTATCGAATCGTCTGCAACGAATAGGAACCGACGCGTCATCACCAATGCGCCGGCAGCTGCAACGAGGCGTACTGAATTCGAGTGGAACTAAGGCAAGCGCTGCGGCCGCAGCGTCGGCGATGCTACGGCGCTGGGGGTGCGGCTGTCACAGGAATCGTCTGACCGACGAGCGAGGCTCGCACCGGCGGCATGTGTGACACAGGCCCCGATGAACGCCTCGGGCGTCAGGTCGACAGCCAGGCCGTTGAGGGGCCGCCGCACGTTCGCTCCCTGCCACCGCCGCTCAGGACGGATAAGCCTCGACCAGCTTGACCGTCGCGCCGGTCTGCTGCACCCCCTCGACAATCTGCCCGATCGTGCGCGGGATGAACTGCGCCGAGTCGCCCACGAAGGGTCGCATGATCGTCGCGCCCAGGGTCGCGGCGTTGATGGCGCCTGAGGCCTTGGTGAACGTCGTGTAGATGTTCAGGCTGTAGCCGCCCTGGTAGGGCATCAGGCAGGCGAAGAAGGTCGTGGCCTCGCCGTAACGCGACATCGAGCTGTCGCGTGCATTGACCGTGAGCGTCGCACCGTCGCACGTGGGGACCTGCAGCGATTGCCCGGACGCAGCCGCGAGCGCACCGAGATTGCTGCCCTTGAGGGGCGACACCAGCTGGAACCGGGGTGCCTTCTCCGGCAGCGGCGACAGCGGGATGCCGTTGGTGATCTGCACGCGGCTGGTGTTCTTCTGCAGCGCTAGTTTGATCGCCTCGGCGATCTTGGCAGCGCTGGTCTGCGGACCGGCCTGGATGTCGTAGATGACGTAGCCGACGCTGGTTTCGCGCGTCGGTGTGGTGGCGGCGCAACCCGCCAGCAGCACGCCGACAACGTATGCGGTCATCCTTGTCTTCATTCGAGTGTCCCTCCTGAACGCCTCGGAGGCCTATCCTCCGCGGCTTCAAATGTGCGAATTAGTGTGTGTATGAATGAGTGTACTTCCACGACAGTGCGCTGGTGCCTGTCTCGCCCCAGCGCGCCTTTGGCGCTCGAGTCCGTGAACTGCGTCTTGCCGCCGGGATGACGCAGGACGACCTGTCAGAGCGTTGCGGCCTGTTCCGCACCTACGTCAGCCGCATCGAGACCGGCCAGGCGAACCCGACCTTGACCATGATTCATGCCCTGGCGGTCAGCCTGGGTGTGCCGGTCCCGGCGCTGTTCGGCGTGCCCGCGGTGCCACGCAAGGCGCCGCTTCGGACGGCGAGGCTTTCGCGTGGACGGGTCGGCTGACCCTCTTCTGCGGCCCTGCTGAAGAGCACGCCACCACATCCGGTCGGGCGCCTCGCAGTGGCTCATGCGAACCCCCTCAGCGGCGCCACGCGGCGCAGGCGCGCCAGCAGGCCCCTGACCTGGCCGACAAGTTCGAGCCCTTCGTCCCAGCGCTCGATTTCCCGCATCGCCGTGAAGGTCAGCACCAGGTCGTCGCCCTGCCAAGCGATCGTCTGCACGAAGGCCCGCGGCCTGCCCTCGCTCCAGCACTGGTAGCTCTCGCTGTCCAGCGCGGCACTGCGGAGTTCGGCAAAGTCAGGTGCCGTGTGTCGCCGCATGCCAAGGAACGCCAGAACCGGTACCCCGTAGACGTCGATTCGAACTGACACCGGACAGTGCATTGCCAGGCGCGCCAGCAGGTCTTCCAGCCGCCACCAGGTGTCCTGCGGGCCAGTCTCGATGCATACCGCGTCCGCGGGCGCAACGGCCATGGTCAACGGCAGCACCCGCGCGGTGAGCGCACTCTCGTACTGCAGCGGCATCTGGCCAAGCATGCGCAGGGCCCTGTCTTGCGCGTGTCCGGCAAACCACTCCCGGTTGCCGTCTTCTTGGTGATCGGGTTCTACGCTGTACGGGGCCAGCGTCTTGTGCAGCGAGCGCTCCACCTGTTCAGCGCGCGGCCGGGTGGGCAACCAGATCGCGCGGGAGGCGGCAAGATCGAGCTCACCGCGTTGGAATTCAACGAGGCATCGCGCTCGGCGCATCGGGTTCCGAGCCCAACCGAGCTTGAAGCGGCGCCGGTCGTGGCGCACCAGGACGTATACGCTGGCGAGATCGGCGCGGGCTGGTGCCGGGGCTCCGAAGTGGTTCATCGTCTCTCTCCTTCAGTGCGTCGAGGCCGGGCGGACATAACCGCCCAGGATCTGCAGGTACAGGCTCGGTGCGATCCGACCGCAGCGGTACAGCAGCGTGAGACCGATGAGCGCGATGTCGCCGGCGCGGGCCTGGACGAAGGCGTCTTCGTCCACGCCCTCCTCCGGCGCCTGAGGCGAATCGGACATCGGCACGATCGGCCCGAGCCGCACGGCAATCAGGCCCGGAAGATCGATAACCCAGTCAATCAGGGCCACTTGGTCGTTGACGCTGACGGGACGATCCGGTGCGCAGACGAGCTGGCGCAGTTGGTGCCCCAGGAGCTGCAGGCCGTGCGCCTCGGCGTAGTCCTCCAAGTACCGCTCGAGCTGCCGGCATTCGGCGTATGGCAGTCCGGGGGCGGTCTCCAGCGTCAGTGCGAAGCACTGGACATCCTCGCGAGCCGCGGGATTGAGGCGCATGGAACGCTTACTTGGGCTGGCCATGCGACCTCCGGGTGATGGGGTACTCGCGGGCCACGAAGACCACCTCGGGCTGACACAGGAGCCAGCCGATCACGTCGGTCCAGTCGGTCGGCGTTACGACGCGCAGCTGCCCCATGAGCGTCAGGCGGGTGCCGGTGATGCAGCAGCCGAGGCCGGATCGGTGCAGGCGGGCCCGGAGCCGCTCGTCGATGTGCTTGGCCGCGTCGACGTTCCGGCCCGAGAAGGCGAGCCGCAGCCAGACGACGTGGGCGCTCTCGGTGGTGGTGACGGACACCGGGTGGCGGCCGGGGGGATTGGAAGGGAAGCGCGTCATGGTCATCCTGGTGAGCTGTTACCTGTGCGACGGGCGTGCGAGGTCCCTGCTGTCGCCGCCTGGGCATCTGCAATCGATTGGTTTGCTGGAGACAGTGCTCCGCCAGCGCGCCGAAACTGGTCGGCGCGTGTGGAGCTGGTTAGGAAGACTGGGCTGGACCGCCGGCCTGTCGATCAGGCGGCCAGCCGCTCCAGCGGCGGCGGCTGGGCCGGGTGGCCGCCGTCATTGGCGGCGGGTGCCTTGCCGCCGCCGTGGCTGGTGTCCTGCACCTGGGGGGCACTGTTGCCCGTGGCGAACCGCGTGGCGAGCAGCCTGTCGATGGCCGATCCGTCGCGGCGGGTCATGTTGGGGACAAATCGACTATAGACCGTGAATAGCATTTGGCTATTAGCATGGCCCATCTGATTGGCAATCCATTCAGGCGCCTCGCCCGAGGCCAACCACAGCGTCGCGGCGGTGTGGCGCATCTGATAGGGGCGACGCGCCTTGAGACCGAGGTGGCGCAGCAGCGGGTACCACACGCGGTCGCTGAAGTTCTTGTTGTCGATCGGGTGGCCTTCGCGGTTGCAGAAGACGTACTCGCTGATCTTGGACGTCGCCGCGTACTGGCGTTGCAGTGCCTCATACACGGGCCCAGACATCTGGAGGTCCCTCAGACTGCTGTCGGTCTTGGTCTCGTCGTCCTCGCCGAGCACGAAGGTCTCGCGGATGAGGATGAGGCGGCGCTCGAAGTCCACGTACTTCCACTTCAAGCCGTGGGCCTCGCCGGTGCGCATGCCGGTGAAGATGCGGATAGTGAAGTAGTCGCGCCAGTCGGCGCGGACCGTTGCGAGGATCTTCTGCACTTCGTCGAGCGTGAAGGGGTCGACGTCGGACTTCTTGACCTTCAGGCGCTTGACGGTGGAACAGGGAGAGACGAAGCCGTAACGGTCTGCAGCTTCGGCCATCACCTGGCTCAGCACGCCCATCACGCCGTTGATACGCTTGTTGCTGAGCTTGTCTCCGGTGCGGCCGGGTTTGGTGGCGAGTTGGGCGCGGAACGCGAGGCACTCGGCCTTGGTGATCGCGCCGACGGTCCTGTCGCCGAAGGCGGGCAGGAGGTGGCCGTCGAGCGTAGACTTCAGCACCTTGATGTGCGAGCGGCGCCACTCGACTTCGTGCTCGGAGAGCCAGGTGGCGACGAAGGTGCGGAAGGTGGGCGTCGGTGACACCGTGGCCGCCACCGCAGCCGCGATGGGAACGGCCGCCGCCTTAGGCGCGACGACTACCGAGTCCGGGGCACGCTGGCTCTGCTTGCTACTAGGAAAAGTCGCCGCATAGTCGAACGTGCCGGCCTTGATCTGCGCTTCGATCTGCACGAGCACCTTGTCCATGCGTTTGCGATTCGCGGGGCTATCCGGCAGCAGGGTCTGCTCGCGACAGCGCCGGCCCTCGTAGCGGAAGTCGAAAAACAGTAGGCCCGTGTCTCCACGGGCGCGCACGCTACCCATGGAGCACCCCGCCGTTTGCCAGAGGGATCGCCACTCGCTCGACGCCGGCCATCGCACGCATGTCACGTTCGATGGCTTCCCAGACGAACAGGATCTTTCGCCCCCCAAACGGCCGCACGTAGTGCGTGCCCTCGAGCAGCACGCTGTCCTTGAGTCGCTCCCGGATTGTTCGAACGTCGTACTTGATGCGAGCCGCGAGTTCGTCTGTGGTCAGGTAGGTGGTATCCGGCACTTGGTGCACCTCCGCAATCGGTTGACAATGTGATCGACAAAATTCCATTCCGCTGGTTGTTTTGTCGCCCTGAATGACATTCTCGCTCGCAGAACGTCATTCGTCAAGGCGTTTTGTCGCCTTGGATGACATTTTTTCTTTGGAAGCGACATGCTGAGGTGCCATCTATCCCGCCTGATGGGCGAGCGAAAGCTCAGGATCGCCGACGTCGCACGCGACACCGGTCTGCATCGCAACACGGTCACGCTCCTATACGACGAGACCGCGACCCGCGTCGACCTGGACTCGATAGAGAAGCTGTGCGCCTACTTCGGTGTGGGCGTTGGCGAGTTGTTCGAGCACATCCCAGACCCGCCGGTCTCGTCGCGCAAGCGGTAACTGCTGCCCTGGGATCGTCGGGCTACAAGCCCTTGAAATTCCGCGGGCGCGAGACGCAGGCTCCACACAAGCAGCGCCTGACGTAGGCCGCCGCCCAAGTTCTACCGTGGCACGCTTTGCAGCGGCAGTTGTCCTTTAATCCCGGGACGTCGACGGCAGCTCTACGGCAAACCGCGGTTACTCAGCAGTACCCGCACCCCACCCATTGGGATGCAGCGAAAGGGTCTTATGCGAAGGAGGTCCCAAGCCGCGTGCTCTAGTCCGATCCGACCTTTCGCTGGGCATGCAACGTCTAGCCTACATCAGGACATCCCGCCAAGCTGCCTCATGCCGAAGATCGCGCTCAAGGAGAAGTGCCGGCGTCATCTCCGCGCATCAGGTTGACACGAGCAGGATTTTCTTGAGGCGGGAGGCGAGGCGAATTTGCCTAGTCGTGCGCCACTTGCCGCCCGCGAAGTTGTCGCCGGCGGCCCGGGCGGCGCGGAAGAGTTTGATTGCCTACCGGTCCAATTGGAGCGACTGACCTCGCCGCCACGCCCTGTACTCCCAAGGCGGCACGGGCTGAGGTTCCGACCACAATCCCAGTTGCCCCTCCCGCGCGGCATCTTCGGCAGCGTTGTAGGTCTTCCGGTCTTCCAACGGTTGCTCTTGCTGGTAAGCCTTGTAGTGCCATGCAAGGCCGGCCGCGACCATCTCTCGGCACACGTCCAGGTCGTCGGCGATGACCTTGCCGACAATCCGCCCATAGCGATCGAGCTTGTTCCACTCCACGTGCACCTCACGGCCGTGCACCAGGCCTGCCAAGTGCTGCTTGGATCGCTGCGAGAATGGCTGCCCAAGTTCTGGGGCGTCAATGCCAGCCAGGCGTACACGGTGGGTGACGCGCTGTGCATCCAACACCCCGATCGTGTCACCGTCGCTAACGGCAATGACCTGTCCCGTCAGCGTGTCGGCGAACGCTGGTCGCCATGCTGCGACCGCGCACAGAAGTGCCACGACCCAGACCCATGCTCTGGCTCGACAACTACCGTCCGTGCAGCGTCTCATGGGAGCTGATCAGCGCACGATGAACTGGTTGTCACCAGAGGGTACTGACTTCGGCAGCGCTATCGAATCTGGCATAACCGTTGGCGATCGCAATGATTGCAAGAACGACAGGAGCTGTCGCACTTCGCTGGGCGATAGCGGCGACATCTCCCCAAGCAACGGGGACCGTTGCGACAGCAAGCGTCCGGCATGCTGCGAGGTCTCAGGATGAGACTGCTGTGCTTTGTACAACGCGGGAACAGGATTGAAATGGTGCTCGATGACCTGCGGCAGATTCGTAAAGACCCCGTTGTGACCCCAAGGGCCTGTATCGCTGACATTTCGCAGCGGTGGTGTTCTGAACTTGAATCGATCCACGCCGCGGCTCGTTGCTCCCGCGCGACCGTAATCGAGGAACGCGCCGTGTTTGCCCACGGACAGTTGCGGTACCGCGAGACCATGGAAGTCGAGATCGCTGAACTGCGTTCCTGAATGACAAACGGCACAACGGCCCTTGCCGTAGAAGAGCAGTGCGCCCCGCTTCTGTTCGGCGGAGATCGCACGAAGATCGCCGGAGACATACTGATCCCAGGGCGCAGGCTGCAATTCGAACGCAGCACCGATATATGCCGCCAGCGCGTTGCCTACATGGGCAATGCGGATAGCTTCCACGGGCACGCCAGGATATGCCGCCGCGAAGAGCTTGCGATACTTCTCCTGTGTGGTTGTGGCTGACTTGTTGGGACTGCCCACCAGCCTGGCCACCAATCGATCGAAGACGACCAGCGTGCGCTTCTGGAAGTCGTTCGACTCCGCGTCGGTGTCCTCCAGCAACTCCTGGTGATACTTGCTTGCGTTGGACTTCTTCTCTTCTGATCGACCCAGCATCTCGTCGGGCTCGACCAGTGGAAAGACCGCCGCGGCCGAGAGCAGGCTTTCAAAGCCAGAGGGCAATTTGTGTCCAAGAGGTGTCTCGAACTTGCCGTCAGGCCCTAGTTGCACTCGACCATCCCAGAAAAGCGTCCTGAACTCGGGCCGACCTCGATTGAAGAACGGCAAGCCATTGCGAGGGACCAGGAAGGCATCAGACGCAGCCAGACGTTCATCGGCTACCCCATGGGCACCCAATCCGACGGCAGCAGGCAAGCCATCTCCAGCCCCTTTACTTCGCACATGGCAGGTCGCGCAGCTGATAGCTCTGGGGCCGCTCAAGATGGGGTCGAAGAACAAGGCCTGACCCAGCACCTCTTTCGGCCCCATCGATATCGACCGAGGTTGCAGCGGCTTGACCTGGTATGCCTGGATTACCTTCGAAAGCAGGCGGTCGTCTGTCATGCCCTGAGCCATGGGAAGACCTGGGCCCCAGCTTGCCAACACCAATGCGACTCGAAGGATCCCTGCAGCAATCTGTGTCATGACTCTCGCCGGCAATCCGCACGTCCTCAGAACCGCGGCATACGATGGGGTTCGACCATGCGGCTCACCGGTATCCTTTCCACCTCCAGGCCTTCCAGGCCCAGCAGCGCCAAGCGATGCTCGCTGACACCTGCAATCAGCAGTTGCTTGCGCAGCTTGTCGTAGTCGTGGCAGACCGTCAGACTCACGGCACCAGAGATATTCAGAAGCCTGGTGGCTTCGGTGCTGGTACCAGCTATCTGAGGGGAGTCGCGTAACACGACTTCATCGTGCATCGCCTGGTCGCAGTCAACCACAAGACGCCTGTACTCATCGGCATGCATGCGCCACATGGCCCAAGGCCACAAGTACTTGTCCGCAACAATAAAGACCAGACAAGTTGCGATCACCAGATGCAATGACCAGCGCCAGCGACGCAGTGTCTTGATCTTCATGATGTAGGCTGCTGCGACCTCACTGCACCGCGGGTACACCAAGGGCGTTGAGTGTTTCGGTGGTCATCTGACCCGTATCGGGCAAGCCCTTGACGATCTGAATCCGCTTGATCGCTTCCTTGGTCTCGTTCGTCAATTCACCGCTGACTGAACCTGAATACAGGCCCAGCGAGGTCAACGCGATCTGCACGCGCATGATCTGCAATCGGCGCTTCTCACTGAGCGTCATCGCAGGTGGCGTTGGAGCGGGCGCAGGCTGCGGCGTCACTGCGGCCGGTCGGCCAGGATCCACCGGCTGGTTCGACCCACTGGGGACAAGGCGCTGCGGCGCTGCGGGCGATGGCGTGGGCGCGTAGTAAGGCGCAGGCGCTGGTGCTGGTACGGCACGTTGCACAGGTGCCGGCTGAGGACTGGGTACGGAATAGCCTCCGCCGCTGCTGGAGCGGTGCGATCCATGGGAAGAATGCGACCGGTGCCCGGCGAACAGGTTTTCCCCTGGCAGGTTCAGCGCACGCAACTTGACCGGATCCTGCGGCTCGGGCGCTGGTGTTGGCATGGGCGGTGGCACGGCAGCCTGAGACCTGAATGTCAGCAGCGGGATGCTGGCGATGAACCACTGCAGGGGGCGAAGCTTCTTCATGGGCTTGTCTCCGCTTGATGAAAATCGTGCAGCACAGGCTTCAGGACATTGGGCGTCCATCCCCGCTCGTGCCAGGCGAACAGCCCACAGCAATCGCGCTTCACTAGGCAAGGCCCACACGCCTCTGCGTAGGTATTCTTCCAGTCCGAGATGCTGCGGTGCGCGAAGGGCCACAGCTCAGGGCTCAGGCCACAAAGCGGCATGTTCATCAGAATGACAGGCACGGCGCCCCGCTGGAGCCTTCGCACCGCTGCCCTGATCTCTTTCTGCCACTCACCGAGGTCTACCTCGCATTCATCCCGATTGGCCAGTGCGTAGCCGACCGGCTCGCATCCCATGAGAGCAACCTCACGCACAAAGGGCAGATTGCCTGCAATGAAGTCCGCCAACGCAGGGAGGATCTCGAGCACGGGGCGAATCAGGACTATCCGAAGCTGGACCAGCTGAGCGTGCCGTTGGAGGTTGAGCAAGCCAAGCAGGGTTTCATCGAATGCCCCTTGAGCCTGAACCACATGGTCGTGCAAGAAAGGTGCGTGTCCATACAGGGGCACCATCCAGCAAACCCTCCGCGGAAGTCCGGCAAGCAAGTCTCTCGCATAGGCCTCATCCGAGGCTAATCGACCGTTGGTCAGCACCTCGATGCTTGCGTGCGGGTGATTGTCGGCTGTGGCCGTCAGGACATCTCGCAGCGAGGCTCCGAGCAGCAACGGCTCGCCACCTGTGAACCCAATCACCGGAGGCGACCAAGCCATGTGCTGAATGAGTTCGATTGCCTCTTGCGCCCGCCACGAATCATCTACTTCTGTGGGTGGCTGCGAACACATCAGGCAGCGGCTGTTGCAGCGGTTCGTCAGGAACACTGTGTGGTGCTGGTCACTTTGACGCATCAGCACTTCGGCATGTCGGCGGTGAGGTTCCAGGGCCACCACGTCACCGGACTCCAGCAGTGACGGATCGACTACGAGCACTGGCCCCGTCAGCACGCCTTCGGACGTCAACTGCGCTGCGATCAAGTTGGTGACTCCGGCCCGCTGGATCGCAAGCAGCGTGGCACGATCACTGTCTCCCCTGACCGGCACGATGTAGTTCAGGTCGGGTTGCCATTGAGATGCAAGATTGCTCGCAGGGGTCACGCAGGCAATCAAGCGAGGGCCGTGAAAGCGCGATGACCATAACGGGCTGTCGAAGCCGAGGTACTGGAGCGGGACTTGGCGCATCTCAGTTTTCCGCCTCGTCCGACCAGCACACGGTGATTCCCTTGAATTGGCTGGTCTTCAACCCTTGGCGCATGCCGCTGTCTGGCTGGCGTTGCGGTAGCGACAGCGATGCAGCGACGGGCTTCGTCCGGTTGGCACGCTTCGGATGCTCGCGGCGTGCCCAGGCATAGGCCAGGTCGAGAAAGTCCTCATCACCATCTGTTTCGGCCCGATCGACCCGGTCAAGAAAATGCCGAAACATCCAGGTGGAGCGACGGCAATGGCCGCTCTCGTGCACGGTCACACTGCTGCCACAGGCAAGCGCTTCAACCGGGTCCGGTCCACAAGACGTGTGGTACGGGCAATTCGCGCATTCGGTCCGCGCCTCCCCATCGCTTTGTGCCCGCAGATGCTGCACAACCTCGCTGGCCTCCAGTTTGCGCAGCGGCTCGCCTATACGTCCCAGCCGAAGAGAGGCGTTGCCTGTTTCGGCCAACATGCGCGCTTCGTCGCTGGGATAGACGAAGCCATCGTAGTTGTAGACCAGCACGGCACTACCTGCGCCCGTTGGGCTTTGCAGGTCAACATAGCCTGAGTCAAAGGGCGAAAGCAGCTTATTCAGCCATGCAGCTGCCGCCGCTTCCCTGAGCGCAACGCCTTGTTGGTTCCACCACAGGACCCGATCAAGGCAGCGGGTGTAAAAGCCGAAGAAGGACTCGAGGGCATGGCCCAGCTGGGCAGCGTTGCGCATGGCGAATCCATGATTTGCCAGCGGTCGAACAAACACTTCATCGAAGCCTAGTCGAACGTATTCGTCGATGATGGCCTCCGGCATCGCCAGGGATGCCTTCGTGGTCGTCATCAGCGCTGATACGCATCCAGGATGGATGTGTTTGCGTGCCATGGCAATGCCCGCCACTGTGCGTTCGTAAGCGTCACGCCCTGGAATAGGTCTGTTCTTATTGTGAAGGGCCGGCGGTCCGTCGATGCTGGTCGATAGCACCACAGCATGTTCGCTGAAGAACTCGCACATCTTCACATTTAGCTGGTGCAGAGTCGAGGCCACGACAAACTGAATGCGGCGCCCTTCGATTCGGTTTCGTCGGGTGATTCGCTCGATAGCACGCTGAACGAGGTCGAATCGAATCAAGGGGTCTCCGCCCTGGAACTCCACAGTCAGAACCTGGCTCGGGCTTTCGAAGACGGCATCGCACGCTGCATCCAGCATGTCCGGAGTCATCTCGAAGCCTGTGGAGTCCAACGCGCGGCTGACCTGACAGTACTGGCAGGAATGTGCGCATTGCAGTGTCGGCACCAGGATGTGCAAGGACACGCCCACTTCAATGGTTTCGCGCCTGGCTGCCCGCCTTGAGCGAAGCAACTCCGCCATGCCGCGCTGGTCCGCTCCGGTGATGAGATGCTTCGCATACAGGTCGGCCAACCGCGCGGGGGGGAGGTCCGTCAGTCGCCTTGGCCCAGCCTGAAGCACTTCCAGCTCCGAAGCGTCGACAAGGGCGAAGTCTCCGCTGGGAGAGAACACCGCGGCCCGGCCAGACGGTAGTTGCTGGAAGCGCATCAGTTCTTGTCGCTCTTGGCCTTGGCGCCATCGTTGGACAGCACCACCGACCTCATTGCGGCCGCCCGATCTGGGCGGGCCGATCGTGTTCGTCCTGGAACGTAATGCGCCGCTTCGACAGTGAAGCGATCGATGCCCAGACGCCTAAGCAACATGGCAACGGTCGTCACCGACGCGAAAACCCGGGATCCTTTGCGCGTGTTGCCGAGTACGGCAACCCTCGTCCCGTCGAGACCGATGACGGTTTCGATGACGAAGCCACCTACCTGGCCGCGCACGACGAGGTCCGTTACTGCGCCGGCTTGAATGAGGCGCCGCAGCGCCGCCTCCTGCAGAGTTGCGGCAGGTATAGGCATCGTAGGTGCACCCTCAGGTTGGATGGCTCAGAAGCGGCTTCCTACTGGCGCGATTCCGAGGCTCGGGTCAACGCAGTTTATATGAACCGCTGCGCCAAGGCGAACTCACTGTCCTCCGATGGCAGGAGGCGCATGGAAGTCTCACGCGGCCTCTAGAACACTTGGCAATTTCCATTCACGCATGGTTGGCCGAATGAGTGGATGCGTGCAGTGGTGGAGCAAGCGGAGATAGAGCACACCGCTTCCGTCTGGCTGAGTCGGTAGAGCAGGCGCTCGATGGCGTAGCGCGTGAGGACGCGTTGGTAGTCGTAGCCGTGCTACTTGGCGTGGCCCAGCAACCGCGCTCTGATTGAAGCGGCCTGGTTCCTGAGTGCCTCTTCGCTCACTGCATTGCCTTTATGTAGGGAGCGAGCCTTCCGGTAACTCGATCGATTTCCGCGTACTTCATCAGCTCGCTGGCAGTGGTCTTCCTTTGGCGAAGGGCGTCCCTGAGCGCCTCAATAGCCACATCCTCTCCGATCTGGCGGCGATGCTTGAAGCAATCGGCGACTGTCTTTGCGACGCTGAAGATCGGCACCTCGACCCCTTCGACGCGGATGCGCTCAATGCCGGCCGTTAGAACTTCGCCGGTTGCACGGACGATTTCAAGCTTGGGCAAACGCACGTTTGGAGTTCTTGCCTTGTGAGGGATGATCATCCAGACTGCATTCGGTAGCTGAGTCGTCAGCCCGTGGTGTCGGAGCGCGCTGACCAGGCTGATGACGCCGTTCGGCACGAGGCGGGTTGCCTCCGCCAGGTCGTGAGCAGCATCCTCGCCGACCCGTGCGGGGTCCTGATAGAGCCCGCGGCCGAGTCGGACAAGCTCGCCAGCATCGGTCATCCGCTTCAGGTAGACGAGAGGAATGCCAGCGGCCTTGAAGTCCCGGGCGCGCGCGATTCCCAGGGTTCGCGTGAGCTCGACGGCGCGCTCGCGATGAGTCGTGTGAGGTTGGGTCACGGTGTTATCTATTGTCGGCACAAACGCAGACTTATCAACAAAAAGGAACTGTTGCGATGTCTAGGCTGATGTCATATATTTTATATGACTATGGCTCGCTCAGGTTCTCCTTCCGACCTCACGCCCAAGCATGTCAGGGCTGCGCGCGCGCTCCTGGCGTGGTCCCAACAGGATCTGGCCAAGGCAGCAGGCGTTGCGACATCGACTGTGGCCGACTTTGAGCGAGGTCAGCGTACCCCGGTGGCCAACAATGCCCAAGCGATCCGCAGTGCTCTCGAGGACGCTGGCATCCGCTTCCTGCCGACCGGAGCCGTAGTCGGGCCGGCTGTTCCCAGCATCGCATCGGCAGATCGGTCGGGTACTCCAATCCGGTGGGTGGATGCTGAAGACTTGGCCAACTGGGCTGCTCGAACCGATGCCGCCTTCAGCTTCCCGACGCTCCTGGCTCATTTGATCCGTGCGACCCATGGCCCACTTGCCCAGCTCCGCTTCCCCTCCGACGAGGGCGTGCGTCATCCAGGCTGGGACGGTGTCACTTCGGTCGAGGCTGGCAGCACTTATGTGCCCAAAGGCGCCGCCGGCTGGGAGCTCGGCACCCAGCGCAGCAACATTCAGCAAAAGGCGACGGATGACTACAGAAAGAGGACGGAAGAACCCGCACCACTAGATCCAGCGGACTCCGCCTACGTGTTTGTCACACCCCGCCATTGGCCAAAGAAGGGGGAGTGGGCAGAGGCGCGAATGGCAGAGGGCGTGTGGCGCGAAGTCCGCGTGTATGACGCCGATGACCTTGTCCACTGGATCGAGCAAACGCCTGCAGTTGGGCTCTGGCTGGCCGCTCGTCTGGGTAAGCGCCCTGCCGGAACGCGGGAACTCGAAGACCTCTGGCAGGAATGGTCATTGGCGACCCAATGGCCGCTCTCTGAAGATCTTGTCCTTAGCGACCGTGACCAGGATGCTGCCGAGGTTCTGCGCTGGCTGCGCGGCGAGCCATCCTTGCTCTCACTTCAAGCAACCACGTCCGAAGAGGTGGTGGCGTTCTTCCACGCCACCCTTGGCATGCTCCCGGATGACATGGCGGTCGCGTATCGAACCAGGTGCCTAGTGGCCACCACTGCCACCAGTGCCCGTGCGCTGGCTCATGCTCCTGCGCCCTTGATTCTGATCCTGACCGATCCAGAACCAGGTCTGGCCAGAACACTTGTGGCGCGAGGGCACTATGTCTTGCAGGCCTATGACGAACGCCAACACTCTCGCGGCGAAGTTCGCATACTTGCGCGCCCCACTCGCGAAGGCATTGCTGCTGCCCTGACCGCGACCGGGATAGCCAGACCTCGAGCGGAAGCTCTCGCGCGAGACAGCTCCCGAAACCTTGCCATCCTTCGTCGTCTGATCCCAAGCGCACCGGGACGCCTTCCGCTCTGGGCGCAAGAAACTCCGCCTCGCGCCCTGCTTGCGGCGATGATGGCGGGCGGTTGGGACGAGAGCGCAGAGGCCGACCGGGCCCGGCTTGCCGAGATCGCCGATCAGTCCTATGAGACTGTCGTCGCTGGCCTGGCCCCTTACGTCGGTGACTTCGACAGCCCGCTACGGAAGGTCGGTTCAACGTGGCGGGTCGCATCACCATCGGATGCGTGGTTCCTGCTAGCGCCGTACTTGACCAGTGCCGACATCAGGCGCTTCGAGGCTGCAGCGCATGAAGTACTGGGATCTGCAGACCCGCGCTTCGAGATGGACCCCAGCGAGCGCTGGATGGCGGCTGTCCGTGGAGTTCGCCCGGACTATTCGGGCATGCTGCGTCACGGCATCGGACAAGTTTTGATCCTGCTCGCCCTGTGGGGCGACAAGGTCCGCACCGTAGTTGACGCCGGACGGCGAGCAGACGCTATCGTCGGTAAGCTGCTGCAGGACGCTGACCAGCAACGGTGGTGGTCCCTGTCGCGGGACTTCCGGCTGCTGGCCGAAGCATCGCCCGGGGCTTTCATGAACGCCATCGAGGACAGCCTTGACCAGAGCGACCCCCCTATCCGTGCCTTGTTTGGCGCCGACGAAGGGGGCCCATTCGGAACCGAACATCTGTCAGACCTGCTTTGGGCATTGGAGTCCCTGGCTTGGTCGCCAAACCTGATGCCAAGGGTGTCCCATCTGCTGGCTCGTCTTGACGCTATAGACAACCCGCCTGGGCGCTACGCGAACCGGCCCGCGAACAGTCTCCGCGAGATCCACATCCTCTGGAATCCACAGACCTATGCGTCCCTCGACCAGCGGCTGCGCGCGCTCGACCTCGTCCGCAAGCGGGAGAGCGATGCCGCCTGGAAGCTGATGCTCGGAATCCTGCCTCGCGGTCACGACTCATCTACCCCGTCTCCAATGCCACGTTGGCGCGACTTCACAGTAGACAGGGTCGAAGTAGTGACCTGGGGACTGGTGGGGCGCGGTGCCGCCGCGATCTCCGAACGGCTGCTCGCAGACGTAGGAACAAGCGCCGACCGATGGTCGCAACTGCTGGATCGATTTTCGGATCTGGCACCCGCACCCAGTGCAGGCCTTGGCGCGCTAGATCTTGCGGAACCGCAGATCACGGACAAAGCAGATCGCGCAGTGCTCTGGGCAAGCCTGCGCCGCGTTTTGCACCACCATCGACAGTTTCCGGATGCAGAGTGGTCCATGCCCAGCGAGGTGCTTGATCGCCTCGAAGCCATCTACGAGCGCCTCGCACCACAGGACCCCGTAGAGCGCATAGCTTGGCTATTTGCGCAGTCTGTTGACCTGCCAAAGCCATCGAAGTCAGGTTGGGAGGCGGCGGAGCGCGACGTCGACACGGCAAGGCGGGTGGCGGCACAGACGCTGTTCGACAAAGGCGGCGTGGCATCCATCCTGGCGCTCGCGCGCATGTCTAGCGCCGCGGGCTACATCGGCAAGGCGCTATACGACGGCGGGCTAACGGACGGTGATCTCGACTCACTCCTGAAGTCGGCGCTGCTCAGCGCCGACGCTCCTGAGCGGGACGTTGCCCATGGCCTGATCATGTCCGTCTTCAGCGATCGAAAGGAGCCTTGGGCGGCGGCCTTGATTGCAAAGGCCAAGCACGAGGCTTGGGGTGACACCGCACTGTTGGCAATCCTGCGCGCGCTTCCCGTCCAGCGTTGGACATGGGATCAAGCTACCCAGGCTGGCGCGGCAATCGAAGAGGCCTACTGGCGTCGAGCACCGGTTTTCTGGATGAGCGAGAGCAGCGACGACATCATCTTCGCCATCCGCAAACTGATATCTGTTGGCCGCGCTCGTCACGCCTTGCCCCTGGCGGAGCGCGGTAGCAAGGCCACGCTGCCATCCGAAGTGCTCATCGAGGTGCTGCGCGAGGCAGCGCGCCAACCTTTCCAGAACGAGGGCGACGCGAACGAAGCGACCATGTTCCAGCACTACGTCGCCGAAATCCTGCAACTACTGGATGAACGTAGCGATGTGGACAAGGACACCTTGGTCGCGCTGGAATGGGCCTACTTGCCGGTGCTGGAGTACTCGCGCCGACCGGCCAGGGTCCTCTTGAGGGCAATCTCGGAACAGCCTTCGCTCTTTATCGAGATGCTCAGCGCCGTATTCAAGCCCAGTGATGAAAGCGGTGTGATGGAGCCTCCGTCGGACAACCCGGAGCATGCTCGTGCCGTCGCTAACCAAGCCTATCGGCTGCTGGAGCTATGGAACGTGCTGCCCGGAACCCGCGACAACGGCACGATCGACGGAGAGGTTCTTGAAGCCTGGATTAAGGATGCCCGTTCGCGCGCCAAGGCAGCGGGGCGGGAAGACATCGCCGACAGCCGAATCGGGAACATGCTCTCGGCCTCTCCGATCGGTGCGGATGGCAACTGGCCTTGCGAAGAAGTGCGCGATGTGATCGACTTGTTTCGTAGCAGGCCGATGATCGACGGCTTCAGGATTGGCAAGAGCAATCGGCGCGGCATCACGTCGCGGATGTCGGGAGACGGGGGAAAACTTGAGCGCCAGGAAGCGGCGAGGTATCGCCATTGGGCGAAGTCAATCGCCTACGACCATCCGCATACCGCAAAGGCCCTCGACACCTTGGCGGACAGCTACGAAGATGAAGCACGACGTCATGACGAAGACGCCGAGCGCCTGGACTGGGAGCACTAGACCGCCAGCGGCAACATGCCTCGAATTGGCCGATCTATGCGCCGCTAGGAAGACGAGGGAAGTCAACTCCCGATCGACAAGTAGATTGGCGAACGATCGAAACTGTTCTTCACTCCGTGAATGACTGCTTTCAGCGATTGGAGCCGCTGGAGCATCGACGGTGAACGTCTTAGTCCAGTCTCGTGCCAATTTACATTTCCCCGCTGCGTTGCCCCCAGATGCCGCCCAGCGGTCAGGGTCAAACCTGACTGTTAGTACCTGGGTCCAATGGTCCCGATATCGACCCAATGGTCGTGCCGCAGGCACGTGTCCCAACGGTCGTTTGGACCTAGCTGCTCCAAGCCACGGGCACGAGCCGGGCACTGGATGGGCACGGCGCGGGCACAGAACCCCAGAAACGACAAAGCCCGCTCGAGGCGGGCCTTGCTAAGTGCTTGAAGGCACTGTGTATTCGGTGGTTGCGAGGGCAGGATTTGAACCTGCGACCTTTGGGTTATGAGCCCAACGAGCTACCAGACTGCTCCACCTCGCGACTGAGCCGACAAGTATAACAGAGCTTGAGAGCATGTGCTCGGATCACCGCCGGCTGGCCACGGAATCAGTTTCCCCCGGTGGCTCCTGGTGGCGTGCGCCGGTGTCGCACCACCATCAACGGCGGATAGTTCACGTGCAGCTTGCGCTGGTGAAATCGCTGCAGGCGCTCGATCTCGACCCTCACACGCTCCGAGAAGCCCTTGCGCTGGCCCCGTCGATCCTGCAGCAGATCCTCGAAGATCCGCTCGACCTCGACCTTGTCGCCCCAGTTCTGCGCGAGGCGGTTGGCGATGCGCGGGTAGTAGCGGCACAGGTGCTTGGGGTGGATGGCCGACGGGATCCGCCTCAGCCAGACATGCGTCGGACTCTGCAGCACGCGGTCCTGATCTTTGGCGGGGCTGCGCACCCGCACCCAGTCCACGTCGTCCCCACCGGCCGCCGGCGCGGCCTGAGGGGGTCCATCGGCGGCATCCACAACATTCATCTGCGTCAAGCCCGGAAGGAATTCGAACACCTGAATCTCCTCGACGCAGTGCCGGCCGCGCCACGATTCTTCATTCGGACATTCTGCCGGTTCGCTTGAGTCTTCGCACTCCCTCGCAAGGCGGCTACCCCTGACTGAGGTGCCGGGTAGCGTGACATTGTTGGCTGCCGTCCCTCGCCTGCACAGGCCATGCCCCGGAAATGACGAAAGCCGGCTTGCGCCGGCTTCCTGCCTCGTCACTCCGGAACGGGACTCACTCTGCCTGATCGCCGGCCGGAGCCGCCTCGACCGCCACCGGCTCCGGACGGTCGACCAGTTCGACGAAGGCCATCGGCGCATTGTCGCCAACCCGGAAGCCCATCTTTAGGATGCGCGTGTATCCGCCCGGGCGAGCCTTGTAGCGCGGGCCCAGCTCATTGAACAGCTTGACGACGATCTTGCGGTCGCGCAGACGGTCGAAGGCCAGGCGCTTGTTGGCCAGCGTCGGTTCCTTGCCCAACGTGATGAGCGGCTCGACGACGCGGCGCAGTTCCTTGGCCTTGGGAACCGTGGTCTTGATGGCCTCGTGCTCGAGCAGCGAAACGCACATGTTGCGCAGCATCGCCTGGCGATGCTCGCTGGTGCGGTTGAGTTTGCGAAGTCCGTGACGGTGACGCATGGTGCTTTCCTGTCTTTATTGAACCCCGGCCGTGTCAGGTACCGGGGGTTGCACACAGTGCCGAGCTGGGCTCAGCGCTTGTCCAGGCCCTGGGGGGGCCAGTTCTCCAGCCGCGCGCCGAGCGTGAGCCCGCGCGAAGCCAGCACTTCCTTGATTTCGTTGAGCGACTTGCGACCCAGGTTCGGTGTCTTCAGCAGCTCGGTCTCGGTACGCTGGATCAGGTCGCCGATGTAGTAGATGTTCTCGGCCTTCAAGCAGTTCGCCGAGCGCACCGTGAGCTCGAGCTCGTCAACCGGACGCAGCAGAATCGGGTCGAACTTCTGGTCGCTGCGCTCACGCCCGCCGGTCTCGAAGATCTGGTCGACCTGGCCCTCGAGCTGCGCGAACACCGCGAGTTGCTCGACCAGCACCTTGGCGGAGGATCGGATCGCCTCTTCGGGCGTGATGGCGCCATTGGTGACGATCTCCATGACCAGCTTGTCGAGGTCGGTGCGCTGCTCCACGCGCGCGCTCTCGACGGTGTAGCTGACGCGCGAGACCGGGGAGAACGAGGCGTCCAGCACGATGCGGCCGATCGACTTGGTCGGTTCGTCGCCGTAGCGGCGCAGCGTGCCGGGCACGTAGCCGCGGCCCTTCTCGACCTTGATCTGCATGTCGAGCTTGCCGCCCTGCGACAGGTGCGCGATGACATGGTCAGGGTTGATGATCTCGACGTCGTGAGGCGTCTGGATGTCGCCGGCGGTGACGGGGCCCTCGCCTTCCTTGCGCAGCACCAGCGTGACCTCGTCGCGGTTGTGCAGCCGGAACACGACACCCTTGAGGTTCAGCATGATGTGAACCACGTCTTCCTGAACCCCGTCGATGGTGGAGTACTCATGCAGCACGCCGGCGATCGTCACCTCGGTCGGCGCATAACCGACCATCGACGACAGCAGCACGCGGCGCAGCGCATTGCCCAACGTGTGACCGTAGCCGCGCTCGAACGGCTCGAGCGTGACCTTGGCGCGATTGCCGCCCAGCGGCTCCACGTTGATGGCTTTGGGTTTCAGCAGATTGGTTTGCATTGAGTCCTGTTCCTCTCAATACCCTCGGCTCGTTACACCGATAAGGCTGGCGGACATGGCCGGGCGATGTACCTCTCGCTGTGTGCCCGGCAAGGCACGGCGAGGGGACGGGCCCGCGGCGAACGCCGCGGACCCGGAATCGGGATCAGCGCGAGTACAACTCGACGATCAGCGCTTCTTTGATGTCCGCGCCGAACTCGTCCCGGTCGGGCGCCTTCTTGAACACGCCTTCGAGCTTGTTCGCGTCGACTTGCACCCAGCCCGGCATGCCCTGCGCCTCGGCGAGCTTGACCGCGTCGGTGACGCGCAATTGCTTCTTCGCCTTCTCGCGGACCGCCACGGTGTCGCCCGGCTTCACCGAGTACGAGGCGATGTTGACCACCTCGCCGTTGACCGTGATGCCCTTGTGCGAGACGAGCTGGCGTGCCTCGGCGCGCGTCGAGCCGAAGCCCATGCGGTAGACGACGTTGTCCAGCCTCGACTCGAGCAGCAGCAGCAGGTTCGAGCCGGTGTTGCCCTTGCGGCGCTCCGCCTCGGCGAAGTAGCGGCGGAACTGCCGCTCCAGCACGCCGTACATGCGCTTGACTTTCTGCTTCTCGCGCAGCTGCAGGCCGAAGTCGGAGGTGCGCGAGCCGGAGGTCCGGCCATGCTGGCCGGGCTTGGAATCGAACTTGGCCTTGTCACTGATCGGGCGGCGGGCGCTCTTCAGGAACAGGTCGGTGCCTTCGCGGCGGGAGAGTTTGGCCTTGGGGCCGAGGTAACGTGCCACTTTGATGTCCTTCGTTCAATCTGACGCGACGTGGAGACTCGCGCGAGCCTGGCGGGTGTTGTTGTGGGCGCTCAGGCGGTGGGCTTCTTACAAGCGAAAAAGTCGGCGAGGCCGTCAAGGCTTCGCCGACCACGGAAAACAGCGCTCAGATGCGGCGGCGCTTCTGCGGACGGCAGCCGTTGTGCGGAACCGGCGTGACGTCCGAGATCGAATTGATGCGGATGCCCAGTGAGGCCAGCGCACGCACCGACGATTCGCGCCCCGGGCCGGGGCCCTTGATGCGCACGTCGAGGTTCTTGATGCCCTGCTCCTGGGCGGCGCGACCCGCCACCTCCGCGGCCACCTGGGCGGCGAAGGGCGTGCTCTTGCGCGAGCCTTTGAAGCCCTGGCCACCGCTGGAAGCCCACGACAGCGCACCACCCTGGCGGTCGGTGATCGTGATGATCGTGTTGTTGAACGACGCGTGCACATGCGCAATGCCGTCCGCGACATTCTTGCGGATCTTCTTGCGTACGCGCTGCGCGGCGGTGTTGACGGGTGACTTGGCCATGGTGTGTCTTTCTCTCAATGCTTCACGGGGTCAGGAAATGGCCGAGGCTCACTTCTTGACGAGCGCGCCGGACTTGCGCGGGCCCTTGCGGGTACGCGCGTTGGTCTTGGTGCGCTGGCCGCGGACCGGCAGGCCGCGGCGGTGGCGGAAGCCGCGATAGCAGCCGAGGTCCATCAGTCGCTTGATGTTGATGGACATCTCGCGACGCAGGTCGCCCTCGATCGTCATCTTGCCGATCTCTTCCCGGATCTTCTCCAGGTCGCCATCGGTCAGATCCTTGATCTTCTTCGAATACGCGACACCGACCTTGTCGCAGATCTTCTGCGCGGTCGTGCGGCCGATACCGTAGATGTGCGTCAGGCCGATCTCGGTGTGCTTGTGCGGCGGAATGTTGATGCCAGCAATGCGTGCCATGTCGAATGTCCTTCAGTTCAGCCTTGACGCTGCTTGTGTCGCGGGTCGGTGCAGATCACCCGCACCACGCCCTTGCGGCGGATGATCTTGCAGTTGCGGCACATCTTCTTGACGGAAGCGGCTACTTTCATGGTCTTCTCCTAAGCCCTCGTCAGGCTGCTCACTTGGCCCGGAACACGATGCGGGCGCGACTCAAATCGTAGGGCGTCAACTCGACCGTCACCTTGTCGCCCGGGAGGATGCGGATGTAGTGCATGCGCATCTTTCCGGAGATGTGGCCGAGCACGATGTGCCCGTTCTCCAATTTCACGCGAAACGTGGCGTTGGGCAGGTTCTCCAGAATCTCGCCCTGCATCTGGATGACATCGTCCTTCGCCATCTCAGCTCGCCTTGAAGTTCGCCTTCTTCAGCAGCGACTCGTACTGCTGGCTCATCACGTAGCTCTGCACCTGCGCCCAGAAGTCCATCGTCACGACGACGATGATCAGCAGGCTGGTGCCGCCGAAGTAGAACGGCACGTTGTACTTCAGCACAAGGAACTCGGGCAGCAGGCACACCGCGGTGATGTAGACCGCGCCGACCAGCGTCAGCCGCGACAGGATCTTGTCGATGTGCCTGGCCGTCTGATCGCCCGGGCGGATGCCCGGAATGAAGGCGCCGCTCTTCTTCAGGTTGTCGGCTGTCTCGCGGCTGTTGAAGACGAGCGCGGTGTAGAAGAAGCAGAAGAAGATGATCGCCGCGGCGTAGAGCATCACATAGATCGGCTGGCCCGGCGACAGCAGCGCGGCCAGATCCTTCAGCCAGCGCAACCCGTCGCCGGTGGCGAACCAGCCCACCACCGTGGCCGGCAGCAGGATGATCGACGAAGCGAAGATCGGCGGGATCACGCCCGACATGTTCAGTTTCAGCGGCAAGTGGGACGACTGGCCGCCGTAGACCTTGTTGCCGACCTGGCGCTTGGCGTAGTTCACCAGGATCTTGCGCTGGCCACGCTCGACGAACACCACCACGTAGGTGACGGCGACGACCAGGGCAAGGATGAACAGCGAGACGATGATGCTCATCGCACCGGTGCGCACCAACTCGAACAGACCGCCGATCGCGCTGGGCAGGCCCGCAGCGATGCCGGCGAAGATCAGGATCGAGATGCCGTTGCCCAGGCCGCGCTCGGTGATCTGCTCGCCCAGCCACATCAGGAACATCGTGCCGGCCACGAGACTCACCACCGCCGTCATGCGGAAGCCGAAGCCCGGATCGATGACGAGGCCCGGCGAACCCTCTAACGCCAGCGCGATGCCCAGCGACTGGAACAGCGCCAGTCCCAGCGTGCCGTAGCGCGTGTACTGGGTGATCTTGCGTCGCCCGGCCTCGCCTTCCTTCTTCAGCGCCTCGAGGGTGGGCACCACGTAGGTCATCAACTGCATGATGATCGACGCGGAGATGTAGGGCATGATTCCCAGCGCGAAGACGGTGAAGCGCGACAGCGCGCCGCCGGAGAACATGTTGAACAGGCTCAGGATCCCGCCGGCCTGTCCCTTGAACAGTTCCTGCAGCTGGTTCGGGTCGATGCCAGGCACAGGGATATGCGCCCCGATGCGGTAGACCACGAGCGCGAGCACCAGGAAGACAAGGCGGCGACGCAGGTCGCCGAACTTGCCGCTCTTGGCCAGTTGAGTCGCGTTGGTTGCCACTGAGTTCCGTTCTTCCGGCCGATCAGGCCAACGAGCCGCCGGCCGCCTCGATGGCGGCCTTGGCTCCTGCGGTCGCTCCAATGCCCTTGAGCACGACCTTCCGGGTCAGCTCGCCGGTCTTGATGACCTTGACCGTCTGCGCGAGCTGGCCCACCAGCTTCGCGGCCTTCAGCGCCAGCAGGTCGACCTCGTCCGCCCCCAGCTTCTCCAGGTCGGCCAGGGTGATCTCGGCGTTGTACTTGAGCTGCGCCGACTTGAATCCGCGCTTGGGCAGTCGCCGCTGCAGCGGCATCTGGCCGCCTTCGAAACCGACCTTGTGGTAGCCGCCCGCACGGGACTTCTGGCCCTTGTGGCCGCGCCCGGCCGTCTTGCCCAGGCCCGAACCGATGCCGCGACCGACGCGGCGGCGCGCTTTCTTGCTGCCTTCGGCAGGCTTGAGGGTGTTCAGTTCCATCACAGCACCTTCACCAGGTACGAGACCTTGTTGATCATGCCGCGAACTGCCGGCGTATCTTCCAGGGTGGACTCGCTGTTGAGCTTGCGCAGGCCGAGGCCGCGCACCGTGGCGCGATGCGACTCGCGCGTGCCGGCGACGCTGCGGACCAGCTTCACCGTCAGGGTTTTCTTGTCTGCCATGACTCTTCTCCGCGTGTCGATCAGCCGAACAGCTGCTCGACGGTGAGGCCACGCTTGGCGGCCACTTCGGCTGGCGTGGTCGAGCTCTTGAGCGCGTCCAGCGTGGCGCGGACCATGTTGTAGGGGTTGGTCGAGCCGTGGCTCTTGGCCACGATGTCGGTCACGCCCATCACCTCGAATACAGCGCGCATCGGGCCGCCGGCGATGATGCCGTCACCCTGCTTGGCCGGCGCCATCAGCACCTTGGCCGAGCCATGCTCGCCGATCACCTTGTGGTGGATCGTGCCGTCCTTGAGCTGGACCTTGAACATGTTGCGGCGCGCAGCTTCCATCGCCTTCTGCACCGCCACCGGAACTTCCTTCGCCTTGCCCTTGCCCATGCCGATGCGGCCGTCGCCGTCACCGACCACGGTCAGCGCCGCGAAGCTCAGCGTGCGGCCACCCTTCACGACCTTGGTGACGCGGTTCACCGCGATCATCTTTTCCTTCAGGCCGTCGTCGTTGCCTTCGGGCTGCTGGCGGGGTTGAAACTTTGCCATTGTCGAATTCCTTGTCGTCGCCGATGCGCGGGGCGCTTAGAACTGCAGACCAGCTTCGCGGGCCGCCTCGGCCAGCGCCTTGACGCGGCCGTGGTACGCGAAGCCGGCGCGGTCGAACGCCACCTTGTCGATGCCGGCGGCCTTGGCTTTCTCGGCGATGCGCTTGCCGATCACCGTGGCCGCAGCCACGTTGCCGCCCTTGCCTGCTGCACCGAGTTCCTTTCGGACATCGGCTTCGGCGGTGGAGGCACTGGCGAGCACCTTGGTGCCGTCGTCGGAGATGACGCTGGCGTAGATGTGCAGGTTCGTGCGGTGCACTGTCAGGCGCGCGACGCGCTGCGTGGCGATGCGCACGCGGGTCTGACGGGAGCGGCGGATGCGCTGATCTCTCTTGTTCAGTGACATGGTCGTCGCTCCTTACTTCTTCTTGGTCTCTTTGATCGTGACCTTCTCGTCCGCATAGCGGATGCCCTTGCCCTTGTAGGGCTCAGGCGGGCGGATCGCACGCAGTTCGGCGGCGATCTGACCCACCACCTGGCGGTCGGAGCCCTTGATCACGATTTCGGTCTGCGTCGGGCAGGTGACCGTGACCCCGGCCGGCATGTCCTTGGCGACCGGGTGCGAGAAGCCGATCTGCAGGTTCAGCTTGCTGCCCTGCGCGGCGGCACGGAAGCCCACGCCCACCAGCGTCAGCTTCTTTTCGAAGCCCTTGCTGACGCCGTTGACCATGTTGGCCACCAGCGCGCGCATGGTTCCGCTCATGGCATCGGCTTCGGCGGAATCGTTGGCCGGCGCGAGCTTCAGCGTGCCGCCTTCGTTCTTGATCGTGACCAGTTCGTTGACCGGGCGCACCAGCGTGCCCAGCGAGCCCTTGACGCTGATCTTGTCAGCCGTCACCGACACGTCCACGCCTTGCGGCAGGGCGATCGGCATCTTTCCCACGCGTGACATATCGATCTCTCCCTTAGGCGACGTAGCAGAGCACTTCGCCGCCGATACCGGCTTGGCGCGCTTTGCGGTCGGTCATCACACCCTTCGGCGTGGTGACGATGGCCACGCCCAGACCGTTCATCACGTTCGGGATGTCGTGGCGGCCCTTGTAGATGCGCAGGCCAGGACGGCTGACGCGCTCGATGTGCTCGATCACCGGGCGGCCGGCGTAGTACTTCAGTGCGATCTCGAGCTCTGCCTTGGCCGGCTCGCCACGCACCGCGAAGTCCTCGATGTAGCCCTCGTCCTTCAGGACCTTGGCGATCGCGACCTTCAGCTTCGACGACGGCATCGCGACGCTCGATTTCTCGACCATCTGGGCGTTGCGGATGCGCGTCAGCATATCGGCGATGGGATCACTCATGCTCATGTGAATTGCTCCTTTGCGCGCCGATTACCAGCTGGCCTTGACGACACCGGGGATGTCGCCCTTGAAGGCCAGTTCACGGATCTTGTTGCGGCCCAGGCCGAACTTGCGGAACGTGCCGCGCGGACGACCGGTGATCTCGCAGCGGTTGCGCTGGCGCGTCGGGTAGGCGTTGCGCGGCAGTTTCTGCAGTTCCAGGCGCGCGGCGTAGCGCTCCTCGTCGGACTTCTTCGCGTCGTTGGCGGTCGCCTTGAGTTCGTCGTACTTCTTCTTGTACTTGGCGACCAGTTGCTCGCGCTTCAGTTCGCGCTGGATCAGGGACATCTTAGCCACGGGCCACCTCAGTTCTTGAACGGGAACTTGAATGCGGCGAGCAGCGCCTTGCATTCGTCGTCGGTCTTCGCGGTCGTCGTGATGCTGATGTTCAGCCCACGCAGCGCATCGATCTTGTCGTAGTCGATCTCCGGGAAGATGATCTGTTCCTTGACGCCGATGTTGTAGTTGCCGCGGCCATCGAAGGCACGGCCGGAGATGCCACGGAAGTCACGCACACGCGGCAGGGCGATGGTCACGAAGCGGTCGAGGAACTCGTACATGTGCACGCCGCGCAGCGTGACCATGCAGCCGATGGGCACGTTGTCGCGGATCTTGAAATTGGCGATCGCCTTGCGCGACTTGGTCACCACAGGCTTCTGGCCGGCGATCTTGGTGAGGTCACCGACGGCGTTGTCCATCACCTTCTTGTCCGCCACCGCCTCGCTCACACCCATGTTGAGCGTGATCTTGGTGATGCGCGGCACCTCCATGGTGGACTTGTAGCCGAACTTCTTGACGAGTTCGGGGACGATCTTCTCGCGGTAGATCGCCTGCAGGCGAGCGGATTGCTGTTGAGCCATGTTCTTGATCCTCAGGCCTTGATCTCGTCGCCGCTGGACTTGTAGACGCGCACCTTCTTGCCGTCGGCCAGCAGCTTCACCCCCACACGGTCGGCCTTCGCCGTCGCGGGGTTGTAGATCGCCACGTTGCTCTGGTGGATCGACAGCGTCTTCTCGACGACGCCGCCGGTGGTGCCCTTCATCGGGTTCGGCTTGACGTGCTTCTTCACCACGTTCACGCCTTCGACGACGATGCGCTCGTCATCGACGCGCTGCGTCACGGTGCCGCGCTTGCCCTTGTCGCGGCCGGTCAACACGATGACCTGGTCGCCCTTGCGAATCTTGTTCATGGCCTGTCCTTCTTGCAGCCGCTCAGAGCACTTCCGGCGCCAGCGAAACGATCTTCATGAAGCGCTCGGTGCGCAGCTCGCGGGTCACCGGGCCGAAGATGCGGGTGCCGATCGGCTCGAGCTTGGCGTTCAGCAGCACGGCAGCATTGCCGTCGAAGCGAACCAGCGAGCCGTCCTGCCGGCGCACGCCCTTGGCGGTGCGCACGACCACAGCGCTGTAGACCTCGCCCTTCTTGACGCGGCCGCGCGGCGCAGCTTCCTTGATGGAAACCTTGATGACGTCGCCGATGCCGGCGTAGCGACGCTTGGAGCCGCCCAGCACCTTGATGCACATGACGGACTTGGCGCCAGTGTTGTCCGCGACGTCGAGTCGCGATTGCATTTGAATCATTGTCTGTCCCCAACTTGAACCCGCAGTCGCCTGCGCGGTCAGTCTTGGGCCCGTTTTGTGGGCGGATCCGAAGCCGCACTGTTCCCGAACGGGAACAGCCGCACTTTCGGCGAAGCTGCGGATTATGAAGGCAAACCCGAACCCCTGTCAACCAGGGGTTCGGTCAGCAGGAGAACTGTCAGGCGAGGATCTGCTTGGCCTGGGTCAGCATCGTGCCGGCGTCGCTGACCTCGAACTTCCCAGGGCCCTCGATGTTCAGCGTCTTGACCACGCCGTCGACGACCAGCATCGAGTAGCGGTTCGAGCGCAGACCCATACCCCGCGCGGAGAGGTCCAGCGTCAGGCCCGTCGCCTTGGTGAAATCGGCGCTGCCGTCGGCCATCATGCGCACCTTGCCGGCGGTGTGCTGGTCGCGGCCCCAAGCGCCCATCACGAAGGCGTCGTTGACCGAGACGCACCAGATCTCGTCGACGCCGGCCTGCTTCAGTTCGTCGTACTTCTCGACGTAGCCCGGCACATGCTTGGCCGAGCAGGTCGGCGTATAGGCACCGGGCAGACCGAAGATCGCGATCGTCCTGCCAGCGGTCAATGCCTCGACATCGAAGGTGTTCGGACCGAGCGAGCATCCATTGCCCTCGACCTCGATGAACTCCTGCAGCTTGCCGGCAGGCAGCTTGTCTCCGACCTTGATCATCGCAGCGCTCCTTCTGTGTGAACCATGAAAAACGGCCGGACGCCAGTATTCCAGCGTTCCGGCCGCGTCGCCCGAGAGCCCGCAAAGGCCTCGTGCGTTAGCAGGCTTACACCGCAGCGGCCTTCTGGACGAGGCGGGTGACGACCCAGGACTTGGTCTTGGAGATCGGGCGGCTCTCCGCGATCTCGACCACGTCGCCCAGCTTGTAGTCGCCGTTCTCGTCGTGCGCGTGGTACTTGCTCGACTTGCCGACGATCTTGCCGTAGAGCTCGTGCTTGGTGCGGCGCTCGACCAGCACGGTGATGGTCTTGGCGCGCTTGTCGCTGACCACCTTGCCGATCAGGGTACGGGTGTTCTTGGCCTTCGCCTCGGTTTGCGCTTGAGTCACTTGGCAGCTCCCTTCTTCTTCTCGGCCAGGATCGTCTTGGCACGAGCGATGTCGCGGCGAGTCTTGCCCAGCTGCGAGTGGTTGTTGAGCTGTTGCGTGGCCTTCTGCATACGCAGGCCGAAGTGCGCCTTCAGCAGCTCGGTGACCTCTTTCTCGAGGCCCGCCACGTCCTTGGCGCGAAGTTCAGATGCTTTCATCGTGGATTCCTCAGGCACCGATCGCGCGAGCGACGAAAGTGGTTTTCAGCGGCAGCTTGGCCGAAGCCAGCTGGAACGCCTCGCGTGCCAGCGCCTCTGGCACGCCGTTGATCTCGTACAGCACCTTGCCCGGCTGGATCTCGGCCACGTAGTACTCGGGGTTGCCCTTGCCGTTGCCCATGCGAACTTCGGCCGGCTTCTGCGAAATCGGCTTGTCCGGGAAGATGCGGATCCAGATGCGGCCCCCGCGCTTCACGTGGCGGGAAATAGCGCGTCGCGCGGCCTCGATCTGGCGCGCCGTCAGGCGGCCGCGCTCGGTCGCCTTCAGGCCGAAGTCGCCGAACGACACCGCAGCGCCACGCGTGGCGATGCCGGTGTTGCGGCCCTTCTGTTCCTTGCGGAACTTTCTGCGTGCAGGTTGCAGCATTGTTTATTCTCCTTTGCCCTCGCCGCCCGGCGCGGCGACCTTGCGCACACGCTTGACGGCAGGAGTCTTCGGTGCGTCGGCGGCGACGGCCGGCTTGTCGCTGCCATCGGCAGGCGCACCCGACTGGCGCGGCGCGCGGTCGGCTCCTGGACCGCGGCCTCGGCCTCCCGGCGCACCGGGCCCCCCCGGTCCACGCGGACCGCTGCGGCGCGGACGGCGATCGTCCTCGGCCTGCTCGGTCTTGGCCGCCGGCGCTTCGCCGTGGCCCAGGCGGTCACCGCGGTAGACCCAGCACTTCACGCCGATGACGCCGTAGGTCGTCTTGGCTTCCGAGAAGCCGTAGTCGATGTCGGCCTTCAACGTATGAAGCGGCACGCGTCCTTCGCGGTACCACTCGCAGCGCGCGATCTCGATGCCGTTCAGGCGACCCGACGACATGATCTTGATGCCCTGGGCTCCCAGTCGCATCGCGTTCTGCATCGCGCGCTTCATCGCGCGGCGGAACATGATGCGCTTCTCGAGCTGCTGGGTGATGCTGTCGGCGATCAGCTGCGCATCGATCTCGGGCTTTCGCACCTCTTCGATGTTCACTGCGACCGGTACACCGAGGCGGCGCGTCAGTTCGGCCTTCAGGTTCTCGATGTCCTCGCCCTTCTTGCCGATCACCACGCCCGGCCGCGCCGAGTAGATGGTAATGCGGGCGTTCTTCGCCGGACGCTCGATCAGGATGCGCGAGACGGCGGCGCTCTTCAGGCGCGTCTTCAGGAAATCGCGGACCTTCAGGTCTTCGGCCAGCATGCCGGCGAAGTTCTGGTTCGACGCGTACCAGCGCGAAGCCCAGTTGCGCGTGACCGGCAGACGAAAACCCACCGGATGAATCTTTTGTCCCATGGTGTTCCTTAGGCCTCAGTTGCCGACGGTGACGAAAATGTGGCATGTCGGCTTGCTGATGCGATTGCCGCGCCCCTTGGCGCGTGCGGAGAAGCGCTTCAGCGTGGCGGCCTGCTCGACGTAGATCGTCTTGACCTTCAGCTCGTCGATGTCGGCACCGTCGTTGTGCTCGGCGTTGGCGATGGCCGACTCGAGCGCCTTCTTGATGATGCCGGCGGCCTTCTTGGGCGTGAACGTCAGGATGTTGATCGCCTGGTCGACCTTCTTGCCGCGGATCATGTCGGCCACCAGCCGACCCTTGTCGGCCGACAGTCGCACGCCGCGAACGATTGAGCGGGTTTCCATCGTCGTCATCCTTACTTCTTGGCCTTCTTGTCGGCCGGGTGCCCCTTGAACGTGCGCGTCAGCGCAAATTCACCGAGCTTGTGACCGACCATCTGGTCCGACACGTAGACGGGGACGTGCTGCTTGCCGTTGTGCACGGCGATCGTCAGCCCGATGAACTCGGGCAGGATCGTGCTGCGGCGCGACCAGGTCTTGATGGGCTTCTTGTCCTTGATGGCGGCGGCCTTCTCGACCTTGGCCATCAGGTGGTGGTCCACGAAGGGACCCTTCTTGAGCGAACGGGTCATGTCGTCAGCCCCTTATTTCTTGCGGCGCGAGACGATCATCGTCTGCGTGCGCTTGTTGTTGCGAGTGCGGTAGCCCTTGGTCAGCGTGTTCCACGGTGACACGGGGGCCTGACCCTCGCCGGTGCGGCCTTCGCCGCCGCCATGCGGGTGATCCACCGGGTTCATCGCGACGCCGCGAACGGTCGGGCGAATGCCCTTCCAGCGGATCGCGCCGGCCTTGCCGTACTGGCGCAGGCTGTGCTCCTCGTTCGACACTTCGCCGATGGTGGCGCGGCAATCGATGTGGATCTTGCGCACCTCACCCGAACGCAGGCGCAGCTGCGCGTAGGTGCCTTCGCGCGCCAGCAGCGTCACCGAAGCGCCGGCCGAGCGGGCGATCTGCGCGCCCTTGCCGGGCAGCATCTCGATGCAGTGGATGATCGAGCCCACCGGGATGTTGCGGATCGGCAGCGTGTTGCCGGCCTTGATCGGCGCCTCGGCGCCGGACAGGATGGTCGCGCCGACATCCAGGCCGCGCGGGGCGATGATGTAGCGGCGCTCGCCGTCGGCGTAGCACACCAGCGCGATATGGGCGGTGCGGTTCGGGTCGTACTCGATGCGCTCGACTTTCGCCGGGATGCCGTCCTTGTTGCGCAGAAAGTCGACCACGCGGTAGTGGTGCTTGTGCCCTCCGCCCTTGTGGCGGATCGTGATGTGGCCGTTGTTGTTGCGGCCGGCATTCTGCATCTGCGGCTCGAGCAGCGACGCCTCGGGCTTGCCCTTGTGCAGGTGCTTGTGCACGACCTTCACCACGGCGCGTCGGCCCGGCGAGGTCGGTTTGACTTTGACGATGGCCATTACGCGGCCTCCCCGGAGAAATTGAGCTCCTGGCCCGGCTTCAGCGACACGTACGCCTTCTTGACGTGGTCTCGCCGACCGATCGACTTGCCGAAGCGCTTGACCTTGCCCTTTTGCGTGACGGTCGAGACCGACTTCACCTCGACCTTGAACATCAGCTCGACGGCCGCCTTGATCTCGGGCTTGGTCGCGTCGCGCAGGACCTTGAAGAGCACCTGGTTGTTCTTCTCTGCGGCGGACGTGGCCTTCTCGGACACGATGGGCGCCACCAGCACCTGGGCCAGACGGCCCTCGTCGAATTTCACGGCGCTCATGCGAACATCTCCTTGAGCTGCTCCATCGCGGCCTTGGTCACCAGCACCTTCTTGTAGAAGACCAGCGACAGCGGATCGGCGTAGCGCGGCTCGACCACCAGCACGTTGGCCAAGTTGCGCGAGGCCAGCGCGAGGTTGTCGTCGACCTGGTCGGCGATCACCAGCACGGAATCCAGACCCATGGCCTTGAACTTGTCGGCCAGCAGCTTGGTCTTCGGCGCCTCGACCTTGATCGAATCGACCACGGCGACGCGGCCTTCGCGGGCCAGCTGCGAGAAGATAGCGGCCATGCCGGCGCGGTACATCTTCTTGTTGACCTTCTGGCTGAAGTTTTCGTCCGGCGAGTTCGGGAAGATGCGACCGCCGCCGCGCCACAGCGGCGAGGAGGTCATGCCCGCGCGGGCGCGGCCGGTGCCCTTCTGGCGGAACGGCTTCTTGGTCGAGTGCTTGACCATGGCGCGGTCGAGCTGGGCACGGGTGCCCTGGCGCGCATTGGCCTGGAAGGCGACGACGACCTGGTGGACGAGCGCTTCGTTGTAGTCGCGCGCGAACACGGTGTCCGGCGCGTCGACTTTCGAGGTCGCCTGACCCTGTTCGTTCAGGAGCTCGAGTTGCATCACTGGGCTCCCTTCTTGGCCTTGACCTTGACGGCCGGGCTGACGACCACATGGCCGTTCTTCGCACCCGGAACCGCGCCACGCACCAGCAGCAGCTGGCGGGCTTCGTCGACGCGGACGATGTCGAGGTTCTGCACGGTCTTGGTCACGTCACCGAGGTGGCCGGACATCTTCTTGCCCGGGAACACCCGGCCCGGGTCCTGCGCCATCGAGATCGAGCCTGGCACGTTGTGCGAACGGCTGTTGCCGTGCGACGCACGCTGCGAGCCGAAGTTGTGGCGCTTGATCGTGCCCGTGAAGCCCTTGCCGATCGAGGTGCCCTGCACGTCGACGAGCTGGCCCACGGCGAAGGTGGTCACCGGCAGCGTGGCGCCCGGCTTGAAGCCGGCGGCGACGTCGGCAGCGACGCGGAACTCCTTGAGGATCTCGCCGGCTTCGACGCCCGCCTTCGCGAGGTGGCCCGCTTCGGGCTTGTTGACGCGGCTCGCCTTGCGCGTGCCGTAGGCCACCTGGATGGCCGTGTAGCCGTCGGTCTCGTCGGTCTTGACCTGGGTGACGCGGTTGTTCGACACGTCAAGCACCGTCACGGGAATGGCGTCGCCATCGTCCGTGAAGATGCGCATCATGCCCACCTTGCGGCCCAGCAAACCGAGACGGTTGCTCAGACTCATGTGTTATCTCCGATGCCCCACATCGATTGGCAGGGCGGATGAGTTTGGCCCGACAGGATGTCTGCCGGGCCGGAAAACCGCAGATTCTACTGCAGCTTGATTTCCACGTCCACGCCGGCCGGGAGGTCGAGCTTCATCAGCGCGTCCACGGTCTTGTCGGTCGGATCGACGATGTCCATCAGGCGCTGGTGCGTGCGGATCTCGAACTGGTCACGGCTCGTCTTGTTGACGTGCGGCGAGCGCAGGATGTCGAAACGCTGCATGCGCGTCGGCAGGGGCACCGGGCCCTTGACGATCGCGCCGGTGCGCTTGGCGGTGTCGACGATCTCGAGCGCCGACTGATCGATGAGTTTGTAGTCGAACGCCTTCAGGCGGATGCGGATCTTCTGCTTCTGCATGGTCCCGCTCCTCATTCCATGATCTTCGCGACGACGCCGGCGCCGACGGTGCGGCCGCCTTCGCGGATGG
>NZ_CALFYO010000012.1 GCF_937952055.1 uncultured Piscinibacter sp.
GGCGAGTGCTGCTGGGCGTAGCGCAGCAGGTCGTCGAGCTCGGCGTCCGGGCAGTCGGCCTTGACGTGCATCTTGATGGCGATCCGCTCGTAGCCGGCGGGAACGCTGTCGTCGAGGCCGAGCAGTCCCTGCAGGTCGAGGTCGCCCTTCAGCTCGGTCGACAGCTCGCGGATCGTGATGCCGCGCGCCATCGCGTGGAGCACGAAGGTGGTCGTCACGCATCCGGCCAGCGCGTGCAGCAGGAACTCGACCGGGTTGGCGCCCTCGTTGTTGCCCAGCAGCACGGGCGGCTCGCCGTTGGTGAACTGGAAGGACATCGCGCGCGAGGTATCCTCCTGGCCCGCGCCGTAGAAATCGCGGATCGTCGAGCGGTTCTCGCCGCCGCTGATCCAGGTGTTGCGGGCGCGGAACTGGAACCGGGCCAGGCTCTTGTCCGCCTTCAGCGCGGCGATCGTGTCGGCGGCGGCCTGCATGTCGAGGCCGTTCATGTGGGTCGCCTTCTCGGCGACGGCGGGCATGGCGTTCATGATAGTCTCCATCGTCTGGTTTGCGTGCTGCCGGCGCCCCCGTGCGGGTGGTTGAGCGGCGTCGACGGCGTGCAGGATACGGATGGACGGGCATCCGCCGCAGAGCGGGGCCTGCCGGAAACGATCCGTTCGTGCCAGTGATGGGGGAAGTCGTGAGCGATCGTGCGCCACCGGCCATCGATGCCCACATCGTGGCGCTGCCGGAGACCGCCGGCTCGGCGCTGTACGGCATGGTCGACGTGCTGGCCTCGACGGGAACCCTGTGGCGCGAGCTGGCCGGCGAGGAACCCGGCCATCGCCTGATCCGGCCGCTCATCGTCTCGCCGTCGACGCACCCGTTTCGCTGCGGCAACGGCATTCCGGTCAGCCCCGACATCAGCATCGAGCAGGCGAGGGAGCCGGACATCGTCATCCTGCCGGAGCTGTGGCTGGCGCCGACCGACGACCTCGGCGGGCGATACGCCGAGGTGAAGGACTGGATCCGGCGCTGCCATCGGCGGGGCAGCACGATCTACACGGCGTGCTCCGGATCGGTGCTGCTGGCGGCGACCGGCCTGCTCGACGGCCTGCCGGCGACGTCGCACTGGGGCTACCAGGACCTGTTCCGGCGCAGCTTTCCCGCCGTGCGCTTCAATCCCGAGCCCAACCTGGTGATCGCCGATGCCGGCGCGCGCATCGTAACGGCCGGCGGCACCACGTCGTGGCACGACCTGGCGCTGCACATCATCGCGCGGCACTGCAGCCCGGGCGAGGCGCTGCGCATCGCCAAGGTCTACCTGCTGAAGTGGCACGGCGAAGGGCAGCTTCCGTACGCCAATCTCGTGCGGCGCCAGCCGCACGCCGATGCCGTCGCGCGCCGGGCCGAGGAATGGCTGGCGCGCCATCTGCGCGAGCCGCACGCGGTCGCGGGCGTGGTCGAGTCCTGCGGCATCCCGGAGCGCAGCCTGAAGCGGCGCTTCAAGGCGGCGACCGGCACGACGCTGATCGGCCACGTCCAGAACCTGCGCATCGAGGAGGCCAAGCGGCTGCTCGAGAGCGATGGCCGATCGGCGGACGAGATCGCCGCGATCGTCGGCTACGACAACCCGGCCTTCTTCCGCCGGCTGTTCAAGCGATCCACGGGACTGACACCCGGCGCCTATCGCCGGATGTTCAGCCCGATGTCGGGCGCGGCGGCGAGGGACTAGCCGCCGCGGCGGGGCATTCGATCGGCGTCCCGCGCCGCCTCGCGCTCAGTCCGCGCAGCCGCAGGACGGGCCGCAGTCGCAGGACGGGCCGCACTGGCAGGTCGCCGCCGTGGTCTCGGATGCGCCGGCCTCGGCCTTGGGCTCGGCGGCGCACTGGCAGACGGGCGCGCAGGTGCAGGGGTTGCAGGTGCAGGTCGTATTCATCGGTGAACTCCATCGGTTCGGGTTGCGATGGACGTGGTGTACGCTTCGTGGCGAACGGGCGATTGAACGCAGGGGCTGACTTCACGTGGCTATCGTCGGCCGGGGACGGATCGTCGTCTGGGAGGGCGCCAGCCTGTGGCTGCTGGCCGGCGGGCAGGAGCCGGCCGTGCTGCGCCCGCACGCCCATCACGCCATCCAGATCACCTTCGGCCTCGAGGGCAGCTTCGAGATCGGCGTCGCCGGCGAGCGCCTCGGCGGTCCCGTCGCCGCCATCGCCTCCGACGCCAGCCACACGTTTCGCGCCAGCGGCGCCGTCGCCTTCCTGTTCATCGCGCCGGAGAGCCCGGTCGGTCGCGCGATCGGCGCGAAGCTGTTCGCCGGGCGGCCGTGGGCGAGCGTGCGCGGCGTGGCGGCGGAAGCGTCGCTCGACGAGCTGCGCCAGTGCCTGCGAGACGGATGCGACGAGGACGAGATGCGGCGTCTGGGGCGCAAGGTGATGGCGGCGCTGCCCGCGGCGGCGCAGCCGGCGCTGGCCGATCCGCGCGTGCTGGCGATGATCGATGTCGCGCACCGCAGGCTCGAGGACGGCGTGAGCCTGCCGCAGGCGGCGGGCAGCGTGCATCTCTCGCCCGGCCGGGCGCGTCATCTCTTCGTCGAGCACACCGGGCTGCCGTTCAAGACCTACGTGCTGTGGCTGCGGCTGCAGCGCGCGGTGGGCCTGTACGCCGCGGGCCGCTCGCTGACCGAAGCGGCGCACCAGTCCGGCTTCTCGGACTCGGCGCATCTCAGCCGGACGTTCCGGCGCACCTTCGGCCTGCCGGCCGCCGCGCTCAGCCTGTCGTCGGCTGCCGGGCAAGCGGGCCGGTGATGCGATGCCGTCCACGGAGGAACCACAGCATGGACCGATTCACCGGCGGCTGCCTGTGCGGCGGCGTGCGCATCGTGGCGTCGGGGCGCCCGTACCGGGTCGGCCTTTGCCACTGCCTCGACTGCCGCAAGCATCACGGGGCGCTGTTTCACGGCTCCGCCGTGTTCCCCCAGGATGCCGTGACGATCGAGGGCGAAACGCGCGACTATGCCGGGCGGTTCTTCTGCCCCCGCTGCGGCTCGCCCGTATTCGGGCGCTGGGCCGACGAGATCGGCGTGAACCTGGGATGCCTGGATGCGCCCGACCAGCTGATGCCGACCTACGAGCTGTGGACCATCCGTCGCGAGACCTGGTTGCCGCCGTTCCCGCTCGCGCGGCGATACGAGCGCGATCGCGACGCGGCGGATCGCTTCGAGTAGCGGGTCATCGAGCCTTCTTTTGCGCTCTTGAGTCGAGCGGCCTAGGCTGCGTCGACACAGGAGGTTGATCATGAAGATCGTCGTCATCGGCGGCACCGGCCTGATCGGCTCGAAGGTCGTACCCATCCTGCGCATGGCCGGCCACGACGTCGTCGCCGCCTCACCCAGAGGCGGCGTCAACACCATCACGGGCGAGGGGCTCGAGGACGCGGTGGCCGGTGCGCAGGTGGTCGTCGATCTGGCCAACTCGCCCTCGTTCGAGGACGAGGCGGTGCTGGAATTCTTCCAGAGTTCGGGGCGCAACCTTCACGCGGCGGAGGCGGCGGCCGGCGTCCGCCATCATGTCGCGCTGTC
>NZ_CALFYO010000013.1 GCF_937952055.1 uncultured Piscinibacter sp.
GGGGCCTTCTTCGCCGCAGCCTTCTTCGCCGGGGCCTTCTTCGCCGCAGCCTTCTTCGCAGTTGCCATCACAGTTCTCCTTGATCAAGTTAAAAAAGAACCACGCCCCCTCGCCTTGAGGCCGAGGCAACGTGGCCATCCATCGCCCGAGGACTGTCCAGGAGGGACGCCCCGATCCGATGAATCCACCGTGGCCCAAGACGCTGCTTCTGCGTCAGACATCCCTGGCCCACCAATCTTGATCTCTCGCACTGACCTGAGCGACTGCGACCCGGGACCCTTCAATCCCAGGACAACGCTCCACCCGACTGGTACTCGATCACGCGGGTCTCGAAGAAGTTGCGCTCCTTCTTCAGGTCGATCATTTCGCTCATCCAGGGGAACGGGTTCTCCTCGTTGGGGAACAGTTCCTCCAAGCCAATCTGAGTCGCACGGCGATTCGCGATGTATCGCAGGTAACCCTTGAACATGGAAGCGTTCATGCCGAGCACTCCGCGTGGCATGGTGTCCTCGGCATAGCGATACTCGAGTTCGACCGCCCTGAGGAACAGCGCCTTCACGTCGGCCTTGAACTCCGGCGTCCAAAGATGCGGGTTCTCGAGCTTGATCTGGTTGATGAGGTCGATGCCGAAATTGCAGTGCATCGACTCGTCACGCAAGATGTACTGGTACTGCTCCGCCGCGCCCGTCATCTTGTTCTGCCGACCCAGCGCCAGGATCTGCGTGAAGCCCACGTAGAAGAAGAGTCCTTCCATCAGACAGGCGAACACGATCAGCGACTTGAGCAGGCGCTGGTCGTTCTGCGTCGTGCCGGTGCGGAAAGCGGGATCCATGATCTGCTCGATGAAGGGCAGCAGGAACTCGTCCTTATCACGGATCGAAGCGATCTCGTGATACGCATTGAAGATTTCACTCTCGTCCAGACCCAGCGACTCGACGATGTACTGGTACGCGTGCGTGTGGATCGCCTCTTCGAAAGCCTGGCGCAACAGGAACTGGCGGCACTCCGGCGCCGTGATGTGCCGATAACTGCCAAGCACGATGTTGTTCGCCGCGAGAGAGTCCGCAGTGACGAAGAAGCCAAGATTGCGCTTGACGATGCGGCGCTCGTCCTCGGTCAGCCCGTTCGGATCCTTCCAGGTCGCGATGTCGCGCGACATGTTGATCTCCTGCGGCATCCAATGATTGGCACAGGTCGCCAGGTACTTCTCCCAGGCCCACTTGTACTTGAACGGCACCAACTGGTTGACGTCGGTCTGACCGTTGATGATGCGCTTGTCGGCTGCCTTGACCCGGCGCGCATCAGCAGCAATTTGCGCCGTAGTGATGTCAGCGGCGACCGGCGCGGCTTGGAAGACGTGCTCCTGCACGCGCAACGCGGATGCTTGTCCCTGCGCGTTCACCGCGCCTTGTGATCTGGAGGGCTTAACTTCGTCGTCCCAAACAAGCATGTTCTCTTCCCAATCTTTTCAATTATCCGAATGTTGCATCGAAACACCAAGCACTTCTTGACTTTTGGGCCGAGTGCTTGTTGCTGTCCCGCATCGAATCGCCGCTCGATTCACTGACACGCTTCACAGGTCGGATCGTCGATCGCGCAGAACTTCACGTCGCTCGCAGCCTCCGCGTGCGACGCCGAGGCTCCCGCCAGCAGACCGCCATCCGCATGGCTCGACACCGCATTGAGATTGCCCGCCTTCACCGTCGACTTCTCCGCGTGCGTGGCGCCCACGGTTCGCAGGTAGTACGTCGTCTTCAACCCGCGAAGCCAGGCAAGCTTGTAGGTCTCGTCGAGTTTCTTGCCCGATGCCCCGGCCATGTAGATGTTGAGCGACTGCGCCTGGTCGATCCACTTCTGGCGGCGCGCCGCCGCCTCCACCAACCATTGCGCCTCGATTTCGAAGGCCGTTGCGTAGAGCGACTTCAGATCCTCGGGCACACGATCGATGCGGCGCAGCGAGCCGTCGAAGTGCTTCAGGTCCATCACCATCACGTCGTCCCACAGACCCAGCGACTTCAGGTCGCGCACCAGGTATTCGTTCAGAACCGTGAACTCCCCTGACAAGTTGGACTTCACCGACAGGTTGCCGAACGACGGTTCGATCGAGGCACTGACGCCAATGATGTTGGAGATCGTCGCCGTGGGCGCAATCGCCACACAGTTGGAGTTGCGCATGCCGTACTCCGAAATGCGCGTGCGCAACGCTTCCCAGTCCATCGACGTGCTGCGATCGACCTCGACATAGCCTCCGCGCTGCTCCTCGAGAAGGTTCAGCGAGTCCAGCGGCAGGATGCCGCGGTCCCACAGCGATCCCCGGTAGCTCGAATAGCGGCCGCGCTCCTGCGCCAACTCGGTCGAGGCCCAATAGGCGTGGTAGCACACCGCCTCCATCGAACGATCGGCAAACTCCAAGGCGGCCTGCGACGCATAGGGCATGCGAAGCTCGTGCAGCGCATCCTGGAAGCCCATGATGCCGAGCCCTACCGGCCGATGTTTCAGGTTGGAGTCACGCGCCTTCTTCACGGCGTAGTAGTTGATGTCGATGACGTTGTCGAGCATCCGCATCGCTGTCGCCACGGTCTGCTTCAGCTTGGCCTGATCGATCCTGCCGTCCTTCAGGTGATGCGCCAAGTTGACCGAACCGAGGTTGCACACCGCGATCTCGGTGTCGCTGGTGTTCAGCGTGATCTCGGTGCAGAGGTTGCTCGAGTGCACCACGCCCACGTGCTGCTGCGGCGATCGCACGTTGCAGGCATCCTTGAAGGTGATCCAGGGATGCCCGGTCTCGAACAGCATCGAGAGCATCTTGCGCCACAGGTCGTTGGCCGGCACCCTCTTGAACAACTTGATCTCGCCGGTCTGCGTCTTCGCCTCGTAGCGCAGGTACGCGACCTCGAACTCCTTGCCGAACCTGTCGTGCAGGTCCGGACAGGTGGAGGGCGAGAACAGCGTCCAGTCCCCCCCCTCCACGACGCGCTTCATGAACAGGTCGGGAATCCAGTTCGCCGTGTTCATATCGTGCGTGCGGCGGCGGTCGTCGCCTGTGTTCTTGCGCAGTTCGAGGAACTCCTCCAGGTCGAGGTGCCAGCTTTCGAGATACGCACACACGGCGCCCTTGCGCTTGCCGCCCTGGTTGACGGCAACTGCAGTGTCGTTGACCACCTTCAGGAACGGCACAACGCCCTGGCTCTTGCCGTTCGTGCCCTTGATGTGGCTGCCCAGCGCACGCACGTTCGTCCAGTCGTTGCCCAAGCCACCGGCGAACTTGGACAACAGCGCGTTCTCCTTCAGCGCCTCGTAGATGCCCTCGAGGTCGTCCGACACAGTCGTCAGATAGCAGCTCGATAGCTGCGAGCGCCGCGTACCCGAGTTGAACAGCGTCGGCGTGGAGCTCATGAAGTCAAAGCTCGACAGCACTTCGTAGAACTCGATCGCGCGCGCCTCGCGGTCGATCTCGCCCAGCGCCAGACCCATCGCCACTCGCATGAAGAAGGCCTGCGGCAGCTCGATGCGCGCCTCGTCGACATGCAAGAAGTAGCGATCGAACAGCGTTTGCAGGCCGAGGTAGTCGAACTGCAGGTCACGGTCGGCCTTCAGCGCAGCGCCGAGCTTGGCGAGGTCGAACTGCAGCAGCCTTTCGTCGAGCAATTCGGCCTGCACGCCCTTCCTGATGAATCCCGGAAAGTACTCGGCGTAGCGGCTGTGCATCTGCTCGTGCGTCACCTCCTCGCCGAGGATCTCGCGGCGGATGGTGTGCAGCAGCAGTCGCGCGGTGGCCCGGGTGTAGCCCGGGTCCTTCTCGATCAGCGTACGCGCCGCGAGAATGGCCGCCTTGTGCACCTCGCCAATCGGCACACCGTCATACAGGTTGCGGCGCGTCTCGGCGATCACCGGCTCGGCCTTCACGTCGGCCCCCAGCCCGGCGCATGCCGACTCCACCAGCGCCTGCAAACGACCGAAGTCCAGCGGCACGCGCTGTCCATTGTCGGTGACATGCAGCACCGGTTCGGCCGGCACGGCACGCTGCACCTGCCTGGCGCGCTCCTGGGCGCGGCGCTCACGGTACAGCACGTAGGCGCGAGCGACTTCGTGGTGGCCACCACGCATCAGGCCGAGTTCGACATGGTCCTGCACGTCCTCGATATGGAAGGTTCCGCCACCCGGACGCGAACGCAACAGGGCGCGCACCACCGCCTCTGTCAGCCCATCAACCGTCTCGCGCACGCTGGCCGACGCAGCGCCTTGCGTGCCGTGCACGGCGAGGAATGCCTTCATCAGCGCCACGGCGATCTTGTTGGGCTCGAAAGCCACCACGGCGCCGTTGCGGCGAATGATCTGATAGCCCTGGTACGCCGACGCTGCCGCCGACGTCGACGGGGCGCGCAAGCCGGCAGCTGGCGTGGACGTCGGGACATGAATGGCTTGCATGGCTTCCCCTGTGTTGGTCGTGGGCAGAGTTTCGATGGTCATGGGCGAGGGCGACAGGAAGGAGGACCGCCCTTCAGGGGCGGTCGCAATTCGACATGGCAGATGAGCTCGGCGCACGCTGCTCGGCCACACTGCCAACCGGGAGGCCGGCAGCGGACGACGGGGCGAGCACGGCGCTGTGGAGGAGGAATGAGCATAGCACGGCGACACACTATATCTAGGGTCCTCCTGGCCTTCAAGCACTAGCGATAGCGTGCAAGCGAGCTTGCCAGTTCGTCTCCGAGTTGCTAGCGACTGCTGCGCGCGCTGCGAGAACCCGGCCCTCCCGGAGCCGAGGGCGCACGCCTGCGCGCTCGTCGACGCATTCAGCGCGCCAGGCTGCGCCGCGGTTCTCGCCGACGCTCGGCGTGCACGTCAGCCTTCGCTGTTGCGTCGTGTTGCACTCTCGGGAAAGTCCCAATCGGTCACGCCGGCCGCCAGCGACAAGGCCCGCAGCCTGGCCCAGTCGAAGGCCGGGCCCGGGTCGCCCTTGCGACCCGCGGCGATGTGCTCGTGTCCGGCCACCGCCTCGATCGGATAGCGCCGCGCCAGGCCGCCCGCAAGGGAAGACAGCGACACGTACTGGGCCTCCTCGAAGGCGTCGCCTTCGAGGCCCTCGAGCTCGACGCCGATGGAGTAGTCGTTGCAGTTCTCGCGCCCGTGCCACGACGACACCCCCGCGTGCCACGCCCGCCGATCGCAGGACACGAACTGCAGCAGCGAACCGTCGCGACGGATCAAGAAGTGGGCCGACACGCGCAGCCCACGGATCGTCTCGAAATACGGATGCGCGCGCCAGTCGAGTCGGTTCGTGAAGAGCTCTTCGATCGCATTGCCACCGTAGACGCCGGGTGGCAGGCTGATGGAGTGCACGACCAGCAGCGACACCGCCGCACCTGGAGGACGACGCCCGCAGTTCGGCGAAGGGCAGCGCCGCGCCGGCGACCACCACCCGCGGAACCAGCGCGGCCTCACGGCGCGCGCGGTCTCAGTCGCGATCGGCCCCGACACCGTCGGTGCCGACGTTGACGCCCAGCCGCGCCATCCGATAGCGCATCTGCCGCAACGACAGTCCGAGGCTTGCACCGGCGGCCGTGCGATTGAAGCGATGACGCTCCAATGCCCGCACCAGGATGTCCCGCTCGACTTCGTCGAGATGCGCGGCCAGGTTGCTCGGCAGGGCCTCCTCGACGGGGATGGCCACCACGGGCGGAGGGAATCGGGCGGCTGGTTCGTCGCGGGCCATGGCGTCGAACGATTCCGCCTCGCTCAGAAATGGCTCTCCCACCTCCGACTCCGGCAGGCCGAGGTCTGCCACATCGATGGTCTCGCCGCCGGACAGCGCGACGGCCCTGTGCAGAAGGTTCTCGAGTTCGCGCACATTGCCGGGGAACGAGTAGCGCGCGAGGTGCTGCAACGCCTCGCGCGTGAGCCGCGGCGGCGGCGACACCCCGGCATCGTGAGCGATGCGCTCGAGCACGCGCTCACTGATATCCGGCAGGTCCTCCAGCCGTTCGCGCAGCGGCGGCACGCGGATCTGGATCACGTTCAGGCGGTAGTAGAGGTCCTGGCGGAACTTGCCCGCGTGGACCTCGGCGCCGAGATCCTTGTGCGTGGCGCTGAGCAGCCGCACATTGACGGCCTGCTCGCTCACCGCGCCGACCGGCCGCACCGAGCGCTCCTGGATGGCACGCAGCAGCTTGCTCTGCATCGACAGCGGCAGATCGCCGATCTCGTCGAGGAAGAGCGTTCCGCCGTTGGCAGCCTGGAAGAAGCCCTCGCGGTCCTCGGCCGCGCCGGTGAACGCTCCCTTTCGGTAGCCGAAGAACTCGGCTTCCAGCAACTGCTCGGGGATGGCGCTGCAATTGACCGCGATGAAGGGCTGGGCAGCACGCGGGCTGATCTCGTGGATGGCACGGGCGACCAGCTCCTTGCCGGTGCCCGACTCGCCGTTGACCAGCACCGGCGCCATGCTGCGCGCCACCTTCTCGACCAAGGCTCGCACCTGCTGCATCGCCGCCGAATGTCCCGCCATGCGTCGAAGGGCGATGCTGACCGGTGCCGTGGGCGCTGTCGGCGCTCGCGGGATGCGCGCCTGAGGCAGCGTGCCATCCTTCGACGGCAGCGTCGACGGGTCCATCGTCGGCACCGTGGGTCCGCCGCGGCCGAGCGCCGAGGCGACCACGGCGCGGAACTGTTTCAGGTCCACCGGCTTGGTGAGGTAATCGTAAGCACCGGCCTTCAACGCCTCCACGGCATTCTCGGCCGAGCCGTAGGCGGTGATCACGATCGCCTTCTCGCGCCGGCCGGCCTCCTCCAGCCGCCGCAGCAGGTCCAGGCCGGTGCCGTCGGGCAGGCGCATGTCGGTGATGACGGCGCTGTAGGTGCGGTCCTTGAGGTGCATCCATGCTTCCTCGACCGTGGCTGCCGTCTCGATGTCGTAGCCCTCGCGCAGCAGCGTCAGCTCGTACAGCGTGCGCAGGTCGGGCTCGTCATCGACGACCAACAGGCTGAAATGCGAGGCGGAAGTCATGAGGTCAAGTGCAGTCGGGCTTCGGTGTCGGTCAGCGGCATGCGGCGCATCACCACGAAGAACTCGTTGCAGTGCGGGTCGCCGCCCGCCCGGGCCCGGTAGTCGATGCTCGCGCCGTAGCGCTCGCACAGCTCGCGGCAAATATACAGGCCCAGCCCGGTGCCGCGACTTCGCGTGGAGAAGAACGGTTCGAAGAGGTAGCGCTCCACCTCGGGCGGAATTGGCGAACCGTCGCTGGCCACGCTGAGGAAGGCCCGCGACTCGTCGCGCGAGTCCAGCCGCAGCATGACGGCGCCTGGCGCGCCGCTGGCGTGGCGCAGCGCGTTGTCGAGCAGGTTGACGAGCACGCGGCGCAGATGCTCGGCGTCGAAGGCCACGCCGATCGGCTGCGGCGGCAGTTCCACGCGCAGCACGCTGTGCTCGTCGAGCTTGATGCCGGCCGCGCGAGCCCAGTCGCTGCACACGGCGGCGACCAGTGCGGTGGCGTCGATCGCACGCAGATCCTGCACCTCGCCCGGCGCCACCTCCATCACGTCGTCGACGATGCGCTTGAGGCGATCGACGTTGTCCGCCACCATGCGCGTGAGCTGGCGCTGCGACGCGTCGGTGGCGTCCTCGGCGAGCAAGGCGTTGGCCTGGGCGATCGCCGCCAGCGGATTGCGAATTTCATGGGCGATGCCCGCCGACACTCGGCCCATCGCTGCAAGCTTCTCCTGGCGGCTGCGTGCCTGCATGTTGCGCACGTCCTCCAGGAACAGCACGCAGAAGTCTTCGCTCGCCTGTGCCGCCTTGTGGCGCGTGAAGCGCACGCGCACCCGCAAGGTGCGGCTCGAGCCCGGCTCGAACTCGAGCGTGACGTCGCGCCCGGCTTCGGGCCAGCTCGACTCGATGAAGGCCTGCTCCACCGTGCGCACCAGCCCCGACCACGCCTCGACGCCGCGCAGCTGAAACGGTGCCGGGCGGCTCATGCCCGAGGGTGCGAGCAGCCGTCGCGCCGCCGGGTTGGCGGCGCGGACGCGGCCGCGGCGGTCGACGACGAGGATGCCGTCCTGCATCTCCTCGATGACGAGGCGATTCAAGGCCGCCTGCTGGCGCGCCATTTCCATGTTGCCGCGCGCGGTGAGCTCTTCTCGCGCGAGGCGGCCGGCCAGCTCGCCGGCCAGCACGGTGATGACGAAGAAGCCGCTGCCGGCCAGGGCCGCCTGCGCCATGAGCTGCGTCATGCTGCCGCCGGCCCCCGCATCCAGCCAGGCGGTAACGAGCAGCATCATCGCCACGGCCGCCGCGGTCGCGAGGGCCAGCGGTCGGGGTGTGAGCACACCGGCCATCAGCACCGGCAGCACGAGCAGCGCCACGTAGTTGAGGTTGGAGCCCGGAGCGAGCATGTGCAGGGCACTGAAGGCGACCAGATCGATGCCGATCGTCGACAGCCACGGCGCACCGAACACACGCGCCAGCGCCTTCGGCTCGACGGTGCGCCTGCGTGGCAACAGCCACAGAATGAGCGCCATCGTTCCATAGGCGACGCTGACGAGCGCGGCCTCGAGCGAGGGCCTCGCACCGAACAGCCCCGTGATCGCCTGCGCCACCACCAGCGCAACGCCGAGCGCCGCCCGCGCCCCGATGAAAGTCCGGTAGATGCGGTCGAAGGCCGTCTGGCCGGCGCTGACGATGCGCTCGGCCTGTCGCGAGAACAGCCGCGAGTCCAGGGTCGAAGCTGCCGGGCGCGTCGAACTGTCCGGCGCCGACGTCACCGTGGCATCGTCGGGCGAGACCTGCGTGTCCTCCGCGGATCCGAAGGCGCCGAACCAGGACTCGTCGGCGGTGGGTGCCCGCCGCTGGGCGCGCCGGTCCCCGACGCGTCGCTCGCGGTTGCGCGGTGCTTCGCTCATCGGCACCCCCGGGGGCTGGTGGCCGACCCGTCAGCCCGCCGGATGTTGCTTCTCGTACTCGGCACGATGGGCTTCCCCGCAGAACATGCCGCCGCGTCCGGGCAACGCCTCGTGCTGCGGCAGGTGCACACCACACTGCCGGCAGGCAACCATCGGCTGGGCGCGCGCGTCACGCCGGGGTCGCGAGGGCGGAGGCTCGCTGCGGCGGCGCGAGCCACGCAGCAGCCACACCAGCAGCAGGATGGCGGCAATGAGCAGCAGGTACTTCATCGGCGTCTGCTCTCAGTTCGCCGGCCCGCGCTGCAGCAGGATTTCAAGCACGAAGCGCGAACCCACGTAAGCCAGCAGCAACAGGGCCGCACCGCCGTACAGCCAGCGCGTGGCCAGCGGGCCACGCCAGCCGAACGCACGTCGGCCCGCAAGCAGCGCCGCGAACACCACCCAGCCCAGCATGGAGAACACCGTCTTGTGGTCCCAGCGCCAAGGCTGCGCGAACCAGGCGCCGAGCAGCAGCGCCGCCGACAGCACGACAAAACCGGCGCCGACGAAGCGGAAGGTCAGGCGCTCCAAGCGCAGCAGCGGCATGCCGGTCGGCGGCGCGGCAGCATGCTGACGCATCTGCTGCTCAGCGCGATTGAGCATCGCGCCGTGCAGCACCGCGGCACCGAACAGTCCGTAGGAAGCGATGCCCAGCACCCAGTGCAGCGGCGCCCAGCGCGACACTGCGTTCGGCCGCAATTCGCCCGGGAAGACGAATGCCAGCAGCACCGCCGCCGCGCCGAGCAGCGCCAGCGTGCGCCGCACGCCGGCCAGCGGGACGAAGCGGCTCTCTACCGCGTACACCGCCAGCACCAACCACATCGTCACCGACAGCGCCGGTGCGAAGCCGAATCGCGCGCCGGTGTGATCCACGCCGATGCCGCTGATGTCGACCGCGATGGCCAGCGCGTGGATCGCCCAACCGGCGAGCAGCGCATTGCGGGTCGCGGCCTCGCGCACCGCGGGCAGGAACGCGGCGACCGCATAGGCCACGAGCGCCGCCAGCGTGGGCACGGCCAATGCCCAGCCCGCGGGCGCTTCGGGACCGAACGATAAAATCATGCTCACAGTGTACTTTCGCGCTCCCGGGTCTCGGGCTGCGCCACAGCATGGCTTCCACCCTCACCGAACGCCTGAGTCGCGCCGTCAAGACGATGCGTGGCCAGGCCCGCATCACCGAGAGCAACGTGCAGGACATGTTGCGCGAGGTGCGCATGGCGCTGCTCGAGGCCGACGTCGCGCTGCCCGTGGTGCGCGACTTCATCGCGCGCGTGAAGGAAAAGGCCCTGGGCGCCGACGTGGTCGGTTCGCTGACGCCGGGCCAGGCGCTGGTGGGCATCGTCAACCGCGAACTCGCCGCCACCATGGGCGACGGGGTGGCCGACATCAACCTCGCCGCGCAGCCTCCGGCGGTGATCCTGATGGCCGGCCTGCAGGGCGCCGGCAAGACCACCACCACCGCCAAGCTCGCCAAGCACCTGATCGACAAGCGCAAGAAGAAGGTGCTGACGGTCTCGGCCGACGTCTACCGTCCGGCCGCCATCGAGCAGCTGAAAACGGTCACGAAACAGGCCGGCGCCGAGTGGTTCCCGTCGACAGCAAACGACAAGCCGCTGGCAATCGCCCAGGCCGCGCTGGATCACGCGCGGCGACACTACTTCGACGTACTGCTGGTCGACACCGCCGGTCGCCTGGGCATCGACGAGGCGATGATGAAGGAGATCGCCGAACTCCACGCCGCGCTGAGCCCGGTCGAAACACTCTTCGTCGTCGATGCGATGCAGGGCCAGGATGCGATCAACACCGCCAAGGCTTTCAAGGAGGCCCTGCCGCTGACCGGCATCGTGCTGACCAAGATGGACGGCGACGCGCGCGGAGGCGCGGCGCTGTCGGTGCGCCAGATCACCGGTGCGCCGATCAAGTTCGCCGGCACCAGCGAGAAGATCGACGGCCTCGAGGTTTTCGACGCGCAGCGCCACGCCGGCCGCATCCTCGGCATGGGCGACATCGTCGCCCTGGTCGAGGAGGTGCAGAAGGGCGTCGACGTCGCTGCCGCGCAGAAGCTGGCGGACAAGGTGAAGTCGGGCGACGCCTTCGACTTGAACGATTTCCTGATGCAGATCTCGCAGATGAAGAAGATGGGCGGCCTGTCGGGACTGATCGACAAGCTGCCCACCCAGATGACAGGCGGCAAGACGGCCAATCTCGGTCAGGCCGACATGGATCGGGCCGAGCGCGACGTGCGCCGCATGGAAGGCATCATCTGCTCGATGACGCCGCTGGAGCGCCGCAAGCCCGACCTCATCAAGGCCACGCGCAAGCGGCGCATCGCTGCCGGTGCCGGCGTGCAGGTCCAGGAGGTGAATCGCCTGCTCAACCAGTTCGAGCAGATGCAGGGCATGATGAAGAAGATGAAGGGCGGTGGCCTGATGAAGATGATGAAGCGCATGGGCGGCATGAAGCTGCCGGGCGGTCCGCGCTGAGCGTCGTCCGCGATGACGCCTGCACGGCGCCGCGTTATGCTGCCCCCCTCAGAATGTATGTCGAGGAAGGTTGATGCCTGATTGGGCTGTCGCGGCGCTGGCCGTGATCGTGGTCTTGCTGTTGACCGTGCTGTTGCGCCGCCGCTCGCGGCCCGGCGGCCGGGGCGCCGAGACGAACCGGCTCGACACCGTGGCCTCCTGGCCACCCACGGCCACGCGCATCCTGACCAGTGCCGAGCGGATGGCCTACAGCACGCTGGAGCGAGCTCTGCCTGGTTACATGATCCTGGCGCAGGTGCCGCTGGCGCGCTTTCTGAAGGTGCCGACGCGCCATTCCTACGCCGAATGGCTGCGCCGCCTCGGCACGCAGTGCGCCGACCTGGTGGTCTGCGACATGGCCACCGAAGTGCTGGCGGTGGTGAATGTGCAGCCGCCGGCCGGCTCGGAGAGCGAACGCTCGCGCAAGCGGCTGAACCGCATGGCGCGCGTGCTCAAGGCCGCAGGCATCCCGATGCACGTGTGGACCGACAACGCCTTGCCGTCCGTCGAGGCGACGCGCGAAATGATCATGCCCAAGGTTCCTGCAGCGGCGGCGCCATCCGTGGCGGCGCCAGTGGCCGACACCCGCCGGCGTGCCTCGCGGCCGACGCCGTTCGACGACTCGCAGCGAGACTCGACGCAGGACGAGCGCATCGAGATGCGCGAGCCGCCGCCGTCGACCTGGTTCGACGAGTTCAATACCGGCGCGGCGCCGCTGTCCGGAAGCGACAAGCGCGATCGCTGAAACGCGCGACCGCCTCTGCGGGATCAGCCGAGCAGCGCCTGCGCGAACTCCTGCGCGTCGAAGGTCTGCAAGTCCTCGAGTTGTTCGCCCACGCCGATGAAGTAGACGGGCAGCGGCCGTCCCCGACCACGGTTCCACAGCGCCAGCGCGGCGAGCACGCCTCCCTTGGCGGTGCCATCCAGCTTGGTGATGATGACGCCGGTCAGTTGCAGCGCGGCGTCGAACGCCTGCACCTGTGACAGCGCGTTCTGCCCGGTGTTGCCGTCGACGACCAGCAGCACCTCGTGCGGCGCGCCCGCCTGCGCCTTGCCGATGGTCCGGCGGATCTTCTTCAGTTCCTCCATCAGGTGCGCCTGCGTGGTCAGGCGACCGGCAGTGTCGGCGATCACCACGTCGCAGCCGCGTGCCTTGCCAGCAACCACCGCGTCGAAGGTCACCGCCGCCGGGTCGCCACCTTCCTGGCTGACGATTTCGACGCGGTTGCGGTCGGCCCAGGCAAGCAACTGCTCGCGTGCGGCGGCGCGGAACGTGTCGGCCGCGGCGAGCAGCACCTTCTGGTCGGCCGCGGCCAGGTGGCGCGTCAATTTGCCGATGCTGGTGGTCTTGCCCGCCCCGTTCACGCCAACGACCATGATCACCGTCGGCGACTGCTCGCCCAGCCGCAACGGCTGCTGCAAAGGCTCCAGCAATTCGGCCACCGCCTCGGCGAGAAGCGCCTTCACCGCCATCGGCTCGGTGGCCTTGGCCTCCTTGACGCGGCGCTTCAGATCATCGAGCAGGAATTGCGTGGCCGCGACGCCGGCGTCGGCCATCAGCAGAGCGGACTCCAGTTCTTCGTAGAGCGCGTCGTCGATGCGCGTGCCGGTGAAGACCTGCGCAATGCCGCTGCCCGTGCGGCGCAGACCCTGGCGCAGCCTGGCCAGCCAGCCACTGCGCTCGCCGCTCGCCTCCGCAGCGGCAACGGGGGTGATGGGCAGGACGGGAGCGGGAACCGCCGGGTCAGGCGCGACCTTTTTCTTGAAGAAGCTGAACATCGGGGGGACTGGAGGGGGTGCCGCGCAAGCGGGAACCGGAGCCGCGTTATACTCGCGGGCTCAGGCGCTTTAGCTCAGTCGGTTAGAGCGACGGAATCATAATCCGCAGGTCCGGGGTTCGAGTCCCTGAAGCGCCACCAATCATCAGAAAAGCCCGCGTCAGCACTCGCTGAGCGGGCTTTTTTCTTGGTGCCCCTAGTGAGCCCCTCGGTGAGCCACTTTTTCCCCGCGAGGGCACGAGGGCGCCATGCACAAGCTCCCGAACCTGTACCGCAACAGGCTGGGCACTTACTACCTGCGCATCAAGATCAACGGCCGTGAGATCAAGCGCAGCTTGGGCACCAAGGAGCCCGCGCTGGCAAAGAAGGCCGCCTTGGCTTTCGCCTTGGCGAAGGCAGGCGGAACCATTGCCCTGGTGGATCGGGCAGCAGGCGGTGGCCCGTGCGCGGATCACGACCGCAAACAAATAGAAACATTTTCCTTCGCCGGGAGCGCGAAAAACTTTGGTTCAGCGGTCGTACCTATGGAGGTACCCACTCCAAGGCCGTCCGCCATGCTCAACCTTCCTGCGATCCTGTCCAAGTTTGACGTCGTGCTGCCGAACGGCATCAAGCTCATGGGCATCGACGACGACATCGAAGCCCGCCGTGCCGCGACCTTCCTTCGCGATGTGCTCAGCACGGCTGGCAGCGGCGAGCGCGACTACACCGCAGCCCTCGACGACGCCGCGCAGGCTGCGCGCATGGTGTCAGCCTCCCATGCCCCTGCTGCTGGCAAGAGCAAACCGTTCAGCAAAGTCGCCGCCATGTACATGGCTGAAAAGCAGCTCGACAACGGCCGCAAGACGTTGGACGACAAGCAGGCCACCTTTGACACCTTCGTCGAACTCTTCGGCGACATGGACTTCAACACCATCGCGGCCGAGCAAGCCGTGGCGTACAAGCAGCGTTTGCTGGCACAGGTGCTGTCCATCGTGCGCATCAACAGCAAGCTGAGCCACCTCAAAGAGCTGTTCCGCTGGGCCATCAACAACGGCATGCGCCACACGGGCAACCCTTTTGAGGCCATGCGCGTCAGCACGAAGGGCAAGATCAAGCAGCTGACCAAGAGCTATATCCCGTTCACCGACGAAGACCTCAAGGCCATCTTCGATCCCGCACGCGCACACCACTGGCTTTGAGCTCGCGGCAACGCATAGCGATCTTGTCTTGCGATTGGCTGGTCCACTTGGAGAGGAAGCAGCCAAACGTGCCCGCGATGTTGGCCACACGATTGAGCGCTCCAAAGAGGTCTGCAATGAGCAGGCGCTCTTCCACTTCATCAATGGTTCCGGCCTCCACCCACTCACCGATCAATGACCGCATCGCATCGATGCGCGCTGCGTTCTCTTGGGTGAAGTAGCGCCGTTCAAGGCCACACGTGTCCGTCGACGCGGGGCTGTACTCGCGCCACATGAAGCCGTGCTTGGGCTTGGCAGCATTCAGCTTGGCGATGGCCTTGGCATAGCCCCCGAGCTTCTTGAAAGCCGCCTGCTCTGTGCTGATGAGGCGTGCTCCTGCGGAAATCACTGCAGAGTGCAGGCTGTCGTTGATGCGCACGTTCCAGCCGAGGTCAGCCGCAGCCTCAGCCACCACCCCCGTGCCACAGAAGGCATCCACAAAGAAGGCACCCTGTTTGGGGTGCCTCATGTAGGCCGTGATCTGATCGATGAGTCGAGACTTCGAGCCGATGTAGCGGAAGGTCATGCCACAGCTCCCACGTGCGCCCTACGGTCTGCACGCGCCCGCTTGTGCGCAGGACGAGTAGTTTTTTGGCCAATGGGAACGATGCCCTTTCGGTCGCAGTAGTCTGCCAGCAGCACTTCCAGCATGTTCACCATGCTGCGTTGCTCGTGGTCTGCGGCCTCTTTAAGCACCTGCTTGAAGATTGGCGAGACCCGCAGGTTCAGGGTTTCGCTCTTAGTGTCATTGAATCTCATGGCAGCCCAGCGTTTGTCTGTGCAACTGCGTTAATGTACAGACATCCAGTACCGCTCACTAGCATCGTTGCCCCGAAGGAGCACGATTCACTGGTAGACCGGAGCCCAGTTGGGTCACAAGCGCGCAACTTGGTCCCGCGAGGCCGGTGATACACTTGTTGGACCGATCAACACCAGCTCCCGGTCGGGAAACTTCGGGCCTAAGTTGTTGATTGCGTTGGAGCTTTTGGGGTGTCGTCTGAGGCTCCCTGAAGCGCCACCAAATTCCAGTCGGGACGGGCCGTTCCAGACTCTCCACCTAGTCCGCCGGTGAAAAAGGCGGGCAAGTGTTGATGGAGTCTGACCATGAACGGTATCTTCGAGTCCGTCGGCGATGTAACTGCGCCCGCCAGCGCTGCACCGACACCCCGCCGGCAGGCCGCTTCGGCCACCGGAACTCACGACGGTCGTGTGACCATCCGCGAGTTCATTCACGTCTACATGGCCGAGTACGCCGGCCGCGCACAGCGGCTGGAGTACTGGGCGACGACGCTCGGCGACATCCCCCTGGGTGAGCTCGACGACGACCATGTCTTTGACGCCCTGGAGGCGCTGGCCAACCGGCGTGGCCGCTACTTCGCCGGCCACGATGCGCTGGGGCAGCGCATCCTCAAGGCCAAGAAGCAGCGTCTGGCGCCGGCCACGGTGAATCGATACCAGGCTGCCCTGTCCGCCCTGCTCTCCTGGGCCCAAAGGCGGCGGATCGCCCCCAGGAACTCGACGAACCCGTGCCGGAGTCTCGAGATGCGGCCGGAGCGCAACGAGGTCGTGCGATTCCTGGATGCACCGGAGCGCGACGCCCCTATCGCTGCATGCAAGGCGTCTCGCTGGCCAAAGCTCTACCTGCTGGTCCTCATGGGACTCACCACCGGCGCCCGACGCGGCGAGCTCAAAGCCCTGCGCTGGCAAGACATCGACCTCGAGCGCGCGGAGGCGAGCGTTCATCGCTCCAAGAAGGGCGATCGAAAGACCTTGGTGCTCATCCCTGCCGTCGTCGAGGAGCTGAGGAAGCACCTTGGCGGGGATCGAGAGCTCCTTTTCGCCTCCAAACGGCGACCCGACGTGGCCTTCAACTTCGAACCCGCCTGGGAGAAGGCACTGGCGCTGGCGAACATCAAGTCGTTCCGGTTCCATGACCTGCGCCACTCCTGCGCATCTGCACTTGCGCAGAACGGGGCAGGTATGCGCTCAGGTCCTGACTTAGGAGGTTGCGCTGTTTCCATGGATCCGGCTCGCCAGTTTCAACCGAGAAGGTGGCGAAGAAGCTTTGTACGTTGCTGCCGGCTGACGCGGCGTACCGTTTCAGCAAGTCATCAGTTTCACGGTGCCGCGGCGCTGTCGATCCCGCAGCAATATCGGCCAACGCTTCAAGAACGGCTCCATCCATGGGCCTGTTCGTCAGAAAAGTGAACTGAACCTTCTTCGCCAGGACGTCCAGGCCAAGCGACGCCTCCAACTCCTTGAAACGCCCTGCGAAGCCCTCGATGGTTCCTTTGAGGCCGCTTGCAGTCCAGGGGGCGTGCGCGTGCCTAGACGAGTGTTTGAGCTGCACACAGCGGATGGACTTTGCCGCTTTGACATCCTCGCTCCCGTAGTACAGGCCGACGTCAATGACCTCGTCTCCGACGCTCGTAGATGCGTCCCCCTCGTCCAGCGACGCGCCTTCGATCGCCACTGCCACCAGGCCATGCGCTCCGGCAAGCAGCCCGAGGCATTGCCGGGCGGCCCGTTGTTAGTGGAACTGGTCGCCGCTCCTGGATGGACCTACAGAACCTTGCTTCGCCATACCTTTGGCGCTCCCTGCATCCGTCTTTTGGCGGAGCTTACAAGCCCGGGCTGTCGTCGGCGGACCTGCCTGCGGTCAACTCCCTACGTCGGGCGCTGTGGGGCCGCTTTCAGGCGTCGAGCTTGGCAAAGTGAAGGACCGCACCCGCTGCATTGCGATAGCTGTTCGACCTCCATCTTGTCACCAGTGCTGGCGCCAACCAGTTTGAGGTAGAGCGCGAGTGTCCTCCGGGGACCCAGGCAATTTCCGCTGTACTTGCCGATGGAGGTCTGGATGGTGAATGGGCCCGATACCTGCGGCGCTGGGGCCATCACCGTGAGCCACGCTCCTGCCGCGCCAGGGTCAAGAGCGCGTCCAGGGCTTCCTCGCTCAGTCCCTTCAAAGCCCCAAAGTTCGCCTTCGAAAGTGGGCTCTGCTCGAAGCTGCGCAGCAGCAATGCGCGCTGGTGGCGAGCCTCGGCCTCGGCAGCCTGCTCGGGAGTCAGCGGCAGGGCCGGCGCGTTGACGGGCTCTTGTTCATGTGCACGGGCAAGTTTCCGCTCGGGCAGGGGCTTGTGCGGGCGCCGCGGCGCACCGGAGCCAGGATCGCCGGGCCGGCCGGAGCTTCGTTGTACGTCAGGTTGGGGCGGTCGGGAGCGCCGTTGCGCTTGGCTGGGCTGAGATGGCCGCGGAGAGCGGTCCGGGCGATCGGAAGTACCGGGCTGCACCGAGCGTGCGCCGCGAGTGGCAGGCCGCTCGCCGGTCGCTGGCGAAGCGGACTGCGACACCTCCGCCTGCTGCGAAAGGAGTGGCGGTCGGGCCGGCCGCAGCGGTCGGGCGTCATGGCGCGAAGCCCGGGCCGCCTCGCGCCCCGCTTGTTTCTTTGCTTCGACGATGGCCCGGCGCCGCTCGAGTTCCACGCCCGCAGCATCGCGGTGTTCGGCCGTAATTTCGCCGACCGGCTGGCCGTCGAGGTCGCTGCGTGTCGCGCCCTCGGCCACCAGGGCCCGCAGGTAGGCGGTCCCGGTGGTGTAGCGCTGCAGGAAGATTGAGAGTGCCTTCTTGGTGAAGACTCCTGGCGCCCGTTGATGAATGTCGGCCTGGATGCGAAGCTTGATCGGCTTGATCACGCCCGCACCGAACAGCGCCGGGAAGTGCATGGCCAGCAGGCGCGCGGTGTCGGCCACGCTGGGTTCGAGCCGCGACGCCGGTGCGACAGTCGCCGCGGGGGCAGCTGGCGCCGCCTCGCTCGGCGTGCCCAGCGTCGCATTGGGCGGCGGGCCCGGAGCAGTCTCGGGAATCTTGGGGATGTCAGGCATCGGAACGAAGCAGGTCGGTCACCGGGGCTTTGTAGCCGGGCCACGTATTGTCGGCCCACGGCCCCATCCCTGCAGCCACGTCGGGGGCACCGAGACCAGGGCAACGATTCTCGGCGTGGGCTCGACCGGGTGGGTGGACGGACCGAAGCCGCGGCCTTTGGCGAGCGAGCAGTTGTTGGGGGGTAGGCGGCCACACCCCGAGCGCCAGCCGCGATTCCAGGTTCGGTCAGCCGTGTGAGCCCTGGTCAGGCCTCTGAACGGTAGCGATGGGATCGACACCTTGAGTTCGGTGGTCGTGACCTACGGACTGCAATCGCCGCATTCGTGTCACCGAAACCGCGACGCCGGACCCAAGAGCGTGGCGGACTGGGAAGCGTCGAGGAGGCATCGGCATCAAAGTTGACCCTCGGATGATTGATCCGACGGCCACAGGTGCTGAGATCCTTCCAAACGGCTGGTGTAGCCCCGCCCCGATCAGTCGCTGAAGCTCGATTCGAGAATGTTCTTCGTCCGTTCTGCAACGCAAGCAGTCCTTCGCGTTAGCGCGCTTGGCGGCCCATCGCCCCAAGGCTGGATATCGCGTGCACGCTCTGCTGGCTCTGCTGGCTCTGCTGGCTCTGCTGGCTCTGCTGGCTCTGCTGCGAAACTCCCGCTCACTGGAAGCGCTCGACCAGCCTGTGCAACCCGCTGCGCAGCGAGCCGTGGCTGAAGATCGCCACGTCCAGCCCCGCGTGATCGACCCGCCGCAGCGCACGCTCGAGTGCAGCATCGATCCACGCCTCGTCATTGCCGAAGGCGCCGACCCCGAGGCTGGTCAGGAACACGGTGCGCGGCTGCCCCTGCGCCGAGCGGATCGCCGCTGCCAGCAGCGTGGCCTCGTAAGCCGCCTCCAGCACCAGCATGGCGAACGGCTTCCAGATGGCCGGCGCGATGGTCGTATACGCCACGGGCAAGGCGGAGCAGAACGCCTGCGTGACGAACTGCGCCTGTGCTGGATCGGCGTCCGTGACCTCGACGTCATGATGCAGGCCGATGCGCAGCCGCGACCGCAGCCCGTCGCGAGTGGCTTCATCGGCGCGCCCCAGCATGTCGCCGATGGCCGCCAGACCCTCCGGCGTGCACAACGCATAGCCATTGCGCATCGTCCACAACGAGCGCACGGGCCGGCGCAGCGCGGCCGACAAGGCCTCGCCCAGCGGCGCCAGCGCGTCGAGTTGCCGCTGCCGCGTCTGCCCCTGCTCACTGCCGATCGGCACCAGGTAGTTGCGGTAAATCGTGGCGGCACCCGCCGCGATGGCGCAGGCCGGCCCCTGGGTGCGGTCGTGCATGTAGCGCGTCACGCCCTCTTCCGGGCTCACCGACGGGCCGGTCATCTCGAGCAGGTTGAACTGCGAGGCCACCTGGAAGAGCGCTCCGGCATGGACGGGGTCGCGGTGCAGGGCGCGGACGTCGCCGATGACCGCCCGCAGCTTCGTTCGTGCTGCGCACTGAAGCAAGGCCGACGCCCGAGCGCGCAGGTCGGCCAGGCTCGGCAGTTCGAGCCGACCGACCGCGTACCGCCGGTCGTGAGCGTCCGACACGAGCCGGCCGTCCTCGACGGCGAGCCTGGCGCGCGTGGCCTCGTAGTCCGCTTCCTTGAAGCCGGTGATGCGTTCGAACCAGTCCGTCACTGCCGACCTTTCCCCTGCGTGGGCTTGCGCCGAAGATACGACGGCTTGGAGGTCGATTCGTCGACCGCCGAGAAGTGGATCTGCTCGTCCTTGTCGCTGAGCCGGTAGTTCATGCTGCTCGCGGAATACAGCGCCTCCTTGCGCAGCCGCTCGCGCGAACGGCTGGCGGCAGTCTGCTTCATCGACTCCAGCACCGCTGCCAGCCATTCGTGGCCGCCGAAGCGCCGCTGTGCATCCTCCAGCATGCGGTCGACTGACGACCAGTCGCCCTGCCCTGCGGCATGGCGCATCTGCTGCAGCACGGCCGACGCCTCGATCTCCGCCAGCCGCTGCGCGACCAGCGGATCCTCGGGCAAACGCGCCCAATCGGCGAAGGTCAGCACGGGCAAGGTCAGCCCGACGCGCTCCAGATCGATGGCCGTCCCGTCGGACTCCAGGCCTGCGACCCGCACCTTCAGGACCGAGACCGACGAACCGATCGTAGATGCCTGGGACGCGGGGACCCGCACGCGCACCACGGCCCAGGCTTCGGCGCCCCACGCCAGATCCGCGAGTCGCCACCCCGCCGCGGTTCGCGGCAGGTCGTTGAGCATCTCGGTCTGCACGCCGGCGGGCGCCTGGAGGCTGATCTGGAGATCACTCAGGCACAGGTTGCCCAGCAGATCGAGCTCGCGCTGGAACGGCTCCGCCAGGTCCTCGGCGGTGTCGCCGTAGTAGCTGTTGCCCGCGCCGGCGCGGGCCATCGCCACCATCAGCTCCTCGTTGAAGTGGTTGCCCAGCCCGTAGGTGCTGGTGGTGATGCCGCGGGCAGCGAACTCGCTGCATTGAGTCGCGATGGCTCGCGGGTCCTGCAGCCCCTGGTTGGCCGCTCCGTCGGACAGCAGCACCACGCGCTTGAGCCCGCTGCCGGCCACATCGGCCAGCGTCTCCGCGCCCTCGCGCCAGCCGCCGTGCAGATCGGTCGAGCCACCGTCGTGGACACCGTCCAGCGCCCGGTGCAACGCCGTCCCGTCGCCACGCGGCACGGCAGGCCAGAGCCGGCGCACGCAGTCGTCGAACTCGACCAGAGAGACGCTGTCCACGGGGCGCAGGCGGTCGACCACCATGCGCGCGCAGCGGATGGCCTCGGCCAGCGGCTGGCCGGCCATCGAGCCGGACTTGTCGATCACGAGCGCCAGGGCGTGCGGCGCACGGTCGGGGAACTGCCCTGCGGGCGCGTCGGGCGCCTGCACGCGCACGAGCACATCGACGGTGGTGTCCTGCCCTTCGACCAGGCCGGCTCGCAGCGGCTGGAGGAGCACACGGGTGGACAAGGCGGCGGGCACGGGAATGGTCTGGGTCATGGGGCACCTCCTGGGTTGGGTGATTCAGTATCGGAGGTGGGTGGCTCATGGCATGAGCCATCTGGATGCCAGGATGGCGGTGTTCAGACTTGTTTGGATGTCCAAGAAAGGAGCGACTCATGGCAGCAAGCCCGGCCCGCCTGGTGGCGGCGGCAAAGCACCTTCTTCGCATGCAGGCCCTTCGGCAGCGAGAGATCGACGAGGGCGTTCCGCCCCACCGGCGGCTGAGTGCAAGCGAGCTGGTGGAACGGACCCGCGATCCGGCGGACAAGCTCATCACGAGCCTGTTGCTCAATCGCGAGTTCCTGTCGGAAAACCCGGATCTTCCGGAGAGCATTGCCGATCGCGCCATCCGCAAGGCCAAGCAGGGAGGCGCCTCATGCTGACCCAGCGATATGCCGATGCCCTGCAGCTCGCCAGGAAGCTGCACGACGGGCAGTTCCGCAAGGGAACGATGATTCCCTACGTGTCGCACCTGATCGCCGTGTCCAGCCTCGCGCTCGAGCACGGGGCGAATGAGGACGAAGCCATCGCGGCCTTGTTGCACGATGCAGTCGAAGACGCCGGCGGCAAGCCGACGCTGGCCTTGATCCGCGCACGGTTCGGTGAGGCGGTGGCCGACATCGTCGAGGGGTGCACCGATTCCTACGAGGAGCCCAAGCCGGACTGGAGGCCGCGCAAGGAAGCGTACCTGGCGCATCTGGCCCAGGCGTCGCGGTCGGTACGGCTCGTGTCGGCCTCCGACAAGCTGCACAACGCGCGATCGATCCTCGCCGACCTGCGCGTGCAAGGGCCATCGCTGTGGACGCGCTTCAGGGCCGGCAAGGAGGGTTCGCTGTGGTACTACCGCGCGCTGGTTCGGGCCTTCGTGTCCCACGGCCGCACCGCGATCGTGGACGAGCTCGACCGAACCGTCGGCGCGATCGAAGAACTTGCCTGACGCACGGTGAGGGTCGTTTCAGTGAGCGCGAAACCTGCACGAGTCCGCAGATCGGATGGCCAAGTGTCCGCAGACTGCTTCGCAGCGTTAGCGGTCAGTGGCGGGTCCCGGGCTCGAGGACTGATCTACGCCGCATCTCCGTCATTCGGGTCAGGCCCATTCGACGGGCCCCAAAGGGTGCAGATCCTGTCCGGTGCCACAGCCGCAAAGCGGTGGCCCTGTTGTCGCGCAAGTTCGATGCCACGCAGAGCTACCCCAGCGATTGCGCGGGCGCCGTTCGCAGACCGCGGAGACGTCGCACCTGAGCAGTGCCTGATCTGGTTGGCGACTGCAATCCCAGCAAACAAGCCCGAGTTTTCGACTCGCTCAGGTAGTAGCGGCCGATCGCGCGCTTGAGCATCTCGGGCACAACGATGCTTGCTGCGAGCGCGTCGGCGAACGGCACCGCAACCGCCGAGCCGGTCAAGACAAGTCGGCCGCATTCGTTGTCTGCCAGCTCGCACTATGTGGCGTTGGTCTCCACCTGCATGCGCCTGCGCTGCTCACCCGGCTCAGTGCTGTTGGTCAGGCCGGCCCTCGCCTGACCCCAGAGCAGCGTCACCAGCCCGACCCGGTAGCCGCCTCGCGAACCGCCATGGCGTGGAAAGGGCAACAACCTCCCGAGCGAAAGGATGGTCGTGGTCCACGGCAAACCCGCGGGTGGGAACGCTTGTCGTCCGCTCCGAAGCGACTTGCCCCCGACAAGGCGGCACCCCCGCCGCACGGTCTCGATCACGGCATTTCGGCGGTGCGCTCCGTGCGTCGTCGATCGAGCGGCGCCGGCGGGTCTCAGCCCTTGGCGGCGAACTGCGCGTAGGCCTGGGCCATCTTCGTGTCGTAGCTGAACTCCTTGTAGCCCGGTCCGTTGTAGCCCCGGGCGACGTCGTCCCACTTGCGGTTCTTCAGGCCCCGGTGGATCAATGGGTTGGCACGGATGAAGCGAACCAGCGCGCGCAGGTGCCCGGCGGGCGACGCGAACATTTCGGCGACGAACGAGCGCACGTCGGGGAAGCCACTGCTCTTGTAGTTCTCGCCGAGGATCTGAAAGGTGCCCCACGAGCAGGCCTTCAGTGCGGCGTCTTGGTCGAGCTGGAACGCGCGCGCAAGCTTGGTCCACTGCGAGTCGGGGCTGCCATAGTTGCCGCGGCCGTAGCCGGTAGGCGCCGAGATGTCGGGATGCTCGGCGTTGAAGCGTCCCTTGGGCGAGCAGCAGCGCGCGAAGACCTGGCGCTCGTAGAGGATCTTCGGCCGACCCTGGGCGTCGAATCCCGCACCGCCGGACTCGACCTTCGCGATCGCCTTCAGCGCGGCCACCTCGATGCCGAGTTCCTGCGCGGCTTCCGCGGCGCGCTCTTCGGTGAGCGGTTCGTCGCGGCGCATCGCGAAGAACTCGCCGAGCACGGTATTGACGTCGACACTGTCGCTGGCACCTCTGCTGGCAAACTCGTCCGGGGGCGAAAGCTTCTCCAGCTGGCGCGCCGGGTCGTAGCCCAGGCCGGCAAGGGTCTTGCGCGGTGCTCGCTTCGTCGGCGCCTTGCGCGCGGCGGGCGTCTTCCCGGCGATGACCTTCTTCGGGGCGACCTTCTTGGCTGCAACCTTCTTCGCAGTGACCTTCTTGGCGGCCACCTTGCGGGCCGCCTTCTTCGCCGGGGCCTTCTTCGCCGGGGCCTTCTTCGCGGGTGCCTTCTTCGCTGCCGCCTTCTTCGCCGGGGCCTTCTTTGCCGGAGCCTTCTTTGCCGGGGCCTTTTTCGCTGCTGCCTTCTTCGCGGCTGCCTTCTTCGCGGCTGCCTTCTTCGCTGCTGCCTTCTTCGCCGGGGCCTTCTTCGCCGGGGCCTTCTTCGCCTTCGTTGCCATGGTCGTGCTCTCCTGTGTTGTCTCGTGGTGGGAACAGTGTCGGTCGTCGTTCGTTCACGCGGCCGCCGTGGCACGCCAGCGGCCGCCACGCGCCTCCAGCCGCACGCCGCCCGGGGCTTCGGGCTCGACGACGCTGCAGCGCCACGCGTTCAGCGGCGTCGCCGCCCAGCGCGCCGAGTGCTCATTCGCATGGTTGAACCAGATCGTGTGGCCGCCCGGGCCCTCGCACACCGTGCGGGCGATCGCCTCCTCGTCCGGGTGGTCGAACATCGCGCCGTTGGTGCTGACAACGTAGTGCTGTGCACGCACCGTGCGCAGCAGCGCCGTCGTGATGTTCGCGCGGCTTCCGTGGTGGCTGAGCTTGAACACGTCCACCGGCAGCGGCAATGGTTGGCCGCGGTGCGCGGCCAGCGCCTCGAGCGCCGCGACGAGCACCGGCGCGTGCGCATCGGCGGCGAGCAGCAGCGAGGCGCCGGCATGTTCGAGCAGTAGTGCGATCGACGAGCCGTTGGCCGGCGCTCGGTCCAGCGGCGTCTTGCGGTCCGCGAGTTCGGCGACGCCCGGCTGCACGAGTCCGCGTGAGGCGTGCCGCGGCCGGACCCGCGGGCGCCGGCCGAGCTTTGCCAGCTCGCGCTCCCAGACGGCGAACAGCGTCTCGAGCCCCTTGGCCGTCGGCGACAGCAGGGTCAGTTTCGGCGCATGCGGCCCGGCGGGCACTTCGACGAATGGGCGCTCGACTGGCGTGACGGCAAGTCCGCCGTGCCATGCCAGGTTCCACGGCAGCGCCCGGCCAGTCGCGCGCAGCAGCGTTGCCAGCGCGGCACCTTCCGCGACGCCGCGGGTCGGTGGCGCATTGAACCAGACGTCGCCGAAGTCGAGGCCGAGTTCGCGGTCGTCGAAAAGCTGCCTCGTAGCGCCGATGTGGTCGTGGTCGATGTGGCTGATCACGGCGAGGTCGATCCGCCGCTTGCCGTCCGCACCGAGCGGGACTGCCGCGAGCCGCGTGCGCAGCATCGGCCAGCTCTCGTCGGGCCCGGTGTCGACCAGCATCCGCCACGGCCGGCCGTCGACGCTGCAGGTGACCAGCAGCGCATCGCCGTAGCCGGCGGGCAGCGCTTCGAAGAGGAGATCGGGGGCGGTCATCCGGTCAGTGCCTGAAGGTCAGGGGCGGGTGCTGCGCCTCGTCGCGAGCGTGTTGGTCCAGCGTGAACGCGACGCCGAACTGCTGCAGAGCCTCGGCCGCGACCGATTCCCGCACCGGGATGTCCATCGCCGGCTACCAGGCCACGGTCTGGAGCGCCTTCTGCCCCGCGGCCGAGACGAAATAGTTGAGATGGTGGCACGCCACCTGCTGCGCCGCCGGCACCTTGGCCCGCGTGGCGCCGATGCGCGTGATGCTGTCGATGCTGACGGCGATGTCGTTGGCCTTCATCGCGAACAGCGCATCGAACACCACGCTCTGGCCGAGCTTGGCCACCAGCTTGGCGAACACGTCGTCGGTCGGCTCGCGGTACTCGTCGACGTTGCCGGCGAGAATGGTGTACGGGATGCCGGGATCCGGGCTGGCGTTGAGCTCGCGGATGAAGTCGGAGCCCGGGTCCATCTGCTGCAGCGTCGGCGTGACCTTCTGCGTGCGGTTCAGCAGCATCAGCACCGGCGCGGTGAACGGCAGCAGCGGCGGCGCGTAGTTCGCCGCCAGACCGAGCAGCACGCCGAGGATCTTGCGCGCACCGTCGATGCGGCCGAAAGGCGAGCCGTTGTTCGGTGTGCCGCACATCACGAGGTGGTCGACGATCTCGTTGCCGCCCTCGCGCTCGATGAACCAGCGCGAGACCAGGCCGCCCATCGAGTGCACCAGCAGCGTCAGGTGCTTGTCGTCGCCGGCCTGCAATCCGATCTCCGCGAGCTGCCGCTTGAGCGTGCGCGCGGTCTCGCCGATCGGCGTGCTGAGGTTCTCGTAGTCGTAGGTCAGCACGAGGTCGAACTTCTCGTGCAGCCCGATCTGAGGGGCGCCCGCGGCCATGCTTTCGGTGTCGCCGATGATGCCGTGCACCATCAGCAGCACGCGCTTCGCGGCGGCCACCTTGCCGGGCAGGCCGTCCTCGCGGTAGGCCCAGCGGCCGTCGGACTTGTAGTCAATCCAGCGCAGCCGGTTCAGGTCGGTCTGCTTCAGGTAGGTCTTGAAGAAGTAGAGCTTTAGCGAGCCGCCAAGGCTGCGCCGGTCCGACGGCGCGTCGGGGATCGCGTTGATCGTGACGCGGGTGAGGTCACCGTCGCGAACGACCTGGCCGCAGGGGATCACGTGTCGGCCATCCCAGGCGAAGGTCAGCAGCGTTTCGTCGTCCGCGAGCGCCTGGCGAACCTCGATCTCCAGTGGCTCGGCGGCGAGCGACTCCTCGCCCTGGATGCCGGTCAGCTCGATCACGCTTGGCGCGCCGGCGGCGGAGCGCGAGTTCGAGAGGGTGGCGACCGCCAGACCGGCGCCCTCGAACGCGGCGACGAACGCCAGGTCCTCGCCGGGGCCGCGCGTGGCCGGGCGGGCGCTCGCCAAGTTGAGGCTGGCGCGCAGCCGGCGGTGCGGCTTGATCGTGATCGCGCCGTCGGCCGAGGCCCAGGCCTGCGCACCGATGGCATCGATGCGCGGAACGATGCGCACGCGCAGGTCCTTGATCAGCCAGTCCTGCTGGCGTGGCTTCTGCGACTTGCGCACGCCGATGCCCCGCGTGCGCGGACCGAGTCCCTCCTGCTCGAAGTGGAAGCTGTCCACCGGCTCGCTGCTCACCAGCAGCTTGAAGCGCTCCAGCGCCTCGACCATGCCCTCTCCGTCGGGCGCCTCGTCGAGGAAGAAGCTGTGCTCCGAGCTGTCGCCGTAGAGCGTGATCCAGGCGTCGCCGCTGGGGACGGGGTCGTTGGCCAGCACCTGGATGCCGTAGTCGGCGCTGAAGTGCAGCAGCACGCAGTGCAAGGGCCGGCCGCTGCGGTTGCGCATCCGCACGCGGGCGCGCACCTCCTGCCACTCGCCGCCCTGCAGACTGCACTCCAGCGTCGCGCTGCCGTCTTCGTGCACGAACTCACCGCCGCCGGCGAGTGCCTCGGCCAGCACGAATTCGATCGCGTCGTCGGCGATTTGCGAAGCCCGGTTGCGCAGGCTGAGCAGGCGCTCCCATTGCGCGATCGTGTTCATCGTCGGGCGCAGTCTGGCAAGGGCACCGGCGACATCGCCGCGCTGGATCCGTTCGCGGCCGAGTTCCGCGCCGGCGTCGAGCTGCACGATCACCAGCGCGCCGTCCCGCTCGAGCAGCCCGTGGCGCAGGCCGTCGCGGTCGCCGCTGAGCACCACGCCGGAGCCGCCCAGCGGCGCGCCCGCGGCGCCCGCGGCGGCATCGTCAAGCGCCTGCTGCAGCGCCCCGCGCCTGGCCGCATCGGCATCGCAGTAGATCAGCAGAGGCGCCGCCGGCATGCTGGTCAGCGCGGCGCGGAAGCGGGCATCGGCTGGCGGTGTCTCGTTGCCGTCGAACATGACGATGGACGACTGCGCGCCGATCTCGATCGTGTGCGCGGTGCCGGCGGCGCGGCTCTGGTCCTTCTCGTCGTATAGGGCGAGGCCGATGGCGCGGTCCGGCGCATCGCCGAGGCCGTGGATCGCGCCGGCATCGACCTTCCACGCACCGGCCGGTCCGTCGAAGAACACGCTGTGCCGCAGGGCACGCGAGCCGGCGGCGCCGCCCAGAAAGCCGCTCCAGGCGTCGAACCCGCCGATCGGCTCGAACTGCGGGTCCTGGTCCTTCGCGAGCTGCCGCACCGCGGAGCGGCAGCGCACGAACAGGTCGGCATAGGACAGGTTGCCGCCACTGGCCTCGAGCACGTCGACCAGCGTCATGCTGAACACGCCGGAGCGCCGGGCAATCGACTCCTTGGCCTCCTGCCCGCGGTTGCAGGCGGCCAGCAGCATGTGGCGGCCCGGCGGCGGGCGCAGCGCCTGCCCCTTGGCACGGCGAAGCCGGTAGGCACCATCGAGGTAGGTCTCCAGCGGGCGCGCGGTGGCGGTGTCGCCCAGCGTGAGCCGAGACTGGAAGCCGGCGAAGGCATCGACGCTGCGCGTCCCCGAGCCGCTGTGGCACGAGTCGAGGATGAACGAGAGGTGCACGTCCTTGCGCGACAGTTCGGCGATCAGCAGTGCGAGTTCCTTGTCGGCAAGGTCGTGGCCGCCAGGGGCGCGGCTGTCGGCCAGCACCAGGCCCTCGTCGAGACCGTCTGGATAGAACTCGAGGAACTCGGCGGCCGAGCCGGACTGCGCGCCATGGCCGCAGTAGTGCACCAGCACCACGTCACCCGCCTCGGCGCGGCCGAGGTGTTCACGGAACAGCTTCAGCACGTTGGCGCGCGTGGCATCGCCGTTGGTCAGCACTTCCGCGGCAAGCCGCGGCCCGACGCTGGACTTGAGCCAGCCGTGCAGGCGCTCCACGTCGTTGACGCAGCCACCGAGCGGACGCACCGGCGGCGTGTAGTCGTTGATGCCGATGAGCAGAGCGCGGACTTGGCTGGTCATGGGTGTCGATCCTGCGTTGGTGGCCGTTCATGGCGTCCGCGTGCGTGCGGCCGCTGCGCATCGTGCAGCGTTCGACCGGGCGCGTCGAGTGGCACTGGACGAATTCTCCCCCCTAGTTCGTCGCCGGCGCAGCCGCGCCGCCCCGCGGCGGGGGCTTACCGTTCAGCACCGCCGGCAACTACACTGCGCCGCGACGTCGACGCGATGCGTGGTCGACGCGCCCGTCATCGTCGGATTCAGGAGAAGTCAGTGAACGAGTCGACCCGCGCGCGCCCACCTCGATTGCGTGCCCTGGTGGCGACCTGCGCGGTCGCACTGGGGCTGGGTCAGTCGCCAGCGATGGCACGCCACCCCGACCTCGAGATGGACAACCTGAGCCAGGCTCAGGTCAGCGCCCTGCTGCAGAATGAACTCGACGACGACGACCTCATCGAGTGCGGACTCGCCGACCTGAACGGTGCCGTGTCGTCGGAAGACCTGGTCGAGATCCTGATGTGTGCCCTGGGCGATGACAACGATGGCGACGACGAGGACGACCTCGACATCGACGACCTGGAGGCCGAGTGCGAGGAGGCCGGCACGCACGTCGAAGATGTGGTGCGTGCTGCGGTGGCGTCGGTCCAGCGTCGGGCCGACGCGTCGGGCGTCAGGCTCGCCTTTGCAGAGTCGCCCTCGGGTCAACCCGACCCGGCGTCCTCCTGGGATGCACTCGAGCTGCTGATCGCTCAAGGCGCGGCGCGCCTGTTCGTCAGGCCCCCGAAGAGCGCCGTGCTCGCCACGCAGAAGAGCCTCATCAAGGTCGTCTTCAGCGCCAAGTAGCCCGGCAGCGGGCGCCGCCGGAGCGCGGCGGCTCAGGTGGGGCAAGGCAGCTTCGGTGCAGCGAAGCAGCGTTGCGCCTTGCTCTTCAGCCCGGGCTCGGCGGCGACACGTTGTGCCCGGTCGAAGGCCTGCCGGGCTGCGCTCCGGCGTCGCTGGTCGGCCTCCAGGTGGCCGATCTCCATCCAGGCCGCCGCTTCCAGATCACTCCAGCAGACCTGCTGGGGGTCCGTGCACGCGCGGTTCGTGCCGGCCTGATCCCGCGCGATCCGTGCTGCCTGCTCGAGGGCGGTGCGGGCCAAGTCGGGGCGCTTGCGGCGCGCCTCGATCCGTGCCAGATTGAGCTGCGACTCGTAGTGCAAGGCCTGGGCGACGACCGATCGCCGGTCCACGGTGGGCGGCTCGGGCATCAGTTGGGTCGCCCACTCGATGGCATGCAGCGCGTCGTTGCGCGCCGCATCCAGCGCCGCCTCGCCGTCGTGCATGCGGAGCATCGCCACGCGCTGCGCTGCAATCGCCAGGTCCTCCATCAGCGCCGCCTCCTTGGCGACGGCGCCTGGCGCGTCGCGGGCCTGGTTCAATGCGGACCTGTACTCGGCGAGGCTACGGCTGCGGTGCGCCGTTTCGGCATGTCGTTCCCACAGGACGAAGGCGATGTGGCCGATCTGCAGCGTCGTGTTGATGTGGTCGCGCTGGGCCTGATCCGGATCGTGGTGCCGCGACGATCCGCCCGTCGCCGCCGGCCAGGCCCGCAGGCGCGCCGCCACCTCACGAGCCTCGGTGTACAGCTCGCTGGCCCGCTCCCGGCTGGCGCGCTGCTGCTGCTCCGCACGTTCCTTCTCCGCACCCTCTAGGCCTTCCGGCGTCTCGCGGCCGTCCCGATGGGCGAGATCCGCAAGGCGGTACAGGCTGACGTACAGGTCGCGCAGGACGATGGGGTTGTCCGGGTTCTCCGCGACCAGTTGCCTGTCGATGGCCAGCGCCCGTTCGTAGGGTTGCGCCGCTGCCCGCAGGTCCGGGTCCTCGCCTGCGGCCTCGGCGCGCTTCATTTCCAGCTCGCCGACCTTGCTGTAGACCAGCGACCCGTTTCGCCGCCAGTTCGCGTCCAGCTCGACCGCCGTGCCGATGAGCTCGATCGCATCCTGGTAGCGGCTGCGCGCCTTGTCGTATTCGCTGTGCTCGACCGCGTGATCGCCGTCGAGCACGGCGGTCCAGTATCTCGTGCTGTGGTCCGCCCGGGCGCCGATGTCGCTCAGGCGGTCCTGCAGCGTCTTGACCTGCTCGACGAGTGAGACGCGCACGTCGCGTGTGTCCGGGATCGCCTGCAACCGGCCCATGACGTCGAACAGCAGCCGGTCGGTCATTCCCTGCGCCTCCCGGATCGTCCCGGCCGCCAGCCGCTGCTCGAACCAGCCCCACGCACCCAGCACGCCGACGACCGTGAAGGTCGCCAGCGCGAGCGCCCGCCGGCGCATCAGGCGCGCCTTGCGCCGCTGCTCGCTGCGGCGGATGAACGCCGCTTCGCCGGCGGTGAACCAGCAGTGAGGCTTGTGCAGCTCGGCCAGCACCGCGGGCAGGTGGGCGTTGTCGTGCCAGAGGTAGCCGGCGTCGCGATGGCGGTCCAGCGCCTTGGCCGCGGCCTCGACCTGCGCGCCGAGGATCAGGTTCTCGCGCCCGGCCTGATCGATCCAGGCGCGCAGGCGCGGCCACACCCGGACCAATGCGTCGTGTGCGGGTTCGATGTGGTCGCTACGGTGGGTCGTGCCATCGCCCGCCACGTCCGACTCGGCGCCGCGCACCACCAGCCGCGCGTCGACCAGCCGTTCGATCACCCGCTCGACGGTGGCCGCATCGGCGTCGTCGAAGACCAGGTCCGAGGTGGCGACGCGCCGGCCGGCGAGATCGCCCTCCAGCGACACCATGCGCAGCATCACCCGGCGCAGCACCTCCCGGTCCGGCAACGGCGGCAACTCGTCGTGCAACGCGTCGGCACGGGTGCGCAGCGCGCCCATCACGCCCCCGAGGCGGTCGAAGTCGGCGCGCGTCAGCGCCCGGTCCTCGCGGCCGCTGGCCTGGTAGGCCCGGAACAGCTCCGACAGCGCGTAGGACAGCAGCGGCAGCGCGCCCGGCGACTGCACCACCTCGCCGACGATCGTGTCGACCAGCTCCGGCGGCTCGAAGATCATCGAGGCCTGCAGCGTCGGCATCACGACGACCTCGCGGAGTTCCTCCGGGCTGAACGGCGGCACCGAGCAGCGTCCGCGGGCCCAGTGCCGCGCGAGCATCCCGGTGTTCAGCTGCGGCTCGAAGTCGGAGCGCACGGTCAGGATCAGGCGCTGCACCTTGTCGCCCTGCTCCAGCAGGTGGTACAGGCGCTCGTCGAACTCCCGACGCTCGGCCGCATTGCCGCAGCGCGTCACCACCTCCTCGTACTGGTCGATCAGCAGCACCGAGGGCCGTGTGGCGCCTTCGAGCGCACGTTCGAGCGCAGCGAGCGGCTGGGCGCCTGGGCGCATGACCGGCAGGATCTCCAGGCCCGCCTTGCGGAGTTCGGGCAGCAGCCCTGCCTTGATCACCGATGACTTGCCGGTGCCCGAGGGACCGGCGACGACGAGCAACCGCTGCTGCGCGTCCAGCGCACGCTGGCGCAGGTCAGCGACCACGCGGTCGCGCCCGTAGAACAGGTGCTGGTCGGCCTCGTTGAACGAATCCAGCCCCTTGTATGGCGAATCCGCGGGTTCCATCTTCGGCAGGTTCAGCCGATGGTGCGGATGCAGGAACATGAACTCGCCCTTGTCGTGCCCCTTCAGCGGGAAGAAGCTGGGCGTCTGCCGAAGGCGTTCACCGGTGGCCTCGGTGGCGGGCTCGATACGGTCGCGGATGTAGGCGTACAACTCCGTCGCGGTGATGATGCCGTCGCCTTCCTGCTGCTCGCCACGGGCGACGTCGGCGGCCCCTTCCAGGGCATCGAACAGCGCAGCGGCGAAGGGCGAATGTTCGCGGCCGTCCTCGGTGCGGCGGCTGCCGCGCTCGCCGGTGGCCTTGCCGTGCAGCACGTCGAGCGCCTTCTGGTCGTGCGCCGCCGACGTGATCACCTGGCGCGCCGGGTCCTCGACGAAGCGGCGGAAGCGCGTCGGGTAGATGCGCTTGGGCGTCATGAAGATGGCGCGGTGCTGGCTGGACCACTTGAACGCGCCGGAGAAGCAGCAATCGAGGATCAGCAGCAGGTGCCGGCACGGCAGCGCGTCGAGCGCGGCCTGCAGCTCGGCCATCGCGATGAAGGTGTCGAGCCTGGCCGGCTCGGCGTCGGCGGGGACGATATAGCCGGCCGGGCCATCGTCGCCGTCGGCCGCGATGCCATGGCCGGCGAAGTAGAAGAGCACGCGGTCGTCGGGGCCGACCGCCTGCTTCATCGTCGTGCCGAACAGTTCGCGCAGCGGTGCCCCGCAGGCCCCCTCGTCGATCAGCGGCGGATGCACGGTGAAGTGGTGCTGCCGCGCCAGCAACTCGCACAGGCGGCGGGCGTCGCCCGCGGCGGTGCGCAGCGGTGCGATGCCGTTGGCATAGGCATCGATGCCGACCACGAACGCATGGTGGCGTGCGAACGTGCGCCAAGCGGGATCCTGTGCCGCGGCACCGGCGTCGTCAGCCGTCTCGGTCATTCGCTCCTCCACGCGGCGCTGCTGCTGCTCGGCACCGCTCGTGACGCGCAATTATGGGTCGATCGTCTGGCGCGACACTGTTGCGGCAATGGTGGTGGAGAGGTACACCATGGCACTCCGGTCCGAATGGCCTCGATCGTCGAGTCGGAGGACACCAGGGTCCGGGCCGCTGCAGTAACCGCTGCCCCTTCGAGCAGGCGCAGTCGAGTGACTGTTCAGGAGACTGCACCACCGGCCGGATTTCAGGCGACCTGCAGGAACTCCGCGGGACATGAAGCAGGCCCCAGAGCGTTGAATCTCTAAGGCTTTCCGGACGTCTTGGAAACCAATGTGCGCTTCCCCTCATAAGCTGACCACTTCGTAACCCATAACGTGGCCAATCCATTGAGGATCCGCCCGGCCCGTGCTGCATTTGTGTGTCGGGGAAGTGTCGTCTTGGTCCCATATTTTGGCCACCGCATCAACATCGGACTCAATCGACTAGCGCATCGCCCCGTGTAGCAAGCACGCGGTGAGTTCTGGCAACTGAGCGGCTCCGAGCCCTTCTTGCCCCGTCTTTGCACGCCAGTTGTGCGCCTTGTTGGGCAACTGAGCGTCGGTTCAGCGATTCAACGGTCGAGTGGTTCAGCGTCACCAGACGGCACTGCAAGTATGGACGATAGGTAGGACAGGGCGAAAACGTGCAACTTGCCTTAGCAATGTGTGAGCGCCACATCGGGAGTTCGAGTGCTCGCTATGCCCGTTCAAGACCGGGCACGGACATTCGAGGCTGGCGGCCGAGTGGCGCGGCCATCATGAGCAGTCAGTGGCCCGGCGGCGCGACGGGTGACCGCAGTGCGTCCTGGTCCTCCGCTGCGTTGCTCGCGCGGCGCGCACTCGAGAAGAGCGCTTTCAAACTGGGCGAAATGGAAGTCTCGACCCAAAGCCGACGGTAGCGATGACTAGAATTGGTCGCGCCAACTCGCTCAGGACATACCGAGTGACGCGCGGCCCGCCAACCTGCGGTCCTTGGGCGATTCCTTTGCACCCGCGATTTACCTTCATCCAAGCGCGCGGCATGCCCCATCCCAGGAGCTATGAATGACTGCGCGAATGTCGACGCTGTTCGCGGTGATCGCGCTCGTGCTCATGTACGCGGGTTCGGCAAGCGCGGCACCCGACGCATCCGTCCTCGTGATCCGCAACGTCACGGTCATCGATGTCGATGCCGCCATCGCGCGCCCGCACCACACGGTCGTCGTGCGCGATGGCCGAATAGAGCGCGTCGAGCCGGAGAAACGGGGCGCGGCCACCCCGACCGGCGTCGTCATCGACGGCACCGGCAAGTTCCTGATCCCGGGTCTCGTAGATGGTCACGCGCATCTCGCGACACAGCGAGTGATCGACGGACTGATCGCCCGCGGCGACTTCACCCTGACATCGGGAAGGCGGCGCTTGGGCGCTGCACATTCGTTCGATCGCCGTCTCCTGCGCGCCTTCTTGCTGAACGGAGTCACGACTGTAGTGTCGTTTGGAACTCTGACACCTGGTGGCGGCGACGAGCTGGAGCTAAGGACTTTGGTGGACCGCAACGAGATAATCGGTCCACGCCTGCTCGTTGGCGACCTTATCGATGGCGCCGACGCTGATCAAGACCGCGGCACTGCGTCGACGATCGAATCGCCACGTACCGCGGAGGACGGCCGGCGTCGCGTCACACGAGCGAAGCAGCAGGGCTACGACTTCATCAAGCCTTACACATTCCTGAATCGCGAGACGTTCAATGCGGTAGTGCGAACGGCGCATGAGTTAGGGCTGCGCGCGGTCGGGCACTTACCAGAGCTCGGCTGCGCCAATTGCGCAACGCCCGACGACGCTTTCGTGGCTCGGCTTGACGGCATCGCCCATCTGGAGGAACTGGGAACATACGGCCTGCCTGGCCTCCAACTTAGCGCTGCAATAGAACTCGCAAATCGCGTGAAGGCTGCGGGGCAGGCCGTGGTTACTACTCTCGTCACCAGCCGAAACATTGTCCAGATGTATGCGTCTCGGTGCGTTCCACTGCCGCCGCCGGCGGACTTGCGATACGTGGATTCCTTCCTCTTGTCGCGCTGGCTAGGACCCAATAACCGGTACCTGCGCGACGAATTTCGCGATCAGCCGAATGCCGCCCTGATCCCGCCGGCGTATGACTTCCAGCGCGTCATCGCCCGCGAACTGTGGAAACGGGGCGTTCCCCTGGTCGTCGGTACGGACGCAACCATCCCGGGCGTGGCGTACGGATCCTCGGTGCCGGACGAGATGATCGAGTTGAACAAGATCGGGTTGCCGCCTGGCGACGTGCTGAAGTCGGCGACGCAGACGGCCTTCCGGCTGCTTGGACGTCCCGGGGAGACCGGAACGGTCGCGGTTGGGCAGCGGGCCGATCTGGTACTGCTGCGCGCCAACCCGCTCGACTACGTCGGTAACGTTCGGCAAATCGCTGGCGTGGTGGTGAATGGCCGATGGTATGCGATCGAGCGACTCCGTCGACTGGCCGACAGCGATGCGCGCTACTACACGGCGCTCGACCGCCAGATCGGCCTCCACCGGCCGACCGATGCGTGCGCAAGACCGGAGATGACCTCGCCAAAGCGCGCACCTACCGGCCGTTGAACACTGCAAACGACCCGAGCGCGGCAAGGCCGGCACTGCTCGAAAGCCTGGACTTTCCGCTGCTCCAGATCTCCAAGAACGTACGGCCTCGCGCATTTTGAACGACTGCAATTGGCCGATGGTGTGAGTACGAGGCCACGCCAGGAAGCCGACTTCCGGGACGCGGCCATCGGCCGCCTGCGTCAGGTCATGGCGAGTCCGGGGAGAACCCGGACCCGTCCAGGAGCGACCGTTGTCGACTGTCCGGTACCGGCATGCCCACTGTGGGGGTCGTTGATGCGAACGAAGAACGATGGCGTGCGCACCAGGAGGAGGACTCCAAGACTCGGTCGTGGCGCGTGCCCGACGAGGAGGGCCGGCATGCCGCTCTGAGCGCCTGTTGGCGCTGCACTGCACCCCGGGGATCTGACCCGCGCCATGCCTGGGGAATCCATCGGCGTGATAGATGCGGGGCAGCGTGGTCTTCACGGCGAATTGCCACGTCGGCCATTGCCTTGGGATGCGCGTCCTGTGGCCACACCCTCAGCATCGGTGGCCGATGGCTCGGTACGTGAGGCCGCCGAGCCTCATTGCCGGTCAGGGCAGCCGCGCGTCAACGTTGAGCTCTGCTTCCCCCTGGTCTTCGGCTGGGTGAACAGGTGTCATATGCCACCGAGCCAATCGGTTGCCGCTCGGGGACGCTGCTGTCCACTGCCGGCTCCGCCATGCGTTCAGCCGATGCGGCATGCGGCGGCGACTTCTGCGGGATGACTTGCGTCGGCAGCACCACCGGCCAGTCGTGGCGCCAGGCGTCAGGTTGGTCCGTGCCTCTGTAGAGGATGCGAACGGGCATCGCGCTCAGCCGGTCGTAGAGCCGGGCCTCCGCGCGGATCGGCCACCAGCCGTACAAGAAGATCTCCAAGGGACGCCACATGGCGACCCAGCCGCAGATGACCAGGCCCTGCCTCAGCAGTTCGCCCACCTGCCGACCCTTCATCGCGCTTGCGACGAGGTCGCCCAGCCCGACGGCGATGGCCAGGAATCCCAGCCCCAGAAGAAGACTGATGCGACCAATGCCGAGCAACTGACGCAGGCGACTCCTCGTGATCCTCGCCCGATGGCTGAAGTGCGCATGGATGGTGTCGCGCAGGGCAGCCGGCTCGTCGGCCGGGCCTGGATCCCTGTCCAGAGACACCAGTAGTGCCAGAGGTGCACCGTGCGAAGCTTCACGTGCCCATCCGACGATGAACTCATCTGCCCCCGGATCCAGGTCCCTTTCGCGGAATGGTGATGCATCGATCGCATTGAAGAGCTGCCTCAGCGCCGTGACGTGGACTTCGATCAGCTCGCAGCCCGAAGGGAGCGCATCACCTGCCGAATGCTGATCTTCACTCATTCGATTCTCGCGACTCGCAGCGCGGCATGGGAAATTGCGCTCGGCCGGACCAAGGCAGCAGCGGTCGCGCAACGAGCGACCCCGCTCGCCAAAACCTGCGCAAGATCGATGGCCGCACCAATGGTGGCGTCAACGTCGGCCGCGGCCGAAGATGAAGCTGGCGACTGCGAGGATCAGGAAGACGACAAAGAGGATCTTCGCAACGCTTGCAGCGCTGGCTGCAATGCCGCTGAAGCCCAGCACGGCGGCGATCAACGCGATGACAAGAAAGACGATGGCGTAACGCAGCATGGTGACACTCCTGGTCGGCCGCTCACCGAGCCGCCGAGTCGTTGAACCTGAACGCGCTTGCGCGCGCGCAAGGCTCTACTTCTTCGTGTCCGTGGAGAACCACGAGTCGCTTGCCTTGCGTTCCCATTCGGCAAGCTGCTCCTCGGCCTTGTCCTTGGCCACGCCGTATCGTTCCTGGATCTTGCCGGCCAGCTGATCGCGCCGCCCGGCCACGACATCGAGATCGTCGTCGGTCAACTTGCCCCATTGTTCCTTGGCCTTGCCTCGAGCTTGCTTCCAGTTCCCCGCGATCTGGTCCCAGTTCATTCGAATCTCCTTGAAAGTCGACGCCCGATGCCCGGGCGAGCCCATGCAACCCGTCGCGACCTGGCCCGAACCGCGGTCAGGGCCGAACGGCGATCTCGTTGTTGACCGCCTTCACGCCGTTGACGCCGCGAGCGATCTTCTCGGCGGTGGCCTTCTCGGTGGCACTCTTGGCGAAGCCGGACAACATCACGGTGCCATTCAGCGTCTCAACGCTGATGCTGGTGCCGGCGACGGCCGGGTTGTCGAGCATGCGGGCCTTGACCTGGGTCGTGATCGTGGTGTCATCGACATAGGCGCCAGCGCTTTCCTGTCCGCGCACGACTGCGCAGCCGGAGGTGGTCAGGATGGCGACGCCGGTCACGACGGCGGAAAGTGTGCTGCGGAAATTCATGATTCGGCTCCTGTTGATGGGGAAAGGGCACCTCATCATTCAAAATTTGCGCGCATGACGCCGCGCAGTCTGTTCGGCAACGTACAGACGAGCCACGCCGGCCACGACGCCCCAACCCCCGCAGGCTCGTCACGGATCTCATGGCCACTCTTGGCGAGACGCCGAGACCAACAGTCCGAGGCTGCGCCGTTGGTGCGACTTGGCGGTTGCGCACGATCAATGGCAGTCCCGCGTAGGGCGGCACGGTTTCGGATACGCTGGCGCCATGCTCGAAACCCAGAGCGCCGCTTGCTCCGAGCAGTCTCCATCGCTTCGATGCCCGACCTGAACCGAATTCGACTGTTGTGGGGGCGTGTCCGCCAGACGCTGTGGTGGCGCCCGGCAGTCTGGAGCGCGGCGGCCGTGGGGGCGGCTTTCGCCTCGGCGCTGGCCGATCTCTGGGTGCCCTCGGACTGGCTGCCTCCGTTCCAGACCGAAGTGGTCGACGACCTGTTGCGCATCATGGCGTCCAGCATGCTGGCGGTGAGCACCTTCTCGCTGTCGGTGCTCGTCAACGCCTACGCGTCGGCCGCCAACGCCGGCACGCCGAGCGCGACCCGGCTGGTCGTGGCGGAGCCGCGGTCCCAAAAAGCGGTGGCGGTGTTCCTGGCCGCTTTCATCTTCTCCATCGTCGGCTTCATCGCGCTGGGAACGGGCCGCTACGGCGCGCCCGGCCGCATGGCGCTGTTCATGTGCACGCTGGGCGTGCTGGCCTGGGTCGTGGTCTCGTTCATGAGCTACATCGACGTGCTGACGCGTATCGGCCGCGTGTCGCACACCATCGAAACCGTCGAGCGCGCCACCGGCAAGACCCTCGGGCGCTATGCCCGGGCACCCCTGAGTGGCGCGCGCGCTGCCGCCGAGCCACCGGCCGGCGCCAAGCCGGTGCGCTCGACGCTCACGGGCCACGTGCAGTTCGTCGACGTGGACGCACTGCAGGCGCTCGCAGAAGGGTGCGATGGACAGGTTCACGTGAGCGCGAGTCCCGGGGACCTGGTGCACCCGATGTCGCCGCTGGCTTGGTTGCTGACGATGGCGGACGACGACGGTCGCGACGCCTTGGAAACTGGCGTGCGCAAGGCCTTCGTGATTGGGGCCGAGCGCACCATCGAGCAGGACGCCGCCTACGGGCTGATCATGCTGGCGGAGATCGCGCAGCGTGCGTTGTCGCCCGCGGTCAACGACCCCGGCACGGCGATCGCCGTGCTGGGCAGCCAGACGCGCCTGCTGGTGCAGACCTTCAGCGCGCCGGAGGACGCCGACGCCAAGGTCCGCGACCGCGTCACGGCCGCCCCGGCGTCACCGGCGGCGCTGGTGGCCATCGCCTACGAGCCGATTGCCCGCTGCAGCGCGGAGCAGTTCGACGTCATGCGGCAGCTGCTGCGCCATCTCGACGCGCTGGTTCACAACGCGCCGCCGGCCGTGGCGAAAGCGGCGCAGGAACTGGTGCAGCGGACCTTGGCACGGGCGGCGCGTGCCGGCATTGATGCGGCGGACTTGTCGCACTGGGACCAGGAGGCCCGTGCCCTCGGTCTCGCGCCCACGTCGCAGCTGACCCTTCACCTCGAAGAAACTGCGGCGCCGCGCAGCTGATCGGCCTGCGGCACGGGCTTCAGCCCTCCCGATCCTTCCGTTGCAATGCATCCCAGGCACTGACCATGAGTGAAGACCGAACCGTCACGACCGGAACCACTCAACTGCCGAAGGAACTGGTCGATCGGCTCACAAGACGGGTGACCCGGTTCTTTCGCATCGAGGCCGCCGGGGGAGTCGTTCTTCTGCTGCTCACGGTCGCCGCCCTGCTGATCTCCAACTCCCCCTGGGCGCACCAGTTCGAGCAGATCTGGGAGACGCCGATCGGTCTTCAGATCGGCACGTGGACATTCGCCCGCTCGCTGCGGGAGTGGATCAACGATGGGCTGATGACGCTGTTCTTCTTCGTCGTCGCATTGGAGCTCAAGCGAGAGCTGGTCCTGGGCGAACTGAACAAGCCGCGCGTGGCCGCGCTATCCATTGCCGCTGCGCTCGGTGGGATGCTGGTGCCGGCCGCGCTCTATCTGGTGCTGCAGTCGGGCCAACCGGGCCAAAGCGGCTGGGGCACCGTCATGGCAACCGATACCGCGTTCGTCATCGGCTGCCTTGCGCTTCTGGGATCGCGCATCCCGCAGAGCCTGCGCGTGTTCATGCTCTCGCTGGCGATCGTCGATGATCTCGGTGCGATTCTTGTCGTCGCCATCGGCTACAGCAGCCACGTGGCCTGGGGCGCGCTCGCCTTGGGCGCGCTCGGCATCGTGCTTGTTCACGGGATGGCGTTGATCGGCATACGAAGTCTTGCGCTTTACTCCTTGGCGGGCGCTTTCATCTGGCTCGCGGTGGACGCATCGGGCATCCACGCAACGCTGACTGGCGTGGTACTGGGGTTGATGACGCCGGCCCGCAGATGGGTCACCGACGAGCGTCTTTACGGCATCTTGAACCAGGTCGTAGCGCATCCAGCCGGCGACCACGGAAGCGGCGACACCAAGGGTCGTCAGACCTTGCAGATGGCCGAGATCGCAGCGCGCGAGGCGCTGTCTCCGGTCGAGCGTCTGGAAATCCAGTTGCACCCGTGGGTCGCCTTCGTGGTCATGCCGCTCTTCGCGTTCGCCAACGCCGGCCTGCCGCTGTCTTCGGAGGGTCTCGGCACCTCCGTCACGCTGGCGGTGTTCGTCGGTTTCGCTCTTGGCAAACCCATCGGTGTCCTATCGTTCACATGGCTGGCGGTGCGCTCTGGCATCGCCGTGCGCTCCCCGGATCTGACTTGGAGATCACTGGCTGGCGGGGGGGTGCTCGCCGGAATCGGCTTCACGATGGCACTCTTCATTGCCAATCTGGCCTTCGACTCGAGTCTGGTCAACAGCGCGAAGCTGGGAATCTTCGCGGCATCCGTCCTTTCCGCGGTGGCGGGTGTTGCACTGCTCATGTCGTTGCCCGCGCATGACGGGCTTCTCGAACGGGAGGTGGGATGACATCGCGGCTCGGCGGAACGCCCGTCCGGGCGTGGCTTACCGGCGCCGACGCCAGCAAGTTGCGGTCAGCCACCGCCAGCTCGTCGGCCATGGACCTGGCGAGTCGCTCGCCATCAACGCGGATCGGCATCCGTGCCGTGCCCCTTGACGAACGTGACGTGGTAGCAGTTGATAGTTTCCTGCGCAGCCTCGAAGGTTTCTGCCGCGCCGCCCAGATAGAAAAGCCACGCCCGGCGGAAGGCTTCGTCAAATCGGGCGGGGTCTATCGAGCGAATGCGCTCCCAGTTCGTCTCGAAGTTCGTGAGCCAATGGACCACCGTGCGGTGGTAGTGGTACGACCGGTTCTCGATCGAGAGCAGGTTCAACCCATGCCTTTCCATCAGCGACAGCGTCTGTGCCAGGCTGGGAATGTAGCCGCCGGGGAAGATGTGCTTGATCGTGCAGTAGTTGGTGGGCCGCGCCTGCATGTTGAACGTGGCGGAGATCAGGCCGATGCCACCGGCCCGCAGCCCGAGGGCGATGCTGCGAATCCACGCCTCGTTGCAGTCGCGTCCCGCGTGTTCGTGCACGCCGATCGACACGAAGCGGTCGTACCGGCCGGGCTCGTCGGAGAGGTCGCGATGGTCCTTCTCGACAAGCGTGAGGTCGCCGCGGAAGCCCCGGGCCTGCATCAGCCGGCGCATGCCGTCGTTCTGGCTGGCGACGAGTCCATAGGCCGTCACCACGGCACCATACTTCCGCGCGGCGAGCATGGACATGTAGCCCCAGCCCGGGCCGACCTCGACCAGCCTGTCGCCCGGCTGCAACCGCAGCTTGCGGCAGATGAGATCGAAGTTGTCGTGCTGCGCCTGGTCGAGTCCGCGCGTCGCATCGGTCCAGAGCCCCTCGCTGTAACCGTACGTCTCGCCAAGCACGAGATGGAAGAACTCCATCGGCAGGCCGTAGTGGAAGGTGGCATTGCGCCTGGCCTGATCGCGATCCCGGTTGTTCTGGCGCCACTCGAGCCAGTGCCGCTTTAGGCACGTCAGCGGATGCTCGAACCGCCCGAACGGCCTGCGGTAGCCGAGGTGGATCAACCGGCGCAGGCCGTGCTCGCCGATGATGTCGACGTCGCCTCTGAAGTACGACTCGAGGAACTCGAAGACGCCGCCGAACGCCATCCGCCATTGCGCGGAGGTCTTGCGGAAGATGATCGTGATGTCCGGCTCTCCGAGCCGGCTGCTGTGGTGAACGCTGCCGTCGGCGAAGACCACCTTCAGGTGGTACTTCTGGCCCTCGGCCACGCTGTCGACGATGCGCCGAACCAGCGCCTGTGACAAGGATAGGCCGCCCTGCCGGGCGGCGCGCGAGGGCACAGTCGTCATCGGATCAGATCTTCCCCATACGCAACCGCCGCGACCATTTCTACCTTGGCCGCCGCGCCCCGGTCTTGACGGAGGTCAGTGCGTATCCTCGCCTTGACCACGGGCCCGGACTCGGTCCGCAGCGGATGGCCTGAGCCCAGCGTCTGCCACTGCGAGGAGGCGGCGGGTCGGTCCTTCTCGATGCATCGCACGATCGGCGTAGCGCGAGTCGCAGCCCGCCACACGGGCGCGGCAGAAGGGCCTGACGTCCGCGATCGCGTGCCGCGGCCCGCCAGCCTCACATCGACGCTCGCGCAGCGTGAAGATCCACGAACGCACCTTGCTTCCCGCGGTCATCGGACCCGCTCGGCATCGCCGACGTGCTGCCGTGCTCCGCACGACAACGGCCGGGGCCAGCCATGGCGTCGACGACCAACGGCGGCGGTCGAGCCCCGGGGCCGGATCAGGTGCCCGTGACGATAGGTTTCCGGGCCGCCTGGGCCCGCTTGATCATCTCCGTCAGCGGCCACGCCCTCTGGCGCAGGGTCATGCCGCCGTCTTCGGGTGGCGCCGCGCCCTCTCGGGCCGCATGCCCGGACAGGTCCTGCGCCGCGCTGTCACGTGCCACGGCTGCCTCGATCGCCTCAATCGCCACGGACCTGGCCGCAGGCTCGATAACGCCCCGGGTTGCCAGGGCGATGCCCATCGCGCGCGGCACCTCATCGCCGCCCAGGCCCAGCATGAGTACGTCGCCGGTGGCCTTGCACTGGGACTTGTAGATCATCGGACTGCCTCCAGACTTGGCCCCTGCAGCGGGCACAACACCGCGCTTTCGAACGCTCCGGTGCTTGAAACGACACAGCCTCGGCCCGTGCCGAGGCTGTGGTCCCTGTATCTCGAGCCACAAATCGACCATCAGGAGACGATCGTGCGCCCGTGGTGAGCGAACTCGATGTTTCCGTTGTGCCCGCCGCAGTGAACCACGCTCAGCCCGACCTGCGTGAACCCGCAAGTAGCCAGTTGCACCACCAGCTTGCGGTCCAACGGCGAGGTCTCGACGTCGAAGCCCGCCGAGCCGCGGTGAGCGGGAAAGTTGAGCTCAATGCCCGCTTTGCGGCAGTCAGATCCGCAGATGCTGAGTCAGCAGAGGGTCGGGATGATGAGTTCGCCGACGGCCAGACCGGTCACTCGACTTGCTCCAGCCGTAGTTTGTCGGCGTCACCGATCAACCGTTAGTGACCTACTGATTGCAGGGTCGTAGCCGACGCTGGGACTGAGAGACAGCCAAAGTCAGGATTCCGAGGTCCGCCGACTTCTTGCCGCCGAACGCGCACGGCAGCAGCCAGTCTGAAGCGGACGCACAATGCTGCGACGCCGTCCGGCTTTGCCGACGAGGTGAATGCGGGCACCCTTGGGTTCGGCGTCGAGTTCGTTGAGCTCGGAATGCCGCCCCCTCGGACGTCACACAACCATATTCGTCGTCGAGTTCCGAGGTAGCCCGCGCATGCAAGTAGCGCTCAAAGACGCTTTCAACGACAACACATTGACAGCCATCTGCTGTCATCTGTCAGACATTTTTCTCGCAAGTCGTTGATTTCATTGGGACTGATCGTCGGCTCGCATCTCGATGGCGAGGTAGCCCTGCACGTGCGGTCTCAATACGAGGACGCAGAGTCTGCCGCTGGCAACTACTCAACCCCTGCGGATCGACCGCTCTCGTCCCGCAAGTCGAGACCAAGGAGTGACGTTCAGAAGCGATCTGGTCTGCCACTTAGAGGTTCGGCACTTGCACCGACTCAACTGTGAGTGCACGAACTGAGTGGCCCCTCATTGCTCTCAGCCCGCATTTGCCAGATGGTCCGGTCCGTCGGCGCGAATCAGCGTGAAATGGGCGGGCAAGTCGACGGGATCTGACCTTGAATGGTTCTGATCCGTCGGACGATGCAGTCCCGCATCATCCCTGAAAATGCGCACTGCCTGTCCAGCTCCGACCGGTTGCTGACACAGGCGCCCACAGCGGCTTCCGATCGCTTTGCAGCGCTTGCCGTCCGCAGCCAACGCGGGCGGTACTCACGATCCCAGGCCGCTTGCGGCCATTCGTCCGGGACTCCGTGCGCAGGCGCCAACGCCCGCCATCGGACGTGCTGCGGGCGCTGACCCTGGCCATGACGATTGGAGCAGCGCGCGAGATCCCTTGCCGACTGTCGCACCGGCACGCGCGCGCGGCAGGTCACGAGCCGAACGCGACTTTCGACGTCTCAGTTCGTCCACCTTGTCTTCGCCGCATCGTGAACAGGTGGGCACGCCAGGACAAGAGGAAAGCACTACACGCGCCTGCTCGCGCTGGCCGGCGCTTGCGCGCTGCTCGCGCTGTGGCGCATCATCGGTGCCTTCGCTTTGCGCACTGCGTTGTCCCGGCGCAGCCCCCCCAGTTGAGAGCGGGCCACATGCAGACCACCGTCTCGATCAATGCCTTTGCCACCCGCGAGCCGCCTGTCTTCGAGACGAAGGAGGCCGAACGTCGGCACGTGCAGGAACGGCTCGCGGCCGCCTGTCGGATTCTGGGCCGCCGCGGACTGTCCGAGGGGCTGCTGGGCCATATCACGGTTCGCGATCCGCAGCGGGCCGACTGCTTCTGGGTCAACCCCATTGGCGTTCCGATGCACCGCGTCAAGGCCTCGCAGTTGGTGCAGGTCGACCACCAGGGCCGCGTCGTCCAGGGCGACGGTGCGGTCAACCCAGTCGGCCTGCTGTTGCACACGGCGTTGCACCGCGCAAGACCCGACGTGGCGGCGGTGTGCCACGCCCATGCATCCGCCGCGTCGACCTGGGCGGCGCTCGAACGCCTGCTCGATCCGATCACTCAAGATGCCAGCGTCTTCTATGGGCAGCAGGCCCTGATCCGCGAGCCGAGACTGGTACGCGACACCGCGTCCGCCGAGCGCTTTGCGCGCGCCTTTGGCGACGAGCGAGTGGCGATCCACGCGGGCCACGGCATCTTCACGACCGGCTCTTCGGTGGACGAGGCCGCCTGGTGGTTCGTGCTGATGAATCGCTGCTGCGATGACCAGCTGCGTGCGGAAGCAGCCGGCACGCCGACGCAGTACCCCGCCGAGGACGCAGGCTGGCTGGCGTCGACGCTCGGCTCGCCTCGCTTTGGCTGGCTTTCGTTCCAGACGCTGTGGGACGACATCGTCGCCAGCGATCCGGATCTCAGGGACTGAACTGGCGCCCGTGTCCCTGGATGGCCGCATGGCGTCCAGGCAGCCGTCTGCTGGGGCTCAATCCTGGGCCGGCGGCACCGCGCCCTTTCGCTCCACGATCATGCGGTACTGCGCGGGCTCGCGATGGCGGGCGAAATTGAAGGTGGTGTTCTTGTAGGACGCTGTGAGATCCAGGTCGCAGCGTGCGACGGCGAGTTCGTCGCCGGTGGTGGTGCAGGCGCCGACGATCTCTCCCGAAGGCGCCACGATGATCGAGTTGCCGATCTGCTCGACGCCCTCTTCGTTGCCGGCCTTGGCCACGCCCACCACCCAGGTGCCGTTCTGATACGCGCCCGCCTGCATCACCAGCTCGTTGTGGAAGTGCGAGAGCGCATCGTGCTCGGGCGCGGGCGGGTTGTGCACCGGCGTGTTGTAGCCGATGAGGATCATCTCGACTCCCTGCAGGCCGAGCACGCGATAGGTCTCGGACCATCGCCTGTCGTTGCAGATGGCCATGCCGAAGATGCCGGCCTTGCCTTCGCCGAAGTTCGCCCGGAAGGCCGGGAAGCCCAGGTTGCCGACCTCGAAGTAGCGCTTCTCCAGGTGCTGGAAGCGCCGCCACGGCTCGTGCTCCGCATGGCCGGGCAGGTGGATCTTGCGGTAGCGCGCGACGATGGCGCCTTGCTTGTCGACCGTGATGGCGGTGTTGAAGCGGCGCAGCCTCCCGCCCTCCTCCACCAGTTCGGCGTAGCCGAGGCAGAAACCCACACCGAGCGTGCGCGCCGCATCGAACAGCGGCTGCGTGTCCGGGCTGGGCATGGCGCGCTCGAAGAAAGCGTCGATGTCCTGCTGATGCTCGAAGTACCAGCGCGGGAAGAAGGTGGTGAGCGCCAGTTCCGGGAACACCACCAGGTCGCAGCCGTTGGACCGGGCGTCGCGCATCAGCGCGAGCATGCGCTCGACCACCTGGGCACGGGAGTCGCTGCGGGCAATGGGCCCGAGCTGGGCGGCGCCCACGGTGATGATTCTCGGCATGGTGGCTCCTCAGGCCGACAGTTCGAGCAGGGTGTGCAGCAGCACCTCGGCGCCGGCATGCAGGTGCGCGGGCGCCGTGTGTTCGGCCGGGTTGTGGCTGATGCCCTGGACCGAGGGCACGAAGATCATCGCGGTGGGACAGATGCGCGCCATCATCTGCGCATCGTGCCCGGCTCCTGAGCTCATGGGGCGGTGCGAATGGCCGAGCCGCTGCGCGGTGCGCGCGATGAGATCGGCCACGCCCGAGTCGAAGCGCACCGGCTCGAAGCGAGCCAACGGCCGGGTTTCGATCTTCACCCCTTCGTTCGACGCCAGCTCCGCGAGGAACTGCGCCAGCCGACGCTCGGCCTGCTGCAGCAGGCCCTCGTCGGTGTTGCGCAGGTCCACGGTGAGCCTGGCACGGGCGGCGATGACGTTGATCAGGTTCGGCTGCAGCGTCAGCGCGCCCATGGTCGCCACCTGGCTGCCGCCCATTTCGTCGGCCAAGCGGCGCAGGAAGCTGCCGATCGCGGCGGCGCAATAGCCGGCATCGTGACGCAGCCGCATCGGCGTCGTGCCGGCATGGTTGGACTGTCCGCGGATGTCGACTTCCTGCCACGAGATGCCCTGCAGGTCGCGCACGGCGCCGATGGTCACGCCCTCCGCGTCGAGCACCGGCCCCTGCTCGATGTGCAGTTCGACGAAGGCATGAGGCGTGCACAGGGGCAGTGGCGCCTCGCCCAGGTAGCCGATGCGCTCGAGCTCCGCGCGCAGCCCCGCGCCATCGATGGCGCGCGTGGCGTAGGCCTGCTCCAGCGGCAGGCCGCCCGCGTACACCAGCGAGCCCAGCATGTCGGGCTGGAAGCGCGCGCCTTCCTCGTTGGTGAACACACCGACCACCAGCGGGCGCCGTGTCGTCAGGCCCGCGTCGTTCAGGGCCTGCACCACTTCCAGGCCCGCCAGCACGCCGTAGTTGCCGTCGTAGCGACCGCCGGTGCGCACGGTGTCGATGTGCGAGCCGGTCATCACCGGCGCCAGGTCTTCCCGGCCGGGACGGCGGCCGAAGATGTTGCCGATGCCATCGACGGCGATCTGCAGGCCGAGTTCGCGCATCCATGCCACCACCCTGTCGCGCCCGGCGCGATCGTCGTCGGTCAGCGCGAGACGGCAGCACGCGCCTTCGGCGGTCGCGCCGATGGCCGCCAGACTGTCCAGGCGTTCCAGCAGGCGCGCCGGGTCGATGTGCACGGCGGCCGTGCTCACCTGAGCACGTCCTCGGCGCTGCGACCCACGACCTCGCGGTAGATCACCGCGTCGGTGTCTCCTTCGCTGCCCAGCAGCAGCACGCGCGATGAATCGTCCAGTGCCAGCGTCTGCCGCAGCGCCGGGTGATCGCGGGCGGCGAGCAGCGCGGCCAGACCGACGCCCCCGGTCTCGCCGGCCACCACCGGCGGGTCGCCAGGTGCCGGATCGGCGAGCACGCGCATCGCCTGCAGCGCATAGTCGTCGTCCACCGCCACCGCCACGTTGGCGCCGCTGTGCAGCACCTCCCAGGCCAGGTCCGACACTTCGCCGCAGGCCAGCCCAGCCATCACGGTGTCGAGGGCACCCCCGACGACGACCGGGCGTCCCGCCTGCAGGCTGCGATAGACGCAGTCGGCCCGGGTCGGCTCCACCACCACGAAGCGCGGGCGTCGTTCGCCCCAGCGTAGCCAGAAGGTGGCACACACCGCCGCCGCCAGCGCGCCGACTCCGGCCTGCGCGAACACATGCGTCGGCACCGGGCGGCCGGCCAGCTGCTGCACGATCTCGGCGCCCATCACGCCGTAGCCGCACATCACATCCAGGGGGATGTCGCGGTAGCCGGGGTACGAGGTGTCGGACACCACGGTCCAGCCTTCGGCCGCCGCAGTCGCAGCCGCATGGCGCACGGCGTCGTCGTAGTTGCCCTTCACCTCGCGCACCTCGGCGCCATAGCGGGCAATCGCGTCGCGCCGGCCCTGGCTGACATGTTCGTGCACATAGATCACGCAGCGGCAGCCGAACAGCCGTGCACCCCAGGCCACCGAGCGGCCATGGTTGCCGTCGGTGGCGCAGGTGACGGTCGCGCCGCGAACGACGTCGTCGAAGGCGCCCGACAGCAGATCGCGCGAGCTGACGTGCGCGAGACCGCGCGCGGACATGGCCTTGTGGCGCAGCACATTGGCCACCGCGTACGCGCCGCCGAGCGCCTTGAAGCTGCCGAGGCGGAAGCGGTCGCGCTCGTCCTTGTAGAGCAGTTCGCCCACTTCGAGCTGCCGCGCCAGCCCCGGCAGTTCCCGCAGCGGCGTCGCTGCATAACCGGGCCAGCTCGAGATCTCGGCCAGCGCGGCATCGAAGCCGGCGCGCGTCAGGCTGCGCGGCGGCCCGCCGTCATAGGGCAGCGCGGGCGCAGCGGCCGCCGGATTGGCGTAGGCGCGTGCTTCAGGGGTGCTGGTCATGCTCATGCCGCAGTCTGCTCCTTCTTGGGCATGGAGGCGGGCTGGCGCAGATGGCACGCCACCCATTGGCCCGCCTGCACCTGCTGCAGCGGCGGTTCCTCGCGCCGGCAGCGTTCTTCGGCGTGCGGGCAGCGGGTGTGGAAATGGCACCCGGGGGGAGGCTTCATGGGGCTGGGCACGTCGCCGCTCAGGACCCGGCGCTGCCTGCGCACCGTGGGGTCGGGCACCGGCACGGCGTCGAGCAAGGCTTCGGTGTAGGGATGCAGCGGCTGCGTGAAGATCGCCTTGCGCGGCGCGATCTCGACGATCTTGCCCAGGTACATCACCGCCACCCGGTGACTGATGTGCTCCACCACCGCCAGGTCGTGCGCGATGAACAGGTAGGACAGGTGGAACTCCTGCTGCAGGTCCATCATGAGGTTGATGACCTGCGCCTGCACCGAGACGTCGAGCGCCGACACCGGTTCGTCGCAGACGATGAGCCTGGGCTGCACCGACAGTGCTCGCGCGATGCCCAGACGCTGGCGCTGACCCCCGGAGAACTCGAACGGGTACTTCACCATCTGGTCCGGGCGCAGGCCCACGCGCTCGAACAGTTGTGCCACGCGCTCGCGGGTCGCCGAGTCAGAAAGGCTTTCGTAGTTGCGCAGCGGCTCGGCCACGATGTCGGCGGCGCGGATGCGCGGATTAAGCGACGAGTACGGATCCTGGAACACCGCCTGCAATTCGCGCCGCACCGGACGCATCTGCGCCTGGCTCAGGGCCTCGATGGGCTGGCCGCGCCACAGGATGCGGCCTTCGGTGGGATCCTGCAGGCGCAGGATGAGCTTGCCGGTGGTGGACTTGCCGCAACCCGACTCGCCCACCAGGCCGAGCGTCTCGCCGGCGGCGATGGAGAAGCTGACGCCGTCGACCGCGCGCACCTTGCCGCCGCTGCGGCCCAGCCAGCCCTGCTCGGTGGCGTAGTGCTTGCGCAGCCCCTGAACGTCGAGCAGCAGGTCCTTGGGGGTGTCTGCCATGTTCATGCGCTGCGAACCGCCTCGCGCGCCGACGCCGGTTCCGCGATCGGATGCCAGCAGGCGGCCTGGTGGTCGGGACCGAAGGCCTGCAGCGGCGGCACCTCGCTGCGGCAGCGCTCGCTGGCGTTCGGGCAGCGTGGCGCGAACAGGCAGCCGGGCGTGGCGTGCTTCAGCGACGGCACCATGCCGGGGATTTCGACCAGGCGCCTGGGGGCGGCCTCTTCATCGCCGACCGAGGTGCGGCTCAGGTGCGGCATCGATCCGAGCAGCCCGCGCGTGTAGGGGTGGCGCGGGTGCGCGAAGAGCGATTCGACGCCGGCCTCCTCCACCTTGCGCCCGGCATACATGACCACCACGCGCTGCGCCATTTCGGCCACCACGCCGAGGTCGTGCGTGATGAGGATGATCGACGCCCCCGTCTCGGCGCCGAGCTTGCGCATCAGCTCGAGGATCTGCGCCTGGATCGTGACGTCGAGCGCCGTCGTCGGCTCGTCGGCGATCAGCAGCCTCGGACCGCAGGCCAGCGCCATCGCGATCATCACGCGCTGGCGCATGCCGCCCGAGAGCTCGTGCGGATACTGCCGTGCGCGCCGCTCGGGCTCGGAGATCTGCACCTTGCGCAGACCCTCCACGGCCTGCGCCAACGCCTCGCGCTCGGACAGGCCGCGGTGCAGCACCAGCACTTCGGCCACCTGCTGCCCGATGGTCAGCACCGGATTGAGCGAGGTCATCGGCTCCTGGAAGATCATCGAGACCAGATTGCCGCGCACGGCGCGCATCTGCGCTTCGCTCAACTCGAGCAGATTGCGGCCGTCGAATTCGATGCGCCCGCCGGCGATGCGCGCCGGCGGCATCGGCAGCAGGCGCAGGATGGACATCGCGGTGACGCTCTTGCCGCAGCCCGATTCGCCGACGATGGCCAGCGTCTCGCCGGGCATCACGTCGAAGCTCACGCCGTCGACGGCGCGCACCACGCCGTCGCGGGTGTGGAAGTGCGTCTTCAGGTCGTCGACGCGCAAGAGAGGTCGAGGCTGCGCCATGCTCACATCCGGCGCGCCAGTCGGGGGTCGAGCGCATCGCGCATGCCGTCACCGAGCAGGTTGACCGACAGCACCGTGATCGACAGGAAGATTCCCGGGAACAGCAGGATGGTGCCCGCCACCTGGATGAGGCTGCGCGCCTCGGCCATGATGTTGCCCCAGCTCGGGATGTTGGGCGGCGTGCCTGCACCGATGAAGGACAGGATGGCCTCGGTGATCATGGCGGAGGCGCAGATGTAGGTGGCCTGCACCAGCAGCGGCGCCACCGTGTTGGGCAGGATGTGGCGCAGCAGGATGGCGGGCAGACGGGTGCCCGAGGCCGTGGCCGCTTCCACGTAGGGTTGCTCGCGCAGTGTCAGCACCAGCGAGCGCACCAGGCGCACCACGCGCGGCACCTCGGTGATGGCAATGGCGACGATCACGTTCTGCAGGCTGGCCTTGGTCAGCGAGATCAGCGCGATCGCCAGCAGCACCGACGGGATCGACATCAGCCCATCCATGACACGCATCACCACCGCGTCCAGCCAGCGCAGGTAGCCCGTCACCAGTCCGACGGCCAGGCCGATCACGCTGGCCAGCAGCGCCACCGCCAGGCCCACCGACAGCGACACCCGCGTGCCGTAGACCACCCGGCTGTAGACATCGCGGCCGATCATGTCGGTGCCGAACCAGTGTTCGGCCGACGGCGGCTTGAGGCGCCGGACAGGCGAAAGCGCCAGCGGGTCGGTCGTGCCGAGCCAGGGCGCGAACAGCGCCACGCAGACCATCAGTACCAGCACCACTGCGCCGGCAATGGCGGTGGGATGGCGGCGCAGCGCGTCCTTGAAGCGCAGCCAGGTCGGCGACACCGAGCGGGGCGCGATGATCACGGCTGAGGCGCTCGTCGACATGCTCATCGGCTCAGTAGCGGATGCGAGGATCGAACAGCGAGTAGCTGAGGTCGACCAGCAGGTTGACCAGCACGTACACCGCGGAGAACAGCAGCGTGACGCCCTGGATGATCGGGTAGTCGCGGCGCAGGATCGCATCCACGGTGAGTCGGCCGAGGCCCGGGATCGCGAAGACGGTCTCGGTCACCACCACCCCGCCGATCAGCAAGGCCACGCCAATGCCGATGACGGTGACGATGGGCACCGCGGCGTTCTTCAGCGCATGACGGACCAGCACGGTGCGCGGCGCCAGCCCCTTGGCGGTCGCGGTGCGCACGTAGTCCTGCGCCAGCACGTCGAGCATGGTGGCCCGCGTGATGCGCGCGATCAGCGCCATGTAGACGATGCCCAGCGCCAGGCTGGGCAGGATCATGTGGCGGATGAAGGGGCCGAACCCTTCCTTCAGGCTGCGGTAGCCCTGCACCGGCAGCCATTCGAGCTGCACCGCGAACAGCAGGATCAGCCCGTAGGCGATCACGAACACCGGCACCGAGAAGCCGAGTACCGAGACGGCCATCACGACGCGATCGATCCAGCCGCCGGCGCGCGCGGCCGCCAGCACGCCCAGGGGCACCGCCAGTCCGACGGCGACGATCAGCGTGCACACCGTGAGAGCGAGCGTCGGCTCGACGCGCTGCCCGATCAGCGTGGTCACCGGCAAGGTGGTGAAGATCGAGGTGCCCAGGTCGCCGTGCGCCAGCGCCCACAGCCAGCTGCCGAAGCGCACGAGGTAGGGCTGGTCCAGCCCCAGCTGGGCGCGGATGCGCGCGATGTCGGCCTCGGTGGCGATGTCGCCGGCAATCACCGCAGCCGGGTCGCCCGGGCTCAGGTAGAGCAGCGAGAACACGAACAGCGCCACGACGCCCATCACCGGAATGGTGGCGAGCAGGCGCTTCAGCAGGTATCGGAGCATCGGTGAGGGGATCGATCGCGGGCCCGCTGAGCGGGCCCGCCCGGCGGCGGGGCCGCTACTTCTTCTCGACGTTCCAGATGAAGGTCACCGGCGAGTTGATCACGCCGGACAGGTTGCTCCGGTACGCGGTCGGGATGATGAACTGTGCCGTCGGGATGTAGGGCACGGTCTCGAAGGCGCGCCGCTGCATGTCTTCGGCGACCTTCTTCTGGTCGGCCAGTGTCGGCGCGTTGAACCACGCATCGCGCAGCTCCTCGAGCTTGGCATCGGTCGGCCAGCCGAACCACGACTTGTCTCCCGCGCCGCGCAGCGGCGAGTTCAACGCCGGCGTGGTGATGTCCGGCCCGACGAACCAGGTGTGGAAGACGCTCCAGCCGCCCTTCTCGACCGGCTCCTTGGAGGAGCGGCGCGTGATCAGCGTGCCCCAGTCGCTCGCCGCGAGTTCGACGTTCAGGCCGATCTTGCGCAGCAGTTCCTGCGTGACCAGCGCCTGCGAGTTGACGATGGGCTGGTCGGTGGCCGTCATCAAGATGATCTTCTCGCCCTTGTACCCGGCCTCCTTGACGAGCGCCTTGGCGCGCTCGACGTCGCGCTTGCCGGTCAGCGCCTCGGAGCCGGCCGTGCTGGCCATCGGCGTGCCGCAGGTGAAGTACGACGGGCAGGGCTTGCCGTTCTTCGGGTCGCCGGCGATCGCGATCGCGTAGTCGTTCTGGTCCAGCACCGCGAGCACGGCCTGGCGCATCTTCACGTTGTTGAACGGCGGATTCAGATGGTTGAAGCGCAGCAGGCCGATCGAGCCGAGCGGATCGACGCTCTCGACCTTGATGTCCTTGTTCTTGGCCACGACCGGCACCAGGTCCACCGGCACCTGCTGCCACCAGTCCACCTCGCCGGTGTTCAGCGCGGCCGCCGCGGTGGCGGAGTCAGGGATGTAGATCCACTCGACCCGGTCGACCTTCACCACCTTGCCGCCGGCGCCCCAGGACGGCGCCTCCTTGCGCGGCACATAGTCGGTGTTCTTGACATACACGACCTTGTTGCCGGGCACCCACTGTTCCTTGACGAACTTGAAGGGGCCCGAGCCGGTGGCATCGGTGATGGCCGTGAACGCATCGGTCTTGGCGATCCGCTCGGGCATGATGAAGGGCACGTTCGACGAGGGCTTGGCGAGCGCTTCCAGCACGTACGGGAACGGCTTCTTCAGCTTGAGGCGGAAGGTCTTGTCGTTGACCGCCGTCCAGGCCTCGGTCATCTCACCCAGGCGCTGGCCGAACACGTCGCGCTTGGCCCAGCGCTCGATGGATGCGATGCAGTCGGCCGATCGCACCGGCGCACCGTCGTGGAACTTGAGACCGTCGCGCAGCGTGAAGGTGTAGGTGAGGTTGTCCTTGCTGACCTCCCACTTGTCCACCATCTGCGGCTGGACCTTGAAGCTCGCATCGGTGGCGAACAGCACGTCGTACACCATGTAGCCATGGTTGCGCGTGATGTATGCCGTGGTCCAGATCGGATCGAGGCTGCGCAGATCGGCCTCGGGCACGAACTTCAGCACCTTGTCCTGTGCCAGCACCGGGGCAGCGAATGCCACACCCGTCGCCAGCACGAGGCCAGTCGCCAACTGATGCAGACGCGCTTTGAATCTCGGGAACCCAACCGTCATGATGTCCTTTTCCTCTTCGGTGAACTGCACAGGGCCTGATTGGCGCCGCACACGGCACCGCCAGCCCACACACGGATCAGCAAGACCCGTTCCCGCCACCCGGCATCGATCGGCGCAGGCATCGCCTGCCGTCGCGGCGGCATCGTTGTGCCGCGGCGGTGCACGCGCACCAAATCGGTCATTTGTCGGTCCACAGACAATGATCCAGACTATAGGTGGGGTCTATTGGGAGTAATGCCGGGATGCCTGAGCACGATTGTTTGCTGCGCGATGCACTCTTGTTCGACGGGTCGGGCGCCGGGCGCCGGCGTGCCGACGTGGCCATCGAGGCGGGCCGCATCGTCGCGGTCGGTGACCTCGGCCACGCGCCGGCGCGCGAGGTGGTCGACCTGAGTGGCCTGGCCCTCGCGCCGGGATTCATCGACGTGCACACGCACGACGACCGGCTGCTGCTCGCCGACCCGACGATGGCGCCCAAGCTCAGCCAGGGGGTGACCAGCGTGATCGCCGGCAACTGCGGCATCAGCCTGGCGCCTCTGGGCCGACGGGAGGCGGTGCCACCGTTGAACCTGGTCGCCGACGGGCCGGCTCAGCGCTTCGACTCGTTCGCGGCGTACTTCGCCGCGCTCGAACACGAGCCGCCCGCCGTCAACATGGCCGCGCTGGTCGGCCACACCACCTTGCGCGTCGTGACCATGCAGGCCCTCGACCGCCCGGCCGACCGCGGCGAGATCGCGCACATGCAGGGGCTGGTTCGCGAGGCGCTGCAGGCCGGGGTGCTGGGTCTGTCCACCGGTACCTACTACGCGCCGGCGAGCGCGGCCAGCGCCGAGGAGATCCTCGCCGTGTGCGAGCCGTTGCGCGGCAGCGGCGCGCTGATCGCTTCGCACATCCGCGACGAGGGCGAGCGCGTGCTCGAGTCCATGACCGAGGCGATGAAGATCGCCAACGCTCTGGGCGTGCGGCAGGTGATCTCGCACCACAAGGTGGTCGGCCGCGCGAACTTCGGCCGCTCGCGCGAAACGCTGGCGCTGCTGGACCAGGCCCGCCTGGAGGGCGACGTGTGCCTGGACTGCTACCCCTACACCGCCTCGTCCACCGTGCTGCGCAAGGACACCGCGCGACAGGCTTCGCGCACGCTGGTCGCCTGGTCGAAGGCGCGGCCCGCCGCCGCCGGGCGCGACCTCGACGACCTGGCCCGCGAGCAGGGGCTCGACACCGACGCCATGATCGACGCGCTGCAGCCCGCCGGCGCGATCTACTTCTCGATGGACGAGGCCGACGTGGAACGCATCCTCGTCCATCCGCAGACGATGATCGGCTCCGACGGCCTGCCGCACGACACCTTTCCGCACCCGCGGCTGTGGGGCGCCTTCCCGCGCGTGCTCGGCCACTACGCCCGCGATCGGCACCTGTTCAGCCTCGAGACCGCGGTGCACAAGATGACCGGATTGCCGGCCTCGCGCTTCGGCCTGCAGGGGCGCGGCCTGGTGCGGCCCGGATTCGCCGCCGACCTGGTGGTGTTCGACCCGGAGCACGTGATCGATGCCGCCACCTACGCCGAGCCGCAGCGCCCGGCGAGCGGCATCGCGCGCGTCTACGTCAACGGCCGACTGGCCTGGCATGCCGGCGCCGGCACCGGCGCACGCGCAGGCCGCGTGCTGCGTCGCGCGGCCCCCGGAGCCTCGTCATGAAGATCGTCAGCGCACGCCTGAATCACGAGACCAACACCTTCTCGCCGGTGCCCACGCCCTTGCAGGCCTTCGGCCCGGACGGGCCGAGCTTCGGCGACGCAGCGCTGGATCGGGCGCAGGGCACGCGCACCGGCCTGGGCGCCTTCATCGCGGCGGCGCAGGCGCGCGGCGCGCAGATCTCGGTGGCCGTCAATGCCACCGCGAACCCGAGCGGGCGGGTCCATGACGACGCCTTCGAGCACATGGCCGGCCGCATCGTCGAGGCCTTGCGCGGCGGCTGCGACCTGATCCTGCTCGACCTGCACGGCGCGATGGCCACACAGTCCTTCGATGACGGCGAAGGCGAGCTGCTGCGGCGCGTGCGCGCGCTCGCACCGCATACGCCGATGGCCGTCGCCCTCGATCTGCACGGCAACATCAGCCAGACGATGGTCGACCACGCGGACCTGATCGTCGGCTTCAAGACCTACCCGCACGTCGACATGTTCGAGACCGGCGCCCATGTCGCACGGCTCGCCTTTCGCATGCTGGACACGGGGCGGCGACCCGCGCTGGCCTGGGCGCAGCCGCCGCTGCTGTCGCACACGCTGCGCAGCGCCACCGGCGAGGGCGCGATGCAGCGCGCGGTGCAGCGAGCGCAGCAGCTCGAGGCCGACGGACTGCAGGCGGCGAGCGTGTTCGCCGGCTTCTCGCTGGCCGACATCCGCGACGCCGGCATGAGCGTGGTGGTGGTCGGCGACGACGCCGCGCAGGCACAGTCGGCCGCCGACGAGCTGGCGCGCCAGATCTGGCGCGAGCGCGACGGCTTCGTCTACGCGAGCGAGCCGCTCGAGGCGAGCGTTGCACGGGCGCGCGGGCTGCGCGCATCGGCGCCACGCGAGGCCGGCCCGGTGCTGCTGCTCGACCATGGTGACAACGTCATGTCCGGCGGCAGCTGCGACACCACCACCCTGCTCGAGGAATGCCTGCGCCAGGGCCTGCGCCACATCGGCATGGGCCCGTTGGCCGACCCGGCCACGGTCGCCCAGTGCGTGGCCGCAGGCGTCGGCAGCGAGCTGCAGGTGGCGCTGGGCAACAAGACACCGCTCGGCCTGCCGGGTGGACAGCCTGCCCCGTTGTCGCTGCAGGTGCGTGTGCGCGCCGTAGGCGACGGGCGCTTCCGCATCACCGGGCCGATCTACACCGGCGAGACCTGGGCCATGGGCCGCAGCGTGGTGCTCGACCACGCCGCCGGCACGCTGGTGGTCAGCGAGCGCCCGATGGAGCCGCTCGACCTCGGCGTGTTCACCAGTCTCGGCGTGGATCCACGCGGCTTCGAGCACCTGATCCTGAAGTCGCGCATGTACTGTCGGCCGGCGTTCGGGCCGATCGGCTGCGGGCTGGTCGAATGCGACAGCCGTGGCGTCACCAGCTCCGACTACGCGCTGTTCGACTTCCGCCGCGTGCGGCGGCCCATCCACCCCCTCGACGCGGCCGCCGCGTTGCACTATCCATGACCCGAATCGATCCCGTCGCGCTGACGCAGGCGCTGGTGCGCGCCGACACCGTCAACCCGCCCGGCCACGAAGACCTGTGCACCACGCAGCTCGCCGACCTGCTCTCCGGCGCCGGCTTCGACTGCCGCAGCGTCGCCTTCGCGCCGCGCCGCAGCAGCCTGATCGCCCGCATCGGCGGCCGCAGCGACCGCGCGCCGCTGTGCTTCACCGGCCATGTCGACGTGGTGCCGCTGGGTGCGGCGGCGTGGCAGCACGACCCGTTCGGCGCCGACATCGTCGACGGGCGGCTGTACGGCCGCGGCTCGAGCGACATGAAGAGTGGCGTGGCGGCATTCACCGTGGCGGCCATCGAGCTGGCCGACTGCGCGCGCGACGGCGCCGGTCTGACCCTGGTCATCACCGCCGGTGAAGAGACCGGCTGCGAGGGCGCGTTCCACATGGTCGGTTCGCACGAGACGCGCGCCCTGCTCGGCGCGGCCGGCGCGCTGGTGGTGGGCGAGCCCACCGGCAACGCACCCCTGGTCGGCCACAAGGGCGCCTTCTGGCTCTCGGCCAGCCTGTCCGGCGTCACCGCGCACGGCTCGATGCCCGAACGCGGCGACAACGCGATCTACAAGATGGCACGTGCGGCGCTGGCGCTCGAGGCATTCCGCTTCGAGTCCGACGCGCACCCGCTGATGGGCGCACCGACACTGAACGTCGGCACCGCGCGCGGCGGCCTCAACATCAACTCGGTGCCCGACGCGGCGGAACTCGGCATCGACATCCGCAGCGTCGCCGGTCAGGACCACCGCCAGGTGCTGCAGTGCCTGTGCCACGCGCTCGGCCCGCAGGTGCGGCTGCGCACGCTGCTCGACGTCGGCAGCGTCTATACCGAACCCGACGATCCCTGGATGCAGCGGATCTTCGCGCTCTGCGAAGCGCGTCGCGGCGTGCGCCCGCGACCCGCCACCGTGTCCTATTTCACCGACGCCGCGGCGCTGCGCGGCCCGCTGGGCATGCCGCCCACGGTCATCCTCGGTCCCGGCGAGGCGGCGATGGCGCACCAGACCGACGAGTACTGCCGCGTCGAGGCCATCCACGAGGCCACGGCCCTCTACGCCGACCTGATCCGCGACTGGTGTGGGGTGGCGGCTTGACCCCCGCCGCGCTGGTGCGACAGGGCGCCTGGGTACTGGCGCGGCAACTGGCGCGCCGGGAGCTGCGCGCGGAAGACCTGCTGCGGGCCTGCCTGGAGCGCATCGACGAACGCGACGGCACCGTGCAGGCCTTCGTCGCCATCGACGCCGACGCGGCGCTGGCGCAGGCGCGCGCCCTCGATGCCGGGCCGGTGCTCGGCCCGCTGCACGGCATTCCGCTCGGCGTGAAGGACCTGTTCGACACGGCCGGTCTGCCCACGGCCTACGGGTCGCCGATCTACACCGGCCAGCGGCCCGCCGCCGACGCTGCCGTGGTGGCGCTGTGCCGCGAAGCCGGCGCGCTGGTGCTGGGCAAGACGGTCACCACCGAGTTCGCGACCTTCCACCCCGGGCCGACACGCAACCCCTGCAACCCGACGCACACGCCCGGCGGCTCGTCCAGCGGCTCGGCCGCCGCCGTGGCCGACGGCATGGTGCCGCTTGCCCTGGGCACGCAGACGGCTGGCTCGATCGTCCGGCCGGCGGCCTACTGCGGCGTGGTCGGCTACAAGCCCAGCTTCGGCCGCGTGCCGCGCGCCGGCGTGAAGAGCCTGTCGGAGTCGCTCGACACCGTGGGCGGTTTCGGGCACGGCGTGCGCGATGCGGCGCTGCTCGGCGCGGTGCTGACGGGCGACCGACGCCTGCTGCCCGGCGCGACGCCGGACGCGCCGCGCATCGGACTGTGCCGAACCCCCGAGTGGCCGCTGGCCGACGCCGACACGCGGGGCGCCTGGGAGCAGGCCGCGGCCGCGCTCGCGCCACGCGCCGCCGCCTGCGTCGACGCGGTCCTGCCGGCCGGCTTCGACACCCTGGTGACGCTGCAGAAGGCGACCATGGCCCACGAGGCGGCACGCGCGCTGGCCCACGAGCGGCTGCGGCATCGCGGGCAGCTGAGCGAGGCACTGTGCGCCCTGCTCGACCAGGGTCTGGCGATCGACGGCGAGACCCAGGCCCGCCATCAAGCGGCCGCCGACCGCCTGCGCCGGGACGTCGACGCGCTGTTCGGGCAGCACGACGTGCTGCTCGCGCCGAGCGCCACCGGCACCGCACCGGCCGGGCTGCAGGCCACTGGCGACCCGGTGTTCTGCCGCGCCTGGACGCTGCTCGGCCTGCCCTGCGTGCACCTGCCGTTCACGCACGGTGCGAACGGCTTGCCGCTCGGACTGCAGCTCGTCGGCCGCCACGGCGACGACCACCGCCTGCTCGCGTGGGCCGACTGGGCCCTGGCGTGCCTGACGCGCTGACGCGCCGCCGGCCTCAGCGCGCCACGCCCGCGAGCTCGAGCAGGGTGTGCAGCAGCACGTCCGCGCCGGCGGTGACATGCTCCGGCGCCGCAGCCTCGATCTCGTTGTGGCTGATGCCGCCCTTGCAGGGAATGAAGATCATGCCGGTCGGTGCCAGCCGCGCCATGTAGACCGCATCGTGCCCCGCGCCGGACACCACCGGCATCTGGCTGTGGCCGAGTCTCGCGGCCGCCGCCGCAATGGCGTTCACGCAGCTGGCGTCGAAGGGCTGGGCCGGGTAGGCCGACACCTGGTCGATGGTGATGCCCAGCCCGCTGCGCTCGCTCAGCCGCGCGGCCGCGCCGCGGATGTCGGCGTCCATCGCGTCGCACAGCGCGTCACTGGCATTGCGCAGGTCGATCGAGAACTTCACGCGGCCCGGGATGACGTTGCGGCTGTTCGGGTGCACCTCCACCATGCCCACCGTGCCGCGGCCGTGCGGCGGGTGCCGGCGCGCGCAGGCCACCACCTCCTGCATCAGCGCCGTCGCGACCTGCAGCGCGTCCCGGCGCAACGCCATCGGCGTCGGGCCGGCATGGGCCTCCATGCCCAGCACGGTGCAGTCGTACCAGCGGATGCCCAGCACGCCGGTGACCACGCCGATCGTCTTCGCGTGGTCTTCCAGCACCGGCCCCTGCTCGATGTGCGTCTCCAGGTAGGCGCCGACCGGGTGCGCCCCGGGCTCCTCGCTGCCGACGTAGCCGATGCGCTCGAGCTCGTCCTTCACGGTGCGCCCCTGCGCATCGGTGGCCGCATAGGCATGCTCCAGCGTGAACGCCTTCGCGAACACGCCCGATCCCATCATCACCGGCACGAAGCGCGAACCCTCCTCGTTGGTCCAGAAGGCGACCTCGATCGGCGCCTCGGTCTCGATGCCCTGGTCGTTCAGCGTGCGCACCACCTCGAGACCCGCGAGCACGCCGTAGTTGCCGTCGAACTTGCCGCCCGTGGGCTGGGTGTCGATGTGGCTGCCCGTCATCACCGGAGCGAGGCTGGCGTTGCGTCCCCGACGGCGCATGAACACGTTGCCGATCCGGTCGATCGTCACCGTCATGCCGGCGTCGCGCGCCCAGCGCGAGACGAGATCGCGGCCCTGCCTGTCGAGATCGGTCAGGGCCAGGCGGCACACGCCTCCCTTCGGGGTGGCGCCGATGTCGGCCAATTCCATCAGGGAAGCCCAAAGACGATCTCCGTTCACACACAGATCAGCCATGCCAGAGTCGGTGCTCATGATCGGTCGGACGCTCCCGCTATCAGTCTACGACCAGACAGTGACGTGAGGCGTCGATCGGACCCACCTGCATGTTCACGGACCGGGCGCCGCGTCGGTGTCGCCGTCAACGACCGTGGGCATGCGCAGCCCGTGGCCATCGAACAGTCCAGCGGCGGCCGGAGGCTTCAACCGAAGCCCTGGAGCATCCACCACCACGCCGGCAGCGTCAGGAACGACAGCGGCACCCCCAGGCCCACCATCAGGGTCACCAGCGAGGGGTCGAGGTCATGGTCCATCGCGACGATCGCCGCGCCGATCATCGGGCCCATCGCAGCTTCGAACACCGAGACCTGGATCACCAGCCCACGCTGCCCCAGCAGGCCCGCCAGCACCGCCAGCACCAGCGCCGGCCCGATCACGAGCTTGAAGCCCAGGCCCAGCACCAGCAGCCTCATGCGCCCGCGGATCTGGCTGAGCCGCAACTGCATGCCCACCGACACGAGCGCCAGCGGCACGAGCGTCGTCGCAAGCCGGCGCAGCAAGGTGTCCAGCCAGTCCGGATAGCTGAACGACAACGCCGTCATCGCCAGCGCCACCAGCAGCGAGATGAATGGCGCAAAGCCCAGCAGCTTGCGTGCGAACGCCTTCGGATCGAAGCGTGCATCGCGGCTCGCGCACAGGCCGGCGAGCACGATGCCGAGCGTCGACAGCGCCATGTACGAGCCGAGCTGGTCGACGACGATGCCGATCCCGACGTGTTCGGCGCCGTACCAGGTCTCGATCATCGGGATGCCGATGAACGAGGTGTTGGCCAGGGCACCTGTGAGGATCAGCGCCCCGATGGTCGGCTTCGGCAGCGACAACAGGCGCCCTACCGCCCAGAAGAAGCCCGCGCCGACGCCGAGCAGCAGCCACGGGGTCAGCGCGGCGAGCGCGAGCTGCAGTTCCAGCGTCAGACCGCGCACCGTGACCAGGGTCAGCGCCGGCAGCGAGACGTTGATGACGAAGCCGTTCAGCGCCGACGGTGCATTGGCCGGCAGTCGGCCACTGGCCCGCAATGCGATGCCGAGCGCAAAACAGGCCAGCAGCAGGATCACGTTGTTCATCGCCTTCGACGAGCCTCCCCGGACCGCGCTGTCCGACGCCGCAAGGTTGAGGGGCCTGTGGCAAATCGTCAACCGTGCGTGCCGCATCTGTTCGATGGCGCGCGACGGCGCTACGCTCCGGCATGACCATGCCGACCGACCTTGCCCTCGACGCCGCGGCCGACTTCTACCGACGCTGTGCCGAGGACCGCGACGACGACGGCCTCTTCCTGCCGGACTGGGGCCTGGAAGACTGGCGCGCGCTGTTCGTGCACACCACAACCCAGATCCTGGAAAGCGGCGAGGCACTGCTTCGCCGCGGCGAGAGTGACCGCGCACTGTACTTCGTGGTCGGCGGCGCGCTCGAGGTCAGCGCCGCGGCCGCGCGCGGCGGGGCACTGGGAGGCCTGTTCCGTGAGACACCCGGCTCGGTGATCGGCGAAATCTCGTTCTTCGACGGCCGCGGCCGCTCGGCCACCGTGTGGGCGAGCCAACGCACACAGCTGCTGCGACTGGACTTCCACGGTTTCCTGGCGTTCGCCGACGAGCGACCGGCGCGCGCCCGGGAGTTGCTGTTCGCGCTGGGCCGCGTCATCGCGTGGCGCCTGCGGCGCGGCGAAGCGCGGCGCGATCACTGGCCGTACTGAAGGACCGGGCGCCTTCTTGCGCCAAGCCAGGGCGGCGATCGTCTTCTCCAGCGCGTCGGCCACTTCCGAGAGCGCCTCGGACTGGACCTTCCCGGCCTGCCGTCAGCGCGTTCGCCGTCGCGGAGCGCTCGACATGCGACGACGCCGGGACGCCGCGATGCCGGCCGCGGACTCGGCGGCGCCGGACCTGCCGACCGAGCGCTGATCCGCCCGCGGGATCGGTCCCGCGGGCAGACTGTCGAGCAACGCCTTCGCGTCCTGCAGGTCGGGCGTGTCGAAGCCCTCGCTGAAGGTGGCGTGCAGCGGCCCGAGCAGCTGGCGCGCCTGATCGCCCTTGTCCTGCTCGCGCCAGAGCCTCGCCAGACTCGTGGCGGCACGCAGTTCCCAGGACCTCGCATGCTGGCGGCGCGCGATCTCGATCGCATGCCGGAAGCTCCGCTCGGCCTGCATCGCCGCGCCTGGTGCCCCCTGCCGCAGCGTCAACTCGCCCTTCAGCCGATGCAACTCGGCGGCATTTTCCTGGTCGCCGGTGCGGTCCGCCGCCTCGATCGCCCGTTCGAGCACGTCGAGCGCTTCGCCGGTGCGTCCCGCGCGCGCCAAGACCGCTGCGAGCAGGCCCTCCTGCTGTGGGCGCCACAGCCGGTGCGCCATCCCGTCCAGCGCGGCCAGGCCCTTGCGAATGGTCTCGAGTCCCTGGCTCGCGCGGCCCAGCTCGGCCTGCGCCCAGCCATGGACCGGCGCCGCGTACGCCTCGGGCCATGCGAAGCCATGCTCGATCGACAGCGCGATGGACTCCTCCACGAGCCTGAGGGCATCGTCGGCCTCGCGTCGGTACAGGTGAAGCCACGCGACGGTGTAGGTGGCCATGGCCAGGCTGTAGGGGTGACCGATGGCACGCGCCGTCTCGAGCGCCCTCGCGCCCCATGCCAGGCCTTGATCCGGACGACCGAGCATCCAGTGCGCCCATGCTGCGCCGGTCAGCGCGATCACGTAGCCGTCGTAGCCAAAGCGCTGGATGCGCCCCGCTGCGGCATCGGGGTCGTAGCGGGCGATGGCTTCGTTTGCGTGCGCCAGCTCCGCCTCGAATGCGCCGCGGGTGTGCAGCGTCACGAGCTGTGCCACGTGGCCCTCGATCGCGAAGTCCGTGCTGTCCATGCGCGTCGCCAGCGGCAGCAGGCGGTCGACCACATCGGTCGCACGCGCCACGTCGGCCTTCGCCAGGTAGAGCTGCCACAAGCCGAGCAGGACGAAGAAGAGATGGCCGGCATCGCCGAGCTCTTCGCAGAGATCGCGCGCCCGACGGTAGGCCGCCTCGACCTCGGGGGCCGCATAACCCGCGGCCAGCACCCACGCCTGGCCGAGCAGCACCCGCAGCGCGAGTTCCTGGCCGCTGCGCGCCGCGCCTGGCGGCAGACCGTCCAGCGCCGCCACGGCCCGCTCGAAATAGGTGATCGCCTCGCGCTGCGCCGATCGCCGCATCGCCAGCTCGCCGGCCTTGTGCCAATACGCGACGGCCTTGTCCATGGCGCCCGCCGACGCGAAGTGAAACGCGATCACCTCCGGCTGCGCGTCCTTCATCTCGGGGAAGCGCTCCTCGAGGGCGACGGCGATCCGTCCATGCAGCGGTGCACGGTCGGACCGCAGCAGGCTCGCGCTGGCAGCCTCCTGGATCAGCGCGTGCTTGAAGCTGTAGCTGGCCTCCGGCGGCGTGCCTTGCGCATGGACGAGCTCGGCCTCGCAGAGCCTGGCCAGCGCGGCCTGCAGCCGTGGCGCCTTCAGCTTCGACACCGCCTCGAGCAGACCGTAGGTGAACCGCCGGCCGATGACGGCTGCCTCCTGGGCCACCGTCCTGGCGGGCCCCAGCCGGTCCAGGCGCGCCAGCAGCAGGTCCTGCAGCGTGTCCGGCACGGCATCCGGCGCGCGGCGCGTCGGCGGGTCCTCCGCATGGCCGGTGTCCAGCGTGTGCTTGGTGAGCTCCTCGAGAAAGAGCGGCACGCCGTCGGCCTTGTCGACGATCTGCGCCAGCACATCGGCAGGCAGCCCCGCTTCGCCGGCGAGCCCGGCGACCAGTGCCTCGCTGTCACTGCGGCGCAGCCGCCGGATGACGAGCGACGTGACGTGCGGCTCGCCCGACCAGGGCATCGTCTCTCCCGGACGATGCGTGACCAGCACGAGCACCGGGAGACTCGGCACGGACTCGACGAGCCGGTCGAGGAACTCGCGCGTCGTCGGGTCGCTCCAGTGGAGGTCCTCGAAGATCATCAGCACCGGCTGTCGTCTCGTCAGGCCGACGAGCTGCGCGGCCAGGGTCTCCAGCGTCTTCTCCATCCGGCGCTGCGGCGTGAGATCCAGCGCAGGGTAACGATCGTCCGCCGGGATCGACAGCAGGTCCGCGACGAGTGGAATCTCGCCGGGCCGGTTGCCGCCGGCCTGCGCGAGCAAGGCCTCGAGCTTGTCCAGCTTCAGCGCCGGGGCATCGCTCCTCGAGATGCCCGCCGCACTCTCGAGCTGCCGGATCACCGGGTACAGGGCGCTTTGCTGGTGATGCGGCGAGCCGTAGTACGCAATCTGCAGGACGGGCTCGACACGCAGCGACTGTCGAAGCGCCTCGACGAGGCGCGACTTGCCGATGCCAGGTTCACCGACGAGCACCACCACCTGACCGGCACCGGCACGCGCCTGCCGCCACCGGCGCGCGAGCAGGTCCAGGTCCTCCTCGCGTCCGACCAGCGGCGCGAGCGTCGCCGACGCACGCGTCGCGGCGAACCGGTTCGGCCCGTGGCGCTCGGCAAGCACCCGCCAGACACGCACCGGCGCGGCCGCCCCCTCGATCGGCCGGGTTCCGAGGTCCTCGCACTCGAACAACGCGCCGAGCGTGGTCTTCGTGCTCGAGGCGACGAGCACGTCGCCCGGCGCTGCCGCGGTCCGGAGTGCGGCCACGATGTGCGATCCCGCGCCCGCAACGGTGATCTCGCGCGTTCCGGTTGCCAGGGCCCGCTCGGTCACGACGACGTGACCGCTGGCCACCCCGACGCAGGTGCGCAGCGCGGGCTCCGGCAGCGACGTCAGCTGGCCGACCTGCGCCACGATCTCGAGAGCCGCGCGCACCGCCCGCTCCGCGCCGTGCTCGTCCGCCCGCGGATAACCGAAGCAGGCGGACACGGACGGACCCAGGTGGTGGTGCAGGACGTGCCCCCCGCATCGGGCGATCACGCGCTCGCAGCAGGTGCGGAACGCCGCGATGACCTTGCCCAGGTCCTCCGAGTCGAGGCGGACCGACATCGCGGCGGCGTCGGCCAGGCTGCACGACAGAAGGGTCACCCAGCGGCTGCCGCCCCCGTACGCCGCCTCAGGCGCGTCGTCGGTGCCAGCTTCGCCCGGCGTCGTCGCCTGCACGGAAAGCCCGTCCACGCCGAGCGCGCCGCGTGGCCCCGCGGACTCTGCCGTGGGTGGTCGCGTCGTCACCGCCTTCCACTCGTCGGGGCGCAGCGTGTGCGCGAGCGCTCGCATCTGCGCGTCCGGCTCCAGCCCCAGTTCCCGCTGCAGCGCGTTGCGGTAGCGTTCGAAGTGTTCCAGGGCCGCGCCGCGCGCGCCCTGTTCGGCCCCGAGGGCGATCAGGGCGCGATGAGCCTTCTCGTGCAGAGGATCGATCGCGAGCATGCGGTGGGCCACCTCGAGCGTCGCATCGACATCCGCACGCGCGCCGTGGTGCTCGAGCAGCTTCTCCAGTGCCCTCAGGGCGAGATCCTCGAGCCGCTGACACTCGCCGCGCACCCACTCCTCGAACGCCGAAGAGGGCAGGCTCGAGCCATCGAGAAAGCGGCCCCGGTAGAGCGACACCGCCTGCTGCAGCGCCTCGATCGTGCCCTCGGCGATCAGCCGCTGGAAGGCGTCGGCGTCGACCCAGACGGCATCGGGCGACAACGCGATGCGGTCACGATCGGCGACGAGAAGATGCCCCTGCGGGGCGTCGATCGACTTGCGCAACACCGCCAGCGCCTGGCGCAGGCTGGCCCGCGCCTGGTCCTCGCCGCTGCGATCCCACAGCAGGGTCGCCAGCGTCTCGCGCGAGCGGCCCTGCCCCGGACCCATCGCCACGTAGGCGAGGAGGCCGTCGAGCTTGCGGGAATGGAGTCGAATCGGCTCGCCATCCGCCTCTCGCAGGACCTCGAAGCCCCCCAGGACGCGGATCTTCAGTCGTACCACCCCAGACTCCTTCCGACCGAGAGTTCACACGTGGCATGCCGCGTGTGCCACCTTTCCCCAACGCGGCCGACCTTCGTGGCTTGTGCCGGCGCAGTTTACGGAAGTTTTGCGCAATCTTTGCTGTCGATTGATGCCCTCCGACCACCATGGCGCCGGATCCCTTGACGTGCACAGGTGCGGCATTCATCCCGTCGGGACCCGCAGGAGACGACAAAGTGGCGAAGCACGGACACGCAGCTAATCCCCCGGTCGACCTCGCCGGCCCCGCCTGGCGCGGCGGTTCCGGATCCGATCGCGCAGGCAACGCCTTCATCGCGACGGCCGTCGCCGTCGCGATGGGCATCATGCTGGCGGGGATTCTCCTGGACTTCGGGCCGACACATGCCGAGGTCGCGGGCGCCATGGTGCCGGATCCTCCGGCCACCCGGACCGACACGCCGAACGGCACGACGGTGCCCGACGCCGCCACGGTGTTCGGCCCCGGCCAGCTGGGCGCGTACATCGTCGAGCCCGAGACACCCACGTTCTGAGCCGGCCGGCGCGCCCACACCATCGAGCCCGCGGCCCGTCCCTGCATGGAGCCCCTGCCGATGCCTCCGCCCCGCAGCGCCGGCACGGCGCGACATCTCTGCGCCGAAGAGGCGGCCCGGCTCGTCAAGCCGGGGGACCATGTCTTCATCGGTACGGCCAGCGCCACGCCTCGAACCATGGTGCGCGCGCTCGAGGCGCTGAAGTCGCCGCCCGCGGACGTGGAGATGATCCACTTCCTCTCCGACGGCGCACTGCGTGTCGATGACCAGGGGCGCGTCTCGACGGCGTTCCGGCACCGAGCCTTCTTCGTCGGCGCGGAGATGCGCGCGGCGGTGCTCCAGGGCGTCGCCGAATACGTGCCGGTGCCGATCGCGCGCGTGCCGGAACTGATGCGCAAGGGCCGCATCCGCGTCGACGTGGCCATCGTCCAGGTGACGCCGCCGGACGCCTTCGGCTACGTGAGCCTGGGGGTTTCGGTGGACGTGGCGGCCGCGGCGATCGAGTGCGCCAAGCTCGTGATCGCCGAGGTCAACCCGGCGCTGCCGTGGACGATGGGCGACTCGACGCTGCACATCGGCAAGATCGACTGCCTCGTCGACGTGGCGCCCGAAGTGCCCGAGTACCATCACCCGCCGACGGACGACCAGGTGGTGCACCGCATCGCCCGCTACATCGCCGGCACGATCGACGACGGCTCGACGCTGCAGATCGGCATGGGCCGCATCCCGCAGGAAGCGTTGCGCTACCTCGACGATCGCCGCGACCTGGGCATCCATTCCGACGTCATCACCGACGCGATCCTGCCCCTGCTGGACAAGGGCATTCTCACCGGCGAGCACAAGACGCAGCACCGCGGCAAGATCGTCTGCAGCTTCGCGTTCGGCTCGCGCCGGCTGTACGAGACTGTCGATCGCAACGCGCTGTTCTCGTTCCAGCCGATCGAGGCCGTGTGCCATCCCTACACGATCTCGGCCCAGCACAGAATGGTGTCGGTGACGCAGGTCTTTGCGATCGACCTGACCGGCCAGGCCTGCTCCGACCAGTTCGCCGGCGAGTTCTACGGCGGCATCGCGGCACAGGGCGACTTCCTGCGCGGCGCCTCGCGTTCGGCGGGCGGCAAGGCGATCCTGTGCCTGGCCTCGACCACCGATGACGCAAGCGTGTCGCGCATCCGGCCGCAACTGCTGGAGGGCGAAGGCGTCTCCATCGCCCGCAGCGACGTGCACTACGTGATCACCGAGTACGGCATCGCCTACCTGTTCGGCAAGTCGGTGCGTGAACGGGCCATCGCGATGATCGAACTGGCCCACCCCGGTTTCCGGCCCTGGCTGCTCGAGCAGGCCAAGGCGCTCGGCCTCCTGCCGCCGGAGCAGACGTTGCAGAACATGCGCGCCTACCCGGTGGAGGACGAACGCAGCGTGACGCTGAAGAACGGCCGCGTCGTCATGCTGCGCCCGGCGCGTGCGTCGGACGCCAACAGCATCCGCGACCTGTTCTTCAAGCTGCCCGACGGCGACATCTACACGCGCTTCTTCCGCCGCGTCCGCGCGCTGTCTTCCGACGACATCCGGCGCCTGTGCAACTACAACCAGGAGAGCGAGGTGGGCTTCGTCGCCACCGTCGGCACGCGCGACAACGAAACCATCGTCGGCCAGTGCTGCTACTTCGTGAACCCATCGTCGAACACGGCGGAGACCGCCTTCCTGGTCGACCCCGAGTGGCAGGGGTGCGGCCTGGGCAGCGCCATGCAGCGCCGACTCGCCGAACACGCGCAGGCGCGCGGCCTGCGCGGCTTCACCGCCGAGATCCTGCCGCAGAACGCCAAGATGCTCGCCCTGGCCCGCGGCGGCGACGGTGACATCACGGTCGAGCGCGACGAGGACTCGGTGATCATCACCGCGCTCTTCTAGACGCTGCCCCGGATCCCTTCCGCGCCGCCGGGACGGCGCGCGGCGACCTGTAATGCCGCCGAGCATCCGTCGACCCAAGGTCACGCGGATCCGGCCACGGCCGGTCCCGCGAACGGCAACCCCACCCCCATGGCATGCGCATGCACCACCAGGAGATCGACATGAACCTGACTTCCCTCGTTCGCGGCGCGACCGTCGCGCTCGCGCTGGCGACCTGCGGCGGCGCCGCGTTCGCCCAAGGCGACACCTACTCGCGGCTGTTCGAGATGCAGCAGATGGACCGCAACAAGGACGGCATGGTGTCGAAGGCGGAATACCTCGCCATGGTCGCGAAGGCCTGGGACATGAAGGCCGCCGAGATGAAGGTCAAGGGACGCATGACCCTGGAGCAACTGCACGAACTCGAGAAGATCCTCGGTCGCTCCGTCGGCGCGCCTTCGGGCACCTGAGCCGCGCGGCGTGATGGATTCGTGAGTGTGGTGGACGAGATTGTGAGTCATGGCCGCCATGCGACGGCGACGCACGGGTACCGACGCGATGCGGCACAGGTCGCCGCGCCGGGGCTCACCCCACCCACCCACACTCACCGAGGACTCACCATGACCCGCAAGCAACTCATCGTCGCGATCGCCCTCACGCTGACCGCCGGCAGCAGCTTCCACGCCCTGGCGGCCGATGCCGACGGCGCGAAGACGCGAGCGCAGGTGATCGCAGAGATCGCCCCGGCGCGCGCCGACGGAAGCTTCTACGCCGGGGGCGACGGCACGCCGCGCGGCCTGGCCCGGGCTCGCCTGGCCGAGCGCGAGGCTCGCGAGCGCCAGGCTCGCATCGCGAACGAAGCCCGCGCCGCCGGCACGCCGTCCCGCAGCGGCAGCTGAAGCGCCACCGTCGCGCCTGGGCCGGGTCCGCGTCGTTCGCGGGCCCGGCCCTTGCGCTTGTCGGGGCCGCCGGCTGCTCAGCGCAGCGCTCCGACGAATCGGCCGCGACGCTGCAAGGCGCGCAGCATCGGCGCGTGCAGATCGACCAGCGTCAGGAAGTCGATCGTCCTGAACTCGCGGTCGATCGCCGGCGGGCCGCAGATTTCGGCGCCGAGCGCCAGGTAGGCAGCGAGCAGCTTGGGAATCTTCGGCGCCTGCGCTGCGGGTGCATCGAGCGGGCAGGCGAAGCGGGGATGCGGCCAGGTGCGCAGCGCCGGCGCGCTGAGATGCGGCGACAGGCGCTCGTAGGCGGCCGCGCCGGCGGCGCCGTCCTGCGAGGTCAGCGAGCTGCACCCGATCAGCCAGCGCGCCTGGCGCTCGCGTGCGTAGGCAGCGATGCCATTCCACAGCAGGTTGAGCACCGCGAAGCTGCGGTGCTCGGCATGGATGCAGGCGCGGCCGAGTTCGACCAGTTCGGCGCGCAGCGGCTCGTAGGGCGTGAAGTCGAATTCGCGCTCGCTGTAATAGCCCCTGCCGGCCGCGGCGCGCGCGCCGGTCTGCAGCCGGTAGGTGCCGATCACCGCCCCGCTGGGCAGATGCTCGACGAGCAGGTGGTCGCAGCAGGTGTCGAAGTCATCGGCGTCGAGCCCGGTGGCCCAGGACTCGCTCAGGCCTTCGCGCAGCTCGAGGTTGAAGACGCGGAATCGCAGCGACTGCGCAGCGCGCAGGTCTGCGGCATCGGCGGCCAGCCGGAGGCGGTAGCTGCGTTCGGCGTTCCCGGCCCTCGCGAGGCCCGGGCTGGCGATCGAGGCGGTGGCATGCATCGGTTCCTCCTGCGGCCACGGCGGCCGTCACCCGGTGGTCGGCCGTCGATCGGCCGGCTTACAGCCAGCCCCGCTGTAATCCCGCCCGCGCCGTCACGACAGAGCGACAACACCCCAACGCAAGAGGCCTGCCATGCTCCGTGCTGTCCACCACCTGCTCGTGGCCGTCGTGGCGACGCTGGGCCTGCAGGCCCAGCCCGCGGCGGCGAAGGACGACCCGGTCTACACCGGCACCTTCAGCAATGCCGCCGTCGGCGGCTACGACACCGTCGCCTACTTCACCGAGCACAGGCCGGTGAAGGGCGACAAGCGCTTCGTGCACAGCTGGCAGGGCGCCGAGTGGCGCTTCGCCAGCGCCGAGAACCGCGATCGGTTCGTGGCCATGCCGGAGCGTTATGCGCCGCAGTTCGGCGGCTACTGCGCCTGGGCGGTGTCGCAGGGCTACACCGCCTCGGGCGACCCGCTGTTCTGGAAGATCGTCGACGACAAGCTCTACCTGAACTACGACGCCGAGGTGCAGAAGAAGTGGGAACAGGACATCCCCGGCTTCATCGCCAAGGGCCGGCTGAACTGGCCGAAGGTGCTGGGCCAGTGAGGAGCGCAACATGACCGACTCCCGATTCGTCCGCTGGCTCGCCGGCGGCCTCACGCTGTACATCGCGTTCGTCTTCCTGCAGTCGCTGTTCTTCAAGTTCAGCGATTCGCCGGAGACGCAGTACATCTTCGGCACGCTCGATGCCTGGGGTGCCAGCCTCGGTGTTCCAGGGCTGTTCGCGCCGAGCGGCCCGTTCAGCCAGTACGCGGTCGGCAGCGCCGAGCTGATCGCGTCTGTGCTGCTGCTGTCCGGGCTGCTGCTGCGGCGCCCGCTCTTGCACGCGGGGGGGGCGCTGCTGGCCATCGGCGTGATCAGCGGTGCGATCTTCTTCCACCTCTTCACGCCGCTGGGTGTGCAGGTGCGCAACACCGATGGCAGCCTGGACGGCGGCGAGCTGTTCGCCCTGGCCTGCGGCGTGTGGATCGCGTCGGCCGTGCTGCTGGCGATGCACCGCGGCACCTTCCGCGCGCTGCGGCAGCGGCGCCGCACCGCAGCCGCCTGAGGCCAGCGCATGCTGCACGATCGCGCCGGACTGCAGGTCTCGACCGGCCAGCGCGAGGTCGTCGAGGCGATCGATCGCTTCGTCGACGAGCTGCTCAGCCATGGCCAGCAGGCCGCGATGATCCTCGACGCCGCCGAACGCGACCCCGATGCCACGCTCGCCCAGGCCTGTGCCGCGGCGCTCCACCTGTTCCTGCAGACGAGCGAGGGGGTGCAACGCGCGCGGCCGTGGCTCGTGCGCGCCAGGACGGCCGCTGCACGCGGGGCGAGCGCGCGCGAGCACCTCCTGCTCGCGGCGCTGGAAGCCTGGGCCGATGGCCGGCCCCAGGACGCCCTGGCGCATCATGTCGAGATCGCACGCCGCTGGCCGCGCGACCTGCTCAACGCCAAGCTGGCGCAGATCCACCAGCTCGGGCTCGGCGACCGCGCCGGCATGCATGCGCTCACCGCGCAGATGCTGCAGCACAACGCGCACGTCAGCTACGCCTGGGGCCTGCACGCCTTCGCGCTCGAGCAGGTCGGCGAGCTGGACGCTGCGCTGCGCGCGGGCGAACGCGCCGTCGCGATGAACGCCGACGACCCGTGGGCGCAGCACGCGGTGGCCCATGTGTTCGATGCCCGCCGGCAGTTCGAAGACGGCCTGACCTGGATGTGCGCCCATGCGCCGCGCTGGGAACGCTGCTCGAGCTTCATGCTCACGCACAACTGGTGGCACGTCGCGCTGCTTCACCTCGCGCGAGGCGACGCCGATGCGGCCCTGCTGCTCTACGACCGGCGCGTCTGGGGCGTGCGCAAGTCCTATGTCCAGGACCAGGTCAATGCCGTGTCGCTGCTGGCGCGCATCGAGCAGCGCGGCGTCGATGCCGGCTCGCGCTGGAACGACCTGGCCGCGCACGTGCGACCGCGCATCCACGACCGCCAGAGCGCCTTCCTCGACCTGCACTTCGCCTATGCGCTGGCGCGCGCCGGCGACGACGAGGCAGTGGCCGAACTGCTCGGCGGCATCGCGGCCAAAGCGTGTCGCTCGAATGCGCCGGCCTGGCGCGAGCTGGCGCTTCCGGCGGCCCGGGGCGTGGTCGCGCATGCACGACGCCGACTGCGCGAGGCGGCGCAGGAACTGCAGCCGCTGGCCGCGCGCATGCACTTGCTCGGCGGCAGCACCGCGCAGCAAGGCTGGTTCGCGCAGATGCGCGGCGCGGGATGAGCGACCGCACTTGGAGCGCGCTGGCCGTGGTGCTGACGACGCTGGGCTGTGCGGCGTACGGGCCGCGCCGCCCGGTGGCCGACACCGCGCCGCTGCGCCGCAGCGTGGCGGTGCCGGCGTCGCTCGGGGCGACGCTCGGCACGCTGGTGGCTGGCGATCCGCGCGGCCCGCGCGCGCTGCTGGTCCACGGCACGCCCGGATCGGCCGAGGGTTGGACCGACTACCTGCTCGAGCCGCCGCCGGGCATCGAGCTGGTCGCGCTCGACCGGCCCGGCTTCGGGCGCAGCGGGCCCGACGGCCCGCTGGTGCGCCTGGCCGATCAGGCCGCCGCGGTCGCCGCCTTGCTGCCCGACGACGGCCGTCGTGCCGTGCTGGTCGGCCACTCGCTCGGCGGGCCGATCGTCGCGCGCGTGGCTGCCGAACATGCCGATCATGTGGCCGCCGTCGTGCTGCTGGCGGCGTCGCTCGACCCGGCACTCGAGCGCATCCATCGGCTGCAGCGGATCGGCGCGTGGCCGCCGGTGCAGGCCCTGCTGCCACGCGCGATCCGCAACTCGAATGCCGAGCTGATGGCGCTGCGGCAGCAACTGGTCGATCTCGAGGCACTGCTGCCGCGCGTGCGCGCGCCGGTGCTGATCGTGCACGGCAGCGACGACGACCTGGTGCCAGTGGCCAACGTGCCCTACCTGCAGGCCCGCCTGAGCGGTGTGCGCTGCCTGCAGACGCGGCTGCTGCCCGGGCGCAACCACTTTCTGCCGTGGAACGCCGAGCCCGAGGTACGTGCGGCCATCGCCTGGGCCGGAGGCGGGCCATGCTGAGCGACGGCAGCGCGCTGTCCGCCGCCTTCGAGGCGGCCCTGGCCGGCATGGCCGAACCGTGGGCGGTCTGCCTCGCACTGGCGCTGACCACGCTGCTGCTGGAGGACCTGGCCATCGCGGCCGGCGTCGCCGTCGCGGCGCAGGGACTGCTCGCCTGGCCGTTGTCGTTCGCGGCGGTGGCAGGCGGCATCGCCGCGGGCGACCTCGGTCTCTATGCCCTCGGCCTCGGCGCGCGCCGCTGGCGCTGGCTGCAGCGGCGCATCGCGCCGTCGCGCCATGACTGGGTGCGCGGCGAGCTGGTGCGGCGGCTGGCCGGCGCCGTGCTGCTGGCACGCGTCATCCCCGGCCTGCGCCTGGTCACCTACACCGCCTGCGGCTACCTGCGCGTGCCGCCGGTGGCCTTTGGCGCCTGGGTGCTGCTGGCCGTCGTGCTGTGGACGGCCGGCCTCTATGCGGCGAGCGTCTCGATCGGCCGATGGCTGACGCAGGCCTGGGGCCTGAGCGCGCCGCTGGCCGTGGCCCTGCCCATCGTCGTGCTGGCCGTGGCCGTGCCGCTGTGGCGCGCGATCCGATCCCGTTCCACCAGGAGACCGACATGAACACACTGACCGTGCCGCCCGGCCGCGCGAGGGATGCAGACGTCGCCGTGCCGGTGCGACCCCATCAGGGCATGCCGCCGCTGGAGCAGGACGGCGCGCCGCTGAGCTTCTTCGAGTTCTGGCCGATGTGGGCCTTCTATCCGCCGGTCGCGCTGTACGCCGCCTGGCTGATGATCCGCCACCGCGGCGTGCTGTTGCCCACCGTGGCGAACCCCTCGTTTCCGGCCGGCGGCTTCGTCGGCGAGTCGAAGTCGCAGATTCTCGGGCTGGCGCTGCGTCACGCGCCCGACGCGGTGGCCGGCTTCGTCGCCATCGACCGGCCGGACCGGGTCGAGCAGGCCGTGCATGGACACACGCTGGACGACGAGGTGCGCGCCGCGCTGCAGCACCTGCAGCGCGGCGGACTGTCGCTGCCGGTGGTGGCCAAGCCCGACCTCGGCTGCCGTGGCGTCGGCGTCAAGTTGATCCGCACGGCAGCGCAGCTGCGCAGCTACCTCGCCGCCTTCCCGCGCGGCGCACGCCTGGTCCTGCAGCGCTTCGTCGACTTCGAGGGCGAGGCCGGCGTGTTCTACGTCCGCGAGCCCGCGCAGGCGCATGGCCGCATCGTCTCGATCACGCTGAAGTACTTTCCGCACGTGGTCGGCGACGGGCAACGCAGCCTGCGCGAGTTGATCCTGGCCGACCCGCGCGCCGGCCGCCTGCCGCACCTCTACCTGCATCGTCATGCCGAACGGCTGGACAGCGTGCCGCGCGCCGGCGAGGCGGTACGCCTGGCCTTCGCCGGCAGCCACAGCCGCGGCGCGATCTTCCGCGACGGCAGTCACCTGGTCACGCCGGCGATGGAGGCGCGCTTCGACGCCATCGCGCGCGCCTTGCCCGAGTTCTGGTTCGGCCGCTTCGACGTGCGCTTCGCCGACTTCGCGCAGGTGCGCGCCGGCGGCGACTTCACCATCGTCGAGGTCAACGGGGCCGGCGCGGAGAGCACGCACATCTGGGACCGGCGCACGCCGCTGCTCGTCGCCTGGCGCGACCTGATGCGCCAGTACCGCTGGCTGTTCGAGATCGGCGCCGCCAACCGGGCGCGCGGCCACCGGCCGATGTCGATCACCGAGTTCCTGCGCGCTTGGCGGCGCGAGAAGGCGCTCACGCCGCTGTATCCGCCGACCGACTGATGCGGCCGTAATGCCGGGCATGCGGCATCGACGCATGGGCAGGCACGGCCGATGTCGCGCCTCACCCACCACCCACAGGAGATGCACATGTTCCCGAAGAAGCTCACCGCGGCCCTCGTGGTCGCCGCCGCCGGTCTCGGCGGCACCGCCTTCCCCGCGCACGCGCAGGAAGGCACGCAGGACGATTTCATGCTGATCTTCAAGATGAAGAGCATGGACAAGGACAAGGACGGCATGGTCTCGAAGAAGGAGTTCATGGCCGCCATGGAGAAGGCCTACGACATGAAGTCCAAGGCCATGGCCGCGCGCGGCGGCATGCTGACCGAAGCGCAGATGCAGGAGTTCATCCGCCTGCTGCACTACGCCGGCGGCTGAGCCGCTGCGGCGGCGAGCGAGGAGACGGCCGATGCTCTCGCGCATCGCCGCCACGATGGCGCCGCTGCTGGCGGTGGTGCCGCTCGGCTGCCTCTATGCGCGTCGCGCGAGGCCCGAGCTCGGCGGGGCGAACCGCCTCGCCGTCGACGTCTGCCGGCCGGCGCTGGTGCTCGTCTCGCCGTCGACGCGCCAGTTCAGCGTCACGCCGCCAGCTTCCCTTCCTCGCTGCCGCGGTGGTGATCATCCTCGGCAGCGCAGCGCTCGCCTGGCCGCTGGCGCGGCGGCTCGGCACCGACCCGCGCGCGCTCGCGCCGACGGTCGTGTCCGGCAACGTCGGACCGGTGGGGCTGCCGGTATCGATGCTCGCCTTCGGCACGGAGGGCTTGGCGCCGGCCTTGCTGCCGGTGCTCTCCGACCTGCTGCTCTTCACGCTCGGCGCGCGTCTGGTGGCCACGCCCTGGCACGCCTGGCGCATCGGCAGCCTCGGCGGCGTGGCCGCCGCCGTGCTGGCCATGCTGCCGCTCGAGCCGCTGCAGCGCGGCACGCTGTTCGTGTTCGCCGCCCTGCCGCCTGCGGTGTTCAACTTCCTGCTCGCCGACCGATACCAGCGCGCCCCCGACGACGTGGCCTCGATGGTGCTGGTCGACCCCCTGCTGGCGCTGCTGTTCCTGCCCGTCGGGCTGGCGCTGGCCTTCGGCGGCTGAGCGCCGTGCCTCAGCGCTGCAGGGCCTGGCAGCGCTCGATCTCCGCCGCAGCGCGCGCCAGGAAGATGCGGTAGATGCGCTCCATCAGCAGGTCGTCGCCACGCGGCCGCGTGTCGAAGATCGCCAGGTGGCCGAGCACGCGGCCGTCGCTGCCGGTGATCGGCATGCCCAGGTAGGACTCGTAGCCGGCCTCGCGCGGGAACAGCGTCGCCAGCCGCTCGCGGTGGAAGCAGGTGCGGCCCTGCTGCACGACCTCCTCGCACGGCGTGCCGGCGAGATCGAACTCGAAGCTCTCGCGCGTGCCGCGGCGTGCCGACCAGTAGCCCAGCGTGCGCACCCGTGTCGGCGGTGCATCGGCACACTCGGTGATGAACGCGCACTCGACCTCCAGCGCGCGCGCGAAGTGCTCGACCAGCGCGTCGAAGAAGCCCGCGCCGCTGGTGGCGGCGGTGCCGTCAGCGACCGCGTCGAGCACCGCCTGCACGCGACGCAGGGCCGTCACGTCGGTGTCCAGCCCGACGACGCGGTAGGGCGCCCCCGATTCGCGCCGGATCGCCACCGCACGCGACAGCACGTGGCGCACGCTGCCGTCGCGGTGGCGCAGGCGCAGCGCCTCGTCGACGTGCGGCGTGGCGCCCTCGAGGTGGCGCTGTAGCGCGGCCTCGAAGCCGGCACGGTCATCCGGGTGCATGCAGTCGCGCCAGGCCGGCAGGCTGTCGGGCAGTGCGTCCGTCTCGTAACCCAGCATGCCTTTCCAGCGCGGCGACAGCTGCACCGTGCCGGTGGCCAGTTCCCACTCCCACAGGCCGTCCTGGCTGCCGCGCACGGCCAGCAGAAAGCGCTGCTCGGCCGAGCGCAGCCCCGCTTCGGCCTGGGCACGCGCGGCCTCGCTGCGCTCGACTTCGGCGCGCTGCGTGGCCAGGGTCTGTTCGAGCAGAGCGACGCGGGCAACCAGTTCGCGGCGCTGCCGGCGGGCCCGGCCGGCCACCCAGCCGAGCGCGACCAGCAGCGCAAACAGGGGGGCGAGGACAAGGGGCTGGCTGAGCATGGGCATTCCTTCCGGAGGCGTGAACGGCGAACGGCCGGTGCTCAGGCGGCCATGCCTTGGGGCCGGGCCGGGGCATGTGCCGCCGGCAGATCGAACGACACCACGGTGCCGGCCCCGGGCGTGCTGCGGACCGCGAGCTCGCCGCCGTGCAGACGCACGATGCGACGTGCGATCGCCAGACCGAGCCCCGGCGAGGCGCCCACGCCCTGCACGCGCGAGGCGCGGTCGTAGCGGTCGAACAGGCCCGGCAGGTCGGCGGCAGCGATGCCTTCGCCGGTGTCGCTCACCGTCAGCGCGGTGCGCGTGCCGTCGGCGAGCATGCCGATCGTCACGCTGCCTTCCGCCGGCGTGTGGCGCAGCGCGTTGTCGAGCAGGTTCTCCAGGACGCGTGCGACGAGCGCGAGGTCGGCGTGCACGCGCGGCGCGGCCGCTGCGTTGCAGGCCGCCAGGCGCACGCCGCGCTGCCGCGCTTCGTGGCCGAACTTCTGCACCACGTCCTGCACCAGTTCGCCGAGCGCGAAGTCCTCCGCCTGCGGCGCCAGCTCGCCGGCCTCGAGCCGCGTCAGGTCGAACAGATCGTTGAGCAGGCGGCCGAGCTTCTCGCCCTGGCGCGCCGCGGTGAGCAGGTAGTTGCGTTCCTCGGCCGGCCCGAGGCTGCCGTGCCGCAGCAGCAGCAGCTCGAGGTAGCCCTGCATGGCCGCCAGCGGCGTGCGCAGGTCGTGGGAGACGTTGGCCAGCAGTTCACGGCGCTGCAGCGCCACACGTGACAGCTGCGCGTCGCGTTCGGCAAGCTGCAGCTCGAGCGTCGCCACCCGACCGGCCAGCTCGGCCTCGCGGCGGGCGCAGCGCCGATGCACGAACCACCCGACCAGAGCCAGCCCGGCGACGAGCAGAAGCAGCAGCGCATCCATCGCCGCGTGCTCAGCTCGTGCGCTCGGCGAACCGGTAGCCCACGCCCCAGACGGTCTGGATGAACTCGGGATTGCCCGGGTCGCGCTCGATCTTGCTGCGCAGCCGGTTGATGTGCGAGTTGACGGTGTGCTCGTAGCCGCTGTGGTGGTAGCCCCAGACCTGGTCAAGCAGCTGGGCGCGGGTGAAGACGCGGCCCGGCGCGCGCGCGAAGTGCGCGAGCAGCTCGAATTCCTTCGCCGTCAGCTCCAGCGGCTGGCCCTGCAGCCGCGCCTCGTGGCGCTGCAGGTCGATGCGCAGTGCGCCCTGCTCGATGAGCTGCGCCTGCGGCGCCTCCTGCGCGCGCGCGGCCGCCACCACCTCGGCGCGGCGGAAGACGCCCTTCACGCGCGCCGCCAGCTCGAGCATGCTGAAGGGTTTGGTCAGGTAGTCGTCGGCGCCGAGCTCGAGGCCCAGCACGCGATCGAGTTCGGAGGACTTGGCGGTGAGCATCAGGATCGGCGTGTGGTGCTCGGCGGCGCGCAGTCGCCGGCAGATCTGCAGGCCGTCCAGGCGTGGCAGCATCAGGTCGAGGATGACGAGGTCGTAGCGGCCCTCCTGCGCCTCGGCCAGGCCGGTCACGCCGTCGTCGACCAGACGGCATTCGCAGCCCAGCTCGGCGAGTTGCAGCGTGACCAGGCGGCCGATGTCGGGGTCGTCCTCGATCACCAGCACGCGCCGCGTGACGCCTGGGCCCACCTTGGCTGGGTTGACCTGCATGACCATGAAGTCATTCTAGGAAGCGGCCGTGGCGCGCTCGCCGCCGTGATCGAATTGTGAGAAAGCCAGGCGGGCCAGCCCGATCGCCGCGCACATCGTGGCGAAGCCGACCCAGGCGTAGGGCCACAGCAGCGGCATGCCGACCAGGATCAGGCCGTCGTTGCTGCCGGGGATGAGCAGCGTGCCGGCGCCCATCAGGGCGCCGCCGGCGGTGCAGCGCAACAGGTCCCATGCGCCGATGCGCGTCGCGCGGAAGCGGCCGGCCGTCCAGCCCCCCCACACCGCGCCGGCGAGCAGCGCGACGGCCAGCGCCAGCCGCGCCGGGAGGCTGGTGGTCATGCCGCGTGCCAGCGCGGCCAGCGCGTCGGTGTAGGCCCAGGCACCGACGAGCAGCAGCATGGCCAGGAAGGTGATGCCGATGACCGTGGTCGCCGCGTGCGGCGCCCAGACCCGCTCGCGCCAGCGCGCCAACCCGCCGCGACGCAGCGTGCCCAACAGCCGCCAGGCGACGAAGACGAGGAAGGCGCCGAGCGCGATGCCGGGCGCGGCGAGCACCGGCGCGCCGCCGGCCAGCGGCTGCTGCGGCGGCGCGAACAGCCATGGCACCGCCAGGCAGCCGAGGTAGAAGCCCAGTGGCGTGGCGGCATAGGCCCATTCGCCCGAGCCGAGCCGCGCGATCGCGCCGAACACGCAGGCGCGGTTGAGCCAGGCGCCCAGGCCGAGCAGCGCGCCTCCGGCCACCGTCCAGACGCTCGTGGCATAACCGGGCGGCAGCTGCGGCACGAGGTCGGCGGCGCGCGCAGCCAGCAGCCCGCCGGCGACCCACAACGCAGCCTCGCCGAAGGCGGCGAGGCGGCGCGCGCTGCGCTTGCCCAGCAACTCGTCGACCGCGGCGACGGTGCAGGTGGCGCCGCGCTGGATCGCGAAGCCCATCGTCGCTGCGCACAGCACGGCGAGGGCGAAGGCCACCGAGGCCAGCATGATGTCCATCGTGCCAGTCCCCTCAGTGACCGACCACGCCGGCGTACTGCAGCACCGACGGCAGGTTGATGTCGGTGCTGACGACCAGGTTGGCGATGTCGCGATGCACGAACATGTCGCCGGGGTGCGTGCCGGTGAGCCGGTCCGGGCCGACGCGGCTGTCCGAGCAGCCGATCCACAGGCATTCCGGGTGCTGGCCCTCGGCCAGGCGCTCGAAGTCGGCGGGGTCGTCGCGCAACCGCTCGGCGACGAAGGCACGGTTGTTCGCCGGCAGGGTCTCGATGTCGTGGATCACATCGGCCTCAGCTGTGCTCGATCACGCCCTCGATCGGGTCGCTGCTCGCCGTGGACCACGGGCTGCGCTCGACCATGCGCAGCGTGTCGGCGTAGCCGGCCTGGCGGCGTGCGCGCACGCCGGCCGGCGTGAAGTCGATGTCCTTGGTGTGGTCCTCGCCTTCGAGGCGCGGTGCCACCAGATGGGCCACGTGCATGGTGGTGCCGCAACCCCAGGCGGCCAGCTCCTTCACCTGCGCATCGTTGCGCCGCGACGGCGGGACCTGCCGGTGCAGCTCGCGGATCACGTGGCGCAGCTTGTGGATCTGCTTCTGACGGGCGATGTGGCTGTCGGCGCGGCTGGCGTACTGGATGTCCTTCTGGCGGCCCATCACCTGCCAGATCGATTCAGGCTCGGGGCCCTGCTGGTGCCACACGTTGACGGCAAAGATCAGCGAGTCGCGCCGCGGCTTGTCGTCGAGCACCGCCTCGATCGGCGTGTTGGAGTAGATGCCGCCGTCCCAGTACGGATCGCCGTCGATGCGGACCGCGGGGAACGCCGGCGGCAATGCGCCGGAGGCCATCACATGCTCCACGCCGAGGCGCTGCTGGCGGCTGTCGAAGTAGCGCATCGTGCCCGCCGTGGCATGGACCGCCCCCACCGTCAGGCGCATGCCGTCCGCGCCGACTCGCGCGAAGTCCACCAGCGACAGCAGCGTCTGGCGCAGGGGCTCGGTGCTGTAGTAAGCGGCCTGGTCGACGCCGAGCGGCGCATGCACGCCACGCCAGGCCTGCGGGTTGGGGCGGAAGAACGACGGGATTCCGCCGAACACGGTGGCGGTGTTGGACAGAAGGTTGGGCAGGCCGAGACCCGCCAGCGCGTCGGCGCCCGGCCAGCGCTGTTCGACCAGGTGCCAGAACCGCTGCAGCCGTTCCAGCCGGGCTTCGCGCGGGTTGCCGGCGATCAGCGCCGCGTTGATCGCGCCGATCGACGTGCCGATCACCCAGTCGGGTTCGATACCGGCCTCGTGCAGGGCCTCGTACACGCCGACCTGATAGGCGCCGAGGGCGCCGCCGCCCTGCAGCACCAGCACCACCTGGCCCGGCAGCGAAACGGCTGCATCGCCGGTCGCCGGCGTCGGCGCGCGCGCGCGGCGGGAGGCGGACTTCATTGGTTTGCCTCGGCGGCAGCGCGACGGTAGTCGTGCAGCACGCGACCGTAGGGCAGGGTGAGGTCGGCGATGAAGTGCAGCCCGCCGACGATGCTGCGTACCGGCAGGTCGGCCACCGGGGCGTTGACGTGCGGCACCAGGTGCAGCCGCGCCGGACCCGACCAGGCGCCGTGCACGTGGATGTCGCCGAGGTTGTAGCCCACCAGTTGCGCGATCGCCAGCGTCCCATCGACCTCGGGGATCAGCTTCAGGTTGACCTGGGTCCGGCTCATCTTCTCGACGATGCTGGCCGACGAGCAGGCCTTCCGGCCCTTCACGTCGTACAGCAGGTGCTGATGCTTGTAGCCCATGGTGCCCACGGCGACCGCGATGCCGGCGTACTCGAGCGTACCCGTCAGCGTGTCCTGCTGCACCGCCAGCCGCGGCCGGGCGTGCTTCTTCGGAAAACCCCAGATCTCGCGCCCGCCGGCGATCGGCGGCTCGTCGTCCAGATACATCTGCGCGGTGAAGTTGACATGCTCGCCGTCGAACAGCGCCGGAATCACGATGCCGGACTCCGTGTAGTCGCCGAAGCCGGCGCTGTCGGGCATGCGGATGAACTCGTACAGCACGGTGTCGCTGCCGTCGGGCTGCAACGGCGCTGGAAGTGCGGCCCGGATTGCCGCGGGGTCGGACTGGTAGGTGATGATCAGGTACTCGCGCTGGAGGAAGCGGTAGGGGCCGTGCGGGTACGAAGGCGAGGCCATCGGCATCGACGGCAGGTCGAGAACGGCGTGCGGTTGCATGCGAGGCTCCGGCAGGTGGCCGATGGCGGGATCCGCGGCCGAGTCAGTGTGCGGTCCAGCCGCCGTCCACCGGCAGAACGGCGCCGGTGATCGAGGCGGCGGCATCCGAGCACAGGTGCAGGGTGAGCGCCGCCACCTCCGACACCTGGACGAAGCGCTTGGTCGGCTGCGCCGCCAGCAGCACGTCGCGAATGACGGCGTCCTCGGAGATGCC
>NZ_CALFYO010000014.1 GCF_937952055.1 uncultured Piscinibacter sp.
ACCGGGTGCTCCATGATCTTGTCGCCGTAGGCCTCGACCACCTCGCGCGCCACCGCGCCGAAGCTGCCGGCGTCGGTCATCACATCCTGGTGGAAGCGCGGCGCCGGTTCGGCCAGCCTGACCTGGAAGGTGTAGCGGTCCAGCGCGCGCAGGCCCTCCACCTCCTGGTCGTAGGGGAAAGGAGTCTTGTCCTTGACCACTTGGCGGCGCAGCTCCGACAGGCCGAGGATCTTGGCGTTCTCCAGCCTGTAGAGGTTGGGGCTGTTCCAGCGCGGGTCGAAGTGGCGCTTCAGGCTGTAGACATAGTCTGCCGCCACCAGCTCGCGCCGCCGGCCCTGGAAGGCCGGGTCGTCGGCAAAGTAGATGCCCGGCTTGAGCCGGAAGGTGAAGGTGCGGAAGTCGGCACTGATCTGCGGCATCTCGGCGGCGGTGTTCGGCTTGAGCTTGAACGGCCGGGCGAGGAAGTCGAAGGCCAGCGGCGTCTCCAGGATGCCGGCGACCACGGTGCGCGAGTACAGGTCGGAGATCTGCGCCGGATCGAAGCCGGTCTCGGCGATCGGGAAGGCGTAGCGCAGCACGCGCGGCGGAGCGTCGGCCGCGGGCGCCTGCTGGGCCACCGCGGCTGCGCAGCTCAGCGTGAGGATCAGGCCCCGGGTGAGGGCACGCAGGAACATCGCTTCAACTCCTGGGCAAAGGTCGCGTGAAGTCTATAAGCGGATGGCATGCGAGTTGCGTGCCCGGCCCCGAGGGCAAACACCGGGGCAGGGGCATTTGGCCCCGGCCCTAGACTCGCGCCTGCATTCCCTGGAGTTCCTTCGCGCATGGCGGCTTACCTGATCCGGCGCCTGTGGCAGATGGTCCCGACCTTGCTCGGCGTCGTGCTGCTGGTGTTCTTCCTCTTCAAGGCCTTCGGCGGCGACCCGGCGGAGATCCTCGGCGGCCTGTCGGCCTCGCCCGAGCAGATCGATGCCATCCGCCAGCAGCTCGGCCTGAACGAGCCGTGGTGGGTGCAGCTGGGCATCTTCCTCAAGCAGATCGCCACCTTCGACTGGGGGCGCAGCTGGGCCACCAACGAATCGGTGGCCAACCTGTTCGCCACCCGGCTGCCGGCCACGCTGACGGTGATGGTGCCCATTCTCATCCTCGACACGCTGCTGGCCATCCCCATCGCGCTGCTGGTGGCCTACCTGCGCGGATCGCTGACCGACCGCACGATCATGGTGGCGACCACCGTCGCGCTGTCGATCTCCTTCCTCGTCTACGTCATCGTCGGCCAGTACGTGTTCGCCTTCCAGCTCGGCTGGTTCCCGGTGCAGGGATGGACCGACAGCGTGGCGACCAACCTGCTCGTCTACACGCCGCTGCCCGTGTTGCTGGCGGTGATGGTGGGCATCGCGCCGCAGACGCGGTTGTACCGCACCTTCTTTCTCGACGAGATCGGCCAGGACTACGTGCGCACCGCGCGCGCCAAGGGCCTGACCGAGCCGCGCATCCTGCTCACCCACGTGATGCGCAACGCGATGATCCCCATCCTCACCAACGTGGCGGTGTCGCTCCCGGGCATCTTCGTCGGCTCCTTCCTGATCGAGGTGTTCTTCTCGATTCCCGGCCTGGGCCGCGAGGTGCTGCTGGCGGTCAACCGCAGCGACTACCCGGTCATCCAGGCCGTCACCGTCTACCTCGCAGTCATCACGATGGTGGTCAACCTCCTCACCGATGTCCTCTACAAGCTGGTCGACCCGCGGGTGGTGCTGAAATGAGCGCCGTACTGACGATGAGCGCGGCGGCGCGCCGCTCGGAAGGCGTCTGGGCCGCCGCCTGGCGCCGCTTCAAGAGCGATCGCGTCGGCATGGTGGCCATGGCGGTCGTCGCCGGCTTCGCGCTGCTGATGCTGGCCGCCGGCATGGGCCTGGTGGCCCGCGACTGGCAGAAGGAGGTGGGGGTACCCAACGCGCCGCCGACCTTCGTCGGCCCGGCAGCCAAGCAAACGAGCAGCGCCATCCCGGTGCCCTCCGGCCCGAACGCCGACATCTCGGCGGTGGACCCGCTGGCGCCGCGCTACGCCGAATGGGACGAGCTGGCCAAGAAGTACCGCACCACCGAGGCCGTCAAGCACGATACCCTGCCGTTCGGCGGCGATCGCCTCGGCCGCGACGTGCTCTCCAAGGCGATCAAGGGCGCGGAGATCTCGGTGTTCGTCGGCGTCGCCGCCGCCATCGTCGCCACCCTGATCGGCACGGTGCTCGGCGCGCTGGCGGGCTTCTTCGGCGGCCGGCTGGGCGACTTCCTCGAGTGGGTCTACAACGTCTTCACCTCGATCCCCGGCATCCTGCTGATCTTCGCCTTCGCGGCGGTGGCCGGGCGCGGCGTGCAGTCGGTGGTGCTGATCCTCGGCCTCACCGGCTGGACCGGCATCTACCGACTGGTGCGTGCCGAATTCCTCAAGCACTCGGTGCGCGAGTACGTGCGTGCCGCCGAGGCGATCGGCGCGAGCACGGGCTCGCGCATCTTCCGCCACATCCTGCCCAACGTCAGCCACGTGATCCTGGTGCAGCTGTCCATCCTCGTCGTCGGCTTCATCAAGGCCGAGGTGATCCTGTCCTACCTGGGCCTGGGCGTGAGCGTCGACCAGGTGTCGTGGGGCACCATGCTGGCCGAGGCGCAGAGCGAACTGATCCTCGGCCACTGGTGGCAGCTCGTCGCCGCGACGGCCTTCATGGCGGTGTTCGTCACCGCCTTCTCGCTGATGACCGATGCGCTGCGCGACGCGCTCGATCCGAAGCTGCGCGGCGCGGAGTAGATCGATGCTGTTGACCATCCAGGACCTGCGCGTGCGCTTCCGCATGGGCCGCGGTGCCCAGGCCACCTACGCGGAGGCCGTCGGCCGCGGCGAGCAGGGCGTGAGCTTCGACGTGCCCGAGAACACCACCGTGGCGCTGGTCGGCGAGTCCGGCTCGGGCAAGAGCGTGACGGCGATGTCCATCCTCAACCTGCTGCCGGAGAACGCCGAGCGCCACGGCCGCATCCACTTCCAGGACCGTGACCTGCTCGGCGCGTCGCTGCCCGAACTGCAGGCGCTGCGCGGCAAGGACATCGCCTGCGTGTTCCAGGACCCGATGACGTCGCTGAACCCGGTGTTCACCGTCGGCCACCAGCTGTGCGAGCCGATGCAGCGGCATCTGGGCATGAACCAGCGCCAGGCGCTGGAGAAAGCCGAGGCGCTGCTCGCCGAGGTCGGCCTGCCCGAGCCGAAGCGGCGGCTGAAGGCACATCCGCACGAACTCTCCGGCGGCCAGCAGCAGCGCGTGATGATCGCGATGGCACTGGCCTGCGAGCCCAAGCTGCTGATCGCCGACGAGCCGACCACCGCGCTGGACGTGACCATCCAGCGCCAGATCATCGAGCTGCTCGCGAAGCTGAAGGACAAGCACCGCATGAGCATGCTGTTCATCAGCCACGACCTCGCCCTGGTCGGCGAGATCGCCGACCGCGTGGTGGTGATGCGCCAGGGCACGGTACGCGAGCAGGGCGCGGTGGCCGACATCTTCGCCCGCCCGCAGGATCCCTACACCAGGGCCCTGCTGGCCTGCCGCCCGACGCTGGAGCAGCGCAGCGCACGGTTGATGGTGATCGACGACCACATCGGCGGCAACGGCGCTGTGTCGGCGCGCATCGCGAAGGCGAAGGACCCGGCCGCGCCGGTGGTCCTGGAAGCCACCGGCATCACCAAGAGCTTCTGGATCCGCCGCGGCGTGTTCGGCAGGCGCGAATTCCAGGCCGTCAAGGGCGCCAGCTTCACGCTCCGGCGCGGCCACACGCTGGGCATCGTGGGCGAGTCCGGCTCGGGCAAGACGACGCTGGGCCTGACGCTGCTGCGACTGCACGAGCCGGCCGGCGGGCCGGTCGGCGGCAAGGCCATGTTCGACGGCCGCGACCTGCTCTCGCTCAGCCGCGCCGAGTTGCTGCCGATACGCCGCCGCATCCAGGTGGTGTTCCAGAACCCCTATGCCTCGCTGAACCCGCGCTTCACGGTCGCGCAGACCCTGGTCGAGCCGATGGTCATCCACGGCGTTGGCGGCAGCACGGCCGACCGGCAGGGGCGCGCCAGCGCCCTGCTGGCCAAGGTCGGCCTGGATGACTCGGCGCTCAACAAGTACCCGCACGAGTTCTCCGGCGGCCAGCGCCAGCGCATCGCCATCGCACGCTGCCTGACGCTGGACCCGGAGGTGCTCGTGCTCGACGAGGCGGTCAGCGCGCTCGACGTCTCGGTGCAGGCCCAGGTGCTCAACCTGCTGAAGGACCTGCAGGACGAACTCGGCCTCGCCTACGTCTTCATCAGCCACGACCTGGCGGTGGTGCGCTTCATGGCCGACGAAGTGCTGGTGATGAAGGACGGCCAGGTGGTCGAGCAGGCCGGCGTGCGGCAGATCCTCGAGGCGCCGCGCGAGGAGTACACGCGGCGGCTGCTCGGCGCGATCCCACGCGGTTACAGAGCCGCGGCCTGAAGGCTCGCTCGCCGCCAAGCCGCGACCGGATTGGTCGGGCTTGTATCGAAGCACTTACATAACAGCCGCTTTTCGCAAGCGGCGCCGCGGCGTCGATTCCGGAAGAGGACGGCATTCGTGACTTTTCGCACGCTGGCGGTGTCGTGCCGAGATGGCACGGACGTTGCGCTCGTCACGCACACAGGCCCGAAGCGCGTACCGACCCCGCCACGACGGACCACCGACCCCAACAGGACGCCGTTGACACCATGCCGCTGACCCGCTCGCAGTTCGCCCCCGCCACCCGCCGCATGCGTCCGGCAGGCCCGCACTGCCGCGGCGGTGCCTCGTCGCTGCTGCGCCTGGCCAACCCGGCCGCACCGCGCCTGCCCAAGGCGCCGGCGCTGTCCGACTGGGTGGCGCGTGCCGCCAGCGTGCTGGGCGCCGGCGCCGAGCAGCGCCCGGCCTTCGCGGCCAGCGAGTTCCGTTGATCGCCATCGAGGAGAGTCGCCATGCCCCCGATTGCACTGACAGCCGCACCACGCGCCACGACCCCGCAGCCGGTGCGCCCCACGACGATTCGGCCGGTGGTCGCGCCGCGCCAGAGCCAGGTTCTGAAGACGGGCCGCGAGCCGGCCCAGCTATCGTTGTTCCCGCGCCCGAGCGGCGCGCGCTGAGCAGAAGGTTTTTCGCGGACTGACACCTGTCCACCAGGGGAAGCGGGCGAATCCGGGGAGGTTGAGAGCGAGCCCCGGACCACACGTCCCGCTTCCCCTTCTTTTTTTGTCGTCCGTCCCGGGAAACGCCTCTGCCGGGCACCCTGCCCGATGCGGGACACTTCAGGGTTCCACCCGACCCTGCAAGGACCCCGAAATGCGCTCTCCCGTCCGCCGCCGCCTGCTCTGCGCCACGGCCGCCGCCCTGCTGCCCTGGCCTGTCTTCGCCCAGACGGCCTGGCCGACCAAGCCGGTGCGCATCGTCGTGCCTTTCGCACCCGCCGGCACCACCGACATCCTCGCGCGTGCGCTGGCGCCCGAGCTGAGCCGCGCCTTCGGCCAGCCCTTCATCATCGAGAACAAGCCGGGCGCCGGCGGCAACCTCGGTGCGGACCTGGTCGCCAAGTCCAGCGACGGCCACACCCTGCTGATGGGCACCGTGGGCACGCACGCCATCAATCCGGCGCTGTACCCGAAGATGCCCTACGACCACGTCAAGGACTTCACGCCGGTCACGCTGGTGGCCGGCGTGCCCAACGTGCTGGTGATGAACCCGGCCAAGGCCGAGTCCTACGGCATCCACAGCGTGCCCGACCTGATCCGCTACGCAAAGGCCAATCCCGGCAAGCTGAACATGGCCAGCAGCGGCAACGGCACGTCGATCCACCTGTCGGGCGAGCTGTTCAAGACCATGACCGGCACTTTCATGGTCCACTTCCCCTACCGCGGCTCCGGCCCGGCCCTGCTCGACCTGATCGGCGGCAACATGGACCTGATGTTCGACAACCTGCCCTCGGCCATGCCGCAGATCAAGGCCGGCAAGCTCAAGGCGCTGGCGCTGACCAGTGCCGAGCGCAGCGCCGCGATGCCCGAGCTGCCCACCATTGCCGAGGCCGGCCCGGTGAAGGGCTTCGAGGCAAGTTCGTGGTTCGGCCTGCTCGCGCCTGCCGCGATGCCTGCCGATGTCGTCGGCCGGCTGCAGCAGGAAACCGCCAAGGCCCTGGGCTCGCCGGCGCTGAAGGAGCGGCTGGTCGCGCAGGGCGCCATTCCCAGCGGCATGAGCCCGTCGGACTTTGCGAGCTTCATCGCCGCGGAGACCAAGAAGTGGGCGGAGGTCGTCAAGGCGTCGGGGGCCAAGGTCGACTGAATGCGCGAGCGGCTCCAGGCCTATCGGCAGCGCGACCTGCGCGACGACCTCGTCGCCGCATTCATCGTCGCCATCCTGCTCATCCCGCAGAGCCTGGCCTACGCGCTGCTGGCCGGGCTGCCGCCGCAGGTGGGCGTGTACGCCAGCGTGCTGCCGATGGCGGCCTATGCGCTGCTTGGCTCCTCGAGCGTCAACTCGGTCGGACCGGTGGCGGTGGTGGCGCTGCTCACCGCCCATGGCATCGCACCGGTGGTGGCCGAGGGCACGCCTGCCACCGCGGCGGCGCTGGTGCTCGCCGCCGAGGCCGGACTGCTGCTCGCCGCGGCGGCGCTGTTCCGCCTCGACGCCCTGGCGGCGCTGCTGTCCACGCCGGTGCTGCACGGCTTCTCCACCGGCGCGGCGCTGGCCATCTCGCTGTCGCAGCTGCCCGCGCTGCTGGGCAGCCCGGCGCGCGGCTTCACCGCGCCGGAGGTGATCGGCTCGTGGTGGGCCAGCGGCACGGCAGGGCATGCACTGACGGCGGTGTTCGGCCTCGGCGCACTGGCCCTGCTGTGGCTGGCGCGGCAGCACGCGCGCGCGCTGCTGGCGCGCTGGCTCGCACCGGCCACGGCGTCCCTGCTCGCGCGCTGCTCGCCGCTGGCCGTCGTCGCTGCCGGCATGGCGCTGGCCTGGGCGCTGGCGGCCGATGTGCGTGGCGTGACGCTGGTCGGTTCGCTGCCGGCCTTCGCGCTGCAGTTCGCGCTGCCGCCGCTCGATGTCGCGCTGTGGTGGCGGCTGCTGCCCAGCGCGGCGCCGCTGGCGCTGGTCACCTTCGTCAGCAGCCTGGCGGTCTCGGAAGGTCTGGCACTGCGCCGCCGCGAGCACATCGACGCGCGGCGCGAGCTCACCGGCCTGGCCGCGGCCGACCTGGTGGCGGCGTGCTCCGCCGGCATGCCGATCGGCGGCAGCTTCTCGCGCGGCGCGCTCAATGCAGAAGCCGGCGCACGCACGCGCGCCGCCGGCGCCTGGGCGGCCTTGATGATGGCGCTGGCCATGCTGCTGCTCACCGCGCCGCTGGCCTGGCTGCCACGCGCCGTGCTGGCGGCGAGCATCGTCATCGCGGTGATGGGCGTGGTCGAGTGGCGCGCCTTCGCCGAGGCCTGGCGCTATTCGCGCGCGGAGTTCGCCGTGATGGCAGCGGTCGGCGCGCTGACGCTGTTCGTCGGCTCCGAGGCGGCGCTGGCCACCGGCGTCGCGCTGTCGATCGGCCTGCTGCTGCAGCGCAGCGCCAACCCGCACGTGGCGCGCATCGGGCGCGTCGGCGACACCGAACATTACCGCAACGTCGAGCGCCACGACGTGCAGGGCACGCCGGGCGTGCTGGCCCTGCGCATCGACGAGAGCCTGGTGTTCACCAACGCGCGGCGCCTGGCCAGCGTGGTGGCGGAGCAGCTCGCCGCAGCGCCCGGCACGACGCGCGTCGTGTTGCTGATGTCCCCCGTGAACGCGATCGACTACAGCGCGCTGGAGGCCTTGCGCGCACTGCACGAGATGCTGCTGGAGCGCGGCATCCGCCTCGACCTCACCGAGGTGAAGGGCCCGGTGCTCGACCGCCTGCGCGCCGGAGCCTGGGACAAGTGGTTCCGCGGCCGCGTGTTCCTCAGCCACCACCATGGCATGCAGGACATCGAGGGTCACGGCCCCTGAACTTCAGCCGGTCGCCCAGATCACCTTGCGCCGCGACGCCACCCAGCCATCGTACTTCGAGGCGTAGACCTCCTCGACGTGGTTGCGCTTGACCTTGAAGGTCGGCGTGATGAAGCCGTTGTCCACCGTCCAGGGCTCGGTCACCACCACGACGCACTCGAGGCGCTCGTGCGGGTCCAGCGGCGCGTTCACCGCGTTCAGGTGCTCCGCCAGCGCGGCCTCCATCGCCATGCGCTGCGCACCATCGCGCGCACGCTGCGCCGCCTCGGCATTGAGCATCACGATGCCCAGCGGTTGGCCCAGGTTGGCCCCGGTGACGACGCAGGCCTCCACGGTGGCGTGCATGACCAGCCGGTCCTCGATCGGCGCCGGGGCAACGTACTTGCCCTTGCTGGTCTTGAACAGGTCCTTCACGCGGCCGGTGATGCGCAGGTAGCCGCCGCTCTCGAGCTGGCCCTTGTCGCCGGTGTGCAGCCAGCCGTCGGGCGTGAAGGCCTCGCGGGTCTGCACCTCCTCCTTGTAGTAGCCGAGCATCAGGCCCGGGCTCTTCATCTGGATCTCGCCGTTGGCCGGGTCGAGCCGGCTCTGCACGCCCTCGTAGGGCAGGCCGACCGTGCCGGGGCGCTGCACGCCGGGAACGGTGGCGTGCGAGACGCCGCAGTTCTCCGTCATGCCGTAGACCTCGATGATCGGCAGGCCGAGCTTGGCGTACCAGGCGAGCAGTTCGGGCGGCATCGGCGCGGCGCCGCCGGCGGCGAAGGTGCACTGGTCAAGACCCAGGGCGGAAAGGATCTTCTTCCTGACGATGCCGCGCAGGATGGGGATCTTGAGCAGCCGGTTCAGCTTCTCGGCCGGCATCTTCGCCTGCACGCCCTGCTGGAACTTGACCCACAGCCGCGGCACCGAGAAGAACACGGTCGGCCGGGCGCGTTGCAGGTCGGCGGTGAAGGTGTCCAGGCTCTCGGCGAAGAACACGCGCATGCCGGTGGCCAGCAGCCCGTGCTCGACCAGCGTGCGCTCGGCCACGTGGGCCAGCGGCAGGTAGCTCAGCATGCGCGCCTGCGAGTCGATCGGCACGCGCTTCAGTCCCGCCTGGGTCGACCAGGCGAAGGTGGCGAAGCTGTGCATCACGCCCTTGGGCGTGCCCGTCGTGCCGGAGGTGTACATGATGGTCGACAGCTCGTCGCCGTCGCGCACCGGCGAGCCCTGCAGCGGCGGCGTGCGCTGGATGATGTCGTTCCAGGTCGGGTAGTCGTTCGGCGGCGACAGCGGATAGCTGATGCAGGGCAGGTCGGCAGGCACGCCCGGCTTCATGGCCTCCCAGCCGTCGAGCTTGCCGATGAACACCAGCTTCGATTCGCTGTGGGTGAGGATCTGGCGGATCGTGTCGGCAGCCAGCGTCGGGTACAGCGGCACCGAGACGTGGCCGGCCATCCAGATGGCCCAGTCGCTCATCAGCCAATGCGCGCAGTTCTTCGACAGGATGGCGATACGGCTGCCCGTGGGGAAGCCGAGCGAGAGAAGGTGAGCCGCCATGCGGCGCGTCTCGTCCATCACCTCGCGCCAGTTCATCTCGCGGATCACGCCGCCGCCCATGGGCTGGGTGAACAGGTTGCGCTCGGGGACGGTCTTCTCCCAGTGGTACAGACGCTGCAGGGCCAGGTGTTCGGGGGCGATGATGTCGCTCATGGGCGGTGCTCCTATGCCGTCGCCACGCTAGTCGATGGCCTTTCCGGCGCCAACCGGGTTGACCCGCGCTCAGGCGCGCTCGCGCGCCACCGCGTTCTCGATCTGCTCCTGCACCTTGCGCGCGCCGCGCAGCGCCAGCATCGGGTCGAGGTCGGCCTGCGGCGCCACTTTCTGCGCCACCACGTCGAGCGTGGCGGGGTCGGTCATCAACGCGTTGGCCAGCGCCGAGAGCGCGCAGATGGCGCGGCGCGGCACCTGCATCGGCAGTTGCAGCGTCGCATGCACCATCACGTGGTAGCGCACGCAGTGCACCGCGGCCGGCGCCAGGCCCCAGGTCTCGCACAGCGCAGCGCCGAGCGCATCGTGGCTGACGCCGAACTCGTCGTGCTCGAGCAGCAGCAGGTCCTCGTCGTTCGCGGCGGCACGCAGGAGCGGCTTGTAGCGCCCCGGCGCGTGGCGGAACAGCACCGCCTTGCCGCATTCCTCGAACAGGCCGGCCGAATGCGCGGCCCAGGGGTCGACGTTGAGCGCCTGGCCGATGCGCCCCATCAGCAGGCCGCGCACGCTGGCGCGTTCCCACACCGCTTCGAGTTCGGGCGCGCTGGGGAACACCGCCTTCAGGCCCATCTCGAAGGTCACCGCGGCCACCTCGCGCGTGCCCAGGTAGGTGATCGCCTGCTGCACGCTCTGCACGCGGCCGCTGAGCCCGTACAGCGACGAATTGACCGACTTCAGCACCGCCGCGGCCAGCGCCATGTCGGACGTGACCAGTGCGCTGACCGCCTGCAGGTTGACGTCCTCGTCGGCGAGCAGCAACGACAGCTTGACCAGCGATTCGGGCTGGGCAGGCACATCGATGTTCAGGGAACGCAGTTGCGGATCGACAGGCATGGGCGGCTCACAGGGCAGGCTCGGGCTCCTGCGGAGATGCTAGGGGCGCGCTGCGGCGGCAAAGCGTCGAATTGGCGGCGCTTCGTGGCGCAATTGCCAGTGCACAGGGCTGATCTGACCCCTGCCGTTCAGCGCAGGAACGCGTCCCAGCCGGTCTTGCCGATCAGCGCCGCGACGACGAGGATGAAGGCCGCGCGGACGAAGCCGGCGCCGTGGCGCAACGCGAGCCGCGTGCCGAGCAGGCTGCCAGCCACGTTGGCGAGCGCCAGCACCGCCGCCACGTGCCACCACACGTGGCCCTTGCTGGCCAGCAGCAGCAGCGCGGCAGCGTTGGTGGCGGTGTTCAGCAGCTTGGCGCTCGCCGAGGCGTTGAGGAAGTCGAAGCCGAGTAGACGCACGAAGAGGAACACGAAGAAGCTGCCGGCGCCCGGGCCGAAGAATCCGTCGTAGAAGCCCACCGCGACGCCGATGCCGCAGGCCATCAGCGTCTGCACGCCCCCCTGCAGGCGCGGCGCGTGGTGACGCCCGAGGTCCTTGCGCGCCAGCGTGTAGGCGAGCACGGCGAACAGCACGATCGGCAGCGCCTTGCGCAGGCCCTCGGGGCTGGCCAGCGTCAGCACCCAGGCGCCGGCGAAGCTGCCCGCCAGTGCCGCGGCGGCCGCGGGCAGGAGCGCCTTCCAGGGCAGCTGCACGCGGCGCGCGAACTGCACCGTCGCCCAGGCCGTGCCCCAGATGCCCGAGCCCTTGTTGGTGCCCAGCAGCGTGGCCGGGCTCGCGCCGGGGTACATGCCGAACAGCGCCGGCACGAGGATGAGCCCGCCGCCGCCGACGATGGCGTCGACGCAGCCGGCGAACAGCGACGCCAGTGCGACGAGGGCCAGTTCGGTCATGAAGTGAAAAGGGCGCCGGGTGGTTGGCCCGGCGCCCCTCGCATTGTGCATCGGCCGTCGCAGCGGCCTGCTGTCTGGCGCTGCCCGCGTGTTCCGCGGCGCGCTCTTGCGTCTCCTCAGTCCCCCGCCCGGACAAGCACCCTGGGATGCCTGCCGCGCAGTGCGCGAACTGTAGGCGGCGTGCCCGAGCCGATGCAGCAGGACTTACCCTGCCCCGTTTGCCGGCGCAGCGGGCGACTGCCGCGGCAGCCACAGGTGCACATGCATACCCCCGCCGGCACTGCTGTCCACCGTCACCGCGCCGCCGTGCAGCTCGGCGATGCGCTTGACGATCGCCAGGCCCAGGCCCTTGCCGCCCTCGCCGGTGGCCGGCGCCACGCTCTGCCGTACCTGGTAGAAGCGATCGAACAGATGCGGCAGGTCCTCGGCCGCGATGCCCGGGCCGCTGTCGCGGACGCTCACCTCGAGTTGCCCGCCGGTGGCGCGGGCCGCCAGCACGACGCGCGCTCCGGCAGGGCAGAACTTCAGCGCGTTGTCGACCAGGTTGGCGACGGCGCGCTCGATCAGCTCGATGTCGAGCGAGGCGAACGGCGGCTCGCTGTCGCCTGCGTGGTCGACCGCCAGCGCCACGCCCTGTCGCGCCGCGCGGTCGGCGAAGCGCAGCGCGATGTCGTCGAGCAGCTCGCCCGCGTCGACACTCTCGCGCCGCAGCGCGAAGCTCGGCTCGTCCAGCCGCGCCAGGTCGCCCAGCGACTGCACCAGCCGCGCGGCGTTGCGCGCGTTGCGCAGCGCCACCTCGACGAGGCCCGCCTCCTCGACGCGTGCAGGGTCGTCGCGCCAGCGCGTCTGCAGCGTCTCCAGGCAGGCAGCGGTGGCGGTGAGCGGCGAGCGCAGGTCGTGCGACAGGTTGCTCACGCCCTCGCGGCGGAAATGGTCGAGCCGGCGCAGCGCTGCCCACTGGCGCTGCAAGGTGGCGAGCATCATCGAGAACGCCTCGGTGAGGCGACCGAACTCGTCGCGGCCGGCCGGCGGCAGCAGCGAACGCGGCGTGGCGGTCAGACCTTCGTCGAGGCCGCGCGCCGACAGCGTGGAGACGGCGTCGGTGAGCCGCTGCAGTGGCCGCGTCACCGCGGCAATGATCAGCCCGGCGAACAGCGTGGTCAGCGCGACGATGCCGGCGATCAGCGCCAGCGCCGGCAGCGCCAGGCTGTTGCGCACCGCCTCCCAGCGCGAGGCGGGCAGCGCGGCCTTGTGGCAGACGAGGTAGAGGTATCCGGCGGTCGATCCCTCGTTGCGGATGGTCGCGCGCTGCACCGGCCGCGCGGCGATCACCGCGTCGTCATCCATGCGCTCGGGGTCATCGCCCATCACGTAGCGGTTGCCGCTGCGCCCTTGCGCCACCGCCGCGGCCTCCTGCACCGGTCCGATCGCGACCTTGAAGCCCGGCGGCAGTTCGGCGTCGCCGCTGGTGGCCAGCACCGTGCCCTGAGCGTCGAGCAGGTACAGCTGCGTGTCGGGTTCGTAGAGCACCAGCCCGCGCAGCCAGCGGCGGAACTCCTCCGGCTGGCGCTGCTGCAGGTCGAGCAGGTCGTCGTACTGCGCGGTGACGCGACCGAGGAAGGCGTTGGCGCGCGCGAACGTGGTCTCGTGCTCGAAGCGCTCGAAGGCGTAGAGCACGGCGGCGATCACGCCGAGCGCGGTGAGCAGGCCGGTGGCGATGACCGTCAGCGCCAGCTTCAGCCGTACCGTCATGGCGTCGCGCTCACGCGCCCGCCTCGCGCATCTTGTAGCCTGCGCCGCGCACGGTGAGGATCAGTTCGGGCCGCATCGGGTCGGCCTCGAGCTTGTTGCGCAGCCGGTTGATGTGCGTCGTCACCGTGTGCTCGTAGCCCTCGTGGCTGTAGCCCCAGACGGCGTCGAGCAGCTGGGCGCGCGAGAACACGTGGCCCGGGTGGCTGGCGAAATGCAGCAACAGGTCGAATTCCAGCGCCGTGAAGTCGATCGCCTGGCCGCGATAGCGCACTTGGCGTTTGGCCGGCTGGATCTCCAGCTCGCCGTGACGGATCACGCTGGACGCGCCGGCGCTCTGTGCCTGCGCGGCACGCAGCAGCTCGGCGCGGCGCAGCAGCGCCTTGACGCGCGCCAGCAGCTCGGCCAGCGAGAAGGGCTTGGTGAGGTAGTCGTCGGCGCCGAGCTCCAGTCCGAGCACGCGGTCGAGTTCCGTGGACTTGGCGGTCAGCATCAGGATCGGCGCCGCGTCGCTGCGGGCGCGCAGCGCCTTGCAGACCTCCAGCCCGTCCAGCCCCGGCATCATCAGGTCGAGCACCAGAAGGTCGCGCGGCTGCGCCGTCTGCTCGGCCAGCGCGGCGGCGCCGTTGGCCACCGCGCTCACCTGGTAACCGGCGTTGCGCAGGTTGAGCACCAGCAGGTCGCGGATGTCGGCCTGGTCCTCGGCGACGAGGATGGCGGCGGCGGCAGGCAGGACGGCAGACATGGCCGGATTGTCGGCCCGCGCGCGCACGACCTTACGCCAATGTGATCTTCCCGTGAGCTTCGGTGAGGGTGCTGCGATCTGGCGCGGCCAGAGTCGGGCCATCGACCAGCCACCGGGACCCGTCCATGAGCCTCGCCCTCTCCGCCCCCGCGTCCGCCGCCAGCCCCGTCGTCGACTGGGCCGAGATGGTCGCGCACCGCGACGCGCTGGTGCGCTTCGCGCAGCGCCGCCTGCTCGACCCCGCGCTCGCCGAGGACGTCGTGCACGACGTCTTCGAAGCCGTTCTCTCCGGCCGCGCCAGTTTCGCCGGCCGCGCCGCGCTGCGCTCCTGGCTGACCGCGATCCTCAAGCACAAGATCGTCGACCTGGTGCGCCAGCGCGCGCCCCTGCGCAGCCTGGAGCATGGCGCGGGCGACGACGAGGCCGGGGGCGCTTACGACGTCGAATGCCCGCAGCCGCGTCCTGACGAGGTGGCCGAGCAGCGCGAGCGCCTCGCGCAGACGCTCGTGCGCATCGGCACGCTGCCCTCCGGGCTGCGCGACGCGGTGCAGCTGCGCCTGATCCAGGACCAAGCCACCGGGGAAGTCTGCCAGGCGCTGGCCATCAGCGAGGACAACCTGTTCGTGCGCCTGCACCGCGCGCGGCGTCAGCTCATGGCCTGACGGCCTCGGGCTGGCCGGGCAGCGGCGCGGCGCGCTCGAGCCAGCGCGCTGCCTCGGCCGGCGCCAGCGGCCGGGCGTAGAGGTAGCCCTGCATCACGCTGCAGCCGGCGGCGCGCAGCGCCTCCGACTGCGCAGGCGTCTCCACGCCTTCGGCGATGACGTCCAGGTCCAGTGCCGCGGCGAGGTCGCAGATCGCCTTCACCACTGCGGTGGCGTCGGACACGGGCAACGGTTCGACCAACGTGCGGTCGATCTTCACCGTGCGCAGGGGCAGGCTGCGCAGCATGTTCAGCGACGAGAAGCCGGTGCCGAAGTCGTCGAGGGCGACCTCGATGCCATGCGCGCGCAGCTGCGCGATGCGTCCGCGCGCCTCCTCCATGTGCGTGACAGCGACGCTCTCGGTGATCTCCAGCGACAGCAGCGAGGGTGGCACGGCGTGGCGGCTCAGCAGCTGCAGCACGTCGTCGCTGAACCCGGGGTCGAACAGCTGCAGGGGCGAGACGTTCACCGCCACCGGCACGCTGTGGCCGACCTCGCTGCGCCAGCGCTCGATCTGCGCGCAGGCCAGCCCGAGGATCAGCTTGCCGAGCGCGCGGATCGTGCCGGTGCGCTCGGCCGCCGGGACGAACTGCAAGGGCGCGATGCGACCGATGTCCGGCCGGTCCCAGCGCACCAGCGCCTCGAAGCCGACCAGCCGCGGCGCGCGCAGCGCACTGCGCACCTCGACCTTGGGCTGGTAGACGAGGCTGAACTCCTCGTTGCGCAGGCCGGCGCGCAGGGCCTGCTCGGCAACCAGCGTCGCGCCGGAGCCACGCTCGAAGCGCTCCTCCGCGAACTGCAGCGAGGTGCCCGGCGTGTGCTTGGCCTCGTGCATGGCCGCATTGGCGGCACGCAGCAGCGCCTCGGCGCCGCGGCCGTGCGCCGGGTGCAGCGCCACGCCCATCGAGGCATCGAGGTAGAAGTCGTGCCCCGGCACGGCCACCGGCAGCGCGAGCAGCTCGCGCACGCGCTGCGCCACCGTGTGCGCGCGGCGCTCTGCGTCGTCCGCGGGGGCGAGCAGCGCGAATTCGTCCTCGCCGAGGCGCATGGCCTCGGCCTGGCCGCGCAGGGTCTCGCTCAGTCGCGCGGCCAGTGCGCGCAGCACGTCGTCGCCGACCGAATGGCCATGCGCCTCGTTGAAGAGCTTGAAGCGGTCGACGTCGAGCAGGAGCAGCGCGAAGCCGGTGCCGGAGGCGCACAGCTCGCGCAGCCTGGCCAGCAGCGCGCTGCGGTTCGGCAGCCCGGTCAGCTCGTCGTGCGTGGCCTGGAAGAGCAGCGCAGCGGTGGCATCGTGCTGTGCGGTCTCGTCGCTGACCACCACCTGCTCGGCAGGCTGGCCATCCCAGTCGACACGCCAGGCGGAGAAGCGCAGGCGGATCGGCGAGCCGTCGAAGCGGAAGCGCTGGCCGGACCAGCGGGCCTGATCGATCTCGCCGGCGATCAGCTGGCGGTGGCGCTCGCGGCCGGCCGCCCGCTCGACCTCGGGCATGGTGGCTTCGCGCCACAGCGTGCGCACCTCGTCCAGCGAACTCAGGCCGTAGATGCGCAGCATGGCCGGGTTGGCGTAGAGCATTTGCTCGCCGCGCAGCACGGCCACGCCCTGGTGGGAGTGTTCGGTCAGGCGCATGAAGCGCTCGCGCGCCAGTCGCGAGGCCTCCGCCGACAGGCGCACGGCCGCGTGCAGCAGCGTCAGGCCCACCGCCATGCGCAGCACGGCGGTGACGAACGAGGCACGCTCACCGCCGGCTTCGCCGAGCAGCACGAACTGGAACTGGTTCAGCGCCAGCAGCACGAGCAGCACACCGGCCAGCCGCTCCGCGCCGCCACGCCGCCACAGCCAGACCGCCGCGGCCGCGCCCACCCCCAGGTTGAGCAGCGCCACCGCGGCCAGCGCCGGCACGGGGCCGAGCAGCGGCAGGACCACAGCCGCGGCGAGCAGCAGCAGCCCCCCCCGCTTGCGCTGCCGCGCGTCGAACGGGCGGCGCGCCAGGTACCCCACGCCCACCGCCAGCAGGCCGGCGGACAGCAGCGCCAGCGCCACCAGCGCCATCAGGGCCGCGCCGCGCAGCCAGGGCTCGGGCCGGTACAGCGCCGCGAAGGCCGGGGGCAGGCCGGCGTGCAGGAGAAAGGCCAGCCCGACCAGACGCAGGAAGGCCTGCTCGCGGTCACGCCGCCACGCGGCGAGCAACGCCACGCCGAACGTCAGGCTGACGGTGACGCTGAAGAGGTAGACAGGGCTCACGCGCGGCGTCGCTCAGCGTGCGTCACCGGCGATCCACTGCGCCGCACGCTCGGCGATCATCAGGGTGGGCGAGTTGGTGTTGCCGCTGGTGATGGTGGGCATGATGCTGGCGTCGGCCACGCGCACCCCGGCCACGCCATGCACGCGCAGCCGCGCGTCGACCACCGCCAGGGGGTCGCTGGCCGGCCCCATCTTCGCCGTGCCTACCGGGTGGAAGATCGTCGTGCCGATGTCGCCGGCCAGGCGTGCGAGTTCCTCGTCGCTGCGGAACTGCACCCCTGGCTTGAACTCGCGCGGCTCGTACCTGGCCAGCGCCGGCTGCGCGACGATGCGCCGGGTCAGGCGCAGCGACTCGGCGGCGATGCGGCGGTCCTCGTCGGTGGACAGGTAGTTCGGCGCGATGCTCGGGGCGTCGGCGCAGTCCGGTGTGCGGATCCGCACCGAGCCGCGGCTGGCCGGGTTCAGGTTGCACACGCTGGCGGTGAAGGCGTTGAAGCGGTGCAGGGGCTGGCCGAAGGCGTCGAGCGACAGCGGCTGCACGTGGTACTCGAGGTTGGGGTGCGGCCGCGACGGATCGCTGCGCGTGAAGGCGCCGAGTTGCGAGGGCGCCATGCTCATCGGCCCGCTGCGCTTGAGCAGGTATTCCAGGCCGATGCGCGCCTTGCCCCACCACGAGCTGGCCAGCGTGTTCAGCGTGGTCACGCCGTCGACCCGGAAGACGGCGCGGATCTGCAGGTGGTCCTGCAGGTTCTCGCCGACGCCCGGCAGTTCGTGCTCGACGCGGATGCCGTGCCGCTGCAGCAGGTCCGCCGGCCCGATGCCCGAGAGCTGCAGGATCTGCGGCGTGCCGATCGCGCCGGCGGCGAGGATCACCTCGCCGCCCTCGCGCAGCCGTGCGTGGATCGGCTCGGGACCGCCCTGCGGCAGCACCTCCACGCCGACGACGCGGCGCGAACCGTCCCACGAGCCTTCGCTGTCGCGGTGCGCGAGCAGCAGCCGGGAGATGTGCGCACCGGTCCACACCTGCAGGTTCTCGCGCCGCTGCACCGGCCGCAGGAAGGCCTTGGTGGCATTCCAGCGCACACCGGCGCGCTGGTTGACCTCGAAATAGCCCACGCCCTCGTTGTCGCCGCGGTTGAAGTCGTCACGCGCCGGGATGCCGGCCTGCTGCGCCGCCTGCGCGAACGCGTCGAGGATCTCCCAGCGCAGGCGCTGCCGCTCCACGCGCCACTCGCCGCCGGCGCGCGCGCCGGTGGGATCGAAACCGGGAGCGGCATGGAAGGCGTCGGCGCCCTTGTGGAAGTCCTCGTGCTTGAGGAAGAAGGGCAGGCAGTCCTCCCAGCGCCAGCCCTCGTTGCCGAGCGATTCCCAGTGGTCGTAGTCGCGCGCCTGGCCGCGCATGTAGATCATGCCGTTGATGCTGCTGCTTCCGCCCAGCAATTTGCCGCGCGGGTAGCGCAGCGAGCGGCCGTTGAGGCCGGGATCGGGGTCGGTGGCGTAGAGCCAGTCGGTGCGCGGGTTGCCGATGCAGTAGAGGTAGCCGACCGGGATGTGCACCCACACGTAGTCGTCCTTGCCGCCGGCCTCGACGAGCAGCACGCGCTTGCTGCGGTCGGCACTGAGCCGGTTGGCGAGCAGGCAGCCGGCCGTGCCGGCGCCGCAGACGATGTAGTCGTATCGGGTCTCGCTCATCCCAGCCCTCGTGGTGTGGCAGCGATGATAGAAGAGCCGCTCAGCGCGGCAGCGGCGGCAGGCGGTCGGTCATGGCGAACCCCGGCAAGGGCGAACGACCAGCGGTCCGCGCAGCGTTTCGCCCGGCCAATGCGCCAGCGTGCCGGCCAGCGGCAAGGCGGCGGCCGGACGGTGCAGACCAGCGCGTCGACGAGGTCGTCGAGATAGCTGACTGCGGCCCGCCGGGCCCACGGCCGTCGCCGTCGCGGCACCGGCCGTGCGGGAGACCGGCGTCGCGCCGCCGCTCACCGCACCTCGCCGGCGAGCATCGGGAACAGCTTGACCAGACCGTCGCTCATCACCTCGACCGCCAGCGCGGCCAGGATCAGGCCCATCAGCCGCGTCATCACGTTGATGCCGGTCTGGCCGAGCACACGGGCGATGCGGCCGGACAAGCCGAACGCCAGCCACACCGCCAGGGCGATCACCACGCCGTAACCGACCAGCACGCCGAGCTCCCACCAGTGCCGGGTCTTCTCGGCGTAGATGACCATGGTGGAGATGGTCGCCGGCCCGGTCAGCAGCGGGATGGTCAGCGGCACGACGGCGATGCTGTCGCCGGCGTCGACCTTGCTGTCGCCCGCCGTGACGTCCTCCTTGCGACCCTCGGCCGGCTGGGCGTTGAGCATCTGCAGCGAGGAGATCAGCAGAAGCATGCCGCCACCCACCTGGAAAGAGGCCAGCGAGATGCCGAAGAACTCGATGATCTTGATGCCGGCCAGGGCGCTCACCGCGATGACGCAAAACGCACTGAAGGCGGACACGCGGATGGTGCGCGCGCGCTGTTCCCGGCTGAAACCCTGCGTGAAATGGATGAAAAAGGGGATTACGCCGATCGGATTGACGATGGCCAGCAATGCGATCAACGGCTTGAAAAGGTCCATGCCCCCATCCTAGTGCCGGCGCATGGGGACATCCGGCGCCAGGTCGCGCCGCACGTCAGCCCGAAAACAACACTTTCTCGCTCGTCTCGGTGCGCACTTTTGCGCAGTTCACTTATATTCGCCAGTCTGTGTATGGACGCGGCGCCTTCGCTTGAATGGTTCACGATGGGTAGAAGCTCCACATGGTCTGTAGGAAATGGAAAGGGGCTCACCCATGGGCAACAAACTCTACGTCGGTAATCTCGCCTATTCGATCCGCGACGAAGATCTTCAGCAGTCGTTCTCGCAGTTCGGTACGGTGACGTCCGCGAAGGTCATGATGGATCGCGACACCGGTCGCTCGAAGGGCTTCGGCTTCGTCGAGATGGGCTCGGATGCCGAGGCGCAATCTGCCATCAACGGGATGAACGGCCAACCGCTGCAGGGCCGTGCCCTGGTGGTCAACGAGGCCCGCCCGCGCGAGGAGCGCCCGGGCGGCTTCGGTGGCGGCGGCCGCGGCGGCTTCGGCGGTGGCGGCGGCTACGGCGGCGGTGGCCGCTCCGGTGGCGGCGGCTACGGCGGCGGTGGCGGTGGTGGCGGCTACGGCGGTGGTGGCGGTGGCCGCTCCGGTGGCGGCGGCTACGGCGGCGGTGGCGGTGGCCGCTCCGGCGGCGGCTACGGTGGTGGCGGTGGCGGCAGCCGCGGCGGCTACTGAGCCGAACTCCGTTTCACCGAGAAGGGGCGGGTGCGAAGGCACGCCGCCTTTTTTCATGCCCCGGACTCGAACGGGTCGAATGCGGACGGTTTGGCTTCGGTCGATCGCGCCAGACCAGCCGCCGGCGCGAGGGCGTCACCCGCCTTGCCGGTGCTTGCGAGGCCGGCCGGACAGTACGCGGTCGAACAGCGCGTTCGGCAGCAAGCGCAGCAGCTTCGCCACCACCCCCATCTGCCAGGGAATCACGCGGTAGCTCGTGCCCGCGGCGATGGTCCGATAGGCACGCTCGGCAAAGTCGTCGGCCGTCAGCAGGAAGGGCATGCTGTAGCGGTTCTGTCGTGTCAGCGGCGTATCGATGTACCCCGGCAGCAGCGTGACCACGCGCACCCCGTCGCCGCGCAGTTCGCCGCGCAGGCTCTCGCAGTAGCTGATCACCGCGGACTTACTCGAGCAGTAGGCACCATGGCCGGGCAGGCCGCGGATGCCGGCCACGCTGGCGATGCCCACCAGCGTGCCGCCGCGGCGCTGGCGCATCGCGCGCATGAAGGGGTGGAAGGTGGCGGCCACGCCGATCACGTTCGTCTCGTAGGTCGCCCGCATCACCTCGAGATCGTCGAAGATCTCGGTGTCGAAGCCCACGCTGATGCCGGCGTTGGCGATCACCACCTCGGGCACGCCCTGGGCCGCGATGCAGGCGCGGCCCGCGGCCTCGATCGCCGCGAGGTCGCGGACGTCGGCGACGTAGACGCCGGCCTCGGCCCCGCTGCAACCCTGCGCCTGCACCCAGGCGCGCACTTCCGCCTCGCGGCGCGCCACCAGCGCGAGCCGGTAGCCGGCGCGGCGGAAGCGCACGGCCAAGGCCTGGCCAATGCCGCTGGAGGCGCCGGTGATGAAGACGAGCGGGGCGGTGTTCATCGCGCCTCACGGTTCGCCGGGTCTTGCACGCACGCTGAAGGTGGCGCGCTGCCGCCCCTTCAGCTCGACGACGCGGGCAAGGTTGTCGTACTCCATGCCGTCGGCACGCAGCTCGGTGCTGCCCTGGCGCACCTGCACCGGCAAGTGCGAGCGAACCCGCTCGGTGTTCAGGAAGGCATGCAGGAACTCGCTGCGGAACTCGACCACGTCGCGTGGCGAGTCGGCCTCGCGCACCACCTGAGCCGATCCGAACAGCTGCACTTCGCTGCCGTCGCCATTGGACAGCGCGCGCAGCGCCGAGGCCACGGTGACATGTCCATCGGGGCCGATGGCACGAATGCGCGGGCTCTCGATCTCCAGCGTGTCGGTGTCGGGATAGTGGCGCAGTTCCGTGCCCTCGATCTGCACGCGCAGGCGGCCGTCGATGGCGAAGCGCTGCACGGCGAAGCGCTGCATGGTGTAGTCGGGCTCGTGGCGCGGCGGCGCCGTCACGGGCTCCGCCTCGGGTCGCGGCGCCACGGTCGCCAGCCACCACGTGCCCAGGGCAAGCGTCCCCATCAGCAACACCGGCAGGTAGGCAGTGCTGGCCTCCATCAGGCGCAGGTGCCATGGCAGGCGCAAGCGGCGCCGGTCGGTTGCCGGTGCCGGCGCGAGTGCCGCCAGGTCTTCGAGCGTGTCGGTCACCGACCACCATCCAGGGTCACGAGGTGCCCGCGCAGCAGCTCCGCGTAGCGGCCGGCCGCAGCGAGCAGCAGGTCGCAGCACTCGCGCGCCGCGCCATGGCCGCCCTCGGCGCGCGTCACATGGTGGGCGATCGCACGCACCTCGGCATGCGCGCCCGCCGGTGCACAGGCGAAGGCGGCGCGCGTCATCAGCGGCAGGTCGGGCCAGTCGTCGCCCATCGCCGCCACGGCGTCCCAGCCCACGCCCAGCGTCGCCAGCACCGGCATCGCGGCGGCAAGCTTGTCGCCGGCGCCGTACACCGCATGCACGATACCGAGGTCGGCGACACGCCGGCGTACCGCCGGCGAGTCGCGCCCGGTGATCACCACCGGCACGATGCCCCCCTGCGCGAGCAGCTTCAGGCCATGGCCGTCGAGCGTGCTGAAGGCCTTGAAGGCCTCGCCCTGCTCGCCGACGTAGATTCGCCCGTCGGTGAGCACGCCGTCGACATCGAAGATCGCCACGCGCACGCCCTGAGCACCGAGCAGCAGCTCGGGCGGGAACTCGATCGCCGGGTTGATTGCGGTCTGCGGCATGGCCGCCGCAGTCTAGCCCAGCGTCATGCGTCCAGTAGCATCGGCCCATCCCCCTTCCCGCGCGCATGGCCTCCACGCTCGAACTCGTCCTGCTCTACCTGGTGGCTGCGGTCACCGGCGTGGTCGCCTGCCGGCTGGCGCGGTTGCCGCCGATGCTCGGCTACCTGGTGGTGGGCGTGCTCATCGGCCCCAACGCCACTGCGCTGGCCAAGGACTCGGCCGGAGTCCAGTACCTTGCCGAGTTCGGCGTCGTCTTCCTCATGTTCGTCATCGGGCTGGAGTTCAACCTGCCCAAGCTGAAGAGCATGCGCAAGCTGGTGTTCGGGCTGGGCCTCGCGCAGGTCGTGCTGACCATCGTCGGCTCGGTGGCAGGGCACTACCTGCTGCTGTGGCTGTTCTCCTTCGGCCCGCGGCCCTGGGAGCTGTCCTGGCAGGGCGCTATCGTGCTGGGCAGCGCGATGGCGATGTCGAGCACGGCCATCGTCGTGAAGCTGATGGCCGACCGCCTCGAGCTGGAGAGCGAGCACGGCCGCCGCGTGATGGGTGTGCTGCTGTTCCAGGACCTGGCCGTGGTGCCCCTGCTGGTGCTCATCCCGGCACTGAACTCGGGCGGGGCGGACATGGCGGTCTCGCTGGGCTTCGCCGCGCTGAAGGCGATCGCCCTGCTCGCCGTGCTGCTCGTCGGCGGGCAGCGGGTGATGCGTTGGTGGCTGACGCTGGTGGCGCGGCGCAAGAGCGAGGAGCTGTTCGTCCTCAACCTGCTGCTGATCACGCTGGGCCTGGCCTGGCTGACTGAACACTTCGGACTCTCGCTCGCACTGGGCGCCTTCGTCGCCGGCATGCTGGTGGCCGAGACCGAATACAAGCACCAGGTGGAGACGGACATCCGGCCGTTCCACGACGTGTTGCTAGGGCTGTTCTTCATCACCATCGGCATGAAGCTCGACTGGCGGCCGGTGCTGGACCAATGGGCTCTGGTGCTGCTGCTGTCGCTCGGCCCGGTAACGGCGAAGTTCGTGCTCGTCGCCGCGCTGGCGCGGTTGTTCGGTGCCGCGCCCGGAACCGCGCTGCGCACAGGCCTTTACCTCGCCCAGGCCGGCGAGTTCGGCTTCGTGCTGCTGACGCTGGGCGCCGCGAACAGGCTCATCGATCCGCAGTGGCTGAGCCCGGTGCTGGCGAGCATGGTGCTGTCGATGATGGCCACACCGCTGCTGGTGATGTACAGCAACCGCATCGTCATGAAGCTGTCGGCGACCGACTGGCTGATGCAGTCGGTGGCGATGACCACGATCGCCAAGCGCTCGATCAACACAGCGGCGCACGTCATCATCGCCGGCTACGGGCGAAGCGGCCAGAACCTGGCGCGCATCCTCGAGGGCGAGCGCATCCCCTACATGGCGCTGGACCTCGACCCCGACCGCGTGCGCCAGGCCGCCGCCGCCGGCCAGAGCGTGGTGTTCGGCGACGCCGCGCGCCTGCAGAGCCTGATGGCCGCTGGCCTGGCGCGTGCCAGCGCGGTGGTGGTGAGCTACCAGGACACTGCCTCGGCGCTGAAGATCCTGCACCTCGTCCAGGAACACGCCCCCAAGGTGCCGGTGATCGTGCGCACGATCGACGACAGCGAGATGGAGAAGCTGCGTGCGGCCGGTGCCACCGAGGTGGTGCCCGAGGCGATCGAGGGCTCGCTGATGCTGGCCAGCCATGCGCTGGCACTGGTGGGCGTGCCGATGCGGCGAGTGATCCGCGTCGTCCAGGACCAGCGCGACGCGCGCTACGGCCTGCTGCGCGGCTACTTCCACGGTGCCGACGACGACACGGTGGACGACCTGCAGACGGCGCGGCTGCACAGCGTGACGCTGCCGGCGGCGGCAGCCAGCGTCGGGCAGACGCTTGCCAACCAGGCCCTGCATGCGGTGGGCGTGACGGTGGTCTCCGTGCGGCGCGCCAGCGGCGCCGTCAGCAAGCCCGACGAGGCGATGGTGCTCGGACCCGGCGATACGCTGGTGCTCTCGGGCCTGCCCGAGCCTCTGGCGCTGGCCGAAGGCAAGCTCCTCGGCCGCACCTAGTCGCGCTGCCGGCTTGGGCCCACAATGCGCGGCGCCGTCATCCGCCGGAGCCCGCCGTGCCCCCCACCGACTTGCCCGAGCAGACGCCCGCCGAGTACATCAAGCGTCATATCCGCACCGTGCCGGACTGGCCGGCCTCAGGCATACAGTTCCGCGACATCACGCCGCTGCTGTCCAGCCCGCGCGTGTTCCGCGTGCTCATCGACCAGTTCGTGCACCGCTACTTCGATCTGCGGCCGAGTGCGATCGCCGGCCTCGACGCACGCGGCTTCATCATCGGCTCGGTGCTCGCCTATGAACTGAACGTCGGCTTCGTGCCCATCCGCAAGAAGGGCAAGCTGCCCTTCGCCACCGTCGAGGAAACCTACGAACTGGAGTACGGCTCGGCCACGGTGGAGATGCACACCGACGCGGTCGCCCCGGGTGACCGCGTGCTGCTGATCGACGACCTCATCGCCACCGGCGGCACGATGATGGCCGGCATGCGGTTGCTCGAGCGGCTGGGCGCGACAGTGATCGAAGGCGCGGCCATCGTCGATCTGCCCGAGCTGCACGGCTCGGACAAGCTGCGCGCAGCCGGGCTCGCCGTGTACACGCTGGTCTCCTTCGAGGGCCATTGAGCGTCGGCGGCCTGTGCCGCGCCAAAGAGAAGGGCCCGCACGTGCGGGCCCATTTCGTCTGTCGTCCAGCGCGTCAGGTGAACGGCGTCTGCTTGGCGAGATTGGCGCGCATGCGCACGGCCATCACGTTGCCGGCGGCGCGCAGGATCTCCAGCGCCAGCGCGGGCAGACGCTGCGCCATCTCCTCCAGTCGCGGGCCGCGCAGCGCCCACACCTCGCAGGGGGTCATGGCTTCGACGTTGGCCATGCGCGGCCCGTCGTTGAACAGCCCCGGCTCACCGACCACCGAGCCTGCGCGCAGGATGGCAATGCGGTTGCTGCCCGGCGGCCCGCCGGTGACGAACACCTGCAACGAACCCTGCGCGAGCATGTACATGGAACGGTCGGCATCGCCTTGCTTGATGAGCAGGTCGCCGGCACGGATCTCGTGCCGGGTCAGGAACGGCGCGATGACGCGCCATTGGTCCAGCGTGAGGCGCGGGCGGAACGCGTCCTCGGCGTTGAGCGTTTGCATGGCCTGGACCAGCGGGGCGATGTCCATCGTCTTCCTTGTGTGCAGCGGGCCGGGATCGGCTTCTTGCTGCGAATTATCGGCGGGGCGCGCACCAGCCTCAACCCGTAGGCGTGCGGCGCGGCGCCCGCCCGTCGCCATTGGGCCACCGCCGGTCGCCGGCGGCGAGGCCTTTACTTCCCGATACAGAAGCGGCTGAAGATCTCGCCGAGCAGGTCGTCCGAGGTGAAGGCGCCTGTGATCTCACCGAGCGCGTCGTGCGCAAGGCGCAGTTCCTCCGCAAGCAGGTCGAGCGCGGCGTCGCGCTGCGCGGCCAGCATCTGCGCCTGTTCGAGATGTTCGCGCGTGCGGCGCAGGGCCTGCACGTGCCGAGAGCGCGCGATGAACACCCCCTCGGGCTGCGCATGCCAGCCGGCCAGCTCGAGCAGCCGCTCGCGCAGCGCCTCCAGCCCCTGGCCGCTGCGCGCCGAGATGACCAGCGCTGCGTCCTCGGGCAGCGCCCTCGCGGCGTCGGCCTTGTTGAAGACCTCGAGCAGGCGACCCGACCCGGCGAGTCCTTGCGGCCAGTCGTGCGCGATGCGGCGGTCGCCTTCGTCGTAGTCGGGGTCGCCGAGGCGCGTCAGGTCGCGCAGGAACAGCACCGCGTCGGCGCCGGCGATCTCGGCCCAGCTGCGCGCGATGCCGATGCGCTCCACTTCGTCGGCGGACTCGTTCGGGTCGCGCAGGCCCGCGGTGTCGATCACGTGCACCGGCACGCCATGGATCTGGATCGTCTCGCTGACCTTGTCGCGCGTGGTGCCCGGGATCGGCGTGACGATCGCCAGCTCGGCGCCGGCCAGGGCATTGAGCAGCGAACTCTTGCCCACGTTGGGCTGGCCGGCGAGCACGACCTTGATGCCCTCGCGCAGCAGCGCACCGCTGCGTGCGCGCTCCAGCACCTCGTCGAGCGCCATGCAGGCGCGGTCGAGGCGACCGCGTGCGTCGGCCTTCTCAAGGAAATCGATCTCTTCCTCGGGAAAGTCGAGCGTGGCCTCGACCAGCATGCGCAACTCGACCAGCTGGTCGCGCAGCGCGTTCACCTGCTTCGAGAACGCGCCGCTGAGCGACCGGCCGGCGGAGCGCGCCGCCGATTCGGTGCTCGCCTCGATCAAGTCGCTGACAGCCTCCGCCTGCGCGAGATCAAGCTTGCCGTTGAGGAACGCGCGTTCGGTGAACTCACCCGGACCGGCCAGGCGCAGGCCGGGCAGTCGCGGCCGGCGGTCTCGCCGGGCCTCGGACGCTGCCTCCAGACAGCGTGCCAGCAGCAGCTGCAGCAGCACCGGCCCGCCATGGGCCTGCAGTTCGAGCACCGACTCGCCGGTGTAGGACTGCGGCGCGGGGAAATGGATCGCCAGGCCCTGGTCGAGCGTCGATCCGTCGGCCGCCAGGAAGGTCAGGTAGGTCGCGACCCGCGGCGCGAGCGAGCGCCCGCAAACCGCCTCGATCAGCGGCTCCAGGGCCTTGCCGGAGACCCGCACGATGCCCACCGCTCCGCGGCCGGGCGCAGTGGCCACGGCCACGATGGGATCGGCATGACGGGGGAGCATGGTTCGATTCTGGCGCAGCGAGGCCGCGCAAGGACGAAGGGCGGTGCGCCGTCATGCAGACGACGCACCGCCCTCGATTGGCGCGGGGGGTAGCGGCGTCCGGCCTGAGGGCACCGGTCCGTTGCACTGCCCGAGCCGGCCGGTGCACGCCTTCGTGCTGTACCGGGTCTGCCCCGCATGGAACCTATGGAATCGCTTCCTTGGTGCCCATGGTCGGCCTGCATGCCGGCCGCAGCAAGCCCCCAGGCGAGGGGGCCGGCCCCCTAGCGCGAATGCGTCACGAAATTCCTCGCGTCACTTGCCGAGCACACCGAGGCGCTTGTTGATGACGTACTGCTGCGCGATCGAGAGGATGTTGTTCGTCAGCCAGTACAGCACCAGGCCGGCCGGGAAGAAGAAGAACATCACCGAGAAGATGAGCGGCATGATCCACATCATCTTGGCCTGCACCGGGTCCGGCGGCGTCGGATTCAGCCAGGTCTGCAGCAAGCTGGTGCCGGTCATCAGCAGCGGCAGGATGAAGAACGGGTCGATCGCCGACAGGTCCTTGATCCAGCCGATCCACGGCGCGTTGCGCATCTCGACGCTGGACAGCAGCACCCAGTACAGCGCGATGAAGAAGGGCATCTGCGCCACGATCGGCAGGCAGCCGCCCAGCGGGTTGACCTTCTCCTCGCGGTAGATGCGCATCATCTCCTGCTGCATCTGCTGCGGTTTGTCCTTCAGGCGCTCGCGCATCTCCATCACGCGCGGGTTGATCGCCTTCATCTTCGCCATCGAGCGGTAGGCGCTGGCATTGAGCCAGTAGAAAGCGACCTTCAGCAGCACCACCAACGCGACGATCGCCCAGCCCCAGTTGCCCAGCAGTCCGTGCAGCTGCGTGAGCAGCCAGAACAGCGGCTTGGCGAGGATGGTGAACCAGCCGTAGTCCTTCACCAGCTCCAGGCCCGGCGCCAGCGCGGCCAGCCTGTTCTCCTCCTGCGGACCGGCAAACAGCTGTGCGTCGAAGGCCTTGGTCGTGCCGGCACCGACTTCGCCGACCGGCAAGAACATGCCCACCGAGTAGGTGTTGGCCTCGACCTTGCCGGTGTAGAACTCGCGCGGCAGCTTGGCGCCGCTGCCGTTGTCGGGCAGCCAGGCCGAGGCGAAGTAGTGCTGCACCATCGCCACCCAGCCGTTGTCGCCGGTGGTGGCGTGATCGGGCTTGTCGCCGGCCTGACGCTTCTCGATGCTCTTGAAGTCGACCTTCTGGAACTTGCTCGCATCGGTGTACACCGCCGGGCCGGTGAAGGTGAAGTAGAAGCTCGATTCGCCCTCCGGCGGATTGCCGTCGCGCACCAGCTGCAGGTACAGGCGCGGGCTCACGTTGGCGCCCGAGTTGTTCACCACCTCGTGGCGCACGCCGATCACGTAGTCACCCCGGCGGAAGGTATAGATCTTCGCCAGCTTCACGCCGCCGAGTTCGGGCGACTCGAAGCGCACCTGCAGCTCGTTGCTGCCCTCGCGCAGTTCCAGATCTCCCGGCACCAGCTCCATCACCGTGTGGTGGTTGGGCAGTCCGGCGCCGCCCGCGGGCGGGATCAGTCCGCTCTGGGCGACGTACAGGCGCTTGGCCGACTGGTCGAACAGCACGACGTTCTTGGTGCGGTCGTTCTGATCGACCTGCTTGAGCAGTTCGAGGCGGACCAGCGCGCCACCCTTGCTGTCGAGCGTCGCCTTCACCAGGTCGGTGCTCACGGTGACCTGCTTGGCCACGGGGGCGGAGGCCGCTGCGGCGGGCGCCGTCGCGGGTGCAGCCGCGGCGGCGACCGGTGTCGTCGTCGGGGTCGGCACCGCCCCCGGCGCTGCCGAAGCCCCGGCCGCGACCGGCTTCGCCGCAGGAGCAGGTCCGAAAAGCGAAGGCTGGCCGTTGTGGCGCTGCCAAGCGTCCCAGATCAGGACGAGTGACATCGAGAACACCACCCACAGCAGGGTGCGACGGAAGTCGGTCATGGGGAGGTCTTGTCGGACAAGGGGGAAGACGGCGCCGGCTCGTCGGTCACGAAGCGGCGAAACAAGGAGGGCGGCTGGTGCGGCACCGGGTCGAAGCCGCCGTCGCACCAGGGATGGCAGCGCAGCACGCGCGCCGCGGTGAGGTAGGTGCCAGCGGCAGCGCCATGACGCTGCAGCGCCTCCAGCGAATAGGCCGAGCAGGTGGGCTCGAAGCGGCAGTTGCTGCCCAGCCAGGGGCTCAGGACCAGCCGGTAGGCTCGCACCAGCCCGATCAGCAGGCGCTGCGGCAGACGACTCCAGCGAATCGAGGTCGGCGGCATGGCGAGCGCCCTCAGGCCGCGGCCTGCTGCATCAGCGCCGCCAACTCCATGCCGGCGGCGCTGGCCAACGCCGCGGAGCCGGCCGACGGAAAGGACTGGCGATCGAAGGGTGAGCGCAGGCGCACGACCCACAAGCCCTCGGCGAGCAGGCCTTCGGCACCACCGACCGCTGCACGGATCTGCCGCTTCAGCAGCGTGCGGGTGACCGAGCGCCGCGCATGGCGCTTGGGAATGACCATACCGAGCCAACGCGTCGGGCTGACTGCCAAGCCACCTGAAATGGAGTCATCCACAGGGGATTCGGAAAGGGGGACTTCGCCTGTTGACAACTTTCCGCTTTCGCGCTTGGCCTGCGGACGCAAAGGCAAGGTGGGCACTCCGCGCAGATGGTGCACGGCGAAGTGGGCCGTGCGCGCTTTCGGCGGGCAACGCAGCACGCGCTCAAAGTCGGCAGAGCGCACGATGCGGCCGATCACGACGCGGCGGATGCGCGCGCTGCCCGGGTTGCGGTGGCCGGCGTCCTCAGACGGCCAGACGCTTGCGGCCCTTGGCGCGACGTGCATTGATGACCGCGCGGCCACCGCGGGTCTTCATGCGAACGAGGAAGCCGTGCGTGCGGGCGCGGCGGACTTTCGAGGCTTGGTAAGTGCGTTTCATGATCGGTCCAGCGATGCAGTTCGGGGGAGATGCCCGCTGCGGCTGCGCTCCGCGGGGCCAGGACCCGAGGCGGTTCGAGGCGCGCTCCGGGGAACCGCCGATTACAGCAAAAAAACCATTGCCGGTCAACGAGTTGGCCTCTTCCCCGGCTTGGGCATGCCTGATTCGGCGCTTCGGCGAATCTGTGGATAACCTCTGGCGCAGATGGCTGCAAGGGGTAGAATGCGGCGGCTCCGAGAAGAACTTTTCCACAACATGGCGGCAGACCTGTGGCAGCGTGGCTGCGAGAAACTCGCGGCCGAACTGCCAGAGCAGCAATTCAACACCTGGATCCGACCCTTGCCGGCCGCCGACGTCAGCGATGACGCCAGTGGCGGGGCGGTCGTGACGCTGCGCGTGCCGAATCGCTTCAAGCTCGACTGGATCCGCAACCAGTACGCCGGCCGGATCGAATCGGTGCTCAGCGAACTGGCGGGCAAGCCGGTTCGGCTGGACATCACCTTGGCGCCGCGCGACGTGCCGGCAGGCATGCCCGCGCGTGCACCCTCCGGACCGCAGCCCCTGGCGCAGGCCTTCAACGGCGGCAGGCCGCACGGCGAGGCGGGGTTGCCGACCAAGGCAGCGGCGACGAGCCCGTCTTCCGGTTCGCGCAGCCGCCTGAATCCGCAACTCACCTTCGACACCCTGGTGCCTGGCCGCGCCAACCAGATGGCACGCACCGCTGCGCTGCATGTCGCCGGCGCTCCGGGGCAGATGTACAACCCGCTGTTCATCTACGGTGGCGTGGGCTTGGGCAAAACCCATCTGATCCATGCCGTGGGCAACGCATTGCTGGCAGACCGTCCGGACGCACGCATCCTCTACCTGCACGCCGAGCAGTTCATCACCGACGTGGTGCGGAACTACCAGCGCAAGACCTTCGACGAGCTGAAGGCCAAGTACCACCAGCTCGACCTGCTGCTGATCGACGACGTGCAGTTCTTCGCAGGCAAGGAGCGCACCCAGGAAGAGTTCTTCAACGCATTCGAGGCGCTGTTGGCCAAGAAGGCGCACATCATCATGACCAGCGACACCTACCCCAAGGGGCTGGTGGACATCGACGAGCGGCTGACCTCCCGCTTCGACGCCGGCTTGACGGTGGCCATCGAGCCGCCCGAGCTGGAGATGCGCGTGGCCATCCTGATGCGCAAGGCCGAGCAGGAAGGCTCGCCGATGCCGGAGGACGTGGCCTTCTTCGTCGCCAAGAACGTGCGTGCCAACGTGCGCGAGCTCGAAGGCGCGCTTCGCAAGATCCTGGCCTATTCGCGCTTCAGCCAGAAGGAGATAAACATCGGCCTGGCACGCGAAGCGCTGAAGGACCTGCTGTCGATCCAGAACCGCCAGATCGGCGTGGAGAACATCCAAAAGACGGTCGCCGACTTCTACAAGATCAAGGTGGCCGACATGTACAGCAAGAAGCGCCCGGCCAGCATCGCGCGTCCGCGCCAGATCGCCATGTACCTGGCCAAGGAGATGACGCAGAAGAGCCTGCCCGAGATTGGCGAGCTGTTCGGCGGGCGCGATCACACCACCGTGCTGCACGCGGTGCGCAAGATCGCCGGAGAGCGGCAGAAGAACAGCGAACTGAACCAGCAGCTGCACGTGCTGGAGCAGACGCTCAAGGGCTGACAGTGCAGATGGACAAACCTGGGGACAGTTCTGGAACAACCGGGAAGCTGTCCACAGCCGGGCCTCTCGCGGCAAAGTTGTTCGCCTCCGCGCGTGCATTCGCGGTCATCCGGCACACAGAGTTTGCGGAGCGCTAAGCGGTTGAAGGAAAAGGGGAAAATGCGGTTCTCCACAAAGACCGCTGTCCTCTACTAAGACGACTACATCAAGAGGTTGACATGATTGTCTTGAAGGCAACGCAGGAAAAGGTGCTGGTAGCACTGCAGGCGGTGGCAGGCATCGTCGAGCGGCGTCACACGCTGCCCATCCTGGCCAACGTGCTGATCCGCAAGAACGGCAGTCAAGTCGAACTCACCACCAGCGACCTGGAGATCCAGGTGCGTACCATGGCCGAGCTCGATGGCGACAGCGGAAGCTTCGCCACCACCGTCGGTGCACGCAAGCTGATCGACATCCTGCGTTCCATGCCGGCCGACCAGACCGTCAGCCTCAGCGCCAACCAGAACAAGCTGACGCTGCAGGGCGGCAAGAGTCGCTTCACGCTGCAGACCCTTCCCAGCGACGACTTTCCGCTGGTGCAGGAAGCGGCCGACTTCGGACCCATGTTCAGCGTGCCGCAGAAGACGCTGAAGTTGCTCATCAACCAGGTGCACTTCGCGATGGCGGTGCACGACATCCGCTACTACCTCAACGGCATCCTGTTCGTCGCCGAAGGCAAGAGCCTCACGCTGGTGGCCACCGATGGCCACCGCCTGGCGCTGGCGCAGGCCACCCTCGACGTCGAGATTCCCAAGCAGGAGGTCATCCTGCCGCGCAAGACGGTGCTCGAACTGCAACGCCTGCTCAAGGACGAGGACACCGCGATCGAGATGCGCTTCGCGGGCAACCAGGCCAAGTTCGTGTTCAGCGGCATGGAGTTCGTCAGCAAGCTGGTCGAGGGAAAGTTCCCCGACTACAACCGCGTGATCCCGAAGAACCACAAGAATGCCGTGACGCTGGGACGTGCGCCGCTGCTGGCCAGCCTGCAGCGCGCCGCCATCCTGACCAGCGAGAAGTTCAAGGGCGTGCGCGTCAACATCGAGCCAGGCACGCTGCGCATCGCGTCGAGCAACGCCGAGCAGGAAGAGGCCAAGGAAGAGCTGGAGATCGACTACAACGGCGATGCCATCGAGATCGGCTTCAACGTCACCTACCTGATCGACGCACTCACCAACATGAGCCAGGAGATGGTGAAGATCGAGTTGCAGGATACCAACTCGAGCGCGCTGATCACCGTGCCCGAGCAGGCCGGCTTCAAGTACGTGGTGATGCCCATGCGCATCTGAGCGGGCGCGACGACAGCGGCCGGATCGAGCGGGCTTCGGCCCGCTTCAGCGTTTCATAGGGGGCCCTGCGAGTCCGCGCCGGCCACCCCTGACAGAGAGAAGAGTTCCCCATGAGCGACACCCCGAGTACCCCCGACAGCGCGCAGAAGCCGAACGAGGCCTATGGCGAGGGCAGCATCCAGATCCTCGAAGGCCTGGAGGCCGTGCGAAAGCGTCCTGGCATGTACATCGGCGACACTTCCGACGGTACCGGGCTGCACCACCTGGTCTTCGAGGTCGTCGACAACTCGATCGACGAGGCGCTGGCAGGCTACTGCGACGACATCGTCGTGACCATCCACACCGACAACTCGATCTCCGTCATCGACAATGGCCGCGGCATCCCCACCGGCGTGAAGATGGACGACAAGCACGAGCCCAAGCGCAGTGCCGCCGAGATCGCGCTGACCGAGCTGCACGCCGGGGGCAAGTTCAACCAGAACAGCTACAAGGTCTCCGGCGGCCTGCACGGCGTGGGCGTGAGCTGCGTGAACGCGCTGTCGAAGTGGCTGCGCCTGACGGTTCGCCGCGACGGCAAGATGCACTTCATCGAATTCCGCAAGGGCATTCCGCAGGACCGCGTCGTCGAGCATCGCGACGGCTTCGAAATCAGCCCGATGAAGATCACCGGCGACACCGAGAAGCGTGGCACCGAGGTGCACTTCCTGCCCGACGACGAGATCTTCGAGAACATCGACTTCCACTACGAGATCCTCAGCAAGCGGCTGCGCGAGCTCAGTTTCCTGAACAACGGCGTGAAGATCCGCCTCGTCGACGAGCGCAACAACAAGGAGGACAACTTCGCCTTCGTCGGCGGCGTGAAGGGCTTCGTCGACTTCATCAACACCGGCAAGAAGGTGCTGCACCAGACCGTGTTCCATGCCGTCGGCGAGAAGAAGACCGAGCACGGCAGCATGATCACCAGCGAAGTGGCGATGCAGTGGAACGATGGCTACAGCGAGACGGTGCTGTGCTTCACCAACAACATCCCGCAGCGCGACGGCGGCACGCACCTGACCGGCCTGCGCGCGGCGATGACGCGTGTCATCAACAAGTACATCGAGGACAACGAGCTGGCCAAGAAGGCCAAGGTCGAGGTCAGCGGCGATGACATGCGCGAAGGTCTGTGCTGCGTGCTCTCGGTGAAGGTGCCCGAGCCGAAGTTCAGCAGCCAGACGAAGGACAAACTCGTCTCCAGCGAGGTGCGCGGCCCGGTGGAGGAGGTGGTGAGCAAGGCGCTGACCGATTACCTGCTCGAGAACCCGATCGACGCGAAGATCATCTGTGGCAAGATCGTCGAGGCTGCGCGGGCCCGCGAGGCGGCCCGCAAGGCGCGCGAGATGACGCGCCGCAAGGGCGTGCTCGACGGCATGGGCCTGCCCGGCAAGCTGGCCGACTGCCAGGAGAAGGACCCGGCGCTGTGCGAGATCTACATCGTCGAGGGCGACTCCGCCGGCGGCTCCGCCAAGCAGGGCCGCGATCGCAAGTTCCAGGCGATCCTGCCGCTGCGCGGCAAGATCCTCAACGTCGAGAAGGCGCGCTACGAGAAGCTGTTGTCCAGCGACGCCATCCTCACCCTGATCACGGCGCTGGGCACGGGCATCGGCACCGAGGACTTCAATGTCGACAAGCTGCGCTACCACCGCATCATCATCATGACCGACGCCGACGTGGACGGCGCCCACATCCGCACCTTGCTGCTGACCTTCTTCTACCGGCAGATGCCGGAGCTGGTGGAGCGCGGCCACATCTACATCGCGCAGCCGCCGCTGTACAAGGTCAAGCTGGGCAAGGAGGAGCAGTACCTGAAGGACGGCCACGAGCTCGACGCCTACTTGCTGCGCGTGGCGCTGAAGGACGCGAAGCTCGACACTGGCGTGCCGGGGGCGGCCGTGCTGCAGGGCGATGCGCTGGAGACGCTGGCACGCCAGTACGTGCTGGCGAACAACGTGGTGGAGCGCCTGTCGAACTGGATGGACGTGGAGGGCCTGCGCGCCATGGCCAACGGCCTGGAGCTGAATCTCGACACGCTGGAGGCTGCCGAGGCCTCGGCAGCCGGGCTGCAGCAGGCGCTGCACAACGCCGAGGTGGTGGCCGAGTTCGACGCGCGCACCGACAAGCACCACCTGCGCATCAGCCGCATGCTGCACGGCAACGTGAAGAGCAGCGTGATCACGGCCGACTTCATCCACGGCGCCGACTACGAGGCGCTGTCCACCGCGGGCAAGACCTTCAAGGGCCTGGTCAGCGGCGAAGCGGTGGTGAGCCGCGGCGAAGGCGACAAGCTGAAGGAGGCCAAGGTCGGCGACTTCCGCCAGGCCATGGCCTGGTTGATCGGCCAGGCCGAGAACGCCGTCGGCCGCCAACGCTACAAGGGCCTGGGCGAGATGAACCCCGAGCAGTTGTGGGAGACGACCATGGACCCGAACGTGCGCCGCCTGTTGAAGGTGCAGATCGACGACGCGATCGAGGCGGACCGGGTGTTCACCATGCTGATGGGCGACGAGGTGGAGCCGCGCAGGGACTTCATCGAGACGAATGCGCTGAGGGCGGCGAACATCGACGTGTGAGGTTTCTGGGTCTCGTAGGCCGCCGTATTGGTTGTGACCGCCGCCACGAGATTGCGACTGGCTGTCGGTGCTACGGCGCCGTTGCTTCGTGAGGCGTTCCCCGGGCTCGTCGAGCTGACCGCCCTCATGGCCGACGAGACGTGGCGCGTGAACACCATTCCAGCATGCTGGTTCGGTCACGATCGACACGCGCCACACTGCCCCGCAGGAGTAGGCTATGCGCATGGTCGAGCCGCGGGTGAACGACTCGCACGGATACCGGCCGTTGCCGTGACCGAGCGGTGCGCAGCCATGTGACGCGCCTGCAGCCCCGGCGACCTGCCGTCGGCCTTCGACTCGAGACTCGCTGAAAGGAGGCATGCAATGGAAATGGCCTTCCACCGCTTTCCCGAACTCTTCGCCCAGTTGGGTCTGAGCTCCGACCTCGATTCGATACGCGCGTTCATCGCGAAGCACTCGCCGTTGCCGGGTGGTGTCCGCCTGGAGGACGCGCCGTTCTGGACATCTGCCCAGGCCCGTCTGCTGAGGGAGTCCCTGGTCATGGACGCCGATTGGGCCGAGGTGGTCGATCGCTTGAACCTGGCTTTGCACAACGCTTGAACCTGCGGCGGTCAGGCCCCTCGGCTCAGCCAGAACGTGCATGCGATTCGTCCGTGGGGTCCATGATGCCGACACGTACCGAGACCGACAGCTTCGGGCCGATCGAGGTGCCGGGCGATGCCCTCTGGGGGGCGCAGACCGAGCGCAGCCGGCGGTTCTTCGCGATTGGCCGGCAACGCATGCCGCCCGAGATCGTGCAGGCGCTGGCTGAGATCAAGCGCGCCGCCGCAGAGGTCAACCGCGATCTCGGCCTGCTGGACCCCGCCAAGGCCGACGCCATCGCCGCCGCCGCGGCTCGCATCGCCGCAGGTGAGTTCGCCGCACAGTTCCCGCTGTCGGTCTGGCAGACCGGCTCGGGCACGCAGAGCAACATGAACGTCAACGAGGTCATCGCCAGGCTGGCGTCGGATGCGCTCGGCGGTGAATCGGTCGGGACTCGCCGAGTGCATCCGAACGACGACGTCAACCTGGGCCAGTCGTCGAACGACGTGTTCCCGACTGCCATGCACGTGGCCGCGGTGCGTGCGGCTGGGCCGTTGCTGAATGCGCTGGCACGGCTGCGCGCGGCAATTCGAATCAAGGCGACCGCCTTTGCGGAGATCGTCAAGATCGGGCGGACCCACCTGCAAGACGCGACGCCGATCACGCTCGGTCAGGAATTCGGCGGCTACGACGCCCAGCTGGGCTTCGGTGAGTCGGCACTGCGACGAGCACTGACCGACGTGCACGCGCTGGCCATTGGCGGCACGGCCGTCGGCACGGGCCTGAACACGCACCGCGAGTTCGGCGCTCGCGTGGCGGCGGTGCTGGCCGCTCGCCTCGATGCGCCGTTCGTGGTGGCCGACAACCTGTTCGCGGCCATGGCCGGCCACGAGCCGCTGGTGACCTTGCATGGCGCGCTCAGGACCCTGGCGGTAGCGCTCAACAAAATCGCGAACGACATCCGGCTGATGGGCAGCGGTCCACGCGCCGGCATCGGTGAACTGCGCCTGCCCGCCAACGAGCCGGGCAGCTCGATCATGCCCGGCAAGGTCAATCCGACCCAGGTCGAGGCCTTGACGATGGTCTGTGCGCAGGTGATGGGCCACGACTTGGCGATCGGCATCGCCGCCAGCCAGGGCCAGTTCGAGTTGAACGTGTGCAAGCCGCTGATCGCCCACGACCTGCTCGACAGCATGGGCCTTCTGAGCGACGCGATGGCCAGCTTCGCCACCCATTGTGTCGAGGGCCTCGAAGTCGATGCCGAGCGGGTTCGGCTACTGCTGGACCGCTCGCTGATGCTGGTCACGGCGCTGGCGCCGCACCTCGGCTACGACCGCGCTGCGCGGATCGCCAGACATGCCCAGGCCAACGGTCTCAGCCTGCGTGAGGCAGCACTGACGGTCGGCGGCGTCAGTGCCGCCGAGTTCGACGCCTGGGTTGTCCCGTCGCGCATGCTCGGCCCGGGTTGAGCCGGACTTGGAGGGGGCGTGGAACGCTCGGCGCTGCAGTCAGCTCGCTGCCGCAGTTCACCACCCGTCTCAGGCGCTGGCTGCGGCCTTGCGGCGCTGGCCGTCGATCTCGGCCTGCAGTGCACCGGGCTTGGCTTCGGGAACGACCTGTGCGGTCTGCCAGACCTGCACCCGCTGGAACAGTCCGCTGCTGAAGAAGGGGTCGGTCGCGAGGTGCGCATCGAGTGCGGCGCGGTCGGGCAGGTCGAGGATCATCAGGCTGCCCAGCGGCCTGCCGTCGTCGCCGAGCAGCGGGCCGCCGAAGCGGAAGGCCGGGGTGCGGCTGGCGACGAATTCGAGGTGCGGCACGCGCGCCCGGGTGCGAAGGGCCTGGCTGCCCGGGCGATCCTGGGCGTGGACGATGAAGAGCATGTCGTTCTCCGGCGGGTGGGGTTCGGGGTCAGGCTGCGGCGGGCTGCGGTGGCGCCACGGCGCCGGCCTGCGTCGCGAGGCGGCCGAAGCTCGTCTGCACGAGCGCGATCTGGTCGGGGGTCATGGGCATCTCCTGGCGGTGGGTGGCGCACACAGGGGCGTGTCGCGCAGGTGGCCATTGCAGGGTCTTGCGCCGCCTCGGTCATGAGGCATCCGTCCCGATCTGCAGGTCGGCAGGCGGGACGCCTGTCCCGGTCGGTGGCGCCGCTCGGCGCCTTGCGGTGCGCCTGGGCGGCCCGGGGCGTCAGGCCGGGTCGCGGCCCAGCCCGGCGTCGCGGGCCCAGACGATGAGGCGGCCGCGGCTGGAGAAGTCGAGCTTGGCGAAGATCGCCGTCACGTGGTTGCGCACCGTCTTCTCGCTCATGTACAAGGCGGCGGCGATCTCCTCGTTGTCGAGGCCCCGCGCGACATGCTCGATCACGTCGCGCTCGCGTGCCGTGAGTACGGCGAGGTCGCGACCGTCGCGCCGCACCGCGGCCCCCGCATGCTCGGCGAGGAACGAACGCATGGCCTCGGCGAGCACGGGCCACGCCGGCTCGTCGGCCATCAGGTCGTGGTTGGCGCTGTCCAGCGCGACGAGGCGCGCGCCGGCAATGCGCTGGGCCAGCAGCTGGCCCTGAGCGAAGGGCACGAGGTCGTCACGCCGTGCATGCAGCACCAGCACCGGGCAGCTCAGCTGCGGCAGCAGGTCGGAGACGTCGATGTGCCAGAAGAGTCGCGTCAGACGCTGCGCCTGCTGGGGCGTGGCCGAGGCACGCTGGATGTGGCAATACGCCGACAGGGCATCGCCGCTGGCCTGCGGGATGGCGCGGGTGGCGAACACCTGGCGATAGGCCGGACTGTCCTGCCCCCAGCCGAGCGCGATCAGCTGCAACAGCAACTCGCGCTCGGCCGCGTCCTGCGGCGACGGGTTGCGCACGGCGCGCCCCTGCGCGTAGGTGCCGCACAGCAGCAGCGCGCTGACGCGCTCGGGATGCCTCGCGGCATAGGCGATGGCGAGCGGGCCGCCGTGACAGAAACCGAGGATCGGGAAGCGCTCGAGCCGTGCGGCATCGACCACCGATTCCATGTCGGCCACCATGCCGTCGAAGCTGAGCTCCGCCGGTTCGCGCTCCGACAGTCCGAAGCCGCGTCCGTCGAAGCGCGTGAGTTGCCGGCCGTCGGTGAGCAGGTCGAGCCAGTGCCGCCACAGCGGGCTGTCTCGGTCCTCGTCGAGGTGCGACATCCAGTTGGCCGACTTGACGATCGGCGGGCCGCTGCCCAACTGCTCGAAGGCGATGCGCACCCCGTCGGCCGTGCTGCAATAGCGCACGATCGCCGGTGACGCAGTGGAGCGGGACATCAAGGCGGGGCGGGAAGGGGCCTGACGGCTGCATTATCGGCACTCGATCGCGAGCGGCCGATCATGATCGGGTGCCGATGCCGTCGACGGGCGGCCTGCCGGCCATCGCGGGGCACCAGGCAGAAGGTCGAGATCAAGGCGACGACGCCGACACCCTGCCGCTGCGGCCCCACACCAGCAGCAGGTTGTTGGCCGGCATCGCCACGCGCTCACGCAGCACCAGGCCGGCCTGCGCCGCTTCGTGCGCGACGTCTTCGCGGCGGCGAAGCCCCCATGCGGGGTTGGAGGCGCGCAGGTCCGCATCGAAGGCCAGGTTGCCGGACGATGTCGGCACGTCGTCTTCCAGATAGGGTCCGTAGGTGATGAGCAGCCCCGCCCTCGTCAGATGGCGCGCCGCGCCGCGCATCAACCCCGCACAACAGGCCCAGGGCGCGATGTGGATCATGTTGGCGCAGAAGATGGCATCGACCTGCGCCGGCACGCCGGGCCACTGGGGCTGCAGCACGTCCAGCCGCAGCGGCGCGCGCACTCGCTCCAATCCGTCGCACCAGGCGCCAATCGAAGCCAGCGCCGCGGCGTCGAAGTCGCTGGGCAGCCATTGCCAGCCCGGCAGGCCGGCGCTGCAGTAGGCGGCATGCTGCCCGGTGCCGCTGGCGATCTCCAGCAGCACGCCGCGCTCCGGCAGCCATCGCTGCAGCTCGGCCAGGATGGGCGCGCGGTTGCGTTCCGCAGCGGCGCTGCGGCGTCGGGGGTCGTCGGTCATCGCTCGGGGTTGGTGCTCATGCGCCGGCGGCGGCATTCAAAGCGCGATTGTCGGCCGATGGCACGCGGGCCGTGGCGAGGGCGCCGCACGGGCGCCCGTCCGGTGCCATCAGGGCGCGGTCGTGAACTGCGAGATGAACGGCGCCGGCATCGGGTTGCCGGCCGGGTCCGAGGCAAGGACCTGCACCTTGTACGCCGTGCCGGGAACCAGCGGCGACACCGGCCGGAACGTGACGGTCACGGGCACCGGGCTCAACGCCGAGACGGACCCGGCGATGGCGTCGCCCGTCGCCGCGTCGGACACCCTGAACACGAAGTCGAGGCCTTCGAAATCGATCGGTTCGCTGAACTGCACCTCGATCGCGGCCGTGACGGGCACGCCGAGGGCGCCCTGCGCGGGGTCGATGGCCACGACGCTCGGTGGCGTGGCATCGGTGACCACGCTGGCCGTCGTGAAGTGCGACGTGAAGGAGGTCGCCATCACATTGCCGGCCAGGTCCGCCACGTTCTGCACGCGCACCTCGTAGGCGGTGCTTGCGTTCAGCGGTGACAGCGGAGTCATCGACGCCCACTGGCCATCCACCGACGTGGACACCATCACCGGGACCAGCGTGGAGGTCGCGGTGTCGCGCAGGCTGAGGTGGCCCGCGTCGAGCGAGGCGGCGTCGACCGGCTCGCTGAAGCCGATGACCACCACCGCCGTCGTCGCGACCGACGCTGCGTCCGCTGCCGGGGCGATCGAGCTCACCGTGGGCGGTGTCGTGTCGGGCACACGCGTCACCGTGAGGGTGTCGCTTCCGCTGCGGTCGTCGACGGCAGAGGTGACGGTCACGGTGATGGCGTTGGATCCCATCGCCAAGGGCACGTAGAACGTATGCCATGACACGCCGACGAACGGAAGTCACGCGATGCTGGCCCGCCCGCCTCCCGTGGCGCCATTGGCCGCGTTGCGCCAGCTGACGAGGTAGCCTTCCGGGAGCGAGCCGCCGATCAGCGAACAGGAGAAGGTCGCGGGGACGAACGAGATGCCGCCCAGCATCAACGCCGTTGCCTCGGTCGCATAGGCGTCCGACTCGGTGGGCGCCGTGATGGTGACGCCCGACCAGGGCGGCGGTGCCTCGTCATCGCCGTCACCCCCTCCGCCACAGCCGGCCAGAAGCGCGGCCAGGGCGAGCGCCAGCAGCGCGAGGGCGGCGGGTGAGGCTCGATCCAACCCCTGCCGGTTCGGCGCCCGTGCCTCCGCGCGTCCTTCCGCACTCTGCATGTCGGCCTCCAGTCGATGTCGCGACCCGGGCGGCCGCCGAACCTGCGGCCCTACCATCCGGTCTGACTTTCCCTGCTCGGGCGGCGCCACGGATTGACGGGCCGCAAGAGAGCCTGACGGTCGGCGCGCCGGAACCTTTGTGCCGATCCCGTTTCTGAAGCGTTCGGGCTCGAGGAGGCTCGCGATGAAATCCTTCGTCTGGATCGTGTTCGGCGTGTTCGCCGCTTTGTGGACCGGCGGCGCCTTTGCCGCCGCGCAACTCACGACATGGGCTGCGGGACAGCTCGCTTCGGGTGCTGCCGTCGACCTGGGCCGGGCCGTGGCGGACTGGCCGCTGCCCGCCTGGCTGGCACCCTGGGTCGACGCAGCCGCCTTCCAGACGGCGCAGCAGGCGCTCGTCGTCGCGCTCGAATGGCTGCGCGACAGCTGGCCGGAGATCGGCAGCCTGGTCGGCTGGCTGGTGCCGGTGATCTGGGTGCTGTGGGGACTGGGCCTCGCGCTCCTGCTGCTGCTGGCCGGCGGCGCCCACTGGCTGGCGGGCCGCGCCCAGCCGCAACCTCGACCGAGCATGACATGACCGACACCGAGACCCGCGCCATCGTCACCGTCAGCCTGCTGGCCGCGTTTGCCGACGGCAGCAAGCACGAGCGAGAACGCGCCGAGATCAAGCGCATCGCCGAGGGCTTGTCGCAAGCCGACGGCGTGCACCTGCCGACGCTCTACCAGGACGTGCTGATGAAGCGCGTCACGCTGGGCTCGGTGCTGCCCGCGCTGGCCAACGATGAATCACGCCAGCTCGCCTACGAGATGGCGGTGTGCGTCTGCGATGCAGACGGCACGCAGTCCGACGCGGAGCGTGACTTCCTCGGCGAGCTGTCGCGGGCGCTGCAGCTCGACACGGCGGCGGCGCGCCGCTTCCAGCAGCAGGCCGAGGCGCTGGCATCCGCGCCGCTGGGCGCCGACGTGCTGCCGCCGGTCGCTGCGACCGGTCCGCAGCGCGTGGTCGACGAGGCGGCGCTGGACCAGGCCATCCTCGACGCCGCCATTCTCAACGGCGCGCTCGAGCTGCTGCCCGAGACGCTGTCGACGATGGCGATCATTCCGCTGCAGATGCGCCTCGTCTACCGCATCGGTCAGGCCTACGGCTACCCGCTCGACAGCGGCCATGTGAAGGACTTTCTCGCCACGGCCGGCGTGGGCCTGACCTCGCAGTACCTCGAGCAGGCCGGGCGCAAGCTGATCGGCGGGCTGCTCGGCCGTGTCGGCGGCGGGCTGCTCGGCGGCCTCGGCAGGCAGGCGGTCAGCTCGGGCATGAGCTTCGCGGCCACCTACGCGCTGGGCCATGTCGCCAGGCGCTACTACGCCGGCGGCCGGGTGCTTTCGGCGCAGATGCTCCGGGAGGCCTACGCCGGCATGACGCGCGAGGCGCAGGCCCTGCAGAAGCAGTACCTGCCGCGGATGCGCGAGAAGGCCCGCACGCTCGACGCCGCCCAGGTGATCGCCATGGTGCGCGGCGACAAGGCCGCCTGAGAGCGTCAGCCCGGTGCGTACATCACGTTGATGCGCGCCACGTACTTGGGCACCGGCCCATGCACCGGGCAGCCGACGTGCAGCACCGAGTGCGGCCCGAAGCCGTGGCGGAAGAACAGCGCGCTGCCCTTGGCCGGGGTGACGTCGTGGGCGCTGCCGTCGGGGCGGTACAGCCGCGTCTGGCCGCCCTGCACGCCGTCGGCCGGTCCGTTCAGATAGAGCAGCATGGTCAGGCAGGAGCGCAGCCCGGCCCACTGCACCATCTCGCGGCGGTCGTCGCTGAGGCCGAAGCCGGGCCAGTCGCCGTCGGTGTGGCGGTTGAAGACGTCGCCGTCGTCGTAGCGGTACATGTTCAGCCGCTCGGACAGGCGCGGGTACAGGCGCAGCCCGGCGATGGACGGCGGCAGCAGGTGCGCCATGCGCTCGAACATCGGGCCGAGCAGCGTGCGGTCGGCCACCCAGTGCACCGACTTGTTCATGCGCATGCCAGGCGGCGTCTGGATGCCCGGCGCCTCCTCGCGGTAGCCGAAGCGCTCGCTGGCCTCGACGATCGCGTCGGCCTCGGCAGCCGCCAGCAGATCGCGGACCTCGAAGGCGAGCAGCCCGCCGAGCTCGATGTCGTGTCGCGTCGGCACCAGGCCGGCCTCGGGCGCCAGCACCAGCCGCGGCGCCGGCGTCTCGAAGGCGTGGATGGGCGTGTCCTCGACCACGCCGCCCATCGGTAGCGAACCGGGCAGCCGCGCCACCGTGCGGTGCGGCGGCCAATCGGCGCCGGCGTTCACCACGTTCCGCTGTTGGGCATCGAGGCCCAGGGCTCGGCCGGCGGCAGCGCGGGGCCGGCCTGCAGCAGCTCGATGGAGATGTTGTCGGGCGAGCGCACGAACGCCATGCGGCCGTCGCGTGGCGGGCGGTTGATGGTCACGCCGTGCTCCTGAAGCCGGCGGCAGGCGGCGTAGATGTCGTCGACCGCGTAGGCCAGATGGCCGAAATTGCGCCCGCCGGTGTAGACCTCCGGGTCCCAGTTGTGCGTCAGCTCGACCTGGGCCTCGCTTTGCCCCGGCGCGGCGAGGAAGACGAGGGTGAAGCGGCCGCCCGGAACGTCCTGCTTGCGCAGCACTTCGAGGCCCAGCGCGTCGCAGTAGAAGCGCAGCGACGCGTCGAGGTCGGTCACGCGGACCATGGTGTGCAGGTATTTCATGGTGCGATTGTCGGTGCGCCGTCGCGCCCGCGCAGCCGTGCGGTCTTGGCGCGTCGTCGGCCCGATCGCCAGGCCGCGCCCTGGCGCCCGGCCGGCTAGACCTTGCGCGGCTTGACGCGCAGCCCGTCGCGCGTGGCCGCCGGCGGGTAGACGATCACCTGCGCGCCGGGCGCCAGGCCCGACTCGATCCAGGCCTCCTGGCCGTTGCGCGCCCCCACCTTCACCGGGGTGAGCCGGGCGCGACCGCCGTCGAGCACGAACACCGCCATGCTGCCCTCGCCCTCGGGCACCGGGAACACCGCGCTGACCGGCACCTTGACCACCCTTTCCATCGAGCGGGTGACGATCTGCACGCCGACGCGGAAACCGTCGCCGAGGGCGCGCCACTGTTCGGGCGGGCTGGTCAGGTCGATGAGCACGCGCACGCGCTGCTCCTCCACGCCGAGCGCGGAGATCTTGGTGAAGGCTGCAGGCTCGACGCGCCGCACGCGCCCGAGCAGTACGCCTTCGCCGCCCCAGCGCTCGATGCGCACCGTGCTGCCCGGCGGGGCGCGCAGCGCGTCGGCGGTGAGCAGTTCGGCCACCACCTCGAGGCGCGTGATGTCGCCCAGCTCGAGCAGCGGTGCCCCCAGCGCCACCACGCCTTCGCTGGCCTGCACCACCTTCAGCACGCTGCCGGCCACCGGCGCGCGCACCGGGAAGACGCGCGGGTTGCTCGCCTGCGTCGAGGCCAGCAGCGCAGCGCGCGACTGCTCGACCTCGTAGGCGGCGATGCGGCCCTCCTCGTTCGCGGCGTCGAGGTCCTTCTGCGCGGCCTGCAGCGCGAGGCGGTCGGTGTCCAGCTTGGTCGGCGAGACGAAGCCCTGTGCCGCCAGCTGCTCGCTGCGCTGCTGCTCGTTGCGCGCCTGCTGCAGCGCCACCTTGGCGCCCTCGATGCGTGCCGCGACACGCTGCGTCTGGGCTTTCGCGATGTCGACGCGCAGCAGCAGCTCGCGTCTCGTGCGTTCGTCGAGCATGGCCGGAAGCACCGGCGCGATGGATGCGAGCAGGTCGCCGGCGCTCACCGCGTCGCCCTCGCGCAGCGCGATGCGGCCGATCGTGCCGGCCAGGGGCGCGGAGACGACGTAGCGGTCGCGCAGCCGCGTCTTGCCGTCCTCCTCGATGGTGGTCTCGAACGGGCCTTCGGCGACAGGGGCCACCTCGACCTCCAGCGGCCGCGGCGCGAAGGCCCAGGCGAGCAGCGCGGCGATCGCGAGCGTGGCCACGCCCGTGGCGATCCATGTCTTCTTCTTCATGTCATTCCCTTGTCTTCAGCACGGCCACCATGTCGAGCTGGTCGATGCGGCGGCGCACGATCAGCGCGCTGACCACGCCGGCGGCGAGCACGGCGATCGCCGCCCACGCATAGGTGCGAGGCAAGATGATCACCGGAAAGTAGAACTGGTCCGACGCCAGCAGCCCGGAGATCAGGTGCACCAGGCCGAAGCCCAGCGCCATGCCCAGCGGCAGCGCGATGGCGATGACCAGGCCCAGTTCGCCGAGCAGCAGCGTCGACACCTCGGCGCGCGTGAAGCCGAGCACGCGCAGGGAGGCCAGCTCCCAGCCGCGCTCGGCCAGCGCGATGCGCGCGTTGTTGTAGACCACGCCCACGGCGATGACGGCAGCGAAGGCGGTCAGGATGGTGCTCATGATGCGCACGTTGCGCGCGCTGATCTCCTGCATATTGCGCAGCATGGTCGCCTTGCTGAAGGCGCCGGCCACGCGCGGCAACGTCTTGATCGCCTCCAGCAGGCCCTCCTCGCGGCCGCGCTCGGTGGCGAGCACGAAGCCGCTGGAGAGGTCGCCGTCGCCGAGCGCGCGGTTCAGCGCCTCGCGGTCCATGTAGGCGTTCAGGCCCATCATCTCGCGCACCGTCGCGCCGACGGTCAGCTCGATGGTGCGCGGTCGGCCCTCCAGCACCTCGACCTGCAGCGACTCGCCGACGCGCACGCCGAGCTTGTCGGCGAGGCGGTCGGTGAGCACCAGCCCCATGCCGTCGAGCGTGGTCGCATGGTTCTCCGCATCGACCACGCGGTAGAGCACGGCGCGGCCGTCGTAGCCGCGGATCATGCTGCGCTCGCTGCGGTGGCCGCGGTGGAAGGTGACCGGCACGAAGCGGGTGGACTCCACCTGCGTCACCGACGGCAGCCGCGCGAGGTCAAGGCGCGCCGCGTCGTCGCCGGGCTCGACCAGCCAGACCGCCACGTCGCTACGCATCGCCACATTGAATTGCGCATCGACGATGTACTCGATGGCGTCGCGGAAGAAGTTGCCCAGCACGACGATGGCCACCGAGGCGGCCACACCGGCGATCGACAAGCCGGTGCGCAGCGGCCGCCGCTCCATGTTGCGGATGATCATGCGCAGCGCCGGCCCCAGCGCCTGGATGCCCAGTCGCTCGAGCAGCGTGCGGCGGTAGCGCCCGGGTGCCGGTGGGCGCATCGCCTCGGCCGGCGCGAGGTGCACCGTGGCGAGGATGGCGTTGAGCGTGCCCAGCACCGCGGTGGCCACGGTGATGCCCATGCTGACGAGCAGCAGCCAGGGCGCGATGCGGTGGTCGAAGTGCGGGAAGTGGAAGAACTCGGCATAAAGGCCGGTGAACAGGGTGCCGAGCCGGTCGCCGAGTGCCACGCCGAGCGCCAGGCCGACCAGCACGATCAGCATGACCAGCTTGAGGTAGTGCGCGCCGATGTCGCGGTTCGGGTAGCCGAGCGCCTTCAGCGCGGCGATCTGCTCGCGCTGCGTGGCGACCAGCCGCGACACCACCACGTTGAGCAGAAAGGCGGCGACGCCGAGGAAGATCGCCGGCAGCACGGTACCGAGCACGCGCTGCTCCTTGATCTCGTTGTCGAGCATGGCGTGCGAGGTCTGGTCGGCGCGGCCGTGGATCTCGCGCCCGCCATAGGGTTCGAGCAGCCGCGACAGCGCGTCGATCACCGCCGGTTCGGAGGCGCCCGGCGCCAGCCGGATGGCGATGCGGTTGAAGGCACCATTCATGTCGTAGGCGGAGGCGAGCGACTCGCGGTCCATCCAGAAGATGCCGAAGCCGCGCAGGTCCGGCATGCCCCACAGGCCGGCGAAGACGAACTCGGGCGAGAGCGCCGTGCCGACGACGACCAGCGTGCGCTGCCGGCCGTTGACCAGCGCCTTCAGCGTCGAGCCGGGTTTCAGGCCGCGCGCCTGCGCGAAGCCCTGCGAGACCAGCACTTCCAGGCTGCCGTCGCCGCGGCGCACGCCGGCGCCGTCGAGGGCACGGCCGCTGGCCAGCGCCACCCGGTTCAGCGACGACGGCCGCTGCGCATCCATGCCGATGAGCTGCCCGATGATCGGATCGGGCAATCCGGGCAGCTCGACGCGCACCATCTGCTCCACCGTCGTCTGCACCTCGGCCACGCCCGGCTGGGCGGCCAGCCGCTCGGCGAGCGCGTCGGGCGCCCGCTTGACGCCTGCGAACAGGTCGGCGAAGCGCCCGTCGGCGTAGAACTCGTCGCGCGCGCGGGCCAGCGAGTCCACCGCCGACAGGCTGGTGATGAAGCCGCCGATGCCACTGGCCACCACCAGCGCGATGGTCAGCGCCTGGCTCCACATCAGGCGCAGGTCGCGCAGCAGCTTGCGGTCGAGGGCCTTCATCGCCGTCTCACCAGGACAGCTCGGATGGCGAGATCTTGTGCGCGTTGTGATCGACGCGCTGGACCGTGCCGTCGCCGAGGTGGATCACCGTGTCGGCCATGCCGGCGATGGCGGCGTTGTGCGTGATCACCACGGCCGTGGTGTGCAGCTCCTGATTGATGCGAGCGATCACTTCCAGCACCAGCTTGCCGGTCTGGTAGTCGAGCGCGCCGGTGGGCTCGTCGCACAACAGCACCTGGGGGCGCTTGGCGATGGCGCGCGCGATCGCCACGCGCTGCTGCTCGCCGCCCGAAAGCTGCGCCGGAAAGTGGTCGCGCCGCGGCGTCAGCCCGACCAGGTCGATCGCCTCGTCGACCGGCATCGGGTGCTCGGCGATGTCGGTGACCAGGGCGACGTTCTCGCGCACCGTCAGGCTGGGAATCAGGTTATAGAACTGGAACACGAAGCCGACATGTTCGCGGCGGAAGGTGGTCAGTTCGCCCTCGCTGGCGCCGGACAGGCGGTGGTCGGCGAACCACACCTCACCGGCGCTCGGCACGTCCAGCCCGCCGAGGATGTTCAGCAGCGTGGACTTGCCGCTGCCCGAGGGACCCAGCAGCACGACGAACTCGCCGGCGGCGATCTCCAGGTCGACGCCGTGCAACGCGCGCACCTCGACCTCACCGGTGCGGTAGGTCTTGGCCAGGCCCGTGGCGCGGAACACGGTCTCGCGGGCGGCGGCGGCGGCGGCGGGGGAGGCATCCATGGGCGGTGTGGGGATCGGGGATTCTCCGGGGTCGCGGGCGTGGCGGACTGACCGCCATCAAGCCACATTTCGCACGAGCGCGGGCACTCGCTTCGTGCACTCCGGTTGAACTGCGACAATCATCAGCGGTTATCTGCATACCTGTCTGCCCATGTCGTCGCCCCCCGTCCCCACCAAGACCGTTCGCGGTCAGGAGGCCATGCGGCGTCGCACCGGCGAGCTGGGACAGCGGCACCGCACGATCCTCTTCCTGGTCGACGGACGGCGCCCGCTGTCCGAGGTGCTGAGCCTGGCACACCAGGCCGGAGCAGCCACCAGCCACTTCGAGGACTTGGTGCGCATGGGCTTCGTCGAACTGCCAGCCGAGGAGCCGCCGGCGCCGCCGCCGGTGGAGGCGCCGCTGGAGGCGCCCCCGCAGGCTCAGATCACGGAGTTGGCGGTGGAGGTGGTGTCAGAGCCGGAGCCGGAGCCGGAGCCGGAAGCCGAGCCTGCGCCCGAGCCGCCGCCGGCTCCTGAACCGGCGATGGCGGCGCGCCCGCTGCCCCCGCCCCCACCCCCGCCCCCACCGCCGCCGCCGCCCCCTGCTGCGAAACGCGTGCCGCTGGCACGCCTGCTCGAGCCGCCGCCGAGGCAGGCGCGCCACGAACCGGTCATCGAGCTGCCGCGAGAGCCCTTCCTGCCACCCTCGCGCGTCGTGCTGCCGCCGCCACCGCCACCGCCGCCGGTGCTGGTGCTGGCGGAGGACCAGCCGGTGCTGGAACAGGCGCGTGCGCAGCTGCTCGAGTCGCTGCGTTGCGATCCGCAGCCGGCCAGCGGACGGCTGGTCGATCGCGTGCGTGCCGCGAAGGGCAGTTCCGAGCTGATCGACGTGGTGTGGACGATGGAGCGCGGACTGCACCACCACCAGCGCACGCACCGCGGACTGATCGCGCTGCAGCGCGCGCGAGAGCTGCTCGGCCTGGGCAACACGCTGGTCGACGAGGACAGCACGCCCGGCCAGCTTGACAACGACGACTGGTGATCAGGCGGCGTCCGCCTGCGCCTGGCGCAGCCGCTGCGCGAGCGGCTGGAAGCGGCGCCGGTACTGCGCCGGCGTGAGGGCCACCTTGCGGCGGAACAGCCGGCCGAAGAAGCTTGCATCCTGGTAGCCGACCTCGAGCGCGATTGCCTCCACCGGGAGGTCGCCCGACTCGAGCATCTGCTTGGCCTCCTCGAGCCGCAGCGTGTGCACGTACTCGAGCGGGCTCATGCCGGTGGCCTGGGTGAAGCGGCGCTTGAAGGTGCGTTCGGGCAGGCCCGACAGCGCCACCATCTGAGCCACCGGAGACTCCGCCTGGTAATGCTGGGCGGCCCATTGCTGACAGCGCGCCACCAGCGGGTCGGCGGCCTGGGCGCCGTGCGTCAGCGAGGCATAGGCGATCGGGCTGGTGTGGTTCAAGTCGAGCAGGTTGATGCGCGCGACCTGCATCGCCTCCTGCGGGCCGGCGAAGCGCGCGATGAGGAACAGCACCAGCTGGTGCCAGGCCACGCCGCTGCCGGCCATCACGATGCGCCGGTCTCCGCCGGCGACGATCAGGCCGCGCTCGGGGTGCCAGCGCGTCGTCGGATGGTCCCGGCGCAGCGCCTCGCAGTAGGCCCAGTGCGTGGTGGCGTCGATGCCGTCGAGCAGTCCGGTGCGTGCCAGCAGCATCGCGCCCGAGCAGGCCGAGCCGATCAGCGTGCCCTGGTCGTGGCGCTGGCGCAGCCAGGCCACCTCGGCGTCGTAGCGGTCACCGATCGACTCGCTGGGTGCCACCGCGAGGTCCGTGACGCAGATCGCATCGACCGGTGGGCAGTCGGCGAGGCTGCATTCGGCCCGGATCGGCACGCCGTTGGCGGCGGTCACCGTGCCGCCATCGCGGCTGACGACGATGGGGCGAAACAGCGAGCGCGGCTCGGCGTGGCCGTGCAGCATCTGCCAATCGCGGCCGGCGCTGTACAGCGAGTCATGAAAGCCGAAGAGCGTGGCCGCCGTGACGTCCGGCGCGGCAAGCAGGGCCACGGTGACGGGAGATGCGGGGTTCGTCATGGCGGATGGTGGCACGAATGGCCGCTTCCTTGCACGGATGACTTTAGTGCCGGACGGGCAACCCATCCACAGTGGTGGCACGTTCAACGGAGGCCCCTCATGCCCACACCCCTCGACCTGATCCTCGATCCACTGAGCTGGATCGTCTTCGCCATGTTCGGCGGACTCGCGCTCTGGGAGGCGCTGGCCCCCGGCCGCACGCTTCCGAAGGTGCGCCATTGGACGGCACGTGCGTTCGGCGCGTTCGTCGTCTACTTCCTGCTCTCGTCCTACCTGCCGCTGCTGTGGGGCGAGCCGCTCGCTGCGCTGCAGCTGTTCGACCTCTCCGGGTGGCCGACCTGGGCCGCGGCGGCCGCGGGCCTGGCGGTCTACGAGCTCGGTGCCTACACCTGGCACCGCGCCATGCACCGCTTCACGCCGCTGTGGCGCGGCATCCACCAGATGCACCACAGTGCGGAGCGCCTCGACGTGCTGGGCGCGTTCTGGTTCAGCCCGATGGACATGGTGACCTGGACGCTGCTGCCCAGCCTGGCGCTCACCCTGCTCGGCGTGCCCGCGCAGGCGGCGACGATCGTGCTGCTGACCATCACCTTCCTGGCCATCTTCCAGCATGCCAACGTGCGCACGCCGCGCTGGCTGGGCTGGTTCGTGCAGCGCCCGGAAATGCACACCGTGCACCACGCGCGCGGCATCCACCACTACAACTACGCCGACCTGCCGGTGTTCGACATGCTGTTCGGCACCTACCGCAACCCGGCCGGCTACGAGCACGACACCGGGTTCTGGCACGGCGCCTCGTCGCGCGTGCTGGACATGCTGCGCCTGCGCGACGTGTCGCGGCCGGCCGTGAAGGAGATCTGACATGAAGACGAACGCACCCACCCTGCCGCAGACCGAAGGCGGCTGGTTCCTCACCGACGGCGGCATCGAGACCACGCTGATCTACCACGAGGGCATCGAACTGCCCGAATTCGCCGCCTTCGTGCTGCTGGACAGCCCCGCGGGCCGCGAGACGCTGGCGCGCTACTACCGCCGCTACCTCGACATCGCCGCCGCCTCGCCGGGTGCCGGCTTCATTCTCGAGAGCCCGACCTGGCGCGCCGGCTTCGACTGGGGGCGCAAGCTCGGACGGGACGATGCCGCGATGCGCCGGCTGAACGCCGAGGGCGTGGCGCTGATGCATTCGCTGCGCGACGCCTACGCCGGGGCGATCGGCGGGCCCATCGTGGTCAGCGGCTGCATCGGACCGCGCGGCGACGGCTACCTGCCGGGCCAGCCGATGAGCGGCGACGATGCGATGCGCGCCCACCTGCCTCAGGCGCGGGCGCTGGCCGAGGCCGGCGTGGACATGATCGGCGCGATCACCATGACCACAAGCGGCGAGGCGATCGGCGTGGCGCGCGCCGCCGCAGCGCTCGGCAAGCCCTGCGCGATCTCCTTCACCGTCGAGACCGACGGTCGGTTGCCCAGCGGCGAGTCGCTCGCCGAGGCGATCGACGCGACCGATCGCGACGGCGTGGCGCCGCCGGCCTACTACATGGTCAACTGCGCGCACCCGACGCACTTCGACCCCGTGCTCGCCCAGGGGGGCGCATGGCGGCAGCGCATCCGCGGCCTGCGTGCCAACGCTTCCCGGTGCAGCCATGCCGAACTGGATGCGATGACCACGCTGGACGACGGCGACCCCGAGGACCTGGCCGGCCACTACCGGCGCCTGCGCGAGCCGCTGCCGGCACTGAACGTGCTGGGCGGCTGCTGCGGCACCGACCACCGCCACGTCGCCGCGATCAGCGCCACCTGGCAATCCGCCACTACTCGCCCGCAGTGACGCGGTTGCGGCCCTCGCGCTTGGAGCGGTAGAGGGCCTGGTCGGCGCGCTCGATCAAGGCTTCCATCGTCTCGCCGGATGCGCGCGGCGGCGATGGTGGTGCGGATCTGCTCGGCGAGCGCCCGCGCGCCGGGCAGCGCGGTGGCGGGCAGCAGCACGACGAACTCCTCGCCGCCGTAGCGCGCCACCAGGTCACGCCCCTTCACGCAGGAGCGGATCGCCAGCGCGACGCTCTTCAGCACGGTGTCGCCGAACACATGGCCGAACTGGTCGTTGATCCGCTTGAAGTGGTCGAGGTCGATCAGCAGCACGCTCGGCCCGGGATCCTCCGCGGCGTGGTCGAGCAGCATCGCCGCCAGCGATTCGTCGAAGCCACGCCGGTTGGTGACGCCGGTGAGCGAGTCCATCGTCGCCTGTTGCTTGGCGAGGTCGAGTTCGGCGCGCAACTGCTCCAGTTCGGCGGTCGCCGACTGCAGCCGCTTCGACAGCGCGGCCAGGCTCGCGCCGGTGTCGCGCGTGCCGCTGAGCAAGGTGTCGATCTCCGGCCCCAGGCTGTCGGGCATGCCCAGGCTGGCGATGCGGCCGCCGGTCTCTTGCAGCGACGCGCTGAACTCGCTGACGCGGTCGCCGGTCTGCGCAGCGCTGTGGCCGACCTCGTCCATCACCGCGCGCAGGCCGTCGGAGACCCGGTATGTGGCATCGGCTGCGGCCTCCAGCATGTGGCGCCGGTACAGCGCGCGCACCATGTCGTCGCCGAGCGGCACCTGCCGCAGCCTTGCGGCATCGATTTCAGCGCGCAGGTCCGGGTTGCGGCCCGCCAGGTAGTCGTACCAGACGGCGTAGGTGATCGGGTGCAGCGGCGCCGGCTGTTCCTTCGAATCCGGGTAAAGCATGTCGAGGCCGAGGCGCCAGGGGACGGGCGGAGCCGCCATTTTCGGCCATTTGCGATCGGCTATCTCATCAGTGCGCCACTTGCGTCAGAAGTGAGCTTCTGCCTCACCGATATCGTCGAAGGAAAGCAACACGCGGTCGCCGACGGCCGCCGCCGGTGCGCCGGCCCAGGTGCCGGTGGTCACTACCGTGCCGGCCGGCAGCGTGCCGTGGCGCGCGGTGGCATGGCGCAACCAGTCGGCCAGCACCCAGGCCGGGTCGCCGCAGGAGTGCGTGCCGCGACGCTGGACCGGCTCCTGCGCGCCGATGACGAGGCGGCAGCGCTGTTCCGACCAGTCCCGCGGCGCATAGGGAACCCAGTGGCCGAGCACCAGCGCGGCATGCGAAGCGAGGTCGGCCAGGCGCAGCAAGGCCGGCGCGGCCAGCCCCTGCTGCCAGCGCGAGTCGACGATCTCGATGGCCACCGCCATCGCGTCGACCAGCGCCGAGGCGCTGGCCAGGTCGAGCCTGGCGGCGAGGGCCGCGTCCACCTCGCGGCCCAGGCGCAGCGCGACCTCCGACTCCACCAGCCGCGTGTGCATCGGCCAGCGCGACGCGTCGGCCGGGTGGCGCCACACGCCCGCCGGCGGCAACGGCGCATGGGTCAGCGGTTGCGTGCGGCCCGGCCCGCCGGACTTCCAGTGGCGCGGCGCGCCGGCGGCGAACCAGCCCAGTGTCTCGGCGACCCGTTGCTGCGCGGCGTAGGCTTCGTCGGCGTCGGCCAGCGCATCGGCCAGCGGCGTCGCATCGGCGGGCATGCCGCTGCGGCGGGCCGCGAGCAGGGCCTCGGCGACGGCCTCGACGCCGGCCCGGCTCATGCGTGTGCTCCGGACGGGCGCCGGCGGAACATGCCCCAGCCCTCCATGCGCAGCACCACCTCGCGGTCCTGGTTCAGCACCTCCCGGCACGAGCGCACCAGGCCCACGTCGGGCCGGCTGCCCAAGGGCCGCGACTCCAGCACCTCCAGACGCACGCTCAGCGTGTCGCCGGGGTGGACCGGCTTGAGCCAGCGCAGGCTGTCGATGCCCGGCGAGCCGAGGCTGGCCGCCTCGAGCAGGTGGCCGTCGCAGATCATGCGCATGGTCATCGCGCCGGTGTGCCACCCGCTGGCTGACAGGCGGCCGAACAGCGAGGCCTCGGCGGCCGCGTCGTCGATGTGGACGGGCTGCGCGTCGAACTCCTGTGCGAAGGCGGGCACGGCTTCGCGCGAGACGGTCTTGCCCCCGGACTCGCGCACCGAGCCGGGCGTGAAGTCTTCGAAGTGGTGCCGGAAGGTGCGGTCGGTGGCGTTCACGCGGCGAGCATAGCGTCGGCCACCAGCTCGGCCGCGGCGAGGTCTTCGAGCGCGTTGCCCACCGCCTTGAAGAGCGTGATCTCGCGCGCGCCGGCGCGGCCGCCGCGCTCGCCGCGGCACAGCTGCGCGAGCGTGCCCTGCAGCCGCGCGGCATCGAAGCTGCCCTCGGCCACCGCACCGAGCAGGTCGCCCGACTTGGCCAGCGCTTCCTCGGTGTCCACGAACACGCGGCTGCGTGCGAAGCACTCGGCGTCGCTCTCGCGCATCTGCGGCGTGAAGCTGCCGATCAGGTCGAGGTGCACCCCTTCGCGCAGCCAGGGACCGCGCACCAGGGGCGCCGCGGCCAGGGTGGCGCAGCTGACGATGTCGGCCCAGGCCACGGCGGCGGGCAGGTCGGCGGTGGCCTGCGCATCGAAACCCTCTGCGCGCCACTGCGTGGCCAGCGACTCGGCGCCTTCGGTGCGGTGGTTCCACACCCGCACCTGCGTGATCGGCCGCACGCTGCGCAACGCTGGCGCGAGCAGGCGTGCCACGCGGCCGCTGCCGAGCACGAGCAGCCGCGAGGCGTCTTCCCGCGCCAGAAGGCTGGCCGCCAGCGCCGACGCCGCGGCGGTGCGTCGTGATGTGACGACGTCGCCGTCGAGCTGCGCGAGCGGCACGCCGGTCGTCGCGTCGAACAGCGTGTACAGCGAATGCAGGCCGGGCAGGCCGCGTGCGCTGTTGCCGGGGAAGATGGTCACCGTCTTCAGGCCGAGGTAGTGGCCGGCCCGCCAGGCCGGCATGAGCAGCACCGTGCCGCCGGGTCCGTTCGGGTCGTCGATGCGGTGGGTGTGGCGCAGCGGCACCTCGCGGCCTTCGGCGAAGGCGCGCCTCAGCGCGGCGATCAAGGCAGGCCAGCCCAGCGGGGCGGCGGTGGCGTTGGCGTCGAGGTGGATCACGGTGCGGGGCGCGAGAGGCGCCCCGGGAGTATCGGACGACTCGGTTGCGGCCGCGCTCGGGCGAAACCGTGGTGGAGCATGTCCGGCTGCGCCGCTCGCGTATCACCAGGCCACGCGGCGGCTTCCGTCCACCGGTCTTGACGCGACAATGCGGGCCATGCCAAGCCTCGAACCGCTGTCCTCGCCGCCCCCGGCCGCGGCCGCGCCGCGCCGCAAGGGCGTGCCGAGCGACCCGCAGAAGTTCGCCGTCGAGGTGCGCCCGAGCCGCATCGACGGGCAAGGCGCCTTCGCCGGCGAGAAGGTGCCGGCGCGGCGCAAGATCGGCGAGATCCGCGGCGAGGCGATCAGCGTGCGCGAGGCGCGGCGGCGCGCCAAGGGCGCGCAGCGCATCATGATCGTCGAGGTGAGCGAGACGCGCGCGATCGACGCCTCGCGCTCGAGCGACCCGCTGCGCTTCACCAACCATTCCTGCCAGCCCAACGCCGTGCTGCGCATCCGCCAGGGCCGTGTCGAGTTCTATGCGATGCGCGCGCTCGTGCCGGGCGAGGAGATCACGGTGAATTACGGCGAGACGCACCACGAGGGCAAGCTGCGCTGCCGCTGCGGCGCGCCCGGCTGCGTGGGAGCGATCTGAACGTGGCCGTGAACGACGAGACCATCGCCGTCGTCGACTTCGAGACCACCGGCATGTCGCCCGCGCAGGGCGCGCGCGCCACCGAGGTGGCGGCAGTGCTGGTGGCGGGCGGTCGCATCGTCGGTCGCTTCCAGAGCCTGATGAACAGTGGCGCCAGGGTTCCGCCGTTCATCGAACAGCTCACCGGCATCAGCAACGCGATGCTGGCCGACGCGCCCCCGGCATGCGCGGTGATGCACGAGCTGATGCGTTTCACCCAAGGCTGCCCGCTGGTGGCGCACAACGCCGCCTTCGACCGGGGCTTCTGGGAAGCGGAAGCCGCGCGCGCCGACTGCGTGCCCGACGATGCGCATCGTTTCGCCTGCACGCTGCTGCTGGCGCGGCGGCTCTATCCGCAGGCGCCCAACCACCGCCTCGGTACGCTGGCCGCGTGGCATGGCCTGCACAGTGCCGGGCGCGCGCACCGCGCGCTGGCCGATGCCGAGGTCACCGCGCAGCTGCTGCTGCGCATGCAGCACGACCTGTGCGAGCGCCACGCCGCGCTGGTGGCGCAGTCTCCGGGCGGCGCGGACCACGCGCTGCTGTGCGCGCTGCAGCGCCTGCCGCGGCGTCAGATCGAGCGTCTCGGCGCCTGCGCGTCAGCGCCGTGAGCCGGTCAGTGCCGTGATGGCGATCGAGCCTTCCTTGGTGAAGCGCACGGCACCGAAGGCGCCGCCGGCGAGCTTGCCGCGCAGCACGTAAGGCACGGCCTCGCGCGTCGTGCCGTCGGCGAACACCAGCGCCTGGCGCACCGCGTTCATCGCCGAGATGCTCACAGGCACGACGAGGATGGTCTCGCCGTAGCGCGGCACGCTGCCGCGCTGGTCGCTCACGCCGGTGGCCAGCGTCTGGCCGTTGACCTCCAGCTCGAGCGCGGTGCCGTCGTATTCGACCGCAGCCTCGTTGGGGTTCTGGATGCGCAGCCTGATGGCCAGGCGCAGCTCCAGGCCCTGCCCTGGGGCGGGCTCGATGCCGACCACCTCCACGCGCAGCGGGTCGCGTGGCTGCAGCGCGGCGCAGCCGGCGAGGGCGAGGGCCGCGAGCAGGATCAGCAGGCGTGCGAACAGCGGACGCAGGCTCATGGGTGGGGCTCCGTGCAATTCGGTGACGCCGCAGTATGCCGGCGTGCCGGCAGGGGGGGTGACAGCTTGATTCAGGCCAACACAGACGGGCGTGTCGGGACTAGGATGGGCCTGTCCGCAGCAGAGGGATCGCCATGAAGTCGCTCAAAGCCACGCTGAACACGCCGCCGGAGCCCGGCTTCGACGAGGCGTCGCTGGCCGATCTGTCGTTGCCCGACGACGGCAGCGTGGTGCGCCACCCGGATGGCTACTACTGGCTCGCGCCCGACGGTCACCAGCAGTTCGGCCCCTTCGCCACGGTGCAGGAGGCGCTGGACGACATGAATGCCGCCGGCGACGAGAGCATCGAGCCCGGCGAGACGCTGCAGGAGGCCGAGCAGGAGCTGGGCCTGGCGGACTGGGTCGATGCCGAGACCGGCGAGCTCGCCGAGGAGAACGGCACCCGCATCGAGGACCACTGACGGTCCCCGTCCGGGTCTCAGCGCATCGCCACGCGCAGCGGAATGCGCCGCCGGCCGAAGCCGCCGGCCGCGCTGCCGAAGCGTCCGGCCAGGGGCGTGTCGCAGTGCGGGCAGGCACCGCCCGCATTCAGTGCGTAACGGCCCACGGCGTGCCAGTCGCGCTCGATCAGCGCCTCGCCGCAGCCGCTGCAGAAGGTCGTGCCGCCTTCGCGGTCGTGCACGTTGCCGGTGTAGACGTGGCGCAGGCCGTTGGCGAGCGCGATGCCGCGCGCGCGCTGCAGCGTGGCCAGTGGCGTGGCCGGCACGTCGGTCATCTTGTAGTCGGGGTGGAAGGCGGTGAAGTGCAGCGGCACTTGCGGTCCGAGGTGATCGGCCACCCAGCGCGTCATCGCCTCGAGTTCGGCCGTGCTGTCGTTCCGGCCGGGGATCACCAGGGTGGTGATCTCCAGCCAGCAGCCGGTCTCGTGCACGATGTATTGCAGCGTGTCGAGCACCGGCGCGAGGTGGGCGCCGGTCTGCTGGAAGTAGAAGGCCTCGGTGAAGCCCTTCAGGTCGACGTTGGCGGCGTCCATCTTGGCGTAGAAGGCGCGCCGCGGCTCGGCGTGCATGTAGCCGGCCGTCACCGCCACGGTCTGCACGCCGAGGGCGTGGCAGGCGTCGGCGGCGTCCATCGCGTACTCGGCGAAGATCACCGGGTCGTTGTAGGTGAAGGCGACGCTCTTGCAGCCGCTGTCGTGCGCCGCGTGCGCGATGCGCTCGGGCGAGGCAGCGTCCATCAGGCGGTCCATCTCACGGCTCTTCGAGATGTCCCAGTTCTGGCAGAACTTGCAGGCGAGGTTGCAGCCGGCGGTGCCGAA
>NZ_CALFYO010000015.1 GCF_937952055.1 uncultured Piscinibacter sp.
GCGCCGCCGCCGACGTCGAGGAAGTTGGCCGGCTCGCCGCCGAACAGCTTGATGGTGTCCATGGTCGCCATCGCGAGGCCGGCACCGTTGACCAGGCAGCCGATGTTGCCGTCGAGCTGGATGTAGGCGAGGTCGAACTTGCTCGCCTCGATCTCCGCCGGATCCTCTTCGTCGAGGTCGCGGTAGGCGACGATCTCGGGGTGGCGGAACAGTGCGTTGGCGTCGAAGTTGAACTTGGCGTCCAGCGCGATCAGGTTGCCCTGGCTGTCGCAGTTCAGCGGATTGATCTCGACCAGCGAGGCGTCCGTCTCCATGTAGCAGCGGTACAAGTTCTGGAACAGCGACACCGCCTGGGCGTGCGAGCCCGCAGGCAGGCCGATGGCCGCGGCAATCTGCTTGGCCTGCGCGTCGCCGAGGCCGGTCAGCGGATCGATCGTCTCGGTGATGATCTTCTCGGGGGTGCTGTGCGCGACTTCCTCGATGTCCATGCCGCCTTCGCTGGAGGCGATGAAGGCGACCTTCTGCGATGCGCGGTCGGTGACCAGCGAGACGTAGTACTCCTTCTTGATGTCGGCGCCTTCCTCGATGTACAGGCGGCGCACCTTCTGGCCCTCGGGGCCGGTCTGGTGCGTCTTGAGCTGCATGCCGAGGATCTGACCGGCCAACGCCTTCACGTCGTCCAGCGACTTGGCCAGCTTCACGCCGCCGCCCTTGCCGCGGCCGCCGGCGTGGATCTGCGCCTTCACCACCCAGACCGGACCGCCCAGCTTCTGCGCGGCTTCCGTCGCTTCGTGCACGCTGAAGGCCGGATAGCCGCGCGGCACCGGAACGCCGAACTGGCGCAGGATTTCCTTGCCCTGGTACTCGTGGATCTTCATGAGGGTCTCGCTTGCCTAGGTTTCTAGAGGGGTGGGAACGGCTGCGGGGTCGACGGCCCCCCGGTACCAGCGCGGGTAGAAGAGTTTCACGGCCGCACCGTCGGAGCGCAAGGCGTGGCAGCGGTCGATCTGGAAGGGCTGGTGCTCGCTGTCTTCGCGGGTGTCGATGACTTCGCCGGCGAAGGCCTGGATCACCGCGGTGGGCAGCACCTGCGTCAGCTCGGTAAGGTGGGTGCAGCCGATGCTGCCGCCCAGTCGCTCCTTGACGGCGGCCCGGAAGCCCTTCAGCAGGTTCAGTCCCGCAAGGGCCTGGTAGGCGTCCCCATGGTCGTCGCAGTGTCCGGGGTAGGGCATCCAGCGCGTTTCGGAACCGGCCTCGACGATGTTGAGCCGCTCGTCGACGACGAGGCGCAGCAGCATGTCGTGGATGGGATCGCCTGCCTTGCGGATGCCGCCGGCGAGCTGGGCGTCGCGCGTCTTGACGTCTCGGATCTCGGCATCGACCTCCCACAGGCCATTGCCGCGCGCATAGACGTGAACGTCGATGCTGCGGCGGTGCTTGAGCTGTCGCTCGGGCGCGGCGGGCGGCAGAGCCATGGGAGGAGAAACGGTGGGTGCAGTGGCTGTCGGGCGCTGCTCCAAGCGGGGCTGTCACTCCACCGTAACCAGCGCAAACGCCGCGGAATGTAGCATGCTGCGTTGCACCAAAGCTGACGGCTGGCTGGCAGCCGCCGCAGCCGGCAGGATCAGTCTTCGTCGAGCGGCGCGCCGGCGGCACGCAGCACGCGACGCACCGTCTCGGCCGAGAAGCCGCGGCTGGAAAGGAAACGTGCCTGCCGTGCGCGCCCGGCGGCATCGGCCGCAGGCGCGTCGTACTTGCGGCCCCAGACCTCGCGGGCACGCCCGAACTCGCTGGCCTGAAGGGCCTGGGCCGATGTCGCGTCGAGCGCAATGCCGTGCTGGGCGAGTTCCTGCTGGATGCGCAGGTTGCCGTGGCGTGCCGCGCGGGCGTGGATGCGCGACTCGGCGAAGCGCTGCTGCGAAAGGTAGCGGTTGGCTTCCAGCCAGTCGAGCACCTCGGTCACGCGGGTCATCACCTCATGGGGATCTGGCGCCTCGATCGCGGCACGGCCTTCCCCCCCGGCTCGCGCCTGCGCCGCCAAGGCGCGTGCGTGCGGCAGCAATTTACGCTGCATCTCCGCACGGCTGTGCTCGCGCTGGGCCAGCCACTGCAGCGCCCGCGCCTTCAGCGAGCGCGGCGCCGGTTTCACTCTGCGGCGTCGCTGCCCGGCAGCAGCGGAATGCCCACCGCCTCGCGCACCTTGTTCTCGATCTCGTGGGCGATCTCAGGGTTCTCGCGCAGGAACTCGCGGGCGTTGTCCTTGCCCTGGCCGATCTTCTCGCCGTTGTAGGCGTACCAGGCGCCGCTCTTCTCGAGGATCCTGTTGGTGACGCCCATGTCGATGATCTCGCCTTCGCGGCTGATGCCCTGACCGTAGAGGATGTCGAACTCGGCCGTCTTGAACGGCGGCGAGACCTTGTTCTTGACGACCTTGACCTTGGTCTCGTTGCCGATGACCTCCTCGCCCTTCTTGATCGAGCCGATGCGGCGGATGTCGAGGCGCACGGAGGCATAGAACTTCAGCGCATTGCCACCGGTGGTGGTTTCAGGGCTGCCGAACATCACGCCGATCTTCATGCGGATCTGGTTGATGAAGATGACCATGGTGTTGGTCTTCTTGATCGTGGCGGTCAGCTTGCGCAGCGCCTGGCTCATCAGGCGGGCCTGCAGGCCGGGCAACGAGTCGCCCATCTCGCCCTCGATCTCGGCCTTGGGCGTGAGCGCAGCCACCGAGTCGACGACGACCAGGTCGACCGAGCCGGAGCGCACCAGCGCATCGACGATCTCGAGCGCCTGCTCGCCGGTGTCGGGTTGCGAAATGAGCAGTTCCTGCAGGTTCACGCCGAGCTTTTGTGCGTAGGCGGTGTCCAGCGCGTGCTCGGCATCGATGAAGGCGCAGGTGCCGCCCTGCTTCTGCATCTCGGCGATGACCTGCAGGGTGAGCGTGGTCTTGCCGGAGGATTCCGGGCCGTAGATCTCCACCACCCGGCCGCGCGGCAGGCCGCCGACACCCAGCGCGATGTCCAGCCCGAGCGAGCCTGTGGAGACGACCTCGATGTCCTCGATCTTCTCGCCTTCGCCCAGGCGCATGATCGAGCCCTTGCCGAACTGCTTCTCGATCTGGGCCAGTGCCGCCTGCAGGGCCTTGGCTTTTTCGGTATTGAGGGCTTTGACGGGTGCGTCCATTCGGCGTTCTCCTGGGAAGTGACGGTGATTATCGCAAAAGCTGGATGTTTGTACAGTGCCTGTGTCCGGCCGGTGTGCCCATCCCTACAATGCAGGTCACAGCCGGACGCGATCCGGCGAGGAGACACTTCATGCGCATCCTGGTCGCCGAAGACGATCAAGTTCTGGCCGACGGGCTGCTGCGCTCCCTGCGCAACGGTGGCTATGCGGTGGACCGGGTGAGCAGCGGTACCGAGGCCGACGCTGCGCTCGCCTCCCACGAGTTCGACCTGCTCATCCTCGACCTCGGCCTGCCCAAGCTGCATGGCCTGGAGGTGTTGCGCAAGCTGCGCGCCCGCGGCTCCTCGGTGCCGGTGCTGATCCTCACCGCGGCCGACAGCGTCGAGCAGCGCGTCAAGGGTCTGGATCTGGGCGCCGACGACTACATGGCCAAGCCTTTCTCGCTGCAGGAGCTGGAGGCGCGCGTACGCGCCCTGACGCGCCGCGGCCTGGGAACGGCTTCCACCGTGATCAAGCATGGCCCGCTGACCTTCGATGCCACCGGTCGGGTGGCCTACATCAACGACCAGATGATCGAGTTGTCGGCACGCGAACTGTCGCTGCTCGAGGTGCTGCTGCAGCGCTCCGGCCGGCTCGTCAGCAAGGACCAGCTCGTCGAGCGGCTTTGCGAGTGGGGCGAAGAGGTCAGCAACAACGCCATCGAGGTCTACATCCACCGCCTGCGCAAGAAGATCGAGCAAGGTCCGGTGCGCATCGCGACGGTACGCGGACTGGGCTACTGCCTGGAAAAGATCTCCGCTTGAGCCGTCAGAGCCCGCGCGATGCGGCGCTATCCTGAGCGCCCATGCCCGCGACCAAGAAGGAACAGCGCTCCCTCTTTGGCGAGATCCTCGACTGGATGCTCGCGCCGCTGCTGCTGCTGTGGCCGATGAGCGTGGCACTGACCTGGCTGGTGGCGCAAGGCATCGCCCACAAGCCCTTCGACCGCGAGCTCGGCGAGATGACGCGCACCTTGGCCAAGCAGGTGGAGCTGCGCCAGGCCGGCGACGGCACGCGCACGGCCGAGTTCACGCTGCCCGCTGGCGCCTCCGAACTGCTGCACACCGACGAGGCGGACGACATCTACTACCAGGTGCTGGGCCTGCGCGGCGAACTGCTCAGCGGCGAGCGCAGCCTGCCGCTGCCACCGGAGGACGAACCTGTCGTTCCCGACGAGGTGCGCTTTCGCGACGGCGAAATGGACAGCGACAACCTGCGCATCGCCTACGTGTGGATCGCCCTGCCCGGCCGCTCCGGCGAGCCGCCGATGGCCCTGGTGCAGGTGGCCGAGACGCTCGGCAAGCGATCGCGGCTGGCCACCGAGATCATCAAGGGCGTGATCCTGCCGCAGTTCGTCATCCTGCCGATGGCCGTGCTGCTGGTCTGGCTGGCGCTGGTTCGCGGCATCTCGCCGCTCAACGAACTGCAGCAGCGCATCCGCCGTCGCGACAGCAGCGACCTGTCGCCGATCGACGAGCGCGACGCGCCCGAGGAGGTGTCGCCGCTGGTGCGTGCGATCAACGACCTCCTGGCACGGCTGGACCAGTCGATCGGCGCGCAGAAGCACTTCCTCGCCGACGCAGCGCACCAGCTGAAGACGCCGCTGGCCGGACTGCGCACGCAGGCCGAGCTGGCGCAGCGGGAGATCGATGCCGGCGAGCGTGACCCGCAGGCGCTGAAGAAGTCGCTGCAGCAGATCGCCCACTCCAGCCAGAGCGCCGCGCACATGGTCAACCAGCTGCTGGCGATGGCACGTGCCGAGGACCAGGGCCAGCAGATGCCGCGCCAGACCGTCAACCTCGCCCGCCTGGCCACCGAGACGGTGCGCGACTTCGTGCCGCGCGCCCTGGAGAAGCGCATCGACCTCGGCTACGAAGGCCCGGAGACCGGCCGGGGCGCGGCATCGGGCAAGGGCGCGCTGGTCAGCGGTCACGCACTGCTGCTGCGCGAGCTGATCCGCAACCTCGTGGACAACGCGCTGCAGTACACGCCGGCTGGCGGCACGGTGACGGTGCGCATCGTCGACGATCCGTTCGGCCAGGTCGTCGTGCTGCAGGTCGAGGACTCCGGTCCCGGCATTCCGCCGGCCGAGCGCGAGAAGGTGTTCAGGCCCTTCTACCGCACGCTGGGCACCGACGTCGACGGCAGCGGACTGGGCCTGGCCATCGTGCGTGAGATCGCCTCCCAGCATGGCGCGCAGATCCAGCTGGAAGATGCCAACCTGCGTCATCGCCCGGGGCTGAGCGATCAGGGCGGCGCTGCCTTCGGCCCGGGTGCGCGCTTCACGCTGCGCTTCCCAGCCGCGAATGCCGGCGCGGCGACATCGCCCGATTCAGCGGCGGCGTAGCAGCTCGAACAGGCTGGCGTCGTCGAGCGACCCGAAGCCGCTGTCGCAGGCGCGCGCGAACAGCGCCGCCGCCTGCTCGCCGACCGGCGTGGCCATTTGCAGTTGCGCCGCCATGGCCAGCGCCAGGTGCGTGTCCTTGTTCAGCAGCGTGGTGTGGGCGCGCGGCGCGAGATCGCCGGCGATAGCGCGGCGCAGCCGGTCGGAGCCGATCCAACTCTGTCCGCTGGAGCGCTCGATCACGTCCAGAGTACGCGCCGGGTCGAGACCGGCGCGTTCGGCCAGCGCCAGCACCTCGGCCGCGCCGGCGAGGTTGATGCCGGCGAGCAGGTTGTTGACGAGCTTGGTGCGCGCACCGTCGCCGAGACGCGTGCCGAGCCGGAAGACGGCGCTCGACAGCGACTCGATCACGTCGCGCTGCTGCTCGAACACCGCGTCGGCACAGGCGACCATCAGGCTCATCGTGCCGTCGCGCGCGCGGGCCGGTCCGCCGGACATCGGCGCATCGACGGGCACAAGCCCCCGCGCGAGCAACCGCTCGGCGATCGCCTCGGTGTCGCGCGGCGCGATCGTCGGGCACAGCAGCACGGCGGCACCGTGAGGCAGCGCATCGGACAGACCGCGCTCACCGAACAGCACCGCCTCGGACTGCACCGCGTCGACCACGGCGACGATCGCGCAGCGCGCCCCTTCGGCCGTTGCGGCCGGCGAGTCGTGCACCGCCAGGCCCTCGGCCCGCGCCAGCGCCTCGCGCGCCGCGTCGATGTCGCGCACGGCCACGCCGAAGCCGCGGTCGCGCAGCCGCAGCGCCATCCCCAGGCCCATGTTGCCGATGCCGATGACGGCGACGCGCGCCGTCATGTCTGGACGAGCCGCCGGCTCTTCGCGATCGACATCAGAATGCCCAGTCCCAGCCCCAGCGTCACCATCGCCGTGCCGCCATAGCTGATGAAGGGCAGGGGCACGCCCACCACCGGCAGGATGCCGCTGACCATGCCCATGTTCACGAATGCGTAGGTGAAGAAGCTCAGCGTGATCGCGCCAGCCAGCAGCCGGCCGAACAGGGTCGGCGCGCCGGCGGCGATCATCAGGCCGCGGAAGATCAGGAAGGTGAAGCCGATCAGCAGGCCGATGCAGCCGACCAGACCGAACTCTTCCGAGAAGCCCGCGAAGATGAAGTCGGTGGTGCGCTCCGGGATGAATTCCAGGTGCGTCTGCGTGCCCTTCATGAAGCCCTTGCCCTCGATACCGCCGGAACCGATGGCGATCATGCCCTGCAGCGTGTGGAAGCCCTTGCCGAGCGGATCCTTGGAAGGGTCGAGCAGCGTGCAGACGCGATGCTTCTGGTAGTCGCGCAGCACCGGCCACTTCACGTCGGACTCGCAGATGCGGTCACCCGACAGCACCAGCGCCGTGACGGCCACTGCGCCCAGCATCAGGACCGGGATGATCAGCCGCCACGACAGGCCGGCGAAGAAGATCACGTACAGGCCGGCGGAAAGCACCAGGATGGCGGTTCCCAGGTCGGGCTGCTTCATGATCAGCCCCACCGGCAGCGCCAGCAGCACGCCCGCGACGAGGAAGTCGGGCGCGCGCAACTGGCCTTCGCGGCGCTGGAACCACCAGGCGAGCATCAGCGGCACGGCGATCTTCAGCATCTCGCTGGGCTGGACGACGACGCCGATGTTGAGCCAGCGCGTCGCGCCCTTCTTGGTGATGCCGAACAGCGCCACGGCCACCAGCAGGGCCACACCGAGCACGTACAGCGGCACGGCCAGCGACATCAGCCGCTGCGGCGGCACCTGGGCGACGATGAAGAGGATCGCGAAGGCGATCAGCATGTTGCGGCCGTGGTCGACGAAGCGCGTGCCGTGGTCGAAGCCGACCGAGTACATGGTCAGCAGCCCGGCACCGGCAAGGAGCAGGATCGCCAGGGACAGGGGTCCGTCGAAGCCGGTGAACACCGGCGCGATGCGCTGCCAGAGCGAGGGCTGCTCGAAGGCGACGTTCATCGGTGCCGGCCGGCTGGTCGCGCTCATCGGGCCGCCTCCTCGTCCGCGGCCGACCGCTGCGCCACCTGCTGGTTCGAGGCGGCCATCGGCGCCACCGCTGCAGCGCCAGGCAGCGGCACCTCGTTGACCGGCCGCGGCTTGCCGATCGGAGCGCCGGACTTGCCCTCCCGCGTCAGCGCGATGTCTTCCGGGCTCGGCAGCACGCCGGTGAGCACATAGTCGAACACGCGGCGCGTGATCGGCGCCGCGGCCTCCGAGCCGAAACCGGCGTTCTCGACCACGATGGCCATCGCGATGGTCGGAGCCTCCAGCGGCGCAAACGCCATGTACAGCGAGTGGTCGCGCTTGTGCTCCTCGAGCTTGGAGGCGTTGTACTTCTCGTTCTGCCTGATGCCCACCGCCTGCGCGGTGCCGGTCTTGCCGCCGCTCTTGTAGGGCGCGCCCATGAAGGAACGCACCGAGGTGCCCTCCTGCGTCACGCCGTGCAGCGCGCGGTTGATCAGCTCGACATGCTCGGGCTTGAGCGGCAGCGGCGGAAGCGCTTCGTTGGCCATCACGCGGCGCGCGCCGGTGGTCACGTCCTCGATCTCGCGCACCAGGCGCGGCATGTAGCGCTGTCCGCCGGAAACCAGCGTGGCCGTGGCGCTGGCCAACTGCAGCATGGTGAAGTTGTTGTAGCCCTGGCCGATGCCCAGCGAGATGGTTTCCCCGGCGTACCACTTCTGCTGCTCGGGCTTCTTGTAGGCCTTGCGCTTCCATTCGGTGGACGGCAGCAGCCCGGTGACCTCGCCTTCCACGTCGATGCCGGTCTTGCGCCCGAAGCCGAACGGTTCGAGCTGATCGTGCATCAGGTCCACGCCCATCTCGTTGGCCAGCGAGTAGTAGTAGACGTTGCTCGACTTGACGATGCTGCGCACCATGTCGACGGGCCCGAGGCCGTGGTCGCCGTGGCTGCGGAAGGTGTGATTGCCGAACTGGAAGGTGCCGCCGTCGAAGATCACCTGGTTCGGGCTGCGCTTGCCGGTGTTCAGCGCGGCGATCGCCATGAAGGGCTTGAAGGTCGATCCCGGCGGATAGGTGCCACGCAGCGCCCGGTTCAGCAGCGGCTTGTCGATCGACTCGTTGAGCTCCTTCCAGCTCTCGTGGTCGATGCCGTCGACGAAGAGGTTGGGGTCGAAGGTCGGCTTGCTGACGAAGGCGAGCACCTCGCCGTTGCGCGGGTCGAGCGCGACCAGCGCGCCGCGGCGGTCACCGAACAGTTCCTCGACCAGCGCCTGCAGGCGGATGTCGATCGACAGCACCAGCTTGTTGCCCGGCGTGGCCGGGTTGCTCTTCAGGCGCCGCACCGGACGCCCGCCGGCACTGGTTTCGACCTCCTCGAAGCCGGTGGTGCCGTGCAGCTCGGCCTCGTAGCTCTGCTCGACGCCGAGCTTGCCGATGTATTCGGTGCCGCGGTAGTTGGCGGCATCCTCGGCATCGTCGATGACTTCCTTTTCCGCCTGGTTGATGCGGCCGATGTAGCCCAGCAGGTGGCTGCCGGTCTCGCCGAGGGGGTAGTTGCGAAACAGCCGCGCCTTGATGTCGACGCCCGGGAAGCGGAAGCGCTGCGCGGTGAAGCGCGCCACCTCGTCGTCGCTGAGCTTGGTGCGGATCGGCAGCGACTCGAAGCTCTTGCTCTCCTCCATCAGCCTCTTGAAGCGCTTGCGGTCGCGCGACTGGATCTCGACCACCTGGGCGAGGCTGTCGATCAGCGGCTCGAGTTCGCCGGCCTTGGACGGCGTGATCTCCAGCGTGTAGGCCGAGTAGTTGTTGGCGAGCACGATGCCGTTGCGGTCGACGATGAGGCCGCGATTGGGGACGATCGGCACCACCGCGATGCGGTTGTTTTCGGCCTGCGTCGACAATTCCTCGTGCTTGAACACCTGCAGGTGCACCAGACGGGCGGCCAGCAGCACGAAGCCGAACAGCACGAAGACGGCTGCGGCCAGCAGGCGCAGGTTGAACCGCGCCAGCTCCTGCTCGACGTTCCTGATTTCAGTCATGGTCAGCGTGACAGCGCGCAGGCCGGGCGCCGCGCCGCTCCCCATCGCGGGAGTGGCCTGCCGCACTCGGGAAGCGGTGGGTCGTCATCACAGTGGACGATTTTCGTCCGGATCGGGCGGTCGGCGCTGCGGTGCGAGCAGCACCCATGTGACCAAAGGCCACAAGAGCGCCTCGAACACCGGCGCCAGCAGCAGCTCCCATCCGGGGAACATGCCGCCAGCGAGCATGCGCACGACCAGCGCCACGAGGTGCGCCGCGAAGAACAACGGCAGGATCTGCACCGCCTGCGACGGCACGGCAAACCACAGCAGCCGCCGGTGGATGGTGGTCGCGAAGTAGCTCAGCAGCGTGTAGGACAGGGCGTGCTGGCCGAGCACCGCGCCGTCGTGAACGTCCATCAGCAGGCCGAACAGGAAGGCCGCGCCGACCCCGACGCGGCGCGTCTGGTGCACGTTCCAGAACACCAGCACCACGGCCAGGAAGTCCGGCATCGCCGGCACGCGGCCCAGCGGCACCAGGTTGAGCAGGAAGGCGACCACCAGCGTCAGCCAGACGAACAGCGGGTTCGCCGGCAGCAGCAGGGTGTCCCCACGCGGCATGATCATGACGCGCGCTCCCGTGTCGCGGGCGTGATCATCGGCGCGCCCCCTTCTTCGGCGCCGGTTTGGACGCCTCGTCGGGCTCCGCCTCCGGCTTGGGCGGCATCTGCAGGCCGACGGGCTCGAGCACCAGCACATGGCGCACCGCGTCGGGCGAGGCCACCGGCTCGAGCAGGATGCGCGCGAAGCTGGTGTCGATCTTGCGATCGACCAGCGTCACCTTGGCCACCGGAAGGCCCGGCGGGTAGACCCCGTCGACGCCCGATGTGCTCAGCAGGTCACCCACCTGCACGTCGGCATTGCCCGCCATGAAGCGCAGCTCCATGCCGTTGCGCACGCCGAAGGCGGCGCTGCGCAGCTGGTTGCGCGTGTTCAGCACGGGGATGGCGGCGTCCTTGTCGGCCAGCAGCGTCACCTCGGACGACAGCGGGTAGACACGCGTCACCTGGCCCAGCACGCCGGCATCGTTGATGACGGGCGAGGCGATCGCCACGCCGTGCGTCGCGCCGCGGTCGATGACCACCTTGCGCGAGAACGGGTCGGGCGCATCGTAGAGCACCTCGGCGGCCATCGAGCGCACGGCGAGCGCGGGGCGCAGTTCGAGCAGCGCACGCAACCGCTGGTTCTCCGCCTGCAGCTGCTCGACACGCGACGCGCGCTCGGCCTGTCGCGCGAGGTCGCGCCGCGCTACCTCCTCGTTGGCCAGCGCGCGCTGCAAGCCGAGCAGGTAGTCGCTGCCGCCCTGCCACGCCGCCACCGGCACCAGCAATGCGCGCTCGACGGGGTGCAGGACGGTCGCGATCACGGCCCGCAGCGTCCGGGTGAGCTGGAAGCGCGTGTCGGCCACCATCAGGAACAGCGCCAACGCCGAGAAGATGGTCAGCTTGGTGAGGGCCGACGTGCCCTGGCGGAAAAAGGGCGGCGGGGTCCGGTCGAGGGTGCCAAGGGGCATGGCCGGGTACTGCGCAAGCGGTCTTCAGAAGCGACGAAGCCGGCCACGTGGGGCACGTGCCGGCTCGGCGAGGGTCATGCCGTTCACTCGGAGGTGAAGATCGCGCCGAGCCGCTCCATGCGCTCCAGCGCCATGCCGCAGCCGCGCACCACGCAGGTCAGCGGATCCTCGGCGACGAGCACCGGCAGGCCGGTCTCCTCGGCGAGCAGGCGGTCAAGGTCGCGCAGCAGCGCACCGCCACCGGTGAGCATCATGCCGCGCTCGGCGATGTCGGCACCGAGCTCCGGCGGCGTCTGCTCCAGTGCGTTCTTCACGCTGGAGACGATCTGGTTCAGCGGATCGGTCAGCGCTTCGAGGATCTCGTTGGAAGAGATGGTGAAGCTGCGCGGCACGCCCTCGGAGAGGTTGCGCCCCTTGACTTCCATCTCCTTGACCTCGGAGCCGGGGAAGGCGGAACCGATCTGCTTCTTGATCGCCTCCGCCGTCGGCTCGCCGATCAGCATGCCGTAGTTGCGGCGGATGTAGTTGATGATCGCCTCGTCGAACTTGTCGCCGCCGACGCGCACCGAACCCTTGTAGACCATGCCGCCCAGCGAGATCACGCCGACCTCGGTGGTGCCGCCGCCGATGTCGACCACCATCGAACCGGATGCCTCGGACACCGGCAATCCCGCGCCGATCGCCGCGGCCATCGGCTCCTCGATCAGGTAGACCTCGCTCGCGCCGGCACCCAGCGCCGATTCGCGAATCGCACGCCGCTCCACCTGGGTGGATCCGCAGGGCACGCAGATGATGATGCGCGGGCTCGGCCTCAGGACGGAGCGCGGATGGACCATCTTGATGAACTGCTTGAGCATCTGCTCGGTGACGGTGAAGTCGGCGATCACGCCGTCCTTCATCGGGCGAATCGCCTCGATGTTGCCGGGCACCTTGCCGAGCATGGCCTTGGCCTCGGCGCCGACCGCCTGGATGGTCTTCTTGCCGTTGGGCCCGCCTTCGTGGCGGATGGCGACAACGGACGGCTCGTCGAGCACGATGCCCTTGCCACGCACATAGATCAGCGTGTTGGCCGTGCCCAGGTCGATGGCCAGGTCCGTCGAGAAGTAGCGACGAAAAGATCCGAACATGGTATGGGGAGATCTCGGCCGGCATACCGCCCGACCATTGGGTCTGGGCGCGGCGCTGCGGTCGATTGGGGTTGTCGGTGTCGTTCCTGAAGTCCCCGCAAACCAAGGCGGGATGGGCTGCGCAAGGGCTTGTGGATAACCGGGGATAATAACTGATCGGCCTGCCTCCACCGGGGTGCAGGCCGCGTGTTTTCACCCTGTTTCCGCCTGAGCGTCCATGGCCCTCACCCCGCAAGACGTGAGCCGCATCGCCCACCTCGCCCGACTGGAACTCTCCGCCGGCGAGCAGGCATCGCTGCTCACCCAGCTGAATGGCTTCTTCTCCATCGTCGAGCAGATGAGCGCGGTCGACACCACCGGCGTCGAGCCGCTGTACACGCCGCTGTCGGCGGTGCAGGAAGTCATCCTGCGGCTGCGCGACGATATCGTCACCGAGACGGACCAGCGCGCACTCAACCAGCGCAGCGCGCCCGCAGTGGAGGACGGCCTGTTCCTCGTGCCGAAGGTGATCGAATGAAGGCCCTGCACGAGATGGGCGTGGCCGAACTGGGCCAAGCGCTGGCGTCGCGCGAGGTCTCCAGCGTCGAGGCCTGCACCGCGTTGCTCGAGCGCATGGCGGCCCACGCGTCGCTGGGCGCCGTGCTCGCCAGCGACAGCGACGGTGCGTTGAAACAAGCTGCAACGGCCGACGCGCGCCGCGCCGCGGGCGAATCAGGCCCGCTGCTGGGCGTGCCGATCGCGCACAAGGACATCTTCGTCAGCGCCGAGCTGCCCACCACGGCCGGCTCGAAGATGCTGGAGGGCTACCGCAGCCCCTTCGATGCCACGGTCGTGGCTCGCCTGGCACAGGCCGGTGCGGTGACGCTGGCCAAGCTCAACTGCGACGAATTCGCGATGGGCTCGGCCAACGAGAACTCGGCCTTCGGTCCGGTGCGCAATCCCTGGGACACGAGCCGCGTGCCGGGCGGCTCTTCGGGCGGCTCGGCCGCGGCGGTGGCGGCGCGCCTGCTGCCCGCCGCCACCGGCACCGACACTGGCGGCTCGATCCGCCAGCCTGCAAGCTTCTCCGGCATCACCGGCATCAAGCCGACCTACGGCGTGTGCTCGCGCTACGGCATGGTGGCCTTCGCCTCCAGCCTCGACCAGGCCGGGCCGATGGCGCGCTCGGCGGCCGACTGCGCACTGCTGCTCGCGGCGATGAGCGGCTTCGACGAGCGCGACTCGACCAGCGCGCCGCGCCCGCCACAGGACTTCCACGCCCAGATGCTCGCCTCGCGCGAGGGCGCGAGCGCGGCCAAGCCGCTGGCCGGGCTTCGCATCGGCCTGCCGAAGGAGTTCTTCCCTGCCGCGCTGGCTGCCGACGTGAACGGCGCGGTGCGTGCCGCACTGGCCGAACTCGAGCAGCTCGGAGGGACGCTGGTCGACGTCAGCCTGCCGCGCACCGAGCTCTCGATCCCCGTCTACTACATCATCGCGCCGGCCGAGGCCAGCTCGAACCTGTCGCGCTTCGACGGCGTGCGCTACGGTCATCGCGCCGCGAAGTACACCGACCTGCTGGACATGTACAAGAAGAGCCGCAGCGAAGGCTTCGGCCCCGAGGTGAAGCGCCGCATCATGATCGGCACCTACGTGCTCAGCCATGGCTACTACGACGCCTACTACCTGCAGGCGCAGAAGCTGCGCCGCATGATCGCCGACGACTTCCAGCGCTGCTTCACGCAATGCGACGTGATTGCCGGACCGGTGGCGCCCAGCGTGGCCTGGAAGATCGGCGCGCAGGGCGACGACCCGGTGGCGGCCTACCTCGCCGACATCTTCACGCTGCCGGCCAGCCTGGCCGGCCTGCCGGGCATGAGCGTGCCCGCGGGATTCGGCGAAGCCGGCATGCCTGTCGGCCTGCAACTGATCGGCAACTACTTCCAGGAAGGCACGCTGCTGCACGCCGCGCACGCCTTCCAGCAGGCGACCGACTGGCACGCGCGCGTGCCCAGCGGATTCTGAACCCCATGAGCAGCTCCAAACTCATCCGCGGCTACGAGGTCGTCATCGGACTGGAGACCCACGCCCAGCTGTCCACGCGCTCGAAGATCTTCAGCGGCTCGAGCACGCAGTTCGGCGCCGCGCCGAACACGCAGGCCTCACCCGTCGACCTGGCGCTGCCCGGCACGCTGCCAGTGATGAACCGCGGCGCGGTCGAGCGCGCCATCCGCTTCGGCCTGGCCGTCGGCGCCAAGGTGGCACCGCTGTCGATCTTCGCGCGCAAGAACTACTTCTATCCCGACCTGCCCAAGGGTTACCAGATCAGCCAGTACGAGATTCCGGTCGTGCAGGGCGGCGAGGTCGAGTTCTTCATCGGCGAGACCCGCCATGTCGTGCACCTGACGCGCGCCCACCTCGAGGAGGACGCCGGCAAGTCGCTGCACGAGGACTACCACGGGCAGACCGGCATCGACCTGAACCGCGCCGGCACGCCGCTGCTGGAGATCGTCACCGAGCCCGATATGCGCAGCAGCGCCGAGGCCGCTGCCTACGCGCGCGCGCTGCATGCCCTCGTGGTGTGGCTCGACATCTGCGACGGCAACATGCAGGAGGGCTCGTTCCGCTGCGATGCCAACGTCTCGGTGCGCCGGCCCGGCGCGCCCTTCGGCACGCGCCGCGAGATCAAGAACCTGAACAGCTTCAAATTCCTGCAGCAGGCCATCGACTTCGAGGTGCAGTGGCAGATCGACCTGATCGAGGACGGCGGCCAGGTGCAGCAGGCTACCGTGCTGTTCGACCCCGACAGCGGCGAGACGCGGGCGATGCGCACCAAGGAAGACGCGCATGACTACCGCTACTTCCCCGACCCCGACCTGCCGCCGCTGGTGATCGCGCCGCAGTGGATCGAGCGCGTGAAGTCGGAGATGCCCGAACTGCCGCGTCTGATGGCGCAGCGTTTCCAGAGCGACTACGGCCTGCCCGCCTACGACGCAGCGATGATGACGCAGGGCAAGGCGATGGGGGCCTTCTTCGAGACCGCCGCGAAGGCCTGCGGCCAGCCCAAGCTGGTGGCCAACTGGCTGATGGGCGAGGTGTCGCGGCGGCTCAATGCCGAGGACCGCGGCATCGAATCCAGCCCGGTGACTGCGGTGCAGCTCGCGGCGATGGTCGGCCGCATCGTCGACGGCACGATCTCCAACAACGGCGCCCGGCAGGTGTTCGACGCGCTGTGGACCGGTGCCGGCAGCGAGGTCGACGCGATCATCGAGGCCAAGGGACTGAAGCAGATGTCCGACAGCGGCGAACTCGAGCGCATTCTCGACGAGGTGCTGGCGGCAAACACCAGATCGGTGGAGGAATACCGTGCCGGCAAGGACAAGGCCTTCAACGCGCTGGTCGGCCAGGCGATGAAGGCGACCAAGGGCAAGGCCAACCCGGCCCAGGTCAACGAGCTGCTGAAGAAGAAGTTGTCCTGAGCCGGCAGGCGATCAAGGCCTGGCGGTCTTGCCCGGCGCCGAGGCCGCCTCGCTGGAGGCGATCACGCCCATCGAGCCGGGCTGAGCACCGCCCCAGAGCTTGCGCAGCCGCTCGAGCTCGTCGTCATAGAGCTTGTTGATGCGAACGATCTCGGCCTTCTGGTTCTGGATCAGGCTGCTCTGCGCTTCGGTGGCTGCATCGTTGGCGTCGATCGCCTGTCTGAGCTTGAGCGGCAGTTGCTTGCCGATGTAGAACTCCTGCTCGTCCATCAGCGGCTTGCGCTCCTTCTCCAGCGTCTCGAGTCGCGACTCAGAGACGCGCAGGCCCTTGCGCGTGTCTTCCAGCGCGGCTTGGCGCGCCTTGTTGTGCGCCGCTTCGTTCGGGAAGCGCTGCAGCAGGTTGCGGTCACGCCGGCTGGCCTCGCGCTGCATCGCGCGTGCCAGTGCCTCTTCCTGCTGGCGCGCCTCGATCGCGGCGCGCTCGTCGGCGGTCGGCACCGGCGGCACGATCTGGCGCACCGAACCGTCGGCATTGAGCAGGCGCTGGTTGCGGCTGGCACATTCGGCAATCGGTCGGTCCGAGGTGAGCCGCTTGCCGTTCGCGTCGATGCAGCTGTAGATCGCCCCCGCTTTGCCCGAAGGCGGCAGCCCCGCGGCAGGGGCCGACATGGCCGCCGCCGCCAGCACGCCGGCGGTGGTGATCAGACGGGCCATGGCCGAGGGTTGCATTCAGACTCCGTATCGTTCGCGGTAGGCCGCCACGGCGCCGAAATGGGCTGCCAAGCCAGTGTCGGCCGTCGACTTCAAGTATTGCAGCAAGTCTGAAAGCGTCGCAATCGCCGCCACTTCCAGACCGAGCTGTTGCTGGACATACTGCACAGCCGACCAGGATGCGTCGACGCCTCCCTCGGTGGCCTTTTCCTGCCGATCCAGCGCGATGGCCACGCCGCAGGGCACCGCCCCCACGGCCTGGATGATGGAGATGGATTCGCGCACCGAGGTTCCTGCGGAAATCACGTCGTCGATGATGAGAACGCGGCCGACCACCTTCGCGCCGACCAGCGTACCACCCTCGCCGTGATCTTTTGCTTCCTTGCGGTTGTAGGCGAAGGGCACGTTGCGCCCCAGCCGCGCCAGCTCGATGGCCACCGCGGCCGCCAGGGTGATGCCCTTGTAAGCAGGGCCGAAGAGCATGTCGAACTGAAGTCCGGACGCCATCAGGCGGCGTGCATAGAATTCCGCCAGGCGGCCGAGCTTGGCGCCGTCGTCGAACAGGCCGGCATTGAAGAAGTAGGGTGACAGTCGGCCCGCCTTGGTCTTGAACTCGCCGAAGCGCAACACGCCGGCGTCGACCGCAAACCTCACGAAGTCCTGGGCCAGGGGGTCGGTGGCGGGGCTCGTCGTCATCGGAGGCTCTCTCGTGTTCCGTCTCGTCACGCTCAATCTGAACGGCATCCGCTCGGCGGCGACCAAGGGCTTCGAGGCCTGGGCCGAAGGCGTGGCGGCCGATTGTATGGGGGTGCAGGAAATCAAGGCCCAGGAGGTCGATGTGAGGGGTCGCTTCGATGTCGTGGCAGGACTGAAGGGACACTTCCACTTCGCCGACAAGAAGGGCTACTCCGGCGTTGGCCTGTACACCCGCCAGACGCCCAGCGCGGTGATCACCGGCATCGGCCACCCGGAGTTCGACGCCGAGGGGCGCTATGTCGAGGCGCGTTTCGACACTCCGAAGCGCAGGCTCTCCGTCATCAGCTGCTACTTTCCCAGCGGTTCCAGCGGCGAGGAGCGCCAGCAGGCCAAGTTCCGCTTCCTGGCGCTGATGGCGCCGCACCTCACGAGGCTCAAGGCCGAGCGCGAGTTCATCCTTGTGGGCGACGTCAACATCGCCCACAAGGAGATCGACCTCAAGAACTGGAAGAGCAACCAGAAGAACAGCGGCTTCCTGCCCGAGGAGCGCGCCTGGATGACCGAGTTGCTCGACACCATCGGCCTGGTCGACGTGTTCCGCACGCTCAACCCGCACCCCGAGCAGTACACATGGTGGAGCAACCGCGGCCAGGCCTGGGCCAAGAACGTGGGCTGGCGGCTCGACTACCACCTGGCCACGCCGGCAATCGCGAAGAAGGCTCGGCACGAGCACATCTACCTCGAGCAGCGCTTCTCGGACCACGCGCCGCTGGTGATCGACTACGACTTCAAGCTCTGAGGTCCCGCCCCGCTCACGTCGGCACGGTTCACGCAGGCGGCGGACCCGGCGCCACGTCCACCATGTGCCACTGGTCGGGCCAGAAGGCCGGGCGCCGGTATCCCGTCACCTGGCGGCGGATCAGGTCGACCGCCACCCCATGCCAGCGCACTTTGTAGGGCATGTAGGCCACCGCCAGCTTCTTGGCCTGCTCGAACAGCATGCCGCGCTCCGGGCCGTCCGGCATCACGGCCAGGCGGTCGTAGATCGCGTCCAGCGCCGGCAGGCGAAAGCGCGACAGGTTCCAGCCGCCCACCTGCCCGCCCGCGTAATACGACAGCAACGGCTGCCCGTCCCCGCTGGCGGCGCCGCTGCTGAAGCTCCAGATCTGCAGCTTTCCGGCGCGCGCCAACCTCTGGTTCTCGTACTGCTCCTGCACCTTGATCCCGACGCGGAGGCCGACGGCCTTCATGCTCTCCTGCCACAGTTCGCCGCGCAGTCGACCGCGCTGGTCGGGCGCCTCGGCCACCGTCAGCTGCAGCGGCTGTCCATCGCGTCCCTCGCGCCAGCCGTCGCCGTCCTGGTCGACATACCCGTACGTGTCCAGCAGCGCCCGCGCCCGGATCGGGCTGAAGTCGCCCATCTCGCTCTTGAACGTGGCCTCGAATCCCGAGGTGTGCGGCACGATCGGGCTCTGCGCGGGGATGGCCAGCCCGTGCCGCTGGACACTGATCTCGCGCGGCACGTCCAGCGCCAGGCCGATGGCGCGGCGCAGGGCCACCTGGTGCGGCGCGTAGCCCCCGACCACCGGATCCTCCATGTTGAACATCGTCAGCGCCATGGTCGGTTGCAGCGCCATCGCGCCGGTGATGCCCTGCCGTGACAGGTAGGGCGCCACCTTGCCGGCCGGCATCGCGACCGCGAGGAACTCCGCCGGGACGTCCTGGATCAGGTCCTGCGCGCCACCGAGGAACGCCAGCCAGCGCGGCTGTGCCGCGTCGATGATCGACAGCTCCACGCGGTCGACCAGGGGGACGCGCCGACCGCGCAGGCGCTCGGCGATGGACTGGCCCTCGGCGTCGTCGGCCGCGGGCTCGGCGGACCATGGCCGCTCGCGGTAGCCCGGGTTGCGCTCCAGCACGACGGCCGATGACCGGCGCCATTGCTTCAACCGGAACGGCCCCGTGCCCACCGGGTGCTCGCCGATGCGCTCGCCGTAGGCGTCGACCACCTCGCGCGCCACGGCGCCCACCAGGTCGGAACTGGCCATCGCCTCGATGAAGCGCGGGTTGGGCCTGCCCAGGCGGACCTGGAAGCGGTGGCTGTCCAGCAGCCGCAGGCCCTCGATCGGGTGCTCGTAGTCGAGCGCGCCCTTGCGCTCGATCGCGGCCTGGCGCAGGGCCGAGAGGCCGAGGATGTTCCAGTCCTCGAAGAAGGCCCATGCCGGGGCGCGCAGCGCCGGGTCCGCGAAGCGGCTGATGGCGAAGACGAAGTCTGCCGCCACCAGCTCGCGCCGGCGGCCCTGGAACGCAGGATCGTCTGCGAAGTGGATGCCGTGGCGAAGCTTGAAGGTCCAGACGGTGAAGTCGTCGCTGTGCTGCGGCATGCCGTCGGCCACCAGCGGCACGATCCGCGGTGGTCGGGCGAGGTGGTCGTAGGTGTAGAGCGCCTCGAAGATGAGCGCGGTGATGTCGCGCGAACTGCCGGTGATCTGCGTCGGGTCGAGGCTGCGCTCGATGTCGGTGATGGCCAGGCGGAGCACTCGCTCGCCCGCAGGGGCGTCGTCGGCAGCCGCCGCCAGCGGGGGCCACACGACCGCAGCGCCTGCGGCCAGGACGAGCGAACGGCGTCGCTGCATGCGGGAGCTCCCGTACAACTGGGTGGGCGGTGGCGCCGCGGCCTGAAGCTCCGCAGTCGGCTTGCGGCGGTGTACCCCGAACTGGGGCCAGGCGTCGAGACGGAGAAGCCCGAACCGCGCAACGGCAGAGGGGAAAGCCGCCGACGCAGCCCCTCGCCGGTCGAAGCGCCACTGCCAGGAACTGCTCCCGCCCCTGCTCGGCGAACTGGGCGCGCGGCAGGAACATCCCGTCGGATCTCAGGCGCAGGTGCCGACCGTGTCGGCAACGCCGCGTCTTGCGCGGCAGCTCTTATTCGATCGTCACCTTCGCATCCTTGACCAGCTTGGCGAACTTCTCGGTTTCGCTCCTGATCTGCTGCGCCATCTGATCGGCGCCGTCGCCGATCGGCTCGGCGCCGATCTCGTCCATGCGCTTGCGGAATTCGGGCGACTGGATGACCTTCACCATCTCGGCGTTCAGCCGAGCCACGATGTCCCTCGGCGTCGCGGCCGGCGCGAGCACGCCGAACCAGGTGCCGATGTTGAATCCTTTCAAGCCGGCTTCGTCGAGCGTCGGCACGTCCGGCATCGCGGACGAACGCCTGGCCGTGGTGACGGCGAGGGCCCTGAGCTTGCCGGCCCTGATGTGCTGCAGCACCGGCGTCACGGTGTCGAACGACATCGTCACCTGTCCGCCGAGCAGGTCGGTGGCCAGCAGACCACTGCCCTTGTACGGGATATGGACCACGTCGGTGCCCGTGAGATTCTGGAACTGCGTGCCGATCAGGTGCTGAGCCGTGCCGTTGCCGTTGGAGCCGTAGTTGTAGCCCCCCGGCTTGGCCTTGAGCATCGCGACCAGCTCCGTCACGCTCTTCGCCGGCGTGATGGCCGCGTTGACGACCAGCACGTTGGGCACCATGGCGATCGTCGTGACCGGCGCCAGGTCCTTCTGGAAGTCGTAGGGGAGCTTTCGGTACACGCTCGTGGCGATGGTGTGGTGAACCGCGCCCACCAGCAGCGTGTAGCCGTCCGGCTTGGCCTTGGCCACGTGGTCCGCGCCCAGCGTCGCGCCAGCGCCGGGCTTGCTCTCGACGATCACGGTCTGGCCGAGGCTCAGCGTCAGCTTCTCCGCGAGCGCGCGCGCCAGCACGTCGGTCGTGCCGCCGGCCGGAAACGGCACGATCAGGCTGACCGGCTTGCTCGGCCACGCCTGAGCCATGGCGCTGCCGCCGGCCATCGCTGCGGCGAACGCGACGGCCCGGATCAGAGGACGGCGATAGAGCGGGTGCGAGGGGTGCATGCTTGTCTCCAGCAGGGCTTGATTGAGCTTCAGTGTTTCGACTCTACGAATCACGCGTGGCGCTGAATCACCGCCAAAGTGAATCCGGCATTAACCTGAAATCAATACTTGAAGTGCCCTGACGGCGCCCCGGCCATGCCGTCCTCGATGCCGACCTGTGGCGCGGCGTCGGCGCCAATGGCGCGACACATGCGTGCCAGGCAGGCCTCAGTCGATCTGCGCGATGCGCAGCAGGTTGGTGGAGCCGGGTGTCCCGAAGGGCATGCCAGCGGCAATGACGATGGTCTGGCCCGGCTGCGCGAAGCGCAGCGTCCTGGCGGTCTCGACCGCGCGGGCGGTCATGTCGTCCACGTTGAGCACGTCGTCACAGACGAAGGGATTGACGCCCCACACGAGCGAGAGGCGCCTTGCCGTTTCGCGCATCGGCGTCATCCCGATGATGGGCGCCCGTGGGCGTTCGCGGGCCATCCGAAGTGCCGACGAGCCCGAGCTCGTGTAAGCCACCATGGCCGCCACGTCGAGCAGCCCGGCCACCGACCGTGCCGCCCAGCCGATCGCGTCGGCCGTGTTGGCGGTCGGTTGCGTGTGCGAAGCGTCGATTGCGTCGCGGTACTGCGGATCGGCCTCGGTCTGCGCAATGATGCGGTCCATCATCGTCACCGCCTCGACCGGGAACCTGCCCGAGGCCGACTCGGCCGACAGCATCACCGCATCGGCCCCGTCGTAGATCGCGGTCGCGACGTCGGAGGCCTCGGCACGCGTCGGCACGGGTGCGCCGACCATCGACTCCAGCATCTGCGTCGCCACGATCACCGGCTTGCCGAGCCGGCGGCACGCGCGGACGATGCGCTTCTGGATCGCGGGCACCTGCTCGGCTGGCATCTCCACACCCAGGTCACCCCGCGCCACCATCACCGCATCGGTCACGGCGAGGATCTCGTCCAGGCAGTCGATCGCCGCCGGCTTCTCCAGCTTGGCGACGATGCCGGCGCGGCCCTGGATCACGGCGCGGGCCTCGACGATGTCGGCAGCGCGTTGCACGAACGACAGCGCTACCCAGTCGATGCCCAGCGACAGGCCGAACTCCAGGTCGGCGCGATCCTTGTCCGTCATCGCCGACAGCGGCAGCACGACGCCGGGCACGTTCACGCCCTTGCGATCCGACAGCATGCCGCCGTTGACGACCCGCGTCTTGGCGAAGTCCGCGCCCGACGCCTCGACCCTCAGACGCAGCCGCCCGTCGTCGAGCAGCAGGTCGGCACCGGGCTTCAGCGCCGCGAAGATCTCCGGATGCAGCAGCGGCGCCCTGCTTGCATCACCGGGCTTGCTTGCGTCCAGGTCGAGCCCGAACGCGGCGCCCTCGACGAGCTTCACCGGTCCATGCGCGAACGTGCCGACGCGCAGCTTGGGCCCCTGCAGGTCGAGCAGCACGCCGATCGGTCGGCCGATGTCTGCCTCGATCGAGCGGATCAGGCCCAGACGCAGCTGGTGGTCGGCATGCGTGCCGTGGCTGAAGTTCAGCCGGAACACGTCGGCGCCGGCTTTCACCAGCGCCTCGATGGTGGCGCGGTCGGCGCTCGCGGGCCCCAGCGTGGCGACGATCTTGGCGTTGCAAGGACGGTTCATGAGTGGGCTCCGGCGGCACAGACGTGGACGACGATGTCCCGAAATTCGTTCACGTCGGCCAGTGTCGGCCCGGAGCGTGACGCCGGCAATCTCTTCCTGGCCGTCCAGGCCGTCGGGGTCGCGAGCGAGCGCGTCCGGCGGCGCGGGTCGCCCGGCCAAGTGGCTGGCCGTCAGCGCGGGGTCACGTGGCCATGCGCCGCGTGCCGGCGCTCAACCGTTCGCACACCGCTTGCGTGACCTGGGCCGTCGTGGCCTTGCCGCCGAGGTCGCCAGTGTGCAGCCTGGGGTCCGCAGTGACCTGCTCGATGGCGCTCATGACCTGCTGGGCAGCCTCGAACTCGCCCAGGTGTTCCAGCAGCATCACGACGGACCAGAAGGTGCCGACCGGGTTGGCCAGCCCCTTGCCCATGATGTCGAAGGCCGAGCCGTGAATGGGCTCGAACATCGACGGGTAGCGGCGCTCCGGGTCGATGTTGCCGGTCGGCGCGATGCCCAGGCTGCCGGCCAGCGCGGCCGCCAGGTCGCTGAGGATGTCGGCATGCAGGTTGGTCGCGACGATCGTGTCCAGCGAGGCCGGGCGGTTGATCATGCGCGCCGTCGACGCGTCGACCAGTTCCTTGTCCCAGGTGACGTCGGGAAACTCCTTGGAGATCTGCAGCGCGATCTCGTCCCACATCACCATCGCGTGGCGCTGCGCGTTGCTCTTCGTGATGACGGTCAGCAGCTTGCGCGGGCGCGACCGAGCCAGCCTGAAGGCGAAGCGCATGATGCGCTCGACGCCGGCGCGGGTCATCATCGACACGTCGGTGGCGGCCTCGATCGGGTGGCCCTGGTGCACGCGGCCGCCGACGCCGGCGTACTCGCCTTCCGAGTTCTCGCGCACGATGACCCAGTTCAGGTCCTCGGGCTTGCAGCGCTTCAGCGGCGCGTCGATGCCGGGCAGGATGCGCGTCGGGCGCACGTTCGCATACTGGTCGAAGCCCTGGCAGATCTTCAGGCGCAGGCCCCACAGCGTGATGTGGTCGGCAATGTGCGGGTCGCCGGCCGAGCCGAACAGGATCGCGTCCTTGTGGCGGATCGCATCGAGGCCGTCGGCCGGCATCATGACGCCGTGCCGGCGGTAGTGGTCGCCGCCCCAGTCGAAGTCCTCGAACTCGAAGCGGAAGGCGCTGCTCGTCCTGGCGAGCGCCTCCAGCACCTGCTGGCCGGCGGGAACCACTTCCTTGCCGATGCCGTCACCGGCAATGGTGGCGATGGAATAGGTCTTCATGGCGGGTCTCCGTGGCTATGGGCAGGCGTTGGGGCGACTGTAGGAATTGGACGGGCCCCGCGCTCGCGGCTAGAGTGAATCCATTGTTTACCTGCATCTAACAATCGATCCCGAAGGCAGCCTCCATGACCAGTGGCATTCAGCCGGCCGACCTGGGCTTCTTCTCCGTGCTGGCCAGCGCCGGCAGCCTGAGCGCCGCGGCGCGCGAGCTCGGCGTCACCACGCCTGCGGTCAGCAAGCACCTGGCATTGATGGAGTCGAGAGTGGGCCTGTCGCTGGTGAACCGCACCACGCGGCGCATGAGCCTGCCGCCCGAGGGTGAGCTGTATCTGGAGCACGCACGCCGCATCCTCGGCGAGATCGACGACATGGAGCAGTTGCTCGGCGTGTCGAAGGCGACGCCGAAGGGCCTGTTGCGGGTCAACGCGACGCTGGGCTTCGGACGCAGCCATGTCGCGCCGCTGATCTCGCGCTTCGTGCGCAAGCACCCGCAGGTGGAGGTGCAGCTGCAGCTGTCGGTGAACCCGCCGCCGCTGACCGACGACTCCTTTGACGTGTGCATCCGCTTCGGCGCACCGCCGGACGCCCGGGTCATCGCCAGGTACATCGCGCCGAATCGCCGCCTGCTGTGCGCGGCGCCGGCCTATCTCGCCAAGCACGGCATGCCGAAGGTGCCGAACGACCTGACCAAGCACAACTGCATCGGCATTCGTCAGGGTGAAGAGGCCTACGGGGTCTGGCGATTGACCAGCGGTCGCGGCAGGAGCGCGACGACCGAGGCCGTCAAGACCCGTGGGAACCTGGCCACGAACGATGGCGAAATCGCCGTCAACTGGGCTCTCGACGGCCACGGCATCCTGATGCGCGCCGAATGGGACATCGAGCGCTACTTGAAGAACGGGCGGCTGGTGCAGGTACTGCCGCAGTTCCACACGCCCGACGCCGACATCCATGCGGTCTATCCGCAGCGACACCAGCTCGCTGCCCGCGTGCGCGCCTTCGTCGACTTCGTCGCGTTGTCGCTCGGACAGCCCGCGAAGGCGCGAGCGCCGTAGGGCCCGGATGGCGGCGATGGCAAGCGCGCGGCGGCGCACGGCGCCGAAGCGCTCAGCCGTCGGCCAGCACGTGCAGCAGCCAGCGGTTGAGATCGGCGATCTCCTCGCCGCACACCGCATGCTCCATCGGGTATTCGTGCCACTCCACGGCCTGGCCGAGCGCACCCAGCGCATCGCGCGACGCACGGCCGCGCTCGACGGCCACCACCGGGTCCTGCGTGCCGTGGGCGAGAAAGACCGGCACCTCGCGGTTGGCGTCGCTGCGTTCGGCAGCGGTCGTCGCCGCCAGCGGCAGGTAGCCCGACATGCCGGCCAGCCCGGCGAGCCGCTCGGGGTATCGCAGCCCCGTCATCAGCGTCATCGCGCAGCCCTGCGAGAAGCCGGCGAGCACGATGCGGTGCGCCGGGATGCCGCGCTCGCGCTCGCGCTCGATCAACGCAGCGATCGCCGCCTGCGAGGCGCGCAGGCCGGCTTCGTCCTCGCGGCGCTGCAGGTCGGCGCCGAGGATGTCGTACCAGGCGCGCATGCGGTAGCCGCCATTGATCGTCACCGGACGCACTGGCGCATGCGGGAAGACGAAGCGCACCGCACCGACGGCGTCCAGGTCAAGCTCCTCGCACACCGGCACGAAGTCGCCGCCGTCGGCGCCGAGGCCGTGCAGCACGATGATCGCGGCGTTCGGATGCTCGCCGGTTTGGCCTTCCAGGGTCTCGAGGAGCGATGCTGCGTTCATGGTCACGGCGCCGTGCGATGGATCGACCATTGTGAGGCCCTACAGTGCGGGCCGTGATGTCCCGCATTCCTGCCGAATTCATCGACCGCGTCGACGCCTTGCTGTCGGCCGGCGGCCGCCGCCTGCTCGGCCTGGTGGGGCCGCCGGGCGCGGGCAAGTCCACGCTCGCGCAGACTCTGCTCGAGGCCTTCCCCGCGACGGTGCAGGTGGTGCCGATGGACGGCTTCCACCTGGCCAACGCCGAGCTCGACCGCCTCGGCCGGCGCGGCCGCAAGGGCGCGCCCGACACCTTCGACGCCGCCGGCTATGTCGCGCTGCTGCGCCGCCTGCGCGCGCAACGCGGCGACGAGACGGTCTACGCGCCCGAGTTCCGCCGCGAGATCGAGGAACCGATCGCCGGCGCCATCGCCGTGCGGCCGAGCACGCGGCTGGTCATCACCGAGGGCAACTACCTGCTGCTGGACGAGGGGCCGTGGGCGGAGGTCGCCGCGCTGCTCGACGACAGCTGGTACGTGCACATCGAGCCGGCCCTGCGCCACGGGCGCCTGGTCGCACGGCACATGCAGTTCGGCCGCAGCGCCGAGGCCGCCACCGACTGGGTGGGGCGCATCGATGAAGCGAACGCACGGCGCATCGAGGCAACGCGGCCGCGCGCCCGGGCCGTGTTCCGCTGGGGCACGGGCGCCGCAGCGTGAGCGCGGACCCCGGCACGCGCCGCCGGGGGTGTCCGCCGTGCAACCGGCCGCTCCCCACATTTCCGGATGCCCGCGCCCGGGCAGGCGGCTAAGGTGGCCCTCCTGGCCGGCTGACGCACGCTCGCGGAGCGTCGCAGCGGCAAGGGGAGGACAAGCACATGCGTTCGATGGTCAAGGGCCAGTCGCTGGCCGGTGCCACCAACCTCGCCCTGATGGCGCCCGTGCACGAGCACATGGTGCCGGGCGAGGAGACCATCACCTACCTGGAGCGCCTGCGACGGCTGCTGGATGCCCTGCATGCCTCGCGCCGCAACCTGCGCGAGGCCGAGCTGGATGCCCCCGTGTTCCCGGACAGCATCGGTCGCTTCGACATCATCCAGCAGTTCCGCTATGCGATCTGGACCGCCCCGGCGGACGGCTCGGGCCAGCGCACCAGCTACCTCACGCTGAACGTCAGCTTCGATGGGGGCTGGGAACCCTACATGCGCGTGATCCAGCGTGACATCGGCGAGCTGCTGGACGCGCTGTTGTGCCATTGCCCGGGCTATCCCGGCTCGCGCCAAGCGACCTTCGACGCCTATTGCCGCTGGGTGCGCGATCACGAGATGGACGCTGGCATCTTCTACACCGACAGTCCGGCCACGGCGGCGGACGCGCGCTATCTGTCCGGACTGGAGCGCATCCAGCGCGAAGAACGCGACCCGGTGGCGGCGCAGTCGAAGGCGGCCGGCTTCGCACTGCCTTCGCTGGCCCGACAGCAGCAGGAGGCGATCGCGCAGGTCAAGGCCGACCCCGGCCGCGCCCTGGCGCTGCCGCTGCGCACGCTGAAGGGTCTGTACCGGCTGGTGCCCTTCTTCGGCCGGCAGGGGCTCACCCTCGAGCGCGAGGACCTGGTGCTCAGGCGCTTCGCCCAACTGGTGCTGAAGGAGTTCCGCGCCTTGGTCAGGACGCTGCTGTCCGGCGATCACCATCCCCACCTACCGCCGCCGGAGGCGAAAGCGCTGGCGGACCGGCTGCGCCCGTTCCTGATGGCGTTCGAGGACGAACTGCAGTGGCTGTGCGAGGCGGAGCCTGCCGAGGCGCCGGCGGTGCCGGGCGTGGACCGTTCACCGTACCCCTATGACCCGACACGACTGCAGGACAGCATCCTGCAGCGCACCGACCCGGTCACGCATGGCTGCCTGGTGCTGCTGGGCGTGACGGGAGCGGCCGATGCGCGCGCGGCCCTGGCCGCCTGGCTGAAGCGCTGCGGTCCGCCCGCCGATGCGGCCGCGGTGCGCTGGCACATCGGCTTCACCCACGCCGGACTGCGGGTGCTGGGCGCGTCGGCGACGACGCTGGACCACCTGCCCGCCGAGTTCGCACAGGGCATGGAGGCCCGTTGCGGCATCCTCGGCGACCTGCGCGCCAACCACCCCAGCCGCTGGCGCCGCCCCCTGCGCCTGGGCGCGCCACCCGAATGGGACGACCGCATCGACCTGAGCGCGGTGCATGCCGTGCTGGTGCTGCGCAAGGTGGATCCGCGCGATGCGTCGTCCGACCTGCACCCCGACCTCGCGGCCGAGGTGGCCGGCGTCACCGGCGCGGACAACGGCTGGCGGGTGCTCGCGGTGGAGCCCACGCGCAGCTGGCGCCGCTCGGACGGGGGTGCCTCGACGGGGCACTTCGGCTTCGCCGACGGCATCAGCCAGCCCAGCTTCGCCGAGCCGCCGGCTGCGCCGCGCCCGCCCGACCAGTTGCGCGCGGGCGAACTGCTGCTGGGCCATGCCAACGACCGCGGCGACGAGCCCTGGTCCATCCACCGCGACGACCCGCTGCTGCGCGACGGCAGCTTCCTCGTCGTGCGCAAGCTGCGCCAGCGTGTCGACCGGCTGGAAGCGGCGAAACTGTCCGACGAGGCCCGCGCCAAGATGATGGGCCGCTGGCAAGACGGACGGCCGCTGCTGCACCCGACCCTGCCCGCGGACCCGGCTTCCAACGACTTCTCCTATGGCATGGATGCGCAGGGTCGCCACTGCCCATTGCAGTCGCATGTGCGGCGCACCAACCCGCGCGATGGCCGCAGCCACATGCCGCGCATCCTGCGCCGAGGCATGTCCTATGGTCCCGCGATGGACCAGGCCGACCTGCAGACCGATCGCGGCCTGATGTTCATGGCCTACTGCGCCAGCATCGCGGAGCAGTTCGAAGTGCTGCAGCACTGGGTGGCCGGCGGCAACAGCTCGGGGCTGTCATCGCCGCAGTCGGATCCGTTTCTGGGCGTGCCGCAGGCGGGCGAGCGACGCGTCTTCCGCTACGTCGATTCGAAGGGCGAGATGCAGCACGTCGAGCTGGGCGATCAGCCGCTGGTCGAGCTGCAGTGGGGGCTGTACCTGTTCGTCCCGAGCCTCGACGGCCTGCGCGCCCTGGCCGCCGCGCCGGAGCCGGCAACGACTTCGCGCACACCGGGCCCCGTGCCTTCCTGGGACCCCTCGGGCAACCTGGAGAGCTGGCGGATGAGGCTGGAGTCGCCCGAGCCGTCACCGGCCACGTGGGCCGAAGTCCGCCGGCAGTCCGGCGGCTGCGCGCATGCCGACGGCTACGGCGAACTGTTCGGCAGCCTGGACGCCGTGCTGCAGGTGCTGCGCGACGACGGCTCGCGGTATTCGGTGGCGGGCTACGCCACGCGCATGGGCCAGACCATCGGCGTGAACCTGCTCGGCCTGGACGCCAACGACCCGCAGCGCCAGGCGCAGGCCGATGCGGTGAACGGTGTCATCGACGGCGTCGACGAGCAGCAGGCCTTCGAAGCTGCGTGGCCGATGGTTCAGGCGACCATCGCAGGCTTCGCGCTGCTCGACCGGCCCCCCGGCCTGCCGCCCGGCGACCCGCGGGTGCGGCGGCCGGTGGACCTCGTCACCTTGGGCGAGCGGGTGCTGGCGGGGCTGTGCAAGCTGTGGTTCGGGCTGCCGGACGGCACCCGGATGGTCGTCGGCGGCCGCCGCCCGGAGGCTCCCGAGATCGGTGCCACGCCGCGTTGCCCGGGCGACCTGTTCAGCTCCTCGCGCACCATCTTCGCGCCTCATCCGCCCCGGGCCGTGGTGAACCGGGCCAGGGTCGAGGGCAGGAACGTGCAGACCGCGGTGGCCGGCTACCTGCGGTCGGCAGCGCCACGTCCGTCACTGGCCGTCGCCATCGAGGAGGCGTTGATCGGGACGCTGGGCGGGGACCACCCCCACCTGCAGGACGTCTTCGAGCGCAATCTGGCCGGCATGCTGCTCGGCTTCCCGCCCACGGTGCAGGGCAACTTCCTGCAGGTCATGAAGTACTGGATCGAAGAAGGCACGCTGTGGCAGCACCAGCAAGCGATTGCCGAGGCGTTCAAGCACATCGCGCTGGACGACGTCGACGCCGGCGCGGTGTTCCGGGCGGTCGAGCCGGTGCTGCGCAGGCGCCTCATGGCCACCATGCGCCGCCGTCCCGTGCCCGAAACGCTGTGGCGCAGCCCGGTCGTGACTGGCGGTGACGTGGACACGCTGGACCCGGACAAGCGCGTGATCGTGGGCGTGCGCTCCGCGCTGGCAGAGGTGGAAGCCGACGCCGTGCTCGACCCCGACGACTTTAACGAACTCATGTTCGGCGGCAGCCGCAGCGCGCGCTCGCCCCTGCACGGCGTGCATGCCTGCCCCGGCTACAAGCTGGGCGTGGGCGTGCTGCTGGCATTGCTGGCGGGGCTGCTGTCGGCCGGGACGCTACAGCCCACCGGCTCGCCGGTACAGCTGATGCTCACGCCGCGGCCGCGTCGCCCGTGAGCGCGGCCGGCAGCGGCCGGGGGCACAGAAGCACCGCCGGAGACAGCTGGCGGCCACCGTCGGCGAGCAGGCGCGCCTGCGCCAGGTGCCAGGGCATCGCCATGCGCTCGAAAGCCTGGCCGGCGCGCGCAGCCAGCGCCTGCGCCGCCGCGACGCGCCCCTGCGCCGCCTCGATGCGCGCTTCGCACAACTGCGTGGCAGCCCGCTCATGGTCCGACTCGCGCCGCCGCGCCGTGTCGTAGGCGCGCGCCAGGTGGCGGGCCGCCCGGGTCGCCTTGCCGCACGCGGCGGCATCCAGCGCCAGCGCGCGCTGGCTCATCGCCAGGCCGAGACGATCGCTGTGGCGCGCCCGCCGCAGGGCCAGCGCAGCATGCCGGCGCGCCGTCTCGCGCTGGCCCAGCGCCAGCAGTCCCTCGGTCAGCCAGCCGTGGTTGAGCGAGCGAAAGATGCCGGTCTCGCGCGGCGCCAGCCACGCAGTGGCCTCCTGGATGGCCAGCATCGACTGTGGCTGCCCGTGCAGCATCCAGTGCGCGTAGTGCTCGATGGCGCAGGCGATGGAGTACTGCGCCAGGCTGCGCGTGGCGCGTGCGATGCGCGCCGACTCCGCGGCTGCCGGGATGGCCTGCTCCCACGCGCCCTGCCACAGCAGCACGGCCGCGCGCCAGCCGTGGATGGTCGCGCCGATCTCGTGTTCCTCGCCCATCACGCAGGTGAGCGCCTCGGCGAAGCTCTCCTCGGCGTCGGCAAACCGGCCACGGTCGCCCAGCACGCAGGCTCGGCAGACCAGCGAGAAGGCCAGGCCGACGTTGGTGCGGCGCCCGCTGCGGTGACGCCGCTTCACCGCGATGGCCTCGTCGAGCAGCGCCAAGGCCTGCGCATACTGGCCGGCGGCCGTGTGGGCCTCGCCCAGCGTGGCCACCACCTGCACCGCCAGTGGGTCGTCGGTGGCCTGGCGCGCCAGCTGCAGGGCTTGCTCGCCGTGCCGCACAGCCTCGAGCGCATCGCCCAGGCCGTAGTGGATGTAGCTCAGCCAGTAGCGGGCGCGGGCGCGCACGGCCAGGTCGGACTGGCGCTCGGCCAGGGCCAGCGCCCGCTGCACCAGGGCCAGGTCGGCTCGCGTCGGGTCGTACAGCGACACCAGGCCCAGCCGCTGCACGATGGCGATCCAGCGCAGCGAGCGCTCTTCGTCCAGCCCGAGCCGATCCAGCGCGGCCAGTGCCACGCGGTAGTGGGCCCGCGCGCGGTCCAGCGCGGACGCGCCCAGGGCGCGGTCGCCGGCCCGTTCGGCGTAGCGCGCGGCCAGCGTCGGCTCGCCGCCGGCATCGAAGTGGTAGGCGAGGGCCTCCAGCACATCGGTCTCGGGCTGGTCGGCGCAGCGCTGCAGCAGCGCCGAGGCCACGCGCAGGTGCAGCCACTGTCGCTGGTGCAGGCCGACGCGCTCGTACACCACATCGCGCGTGAGGCCGTGCTTGAAACGCAGCGTGCCGCTGCGCTCGGCCGGATAGAGGAAGTCCTGTTCGGCCAGTGCGCGCACGTCGGGGTCGTCGGCGCCGCGGCCGTACAAATGCTGCAGCAGCCATGCCGGCACCACGTTGCCGATCACGGCCGCGGCGCGCAACAGCTCGGCCTGCACCGCAGGCAGCGCGCGCAGGCGCGACTCCACCAGGTGTGCCAGCCAGCCCGCCGCACCCTGCAGGCGGTTCAGTCCGGCCAGGCCGGCCTGGTCCGACCCCTGGCTGAGCAGCACGTCGCGCCGGCTGGCGCGCTGCACCGAGTGGCACAGCTCGCCGAGGAACAGCGGGTTGCCGCCGGCGTGCCGGCACACCTCGCCGAGCACGAAGGGGTCCACGGCGGGCAGCCGCCCCCGCGCCAGCTGCATCGCCTCGTCCTCGGACAGCGGCGCCAGCACCAGTGTGGTGTCGGCCAGCTCCAGTCCCCGGGGATGATCGACCGCGCGAGTCGTGAGCAGCACCATCAGCGGCATCTCGACCTGCCGGCGCAGCGCCTGCAGGACCTGGTGCGAGGCGTCGTCGGCCCACTGCCAATCGTCGATGAACAGCAGCACCGGGCCCTGCAGCAGCCAGGGCGACAGCGCGGCGCGCACCGCGGCGAGCACGGCGCCGGCCCTGTCGGGCACGGCCTGCCCCAGCTCGCGCAGCACCTGCGCAAAGGGCTGCATCGGCTCGGCGCCGAGGTGGTCGTCGCAGTAGGCGTGCAGCACGCGCCAGCCGCGCTGGGCCGCCTGCTGCGCGAGCACCTGGGCGAGCGCCGTCTTGCCCATGCCCGGCGGCCCTGCCAGCGCAGCCACCCGTGCATGGCCGGCACGTGCCCGCAGCAGGTCCTCCTGCAGCCGCACGAGCTCGCCGGTGCGGCCCACCCAGCCCGCCTCGCCCTGCGCATCGCGCGGCCCAGCGCTCGCGGCGGCGCTGTCCGTCCGGCCGGGATGGCGCGCAGCCAGCACCTGCAGCACGCGCACCGGCTCGTCGTGGCCCCTGACGCGCAGCTCGCGCTCGCCGTTGCATGAGAAGTGGCGCGCCCAGCGCCCCAGCGTGGCGACACTGACCAGCACTTCGTCGGCACGCGCCGCTTCGGCCAGACGCGCGGCGATGTTGGGCACGGGGCCCATCAGCTCGAAGCGGCCGCGTTCGATGTCGCCCTGACCGACGAGCACAAGCCCGCCGTGGATGCCGGAGTGCAGCGTGAGCGCATGCCCCGGCGGCAGCCGGACGCGCAGCGAGCGCACCCGCGCGTGCAGCGCCAGCGCCGCCCCCACGGCGCGTCGCGCATCGTCCTCGCGGGTGTCGGGATAGCCGAACATGGCCAGCAGGCCGTCACCCTGCACGCGCACCACCAGGCCGCCGTGCCGCACGATCTCGTCGTTGTAGGCGGCGCGCAGTTCGGCCAGCAGGGCGGCGTAATGCTCACCTTCCATCGCGCCGGCCAGCTCGGTGGAGCGCGACAGGTCCGCGAACAGCAGGGTCACCACGTGCCGATGGGGCACCGCACCGACGCCAGCGTCGTCGGGCGCAGGGGGACCGTTGCTGGCGTATGCGGTCACGGATGCGGCGGTCGCGTGGCGGCGCGACAGGTTGCTGATGGAGTGTAATGAGCCGGTGCGCCGGCCGCAGCCGCTCAATGCATCCGGCATGGCAGGCGGATTGGCTTCAGCCAGCGTCGAACTGGCCCGCGTTCAGGCCGCGCATCGGCGCGTAGAAGGCACGGATGCGCACCAGGTCGGCATCGAGGTCGTCGCCCGGCTCGATGAGCGGCCCGAGGCCGAGGCGGCGCTGGCCGTAGTCGAGGTAGGCGAGCTGGATCGGCAGACCGGCACCGCGCGCGATATGGTGGAAGCCGGTCTTCCACTGTGAACGTCGGCTGCGCGTGCCTTCCGGGGACAGCACCAGCTGCAACGGCCCCGGCGCGGCCTTCAGCGCCGTGATCGAGGAGGCCACGAGCTGGTTCGCGCGGTCCCGCTGCACCGGGATGCCCCCCAGCCAGCGCATCAGCGTTCCGAACGGCGGCCGGAAGAGCGAGGCCTTGCCGAGCCAGCGGATGTTCATGCCCAGCGCGAAGGCACCCATGAGCGTGAACGGCAGGTCCCAGTTGCTGGTGTGCGGAGCGGCGATGACGACGCAGCGCGGCGCGTGCGGCGCCGGCGCGCCTTCGACGCGCCAACCGGCGAGCCTCAGCCCGAGCCTTGACACGGTGCGCAGCAGCGGCACGAGCAGCGGAGTGTCGAAGATCGTGACCGGCATGGAGGCAAGCATAAGCGCTGCGCATGGCCTTCGGCCCGTACACTGCACCGGCCACTTCCCGAGCCCCCGAACATGCCCCCTGAGGTGCCCGCCCCCCCCATCGCCGAGGCAGCGCACGGCCCGGCCGCCGCGGCGCCGCCCGGCGGACCGGTCTATCGCGGCCTGGCGCGCGGGCTGGCGGCTCTGCAACGCCGCGGCTGGCCCGCAGCGCTGGCGCGCATCGACGCCGGCGAACTGCGCGGCTACGCGCTGGCCTTCGACTACATGCTGAAGGCCACGGCCTGGAAGCACCGGCGCGGTGAGCCCTCGTGGCCGGCGATCCAGGCACGCTGGGCCCGCGCCGTCGGCGACACCGCGCTGCGCGACCGTCTCGCCGGCACGCTGCACGCCGACGACCGCTTCGAACTCATCGCCGACGGTCCGGCCGGCTTCGAGCGCCGCGCCGCGCTGTACGCCGGCGCCAGCCGCAGCATCGACGTCGCCACCTACTACATCCAGCCCGACGAGACGGGCCTGGCGACGATCCGGGCCTGGGCCGACTGCGTCGCGCGCGGCGTGCGCGTGCGACTGCTGGTCGACCGCTACGCCATGGCGAAAAAGTCCATCGAGGTCGCCGGCATGGAGGCGCTGCATGCCGCACTGGCACAGGCCGGCGTGCAGCTGCGTGAATGGCACGACCCCGAGCGACCGCACGACAGCACGCACCGCAAGGCGATCGTCGTCGACGGCCGCACGGCGCTGGTTGGCGGACGCAACTTCGCCGACCACTACCGCGGCACCGCCTGGCGCGACCTCGACCTCGTTCTCGAAGGCCCGTCGGTGGCGCCGCTGGCGACCAGCTTCGAGGCCTGGTGGTCAGGCCTGCATCGGCCGCTGCCGCCGGCGCGGCCCTGGGTCGACCACGTGCCGGCCGACATCCTGACCGACCCGGTGATGGGCTTCGTGCTCGCCGCGGTGGGCGCGGCGCGTGAGTCGGTGGATCTCGAGCTGGCCTACTTCGTCGCGCACGACACGCTGTGCACCGCACTGGCCGATGCCGCGCGCCGCGGCGTGCGCGTGCGCCTTCTCACCAACTCGGCGGCTTCGAACGACCTGCCCTATGCGGTGTGGACGGCCTACGAAGGCGCGCGCCGGCTGCTCGAGGCCGGCTGCGAGGTGCACCTGCGTCCCGGTGCCGGCCGCACCCTGCACTGCAAGTACGTGCTCGTCGACCGACGCTGGATCAGCTTCGGCAGCCACAACCTGGACTACTACTCGCCGCGCTTCGTCTGCGAAAACAACCTCGTCGTCGACGCACCGGCGCTGGCCGAACGCCTGTCCGACTTCTTCGACACCGGCGTCGCCTCGGCCGAGCCACTGACGCTGGCGGCGGCGCGGCAATGGCTGGCCGGGCATCGCGCGCGCCGGCTCTACGACCTTGTCTTCCGCGACTTCCAGTAGCGGCGGCGGCAGCCGCCGCGCGCTCGCGCTCGTCGCTGCCGCCGTGCTGGCCGGCTTCGACGCCGGCGCGATCGGCTTCGTGCTGCCGGCGATGCGCGGCGCCACCGGGGCCGACGCGCAGACGGCCTCATGGCTGCTGTCGGTGTTCGTCGCCGCCACGCTGGTGGCGGTGCCGGCCTGCGCCTTCGCGGTGCGGCGCTTCGGCGCGCCACGCCTGCTGCAAGCCTGCCTGGCACTGGCGGCGCTGGCCGCCGCGCTGGCGGCGCTGGCGCCCGCCACCGGTGCCGTGCTCGCCGCGCGCGCGCTGCAGGGGCTGGCGCACGGACCGCTGCTGCCGCTGGGTGCGGCCATCGTCGTGGTGCACTGGCCCGTGCAGGTGCAGGGCCGGCTGATGGGGGTGATCTCGCTCGGCTACGGCCTGGCCTTCCTGGTGGCGATGGTCGGCACGCCCTGGCTGCTGCAGTTCGGCTGGCGCAGCGGCTTCGCGCTGTCGGCGGGGCTGGCCCTTCTGGCGCTGACGCTGACGCCGGCCGGACAGGCCAGGGGCGCCGGATCGCCGGTGGTGGCCGCGACGCCGACACGCACCTGGCGCGCGCTGTGGGTGCGACCGATGCCTGCGGTCGCGCTGCTGGCGGTGGGCACCGGCATCGGGCAGGCGGTGCTGTTGTGGCTGCCCAGCCTGGCTGTGGCGCGACTGGGCGCGGCCATGACCGAGACCTCGCTGCTGATGCTGCCGCTGGTGGCCGGCGGGCTGATTGCCACCGGACTGGTGATCGCGCTGCTCGACCGCGTCGGCGCACGGCCCCTGGTGCTCGGCGGCGCCGCGCTCAGCGTCGCGGGCGTGCTGCTGGCTGCGGGGGCGCCACCGTCTCCCGCTGCCTTCATGGCCGGCGCCGCCGCGCTCGGGCTCGGTGTCACCGGCCTGTGCGGTGGCCCGCTGCGCTATGCCGCGGCGCGCGCGTTGCCGCTCGGTGAACAAGGGCTGGCGCAGGGCGCGGTGGCCTGGCTGACCAACCTCGGCGTGCTCGGCGGAAGCGTGCTGCTGGGCGCGCTGGCCGCACGCGGTCAAGCCGGCACGGCGGTTGCCGCCACGGTGCAGGCGCTGCTGACCGCCTGCGCTCTGATGGCCGTCGCGTTCCTGGCGGCGCTCACCTTGCCAAGACACCGCACGGCTTCGGCGGCGACCTGAGAGCGGCTAAGCTCGTCGCTTTTGCACAGCACACGGAGCGCCGTTGTCCTGCCACCAACCCAGCATGACCGAAGCCGAATGTGAGGCACCGCGCGCAGCGCCTAGCGATCTCGCCACCGTGATGGCGATGCTCGGGCGCAGCACGCTCTTCCAGCGCTGCAGCAACGAAGACCTGGCCGCGCTGGCCGGCAGCGCACGCCACGTCGACCATGCAGCCGGCACCGACATCGTGTGCGAAGGCGACCCGGCGCACGACTTGATGCTCATCGAAAGCGGCGAGGCCCTGGTGCTCAAGCGCGGCGACTCGGGACAGGAGCACACGATCAACCGCCTCGTCGCCGGCGACTCTTTCGGCGAGATGGCGTTGTTCGACCGCGTGCCGCGTTCGGCCACGGTGCGTGCCGCCGGGCCGGTGCGCACGCTGGTGCTGCCGCTGCAGGCGATCGTCGCGTTGGCCGAGGCGCGGCCGACGCTGGTGCCGGTGCTGGTGGACATCGGCGCGCTGGTGGCCGAGCGGCTGCGCGCGTCGAGCAACAGCGCCGTGGCTGCTGCCGACCGGGCGCTCGCCGAAGAGCGGATGCGCGCCGTGATGGGACGCTTCACGCTGCTGCTGATCATGGCCTACACGCTCTACACGTGGGTGCTGGGCACGGCCGCGCAGATGAAGGTGGCGCTGGGCCACAGCGAGTTCATCACCGTGCCCGCGATCATCGTCTGCGTCGCCATCCTGATCGCGTTCGTGCGCGTGTCGGGCTATCCGGCGAGCTTCTTCGGGTTGACATGGCAGAACGCCGGCCGCCACATCCGCGAGGCGGTGCTGCTGACGTTGCCGTTGATGGCCCTGACCGTGCTGCTGAAGCTGGCGCTGTTGAAGTGGGTGCCCGGCATGGAGGGGCTGTCACTGTTCCAGATGTTCGCGCCGGCACCGGCGAACGCGCCTGCAGGTGGCTTCAACCCTTGGCTGGCGCTGGCCTACGTCGTCTTTGCGCCGTTCCAGGAGCTGATCTACCGCGGTGGCGTGCAGGGTTCACTGTCGCACTTCCTCACCGGCCGCCGGCGCGACACGCTCGCCATCGTCGGCGCCAACATCATCTTCTCGGCCGCCCACTTGTACGTCTCCGTCGGGCTGGCGGTGACGGCCTTCGCGGCGGGCCTGTTCTGGGGCTGGCTGTACGCACGCCAGCGCGGCTTGGCGGGAGTCTCGGTGTCGCACGTGCTGCTGGGCTTCTGGGCCTTCGAGGTGGTGGACCTCGGCGTGCTGGAATAGGAGCGGGTGCGGTCTGCTCGCGCGACCGACGGCAGAGGTCCTGCGCAGCCCGCCGTCCCGACTCGACGCGGCGCAGACCGTGGAGACCGTGAGCCGCTGCCCCGAGAGCACTGGCTCAGGGCAGGACAGCCAGGTGTCGCCGTCGTGCCCGCAGGCCGTGCCTCTGTTCCACCAATGCACGTTCCTCCGCGAGGATGCGGCCCCACATCGTGGCCGCGTCCGGGTGTCGCCAGCCGAGGTCCCGCCGCGCCTTGGCCGATGAATAGTTGAGATCCACCCGCGTCACGTCCGCCACGTCGGGCGACATGAAGGCCGGCAGTCCCAGTGCGCGCAGGATCGGCGCGACGAACATGAACTGCGCGCGCATCAACCAGCGCGGCAACCGCAGCCGCGGTGCCATGCCCCCGCGGTGTGGCGCCCCCAATGGCCGAACATGGCGCCGATCGTCTGCGGCAGCCCGCAGAACAGGCAGTCCTCGCCGACCGGCGCCCGCTCGGCCGCCAGCGCGATGCCCTCGGCAAGCGCCTGCACGTCGACCATCGCGCACACCATGGTTCGGCCCCACGCCATGGGCGGCAGACGGCCCAGCAGATGCAGCCGCAGGAAGTAGCCGAACAGCGAGTGGTCGTTCGCGCCGACCTCGGCGCTGGGCATCGCGATGACCAGCGGCAACCCGCGCGCAGGCCATTGCAGCGCTCGCTGGTGCGCCTCGGCCTTGCTGCGCTCGCAGGCGCTGAGGTAACGGCCGCCGTGGCGCTGCGACTCGTCGGCCGGGCCGGGCGCGCTGCTGCTCGTGCCGGACAACCTGGAAGCCGTGGCCGACCCGGTGTCGCTGGACCGGTCGATCCATGCCAATCTTCTGACGAGCGCATGGCTGCTGAGGCACGGCCGCCAGCAAGAGTGCCAGGCGACTTGGGTCATGTCGGCCTAAGGGATGCTCAGCACTGGCCACGCCGGGCTGGCACGCCGGGGGCTGCAATCGGCGGCCAGGCGGCGCACGCGGCCGGCCGCACGGCCGATGCCAGCCGCTGGCTGCGGCAAGCCGTTTGCGACGCCGAGGCCCAGGGCCTGCGGGTGGAGTTGGCTCGCAGCTGCGAGGCCTTGGCAACCGTCGAGCCGGTCGCGTGCTGGTCCGAGCGCGCGCGCCGGCTGTGGCACGAGATGGCCGTCGGCAGCGTCGTGGCGGCAGTCGATGCCTGACGTCGCGACTTGAACGTGCCTCGCGGGAGCCCGGAAGCCGGCTGTCGGAGTCGTCCAGGGTCAGGACCCAGCCGCTCGATCCACCCGGCGAGGAAGACAGTCGGCCGCCAGCGACAAGACCGACCGTGGATCGAGCGCGCGGCCTTCGTCGAAGGCCTTCGCGTACGCGTCGGCGGGAATGGCCGAGCGCGCCTGCGACAGGAAGGGCGCCAGGGGCGCCATGTCGACCGGCTCGAGTCTCTGGCCGGTGCGCTGCAGGTGCGCCTCGGCCGCTCCGTGCAGGCGCGCTGCCGCCTCGCCGTCCTGGTTCGCGGCATGCAGGGCCGCGGCGACGAGCAGGAGGTGGGAAACGCCGTAGACCCCTGATCACCTTGCCCGCGAGCCTCGATGACGCGCTCGATCCACGCGCGGGCGGCATCGAGATCCGGCCTTGCGAGCGAGAGCAGCGCCAGGTTGATGGCTTCGTTGATGACCTGGCTGGCCCAGGCGTGCGTGGCGGCTTCATCCAGGTTATGCCGGTAAAGGTCCTCGGCCTCGTCGAGGCGACCCAGCGCGCGCAAGGTCTCCGCCCTGTAATGCCGAAGTTGCAGAGCACTGTCCGGCCGCTGCGCGGCCAGCGCCTCCATCGACTCGAGATGCCGCCAAGCCTGCGGCGCGTCGTCCAGCGCCAGGGCCGGGGCCGCCATGCCCAGCAGCGCGCTGAACTCGCCCTCCTGATCGCCCAGGACCCGCGAGAGCCGCAACTGCTCTTCCGCCAGTTCCAGGCTGCGTCGGAAACGGCCGGTCGCGCTCGCGACGATGCGCAAGTCCTGAAGCGCCATGATCCGCGTCGCGCCCTGAATGCCGGGCCCGGTCGCCGAGAACATCGCTTCGAGCAGCGAGTAGCCGACCTCGAGCATGCCGCGCCCTTCCCAGTACCTTCCCAGCGAGCGCGCCAGGCGCCAGGCAGTCTCCGAACCGCCGCCATGACGAAGGGCCGCGATCAGGTTTTCGCGGTCTGCATCGAGAAGCGCTGACGAGCGAGAACGGATCCCCGGGTCGGGATGGTGGGTCAACTCGGCGGCCCGCTTCTCGAAGAACGCCAGGTGCCGATCGCGCGCGTCGCCGGCCCGGCCACCGTCGTCCAGCCGCTCCAGCGCGAAGAGGCGCACTGTCTCCAGCAACCGATGGCGCGGCTCCGGTCCGGTCGAGTCCAGACCGATCAGCGACTTCGCGGCCAGGCTCGAGAGTTGTTCGATGACCTGGTGCTCCGGCGCATCAGCCGCCGAGACGAAGACCGCCGCCTCGATCGTCGAGCCGCCGCTGAACACGGCGAGCCGCTGCAGCAGCCGCTGCTCGTCGGCGGACAGATGCTCGTAGCTCCAGCGCACCACCGCATCGAGCGTCTGCTGCCGAGGCAGCGCGCGGCGCCCTCCGGTCAGCAGCCGGAAGCGGTCGTCGAGCCGCGCCCGCAGCTGGTCCACCGACAGCACGCTGAGCCGCGCGGCGGCCAGCTCGAGAGCCAGGGGGATGCCGTCGAGGCGCCGGCAGACCTCGTGGACCGCTGCCGCGTTGCGCTGATCGACCTCGAAGTCGGGCGCCACCAGGCGCGCCTGGTCCGCGAACAGCCTGACGGCATCGCAGTCGCGCAGCGCCGCCACGTCCTGCGCGGCGGCGAGCGCCAGCGCCCGAAGAAGGGCGTGCGGGGTTTCGGCAGGGAGGAGGCTGGCTCGCGCACGGCCTCCGCCGCGGCCAATGCGGTTGGCGTCGAGGGGGTCCGGTCCGATGGCGCGACGAAGCGGTACCCGCGCCCCGCGATGGTGGCGATCGCGCCGACGCCGAGCAGCTTGCGCAGCGCGCTGATCTGGACCTGGAGGTTGTTCGCCTCGACGACTAGGCCTTCCCAGACCTTGCCGATCAGCTCGTCCTTGGACACCACGCGGTCGCGATGCTCCAGCAGCACCAGCAGCACGTCGAAGGCCCGGGCGCCGATCGCCGCCGGGCGGCCGTCGACCAGCACCTACCGCTGGTCCGCGCGGACCTCGACCGCTGCAAAGCGGAAGACTTCTGCCATCGCCACGTCTGATGATCCCCGTTGCGGCGGTCGCCCCCTGCACGCCGCGCGGATGCGGAGCGGCGGCTGACGAGTCTGGCGAGCGTAGCCGCATCCCTCGCTGCGGCACAACGGGTGTGACGGGGTGCGTGCCGCGACGCCGCGCGATCCCGCCATCCCCGAGGTCACGCGGCCACGTTCGCTCGTTCGACGATGCGATCGGCTGTCGGCTTGACGAGGGTCGTGCCCATGGTGCCGAACATCGTGCCCCAGACGCCGGTGACGCCCGGGCACCGCGTGCCGAGGAACGTGCTCACCACTTCCGGGGTGCTGTACCGCATCAGCTCCGCGGCCTGCAGCACGCGCGCGACACATTCCGTCATCGGGCGGGCCAGGAACTCGTCATTCAACGCTTCCTTCACCAGCCGCTCGGTGGCCCTGACCAGCGCATCGAACCGGCCGTCCTGCTTCGACAGCGGTCGCACCTCGTCAAACACGGCGTCGATCGTGCGCGGGTCCCGGATCATGGCGCGACGCACGTCCATGCACATCATGTTGGCCGTGCCTTCCCAGACGCTGTTGAGTGGTGCTTCGCGGTACACCCGCGCCATCGGGTTCTCCTCGATGAAGCCGTTGCCCCCGTGGCACTGCAGCGCCTCGTTGGCGATGGCCGGCGCACGCGAGCAGTTGAAGTACTTCGCGGCCGGCGTGGCGACACGTGCGAGCAGGCGCTCGTGCTCGTCGGTCCTCATGCGGTCGGTGGCCCTGGCCACGCGCAGGGACATCAGCGTGGCAGCCTCCACCTCCACGGCCATGTCGGCGAGCACATTGGCCATCATCGGCCGCTCGGCGATCGAGGCGCCGAAGGCCTCGCGGGTGGTCGTGTGGCGCAGCGCCAGGGTCAGTGCCTGGCGCATCAGTCCGGCCGAGCCGACGGCGAAGTCCAGACGCGTCAGGTGCGCGTGGGACAGGATCTCGCGGATGCCGCGGCCCTCCTCGCCGACGCGGATGGCCAGCGTGCCGGCGTACTCGACTTCGCTCGACGCGTTGGACTTGTTGCCGGCCTTGTCCTTCAGGCGCTGCACGAAGAAGCGATTGAAGCTGCCGTCGGGCAAGGTGCGAGGCAGGAAGAAGCAGGTGACGCCGCCATCGACCTTGGCCAGGGTGAAGAAGCCGTCCGACTGCGGCACCGAGCAGAACCACTTGTGGCCGGTCAGCTCGTACCAATGCGCCGTGGCGCCGTGGTAGTCGCTCGACTGCGCGTAGCGCGCGGTGGTCTGCGTCTCGCGCAGGTCCGAGCCGCCTTGCTTCTCAGTCATCGCATAGCCGACGACGACGGACGGTTTGTGACCCACCTCGCGGCGGCTGAACTCGTAGATCGTCCCCTTGCTCTTCTCGGCCCAGATCGCCAAGGCCGGCTCAGCCTCGAAGCCGGCATGTGAGGCGTAGGCCATGCCCGTGGGGCACGCCGTCCCTTGCTCGACCTGGTTCCACAGGTACGACAGCACGGCGCGCGCGCAGTGGCCCCCAGCCTCGCTCGTGCGCCAGTTCAGGTTCGGGACCTCGTGCTGCCATGCCAGCGACATCAGTTCGTGCCAGCTCGGATGGAATTCGACCCAGTCGATGCGGTTGCCGAACCGGTCGTGGGTCTTCAGTTCGGGGGTGTAGCGGTTGGCCAGTCGCGCGAGTTCCTGCACCTGTTCGTCGCCGGCGAGCGCGCCCAGCGCCGCGCAGCGGTCGGCTGCCCATGGCGCTTCGCGTTCGATGGCGGCTCGCAGCACCACGTCACCGCTGAATGCGTTGAAGTGGCTGGCCGGCTGGGCCTGGTTGAGCACCTGGTGGGTGCGGTAGCGGTCGGCAGCGCCTTCCAGGAGGCCTGCGGACAGAGGTTTGTTCATGACGCTCGCCGGTTGAGTTGTCGGATCGTGGCGGTCGGGGCGGCCACGCTGGTGCAGGCCAGGGCGGCGATCTGGTCGGCCAGTTGGGCCACCTGGCGCCGGTAGGCCTCGGTGTCCGGGTACTGCTGTCGGCTCAGCGGCGACAGCGGGCCGATCAGGCCTTCCATGAAGCCGCCCACGATCACGGTTGCCGCGATGTCGGGGCGAACGTCGGGCCGGACCTCCTGGGTCGCCTGACCCGACTCGATGATCGACCGGATGACCTCGCTGATCGCCGCCCGGTAGGTCAGTCGCGCCTCGTCGATCTCCTTGTCGCAGGGCTCGGCGATCAACGCGTACGCGAGGCGCGGATTGCGCATGGCGCGCCGCACGAATGTCGCAACCGCCGAGTGCAGCCGACCCAGCGCCGGCCCCCCCGCGTTGCCGATGTCGGTCAGGACGTCGACTTCACGCTGGGAGACGGCCGACAACACTTCTGCGAACAGCTCGGCCTTGGACGGGAAGTAGCGGTAGACCGTGCCGGTGGCCATTCCGGCAGCCGCCGCGACGCTGGCGACCTGCGCCTCGGCCCAGCCTCCCTCGCTGACGAGCGCACGGGCGGCTTGGAGGATGCGGCTGCGGTTGTCCTGGAGACGGGCTTCGACCGCGGGGGTCTGACGGTAGGCCACGAAGAAATGAACTTTGGTTCACTGATGGTATGAAGCCTAGTTCATTCTTTTCCTGCACGCAAGCCGGCGTTCGTCGACGGGCGCGCCGCCTGCTCCCCCGCTAGAGGCCGCCGGCTCCGGCAACGCCGACACGAGCGAGCAGATCGGGCGTGGCGCGAATGTGCGCCTCGAGCGCCAGGGCCGCGCGGGCCTCCTGCCCGGACATGGCCATCTCGAAGATCTGGCGATGCTCGGCATGCACGTCGCGGCTGCCGTCGGCCAGGCCTATCGCGCAGCGCCGGTAACGTTCGCTGTGCCGGCCGAGCAGGCGCAGCACCTTCATGGTCCACGGTGAGTCACACGCGGCGATCAGCGCCTCGTGGAAGCGTGTGTTGCGCTGTTCCCAGCTGACGCGCTGCTCGGGCCGCACCGGCTGCTCGAAGGCCGTCAGTTCGTTGTACGCCTGCAGCAGCTGGGCCCGCCAGGCGGCATCGCCACGGCGGATCGATTGGCGCAGCGCGTCGATCTCGATGTGCAGCCTCAGCCTCGTCAGGTCTTCCAGGTCGGCCAGCGCCATCGGCGCGACCCGGAAGCCGCGCTGGCCTTCGGCGACCACCAGCGCGTCGCTGACCAGCCGCGTGATCGCCTCGCGCAGCGTGCCGGCGCCGACCTCGTAGCGATCCTTCAGGTGCTCGACGCGCAGCTTCTCTCCGGGCCCGATGCGTCCCTCGATGATGTCGTCGCGCAGACGCTCGTAGCTGCGCTCGATCAGCGTGCGCGAGCCGTTGCCGCCGGGCTCTCCGGCGGCGGCGTCGCCGGCCGCCGGGGCGAGGAAGGCACGCTTGGCCATCGGCTCAGTCCTTCGCGCGCTCGCGCACGCGCTGCAGCCGGTAGCTGAGCTGGGGGCGCGTCAGGCCAAGCGCCCGCGCCGCCGCGGCGAGGTTGCCGCCGGCGCGGTGCACGGCCTCTTGGATCAGCGCGTCCTCGAGCCCGTCGAGGCTCAGGCCACGCGCGACGAGCTCGTCGTACAGAGCCGGGCCGCCGCTGGGCGCACCGCGCTCGAGCTGGCCGGCAGCATTGACCGTCACCGACGGCTGGCCGGGCAGGGTCGGGAACAGCTCGTGCACGTCGACCGGCTCGTCGGGGCTCGCGAGGATCACGCCGCGCTCGATCAGGTTCTCGAGCTCGCGCACGTTGCCGGGCCAGGGGTAGCCCCGCATCGCGTCGAGCGCCCGGTCGGTGAAGCCCGGCACGCGCTTGCCGTGCAGCGCGCAGAAGCGGGTCAGCAAATGGGCGGCGAGCGGCTCGATGTCGTCGACGCGTTCGCGCAGCGGCGGGATGCGGATCGGATAGACGTTGAGCCGGTACATCAGGTCACTGCGGAAGCGGCCGCTGGCGACCGCGGCCTGCAGGTCGACGTTGGTCGCCGCGACGACGCGCACGTCGACCTTGCGCACCTGCGTGCCACCCAGGCGCTCGATCTCGCCCTGCTGCAGCACGCGCAGCAGCTTGGCCTGCGCGGTCAGCGGCAGCTCGCCCAGTTCGTCGAGCAGCAGCGTGCCGCCGTCGGCGCGCTCGAAGCGCCCGGGCCGTGCCGATCCGGCGCCGGTGAACGCGCCCTTCTCGGCGCCGAACAGCTCGCTCTCGATCAGCTCGGCCGGCAGCGCCGCGCAGTTCACCGCCACGAAAGGCTTGCCGGCGCGCGGGCTCATCGCGTGCAACGCCCGTGCGAAACGTTCCTTGCCGACGCCGGTCTCGCCGGTCAGCAGCACGGTCACCTGGGTCGAGGCGGCCTTGCGCAGCAGGCGGGCGGCGGCGTCGAAGGCCTTCGACCGGCCGATCAGCGGGCCGAGCTCGTCGGCCGGCTGCAGCGTCGAGCGCAAGGTGTCGACCTGCGACTGCAGGTCCTCGAGACGCACGATCAGCGAATCGGCGGCGTAGTCGCGCGCCAGCGCATCGGCGTCCGGCCATTCGCTCAGCACCCGGCCCTCGATGCGGCAATGCGGCTGCCCACAGGCGGCGCAGGCGACCTCCTTGAACAGGGTCGGCCGGCCCATGAAGGCGCTGGTATAGCCCGACGCGTAGCCGAGCAGCATCCAGCAGACCGGTTCGTCCTGCGGGCCGAAGTCGCGCACATGGGTCTCGACCTCCCACGAATGGTCCCAGCGGAACCGGCCGTGGAAGCGGCCGGCGGGCATGTCGATCACGCATTCCTCGGGCGTGACCTGGACGGCGCCCTCCAGCATGTGCAGCTGCGGGCCGACCGCGAACATGTCGAGCACTGATGCGTCGCCACGCACCTGGCGCGCCAGCGCGGCGTCGCGTTCGCCCGATGCGTAGCCGGCGCGCATCAGCAGCCGGCGCGTCTGTTCGCGGCCGATCGTGCCCATCAGTTCGCGGCGCAGCGCGCCGAACGCGGCCGCGTGGACCAGCAGCATGCGCTGCCCGGCCAGCCAGATGCGGCCGTCGCTTGCCGAGAAGTGGACCATGCGACGCAGGTCGGCGTCGGGGGGCAGGGGCGGCGGTGCTTGGCCGGGCATGGGTAGATTATCGATAACAAGGTCGAATCTGTCGATCGAGACCTTCGCAGGAGGGCGGCGCGTTGTTCATCAAATCATCAATTCGCCAGCCGGTGCAATGATGAAAACGTCATGCTGCAGGGCAACAAGAGGGCTCTGGCCGGGTTCCGAGATCGGCAACGACCGGCCGGGATGGCGCTAGCCCGGCGATCGGTCTCGGTGTTTTCCCGAAGATTATCGATAGTTTTGCGAAATCGACCTTCTGCTGGCACGCCGCCTGCGATGTGGCGGCCATGCACACCGAACGCCGCTCCCGACTCGCCCCGCCGCCGCACACGCCCGCGCTGCCCGCGGTCGACACCTCGCTGCGCTTCGTGCGTGTGCTCGAGCAGCGCGCCGACGGGCTGGTCGCCTTCGAGTTCGCGATCGGCTGGCCCGAGCTGGCGGTCGAGCTGCTGCTGCCGGCGCCGGCCTTCGCCGCCTTCTGCACCGCCAACAGGGTGCAGCGGCTCGACGCCTGATCCCATCCCCCGCACGACAACGACAGGAGACCCGCCCCATGAACATCGACCTGCAGGCGCGCGAGATCAAGCCGCTGCGCCACACTTACGCGCACGTGGCCCGGTACGTCGGCGACGACAAGCCCGCGTCGCGCTACCAGGAGGCGACCTTCGGCGCGCAGCCGTCGACCAACTTCCACTACCGCCCGACCTGGGACCCGGCGCACCAGATCTTCGACGCGTCGCGCAGCCGGATCGTGCTCGCCGACTGGTACGTGCTGAAGGATCCGCGCCAGTTCTACTACGCGAGCTGGACGATGGCGCGTGCCCGCCAGCAGGACACGATGGAGGCGAACTTCCAGTTCGTCGAGTCGCGCGCCATGGTCGACAAGATCCCCGACGCGCTGCGCCGTAAGTCGCTGCAGGTGCTGCTGCCGCTGCGCCATGCGGCCTGGGGCGCGAACATGAACAACGCGGCGATCTGCGCCTACGGCTACGGCACCGCGTTCACCGCGCCGGCGATGTTCCACGCGATGGACAACCTGGGTGTGGCGCAGTACCTGACGCGCCTGGGTCTCGCGCTCGATGACCCGGCGGTACTCGACGACGGCAAGACCGCCTGGCTGGACGATGCCCACTGGCAGCCGCTGCGCCGCCTCGTCGAGGACACGCTGGTCGTGGGCGACCCGTTCGAGCTGTTCGTCGCGCAGAACCTCGCGATCGACGGCCTGCTGTATCCGCTGGTCTACGGCAGCTTCGTCGACGACCACGTCGCGCTGCAGGGCGGCACCGCGGTGGCGATGCTGACCGCCTTCATGCCCGAGTGGCACGACGAGAGCGCGCGCTGGATCGACGCGGTGGTCAAGACCGCGGCCGCCGAATCAGAGGCCAATCGCGTGCAGATCGCTGCCTGGGTGCAGGCCTGGAGCGAACGTGCGCAGGAGGCGCTCGCGCCGATCGCCCGCCTGGCGCTGGGCGAAGCCGGCAGCGATGCGCTGGCCGACGCCGCCGCGCTGCTGGACGACCGCTGCCGCAAGGCCGGCGTGCGCGGCTGAGCCCTCGAACGAACCAGGAGACCCCTTCATGTCCAACGTATTCATCGCCTTCCAGCACAACGAGGAGTCGCGCCCGCTCGTCGACGCGATCCTGGCCGACAACCCGCTGGCCGTGGCCGTGCACTCGCCCGGCCTCGTGAAGATCGACGCACCGAACTCCCTGCAGATCCGCCGCTCCACGATCGAGGAACAGACCGGCCGCCCCTACGACCTGCAGCAGCTGCACGTCAACCTCGTGACGTTGTCGGGCCACATCGACGAGGACGACGACCAGCTCACCCTGAGCTGGAAGCACTGACTGCCATCCAAACCCGAGGAGACAAACGCATGGACACCCGTGTCGTCAAGAAGAAGCTCGGTCTGAAGGACCGCTATGCCGCGATGACCCGCGGCCTCGGCTGGGAAACCAGCTATCAGCCGATGGACAAGGTCTACCCGTACGACAAGTACGAGGGCATCCAGATCCACGACTGGGACCAGTGGCAGGACCCGTTCCGCCTGACCATGGACGCCTACTGGAAGTACCAGGGCGAGAAGGAGAAGAAGCTTTATGCGGTGATCGAGGCGTTCGCGCAGAACAACGGCCAGCTCGGCGTCAGCGATGCGCGCTACGTCAACGCGCTGAAGCTGTTCATCCAGGGCGTGACGCCGCTCGAGTACTACGCACATCGAGGCTTCGCACACGTGGGCCGCCAGTTCACCGGCGAGGGCGCGCGCGTGGCGGCGCAGATGCAGTCGATCGACGAACTGCGCCATTACCAGACCGAGACGCACGCGATCTCGCACTACAACAAGTACTTCAACGGCATGCACCACTCGAACCACTGGTTCGACCGCGTGTGGTACCTGTCGGTGCCGAAGTCCTTCTTCGAGGACGCGATCACCGGCGGGCCGTTCGAGTTCCTCGTCGCGGTCAGCTTCTCGTTCGAATACGTGCTGACCAACCTGCTGTTCGTCCCCTTCATGAGCGGTGCGGCGCACAACGGCGACATGTCGACCGTGACCTTCGGCTTCAGCGCACAGAGCGACGAGTCGCGCCACATGACGCTGGGCATCGAGTGCATCAAGTTCCTGCTCGAGCAGGACCCGGCCAACGTGCCGATCGTGCAGGGATGGATCGACAAGTGGTTCTGGCGCGGCTACCGGCTGCTGACGCTGGTCGCGATGATGCAGGACTACATGCTGCCCAAGCGCGTGATGAGCTGGAAGGAAGCCTGGGAGATGTACGCCGAGGGCAACGGCGGCGCACTGTTCAAGGACCTGGCGCGCTACGGCATCCGCGAGCCCAAGGGCTGGAAGGACGCCTGCGAGGGCAAGGACCACATCAGCCACCAGGCCTGGAACACCTTCTACAACTACAACGCGGCCGCGCCCTTCCACACCTGGGTGCCGACCGACGAGGAGATGGACTGGCTGGCCGAGAAGTACCCGACCACCTTCAACCAGCTCTACCGCCCGCGGCTCGAGTTCTATCGGGAGCAGCAGCAGGCCGGCAAGCGCTTCTACAACAAGACGCTGCCGATGCTTTGCAACACCTGCCAGATCCCGATGGTGTTCACCGAGCCCGGCGACGCCAGCAAGATCTGCTACCGCGAGAGCGACTGGCGCGGCAACAAGCACCACTTCTGCAGCGACCACTGCAAGGACATCTTCGACCGCGAGCCCGAGAAGTTCGCGCAGAGCTGGCTGCCGGTGCACCAGATCTACCAGGGTCACTGCTTCGACCCCGGCACCGACCCGACGGCCAAGGGCTTCGATCCGCTGCTCGCGGTGCTGCAGCACTACCGGCTGGACATCGGACGCGACAACTTCGACTTCGAAGGCTCGGAAGACCAGAAGAACTTCGCCGCCTGGCGCGGCAATGCCCCCCAAGGAGATCAGCCATGAGCGTCGTCGCCCTCGCGCCTTACGACATTCCCGCGCGGGACCTGCGCGAGAACTTCCCCGCCCCGCTGCTCTACATCGGCTGGGAGGACCACCTGATGTTCTGCGCGCCGTTCTGCCTGCCGCTGCCGCCCGACATGCCCTTCGGCGCGTTGGCCACTGCGGTGCTGCCCGGCATCTATGGCGAGCACCCCGACTTCGCGAAGATCGACTGGGCGCAGGTGCAGTGGCTCAAGTCCGGCCGGCCGTGGACGCCGGACCCGGCGAAGTCGCTGGCCGACAACGGCCTGACGCACAAGGACGTGATCCGCTTCCGCACGCCGGGCCTGATCGGCATCCGGGGCTCGTTCAGCTGAAGCCAGGGCGTGTGCCATGAGCCACCAACTCACCATCGAACCGCTGGGCGCCACCATCGAGGTGGCCGAAGGCCAGACCATGCTCGACGCCGCGCTGCGCCAGGGCATCTACATCCCGCATGCCTGCGGCCACGGCCTGTGCGGCACGTGCAAGGTGCAGGTCTGCGACGGCGAGGTGGACCATGGTCACGCCAACCCCTTCGCCCTGATGGAGGTCGAGCGCGACGAGGGCAAGACGCTGGCCTGCTGCGCGACGCTGAACTGCGACGCGACGATCGAGGCCGACATCGACGACGAGCCCGACGCGCAGGTGATCCCGGTGCGCGACTTCGCCGGCGCGGTGCGCCGCATCGTCGACCTGACGCCGACGATCAAGGCCATCTTCATCGCCATCGACAAGCCGATCGGCTTCCAGGCCGGCCAGTATGTGCAGATCGAGATCCCGGGGCTGGGCGAGAGCCGCGCGTTCTCGATCGCCAATTCACCGGCACAGGTCGAGCGCAGCGGCGAGATCGAGCTGAACGTTCGCATCGTTCCCGGCGGCAAGGGCACCGGCTACCTGCACCAGCGCCTGGCGCAGGGCGACAGGCTGCGCCTGGTCGGTCCCTACGGCCGCTTCTTCGTGCGCAGCTCTGCGCAGCGGCCGATGGTCTTCATGGCCGGCGGATCGGGGCTGTCGAGCCCGCGTTCGATGATTCTCGACTTGCTCGACGGCGGCTGCACGCGCCCGATCACGCTGGTCTACGGCCAGCGTGTGCGCGAGGAGCTGTATTACGACGCCGAGTTCCGCGCACTCGCCGGGAAGCACGCCAACTTCACCTACGTGCCGGCGCTGTCGGGCGAGTCGGCAGACAGTGACTGGGCCGGCGCGCGCGGCTTCGTGCACGAGGCGGCGAAGGCTCACTTCGACGGCACGTTCGCGGGCCAGCAGGCCTATCTGTGCGGTCCGCCTCCGATGGTCGAGGCCTGCATCGCCACGCTGATGCAGGGCCGCCTGTTCGAGCGCGACATCTTCACCGAGAAGTTCCTCTCTGCGGCCGACGCGCACGACGCGCGCAGCCCGCTGTTCCAGCGCCTGTGAGCAACGCCCGGCCATGATCTTCGACACGAGACCCAAGGTGATCGTCTGCGTCGCGCAGACCGGCGAGACCTACGCCTGTGCCACCGACGAGAGCCTGTTGCGCGGCATGTTGCGCCTGGGCCGCAGGGGCATCCCGGTCGGCTGCGTCAACGGTGGCTGCGGCGTGTGCAAGGTGCGCATCGTCGAAGGCCGGGTCGCCGTGCTCGGACCGGTGAGCCGCGCCCATGTCAGCGCCGACGAGGAAGACGCCGGCATGACGCTGGCCTGCCGCGTTGCGCCGGCCTGCGCGGTGACGCTGGAGGTCGCCGGCAAGCTGGAACGACCCTTTTCAAGAGGGCCCGCCGCCTCGGCGGGTCCGCAATCCACGCGGTAATTCAACCAGGAGACAGATGATGGGTGTGATGCGAATCGGGCATGCCAGCCTGCGGGTGATGGACGTCGCCGCGGCGGTGAAGCACTACGAAAACGTGCTGGGGCTGAAGACGACGATGGTCGACAAGGCCGGCAACGTCTACCTGAAGTGCTGGGACGAGTGGGACAAGTACTCGCTGGTCCTGACGCCGTCGGACCGCGCCGGCCTGAACCACGTGGCCTACAAGGTCGAGAAGGACGCCGACCTGGACCAGCTGCAGAAGAGCATCGAGGCCTGGGGCGTCAGGACGACGATGCTGCCCGAGGGCACGCTGCCCGCCACCGGCCGCATGCTGCAGTTCAACCTGCCGAGCGGCCACGAGATGCGCCTCTACGCGATGAAGGAGTACATCGGCACCGAGGTCGGCACGCAAAGCCCCGACCCCTGGCCCGACAACATCAAGGGCGCCGGCGCGCACTGGCTCGACCACCTCCTGCTGATGTGCGCGATGAACCCCGCCGAGGGCATCAACACGGTCGCCGACAACACCCGCTTCATGACCGAGGCGCTGGACTTCTTCCTCACCGAGCAGGTGATGGTCGGGCCCGAGGGCAACATCCAGGCCGCCACCTGGATGAGCCGCACGACCACGCCGCACGACATCGCCTTCGTCGGCGGGCCGACCAGCGGCCTGCACCACATCGCCTTCTTCCTCGACTCGTGGCACGACGTGTTGAAGGCCGCGGACGTGATGGCGAAGACGAAGACGCGCATCGACGTCGCGCCCACCCGCCACGGCATCACGCGCGGCGAGACGATCTATTTCTTCGACCCGAGCGGCAACCGCAACGAGACTTTCGCCGGCCTGGGCTACCTGGCGCAGCGCGACCGCCCGGTGACGACCTGGAGCGAGGAGCGGCTGGGCAGCGGCATCTTCTTCCACACCGGCGATCTGGTGCCTTCGTTCACCGAGGTCTACACCTGACGCGGCCGCAGCGAAGAAGGGCAGCCATGAACACGCTGATGCCCGCGGCCTGCGCCGCGGTGATGGGCCGCGCTTTGCCGGCCGCCCCAGCCGGCGGCCGCCGCCTGCCCGGCATCGAGTCGGTTTGAGGCGGGAGACGCACATGGCGTTCGACTCTCCCTGCAGCGTGGCCGCGCGCTGCATCGACTGGCGCGCCGCCGCGGCCGCGGCCGAGGCGGCTGTGGAGCACGCCGAGGCGCTCGGCCGGCGCGTCAACGTCGCGGTCGTCGATGCGTCCGGCACGCTCGCTGCCTTCCTGCGCATGCCGGGCGCGCCGCTGCATTCGGTCGAGATCGCGATCGACAAGGCCTACACCGCGGCCAGCTTCGGCCTGCCGACCGCCCGCTGGACCGAGGTGCTCGCCGGTCACTCGCCCGCGGTGCGCGAGGGACTGCTGCAGCGGCCGCGCTTCGTCGCCTTCGGCGGCGGGTTGCCGCTGCGCGACGCGGATGCGCTGATCGGCGCGATCGGCGTCTCGGGCGCGAGCGAAGACGAGGACACGGCGATCGCGGTGGCAGGCGCCGCGGCAATCGGACTGCCGAGCTGATAGACGAAGAAGGGCACACGATGGACAACCCCGAACTCGGCCGCAGCGTGAGCGCGGCCGGCATCCGCACCAATCTGCACGATGTCGGCGCCGGCTCGCCGGTGCTGATGATCCATGGCTCGGGCCCGGGCGTCTCGGCCTGGGCCAACTGGCGGCTGAGCATTCCGGTGCTGGCGCAGCGTGCGCGGGTGATCGCGCCCGACCTGGTCGGCTTCGGCTACAGCGACCGGCCCGCCGGCCAGCACTACACGATGGACGCCTGGGTCGCGCAGGCGGTCGGCGTGCTCGACGCGCTGGACATCGAACGTGCCGACCTCGTCGGCAACTCCTTCGGCGGTGCGCTGGCCCTCGCCCTCGCGATCCGCCACCCGCAGCGGGTGCGACGGCTGGTGCTGATGGGATCGGTCGGCGTGCCGTTTGCCATCACGCCGGGGCTGGATGCGGTGTGGGGTTACGAGCCGTCGCTGGCGACGATGCGCTCGCTGCTCGACATCTTCGCCTACGACACCAAGCTCGCTACCGACGAGCTGGCGAAGCTGCGCTACGAAGCCAGCATCCGCCCCGGATTCCACGAGTCCTTCGCGGCGATGTTCCCGGCGCCGCGCCAACGCTGGGTCGACGCGATGTGCAGCGCCGAGGCTGACATCCGCGCGCTGCCCCACGAGACGCTGGTGCTGCATGGCCGCGAGGACCGCGTGATCCCGCTGGCCAATTCACTGACGCTGGCGCAATGGATTCCGAACAGCCAGCTGCACGTCTTCGGCCATTGCGGCCACTGGACGCAGATCGAGCATGCGGCGCGCTTCAACCGGCTGGTCGGTGACTTCTTTGCCGAAGCAGACAACGACAAATGACCATGAAACAGTTTCTCAACTTCATCGACGGCCAGTACGTCGCCACCGGCAGGACCTTCGAGAACCGCGCACCGGTGGACAACCGCGTGCTGGGTCTGGTGCACGAGGCCGGCCAGCCCGAGGTCGACGCCGCGGTGCGCGCCGCACGCACCGCGCTGAAGGGCGACTGGGGGCGCATGAGCGTGGCGAAGCGCATCGAACTGCTGTACGCGGTGGCCGACGAGATCAACCGCCGCTTCGACGATTTTCTCGCCGCCGAGATGGCCGACACCGGCAAGCCGAAGTCGCTGGCCTCGCACATCGACATCCCGCGCGGCGCGGCCAACTTCAAGGTCTTCGCCGACATCGTCAAGAACGTGCCGACCGAGAGCTTCGAGATGACCACCCCCGACGGCGGCACGGCGCTGAGCTACGCCTTGCGCTCGCCGGTCGGCGTGGTCGGCGTGGTCTGCCCCTGGAACCTGCCGCTGCTGCTGATGACCTGGAAGGTCGGTCCGGCACTGGCCTGCGGCAACACGGTGATCGTCAAGCCGTCGGAGGAGACACCGGCCACTGCGACGCTGCTCGGCGAGGTGATGAAGGCGGTCGGTATCCCCGACGGCGTCTACAACGTCGTGCATGGCTTCGGTCCGAACTCGGCCGGCGCCTTCCTGACCCAGCATCCGGACGTCGACGCGATCACCTTCACCGGCGAGACACGCACCGGCGAGGCGATCATGGCCGCCGCGGCCAAGGGCGTTCGCCCGGTCAGCTTCGAGCTCGGCGGCAAGAACGCCGGCATCGTGTTCGCCGACGCCGACTTCGACAAGGCTGTCGCCGGCATCGCACGCAGTGCGTTCGAGAACTGCGGCCAGGTGTGCCTGGGCACCGAGCGGGTCTACGTGCAGCGGCCGATCTTCGACAAGTTCGTCGCGGCGCTCAAGGACAGGGCCGAGGCACTGAAGATCGGCCCGCCGGAGGAGCCGGGCGTGGGACTGGGGCCGCTGATCTCGCGCGAGCACCAGCAGAAGGTCTTGTCCTACTACGAGCGCGCCCGTGCCGAGGGCGCGACGCTGGTCACCGGTGGCGGCGTACCGGCGATGAAGGGCGCGCTCGCCGAAGGCCACTGGGTGCAGCCGACGATCTGGACCGGCCTGCCCGAGAGCTCGGCGATCGTGCGCGAGGAGATCTTCGGCCCCTGCTGCCACATCGCCCCGTTCGACAGCCTCGACGACGCGATCGCGCTCGCCAACGACACCGACTACGGCCTGGCGACCACGGTGTGGACGCAGGATCTGGCGACCGCGCACCGCATGGCGCGCGAGGTCGAGGTTGGCCTGTGCTGGATCAACAGCTGGTTCCTGCGCGACCTGCGCACGGCTTTCGGCGGCAGCAAGGCCTCGGGCATCGGCCGCGAGGGCGGAGTGCATTCGCTCGAGTTCTACACGGAACTGCGCAACGTGATGGTGAAACTGTGAGGACCCCGAGATGAACGACAGACAGATCCAGCAGTACGGTGATGAGCTCTACCGGGCGCTGCTCGAGCGCCAGCCGGTCGCTGCGCTGACCGACCGCGAGCCGACGATCACGCTCGACGACGCCTACCGCATCCAGCTGCGCTTCATCCAGCGGCGCATCGATGCCGGCGAGACGGTGGTCGGCAAGAAGATCGGCGTGACCAGCCAGGTCGTGATGGACATGCTGAAGGTCGACCAACCAGATTTCGGCCAGCTGCTGTCGGGCATGGTGGTGCACGAGGGCGAGGCGATCCGCGTCGACACGATGATCGCGCCCAAGGCCGAGGCCGAGGTCGCCTTCGTGCTGAAGAGCGACCTTCAGGGCCCGGGCGTGACCGCCGCCGACGTGCTGCGCGCCACTGCCTTCGTGATGCCCTGCTTCGAGATCGTCGACTCGCGCATCAGGGACTGGAAGATCAGGATCCAGGACACGGTCGCCGACAACGCCTCCTGCGGCGTGCTGGTGCTCGGCGGCACGCGCCGCGACCCGCGCGAGGTCGACCTGGCCCTGGCCGGCATGGTGCTCGAGAAGAACGGCGAGGTGGTCAGCACCTCCACCGGCGCGGCGGTGCAGGGTTCGCCGGTCAACGCGGTGGCCTGGCTCGCCAACACGCTGGGGCGGCTGGGCATTCCGCTGAAGGCCGGCGAGGTGATCCTGTCCGGGTCGCAGTCGCCGCTGGTGCCGGTGAAGCCCGGCGACAGCCTGCACTGCAGCGTCGGCGGGCTGGGCAGCACCAGCGTCCGCTTCGTCTGAACCTTCGGCACAGGACACCCCCCGATGAAACTCACTCCGCACACCATCGCCGGCCTCGCCGAGCACCTCGAGTCCGCCGAGCTGAACGCCCGCGACGTCACCAAGATCACCGACGAACACCCGGACATGGACTGGGACGACGCCTACGCGATCCAGGACGAGATCCGCTGGCGCAAGGAGGCGCGCGGCCATCGCACCGCAGGCCTCAAGGCCGGCCTGACCTCGTTCGCGAAGATGAAGCAGATGGGCGTGGACACGCCTGTGTTCGGATTCGTCAGCGACTACATGGCCCGCCCCGACGGCGGCGAGATCAAGGTGGCGGAGCTGATCCACCCGAAGGTCGAGGCCGAGATCTGCGTCGTCACCAAGGCGCCGCTGCGCGGCCCCGGCTGTCATGTCGGCGCGGTGCTCGCGGCGGTCGACTTCGTCGTGCCGGCGGTCGAGATCATCGACAGCCGTTACCGCGACTTCAAGTTCGACCTGAAGAGCGTGGTCGCCGACAACACCTCGGCGTCGCGCTTCGTCGTCGGCTCGCGCATGCGTGCCGTCGACGAGCTGGACCTGCGCACGCTCGGCGTCGTGCTCGAGAAGAACGGAAGAATCGTCGCGATGGCCGCCGGCGCCGCGGTGCTCGGCCACCCGCTGACCGCGGTGGCGATGCTCGCCAACCACCTGGGCGCACGCGGCCAGGAGATCCCCGCCGGCACCTTCGTGATGACCGGCGGCGTGACCGAGGCGATCGCGGTGGCGGCAGGCGACCAGGTGTCGGTGCGCTTCCAGGACCTCGGCACCGTCTCGATGCGATTCGTCTGAACCTCAGGAACCCCCATGAAGAAGATCAAGTGCGCCCTGATCGGGCCCGGCAACATCGGCACCGACCTGCTCGCCAAGCTGCAGCGCAGTACGGTGCTCGAGCCGGTGTGGATGGTCGGCATCGACCCCGCGTCGGACGGCCTGAAGCGGGCCCGCGAGATGGGCATCAAGACCACGGCCGACGGTGTCGACGGCCTGCTGCCGCATGTCAGGGCCGACGGCGTGCAGATCGCGTTCGACGCGACCAGCGCCTACGTGCATGCCGAGAATTCGCGCAAGCTCAACGAGCTCGGCGTGATGATGATCGATCTGACGCCGGCGGCGATCGGGCCGTACTGCGTTCCGCCGGTCAACCTGAAGGAACATGTCGGCCGGCGCGAGATGAACGTCAACATGGTCACTTGCGGCGGCCAGGCGACGATCCCGATGGTCTATGCGGTCAGCCGCGTGCAGCCGGTCGAGTACGGCGAGATCGTCGCCACCGTGGCCAGCCGCTCGGTCGGTCCGGGCACACGCAGGAACATCGACGAGTTCACCCGCACCACCGCCGGCGCGGTGCAGAAGGTCGGCGGCGCGAAGCGCGGCAAGGCGATCATCGTCATCAACCCGGCCGACCCGCCGCTGATCATGCGCGACACGATCCACTGCCTGACGGTCGACAAGCCCAAGGCGGCGCAGATCGAGGAATCGGTGCACGCGATGATCCGGGAGGTGCAGAAGTACGTGCCCGGCTACAAGCTCGTCAACGGCCCGGTGATCGACGGCCACCGCGTGTCGATCTTCATGGAGGTCGAGGGGCTGGGCGACTACCTGCCCAAGTACGCCGGCAACCTGGACATCATGACCGCCGCCGCCGCCCGCACGGCCGAGATGTTTGCCGAGGAGATCCTCGCCGGCAAGCTGGTGCTCGAATCCGCTTTCGCCTGAATCGACCTGAAGGAGACCCCCACCATGAAGAGCGCGCTCGAAGGCAAGATGGTCATGCTGCACGACATGACCCTGCGCGACGGCATGCACCCCAAGCGCCACCAGATGACGCTTGACCAGATGAAGGCAGTGGCCTGCGGGCTCGACGCCGCCGGCGTGCCGCTGATCGAGGTCACCCATGGCGACGGCCTGGGCGGCAGCAGCGTCAATTACGGCTTCCCGGCCCATACCGACGAGGAATACCTGTCGACGGTGATCCCGCTGATGCAGCGGGCCAAGGTCTCGGCACTGCTGATCCCGGGCATCGGCACCGTCGATCACCTGAAGATGGCGCACGAACTCGGCGTGCACACGATCCGCGTGGCGACGCATTGCACCGAGGCCGACGTTTCCGAGCAGCACATCGGCGCCGCACGCAAGCTCGGCATGGACACGGTCGGCTTCCTGATGATGGCGCACATGAACAGCCCGGAGGGCTTGGTTGCGCAGGCGAGGCTGATGGAGGGCTATGGCGCGAACTGCGTCTACGTCACCGACTCGGCCGGCCACATGCTGCCCGACGACGTGAAGACGCGGCTTGCCGCCGTGCGCGCGGCGCTGAAGCCCGAGACCGAGCTCGGCTTCCACGGCCACCACAACCTGGCGATGGGCGTGGCCAACAGCATCGCGGCGATCGAGGCCGGCGCAACGCGCATCGACGCGGCCGCCGCGGGCCTGGGCGCCGGCGCTGGCAACACGCCGATGGAGGTGCTGGTGGCGGTGTGCGACCGCATGGGGATCGGGACGGGCATCGACGTCTGGAAGATCCAGGACGTGGCCGAGGACATCGTCGTGCCCTTGATGGACTTCCCGATCCGCGTCGACCGCGACGCGCTGACGCTGGGCTATGCCGGCGTCTACGGCAGCTTCCTGCTGTTCGCCAAGCGCGCCGAGAAGAAGTACGGTGTGCCGGCGCGCGACCTGCTCGTCGAACTCGGCCGGCGCGGCATGGTCGGCGGCCAGGAGGACATGATCGAGGACACCGCGCTGACGCTGGCCCGTGCGCGCGGCCTCTCGACGCCGTCTCACGCACGGGCCGCCTGAGGAGGAGCCGCCATGCCGTTCGCACAGATCTACATGCTCGAGGGACGCACGTCCGAGCAGAAGAAGGCCGTGATCGAGAAGGTCACGCAGGCGCTCGTCGAGGCGGTCGGCGCGCCGAAGGAGAACGTTCGCGTGTGGATCACGGAGGTGCCCAAGGACAGCTGGGGCATCGCCGGCACCACCGCCAAGGACCTCGGGCGGTAGACGTCCCACGCGCCAGCGGCGGGGTGCCCGGCTCCCGCTGCCGCACGTTGCATGGCTGCCGAGCGGTCGCTGGGCGGCCCCGAGGGGCGAACCGAATCGCCGGCGGCTGGAACCGGGCCCGCGCCAGCGACCGATCCAGACGGCGATCCCGCGGATCGCGGGCGTCTGCTCGGCGGCGATTGCGGCCGGTGGCCGTCCCACGCGCCGATGCCCTCCGAGCTCGCCCAAACGACCGCTGTCTCAAACGGTGAACTGGGACTGCCGACCCAGAGTTCCCGGCATCGCCTTGACGGCCGTTCCGGCCGTCGGGCTGCGACCCCGGCCGCGCCCAGCGGCGTGCGTCGTCTCACGTCATCAGCGCAGCGTCCACCTGAAACTGCGCGGTGCCGGCTCGCCGGCACGCCGGATCTGCAATTCGATCGCCGCCGGGCGCGGCTCGATCGGCGCGAAGACGAGCACGCCCTCGCGATGATGCCCGCCAGGGCCGTCGCCGCGCCAGGCCTCGGGCGCATGGCGCCGGCCGCTGTCGTCGACGAGCGCGGCCGTAGCCGCGAGGTCGTCGGTCAGCGCCTGCACGTGGGTGTTCAGCCTGACCTCGAACTCCCATGGCTTGGCGCTGCCCAGTTCGCGCGGCGTCACGGTCACCGTCACGGCCTGCAGGTTGCTGGTACGCGCCGGCAGCGAGGCCCCTGCCAGCGTCAGCGCCGACCCCGCGAGGGCGACGGCGAGCGCGACGATCAGACGGGTACGGCGCATCGTGCATGCTCCCTGGATGCCTGCCGAACCTTGGGCAGGATGTAGGCGATGCCCGCGAGGTTGAAGGCCAGGCCGACCCAGAAGAACTCCACCTGGTACTGGGCGGCAAGCGTCACCAGGCCGGTGGCACCGAGCACCGGCAGGATGTTTGTGAGGTAGTGGGCGCAGCAGGAGATCATCGCGGCGGTCGACGTCGTTCCCGAGATCGCCACCACCTTTCGCGACGCCGACGATCCGGCGACGAGCCGGCGCAGGTAGGTGTACAGGCCCATCTGCACACCGAAGCCCGCGGCCAGGCCGACGAGGAAGATCCAGTAGGTGGCGAACTGCTCGAGCGCGTACGCCCGACCCGACAGCAGGCCCACCGCGACGAAGTAGACGAGCAGCAGCAGCACGGACGCCGCGACCGCGGTGGCGATGGCTCTGGTCTTCATCGTGTGATCCTCCAGTCGTTTCGCGCCCGGCGAACCGCTTGGACGCCTGGATGCATCGTAGGTGCCGTGCGCGTCCGAAGCTTGAGGACCGTCAATGCCTGCAGGGGGGGCGATCGACACGGCGCCAAAGTCCGGCGCAAACGCCGACCACGCACTCGCGCTCGACAGCTTCGATTGGCACCCAGTCGGCTGCATTGCGGCAGTCCGATCACGACCGCAGATGTCTCCTCAGGGTCGGGAGTGCCAGCTCGCCCCGAGCGAAACCAGTCCTTCACTGCCGGCTCGCCTCCCCCCATCGCCGAGTACCCGGTCTCGAAGGTCAAGCGGTCGTACGCGAAGTCAGTCGTTGAGTGACCGGTGACGGCAACCGCCACCTTTGCGCGCGCTGGCCACGAGTGACTCGGTTCAGTCTTGAACGTACGTGGCCAGTACTCTTGCTGTCTTGGGGCACCCACGCACTTTCCCGGCCTAGTGGGTGTCTTCAACCAGTCCCTGTGATCGTCCTTCGTTACAGTGGCGGTTGGTGACGCCGAGCTTCTTGGCCGCACCACCGCCGAATCGACACCTAGTTGCCCCACAGGCGGACAAACGCGGTGCAAAAGCGGGGCGATAAGGGCCCGGATTTGACGCTTAGTTGCCAAAACCCAACGACGAATGAGCTTCAAGTACCGCACCATCCCCGTCACGCCCTTCCAGCAGAACTGCTCGCTGGTGTGGGACGACGCGACCGGCCAAGCCGCCGTGATCGACCCCGGCGGCGACCTTGACGTGCTGCTCGCCGCCGTGCAGGAACTCGGCCTGACGCTCGAGCAGATCTGGCTCACCCACGCGCACATCGACCACGCCGGGGCCACCGGCACGCTGGCGCGCACGCAGGGCCTGCCGATCGTCGGGCCGCACGAGGCCGACCAGTTCTGGATCGACGCCCTGCCCCAGCAGAGCCGCATGTTCGGCTTTCCCGCGGCCGAGGCCTTCACGCCGACGCGCTGGCTGCACGACGGCGACACCGTGCGCATCGGCGGCTGCGAGCTGCAGGTGCGCCACTGCCCGGGGCACACGCCGGGCCACGTGGTGTTCTACGAGCCGACGACGAAGCACGCGTTCGTCGGCGATGTGCTGTTCGCCGGCAGCATCGGCCGCACCGACTTTCCTCAGGGTGACTTCGACACGCTGGTGCGCTCGATCACCACGCGGCTGTGGCCGCTCGGCGACGACGTGCGCTTCACGCCGGGACACGGCCCGCAGAGCAGCTTCGGCCACGAGCGGCGCAGCAACCCCTTCGTCGGTGGCACCTGAGGCGCGCCGACCGGGCGTGAATATTCACCGCACGGACGTACGACTGTTGCCTAAGCTCACCTCGAACGGCACCGCGCACGCGGCGCCATCGAGGAGGAGCCTGCCATGCTGGAACTCTTGACCCGCACCGGCCCCGCCGGCGCCGCGAGCCCCGCGACGACTTCCGCACGGGGCACACCCTATCTCGGACCCGAGCGGCGCAGCGCCTCGGTCGCCTGCTGGCGCTGGCTGTCGGCGGCGCTCGACGAGATCGACTACGGCATCGTGCTGCTGGGCACGGACGGCCGCGTGCAGCATGCCAATCAGGTCGCGCTCGCCGAATTCGACGCGCAGCACCCGCTGCTGCTGTCCTTCGGCGAACTGCGCGCCCGCCGTGGCTGCGACGCACAGGCCCTGCTCGGCGCGCTGCACGACGCGCAAGGCCGCGGCCTGCGCCGGCTGCTCACGCTCGGCGAAGGCGCGCAGCAGGTCAGCGCATCGGTGGTGCCGCTGACCACGCCGGGCGGCACGCTGGTGATCCTCGGCAAGCGCAAGGTCAGCGCCGAACTCGCGGTGCAGGGCTTCGCGCGACTGCATCGTCTGACCGGTGGCGAGTCGCGCGTCCTCACGGCGCTGTGCGGCGGCGCGCGGCCGCTCGAGGTGGCGCGCGAGCACGGCGTCGCACTCAGCACGGTGCGCTCGCAGATCAGCAGCATCCGGCTGAAGACCGGCGCCGCGAGCATCCGCGAGCTGCTCGCACAGGTGGCGAGGCTGCCGCCGCTGATGGGCAGGCTGCGCAGCAGCCCCGATCGGCTGGGATCGCTGCTCGAGGACCTCGCGCGGCACTGAGCGCACCGCTAGCATCGCGACGGCGACCAGGGCCCTTGGCGGGCCGGCCGCCCGCCCGATGTCTCACCCGCCCGATGCGGCCGACGCCGCATTGCTCGCCGCACTGCCGCCATCGCTGCGCCTGCTCGCGCAGCGCGGCGAGATCAAGCGCTTCCGCAAGGACCAGCACCTGATCGAGGAGGGCACGCACGGCGACACGCTGTTCGTCATCCTCGCCGGGCGGCTGCGCGCCTATTCGGCCGACGAGCGCGGCCGCGAGATCGTCTACGGCATCTACGGCCCCGGCGAGTACATCGGCGAGATGAGCCTGGACGGCGGTCCGCGCTCGGCCTCGGTGGCGGCGCTGGAGCCCGCCGTGTGCGCCGTGATCACCCGGCACACCCTGCACGAGCACATCGCAGCGCACCCGCCGTTCGCGTTCGAGCTGATCGCGCGCGTCATCGGCCGCGCTCGGCTGGCCACGCAGAGCGCGCGCGACCTCGCGCTGCTCGACGCCTACACGCGCGTGGCGCGGCTGCTCGAGTCCCTGGCAGCGCCGCAGCCCGACGGCAGCGCGCTGATCGCCGGTCGGCTCACCCATGCCGAGATCGCCGCCCGCGTCGGCTGCTCGCGCGAGATGGTCAGCCGCCTGCTGAAGGACCTGGAGCGTGGCCGCTACCTGGCCGCCGAGGGCAGCGGCTGGCGGCTGGCGCGGAGCCTGCCGCGGCGCTGGTGAGCCCGCGCCTGCGGGCGCGGCCGGGGCGGTCGCCGTTCAGCTCTTCTTCGGCGGCGCGAAGCGCTGCGTCGGCCGCGGCGCGCGCTCGTACAAGGGCTGCACCTTGGGCAGGTTGACCTGGATGTCGCGGATGCGCGTGGGGCCGGAGGGGTGCGTGCTCATAAACTGCGGCGGCGCGCCCTTCGAGGCCTCGGCCATCTTCTGCCAGAGCGTCACGCCGGCGTGTGGGTCGTAGCCGGCGCGCGCGGCGAGCTCGATGCCGATCAGGTCGGCCTCGGACTCGTCCTCGCGGCTGAACCTCAGCGTGAGCAGCTGGCCACCCATGCTCAGCAGCGTGTCGCCGGTGCTGCCCAGGCCGAGCATGGCCGACAGCGCGCTGACGCCGATCTTCGTCGCCGCCGTCTTGCCCATGCGCTCGCGCGCGTGCTCGCGCAGCGCATGCGCCGCCTCGTGGCCCATGATCATGGCGACTTCGTCGTCGTCGAGCTGCAGGTTCTGCAGGATGCCGAAGTAGAAGGCGATCTTGCCGCCCGGCATGCAGAAGGCATTGAGCTCCTTGCTGCCGATCAGGCTGACCTCCCAGTCCCACTGCCGTGCGCGCGGGTTCCACTCGTGGGTGTGCGGGATGATGCGCTGGGCGATGCTGCGCAGGCGCACCAGCTGCGGGTGGTTGTCCGGTGCCAGCGCCTTCTGCGACGCGGCCGACTGGCGCATCTGCTGGTACTGCGCCGCCGCCGCCTGCTCCACCTGCTCGGCCGAGACCAGCTTGGAGAAGCTCGAGCGCGGCCCGACATCCACGCCCTCGCGCGAGAACGCCGGCAGCGCGGCCGCCGCGAGCAGGCCACCGGTGAACAACCGGCGCGAGTGCAGCGCACAGCGGCAGCCGCGCACATGGACCATCGCGGGCAGGGGAACCTCGGCGTCGGTGGAGAAGCGCTCGTTCATGGGGGCGAATTTACGGCAGCGCTCAATCGTCGGCGCCGCGTGCGGTTATCGGGTCGGCTTCGAGGGCGCGCACCGCAGCGCGCAGCCACCAGAGCATCCACAACGCCGGCAGCGCCGCCACAGTCGACACGACGAAGAAGCTCGGCCAGCCGATCGTCTCCGTCAGCACGCCTGCCAGCGGCCCCACCCACACGCGGCCGACCGACGCGAATGCCGAGAGCAGCGCGAACTGCGTGGCGGTGAAGCGCTGGTTGCACAGGCTCATGAGGAAGGCGACGAAGGCCGCCGTGCCCATGCCCCCGGAGAGGTTCTCGAAGGCGATCACCATCAGCAGGCCGCCGTCCACCGGCGTGGCGGCGGCGAGCTGCACGAAGCCCCAGTCGAAGGCCGGGATGACGAGCCCCGGCATCAGGCCCTTGCCGCTCACCGCCAGCCACCAGAAGCCGAGGTTGCTGGCCATCTGCAGCACGCCGAACAACAGCAGCGAGCGCCACAGGCCGAGCTGGAGCATCAGCGCGCCGCCGAGCAGCGCGCCGCCGATGGTCAGCCACAGGCCGATCACCTTGTTGACCACGCCCACCTCGGCCGGCGCGAAGGCCATGCTCTTGAGAAGGAAAGGCGTCATCAGCGAGCCGGCGAAGGCGTCGCCGAGCTTGTACAGCACGATGAAGAGCAGGAAGGCCGCCGCGCCGGGCTGCGCGAAGTAGCTGGCCAGCCCCGACAGCAGCGTCTCGAATCGCGCGCGCCGCGCCGCCCAGGCGGCCAGCGGCAGCGTGAGTGCGATGCCGGCCAGAAGCACGAGCAGGTCGACCCACTTGGCGGCGAGCGAACCGGCCGGCGCGTCGAGCAGGGTGCGCAGCAGCGGTCCGACCAGCCGGTCGGTGGCGACGGCGCCCGCCACGACCGCGGCGACGACTGCCGCGAAGCCGATCAGGTCGTGGCGCGCCACGCTCCTGGGCACGGCCGCCATCGCCAGGCGCGGCAGCAGCAGCGCCGACAGCAGCGCCGCGCCGACCATCAGGCCGGCCATGAAGCGGTAGACCTCCGGCCAGCTCCAGCCGCCGCCTTGTGCCGGGTCGGTCCAGATCAGCGCCAGGCCACCGGAGACGATCATCGCGAGGCGATAGCCAAGCACGTTCAGCGACGAACCGAGGCCGCGCTCGGCAGCTGGCAGCAGGTCGGTGCGATAGGCGTCGATGACCACGTCCTGCGACGCCGACACGAAGGCCACCGCCACGGCCAGCAGCGCGAAGGCGCGCGTTGCGTCGCCGGGTGCGGTGGCGGCCATGGCCATCAGCGCGCCGGCCAGCCCGAGCTGCGTCAGCACCAGCCAGCCGCGCCGCCGACCGAGCCAGGGCAGCTCGAAGCGGTCCATCAGCGGCGCCCAGAGGAACTTGAAGGTGTAGGGCAGGCCGACCAGGCCGAGGAAGCCGATGGTGGCGACGTCCAGGCCCTCCATGCTGAGCCAGGCCTGCATGGCCTGGCCGGTCAGGGCCAGCGGCAGCCCGGAGGCGAAGCCCAGCAGCGTGACCGCGGCGAGCCTGTGCCACGCCGCCAGGCGCTGCGACAGACTGGAGTGGTTGGAAGGGGTGGAGTGCAAGACGTTGGCGCCGATTTCTCTGCAGGTGACGTGGACGGAAATCCTGCCCCGCGAGACGGTTCCCGGCGAAGGCATGTTCCGCCTCACGCCATCGCTCCCGGGGGCTTGCCGCACTTCGTGCGGGCCCGGCAGCGTACCCTACCCGAGATGCCGGCGCGCTCGCGCTAGGAACCCGGCGACTGCGTCCCTTGCCGCTCGATCGCCTGGGCCAGCGCGAGCAGCCGCTCGCGCGGCAACTCGCCGACGATCGCGTAGCCGCAGGAAGGGCGGCCGGGGCCCGCGCCCTCGACCCAGTAGAACAGGCCGGTGCGGCCTTGCTGCTCGTAGCGGAACGACGCCGGCGTGCCGTCCTCCGGCTTGCGCAGGTAGATCGTCACGCGCAGCGGCTGCGCGCCGGGAGGCACCTCGCCGATGGCCTGGTACATGAGCTGCGCGCTCGGCCCCTTGGCGTCGGGCAGCAGCCGGCCGCCGACCAGTTCGAAGCCCTGGGCGCGCAGGTCGAACAGCTTCACCGGCATCTCCAGCCGGCGCGTCAGCCAGTTCGCCAGGTGCTCCTCCTGCGCCTTCACTTCGACGGGATGGCGCACCTCGGGCACGTAGACGCTGTGCGCCACGGCGGCACGCTGCACCCAGGCCTGGCCGTTCGCGGGGACCGCCGCCAGCGTGGCCACCGGACGCTCGACGCGCCACACCAGCGCCGCGCCGACCGCGCCGCCGAGCGTGAACACCGCCACCGCCGCCGCCCAGCGCTGCCAGCCTGCGAAGGGCCCGTCGGCGCGTGCCGGGCTGCGATTCCACACCACCTGTTGCAGCCGCTGCGGCACCGGCTCGGCCAGCACGCCGTCCACTCGCGCGCGCAGCGCGTCGCGGTCGGCGGCCCACAGGCGCACACGCGCCGCGTCTTCGGGATGCTCGCGCAGCCAGGTTTCGACGCGGGCGCGCTCGTCCCCGTCGAGCTCGTCGTCGAGCCAGGCGCTGAGCAGGGTGTCGGACATCGAGGGGTTCATGACAGGCGTGTTCCTGCGGTTCAGACCACGCGGCGCAGGCTGCGCCCCGCAGCGGGGCCGCGGCCGTCGAGCAGCTCGCGCAGCGCAGCGCGCCCGCGCGAGATGCGCGACATCACCGTGCCCACCGGGATGCGCAGCACCTCCGCACATTCCGCGTAGGAGAGTTGTTCGAGGGTGACCAGCAGCAGCGGCTGGCGCTGCTCCGCCGGCAGCCGAGCCAGCGCGGCGAGCAGGTCCATGCGCAGGCCGACGTCGTGGCCGACAGCGGGCAGCGCATCGAGCGGGTCGGGGCCCTCACCGTGGTCGACCACCGTCATGCGCTTCTCGCGGCGGCGTTCGTCCATGAAGGCGTTGTGGGCAATCGACAGGGTCCAGACGATGATGTCGCGCCGCTGGTCGAACTGGTGCCAGTGCGCGAGCGCGCGCTCCAGCGTGGTCTGCACCAGGTCGTCGGCTGCGCTGGTGTCGAATACCAGCGAGCGCGCGTAGCGCCGCAGGCGCGGGATGGCGCCCAGCAGCTGCTGGCGGAAGGCGGTCGGTGCGTCCACGAGGGGCATACGGCGGCAGGTGTCCGATTATTCCCCCGCCCAGGGGCAAGGCCGGGCCGCTGCGCGAGAATGCCGCGCATGACCCCGCCTCCGCACGCGCCTGCCCAGGCGCGCTCGCCTTCCTTCTCGTCCCTCGAGTTCCGTGCGGCGCTGGGCATGTTCGCCACTGGCGTGACGATTGTCACGGCGCGCGGTGCCGACGGCGCGCCGGTCGGGCTGACCGCCAATTCGTTCAACTCGGTGTCGCTCGCCCCGCCGCTGGTGCTGTGGAGCCTGTCGCGCCGCGCCGGCACGATGCCGGCCTTCCGCGCCGGCTCGCACTACGCGATCAACATCCTCGCCGCCGACCAGCGTGCGCTGGCCGAACGCTTCGCCTCCAAGGCGGCGGACCGCTTCGCCGGCGTGCACTGGCACGAAGGCACGGCCGGCGCACCGGTGATCGAGGGCGCCGTGGCCGTGTTCGAATGCTTCAACCGCAGCCGCTACGAGGAAGGCGACCACGTCATTTTCGTCGGCGAGGTGGAGCGCTGCGAGCACCGCCCCGGTGGCCAGCCGCTGCTCTTCCACGGCGGACGCTACTTCACCGAGCTGCCGCTCTGACGCGGCGGCGGCCCGTCGCCGGGGCAGCCGGCTGGCCATGCCCACGGTGTTCAGGCGTTCGTCGCCGCCAGCACTTCCGCCAGGTCGGTCCAGCCCGCCAGCACCTTGTCCAGGCCGTCCTGGCGCAGCGTCTTCATGCCGGCGGCCAGCGCCGCAGCCTGCAGCGCGCCGGCGTCGTCGCGGTGGCGAATGTGGCGGCGCACGGTGTCGTCGGCGAGCATCAGTTCGTGGATGCCCATGCGGCCGTGGTAGCCCGTGCCGCCGCAGTGGTCGCAGCCGCGGCGGCGCTGCAGCCGGATGCGGCCGCGCGCATCGCCATGCGCCGCGCGCCAGCGCTCGCGCAGCGCCGCGTGCCCTGCGGCGTCACGCACCGACGTGCTGGAAGCGAGGTACTGGGCGGCCAGCGCGTCGAGCTCGTCCTCGCCGGCGAGCTCGCTCTCGCGGCAATGCGTGCACAGGGTGCGCACCAGGCGCTGGGCGAGGATGGCGAGCAGCGAGTCGGAGAAGTTGTACGGATCGATGCCGATCTCGAGCAGCCGCGCGATGCTTTCCGGTGCCGAGTTGGTGTGCAGCGTCGACAGCACCAGGTGCCCGGTCAACGAAGCCTCGACGGCGATGCGTGCGGTCTCCTCGTCGCGCATCTCGCCGATCATGATCACGTCGGGGTCGGCGCGCAGGAAGGTGCGCATCGCGGCGGCGAAGGTCCAGCCGATGCGCGGGTTCATCTGCACCTGGCGCAGGCCGTCCTGGGTGATCTCCACCGGGTCCTCGGCGGTCCAGATCTTGCGGCCGTCGGTGTTGATGTCGCGCAGCACCGAGTGCAGCGTCGTCGTCTTGCCGCAACCGGTCGGGCCGCAGATGAGGATCAGGCCGTAGGGCTTGGACACCACCGAGCGCAGCGCGCGCAGGTTGCCGTCGGCCAGGCCGATCTGCTCCAGCGGCATCGGCCTGCGGCCACCGAGCAGGCGCAGCACCACGTCCTCCAGCCCGCGCGTGGTCGGCACGGTGACCACGCGCAACTCGACGTGGGGCCCGCCGAAGCGCGCGAAGTCGATCTTGCCGTCCTGCGGCTTGCGGTGCTCCGAGATGTCGAGGTCGGCCATGATCTTGATGCGCGCCACGATCGCGAAGCGCAGCCGCGCCGGCAGTTCGAGCACCGGCACCAGCTCGCCGTCGACGCGCATGCGGATGCGCACCTGGCGGGGCGCGTCGGCGGTCTCGATGTGGATGTCGGAGGCGCTGCGGTGCACCGCCTCGTCGATCAGCGAGTTGATCAGGCGCACCAGCGTGTTGTCCGACTCCGACACCACCTCGGCATCGGCCGGCACGGCCAGATCGGGCGCGCCGCGCAGCTGGGCGGCCAGCTCCTGCACGCTGTCGCGCGACACGGCGCCGCCGGCCTGGCCGGCCTGCACGGCCGCGTACGCACGGTGCACTGCCGGCATCAGGCTGCCGGGCAGGGCCATCAGCGGGCGGATGCGCCGCTGGGTGGCGAAGCGAAGACCATCGAGCAGCGCGTGGTCCCAGGGGTCGGCGACCAGCACCACCAGCGCATCGCCGTCCAGCAACAGCGGCAGCACGCCGTCGCGCTCGGCCAGTGCGCGCGGCACCAGGGCGAGCGCCTGCGGCTCGGGCGTCAGCGCATGCGGATCGACGACCCGCACGCCCTGCCACTCGGCCAGCGCCATGCGCAGGCGCAGCTCCGACAGCGCGCCGATGTCCACCAGGATGCGCCCGAGCGTGCGGTGCGGGCCCGGGCGGGCTTGCAGGGCGAGCGCCCGTTCCAGCGTGGCGCGATCGACCAGCCCGGCGTGCAGCAGCGCCTCGCCCAGATGCGGGGCGGTGTCCAGCGCCGGCGGCACGGCGCGCAGTGCGTCACGCAACGCCCCCATGCTGGCCGGCCGCAGCGCCGTCGGGCCGGGGCGGGCGGGCTCGTCGAGCGGGATCGGGTGGGTCGGCAGCTCGGCCAGGTCCTGCGGACGGCTGTCGAGCACGGAGCTGTGGAAGAAGCGGGGATCGAGGTTCATGCGAGCGGCCATGGCATACCCTCGATGGTGCCCTGCTTGAAATCGCCGGCGGCGCCGCCAAGTCCACAGGAATCCACACTTCCTGCGAGCGCCGCACCATGCACATCGTCTGCAGCCACTGCCAAACCACCAATCGCGTGCCGGACGAACGTCTGGCGCAGGACCCGGTCTGCGGGCGCTGCGGCCAGGCGCTGCTCGAAGGCCGCCCGCTCGAATTGACGGATGACAACTTCGACGCGGTGACCTCGCGCACCGAACTGCCCGTCGTCGTGGACTTCTGGGCCGACTGGTGCGGGCCCTGCCGCATGATGGCGCCACAGTTCGAACAGGCGGCGCGTCAGCTCAAGGGCCGTGCCGTGCTCGCCAAGGTCGACACCGACGCCAATCCGCAGGTGGCCGGACGCTTCGCCATCCGCAGCATCCCGACGATGGTCAAGCTGCAGGGCGGGCGCGAGGTGCAGCGCATGTCGGGCGCGCTGCAGGCCGGCCAGATCGTGCAGTGGGCCGCTCAGGCCGGCTGAGCCTTCGCCCGCTTCGCCGCGAACTGCACGAACCACGGCACGCAGGCGGCGTTGGCCATCGCGTCGAGCTTGAAGACCTGCTCGGGCGGCGTGCCCATCAGCAGCTTCTTCACCGGCAGCTCCATCTTCTTGCCCGACAGGGTGCGCGGGATCGCCTCGACCTGGAAGATCTCGTTGGGCACGTGGCGCGCCGACAGCGCCGTCTTGATCGCCTCGCGAAGGCGCTTCGTCAGTGACGCGTCGAGCGTGAGCCCCTCGCGCAGCACCACGAACAGCGGCATGTAGCTCTCGCGGCCCAGGTACTCGAGGTCGACGACCAGGCTGTCCAGCACCTCGGGCTGTGCCTCCACCGCGCGGTACAGCTCGGCCGTGCCCATGCGGATGCCGTGGCGGTTGATGGTGGCGTCGCTGCGGCCGTAGATGACGGCGCCGCCGCGCGGCGTGATGCGGATCCAGTCGCCGTGGCGCCAGACCCCTGGGTACATGTCGAAGTAGCTGTCCCGGTAGCGCCTTCCCCCTTCGTCGTTCCAGAAGCGCAGCGGCATCGACGGCATCGGCTTCGTGCACACCAGCTCGCCGACCTCGTCGACCAGCGCGCGCCCGCGGCCGTCCGCATCGGGCTCGCTCCAGGCTTCCACCGCCGCGCCCAGGCAGCGGCACTGCATCTCGCCGGCGACCACCGGCAGCGTCGGCAGCCCGCCGACGAAGGCGCCGGCGAAGTCGGTGCCGCCGGCGATCGGCGTCAGCCAGATGTCGCGGCCGTCGACCTTCGGCATGTGCTGCCAGATCCAGTGGTAGCCGTCGACCGCCAGCGGCGAACCGGTCGAGCCGATGGCGCGCAGCTTCGTCAGGTCGGCCGCCTTGGCCGGCTCGATGCCGGCCTTCAGGCAGTTGGCGTAAAAGGCCGCGCCGGCACCGAAGAAGGTCGCGCCCGCATCCGCCGCGAAGCGCCAGATGGTGGTGAGGTCCGGCGCGGCGATGCGCCCGCCCGGGTTGCCGTCGTAGATGCACACCGTCGTGCCGCCGAGCAACGCGCCGGGCTGGGTGTTCCACATGATCCAGCCGGTCGAGCTGTACCAGTGGTAGCGGTCGCCGGTCTCGACGCTCGCGCCGACGTTGTTGTGCAGCGCGCCCATCTTCAGCGCCTCGAGCACGATGCCGCCATGGCCATGCACGATGGGCTTGGGCAGGCCGGTGGTGCCGCTCGAGTAGACCACCCACAGCGGATGGTCGAACGGCAGCCACTCGGGCTGCAGCGTCGCGGAGTTCGCGGTCAGCGCGGCGAAGTCGTGCAGCATGCGGCCGGGCACGGCGAGGCTGGCCGCGTCGGCGCCTTCGTCGCGGTAGCGCAGCAGCACGACGTGCTTCACGCTGGGCAGCTCGTCGAGCAGCTGGCGCAGCACCGGCATGCGATCGTGCTCGACGCCACCGTAGACGTAGCCATCCACGCCGATCAGCACCGTCGGCTCGATCTGGCGGAAGCGGTCGAGCACCGCCAGCGGCCCCATGTCCGGCGAACACACCGACCAGATCGCCCCCAGACTCGCGCAGGCGAGGAAGGCCACGATGGTGTGCGGCGTGTTGGGCAGGAAGGCGCAGACGCGGTCGCCGCGCTGCACGCCCATGCCGCGCAGCGCGGCGGCGAGCGAGGCCACCTGCGCGCGCAGCTCGTCCCAGCCGAGCTGCTGCATCTCGCCGCGCTCGCGCATGCGCTCGTTCTGGAACACGATGGCCGGGTGGCCGGCCGCCTGCGCGGCGTCGGCATGGCGCAACACCTGCTGCGCGTAGTTCAGCTGCGCGCCGGGGAACCAGCGCGCGCCCGGCATGACTTCGTCGACGAGCACGGTCTCGCGAGGCGTCGGCGACTGCACGCCGAAGTAGTCCCACAGCGTGCCCCAGAAGGCGCGCAGGTCGCTCACCGACCAGCGCCACATCGTGTCGTAGCCCTCCACCGTGCTCGGGTCGAAGTGCAGGCCGCGGTGCGCGGCCAGCCAGCGTGTGTAGCGCAGGATCTGCGGTTCGGGCAGGCTCATGTCGGTGTCTCCATGTCGACCCCGGTGTAGACCCAGGTGTCGCGGGCGAAAGGGTGGCGCCAGAAGCCGCGCACGCGCGGCTGCAGCAAGTCGTTGACGATGGTATGCACATGCACCTTGTAGGGCATGTGGGCGACGAGCAGGTTCTTGCCTTCGCGCATCAGCGCGTCGCGCTCGGGCCCGTCGGGCAGCACGCTCTGGCGCTCGAACAGGCGGTCGAAGGCGGGCAGCGCGAAGCGCGAGTCGTTCGACTCGTTGGCGTTGGGGCCGTACGCGATGCCGAGGAAGAAGCCGCCGTCGGGCGACTGCGCCACCCAGCTGTAGCCCCACATCATCAACGTCGCGTTGCGGCTGCGCTTGAGCAGGTCGCCCCAGGTGGCGATGTCGAACTCGATGCGCACGCCGACCTTGGCCAGGTTCTTGCGCCACAGCTCGTTGAGCTGGCGCGACAGCTGCGAGCTGGTGGTGGCCAGGCGCAGCGCCAGCGGCGAGCCGTCGGGCCGCTCGCGCCAGCCATCGCCGTCGCGGTCGGCATAACCGTACAGCTCGAGCAGCGCCCGGGCACGGGCCGGGTCGTGCAGGCTCATCTCGCTGCGGTAGCCGGCGTCGTAGCCGGAGGTGAAGGGCACCAGCACCGACTGCGCCGGCACGCCCTGGCCCTGGCGCACGAGGCGCAGTTCTTCCCCGCTGTCGAGGGCCAGCGCGACGGCTCGGCGCAGCGCGACCTTCTCCGGCGTGTAGCCGCCGACCACCGGGTTGAGCATGTTGAAGTAGGTCATCACCATGTCCGGCTGCAGCGAGCGTTGCAGGCGCACATGCCGCTTGGCCAGGTACGGCGCGATCGCGCCGCCGGGCAGCGCGGCCGAGGCGAAGTCCACCGGCACTTCCACCTGGTCGAGCGAGCCGTCGAGGAATGCCAGCCAGCGCGGCTGAGACTCCTCGATCACGCTGATCTCGATGCGCTCGGTCAGCGGCAGACGGCGCCCGGCCAGTTCGGCGCCGATGCGCTGTGCCTGCGCATCGCCTTCGCCCGGCTCGCCCTCGAAGAAGCGCTCGCGATAGCCCGGGTTGCGCACCAGCTCGATGCGCGAGGCCCGACGCCACGACTTCAGTCGGTACGGCCCGGTGCCGACCGGGTGGGCGGCGATGTCGGCACCGTAGGCCTCGACCACCTCTCGCGCCAGCGCTCCGGTGGTGCCGCCCTGAGCGAACAGCCAGACCAGCCGCGGCCCCGGTCGCGACAGCTGCACGCGCAAGGTGTAGCGATCGAGCGCACGGATGCCTTCGACCTCTTGGTCGTAGTCGAACGGCGCCTTGTCCTTGATCGCCCGCACGCGCAGTTCGCTCAGGCCGAGCAGCCCGGCGTTCTCGAACAGGTAGAGGTTCTCGCTGTTGTTGCGCGGGTCGTAGTAGCGCTTGACGGTGTAGACGTAGTCCTGCGCCACCAGCTCGCGCGGCCGGCCCTTGAACGCCGGGTCGTCGGCGAAGAAGATGCCCGGCCGGATGCGGAAGGTGAAGCTGCGGAAGTCGTCGGACACCTCGGGCAGAGCCACCGCGGTCAGCGGCCGCAGCTTCACCGGCCGGGCGAGGTAGTCGTAGGTCAGCGGCGACTCGAAGATGCAGGCCGCGACGCTGTTGGAGTTCACGTCGCCGATGGCCATCGGGTCGAAGCCCGTCTCGGCGACGCGGAAGGCCACGCGCAGCGTGTCGGCCGTTGTGTCGCGCCGGGCGCCGGCGACCGGCAGGGCGAGCATCGCCGCCGAGGCGCCGAGCCAGTCGCGGCGCTTCATCGGTTCAGCGGCGCGGCGGCTGGCGCGCCGTATCGATGTCGATGTACTGCCAGAACTGGCTGCCGTACAGAGGCCGGCGGAAGCCCAGCACCCAGGGCTGGGTGAGGTCGGTGAGGATGCGGTGCACGTTGTACTTCATCGGCATCAGCGCGGTGACGATGGCCTGGCTCTCGCGCAACAGCGCGAGGCGCTCCGGCCCGTCGGGCAGCCTGTCCATCTGGCGGTAGATCTCGTCGAAGCGCTGGTGGCGGAAGCGCGGCAGGTTCTGCCCGCCCGCGGCCGGCCCGTAGAGGATGCCCAGGCCGTCCTGCACGTCGGGGTTGGCTGCCGAGTAGCCGAGTTGCCAGATCATCAGCTGGCCCGCGCGCGCCTTCTTCAGCTGCTCGGGCCATTGGCCCTTCTCCAGTTCGAGGCGGATGCCGATGGCATCCATGTTCTTCTTCCACAACTCGTCGAAGGGCCGCGAGCCCTCGTCGGGCTGGGTCGCGTAGACGAGCTTGAACGGCGTGCCGTCGGGCTGGTCGCGCCAGCCATCGCCGTCGCGGTCCAGGTAGCCGTAGAGGTCGAGCAGCGCCTTGGCGCGCGCCGGATCGTATTCGCTGTTCGTGCTCTTGTAGGCCGGGTCATAGCCCCACGAGCCCGGCGAGACCAACGACTGGGCCGGAATCGCCTGGCCACGGCGCACCACCGAGATCTCGCGCGCCGTGTCGGTGCCCAGCGAGACGGCGCGCCGCAGCGCCACCCGCTCCGCCGTGTAGCCGCCGACCACCGGATCCTCCATGTTGAAGTAGAACAGCGTGCGGTCGGCGTTCACCACGCGGTGCAAGCCGACACCGCGCTTGGCCAGGTTGGGCGCGAGCTGGCCGTTCGGCGCGGCCATGTTGACGAACTCGGCCGGCACGGCGAGCAGGTCGAACTGCTCGTTGAGGAAGGCCAGCCAGCGCGGCTGCGGCACCTCGATGATGCTGATCTCCACGCGGTCGATCATCGGCAGGCGCCGGCCCTTGAGCCGGGCAAGGATGGCCTGCCCCTCGGCATCGTCGACGGCCGGCTGCGCGTCGTAGCTCACTTCGCGGAAGTCCGGGTTGCGCTCGAGCGCGATCAACGAGCTGCGCCGCCACTGCGCCAGGCGGAACGGCCCGGTGCCCACCGGGTGCTCCATGGTCTTGCCCGCGTAGGCCTCGATGACCTCTCGGGCCACCGCACCGAACAGGTCGCCTGCGGCCAGCGTGTAGATGAAGCGCGGGCGCGGCTCCTTCAACGTGAACTGCACCGTGTAGCGATCCAGCGCGCGCAGGCCCTCGACCTCGCGGTCGTAGTCGAACCGGCCCGTCTTCTGCGCCTGCTCGCGCAGCTCGTCCAGCCCGAGCATGCCCTGCTCGGCCAGGCCCGAGTAGATCGGGCTCTTGGTCTCCGGGTCGAAGAAGCGCTTGTACGAGTAGACGATGTCCTGCGCCACCAGCTCGCGCTTCGCGCCCTTGAACACCGGGTCGTCGGCGAAGTGGATGCCGGGCTTGAGGCGCACGGTCCAGGTGCGGTAGTCGGCCGAGTGCTGCGGCATGCCGTCGGCGACGTTGGGTCGCACCAGGAAGGGCCGCGCCAGCGGATCGAAGTGGTACAGCCCGTCGAAGATGTGCGCGGTGACGATGCGCGAGTACAGGTCGTTGATGCGTGCCGGGTCGAAGCCGGTCTCGGCCGCCGGGAAGGAGTAGCGCAGCACCTTGGGTGCGGCCGGCGCCTCGGCCCGCGCCGCCAGCGCGAGGCCGAGAGCCGCCAGCGCCGCGGCCAGCACGCGCCAGCGCCTCATTGCGTCTCCCGCGCGTGGATGGCCGGGTCGACGTCGAGGTACTTGTAGAACTCGCGCACGAAGGGGTTGCGGCGGAAGCCCAGCACCCAGGGATGCATCAGGTCGGTGGCCAGGCGGTGGCCGCCGAGCCTGTAGGGCACGTAGGCGACCATCAGCTTGCTGGCCGCCTCCATCACCTGCTGCCGCTGCGGCCCGTCGGGCATCTCCTGCTGCTTCTTGTACAACGCGTTGAAGGCGGGCAGGTCGAAGCGCGCATGGTTGGCGCCGCCCTTGTTCGGGCCGTAGGCGAGCGCGAGGAAGGTGTCGCCGTCCGGCGTGGTGGCCGACCAGGCCACGCCCCACATCATCAGCTTGCCGGCGCGCGAGGCCTTCAGATTTTCCGGCCACTTGGCGACCTTGAAGATCATCTTCAGGCCGACCGCCTTCATGTTCTTCTCCCACAGCTCGGCGAGCTGGCGGCTGGCCTGGTCGGGCTGGGTGGCGTACTCCAGCACCAGCGGCGAGCCGTCGGGCTGCTCGCGCCAGCCGTCGCCGTCGCGGTCGACGTAGCCGTACAGGTCGAGCAGCGCCTGGGCGCGCGCCGGATCGTGGTCGCTCATCGTCGTCTTCAGCGTCGGGTCGTAGCCGAAGGCCAGCGGCGCGATCGCCGTCTGCGCAGGAATCGCCTGGCTCTTGCGCACCAGGCGGATTTCCTGCTCGACGTCGTAGGCCAGCGCGATGGCGCGGCGCAGCGCCACCTTCTCCGGCGTGTAGCCGCCGACCACCGGGTTGTCCAGGTTGAACTGCGCCGCCAGGCCGATGTCGACCAGCGGCGCGCGGTCCATCGTGATGCCCTTCTTCGCCAGGTTGGGCGCCAGCTGGTTGTTCGGGACCACCACCGGCGCGAACTCGTTGGGCAAGCGCTCCATCAGGTCGGTCTGGCCATTCAGGAAGGACAGCCAGCGCGGCTGCGCCTCCTCGATGATGACGATCTCGACACGGTCAAGCATCGGCAGGCGCCGGCCCTTGAACTGCGCAGCGATCGCCTGCGAGCGCGGATCGTCGGCCGGCGGCTGCTCGTCGTAGCGTTCGTCGCGGAAGCCGGGGTTGCGCTCGAGCACGAGCCTCGAACTGCGCCGCCACTCGGCGAGGCGGAACGGCCCGGTGCCCACCGGGTGCTCCATGATCTTGTCGCCGTAGGCCTCGACCACCTCGCGCGCCACCG
>NZ_CALFYO010000016.1 GCF_937952055.1 uncultured Piscinibacter sp.
CTGTCGGCCGGTGCGCCATGCCTCCACGGTCGGCTCAGCTCAAACGTTAGGCGTCCCTGTTTCGTCGCTTTGGAGTGGTTCCCAGAGTCTGGCTCCGAACTTCTAACGCAGCCCTGGTTGGCCTGCATCGCGAACCCAACTTGGTTGCCAAAGCGTAGTCGGCGGCTAACGTCACTCGCCGAGTAGAACCCGAGGCTGGCTCATACGGCGAACGGAACGTGGTCATCCCTCGCGTAGACTGATCCTTTTGTGCAGGACATCTCACCTGGAGGAAGCGCAATGGGTATGTACGGCGGCTGGCAGGGTTGGGGGCTCATCGTTTTCGCGGTCGTCTTCGTCATTCCCTTGTGGAAGATCCTCACCAAAGCTGGCTTCCACGGCGCCTGGTCACTCCTGGCGTTGATTCCAGTGGTCAACATCATCGCGTTGTGGGTGTTTGCATTTGGTGACTGGCCAAAGGAACGCGGGGACGCCTAACCACTCGCTGGAGCGGGGACCTCCACCGGCATGGCACTTGGCCCGCGAAGCGCTCATGGCCTATGCTGCGCCTCGCGGGCCAAGCGCCTTCCCGGCGTCTGCCGATCAGCTCAAACGTCAGGCCGCATGAAGCCACCGATAGCGCCAACTCGCACAACCGCACTCGCGAGCGGGCTTGTGCTCGGCTTTGTCATGCCGCTGCAAGAGACTGCGGCAACTGCGCTTGCCCTCTCGCCACAATCACGTAGCCTTCTTCTCTTGGCTGTACTGGCGCTGGTCTTCTTCGTGCCCGTTCTCCTGTTCGTCGTCGGTACACAGCATCTATCACTGGCAGCCAAGGACATCGCCACCAAACCGTACTGGTCTTCACTTCGCCAAGTTGCGGTGCGAGGCCTCTTCTGGCTCATCGGTGGCGGCACGGCGTTCGCGCTGCTGTCGGCGCTCCGCTTGTAGCTCGTAGTTGGTTCTCGGTGTCGGCGTCAGTCAGATATCGCCAGCCATCTGGCCTTCCAGCCCCTCCGGCTTGAGGCTGCTCTCTGGCTGAGAATGCGGCCTACCCCTTCGCTCGAGCGGGGACCTCCACCGGCATGGCACTTGGCCCGCGAAGCGGTCATGGCCTATGCTGCGCCTTTCGGGCCAAGCGCCATCCCGGTTCCGGCCCCTCAGCTCAAACGTTAGGCGTCCGGAGAACCCACTGCCATGTCAGCCGCCGCGGAACTCCAGCAGTTGCTCTCAAGCCAGCCCCAGCCCGAGTGCGCAAAGCTCACTCCCTGCACTGTGGAGGAAGCAGACCTCGACGCCGGGAGCGTCCGGCTTCGGTTCGCCGCTCAGCCTGCGTTCAGCAACCACTTCGGCAATGTGCAGGGCGGTTTCGCAGTCGCCATGGTCGACGTGCTCGTCTCCATCGCAGCCTATGCCAAGACCCGCGCGTGGCTGCCCACTGTGGAGATCAAGAGCAGTTTCGTCGCACCCATGAAGCTTGGCGAATGCATCGGTGAGGGTGTCGTTGTTAAGGCCGGCAGACAACTCGTTTTTCTAGAGGCTCGCCTTTGGGGTGCGGACGGAAAGCTTGCCGTCCATGCCACCGCCACCGCAGTCATTCCAGCGCAGTAGGCTACCTGCATGCTAGGTCTGGCATTCACCGCAACCGCGCCACGCCATTCACGCGAACTGACGCCTAACCCTTCGCTCGAGCCGACTCGCACCTCAGCTCAAACGTTAGGCCGCATGACGAAAGCAACGGTGCCTCGAAAACTCACTGGACTGGAAGCGCTGCTGGTACCACCTTCTACTGCTAGAAGGCAACGTCCGAGAGCGGTCTTTGCTTGCGGCGCAGCCCTACATGATGGTTCGATCCGAGGGTGAAGAACAACTTCTTCAAGCGGGTCCTCAGTCTTCTGCTCGCCGTGTGCGTTGCCATCCTTGCCCTCGGTGCGACTTACGCCATTCGCAGGCGCTGCGAGGCCTTCGGATGCCCGAACTCCGGCGTCCTTTGGTCAGCATGGACACTGATCTACTGCGTAACGGCAGTCCTTGGCTTCCGCCTAAGGAGCGCCTTGGTCCCAGGCGCAAAGTCACGAGTGCTTGCTACAGCTTCCCTAGCAATCTTGGCCGTCATAGGTCTGGTACTCGTGGTCCGTTGGGTTCTACAGAATGCGGCCTAACCCTTCGCTCGAGCAGGGACCTCCAACGGCATGGCACTTGGCCCGCGAGGCGCCCAGGCTTAGCATCCGCCTCGCGGGCCAAGCGCCATTCCTGGTCCGGCCCCTCAGTTCAAACGTGAGGTTGCCAGTTCGAGGTTGCCAACAATGCCCGACATTCCTCCGGCAGTTGCGCGATTCTTGTCCGGCAGACGCATTGCCGTCGCCGGCGTGTCGCGCAGTTCAAGCGCACCGGCGAACGCAATCTTCAAACGCCTGCGCGAAACGGATCACGAGGTCTTCGCCCTCAACCCGAATGCCACCACCGTGGAGGGCGAGACGTGCTATCGGAGCATCGGCGACGTTCCGGGCACCGTCGACGGACTGATGGTTGTCACTCATCCCCGCGACGCTGAGCTCGTTGTCAAGGAGGCCCTGGCGCGAGGCATAAGCCAGGTCTGGTTCCACAGATCATTCGGCCAGGGCAGCGTCTCGGACGCCGCTGTGGCTGCCTGTCGCGCTGCGGCCGTCGAACCCATCATTGGAGGCTGTCCGCTCATGTACTGCGGCCGCATTGATCCGGCACACAAAGCATTTCGCTGGGTGCTGCGGCTTCAGAGGCGCGTCCCTGGCTAAAGGCGTGTCCTCCTCAGAGGTGGCAACCTAACCCTTCGTTCGAGCGGACTCGCACCGGCCTGGCACTTGCCTCTCAGCTCAAGCGTTGGGCGTCAACTAGAGACCCGGGTGCATCTTCGATGGCTGTTCACCCTTCTGTTCTCAGGATTGCAAAGAGCCTAGGAGTGCTTGGCGCCGTTGGCGCCGTGTGTCTTGGTGGAGTCCTAGGCCTGTCCGAGCGGAAGCTGCGCCGCAACTACGATGCCCCGTTGGCTCCGCTGCGTCCTGCGAACCCGCCGGATTTCGCGGCAGGCAAGCACATGGCGAAGGTGGTCGGCTGCTGGGCGGGGTGCCACGGCAAGGAAGGTGAAGGAGGAATCGAATCGATCAAGGACATTCACACGAGCGTCGCCCCGACCCTGTCTGAGGTCCTACCACAGTACTCGGACGAGGAACTCGTGCGCCTGGTCCGCTACGGCGTCAAGCGGGACGGCCAGAGTTCAGTCGGAATGATCGCGTACGCCACCTGGTCGCTGGGCGACCAAGACCTAGCGAACATCTTTGCGCACCTGCGGGCACAGCCGACCCTCTCACCGGTGGCGCGGTCACACGACATCACTCTCCGGGGCCGATGGGCCATCGTCACGGGCACGTGGGGCGCCGACGCAGCGATGGTCAACCGGTCGGTGCCACGATGGGGGGAGCTGCCACGCAATACGCCGTTCGAGCGGGGCCGCTATCTCGCAAGTTTGGTTTGTACGCCTTGCCACGGTCGTGATCTTCAGGGCAACGCGCTGGAAGGCACTCCTCCCCTCACTATCGTGGCGGCATACACGAAGGAGCAGTTTCATAGTTTGCTCCGCACTTCTTTCGCGCTTGGTGAGCGTGAGGTGAAGCGCATGAGCTGGGTGCGCGATGTGGAGTTCACAGACCAAGAGATCCACGATCTGTACACGTTCCTGCGAGACCATGACGGCCGGCAACTTGCAGCGTGGGATGATGGCCCCCGACGGGGCAGCGCTGGCTCTCCTCTTCGAGGCAGTTTGCTGCCGCGGGGGCCGAGTTGACGCCTAACCCGTCGCTCAACCGGACGCGCCACGGCATGGCCAACACACTGCGACGCGCGTCGCTCAGAGCTCTGGCAGGTGTCTTGCTCGCTCGGAGTGCCGGACATGCGCAGCCAAAGGGAGAACAACGTATGCCTTCGCTCGCAAAGGGCACTTTCACCGTTGAGATGAAGCCTCAGGCTGAACCCAACACCTCCGAAGGCGTCAGCCTTGGTCGTATGTCGCTTGACAAGCGGTTCGAGGGCGACCTGGTAGCCACAGGCAAAGGCGAAATGCTCACTGCTCTCACACCAACCACAGGTTCAGCCGGCTACGTCGCCATCGAGCGAGTCACGGGCACGCTCCAGGGTCGCCGCGGGAGCTTTGTCTTCCAGCACAGCGGCACCATGGACCAAGGGGATCAGCGCCTGTCCATCACGGTCGTGCCCGGGTCCGGGACTGGAGCCCTGGCGGGAATCTCAGGCTCTTTCAAGCTCAACATTACCAAGGGCAAGCACTTCTACGAATTCGAGTACTCGCTCCCGTAGGACTGGGGCCAAGCAATGCCGCCTAACCCTTCGCTGGAGCCGACTCGCACCGGCGTGGCACTTGGCCCGCTTCCCGGCGTGGTCCATCATCCGTCCAGCGGGCCAAGCACCTCACCGGCGCTCGCGCCTCAGCTCAAACGTGAGGCTTCACAGGGAGTACCTTCGTGACCCATCCGTCGCAGCCGCCAGTTCTCCCCATCACGAACGAATCGGTTCTGCACTTCTACGAGTGGCTCTTCGCACCGTGGGTGAAGGACCTCGGCCTCCGAGACTTCGACGTTTCGCCTGGCAGAGCTGTCGCTACGCTTCCGCAGAGTACGAAGCTCCAATTCGCTAGCGGCGCAGTGTGCGGCCAAGTCATCATGTCCGCGGTCGACACAGTTGCATCATTGGCGATGGCCACCACTGATCGCACCCCCAAGGGCACCGTGTATCAACACACGCACTTTTTGCGCCCCGCTATGTCGGACGACATGCGAATCGAGGCTAGCGTTCTTCGCTTTGGCAAAGCGTCCGCGTTCGCGGAGACAAAGGTCATCTTCATCAGTTCGGATGAGTTGGTAGCCCACGCAACCCTTGAGTTCGCCTTCTAGGATTGCGGGTGATGCCTAACTCCTCGCTCGGGCGGACCCTCACTGGCAAGACAGCCTGGCCGTTGCGGGGCCAGTGCTGGTATTGTCCCCTCCAGGGCCAGTCTGCCTTCCGGGCGCGGTCTGCTCAGCTCAAACGTTAGGCCACGGACCAATGCACTATCCCGCGGCCTGCCTGTCCGTCTGACGGGCAGCCAGTCTGCCTCCAGCAGCCATGACCGCCCGGCACCTCAACCCTGCACCTCGATCGCGACGGCCCGACCGTCAAGCAGGCTCGCTGCAAAGAATGCCCTCCACTGGCCTGGCGCAGCGCCCCAGAGTTGCTGCTCGCGCTCCACGTGGCCACCTTCCTTGCGGTAGCCGCCCCAGGCCACAAGCGCCCCGCTGCTGGTCACTTCCATTCTGTCCGCGTACACGCGCACCGAATCACTGTCGCCGGTCGCGCACCAGTAGTGCGTCCCGTAGTCACTGGCAGTACTCATGCTCTACTCCTTTCCCACTCGGCAAGCCACTTCGGCGAAGCGGCCAGCGAGGGCCTCATCTTGCGCTCTGGTGCTGTTGCGCCCGCAAGTACCGACTGGGCTGGGCCCGGAGCGCGGCCTAACCCTTCACTCGAGCGGGACCTCCACCGGCATGGCACTTGGCCCGCGAGGCGCTCACTGTCATCATCCACCCCGCGGGCCAAGCGCCATCCCGGCGTCGGCCACTCAGTTCAAACGTTGGGCCGCACGGGCTAGCCTTGACGCAAGCACCAAGGCGGACACATGCTTTCAGCCTGAGCGTCGATGCACCGGATCAGCGTCGCAACTGGGCGCCCTCGTTGGTGTGTCGGCCATCCAGCGCGACGTTCACTTGGCCTTCTTGTGCGTCCCGTCGCAAAGTGGCGCATTGCTGGTGCCTTTGCATCCACAGAAGTAGACCGTCGCGCTCTCGGTCGCCGTGTACTTCACTGGCGTGAATTGCCCAGCCGCCTTGTGCGAGCCATCACAAAACGGCTGGCTCTTGCTTTGTCCGCAAGCACACCACCAGTAGTCTTTGCCTGCTTCAACTGCCACCGGGAACGGTGTGTCGCTGGCCCGAACAGGTGTCGCCATGGCGCTCTCCTCGTGTGAGTCCGTCTTCCTTTGCGTCGAACAGTGACCCTCGACGGAATCTCGTAAGCCCTTCGAGTTCACAGTTCGAACGCAACTATGCGCCAACTCCAAGAGTGCGGCCTTGCCCTTCACTGGAGCCGACTCGCACCGGCATGGCACTTGGCCCGCCTCCCGGAGTGGTTCATCATCCGTCCAGCGCGCCAAGCGCCACCCCGGCGCTCGCACCTCAGCTCAAACGTTAGGCGTCAGAGGTCCGCGCGGACTTGTTTCCCCAGTTGCACAACCGTAGGAGGAGAAAGACATGAAGCCCGAGCTCTTCTACCTGACCCTCGTCACGGCCTTCACCGGCGTACTCTGGGTTCCGTACATCCTTGATCGAGTTCTCGTTTGGGGCCTGATGGATGCCGTTGGTTATCCGCCCGACCCCAAGCCGCAGTCTGCCTGGGCGCAGCGCATGAAGAAGGCTCATGCCAACGCCATCGAGAACCTCGCAGTGTTTGCAGGTCTGGTGCTCGTGGCAAACGCCGTCGGAATCTCCAACCAGGCAATTGGCACGGCGGCCGCTGTGTACTTCTGGGCCAGGGTGGTCCACGCGGTCGCCTATACGTTCGCCGTTTCTTGGATCCGCACGCTTGCCTTCGCAGTCGGGTTCTTCTGCCAGGCAACGGTTGCGTGGCAGTTGCTCGCGCGCTAGCGTTGACGCCTAACCCCTCGCTCGAGCGGACCGCCGCCGGCTACGCGGCTTGGCCCTTCCAGGGCTAGCGAGTTATCGTCCCCTCCAGGGCCAAGCCGCTCCGCCGGCGGCGGCCCGCTCGGCTCGAACGTTAGTCCGCAAGTACAACCACTGCAGGTAGCTTGATGACTGAGTTCGCAACCATGCGTTTGCCAGCAAGCCCCACCGTGGTGGCGCCAGATGGTTCGGATGTTCGCGTTCTGCTCGGGCTGTCCGCCGGCAGCATGGCTCACTTTGAGCTTCCCGCTGGCAAGGTCGCCCAAGCCGTAGTCCATCGCACGGTTGAGGAAGCCTGGTTCGTGCTCGCTGGCCGCGGCCAGATGTGGCGCAAGCAGGGTCAGCGCGAGGAGGTCGTCGTCCTGGAGCCTGGCGTCTGCCTCACCATTCCTGTGGGCACGCAATTCCAGTTCCGCGCCGCCGAGTCCGAAGCTGTCTCCGCAGTGGCCATCACCATGCCGCCGTGGCCCGGTGAGTCGGAGGCCATGCTCGTTTCCGGTCCATGGCTGCCAAGCGTCGCCTAGTCACCCAAAACACGGCGCTGCGGCCTAACCCTTCGCTCGAGCGGACTCGCACCGGCCTCTCAGCTCAGACGTTAGGCGGCATAACCTCCACGCAACCGCAGGCCAGACTTGTGAAGACTCAGTACTACACAGCTACGAGCCTCGACGGCTTCATCGCAACCGAAGACGACTCGCTCGAGTGGCTCTTTACACTCGGCGACATCGATGACACAAGCTATCCCGCGTTCATCGCCGAGGTCGGTGCGTTGGCAATGGGATCGTCTACGTACGAGTGGATGTTGCGCCACGCGCAGGCAGTGACCGCCGAAACAGGCTCTGCCTGGCCGTACACCCAACCCACCTGGGTCTTCTCAAGTAGAACGCTGCCGACAGTTCCAGGAGCCGACCTGTGCTTTGCCCGAGGCGATGTTCGGCAGGTGCACGCAGCGATGCGCGCGGCCGCCGGGGACAAGAACATCTGGGTCGTCGGCGGCGGCGACCTGGCGGGTCAGTTCTACGATGCCGGGCTACTGGATGAGGTCATCGTTCAAGTGGGCTCGGTCACTCTGGGCAAGGGCAAGCCGCTGTTCCCGCGGCGGCTCACCAGCCCACCATTGGTACTTGTTTCCGTCAGGCAGGTTGGCACAGGCTTCGCGGAGCTGCGCTACCAAGTCCCATCGAGCCCAGCAGCCAGTGCCGCCTAACCCTTCGCTGGAGCCGACTCGCGCCTCAGCTCAAACGTTAGGCGTCCCAATGGACCTCGGAGCGAAAGAGATCCTCCTTGTCATCGTGGGGTTCGTTCTCGCTTGGGTACCCCAGTGGTTCGATCGGCGCCGTCGCATCGTTGCTCATGGGGGAGCGCTTCGAGCGGAGGCGTTCCTCTGCACCGACTGTGCGAACGCTCTCCTGACGGATGGAATGATGGCGCCGCTCTATCGCCTTCCGACCATCGCATTCGAGAAGGCGTTTCCCGTCCTCTTGGTCGAAGGTGAGCTCACGGAAGAACAAGTCTTGGCACCCAATCGCTTCTTCAACCAAGCACAAGACATCAACAGAGGACTCGAGAACGCTACCCACTTGGCTCAGGCAGGGGACGACGAAAGGCCGCAGGACGAGTACAAGCGCCTCCTGCTGAAGGCGAGCACCCTGGTGAACGGCCCAAACGGGCGGGGCGGCCTCTCTGTCGATGCGTTCACTTTGGTGAACGAGAAGCTCAGGCATTCTCGGATCCTGCGATGAGGACGCCCAACCCTTCGCTCGCGCGGGGACCTCCACCGGCCCGTCAACTCAAACGTTACGCTGCATAGCAGCCCTGCATGCGCCGCGCGGGAAGCGCGCCCCAAGTTGCAAGTACCGAGGAGTCCGTGTGAAGTGGCCTGAACTAAATGCGGTATATCGACTCGCGCCTCTGCCCGAGGGATACCGATATTCCCAACTTCGGCGAGAAGACGTACCCATGCTTCGTGCGGCGGTCGCTGAGTGGCACCCCGATGTCTCCGTTGGCGCGGCAAGCTGCTACCTTGAACAGGACTTCTACGACACGACTGCTACGTTCGCCGGGGAAGCGGAGCGCGACCTGCTGGTCGTCTTGGTTTACAGGAACGAGGAGTTCGTCGGATTCGTATCCTGGGATCGCGAGCGCGCGCAACAGGCCTTGTATGGGCGATTTGGAGTCATCTCTCCTGAGCACCGCGGCGCCAAGCTTTCGACCTGCATGATGCAACTTGGAGAAGAAATCGCACGCTCTATGGGCGCCGGCTTCATCTACACGCTGGCGACCCTGAAGGTTCCGAGCATGCAGCTGGCGCTTGAGCGCGCAGGCTATCAACTCCTCGGAGTTGCTCCAGGCTATGACCGCGAACTCGTTGCCCCTGGAGTCGTCAAGCGAGTCTACGAGGCGTGGTATGCCAAGGTTCTTGTGCCAGAGGACGAACTGCTCCGTCCCGATCCCACAAAGCTGACGCCAAGGACTAGGCAGCTTTTCGACCTGCTCTTTCCGCACTTCTTCTCAGCGAGTCCACCGCCATCGAGTTCAGCGTGATGCGGCCCAACCCCTCACTCGAGCGGACCTCCACCGGCAGAGCCGCCTGGCCGTTGCGGGGCCAAGCAGTTATCGTCCCCTCCAGAGCCAGGCGCCTCCGCCGGTGGCGGCCCCCTCAGCTCAAACGTTGGGCCCCACAGGGCCATCGTGGCGTACTCCCGGCCTAGTGGAGCGCCTCAACGACTGGGGGTGCATACTCCCGGCCGACCATCGCCCGAGCGCCGAAGTACGTGGCCCGCATCCTCTCAGACAGCTCATCGAGGTTGACGTGGCCTAGTTCATCACACGGAATCACCAGGACCCGACCGGGATTGAACAGTGACACAAAGCGAAGGACATGCACGTGCCGTGTCATTGAGTCGTGGCAAGTTTGGTCGTGCATGGCGCTTCCTTCGCCACCGGTGAATCAGGATTCAGCCGCAATGCTGATTTCCCGAAGGCAGCGAGTTCATCCTGCGCCGAACCGACGCTGGTGCCCACCCCCGCAATGAGGCAAAGCACCCCCGCGAGTTGGTACCGCTCGGCAGCGAGCTCGTGAATTGCGTGAGCAACCTCACAATGCCCAGCGCCGGCATGGACGGCGGTGCAGCCTAACCCTTCGCTCGAGCCGACTCGCACCGGCATGGCACTTGGCCCGCTAGCCGGTCTGATCCATCATCCGTCCAGCGGGCCAAGCGCCACCCCGGCGCTCGCGCCTCAGCTCAAACGTTGGGCCTCAGAAGACACGCAAGCACTGCCTCTCGCCGAGACAATCCGATGCTTCTGGCACACCGCCCCGGGTGTGGTGCTCATTCGCGGTTAGCATGGCCGATGGACATCTTCTACTACTGGAAAGACTACGCCGCTGACGTCAAGAACCGCCGCGCAGGGCGGTTTAGCACCTCGCGTGAGCGCTTGGCTGAGCTCAAAGACGGGTACCCAGACTTCATCTGGGCATTCAAGACGCCCGTGGGGCGCAAAGGACAACTCCAGCTTCTGGCGAGGCTCGTCTGGTCCGACAAGCCGCCAACTGCGTTCCGCGCAACACCCGGCGAGGGGCACGTCTTCTACGATGCTGATCACCCTGAGTCGGTATGGTTCGACGGCGGCGAAGAAGAAGCCGCCATTGCAGGCGTCAGCAGCTGGATCATCCGGCACCATCCCACCGCGGTTAGCTCGAACTTCAAAGGCGTGAATGGTCAACACGCCATGCGCGGTGCTGTCATTGCAGAGTTGGTCGGCTTGAGCAAGTCACTCCGAACTCGGCAGTTCAACCTCGCCGCGCCAACTGAGGCCTAGCCCTTCGCTGGAGCGGGGACCTCCCCCGGCCCCTCAGCTCAAACGTTAGGCGTCACAGCCCATACCGAGCACACTCTCCCACTGCAGGAGCCTGTCCTTCCGCCGAGTTCCACGACCAGACATCAACCACGAGTTGCGAATGAGCGCATACGTGATCTTCGACGTCGAGATCCGCGACATGTCCAGGTACCAGGAATTCATGAAGGGGGTCAAGCCTGCACTCGATGCGGCCCGAGCGCGTTACCTCGCCCGTGGTGGTACGCACAAGGTGTACGAAGGCGACTGGCAGCCTCGGCGAATCGTCGTCCTTGAGTTCCCCTCCGTTGCCGCGTGGGAGGCGTTCTACACGGGGCCCGTGTACCCAGGGCTCAAGGCAGTTCGAGACGAATGCAGCTCCGCGAGGCTCGTCTCGGTCGAAGGCATGAACCCTAGCTTGCTAGACCGCCAGTGACGCCTGACCCTTCGCTCGAGCGGGGACCTCCACCGGCATGGCGCTTGGCCCGCGAACCCGTCGTTCATATCATCGGCCTCGCGGGCCAAGCACCATCCCGGTTCCGGCCCCTCAGCTCAAACGTCAGGCCACAGGACCAATGCGCATCTCCGCCCTCACTGCGAATGACGCACTGCAGTATCGGGAACTCATGCTGGAGGCTTACGTCCAGGCCGCTGACGCCTTCACGTCCACGGCCGAGGAGCGCGCCAAGGAACCATTGTCCTGGTGGGTCAATCGCATCGCTTCAGCTTCTGGCCTGAGTCAGTCCTTCGGCGCCTTCCAGGCCGAGCAACTGCTCGGTACCGTGGCGCTGGGGTACTCGGCCAAACCCAAAACCCAACACTCCGCGCTCGTCATCGGGATGTACGTCAGGCCTGCTGCAAGGCGCCTGGGAGCCGGAGCCAAGCTCATGCACGCGGCCATCGGCTCGGCTCGCGCTCGTCCTGGCTTGCGCGTCTTGCGGCTCACGGTCACTGAAGGCAACCAGGCAGCTGTCCGCTTGTATGAGTCCGTCGGGTTCTCCGCTTGGGGCGTGGAGCCAATGGCCATCCTCACGCCGTCAGGCTACAAGGCCAAAGTCCACATGGCCATGCAGCTGGTCGGGTCAGAAATTGCGGCCTGACCCTTCGCTGGATTGGGACCTCCACCGGCCCCTCAGCGCAAACGTTAGGCGGCATGGGTCACGCTTGGCGACCCTCCGAGTGCGTCGCAAGTCTTTGAGCGATGGGGAGAGCACAATCTGATGACTACGTGACCCACGGAGCCGTCGCATGAGCTTTTTTTGTCGCTCTGCCTTTGCTCTAGCGCTCTCGGCTGCGCTGTTCCCCGCTCAAGCTGAGTCTCTGCGCTGCAATGGCGCCAGCGCAACTGAGGGCGACTCTCGACTGTCCGTCCTCTACAAGTGCGGCCAGCCTCTGTTGGCCGACTCGTACTGCGCGCCCGTCTTCTACCAGGGCACTCTCGACCCTGTTCCTACGCCGATCGCTGGAGCCTATGTTCCATGTCAGCCCATAGAGGAGTGGCTGTACGACCGAGGTCCCGGGAACTTTATGGCTACGGTCAGGTTTCGTGACGGAAAGGTCCAATCTATTCGCTACAGCCGCCTGCCTCAATGAGACTGCCGCCTAACCCTTCGCTGGAGACGACTCGGACCGCCATGGCACTTGGCCCGCTTCCCGGAGTGGTTCATCATCCATCCAGCGGGCCAAGCGCCACACCGGCGCTCGCGCCTCAGATCAAACGTTAGGCGTCACACAGGGAGCACACAGCACATGCCGCAGTTGAATTCGTTCCCGGCGGACGGTGGCTGTGACTGTCGGGCGATTCGGTACCGCGTCGAATCGGCACCTCTGTTCGTCCATTGCTGCCACTGCCGCTGGTGCCAGCGAGAGTCCGGCGCTTCGTTCGCACTCAATGCCATGATCGAGGCAGACCGAGTCACTCTACTGGGTGAGGCTCCGGAGCTCGTCAACACACCGTCCGAGAGTGGCAGCGGTCAGATCATCGCCCGCTGTCCGCATTGCAGAATTGCTGTGTGGAGCAACTATTCCACTGCCGGGCCTTTTGTGAGTTTCGTACGAGTAGGCACTCTGGACAACCCGGACCTTCTGCCGCCTGACATTCACATCTTCACGGCCTCCAAGCAGCATTGGGTAGTACTCCCAGAAGGCGTACCTGCGGTCGCGGAGTACTACGACCGCAAGAGCTATTGGCCCCAGGAGAGTCTTGCTCGCCGCCAACTTCTTCTTCCGCTCATCGCGGCCTACCAAGCCGCAAAGAAGGATGACGCCTAACCCTTCGCTCGAGCGGGGACCTCCACCGGCATGGCACCTGGCTCGCAAAGCGCTCGCTGTCTATCATCCGCTTCGCGGGCCAAGCGCCTTCCCGGCTCCGGCCCCTCAGCTCAAACGTTAGGCCGCCAGACCATGCGCAACATCTCACCGCTGCTCTATGTATTTGCGGCTTTTGTAGCTGCTGCATCCGGAGTTCACGCCGCGCCGATGAACAAGTGCGTCATCGATGGCACTGTCACGTATCAGCAGGGGCTTTGTCCTTCGACTCAAGCTCGAAAAGACCCCACGCTCGAGGAACTGAACGCCGCCGAAAAGAAGCGACGTGCCGCCGCTGCTTCCGCTGCGGCGGCAACCCCCAGAGAAGCTTCTCCTGCGCCAAACCCCGTATCCAGCAGCTTCGGCTGCGACGGACGAAAGTATTGCTCCCAGATGCGGTCATGTAGCGAAGCCAAGTATTTTCTCGCCAACTGTCCTGGTGTGAAGATGGACGGCGACAACGATGGAGTCCCCTGCGAGGAGCAGTGGTGCAACCCTTAGCACCATGCCGGCAGCGAGTTCAAGAGTCGCAGCCTAACCCTTCGCTGGAGCCGACTCGCACCGGCATGGCGCTCGCTCCTCAGCTCCCCGAAACACGTCATTCCGTCGGAAGCCGCTGTGCCGCGCTGCCATGCTCCGCGGTTACAACCGCGCGCTATGCTGCGTCACACCCACGCGGAAGTAGTCAACAGAGGTCTGTCCTCGATCATTTGGTCCGTTGCATTGCCCCGCGTTCGAAAGGCCGTCATGTGGTTTCTGGTTCAAGTGGTAAAGGGCAGCAAGCACTACGAGAATGAATCGCCCATCGGCAATCGCGTCCTCATCTCAGACACAACGGAGATGGTGATCTCCGGTCGCGCATTGGGCACCGATGGCTATCGGTTCGAGGCGCGCAAGGGCAACGACAGCTTTGTCGTCGGTGACTTTCCTGGAGCGTCTGCACCTGGCGCATTGGCCACGAAGTTCCTATCACTGGCTCACCAGGTCGGGGCAGTTGCACTTGTCGGCGAAGCCCAGGCGGCCACGAACGCGGCCTGACCCTTCGCTCAAGCGGGAGCTCCACCGGGATGGCACTTGGCCCGCGCTGCGCTCAAAGTTGTCGTCCGCCTCTCGGGCCAAGCGCCATCCCGGCTCCGGCCCCTCAGCTCGAACGTTAGGCAGCAGGTCACTCTTTCCCGCCACACGAAACCGCGGCATGGCCAACGGCGGGCTGAATGCGATTGCCCTCGAGGCGAAACCGTGTGACGAATCACGCTTCCGAGCTTCTGCACCGCGGCAAACGTGCAGATGCGTCAAGCCACGGCAGATAGACTCTCGTCTACCTCCTTCTGCGAAGCGTGGCCACCATGAGAGTTGTCATCTCTGCACTTGTGCTTGCTGCAAGCCTTTCCGGTTGCGCCGTCTATACGCCATCAGGCTCAGTAGTAATTGATCCGGGGCGCGTTGGAGTTTCCGGCGGAGGCGGCGGCGGTGGCTTCTGCCCGCCGGGACAGGCCAAGAAGGGCAACTGCTGAGAAATCACAGTCGTCGCTCGGCACGCGATCTCTACAAACCTTCCCATCGCTCAAGCTCTCGCTGCTGCGAGAGCGCAAGCGCACGGTCCTGTAGGCCGCGGGCTGCTGCCTAACCCTTCGCTGGAGCCGACTCGCACCGGCATGGCGCTCGCGCCTCAGCTCAAACGTTAGGCCTCACGACCTGCCTACGGAAGCCCGATCACCAGATTGCATGCAATCTGTCGCTACCTCAATCTCCGCGCACCTCGGTGGCACTCCTAGGAACCTTCGACATGTCGCTGCTTCTAAGACTTCTTGTCCTCAATGCCATCGTGCATGGCATCGTCGTTACCCGATTTGGCGTCCGTAACAACAACCAGCCGTTCTTGGTCTTCGCGTTGGTGTATGCCGTTCTGACGGTCGCCGTCTATCTCTCGGTGCCGTATGCGCTCTGGGGTGTATTGATCCTGTCGATCATTGGCATCATCGGATTGAGCGTCACCTTCAACATAGTTGCGGCACGCATTCGTCAACGAGAGAGTCGACTTGGCGCACTCACGAGTCGATGAGGTCATGCAAGTCGCCGGATCGCACTCTCAAACGCGGTGAGGCCTAACCCTGCGCTCGAGCGGGACCTCCACCGGCAAGGCACTTGGCCCGCGCGGCGCTGCTTCTTATCATTCACCTCGCTGGCCAAGCGCCACACCGGCGCTCGCGCCTCAGCTCAAACGTCAGGCCTCAGAAGTGCCCCAGTACCGCCAAGCAACCCCGGACGACCTGCCCGGCATCTGCGCACTAGGTGAAGAGGTCAATCGTCTGCACTGCGATGCATGGCCCCGCCTCTTCGCCAAGGAGATCGCTGCCGAATCACAGCGTCAGGTTTGGAGCGAGAGTCTATGCGGCGAAAACGCGGCGGTCTTCGTTGCTGTTGAAGGTCAGTCTCTTGTTGGCTTCGTCACGATTGCCGTAGTAGACGAAGCCAGTCCGTTCTTTCGCGCCATGCGTTACGCGAAGGTCGGCTCCATCTGCGTGACCGAAATGCTCAGGGGGCAAGGCATAGGTCGCCGTCTCATGGAAGAGGCGGAGATTTGGGCCAGAGTCAGGAATGCAGTCGAGGTACACCTTAACGTCTGGTCCTTCAACGAACGAGCGCGTGCGCTGTATGAGGAACTGGGTTACGAGATTCGCTCGCACTACATGGGCAAGGGCTTGTCGAAACCTGAGGCCTAACCCCTCACTCGCGCGGACCTCCACCGGCAGAGCCGCCTGGGCTTTCATTCACCTCTTCGCTGGCGAGGACGGCGTGTCCCGCGTCGACACGAAGTTCAGCAAGGAACTCACGCTTGTCGACTTCGCCCCGCCAGCTCCACCTATGCACGTTGCCCGCGCCTCAGACGCCCGGGCCTTCGTCTTGGTCGAGTTGCCCGTCGGTTGGCACGGGGGTTGGCATCCGAGCCCAGCGAAGCAGTGGGTAATCTGCCTGGCGGGAGAGATGGGCTGCCAGGCCGGAGATGGAACAACGTTCGAACTGAAGCCTGGGACTTGCGTGCTCACGACCGATACGACCGGGCAGGGCCATGACAGTTGGAATGCGGGCTCAGAGCCCCTGCGGTTGGCGCTTGTTCAAGTGCCCGAGGCGGCCGCGGTCCCTGGCAGCAGCGACGCTTAACCCTTCGCTCGAGCGGGACCTCCGCCGGGATGGCGCTTGGCCCGCGAGGCGCTCGCTGTCATCATCCGCCTCGCGGGCCAAGCACCATTCCGGCTCCGACCTCTCAGCTCAAACGGTGGGCCACACGCAACCTGAGCGGCGAGGCGAAGATCTGCCTTGCGGGAGCCTGCAATGGCTCAAGCCCCCGGTGGCATCGCGCGGCCTGCTGGGGGACTCCAACGTCAGAGTCTCAGCGCTTGCCCAATCCGGCCAGCACCGCGCCGGCATCGACGTCTTCAAGGCAAGGTGTCACGCTCATAGCCAGGAGGTCAGCCCATTGAGCCTGATACTGGAACATCGCCTTCGCATCCGATGACTCGGTCACCGCGAAGCCCTGGCCGCTCATGCCATGCCAACGCCCGATCAGTTCAACGCCCTTTGGCGGCGCACCTCCCGTCTCCAGGAAGCGCGCAACTGCGGCGTTGAACGTGCCTTGCGGAAGGGTCCAACTCACGATGTACTTCATGGGTATCTCCAGTCTTCTCGAGAAGGAGCAGCCACCGTACACGCGTGGGCTTGGTGGTGCCCCGGAGCCCGTCAGCCCACAGAGGGGGCACACAGCGTACGCTCGTTGCCGTGGAATTGAAAGGCCGCTGAACGACCGGCCGCGCTGCCAGGCGAACGTGGGGACCGACCTTCGCTCGAGCAGGGCCCTCCACCGGCCTGGCACTTGGTCCGCGAAGCACCGGTCCTTATCATCCGCATCGTGGGCCAAGCGCCATCCCGGCGTCGGCGCGCTCAGCTCAAACGTTCGGTCTCACAGCAAACATCTCACTCCCCCCTTGACCATCCTGCACACAACACGCCTGCGCCTTGAACCCTTTGGCGAGCACCATCTCGACGGTCTCCACGAGATGAATAGGCGACCTGAAGTGATGCGCTATATCAGCGGACAGCCCGAGACGCGCGAGCAGACCTCGGCAGGAATAGCACGTGTACAGCGCTGCTGGGCTGCATGGGGAACAAGCTGGTGGGCCTTCATCGAACTGAACGGCGGTCGTGTCGCAGGCGCGGGCTGTATCCAGCACCTGCGGCAAGAGGCTGCCATCCCTGCCGATCTGGAGCGTCTGCGCAGCAATCCTCTGGAGGTCGGGTGGCGCCTACACCCTGACTTCTGGCACCAAGGTTTGGCTTCGGAGGCCGCGGCCCGAATGGCCGCCTTCGCCTTCGAGAACCTCGCAGCGGCGGAGCTTCTGGCCGTCCGCCACCCCGACAATATTGACTCATCGCGCGTCATGGACCGCCTGGGTATGCGCTACCGAGGGCTTGAGCCTTGGTATGGCACGACTCTGGCGACCCACGTGCTCAGCCGTGAGGAGTGGCAACGCCCGCATCCGCTCCCTGGTGAGGCCTAACCCTTCGCTCGAATGGTGACCTCCACCGGCATGGCCCTTGGCCCGCGAAGCGGTTCAGGTCGTCATTCGCCTCGCGGGCCCAGCGCCATCACGGTATCGGCCCCTCAGCTCAAACCTTAGGCCCCATGCAGCTCCGCTCGGGCACCGCCAACGACGCAGAAGCCATCGCCGCGCTCATTGCGAGCTTCCAACCCGAGCTCACCGACAAACCGGACGGCACAGGAGCTGAAAGTTTCCTCGCGTCGGTCTCGAGCCAGGCTGAACGTGGGTATCTCGAATCACCGCGCTACACCTACATCGTCGCCGAGCGCGAAGGAGCCTTGCTGGGGTTCATCGCGCTTCGAAATGTCAGTCACGTCTTCCACCTGTTCGTGGGCCGGAACCATCAGCGTACAGGTGTAGCCCGTCGCCTTTGGCAGGAGGCAAAGGCTCACGCGCTCAAGACTTCCGCCCCGCGCCAGTTCACGGTGAACTCAAGTCTTCGAGCCGTCGCCACGTATCGTGCCTTCGGTTTCGAACCCGCCGGTGAGGTCGTCTCCGTACATGGCATCTCGTTCATACCCATGCGGCTTGCCCTTCCCGAGAATTAAGCCTAAGCCCTTCGCTCGAGCGGATCCCGCAGGCAAGGCACTTGGCCCGCGAGCCGGGAAGAGTCATCATCCGCTGCGCGGGCCAAGCGCCTTCCCGGCGTCGGCCCGTTAACTCAAGCGCTGGGAGCACAGGAACGCGCGTGCTTGCACCCGAGATGTCTGGCTTCGCCGTCACACCCATGGTCGTCGCTGACGCTGACGACTGGGTCGCCTATGCGGCGCTTCCTGAGTCCAACGAGTTCGTCAGCTCCACCGTCAGATCGACGGCAGACGCTGTTCCCCTGATCGAGCGCTCCCTGTCAGGTGACCCAAACTCACCTCTGCTATTCGCCATCCGAGAGCTTTCGTCCGCTCGTCTCATAGCTTCGGTGGGCTTTCACACAGTGTCCAGCTTGAACCGAACGGCCGAGATCACCTACACGGTCCACCCGCAACTCTGGGGAAGAGGTCTGGCTACTCGCGCGTGTGCAGCGGCGGTGCAATGGGCGTTCGAACACAAGGGCTGGGCCCGAATCCAGGCAACCACACTGGAGCGTCATCACGCGTCGCAGCGGGTGCTAGCCAAGTGCGGCTTTCAGCTGGAGGGCAAGCTGCGCAACTTCCGCATCGTCCGCGGAGTCCCGAGCGATTACCTCTTGTTCTCAGTCATTCCGGGCACCGCCGCGAGTGCTGCCTAGCCCTCCGCTGGAGCGGGACCTCCGCCGGCCGCCCCTCAGCTCAAACCTTAGGCAGCAGAGACGGCAGAAGCCACGTGTTTGACCCGCTCGGACGACGCTCGTTGCCATCGCCGGGTGTTGCTCCGAGTTGCGCACAGTCATGCCCTGGACATGTCGAGCAGCCGAGCACGATGCTGGTGTTTGAAGCCTTTCTTGCCCTCGCGGCGATGTTTCAGGTGCTCTCACCTTCCCTGCGCTCATGTGCGGGAGCCTGTCCGAACAGGAGGCCGGTTTCGCCGGCCATCGGCCACCGACCGGGCTGTCCTGCGGTCGGCGTTGGTACTAGCCAGGAGCGAACATGAAGCACTCCATCTTGCTTGGATCGATTGGCCTGATGCTGACCACCGCGGCCACGGCCGCCGGCTTGCCACGTCAAGGCAACGACGCATACACAACGGACTACATCGTCCATTCCGCGAGACCCTTGAAGTTGGCGGACCGCACGGCTTCGCTCGTGGAGTTCAGTGGCGTATCGCGCAATGACAAGGGCTCTGGGATGTTCCACCGCTTGGGCGTGCGCTGTGTTGGCCTGCACGAGTCCGGCAGCCCGCAGGCAGTCTCACGCGGCGCTTGCACGGAAACCGACGCTGATGGTGATCAGATGTTCTCCACTTACGAGTCCCGCATCGCCGACGGCAAGCCAATTGTCACGCATGTGTTTGTCGGGGGTACCGGGAAGTACGCTGGCATGACCGGTCGCGCCGACTATTCGGTCGTACCGGTCAAGTCATCCGATGGAATGGCGATGTTCTCCGTACCGCATCGAGCCTCGTGGAAGTTGCCTTGACGGCATGCAACCGATGAGGGCAACCAGCGGCTGGGCCTTGTTGTACGCCCATACCTGTTCGCGACAGCAGGAGGCAGCTGCTGCCTAACCCTTCGCTCGGGCGGATCTGTGCCCGGCAGGGCATCTTGGCCACGAGGCGCTCACGCAGATGATCCGCCTGGCGGCCAAGACGCCCTGCCAGAGCCAGCCCCTCAGCTCAGACATTGGGCGGCTCACACAACCAACTGCGCCTGCACAGCGTCTTCCACGCTGACCTGGCAGGTCTGCCGTCCGTTAAGGGCGAGCCCTCAGACGTTCCTAAGTTTTGACGCCCAAAGTAGAAGCACAGTCAGCGTCGACTGGAGACGGTGAAAAGGAAGGATCATGAACCTCAGCAGCATTGGCGTAGCGCTGTGCCTCGCGGCAGCCGTGACTGGCGTCTCTTCGTACGCCGGTGAACATCGCAAGGAGTTGCGCGACAAGCGTCACCAAGCCTCGAACATGCAAGCTATTGCCGTCGCGGCCAAGCCCGGTGAGCCTGCCCACGGCTGGCAGTACTTCTCCGATGCGCGTAGGAACCGAGCGGTTGTCATCAGCCCCAGCGGCGACTACTACTACAGCGACGGAGAGGGTCTCGAACTCGTGTTCAAGGCAAGCAGAGCCGCCTAAGCCTTCGCTCGAGCGGGGACCTCCACCCGCATGGCACTTGGCCCGCGAGGCCCTGCAGGTCTATGCTTCGCCTCGCGGGCCAAGCGCCATTCCGGCTCCGCCCTTCAGCTCAAACCTTAGGCGTCACACAATCCATGCTGCGCACCGCGCAGTTGTTCTGCGGAAAGGTTGACATGAGCGCTCCTTCTCACGGCGCAGTTCTGGCGGAGTTGAAGCGTCTCACGGACGAATTCTTCCACGCCGTCTCCTTCGAGGCGGGAGAGAGGCCGGCCTACTCCAAGCTTCACGAGTTGTTCATCAAGCCCGGCCTGCTTATCAAGGCCAGTGGTGCCGAGCCAGAGATCTCCTCTGTCCTAGAGTTCATCCAACCTCGCCAGGCCTCGGTCGAGGCCGGAGAGTTGACACGGTTTCGTGAAGCAGAGACCGCAGAAGCCACAGAGGTCTTCGGGAACGTCGCGCAACGCTTCAGCGCCTACGTCAAGTCCGGCACCCTCAAAGGTGCCTCCTTCGAAGCGCGCGGCATGATCTCCACGCAGTTCGTTCTCACCCCCGGCGGTTGGAGAATCAGTTCCATGGCCTGGGACGACGAACGTCCGGGGCTCAAACTACCAAAGCACTTCGAACCCACAGAGTTCGGCTCCGCGACGTAGCTGCGGCCCCAAACGCGCGAAGGCGCCCAACCCTTCGCTCGAGCGGACCTCCACCAGGACGGCACTTGGCCCGCGAGGCTCTCGAGGTCTATGCTCCGCCTCGCGGGTCAAGCACCATACCGGCGCTCGCCCCCTCAGCTCAAGCACTTGGCGACACAGCAGCATCCGGCGGAGGTTCAAATGCTCATCGACGGCGCATGTCATTGCGGAGCAATCACCTTTACCGCGGAGGTTGATCCTGCGCGAGTCATGGTGTGCCATTGCTCCGATTGCCAGGTCCTCTCGGGCTCGCCGTTTCGCCATGTTGTTCCGGCCGACACACAGCACTTCGTCCTCACTGGCAACCCGACGGTCTATGTGAAGGTCGCAGACAGTGGCAACCGTCGCGTCCAGGCCTTCTGCCCGGCGTGCGGCACCCCGATCTACTCATCCGCCACTGAGAGCCCCACGTGGGTCAGCATTCGCCTTGGGTGCGTCAGTCAACGAGCGGCACTCAAACCATCCGCTCAGATCTGGTGCCACTCTGCGTTGCCTTGGTTGTCAGAGCTCTCCTCTGTACCCGGCTCGCCGGAGCAACAGGCCATTTCAGCAGCCTTGCCTGCACCGGAGCCCCTGGCTTCAGCCAGGAAGGCCGCTTAACCCTTCGCCGGCGCTCTCGGCTTCGCTCAAACATTGGGCGTCTCACGACACACCCTGGACGCTCACGGCGCCCCCATGCCGCCCGTCTGCGCGGACGCTCATCCAGTCTTTTTTGAACGTGTGACGCGGCGTATCGTGTCTCACCGGCTATTCGGCGCACCCTGCTGGAGGGATCATGAACTTCAGTCTCCTGTGCATGCTGGCCTACATCGTCACCGGCCTGTTCGGACTCTCCTTTCTTCTCGCTCCTGAGACCACTGGTGCCTTCTACGGGATCTCAGGCTGGAACCCCGGCACGACAGGGGTGGCGAGGTACTTCGGCACCGGCCTCCTGTTCACAGCCGCGGCCGCCTATGCCGTTCGTCCTGCCACAGATCCGTCGCTGCGGCGTCGCTTCGCAGGCGTGTTCTCGGCCGCCAGCGTCATAGGTGCCCTGCTCTCCATCCAACTCGCGATCACCGCGCGACCAATGCGCTCGGACGGTCCACTGTCGTGATCTATGTCTTTTTCGCCGCGGCTTGGTTCGCTGTGACCCGACGCACGGCCTAGTCACTGTCGTGGAGACGCCCAACACTTCGCACAAGCGGCCCCGCCATGGCATGCCGCGGCGGTCCACTTGGCTCCAGCGTCAGTCGCCGCCGGCAGACGCGGCGGCTACGCCAAGTCTTGATGAAGACACAGATAGTTCCCCTCCGAGTCCTTGAACCAGGCCGCCTTCTCCGCACCGAGCACGCACACGTGGTTGACCGTTTTGAATTCGGGGAAGTCGTAGTCTTCAAATGCAACGCCCGCGCGCTTCAATTCGGCAATCGTCGATTCGATGTCTTCGACCTGGAAGCTGATTGCCGTGTGCTCTGCCTTCGTCCCTTCCGGCTTCGGGAACAGGGCAAGTGTGCTGCCAGCGACCCGGTAGACAAACTTGCCGTCTGGCTTGAATCCTCCCGGCACCAGACCTAGGCGTCGTTCGTAGAACTCGCGGGCTCGGGCCATGTCGATGACCGGGAGCATTGTGGTAACCGTAGCGTTGGCCAACATATGCAGTCCTTTCACTCAGCGTCGAGGAGCTGGCGCACGAGGAACCGCTTGGGCTCATGGAGCCAGCCAACAAGCATAGGACGCCCCGCCTCGCGGGTCCAGCGCCCGGCCTCAAGCTGGCAAGAGGTACCGACGCCCCATCCTTCGCTGGGGCCGACTCGTACCGGCATGGCACTTGGCCGGCGAACCGGTGGTTCTTATCATTGGCCTCATGGGCCAAGCGCCATGCCGGCGCACATGCCCCCGCCCAAACGTCAGGCAACGCAAACTCGCGCAGGAGCGTCCATGCCGAATCGATTGAACCAAGCCATCCAGACGCACTACTCCAGCCCGGATGTGGGCAGCGTCATCCTGGCGGCTCTGGAGAAGGCAGGCAAAGACCTGAACCACCTTACGCTGGAAGACTTGGCACCCGTCGACGAGTTTCATATCCGCGGTCGGGCGGCGACCCTCGAGCTCGCCCGGGCTGCTGGACTCGATGCGACGAAGCGTGTTCTCGATGTCGGCAGCGGCGTTGGCGGGACTTCGCGATGTCTTGCAAAGGAATTTGGCTGCAGCGTCACCGGCATCGATCTCACGGACGAATACTGCCGTGCGGCTGCCATGCTCTCCGCCAAGGTTGGCCTCTCGGATCTGGTCAGCTATCGCCAGGGTGATGCCACCAACCTGCCGTTCAACGATGGAGTGTTCGACGTCGTCTGGACGGAGCACGTGGCCATGAACATTCCGGACAAGACCCGGCTGTACAGAGAAATGCACCGGGTTCTAAAGCCGGGTGGCACGCTCGCCATCTACGACGTATTGGCGGGTCCTTCCGGCCCGGTCTTGTTTCCTGTCCCGTGGGCACGCACACCGGATACGAGTTTTCTCGTTCAACCGAGCGAACTGCGAAGGCTTCTTGAGGAAGCCGGATTCACAATCTCAGACTGGTCGGACACCACGGAGGTGGCGCGCGATTGGTTTGTGTCGCTGGCCGAGAAGATCCGCAAGGAAGGGCTGCCTCCCCTCGGATTCCATGTGCTACTGGGGTCTGACTTTCAAGCGATGGCGCAGAATCAACGGCGGAATCTTCAGGAGGGACGGATTGTTCTTGGACAGGTCGTCGCAAGGAGCGGCGTTGCCTAAGAATGGCGTGCAGCCGGCGTCCGCCATCGGACGCGGCAATCAAGCGCCGAACGTTGGGCGTCACGGGGATCTGCCGTGCAACTGGAGTCTGACGTTGTCGCAGTCAGAGCAGCGGCTGCCGCGCTGGTTGGCCTGACTCTCGCTGCTGCTGCGCGCGCCACCGAACCTGACTTCGGCTGGTTCGGCAGTCTTGCTGGTTCTTGCTGGGTCGCGACGTTCCCCGACGGAAGGACATTCCACACGCAGTGCTACACGCGTCAGTTTGGCAAGTTCTTGCGTGGCTCGGCCAAGCTGGAGTCCGAACGCGAAGGCCAACGGTCTACACAGTTCGAGGGCGATTCGCTGTTCGCCTGGGATCAATCCACCCGCAGGATTGCGTACTTCATCTGGGGCTCGGACGGCAGCTACCGGCAGTTGGATGCGCACTACGTGGATGAGGAACTCTTCTTCCCGGTACCTGGCCGTACGGATCCAACGCAGATCGCCTATCGATCGGTCTGGCGCCGCATGGGAGAGAACTCCTTTGAGGTCAGGCGGGAGCGACTTTCGGGCGGAGCCTGGAGCGTCGATCTGAAGGTTGTCTATCGGAAGGATCAGCAGTCTCCCGGAAACGGCTCACGTTGACGCCTGACCTTTCGCTGGAGCCGACTCGCACCGGCATGGCACTTGGCCCGCCAGACGCTGGTTCTTATCATGCGCCTCGCGGGCCAAGCGCCACACCGGCCCAAACGTCAGAGCGCATGAAGAACTCCCTCATCCGTTGGTCCGTGCAATTGACACTCGGGGCACTCGCGTTCCTGGCCCGATGGCCAATGCTTGAACCGCTGTCGAATGTCGTCACTCGTGCCTTGGCGCGCATCACGGTTCGAGCAAAGCGCATCGGCCCCGCGCGGAGCACCTCCGAGCTCGGACCGCTTTGGCAGCGATCCTTTCCCTCGAAGAAGCATGTTCCCATCGAGAGCACTTCGGAGCAGACCGTTATCGCCCAGATCCACACCCACTGTCCGCTGCGAGGCAGCGGCAACCTGAATGCCTGCTACCGGATGATGGAGTTCGACAGAGAAGTCATGCGGCACGCCGGCGGCCAGTTTGTCGTCCTGCAGTCGCAAGCAACCCCTGGGGTCAGCCACTGCCGGGTCGCCATGCGCATGCGGGGCGAATCTCTCGCCGGTTTGGTCCCAGCACACTTGGCTTCCCGCACAGGCAATACGCCCTGACACTTCGCCGGCGCCGACTCACGCCGGCATGGCGCTCGCCCCTCAACTCAAACGTTCGACCTCACAGTCCGCGCTGCTCATGTCCATCATCTGGATCCACGGCCAAGATCAGGTCGATTGGAGCGAGCTGGAATCACTCTACCGCTTGGCTCCCCTGGGAAACAAGAGCGCAGAGCACCTGCGTACCGTCTTCACCAACAGCAGATTCAAGTTCTTTGCGTACGAGCACGGACAGCTCGTTGCGGCAGGTAGAGCGCTGTCGGATGGCGCAGATTGCTCCTACATCTGCGACGTGGCTGTCATGCCGTCACATCAGGGATCGGGCCTGGGCCGCGAGATGGTGTCGCGTCTGGTCGAGGCGTCACGCGGGCACAAGAAGATCATCCTGTACGCCGTACCCGGCAAAGAGGGCTTCTATCGCAAGCTCGGCTTCATGCGCCTGCTCACGGCCATGGCCATCTTCGAGAATCAGGATGCAGCCATCGAGCGCGGTCATCTCGGTGAGACCTAACCCTTCGCTCAAGCGAGCACGCTCGCCGGGATGGCACTTGGCCTGCCAGCCGGGTTGAGCCATCATCCGGGCAGCGGGCCAAGCGCCATCCCGGCGCTGGTGCCTCGGCTCAAGCCTTTGGTGGCACCTGGAGGCTGCGTTGACTCTCGGCGACAGCTCGTGGCAACTTGCCCTGGCTTGCTTCATGGCACTTGCCGCGTCAACGCTTGGCGGCCTGTCCGGCTTTGGAACCGGCCTGGTCCTTCCCGTCTTCTTGGTTCCCTTGGTCGGGGTCACCAACGTCATCCCAGTCATGGCCGTCGCCATGCTCCTGAACAACGGGAGTCGCGTCATCGCCTTCTGGCAAGAAGTCCAATGGGCCCACGTGTGGAGGATGCTCGCACTCGGTCTGCCGGCGTGTGCCGCCGGCGCCTACAGCTACACCCTGCTGAGTTCCAAGTGGATTGCTGTCCTCCTCGGCACCTTCCTGCTGGTCAGCGTTCCTCTTCGGCGGCTTCTTCGCCGAGCGCAGTTCACGTGCTTGCCCGCCGCAGAGTTCGGCGCTGGCGCTTTCTTCGGGTTCATCAACGGTGGCATGACCGGCACGGGGGTCATCCTGATCTCCATACTCATGTCCGTCGGCGTTGCAGGCAGCGCCCTCGTCGCCACGGACGCCGTGGTCTCCGTCATCATGGGCCTCACCAAGGTCGCGTTGTTCGGCAACCTGGCCGCACTCGATCTCGAGCTTGGGTTGGTCGGCCTGCTGGTCGGTCTGTTCACAGCCCCAGGGGCCTTCATTGCACGCGCACTGCTGAAGCACATTCCGGCCGGTGTCCACGCGGGGTTCATGGAGGCGGTAGTTGTGGCTGGCGCTGTTGCGCTGCTCTGGCACGCCAAGGAGTGAGTCGAATCCTCCAGTGCGTTCTCGCCACACCCCTGTCAGGGTCGAGATGCCGCCTGGCGCTTCGCTCGGGCGGAGATCTCCACCGGCCTCGCACTTGGCACGTTCGCCGGTGCTTCCTATCATCGTCCTCGCGGGCCAAGCACCATTCCATTTCCGGCCCTCAGCTCGAACCTCAGGCCTCATGAGAGCCTTCAATGCATTCGGTCACGACGTCGCCCACGCTGCTGCACCTTGCACAAGTCCTGCGTTGGCTCAAGGCAGAGAGTGACGAGTTCGGCACGGGCTTCTACTGCAATCGCGATGTCATCGCCGAGTGCTTCAGGGACGGCCGAGCTTGCTGCCTCCTGGAAGGCACGGCAGTTGTCGCGTTCGGCGTGTACCGGGTCATCAAGGACGAGTCTGACATTCTCATCTTCGAGGTGCATCCGCAGCACAGAGGCCTCGGTTACGGCGTGGCGCTTGCGAAGGCGATGTTCTCTGTCATTTCCAGCCACGGGGCAAGAACCGTCAGTGTCGAATGCATCCCGCCCACTTCTGAACGCTTTTGGAGGGCAAGAGGTTTCGCCGACTACGTCGATGCGCTTGAACATCGCGGCCCGAACGCCGGCGTTCGGCTCCGCAAGGTGCTCACTTGAAAATGCACGTCACGCCGCAACGGAATGAGGCCTGACCCGTCGCTCGAGCCGACGCGCACCGGCGTGGCACTTGGCCCCCGAGGCGCTCACTGTCATCGTCCGCTTCGCAGGCCAATCGCCATGCCGGCGATCTCGGTTCAGCCCAGGCGCTGACCCCACTCCTGAGACACTTCGCCCATGCCAATCGTTGTCATCGCCGCGGCCTTCTTGGTGGTGGCCACGGGGTTTCTGCATTACGAGGTCCTCCGCGGCCTCAATGCACGCCTGCCTGGCCTTGCCCTGCCCGATCGATTCAAGCTTCTCGTCGTGATTGCCGTGGCATTCCTTGCCCACGCCTTGGAGATCCTCTTCTACGGCTTGGCCGTCTACCTTCTCGTGGGCTATCACGGCGCCGGCAACCTTGCTGGCGCATCCGGTTCCTTGCTCTCGGCTTGCCTCTATTTCTCAGCCGAGACTTACACATCCCTCGGCTTCGGTGACGTCACCCCTACAGGCCCCATTCGGCTCCTCGCTGGTGTCGAGGCCCTCAACGGGCTGCTGCTCATCGGCTGGACCGCGTCTTTCACGTACATCTCCATGGAGAGATTCTGGAACACCAAGGGCGATGGCGGCACGTCCTAGAAATCCACCGCCTTCCCGGCGTCGGCCCGCTCGGCTGAGCCGTTAGGGCGCGCAAGCCCCCATGGAGGTCACGGCATGGTTCACGGTTCATGTCTATGCGGGCAAGTTCGCTTTGCTCGCGGTGGTCCCGCCCAGTTCATCAATCACAGCCACTGCTCGATGTGCCGCAAAGCGCATGGCTCAGCCTTTGGCAGCTTCCTCCACGCGGATGGAACTCTCTTTCGCTGGCTTGCCGGCGAGTCACCGATCCAGAGCTGCCAATCCTCGCCAGAGAACTTTCGTGCCTTCTGCCGCGTGTGTGGCTCCAACATGCCCGTACTCGAAGACGAGGGGGCCCATGTGACCATTCCCGCCGGGGCGCTCGACGATGACCCCGGGGTCAGACCCATCGTTCACATTCACACAGCCTCCAGGGCGCCGTGGTACGGAGTCACTGACGAATTGCCGCAGTTCGCCGAGTTCCCGCCGGACGAGTTCTGGTCCCAGTACGAGCGAGTCAACGGCGAGAGCGCGCCCTGACCTTTCGCTGGAGCCAACTCGTACCGGCAGGGCGCTTGGCCCACCGGCAGGTGTGGTTCATCATCCGTCCAGCGGGACACGCGCCACACTGGCGCTCGCGCGTCAGCTCAGGCGTCAGCCGTCGCAACGAAGCCCAGGAGGTCACCGTGGCCGAGTCGAAGCAAGTAGCCAGTCTCCTGGGTCCCACGCTCGTCGCCCTGACTGCCTCCGAGATCGCGAACCCGGCCATCTGGTCGACGGTACCGGTCACTCAGGTCTACCTCGCGGGAGCCCTTTGGTTCGTGGCCGGCTTGTCGATCGTACGAGCTCACAATCGTTGGTTGCTTGCGTGGCCCGTCGTTGTCACGCTCATGGGTTGGTTCGCAGTTCTCGGTGGCTTGTATCGCATGTTCGCACCCGACGCTGCGCTGCGCGGCACACCCGGCCCAGCAGTCCTGCTTGCATTGCAGGTGTCTCTCCTCGCAATCGGTCTGTACCTCACCTTCAAGGCACTGGTCCAGCGCGGTCGCTAGGCTTGCCCGGCTCGCACCTTTCAGCGACGCCAGGCCTTTCGCTGGAGCGGAACCTCCACCGGCGGGGCGCTTGGCCCACGAGGCTTTCTCTGTCTATCATTCGCCTCGCGGGCCAAGCACCATACCGGCACTGGCCCGTTCAGCTCAAGCGTTGGACCGCCAACCAGAGGACAGATGGTGCTCTCTCGTGCCCTGGTCGCTCTCTCGATCGCGTTTCCAGCACTCACTGCTGCTGCCGCAGGCACCGCTTGTGGCGCGACCGAATACCGCCAGTTCGATTTCTGGCTTGGCGAGTGGAACGTGCACACGCCCGAAGGCAAGCTCGCAGGCGTCAACAAGATCTCCGGCGAGTACGGTGGCTGCGTGCTGCACGAACGCTACGCCAGCAGCGGAGGCTACAGGGGCGAGAGCCTGAACACCTACGACTCCGGCCGGAAGGTCTGGCACCAGACCTGGGTCGACAACGCCGGGACCTTGCTCCTGCTCGAGGGAGGGTTGCGCGGCGCAAGCATGGTGCTCGAAGGACAAACCGTCGAAGCCGGCAAGGTCGCCAAACACCGGATCACGTGGACGCCGAACGCCGACGGCAGCGTTCGCCAACTCTGGGAATCCACCGACAGCAAGGGTCAGCGACGCACCGTGTTCGATGGCACATACACCAAGAGGTAGCGCCCCCGGGAATCCTGCGCCCCGCGGGCCTGGCGCTATACCGTGGCCGCCCGCATCGCTCGAAGCGATGGCCACACCGTTGTCCCGCTTCGTCGTTCTCCTCCGTGGTGTCAACGTCGGCAAGGGCAACAAGGTGCCCATGGCCGATTTCCGTGCCTCATTGGAGGAACTCGGCCACACGTCCGTGCAAACGCTTCTGAACAGCGGCAATGCCGTGTTCGCGTCTGCCAGTCGCAGTCCGGCCAGACTCGCCGCCGACATTGCCGCCGCGGTCAAGGCTCGCTTCGGTGTCGTCACCCCCGTCATCGTCAAGTCAGCAGCCGAGTTCGCCGCAATCGCAGGCAACAACCCGATTGCACCTCCTGCGTCCGAGAACTCACGCTTTCTCGTCGCCTTTGCGATGGATCCCGCCAGAATCCAGGAACTCGGCGCCCTTCGGTCGCTGCTGCATCCAGGCGAGCGCCTGGCCATCACGGAACATGCCGCGTATCTGCACTGCGCCGGCGGGCTTCTCGAGAGCCAGGCTGGTTCTGCCATCCTGGGGTGGGCCGGTCGGGGCATCACTACTCGCAACTGGGGCACCACGCTGAAACTGGCCTCCTTGCTGAGCGGCGGTGCGGCCTAGCCCTTCGCTCGAGCAGAACTCCACCAGCGCGGCACCTGGCCCTCGAAGCGCGCAAGGCTTATGCTGCGCCTCGCGGGCCAAGCACGACGCCGGTCACGGCCGCGCAGCTCAAGAGTTAGGCCTCGGATGCCCCCTCCACCGCTTGCCTTCAGCACTTCGGACGCGCCGCCAGAAGAGAAGTTGCTCGCGGTCGACACTGGGCTCGAGCAACACAACCACGCCGTGGCGCCACTCACGGAGGTACGCCAGTTGGCGACGTTCGCCACAGACGAGGCCGGCACAGTCGTCGGTGGCGCGGTAGGAAGAACCTGGGGCCAATGCTGCGAACTGCTGCAGCTTTGGGTTGCTCCGGAACTCCGCTCCCACGGGGTTGGCTCTCGGTTGCTGCAGGAGTTCGAGGCACACGCGAGAACTCGAGGCTGCAGCACGTTCTATCTCACAACGCTGAGCTACCAGGCGCCGGATTTCTATCGCAGGCACGGGTACTCCGTCTTGGCTCAAATTGCCGGCTACCCCAACGGCATCGTCAAGTTCCTCATGCACAGGGTTGAGGCCTGAGCTTTCGCCGGGGCGGTGACCTCCACCGGCCCCTCAGTTCCAACGTCGGGCTGCGAAAGCGACTACTTGCGCTCTTGCACGGCCCCTTCTGTCCGTCTCTGTCGACCAGCCATGCTCGGAATCCCATCGCTGCTCAGCGCAGTTGCCGCTCTTGCCCTCACCGTCCCAAGTGTCGGCGCCGCACCGACGAACAGGTGCATCGTGAACGGCACCGTCACCTGCCAGCGGGGGGCCCTGCCCATCTGACCTGGTTCGCAGACGTCCGACACTCGAGGAACTCAACGCTGCGGAAAGGAAGCGACGCGCAGCGGCTGCTGCTGCAGCGCCCGCCAAGGTGACTCCTGCGACCCCCGCAGTCTCTAGCGGCTTCGGGTGCGATGGACGTCAGTACTGCCCTCAGATGAGGTCCTGTGCCGAAGCGGAGTACTTCCTCGCAAACTGTCCCGGCGTGAAGGTGGGCGGCGACAGGAACGGGGGCCCCAGCGAACGGCAGCGGCGCAATCGATAACACCACTCGTCACTCCGCCGAGGAGGTGCGGCCCCATCTTTCGCTGGAGCCGACTCGCACCTGAATGGCACTTGGCTCGCGAGACGCTGGTTCCTATCATCCGCCCGCGGGCCAAGGGTCATTCCGGCTCCGGCCCCTCAGCTCAAACGTGAAGCCGCAGGAGACACCCATGGTTGCTCCAGTCGTCGTCCACCCTCCGGTCCGCGGCCAGTGGGCCATCTTCAACCCGCCCGGACACCCGAAGCTTGCCTTCGACCTCCTTGCCGTGGACGAGCACAAGAGTCCGTACAAAGGCGTGTCCCTGGCCCGCCACGCTCTATCGCGTATCACCGTGGAGGACACTTTCGCCTGGGGCCTGCCCGTCTACGCGGCGCTTTCGGGAACCGTGGTCGTGGCCGCAGATGGCGCAACTGATCGCCACGCGCTGTCGATGCTTCGTGACCTGGGCAGCCTGCTCTTCTTCGGACCCAAGGTCGCGCCGCCGTTCTCCAACCTCGGCGGAAACTACGTCATCCTGGACTGCGGTGGCATCTACCCACTCTATGCCCACTTGCGCTGCGGCTCCGTATTGGTCAAGGCCGGACAGTCGGTCGCAGCGGGCGAGCCACTTGCAGAGGTCGGCAATTCCGGCTCATCGCTTCAGCCGCATCTGCACTTCCAAGTCATGAGCTCCGCCGAGCCGTTCCCTCTCTTCCAGAATCTTCTGCCGATGCTGTTCTCCAAGGTCCGCTGCAAGCAGCGCGGGCAGTGGCATCAAGAGGCGGTGCACGCGCCTCGCAACGGTGACCACTTGCTTGTGGAGGAAGCTGCGGCCTGAACCTTCGCTCAGGCGGACGCACACCGACTTGGTCCTTGGACCGCGGGTCTCCCATGTTTAGCATGCGCCGCGCGGGCCAGGCACCTTGCCGGCGCCCCTCGGCTCATTCGTCCGGCCGCGGTGAGTACTTTCTGCCGACCTTGGCAGTGAGCTCTGCTTGCCATCGGAGGAGGAAGACATGAAATGCGTTGTCGCACGTTCGGTAGTGTCGATGCTGCTGTCGACGTTCGTAGTGACGGTGTTTGCGCAACCACCGCTGCCATCGCGTCCAGTCCACACCTATTCGATCGTTGCCCGCGACCCGGCAGCCGGTGAACTCGGGGTCGCAGTGCATTCACATTGGTTTGCGGTCGGACCTGTGGTGCCTTCGGCCGAGCCAGGCATTGGCGCGGTGGCAACCCAGTCCTTCGTTGATCTCAGGTATGGCCGGCAGGGCTTGGAACTTATGCGGTCCGGCAAGAGTGCGCCCGAAGCGCTCTCGGAGTTGCTCGCCGCCGACGGTGGGCGGGACGTGCGGCAGGTCGCCGTGATCGATGCACAAGGCCGCGTTGCCGCTCACACGGGCCTTAAGAACATTCCGGCAGCCGGCCATGTCACCGGCCCGAACTATTCAGCGCAGGCCAACCTGATGCTGAACGAGAAGGTCTGGCCCGCAATGGCGCGGGCCTTCGAGGGCGGCAGAGGCGACCTGGCCGAGCGCCTGCTTGCTGCCCTCGACGCAGCACAGGCAGCCGGTGGTGACATCCGGGGAAAGCAGTCGGCGGCTCTGATCGTCGTCGCGTCAAAGGCGACCGGGAGCCCCACCGACCGCGTCTTCGACCTTCGGGTCGACGACGGCACCGAACCGCTCAAGGAACTGCGGCGCCTGGCGAAATTGCAGCGCGCGTACAACTTCATGAATGCCGGCGATCAAGCAATGGAAAAAAAGGACAATGAAGGTGCGCTTGCTGCCTATGAGGCGGCCTCGCGGCTCTCTCCTGGCAATGCCGAGATGGTCTATTGGCACGCGGTGGCGCTGGTGAACATGGGGCGCATCGAGGAATCGCTGCCGCTGTTTCGCCGTGCATTTGCGATCAATCGCAACTGGGTAACGCTCACGCCGCGACTTGCAGAGGTTGGCCTGCTACCGGACGATGCCGAGCTGCTGGATCGGATCGTCAGCCCGACCGCCAGGCGCTGACGTCGCCACTCGCGGGACGCGAGGCCTGCCCCATCGCCCAACCTCTCGCTCGAGTGGTCCGCCACCGTGGTTGGACAAGGCCGCGGTAAGAACGAGCAGTGGAGAACTCCCGAGGCCACGCTTCAACTCTCGCGACTGAACGGTGGTTGGGCGGCGCCTTGCCGGCTCAGCAGGTCCGGCGACTCGAGACGCTCGGGGCCCGGAGCCCATCAGCCGCCCGACTTCCGGGCGCGGGGGTCATATCCGGGGGGCAGGATCAGCTTGATGGTCGGATCTCTCGGCGCTGACTCGCGAAAGCGAGCCACCTCTGCCTTGAGTGCCGGAATCATCTGATCAATTGCCGCCACGAGACTCCTGCTGCGTGCCTCGCGAGACTTCTCCGAAAAGCCCACCAAGGTCGCCGAGCCACGATCGCGTGCAGTTCCACCTGCGTGCATCAGCAGGCGGCGACTGCGGATGTCGATGACGGCACAGTCAACGGCCGTCAACACATCAAAACGATCGCCCTCGATGAGGTAGGCACCGACACCGGTCCAATACAGAAACGACCAGCCACTCGAATCGGCATGTTGAACGAGGTCGTAGGAAATCAACGCGATCATGTCAAGGTTGAGCATCGCCCCGACACGATCCAGGTTGCCAAAGCCACCTCCAGGTTCCAGATAGAGCGAGCCGACGGCCTCGATGTGTCGTACGAACGGGTAGTCGGCAAAGGCGTCTCGAACTCGACTGGCCAAAGCCTGCCGTTCGGGCTCCGACAAGCGGGAGGCCGAGCCGAGTTCGTCAGGCACGAAGGCCACGCCGATGCGGAAGGGAACGTGGATCTCCGCCAACTTCTGGCTGGGCGGTTCAGGGGTGTCGCTTCCCGGGTAGAGGAATTTCAGCACGGACGCCACGTGGCGCTGCTTGCTCTCCTGCTGCATCCCGGCACAAGCGCCGAGGGCTCCGGCCAGTGCGAGGCGCACGGGCAACACAAGCATTGAGCGAAGTGTGTCCCGCCGACTGTGGTGTGCGTCTCGACTTCCCATCCTCGTCCTCCGCTGTCGCAACAGTTCGACCATCCTAGCCCGTCCGTGACCCTGGCCTGCGATGCCCCGCCGGATCGGGCTCTGGCGCGTAGCCCCTGCCGGGTCAAGCCGCCTCGAGGCCTGCCATCGGGCGGCCCATGCACTCGTTCGCGAGGACCCTCCACCGTCACGGCGCTCGCGGCTCAGCTCAGGTGCTGGGCATCTCAGTGCAAGCGCACCGCGCGTCGGCCTGTACCGCTGCGGCAGTCATGTGGCATGCTGTCCACGGATCACGCGCGCTCCACGGTATGTCGTGGTGTCCGCGATTCCGAAACAGAGGCAATCAGCGTGAACGCTTCAGAGAAGTCGACAAGTCAGCTCGTCCTCGCCTCCCTGCTTCGTTGTCCCTATTGCGGATTCGAGAAGTCGGAGTCGATGCCCACGGATGCCTGCCAGTACTTCTACGAGTGCACCAACTGCCACAGGCTCTTGCGACCGACTCCTGGCAACTGCTGTGTGTTCTGTTCGTTCGGCACGGTGAAGTGCCCACCCGTGCAGTTGCAGCGGGGATGTTGCGGGTAGGCGCCGGGCCACAAGGCTGCTGCGCAGCCCTTCTCGCGAACGGGCTCGCACCGGCGTGGACCATGGCCCGCCAGCCGGTGTGCACCATCGTCCGGCCAGCGACCGAGCGCCTTCCCGGCGTCGGCCGCTCCGCTGCAACCTCAGGTCGACCCGACCCGACGCAAGGAGTACGCTGTCTTCCTGGCTGGCCTGGTGCGGCCCTGGGAGATGCCAATGATGGGATGGACTGACGGGTATGGATGGATGGGCTTCGGTTGGATCTTCATGCTGCTCTTCTGGGGCGCCATCATCGTTGGGGTTGTCGCTTTGATCCGCTGGTCCGCGACGCGCAGCAGTGGGGAACAAGATGCGCCGCGCAGGACTCCGCTCGACATCCTGCAGGAGAGGTACGTACGAGGCGAAATCACACGCGAAGAGTATGAGCAGATGCGCAAGGACATCTCACAGTAGGTGCGACCGGAAATGGCGCGGTCGCACGAGCTTCTGAACCCTCGGCGGCCTGCACCAAGGCCCATGGCTCTGCCCGACTCCGGCGCCTGTCCATGCACAGGACAGCGGCCTTCCCTTCGCTCGGGTGGACCGCCACCGGCCAGCCGCCCGAGCCCTCCGCTGGAACGCTTGAGCAGGATCACAGCCGCCCTGCCACCCATGCAGGCACACTGACCCGAGAGCCCAGGGCACCGAGGAGCCACGTCGTGGAGCACACTGTCGAGAAAACAGAATCCGGTCTGCGCATCACCGCAGTGGTCGACACAGACAAACAAGCCGCGCTGCTGGAGGCGTTCAGCAAGTGCGCCTCGGGTACTTGCTCGTGCCCAACGCCGCAGTACGACAAGTTGCAGGCCATGGATGTCCAGGCACGGCATGGCGTCGTATCGGTCGAACTCACGGCCAAGCCTGGTGAGGTGATCGACACAGCGGACGTTGAGCACTGCCTCGATCACACGGCAAAGCAGCTTGGGGCATAAGTCTGCTCAGTCGCTCGCGGCTGGCACCGCGCCGCTGGGCGCGTCCTGAGCGTCTTGACGGGGCGGCCCCGCACCGGCGTGGCACTTGGCCGGCCAGCCGGGGTGGTTCATCATCCGGTCACCGGGCCGGGCGCCGTACCGGCGCTCGCCCCTTGGCTCCGACGGGAGGCCGCACCGAACCCCGACCCTCCCTTCGGCGATCACGCCCAGGCCATCACGGAGCCATCTCATGTCCCTGATCAGCGATTTGGCTCAGGCCCCGGAGAATCTCCCCGCTCCGTCCCGATTCACGGCCTTCTGCGGCGTCCTCTACGCTGCCGCCGGCCTCGTCTTCCTTGCGTGGCCCGGAGTCGTCCAGACCGTCTTTCGCGATCCAGCCTTCATCGGTCGGGAAGAGTCGCTGGTACGCGTCCTCGGCATGGTGGTGGCCGTCGTCGGCTGGTTCTACTTCTTCGGGGGCAGAACCGGAGGACGCCAGTTCGTCGCAGCCACTGTCGTTGATCGGCTGGTGCTGGTTCCTGCGGTGCTGGTCCCCACCGCTGCGGCGGGTGTCTTCCCGCACGTCATGCTGACATTTGCAGTGCTCGACCCGACACTCGCGCTTGTCGCGTGGTACCTGCTGAGCCGCAGGCCAGGCTAGGCTGGGCATCTCCGCGGCACTCGCCCCTGTTGCGCAGCACGCTGCGGCATTGGGGTAGAACGCTGCCCACAGTCCCTCAGGAGCGAAATTCCATGACCACCCAAGGCTTTGTCGTCTCCCATGCTGCCGGCGCCAAGTTCGAACGGGGCCTTCGCTCGTTCTACGAGTACCGGGATCTGGGTATCAAGGAAGCTACCACCGGCCGAGTCGACGCCCATGTCATCCGTGCTGCGGCTGGCAAGGAATTCTCGAGTCAGCCCCATATCCACAAGACCGCGTTCCAGCTGGTCTACGTGCTCAAGGGCTGGATCGAGTTCGAATACGAAGGCCAGGGGCGAGTTCGACTGGAGGCCGGCTCGTGCGTGCATCAACCTCCCGAGATTCGCCACAGAGAAGTCGGGCACAGCGAAGACATTGAAATGCTGGAGGTGGTGCTGCCGGCCGGCTTCGCGACGGAAGAGGTCAATTCAGTCGACGCATAGTGCCGCGAGCGCGAGTGCGGCGTGACCGATCGCGGGAGCCGACTGGTTGGTGCCGGCAGCGCACTTGGCCCGCGAGGCGCCCCCTGCCATCATTCGCCTCGCGTGCCGGACACCCCACCGGCGCTCGCCCGCCCCCTTCAATCGTCAGGCCGCACGGCGTTCGGGCGCGCCGGCCGGGTCCGTTCGCCCAATCTCCCGAGAGATCACCATGGCAACCGTCAAGCAGATCAAGAATCCAGAGAGCAGTCCGCGCGTCAAGGCCGTCTTTGATGACATTCGTGCGACGCGCAAGACCGATCTTGTCAACAACCTGTGGCGCGCGCTCGCGTTCGACCCGGCGTTGCTGGAGAACACATGGGCCGAGGTCAAAGGCCTGATGGCAACACCGACCCACCTTGATCCGCTCACCAAGGAACTGATCTACATCGCCGTTTCCATTGCCAACTCCTGCGGCTACTGTGTCCACTCCCACACCGCAGCGGCTCGCGCCAAGGGAATGAGCGATGCGCAGCACGCAGAGCTGCTGGCGATCGTCGCCCTGGCCGCGAAGACGAATCACCTGGCCACCGGCCTTCAGGTCGCCGTCGACCCCGCGTTCGAGGCGAACGCCACGTAGCGGGGAGCCAAGGCGGCGCGCCAGTCGATCTTGAGCGTTCGCCTGCCTTCTGCCGGAACGGCCTGGGCCTCAGCACAAGCGGAGGGACTGTCTGCACCGAGTTCGCGGATGGTGCAGTTGCCTTCGTCAACCTGCAACCCGGGCTCAAGCTGGCGCCAGGATCGCCAAGCCTGCACGAGACACCTTCTACGGAGGCCAAGCCGGCAACTTCCAGGATCCGGACGGTCACCTCTGGGAAGTCGCCTTCAATCCCAGCCTTGCATCCCCGACGCAGGCGCCTGCCCGTCGCCCCTGGCTCGACTCCAAGGTTCGGCCGCCGCCTCCGGAACCCCCGTTGCGTCCGGCAACCGCATCCGCTCCAATGGATGCTTCAACTCGCGAGGAGCGCCCATGCCCAAGATCTCTGGCGGCTGTCTGTGTGGAGCAGTCAAGTACACCTCGGCGGCAGAGCCCGTCATGGCCGCGCTGTGCAATTGCCACCATTGCCAGAAGCAGTCGGGCTCGGCCTACTCGGTCAACGTCGCGATCCCCAAGGGAGCGCTGCAATTCACAAGCGAGAAGCCTGCCGTGTACGAGGACACCGGATCCAGTGGCATGCCGGTGTACCGGCACTTCTGCGCCCAATGCGGATCACCCATCTTCTCCGACGTGGTTGCCACCCCCACGCTCGACTGGCTGAAGGCAGGCACGCTCGATGACACCTCGTGGGTCGAACCATCGGTCAGCATCTGGTGCGAATCCGCCCAGGCGTGGGTGATGCAGCCGCAGGGGATGGCGGCCTTTGCTCAGAATCCGCCGGCGGTCTAGCCCTTCGCCGGCGCCCACTCGCTCTGGCGGGGCGCTTGGCTGGCAAGCCCGCCGAGCTTAGCATCCGCCCCGCGGACCAAGCGCCAGCTCGGCGCTCGCCCGCTCGACCCCAACGTCAGCCCGCACGCACCACCATGAGCAACTCGTCGACCTTTCTGTACTTCGCATACGGCTCGAACATGCTGTCGCGCCGCTTGCGGGCTCGGACGCCCTCGGCACGCGTCGTCGCCACAGCGGTTCTGCCATGCCACGAACTGCGCTGGCACAAGATCAGCCGCGACGGATCGGGCAAGTGCGACGCGGTGCAGGTTGCCTCGCCGGACTGTGTCGTCCACGGAGTGGTCTACGAGATCGACGGGGCCGAGAAGCCGTCGCTGGATGTCGCGGAAGGCATCGGCATGGGCTACAAGGAGAAGATGGTGAAGGTCCTCACCACCGCTGGCGAACTCGAGGCATGGACCTACCAGGCCACGAACACGGACCGACTTGCCCTCCCGTACACCTGGTACAAGGCACTCGTCGTCGCTGGCGCGCTCGAGCACGGTCTCCCCCACGCGTATGTGAAGGCATTGGAGGCGATCGCAACCAAGCCCGACAGAGACGAAGACCGCGCCGCGCAGAACCTGCAGCTCGTCAGCGCCAGCTGACCCTTCGCCTGGGGCACCCGTCCACGGCGGTCGCCTCGGCTCCGAGTCGGGCCCCACGATGAACCACGCTGCGCCTCACGGCTGCTTCCATCTGTCTGCCGTCTCGATCCGCCATGCCCTGGCTGCGGCGTTCGCAGCGACTTCGATCCCAGTGGCCATGTCAGCACCAGAGTCCCTGCAGGAGCAGGTCTTCGCCGCCGAGCGAGCGTTCGCCAAGTCCATGGCCGATCGAAGCCTGACGGATTTCTCGGCCCACATCGCCGACGAGGCCGTCTTCTTCTCCGGCGCGGCTGCACTTCGCGGCAAGTCCGAGGTGGTGGCGGGCTGGTCTCGCTTCTTCGAGGCCGGGGCTGCACCGTTCTCCTGGTCGCCGGACCGGGTCGAAGTTCTCCAGTCGGGAACGCTGGCACTGAGCACCGGGCTGGTCCGCGACCCGGCCGGCAAGGTGATCGGCCGCTTCAACTCGGTGTGGCGCCAGGAATCCCCGGGGGTGTGGCGGGTGGTCTTCGACAAGGGCAGCCCGCCGGACCCTGGCGACGAGCAGTGAGGCTCTGACCCTTCGCTCGAGCAGACTCGCACGGGCACGGCACTTGGCCCGGGAGGCGCTCAGGATTAGCATCTGTCTCGCAGGCTTGGCGCCACGCCGGCGCTCGCCCGGACAGTCTGAACATCAGGGCTTCATCGATGTGAGCGTGCTCATACGCCGCCCCACCCTGGCCGACATGCCGGAGTTCCTCGCCTCGGCCCGGCGCAGCCGCTCGCTGCATCGGCCCTGGGTGGCGGCGCCCGATACGCCCGCCAAGTACCGCGCATACCTGGAGCGCATGGCGCCGCCTTCGAACCACGCCTTCCTTGTCTGCCGATCCACCGATCGAGCGCTCGTCGGCGTCATCAATCTCTCCAACATCGTTCGCGGCTCCTTCCAAAGCGGGTACTTGGGCTACTACGCCTTTGCGGGGCACGAGCGCCAGGGCCACATGCGCCGAGGTCTTCGAGCCGTCGTCCGCCACGCCTTCAAGGAGCTCAAGCTGCACAGGCTCGAGGCCAATATCCAGCCCGGCAACGCCGCTTCCATCGCTCTGGCCGCGTGCTGCGGGTTCAGGCAGGAGGGCTACTCTGCGCGCTACCTCAAGATCGGTGGGCGCTGGCGGGACCATGAGCGCTGGGCCATGCTGGCTTCCTAGCGCAGTCCGGAAGGCGCCCTCGCGCTTCGCTCGAGTGGATGGGCACCGCCATGGCACTTGGCCTGCCGGCTGGTCTGGTTCATCATCCGGTCAGCAGGCCAAGCGCCTTCCCGACACGCCTGCCTCGGCTCACACGTTCGGGTCCCTCCAGTTCCTCGATCGCTCCACGGAACCCTCCAATGAATCGCGCCCTGGCCGTCTTCGCCGTGGCATTGGCGGCCACTTCGCCCGGCGCCGCCGCCGACGGCGACTCGAGGCAACTGGTGAGGATGCCGGCTCCGATGGTGCGTCACATGCTCGGCAACATGCGCGATCACTTGCTGGCCATCACCGAGATCCAGCAGTCCATCGGCAAGGGAGACTTCCAGCAGGCCGCAGACATCGCCGAAGTCCGGCTCGGCCTGTCGTCGCTGGATTCCCACGGTGCATCCCACATGGCTCCGTTCATGCCGAAGCAGATGCAGGATATCGGCACGCAGATGCACAAGGCGGCCAGCCAGTTCGCGCTGGTGGCGCAGGACTCGAGCGCGGACGGTAATGCCCTGCGGGCAGTCGCTGCACTGTCCGAGGTCACGCGGCAGTGCACGGCCTGCCACTCGGCGTATCGTGCGCACTGAGGGGCACCGACGCCAGGCCTCTTGAACGCGCTGATCGTCCGTCTCGCGATGCCCAAAGACGTCACTGCCGGATGGCGAACGCGGGGGCTGCGCTTCGGCGCAGGTCCCGGAACAGTTCGTTCACCGACTGTTTGTCGCCAGGGCTGGGAAGGCAAGCGGGCCGGCCGTGCGTGGCTTGCAGGCCGCTCCCACCCTGCCAGTCCTCTCTGGCGGCTCAAGTGCCTCGTATGGCCCTTGGCGCACGAAGCGGTGATTCCTATCATCCGCCGTGCGGGCCTGGCGCCATGCCGGATCCGCCTGCGAAGCCCGAGCGACAGGCGGCACCGATACTCCCACGGGCGGAATCGCCCGGGGCTTCAGGAGATGGCCAGATGCATGAAGGCTCATGCCACTGCGGTGCGGTGCGAATGATTCTGCCGGCGACTCCCACGGTCGCGACAGCCTGCAATTGCTCGCTGTGCCGCCGCATCGGCGGTCCATGGGTCTACTTCGAGTTCGGAACCGTGAAGATCGAAGGCCATCCCGAAGCCACTGCCGAATACATCTGGGGCGATAGGACACTGCGCACGATTCACTGCAAGCACTGTGGCTGCGTCACGCACTGGGAGCCGCTCGAGCCCAAGCCGGGCGCCAAGCACGGCGTGAACCTGGGGAACTTCGATCCAAAGCTCATCAACTCCGTGAGGGTTCGTCGCCTCGACGGAGCAGACACCTGGCAGTTCATCGACGACTAGCCGACTACCCAGGAGAAGGACATGAACGGTCCGGCCAGCGACCCTGCATCGAAGCGCCTGATCAGGGAGAGCGAGCTTGCGGCTCGCAAGTCTCAGCGGAGCGACCTTCAGTTCAAGCTCGACCACTTCATCCAGACACGCCAAGACACGACTTCGGTCACCGCCGAGTTGGCCGAGGTCGATGCCGACATCCAGCGACTGGAAGAAGAACTTCGCATCCGGTGATGCCTCGGTCCAACTTGATGCGAGCGTCGGGCATCGGCACCAATCCCACCAGTGGCCGTCACGAGTGCCGCGAGTTCAACCGCCCATCATCGCCCCGCGTGCCCCCTCGAAGGGAGTGCAGAGCGAACCGCCGGACCCAGACAGCCCGATCCGCGCCACGGCCGCTCGCACCAGCCTCCTGCGGTCCGAGCGCGGCCAAGGGGACTGTTCAGATCCTGAAGGACGTGGACCTCCCCGCGCGAGCCAGATGGCCCCCTGGGACACGGCCTTCGAAGGGACGGACGGGCGCACGGCGGGCAGATCGACCCGAGCCCACGCTACGGGAAGTCCTCAGTTCTTTCCAGCGGGCGCCATCCACCGCGCAAGGTTCGTCGTGGGCACCAAGATCATCGGGTTCTTGGGGCAGGGCGTCGCAACCCTCGGAGAGCTGCACATGTGCAGGAACATCAAGACCTTGTTCAACTTTGAGCCGCCTGCGACTGAACTGGAGATCCGGGATGCCTCGCTCCAGTTCGTTCGAAAGCTCAGCGGCTTCAATGTCCCTTCGCAGGCGAACCAGGCGGCGTTCGATCGTGCAGTCGAGGAGATCGCCGCGTCGGCCAGGACCCTGATCACGTGCCTCGTCACGTCCGCCCACCCACGCAATCGTGAAGCAGAGTCGGCGAAGGCTCGGGAACGATCACAGGCCCGATTTGGCCCCCGGTCCAGCTAGGTGATCCGGGACGGACATGCCCCTCGAGGAACTCCCCAATCTCGGTCCAGGCAAGTCGCTGCCGAGGAACACAGTCACCGCAGGCTGCGCGGGTGTCCCCCAGAGTCGCAGGATGTCGATCGCGCCTTCGCCACTTCGTCGTAAGGTGCATCCACCTCGTCACGAAAGGCATCAACATGGTCACCGGAACCGTCCGACTTCATCGTGTCTTGCGTGCCAAACCCGAACGCGTCTATCGAGCCTTCCTCGAAGCGGACGCGATGGCCAAGTGGCTTCCGCCGCTTGGGTTCACCTGCACGGTCCACCACATGGAGGCACGCGTCGGGGGAACGTTCCGGATGTCCTTCCGGAACTTCGGCACCGGCAACGGCCACTCCTTTGGCGGGGAGTACCTGGAATTGGTGCCGTTCGAGAAGATCCGCTATTCGGATCGGTTCGATGATCCCAACCTGCCTGGCGAGATGATCGCCACGATCTCGCTGAAGCAGGTGTCCTGCGGCACCGAACTGAGCATCGTGCAGGAGGGTCTGCCGGAAGTCATTCCGTTGGAGATGTGCTACCTCGGCTGGCAGGAGTCCCTCGCCCAGTTGGCAAAGCTGGTCGAACCCGAGATCCCCGAGTAGCCAGACAAGCGCGACGTGCCGAGGCGTGCCGCCTGACGGTTCGCACGCGATCCGCGCCTGCATGACGCCTGGCGCGCGTCACCGCGAGATGCGAAAGCTCGCACTTGGGTGCGACGAGGCTGCCATGCTGCCCAGGGAACAGACTCGCCCGAATGACCGAGTGGCGGCGTCGTGCATCGGCACATGCCGCGGGACGGCCGCGCCTCACGCGTCGATGGCCCGGCCCCTGCTCACCTCGCGTTTCACAGCCAGCCGCCGGACCGGTGCAGGACCGGGCCAGTCCGTCAGAAGCAGTGCTTCCGGTCTCGGGGGCCATTCGCCAACAGGGTGGCCCCAAGCTTCGCGCGAGAGCAGCCGCTCCGGCATCGCACTTGGCCCGCGCGGCGCTCACTGTCATCATCCGCCTCGCGGCTCAGGCGCCAGACCGGCGACACTCGAGGAGACCCGTCATGCGCAAGACCCTGCTCCCCCTGCTCTTCGCCCTCGCCGTCGCACCCGCGCTTGCACAGCGCACGCACAAGGCGCCGCTGCATGGCAAGGATTGGATGGCGGTCACCGGCAAGCCGCTCGGCGCCGCGGCCGGCGCGCGCATCTTCATCCAGGGCGGCAATGCGGTCGACGCGGCCTGCGCGATGCTCGCCGCCACCGCGACGATGTGGGACGTGCTGCACTGGGGCGGCGAGACACAGGCGCTGATCTGGGACCCGCGCGCGAAGAAGGTGGTCGGCATCAATGCCCTCGGCGTGGCGCCGACCGGCGCGACGCCGGAGTTCTTCCGCGCCAAGGGTTTCGACCACCCGCCACCGTACGGCCCGCTTGCGGCGGTGACGCCGGGCACGCCGGGCGGCCTGCTGGTGATGCTGGCCGAGTACGGCCGGCTGTCGCTGGCGCAGGTGCTCCAGCCCGCGATCGAGATGGCCGACGGTTACCCCATGGAAGGCGAGACGGCGCGCGACATCGAGGCGGAGCGACAGGAGATCGAGCAATGGCCCGACTCGAAGCGCCTGTTCTTCCCGAACCCAGGCGGCAAGGCGCCCGAGCCGGGCCAGCTGTTTCGCCAGCCCGACCTGGCCGCGACCCTGCGCAAGCTGGTCGACGCCGAACGCCAGGCGCTGGCTGGCGGGGCTGACCGCAAGGCCGCGATCCGCGCCGCCTACGACCGCTTCTACAAGGGCGACATTGCCGAGCAGCTGGTCGCCAGCGCGCGCGCGCAGGGCGGGCTGTTCACGCGCGAGGACCTGGCGAACTGGCAGGTGCGCATCGAGGAGCCGGTGAAGACCACCTACAAGGGCATCGACGTCTACAAGCTCACCGCCTGGACGCAGGGGCCCGTCATGCTGCAGGCGCTGAACATCCTGGAGAACTTCGACCTCAAGTCGATGGGCTTCAACAGCACGCGCTACGTGCACACCGTCTACCAGGCGATGAACCTGGCCTACGCGGACCGCGACTTCTACTACGGCGACACCACGGTGCCACCCGAGGAGCCGGTGGCCGGATTGCTGTCCAAGGACTACGCGAAGTCGCGTGCCAAGCTCGTCAACGCCGAGCGCAACGACCCTGCGGTGTCGCCGGGCGACCCCTATCCTTTCCAGGGCGGCCGCAACCCGTACCTGGACCTGCTGAAGCGCTGGCACGAGCCGCGCGCGAAGCGATCCGTGCCGGCCGGTGGCACGCCGAGGAGCTCGCTCGACCCGATGGAAGGGTCGTTCTTCGCCGGCACCACGTCGGTGGTGGCGGCCGACAAGGACGGCTGGCTGGTGTCGATCACGCCGAGTGGCGCCTGGATTCCGGCCGTGGTCGCCGGGCCGACCGGCATCGGGCTGTCGCAGCGCATGCAGAGCTTCGTGCTCGACGCCGCCGAGAATCCGTTCAACGTGGTCGCGCCGGGCAAGCGGCCGCGCGTGACGCTGACGCCGACGCTGGCGACGAAGGACGGTGTGCCGTGGCTGGCGTTTGCCATACAAGGCGGCGACGCGCAGGACCAGCACCTGTTGCAGTACTTCCTGAACATCGTCGAGTTCGGCATGACGCCGCAGGAGGCGGCCGAGGCACCCGCATTCCTCAGCGAGCAGATGCGCGAGTCCTTCGAGCAGCACGCGTCCAAGCCGGGCACGATCTGGCTCAACGACGTGACACCGCCCTACGTGCGCAGCGAGCTCGGCCGCATGGGCTACAAGCCGACCTACCGCGCCCGCACGATGGGGCCGGTCAACGCGATCCTGATCGACCCGAAGCACCGCACCTTCTGGGGCGCGTCGGGGAACCACGGCGAGGATCACGGCATCGGTTGGTAAGCCGGGCTGCCCGCTTGGCTCGTACCTCAGCCATCACCTTTCCTGTCGTGTCGTCCGTTGCGTCCCTTCTGTCGGAGGTTCGTGCCTGCACGCTGTGCGCCGGGCACCTGCCCCACGGCCCACGGCCGGTCCTCCAGCTTCATCCGTCCGCCAGGATCCTCATCGCAGCACAGGCGCCTGGACGAAAGGTGCATGAAACAGGCATCCCCTTCAACGACGCGAGTGGCGACAGGCTGCGCCGCTGGCTGGGTGTCACGCGCGAAGAGTTCTACGATCCGAGACGCTTCGCCATTCTCCCCATGGGGCTCTGCTACCCGGGCAAGGGCAAGTCGGCTGACCTTCCACCTCGGGCTGAATGTGCTCCACGCTGGCGGGCACCCTTGCTGCAAAGTCTCGGGACCTTGGAGCTGTCGCTGGTGATCGGCCAGTACGCCCTTGCCTACCACCTTCCCGGGGAACGTGCCAGCCTCACGAAGGCCGTTCAAGACTGGCGCACACACTGGCCCACGCTGGTGCCCCTGCCGCATCCCAGCCCGACCAACAACCGATGGTTCGCCCACAACCGGTGGTTCGAGTTCGGATTCGTTCCCTTGCTTCAGGCTCGGGTGGCGGAGGCCCTTCACGGTGTCGGCTGAGCCATCGCTCCGCAGGTGCACTGGCCCATCGTGACGGATCGTCATGGTCACGCTTCGCTGGTCCGTCCTGGGCAGCGGCTCAGTGGGACTGGCGGTTGCCGCGACGTGCGCGCATGCAGGACTGCACGTCACGCTGCTGGCGAGCGGTGCGTCGATTCAACTCCTGCGCCAGAACGGCACCAGCGTCAGCGGTGCGAGCGGCGATCACCGGATCGAACCTCGGCGACCGAAGGTCTCGAGGGCGGAAGCTCCGAAATTCGCCTCTGAGCGGCGAACCCCCTCTCGACGGGGAGCCCTGCCAATGCCCGGGGCCTCGGTGCTGCCGGCATTCGAAGCTTGTCGCGCGTCAACAGTACTTGCCCAATGCCGAGGCATACTGAATGCTTTGTTCGTGCGGTACCGACTTCTGTCGGTGCCCCTGGCCCGAATGGCTGCTATGGTCAAGCGCTTTCCCACCCATCCTGCGCACCCCGAACGCACGTGTTGGGGTTGCGAGAGGTACTGCGCCGCCACTTCCATGGCCTGCGGCAATGGCTCGGAGCGCACCCAGCATCCCGCCGAGCTGTTCGGCCCGGACTGGCAAGAGTGGGCGCCACCCTCGGCAGCGGCCACGGCCCCAGTTTCGCTTTCGCCTGCACGCGACGCCGCCTGAGCTTTCGTTCGGGGCGGTCCTCCACCGGCTAGTCCCTGCCGCCTATCATCGGCCTCGCGGCCCATCGCCCTGGCGTTGGCAGCCCATCGGTTCACGCGTCAGGCCGCACATCCCAAGCTTCGAGGTCCGCATGTTCAGGAAGTCAATCCTTGCGCCGCTCGTCCTGATCGTTCTTGGCGTGCTCTTCCTCTTGTCCAACCTCGGATTGCTGCCCAACCTCGGACCGATCTTTGCACGCTGGTGGCCACTGATCCTCATTGCAGTGGGCGCCTCTCTCCTGCTGAGGCGCTTCTAGCACCTGCGGACCCAGGGAGCCCCTTCCTGCGTCGGCTCCTCGGCTCGAATGTCGGCGCGCGCCGGGGGCAGCACCTTGCACGGGAGAACGGTCGAATGCACTCGCCATCCTTCTCTTCCCGGCGCCACGTCATCGGCGTCCTCGGTGCACTGCTTTCTGGTTCTCCGTTGCCAGTGCTGGCGGCAGGCTCGACGGAACAGAAGTACCCGGACGTCGTCGCGGTCGAGGTCCGCGCCGCCGGAACCAACACGTTCGACTTCGACACCACGGTTTCCTCACCCTATGACTCGCCGCAGCGCTACGCGGACGCATTCCGCATCATGAGCAGGGAGGGTTCCGTCTTCGGCGAGCGAGTGCTCTTCCACGACCACGCCAGTGAGCAGCCCTTCACCCGCGATCTGTACGGCGTGAAGATCCCGGCCGACGTGACGGTTGTCGTGGTCCAGGCGCGCGACAAGCGGTTTGGGTACGGTGGCAGGACCGTAGAGGTCCGGTTGCCTGGCCGCTAGGGGTCGAGGTGGTCACCGTGGGCTGCAAAACTGTCAGCCAGGCGAAAGCAAGGGCGCCCATGCTGCACTGCAACATGAAAACGCTCGCTCAGCAGCGTCTCCGCCTGCACCTCGAGGACATACTCGGGAGCCTGCATTACGCCCGCCGCTCCGATGATCTCGGTCGGCTGGCTCTCGTCACGTACTGGGAAGTACGCCGGTGGGCGCGCATGGCCCGGCAAGACCTGCTCGCCGAGCATGCCTCCAGACTCATCACCGAACACCCTCATGCCACTCGGGCAGAGTTCCTTGCACTCGTAGACGGCGTCATCGAAGAACTCGAAACCCTGCACGGCAGGCTCCATTGAACGCTGCACGGTGGAGGCGACCGCGCGGGTCCAGGGCAGCCCCATCGCGCTGCGGTCCATCCTGCGTTCGTGCCGACGGTGAGCGGCAGGGCGCGGCAGCCCCCAGCAGCCATCGACGACGGCAGCGCATCGGTCGGCGAGCCGCGCATCGGCGGTGATTCGCGACCTGCCGGCTCCCGGGAGTAAGCTTCCATAAGAGGTGCCCGCCATCAGACTGACGCGGAGCCTCGCCCGGTTGTCACGTCCTCTCCAACCCACCCCATGGGGAGCAAACCATGAACGCTCGCAATTCAGGTCTCGTCGCGGCGGGTGTGCTGGCCGCCGCGGCAACGGCTGCAGTCCTCGCGCCGACCGCGCGGTCACAGGTTCAAGCCACGCCGAGCTACGTGCCGATCGGTGTGTCTTCCAGCGGAAGCACCAGCACGGTCTGGTTTCACGAGCCTTCCTCGCGCCAGGCGCTGGCCTGCCAGACGGTCCAGCAAGGCGCGGGCATCACGGGCATTCAGTGCGTGGTCGCCAAGCTGCCGTCATGAGGGTGCGCCCTGGCCCTGCGCTCGGGCCGACGCGCACCGGCAAGGGACTTGGCCCGAGCGGCGCCCGCTGTCATCATCCGCGACGCGGGCCGGGCGCCTTCACGGCACCGGCCCCTCGGCTCCAGCGTGGGGGGGCGAGTCGCCGGCGAACGTCGTCCGCGAACCGCATCGCAGAGAAGGCAAGATCGTGGCCAAGAGAATCATCGAAACCCGCAGCGCGCCCACGCCGGTCGGCCCCTACTCGCAGGCCGTGGTACTGGACGGCTGGATCTGGACATCGGGGCAGGTGGCACTGGACCCGTCGACCGGCAAGCTCGTCGGCGATGACGCAGCAGCACAGGCCGACCGCACATTGCAGAACATCCAGGCCATTCTGGAGGCCGGTGGGTCCAGCTTGGCGCAGGTTGTCCGGTCCGCGGTCTACCTGACGGACATGGACGACTTCGCCGCGGTGAATGCGGTCTACCGCAAGTACTTCCCCTCGGCGTTCCCGGCGCGGGTCTGCGTCGAGGTGTCCCGGCTGCCACTTGGTGCGCTGGTCGAGATCGATGTCACCGCCAGGATCGCCTCCTGACCCCTCGCCCGACGCGGACGCGCGCAAGCGACGAGACGCGGCCATTCGTTCGCAGGACGAAGCCATCGCCGAGCACCTGGCGCAGGCTTTCCGGTCGGGCGAGCTTCAGAGCGCCCCCAGCTTTGGCAAGCCCATGCCCGAGTCCGAGGGCTGGGCGGCGACTCCTGCCGAGTTCCGCCTTCCCTTCAAGATCCTCAAGAACGCGGGGGTGCCGCCACCCGAAATCGAACTGTTCCACCGGCGGGCCAGGCTCCGCGAGCGCCTTTCGAACGCGGTGTCCGAGCAGGAACGCCAATCCTTGGTGGCCAAGCTCAGCGAGGTCGAGCAAGTCATCGCCCTGCGGCTCGAGGGCATGCGAGCCAGCGGCAGGCTCTAGGCAGCAAGCAGCGGGGCCCAGCCCTTCGCTCGAGCGGAGCCGATGCCGCGGCTCCAACGTCAGGCCACGGAGGTGAAGACGATGCCGTATGACGAAGCTCTCGCCCATCGCATCCGCCTTGCCATGGAAGGCGACGCCGCGCTCTCCGAGAAGAAGATGTTCGGCGGAATCGCCTTCCTCCACCGCGGGCACATGTTCGTGGGCGTCTCCGGCCACAAGCTCATGGCACGCGTTGGCTGGGAATACCACGAAGACTCACTGAGCCGCCCCCATGTGCGCGAAATGGACTTCACCGGCAGACCCATGCCGGGCTATGTGTACGTCGAGCCGCCGGCCATCGAGAGCGACGAGCAACTCGACTTCTGGCTTCAGCGCTGCAGACAGTTCGTCGGCACCCTTCCAGCCAAGGCGGCCAAGTAGCTCGCAGGCGTCTTGCAGCGACATCGAGGCCCATTCACTCGCCCGCGTCGACTCGGACCCGCAGGGCGCTCGCCCCTGCGCTCTCCAACCCTTCAAGCGTCGGGCGGGACGCTCGCCACGCCCCGCGCGCGCTGTCCGTGAGCGGCGCCCTGCGATCCCTCGGGCGAGGTGATCTGCTCGTGCTGCTGGCGCTTCTGATGTACCCCGTTGCCGTGACGGCCGATCCCGCTCGGGGCATCTTTGGCGTGACGGTCGCCATCAGCGGTGAGGGCTGGTTCCATCCCACCGTTCGAGCCTCCAAGGTCACCGCGGTCCGGCCCGGCCTTGCGGCGCACAGGGCCGGCGTCGCCGCCGGCGACGAAGTCCTCGAACTCGACGGCAAGCGCATCCCTGGCGCCACGGCGAAGGACCTCGCGCCACTTGCCCAGGGCAAGCGCGTCGGCGAACGAATCTCCGTCCGGCTCCTGCGGCCGGACGGTACGTCCTACACGGTGATTCTGACGGCCGAACAGGCTGCGCAGTGATCGCGCGCCGAAGACGGGCCGACAGGCGTTCCAGCCCGTTGCCTCTCGCAGGCACGAGGGCCCCGGCTGCGCGTGTCGTACACCGGCGAGCGCCATCCCACCCTTCCCTCGAGCGGACTCGCACCGGCGTGGCACTTGGCCGGCGACGCAGTGCTTCTTATCATCCGCCTCGCGGCCCGAACGACATCCCGGCGCTCGCGCGTCAGTTCCAACGTCGGGCAGCACAAGGAGGCCATGTGCTTCGCGGAAGTTGTCTTTGCCAGGGCGTGGCATTCGAGATCGACGGCACCGTCATCGATCTCCTGTACTGCCACTGCTCCATGTGCCGCAAGGCTCACGGCTCGGCGTTCCGGGCACGCGGCAAGGTGAAGGCATCGGAATTCCGGTGGGTCAGGGGCGAGGAGAAGGTTCGCTACTACGAATCATCGCCCGGTCAGCACAGAAGCTTCTGCTCGATCTGCGGCTCGAACCTGATCACCAAGTTCGACGACAAGCCCCGCGTCCTCGGCCTGGCACTCGGCGTACTCGACGATGATCCTGTGAACCGCCCCATCTGCCATGTCCATGTGGGCTCCAAGGCACCCTGGCACGAGATCACCGATGCCCTGCCCCAGTTCGAGCAGAACCCCACGAGCCCTGTCACACCCAAGGATGCCGACTGAGCCTTCGCGCGAGCCAGCTGGTCAGCCCTTGAGCCACACGAGGAGCTGCTGAGAGTGTCGGAGCCAGAGTTCCGAACCGAGCGTCTGCGGGTACGGCGCTGGCGCGATTCCGATCTCCCTGCCCTTCTCGCCGTCTACGGCGACGCCGAGGCCATGCGCTGGGTGGGTGACGGCCGGGCCATCACGCACGAAGAGTGTGTCCAGTGGCTCGACGTCACGCGCTCCAACTACGCGAAGCGCGGATACGGCATGTTCGCCGTCGAAGAACGATCGTCAACCGAGGTGATCGGCTTCTGTGGAATCGTCCATCCCGGTGGGCAGCCCGAGCCAGAGGTCAAGTACGCCTTCCTTCGTTCTCAATGGGGTCGCGGCTTCGCCACGGAGGCTGTGTCCGGCCTCATTGCCTATGGCGCTCGCACTCACAACCTGGCATTCATCATCGCCACCACGGCGCCGTCCAATCTTGCATCGCACCGGGTTCTTCTCAAGGCCGGAATGCTCCGCGCCGGGTTGCGGGACAACGGCGACGGTACCCATACGCAGCTGTTCGAATGGCGCTGCGGCTAGAGTGCGGCCGAAGCCTTCGCCGCATTCACGCCCGCGCTCCATCGTCAGGCCGCAGACACCGCGGCGTCGTGCCATTCGAGATATGCGCTGTTGGACTTGGAGGAGCTCGAGGAGAGCACTCTCGAGTCCTTCCGGCAGCGTTATCAGGCACTTGCGGCCGCTTCCCGTGTCGAGCTGAGCCAGGGCTTCAAGGACACAGGAACCCCAGAGGCATGAGCGAAAGCGACGACGCCTGACCCTTCGCTCGAACGGATCGGCACGGCGTGACTCTTGGCCCGCGATGCGCCGTGATCTATGCTGCGCGTCGCGGGCCCGGCACCGTGCCGGCGCTTGCCCCGCAGCACGAACGTCGAACCCCAGGCTGAGCAATCGTTCCGGCGCCAGACTGACGATTGCCACTGGAGCGGTCAGCGGCAAGGAGAGAGACCATGCGAATCGCAATCATGGGATCCGGCGGCCTGGGCGGATACTTCGGCGCCCGGCTCTGCGCAGGTGGATCGGAGGTTCACTTCATCGCGCGCGGCAAACATCTCGACGCCATTCGCGCCGACGGTCTTCGGATCGAGGGGCCCGCTCCGATGCTCGTCAGTCCTGCACTAGCGACTGACGACCCCCGGACGGTCGGAATCGTCGACCTGGTCATGGTCTGCGTCAAGCTCTGGGACACGGAGGAGACGCTGGATCAGATTCGACCGCTCGTCGGTCCGAACACGACCATCGTCTCGTTCCAGAACGGCGTTCTCAAGGACGACTATCTGCGCGCCAAGTACCCCGACTCCCAGATCATGGGCGGCGTCGGTTATGTCGCGACGACCATCGATCGCCCGGGCGTCATCCGCCAGACCGGCCCCATGCAGCGGCTGATCTTTGGCGAGTTCGACGGTTCGCAGTCCGAGCGCGGCAAGGCCTTCCTGGCGGCGTGCCTGGCCGGAGGAATCAACGCCGAACTCTCCACCCACATCCGCCGCGAGATCTGGCAGAAGTACGTGTTCCTAGTGGGCCTGTCCGGCACCACGACGACGATCCGCAAGCCCATCGGACCGATCCGGGAGAACCCACAGACCCGCGCCTTCCTGCTCGATGTCATGCGCGAGGTTGTCGCCGTGGGTCGCGCACACGGCGTCGACCTTGCCGAGGACTATGCCGACGTGAGACTTCGATTCGCCGACGAAGTCGCCTACGACATGACGTCGTCCATGCACCACGACCTCGAGCGGGGCAACCGCCTCGAGGTCCGATGGCTCTCTGGCGGCGTCGTCGAACTCGGAGCGGCGAAAGGCCTCGCCACGCCGCTGAACCGAGCGATCGCCGACATCCTCGCGCTGCATGCCCCAGGCCTGGCTCGATGAATCGGTCGTGCGGTGCGAAGTCCGGCCGCGCGCTCGAAGCGATGCCCACAGGTTTGCCGCCCGCGCCGCGAGGCGCTCGGCGTTGGCATGCTCCTCGGGGCGCTGGCGTCTATCGGCACAACCAAGCCGTCGCGCCAATCTCCCTGGCTCGGCAGTTCGCAATTCTCGCGACGGCAGCGTCAGGCCAGGTCGTCGGTGGAGCCACCGGAAGAACATGGGGCAAGTGCCGCGGGCTGTTGCAGATCCGGGTCGCCACCGAGCCTCGCTGCCAAGGACTCGGTTCCGGCTTGCTGCACGAGTTCGAAGCTCAGGCGCGAACGCGTGGCAGCGGCGTCTGCGACCTCGTGAGGCTGAGCCATCAGGCCCCGGAGTGCTATCGGCGCCACGGCTGTGCAGTCTTGGCCTGGAAACGACGGCCACCCAAGCGGTATCGTCAGGTACCTCATGCACAAAGCCCGCACCTGATTCTTCGCTCGAGCCGCGCCGGCATGGCCCTTGGCCCACCGCCCGGGCGGTTCATCCTCCGTCGAGCAGGCCGAGCGCCACACCGGTGCTCGCCCCTCGGCGCAAACGTCAGGCCACACACCTTGCTACGATTCCGCCCCCTCACCGCTGAAGACCAAGACAAGCTCTGGCACTGGCTGCATGTCGCGCTCTGGGATCCTCCGCCCGCCGGCCTCCGCCCCGTCGAGGTGCTTCAAGCGCCCGGAGTGCGCATCTATGCCGAGGCGTGGGGCAAGACGACGGATGTCGGCAGGGTCGCGCAAGTGAACGGGACGGACGCCGGCGCTTGTTGGGTCCGCCTCTTGCCCGTTGGCGTGGGTCTGGCGTCGGTCGATGCGGCAACCCCGCAGCTGGGCATCGCGCTCGAGCCCGAGTTCCAGCACAAGGGCCACGGCCGGCCCCTCATGCTCGAGACACTGAAAGCCGCTGCTCGGGCGGGCTATCGCCAGGTGGCGCTCACCGTTCACCCTGAGAATCCCGCACAGTACATGTACGAGAGTTGCGGGTTTCGCAAGGTCGAGCGCCGCAACAACTATCACCTCATGCTGGCCCGTGTGGCCTGACCGTACACACGAGCGCATCCCACCCCATGGCACAGGAGCCGCGAGCCGCATGCTCCGCGTCGCGGACCGGGCGGCATCTAGGTGGGCTGAATCGCGAGCCAGTGTTGATGCGAGTCGACCCTGTGGGCGAAACTGGCAACCTTGCCGTGATCGTCGAAACGCCAGAGGTGAACCTCGTCTTCCTCCTTGACCGTGTGGGCGGTGGCCTTGACCACGAACTCCAAGCCGATGATGGCGACGACGATGTTGTCGCGCTCCAGCAGGGTCTTCGGCTGGAACCGCCGAATGTCGAGCGCGCCCAGGGACTCGAAGAAGCCTGGCACCTCCGCGCGCCCCCGTCGCGGTCTCAGCCAGGGCACGCCGATGTCTGCGGCGCCGCCGTCCCACTCGACGCCTTCCGCCAGATGACCGAGAAACGTCGGGAGGTCGCCGCGCCCGAAAGCCTCGTAGAGGGTCAGTACTGTCTGAATGTTGTTCATGGCTGCGACTCCTTGTCGATTGGGATCCGTTGGGTGCACGATGCGGCGCCAGTCTCCCGCCGGGCGCGCGTGCCGTCATTGGGCGAATGTCCCGTCGCGCAGGCGTCTTGCCCCCTGGCCGGCGGCGCCGGGCGGGCGCTTGTCCCGTCCGCCCTGGGTTCTTGCCGGACCGCCGGACCCAGGGCCGTGATCCGCGGTTCAGCCTGCACCTGCGCGTGAATACTTCCCCCACCGACATCCGCTTCGTTCACGCTCCCGATGGCGCCCGGCTGGCGTACTCGGTCACGGGAACAGGGCCGCACGTCACGATCAAGGCGGGGATGTGGTTGTCCCATCTCGAATTCGATTCGCAGAATCCGCTCAACCGCCACTGGCGCGATGCGATGGAAGTCCGCGGCCGATTCGTGCGCTACGACGCACGCGGCTGCGGGCTGTCGGACTGGGCCCCTCCGGAGATCGACTTCGACGCGTGGGTTCGCGACCTGGAGACCGTCGCAGATGCGGTCGCGGCGCCGACCTTCACGCTGTTCGGATACTCGCAAGGCGCTGCAGTGGCCATCGCCTACGCGGCGCGCCACCCCGAACGGGTCGGACAGCTCATTCTCTACGGCGGCTTCACCCGCGGGCGCCTCGCGCGTGCCAAGACACAGCAGGAGCGCGACGAGGCCGAAACGATGTGCCGGCTCGCCGAGCTGGGCTGGGCCAAGGCTGATGACGCCTACCGCCAGTTCTTCACCTCGCAGTTCCTGCCGGCCGGTACCCGGGAGCAGCATCAGTGGTTCAACGAGCTGCAGCGGGTGTCGTCCTCGCCGGAGAACGCCGTTCGGTGCATGCGCGCGTTCAACACCATGGACGTGACGCAGCTCCTCCCCCAGGTCGGATGCCCGACGCTGGTCCTTCACGCCAAGGGCGATGTTCGTGTGCCCTTCGCGGAGGGCATGGCGATCGCCGCCGGAATCCGCGACGCCCGGCTCGTCCCGATCGAAGGCGTCAATCATGTGGTGACGGCCGACGAGCCCGGCTGGCAGCAGTGCCTCGATGCCATCGAGGCCTTTCTTCCCCGCGTACCGCCGCTGCGCGCCGCGCCCGGTTTCGACAAGCTCAGCGAACGACAAGCGCAGATCCTCGACTTGCTCGCTCGAGGGTCCGACAATGCCCAGATTGCTGCGCACCTGGGGGTGTCGGACAAGACCGTTCGCAATCAGGTCTCGGCGATTCTCGCGGTGCTGGGCATCGAGTCGCGCGGACACGCGATCGTGCGGGCGCGGGAGGCCGGCTTCGGCCAGTAGCGCCGCGGTGACGGCGTTGCGCCTCGGGCAGAGCATGACTGGCCCCTGGCTGGACGGGGGCCGGTTCGCTCGAAAGTCAGGTGTCCTACGGGGAGAGTGAATGCCACTCGATGATGTCGAATACGCCGGCTTCTGGGTTCGCGTCGCTGCTTCCCTTGTCGACACGCTACTCATCGTGAGCATCTCGCTGCCGCTGCTTCTGGCGATCTACGGCCGAGCCTACTTTGCACCGCGAGACACTGCGGTCCTTTCCGGCTGGGCCGACTTCCTCCTGTCCTGGGTGGCCCCCGCGATCGCGGTCATCGTCTTCTGGCACTACAAGCAAGCCACCCCGGGAAAGATGATCTTCTCCGCACGGGTCGTCGACGCGCGAACGGGGAAGACGCTCGGCGTCGGTCAGTCCATCGTTCGCTACCTGGGGTACTTCGTATCCACCATCCCCTTCGGTCTCGGACTGCTGTGGGTTGCCTTCGATCCGAAAAAGCAGGGCTGGCACGACAAGCTGGCCGGAACGGTCGTCATTCGCTCGAAGAGGCGCAGCCCGAGCCGGTCAGGCTCGGGTTGACCCGGCCCTTCGCTCCCATGTCAGGCGTCGTACACCCCACACCGCGAGACCACCGTGAACATCGAAGAATTCATGCACGGCTACAAGGCCGCATGGGAACAGCGAGACCCGGCCATGTTTGCCGCCCTGTTCACGCCCGACGGGCGATACCACAACACGCCGTTCCAGGTTCAGCGTGGCGCGGAGCAACTCGTCGAGTACTGGAAACGGGTGCAGCTCCAGGAGGACGTTCGAGTCACCTTCGCGGTGTTGGCCAGCACCGCCACATCGGGCATTGCGCACTGGCACGTCACCTATCAGGTCGCGTCGGAGGAGTTGTTCCGGATCTGGGCCCGATCCACCGGGACCAGTCTCGTGGCTCGCAAGCCTGGCGATCCTCTGCCACGAATGGTGCTCGATGGCATCCTCCAGGCCTCGTTCAGCGGCAAGCTGTGCGCGGAGGCTCGCATCTGGTGGCACAGCATGCCCCAGCCTGCGTGAGATGCGGCGCAACGACACCCCACCCACCATTCGAGCCGGCTCCCCATCTGGTCGCCATCCGTCCCATCGACCTTGCGTTGAGACCGACGGTGCCCCCACGCGCGAGGGACGTCGAACCAGGTGGCCCTCGCTTCTTGACCTCAGGCGGCAGAATCTCGAAAGGCGCACAGAATCGTCACATGGTCGAACACATCTTCATCCGCCCCCAGCCAGGTGGACCGCAAATGCCTCTCCCGCGGGTGGAAGTCGTGGCGGGAGCGGGCATCCAGGGCGATCGCTACTTCGGCGCCCAGGACGAGCCCGGCCAGAACATCACCTTCATCGAGGCCGAAGAGATCGAACGCTTTGCCCGCGTGAACGGGCTGAGCCTCCCGGCTTCCGCGACCGGTCGGAATGTGATCACCCGCGGAGTCCGGCTCAACGATCTGGTGGGGCGGTCGTTCCGTGTCGGCGGCCTGAGTTTCCGCGGCATCGAGCTCTGTGAACCCTGCCTGACTCTCGGCGAGGCGCTGGCCACGGCCGATCTGTCGCCAGCGCAGGTGGTCAGGCAGTGGGTCGGCCGGGCCGGGTTGAGAGCGGATGCGCTGACCTCCGGCGAGCTCACGGTCGGCTCGTCGTTCGACGTCGGCGCCTAGTCCTTTGCTCGAGGCGTCTGGCTCCGGCGTGGCATAACCAGGCAAGAAGGCATGCAGAACGCACTGGTCGGCAAGCGGGTCCTCATCACCCAGGCCACGGAATTCATGGGGCCGGTCCTGTGTGAAGTCTTCGCGGAGCAGGGCGCAACCATCGTGGCCAGCGCGGAAGAACTCACCGAGCCCGAGGCTGCAGATCGCGTGGTTCGTGCGGCGGGCGAGGTCGACATCCTGGTGGCCAATCTCGCGTTCACGGCACCCACCACGGCCGCTGCGGAGGTGACCGAAGCCGAGTGGCGCCAGGTCTTCTCGGCTCTGGTGGACCCGCTCCCGCGGCTCCTGCGTGCCGCAGCCCCTGCAATGGTCGGTCGTCGCTCCGGAAAGATCCTCGTCATCGGCAGCGCTTCCGCGCTGCGCGGCATGAAGAGGGCCTCGTCGTACAGCGCCGCCCGCGGCGCCCAGCTCGCCTATGTTCAGGCCGTGGGTGTCGAACTCGCGCCGCACAACGTGCAAGTCAATGCCATCGCGCAGAATTTCGTCGACAACCCGACTTATTTTCCTGCCGAGGTGCAGGCGAACCCGCGCTTCCGGGAGCGTCTTGCCCGCGAGGTTCCACTTGGCAGGCTCGTGGCCGCGCGGGAGGACGCTCAGTTCGCGGCGTACCTGTGCAGCAGCGCCGCCGACTGCTTCGTGGGCCAGGTGTTCCCGGTGTGCGGCGGCTGGGTGGCACGTTGACCGCACCACCTGGCCCCTCGCGAGAGCGGACGCGCACCAGCATGGCGCTCACTCCTCCTCTGTCAAAGGCCAGGCATCCCTGAAACACCCATGCAGTGGCTGGAGCACATGATTCCACCGCCCGTGGTCGGGGCGCTCGTCGCCTTGGTCATGTGGCTCGTCGCCCCGCTGGGTCCGGCGCTGCCTCTCGGTTCCACCATGAGGTCTGTGGTGGCAGCCCTCCTTGTCACTGCGGGGCTGGCGTTCGACCTTTCGGGTCTGCTCGCCTTTCGGGCCTCGAGAACCACCATCAATCCGCTCACACCGGCCCGTGCCTCAGCGTTGGTCACGGGCGGTGTGTACCGAATCACCCGGAATCCGATGTACGTGGGCCTGTGCTTCATCCTGCTGGCCTGGGGCACCTATCTGTCGGCGCCGTTGCCTTTCCTGGGCCCGATCGTCTTCGTGCTCTACATCACCCGCTTCCAGATCCAGCCCGAGGAGCGGGTCCTGGACGAGCTGTTCGGCGAGCAGTACGCCCGTTACAAGGCCCGAGTCCGGCGCTGGCTGTGATGCCTCGCCGTTCGCTGCAGCGGACGCGCATGGGCATGGCACTTGGACCGCGAGGCGCCCGCTGTCATCATCCGCATCGCGGGCCAAGCGATGCGCGCGTCCGCCCCTCAGCCCGAGCGACAGGCCGCCCCGTGGAACCCCAACACCCGCCACGGCGCCTCTGGCAGCGCTGGATCGTCGCCAACGCGTGGGCGGAGGCGGTCGGGCTGAGCATCGTCGCCGGCGTTGGCTTCCTGGTCGCCCGCCGTCTCGGTGAGCCCAGCGGCCCCGCCGCGGCCCTCGGGCTGGCTGCCGTCTTCGTGGCACTGGGCGCAATCGAGGGCCTCGTCGTCGGTGTGGCGCAGAGCCGCGTCCTTCGCAGCGCCTTGCCCCAGCTCACCGGATGGGTGTCCGCCACGGTCGTCGGCGCCATGGTGTCCTGGGCGCTCGGCATGGTGCCCAGCACGATCATGAGTTCCCTGCCCCAGCAGCCAGCAGCGGCGCCGCCCGAGCTCGGCACGTCCTTGCGCCTGGTGTTCGCCGCAGGTCTGGGCGCCCTGGCCGGGCCCTTGCTGGCCGCGTTTCAGTGGCGGCGCTTGCGCGAGGTGCTGCCCCACGCCTGGTGGTGGCTTCCAGCCAACGCCCTTGCCTGGGCATGCGCCATGCCGGTCATCTTCCTGGCAGCCCACCTCGCGGCCAGCGAATCCCGGCCTCTCGCAGCGGTTGTCGAACTCGTCCTCTCGTTCGTGCTTGCGGGTGCATTGGTCGGTGCGATTCACGGCCGCTTCCTGCTCTGGCTGCTCGCTCGTCGTGCCCAGAGGGCGGCCTGACCTTTCGCCCGCGCGGCCCCGCACCGGCATGGCCCTTGGCCTGCCTGGCGAGCTGGCTTATCGTCGGTCGTGCAGGCCGTGCACCGGTTCCGGTGCGCTCCCTCTCTCGGACCCGAGGCCCCGCATGGATCAGCGTTTCGTTCCCAGTCGGCTCCTTCTCGCGGCTGCACTGTCCCTTGTCGCCTCGAGCGCTCAGGCCCAGGGCAACGCCATGGTTCTCGGTCAATCGCTTGCGCTGGCAGGATGCCTGGGCGGCACGTTCGCGGGTGCGGTCGCCGCGTTTCGCAGCCCGCGGCCGGTTCGCTTCTGGGCGTCGTTCGGCGTCTACCTGGGCGCCCTGTGCGTGGCAGCCTCCACCTGGGCCGGCACGATGGACATCGTCCCCTTGGCCCTCGTGCTCGGCGCGGTCTCGGGGCTGCTGCCGTACGCCGCCTGCTTCCTGCTGGCCCGCCGTGGCCTGTTGTGGCTTGGCGCAAGGCTCCGTTGCCGCGGTGTCTGACCTGGATGGCGACACATCGCGCCACTCTTCGCGATGAACGCCGATGCGGCGCAGCGGGCCTGGAGCAACTGGGCGGCCGAAGCCAAGGACTCCGCCGAGTTTGTCGGCTTTGGGAGGCTGGGGTTGACGGAGATCGTGACGTTCACCTTGCTCACCCATGGGCGCTTCGGCGCCATCATGGAGCGGATCGGCATGCGCAACACCAGGCCCGACTTCGAACGCCCTGTCGTGCCGAAAGGCAGTGCTCTGCGTCCGCACGGCCTCTGTGCCATCACCCGCAATGAGTGGCGGGGCTGTGGCGGTGAACCCTCGCCGAAGCGGACTCGCACCGACGACTGAGCCGGTTGCCGCCACGCCATCCGCACCCTTGCACCCGAGCTCCATGCAGTGCCGGTCCGCCACCCCCTTCGTCATCGTGCCCCGCGGGATCCAAGGCTCTCGCAGGTGGCGCCCCACGTGCACTGGACGCCCGCGGCATGACCTGACAGAGTCGCCGTTTCCGCGCTCTGACACCCTGCTCCATGCTCGCCATCACCACCACAAGCTCCGCCTGGCTGGTCATCCTGGCATCCGGCCTCCTGGAGATCGCCTTCTCCGTGAGCATGAAACTCTCGGACTCCTACACGAGACCGGTGCCGTCGCTCATCTCCGTGCTGACAGCCATCCTCAGCGTCTGGCTCATGAGTCTCACGCTCAAGGTCATCCCGGTCGGCACGGCTTACGCGGTCTGGGCTGGCATCGGGGCCGCTGGCACGGCACTCGTCGGCGTGCTGTTCTTCCAAGAGCCGGCAAGTCTCGCTCGCATCGGCTGCATCGGGCTGGTGGTGGCAGGCATCGTGGGTCTGCAACTGCAGGTTCCTGCGTAGAGTACGGCGCCATCCTCCGCTCGAGCGCAACCCCGGCTCGACGTTCAGGCAGCATCCTCGAACTCGGTGACTCAACGACCATGAATGGTTCTTCCGATCAATTCGCCACAGAACTTCTTCAACGGGTGGACGAGGTCCTGTACTACCTGTGGGATCCGCTCGGCGTCGCCCGGGAGCCGTCCTCACGGCAGGAGTATTCGGCGTTCGCCTCAGAGGTCTTCGCCGCGCTTGTGGACGATGCCGACGAACAACGCCTCATGGAGCTGCTGTTGCTGCTCGAGACTGATTTCCTGGGCCTGGGGCCCAGGCCGAGTCAGGCCAGGCGCGTTGCCGAGTTGCTCTTCGATTGGCGTGTCCTCCTGGAACAGAAGTACGCCGGCGGTTCGTCTTACTAGGGGCTCAGGCATCGAACACAAGGCTGCGATGGTGACATTGGACAACCTGGCGCATCGACTGGCCATTGCCGAACAGCTCGGACGATACTGTCTGACGTTCGACTCGAGCGACGCAGACGGTTGGGCCGCTCTGTTCACGGACGACGGCGTGTTCGAAGTCAGACTGACGGGTGACGACAAGCCGATCTTCCAAGCCCGGGGGTTCGGGCAACTGCGCGCGTTCGCTGCCAACGCGCCGCGCCTTCTGCACCACGTCACGGGCCTCGTGTTCGACGAAATGCTGCCGGACAGCGCTCGAACAAGAGCCACCGTACTGGGCACGTGGGCCTCGCCTGAAGATGGGTACCCTGCAATCTACACGCACGGCCGCTATGAGCATCGCTGGTCGCTCGTGGCTGGAACATGGCGGATTGCCTACCAGTTGTTCATCAGCCGCGGCTATCACGCCGCCGCCTTTCCAAGGCGGGCGCAGTGATGCAGCGTGCCCCAAGCTTCGCAGCCATGCGGCCTCACCTTTCGTTCGAGCCGTCAGCCGCCGGCAAGGCACTTGGACCGCGAGGCGCTCGCTGTCATCATCCGCCCCGCAGGCCAGGCGCTGCGCCGGCGCCCGCCTCCGGACTCAAACGTCAGGCCTGCCTGGAGCCTCTATGTTCGCTGGCCATCTCGGAGTCGCCCTCGCCGCCGCGCGAGTCGGACCGCGCGTCAACGTCGGCGTGCTCGCCGCCGCCGCCCTTCTGCTTGACGCCCTGCTCTGGTTGTTCGTGCTCCTGGGCTGGGAGACGGTCGCCATTCCGGCCGACTTCCCGCAAACGCACCAGCCAGAGTTCGTGTTCCCGTTTTCGCACGGCCTGCTCGCTGGCCTCGCATGGTCGGCGCTGGCGGGATCGTGCTCGATCGTGCTGTACAAGGATCGCGCGGGCCCGAGGGCGCTCACGGCACTTCTCGTCGGCGGCGTCGTCTTCTCGCACTGGCTGCTCGACGCACTGGTCCATCGGCCGGAGTTGCCATTGACAGGTACGGGCTCGCCCCGCGTAGGCGTCGGGTTGTGGGACCACATGCCCCTTGCGCTCGCGATCGAAGGCGTCCTCGTGATCGTCGGCATGTTCCTGTTCTTCCCCGGCTGCGGCCTGCCCCGGCCGAAAAAGGTGGCCCTCGCGGCGCTGAGTGTCCTGGTGCTTGCCTTCACCGTGGCCGGAATGACGGTGGCCCCCCCGCCACCTTCGGCAACCGCCATGGCGGCAAGCTCGCTGTGCACCATCGTCCTGCTCTGCGTGCTCATCGGCTGGATCGGGCGCGGTGCTCGCGCAGGGCGGGCCTGATGCTGCGCCGGCGTGGACCCAAGGTTTGGCTTTCATGAACGCCCTCGCGCGCACGCCCTGCCGCTCGGTCGTCGGGCTGTTCTTCGTTGCCACGGTCGTCGGTTGTGCTCACCAGGCACCCACGGAACAGACCATCGAGGTTCGTGTCGAGGCCGACTCCCCGAACTGGGCCGGGCCCCTGGCGTGCGAGGCCAGCAATCCGGCCGGAAGCTGGCCGTTCACCGCGCCAGGGACGGTCACGGTTCTGCCGTCAATGGCCCCCCTGCACGTCACCTGCCAGGCACCCGCGGGATCGGTGGCGCAGCCCAGCATCACCGCGCCGAGCACCCCTTCCCCGAGCGAGCGTGCCCGCGAGGGCGCGGCCACCGGTGCCAAGGTGGGTGCCGGCGCAGGGGTCGCGCTCGGCATTGCGGCCGTGCCGGTGATGGGCGGGGCGTTCGCGCTGCTCATCGCGGCCGGCGCCGCCATGAAGGGCGGAGAAATCGGTGGGCTGGTCGGTTCGGTGCGCGCCGGCGCGCAGGACCGCTATCCCAGCCCATTGGTGCTCCACGTCACGAGCGAGCCGCGGAGCGGCAGCGACTAGGCGGCCGGGCCCCTGCCTGCGGCAGCGACGGCCAGTCCTGCGCGCGGGCGTCGGTCCGCAGCGTCAAGGCACTTGGCCCGCGCGGCGCTCGCTGTCATCATCCGCCTCGCGCGCAGTTGGCCTTGCGAACGCGCTCCCCCTTCGGGCATGCCGCAGGGCTCGTCCACGCACCCATCCAGCACGTGCGAGTTGCGCCTTCGCTTCCACAAGAACTGGAGTCGTCGCCATGACACAGCAGAGCCTCAGGATCGCCCTCGCCTTCACCGACGAAGACCAGACTTGGCTTCGTGTGTCTTCGGTCTCCGTTCCCAAGTTCTTCGAGGGCCACTCGGAACTGCCCGCCACGGGGGATGCACTGCGAATCGGAGGCCGTCAATTCATCGTCCAGGCACGCATCTGGGAACACGACGGCTTGAGTCCGTCCCTGCGCCTCCTGCTCAGCAGCGGCCACGCGCCCAGTGACACCGTCTTCGGCTAGTCCGTCGGCCGGGGCGCCATCAGAAGCGCTTCTTCGCGAGCTTCTCGTGCGTCTCGCGCACGAGCATCAGTGCCGCTGATCCGTAGTACTTGTGGTACTCGGCCACCATTTCACCTTTGACCAGCACCGGGTCGGTCGCTGCCAGTTGCTTGGCCTCTTCGATGTCCTTCACGGCAAACACGAACAGCCCTCGCCAGCCGTCTGCGCCGTCAAAGGGGCCCGCCAGCACCAGCTTTCCCTCTTCGGACAGTCGCTTCATGTTGGCAAAGTGACCACGGAACATCTCGTCCCGTTCGGGGCCTTCCGCCACCCTCGTGGGCCCGGTCTTCAGCACCACCAGCACGTAGCCCCGCATGCCGTAGTCGTCGGCTCCCACCCGGCTCGCCAGTTCCGCGTCGTAGGCTGCCGCAGTTGGCTGCGCTGCGGCAGGAGCCACGGCCAGAGCGAAGGTGGCCGCCAGTCCACCCAGCAGATTCTTCATCGCATCTCCACATCGGACGTCGCGCCCATCCTACGCCCGTGGCCGGCACTTGCAGCCGCCCCCTTCGCGAACGTCCTCGCAACGGCACGGCACTTGGCCCGCGACGCGCTCGCTGTCATCATCCGGCCCGCGGGGCAGGCGCCTTCGCGACGGCGGCGCCCAGTTCGAACCTTCAGCGCCCAAGGAGTCTTCCATGGTGGTTCGCGTCATTCGGCTCGGCACGCCGCGCGCAGCGAACGAGGGGCTGCGCATCGGCACCGTCCGCCGACCGCCTCGTGGCGTGCCCAAGGCTGACTTCGCGCGCCAGAACTGGTACGACGTCTGGTTCCCCAACCTGGCGCCCAGCGTCGAGACCATGAAGCTGGGACAGCAGGCCTCTACCCCTGCCGAGTGGGCCACCTTCGTCAGGAAGTACCGCGCAGAAATGGCCACCCCGGAGAACACGCACGCTCTCGCCCTGCTCGCCGCGCTGTCGCACCAGACCGACTTCTCCGTCGGCTGCTACTGCGAAGACGAGTCGCACTGCCATCGCTCGGTGCTTCGAGAGTTGCTGGCCGCCGGCGGCGCGAATCTGGCACCGCCTGGCAAGTGAACCGCACTGACGCCCGACCTGTGGGAGCCGACTCGCACTGGTGTGGCACCTGGCCCGCGCGACTCAGCTCGAACGGTCCGCGCCGGACTGCGCGAGGTTCACGTCATGTGCCCGTCACTCTGCACCGTGCGAGCGACCAGTTCCCCCGGGTGTCCACCCAGCGAGAACGGGATCGCGGTGAATGCGACGAACACGACCGGCATCAGCGCCGCCAGCGCCACGCGAGCCCAGTCGAGCCAGAAGAATTTCAAGTCTGCGTCCATTGCGCTGTCCTTTGGAGTCCGTGCAGATGCAGTGTCCCGCGGCCGCATTACCAAACTCTTAGCAGGGCGCGCACTGCCTCGCGGCGCCAGCCTGTCCCGGAGTGGCGCGCCGCCGACACCCGGAGTCGCCGCGTTGCACATGGCATCCGGCCGATCCGCCACGCTAGGCATCGCGACCAAGGCAGTCGGGAAGGCTACGCGCCGGCGCTGACGGGTTCGGCTTCGACATAGACTGTCGACCAGCCGCGCTGGCGGCGGTCGCAGGAGTACACCTTGGGCATGTTTGGCTTCCGGCGCTTTGGAGGCGTCTTCGCCCTCGCCGTCGACTTCGCAGTCCTTCTGTGAATGGCGAAGAGGCGCTTTCCTCTGTCCAGGGTCTACAGCCTGCTCGAGCCGGGCCCGGTCCTGCTGATGACCACCGCCCATCGCAGCGCCTGCGACGTGATGCCCATGACGTGGCACGCCATGCTGGAGTTCGAGCCTCCGCGGGCGGCCTGTGTCGTCAGTGCCCGCAATCACTCGCAGAAGCTGCTTCGGGCATCCAGGGAGTGCGTTCTGAACATCCCCACGGTGGAACTCGCGTTGCAGGTCGTCGGCTGTGGCAACTGCAGCGGCGCCGAGATCGACACGTTCAGCAGGTTTGGGCTGTCTCGCAGTCCGGCGAAACAAGTGGCCGCCCCGTTGCTCGATGACTGCTTCGCCAGCCTCGAGTGCAGTGTCGCCGACACGAGGTTCGTGCGGCGGTACGAACAGTTCGTCCTCGAGGTCGTGGCTGCGTGGGTCGACCCAAGCATCAGAGATCGTCGCACGCTTCACCACCGCGGGTACGGCAAGTTCATGGTCGCCGGCGAAAGCATTCAGCTGGCTTCCGGGATGCGTTGAGCGAGGCCGTCCATCCACCACGACGTTCCCGCGCAGATCGATCGCAGGCCCTTGCAGATGCGTACCTTGCCATCCACCCTCGCAGCTGGCTCCTCGGTCCTCCTGCTGCTGTCGCTCGTCGCGTTCTGGCCGACCTATCTCTCCAGGCCATTCGCGTCCCTCGGGGCCTATGCGCACTTTCACGCGGTCGCTGGAGCGATCTGGCTGGTTCTGCTGCTCGTCCAGGCCCTGTTCATCAAGGCGCACCAGTTCCAGCTTCATCGTCTGGCCGGTCGCCTGGCCTACCTCCTGGCGCCGTTGTTCGCTCTGTCCAGCGTGGTCCTTGCCCACTACCGCTTCTCGCGGATGGACACGGCGACGTTCGAGCGAGAGGCCTACACGCTTTTTCTCCCGCTCTCGGCCGCGCTCCTCTTTGCCGCCGCCTACTCGCTGGCGCTGCTGCATCGCAGGAGCCCCCGGCTGCACGCCCGCTTCATGGCGTGCACGGCGCTCCTGCTCGTGGACCCCGTGGTGGGGCGGTTCCTGGCCTTCTACGTCGTCGAGCTCCCCGAGTTCTGGCACTACCAGCTCATCACATTCGGCCTGGAATGCGCGATGCTGGCCGCGTTGTACCGGTCGCTTCCGACCCTCTCGACCGAACGCCGGGTGTTCGCGCGCTTCGCTGCGACCTACGCGGCGGTGCTCGTGCTCTGGTTCTTTGCGCCCCGGACGAGTGCCTGGGTCTCGTGGGCACGATGGTTTCGCGAACTGCCCATCACCTAGGCGTGCCGTGCGCGTGCGGCGCAGCGGCCCGCGAGGCTCAGGACTTCGCTCGACGGGACTCGCGCCGGCAGGGCACTTGGCTCGACGGCCAGCGTGGTTCATCATTCGACCAGCGGGCCGAACCTCCTGCCGCCGCCCTCGGCTCGGACAAGACGACAGGCGTCATACAGTGCTCAGGAGTGCGTCGCCATGATGAGTCCGGACGAATTGCGCCGTCTTCAAGCTCCCCTCAAGGAACGCTACCGCGGAACGCCCGAAGCTGCCGTCATCACGCTTCGCGCCCAGGGCACCGTCGGAGAGGGCGTGACCTGCAGCGTCGAGGCCGGCAAGGCATTCGTCGAAGCCGGCCTGCACCCTGCCACCGGCGGCTCCGGACTGAGCGCCTGTTCCGGAGACATGTTGCTCCAGGCATTGGTCGCCTGCGCAGGCGTGACCCTCAATGCAGTGGCCACCGCCCTGGAGATCAAGCTGTCGTCGGCCACCGTGCACGCGGAGGGTGATCTCGACGTCCGTGGCACGCTCGGCGTGTCCAAGGAGGCGCCGGTCGGCTTCCGGAGCATCCGGCTGCGGTTCGATTTGGAGACCCAGTGCACGGAGGAACAAGTGGCGACGCTGTTGCGCCTGACCGAGCGCTACTGCGTCGTCTTTCAGACCCTGGCTCAGCCGCCTGCCATCGCGGTGTCACACAAGCGGCTCTGACCGATCGGCACCGGAAGGACGCCTGACCCTTCGCAGGAGACAGGCCGCCATCGGTGCAGCCCTGGCCTCGCGGCCCAACCGTCAGGCAGCGCGGAGGTAACAACCCATGAACGCCACGCAAGTTTCAGACACCTGGGAACGCGGCAGCCCGTACGAGCAGTACATCGGCCGCTGGAGTCGAAGGATCGCCCCGCTCTTCCTGGCGTGGCTGGATCGGCCCGCCGGCCAGCGGTGGCTGGATGTCGGATGCGGCACCGGTGCGTTGTCCGCTGCCATCCTTGACCATTGCGCCCCCGCCAGCGTGGTGGGCGTCGAACCCTCGGAGGGATTCGTCAAGCTGGCGGTCCAGAACCTCGGTGGCAAGGCACGCTTCCTGACTGGAAACGCGGCGGCGCTCCCGCTGGAGGGCGGATCCTGCGACGTCGTCGTCTCGGGACTCGTGCTGAACTTCGTGCCGGCTTTGACGGACGCCCTGTCGGAGATGAAGCGGGTCACGGGCCACGGCGGAACCATCGCCGCCTATGTCTGGGACTACGCCGATGGCATGGAGGTCATCCGCAGATTCTGGGACGTCGCGGCCGACCTTGATCCGGCGGCCGCTCAGCTCCACGAAGGGGCTCGCTTCCCCATGTGCAATCCGGCGGCGCTGAAGGCGGCTTTCGTCGACGCCGGATTGGCAGGCGTGGAAACGACCGGGCTCGACACCACGGCGGAGTTTGCCGACTTCGACGATTACTGGCGTCCCTTTCTGGGCGGACAGGGGCCCGCGCCAGCCTATGCGATGTCGCTTCCCGAAGGACAACGTGCCATGCTGAGGGACACACTGAAGGCCGCATTGCCGACGGCATCGGCCGGAACCATCTCGCTGCGCGCGAGGGCCTGGGCCGTTCGCGGCGCGATGCGCGGCGATGTCTGACCCTTCCCCCGTACGGATCTGGGGACCGGGGAGGGCACCGTGAGTCAGGACCGCAGCCTCCCGGGTCGCGCGTCCATGCCCCCTGCCTGCATCCTCTTCTTGTCGGCGCAGGAATCGATCGATCTCGCTGCCCCTGAACTCAAACCTTGGCCGCCCCGACACATGCCGCGTCGTTCCGCCCCGATCCGAACCCTGGTCGCCTGCGCCTTGCTGGCAGCGCCCGTTGCCGCAGGCGCGACCGTCATCTATCGCTGGGTCGACGAGAACGGACGCACGCATGTGTCCGATGTCGTGCCCGAGAAGCACAAGAGGTCGGCCACGCGAGTCGACTCGGGCGCGTACCAGGTGTCACCGCAGCGGAGGCAGGAAGCGGAAGAACGCGCAGCCAAGGAGAACGCGCTTGCCGACGAGGCTGCAAGGCGGCGCGCCGTCGCCCCGCCTCCGGTTCCGGGCTCTGCCGCCCCCCTTCCTGTGGCCACCAAGCGTCCTGCCCAGGCAGTCACGGAGTCCGCGGACTGCCCGACCTGGTGGCGGCTCTTTCGCGAAAGCCAGGAGTGCTTCGGCGCCTTTCGAACCGTGGGCGGCGGCATCCAGGCCGAAGCGTTCGACAAGTGCAACCCGATTCGCAGTCCGGAACCGAAGTGCGGACCGTTCAGGCCGTAGAGGCGCTGGCCCTTCTTCCGTTCGCACGGCCATGTGCCGGCGCCTCGACTCCAGCGCGTGACCGAGCCCGACGGCCGCAGAGTCCATTCGATCGGCGAACCGAGCCACGACGGACCGCCACCCCAGTTCGAAGCCGACCCTCGCCGCCGCGTCATGGACCCTGCGCCGTCCTCAGTCCCATCGCGCTGGCGACCTCCGATGTGCATCTTCAGGCGGGTCGCCGGCACTTGTCGGCAACGACTGCCTGCTCACCGAGCATCTGACGCACGTGACGCAGGCCATTCGCTGGCTGTTCGTTCTGGCCTGCCTGCTGACGCATCTGTTCCACGGACACCACGGCCGCGAGCAGCCGAAGGAGCAGTCGCCGCGGCCATGACAAGAGCGCACGGCCTGGTGGCCACATGCGGGCGGACAGTGGGCTACGAGGCGCGGAGCCGTCGTGCTCGGTGTCGGCCTGACCCTGCGGCGGGAACGGGCATTGTTCTGGCTATGCTGAGCTGGCTTGGCCGCGCTCGGCCCGTGGATGGTAGTCTTCCCCGCCGCTTGATTGCGCGCCCTTGACCTTCCAGTGATGGGAAGGTCGAGACTGTCCTACAGCAACAGGAGAGCGCCATGCCGAACAGCAGCACGACCCACGACCACGCGCATCACCAGCATGGAGCCGCTGGCACTCATGTGATGCCCGACGGCACGGTGATGAAGGGGCCGGCGCACGACCATTCGGTCCCTGCGCACCACGACCACAGTCACCACGCGCACGCCTCGGGGGCAGCCAAACCTGCCGCCACCGGTGACCAGAGCCAGGTCGAGTACACCTGCCCGATGCACCCGCAGGTGCGGCAGATGGGGCCAGGCCAGTGCCCCATCTGCGGCATGGCGCTGGAACCGGTGCTGGCGACGGCCGAGCAGGGCGAGAGTCCCGAACTGCGGGACATGACGAGACGGTTCTGGATCGGCTCCACACTGACCTTGCCGCTGTTCGCGCTCGAGATGGGCGGGCATCTCTTCGACATCCACCACCTCATCGCGCAGCAGACTTCCAACTGGGCGCAGCTGCTGCTGGGCACGCCGGTCGTTCTGTGGGCGGGCTGGCCGTTCTTCACCCGCGCGGTCGCGTCGGTGAAGAACCGCAGCCTGAACATGTTCTCGCTGATTGCGCTGGGCACCGGCGCAGCCTGGCTCTACAGCATCGTCGCGACGCTGGTGCCGGGCCTGTTCCCGCCCGCCCTGCGTGGCGAAGACGGCGCGGTGGCGGTCTACTTCGAGGCCGCCGCGGTCATCACGGTGTTGGTGCTGCTCGGGCAGGTGCTCGAGCTGAGGGCGAGGGAGAAGACCTCGGGAGCCATCAAGGCGCTGCTGGGGCTGGCGCCGAAGACAGCGGTCAGGGTCCACGCCGACGGGACGGACGAGGTCGTGCAGGTCGACGGCATCCAGGTCGGTGACTTGCTGCGCGTGCGTCCTGGCGAGAAGGTGCCGGTCGATGGCGAACTGACCGAGGGCAAGGGCAATGTCGACGAGTCGATGGTGACGGGCGAACCGATTCCCGTGGCCAAGTCTGTCGGCTCGAAACTCACGGCCGGCACGCTGAACCAGACGGGCGGGTTCGTGATGCGCGCCGAGAAAGTCGGCGCCGACACCCTGCTCTCCCAGATCGTCCACATGGTCGCCGCCGCGCAGCGCAGCCGCGCCCCGATTCAGCGCATGGCCGACCAGGTCGCGGGCTGGTTCGTGCCGGTGGTCATCCTCGTCGCCATCCTGACGTTCCTCGCCTGGCTGGTGTGGGGGCCGACGCCCGCGTTCAGCTACGCGCTCATCACCGCGGTCGCGGTGCTCATCATCGCCTGCCCCTGTGCGCTGGGCCTGGCCACGCCGATGTCCATCATGGTCGGCGTCGGCAAGGGTGCGCAGCATGGTGTGCTCATCCGCGACGCCGAGGCGCTGGAGAAGATGGAGAAGGTCGACACGCTGGTGGTCGACAAGACGGGCACGCTGACCGAGGGGCGTCCGAAGGTCGTCCACATCGAACCTGCCCCCGGATTTTCCGCAGACGACGTGCTGCACAAGCTCGCGAGCGTCGAGCGGGCCAGCGAACACCCGTTGGCCATGGCCATCGTCATGGACGCGCAGGAGCGCGGGCTTGCACTCGCACCGGTCACCGACTTCGACTCGCCGGTCGGCAAGGGCGTCGTCGGCAGCGTCGACGGCCGACTCGTCGTCTCGGGCAGCGCCAAGTTCCTCGCCGAGCATGCCATCGACACGGCCAGCCTCGCCGCGTTGGCGGAAGGGCAACGCACGAAAGCCGCCACGGTCATCTTCGTGGGCATCGGCGGCAAGCTGGCCGGCTTCGTGGCGATTGCCGACCCCATCAAGGCGACGACCCCTCAAGCTCTGCAGGCGCTCAGGGCCGTGGGCGTGCGCGTCGTCATGCTGACGGGGGACGGCAAGACCACCGCCGAGGCCGTCGGCCGCGAGCTTGGCATCGACGAGGTGGTTGCCGAGGTGTTCCCGGAGGACAAGGCCGCGGTGGTCAAGCGGCTCCAGTCCGAGGGCCGCGTCGTCGCCATGGCCGGTGATGGGGTCAACGACGCGCCGGCGCTCGCCCAGGCCACCATCGGCGTGGCCATGGGCACGGGGACCGACGTCGCCATGGAGAGCGCGGGCATCACCCTGCTCAAGGGCGACCTGTTGGGGATCGTCCGTGCGCGCACCCTGTCGCGCGCGACCATGCGCAACATCCGGCAGAACCTCTTCCTGAGCTTCGCCTACAACGTCGCCGGCATCCCGCTCGCCGCCGGCGTGCTCTATCCGTTCTTCGGGCTGCTGCTCTCGCCGGTGGTGGCCGCGGCCGCGATGGCACTGTCCTCGGTCAGCGTGATCGGCAATGCCTTGCGGCTGCGTGCCGCCAAGGTCGAGTAGCCGCGCGCTGCGAGGAGCCTTGCAGCCGCTCCGGCGGGAGGCCGCCGGGGCCGCGGGGCAGCCTGGCTCAGGATGGGCTCCGCATCCCGGGCGCAGCTTCGTCGTCGCCGGGCTGGCGAGAGGGTTCGCCCTCTCGCCTCGGGTTCGGTTCGGGGAAGCGTGCGCCGAACGGCTCCAACGGAAGCTTCAGGGCATTCGTGAGATAGCTGACCGTGCGGTAGAAGCCGGCGAGCAGCAGCAGTTCCAGCAATGCTTCTTCAGTGAACATTGCCCGGAGTTCATCCCACGACGCATCGGTCAGCGCGCTGGACGCGTGGAGTTCATCGCACAGCCGCAGCAGCAGTCGCTCCTCGTCGCTCCAGCACTCATCGCTGGCATTGCCATGGACCAGCGATCGAAGCTGCTGCGCCGTGAGTCCGACACGACGCCCGAAAAGCGAGACGTGAACCCCCCACTCGTATTCCGAGCGACAGAGTGCGGTTGTCCGGTCGATCACGATCTCGCGCTGACGCAGCGTCAGGTGCCCGCGGTCGAGCAGTCCGCCCGCGAAGAACTTCTTGAACAGCCTCTCGTCCCTGGCCAGCGTCGTGAAGAGAACGAGCGGAGGCAGGCCGTCCGGCATGGTTCTGCTGAGCCATGCCTGGATGTCCTCGCTGAATGGCGTGACCGCCGGGGCAATGCGTGCTGTCATGGTTCCTTGTCGCTATAGTTTCAATAGCATCGTAGAGGCAGCGCTATGAAAAGTAAAGCGCCTTCGCCCCAGGTAGGGCGTCCAGTGCGTGGTTCGCGAAGCGGTCGCCCCATCATGGTGGCGCTCGACCTGCTGGGTCGACGCAGCGCGCTTCGCGTTCTCTGGGAGCTGCGGGAAGGAGCGCCGATGACGTTCCGCGCGCTTCAGCAGGCGGCCGAGACGAATCCCAGCCTGCTGAACACCCGTCTCGGCGAACTGCGCGCCGTCGGCCTCATCGCGCATCTGGGCGAGGGTTACCTGCTCACTCCGGCCGGCCAGGAACTCCTGCTTGCGCTGGGGCCGCTTGCGGCCTGGGCCACCCAGTGGGACCCCGAAGGCCAGCAGCATCGCCCGTCGCCGCGGCCGCAGTGACGGCCCGCCTGCGAGCCATCGGCGTCGTGGCTCGGACCCTACCGGCTGGCCAACTCGCGTCGAACCCGTCTGCTGCAAGCGACTTCGCAGCGGGCATCGTTGCGGCAGGCGACTGCTCGGTGGGCGTGTTCGCCGCCGGGACGTTCGCGATCGGCGCGTTCTCCATTGAGGTGCCCTCCGTGGTGTTGCTCGGCCTTGCGGTCTTGGCGATGGCGAGATACAAGAAGACCGTCTCTGCCAAGGAGTGACGCCGATGCCCCATGCCGAGCAGTGGCGCGAGGTGGCGCCATCGGTCGCGCCGGACGTCTGCGTGTGCACTATGAGCGCAGACGGCGGCCGGTCCTGTCGTTCAAGCGGATACGCCGGGACAGTGGCGTTCCCGGCCCGGGCGTCCAGCCCCCGTCGACCCGCGTGATCCTCCGCCAGGCACGTCCGAGAACGACATGGCGCCGCCTCGGCGACACCCTCCCCGACCCAGGTCACAGGCGCTATGGTCCCGGCGCGTCACGCAGGAGAGCCATGCGCTGGATCTCGAACCAGGTGTCTTCACATGGGAAGATCCGCGCGCGATCGCGGCCTCCTTGAAGTCGTCGGCAGACGCCAGCTGCCGCAGGAAGGCGGCCCCGTTCCAGTCGGCCATGTCGATGCTGACCTTCTACATCAATCGAGCGGGGGCCCAACTCCCCGAGCAGCAGTTGGCCCGGCTCGAGGCGGCGAAGGATGAGCTGCGCGTCCTCTTCGGTCGACCTCGCAGGGCTTCCGCTCGCCCGGCACCCACGACGCCGCCGACCCGGTGAGGGCCCCGCCTTCCCTTCGCCCTCCCTGCGGTATACGGGATGGAAGCCCTTGTCGACAGACGTCCGAGACCACGCTCGAGCCGACTCGCCACGGCATGGTTCGAGCTTGAGCGCCACAGGCCGATTGGCTCATCATGCAGGCAAACGGCGCTGCTTGCCGGAACCGAGGGCGTCGCTGACCCACCCGTTCACCGCGAGGCGTCCGTGAATGACCCCATATCGCTTCACCATCGCGTCATGCCCTCTGGCCAGCCCGGCCCAAGCCCAGGATGCCGGGGTCCCCTTCGTCCGGCACGCCCTGGGACGTGTGACGAGATCGATCACGCTCCCCGACGGAAAGGACCTCATGCGCGAGTTCGAAGCCGGCGACGTGCCGTGGTCGGAAGAGCAGCCGCACATCGGCGAGAACGCGGGGCAGACACCCACGCACGTCGTGCCCATCGGAAGGAAGAAGTCGACAGCTCGTGCGCAGCCGAGTGACGTCGCTTCGCCCTTCATCCGGCCGGCAGTGCGGCGGCGGGCCGCAGGCCGACTCGCACGAACGTCGAGCCAGGCGCGGGGCACGGCATGAGCACCGACACGGTCATTCGCGTGCTCTCGCTCTGCGTTGTGCTTGCGGGCACCGAGACGCTGCACGGCATCGCCCGCACGGTGCTGCTGGTCCCGAGAGTGGGGAAGGCGCTGGCGCTCAAGCTGAGCATCGTCTCCGGCTCACTGCTGGCCTTCGCCGTCTGCTACCTGCTGGTGCCCGGCATCGGCCTCGCCACGATCGAGGAACACCTGCTCCTCGGCCTCTGCCTGGCATTGTTCATGGCCGCGTTCGACCTGGCGATGGGCAGGCTGCTCCTGCGGCGATCGTGGAGCAAGGCACTTCAGGATTTCAACCCTGCCACGGGCAATCTCCTGGTCGTTGGGCTCGGCCTGCTCGTCCTCTTTCCTGCCCTGGTGGCCTTGCTTCGCGCAGGCCACTGAACCGATGCGCCGAAGCGGATCACCCCAGGCCGGGCTCGCGCGGCGACGCACCGCGCGGGTCTTTGGCCGGCGAGGTGTGCACGGTCATCATCCATCGCCCGAACCGGGCGCCATCGCGCTCAGACGTCAGGCGAGCACGCCATCCCTTCGCAGGCAGTCACTTCGACTTCTTCTTCCCCGGGCTGTCGGCCGCAGGCTTCGGCGGCTTCTCGTCGGCGGGCCGGTCGTCGCCAATGACCCCCTTCAGCGGACACACGGTGAACGCGGGGCACTTCTTGCAGCCGACGACCACGGCAATCGGACAGAGGGTCATGACCTGCTCCACGTTGGTGACGGGTCGCACAAGTGTACGGCTCAGATGTCGCGAGCCGAGCTCTCTTTTGCCTCTGACCCGTCACGGCTGGCGGGCGGGTGGCCCGGCTTCGGCAGCGCGAGCGTCCGGCCTGGACCCACACGGGCATGGATCGTGGCCGGCGAGTCGCCTGGCGCGGCACAAAGGCGACGGCTGATCCGTCGCTCGAACGGGCGCGTACGGTCCAGCCATGCGCATCGGCCTCAGTCGCGCGGACCGCTCGGCGTGCCGAGGTAGAGTTCCCGCGTGTCCAGCCAGGCCATCCCCCGCATGAGAGCTCTCGCCGTCTGGCTTCTGGCCGTCTTCGCCCTGGTGCCATCCACGAGCGCGCAGCAGATGTACCGGTGCGGCAACACCTACAGCCAGACACCTTGCGCCACGGACGCCAGGCCGGCACGGCTGCATCAAGGCGCCGCACCAGACAAAGCGCCGGGCCTTTCAGGCTTCGATCTTTGTGCGGCCACGGCGACCGGCGCGGTCGGCACGCCGGAGCCGCAGAGCGCCCGGGTTCAGCCGCTGGGGCAGCGTGTCGCGGAAGTCGTCCAGTACGCCGGCCAGCCCTTGTCTGCCCATCGATATGACCTGACGGTGGACGCCAAGACGCCACACGGTGTCTTCTCGGGACCTGTGGCCTATTCGTGCTGGCTGAGCGAAGATCAGGCCCGCGTCCTCCAGTTCGGCCGGCGTCGCGGCCGCTAGCCTCGGATCCCGCGGCGAAAGTGCCCGCGTCCTTCGCGCCAGGCGACTCGCGCGGGCCCGGCATTCATCTTCCATCGCAGACACTGACATTGCGCCGCAGAACCACCATGAGACGACTCCACGCGCTCACGATTCTCCTGCCGCTGCTCGCGCAAGCCCAGGAGAAGCCCGAAGACGTCACGTCCGAGCAGATCGCGACGTATCAGACCGGCCTCGAGGTCGGCTGCAAGCGGACGGGGCGCGCCCGGATGGAAAGCGCGGAGAAGGCCGAACGCTACTGCGGCTGCGTCATGAAGGTGCTCAAGGAGAACGCCAGCCAGGCGCAGTGGCAGAGAGCCTACTTTCACTTCGCGCGCCAGCAGCCCCAGGAAGAGATGCTCACCTTCTCCGAACTGAGCCTCAAGTTCCAGGACTGCAAGTAGGCGGGTCTGGTGCATACCACGCAGGCAATGCCCGCCACACCGCCCTTGCGTCGCGGACGCCGCGCGGCCGCCACCGCAGGTGCAGGCGGCCTGCGGGCCCTCCCTTCGATCGGGCGGGCGCGCACCGCCACGACACTCGCGCCTCGGCTCAACCCCTAGGCCGCAGCACCGCGCGGCCAGCTGTTCTCGGACATCGGCTCCATGCTTCGCGCGCTCCTCTATGGCATCACGATCCTGCACCTCGGTCCGGCCGTGGCCTTCGCCTTGCTCGCCTTCGGGTGCGACGGCACGACGGCATACCTCGATGCCGTCTGCGGCAGGAGCGATCTCTCCTCGTTTGCGCTGCTCACCGCCGGGGCCTGGCTGATCCTGCTCCTGGCTCTGGCATCCTTCCAGCTCGTGCGCCTGGCCCGCCGTTCGGTTCCGCCGCGCATCAGCCTGCGCTTCTGGGCGTTGATCGCATTGCTTGCGCTCGGCGCGCTGCTGGGGGCGTCGGGCGTCTGGCTCACTGGCAGCCGGTACGGGTTCCTCGCCATCCCGGCCGCATTGGCCACGGGGTGGCTGTTCCTCGCCAATCCCCTGGCCTGTGTGCCGGAGCTTCACGGCAGCGGCAGCGCGCGCGCAGGTCGGGGCAACGCGGCCCCGTCTGTCGCTCGAACGGACTCCCGCCACGAGTGGCACGGGGAGTCGCCTCGACAAGAGGCTGCCACACTTCCGGCGGGAGGCCCCCTCCGCCACGACAAGGACATGTCGAGCCCATGCGAGCATTGATCATCGTCGTCCTGCCTCTGGCAGTCCAGGTCTACGCCTACATCGTCGTCTTCCTCGCGGCGCGCGGTGGCGGCTCGTTCATGGGGCTGCTCGCCATGCCCGTGGCCGCCGCATCGGTGATCGCGCTGCTCGCTCATGGCATCTCCTCCGTCCGCCGCAGTGGCACGGGCACTCTGCGCCCCACGCTGATCGGACTGGCGATTGCCATGCTCCCGCCAATCGGCCTGCTCATCTTCCGGGCCCTCGAATCCTAGACCGCGACACTCCCGGGCGCTTCACCCGTGCCGACAGGCGCGGGCACGGCACTTGGCCCGCGGGGAGCTCGATGTCATCATCCGCCTCGCAGTCCCGGCGCCGCCCCGGCGTTCGGCGCTCGGTGCAAGCATGGGGTTGCGCATGCAAACGCTCTTCATCGGCAGTCTCACGCTGGAACCGCAGATTGCCGCACATGCCGAGGAGATGTTCGTCGTCCTCAGCGATCCGGCCATCTACGAGTATGAGAACGAACCGCCTCAATCCGCGTCGGGTCTGCGCGAGCGCTTCGCCGAGCTGGAGTCGAGGCAGTCGCCCAACGGCCGGGAACAGTGGCTCAACTGGGTCATCCGGCTGCCCAGCAAAGAACTCATCGGCTATGTCCAGGCCACCGTCCACCCCGGCGGCAGGGCGGCCATCGCCTACGAGCTCAACAGCGCGTACTGGGGTCGAGGGCTGGCGCGTCAGGCCGTCCAGGCGATGATCGGTGAACTCATCCAGAACTACGGCGTCACCCTGCTGACGGCGGTGCTCAAGCAGCAGAATCAACGTTCGTTCAGGCTGCTTCATCGGGTCGGCTTCACGCTGGCCAGCCCCGCCGAACACGTGCAGGCCGACGTCGAGAGGGACGAGTTCTTCATGCTGCGCCGCGTCCGGCGCGCATGAACGCCAGGTGGTCGCGCTTCCAGCGCACCCCTATCATCACTTCATGCCGACCTGCCGCGGCCCGCGCGGCGCCCACCGAACCGGGACGCGCCGTGATGCCGCTCCATTGCTTGACCGGCTGACGGTCGCCGCAACCCAGACCTTGCCAGTCGTTCGAGATCGAGGTGACGCTCGCCATGTCCGACGCCGTCCACATGCCGATGCTCGAGGACGAGCAGGACATCCTCGATGCGGGACTGCCGAAGGACTTCGACACCGGAACGATCTTCACGCCGATCAAGCGGCTTCACCATGCGCGCGACGGCCTGCCGCTGTGCCTCTGCAACAGCGGCCGCCGCAGCCTGGCGGCCGCCTGCTGAGCCCGGACGGCGCGACCACCGCGGGCCGGCGGGGAAGCGCAGCCACTCGCCCACGAAGGAACGGCCTCCCGCCCGACAGCCGACTGCCATGAACGAAGCCTTGCCCTACGGGTTGCTCGCCGATGCGGTGCTGGTGCTGCACTTCGGCATCGTCCTGTTCGTCGTCGGGGGGCTGGTCTTCATCGTCGTCGGCAGTCTTCGCCACTGGCGCCTGGCGGGCAGGCTGTGGTTCCGCTGCACGCACCTTGCGGCCATCGCGGTGGTGGTTGCACAGGCCTGGCTGGGTGCGGTCTGCCCGCTGACCACGCTGGAGATGTGGCTGCGCGCGAAGGCGCGGGCCACGACGTACGGCGGCAGCTTCATCGAGCACTGGGTCCAGCGCCTGCTGTACTACGAAGCGCCGACCTGGGTGTTCACCCTCGTCTACACGGCCTTCGGTCTGGCCGTGCTGGCCGCATGGTGCTACTTCCCGCCGGCAGCGCGGCGAGACGAACCGTCCGAAGACGCCTGACCCCATGCGCGACGTCCTCGACCTGTCGCGCGCGAGCCGTTCGGACCGCCCTGCCCGGCATCGCGCGCCGGTGCGTTCCATGGATCGGGCGGCTGGCCGGGCTCCCGTCGGCGCGCGCCGGCCTTCGGCCATCGCGTACGGCCCCGACCGGACAGGCTCCGAGGGGTTCACTGGGCTTGTGCAGCGCGGGCAGATGCGTTGGAATGCCGCCTTCGCGCCATGCTGGCGCCCCCACCTGCACAGCCCGAGCGCTGTCGCCGACATGCAGCTTCCTGCCGATTCCACGGTCCGCACGCCACGTCTGACCCTGCGCCTCGTGCGCCGCGAGGACCTGCCGGACCTGTTCACGGTGAACGCCGACGAGGATGTCACCCGCTATCTGCCCTACGCCACCTGGCGGGCTGCCTCCGACGGCGACGCCTGGTTCGATCGCATGGCAGCGCATCAGGCCAGCGGCGACGCGGCACAGTTCGTCATCGTGCACGACGCGCTGCGGCGAGTCGTCGGCAGCTGCCTGCTGTTCCGCTTCGACGAGCCCAGCGCGCGCGCCGAGCTCGGCTACGTGCTCGGCCGCGCACACTGGGGAACCGGGCTGATGCACGAGGCCATGCGGGGCTTCGTCGGGTTCGCCTTCGGCACCTTGGGTCTGCGCCGGCTCGAGGCATCGGTCGACCCGCGCAACGTCGCCTCGGCGCGATTGCTTGAGCGCGTCGGCTTCGTGCGCGAAGGACTGCTGCGCCAGCGCTGGGCCACCAAGGGCGAGCTGTGCGACGCCGCGCTCTACGGACTGCTGCGCGACGACTGGCTCGGGCCTGCTCCGCCGGCCTCTGCATGAGTGCGCGCGGCACGGCGCGCCGGGAACCGTGGCTCGGTGCCCTTAGCCTCTGGCTGGTCGCGTCCTGTGCCCACGCGCCCCTGCCCGCGGGCGACGATCTGCACCGCAGGCTGCACGGACTGTGGTGCAACTCGAACGACGGCGGGCGCAGCTGCTGGGCCTGGGACGAGTTCAGCACCGACGGCAGCTTCGAGGCCTGCGGCCGCACCGACGACGACCCGCGCGCCTTCCGCGGTGCGGGCGTGGTCGGCGTGAGCGGCCGGCGCATGTGTTATGTCGTCACGTCCGCCAGCGACAACTTCTGGCTGCGGCCCGGCCAGCGCTATTGCACCGACATCGTCGCCGTCGACCAGCGCACGCACCGCTACCGCGACATCGACACCGGCGCGGAATTCACGCTGTATCGCCGCGCCGCGGACGAGAAGCGCTGCCCCTGAGGCCGGAGGCGCCACTTCGCGCACAATCGCCGGCGAGGCAACCGCTGCAGTCCATGCGAGTCTTCGAAGTCTTTGCCGGACCTGTCCGGATCGGCTGCTCCGCGCTGGAGCATGGCGATGCGCCCATGGGCGTGGCCGCCGGGCTCTTCCTGCCCGAGGAGGCCTACGCCGCCGTTCAGTCCGCAGTGCTCGCCTCGCAGCATGGCTCGCAACTCGACCTGGCGTTGCGCGTGGTGACGCCCGACGGCCGCGAACTCGCCCGCGACGGCAATGTGCAGATCGTCGACTATTCTCCCGAGCTGGGGGCGGACGCGATCGAGGTGCAGGTGATCGGCATCGCACCCGAGTTGTATGGCGAGTGGTTCCGCGCCCAGGTGGCGGCGTTCCAGGACACGCTGCGCCGTCCCCCCTGAGACGAGGAGATCGACATGCCCAAGGGCTACTGGATCGCGCGCGTCGACGTGACCGATGCCGAGCAGTACAAGGCCTACATCGCCGCCAACGCCGCGCCGCTGGCCAGCCACGGCGCGAAATTCCTCGTGCGCGCCGGCCGCTACGAGAACCCGGAGGGCGGCGCACGCAGCCGCAACGTCGTCATCGAGTTTCCGTCCTACCAGGCGGCGCTGGACTGCTGGCATTCGCCGGACTACCAAGCCGCCGTCAAGCTGCGCGCACCCGCGTCGGTGATCGACATGATCATCGTCGAGGGCTACGAGGGTCCGCAGCCGGGTTGACGCCTGGGCATCGCGCTGTTTGCTTTGGTTGCATTCGAGCCTCGGCGCGCCGGGGCTCGACGCGAGCGGCGGGAGTACCATGCCGCCCATGCGCGGCAACCCAGGCCCTGGCCATGAGCGCATGGCCGATCGCGAGCTAGTCACCTCGCGGGTGATCGCCGCGGCGCGTCCTCGCGTGTGGCGGGCCTTTGCCGACCCGACGCTGCTGGCGCGCTGGTGGGGGCCAACGGGCTTCTCCAACACCTTTCACACCTTCGAGCTGCGTCCGGGCGGCGCCTGGCGCTTCGTGATGCACGGTCCCGACGGCGTGGACCACCCGAACGAGAGCCTGTTCGTCGAGGTGTTGCCTGCCGAGCGGCTGGTGTTCGAGCATGTCTCGGCGCCGCGCTTCGAGATGACCATCACCCTCACCGACCACGGCGCACGAACCGCGCTGGGCTGGCGGCAGCGCTTCGACAGCGCCGAGACCTGCCGGCGCATCGCCCCCATCGCCGTACCGGGCAACGAGCAGAACCTCGACCGGCTCTCGGCGCTGCTGCATGCCACGGCCTGAGGGCCGCAGCGGCGGCGTCAGGCCAGGTCCTTCTGGTGCTCGATGACCCGCGAGGCGATGCCGTATTTCACCGCCTCGTCCGCACTCATCCAGAAGTCGCGCTCCATGTCCGATACCACCGTCTCGTAGGGCCGGCCGGTCTGTGTGGCGATGACGCGGGCAATGCGCTCGCGCGTGCGCAGGATTTCCTTGGCCTGGATGGCGATGTCGGTGGCCTGGCCGCCGGCGCCGCCGGCCGGCTGGTGGATCATGAAGCGGGTGTTGGGCAGGCAGACGCGGCGCTCCTTCGGCGGGGCGAGGAAGATGTGCGCCCCGGCGCTGGCCACCCAGCCACTGCCCACCGTGGTGACCGGCGCGCGCACGAATCGGATCATGTCGTGGATGGCGTCGCCCGACTCGACGTGACCGCCGGGCGAGGAGATCAGCATGGTGATCGGCGCGTCCGACTCTTCCGACAGCGCCAGCAGCCGCCGGCAGGTCGTCAGGGCCAGCTTGTCGTCGATCTCGCCGAACACCAGCACGTAGCGCGACTTGAAGGCGAGTTGTTCCTCGAGGCGGCCCGGCGAGTTGTCGGCCTTCTTGTCGTCGTCGGCGGCGGCGAGGCGGTGGGTCATGGTGTGCTCCTGCAAAGCGGTGGATGCCGCATTCTGGCCCAGCCGCTCAGGCAGAGCCGCCATGGGCGTTGATGAACTCGCGGTCGATGCGATCCTTCCAGCGCCACACCCAGCGGCCCTCGGCCGACCAGCCACCCCAGCTGGCGATGGCGTATTTCTCGCCGCAGGCCAACAGGTTGAGCGCGCGCGCTTGCGGCCGCCAGGGCTCGAGCTGGCCGCCGGCGAGGCAGCGGCGCAGGTTCAGCGCCAGCGGTGCACCGGCGCGCACGGCGTAGACGCCGCTCTTCGGGTGCGGTGCGTCCAGGCGCGTCGACACGTCGCCGGCGGCGAACACCTCGGGGTGCGAGGTGCTTTGCAGCGTCGGCCCGGTGGTGACGAAGCCGAACTCGTCCAGCGCGAGGCCGGTGTCGCGCAGCCAGGACGGCGCGCAGGCGGGCAGCGCGATGACGGCGGCATCGCAGGCCACGCGCGTGCCGCTGCCGAGCACGGCCTGCGTCGCCGTCAGCTCGGCACAGACATCTTCCAGCACCGTCACGTTGCGGCGCTTCAGCGCATGCAGCGCACGCCGCTGCACCGCCGTCGGATGGCTGGGCAGCGGCGGACCGCCGCCGGTGACCAGACTGACGTGCGAACGATCGCCCAGGCGGTGGTGCATGGACAGCGCCAGTTCCACCCCCGCCGCCCCGCCGCCCACCACCACCACGCACAGGGCGCGCTGCGCAGCCAGCGCGAGCATGCGCTCCCACAAGGTCGCAAACGCTTCGATCGGACGCACGAACAGGCCATGCTCGCGGGCGCCGGCAATGGCGTCGCGGTCCTGCGTGGCGCCGGTGTCCAGGCTGAGCACGTCGTAGGACAGCGTGCGGCCATCACCGAGCGTCACGCGGCGCGCAGCCAGGTCGATGGCGGTCGCGCTGGCCTGCAAGAGGCGCACGCCGGCCCTCTCGGCCATCGGCGCGAGCGGCACGCCGCACTGCTCGAGCGTGTAGTGGCCGGCGACGAAGCCCGGCACCATGCCCGAGTAGGTGAGCCGCGGCCAGGGCGTGACCAGCGTGACCTCGGCCGCCGGCAGTGGCTCGGCGGCGAGGGCGCGCATCACCTGCAGGTGCGCGTGGCCGCCGCCGAGAAGCAGCAGCTTCCTCATCGGTCCAGCACCAGGTCGGCAACGGCGGCGAGGCCGTGGCCTCGCGTGTTGTCGGCATCGGCGCCGACGGCCACGCCAACCACCGGCGGCACCTGTTCCGCCTCGTCGCCGAACAGGCGCAGGAAGTCGGCACCGACGTCGCGCCGTTCGCTCGCCCAGCGGCCGGCCCCGCCGCTTTGCAGCACGAGGTAGCGCACGCGCCGGCTGTAGGGGTTGTCCAGCGCCGTGCCGGCAGGCAGCAGCCGGTCCCAGACGTAGCAGACGGTCGCCGAAGGAAGCTCTTCGCCGCTTCGCGAACGCGCCAGGCGCAGCAGTTGCCGCTCGACGAAGGGGACATCGGCCAGCGGCAGCTCGAAGAACATGCACACCTTGACGGCGTTGTCATCGCCCTCCTTGCGGCGCAGGTTCGACTGCGCGACGAAGCGCTCCACTCGCCAGCGCCACGACAGCATCAGGGCGAACGCGTCCGTGCGCAGGCGGTGCACCAGGTTCCCGTAGGAGCCGTCGGCCTCGATGCGCAGCGCGCGCTGCCCACCGAGCTCGGCGATGCCAAAGCGCGTCGCCGGCAGGCGCTGCTTCGGCAATCGCCCATCCTCCCAGCTTGAGGAAAGCTCGCCGTCCGCGCCGATCAGCGGCTGCAGCAGCGTCGCGCGCGCCGGCACGACGGCGAGGGCGGCAAGCAGCGTGGCGGCTGCGAGAGGCGGACGGAAGGACAAGTCGGAAGGTTCGGGACGCTCAGCGCCCCAGCGCGTTGAGAGACCAATCGTAATCGAGGTGCACGACCGGCAGGCTTCGCGCGCGCAGCGCGGTCTGCGTCTGCGCGTCGTCGCTGAGCTGGCCCGCGTAGCTGGCGAACACGTCCTCCAGCTTGTGCCAGCCGCGCCATCCCTGCTCGAAGTCTTCGCGGAACCACTTGAAGATCGCGCTGACCTCGAGCCGGCCCTCGCGCACGCGATTGCGCGTGCGGTCGGCCAGGAAGCGGCGCATGCCGTCCTCGAGCTGCGCCTCCAGCGTCGCAGCGGTGAAGGCCTCCGAGCGCAGCGCCGGGCAGCCGATCGAGGCGCAGTTCACGGCGGCGTGCACGCGCGGCTCGGCGTAGAGCGGACGCAGCTGCTCGTGCTCGATCCAGTCGAGGTGGCGCTCCTGCCCGAGCAGGCGGAAGAACTTCTTCTTCCACGGCGACTGGATGAAGGAGCCCAGGTCCTTGATCGACTTCAGGTCCGGGTACCTGGTGAGGATCAGCTCGACGGTGAACGCGTTGTAGGCGTTGACCAGGAAGGCCATGCGCTGCGTCTTCGTCCAGCCGTCGAACTCGGCCTGGGGCACGGCCGACAGCGTCGTCAGCACCTGATGCAGCGCCGCCCGGTCGGCCTGCAGGCCGGCGTAGTCGACGCGGCTGCCCTTCTGATCGGGCAGCCACCGCACGTGCTTCTTCAGCAGCGCATCCCACGCCGCGTAGCCGTGGTCGAACTGGGCCTGCGCCGCACCACCGAACAGCGCCAGCAGCAGGATCAGCCCTCGCAGCAGGGTCTTCATGCGCGCCTCCAGGCGTGGTATCTCGCCACCCATTCGAGCAGTCTGGTGGGCTGGTGGTTGCGTTTCCATTCGCCGGCGGCGTACTTGTTGGCCTCGGCCATCGTTGGGTAGGTGTGAATGGTGCCGAGGATCTTGTTCAGCCCCAGGCCGTGGCGCATGGCCAGCACGTATTCGGCAAGCAGGTCGCCGGCATGGGCGCCAACGATGGTCACGCCGAGGATGCGGTCCTTGCCCGGCACGGTGAGCACCTTGACGAAGCCGTGCGCGGCGCTGTCGGCGATGGCACGGTCGAGGTCGTCGAGGCCGTAGGTCGTGACCTCGAAGGCCACGCCCTTCTCCTTCGCCTCCTGCTCGTTGAGGCCGACGCGCGCCACTTCCGGGTCGACGAAAGTGGTCCAGGGGATCACCGAGTAGTCGGCCTTGAACCTCCGGAAGCTGCCGAACAGCGCGTTCACCGAGGCGTACCAGGCCTGGTGTGCGGCGGTGTGCGTGAACTGGAACGGTCCGGCCACGTCGCCGGCGGCAAGGATGTTGGGGTAGATCGTCTCGAGGTACTCGTTGGTCTCGATGGTGCGGCCGGTGGGGATACCGAGTTCCTCCAGCCCGTAGCCCTTCAGCCGGGCCACCCGGCCGACGGCGCACAGCAGCCGGTCGAACTCGATGCGCTGCTCCCCACCGCCCGACTCGACGACGATGAAGCGGCGATCTCCGTCGCGTTCGCAGCGCAGCGCCTTGTGACCGGTCAGCACCGTCACGCCGTCGTCCTGCAGCGCCTGTCGCACGAGTGCGGACACGTCCTCGTCCTCGCGGATCATGAGGCGCGGCGCCATTTCGATCTGCGTCACCCGTGAACCGAGCCGCGCGAAGGCCTGCGCCAGCTCGCAGCCGATCGGCCCGCCGCCGAGCACGACCAGTCGCGCAGGAAGGTCGCGCAAGCCCCACAGCGTGTCGCTGGTGAGAAAGCCGACCTCGTCCAGCCCCGGCAGTGGCGGCACGAAGGGCGTCGCGCCAGTGGCGATCACGATGCTGCGCGCGGTCAGCGTCCGGCTGTGGCCCTCGCCGAGGTCGATCTCCACCGTCCACGGGTTGACGATCGTCGCGCGGCCCTGCACCACGTCGACGCCCAGGCCGCTGTAGCGCTCGACCGAGTCGTGCGGCTCGACCTCGCGCACGACCGCGGCCACGCGCTCCATCACCTGAGCGAAGTCCACCGTCGCGACGGCGCCGGCGATGCCGTACTTGCGCGACTCGCGCATCTGCTGCAGCAGCTTCGCCGTCTTGATCAGCGCCTTGCTCGGCACGCAGCCGTAGTTGAGGCAGTCGCCGCCCATCTTGTGGCCCTCGACCAGCGTGACCTTGGCCTTCACCACCGCGGCGATGTAGCTCGTCACCAGACCCGCCGCGCCGGCGCCGATGACGACGAGGTTGCGGTCGAAGGACTTCGGCTTCACGCTCGCCCAGCGCGCGTACACCTTGCGCGCCCTGATGCCGTCGACGATCTTCTTCGCGATCAGCGGGAACACGCCGAGCAGCACGAAGGACCCGAGCAGCGCGGGCGAGAGGATGCCCTGCAGCGAGTCGATCTTCGCCAACTGCGTGCCGGCGTTCACGTAGACCAGCGTGCCGGCGAGCATGCCGATCTGGCTGACCCAGTAGAAGGTCCAGGCCTTCATGGTCGTCAGCCCCATCAGCAGGTTGATGACGAAGAAGGGGAACAGCGGCACGAGCCGCAGCGTGAAGAGGTAGAAGCCGCCCTCCTTGGCGATGCCGCGGTCGATGTCGGTCAGGCGCGCGCCGAAGCGCGAGCGCACGCCGTCGCGCAGCACGTAGCGCGAGGCGAGGAAGGCCAGCGTCGCACCCATGCTGGAGGCGAAGGAAACCACCACCGTGCCGACGACGAGGCCGAAGATCGCCCCGCCGGCCAGCGTCATGATCGCCGCGCCGGGCAGCGACAGCGCCGTCACCGCGACGTACAGCGCGAAATAGGCGCCGATCAGCAGCGCCGGCCGGCTGTCGTAGAGCGCGGCGAAGTCAGCCTGCCGCTGCTTGACGAATTCCAGGCTGAGGAACCGACCGAGGTCGAAGGCGAAGTAGGCCGCGACCAGCGCGAGCACGACGGCGATGACGAGGAGCTTGCGGCGGTCCATGCGTGTCCTTCTTCTTCGGGTCCGTTCAGGGCGGCAGTCCGCGCCAGCCGGCGGCGAGTCGCGTGGCGATGGTCAGCCCGCACAGCACCGCGAAGCCGTAGGCGAAAGCCGCGAAGTGCTGCGGCCACAGACACATCAGCGCGAAGCAGGCGATCGTCTCGGTGGCTTCGGTCAGTCCGCCCAGATAGTAGAAGCCCTTGGTCGGATAGGCCACGCTTTTCTGACCGCGCTGTGCCGCCAGCGCCGCGTAGGCGAGGAAGGTCGAGCCGGTGCCGACGAAGGCGGCGAGCAGTACCGCGGCGCCCAATGCGTTGGCGCGCGGATCCGCCAGCGCGAAGGCAAGCGGGATGGCGGCATAGAAGAGGAAGTCCAGCGTGATGTCGAGGAAGGCGCCGCGATCGGTGGGCGTGGTGCGCCGCGCGAGCGCCCCGTCGAGTCCGTCGAGCGCGCGGCTGGCCAGCAGCAGCGCGAGGCCGGCGAGGAACTGCTGCGCCACGATCGCCACCGCGGCGGCCACGCCGAGCACGAAGCCCGCCCAGGTCACCTGGTCCGCGTGCACGCCGAGGCGCTGCAGGCCACTCGCGCCGGCATTCATCGCCGGACGCAGCCAGCGGATCGCGTAGCGGTCAAGCATCGCCGGACTCGCGGGCGTCGTCGTCGAGCAGGATCACGCGCGCGCCGGCCGGCACGTCGTGCGCATCGTGCGTCACCAGCACGGCCGGGATGCGCTGCGCACGCAGGCGCTCGAACACGAAGCCGCGGAATCGCTCGCGCAAGGCCATGTCCAGCCGCGAGAAAGGCTCGTCGAGCAGCAGCGCCTGCGGCTGGGCGAGCAGCGCGCGCAACACGGACACGCGCGAGCGCTGCCCGCCCGACAGCGAGTGCGGCGCTCGCGGCCCGTAGCCGGCCAGGCCGGCGCCGGCCAGCGCCGCCTCGGCGCGCGCGCGGCGTTCGGCGGCAGGCCCGGCGGGCAGCGCGAAGAGCAGGTTCTCCATCACCGTCAGGTGCGGGAACAGCAGGTCGTCCTGGAACAGGATGCCGACGCGGCGCTGCGCTGTCGGCAGCGCGTCGATGTCGCGGCCGTCCAGTCGCACGCGGCCCTGCGCCGTGAGCCCCGGCGCCAGCGTGCCGCACAGGTACGCCAGCAGAGAGGACTTGCCCGAACCACTCTCGCCCATTACCACCAGCACCTCGCCGGGCGCGACGCGGGCCGACAGCGCGCGGATCAGCGTGCGCTGGGGCGTGGCCACGCCGACGTCGATCAGCTCGAGCATCAGGGCGCCTCCGTGCCGAGCCGGCGCGCCTGCCGCCGCGCGACCCACCAGGCCGCACCGAAGGCCAGCGCCGGCAGCAGCGCCTGCAGCAGCGCGTAGGCGGCCAGCAGCGTGCGCTGGCCGCCCGAGGCGAGCGTGAGCGCCTCGGTGGTGACGGTGGCGTGGCGCCCTGCGCCGACGAACTGCGTGCTGAGGTACTGCGCCACGCTGACGGCGAAGCCCACCGCCGCCGCCGAGGCCATTGGCGCGAGCAGCATCGGCCACTTGATGCGCCACAGCAGGGCGGCACGCGAGCGGCCCAGCGCCCGCGCCGTCAGCTCGTAGCGCGCGTCGAAACCGCGGTAGGCCGGCGCCAGCGCCACCAGCGCATAGGGCGCGCAGAACAGGCTGTGCGCGATCCACAGGCCGGCAAGGCGGCCGTCCAGACGCAGCCCCAGCATCAGCTGGTACAGGCCGCTGACCAGCAGCACGCCCGGCACCAGCATGGTGGCGAAGACCAGCGGCGCGGCGCGGCGGTCCCAGCCGGCCGGCGCGGTTTCCATCCACGCGATGGCGAGCGCCAGGCCGGTGAAGGAGGCAGCGATGCCAATCAGCGCGGTATTGCCCAGCGTGGGCAGGCTGCGAAACACCATGGCCCAGGCGTCGCTCGACACGGTCTGCGGCACCAGCGACGGGAAGCTCCATACGCTGGCCACCGAGACGAACGCGAGCAGCGCCAGCACGCCGACATAGAGCACCGCGCCGCTGCCGGCGAGCGGGCGCATCAGCCCGGCCAGCGGTGCGTGGACGGGACGGTCGCCGCGCAACTGGCGCGCGCGCAGCCACGGGCGCAGCGTGCGAGCGGCGGCCACCGCCAGCAAGGCCCCGGCCGCCACCACCAGGGCGATCAGCAGGGCCGCCGCCGCGCCCTTCGCGTTGGTCGCGGCGTCGGCGTCGAGCAGCCATTGCCAGGCCAGTTGCGCCAGCGTCGGCGGGCGCGTCGGCCCGAGCACCAGCGCCATGTCGACCACGCTGGCGCCATAGGCCCACACCGCCAGCAGCGGCAGCGCCAGGCGCGGCAGCAGCTGGGGCCAGAGCACGCGCCACCAGACGCTCGGTGACGCATAGCCCATCGCCTGGCCAGCCTGCAGCTGCTGGCGCAGCTGCATGGCCTGCGCCACCGGGCGCAACTGCGCGGCGACGTTCCACAGCAGGAACGGCACCTCCTTGAGCACCAGGCCGAGGATCAGGGCGAGGCCGAACGGATCGTGCACCGTGGCGAGATCGGGCGGCGAGTCCCAGCCGGCCAGTGGCGCCACCACGCGCATCAGCAGTCCGCTGGGCACGAGCAGCAGCGCGAGGCCGACCGCGAAGGCGGCGTGCGGCACGGCGAGCAAGGCGCCGAGCGCCCGTTCGATGCGCGCCCAGGCGGCGCTGCCGTGCAGGTGGGTGACGAGGGCGAGGGTCAGCGCCAGCGACGCTGCAGTGGCCACCGCGCCGACCCACACCGAGAGTGCGAGCGCCGGCGGCAGTGCCGGGTCATCGAACAGCTGCGCCCAGCCCGCTGCGTCGGCGGCGCCCTGCAGGGCCAGCCCCAGCGAGATCACCAGCGGCAGCGCGAACAGCCCGGCCGGCCACCACCATCCCCGGGCGGCGGACTTCATGACGCCCTCCGGGCCCCGCGAGGGCGCGAACGCCGGCGCAGCGGCGGTGCGGCGCTCACTGCCCGTAGCGACGCGCCCATTCGCGCTCGATCACCTCGACCCAGCTCGCGTGGGGCTCGGGAAGCACCGGCGCGGACTGCAGCACCGCGCCGGGCGCTGTGCCATGAGCGAACAGCGCGCGCTCGTCGGCGGAGAGCTTGTCCTGCGCGAGCACCGTCGGATCGCCCCAGTGGCGGATGTCGGCCTTGCGCGACTGCGCCAGCGGCGACTGCAGGAAGTTGATCACCACCTGCGCGCCCTCCTTCGCCCGCGCGTTGAACGGGATGGCGAGGAAGTGCGTGTTGCCGATCGTGCCGCCGCGATGCTGCCAGCTCACCACGCTGTCGGGCAGCCGCCGGGCAGCGATCTCGTTGGCTGCCTCGTTGGGATTGAAGGTCAGCGTGATGTAGAGCTCGCCATCGGCGAGCATCTGCCGCATCGCCGCGTTGTTCGCCGGGAACTGCCGGCCCTGGCGCCACAGCAGCGGGTGCAGGGTGTCGAGCGTGCGCCACAGCGGCGCGAGCAGTGCCGCCGTGTCGGCCGGCGCGCGCGCCTGGAAAGGCTGAGGGTCGGCGGCAGCCTCCAGCAGCACCTGCTTGAGGAAAGTGGTGCCGTGGAAATTGGGCGGCTTGGGGTAGGTGAAGCGGCCGGGATGGCGCTGTGCGAAGCCGATCAGTTCGCCCAGGCTCTGCGGCGGCTGCGGCACGCGCTTGCCGTCGCCATAGAAGGTGAACTGCGCCATGCCCCAGGCGGCTTCGTAACCTTCGACCGGCTCGGAGAAGTCGATGCGCGTGGTCGGCTTGCCGATCACATCGACCAGCGCGAAGTTCGGCAGCGCCTCCGCGAACGGTCCGAACAGCAGGCCCTCGCGCTTCATGGCGAGGAAGTTCTCGCCATTGATCCAGCCCATGTCGGCGCTGCCGTCCCGGGTGCGGCCGGCCTGCTTCTCGGCCCGCACGCGCTTGACCAGTTCGGCGGTATCGCCGAGCTTCACATGCTCGAGCTTCACGCCGAAGCGCGTGTCCACCTCGCCAGCCGCCCACTGCAGGTAGGCGTTGACGCGCTCGCTGCCGGCCCAGGCATTGAAGTAGACCGTCTGCCCGCGCGCGGCGCGCTCGAGGCGCGCCCAGGCTGCCGGGTCGGCCGCCGCGGCGGCAGGCAGCCAGGGTGCGAGGGCCGTGGCGGCGAGCAGGCGGCGGCGGGAGATCGGCTGAGGCATCGGCTGGAGACGGTCGTGTGGCGGGTGCGCCGCAGTGTATCGGCCCGTGCTCGGCCCGGCGGACGTGCGCGGCTGCGGCGGCGATCGGCCTGTGTCGGCTGGCGGGCACGGAATCTTTCAGCGACAAGGGCGCAGCCTCGCGCTGCGGCAGGGCGTGCGCCATCACCCGCCGGCCGGCGCATCGACCAGAATCTGCGCATGCCCACGCCGATGCTGCGCCACGACGCCTGGTACCACGCCCGACTCGCACCGCGGGCAGGCCGCGTGCGCGTGGTCATCGACTCCGACGCCGCCAACGAGATCGACGACCCGTTCGCGATCGCCTGGGCGCTGCGCGTGCCCGAGCGGCTGCAGGTGGAGGCGGTGTACGCCACGCCCTACTCGTTCGCGCACCGCCGGCCGCAACTGCGCCTGCAGCAGCACCGGCAGTTCGACCCGCCCGGCATCGGCATGGAGCGCAGTCATGCCGCCATCGTGCAGGTCTTCGAAGCGCTCGGGCTCGACCCCGGTGGCCGCCTGTGGCGCGGCTCCACGCGCTACCTGGACTCGCTGGACGCGCCCGAGCGCAGCGAGGCCACCGACCACCTGATCGCCACCGCCCTGGCCACGCCCGAGGACGAGCCGCTGTATGTCGTGGCGATCGGCTGCGCCACCAACGTGGCCAATGCGCTGCTGCTCGAACCGGCCATCGCCGGGCGCATCGTCGTGGTGTGGACCAGCGGCTACCCGTCGCACGCGCCGCACCCCAATCACTCGTTCAATCTCGAGCAGGACCTGCTCGCCTCGCAGTGGCTGCTCGACAGCGGTGTGCCGCATGTCTATCTGCCCGGCTTCCACGTCGGCGCGCAGTTGCGCCTGTCCCTGCCCGAGATGGAGCGCTGGGTGAAGGGCCGGGGCGCCATCGGCGACCACCTCTTCGATCTCTACACCCACAACCCGCTGTGGGAGTTGCTGGGCATCGACAGCTTCGAGGCGCACTCCTGGGTGATCTGGGACCTCATCAACATCGCCTGGCTGATCGAGCCGGACTGGGTTGCCAGCGGCGTCGTGCGCACGCCCCGCCTGCGCGACGACAAGCGCTGGCAGGCCGACGCGACGCGGCACCCGATGCGCGAGGCCCACGCCGTGCAGCGCGACGCGATCTTCCGGGCCTTCTTTCGCGCCCTGCCGGCCCGCTGAGCGCCGTGCGCCGAGTGTCGCCGGGGCGCTGAGGGACCTCCAGGCGCCCGGCCGCCAGCGGTCCCTTTGATTCGCATGCTGAGCGTCAGCCTGCTCAGGCTCAGCGCAGTGATAGCATGGCCTGCGGCCCGTCGTGGCCTTCTCTGGGAACTTCGAGCGGCATGAAGAAGAACAGCCCCCCGCCGGTGGACATCGACGTGCTGCCGGGTCACCACATCCGGCGCCTGCACCAGATCGCGGTGGCCATCTTCCTGCAGGAAACCGAGGCGCACGGCATCACGCCGGTGCAGTACGCGGCCCTGCAGACGGTGGCCAACCACCCCGCCATCGACCAGCGCACGCTGGCCGGCAGCATCGGGCTGGACACCTCCACCATTGCCGGCGTGGTCGACCGACTGGAGGCGCGGGGCCTGCTGGTGCGCGGCGCCTCGCCGACCGACCGGCGCGTGCGCCTGCTCACGCTCACCGACGAGGGGCATGCGCTCCTCGCGGCGGTGGTGCCCGACATGCAGAAGGCGCAGCAACGCATCCTCGCGCCGCTGCCCAAGCCCGAGCGCGCCGAGTTCATGCGCATGCTGCGCACGCTGGTGGAGGCGAACAACGAGTTGAGCCGGGCGCCGAGCGAGGCGCGCTGAGGCTCGGCCTCAGCCCCTGGCCAGTGGCATGCCGCGCAGTGCCTGCGCCAGTTCGGCCGCCTGCCACACCGCGATGCGCTGCTCGGCGGCATAGGGCACGGCGTTCTCGGTCAGTTCGCCCAGGCCGATGTGCAGCGCATCGGGCACGCCGGCCCCCTCGCGCGCCGCCTGCAGCGCGCGCAGCGCTTCGAGACCGGTGCGCGCCGACTTCCAGCGGCGCGCGCTGACGAGCATCTTCCGTCCCTGGCGTTCCAGTTCGAAGTCGTAGGCGGCATGATTGCGCCGCTGCACCGCGTAGCCGTCGCGCGCGAAGGCCTGCTCGAGCAAGGCGGAAAACTCCGGCCAGCCCATGGCGGCGACTGCCGACTGCGTGCGCGCCACGGCCGCCGCGCTGGGCAGACGCCACTGCCTGACGAAGGCCACCACGCCGACGACGAGGAAGGGAAAGCCGGACAGCGCCCCGACCACCCGCCAGCGGTCGGGCAGCAGCGCCGCGACGACCGCACCGAGCACCACGGCGAGGAGCACGCTGATCCACCACGGCGAACGCAGCAGGATCGCGAACAGCGAGTTCGGGGCCATCTGGAACTTCAAGCGCAGGTCTCCTGGTGCTTCGCACGGACGCGCGAGTCTACGCGGCGAGCGCTGCCAGCTCGTCGACGACGCGCTGCACGCCTTGCGCCGACAGGTAGTCGTCGACACGCGAGCGCACATGGGCCACCAGCACCGCCTCGCTGCGCTCGGCCGACCAGTCCTCGCCGTCGCTGCCCTGCCTCGCCGGTCGCGACGCCAGCACGCGCCACTTGGCGCACCAGCTCACCGACCACAGCCACATCGCGCTGCGCAGCGGCAGCAGCCAGCCGCGCCAGGCGTCGCCGCCCGCGCAGCGCTGCAGCCAGCGCGCCTGGAAACCCCGCACCTGCGCCGGCGTGAGCACGGCCGAGATGGCGAGGACCCAGGTGGTCGAGGTGTAGAGGCTGGCATGCGCCAGATCCAGCGGCGGCAGGCTGTAGCGCGCCTTCTCCAGGTCGACGAGCATGGCGCGGCCATCCTCGCGCAGCAGGAAGTTGCCTGGGTGGGCGTCGAAGGCGATCAGCCGCTTCGGCGGCCGCTCGATGCGCGCGCAGCATGCCGCGAGCGCGGCGCGCTGCGCGTCGATGGCGCGACGGCTGGCCGCATCGAGGCCGGCGGCGTCGAAGTGCACGGCCTGCGCCTCGATCTCGTCGCGCAGCAGGGCGAGGGGATCGGGCGGGTCGAGCAGCGGCGCACGCGTGCCTGCGTCGGGCAGCGGCAGCGCGTGGATGGCGGCCAGGGCATCGGCGATGGCCATCAGGTCCCCGGGCAGCCGTGCCGGCCGGCCGATGATCTCCTCGACCAGCAAGGCGCCGCGCGGCAGTGCCGGCGACGGCGGCAGCACGCCGTGCAGCCGCGGCGCATGGCCACTGGCCGAGGCGCGCTCGAAGCACGCGGCCTGGTAGGCCAGGTTGTCCGCGGCGCGCAGGTCCATCTGGCTCTGCTTGGGCAGGCGCGCCAGCACGCCCGTGCCGGCCAGGCGGAAGTGAGCGTGGGCCAGGCCGCTGTCGGGCAGCGCCTCCAGCGTCGCCCCGGCCCAGGGCGAGCGGGCGTCGCGCAATGCGGTGCGCAGCGAGGCGGCCAAGCTCACGGCCAGCCCCGGCCGGCGAGGTGCACCAGATCGCCCGGCTCGTCGATGTCGTGCAGCGGCGCCAGCTCGGCGCAGCGCAGGCCGGCTTCGCGCATCCGCTCGCGCGTGCGCGCCAGCACCTGCGGCGTGCTCCAGGGCAGGGCCTCGAACAGGCGCGGCTCGGCGCGATGCAGGCCGATCAGCGCATAGCCGCCGTCGTGGGCCGGCACGAGCACGGCATCGTGTGTGGCCAGCGCCGCACGCGCGGCACGCAGGCAGGCGGCGTCGAGGTCCGGCGCGTCGGTGCCGATGAGCAGGGCGCACTCGTGCCCAGCCAGCATGCGCTGCAGCGCACGCAGCATGCGCGCCCCGAGGTCGCCTTCGCCTTGCACCGCCAGCGTGAGGCGGGGATCCTGCCCGAGCTCGCGGAAGACGGGATGCGTCAGGTCCGGCGCGGCGCACAGCGTCACCGGCCCCACGTCGGCCGCGAGCGCTTCGGCGACGCTGTGCCGCAGCATCCGCTGCGCCAGCGCCGCCGCGCCCTCGGCGCCCAGCGCCGGGATCAGCCGCGTCTTGGCCAGGCCCGCCCTTGGAGCCTTGGCCATCACGATCACGGCGCAGCCGGAACTCAGCGGTACCACCGGGCCAGTCTATCGGCGCCGACGCCGAGCGCGTAGAGCAGGCGCAGCCGCCACATCAGCACGATGGTGCGCCACACGCCGCGCTGCTCCCAGCGGCGGCCAGAGGTGATCACGCGTTCGCGCAGGCAGATGGGGCGGCGCATGCGCCTGAGTCGGATCGACAGCTCGATGTCTTCCATCAAGGGCTGATCGGGGAAACCCCCGGCCGCATCGAAGGCGGCGCGGGTCATGAACATCGCCTGGTCGCCGGTGGCGATGCCGCTCCAGCGCGAACGGCGATTCATCAGCGCGGCGATCAGCGGCAACATGCGCGAGCGACCCTCGATGATCACGTCGAAGCGGCCCCAGGCCTGCGCGTGCGTGGCCAGGGCGCCGGCGATCGCCGCGTCGGCGCCTTCGGGCAGGCGGGTGTCGGCATGCAGGAAGAGCAGGCACGGCGAGTTCGTCAGCGCCGCGCCGGCGTTCATCTGCCGCGCGCGGCCGCGCGGGCCGTCGACGACGCGGTCGGCCAGCGGCCGCGCCAGTGCCGCCGTGTCGTCGCGGCTGCCGCCGTCGACGACGATCACCTCGGCACCGCGTGCGCGCAGCGGCGCCAGGGCGCGCAGCGTGGCGGCGATCCCCCCGGACTCGTCGAGCACCGGCACGACGATGCTCAACGCCGTCGTCATGCCGCCCTCGCCATGCGGCGCTGCTGCCAGGCCGACAGACCGCTCGCGCCGACGAGCGCCGCCACCCAGGCCGCTGCATAGGCGCTGCCTTCGCGCCACTGGCCGAGGCCGAGCCAGAGCACGACGAAGAACGCCGCGAAACCCGTCAGCCCGTGCACGAAGCCGCGCAGCAACGCCACCGTGGCCGCGGCACCATGCTGCGGCAGCGTGAAGCAGGGCAGCACGTTGCCGGCGATCGGCACGGCCAGCAGCAGGCCACTGACCGCCGCGGGCGCCACACCGGCGCTGCGCATGATCAGCCAGGCCACCAGCACCGCCACGGCCACACGGCAGACGAGCTCCAGCCGCGGAATGGCCACCGCACCGGGCCGCACCGGCAGACGCGGCATGGCGGCGGCGCCGAGAGCCAGCGCCGCCAGCGCGAGCCCGCACGCCAGCACGGGCGGCAGCGGCAGCAGCGCAAGCAACGCCCCGGCGGCGAAGAAGGCCAGGTTGGCCAGCAGCAGGGACACCGGCCAGCGCCAGCGCAGCGCGCTCCAGGCGAAGACGAGCAGATGCACGACCGTCGCCGGCAGGCACACCAGCGTTGCCAGTGCGATGTCCCGCACGTCCTGCACGCTGGCCTGCAGCAGCACGAATCCCATGATCGGCCCGGCGATCATCGGCAGCCCGGCGAGCGTGCCGCCGACCGCATGGCCGAAGCGCTTCGCCGCCAGCGAGGCCAGCAGCACCGACGCGGCCACCAGCGTCAGTTTCAGCAGCAGCGTCGGGAGCATCGGCGCGGATCAGTCCGGCGTGCCGTAGCCGCCGCCGCCGGGCGTCTCGATGACGAACACGTCGCCCGGTTCCATCTGCACCGAGCCGATGTGGCCCAGTCGCTCGATGCGGCCGTCGGCACGCTCGACGCGGTTCGCCCCCGGCTGCCCCGGCTGCCCGCCGGCCATGCCGAAGGCCCCGTGCGTGCGGCCGTTGGAGAGGATCGATGCCGTCATCGCTTCGAGGAAGCGCACGCGGCGGGTGCCGCCGTTGCCGCCCTTCCACCGGCCGGCCCCTCCCGAACCGGCACGGATCGCGTAGCTGTCCAGCCGCACCGGAAAGCGGAATTCCAGCACCTCGGGGTCGGTCAGGCGCGAGTTGGTCATGTGCGTCTGCACTACGCTCGTGCCGTCGAAGCCCGGTCCCGCGCCACTGCCGCCCGAGATCGTCTCGTAGTACTGGTGGCGCGCGTTGCCGAAGGTGAAGTTGTTCATCGTGC
>NZ_CALFYO010000017.1 GCF_937952055.1 uncultured Piscinibacter sp.
AAAGGCGGAAAAGGTGTCTCGGCGTCCGACCTTTCCGCCTTTTCCGGGGTTTCCGAAGGCGATCCAAAGAAAGGCGGAAAAGGCGGAAAAGGTGTCTCGGCGTCCGACCTTTCCGCCTTTTCCGGGGTTTCCGCCACCTCTGTCGCTGGTTCCCCCCACGCGCGTTCAGATTTCTCCCCCCCTCCATTCCAACCATCCAACCAGGGAACAGCTGAAGCTGTTCCTCCCGACCGAGAGCACGCGAGCACTCGCGCGGGCACCGGCCAGCGCGAGCCAGCCGCCTCCGCCGCGACCGCCGTTGGCACCCTGGCCGACGAGCCTGGCCGCTTGCCGAGCGATGGCGGGACTGCTGACCCCGTGGCCGTCAGTTCAGACTCCGACCCGTCGGTCGATGGGCAAACCGCGAGCAGCCGCGGCCTTCCAAGCTGGGCGGAGTTCCTTGCGCTAGCTGCCGATGACGTTGCCGGCGATCCGAACGCCTGGAAGAGCCGCCAGGCCGGCAAGCTGGGCGCGGTGCGAGCGACCTACGGCACGCTGGCTGGCGTGTTCGGTCAGCACTGCAACGATGACATCGCCGCTGCGATCGAGACCTGGAAGTGCTTCGTGGCGGACAAGCGAGCAGCGACTTTCGCCGAGTCCGGAGAGCCGCTGTGGTCCGGCGTGACGGAGAACAACGTGGTTCGGACCGCGCGGCGATGGCTGAAGGACAGCCCGCTTGCCAAGCCCAAGGTTCGCCGGCCGCTGAACCTGGACCAGCCCAACGGTCCCATGGATGACATCCTCCGCAGACTGCCGCCGCGGCGCGGTCCGCTGAATCTCGACCAGCCGTACACCGAGTACGACGAGATGGTGCGCAACCCGCACTACCGTCGCCTCGTCCAGCGGGAAGGTGGCAACTGATGGGAACGCCGCCGCGCGCCGACATTGTCGCGGTGCACCCGGAGACGCCGCGGAACCGGGTGTACACCAAGTCTGCCGCAGAGGTGGCGACTCGCGCGCTGGCTTTCGAGGAGCAGGTGGCCAGCGGATCGCTGCCCGCGCTGACGTGGGGGATCCCCGTGGTCGACGCCACGGTGCGGACCATGTGGGCCGGCAAGCTGATCTACCTCGTCGGGCTGCCGTCGCACGGCAAGAGCATGTCTCTGGTGCACCTTGCGCGCCGCGAGTGCTGGCGCGTACAGGCGATGCGCGACGAGGAGAAGCGCGGCGGAGTTGTGGACGGCGCGGCGTCCAAGGCGTACGTGCTCTTTACGTCGCTGGAGGATCCCGAGCACGAGGTCCACGCGAGTATCACCGGCGCCCCGGCAACGCAGATCGAGGTGATGGAGCGCCGGCACGACCGGGAGGCGTACCGCCGCCATCTGCTCTACAGCGCGCTGGGGTGGCCGATCTACTACCAGGGCTACGACGAGGCCGAAGTGTCGGCCGGCATGTTGGAGGACTTGCCCAATCTGACAGTCGAGCAGGCATACCGCGAGATTCGCCAGCTGGAGGCTGACCACGGGATGCTCCCGACCGCATGGTTCGTGGACTACCTGCAGCTGTTCGCGTCGGAGCTTCGCGAGCGAACCGAGTCTGAAGAGCGGATCCGCATCGCCAACGTCTCCAAGCAGCTGAAGCGCATCGCCCGCACGCTGGGCATCCCAGTCGTCTGCGCGGCGCAGGCGAAGCAGACCGTCGACACGCGGTCGATTCCGATCCCGACCGACTCCGACATCCTGGGCTCGAACCAGCCGCGGCAGGACGCCGACGTGCTGATGTCCGTCTGGATGCCGGCGCGGCAGGGCGCCGGGCGCTGGGTTGACGGGCTCGAAGTGGACGGACTGACATACCCGCCTGAGGCCATTACGCCGGGGTTCACGGTGCTCTCGCTCTTCAAGCAGCGCGGCTTTCACGGCTTCGGACGCTGGGCCATCGAGGCTGACGTGAGAGAGAAGAGCTACCACTCGGTGCCCGTTCCGGCGCAGGGGTGGCACTCATGATCGTCAAGCGCACCCCCGACGTGACCGACATCGACCTGGACGTGCTCAAGCAGACGGCGCCGCTGCTGGAAATCGTCATGCGCGACACCACCCTCCGGCGGGAGAGTGCGAGCGACGGCGGCAGCTGGGCGGGTCCGTGCCCCTTCTGTGGCGGGACGGACCGCTTTACCTGCCGACCTCAGGGCCGGCCGTCGGAGGGCCTGCCACCGGGCTGGATGTGCCGCGGCTGCCGACCAAAGGGCGGCACGGTCATCGACTACCTCATCGCCCGTGATGGCCTGACGTTCCGCGAAGCGGTTGACACCTTGGCTCGTGATCACGGGTTCGCCGACTTGCAGCCTGAGCGCATCGAGGCGATCCGCATCGAAGTGACAGCCGCCGCGGCCCGCGAGCACATGCGTCGCGAGACAGCGCGCGAGAGCATGGCGGCCGACTGGGGCGCACGCCTTCCTGCCTGCCGCGCCGCGATGGATGCCGACGAGGCGCTGCAAGCACGGCTGGCTGCCGAGGGCGTCGGCTGGATCGCCCGCGACTACTTCGACCTCGGCGTGGTGACCTACCGGGGCGTGCGCGCGCTCGTCATCCCATGGCGCGGCTGGCAGGCAGGGAGTGACGGCGACGGCGATTGGCGACTGGATGCCGTCCAGCTGCGCGCACTGGACGGTTCGTTCCCTGGGCCCGACGGGCGGGACCGGCGCTACGAGTTCATCCACGGCTCGCGGCCCCAGCTGTTCAACGACGTCGCGCTGCAGCCAAGCATGGGGCGCGACTACTGCATCGTCGTCGAGGGCGCCAAGAAGGCGATGTCCCTGTTCAACGTCGGCGAGGGCATGGTCGTCGCGCTGGCCTCCAAAAGTGCTTGGCGACCGGAGTGGGCACAGCGGTTCGATCACTTCCGGCGCGTCGTGGTTGCGCTGGATCCCGACGCCTACTCGGAGGCACGGGCAATCTCGACGGCGATCCGCGGTGGTGTGGTGGCGAGCCTGCCGCTGAAGGTCGACGACATGCTGGCCGCGACGAAGGGTGACTACGCGCTCGTCCGGTCGTACCTCGACGCGGCGCGTCGCGCTGCATAGCTCTCTGGCCGATTCGAAGATGGAGGTGATGGTGATGTCAGGTGACTCGATGCCCTTGTTGGCGGCCCGCTCCCGATCCGCCGAGCGCCGCGCGCGCCGCACTGCCGCACCACGGCCGGTTGCCGTGCCCGCAGACGCGGCTCCCGACACGGCCCTGCCCGAGCGCTGGGCCGTCGAGCCGGCGCCGACGGAGCACCCGTGCCCGACGCTGGTCCTGTTCCTCGCGGCGACGCTGCTGCGCACCTACGAGCGCTCGGCGGACCGCCGCTGGGGCGAGCTCCTGCGCATGGTGGACGCCGCGCCGGACGGCAGCACGATGACCCCCAAGCAGCGCGCCGCCTACAAGCGCGAGCTGGCCCGCCGCGGCGACCTGATGGTCGAGGCGACGCGCCGCTGGTGGGCTCAGTACGGGGCCTACTGGCTGGAGGCGCCCGAGGCCGAGCCGGTTGAGCCGTCCGACGTGCCGTCCGACGAGCCGCAGGCGGCCGGCGGCGACAGCGAGGATGGCGACCAGTGAGCATGTCGACCGTTTCCGAGCTGCTGGCCGCCCGCGTGCTCGCGCAGGTGTTGCACTACGGCCAGGTCGACAAGGCCGGGCGGCCGTACATCGAGCACGTCGAGCGCGTGACCGCCGCGGTCGGGCTGGACGCCGCGCCGGCAGCGTGCCTGCACGACCTTGTCGAGGACACGCACGTCACGCTGGACGGGCTCGCCGCTGGCGGCTTCTGCACCGCGACCCTGGCGGCGGTCGACGCGCTTACCCGGCGTGACGGCGAGTCGTACCGCGACTACATCGACCGCCTGGCCACGAACGCCATCGCGCGCGCCGTGAAGCTGGCCGACCTGCGGGACAACCTGGACCCGCGCCGCGTCGAGGCTGCGCGCGCTGGCGGCCACGACACGACCGCGCTGGAGCAGCGGTACAACGACGCTGTGCTGCGGCTGCTGGCCCGTGAGGAGCGTGCGGCGTGACGCATCCGCAGCAGCCTGCCGAGGCAGTGATCGTCGCCGTGGACGGCGAGACGGGGCACGCGCACTCGGCGCGGATGGTCGGCGACGACCTGGGCCTTCGCCCCGTCGAGGACTTCGACGGTCAGCTGGCCGATCTGGAGCCGGACCTGGCGGCCCATGCGCGCGCCGTCGTGCTCGGCGGCGATGCGGCGGACTGGCGCCTGTGCGACCTGGCGGTCCTGGTGAGTCAGATCCATGGCGACGACTGGATCGAGCACCTGCCCACTCGGCCAGGTGGTGAGCCGATGCTGGCGCCAGGCACGTGGCGCAACCTGCGCACGACGGGCGAACGCTGGCCCGATCGAGCCGAGCGGGATGCGTGGCACCGTCGCGGCCTGGACCGCTCGCACCTGACGGCCGTGAACGCGCTTCGCGGGCGGGCGCCGGATGAGGCCGACGAGTGGCTCGATCGCGCCGCCGACAACGGCTGGACGGTGCGCGAGCTGCAGCGCGCCATGCGCGGCGACGAGGTGCCGGCCCCACCTGCCGACCCTGACGCTGCCAGCCTGACCGACGACCTGATCGCGACACTCCGGGCCGAGCTGGAGGAGCGCGGCGTCGTGCTGCTCTCCGAGGGGTGGTACGCCCTCACCGTCTCGCGCCTGCTGGAGGTGGTCGAGCGCCATCGCGGCGACGACGGCGCGTCATCGCGTGGCGCATGATGTCACCGCCTGCCACCCGCAGGACTTGCCACCCGGACATGTGTTCTGTATCCTGTGCTCAGACGCGAAGCGGAGTGACCAGGTGGGCGCAACGGACTGGCGCGGTGAAGACATGGCGGGGACGCTCTAGTGGCGCGCCGCGCCGCGCGTGTCGACAGCGCGCACACCGACGTGGTGGAGGGCTTGCGCGCGTTCGGCTGGTCCGTGGTGGACCTGTCGGCGGCTGGGGCGGTCGTGCCCGGACTGCCGGACCTCCTGGTGGGCATCGGTGGCGGCCTGCCGTTCGCGCCGAGCCCCAAGGTGCGGGGCGTGTTGGGGGCGGGCTGGTGCTGCCCGCTGGAGGTCAAGAGCGAGGGCGGCGTGCTGACCCCTGCGCAGCAGGAATGGCTGTGGCAGTGGCGCGGCCCGTCGGTGGTGGCTCAGTCGCCGGAGCAAGCGGCTCAGGCGCTCGATGCGCTGCGGCGCACACGCGGAAGGTAGGCGAGACGTGGGCACGATCGCCCCACCAGACCTGTCCTGCTGCTACCTGTGCGGGGCGCCGATCGGCGCCGACGACCAGGTGGTGATGGTCATCGAGGTGCCGCCCGGCGGCGAGCTGCGCGCGGAGACGGGCGGCCTTTCCAAGCCGCGCGTGCCGGCGGGTCTGAGCTGCGTCGCGTGCGCGGACCGCGTCCGCAGTGGCGGTGCGGCATGCCGGTGACCGCGGCGCGCGTCGACCCCGTCGAGGTGCTGGGCCGGTTCGCTGCGCGAGCCGACGCCGAGCACATGACCTACATGCCGCTCACGGTCAGCGGGTTGACCGAGGGCGAGATGGCCGCGCTCGTGACGCTGCGCCTGGCGGAGGCCGACAAGCGGGGCGCGTACCGCCTCACGGCCAGAGGGGCATCGGCGGCGGCCGAGCTGGCGGGGCCGGGGGCGTTTGACCTCGCTGCGCGCCTCGCAGCCGCGCGCGGCGTGGCCGGTGGCAGCGCCGCCAGTGCAGACGTGGCGCGCACCGCCGTGCTGCTGACGACGGATGACGAGCTGCGGCCCGCCTTGCGGGCGGCGCTCGCCGAGCTGCTGAGTGCACGCGCCAGCGGCAGCGTGGGGGCGGCGATGCCGTCGGCCGCGGACCGCGCGAAGAGCAGTGCGGGCGCGTCGAGCCCGAAGCCGTCACGGTGGGAGAACCTCTCCGACGTGCTGTCGAGTCAGCGCGTGGTCGTCTCGACGGGCGCCGGCCGATCAAAGGTGCTGGCCCTTTGCACGCCGTCCGACTTGCGGCAGGCGTCGACCTACTACGCCGCCAGCGCCGATGAGGCGCTCCGGCGCTCGGGCGCGTGCGCGGCGCTGGCCGACCTCATGGCCTTGTACGAGGCCGAGACGGTGGCTGACCTGGAGCGTGTGGCGCCTCAGAAGTTCTCCGAGGTGTGGTCATGAGCCGGCGCGGCCCTACTACCGGCGCCGCCCAAGCGCATCGCGTCCCGCCGGCCATGGCTGTTGCGGCCTCCATCCCAGTAGCGCCTGGCGGGGCGAGCGGCGAGCGCGCCAATAGAGGACTGCCTGCCGTTGGTCGCGCGCGCGCTCGCCGCTCGCCCGCCCTGGCGGCCGACCGTTCTACTTCCGGCGGTCAGCCCGAGCTACACGCGTCGGCTGCCGGGGCGGGTCTGGGCGAGGCGCCCATTCAACTGTCGGCCGACATGCCCAATGTTGGTGTGGCGCCCGCCCTGACTCCTCGGCTGCGCGGCGCGGCCATGCGCGTCTCGGCGCCCGGCAGTAGAACGCTGCGCCGCGCGGCTTTGCCGTCTTCCGAACCGGCTACGGGTCACTCGGCCGATGGGCCTCTGTGTTATGCGCCGGGCGGGAGCGGTGAGAGGCGGGGGCGGGGGGCCGACGGGCAAGCGGATCCCAAATTGGCGGCGCCGCTCGTCCCCGCCCACGCCTGGCGCGTCGCCGATGCCAGGCTGCTGCTGCTGGCCAGCGTGCTGGACGATCTGGAGTCGGCCCGCATCGCCGCCAGCAACCGCCTGCGGGCGTTCACGGCGACGCTGGGCGTCGACCCGGAGCAGCCCGAGGTGGTGGCGATGCGCCTGCTGGTCGAGGAGACGCAGGCCGTCGAGGACCGCGTGGCGGCCGGGCTCGCGAAGGCCATGAAGGCGCACCCGCTGGGGGCGTTGGTCGAGCGGACGAAGGGGCTGGGCCTGCGCCAGGCGGCGCGGCTCTTGTCGCTCATCGGCAACCCGGCGTGGCACGCGGTCCACCAACGGCCGCGCCGCCTGGGCGAGCTGCGGGCGTACTGCGGCATGCACGTTGTGCAGGCCGGTGGCGCCGGGGATGGCCATAGTGGGTCCGATGCCCGATCAGACTGCGCCGTCCCCGGCGTCGCGCCGCGTCGTCGGCGCGGGCAGCGGTCGAACTGGAGCGAGTCGGCCCGCAAGCGGGTGTGGTTGATCGCAGCGCAGGGGCTAAAGCTGCGCTGCAAGGCGTGCACGGCGGCCAGCCGGGCGGCGACGGAAGCCGACGTAGCCGGCTGGACACCGCCGCCGCCGGACTGCACGTGCGAGGGCGAAGGCTACGTGCTGCGCCGCGCCTACGACGACGCGCGCGCGAAGTACGCCGCGGCCGTCCATTCGGCGCCGTGCGAGCGCTGCGGGCCTGCTGGCAGCCCGGCGCCCGCGGGCTCGCCCTTGTCCGCCTCGCACCAGCACGGCCGGGCGCTGCGCATCGTGGGCAAGGCGGTGCTGCGAATGCTCTGGGAAGAGTCGATGGCGCTGTGCGGCTTCGAGCTGGCGGAAGCGCCGCCGGAGGTCAGCTCGAAGCCAGCGCGCCGCAAGAGCGGACGGCCGACCGATCCGGAGGCCGACCTCGATCTGCGGGCCCGCATGTGCGAGGGCAAGGTCCCGTGGCCCACGCGCTCCGCCGCGGTGCGGGAGCGTGACCGCCTGGCGGCGACGCTGCCGGGTCGCAAGTTCAAGACCTACCGGTGCCTCTACGGGGAGCACTTCCACGTCGGTGGCCAGCACTAGGGCCAGATCGGCGCGATTCCCGATGCGGTGAACGGCGAGGAGGAGAGCCATGCCGGAGTTCATCCACAAGGGCGGGCGTGTCTGGGTGCCCATCGTGAACGACGACGGCACGCAAGCCTACCGCTACCGGGTGACGGCGCGTGAGGACTGCCTGCGGAGCTACCCGCTGCTGTGGCCGTGCCCGGACGAAGCGACCGCCAGGGTCATGGCGGCGATCTTCGCGGGCGACTTCAGCGCGAGCCCGCGGAGCCGTCCCGCGCGTCCTGCGGCGCCCGCGGGGCTGACGCGGCCGGCGTTCGGGCAGATCGTGCAGGACGGCATTCCGGCGCTCGCCGCCCTTGGGGTGCCGGCCACCGTGGCATGCCGCCCGACGCGACGGGTTCCGCCTCAGCGCGAGCGAGTAGTGATCAAGGCGGCGCGGGCGCGAGCCGGGGCCGCGGTGATGGCGCGCCTGTTCGAGGCAGTGCCCAGCTGAGTGATCGACGTCCCGCCGGCTGAGGTGAGCCGAGGGGCGAGCTAGTCGATCGACACGAGAAGGAGGAGCCGATGTTCGGGCTGAAGGGTTGGGCGGCGGGGTGGGCGATGGCGGTGACGGCGCTGGTCGCCGTGACGGCGCTCACGTGGGCGGCGGACGGCGGGCCGCAGACGGTCCACGCGCTGAGCGTGGAGGCGAGCGCGGGCGCGCCGTGCGCCGACGCGCCGCTGTTGGACGCGAACACGCTGGCCGTGTTCTTCGCGCCGCTGGGCGCCGGGGAGTGGGGCGTCGAGGTGGAGGTGGTCGACGCGGCGACGTTCACCGTGACCGTGGCCGGCCAGAAGTACGAGGCGACGATCGGCGAGAACAACGTGGCGGTGGTGAAGGGGCCGGACGAGACGTCGGCGCAGTTGCTCGCGCGGGACATCTCGGTGTGCCTGGGCGGCGTGGCGTACGCCCGCGAGCAGCCGCCGGGCATGTGGACCGCGGAGGGCGGCTACGTGCCGCTCGTGCCGGTGGCGGACGAGCACTAGCGACGAGTCGTGCGCGCGGCCCTGCGGCTGGCGGTGAGCTCGCCGCGGGGCCGCGCGCCCACCGGAGACGATCGATGAAGACATGCACGAATTGCGAGTGTGCCCTGGCGACCGTGGCCGACGAGTACGGCCCGCCGGCGACTCCGGTGTGCTGGGAGTGCCACATGGGCATCCGCCCCTTGCGCGAGCCGGACGGGTTGGACGAAGCGCGGCGCGCGGTAGCGGCGGCCCTCTGCAAGTCGCGTGACCTAGCTAGCGAGGCAGAGGGCCTGCGAGACGAAGCAGACGACTTGGAGGTGGAGGCAGACGACCTGCGCCGCGAGATCGGCGAGCAGTTTGGCCTTGACTGGCCGGCGATAATGGAGATCGAGCGCGCGTTGGGCTGGAAGGGCGACGACGTCGACTGGGCCAAGCTGCCGCCGCTGAAGGTGGGCGGTCAGACGGCGAAGGCCGCTCCACTCGCCGCGCTGCCGTTGTTCGGTGTGGCGGCGTGAGTATCCCCGCTCCTCACTTTGACCCCTGCTGCGGATCAGCCGAGTGGCTGACGCCTCCGGCTCTCTTGCGTGCTCTCGGCGCGTTCGACCTCGACCCGTGTGCGCCAGTGAACTCGCCGTGGAAGACGGCTGAGACGATGCTGACGGTGGTCGATGACGGGCTCGCGCAGCCGTGGAGCGGTCGGGTGTGGATGAATCCGCCGTTCGGGCGCGGCGTGGATCGCTGGCTGGCCAAGCTCGCCGCGCATGGCAACGGCATCGCCCTGCTGCCGGCGCGCACCGAGACGGGGCCGTGGTTCAAGTACGTCTGGGGTGTGGCCGATGCAGTGGCCTTCGTCCGCGGCCGACCGCACTTTCACCGTCTCGACGGCGAGCGCGCGGCGCACAACTGCGGGGCGGCGATAGCCCTTGTCGCCTACGGCGTGCCGAACGCTTGGGCGCTTGTCAACAGCGGGCTCGGCGCAGTTGTGCTCACGCGATCGGCGGTGCCGGCGTGACGGCCGCCGAAGTGTCCGTCCTGGCCGCCTACGCCGTTGCCGCTCTCGCGCCGGGCTGCCTGGCGCTGGCTTGCCTGGCGGCGTGGCGAAGCTGGCGCGCGTGCCGCCGACGCCGGGCCCGCGGTGCGTGGCGCCAGGTGGTAGCCCTCGGCCCGCTGGTCACGCTGCCCCGCCGAGAGGACGCTGGCGCGTGAGCGAGGGCGTGCGCATCCCGCTCGTCGAAGCGCGCATGGCGGCGGACATCGCCTTGGTGTTGCTGGGGCCCGCCTGCGAGCGGATCGAGGTGGCGGGGAGCATCCGCCGGGAGGCGCCGGACGTGGGAGACATCGAGGTGGTGGCCGTCCCGCGCCGCGGCGCTCAGGCCGTCGACCTGTTCGGCAATGCTGTCGGCGAGGCGCCCGACTACCTCCACGACCTGTGCAACCGCTTGCGGGCCGAAGGTCGGCTGGCGCCCCGGCTGAACAAGCTTGGCCACGAGTCGTGGGGACGGAAGCTGAAGTGGGGCTACCTCTACCCGACAGCGCCTGAGGATGGCCGCATCGCCATCGACATCTACGCCTGCGACGCGGCCCAGTGGGGCGCAACGCTAGCGATCCGTACCGGGCCGGCGGACTTCAGCCGGCAGCTGGTCACCGCGCGCCCGGCCGGCGGCTACTGCCCGCCGCATCTCCACTTCCGCGACTGGCGGGTGGTGGAAAGGGCGGGCGGCGCGCCGCTGCAGACGCCGGAGGAGTCCGATCTGTTCGCCGTCCTGGGACTCGACTGGATCGAGCCGCGGGACCGGCGCTAGGAGGTGAGCGTTGAACGATGTCGCTCGGGGCACGCCCCCATGACGGCCGGTCTGTACTATGACCCGCCCAGCCGCGCGCGCCTCGCTGCGCTTGCCCTGGCCGCATGCCTTGTCATTGGCGCGACGGTTGCTGCCCTCTGGCGCGCGGCGGCCACGCCGCACGCCGAGGCGGCTGCGCGTCGCGCGGCGGTCGGCAGTGCGCCGTTGGCGCTGGCCACGGCCGGTGCGGAGCGCGCCGCGGACGTGGCGGAGGCCGAGCGCGAGGCGGCGGAGCGCGCCGCGTACGCAGCCATGCGGGCAGCCTGGCCCAGCTGGATGCCGGCTGCCGTCACGCGGTGGGCGCCGCTGGCGGAGGAGGCGGGCGAGCGGCACGGCGTCGACCCGGTGCTGATCGGCATCGTCATCCTCGTGGAGTCGGGCGGCGATCCGCAGGCGCTGAGCCCGGCCGGCGCGTCAGGGCTCATGCAGGTGATGCTGACGACGGCCAACGGCTTCGCCCGCCAGCGCGGACTGGAGGGCGTCACGGCGGCGCAGCTGTCGATGCCGGAGGTGAACCTCGACTTCGGTGCGATGATGCTGGTGGCCTGCCTGCAGCTCGTGCGGATGGTCGAGCCGGGCGTCGAGGCGGGCAGGGCTGTCGACCTGGCGGCCAGGTGCTACAACGGCGGCCCCGGCGGCCTCTCCGCCCCGGCAGCCGAGAGCGTGGCGCTGGGGCGGTGGGTGAGCGGCATGTGGAGCGAGCGGCACGACGACGAGTCGCAGACGTTCGCGGCGTGGCTGGCGGCGGGCGGGCGGGTGGCTCGGTGAGCGTGACGCACTCACGGAGCGCCAAGCGCATGGGGCGGTGGATGTCACGTGATCGTCGTCGTTCGTGCGGTCACAAGGTCAGCTATGCGACCGAGGACGAGGCTTGGGGGGCGGCGCGGAGGATTGAGCGGCAGGAGGGTGGTGGCCAGCTGTTCGCTTATCGGTGTGCGTACTGCGGCGGATGGCACTTCGGCCACCGCTCGGGGAGGAGGATGGCGACAGGATGAACGATGACGACGACCTGCCTAGTTGGGTTCTTGATTCTCCCGGCGAGCCTCAGAATCGCACGGCACCAGGCCGGCCCGCCCCGCGGCCATTTCGCCTCCCGGAGTCGTCCCCATTGGAGTTTAGGGACGAGGGGAGGTGGTACGGGAAAGTCCTGCTGTGCCCTGCATGTGGTTTTGATCACACGCGCCCGCGCCGCGTATCGCGGTGGGGCGAAGACGTGGCAGTGGCGTTCTACTGCGAGGGGTGTTTCGGGGAGATGGCGCTATTGATCACAAATCACAAGGGGCACACGTCGATGCGGTGGGCGTTCGCCCCGCTGAACGGTCGCGCGTCGGACGACGCTCAGCCCAGCGCGGAGGCAGCTCCGTGACGCACCCCTACCGCTTGGTCCTCATTCGCGGCCTGCCCGGCAGCGGCAAGTCCACGATGGCGGCACAGCTCGCCGAGCGCGGCTACGTCCACTTCGAGACGGACCAGTTCTTCGAGCGCGGAGGGCGCTACCGATTCCACCAGCACCTTCTGCGCGAGGCGCACGCCTGGTGCGAGTACCGCGTCGAGGCGGCGCTCGAAGCCGGCCGCTCGGTCGTCGTCGCCAACACGTTCACGCGGTTGTGGGAGATGGACGCCTACCTGAGCATGCTCTCGGGTGTCGTCGTGATCGAGGCTACCGGCACGTGGGCAAGCGTTCACGGTGTCCCGCCCTACAAGGTGGACGACATGCGCGAGCGGTGGGAGCCTCTTGAGCCGACCGAGGGCGTGACGCTGATGACGTTCGACGAGCTCCTGGCCGCGCTGCCCCCAACGACCACCTTCAATCCTTAGTCTCGCCCTCGCAACCCCTAGCCCGCCCACCGCGTAGGCTGAGCGCGTGCGGCATGAACTGCCCGCCGCACTCGCACGCATTCAGGAGCCCGACATGCACACCCGCACCGCCCGCGTGGCGCTCAGCCTCGCCGTGATCGTTCTGCCGATCCTTCACCGCGGCGTGAGCGCCGGACCCGACCAGCAGCCCGTCGACCCGCCGGCCGCCGCCACGATGTCGGCCATCCGCCTGGCCACCGTCTCGGCGCGCCTGGCCACCGTGGAGGCCCACCATGAGGCGGCGCTCGCGTCGGCCTGGGAGTGCGCCGCTCGCGTAGCGGCCGCCCAGACCGCGCTCGCCCCTGTGACGCCGACCCCGAGTGCGCCTCTTCTGGTTCCGTGAAGTCATAGGATGCGGGGTGTGCAACATGCCCTTCATGTGGTATCATGCACAGCGTGAACGCCGACGACCGGCCAGACCACGACGAGCAGGCAGGCGATGCCGACCAGGCCATCGTCTGCATCGAGCTGTGGCGCACGCCCAGCGGCGGCGGCCTGACGTGCCGTCTGCGCCGCGCCAGCGGTGACGAGTTCCTGCAGTTCGACAGCGTGGACCTCGCCGAGGTAGCGCGCGGCCTGCGGCGCCTCGCCGACCGCGACGCGGCCGAGCTGCAGCGGCGACAGGCGGACCCTTCCCGACAGCGGGAATCGCGGCCGCAATGGAAGGGGGCAGGCAACGGGCCGGCCCGTCCGTCGGCTACGCCGGCCTACGTGGGCGAGATCGAAGAGATCCTTGCGACGGCTGGCTGGCCGCCAGCCGGGGGGCAGTAGGATGGCGCGTCGGCACTACACCGAGCACGACAAGGCTGTCGCCTTGGCAGCGCTGGAGGCGAACGGCGGCAACGTGTCGGCCACGGCCCGCGAGACCGGCGTGCCGAGCGCGACCTTGCGGCTGTGGCGTGACGCGCCCGAGCGGGCGGCGCCGGCAGAGAAGCGCTCCCGTGCGCGCGGGGAGCTGAGGGACGTTTACAAGAGCGTGGCCGAGAAGGCCACCGAGCTGCTGGACGACACGCTCGACGGGCTGACGCCCGAAGCGGTGGCCAACAACCCAAAGCTGCTGGCGGCGCTGTCGAGCGTGGCGGCCACGGCGACGGACAAGTACCGCCGTCTGGCGGTGGAGGGCGAGGCGCTCGACGAGCTGCGCAAGCGCGCGGCCGAGGCCGGGGTGACCGAGCAGGACATCATGGCCGAGGTCGAGCGCATCCTGGCAGGTGGCGAGTGATGACGACCGCGGCGCCGCCGGCCGTGCGCGAGGTCCAGCGGGGCGTACGGGCGCCGTGGTTCGGCCCGCCGGCAGCCCGCGCGGGACGCGTGGCGTCGGACGTGCTGCCGCTGGCGATCCGGCGGGCCATCGCGCGCCGCGCCGAGGAGCAGCAGGGGGCGGAGTACCGGGCGTTTCGCGAGCGGTACTTCCACGATCCGGCGGGCTTCGCGCGCGACTGCATCGTGTGGAAGCCAGGCGAGGGGCTGACGCCCTACCAGATCGAGGTGATCGGCTCGCTGGCCGATCATGACCGCGTGTCGGTGCGGGGGCCGCACGGCCTGGGCAAGAGCACGATGGGCGCGCTGGTCATCCTGTGGTTCGCGCTCACCCGCGACGGGCTGGACTGGAAGGCGGTGACGACGGCGTCGGTGTGGCGCCAGCTCACCAAGTTTCTGTGGCCAGAGGTGCACAAGTGGGTGCGCCGGGTCGATTGGCAGCGGGTCGGGCGCGAGCCCTTCCGTGAGGGGCACGAGCTGTTGGACCTCGCGCTCAAGCTGTCCACGGGCGAGGCATTCGCGGCGGCGAGCGACAAGCCAACGGCGATCGAGGGCGCGCACGCGGACCACCTGCTGTACCTGTTCGACGAGGCCAAGGCGATCGTGTCTCCGACGTGGGACGCGGCCGAGGGCGCCTTCAGCGCCGCGGGCAGTGACACTCCGCAGCATGCGCACGCCTTCGCCACCTCGACGCCAGGCGACACGGCTGGCCGCTTCTACGACATCCACCAGCATGCGCCCGGCTACGAGGACTGGAAGACGAGGCACGTTACGCTCGACGAGGCGGTTGATGCCGGGCGCATCAGTCGGCAGTGGGCTGCGCAGCGCAAGCGCCAGTGGGGCGAGGACAGCGCGCTCTACCAGAACCGCGTGCTGGGCGAGTTCGCGGCCGGCGACGACGGCGGGATCATCCCGCTCGCGTGGGTGGAGGCGGCGCAGGCACGCTGGCGGGCTGCGCGCGACGCGGGCCAGCTCGACGAGCTGCCCGAGGTCGTCGGCGTGGACGTGAGCGATGGGGGAGACGACAAGACGTACATCGTGCCGCGGAGAGGGCACGCGGCCATGTCGCTCATCGACGTGACCCCCAAGGCGCGCGGCGAGACCATGACGATCGCGGGCCGCGTGAAGGGGCTGGCCGACGGGGTGGAGGAGCGCGGCGGGCATCTGCTGGCGGTGGTCGACAGCATCGGCGTGGGGGCGGGCGTGGTGTCGCGGCTGGGCGAGCTGGAGGTGGCGGTCGAACCGTTCAACGCCAGCGAGAGCACCAAGCTGCGCGACATGTCGGGCAGCTTCGGCTTCCTCAACAAGCGCGCCGCGGCCTACTGGAACCTGCGCGAGATCCTGGACCCCGAGAGCGGGCTGGACGCCATGCTGCCAGACGACCCGATGCTGACCGCCGAGCTGACGGTGCCGCAGTACCGCATGAGCTCGGGCGGGCGGCTGCAGCTGCAGTCGAAGGACGACGTGCGCCAGAAGCTCGGCCGCTCGCCTGACCGCGCCGACGCGGTCGTCATGGCGTTCTGGGGGCAGCCAACGGGCGGCACGATGGGCGCCCTGCCGTGGGCGGCGCGGAAGGCGGAGGGCAGCGGAGAGGCCGAGGCGGGCGGAAGGGCGAGTGCACCGCGGCGGCGCTCGTCGTCGATGGGCGCGCTGCCTTGGGACCGGAGGTGATGGCGATGACGGAAGCGCAGGCGGCACTGCTGAGCCAGATGATCATGAACCTGGGGGGCCACGGCTCCGCCCTCCGCGTCGGCAGCGGGGTGGCCGGGGCGCTGGCAAGCGGCGAGTGCGAGCTGCCGACGCGGGCCGACGGCGGCCAGGTGACGCACCTGTTCGGCCTGCCGGTCGTGCTCGACGACACGCTCGCGGCCGACGAGGTCGTGTTGGTCAGCCTTGCTCGCATGCGGCTGGGCACGCTGAACGTGCCGCCGCGGGCGCAGCCCGAGCCGCGGCCCGCGCTGCAGGCGGCCACATCGGACTGGCGTGACACCGTGCGCCAGCGCGGCGCGGGCCAGCAGGCGGGTGGGCTGTGATGCTGGCCGTGACGCCGGGCGCAGCGGCCCTCGCCTTCGCCGTGCTGGCGCTGGCGGTCTACCGCGTTGCCCTGCTGCTGGCCGTCGAGGCGGGCCCGTGGGCGCTGGCCGAGCGGTGGCGGGCGTGGGTGGAGCGCCGTCGCGGTGGCGGTGGATGGGACGCACAGGTGGGCGAGTACGGCGACTGGCTGTCGGAGGGCGTCCACTGCCCGTGGTGCTTGGCGTGGTGGCTGGCGCTGCCCGCGGCGCTGGCGTGGGGCGCGCTGACAGGCGCGTCGCCCGCGCTGGTGGCGGCGGCATGGCCGGCGATGGCAGCCGTGACGTGCGTGCTGCACAAGTAGAAGGAGGGGCGGGTGAAGGGTGAGCCGCAGACCCAGGGCCTGGCCGCGCCCGTGCCGCCCGTCGTGTTCGTCGTGGGGCAGACGCGCCCACCGTACGACGGCACGGTGTGGGAGCTGGTCGGCGCGTTCAGCAGCGAGGAGCTGGCCGTCGCGGCGTGCATGGACGCCGACTACTTCGTCATGCCCGTGCAGGTCGACTCGTTCGCACCGAGCGAGTCTGTAGTGCATTTCGGCTCGTGGTACCCGGCCACCATGCAGCGGCCAACCGCCGTGTGGTACTGCGAGGCGTGCGGCGTCGAGGACGGCATCCACATCGACCCGGCCAGCGGGGCGGTGGACGGCGCGCACCAGGTGCACGAGGCGCACGCCCGCCGCTCGCCCGCCTGCCGCGTGGAGGGGACGCGGCGCATCCGTGTGCGCAGGCTGCGGGGCGGGGCGGACGACGGGCGCCGTACCGCGCGCGCCGAGCTGATCGCGGCGAGCTAGGCGGCATGGGCCGTGACCGGCAGCGCGACGAGGCCATCGAGGCGCTGCGGCGCGTCGCCGAGCTGATGGGCGGGGCGCCCACGGTGGAGCAGGCGGGCCGCATTCTCGATGAGGCAGTAGCCTGGGGGCTGCGGATGGACGAGCTGACCGTGCCGCCGACGGTAGCGAGCATCGGGCACGTGGCCGTTGCCGAGGCGGTGGCGGCGGGGCTGAAGGACAGGAAGGCCGACGACTGACGGGCGGCCACGCGAGACGGGCGGCGGTTGGGGGAGAGATTGGGGATTTGGACTTGAGCGCTGTGCGAGTGGATCCGGATCAGGCAAGGCGGCACCGGCTGGCCCGAGCCGCGGAGCGGGCCGCCGGCATCGAGCGGCCCACCTTCGCGTGGGACAGCACGCGGCTGGGGGCGGACGACGTGACGCACGCGAGCGTCGTGGCGCCTGACGGCCAGCGGGAGTACCAGCTGGGCAGCCAGCGTCAGGGCGCCGCGCCGAGCGCCGCCCTTGGCGGCGGGCTGGGCGACGATGCGGCGGCGAGCGACCTGGAGGACCGCGGGCTGCTGGCGCGCTGCTGGGTGGCGTACCGGTGCCTGCAGATCAGGGCGGACGGCATCATGAGCCTGCCGCCGATGCCGACCCGCGGACGCGGCGAGTTCAAGCGGCCAGTCACAACCGGCCGGCTGGTCGACCTGCTGGACCGCGTGAACGCCCACTGGGACTTCCCGACGCTCATGGCCATGACCGACTGGACGGTGGCCACGAGCCGGCGAGGGGCGTTCTGGGTGCTGGACGCCTGGGACGAGGACGACAAGCCGACCGAGATCTGGTGGGCGGCGCCCGACAAGATGCGCGTGGTGCCGGGCTCGTCGGTGAAGGGCGCTACTGGGGCCGATCGCTACATCAGCCACTTCGTGTACGACGATGGGTCGCGGCAGGGCCTGCGGCTGGAGCGGCGGCAGGTGGTTTGGTTCCGCGTGCCGGACCCCGCCAACGAGTTCGGCAACCTCACGCCGTTCGTGGCCATGAGCGAGTCGGCGCGGCTGGCGATGTTCGCGCTGTCGGCCAACGCGCTGATCTTCCAGAACGGCCTGACCGGCGCCGGCATCATCACGCCCGACGACGTTGGGCAGGCGCTGACCCCGCAGCAGAGCACGGACATCCAGCAGCTGCTGCGTGAAGTCCTCAAGGGGCGGGCGAACTACCACAAGGTGCTGGTGCTCAACAAGGCGCTGCGCTACCAGCCGATGAACTTCAGTCCGCGCGACGCGCAGTTCGCCGAGCTGCTGGAGCTGACGGACCGCCAGATCTGCATCGCGGCGGGCATCCCCAAGCCGCTCGTCGAGCCGACCGACTCGACGTTTGCCAATACCGACGGCGCGCGCGGGATCCTGTGGACGAACACTCTGATCCCGCTTGCCATCCGCTACGCCGCCACGATCCGCGAGCAGCTGATCGCCGTCCACTTCCCGGAGGAGGCGGACGGCTTCGAGTTTGACACGAGCGGCGTGCCTGAGCTGCAGGAGAGCGCCAACGCCAAGGCGGAGCGTGACCGGGCGCGGCTGGAGATGCTGTCCACCGTCGCCGGCCACCTGGCGGGCGGCGTGGTGAACTACGACGGCGCCGTCGCCATGGCGCACGCCTTCGCCGGTGTGACGCTCGACGAGGCCCGCGCGATGCTTCCGCCGCCCGCTGCCGGGGTGAAGAGCGACAAGGTCATGGCGGTCGGCTCGCAGCAGCAGGCCACCAGCATCATCGTGCAGATGAACGCTGGCCTCATCCAGCCGCCTCAGGCGCAAGCCATGCTGGTCAACCTGTTCGGCGTGCCGCCGGACGTGGCGCACGCGTTGACGACCCCCGGAGTGGCCGGCGCTGCCCAGCCGCGGCCCGCGGCGCCGCTGCCGCTCTCGCCGCCTAGTCCGCCTCGCCTGCCGCCCCCGGCGCGCAGCGTGCGGGTGCGGCGGCGGGTGGGCGAGCCAGTGATCGTCGAGGGCAAGGCGCCGCGGCACCTGAGCGAGGCCGAGCTGGTGGCGCTGGGCGCGCTGCCGGCGGGCGACCCGTGGGCGTATGGCGGGGAGCGGCACCGCGCGCATGTGCGCAAGACGGAGGCGCTGGAGGACGAGCACCGCCGCGAAGTCGAGGCGGCTATCCTGCGCATGTTCGACGTGCAGCGCGACACGCTGGTGCGGGCCCTGGAGCAGCTGACTCCCGACGAGCTGGCCGGCATCGTGGCCGACGCTGCCGATGCCGACGACGCGGCGCGTGCGATCGTCGAGCGGATCCTGCCGCGCGCCCGCTTCGTGGGGCAGTCGTCCGGCGCACTGCTGGCGGCGCTGGAGCCGCTGGCGGCGGCGGTGGCGCGCGACACGATCGAGGGGCTCGGCGTGGCGGCGGCGGCCGAGCTCGCCGCGGCGGCGGCACCGGACATCGGCGCGGCGCTGCTCATCCGCGGGCGGGTGTTCGCGGAGCTGACCGTCGACACGACCTGGAAGGACGTGGCGAAGCTGATCGCTCGCAGCCTGGCCGAGTCGGGCGGCGACCTGGCCGCGCTGTACGGCGACGTGCGGAAGGTGGGCAGTCTCGCCTACGCGGTGTCGGGGCGGCTGGCCGACGTTGGCCCGACGCGCGCCGAGACCATCGCCCGCACCGAGGTTCACGGCGCGGCGCAGAACGTCGGGTACGTGTCGGCCACGCGGGCGGGTGCCAGATCGAAGCGCTGGCTGACGGCGCTCGACGGCCTCGTGCGGCCGGACCATGCCCAGCTGCACGGGCGCGTCGTGCCGATCGACGGCATGTTCGAGGTGGCCGGCGCACGCGCACCGGCGCCCGGCATGTTCGGCGTGGCCGAGCTGGACATCGCGTGCCGCTGTCAGGCGGTCTACGGCATGGAGGCATGATGGGTAAGCGACGGACGGGACGGCCCGACAGCCAGGCGATGGTGGACGTGGCGCTGGCCCGCGGCGGCGAGCTGTCGGAGCATGACGAGGCCGCCCTGCTGGATGCGGCGGCGGCGTTCCGCACGCTCTACTACGGCATGACGCACGGCGTCCATCCGCTTCCCGAGAGCGTCGCGCAGACGATCATCGTCAACCATGCCATCGCGGCGCTGAACGCGGCGATCGGGGTCAATGATGCCGATTAGGCTGCAGCGCGAGCCGTGCGGCTGCGGGCGCGCCGACGTCGCCCGCATGTTGCGCCGGGCGCTGGGGCATCTGGAGCATGGCCGTAGCGCCCAGGCTCACGGCGTGCTGATCCAGCTGCAGCGGGTGTGCGCCGCGGCGCCGGATGCAGAGGGCGTGGCCGCCACCGCCGCAGCGCGGGTGGTCGTGTCGCCGCTGGCCTAGAAGTCGATCGTCGGCTGCTGTCGGCCGACCTCGGCGTACAGCCGAACGCGGTACACTCCGCCGTCCACGCTGATGTCCGCGCCCTCGCTCGCCCGGTAGATGCCGCGCCGCGCCTTGGCTGCCGCGAGCCCGGCGGTGAACGCGACGAGCTGCGGAGAGACGATCGAGCCACTGGCGCTATCGACGAGTGGCAGCCCTCGCATCGCGCCGGCCGCGGCGCGCTCGACGGCGTCACGATCGAGCACGATCTCGACGGCCGGCGCCTCGGCGCGCGTCGCCTTCCGCGGCCGTCCGCCGCGAGACCGACCCTCGGTCGCCGCCAGCGCCTCGACGGTCGCGCGCTCAATGAGCCACAGCCGCGGGCCGGATCGCTCCGCTCGTAGCTGCCCCGCCGCAATCATCGCTCGCACGCGGCGGGGAATGACACCTAGCGCCTGGGCAGCCTCGGCCACCGTCATCAAGTCGGCCATCGTCATGCCTCGTCCGATCGTCTTGCACGTCGCCGCGGTCATGCTACCATCCTTCCGTCGTGACCCCTTTCGAGGTGGTCGTGATTGCTGTGGCCGAGGGCGGGCGCCGAAAGGCTACCCGCCCTCGTTCGCGTGTGGGGGTTAGGCGGCGGCCAGACGTTCGATCGCCGCGTCGCGCATGCCGCGAGCCAGCACCGGGAGCCACCGGCCGCCGACGCACCCGCTGAGGCCGGCGTCGATCGCTGCGTCGGACCACGCCGCCGGGTTGTCGCCGTAGCCCTCCGCGGCCATGCGGGCGCACACGGCGGCGCCCCACCGCCTGGCGGCGGTCGCCAGGTCTGCGGCGTCCGCAGTCGGCGCCGCCGGCGCCGCGGCGAGCGGTAGCTGCACCGCGCTCATCGCCGCGCCTCGCGCTTCGCACGCCGCATCGTCCGCCCGTAGCTGATGACGAGGCTGCGCGCCGCGCTGCGCTCCTCGGCCGTCATGGGCCGGCCGTGCATCTCGCCCGACGCCAGCTTGGCCACCATCGCGTCGCCAAGCCGCACCGCCTCGTCGAGCGCCTTCACGAGCGAGCGCAGCTCGCGCACCTCGCGCACCCCCTCAACGACGATGCGGCCGGCGCGGTCGTACGTGGCCGTCTCGCGCGCCCGCTGCCGGGCCGAGCGGGAGCGAATGCCGCCGACGTCCAGCTCGGGGTTGGCCGCGTACGCGACGGCCGAGGCGCGCTCGCTGGCCGCGGTCATGCGGCCCTCGATGCGGTCGATCCGCGCGACGAGGGCGGCGCGGACGGCGGGCCAGTCGGCGACGGGCAGCGGGGCGGGCGGCTTCATGCCGCCACCTCGTCGCCCTTGCGCGGTAGCACCGCCGGGAGCGGGCGCGCGGTTGCCACCACCGCGGCGGCAGCCATGCGGACGCGGTGGTCCGCGGCGCTCATCCGGGCCGCGTCCAGCTCGGCGAGCGCCCGCGCGTCCACCGCCACCATGGTCGCCGCCAGGCCGCGCCGTTCGGCATCGGAGCGGCTGTCGGGCTGCGGGAGCGGCGTCTGATCCAGCGCCCGCAGCATCATCCGCACACGGGCACGGCCGGGCCGGTCGTGCTCGTCGCCGATGCGCGTGACGTACTGGATCAGGTCGCTCAGCGCGTCTGCGTCCACATGGACGCGGGCCGTCGTCGCGGGCGAACCGTTCATGCCGCCACCTCCTCGATCTCGGGATCCTCGCCCGCCGCCCACGCGTCCATCAGCCGGTTCATCTGCTCGACCGCCGCGTCGTAGTCCTCCTGCGCCCACTTCGTGCGCCCAGCGTCGCGGCACGAGCGGTCGCCGGCGTCCCAGCCGACGCGGTGGACCAGGCTGGTCCAATGGCCAGGTGCGGCGCGGAAGGGGTAGGTCTTCGTGCTCATCGTTCGTCACCTCCAAGGGGTGAGGGGGCCGGTCTCCCGGCCCCCTTCGGCTGTCAGTCGAGCTCGCCCGCGTACACCCGGCCGGCGTAGGCGTTCGCCGCGGCGTCGCCCATGCCGCTCCACTCGGCCCACCGCTTCGCATCCGCCGCGGCCTCCGCGGCGTGCCGCTGGCGAGCCGTGGGGCGGGTGACGTAGGGGGCGTACAGCCCGCGGGCCCGGCAGAGCCAGTCGGGGATGAACAGCGAGCCCGTCGCCTCGCCCAGCGTGACCTGCGAGAGCGGGAGCCAGACCGTCTTGTCCTGGCAGCGGATCTGCAGAGCGCGAGCGGTCTTGCTCAGCAGGTCGAACTCGGTGCGGAGGAAAGTCATCTGATCGTTGCCCTTTCGTGTGTGCCTTTGCGGGCGGCGGTCGCGATTGCTGATGACCATTATACCTATATCGGCACAGATTGCAAGTGCCTTGCGGTCCCTATGGGGTCGAGTTATCCACAGTCCATGAGGCGCGGCGCGAAGATGAGAGAATCGGCGCGCCTCTTGACTTGGCGGGCGAGAGCGGTATAATACTGGCAAGCAATCACGCCATGCCCGATCCGTCGGGTGAACACGAGAGGACGACTGCAATGGGCTACAGCCACTACCTGGACCGCCGCGTTGACCTGACCGACGAACAGTGGATCGCGCTGCAGGCGGCGGCCGTCGGCATCCTCGCCGCCTGCGAGGCGCGCGGGATCAGTATCGCCGGGCCGGACGGCGACGGGGAGCCGATCGTCGGACCCTTCGAGATCGCGTTCAACGGCAGCTCGGCCGTCGATGGGGCTTACGAGTCGTGCGTCGTGACGCGCATGGCGACCGGTCCGGGGTGGACCAAGACCGGGTTCTGCCAGGTGCGCCCCTACGACCTGGCGGTCACGGCGGTCTACTTGGCCGCGGCGACGATCGCGCCCGACGCTTCGGCGCTGGACAGCGACGGCGACCTCGACGGCGCCGACTGGGCGCCCGCGCGCGAGCTTGTGGCGGCGCTCGGCGTGGGGCGGGTCGGCGAGCTGTCGCCGCGCTGGCCGGTCAACTGGGCGCCGTTGCTCGACGCGGCCGACGTGCTGGCGCCGCGGGCCGTGCAACTGTCGGCGGGCGACGCGCCGACGTGGGCCGTGCCGTCGGGGGCGAACCCCGGCCACGGCTACATCGTCACCGGGCCGGCGTCCGCGCCCGTCGATCGGCTCGACGTCGCCCGCTACATCTGCAACTGCCCGTGGGGCCGGCCGCAAGGGCCGAGCGGTCGGCCTGGCGTTGGCTGCAAGCACGCGCTGGCGGTCATCGCGCGGCGGCTCGACGGCCAGCGCGAGCGGGTCAAGGGCGCCGCGTAGGCGGCATGCGCTCGGCGGGGCGGTGGGCTCAGCTCCACCGCCCCGCCGTAGGTGCGAGCGGATGCGGCGCGTAGGACTTGACAGCAGCAACGAAGCCGCCTATACTCTCACCGCGGCCGCCTTCGCCGGGCGGCAACAGGGCTGGAACGGCCAGCCACATAAGGTTCGGCAGGGGACGCCAAGCACAAGAGTGGCGCCCCTGCCGCCGCAGATCAGACGCCCGCCCTCGGCCATCGTCCAGGGGCGGGCGTTCGCTGTTCACGGCGACGGGAACGCGGGGGCGATATGTCGGCAGGGGGCGACATGGGCGGGCTACCAGACGACGCGGGCTTCACGGCCGGCGGCGTGTTGCTGCCCACCTACGGCCGCGCCCGACTCGACGCGCGAGGGCTGGCGGCTGCGCGTCGTGACATCGCGTCCGAGCCGGCGGGGTCGCCGATCCCGTTCGTGCTCGCCACGCCAGGCGTCAAGCGCGACGGGCTCGACCTGGCCGGGCGGCCGTTCTATCTCGACCGCTACCGCGACAACCCGGTGGTGCTGCCGTTCCACGACGACCACAGCTTCCCGTGCGGGCGCGGCGAGATCACGGCGACGGCTGTCGGCCGGGGCGCCGAAGTGCTGCGCAGCGTGGCGTGGTTCGACCTGGAGGATCCGGTCGGGGCGATCGCCGACCGTAAGTACCGCCAGCTGTTCATGCATGCCGTCAGCCTGTCGTGGCAGGACATCGACCACAGCGGCGTGCCGGTGCGCTCGACGCGCCAGCAGGTCGCCGCGCACGACGTCATCGAGTTCTCGATCGTCGCGGTGCCGGGCGACTGGAGCGCGCTCGCCGAGCGTGGCGTCAGCCGGCGCGGGCAGCGGCTGAGCATCGAGTCGCGGTACCGCCGGTGGCTCGCCCGCCAGGGCGTGACGACCGACGACCGCGAGGCGTGGCGGGACTTCCTTGCGGACGTGGCGGCGGCGCTGCCTGGAGGCGACCGCCGCGAGCGCGTCGCCGCGGTGCTGCGCCGGCTGCAACTGTGCGATGGCGCGGCGTGCGCCGTCATGGCTGGAGGGATCATGGACGGAAAGCGGGACGTGACAGGCGTCGCCGTCACCCAGACGGTTGGCAGCCCGGCCGAGGAGGGCAGCGCCGCAGGCGTTGCGCAGCTGCCGCCGGAGGTGATGCAGGCGATCGTCGAGTCCGTGACCGCCGGGCTGGCGGCGCCGGCCGGCGGGACGGCGATCAGCGTGAACAAGAGCAAGGCCAAGAGCGGGCAGGTGCCCGGCATGCAGGCCGCCGAGGTGACGCTGACCGTGGCGTTGCCGCCGGCGGTCGTGCAGCAGCTTGCCCAGGCGGCGGTTGCCGACGCGACGGCCGGACTCGTCGCCGAGCCGGCGGCCGACGCGCCGTGGCCCGACATGCCGGTCGGGACCGCGGGCGAGATGGGGATGGGACAACCGGCTGCCGATGCGGGAGCCGTCGAGGTGCTGTACGGCCGCACGGCCGACGGCGCCGACGACACGAGTGCCGAGGACCGTTGGCGGGCGGCCGCGCAAGTGATGCGCGCGCTGTTCGTGGACGTGCCCGACGAGGCCGACGACCGCGAGCGCAAGACCGTCTACACGAGCCTGCTGCCGGACTACCGGCGCGCGGGCAAGGTGCCGCCGAAGTTCGTTCCGGCGGCCTGGCTTCGGCCGCTCTCGATCGAGGCGCGCCGCAGCCTGCTTCTGGAGGGAGAGGCCGACATGCAGATCGTGGGTACGGTGGCGGGCGCGCATGCCCGCAAGGGCACGCCGATCAGCGCGGCGCGGCGCCAGCGGATCCGCGGCGCGGCCGACGGGATCAAGGCGGCAGTGAAGGACATCGCCAAGCACGCCGACGACCTGGGCGCCATGCTCGACGAGCTGGATGCCGGTGGGGAGGAGCGCTCGGCGACGGGCGCAGCAGCCACCGCGGGCACGCGCTCGATCGTGCTGGACCGCACTCAGCCGGGTGCCGAGGTCGTGGCGTCGCTGCTGCAGGCGCTGGGCTACGAAGTGGCCGACAGCGCCGCCGACGGCGACGAGGCCATCGACGACCAGCCGGGCGACGGCGGCAGCGCGCGCGGCTGCGGGTGCGGCGGCGGGCGGCCCAAGCCCACGAGCAAGCCGCGCCCGTCGAGCGGACCGCGGCCGACCGGCGGCAAGGCGCGGGCTGCGGCGCTCGATACGGCGACGCTCGACGCCATCGCCGCGCTACTGCCGGAGGGCGTGCGGGTGCAGCTGGTGACGGGCGAGGACGCGGGCGACGCGCCAGCCACCGCGGGCGAGCGCGGGCAGCGGGGGGCGGCGCTGGCGGATGCGCTCTACAGCGTGCTGGAGATGGTGGCCGGCCCCGACGAGCTCGCCCAGAACCAGGCAGTGGTGGATGCCAGCGGTGCGCTCGGCATCGAGCCCGACCTGGTGCTGGCGTGGCTGAACGGTGAGGGCGAGTGCCCTGAGCACGAGGTGCTGCAGGCGCTGGCCGACACGTGGGGGGCCGACGCTCAGCTGCTCATCGACGCGGCGACGGCTGACGGCTGCACGTACGACGAGGAGCCGGAGGCAGGCACCACGCCGGTGGCCGATCCGGGGGCCGGGTCGCCCGAGGATCCGGAGTTCGCACAGGCGTTCGACGCTCTCACGACTCGGCTGGCGGCACTGCCCGTCTAGGCCGAGCGGTTCGCATTTGGTTTGACCGCACTTGAGTTTGAACTTGGAGGTTTGGAGATGACGACTGCGACGGCTCCGGCGCCGGTGGCGCTGACCGCGGACCAGATGAACAAGATCGTGGCGCTCGCCGACACCAACGCCGAGCTGCGCCAGGAGCACGACACGCTGCGCGCCGAGCTGGCCGCCCTCAAGGCCGCCAGCCGCGCGGCCGGGGACGGCGACCGCCTGCGCCGCTACTTCACGCCGGGCGTTGCCGCTTCGCCCGACGTGGAGGATCGTCTCGCGGGCTACCGCCCGGCGACGCTGCAGCTGGCGGCGGCGGTGCTCGACAGCCTCAAGCGCGACGTCGGCAAGAAGAACGGGCGCGTGTTCGGCGGCGCGAGCGAGCCGCTCAAGCGCGCGGCGTCGGCCGTGGCCGGCCGGCACGTGCGGTTCAACACGCCCGACGAGGAGGGCGCTGGTGCCGAGCTGGTCGAGACGTGTCCGCTCGACCAGCTGTGGAACGCGGCGACGTGCGACAGCGACATCCTCGGCCTGTTCCCGACCACGCCGGTGAAGGGCGGTCGGGCGAAGATTGTCACCGTCAGCGCGCTGCCGACCGCCTACGCGGCGCAGAAGGCGACCGACTGCGAGGGGCTGAAGTGCACGCCGTCGACGGCCGTGGGCACGCAGCTCATCGAGGTCGAGGCGAGCAAGATCAAGCTCAAGCTGTGCATGCCGACCGAGCTGGAGGAGGACGCGTTCCTCGACGTGGTGTCGGAGTACACCGCCGTCGCCGAGCGCGCGATCCGCCTGGCCAACGAGACGGCGATCCTGCGCGGCGATGCGACGCTGGCCGGCGAGGCGAACATCAACAGCCTGGGCGAGGTGCTGACCATTCCGGCCAGCGGCTTCGCGCCGGACTTCACGGCGTTCGACGGCCTGGCCCACGCGACGCTCGTCGACAACGTGAACAACAACGCGGCCAACACCGACTGGTGGACGCCGGGCTCGCAGATCACGGCGAACCACATCCAGAAGCTCCGGCTCCTCATGGAGGACGCGGCGCTGAAGACCCACTGGGGGTTCTGCGCCGATTCGAGCGACCTGGTCATCGTCTGCGACTACGCCACCTACGCGGCGCTGACGCAGCTCGACGACGTGAAGTTCTGCGACAAGAACTGCGACAGCCCGACGCTCCAGACCGGCCAGCTGGCCAGCATCTGGGGCATCCCGATCATCCCGACGGCGGCGCTCGCGCTGACCGACGAGGATGGCAACATCGACATGGACGCGCCGGAGAACAACGTCCACGGCCAGCTGCACCTGGTGAACAAGCAGGGGTTCAAGGTCGGCTGGGCGCGCGAGCTGAAGATGACGACGACGGTCAACGACGACTGTGACCTCATCGAGATCAACTTCAGCTGGCGCCTCTTGTTCGCGCGCCACAGCTCGACGGGCAACGCCGGTGGCATCGAGGCCGTGGCCTCGATCTACGGCATCAGCTTCGCCGAGCCCGAGGCGTAGGGCAAGGGGCTGATCGACTGACACTCAGCTGGGCAGGGCGCGGTAGGGGGCGGGGACAACCTGCCCCGCCCCCTACGGTGTGCCTCCACAGGAGGGGAGCATGGCGGCCAAGCCGCATGTGGTGAGGAACGGATACATCGCGCTGAAGAACGTGGACGACGCCGTGCTGCGCTGCTGGGCCGGCGACATCGTCGACGTGCCGGCCGCGTGGGTGGACATGCTGGCGCGTCAGGGCGTGATCGAGGAGGGGCGGCGGCCCGCGGGCTACGGCGCGCCTCCGGCCCCAGCGTCGGAGGCGGTCATCGAGGCGCCGGCCGCGGAGGCCGTGCAGGTCGCCGACGAGCCGCCGGCCGATGAGCCGCCGTCGGCCGCTCAGGCCGACGTGGCCGACGTGGCGGACGAGCCGCCCGCCGACGAGGGGGAGGACCCGCCGCCCGTGCGGCGCCGCGGGCGGTCGCGTCGGCGGCAGGACGACGGCGGGCAGGAGTAGCGGCCGACCGGGCGCACCCCCGGTGACGGGTTTGGTTTGAGTGGCCCTTCGCGCCGACGGGCGCGGTGCGGTGCCTCCGGCGCGAAGGGTCAGTTGGTAGGAGTGTGACGTGTCGTACAGCAGGGTGGTGAGGTTCCACAGCTCCGCAGAGCCGGCGCCCGACGCCGCGGATCTTCGCGCCATCTTGCTGGACGCTGCGGGTGACGAGGTGGTGGCCGACGTCGGGGACTTCGTGGACCTGGGCGACGGCTACTTCATCGTGGTGGTGGCGGACATCCCCAACCTTCACCAGGGCGCCGTCCGCATCTACGACAACAACGACGCGCCCACGACGCTCGACGTGCAGCCGATCAACGCGACCGACGATCCGTGCTGCGCCGAGAACTCGCCGTGCGTGCTTGGCACCGGCTCGCTCAGCGTCGACTACTGCCTCAAGACGCCGGTCACCGGAGCGCCGCTCGAAGGCGTCACGGTCGAGGTGTACACCGACGCCGAGCGCGTCGACCGCGTGGCCGTGGGTGTGACGGACGAGGACGGCAACGTCTCGTTCATGCTCGACCCCGGCACGTACTACATCTTCCGCTACAAGGCCGGCGTGACCTTCACCGATCCGCACGTCCGGACGGTGGCCTGATGGCCGACGAGTTCGGCACGCTGACGGTCGCCCGCCCCACGCCCGTTGACGACGGCGCAAGCGGGCAGGGCCTGCCGGCCGTTGGCCCAGCAGCGTGCCCGCCGTGCGACGCGCCCATGACGGCCTACGGCCTGCGGGCCGAGTCGCCGTTCGCCGCGCTCGACGCTGCGGCCTGCGGGTATGGGGTCAGCTGCACGCTGCCCCTGGTTACGGACGCCGATCTGGCCACACACCCCAAGGCGAGCTGCGCCGTGGCGGACGCCGACCCGGCGTTCGTGGCGGCGACCGTGGCGGCGGTGGCCGGCAAGATCGCGGACCACTACGGGCTCGACGCTCTCGCGCCGTGCTACGGGCCGCGGGTGTTCGACGTCCACTGCGACACCGTCAACCTCGACGGCCTGCTGCGCCTCGACCGCGTCGAGGTGGCCGACTCGTGCGCGTGCCACCGGTGCGACGCCGAGTGGCGAGCCCTGGACGTGTGCGACCTCATGGTGGGCCCTCGCCACGACCCGCCGTGGACGACGCTGCGTAGCTGCACGCCCGGCGCGTGGTGCGGCGGCCGGGTGCGGGTGTGGGGAATCTGGGGCGACGTCTGGCCGATTCCCGCTGGCGTGAAGCTGGCGACGATCCTGCTGGTCGCCAAGACGATCGAGGGCGCGCGCGCTCGCGGGGTGGTGGTCTCCAACCGCGAGACGGGCGAGACGCAGATCGACGTTCCTGAGTTCGACTTCGCCGAGCTGTCCTTCCTGCCGCACTCCGTCTTTCGCTACCGCGGGGGCGGCATCTGATGGGCAGCCGAGCATGGGAGGTCGTAGGGCGGAGCGCGCTGGGGGTCTGTCTCCTCCGGCCCCGCGCGGCGCGCTCCGCCCTCGCCTCGATCGGGGTGCATCCGTGCTGAAGGTGCATGTGACCATGACACGCCGTCTGCCGCGGCTGGACGACGCGCGCATGGCGCCGGCTCTCCAGCGCTTCGCCCAGGCGGCGATGGTGGAGGGCGTGACGGCGTTCGTGGACGAGATGCCGCGCGACACCGGCATGGCCGCCAACCTGGCCCAGCCGGGAGCTGGCACGACCCGCGTCGAGGGCGACCGCATCCCGCGCCGGATCATCGTGGGGACGGCGGCCAACCGCGGCGGCGTGCCGTACCTCGGCGCGCTCAACGCCGACAAGCGGCGCGGGGCGGGCGGCGTGCCGCCGGTCAAGGCGATCGAGCGGTGGCTGGCCCGCAAGGGCATCCAGGCGGACAAGCGGGGCAACCAGAAGCGCGCGCCGTCGCGGCGGCAGTTCGCCTTCATGATCGCGCGCTCGATCGCCCGTGACGGCCAGAAGCGCAGCTTCAAGTACGTCGGCACGAGCCGCGCCGGATCGGAGACGAAGGGCTGGCGGGAGCGCGCTCTCGCCCGCTGGCAGACGCGGCTCGTGCCGCTGGGGCAGCGCCTGCGGCAGGACTTGGTGGAGGGACTGCGTGGCTGAGGCCGTGGAGCTGGGGTGGATTGGCAAGACGCGCCGTGCGATCGGCGCGCGGCTCGCCAACCTGCACGACGGTCTCGGCGTGGATGCGGTCGAGACGGGGCTGGAGTGCCGCGACACGATCACGATCAAGCCGCGGCAGGGGCTGACGACGCCCGACGGCGACTGCGTGTGCCGGGCCCAGTTCGTCGTCGCCCCGTACATCGACATCTGCACGGACGCGAGTCGCCTCACGACCGCGTACGACATCCTCGACCGGCTGATCGGGCCGTGTGGAGAGGAGTCCATAGCCGGCAGGCTGGGCGACATTTACGGCCAGCGCTGGCGCGGTGTGAAGTTGGAGTGGGAAGGGGAGACCCTCGGCGTGGTCGAACGTGTCGATCCCGCCGTCGGCTACGGGCTGGCGCGGTTCAACGAGGACGGGCCAGCCACCACGGTGACGGCGCAGATCGTGGTCACCGTTCGCACGAGCTGTTGTGGAGGAGGGTGACAAGATGCGAGTCGTTTACGAAGGGAAGGCCGTTGGCCGCACGCCGCCGCGCGCCATCAGCGTGTCTGGCGGCGGGCTGTCGCGGACCTACCGGTTCCAGCCGCTGGAGGCCGCCGAGGTGCCGGACGCCGACGGCGCGCTGCTGGTGGCCATGAAGCCGGCGCACGGCGTGTTCCGCGCCCTTCCGCCTGCCGCCACTGGCGGCGCTGCGGCGGGCGCGAGCGCTGGCCAGAAGCCGGCGGGCGCCGCGGGCGAGGCGGCCGACGAGGCGTCGGCGGGCAAGCCGCCCGCGGCCGAGCAGCCGGCCGCTGCCACTGGCGGCGCCGCGGCGGGCGGGGGCAAGACCGAGCAGGGCGGCCAGTCGAGCCGTGAGCGCCCGGCCGGCGGGGACCGCCCGCAGTTCGGCCACGGCGGGAGGGGAGGGCGCGACGGATAGGATGAACTCGCCGCATGGTGTCATGTCGTCCGCGGCGTAGGGGTTGACCCGGCGCCATCCTGAACGTAAGCCATTTGGATTTGGAGGTTGGGCATGAAGGTGTTTGGCATCGCGGATGCGAAGTTCTATCCGCTCATCAGCGCGGGCGACCGGTGCGCCGGTGGCGTCGAGGATCCGGTGTACGACGATGGCGTCGACATCGGCTGTGTGCAGGAGCTCACCTGGGACCGCGAGCTGGTCGAGGCCGAGCTGAACGGCGACGACGGCACGTGCGCGCGCGTGAGCCGGCCCAAGGCGATCACGTTCTCGATCAAGCATGGCGGTCTCGACCCGGCGCTGATCGCCACCCTGCAGGGGGCCACGCAGACCGACTTCACCGTGGGCGACGTGAACGGCACGCGCACCAAGGTGACGTGCACCGATCCGCGCCCGCGCGGCGCGATCATCGCGCAGTCGATCAACCACGACATGACCGAGGACATGCACATCGTCATCTGGAACGCCGAGGTGCTCAACGGGCCGGGCGGCTCGCTGGCCAACGAGGCGTTCTACGAGTCGACGTTCGAGGGCAAGGCGGACCGGTCGCTGTACGAGGGATGCTGCGACTGGTTCGACATCCTGGAGCACGACGCCCTCGTCGACATCCCGACCGTGTTCCCTGGCACGGACGACTACTAATCGCGTCGCGCGTGAGGGGGATCGTCGGCTGCGGCTGGCCGATTCCCCTCACGGCGGCGAGGCGACTGACTCAGCGCACCGCGCATCTGATTCGGAGGAGAATCACAGATGGCAACCAGTCGAACGTCCAAGGTGGCGGCAGCTGCCGCGAAGGAGCGGGCCGCGAAGGTAGAGGCCCGCAAGGGCACGCTCTCGCGCGACGTCTTCCTGCGCAGCCAGGGGCCGAAGGTGGTGGAGATCCACCTGCCGGTGTGGGACTGCCCGGTCCTCATGAAGCGTGTCGACCTGCTGCAGCTGACCCGCACCGGGCGCTACAGCGAGCCGATCACCGCGGCCGTCATCGGGATCATCCAGCATGGCGGGCTGTCGCTGACGGACCGCGCCGGCAACGTGCTGTACAACGCCCTGGACGCTGAGCACATCATGGGCACGCTCGATGCCAGCGCCGCGGTGGCGATGGCCTGCATCGTGGTGCCGCCAGCCGAGTACCTGAGCGGCGAGATTGCCGCGGGCGACATCGACCCGCGCACCTGCAAGCCGCTCTTCGTGGCGCCGGGCGAAGAGCCCGACGAGGACCAGGTTGTGCTCGACTGGATCACGCCGGCCGAGCAGGAGGCCGAGGGGTACGACGAGGCGGCCGAGCTGGCGCACGGGCGGATGCACCCCAAGGACCTGGCGCACATCTTCGCCGAGGCCCACCGGCTGGGGCCGGGCGCGCTGGGCGCGACGTTTCGCAAGGCTGCCAACGCTGTGGAAGCTCTGGACAACGTGGCAGACGTCCAACCCGCCGGTGCCGCCGTCGAAGCAGCTTAGGATCGGCTACCAGTGGGTTGCGCTCGACCTCGACAACGCGGTGAGCTACCTGGGCCATCACGTGCAGGGGGCGTACCGCAAGGCGCTGGAGGACCTGGGCAAGCGGAAGAATCCGGAGGTGGCAACGAGCGGCAAGCGGGGCAGTCACCGCCGCCATGAAAAGATCACCGATGAGGAGTCGGACGAACTGTGGCAGACCACGCTCGGCCGGATCGTGTTCGGCAAGGTGGTGCTCTTCGTTGATGGTGGACCTGACCCTCTGGCCGCTGTACGCGACGCGCTTGGCCCGCGGGGGAAGTCGTCCCGCAAGAGGGCCGCGACGAGTGCTCGGCGGGAGGCAGCCGCGGTTGCACCGGGAGCGCCAGTCAAGCGGGTGAGGTGGCGCGTCGAGAAGCCCTTCACGGGCGACGCGATGGTCGACGGTTCGCCTTACAAGGGCGAGCGGTCCGTGTTCGATGAGAACGGGCAGTTGGTCAGGCGATTTGGGGCGGACGGGCGTTTGATTTGGAAGCGACCTGATGGCGAGTAACGACGACATCCGCATCGGCGTAGGCGTCGACTACGACGGCGCGGGCCTGAAGGCCGCCGAGAGCGACATCCGCAAGCTCAACACCGGCGTCTCCAGCATCGCGCAGGGGACGGGCGGTGCTACATCGGGCTTGGCCGGCGTCGGCGCCGCTACGGCCAGCGCTGGCGCAGGGTTGGCCAAGGTCGCCGCCAGCGCCACCGAGGTCAACACCGCCCTGCAGGCCGCCGGTGAGACCGGGGCCGAGACGAGCGCAGGACTGCTGGACATCGCCTCTGCGGCCGACGACGCGGCCAAGGGGCTGGCCGGCGTTGGTGACGCTGGCGCTGAAGCGGGGGCCGGAGTCGATGGCGCTCGCGGGAAGACGTCTGCCCTCAACGACGTGCTGGGGCTGTTCGGCAAGCGGGTCCAAGAGAACGCCTCCGACACCAAGGTGTTCGGCGTCAACGCTGGCGACCTGGCCGGTAAGCTCGGGCTGGCCGGCGAAGGGGCCACGGGGGCTGGCGGCGCCCTCGGCGGCATGCTGTCCAAGGTCACCGCCCTCAACCCAGCGACGCTTGCCATGGCGGCCGGCGTGGGGCTGGCGGCAACGGCGCTGCTGGGCGTCGGGGCCGCGGCCGTCAGCGCCGCAGAAGGGTTCGAGGCGACCTTCCGCCAGGTCGCCACCCTGGGCGCCGACTTCGGCAAGCCGATCGAGCAGGTGCAGGCCGACGTGTCGTCGCTGGCGACCACGCTCGGCGTTGACGGCGTGGACGCGGCCAACGCCCTCTACGACGCCGTGTCATCGGGCGTGCCGCCGGAGAACTCGATCGCGTTCCTGGAGGCCGCCGGCAAGGCCGCTGTGGCCGGCGCCGCCAATCTGTCGGACGTCGGCTCGGCCATGACGGTGGTCATGAACAGCTGGGGCGATGCGGCCGGCGGCGCCACCGACATCACCGACAAGCTGTTCGCCGCGGTGAACGTCGGCGTGACCACCATGCCAGAACTCGCGGCCAACATGGGTAACGTGGCCGGCATCGCTGCTGCTGCCAACGTGACCTTCGATGAGACGTCGGCCGCCCTGGCGCAGATCACCACCAAGGGTAAGACCACCTCGGTCGCCAGCACACAGCTCAAGGGGATCATCTCCGAGCTGATGACCCCGACGTCGCGCTCGGCGCTGGTCCTGAATGAGCTGGGGTACGCGAGCGGCGCCGCGGCTGTCGAGGCCCTCGGCCTGCAGGGGACGCTCAATGCCCTGGAGGCTGAGGCGTCCAAGAACGGGCAGGCCATCAACACGATGTTCGGCTCGGTCGAGGCTGGCGCCGCCGCGCTCGACCTGACGGGCGCGAACGCCCAGGGCTTCACCGAAAAGCTCGCTGCCGTGGCCGACTCGTCGGGCAGCACCGAGCGCGCTCTGGCCGAGGTCAACGAGGGCTTCAGCCGCCAGAAGCAGCTGCTGGCCGGCGAGCTGTCGGGCATGCTGCGTGACCTCGGACTGGCCCTGCTGCCCGCCCTGACGGCCGGGGCGAAGGCTCTGCACCCCGTGCTGACCGGGATGCACGCCGGGCTCAACGGCCTGCTGGGCGTGGTGTCGCAGGCTGGGCCGCTGCTGGGCGACATGGCGTCGGGCGTCGGGTCGATCATCAGCATCGCGGGTGCAGCTGTCGCGGGTCTGTGGGATTTGGTGAACGCGGGCGCGCAGCTGGTCGACGGCTGGCAGAACGTGGCCATCATCGCCGGCACCGTGGGCGGCACCTTCGCGGCTCTGGCCGCGCCCGTGACGCTGGTCGTCGGCGCCGTCGCCGGCCTGACGCTGGGCATTGGCGCGCTGCGCCGCGAGACCGCTGAGCACCAGGAACTGCTGGGGCCGCTGAACCTCAGCATGCAGCAGTACGGCGAGGCCGTCGACAACGGCGCCAAGAAGAGCGGCCTGCTCGCCGGCCTGGTGGCGTCGGCACGCGACGCGCTGGAGCCCGCCACGGCGAGCGTGACGCGCAACGCCGAGGCGTACCTCAAGCACAACGCCGGGGTGTCGGACGCGGTCCTGGCCAGCGACTCGATGAAGGAGGCGCTGAACCGCCTCAACCGGCAGTACCACGACGGCAAGATCACCATCGATCAGTACCAGCTCGGACTGCTGGAGGCCGCGGACACGGCCAGCCGTGCGGCGGGCGAAGGGCACGTCCTGACGGCGGCCCAGCAGGAACAGGCCGATGGCTTTGCCAAGGTGCTCGCCCAGACGGCGGCGTACGCAGGCGGCATCGACCTGGCCGCGCAGCAGGCCGCCCCCTTCCAGGAGCAGCTCGCCGGCATCTCGGCTGAGTTCGCCAAGGGGAACATCACGGCCGAAGAGGCCAAGCGGCGGATCACCGAGTACGCGACCAGCCTGTCGACGGCCTCGCAGGCGATGGCAGGCGGCGGGCCGGAAGATCAGGCCGCGGCCGTCATGTCCAACTACGCTGAGGAGTTTGGGGCCAACACCGCCCTGATCCTGAAGGCGGGCGACGGGCTGCTGCTGGGCGAGCAGGAGCGCGCCGAAAAGCTCGTCGAGATCAACGACAACCTGCACCAGGGCGTGAGCCAGAGCCTGCAGCAGCTGTGGGATACGCGGAAGTCGTTCGAGGAGAAGTTCGCAGAGGCGCGTGCGCAAGATGCCCAGGCGCAGGCAGCTGCCCGCCAGCAGGTGCAGCAGGGCGAGGCCGAGCACAACGCCAAGATGGCTGAGCTGCAGGCCAAGGCCGCCCAGGGCGGCGAGGCGGGCGCGAAGGCTCAGGCGGCCATTGCCGAGGAGCAGAAGCGCTGGAGCGGCATCCTGGCCGTGGCGTCCGGCGGCGTGCAGGCCAACACCGCTAAGGTGCAGGAGCAGTACGACACCGAGCGGGCCACCATCCGCGAGTCGCTGGCGCAGACGGTCATCGACCACCTGAACGCCATGGTCATGATGGGCGATGTCTCGGCAGAGACGGCGCGCGGCATCTATGGCGCGCTGTCTGAGGCATACCCCGGCGTCGAGGCCATCAACCCCGTCACCGAGGCCACGCTGAACTTCAGCGCTGCCGTCGGCGAGGCCATGCAGGGGGGCGACCCGTCTGCCATCGTCACGGCGATCAACACCGTCGAGCAGACGATGGTGGACGCTGACAACAAGAACCGCGAGTCGCTGGGCATCGCCCAGCAGACGTGGGAGGGAATCGGCGACCAGGCGGCCTCCGGCAGCGCTGCTGTCGTGGCCGCGACGGGCGCTGCTGCAGACGAGACGACCTCGCGGTCTGAGCAGATGACGGCGGCCCACCTGGAGACCGCGCGCAGCCATGCGCAGCTGGCCGAGGATGCCGAGGCGTCGGGGCAGAAGCAGGTCAAGGCCGCGGGCGCGGCTGCGAGCGGCACCAGCGACAAGCTGGGGCAGGTGCGCGGCGAGCTGTCGGCTACCGCCGGTGCGGCCCGCAACGTCGGCACAGAGGTCGACCGGAGCCTCTCGGGCATGGGCGACAAGGCTGCCTCGGGCGTCCAGGGCGTCGGGAGGGCTCTCGACGACGTCAAGGGCAAGATGGCCGAGACCGCCCAAGAGGCCAACCGCATGTCGGCTGGCCAGGTCGAGGCCCTCATCGCTGGCCAGGATGCCGGGCGCGACGCCGCCTCGGCCATCGACGACTCGATGCAGGACGTCGGCTCGTCGATGGACCACGTGGCCGAGCGGACCGACGAGGCGGCCACAGCGCTGGACAACCTGCCCGACGAGGTCAAGGTCGAGGTGTCGGTGCCGGGCGCGGAGGAGAGCATCCGCACCATCGGCCGTCTGCTGGCCGACCTGCAGAAGCTGAAGTCCGTCAGCATCGCGGTGACGACGCGACATAATCCGCAGGACCGCGCCACCAGCGAGGGCGGCAGCTTTGCGATGGAGCACTGGCTGTACGACCTGTACGCCGCTGCCGACTCGGGCGATGTGGCCGTGAACAGCCAGGTGAGCGATCAGTCCAACGGGCTGCTCACGGACACCGACAGCGACGGGGGGCTGTCGTGGAAGACGGCACTCGACGAGCTGACGGCCAAGGACTACGTCGTCACGATCAGCGCCGAAATCGACATGTCGGAGTACGAGCGGATCAAAGCGCAGTTCGACAGTGACATTGCCGACACTCAGGCCAGGCTGAATGAGGTAACCGCGCTTGCTGACTACTGGGCGCAGCAGCTATCCGGCTCGTGGCAGGCCGTGATCGCGCAGCTACGCCTGATCAATCAGGACGAACTGCCCGCGTTCATTGCCGGGCTGGCGCTGCCGGAAGGCATCGACACGCTAGAGGAGTTGATTGCGCACTTCCAGTCCCTGAAGCCTGACGAGCAGATGGACCTGTGGAAGCGCATGTTCGATGACATGAAGGCGGCAGAGGCCGGGCGACACGACGCATGGATGACAGATCGCAAGAAAGAGGATGAAGAGGACGAGAGCCTCATCCAGGCCCGCATTCGCCGCATCGAAGAGCTGCGCCAGAAGGAAGAGGAAAAGGCCAAGAAGAGTGGCAATCAGGCGAAGGAGATTGCCCTTGACCCCGAGATCGACGCGGCAACGCTGGCCACTAAGGATCTACTGGATGCGCTCGGCTTTGTCGGCAGCACGGCCCTGGAGGACTTCTACGAGGCGTTCACGCTTGGCGCTCGCGATGGGATCAAGTCGAGCGAGGAGCTGGCCGAGGCCCTGAAGTACCTCCAGGAGGAGACCAAGCGGCTGTCGTCTGAGGCTGCCGAACTGGAGCGCGCGCGACACGAGGAAGCCGTCGCTGCCCTTGAGCAGATCGGCAACATGACCGCGCGCCAGTTCGACAACTGGAAGACGCACAACGCTGAACAGATCCGTGCCAACAAGGAGCTAGCCGACCTCGTCGCCAAGCGCACTGCCGAGCTTGAAAAGGCGCGGATCGCCGCCGAGAAGGCGCTCGAAAAAGAGTTGAAGGACCAGGCCAAGAGCCGGGAGTCGGACGAGAAGGCCGCCCACAAGCTCATCCTCGACCACCTGGCCGAGCAGAAGGACGCCGAGAAGGACCGCCACGACGCACGACTCGATGCCCTCGACGAGCTGAAGGACGCCGAGGACGACCGCCACGACGCCGCCCTGCGCGACATTGAGGAGCGGGGCAAGCGCGAGCGCGAGAACCTCGGACTGCTGGAGGACCAGCTGTCCGACATGAAGCTGCGCGCCCAGGCCGTCGAGCTGGCGCAGGGCGGGCTGGACGAGGCGAAGCGCGTGCTGGCCGATCTGCAGAAGGCCATCAGCCGCCTGCCCAAGGACGACAAGCGCACGCGCCCCGGCGACGTCGACAGCATGACCGCCGCCGGCATCGGGCTGTCGAAGGACTCCATCGCCGCGGCGCTGGCCACCGACAAGCTGTCGGCCTCGGCGCGGCGCCGGCTGCTGCTGCTGCAGGGCGGCGCGTCGCTCGGCCTGTCGCAGCTGCGCGAGCTTCTGGTCGAGATGGAAGCGGCGCTGGAGCACACGGCCGACACGCGGGTCGATGAGGTCGACGCCATCAAGAAGCAGATCGGCCAGCAGGAATACCTCATCGCGCTGGAGAAGCGGCGGCTGGAGGGAGTCGAGAAGCGGCTCAAGAGCGAGGTCGACGGCGAGAACGCCCGGCACGAGCTGGAGATGGACAACCTCTCGATGCGGCGCGAGGCTGAGCAGGATGCATGGGATGCCTACCAGCGGCGCGTCGATCAGGCCAAGCGGGCCGAGGACGAGCGGCACGCGGGCAAGCTGCGGCAGATCGAGAACGAGCTGCGCGCGACGCTGCTGGCGCAGGGGCTGGTCGAGAACCTGGGCGAGGATCCGGAGGTGGCGTTCCAGCGCGCCAAGGCGATCGCTGACATCTACACCCAGATCCTCGATCGGCTGATCGGTTCGTCCGGCCCGCCGGCTGGCGGCAGCCTGCTGGACCGCCCCGGCCTTCGCGTCGGCACGGGCGGCCAGGGTGGCGCGGGCTTGCGCGTTTCGACGGGGCAGCCGAGCCCGGCGCTCGACGGCCGCATCGTCACGGCGGGCGAGCTGTTCGCCACCGGCGCGACCGCCTTGGTGGCGGCGATCACGTCGCCGACGGGGCGGGCCTTCACCGCTGGCCTCAACCTGTTCGCCGATGCTGTTGACAAGGCGGCCGGTCCGAAGAAGAAGCCGGCTCCCCACGGCGCTGACGACGAGGCGTTCTGGGGCGACAACAAGTACGGGGACATCCGCCATCACTTCGGCGCGCGCCAGCGGTACCTGCGGCGCCAGGCCGAGGAAGCGGCGCGTGACATGCTCGTTGGCTCGGACACGAGCTTCACGCGCGAGTCGCTGGGCGGCGGGGCGCTCGGCGCTGGCCTGACCGGCGGCATGCCCATCGGCGGCAACGTGCGGCGCGATCCAGGCGGCGGGCCGCTGGAGCCGTTCCTGGCGGGTATGCGCCAGCTGGCGGTAGAGGCCCCCAAGGTTGGCGCCACGGTCGATGACCACTTCTTCTCGCCGCTCGACGCCGGCATGGTGCGCCTGATCGGGAATGCCGAGATGCTGCGCGACACGCTGTCCGACATCGCGGCCATCACCGGCGGCGTCGGCGCCGGGGGCGGGCCGGTGACGATCGACCGCGGCGTCACGTTCAACGGACCCGTCTACATCGACCGCGACCTGGCCGCCGAGATCGGCCTGCTTGATGCTGCGAGGATCGTCATATGATCACCCTGAAGACGCTTCGATCCGAAGACGGCGTGGTCGACATCGACCTCAACCCGGCCGGCGGCGAGTTCACGACGACGGCCGAGCTGAACACGCTGCGCGGGCGCGTGTCCGGCAAGAACCCGGTCAGCCTGGGACGCGCTGGCCGCTGGCCGGTGTTCAGCGGTTCCACGCGCGCCGAGCGCGAGTTCACGGTCACGCACACGGTCGCCGCATCGGCGCTGGAGGCGAACCTCCAGCTGCTGGAGGGGCTCGTCTACAGCCAGCGCTACGGGGCGCTGCTGCTCACGTTCGAGGAAGAGGGCATCGACAAGACCGCCTTCGTGACGCCGCGCGACCTTGAGGCGCACGGCGACAACAGGGCGGGTGCGTGCGCCGACCTGGGCATCTACACGGGCACGTGGGTGCTCTACGATCAGCACTACCACGCGGCCGACGCCACGGACACTGAGGCTGTGGAGACGGCGGGCGACACGACCGTTGTGGCCGTCGAAGTGGCCGGCACCGTTCACACCGAGCGCGTCACCATCACGCTGACGCCCACCGCCCTCAAGGACACGGCTGACGGGCAGCAGTGGCGCATCCCCTACACGGTCGTCAACACGACGCCGCGCCCGCTGGTGGCACATCCGGTGGAGGTGACTGACCAGCTGCTGGGGGCGGCGCTCTCGACCGGGCTGGACCACGGCGGGCTGGTAACGGGCGGCGACTCGCTGGCGTCTGGCGACGACATCGAGGCGCTGTCGAACAAGCGGCAGATCCCGCGGTGGGCGTTCCCGACGGACCGCACGTGGGACGAGGTGGACACCGGCGTCGTGGTCAACCTGACCCTCCCGCCGCGGCGCCGGTGGACGGTCGCCGAGGCCATCCTCGGCAGTGACACCGAGGTGCGGGTGCGGGAGCTGCGCGACCTGGCCAACCTGCCTGCGCCGCTGCCGTTCCTCGTGGCGCGCGTGACGGTCGCCGCTCAGGACGTGGCGCTGGTGACCGCGGTCGATCCGCTCACGGGCGTGCTCACGATCGTGCGCGACCAGCGCGGCACGACCGGCGCGGCATGGTCCGCGGGCGACCTGCTGTACTGGGTGCCGCGGGAGGGGTGCGTCGACCTGATCGGCGGCTGGCTGGGCGCGCCTACGCCAAGCCAGTCCGACGACGAGAAGCCGTGCATCCTCGACGCGGACGGTTCGAGCTCCAACTCCAAGTGGGTGTGGGCCGAGTTCTACGAGACGGGCATCGCTGGGGACACCCAGCGGCGCAAGGCCCGCACGGCGACGTGGTTCAGCCGTGCGCTCGCCAAGTGCGACCGCGAGAAGAAGACCGGCGACGGCGACCAGTACCTGCGCTACGTGCCGCTCGACGGTGGCGACCCGGCGACGACGATGGGGCTGGTCTACAACGAGGACGGACCCGTGGCGGGCCGGCCGCTCATGGACCGCTGGGACTGGATCAGCGGCGTGGCGTTCGACTCGTTCACGTTCGACCTGGAGGTGACGGTCAGCCACACGGCGGACCTGGAGGCCCGCGTCGTCGTGTACGTGTACGACGAGGACGGCAACGAGATCGTGGCCGGGCGGTACGACGTGGGGACGCATGCGGCCGAGACGATCGCGCTGACGGCGCCCGCGCTGGGAGTCTCGTTCCGCATCGAGCCGTACGACCCCAAGACGGACGGCGCGGCCAACATCATCGCGCTTGAGCCGGCCGACGGCCTCGGCTTCACCGTGTCGTCGATGGTGGTCGAGTTCATCACCGAGCAGCAGGTCGTCTCGATCCGCGGCGGACAAGAGGACGTCTACCAGTTCGGCCGCCCGACGGCGCCGGCCAGCATCCAGAACGCCGACGGCGACACGCTGTACCTGTACGGCATCGTGTGCCCGCTCGACGCCGACCTGGTGATCGACGTGGAGGGACGAGAGGTGACGGTGGCCGGAGAGCCTGCCACCCACCTTGTTGGCGGGCGGTTCCCATCCCTGCCGCCGCGCACCGACATCTACCCGACGGCCGGGCCGACCGCCCTCACCTACAACGAGCCCGGCGCCACCGGCGTGCAGATCGCGGTCAGCCACCGCGACTGCTGGAACTAGGGGCGCAGGCGATGGCATTTGGGGCCGTTGGCGGCGCCGGGTTGTTCCAAGACACGTCCGCCGGGACGTCGATCACGGGCACGGTCACGGCCACGATCGAGGCCGGGAACGTCGCGCTGGTGGTCGTGGCGCTCGACAACCTGGGCAGCTCGGACGGCGACAACTCCGAGGTGACGAGCGTCGTCGACAGCAGCGGTGTCAACGTGTACACAAAGCTGGCCGAGTGGACGAACGCCAACGGGTCGGCCGGCGCGGGCGCGACGGTATCGCTGTGGTACAGCATCCTGACGAACCAGCTGACGAGCACGGTCGGGACGGTGACGGCCAACTTCAGCGGCTCGCCAACGGCCAGCGCCATGATCGTCCACGAGTTCACGATCGGCGCTGGCAACGTTATCCAAGTCGCTGGCAGCACCTCGCTGTCGAACGACGCGGCCGACCCCGGCTCTATGACCCTGAGCAGCCTGCCGGTCGTCGAGTACTTGTTCGTCCGAGGGATCGCCTCTGAGTCGAACAACACGGCCACTATCACGACGAGCGGGTCGTACACGTCGCTGGGCCGGACGGTCGCTAACACGGGCACGAGCAGCACGAGCATCGGGGCGCGCGGCGAGTTCCGGATCCTCACGTCATCGAGCAGCACCAGCGACCCCACGCTGTTCAGCGCCGACCACGCCAACGTCTTTGTGGCGCTGATCGAAGCGGCGCCAGCGACGCCGATCCCCGTGTTCATGGCGACCTATCGACGGCGCCGAGTAGCGTAGGAGGCCGACCATGTGGTTGAAGCAGTCGACAGCCGTGACGATCCGGCTGGGGCCGTTCCTGGACAAGGCGGACGGCGTGACCGAGGAGACGGGCGCGTCTCCGAGCGTCGAGGTGTCGAAAAATCACGGCGCGTTCGCGGCGCGCAACAGCGCGTCGGCCATCACACACGACAGCAACGGCTGGTTCAGCGTGCCGCTGGACACGACTGACACGAACACGCTGGGGCCGATGGTCGTCAAGTCCGACGACTCGGCCACGTTCCTGCCGGTGTGGCGCGAGTTCCTGGTGGTGCCGGCCGTCGTCTATGACGCGCTGGTGGCTGGGAGCGACACCTTGCAGGTGGACCTGACGCAGATCGACGGGCAGGCGACGAGCGGCAACAACGCAACGTTGAACCTGAAGAAGCTGAACATCGTGAACAACGCGGGCGACGCGCTGGTGGCGCAGTCGACCGGGAGCAACGGGCACGGTGCGGCCGTGACGGGCCACGGCTCCGGGCACGGCGCGCACTTCACGGGCGGCACGACGGGCGACGGCATCCGGGGGACCGGCGGTGGAACGAGCGGCGATGGCATGCACGCCGAGGCGCAGTCGGATGGAAACGGCCTGCACGTCGTTGCGGTTGGGACCGGCAACGCGGGCTTGCGCGCCAACGCGACGGCGGCGCCCGGCATCGAGGCCGAGGGCGGCGGGGCGAACGCCGGGTTCAAGGCAACGGGCGGCGCCACCGGTCACGGCCTGCACGTCGTCGGCGGCGCGACCAGCGGCGACGGGCTGCACGCTGAGGCGACGACGAGCGGTGACGGCATTCAGGCGGTCGGCGCCGGAGCCGGCGGCGACCTGGTGGCCGACGAGCTTGCGGCCATCAAGGCGAAGACGGACAACCTGCCGTCTGACCCGGCCGACGAGTCGTCGGTCCTGGCCGCCATCGCGGCTCTCAACAACCTGTCCAGTGGCGGCGCTCAGGCTGCCGCCGCTGCTGCCCTGGCTGCCTACGGCGCGGCCACAGGGGCGCAGGTCGCCGCGGTCGAGGCCGACACCCAAGACCTCCAGCTGCAGATCGGTGTGGACGGCGCCGGCCTGACCGCGATCGGCGACGCGCGGCTGGCCAACCTGGACGCCGCCGTGTCGAGTCGCGCCACGCTGGCCGCCGCCGACGTGTGGGCGGTCGGGACGCGCACGCTGACCAGCTATGGCACGCTGATCGCCGACATCTGGGCCGGCATGACAAGCGCGGCGGCGAACAAGCAGGCCGACCACGTGTGGCGCCGCACGCTGGCCAACATCGCGGCCAGCAGCGATGGGGACGCGGTGACGTTCCGCTCGCCGCTGGGGGCGATGCGCAAGCTGGTGAACAAGCTGGCGACCATCGTCGGCGTCCTCACGATCTACGAGGAGGACGACACGACCGTGGCCGGGCAGCAGGCGATGACAACCGACCCGACGGCCGAGAACGTCACCGCGCTGGACACCGCCTGATGGCCGGCGGCTTTGACGTCCTCGGCCTGCAGGGGGTGTGGTTCCCGGCTCTGCCGGGCCCGCCCGCCAGCCTCGCGCCCAACGGCCAGGGCGAGGTCATCGTGCGCGCCTATCACGGCGAGTCGGCCGAGTTCCTGGAGACGTGGGATGAGGCCGAGACGGTCGAGATCGCGTTCGAGGGGTACGGCCCTGAGACCGCCCGCGTGGTTGTGCCGCGCACGGCCGCCTTCGTCCATCGCTCCCGCAGCGCGCCAGGCGGCACGGGCGTGTTCATCGAGGTCGACGCCACGGCGCTCGGCGTGCCGGACGTCTGGTCTGGCCGTATCGAGGGTTCGCAGTACTCCGGCGACGGCGGGGATTGGACGGCGCAGGTCGCCGGCCCGCGCAGCTGGATCGAGGAGATCGGCGTCGCCGAGATGGGCAAGACGCGCGAGTG
>NZ_CALFYO010000018.1 GCF_937952055.1 uncultured Piscinibacter sp.
AGGTCGGCGCCGACGTCGGCGCCCTTGGTGAAGATGCCGCCGCCGAGTCGCGCGAAGATCGAGATCAGCGACGAGCCGAAGGCCAGGCCGAGCAGCGGCTTGAGCACCGACGACAGGCTCTTGTCCGGTGTGAGGTTGCCGTTGCCGGTGATGAACAGGAAGAAGATGCCGACGCCCAGCAGGCCCAGGCCGACCACCAGCATGCCGGTGATGGCGCCGCCCTTGAAGGCGACGTTCAGCGCAGGCCCGATGCCCTGCGTGGCGGCCTGCGCGGTGCGCACGTTGGCGCGCACCGAGACGTTCATACCGATGAATCCGCAGGCGCCCGACAGCACGGCGCCGACGACGAAGCCAACGGCGGTCGTGCCGTCGAGGAAGACCCCGATCAGGACGGCCAGCACCACGCCGACGATGGCGATGGTCTTGTACTGCCTGGCGAGATAGGCGGCAGCGCCTTGCTGGATCGCGCCGGCGATCTCCTGCATACGGGCGTTGCCGGGGCTCTGCGCCAGGATCCAGCTTCGCTGCACGAAGCCGTAGACGACAGCGGCCAGACCGCAGGCGAGCGCTACATATAGCGCCACGGTGGTGGACATCAAGGGATCTCCTTCCTCATTGCTTGGCTCTTGATTGTTTGGACCTGCAAAGCGTTCGCGCATGCGCGAGCGACGGCCCGCTCCAGGGCTCGCGGGATGCTACGGGATGGCCCTGGCCAAGGCAACGACGGCGTGACGGTGTTTTCCACCGTTCCGTGCCCGGGATCAATGTGTCAGGTCGCCGACAGTGCTCTGCGTAGAATTCGGGTTTTTCCGGAGTTCCGCGAGATCCTCATGAGCCTGCACAACGTCACCCCCGGCCCCAAGGCACCCGAGCAGTTCAACGTGATCATCGAGATCCCGATGAACGCCGATCCGATCAAGTACGAGGTCGACAAGGAGTCGGGGGCCATGTTCGTCGACCGCTTCATGACCACCGCGATGCACTACCCGTGCAACTACGGCTACATCCCGATGACGCTGTCCGACGACGGCGACCCGGTGGATGTGCTGGTGATCACGCCCTACGCACTGACGCCTGGCGTGGTCGTCACCTGCCGGCCGCTCGGGGTGCTGAAGATGGACGACGAGGCCGGCGGCGATGCCAAACTTCTCGCCGTGCCGATCGACAAGGTCTGCCCGATCTACAGCCACTGGCACAAGCCGGAAGACATCAATCAGATGCGCCTGAAGGCCATCCAGCACTTCTTCGAGCACTACAAGGACCTCGAGGCGGGCAAGTGGGTCAAGGTGAAGGGCTGGGAAGGCCCGGAGTCGGCCAAGGCCGAGGTGACCGGCGGCATCGCGGCCTACAAGAAGATCCAGCCGGGCGCCTGAGACCGTCTGGCGGCCGGCACGGGCCGCGGATCTTTTTGGACGCGGCGTGCTCCTACACTGCCGTCACCCCGAAGTTCCCGTGCCGACCATGCTCCGACTCCTACGCGGTCTTGTCCTTCTGTTCGTCAGCCTGCAACTGGGCCTGGCCCAGGCGCAGGCCCTGCCGGCCGGCGTGCGCGCCGTCACCTCGGTCGAGGGCATCGCAGAGTACCGCCTCGACAATGGGCTGCAACTGCTGCTGGTCGCCGACGATTCGAAGCCGACCACCACGGTCAACCTGACCTATCACGTCGGTTCTCGCCATGAGAACTATGGCGAGACGGGCATGGCCCACCTGCTCGAGCATCTGATCTTCAAGGGCACGCCGAAGCATCCCAAGGTGTGGGCCGAGTTCGAGAAGCGCGGCCTGCGCGCAAACGGCTCGACCAGCTTCGATCGCACCAACTACACCGCCAGCTTCTCCGCCGACGAGGGCAACCTCGACTGGTACATCGGGTGGCTGGCCGACTCCATGGTCAACAGCTTCATCGCCCGGCGCGACCTCGACACCGAGATGACGGTGGTGCGCAACGAGATGGAGATGGGCGAGAACAGCCCGCAGCGCATCCTTTACCAGCGCACTCTGGCGCTGATGTACGACTGGCACAACTACGGCAAGGACGTGATCGGTGCGCGCAGCGATGTCGAGAATGTCGACATCGGTCGGCTGAAGGCGTTCTACAGGAACTACTACCAGCCGGACAATGCCACGCTCATCGTGTCGGGCAGCTTCGTCACGCAGCGCGTGCTGCAGCGCGTGGCAGCGACCTTCGGCCGACTGCCGAAGCCCAAGCGCGTGCTGCCCGGGCAGTACACCCTCGATCCGGCGCAGGACGGCGAGCGCAGCGTGACCTTGCGCCGCGTGGGCGGCGCGCCGCTGATCTTTGCTGGCTACCACATGCCGCCCGCCGGCGACCCGGACGCGGCGGCGGCCGACCTGCTCGCGCTGGTGCTCGGCGACGCGCCATCGGGCCGGTTGCACAAGAGCCTGACCGAGAAGCAGCTCGCCGCAGCCACCTTCGGCGAATCGTTCGACCTGGCCGAGCCCTCGGTGCTGCTGCTCGGTGCCCAACTGCCGCCCGCGTCGACACCCGACGCGGCCAGGGCGGCAATGCTCGGCACGATCGAGTCCTTCGCCGCCGAGCCGCTCACCGAGACCGAGCTCGAGCGCGCGCGTGCCAAGTGGCTGAAGCACTGGGAACAGACCTTCAGCAACCCCGAGGCCGTCGGCATGGTGCTGTCGGAGTCGGTGGCGCAGGGCGACTGGCGCATGTTCTTCCTCGCGCGCGATCGCGTGCGCGAAGCGACGCTCGCGGACGTGCAGCGCGTCGCCACGCAGCGCCTGGTCGCCGACAACCGCACCGTGGCCACCTACCTGCCCACCGAGAAGCCGCTGCGCGCGCCGGCGCCACGGCGCGTCGACATGGCCGAGGTGATGCGCGACTTCAAGCCCGCCCAGGCCGCGGCGAAGGTCGAGGCGTTCGCTGCCACGCCGGCCAACATCGACGCCCGCACGAAGCGCTTCGAGGTCGGCGGCTTGCGCGCCGCCGTGGTGCCCAAGGGCACGCGCGGCCAGGCCGTGCGCGCCGTGCTGACGCTGCGCTTCGGCGATGCGGCTACCCTTGCGGGCCTCGGCGAGGTGCCCGACTTCACCGCGGCACTGCTCGACAAGGGCACGGCGACGATGACGCGCGAGCAGGTGCAGGACCGCCTCGACCAGCTGAAGACGGAGATGGCCTTCCGTGCGTCGCCCGGACAGGTCAGAGTGACGATCTCCTCGCGCCGGCCGCACCTGTCGGCCGCCATCGCGCTCGCCGGAGAGCTGTTGCGCAGGCCGGCCTTCCCGGCGGAGGCCTTTGGCGAACTGCAGCGCCAGGCGTTGACCTCGATCGAGTCGCAGCGCAAGGAGCCCGACGCGTTGGCCGAGAATGTGCTCGCCCGCATTGGCAACCCGTACCCGCGCGGCGACGTGCGTTACGCGCGGACCTTCGACGAGATGGTGGAGGACGTCAATGCGGTCTCGCTGGAGAAGGTGCGGGACTTCCACACGCGCTTTTACGGTGCCGCGCGTGGCGAGTTCGCGGCGGCGGGCGACCTCGACGTGGCGGAGGTGCGCGCCGCGCTGCAGTCCGCCTTCGGTGACTGGCGCGCCGGCGCGGACTACACGCGCGTGCCGAGGCCTTTCGTCGCGGTTGCACCGCAGCGACTCGTGCTGGCCACGCCCGACAAGCAGAACGCCACGATGCTGGCAAGACTGCCGCTGCCGCTGTCGGACCGTGATGCCGACTACCCGGCGCTGGCGATGGCCAACTACCTGCTCGGCCTGGGAGGCAACTCGCGGCTTTGGAAGCGCATCCGCGAGAAGGAGGGGCTGTCCTACGACGTCAACAGCCGTGTCTCATGGAACCCGCACGAGCCGCATTCGGTGTGGCTGGCCAGCGCGATCTTCGCGCCGCAGAACGGCGCCAAGGTCGAGCAGGCGTTCCGAGAGGAACTGGCGCGAGCGCTGCGCGACGGCTTCACGGCGCAGGAACTGGCCGAGGGCCAGCGGGGCCTGCTGAACTTCCGCCGCCTGTCGCGCGCGCAGGACGGCAGCATGGCCGCCACGCTGGCGAGCAACCTCGATCTCGATCGCAGCTACGCCCACGCGGCGAAGATCGACGCGGCGATCGCCAAGCTCACGCTTTCGCAGGTCAACGCAGCGCTGCGCAAGTACTTGAAGCCCGACGACTTCGTCGTCGTGCTCGCCGGCGACTTCAAGCAGCCTTGAAGGGACTGCGTTCGTTGAGTTCGTCGAGGTAGCCCTCGACGCCGGCGCCCTCTCGCGCCAGGAAGTCGGCCACCGCACGTGCGAACTGCGGCTGGGCGAGCCAGTGCGCCGAGAACGTCTGCACCGGCAGCAGGCCGCGCGCCATCTTGTGCTCCCCCTGGGCGCCACCCTCGAATCGGCGGTAGCCCTGCGCGATGCACCATTGCAGCGGCTGGTAGTAGCAGGCCTCGAAGTGCAGACAGGGCACGTGCTCGGTGCAACCCCAGTAGCGGCCGAAGGCGATGCGCCGCTCGGGGTCGACAGCGATCAGCGAGCAGGCGACGCGCTCGGCGCCTCGCCGCGCGACGAACAGCATCCAGTGCCGTGCCATGGTGGCGGCCATGCGGGAGAAGAAGTCGCGCGTCAGGTAGGGCGTGGAGTGGTGGGCGCGATATGTGAGCGTGTAGCAGCGGTAGAAGTAGTCCCAGTCCGCGCTGCCGATCGCCTCGCCCTGCAGGGTCTCGAAGACGATGCCAGCCTCCGCGACGCGGCGCCGTTCCTGCTGGATCTTCTTGCGCTTCTCGCGCTGCAGGCTGGCGAGGAAGGCGGCGAAGTCGCAGTACGGGGCCTCGGCCGGATTGCACCAGTGGAACTGGATGGAACTGCGCAACATCCAGCCCTCGTGCGCCGCCGCCTCGCGGTCGGGTTCGTCGAAGAAGAGCAGGTGCGCCGACGACAAGTCCTGCCGGCGCGCCAATTGCTGAATGGCGCGCAGCAGGAGTCGGCGGTCGGCCGGCTCGCGCGCGAGCAGTCGGGCGCCCGGCACCGGCGTGAACGGCACGGCATCGAGCAACTTCGGGTAATACACGAGGCCATGGCGCTGGTAGGCGTCGGCCCAGGCCCAGTCAAACACGTACTCGCCGTAGGAGTGCGACTTCAGGTAGAGCGGGCAGGCGGCGACGAGCTCGCCGCGCCGCTGCACCACGATGAAGCAGGGCTGCCAGCCGGTGGCGGCCGTTGCACTGCCGGAGGCGTGCAGCGCGTGCAGGTACTCGTGCCGGAGAAAAGGGTTCGCGCCGCGCTGTGTTTCGAGCAACCCATTCCATGCCGTGGCATCGATGCGGTCCGGCCCGTCGAGGACCCGAATGACATAATCTCCCGAGCCCTCGTCGAGGCCCGCGTCCTCCTGCGTTCTGCCCCGCATATGTCAGTCCAACCCCCGGTGAAGGTGGCACTCGCACAGATCAACGTGACGGTGGGCGACATCGCCGGCAACGCGCAGCGCATCGTCGACTTTTCGCGTCGCGCCCACGCCGAAGGGGCGCAGTTGGTGCTGTTCCCGGAGCTGAGCCTGTGCGGATACCCGCCGGAGGACCTGCTGCTGCGCCCGGCGTTCATGCGGTCCTGCGCCGAGGCGCTGTCGGCCTGCGCGAAGGCGCTGGCGGATCTCGAGGGCTTGCACGTGGTGGTGGGGCATCCGCATCAGTTCGGCGATCGGGGGGATGTTAGGTCGAAGTCGGTGGCCGTGCAGAAGCGCTACAACGCCGCCTCGGTGCTCGCAGGGGGACGGGTCGCCGCCACCTACTGCAAGCGCGAACTGCCCAACTACCAAGTCTTCGACGAGCGACGCTACTTCGCCTCCGGCCGCGACGCGGCGCAGCCGCCGGTGGTGTTCGAGGTCGGCGGCACGCGCTTCGCGCTGCTGATCTGCGAGGACGCCTGGTTCGACGAGCCGGCGGCTGCAGCCAAGGCTGCCGGTGCCCAGACGCTGTGCGTGCTCAATGCCTCGCCGTTCCACCTCGGCAAGCTCGCCGAGCGCCAAGAGCGCATGGCCGAGCGTGCCCGCAGTGTCGGCTTGCCCCTGCTCTACTCGCACCTGACCGGTGCGCAGGACGAGGTGGTGTTCGACGGCGCGTCGTTTGCGCTCGACGCCCGGGGCGCCGTGGGCGCGCGCGCGCCGATGTTCGAGGAGGCGCTCACCCTCGTCGAGGTCGCGGGCGCGCAGGTGCGCGGCACCATGGCCGAAGTCCCATGCCTCGAGGCGCAGGCCTGGTCGGCACTGGTCACCGGCGTGCGCGACTATCTCGGCAAGAACGGCTTTCCCGGCGCGATCATCGGCCTGTCCGGCGGCATCGATTCGGCGCTCGTGCTGGCGCTCGCGGTCGATGCGCTCGGTGCGGAGAAGGTGCGTGCGGTGATGATGCCGTCGCCGTACACCGCGGACATCTCGGTGATCGATGCGAAAGACATGGCGCGACGTCTGGGCGTGCGCTACGACGAGATTTCCATCGTGCCGATGTTCGATGCCTTCCGCGCCAGCCTCGCCGCGGAGTTCGCCGGTCTACCCGAGGACGCTACCGAAGAGAATATCCAGGCGCGCATCCGCGGCACGCTGCTGATGGCGCTGTCCAACAAGTTCGGCGCCATCGTGCTGACCACCGGCAACAAGAGCGAGATGGCCACCGGCTACTGCACGCTCTACGGCGACATGGCCGGCGGCTTCGCCGTCATCAAAGACGTGGCGAAGACGTTGGTGTACCGCTTGGCGAACTGGAAGAACGCGCAGGGTTCGGAGGTGATTCCCAGCCGCATCATCACGCGTCCGCCGTCGGCGGAACTGCGGCCGGACCAGGTCGACCAGGACAGCCTGCCCCCCTACGAGGTGCTCGACGCCATCCTGGAACGCTACATGGAGGACGACCAGTCGATCGAGCAGATCGTCGCGGCGGGTTTCGATCCGGCCGACGTCGAGCGCGTCACCCGGCTCATCAAGGTCAACGAGTACAAGCGCCGCCAAGCCCCGGTGGGAATTCGCATCACCCACCGCGCCTTCGGGAGGGACTGGCGCTATCCCATCACGTCGAAGTTCCGCGCTTAAACTAGACGCAACTCAAACCTCTCGGAGCTGGCCATGAAGCAGATCACCGCCGTCGTCAAACCGTTCAAGCTCGAAGAGGTGCGTGAGGGGCTGGCCGAGGTGGGCGTGACCGGCCTCACCGTCACCGAGGTCAAGGGCTTCGGCCGCCAGAAGGGCCACACCGAGCTCTACCGCGGCGCCGAGTACGTGGTCGACTTCCTTCCCAAGGTGAAAGTCGAGGTGGTCGTCAAGGATGCCGACGTCGAGCGCTGCATCGAGGCGATCGTCCGGGCCGCGAAGACCGGCAAGATCGGCGACGGCAAGATCTTCGTCACCGCGGTCGAGCAGGTGGTGCGCATCCGCACCGGCGAGCTCAACGAAGACGCAGTCTGAGCCGGTGCCCCGTCAAATGCGACCGTAATCGTCCGGTGCGGTGGCCTGCGGGGCAAGCCGTGCCACGGCATCGAGCAGGTCGGCGGGCCGAGTAGCGATCTGCAGCAATGCATGCTGCGGATCCGACACGAAGCCCTGGGCCACGGTCTGCTCCAGGAATCCGAGCAGGCCGTCGTAGTAGCCGTCGACGTTGAGCAGTCCGACTGGCTTGTCGTGATAACCGAGTTGTCGCCAGGTCCAGACCTCGAAAAGCTCTTCGAAGGTGCCGATGCCGCCGGGCAGGGCGACAAAGGCATCGCTGCGTTCGGCCATCAGCAGCTTGCGCTGGTGCATCGTCTCCACCACATGCAGCTCGGTCAGGCCGGCATGCCCGACTTCTCGCTCCATCAGCGAGCGTGGAATGACACCGACGACTCGCGCGCCCGCGGCCAACGCGGCATCGGCCACCCGGCCCATCAGCCCGGCGCGACCGCCGCCATAGACCAGCTGCCAGCCGCGCTGTCCGATGGCCGTGCCGATGGCTGCGGCGGCTTCAGCGTAGGCAGGGCTGCCGCCCTCGCGCGAGCCGCAGTAGACGCACAGCGACAGGCGCGCGGTCATGCTGCCGGCCCGAAGCGCTGCCACAACGCCGCGACCCAGATGCCACCGCACAGCAGCAGCGACAGCATGACGGCCGCGCTGGCGAGGTCCTTGGCACGCTTGGACAGATCGTGCATCTCGTAGGAAATGCGGTCGATGGCCGACTCGATGCCGGAATTGAGCAATTCGACGATCAGCACCAGCATCACCGAGCCGGCGAGCATCGCCACTTCGATCCAGCTGCGCCCCAGCCAGAGCGCTGCGGGCAACATCACGGCGGCGAGCCAGAACTCCTGGCGGAATGCGCTTTCGCCCCGGTAGGCCGCAAGGAGTCCGTCAAGCGAATACACGGTGGCGCGCACGATGCGATGCAGTCCTGTGCGCCCCTTGTGAGGATTGGTCATGGAGGCGGATTCTGCCTCGGGCTCAGCGTTTCGGCGGCGGTTTCCAGTGCACCAACTGCGTCCCGCAGGCGGCGTCGTGCCAGAACTGCCGCTGCGGATGAAGCAGCGCGAGCATGGCATAGCCGACCACGCCGGTGAGCAGCACGATGGTGATGGCAGCGCCGCTCTTCAGGTCACCCATCCACAGAGCGAGCAGGGCAGGCACGAACCACAACCAGCTCAGCAGGTAGCGCAGCAGCGCGCGCGCCTCGGTGACGGGCTGGCCACGTCGATCGACGAGCCGAATGTGCCAGGCTTTCATCGCCACCGTCTGGCCGCCGTGCGACCAGAACCATACGAAATAGATGCCGAGGACGACAAACAGGAATGCCTGCAATCCGTGCCGACCGCTCAGGGCGTGGCGTTGCTGGGTCAGGCTGGAGAACAGGTAGCCCGCGATCATCACCACCCCGAACAGCAGCACGCCTTCGTAGAGGAAGCAGGCCATGCGCCGCCACAGGCCCGGTGCATGCAACTCGCCCGGGGGGTCCGATTCCGTTGCGCTCACCGCCGGCTTGCCGGCGACGAGGGCGGCGTGATTGCGGCCGCGCCCTGCGCGCCCCGCTGCGGCAACAGCGTCTGCTTGTCCACGAAGCCGGGCGTCGCCGCAATCTTCGGCAGGCCGGGCTGCTGGTGCGTCGGCGGTGCGGGCCGCTTCGAGATCAGGGACGTGGTGGCGCCGGGTGCGCCCTGAACCACCGACGGCCCGATGGGCCTGGGTGATCCGGCGTAGGATGGATTCGGCACGATGTTGGACTTGGACTGCACGGCGTCGCGCGACGATGGCGGCGGGCGCCGGGAACTCTCGGCACTGCGGGCGGCCGGTGCTGCTCCGGGGGCGGCGCGCGCCGCCAGTCGGCTGCGCTGCTCGGGCGTCAACGCCTGGTAGGCCTTCCATCGTGCCTGACGTTCCTCGGCCGTCAACTGGCGGGCAGACTGGAAGTTCATCCGGGCTTGACCACGCTGGCTGGGTGACATCTTCACCCACTCGGCCATGCGCCCCGAGATGCGCTGCTGCTCGGCAGGCGGCAGGCTCGGGTAGCGCGCCACGATCTCCAGCCACTTCTGCTTGCCGGACGCGTCGATGCTCGACCACTCACGTTCGAGCGGCTTGAGCGCTGCACGCTGCGACGGCGAGAGATCCTGCCAACCGGGGCCACTTTCCGCGCCAGCCACGACGGGCACCCGTCCGGCCACCTTGTGTTGTGCCTGCGCGGCGCCTGCTGCCCACGCGCCGACGGCCGCGAAGACGCACAGGAGCAGCGCGCGAGGTACCGACCAAGTGCAATGATGGCGCAGAGGGCTCACCGCCGACCCTCAGTCCCGAGGTGTCTTGAGGAACTCGACGAAGCCGGCGTCGTTGTAGGCGGCCGGTGGCAGGTCGTCTGCCAGCAGTTCCGCGTCGATCTGGGCCGCTGCCGAGATCTGCGCTTCGGTGTGCCACTGGCTGATCAACAGCAGGCCTCCCGCCAGGGCAATCAGCGGCAGCAGCGAGCCGAGCCGAACCCACCAGCCACCGTCGCCTCCCAGCAGCGCCGAGCCGGAAGCACTCACGGCGACGACCGGACGTTCGTCGGCCGTGCGGACGGCCTGGGCTCGCGCGACGGCCTTCTCTCGCGCGAAACGCAACCGCTCAGCGATGTCGGCGTCGAGGGCTTCGGCACGCTCGCTCAGTCGGGCGGCGATCCGGAAGGCGACGCGGGCTTCCCGGGCCTCCTGGGCGGTCTGATAGACGCTGGTGTTCGAGTTCTTCACGGTGTAATTCCCTTTGCCTGCAGGGACTTGGCCAAGGCGTGCACTGCTCTGGAGCAATGTGTCTTGACGCTTCCCTCCGAACAACCCATCACCTGGGCGGTTTCGGCGACATCGAGCTCCTCCCAGTAACGCAGCACGAATGCCTCTCGTTGACGGCCGGGCAACTGCTGGACTTCCTCTTCGATGAGCAGCAGGATCTGAGCCCGGGACACCGAGTCGGCAGCGCTCTCCGTCCGGCTGGAGCCGTCGAGCGCCTCCAGGGTATCCAGGATGTTGAAGTCTGCGTCCTCATCGGCGCCCTCGAAATCCGAGAAATTCCGCACATAGGCGTTGCGCACCTTCTGGCGCCGAAACCAGTCCATCGTGGCGTTGGACAGGATGCGCTGGAAGAGCAGGGGCAGTTCGGCGGCCGGCCGGTCGATGTACTTTTCCGCCAGGCGGATCATCGAGTCCTGGACGATGTCGAGCGCGGCATCGTCATCCCGAACGGCATAGGCGACGCGCTTGAAGGCGCGCTTCTCTGCGCTCTTGAGGAAGTCGGCGAGTTCGGTGTCGGATGCCAAGGGCAGGCGCCTCGATGGGGGGCCCGAAGGGACGCGCGGGATTATGTCATCGCACCCATTTGCCACGGCTGGCGCGCGGGCCGGTGTGCAAACAGATGTCATAATGCTGCTTTGCACAACAGCTGGGTCATGAGCTGGACGTCCGACCCGGACGCCTCGTTTTCCTGACCGCGCAGGTACCACACCCGTCTCACGAGGATGCGGAGAGGTGCACCGATGGTTTTTCGTCAGAGAAATTCACAGAGGTTCTACATGGACATGTCTGCCGCGGATATCAAGCGTGCCGCTTCGGCACAACCGCAAACTCCCCCCCACGCCGACCCGAACGGATCGGAAATCTTGGTCCGCAGTCTGCAGGCCGAGGGCGTCAAGTTCCTCTGGGGCTACCCCGGCGGAGCGGTGCTCTACATCTACGACGCGCTGTACAAGCAGAACACCATCGAGCACGTACTGGTGCGCCACGAGCAGGCGGCCATCCACGCGGCCGATGGCTACGCGCGCGCCACCGGGGAAGTCGGCGTGGCTCTCGTCACCTCGGGACCGGGCGTCACCAATGCCGTCACCGGCATCGCGACGGCCTACATGGACTCGATCCCGATGGTCATCATCACCGGGCAGGTCCCCACGCCGGCGATCGGCCTCGACGCCTTCCAGGAGTGCGACACCGTCGGTATCACCCGCCCGATCGTCAAGCACAACTTCCTGGTCAAGGACGTGCGCGACTTGGCGACGACGCTGAAGAAGGCCTTCCACATCGCCCGCACTGGCCGGCCTGGACCCGTGGTGGTCGACATCCCGAAGGACGTGTCGCTGAAGACCACGCCGTTCCACTATCCGCAGACGGTGGAGATGCGCTCGTACAACCCGGTGCGCAAGGGTCACGGGGGGCAGATCCGCAAGGCGGTGCAACTGCTGCTGACGGCCAAGCGGCCCTACATCTACACCGGCGGGGGCGTGATCCTGGGCAATGCCTCGGCGGAACTGCGCGAGCTGGTCGATTTGCTCGGCTACCCGTGCACCAACACACTGATGGGCCTGGGCGCCTTCCCGGCCGGTGACCCGAAGTTCCTCGGCATGCTGGGCATGCACGGCACCTATGAAGCCAACATGACGATGCAGAACTGCGACGTCCTGCTGGCCGTGGGCGCGCGCTTCGACGACCGTGTCATCGGTAATCCGGCGCACTTCGCGACGGTGCAGCGCAAGATCGTGCACATCGACATCGACCCGTCGTCGATCTCCAAGCGCGTCAAGGTCGACATTCCGATCGTCGGCGACGTCAAGGATGTGCTGCAGGAACTGATCGCCCAGATCAAGGAGGCGCAGGCCAAGCCCGACGTGCAGACGCTGTCGGCCTGGTGGGGTCAGATCAACGAGTGGCGCAAGCGCGAGTGCCTCAAGTACAAGAACAGCAGCGAGGTCATCAAGCCGCAGTACGTGGTCGACAAGCTCTGGGAGCTGACCAAGGACAGCGACTGCTACATCACATCGGACGTCGGCCAGCACCAGATGTGGGCGGCACAGTACTACCGCTTCGACGAGCCGCGACGCTGGATCAACTCCGGGGGCCTGGGCACGATGGGTGTGGGACTGCCCTACGCGATGGGCATCAAGCTGGCCAAGCCGGAATCGGACGTGTTCTGCATCACCGGCGAGGGCTCGATCCAGATGTGCATCCAGGAGCTCTCGACCTGCTCGCAGTACAAGACGCCGGTCAAGATCATCTCGCTGAACAACCGCTACTTGGGCATGGTGCGACAGTGGCAGGAACTGGATTACCAGGGCCGCTACTCGCACAGCTACATGGATGCGCTGCCTGACTTCGTCAAGCTCGCCGAGGCGTATGGCCACGTGGGGCTGAAGATCGAGAAGCCGGGCGACGTCGAGCCGGCGCTGCGCGAGGCCATCCGGTTGAAGGACCGCACGGTGTTCCTCGACGTGCGCACCGACCCGACCGAGAACGTCTGGCCGATGGTCAAGGCGGGCAAGGGCATCACGGAGATGCTGCTGGGCTCCGAGGACCTGTGATCCGCGAAACGCCGACGAGGGTGCGCGTCTGACCGGGCGTGCGCCAGGAGCCGGCGGGACGTGGCGAACGCCTCGGATCGATCGTTCCTGTCAATGAAGAGCGTGGCCAAGGGCCGTCGGTTACCGCCGCCGGTCTGAAGAGCGCGCTGAACACCACCATGAAACACATCATCGCTTTGCTGCTCGAGAACGAGCCTGGCGCGCTCTCGCGCGTGGTCGCCTTGTTCTCCGCCCGCGGCTACAACATCGAAAGCCTCACGGTGGCGCCGACGGAAGATCCGTCGCTGTCGCGCATGACCATCGTCACCACCGGCTCGGACGAGGTGATCGAGCAGATCACCAAGCACTTGAACCGGCTGATCGAGGTCGTCAAGGTCGTCGACCTGACCGAAGGCGCCTACACCGAACGCGAGCTCATGCTCATCAAGGTGCGCGCCGTCGGCAAGGAGCGGGAGGAGATGAAGCGCATGGCCGACATCTTCCGCGGCCGCATCATCGACGTGACCGAGAAGAGCTACACCATCGAACTCACCGGCGACGCGAGCAAGCTCGATGCTTTCATCGAGGCCATCGACCGTGCCGCCATCCTCGAAACCGTGCGTACCGGCACCAGCGGGATCGGTCGCGGCGAGCGCATCCTGCGCGTCTGAATCCCGCCCTCACTGAACGAAAGAACTGAAGGAGAACAGCATGAAGGTCTATTACGACAAGGACGCGGATCTGAGCCTGGTGAAGGGCAAGAACGTCACGATCATCGGGTACGGCTCGCAGGGCCATGCGCACGCCCAGAACCTCAACGACAGCGGTGTGAAGGTCACTGTCGGCCTGCGCAAGGGTGGGGCGTCCTGGTCCAAGGCCGAGAAGGCGGGGCTGAAGGTCGCCGAGGTATCGGAAGCGGTGAAGACCGCAGACGTGGTGATGATCCTGCTGCCCGACGAGCAGATTGCCACCGTCTACAAGAACGACGTCGAGCCGTTCATCAAGCAGGGAGCGTCGCTCGCCTTCGCGCACGGCTTCAACGTGCACTATGGGCAGGTCGTGCCGCGCGCCGACCTCGACGTCTGGATGGTTGCGCCGAAGGCCCCGGGCCACACTGTTCGCTCGACCTACACACAAGGCGGCGGCGTGCCGCACCTGATCGCCGTCTACGCCGACAAGTCGGGCAAGGCGCGCGACCTGGCGCTGTCGTATGCCGTGGCCAACGGCGGTGGCAAGGCGGGCATCATCGAGACCAACTTCCGCGAGGAGACCGAAACCGACCTGTTCGGCGAACAAGCCGTGCTGTGCGGCGGCACTGTCGAACTGATCAAGGCGGGCTATGAGACGCTGGTCGAGGCCGGTTATGCACCCGAGATGGCCTACTTCGAGTGCCTGCATGAACTGAAGCTGATCGTCGACCTGATCTACGAAGGCGGCATCGCGAACATGAACTACTCGATCTCGAACAACGCGGAGTACGGCGAGTACGTGACGGGGCCGAAAATCGTCACCGAGGAGACGAAGAAGGCAATGCAGCAGGTGCTGAAGGACATCCAGACCGGCGAGTACGCTAAGAGCTTCATCCTCGAGAACCGCGCCGGCGCACCGACGCTGCAGTCGCGCCGTCGCCTCACTGCCGAGCACTCGATCGAGCAGGTCGGCGAGAAGCTGCGTGCGATGATGCCGTGGATCAAGAAGAACCGCCTGGTCGATCAGTCACGCAACTGAGCGCGCACTGATTCCGATCAGTTCCTGCGGGAGGCGTGCGGGCGTTCGCACGGCCCTTCTCATGTCCGCTGGGGTATCCTCGCGGCCATGAGCGACACACCCGACCTGGCTGGCGACGACGCGGAGCCCCCGCCGCGTCCTCGCCGCAAGGGCATCTACATCCTGCCGAACCTCTTCACGCTGGCGGCGCTGTTCGGGGGCTTCTATGCCATCGTGATGGCGATGAACCAGCGTTTCGAGAACGCGGCCATCGGCGTGTTCTGTGCGATGGTCCTCGACAGTCTCGACGGTCGGGTGGCTCGCATGACGAACACGCAGAGCGCTTTCGGCGAGCAGATGGACAGCCTGTCGGACATGGTGTCCTTCGGCGCCGCGCCTGCGCTGATCGTCTACGAGTGGGCGCTCAAGGGGATGGGCAAGCTGGGCTGGATCGCAGCCTTTGTCTACTGTGCGGCCGCTGCGCTGCGCCTGGCGCGCTTCAACGTCAACACCGGGGTGGTCGACAAGCGCTTCTTCCAGGGGCTGCCCAGCCCCGCCGCGGCAGCCCTGGTGATCGGTTTCATCTGGTTGATGGACGACAGCGGCTACAAGGGATTCCGGGAAGGACCGTGGCTCGGCTGGGTGGCGATGGGATTCACGCTGTTCGCCGGGCTGACGATGGTCACCAACGTCCCCTTCTACAGCTTCAAGGACGTGAGCTTCAAGCGCACCGTGCCGTTCATCGTGATCGTCGCCATCGCGCTCGCCTTCGCCCTGGTCGCCTACCACCCGCCCACCGTGCTGTTCGCGTTGTTCGTCGTTTACGGCCTGTCCGGCTACGCGATGTACGTGTATCGCAAGGCCAAGGGCAGGCCGGTCAGCGTGATCGCCACCTCGACCGACGAGCCGGACGAGCAGGGTCTGCATCAATGAACGGCCTGTGCTACATTGCGCGCATGACGTTCGGTCCTGCGTTCACGCTAGCGCCTCTAGGAGTTTCACGGGCTCGCTGATCGTCCACGTCCCTCCGTTTCCGATCCAACGGCCCGTATGCAACCCGCAGCGGGCCGTTTGTCTTTCTGATTCGATGCGCGGGTTGCCCAACGTTCACCAACGAGGCACCGATGATGTTGAAGCAACCGCAGCACAAGTACCGGGCGTTCAAGCCTGTCGCCCTGGCCGACCGCCGCTGGCCGGATGCCGTGCTGGAGCGCGCGCCGCGCTGGTGCAGCGTCGACCTGCGCGACGGCAACCAGGCGCTGATCGAGCCGATGGACGCGCAGCGCAAGCTGCGCCTGTTCCAGATGCTGCTGAAGATCGGCTTCAAGGAGATCGAGGTCGGCTTTCCGTCGGCCTCGCAGACCGACTTCGACTTCGTGCGGCTGCTGATCGAACGCAGCCTGGTGCCCGACGACGTCACCATCCAGGTGCTGACCCAGGCTCGCGAGCCACTGATCCGGCGCACCTTCGAGGCGCTGCGCGGTGCCCGGCGTGCCATCGTGCATGTCTACAACGCGACCGCGCCGGTGATGCGCCGTGTCGTGCTCGGCCTGGACGAGGACGGCATCGTCGAACTGGCGGCCATGCATGCACGGCTGATCCGCGAACTGTCGCGCGCACAGCCGGAGACTGCCTGGACCTTCGAATACTCGCCGGAGATGTTCTCCGGTACCGAGTTGCCGTTTGCCAAGCGTGTCGTCGATGCGGTCACCGAGGTGTGGCAGGCCTCGCCGACGCACAAGGTGATCGTCAACCTGCCGTCGACCGTCGAGCACAGCACGCCGAACGTGTTCGCCGACATGATCGAGTGGATGCACCGCCACATCGCCCGGCGCGAGGGCGTGGTGCTGTCGGTGCATCCGCACAACGACCGCGGCACCGGCACGGCGGCCGGCGAACTGGCGCTGATGGCCGGTGCCGACCGCATCGAGGGTTGCCTGTTCGGCAACGGCGAGCGCACCGGCAACGTCGACCTGGTCAACATCGCGCTGAACCTGTATACGCAAGGGGTGGCGCCCGGGCTCGACTTCTCCGACATCGACGAGGTGCGCCGCTGCGTCGAGCACTGCAACCAGCTGCCGGTGCCCCCGCGCCATCCGTACGTCGGCGATCTGGTCTACACCTCGTTCTCAGGCTCGCACCAGGACGCGATCCGCAAGGCTTTCGCGGCGCGCCGCGGCGACGAGGTCTGGGACATGCCCTACCTGCCTATCGACCCCAAGGACCTGGGCCGCAGCTACGACGCAGTGATCCGCGTCAACAGCCAGTCGGGCAAGGGCGGCATCGCCTACCTGCTCGAGACCGAGTTCGGGCTCGAACTGCCGCGACGCCTGCAGATCGAGTTCAGCCAGGTCGTCCAGGCGGTGACCGACGACAGCGGCAAGGAAGTCGACGCGGCACACATCCGCGCCATCTTCGACCGCGAGTACGGCGTCGACCGGCCCGGCGTTTCGCAGGTCGCGGTGCGCGAGGCGGGGCCGGGGCGGGTGACCGTCGAGGCCCGCGTGCAGATCGACGGCGCGGTGCAGACCGTGAGCGGCGAGGGCAACGGCCCGATCGATGCCTTCGTCGCCGGGCTGGCCCAGTGCAGCGGCGTCGACCTGCGTGTGCTCGACTATCACGAGCACGCGGTCGGCGAGGGTGCCGACGCAAGGGCGGTGGCCTACCTCGAGCTGCGCATCGGCGAGCAGACGCTGTTCGGCGTCGGCATGGACCGCAACATCGTCAACGCGTCCTTGCAGGCGATCGTGTCGGGCCTGCGGCGTGCCGTCGCGCGCGGCGCGGTTCGCCTGGACCACGCCGTGACCGCCTAACATTGACGCCAATTAGAGGAGAGCCCCATGGCCGACAAGCTGATCATCTTCGACACCACCCTGCGCGACGGCGAGCAATCGCCCGGCGCCTCGATGACCAAGGACGAGAAGCTGCGCATCGCGCGCCAACTCGAGCGGCTGCGGGTGGACGTCATCGAGGCCGGCTTCGCGGCCTCATCCAACGGAGACTTCGAGGCCGTCAAGGCCATCGCCGACCACGTGAAGGAGTCGACGGTGTGCTCGCTGGCCCGCGCCAACGACCGCGACATCTCGCGTGCCGCCGAGGCGTTGCGGGGCGCGGCGCGCTCGCGCATCCATACCTTCATCGCGACCAGTGCACTGCACATGGAAAAGAAGTTGCGCATGACGCCGGAGCAGGTGTACGAGCAGGCCAGGCTCGCCGTTCGCTTCGCCCGGAATCTGACTGCCGACGTGGAGTTCTCGCCCGAGGATGGATACCGGTCCGATCCCGACTTCCTTTGCCGCGTGCTCGAGGCCGTGATCGCCGAGGGAGCGACGACGATCAATATCCCCGATACCGTCGGCTATGCGGTCCCGGAGCTGTACGGCAGCTTCATCCGCCAGTTGCGCGAGCGCGTGCCGAACTCCGACAAGGCGATTTGGTCGGTGCACTGCCACAACGACCTGGGCATGGCGGTGGCCAATTCGCTGGCCGGCGTGAAGCTCGGCGGCGCGCGGCAGGTCGAGTGCACGATCAACGGGCTGGGCGAGCGCGCCGGCAACTGTTCGCTGGAAGAGGTCGTGATGTCGGTGAAGACGCGACGCGACTACTTCGGGCTCGAGGTCGGCGTCGACACCACGCAGATCGTGCCGGCATCGCGCTTGGTGGCGCAGACGACCGGCTTCGTGGTGCAACCCAACAAGGCGGTGGTCGGCGCCAACGCGTTCGCGCACGCCTCGGGCATCCATCAGGACGGCGTGCTGAAGGCGCGCGACACCTACGAGATCATGCGCGCCGAGGACGTCGGTTGGGCCGCCAACAAGATCGTGCTGGGCAAGCTCTCAGGTCGCAATGCATTCAAGCAGCGTCTGCAGGAACTCGGCATCGAAATGGAGTCGGAGGCCGAGGTCAATGCCGCCTTCGCCAAGTTCAAGGAACTCGCCGATCGCAAGAGCGACATCTTCGACGAGGACATCGTGGCGCTGGTGATGGACGAGGCCGTCACCGCCGAGAGCGAACACTACCGGCTGCTCGCTCTGTCGCAGCACTCCGAAATGGGCGAGCGGCCGCATGCGAAGGTGGCGTTCTCCGCCGGCAATGTCGAGATGCACGCCGAGAGCGACGGCAACGGACCGGTCGACGCGAGCCTCAAGGCCATCGAGTCGAAGCTTCAGACTGGTGCCGAAATGCTCCTCTATTCAGTCAATGCCATCACCTCCGGCAGCACGGAATCCCAGGGGGAGGTGACGGTTCGTCTCCAGCACGGGGGGCGCGTGGTCAACGGCGTGGGGGCCGATCCGGACATCGTCGTGGCGTCAGCCAAGGCCTATCTGGCGGCGTTGAACAAGCTGCACAGCAAGATCGAGCGAGTGGCTGCGCAGGGTTGAACTGCCAATTCGGTCACATTCCTGACAGTCCGAGGACTGACTTTAGGAAAAACACGTAAGGTCATGATCTTGCGTGATTTTTTCGGATCACGTAGACTTCAGCGAAACCGGAGTCGAGAGGACTGTCGTGGGATTGATCAGCAAGGTTGTGACAACGGCGATCGCAGCCCTGGTGGCGGCGATCACGCTGACCCTGTCGCCACCGGTGGAGGCTGCCCAGAAGCAGGCCCGCAAGAAGATCGCGGCCACGCAGAAGACGATCAAGGCCCAGAAGCAGCGGCGCAGCAAGCGCGTGGCTCGCGCCGTGCCGGAGCGGCCATCCTTCGGCCAACTTGCCGGGCTGCGCGCCACCGACGACGCACTCGATCTGAAGTCCAGCGTGGCCCTGGTGATGGACCAGGACACCAACGAGGTTCTCCTGAGCAAGAATCCGGACGCGGTGCTGCCCATCGCATCCATCACCAAGCTGATGACGGCGCTGGTCGTCGCCGAGGCGAAGCTGCCGCTGGATGAGACGCTGACCATCACTCAGGAAGATGTCGACACCGAGAAGGGCAGCCGCTCGCGCCTGCGCGTCGGAACGAAGCTGACCCGCGAAGAGATGCTCCACCTGGCGCTGATGGCGTCCGAGAATCGTGCAGCCCACGCGCTGGGGCGCCACTATCCAGGCGGGCTGGGATCCTTCGTTGAGGCGATGAATGCGAAGGCGGCTCTGCTTGGCATGTCCGACACGCACTATGTCGAACCGACAGGCTTGTCGAGCAAGAATCAGTCGAGCGCCAAGGATCTGGCCACGCTGGTCAAGGCGGCGCACGAGCATCAGATCATCCGCGACCTGTCGACTTCGCCGGAGTACAGCGTCGCCGTGGGCAAACGCGAGATGCATTTCCGCACCACCAACGCGCTGGTGCGCAGCCCCACCTGGGAGATCGGTCTGCAGAAGACTGGCTACATCGCCGAGGCGGGTCGCTGCCTCGTGATGCAGGCAACGCTGGCGGGGCGGCAACTGATCATGGTGTTCCTCGACTCGGCCGGAAAGTACTCGCGGCTGGGTGACGCGGAACGCGTCCGTCGATGGGTCACCGAACTGGCGCCTTCGGCGCCATCCGCCGCCGGCATCGTCGATCCCGCCACCTGAGCGTGCGCAGCGGGGCCTGACGCTCAGCTGCGATACCCGAGCGACGCCGAGATCTGCGCCGCGGTTGCCTTCAGCCGCTCCAGCCACGACTCCTCCAGGCGGTCGGCGGGTGCCGAGATCGACAGGCCCGCGACGAGGTGGCCCTGGTCGTCGCGGATGCCCGCGGCCATGCAGCGCACCCCAAGCTCCAGTTCCTCGTCGTCGCGCGCGCAGCCCAGTTGATTCACGCGCGCCAGTTCGCGCTCCAGCGCGGGCAGGTCCGTGATGCTGTTGCGGGTGTGGCCGGCCAGGCCGGTGCGCATCGCGTATGCACGCACGCGCTGAGGATCATCGTTGGCGAGGAACAGCTTGCCGACGGAGGTGAGGTGCAGCGGCGCACGGCCGCCGATCGCGCGCACCACCTGCATGCCCGATCGCTCGCTGTAGGCGCGCTCGATGTAGACGATCTCGTCGCCCTGGCGCATCGACAGATTCACCGGCTGGTGCGTCAGCTTGTGCAGTTCGCGCATCGGACCGAGCGCGGCGTCCCGCACGTCCAGACGTGCCTTCACCAGATTGCCCAGTTCGAGCAGCCGCATGCCGAGCCGGTAGCTGCCAGCCTCCGGTCGGTCGACGAAACGGCCGATGGTCAGGTCGTTCAGGATGCGGTGAGCGGTCGACGGGTGGAGGCCGGAGCGCTCTGCGATCACCTTTAGGGAGACCGGGTCGGGGAAGGAGGCCAGCACCTCCAGCAGGTCGAACGCCCGCTCGAGCACCTGGATCGTGGGCTTCTTGGCTTCGGTCTGTGGCATGCGCGAATTCTCGCTCATCCCCGGTTGATTTTGTATGGCGAAAGAAGATTGGCCGATCCGGAATGCTGAGTCAACTCAACGCAGCGACCGCCTGGACGGCGCTGAGCACAGCTCCCTCGATGGTCGCCGGGTAGGGGCCATCGACGTGATCGCCGACGGCGAGCAGGCCTGGGGCAATGGTCATGGTTGGCCGAACGAGGCCCGGCACACAGCGGAACGTGGCGCGCTTCTCGATGATCTGCAGCTTGAGTACCGGCTCACCGCGCAGTTGTGGGCCGAGAGACCGGCGCGCCTGAGCGAGGGTCGCTGCCAGCGTGGCCTCGCGGCCGGCATTCACCCAGCGCCGCGCGCCGCTGATGACGAAGGCCAGCAATCCGATGGGACCGCCAAGCTGGCCTCGGTCGAAGACGAACTGGGCAGGCTCATCCGCGCCACTGCGCAGCGCGATCATGGGTTCGGACAGGCGGGTGATGCCTGCATCGAGGTAGACGGTGATGATCGGCTCGTAGGCGAGGGCCGAAGCGTTGAGTGACCAAGCCTCGGCGTGCTGCGCCACCAGACGGGCGGCCTCCTCCGGTGGGGTGGCCAGGATGACGGCGTCGAAGCACTCGCCGTCCACGCGCCATGAGGTGCCGTCCCGTTCGAGACGCTGCACGCGTGACGACAACCTCGTGTCCGCACCGCGATCTCGCAGCCTGGCCAGCGCGGGCGCGGGGAACAAGTCGCCCAGGCTGACGCGAGGCAGCAGCAGGTCGGCGGAACCGGGTCCGCTGAACAACGCGTCGCGCAGCACGCGAAGGAACACGGCGGCGCTTGCCTCGCATGCGGGCGTGTTCAGCGCTGCGACGCACAGCGGCTCGATCAGGTCGCGTGCCAGTGTCGTGCCCAGGCGGATGGTGAGGGACTCGACGGTCAGCGACGGCGGGCAGCGAAATCCGTGCAGCGCCCAGCCGGATGCGGCCGCGAGCAGCGCGAGTCGGTCGCGCAGCGTCCAGCCCGCGCGGCGCCATACGCCGGCCGCGAAGGCCAGCGTCGGCGAGCCCGCCGGCAGATGCAGGCCACGACCATCGGCCTCGGTCAGCCGCAGCGGCGTGCGCAACAGGGCGGTGTCGATGTCGACGCCGACCTCGCGCATCAAGCGCAGCGTCTGCACGTAGGCGCCGATCAGGATGTGCTGGCCGTTGTCCAGCGCGATGCCTTCGTGGCGGACCTCGCGCGCGCGGCCACCGGCCTGCGCAGCCATCTCGAAGAGCGTCACCGCGTGACCGGCACGCGTCGCCTCCACGGCCGCAGCCAAGCCGGCCCAGCCCGCGCCGATCACCGCCAGCGAGCGCGGCACCTAGCGACCCCGCCAGTGTGTCTGCATCGCGATCCAGAGCTTGCGAATAGGCGTGAGAGAGGTGCGCTGGTGCAGCACCTGGAAGCCATCGGCCTCGATCTCGCGCAGCAGCGAGCGGTAGATGTTGGCCATCATCAGCCCCGGCTTCTGCGCCGTGCGGTCTGCGTCGGGCAGCAGGGCCAGGGCTTCGTCGTAGCACCGATGCGCTCGCTCGGCCTGGAAGCGCATCAGCGCCGCGAAGCGATCGCTGTAAGCGCGATCGAGGATCTCCTGTGCCGTCACCTCGAACTGCTTCAACTCGGTCATCGGCAGGTAAATGCGGCCACGCCGTGCGTCGTCGCCGACGTCGCGAATGATGTTGGTGAGTTGCATCGCGAGCCCGAGTCGGTGGGCATAGCTCACGGTGTCGTCGTGCGTCCGACCGAAGACATTGGCCGCGACTTCGCCGACGATTCCGGCGACGAGATGGCAATAGCGTGCGAGTCCCGCGAAGTCGAGGTAGCGCGACTGATCGAGGTCCATCTGGCAACCGTCGATCACCGCCTGCAGATGGTCGGCGCGGATGCCATAGTCCTCGGCGATCGGCTGCAGGGCCTGCATCACCGGATGGCTGGGCCCTCCTTCGAAGGCGGCATGGACCTCGCGGCGCCACCAGGCCAGCTTGGTCGCGGCCACGGCGGGGTCGCTGACCTCGTCGACGACGTCGTCGACCTCGCGGCAGAACGCGTAGAAGGCGGTGATCGCCATTCGGCGGGGCGGCGGCAGGAACAGGAAGGCATAGTAGAAGCTCGACCCGCTTGTCGCCGCCTTGTCCTGCACGTACTGCTGTGGCGTCATGCGGCGCTCCCGGCAAGCGCCGGCGAGACCGGGCGCATGCGCAGCGCGCGCCAGACGATGACGGGCAGGTCCGCCGCACGCACCGTCGGCCGCCGGCTCAGGGTGGCGTAGTCGATCGCGGCGATCGTGTCGAGAATGCGCAGCCCGCCTTGCACCACCAGGCGCAATTCCCATCCCGCGCGTCCCGGCACGCGGTGCACCAGTGGCGCGCCTTCGCACATCAGGGCACGTGCCCAATCGCACTGCGCTCGCAAGGCTGCACGAGCCTCGGGCGAGTCACTGCCGGCGAGCAGTACCTCCGGCGACGCTGCGTGCCGCGAGCATTCGTCCAGCGGTAGGTAGAGCCGGCCGCGCCGGGTGTCGATGGCCAGGTCCTGCCAGAAGTTGATCAGCTGAAGCGCGGAGCAGATCGCGTCCGAGCGACGCAGTGAATCCTCGTCGCTGATTCCGTACAGGTGCAGCAGCAGTCGCCCCACCGGATTGGCCGAGCGTCGGCAGTAGTCCAGCAGTTCGTCGCGGTCGGCGTAGCGGTGCTTGATCACGTCCTGCTCGAACGCGTCGAGCAAGTCGTGCAGCAGGGGCAGGGGCAGTGCATAGGCTCGCGCCTCGCGGCCCAGCGCCTCGAACACCCCCGACCAGCGGCCGGAAGTCGGCTCGCCCTTGACCGCCGCCTGCAGGTCGCGCCGGTAGACCGCGAGGTCGGCGAGGCGCGTCGATGGCGTGGCATCGCCTTCGTCGGCGAGGTCGTCCGCCGTGCGTGCAAACCAGTAGATCGCCGCGATTGGTGGGCGCAGGGCCGGCGGGCACAGCCAGGACGCGACGGGAAAATTCTCGTAGTGGTCGACGCTCACGGGCCCGATTGTCCACGGCTGAGTGAGTGGCAGAGCGGGCAGGCGTTCGATGGATGGGGTTTGACATCGCACAAGGGTCCCAATACATTACTGACCAGTCAGTCAGTTAGACCGCGCCGCCCATCAACTCCCACGCCAGGACCCGAATGAAGCCGCTGTATGCCCTCGCGCTCGCCAGCCTCGCCACGCTTTCGGCCTGCTCCAAGCCTGAGCCGGCCGCTGCCCCGATCCGCGCGGTGCGCACTGTCACCGTGGCCCCGCAGACCGCCGGTGGGGGCCACGAATATGCCGGGGAGGTGAAGGCACGCACGGAGTCGCGTCTGGGGTTCCGCGTCAGCGGCAAGATCGTGCGTCGGGACGCCGATCCTGGCGAGAGCGTGAAGGCCGGCCAGCTGCTGGCCCAGCTGGACCCGCAGGATCTGCGGCTCGGGCAGGAGGCCGCCCGGGCGGCGCTCTCGGCGGCCCAGGTCAATCTCGACCAGGCTGCCGCCGACTTCGTGCGCTTCAAGGAACTGCGTGACCAGGGCTTCATCAGTTCGGCGGAGCTCGAACGGCGCGAGACGGCGCTGAAGTCCGCACAGGCCCAGTTCGAGCAGGCGCGGGCGCAGAACAGCGTGCAGGGCAATCAGGCGACCTACGCGTCGCTGCTGGCCGATGCAAAAGGGGTGATCACCGCTGTCGAGGCCGAGCCCGGCATGGTGGTCGCCGCGGGATCGCCGGTGCTGCGCCTGGCACACGACGGCCCGCGCGACGTGGTCTTCGCGGTGCCGGAGGACAAGGTGTCGCTGATCAAGCAGCTCGCCGGCGTGCCCGGCCGCTTCAAGGTGCGGCTGTGGGGCAGCAGCGGTGAGCCGCTGCCCGCCACCATCCGCGAGATCTCGGCGGCTGCCGATCCGGTCACGCGCACCTTTCTCGTCAAGGCCGATATCGGCCATGCCGCGGTGAGGCTCGGGCAGACCGCCACCGTGCTCGTCGAACTGCCGCAGACCGCCGGTGTGACCAAGCTGCCCCTGTCGGCGCTGAAGGAGGAGCAGGGCAGGACCGTGGTCTGGCTGGTCGACCGCCAGAGCATGACCGTGCGCGCCCAACCGGTGCAGGTGGCCGGCGCCGACGGCAACGATGCGGTGATCACCGGCGGGCTGCAGAGCGGTCAGGTGGTCGTGACCGCCGGCGTGCACGTGCTGAACCCGGGGCAGTTGGTGAAGTTCTACGTCGACCCCGGGGCGCCCTCGGCCTCCGCTGCCACCAGCGCCACCGCGGTGTCCATCAAGTGAGCGGGGTGCACGTGGACCACCCTGCGATCGCCGGCGCAGCGCTCTCGCGCTTCAACATCTCGCGCTGGGCGTTGGACCACCCGGCGCTGACCCGCTACCTGCTCGTGGTGCTGCTGCTGCTGGGCTTCGCGGCGTACTTCCAGCTCGGCCAGGACGAAGATCCGCCGTTCACCTTCCGCGCCATGGCGATCCGGGTCTTCTGGCCGGGGGCTACCGCTCAGCAGGTGGCCGACCAGGTGACCGACAAGCTCGAGCGCACCCTGCAGGAAGTGCCGTACTCGGACAAGATCCGCAGCTACTCCAAGCCGGGCGAGGCGCTGATCCTCTTTCAGGTGAAGGACCACTCGCCGCCGCGCGAGATGGCGCAGATCTGGTACACGGTGCGCAAGAAGATCGGCGACATGCGCGGCACCCTTCCGGCCGGGGTGGTCGGCCCGTTCTTCAACGACGAGTTCGGCGATGTCTACGGCTCGATCTATGCGCTGTCCGCCGACGGCTTCAGCTACCAGGAGCTCAAGGACCAGGCCGACTTCGTGCGCCAGCGCCTGCTGAAGGTGAAGGACGTCAACAAAGTGCAGGTGTTCGGCGCGCAGGACGAGAAGGTCTTCATCGAGATTCCACAGAAGCGCCTCGCGCAACTCGGCCTCGACTTCAGCCAGGTGCTGGCGCAGATCGGCCAGCAGAACGCGGTGGAGTCTGCCGGCACGGTGAATGCCCCGACCGACTACGTGCAGGTGCGCGTGGCCGGCCAGTTCAACAGCGTCGATGAGCTGAGGCTCTTCCCGATCCGCGCCAATGGCGCGAGCTTCAAGCTCGGGGACATCGCCGAGATCCGCCGCGCCTACGTCGATCCGCCGCAGGTCAAGGTGCGCCACCAGGGACGAGAGGTGATCGCGCTGGGCATCTCGATGGCCAAGGGTGGAGACATCATCGAGCTGGGCAAGTCGCTGCGGGTGGCCACCGAGGCGATCCGCGCCGACCTGCCGGTGGGCATCGAGCTGCACCAGTTCCAGGACCAGTCGGCCGTCGTGTCGCGCTCGGTGGGCGAGTTCGTCAAGGTGCTGATCGAGGCGGTGGTGATCGTGCTGGCCGTCAGCTTCATCAGCCTGGGTCTGCATTTCAAGCCCTTCCGCATCGACTGGCGGCCGGGTCTGGTGGTGGGCATCACCATCCCCCTGGTGCTGGCCATCACCTTCGTCACGATGTACTACTGGGGCGTGGGCCTGCACAAGATCTCGCTGGGGTCGCTGATCATCGCACTCGGCCTGCTGGTCGACGACGCGATCATCGCGGTCGAGATGATGGTGCGCAAGCTCGAAGAGGGCTACGACAAGGTGCGCGCCGCGACCTTTGCCTACGAGGCGACGGCGATGCCCATGCTGACCGGCACCTTGATCACCGCGGTCGGGTTTCTGCCCATCGGCATGGCCAAGTCGACGGTCGGCGAGTACACCTTCGCGATCTTCGCCGTCACCGCGGCGGCGCTGCTGATCTCATGGGGTGTGTCGGTCTACTTCGTGCCTTACCTGGGCACGCTGATCCTGAAGCACAAGGCCAACGGCAATGTCGCCGGCGAGCCGCACGAGCTGTTCGACACGCCGTTCTACACGCGCTTCCGTGCGCTGGTGAACTGGTGCGTCCAGCACCGCTGGATCACCATCGCCCTGACCATCGGCACACTGGTGCTCGGCCTGTTGGGCATGGGCAAGGTGCAGAACCAGTTCTTCCCGGACTCGAGCCGGCTGGAGATCCTGGTCGACCTCTGGTACCCGGAAGGCACGTCCTACAGCGCCAACGAGGAGGTGACCAGGCGCGTCGAGGCCCGCATCATGACGCTGGAAGGCGTGGACCACGTCACCACCTGGGTGGGCAGCGGCGCCGAGCGCTTCGCTCTGGTACTCGATCAGATCTTTCCGCAAAGCAACGTCAGCCAGCTGATCGTGCTGCCCAGGGACTTGGCTTCTCGCGAGCGGCTGCGCAGGATGCTGCCCGAGGTGCTGGCCAGCGAGTTCCCGGAGGCTCGCGGCCGCGCCAAGCTGCTGCCCAACGGGCCGCCGGTGCCTTACCCGGTGCAGTTCCGCGTCGTCGGGCCCGACCCGCGCAAGGTGCGCGCCTACGCCGACGAGGTCAAGGCGATCATGCGCGGCAACCCGAACCTGCGCGGCATCAACGACAACTGGAACGAATCGGTCAAGGTGCTGCGGCTGGAGGTGGACCAGGACAAGGCGCGCGCGCTGGGCGTGACCAGCCAGTCCATCGCGCAGGCAGCGCGCACCTTCAACAGCGGCTCGACGATCGGCCAGTTTCGCGAGGGAGACAAGCTGATCGACATCGTGCTGCGCCAACCGCTGGAGGAGCGCGACACTCTGACCGCGCTGGCCAGTGGCTATGTGCCGACCGCCAGCGGCCGCAGCATCCCGCTGTCGCAGATCGCCAAGGCGAGCTTCAGCTGGGAGCCGGGCGTGCTGTGGCGCGAAGGACGCGACTACGCGGCCACGGTGCAGGGCGACATCGTCGAGGGCCTGCAGGGCGCCACGGTGACGGCGCAGCTCGATCCGCTGTTCAAGCCGGTGCGCGACCGCATGCTGCCGGGCTACCGCATCGAGGTGGCCGGCGCGGTGGAGGAAAGCAGCAAGGGCCAGGGCTCCATTGCCGCCGGCGCGCCGCTGATGCTGTTCATCATGTTCACGCTCCTGATGCTGCAACTGCACAGCTTCAGCCGCGCGGTGCTGGTGTTCCTGACCGGTCCGATGGGTATCGCCGGCGTGGCCGCCGCACTGCTGCTGCTCGACCGGCCGTTCGGCTTCGTCGCGCTGCTCGGCGTGATCGCGCTGATGGGCATGATCATGCGCAACTCGGTGATCCTGATCGACCAGATCGAGCACGACCGCGAGCGCGGCGTGGCGACCTGGGATGCGATCGTCGAGGCGGCTGTGAGGCGTTTCCGGCCAATCATCCTGACGGCGGCGGCGGCGGTGCTGGCGATGATCCCCTTGTCGCGCAGCGTGTTCTGGGGGCCGATGGCCGTGGCCATCATGGGCGGACTGATCGTCGCCACGGCGCTGACGCTGCTCGCCCTGCCGGCCATGTACGCGGCCTGGTTCCGCGTCAAACCGGCCCGTGAGGAGCGGCTCGCCGCATCCCGCTAAAATCTCGGGTTTGCCGTCGAGGCCGTCCCCCTTGCGCGGGTGGCGAAATTGGTAGACGCACCAGGTTTAGGTCCTGACGCCAGCGATGGTGTGGGGGTTCGAGTCCCCCCCCGCGCACCAGACATTCAACCCTCCAGTCCGAGAACACCATGTCCGTTCAAGTCGAAACCCTCGAGAAGCTCGAGCGCCGCATCACGCTGACGCTGCCCACCGACACCATCAAGTCGGAGGTCGAGTCGCGCCTGAAGCGCCTGGCTCGCACGGTCAAGGCCGATGGCTTCCGCCCGGGCAAGGTGCCGATGAGCGTGGTCGCCCAGCGCTACGGCTACTCTGTGCACTACGAGGTGATGAACGACAAGGTCGGCGAGAAGTTCAACGAGGCCGTCAACGAGGCCAAGCTGCGCGTCGCCGGTGCGCCCCGCATCACCGAGAAGGAGGGCGCGGCCGAGGGGGAAGTGGCCTTCGACGCCACGTTCGAGGTCTATCCTGAGGTGAAGATCGGCGACCTCGCCAGCGCCGAGGTCGAGCGCGTCAGCACGGAGGTGACCGAGGCTGCGATCGACAAGACCCTGGACATCCTGCGCAAGCAACGTCGCACCTTTCAGCAGCGCGCCGCCTCGGAAGGGGCTGCCGAGGGCGACCGCGTGACGATCGACTTCGAAGGAAAGATCGACGGCGTGCCCTTCGAAGGCGGCAAGGCCGAGGGCTTCCAGTTCATCGTCGGCGAAGGCCAGATGCTCGAGCAGTTCGACGCTGCGGTGCGCGGCATGAAGGCCGGTGAGAGCAAGACCTTCCCGCTGCAGTTCCCGGCCGACTACCACGGCAAGGACGTGGCAGGGAAGGAAGCCGACTTCCTGGTGACGCTCAAGAAGATCGAGGCGCAGCACCTGCCCGAGGTCAACGAGGCACTGGCCAAGTCGCTCGGCATCAAGGAAGGTTCGGTCGAGGCGCTGCGTGCCGACATCAAGAAGAACCTCGAGCGCGAGGTCAAGTTCCGTGTGCTGGCGCGCAACAAGTCCAGCGTGATGGAAGCGCTGATCAAGGTGGCCGAGCTCGACGTGCCCAAGGCGCTGGTCGCCGGCGAGGTGGACCGCATGACCGAAGCGGCTCGTGCCGACCTGAAGAAGCGCGGCGTCAAGGATGCGGACAATGCACCGATCCCGGCCGAGATCTTCCAGCCTCAGGCCGAGCGCCGCGTGCGCCTCGGGCTGGTGGTGGGCGAGCTGGTGCGCGCCAACAACCTGCAGGCCAAGCCCGAACAGTTGCAGGCGCACATCGAGGAAATGGCGCAAAGCTACGAGCGTCCCGCCGAGGTGGTGCGCTGGTACCTGGGCGATCGCAACCGCATGGCCGAGGTCGAGGCGGTGGTGATCGAGAACAACGTCGCTGCGTTCGTGCTTGGCAAGGCCAAGGTCACCGACAAGGCCGTTCCCTTCGACGAGTTGATGGTCGGCTGAGCGACGAAGGTCGCGAAGCGCGGCGCACAGCCGCTCGCACGGGGCACCGGGCCGCGAGGCCGGTGCCCCGCGCCGCTTCTGCGAGGCCGCTCTTGTGGCGACATAATCAGCCCCAACTTCCCCGCAGAACTCACTTTCCAAGGATCGTCATGAGCGCGCTCGACACCACCAGCCTGGGCATGGTGCCCATCGTCATCGAGACTTCCGGCCGCGGCGAGCGCGCCTACGACATCTACAGCCGCCTGCTGCGCGAGCGCATCATCTTCCTCGTCGGCCCGGTGACCGACCAGTCGGCCAACCTCGTGGTGGCGCAGATGCTGTTCCTGGAGAGCGAGAACCCCGACAAGGACATCTATCTGTACATCAACTCGCCGGGCGGCTCGGTGACCGCAGGCATGTCGATCTACGACACCATGCAGTTCGTCAAGCCGGACGTCTCGACCATGTGCCTGGGCATGGCGGCGAGCATGGGTTCCTTCCTGCTGATGGCCGGCGCCAAGGGCAAGCGGGTGGCGCTGCCGAACTCGCGCGTGATGATCCACCAGCCGTCCGGCGGTGCCCAGGGGCAGGCCACCGACATCGAGATCCACGCGCGCGAGATCCTCAAGACACGCGAGCAACTGAACAAGATCTACGCGGAGCGCACGGGCCAGTCGCTGGCCAAGATCCAGGCCGACATGGAGCGTGACTTCTTTCTCGATGCGGAAGAAGCCAAGGCCTATGGGCTGATCGACCAGGTGATCACCAAGCGTCCCTGAGCGGCGCCGCTGCGGCCTGGCGCGGAGAAGGGCCGTTTTCGGTCCTTATCCACAGGGAAGTCCGGGTTGCCGTTTCCACTATCATTGGCGCAGCGCCACCCAACCAGGCAATCCATCCATGGCCGACAAGAAAGGCTCCGCGACCGAGAAGGTTCTGTATTGCTCCTTCTGCGGCAAGAGCCAGCACGAAGTCAAGAAGCTGATCGCCGGCCCGTCGGTGTTCATCTGCGACGAGTGCATCGAGCTGTGCAACGACATCATCCGCGATGAAGTGCCGGCCGAAGGCGCGGAAGCTCGCGCTGCCAAGTCGGACCTGCCGATCCCGACCGAGATCAAGTCCATCCTCGACCAGTACGTGATCGGGCAGGACGCTGCCAAGCGCACCCTCGCCGTGGCGGTCTACAACCACTACAAGCGGCTCAAGCACATGAGCCGCACGAAGGACGAGGTCGAGCTCGCCAAGAGCAACATCCTGCTCATCGGGCCCACTGGCTCGGGCAAGACGCTCCTCGCCCAGACGCTCGCCCGTCTGCTCAACGTGCCCTTCGTCATCGCCGACGCCACCACGCTGACCGAAGCCGGGTACGTGGGCGAGGACGTCGAGAACATCATCCAGAAGCTGTTGCAGAACTGCGGCTACGACGTCGAGAAGGCGCAGCGCGGCATCGTCTACATCGACGAGATCGACAAGATCTCGCGCAAGGCCGACAACCCGTCGATCACCCGCGACGTGTCCGGAGAGGGCGTGCAGCAGGCGTTGCTCAAGCTCGTCGAAGGAACGATGGCCAGCGTGCCGCCGCAGGGCGGGCGCAAGCACCCGAATCAGGATTTCCTGCAGATCGACACGACGAACATCCTGTTCATCTGCGGCGGCGCATTCGACGGCCTGGAGAAAGTCATCCAGAACCGCACCGAGCGCTCGGGCATCGGTTTCGGTGCGTCGGTGCATGGCAAGTCGGAGCGGCGCGTTTCCGAGGTGTTCCGCGAGGTGGAGCCTGAGGACCTGATCAAGTTCGGTCTGATCCCGGAACTGGTCGGCCGCCTGCCGGTGGTGGCGACGCTGGGCGAGCTGACCGAGGACGCACTGGTGCAGATCCTCACCGAGCCGAAGAACGCGCTGGTGAAGCAGTACCAGAAGCTGTTCGCCATGGATGGTGTCGAGCTCGAGATCCGCCCCTCGGCGCTGGCGGCGATCGCCCGCAAGGCGCTGGCACGCAAGACCGGCGCGCGCGGCTTGAGATCCATCATGGAGCATTCGCTGATCGACACCATGTTCGACCTGCCGAACCTGGATGGCGTGGCCAAGGTGGTGCTCGACGAACACACGATCGAAGAAGAGGCAAAGCCGCTGCTCGTCTACCGCGAGCAGGCAAAGGCGAGCGCCTGACGTCCGGTGTGCCGCTGCGGGAGGTGGTGGCGGCTCCTTGCAATTGACGGCTCGGGCCTCAGATCGGCCTGAGAAAGAGAGGTTTCCAATGTCCGGACATCCCGTACTCCCCGCCGAGAAGATCAACCTGCCGCTGCTGCCGCTGCGCGATGTGGTGGTCTTCCCGCACATGGTGATCCCGCTGTTCGTGGGCCGCCCGAAGTCCATCAAGGCGCTCGAGGTCGCCATGGAGGCCGGGCGCCAGATCATGCTGGTGGCGCAGAAGGCGGCTGGCAAGGACGAGCCCAAGCCCGACGACATGTTCGAGGTCGGCTGCGTGTCCAGCATCCTGCAGATGCTCAAGCTGCCCGACGGCACGGTAAAGGTGCTGGTCGAGGGCATCCAGCGCGCCAACACGCACCAGATCAGCGACAACGGCGAGTACTTCGTCGCCGACGTGACGCCTGTGCCGCCCGAGGCCGACACCAAGCCCGAGATCGAGGCGTTGCGCCGCGCGGTTACCCAGCAGTTCGACCAGTACGTCAAGCTGAACAAGAAGATTCCGCCGGAAATCCTCACCTCCATCGCCGGCATCGACGATGCGGGCCGACTGGCCGACACGATCGCCGCACACCTGCCGCTCAAGCTCGAGAACAAACAATCGGTGCTCGACCTGTTCGCGGTCGACAAGCGGCTGGAGAAGCTGCTCGAGCAGCTCGAGCACGAGGTCGACATCCTGCAGGTGGAAAAGCGCATCCGCGGCCGCGTGAAGCGGCAGATGGAAAAGAGTCAGCGCGAGTACTACCTCAACGAGCAGGTCAAGGCGATCCAGAAGGAGCTGGGCGACGGCGAGGAGGGTGCCGATCTCGAGGAACTCGAGAAGAAGATCATCGCCGCCAAGATGCCCAAGGAGGCGCGCAAGAAGGCCGAATCGGAGCTGAAGAAGCTCAAGCTGATGTCGCCGATGTCGGCCGAAGCGACGGTGGTGCGCAACTACATCGACACGCTGATCAACTTGCCCTGGGCGAAGAAGACCAAGATCAAGCATGACCTGACCTTCGCCGAACAGGTGCTCAACGAGGACCACTACGGCCTGGAAAAGGTCAAGGACCGCATCCTCGAGTACCTCGCAGTGCAGCAGCGTGTGGACAAGGTGAAGGCGCCGATCCTGTGCCTCGTGGGCCCCCCGGGTGTCGGCAAGACCTCGTTGGGCCAGTCAGTGGCTCGTGCGACCGGGCGCAAGTTCGTGCGCATGGCGCTCGGCGGCGTGCGCGACGAGGCGGAGATCCGCGGTCACCGCCGTACCTACATCGGCTCGATGCCGGGCAAGGTGCTGCAGAGCCTGACCAAGGTGGGTACGCGCAATCCGCTGTTCCTTCTCGACGAGATCGACAAGCTGGGCATGGACTTTCGCGGCGACCCGTCGTCGGCGCTGCTGGAGGTGCTCGACCCCGAGCAGAACCATACCTTCGGCGACCACTACGTCGAGGTCGACTTCGACCTCAGCGACACGATGTTCATCGCCACCTCCAACTCGATGAACATCCCGCCGGCGCTGCTCGATCGCATGGAGGTCATCCGACTGTCGGGCTACACCGAAGACGAGAAGGTCAACATTGCCCTGCGCTACCTGCTGCCCAAGCAGCGGAAGAACAACGGCGTCAAGGACGAGGAGATGGAAGTCACCGAGTCCGCGGTGCGCGGCATCATCCGCTACTACACCCGCGAGGCCGGCGTGCGCTCGCTGGAGCGCGAGATCAGCAAGATCTGCCGCAAGGTGGTGAAGGCGATCCAGCTCAAGCAGGTCACCGATAAGGTCGTCGTCATCGAGGAGAACCTCAACGACTACCTCGGCGTGCGCAAGTACAGCTACGGCCAGGCCGAGAAGCAGAACCAGGTCGGCCAAGTGGTCGGTCTGGCGTGGACCGAGGTGGGCGGTGACCTGCTGACCATCGAGGCGGCGGTGATGTCCGGCAAGGGCAACATCATCCGAACCGGCCAGCTCGGCGACGTGATGAAGGAGTCGGTCGAGGCGGCTCGGTCCGTCGTGCGCAGCCGCGCTCGACGCCTGGGCATCAAGGACGAGTTGTTCGAGAAGCGCGACGTGCACATCCACGTGCCGGACGGCGCGACGCCCAAGGATGGTCCGAGCGCGGGCATCGCGATGACGACGGCCTTCGTTTCGGCGCTCACTGGCATCCCGGTGCGCGCCGACGTGGCGATGACCGGCGAGATCACGCTGCGTGGCGAGGTCACCGCGATCGGCGGCCTGAAGGAAAAGTTGCTCGCGGCGCACCGCGGCGGCATCAAGACGGTGCTGATCCCGGAAGAGAACGTGAAGGACCTGCAGGACATTCCCGAGAACGTGAAGAACCATCTCGAGATCGTTCCGGTCAAGTGGATCGACCGCGTGCTCGAGGTGGCTCTGCAGTCCGCGCCGCAGCCGCTGCCCGAGGAGGAGCCGGCCAAGGCGGGCGACGCCGCGAAGCCCGCGGGCACGGCCGGCGAAGTCGTGACGCACTGAAGACGGACATCGTCGGGTTTGCGGACCGGCCGATTTCTCGTCTATAATGCGAGGCTCACGCGGGAGTAGCTCAGTTGGTAGAGCGCAACCTTGCCAAGGTTGAGGTCGCGAGTTCGAGACTCGTCTCCCGCTCCAGGTTCAGCAGCGGTCTGATCGCAAAAGGGAAGCCCAGGCTTCCCTTTTTTGTCAGAATCGACGCCACGGCGCGGTAGCAAAGCGGTTATGCACCGGATTGCAAATCCGTTCAGCCCGGTTCGACTCCGGGCCGCGCCTCCAGTCTCTCCCTTGGGCCTCGCACGCGCGAGGCCCTCTTGTTTGCACCGCCGATAATCGCGCGCAGCCCCGCCCGGGTGGTGAAACAGGTAAACACAGCGGACTTAAAATCCGCCGCCTCTCGCAAGAGGGCTTGCGGGTTCGATGCCCGCCCCGGGTACCACGCAGCGGAGATCGCATGGCCCTCTTTCCGCAGGACGCGCTCAACGACGGCGTGCGCAAGCGCGAGGTCTTCGGCTGGGCGATGTACGACTTCGCCAACTCCGGCTACACGACGGTGGTGTTGACGGCGGTGTTCAACACCTACTTCGTCGGCGTGGTGGCAGGGGGGGCCGATTGGGCCACCCTGGCCTGGACGCTGGTGATCGCCGCTTCGAGCTTGGTCGTGATGTTCACCATGCCGGCGATCGGTGCCTATGCCGACCTGCACGCGCGCAAGAAGGCGCTGCTCGCGATGAGCACGGCCGCATGCGTGGCGGGCACGGCGGCGCTGGCCCTGGCCGGCGGCGGTGACCTGTGGATCGCGGTCGCGGCGATGCTCGTTTCGAACGTCTGCTACTCCTACGGCGAGTCGCTCACCGCGGCCTTCCTGCCGGAACTGGCGAAGTCCGATTCGATGGGGCGCGTCTCCGGGTGGGGCTGGAGCTTTGGTTACCTGGGGGGCATGCTCTCTCTCGGCCTGTGCTTGGCCTACGTCATGTCGGCACAGTCGCGCGGCATCCCGGCCACCGAGTTCGTACCGGTGACCATGCTGATCACCGCAGGCGTCTACGGCACAGCCTCGTTGGCCACCTTCGCCTTGCTGCGCGAACGGGCGCTGCCCAACGCGGCGACGGCGGCCGAGGCCAGCCTCGGCAGCGCCTTGCGCCAACTCGCCAGCACGGCACGGCGTGCCCGAGCGTTTCGCGACTTCAGCTGGCTGCTTGCTTGTGCCGCGTTCTACCAGGCCGGCATCTCGGTAGTGATCGCGCTGGCGGCCGTCTATGCCGAGCAGGTGCTGGGCTTCAAGCAGGCGCAGACGATGATGCTCATCTTCCTCGTCAACATCGCCGCGGCGCTCGGTGCTTTCGCATTCGGGTACTGGCAGGACCGCATCGGACACAAGCGCGCGCTGGGTGTCACGCTGGCCGGTTGGATCGTCATGACCGTCCTCGCTGTTCTGGCCAGCGGACCGGGCCTGTTCTGGGGCGCCGCGGTACTCGCCGGGCTGTGCATGGGCTCGAGTCAGTCGGCCGGTCGAGCCATGGCGGGGGTGTTCGCGCCACCGGCGCAGACCGCGGAGTTCTACGGCTTGTGGACCTTCGCGACGCGGTTGTCGGCGATCGTCGGACCGGTGACCTACGGCCTCGTGACCTGGTGGACCAGCGGCAACCATCGGCTCGCCATCCTGTCGACTGCGGCGTTCTTCGTGATCGGCCTGTTGCTGCTGATCCCTGTGAACGTGCACCGCGGCATGGCGGCGGCAGGCGTCAGGCCCTAGACGGTCAGCCGCTGTGCGGCGATTTGAAGGGCCATGCCCTCCAACCAGGTTCGGGCGAAGCGCAGGAGTTGCTCGGCGTCGCCCGTGGTCTCGAGCAGGCACGGCAATTCTTGCCCCCTCTCACCGCCATGTCGCCAGACGCGGGCGACCTGCGCGGCGACGGCCTCGCCGGTGTCGAGCACGCTGACGCCGGCGCCGAGCACGCGCTCGATGCCGCCGCGCACGAACGAATAGTGCGTGCAGCCGAGTGTGACCACGTCGACGTCCAGCCGGCGGAGCGCTCCGGCATATCGCTCAAGCAGCCCATGCAGTGCCGGGTCGTCGAACTGCCCGTGCTCGATGGCCGCTGCCAGACCGGTGCAGGCTTGCAGGTGGAGGTGGCAGCCGGCCGACTCTCGCGCCGCGAGCGACGCGAACCGTTCGCTGCGCAAGGTCGCCTCGGTGGCTAACACCCCCACATGGCCGGTGCGCGTGGCGGCCACCGCCGGTCTCACGCCGGGTTCGACCCCGACGAAGGCGATTCCGGGATGCTCCGCCCGCAGCGAGTCGATGGCTACTGCCGTGGCCGTGTTGCAGGCGATGACGATGACCTTCGCCCCTGCAGCAAGCAGATGGTCACTGATGCGTGAGGCGCGGTCGCGAATTTCGGTGTCTGATCGCTCGCCGTAAGGGGCGTGGCCCGAATCCGCGACGTAGCGCAGCGGCGCGGCGGGGAGTTGCCGGCGGATCGCGGTCAGGATCGACAGCCCGCCGACGCCTGAGTCGAAGATGCCAATGGACGGACCAGTCGGGGCAGCGGGCACGAAGCGGGGTGGAGGGCAATGGGCTGCGCAGTCTAGCTGGCGGTTCATGCTGCATTGCAGCGAACGATGAGTCCGGTCTAAAATAGCACGATCGTTCGATTTTGACCCCGCCACGGACGGAATCCCGGGGGCGTCGGACGCTGGCGCAACACTAGAATCCCATTAACGTAAACGTCAATTCAGCAGGAGCCCGCCGGATGAAGATCCTGGTCCCGGTCAAGCGTGTCGTCGACTACAACGTCAAGGTGCGCGTCAAGAGCGACGGCAGCGGTGTGGACATCGCCAACGTCAAGATGAGCATGAACCCCTTCGACGAGATCGCCGTCGAAGAGGCGGTGCGACTGAAGGAGAAGGGGGTGGCCACCGAGGTGATCGCCGTGTCCTGCGGCGTCACGCAGTGCCAGGAAACGCTGCGCACCGCGATGGCCATCGGTGCCGACCGTGCCATCCTCGTCGAGTCCGATGCCGAACTGCAGCCGCTGGCCGTCGCCAAGCTGCTCAAGGCGCTGGTCGACAAGGAGCAGCCGGGCCTGGTGATCCTCGGCAAGCAGGCGATCGACGACGACTGCAACCAGACCGGCCAGATGCTCGCCGCGCTGGCCGACCTGCCGCAGGCCACGTTCGCCAGCAAGGTCGAAGTGGCCGACGGCAAGGCGAAGGTCACCCGCGAGGTCGACGGCGGCCTCGAGACCCTGTCGATCGCTCTGCCGGCGGTGATCACCACCGACCTGCGCCTGAACGAGCCGCGCTACGTGACGCTGCCGAACATCATGAAGGCGAAGAAGAAGCAACTCGACGTCCTCAAGCCCGCCGACCTCGGCGTGGATGTCGCTCCGCGCATCAAGACGCTGAAGGTCAGCGAGCCGCCCAAGCGCAGCGCCGGCATCAAGGTGCCCGATGTGGCCACGCTCGTGGCCAAGCTCAAGAACGACGCCAAGGTGATCTGAACATGCCCGCACTCGTCATTGCCGAACACGACCATGGCACCCTCAAGGGTGCGACGCTGAACACCGTCACCGCCGCGCTGCAATGCGCTGGCGAAGTGCACGTGCTGATCGCCGGCCAGAACGCCGCCGGCGCGGCGCAGGCCGCTGCGCAACTGCAGGGCGTCGCCAAGGTGCTGCACGCCGACGGCGCGAGCCTGGCCGAGCAACTCGCCGAGAACGTTGCCGCCCAGGTGCTCGCGATCGCGCCGAACTACAGCCACATCCTCTTCCCGGCCACCGCGCACGGCAAGAACGTGGCGCCGCGCGTGGCCGCCCGGCTCGACGCCGGCCAGATCAGCGACATCACCAAGGTGCTCGCCGCCGACACCTTCGAGCGCCCGATCTACGCCGGCAACGCCATCGCCACGGTGCAGAGCCTGGACGCGATCAAGGTCATCACCGTGCGCACCACCGGCTTCGACGCCGCGGGCCAGGGTGGCAACGCCGCGGTCGAGACGATTGCCGCCGCCGCCGACAGCGGCAAGAGTGCCTACGTCGGCAGCGAGATCGCCAAGAGCGACCGTCCCGAACTGACGGCCGCGAAGATCATCGTCAGCGGGGGCCGTGCGATGGGCAGCAGCGACAAGTTCAACGAGGTCCTCACGCCGCTGGCCGACAAGCTCGGCGCCGCGCTGGGGGCCAGTCGCGCCGCAGTCGACGCAGGTTACGCGCCCAACGACTGGCAGGTGGGTCAGACTGGCAAGATCGTCGCGCCGCAGTTGTACATCGCCTGCGGCATCAGCGGCGCGATCCAGCACCTGGCCGGCATGAAGGACTCCAAGGTGATCGTGGCGATCAACAAGGATCCCGAAGCGCCGATCTTCAGCGTCGCCGACTTCGGCCTCGAGGCCGATCTCTTCACCGCCGTGCCGGAACTGGTCGCAGCGCTCTGACCCGCTGACCACCCCGACCAGCCCGTTCGCCGATGTCCCAGGCCGACGGGCTTTTTTCTTGCCTGGACAATTTCGAGGATGACACCGTGAGCTACGTCGCGCCGATCAAGGACATGCTGTTCTGCATGAAGGAACTCGCCTCCCTGGAGGAGGTGGCCAAGCTGCCCGGCTTCGAGGAGGCCGGTCTCGACACCGCGCAGGCGGTCCTGGAGGAATGCGCCAAGCTGAACCAGGATGTCATTGCGCCGCTGAACTGGGAGGGCGACAAGTACCCCTCCTCCTGGCACGACGGCAAGGTGACGACCACGCCGGGCTTCAAGGACGCGTTTCGGCAGTTCGCCGAGGGCGGCTGGCAGGGCCTGCAGCACCCGGCCGACTTCGGCGGCCAGGGCCTGCCCAAGACCATCGGCGCCGCCTGCGGCGAGATGCTCAACAGCGCCAACCTGAGCTTCGCGCTGTGCCCGCTGCTCACCGACGGCGCGATCGAGGCGCTGCTGACCGCCGGCTCGCCCGAACAGCAGGCGACCTTCATCCCGAAGATGATCAGCGGCGAGTGGACAGGCACGATGAACCTCACCGAGCCGCAGGCCGGCTCGGACCTCGCGCTGGTGCGCACGCGTGCCGAGCCACAGCCCGACGGCAGCTACAGAATCTTCGGCACGAAGATCTTCATCACCTACGGCGAGCACGACATGGCGGAGAACATCGTGCACCTGGTGCTGGCGCGCGTGGTCGGCGCCCCGGAGGGTGTGAAGGGCATCAGCCTGTTCATCGTGCCGAAGTTCCTCGTCAATGCCGACGGCTCGCTCGGGGCGCGCAACGACGCGCACTGCGTCAGCATCGAGCACAAGCTGGGCATCAAGGCGAGCCCGACCGCGGTGCTGCAGTTCGGCGACCACGGCGGCGCCATCGGGCAGCTGATCGGCCACGAGAACCGCGGCCTCGAGTACATGTTCATCATGATGAACGCGGCCCGCTATGCGGTGGGCATGCAAGGCATCGCGATCGCCGAGCGCGCCTACCAGAAGGCCGCAGCCTACGCGAAGGATCGTGTGCAGTCGCGGCCGGTCGACGGCTCGATGCCCGGCAGCGCGGCCATCATTCACCACCCCGACGTGAAGCGCATGCTGATGACGATGCGCGCCTACACCGAAGGCTGCCGCGCCATGGCGCTGACCGCCGCCGCCGCCTTCGATGCGTCACACCACCATCCGGACAAGGACGTTCGCGCGCAGAACCAGGCCTTCTACGAGTTCATGGTGCCGCTGGTGAAGGGCTACTCGACCGAGATGAGCCTCGAGGTCACCAGCTTGGGCGTGCAGGTGCACGGCGGCATGGGCTTCATCGAGGAAACCGGCGCCGCGCAGTACTACCGCGATGCCAAGATCCTGACGATCTACGAAGGCACGACGGCGATCCAGGCGAACGACCTGGTCGGCCGCAAGACCGCTCGTGATGGTGGCCAGACGGCCAAGGCCATTGCCCGCCAGATCGGGCACACCGAAGACGCGCTGGCCGGCAGTGCGAGCGCCGCCTCGCAGTCGATGCTGAAGCGCCTGCGCGCCGCGCGCGAGGCCTTCGTGCAGGTGGTCGACTTCGTGGCCGGCAACACCAAGGCGAGCCCGAATGCGGTGTTCGCCGGCTCTGTGCCCTACCTGATGCTCGCCGGCAACCTGATGGCCGGCTGGCAGATGGCGCGCGCGCTGCTCGCCGCGGAGCGGCAACTGGCGCAGGGCGAAGCCGACAGGCCTTTCCTCGCTGCCAAGGTGGCCACCGCGCGCTTCTACGCCGAGCACATCCTGAGCAAGGTGCCGGGCCTGCGTGACGCCATCGTCGAGGGTGGCGACAGCGTCACCGCACTGCCGGCCGAAGCGTTCTGAACCTGGAGTCCCAACCGTGTCCCTGCCACCCCTTCTCGCCAAGCTGCCGCTGCCGGTCATCGGCTCGCCGCTGTTCATCATCAGCAACCCCAAGCTCGTGATCGAGCAGTGCAAGGCCGGCATCGTCGGCGCCATGCCGGCGCTGAACGCGCGGCCGGCCGATCAACTCGACGAGTGGCTCGCCGAGATCACCGAGACTCTTGCCGCGCACGACCGCGCCAACCCGGACCGGCCAGCGGCGCCGTTCGCCATCAACCAGATCGTGCACAAGACCAACGACCGGCTGGAGCACGACATGCAGGTCTGCGCGCGGTACAAGGTGCCGATCGTCATCACCTCGCTGGGCGCGCGAACCGACATCAACGAGGCGGTGCACGGCTGGGGCGGCATCGTGCTGCACGACGTCATCAACAACACGTTCGCGAAGAAGGCGATCGAGAAGGGCGCCGACGGCCTGATCGCCGTGGCGGCGGGCGCCGGCGGCCATGCGGGCGTGAAGAGCCCGTTCGCGCTGGTCCAGGAGATCCGCACGTGGTTCGACGGGCCGCTGGCGCTGTCGGGCTCGATGGCCACGGGCGGCGCGGTACTCGCCGCGCAGGCGATGGGCGCGGACCTCGCCTACATCGGCTCGGCCTTCATCGCCACCGAGGAGGCGCGCGCCAGCGAGGCGTACAAGCAGGCCATCGTGGATTGCAGCTCGGACGACATCGTGTACTCCAGCCTCTTCACCGGCGTGCACGGCAACTACCTGAAACCGTCCATCCGCGCTGCGGGCCTCGACCCGGACAACCTGCCCGAGAGCGACCCGAGCAAGATGAGCTTCGGCGGCGGCGAAGGCTCGAAGTCCAAGGCCTGGAAGGACATCTGGGGCTGCGGCCAGGGCATCGGCGTGGTCGATGGGGTGGTGCCGGCGCGTGAACTGGTGGCCCGTCTCGCGCGCGAGTATCAGGCCGCGCGGCGGCGTCTCTGCCTCAACTGACGCCCCCCGGCGCTCGTGCCGCGCGCCGGTTTCAGCAGCGCGTCAGCATGGATGCGGATGATCACCGTCGTGGTCAACTCAAGTCCGGCTGCAGTCTGTGGCGGCCCCCGGTTCATCCATGTGCCGATTTGATGACCGACAGCCGCGGTGTTACAGTCGCGCCCGAGACTTGAAAGGTCCTTCCCGTCCCCTTTGCTGGTAACAGCCAAGGCGGGTCGCTAGTCCGCCAGCCGGTTAAGCCGTGTCGCGGAAGGTTTTTTAACCCACTACAGCGCTGGAAACCGGCGCGAGAGGTGAGCGAAGATGATGCAGCAATACAGGTCGAACTCGTACCTGTTCGGAGGCAATGCGCCCTACGTCGAAGAGATGTACGAGGCCTACCTCGACAACCCGGGTTCCGTGCCCGACAACTGGCGCGCGTACTTCGACGCCCTCCAGCATGTCCCGGCCACCGACGGTTCCAATGCCCGCGACGTGGCGCATGCGCCGGTCATCGAATCCTTCGCCCAGCGCGCCAAGGCCAACGCCTTCGCCGTCAAGGCCAGCGCCAGCGAACTCGCCGTCGCGCGCAAGCAGGTCCATGTCCAGTCGCTGATCGCCGCCTACCGATCGCTCGGCGCGCGCTGGGCCGACCTCGACCCGCTCAAGCGCCAGGAGCGCCCGAAGATCCCCGAGTTGGAGCCGGGCTTCTACGACCTGAGCGAGTCCGACATGGACATCACGTTCAGCGCGACGAACACCTACTTCACCACCGCCGAACAGCAGACGCTGCGCGAGATCCTGCAGGCGCTGCGCGAGACCTACTGCGGCACCATCGGTGCCGAGTTCATGCACATCACCGAGCCGGGCGAGAAGCGCTGGTGGCAACAGAAGCTCGAATCGATCCGCAGCAAGCCGAACTTCAGTGCCGAGGAGAAGAAGCACATCCTCGACCGCCTCACCGCGGCCGAAGGCCTGGAGCGCTACCTGCACACCAAGTACGTCGGCCAGAAACGCTTCTCGCTGGAAGGCGGGGAGAGCTTCATCGCCGCGATGGACGAGGTGGTGCAGCGCGGCGGCGAGCGCGGCGTGCAGGAGATCGTCATCGGCATGGCCCACCGCGGCCGCCTCAACGTGCTGGTCAACACGCTGGGCAAGATGCCCAAGGACCTGTTCGCGGAGTTCGACCACACCGCCAAGGAAGATCTGCCGGCCGGCGACGTGAAGTACCACCAGGGGTTTTCCAGCGACGTCACGACCCCGGGCGGCCCGGTGCACCTGAGCCTCGCGTTCAACCCCTCGCATCTCGAGATCGTCAACCCGGTCGTCGAGGGCTCCGTGAAGGCGCGGCTCGACCGTCGCGGTGACAAGGACGGCGACACGGTGCTGCCGGTGCTGGTGCATGGCGACGCTGCCTTCGCTGGCCAGGGCGTGGTGATGGAGACGCTGGCGCTGGCGCAGACGCGCGGCTACTACACCGGCGGCACGGTGCATCTGGTCATCAACAACCAGATCGGCTTCACCACCAGCGACCCGCGCGACACGCGCTCGACGCTGTACTGCACCGACGTGGTCAAGATGATCGAGGCGCCGGTGCTGCACGTGAACGGCGACGACCCCGAGGCCGTGGTGCTGTGCACCCAGCTGGCGCTCGATTACCGCCAGGAGTTCAACAAGGACGTGGTGGTCGACATCGTCTGCTTCCGCAAGCTCGGCCACAACGAACAGGACACGCCGGCGCTGACGCAGCCGCTGATGTACAAGAAGATCGGTGCGCACCCGGGCACCCGCAGGCTATACGGCGACAAGCTGGTGGCCCAGGGCCTGCTCCCGGCGGAGGGACCGGACGAGATGGTCAAGGGCTTCCGCGCGGCGATGGATGCCGGCAAGCACACCGTCGACCCGGTGCTGACCAACTACAAGAGCAAGTACGCGGTCGACTGGGCGCCCTTCCTCAACAAGAAGTGGACCGACGCCGCCGATACGGCGTTGCCGCTCACCGAGATCAAGCGCCTGGCGGAGCGGATCACCACGCTGCCGGAGAAGTTCAAGGCCCATCCCCTGGTCGAGAAGGTGCTCGCCGACCGCGCGGCCATGGGCCGCGGCGAGATCAACGTCGACTGGGGCATGGGTGAGCATCTCGCCTTCGCCTCGCTGGTGGCCAGCGGCTATGCCGTGCGACTGTCCGGCGAGGACTGCGGCCGGGGCACCTTCACGCACCGCCATGCGGTGTTGCACGACCAGAACCGTGAACGCTGGGACGAGGGCACCTACGTGCCGCTGCAGAACGTTGCCGAGGGCCAGGCACCCTTCGTGGTCATCGACTCCTTGCTGTCGGAAGAGGCAGTGCTCGGCTTCGAGTACGGCTACGCCTCGGCCGAGCCGAACACGCTGGTGATCTGGGAGGCCCAGTTCGGCGACTTCGCCAACGGTGCACAGGTCGTGATCGATCAGTTCATCGCCTCGGGCGAGGTCAAGTGGGGTCGCGCCAACGGCCTCACGCTGATGCTGCCGCACGGCTACGAAGGTCAGGGCCCCGAGCACAGCTCGGCGCGCCTCGAGCGCTTCATGCAGTTGGCCGCCGACAACAACATGCAGGTCGTTCAGCCGACCTCGGCGAGCCAGATCTTCCATGTGCTGCGCCGGCAGATGGTGCGCATGTTCCGCAAGCCGCTGGTGCTGATGACGCCCAAGAGCCTGCTGCGCAACAAGGATGCCACCTCGCCGCTGACCGAGTTCACGCGCGGCGACTTCAAGACGGTGATCGGCGAGGTCAGTGCCGAGATCGTTGCCGACAAGGTCAAGCGTGTCATCGCCTGCTCCGGCAAGGTGTACTACGACCTCGTGAAGGCGCGCGCGGAGAAGAAGAACCAGGACGTGGCCATCCTGCGCGTCGAGCAGCTCTATCCGTTCCCGCACAAGGCCTTCGCGGCGGAGATGAAGAAGTACCCGAATGCGACCGATGTCGTGTGGTGCCAGGACGAGCCGCAGAACCAGGGGGCCTGGTTCTTCGTGCAGCACTACATCCACGAGAACATGCTCGACGGCCAGCGTCTCGGGTATGCCGGCCGACCGGCTTCGGCCTCCCCGGCGGTGGGTTACGCCCACCTGCACCAGGAGCAGCAGAAGGCCTTGCTCGACCAGGCGTTCGGCAAGCTCAAGGGCTTCGTTCTCAGCAAGTGATTCCGCGGCCAAGGGCGGCGCGCGCTGCGCGGCGCCGCCCCGGCGTGCCCTCGCACGCACGCGCGGCGTGAAACCGGATACCAGAAAGAACTGTCATGGCAATCGTAGAAGTCAAGGTCCCTCAGCTGTCGGAATCGGTGGCCGAAGCCACCCTGCTGCAGTGGAAGAAGAAGCCCGGCGAGCCGGTGGCGCAGGACGAGATCCTCGTCGAGATCGAAACCGACAAGGTGGTGCTCGAAGTGCCGGCTCCGTCCGCCGGCGTGATGGCGCAGATCGTGAAGGGCGACGGCGAGAGCTGCGTCAGCGACGAGGTCATCGCGCGCATCGACACCGAGGGCCAGGCCACGGCGAGCCCGCTGGAGGTCAAGCCGGTGGTGGCTTCCGCGCCTGCGGTGCCTGCCGCTGCGCCGGCCGCTGCCGCCAAGGCCGGCGTGGCGATGCCTGCCGCTGCCAAGCTGATGGCCGACAACCAGCTTGCGGCCGGTTCGGTGCCGGGCACCGGCAAGGACGGTCGCGTGACCAAGGGCGACGTGCTGTCAGCCGTGGCCGGCGCAGCGGCGGCGGCAGTGCCTGCGCCGGTGTCGGTGCCGGCTGCTCCGGCCGTTGCCAAGGTGCTGCCGGCGGTCGCCGCGCCGGTGTCGGTGAACCTGGGTGATCGCCCCGAGCAGCGCGTGCCGATGAGCCGGCTGCGCGCGCGCGTCGCCGAGCGACTGCTGCAATCGCAGGCCACCAACGCGATCCTCACCACCTTCAACGAGGTGAACATGGCGCCGGTGATGGAGATGCGCAAGCGCTTCCAAGAGAAGTTCGAGAAGGAGCACGGCGTCAAGATCGGCTTCATGAGCTTCTTCGTGAAGGCCGCGGTCGCCGCGCTGAAGAAGTACCCGGTGCTCAACGCCTCGGTGGACGGCAACGACATCGTCTACCACGGCTACTTCGACATCGGCATTGCGGTCGGCTCGCCGCGCGGCCTGGTGGTGCCGATCCTGCGCAATGCCGACCAGATGAGCTTCGCCGACATCGAGAAGAAGATCGCCGAGTTCGGCCAGAAGGCCAAGGACGGCAAGCTGTCGCTCGACGACCTGTCGGGCGGCACCTTCTCGATCAGCAACGGCGGCGTGTTCGGCTCGATGCTGTCGACGCCCATCATCAATCCGCCGCAAAGCGCCATTCTCGGGGTTCACGCGACGAAGGACCGCGCCGTGGTGGAGAACGGTCAGGTCGTGGTCCGCCCGATCAACTACCTCGCGATGAGCTACGACCACCGCATCATCGACGGCCGTGAAGCAGTGCTCGGCCTCGTGGCCATGAAGGAAGCGCTGGAAGACCCGGCTCGCCTTCTGTTCGACATCTGAGGACGGCACGATGAGCGCACAGCAATTCGACGTCGTCGTCATCGGCGGCGGCCCCGGCGGCTACATCGCGGCGATCCGCGCGGCGCAGCTCGGCTTCAACACCGCCTGCATCGACGAGTGGAAGAACGAGAAGGGCGGCCCGGCGCCGGGCGGCACCTGCACCAACGTCGGCTGCATCCCGAGCAAGGCGCTGCTGCAGTCCAGCGAGCACTTCGAACACGCCGGCCACGCCTTCGCCGACCACGGCATCGGCCTGAAGGATCTGAGCATCGACGTCCCGAAGATGCTCAAGCGCAAGGACACCGTCGTCAAGCAGAACAACGACGGCATCCTCTACCTGTTCAAGAAGAACAAGGTGAGCTTCTTCCATGGCCGCGGCTCGTTCGTGAAGGCCGACGCCGGTGCCTACGAGATCGCCGTGGCCGGCGACAAGCCGGCCAGCCTGCTGGCGAAGCAGGTCATCGTCGCCACCGGCTCCAATGCGCGGGGGCTGCCCGGCGCCGCCTTCGACGAGGACAGAATCCTCAGCAATGACGGCGCGCTGCGCATCGGCGCGGTGCCGAAGACGCTGGGCGTGATCGGCTCGGGCGTGATCGGCCTTGAGATGGGCTCCGTGTGGCGTCGTCTCGGGGCCGAAGTGGTCGTGCTGGAAGCACTTCCGGTATTCCTCGGTGCCGTCGACGAGCAGGTTGCCAAGGAGGCGCACAAGGCCTTCACCAAGCAGGGCCTGAAGATCGAGTTGGGCGTGAAGATCGAGTCGGTCAAGGCCGACAAGAAGGGTGTCAGCGTTGCCTACGCGAACGCCAAGGGCGAGGCGCAGACGCTCGCCGTCGACAAGCTGATCGTCTCGATCGGCCGCGTGCCCAACACTGTCGGCCTGAACGCGGAGGGCGTCGGCCTGAAGCTCGACGAGCGCGGTGCCATCGTCGTCGACGACGAATGCCGCACCAACCTGCCGGGCGTCTGGGCGGTGGGCGACGTGGTGCGCGGTCCGATGCTGGCGCACAAGGCCGAGGAGGAGGGCGTCGCGGTGGCGGAGCGAATCGCCGGACAGCACGGCCACGTCAATTTCAACACCATTCCCTGGGTGATCTACACCAGCCCGGAGATCGCCTGGGTCGGCCAGACCGAGCAGCAGCTCAAGGCCGCCGGGCGAGCCTACAAGGCCGGCAGCTTCCCGTTCATGGCCAACGGCCGAGCGCGCGCGTTGGGCGACACCACCGGCTTCGTCAAGTTCCTCGCCGATGCGGCGACGGACGAGATCCTCGGCGTGCACATCGTCGGCCCGTTCGCCTCGGAACTGATCTCCGAGGCGGTGGTGGCGATGGAGTTCAAGGCCAGCGCCGAGGACATCGCACGCATTTGCCACGCACACCCGTCGCTTTCCGAGGCCACCAAGGAAGCGGCCCTTGCGGTCGACAAGCGCACGCTGAACTTCTGAAGAGCCTGCATGGGCGTCCGCCAGCTGTACGAGCAGACGCTCGCCGAGCGCGGCTACGCGGCCGACCCCGCGCAGCTGCGCGCAGTCGCCGCGCTGGAGCGCTGTGAGAACGAGTGGGCCGACTACAAGGCCAGGCGGAGCAACGCGCTGACCAAGCTGATCGCGCGCCCGCCGATCCCGCGGGGCGTGTACATGTACGGCGGCGTCGGCCGGGGCAAGAGCTTCCTGATGGACTGCTTCTTCAACTCGGTGCCGCTGACCCGCAAGACGCGCCTGCACTTCCACGAGTTCATGCGCGAGGTGCACCGCGAGTTGCAGGACCTCAAGGGTACGGTCAATCCGCTGCAGGAGCTCGGCGCGCGCATCGCGCGGCGGCACCGGCTGATCTGCTTCGACGAGTTTCATGTCGCCGATGTCACCGATGCGATGATCCTGCACCGCCTGCTCGAATCGATGTTCGAGCATCGCGTGAGCATCGTGACCACCTCGAACTTCCATCCCGACGAGCTGTACCCGAACGGTCTGCACCGCGACCGTATCCTGCCGGCCATCGAGCTGCTGAAGTCCAGGCTCGAGGTGGTCAACGTCGAGCATGGCACCGACTATCGCCAGCGCACGCTCGAGAAGGTGGAGATGTACCACTGCCCGCTCGGGCCCGCGGCCGACGCGGCGATGACCCGAGCCTTCGAGCAGCTTGCCGAGGCGCGCGACGAAGATCCTGTGCTTCGCATCGAGCACCGAGAGTTGCGCGCGCGCCGGCGTGCCGGCGGCGTGGTGTGGTTCGACTTCAAGGTGCTGTGTGGCGGACCCCGGTCACAGAACGACTACCTGGAACTCGCCTCGCAATTCCACACCTTGCTGCTGTCCGGCGTGCCGCACATGCCGCTGCGCATGGCCTCGGAGGCACGGCGCTTCACATGGCTGGTCGACGTGCTCTACGACCGGCGCGTCAAGCTGATCATGTCCGCCGAGGTGCCGCCGCAGCAGCTCTACACGGAAGGGCCGCTGGCGCACGAGTTCCCACGCACCGTGTCGCGGCTGGCGGAGATGCAGTCTGCCGAGTTCCTGGCGCTGTCGCGTCGCACGGTGGACACTTCTCTCACATGAAGCTCCTCGGATGGCCGCTGGCGACCGCGCTGCTGTGCGGCGGCACGGCGGCCCCGGCGGCGCCGGAGACACGCACCGAAGACAGCGTGGAACGCGCACGCATCGCCCGTGAGCGCGACCAGGCCGCTGCGCAGTTCGAGCAGCGCAAGCGGGAGTGCATGCAGCAGTTTGCCGTGACCGCCTGCGTCGACGAAGCGCGTGCCACCCATCGCCAGACGCTGCTGCAGCTGCGCCGCGAGGAAGGCGTGCTCGACGAGGCGCAGCGCAAACAGCGCGCGCAGCAGCGCCTCAGGGCGATCGAGGAGAAGCGCCGTGCCGAGCAGGACCGCGCCTCCGCGCCGCCCGCGACGCGGCGTCCGCCGCCGCTGCAGGTGAAGCCGCCGCGTGCCGCGCAGGCCGCCAGCCGAGCGGCGGCGACGGATCGGCCTGCCAGTGCGCCGGACCGCTCCGCGGAGGAACTGCGCAGTCGCGAACGCTTCGAGGCGCGGCAGCGCGAGGCCCAGGCGCATCGCGACGAAGTGCAGCGCCGGCGCGCGGAACGCGAGAAGGCGGGCAAGAAGCCCTCGGCCCCGCTGCCTGACGCGGCAGCACGCTGAGGGCGTTCAGCCGAGCGGATCGACGCGGATCAGTGCGAGCGAGAGGTTGTCGCCGCCTCCGCGCGCGCGCTGACGCGCCTTGCTGACGAGCATCTCGCTGGCTTCGCGCGGCGGCAAAGCGTGCACGATGGCGCCGAGTTCGCGCGGGGTGAAGTAATGCCACAGCCCGTCGCTGCAGGCGAGCATGCTGTCGCCGACCTCGAGGTAGTCGATGTGGCCCACCGAGATCGGCGGGTCCTGGTGCGTGCCCAGGCAGCCGGTCAGCAGGTTGGACTGCGGGTGGTTGTTGGCCTCTTCCTCGCTGATCGAGCCTTCGGAGACGAGGCGTTGGACGTAGGAGTGATCCACCGTGCGCGAGACCAAGTCGGAGCCGCGGAAGTGGTAGATGCGCGAGTCTCCAGCATGCACATAGTGGCACTCGCGCGAGGGGCTGATGATGTAGGCGGCGACCGTGCTGTGCGGCTCTTCTTCCGAGGTGATTGCCGTCAGCTTGATCATCAGGTGCGCCTCGAGCACCAGTTGCTTGAGGGCTTCGGCGGTGTCGTCGCGAGAGGGCGCGAAGCGCTCGAAGATCTGCTGCGCCGTGAGGATCACCTGGTCGGCCGCCTTGCGCCCGCCGCTCTTGCCGCCCATGCCGTCGGCGAGCACGGCCATCACGCTGCCGGGCACGCGAAGGTGCGGAATGATCTGCACCTGATCCTGCTGGTAAGCCCGGTCGCCGCGATGGATGCCGGTGGCGGCGGACAGGCGGTAACCGACGGTCGTGGAGCTCATGGCCGAAAACTATAATCCCTCCCGCCTCCGGCGTCGGGGCGATTTCCGCGATTAAGTCGCGCGCCGATGGACGACAACCTGCATTCCCTGCCTCGAAGGCTGATCGAGCTGCGCATCGAGCATGCCGACCTCGACAACCTGATCGACCGCACGGTGATTGAACATCCGACCGACGAGCTCACGGTGCGCCGCCTGAAGAAGCGCCGCCTGGTGCTCCGCGACCTGATCGCGAAGCTGGAAGCCCAGCTCGAACCGCCCGAGCCGGCATGACGCCGGACCACGCATCGCCTCCGGGCTCCTTGGTGGCCGCTTCACGCGAGGCCTTGTCGGCGCAGGGCGCATTGGCGCAAGCCGACGCGCGACATGTCGAACGCGCCGTGCAGCTGACCATGGCTCAAGCGGTGGCCGAGGCCATCGAGACGCGCAGCGCACTCGTCGCCGAGGCCGGCACCGGCGTCGGCAAGACCTTCGCCTACCTCGTGCCGACCCTGCTCAGCGGTGCCCGCGCGCTGGTCAGCACGGCCACCAAGAGCCTGCAGGATCAGCTGTTCCTGCGCGACATCCCGCGCCTGCGCGATGCCCTGCAACTGCCGGTGAGCGTTGCGTTGCTGAAGGGCCGCGGCAGCTACCTCTGCCTGCATCGTCTGAAGCAGGCACGCCAGTCGGCCACGCTGCCTGACCGCTGGGCGGTGCGCACGCTGGCCAAGGTCGAGCAGTGGTCGCAGACCACCGCCAGCGGCGACCTCGCCGAGCTCGACGGCCTGGACGAGCGAAGCAGCGTGATTCCGCTCGTCACCTCGACGCGTGACAACTGCCTGGGCAGCGAATGCGCCGACTTCCGCGTCTGCCACGTGGTGAAGGCGAGACGCGAGGCGATGGCGGCCGACGTCGTGGTGGTCAATCACCATCTGTTCTTTGCCGACATGGCATTGCGAGACACCGGCGTGGCCGAACTGCTGCCCAGCGTCGAGGTGGCGGTGTTCGACGAGGCGCACCAGCTTGCCGAGGCCGGCGTGCAGTTCCTCGGCACCACGCTGTCCACGGCGCAGGCACTGGACCTTGCCCGCGACCTTCTCGCCGTGGGCCTGCAGCAGGCGCGCGGGCTCGCGCCATGGCAGGAGCTGCAGTCGGGCATCGAGAAGGCGGCGCGCGAACTTCGCCTGGCCGCTGCCGGGCCGCTGCGCGAACTGCGCGGCAGCCTGAAGCTGCGCTGGGAAGAGCGCGCGACGCGCGCTGACTTCGTCGAAGCCCTGCGGGCGCTGGGCCTTGCGGCCGATGCGGCCGGCGCAGCCCTGGATACGGTGTCGGAGCTGTCACCCGACCTGGGCAAGCTCGCCGAACGCGCCGGTCAGCTCGCCGTGCTCGCGGATCGCTTCGTCGCCGGAGCTGCGGAAGGCCGCGTTCGCTGGATCGACATCTCGCCGCATCAGGCGCGCCTGGTGGAGTCGCCGCTGGACATCCGCGAGGCGTTGGCCGAACAGATGGCCGCCGCGGGCAGGGCCTGGATCTTCACCTCGGCGACGCTGGGCGATGACGACGCGCTGAGCTGGTTCACCGAGCAGGCCGGGCTGAACGAGGCGCGCACCCTGCGCGTGGGCAGCCCGTTCGACTACGCGGCCCACGCACGCCTGTACATTCCCGCAGGCTTCCCCAAGCCGAACGAGGCGACGCATCCGTCGGCGGTGGCGACGATGGCAGCACGCTGCGCTCGCGCGCTGGGTGGCCGCACCTTCGTGCTGACGACCACGCTGCGTGCGCTGCAGGCGATCGCCGAGCGCCTGCGCGCCGAGTTCGAGGCGCAAGGCGACACGTTGCGCGTGCTGCAGCAGGGTGAGGCGCCGAAGCGCCAGCTGATGCAGCAGTTTCTCGCCGAGCCGCGTTCGGTGCTGGTGGGTTCGCAGAGCTTCTGGGAAGGCATCGACGTGCCGGGCGACGCGCTGCAGTGCGTGCTGATCGACAAGCTGCCGTTTCCGCCGCCGAACGACCCGCTGGTCGAGGCGCGCGTCAAGCGGCTCGAGGCCCAGGGCCGCAACGCCTTTGCCGACTACTTTGTCGCCGAGGCGGCGGTGTCGCTGAAGCAGGGCGCCGGACGGCTGATCCGCAGCGAGACGGATCACGGCCTGCTGGTGGTGTGCGACCCGCGCATGGCGGGCATGAACTACGGGCGGCGCCTGCGTGAGGCGCTGCCTCCGATGACACGCGTGGCCAGCGAGGCCGAGGCGCTGGCCTGGCTCGAGTCGCTGGCCGGCGAGGCACTGCCGTACTGAGCGTGCGCCAGCAGAGGCGCCGTCACTGGCGTTGCGGCGTGCCGCGTGCCTCGCTGGCGAAGCGGCTGTCGGGGAAGTTCTTCGCCAGCACGCGTTGAGCGTCGTCGCGCAACTCGGTCAGTCCGAGGCGGTCGTAGCTCTGCGCCAGGATGTGCAGGGCCTCCTCGGTGGCCGGCGAGTACTGGAACTCCTGCACCGCATGCTGCGCGCGGTTCGCGGCCGCGACGTAGGCGCCGCGCCGGAAGTAGTAGCGCGCCACGTGCACCTCGTAGGCGGCCAGCGAGTTGACGATGTAGTTCATACGGACCTGCGCGTCTTCGGCGTAGATCGAGCGCGGGAACTGGTCGACGAGCTGCTTGAACGACTGGTACGAATCCCGCGCGGCCTGCTGGTCGCGCTCGGACAGGTCCTGCGACGCCAGGCGGCCGAGGATGCCGAGGTTGTCGTTGAAGTTGATGATGCCCTGCAGGTACAGCGCGTAGTCGATGCCGGGGCTGGACGGATTCAGCTTGATGAAGCGCTCGAGGACCGACAGTGCCTCGGCGCGCTCACCCCCGCGCCACAGCACGTAAGCCCGCTCGATCTGCGCTTGCTGGGCGAGCGGCGTGCCGGCGGCGCGGCCCTCGAGCCGCTCGAGCAGCTTGGCGGCCTTGTCGTAAGCGCCGGCAGCCATCTCGTCCTTGGCCTCTGCATACAATTTCTCCGGCGACCACGAGACGCTCTCGTCCTGCGGCGCGGTGCCGCATCCCGCGATCACGAGGGCTGCGGCCAGCATGGCCGCACGCATGCCCAGCGGGCCGGTCAAACGCTTCACATCCATGGGCTGAGGCACCTCGCGCGCGTCGCGCGCCGTCGGTCATGACAAGAGAGCGCGATTATAGGGAAGAGACCCTGGACGACGGTGGCGAGAGCGAGCGTCGCGCCGGCGTCGCGCCGGTCGATTGGCATGGCCAGAGACTCGACAAGGCGTTGGTGGCAATGGCCCCCGAGTTCTCGCGCAGCCACCTACAGGGTCTGCTCGAGCGCGGCCATGTGTGGGTGGGCGGGGTGCAGGCGCGTGCCGCGTCGCAGCGTGTGCGCTGCGGCCAGCGCATCGAGATCGAGTTGATTGGCACCGAGGAGAGCCGCGCGTTCCGCCCCGAGGCGATGGCGCTGGCGATCGTCCACGAGGACGAGCACCTCCTCGTCATCGACAAGCCGGCCGGCATGGTGGTGCATCCTGCGGCGGGCAACTGGTCGGGCACGCTGCTCAACGGCCTGCTTGCGCACCATGCCGGCGCCAGCGCGCTGCCGCGCGCTGGCATCGTGCACCGGCTCGACAAGGACACCTCCGGGCTGATGGTGGTGGCCAAGACCCTCGTCGTGATGACGGCGCTCGTTCGCGCCATCGCAGGGCGTGCGGTGCATCGGCAGTACATGGCGTTGTGCCACGGCGAGCTGTCGACGGGCGCTTTCAGCATCGAAGCGCCGATCGGCCGCGATCCCCAGTCGCGCGTGCGCATGGCCGTGGTGGCTGGCGGCAAGCCGGCGCGCACGGACGTCGAGCGCGTCGCTGCCAGCGGAGGCTTCAGCGCGGTACGGTGCACATTGCACACCGGACGCACGCACCAGATCCGCGTGCACCTCGCCTCGCGCGGGCATCCGCTGGTTGCCGACGCACTCTACGGCGGCGCGCCTGCCCTGGGCATGGCGCGCCAGGCCCTGCATGCCTTTCGGCTCGGCTTCGTGCATCCGGTCAGCGGCGAAGACCTGCGCTTCGAGGCGCCGCCGCCGCCCGATCTGGCCGCGGCCTGGGGGCTGGTGACCGGCGCAGGCTGATTTGCGGCGCGAATGAGACACCTGCGGCGCCCGCTTGGGTACAATGCAATCCGACCCCCAGCCCGATTGCCCGAGCCGCCGCGATGCGCGGCCCCATCGGGAGTCCGGCTGCCAGGCCTTCTGATGCGCCCGGAGGCGCCTCAGCCCATGCCGCTGCGATGTGTGCGCGGCCCACTTGCCAGATGCAACGTGTCACCGCCCGAGCGGTGACGCTCGACACGAGCCCGAAGACCTGCCGGATGCACCGGCCGAGGATTTGACAGGATCCATGAACACACAGGATGCGAAGCGCGTCCTCGAGACCGCGCTCATCTGCGCCAGCCAGCCCATGCCTCTGCGCGACATGCGCACCCTGTTCAACGACGAACTGGGAGCAGATACGCTGCGCGCGCTGCTCGACGAACTGATGCGCGACTGGAAAGGCCGCGGTGTCGAACTGGTGGCGCTGGCTCACGGCTGGCGCTTTCAGAGCAGGCCCGAGATGCGCGAGTATCTCGACCGCCTCAACCCCGAGAAGCCGCCCAAGTACTCGCGCGCGGTGATGGAGACGCTGGCCATCATTGCCTATCGGCAACCGGTCACGCGTGGCGACATCGAGGACATCCGCGGCGTCACGGTGGCCAGCCAGATCATCAAGCAGCTCGAAGACCGCGGCTGGGTCGAGGCGATCGGATATCGCGAGGCGCCCGGTCGCCCGGCCCTGCTGGCCACGACGAAGCAGTTCCTCGACGACCTGGGCCTGGCCAGTCTCGAGCAGTTGCCGACCCTCGAGGGCGCTGCAGCGGCTGGCGCGTTGCTTGCCGAGGCATTGCCTGACCAGGCATCGCTGATCGAGGCGCAGGGTGCGTTGCCGCTGGACGGACCGGCCGACCTGCCGGGGGTCGGCGCGCTGCCGGCCGAAGGTGAAGCGCATGTGGTCGCCGAGGCGCTGGAGTCCGTCGCCACCGGCGAGGCCGGCCCGTTCGACGCGCCGAGCACTCCGGTCGCGCAAGACGTCGCCGTCGACCGAAATCATCCCGATCCCGATCCCGATCCCGATCCCGAGACTGCGGCCGACGCCGCTCCGCTGGAACCCCAAGCATGAACCTTCCTCCCGAGTCCAGGCCCGACACCCCCGAAGAACTGCTTGCGTCATCGCCCGAGCAGGAGACGCCCAAGCCGGCGCGCAAGCGTCGCGCATCGGTGAAGACCGTGGAAGCGCAGAGCGGCGACGTCGGCGAGGCCGCTGCGGTCGATGCCCCGAAGCCGCGGCGCCGCAAGGCCGCTGCGGCGACGCCTGCGTCTGGCGAGGCCCCGGTGGCGGAGAGTGTCCCCGCGGTGGCGCCTGGCGCGGCCGTGGCGGCGGAGATTGCTCCCGTGGCGGTGCCTGCCGTGGAGGCCGCATCGGTGGCGGAACAGCGTGCCGGCGATGTCGACGCCGACAGCGCGGTCGCCGAATCCAGCGGGACTCCGCCTTCCGAGGCGGAGGCCGGCGAATCCGACGAATCCGGCCGGCGCGGCCGGCGCCGCGGCCGGCGTGACCGGCGCCGCGGCGACGGGCAGGGCGGCGAGGCGCTCTCGCCGGAGGCCGCTCTGGCCGCTGCGGTCGAACGCACCGGCGAGGTGTTCGCCGAGGTCGTCTCGGGGGCCTTCGATGCCGAGGGCGAGGCCACTCCGGCGGCCACCGCCGAGGCTGCACCGACCGAAGCGCCCGAAGCGATCGACGGCGCGGAGCCCGGCGAGACAGAAGCGCACAAGCGCGTGCTCGCCGCGGAGCCCGACGCGCCCAAACTGCAGAAGGTGCTCGCCCAGTCCGGCGTCGGTTCACGCCGCGACATGGAGCAGATGATCACCGACGGTCGCATCACGGTGAATGGCGAGCCGGCGCACATCGGCCAGCGCATCTCCTTCGGCGACCGCATTGCGCTCGACGGCAAGCCCGTGAAGGTGCGCATCCAACCGCCGCCGGCACGCGTGATCGCCTACCACAAGCCGGTCGGCGAAGTCGTCACCCACGACGACCCGCAGCAGCGGCCGACGGTGTTCCGCCGTCTGCCCCGGCTGCAGCAGGGCAAGTGGCAGTCGGTGGGCCGTCTCGACATCAACACCGAGGGGCTGCTGCTCTTCACCACCTCGGGAGAGCTGGCCAACCAGCTGATGCACCCGCGCTTCGGCGTGGAGCGCGAGTACGCCGTGCGCGTGCTCGGCACGCTGGATGCCGACGCCAAGGCGCAACTGCTCGAGGGCGTAGACGTGGAGGGCCAGACGGCCAGCTTCCGCTCCATCGAGGATGGCGGCGGCGAGGGCGCGAATCACTGGTACCGCGTCGTCATCACCGAGGGGCGCAACCGCGAGGTGCGCAAGTTGTTCGATGCGGTGGGGCTGACCGTCAGCCGCCTGATCCGCATCCGCTACGGCAACGTCGTGTTGCCGCGCGGTCTGAAGCGCGGCGTGTGGGTGGACCTTGGCCCGGAAGACGTGCGCGCGATTCGTCGTCTGGCCAGCGGCGCCGGCCGCGAGCAGCCGCGCGGTGACGATCGCCGCGAGGCGCGCGGCAACAACAAGCCGCGCAACGAGCGTGGCGGCCATCCGAACGAGCGTGGCAATCGCGGCCAGCCGCAGCGCGGGCGGCAGGAGCCGCAGGTGGAGGATCGCGAACGCAGCGAGTTCGACGACGACGAGGAGTTCGACATCGATCCGATGAAGATCCCCAACCCGCTCGAGCAGACCTTCGACAAGCGCTTCGTGCAGAACCCGCGCAGCGGCGTCGGCGGCCGCGGCTTCGGGCGTGGCGGTGGCGGTTTCGGCCCCGGTGGCAGCGGCCAGCCCACGGGCGGCGCGAAGAAGGGCGGACCGAAGCAGCCCGATCCGATGCAGACCTCGGTGGGGTACATCGGCGCAGACGCCTTTCACCGCAAGGGCCGTGGCGGTCGCGGCGGACGAGGCGGCGGCGGCGGCGGCTTCGGAGGATTTGGTGGCGGTGGCGGTGGCGGCGGGGGCGGGGGCGGGGGCGGACGGCGAGGCCGCTGAATCCCCGTCGAGAGCGGACTACCGCAGTTCGCGGGCTACAATCCAAAACTTTGCCAAGTTATTGATTCAGGAGAAGAATTCATGGCGCTCGAACGCACCCTCTCGATCATCAAGCCCGATGCCGTGGCGAAGAATGTGATCGGCCAGATCTACGCACGCTTCGAGGGCGCCGGCCTGAAGATCGTGGCGGCCAAGATGGTTCACCTGTCGCGCGGCGAGGCCGAGCAGTTCTATGCGGTGCACAAGGCGCGTCCGTTCTTCAAGGACCTGGTGGACTTCATGATCTCCGGCCCGGTGATGATCCAAGTGCTCGAAGGCGACAACGCGATCGCGAAGAACCGCGAACTGATGGGCGCCACCGACCCGAAGAAGGCCGAGAAGGGCACCATCCGTGCCGACTTCGCCGACAGCATCGACGCCAATGCGGTGCATGGCTCGGACGCGCCTGAGACGGCTGCCGTGGAAGTGGCGTTCTTCTTCCCCGGCATGAACGTCTACTCGCGCTGATCGTCCCGGCATGGTCAACCTGCTCGATTTCGACCGGGACGGGTTGACCGCGTTCGTCGAGCAACTCGGCGAGAAGCGCTTCCGCGCCACGCAGCTGTTCCGCTGGATCCACCAGAAGGGTGCGTCCGACTTCGACGCGATGAGCGACCTCGCGCGTTCGCTGCGCGACAAGCTGCGCGAGCGTGCCACGGTCCAGGCGCTGCCGGTGGTCAGCGAGCATGTCTCGGCCGACGGTACGGTGAAGTGGCTGTTCGACGTGGGCGGCGGCAATGCCGTCGAGACCGTCTTCATCCCGGAGTCGGACCGCGGCACGCTGTGCGTGTCGTCCCAGGCCGGCTGCGCGGTAGGCTGCCGCTTCTGCTCCACCGGCCACCAGGGCTTCAGCCGCAACCTGTCGACCGGCGAGATCCTCGCCCAGCTGTGGCATGCCGAACACCAGCTGCGCCGGCGCCTCGGGCTGAAGGACGGCGAACGCGCAGTCACCAATGTGGTGATGATGGGCATGGGCGAGCCGCTGCAGAACTACGCCGCGCTGGTGCCGGCGCTGCGCGCGATGCTCGACGACCACGGCTACGGCCTGTCGCGCCGTCGCGTGACGGTGTCGACCTCGGGCGTCGTGCCGATGATCGACCGCCTGCGCGAGGACTGCCCGGTGGCGCTGGCCGTTTCGTTGCATGCGCCCGACGACGCGCTGCGCGACGAACTCGTGCCGCTGAACCGGAAGTATCCGCTGGCGGAACTGCTCGCCGCGTGCCGTCGCTACCTCGACGCGGCGCCGCGCGACTTCATCACCTTCGAGTACTGCATGCTCGACGGCGTGAACGACAGCGAAGCGCACGCCCGCGCGCTGGTGGCGCTGCTCGTCGAGAGTCCGGCCACGTCGGTGTCCTGCAAGCTCAATCTGATCCCGTTCAATCCGTTCCCGGCCTCCGGCCTGGTGCGTTCGACGCCGCAGAACGTGCAGGCATTCGCTGCCGTGCTGCAGCACGCCGGCATCGTCACCACGGTGCGCAAGACGCGCGGCGACGACATCGATGCGGCCTGCGGTCAGCTTGCTGGCGAGGTACAGGACCGCACGCGGGTGCAGCAGCGGCTGGTGCGCGCGCCGGTGCGGCTGGTGCGGCGAGGGGCGGCGTTGCAGGAGACCAAGGCATGAAGGGCGTTGCCCGATTCGTTTCGCTCGTCGTGCTCGCCGGGCTGGCCGGCTGCGCGACCACCACGACCACCACCACGACGGGGCCGATCAGCGACGTCCGCACGGTGCAGGCCGCGACGCCGGAGGACGGCGACGCGAAACGCCGTGCGCAGGTGCGCCTGGAACTGGCGTCGGCCTATTTCGGCAACAACCAGATGGACGTGGCGCTGCAGGAGGTGAACCGGGCGATCGCGGCCGATCCCAACCTTGGCACGGCCTACAACCTGCGCGGCCTGATCCACGCCAACCTCGGCAAGGACGCGCCGGCGGAAAGTGATTTCCGCCGTGCCCTCGCCATCAATGCGCGCGATGCCGACGCGATGCAGAACTACGGCTGGTACCTGTGCCAGCACAAGCGCTACGGCGAGGCGAACGCGCAATTCGTGCAGGCGTTGTCGGTGCCGCAGCGGCGCGACACCTCGCGCACGCTGCTCGCCCAGGGCGTCTGCCATGCGCTGAACGGCCAGCTCGAGGACGCCGAGAACGCGTTGCAGCGCGCCTACCAGCTCGAACCGAACAACCCGTCGACCTCGGTGAACCTTGCCGAGGTGCTGCTGCGCCGCGGCGAGGCCGACCGCGCGCGCTTTCACATCCGCCGCGTCAACGCCAACGCGAACTACGTCAGCGCGCAGACGCTCTGGCTGGCGGCGCGCATCGAACACAAGCTGGGCAACAAGACTGGCGTGGAGGAGCTCGGCAGACAGCTGCAGAGCCGCTATCGCGAGACGCGGGAGGCGATCGCGTTCGAGCGAGGACAGTTCGATGAGTGAGACGCCTGACGACGCGCCGGTGCCGACGGCAACCACCGCCGGCAGCCTGCTGCGCCAAGCACGCCAGGCCCAGGGCATGCACATCGCCATGCTCGCGGCGGCCACCAAGGTGCCGCAGCGCAAGCTCGAGGCGCTGGAGAACGACCGCTTCGACGAACTGCCCGATGCCACCTTCACGCGCGCTCTCGCGCAGACGGTGTGTCGGACCTTGAAGGTCGATCCGGGGCCGGTGCTCGCGCTGCTCCCGAAGCCACCCGGCCACAGGCTTGAGCAGGTGGGCGAGGGCATCAATGCACCGTTTCGCGACCGGGCCGTCGCGACACAGGGCGCCGACTGGTCGTTGATCGGCTCGCCGGCGGTGTGGGCGCCGCTGCTGCTGCTGCTGCTCGCCGCCATCGTCTACTTCCTGCCGCCGGGCACGGTGTCGCTGCCGACGGCCGGGCCGGCCTCGGCGCCGGCGCTGAGCGCGACCACAGCCGGGCCGGCTTCGGCGCCGGCGGCCGACGCCGCCGTCGTTGCCCCCGCCGAACCGGCCGCGTCGGTGGTGGTGGAGACGGTGCACGCGGTGCCGGCTGCGCCCGATGATGCCGCCAGTGCAGCGATGATGCCGGCGCCCTCTGTCGCGGGCGCGCTGCGACTGCGCGCCGACGCCGAATCCTGGGTCGAGGTGCTCGACGCGCGCGGGCAGATCCTGCTTTCGCGGCTGCTGCAGCCTGGCGAGGCAGTCGGCGTAGACGGCGCGACGCCGCTGAAACTGACCATTGGCAACGCCTCGGCCACGCAGGTGACGTTCCGTGGCAAGCCGGTGCAGGTCACGGGCGTCAACCGCGACAACGTCGCCCGCATGGAGTTGAAGTGACGAGGACGGCATGAGCGATCCGCTGGTTTCACTCGAGGAGTTCATCGAGCCGGCGCGGCCGGCGCAGCGCCGCTCGCACCAGGCGACCGTGCGCTGGGGCTCGCGCGAGGTCACCATCGGCGGCGGCGCGCCAGTGCGCGTGCAGTCGATGACGAACACCGACACGGTCGACGTCATCGGGACGGCCATCCAGGTCAAGGAGCTGGCAATCGCCGGCTCGGAGATGGTGCGCATCACCGTCAACACTCCGGAAGCGGCGCAAGCAGTGCCGCACATTCGCGAGCAGCTCGATCGCATGGGCATCGACGTGCCGCTGGTGGGCGACTTTCACTACAACGGCCACCGCCTGCTCACCGAGTTCCCGGCCTGTGCCGAGACGCTCAGCAAGTACCGCATCAACCCGGGCAACGTCGGCAAGGGCGACAAGCGTGACCGGCAGTTCGTCCAGATGGTCGAGGTGGCGGCCAGGTACGACAAGCCGGTGCGCATCGGCGTCAACTGGGGCAGCCTCGACCAGGAACTGCTCGCGCAGCTGATGGACGAGAACGCGAAGCTGCCCGATCCGCACGAGCCTCAGCAGATCATGTACCGCGCGATCATCATGTCGGCGGTCGAGTCGGCGCGGCGTGCCCAGCAGATCGCGCTGCGCCCGGACCAGATCATCCTGTCGTGCAAGATGTCCGGCGTGCAGGATCTGGTGAGCGTCTACCGCGCGCTGGCCAGGCGTTGCGACTACCCGCTGCACCTCGGCCTCACCGAGGCCGGCATGGGTACGAAGGGCACGGTGGCCTCGACCGCCGCGCTGGCCTTGCTGCTGCAGGAGGGCATCGGCGACACGATCCGCGTCAGCCTGACGCCGCAGCCCGGCGAGGCACGCACGCAGGAGGTGGTGGTGGCCCTGGAGATCCTGCAGTCGCTCGGCCTGCGCTCGTTCAACCCGAGCGTGACAGCCTGCCCCGGCTGCGGCCGCACCACCAGCACCACCTTCCAGGAACTGGCCAAGCAGATCGACGACTACCTGCGCGCGCAGATGCCGGTATGGAAGAGCAAGTACCCCGGCGTCGAGACGATGAAAGTCGCGGTGATGGGCTGCATCGTCAACGGCCCGGGCGAGAGCAAACATGCCGACATCGGCATCAGCTTGCCCGGAACGGGCGAGGCCCCGGCCGCGCCCGTGTTCATCGACGGCGAGAAGGCGATGACGCTGCGCGGCGAGGGCATCGCGCAGGAGTTCCACCGCATCGTCGAGGACTACATCGAAAAGCGCTTCGGCACGACCCACCCGGCCTGAAGCGTCACCCTACCCAACGACCTGCCGCGTCACGGCGGCAGCGTCCATCCGCTGCACTGCATCCCATGGCTGAACCGATACGCGCCGTCAAGGGCATGAACGACATCCTCCCGCCGGACTCGGCGCGGTGGGAGTGGCTCGAGGACAGGATCCGCGCGCTGATGCACCGCTACGGCTACCTCAACGTGCGCACGCCGATCGTCGAGCCCACCGCGCTGTTCGTGCGCGGCCTCGGCGAGGTGACCGACATCGTCGAGAAGGAAATGTATGCCTTCGTCGACACGATGAACGGCGACCACCTCGCGCTGCGGCCGGAGAACACCGCCGGCGTGGTGCGGGCGATGACCGAGCACTCGCTGCTGCGTGACGGCGGCCGGCGCCTGTACTACATCGGCCCGATGTTCCGCCACGAGCGTCCGCAGAAGGGGCGCCAGCGCCAGTTCCACCAGTTCGGCGCCGAGGCGCTGGGCTATGCAGGACCGGACGTCGACGCCGAGTTGATCCTGATGCTGCGTGCGCTGTGGCGCGACCTCGGCATCGTCGAAGAGCGCGACGTTCGGCTCGAGTTGAACAGCCTGGGTCAGCCGGCCGAACGGCTGGCACACCGCGCCGCGCTGATCAAGCACTTCGAGGCACATGCCGATCAGCTCGACGAGGATGCCAAGCGCCGCCTGCACACCAATCCGCTGCGCATCCTCGACAGCAAGAACCCGGCGATGCAGCCGCTCATCGAGGCGGCGCCGAAGCTGCCCGACTACCTCGGCGACGAATCGCGAGCCCACTTCGATGCCGTGCGCGCGGTGCTCGACGCGACGGGTCTGGCCTATCGCATCAACCCGCGCCTGGTGCGCGGCATGGACTACTACAACCTGACCGTGTTCGAGTGGATCACCGACAAGCTCGGCGCCCAGGGCACGGTGTGTGGCGGCGGCCGTTACGACGGCCTCATCGAGCAGCTCGGCGGCAAGCCGGCACCGGCGGTGGGCTTCGGCCTCGGCATGGAGCGTGTGCTGCTGCTGCTCGACGAGCTCGGCATGGCGCCGCCGACCTCGCCGCCGCGAATCTATGCGGTCGTGCCATCGCCTGCCGCGCTGGTGCCGGCGATGATGGTGCTCGAGACGCTGCGTGCCGCCGGCATCGCCGTGCTGATGAACGCCGGCTTTGCCGGCATGAAGTCGCAGTTCAAGCGCGCCGACGCCAGCGGTGCCCGCTTCGCGCTGATCTTCGGCGACGACGAGGTGGCGCGAGGCGAGGTGGCGCTGAAGGACCTGCGCGACGCCACCGCCTCGCAACGCAGCCTGCCGCTGGCCGGTGCGGCCACCTGGGCCGCGGACCTCGCCAACGCATAATCCGCCCCTTGCACGTCATCCACGTTTCCCATCCGCCATGGCCACGCATCTCGACCTCGAAGAACAAGAACAGCTCGACCAGCTCAAAGCCTTCTGGAACCAGTGGGGCAACCTGATCACCTGGAGCCTGACCCTGGTGCTGGCAGGCTTCGCGGCCTGGAACGGCTGGGGCTGGTGGCAGCGCGACCAGGCCGTCAAGGCCGCTGCGATGTTCGACGAACTGGAGAAGGCTGCCACGGCGGGCGAAGCGAGCAGGGCCGCCGGTATCTTCAAAGACTTGAAGGAACGCTTCCCGCGCACCGCCGTCACGCAGCAGGGGGGGCTGCTGGCCGCGAAGGTGCAGTTCGAGAAGGGCCAAGCCGACGAGGCCGCCGCGAGCCTGGGCTGGGTGGCCGAGAATGCCAAGGAAGACGAGTATCGGACGGTCGCGCGGCTGCGCCTGGCTGGGTTGCTGGCCGACCAGAAGAAGTACGACGAGGCGCTCAGGCAACTCGACGGCGCCACTGCCAAGGAGTTCGAGGCGCTGGTCGCCGACCGTCGCGGCGACGTCCTGCTTGCCCAGGGAAAGACCGAGGAGGCCAAGGCCGCCTTCAGGAAGGCCTGGGACACCATGGATCCGACGGTGCAGTACCGCCGGCTGATCGATGCCAAGCTGACGTCGCTGGGCGCGTCGCCGCCGGCCGAAGTGCCGCAGACTGCCGGAGCTGCCAAGTGAGTGGCAGCCGCACGCTGTCCGGCCGTCTGGGGGCCGGCGTGCTGGCGCTGCTGCTGGCCGCCTGCTCCAGCGCACCGGAACGGCCGAAACCGACGCCGCTGGAGCCGATCGCCACGCCGATCGCCGGACGACAGGTCTGGTCTCAGCGCATGGGCAGCATCGATTTTCCGCTGTCGGTGGCGGTCAACGGGGGTGTCTTCACCGTGGCCAGCGCCGACGGTACCGTGGCCGCCTTGCAGGCGGACGACGGACGCGAACTCTGGCGCACCGACGCGGGCGGGCGCATCGTGGCGGGCGTGGGCAGCGACGGGCGTTTCGCCGCAGTGGTCACGCGCGAGGGCGATCTCGTCGTGGTGGAGGCTGGCAAGCAGGTCTGGCGCAAGCCGATCGGCACCAAGGTGGTGACCGCGCCGCTGGTGGCGGGCGAGCGAGTGTTCGTGCTCGGCGTGGACCGGCGCGTGATGGCCTTCGACGTGCTCGACGGCCGCAAGCTCTGGTCGGTGCAGCGACCAGGCGAGCCGCTGACGCTGGCGCAGGGTGGCGTGCTCGCGCCCTTCAAGAACACGCTGTTGGTGGGGCAGGGGCCGCGTCTGGCCGGCATCGACCCGCTGAACGGTTCGCTGCGCTGGGAGGTGCCGATCGCCTCGCCGCGCGGCACCAACGAAGTCGAACGCCTGGCCGACCTGGTGGCGCCGCTGGTGCGACTGGGCGACACCGTGTGCGTGCGCGCCTTCCAGTCGGCCGTCGGCTGCGTGAACGCCGAGCGCGGAACACTGCAATGGACCAAGTCGGTCGGCGGCACCGAAGGCGTGTCGGGCAATGAGCAGTTCGTCGTCGGTGCCGACGGATCGGACCGCCTGACCGCCTGGCGCACCACGTCGGGCGAGGTGGCCTGGAGCAGCGAAGCGCTGCTCTACCGCAGCCTCAGCGCGCCGCTGGTGGTGGGCCCCACCGTGGCCTTCGTCGATGCCGAAGGCACCGTGCACTGGTTGTCGATCGACAAGGGTGAGCCCCTGCTGCGCCTGGGCACCGACAGTTCCGGCCCGGCGGCCGCCCCGGCGGTGTCGGCCACCACGCTGCTCGTCGTCACGCGCAACGGCGGGCTGTTCGCGTTCCGTCCCAACTGAGCGCGCGGACACGTCGATGAAGCCCGTCATCGCCTTGGTGGGGCGCCCCAATGTGGGCAAGTCGACGCTGTTCAACCGCATGACGAAGAGCCGCGACGCCATCGTCGCCGACTTCGCCGGCCTGACCCGCGACCGCCACTATGGCGACGGCCGCCTCGGCGATCGCGAGTTCATCGTCGTCGACACCGGTGGCTTCGAGCCGACCGCCGAGTCGGGCATCGTCAAGGAGATGGCCAAGCAGACACGCCAGGCCGTGGCCGAGGCCGACGCGGTGATCTTCGTCGTCGACGTGCGCGGCGGCTTGTCGGCGCAGGACCACGACATCGCAAGATTCCTGCGCACCACCGGCAAAAAGGTGCTGCTGGCGGCAAACAAGGCCGAGGGCATGGCCGATTCGCCGGCACTCGGCGAGTTCTACGAATTGGGCCTGGGCACGCCGCACCCGGTGTCGGCCGCGCACGGACAGGGCGTGCGCAGCCTCATCGAGGCGGCACTCGCCGATTTCGCGTTCGACGCGGAGGCGGACGCCGAAGACGAGGCCGACAGGCCGATCCGCCTCGCCGTGGCCGGCCGACCGAACGTCGGCAAGTCGACGCTGATCAACACTTGGCTGGGCGAGGAGCGCCTCGTCGCCTTCGACCTGCCGGGCACGACGCGCGACGCCATCCACGTGCCTTTCGAGCGTCAGGGCCAGAAGTTCGAACTGATCGACACCGCCGGCCTGCGCCGCAAGGGAAGGGTGTTCGAGGCGATCGAGAAGTTCTCCGTGGTCAAGACGCTGCAGGCGATCGCCGACGCCAACGTCGTGCTGCTGCTGCTCGATGCCACCCAGGGCGTCACGGACCAAGACGCGCACATCGCCGGTTACATCCTGGACAGCGGCCGGGCGGTGGTGCTGGCCGTCAACAAGTGGGATGCGGTCGACGACTACCAGAAGCAGACCTTGCAGCGCTCGATCGAGCAGCGACTGGCCTTCCTCAAGTTCGCGCCCTTGCTGCACATCTCGGCGAAGAAGCGCCAGGGTCTGGGCCCGGTGTGGAAGGCGATCGCCGATGCGCACGCCTCGGCCACGCGCAAGATGCCCACGCCGGTGCTCACGCGGCTGCTGCACGAGGCGGTGGAGCACCAGGCGCCCAAGCGCGCCGGCATGTTCCGGCCCAAGCTGCGCTACGCCCACCAGGGCGGCATGAACCCGCCGATCATCGTCATCCATGGCAACTCGCTGGAGCACGTGACCGACTCGTACAAGCGCTTCCTGGAAGGGCGCTTCCGTGAACACTTCAAGCTGGTCGGCACCCCCTTGCGCATCGAAATGCGTTCGTCGCGGAACCCCTTCGACGAGAAGTAGTCGGATTTCCTGATCACAAGGTCAATGCGGGGATTCCATCAGCCCGCGAAAGCGCTGTGTTAACGTCAGCGTTCTACGAACTTTCATCACGGAGCATATCGTGAGCAACAAAGGGCAACTCCTACAAGACCCGTTTCTGAACCTGCTGCGCAAGGAGCATGTGCCGGTGTCGATCTACCTCGTCAACGGCATCAAGCTGCAGGGCCACATCGAGTCTTTCGATCAGTATGTGGTGCTGCTCCGCAATACCGTCACGCAGATGGTCTACAAGCACGCGATCTCCACCGTCGTGCCCGGCCGCGCAGTGAACTTCCACGCCAACGAAGCGCCCGAGCAGGCTTGAGTTCCACGCAAGCCATCGGCCCGGGCAGCGCCCCGGCCCGGGCCATCCTTGTTGGCGTCGACTTCGGCGGCCGCGGCCCGTTCGACGAGTCGCTCGACGAACTCGCGCTGCTTGCCGAATCCGCCGGCGATGCGCCGGTGGCGCGCGTCATCGCGCGTCGCAAGGCGCCGGACCCGGCGCTGTTCGTCGGCTCGGGCAAGGCCGACGAGATCAAGGCGCTGGTGGAAGGCCATCGCGCCGAGGCGGTGTTGTTCGACCAGGCACTGTCGCCGGCGCAGCAGCGCAACCTGGAGCAGTTCCTGGGCGTGGCGGTCGCCGACCGCACCATGCTCATCCTGGAGATCTTCGCCGCCCGCGCGCAGAGCCACGAGGGCAAGCTGCAGGTCGAGCTGGCACGGCTGCAGTACCTCGCCACGCGGCTGGTGCGTCGCTGGAGCCACCTCGAGCGCCAGCAGGGCGGCATCGGCACGCGCGGCGGTCCGGGAGAGGCGCAGATCGAGCTCGACCGGCGCATGATCGACGATCGCATCAAGACGGTGAAGTCTCGGCTCGAGCGCGTGAAGAAGCAGCGCAAGACGCAGCGCCGCGCGCGCGAGCGCAACCAGACGTTCCGCGTCTCCCTGGTCGGCTACACCAACGCCGGCAAGTCGACGCTGTTCAACGCGTTGGTCAAGGCTCGAAGCTTTGCCGCAGACCAGCTCTTCGCGACGTTGGATACCACGACGCGGCAGCTCTACCTCGAGGAGGCCGGCCGGGCCGTGTCGCTGTCCGACACGGTCGGCTTCATCCGCGACCTTCCGCACAAGCTGGTCGAGGCCTTCGAGGCGACGCTGCAGGAAGCCGCCGACGCCGATCTGCTGCTGCATGTGGTCGACTGCGCGAGTCCTGTGCTCGACGAGCAGATGGCCGAAGTCGAGCGCGTGCTCGAGGAGATCGGCGCCGGCAGGATCCCGCAGGTGCTGGTCTTCAACAAGGTCGACCGGCTCGAGCCGAGCCAGCGACCGCGTCTGCTGCGCGACGTGATCGAGCGCGACGGCGGTCAGCGCGTGCCGCGCGTCTTCGTCAGTGCCCTCGACGGTACCGGCCTGGCCGAACTGCGGCAGGTGCTGACCGAAGCTGTCGACGGCTCGTTGCCAGACTTGAATGCCGAGACGCGGACCTCACTTGAGGCGGACTCGCTTGTCGAGACCGACGCCACGCCGCTCGAGGCCCCTTCCACCGGAACCCACGATTCGTTCGCATCATGATGAATCAAGCGAGTCCCTCATCCGCCGGCCTGCGGGCCCGGCTCCGCGCCGCGGCGCAGGCGGCACGTGCGCTGCTGGCGGGCGCCTTCGCCGCGACCCGGCAGAGCTTGCGTCCGGCCGGCGCCGACCTGAGCTTGTCCAACGGCCGCAACGACGGGCCGCCGGACCTCGACGAACTGTGGCGGGACTTCAATCGCAAGCTCGGCGGCCTGTTCGGCGGCAAGGGCGGAGGCCAGCGTCCGGGCGGGTCGTCGGACGACGGCAGCGGGCCGGGCAACTTCCCGCCGGACATGAAGAGCGCCGGAATCGGCGCTGGCCTGATCGGCGGCGTGGTGGCGCTGATTTGGCTGGGCAGCGGCTTCTTCATCGTCCAGGAAGGCCAGCAAGCGGTGGTCACGTCCTTCGGCAAGTACAGCCACACGGCGGATGCCGGCTTCCAATGGCGCATGCCGTATCCCTTCCAGGCCCATGAGACGGTCAGCGTCACGCAACTGCGCTCGCGCGAGGTCGGGCGCAATGCGGTCGTGCAGGCCACGGGGCTGCGCGATTCGTCGATGTTGACGCAGGACGAGAACATCATCGACATCCGCTTCACCGTGCAGTACCGCCTGAAGGACGCGCGCGCCTTCCTGTTCGAGAACCGCGACCCGGAAGAGGCCGTCACGCTGGCCGCAGAGTCGGCGGTCCGCGAGATCGTCGGTCGCACCAACATCGACTCGGTGCTCTACGAGCAGCGCGATGCCGTCGCGGCCGAACTGGTGAAGTCGATCCAGAGCCAGCTCGACCGGCTGAAGACGGGGGTCATCATCGCCAACGTGAACCTGCAGAGCGTGCAGCCTCCCGAGCAGGTGCAGGCGGCGTTCGAGGACACACTCAAGGCAGGCCAGGACGGTGATCGCCTGAAGAAGGAAGGCTTGGCCTACGCCAGCGATGTGATCCCGAAGGCGCAGGGCACGGCCGCACGGCTGCGCGAGGAGGCCGAGGGCTACAAGGCCAGCGTGGTGGCGCAGGCCGAAGGTGACGCGCAGCGTTTCACCCGCGTGCTCGCGGAGTACCAGAAGGCGCCAGGCGTAACGCGCGACCGCCTGTACATCGAGACGATGCAGCAAGTCTATTCGAACGTGAGCAAGGTGATGATCGACAGCCGCAGCAATTCCAACCTGCTCTACCTGCCGCTGGACAAGCTGATGCAGCAGGCCGGCGCGGCGCCTGCCGCGCAGGCTGCGGGCACGAGCGCCGCGCCGATCGACGCCTCGAGCGCCGCCGCGGCGGGTGCCGACGCACGCTCGCGCGACGGTCAGCGCAGCCGCGATCGCGAGAGCCGCTGAGTACCGGGAGCACAACAACATGAATCGCATCGGACTCATCGTCGGACTCGTGCTGCTCGCGCTCATGGCCGCAGCCTCCACGCTGTTCGTGGTCGACCAGCGCCAGGTGGCCGTCATTTACGCGCTCGGCGAGATCAAGGAAGTGATCACCGAGCCGGGCCTGAAGGTCAAGCTGCCGCCGCCGTTCCAGAACGTCGTCTTCCTCGACCGGCGCATCCAGACGCTGGACAGCCCCGACACGCGGCCCATCTTCACGGCCGAGAAGAAGAGCCTCGTGATCGACTGGCTGGTCAAGTGGCGCGTCGCCGAACCGCGCCAGTTCATCCGCAACAACGGCACCGACATACGTAACCTCGAGGCACGCCTCGCGCCGGTCGTGCACGCGGCGTTCAACGAGGAGGTCACCAAGCGCACCGTCGGCGGCGTGCTCTCGCGCGAGCGCGACAAGGTCATGCAGGACGTGCGGGCGCGTCTGGACGACGACGCGAAGGCCTTCGGCATCGAGATTCTCGACGTGCGCATCAAGCGCGTCGACTTCGTCGCCAACATCACCGATTCAATCTACAGCCGCATGCGCTCCGAGCGCCAGCAGGTTGCGAACCAGCTGCGTTCCACCGGCGGTGCCGAGGGCGAAAAGATCCGGGCCGATGCGGACCGCCAGCGCCAGATCATCGTCGCCGAGGCCTACCGTGACGCGCAGAAGATCAAGGGTGAAGGCGACGCGCGGGCATCGGCGATCTTCGCCGAAGCCTTTGGCCGAGATCCGCAGTTTGCCGAGTTCTACCGCAGCCTCGAGGCCTACCGCGCCAGTTTCCGCAACAAGGGCGACGTGATGGTGATCGACCCGAGCAGCGAGTTCTTCCGTGCCATGCGCGGCAACTCGCCGGCGCCGGCGGCGCCCGCGAAGAAGTAGTCCGCGGTGGGCTCGGGTGTCTGGGACCTGCTGCTCGCGGCCTGCGCGCTGATGCTCGTGCTCGAAGGGCTGCTGCCCTTCTTCAGCCCGGCTGCATGGCGCCGACTGTTCGAGCAGGCGACAAGGCTGTCCGACGGGCAGATCCGCTTCCTCGGCCTGTCGAGCATGCTCCTCGGGGTGGTGTTGCTGCTGTTGTTCTGGGGTTGAGCGCGCCGCGGAACCGGGCGGTGCGGCCGGTACAATTCGGTTTTTAATCCGGCACCGCTTTCCCATGTCTTCTGCTTGGCTGCTGCCCGAGCACATTGCCGATGTCTTGCCCGCGCAGGCCAGACACATCGAAGAGCTGAGGCGCGGTCTTCTCGACGTCGCACGCTCGTTCGGCTGCGAGCTGGTCATGCCGCCACTGATGGAGCACATCGAGTCGCTGCTGTCCGGCACGGGTCGTGACCTCGACCTGAAGACATTCAAGCTGGTCGACCAGCTCAGCGGCCGCACGCTGGGCGTGCGTGCCGATGCCACGCCGCAGGTGGCGCGCATCGACGCCCACCTGCTGAACCGCGCCGGCGTCACGCGCCTGTGCTACTGCGGACCGGTGCTGCACACGCGGCCCTCGGGCATGCAGGGAACGCGCGAGCCGCTGCAGTTCGGTGCGGAGATCTACGGGCACGCGGGCCTGGAGGCCGATCTGGAGGTGCAGGATCTCGCGCTCGATTGCCTGGGTGGGGCCGGTCTCGGCAAACTGACCATCGACCTGGCGGATGCGCGCATCGTGCGGGCGCTGCTGGATGGCGTCGAGCGGTCGCGCCACGCCGACATCCACGCTGCACTGGCGGCCAAGGACTCTGCAGAGCTCGGTGAGCTCTGTGCCGGCCTGCCTGAGCCGGTTCGTGCGGCGTTGCTCTGTCTGCCTTCGCTTTACGGCGACGACGAGGCGATTGCCGCTGCTCGACGCGCCTTGCCCGACCTCAACGCCGTGCGTGCCGCCCTCGACGACCTTTCGACGCTGGCGCGCCATGCGAGCCAGGCGCATCCCGAGGTCCAGGTCGGCTTCGACCTCGCCGATGTGGGTGGCGCGTCCTACTACAGCGGCGCGCGCTTCGCGATCTATGCGCAGGGGTCGAGCGACGCGATAGCGCGCGGCGGGCGCTACGACGAAGTCGGCGCGATCTTCGGCCGCAACCGTCCTGCAGTGGGCTTCAGCCTGGACCTGAAGGAACTGGCCGAGTTGGTGCCGGGTCGCGGCGCTCGTCCGGCCGTGCGCGCGCCGTGGTCGGAGGATCCCGGCCTGCGCGCCGCCGTGCGCCGACTGCGCGAGCAGGGCGAGACGGTCGTGTGCATCCTGCCCGGCCACGGGCACGAAGGGCAGGAATTCGAGTGCGACCGCGAGCTGGTCGCCGTGGCCGGCCACTGGGCGGTGCGCGCGCTGTGAGCGCGGAGCGCCGAGGATTCAGCAGTATCGAGTGATGCAAGACATGCAGCAGAAGACAAGCACGGAGATCGGCCGCAACGTCGTTGTCGTCGGCACGCAGTGGGGCGACGAAGGCAAGGGCAAGGTGGTGGACTGGCTGACGGACCACGCCGAGGCGGTGGTGCGCTTCCAGGGCGGCCACAACGCCGGCCACACGCTGGTGATCAAGGGCGTGAAGACCGCGCTGCAACTGATCCCCTCGGGCATCATGCGGGACGGCGTGGCCTGCTGCATCGGCAACGGCGTGGTCGTCGACCCGACGCATCTGCTGTCCGAGATCGAGCGACTCGAGGGCATCGGACTGGACGTGCGATCGCGGCTGTTCATCAGCGAGTCTTGTCCGCTGATCCTGCCGTTCCACGTCGAAGTCGACCGCGCGCGCGAGGCGCTGCGCGAGACCAGCGGTGCCGGCAAGATCGGCACCACCGGCAAGGGCATCGGACCGGCCTACGAGGACAAGGTGGCTCGCCGCGCGCTGCGCGTGCAGGACCTCAAGCACCCCGAGCGCTTCGCCGCCAAATTGCGCGAGCTGCTCGCGTTGCACAACGTCTCTTTGAGCGGCTACCTGAAGTCGCAGCCGCTGGAGTTCGAGCCGATTTACGACCATGCGATGAAGGTCGCCGAGGCGCTCAGGCCGATGATGGCCGACGTCGGCTACATGCTGCACACCATCAACCGGCGAGGCGGCAACATCCTCTTCGAGGGGGCCCAGGGCACGCTGCTCGACATCGACCACGGCACCTATCCGTACGTCACCTCGAGCAACTGCGTGGCCGGCAACGCCGCTGCCGGATCGGGCGTGGGCCCGGACATGCTGCACTACATCCTGGGCATCACCAAGGCCTACACCACGCGCGTGGGCAGCGGGCCGTTCCCCACCGAGCTGCCGATGGACGAGCCCGGCACAGTGGGTCACCATCTGTCGACGGTGGGGCAAGAGCGCGGCACGGTCACCGGGCGACCGCGCCGCTGCGGCTGGCTGGACGCCGCCGCGCTGAAGCGCTCGATCATCATCAACGGGATCTCGGGTCTGTGCATCACCAAGCTCGACGTGCTCGACGGCCTGGATGAGATCAAGGTCTGTGTCGGCTACGAGCTGCGCGGCCAGCGCGTCGACATCCTGCCGCTGGACGCCGACGACGTGGCCGATTGCGTGCCGATCTTCGATACCTTTCCCGGCTGGAGCGACACCACCTTCGGCGTCACCGACTGGGAGAAGCTGCCGCTGAACGCACGCCGCTATCTCGAGCGCGTGCAGCAGTTCATCGGTGCGCCGATCGACATGGTGTCCACCGGCCCGGACCGGGTGCACACCATCCTGCTGAAGCATCCGTACCGCGGCTGACTGCAATCAGCGCAGCCGCCCTCATTTCCCTGGAGTTCGTCCATGCTGACCGACGACGGCAAACATCTCTACGTCTCGTGGGACGAGTACCACATGCTGATCGAGCGCCTGGCGCTGAAGGTCCACGCTTCGGGTTGGGACTTCGACCAGATCCTCTGTCTGGCGCGCGGTGGCATGCGGCCCGGTGACGTGCTTTCGCGCGTGTTCGATAAGCCGCTCGCGATCATGTCGACGAGTTCGTACCGCGCCGAGGCGGGCACCATCCAGGGCCGTCTGGACATGGCCAAGTACATCACGCTGCCCAAGGGTGAACTGGCCGGCCGCGTGCTGCTGGTCGACGACCTGGCCGATTCCGGCGTGACGCTGCGCGCCGTCGTGGACCGACTGCGCGGCATGCCCTCGATCAGCGAACTGCGCTCGGCGGTCATCTGGACCAAGGGGGTGTCGAGCTACACGCCCGACTACTACGTCGAGCTGCTGCCCACGAGTCCGTGGATCCACCAGCCGTTCGAGGAATACGACGAGCTTCGCCCCGAAGGACTGGCGAAGAAGTTCGTCATCTAGGCGAGTCTGGAAAGGCTGCGCACAAACAAAAAGGCCAGCGCATCGGCGCCGGCCTTCTCTTCACTGTCTCTATCATCTGGTGCCCAGGAAGGGACTCGAACCCCCACGGTGTTACCCGCTAGTACCTGAAACTAGTGCGTCTACCAATTCCGCCACCTGGGCATTTCAGGAAGTCTTGGATCATATCATCAAAACAAATCAACACTCAACTCCCCCCGCTGTCGGCGCCGAGCTGATGAGCGAAGTCGAGGGCACGGTGCAGGGTCACCGCGACGGACATGGCTTCCTCGTGCGTGACGATCGCCAGCCCGACGTCTACCTCTCGCAGCAGGAGATGCGCGCGGTGCTGCACCGCGACCGCGTCAAGGTTCGCATCATCCGCTATGACCGCAAGGGCCGGCCCGAGGGCCGCGTCCTCGAGATCCTCGAGCGGCGCAAGTCGCCGATCATCGGCCGACTGCTGCACGAGAGCGGCATCTGGCTGGTGGCGCCGGAAGACAAGCGCTACGGCCAGGACATCATGGTTCCGAAGAACGCGATCGCGAACGCGACGGCGGGCCAGGTGGTCGCGATCGAGCTGACCGAGCCGCCGTCGATGTACTCGCAGCCGGTCGGTCGCGTGACCGAGGTGCTTGGCGAGATCGACGACCCGGGCATGGAGATCGAGATCGCGGTGCGCAAGTACGAGGTGCCGCACCGCTTCTCGCCGGAGACCCTGGCGCAGGCCGCGGCGCTGCCGGAGAAGATCCGCCCCGCGGACCGTCGGCACCGCATGGACCTCACCGATGTGCCGCTGGTCACCATCGATGGCGAGGACGCACGCGACTTCGACGACGCGGTGTACTGCGAACCGGCAAAGATCGGGCGCACCAAATCGCCCAACGGCTGGCGCCTCGTCGTCGCGATTGCCGACGTCAGCCACTACGTGAAGCCCGGCGAACCGCTGGACGAAGACGCCTACGAACGCGCCACCTCCGTGTACTTTCCGCGCCGCGTGATCCCGATGCTGCCGGAAAAGATCTCCAATGGCCTGTGCTCGCTGAACCCGAACGAGGACCGCCTCGCGATGGTGTGCGACATGCTGGTCACGGCGTCGGGCGAGGTGCACGCCTACCAGTTCTTCCCGGCCGTGATCTGCTCACACGCCCGCTTCACCTACACCGAGGTGGCGGCGATCCTCGCCAACACGCGCGGCCCCGAGGCGGCGAGGCGCGTCGAACTGGTGCCGCAACTGCTGCACCTCCACGAGCTGTACCGCGCACTGCTCAAGGAGCGGACCAAGCGCGGCGCGATGGATTTCGAGACCACCGAGACGCAGATCGTCTGCGACGAGAACGGCAGGATCGAGAAGATCGTGCCGCGCACGCGCAACGACGCGCATCGCCTGATCGAAGAAGCGATGCTCGCCGCCAACGTGTGCTCGGCCGATTTCATCGCGCGCGCCAAACACCCGGCGCTGTACCGCGTGCACGAGGGCCCGACGCCGGAGAAGCGCACGCTGCTGCAGAACTACCTCAAGGCACTGGGCCTCGGCCTGGCGGTCAGCGAGGAGCCGCATCCAAAGGAGTTCCAAGCCATCGCCGCGGCGACCAAGGACCGGCCCGACGCGCTGCAGATCCACACCATGCTGCTGCGATCGATGCAGCAGGCGATCTACACCGGCACCAATGCCGGCCACTTCGGTCTGGCCTACGAGGCCTACACGCACTTCACCAGCCCGATCCGGCGCTATCCCGACCTGCTGGTGCACCGCGTGATCAAGGCCCTTCTCAGCGGCAAGCGCTACCACCTTCTCAGTGGCAGGTTCGAGGACGCGCCGAAGGTGCGCCACGCCGGCAAGGCGAAGCACTTGCCGAACCAGGAGATGGAGCACTGGGAGGCCGCCGGTGCCCATTGCAGTGCCAACGAACGCCGTGCCGACGAGGCCTCGCGCGACGTCGAGGCCTGGCTGAAGTGCCGCTACATGCGCGAGCACCTCGGCGAGGAGTTCGCCGGTACCGTCAGTGCGGTGACCAGCTTCGGGCTGTTCGTGACGCTCGACTCACTCTACGTCGAGGGCTTGGTGCACATCACCGAACTCGGCGGCGAGTACTACCGGTTCGACGAGGCACGCCAGGAGTTGCGCGGCGAGCGCAGCGGCATCCGCTACGCAATCGGCGCGCGGGTGCGCGTGCAGGTCAGCCGTGTGGACCTCGATGGCCGGCGCATCGACTTCCGCATGGTGCGCGAAGGAGAGGACGACGCGACGCGACTCCGTGCGCGGCGCGAGCGCGCCCACGACAAGCGCGAGGCCGCGGGCGAGGAACTCGTGCGTGTGAAGGCGACCGATCGCGCCACCAAGGCGGCGACCAAGGCGAAGGCCCGTGGCGGCGGCAAGGCCGCGCATCCGGTGCGCGCGGCCAAGGCCACCACCCGCAAGACTTCGGCCGCGCCGCGCGGCGCCAAGCGGCGCTGAGCCAGGTTCAGCGGTCGTCGAATCTCGTCATCTGCTCGATCAGGTCGGCGGCGCGCAGGATCCGCGCGCCGCACGCGTCGGCAGTCGCGCCATGGCGCCAGACGGCGTGCACCGCGGCATGCCAGGCGCGCTCGGCGGCGTCGGCTTCGGGGCGTTGCGCCCAGTGGCCACCCAGCCAGCCGGCGAGCACGTCGCCAGTGCCGGCCGTGGCCAGCGCGACGTTTCCGCTCGCGTTGATGCGCGGCGCGCGCCCCGGCGCGGCGATCACGCTGCCCGAGCCCTTCAGCACCACGACGCTGGCGAACTCGTCGGCGAGCTCCCGCGCCGCGGCGAGGCGGTCCGCCTGCACCTCGGTGCTGCCGAGGCCGAGCAGGCGAGCGGCCTCCAGCGGGTGCGGCGTCAGCACGGTGGCCTGGGCGCGACCGGCGCGCGCGCACAGCGCCTTGCGCAATTGGCCGTCCGCGGCGACGGCGTTGAGCGCATCGGCGTCGAGCACGAGCCGTCCGCTGCCGCCGAGCAGGCGAGGCAACACGGAGCGCACGGAATCGCCGCCGCCGCAGCCACAGACCACGGTGCTGCGCGCCAGCGCCTCGGCGTCGGCTTGGCGCGACCAGCCGAAGCGCAGCATCAGCTCGGGGCGTCCGGCATCGAGCGCCGGTGCCTGCGGGTCCAGCAGGTCCACGAAGACACGCCCGGCTCCGGCCGCGAGGGCGGCTCGGCCGGCGAGCAGGGCCGCGCCGCCCATGCCCGGTGCACCACCGACGACCATGAGGTCGCCGAAGCTGCCCTTGTGCTGCGCGTGCCGGCGTCGGTGCAGGGCGGCCGATCGCGCGCCGCCCAGCCAAGCCTCCGGCGACTCCTGCGAGGTGTCCACGCCGAGATCGTCGAACCACACCGTTCCCGCATGGTCGCGGCCGGAGGCGGTGAACAGACCCGGCTTGACGGTCAGCAGGCTGAGCGTGTGCTGCGCGCGCACCGCGTCGCCGAGCGGCTGACCGGTGTTCGCCGCCAGCCCGGACGGAAGGTCGATGGCGAGCACCGGGCAGGGCAGGGCGTTCAACCCGACGATCGCCTCGCGAAGCATGCCTTCGGCTGCGCGGCTCGCGCCGATGCCGAGCAGCGCGTCGATCGCGAGATCCTGCGGTCCCAGCGCCGAGAGCGCGGTCGGGTTGACCGCCACGCCGGCATCGTGAGCTCGGGCGAGCGCGTCGCGGGCGTCGTCCGGTTGCGGCTCGCCGAGCAGCACCACCTCGACGGGCTTGCCGGCATGCTGCAGCCGGATCGCCGCATCGAGCCCGTCACCGCCGTTGTTGCCAACGCCCGCCAGGATGCGCACGACGCGCGCATGCGGCGCGAGGGCCAGGGCCAGCCGCGCCACCGCGGCGCCGGCGCGCTGCAGCAGCGCATGGGGCGGCAAGACGGTCAACGCCGCGGCCTCGATGCGGCGCGTGTGCGCCACGTCGAAGAGCGGCAGGTCGGGGGTGTGGGTGTCGAGGCGTCGCATCAGCCGCGAGCGTATCAGCGCAGGCGCGCCACCCCCAGGCCCTCCAGGCTGATCGGCGCCTCGCGGCCCGCCATTGCTTGTGCCAGCGCAACAGCCGACCCGCAGGCAAGCGCCCAGCCGCTGGAGCCGTGGCCCAGGTTGAGCCAAAGGCCTTCGACGCCGCTGGCGCCGATCACCGGCGGGCCGTCGGGCAGCATCGGACGTGCGCCCTTCCAGCGTTGCACCTGGCTCATGCGGCCGGCGCCCGGGAACCAGTCGTTGAGCACCTTGTAGAGCGTGTCGATCGCGCGCGGGTCGTGCTTGTGGACTGAGCCTCCGATCTCGGCGCCGCCGGCCACCCGGATGCGCTGGCCAATGCGGCTGATCGCGATCTTGTAGCGCTCGTCCATCAGCGCAGCGCGCGGCGCGCGTTCGGCCGGGTTGTCGTCTGGCCGCAGCGGCGCGGTCACCGAGTAGCCATGCACCGCGCGCAGCGGCAGACGCAGGCCGTGCGGGCGCAGCAGTTCAGGCGCGCCCATCGCCGCGCAGACGACCACGGCATCGAAGTCCTCGTGGACGGGTTCGAGCGGTGCCGGTTCGGTGGCCGGGGCGTCGCCGCTCGACGGCGTGTGATCGACCAGCAGTTGCGTCGACTCCGCCGGTGGCATGTAGCGATGCACGACCTGCGGTGTGCGGCCGGGCACGAGGCGCTGCACCTGCGTGTGGAAGCACCAGCGCGTGCCGAGCTTCTGTGCCTCGGCGCGCAACAGATGGGCGAACTGCCGACAGTTGCCCACCTCGTCGTCGGGCAGGTGGACGCCGGCGTGCAGTTCGGTGTCGGGGTTGAGGCCGGGTTCGATCTCCCGGCAGCGCGCGGCGTCGACGAGGTGGAAGCGGCCGCCGAGTTCGGTCAGGAGCTTCAGCCCGGGGCGTGCCGAAGCAAGGTCGGTCTCGTTGCGCAGCAGCACCAGGTAGCCGGGCTGCCGCTCGTACTCGAGCTGCAGCACCTTCGTGATCTCGTGCAGGCGGCTGCGGCTGAACGCGGCCAGCCGCTGCATGCGGGTGCGATTGGCGCGCCAGGTGTCGGTGCGGCAGGCGCGCCACCAACGCCACAGCCAAGCGAGAAGCGCCGGATCGAGGCTGGCGTGCAATCGCACCGGGGCATGCTGGCTGAACAGCGTGCGCAACACCCGGCCCGGCATGTCCGGCGCGGCCCAAGGAGTGACGTAGCCGGGCGCGACCACGCCGGCGTTGGCGAAGCTGGCCTCGGCGGCGACGCTGCCGCGCCGCTCGAACACCGTGACCTCGTGGCCGTCGGCGGCGAGCTCGTACGCCGTGGCGACGCCGACGATGCCGGCGCCGACGACTGCGACCCGCATGCTCAGCGCCGCTGCGGCGCGAGGGCCGCTTCGATGCCCAGGGCGGCGGCCAGCACCGCGTCGTCGCGCATCGCCGCACCCCACACCATCAGCCCGACCGGCATCTCACCCGCAGCATGGCAGGGCAGCGACAGCGCGCAGCCATCGAGGAAGTTGATCGCGCTGGGGTTGCGCAGCAGCAGTGCATTCGCGGCGAAGAAAGCATCGTCGCTGGCGACCAGCGGCGCGAGTGGTGGCGCGACGATGGGCACGGTCGGACTGAGCATGGCGTCGAAGCGTGCCATGGCGGCCTCCGTGCGGGCGATCCAGTCGCGGCGCGCCCACAGCAGATCGACATAGTCGGCCGCGCTCATGCGCTCACCTCGACGAATGCGCATCGCCACGCGGGGGTCGTATCGATCGCCATCGGTGGCCAGTCGTCGGCGGTGCCAGGCCCAACTCTCCGCCGCGGAGAAGCCGCCGGACGCGTTCAGGCCGGCGAGTTCGCCGAGCGTTGGCAACGGGATCTCCTCGACGCTGGCGCCAGCCCCCCGCAGGGTGGCAAGTGCACGCTCGAATGCGACTGCAACTGTAGGCTCCAGCGCATCCAGCATCAGCGTGGTCGGCACACCGAAGTGCATGGCGCCGAGCGGCTTGCCCGCCGGCACGACGCGCCGCTGTGCCAGCACCTCGTGCAGCACCACCGCGTCGCGCACCGAATGCGTGATCGCGCAGACGGTGTCCAGCGTGGTCGACAGCGGAATGGCGCCGTCCGTCGGCACCAGCCTCGCGGTGTTCTTGAAGCCCACCAGTCCGTGCAGCGCAGCGGGGATGCGGATCGAGCCGCCGGTGTCCGAGCCGAGCGCGGCCCATGCCGCCCCCGCAGCCACGCTGACTGCGCCGCCCGACGTCGAGCCGCCGGGGATGCGCGGCGTCGGGTCGAGCCGCACCGTCGCCGCGTTGGCCGGCGTGCCGTGGTGCGGGTTGATGCCCACGCCGGAAAAGGCGAACTCGCTCATGTTGGTGCGGCCGATGAAGGCGGCGCCGGCACGGCGCAGTCGAGCCACCGCGGGGCAGTCGGCCGCAGCCGGGGCGGCGTCGGCGAGGACGAGGCTGGCGGCGGTGGTGGTCTCACCCGCCACGTCGAACAGGTCCTTGATGCTCACGGCCAGGCCGGCCAACGGCGCGTCGGCAGGGGCCGCCGTGGTCTGGGCGAGCGCCGCGTCGAAGGACGTGGAGAGGAAGGCGTGCCGGCAGGCGTCGCTGCGGGCGGCATCGATGCTCCGCTCGATCAGCGCACGGGCGGTCAGCTTGCCGCCGGACAGGAGCGCGCGGGTGGCGCAAAGGTCATCGACCATGTGGCGTGGTACACTCTTCGGGTTTGTCTGGGGGCTCACCCCGGATGAATCACTCGCGAAGCCGGCCACTGAAGGTGTCGCGACGTCGCTTTCGACGACATTGCGTCGAGAAGTGTCGCCGCGATTCAGGCCGGATTCTAGAACCAACCTTTGGAGTCCCCATGACGATCAGCATGCGTGAAATGCTGGAAGCCGGTGTGCACTTTGGCCACCAGACGCGCTTCTGGAATCCCAAGATGGCCCCGTACATCTACGGCCATCGCAACAAGATCCACATCATCAACCTCGAGAAGACGCAGCCGCTCTTCAACGAGGCGATGAAGTTCATCCGCCAGCTCAGCGCTCGACGCGGCACCATCCTGATGATCGGTACCAAGCGCCAGGCGCGCGAGGTCATCAACCAGGAGGCGCACCGCTGCGGCATGCCCTTCGTCGACCAGCGCTGGCTGGGCGGCATGCTGACCAACTTCAAGACCGTCAAGGGTTCGCTGAAGAAGCTCAAGGACATGCAGGCGCAGATCGAGTCGGGCGCGGAGATCCGCATCAAGAAGGAAGCGCTGATGTTCCAGCGCGAACTGGCCAAGCTCGAGAAGGACATCGGCGGCATCCAGGACATGAATGCGCTGCCCGATGCGCTGTTCGTGATCGACGTCGGCTACCACAAGATCGCCGTGTCGGAAGCCAAGAAGCTGGGCATCCCGGTCATCGGGGTGGTCGACTCGAACCACTCGCCCGAAGGCATCGACTACGTCATCCCGGGCAACGACGACTCGTCCAAGGCCGTGGCGCTGTACGCCCGCGCCGTGGCCGACGCCGTGCTGGAAGGCAAGGCCAACGCCACGTCCGAGGTGGCGCAGCCTGCCGCTGGCGGCGACGAGTTCGTGGAAGTCGAGAACGCGGCCTGAGGCCGCGCACCCCGACTCGCCCGCTCAAGCCAAGAAAGGGGCTGCTACAGCCCCTTTTTTCAATGTCCGACAAGCGATAAGACTGCCGCGGCCGGTGCGCCGCGGCGGCAAGACTCACGGAGAACTGATATGCCCGCAATCACCGCCAGCATGGTCGCCGAACTTCGCGCCAAGACCGACGCGCCGATGATGGAATGCAAGAAGGCCCTGACCGAGGCCGACGGCGACATGGGACGTGCCGAGGAGATCCTGCGCGTCAAGCTCGGCAACAAGGCCGGCAAGGCCGCCGCCCGCATCACCGCCGAGGGCGTGATCGCCGCGTCGGTGGATGGCAGCACCGGTGCGCTCATCGAGATCAACTGCGAGACCGACTTCGTCTCGAAGAACGAGTCCTTCCTCGCCTTCGCGAAGGCGGCGGCCGATCTGGTCGCCAAGAGCAATCCGTCCGACGTCGCCGCGCTGTCGGTGCTGCCCTACGCGCAGGACGGCTTCGGTCCGACGCTGGAGGATGTGCGCAAGGGCCTGATCGGCAAGATCGGCGAGAACATGTCGATCCGCCGCTTCAAGCGCTATGCCGGCGGCGGCAGCCTGGCGCACTACCTGCACGGCACGCGCATTGGCGTGATCGTCGAATACGCCGGCGACGCCGTGGCGGCGAAGGACGTGGCGATGCACGTGGCGGCGATGAAGCCGGCCGCGCTGTCGTCGGCCGACGTGCCGGCCGATCTGGTCGAAAAGGAGCGCAAGATCGCTGCCGAGAAGGCGGCAGAGAGCGGCAAGCCGGCCGACATCGTCGCCAAGATGGTCGATGGCTCGGTGCAGAAGTTCCTCAAGGAGGTCAGTCTCCTCAACCAGGTCTTCGTGAAGGCCGCCGACGGCAAGCAGACCGTCGAGCAGATGCTCAAGGCGGCCAAGACAGAGGTCAAGGGCTTCACGCTCTACGTGGTGGGTGAGGGCATCGAGAAGAAGGTCGACGACTTCGCCGCGGAAGTGGCGGCCCAGGTCGCTGCCGCCAAGGGCGCCTGAGGCGGTCTGCCGGGGGAAGAGGAACCCCCGGCCGATTAGACTTGCGAGCCACGAGAAAAGCACCGCGCCAGGAGCCCACTGCATGCCCGCCTACAAACGTATCCTGCTGAAACTCTCCGGCGAGGCCCTGATGGGCGACGATGCCTACGGCATCAACCGCGCCACCATGGTGCGCATGGTGCGCGAGGTGCAGGAGGTGACCCAGCTCGGCTGCGAGGTGGCGGTGGTGATCGGCGGCGGCAACATTTTCCGTGGGGTGGCCGGTGGCTCGGTGGGCATGGACCGCGCCACCGCCGACTACATGGGCATGCTGGCCACCGTGATGAATTCGCTGGCGCTGGCCGACACGATGCGCCAGGAAGGCATGACGGCGCGGGTGATGTCGGCCATCGCCATCGAGCAGGTGGTCGAGCCGTACGTGCGCCCGAAGGCGCTGCAGTACCTCGAAGAGGGCAAGGTGGTCGTGTTCGCGGCCGGCACCGGCAACCCCTTCTTCACCACCGACACCGCCGCCGCGCTGCGTGGCGCCGAGATCGGCGCCCAGATCGTTCTGAAGGCGACCAAGGTCGACGGCGTCTACAGCGCCGACCCCAAGAAGGACCCGGGGGCGACACGTTACACGCAGATCAGCTTCGACGAGGCGATCGTGAAGAACCTGCAGGTGATGGATGCCACCGCCTTCGCGCTGTGCCGCGACCAGAAGTTGCCCATCAAGGTGTTTTCCATCTTCAAGCCCGGCGCGTTGAAGCGCGTGGTGCAGGGCGAGGACGAAGGCACACTGGTGCACGTCTGAAGCTTGTTGCCGAGAGAGGCCCGACATGACGATTGCCGACATCAAGAAGACTGCTGAAACCAAGATGGCCAAGACCGTCGAGGCGTTCAAGGTCGAGTTGCAGAAGATCCGCACCGGCCGGGCCCACCCGGGCATCCTGGACCAGGTGCACGTCGACTACTACGGCTCGATGGTGCCGATCAGCCAGGTGGCCAACGTCACCCTGCTGGATGCGCGCACGATCAGCGTGCAGCCCTGGGAGAAGGGCATGGGCGCGAAGATCGAAAAGGCGATCCGCGAGTCGGATCTGGGCCTGAATCCCTCGGCCCAGGGCGACCTGCTGCGCGTGCCGATGCCCGCACTGACCGAAGAGCGCCGCAAGGACCTCACCAAGGTGGTGCGCCATGCCGGCGAGGAAGCGCGCATCGCCACGCGGAACCTGCGCCGCGACGCCAACGATCACCTGAAGAAGCTGCTCAAGGACAAGGAGATCTCCGAGGACGACGAGCGCCGCGCGCTCGAGCAGCTGCAGCGACTGACAGACGGCACGATCGCCGAGATCGACCGCCTCGTGGCCGGCAAGGAAACGGAGATCATGGCCGTCTGAGGCCACGATCCCGTCGGCCACGCCCTGCAGCCTGATCATCTCGCGCCATCCATTCCGTGACCCCGGACTCCGGTATTCCGCGCCACGTGGCCATCGTCATGGACGGCAATGGCCGCTGGGCCAAGCGTCGCTTCATGCCGCGCGTGTTCGGCCACAAGGCCGGAGTCGATACGCTGGTCAAGACCGTACTTGCCTGTGCCGACCGTGGCGTCGAGCACCTGACCGTGTTCGCCTTTTCGTCCGAGAACTGGAAGCGGCCCGCCGAAGAGGTGTCGTTCCTGATGGGCCTCGTGCTGGTCGCGGTGGAGAAGTACCTCGCCAAGCTGGCGTCCAGGGGCGTGCGCATCCGCATGATCGGCGACCGAGGTCAGCTCACCGAGCGGCTGCGCCAGGCCTGCGACCGCGCCGAATCGAGCACCAGCCAGAACACGCGAATCACGTTGTGGGTGGCATTCGCCTACGGCGGTCGCTGGGACATCGTGCAGGCATGCCGGCAGGCGATGCGCGAAGGCGTGAAGCCCGAAGATCTGGACGAGGCCACGCTCGGTCGCTACATGGCCTTCGGCGATGCGCCCGATCCCGACCTGCTGATCCGCACCGGCGGCGAAGTGCGCATCAGCAACTTCCTGCTCTGGCAGGCCGCCTATTCGGAACTGGTGTTCACCGATTGCCTGTGGCCGGACTTCAACGAGTCCGAGCTCGATGCCGCCATTGCCGCCTACGCGAAGCGTGACCGGCGCTTCGGTCTGGTGAAGCCGACGACGGTTCCGATTCCGGCCACCGGCACCTGATCATGCTCAAGCAGCGCGTCGTCACCGCCATCGTGCTGCTGGCGTTGCTGTTGCCCGCATTGTTTGCAGACTCGCCGTGGCCATTTGCGGCGCTCACGCTGGTGCTCATCGGTGCCGCAGGCTGGGAGTGGGGCAAGCTGAATGCTGCTGCCGGCGGCCTGGCGATCGCCATGGGTGTGCTGCTCGTGCTGGCGTGCGCCGACGCCATCTGGCTCGGCTGGGCCGCCAAGTCGCCGGCCTGGCTGTGGTGGCCCGTGACTCTGGCGTGGCTGATCGGCGGCGGCCTGGCGCTGCGCGCAGGGCCGGCGGGCTGGCCCGGCGTGCCGCTCGGACTGCGCTGGCTGCTCGGCCTGGTCATGCTCTGGGCGGCGTGGCTGGCGATCGCCAACGCCAGGCACCTCGGCATCAACTTCATCCTCTCGACCTTCTGCCTGGTCTGGGTGGCGGACGTTGCCGCCTACTTCGGTGGACGCGCCTTCGGGCGGCGCAAGCTTGCGCCGACCATCAGCCCGGGCAAGAGCTGGGAAGGCGTGTGGTCGGGGATGGCAGCCGTGGTCGCGCTCGCGCTGGCATGGCGCTGGATCGATGGCTCGCAGCCTGTCGATTCGCCCAGCCTCTACAGCCGAATCGCCGAGGTGTGGGGCCTGCCTGGCCTGCTCGTCGGTGTGCTGGTGCTGTCCGCGATGAGCGTCGTCGGCGACCTGTTCGAGTCGCTGGTCAAACGCAGCGCCGGCGCGAAGGACAGCAGCGGCCTGCTGCCGGGCCACGGCGGCGTGCTCGACCGCGTCGACGCGCTGCTCCCGGTGTTCCCCATCGCGATGGCGCTCGCCTCGAGCTGAATCTCGCATGAACCAAGCCCCGTCGCCCCTTCGTGTCTGCGTGTTGGGGTCCACCGGTTCGGTGGGCGCGAACACCCTGGACGTGATCTCGCGCCACCCGGAGCGCTTCGAGGTGTTCGCGCTCACCGGCGCCAGCCGCATCGACGAGCTGGCGGCGCAATGCCTGCGCTGGAAGCCGCGCTTCGCGGCCATGCCGGACGCAAGCCGCGCCGCCGCGCTGCGAGAGCTTCTCGCGCGTGAGGGTCTGCGCACGGAGGTGCTCGCGGGGGCGCAGGCCCTCGAGCAACTTGCCGAACATCCGGATGTGGACGCGGTGATGGCGGCGATCGTCGGCGCTGCCGGTCTCGCGCCTTGTCTGGCGGCGGCGCGCGCCGGCAAGCGGCTGATGCTTGCCAACAAGGAAGCGCTGGTGGTCGGCGGTGCGCTCTTCATGGGCGCGGTGAAGGCCGGTGGCGCGACGCTGCTGCCGATCGACAGCGAGCACTCGGCGATCTTCCAGTGCCTGCCCGAAGACCGCGGCGCCTGGGCGTCGCGCATCGATCACATCGTGCTGACGGCCTCGGGGGGGCCGTTCCGCACGCGCGATCCGAGCACATTGCATGCCGTGACGCCGGACCAGGCCTGCGCGCACCCCAACTGGGTGATGGGCCGCAAGATCTCCGTCGACTCGGCGACGATGATGAACAAGGCGCTCGAGGTGATCGAGGCGCGCTGGCTGTTCGACCTCGAGCCCGCGCAGATCCGCGTGGTCATCCACCCGCAGAGCATCATCCACTCGATGGTGGTGTGCCGCGACAACTCGGTGCTGGCGCAGCTGGGCACGCCGGACATGCGCGTGCCGATCGCCTACGGGCTGTCGTTTCCGCAGCGCATCGAGTCGGGGGCGTCGCCGCTCGACTTCGCGAGCCTCGCGGCGCTGAGCTTCGAGCCGGCGGACCTCGTGCGCTACCCGGGTCTGGGGCTCGCCTGGGAAGCGCTGCGCGCCGCGCCGGGCAGCACGGCGGTGCTCAACGCTGCCAACGAGGAGGCAGTGGCCGCCTTCCTCTCCGGAACCATCCGCTTCGACCAGATTCACACGGTCAACGCCGGGACCGTCGAAAACGTGATCCCGGAACCGAACTCCGCCACGTCCTTGGCAGGTCTGCTCGAACTCGATGAACGGGCGCGGCGCCTGGCGCAGCAGTTGATAAAGGATCTGTCCCGATGATCACGCTGTTCGCGTTCATCCTCACGCTGGGCGTGCTCATCGTCGTGCACGAGTACGGCCACTACCGGGTCGCGGTGGCGTGCGGCGTGAAGGTGCTGCGCTTCTCCGTCGGCTTCGGCCGCGTGATCTGGCGTCGCCAGTCCTCCGCGTCGGGCACCGAATTCGTCGTCTCCGCGCTGCCGCTGGGCGGCTACGTTCGCATGCTCGACGAACGTGAAGGCCCGGTGGCGTCGAACGAACTGCATCGCGCCTTCAACCGCAAGCCGCTCTGGCAGCGCACCGCCGTCGTCGCCGCCGGCCCGTTGGCCAATCTGCTGCTCGCGGTGCTGCTGTACGCAGGGGCCCACTGGATCGGCATGGACGAGCCCAAGGCGCTGATGGCGGGGCCGGCCGCAGGCAGCCTCGCCGAGAGAGCCGGCCTGCGTGCGGGCGACTGGGCGCGGGCTTGGTCCGAAGACGGGGCGGAGTGGGAGGAGTTGCGCTCGATGAACGACCTGCGCTGGCAGGTCACGCAGGCGGTGCTGCACGGCGCGCCTCTGCACCTGATGGTGAGCGATGGACAGGGGCGCGGCCAGCGCCGCGTCGTGCTCGACCTGAATACGCTTGGCGCGAGCGAAGTGGACGCGCAACTCATGAAGCGCATCGGCCTGGGCGCACCTTTCAGCGAGCCGGTGCTTGGCGAGATCAAGCCGGGCGGTCCGGCTGCCGCGGCAGGCCTGCGAGCCGGCGATCGCGTGCTGAGCATCGATGGCCAACTCATCGCGGAGGCGGCGCGCATTCGCGAACTGATCCGTGCAAGTGGCGCCGACGGCACGTCGCGACCGATGCAGTGGCGTGTCGAGCGTGGTGGGCAGGTGCTCGAGCTGGAGGTGACGCCGAATGTCGTTGCCGAGCGTGACCAGCACATCGGGCGCATCGAGGCCTACCCGGGCCAGCCGCCAGAGCTAGTGACGGTGCGCTACGGTGTGTTCGAGGGGCTGGCGCGCGCCGTGGGCCGCACGTGGGAGATGTCCACGTTGACCTTGAAGATGCTCGGCAAGATGCTCATCGGCGAAGCGTCGCTGAAGAACCTCAGCGGGCCGCTGACGATCGCCGACTACGCCGGCCAGTCGGTGCAACTCGGCCTGGCGTACTACCTCGGCTTCCTTGCCGTGGTCAGCGTGTCACTTGGCGTGTTGAACCTGCTGCCGCTGCCCATGCTCGATGGTGGGCACCTGATGTATTATCTTTTCGAGGGTGTGACGGGGCGGCCGGTCTCCGAGTTGTGGCTGGACCGGCTGCAGCGTGGCGGGGTGGCCATCATGCTCATGATGATGTCCCTGGCTCTCTACAACGACGTGGCCCGCCTGCTGGGCCTGCACTGACCCCGACGCATGCCTTCCTCACGCCGCGCGCACGCTTTCCGCCCCACCGTTCTCAGCCTCGCCCTCGCCGCCGCACTCCACACGGGGGTGGCGTGGGCGGTCGATCCGTTCGTGCTGAAGGACATCCGCGTCGAGGGACTGCAGCGCACCGACGCCGGCACGGTGTTCGCGTCTCTGCCGTTCCGCATCGGGGACACCTACAACGACGACAAGGGTGCGGCGGCGCTGCGTGCCCTGTTCGCCACCGGCCTCTTCAAGGACGTGCGCATCGACATCGACGACGGCGTGGTGGTCGTGATCGTCGAGGAACGCGCCGTCATCGCGGCGATCGACTTCGTCGGCCTGAAGGAGTTCGACAAGGACACGCTGGTCAAGTCTCTGAAGGACTTCGGCATCGGCGAAGGCCTGCCGTTCGACAAGGCGCTGGCCGATCGCGCCGAGCAGGAGCTCAAGCGTCAGTACCTGACGCGCAGCCTCTATGGCGCCGAGGTGGTGACCACGGTGACGCCGCAGGAACGCAACCGCGTCAACGTGGTCTTCACCGTCACCGAAGGCACGGCGGCGAAGATTCGCGAGCTGCGCATCCTCGGCAACAAGGCCTTTTCGGAAAGCACCCTCAAGAGCCTGTTCGACCTCAACGACGGCGGCTGGCTGAATTGGTACACGAAGGCCGACCGCTACTCGCGCTCGAAGCTGAACGCCGACCTGGAGACGTTGCGCGCCTACTACCTGAACCGCGGCTACCTCGAGTTCAACGTCGATTCGACCCAGGTGGCGATCTCGCCGGACAAGCAGGAAATCACCGTCACCGTCAACATCACCGAAGGTCAGCCCTACACGGTCACCGCGGTGAAGCTGGAAGGCGACTACCTCGGCAAGGAAGAGGACTTCAGGACACTGGTCAAGATCAAGCCGGGCGAGGCCTACCGCGCCGAATCGGTGACCGAGACGACCAAGGAGTTCTCCGACCGCTTCGCGACCTTCGGCTACGCCTTCGTCCGCATCGACGCACGCCCGGAGATCGATCGGGCCAATGGCCGGGTGGCAGTCACGCTGGCGGCGGATCCTGCGCGCCGGGTCTACGTGCGACGCATCAACCTCTCCGGGAACACCCGCACCCGTGACGAAGTGATTCGCCGGGAGTTGCGCCAGTTCGAGTCGTCCTGGTACGACGGCCAGAAAATCAAGCTGTCTCGCGACCGGGTCGACCGGCTGGGCTACTTCTCCGAGGTCAACGTCGATACCGCCGAGGTGGCCGGATCGCAGGACCAGGTGGACCTCACCTTCAACATCAAGGAGAAGCCGACCGGCAACCTGCTGATCGGTGCAGGCTACTCGAGCGCCGACAAGCTCTCTCTCACCGCATCGATCAAGCAGGAGAACGTGTTCGGCTCGGGCAACTACCTCGGGCTGGAGATCAACACCAGCCGCTCCAGCCGCACGCTGGTGCTCAGCACGCTCGATCCCTACTTCACGATCGACGGCATCTCCCGGTCCTTCGACATCTATTACCGCACCGCCAAGCCGATCAACAGCCAGGGCGAGCAGTATCAGCTCGTCACGCCAGGCGTGGCGGTGCGCTTCGGTGTGCCCTTCAGCGAGTTCGACACCGTCTTCTTCGGCATCGGTGCAGAGCGCACCGAGATCAAGGGCACGAGCGCGATGCCGAACAACCTCTACCTGTACCGGTTGCAGTTCGGCGATGTCAGCAACTCCTTCCCGCTGACGCTGGGCTGGACGCGCGACGAGCGGGACAGCGCCCTGGTGCCGAACGACGGCAGCTACAAGCGCATCAACCTCGACTGGACGCCCGCCGGCGACACGCGTTACCTGCGTGCCAACCTCCAATACCAGCGTTACTGGCCGATCACGCGCCAGTTCACCTTCGCCGTCAACGGCGAAGTCGGCTATGGCCGGGGTCTCGCCGGCCGTCCGTACCCGGTGTTCAAGAACTTCTACGGTGGCGGCCTGGGCACCGTGCGGGCGTTCGACCAGGGCTCGCTCGGACCTCCCGACGTGACCGGCGCCTACATCGGCGGCAACCGGCGTCTCAACCTGAACAGCGAGCTCTACGTGCCGGTGCCCGGCGCCGGCAACGACCGCACGCTGCGCGTGTTCGGCTACATGGACGTGGGCAACGTGTGGGGCGAGTCGGAAAAGCTCACGGTCGACAGCCTGCGCGCCTCTGCCGGCATCGGCTTGAGCTGGATCTCGCCGGTGGGACCGCTGAAGCTCAGCTACGGATCTCCGATCCGCAAGAAGCCGAACGATAGAATCGAGAGACTGCAATTCCAGATCGGGACCGCGTTCTAATGAATACCTCCATCCTGAAGTCGACGGCCTGCTCGGCGCTTCTCGCGTTCGCGGCCCTGGGTGCGCAGGCCCAGGATCTGAAGATCGGCTACGTCAATGCCGATCGGGTACTGCGCGATGCCGCTCCTGCCAAGGCGGCGCAGGCGAAGCTCGAGGCCGAGTTCGGCAAGCGCGAGAAGGAACTCGCCGACATGGCGGGCAAGCTGAAGTCCGCGGGCGAGAAGCTCGACAAGGATGCGCCGACGCTCTCCGAGTCCGAGCGTACGCGCCGGCAGCGCGAGCTGGTCGAGCAGAACCGCGACTTCGACCGCAAGCGGCGCGAGTTCCAGGAGGATCTCACGCAGCGCAAGAACGAGGAACTCGCCTCGGTCGTCGAGCGGGCGAACAAGGTGATGAAGCAGATCTTCGACGCCGAGAAGTACGACCTCATCGTGCAGGAGGCTGTCTTTGCCGGCCCGAGGATCGACATCACCGACAAGGTGATCAAGGCGCTGAACGCCCAGAGCGGCAACAGCAAGTAAGCCCCGGGGCAACGCCGATGCGAGTTGCTCTGCGCGAGATCGCCGGGCAGCTCGGCGGTGAACTGCTCGGGGATGCGGATCTGCGCGTCGACCGCATCGGTCCGCTCGAGGGCGCCGATGCGCAGACGATCGCCTTTCTTGCTCACCCGAAGTACCGATCCCAGCTGGCCGGATCGCTGGCTGGCTGCGTGATCGTCGCACCTTCGCTGCGCGATGCCGTGGTCGATCGCCGAGCGGCGATCGTCACTTCCGATCCCTACCTCTACTTCGCGCGCCTGACCCAGTGGTGGGCAAGCCGGACGCGACCGGCTGCGCTGCCCGGCGTCCACCCGAGTGCGCTGGTCCATCCGACCGCGCGTGTCGCCGAGAGCGCCACGGTCGGCCCGCTGGCCGTGGTCGAGGCCGGCGCGGTGGTGGGCGAGGGTGCGCAGATCGGGGCTCACTGCGTGATTGGCGCCGAGGCCAGGATCGGTTCCCGGACACGGCTCGCACCGCGCGTGACGGTCGGGGAGCGCTGCTGCATCGGCGAGCGTGGCATCGTGCACAGCGGCGTGGTGATCGGCGCCGACGGCTTCGGCTTCGCGCCCGCCGGGGGCCGCTGGGAGAAGATCGAGCAGCTCGGGGCGGTGCGCATCGGCGACGACGTCGAGATCGGCGCCAACACCTGCATCGACCGCGGCGCGCTGGACGACACCGTCATCGAGGACGGCGTCAAGCTCGACAACCTCATCCAGGTCGGCCACAACGTGCGCATCGGCGCACATGCCGCGATGGCCGGCTGCGTCGGCATCGCCGGCAGCGCGGTGATCGGCAAGCGCTGCACCGTGGGCGGCGGCGCCATCGTGCTGGGCCACCTGACGCTGGCCGATGACGTGCACATCTCGGCCGCGTCGGTGGTGATGCGCTCGATCCGCCAACCGGGGCAGTACAGCGGCGTCTTCCCCATCGACGACAATGCGGCCTGGGAGAAGAACGCGGCCACGCTGCGCCAGTTGCATACGCTGCGCGAGCGCATCCGTGCACTGGAAAAGAACCAGACCACGCCGAGACAACCATGACGATGGACATTCACCAGATCCTGAAGAAGCTGCCGCACCGCTACCCGATCCTGCTGGTAGACCGCGTGCTCGAGCTCGAGAAGGGCCAGCGCATCAAGGCCATCAAGAACGTCACCATCAACGAGAACTTCTTCAACGGCCACTTCCCGAAGCGGCCGGTGATGCCGGGCGTGCTGATGATCGAGGCGCTGGCGCAGGCCTCCGCATTGCTCGCCTTCGAGACGCTGGGCCAGTCGCCCGACGACAACACCGTCTATTACTTCGCCGGCATCGACAATGCGCGCTTCAAGCGTCCCGTCGAGCCGGGCGACCAGCTCGTGCTCGAGGCCACCCTCGAACGCATGAAGGCTTCGGTGTTCAAGTTCAAGGGGCGCGCGCTGGTGGGCACCGAGGTGGCCGTCGAGGCCGACCTCACCTGTACGATGCGCAGCTTCACCTGAGGCTGCGCCCCGGGAGTTCCTCAGATGGCGAGCATCCACCCCACCGCAATCGTCGAGCGCGGCGCCGAGCTTGGCGAGAAGGTCACCGTCGGGGCCTACAGCATCGTGCGCTCGCAGGTGCGCATCGGCGAGGGCACGATCATCGGTCCGCACAGCGTGATCGAAGGTCGCACGACGATCGGCCGCGACAACCGCTTCTTCCAGTTCGTGTCGATCGGTGCCGTGCCGCAGGACAAGAAGTACGCCGGCGAGCCGACCGAACTGGTGATCGGTGACCGCAACATGGTGCGCGAGTTCTGCACCTTCAACCTCGGCACCGCCCAGGATGCCGGCGTCACGCGCATCGGCAGCGACAACTGGATCATGGCCTACGTGCACATCGCGCACGACTGCCAGGTCGGGGACCGCGCGACGCTGGCGAACAACACCACGCTGGGCGGCCACGTGCAGCTGGGCGACTGGGTCACCGTGGGCGGCCTGACCGGCATCCACCAGTTCGTGAAGATCGGCGCCCATGTGATGGTCGGCTTCGGCAGCGCGGTGTCGCAGGACGTGCCTCCTTACATGCTGGTCGACGGAAACCCGCTGGCCGTGCGCGGTTTCAACATCGAGGGCTTGCGCCGCCGGGGATTCGATGCGCCGCGCATCGCGGCCGTCAAGCAGATGCACAGACTGCTCTATCGCGAAGGCAAGACCCTCGAGCAGGCCAAGCAGGCGATCGAGACGCTGGCCACCGAACAGCCGCATGCCGCCGGCGACGTGGCGCTGATGACTGCCTTCCTCGCGGGCGCGACGCGCGGCATCGCGCGCTGAAGCAGCGCATGGACGCGGCTGCACCGCGCTTCGCGATGGTCGCGGGCGAGGCCTCGGGTGACCTGCTCGCCGGCCTGCTGCTCGGCGGCCTGCGCGCGCGCTGGCCGGGCCTCGTGGCAGAGGGCATCGGCGGACCGAAGATGGCTGCGCAGGGCTTCAGCGCCTGGTGGCCGCACGACAAGCTGGCGGTGCGCGGCTACGTCGAGGTGCTGAGTCACTACCGCGAGCTCGCCGGCATCCGCAACCGGCTCGCCGAGCGGATCCTGGCGGCGAGGCCCGACATGTTCATCGGTGTCGACGCACCGGACTTCAACCTCGACCTCGAGGCGAGGCTGAAGGCAGGGGGCATCCGCACGGTGCACTTCGTCAGCCCGTCGATCTGGGCGTGGCGCGGCAAGCGCGTCGAGAAGATGCGCAAGGCGGTCGACGCGGTGCTGTGCATCTTCCCCTTCGAACCGGAGATCTACGCCAGGCAGGGCATCGCCGCGCACTACGTCGGGCACCCGCTGGCCGATGCGATTCCGCTGGAGGTCCCGCGCGCGGCAGCGCGCCAAGACCTCGGCATCGGCGACGAGACGGTCGTGGCCCTGCTTCCGGGCAGCCGCCGATCGGAGATCCAGTACATCGCACCGCGGCTGTTCGAGGCCGCTGTCGAGATGAGTCGCCTTCGCCACGGCCTGCGCTTCATCCTGCCGGTGGTGCCTGGCCTGCGCCACCTTGTCGAGCCGCTGCGCAGGTTGCACGCAGATCGCGTCGTGGTCGAACTGCTCGACGGACATTCGCACGAGGCACTCGCCGCCTGCGACGTCACGCTGGTGGCCAGCGGCACGGCCACGCTCGAGGCCGCGCTGTTCAAGCGACCGATGGTCATCACCTACGCGATGCACGCGCTGAGCTGGCAGATGATGAAGCGCATGCGGTACCAGCCCTGGGTGGGCCTGCCCAACATCCTGCTGCGCGACTTCGCCGTGCCCGAATTGATCCAGGGCGATGCCACGCCTCAGCGGCTGGCGCACGCAACCCTGTCCTGGCTCGACGACGCGCCGCGCTGCGCGGATCTCCAGAGGCGCTTTCACGCGCTGCACCTCGAACTCAGGCGCGACACGGCGCGCGCCGCCGCCGATGCGATCGCGTCGATTCTCGGCCGCTGAGCAGCTCGGGCTCAGCTTCGACGCCCCGGGGCTGGTCGCCGGCGTGGACGAGGCCGGCCGCGGCCCGCTCGCCGGGCCCGTGGTGGCGGCCGCGGTGATCCTCGACGACCTGCAGCCGATCAGGGGCTTGGCCGACTCGAAGGCGCTCAGCCCGCCCAGTCGCGAGGCGCTGTTCGACGAAATCCGCGCCAAGGCGCTGTGCTGCTGCATCGCCGAGGCGAGCGCGGCGGAGATCGACGCGCTGAACATCCTGCAGGCCACCATGCTGGCGATGCGCCGCGCGGTGGAGGGCCTGCGCCTGAAGCCGTCCAAGGTGCTGGTCGACGGCAACCGCATCCCGGTGCTGAAAGTGCCGGCCGAGGCGATTGTCAAGGGCGACGCCAAGGTCAAGGCGATCTCGGCGGCGTCCATCCTCGCCAAGGTGCACCGCGACCGCCTCTGCCTCGCGTTGCACGAGCAGCATCCGCAGTACGGCTTCGATGGCCACAAGGGGTATCCAACGGCGGAGCACCTCGCGGCGCTGCGCCGGCACGGGGCCTGCCCGCAGCACCGCCGCTCGTTCGCGCCGGTGCGCGAGGTGCTGGAAGGCTGAACCATGGCCGATCCGCGTCCGATCAGCTCGAAGGACAACCCGCTGCTGGTGCGCGTGCGCAAGCTCGGCGCCGACCCCGGTGCCTATCGCAAGCTCGGCGAGGTCTGGCTGGAGGGCGACCATCTTTGCGACGCCTTCGTGCGGCGCGGCGGGCGAGCGCTTCATGCCATCGTCCGGGCTGACGGCTGGGCTCAGCCGGCCCTGCGCCATCTGGCGTCGCATGCCGCGGCGGTGGCCATCCTGCCGCCGGAGCTGATGGCGGGGTTGTCGACGCTGGAGTCGCCGCCGATGATCGGTTTCGTCGTCGCCACGCCCACCGCGCCCGCGATCACCCCTGACGCGCCGTCGGTGGTGTTCGACCGGCTGCAGGATGCCGGCAACGTCGGCGCCATCCTGCGCAGCGCCTCGGCCTTCGGCTTTGCGCAGGTGATCGCGCTCAAGGGCACGGCGGCGCTGTGGTCCCCCAAGGTGCTGCGCGCCGGCATGGGCGCGCACTTCGCGCTGCGCCTGGTGGAAGCTGTCGAGGCTGATGCGCTGACCGCGTTGCAGGTGCCCTTGCTGGCGACCAGTCCACATGCCGCACCGGCGATCCACCAAGTGGCGCTGCCCTGGCCCTGCGGCTGGGTGCTCGGTCACGAAGGGCGCGGCGTGGCAGAGGCGCTCCAGCAGCGCTGTGCGATGGCCCTGCGCATTCCGCAGCCCGGTGGCGAGGAGTCACTGAACGTGGCGGCCGCAGCGGCAGTCTGCCTCTACGAATCCGCGCGGCAGCGCATGGCCTAGTACATCAGCCGGTCCGGCCGAAGATCGCGCAGGATCGTCGTCGCGATCTCCTCGATCGATTTGTGCGTCGACGACAGCCAGGCAATGCCCTCGCGGCGCATCATCGCCTCGGCCTCGCGCACCTCGGCGCGGCAATTCTCGATCGAGGCGTACTTGCTGTTCGGGCGGCGCTCGTTGCGGATGTGGCTGAGCCGCTCGGGGTCGATGGTGAGGCCGAAGCACTTCCGCTTGAACGGCGCCAGCGTCGAGGGGATCTGCCCGCGGTCGAAGTCCTCGGGAATGAGCGGGTAGTTCGCCGCCTTGATGCCATGCTGCATCGCCAGGTACAGCGAGGTCGGTGTCTTGCCGCTGCGCGACACGCCGACGAGGATCACGTCGGCCTCGGACAGGTTCTTGGACGACTGTCCGTCGTCATGGGCGAGCGAGAAGTTGATCGCTTCGATGCGGTCGGTGTACTCCTGACTCTTCGAAATGTCGGAGAAGCGGCCGATGCGGTGATTGGACTTGACGCCGAACTCGGCTTCCAGCGGCTCGATGAAGGTGTTGAACATGTCCAGCACCAGGCCGTGCGACTGCTTGAGAATGTCGAGGATCTCGGCATTGACCAGCGTGACGAACACGACCGGCCGGCGGCCTTCCGTGTCCGCCGTGTGGTTCACCTCGCGCAGCACCTGGTAGGCCTTGTCGGGGGTGTCGACGAAGGGCCGGCGCACATGGCGCGGCTTGCCGGGGAACTGCGCCAGGATCGAGTTGCCGAAGGTCTCGGCCGTGATGCCGGTGCCGTCGGAGACGAAGTAGACGGTGCGATCGGGCATGAAGCGCGGCCTTCGGGTTGGGGGGCGACGGCCCGCATGATAGGGACAAACCTTAGAATCCAGCCGAACACTTCCACCTCGCCGCCCGATGCACGCCGCCCAACGCCCCCGAGCACTCCCAGAGTGTGGCGCGCCCGCGTGGGGGCCTGCCGCCGCCCTCGAGCCTGACTCGGGCCGCCGCACGCGGGGCTGGGAGACACCGGTTTACCAACATCACGGAGTTCTCCCATGTCCAACCCTGCACTGGCGACCGCCCTGGTCGTACCGTTCGAACAGCTGAGGATGACCGACGTCGAGTCGGTGGGCGGCAAGAACGCCTCGCTCGGCGAGATGATCAGCCAACTGGCAGCCTCCGGGGTGCGGGTGCCCGGAGGGTTCGCCACCACGGCGCATGCCTTCCGGGAATTCCTCAAGCACGAAGGACTCGCGACGCGCATCGCCGAGCGCCTGGCGACGCTGAACACCGACGACGTGCGCGCCCTGGCCGAAGCCGGCGCGCAGATCCGCCACTGGATCGAAGCCACGCCGTTCCCGCCCGCGCTGGAGGCGGCCATCCGTGCCGAGTTCGCCAAGCTGACCACGGGGAACCCCGGTGCCTCCTTCGCGGTGCGATCCTCCGCCACGGCGGAGGATCTGCCCGACGCGTCGTTCGCCGGCCAGCAGGAGACCTTCCTGAACGTGGTGGGCATCGACGAAGTGCTGGCGAAGATGAAGGAGGTCTTCGCGAGCCTCTACAACGACCGCGCCATCAGCTATCGTGTGCACAAGGGCTTTGCCCACGGCGACGTGGCGCTGTCGGCCGGCGTGCAGCGCATGGTCCGCTCCGACCTCGGCGCGGCCGGCGTGATGTTCACCATCGACACCGAAAGCGGCTTCCAGGACGTGGTGTTCATCACCTCCAGCTATGGCCTGGGCGAAACGGTGGTGCAAGGCGCGGTCAACCCCGACGAGTTCTACGTGCACAAGCCGGCGCTGAAGGCCGGCAAGCTGCCCATCATCCGTCGCAACCTCGGCTCCAAGCTGATCAAGATGGAGTTCGCCCCGGCCGAGGAGAAGGCGAAGACCGGCAAGCTGGTGCGCACCGTCGACACCGCGCCCGAACACCGCAACCGCTTCTCGCTGACCGACGCCGATGTCGCCGAGCTGGCGCGCTACGCGCTGATCATCGAGCAGCACTATGGCCGCCCGATGGACATCGAATGGGGCAAGGACGGTGGCGACAACCAGCTCTACATCCTGCAGGCGCGTCCCGAGACGGTGAAGAGCCAGGCGATGGGCAAGGTTGAGCAGCGCTACAAGCTCAAGAGCTCGGGGACCGTGCTCGCCGAGGGCCGTGCAATCGGCCAGAAGATCGGCACGGGTCCGGTGCGCATCGTGCACAGCCTGGCCGACATGGACCAGGTGCAGGCCGGCGACGTGCTGGTCACCGACATGACCGACCCGAACTGGGAGCCGGTCATGAAGCGCGCCAGCGCCATCGTCACCAACCGTGGCGGACGCACCTGCCACGCAGCCATCATCGCCCGGGAACTGGGCATCCCGGCGGTCGTGGGTTGCGGCGACGCGACCGAGACGCTGAAAGACGGCGCGCTGGTGACCGTGGTCTGCTCCGAGGGCGACACCGGCTTCATCTACGACGGCCTGCTCGAGACCGAGGTCAGCGACGTGCAGCGCGGCGAACTGCCGTACTGTCCGGTGAAGATCATGATGAACGTCGGCAACCCGCAACTGGCCTTCGACTTCGCGCAGATGCCCAACTCGGGCGTCGGCCTGGCGCGCCTCGAGTTCATCATCAACAACAACATCGGCGTGCACCCGAAGGCGATCCTCGACTACCCGAACGTCGATGCCGACCTGAAGAAGGCCGTCGAATCGGTGGCGCGCGGGCACGCGTCGCCGCGAGCCTTCTACGTCGACAAGCTGGTCGAGGGCGTCGCCACCATCGCCGCAGCCTTCTGGCCCAAGCCGGTGATCGTGCGGCTGTCGGACTTCAAGAGCAACGAATACAAGAAGCTGATCGGCGGCTCGCGCTACGAGCCCGAGGAAGAGAATCCGATGCTCGGATTCCGCGGCGCATCGCGCTACGTCAGCGAGAGCTTCGGCGAGGCCTTCGCAATGGAGTGCGAGGCGCTCAAGCGCGTGCGCACCGACATGGGCCTGACCAACGTCGAGATCATGGTGCCGTTCGTGCGCACCCTCGGGCAGGCGGAGCGCGTGGTGGGCATGCTGGCCGAGCGCGGCCTGAAGCGCGCCGCCGCCGGCGGCACCGACGGCCTGCGCGTGATCATGATGTGCGAGGTGCCGAGCAACGCCATCCTGGCCGAGCAGTTTCTCGAGCACTTCGACGGCATGTCGATCGGCTCGAACGACCTCACTCAACTCACGCTGGGCCTGGACCGCGATTCCGGCCTCGAGCTGCTGGCACGCGACTTCGACGAGCGCGATCCGGCCGTGAAGGCGCTGATCTCGCGCGCCATCGCCGCCTGTCGGGCGGTCGGCAAGTACGTCGGCATCTGCGGCCAGGGCCCCAGCGACCATCCGGACTTCGCCGACTGGCTGGCGCGCGAGGGCATCGTGTCGATCTCGCTGAACCCCGACACGGTGGTCGAGACCTGGCAGCGCCTCGCGAAGCGCTAGACCGTCCTCAGGCGCACGCCGGCAGCTCGAGGTTGTCGATCAACCTCGTGCTGCCGATCCTCGCGGCGGCCAGCGCCACGAGCGGCTCGCCCGTCACCGGCTCGCCGAGATCGCGCTGGCGCCGCACCGCCACGTAGTCGGGCTGCCAGCCGCGCTCGGCCAGCGATGTCATGGCCTGCGCCTCGAGCCGGGCCCAGTCGCGCGAGCCGCCCTCGATGGCATCGGCCACGCGCCGCAGGGCGGCACTCAGCTGCACCGACTCCGAGCGCTGCGCCGCGTCGAGGTAGCCATTTCGCGAGGACAGCGCCAGGCCATCGCCGGCACGGCTGGTCTCGCCGGCGACGATCGTGATCGGCAACGCAAGCTGCTCCACCATGCGGCGGAGCACCATCAACTGCTGGTAGTCCTTCTTGCCGAACACCGCGACACGTGGCTGGACGCAGTTGAAGAGCTTGAGCACCACCGTGCATACGCCGGTGAAGAAACCCGGGCGAAAGTGCCCTTCGAGGATGTCCGCCAGCTCGGTCGGCGGCTGCACGGTGTAGCGCTGCGGCTCGGGGTAGAGGTCACTCTCCGACGGCGCGAACACGATGTCGTTGCCGGCATGGCGCAACAGCTCGCAGTCGCGCTGCAGCGTGCGCGGGTAGGTGTCGAAATCCTCGTGCGGCGCGAACTGCAGCCGGTTGACGAAGATGCTCGTCACCGTCGGCCCGCCGTGCTGGCGTGCGAGCTTGACCAGCGAGAGATGGCCGTCGTGCAGGTTGCCCATGGTCGGCACGAAGGCGGTGCGGTCGTGGCCCGCCAGTGCGGCGCGCAGGTCGGCGACGGTGTGGACGATCTGCATGGGCGCGGTTCCCTTTGTATGCCACTCAATAGCCGTGTAGGGCCGGGTCGGGGAAGCTGCCGTCCTTCACTGATGCCACGTAGGCGCGGATCGCGGCCTCGATGCTGTCGGCGCCGGCCATGAAGTTGCGCACGAATCGCGGCAGCTTGCCACGCGTGACGCCGAGCATGTCGTGCAGCACCAGCACCTGACCACTGCAGCCGGGGCCGGCGCCGATGCCGATCACCGGGATGGGCAGGCTGTCGGCAAGCTGCCGGCCGAGCTCGCTCGGGATCAGTTCCACCACCAGCATTGCCGCGCCGGCGTCGGACAGTTCGCGCGCCTCTCGCAGCAGCCGCGCAGCGCCGTCTTCGTCGCGTCCCTGGATGCGGTAGCCGCCGAGCGCGTGCACCGATTGCGGCGTCAGGCCGAGGTGCGCGCACACCGGGATGCCCCGCTCGGCGAGGTGGCGCACGATAGGCGCCGTCCAGCCGCCGCCTTCGAGCTTGACCATGTGCGCCCCCGCGCGCATCAGTGTCGCGGCGCTGAGCAGGGCCTGCTCGGTGCCGGTGTGGTAGGTCGCGAACGGCAGGTCGCCGACGATCCAGGCGTGGCGGCTGCCACGTGCCACGCATTGGACGTGGTAGGCCAGCTCGTCGAGCGTGACCGGCAGGGTGCTGTCGCGGCCCTGCAGCGTCATGCCCAGCGAGTCACCGATCAGCAGCACGTCGACGCCGGCGTCGTCGAGCAGCCGCGCGAAGCTGGCGTCGTAGCAAGTCAGCATGGCGATCTTCTCGCCGGCCGCGCGCATCGCGGCAAGGCGGTGCAGCGTCATTGGCTTGCGCGGTGCGGCGGCGTCGCCTTGGGCGGGAGTGGGGTACATCTCAGACGAGCCCATCGAAGGGGAGCACGTCGACCAGGTCGCCCCTCGCCACGTTGCCCTGCTCGTGGTCCAGCACGACAAGACCGTTGGCCACGCTCATGCTGCGCAGGATGCCCGAGCCCTGCGAGCCCGTGATTTCCACCTGCCAGCCCGTCTCGGAGCGGGACACGATCCCGCGCTGGTATTCCGTGCGACCGGCCTTCTTGCGGATCGCCTGTGTGCTGGCTGCGCGCAGCATTGGCAACGGCTGCGGCGAGGCGCCGCTCATCGCCAGCAGCGCGTCGCGCACGAAGGCGTAGAAGGTGACCATCACCGCCACCGGATTGCCCGGCAATCCGAACAGGATGGCGTCGTGGCCGCGGCTGGTGATCCTGCCGATCGCCATCGGCCGGCCGGGACGCATCGCAATCCTCCAGAACAGCACGTCGCCCAACGCCTTCATCACCTGCTTGGTGTGGTCGGCCTCGCCGACGCTGACGCCGCCCGAGGTGATCACCGCGTCGGCGTTCTCGGCGGCGTGCCGGAAGGCGGATTCCAGCGCGGCGGGGTCGTCGCGCACCACGCCCATGTCGAGCAGGTCCACGCCGAGGCGCTGCAGCATGCCCCACAGCGTGTAGCGGTTGCTGTCGTAGACGCAGCCTTCATCCAGCGGCTCGCCGATCGAGCGCAGTTCGTCGCCGGTCGAGAAGAAGGCGACCCGCAGGCGGCGCCACACCGGCACCTCGGCCTGGCCGAGCGAAGCCAGCAGGCCGAGGTCGGCCGGTCGCAGCAGGCGGCCGGCCTTCAACGCCGCCTCGCCCCGGGCCAGGTCCTCTCCGGCAAGGCGCCGGTTGTCGCCGGGGCGCACCACGCCGGCGGGCACGCTGACGCGGTCGCTTTCGACCCTGGCGAACTCCTGCGGCACCACGGTGTCGAGCCCGGCGGGCATCACCGCGCCGGTCATGATGCGCACGCATTGCCCCGGACCGACCGTACCGTCGAACTGCGCGCCGGCGAAGCCGGTGCCGGCCACCTGCAGCACGCTGTCGCCATCTGCCGAGAGATCGGCGCCGCGCAAGGCGTAACCATCCATGGCCGAGTTGTCGTGCGCCGGCACGTCGATGGGCGAGACGATGTCGCGCGCCAGCACGCGTCCGAGCGCCGAGCGGATCGGCAGCATCTCCACCGCCTGCACACGCGGCACGAGGCGGGAGATGAACTCCTGCGCCTGCGCCACCGGCAGAGCGTTCGGGTCGTAGCCGCTGACGCAGGAGGCGATCTCGGCGAGGGTGGCGTTCGTCGTGGTCATGGGCGGGGATGGTAACGAGCGGCGAGGCCGCTGCCGTGCCTCAGGCCTGCAACTGCTGCAGCTCGGCCAGTGTGTTGGCGTTGAAAAAGGCCCGTGCGTCGTCGAAGGGCACCTCCACGCAGCGATGCTGCGCCGTCCAGCGGTCGATCTTGCGCTGGCCCGACTGCGTGAACTGGACCAGGCTCTCCATCAGCGAGGTCTTCATCAGGCAGAACACCGGCTGCACCTGCATGCTGCCGTTCTCCGTCGTCGCCGCCATGGCGATGTCGGAGCCCGTCTCGTCGAGCGACTTCGCCAGGCGCTCGACCAGGTCGAGCGGGAAGCCGGGCGTGTCGCAGGGCACGGTGACGAGGTAAGGCGTCTCGCAATGCTCCAGGCCGGCGAGGAAACCGGCCAGCGGGCCTGCGTAGTCGGGCAGGGCGTCGGGCCAGACCGGCACCCCCATCGCCTCGTAGGCGCCGAGGTTGCGGTTGGCATTGATCATCAACTGGCCCACCTGCGGCCCGAGGCGCAGCACGGCGTGCATCGCCAGCGGGATGCCCAGGTGGTTCTGCAGGCCCTTGTCGACGCCGCCCATGCGGCTGCCGCGGCCACCGGCAAGGATCAGGCCGGTGATGGCTTCTGGTGCGATGGTCACGTCAGCCGCCTATGTAGTGCATCTCGACGCGGCGCTGGCCGCTGCCGGTGTCGGCCTGCATCGCACCGCGCAGTTCGGAGTAGCGGTCGTCGCGGCCAGACCAGAGGGCGCCGATGGCGCCGCTGATCTGCGCGTCGTCGTAGCCTCCGCGCAGCAGTGCGCGCAGGTCGTGGCCGTGGCTGGCGAACAGGCACATGAACAGTTTTCCCTCGGTGGACAGCCGGGCGCGGTTGCAGTCGCCGCAGAAGGCCTGTGTGACGCTGGAGATCACGCCGACCTCGCCGGCGCCGTCGGCGTAGCGCCAGCGCTGCGCGGTCTCGCCCGCTGCCTGCGCTTGCAGCGGCTCGAGCGGGAACGATGCCGAAATGCGCTCGACCACTTCGGCCGAGGGTAGCACCTCGTCCATGCGCCAGCCGTTGGTGACGCCGACATCCATGTACTCGATGAAGCGCAGCACGATCTGGCCGCCGAAGTTCTCGCGGAAGAAGCGCGCCATCGGCACGATCTCGTGGTCGTTGGTGCCGCGCTTGACGACCATGTTGACCTTGATCGGCCCGAGCCCGACGCGCTGCGCCTGGGCGATGCCCTCGAGCACCTCGGCCACCGGGAAGTCCACGTCGTTCATGCGGCGGAAGATGGTGTCGTCCAGCGCGTCCAAGCTCACCGTGACGCGCTGCAGGCCGGCGTCCTTCAGAGTCTGTGCCTTGCGCGCGAGCAGCGATCCGTTGGTGGTCAGCGTCAGGTCCAGCGGCTCGTCGTCGATGGTGCGCAGCTCAGCCAGCATGGCGATCAGGGCGTCGAGGTTCTTGCGCAGCAGCGGCTCGCCACCGGTCAGGCGAATCTTCTTCACGCCGTGCGCGACGAACAGGCGCGCCACACGGGTGATCTCCTCGAAGCTGAGCAGCGACGAGTGCGGCAGGAAGTCGTACTGCTTGTCGAAGACCTCCTTGGGCATGCAGTAGCTGCAGCGGAAGTTGCAGCGGTCCGTCACCGAGATGCGCAGATCGCGCAACGGCCGGCCGAGGCGGTCGCCGACCAGACCGGTCGGCGGTGCGAGCCGCTCGGGGATGCGTGGAACGCTGGCGGCGTAGCGGTGGTCGGCCAGCGGGATGACTTTTTCGCCCATGCGCAGATTGTGCCCTCGCCCGGCCGTGGCGCGAGTCGGCACGACCCCGGTGCGCGCGGGGGCTCCGCGCGGCGTTCAGTGCAGCACGCGGAAGGTCTCGGCGTCGAGAGGCGGCGCCGCGGCGGGCCGGGCCGCGCCTGCCGAAGTCGGCGTCACGTCCGCCAGCGGCTGCGCCCGTCTTGCGCCGGTGAAGCGCTTGCTCCAGTAGGCGTAACGCATGTCCTCGATGCGCACCTCGGCGCCCGTGCGCGGCGAGTGGATGAACTTGCCTTCGCCGATGTAGATGCCAACATGGGAGAAGGTGCGCTTCAGGGTGTTGAAGAACACCAGGTCGCCGGGCCGCAGCTCGTCTCGTCGAACCTTGACGAGCCCGGGGGCGCTTGCCTGCTCGTCGGCGCGGCGCGGCAGCAGCAGGCCGAGGCTCATCTCGAAGATGTGGCGCGTGAAGCCGCTGCAGTCGAAACCATGCTCGGCCGAGTTGCCACCGCGGCGGTAGGGCACGCCGAGGAAGTTCATCGCGCTAAGCACCATGTCGGAGGCCTTGTCGCGCATGGTCCGCACGAAGGCGTACTCAGCCGGTGGCACGGCGGGCGGGAGCTTGTCGGGCTCGGCGAGGCCGCGCTCGGCGAGCAGGCGGCCGAGGGGATCGGACGCCGCGTCGGTCGGTGTCGCCTGCACCACACCACCGGCCAGCGCCAGCAGGGCGGCTGCAACGAGGCAACGGGGGCGGGGCGGCTGGGGCATCGGCACGCAGCTTAGGTCAGGCCCTGCCTGACGTCAACCGGAAAAACTCAAGCATGACGGGTACTTGCAGCAGTTTCTTCAGGTAGCCCCGGCTGCGTTATCGTCGCAGCCATTGACGAGGAGACACCATGTTCAAGGCCCTGCTGCTGGAAAAGGACGAGGCCGGCTTTCGCGCTGGCATCCGCGAGCTCGACGAATCGGCGCTGCCGGAAGGCGATGTGCTGGTCGCGGTGGAACATTCGACGCTCAACTACAAGGACGGCTTGGCGATCACCAACCGCGGCCCGGTGGTGCGCAGCTGGCCGATGGTCGCGGGCATCGACGGCGCCGGACGGGTGCTGGAGAGCAGTCACCCGCAATGGAAGCCGGGCGACCTCGTCGTCCACAACGGCTGGGGCGTGGGCGAAACACGTTGGGGCTGCCTCGCACAGCGTGCGCGGCTCAAGGGCGACTGGCTGGTGCCACTGCCCACGGCCTTCAGCACGCGGCAGGCCATGGCCATCGGCACCGCCGGATACACCGCGATGCTGTGCGTGCTGGCGCTGGAGCGTCACGGCGTCCAGCCCGGCGACGGCGAGGTGCTTGTCACAGGCGCCACCGGTGGGGTGGGCAGCGTGGCGATCGCATTGCTCGCCCAGCTGGGGCACCGCGTGGTGGCAGCCACCGGCAAGGCCGCCGAGGCCGACTACCTGAAGCGGCTGGGCGCGAGCGCGGTGATCGACCGCGCCGAGCTGGCCTCCCCCGGCAAGCCGCTGCAGAAGGAACGCTGGGCGGCGGTGGTCGATGCGGTGGGCAGCCACACGCTGGTCAATGCCTGTGCGCAGACGCGCTGGGGTGGCGTGGTGGCTGCGTGCGGCCTGGCCGGTGGGGGTGACCTGCCGGGCACGGTGATGCCCTTCATCCTGCGCAGCGTGACGCTGGCGGGTGTCGACAGCGTGATGGCGCCGCAGCCGCTGCGCCGTCAGGCGTGGGAGCGGCTGGCGCGCGACCTCGACCCGGCGCTGCTCGACGCCATCGCCGTCGACATCCCGCTGGAGCAGGCAGTCGACCGTGCGCAGGACTTGATGTCGGGCAAGCTTCGTGGCCGCATCGTGGTCACCATCGGCTGAGCGTCAGACCCTCGTAAGAGCCTGCGCTTGAAATCCGTCGCCAGCGGACGACAAAAACCAGGAGACATGCCATGACGCGCTACGCCGACTTCCACCAGCGCTCGATCAGCGACCGCGACGGCTTCTGGGCCGAGCAGGCCCGGCTGATCGACTGGCAGCAGCCCTTCGAGAAGGTCTGCGACTACAGCAACCCGCCGTTCGCGCGCTGGTTTGTCGGCGGCAGGACCAACCTCTGTCACAACGCCGTGGACCGCCATCTGGCGACGCGTGCAGAACAGAACGCGCTGATCTTCGTCTCCACCGAGACCGAGCAGGAGAAGGCGTACAGCTTCCGCGAACTGCACGCCGAGGTCCAGCGCATGGCGGCAGTGCTGCAGGACCTGGGCGTGAAGCAGGGCGACCGCGTGCTGATCTACATGCCGATGATCGCCGAGGCAGCCTTCGCGATGCTGGCCTGCGCGCGCATCGGCGCGATCCACTCGGTGGTGTTCGGCGGCTTCGCGAGCGTGAGCCTGGCCAGCCGCATCGACGACGCCGAGCCGACGGTGATCGTCAGCGCCGACGCCGGCATGCGCTCGGGCAAGGTGGTGGCATACAAGCCGCTGCTCGACGAGGCGATCAAGCTTGCCAACCACAAGCCTGCCAAGGTGCTGCTGGTCGACCGTGGCCTGAGCCCGATGGAGAAGTCGGCCGGACGCGACGTCGACTATGCCGCGCTGCGCGAGAAGCACCTGAACACCGTCGTGCCCTGCGTGTGGGTCGACTCCACGCATCCGAGCTACACGCTGTACACCAGCGGCACCACCGGCAAGCCGAAGGGCGTGCAACGTGACACCGGCGGCTATGCGGTGGCGCTGGCCGCTTCGATGAAGCACATCTTCTGCGGCAACGCCGGCGAGACCTACTTCTCCACCAGCGACATCGGCTGGGTGGTCGGCCACAGCTACATCATCTACGGCCCGCTGATCGCAGGCATGGCCACCATCATGTACGAGGGCCTGCCGACACGCCCCGACGCCGGCATCTGGTGGAGCCTGGTCGAGAAGTACAAGGTGACGGCGATGTTCAGCGCACCCACGGCGGTGCGCGTCTTGAAGAAGCAGGATCCGGCCTTCCTGGCCAAGTACGACCTGTCGAGCCTGCGGGCGCTGTTCCTCGCCGGCGAGCCGCTGGACGAGCCGACGGCAAAGTGGATCGCCGAGAGCCTGGGCAAGCCGATCATCGACAACTACTGGCAGACCGAGACCGGCTGGCCGATCCTGACCATTGCCAACGGCGTCGAGAAGGCTCCGAGCAAGTTCGGCAGTCCTGGGGTGGCGATGTACGGCTACGACGTGAGGCTGATCGACGAGACCACCGGTGAGGAGGTCAAGGCACCGAACCAGAAGGGCGTGGTGGCGATCGCCGGCCCGCTGCCTCCGGGCTGCATGCAGACCGTGTGGCGAGACGACGCCCGCTTCGTGAAGACCTACTGGCAGAGCATCCCCGGCCAGATGCTCTACAGCACCTTCGACTGGGGCATCAAGGACGAGGACGGCTACTTTTTCATTCTCGGGCGCACCGACGACGTCATCAACGTCGCCGGCCATCGCCTGGGCACGCGCGAAATCGAGGAGAGCATCTCCAGCCACCCTGCGGTGGCCGAAGTGGCCGTGGTCGGCGTGGCCGACGCTCTGAAGGGCCAGGTGGCCATGGCCTTCGCGGTGCTGAAGGACGCGAGCCTCGCGGCCGATCCGGCCGCGCGCCTGAAACTCGAGGGCGAGGTGATGAAGACGGTCGACAGCCAACTCGGCGCCGTGGCGCGGCCGGCGCGCATCCATTTCGTCACGCTGCTGCCGAAGACCCGCTCGGGCAAGATGCTGCGCCGTGCGATCCAGGCGGTGTGCGAACAGCGCGATCCGGGTGACCTGACGACGATGGACGACCCGACGGCGTTGCAGCAAGTTCGTGACCTCGTCACACCGAAGTGATGCGATGGCACGGACCCCGGAAGGGGGCGGGGTGACGCGTAGGATCCGGCCCTGGCTGCCGCGCGCGGCGGCGTCCTAGCGGCGCAGCATTGCCAGCGACATCCTCCTTCGGTCCCCCAACGGACCGCGCCGCACTGCGCGAACTCGCCGCGCGTGCGTCCCGATGTCCGAATGTCCGGTGACTCAGAGCACTTCGGAGGCGAAATCTGCCAGCCGTGAGCGCTCCCCGCGGGCGAGCATGATGTGGCCGCTGTGCGGCCAGCCCTTGAATCGGTCCACCGCGTAGGTCAGACCCGAACTGCCCTCGGTGAGGTAGGGGGTGTCGATCTGGGCCAGGTTGCCCAGGCAGACGATCTTCGTGCCCGGCCCGGCGCGGGTGATCAGTGTCTTCATCTGCTTCGGGGTGAGGTTCTGCGCCTCGTCGATGATGACGAACTTATTGAGGAAGGTGCGCCCGCGCATGAAGTTCAGGCTCTTGATCTTGATCTTGCTGCGCACCAGGTCGTTCGTGGCAGCGCGGCCCCACTCCCCGGCGCCGCCGTCGGTGCGCGACAGCACCTCGAGGTTGTCGTCGAGGGCGCCCATCCACGGGCCCATCTTCTCCTCCTCGGTGCCGGGCAGGAAGCCGATGTCCTCTCCCACCGGCACGGTCACGCGCGTCACGATGATCTCGGTGTAGCGACGGTCGTCCATCACCTGCGAAAGGCCGGCGGCCAGCGTCATCAGTGTCTTGCCGGTGCCGGCGGTGCCGGTCAGCGTGATGAAGTCGCACTCCGGGTCCATCAGCAGGTTGAGCGCGAAGTTCTGCTCGCGGTTGCGCGCCGTCACGCCCCACACCGCATTCTTCGTGTGGGTGTACTCGCGCAGCGTGCGCAGCACGGCGGTCTTGCCGGTGATCTCGGTGACCTTGGCGTACAGCGGCGCTGCCCCCGGCGCCTCCAGGTAGACGAACTGGTTGACGAGCAGCACGGGCACCATCGGACCGCTGATGCGGTAGTAGGTCAGGCCGCCTTGCTGCCAGCTCTCCATTGTCTTGCCATGACGCTCCCAGAAGTCGGACGGCAGCGGCAGAACGCCGGTGTAGAGCAGGTCGCCGTCGTCCAGCGTCTTGTCGTTGAAGTAGTCCTCCGCCGGCAGACCCAGCGCACGCGCCTTGATGCGCATGTTGATGTCCTTGGACACCAGCACCACCTCGCGTCCCGGCTGCTGCTGGCGCAGCGCCTGCACGACGCCGAGGATCTGGTTGTCGGCCTTGCCCTGCGGCAGACCGGCAGGCAGGCTGACCTCGACCAGGTTGGTCTGAAAGAACAGCTTGCCGCCGGCCTCGCGATGCCCGGTCGCGTTCAGCGGCAAGCCGGTGGACATGCCCGATGCGTCGCGCGAGGGCATGCTGGCGGCCAATGCGTCGAGGTCGCGGCTGACCTGGCGGGCGTTGCGGGCGACCTCGGTCATGCCCTTCTTGTGGCTGTCGAGTTCCTCCAGCGTGATCATCGGCAGGTAGACGTCGTGTTCCTCGAAGCGGAACAGCGAGGTCGGATCGTGCATCAGCACGTTGGTGTCGAGCACGAACAGGCTGGCCGGGCCGCTGCCGCGCGGTGTCCGCGGGCGCGACTGTGTCGCGGGACGGACCGGCTTCGGAGTGGCGGCGGTGGTCGGCGTGGCGCGGGCGACCACCGGAGAGGCCTGTGCGGTGCCGTCGAAGAGATCCATCACCGCCGGCGAGGCGGGCTCGGCGGCGGTCCGGAGGGGGGCGGTGCGTTTGCCGGGTTTAGGCGCGGCCTGCGCTTCGAAGTCTGCGGGGGTGAGGAGGGCGGCTCGTTTGGCAGGCGGCTTCGGAAGTGGCATGGAGGCGGTCAGTGCGGCTGGAAAACAAAAAAGCCGCACAGTCGGCTGTGCGGCTTTCCGGGTGAACGTGTCTCGCGACTCACGTGCATGAAAATATTATGCACAAGATGGCGGGCGCTTCAACGACGCGCCGGCCGGACTGGAAACGAGATGCGACGGGCGCCCCTTCACTTCAAGGACTTGACCGCCTTGAGCACTTCCTCGACGTGGCCGGCGACCTTCAGGCCGCGCCACTCGGCACGCAGCGTGCCGCTGCCATCGATCAGGAAGGTGCTGCGCTCGATGCCCTTGACCTTCTTCCCGTACATGATCTTGTTCTTGACCACGCCGAACATGTGGCAGAGCTTTTCTTCGGTGTCGGCGATGAGTTCGAAAGGCAGTTCGAGGTTCTGCTTGAACTTTTCGTGCGAAGCCATGTTGTCGCGCGACACGCCGAACACCACCGCGCCGGCCTTGACGAAGTCCTTGTGGTGATCGCGGAACTGCATCGCCTCGGTCGTGCAGCCGGGGGTGTTGTCCTTGGGGTAGAAATACAGCACGACGGTCTTGCCGGCAAAGGCCTGCGGCGTGAACTTCACGCCTCCCGTGGCAAGCGCTTCAAAGTCCGGAAGGGGTTTGTTGAGGGCTGGCGTCATGGAGTTATGCTGCTCGGTTGCGCCCTGGCAGGCGTAGCCCGAAATTATAAGGCTTGCGACCGCCGCCCCCGGATGGGCCACCTGTCCCGCCGGCTCAACCCCCACGTTCGAAGATCAGCGCGGCCACGACCGAACGGCCCTCGGCCAGCAGCACGTTGTAGGTGCGGCAGGCGGCCGGCGTGTCCATCGTCTCGAAGCCGATGCGGCGGGCCATCAGCGCCCTGAGCAGCCCCGGCTTCGGGAAGCGCAGGCGACTGCCGCTGCCGAGGATCACGAGTTCGGGTGCGAGCGCCAGGACGGCGTCGAAGCTCGCTTCGTCCAACGCCTCGAAGCTGTCCACCGGCCAGCGAAGCACCTCGCCCCGCCACGGAACGATCACGCTCGCGCGGTGTTCGACGCCGCCGACGATCACGCCCTCGGGGGCGTGGCGGGTGATCGCATTCGTTCCCTCCGCGCGGTCGGCCTGCATCTTCATGGTTAAATTCTACGTTTTGCAGCGCAGCAGCGCCCCGGGAGACGCCTTGAAACCCATCGCCAAGTCGAGCAAGTTGGCCAATGTCTGCTACGACATCCGCGGGCCCGTGCTCGACAAGGCCCGGCAGATGCAGGAAGAGGGCCACAAGATCATCCAGCTGAACATCGGCAACCTCGCGGTGTTCGGGCTCGAGCCGCCCGACGAGATCGTGCAGGACATGATCCGCAACATGCCCCACACAGCAGGCTACACCGACAGCAAGGGCCTGTTCGCGCCGCGCAAGGCGGTGGTGCACTACACGCAGGAGAAGAACATCCGCGGCGTCACGGTGGACGATGTCTACCTCGGCAACGGGGCCTCCGAACTGATCACGATGAGCCTGAACGCCATGCTCAATACCGGCGACGAGGTCCTCATCCCGGCGCCCGACTACCCTCTGTACACCGCCTCGGTGGCGCTGTCCGGCGGCACGCCGGTGCACTATCTCTGCGACGAGTCGTCGGACTGGATGCCCGACATCGAGGACATCCGGCGCAAGGTGACGAGCAACACCAAGGCGATCGTCGTCATCAACCCGAACAATCCGACCGGCGCGCTCTACCCGGACAGCGTGCTGCAGCAGATCGTCGAGGTCGCGCGTGCGCACCAGTTGATCATCCTGGCCGACGAGATCTACGACAAGACGCTCTATGACGGCAACACCCATACCAGCATTGCCTCACTGGCCGACGACGTGCTGTGCCTGACCTTCAACGGCTTGTCGAAGAACTACCGTTCCTGCGGCTATCGCGCCGGCTGGATGGTGGTTTCGGGCGAGAAACGGCACGCGAGGGACTACATCGAAGGTCTGAACATGCTGGCATCGATGCGGCTGTGCTCGAACACGCCGGGGCAACTCGCGATCCAGACGGCCCTCGGCGGCTACCAGAGCATCAAGGACTTGGTGGCGCCCGGCGGGCGGCTGTGCCGGCAGCGCGACCTGGCGTACGACCTGCTGATGCAGATTCCGGGCGTGAGCGTCGTCAAGCCGAAGGCGGCCCTGTACATGTTCCCGAAGCTCGATCCGAAGGTCTATCCGATCGAGGACGACCAGCAGTTCGCGTACGAACTCCTGGCCGAGGAGAAGGTGCTGATCGTGCAGGGCACCGGATTCAACTGGCCGACACCGGATCACTTCCGCCTCGTCTTCCTGCCCAACGTCGACGACCTTGCCGAGGCGATCGGGCGCATCGCGCGCTTCCTTGATCACTATCGCAAACGGCATTCCCATTGAGTCATACGATCATGCAACCCATCCAAGTCGGCCTGCTCGGCATCGGCACCGTCGGCGGCGGCACCTTCGCCGTGCTGCAACGCAACCAGGAAGAGATCCGGCGCCGGGCCGGCCGCGAGATCCGCATCAGCATGGTGGCGGATCTCGACGTCGAGCGGGCACGCAAGATCGTCGGCGATGCTGCCGAGGTGGTGAACGATGCCCGCCAGGTGATCGCCAACCCCGCGATCGACATCGTCGTCGAGCTCATCGGCGGCTACAGCATTGCCAGGACGCTGGTGCTCGAGGCCATCGCCGCCGGCAAGCATGTGGTCACGGCCAACAAGGCGCTGCTGGCGGTGCACGGCACCGAGATCTTCGCGGCCGCGCGCGAGAAGGGCGTCGTCGTCGCCTTCGAAGCCGCGGTGGCCGGCGGCATTCCGATCATCAAGGCGCTGCGCGAGGGCCTGACCGCCAACCGCATCGAGTGGGTGGCGGGCATCATCAACGGCACCACCAACTTCATCCTCTCCGAGATGCGCTCCAAGGGGCTGGATTTCGGTGTCGTGCTGAAGGAGGCTCAGCGGCTGGGCTACGCCGAGGCCGATCCCACCTTCGACATCGAAGGCATCGACGCAGCGCACAAGGCGACGATCATGAGCGCGATCGCCTTCGGCATTCCGGTGCAGTTCGACAGGGCCTACGTCGAGGGCATCACCCGGCTGCAGGCGGCCGACATCCGCTACGCCGAGCAGCTCGGCTACCGCATCAAGCTGCTGGGCATCACCAAACGCCGGGAAAAGGGCATCGAGTTGCGCGTGCACCCGACGCTGATCCCGTCCACGAGGCTGATTGCCAACGTCGAGGGCGCCATGAACGCCGTCGTCGTGCATGGCGACGCCGTGGGCACGACGCTCTACTACGGCAAGGGAGCCGGCGCGGAGCCCACGGCCTCGGCGGTGATCGCCGATCTCGTCGACATCACCCGGCTGCACACCGCCGATCCCGACCACCGCGTGCCGCATCTCGCCTTCCAGCCCGGCGCCATGCAGGACACGCCGATCCTGCCGATGGCCGACGTGGTGACCTCGTTCTACCTGCGGCTGCAGGTGGCCGACCAGACCGGCGTGCTGGCGCGCATCACCGGCATCCTCGCCGACCACGGCATCTCGATCGATGCGGTGCTGCAGCGCGAATCCGCCGAGGGCGAGGCGCAGACCGACCTGATCATCCTCACCCACGACACCGTCGAGGGCAAGATGGACGAGGCGCTGGCGCAGATGCAGGCGCTGCCGACGGTGCTGGCGCCGATCGTGCGGATCAGGAAAGAAGAACTGAAGTGAAGTACATCAGCACCCGCGGCGACGACACGCCGCGCGGTTTCTCCGAGATCCTGCTCGAGGGCCTGGCGCCGGACGGAGGCCTGTACCTGCCGACACACTACCCGAAGGTCGATGCCGCGGTGCTGTCGCGCTGGCGCGGCCTGTCCTATGCGGAACTGGCCTTCGAGATCCTGTCGCTCTACATCGACGACATCCCGGCGGCCGACCTGAAGCGGCTGGTCTCTCAGACCTACACCGAGCAGGTGTTCGGCACCCGCGAGATCGTGCCGCTGAAGCGGCTTGAGCCCGGCCTCTATCTCGAGGCGCTGTCGAACGGCCCGACGCTCGCCTTCAAGGACATGGCGATGCAGCTGCTCGGCGCGCTGTTCGAGTACGAGCTCGCGCGGCGCGGCCAGACCCTGAACATCCTCGGTGCAACCTCTGGCGACACCGGCAGCGCGGCCGAGTACGCGATGCGCGGCAAGAAGGGCGTCAGCGTCTTCATGCTCAGCCCGCAAGGCCGCATGAGCCCGTTCCAGCAGGCGCAGATGTTCAGCCTGCAGGACGCGAACATCCACAACATCGCCATCGAGGGCGTGTTCGACGATTGCCAGGACATCGTCAAGGCAGTCTCCAACGATCTCGATTTCAAGCGACGCTGGAAGATCGGCACGGTCAACTCGATCAACTGGGCGCGCCTGCTCGCGCAGGTCGTCTACTACTTCGCAGGCTACTTCCAGGCCACGACGACGAACGACGAGCGAGTCAGTTTCGCCGTGCCCTCGGGCAACTTCGGCAACATCTGCGCCGGCCACGTGGCACGCATGATGGGCCTGCCGATCCACCGCCTGGTGCTGGCCACCAACGAGAACAACGTGCTCGACGAGTTCTTCCGCACCGGCACCTACCGCGTGCGCGGCGCGGCGGAAACGCACGAGACCTCCAGCCCGTCGATGGACATCAGCAAGGCGTCGAACTTCGAGCGCTTCGTGTTCGACCTGCTGGAGCGCGACGCGGCACGCACGAGAGCGCTGTTCCATGACGAGATCGGCAGGAAGGGCGCCTTCACGCTGGCGCCGGCCGAGTTCGCGCGCATCCCCCGGTACGGCTTCGTCTCCGGCACCAGCAGCCATGCCGACCGCCTGGCGATCATCCGCGACACCGCACGGCGCTGCGGCACGGTGATCGACACCCACACCGCCGACGGCCTGAAGGTGGCGCGCGAGCATCTCGACCCGGGCGTGACGATGATCGTTCTCGAGACCGCGCTGCCTGCCAAGTTCTCCGCCACCATCGTCGAGGCGCTGGGCCGCGAACCCGAGCGTCCTGCCGCGCTGTCCGGCATCGAGCAACTCCCCAAGCGATTCAAGGTCATGCCGGTGGACACGCAGGCGGTGAAGGACTACATCGCCCAGAATGGCTGAATGAGGGGCGCCGCTGCATGAAGGTCGTCGGATTTTCCGGATTCTCGGGCTCGGGCAAGACCACGCTGGTCGAGCAGGTCATTGCCAGGCTGCGCCTGGCGGGCCAGCGCGTCTCGGTGGTCAAGCACGCGCACCACCACTTCGACATCGACCACCCGGGCAAGGACTCCCACCGGCACCGCGAGGCCGGAGCCTTCGAGGTGGTGATCGCATCGGACCGGCGGCTGGCCAAGATCCGCGAGTTCGAGATGCGCGGCAATCCGACCGTGCACCAGCTGCTCGCCGAGCTGTACGAAGTTGACTGGGTGCTGGTCGAGGGCTTCAAGCAGGCCGACGTTCCGAAGATCGAGATCTGGCGTGCCGAGACGGCCAAGCCGGTGCAGTACCCCCACGACCCGTTCATCGTCGCCGTCGCCACCGACAGCCCGCAGCAGCTGCCGCACCCGACCGGACTGCCACTGCTGGACCTCAACGATCCGGACGCGGTGACCGAATTCCTGCTTGCCGATCCAGCCCGCTATGACTACCGCTCCCCCTTCGACGACGCCTTCGCCGCGGGCGCCGATGCTGACGCTGGACGAGGCGCTCGGCCGGCTGCTGAGCGCGATCCGTCCGCTGGCTGAGCCTGAGCCGGTCGCCACCTTCGACGCGCTCGGTCGAGTGCTGGCCACCGGCGTGCGCTCGGCGCTCGACGTGCCGCCGGCCGACAACACCTCCATGGACGGCTATGCGCTGCGCTGTGCCGACGTGACGGCAGCCGGCGCCGTGCTCGCGGTCGCGCAGCGCATCCCGGCCGGCACCGTGGGTCTGCCGCTCGGGCCGGGCACCGCCGCGCGCATCTTCACCGGCGCACAGGTGCCGCCCGGCGCCGATGCGGTGGTCATGCAGGAGCAGTGCGAAGCACTCGGTGAGCAGGTGCGCGTGAACGCGGTGCCGCAGCCGGGACAGTGGATCCGCCGCCGCGGCGAGGACGTGCAGCAGGGCGCCGAAGTGCTGGCGGCCGGCACGCGCCTGACGCCGCAGGCGCTCGGCCTCGCGGCCTCGGTGGGCGCGGCGACGCTCAGCGTGTCGCGGCGGCCCCGCGTGGCGTTGTTCTCCACCGGCGACGAATTGGTCATGCCGGGCCAGCCGCTCAAGCCGGGTGCGATCTACAACTCCAACCGCTTCACGCTTCGCGGGCTGATCCAGGCGCTGGGCTGCGAGTGCAACGACCTCGGCATCGTGCCGGACCGGCTTGACGCCACCCGCGCGGCCCTGCGCGAGGCGGCGCAGGGCAACGATCTGATCGTCACTTCGGGCGGTGTCTCGGTGGGCGAAGAAGACCACCTGCGCCCGGCCGTGCAAGCCGAGGGCCGCATCGACCTGTGGCAGATCGCCATCAAGCCGGGCAAGCCGCTGGCGTTCGGCGAGGTGCGCCGTGCCGACGGCTCGAAGGCGTGGTTCATCGGCCTGCCCGGCAATCCGGTGTCGAGCTTCGTCACCTTCGCGCTGGTCGTGCGGCCGGTGCTGATGGCGCTGCAGGGTGCGCCGGCCGGCCTGCCGCGGGCCGTGCCGATGCGCGCCGACTTCGACTGGCCCCGGCCCGACAAGCGCCGCGAGTTCCTGCGCGTGCGCCGCAATCGGGAGGGCGGGCTCGACCTGTTCCCCAACCAGAGTTCCGGCGTGCTGACCTCGGCCGTCTGGGGTGACGGCGTGGTGGACAATCCCTCCGGGCAGGCCATCCGACGCGGCGAAGTGGTCGCCTTCCTGCCGTTCTGCGAATTGCTCTCATGAAGATCCAGGTGCGCTATTTCGCCTCCATCCGCGAGGCTCTCGGCCCGGGCGAGACGCTCGAACTGCCCGCCGGTGCGACCGTCGCCGCAGCGCGCGATGCGCTGATCGCGCTGGGCGAGGCGCATGCGGCGGCGCTGGCGCGCGGCCGGGCGCTGCGCAGCGCGTTGAACCAGGCGCTGTGCGAGGAGTCGGCGGCGCTCGCCGACGGCGCCGAACTGGCATTCTTCCCGCCCGTCACCGGAGGCTGAGATGACGGTCCCGCGCGTGCGCATCCAGACGCAGGACTTCGATCTCGGCACCGAGGTCGCCGCGCTGCGCGCCGCCGACCCCGGCGTCGGCGCCGTCGCCAGCTTCGTCGGCACGGTGCGCGACCGCAACGACGGCTTGGGCGTCAGCGCGATGGAACTGGAGCATTACCCCGGCATGACCGAGAAGGCGATCGAGGCCATGATCGACGAAGCCTTCCGGCGTTTCGACATCCGTGCCGCGCGCGTCATCCATCGCGTCGGGCCTTTGAAGCCGCTCGACCAGATCGTGCTGGTGGTGGTGACCTCGGCGCATCGGGGCGCCGCCTTCCAGGCCTGCGAATTCCTGATGGACTACCTGAAGACGCAGGCGCCGTTCTGGAAAAAGGAGCACACGCCCGACGGCGCGCGCTGGGTCGACGCACGCGTCAGTGACGATGCGGCGCTGGCGCGCTGGGGTATCACGGCGGGCAACGCCGGGCCGTCGGCGTGACCACCGCCGCCGCCTGGGCGCAGATGCTGGCGGTGGCCACCGGGGCAGCGATCGGCGCGCTGGTGCGCTGGGGCGCCGGGCTGTGGCTGAACGCCCGCTGGGCCGGATTTCCGCTGGGCACGCTGTTCGTCAATTGCGTCGGTGGACTGCTCATCGGCGCGGCGCTGGCATGGCTGGAGCGCACGCCCGACGAGATGATGCGCCTGCTGCTCGTCACCGGCTTCCTCGGCGGCCTGACCACGTTCTCAGCCTTCTCGGCGGAGTCGCTGCTGCTGCTCCAGCGCGGGCACTGGGCGCTGGCCGTCGGTCACACGCTCAGCCACGTGCTGGGCGCGCTGGCCTGTGCGGCACTGGGATTCCGGCTCGTCGACGCGCTGCTTGGTTGATCTGCCTCAGTGGCGCCGGCGCGGCGTCACTTGAAATGGCGGCCGCACCGCCTCAGATCGGTCGCAATCGGAGGTTTTTCCATGCGACAGGACAAGTTGACCAGCCAGTTCCAGCAGGCCCTCGCCGAGGCTCAGAGCCTTGCGGTGACCCGCGACAACCCGTACATCGAGCCCGTGCACGTGCTCGGCGCGATGCTCTCCCAGGACGACGGGCCGCGGGCGCTGCTCGAGCGCGCCGGCGTGAGGCTGCCGGCGCTGCAGACGGCGGTGGACACCACGCTGAACGGCCTGCCGCAGGTGCAGGGTGGGGAGCCGGTGGGGGCCGGCCGTGACCTGGTCTCTCTGCTGCAGGCCGCCGAGAAGGAAGCCGCGAAGCGTGGCGACCAGTTCATCGCCAGCGAGATGTTCCTGCTCGCGCTGTCCGACGCCAAGACGGACCTGGCCGGGGTGGTGCGTGGCCATGGCCTGACCCGCAAGGGCCTGGAAGCCGCGATCGAGGCCGTGCGCGGTGGCCAGAAGGTCGACAGCCCGGAGGCCGAAGGCCAGCGCGAGGCGCTGAAGAAGTACACGCTGGACCTCACCGAGCGCGCCCGCCTGGGCAAGCTCGACCCGGTGATCGGCCGCGACGACGAAATCCGCCGCGCCATCCAGGTGCTGCAGCGGCGCACGAAGAACAACCCGGTGCTGATCGGCGAGCCTGGCGTGGGCAAGACGGCGATCGTCGAAGGCCTGGCGCAACGCATCGTCGCCGGCGAAGTGCCCGATTCGCTGAAGGGCAAACGGGTGCTGGTGCTCGACATGGCCTTGCTGCTTGCCGGTGCGAAGTACCGCGGTGAATTCGAGGAACGCCTGAAGAACGTGCTCAAAGAGCTGTCGCAGGATGCGGGGCAGACCATCGTCTTCATCGACGAACTGCACACGATGGTGGGCGCCGGCAAGGCCGAGGGCGCCATGGACGCCGGCAACATGCTCAAGCCGGCGCTGGCGCGCGGCGAACTGCACTGCATCGGCGCGACCACGCTGGATGAATACCGCAAGTACATCGAGAAGGACGCCGCGCTGGAGCGCCGCTTCCAGAAGATCCTCGTCGGCGAGCCGACCGTGGAAGCGACCATTGCCATCCTGCGCGGCCTGCAGGAGAAATACGAGGTGCACCACGGCGTGGAGATCACCGACCCGGCGATCGTCGCCGCGGCGGAGCTCAGCCACCGCTACATCACCGACCGCTTCCTGCCCGACAAGGCGATCGACCTGATCGACGAGGCCGCC
>NZ_CALFYO010000019.1 GCF_937952055.1 uncultured Piscinibacter sp.
AGAAGGCTGCGGCGAAGAAGGCCCCGGCGAAGAAGGCTGCGGCGAAGAAGGCCCCGGCGAAGAAGGCTGCGGCGAAGAAGGCCCCCAAGAAGGCCGCCGCGAAGAAGGCGCCTGCGGCGCCTGCCCCTGCGGCTGCCGCTCCAGCGAAGACGGCGCTCAGTCCGCAGGCTGCCTGGCCCTTCCCGACGGGCACGAAGCCTTGACACCTTGACCACGGGGCTCCCGCAACGGAGCCCCGTTCTCACTGCTGTGGCGACGACGCTGGTCAGAACAGTGCCATGCTGAGTCGCCGGTGGTAGGTGTCCGCGACGGACTGCTGTGCGGGCGGCGAAGCCCGTGCAACCAGTGTGCTCGTGGCGTCAGGGAGCGCGGCAGTGGAGGCGGCCTGCATTTCTTCACGGCGCAGCAACTGGAGTACCGCGAGATAGGTCGTCCGAGCCAGTCCTTCGTGCCATTGCTTGTCGCGCATCAGAATCTCTAGCAATTGGTCGAGCGCGTCCGTGAATCGGCCTCGAGAGAACTGCCACTGCGCGAGCTGGAAACGTGCCTCCAGGTCTCTGGGGTTGGCCTGGATTCGGCTCAGTGGACCCTTGTCGCTCTCACCTCGCATTGCCTTGCAGGCTCGAAGCCACATTGCGCAGGCCGCCAGATCCTCTCCCAGCGTCGTTGATCGACCGGCCACCGGCCTCATCGCAGCTTCCGCCTCCGCAATCCTGCCTGCGCCGAGCAAAGCCCGCAGATAGACGGCTCGCGCTGCATCGTTGTCCGGATCGAGTGCAACGGCCTGTTTCAGGCGCTCGATCGCATCGTCCACGCGGCCGGACTGGAGCAACTCGTGGGCCTCCGAGACATCCTCGCGTCCCGCCTGCTCCTGCTCACTTGGCACGTGCTTGTCGAGGAACTGGCGCAGTTCCCCTTCCGGCAAGGCGCCGACGAAGCCGTCGACCGGCTGTCCTTGTTTGAACATCACGCAGAAGGGGATGCTGCGCACGCCGAACATCTGCGACAACTGTCCGGCGATCTCCGGCTGCTCGTCGGAATTCAACTTGGCGAGCACGAACCGGCCGGCGTACGCCGTCTCCAGCTTCTCGAGCACCGGCCCAAGCGACTTGCACGGGCCGCACCACGGCGCCCAGATATCCAGCAAGACGGGCTGCCGCATGGACGCGTCGATGACATCGTGCTCGAAGTTGGTGAGGGTGATATCCAGCATGGCGGGCGGTAAGGTCGGGCAGTGTCACGGACGCGCCGCCTACAATGGCGGGCTGTTCGGAGACCGGAGAGAGCCGTGACCACCGCCCCCTGTCTCGTCGGTGTCGTCATGGGATCCAGCAGCGACTGGGAGACCATGCGTCACACGAGCGAGATTCTCGCCGAGTTCGGCGTGCCGCACGAAGTGCGCGTCATCTCCGCGCACCGCATGCCCGATGACATGTTCGCCTATGCCGAAGCAGCGGTCGGTCGCGGATTGCGTGCCATCATTGCCGGTGCCGGCGGAGCCGCCCACCTGCCTGGCATGTTGGCGTCGAAGACGACCGTGCCGGTGTTGGGCGTTCCGGTGGCGAGTCGGCACCTGCAAGGGGTGGACTCGTTGCATTCGATCGTGCAGATGCCCAAGGGAATTCCCGTCGCCAGCTTCGCCATCGGCACTGCCGGGGCCGCCAATGCCGCCCTGTTTGCCGTGGCCATGCTGGCTGGGGAGGACACTTCGGTGCGCGCCCGACTCGAGGCCTTCCGCTCCCGCCAGACGGAAGCCGCCCGCGCGATGACCGCCGAGCTGAAGTGATCGAGCCGATGCCGACTTCCTCCCGCTTCGTTCCTCCTGGCGCCACGCTCGGCGTGATGGGTGGCGGCCAACTCGGCCGCATGTTCGTCCATGCAGCGCAGCAGTTGGGCTATTTCACGGCTGTGCTGGACCCCGACCCCGCGAGCCCGGCCGGACTGGTCGCTCAATTCCACATTCAAGCGGCCTATCTCGACGAACAAGGCCTCGCGCAGTTGATGCAGCGCAGTGCAGCCATCACCACGGAGTTCGAGAACGTGCCGGCTGCCGCCCTGGTCACGCTCGGCGCACATCGACCGGTGGCACCGGATGCCGACGCGGTAGCGATCTGTCAGGATCGTGCGCTCGAGAAGTCGCACTTCCTTCGTTGCGAGGTGCCCTGCGCAGCCCATGCGGTGATCGAGAGCGCCGAGCAATTGGAGGCACTGGATGCTGGCGCGCTGCTGCCAGGCATCCTCAAGACCTCGCGCCTGGGCTACGACGGCAAGGGCCAGGCCCGCGTAGAAAGCCGTGCCGACTTGTTCGCGGCCTGGAATGCGATGAAGCGGGTGCCTTGTGTGCTCGAACGGAGACTCGATCTCGCGGCCGAGATCAGCGTCATCGTCGCCCGATCGGCCGACGGCACGCTCGTCCACCTGCCGCTCCAGCATAACCTGCACCGCGACGGCATCCTGGCCGTGACGACCGTGCCCGCTCCCGACTTGGACGACGCAATTCAGCGCAAGGCGATCGATGCCGCCGCGCGCATCGCCGCGTCGATGGCGTACGTCGGCGTTCTGTGCGTCGAGTTCTTCGTGCTGCGCGACGGCTCGCTGGTCGCCAACGAGATGGCGCCGCGTCCGCACAACTCCGGCCACTACAGCATCGATGCCTGCGACGTCTCGCAGTTCGAACTGCAGGTGCGTGCGTTGACCGGTGCGCCGCTGGTGCAGCCGCGTCTGCACTCGCCTGCCATCATGCTCAACCTGCTCGGCGATCTGTGGTTTCGCGCCAGCGACGAAGCGGTCGAACCAGACTGGGCCGCGGTGTTGGCGCTCCCCGGTGTGCACCTGCACCTCTACGGCAAGGCACAGGCGCGACGGGGACGGAAGATGGGTCACCTGACCGTGACCGCGGACACGGCTGCCCACACCCGCGCGGTGGCGCTCCAGGTCGCTGCGCTTCTGGGCATCGAGGCGTTCTGAATCGTGTTGCTCCCGGGGTGTGATGAAGCGGCGATCGAGCGCGCGGCCGATGCGCTGGCGGCGGGAGAACTGGTCGCCTTCCCGACCGAGACCGTCTATGGCCTCGGTGCGCGCGCCGACAGCGACGAGGCGGTGGCCGCCATCTTCGCGCTCAAGGGCCGCCCCAGCGATCACCCACTGATCGTGCATGTGGCCGATGCGAACGATGCGGAACGTTTCGCAGCCGGCCTTCCCGAGGTGGCGCGCCGCCTGATCACCGAGTTCTGGCCGGGACCACTGACCGTCATCGTGCCGCGTGCGCCCGGCTTGGCCGAGGCCGCAGCCGGTGGCCAGGCCACGATCGGCCTGCGCTGCCCGGCTCACCCGGTCGCACGCGCCTTGCTGGCGGCGGCACGCCGGCGCGGCGTTCTCGGGGTTGCCGCGCCCAGCGCGAATCGATTCGGGCGCATCAGCCCGACACGAGCGCGTCATGTCGTCGATGAGTTCGGCGACGGACTGCTCGTGCTGGACGGCGGCGACTGCGCGGTCGGCATCGAGTCCTCGATCGTCGACTGCTCGGGCTCCGCGCCTGTCCTGCTGCGACCTGGGCAGATCGGCCGCGAACGCATCGAGGCCGCCGGCGGAGTGCCGCTCGGCAAGCCGAACGAGGAGTCCCCGCGCGCCCCGGGAACCCTCGAGGCACACTATGCGCCGCGTGCACGCCTTCGCTTGATGCCGGCGGAAATGTTGAACACGGCGTTGCAGATGCTCGGCGACAGTGCTCTGAAGCTGGCGGTATATTCCCGCTCGGTGGCGTTGCCCGCCGGTTCGCGCCTGACCCGACGTGTCATGCCTGCCGATCCCGAGCAAGCGGCTCGCGAACTCTTCGCCACCTTGCGTGAACTCGACGCCGAAGGCCTGGATCTCATCTGGGTCGAGGAACTGCCTCCGTCGCCCGAATGGGATGGCGTTCGGGATCGCCTCACGCGCGCCGCGGCCGCGTGAGCGCGGGCACGTCCAAGTCTTGCACCCTCAATTTCTGGAGCATCGATGAACTTGCTGGCCCATGGACATCGCCGCGTCGCGCTGGCGCTCACGCTCGCAGGGGCGGCGCTGCTTGCCTCGTGCGGGGGCGGTGATCCGGTCGTTCCTTTCGAGCCGACGCGCGTGCTCGCTTTCGGCGACGAGAACAGCGTCATCACCAGCGAGGGACGCAAGTACACGATCAACACGCTGGCGACGGACGCTGACGGCGTGAAGACGATCGACTGCGAACTCGGCGGGTTGTGGGTGCAGCGCCTGGCGACGGGATATGGCCTGGTCTTCCCGGACTGCAATCCGAATGCCGTGCCCGATCCGCGCAGTCGCATCTATGCAGTGGCATTCAGCAAGGTGGCCGATCTGGAGGCGCAGATCAGGGCACATCTCGACACGCCGGACACCTTCTCCGGCAAAGACTTGGTCACGCTCCTGACCGGCCAGAACGACGTGCTCGCGCAGTACGCGCTGTACGACGGCACCAACGAAGCGCAACTCCAGGCCGCCATCTACGCGGCCGGGTTGGAACTGGCAAGACAGGTCTCCCGCATCGCCAGTGCCGGCGGCAAGGTGCTCGTGTCGACGGTGCCAGACCTCAGCCGCTCACCGTTCGCGCTGGCCGAGAACACCGCAGCCGGAGATACCAGCCGCAGTGCCCTGATCGGACGCCTCGTGGCCAAGTTCAACGAAGGTCTGCGCGTGGGCATCGCCGGAGAATCCGGCGCCGAGGTGGCCATCATGCTGACCGACGAGCTGATCCAGTCGATGGCCAAGTTCCCGTCCTCCTACGGCATGTCCGACGTCACCACGCCGGCCTGCGACGAGGCGCTCGCGGCGACCGTCGACCTGTGCACGACCGACACGCTCGTCACTGGCGCGACCGCGAACAACCACCTGTGGGCCGACGAAACGCACATCAGTGCCGGCGCGCACATCTATGTCGGTTCGCTGGCTGGCACGCGCGCGCGGGCGAATCCGTTCTGAACCCTTGCGCTCGATCAACCGGAACGCAATCGGCCGGGTTTGTCCCTGATCGTCCCTTCAGATCGCCCCCCTAGAGTGGGCGCGGGGGGCGGAGAATCGTCCGTCGTTCCCCTGACCTCGGGAGGTGTGCATGAGATCGATCCGGACCTTCGCCTCGCTGACCATTGCGGCGCTGTTGCTCGCCGCGTGCGGCGGTGGCGACCCTTACGTACCCGGCAGCGGTGCCCCCACCGGCGGGCCGACCACGAAGGGAACCTTCAGCGCCGTGGTGTCGTTCGGCGACAGCCTCAGTGACCTGGGCACCTACACGCCGGCCACTGCCATCCCGAACACCGACCCGCAGTTGTACTTCGGCGGGAAGTTCACCACGAACAGCGCCACGAGCACCGTCTGGGTCGAGAACGTCGCGGCCTCGCTGGGGCTGAGCATCACGCCGGCCGAGGTGGGTTACGCGGGCGTGTCCGTGAAGTGCCCTGCGGCGGCCGACCCGGCACTGGCGAACACCTGCACCGGCTACGGCCAGGGCGGTGCACTCGTGACCGACCCGGACGGAGTGCGTCACAGCAGCGGAGCCCTGACGGTGCCGCTGAAGACCCAGATCGCCAACCACCTCGAGCGGTTCGGCAGCTTCAAGGACAGCGATCTGATCCTCGTGCAGGGGCCGGGCGGCAACGAAGTCTTCAAGCTGATGGACACTTCGGATCCGACGAGCTTCGGTTCATTCGTGGTCCAGGTGCTGACGCAGGTGCAGACCGGGGCCATCACTGCGGAGCAGGCCTCTGCGTTGCTGTTCCAACCGCAAGCCGACGCCCAGGAGGTCATGAAGAAGGCTGCAGTCGAAACGGCCGGCTATGTCCGTGACGAGATTCTCGCCAAGGGCGGCAAGTATGTTGCGGTGACGAACATGCCCGACCTGTCCGTCACGCCGGAGGGTTCGGCCTTTCCGGCGCCGATCTCGAACATCCTGTCCGTGCTGTCGCAGACCTACAACCTGTGGCTTCGCGAGGGGCTGTCAGGACAGCCCGTTCAATGGATCGACCTGCCCGCGGTCTTCAGCGACGTCAAGGCCAACCCGGCGGACTACGGCCTCCTGAACGTCACCGACCGGGCTTGCAGCATTTCGACCATTGCCGCCATCACCGGCGGATTGATCACCGACGGCTTTTCGCTCTTCTGCAACGCCACACCCGGCGTCCCTTACAACGGCCTGGAAGCCGGCGCCGATCCGCTCACCTGGCTGTGGGCCGACGGCAATCACCCGTCGACGGGCGGACACAAGGCATTGAGCGACGCAGTCACCCGGCAACTCCAGGCCGCGGGCTGGCTCTGAAGAACGCGACATGGAGAACAGCATGAGCAAGACAACAATCCAGGCGTTCGTACTCTCGGCACTTGTGGTAGTTCCCTTCGCGGCCGCACAGGCGCAGGACTCGTCGATCAAGGTCGGCGTGGCGCGCTACACCACGAACTCGAAGAGCACGGGAATCACCGGCGTAGGCATCCCGAGCGGCGCCGATGCCGAGACGGGTGACGCGACGACCCTGCTGTTCGAGTACGAACGCTGGCTCAACCCGAACGTAGGCATCGAACTGGCGCTCGGCCTGCCGCCCAAGATCGATGCCAAGGCGACAGGCAGCGTGGCCTTCCTCGGCGAGGTGCTCTCGGCCAGAAACGTGACGCCTACGCTGTTCGTCAACTACCACTTCGGCGGGACCGGCGACCGTTGGCGCCCCTATGTCGGACTTGGCGTGAACTACACCAAGTTCACCGACATCAAGAACCCGTTCGGATGGAACGTGGAGATGAGCGACTCGGTCGGTATTGCCGGCAAGGCCGGCATCGAGTACGCGCTGTCGGGCCAGTGGGGCATCTTCGCCAGCGTGACCGCCCTGAAGGTGAAGAGCGACCTGGTCGCCAGCGGCTCGACGGTGCTGACGACGACAATCGATTTCCGGCCGGTGGTGTACTCGATCGGGGCTTCGTACCGGTTCTGAGGCCGTCGCGACGCGGGGCTCAGGGGTCCCGCCGCCCGAGCACGATCTTCATCGTCAGGATGCACGCGGCCAGTGCCAGCGTGATGAGATTCGCCACGATCACCGGCCAGGCACCGAGCATCACGCCGTAGACCAGCCACAGCAGCACGCCCAGCGTGAAGGCGCTGTACATGCCCAGCGAGATGCCGCTCACGTCGCGCGTCTGGAAGGTGTGCCAGGCCTGCGGCACGAAGGACAGCGTGGTCAGCGCGGCGGCGGCGTAGCCGAGCCAGTCGGTGGTGCTCAGGGTCGGGGTCATCGGAGGGGCCGTCAGTTCCGGCGTTCGCGCTGCGGGTGCTGTGCGCCGGCATCGTCGACGACCCATTGCACCAGCGCATCGATCGCCGACCTCGCCGCATTGGCATTCGGATGGTTGACCACCGCGACGACGACGTAGCGGTGCCCGTTCTGCGCGAGCACGAAGCCCGCGACGCCGGCGACGTCGCGCAGCGAGCCGGTCTTGAGATGCGCGCGGCCGGCCGACGCCTTCGACCGCAGCAGCGTGCCGTCGGTGCCGGAGACCGGCAGCGAGGCCAGCAGCTCGGGCATCACCGTGCTGCTCCAGGCCGACTGCAGCACGCGCGCGAGCTGCTGCGCAGTGAGCCGCGTCTCGCGCGACAGGCCCGAGCCGTTGTCGAGCACCGCGCCCTCGGCGGCACCGCCGATGCGCTCGGCCAGCCAGCCGCGCAGCACCTCGCGTGAAGCTTCGGGGGAGCCCGAGCCGGCGCGTGCCAAACCCAGCGTGAGGAAGAGCTGCTGCGCCATCACGTTGTTGCTGAACTTGTTGATCTCGCGCACCACCTCGGACAGCGTCGGCGAGACGCTGGTGAAGCTCGGCGGCGCGGCAGGTGCCGTGCCGTCGCGAACCGTCCCCGTCAGCGTGCCGCCCATCTCGCGCCACAGTCCGGCAAGCACGCGGTCGTCGTAGCGGCGCGGGTCGGCATAGGCCAGAGGCCAGGTCTTTTCGCCGCAGGCGGCGGGGAAGCTGCCGGTCAGCCTCATCCGCGTCGTGTCCCCGAAGTCGGCCTTTAGCTCGGCGCGCCAGTCGCCGCACGGTCCCGGGGAGAGCGGCACGCTCGTGTCGATGCGCACGCCCGCCAACGTCGGCTCCATGCCGACCAGCGCCATGCCGCGCGCCGGATCCGGCGTGATGGTCAGCACCACCGAGCGGTAGGCCAGCAGGAGAGCGTCGGGCCGCACGTTATAGGGCCGCAGCGGCTCGCCGTCGAAGTCGGCCGCATGTCCTTCGGGCACGCTGAAGGCACTGCGGTCGAGCACGATGTCGCCACGGATCTCGCGCACGCCCAGCTGCTGCACGCGCCGCAGCAGCAGCCAGAGCCGCTCGGGCACCAGCTTCGGGTCGCCGTTGCCCTTGATGACGAGGTTCCCTGCGAGCACACCATCGGTCACCGTGCCCTGCAGCCAGACCGGCGTGTCCCAGGCCCATGCCGGGCCAAGCAGGTCGAGCGCCGCATAGGTGGTCAGCAGCTTGGTCAGCGAAGCCGGGTTGACCGGAACGTCCGCGCGCCACGCCAGGCGCGCGCGCGACGTGCCGGCTTCCTGAACGACCACCGACATTGCATCCGCCGGAAGCCTGGCGCGGTCCAGCGCGATGCGCACCTCGGGCGGCAGGCGTGCCGCGGCCGGACCGGCGATGACGACGAACAGCGCCAGCAACAGCGATCGCAAGAACGACGTGCAGGTCATGCTGCGATGATCGCATGGGCTCCCGGGGCGCAGCGGGCCTTGACCTAAACTCGCCGCCATGACCTGCCTGCTGGCCATCGACAGCTCCACCGAGGCAATGTCCATTGCCCTGAGCCGCGCCGGCGAGACCCATGTCTTCGAAGGCGAGGGCGGCGCGCAGGCGTCCGCCCGCCTGCTGCCGGAGCTGCTGTCACTGCTGCAGCGCGCCGGCTGCACGCTGCGCGAAGTCGATGCCGTCGGCTTCGGTCGGGGCCCGGGCGCCTTCACCGGCCTGCGCAGTGCCTGCTCGGTTGCCCAGGGCCTTGCGCTCGGCGCGGGCAAGCCGGTGCTGTCGCTGGACAGCTTGCTTCTCGTCGCGCAGGACGCGCTCGACGAACTCGGTGAGGACGGCGCGGACTGCTGGGTGGCGATGGACGCCCGCATGGACGAGGTCTATGCGGCGCACTATCGCTTCGCGGCGGGCCGTTGGCAGGTGCGAGCGGCGCCGATGTTGTGCCGCCCTGCCGCATTGAACGAACGCTGGGCGGTGGAGCCGCCGCTGCTCGTGGCCGGAACTGCCCTCGACGCGCTCGGCGCGCAGCTGCACCTCGCCACGGCGCAGGCGAGGCCCCGGACAAGGTCGCGCGCCCGGGCGCTGGCACGCCTGGCCGAGGCCGCCTGGCACGACGGTGGCGCGATCGACGCCGCCTTGGCGCTGCCGGTCTACCTGCGCGACAAGGTCGCGCAGACGACGGCCGAGCGCGAGGCCGAGCGCAGCGCGAAGGTGTCTGCGTGAGCGCCGTGGCTCCGTCGCAACAGCGCGTGCTGCTGCCGATGACCACGCTGCACCTCGACGCGGTCATGGCCATCGAGGTGTCCGCGTACGCCTTTCCCTGGAGCCGCGGCAACTTCGTCGATTCGCTCGCTTCCAGCTACATCGGCCGCGTGCTGTACGACGATGCAGGCGCGATCCTCGGCTATTTCGTCGCCATGGCCGGCGTCGAGGAGATGCACCTGCTCAACATCACCGTGGCGCCGCGCGTGCAGCACCGCGGCCATGCGCTGTTCATGCTCGACGCGCTGGCCGCACTGTGCCGCCAGCGTGGCGCGCGGCAGCTCTGGCTGGAGGTGCGCGAAAGCAATCAGCGGGCGCGAGCCATCTACCTGCGGCACGGCTTCGTCTACGTGGGGCGGCGCAAGGGGTACTACCCTGCGCCGAAGGGCCAGCGCGAGGATGCCGTGGTCATGAGCCTGGCGATCGATGGAGCGGGCCATGAGCTGGACTGAGCGCCAGCGCGCCATGCTCGCGGAGATGGGAGTCAGGCTGTGGACTGCGCCTCGGCCCGAGCACATCCAGGTGGAAGTCCGCGCTCCCGTGCCTCCCGCGCAGCGAGGGCAGGGCGCGGCAACTGCCACGACCGAGCCCGTTGCGCGTACGGTCTCGCCGGTGCGCGGTGATCGACCCACCGGCGTCGAGAGCATGGACTGGCCCGCCTTGCGCGAGGCGGTGGCGAACTGCCGGGCCTGCAAGCTTTGCGAAGGACGGCGACAGACGGTATTCGGCGTCGGGAACACGGGCGCGCACTGGATGGTCGTCGGCGAAGCGCCAGGCGAGCAGGAAGATCGCCAGGGCGAGCCCTTCGTCGGCAAGTCCGGCCAGTTGCTGGACAACATGCTGCGCGCCATCGGCCTCACGCGGGCCGAGGCCGACGCGGCGCACCAGGTCTACATCGCCAACACCATCAAGTGCCGTCCACCGGGCAACCGCAACCCGGAGCCCGAGGAACTGGCGCAGTGCGAACCGTTCCTGATCCGCCAGGTCGAACTGGTCAAACCGCGCATCATTCTCGCCATGGGCCGTTTCGCCGTGCAGAGCCTCTTGCGCAGCAACGAAGCGATCGGCAAGCTGCGGGGCCGCGTGCATCGCTACCAGGGCGTGCCCTTGATCGTGACCTATCACCCCGCCTACCTGCTGCGCAACCTCGACGACAAGGCCAAGGCATGGGAAGACCTCTGCCTGGCCATGCAGACGATGAGGTCGGCATCGCCATGAGGTCCGGCGACATGCCCACGCTCGCCGAGACCGCGGCCTGGGACGCGCTGCCGGGCATGGTGATGCTGCTCGACGAGGCGGGCGGCGCGCTGCACGTCAACGCGGCCCTCGCCGCCTTCGCCCGGCGAGACACCGCCCGGCTGCTCGGCCGGGCGTGGCAGGAACTGCTTTCCGCGGACAGCCGGCACCAGCTGCTCGACCTGCTGGCGCGTCGCGTCGACTTCTCGACGGCCCTCTTCGTCGCTGGCGTCGCCTGGGTCGAGTGGACCTGCCGCTGGTGCGCGAAGACGCGGAGCTGGCTGTGCCTGCTGCACGACGCCAGCGCGGCAAAGCAGGCAGAGAGCGAAGCGCGCGCGCAGGCCGCATTGTTCCGCCTGCTCGCCGACAACGTGCCGGTGCTGATCGCCTACTACCGCGCCAGTGACTTCCAGTGCGAGTTCGCCAACAAGGCCTACGCGCGCACCTTCGGTACCGACGAGCGCTCGGTTGTCGGCAAGACTTTCGCCGAGGTGATCGGCCAGGGCGCAGCCGACCAGATCCAGCCGCGCGTCGAGCAGGTGCTGCGGCACCAGCAGGCGGCTTCCTACGAGCGCCAGCTGCCGCAGCCCGATGGCAGCAGCCGCTTCATCGACGTCAACCTGTTGCCGCATGTCGGCGAGCAGGGGGACACGGTCGGCGCGTTCGTGCTGATTTCCGACATCACCAAGCACCGGCTTTCCGAGCGCGCGGTGCGTGAATCGGAGGAGCGCCTCGCCAAGTTCATGCAGGCCAGCGCGGAGGGCATCGTCTTTCACAAGGACGGATTCATCACCGATGCCAATCCTCCCCTGTGCGCGCTGATGGGCTACACGCTGGAGGAACTGAAGGGACGCTCGGTGCTGGAGTTCATCGCGCCCGACCATGTGTCGCGTGTCGCGGCGGTGATGAATGCCGGCCAGGAGACCGCCTACGAGAGCGTGATACTCGACAAGGCCGGCCACCGCGTCGCGGTTGAGTTCATCGTGCGCACCATGGTGCGCAACGGCGAGCGCATGCGCATGACCATCGTGCGCGACATCCGCGACCGCCAGGCGGCGCAGGCGCGCATCCACCACCTCGCGCACCATGACGCGCTGACCGGCCTGCCCAACCGCATGTCGTTCATGGAGCAACTGCAGCAGCACATGGCGGCAGCGGAGGCCGAAGGCACGCGACTGGCGTTGCTGTTCATCGACCTCGACCACTTCAAGCGTGTCAACGACTCGCTCGGCCACCTCGTTGGCGACACGCTGCTGCGCACGGTATCGGCGCGCATCCTCGCCAGCCTGCGCGTGACCGACCTCGTGGCGCGCTTTGGCGGCGACGAATTCATGGTGCTGCTGCACGGCGGCCCGTCGGCGGAGCAGCAGCACCACGACGTCGACGAGGTGGCGCGCAAGCTTCTTTCCGCGATCGAGGTGCCGGTCACCGCCGAGGGCCGGCCGATCTCGGTCACGCCATCCATCGGCGTGGCCTTCTTCCCCGGCGATGCGAACACGCCCGACGAGCTGATCAAGAACGCCGACAGTGCGATGTACCTCGCCAAGTCGCGCGGTCGCGCCAACCACCAGTTCTTCGATCGCGGCATGGCCGACAGCGCCTACGCGGCGCTGGTGCTCGAGGGCCAGCTCGCTCACGCGCTCGAGCGCGGCGAGTTCGAGCTCTACTTCCAGCCGCAGGTGCGGCTGCGCGACGACGTGCTGGTCGCCTGCGAAGCCTTGCTGCGCTGGAACCACCCGGAGCGCGGCCTGCTGATGCCGGACGAGTTCATCCCGGTGGCGGAGCGCCAGCGCTTGATGCTGCCGATGGGCCAATGGGCGCTGAAGGAGGCGGCGCGCTGCGCGGCGCGATGGCACGCGCAGGGCCTCGGCATCGCGCCGGTGGCCGTCAACCTGTCGACGGTGCAATTCCAGTCGGTGGGTTTCGTCGAGGCGGTCGCTCAGGTGCTCGCCGACGACGGCGACGTGCGCCAGGCCGCGAGCCTGCTCGAGCTCGAGCTGACCGAGCGCATGCTGATGGACGACCTCGGTGAGGTGAAACACCGTTTGCTGCGGCTGAAGGCCATCGGCCTGGGCATTGCCGTGGACGACTTCGGCACCGGCTATTCCTCGCTCGGCCACCTGAAGGAGCTGCCGATCGACAAGATCAAGATCGACCGCTCGTTCATCCACGACCTGCCGGGCAACCGCGACTCGGCGGCGATCACGCGCGCGATCGTGCAGCTCGGTCTGAGTCTTGGCATGACGGTCACCGCGGAGGGTGTCGAGACGGACGCGCAGCGGCAGTTCCTTGCGCAACAGGGCTGCGCGCAGATTCAGGGCCTGCTGATCGGCGCGGCAATGCCGGTGGCCGAATTCGAGGCTTGGGCGCGGGCGCGCCGGGAAACCGAACGGCGCGTCGCGGCCGCGGCTACTTCTTGACCTTGACCGGGCGCCGCCAGCCGTCGAGCGACACGGCCTTCGCGCGCGCCACGGTGAGCTGGCCTGCCGGCGCATCCTTCGCGACGGTGGAGCCCGCGCCGATGGTCGCTCCGGCGCCGACGGTGATCGGCGCCACCAGCACGCAGTTGCTGCCCACGTGCACGTCGTCACCGAGCACGGTGCGATGCTTGTAGGCACCGTCGTAGTTCGCGGTGATGCTGCCGGCTCCGTAATTGACGCGCTCGCCGACTGTGGCGTCGCCCAGGTAGGCGAGGTGGTTGGCCTTCGAACCCTTGCCCAGCACCGAGTTCTTCACCTCGACGAAATTGCCGATGTGCACGTCCTCGCCGAGGTCGGCACCGGGGCGCAGGCGCGCGAACGGGCCGACCTCCGCGCCTCGGCCGATGCGCGCGCCGGCCTTCTCGCCGTCGGCGTGGGTGAACGAGTGCACCACTGCGTTGTCCTCGATGCGCAGGTTGCGCAGCACGCAGTGCGATTCGATGCGCACGTTGTCGCCCAGCTCGACGCGACCCTCGAACACGCAATTCACGTCGATCTCGACGTCTTGGCCACAGAGCAGCGTCCCGCGCACGTCGATGCGTGACGGATCGGCCAGACGCACGCCGGCTTCCATCAGCGCGTCGGCCACGCGCCGCTGGTAGCGGCGCTCCAACTCGGCGAGCTGCGCCGGGCTGTTGATGCCCAGCACCTCGGTCTCGTCGTGCGCATGGGTGGCGACCACCGACACATGGTCGGCCACGGCCATCGCCACGACGTCGGTGAGGTAGTACTCGCGCTGTGCGTTGTCGTTGCTCAGTGCGGCGAGCCAGCGCTTCAGATGGGCCGTGGGCGCGGCCATCACACCCGTGTAGACCTCCTGGATGTGGCGCTGCTGCGGCGTCGCGTCCTTGTGCTCGACGATGCCTTCGATGGTGCCGCCGACAGGGTCGCCGCTGCGGATCAGCCGGCCGTAGCCGCTCGGGTCGTCCAGCACCACGGCCAGCAACGCCAGGGCCTTGCCGCCGCAGGCGCGCACCAGCCCCTGCAGGGTGTCGGGCTCGATCAGTGGCACGTCGCCGTTGAGGATCAGCGTGGTGCCCTCGTCGTGCAGATGCGGCGCGGCCTGCTGCACGGCGTGGCCGGTACCGAGTTGCGGCTCCTGGCGGGCGAACACTCTGCCCGGCCCGTGGACCGCGGCCTCGACCAGATCCGCGCCATGGCCGGTGACCACCACGGTGCGCTCGGCCTGCAGCGACGAGGCCGCGTCGAGCACGTGCTCAAGTAGACTGCGACCGGCCAGGCGGTGCAGCACCTTCGGCCGGGTCGACTTCATGCGGGTTCCCTTGCCCGCGGCCATGATCACGATGTCCAGAGCCATGACGCGTTTGTTCCTGCGGAACGTGGTGTCGAGACTGCGCATTATGGTGGCGCTGGTCGCGCTCGCCGGTGTTCTGGCGGGCTGCAGTGCGGTCCGATTCGGCTACAACCAGGCACCCGAGCTGGTCTTCTGGTGGCTGGACGGCTACGCAGACTTCGATGATGCGCAGGCGCGCCGCACGCGCGACAGGCTCGAGCAGTGGTTCGCCTGGCACCGCCGCACGCAGTTGCCGGATTACGCCGAGCTGCTCGTCCGCGCCCGCGCTGACGTACTGGCGGACACCTCGCCAGACCGCGTCTGCCGCTGGTGGGCGGAGCTGCGCCGACGCGGCGAGCGGGCAGTCGATGAGATGCTGCCTTATGCCGCGGAACTGATCCCGACGCTGACGGCGCGGCAGCTCGCGCATGTCGAGCAGCGCTATGCGCGGCTGAACGAGGAGTTCCGCAGCGACTTCCTGAATCCGGATCCGGCCAAACGGCGCGAGCGTGCCGTCGAACGCACGCTGGATCGGGTCGAGATCCTCTACGGTCCGCTCGACGACGCGCAGCGCGCTCTCGTCGAGAGTCTTCTGGAGGCATCGCCTTTCGACGCCGAAACCTGGCATGCGGAGCGCCTGCAGCGCCAGCAGGAAACGCTGCAGATGCTGCGGCGCCTGAGCGGCGAGTCCGCCTCGCGCGACGCGGCGCTGGCCGCGCTGCGCGCCCAGGTCGAGCGCGTGTCTCGGTCGCCGCGCGAAGGTTACCGGCGCTACCAGGAGCGGCTGCAGACCTACAACTGCAGCTTCGTGGCCAGCCTGCACAACAGCACCACACTGGCGCAGCGCCAAGCCGCGGCGGCAAAGCTCAAGGGCTGGGAGACGGACTTGCGCGCCCTGGCGGCAACGCCGGACTGAGGCGCAGGCCGGCCGCGAAGCTCAGGGCGGGCTGATCTCGGTGGTCACGCGCCGAGGCGTCACGCTGCCGGCCGGAAAGTCCTTCATTGCCGCCTCGAACATCGCCGGCAACAGCGACTTGATCGCCGACGAGGCGCCGTCGTTGCTGGCGCGTGTCTCGTACAGCGGCTGGCCGCTCTTGCGATCGCGGATCAGCACGGCGACCTCGCGTTCGTAGGTGGTGGTCGGGATGGCGGCTCCCACGCCGTAGTAGGGCCAGGGCCGCGCGAAGCGGTAGTAGTACAGGCCGCCGCGCCACCAGAACGGATCGTCGTAGTACTGCTCGGTGATGCTGACGCGCGCACCGAGCTGGACGACGAACTCGCTGGCCTGACCCTCGGCGACGGGCGTGAAGCCAGCTGTCTCCAGCGCGCGGCGGGCGCTGTCCTCCAGCAATTGCTGCTGCTGCGGACGCGACTGTTGCGAAGGCAGGCGCTCGAAGGCGTAGCTGCCCGGCTTGCGATCGGCCGGCCAGACGCTGTAGCTCGACACCTCGCTGGTCAGGCTGTTCAGCGATGCGCAACCGGCCAGCATGGCGGTGCCGATGAGGAGCATCAGGGTGCGGATCATGGTGAGCGCCTCCTGGAATCTGTCGTACCTCAGTCGTCGCGGTGGACGCGGATGGGGGCGGTGGCCGGTGTCGCGCAGTCCTCGTCCTCGTCGAACGCACGGTCCCCGTCCGGGTTGACCTTGCCGCTAGTGTGCAGCGTGGTGAACGGGTAGAGCTTGCGATCCATCATGTGCGAGGGAACGATGTTTCCCATCGCGGTGAAGATGTTGTCCAGCCGCCCGGGGTATTGGCGCTCCCATTCGCGCAGCATCTTCTTCATCTGCACGCGCTGCAGGTTGTCCTGGCTGCCGCACAGCGTGCAGGGGATGATGGGGAACTGGCGGTGCGCCGCCCAGCGCTCCAGGTCGGTCTCGGCGACATAGGCGAGCGGGCGGATGACGATGTGATTGCCGTCGTCGCTGGCCAGCTTGGGCGGCATGCCCTTCAGCCGGCTGTTGAAGAACATGTTCATGAACAGCGTCTGCAGCATGTCGTCGCGGTGGTGGCCGAGCGCGATCTTGGTCGCGCCGAGCTCCCCGGCCACGCGGTACAGGATGCCGCGGCGCAGGCGCGAGCACAGGCTGCACATCGTCTGGCCCTCCGGGATGAGGCGCTTGACGATCGAGTAGGTGTCCTGGTTCTCGATGTGGAACGGGACGTCGCGGCTGTTCAGGTACTCGGGCAGCACGTGAGCCGGAAAGCCCGGCTGCTTCTGGTCGAGGTTGACGGCAACGAGGTCGAACCGGATCGGCGCGCGCTGGCGCAGGTTGATGAGGATGTCCAGCAGCGCGTAGCTGTCCTTGCCGCCGGAGACGCAGACCATGACCTTGTCGCCGTCCTCGATCATGTTGAAGTCGGCGATCGCCTGGCCGACCAGGCGGTGCAACCGTTTCGACAGCTTGTTGGTTTCATGGGCAGCCTTCGCAGCCGCCTTCGGGTCGTCGAGCACCGCGCTCATGCCGGCTCCTTCATTGCGAACACTTCACACCCGACCGCATCGCAGTCGGGATACACATCGGGCTTCTCGGTGGACACGCGCGCGGCGCGCACCTTGGGATGGGCGAGCATCATCGCCAGCACGTCGTCGCACAGCGTCTCCTGCAAGTGGACGTGGCCGCGCGCCAGCCGAGCGCTGATGCTGCGGCGGATGAAGTCGTAGTCCACCACCTCGTCGAGGTCGTCGTGCGTCGGTGTCGACAGCGCCAGCGGCACGTACAGGTCGACGTTGATCAGCACGCGCTGTTCGCCCTGCTTCTCGAAATCGTGTACGCCGATGTTCATGCGCACCTCGTAGTCGCGCAGAAACAGGCGCCTGCAGTCCATCAGGCTGGCGTGGTTGAGCAGGCTCTGCATGGTCAGGGGGTCTTGACGAGGAAGGCGACATCGCGCGGTTGGGCCACCAGGTGCTGGCCGCCGTCGACCAGCAGCGTGGTGCCGGTCACCGCGCTCGCCTCGATCAGGTAGCGCACGGCGTGGGCAATGTCCTGTGGCGTCGACGAGCGCCGCAGCGGCGTGAGACGGTGGGCGCTGGCGAAGTCGGCCTCGCTCATCTCGCCGGAAAGCAGCGTCACGCCGGGCGACACGCCGCACACGCGCAGCCGCGGCGCCAGGGCCTGCGCAAGCATCACCGTCGCGCTGTGCAGGGCCGCCTTGGAAAGCGTGTACGACAAGTAGTCGGGGTTGGGGTTGTCCAGCTTCTGGTCGAGCAGGTTGACCACGCAGCCGTCTGCCTCGCGTCTGCACAGCTGATCGTGCAGGGCGCGTGTCAGCAGGATGGGGGCCGCCGCATTGACGCGCCAGTGAGCTTCCATCTCGGCATGGCCGAAGCTTGCCGCATCGTCATAGGCGAAGCGCGAGGCATTGTTGACCAGCGCATCGACACGGCCGAAGGCCTCGGCCACCGCCGGCATGAGCGCGCGGCAGGCCGCCTCGTCGGCCAGATCGGCGGCGAAGAGCTCGGCGCGTGCCCCCAGCGCGCGCAGCTCGGCCAGCGTCCGTGCCGAGTCATCGGAGGGCCTGTGGCAGTGCAGCGCGACGTCGTGGCCATGTGTCGCCAGGTCGAGTGCGATCGCCCGCCCGATGCGACGGGCGGCGCCGGTGACCAGTGCGACGGGCCGGGAGGGCATGGCTTCCTACAATGCGGCGATGCAACAGAACGAGGGCGACAGTGTATCGGCGGCCCTGCGCCGGCGCATTCGCGAGGCCATCGCCGCGGGCGGCGGCTGGATCGGCTTCGATCGCTTCATGGCCATGGCGCTGTACGAACCCGGCCTCGGCTACTACAGCCGCGCCAGCCGCAAGTTCGGCATGCTGCCCGCTTCCGGCAGCGACTTCGTCACCGCCCCCGAGCTGTCGCCGCTGTTCGGCCGCGCCCTCGCCCGCCAGGTGGCGCAGGCGCTGGAGGCCGCCGGCAGTGCGGAGGTGTGGGAGTTCGGTGCCGGCTCGGGCGCACTGGCCGCGCAGCTGCTCGAAGCGCTGGGCGAGCGCGTGCAGCGCTACACCCTCGTCGAGCTGTCGGGCTCGCTGCGCGAGCGGCAGCGCGAGCGGCTCGCGCCCTTTTCGGACCGGGTGCGCTGGGTCGACGAATGGCCGCCCCTGCTGCAGGGCGTGATCGTCGGCAACGAAGTGCTCGACGCGATGCCGGTGCAACTGCTGCACTTCGACGGCGAGTGCTGGCTCGAACGCGGCGTGTCGCTGGACGGTGATCGCCTCACCTGGGCCGATCGGCCGACCGCGCTGCGCCCTCCTGTCGACGCGGCGTTCGCGCCTGGCACCGTCACCGAGATCCATGCGCAGGCGCGTGCCTTCGTCGCTACGCTGGCCGAAAGGCTGGAGCGCGGCGCGGCCTTCTTCGTCGACTACGGCTTCCCCGAGGCCGAGTATTACCACCCGCAGCGCCGCGGCGGCACGTTGATGTGCCACCGGGCGCATCGCAGCGACGACGCCCCATTGAGCGACGTGGGCGAAAAGGACATCACCGCCCATGTCGATTTCACCGGCATCGCGCTGGCGGCGCAGGATGCCGGCCTCGACGTGATCGGCTACACCACGCAGGCACACTTCCTGATGAACTGCGGCCTGCTCGAACTGCTGCAGGGCGCCGACCTGCGCACGACGGCGAACGCGCAGAAGCTGCTCACCGAGCACGAGATGGGCGAACTGTTCAAGGTGATCGGCCTGGCCAAGGGCATCGACATCGAGCCGATCGGCTTTTCGACCGGCGACCGTACCCACACCCTGTGAGGCCGACCCATGCGCTGGCTCATCGTCTTCCTGCTCGCTTTCGTGCTCTTCCAGGGCCTGGTCGTCTGGCTGCGCCGCATCGGCCTCGGCCGGCTGCCCGGCGACTTCAGCTTCCGCTGGCGTGGCCGTGAGTGGCACCTGCCGATCGCGAGCAGCCTGCTGCTCAGCCTGATCGCGATGGCGATCGGCGCATTGATCTAGCCGAGCCGGGCGGCGATCGCCTGCGCGCGAGCCTCGCGCACCGCATCGCCGATCGCAGGCCCCTTCAGGCCGCGTGCCGCCGCGGCCTCGGCGACCGGACCCGTGTCCACGGCCTGAGCGGCAAGCAAGGCGCTCGCCAGTCGGTCACGCTGCGGGTAGGGCTCCTCCGCCTTGCCCAGGCGTCCCCGCGCATCGCATTCGCAAGCGAGCAGCAGTTCGTCGAAGCGCTCCGGGCGGCGCAGTGCATCGCAGCGTTCCAGCAGCCGCAACACCGCCTTGGCGTCGAGCCCTTCGCTGCGATGCACGTTGCCGTGCTCGCGCGCCACCACCTCGGCGAGTTCGCGGCAATCCGTGGGCACCTTCCAGCGCTCGCACAGGCCGCGCACCAGCGTCACGCTGCGCGTCTCGTGGCCGAGGTGCCGCGGCAGCACGTCGGCGGGCGTCGTGCCCTTGCCGAGGTCATGGCCCAGGCAGGCGAAGCGCACTGGCAGGCTGGCCGCGAGGCGCGCCGACATGTCCAGCACCATCATCAGGTGCACGCCGGTGTCGATCTCCGGGTGGTAGTCGGGCCGCTGCGGCACGCCCCAGAGACGGTCGACCTCGGGCAGCAGCCGTTCGAGCGCGCCGCAGTCGCGCAGCACCTCGAACATGCGGCTGGGCCGTGCTTCCATCAGCCCGCGGGCGAGCTCCTGCCAGACGCGCTCGGCGACCAGCGCATCGACCTCGCCGGCGTCCACCATGCCGCGCATCAGCCTCACCGTCTGCGGCGCCACCGAGAAATCGTGGAAGCGTGCCGCGAAGCGCGCCAGGCGCAGGATGCGCACCGGGTCCTCGGCGAAGGCGGGCGAGACGTGTCGCAGCACGCGCTGCGACAGGTCGTGCCGGCCGCCGTAGGGGTCGAGGAGCGCGCCGTCTTCGTCGCGCGCCATCGCGTTGATCGTCAGGTCGCGGCGCGCCAGGTCCTCCTCGAGCGTGACCTCGGGCGCGGCATGGAAGGCGAAGCCGTGGTAGCCCGGCGCCGTCTTGCGCTCGGTGCGCGCCAGCGCGTATTCCTCATGGGTCTCGGGATGCAGGAAGACCGGGAAGTCGCGACCCACCGGCTCGAAGCCGGCCTCGATCATCTCGATGGGGGTGGCGCCGACCACCACCCAGTCACGGTCGCCCGACGCACGGCCTAGCAACTCATCGCGCACCGCGCCGCCGACCAGGTACACCTTCATGCGGCGGCAGTGTATGCGCCGCCCCGGACCGGGCTCAGCGGTGCGTGCGGTAGGGCTCCTCGAAGTCGAGGAAGTCCTGCTCGGCCAGCGCGTCCTTCACCCAGGCGGCCACGCCGGGCAGGGCCCGCACGCGTTGCATGTACTCGGCAATCGCGGAGGGCAGGGGCGGCGCGTAGGTGGTCAGCCGCATCACCACCGGCGCGAAGTAGGCGTCGGCGATGCCGAAGCGGCCGAACAGCATGGGCCCTCCGTGCTGCTGCAGCAGTTCGCTCCACATCGACACGATGCGCGCGAGGTCGCCACGCACGGCCGGCTGCTCGGCGAGCACGCGCGCGCCGACCTCGGGCAGGCGTGCCTCGACGTTCATCGGGAAGTGGCTTCGCAGCGCGCCGAAGCCGGCGTGCATCTCGGCGCAGACGCTGCGCGCGCGGGCACGGGCTTTCGCATCCTCCGGCCAGAGCGGCTTGTCCGGAAAGCGTTCGGCGAGGTACTCCGCGATGGCCAGCGTGTCCCACACCGTGAATCCGTCGTCCACCAGCACCGGCACGCGGCCGGCCGGCGTGTGCTTCGCGAGTTCGGTCTTGAAGCTCGACCCCGGCGTGAAGGCGTCGAAGCGGATCTTCACCTCGTCGAAGGGGATGCCGGCCTGCGTCATCAGCACCCAGGGGCGCATCGACCAGGACGAGTAGTTCTTGTTGCCGATGAAGAGCTGCATGGCGGTTCCGGGATGGGGGTGTCCTGCCATGCTAGCCGCCGACGGCGCATGCCGGGGTGACGGATGCGCATCGCCGCCATGCGCGGCGCACATCGCGCGGAAGCCTCAGGTGCGCCGCGCTCGCGCGCGCCAGGCGTCCAGTCGGGCCGGCCCCTGGCCGGGTGCCAGGTACTGGGGCGCGACGGCGGCCAGCGCGGTGGATCGGATGCCCAGGGCGTCGAGGCCGGGCAGCGTGCCGCTGGCGACGCTGGGCACGGTCATCGACGCCAGGTTGTCGCGCGACATCAGCGGCTCGCCGGGCAGCAGCTCCATCAGCATGGCCTGCAGCGTCGCCAGGCCGCCCGGCAGGCCGATCACCGGCCGCGGGCAGCCCGCCCATCGGCCGGCGGACTGCACCAGTTCGCGCAGGGTGAAGACGTCGGGGCCGGCGCATTCGTAGACCTTGCCGATCGTCGACGCGTCGTCGAGGCAGCGCACGATCGCCGTGGCGACGTCGTCCACCCAGACCGGCTGGTAGCGCGACTCGGCGCCGGCCAGCGGCACGAAGGGCGCGACCGATTGCAGCGTGGCGAAGAGATTGAGCAGCCGGTCGTGCGCGCCGAAGATCACCGAAGGCCGCAGCACGGTCAGGTCCAGACTGGCTTCGGCAAGCGCCTGCTCGCCGGCCGCCTTGGAGCGCAGGTATCGGCTGGGCGCGCTGGCGCCCACACCCAGCGCACTCACGTGCACCAGGCGCCGCACGCCCGCCGCGCGGCAGGCCTGCGCCAAGCGTCGCGGCAGCTCCACGTGGACCTGCTGGAAGCGGCGCTCGTCGCCCTGCAGCACGGCGACCAGGTTGATCACCGCGTCGCAGCCCGACACCAGCCGCGCGAGCTGCGCATCGTCGTGGAGGTCGGCCGGCAGCAGTTGCAGCGTGGGCAGCATCTGCAGGTGCTTGCCGCGCTCGGGGTGCCGCGTCGGCACGAGGATGCGCCCGCCGGCGCCGCCGCTGCGCTCCACCAGTTTCTCGCACACGCTGCGGCCCACGAAGCCGGTCCCGCCGAGCACCAGGATGTTCTCGATCATGTGGTTCTTCCAGGTCGGCCCGCGCGAGCGGGCGGGGGTCAGGGAAGGTCCTTGTCTGCGGTCGGCGCCGAAGCGTCGCGCGGCCCCACCGTCGCACCGAGGCGTTCCTTGAGCGACGGCGTCCGACCGCTGATGATGGCCGCATAGTAGGTGGCGTTGCTCAGCACCTTCTTGACGTAGTCGCGCGTCTCGTTGAATGGGATGTTCTCTGCCCACACCGCCGTTTCGAGCACCGGCCCCTCGCGCCAGCGGCGTGGCCGGTTCGGCCCGGCGTTGTAGGCCGCCGCCGCCATCGCCTGCGAGCCGCCGAAGTCATCGAGCACGAGCTTCAGGTAGCTCGTACCCAGGCGCAGGTTGACTTCGCGGTCGGTGATCATGTCCTGCCGGTAGTCGAGCCCGATCTTCCGTGCCGTCCAGCGCGCGGTGGCCGGCATGATCTGCATCAGACCCGAGGCGCCCACGTGCGAGCGCGCATCCATGATGAAGCGCGATTCCTGGCGGATCAGTCCGAAGACATAGCTCGGGTCGAGGTCGATCTCCTTCGCGCGCGCGAGGACCTGCTCACGGAAGGGCATCGGGAAGCGCTGGTCGATGTCGATTTCGCCGCGCGTGCGATCGCTGGTGTTGATGCAGCGGTCCCACACCTCGGCGTCGCAAGCGCGCTGCGCGGCGGCGAGCAGTTCACGGTCGCCCATGCCGCGCAGCGAGAAGTTCCACTCGCGCACGCCCTCGCTGCGCAGGCCGAGGGCGATGAGCTGCAGTGCGCGCGTGAGTCCGGGATGGCTGCGCGCGGCATCGGTTTCCTCGGCGGTCAGCGGCGCCGGCTTGGGCGGCAGCACCAGGGGCCGTCCCAAGTCTTCGGCGGCGAGCTTGCCGTAGAAGTGCATGTGCCCGGCGATGCTGCCGAGCAACTCGGCAGCGAGCACGCGCATGCCTTCGTCTTCCTGCGAGTTCGGCGCCAGGGCCTGGAGGGCGCGTGCCTTCCAGTACACCCAGGCCGGATCGCGCTGCTGCTCGGCGCCCATCGCGTTGATGGCCTGCATCACCTGCTGCCAGCGGCCACGGCCGTCGTTGGCGCGAAGCGCAGCCCGCACCTTCCAGGCCAGGGTGTCGTCCGGCCAGTCGGGCTCGGCGCCGTCGCGGCTGGCGCGCAGCGCGGCGCGCTGGAAGTGGTCGGTGGCGCTGGGCAGCAGCTTGAGCGCGGCCTGCTTGCCCGCGCTGGCCCAGGCCCAGGCGGCGAGGTCAGGCGGGAGCGCGCGTTCCCAGCGCTCGTCGAGTTGCAGGGCGGCGGCGTCGGGGTCGTTGGTGGCGAGCCGCATCAGCGCCAGGGTGGCCAGCTCGGCGCCGGGGCGCGACGAGGCCGAGGCGTTCCGGACCAGGTAGCGCATCGGGTTGTCGGTCAGTTCGCCCACGCTGCTGGCCGTGTTCACGCTGAGCAGCGCCAGCGCCTGCCGTGCCGCCTTCGGTCGGCCGGCGTCGACCGCAAAGCGCGCCTTGCGCCAGACCTCGGCGCTACCGAACCGGTTCGCATCGACCAGCGTCGCGGCCATCAGCGCGCAGCCTTCGTCGGCATCGCGTTGCGCGAGCCACGCGTCGAGGGCCTGCTTGCGCACGTCCTTTCCGGCCTGATGGTCGAGCATCAGCGCGTAGCAGCGAACCTCGCGGTCGTCGTTCATGCGGAAGCGCGGGTACTCGACAGCGAAATTGGCCCAATCGCGGCGCTTGCCGAGTTCCAGCAGCCAGTCGTTGCGCAACCGGTCCTCGACGTAGGTGCCCGGCCAGCGGGCGTAGAAGGCATCGAGCTCGGACTGCTGCGCCTCGGCAAGGCGGTTGCTCAGCTCGAAGTAGTCCGCCCACATCGCCAGGGGGTGACCGGCGGCGACGGCGGCGGCGCGGGCGACGACCAGGGCATTGGCGTCCTTCCGGTTCAGCGCCTCGCGGGCCTCGACGATCGGCGCATCGCTGGGCGCCGACGAGGCGGTCAACGGCATGGCCAGCCCTGCGCCCACCACCATGAGCCAGGCTGCGCGCCGCCATTCGCCGGCGATGCCTCGCCCATATACTGCCTTGGCCATTCCCGCTTGCTTCAACGTCGTTCCCGTTCTTCTTGGTCGAGATCCCATCCTCGCGCGCCGATCTGCGCACGAAGCTGCGTGCCCAGCGCCAGCAGTTTGCCTTGTCGTCCGGCTACGCCGACGCGCAGGCCGCCCTGGCGCGCCACTTGACGCAAGTCATCACTCAGCTGGAGCCCGAGTGTCTGGGCCTGTATGCCTCGATACGATCCGAATTTAACGCAGTGGTTGCACTCGGCGCCGACTCCTATTGCGACAAGTTGCCATGGGCATTGCCGTACTGCCTGCGCGAGCACCGCGAGATGCACTACCGGCAGTGGGATCGCCGGGCGGCGATGGTGCCGGACGAGTGCGGCATCGCCAGTGCGGCCGGCCCCGTCGTGGTGCCCGACGTCGTGCTGGTGCCCTGCGTGGGATTCGCCGCCGGCCACTATCGCCTCGGCTATGGCGGCGGCTATTTCGATCGATTCCTCGCCGCCCACCCGCATGTCACCGCCGTGGGTGTGGCCTGGGCATTCAGCGAACTCGGCGCCGAGGACTTCGTGCCGCAGCCGCACGACATCCCGCTGTCGCTGATCGTCACCGAGCAGGGCGTGGCGTAGCCTCGGCGGCGGCCTCACCGATGGCGGCGCGCGTCAGCGCTGCCTGGGCTTCCACCCACTCGCAGAACTGCCGCACCTCGGCCCGCGCGCGGCTCGCCGCCGAAGCGATCAGCCAGTAGCAGTAGGGGCTGGTGGTGCGGCCGGCCATGCCGAAGGGCTCGAGCAGTTCGCCGCGCGCCAGCGCCTCGTAGACCAGGGCCACGCGCGCCAGCGCCACGCCCTGGCCGGCCAGTGCCGCCTGCACCTGCTGGTAGGTGAAGTTGAGGTACAGCCAGCGGCGCGGCTGCAGCGCAGCTTCGCCGTGCTGGGCGAGCCAGTGCCGCCAGCTCAGGTACTCGGTGCTCGCCTTGTTGTCGTCTTCCTCGGCGAGCGTGTGCTGGGCGAGGTCGGCCGGACGCGCCAGCGGCGGTGCCCGGCCGGTTTCGATCTGCGCCATCAGCGACCGGCTGACTACCGGCGTGAGCGTCTCGCCGAACAGGCGCAGCGCGCCGGCCGGCGCCTGCGCCGGGCTGCAGTAGCGCAGCGCGAGGTCGAGCTCGGGGTCGTCGAGGTCGGCCAGCGAGTCGTGCGCCGAGACGCGAATATCGATGTCCGGGTGGTCGCGCTGGAAGGCCTCGATGCGCGGCAGCAGCCACAGCGATGCGAACGAGGCGAAGGTGGTCACGCTGACGCGCTGGCGGCTGTGCTTCTCGCGGATCTGCCGTACGCCGGCGTCGAGGCGAGCGAGCCAGGGCTCGACGGTGCGCAACAGGATCTGCGCGTCCTGCGTTGTCTCGACGTGGCGTGTGCCGCGCACGAACAGCGCCGCCCCGAGTTCCTCCTCCAGGGCCTTGATCTGGCGGCTGATCGCCGACTGGGTGACGAACAACTCGTCGGCGGCATCGCTGAAGCTGGACAGCCGAGCCACCGCCTCGAAGGCACGCAAGTAGCTCAGCGAGAGGGGGCGGCGCCGCGGCGTATTCATATCAAACGCGCATCAATCGTGGATCGCGAAGTCATTGGAGTTTCCCTGCAGAAACGACGAATATCGTACCGTGACGAGAAGGAGATTGATGATGAATGCGCAAAAGGATGCAGTTCTTTTCCTGACCCCGGGCGAGGCCCGCCGAGTGGGCTTGGGCGCGGGCGAACTGACCGTGCTGCGCGGCCGCGTGTGGCTGACCGGTTCCTGCGGCGACCCCGACCGGGTGCTGTCGCCCGGCGAGACTCTGCCGCTGGCCGACGCGCAGGATGTGGTGGTCGAGTCCTGGAACCGGGGCGAGGGTGCCTCGCTGCGTTGGCGGGCCCGGCCGTCGCTGCTTCAGCGGCTGCCCCTGCGAGGCTTCGCCGGCGCCTTCTTCGCCGCCTTGGCGGCCCTGCCGCGCAGCGCCGCCTCGAGCGCCAATCGCGCCCACGGCTGCATGAAGGCGGGCGACTCCATCGCGTCCTCGGGCGCGCTGAAGTAAGCCATCGTCACCGGCTTGCCCTGCCCTTCGTAGACGAAGGGCTGACAGCCGGCGGCCTCGAAGCGCCCGCGTGTCTGCATGTCGGCCTTGAGGTAGAGGCGGCCGAAGGCGATCAGCGCGATGAAGATGTCGTCGACGTACAGGCCATGGCCGCCGAACATGCGCCTCGCACGCGCATGGCCCATGGGCGCGAGCAGTTCGAGGCAGTGCGCCACGAGTTCACGGTCGGCGGCCATGCGGCAGTCTTGCACAATCGCGCTTCCGCCGGCTTCCCCCTCGCGCCATGCTGCCCACCGAACGAGATGCCCTGCGCAAGCGACTGGTCGCCGCCCGCCAGGCCCTGCCCGACCGGCTCGAGCGTGCGGTGGCGCTGCAGAGCGTTCTACGCGTCTGGCTGGTGGGCCGGCCGGAACGCACGATCGGCGCCTACTGGCCGATCAAGGGTGAGTTCGATCCCCTGCCGGCGCTGTACCGCTGGACCGAAGGCGCACCGGAGGGCGTGGCGCGGCGCATCGGCCTGCCGGTGAAGGACCGCGAGACCGGCTCGCTGCGCTTCCACGTGTGGTATCCCGGTTGCCCGATGGAACTGGATGCCTACGACATCCCCAAGCCGAAGGACACGGAGGAATTCGTGCCCGAACTCCTCGTCGTGCCTTGTCTCGGGTTCGGGCCGGGCGGGGTGCGCCTCGGCTACGGGGGCGGCTTCTTCGACCGCACGCTGCGCTCGATCCGGCCCCGTCCGGTCACGGTCGGGGTCAGCTACTCGCACGGCTTCCTGCCGCTGCTGCTGCCCACCGAGCAGGACTTCGTGCTCGACGCCATGCTCACCGAGGATGGCGTCAGCTGGAGCAAGCCGCTGGTGTGAATCGTCGGCCCCTCGGCCGTCGAGACGCCGGCCGATCCCCCCCGGGGAGTGGCCGACCGGCCCGGGAGCGGCACGGCGCTCGGCCGCTCCTGCGCTGCCACCGTGGTTGACTCAGAAGCGGAAGCCGACGCCCACGCCGACCAGCAGCGGATCGACCTTGAAGTCGCCGATGTCCGTGCCGCCGACGCTGACCGTCGTCTTGATCTGCACCTTCTTCACGTCGACGTTGAAGTAGATGTTCTTCTGGATCTCGTAGTCGAAGCCGGCGCCCACGGCGAGGCCGACGCTGTTCTTGTCGATCTCCACGCCGGCGGGCAGGTCGATGCTGGAGAAGCGCGTGTAGTTCAGACCGGCGCCGACGTAGGGCTTGAAAGCGCCCATGTCGGTGAAGTGGTACTGCGCCGAGAGTGTCGGCGGAAGGTGCTTCAACGAGCCGATCTCGGTGTCGCCGGCCTTCACCGTGTGCTTCTGCGGGTAGGTGAGCACCAACTCGGCCGCCAGGTTCGGCGTGAAGAAATAGGAGACATCGACTTCCGGGAACACTTTGTTGTTCACGGTCAGGTCGAGGCCGGTGCCATCCTTGTTCGCGCTGTCGAGGCTGAGCGCGTGCACGCGCACCATCCACGGGGTGCTCTGCGCCTGGGCAAGCATGGGAAGCGCGAAGCCGCCGGCAACGGCGAGAGCGAGGGCGGCGCGTTGGAAGGTCTTGCGGTTCATGGTGATTTCCTGTCGAAGCGAGGTGATTTCCTCGACAGGAATTTCACTACTGCCAGAAGGGTTATTTGTTGCGGCGCATCAATCTCTTCCGGCGCCTGTGCCGTCGGCGCAACGCTGCCGCGAACGCATCCTGAGGCGGCTCAATCGGGCCGCGCCAGCCTTCTGCAGATCTCGAGCGGGAGCGCCGACTGGTTGAGCGTGTAGAAGTGGATGCCGGGCGCGCCGCCGTCGATGAGGCGCTCGCACAAACGCGTGATCACGTCCAGGCCAAAGGCGCGGATCGATGCGGCATCGTCCATGAAGCCTTCCATCTTCAGCGCCACCCAGCGCGGGATCTCGATGCCGTCGCGCGCGGCGAACTGCGCGATGCGCGCGTAATTGTGGAAGGGCATGATGCCCGGCACGATCGGCACCGTCACGCCCAGGGAGCGCACCTCGTCGACGAAGTGGAAGTAGGCGTCCGGGTTGAAGAAGAACTGCGTGATGGCCGAGTCCGCACCGGCCTGCACCTTGTCGGCGAAGTGCTGCAGGTCGCGCATCGCATAGCGCTGCTGCGGGTGGTACTCGGGATAGGCTGCCACCTCGATGTGCCAGTGGTCGGGCTCGGTCTCGCGGATGAAAGACACCAGTTCGCTGGCGAAGCGGAACTCGCCGGCGGTGGCAGTGCCGCTGGGCAGGTCGCCGCGCAGCGCGACGAGCCGGTGGATGCCGCGCTCGCGAAACGTGGCGAGGATCTGGGCGATGCCCTCGCGGGTCGAGCCCACGCAGGACAGGTGGGCCGCCGCCTCGAAGCCCATCGCCGCGATCTCGCCGACCGTGGCCAGGGTCTTCTCGCGCGTGGAGCCGCCGGCACCGTAGGTCACGCTGAAGAACTCAGGTTTCGTCGCCGCGAGTTCCTGCACCACTGTGCGCAGCTTATCGCTGCCCACCAGCGTGTTGGGCGGGAAGAACTCGAAGCTCACCGGAACGGACAGTCGGATCTCATCCATGGTCGGTCTCCTGGGCGCCGCCACCTCGGTGCGCCCGCACAAAGAACTCTCGGTTGCCATCGCCGCCGGCGACGGCGCTCTCGAACCAGTCGGTCACTTCCAGGCCACTGCCGGCGCAGGCCTGGCGGATGCGCGCCTCGACGCGCGCATAGGCGGCTTCGTCGCGCACGATGCCGCCCTTGCCGATGTCGGCCGGCTGCAACTCGAACTGCGGCTTCACCAGCATCAGCAACTCGCTGCCGCCGGAATCGAGCAGCGGCGCGAGCACCGGCAGCACCAGCGCCAGCGAGATGAACGACAGGTCGCCGACGATCAGGCCGTAGCATGTCTCGGGCAGCCCGGCCGCGTCCAGATGGCGCGCATTGACGCCCTCCAGCGCCACCACGCGCGCATCGCCGCGCAGCCGCGGGTGCAGCTGGCCGTGGCCGACGTCGATGCCGACCACCCGCTTCGCGCCGCGCTGCAGCAGCACGTCGGTGAAGCCACCGGTGCTCTGGCCGACGTCGAGGCAGGTGCGGCCGGTGACATCGATGCCGGTGTGCGTCAGCGCACCCTCCAGCTTCAGTCCGCCGCGCGACACCCAGCGCAGCTCGGCATCGTCGGTGAGCTGAAGCTCGCAGTCCGCTGGCAGCTCGTCGCCGGCTTTGCGCGGCACCGCCCAGCCGGCGGGCCCGAGCCAGCGCACCGCGCCCTGCGCGATCAGCCGCTGTGCGGCCGAGCGCGAAGGGGCCAGACCGCGCTGCACCAGCAGCTGGTCGGCGCGCATGGGCTTGACCCGCTCGCGATCAGTACCTGTAGCTGTCGGCCTTGTACGGACCCTGCTTGGGCACCCCGATGTACTCGGCCTGCTCGTCGGTCAGCTCGGTCAGCATCGCCCCGACCTTCTTCAGGTGCAGGCGCGCCACCTTCTCGTCCAGGTGCTTGGGCAGCACGTAGACCTTGCCCTGCTCGTAGTAGTCGCTGTGCGTGAACAGCTCGATCTGCGCGATCGTCTGGTTCGCGAACGACGACGACATCACGAAGCTCGGGTGGCCGGTCGCGCAACCCAGGTTCACCAGCCGGCCCTTGGCCAGCAGGATGATCTTCTTGCCGTCCGGGAAGATCACGTGGTCGACCTGCGGCTTGATCTCGTCCCATTGGCACTGGGCCAGCGAGGCGACGTCGATCTCGTTGTCGAAGTGGCCGATGTTGCAGACGATGGCCTCGTCCTTCATCGCCGCCATGTGCTCGTAGCGGATGACGTTCTTGTTGCCAGTGGCCGAGACGAAGATGTCGGCCTTGTCGGCGGCGTACTCCATCGTCACGACCTTGTAGCCTTCCATCGCCGCCTGCAGCGCATTGATCGGGTCGATTTCGGTGACCCACACCTGCGCCGACAGCGCGCGCAGCGCCTGCGCCGAGCCCTTGCCCACATCGCCATAGCCGGCCACGCAGGCGACCTTGCCGGCGACCATCACGTCGGTGGCGCGCTTGATCGAGTCGACCAGCGACTCGCGGCAGCCGTACAGGTTGTCGAACTTGCTCTTCGTGACGCTGTCGTTCACGTTGATGGCACGGAACATCAGCGTGCCCTTGGCCGACATTTCCTTCAGACGGTGCACGCCGGTCGTCGTCTCCTCCGTGACGCCGATGATCTGCGCGCTCTTGCGCGAGTACCAGCTCGGGTCCTGCGCCAGCTTGGCCTTGATCGCAGCAAACAGGCAGGTCTCTTCCTCGCTGCCCGGGTTGGCCAGCACGGAGGCATCCTTCTCGGCGCGCTTGCCCAGGTGCATCAGCAGCGTGGCGTCGCCGCCGTCGTCGAGGATCATGTTCGGGCCTTCACCATCGGTGCCCTTCGCGCCGAACTCGAAGATGCGGTGCGTGTAGTCCCAGTAGTCGGTCAGCGTTTCGCCCTTGTAGGCGAACACCGGCGTGCCGGTGGCCACCAGCGCGGCGGCGGCGTGGTCCTGCGTGCTGAAGATGTTGCACGAGGCCCAGCGCACCTGCGCGCCCAGCGCCTGCAGCGTCTCCACCAGCACGGCGGTCTGGATGGTCATGTGCAGAGAGCCGGTGATGCGCGCGCCCTTGAGCGGCTGGCTGGCGGCGAACTCCTGGCGGATCGCCATCAGGCCGGGCATCTCGGTCTCGGCGATCTTGATTTCCTTGCGGCCCCAGTCGGCGAGCGACAGGTCGGCGACGGCGTACTGGTCGTTGTGCAGCGGTTTGAGAACAGCGTTCATGTGAGGCTCCAGAATTGATGGAACCCGCACCGGGACACGTCAGGGGACTTGTGCAATCTCACCCACGAGGTCTGGTCGTGCGGGTGAGCGCCGTTGCAATCGAAGTTTCCGAGCCTGGGGCCTGAGTGCAGGCCTTGCAACGCTCCTCGGAACGGGACGAATTCTAGCAGCGCGCGCCGCGCGTGTGGGCGCCGGGGATGCGAGACTGGCAACCCTCGCATGCAAGGCCCACCGACACCCATGAACGTTCTCGACAGCTTCCGCCTCGACGGCCGGCTCGCGCTGGTCACCGGTTCCTCGGCCGGCATCGGCCTGGCGCTCGCCCGCGGCCTGGCCCAGGCCGGCGCGAGGGTGGTGCTCAACGGCCGCGACCCGGCCCGGCTCGCGCAGGCCGAGGCGCAGTTTCGCGGCGAGGGCCTTGCCGTCGCGTCGCGCGGCTTCGACGTCACCGACCGCGCCGAGGTCGATGCCGCGGTGGACGGCATCGAGCGCGAACTGGGCGCGATCGACATCCTCGTCAACAACGCCGGCATCCAGCGCCGCGCACCGTTCATCGACTTCACGCCTGCCGACTGGGACGAGCTGATGCGCACCAACCTCGACGCGGCGTTCCACGTCGGCCAAGCGGTGGCACGGCGCATGGTGCCGCGCGCTCGCGGCCGCATCATCAACATCTGCTCGGTGATGAGCGAGCTCGGACGCCCCGGCATCGTGCCCTACACCGCCAGCAAGGGCGCCGTGAAGATGCTCACCAAGGGCATGGCGGTCGACCTGGGCCCGCTGGGCATCACCGTCAACGGCATCGGCCCGGGCTACTTCAAGACCGAGCTGAACCGCAAGCTCATCGACGACCCGGACTTCAGCGGCTGGCTGGTCGGCCGCACGCCCGCGCGGCGCTGGGGCGAGGTCGAGGAGCTCGCCGGCGCTGCGGTGTTCCTCGCCAGCGAGGCGGGGCGCTTCGTCAACGGCCACATCCTCTACGTGGATGGCGGCCTGACGGCCAGCGTCTGATCATGGCGGGCGACTCCAGGCCGGCGGCGCTGTCCAGCGCCGCCTTCGCCACGCTGCTGCTGATCGCGCTGTTGATGGGCGCGAACCATGTCGCCGCGCGCGTCGCCTTCAACCACGGCGTGGACGTGGCCACCGCCGTGGTGTTCCGCAGCGCCGTCACGGCGCTCGTGGTGGGCGCCTTGCTGCTCGCGCAGCGCGTGCCGCTGCGGCTCACGGCTGCACACCGCCGCGCACTGCCGGCCATCGGCGTGCTCATCGCGGTGCAGAGCCTGTGCCTGTACTCGTCGGTGGCGCGCCTGCCGGTGGCGCTGGCGCTGCTGGCCTTCAACACCTATCCGTTGTGGACGGCGCTGTGGGCACGGGTGCTGTATCGGCATCGCCCGGAGCGCCGTGTATTGATGGCCATGCCCGTGATGCTGGCCGGCCTGGCGCTCGCACTCGACGTGTTCGGCGCCGCATCGGGCCTCGGCGCGGCCGGGCAGTGGAGCCGCATCGGTGCCGGCGTGACCTTCGCACTCGCCGCCGCGGCGACCTTCGGTCTGGCATTGGTGTTCACGCAGCACGAGGCGGGCGACCTCGACGGGCGGGTGCGCACCGCCGCCACGATGGGTCAGGTGGCCCTGCTGGCACTGCTCGGCGTGGCGGTGCAGGGCGGTTTCCACCTGCCGACTGCCAGCGCGGGCTGGTGGGGCCTCGCCGGCCTGACGCTGCTGTACGGCACGGGCTTCACCATCATGTTCACCGTGCTGCCGCGCCTGGGCGTGGTCGGCAACTCGGCGATCATGAACGTCGAGCCCATCTTCGCGCTGGTGCTCGCCTGGGTCATCCTCGGCCAGGCGATCGCGCCGTCGCAGGTGGCGGGCGGTCTGATCGTCGTCGCCACGGTGATCTGGCTGGGACGGCGACGGCGCTAGGCGACGCGGCACGCGACTCGCCACAGGACGCATCGCCCGCTTGACAAGACCTCCTGAGCATGACGACGTCAGCCGTACGAGCCCTGTTCGCCGGGACCATCTTCACCAGCGCGTTCCTGCTGTTCCTCGTTCAGCCGCTGATCGCCAAGCAGATCCTGCCCTGGTTCGGAGGATCGGCGGCGGTGTGGTCGATCTGCATGGTGTTCTTCCAGTGCCTGCTGCTGGCAGGCTACGCGTACTCGGACGGCCTGGTGCGCCGAGTGGCCTCGGCAACCCAGACACGTGTGCATGCCGGATTGCTGCTGCTCAGCCTGGCCACGCTGCCCATCGTGGCGTCCGCGCGCTGGAAGCCCGCGGGCGACGAGGAGCCCACGTTGTGGATCCTGGGCCTGCTGCTGGCGACCGTGGGACTGCCTTATTTCCTGCTCTGCACCACGGGGCCGCTGCTGCAGTCCTGGCTGTCGGGCACCACGCTGGCCGCCGGCCTCGGTCGGCAGGTGTACCGCTACTTTTCGCTGTCCAACCTGGCCTCGCTGGTCTCGCTGCTGTGCTACCCGGTGCTCATCGAACCGTACTTCGCGCTCTTGCCGCAGGCCTGGGGCTGGTCGGCGGGCTACGCGGCCTTCGTGCTGCTCGGCTGCGGCGTCGCCTGGCAAGTGGCAAGGGCGACGGCGCCGCGGGCCGCGCCTGTAGCGGCGCAGTCCGAAGGGCCGGAATCCGCCGAGAGATCCCCTGGCCCGGCCCGCCAGGCACTCTGGCTGATCCTGCCGGCGTTGGGCTCCTGGCTGCTGCTGGCGGTGACCAACCACCTGACGCAGAACGTTGCCGCCATTCCGTTCCTGTGGGTCCTCCCGCTGGTGGTGTACCTGTTCACGTTCGTGCTGTGCTTCGAGAGCGACCGCTGGTACCGGCGGCGAGTCTGGCTGCCCCTGGCCGCCGTCGCGCTGCTGCTGTGTGCCTGGGGACTGCAGGACAGCATCGGCTCGCGCCTGCAGACGGCGCTGCCGCTGTATGGCGGCGGCCTGTTCGTGCTGTGCATGGCCTTGCATGGCGAGATGGCGCGCGATCGTCCGGGCCCGCGCTGGCTGACGCGCTTCTACCTGATGCTGGCCTGCGGCGGCGCGTTGGGCGGCATCGCCGTCGGCCTCGTCGCGCCGCGGGTGCTTCCGGCCTATTACGAACTCGGCATCGGGCTGGTGCTCACCGCGCTGGCCGGCGCGGCGGTGATGTGGTCTCGCCGCATGGCCCGCGCCGCGGCCCTCGTGCTCGCGCTCGCCTGCGCGACGAGCCTGGGCGTGCAGGTGTGGGAGGACGCGTCGGATGCCCGCGTGCTCCAGCGCAACTTCTACGGCACGCTGAGCACCTTGGACACGCACCGCGACGACCCGGCGGACAACGTGCGGCAGATGTACCACGGCTCGGTCAAGCACGGCGAGCAGTACCTCGCCCCGGCACGGCGCCGCGAGCCGACCACCTACTACGGCGCCACGGCCGGCATCGGCCGCGCGCTGCAGGCGGCCATGGCGAGTGCGCCGGGCCGGCCGCTGCGCGTCGGGCTCGTCGGACTGGGGGCGGGTACCCTGGCGGTCTACGGCCGGCCGGGCGACGTCTATCGCGTCTACGAGATCAATCCGCAGGTGTTCGACGTCGCCGACCGCGAGTTCAGCTTCCTGCGCGACAGCGCCGCCTCGATCGAACGCGTGCTCGGCGACGCCCGCCTGGCGCTGGAGAGCGAGCCGCCGCAGCGCTTCGACGTGCTGGCCGTGGACGCGTTCTCGGGAGACTCGGTGCCGATCCACCTGATCACGACGCAGGCGCTGGTGGTCTACGAACGGCACCTCGCGTCCGGCGGGCTGATCGCCTTCCACGTCACCAACCGCTTCCTCAACCTGCCGCCCGTCGTGCAGCGGACCGCGCAAGCCCTCGGGCTGCAGGCGCAGCTGATCCACGACGAGGCCGAGGATTCCGACTTGCGCCGTACCGACTGGGTGCTCGTCGCGCGTGATCGCGCGGCGCTCGACCGGCCTGGCCTGCGCGACGCCGGCTCGGCGTTTCCCGAGGCGCCCGGCCTGCGGGCGTGGACCGACGACTTCAACAACCTGTTCAGCGTCCTGAAGTAGTCCCCGGCTCTCGCCGGACCGGGACCCGCGGCCGTCAGTGGTTGTCCCGCGGCACGAACGAACCGCGCTTGCCGACCAGGAAGTCCAGGTCCACGCCTTCGTCGGCCTGCAGCACGTGGTCGATGTAGAGCTTCCAGTAGCCGCTCGCGAGCGGCGGCTTCGGCGCTGTCCACGCCGCGCGGCGCTGCGCGAGTTCCTCGTCGCTGACGTGCAGGTGCAGCTTGCGCTTGGGCACGTCGAGTTCGATCAGGTCGCCGTTCCGCACCAGCGCCAGCGGGCCGCCGGCCGCGGCTTCCGGCGCGGTGTGCAGCACCACCGTGCCGTAGGCCGTGCCGCTCATGCGCGCGTCGCTGATGCGCACCATGTCGGTGACGCCCTTGCGCAGCACCTTGGGCGGCAGCGGCATGTTGCCGGTCTCGGCCATGCCGGGATAGCCCTTGGGGCCGCAGTTCTTCAGCACCAGGATGCAGGTCTCGTCGACGTCGAGGTTCTCGTCGTCGATGCGTTGGTGGAAGTCCTCGATGTCCTCGAACACCACGGCGCGGCCGGTGTGCACCATCAACTCGGGCGTCGCCGCGCTGGGCTTGATCACCGCGCCGCGCGGCGCGAGGTTGCCGCGCAGCACCGCGATGCCGGCCTTCTCCTTGAAGGGCGCGGCCATGGTCTTGATGACGGCCGGGTTGTAGTTCTGCGCCGCGGCGACGTTCTCCGCCACTGTCTTGCCGGTGACGGTCACGTGGCCCGTGTGCAGCTTGTCGCCGAGTTCCTTCATCACCGCCGGCAAGCCGCCGGCATAACAGAAGTCCTCCATCAGGAACTCGCCCGAGGGCTGCAGGTTGACGAGGCAGGGCAGCTCGCTGGCGAGGCGGTCGAAGTCGTCGATGGTCAGGTTCACGCCGATGCGCCGCGCGATCGCGACCAGGTGGATCACCGCATTGGTCGAACCGCCGATCGCCGCGAGCGTGCGGATCGCGTTCTCGAAGCCCTCGCGCGTCAGTACCTTGGACAGCAGCTGGTCCTCGTGCACCATCTGCACGATGCGCCGGCCAGCGTCGCGCGCCAGCACGTTGCGGCGGCCGTCCACCGCCGGGTAAGCGGCGTTGCCGGGCAGGCCGACGCCGAGCGCCTCGACCATGCTGGCCATGGTCGAGGCCGTGCCCATGGTCATGCAGTGGCCATGGCTGCGGTGCATGCAGCTCTCGGCCTCGAAGAACTCGGTCAGCTTGAGCGTGCCGGCGCGCACCTGCTCGCTCATGCTCCACACGCCGGTGCCCGAGCCCAGCGTCTGGCCTCGCCACTGGCCGTTGAGCATCGGCCCGCCGGAAACGCCGATGGTCGGCAGGTCGACGCTGGCTGCGCCCATCAGCAGCGAGGGTGTGGTCTTGTCGCAGCCCATCAGCAGCACCACGCCGTCGATCGGGTTGCCGCGGATCGATTCCTCCACGTCCATCGACGCGAGGTTGCGGTAGAGCATCGCGGTGGGGCGCAGCAGGGTCTCGCCGAGCGACATCACCGGGAACTCGAGCGGGAAGCCGCCGGCCTCGTAGACGCCGATCTTCACCTGCTCGGCGAGCGTGCGGAAATGCGAGTTGCAGGGCGTCAGCTCGCTGAAGGTGTTGCAGATGCCGATCACCGGCCGGCCGTCGAACTGGTCGTGCGGCACGCCCTTGCCCTTGACCCAGCTGCGGTAGACGAACCCGTCGCGGTCCTGGCGGCCGAACCACTGCTGCGAGCGCAGCTCGTGCGGCGCCTTCTTCTTCGTCATCACTTGCTCCCGGCGGGTGGCAGCCCGTTCATCCCTGCGATGAAGTCGGCCAGCATGGGCACGAAGCGCTCGCCCTGGCCGGCGGCGTCCATCGCCGCGAACATGTTCTTCACCTGCGGCTGCAGCAGGTTCACCGCACCGGCCTCGTTGGCCATCGCGGCGAGGTAGCGCATGTCCTTGTGGGCGTTGCTGATGGTGAAGCGGTGGGCGTTCTCGTCGCCGGCCAGCGTCCACTGCATGAAGGTGTCGTAGAAGGGACTGCGCATGCGCCCCGAGCCGATCACGGCGTGGAACTGCTCGACCGTCAGCCCGGATCGCCGCGCGATCGCCAGTGCCTCGGAGAACAGCGCCGCGTAGCCCATGGCGATGAAGTTGTTGATCAGCTTCATCTTGTGGCCCAGCCCCACCGGGCCGAGGTGCACCACGTTGCCGGCCCAGGCGCGCAGCACCGGCTCGATGCGCGCGAACACCTCGGGCTCGGCACCGACCATGGTGTCCAGCGTGCCGGCCTCGGCTTCCTTGGGGGTGCGCGACAGCGGCGCGTCGACGAAGTGCACGTCCTTGGCCTTCGCCTCCTCGGCCAGCGACAGCGTGGAGACCGGGTTGGAGGTGGAGCAGTCGATGATCACCGTGCCCGGCTTCGCGCCGGCGAGCAGCCCGTCCGGGCCGCGCATCGTGGCTTCCACCTGCGGCGAGCCGGTCACGCACAGGTGCACGATCTCGCACTGGGAGACCAGTTCGCGCGGCGTGGCGGCCTCGCGGGCGCCGAGCGACTTGAGGTGCTCCACCGGCTCGCGCTTGCGGTGCCCCAACAGCACCAGCGGCCAGCCCTTGGTGACCAGGTTCTTCGCCATGCCGTGGCCCATCAGGCCCACGCCGATGAAGCCGACGGTCGGCTTGCGGTCGTTCATCGCTTCACTCCTTGACGGAACCGGTCATGCCCGAGACGTAGTGCTCGACGAAGAACGAATAGACGAAGGCCACGGGCAGCGAGCCGAGCAGGGCGCCGGCCATCAGCGATCCCCAGTGGTAGACGTCGCCCTCGACCAGTTCCGTCACCACGCCCACCGGCACGGTCTTGTTCTCCGACGACGAGACGAAGGTCAGCGCGTAGATGAACTCGTTCCAGCTGAGCGTGAAGGCGAAGATGCCCGCCGAGATCAGCCCCGGCACGGCCAGCGGCAGGATGATCTTGACGAGGATCTGCCAGCGGCTCGCGCCGTCGATCAGCGCGCATTCCTCCAGCTCGAACGGGATGGAGCGGAAGTAGCCCATCAGCAGCCAGGTGCAGAAGGGGATGAGGAAGGTGGGATAGGCGATGATCAGCGCCAGCTTGGTGTCGAACAGGCCGAGCTGGAAGATCACCGCCGACAGCGGGATGAAGAGGATGGACGGCGGCACCAGGTAGGCGAGGAAGATCGCGCCGCCCACCGGCTTGCTGCCGGAGAAGCGCAGCCGCTCGATCGCGTAGGCCGCCAGCACCGACGCCACGATCGAGACGAAGGTCGACACCACCGACACCAGCACCGTGTTCCACAGCCATTCGGGGTAGGGCGTGTCGAAGATCAGCTTCTTGAAGTGAGCCAGCGTCGGCTCGATGACCCAGAAGGGGTTGCCTTCGCGCGAGAGCAGTTCCTCGTTCGGCTTGAACGAGGTGATCACCATCCAGTAGAAGGGAAACAGCAGCACGAAGACGAAGATGCCGATCGGGATGTAGGTCGTCACCCAGCGCCGCGGCAGCGACTGCAGGTAGTCCATGCCCACCACGTCGTCGTTGGGCTGGCTCACTTGTCACCTCCTTGTTGCCAGGCCCGGCGCTGCAGCCCGAAGTAGCTGAACATCACCGCCGCCAGCAGGAACGGCACCATCAGCGTGGCCAGCGCCGCGCCCTCGCCGAGCGAGCCGCCTGGGATGCCGCGCTGGAAGGCCAGCGTGGCCATCAGGTGGGTGGCGTTGAGCGGGCCGCCGCGCGTCAGCACGTAGATCAGTTGGAAGTCGGTGAAGGTGAAGAGCACCGAGAAGGTCATCACCACCGCAATGATGGGCGTGAGCAGCGGCAGCGTGACGTGGCGGAACTGCTGCCAGGGCGTGGCGCCGTCGATCGCCGACGCCTCGTAGTACGACGGCGAGATGGTCTGCAATCCGGCCAGCAGCGAGATCGCCACGAAGGGCACGCCGCGCCAGACGTTGGCGGCGATGGTCGACAGGCGCGCGTTCCAGGGGTCGCCGAGGAAGTCGATGTAGCGGTCGATCCAGCCGAGCTGGGTGAGCACCCAGGAGAACACCGAGAACTGCGCGTCGTACAGCCACCAGAAGGCGATCGCCGACAGCGCCGTGGGCACGATCCACGGCAGCAGCACCACCGCACGGAAGAAGCTCTTGAACGGCAGGTTCTTGTTCAGCAGCAGCGCCAGCCACAGCCCGAGAACGAACTTCAGGACGCTGGCCACCACCGTGTAGAAAAGGGTGTTGAACAGCGCCAGCTGCGTGACGCTGTCGCCCACCAGGTACTGGAAGTTCTCCAGCCCCACCCACTCGCCGGGCCGCCCGATCTTGGCGTCGGTGAAGCCCAGCCAGGTGCCCAGGCCGAGCGGGTAGGCCAGCAGGCCGATCAGCAGCACCGCTGCCGGCAGCATGAAGGCCCAGCCCAGCGCGTTGGGGTTGTTCTGAAATTTCTCGAGCAATCGCATGGGTCGGCCTTGCCAAGCAGTCGCCGCGGGACCGGCTTGGCCGGACCGCTGGCGGCGCCCCTGGGGGGAGCGCCGCAGGCGCTACGGGGGAGTTGTCACTCAGAGCTTGTAGTACCGCTTGGCGCGCGCCTCGGCGCGCTCCGCGGCTTCCTTCGGCGTCTTCGAGCCGCTGGAGGCCTCGGCCACCATGTCGAGCACGATGTAGTCGGCCATCGCCGCCGCCGAGGCATAGCCCAGCGGGCCTTCGTGACCATGGTCGAGCATGATCGAGCCGCCGTCGCGGTAGGCCGTGTGCTTCGGGTCCACGGTCCAGATGGGGTTCTTCTCGTAGGCCTTCAGCGGCTGCGACACGTAGCCGATCGCCGACTCCATCCACGGGTTGTACTGCTCGCCTTCCATCAGGAAGCGCACCAGTTCCTTGGCCGCCTGCGGGTACTTGGTGTGCTTGAAGGTCATGAACTGGGTGATCTGCATCAGCTCGGTGGGCTTGCCCACCGGACCGATCGGGAAGCGCGCGTGCTGGATGTCGGCCACCATCTCCTTGACCTTGTCGTCCTTGGAGTTCTTCGCCGCGTAGTAGACGGAGATGCCGTTGGCCGTCAGCGAGACCTGGCTGTCGAGGAAGGCCTTGTTGTTGTTCGGATCCTGCCACGACAGCGTGCCGGGCACGAAGGTGTCGTAGAGCTGCTTGGCGTACTCCAGCGCGGCGATCGTCTCCGGCGAGTTGACGACCACGTTGCCGGCCTTGTCGACCAGCTTGCCGCCGTGCGACCACAGCAGCCAGTGCACCCAGTTGTTGCCGTCGCCCACCGCCTTGCCCAGCGCGAAGCCGGCCGGCGTGCCCTTGGCCTTCATCGCCTGGCACAGCTTGAGGAAGCCTGCGGTGTCCTTCGGAATGCCGTCGAAGCCGGCGGCCTTGACGTGGCTGTCGCGGTAGACGATCGCGTTCCCGACGATGCCCCACGGAATCGAGATCCACTTGGTGGTGCCGTTGCGCTGGCCGTATTTCTTGCAGACGTCGTACCAGCCGCCGTACTTCTTGCCGAGGTAGTCGGCCAGGTCGGTCATGTCGAGCAGCTTGTCCGGGTACTGATGCGGGTCGTCGAACCAGCCGATGATGATGTCGGGGCCGCTGCCGATGTTGGCCGCCACCGCCGCCTTCGGGCGCACGTCCTCCCAGCCCTCGTTGTCGACGCGCACCTCGATGCCGGTCTTGTCGGTGAACTTCTTGATGTTCGCCATGAACGCATCCTCGTCGCCCTGCACGAAGCGCTTCCAGCGCAGCAGGCGCAGCTTGGCGCCCTTCTCGGGCTTGTAGGCGAGGGACTGCGCCTGTGCGAACGGCGTCCACAGCGTGCCGGCGCCGAACGTCGCGGCGGCGGCGACTCCGGCGGAACTCTCGAGAAACTGGCGGCGGTTCTTGTCTTGCATGCTTGTCTCCAGGGGTGGTTGTCGCGGGACCGGCCCGCTTCGGAAGGAAGCCTCAGGCCGCGAGCCGTCGGCCAGACTGCGCATCGAACAGGTGGGCCCGCGCCGCATCGGGCAGCAGATGGATGGTGTGGCCGGGCGCGAAGGCGTGGCGCTCGCGGAACACCACCGACAACTCGCTACCGTGGTGGCGGCAGGAGATGAAGGTGTCGGCGCCGGTGGGCTCGACCACCACCACCTGGGTGGGGATGCCGCCGCCCTCGGCGAGCGAGAGGTGCTCCGGCCGCGTGCCGAAGATCACCGGCTGGCCGTCGCTGCCGGCCGCATCCTGCGGCGCCGGCAGCTTCGTGCCGTCGGCGAGCTCGACGCTGGCGCCGCCGCCGCTGCGACGCAGCGTGCCGGGCAGGAAGTTCATCGCCGGCGAGCCGATGAAGCCGGCCACGAAGGTGTTCGCCGGCCGGTCGTACAGCTCCAGCGGGCTGCCAGTCTGCTCGATGCGGCCGTCGCGCATGACGACGATCTGGTCGCCCATGGTCATGGCCTCGATCTGGTCGTGGGTGACGTAGATGGAGGTGGTCTTCAGGCGCTGGTGCAGCTCCTTCAGCTCGGTGCGCATCGCCACGCGCAGCTTGGCGTCGAGATTGGACAGCGGCTCGTCGTAGAGGAACACCTGCGGGTCGCGCACGATCGCACGCCCCATCGCCACGCGCTGCCGCTGGCCGCCGGAAAGCTGGCGCGGGTAGCGGTCGAGCAGCTGCGTCAGGCCGAGGATCTCCGCGGCACGGCCGACCTTCTGGTCGATGGTGGACTTGTCGTTCTTCGCCAGCATCAGCGAGAAGGCCATGTTGTCGCGCACCGTCATGTGCGGGTACAGCGCGTAGTTCTGGAACACCATCGCGATGTCGCGCTGCTTCGGCGGCACGTCGTTGACGCGCCTGTCGCCGATGAGGATGTCGCCGCCGCTGACGTGTTCGAGGCCGGCGATCATGCGCAGCAGCGTCGACTTGCCGCAGCCCGAAGGCCCGACCAGCACGGTGAACGAACCGTCGGGAATGGCGATGTCGACGCCGTGCAGGATCTCGACGTCGCCGAAGCGCTTCTTCGCCGCCTGGATGGTCACGCTGGCCATGCCTGTTGTCCCCGTTGTTTGCCGTTGCTCTCCGGCCAAGTTGTATGATAACCTGATCATCATGTCAATCGGCCCCGCCCCGACCCTGGTTTCCCCGATGAGCGGGACTGGCCGTCTGGTGGCCGAGCGGCTGTCGGACCGGCTGGCTGCACTGCTTGCCGCGCAGTTGGAGGGTGGCGCGCTGCGCCCCGGCGACCGCCTGCCCAGCGAGCAGCAGCTTGCCGAGTCGCACGGCGTGTCGCGCACCGTGGTGCGCGAGGCGGTGCACCAACTCAAGTCGCGCGGCCTGCTCACCTCGCGCCAGGGCTCGGGCGTGTTCGTCACTTCGCCGGCCGTCAACCGGCCGCTCGCCTTCGATCCGTCCGTGCTCGAATCGGTGGGCGCCGTGGTGCACGTCGTCGAGGTGCGACGCGTCCTCGAGGGCGAGATCGCCGCGCTGGCCGCACAGCGCGCCACCCGCGCGCAGGTGGCCGGCCTGAGGCGTGCGCTCGCCGAGATCGACCGCGCCGAGGCCGAGGGACGCGATGGCGTCGCCGAGGACCTGGCCTTCCACCGTGCCATCGGCGAGGCCACCGGCAACCCGCAGTTCGGCCGCCTGCTCGGCTTCCTCGAGCAGTACCTGCGCGAGGGCATGCGCATCACGCGCGGCAACGAGGCACGGCGCAAGGACTTCATGCAGCAGGTGCGCGACGAGCACCACGCCATCGTCGACGCGATCGCCAAGCGCGACGCGGCCGCGGCCAGGCGCTGCGCCACGCAGCACATCCTGCACGGCGAGCGGAGGCTGGAGCTCGGCGGCGTGCTGCCGCGCAGCACGCGCAAGCCGTCTCGAGGAGGACGCAAATGAGCAAGGACAAGGCGCTGGGCGTGATCGGTCTCGGCTCGATGGGCTACGGCGCCGCGGTGTCGGCGATGCAGCGCGGCGTGGCCACCTGGGGCCTCGACACCGGCGAGGCGGCGCGCGCACGCTTTGCCGCCGCAGGCGGGCAGCTTGCGGCATCGCTGCAGGACCTCGCCGCGCGCTGCGACGTGGTGCAGCTGCTCGTCGTCAACGCGGCGCAGACGGAGGGCCTGCTGTTCGGCGCGAACGGCGTGCCGGGCCTGGACACCTTGCTGCGCCCCGGCTCGGTGGTGATCGCATCGGCGACCGTCGATCCGGCGCTGCCGCCGCAGTGGGAGGCGAAGCTTGCCGAGCGTGGCCTGCACCTGATCGACGGCCCGGTGTCGGGCGGCGCGAAGAAGGCCGCCGAGGGCCAGATGACGGTGATGGCCTCTGGCCGGCCCGAGGCCTTCGAGGCTGCTGGCACGGTGCTCGACGCCATCGCCGGAAAGATCTATCGCCTCGGTGACCGGGCCGGCGTCGGCTCGACGGTGAAGATGGTCAACCAGCACCTCGCCGGCGTGCACATCGCCAGCGCCTGTGAGGCGATGGCGCTGGGCATGCGCGCCGGCGCCGATCCGGCGCAGCTCTACGAGGTGATCTGCAATTCGGCGGGCATGAGCTGGATGTTCCAGAACCGCGTGCCGCACATCCTGGAGGGCGACTACACGCCGCTGTCCAGCGTGAACATCTTCGTCAAGGACCTCGGCATCGTGCTCGACGCCGCGCGCAAGCTTGCCTTCCCGCTGCCGCTGGCCGCGGCCGCGCACCAGCTCTACCTGGCCACTGCGGCGGCCGGCCACGGCAACGAGGACGACGCCGCGGTGGTGAAGTTCTACGCCGAGCTCGCCGGCCTCGAGCTGCCCGGCAGGTCCTGAGGAGCACCGCCATGCCGCGCTTTGCCGCGAACCTGTCGATGATGTACGGCGAGCATGCCTTCCTCGACCGCTTCGCGGCCGCGGCGGCGGATGGCTTCGACGCCGTCGAGTACCTGTTCCCCTACGACTTCCCTGCCGCCGAGATCGCCGCGCGGCTCGCCGGCGAAGGCCTGAGTCAGGCGCTGTTCAACGCACCGCCCGGCGACTGGGCGTCCGGTGAGCGCGGGCTGGCCTGTCTGCCCGGCCGCGGCGGGGATTTCCGCAGCGGCGTCCTGAAGGCGATCGAGTACGCGCGGGCCTTGCGCTGCCCGCGCATCCACCTGATGGCCGGCCTGCTGCCCAAGGGGCACGACCGCGCCTCGCTGCGCGATACCTATGTCGAGAACCTCGCCTGGGCAGCCGAGCAGGAGCGCGGTATCGACTTCCTCGTCGAGCCGATCAACACACGCGACATCCCCGGCTTCTTCCTCAACCGGCAGGACCATGCGCACGAGATCGTGCAGCTCGTTGCCGCGCCGAACCTCAAGGTGCAGATGGACCTGTACCACTGCCAGATCGTCGAGGGCGACCTGGCCATGAAGCTCAGGCAGTACCTGCCCACCGGGCGCGTCGGCCACATCCAGATTGCCGGCGTGCCCGAGCGCCACGAGCCCGACGTGGGCGAGTTGAACCACCCCTATCTCTTCGAGCTGATCGACTCGCTGGGCTATGCCGGCGTGATCGGCGCCGAGTACCGCCCGCGCGCCGGCACGTCCGCCGGGCTGACCTGGTTCCAACCCTACAGACCCCAGAAGGATCGATAGACGATGAAGCTGCTCATCACCGGCGGCGCCGGTTTTGTCGGAGCGCGCCTGGCGCGCACCTTGCTCGCGCGCGGCTCGCTGGCCGGCAAGAAGATCGAGCAGGTGGTGCTGGCCGACCAGTTCGCGCCGCCGGCCGACCTGGTGGCCGATGCGCGCGTCGCTGCGCGCACCGGCGCGCTGCTGTCGCAATGCGCCGCGCTCGCCGAAGAAGGCTTCGATGGCGTGTTCCACCTGGCCTCGGCGGTGTCGGGCGAGTGCGAGCTCGACTTCGAGCTCGGACTGCGCAGCAACCTCGATACCACGCGCGCGCTGCTCGACGGCTTTCGCCTCACCGGCAAGGCGCCGAGGTTCGTGTTCAGCAGCTCGGTCGCGGTGTTCGGCCCCGATCCCGCCGTGCCGCTGCCGCCCATCGTCACCGACACCACGCTTCCCGCGCCGCAGACCTCCTACGGCACGCAGAAGCTGATCTGCGAGCATCTTGTCGCGGACTACACGCGCAAGGGCTACATCGACGGCCGCAGCGCGCGGCTGATGACGGTGACGGTGCGCCCGGGCAGGCCCAATGCCGCGGCGTCGTCCTTCTTCAGCGGCATCATCCGCGAGCCGCTGGCCGGCGAGGAAGCGATCTGTCCGGTGTCGCCCGAGGTCTCGCACCCGGTGTCGTCTCCGGGGCGCACGGTGGACGCGCTGATCGCCATCTACGAGGCCAGCCGCGAGGCCTTCAACGGCCGTACCGCGATGAACCTGCCGGCACTGAACGTGAAGGTCGGCGAGATGCTCGAGGCGCTCGAGCAGGTTGCCGGCAAGGCGGTGCGCTCGCGCGTGCGCTTCGAGCGCGACGAGCGCATCGCCGGCATCGTTGCCAACTGGCCGACCGGGGCCAGTGCGGCACGCGCCGCGGCGCTGGGCCTGCAGCCCGACAGCTCGTTCGCCGACATCATCCGCCAGTACATCGCCGACTGCGAGCAGGGCCCGAACGCCGCGCAGGCGCTGAAGGGGCTGGCGCGATGAACCAGCTCGACCTCAACGGCCGCGTCGCCGTCATCACCGGCGGCGCGCAGGGCATCGGCTACGCCACCGCCGAGCGCATGCTGCTGTCCGGCGCCGGCGTGGTGCTGTGGGACATCGACGCCAAGGCGCTTGCCGCGGCGAAGGAGGCGCTGTCCTCGCTCGGTGCGGTGGATGCCGCCACGGTGGAGCTCACCGATGCCGACGCGGTGCTCGCCGCCACCGGCGAGACGGTGCGCCGGCACGGCCGCATCGACATCCTCGTCAACAACGCCGGCATCACCGGCGGCAACGCCACCACCTGGGAGCTGCAGCCCGAGGTGTGGCGCCGCGTCATCGAGGTGAACCTGGTCGCGCCGTACCTCACCTGCCGCGCGGTGGTGCCGCAGATGCTGCAACGCGGCTACGGCCGCATCGTCAACATCGCCTCGGTGGCGGGCAAGGAAGGCAACCCCAACGCCTCGCACTACAGTGCGTCGAAGGCCGGCCTGATCGCGCTGACCAAGTCGCTGGCCAAGGAACTGGCCACGCAGGGCGTGCTCGTCAACGCGGTGTCGCCGGCGGCGGCGAAGACCGCGATCTTCGACCAGATGTCGCAGCAGCACATCGACTTCATGCTGTCGAAGATCCCGATGGGCCGCTTCGTTCAGGTGCAGGAGATCGCCGCGCTGATCGGCTGGCTGTCCTCGGAGGACTGCTCGTTCTCCACCGGCGCGGTGTTCGACATCTCGGGCGGGCGGGCGACCTACTGAGCGTCACTGCGGCTCACGCCAGCCGGTAGCGTTCGACCGCCGCCTCGTCCCAGGCGACGCCGCTGCCGGGCGCTTCGCCGGGCAGTGCGTGGCCGTTCTCGATCTTCAGCGGCTCGCGCAGGACCGGCTCGGCCCAGTCGACGTACTCCAGCCAGTGGCAGGTCGGCGAGGCGGCGAGCAGGTGCGCGCTGACCTCGGGGAAGAGGTGGCTGGAGATCGGCATCCCCGCCGCGTCGGCGATCGCCGCGGCGCGCTGCCAGCCGGTCACGCCGCCGATCTTCATCGCGTCGGGCATGCCGAGGTCGGAGCCGCCGGCGGCGACGCAGCGCGCCATGTCGTGCGGTCCCCACCAGTTCTCACCCATCTGGATGCGCAGCCGCGTGCGCCGCCGTATCTCGGCGTGGCCGGCATGGTCGTCGGCCAGCGTCGGCTCCTCGATCCATGCCAGTCCCTCTCCGGCGAGCACGTCGAGGCGGTGCACCGCCTCGGCGACGGACAGGCCCTGGTTGTAGTCGGACATCAACGTGATGCCATCCCCCACCGCGCCGCGCACGGCGCGCACCACCGCGAGGTCGGTGGCGGCATCGTCGTAGCCCAGGCGCAGCTTGATGGCGGCGAAGCCGGGCGCGACCAGTTCCCGCGCCTCGGCCGCGGCGCGCTCGGCGCCGATGATGCCCAGGCCGTTGCTGTTGTAGGCGGGCACCGGGCGCGGCGTGCCGCCGAGCAGGCGCACCAGCGGCAGCGCGTGTGCGCGCGCCAGCGCGTCCCAGGCGGCCATGTCGACGCCGGCCAGCGCCATCGCCACCGGGCCCTTCGCGCCGAGCAGGCGGAACTGGCGCTGCAGCTGGCGGTCGAGGTCCAGCGGAGCGACGGCCTGGCCTCGGAGCAGCGGCTCCAGATTGGCCAGCATCTGCAGCACCGGTTGCAGCACCAGCGGGGTGTAGCAGAACAGGTAGGTCGAGCCGGTCACACCCTGGTCGGTGTGCAGGTCGATCAGCGCCAGCGGCGCGGTGCCCACGGTGCCGCCGCGTGTGGCCAGCGGCCGGCGCATCGGCACGTTGACGCCGCGCACGCGCAGGCCGGTGATGTGGAGGCGTGGGTGTGTGCTCATGGCGGGCTCCCGCGAGTGTCCAGCCTTGCGGCTCTCAGGTCCCAAAGGCCTCGCCATGCTGCCACCAGGCCAGCAGCGCGATCGATGTCAGCCTTGATTCCAGGCACTCTTCCAGCGCATCGACCAGCGCCTTCGGCCTGCAATGCGAGGCCCGTCGGGCGTTTTCGGCGAGCATAGGTGCGGTCCGGCCGCTTGACCAGCCTGATCGTCGCCAAGTCCACGGCGAGCGGGGCCACCGCCGTGTCGTGGCGGCGCAGGACCCGCCGCGCCCACCGGCTGGCGGGGCTCGGAGGACGGCGCCTTCTCCAGCGGCACGGCGCTCGACATCCCGGACAGGCGCACCGGGTACTAGTCCCAGTCCTGCGCAGCCGTTGTCTGTGCAAAATACCCTGGGGTGCATCCGAGAGACACCGAGAGGAGACAAGCAATGGGACGTTTCGTGGGGAAGTGGCTGGCGATGCTGGCCGTCATCATGGCGCTCGGCGGTTGTGCCGGGATGCAAGGCCAGGGCGCCAGCGCAGCCGGGGCCGGCGCCAAGCCTGGCGTCGTGATCCAGGTCAGCGATGGCGACCCGAAGACCTGGAATCAGGCGCTCAATGTCGTGCGCAACATCCAGAACGAGTACGGCATGGACAAGGTCAATGTCGAGCTCGTCGTGTTCGGCAACGGCATCGGCCTGCTCGAGAAGTCTTCGCCGCATGCGTCGCGCATCAGCGAGACCTCGCTGACCGGCGCGAAGGTGCTGATGTGCGAGAACACCATGACCGGGCGCAAGAAGACGCGCGACGACATGTTGCCCGACATCGGCTACGTGAAGGCGGGCGTGGTGGAAATCATCGAGAAGCAGAAGCTCGGCTGGTCCGTCGTGCGGCCCTGAGCGATCCGGCTCAGCGGCATTGCAGCCGCTCGGCCAGGTCCAGCAGGCCGTCGGCGGAGACATCCACGGGCACGCTCGCGGCGGACTCGCCGATGCCGGGGCCGTGCTCGTCGGGCCGCGCAATGAAGGCGGTGCGCAACCCCGCGCCCGCGGCCGCGGCCAGGTCCGATGAATGCGCGGCCACCATCATCGCCTCGTGCGGCGCGCAGTCGAAGGCGTCGGCCGCCGTGAGGTAGACGATGGGCTTGGGCTTGTAGTCGCGCGCCAGCTCGGCGCCGGTGATCGCGTCCCAGTGCCAGTCGTGGCGCCGGGCGAGGTCGGCCATCAGCGAGATGTTGCCGTTCGAGCAGGGCGCCAGGCGATACTTCAGGCGAAGCCGTGCGAGGCCGGGCGTCACGTCGGGCCAGGCCTCGAGCCGGTGCCAGGCGTGGTTGAGGTGCCGTCGCGTCGGCTCGTCGACGTGGTCGAGGCCGAACGCCTGGAGCACGATGTCGAGGTTGCGCCGGTGCAGCACGTCGAGCTTGCAGAACGGAATGCGGCCGCTGCGCACCTCCTCCATCGCGCCCTGGTACTCGGCGCGCCAGGCGGTCGCGAAGGCCGCACCGTCCACCGCCATGCCGCGCGCGGCCAGCAGGCCGTGCACCTCGCGGGCGATCGAGCCGTGCCAGTCGGTCAGTGTGCCGAACACATCGAAGAGGAGCAGCTTCACTTCGTTCATGGCCGCAGCATAGCGCCGCGCCGCCATGCGAGACTCGCGGCCATGCCCGAGACGCCCAGGCCCTTTGCGCATTGCCCGGATTCCCTGCTCGCCGGCGTGGCGGGCGTGCTCACCGACATCGACGACACGCTCACCCACGAAGGCGCGATCGAGCCCGAGGCGCTGGACGCGCTCGCCGCGCTGCATGCCGCAGGGATCCCCGTCATCGCCGTCACCGGCCGCCCGATGGGCTGGAGCGAGCCGTTCGCGCAGGCCTGGCCGATCGCGGCCATCGTGGCCGAGAACGGCGCGGTGGCGCTGTTCGCGCAGGGCAAGGTGCTGCACGTCGAGTACGCGCAGGACGACGCCACGCGCAGCCACCACGCGAAGCGCCTCACCGAAGTCGCGCAGCGCGTGGTGCGCGAGGTTCCCGGCGCCACGCTCTCACGCGACAGCGCCGGCCGCGTCACCGACATCGCCGTCGATCACAGCGAGTTCGCGCACCTGGACGAGGCTGCCGTTGCGCGCGTGGTCGCGCTGATGAAGTCCGAGGGCATGAACGCCACCGTCAGCTCCATCCACGTCAACGGCTGGTTCGGCGAGCACGACAAGTGGAGCGGTGCACGCTGGATCGTTCGCCGCTTGCTCGACCGCGACGTGGCGGCCGAACGCGATCGCTGGATCTACGTCGGCGATTCCACCAACGACCAGCTGATGTTCGAGCACTTTCCGCTCAGCGTCGGTGTGGCCAACCTGATGCGCTTCGCCGCGCAGTTGCACACCTGGCCGGCGTGGATCACCCGGGAAGAGCGCGGCCGCGGCTTCGCCGAAGTCGCGACGCGGCTGCTGGCGGCGCGCGGCCGATGACCGAGCGGCGGATCTTCGTCACGGCATTCGCGCTCGCCATGGGCGCGGCCGTCTCGCTCGGGCTGGCGCGCTTTTCCTACGCGCTGCTCTTGCCGCCGATGCGGTCCGACCTTGGCTGGAGCTACTTCACTGCCGGCGCAATGAACACCGTCAACGCCGTGGGCTACCTTGCCGGCGCGCTGCTGCTGCCGCGGGCGCTGGGTCGGCTCGAGGCGCGCACGGTGTTCCTCGCCGGCGGCTGGGGCGCGGCAGCGCTGCTCGCGCTGCACGGCCTGGTGCGCGACGATGCGCTGCTGTACGTGCTGCGCGGGCTGACCGGAGTGGTCAGCGCGATCAGCTTCGCCAGTGGCGGGCTGCTCGCGGCGTGGCTCGGCCAGGCGCCGGGCGCGAAGCCCTCGCTGGTGCTCGGCCTGTACTACGGTGGCACGGGGCTGGGAATTGTCGCCTCCGCGCTGGTCGTGCCGCCGCTGCCCTGGCCGTCCGCCTGGCAGGGCCTGGCGCTGGCCGCGCTCGCGGCCACGCTGGTGATGGCCTGGGGCACCAAGCCGCTGGCAGCCGCGCCCGCAGCACCGCCGGCGCGCGGCGAGGGCTTCCGAGCGCGCGACTTCGCCTTCGGCCTGGCCGGCTACCTGATGTTCGGCCTCGGCTACATCGGCTACATGACCTTCATCGTCACGCTGCTGAAAGAGCAGGGCGCTTCCGCCGGCACGGTGGTGGCGTTCTACATCCTGCTCGGCACGGGCGTGATCGCCTCGTCGTGGCTGTGGGCGCCGCTGCTGCAGCGCTACCGCGGTGGCCAGCCGCTGGCCCTCCTCAACGCCCTGCTGGCACTGGCCACGCTGCTGCCCGTGCTCAGCGCGCATCCGCTCGCGGCCTTTGCATCCGGCGCGCTGTTCGGCGCGGTGCTCCTCTCGCTGGTGGCCTCCACCACCGCCCTGGTGCGGCACAACCTGCCGCCGGCCGCCTGGCCGGCGGGCATCGCGGCCTTCACCAGCATCTTCGCGGCCGGGCAGATCGTCGGGCCCATTCTGGTCGGCTGGGTGGCCGACGGCGCCGGCGGCCTGCTGCGCGGACTGGCGATCTCGGCCCTGCTGCTGGCGGTGGGCGCCGCGCTGGCGGCGCTGCAGAAGCCGCTGACGCTGCACTGACGGGTCGATCCCTACAACTCCCTTCTACGGCCTGCGACCCGCGCCGGGGAGCGGAACCTGGAGCGCTTGCGGCTTGGTCTGGGGGCGATCGTTCTGGCGACGGTGGGTGCTGGTGGGCGGCGGCGGAGGCGGCGGAAACGATGCCACCCCGGCGTCCAGTGGCGCGTCCAGCCTCCGCGCTGCGGCGCGTGGAATCGAGCGCCCCGGCAGGGGCACGGTTGAGGTCGGCCGGCAGCGAGCGTCAGTCCGGCGTGCTGGCGAGGAAGGCTCGCAGCCGCTCGATCTCCGCGTCCAGCTCGCGGCGGAAGGCGGCCTCGCGCGGTGCCTTTCCACCGACGTAGCCGAAGCGCAGGTCGAGCGTGCCGCCGACGTTGACCGCGTTGGCCCAGCCGAGTACGCGGTCGCGCCACAGCAGCGGCAGCGCGTAGTAGCCGAACTGGCGCCGCGCCGGCGGGGTGTACGCCTCGAAGCGGTAGGCCCAGTCCCAGAACAGCTCGAAGCGCCGCCGGTCCCACACCAGCGGGTCGAAGGGCGCGAGCAGGCGTACGCACTCCTCGGGATCGCGACTCCGCAGCCGTTCGCCTGCCGGCCAGTACCAATCGACGCCTTCGATGCGTGCGTGCGCCAGACGCTGCTTCGCACGCGCCATCGCCGCCGCGCGTTGGCCGCGCCATTGCGGCACGCCGCCGCACAGATGACTGAGCAACTGCCCCAGTGTCGGGGCAGGCAGCGGTGCGTACTTGGCGACGACGACGTCGATCAGCGCGTCGTGGGCCGCGCGCGGATCCTCGGGCGCCGGCATCGCGTCGCGCTCTGCGTAGAGGCGGATGCCGCCTTCGCGCCTCGCCACGCGCAGCAGGCCGCGGTAGTGCATGCCGTCGAGCAGCTGCGTGCTCGCGTTCGAGGAGCCGCCGAACCAGTTGATCGTCTTGCCGTGCGCGAATTCGGCGTCGACCTCCCTCGGATGCACCACGCCGCGATCGCGCACGAACTCGAGCACCGCGTGCGCCTGCTTCCAGCGTGCCTTCGTCCACACCGCGCGCGGCGTGCGCGGATGCATCAGGTGGTGCAGGGGGCGCGTCACGAAGCCGTAGTTGACGAAGTAGTCCTCCTCGACCGCGAGCTTCGGGTAGCGGCGCTCGAGCTCGCCGGCGCGGTAGTCGGCGACGCGCTGGCGCAGCATCAAGTCCTGCGCGCGCGCCGGCGCGCGGATCGGGTCGGCCTGCACGAAGCCGAGCCTCGCGATGGCGCGCGGCAGCGTGGTCGGCGCGAAGAAGGTACGCGCGATGGCATGGCGGCGCAGCGCGTCCAGCGTGGTCTTGGGCATGTCCCGATGATGCCGCGTCGTGCGCTCGGGGAGAATCGGACGCATGAGCAATGCCGCCTCCGTGCATGAGCATCCCGCCCTGGCCGGGCTGCGCGTGTTCGAGCGCGGCTGGCTGTCCTCGAACAACATCCTCGTGAGTGCGGCCGAGGGCGAGGAGGGTGCGACGCTGATCGACACCGGACACGTCAACCATGCGGCGCAGACGCTGTCGCTGCTGCGCCATGCGCTGGGCGACGCGCCGCTGGCGCGCATCGTCAACACCCATCTGCACAGCGACCACTGCGGCGGCAATGCCGCGCTGGCGCGGGCCTTCGGCGCACGCATCATCATCCCACCGGGGCTGGCGGCGGCGGCGCGCGCCTGGGCGGCGGACGCGCTCAGCTACGAGGCCACCGGCCAGCGGTGCGAGCGCTTCGAGGTGCATGCCACCCTGTCCGCCGCCGAGGTGCTGGAGGCCGGCGGACGGCGTTTCGAGGCCATCGCCGCGCCGGGCCACGATCCGCATTCGGTGATGCTGTTCGATGCGGCGAACGGGCTGCTGATCTCGGCCGATGCGCTGTGGGAAAACGGATTCGGCGTGGTCTTCCCCGAGATGGAGGGCGAGCCCGGCTTCGCCGACGTGGCCGCGGTGCTCGACGCCATCGGGCGCCTGCCGGTGCGGCTGGTGGTGCCGGGCCACGGCGCGCCGTTCACCGATGTCGAGGCTGCGCTCGGTCGCGCCCGCTCGCGCCTGGCGTCCTTCCTCGCCGAGCCGGCGCGCCACGCCAGGCACGGCGTGAAGGTGCTGATCAAGTACCACCTGATGGAGGTGCGCGAGCAGCACGAGGACGACTTGCTGCGCTGGGCGGCGGCCACGCCGCTGTTCACCGGCGTGTGGCACCGCCATGGCCGCGCGCAGGCTGATTCACCCGAGGGCTGGTGCGCGGCGCTGGTGAACGAACTGGTGGGATCGGGCGCGCTGCGGCGGCGTGCGGGCGTCGTCTCCGACGCAGGCTGAACCCGCAGCCGGCGACGACGCGCGGGCCTTACAGCCCGGCAGCCGCCTTCAGCGCCGCCGCCTTGTCCGTGCGTTCCCAGCTGAACTCCGGTTCCTCGCGGCCGAAGTGGCCGTAGGCGGCCGTCTTCTCGTAGATCGGGCGCAGCAGGTCCAGCATCTGGATGATGCCCTTCGGGCGCAGGTCGAAGTGTTCGTTGACCAGCGCCGCGATTTTCGCGTCGGGGATCTTGCCGGTGCCTTCGGTGTAGACGGTCACGTTCATCGGCTTGGCCACGCCGATCGCGTAGGCCACCTGCACCTGGCACTGCTTGGCCAGGCCGGCCGCGACCACGTTCTTCGCCACGTAGCGCGCCGCGTAGGCGGCCGAGCGGTCCACCTTGCTCGGATCCTTGCCGGAGAACGCGCCGCCGCCGTGCGGGCAGGCGCCGCCATAGGTGTCGACGATGATCTTGCGTCCGGTCAGGCCGCAGTCGCCCTGCGGGCCGCCGATGACGAAGCGGCCCGTGGGGTTGACCAGGTAGCGTGTGTCCTTCAGCCATTCCTTGGGCAGCACCGGCTTGATGATCTCCTCGATCACCGCCTCGTAGAAGCTCGCCTTCAGCTTGGTCGCCGTCTCGCTCTGGTCGGGGTGGTGCTGGGTGGACAGCACCACCGTGTCGATCGAGTGCGGCCTGCCGTCCACGTAGCGCATCGTCACCTGGCTCTTCGCGTCCGGGCGCAGGAAGGGCAGGCGGCCATCCTTGCGCAGCTGCGCCTGGCGCTCGACCAGGCGGTGCGCGTAGTAGATCGGCGCGGGCATCAGCTCGGGCGTCTCGTCGCAGGCGTAACCGAACATCAGGCCCTGGTCGCCGGCGCCGGTGTTCAGGTGGTCATCGCTGGCGTGGTCCACGCCCTGGGCGATGTCGTTGCTCTGCTTGTCGTAGGCGACGAGCACCGCGCAGCCTTTGTAGTCGATGCCGTACTCGGTGTTGTCGTAGCCGATGCGCTTGATGGTGTCGCGCGCGACCTGGATGTAGTCGACATGCGCATTGGTGGTGACTTCACCCGCCAACACCACCAGGCCGGTGTTCGTCAGCGTCTCCGCAGCGACGCGCGAGCGCGGGTCCTGCTTGAAGATCGCATCGAGGATGGCGTCCGAGATCTGGTCGGCGACCTTGTCGGGGTGGCCCTCGGAGACGGATTCGGACGTGAAAAGGAAATCGTTCGACACTCTTAAACTCCAGTCAGGTTGCACTTGCGTTGCCGGCCTGGGGAATCTGGAGGAGCGGCGAACGCTTTAGCAGGATTTGTGAGTCGCCCCGCAAGTAGTTCAGTAACTCGGCGACGCCCCGATTATAGAAAGATGATCCGACTGTTCCGCTGGCTGTCTCGCCGCCCCTTGGGCCTATTGCACACCCTGGGTGCGGGGGTCGGCTGGATCGGCTACCTGCTCTCGCCGACTTATCGGCACCGCTTCCGGGACCATGTGCGCCAGGCCGGCGTGAGCGCCGCCGCGGCGCGCGCGGCCATCGCCGAAGCCGGGCGCATGGTGATGGAGCTGCCCTTTCTCTGGTTGCGGCCGGCGACGCGGCCGCTCGCGGAGTTCACGCGCATCGAAGGCGCCGAGCTGGTCGCGGCTGCCCACGCGGATGGCCGCGGCCTGCTGCTGCTGACACCCCACCTGGGGTGCTTCGAGATCTGCGCGCAGGCCTACGCCGAGCGATTTGCACCGCAGTACGGGCCGGTCACCGTGCTCTACCGGCCGGCCAAGCAGGGGTGGCTGCGCGAGGTGATCGAGAGCTCGCGTGCGCGGCCGGGACTGGCCACCGCGCCGGCCTCGCTCGCGGGCGTGAGGCAGATGATCCGCGCGCTGCGCCGCGGCGAGACAGTGGGCCTGCTGCCCGACCAGGTGCCGCCGGAGGGCATGGGCGAGTGGGCGCCCTTCTTCGGCCGCCCGGCCTACACGATGACGCTGGCCGCGCGGCTGGCGCAGCAGACCGGTGCCGCGGTGCTGCTGATCTGGGGCGAACGGCTTCGTGGCGGCCGGGGTTACGTTGTGCGAATCCTGCCCATGAACGAGGCGTTGCCGGTCGACGTGGCCGCGCAGGCGGAGTCCGCGGCGGTCATCAACCGTGCGATGGAGTCGCTGATCCGCCAATGCCCGCAGCAGTACCTGTGGGGCTACCACCGCTTCAAGGAGCCGCGCGCGGGCGCGGCGGAGTGAGACCGCCTTGGCGACCCGACTGCTGCTCGGCCTGCTGTGGCTGCTGCACTGGCTGCCGCTGCCCGTCCAGGCCGCCTTCGGCCGCGGCCTTGGCGCAGTGCTCTACCGGCTGGCCCGTTCGCGCCGCCGCATTGCGCTGCGCAACCTCGAGCTGTGCTTTCCAGAGATGGGCGCGGCCGAGCGCGAGGGGCTCGCGCGCGACCACTTCGGCTGGCTCGGGCGCAGCATCGTCGAGCGCGGCCTGCTGTGGTGGGCGCCGCGCGAGCGGCTGATGCGGCTGATCCACGTCGAGGGCGAGGTCGACCTCGCCGAGCGCAGCGAACGCCCGGTGATGTGGCTGGTGCCGCACTTCATGGCGCTCGACGTGGCCGGCGCCTCGGTGCTGCTGTTCCAGAAGAAGAAGGGCGCATCGATCTACCAGCAGCAGACCAATGCGGTGATGGACGCGGTGATCCGCCGCGGCCGGCTGCGCCTGGGCAACGCGGTGATCTTCCCGCGCAGCGACTCGGCCAAGCCACTGATCCGCGAGATCCGCCAGGGAACGGGCTTCTTCAACCTGCCCGACATGGACTTCGGCGAGCGCGACGCCGCCTTCGTACCCTTCTTCGGCGTGCCGGCGGCGACGCTGCTCGCGCCTTCGCGCATGGCCAAGCTGCTCGACATGGTGGTGCAGCCGGTGCTGGCCGAGATGCTGCCGGGCGGGCAGGGCTACCGCGTGCGCTTCCTGCCCGCCTGGGACGACTTCCCCAGCGACGATCCGCTCGCCGACACCGCTCGCATGAACCGCTGGATCGAGCAGGAGATACGCCGCAATCCGGCGCAGTACCTGTGGGTGCACAAGCGCTTCAAGACGCGGCCCGCCGGGGAGCCTTCGCTGTATTGACGCAGCCATAATCGCGCGATGCGGCTCCACTTCACCAAGATGCAGGGCGCGGGCAACGACTTCGTCGTGCTCGACGCCACGCGCAAGCCGATCACGCTGACGACCGAGCAGCTGCGCCGCCTCGGCGACCGCCGCTTCGGTGTCGGCGCCGACCAGATCCTCGTCGTCGAGAAGAGCACCACCCCGCGCGTGGACTTCCGCTACCGCATCTTCAACGGCGGCAGCGGCGACGAGGTCGAGCAGTGCGGCAATGGCGCGCGCTGCTTCGTGCGCTTCGTGCAGGAAAAGGGCCTGACGGCCAAGAGCACCGTGCGCGTCGAGACGATGAACACGCTGCTCGAGCTGCATTCGCAGGCCGACGGCCGCGTGACGGTGGACATGAACGCACCGGTCTTCGAGCCGTCGCGCGTGCCCTTCGATGCGAGCGGGCTGGTAGCGCGCGAGACGAACGGCTTCACGCTCTGGCCGCTGGACCTGGGCGACTACAGTGTCGAGGTGGCGGTGCTGTCGATGGGCAATCCGCATGCGGTGCAGTTCGTGCACGATGTCGACGAGGCGCTGGTGGCGCAGCAGGGTCCGGCGATCGAGACGCATGCGCGCTTCCCCCGTCACGTCAATGCCGGCTTCGTGCAAGTGCTCTCGCGCAAGCGCATCAGGCTGCGCGTGCACGAGCGAGGTGCCGGCGAGACGCTGGCCTGCGGCACCGGCGCCTGCGCGGCGGTGGTGGCGGGCATCCGGCTCGGCCTGCTCGACGCGAAGGTCGACGTCGAAACGCGCGGCGGCCTGCTCTCCATCGAGTGGGGCGGCAGCGCGCAGCATGTGTTCATGACGGGGCCGGCGGTCACCGTCTTCGAGGGCGAGATCGACTTATGAAGGGCGCGCTGTGAGCATCCAAGGCATCACCGAGCAGGACATCGCCAACTACCTGGCCAACACGCCGGGCTTCTTCGAGCGCCATGCCGAGCTGCTCGGCTCGGTGCAGCTGACCAGCCCGCACGGCCAGCGCGCGGTGTCGCTGCAGGAACGGCAGATGGAAATGCTGCGCGACAAGATCAAGGGCCTGGAGTCGAAGATCATCGAGATGATCCGCCACGGCCAGGAGAACGTCGCCATCGCCGACAAGCTGCACCGCTGGACGCGAGCCTTGATGTTCACCGCCAGCGCCGGAGAGCTGCCCGAGGTGCTGACGCGCGAGCTGATGCACCAGTTCATGATCCCGCAGGCCGGCATCCGCGTATGGGGCGCCGCCGACGCCTACGCGGCACTGCCGTTCGCCCGTGCCGTCAGCGCCGACGTGAAGAGCCTGGCCGGCAGCCTGACGATGCCGTACTGCGGCGTGAACAGCGGCTTCGAGGCCGCGCAGTGGCTGGACGATCCCGCCGCCGCGATGTCGATCGCGATGATCCCGCTGCGCCACGGCGCGGGCGTCGAGTCCTTCGGCATGCTGGTGCTCGCCTCGCCCGACCCGACGCGCTACACCGCCGAGATGGGCACCGAGTTCCTGCAGCGCATCGGCGAGCTGGCCAGCGCCGCGCTGTCGCGGCTGCTGCCCGTGCGCTGATGGCCGACGCGCCGGCGCCTGACGACATCGGGCGACATCTCGTCCACCTGGAAGTCGAGCGTCGGCTCGCGCCGCGCACGCTGGCGACGTACGGCGAGGCCTTCGAGCGCCTGCGCCGGTTCGTCGACCGGCAGCCGGTCGCGCTGCGCGACGTGCAGGTGCACCACGTGCGCCGCTGGGCCGCGCAGCTGCACGCGCAGGGCCTCGCGCCGCGCAGCATCGCGATCATCCTGTCGGCCTGGCGTGGCCTGTACCGCTGGCTGGGGCGCGACGGGCTCGTCGCGCTGAACCCGGTCGACGGCGTGCGGGCGCCCAAAGCCGGCAAGCCCTTGCCCAAGGCGCTGCCGGTGGACCAGGCGATGGCGCTGGCCGAGCACAGCCCCGACGTCGGCGACGACGGCGACCCGCGCCTGGAGGCGCGCGACCACTGCATCGTCGAGCTGCTCTACGGCTGCGGGCTGCGCGTCGGTGAGCTGATCGGCCTGGACGCGGGTGCGAGCGCGCAGGCGGCCGGCTGGATCGATGCGAGCGATGCCAGTGCCCACGTGCTCGGCAAGGGCAGCAAGCGGCGCAGCGTGCCGGTGGGTGGCGCGGCGCTGCAGGCGCTGCAGCGCTGGCTGGCGCTGCGCGCTGAACTCGCCAGGCCCGACGAGCCGGCACTCTTCGTCAGCATGCGCGGGACGCGGCTCACGCCCAGCCAGCTGCGCTCGCGACTGAAGCGCCGCGCGCTGCAGGCCGGGCTGCCGACGCACGTGCACCCGCACATGCTGCGCCACTCCTTCGCCTCGCACCTGCTGCAGTCCAGCGGCGACCTGCGCGCGGTGCAGGAGCTGCTGGGCCACGCCAACATCACCACCACCCAGGTCTACACGCGGCTCGATTTCGGGCACCTGTCCAAGGTCTACGACGCCGCCCACCCGCGCGCCAAACGCAAGTGAATCCCCGATGAAACCGCCAAGCTCGCCTGCGCTCGCGGCCCCCCGAGGGGATGTTCAGCGGCCTCGGGCAGCCGGACCCCACCGATCATGAAGGTCATCACCCTGCGCGAAGGCAAGGAGCGTTCCCTGCTGCGCCGCCACCCCTGGGTGTTCCAGGGCTCCGTCGACAAAGGCAAGGCCGATACCGGCGAGACCGTGCGCATCCAGTCGAGCGACGGCCGCTTTCTCGCCTGGGCCGCCTACAGCCCGAGCTCGATGATCCGCGTGCGTGCCTGGAGCTTCGAGGAGTCCGAGCGCATCGACGCCGACTTCTTCGAGCGCCGCATCGCCCGCGCGCTGGCACTGCGCGCGCGGCTGCCCATCGAGAGCGACGGCGTGCGCCTGATCCACGGCGAAGCCGACGGCCTTCCCGGACTGATCGTCGACCGCTACGGCGACTTGCTTTCCGCGCAGTTCCTCTCCGCCGGCACCGAGCGGTGGAAGGGCACCCTGGCCGATCTGCTGCTGAGGGCCGCCGGCTGCACGCGCCTGTACGAGCGAAGCGACTCCGGCGTGCGCAAGCTCGAAGGCCTGGAGCCGGCCAGCGGCTGGCTGCGCGGTGACGGCGACACCGAGCTGATCATCCGCGAGCACGGCTGGAAGCTCACGCTCGACGTCGCCGAGGGCCACAAGACCGGCTTCTATCTCGACCAGCGAGACAACCGCAAGTTGTTCGCCGACACCGTGCGCCACTTCGGCCTGCGGCGCGTGCTCAACTGCTACTGCTACACCGGCGGCTTCAGCGTGGCGGCGCTGGCCGGCGGGGCCGAGCGGGTCGTCAGCGTCGACTCGTCCGCACCGGCGCTGGCGCGGGCCACGGCGCATGTCGCGCTCAACGGCTTCGATCCGTCGCGCCACGAGGCGCGCGATGCCGACGTGAACCAGACGCTGCGCGATGCGTTGAAGAACGGCGAGGTGTTTGATGCCATCGTCCTCGATCCGCCCAAGTTCGCACCCACCGCCGCGCATGCCGAACGCGCCGCGCGTGCCTACAAGGACATCAACCGCCTCGCGCTCAAGCTGCTCGCGCCGGGCGGCGCGCTGTTCACCTTCTCCTGCTCCGGCGGCGTGGGCACCGAGCTGTTCCACAAGATCGTCGCCGGCGCGGGCATGGATGCGGGCGTGGATGGCGTGATCTATGCGCGCGTCGCCGCCGCGCCCGACCACCCGCAGACGCTGGTCTTCCCCGAAGGCGAATACCTCAAGGGGCTGGTGGTTCTCAAGTCGTAGCCGTCGCGGGCAGCGCCAGTCCGGGTTCGAATTTCGCGCGCGAGACGCTGAAGAAAGCCTTCACGTTGCGCACGTTGGCGTCCTGCGTGAACAGGCGCTGCACCAGCGCGTGGTAGGCCGGCATGTCGGCCACCTGCAGGACGAGCAGGAAGTCCGGCCCCGGCGAGACGCGGTAGCACTGGCGCACCGCCTCGTCGGCCACTGCGCGGGCTTCGAAGGCCGCGAGGTGCTCGGCGCCTTGCCGGTCCAGCGTCACCTCCACGATCGACGTCAGCCCGGCGCCCAGCTTCGCCGGCGAGAGCAGCGCCACCTGGCGCTCGATCACCCCGGTGTCGACCAGGCGCTTGACCCGGCGCAGGCAGGTGGCCGGCGAGGTGTGGACGGCCGCCGCCAGCGCCTGGTTGGTGAGCGAGGCGTCGCGCTGCAGCTGGTCGAGGATGCGCAGGTCGGTGGCATCCAGAGCGATGGAAGCGGCAATATCTGTCACGAACTATGTTCTGGTGAATCTTTTCTTCACCCGATTCAAGGGATGGTTGAATATTGCATCGATCGACGAAGATTGCAATCAATCGTTCCGGGGGTCTGCCTAGCATCCGATCCCGTCTCCATCCGAAGGAAGCTCCACCATGTGCGGAATCGTCGGCGCCGTCTCCACGCGCAACATCGTCCCGGTCCTGATCGAGGGCCTGCGTCGCCTCGAGTACCGCGGCTACGACTCCTGCGGCGTGGCGGTGCACCAGGGCGGCGAGTTGCGGCGCGCGCGCAGCACCTCGCGCGTGGCCGAACTCGACGCGAACGTCAAGGCCGAGGGTGTCGAGGGCGGCACCGGCATCGCCCACACCCGCTGGGCCACGCACGGCGCGCCGGCGGTGCACAACGCCCACCCGCACTTCTCGCACGGGCCCGCCGCCAAGCAGGCGAGCGCGGGGCGTATCGCGCTGGTGCACAACGGCATCATCGAAAACCACGACGAGCTGCGCGCCGAACTGAAATCGCGCGGCTACGAATTCACCAGCCAGACCGACACCGAGGTCATCGCCCATCTCGTCGATCGCCTGTACGAGGGCGACCTGCTCGATGCGGTGCAGCGCGCCGCGGTGCAGTTGCGCGGCGCCTACGCGATCGCGGTGTTCTGCCGCGACGAGCCGCACCGCGTGATCGGCGCGCGCGAGGGCTCGCCGCTGGTGCTGGGCGTGGGTACCGGCGAGCGCAGCGGCGACACCTTCCTCGCCAGCGACGCGATGGCGCTGGCCGGGGTGACCGACCAGATCGTCTACCTCGAGGAAGGCGACGTCGTCGACCTGCAGCTCGGCAAGTACTGGATCACGAGGCGCGAGGGCGAGGGTCCGTTCAAGCCGGTGACGCGGGAAGTGCGCACCGTTCACGCGCACACCGGCGCGGCCGAGCTGGGGCCGTACCGCCACTACATGCAGAAGGAGATCTTCGAGCAGCCGCGCGCCATTGCCGACACGCTCGACGCGGTGGAGAGCATCACGCCGGAACTGTTCGGCGACGGCGCCTACAAGGCCTTCAAGGAGATCGACAGCGTCCTCATCCTCGCCTGCGGCACCAGCTACTACAGCGGGTCCACCGCGAAGTACTGGCTGGAGAGCATTGCGAAGATCCCCACCACCGTGGAGATCGCCAGCGAGTACCGCTATCGCGACAGCGTGCCCAACCCACGCACGCTGGTCGTCACCATCACGCAGAGCGGCGAGACGGCCGACACGCTGGCGGCGCTCAAGCATGCGCGGTCGCTCGGCATGAAGCACACCCTGACGGTGTGCAACGTGGCCACCAGCGCGATGGTGCGCGAGTGCGAGTTCGCCTACATCACGCGCGCCGGCGTCGAGATCGGTGTGGCCTCGACGAAGGCGTTCACGACGCAACTGGTCGGGCTGTTCCTGCTCACGCTGGCACTCGCGCAGGTGCGCGGCCACCTCGGCGACGAACAGGAGGCCGCGCACCTGAAGGCGCTTCGCCACCTGCCGGTGGCGGTGCAGTCGGTGCTGGCGCTCGAGCCGCAGGTGGTGGCCTGGAGCGAGGCCTTCGCGCGCAAGGAGAACGCGCTCTTCCTCGGCCGCGGCCTGCACTACCCGATTGCCCTGGAAGGCGCGCTCAAGCTGAAGGAGATCAGCTACATCCACGCCGAGGCCTACCCAGCCGGCGAGCTCAAGCACGGCCCGCTGGCGCTGGTGACCAGCGCGATGCCGGTGGTGACGGTGGCGCCCAACGATGCGCTGGTCGACAAGCTGAAGAGCAACATGCAGGAAGTTCGCGCGCGCGGCGGCGAGCTGTTCGTGTTCGCCGATGCCGACACGCGCATCGAATCCGGCGAAGGCGTGCACGTGATCCGCATGCCGGAGCATTTCGGCGTGCTCTCGCCGATCCTGCACGTGGTGCCTCTGCAACTGCTCGCCTACCACACGGCCTGCGCGCGCGGTACCGATGTCGACAAGCCGCGCAACCTGGCCAAGAGCGTGACGGTGGAGTGAGTGCCAGAGCGGGGTGGTAGAGAACAAATGAGTTCGGCAGCGCGAACAAAGATCGGAAAACGCAGCGGCTCGTGAGCAATTAAGTTCGGAACTCCTCGGATCGAGGACTGTCTGCCGATGAGCTTTTCTGCCCTCGACGCAGCGTCTCAAGAGCCAGCGTCAGCTCCTACCGCAACGGGATCGGTCGGGGGCCGATGGCGAGCAGGCGCATAAGACTGAACTGAGTCAGTTGCGGCCAGAGACCTGGACGACTGCTTCCACAAACACGGGTCATTGAAGGTCGCCGGCTTCGACTGACAGCCTCACCACCGACACCGGTCACTCAACCGCCGTTCCCCAGCAAGCCGGCACGACCGGCCGCTTCTGCTTACCGCGGCCCGCTCAACACGACCCCCAGGAGACCACCGAGGCGCGAGATCGCTCGCCGGGAAGTCGACATTGCAGCAGCGGGCCTGTCGGGGATGCCCGCAGTCTCTGGCTTGCGAATCGTCAATTCTGGCGCCGACCGCAGGCACAAACTCGCGCACCTAGGACTCTTGAGGAGAGCGCACCATGCTCCAGCCCAGCATCCTGTTCGCAGGCGCAACACTTGCGCTGTCGGCACTCGGGTCGGCCCACGCGGCCGACCTGTACCCGTGGCGGAATCATGACGCGCCCTTCAACTTCGTCTTTGGCAACGAGATCGACACGCACCAGCAAACCCGCCTGACCCGCGACGGCAGCCTTTTCGGCTTCTTCTACATCCGCTTCACCGGCGTGCAGACGAGGGACCGCTATCCGGTTGCGACCCACGTCGACTGCAACACCAGTCCCGAGTGCACTGTCGGATGGGCGCTGAGTGGCAAGGCCGTCAGCGCGACCTTCCTCTACCAGACCATGAATGAACACCCCGTGTTCCTGGTCAAGCGCGCCGACATCACGCAACCGGGGAGTCCCTCGCACTTCCACTGGCTTGGCGCGGTGATGCCAATGCCACGCCAGACCGTCAACGGCTACCTGCTGCAACTCACCGCGGCTGACCGCTTCTGCTTCATCCACCATGGCGCCGAAGCGGCGAATGCCGCCGCCACGTGTCGACAAAACGGTGGCGTCAATGTCGACCCGGGCGTTGACGTCGCAACGCATCTCAACATCGTTGCGAGCGCTCCACCCGGGATGTGACCGTCATTGCAGACAACCTCGTCAACTTCGCCAACACGATGGTTCCGCCGGCTCCGAGCCGATGAGTCCCTTCCGGCCTTGCGCCGGAACGTACCCAATGACTGGTGAGGAGCGGCCAGGAAGCCGTGCGTCGGCGAGGGCCGTTGATGGCCGGTACAAGCCAGTCGACGTCCTGGCCGGCAGCGTGAATTCGAGCCCGCGCCAGGAAGCCGACTTCCGACTCGGCGGCCTTGCCGACCAAGGTCAGCTTACGGCGATCTTGTCCTAGACCCGGATTCGGCCAGGAGCCGTCGGTCATGAATGTCCGCACTGGGGCGGTCCGGCCTCTTCCTGCCGAGACAACCACCGCCGCACCGTTGTTCCTCAGCTCACGGGCTCCGGGTCGCGCCTGGTGCTGCTTGGGTTGATCCAGTTCGCGGGCTATCCCGGCTCGGCTGCCTCGGGCCTGTTGCGCGGACGCAAGGACGCTCGCGCGCCGATGGCCTTCATGTTGATCGGCTACTGACTGGTCGGTGCGCCGCTCGGCCTCTATCTCTTCGGTGGCATGGGCCTGGGCGTGAGCGGCCTGTGGATCGGGTCGGCAACGGGTGCATGCGTCACCGCAGCGCTGACACTGATGCGCCTGCCAACCTCCCACGCGGGCGTCTACCTCATCAGCGGCGTCAGCAAGCGGACGGCGCCCGCGGTGATCAACCCGTAGCCGAGGATCCTCGCAATCGCCGCACCCCGTGGCGCCAACTTCTCGATCGCGGCTGCCACAGAGAGTGCGGCGATCCAGGCGAGATTCATCACCCCACCGACGAACAGCAGTGCCATCAGCGCCCAGCAACAGCCAAGACAGAACAAGCCATGCCGCAGCCCCATCACGAGTCCGCCATAGGCTCCGGCTCGCCACCCACCGATCAGGGAAGCCATCGGTGTTCGGCAGTGCCCCAGACAGGTTCGCTTCAGCGGTGAGAACTGGTAGACGCCGGCAATCAAGAGCAAGGTGCCCGTCAATCCGGCGGAGGCGCTGACGATCATTGGACTCAGCAGGTTCATCGCCTGGAGCGACCACTGCATTGCCGCTGCGGCGACGCTGAAGCCGGACCAGATCAGCAGGTACGCGCCGACGAACGCGCTCGCGCGCAACCGCTCGCCGGCTGCTCGGCAGGTGCTCGTGAAGGCCAGGACCATCGGCATGGCCGACGGCAACATCATCGCGGCCATCATGATGGCCCACATGCTCCAGATCGCCAGCAAATTGCCTGCGGTCCAGTTCGATGACGCGGGCATCGCCAGTTGCACCAGTGGATGCCCCATGTCGAGCGCCATCCAGGCCAGAGCGGCCCAGCCACTCACACTGAGCACCAGCAGGAGCGGCGTCATGTCGTTCGCCCTCTTCGCCGCGTTGGCCGCAATGGCGAGTTCCGATGACGATGCGCCGTCTATGGGATCCGGCACACGCGTGCTCATAGCGGTGCAGCTCCGATGACAGAGTTCATCGGCCGACCATGGGCGCATAGGCACGCCTTGTCAACCTCAGTCACGGGATCGCAGCGATAGGGCCTTCCCAGCATGACCGGCCAGGAGGGTCATCGGTTGCGTGTCGATGCGAATGGGCATACGGTGTCCCGTGACGGGTGCATGGTGCGGTCGTCCAATCACTGGGTCGCCGTCGACATGTCGGCGACCGAACGAAAGGAACAGAGATGGCCGCCTGGAAGATCAGTGGCGAATACATGGAGACGTGCAACTGCACATTTCTCTGCCCATGCATCACCGCCAACCTGGCGGCACCGCCGACGGAGGGCGATTGCAAGGCGGCCGTCACGATGCGCATCGACAAGGGCCAGCACGATGGCGTGGCATTGGATGGCGTCTCGTTCATCGTGATGATGCATTTTCCAGGGGTGATGGGCGCTGGCAACGCCACCGTCGGGCTGATCATCGACGACCGTGCATCGGATCAGCAGGTCGCAGCGATCAGCGCCATTGCAACGGGAGAGGCCGGTGGCCCCATGGCCGCGCTCGCGCCCTTGGTGGGACGAGTTGCCGGTGTCGAACGCCGGCCCATCACGTTCGAGATCGACGGCCTGAAGCGCGCGGTCCGAGCCGGCGAACTCATCGAACAGGCCTGCGAAGGTGTGCCCAGTGCAAGTGTCCCGGGTCAGGCGCTGTGCATCGACAACACCGTCCATCCAGTGTCACCTCGACTGGCCTTGGCGAAGGCGCTGTTCAGCAAGTTCAACGTCTTCGGCATCCTGTGGGACAACTCGAGCGGCACACGCAACGGGCACTTCGCGCCATTTGCTTGGTCCGGCTGAGTGTGATCCTCGGCATTGATTGATTCAACTGCTGTGGTCGGTAGACGCCTGCTGCAGATCCTGATTCACCCGCAGTCGCCGACGCCGAAGCACGTCAGAGGCCCCGGCGCGGCGCAGTGGTCGAGCAGCGCGCGCCTGGAGCGCAGGCATCGTTGGCGAATCACCAGAGAGGACATGCGATGAACTCGACAAGGCGACGAAGCCAGTGGTTCTATTCGGCCATGACTTCTGCGTTGCTGCTGACGGGTCTGGCGATTCCCGCATCAGCATGGTCCGCCGAAGCCGGTAGTTGGAGCTTTGCCGGGGGCGACCTTAGGAACAGCCGATACCAAGATGCGGAGCACACGCTTAGCGTAGACAACGTTGGCGCTCTGGTCGTGAGATGGGTGTTCACGACTGCCGGCGATGTGTCCGCCACGCCGGCGGTCGACGCATCGACAGTCTACGTTCCGGACTGGGCAGGCTACCTGTATGCCGTGGACAAGTATTCAGGCGCTCTCAAGTGGGCAGCGCACATTCCAAGTGCAACTGGCGTACTGTCCGACAAGGCGCGCACGACGCCGGCTGTGACCAAAGACAAGGTCATCGTCGGTACGACCGGAGCCATATTGGTCGGCGGAGGAGCAGGGGGCAAGCTGCTCGCGTTCGACAAGCTCTCGGGGGCGCTTGTGTGGAGCACTCAGCTTGACACGCATCCGGCAGCCGTCGTGACCCAATCACCAACCGTGTTCGCAGGACGCGTGTACGTCGGTGTGTCGTCGGTGGAAGAGATACTTGCGGCGATCGTGCCGGAGTATCCCTGCTGTTCGTTTGCTGCGAGCATGTTCGCTCTCGCCGAGGATACGGGCGCACGTCTTTGGAAGACGAGCATGGTACCGACCGGATTCAGCGGCGGTGCCATTTGGGGCAGCTCACCGTCGGTCGACGCGAAGCGTGGACAGATCTACATTGCTACTGGGAATAACTACTCTGTGCCACCGTCGGTTCTTGCCTGCGTGGCTGAAGCCGGATCCGACCCGATTGCCACGACAGCCTGCTTGCCAAGCGATGACCATTTCGACAGCGTGCTCGCCCTCGACCTGAGGACCGGGGCCGTCAAGTGGGCTACGCGCGCCATTCCCTACGATGCGTATACCGTGGACTGCCTTCCCGTATTCGGCGACGGTGGCAACTGCCCGTCTCCGGCAGGTCCTGATTTCGACTTTGGTCAGGCCCCGGCGCTGTTCATGGTCAAGGGTGTCAATGGAAACAAGAGACCGATCGAGTTGGTCGGCGCGGGACAAAAGAGCGGTCAGTACTGGACCTTGAATCCCGACACCGGCGCCGTGCAGTGGGTGGCACATGCTGGTCCTGGCGGATACAGCGGCGGCTTGCAGTGGGGGTCGGCCGTCGACGGCGCCCGCGTCTACACCGCAAATGCAAACAGCAATCGCATCCCTTGGCCCGGCGCCGCCGATCCGACAAGCGGTGTGTGGACAGGCCTGGATGCCGCAAGCGGAACCTTACTCTGGCAGGCACGGCCTCCGGATGGCGGCAGCACTTCCGGTCCAGTTACTACCGCCAACGGCGTGGTGTTCGGCTGCTCGTTGGATCCGCTCGGGCACATGTATGCGCTGAACGGGGCGACAGGAGCCGTCTTGTGGAGTTTTGTCAGCGGCGGCTCGTGCCTGTCCGGCGCCGCAATCTCAGACGGAATGCTCTTTTGGGGCTCCGGCTATGGCAATCTCAACGGCTTCTACGGAACACCGAACAACAAGCTCTACTCCTTCGGACTGCCGAACTGAACCGCGGTGGGATAGCAGGCCCGCCCTCGAGGCGGCTCGCACGGAGCAGGCCCGCGTGCTGCGCTACAAGCGCCACCACCTCGCCGCCGCGGGGGTGGCCCCGTCGACGATCGGGCGGGTATTCCTGGTATGTGCCAACGAAGGGGCGACCCATTCCGGCCGGCTCGTCCGGCGCATCGTGCAGCTCGGCGGACGGCCCAACGTCGCCCCCCGTCTTGCCGGCCGCGCACGACCACTCCGACTTCAAAGCATCGACCTACCTGGGCGCCATGATCTGCGCCAACCTCGCGTCCGAGCGTGCGGCGATCGACGCCTACCGCGAGATGGCGCAGCTGATCGGCGACCCCACCTCCCGACTGCTCGTCGAGCAAATCATTGCCGACAAGCAGAAACACGCGCAAAAGCTGAGCGAATGGCTCGCCGCTTGAACAACTGCCGGCAGTCCGTCACCGGACTCTCGCCATAGCACTGGCCGCGACCGGCCTTCACGCCGCTGGCGGTTGTGCGGTCATGCGCAGCCAGGAGGCCGCAGGCGCTTACGTCTACTACACCGGGATCACAGCCGTGGTGAAGGTGCGCTTCGTTGACTCCGCGACGTCGAACACTCGAGCATCCGAGTCGAGACGCTTGAGTCCGAGTCCGCGGTGATGCTGTCTGGCTTCGCTTAAGGCCTGCTCGCGAAGAGCAACGTCGAATACATAGGAACGCAAGCGCTGGACTGCCAGAGTGCCAAGCCACGCAAGGCATCCTCGTATTCGCTCAGGGTCTACGACTCCCTGATCAAGAGCGGGGAGTTGATCCGTGCACGTGTGGCCTGCGACTGCACATTTGGAGCTGTCCTTCGCACCTCGGAGGTTCCGGATGGTCATTACTTCCCGGCAATCAACGTCTACTCGCGTCAAACGAGTGTCGACTTCCCTTCCCAGGTCGACATCACGGCGGCGGTGTCAGACGTGTCGAACCTCGGTACCGTGCGAATCGATACCGTGGTCACGATCCTTTGCGCCATCGACTTCGGCTGGGTCGCACAAAGGCGGCACGCGATGGTCAACTTCACCGCAAGCGGCAGTCAGGGACTGCGACGCAATTGACAAACAGGATGCCGGGGCCCGCAGGGGGCTCAGGGTCATAGCGCTGCTAGGGGCGGGCAGCACGATTCCGACAGTCGAGGTCGACATCAAGCGTTAGGCGAGCAACGAATCGACGAGGCCGAGAAAAGGCCGCGGAATGAGGCTCGCGCAGGAACTTTCCTCTTCACTCGCAAGTCGGATCAAAAGAGGTAAGTACATGAACATTCCCGTTGAGACGAAGCCGGCACTGTGGGGTGCCGTGGGCGGTGCGATCCTTCTGGCCATCGTCGGGTTCAGTTGGGGCGGTTGGTTGACCGCCGGCAAGGCCGAGGCGGCTGCCTCGATGCGGGCTGATGCCGCCGTGGTCGATGCGCTCGCGCCAGTCTGCGCTGCAAAGTTCCGTCGGGATTCGGCAGTCCAAGCCAATCTGGAAGCTCTGAAGAAAACCGACTCGTGGTCGCAGGCCGAATTCATTGAGAAAGGCGGGTGGGCGACGGTAGCCGATTCAAGTGCCACCGCTCAGGTGTCGTCGGTGGCGAGGGCATGCGCCGAGCTTCTGACCAAGACTTAGACCGTCTCGGCGCACTAGGCAACGGCTGAGAATCCACCTGACGGGACCGCCGATATCCAGCGGTTCGGCTCGGTCTTCCGAGAGGTCGGTGCGCGCCTTCCCTTCAAGCTTCCCGACTTCAGCATGCGAGTGCTGCTGGTATCGCTGGCACGAGCCCTCGGATGCGTAACGACGTCTTGACCCTTTGATCTCTCGCTACCCGGCACTTCGGTCGCGTGCCGTACCGATGCCGAGCCCCTACAACCTCACTCGAGAGGAAATCACCATGGAAACAAGGGCAGCCTACCGGGCCAAGTTTGAAGCGCAATTGGAACAGGCTCAGGCCCGCCTGGAGCAGATGCAGGCGACCGTCAAAGAACGGATGGCTGATGCCGCTATCGCGATGGGCTCGCAGATCAACGAACTCGAGCAGGACGTCGCAGAGGCGCGAGGACGGCTAGGGGAGATCGGACAGGTACACGACGACAAGTGGGAAGATTTCAAGGCGTCAATGAAAGGCGCCTGGGAGAAGGCGGCCGCTCGATTTGCCAAGATCGATCGTCCGGCTGGTGACCCCACCCCGGTCCCGCCTACCTACGATCCAGCGCCGCCGGCCCGCTCGCCAGAAGACGCCAAGGGCACGCACAACCCTTTGGAGCGGACAGGATGAACGGCGCATCGTGGGCGCCTGACAGGTCCTCGCCCAGCACAAGCAGACTCCTGCCACACGGCGGGCTGCGGTGGCCCGTTGCGATCCTGGGAGACCGAGATGCACGCCGGGCGGTCATTCGCTGAGGTGGGCTGCCTGCAAAGCGACGATTGGAGTTGGTTCTGCGACTTCTGGTTCGACACCGCCGTGACCGAGATCCGGCTCGTCGACCAAGCCAAGTTCTCTACCCTGGTTGCGACCCTGCGGCGTGAGACCACACGGCGCGTCGCGATTGACGGCGCGGTGCGCGATCGTGGAGTCGACACCGACAACCCATGGGTCGCCAATCTGCAACGATCGCTCATGGGTGCGGGCATCGACGCGGGACGCATTGTCGTCGGCGAACTCGGTCGGGCGGGGATGTACCACGCACGACGCGTCGAGGTGCTGATCGGGCCGCCGTGAAGCCGCCGCTTGCGGTGCGCCGACTCGATCCGCGCGCCCCAACCGGGGCGCGCTCTGCACGCGCAGCCGTCGAGCCGAAAGCCGTGACCGGGGCGCTCTGCACGATAGCAGGACCAAGCGTCGCCACCGCGCCAAAGTCCGGCGCTAACGCCGACCACGCACTCGCGCTCGACAACTTCGATTGGCACCCAGTCGCCTGCATTGCGGCAGTCCGATCAAGACCGCAGATGTCTCCTCAGGGTCGTGTTGAGCGGGCCGCGGTAAGCAGAAGCGGCCGGTCATGCCGGCTTGCTGGGGAACGGCGGTTGAGTGACCGGTGTCGGTGGTGAGGCTGTCAGTCGAAGCCGGCGACCTTCAATGACCCGCAGTTCAGTCTTATGCGCCTGCTCGCTATCGGCCCCCGACCGATCCCGTTGCGGTAGGAACTGACGCTGGCTCTTGAGACGCTGCGTCGAGGGCAGAAAAGCTCATCGGCAGACAGTCCTCGATCCGAGGAGTTCCGAACTTAATTGCTCACGAGCCGCTGCGTTTTCCGATCTTTGTTCGAGTTGCCGAACTTCTCTGTTGTATCGACTGAAGTCCGTCGACACTTGTCGATCCCCTGCCTTGGCGGGTGTCCGATGTGGATTGAAGTCCGTCGAGGACATCCGGCGCCACGTGACCTTTCCTCATCACGATCTCTCACTGGCGGCTCAAGACTGGACTGAGTCACTCGGGGACGGCTGCCTGAGGGGCGGCGACGGCCGTCAGCGGTCATCTGACGATCGACGACTTGTGCGACTGCTCAACCTTCAGGACCGGGTACTTACCGGCGGTGGCAACAAGCCCGCATTGAAGGACCGATATCGCTCGGGGCGTACTGGCACTTCCGACCCAAACCGGCCCGTCGGACTTCTCCGAAGCTGCCCGTCGTTCCGCGCCGGCACTTCGCGCTTCGCATCCACAAAGCAGCCAGTCGTGACTACCGGCAGCCGGCCAAAGCCGGTCCTTCATGACTCGCTCTCAGTCCGCGCCAAGTAACGCCTACGAGTGACAGGTTTCAGGCGACCAATCCGCCGGGTTCGTTGGCTCGACCCGGTCAGAACCGTCCGGTCGTCAGGTGATGCCCGCAGGCGAACGGACAGCCCGGTGGTGAAGCGTCACGACCGATCCTCTCGTGACACGTCCGAGCCCTCACTGATGCGCCGAGTCGCTGAAGCCATGCCGAGCCCAGGTCGCGGCCCCCAGCCGTGCGAACATCGCTCTCCACGATCATCAACTTTCGCCGGAGAAGGCCACGATGAACAGCCTCGACACTACGGCCTTGCACGCCGCCATGCAGACCCAGGTCGATCTGGGATTTCTGCCCGGCGTATCTACGGCGCTGCTTCGCGGCGGCGAGGTGTCGGACCTCTTCGTCTACGGATTTGCCGACAAGGAAGCCAGCATCGCCTTGCGCGAAGATCACATCTTTCGGGCGTTCTCCAACACCAAACTGGTCACCTCTTGTGCCGTGCTCCTTCTGTGGGAAGAAGGCAGATTCGACTTCGACGACGCCATCGAGAAATACATTCCAGAGCTTGGCAAGCGCCAGGTTCTGCGGCCAGGTGCAGCCAGCATCGAAGACACCGAGCCGGCCAGCACATCCATCACCATCCGGCAGTTGATGACGCACACGTCCGGGCTGACCTACGGCATCTTCGACCCGACCACGGTTCTTGCCAAGGCGTACGGCAAGGCTGGATTGCGTCACCCTGGCAGGCCGTTGAAGGACTTCATCGCGGACTTGGCTCCGCTTCCCCTTGCCTTTCAGCCCGGTGAGCGCTGGGAGTATTCCGTCGCCACTGATGTACTCGGCCGCCTCATCGAAGTCATATCGGGGCAGACATTCGGCGCCTTCATCTCGAGCCGCATCTTCGAACCCCTGGGGATGGTGGACACGGACTTCTACGTCCCCGAATCCAAGACCAGTCGACTCGCTTCGCTTTACGTCGGGGTTGACATCACGAATCCGACGACGGCAGGTCTCATGCGCGCCGATGCCGCGCCCTATCCTGGCGCCTACTTGAAACGTCCAGCTTTCGAGTCGGGAGGAGGGGGCCTCGTCACGACGCTGGGTGACATGGTTCGGCTGGTACACAGCATGTTGCCTGGGGGGCCGCCACTCCTGAAGCCCGGGACCATCGACATGATGTCGACCAATCAATTGCCCGATGGCATGTGGGTCGAATTCCCGAACATGCCGCCCTTTGTCGGACGGGCATTTGGATTGGGCTCGTCAGTCGCCGTGCACCCTGGTCCTTACGATCCGCAGGAGGTCACCGGAGAAGTCTCCTGGGGCGGTCTGGCCGGAACCGTCTGGTGGTTCAACCCTCGCCTTGACATCGCTGGTGTCCTGATGACCCAACGGTATTACGGACAGGGAGGCTTGCACACGATCGCGTTCAGGAAGGAGGCCTACAAGGCCCTCGGCTACTAGTCCAACTGCCCGTGGATCACTTTCGGTTCGGCACTGTTGCTCGGGCTTCTTCCCTCGAGTACGACCTTCTCCTGCTGCGCCAAGTGGCCCTTCGCTGTCGCGAGGGCAATCTCTGCCACGGGTCGAAGTGACTCGCCCGCGAGCGACAGCTTGCGGGCATTGAGCCCTCAACGTCGGCTATCCGGCGATGAATCCAATGGGTCGGCCGTCTCAAGCCGACCCATCAGCGCCATTCGCGGCCCTGAACTCGCCGCCCTGAAGCTGCCGGCGGACACCCCGCAGTCCCCGTAGGCGCCCCCGCAGCGGAGGGCACACGTCGGAGGGCAGCACTCAAGGCGATTGAGGCGTAGCGCGCGGCTTGAGACCTTCCGAGTCCCAACCTCGGGAGCCTTGCGTGCAAGCCATCGGCCGGCAGCCCCAGCGGGCGCCCGATGGCGCGCCGCTCCACTACGAACGCCACCGCCCCGAGCAGATGACGCTGCATCGCCTGGTGCAGCAGCATGCCGCCAGCTTCATCGCCCACACCGAGGCCAGCACCGGCGCCGAGTTGCCTCGATTCATCAAGGACGAGTTCGACGCCTTCCTGGAGTGCGGCATCCTGGCCCACGGCTTCCTCAGGTTGCGCTGCGGCGAGTGCGGCCACGACAAGCTGGTCGCATTCAGCTGCAAGCGGCGCGGGTTCTGCCCGTCATGCGGCGCGCGCCGGATGTCGCAGACCGCGGCGCACCTGGTCGATCACGTCATCCCGCATGTGCCGGTGAGGCAATGGGTGCTGTCGCTGCCGATCCCGCTGCGCGTGCTGCTGGCCGCGCAGCCCGAGCTGGTCACGCCGGTGCTGCAGGTGGTGCAGCGTGTGGTCACGCGCCATCTGCTGGACGCTGCCGGTCTCAAGGCCGACGAAGGCCACGGCGGCGCCGTCACGCTGATCCAGCGCTTCGGCTCGGCCGCCAACTTGAACATCCACCTGCACTGTCTGGTGCTGGACGGCGTGTACCGGTGCGGCGGCGATGGTGTGCCGGTACTCGTCCAAGCCGGTGCGCCCAGCGACGACGAACTGCACGCGCTGCTGCACACGGTCATCCCCGGGCTGATGAAGATGCTCACGCGCCACGGCGTGCTGATTGAGGAGATGGGCCAGATCTACCTGGCCGATCCCAACGCCGATGGGGATGATGCGCGCACCCTGCGGCCACTGCAGGCGGCGGCCGTTACCTACCGAGTCGCCTTCGGCCCCCGCGCCGGGCAGAAGGTGCAGACCCTCAGGGGCGCGATGCCGCGCGAGAGGGCAGCGCGGCTGCCTTTGTGCGCCGATGTCGACGGCTTCAGCCTCCACGCGGCCGTGCGGGTGCAAGCCACGATCGCAAGCGGCTGGAGCAACTGTGCCGCTAGTTCACCCGGCCGGCGCTGTCCGACGAACGGGTGCAGATCAACGCCGCCGGCCAGGTGGAGCTCAAGCTCAAGACACCGTGGCGCGATGGCACCACGCACCTGGTCATGAGCCCGCTGGAACTCATGCAGCGGCTGGCGGCGCTGGTGCCGCGGCTACACCTGATCAGGTTCCATGGGGTGCTGGCGCCGAGCGCGAAGCTGCGGCCTCTGGTGGTGCCGCAAGGCCCACCCGTACAAGCACAGGCGGCAACCGAGGCTGCAGCCGGCGCCGAGCGCGAAGTCGAGCCTGTCCAGGCTCGGCCGCACCGCATCAACTGGGCACGGCTGCTCGAGCGGGTCTTCGACATCGACATGCAACTCTGCCCGAACTGCGGCGCCGGGGAACTGAAGATCATCGCGGCCATCCTCGAGCGGGCGGTGATCGAGAAGACCCTGACTCACCTGGGCCTGGATCCGCAGCCGCCACCCCGGGGGCGGGCGCGCGAGGCTGGGCACGACCGAAGCCGCCTGAGCCGCCTGAGCCGCCTGAGCCGCGCTGGGCCGCGCTGGGCCGCCGGGGTGGTGCTGCGCCGCCCGCGGAATCGACGCCGCAAGACTCCGGGTCAACCCCCTGATGTCGAGGTCGAACGAACTCCAGGCCAAACGTCGCGTGCCGGCCGAACCGGGGCAAGGCAAGGGCCCAGGTGCCAGTTCCCAGCCCTGCGGACCGACATCGGCCGCCCACGCAGGCGTGACTCGGGCGGCCAAGATGCCCGAGATGCCCAAGATGCCGTTTGAAATTCCCATGCGCCGGTGCGGTGCCGTCGCAGGCGCTGTGTACGCCAGCGCACCGACGCGGGGCGCGTGCACGCCTAGGCTGCGTCATCACGCATCCCCCTCCATGGCCACCCTCAAGCGCCATCCTCGAGACATTGCAGACCCCGCAGGCAGCGGCCATCTGGCGGGCCGCTCGACGGAAGCCCGGCGCCGGCAGCGGCTGCTGCAGGCCGGCGCCCTGCAGAGTGCGATCCTCAGCAGCGCCAACTTCTCGAGCATCGCCACCGACGCCGCCGGCGTGGTGCAGATCTTCAACGTCGGTGCCGAGCGCATGCTCGGCTATGCGGCCGCCGACGTCGTCAACCGGCTCACGCCGGCCGACTTCTCCGACCGCGAGGAAGGCATCCGCCTCGCCGCGGAGCTCAGCCTCGAGACCGGGACGGCGATCTCGCCGGGTTTCGAAGCGCTGGTCTTCAAGGCATCGCGCGGCATCGAGGACATCCACGACCTGACCTACGTCTGCAAGGACGGCAGCCGTCTGCCGGCGGTCGTCTCGGTGACGGCGCTGCGCGACGCGCGCAACACGATCATCGGCTACCTGCTGATCGGCACCGACAACACGGCGCGCAGGAAGGTGGAGGCCGAGCGCGAGCGGCTCGACCAGATCCTGCGCGACACCAACCTGGAGCTGCAGGAGGCCAGGATCGCCGCGGATCGGGCCAACCAGGCCAAGTCGGACTTCCTCTCCAGCATGAGCCACGAGCTGCGCTCGCCACTGAACGCGATCCTCGGCTTTGCGCAGCTGCTCGACTCGGGCTCACCGCCGCTGACCGAAGCGCAGAAGAGCAGTGTCGACCAGATCCTGCAAGCCGGCTGGTACCTGCTGGAGCTCATCAACGAGGTGCTCGACCTCAGCCTCATCGAGTCGGGCCGGCTGTCCCTGTCGATCGAACCCCTCTCGCTGCCCGAGGTGCTCGCCGACTGCGAGGCGATGATCGGGCCGCAGGCCCGCCAGGGCGGCATCGCCATCTCGTTCGACACGTGGGACAGTCTGCCGTCCGTCCAGGCCGACCGCACCCGCGTCAAGCAGATCCTGGTGAACCTGCTGTCCAACGCGATCAAGTACAACCGCGTCGGCGGCAGCGTCGAGGTCAGTTGCCGGCGTGCCGCAGGCGGCGGCGTTCGTGTCAGCCTGCAGGACACCGGCGAGGGCCTGTCGGCCGCCAAGCTGGCCCATCTGTTCGAACCCTTCAACCGGCTCGGCCAGGAGGCGGGTGCCGAGCAGGGCACGGGCATCGGCCTCGTCGTCTGCAAGCAACTGGTGGCGCTGATGGGCGGCGAGATCGGCGTCGAGAGCACGGTCGGCGTCGGCAGCGTGTTCTGGATCGAGCTGCCTGCGGCCACCGGCACCGGCATGCGCGCGGAACCGGAACCGGTCGAGCGCCCGCCGCCGCACCTGGCGGCAGGCGATCCGCTGATGCGCACCGTGCTGTGCGTCGAGGACAACCCGGCCAACCTCCTGCTGGTCGCGCGGCTGCTGGCGCGCCGGCCGGACATCCTGCTGCTGAGCGCGAAGGACGGCCGGCGCGGCATCGAAATGGCGCGCGAGTCGGCGCCCGACCTGATCCTGATGGACATCAACCTGCCGGGCATCAGCGGCAACACCGCCCTGCGCATCCTGGCCGGCGACCCCGCCACCGCCCACATCCCGGTGGTCGCGCTGAGCGCGAACGCCATGCCGCGCGACGTCGAGAAGGGCCTGAAGTCGGGCTTCTTCCGCTACCTGACCAAGCCGATCAAGGTGTCCCAGTTCCTCGAGACCGTCGACCTGGCCCTGGACGAGGCGCGCCTGCGCAGTGCCAGGCGCGATGCCGAGTCCTCCATGCCCTGACCATGGAACAGCGAATCCTCGACGCGCGCATCCTGATCGTCGACGACCAGGATGCCAACGTGCGCCTGCTCACCCGCATGCTCGAGGAGGCGGGCTACACCCGCGTCAGCGCGACCGCGGCACCGACGGAGGTCTGCGCGATGCACCGCCGCGACGCCTACGACCTGATCCTGCTCGACCTGCAGATGCCGACCATGGACGGCTTCGCCGTGATGGCGGCGCTGAAGGCCGGCGACGACAGCGGCTACCTGCCCGTCATCGTGCTGACCGCGCAGCCGGGCCACAAGCTGCGGGCACTGCAGGCCGGTGCGAAGGACTTCATCAGCAAGCCGTTCGACCTCGTCGAGGTGCGCACGCGCATCCACAACATGCTGGAGGTCCGGCTGCTGTACCGGATGCTCGCCGAGCACAACCTGTTGCTGGAGCGCACCGTGGCCGAGCGCACCGCCGAGTTGCGCGAGAGCGAGGCCCGCTACCGTGCGCTGACCGAGCTGGCGTCCGACTGGTACTGGGAGCAGGACGAGTCCGGCGAGTTCACCAAGGTGTCCGGTCCGGTGCTGGAGATGCTCGGCATCCGTGTCGGGCCGCTGCTGTCCGACCCGGCGCCGCTCGCCGACGACGGCTGGGACCCCGCGCAGCGGCAGGACCTGCTGGCCAGGATCGCCGATCGCCAGCCCTTCCTCGACTTCCTGTTCCAGCGCACCCGCGCCGATGGATCGCGGCAGCAGTTCCGCGTCAGCGGGCAGCCGATGCTCGACCAGTACTGCCGCTTCATCGGCTACCGCGGTGTCGGCGTCGAAGTCATGCCGGGTAACTAGCGTGCGCGCGGTCCCTGCCGCTGCACGCGTGCATTCGCCGAGCGAGAACAACCTCATCGCCGCGTTGACCGATGCCGAACTGGCGCCGATCGTCGCCTCGCTGGAGCGGGTGTCGATGCGGCTGGGCGATACGCTGTACGAAGCCGGGTCGCCGATGCGGCATGCCTACTTCCCGACCACGTCCGTGGTTTCGCTGCACCACGTCATGGCCTGCGGGGCGAGTGCCGAGGCGGCCGGGGTCGGTCGGGAAGGCATGGTCGGCATCGCGCTGTTCACCGGCGGAGTGAGCGCGACGGGTTCTGCCGTGGTGCGCTCCTCCGGCTGGGGCTACCGCATGGACGGCGTGTCCCTGGCGCGTGCCTTCGAGGCCGAGTGCAGCATGCGGCGCGTGCTGCTGCGCTACATGCAGGCACTGGTCACGCAGATCGCGCAGACGGCGGTCTGCTACCGCCACCACACCATCGAGCAGCAGCTCAGCCGCTGGCTGCTGTCGACGCTGGAGCGGCTGCCCACCGGCGAACTGGTGATGACGCAGGAGCTGATCGCCAACCTGCTCGGGGTGCGGCGCGAAAGCATCACCCAGGCGGCCTGCGCGCTGCAGGATGGCGGCTACATCCGCTACCGGCGCGGGCACATCACCGTGCTCGACGCCGGTGGGCTGCGGACCCGCGCCTGCGAATGCCATGCCGTCGTCACGGCAGAGTTGCGCCGACTGCTCGGCCCGGACGACGGCGCGACGACCACCGCCTGCGGCGCCGCCCGCGGGTGATGCCCGTCAACGCGCCTCGCGTTCGGGCTGCCGATGCCGGCCGAGCGCGGCGATGAACTCCGTCAGCGCCTCGTCGACGTCGGTGCCGGTGAAGACGCCGGGGTCCGGCCGGCCATCGGGCAAGGTCGCGGCGACGCCGGCCTGGTCGAGCCAGGCGCTCGAGGCCGCGAGGCGGAGAAGGGTCTTTCCGTGCCGGTGCTGGGCCACGATGAACTCCAGCACCTCGACCTGGCTGCCCGGGCGCCGCGTCCCACCCCGCCGTCCGGCAGCACCATGCCGTCGAACAGCACCGGCGGGGCGTTCTCGAACGTTGCCGTGGCCTGCAGGCCCGCAGCGGCGCGCGAGTTGACCGGCCCGAGCCGCGCCGCGATGAAGTGGACCTTCACGCCGGCGTTGCGCAGCCCGGCCTGGATCATCGACACCGCAGCACCATCGACGCCGTCCGCGATCAGGATGGCCACGCTGCGCGTGCGGACGCTGCCGTCGCCGGGCGGCGCGCGGCGGGCGCGTCCCGACGCGGCGGTGAGAAGCTGCGTTAGATCCAGCGCAAGGCTGCCCGGGCACGGGCAGGCTGGCACGATCACGGCGCGCCGTGTCCACCGAAGTACCAACGTCCCATGGGCCGGGCGGTCCTCGCCGGATGCTGGCATGCATCGCCGTTGCGCGGCTGGCCGCCTGCACGTCGCCGCCGCAGCAGCAGGGCCAGAGTGACCTGCTGGACTTCCTGCAGGGCGGCAGCACGCGGCGCGAGGAGGTGCAGATGCGCCTCGGCGAGCCGAACGCCCTGTACGAGGGGAATCGCATCTTGGCCTACCGGCTGCGCCGTGACCAGGGCGGCTACGTGCTGGTGAAGGGTGGCTCGGACTGCCAAGAGGTGCGCTACAACCTGATGCTGGCATTCGACGCGCAGGGCGTGCTGCGGCGCCACACGCTGGTGGAAGTGAACCCGCGATGAGGCATACGGCCCATGCGCTGCGGGCCTGGGTGCTCGCCGCCGTGGCAGCCTCCGAGCTCACCGGCTGCGTCCTGCCCGTCGCCGAGCCGCCCCGGACGCTGGAAGGGCAACGCGGGAACCTGGAGGACCGGATGCCCGCCTTCATCGTCGAGGGCCGCACCACCCGCGAGGAGGTGCTGCTCACGCTGGGCGAACCCGACCGGATCGCCGACGAAGAGCGCTGGCTCGCCTACGACACCGCGCGCCTTGTGGGCGGCATCACCCTCTACGGCCTCGCCGCGGGCGGCTATTCGAGCTCGGCGGGCGGGGTCATCGGCACCTACCACACCGTCGCCTGGCGGGAGCTGGTGCTGCGCTTCGACGCGCAGGGCGTCGTCAGCAAGGCCGAATTCGTCGAACAGAGGGATCGCCGGCTATCGCTGCTCGACATGGAGCGTCCCTATCCGCATGCGAAGCGCGTGTTGCAGCTTAGTCCGACCGTGCAGGCCCACCGCGAGGCCATGCGCACGTTCGTGCCGGCCGAGCCGGACGAGCGGCTGCGCGAGGGCTTCATCGCCGCCGCATGCCAGGTTCACGGGCAGTGGCACGAGGCGCTGGCCAGCATCACCGACCGGGCGGTGTACTGCTGGACCCCCGCGCAGGCCGACGGCACCGCCGGCCAGGTGCTGCTGCGCTGGGCGGCCGCCGACATCGATCCGCCCGACTGGGCCGCCGGCGAAGCGGCCTCCGAGCGCGGCCGGCCGTTGGCTTCGTCGACGCCGCCGCGTCGCCTACGCTTGCCCCGACACCCGGGACGAACCGCGATCGATCGCGGCAGGGGCGTCGGCGCTCTCGTCCTTCAGCATCACGCCGGTGCCGCGCAGGCGCCGCGCCGCGGCGAGCAGCCAGGCGATGCGGTAGGCGGCACTCGCTACGGCCAAGCCATCCGGGCGAATGTTGGACACGCAGTTGCGCTTCGAGTCCGCGCAGCCGATGCGCGGCGCCCAGGTCAGGTAGGCGCCCAGGCTGTCGGGCGACGACAGGCCGGGCCGTTCGCCGATCAGCATCAGCACCGCGTCGGCGTTCACGCACTCGCCGATCTCGTCGCCGAGCGCGACGCGCGCCTGGCGCGCCAGCACGATGGGCGCGAGGCCCCAGCCGTCGGCCTCGAGCCGCGGGCGCAGCGCCAGCAGCAGCGGCAGCGCGTGGCGCTGCACCGCGGTGGACGACAGGCCGTCGCCGACGACGATCTGCACCGTGCCAGCGACCGTGGCCGGCGCCGGCGATGCCAGCGCGCGCCGGCTCTCCGGCGCGAGGCGCCGCCCCAGGTCCGGCCGGCGCAGGTAGGTGGCGCGGTCCGGCGCGGCGCTGTGCACGATCGCCGTCGCGAAGCCATGCGCCTGCAGCTGCGCCGCGAGTGCCTCGGCATCGAAGGCCGCGTGCACCGCGTCGCGCGCCAGCGCGTGGGCGACGCCGAAACGCAGCACCTCGGCGGTCGGCAGGCTGCTGCCGACGCGGCCGAGCGCGATGCGCGCGGCGGTGTGGCGCCGCAGCGCCACCCAGGGGTCGGCCGGCACCATGTCCGCCGGCCCGCCTGCCGCACCCTCCGCCGCTGGCTGCGCGCCCGCTTCCCCGACGGACACGACGGACGGGGCGCCGCCCCCGGGCGGCCGCGCGGCGGGGCTCATCGTGCACCCTCCCGCAGCGCCGGCATGCCCGCGAGCAGCCGGTGGCCCGGTGCCACCGGCAGCAGCCGGCCGGCGTCGTCGGTGACGCCCATGCGCTGCAGCCAGGCCTCGAACTCCGGCGCGCGCTGCAGGCCGAGCAACTCGCGCAGGTAGAGCGCGTCGTGGAACGAGGTGCTCTGGTAGTTCAGCATGATGTCGTCGGCGCCCGGCACGCCCATCACGAAAGTGACGCCGGCCGTGCCGAGCAGGGTCAGCAGCGTGTCCATGTCGTCCTGGTCGGCCTCGGCGTGGTTGGTGTAGCAGACGTCGCAGCCCAGCGGCAGCCCGAGCAGCTTGCCGCAGAAATGGTCCTCCAGCCCGGCGCGCACGATCTGCTTGCCGTCGTAGAGGTACTCGGGGCCGATGAAGCCGACCACGGTGTTCGTCAGCAGCGGCTCGAAGGCGCGCGCCACCGCGTAGGCGCGCGCCTCGCAGGTCTGCTGGTCGACGCCGTGGTGCGCGTCGGCCGACAGCGCCGAGCCCTGGCCGGTCTCGAAGTACATCAGGTTCTCGCCCAGCGTGCCGCGCTTCAGGCTGCGCGCCGCGTCGTGCGCCTCGCGCAGCAGCGCGAGGTCGATGCCGAAGCCGGCGTTCGCCTTCTGCGTGCCGGCGACCGACTGGAACACCAGGTCCACCGGCGCGCCCGCCTCGATCAGGCGCAGCGTGTTCGTCACGTGCGTGAGCACGCAGGCCTGCGTCGGGATGGCGAAGCGCTCGATCACCTCGGCGAGCATCGCCACCAGCGTGCCGAGCGCGGCGAGCCCGTCGCCCGCCGGATTCACGCCGACCACCGCGTCACCGCAGCCGTAGAGCAGGCCGTCGAGCATGGATGCCGCGATCCCTTTCGGGTCGTCGGTCGGGTGGTTCGGCTGCAGCCGCACTGCGAGCCGGCCCGGCAGGCCGATCGTGTTGCGAAAACGCGTGACGACGCAGCACTTGCGCGCGACGAGGATCAGGTCCTGGTTGCGCATCAGCTTGCTGACCGCCGCCGCCATCTCCGGCGTCAACCCCGGCGCCAGCGCGGCCAGCATCGCGCTGTCCGCCTGCGGCGAGAGCAGCCAGTCGCGCAGGCCGCCGACCGTCAGGTGCGCCACCGGCGCGAAGGCGCTCGCGTCGTGGCCGTCGACGATCAGCCGCGTGACCTCGTCGGCCTCGTAGGGGATCACTGCCTCCTGCAGGAAGTGGCGCAGCGGCAGGTCGGCGAGGGCGAGGCGCGCCGCCATGCGCTGCGCCGCGCTGTCGGCGGCGAGGCCGGCGAGCCGGTCGCCGGAGCGCTCGGGCGTCGCCTTCGCGAGCAGCGTCTTCAGGTCGGCGAAGCGGTGGACCTCGCCAGCGAGCGTGCAGGAAAAGCTCATCGTGTGGGCTCCGGCGGTGCTGCGCGGCGGAACTGAGCTGCATCGGAACGCAGCGCGGCGCAGCCCCTAAGGTAGCCGATGCGGCACGCGCCGGCCGGGCCGCGGCGGGGGGCGAGCGATGGACGACACGATCAGGCGTCAGATCGTGGAGTTGCTGGACCAGCACCGCATCATGACGATCGCCACGATGCTGACTCACCTGGGCCTGGATCCGCAGCCGCCACCCCGGGGGCGGGCGCGCGAGGCTGGGCACGACCGAAGCCGCCTGAGCCGCCTGAGCCGCCTGAGCCGCGCTGGGCCGCGCTGGGCCGCCGGGGTGGTGCTGCGCCGCCCGCGGAATCGACGCCGCAAGACTCCGGGTCAACCCCCTGATGTCGAGGTCGAACGAACTCCAGGCCAAACGTCGCGTGCCGGCCGAACCGGGGCAAGGCAAGGGCCCAGGTGCCAGTTCCCAGCCCTGCGGACCGACATCGGCCGCCCACGCAGGCGTGACTCGGGCGGCCAAGATGCCCAAGATGCCGTTTGAAATTCCTCTGCGCGGGACTCAGCCGCAGGAGCCGAAGCGCCATGCTCGTGAGTGACCTTGGCGAGTCACAGAGTCGGCATCTGCGACTCAGCTCCTTGACGGGTATCCCGCCATCGGCTTTCCACGGGAGCACCATGATCCTCTCTTCCGCGTACCCCTCCTTCGGAGCCCGATCTCCTTCTCTGTGATCGAACTGACGAGCCTCATGTTGGTGTTGTCCCGTTGCAGCACACGGGGGCAAGCCTGCTGAGGCCACGCTCTTCGAGAATCGCTGCTTCATGGTGGACCTTGAACGTCCGCCATTCGGAGATCGATTTGAGCTTGTCGAGCGGCCGATTAGGGTCGGTATCGCCACCACGGCAGACGTGGAAGCGGTCGCCGGCCGCGTGATCCGCCATGCGCCGACCTACGACCGTTGTACCTGTTCAGCTGACCTTCGCCGGCTCCGCAGCCGCGAGGGCGAGTGACGGCTTGGTGTCAGTCAGCGTGAGTTCGCCCCTTCAAGATGACCGGCAGCAACCGCTGCTGAGCCGTCACCGGTATCGGCGTCGAGGCGGTTGATGGAGACACCTGAGCGGACTCCAGCGGGGCACGGGTCGCCTCGTGGACGGCGCCGCGAGGCTGTTTGCGACGATGACTGTCGAGCCTGGTGCCCTTTGGACCTGCCTGACTCGTGGTGTTCTCAGTCCCCTGCGGCCGAATCGCCAGGCTTCTCGCAGGTCGCCGTTCATGACTGTGTTTGGTCGGAACCATCCTGCTGGACTGGCCGTCGGCATCGGCCCCTTCACGCTCGACGTCATACCGAGGAAGGTGACGCGTGCGGGCTTCGCGGAGTCGAGAGCAACACCTTCGCGCTCGTGGTGAGCAGCTTCGGCGCCGCCGGTGTCCACGCCGAGCAGAACGGCAAGGGCGACGACATGCAGCGCGAGCTCGCGGCGCTCTCCGAGCGCGAGAACCGCCACGCTTCGAAGAACCCGACGAGCATTCCGGCCACCGTGCTCAAGGCGACGGTGGACTGCCTCCGACGACCTGGGGCACTTGCCGCGGCCAGGCCGGCCATCGACCGTGCTCAGGCCGCCATGCGTCGGTCCGCCTGCCGGTCCGCGCGCATCATGTCCGCGCCGCGGCAGGCGATCATGACGGTGGGCGAGCTGGTGTTGCCCGAGGTGATCGTTGGCATGACCGACGCGTCGACCACGCGCAGGCCCACGAGGCCTTGCACCCGCAGGCGACTGTCGGTCACCGCGCTTGCGTCGCCGGGACGGCCCATCTTGCACGTGCCCACCGGATGGAAGATGGTGGTGCCGATGTCACCCGCCGCCTTGGCCAGGTCTTCGTCTGTTTCGAAGCGGGGTCCCGGCAGGTATTCCTCCGGCCGGTAGGGGGCCAATGCGGCTTGGCCGGCGATGCGGCGAGTCAGCCGGATGGCCTTCGCCGCCTTGACGCGATCCGCCTCGTGCGACAGGTAGTTGGGCGCGATCTTCGGGGGCGTGGCCGGGTCGCGGTCGCGGATCAGGATGCTGCCGCGGGACCGCGGGCGCAGGTCGCACACGCTGGCCGTGAACGCCGGGAACGCGTGCAGCGGGTCGCCGAACTTGTCCAGCGACAGCGGCTGGACGTGGTACTCCAGGTCGGGCGTGGCCACCGTCTCGTCCGAGCGGGCGAACAGGCCCAGCTGGCTGGGCGCCATCGTCAGCGGGCCGCTGCGCAGCAGCGCGTATTCCAGCCCCATCCTGGCCTTGCCCAGAAGGCTGTTCGCCTGCCGGTTCAGGGTGCGGATGCCCTGCACCTTGTAGATGCTGCGCAGCTGCAGGTGGTCCTGCAGGTTCTGGCCGACGCCGGGCAGGGCGTGTGCGACGGGGATGCCCAGCGACTGCAGGGAGTCCGGGTCGCCGATGCCCGAGCGCTGCAGGATGCCCGGCGAGCCGACCGAGCCGGCCGCCAGCACGGTCTCGATGCGCGCCCTGGCCGTGCAGCGCTCGCTGCCCTGGCGGAACTCGATGCCGATGACTCGCTTGCTGTCCAGGACCAGCTTGTCGGTCAGGGCGCCGGTGGCGATGCTCAGGTTGGGCCGGTGCCGCACCGGGTCCAGGAAGCCGCGCACCGCGCTCCAGCGGGTGCCCTTCTTCTGGTTCACCTCGAAGGAGCTCACGCCCAGGTTGCTGCCCCGGTTGAAGTCCGGGGTCGCCGGCACGCCCGCCTGCACGGCCGCCTCGGCGAAGCGGTCGAGGATGTCCCAGCGCAGGCGCTGCCGTTCCACGCGCCACTCGCCGCCGCTGCCGTGGTGTTCGTCGCCCCCGTGCCAGTGGTCTTCCGCGCCCTTGAACACCGGCAGCACGTTGCTCCAGGCCCAGCCGCGGTCCCCGGTCAGCTCCGCCCACTCGTCGTAGTCGCGCTGCTGGCCGCGCAGGTAGAGCATGGCGTTGATCAGCGTGCTGCCGCCCAGCCCCTTGCCGCGCGCGTAGATGATGCTTCGCCCGTTCAGGCCCGGCTCGGGCTCGGTCCGGTAGCACCAGTCGGTGCGTGGGTTGCCGATGCAGAAGAGGTAGCCGACGGGGATCCTCGTCCAGATCCACTTCTCGTCGTTGCCGGCCTCGAGCAGCAGCACGCTCACGTCCGGGTCGGCCGACAGCCGGTTGGCCAGGACGCACCCGGCAGCGCCGCCGCCCGCGACGATGTAGTCGAATTCGCCCACGTCTTTCATGCTCGTCTCTCCGTGTTCCTCGTCGTGCGCCGTGGCGCCATGGCGTGGCGGAGCCAAGCCACAGGACGCTGTGCCGCTCAGTTCACCGGCATCACGAACTCGGGCCCCTTGGAACCGCTGTCAGGCCAGCGCTGCATGACGCTCTTGTAGCGGGTGTAGAAGCGCACGCCCTCCTCGCCGTAGGCGTGGTGGTCGCCGAACAGGCTCTTCTTCCAGCCGCCGAAGGAGTGCCAGGCCATCGGCACCGGGATGGGCACGTTGACGCCCACCATGCCGATGCGGATCTTGTCGGCGAAGGCCTGCGCCGTGCGACCGTCACGGGTATAGCAGGCCACGCCGTTGCCGAACGCGTGGTTGTTGACGAGGTCGACTGCCTCGGCAAAGGTGTCGGCACGCACGACGCACAGCACCGGACCGAAGATTTCCTCGTCGTAGATCCTCATGCCGGGCTTCACGTGGTCGAACAGCGTGGGTCCGACGAAGAAGCCCTTCTCGCGACCGGGCACTTTCAGGCCGCGCCCGTCCATCAGCAGCCTGGCCCCTGCTTCGACGCCACTGCCGATGTAGCCCTCGATGCGGGCCTGGGCCTCGGCGGTGACGATGGGGCCCATCTCGGCCCCTTCGGCTTCGCCGTCGCCGACGCGCAGCTGCGCGGCGCGCGTGAGCACCTTGTCGATCAGTGCGTCGGCAACGGGGCCCACCGCCACGGCGACCGAGATCGCCATGCAGCGCTCCCCGGCCGAGCCGTAGGCCGCTCCGATGAGTGCATCGGCGGCCTGGTCCAGGTCGGCGTCGGGCATGACCACCATGTGGTTCTTCGCGCCGCCCAGGGCCTGGGCGCGTTTGCCGTGCTCGGCGGCCGTCCGGTAGATGTACTGCGCGATCGGCGTCGAGCCGACGAAGCTCACCGCCTGCACGTCTGGATGGGTCAGCAGCGCGTCGACTGCCGCCTTGTCGCCCTGCACGACATTGAACACGCCGTCGGGCAGGCCTGCCGCCTGGAACAGCTCGGCCGTCAGCAGCGAGGCGGAGGGGTCGCGTTCGCTGGGCTTGAGGACGAAGGCGTTGCCGCAGGCCAGGCTCACCGGCACCATCCACATGGGCACCATGAACGGGAAGTTGAACGGCGTGATGCCGGCCGTCACGCCCAGCGCATGGCGCTGCGCCCAGTTGGCGATGCCGCCGCCCACGTTCTGCGAGTACTGCCCCTTGAGCAGTTGCGGGATGCCGCACGCGAACTCGATCACCTCCAGCCCACGCTGCACCTCGCCGAGCGCGTCCGGCAAGGTCTTGCCGTGCTCGCGGGTGATGAGGCGGGCCAGGTCCGTCGCGTGGCGCTCCACCAGTTCCTTCATCTTGAACATGACGCGCGCCCGGCGCTGAGGCGCCATCTCACCCCAGGCCACCTGCGCCTTCACCGCACTGGCCACGGCACGGTCGACGTCGGCCTGGCTTGCCAAGGCCACCCGGCGCGCTACCTCGCCCAGGGCCGGGTCGAAGACGAGGCCGACCTTGTCGCCGGTCGCCTCGACCGCCTGGCCGTCGATCCAGTGGCTGACCGTCTCCGGGGCATTGATGTAAGTAAAGCTCATGGCAATCTCTCCTGCGTGATGCATCTGGCGATGGTCCTGCAGTGATTAAAGCGATGAATTGAGGAGGAATCCAATGACTTCGATCGGACATGGATATTCGAATGTCTTATAACTACTCATGGACATTCCCTTGCTCAAGGCCTTCGTCACCGTCGCCCGTGAAGGCAATCTGACGCGCGCGGCCGAGCGGTTGTTCGTGACGCAGCCGGCGCTGAGCCTGCAGGTCAAGAAGCTCCAGGAGGGGCTGGCGCTGACGCTGTTCGAGCGCACCCCGCGGGGGATGCGCCTCACCGAAACCGGGCAGCGCCTGCTGCCGGTGGCCGAGAAGGCCCTCGGTGGTTTCGCCGAGTTCCGGGCCGCGGCCGCCGGCCTCAAGGCCACGATCAGCGGCCGCTTGCGCCTGGGCACGGTGGTGGACCCGGAGTTCCTCCGGCTCGGTGCCTTCCTGAGCGCCCTTGCCGAACGTCACCCGGCCCTTTCGTTCGAGCTCAGCCACGGCATGTCCGGGACAGTGACGCGGCAGGTGGAGCAGGGCGAGCTCGACGTCGCCTACACCCTCGGCGCGCCTGGCTTTCCGGATCTCGCCGGCCGCTTCCGCGTCGTCGGCCTGACCGACTTCAGCTACCGCGTCGTCGCACCGCCCGGCTGGGCCGGACAGGTGCGCGGCAAGGGCTGGCGCGCACTGGCAGCGTTGCCGTGGATCGAGGCCCCGCCCGACTCCGTGCACCACCGCCTGCTCTCGGCCGTGTTCGCTGCCGAGGGTGTGCAACCCCATGTGGTGGCGCGAGTCGACCTGGAGCCTTCCATGCTGGACCTCGTGCGCTCCGGCGTCGCGCTGGCCCTGGCGCGCGACAGCCTCGCGTTGCGGGCCGCGCATGCCGAAGGCGTCGTGATCGCGGACCGGGTGTCGCTGGCGGCGGAACTGGGCCTCGTGTGCCGCGCGGACAGGAGCACCGAGGCGGCGATCAAGGTGGCGATGGAGGTGATCGAGGAGGTCTGGCGCTGATGGCAGGCCGGGCTCCGGCGCTGCCGCGGGCCCGGCACGCCTGTGCGCTCATGCATTCGCGAGCGCGCCGGCGGATCCTGAACGGGATACCCAGGCGGGCCGCCATGAGGCTTCCCGCCGGCCACGGCAGCGGCCATGCGCAGGCGCGCTGTCCGTGGGTCGCGATCGGCAAGGCCTCAGGCCGTGGCGGCGGCCTCGGTCATCACGCCGGAGAGAACGCCGTACGCCTGGGCCCAGGCGCCCTTGACGTCCTCGGTGAAGGCATCGCCCAGGCCGGCGGCCAGCGTCCACAGCAGCGCGCCGCCGACGGTGGCGTAGTGCGCGTCCGTCACGCCGTAGGCGACATGGCGTTTGCCGAGGTCCTGCACGGCGGGCACCAGGGTGTCGAGCTTGTCGAGGTTGGTGACGACGACGTTGATCATCGCCATCAGCTTGCGCCCCTGCTCCTTCATGTCGCCCTTGAACAGCGGCTGCAGCGTCGGGTCGAGCTCGAAGAGCTTGCCGTAGAAGAGCTCGGCGGCCTTTTCCTTGATCGGCACGACGGACTGCCAGGTACTCTGGATCATCTGCACTTGTTGCGGGGTCATGGCTTTTCCTTCAGGTGGGGGGAAGAGGGCTGGCGCACCAGCGCCAGCATGTAGTCGAGTGCGGCGCCGACCTCGGCGTCGCTGAGCGTCGGGTTGCCTCCGCGCGGCGGCATCATGCTGTGGTCGGGGCCGAAGAAGCCTGCCAGCGCGTGCTGCAGCAGTGTCGGCCGCCCCTTGGCCACGCGCGGCGCCCAGGCCGCGGCGTCACCCACGGGCGGAGCGCCGGCCAGGCCGTCGGCATGGCAGCCGATGCAGGTGCCCTGCCAGACGCGCCGCCCCACTTCGTGGCCGGGCAGGTCCGGCGCGTCGAAGGGCTGGGCGCGTGCCGCCGGCGGCAGCATCAGCGCCGCCGACAGCATCGCGGGCAGGGCCTGCCGCATCACTGCACCGGCACGCGGATGACGACGCCGCCCATGGTCATGCCGATCTTGAAGTCGGAGCGCGGCGTGTCCTTGTGGTCGTTGTGGCAGGTCACGCAGGCCGGTGCCACGGCGCGGTCGGCATAGACGGCGGTGAAGTACTTCTTGCCGCCCAGCGTCTCCTCCTTGTAGAAGGCCTTGGCGGGGTTGTCGACCACGTACTGCAGTCCTTCCTTCTCCACCGGCGTGCGCGGCGCGTTCTGCTTGTTGATCGGCCACAGGCTCAGCAGCGAGTAGCTGAAGCTCTTGTTCGTCTTGGCCACTTCCTCGGCGCCGTAGCGGAACATCTGCGCCGGCAGCACCAGCGCCTTCTCGTCCTTCCAGTGCTCGCTGGCCTTGAGGAGCTTCTCGTCGTTCTGCAATCGGTTGACGATCAGCTTGGTGTAGACCGTTCGGTCGGCGGCCATCACCGCATGCAGGGCGTCGGTCATGGTCTGTGGCGAGATGCCTTGCGCGGCGGCAGGCAACACGCAGCCGGCGCCGAGCGTGGCCGCGATGAACATCCGGCGGATGCGGGCGTCGAGGTTTCGAGAGGTCATGCAAGCTCCTTGGGTCAGGTGGGTGGCAGGGAAAATCGGTGGCGACGTCGATGCGTGCTCATGGACTGACGGCCGACGCGGCTGCCGCGGCGGCGGCGCGCCGCGCGGCGACCGCTGCGCTCTTGGCCAGCGCCATCTCGATGCTCTTGTGCGTGGCCGCCGGGCGACCGTCGAAGTTGCGGGCCACGAGCGCCGCATCGCTCAAGGCGTCGAGCGCGAAGCCCAGGCCGTGGCAGCTCTGGCACACCGGCCGGACCATCTTGCTGAAGGGCCGCATCGTGGCGCTGTTGTCGTGCTGCACGGCGATGCGCGTGCCCTCTTCGGTGTCGATGCGCTCGCGGGGCATGTGGCAGGTGGCGCAGGTCACGCCGCTGCCCGCGGGGGCTTCGCCGCGGGCCTCGCGCTCGGCCAGCCGGTGGTGCGGCGAGCCCTCGTAGGCACGGCTGTGCCCGTCGTCGTGGCAGCCCAGGCAGGCCTGCACCGAGGCCTTCAGCCCCGACGTGTCGAAGCGGTGCGCGCCATGGCAGCTGGTGCACTGCAGCGTGCGATCGGCGGCGTCCTCGCGCGTCGGCAGGCGCGCGTCGGCGACCCGCATCGCCGGCAGGCCGGCGGCCGCGCGCATGCCGTGATGACCGCGGCCGAAGGCCTTGGCCTCGTCCCCATGGCAGCCGGCGCAGGCCTGCGGCTGCGCGGGCCGCAGCTGCCAGGCCGCCTCCGTGCCGCCCGGCTGGTGGCAGCCGCTGCAGTTGACGCCGGCGCGCGCGTGGGAGGTGTCCAGCGCGCCGGCGTGCGCGGCGGCATGTGCCCCGTCGCGCCAGGCCGCCGGGGCGTCGGCACGCTCGGGCGGCACGGCATCGAACGGGAAGCGGTCCTGCGGATACGACGCGCTCATCTGCAGCGCCTCGAGCAGGCCGCGCGACGGCACGACGGCTTTGTCGAGGACCGCCGGCGCGGTGGCGTGGCGCAGCAGGTAGTCCTCGTACAGCGCGCGGTTGTCGTGGTAGTTGTGGCAGGCGGTGCAGCCGTCGAAGCGATAGCCATCGTGGCTGGGGGGCATCTCGTCCTTGCCGGCGTGGCAGTGCACGCAGTAGTCGGCGGGCTGCGTGACGCCCATCGCGCGCGTGGCCTGCGGACGGTGCTCGACATGACAGGTCGCGCAGCGCAGCGCGTCGATCTTGTCCAGCCGATGGGCGTTGCGCGGGTCCTCGAACTTGCTGGCCGGGTGCTTGTCGTCGGCGGCTTCCAGCGCCTTGCCGTGGCAACCTGTGCAGGCCTGCTGCAGCACCTCGCCGCCGCCGAACGGGTCGGAGTGGCAGGCCTGGCAGTCGAGTTCGATCTGATGGTGACCATGGCTCGTGGCGCCGGGCAGCAAGGCCAGCCGCAGCGGCGTGGCCAGCGGCGCGTCGGTCCGCCCGTGAAGCGCGAAGGCCAGGGCTGCGTAGGTGACCAGAGCCGCCGTGAGCACGGCCCACCAGGACCACAGCGCGCGACGGCGGCGGCGCGCGGGATCGACGGGAGGGGTGTCGTCGGCCATGCGTTCAGAACCAGTAGGCCTTCAGCACATGCAGCCCGAGCAGGACGGGCAGCGGCCAGGTGAGCAGCACATGGGCCCAGTCCGCACCACGGCGCCAGCGCTGCAGCTGCCGTGGCGGCAGCCGGTGCTGCCACGCCGTCACGCCGGCGGACAGCGCGCCCACCAGCGCGAGGCCGAGGAACGCGAGCACCAGCGCCAGGTCCAGCCGCGCGCCGAGTCGCGCGCCGGTGTGGGCAGCGAGCACGGCCAGCGCCAGTGCGCCCAGGGCGACGTGGGCGAGCCGCCAGGCGTCGAATCCGCCAGCGCGGGACAGGCGCCGGCCGCGCTTGCGCCAGGTCAGCAGCAGGCCCAGCGCCGCCAGGGCCAGCACTGCATAGCCGCTCCACTGCTTGAACTGCGGGTCGGTCCACAGTCGGTGCCAGGCGGGCGACGACTGTGCGCTGTCCCAGTACGCGATGCCCGGCGTCAGGACCAGCACGAGGGCGAGCATCGCGGCGGCCGCCGTCGCGACCGCCAGACTGCGCCACCACGACGCCGCCGGCAGGGTGGCCGCGGCGCCGGCAGACGACAGCAGTTCGGCCAGCAAGGGCCTGCAACTGCCGCAGACGGTGCCGGCCTTCGTCGCCGCGCACAGCGCCGTCACGTCGCTGCAACCTGTGGCGATGGCCTCGCCCAGCGCCCCGCGGCTGACCCCTGTGCACTGGCACACGCGCGCGTCGGCGGGCCATGCGGCGACGGCATCGCCTTCATCGGCAGGCCATGCGCAGCCGGTCCGGCGCAGGCGCCTGGCCTGCCAGAGGCTCAGACGTTGTCGGGCGAGCACGGCGGCCTGCAGGCGCGCGAGCTGGGGCAGCTCGCCCACGGCGGCCACACCCACCAGCCGCCCCTGGGACAGCGCGACGGACAGCGTGCGGCCGGGGGCCTGGTGGCGGACGAACTGCAGCGGACTCTCGTGCTGCTCGGCGTCCACCACGCCGGCCGCAGTGACCTGCATGCCCGCCACCTTCAGGCGCGTGGGTGCCACCCGGCCCTCGTAGGTCGCACTGCCGCCGAGCAGGGTGTTCACGGCAACACCGGCCTGCTCGAGGCCCGGCGCCACCAGACCGTGCACCACCCCCCGGTGCTCGGCGCACTCGCCGATCGCGAGCACGCGCGGATCCGCCGTGACCATCCGGTCGTCGACCCGGATGCCGCGGCCGATCGGCAACTGCGCGTCCAGGGCGAGTCGCACCTGGGGCACGATGCCGGTCGCCACGATCACCGTGTCGCAGTCGATGCGCTCGCCATCGCGCAGCTGGACGCCGGTGACGCGACCGTGGCCCGTGATGGTCTTCACCGCCGTGGCGGTACGGACCTCGATGCCCATGTCGTTCAGCCGCTGCGCCAGCGCGCCGGCGGTCGCATCGTCGAGCTGTCGGGCCATCAGCCGCGGCGCGTGCTCGATCACTGTCACTCGCGTGTGCAGGCGCTGCATTGCACGCGCCGCCTCCAGGCCGAGCAGACCGCCGCCGAGCACCACGGTATGCACGCTGCGCGCCCGACGGGCCTGCAGCGCCTGGGCATCGGACAAGTCGCGGAACGCAAAGACGCCGGACTGCCCGACGCCAGGCAGGTCCGGCACACGCGCGCTCGAACCGAGGGCGAGCACCAGCGTGTCGTAAGGCTGCCAGCGCCCCAGGCTGTCGCGTACGCACTGCCCCGCGCGATCGATCTGCAGCACCTCGGTGTGCAGGCGCACCTCGATGTGTGGCGCCACCGGCAGGTCCAGGCCTCGGGTCAGGGCATCCCAGTCGGTCAGGCCGCGCAGGAACGCAGAGAGCTGCACGCGGTCGTAGGGTTGCCAGGCTTCCCGTCCGTAGATCACGATCGGTCTGGACGGGTCGCGTTCGTGCAACTGCTGCACGAAACGCACCCCCACGGGCCCCGTGCCGACCACGACCACGGGCGCGCCGACGACGCTGCGATTCAGCATGTCTGGCATGGACCCAATCAGTCGGTGATTCATCGGCGTGACTTCGCTTTGATGCAACGCAAGGCAAGCGCCGTGCCACGCTGATAACGAGCGCAAACATCGACCGGCGATGAATGTTTTGCACCGACAACGTTCAAATGCATACGCGCGATGTATGTTTTGGTGCGCATGCACCGACAGGGCTCCATGGGGTGGCGGTGCGCGCTGCACCGAATCGAGTCGATGCACGCACCGCGCTCTGCGCGGCACGATCCGTGCTGCGGGCCTAAGATCCCCGGACCCACAGCCCACGAGCCGCGCATGCGCCTGAACCGCTTCACCGACATCGGCCTGCGTGCCTTGATGTACCTGGCAACCCAGGACCGCGAGCCGCCCGTCACCGTGGCCGAACTCGCCGAGCAGCTCAACGTGCCGCGCAGCCACATGGTCAAGGTCGTGCACCGGCTGGGCCAGCTGGGCTGGGTGCTGACCCAGCGGGGACGCCAGGGGGGATTGCGGCTGGCGCCCGCCGCGATGGACGTGGGCCTCGGGCAGGTGGTGCGTGTGCTCGAGGACGACGAAGCGCCGGTGGACTGCGGCAAACCGGCTTGTCCGCTGGACGGGCGCTGCGTGCTGCAAGGCGCGCTGGGGCGGGCCATGCGGGCCTTCTATGCAGAGCTCGATGCGGTCACGCTGGGAACCGTGAACCACCGGCCCACCTCGGCAGTTCTCATGCAGCTGCATCGCAGCTACCTGAGGCGGCTGTCCTCCTGACGCTCGGCGGACGCCGGAGGCCGGTGCTCGCCGCCCCGATGGGGCGATTCGTGAAGGCGGCTGGTCATGCCAGCGCCCAGGACGCAGGGCCAGGTCGCGCGTGGTCGCTCAGGGTGGCGCTGACGTTGCGGCACAGCAGCAGGGCCAGGCGATGCCAGCGGGTGTCGCCCCTCCAGCGAGTGTGCGGCGGGCAGCCCTTCCGCGATCGGTAGGTTCGGTGTAGGTTCGTGGGGCGCAACATGGTCCCGACCCGCCAGCCGGCGGGTGTCCCGTGGAGGAAACGACCATGCCTGACCATCGCCTCACCCGCCGCTGCCTGCTCGGCGCGGCCATCGCACCCTGGATCGTCCCGGCCGCGAGCCATGCGCAGGCCGGCTTCCCCGACCGGCCGCTGCACCTGATCGTGCCGTTTCCGGCCGGCTCCATTTCCGACGTGCAGGCGCGACCGCTTGCGCAGAAGCTCGCCGACTCGCTGGGCCAGCCGGTGATCGTGGACAACAGGCCCGGCGCCACCGGCACGCTCGCCGTCGATGCGGCCGCGAAGGCGCCGCCGGACGGCCACACGCTGGTGCTCGCGGCGATCGCGGCGCTGAGCATCCTGCCGCACCTGATGAAGCTGCCGTTCGACCCGCTGCGCGACCTCGCGCCGATCACCAAGGTGACCGTCGGGCCGATGCTGCTGGTGGCGTATTCCGGTGCGTCGTTCGACAGCGTGCGCCAGCTCGTCGAGCACTCGCGCGCGCGGCCGGGACAGGTGAAAGTGGCCGGCTTCGGTGTCGGCTCGATCGGTCACCTGGCCACGCTGATGATCGCCTCCGCCACCGGCGCCGACCTGACGCATGTGCCCTACCAAGGCGGCCCGCAGCAGGTGACCGACACCATCGGCGGTCAGGTGCCGCTGCTGCTCGACTTCCCGGCGGTGATCGCGCAGCACGTGAAGGCCGGCAAGCTCAAGGCGCTGGCCGTGACTGGCGCGCAGCGCTACACCTCGATGCCCGACCTGCCCACGTTCGAGGAGTTGGGCTACCAGGGCGTGCTGGCCACCGCGTGGCAGGGCGTGCTCGTGCCGGCGGCCACCCCGGCACCGGTGCAGCGGCGGCTGAGCCAGGAGTTGATGAAGGCGCTCGCGTCGAGCGACCTGCGCGACCTGTATGCGAGCCAGGGCGCACAGATCGGCGGCGACACGCCCGAGGCGTTCGGCAAGTTCATCCGCGACGAGTACGAGCGCTGGGGCAAGCTGATCCGCGAGCACGGCGTGCGGCTGGGTTGACGCTCTCCCGAGGACGCTTCGCTTGGGCCGGTCGCCACAACCTCCTCGCAACGCGGCCGGCCGTGCGGCCGCGCCTGCCCCGGCCAAGCTCACGCGCCCGGCCGCCGGCAGCCTGCTGCGTCGCGAGCGGCTGTTCCGCCACCTCGATGCAGCCACCCGCCAGCGCATCGTGTGGATCTGCGCGCCTGGCGGTGCCGGCAAGACCTCGCTCGTCACGACCTGGATCGCCACCCGCGGCATCGCCGCGCGGTGGTACCGGCTCGACCCCGGCGACGCCGACCTGGGCGCGCTGTTCCAGGGCCTGCGCGCCGCGGTCCCCGAGCGGCCACGCGCCGAGCCGCTGCCGGCCTTCTCGCCCGCGAGCCCGGCGTCGCTCGATGCCTTCGCGCAGCGCTTCTTCGACGCCTGGTTCGCGCGCTTCGACGAGGCGATCACCCTCGTCTTCGACAACTACGAGCAACTGCCCGCCGACGCGCGCGTGGGTGAGGTGCTGGCCGCGCTGCTGGCGGCGATGCCCGACCGCGCGCGCGTCGTGGTGCTCAGCCGCGGCCGTCCGCCGGCGGCACTGGCGCGCTGGGAGGCCAGCCCGGACTTCGTCGACGTCGGCTGGGACGAACTGCGCTTCTCGGCCGACGAGGCCGCGGCGCTGGCGGCGCAGTGGGGCGTGGTCGATGCCGGCGTGGTGGCGCCGCTGGCCGCATCGAGCCGCGGCTGGGCCGCAGGCATCGTGCTCATGCTGCGTGCCGCGCGCGCCGGCGTCCTGGTGCACGACGACGGCAGCGAATCGCCGCGCGGCCTGTTCAACTATTTCGCCGAGGAGATCTTCGCGCGGCAACCCGCGGCGACGCAGCAGTTCCTGCTGCGCTGCGCGTTCCTCGGCGACATCACGGTCGCGCTCGCGGAACTGCTCACCGGCGAGCCGCGCGCGGCGCGCATCCTCGCGGAGCTGAACGCCGACCACTTCTTCGTCGAACGCAAGCAGTCGGCCGACGCCGGCGCGCCCGCGATCTACGAGTTCCACCCGCTGTTCCGCGATTTCCTGCGCGACTGCGCGCGCGAGCGGCTCGGTGCCGCGGCGCTCAATGAGGTGCGCCGGCGCGCCGCCGCGCTGCTGGAAGGCGTGGACCAGATCGACGCCGCGGCGCGGCTGCTGATCGATTGCGGCGACGGCCCGCGCCTGGCTGCCTTCATCGAGGCACACGCGCCGGCGCTGGCGCACAGCGCGCGCTTTGCGACGCTCTCGGACTGGCTGGACCGGCTGCCGGCGGCGCAGATCGAGCGCACACCGCGGCTGCTGCTGTGGCACGGCCAGTGCCGGCTTGCGGCGCGCGGCGCCGACTGGCCGCAGGCGATGGAGCGCGCGCGCATGGCGCTCGACGCGGCGCAGGACGTGGTCGGGTCGTTCATCGTGCGCTGCTGGCGCATCCCGGTGCTCGCAGACCTGGAGGCGGTGCGCGCCGACATCGAGGCGCTGCACGCGATCGTCGAGCGCCACTGGAGCGACCTGCGGCCCGAGCAGCAGGCCGAGGCGCTGGGCGAATGCCGCATCGACCTGCGCACGCCGCTGATGCTGCCGCTGATGCGCATGCTCGGCGAACGTGTGGAGCCGCTCTTCCACGCCAGCACGGACAGCGAGACCAAGCTGCAATTCGGTACCTTCCTCACGCACTGCGCCGCGGCCCACGGCGACATGGACCTCCATCGACGCCTGGTGGCACCGATGCGCGCATTGATCGATCAGGGCACGGGCACGCCGCGCTTGCGAGCTGCGGCACTCGCCTTCCAGAGTTTCTACTGGAACCAATGCGGCTCGTGCGAGGACAACCGGCGCATGCTCGCCGAGATCGAGGCGTACGGCGACCTGGGCGGTTACTTCCCGGATCAGGCGCTGGTCTGGTCGGCGGCGCTTCGCTCCGCGCTGCACGGGCTCGACGGCGACGCGGCCGAGCGGCTGGAGCGGCGCGTGCGGCCCTCGGCCCGGCTGGTGCCGTGGCGCTACCTGATGTTCCTCGCCAGCGCGGTCCTGCAGCACCTGCGCCGCGGGCACCTCGCGGCCGCGGCCGCCGACGCACGCGAAATGCTGGCGCTGACGCCACCCGAGTCGCCGATGCGCGGTCTCGCGCTGCCCGCGGTGGCGCAGCTGCGGCTGATCGAGGGCCGCCCCGAGGAAGCACTCGCGTCGCTGCGTGGCGGCCTCGAAGCGGGGCTGGCCTGGGGGAATCCGGCGGTGCAGTTCACCAACCTCGCGCTGCTCGGGGTCGCCCATCTTCGTCTCGGACAGCATGGCGATGCGCGCGAGGCCATCGCGCGGGCGCTCGTGCTCAGCGCCGTGACGGGGATCGTGCGGTCGACGGTCGGCCATCCCGCCCTCTTCACCGAAGTCCTGGCGTTTGCGCTGCGCGACGGCATCGAGGTCGCGCGCGCGCAGCACCTGATCGCGATGTGCGAGCTGCCGCCGCCCGACGACGACGTCGAGGAGTGGCCGTGGCTCAACCGCCTGCGCCTGCTCGGCGACCTGGCGTTCGAGCATTGCGGCCCCGAAGGCGGCGCCGCGCCGGCACACGGCAGACGCACCGCGCGTCGCCCTCTCGAGCTGCTGGCCTTCGTCACCGCGCACGGCGGCGGCCCGCTGCCCGCGACGGCGGCGATCGACGCACTGTGGCCCGACGCGGAAGGCGACGCGGCAAAGAAGAGCTTCGACGTCACGCTGCACCGGCTGCGCCGGCAGCTCGGCAGCGACGCCGCGCTGCGGCTCGAAGGCGGCCGGCTGGTGCTGGACCGGCACCACTGCTGGGTGGATGTGCTCGCGTTCGCTCGCCTCGCCGAGCGCATCGAGGCCGGCGCGGCCGACGGCGACGAGATGGAGCGGGCGCTCGCGCTGTACCGAGGCCACTTCCTCGGCGACGATGCCGACGCACCGTGGGCCGCGGTGGCGCGCGAACGGCTGCGCCGGCAGCACCTGCGCGTTGTCGAGCGCGCTGTCGCGTGGCACGAACAGCACGGCCGGCACGACGACGCCGAGCGCTGCGAGCGGCGAGCGTTCGCGCTGGAGCCCGCGGCGGAGCCGATGGCGCGGCGGCTGATGTTGCGCCTGGCCGCGCGTGGCGCGAACGACGAGGCGCTGGAGGTCTACGAGCGCTGTCGCGCTGACCTGGCGGCACTGCACGGCGCGAAGGTGTCGCCGGAGACGCTGGCAGTCGTCGAGCACGTCCGCGCGGCGACGGTTGGGGGCGGGTGAACGGCGGCCAGGCTCGGACCGCTCGATCTCCCTTGCGCCTCGGTTCGCACGCTAGGTGCTCCAGCCGGCACGCACCGCGCGCCACAGCAGCGCCGGGCTCAGCAGCGCCGCAGGCGGATCGACCAGATTGACGACGCGCAGCCAGCGGTAGTGCAGCGGCAGGTCGTGCATCGCTGCGCGGGCCATCGCGTCGCCGAAGCGGTGACGCAGGCCCAGCCAGCGCGACCGCGACGCGCCGCGTGTGCCGGGGTAGCGGTAGTCCTCGCTCGTGGCCATCGCCCACGGGCCGGACAGCACGTCGGGCAGCGCATGGCGCAGCCGCTCACCGAGAGCGAGCGTCGCTCCGTGGCGTTCGAGCAGGTCTTGCAGCCATGCCGCTTGCATCGCCGCGATGCTCATGCCCTGGCCGTACAGAGGGTTGAGCGCACACACCGAATCCCCGAGTGCCGCTAGCCCGAGCGGCCAGCGCGGCATGCGTTCGTAGTGGCGCCACAGGTTCATGGTTTGCCGGTAGCCCATCGCGTCGGCGAGCGGCGCCGCGGTGTCCATCGCGTCAGCGATGTCGGGCGTCGCGAGGCTGCGGGCGAACGCCCGAAAGCCGGCGTCATCGGTGGCTGGGTGGTCTCCGGAAAAGCCGGCCAGCGTCACGATCCAGCGCCCGCCTTCGAGGGTCAGGATGCCCCCTGCGCGCGGCGAGGGCCACGGGTTGCGCACCAGCAGCATTCGCCACTCCGGCGCCGTCGGCGGGATGCGGTACAGGCGCGTGGCATAGCCGAGCTGCGCGTCAACCTCGGTGATCGGCGGCGCCTGGCCGACCAGGGCTTCGAGCCAGTCTGGCAGACGGGTGCCCCGGCCGCTGGCGTCCAGCACCAGGTCCGCCTCGATGTCGAGGCTCGCGCGTGGGTCGTCAGCGGGCGCGCAGCGCACCCCTCGCACGCGCTGCGCGTCGCCGAGCAGCGCCACGACACGGTGACGCTCCAGCCAGCGCACCTTGGGCAGCCTGCGAACGCGCTCGCGGACCACGTGCTCGATCAGCGGTCGCGACGCGAGGCACGCCTGGAGGTCCGACGCGTAGCGCGGAAACCAGCCCCAGATGGAGTGAAAGCGCATGTCGCGCGCCAGGTCGATGGGCACGCCGCCCCTTGCCACCAATTCGGCCCCGAAGCCCGGGAACAACTGCTCGAGCTCGTGCAGGCCCCGCAGCAGCAGGTTGTGGATGTGACGCGCTTGCGGTGTTCCGCTGCGCACCTGAGGCCCGTCGGGCAGCTGGTCGCGGTCGGCGACCCACACCTCGTCGACGTGGTCCGACAGCACGCGTGCCGCGGTCAGGCCGGCCAGGCCGAAGCCGATGACCAGCGCGCGGCGGATCGGCGTGCCGCCGCGAGCCTTCACGGCGCCGGCCCGCTGACAGCGCGCCACAGCCGGGTGGCCGGATGCAGCAGCGCTGCGTACAGCGCGAGCAGCGTGCTGGCCGTCAGCACGGAGAGATAGATCGCCAGGCTCGCCATGTTGACCTGCTGGCCCGCGCCGTAGATGTCGTCGGCTGCGGCGCCGCCGACCGACAGCAGCTGGAGATAAGGCACGAACAGCACGAGGTCGTAGGCCAGGAAGCCCCACAACGCAGGCGCGGCGATCGCCCAGCGGCCGCTGTGCACCGCATTCGCGAAGAACGCTGCGGCGCCGAGGAAGATGCAGCCGAACAGCGTGGCGCTGGAAGGATGCAGCGCCCAGGGGAACACCTGCCGCTGCAGCACCAGCGCCGTGCCGGCGACGATCAGCGTCACGGTGAAGGCGAGGTAGGCCCAGCGCACGAAGCGCGGCAGCGCTCGCGGATCGTGCACGGGCAGGGCACGCGTCGCCCCCCACAGCCACAGGCCGAAGAGACCGGACGCGACCGCAAGCCCGAGCGCGGGCCAGAGGCCGGCCGGTCCGCTCGCCACGATCTGCCACGCGAGGAACAACACGGCTCCGCCGGCGGCCACGACGATGTTCAGCCCGACCCCGGCGAGCGCGGCAAGCTCGCCGGTCAGCGCGACGCTGAACCAGACCGTCGCCACCGATGCGGTGATCGAGGCCAGAAAGACGAACGAGATGGGCGCTTCCGGCCAGGGCCAGGCCGACACCACCCAAGGCTCATGGCGATACATCGCGGCCGCCAGCATCGCGAAGATCAGCGCCGTGAGGCCCGTCAGCACGCGGGTCGGCCGCGCTGACGTCTCATTTGCAGCAGTGCGCATGGCCGGCCTCCGCTGTCGAAACCACCATGGTGAGGGCAAGCCGGCGTCAACCGTCAAGCGGAGATGCCCTCGCTCACCCCCCCATATCCATGGCCCCACATGGACCCGCCTTGGCCTGCGGCACGCGGGCCTGCGGCCCGGCCGGGGCGACCGGCTGCACCAGTTCGTGCTGCGCCGCAAGCCGGATGACGTAGCCGAGCTTGAAGACGCCGGCCGCGATCGCGATCGACAGGTGGGCGACGATCTGCAGTACCAACCCGAGGTGGTGCGCAAAAGGATAGGCGGCGCCGATGCCGAGCAGCATCGCGGCGCCCGAGAGCGCCATCGCGCGGTTGCCCATCGAGAGGTAATCCTGGATGGCCATGGTGTCTGGACTCCGGGTCAAACATGTATGGGATGAGAATCTTTTTGGACGAGATGCGGCGCGACGGTGGCAAAGCCTGCGTTCAGCCGGCCACGCGCACCGCGTCGCCGTCGTCCCTCGGTTCCGGCAGCGTGCCGAAGCAGCCCAGGTGCAGGTTGCGGGCTATGCCGCGGGCGGTCGCGAACAGCTCATCGGCATCGGCCGCTGGAACCTGCTCGGCGACATGGCGCCGCCACAGCGTCAGCCAGCGTCCGAAGTGGGCCGGCTGCAGCGCCGGCAGCAGCGCCTGGTGCTTGCGCAACACGTTGCCGCGGAAGCTGCGCGTGTGCAGCAGCGTCGTGCACCAGAAGTCGGTCATGCGCCGTCGGTGTTCAGGCCAGCGTTCGCCGGCCAGCGGCGCGAACAGGGGCCCGAGTTCAGGGTCGGCGAAGACATCCGCGTAGAAGCGGTCGACCAGGCGCGCCAGGTCCTCGGGCGTCGCGTGATGGGCGGCAGCGGTGTTCATGTGGCCCGCGCCACACCGTGCTCGGCCATCGTCGCCTCCAGCGCCGGCAGGTCCTGCGGCAGCCGATGCACGCGCTCGGACACCTTCACGAAGAAGCGGTCCATCGGCCCGCCGACGGTCCAGGCGAGAAATCGCGCCGGGCGGTCGCCGGGGTTGCGGTAGCCGTGCGGCGTGGCCGGCGGCAGGTGCACCATGTCGCCCGGTGCCAGCAGGTGACGCGCCGAGGGCGTGTGCATCAGCAATTCGCCTTCGAGCAGGAAATACACCTCCTCCTCGGCAGCGTGCGTCACGCAGGGCGTGCCGCTGCCGGGTGGCACGAGCACGGTGACGATGGCCTGGCCGTGCGGCGACTCGTCGGAGACGAGCTTGAGAGTCACTTCGTCGCCCAGCACGCGCAGGGCTCGTCCTTCGGTGGAGCGGATCACGTTCATCGGCTTGTTCTCCTTGTTTGCTTAAACATGCATGTGGCGTACATCTTATGAGCGGCTAGAATAGATGTCAACTGAATGCATCTTCAAGGAGTCGCGATGCGCCTCACCCAGCACACCGACTACGCGATTCGCGTGCTGATGTTCGCCGCCAGCCGCCACCTCCGCGACGGCCCCGAGGCGCTGAGCTCGATCCGCGAGATCGCCGAGGCCTACGGCATCTCGGAGAACCACCTGATGAAGGTGGTGAACCGGCTCGCGCAGGCGGGCTTGCTGCACACCCAGCGCGGCCGCAATGGCGGCCTGCGCCTGGCGCGTGACCCCGCCGAGACGCGCCTGGGCGACATCGTGCGTCTGGTCGAAGACGACATGGCGCTGGTGGAGTGCTTCGGCGAAGGATCGGCCTGCCCCCTGACCGCCGCCTGCCACCTCGCCGCGGCGCTGGAGGAGGCGCGACGCGACTTCCTCTCCTCGCTCGACCGCCGTACGCTGGCCGACCTCGTGCCGCGTGCGCGGGCACGCGAGATCATGGCGCTGGTGGTGCGCCGCCGCTAGGCGCGCGGGGCCACCGATGCCCGAAGGGGCCATGCGGCGCCACTGAATGCGGACGGGCGCGTGGTCGCTACGTCACCGGCAGGCGCGCGGCGTCCACGCCGCCGGCGCGTGGCTCAGCCCGAGGTCGCGCAACGTCGCCGCGTCGAGCGCCGGCAGCTGTTCGTGTTCGCGCAGATGGTTCCCCGCGGCATGCAGCGCATCGCGGCAACGCTCCGCCCAGCGGCGCAGCGTCGAGCGCCAGTCGCCCGTGCGGGTGGGCGTGATGCGGGCGCAGCAGGGCGTGGACCGGGTGATGGCGAACAGTGCCTGTGACATGGTGTGCTCCTCGAGCGGTGGGATCTGGGCGAGCCACTGTCGACCTTCCCAGGATGTCAATGTCAACGACACCAGGTCGATTCCACACCCGCCGTGAACAGTGATGTTCCGTGGCACCCCTCGTTCGGCGGGCGGCTGGTTCCTAGACTGGCCCGCACATCGACGAGGAGTCACGACCCCATGAACCTGTCCCGTCTCTGGCCGCTGCTGCTGGGCACCGGCATCACGCTCGGCCTCGGTGCGCCGATCGCCAAGGCGGCGTCCGAGCACGGCGTGGGCGCGCTTGCCTTCGCGCTGTGGCCGACGCTGGCCGCCGGGGTGCTGCTCGGCGCGATCGGGCTGCTGCGGCAGGGCCGTCCGGCCGATCTGCCGCGGCTGATCCGCTTCGGCGGCGTCGCCGGACTGTTCGGCCATGCGCTGCCGATGTCGGCGCTGTTCTGGCTGTCGTCGCACGCCGGCGCCGGCTTCGCCTCCCTGTCGCTGGCGCTGCCGCCGGTGTTCACGCTGCTCGTCTCGCTGCTGCTCGGCCTCGAGCGCCCGGCGCTGCGCCGCGGTGCGGCGGTGGGGCTGGGGCTGTCCGGAGCGATGCTGATGCTCGCCGGACGCGGCGGTTCGTTCGAGGCTACTGCGGCGGTGCTGGCCATCGCACTGGCCATTCCGGCCTCGATCGGTGGGGCCAACGTCTACCGATCGCGCCACATGCCTCCTGGCGCCAGCGGCGAGTGGATGTCGTCGGGCACGCTGCTCGCCTCGTCGTCGATGCTCGCGCTGGCGGGCCTCGCGTTCGGCGGGATCGGGCTGCCGCTGACGGCGCCGGCGCTCGGCTGGCTGGCGCTGCAGGCCGGCGTGCTCACCATCGGCTATCTTCTCTACTTCGCGCTGCAACGGCGCGCCGAGCCGGTCACCTTCAGCTTCATCGGCTACGTGATGATGCTCGCCGGCGTGGCGATCGGCACGCTGGTGTTCGGCGAGCGCCTGCCGTGGACGGTGTGGCCAGCGTCCGGCCTGGTGCTCGCGGCACTGCTGCTGCTGCAGGCCCCGGCACGGCGCCACGAGCCCGTCGACATCCGCCACGGACAGGGGACGCCGGCATGAGCCACTTCGAGATCCGCCGCAGCGCCACGCGTGGCGCCATGCGCACCGACTGGCTGGATGCGCGCTTCAGCTTCAGCTTCGCCGACCACGTCGATCCGCATCGTCCGCGCTTCGGCCCGCTGCTGGCGCTCAACGAGGACCGCGTGCAGCCGGGCACCGGCTTCCCGATGCACCCGCACCGCGATCTCGAGATCGTCATGCTGCCGCGCAGCGGCAGCGTCGAGCATCGCGACAGCGAGGGCCGCCACATGCTCGTGCGGCCCGGCGAGCTGCAGTGGATGCGCGCCGGCCGCGGCATCCGTCACCGGCAGTGGAATGCGTCTTCGCAAGACGTCGACCACCACTTCCAGCTGTGGTTCGCGCCGTCCGCCATTGGTCTCGAACCGACTGTCGAGTGCCTCGCGTACGAGATGCCCGCGCCCGGCGCCTGGCGCACCCTGGTGTCGCCCGGCCCGCAGGACGGTGCGCTCGACATCGGCGTGGACGGGGTGCTCGCCCTCGGCTGCGCCGCGCCGGGCCGGGCGCTCAAAGTGGCCGCCTGCGCCACGGGCGGCCTCTACCTGCACGTGATGCACGGGCGCGTCGAGGTGCACGGCGCCGGCATTGGCCTCGCCGCGCTCGAGGACGGTGACGCGATCGTGTTCTTCGACGGCATGCCTGAACTGCAGTTGCAGGCGGTGGCGCCGGCCGAGCTGCTGCGCTTCGACACCGCCGGGGTCGACCGGCGAACCGGCCTGACCGCCTGCCCGACCCTTAGCACGACCACTTGAAGGAACGCCTGCCATGACCCGCATCCTCGTCCTCTACTACTCCAGCTGGGGCCACGTCGAGACCATGGCCGAGGCCGTGGCCGCCGGCGCGCGCTCGGTGCCCGGCGTCGCCGTCGACGTGAAACGCGTGCCCGAGCTCGTGCCCGAGCCGGTGGCGCGCGCGTCGCACTACAAGACCGAGCAGCGCGCGCCGCTGGCCCGGCCGGAGGATCTGGCCGACTACGACGCCATCGTCTTCGGCACGCCGACCCGCTTCGGCAACATGGCCGCACAGATGCGCAATTTCCTCGACCAGACCGGCGGCCTGTGGGCCAAGGGCCGTCTGGTCGGCAAGGTGGGCAGCGTGTTCGCCGTCACCGGCACGCAGCACGGCGGCCAGGAGACCACCCTCACCAGCTTCCACACCACGCTGTTCCACCACGGCATGGTTGTCGTCGGCCTGCCGTACACGTTCGACGGCCTGGTGAAGATGGACGAGATCACCGGCGGCACGCCCTACGGCGCCACGGCGCTGGCCGGCGGCGACGGTGCGCGTGCGGTGTCGGCCAACGAGCTCGCCGGTGCGCACTTCCAGGGCCGCCACGTGGCCACCATCGCGCGCGAACTGGCGCGGGGCCGGCAGCACCGCGAGGCGGCTTGAACGAACCCCGCCGCGCGTTCAGCCGCCCGATGCGGCCAGCCGTTCCTTGAGGAAGCGCACCAGTGTGCGCACCCGCTGCGGCAGGTGCTCGCGGCTGGGGTAGATGGCGAACACCTGGCGCGCCTCGGCGCGCCAGTCGTCCAGCGCGGTCTCGAGCCGGCCCTCGGCGATCTCGGTGCGCATCATCACGCGGGGCACCAGCCCCACGCCGACACCGCGCAGCATCGCGTCGATCAGCATCAGGCTGTTGTCGGCCCGGAAGCTGCCGTGCACCTCCACGACCTGCACGCCGCCGGGCCCGTCGAACTGCCAGCGCGTGGCGTCGCTGCCGAGCAGGTAGGGCAGGCAGTTGTGCGCCGCCAGGCCCGACGGATGATCGGGCTTGCCGTGCCGGCGCCAGTAGTCGGGCGCAGCGGCCACCACGCGCTGCATCGCCATCAACGGCACCGCGATCAGCGACGAGTCGCCGAGCTGAGCCTGGCCGCGCAGCGCCACGTCGATGCCATCGCGCACCATGTCGACGGGCCGGTCCGACAGCCGCAGTTCGAGCTCGATGTCCGGATGCGCCGCCTGGAAGGCGTGCAGGTGATCCTTGAGGAAGGACAGCGTGAGCGACACCGGCACCGCCAGCACGAGCCGGCCGGAGAGCTCGCCGTGGGCAGCGCGGATCGCGCCCAGCGTACGCTCGGTGTCGTCGAGCACGCGCCGGCAGTACGCATAGAAGCGCTCACCGGCCTCGGTGAGCTGCATGCGCCGCGTGGTGCGGGCGAGCAGGCGGCTGCCCGTCCACTCCTCGAGGTGCTGGATGGTCTTGCTGACCATCGATGGCGAGCAGTCGAGGTCGCGCGCCGCGGCAGCGAACCCGCCGGTCTCGACGACGCGGCAGAAGCATTGCAGGGCCAGGTGTCGGTCCATGGGTCTCCTGAGGGATGGCGTGGCGGCGACGATAGGGCACGGCAGCGGCAGGGTCGGCCGGAATGTCACTTGACCCGGTCTCGGCAGCAGACACCAGACTGGGTTTTCCCATCCCACCCTTCCGAGGAGAACCGATGAACGAGTTCCAGCCTCGCGAAATGGCCTGCGGCCACTGCGCCGGCAGTCGGGCTCGGGCCCCCCAGGAGGCCGATCCCGGCTGCACGATCGAGATCGACCTGAAGGCATAGACCGTGCGCGTGCACGGAAGCGGGACGCGCGACGCCCTGGTCGAGGCGCTCACCGATGCCTGCCAGGCGCCCGCCCGTTGCCCGTGCCCGCACAGTCGTGGGCAGGTGCTGCTGCTCGGCCGTCATGCCGGAAGGGACGCCGCCCGCCGGCCGCGGCGCAGCCTGGTGCGCATCGAACCCTGCGCCGGCACCCGCCTGGACCGCGCGCGTCGTCAGCCGGGCGTCGTGTCTCGCGCGACGGGCGCGGAGGTGGACGACCGCGTCGTCACGTTCGGCTTCGTTGCGCCCGCCTGGCCGGCCGAACTGACGCCAGCGTCGGGTTGCCGATCGGCGATGGCATCGATGCGCAGCACGACGGCCACCCAGGCCAGCACCACCAGCACCCCGAGTGCCGCCTCGACGAGGGGGCCGAGCCGGCGCGAGCGCGGCATGCGCGGCGAGACTCGTGGGTCGCTCATCGCCAGGCCCCTGCACCTTCCCGCCACGGCGTTCAGCCGTGGTCGTGGTGGCGGTGCACCAGCGCGTGGCCGCGACCGCGCGAGAGCAGCCACGCGTTCAGCGGCCAGGCCGCCAGCAGCGCGACCGCCAATGCGAAGGCCATCGAGCCCCAGAACAGCGGCGATGTCAGCGAGGCATCCATCGCCCCCGGCACCAGCCACATCACGCCGTTGTCGACGATTTCCATGACGGCGATGGACGCGGTGTCGGCGGCCAGCGCCAGCCGCGCCGCGTCGCGCCACGGCATGCCCTGCCGGCGCATCGGCACGATGGTGAAGGCGTAGCCGAATCCGAACGCGAGGGCGACCGCCAGTGCGATCGTCGCCACGTTGCCCCAGCCCAGCGCGGTGCCGATCACGAGGCCGAGCACCTCGCCGACCGCACAGCCCATCAGACAGTGCAAGGTCGCGAAGAAGGCCTGGCGGGCGAGTCCCGGGGGGTGGCCCGACGCCGCAGCGCGGGCAGGCGTCGCCGCGTGCCCGTGCTGGTGGTGGTGGGAAAGCTGCGCGGTGCTCATCGGGGTCTCCTCTCCGCCGGGGTTGCGGGTGAGAACCAGTCTCGACCTTCCCACGGCGAGAAGGTCAAGCGCCGGCGCGCGCCCCCCTGGCGCTGGCGGACTCGCCGCCAATCCAGGTCGGCATCAGGGCCAACCGGCTTGACTTTCACACGATGTCAAGGTTAAGAGTGCGCGCCAGCGTTCCCCTTGCCCCAGGAGGCCCCATGCACCGTCAACTGAACATCGGCGAAGCGGCCGAGGCCGCCGGCGTCTCGGCGAAGATGATCCGCCACTACGAACAGATCGGCCTGCTGCCCGCCGCGGCACGCACCGACTCCGGCTACCGCCAGTACGGCGAGCGCGACGTCTCCATCCTGCGCTTCATCCGCCAGTCGCGCCAGCTGGGTTTCTCGATCGAGCGCATCGCGGAACTGCTCGGGCTGTGGAGCCGGCAGGACCGCCCGAGCCGCGACGTGAAGGCGCTGGCGCAGGCCCACCTCGACGAGCTGCAACGCAAGATGCTGGAGCTCGCGCAGATGCAGGAGGCGCTGGCCGCGCTGGTGGGTCGCTGCCAGGGCGACGACGCCCCGCACTGCAGCATCCTCGCCGGCCTCGCCGCCAGCAGCCCCGAAGCGCCGGAGCCCGGCGCGGTGGGCGGCAAGCCGCTGCGCCGGCCGGTCGCGAAGGCCGGCGCGGCGAGGGGCGCTGCGAAGGTCGAAGCGCGCGCCGAGTCGGCCACGCACCTCGACCTGATGGCGTGGACGCGCCACCTGCACACGCCCGGCCATCACTGACGCCCCGCGTCCGCCATGGCGGACGCGGCACCGGCCTCGCCTTCCGGCAGGAAGCGCGCGCCCAGCGCGCGCTGCAGCGCCACCAGCTGCTGGCGCTGCGTGGTGTGTGCCGCGGCCAGACCCAGCGCCGCCTGCTGTGCGCCGCGCTGGGCATCGAGCAACTCCAGCAGGTCGGACGCTCCGGCCGCGTAGCGCGTGCGCGCCAGCCGCTCGGCCGTGGCCGCATGGCGTGAACGCTCCTGCAAGGCCGTGAGGCGGCGCTGCCCCTCGGCCACCTGCACCAGCGCCGACTCCACCTCCTCGCTGGCCAGCAGCACGCGCTGGCGGTAGGCGAGCAGCGCCTCGCGCTGTTCGGCGCGCGCGGCCGCGAGGCGTGACTCGATGCGGGCATGGTCGAGCACCGGCCACGACAGGCTGGGCGCCACGAACCAAGCGGCGCTGCCGCCCGAGCCCAGCGCCGCCAGCGAGCCGGCCACCGTGCCGATCGCTCCGGCGACCGACAGGCGCGGCAGCCACTCGGCACGAACCGCCTCCACATCGAGCGAGAGCGCGCGCAGCCGCGCCTCGGCGGCGCGCAGGTCGGGGCGGGACTGCGCCCACTGCGCCGGCGCGGGCAGGCGCAGCGCCACCGGCCGGGCCTCGCTCGCGGTGGCCGCCGGCGCGTCGAACGCCGAGGGCGACTGACCGAGCAGCACCGCCAGCCGGTGCACGGCCACCACCGCTGCCGTCTCGTGCGCGGGCAGCTCGGCCTCGGCAGCCGCCAGCTCGGCGCGTGCGCGGGCGTCGTCCAGCGGCGCCGAGTGGCCCACGGCCACGCGGCGCTGCACCAGCGCCAGCGTGGCGCGGCGGTTCTCGATCACGGACCGCGTCAGGCGTGCCTGCTCGCGCGCACCTTCGAGGGCGAACCAGGCCTGCGCGATCTCGCCGGTCACCGCGAGACGCAGCGCCTCGGCGTCCGAGGCCACCGCCTCGCTGCGCGCCTGCGCCGCGCGGGCGGCGCTGCGCAGCCGTCCAAACAGGTCGAGCTCCCAGCTCAACCCCAGCGAGGCCGAGGCCGTGTCGCCGCGGCGCGCGTCGCGGTCCAGCCCCGGTGCCTCGACCTCGGCGAGCTGCTGGGCGCGAGCGCCCACGCCCACGCCGCCGCTGGGGCCGAGGTCCGCACGCCGTCCGGCCGCGAGCGCGCGCGAGCGCTGCACGCGCTGCGCGGCCTGCTGCAGGTCGAGGTTCGCGGACAACCCCTGTGCCACCAGCGCGTCCAGCGCCGGATCGCCGAAGACAGTCCACCAGTCGGGCTGTGCGCGCTGCCCGGTCTCGACACCGTGGGCCTGCGCGAAGCGCACCGGTGTGTCGGGCGCAGGCACCGGCTCGGCCGGCAGGCTGCCGCAGGCGGCGAGCAAGGCCGCCGCGGCCAGCGCCGTGAGGCGCATCGAAGTGATGTTCATGGTCGGTTCCTTTCAGGCCGTCTCGGCGGGGGCCGCGGCGGCAGAGGTCGTGCCCGCCGCGGCGGCACGGCGGCGGCCCTGCAGCAACACGAAGAGCGCAGGGGTGAAGAGCAGTCCGGCGACGGTGACGGCCAGCATCCCGGCGAACACCGCGATGCCCACCGCGTGGCGCATCTCGGCGCCCGCGCCGCTGGCGAAGACCAGCGGCAGCACGCCCATCACGAAGGCCAGCGACGTCATCACGATCGGGCGCAGGCGCAGCCGCGCCGCCTCCACCACCGCCTCGACCGCCGATGCGCCCTGCTGCTGGCGGCGGCGCGCGAACTCGACGATCAGGATCGCGTTCTTCGACGCCAAGCCGACCAGCACCACCAGGCCGATCTGCGTGAACAGGTTGTTGTCGCCGCCGGCGAGCCACACGCCGCCGAGCGCGCCCAGCAGCACCATCGGCACGATGGCCAGCACCGCCAGCGGCAGCGACCAGCTGCCGTAGGTGGCCGCGAGGATCAGGAACGCGAGCGCCACCGCGAGCGGGAACACCCACAGCCCGCCCGAGCCCTCGCGGATCTGCTGGTAGGTGAGGTCGGTCCACTCGTGGGCGAAGCCTTCGGGCAGCGCCCGCGCCAGGATTTCCTCCATCGCCGCCACCGCCTCGCCCGAGCTGACGCCCGGCGCGGGCATGCCGGACAGGTCGGCCGAGGCGAAGCCGTTGTAGCGGCTCACCGGGTCGGGGCCGGTGGTCGGCCGGCTCGTCACCAGCGCCGACAGCGGCACCATGCGCCCTTCGCCGTTGCGCGTCCACAGCCGGCCGACGGCCTCGGCGTCGGCGCGGAACGGCGCGTCGGCCTGCACGTTGACCTGCCAGGCACGGCCGAGGAAGTTGAAGTCGTTCACGTAGAGCGAGCCGAGGTAGACCTGCAGCGCCTGGTAGACCGCCTCCAGCGGCACGCCCATGGCGAGCGCCTTCTCGCGGTCGACGTCCAGCGCGAGCTGCGGCACGCCGACCTGGTAGCCGGAGAACAGGCCGACCAGGCGCGTGTCCTTGGCCGCCTCGGCCATCACCGCGCCGAGCGCGGCGTTGAGGGCCTCGTGGCCCTGCTGGCGGCGGTCCTGGATCTGCAGCTTGAAGCCGCCGGCCTGGCCGAGGCCGGGCACCGGGGGCGGCGGAAACATCGCGATGAAGGCTTCGTCGATGGCGCCGAGCTTGCCGTTCAGCGCCCCGGCGATCGCGCCGGCGGCCAGCGAGGCGTCGCGGCGCTGCTCGAAGGGGTCGAGCATGGTGAAGATCACCGCCGTGTTCGGGCTGTTGACGAAGCCGTTGATCGAGATGCCCGGGAAAGCGACCACGCTCTCCACGCCCGGCTGGGCCAGCGCGATGCGCGTGATCTCCTTCGTCACCGCCTCGGTGCGGTCGAGCGAGGCGCCGGGCGGCAGCTGCACGATGCCGACGAGGTAGTACTTGTCCTGCGCGGGCACGAAGCCGGCGGGCACGCTGCGGAAGCTCCACAGGGCCGCCGAGGCGAGTACCGCGTACAGCAGCATCAGGCGCAGGCTGCGCTTCACGCCCGCGCGGGTCAGCACCGCGTAGCGTTCGGCGGCGCGCTCGAAGGCGCGGTTGAAGCCGCCGAAGAAGCGCTGCAGCGCACCCGTGCCGCCGGCCGCGTGAGGCCGCAGCCACATCGCCGAGAGCGCCGGGCTGAGCGTCAGCGAGTTGAGTGCCGACAGCACCGTCGAGATGGCGATGGTCATCGCGAACTGGCGGTAGAACTGCCCCGACAGGCCGCCCATGAAGGCGGTGGGGATGAACACCGCGGCAAGCACGGCGGTGATGGCCAGGATCGGCCCGGTCACCTCCTTCATCGCCGCCAGCGCGGCTTCGCGCGGCGCCAGGCCGCGCGCCAGGTGGCGCTCGACGTTCTCCACCACCACGATGGCGTCGTCGACGACGATGCCGATGGACAGCACGAGGCCGAACAGGCTCAGCGTGTTGAGCGTGAAGCCGGCCACGTGCATCACCGCCAGCGTGCCGATCAGCGACACCGGCACGGCGGCGATCGGGATCAGCGACGCACGCCAGCTCTGCAGGAACAGCAGCACGACGAGCACCACCAGCACCATCGCCTCGACGAGCGTCTGCACGACGTTGCCGATCGAGGCCTTCACGAACAGCGTGGGGTCGTAGGCGATGCGGTGCGCGATGTCCTGCGGGAACGATGCCTGCAGCTTCGCCATCTCGGCGCGCACGGCGGCGGCCACCTCGACGGCGCTGGAGGCCGGGTCCTGCACGATCTGGATGCCGACCGCGGGCTGACCGTCGAGCAGGCTGCGCAGCGAGTACGAGCTGGCGCCGAGCTCGACGCGCGCCACGTCCTTCAGGCGCAGCTGCTCGCCGCTCGCGCCGCTTCGCAGCACGATCTCGCCGAAGGCCTCGGGCGAGGCAAGGCGGCCGGCCACGGTCAGCGGCAGCTGGTGCGCGCTGCGCGCATCGGGCTGCTGGCCCACTGAGCCAGCGGCCACCTGCAGGTTCTGCGCGCGGATGGCGTCGACCACGTCGCCAGCCGCGAGGCCGCGCGCCGCCATGCGATCGGGGTCGAGCCAGACGCGCAGGCTGTAGTCGCCCGCGCCCCACACCACCACCTTGCTGACGCCGGGCACGCGCAGCAGCGCGTCGCGCACGTTCAGCTGCGCGAAGTTCGACAGGTGCAGCAGGTCGTAGCGAGCGTTCGGCGAGGTGAGGTGCACCACCATCAGCATGTCGGGGGCCACCGTTTCGCTGACCACGCCGAGCTTCTGCACCTCGGCGGGCAGGCGCGGCAGCGCACGCGCGACGCGGTTCTGTGCGTCGGTCTCGGCGCGCGCCGGGTCGGTGTCGGCGCCGAAGGTCAGCGTGAGCAGGTAGCGCCCGTCGCCGGAGGCGTTGGAGCTCATGTACTGCAGCCCCGGCAGGCCGGTCAGCTCGGTCTCCAGCGGCGTGGCCACGGTGTCGGCGATGACCTGCGGGTTGGCGCCGGGGTAGGCCGCCCGCACCTGCACCGTGGTGGGCATCACGTTCGGGTATTCGGTCAGCGGCAGCTTGCCCATGGCCAGCGCGCCGGCCAGCAGCAGCATGAGCGACAGCACGATCGCGACGATCGGCCGGTCGACGAAGAGTCTCGCGAGGCGGTTCATGGCATGCCCCTCACGAGCGCGCCGGCGCGGACGCCTGCGCCTGCGACGGGTCGGCCCCATGCTGCGCGCGCACCGTCATGCCGGGTCGCACGCGCATCAGGCCGGAGACGATTACCAGCTCGCCCTCGCGCAACCCGCCCGTCACCAGGCGATGATCGGCATGCGCCTCGCCGACCGTGACGGCGCGGTACTCCACCACGCCATCGGCGCCCACCACCAGCACGTAGCGCTGGCCCTGGTCGGTGCCGACCGCCTTGTCCGGCACCATCAGCGCCGGCTGGGTCTGGCCGGTGACCAGCTGCACGCGCACGTACTGGCCCGGGATCAGCGAGGGCTGCGGCGCGTCGACGCGCGCGCGCAGCCGCAGCGTGCCGGTGGCGGCGTCGATGGAGTGGTCCGCGAAGTCGATCGGCGCCTGCAGCATCTCGCGTGGGCCGTCGCCGTCGAGGATGCGCGCCTTCCAGCCGCGCGCCGCGCCAGGGGTGCCCAGGCGGTGCAGCACGGCACGATCGGACACGTCGAAATGCACGTGCAGCGGCGCGGTGGACACCAGCGTGGCCAGCGCCGGCGCGCCGGGGCCGGCGGCGACGACGTTGCCTGCCGTGACCAGCGCACGGCCGACGCGCCCGCCGATGGGTGCGCGCACCAGCGTGAACTCGCGTTCCAGCTGCGCCGTCTGCAGCGCGGCCTCGGCCGCCGCGCGGCGCGCCTGCGCTTCTGCCTGCGCGGCGTCGCGGCGCTCGCGCTCCTCGGCGGCGATCGCCTGCTCTTCCTGCAGCTGTCGGGCGCGCTCGGCTTCCGAGGCCGCGAGCGCCTCGCGTGCACGGGCGAGCTGAAGCTCGGCACGTGCCCGAGACAGTGCCGCGTCGAAGGGGCGAGGATCGATCTGGAACAGCGGCTGACCGGCGCGAACGACGTCGCCCTCGCGGAACAGCACGGCCTCGATCGGGCCGGCCACGCGTGGGCGGATCTCGACGCGCTCGGCGGCCTCGACGCGCGCCACCTGCACGGGGCCGCGCTCGATGTCGCTGCGCATCACACGCGCCACCGGCACGCCCGGGGGTTCGGCCGTCGCGGGGGCGGCTAACGCTTCGGGCACGGCCGGCTGGCACGCAACGAGAAAGGCCGCCGCGGCGGCGGCCACGGCAGCGACTGCCAGCGTGCGCGGCAGGGCCTGGCGCCGCGTGGCAGGAGTGGGGTTCGGCAAAGGCTTCATGGACGGTTCCTCCAGGGATGTGCCGCCATGCTCGTCTTTGACGCCGTGGCAAGGTCAAGCGGGCGCCGCCGCCGCCGCTGCTGTTGCGTCAACGCGGATCGTTGCCGCGCTCGATGTCGACCGTCTCGATCCAGCGGCTCCGTCGATCGAAGTGATCCGCGCCCTCGGGCGCGCAGGTCAACGCAAGCTGTCGGCCAGCGCACGCGCGAGGTCGACGATCATCGTGTCGAGCGCACGCCGCGCCTCGAATGCGTCGTCGGCCTGCCACGCCGCCAGCGCGTGCGCAGCCTCGCTTCGAACCAGGCGCTGCTGCGTGAACAGCGGTTCGCCAGCCCCCGGGCGCCGCAGTCGTATCTCTCCTTCGGCCGACAGCCGGAACGGATCATCGACGCCCCTGCCGGTCGTCGCGACCCGCCGCAGGATGACCTCGATCCGCCAGTCGGTGTCGGCGGGTGCGGCCGGCGCCTCGTTCACGACCGTGCCCAGTTGCGCGGCCACGGCCTCGGCGAGGCGGCGGCTGCCATCGGCGCCGTCCAGCCCGGCGCGCAGCATGGCGCGCTTGCGCTCGACGACGTCGTCGCTGTCCGCCATGACGGCCATCGCCACGCCTGTGCCCACGGCCGTGGCCAAGGTCGTGGCCGGCACGATCACCGCGAAGCACAGCGGCGCCAGTGGCCCCGCGCCCAGGCAGGCGAGCCCGCCGGACACGGCGCCCACGCCCGCGCCTCCAGCCGCGCCGGCCAGCGCGGCCTCGCCCTTGCCCGATGGCGTGGTCGCGACCGGGTCGACATCGGCCGACGGTGCCAGCACGGACAGCTGCCGCCGGTCGAACTCCGCGGGCAAGGGGGAGGTCGACGCGCAACCGGCCAGCAGCACCAGCACCATGACCGCCGCTCGCGGGCCTCTCCCCGTGGATTCGCTCATGTGCATCGTCGAGCTTCGGATGGGTAGGCGGGCAGTGTCAGGCGATCTGGCGCGGCACAGGGGCGGGAAAACTCGGGCGCCGGCCCCCGGACGCGATGTGCGTGGAGTCCCGACGTCGAGATGCGCAGCCCTCGATGCTGGCCCCGGCGCCGATGCAGAGGGGGCCCGATCAGACCTCCGACTGTTCAGCGATCTCCGGGGCATCATCGGCCTCGAATCCGACCCCCCACCGTCGGCTCGAGCCCGACGGGCCCGCGCGGCAACCGGACGGCGCGAAGGGTCCCGTCGCGGCCGTCCACCGTCCCGACGTGGACGCCGGCACGCCGGGATGCAGGGCAACGGTCCAGCAGCACCCCCTGTCGCGAGGGCCGCTGCTGCGGCAGCTTCGGCGCTCCGAAACCACCGCTTCGCCTGGCGGGCCGATCGGCATCACCATGTCCGGCGGCACCCCGGCCGCCGTCACCTCCCGAAAGTGCTCCTCACCCGCGCGGGACTGCTCGCCGATGCCGCAGGGCGAGCCTCGGAATCCCGGGCCTCTTGGATCGCCACCCGCAACCACGGACGGGCCTGCCCGAGGTATTTTTCGTCGCAGACCGCCGCCGGCCCGCAGATGTCGCACCGGGTCGGCGGCCAGGCCGGAGGTCACTTGTCCCGTTCGAAGATCGCGCCGAGCGCGTGCTCCAGCTGCAGCCCGACGGACTCCAGCAAGCCCTTCAGACCTTCGCCCCGCTTGACGATGTCCGAGCCTTCGCCACGGGGCAGGCGTTGAATCTCCTCCAATTCCCGCGCGAGCTTGTTGCGATCGGCTTCGATCTGCCGCAGCAGCGCCTCGGTCTCGGTGGCCGCCTCCTTCTTCACGGGGGCGGCGCGCGCCCGAGCCATCAATTCATCGATGTGCCGCAGGCGCGACTCCGATTCGAGGATGTGTTGTTCAGCCAGCTCGATCATCTTGTTCATGAGGCATTTCCCCAGGTCTTCCGAAGGCGGTGGACTAGTCTGGCGCGCAGCCCGTGCTCATGTCCACTCGCACGGGTAGGCCTCGTTGAGGACGATCAATGGAGCTCGACCGCTCGATGGCGAAGTGGCTGCGCCGCGGACAGGTCGCCGGCCACGCCTTCTCTTTCGTGGCGCGGTCCTTGAGCCCTTGGCGAACAGGGGGCCGATCACGGCAACGGGATTAGACTGCCCGTGCAGCCATGAGCGACATCTTCATCAGCTATGCCCGCGAGGACGAGTCGCGGATCAAGCCTCTGGTCGCGGCCTTCGAAGCGGAGGGCTGGAGCGTCTTCTGGGACCGTCGCATCCCCGCCGGCAGCACCTGGCGCAGCCACATCGGCACGGCGTTGCAGCAGGCACGCTGCGTCGTGGTGGCTTGGTCGGCCCATTCCGTGGAGTCGCAGTGGGTGGCCGAGGAAGCCGACGACGGCAAGGCACGCCAGGTGCTCGTGCCGGTGTCGCTCGACCCGGTGATGCCCCCGCGCGGCTTCCGCGAGATCCAGGCCGCCGACCTGACGGACTGGATGCCGGGACAGGCGTCGGAGAAGCTGACGCAACTGCTGGGCGACATGCGGCGCCTGCTCGGAAAGTCGCCCGCAGGGCCGCCGCCGGCGGCACCGGCGGTGTCGTCCGCTGCGCCCATGATGCCGGCTGCCGTCGCCGTTCCCGCGGGTCATGGCTGGCGCAACGGCATCATCGCCATGGCGGCGGTGGCGCTGGCCGCGATCGTCGGCTACCTGGCGTTTGGCCCCGACCCGACACCGCCGGCGGCGACCCGCGCGTCGACCGATGCCACGCCGCGCCGGCCGCCGCCGGTGGTGAAGGACTCGCCGGCCGGTGAATGGTTCGTCGTGGCCGGCTCCTTCGCGCGCAGCGAGCGGCGCAACGCCGACCGTCGGCTGATGGCGCTGGCGGAGGCCGGCTTCGAGGCACGCGTCATCGACTCGTCCGACTACCCGCTGCTGACGCCCAACCTGTGGGTGGTCGTGCTCGGCCCCTTCGACAGCCGCGAGACCGCCAACGCAGCGCTCGAGCGACTCAAGCCGAGGGTGTCCGACGTCTACCTGAAGAAGGCGCGATGACGGGCCCCGGCACGGCACAGGATCAGTCCTCGATCGCCTGGTAGGCCGAGGTCCAGAAGTCGAGCACGACCGGCGGCATGCGCAACGCGCCGGGCCGGCATTGCGCCATGAGCACGCCGACCATGTCCTCGCGCGGGTCCACATACATCGACGTGCTGAAGGCGCCGTCCCAGCCGAAGCGCCCGGGCACGCTGGCGACGTCGTCGCGCCGGGTCACGATCGACAGCCCCAGACCCCAGCCGCGCGAGTCCCAGAAGTGCTCGAAGAACGGCGAGACGGCCTTCTGCTCGGCCGTCAGCTGGTCCGTCGTCATCAGCTCCACCGTGGGCCGCGACAGGATGCGCGCCTTCCCGTGCACGCCTCGGTTCAGCATCATGCGGCCGAACGCGAGCAGGTCGTCCGCCGTGGACAGCAGCTGGTCGCCGGCGCCCGACTCGAAGCGGCATGGCTGCACGAGCCGGTCGTTGCGAGCGTCCGGCAGCATCAGGACCTCGCCGCTCGAGAAGTCGGTCTGGTAGCAGGTCGCGACCCGATCGAGATGCGCCTGCGGCACGCTGAAGCCGGTGTCCTTCATGCCCAGCGGCTCGAAGATCCGCTCGCGCATGAAGGCCGATAGCGGCATGGCGGAGGCGCGCGCGATCAGCACCCCCAGAATCTCGGCGCTCATGTGATAGAGCCAGCGTTCGCCCGGCTGATGCGCGAGCGGCAGCTTGCCGAGGCGCTGCATGAACTCGTCGGCCGTTCCTTCGAACATCCAGGCGCTCAGCGGCAGGCCCGCGTCGATCAGCGCCCGTTGCAGCGGGCAGGTGGGGCAGAGGAATGCCACCTCGCCATAGCCCGAGCGAAACGTCAGCAGGTCGCGCAGCGTGATCGGGCGCTTCGCGGGCACCGTGTCGTCGAGCTCGCTGTCGATCGTCCGCAGCACTCTGCGGTCGGCCAGTTCCGGCAGGAACGCATCGACCGGGTCGTCCAGCCGGAGCCGGCATTCCTCGACGAGGATCATCGCCGCCACCGCCGTGATCGGCTTCGTCACCGAGGCCAGGCGGAAGATCGTGTCGCGCCGCATCGGCGCCTCGCTGTCGAACGCCAGGGTGCCGATCATGTCGGCGTGCACGTCGCCGCGGCGGCTGACGAGTGCGACCAGTCCCGGCAGCCGGCGGGCCGCCACGTGGCGCCGCAGCGCATCGTGCATCCTCGCCAGGCCGCTGGCGGACCACGCGCGGCGGCGGGGCGCGCCCCGCGCGTCGGACGCGTCTGCCGTGCCTGGCATCGCCCCAGGGTCGAGTGCGTGCGGCTCCATGCGTTGCTCCTCTCACGGCCCATTCTGCCGATGCGTGGACCTGCCGCTCCGATTCTCGTCCTGAAGGTGCACAGCGGCCATCGGCGCCGTGCAAGGGCGCGGTGCGCCCTCCGAGCAACCCGTGGAGGCACAACCCGTGCGCCGGCAGGGCCAGCCGATGCACGCCACACTGGAGGCCCGCCCACCCGCCCGCGCCCCATGCTCCGCTTCGCCTTCGACAATACCTACGCCCGGGAACTGCCGGGCTTCTACGTGGCATGGAAGCCCGCCACGGTGCCGGCGCCGCGGCTGCTCTACCTCAACGACGTGCTCGCGGCCGAACTGTGCCTCGATGCCGAAGCGCTGCGCGGTGTCGAAGGCGCGGCCCTGTTCGCCGGCAACGTGCTGCCCGACGGCGCGGAGCCGATTGCGCAGGCCTATGCCGGCCACCAGTTCGGCGGCTTCTCGCCACAGCTCGGTGATGGCCGCGCGCTGCTGCTCGGCGAGGTGATCGACGGCAAGGGCAGGCGGCGCGACATCGCCTTCAAGGGCTCGGGGCGCACGCCGTTCTCGCGTGGCGGTGACGGCAAGGCCGCCGTCGCCCCGATGCTGCGCGAGGTGCTGATCGGCGAGGCGATGCACGCGCTGGGCATCCCAACCACGCGGGCGCTGGCCGTGGCGGCGACCGGCGAGACGGTCCACCGCGAGGTGTCTCGGCCCGGCGCGGTGCTCACGCGCGTGGCCGCCAGCCACCTGCGCGTGGGCACTTTCCAGTACTTCCTGGCCAGGGGCGACATCGACAAGCTGCACCGGCTGGCCGAATACAGCATCGCGCGCCACGATCCGGCGCTGGCCGGCACGCCGCAGCGTCACCTCGCGCTGCTGCGGTCGGTGGCGCAGCGCCAGGCGGCACTGATCGCGCAGTGGATGAACGTGGGCTTCATCCACGGCGTGATGAACACCGACAACATGACGATCTCCGGCGAGACGATCGACTACGGCCCCTGTGCCTTCCTGGAGGCCTACGACCCGCAGACGGTGTTCAGCAGCATCGACCATGGCGGACGCTACGCCTACGGCAACCAGCCGCACATCGCGCGCTGGAACCTCGCGCGCCTGGCCGAAGCGCTGCTGCCGCTGATGGCCGCCGCCGACGACGAGGCCGCCATCCAGCATGCGGTGGCGCAGGTGACGGAAGTGATCGATGCCTTCCCCGGTCTGTACGCCGCGGCGCTGCTGCGCGGCCAGCGCGCCAAGCTCGGGCTGTTCGCGGCCGGCGCCGACGACGACGAGACCGACATGGCGCTGGTGAGCGATTGGCTGGCCCTGCTGCACGCGCAGTCGGTCGACTTCACGCTCGCCTGGCGGCGCCTGGCCGATGCGGCCGAGGGTCGCGAGGCGCCGCTGCGCGACCTGTTCGTCGATCGCGCGGCCGTGGACGCCTGGCTGGCGCGCTGGCGCAGGCGCTGCGCCCGCGACGACGCGGCCGGCGCGCCGGGCGCCAGCGCGCGCGTCGCGCACATGCGGCGCGCGAACCCGTGGATCATCCCGCGCAACCACCGCGTCGAGGAGGCGCTGGCCGCTGCCACCGACGACGACTTCGCGCCGTTCGAGCGCCTGCTGGCCGCGCTGCGCCGGCCGCACGAGGAAGCCGAGGAACTCGCACCCTACGCGGAGCCGGCGCCGGTGGAGGTCACGGCGGGCTACCAGACCTTCTGCGGTACCTAGCCTCGAGACCCCGACCGGTTCGGGTTCGAGCGCGCAGGGCGGCGCCGCGAACCGGCGCCTGCAAGATTTGAAACGGCATCGCCTTGCGGCGCCGTCGAGCCTGCGCATCCGACAACAAACGAAGCAGGATGCCGGCCGCCGTGCAACGCCCTTGATACATCGGCGCGCCACGATGCCTCCACCGGCGATCGAGGAGACCGCGTCCGGCCGACCGATCGACCCGGAACCCAGGAGATCGAACATGTTTGCCACACTGAATTCCTCTGCATGCTCCGCTGCCGTCGCGATCGCCCTGGCGCTTGCCGCTGCGCCCGGCTGGGCCGCCGATGCGGTGCGCGACAGCTTCGACCGGATGCTCTCGCACGAGAGCGCTGCAGCCGCGCCGGCGGTTGCCGATCGGGAACCGGCCGATCCGCTGACCGCCACCATGGTCGTGCCGCTGCGTGATGGCGTGTGGCCCGCGCGCCGCACCGATGCCGTCGCCGAGAGCTTCGCGCGCATGCTCAACCACGAGCCCGGCCGGTTCATGCCGACGTCTGCGGCCGACGAAGAAGCCGATCCGCTCATCGCCGCCATCGTGAGGCCGCTGCTGCGTGCGAACCTGATCACCGCGGCCGGCCTGGCGACGCGACCGGCTTTCTGAGGCCGGCGCCGCCGGGCGCCTTGGTCCGTGTCAGAGCTCGAGTTCGTCGCGGATCGCCGCGATGCCCGCCTTCGCACAGGCATCGTCGGCGTCTCCCGTGGGGGCGCCGGAGATGCCGACGGCCCCGATGATCGAGCCGCCGGCCTCGATCAGCACGCCGCCGCCCACGCCCACGAAGCGCGGGATCTGGCGGATGCCCGAACTGGGCTGGCCGGGCTGCGTGGCGCGCGCGAGATCGCCGGTGTTGCTGCGGAAGCTCACCGCGGTCCAGGCCTTGTTGATCGCCGTGTCGGAGGTGTGCGGGCCGGCGAAGCGATCGCGCACCATCGCCTGCGCCACGCCGAAGCGGTCGACGACCGCTGCCGCCACCTGGTAGCCCTGCTGGCGGCACGATGCCAGCGCCGCCTGGGTGGCCTTGCTGGCGGCTTCGGGGGTGAGCACGCGCACCGTGTGCGTGGCGCTTTGCGCGACGGCTGCCGCGACGCCGAGGCACAGCGCCGCGGCCAGTGTGGGGTGGGTGATCCGCTTCATGATGACCTTCGCCTGTTACCGGAAGCCGCATCCTCAACCGTGCCGCGCTGCTCGACATTGCGCGGCGTCACGACGCCTGCGCCCCCTCGTTCGCGGGGCGCTTTCCGGAGTTCGCCGCTGGTCGTGATACAAGATCGAAGCTCAAGCCCGCTGCTGCAGTGATCCGACAGCCATGATGCGCACGATCCGTTGCCTGCTTCTCGTTCCGGTGCTGTCGGCGCTGGTCACGGCGCCCCAGGCGCAGACCAAGATGTACAAGTGCGTGAGCGGCGGGCACACGGTGTACCAGCAGACGGCGTGTCCGGTCACGGCGACCGCCGGCGAGGCCAAGGCATCGACGCCGGCTGCGTCGGCGTCGCGCGCGGCGCCGGCCCGCGTGTCGGCCAAGGCGGAGCGGGTGTCGGCACCGGGAGCCGCCGCCGGTCCGGCATCGCCGGCGTCGCGCTGAGCCCTGCCGGCGCCAGCCGCGCCCCTGCCGCGCCGGGCCACGCTCAGCCGCCCAGCGTCGCGGCACGCCGGGCGAGCATGGCCGCACCGCACGCGGCCTCCTCGTGCCGCGGCACGGCCAGCGGCACGCCGAGATGCCGCTCGCGGATGCGTGACCAGGCCGGGTTGCGTGCGCCGCCGCCGACGCTGAACACGCGCGTCGCCAGCCCCGCGCCCAGAGCGGCGAGGCGCGCGTAGGCCTGCCGCTCGATGGAGGCCATGCCCTCGAGCAGGCCCTGCAGAAACAGCGCGTCGTCGGCGGGCCGGGGTTCGAGGCGCGGCGACAGCGTCGCGTCCGCGACCGGGAAGCGTTCGCCGCGCGCCGGCAGCGGGTAGTAGTCGAGGCCGCTGTCGCGTGCCGCGTCGAGCCGCAGCGAAAGCGCCTCGATCTGCGGCACGTCGAAGAAGCGCAGCAGCACCGAGCCGCCGCTGTTCGAGGCACCGCCGGCCAGCCATTGCTCGCCCAGCCGATGGCTGTAAACGCCGTAGGTCGGCGCGAACACCGGCCGCTCGCTCAGCAGCTTGACGACCAGCGTGCTGCCCAGCGAGGTCACCGCATCGCCGGGTGAGGACGCACCGGTGGCGAGGAAGGCGGCGACACCGTCGGTCGTGCCCGCCGCGACCACGACGCCGTCGTGCAGTCCCCAGCGACGTGCCAGCGCCGACGAGAGCGCGCCGACCGGCGTGCCGGGCACGACGACCTCGGGCAGCAGTGCGCGGCGCACACCGAGCCCGTCCAGCCACGCGGGCCAGCACCGCTCGCGGACGTCGTAGCCGAGCTTCAGCACGTTGTTCTCGTCGGCGACGCCGAAGCGGCCGCTGAGCATGGCGGTGATCCAGTCCGCCTGATGCAGTGCATGGCGCGCCTGCGGCACACGAGGCTGCAGGTGCAGCAGCCTCGCCAGCGGCGAGGCGACGCCGCGGGCGGGGCTGTCGGCAGGCGCGACGGCGGCGACGCGTGCCGCCTCGTCGGCGCAGCTCGCCTCGTGGTACAGCCAGCCGTCGCTCAGCGGCTCGCCCCTGGCATCGGTCAGCAGCAGCGTGCCGGACGTGCCGTCCACCGCGATCGCGGCGATGCGCCGCGCGTCGAGGGCGGCGGCCGCCTGCTCGATCGCCGCCTCGGTCGCGGCCCACCACAGCCGGGGGTCCTGCGTGATGCGCCGGCCGTCGACGCTTGGCGGCGGCAGCGGCCGCCGGGCCATCGAGAGCACCGTGCCGTCCGCATCGAGCGCGACGCAGCGCACCGCCGACGTGCCGACGTCCAGGCCCAGCACGACGGCGGCGTCCGGCGCCATGTCGCTCGCGCGCCGGGTGGTCAGCCGATCGATCCCATCGGCCCCGGGTAGCTCACTTCCTCCAGCTTGCCGGTGTCGACGTCGTAGATGAAACCGCGCACCGTCACCGCATCCGGTCCGCCGGTCGGGATCCACGGATGGTTCAGGATCGAGGACATGCCGCGGCGGACGTCCCAGGCCAGCCGTTCCATGTTCTTTTCGTCGCGCGGCGCATCGAGGGGCTCGATCTGGCCGCGAAAGGCATGGAAGGCCGAGGGCGTCGAGGCACACCGGCCGCAGTTCACGAAGGCCCGCCCGGTCGCCTGGCCGAGCAGTTTCTCCGCCGCCGGGTCGCCTTCGAGGCCGGCCTTGAGCAGGTCGTCGGTGAAGGCCAGCATGCCGCAGCGCGTGTGGTGGATCAGGACGATCTCGTTGGTGTCGAGAAGATGGTGGGAGATGATGAGGCACCGTATGGCGTCGTCGGTCACCACGCCTCCCGCATTGCGGATGATGTGCGCCTCCCCGGTCTGCAGCCCGAGCAGGTCTTCCACGTCGAGCCGTGCGTCCATGCACGCCACGACTGCCAGGCGCCTGGCCGGTTGGATGGGCTGTTTGCCGGGGTAGGCAGGCCTGTGAACGGCTTGCCCCTTCGCGTAGTTCTGGTTGTTGGCCAGACACTGTTCGGTGATCGACTTCGCCATGTCGCTGTCTCCTCATGAGTGGACTCGACGCGTGCTGGAGGTCGCAACCCACCAGGCCGGCCGAGGCGTCGGGTCGACCGGCGCAACGATGCTACGCGCATGTCCGAGGGCCAGCCAGGCATCGTGGCCGGCCGACGGCCCGTGCCGCAGGGATGGTCACCCCCCCGAGGACACGATTGATCATCGGCCGAGGGGTTTCCTGCGTAAGATGAGCGTGGCCAGTGCCCGCGGCCGCTGTCGAGGCCATCGATCGTCGCCGTCGGGCGGGTCCGCGAGCACCTTGCGCGCAGAGGGGGTGACGCCATGAAACCACCTGACCCAGCACCCCCGGCCGACGTCGCCGATCCGCGCGACATCGTCTACGTGCCGCCGTCGATGGACGTGCCCGAGTCGGTGCTGCCGCAGCAGGAGTGGATCACCGTCCTCGACCAGGGCGAGTCCTCGGCCAGCGTCGGCTTCGCACTGGCCGCCGTGCTCAACTACCTGCGCGCCGAGCGCGGTGTCCGCGATCCCGTCAGCCCGTTCTTCCTCTACGAGAACGCGCAGCGCCTCGACGAGTGGGCGTCCACGCCGCACGAGGGGACGAGCCTGCGCGGCGCGCTGAAGGGACTGAGCCGCTACGGCGCCGCGCTCGTTCGCGATGCGCCGACCTCGCAGCGTCCGATGGCCGGGCAGAAGCGCGCGCCGCAGCCCGGGTCTGCGGCGGAGGGCGCTGCCGCGCTGTCCGCCGAGGCCAGCGAACGCGCGCTGGCGAACCGGCCGGCGTCGTATGAACGGGTCGAGCTCAACATCGAGCACCTGAAGGCGGCCGTGGCCGACCAGCACGCGGTGCTGGTCGGCGCCATGATCGATGAGCGCTGGATGAAGCCGATCGACGGCGAGATCCCCTATCGGCCCGCCACCAGGGCGCGCGGTGCGACGGAGACCTCGCAGATCGGGCTGGCGGTGCTCGGCTACACACCGCGTGGCTTCATCGTGCAGAACTCCTGGGGCCCGCAGTGGGGCGGGGTGGTGGCGGACGGCCGGACCCTGCCCGGCTGCGCGATCTGGACCTACCCCGATGCCGCCGAGAACCTGACGGGCGCCTGGGTCGTCCGCCTGTCGACCGCGGTGGCGTCCGCCAAGGTGCTCGCCGGCTACGCGACCGACAGTGTCGGCGGACCCGACCTGCTGGAAGTGCGACGCGACGCGCAGGCGTTCAGCCTGGTGCTTGCCTCGCGCGAGGTGGATCCGCCGCTGGCGATCGGCCTGTTCGGCGACTGGGGGGGCGGCAAGTCGTTCTTCATGGAGTTGATGCAGGAGGAGATCGACGGCGCGGTGCGGCGCGCGGCGAGCACGCCGCAGACCTCGCCGTTCCTGACCAATGTCGTCTCGATCCGCTTCAATGCCTGGCACTACCTCGACGCCGACCTGTGGGCGAGCATCGTCACCGAGATCTTCGACCGCCTGTTCGAGCGCATTGCGCCCAAGGCCGATCTCGCCGAGGGCCTGAGCATCAAGCTTCTCGAAGCGCAGGGCCTGTACCAGCAGGCACGCTTGCAGCTGAAGGAGGCCGCCGCGGCGCGCGAGCACGCGGACACCGCGCTGAAGAATGCGATCGAGGCGCGCGAGAAGCAGGAGAAGTCGCTCGCCACCCAGCTCGACGACATCGCCAGTCTGCTCGCCGGCGATCCGGCGGTGAAGGACAGGCTCGACGAACTGGCGCGGGCGCTCGGGGCCGACACACTCGGGACTTCGTTCGAGGCGTTGTCGGAGAAGGCGAAGGAGCTGAAGACCTTCGGCGGGCGCTCCAGCCTGCTGCTTCAGTCCACGCTCGGATCGCCCGCCGGCTACCTGCGCCTCGTCGCGCTCGCCGGCGTGCTGCTGCTGCCGGTGGCCCTGGCCTTCGGCATCGAGTGGCTGCAGGCGACGCGCGGTGCCGAGATCAGCGACGTGCGTTCGCTGGCGATGCAGCTGTCCACGCTGTTCGCCGGCATCACTGCCTGGCTCGGCGTGCAGTTGAAGCAGGGCCGTGCGTTCATCGCCACGCTGGAGCAGGCGCACCGCAAGCTGGAGGAGCGCCGCGCGGAGCGCCTGCGCACCGGCTCCGCCGAGCAGGCGCGGGCGTTGCAGGCGGCGCAGGAGCGCGAGGACGCGGCGCGCACCGCGCTGCGCGAGGCCGAGCTGCGCGTGCAGTCCATCGAGCGCGAGCTTGCCGAGCAGAAGCCGGGCCGGCTGATCTACCGCTTCATCGAGGAGCGCGCGAAGTCCGCCGAGTACCGTTCGCGTCTGGGCATCGTCAGCCTCGTGCGGCGCGACTTCGAGCAGCTGAGCAACCTGTTCGAGCAGGGCAAGAGGGACAGCGCGATCCGCGAACTGATGCCGGTCGAGCGGATCATCCTCTACATCGACGACCTGGACCGCTGCAAGCCCGATCGCGTGATCGAGGTGCTGGAAGCGGTGCACCTGCTGCTGGCGTTCCGGCTGTTCATGGTGGTGGTTGCCGTCGACCCGCGCTGGCTGCGGCGCTGCCTGGAGAAACACTACCCGGACCTGCTGGCGCTGCGTTCGGAGCAGGTGCGCGTGCTCGGCGACGTGCTGCCGTCGCGGCCGGCCACCGCGCAGGACTACCTGGAGAAGATCTTCCAGGTGCCGTTCACCTTGCAGCCGCTGGGCCGCGAGGGCTATCGGAAGCTGGTGCGCGGCCTCGCGGCGCCGAAGGTGGCGAGTGCCACGACGGCGCCGGCGTCGGCCGCGCCGCCTGCGGCGCCGTCACAGCGGCCCGCCGACAACGCCACGCCCGGCGCGGCCGCGCCGCTGCCCGCAGCCGACGGGCCGGCGCCGACCGCGTCGGCGACGCCTGCGGCACCGGCGCCGCCGACCGAGGCCGAGTCGATCGAGCGGCTGAGCATCAGCGCGTGGGAGCAGCAGGACATCCAGCGCCTGGCGACGCTGTTCCGCACGCCGCGCACGGTGAAGCGCTTCCTGAACACCTATCGCTTCCTGCGCGCGAGCCTGCCGCCCGCGGAGCGCACGACGTTCGTGGGTTCGGCCGAAGACCCGGGCGAGTATCGCGTGGTGCTCGTCCTGCTGGCCATCGTCGTGAGCTTCTCGAACATCGCGCCGCTGTTCCTGCAACGCCTGCTGGACTACGGCGACGGCGGGCGCCATCGCACCTGGCGCGCGTTCATCGCCTCGGTGCAGCCCGGCCGCGACAAGCGTCGCCGTGCCCCGAGGGCGGCGACGGCCATGCCCGCCTCGACCCGCGTGACCGCTCGGGAGGGCGGCACGGCCGACGGCCTCCCGCCGAGCTGGGAGGAAGCCGAGTGGCGTCACCTGTGCGCGGCGCTCGCCGGACTGGGCGGCGACGACCCGGCAGACGGCGGCGCGTTTCCACCGCCTGCGCTCGATGACTACATTCGATGGATTCCGCGCGTGGCACGCTACTCGTTCTCGCTGTCTGCCTTGCTGACCCTGCACCGCTAGAAGGGCGCTGCTGCGCGACCCGCCACCGCGACGCCGAGGGCACGCCGCGCAGGGTCGAGGCATCGCCGGGGACTCTTGGCTGGACTTGCGCTACGTCCAGCGCGAGACGGTGCCCGCGGACGGTGAACTAGGGCCGTTCAGCAGGCCAGGCCCGTCGAGCGAGCAGTGCACCCGTCAGGGCCAGCGAGAAGGCCACGGCCAGCACCATCAGGTAGCCAGGCACGCCCGCGCCACCGGCGCCGATGAACAGTGCGCCGGCCACTGCCAGGGCGATGCTGCTGCCCAGCGCGTCGCTCAACTGCAGGGCCGAGGCATTGCGGCCCTGGGCCGCAGGCGCCGACAGGCTGAGCGTGAGCACCGAGAGCATCGGAAAGCTCAGCCCGATGCCGAAGCCGGCGACGGCCCAGCCCGCCACCATCCAGCGCGCCTGCTGGCCGGCAATCATCGGCAGGGCGACACCCGCGATGCCGGCGGCCACCAGCAGGAAGCCGAGCTGCAGTCCGCGGCGTCGGCTGCGCGCGTCGACGAGGCGTGCCTGCAGAGCGCTGCCACCGCTCCACGTCACCGCGCCGACGCTCAGCGCCAGGCCCGCCTCGGCCAGGCTCCAGCCGGCCTCCCGGTTCAGGTACAGCGGCACGAAGACTTCAGCGCTGGTGAAGGCGGCGGCCAGCAGCCCGCGCAGGGCGATCACGCTGGGCAGCCCCGGCGCGCCCGACAGGCTGCCCGGCGGCAGCAGCCGGAGCGCGGCGGCGACCGCCGCGAGCAGGCCGAGGACGAGCGACACCGCCCGCAGCGCCGGCGTTTCGCCGTGGCCGGCGCCGTGCAGCAGCAGCGCCCCGAGCGCGCCCAGCGCCGCCCAGCCGATGCGGTCGAGCGGCGCGGCCACCGCGCGCGGGCCGGCATCCGGCACCGGCAGCCGGCCGAACGCCGGCAGCAGCAGGGCAGTGGCGAGCGGCACGGCCAGGGCGACGACGAGGAACACCGAGCGCCAGCCGAACTGTCCGGCCAGCCAGGCGGCGACGGGCGGGCCCACCAGGCCGGGCAACACCCAGGCGGCGGCGAGCAGCGCGAACAGGCGCGGGTGCAGCGCCGGCGGCACCAGCTGACCCATGCCGACGTAGAGCGCCACTCCGAGCATGCCGCCGCCCAGGCCCTGCACGATGCGCCCGGCCACGACGCCGGCCATGTCGACGGCGAAGCCGGCGAGCAGCAGCCCGAGGGTGAACAGGGCGAGGCCCAGCGCGGTGGCGCGGTGCGCGCCTTGGCGGTCGCAGGTGCGGCCGGCCAGCACCATGCCCAGCACCGACGTGGCGAGCATGCCGCCGAAGGCGAGGGCGTAGAGGGACAGCCCGTCCAGCGCGCCGGCGATGGCCGGCATCGCCGCGGCCACCGCCATCGCCTCGAAGGCCAGCAGCGACACGAGGGCGATGGCGCCGATGCACCCGCCGAGCCTCTCGCGGCTGAACAGCGGCGGGGTCTCGACGGGAAGAGCGGCGGAGGTCATGGGCAGAGAACAGGCGTGACGAGCTGCGCGCAGAATAGGACCTCAAGTGAACTTGAGGTCAAGCGATGGCGGACGCGAATGTGATGCTGACGGTGGGCGAACTGGCCACGCGCAGCGGCGTGGCCGTGTCCGCCCTGCACTACTACGAGTCGCGCGGGCTCATCCGCGCCGAGCGCAGCGCCGGCAACCAGCGCCGCTACCCGCGTGCGACGCTGCGCCGCGTCGCCTTCGTGAGGGCCGCGCAACAGCTCGGCATCGGCCTGGCGGAGATCGCCGCGGCGCTGGCGCAGCTGCCGCAGCAGCGCACGCCGACCAAGGCCGACTGGGCGCGCCTGTCCTCGCGTTGGCGCGAGCGGCTGGATGCGCGCATCGCCGCGCTGCAGGCGCTGCGCGACCGCCTCGACGGCTGCATCGGCTGCGGCTGCCTGTCGCTGCGTGCCTGTGCGCTGTACAACCCCGACGACGCCTGCGCGCTGCGTGGCGCAGGGGCGCAGCGGCTGCCTGCGGTGGAGGGCTGATCGGCCGGACGCGCCGGGGGAGTCCCCCGACGTCGAGGGGTCTGGAGGCGCTCGTGCTTGATAATAGTAATGATTCGCATTAAAGTTGCGCCATGATCGTCTGTGTCTGCCACCGTGTCAGCGACCGCGACATCGCCCGCGAGGCGCGCTCCGGCTGCGCCGACTTCGAGTCGCTGCAGGACGAGCTGCGCATCGGCACCGCCTGCGGCGCCTGCCTCGAGCAGGCGCAGGAGGCGTTCGCGGCGCACGCGGGCGACTGTCCGAGCTGCCCCGGTGCGCGGCGCTGCGGCAGCGTGCCGCTCGCGGCCGCCGCCTGACCCCCTGCGCCGCACCGGCGCCGCCGGCTCAGCGCTGCTTCGACGGCTCCAGCACGAACACCATGCCGAACGCACCGATCGAGACGGTGCGCTCGTTGACGGTGGTGTAGGAGGCCACGCCCAGCGCGTGGTAAGAGGAGGTGAAGGCGGTCAGTGCGCCGATGCCCAGCGCGCCGGCCAGCGGGCTGCGCTCGGCGATCGCGGTGGCGATCTTCTCGCGGTGCTGTTCGGGCGAGGGGTTGAGCAGGAAGGCCGCGGCGGTGACGGCGGCAGCGACGACGGCGGAGAGGAGTGCAGTGTTGGCCATGCGCGAGTGTCGCGCGAAACCGCGGGCCGCAGCCGTTTCAATCCGTGCCTCCGCCGCGCAACAGCCGCAAACCGTTGAATACCACCAGCAGGCTAGCGCCCATGTCGGCGAACACGGCCATCCACATCGTCGCGTCGTCGAACAGCGCCAGCGCCAGGAACACCGCCTTGATGCCCAGCGCCAGCGCGATGTTCTGCCACAGCACCGCGTGCGTGCGGCGCGACAGGCGGATCGTCTCGGGCACGCGCCGGAGGTCGTCGTTCATCACCACCACGTCGGCGGCTTCCATCGCCGTGTCGGTGCCGACGCCCCCCATCGCGAAGCCGATGCCGGACGCGGCCAGTGCGGGCGCGTCGTTGATGCCGTCGCCCACCATGGCCACGCGCCGGCCGCCGGCGGCCAGGGTGTGGATCGCATCGAGCTTGTCCTGCGGAAGCAGTTGTGCGCGAACGTCGTCGATGCCGGCCTGCTCGGCGATGACGCGCGCCGTGGCGGCGTTGTCGCCGGTGAGCATCACCGTCGCCACGCCCAGGCGCCGCAGCTCGGCCACGGCCTCGCGGGCGCTCGTCCGCGTGGCGTCGGCCACGGCGAACAGGGCGAGCACCTGCTGGTCGTCGGCGAGCACGGTGACGGTGTGCCCCTGCCGTTCGTGGGCCTGCATCAGCGCCTCGAACTCGGGCGCACATTGCCCGCGCTCCTCGATCCAGCGGTGGTTGCCGAAGGCATAGTCGCGGCCGTCGATGCGGCCGTGCACGCCGCGCCCGATCTCGGCACGAAAGCGCTCGACCGGCAGGGGCTCGCCATCGAGCCCCGTGGCCACCGCCTGCGACACCGGATGGTCCGAACGCGCGGCGAGGCTGTGCGCGATGCGCAGCACCTGGGCCTCGGGCAGCGCCTCGCTCAGCGCCTGCCGCGCCACCAGCCGCGGCCGGCCCTCGGTGAGCGTGCCGGTCTTGTCCAGTGCCACCACGGCGATGCGGCGCGCCTCTTCCAGGTAGACGCCGCCCTTGATGAGGATGCCGCGCCGCGCCGCCGCGGCCAGGCCGCTGACCACGGTGACCGGCGTCGAAATCACCAGGGCGCAGGGGCAGGCGATGACGAGCAGGACCAGAGCCTTGTAGACGGCCGTCATCGTGTCCCAGCCGGCCCACCAGGGCGCGGCCAGCGCCACGCCGAGCGCGAGCACGAAGACCGCCGGCGTGTAGACCGCGGCGAAGCGGTCGACGAAGCGCTGGATCGGCGCACGCCGTCCCTGTGCCGCCTCGACGGCGTGGATGATGCGGGCGAGCACGGTGTCGCCGGCCGGCTGCGTGACCTCGAACTCCAGCGAGCCGGCCTGGTTGACCGTGCCGGCGAAGACGTCGTCGCCCGGGCCCTTCTCCACCGGCACGCTCTCGCCGGTCACCGGCGACTGGTCCACCGTGCCGTGGCCGCTGCGCACGCGACCGTCGAGGGCGAAACGCTCGCCGGGTCGCACGCGCACCCGCGCACCCACGGACACCTCGCGCGCCGGCACGGCGGCCCAGCGGCCGTCGGCCTGCATCACCTCGGCCTGTGCCGGAGACAGGGCGAGCAGCCCGGTGATGGCGTGGCGTGCCCGCTCGACGGCGCGGGCCTCGATCAGCTCGGCCAGCGCATACAGCGCCATCACCATCGCCGCTTCGGGCCACTCGCCGATCAGGAATGCGCCGCTCACCGCCACCGTCATCAGCGCATTGATGTTCAGCCGCCCGGCGATCAGCGCCGCCAAGCCCTTGCGGAACACCGAGCTGCCGGCCAGCGCGATGGCCAGCGCTGCGGCGGCCATGCCGGCGGAGCGCCAGGCGAGCGTGTCGGGGGCGACGAAGTGCACGAGTTCGGCGGCCAGCGCCACCGCCAGGGCTGCGGCCAGGCGCGCGAATTCGCGGCGCTGCGCCCGCGCCGCCTCGTCACCGGCGACCGGCGCGGACAGCGTCCGCGACTCGAAGCCGGCGCCGCGCAGCGCGGCGACGATGGCCTGCAGGGTATCGTCCGGCGCATCGATCGCCAGCGTGCGCCGCGGCAGGTCGAAGCGCAGGCTGCGGACCGCGTCGAAGCGCTCGAGCGCCGTGCGGATCTGTGCCTCCTCGGCGGCGCAGTCCATCGCCGGAATGCGCAGCAGCAGCGCGCCGGCGGACACCGTGCTGGCGGCCGGCGCATCGGGCAGGGGCAGCGGCGTGCCGCAGGCCGCCGCGTGGCCACAATGGCAGGAATGCTCGGGGTAGGCAGGCTCGGACATGGCGTTGACGGGGGTGTTCGATGGCATTGGAATCCCTGAAGCCACTCCAGAGTCAAGCCCTCCTGGCGCGGCCTACACTGTCGGCCCGATGAACACCCGGAGCGGCGCATGAAGATCGGCGACCTGGCGGCCGAGTCGCACACCCCCGTCGAGACGATCCGCTATTACGAACGCGAGGGCCTGCTGCCTGCGCCGGCGCGCACGGCAGGCAACTTCCGCGTCTACGAGGAAGGCCATCTGCAGCGGCTGCGCTTCATCCGCCATTGCCGCGGCCTGGACATGTCGCTCGACGAGGTGCGCACGCTGCTGCGCCATCGTGACCGCCCCGACGACAGCTGTGGCGACGTCAATGCGCTGCTCGACGAGCACATCGTCCATGTCAGCCGCCGCATCCGCGAGCTGCGCGCACTGGAGCGCGAGTTGCGGCAGCTGCGCCAGCGCTGCGGCGAGGTTCGGCCCGCCGAGCGGTGCGGCATCCTCGCCGGGCTGGTGGATGCGGCGGCCGGCGACACGCGGCCGCGCCGGCCGCGCAGCGGCCGGACTCATTGACGGGAATCGCGATGGAGGCACTGAAAGGGCTGAAGGTGCTGGAGCTCGGCCAGCTCATCGCCGGGCCGTTCGCCGGCAAGACGCTGGCCGATTTCGGTGCCGATGTCATCAAGATCGAGCCGCTCGAGGGCGGCGATCCGTTGCGACGCTGGCGGCTGCTGCGCGAGGGCACCTCGGTGTGGTGGGAGGTGCAGTCGCGCAACAAGCGCTCGGTGACGCTGGACCTGCGCAGCGCCGAGGGGCAGGCCGCGGTGCGCCGGCTTGCCGCCGAGGCCGACGTGCTGATCGAGAATTTCAAGCCCGGCACGATGGAGGGCTGGGGACTCGGCTGGGAAGCACTGCACGCGCTCAACCCGAAGCTGATCATGCTGCGCGTCTCGGGCTACGGCCAGACCGGGCCCTACCGCGACAAACCGGGCTTCGGCGTGCTCGGTGAGGCGATGGGCGGCCTGCGCCACCTCACCGGCGAGCCCGGGCGCGTGCCGGTGCGCACCGGCGTGTCGATCGGCGACACGCTGGCCGCGCTGCATGGCGTCATCGGCGTGCTGCTGGCGCTGCGCCACCGCGAGGTGAACGGCGGGCAGGGCCAGGTGGTCGACGTCGCGCTCTACGAGAGCGTGTTCAACGTGATGGAGAGCCTGCTGCCCGAGTACGACGCCTTCGGTGCGGTGCGTGGCGCCGCCGGTTCGGCGCTGCCAGGCATCGCGCCGAGCAATGCCTACCGTTGCGGCGATGGCGCCTACGTGCTCATCGGCGGCAATGGCGACGGCATCTTCAGGCGGCTGATGCACGCCATCGGCCGTGACGACCTGGCCGACGACCCCGCGCTGGCGCACAACGACGGTCGCGTCGCGCGTGTTGCCGAGATCGATGGCGCGATCGGGGCGTGGACGGGCCAGCGACCGATCGAGCAGGTGATTGCCGCCCTGGAGACTGCCCACGTTCCGGTGGGCCGCATCTACACCGTGGCCGACATCGCCGCCGACCCGCAGTACCGCGAGCGCGACATGATCCTGCAAACGCACGATGCCGACGGCCGGCCGTTGAAGGTGCCGGGCATCGTGCCGAAGTTGTCCGACACGCCGGGCCGGCTGCGCACGCCGGCGCCGCGGCTGGGCGAGCACAGCGGCAGCGTGCTCGGGGCCGACGGCTGGCCGACGCTGCCGGCAGACTGCGCCGGTCCGGCCGCTGGGCGGACCTGAGCGGAGCAGCCGCCGCGCCGCTCAGTCTTCGAACTCGATGCGGTGGGCGACGATGGTCCGGCCGTCTTCGGCCAGGCTGCCGCGGACCTCGACCTTGCGGTCCACCACGAGGTCGGCGACCGTGCCGCCGACGAACTCCACCGTGCCGGCAAAGCTCACCGTGACGCCATGCACCACGAAGATGGACTGCGTCGGGTCGACGCTGGCCACGTGCCCCTCGATTTCGAACCCTTCCTGCTCGTCATGATCGTCGGACTCGATCTCGACTTTGCGGGCGAGCAGCACGCCGTCGACGACGGCGCCCTTCACCTCGACGCGCACGCCCACGTCGAGGCCCTGCGTACCGTCCTCGAAGGTCGCCTGGCTGGCGTCGACCGGCAGGCCGTCGACGCTGAAGGACTGCGCCGACGTGAAGTCGGTGATGGTGCCCTCCACCTCGACGTACTCGACGTCGTGCGGGCGCAGGCTGCCGGACTTCAGGTCCGTCGCGACCCAGATGCCGGGCACCGCCTGCGTCGTCTGCAGCTTGACGCGCACCAGGTCGCCGACCTGCGGTGCCACGGCCAGCGCCAGGCCCGACACGTCGATCACCGCGTCGCCGATGGTCAGCAGCTTCTGTGCATCGTCGTAGCCGGCGACCACGCCGCGCAGGCGGTACGAGCTCGATGCCGACTTCAGGTCGATGCGCGTGGCCGTGTAGGTGCCGGTGGCGGCGTCCAGCGTGCCGTAGACCTTGACCACCGCGCCCGCGGTGAGCGAGCCCATGGCGTCGGGAAGGGCGTCGTCGAACACCGTGGCGGCGTTCACCTGCACTGTCTGGCCCAGCACGACCACGCTGTCGGTGCCCACGCTCTCGACCGGGCCGCGCATCAGGCTGCGCAGGGTGATCGACTCGGCCTTCGCCGAGTTCCTGCCGTCGCGGCTGCCGTAATCGGAGGCTTCGACTTCGACGACCATGCCCAGCTCGAGCGTGTCGTCGTCGGGCGAGTCCTCGTCATCGTCCGTGACGGCGGCCGAGGTCTCGTCGTAATGGACGCCGTTGACCACGATCGAGCCGAAGCCGGAGATCCGGCCGACGGCGTAGCTGGCGCTGTACTGGACGTCACCGGAGCCGGAACCGCCGCCGCCGCAGGCAATCAGCAGGGCGGAGGCGACGGCGGCGACGAGGCCGGCAGCGATGCGGGAGAAGCGGAAGTCGGTTCGAGCAGCCATGGCGGCCCTCCTTGCTTGTCGATTGGCGTGGGAAAGTATCCCATGCAGCTTAGCGAACTCGGCGGCGAGCGTGCCGGGTCCTGGCTTCAACATTGTTTCAAGGTGTTTGCGCGCGACCTGTCCCACGGCGCGGCCGTCCATGGGCAGGGTGTCCTTGAAGGCGGTCGACTGGAAGGTCTGCGCCAGCGTCGCGGCGGCATCGGCGGCCCAGATCGCAACGGCACGCGCGCTCATCGGCTTGGCGAACAGGGGGCCCTGCAGTTCGTCGCAGCCCATCTGCATGACCAGGCTGCGCTGCGCCTCCGTCTCGATGCCCTGGGCGACCACGCGCAGTTTCAGCAGGCGGACGCCCTGCAGCGCCCTGGCGGCGGCGAGCCGGGTCTCGACATGTTGCGCCATCGCCGCCACCAGTGCGCGATCGAGCTTCACCTCGTGCGCGGGCACGCCACCGAGGGCCTGGATGGCGGCCGCACTGGCACCGAAGTCGTCGATCGACACGCCGACGCCCAGCCTGTGCAGCTTCGCGAAGGCCTGCCGCGTGGCCTCGGTGCCCTCGATCGCCGCCGATTCGGCGATTTCGCAGACGATGGCGTCGGGCGGGAGGCCGTGCGACTTGAGCGAGCGTTCCAGCTTCGCGGCGAAGTCGTCCTTGCGGAACTGCCGGCCCGACACGTTCACCGCCACGCGCAGGCGCAGTCCTGCGGCACGCCAGGCGCCGGCCTGCTTGAGCGCGGCGTCGAGTGCCCAGCCGCCGATCGAGTCGATCAGCCCGTGCCGCTCGGCAATCGGGATGAAGCGTGCCGGACTGACCAGGCCGAGCGTGGGATGGCGCCAGCGCAGCAGCGCTTCCACCGCAGTCACGGTCAGGCGCGAGGCGTCGAGCCGCGGCTGGAAGAAGAGCTCCAGCTGCCGCTTGACCACGGCTTGCTGCAGTTCGCGGGCGATCATCGCCTCCTCGCCGTGTTCGGCCTCGATGCGCGGGTCGAACACCGCATGGCCGCCCCCGCCGCTGCGCTTGACGGCGTGCATCGCGGCAGCGGCCTTGTGCAGCAGCCGCAGGTTGCTGCCGTGCTCGGGCGCGACGGCCAGGCCTGCCGACAACCCGATCGACAACTCGTGTCCGTTCAGGGCCAGCGGCGTGGCGAAGGCCTCGCACAGGCGATGAGCGAGCTTCTCGCCGGCCTCGCGCGGCGCGTTCAGCCAGACCGCGAAGGTGTCGCCGTCGAGGCGGGACAGCGGCGTCGACGGCCCGCACAGTTCGCGCAGCCAGGCGGCGACCGCGACGAGCAGTCGGTCGCCGAAGTCGCTGCCGTGGCGATCGTTGACGAGTCGCATGCCATCCACGCCGGCGACCAGCACGCAGCTGTCGCTGCCGTCCTTCTCGCTGGCGGTCAGGCCGTCGTCGAGCATGGCCTCGAAGCGGGCACGGGTGGGCAGGCCGGTCAACGCGTCGCGCTGGGAGTCGGGTGCGCCGGCCGCCGCAGCGCCCGGACGGTCGTGGCGGCGGCGCGAGCGCCAGGCGATGGCGCCTGCGCCGGCGGCGCACAGCACGGCGGCGGCAATCCCGCCCAGCGTGCCCAAGCTCAGTTCAGCGGCCATCGATCTCTCCTTCCAGCCCGAGGCGTTGCGCACGACCGGGCGCCATGCACGATGACTGCATATCGGCCAGCGCGCCCGAAACCTGAGGCCTTCCCGCCGGCGCTGCTTGACCTGCCTCAGGGATCGGCGACTGCGGCGGGAAGGCCGCGCCCCGCAGCGCGGGGACGGCGCGCTATAGTGAAAGCTGCCATGGACGAACTTCGCGCCGCCGCCATCCGCCACGACGGAACTTGCGATGTCGATGCGCTGCTCGCTGCAGTCGTCGACGAGCAGCGCCGCCGCGGCCGTCGCGTGATGGGCCTGCTGATGGCGCCCTCCGAGCAGAAGGGCGACTGCCTGGCCGAGATGGTGCTGGTCGACATCGACAAGCGCGACGGCTATCTTGTCTCGCAGTCGCTGGGCAGCGCGTCCAAGGCCTGCCGCGCCGACCCGCAAGGCTTTGCGCGCGCCAGCGAGGTGCTGCGCCATGCGTTGGCGAGCGCCCCCGACCTGATCGTCTGCAACCGCTTCGGCCGGCTGGAGTCGGAGGGTGCCGGCTTCTCCGCCGAGTTGCTGGAGATCATGTCGCGCGACATCCCGTTCCTCACGGTGGTGTCGCGCCACCACGTCGAGGACTGGCAGCGCTTCACCGGTGGCGCCGCCGCGCTGCTGCCGCCGTCACGCCCGGCGATCGACGCCTGGCTGGAGCGCACGCTGGCGCCGGCCAGCGTCTAGCGCGCGGCGTCCGGCTCGAAAGGAAAGCGCACGCCGAGATCGCGGCGCATGCGATCGACGAGGCGCAACGTCGCCACCGTGTCGGCATGTGGCACCGCCGGGCTCTCGACGCGGTGCTCGGCCACGCAGCGCAGCGCCTCCTCGATCTCGTACTCGAAGCCGTTGATGCGCAGGGGCTGCTGCCAGCGCTGCACCGGCTCGCCGGGGCGTGACAGGCTGGCCTGCGTGCACTCCCAGAATGGGCCGTGCAGCGTGATGTGGCCATGTTCTCCCAGCAGCACCATGTCGTTCGGTGCGCTGCCGTCGAAGCCGCAGACGAACTGGCCGACGGCACCGCCCGGCCAGACCAGCATCATCGCCACGCGCTCGTCGACGCCGCTCGCGCCGACGCGGCCGGCGACCTGCAGGGTCGGCACGCCGCGCTCGCCCTGCACCGCCAGCAGGTCCCGCGCCATGCCCAGCGGGTACACGCCGATGTCGAGCAGCACACCACCGGCCTGCGCCGGGTCGAAGTGGCGGCGCTGCGGGTCGAAGGGCAGGGGGAAGCAGAAGCTCGCCTGGAGGGTCTGCACACGGCCGATGCGGCCGCCGGCGAGCCACTCGCGCACCGCCGGCATCACGGGCAGCAGGCGGCTCCAGAAGGCCTCCATCAGCAGCCGGCCTTGCGTGCGAGCGAGCGCGGCGAGCTGCTCGGCCTCGAGGGCATTCGTCACCAGCGGCTTCTCGCACAGCACGTGCCGCCCGGCCTCGAGCGCGGCGCGCACCGCCTGGCCATGCGCAGCATGCGGCGTGGCGATGTACACCGCATCGATCTGCACGTCGGTGGAGAGCGCCTCCAGCGTGAGGTGCACGCGCGCCGGCCGGTCGGGGTCCGACCAGCGCGCGGCGAAGGCCTGCGCGCGCAGCGCGTCGCGGCCGATGACCGCCGACAGCTGCTGCCGCGGCACACCCGCGAGCGCCTGCGCGAACCGGTTCGCGATCGCGCCGGGGCCGACGACGGCCCAGCGCAGGGCGGGCAGGGCGCGCGCGCGGCTCATGGTGGCATGCAGTATGCCGCCGGCTTGACCGCGCCGCGCGCGACGCAGAGGATCGCCGCCATGGACTTCGACACCTGGCTCGTCTATCTGATCGCCGCTCTCGGCCTGTCACTCTCGCCCGGGCCCAACGGCCTGCTCGCGCTGACGCATGGCGCGCTGCATGGACGGCGCAGGACGCTGTTCACCATCTTCGGCGGCTCGGTCGGCTTCATCGTCATCATCGCGCTGTCGATGTTCGGCATCGGCGCGCTGCTGAAGACTTCGCTGGTCTGGCTCGCGGTGCTGAAGTGGCTGGGCGGCGCCTACCTCGTCTGGCTCGGCCTGCAGGTGTGGCGCGCGCCGGCGATCGGCGTGGAACTGCAGGACGCTGCCGCGCCGCGGCAGGGCTGGTCGCTGTTCCGTCAGGGCGCGCTGTCGGCGATGACCAACCCGAAGGGCATCCTCTTCTTCGCTGCATTCCTGCCGCAGTTCATCGATCCGGCTCGCGGTCTGTTCGTCCAGTTCGTCGTCATGGCGGGCACTTTCGCAGCCATCGAGGTGCTCACCGAGTTCGTCATCGCCAGCACGGCGCATCGCATCCGTCCGTGGCTGAAGCGTGTGGGGCGTCGCTTCAACCAGGTCTGCGGTGGCATCTTCGTCGCCATTGGCGCGGCGCTGCCTCTGCGCGGCTGAGCCGTCGGTGCGCCGCGCGCACACGGCCGAAGGGCAGAAGGCCGGTGCGAGGGCGCCGTGCTGCACCGGCGCGCGAACTCAGCGGCCGGGGCCGTCGCCCGCCGCCAACGATGCCACGCGCCGCCGACTGCGCGCCGAGAGGTCGTTCGCCTCCAGCGACTTGAGCAGGGCCCGTTGCCGCCGGCTTTCGGCTGGCCGCCGTGCACGCTGCGCCACGGCGGCTAGCGTCACCAGCGCGTGCGCCTGCTCGGAGCAGCGGCCAATCGCCTGCGCGACCTCCAGCGCCTGCGTCGCGATGTCCCGGCTCGTGTCCAGCCGGCCCGCCGCGAGCTCGTGCTCGGCCCAGCGCGTCAGCAAGTACGACAGTTCGTACTTGGCATCGGCCTGCCGCACGGCCTCGACCGCCTGCGCCAGTTCGCTGTCGTCAGGCACGATGCCGCCGTGCAGCCGCGCGAGTGCAAGCAGGGCCCGTCCGGCATGCAGTTCCGCGCCGGGACGCACGCGGCATCCCAGGTCGGCGAGGTCCGCAGCCAGCACCATGGCGTAGGCATGGTTGCCGTCATCGAGCTCGAGCATCACGTGATGCTCGAGCGCGCCGAACTCCGCCAGGTGCTCGCCTTGCTGGCGCGCCAGTTGGCGGGCCTCGACGAAGGCCTCGACCGCGCCCGCCGTGTCGCCGCGGTGAGCCGCCAGCATCCCGAGTGCAAACGACACGGCGGCGCTGGTCTTGCCGTCGCGCCGTCGCACCGCGTCGGCCTCCAACGCGAATGCCTCCGCCTGCGGCAGGTTGCGCTCCAGCAGCACCAGGCAGCGGGCGGCCTGCGCCAGCGCGACCGCCCGCTCGCCCGGTTCGGCCAGACGGCTCACGCGCTCGGCCTGCAGGATGTTGGCGTGGGCGTCGGCCATGGAGCTGTGTTCCCAGCGCAGGTACGACACCATCTGGAAACCCTGGCGTGCGGCACGCGTGAGGCCGAAATCGAGCGCGCGCTCGGCCAGGCCGCGCAGCCGCTCCGCCGCCTGCTCACCATCGGGGGTCCGCGCGGTGTACAGCACCTGCAGAAGGTCCAGGGTGCTTTCGATGCGGCGCGGCTCATCGACTTCCTCGACCAGCCGCAGCCCGCGGCGGGCCAGTGCCTCCGCGTCCTCGTTGGCAAACACGCGCAGCGCGTGGTGTCCCGCCACGATGCACGCGCGCACACCGAGCTCGGCCTCACCGGCGAGGCCGGCGTGATGGGCCAGCTCGGCCGCCACGGCCGGGTCGGCCGCCTGCGGCTCGAGACACCGCGCCACCTTGCGGTGCATCAGGCGCCGCCGCGGGAGCGACAGTTCCCCGTACACCGCCTCGCGGATCAGCTCATGGCTGAAGGCATAGCGATCGCTCGTCCGCGTCGTGTCGATGCGCAGCAGCGATGACTGTTCCAGCCGCTCCAGAGCGTCCACCAGTTCCTCCGCTGCCAGCGCGGTCAGCTCCTCCAGCCGCGCCGGCTGAATTGCACGTCCGAGCACGGCGCTCCAGCGCAGCACGTCGGCGGCGCGCTCCGGCAGCTTGGCGATGCGGTCGCGCACGAGTTGCATCAAGGTGGCGGGCGGCCCCGCCAGCCCCTCGCGCTGCGCGCGGACGAACTCGAGGGCGTAGAGAGGATTTCCCGCCGACACTTCGTGCACGTGGCGGCCGTCGACACCTGCCTCCCGCCCCACGAGTGCCTCGATCTCCTCGCGTGTGAGCGGCTCCAGTTCGATGTGCTGCACGGCGTACTCGCGCCGAAGGCTGCGCAGCAGCCGCACCGCCGCTTCGTTGTCGGGCAGCTCCCCGCCGCGCGCGAGCATCAGCACGAGCCCGGTGCGGCCGGGGCCTGTGCGCACGAGGTAGTGCAAGAGTTCGGTCGAGTTGCGGTCGAACCACTGCAGGTCGTCCAGCAACAGCATCGAGGCCCGCCCTTTCGCCACGCGCGTCTCGAGCCGCGCCCGAAGCATCTCGAACAGGCTTTCGCGGCTCGACGGATGGGCCTCGGTCACTTCCTGCTGGACGTTGAGCTCGAGCGCGTCGGCCCAGGGCCCGAAGGGCCGCGAGCTTTCGGCCTCGAAGGCGCGGCCGGCCACGACCACGAAACCGAGCGCGTCCGCCGCCGCACACAACTGTTCGGCGAGCCGGCTCTTGCCGACGCCGGGTTCGCCGGTCACGAGCACGAGTCGGGTCTCTCCGTCCTGTCGCACGTCGTCCAGCATCGCCTTGAGCCGGGCCAGCGTCGCTTGCCGGCCCACGAAGGCCGGCACGCCGGCGCCGGGCAGGGACGCCGAATCGAACTGCGGCTCGGCGCGCACCGATGCCGGCGTCGCGCTCGCGGCGGGCGCCTCGGCGGTGGCCGAACGCAGCGCGCGCCAGGCCTGGTCGAAGGCAATGGCGTCGGCCGCGGAAACCTGCCGGAACAGCCGCTGCGCGTGCTCGAAGCGTTGCTGCGCCTCGGCGACGTGGCCGAGTTTCAGCAGCAGGTTCAAGAGCGCCCGGTGCGCCTCGAGATCGAACACCTCGACCTGCACGCGCTGGCGCGCGAACTGCAGCGCCCGTGCGGGCGCCTCGCGATGTCGGGCGACCAGCTCCGTCAGCAGCGCGGCATGGCAGCGCCGCGCCTGCTCGCGCTGCTCGATGCACCAGGCACTGAAGTCCAGGAAGTCGGGCAGCTCCAGCCCCTCGAGGAACTCGCCCCGATACCAGGCCACCGCCCGCTCGAGCGTCGCGGTGTCCGACGTGGCGAAATCACTGCGCTGCAGGCGGGCGAGGGCACTCGCATCGATGGCCATCCCTTCGGCACGCCATGCGACCTCGTCGCGCCCGGCGACGATGCGCTGCGCTTCGGCGCCCAGCACCTGCCGAAGCCGCGACAGGCTCCAGCGCAGCGCACCGCGCGGGTCGTCGGTCACGTCCCACAACAGGGCACACAGTCGATCGCGGCGGTGCGCTCGCTCGTTCAGCGCCAGGTAGGCGAGCAGCGCCCGCGTCTTCTTCGACCGCGGCAACGGCAGGCTGCGCCCGGCGACGACGAGTTCCATGGGGCCGAGCAGCCTCAGCGCCAGGTGCGCCGAGTCGAGATCGGCCGGGTCGACGTCGTCGGCGTGCATCGGTCCTGCTCGGCGCGGCCGGGATCCGGCCCCCAGCCTAGAACGAGTTCGCCGGCCAGAGGCGCTCGTACGCCATGCCCGCCGATTCGAGCGCGCGACGCGCGGTCTCGAGGTCACGGGCCTCCATCACGCAGACGAAGCGCCGGCGATCGGCGGAGGCGTAAGTGACCTTGCGGGTCATGTCGTTGATCTCGAAGCAGACCTCGGTGGCCCGGCGCATCTTCTCGACGAGTTCGTCGGTCGCCGGCTCGGAAAAGGTCTTCTCCATCACGAACAGTGCCATGCCGCGCAGGGTAGCAAATTTCCACGGTCATGCACACGGGTCTGTCCACGGCGGCTTCCTAACCTGCGTCCCGTGGTGAACGAGAAGCACGGCCACCCCAGACGGAAAGACGAGAGATGAAAGGAACCGCGATGAACGACACACATGCAGCCGACACCGCCCGGGCCTTCGGCCAGGCGCTCGGCACACGAGACCACCCCAGGCTCGCCGCACTGCTGGCGCCGGAAGCGACCTTCGACGCGATCCTGCCGGGCCGTCACCTGGCGGCGCGCGGGCGCGATCGCATCGCCGCGCTCTGGGTCGACTGGCTCGACTGGGCCACGGCCGTGGAGCCCGAGGCGTTGCGCGTCAGCGAGGTCGGCGACCGCACCAGCCTCAGCTGGCGGGGCGTGCTCCGCACGGACGACCGCGCCATCGGCGATCGACTCATCGAGCAGCACATGGTGCTCGACGTCGGCAACGACGGCATCGAGCGCATCGAACTGGTCTGCACCGGCATGCGCCCGGTTCCGCCGGCGCCCGAGGTGACCGTGCACGACTTCGACGCCGGGGCACTCGGCTGCACCGACGGCTTTCCGGCCGAGTTTCGCCGTCGGCTGCGGGCGATCGACGTCGGCCACCGGCTGCGCGTCCTGGCCCGCGATCCGTCCGCCCGCGCTGACCTGCCGTCCATGACCCGCCTGATGGGCCAGCAGCTCGTCGGCGTCCGCGACCTCGGTGACGGGCGCACGGAATTCGTTGTCGCCCGCACCCACTGATGCCCACCCCACCGATCCAACCAACGAAGGAGTCCATGACCATGTCCAACAAGCTGATCTTTCACTGCACCTACGGCCGCCACGACGCCGAGCGGGCCACGATGCCTTTCATCGCCGCGAACGTCGCCGCGACGGCCGGTCTGGAGGCCATCGTGCTCTGCACGGTCGATGGCGTCTGGCTCGGTACCGACGGCGGCGTCGACGGTGTCACCGCCCACGGCCTGCCGCCGCTGGCCCAGCTCTATCGCGATTTCGTCGACAACGGTGGCCAGGTGTGGCTGTGCGGTGCGTGCACCAAACCGCGCGGCATCAACGAGGAACACCTGTCCGTCGGCGCCTCGATCGTCGGCGCCGCGAAGGTCATCGAGGAAATTGCCGCCGGCGCCAAGACGGCCGCTTTCGCCTGAACCAGGCCCACCACCCCAACCGAAAGGAGAACCCCATGAACACCCAACCCGAAAAGCTCGTCATCGTCGCCTCTCGCGGCCACGACGACGAACGTGCAACCGTCTGCTGGACCATCGCCAACGGTGGCCTCAATGCCGGCTTGCAGGTCACCATGTTCCTCGTCGCCTCGGCGCTCGACACGGTGCGCAAGGGCGCGATCGACCACGTCCGCATGAACCCCTTCGACCCGCCGATGAAGGAGCTCATCGAAGGCTTCCTGGCGCGCGGCGGAAAGATCCTCGCGTGCCCGCCCTGCGCGAAGGTCCGCGGCTACGCCCAGGAGCACCTGATCGACGGCGTGACCATCGTCGGCTCCGCGGCGTTGCATGCGCTGATCAAGGAAGGCGCAGCCACGCTGTCCATCTGAACGCGCCCCAGCCTCCACTTCCCACCCCACATCCTTCAGGAGAACACCATGGAAAAGTCCTTCAGCGAACGCGTTGCCGAGGCCAAGGCGGCCGTCCCCAGCCTCAGCGCACTCGAGGCGGCCGCGCTGCGCGACGGTTGCGAGCAGGTCGTCTTCATCGACCCGCGTCCGGCCGAGGCGATCACCGCATCGACCGGCCTCATCCCGGGTGCCTACAACGTCGCGCTCGGCGACATCGCAGCGGGCCGGCTGCCGCCGGAACTCAGCGACAAGTGGACGCGCGTGGTCACCGCCTGCCAGGGCGGTGCGATGGGCGCCGTCGCGGCGCACGAGTTGAAGCAGCGCGGCTACGCTCGCGTGAGCTTCATCGACGGCGGCACGCAGGCCTGGCTCGATGCCGGTCTGTCGACGCTGCGTTGACGGGCCCGTCGCCGCCGAGGCCGGTGTGGGGCGAGCCCGACAGCCGCCCTGCGCCTGCGCGCAGGACCCCATGGGACGGCGGCAGGGGCCGAGACTCCCGCCGTCGTTGCAGGACCCGCTGCTGCGGCGGCGCACGCTGGCTTCCGTCACCCGATGGCGCCAAGCTCTGCCGGGGATCGAGTCGTTGCCGGCGCGCGCCGGCTCGCCATGACCGCATCGCCGGCGAGCCCCGCCGCGGCAATGAATGAGCCGCCGCGCTGCGGTCGCGCCGTATCTCCCGCGCTCGACGTGTCGCGCTATAGTGAGTGCGCTAGGCCAGACCAACGATTGCTGCCGGGGGCCCGTCCATGTCCTTGAACCGCCGCGGTTTCCTTCAGTCCGCTGCAGCGCTGACGCTTCCCGTCGCGGCCGTCGCTGCGCCGGCCCGTCGCGAGCTGACGCTCGACATCTTCAAGCAGCGCGTGCGCGCCTCGGGTCCGCCCACCGAGGTCTGGGGGTTCAATCGCTCCGTGCCGGGCCCGCTGTTGCGCTACGCGCAGGGCGCCACGGTCGACCTGAAAGTCGTGAACCGGCTGCGCCAGGCCACCACGGTGCACTGGCACGGCCTGCGCGTGCCGAACTCGATGGACGGCGTGCCGATCGTCACGCAGCCCCCCATCGAACCCGGTGCCACGTTCGACTATCGCTTCACCGCGGACGACGCAGGCACCTACTGGTATCACCCGCACCAGTCCAGCTTCGAGCAGGTGCCGCGCGGGCTGTACGGCGCCTTCATCGTCGACGAGGCGCGCCCGCTGGAAGTGGATCGCGAGGTGCTGTGGGTGCTGTCGGACCTGAAGCTGGACGAGCGCAATGCGCAGGTCGAGGACTACGGCCGGGTGCAGGACTTCGGCAACCGCGGGCGCCACGGCAACACCCTGCTGATCAACGGCCGGCCGGCCGGTCCCGGTCAGCGCCTGACCCTGCGTCCGAACGAGCGTGTGCGTCTGCGCCTCATCAACGCGGCCTCGGCACGGATCTACCGGCTCGAGTTCGCGGGCCATGCGCCCTGGGTGGTGTCGCACGATGGCCAGGGCGTGCCGCCGCACGCCCTGGCCGACAGCCTGTTGTTCCTCGGGCCGGGGCAGCGCACCGACCTCGTGCTGGACGGCACGGCCGGCAAGGGCCGGTTCGCGATCACCGACCGGCGCGACGTGCACACCGAACTGGCGCAGATCCACTACGCCGGCGCGCCGCTGCGCGCGCGTCCGCTGCCCGCACCGCGCGCGCTGGCCAGCAACCGCCACACCGAGCCCGACCTGAACAAGGCGACGCAGCACTTCCTGGTCTTCGAGGGGGGCGAGGCGGGCGCTCCGGCGATCGCCGCGGTGGACGGCAAGCCGATGAAGGTGGAGGACATCCGCCAGCAGCACGGCCTGACGTGGAGCATGAACTACTCCGCCCAGCACGAGCACGCGATGATGCACGAACCGCTGTTCTACCTGCGGCAGGGCGAGCACGTGGTGCTGAAGATGATCAACAACACCCTGTTCGAGCACCCCATGCACCTGCACGGGCATTTCTTCCGCGTGCTTGCGCACAATGACAAGCCCAATCCGCTGCGCGAGTGGCGTGACACGGTGATGCTCGGCCCGCAGGGCTCCTGCGACATCGCGTTCGTGGCCGAGAACCCGGGCGAGTGGATGTTCCACTGCCACATCCTCGACCACGCCGCCGGCGGCATGATGGGCACGGTGGTCGTGTTCGACTGATGCCCGAAGCGGCGGGCCGCGCTCGTCCGACCCCGGCGCCTGCGGCCGGGGCCCGGCGCCGAAGCGTCGCGTGCCGGCCGACCCCCGGGATGCTCAGCGAGTCGGCAGCGGGTCGTCGCGCAGCATCCTCTCCATGAGTGTGCGCACGGCCGCCAGTGCAGGCGGCTCGGTCCGTCGCGCCAACGTCACCAGTCCGAATCGCGCCGTCGCGGTGAGCGCCGGCTGCATCTTCAACTCGACCAAGTCGGGGGCGGCCGCCCGGATCGCCAGCAGGACGGCGTCACTGCGCCGCACGACCTCGACGAGGCTCGGGATCTCCTCGCATCGCAGCGTGACGCAGACACTCGGGTGGGCGCGCGGCCCGTATCGCTCGACCAGCATCCGGGCGACCTCGTCCGACAGCGGCGTCGAGGCAAGGGGGTAGCGCAGGAGGTCGTCGAAGCTCGTTGCGCCCCGCCGCCTCGACAGTGGATGACCGCGGCGCACCATGAAGGCGCCCGTCATCTCGTGCAGGAACCGTGCCTTCAGGTCGGGGGCGGGGCGCAGCGAACGCGCGTCCACGACCAGCGCGTCCAGCACACGCTCGCGCAGTGCCTGCACCAGCAGGTCGGTGCCGGCGCGAGCGATCTCGAAGTGCAAGCGCGGCCGTTCCTGCGCCATCGTCAGCAGCAGCGGCGTCATCAGCATCGCGCCGGGGCCGGAGCCCAAGCCGATGCGCAGCACACCCTGCTGGCCGTCGCCCGCGAGACGGCCGCTGTCGCGCAGGTCATCTGCGGCGAGCACGAGTTCGCGTGCCCGCTCGACTGCCTCGCGCCCGAACGGTGTCAATTCGCTGTGGCGGCCGATCCGGTCGAACAGCGGCTGACCGAACTCGGCTTCGAGCGCGCGGATGCTCCGGCTCAGCGCGGGCTGCGTCAGGAACAGCGCGGCTGCGGACTTGCTGAACGACCCCGTCTGGGCCAGTGAAAGCAGGTGACGGAGCTGGACGAGGGTCATGGACGTGCGTCGACGTGACTGTGAGTAAAACTCATGCTAATTGAAAAAACAATGCATTGGACTTTGAGTATGACGACTTCTACATTGGCCTTGCCTTCCAGTCCTGGCCGCCCGTCGTGCCCTTCAAGGAGTTCCCATGTCCCGATTCAATCTCCTCCGGTCCCTGGCCTTGGTGGCCGGTATGTTGCTCGGCGCCGGTACGGCTGTCGGGCAGGGTTACCCGGCCAAGCCGGTCAACCTCATGGTGCCCTACCCGGCGGGTGGTCCGTCGGATGCGATTGCCCGCATCTTCAACAACGCGCTCGGCAAGGAACTGGGCCAGCAGGTGCTGGTGGAAAACCTGGGTGGCGTCAGCGGCGCGCTCGCCGCGCAGAAGGTGCTGGGTTCTCCGGCCGACGGGTACTACATCTTCCAGGGTTCACCCAACGAGGTGATCCTGTCGCCGCTGGCCAATGCCGCGGTGAAGCTCAAGACCGAGGACTTTCGCCTGGTGCATCCAGTGGCCGATGCGGTGATGGTGTTCGTCACGCGCAAGGACCTGCCGGTCAACAGTGTCGATGAGCTGATTGCCCTGGCGCGCAAGTCGGCCGACAAGCCGCTGACCTATGGCAGCGTGGGCATCGGCTCGCTCTATCACCTGATCCTGGAGAACGTGCAGGCGTCGACCGGCATCAAGCTGGCGCACGTGCCGTACAAGGGCAACGCGCCGCTGCTGCAGGACCTGGGTGGCGGGCAGGTCGACTTCGCGGTGCTCGTGTACAGCGCCGCGATGGGCGCGCTGGCCGAGCAGGGGCGCCTGAAGGTGATCGGCCAGCTCGGTGCTCAGCGCTCGGACCTGCTGAAGAACGTGCCGACGGCCAGCGAGAGCCAGTCGCTGAAGAACTTCTCGTACAAGATCTGGACAGGCTTCATGGTGCCGAAGTCCACGCCCGAGGATGTGGTGGTGAAGCTGCACGCCGCGATCGGCAAGACGCTGCAGGATCCCGGCGTCCGGGCACAGCTCGCGGCGCAGACCCAGCACCCGTCGGCGCCGATGACGCTGGCCGAGTCGGCCAGGTTCTTCGAGGGCGAGACCGCGCGCTACCGCGCCATCGCCAAGCAGATCAACCTGCAGCCGCAGTGAGCGCGGGGCCGACATGACCTACTTGCTCGACGCTCTGCAGGCCCGGGTCGGCGAGTTCGTCAGCCTGCGGCGCGACATCCACCGCCAGCCCGAGCTGGCTTTCGAGGAGCACCGTACCGCGGCGCTGGTGGCCGACAAGCTCGCCACCTGGGGCTACACGGTCGAGCGAGGCCTGGGCGGCACCGGCGTGGTCGGCACCCTGGTGCGCGGCCACTCGTCACGCCGACTCGGGCTGCGCGCCGACATGGACGCGCTGCCGATCTCGGAGGCGTCCGGTGTCGAATGGTCCAGCCAGCGCCCTGGCCTGATGCACGCCTGCGGCCACGACGGCCACACGGCGATGCTGCTGGCGGCCGCGCGACACCTCGCCGAGGCAGGCCGCTTCGACGGCACGCTGAACCTGATCTTCCAGCCGGCCGAAGAAGGCGGCGGCGGCGCGCTGCGCATGATCGCCGACGGCCTCTTCGACAGGCACCCCTGCGACGCGATCTTCGCCATGCACAACATGCCCGGCATCCCGCAGGGCCGGCTGGTGCTGCGCGAGGGCGCGGCGATGGCCTCGTCGGACTACGCGACGATCACGCTGACCGGCATCGGCGGCCATGGCGCGCTGCCGCAGCACACGGCCGACCCGGTGGTGGCCGCAGCCAGCCTGGTGATGGCGCTGCAGACGGTGGTGTCGCGCAATGTCGACCCGCTGCAGGCAGCGGTGATCACGGTGGGCGCGCTGCACGCCGGCCGCGCCAACAATGTCATCCCGGCCGCGGCGACGCTGGAGATCAGCGTGCGAGCGCTGGACCGCGACGTGCGGGCCTTGCTCGAGCGGCGCATCAAGGCGCTGGCGGCCACGCACGCGGAAAGCTTCGGGGTCAGCGCGCAGGTCGACTGGCGCAGCGGCTACGCCGTGCTGGTCAACACGCCCGAAGAGACCGCCTTCGCGCGCGATGTGGCGCTCGAACTGGTGGGGCCGGAGCGCGTGACCCTGCAGGGCCCGCCGCTGACCGGCAGCGAGGACTTCGCCTTCATGCTCGAGCGCGTGCCGGGCTCGTACCTGTTCATCGGCAACGGCGATGGTCCGGGCAACTGCATGGTCCACCACCCCGGCTACGACTTCAACGACGCCAACATCGCCATCGGCAGCGCGTACTGGGTGCGGCTGGCCGAACGTTTTCTCAGCGCGGAGGGCATGACCGCCCGCACCTAGAATCACGATCCGGCAGGAGAGCGTCGGGCAACGGCCCGACCCCCGAAGGCGCAAACTCCCATGAACGCTCAGGGTCCGTACTGCACATCACCATCGCCGTCTGGAGAGCCGTCACACGCGTGGCGCACCGAAGGAGCAAAGCCCGCATCGGGCTGAATCTCTCAGGTACCGAGGACAGGGGGAGCGGCAAGCGCACGACGCAAATCGTGCGTCCAACCAGTCCTTTGGGAGTCTTTGCCATGAACGTGGTGGTACTCGGCGCCGGCCTGCTCGGCGTCACCTCGGCCTATTTCCTTCGTCAGCAAGGTCACGACGTGACCGTGATCGACCGCCAGGCTTCGGCCGCGGCGGAGACCAGCTTCGCCAATGGCGGGCAGATCTCGGTGAGCCACGCCGAGCCGTGGGCCAACCCCAGCGCGCCGCTGAAGCTGCTCAAGTGGCTGGGCAAGGAGGACGCGCCGCTGCTCTTCCGCCTGCGCGCCGACATGCGCCAGTGGCTGTGGGGCCTGCAGTTCCTGCGCGAGTGCACGCCGGAACGAACACGCCGCAACATCGCGCAGATCGTCCGGCTGGGCACCTACAGCCGCGAGACGCTGCAGCAACTGCGCCGCGAGCGGTCCATCGCCTACGACGAGCGCACGCAGGGCATCCTGCACTTCTACACCAGCGAGAAGGAGTTCGACGGCGCCGAGGCACCGGCCGCGCAGATGCGCGAACTCGGCTGCGACCGCCGCGTGATCTCCGCCGACGAGGCCGTGCGCCTGGAGCCGGCGCTGCGCCACATCCGGGCGCAGCTGGCCGGCGCCACCTACACCGCCGAGGACGAGTCGGGCGACGCGAACCGCTTCGCGCGCGAGCTGGTGACGCGTTGCGAGGAGGACGGCGTGCAATTCCGCATGAGCCACACCGTCACCGCGCTGCGCGCGTCCGGCGGCGAGATCGACCATGTCGAGGCCACCGATGGCGAGGGCCGCTTCCAGCAGATCCGTGCCGACGCGTACGTGCTGGCGATGGGCAGCCTGTCGCCGCAGTACGCCCGCTCGCTGGGCATCGCGCTGCCGATCTACCCGGCCAAGGGCTACTCGGTGACCATGCCGGTGAAGGACGCCTCGATGGCCCACCAGGTCTCGCTCACCGACGACGAGTACAAGCTGGTCTTCTCGCGCCTGGGCGACCGCCTGCGCATTGCCGGCACGGCAGAGCTGAACGGCTACGACCGCGACCTGAACCGCGTGCGCTGCGAGGCCATCGTCAAGCGCGTGGAGCAGATCTTCCCCGGCGCCGGCGACGCCAGCCGCGCGCAGTTCTGGACCGGCCTGCGGCCCGCCACGCCGAGCAACGTGCCGATCATCGGCCGCTCGAAGCTGCGCAACCTGTTTCTCAACACCGGGCACGGCACGCTGGGCTGGACGCATTCCTGCGGCTCCGGCAAGAGCATCGCGCGCATCGTCAGCGGCCAGAAGCCCGAGGTGGACTTCGCGTTCGTGGGCGTCTGAGGCAGACACCGCGTGGCACGGCGCCGGCGTCGACGCAGCCGCCCGGGGGTGATGGATCGCCGGCGTCGGCGGCGACCGTCAGCGCGTGCCTGCCGACGCTCGCCCATGTCGCCTCGCATACCGGTCCGGCCGCTCGGGTGCGGACCGTGAGCCGATGAGCATCTTGCACTGCGCCTCGATGTCGCCCAGCAGCCGGCCCAGAAAGGCGACGAATTCCTGGGTCGCGGCGTCGCGTCGGGCATCCGGCCTGACCAGTGCATTGAACGGCGGCGAATCGGGGCTGTCCCAGTCCAGCAGCACCGGCTGCAGGTGACCCTCGCGGACGTAGCGCCACACCGAGAGGTCGGCGAACCGGCTCACACCGTGCCCGTGCAGCACGGCGTGCAGCGCGTCATCGCGGCTTTCGCAGGTCAGCCAGCCGCGCACGGCCACCTCCTCCACCTCCGGCCCCTGGATGTGCCGCCAGAGATCGAGCACGGTGCCTTCGGGCGAGCGCACGATCACGCAGGCGTGGTGCGCCAGGTCCACCGGCCGTCGCGGCATCGCATGGCGTTTCCAGTACGCCGGGTTCGCACAGACGATCAGGCGACTCTGGGCCAGCGGTCGCTTGACCATGTCCGGGGTGCCGGGCCACCCGAGCGCCACCACGACGTCGATGCCGCGGGCCGCGGCGTCGGTGACGGTCAGCTGGTCCACCGTGCGCAGGTCGATCTGCACATGATTCACCTCACCGAAAAGCCGGAGCCGCCCATGGAACCCAGCGCTGCCCGAGCGGAACGGTCGCCGGACGAGCCGCACGATCGTGGCCCGCGCCTTCACCACGCTCCTGTGCGGCACCTCCGGCACCCCCGCAACGCCCTTGCCGCGAACCGGAGGAAGCCATGCGCCACCTGATGACGATTGCCCTTGCCGCTGCATTGCTGCAACTTCCAGCCGCCGCGCAGGCGCAGGCTACTGCTCCCGAGTCCTTCCCCACCAAGGCACTGCGTCTGGTGGTGCCGCTGCCGGCTGGCGGCCCGAGCGACTTCATCGCCCGCCAGGCGCTGCCCCATCTCCGCCCAATGCACACCGGTGCCAACCTGTCGCGGCGCGGTGCCTGCGTGCTGGCGGAAGCCGACGGCGCGCCGCGTGAAGCGACGCTGCTGGCGACCGGCTCCGAGGTCGCCATCGCGATGGCGGCGCGCGGTGCCCTGCAGGCGAGCGGCACGCCGACGGCGGTGGTGTCGATGCCGAGCTGGGAGCTCTTCGAGGCCCAGGACGGCGCCTACCGCTCGAGCATGCTCGGCTCGGGCACGGTGCGCGTCGGCTGCGAGGCCGCGATGAGTTTCGGTTGGGAGCGCTGGCTCGGGGAGCGGGGAGCCTTCGTCGGCATGTCCGGCTTCGGCGCGTCGGGTCCGGCTGAGCAGTTGTACCGGCACTTCGGCATCACGCCCGAGGCTGTCGCCGCGCAGGCGCGCCGCCTGCTGCGTAGCTCGGGGCACGTTGCCGGCGCAAGGCACTCCCTGGCGTCACCGTGATCTCCGGGCGGTCATTCGGCTCGCCGCTCGTCGAGCCGCGGCCCGGGCCGGCTGAGCCCGTGGTACAGGACGAAGCCGAGCGCCGATGCAGCGACTCCCAGACCGAGCACGCGTCCCCAGCCGGCAGCCTGCGGGGCGACGTCGGGCCACAGCCATGCTGCCGGCAGCAGCAACGTGAGCGCCGAGCCGCCCTGGGCGGCGATGGCGAGCACGATCGGGTCGGTGGCCGCGAACCGTCGCCGTCCGGTCGGCCTGCCCGGCATGCTGCACAGCGCCGCGAACGAAGCCGCGGCCAGCGCGAGCGTGGTCGGCGCCAGGACGGCTGCGGATGCCGCAGCGGTGGCTTCGCTCGGAAGCCCCGCGGCGAGCCACTGCCACGACAGCAGGGCCGCGCCGCCCAGGCCGACGACGAAGCCGGCAAAGGGCCGGCCGCCGACCCTTTCGCCGAGCCAGACCGCGCCGGCCAGCGTGACGGCCAGCGGCAGGCTGGCGTGCGCGACCGCCAGCGGGCCCGATCCGACGCGCGCTGCCGTGCACGCCCACAGCGCGAAGGGCAGGGTGCAACTCAGCAGCGACAACCCGACGAGCCGGCAGGCCTGCTGCTTGAGCGCCCTGCGGCGTGACGCGTCGCGCAGCCACGGCCCCAGGAACCCCGCCGCTGCGGCAGCCTGGACGATCAGGAGGGCGATCACGCCGAAGTCGCCGGCGAAGCACCTCATGACGAGCAGCGACGCTCCGCAGGTCGCGGCCAGCATGGCGATGCCGGCGGCGCCCGTGCTGCGCCAGGGGAGTGCGTTCATGGTGAAGGCTCCTGCGTCGTCACCCGTTGCCGCGGCACGAGCTGCTCGGCCAGCGCCTGCCTGCCGATCTGCTGCCCCAGGCGCAACCCTGCCGTGGTCGCGAAGCGGAAGTGCAGGCCGGCGCGCACGCGCGAATCGGCGTTCTCGGCGGCGGCCTCGGAGAAGCTCGCGAAGGTGCGTGCCGGCGTCCCGGCCGCAGCGCTGGTCGATGCCATCGTGAAGCGCATGCGGTCGCTGCCGAAGGTGCCGGCCAGCACCACCGCGGCAGCGGCGCCCAGGGCGCTGTGCGTGGACGGGTGGTCCTGGATCGGCGGGGTGGGCAGCAGCGGCGTCCAGCGCGGGTCGGCCGCGGTGGCGGCATTGCCGTCGCGATCGGCCTCGCGGATCGCGGTGACCGGGCGCCAGAAGTTGTGGTGCATCTTGCTGTCCCAGCCGGCGATGTAGGCGTCGGCCATGACGGCGTTGAGCAGCGCGAAGGTGCGCGCGCGCTGCCACAGGTCCTGCGGCCGCTGGCGTGCCACGACGCGCGCGATGCGGTTCCAGCCGATGTCCGAGAACTCGTACCAGTAGGCGGCGTACTGCGTCTGGTCCGCGCTGCGCCGGGCATCGGCGGCCTGGCTGCCGGTGGCCTTCACCTCGCGGAAGTCGGCGGCGTAGGCCGCACTCGTCAGCGCCGGCGGCGCGCCGACGCGGAACTGCTCGGGTGCGCGCAGCGTGAAGGGCTTGACCGCGCGCCAGTGCGGCGCGGCGATGAACTCGAAGCCCGGTGTGAACTGCCAGTCGCCGGCTCGCGCGCCGGGCCTGTAGCTCTCGTCGGCCCGGCTGCCGTCGTCGCTGCGCGTCGCCAGCATCGCCGCGGCGGCGGTTGCGCCGATCGTCCTGCCCTGTTCGACCGCCGAGCCGAGGCCGGCGTCGAGCAGCGTGGCGTCGAGCATGGGCCGCACGAGGTCCTTCTGCTCGGGGTACAGCGCCGCCAGCACGTCGTGCGCCGCCACGGCGGCAGCGACCGCGGCGTCGACGCTGCCTCGCCGGACGGCGCCGCCCACAGGCCGGTAGGTGTGCGCGCGGTAGCGCGGATCGGCGGCATTGACGGCATCGTGCATCGCCAGATGCACCATCGCCAGCACGCGCGAGGCCGCCATCGGATTGGCGTAGCCGTCGGCGGACTTGATGACCTGGTGCGTCTGCAGGTTCCAGTCGAGAACGATCTGGTCGCAGCGGTCGGCGCACCAGGCGCTGCCGGCGGTGCCTGCCGCCTGCGATGACGAGGTGATGGCGGCGAGGGCGACTGCAGCCAGCGCGGTGCGGCGATGGCGGGTGGGTGTGCACATGTCGAGTTCCTTGGCGATGGGATGGAGTGGATCGGGGTGACGACGAGAACCCGCAGGCGCACGCGCTCCGCCGCGCGGGCGCGTCCGAGCGCGCCCTCGGCTGACGAGGCGTGGGATGGCCGGCCGCGGCGCGGGTCGAACCGCAGCCCGCGAAGGCGCTAGCGGCGCACTTCGAAGATCAGGTTGAAGGGCGTTTCCGCGGCGCGCCGGAAGTGCGTGAAGCCGGCCTTGCGGAAGACCTCGGCGAGCCGCTTGGGCCCGGCCTGCGCGCCGAGCACGAGCTTGCCGCCCTCGGAGATCGCGTGCGCGCAGCAGATCAAGGTCGAGCCGCCGTAGTACAGCCGCCCCACCGGGTTTAGGTTGTCCTCCACGCGGTCGTGCGCGAACGGCTCGACCAGCAGCACGGTGCCGCCGGGCGCGAGCACCTCGGCGGCGTGGCGCGCCGCGGCCACCGGATCACCGAGGTCGTGCAGCGTGTCGAAGAAGCACACCAGGCCAAAGCCGTGCGGGCCGTACTCGCGCGCGTTCGCGATCTCGAACGTGACACGGTCGGCGACGCCCGCTTCCTGCGCGTGCTGCCGCGCCGCGGCGATCGACGCCTCGTGCGTGTCGAAGCCGTAGAAGCGCGAGTTCGGGAACGCCTGGGCCATCAGCAGCGTCGCGTGGCCGTGGCCGCAGCCGATGTCCGCCACCGTGGTGCCGGCTTCGAGCTGCGCCACCACGCCGTCGAGCGCCGGCAGCCACTGCGGCACGAGGCTGGCCTTGTAGCCGTTGCGGTAGAACGCGGCCACACCGCAGGCCATGCGCGTGTCGTGCTCCCCCCAGGCCACGCCGCGACCGGTGCGGAACGCGTCGAGCGCCTTCGGTTCGTCGAACCACATCGCGGCCGGCACCTCCCACGCGGGCGGCAGGTAGAAGGGGCTGTCCTCGTCCGCCAGCACCGCGGCCTGTTCGGGCGCGAGTTCGTAGGTATCGCTCGCGGCGTGGTAGCCGACGTAGCCGCCGGCCGCCTGTGCGTTGAGCCACTCGTGCACGTAGCGCTCGGCGCATCCGGCCCGCCGCGCGAGTTCCCTGGCGCTCAGCGGGCCCGCACCGGCCATCGCCCGGTAAAGACCGAGCTTGCTGCCGAGGCTCACCATCACGCCGACGTAGGCGGCAGTCACATCGCCGAAAGCGTGGCTGACGAAGGCTTCGAGCTTGGCTTGATCGATTGCGAAAGTGTCCATCGGATGTCTCTCGGGTGGTGTGGATGAGGGTGTCATCGTCGTCGCGCGAGCCCACGACGGGCAGAGCCGAAATCGCCCGAGATCGGTCCGTTCGTGCCACGGATGCGATCAAGCGGGCCCGCTAGACTGCGCCGTCGAAGGAATCGGAATGAGCACGTCCCCTTTGCACGTGGCGCTGCTGGCGCTGCCCGAGGCTGCGGTGTCGACGCTGGCCGGGCTGTTCGACGTCATGAAGGCGCCCGGCCACCTGGCCCGGCTGGCAGGAGAGGCGCGCCGCTGCGCGCCGACACCGTTCCATGTCGAGGTGGTCGGTGACGCAAAGGGCCCGCTGGAGCTGGCCAGCGGCGTGCCCTTTCCGGTGCAGCGCGCCGTCGGTGAGATCGAGTCGTGCGACATCGTCATCGTGCCGTCGGTGTTCGTGGGCAGCGCCGGCTGGACGAAGGGCCGTTACCCGCGTCTCGTGGAGTGGCTGCGGCAGATGCATGAGCGCGGTGCACTGTTGTGCTCGGCCTGCTCGGGCATCTTCCTGCTGGCCGAGACGGGCCTCTTCGACGACAAGGACGCGACCGTGCACTTCGCCTACGCGCGCGAGTTCGCGGCCGCGCATCCGGCGGTGCACATTCATCCGGATCGCGTGCTGGTGATCTCGGGAACGCGCGAGGAGCTCGTCAGCTCCGGCGCCTCCAACACCTGGCACGACCTGGCGCTCTACCTGATCGCGCGCCATGCCGGGGCCACCGAGGCGCAGGAGGTGGCACGGCGCTACGCGCTGCAATGGCACCAGGACGGCCTCGCCCCCTACATCACCTTCGAAGGCCGCAGCGACCATGGCGACGCGGAGATCGCGGCCGCGCAGCGCTGGCTGGCCGGGCACTTCTCGGTGGCGAACCCGGTCGAGGCGATGATCCAGCGCTCGAGGCTGGCCGAACGCACCTTCAAGCGGCGCTTCACCGCGGCCACGGGCCTGACGCCCATCGACTACGTGCAGCGGCTGCGCGTGGAAGATGCCAAACGCCGGCTCGAGCGCACCGACGCGCCGGTGGACGAGGTCAGCTGGCGCGTGGGCTACGAGGATGCGGCCTTCTTCCGCCGTCTCTTCAAGCGCACCACCGGCATGGCGCCGGGCGCGTATCGAAAGCGCTTCAGCATTCCCGAGTTCGCACGGCGCTAGCGCCTGGGCGGCACCGCGCTGCGCCGCGCTCCGGCAGGGGCCGAGCCCTTCAGAGGCCGGCAGATCGCATCGGCCGTGCGCCGGGACTGACACGCATCAATGCCGCCGCCGCCCAATCCGGCCTGCCGGCGCCATGATGCGACTGCCATGGACAGCCGCCACCGACCCACCACGGGCCTGCCCGCTTTCAGCGAGGCCGACCTGTGCGAGCTGGTCGGCGCCACGGTGCGCGACCTGCAGCGCGGCATGCCGGCGCCCGCCGGCGTCACGCTGGACAGCACGCTCGACCGCGACCTGGGCCTGGACAGCCTGGGTCGCGTCGAACTGCTGCTGCGCGTCGAGCGTGCTGCCGGCGTGGCGCTCCCGGAGGACACGCTGCAGCTTGCCGAGACGGTCGCCGACCTGTGGCGCGCGGTGCAGCGCGGCCGCCCGCAGGAGGCCGTCGCGCCCCCGGGCGCCGCCCATGCGGGTCCCGAGCCGGCGGCGCCGCGCGAGGCCGCGAACGGGCACGCCGCCGAGGAGGCGCAGACGCTGCTGCAGGTGCTCGATGCCCACCTGCGCGCGCAGCCCGGGCGCACGCAGGCCATCGTGCTTGGCGACGCCGGCGAGACGCGCATCGACCATCGGCGACTCGCCGATGCGTCGGCGGCGATCGCCGCGGGCCTGCAGCGCGCCGGGCTGAAGCCGCGGCAGACGGTGGCGATCATGCTGCCGACCTCGCCCGACTACTTCTTCACCTACTTCGGCATCCTGCGCGCGGGGGGCATCCCGGTGCCGATCTACCCGCCGGCACGCGCGTCGCAGCTCGAGGACCACGTGCGGCGGCACACCGGCATCCTCGCCAATGCGCAGGCGGTCCTCCTCGTCAGCGTGCCCGAGGCGATGCGCGTGGCGCGCCTGCTGCAGGCGCGCGTCAGCGGCCTGCGCGAAGTGCTGACGCCGGAGCAGCTCGCCGCCACCGGCGACGCCCCGCGGGAGGTGCCGGTGCGTGGCGACGACGTCGCGTTCATCCAGTACACCTCCGGCAGCACGGGCGCGCCCAAGGGCGTGGCGCTGACCCATGCCAACCTGCTGGCCAACATCCGCGCGATGGCGCAGGCGATAGCCGCGCGGCCCGACGACGTGTTCGTCAGCTGGCTGCCGCTGTACCACGACATGGGGCTGATCGGTGCCTGGCTCGGCAGCCTCTATGTGGGCATGCCGCTGGTCGTGATGTCGCCGCTGGCCTTCCTCGCCCGACCGCAGCGCTGGCTGGAGGCGATCACGCGCTGGCGCGGCACGCTGTCGGCGGGACCGAACTTCGCGTACGAACTGTGCCTGGCGCGCGTGGACGACGCGGCGCTCGCCGGGCTCGACCTGTCGAGCTGGCGGCTGGCCTTCAACGGCGCCGAGGCGGTCAGCCCCGACACCGTGCTGCGCTTCCAGCAGCGTTTCGCCGCCTGCGGGCTGCGGCCCGAGGCGGTGGCACCGGTCTACGGGCTGGCCGAGGCGTCGGTCGGCCTGCTGTTCCCGCCGCTGGGTCGCGGGCCGCGCATCGACCGCGTCGTGCGCGACAGCTTCGTCCGCGAGCACCGCGCGCTGCCGGCGGCGCAGGGCGACGCCGGCGCGCTTCGTTTCGTCGCCAGCGGCAGCCCGCTGGCCGGCCACGAGGTGCGTATCGTCGACGACGAGGGGCGGGCGCTGCCCGAACGCGTCGAGGGCCGGCTCGAGTTCCGCGGCCCTTCGGCCACGCACGGCTACTGGCGCAATCCCGAGCAGACGGCGCGCCTGTTCGACCGCGGCTGGCTCGACAGCGGCGACCGCGCCTATGCCGCCGACGGCGACATCTACATCACGGGCCGGGTGAAGGACATCGTGATCCGCGGCGGACGCAACCTGTACCCGCAGGAGATCGAGGATGCGGTCGCCGCCGTCGAGGGCGTGCGCAAGGGCGGTGTCGCGGTGTTCGGCCGCCCCGATGCGCGCAGCGGCACCGAGCGGCTGGTCGTGCTGGCCGAGCGGCATCCGCGCCGCGCGTCCGACGACGCCGCGCTGCGCGAGGCCATCGCCCATGCGGTCGTCGACGCGATCGGCGAGCCGGCCGACGAGATCGTGCTCGCCCCGCCGCACACCGTGCTCAAGACTTCGAGCGGCAAGGTGCGGCGCTCGGCGTGCCGCGAGCTGGTCGAGCAGGGGGGTGTCGGTGCCGCGCCGGCCAGTGCCCGGCGGCAATGGCTGCGCCTGGCGCTGGGGGCCGCCGCGCTGCGGCTGCGTGCCGTCGTCGAGTTGCTGGCCGATGCGCTGTTCGGCCTGCGCGCGTTCGCGCTGTTCTGGCTGTTCGCGCCGCCGGTGTGGCTGCTCACCCTGTGCATGCCGACCCCCGCGGCCGCGTGGACCCTGTGCCGTGGCGCCGCGCGCGCGCTGCTGCGGCTGGCCGGCGCGCCGGTCGCCGTGCAGGGCCTCGAGCACTGGCCGCGCGAGCGTTCCTGCGTGCTGGTGTGCAACCACGGCAGCTACCTCGACGGCGTCGTGCTGGTCGCCGCGCTGCCGCGGCCCTGCGTCTTCGTTGCCAAGCACGAACTGGCCACGCAGCTCGTCGCGGGCCGCTTCCTGCGCCGCCTCGGCGCCGAGTTCGTCGAGAGGTTCGACGCCCAGCGCAGCGCCGACGATGCCCGGCGCCTGGTGCAGGCCGCGCAGGGGGCACGTGCGCTGCTGGTGTTTCCCGAGGGCACCTTCCGCGCCGGTGTGGAGCTGCTGCCGTTCCATCTCGGCGCGTTTCTCGCCGCGGCGCAGGCGCAGGCGCCGGTGCTGCCCCTCACCCTCAGCGGCACGCGCGAGCTGCTGCCTGACGGCCGCTGGTGGCCGCGCCGCGCCGCGCTCGCCGTGCACATCGGCGCGCCGATCGAGCCGGCCGCCGATCAGGAGCCGTTCGCGGCGGCGGTGCGGCTGCGCGATGCGGCGCAGTCGGCGATCGCGCGCCGGCTCGGCGCCTCGGCCGAGGCCTGAACGTGGCGACGCCGGCGAGGGCGGGGCGGCATCACGCTACAGTGCGGGCCACCGCGTTCGCGCATCAACCGGAGACACCCATGGCCACTCGCAGATCGAAGAATCCCGAACTGGCCGCCGCGGCCAACGAGCTCAGCGCCGCCGTGCGGCACATTCGCCAGGCCATCAACAACAAGTTCGACGAGATCGGCACGATCGCCTCGACCGAGCTGCACAAGGCGGTGCAAGCGGCGCAGACGAAGCGCGGGCGGGCCGAACGCCGGCTCGACGCGCTGTGGGGCAAGGTGCAGAAGCGGCTTTCCAAGGCGTCCGACGAGGCGAAGAAGTCGCTGCACCAGGCGGTGCGCCAGGCGGAGAAGCGGCTGGAGGAAACGAAGAAGTCGGCGCAGGCCAAGCTGGCCGATCTCGGGCCCGCCGGCACCGGCCTGGCGACGGCGAAGAAGAAGCCTGCGGCCAAGAAGGTGGCGGCCCGCAAGACGCCGGCGACGAAGGCCGCTGTGAAGAAGACGGCTGCGAAGAAGACCGCCGCCACGAAGGCGGCTGCGAAGAAGACCTCCTCCCGCAAGGCGACCGCCTGATGACGGTTCGGCGTCGCGACGACGCGGTCCGGCCGCGTCGTCGCGCGGCGGCGGTCACCCCCGCGTTACGGTGACGCGCTGGCGTCGCGAAGGGCCATCTCGAGCAGGTCGTCGACCCGTTCGATGAGGCGATCCGGCGCGTCGGCGGCGCCACAGGACGGGGCGGGCAGGCGCGCCGCGCCGAGGGCTGCGTGGAACGGCGTCCGCACGACCGCGATGGTCGGCGACGAATCCTCCGCGGCCAGGCCATGCGGTGCCGCCGCGACCGGCCGCCTGGTGAGGTCGACCATCGTGCCGACCATGCGCGTCGCGTCACCGCGATGATCGCGCGCCACGACGCGGCCGCGGGACAGCACCGTCCGGTAGCCCGAGCCGGTGCTGCGCAGCCGGAACTGCGCCTCGTAGCTCGGCGAATGACCGTCCAGGTGCGAGCGCAGCGCGCTCAGCATCGGACCGAAGTCATCGGGGTGGACCCGGCAGCGCCAGAACGCCGTGCTGTCGGGGGCATGGATGCGCGGAAAGCCAAGGCGAGCTTTCCATTGGGGCGAGTAGTGGACCGTCTCGAGGCGTGGGTCCAGGTCCCAGGCGCCGAAGATCGCCTTCTCGAGGGCCAGCAGCCAGCGTTCTTCTTCGACGGTTCGCTCCGACATGGTTGCCGAGGGCCTCATGGAGTGGGTTTCGATGCGACCCATTCTGGCCCAACGCCGTGTCCTCGACGGACGGATCGGGTTGCGCCCGCCGTGGCGTTTGCCACGTCAGAGGGCCCGGGACGGGCGCGAGGCGACGCCGACATCGCCTGCGCGCGCGGCGCACCGCTCAGGGGCGGGGTCCCGGCGCCGGGACGTCGATGCCCGGCGGCACCGTCCGCCACACCGCTCCGCTGGCCGCGCCCGATCGGCCGTAGTCGAACAGCGCCTGCACGTACTGCGGGTCGTACCAGAGCTCCCACGGCGCCACGAACTCGTCGCCGATCCAGGCTGCGCGGTACCGGGCACGGGCCCGCTGCGCCTGCACGTAGATCACGTACAGGTCGGCAACGCCCTGCGACTGCGCGAGCAGATGCAGCGCGTGCTCGCCGAGCGCGGCCAGTTCGGGGGGCATGACCATGTACTCCGACGTCGCCCGGCCGTTGCGTATGGCGTAGAACTCGGGCTCGCCGTGATGGCGATGCGCCCGCATCGCCTCGCCCCAGTCGAGGTCGGGCGCGGACACGAAGATCTGCCGTGTCATGCTGCCGTCCACATGCATCTCGTGGAAGCGCCGCCCGTTGGCTTCGACCTCGATGTAGACCGGCGGCAGCATGATGGGAATGGCGGCGGAGGCGAGCAGCACGCGCCGGATCAGATCGAGCGAATCGGGCTGGCCGCTGACCGCGATGGCGCCGATGTCCCAGGTCACCAGCCGGCCCGCGTACACGTGCGTGGTGCCGACGAACAGGCGCCGGCCGCGCTGGTGTTCACGTGCCACCGCGCCCATCAGTTCCATGTCGAAGTTCCGCTCGATCAACTGGCGCAGCGGCTCGGCCGAGGCGAGGGCGTCGTCGAAGATCGCCAGCAGCCGTGGCCGCGGCTTCATGATGTTGCGCGACGACAGGCCGGTGAAGAGCTCGCGCATGCGCACGTCGAAGCGCGGTCCGAGGAACGCATAGGGTGCCGCGAGGGCGCCGGCGCTCACGCCGGTGACGATGTGAAACTCCGGGCGCGTGCCGGACTCGCTCCAGCCGGCCAGCACGCCGGCGGCAAAGGCACCGTTCGAGCCGCCGCCGGAGATCGCCAGCACGCGCAGTGGTCCGCTCGCGGCGATCGCATCCGACTTGCCGAAGCTCGCATTCGGGCCGGTGCCCCACAGGTCGGCGGCGTCCCGACCCGACCGGTCGCCGAACTGGCGGACGTTCGGGTGACCCGGCACCTGTGCGGCGTCGACCAGTTCGGCCGGAATCGGCGGCCAGGCAGGCCGGCTCGCGCAGCCCGCGAACAGGGCCGCAGGCAGCGCGGCGGCAGTCGCCAGGGTCAGGGTGCGGCGAGTCAGGTCCATGCAGGTGCCTCCATGGCGCGGCGTCTTGCGGGCGGTCCCGCCGGGCGCGCTGCGCAACGGGCGCCACTGTAAGCCGCCGTGCTGCACTAGCGAAGCGCCAGCGGCAGTGCGGTCTTGTAGCGCACCTGCTTGAGTGCGAAGCTGGAGCGGATCTTCTCGACCTCCTCCATCGGCGAGAGCTGCTCGATGATGAAGCGCTCCAGCGCCGCCATGTCGGGCACCGCCACGCGGATCAGGTAGTCGGCGTCGCCGGTCATCAGGTAGCACTCCATCACCTCGTCGCGGGCGCAGACCTTGGCCTCGAAAGCCGCCAGCGCAGCGCGCGTCTGTTGCTTCAGGCTGATCGAGATGAAGACGTTGAGGTGCAGGCCGAGACGCTGCGCGTCGAGCAGCGCGACGACCTTGCGGATCACGCCGTCGCGCTCCAGCGCCTTCACACGCGCCAGGCAGGGCGAGGGCGAAAGGCCGACGCGCCGCGCCAGTTCCACGTTGGACAGGCCGGCATCGGCCTGCAGTTCGCGCAGGATGCGCAGGTCGGTCGCGTCGAGGTTCATCGTGCTGGATCGGAGAGGGTCCTCAGCATTTTCTGCCGAATATCCTGACTGGCACCAGCGCTTTCGGTCACCCATGCCGACCCCGCGCGCCTACAGTGTGCGCATCAGGAGAACCGCATGAGCGACACGTCCATCCAGCAGCAGCTCGCGCTGACGGCGCCTCTCACCGACAGCGACCCGCAGGAAAGCGCCGAATGGCGCGACGCACTCGTGTCGCTGCTCGACGCGGCCGGGCCGCAGCGCGTTCGCGAGGTCATGGACATGCTCGCCGCCATGGCGCGCGCACCCGAGGTCGGCTGGCAGCCGGCGCCGGGCACGCCCTATGTCAACACCATTCCCGCCGCGCGCCAGCCCGCCTTTCCCGGCGACCTCGCCATCGAGGAGCGGCTCGCCTCGCTGATGCGCTGGAATGCGCTGGCCATGGTGGTGCGTGCCAACCAGGCGCACGGCGAACTCGGCGGCCACATCGCCAGCTATGCCAGCGCCGCCGACCTGTTCGAGGTCGGCTTCAACCACTTCTTCCGCGGCGGCGAGGCGGGCGACCTGGTCTTCTACCAGCCGCATTCGGCGCCCGGCGTCTACGCCCGCGCCTTCCTCGAGGGCCGGCTGAGCGAGGACGACCTCGCCCACTATCGCCAGGAGATCAGCGCAAAGCAGCGCGGCGCGCGCGGCCTGTCCAGCTACCCGCACCCCTGGCTGATGCCGGACTTCTGGCAGTTTCCCACCGGCTCGATGGGCCTCGGGCCGATCAGCTCGATCTACCAGGCGCGCTTCATGCGCTACCTGCAGCACCGCGGCCTGCAGGACACGCGGCAGCGCAAGGTGTGGGGCGTGTTCGGCGACGGCGAGATGGACGAGCCGGAGAGCATGAGCGCGCTGACGCTGGCCGCGCGGGAGAAGCTCGACAACCTGATCTGGGTGGTCAACTGCAACCTGCAGCGCCTGGACGGCCCGGTGCGCGGCAACGGCCGCATCATCGACGAGCTGGAGGCGCTGTTCGCCGGGGCAGGCTGGCGCGTCGTCAAGCTGGTGTGGGGTTCCGACTGGGACGGCCTGTTCGCGCGCGACACCGAGGGCGCGCTGGCGCGTGCCTTCTCGCGCACGGTGGACGGCCAGTTCCAGACCTTTGCCGCCAAGGACGGCCGCTACAACCGCGACAATTTCTTCGGCCAGGACCCGGCGCTCGCCGCCCTGGCGCAGGGCCTCACCGACGAGCAGATCGACCGCCTCAAGCGCGGCGGCCACGACCTGGTGAAGATCCACGCCGCCTATCACGCGGCGCTGCACACGCGCGCGAAGCCGACGGTGATCCTCGCGCAGACCAAGAAGGGCTACGGCATGGGCGACGCCGGGCAGGGGCGCATGACCACGCACCAGCAGAAGAAGCTGGAGCGGGCGGACCTGATCGCGTTCCGCAACCGCTTCGACCTGCCGCTGACCGACGAGCAGGCGGCTTCGCTGCAGTTCTACAGGCCGGCCGACGACAGCCCGGAGATGCGCTACCTGCGCGAGCGCCGCGCGGCGCTCGGCGGCGTCGTGCCGGCGCGGCGCAGCGCGGCCGCCGCAGTCGCCGTCCCGCCGCTGGCGCGCTATGGCGAGTTCGCCGTGCAGGCCGGGGGCAAGGAGATGAGCACGACGATGGCCTTCGTGCGCATGCTCACCGGCTTGCTGAAGGATCCGCAGCTCGGTCCCCGCGTCGTGCCCATCGTCGCCGACGAGGCGCGCACCTTCGGCATGGCCAACCTCTTCAAGCAGGTCGGCATCTACTCCAGTGCGGGGCAGTGCTACGAGCCCGAGGACATCGGCTCGGTGCTGAGCTACCGCGAGGCCACCGACGGGCAGATCCTGGAAGAGGGCATCAGCGAGGCCGGCGCGATCAGCAGCTGGACCGCCGCGGCGACGAGCTACTCGGCGCATGGCCAGGCGATGCTGCCCTTCTACATCTACTACTCGATGTTCGGCTTCCAGCGCATCGGCGACCTGATCTGGGCGGCCGCCGACCAGCGCTCGCGCGGCTTCCTGCTCGGCGCCACCGCCGGCCGCACCACGCTGGGCGGCGAGGGCCTGCAGCACCAGGACGGCTCCAGCCTGCTGCACGCGGCGGCGGTGCCCAACTGCCGCGCCTACGACCCCTGCTTCGCGGGCGAATTCGCGGTCATCCTCGACCATGGCATGCGCCAGATGATGGAGCGGCAGGAGGACGTCTTCTACTACGTCACGCTGATGAACGAGAACTACGCCCAGCCCTCGCTGCCGGCGGGCGTGGAGGGCGACCTCGTGAAGGGCCTGTACCGGTTCGCGCAGCATGCGCCGAAGCAGGCCAAGGGCAGGGTGCGCCTGCTCGGCTCGGGCGCGATCCTGCGCGAGGTGATCGCCGCGGCCGAGCTGCTGGCGCAGGACTGGGGCGTCGCCAGCGAGGTGTGGAGCGCCACCAGCTTCAGCGAGCTGGCGCGCGAGGCGCGCGAGGCCGAGCGCTTCAACCGCCTGCACCCGACGGAGCCGGCACGCCGGAGCCATCTGCAGCGATGCCTGGACGGTGACGAACCGGTGATCGCCGCCACGGACTACGTGCGTGCCTGGCCACAGCTGGTCGCCGCCCACCTGCATGCGCCGTTCACCGCGCTGGGCACCGATGGCTTCGGCCGCAGCGACACGCGCGCCGCGCTGCGCCGCTTCTTCGAGGTCGACCGCCATCACGTCGTGCTGGCTGCATTGACGTCGCTGCGCGAGCGGGGCCTTGTCGATGCGGCCACCTGCGCCGAGGCCATCACGCGCTATGGCATCGCGGTGGAGGCCGAGCCTTCGTGGAACGCCTGAACGCCGACGCTCAGCCGCGCAGCCAGGCGACCAGGGCCTCGCCGGCCAGCGCGTCGGCGCGGCCGAAGCCGGCGACCAGGCGCGCCGCGAGCGGCTGCAGCGCGACCAGTGCGAAGTCGGCCAGTTCGAAGGTCACCGCGGCGTCAGGGAAACGCGCGAGGTAGGCAGCGCGCGCGGCGGCGTGCTCGGCCGTGTCGCGCGCCAGCGTGCGTGCCTCGGCCTGCAGCGAGATCCTCGGCAGCGCCTGCGGCGCCGTCGTCGCATCGGGCTCCGCCATCACCAGCAGGCCCACGCGCGCATGCTCCTGCATGTCACGGGTGTGCGTGGCCAGCGCGCTGACGTGGAGGATCAGGGCCGTGTCGCCGGCCGGCAGCACGAAGGGCACCATCGACACCGCCGGCTCGCCACGGTGCAGCGTGGCCAGCGCGGCCACCGCCCGGCTGTCGAGCAGGCGGCGCAAGGTGCGCCGTGCCGCTTCGCGCTCGCTCATGCCTTCGCCCACCATGCCACCAGCGGCGGCGCGATCTTCGGCGTGCTGTCGTGGGCGTCGGTCATGCGGAGGCGATCGGAGCGACTTCGCCTGCAGCGTAACCCGGTGTCGGCGGGTCGCGCCAGCGCGTGAGCGCGGCGGGGTGGGCATCGGGGCGATGCGCTTCCCCCGGCTCGCTCGGCGGGGACACCGGCGTGGCCACGCTCAGAACGGCATCGACACCTTGAGCGTGGCGGTGTGCCGCCGCAGTTGCGGGCCGAACAGGCCGCCGTAGCCCAGGCGCAGCACCGTGCCGCTGCGGTCGAGCAGATCGAGCGACGCGCTCACCTCGGCCAGCGTGCGGTCGATCTGGCCTTGCACCGTGAACGGCGCCACCGAGTCAGGCGCGCCCTGCAGCGTGGCCTGCGTCTGCGGCGAGGTGCCCGACAGCAGGCGCAGCACACCGACGCGCAGCGAGGGCCGCAGCAGCGAACCGTCGTCACGGCGCGACTCGGCGCCGATCTCGAGCGCAGGCTGCAGCGTGGCGAAGTTCTGCGTCGCCGCGCGCACGCTCAGGTTCGCCGCGCCCGCGCCGCTTTCGTCGAAGCCGCGCCGCTCGACGCGGGTGACGCCGAGGTCGGCCACCGGGCGCAGGTACCAGCTGCCCTGGTCGAACAACTGGCCGACGCGCAGGTGCGTGGCGAGGAAGTTGACGCGCTGCGTCGAGCGCGCCGTGACGTCGCCGCTGGGCAGGTCGACGGCACGCCAGGCCTGGTAGCGGCCGCTGCCGCCGGCGAGCGAGGCTGACCAGGTGGTGCCGCCGCGCTGGTGCTTGAGCATGCCTGCGGCCTGCCACTGGTCGCCGCGATGGCCGGCCAGGCCGTCGCTGTGCACGATGCCGTGTTCGATGCCGGCGGCCCCCCCGGCATGCCAGCCGGCCGCGATCTGCCGCTGGAAGCCGCCGGAGACCCCGAAGGTCTTGCGCTCGAAACCGAGATGATCGCCGGTCTGGTCCTGGCGCAGCGTGCTCATGCCGGCCCACAGCCAGTCGCACTCGCCCTCGCGCACGAAGTGCGCCTCGCCTTCGGCGACACGGCAGCTCAGCAGGCTGTCGCTGAACTGCAGGCTGGACAGCAGCGAGGTCGTCGCCAGTGCACCGTGCGGCTCGGGGCTGAGGCGGTCGTAGGCATTCGCCAGGTCCTCCGCCTCGGGCAGCGCGAACAGCGCCGTGGCCAGCGGCGAGAACTCCGCCGTGCCGCCGGCGCTCTGGATGTCGTTGACATGCGCGCCGACGCGGCGCTGGTTGTCGTTCAGGCCGGCAACGTCGGAGAAGTCGATGCGGTACTGCAGCCGCACCGCGGTGCCGGTGTCGACGAGCGCGTAGTTCGCCACCGCCGAGCGCGCGGACTCGATCGTCAGCCCCGACGATGCCGTGCCGCCGGCGGCCGACACCAGCGTGATCTGCGTGTCGGCCGGCACCGGGTTCGTGACGTGCAGCAGCAGCTCGCCGTCGAGCCTGGCGCTGCCGCTGACGTCGATGCGGTCGGCCTCGGCGGCCATCGCGTCGAAGTCGATGTCGAGCTGGCCCTGGCTGCCCTGCACGAGGTCTCCGTCCAGCACGCTGGTCAGGCGACGGCCGGCGCCGCCAGGCGCGAGCAGGCCGTCGTTGCTCAGCGTGTTGCCGCTGCCGAGGCGCAGCTGCGTGCCGCTGTACAGGCCCGCGCCGGCGAGGTTGTCGAAGGCGTTCGCGCCGCTGCGAAGGTCCACGTTGCCGACGATCAGGCCGGCGTTGCGCACCGTCTCGCCGCCGACCGTGCCGGCCACCGCGAGGCCGTCGATGCCGGCCAGGCTGGTGACTGCGCCGCGGTTGTCGAGCAGGTTGTCCGCACCGTCGAGGAAGCGCACGCCGGCACCGCCGCCGGCGCCGCCCTGCACGGTCGCACCCTCGATCAGCACGCGGATGTCACGACCGCCGTCCACGCCGATGCTCTGCGCGAGGATGGCGTCGGCGTCGGTGCCTGACACGGCGATGCCCGCGCCGCGCAGCGTCACGCTGACCATGCCGCCGCGGCCGGCGTAGGCGCCGCTGCTGCTGCCACCGGCGCTCTGCGCAAAGATGCCATGGGCGCGTGCGCCGCCGGTGACGATGGCGCCGTCGTGTGTCACCGTGACGTCGCCGCCCGAGCCCGAGCCGCCGACGCTGCCGAAGAAGGCCAGCCCCGAGCGATCGCCGGCCGCGCCGCCGCCGCCGCCGACGCTTTGCGCGAGGATGCCGATCGAGCGCTCGCCTTCGGTGACGAGCGTGCCCTGGCTGTCCACCGTCACCGCCGCGCCATTGCCGGCGCTGCCGCCGTTGCGACCGAAGCCGAAGCCCAGGCCGATCGCGTCGATGCCGCTGAAGCCGCCGGCCACGCTGCCGGCCTGGCCGCCGCCGCCGCCGACGCTCTGTGCGTAGATCGCGTGGGCCTGGTCGCCCGCGGTGTCGATGCGGCCGCTGTGTACCACTTCCACGGCGCCGCCCGAGCCGGCCGCGCCGCCGGCGCCGCCGATGACGAACTCGCCGAGCAGGCCGATCGCGGTGCCCACCGACTCGCCGCCGCCGCGGCCCTCCGCGTAGGCCTTGGCATCGCCGCCGCCCGCGCCGATGCTCTGCGCGAACACGCCGTGCGCGCCGAAGCCGAGCGTGCCGATGTCGGCATGGTTCTCGACGCGCACCTTGTCGGCGTCGGCGCCGCTGCCTTCGCTGGCGCCCACCGTGATCGACAGGCTGCTCGGGATCAGGCCGCTGGCATCCTTCTGGTCGAACGCGTCGTACAGCGTCTTCGCCAGCGCCACGCCGCCGAGCACGTTCTGCGCGCCGTCGATCCAGTCGCCGACCGTGCCGAGCACGCCCTGCGACACCGCGCCGCCGCCGCCGCCGACGCTCTGCGCGAAGATGCCGCGCGAGTAGGCGCCGCGGGTCTGGATCGCGCCTTCGTTGACCACCGTGACCAGGCCGCCCTTGTTGCCGCTGCCGCCGTCGCCGCCGACGTTGACGGTGAGGCCCAGCCGCGTGCCCTCGCTGTCCTTCAGCGGCAGCAGGCCGGTGGTCGACAGGCCGATCGTCTTCGCGCCGCCGCCGGTGCCGCCGCCGCCGCCGATGCTCTGCGCGAGGATGCCGTGCGAGTCGCCGCCGACGGTGTCGATGGTGGCGGCGTTGTTCACCGTCACGGTGCCCCCGATGTTGCCGCTGCCGCCGGTGCCGGCGACGGTGACGTTCGCCGTCACCGTCTTCGCCTTCTTGTCCAGCTTGCCGTCGGCGCTGAAGCTCAAGCCCACCGCACTGCCGCCCTGGCCGCCGCCGCCGCCGACGCTCTGCGCGAAGATGCCGTGCGCGCTGTCGCCCAGGGTGACGAGCGTGCCGGTGAGCGCACGGTCGTCGCGGCCCACCGCCACGGTGCTGCCGAGGCCGCCGCCACCGCCCTGTCCGCCGACGGTGACGCCGATCTCGGCGCCGCTGCCGGTGGGCGCGTTGATGCCCAGCGTGATCGCCAGGCCGCCGTTGCCGCCGCCGCCGCCGATGCTCTGCGCCTGGATGGCATGTGCGCCGTCGCCGCGCGAGACGATGGCGCCGGTGCCGTCGACCTGCACCGCGCCGCCATCGCCGCCCTGGCCGGCATTGCCGCCGAAGCCCAGGTTGAGTGCATAGGAGCCGCCGATCGCCGCGGCGGCGGCCAGTCCGCCGTTGCCGCCGCCGCCGCCCACGCTTTGCGCGAACAGGCCCACCGCGCCTTCGCCGAAGGTGTCGATGCTGCCGCCGCTGGCAACCGTCACCGCCTTGCCGTTGCCGCCGCCTGCACCGGCGCCGCCGATGCTCAGGCTGCCCGCGCCCTTGCCGCCGCCGCTCGCGGCGATGCTCAGGCCGCCGTTGCCGCCGCCGCCGCCCACGCTCTGCGCCAGCAGGCCGTGCGCCCGTGCGCCAGCGGTGACGATCTCGCCGGCACTGTCGACCCATACCGCATCGCCGTCGCCGCCGCCCGCGCCCTTGCCGCCGATGCCGATCGTGCCCGCGCCGGTGCCGGCGCCGGACAGCGCGAGGCTGAAGCCGCCATTGCCGCCGCCGCCGCCGACGCTCTGTGCGAACAGGCCGATCGCGCCATCGCCGGCGGTATGGATCAGGCCGCGCTGGGTGACGTTGACGTCGAGGCCGTTGCCGCCGCCGCCGGCGCGCCCGCCGATGCCGATGCTGCCGGCGCCGGTGCCCGCGGCCGACAGCGCGAGGCTGAAGCCGCCGTTGCCGCCGCCGCCGCCCACGCTCTGCGCGAACAGGCCGTGGGCATCGCGACCGAGCGTGGTGAGCGCGCCGTCGTGGTCGACGAGCACCGAGCCGCCGGCGCCGCCGCCGGCGCCGTTGCCGCCGATGTCCAGCGTGCCGGCGCCGGTGCCGCCGAACGCGGCCGACACGCTCAGGCCGCCGTTGCCGCCGCCGCCGCCCAGGCTCTGCGCGAACAGCGCCACCGCGCCCGCGCCCTCGGTGCCGATGTTGCCGCGCTGCGTGACGTCGACGAGGCGTCCTTCGCCGCCGCCGCTGCCGGCACCGCCCAGGCCGATGCTGCCCGAACCGGTGCCGGCGCCGCTGACCGCGACGCTGAAGCCGCCATTGCCGCCGCCGCCGCCGAGGCTCTGCGCGAACAGGCCGTGGGCATCGGCCTTCAGGGTGTGGATGTCGCCATGGTTGTCGACCTCGACCTTGGCCGCGTCGCCGCCGGTGTCGCCGCTGCCGCCGAGATTGAGCGTGCCGGCGCCGGCGCCTCCGGCAGAAACGCCGATGCTGAAGCCGCCGTCGCCGCCGCCGCCGCCCACGCTCTGCGCGAACAGGCCGACGGCGCGCTCGCCGCGCGTCACCAGCAGGCCACGGTTCTCCACCGTCACGGTGTTCGCGTCGCCGCCGGAGCCTCCCTTGCCGCCAAGCCCGAAGCTGCCGGCCGCCGTGCCGCCGAAGGCCGCCGAGACGTTGAAGCCGCCGTTGCCGCCGCCGCCACCCACGCTCTGCGCGAACAGCGCGTGGGATTCCGCGCCGCTGGTGTCGATGCCGCCGCTGTTGATGACTTCGACGATGCCCCCGGCGTTGCCGCCGCCGGCGCTGCCGCCGAGGCCGAGGCCGATCGCGCCGATGCCGCCGCCGGCGACGCTGAGGCTGAAGCCGCCGTTGCCGCCGCCGCCGCCCACGCTCTGCGCCTGCAGGCCGATGGCGCGCGCGCCGCGGGTGACGATGGTGCCGCTGTTGCCGACCCTCGCCTTCAGCCCCGCGCCGCCGATGCCGCCCTCGCCCCCCATCGCCAGCGACACGCCCACCCCGGCGCTGAACGCACCGGCGAAGGCGAAGCCGCCCGTGCCGCCGCCGCCGCCGATGCTTTCGGCGAACAGGCCGACCGCCCCTTCACCCTTCGTCTCGATGCGGCTGGCATTGTCGACCTGCACTTCGCCGGCCGCGCCGCCGCCGCCGGCCTTGCCGCCCACCGCGAAGGCGAAGTCGGCCGCCCCGACGCCCACCGTGGTGGCCGCCGCGAAGCCGCCCGAGCCGCCGCCGCCGCCGATGCTCTGCGCGAAGATGCCGTAGGAGCGTTCGCCTTCGGTCAAGATCTCGCCGGCCGTGGTGTTGACGGTGACTGTCGATGCCGCGCCGGCCGCGCCGCCGCGGCCGCCGATCGCCACTGCCGCGATCGTGCCCACCGCCACCGCGTTGCCGCCCTTGCCGCCGCCGCCGCCCACGCTCTGGGCGTAGATCGCGCTGGCGTCGGCCTGCGTGGTGTGCAACAGCGAGCCGCCGTGGCGCACCGTCACCGTGCCGGCGGCGCCGCCGCCGCCGCCGCTGCCGCCGACCGCGAACCAGCCGGTGCTCGAGCCGCCGCTGCCGCCGCCGCCGCCGATGCTTTGCGCGAAGATGGCGTTGGCGCCGCTGCCGCCGGTGCTGATGCGGCCGTCGTTCGTCACGTCGACGTCGCCACCCGTGCTGGTGCCGCTGGCCGCGCCGCCGATCGCGCCGATGCCCGTGGCGCTGCCGCCGTCGCCGCCCTGGCCGCCGACGCTCTGCGCGTAGATGCCGCGCGCATCCTGGCCGGACGTGGTGATCGTTCCCCGGTTGACGGCGAACACGTCGCCGCCGTTGCCGCCCTCGGCACCTCTGCCACCCAGCGCGACGATGCCGGCGCCCGTGCCGCCGGCGCCGCCGCCGCCGCCGACGCTCTGCGCCATGAGCGCATGCGAGGCGACACCGGCGGTGGCGAGCTCGCCGCCGGCCTCGTTGGTGACGCGCACCGTGCCGCCGCTGCCGGCGCTGCTGCCGCTGCCGCCGCGCGAATAGAAGATGCTCCCGCCGCTGCCGCCGCTGCCGCCGAAGCCGCCCACGCTCTGGCCGAACAACGCCATCGCGTCGTTGCCGCCGGTACTGACCTTGCCACGGCTGGTCAGCGTGACGTCGCCGCCATCGTCGGCGGCACCGCCACTGGCCGGGGATCCGGCCGCCCAGCCGCCGCTGCCGCCGCCGCCGGCGGTGCCGGCCGCACTCTTCGCCCAGATGCCGTGCGCATCGTCGGCCAGCGTGGTGACGTTCCAGCTGCCGTCGACGGTGACCTTGCCGCCCACGCCGCCGGCGCCGCCGGGTGCGCCGTCGGTGACGAACTCGGCCGAGCCACCCTGGCCGCCATTGCCGCCTTCGCTGAGCGCGTAGATGCCGATGCCGTAGCGGCCCTCGGTGAGGATGGTGCCACCGCCGGTCACCACCACCTCGCCGCCGGCGCCGCCGTCGCCGCCCTTGCGGCCGTCGTAGTAGGTGCCGCCGTCGCCGCCCTTGCCGCCGTTGCCGCCGGCGCTGTGCGCGAACGCGCCGATGCTCGCCTGCGCCAGCCCGAGGTCGGGGTCCAGCACCGTGCCAGCCGGCGGCTTGTGCGTGGTGGTGATGCCGCCGTCGACGCGCACCTGCGCCTTGCCGCCGGCGTGGCCGGCCTGTCCCGCCTCGGGCGCGTCGAGTCCGAAGGTCCAGAAGCCGCCGCCGTTGTCGCCGGCGGCGCCGCCCTGGCCCTGGCTCCTCGCCAGCACGCCGTGCGCGGCCGCGCCCTGGGTGAGGATGAGGCCCGAGCGGTGCTCGACCGCGACGCTGCCGCCGCTGCCGCCGGCGCCTTCGGCGGTGGCGAGCAGGCTCGCCACGTAGCCCTGCAGGTCGGGCCAGGGCAGGCGCTCGGCCGTAGCGACGCGACTGCTCTGGCCGTAGGCGGGGAAGTAGGTGGACTTCGTTGCCGTCAGCACGCCGTCCGCGTCCTTGCTGTAGGCGACGATCACGTAGCCCTTCAGGCCTGGCTGGGTCGCGCCGTCCGAGCGCGTGCCGTCGATCACGATGGGGACGGCGACGATCTGTCGCTGTCCGGCGGCGAGGTTCTGCTCGAAGTAGGCCTCGTCGAGCACGAGGTCGACGGTGCCGTCGGCGTTGAAGGTGGCAGTGCCATGGCTTGCGCCGAAGCTGTCCGAGAAGGTCCACTGGCCGTTGGGCGCGACGGTGATCTCGGCCAGGCGCGTCGGCACAGCGGTGCCGAAGCTCACGGCCGCGCCGTCCACCTGCGTCACCGCGAAGCTGAAGCGCGAGGCGTCGAAGGCGGCCAGCGGCGCGGTCACGTCGCTCGCGTAGCCCAGCGTGCTGCTGAGCGCCTCGATGCCATGGGCCGACGCGCCGCTGGTGGTGATGTTGCCGTGGTTGATCACCGTCACCACGCCGCCCGCGGCCGGCGTGGCGCCCGGCGGCAGCGGCAGGAAGGGCGAGGGCGGGATGGGCACATCGAGGAAGGCATCGACGGTCACGCCGCTCGGCCGGCCCGCGCTGCGCACGCGAATGCCGTCGGCGCCCAGCGTGACGATGCTCACCGGCGCGCCGCCCAGGCCGCTGAACACGGTCAGGTTGGCGCCGCCCTGGCTGGTGAGCTGGATGCCGGGCTTCGAGGCCACCGGCCGGATGCCGCTGCCGGCGAGGTTGAACACGTTGAGCGTGTTCGGCGGCGCGACGATGTCGATGCCCTCGGACTGATCGCCCTGGCAGTCGCCCAGCGTCAGGCACTCGATCGTGGCGGCCTGCGTCCACAGCGGGAAGGCGGCGAGCAGGGCCAGAGCGAGCGGCGTCAGGGCCTGTGTGCGCCGCAGCGTGTTCTTCCGGTTCATGTCTGCTCCCCTTGTCTCGTGTGTGGTCGAGCCACCCGCTGGCCGGGCGAGTTCAGGTTAGGCAGCGGCGCGCCAGGCAGGTTGACGCCACGCAACCGGGGCGGCAATGGGGTGGCGCTTTCGCCGCGTGCTCGCGCCGAACCCGGTTCGCCGCGCCGTGCGGCGGAGCAAGCAGGGCGCCCTGACCGGTCGGGCCCAGAATGCGGCCGGATCCGCTCCCGCGACCGATGCCACGACACGCCACTGCCGCCACCTCCGCCCTCGCCGCCGCATCGCTGCTCGCCGGCTGCGCGCTGCCCCCCTCCGTGCCGCAGGGCATGGGGCCGACCGAAGCGCGCGAGGCCGTGCTGCGCGTGCTGCCCGCGCACGTCGACGACCGCGCCGGCTGGGCCACCGACATCCACGCCGCGCTTGCCACGCTGGCGCTGCCGTCGACGCCCGGGAACCTCTGCGCAGTGCTCGCCGTCACCGAGCAGGAATCGGGCTTTCGCGCCGACCCGGTCGTGCCCGGCCTCGCGGCGATCGCATCGAAGGAAATCGAGCGCCGCGCGGGCAGTGCCGGCGTGCCGATGCTCGCCGTGCGTGCTGCGCTGGCGCTGTCCTCGCCGGACGGTCGGAGCTATGCCGAGCGCATCCGGGCGGCGAAGACCGAACGGCAGCTCAGCGAGGTCTTCGAGGATTTCGTCGACATGGTGCCGCTGGGCAGGACCTTTCTTGCCGATCGCAATCCGGTGCGCACCGGCGGTCCGATGCAGGTCAGCATCGCCTTCGCCCAGGCGCACGCCGAGGAGCGGTCCTATCCCTACCCCGTGCCGAAGTCGCTGCGGCGCGAAGTGTTCACGCGGCGTGGTGGCTTGTACTTCGGCACGGCGCACCTGCTCGACTACGACGCGCCCTACGACGACATGCGCTACCGCTTCGCCGACTTCAACGCCGGCCGCTTCGCGAGCCGCAACGCGGCCTTCCAGCAGGCGCTGGCCGTCGCGTCGGGCCTGCCGGTGGCGCAGGACGGCGATCTGCTGCCGCGTGCGGCCGGTGCACCGCGCGGCGAGACCGAGCGCGCCGCCGCCACGCTCGCCGGCCGCCTGGGACTCAGCGAAGCGGCCATCCGCCGCGACCTCGAGTCGGGCGACACCGCCGGCTTCGAGCAGTCGCGGCTGTACGGGCGGGTCTTCGCCTATGCCGAGCAGCTCGACCGCCGCACGCTGCCGCGCGCCGTGGTGCCGCGCATCGACCTGCACAGCCCGAAGTTCACGCGCCGGCTGACGACCGAGTGGTTCACCCAGCGCGTCGACGAACGCCACCGCCGCTGCCTCGCGCGCATGCCGGCACCGCGCGACGATTGATGTGCCGCCGCGGCTTCCTGCCGCGCGCCGCGCATGGCGGCTACGATGTCGACCACCGGCCGCACCCGTCCGCCCGCATAGGAGCGGTCTGATCCACTCACGCACGAACCCATGGCACGCATCCCCTACGCCGACCTGGGCGCCGCCGAGGCGCAGCCGCTGGTGCAGCGCATCGTCGCGGAGCGCGGCAGCGTGCTGCACCTCTATCAGATGCTCATGCACAGCCCGCCGCTGGCCGAAGGCTGGCTGGCCTTCATGACGCAGGTGCGGCAGAAGCTCTCGCTGCCCGGCGGGTTGCGCGAACTGGTCATCATGCGCATCGCCCACCTCAATGGCGCGCCCTACGAGGCCGACCAGCACGCGCCGATCGCGCTGCAGGAGGGCCTGAGCCAGGCGCAGCTCGACGCGCTGGCCGACTGGCGCGCCGCCGCCGACCGCTTCACGCCGCTGCAGCGCGAGGTGCTGGCGCTGTGCGACGCGATGACGCGCGAGGTGCACGTGGCCGATGCGGTGCTGCAGGCGGTGCGCGAGAGGCTCGGCGAACGCCAGCTGGTCGAGCTGGTGGCGACGATCGCCTCCTACAACATGGTGTCACGCTTTCTCGAGGCGCTGCAGATCCACGTCGACGATCCGCGCTGAGCCTCGTTTCGACGCGCGCCGAAACATCGACGGCAGGTTAGGGAGCACCATGCGGCCATCCCGTCCACGGCGAGGCGCCCGCACCATGAGCCTGACCTGCTTCATCCGCTACCAGATCGACCCCTTCCAGCGCGATGCCTTCCGGCGCTACGCCGAAGCCTGGGGCCGCATCATCCCGCGCTGCGGCGGCCACCTGATCGGCTACTTCCTGCCGCACGAAGGCAGCAACGACGTCGCCTGGGGCCTGATCGGCTTTGCCGATCTGGCCGCCTACGAGCGCTACCGCGCCGCGCTGAGGGCCGACGCGCAGGGCCGCGACAACTTCGCCTTCGCGCAGCGCGAGCGCTTCATCCTGCGCGAGCAGCGCAGCTGGCTGGAGGACGTGCCCTCCACGCGCGACGTGCCGTGCGAGGTGGCGGCGTGATCGCCGTGATCTTCGAGGTCGAGCCGCACGAGGGCCAGGCGGCGCGCTACTTCGAGATTGCCGCCGCGCTGCGCGCCGAGCTGGAGGCCAGCGATGGTTTCGTCTCGGTGGAACGCTTCGAGAGCGTCACGCGGCCGGGGCGCTTCCTGTCGCTGAGCTTCTGGCGCGACGAGGAAGCGGTGCGCCGCTGGCGCTGCCACGGCGGCCACCGCGGCGCGCAGCGGCAGGGACGCGCCGCGGTGTTCGCCGGCTACCGGCTGCGCGTGGCGGCGGTGATGCGCGACTACGGTCTGCTCGACCGCGCGCAGGCGCCGGCCGACTCGCTCGACACCTTGCTCTGAGGCGATGTCCGGCGCCCACGAACCGCGCCTGTCCCGCGCCGCCGCGATGGTGGCCGACACGGCACGCTCGCGCATGCTGAGCCACCTGCTGTCGGGCGACTGCGCCACCGCGGGCGAACTCGCGCGGGCGGCCTCGGTGACGCCGGCCACCGCCAGCGGCCATCTGGCCAGGCTGCTCGACGCCCGTTTCGTCGTCTGCGAGGCGCGCGGCCGGCATCGCTACTACCGTCTCGCCGGGCCCGAGGTGGCGCACGCTCTGGAGGCGCTCGCCCTGGTGGCCGAGCAGGGGACGCGCGACGAGGCCTGGTCGCGCCCCGCGCGCCAGCGCCTGCGCGAGGCGCGCTGCTGCTACGGCCACCTGGCGGGGCGACTCGGCGTGCGCCTGTTCGAGAGCCTGCTCGCGCAGCGCGGTCTGCGCCCCGCGGTGGACGGCTACACGCTCACCGACGAAGGGCGGGGCTGGCTGGCCGGCCTCGGCCTCGCGCCGCCGCCGCCGAGCGGCCGGCGCCGCTACGCCTATGCCTGCATGGACTGGTCGGAGCGGCGTGACCATCTCGCCGGGCAACTGGCCGACGCGTTGCTCGCGCAACTGCTCGAGCGCGGCTGGCTGCGACGCGGCAACGATCGCGCGGTCGAGCTCACGCCGACCGGGCGGCAGCTGCTGCTGCCGCGACTGGGCGACGAGTCCTAGAGAGCGCCCAGCGCCGCCGCTGCGGCATCGAGGTAGGGCTTGAACTGGTGCAGGTCGTTGTGGCCCGCGCCGGGCACCACGACCAGCCTCGCGCCGGGCGCGCGTTCGCGCAGCGCCAGGCTGTGCGCCAACGGGACCAGCTCGTCGCGGTCGCCGTGCAGCAGCAGCACCGGTGTGCGGATGCGACCGATCCGCTCGTCGGTGCGCAGCGGGTAGCGCAGCAGCGCGGGCGGCACCCAGGGGTAGTGCTGCCGGGCCAGCGCGCTCATGCTCTCGAAGGGGGAGACGAGCAGCGTGAGGTCGGGCTGCACCTGCGCGGCGAGCGCGGCGGCCAGGCCGGTGCCCAGCGAGCGGCCATAGAAGACGATGCGCCGGCCCGCGTAGCGCGGCGCCACCTGCTGCCACACCGCGCGCACGTCGGCGTGCAGCTGCGCTTCGCTCTCGATGCGTCCGCTGCTCTTGCCGTAGCCGCGGTAGTCGAGCATCACCAGGTCGTAGTTGGCGCGCCGGTAGAAGTCGGCATGGACGAACCAGCTCGCCAGGTTGCCGGCATTGCCGTGCAGGAAGAACACCACGCCCTTCGGGTCGGGCAGGCGCAGCTCCAGCACCGACAGCCGCGCGCCGTCGACGTCGACGAAGCGTTCGTGCACGTCGGGTTCGCGCGCCAGCGACTGGGTCTGCGGCAGCGGCGTCGGCAGGAAGATCAGCCGCTCCTGGCCGACCCAGAGCAATGCCAGCAAGGCCGCGTAGAGCAGGGACGCGATGGCGAGTGCGGCGAGCACGGGGCGCAGGGCCATTCGAAGCGGGGCGGGCATGCGAAGCGTGGGCGGTCGGGCCGGCGGGCGGATGCGCGGGTCGGCTTCAGCGTTCTCCGAGCCGGCGCGCCCGCTCGAGCAGCCGCCGGGCGTTGCGATAGCTCGGCACCTCGACCCACAGGCCGCCGACCAGCGCGCGCTCCTCGCCACGGACGCGCGCCGCCTCGAAGCCTTCGACGATGGCCTGTGCGCGGCGCAGCTCGTCGGCGCCCGGCGTGAGGGCGGCATTCAGCGCTGCCGCATGCTCCGGCCGCACCAGCGACTTGCTGCGGTAGCCGAGCCGGCGCGCGAACAGCGCCTCGCGCACCGCGCCGTCGGCATCGCTGAAGGTGTAGGGCGCGTCGATCGGCTCGATGCCGCCAGCGCGCGCGTCGAGCAGGAAGCGCCGGCGCGCGTGATCGAGCTCCACCGCATCGGGCCCGCGCTCGGCGCACAGGGAGTGGGCCAGGTCCTCGGCGCCGAGCAGCGCCGCTCGGATGCGCGGGCTGGCGGCGGCGATGCGGCGCAGATCGGCCACCCCCAGGGCCGTCTCGCACACCGGCAGGATCTCGGTGCGGCCGGGTTCGATGTCCAGCCGCGTCTCCCAGTCCGCGATCGCGGCGTCGAGCGCGCTCAGCTGCGCAGCGTGCTCGGCCATCGGCAGAGCGATCACGTCCGGCCGCGCGGCCATCGCCGCAGCCAGGTCGGCGCTGCCGTCGCCGTCGAGCTGGTTGATGCGCACCGCGGCCACCAGGCCACGCGCGCGGCAGCCCTTCACATAGCCTGCGAGCAGGCCGCGCGCCTCGGCGCGCCGCGCCGGCGGCGTGAAGTCCTCCAGGTCGACGATCAGGGCGTCGGCGCCGCTGCCGAGCATGGCGTCGTGCGCCTGCGCGTCGGCGCCGGGACCGAACAGCCAGGTGCGGCGCAGGTCGGGGTCGAGAACGGTCATGGCGGATCCCTGCGGTGGCGGTGGGGTGGAGCGCGGCCCGATTCTGGACCGCTTGACGAGAATCTATATTTCGATGAAACTGGAAATATGGATGAATCGATTGCCGTCGCCTCGCTTGCCGCGCTCGCCCAGGGCCAGCGCCTGCGCATCTTCCGCGCGCTGGTCGGTGCCGCGCCCGCCGGCCTGACGCCCGGCGAGCTCGGCGCCATGCTCGACGTGCCGGGCTCCACGCTGTCCTTCCACCTGAAGGAGCTGGCGCACGCCGGCCTGGTGACGCAGCTGCGCGAGGGCCGCAACCTCATCTACCGGCCCTCGATCGCGCAGATGAATGCGCTGCTCGAGTACCTCACCGCCCACTGCTGCCAGGGCGCTGCTTGCGGCGTGACAGCGGCGTCGGGCTGCTCCACCCGCTGACACCGAAAGGACCTTTCATGAAGCGCTTCCACGTCCACCTGCACGTCGCCGACCTCGAACAGAGCATCGGCTTCTACGCCAAGCTGTTCGAGCGCGAGCCCGCGCGCCGCGAATCCGACTACGCCAAGTGGATGCTCGAGGACCCGCCGGTCAACTTCGCCATCTCCACGCGCGGCGGCGCGCCGGGCATCGACCACCTGGGCATCCAGACCGACGATGCGGCCGAACTGGCCGGCATGAAGGCGCGCGCGCAGGCGGCCGACATGGCGCTGCTCGACGAGGGCGAGACCACCTGCTGCTATGCGCGCAGCGAGAAGCACTGGGTGACCGACCCGCAGGGCATCGCCTGGGAGCACTTCCACACGCTGGCCGACATCCCGGTGTTCAACGAGGCGAAGCCGGCCGACGCCGCGGCCTGCTGCACGCCGGCGACGCGCGGCAAGCCGGTCGCCATTCCCGTCAAGGCCGCGGGCGGCTGCTGCTGAGGCGCGGCGATGACGGTGCACGTGCTGATCCTTTGCACCCACAACTCGGCACGCAGCGTGCTGGGCGAGGGCATGCTCAACCATCTCTCCGCCAGGCTTGCCAAGGACGTCAAGGCGCACAGTGCCGGCAGCGCACCCAGCGGCCGCATCAACCCTTTCGCCCTCGAAGCGCTGGCGAATGCCGGCATCGACACGAGCGGCTGCCGCAGCAAGAGCTGGGATGAGTTCAGCCGCGACGGCGCGCCGCCGCTGTCCATCGTCATCACCGTGTGCGACAGCGCCGCCGCCGAGTCCTGCCCCGTCTTCACAGGCGGCGGCAGTGGCCAGCCGGTCAAGGTGCACTGGGGGTATCCGGATCCGTCGAACGCCGAGGGCGGCGACGAAGGCAAGCGCCGCGCCTTCGAGCTGACGCGCCAGGCGATCGGCTACCGCATGCTGCAACTGCTCGCGCTGCCGCTGGACCGCATGGACCGCCAGGCGCTGAAGGCGGCGCTCGAGACGATCGGGCGCAGCTGATGAACCTGTTCGAACGCTGGCTCACCCTGTGGGTGTTCCTGTGCATCGTGGTCGGCATCGCGCTCGGCCAGGCGATGCCCGCGCCGTTCCAGGCCATCGGCGCGATGGAGGTGGCGAAGGTCAACCTGCCGGTCGGGCTGCTGATCTGGGTGATGATCATCCCGATGCTGCTGAAGGTCGATTTCGGCGCACTGCACCAGGTCAGGCAGCACTGGCGCGGCATCGGCGTCACGCTGTTCGTCAACTGGGCGGTCAAGCCCTTCTCGATGGCGCTGCTCGCCTGGATCTTCATCCGCGAGCTGTTCGCGCCGTACCTGCCCGCCGGCCAGCTCGACAGCTACGTCGCCGGCCTCATCCTGCTCGCCGCCGCGCCCTGCACGGCGATGGTGTTCGTGTGGAGCCGGCTCACCAACGGCCATCCGCTGTTCACGCTGAGCCAGGTGGCGCTCAACGACACCATCATGGTGTTCGCCTTCGCGCCGATCGTGGCGCTGCTGCTCGGCCTGTCGTCGATCACCGTGCCTTGGGACACGCTGCTCACCTCGGTGGTGCTGTACATCGTCGTGCCGGTGCTGATCGCGCAGCTCTGGCGCAGGGCGCTGCTGGCGCGTGGCCAGGACGCTTTCGACGCCGCGCTCGCCAGGATCGGCCCCTGGTCGGTCGCCGCGCTGCTGGCCACGCTGGTGCTGCTGTTCGCCTTTCAGGGCGAGGCGATCCTGCGTCAGCCGCTGGTCATCGCGATGCTCGCGGTGCCCATCCTCATCCAGGTGTTCTTCAACTCGGCGCTGGCCTACGGGCTGAACCGCAAGCTCGGCGAATCGCACAGCGTGGCCTGCCCATCGGCGCTGATCGGCGCGAGCAACTTCTTCGAGCTGGCGGTGGCCGCGGCGATCAGCCTGTTCGGCTTCGACTCGGGCGCGGCGCTGGCCACCGTGGTCGGCGTGCTGATCGAGGTGCCGGTGATGCTGCTGGTGGTGCGCGTGGTCAACCGCAGCAAGGGCTGGTACGAGGCAGGGGCGCGCGCGACCCGTTGAACGCGCCGATCGCGCGTTTCTTGTACCGGTTCAAGGAAATTCCCGACCGAATCCGTAGGCTATGGCCATTCACAACCTGCGGAGAGCTTCATGGCCCAAGGCTTCACCAGCCAGATGGCGCGCAACATCTTCTATGGCGGCACGGTGTTCTTCGTGCTGCTGTTCGCCGTCCTGATCTTCGACACCGAGAGCCGCATCCCACAGCGCTCGAAGTCTGCCGAGATCACCCCCGCGGTGGTGCGCGGCAAGCACCTCTGGGAAACGCGCAACTGCATCGGCTGCCACACGCTGCTCGGGGAAGGCGCGTACTTCGCGCCCGAACTCGGCAACGTCTACCAGCGGCGCGGTGCTGACTTCATCAAGGCCTGGATCAAGGCGCAGCCCACCGGCGCGCCGGGGCGCCGCCAGATGCCCAACTTCGGCTTCGACGAGAAGCAGCTCGACGACCTGGTCGAGTTCCTCAAGTGGACCAACGGCGTGGACACCGAGAAGTGGCCGCCGAACATCGAGGGTTGAAGAGAAAGAACATGAAAACCGCCACGCTCAAGTTCCCGTCGCAGTCGGTGTCCTGGCTGTACTTCACCGCCGCCATCGGCCTGTTCGTCGGGCAGATCGTCTTCGGCCTCACGCTCGGCCTGCAGTACCTGATCGGCGACCTCGCCTTCCCGGCCATTCCGTTCAACATCGCGCGCATGGTGCACACGAACCTGCTCATCGTGTGGCTGCTGTTCGGCTTCATGGGCTCGGCCTACTACCTCATCCCCGAGGAAGCCGACACGGAGCTGTACAGCCCCTTGCTCGCCAGGCTGCTGTTCTGGGTGTTCCTCGTCGCCGGGGCGGCCACCATCCTCGGCTACCTGCTGGTGCCCTACGCGACGCTCGCGAAATGGACCGGCAACGACCTGCTGCAGACGATGGGCAGAGAGTTCCTCGAGCAGCCGCTGCCGACCAAGGTCGGGATCGTCGTCGTTGCGCTGGGCTTCCTGTTCAACATCAGCATGACGGTGCTGAAGGGCCGCAAGACCGCCATCTCGCTGGTGCTGCTGATGGGCCTGTGGGGCCTGGCGCTGATGTTCCTGTTCAGCTTCGTCAACCCGAGCAACCTGGTGCGCGACAAGATGTACTGGTGGTTCGTCGTCCACCTGTGGGTGGAAGGCACCTGGGAGCTGATCCTCGGCGCGCTGCTCGCCTTCGTGCTGGTGAAGACCACCGGCGTGGATCGCGAGGTGATCGACAAGTGGCTGTACCTGATCATCACCATGGCGCTGGTCACCGGCATCCTCGGCACCGGCCACCACTTCTTCTTCATCGGCCTGCCGGGCTACTGGCAATGGGTGGGCAGCGTGTTCAGCGCGCTCGAGCCGATCCCCTTCTTCATGATGACGCTGTTCGCCTTCAACATGGTGCAGCGGCGCAAGCGCGAGCACCCGAACCAGGCCGCCGTGCTCTGGGCGGTGGGCACCGCGGTGATGGGCTTCCTCGGCGCCGGCCTGTGGGGCTTCATCCACACGCTCAGCCCGGTGAACTACTACACCCATGGCAGCCAGATCACCGCGGCGCACGGCCACCTCGCCTTCTACGGCGCCTACGTGCTCGTCGTCATCGCGATGATCAGCTACGCCATGCCCATCCTGCGCGGCCGCGAGGCCAATTCGCGGCGCGCGCAGGCCACCGAGATGTGGAGCTTCTGGATCATGACCATCGGCATGGCCGTGATGGTGCTCGCGCTGACCGGCGCCGGCGTGCTGCAGGTGTGGCTGCAGCGCATGCCCACCGAAGGCGCGATGTCCTTCATGGCCACGCAGGACCAGCTGCGCTTCTTCTACTGGGTGCGCGTGGCCGGCGGCGTGATGTTCCTCGCCGGGCTGCTGACCTACCTGTCGAGCTTCTTCATCGGCCCTGCGGCCGACGAGACCGAGCAGCCCGCCAGCCGCCTGGCCGCGGCCTGAGTCCGGGGGGATGCGATGGAACTCGCCAGCGCCCGGCACGTCGCGGCGGTGCCGTACTACGCCGCGCAGGGGCAGGAGTGCCTGCTCTTCGAGCAGGCCCACGCGAGCCGGCTGCCCCTGCTCATCAAGGGGCCGACCGGCTGCGGCAAGACCCGCTTCGTCGAGCACATGGCGGCGCGGCTCGGCCGGCCGCTGCTGACGGTGAGCTGCCACGACGACCTCAGCGCAGCCGACCTCGTCGGCCGCCACCTGATCGGCGGCGGCGACACGGTCTGGTGCGACGGACCGCTGACGCGTGCGGTGCGCGAAGGCGCGATCTGCTATCTCGACGAGGTGGTCGAGGCGCGCAAGGACACCACCGTCGTGCTGCATCCGCTGGCCGACGACCGCCGCGTGCTGCCCGTCGAGCGCACGGGAGAACTGATCCCCGCTGCGCCCGGCTTCATGCTCGTGATCTCCTACAACCCCGGCTACCAGAACCTGCTCAAGGGCCTGAAGCCGAGCACGCGGCAGCGCTTCGTGGCGCTGACGCTGGGTTACCCCGAACCCGCGGTGGAGCGCGCCATCGTCGAGGCGGAAAGCGGCTGCACGCCGCAGGTCGCCGCGCGGCTGGTCGCGCTGGCGCAGGCGCTGCGCCGCCTCACCGACCACGACCTCGAGGAGACCGCGAGCACGCGGCTGCTGGTGATGGCGGCGCGGCTCGTGGTCGCCGGGCTGCCGCTGCGCGCGGCCTGCACGGCGGCGATCGTCGACGCGCTGACCGACGATGCCGACACCGCCGGCGCGCTCGGCGACGTGCTCGGCGCGGTGCTGGGCGATGCCTGAAGCAGGCGCCGCCCTGGCGGTGCGCGGCATGGCCGGGCAGGGTCTGCGCAAGGCGCGGCTGCGGCGCCGCCGGCGCGCCCTGCAGGTCGGCTTCTTCGCGCTGTTCCTGTTCGCTCCGGCGCTCGACCTGCTGCGTTTCGACCTGCACGAAACGCAGCTGTGGGTGCTGGGTTGTCGCTGGTCGCTCGGCATCGATGACTTCATGCGCGGCGAGATCTCCGCCACGCAGGCGGCGTTGAACATCGTCTGGCGCGCCATCCTGCCGGCGCTGGCCCTGGTGGCCGCCTTCTTGACGGTGGCCTGGCGCTACGGCCGCCTCTACTGCGGCTGGCTGTGCCCGCATTTCTCGCTGGTCGAATCGCTCAACGGGCTGCTGCAGCGGGCCAGCGGCAAGCTCAGCCTGTGGGACCGGCACCGCACGCTGCGCGCCGGCCGGCAGCCCGATGCCCGCTGGTGGCCAGCCTTCCTGCTGGCCTGTGCGGTGTTCGGCTTCCTGTGGGCGATCACGCTGCTGACCTACCTGCTGCCGCCGCGCGAGATCTGGGGCAACCTGTTCGCCGGCACGCTGAGCCCCAACCAGGCGCGCTTCATCGTCGTCGGCACCCTCGTCTTCACGCTGGAACTGATGTTCGCGCGCCACCTGTTCTGCCGCTTCGGCTGCGCGGTCGGGCTGTTCCAGAGCCTGGCCTGGATGGCCAACCCCAGGGGGCTGGTGGTCGCGTTCGACCGCGGGCGCGCGCGTGACTGCCGAAGCTGCGCGACGGCGGACGCGCCTGGCGGGTCGGCCTGCGACGTGGCCTGCCCAATGCGCCTCGCGCCACGCAACATCAAGCGCATGATGTTCTCCTGCGTGCAGTGCGGCCGGTGCCTCACCGCGTGCGAGAGCTCGCACGAGATGCAGGGCAGCACGCCCAACCTCGAGTGGAAGGTCGGGCTCGACGCGGTGCGCGAGACGCTGCGCCAGCGCCGCGAGGACCGCGGCTGAGGCCGACATGAGACCCCCGAGCGCGCTCACGCTCACGCCCCCCCGTGGGGGGGCCCGGCGGCTTCGGGCAGCCCGGCGCCACTGACATGGAAGAGTGGATCGGCGAACGCTGGCACCGCCTGATCACCCGGGCGGCCGACCGTTCCTTCCCTGCCCGGGGCGTGGCGCTCGAGGAGGTGCAGCGCGCCGCGGCGATGCTCTTCCACGCCGTCGGCGGCAGCCAGGGCGTGCGCGTCGTGCCGGCCGGCGAGGCGCGCATCGGCGGACCGCGCGGCTGGCTGCAGAAGATCGCCGGCAGCGGGCAACGCGCCGCCACCACGAGGCTGGACGCCGACACGCTGGCGTTGCCGCCGCTGATCGCGGTGTTCGACGATGCCGGCCTCAACCGCGATCTCTACCTGTGGCTGGCCGCACTGGCCGCGGCCTGGGCGCCGCAATCGAACTGGATGGCCGGCAACGTGGCGGCCGGCGCGCTGGCGCTGCGGCGCTGTCCCGGCCTGAGCGCACGCTGGCAGCGCTTGCGCGATGCGCACCTGGCGCAGCGACCCGACCCGGCGCGGCTGCGCGGTGCGGCCGCGGCGGCCGAGGCCGCGGTGCGCGCGGCGCTGTGCGGCGAGACCATCGCCTGGCCGGACCTCGTGGCGCAGGACGTCGCCCCGGTGTGGCTCTGGCTGGAAGCCGTTGCGCCGACCGAGGGCACCGGCGTCGCGGCACCGGGTGCCGAGACACACGTGCAGCGTGGCGCGGGCGATCGAAGCGCGACGCGCCGTCGCACCCGCCGCGTCGAGGCGCAGCGCGACCGGCCTGCGCCGCTGCTGCTGCCGGCCAAGACCGAGCAGCTGATGACCTGGGCCGATCACGTGCCGCTGGACCGCGCCACCGACGACGAGGACGACGGCAACGCGCTGCGCGCCGCCGACGACATGGAGCAGCTCGCCATCACGCGCGACGGACAGGCTGGCGCGGCGCGGGTCAGGTTCGACCTCGACCTGCCCAGCGCCAGCGTCGACGACCTGCCGCTGGGCGCGGGCGAATCGTTGCCCGAGTGGGACTGGAAGCAGCAGCGCCTGCGCCCCGACCATTGCCGAGCGATCACGCTGCTCGCACGGCCCGGTGCGAGCTTCGTGCCGAGCGCTGCGCTGCGCGCCACCGCGCGGCGCGTGCGTCGGCGGCTCGAGGTGCTGCGCGCCGCGCCGCGCTGGCAGCGCCACTGCGCCGACGGCGAGGCGATCGACCTCGACGCCTGGGTGCGCCACGCGGCGGACGATGCCGGACGACCCGCGCCGCGCGACCCGCCGGTGTTCGCGCGCCGCACGCGCGGCGAACGCAGCCTGGCGACGCTGCTGCTGGCCGACCTGTCGCTGTCGACCGACGCCCACGTGAACGATGATGCGCGCGTCATCGACGTGATCCGCGACGCGCTGTACGTCTTCGGCGAGGCACTGGACGGCGGCGGCGACGCCTTCGAGATGCTCGGCTTCAGCTCGGTGCGACGGCAGCATGTGCGCATGCAGCACCTGAAGGGTTTCGACGAAGCGTGGAGCGCGACGGCGCAGGCGCGCATCGGCGCCGTCAAGCCCGGCTACTACACGCGCATGGGCGCGGCGCTGCGCATCGCGACGAGGCGCCTGTCCGCACGCCCCGAGCGCCAGCGCCTGCTGCTCATCCTCACAGACGGCAAGCCCAACGACCTCGACGTCTACGAAGGACGCTGGGGCCTCGAGGACACGCGCCACGCGGTGCACGAGGCGCGCCAGGCCGGGCTGCTGCCGTTCTGCCTGTCCATCGACGAGGAAGCGCACGAGTACCTGCCGCACCTGTTCGGCCGCGGCGGCTGGGCCCAGGTGCGCCGGCCGGCCGAACTGCCGGCGCGGCTGGCCGGCGTCTACGCGCGGCTGACGCGGAGTTGATGCGCATCAAGCAACCGTCCCGTCCGGGCGCCGACACTCGCCCGGCCCCATCGCCGACTCCCCGTGGAAGCCCGAACCTTCGACCTGCCCCGTTACCTGTCGGTGCTGCCGCTGTTCACCGACCTCAGCCGCTGCGAGCTGGAGCGGCTCGCGCTGGGCTGCCAGCTGCGCCGGCTGTCGCGCGGCGACACGGTGTTCCGCGTCGGCGAGCCCTGCGAGGAGTTCCACGTCACCGTCACCGGCCAGGTCAAGCTGTTCGCGATCTCGCCAGCCGGGCAGGAGAAGGTGATCGAGCTGGTCGGCCCCGGCAACAGCTTCGCCGAGGCGCTGATGTTCACCGGCAAGCCCTACATCATCAACGCGCAGGCGCTGGCCGACACGCTGCTGCTCACGGTGAAGAAGGATGCCGTGGTCGGCGAGATCGAGCGTGACCCGCGTTTCGCGATGCGCATGCTCGCCGGCATCTCGCGGCGGCTGCACGGGCTGGTGCACGACGTCGAGGCCTACGCGCTGCACAGCGGCGTGCAGCGCGTCATCGGCTACCTGCTGCGTGACCAGATCGCCGAGGACTGCGTCAGCGGCGAGGTGATCACGGTGTCGCTGCCGGTGAGCAAGGCGACGGTGGCCTCGCGGCTGTCGCTCACGCCGGAGTACTTCTCGCGCGTGCTGCACGAGCTGGAGGCCGCCGGCCTGGTGCGCATCGACAAGCGCGACGTGCTGATCCTCGATGCCAAGCGGCTCGCCGCCTACCCCGGGCGCTGAACCGGGCGTCCGTGCCCAAGTCTTGAACTGGTTCAAGGCGGCAAGGCGCCGCCGATCGTGCAATGCGTGCGTCGACCCATCGCGCGAAAGCACGCCATGACCCTGCTCAGCGAGCCCCTCCAGTTCACGCCCGGCCTCGGCACCGGCCTGGGTCCGGCGCGCGTCACGCTCGTCGGTGCCGGCCCGGGCGACCCCGAGCTGCTGACGCTGAAGGCCGCCCGCGCGCTGAACAGCGCGACCCTGGTGCTGTACGACCACCTGGTCTCCAAGGCAGTGCTGCAGCTCGTGCCGGCGCAGGCCGACCTCGTCTATGTCGGCAAGGAGAGCGGCCATCACACGCTGCCGCAGGCCGGCATCATCGAGCTGATGGTGCGGCTGGCCAGGAGCGGGCGGCGTCTCGTGCGCCTGAAGGGCGGCGATCCCTACATCTTCGGCCGCGGCGGCGAGGAGGCGCAGGGCCTCGCCGCCGCGGGCATCCCCTTCGAGGTGATCCCCGGCATCAGCGCGGCGCAGGGGGCGTCCGCGGCCAGCGGCATCCCGCTGACGCACCGGGACCACGCCGAGGCCCTCGTCTACGCCACCGGCCACCTGCGCGGCGAGGGCACGGCGCGCAGCGTCGACCTCGACTGGGAGCTGCTGGCGCGTCCGCGCCAGACGGTGGTGATCTACATGGGCGTCGGCACGCTGCCGGTGATCAGCGCGCAGCTGCAGGCGCACGGCCTGGCCGGCGACACGCCGGCGGCGTTGATCGAGCGCGCCACCCTGCCCGAGCAGCGCACGGTCACCGGGACCCTGGCCACGTTGCCCGAGCTGGCGCGACGCCATGACGTGCGCGCGCCGGCGCTCATCATGATCGGCACGGTGGTGGCGCTGCATCGGGAGCTCGGCGCCGCGGCGGCCGTGCCGGCGCAGTCGCGCTGAGCGGGCGCAGGGTGCGTTGACGCCACAATCCGGCACGGCCGCGCGAGTTCGGCCGCACCGGACATGCCCGTCGACGAAATCGCCCCCACGAGCGTAGCGCCGCACGCTGCCCCGCGCGCGGGCGCGAGCCTGAGCGTCGCCGCCTGGCTGGCACTCGTCAGCCTGCTCGCGCTGCTGCCGCTTCTGGCCTTCTCCGCGTACAGCATGCACCGGGCGATCGCCGAGCAGCAGGCGCAGGCCCTGGCCGCGCTGCAGCGCCGTGCCACCGACGCGGCCGGCGCCATCGGCCACCAGCTCGACAGCGTCTTCGCCGCGCTGCGGGCGATGGCGCAGGCCGACAGCGCGAGGCGCGGCGACATGGCGGCTTTCTACGCGACGGCCGTGCGCGTCGCCGAGGCCGACCCGCGCATCGTCGGCATCAGCATCGTCGATGCCGCCGGCCGCCAGCCCTTCAATACGCTGCGACCGTTCGGCACGCCACTGCCGCAGCCATCACCCTTGCTGCTGGAGTTGCAGCGGCCGATCTTCGAGCAGGGGCGGCAGGTGGTTTCGCCGCTGGTCACGGGCGCGGTGAGCCAACGTCGGGTCGTCGGCGTCGGCATGCCGCTGTCGATGGGGCCGGCGGGCGCCTACGCGCTGCGCGCAGTGATCCGCCTGGAGTCGCTGGCCGACTGGCTGAACGAGCAGACCTGGCCGGAAGACTGGACCGCCGCGGTGGTCGACCAGAACCACGTCATCGTCGCCCGCTCCCGCGACGCCGAGCGCTTCATCGGCCAGTCCACCACACCGGCCCTGCAGGAGGGGATGCGCCAGGGCCTGACGCTGTTCGAGTCCAGCACCAAGGACGGCATCCCCGTCTTCACCAGTGTCGCGCGGGTGCCGGGCCGCAATTGGCACGTCGTCGTCGGGCGCCCTTCGGCGGCGCTGCATGCGCAGGTGCGCGATTCGATGATGGCCATCCTCGTCGCCGGCGTGCTGTGCGCGGCGCTGGCCATCGCCGGGTCGCTGTACGTCGCCCGCCGGCTGGGCATGCAGCTGCGCGGCGTGGTCGATGCGCACCTGCAGGGCCGCTCGGGCACGCTGCCGACCCAGCCGATCCGGGAGGTGGCCGAGCTGTCCGAGGCGCTGGCGCACTCGCGCGAGGCGGAGGCGAGCGCCATGCGCGCGCTGCAGCGTGCGCGCGAGGAGACGCTCGACCAGCTGAAGGAACGCAGCGACATGCTCGACGTGCTGGCCCACGAGGTGCGCCAGCCGCTGAACAATGCCTCGGCCGCGCTGCGCGCGGCCAGCGTCGAGCTGTCGCGCGATGGCAAGCTCACCGCCGCCGAGCCGCTGCGCCGCGCCGAAATCGTGCTCAGCGAGGTGCAGGCGAGCATCGGCAACACGCTCGCCGTGGCGTCGCTGCTGGTCGGCGGCAAGCCCAGCGAAGGGGTGGACAGCGACATCGACGCGCTCATCGAGGTGGCCATCGCCGACATGCCGCCCAGCGAGGCCCACCGCGTGCGCATCGATCGCGCGACGAGCACGCGCACGGCGTCGATGGATCCGGGCCTGATGCGCCTGGCGTTGCGCAACCTGCTGGCCAACGCACTGCGCTGCAGCCCACCCGGCTCGGAGGTGGTGGTGCGTGTGTCGGACTCCGACGAGCCGCTGGCGCTGATCCTCGACGTGATCGATCACGGACCGGGCATTCCCGCCGACCGCCTGCCGCGCATTTCCGACCCGTCGCCGCCGCGCTTCGAGAAGGACGCGCGCGGCCGCCGGCGCGGCCTCGGACTGCACATCGTTCAACGCGTGATGGCGCTGCATGGCGGCAGCCTGGAGGTGGTGTCCAGCGGGCCGCAGGGCACGACGATGCGCCTGGTCATCACGCAAAGTGCACAAGGATGAACACAGCATGAGCCTCGCCCATCTGCTGCTCAAGCAGGCACGGCTGCAGCCCGAACGCAGCGCCGTCTTCCACGGCACCTTGCCGTGGGCGAGCTACCGCGACTGGGCAGCGCGCAGCGCCGGTGCGGCGCAACGCCTGCGCGCGGCCGGCCTGGGCAGCGGTGACCGCGTCGTCCTGTTCATGCGCAATCACCCGCGCTACCTCGAGCTGCTGTGGGCAGCCTGGTGGGCCGGCCTCGTCGTCGTGCCGGTCAACGCCAAGCTGCACCCGCGCGAGGTGGAGTGGATCGTCGACCACGCGCAGGCGCGCTGGGCCTTCGTGACGCGGGACGTGGCGCCGGAGCCGCTCGCCGGCGTGCAGCGCCAGATCGATGTCGAGTCGGCCGAGGCCGACGCGCTGCTGGCGCCGGCGGCGGACCCGGCCGCGGTGGCCATCGCCGAGCGTGCCGCGGGCGATACCGCCTGGCTGTTCTACACGAGCGGCACCACCGGCCGGCCCAAGGGCGTGATGATCACGCAGCGCAACCTGATGACGATGGGGCTGGCCTACTTCGCCGACGTCGATGCGGTGTCGCGCGACGACGCCATCGTCTACGCCGCGCCGATGTCGCACGGTGTCGGCCTGTACGCGATCCCGCACCTGATGGCCGGCGCGCGCCACGTGGTGCCGGCCTCCGGCGGCGTCGATGCGGCCGAGCTGTTCGCGCTCGGCGCGGCACTCGGGCCGCTGTCGACTTTTGCCGCGCCGACCATCGTCAAGCGCCTCGTCGACCATGCCGCGAAGGCGGGGCTGGCGGCCGGCGACGCGGCGCGCAGCTTCAAGACCATCGTCTACGGCGGCGCGCCGATGTACGTGGCCGACATGCAGCGCGCGCTGGCCGTGATGGGGCCGCGCTTCGTGCAGATCTATGGCCAGGGCGAGACGCCGATGGTGGCCACCTCGCTGTCCCGCGCGCAGCTCGCCGACTTCGGCCACCCGCGCCACGTCGAGCGCCTCGCCTCGGTGGGCGTGGCGCAGACGCCGGTGCGCCTGCGCATCGCCGATAGCGAGGGCCGCGAGCTGGCGGTCGGCGAGATCGGCGAGGTGCTGGTGCGGGGCGACAGCGTGATGGCCGGCTACTGGCGCAACCCCAAGGCGACGGCCGCGGCCGTCCGCGAAGGGTGGCTGTTCACCGGCGACGTGGGCTGCCTCGACGAGGACGGCTTCCTCACGCTGAAGGACCGCAGCAAGGACCTGGTCATCAGCGGCGGTTCGAACATCTATCCGCGCGAGGTGGAGGAGGTGCTGCTCACCGCGCCCGGCGTGGCCGAGGCCGCGGTGGTGGGGGCGCCCGATGCCGAATGGGGCGAGGTGGTGGTCGCCTTCGTCGTCGCGCAGCCCGGAGCGGAGGTGACGGCCGAGGCGCTGGACGCCCACTGCCTCGCGCAGCTGGCGCGCTTCAAGCGGCCGAAGCGGTACGTGATGGTGGACGAGCTGCCGAAGAACAACTACGGCAAGGTGCTGAAGACGGCGCTGCGCGACCGGCTCGGCGCCTCGTGGGCAGGGCACCGCTGAACCGGGCGATCTGCACAGATCCCCCATGAACGCGGGGGTGGTCAAACCCTCGGGCCAACGCTCACGGCCATTGACGCCATGTGACCAGTCGTGACGAAATGGGCGTTCATCCCTTCCACAACGAAGGGGGGAGATGGTGCAAACCAGAGCGCCGCCCTGGCCCGATCGGCCCGCGGACCCAACGAAGGAGAATCAGGTGAGAAGAAGTTCCATCCAGAGCCGCCGCTGGGCGATGCCGCTGGCATCGGTCGCGTCGGCCTTGCTCGTGGCATGCGGCGGAGGAGGGTCCGCCGACGCCGACCGATCCGCACCGCAGGCCGCCAATCGCGGCGAGGCGATCAGCAAGGCCATCGCCGCGCAGACCGACATCGCGTCGGGCCGTGCCACCAACCGCCTGTACATCGTGCAGCTGGTCGAGGACCCCGTAGTCGCCTACGAGGGCGGCATCGCCGGCTACAGGGCCACCAAGCCGGCCCAGGGCAGGAAGATCGACTCCACCAACCCCGACGTCGTCAACTACTTCGGCTACCTGAGCGGCCGCCACGACGCGCTGCTCGCCTCGGTGGGCGGCGGGCGCAAGGCCTACAGCTACGGCTTCGTGTTCAACGGTTTCGCCGCCGAGCTGAGCGAGGCGCAGGCCGCCAAGCTCGCCACCACGGCCGGCGTGCTGTCGGTCAGCCGCGACGAGAGGCGCCGCCTCGAGACGTCGGACACACCGAGCTTCCTTGGCCTCGCCGGCCCCGGCGGCCTGTGGGAGCGCACGGGCGTGAAGGGCGAGGGCGTGGTCATCGGCATCGTCGACAGCGGCATCTGGCCCGAGCACGCCAGCCTGTCGGACCGCACCGACGTGAACGGCAACGGCACCCGGGACGGCAAGCTCGGCTACCAGCAGATCCCCGGCTGGAATGGCAGGTGCACGCCGGGCGAGCAGTTCACCGCCTCGAACTGCAACCAGAAGCTGATCGGTGCGCGCTACTACAACGAGGGCTTCGGCGGCAATGCCGGCGTGAGGGCGGAACTGCCCTACGAGTTCCTCTCGCCGCGCGACTTCGATGGCCACGGCACGCACACCGCCACCACTGCCGGCGGCAACCAGAACGTCGCGACCAGCGGCCCGGCCTCGGTGTTCGGCGCCATCAGCGGCATCGCGCCGCGTGCGCGCATCGCGGCCTACAAGGTCTGCTGGGGCACCGGCGACGAAGGCGGCTGCTTCAACAGCGACTCGGTGGCGGCGATCGACCAGGCCGTCGCCGACGGCGTGGACGTGATCAACTTCTCCATCAGCGGCTCGCTGACCAACTTCCTCGATCCGGTGGAACTGGCCTTCCTGTTCGCCGCCGACGCCGGCGTGTTCGTTGCCGCCTCGGCCGGCAACAGCGGTCCGGCATCGGCGACGGTGGCGCACCCCGGCCCCTGGCTGACCACGGTGGCGGCCGGCACGCACCCGCGCGACGGCCGTGGCTCGGTGACGCTGGGCAACGGCGTGACCTACCAGGGTGCGTCGATCGCGCAGGCGCTGCCGAGCAGCCCGCTGATCGCGGCCAGCGACGCGGCCCTGCCCGGCGCCGACCCGGCGGCGGTGGCGCTGTGCTTCGCGGCCATCGACACCGGCGGCACGGCGGTGCTCGACCCGGCCAAGGTGAACGGCAAGATCGTCGTCTGCGACCGCGGCGTCACGGCACGCGTGAACAAGAGCCTCGCGGTGAAGCAGGCCGGCGGCGTGGGCATGATCCTCGCCAACACCAGCGTCAGCTCGCTGAACGCCGACTTCCACGAGGTGCCGACGGTGCACGTGCAGAGCACCGACCGCGCGGCGATCTACGCCTATGCGGCGACGGCCGGCGCCACTGCGGAGATCAACGCCGCGACGATCGTGTTCGACGCCGTCGCGCCGCTCACGGCCACGTTCTCGTCGCGCGGCCCGCTGCGCGCCGGCGGCGGCGACCTGCTCAAGCCGGACCTCATCGCCCCGGGCCAGGACATCCTTGCTGGTGTCTCGCCGATGGGCCATGGCGGCAAGCTGTTCGACCTGCTCAGCGGCACCTCGATGTCCAGCCCGCACGTGGCCGGCCTCGCGGCGCTGTTCAAGCAGGCCAAGCCCGGCTGGTCGCCGATGGCGATCAAGTCGGCGCTGATGACCACCGCCTACGACGTGCTCGACGGCGGCACGCCGGCGCCGAACACCAACCCGGTGCTGATCTTCCGCCAGGGCGCGGGCCATGTGTCGCCGAATGCCGCGCTCGACCCGGGCCTGGTGTTCGATCATTCGTGGAACGACTGGCTGGCCTTCCTCTGCGGCACCACCAGCGGTGTCGGTCCGGCCACCTGCAACGCGCTGCGCAATGCCGGCTACTCGACCGACGCCAGCGACCTGAACGGCGCCTCGATCGCCATCGGCGACATGGCGGGCGTGCAGACGGTGAAGCGCCGCGTCACCAACGTCGGTGCCGTGAAGGCCACCTACACGGCCAGCGTCACCGGCATGGGCGGTTTCGCGGTGACGCCGCCGGCGCCTTTCGAGATCCTGCCTGGGGAGACCAAGACCATCACGCTGTCCTTCCTGCGCACCGCGGCCGCGCTGAACAACTACACCGGTGGTCAGTTCACGCTGTCCGACGGTGCCGGGCATGTCGTGCGCGTGCCGATGGTCGTGCGACCGGTCGCGCTGGCAGCGCCGGCGCAGGTGTCGAGCAACGGCGCGGCGACGAGCTACGGCCTGACCTTCGGCTACGACGGGCCGTTCAGCGCCACGGCGCGCGGCCTGGTGCCCGCGGCGATCAGTGCCGGCAACGTGGCCGACGACCCGAGCAACGGCGCCTGCTCGCTGAGCTCGCCGAACGCCCAGCTGATCCCGGTGGTGGTTCCGCCCGGGACGAGTTACGCGCGCTTCTCGCTGTTCGACGCCGACGTGTCGGCGGGTGCAGACATCGACCTGTGCGTGTTCAACAACGCCGGTCAACAGGTCGGCGCCAGCGGCAGCGGCACCTCGGCAGAGGAAGTGAACCTCAGCAACCCGGCGGCGGGCAATTACACCGTCGTCGTGCAGGGCTGGGGCGTGGTCGGCAGCTCGCCGTTCAAGCTGCACACCTGGCTGCTCGGCGTCGCCGATGCCGGCAACATGACGGTCAGCGCACCGCCCGCCGCCACCATCGGCGCCACCGGCACGGTGTCGCTGAACTTCACCGGCCTGGCCGCGGCGACGAAGTACCTCGGCGCGGTGGCCTACGGCGGCGCGGGCGGCCTGCCCAGCCCGACCATCGTGCGCGTCGACACGCCCTGAACGACCTCGCAGCGCGCCCATGCGCTGCTTGCCAGACCCCGGCGCTTCGGCCCCGGGGTCTTTTTTTGCGCGGTGCGCAATTGCGGCCATGCGCCGAGTCGTGTACGTTGCAGGCCATGCAGCACGATGCCTGCGAACCTCGTTCCTTCGACGACGGCCCGGCGAACGACGCGCGCCGGACGTTGATGCAGCAGGCCGCCTGCGTGGCGGGGGCGTGGGCGGCGTCGGGGATGCTGCCGACGCTGGCCGGCGATGCGCAACGCCACCCGCGCTCGCTGCTCGTGCACCCGAACGGCCAGCCTGTCTCGGCGAAGCAGGTGAAGGCCGGCGAGCCGCTGCTCTTCAACTACCCCTTCGTCGCCTCGCCGGTGTTCCTGCTCGCGCTCGACGGCGCGGTGCGCGACACCGAACTGGTCACCGAAGCGAAGCAGCACTATGCGGCGCCCGCCGGCGTCGGCGCGGGCCGCCGCATCGTCGCCTTTTCCGCGATCTGCGCGCACAAGCTGATGTACCCCACGCCGGCGCTGAGCTTCATCGGCGTGCGCCGCGGGGGCGCCGGCGAACCGGCACAGGTGATCCACTGCTGCGGCGACAACTCGCGCTACGACCCGGCGCGCGGCGCGAGCGTGATCGCCGGCCCCGCACCGCAGCCGCTTGCCGCCATCCTGCTGGAATGGGACGCCGGGCGCGACCAGCTCCACGCGGTGGGCACGCGCGGCGGCGAGATGTTCCCCGCCTTCTTCGAGAAGTACGCCTTCCGGCTCGAGACCGAACTCGGCCGCCGCTGGCGCGATGCCGTCGGCGAGACCACCGTGGTGAAGCCGGCGAGTGCGTACAGCCGGCAGTGGCAGAGCTGCGGCGCTTGAAGCCCTAGACCGCCGGATTGCCCGGCAGCGGCTCCTGCACGCGGTCGGCCGGACAGCGCAGCCAGTTGCCGCGCCGACCGACGTGGTAGTCGAGCCGCTTGCCGCCGGCGGCGATGACCACGCGCCAGCCGGGCACCAGGATCTGCGCATACATCATGCCGGGCTGCGGGCAACCGAGCGACGCGTCGCGCCAGGTGACGGACTGCGTCGACTCGATGTGCACGTCCGCCACCGTGACGCTGGCGCGCATGGCGGCATCGGCGCGCATCGCGGCCAACGTCGCCTCCGGCGGCCCCAGCGGTGGCGTCTGCGCCTGGCTCTCGTTCATCTGCATGCACCCCATCACGCTCACCGCGGCGACCGCGCACATCATGCGCTTCATTGCAGGCTCGCCTCGCGGGCCGCGGCCGCGCTGCCCGGCATGCGCGCCGCAGCCATGCCCACACGGTTGCGACCGTCGCGCTTGGCGGCGAGCAACTCGTCGTCCGCGGCCCTGAGCAGCGCGTCGGGCGAAGCGGGCGCGAGCAGGGTGTCGGCAACGCCGGCCGAGAAGCTCAGGCCCTCCAGCACGTCGCCCTCCAGTTCGAAGCGCTGTGCGCGCCAGCGGCGCAGCAGCGACTGCACCTTGCGCCGCGCGCCGTCGGCGGTGGTGCGCGGCATCAGCAGGCAGAACTCCTCGCCGCCGTAGCGGCACGCCACGTCGCTCCTGCGGCCCTGGCCAGCGAGCAGCCGGCCGAAGGCGGCGAGCAGCCCGTCGCCGGCGGCGTGTCCGTGCAGGTCGTTGATGCGCTTGAAGTGATCGAGGTCGATGAGGGCCAGCGCCAGCGGCTGTCCCTCGCGGCGCGCCAGCGCGAACAGCGTGGGCAGCGTGTCGTTGAGGTGGCGGCGGTTGAACAGGCCGGTCAGCGGGTCATGCACCGCCTGCTCGCGCAGCGCCTGCTGCAACGACTGAACTTCCTCGATCTTGGTCGAGAGCTGCGCGTTGATCGTGGCGAGTTCGGCGCGGTCCCGCTCGGTGCGGCGGCGACGCGCGTCGTTCTCGTCGAGTCGGTGCTGCAGTCGCAGCAGTTCGGTCTGCAGCGTGGCGGCCTGGTAGCGCGCGCGCGAGGCGAGTTGCGATTGCGCGCGGTACAGCCGCTGCCATTGGCGCAGCGCGTCCAGCGCAGCCGCTGCCCCGCCCGCGGCCTCGTGCGCGTCGCCGAGCACGGCGAAGTACTGTGCACGGATGCGCACCGACAGGCCGTCGACGTCATCGCGGCCGGCCTCCTCGCGGGCCGCCTCCAGCGCGCGCAACGCCGCCGATGCGTCGCCTTGCGCCAGGGCGAGCAGGCCTGCGGCGGTGACGCGTTCGACGCGTTCGTCGGCGATCGGCGAGACGCCGCTCGCGCGCGCACGCTCCACCAGTTCGGCGCCGAGCCCGATCTCCCCGGCACGCAGGGCGGCGATGGCCAGCGTCTCGAAGGCCGGCTCGATGCTGCCGCGACCGGCCGGGCCCGCCGGCATGGCAAGCACCGCGGCGACGTCGGGCAGCGCCTCCGCCGCGCGGCCCAGTTCGGTCAGACAGACCACGCGGTTGATGAGCAGCACGCCGAGCAGTCGCGCGTTCTTCAGCCGCGCGCAGCCGGCCAGCCCCTGTTGGACATGCTGCAGGCTGTGCTCGTAGTCGCCGATCTGCAGCAGCTCGTGCGAGAGGTTGCAGTGCAGCACGGTGTCGAAGCCGTGGCCACGCGACGGGCCGGCATCGCGCAACGCCTCGAACATGTGCGCGAAGGCCTGCGAGGACTCTCCCAGCGCCGAGTAGCAGCCGGCGATGGTGTTGAGCAGCACGCCGCGCTGGTCGTGGCGCAGCACGCGCACGCCCTCCTCGCGCAGCGGCAGCACCGCGGCGAGTGCCTCGCGCACGCGGCCTTCGCGCCACATCGAGCGTGCCAGCGCGGCGCTGGCCAGCAGGTGGCCGGCGCGGTCGCCGCCACGCTCGAAGCATTGCCGGGCCCGCTTCAGCTCTCGCCCGGCCTCGGCCACGGTGCCGAAGTAGAGCTGCTGGTAGCCCAGCGTGATGCGCGCCCAGCCTTCTGCGCTGTCGTCGCCGCTGCGCGACGCGGCATCGAGGGCGCCTTCGGCGAGGCGCCGCGACTGCGGCGAATCGACGTGCAGCAGGCGCCAGGCGCGACGCGCCTGGCGCAGGGGCGCCGAGGGGGAGGGGCTCGCGGCGGGCATGCGCCGCATTATCGGCGCGCGAAAAGATTGCGCGAGCGCATCTCCGCGCCGGCTCGGACCGACCCGTGCACCGCGGGACGCGGTATCGTCCGCAACGGGGCGGCGACGCCCCGGAGAAGTGCATGGCGACTCGTCATCCCCACACCGGCCGGCCCAGCCCCGCGCATTCCGCCCTGGAGTGGCGCGCGCTCATCGAGCTGGCCGCGTTGCCCGGCGCGCTGCCGGTGCTGATGAGGGCGCCGCGCGGCGACGGCCACCCGGTGCTGCTGCTGCCGGGGTTCATGGGCAGCGAGCTCTCGCTCGTCGGCCTGCAACTGTTCCTGCGCAACCGCGGCTACGCGGTCGAGACCTGGGGCCTGGGGCGCAACATCGGCTTCCATGCCAAGCACGCCAAGGCGCTGGAGCAGAAGATCCGCTATCTGCGCCACAAGACCGGGCGCAAGGTCAGCCTGGTCGGCTGGAGCCTCGGCGGCGTGTTCGCGCTGTACGGGGCGCACCAGGTGCCGGACTGCGTGCGATCCGTGGTGACGCTGGGCAGCCCCGTCAGCGTCGACCCGGAGGGCAGTGCCTCGCCGCCGCTGGTCAAGGCGATGTACCGTCTGATCGCGCACCCAATGGGGCCGACCGCCCACGCGATGCAGCCGCAGGCGAAGAAGCTGCGCGAGAAGAAGGACTTGCCGATGCCGCTGAGTTGCCTGTACTCGCTTGGCGACGGCGTCGTGCCGCCGCAGGAAGCCACCATCGAAGGCGACCCCAGCCGCCACGAGAACATTCGCGTCCCGGGCAGCCACATCGGGCTGGGCTTCAACGCCCTGGTGCTGTGGATCGTCGCCGACCGCCTGTCGCAGCCCGAGGGGCATTGGCGCCGCTTCCGGCCTTCGGGGCCGATGGGCCGTCTGTACCGGCTGCTGACGCCCGCGGCCGCGGCGGCCTGACGCCGCGCCTCGTGGCGGGCCGCGCGCGCGCAAGGCAGGACTGGAAGCTGTCGCGCAGGCACTGCGCGAAGGCCTGCGGGTCGGGCATCAGTTCGCGGCAGGAGGTCGGCGAAATCACGATGCGTCCGTCGTAGCGTGTCACTGCGAACGACAGCCCCATGCCGTCGGAGATCGGCAGGATGGCCGAGAAGTAGGCCAGGCGCGCGCCGTCGAGGTACAGCGGCCTGGGCGGGCTGGCCACCTTGGTGATCGTGCAGGCCGCCAGGGGCATGCCGCTGCGCGTCTCGGGCGCTGCCCGGCCGAACAGCCGCCCGGTCAGCGCCAGCGTGGCGGCCGGCGCGTGCTCGCCGATGTCGCTGCGCTCGCGCGCCGCGACGGCGCGGGCCAGCGTGCGCGGCGACGTGGTCTGGCCGTGGATCCACTCCAGCCGCTCGACCGGATCGGCCAGCCGCGTGCCCAGTTGCACGCGCATCGCCGCCGACTGCGCCTTGGCACCGCCCATGCGCGTCGGCACGATCGCCTCCAGGTCGGTGTCGGGCAGTTCGCCGTGCGACGCCAGGTAGCAGCGCAGCGCGCCGGCGCAGACCGTCAGCACCGCGTCCTCGAGCGTGGCGCCCTCGACGAGACCGCGGATGCGTTCGAACTCCTCGATCGTGAAGCGTCGCGTCTCGAACACGCGATGGGCGGAGACCACGGCGTTGAAGCGCGTCGCCGCCAGCTGCTCGGGATGCAGCAGGTCGCCGGCGAAGGCCATGGCCGCGGGTACGAGGCGCGCGACCGGCGCCATCAGCTTCAGCGGCGAGCGCATCGAGTTCAGCGCGCCGCGCACCATCAGCCGCGTCGCGCTGGGCGCCGGCTCCGGGAACCAGGGTTCCGCGGGCTCCGGCCGGGGAGGGCGCGCGCGGGTGTCGTGCAGCACCTCGACGAGCTCGTTGCGCGTCTGCGGGTCGATGGCGGCATGGTGGACCTTGGTCAGCACCGCGAAGCTGCCGGGCGGCAGATCGGCCAGGCTGTCCAGCCCCTCGATCACGTAGATCTCCCACAGCGGACGGTTCAGGTCGAGCTGGCGGGCATGGATGCGCGAGGCCTGGATGCAGAACTGGCGCCAGTCGCCCGGCTTGGGCAGGGCGATGTGACGCACGTGGTACTCGAGGTCGAAGTGCTCGTCCTCGATCCAGTACGGGTAGTCAAGCTCCAGCGGCACGCGCAGCAGCCGGCTGCGGAACACCGGCGAACGGTGCAGGCGGCTCTCGATGTGCGCCAGGATGTCCTTGAAGCGCACCTTGCCGCCCGGCGCGGTGCGCTGGTCGTAGATCTGCACGAACGTGATGTTGGCGTTGGCGTGCGCCGAGTCCGCGTAGAGAAAGATCGCCTCGTGTCCGCTCAGCTGGCGCATCGTCACCCTTCGTCGGTTGCGGCGCCTCGGCGGCGGCGCGGTGCGGTCCGGCTGGCGGCCACCAGCTCGTCCAGCGAAGCGTGCAGCGCCGCCGACAGCGCGCGGGCGTCGGGCACGGCGGTGCGCGCGGTGGTGAAGCCGAAGCCCATCGCGCCGGCATAGCTCATCACCGTGATGTTCAGCCCCAGGCCGTGCTCGACGATCGACAGCGGCCAGTAGCTCGCCACGCGAGCGCCGGCCGCATACAGCGGCACCTGCGGCCCGGGGACGTTGGAGATCACCACGTTGGCGATCGGCGGCAGGGTGCCGGTCACCGCCGGGCTGCCGTACAGCGCGGCGAATGCGCGCAGCAGCCACGGCACGCCGATGGACGGGAAGTCGGTGGGGATCAGCCCGCGCGCATGCCTGGCCAAGTCCTTCACCGCGCCGGCCGCATCGCGGATCGCACGCAGGCGCTTCACCGGGTCGGCAATGTGCGTGTGCAGGTTGACCAGGCTGAGCGTGGCCTGCGTCGTGTACTCGACGTTGCCGGCTTCGCGCAGCGAGATCGGCATGGTCGCGATCAGCGGCTTCTTCGGCACGCCGCCATGCCCTTCGAGATAGCGCCGCAGCGCAGCGCTGCACAGCGCGAGAACGATGTCGTTGAGCTTGGCCTGGTGCACGGTCGCGAGTTGCTTGAGCGTGTCCAGCGGCACCGACCATGCCGCGAAGCCGCGCTCGCCGCTGATCGGCACGTTCAGCGGCGTCTTCGGGCCGAACGAGAAGTTCTCGCCGAGCTTGCCCCGGCCCGGCTTGGCCGGCGGGCCGAGCAGGCCGGCCAGCGCCGTCACGACCCCGGGCAGGTGGCGCAGCAGCTTGATGTACTGGCCGACGTCGTGCTTCAGTGCCGCCGCGGCGAGTTCGGCCATGCCCGGGTGCTCGGCGTGCGACGCGGTGCCGCGCGGCAGGCGCCGCGGCGTCGCCGTGAGGTCGAACAGCGCGCTGGACAGCAGCACGCCGGCCTGGCCGTCGAGCACCGCGTGATGCACCTTGATGTAAAGGCCGACCTGGCCGCTGCGCAGACCGTCGATCACGACCATGCGCCACAGCGGTCGGCTGCGGTCGAGCAACTCCGCATGCAGCCGCCCGGCACAGTCCTCGAACTGGGCCGCCGTACCGGGGCGGCGCAGCGTGATGCGCTGCACGTGGTAGTCGAGGTCGACCTGCTCGTCCGCCACCCACACCGGGTTGGCGAACTGCAGCGGCATCGGCGCGAGCTTGCGCGTGAAGATCGGCGCGAGGTGGATGCGCCGCGCCATCTGCCGCTTCAGCTCGGCATGGAAGTCGCCGTCGTGGCCGGCCGGCAGGTCGAGCAGGTGCAGCGATGCCACGTGCATCGGCGTCTCGGGCGTCTCCAGGTGCAGGAACGCGCCATCCACACCACTCAATGCCTTCATGCTCTGCCGTGCTCCGGTTCGTTCAGCCAGCCTAGCGCCGCCGCCCCTGCATCGACCTTGCGCGCGCGCAATGCGCGCCGCTCGCGTTGGCGCAGGCTTGCGCGTGCGCAGTGCACAGAGAAGGAGCAGGCCGTGGCGCAGGGCAAGCAACGCAGCTGCTATCTGGTCGGTGGGGGCATCGCGTCGCTGGCGGCAGCAGCCTACCTGATCCGCGACGGCGGCATGAGCGGCACCGACATCCACGTGCTCGAGGCGGCGCAGTTCGGCGGCAGCCTCGACGCGGGCGGATCCGCCGAGCAGGGCTATTCGATGCGCGGCAGCCGCATGTTCGGGCCGGCCTACGTGCTCACCTACGAGCTGCTCGACGCCATCCCCTCGCTCGACGATCCGGCGAAGTCGATCACGCAGGACACCTTCGAGTTCTGGCAGGCGACGCCCTGGTACGACAAGGCGCGCCTGGTGGATCGCGGCCGCATCGTCGATCCGACCGACTGGGGCCTGCGCAACCGAGACCGCGCCGACCTCGCCAGGCTCATGCTCGGCAGCGAGGATGCCCTCGGTGCCAGGCGCATCGACGAATGCTTCGACGCCGGCTTCTTCGCCTCGAACTTCTGGGCGATGTGGTGCAGCATGTTCGGCTTCGAGACCTGGCACAGCGCGGCCGAGTTGCGGCGCTACCTGCTGCGCTTCCTGCGGCTGTTCCCGGATCTCGAGACGATGCAGATCATCCAGTCGACCCGCTACAACGGCCACGACTCGATCGTGCGGCCGATGCTGCGCTGGCTGCAGCAGCAGGGCGTGCGCTTCGAGGCCGGCGTGCGCGTGACGGACCTGGGCTTCGAGCGCCGCGACGGCGTGAAGGCGGTGCGGCACATCCGCTGCCAGCGCGCGGCGGGAAGCAGCGAGATCGCGGTCGGCGAGCACGACCTCGTCATCGTCACGCTCGGCTCGATGACCGCTGCGTCCAGCCTCGGCTCGATGGACGCCGCGCCGCCGCCGCGCGCCGATGCGGACGAGGGTTCCTGGGCCCTGTGGAAGCGGCTGGCCGAGCAGGACAGCCGCTTCGGCCGGCCCTGGACCTTCTGCGGCCATGTCGACCGGACGTCATGGATCACCTTCACGGTGACCGAGTCGCCACGGCGTTTCGCCGCGCTGATGGAGCGCTTCAGCGGCAGCGCCGAGGGCCGCGGCGGCCTGGTGACGCTGAAGAGCTCGAGCTGGATGCTGACCTTCCACCTCTACCACTCGCCGGCCTACGCCGGGCAGCCCGAGGGCTGCGGCGTGTGGTGGGGCTACGGGCTGTTCCCAGACCGCGCCGGCGACTTCGTGCCGAAGAAGATGTCCGAGTGCAGCGGCCGCGAGATCCTCGTCGAGTTGTTCTCGCAACTGGGATTTCAGGAGCACATGCCGGCCCTGCTGGAGGCCTCGAACTGCATTCCCTGCCTGCTGCCGTACACCACCAGCCAGTTCATGCCGCGCACGCGCGGCGACCGGCCCGCGGTGATCCCGCCGGGCACGGCGAACCTGGCCTTCGTCGGCCAGTACTGCGAGATCCCGGCCGACGTGGTCTACACCGTCGAGTACTCGGTGCATGCCGCGCGGCTGGCCGTCACGTCGCTGCTCGGCCTGCCTGACGACATGCCGCCCACCTACGAAGGCCTGGAGCACCCCAACGCGCTGGTCGAGGCGCTGCGGCGCAGCCTGCGCTAGCCGAGCCGGCCCAGCGTGCCGCTGGCCTCGGCGAGCAGGTAGTAGAAGGTCACGCGGCTCTTGTGCGGCGCCGCCTTCATCTTCTCGATGGCGACCCTCATGCCGGCGTCGGCGGCTTCGGCGCTCAGGCCGAGCCTCCTCGCCGCGAAGCCCTCGCGCACGGTCTTCAGCTCCTTCGGGTCCGAACTCGCCACCAGGGACGAGTCCGCGTTCTGCAAGGCGATGCCGCAGTACTTCACGATGGCTGCCACGGCCGCCTCGTTGACCCTGTCGGTGTACTTCCTCACGTCGCCCACGTGGTCGCTCATCGGTGCCTCCTGTGCGGCTTGAAGCCGGTGACCGATTCTTGAGCGACTGCCGCCGCGCCGATTGCGCGAGGTCAAGGGTGCCCGCGCGGTCCGCGGCGCAGGCCGCATGCCATCGGCCGGCCGACGCGGTCGGGGCAGAGCGCTCGGCATCGACGGTTCGCGGGTTGACGCGTGTCAACGCTGACCGCGCGGCCGAGTCGCAATACTGTGGCGACACGGCAGCGGGAGGGAGTGCCCGTGCAATGCAGAGGCCTGGGAGGACGGTGAGAGAGATCGCTGACGCCGAAGACAGGAACGCCGCTGCCGATGCGGCCATCGCGCGCGTGCTCGGCGCCGAAAGGGAGGCACGCCGCTCGATCGAGCAGGCGCGCGCCGAGACGGACGAGATCGCCGAGCAGGCGCGCCGTTCGGCGCGCGCGACGGGCGAACGCGTCGAGCGTCGCATGCGCTGCGTGACGGACGCCTTCGAGCGCGACATCGCCGCCCGGTTGGCCGAGATCGATGCCGAGGGCGCTGCGCTGGACGAGGCGTCTCCGCTCACCGCCGGCGAGCGTACGCTCCTGCAGGACGCGGTCGCAGCGCTGGCACGCCATCTCGCGGGGGGGCCGCCGTGATCGCGTGCGGCAGCCACGAATACGCGCATGCCAGGGTGCATGCCCGCCACGGCCAGCGGCTGGACGCTGCGGCATGGCGGCGCATCGAGGTGATGCGCGACTTCTCGCCCCTGCTGGAGCTCGCGCGCGGTACCGCGCTGCGGCCCTGGCTGGTCGGCATCACGGCCGACAGCGACGCGCATCAGGTCGAGGCGGTGCTGCGCCGGCACTGGCGCGCCCTGGTCGATGAACTGGTCGCCTGGATGCCCGGCGAGTGGCGGCCGGCGCTCGCCTGGTGCACGCTGCTGCCCGACCTCGCGCTGCTGCAGCACCTGGCCCGCGGCGGCACGCCGATGACCTGGATGGAGGACGACGATCGCTGGCGGGCGCTGTGCGCAGCCACGCCGGCGGCGCGGCAGGCCATGCTCGCGACGGGGCCGGCAGCGGACCTGGCCGGCGCGTGGGCGGCGCCGCGATCCTTCGGCGCGGCATGGCGTGACGCCTGGCAGCGCCGCCTGCCGCGGCCGCGCGGCGATGCCCAGGAGATGCTGACGCGGCTGGTGGACCTGCTCGTCGAGCATCACCAGGACTTCGCCGAGGCGCAGGCCGGCCAGGGCTGGCGGCTGCGCGGCGAGCTGCAGGCCAGGCTGACGCTGCTGCTGCGCCGGGCGGCGTTGCAGCCTGCAGCGGTGTTCGCCCATCTCGCGCTGTGCGCACTCGACCTCGAGCGGCTGCGCGCCGAGTTGCTGCGCCGTCGGCTGTTCGGGCACTGGAAGCTGGCCTGATGCTGCGCCCGCTGCCGGCCCGCTGGTTCGAGATCCTCGCCGCGCGCGACGACGCGACGCTGGTGCTCGAAGCCCTGGCGCGCACCGGCGCGGTCGAGCTGGAGCCCCGCGCCAGCGTGGGTCTGCCGGCCGCCCTCGGCGACGTGATGCCGCTGCTGGCGCAGTACGTCGAGCTGTCGGCTCGCCATCACGCCTACTGGCCCGCACCCGAGCACTGCCGTCCTTCGGCCTTTCCCGAGGCGCCGGTGGCGACGCTGCAGCGCAGCCTGGCGACGATCCGCGCCTGGGCCGAAGAGGCCGAGCCGCTGATCCGCGCGCTGCAGCGGGGCGAGCGGGAGCAGCGCGAATGGCGGCTCTGGCAACGTGTGCTGCCGGTGCTCGGGCAGGCTGCGCCGCTGCCGTCGCAACTGGCCGGGGCCGGCCCGTGGCTGCAGGTGCGCCTGTTCGTGCTGCCGTCAGGCGCGGCGGCCGCACAGGCGCTGCCGCGAGGCACCGCGGCCGACGCGCTGGTGTGCCGCGAGCTGTCGATCGCCGGTGTGGTGCACTTGCTCGTCGCCGGCCGTCCCGACGCACTGCAGGCCATGGCGCAGACGGTCACCTCGATGAAGGGAACGGTGCACGAGCTGCCCGACGGGCTGCAGAGCGCCGACGCGAACCTCGTCCGGTCGCTCGAAGAGCGGCTGGCGGACCTCGAACACGAGCTGCGGCGCCTGCGTGCCGCGCTCGCCGGACTGCCGCCGCGCCACGACCTGGCGCGTGCGCTCGGCGATGCCAACCGTCTGCAATGGCTGCTGCGTCACGTGCACGCGCTCGAATCCGGCGAACTGCTGTGCTGGATCACCGGCTGGACCAGCGACGCGTCGGGCGAGCGCCTGGCCCGTGCGCTGCGCGACAGCGGCGCGCGGGCACTGCTGCGCTTCGCGGCGCCGCCCCAGGACCGCCCGGCCCCGCTGCTGCTGAGCAACCCGCGCTGGGTACGGCCGTTCGAACTCTTCAGCCGCGCGTTGGGCATGCCGTCGTCGAGCGAGGCCGATCCGAGCTGGCTGCTCGCCATCGCCGTGCCGCTGATGTTCGGCTACATGTTCGGCGATGTCGGCCAGGGGCTGGTGCTCGCCGCCGCCGGCTGGTGGCAGCGCGATCGCTCGCCGATCGCACGTCTGCTGATGGTCGGCGGCCTGTCGGCAGCAGTGTTCGGTGTGCTGTTCGGCAGCGTGTTCGGCCTGCACCATCCGCTGCCCGCGCTGTGGCTGCATCCGCTGGACGATCCGCTGCAGGTGCTGCTGGCGCCGCTGGCCGGCGGCGCCCTGCTGCTCACGCTGGGGCTCGGACTGGGCGCGCTGGCCTCCGGCTGGCGCGGCCAGTGGCGCGCCTGGCTGCTCACCGACGCGGGGCTGATCGTCGTCTACCTCGGCCTGCTGGCGGCCCTGGTGGAGCCAGATGCATGGCACGTGGCCGCGGCCGGCATGCTGTACTTCTGCGTCGGTCATGCGCTGCATGCAGGACGCGCCGTGGCGGGCCTGACCGCCCTCGGCGAACTGGTCGAGAAGACGCTGCAGATCATGATCAACACGCTGTCGTTCGCGCGTGTCGGCGCTTTCGCGCTCGCGCACGCCGGCCTGTCGTCGGCCATCGTCTCGCTGATGGACGCTGCCGACAGCACGCTCGCCAAGGCCCTGGTGCTGATCGTCGGCAACGCCTTGGTGATCGTGCTCGAGGCGATGGTGGTGTCGATCCAGACGACGCGGCTCGTGCTGTTCGAATTCTTCACCCGCTTCATGCAGGCACGGGGACGGGCCTTCCGTCCGCTGCCCGCGCCACCCTCCCACTGTCAGGAGAGCTAGATGAACGCACCTTCGCGCCTGCCCGTCGGCTGGCTGACCCTGTCGCTGCTGCTCGCGCTGGCCTCGACGGCCCTGTTGTTGTGGACGCCGGATGCGCGGGCCGCCTCCGAGGCGGCCGCCGTGGCGGCCGCGGCGGTCGACAGCAGCTGGGTCTTCGTCGGCGCCGCGCTGGCCACCGGCTTGTCGTCGCTGGGCGCCGGCTTCGCCGTGGCCAAGGTGGGCACGGCCGCCGTCGGCGCCCTGGCCGAGAAGCCCGAATTGTTCGGCCGGCTGTTGATCTTCATCGGCCTGGCCGAGGGCATCGCGATCTACGGCCTGATCGTGTCGATCCTGATGCTCAACCGGCTCGCCTGATGGCTGTGCCGATCTACCTGGGCGACGAGGTCTGCGCGGCCGGCTACCGGCTGGCCGGCGTGCGCGTGCGCACGCCGGCGGCGGGCGAAGCGGCCCAGGCGCTGGCCTGGGCGTGCGAGCAAGCTCCGCTCGTGCTGGTCTCGGCGGCCGTGGCGGCGCAGATCGGCGACGCTCAGCTGCGCCCGGCGCTGTCGGCGCTGGCGCCGCTGGTGCTGATCGTGCCCGACCCGCAGGGCGAGGCACCGCTGCCGGACCTGGCGGCGCGGCTGCGCGGGCTACTCGGTATCGAGGCATGAGCACGGACACCGGCACCGGCGCGGACACCGAGCAGCCGACGCGCGCGTTGCTCGCGCTGATCGAGGCCGACCGCGCGCAGCAGTGCGCCACGCTGCTCGGCGAGGCGCAGCGCCGCGCAGCGGCGCTGCGCAGGCAGGCCGCGGCCGAGGCCAGGGCGCGGCTGCGCGAGGTGTTCGCCGAGCAGCGGCAGCGGCGGCGCGAGCAGATCGCCGCGGCGCAGGCGCGACTGGCCACCCGTCGCCGCCTGCACGAGCATCGGCGCGTCGCGGCGCTGCTGCGCCTGGCCTGGGAGACCTTGCCGGACCGGCTGCGCTCGCTCTGGCAGCAGGGCGACTCGCGCGCGGCCTGGGCCGATCGGGTGGCCACCGCGGCGCTGGCGCAGCTGCCGCACGGAGCCTGGCGCATCGTGCACGCGCCCGACTGGACGGCGGCCGAGCAGCAGGCGCTGGCGCAGCGCATCGCCGGCGCCGCGGGCGCGGCACCGCGCTTCGAGGCCGATGCAGCCATCGTGGCCGGGCTCAAGGTGATGGCCGACGGCAACGTCGTCGACGGCAGCCTCGACGGCTTGCTCGCCGACCGCGCCGAACTCGAGGCCAGGCTGCTGCATCTGCTGGAGGCTTCGCAATGAGCCTGGCCATCGTGCGCCGCATCGCCGGGCCCGTGCTGCAGGCGGCCAAGCAGGGGCCCTTCTCGCTGCGCGAGGCGGTGCGTGTCGGGCCGCAGGCGCTGCTCGGCGAGGTGGTGCGCATCGACGACGACCGCATCGTCGTGCAGGTGTACGAGGACACCACCGGGCTGCGGCCCGGCACGGAGGTGCGCGGCGACGGCCAGCCGCTGTCGATCCGCCTCGGGCCGCACCTGCTGGGGTGCATCTTCGACGGGCTGTTGCGCCCCCTGTCGGGCACCGACTCGGCCTTCGTCGAGCCGGGGCTGCGCGCGGCGGCGGCCGGCCGCTGGCGCTTCGAACCGCGCCTCGTCGCCGGCGCGCCGCTGTTGCCAGGCACGGTGATCGGCGAGATCGGCGGCGAGGACGACACGGCGCGCCGGCAGCGCTGCCTGGCACCGCCCGATGCGGGCGGCGTCGTCGAGTCGGTGGTGCCCGGCGGCGTCTACGCCGACGATGCGCCGCTGTGCGTCGTGCGACAGGGCGACGGCACGCGCCGCGAGCTGGCCATGGGCCATGCCTGGCCGGTGCGCCAGCCGCGCCCGGTGAAGCGGCGCGTGCCGTCGGGCGCGCCGCTGGTCACCGGGCAGCGCATCCTCGACGGCCTGTTCCCGGTGGCGCAGGGCGGCAAGGCGGCCATCCCGGGCGGCTTCGGCACCGGCAAGACGGTGCTGCTGGAGGCGCTGGCCAAGGGCTGCAACGCCGACGTCATCGTCTACCTCGGCTGCGGCGAACGCGGCAACGAGATGGCCGGCGTGCTCGACGAGTTCCCGACGCTCACCGACCCGCGCAGCGGCCGGCCGCTGATGGAGCGCACGGTGATCATCGCCAACACTTCCAACATGCCGGTGGCGGCGCGCGAGGCCAGCATCTACTGCGCCATCACGGTGGCCGAGTACTTCCGCGACCAGGGTCTGCACGTCGCCCTGATGGCCGACTCCACCAGTCGCTGGGCCGAGGCCCTGCGCGAGGTGTCCGGCCGCTTCGGCGAACTGCCGGGCGAGGGCGGCTACCCGGCCTACCTGTCCAGCCGGCTGGCCGACTTCTACGAACGCGCCGCCCTGGTCGAGACACTGGCCGGCGACACGGGCTCGGTGACGGTGATGGGCGCGATCAGCCCGCCCTCGGGCGACTTCTCCGAGCCGGTGACCAGCCACACCAAGCGCTACGTGAAGGCCTTCTGGGCGCTCGACGTCAAGCGCGCCCAGGCGCGCTTCTACCCGGCGATCCATCCGCTGCAGTCCTACGCGGAGGACGCGGCCGGCTTCGCGCCCTGGTGGGCGGCGCAGGGCAACGGACAGTGGCTGGCGCTGCGCCAGCGCTTCCTCACGCTGCTCGACGAGCAGGCGCAGCTCGAGCGCATGGCGCGCATCATCGGCAAGGACGCGCTGCCGGCGCGGCAGCGGCTCACGCTGCTGTGCGCCGAGCTGGTCAACGAGGCCTTCCTGCGGCAGTCGGCGTTCTCGCCGATCGACCGCGTGTGCAGCCCTGCGCGGCAGGCGGCGATGATGCGGCTGCTCGGCCGCTTCATCGAGCTGGCCGACGCCGCACTGGCCGCCGGCGCCGAGCCCGAGCGCATCGCGGCGATCGAATGCATGCGCGCGTTGCAGCGCATGGGCGAGGACATCGCCGATGACGAGCTGCCGCGCCTGGTGGAACTGCAATCGCGCATGGAGTGCGAGTTCGCGCCGCTGCTGCACACCACGGAGGCCCCCGGTGCGAGTCACGGTTGAAGGGGCAGCCGCCCGCCTGGAGGGGCCGCTGCTGTTCCTGCGGCGCACGCTCGAGGTCGGCCTGGCCGACGCGGTGGAGGTGCGCGGCGGCGATGGCCGCTCGCGGCTCGGGCGCATCGCGGCGATCGACGAGCAGTTCATGACCATCGAGGTGCTGGAGTCCACGGCCGGCCTGTCGCTCGAAGGCACGGTGGTGCGCTTCCGCGGCGAGCCGCTGAACTTCGGCCTGGGCCCGGGCATCCTCGGACGCGTCTTCAACGGCGTGGGCCAGGTCATCGACGGCGGGCCGCCGGTGGCCGTGCGCCGCACGGTGCCGATCGAGGGCCTGCCGATGAACCCGGTGGCACGCGCGCTGCCGCGCGACTTCATCGAGACCGGCATCAGCACGCTGGACCTGATGAACAGCCTGGTGCGTGGCCAGAAGCTGCCGCTGTTCTCGGGCGGCGGGCTGCCGCACGACCGGCTGGCGATGGAGATCGCCGGCCATGCACGGCTGCGCGGCGCGAGCGAGGATTTCGCGATCGTCTTCGCCGGCATCGGCGTACCCTTCGACAGCGCCGAGTACTTCCGGAGCAGCCTCGAGCAGGGCGGCGCGCTCGAGCGCACCGCCCTGTTCCTCAACCTGGCCAGCGACTCGAGCACGCAGCGGCTGCTCACGCCGCGCTTCGCGCTCAGCGCCGCCGAGTACCTGGCCTTCGTCGAGGGCAAGCACGTGCTGGTCATCATGACCGACATGACCAACTACTGCGAGGCGCTGCGCGAGGTATCCTCGAGCAAGGGCGAAGTGCCCAGCCGCAAGGGATTTCCCGGCTACATGTACTCCGACCTGGCGACACTGTTCGAGCGTGCTGGCTGCCTGCGCGGCATGCGCGGCACGCTGACGCAGTTGTCCATCCTGACCATGCCGGCCGACGACATCGGCCACCCCATTCCCGACCTCACCGGCTACATCACCGAGGGCCAGATCGTGCTCTCTCGCGACCTCGACCGGCGTGGCATCTATCCGCCGGTGAACGTGCTGCCCAGCCTGTCGCGGCTGATGAAGGACGGCATCGGGCCACGCTACACCGACCCCGACCATCCGGCACTGGCCAGCCAGCTCTACGCCGCCTATGCGCGCGCGGCGCAGGCGCGCGTGCTGGCCAGCGTGGTCGGCCAGGAGGGGCTGGCCGAGACCGACCGCAAGTACCTGCAGTTCGGCACCGCGTTCGAGCGGCAGCTCGCCACTCAGACGGGCCCGCGCACGCTCGAGCAGAGCATGGCGCTCGGCTGGGAGCTGCTCGCCGGCCTGCCGGTCTCGGAGCTGACGCGACTGTCCGACGCCCAGATCGCCGCGCACATCGGGAGCCGCCGATGAGCGAGATCAGCCCGACGCGCAGCGCCGTCATCGAGGCGAAGGACGAACGCCGTGCCATGCACGAGGGTTACGTGTTCCTCGACGAGAAGTGCCTGCTGCTGGCCGGCGAGATCCTGCGCGAGCTGGCCCGCCACGGCCGACTGCAGGCCGAGTTGCTGGCCTGCCTTGACGCCGCGCTGGCCGCGCTGCGGGATGCCGTGCTGCGCCACGGCCTGCAGGGCCTGCAGATCTACCCGGCGACCGACCTGTCGGGCGCACGGCTGGCCACGCGCAGCCGCTCGCTGATGGGGGTGCGACTGCAGGACGCGGTGCTCGAACGCGTTGCGGCCGCGCACGACGAGGCCGTCGACCGCTCGCCCGAGGCCGAAGCCTGCCGCCGCGCCTTCGCCGCCGTGCTCGATGCCGCCGCCGCCGTCGCCGCCGTGTCGGGCAACCTGGAACGCCTGTCCTCCGAATACCGCCGCTCGGTGCGCCGCGCGCGCGCGCTGCAGGATGTCATGCTGCCGGAGCTGGACCAGACGATCTACGAGATCGAGAACCGGCTCGAGGAACTGGAACGCGAGGACGCGGTCTCGATGCGGCGCGGCGGCATGGCCGCCAGCGGGCCGGCATGACGCCCAGCTGGCAGGCGCGCGTCGCGGCCTTCGTCGTGCGCCGGCGGGTCAAGCCCGCGCTTGCCGACCTCTCCGACATCGCCCGCGTGCGCCGCGTCTTCGACCAACCGCTGCCCACGCCCGGCGGCGCGCGCTACACCGCGGCGGTGCTCGGCGGCGTTCCCGGCGAGTGGGTGGAGGCGGCGCAGGGCGACGCGGCCGACACCACGCTGCTCTACCTGCACGGCGGCGGCTTCGTCGGCTGCTCGCCGCATTCGCATCGCTCGCTCACCGCCGCGCTGGCGCTGCAGGGCCTGCGCGTGTTCGTGCCCGACTACCGCCTCGCCCCCGAGCATCCGTTCCCGGCCGCGGTGCTGGATGTCCAGGCGGCGTGGCATGCGCTGCGCGCCGAGGTGCCCGGCCGCCTCGTGGTCGCCGGCGACAGCGCAGGCGGCAACCTCGCACTGGGCCTGATGCTGGCGCTGCGCGATGCCGGCGAGCCCCTGCCCGATGCCGCGGTGCTGTTCTCGCCATCGACCGACCTGGTCGGCGACAGCCCCTCGCTGCGCGACAACAGCGAGCGCGACGCGATGTTCGACGGCGAGCAGCTCGACCACCTGGCGGTCGCCTACCTGGCCGGCGCCGACCGTGCCCAGCCACTGGCCTCGCCGCTGCGCGGCGACCTCAGGGGCCTGCCGCCGCTGATGCTGCAGGTGGGCGAGGACGAGGTGCTGCGCGACGACAGCCTGCGCCTGGCCCAGAAGGCGCGCGAGGCCGGCGTGGTGGTGGACCTGGAGGTCTTCCCCGTGGTGCCGCATGTCTGGCAACTGCTGTGGCGGCTGCCCGAGGCGCGGCGTGCGGTGCGCAACGCGGCGCGCTTCCTGCGCGAGGCCTCTCGCGAGCACAGCGTCGAGCGGCACGACGTGATCATCGTCGGCGCCGGCCTGTCGGGCATCGGCGCCGCCGTGCACCTGCAGCGGCATTGCCCCGACAAGCGCTTCGCCCTGCTCGAGGCGCGCGACACCCTGGGCGGCACCTGGGACCTGTTCCGCTATCCCGGCGTGCGCTCCGACTCCGACATGTACACGCTGGGCTACGTCTTCAAGCCCTGGCAGGACGCCAAGGCGATGGCCGACGGGCCGGCGATCCTCCGCTACATCGCCGAGACGGCGGCCGAGCACCGCATCGACCGGCACATCCGCTTTCGCCATCGTGTGCTCAGTGCCGACTGGTCGGAGCGCGAGGCTTGCTGGACGTTGGTGGTGGAGCGCGGCGCGCAGCGCGAGCGCAGCGTGATGCGCTGCAACTTCCTGCTCTTCTGCAGCGGCTACTACAGCTACGCGCAGGGGTACCGGCCGACGTTCCCGGGCGAGCAGCGATTCACCGGCACGCTGGTGCATCCGCAGTTCTGGCCCGAGGCGCTGGACCACGCCGGCAAGCGCGTGGTGGTGATCGGCAGCGGTGCCACCGCCGTGACGCTGGTGCCGGAGATGGCGAAGAGCGCCGCCCACGTGACGATGCTGCAGCGCTCGCCGAGCTACGTGGTGGCGCTGCCTTCGCGCGACGCCATCGCCGAGGCGCTCAAGCGCTGGCTGCCGGCGATCACCGCCTACCGCCTGGTGCGGCTGAAGAACGTGCTCGCCGGCTTGCTCTTCTACGGCCTGGCGCGCCGCTATCCCGACCAGGCCAAGGCCCGCCTGACGGGACTGGTGCAGCGGCAGCTCGGCGCCGGCTACGACGTGGCGCGCCACTTCACGCCGCACTACAAGCCCTGGGACCAGCGCGTCTGCCTGGCGCCCGACGGAGACCTGTTCCGGGCCATCCGCGAGGGCCGCGCCTCGGTGGTCACCGACCACATCGACAGCTTCACCGAGCGCGGCATCCGGCTGCAGTCGGGGCAGGAGCTCGACGCGGACATCGTCGTCACCGCCACCGGTCTGCAGCTCAACCTGCTCGGCGACGTCAAGCTCAGCCTCGACGGCCGGCCCTGCGACCTGTCGCAGGCGCTGGTCTACAAGGGCATGATGTTCAGCGGCATTCCCAACCTCGCCAGCACGTTCGGCTACACCAATGCGAGCTGGACGCTGAAGGCCGACCTGAGCGCGCGCTACGTCTGCCGCCTGCTCAAGCACATGGACCGGCGGGGATTTGCGGTGGCCACGCCGGAACGCGGTCCGGACCTCGCCCCCCAGCCCTTCCTCGGCTTCAGCTCGGGCTACGTGCGCCGTGCCATCGACAGCCTGCCCAAGCAGGGCGACCGCAAGCCCTGGCGGCTGTATCAGAACTACCTGCTCGATCTGCGCATGCTGCGCTGGGGCCGGGTGGACGACGGGGTGATCGCCTTCGGGCGTGGCGACCGGCCGTGAGCAACGCGCCGGCGCTTGCTGCGCTAGCATGCGCCGCATGATGATCGTCGCCGCGCTGCTGCTCGTCCACGTGTTGTCCGCAGCCTTCTGGGTCGGCGGCATGGCCACCGTGCACCTCGCCGTGCGTCCCGCGGCGGCGCAGGCGCTGATCGAGCCGCCGCGGCGGCTGGCGTTGATGCATGCCGTGCTGGACCACTTCTTCCTCGGCGTCACGCTGGCCATCGTGGCGCTGCTGGCCAGCGGCTTCGCGCTCATTGCGCTGGCCGGTGGTTTCGCCGTGCAGCCGCCGCGCGTGCACGCGATGACCGGCCTCGGCCTGGTCATGACGGCGATCTTCGTCGTGATCCGCCTGCGGCACTATCCGCGGCTGCAGCGGGGCGTGGCGGCGGGCGACTGGCCGGCGGCGGGTGCGGCCTTGAACGCCATCCGCCAGCTCGTCGCCGTCAACCTCGTGCTGGGCGTGCTGGTGTTCGCCGCCGCCCTGCTCGGCCGCGCCTTGTAGCCGCCTCGGCCCCCGGCCCGCCTGCAGGGGTCGCGCCTCGCCGACGTCGCCATCAGCCAAAGTCCAGCGACACCGGCCGCGCCGCGGCGAGCAGCATCACCACCGAACGATCGGCGACGCGGTGGGTCGACCCCTCCACCGCCGGCGCGTCCTGCGGCGGCACCAGGTCGTGCGGCGGCGCCTGCGCGGTGTCGAGCACGCAGCGCCAGCCGGTGGCGGCCCAGCCGGGCAGATCGGGCAGCTCGAAGTCCAGCGGCTCGCGCCAGGCATTGAGCGCGAAGTGCATCAGCAGGTCGCCCGACAGGCTGCTGGCGGTGACGGCCAGGCTGTGCGAGTGGTACGTGCCGTCGGGCCGGCCGAGGTGCACCCCATGGAGCTGGATCTTCGCGTGGCGCATCAATTCGGCGAGCGTGAGGTGGTGGGCGCTGCGCACCGACTCGCGGATGCCGCGGATGCGGATCAGCCCGGCCACGAAGCGGCGCAGGTCGGCATGCCGCGCCACCGCGCTCCAGTCGAACCAGGAGATCTCGTTGTCCTGGCAGTAGGCGTTGTTGTTGCCCCTCTGCGTGCGCCGCACCTCGTCGCCCATCAGCAGCATCGGCGTGCCCAGCGACAGCACGTTGATGGCCAGCAGGTTGCGGATCTGCCGCGCGCGCAGCCGCTCGACCTCGGGATCGTCGCTCGGCCCCTCGACGCCGCAGTTCCAGCTCAGCTCGTGGTTGCTGCCGTCGCTGTTGCCTTCGCGGTTGGCTTCGTTGTGCTTGTGCTCGTAGCTGACCAGGTCGTTCAGCGTGAAGCCGTCGTGGCAGGTGACGAAGTTGATGCTCTGCGCCGGCTCGCGCGGCCGCGCGCCGTACAGGTCCGGGCTGCCGAACACGCGGTCGGCCATGCGCGTCACCGTGCCCTCGTCGCCGCGCATGAAGGCGCGCACGTCGTCGCGGAAGCGGCCGTTCCATTCCTTCCAGCGCTCGCCGATGAAATGGCCGACCTGGTACAGGCCCGCCGCGTCCCAGGCCTCGGCGATCAGCTTGGTGCCCACCAGCAGCGGGTCGGTCTCGATGTCCCAGAGCACCGGCGGGTTGGCCTGAGGCCGGCCCTGCTCGTCGCGCGACAGGATGGAGGCCAGGTCGAAGCGGAAGCCGTCGACGTGCATCACCTCCACCCAGTAGTGCAGCGCGTCGACGATCATGCGCCGCACGACGGCGCGGTTCGCGTTCAGCGTGTTGCCGGTGCCGGAGTAGTTGGCGTAGCGGCCCTGGTCGTCGAGCAGGTAGTAGGTGCCGTCGGCCAGCCCGCGCCAGCTCAGCGTCGGGCCGCCCTCGCCGCCCTCGGTGGTGTGGTTGAAGACCACGTCGAGGATCACCTCGATGCCGGCGCGGTGCAGCGCCTTGACCAGGTCGCGGAACTCGTCCAGCACCGTCAGCGGCAGCTCGGGCCGCGTGCCGTAGCCGCCGTGCGGCGCGAAGAAGCCCAGTGGCGCGTAGCCCCAGTAGTTCGTCAGGCCCGGCGGCGCATCCTGCACGTCGAACGCGGCCACCGGCTGCAGCTCGACCGCGGTGATGCCCAGCGATTGCAAGTAGGGGATCTTCTCGACCAGCCCGGCGAAGCTGCCGCGCCGCGACGCCGCGACGCCCGAGTTCGGATGTCGCGTGAAGCCGGCGACGTGCATCTCGTAGATCACCGTCTGCGCGAACGGGCGGCGCAGCGGGCGGTCGCCCTCCCAGTCGTAGTGCGCCGGGTCCGCGACCACGCTCTTGCACGGCGGCTTGCCGGCGGCGCCGCGCTGGTACTGCGGCGGCACGGCGACGGCGCGACCATAGGGGTCGAGCAGCGAGGCGGAGGGGTCGAAGCGCATGCCGCGCTCGGGGGCGTGCGGCCCGTGCGCGCGCCATCCGTACAGCTGCCCCGCCGCGACGCCGGGCACGAAGACATGCCAGTAGTGCTCGCTGCAGTTGTCACGCGGGTCGAGCGGGATCACGCGGTCGGGAGCGCTCGCCGACAGCTCCCCGTAGAGCAGCAGCTCGAGCCGCTGCGCGCCGTACGCGAACACGCTGAAGTTCACGCCGCCGGCCTGCGGCGTGGCGCCCAGCGGATGCGGGCATCCAGCGCTCGGCGCGGCGGGGGCGTTCATGTCGCGGCCGGCTGTGCGGGCGGCTCCAGGCCGTCCCACGGCAGCATCAGGCACAGCAGCAGCAGCAACTCGAACTCCTTGCCGAAGCGATCGATGATGCGCTGCGGGTGGGGGCAGAGCCGCTCGTCGGTGATCAGGCCGAACTGCACGCCGCCGGCGTAGGAGATGATGCTCACGCCCATGCCGACGTCGCCCGAGGCCGGCACCCAGAAAATGCTCTGGCGCAGCGTGCTGCCGCACAGGCGCAGCCGCTGCGGCGGGCCGACCACGTTGGTCATCACCGCGGTGGTCTTGTCGAGGAACAGCTTGTTGAGCGCACGCTCGCCGGGCTCCACCAGCCATCCGGCCAGGCCGAGCAGCGCGTACGACAGCAGCGGCTGGTAGCTGCCCTTGAGAGCCTGCATGCGTGCGTGCACGACGCCCAGTCGTTCGATCGGGTTGGTGATGCCCACCGGCACGAGCAGCGGCACCAGCCCGAAGCGGTTGCCCAGCTGCCAGGCATCCTGGGGCGGACGCAGGTTCACCGGCACCATGGCGCGGAGGTCGCAGCCGGTGGTGTCATCGCCCGCGGCGCGCAGCGCATGGCCGATGGCGCCGGCCACGCAGGTGATCAGCACGTCGTTGACCGATGCGCCGAGTGCCTTGCCCACCGCCTTCACCGGATCGAGCGGCAGCGGGTCGCACCAGGCGACGACCTTGCGGCCGCTGCCGTGGCCCTTGAAGCGCGTGGGCGAGTCGTCGGGCAGCAGTGCGAGCGCGGCGACGTCGTCGATCAGCTGCACGCCGTCGCGCGCGAGCCGTTGCGCCACGGCGAACGCCTGGCCCGGCTGCTCGATCCAGTGCAGCGAGCGTGCCGCCGCGGTGCCCGCGAAGGCCGCCAGCTCGGTGAGCGGCTGCAGCAGCGCGTCGCCCCGGCCGGGCGCGCGCCGCCTGGGCTGGCGCGGCGGCTGCAGCGGTGCGGCACCGTCGGCCAGCGTCATCAGCACGGCGTTCAACGCCACGCCGTCGCCGATGCAATGGTGGATGCGGCAGATGATCGCGCAGCCGCCTTCGAAGTCCTCGACGAGGTGGAACTGCCACAGCGGGTGTGCCGCATCCAGCGGCGTCGACGCGAGCTCGCCCATGCGCCGCTGCAGCGCGCGGCGCTCGCCGAGCCTGCGCCGGGCCGGAAGCGGCTCGACCACCACATGGCGCATCAGGTCGAAGGCGGGATCGTGCACCCAGCGGGCGCCGAAGGTGTCCAGCTCGGCACGCTGCATGAAGCGCTCGTAGCGCAGCAGCCGGTCGGCGATGCGCTCGCACAGGGCCTCGCGGCCGATCGCCGGCCGGTACAGCCAGACGCCGACGATCATCATCAGGTTGACGTCGCTGTCCATGCGCCGCCATGCGGTGTCCACGCGGGACATCGGCTCGGCAGTGCGCGGCGCAGCGGTCTTCATGGTGTGCCGGGATCATCGCGCCGGACCCGAGGCCGGGGGAGTGATCTGGCGCAACGCAGGTGGATGGCGTGTGGCCACGCCGATCTGAGCAAGCTCAAGGGGGCGTGGCCTGTGCGGGCATTCAATGCACGCGTCGAGGATTGCGCCGCATGCGGCGGAGAGGCCACCATGGAACGAATCTGGCTGAAGCACTACCCGAGCGGGGTCCCGGCCGACGTCGACCTCGCCGAGTTCGCCTCGCTGCGGGACGTGCTGCTGTACAGCTGCCGGCGTTTCGGCGCGCTGCCCGCCTACAGCAACTTGGGCGCGGTCATGACCTATGCCGAGCTCGAGCGGTCCAGCCGCGACTTCGGTGCCTATCTGCAGCGCTCCCTGGGCCTGCACCGGGGCGACCGCCTGGCGATCATGATGCCCAACCTGCTGCAGTACCCGGTGGCGCTGTTCGGCGCGCTGCGCGCCGGCCTGGTCGTCGTGAACGTCAACCCGCAGTACACGGCCACCGAGCTGGAGCATCAGCTCAAGGACTCGGGGGCCACCACCATCGTGGTGCTGGAGAACTTCGCGCGCACGCTGCAGGAGGTGCTGGAGAGGAACCCGACGTTGAACCTGACGGTCATCACCAGCGAGGTCGGCGACATGTTCCCGGTGGTCAAGGAGGTGCTCACCAACGTCGTCGTGAAGTACGTGAAGCACATGGTGCCGCCGTGGAAGATCGCCGACGCGACCGAGTTCAACGCTGCCTTGCGCGCTGGCCGTGGACAGAGCCTCGATGAGGTGCCGCTGGAGCACGGCGACACCGCCTTCCTGCAGTACACCGGCGGCACCACCGGCGTCGCCAAGGGGGCCGTGCTGACCCACGGCAACCTGGTGGCGAACGTGCTGCAGATGACGGCCTGGCTGGCGCGCGACTTGGTCCAGGGCGCGGAGGTGTTCGTCTGCCCGCTGCCGCTGTATCACGTGTTCGCGCTGACCTCGAGCCTGGTGTTCCTGCGCATGGGCGCGCACACCGTGCTGGTGACCAACCCGCGCGACATGCACGCCTACGTGCACGATCTGAAGAAGTACCCCTTCACGGCCATCATCGGCGTGAACACGCTGTACCGCGCCATGCTGGACTCCCCCGAGTTCGCCGACGTGGACACCCGCTCGCTGAAGATGGCCAGCGCCGGCGGCATGGCGGTGCAGCGGGTGGTGGCCGAGCGCTGGAAGCAGCGCACCGGCGTGAACCTCATCGAGGGCTACGGGCTGACGGAGACCTCGCCGGTGGTGATCGCCAATCCGCTGGACATCGAGGCCTGGACCGGCACCATCGGCGTGCCGGTGCCGTCGACGCAGGCCTGCATCCTCGACGAGGATGGCCGGGAGCTGCCGCCGGGCGAGGTCGGCGAGATCTGCATCCGCGGCCCGCAGGTGATGCCGGAATACTGGAACCGCCCCGAGGAGACCGGCAAGGTGTTCACCCGCGACGGCTGGCTGCGCACCGGCGACATGGGCACCATGGACGAACGCGGCTACTTCAGGATCACCGACCGCAAGAAGGACATGATCGTGGTGTCCGGCTTCAAGGTCTATCCGAACCAGATCGAGGACGCCGTGGCGCTGCACCCGGGCGTGGCCGAGGTTGCGGCGATCGGCGTGCCCGACGAGAAGTCGGGCGAGGTGGTGAAGATCGTCGTCGTGAAGAAGGACGAGGCGCTCACCGAGCAGGACCTGCTCGCGCACTGCCGGCAGCACCTGACCGGCTACAAGCTGCCGAAGGTCGTCGAGTTCAGCAGCGTGCCGCTGCCCAAGACCAACCTCGGCAAGATCCTGCGCCGGCAGTTGCGCGGCACGGGTGCCGGAGCGAACGCGCCGCCTGCGGCGGGTTGACGCAGGGCCGCGCGCTCACTCGTCGTACCAACGCGGCGCGCGCGTCGTCGCGCCGGCGCCGAAGCGCAGGCCGCGCAACGGCCAGCGACTGGGGACGGTGTCGCTCCAGGCGGAGTCGCCATCGGGTCGATCCGGCGGTGCCTGCACCAGGGTGAGGCGACGGTCGAGGTACAGGCCGTTGAGCAGGCGGGCGGTGCGCTCCGCATCCAGACCCGGCCAGTGGCAGATCTCGCCGAACGACGCCGATGCGCCGCCCAGCCGTGCGACGGCCGAGCCGAGGGCGCCCGGCAGCGGCGTGTCGACCGAGCCGCGACCTTGGTCGACCGCGCGAAACCGCTCGCTGTCGGCCAGCGCGCTCAGCAAGCGGGTGCGCGGCCCGAGCAGGGCCAGGGTCCAGATCAGGCCATCCAGCCGATAGTGGCAGGGCGGCATGATCCGGCGCCGGCCGGCGAAGTGGCGCGGCGGGAGGAAGGATGTCGGCTCGCAGTCCAGCAGGCGGGCATGCCGCAGCCCTGCCGGAGGGGCCTTCGACCAGTCGATGGGGGCGCGGTAGAGACCCAATCCGGGATGCAGGTGGACGGGCCAGACCCAGCCGTCCACTGCGATCGAGAGCAGGACTGGCTCGTCCAGGCGCCTGCAGCAGTCCACGACTTCCAGCAGATCGGCGCCCTGGCCGTGGGCCTTCAGCAGGCGCAACTCGTCGAGCATGGCCGAGGAGAGCACCGCCAGGGATCCCGGCACGCCGAATTCGCTCCAACCCGAATCCGTGCCGCGGCCGAGACCTTCCAGGGGCCTGGGCACCGTGTCGTCCGAGCCGTCCATGACTGCCACTGCTCCTTCACCCGCCGGCTGTCAGTATGTTCCTCTGCCGGCGCGTTGCAAAGGGGTCATTTGCACAGATGCGGACTGGCGGGTCAGTGCGACGTGCCCTCCGAGCGGGTGATCTTGTTCCAGACGTTGTACTTGCCGACCGGCTTGCGCATCGGCAGGCGCTTCAGTTCCTTGAACGTCGACGCGTCGTAGACGACGACGGCGCCGTCCATCTCCCACACGCTGGCCAGCGCGTACCGGCCGTCGCGGGTGAATTCGATGTGCGCCAGCGTGCGGCCGGGCTCCTTCACCTGCGCCACCGGCTCCAGCGTGCGCTTGTCGATGATGGTCAGCGTGTCCTTCGCCGTCGGGCTCATCATCGAGTCGACCCAGGCGTAGCGCGAGCGCTCGTGGCTGCGCATGAAGAAGCCGGGGCCGGGCGTGGCGATGCTCTTCACGCTCTTCCAGGTCTTCATGTCGATCACCTGCACCACGCCGTCCTTCAGGTTCGGGCTGGCGAGCACGGTGCCGTCGCCCCATGCGAAGGTGATGCCCGAGCCAAGGTGCGGCATGCCCGCCAGCGGCAGCGCGGCGATGCGGCGGCGGATGTCGAGGTTGACGACCTGCGCGCTCGGGCTGCCGTCGCTCTTCGGCCGCGTGGCGCCGAGCACGTGCCGATAGCCCTGGTCGAAGAAGAAGTCGTCCAGCGGCTCGTCCAGCGGCGTGCGCCGCACGCCCAGATAGCCCGGCTTGGCGATGGCCTCGCCCATCTTGTAGTCGTGCACCAGGCCGTCGTGGATGGGCTCGGCCTTCGGGTCGTAGGAGATCTCCCACAGTTCCGGGATGTCCTTCAGCGCGACCACGAAGCTCCTGCGCGGCTGCGCGTCGTAGACCGCCGAGACGCGCGAGCTTGCCTTGCCGTCGAGCGTGGCGGCGGCATAGGTGCGCTGCAGGTTCAGCTCGGCATCGAACAGCGCCAGCGTGTGCGGCAGGTAGTTGGCCGCCATCACCCAGCGGCCGTCGCCCGACACCGCGACATTGCGCATGTTCAGCCCGGCGCGGACCTCGGCCACCACGGTGAGGTTCCACAGGTCGTACTTGGTGATCCAGCCGTCCCGCGAGCCGAAGTAGACGAAGCGCCCGTCGGGCGAGAACTTCGGCCCGCCGTGCAGCGCGAAGCGCGAGGGGAAGCGGTGGATCACCTCGAAGCGGTCGCCATCGACGAGCGAGACGTGGTGGTCGCCGCCCTCGACGACGACGAACAGGTTCATCGGATCCGCCTGCCAGCGCGGCTTGGCGGGCAACTCGGACGCACCGGCCACGACGCTGCGCGAGGCGCGGATCTGCGCCTCGCTCCAATCCGGCGCCAGCACGACCGGCGTGTAGATCCACTTCGACAGCGCGGCGATCTGCTCGGCGGAGAGCTTGTCGGAGAAGCCCGGCATCTGCGTGGCGGTGCGGCCCCTGGTGATGACCGCCGCGGCCTCGGCGGGCCTGACCCGCTGCAGGCTCTCGGGCAGCAGTGCCGGCCCCATGGCGCCGAGGCGCTGCTCCCCGTGGCAGGCGACGCAGTGCTCGCGGTAGAGCGCCGCTTCGTCGGCCTGCGCGCGCGCCATGTCGGCGGCGACGGCGAAGAAGGACGCCGCCAGCGCGAACTTCAGCCAGGTGAAGACTTGCCTCATCGCCTTCCCCTCAGGCCAGCGCCTCGGCGGCGACGCCGATCTCTGCGTCGTCGAGGTAGCAGCCGGGATCGGCCGCCCAGGCGTCGCCGGTGACCTGCTGGGCACGCGTGCGCGTGTTGCCGCCGCAGATGTCGAAGTGGCGGCAGCCTGCGCACCGCCCACCCACCGGCCTTGGCTTCATCTTCAGGCCGCGCATCAGCGCATCGGAGGTGTCCATCCAGATTGCGGAGAACGGCCGCTCGCGCACGCTGCCCAGGCTGTGGTGCCACCACATCGTGTCCGGATGGACCACGCCGAGGTTGTCGATGTTGGCCACGTTCACGCCCGACGAATTGCCGCCCCAGGCGACCAGCCGCTCGCGCAGCAGCGCTTCCCACCGCGGCATGCGCTCGCGCACCCATTGCAGCAGGTAGGCGCCGTCGGCGTCGTTGTTGCCGGTGACGAAGTCCTGCTCGCAGCCGCAGCGCGCGGCCTGCCAGGCCGTCTCGTACAGCAGGTCGAGCGCGCATCGCGTGGCGGCGAACTGCGCGTCGCGCGAACGGTGGATGTTGCCGCGCCCGGCGTAGTTGAGGTGCGAGAAGTAGAACTTGTCGATGCCCTCGTCGTTCATCAGATTCAGCAGCGGCGCGAGGTCGTGCGCGTTCATCGCGGTCATCGTGTAGCGCATGCCGACCTTCACGCCGCGCGCGTGCAGCATGCGCATCGCCGCGAGGCTGCGCTCGAACGCGCCTTCCAGTCGGCGGAACTTGTCGTGCGTGGTGCCGATGCCGTCGAGGCTGATGCCCACGTAGTCGAAGCCCTGGGCGGCGATGCGGTCGGCCAGGGCCGCGTCGATCAGCGTGCCGTTGGTCGACAGGCCGACATAGAAACGCATCGCCTTGGCGCGCGCGGCGATGTCGAAGAGGTCGGGGCGCATCAGCGGCTCGCCGCCGGAAAGGATCAGCACCGGCACCTTGAAGGCTTTCAGGTCGTCCATCACCGTGAACACCTCGGCGGTGCTCAGCTCGCCGGCGTACTCGTGATCGGCCGAGATCGAGTAGCAGTGCTTGCAGGTGAGGTTGCAGCGGCGGATCAGGTTCCAGATCACCACCGGGCCGGGCGGCTGGCCGCTGCCGCGCGTGGCCGGCGCCGGGTACCGGCCCGAGGCTTCGGCCCGGGCGAGCTCGCGCATGTACTGGGAGACACGGAACATGGTTCAGCCTTCGGAAATGCGCAGGCCGCTCTTCTTGAGAATGGCGCTGCTGTAGAGGATGTCGCCGGCACGGCAGGCGTCGCCGAGCAGGCCGCGGATCTGCGCCGCCTGCCGTTCGACCTCCTCGCGTGAGCGGCCGTGCACCATCGCGAAGAGGTTGTAGGGCCAGATCGGCAGCTCGCGCGGGCGGCGGTAGCAGTGGCTCACGCCCGGCAGCGCGCCGACCTGCTCGCCGAACTCGTCGACGCGCTCGTCGGCCACGTCCCACACCGTCATGCCGTTGGCGACCCAGCCGAGGCGGTAGTGGTTGGGCACCGCACCGATGCGGCGGATCAGGCCCTCGGCGAGCATCTGCGCGAGGCGCTCGCGCACCTGCTCGCCGCTGACGCCGAGCATCGCGCCCACCGCCTCGTAGGGCTGCGCCACCAGCGGCAGGCCGGTCTGCGTGGCGGCGATCAACTCGCGGTCGAACTCAGACAGGGCCATGGTCGGCCTCCGGTTCGGCCTGCAGGCGCAGGCCGACGAAGTACTCGCGCTCCTTCGGGAAGGCATGCACCTTCAGCCCGGTGAGCGCCTCGATGCGCTGCAGCGCCGCCCGCGCCGCCTCGCGGGACTCGGCGGCGACGACGAACCACATGTTCAGCCGGTGCTCGCGCCGGTAGTTGTGCGCCACCTCGGGCAGCGCGTTGACGAGGGTCGTGACGCGCTGGAAGTCGGCCTCCGGCACCTCCAGTGCAGCGAGCACGAACTGCCCGCCGGCGCGCTCGATCTGGAACAGCGGGCCGAAGCGCGTCAGCGTGCCGCGCGCCAGCAGGCGGCGCAGCCGCTCGATCACTTCGTCCTCCGACATGCCCAGCTCGTGGCCGACGTCGGCGAAGGGCCGATCGGTCAGCGGCAGCGCGCCGTGCAGCCGGTCGATCAGCCGCAGGTCCAGGCGGTCGGGCGGAATGACGCCGTTCGGCGCGTCAGGCGAGGACATGCGCGGCCTCGTTCGGTGCGGCGCGGAAGTAGCTCGCGCCCTGCTGCTTGAAGCGGCGGCGGCTGAACAGCGTCTGGCGGGGCGTCGACGCGAGGCCGGCGGCGTGCGTGGCGGCGTCGATCAGCGCGCGCACCGCCTCGCGCTCTCGGCCATGCACCATGCAGTAGAGGTTGTAGGGCCAGCCTTCGGCGCGGGCGCGGCGATAGCACAGCGTCACGCCGTGCTGCCTCGCCAGCGCGGCGCCGCAATCATCGACGGCGTCGTCGGGCACGTCGAACACCGTCATCGCGTTCTGGTCGAAGCCGAGCTCGTGGTGGCGCACCACCACGCCGAAGCGGCGCAGCGTGCCCTGGTCCAGCCAGCGTGCGATCGTGCGCAGCACCTGCCCCTCGTCCTCGCCGAGGCACGCGGCCCATTCGGCGTAGGGGCGTTCGACGAGCGGCACGCCCTGCTCCACCAGCGCAGCCAGCGGCCGCTCGGCGCCGTCGACGCGTGGCACCTCGCGCTCGGCCGGCGGGACCTGCGCGCGCGCCGCGGCGCCGTGCAGGTCGAAGCCGAGGTCGATGCGGTAGACGCGCTGCATCGGCAGGCGCAGCACGGCCAGTCCGGTGTCGGCCTGCAGCGCGTCGAGCCGCGCGTGCAGCGTGGCGGCATCGGGCCCGGTGATGACGAACCAGAGGTTGAAGCGGTGCTCGCGCTCGTAGTTGTGGTTCACGCCGGGCAGCGCGTCGACGCGTGCCGCCACCTCACCGAGCCGTTGCGGCGGCACGGCGAAGGCGCACAGCAGCGCGGCACCGCCGGCCCCGGCGGCCCACACGGCGCCGATGCGGCTGAGCGAGCCGTCGGCCTGCGCAGCGCGGAAGGCCGCGATCACCTGCGCCTCGCCGGTGCCCAGCGCCGCTGCGATCTGCGCGAACGGCGCGGTGACGAGCGGAAAACCATGCTGCCAGCGGTTGAGCAGGGCGACGGTGTCCATGCTCAGAAGCCCACGCGCGCCGCGCGGCTGGTGAAGAACACGCCGCTGGGTGCATCGAGCGGCAGCGTGGCGAGGGTGGCGAAGGTCTGCGTGTCGAACACCGAAACGCGGTTGGCGTCGCGCGAACTGATCCACACCGCTTCGCCGCGCGGCGTGAACTCCATGTGCAGCACTGCCTTGCCCGGCTCGAGCGTTCTCACCACCCGGCGCGTGCTCGTGTCGATGACCTGCACGCGGTCGTAGTCGGGCACCGCGAAGTTCACCCAGACCTGGCGGCCGTCGGGTCGCGCGATGGCGAACACCGGCTGGCCGGCGACGGGGATGCGCGCCACCTCGGCCCAGCTCTCGGTGTCGACCACCAGCACCTCGTGGCGGCCGATCGCCGGCAGGTAGGCGTGGCGCCCGGCCACCGCCCAGCCACGCAGATGCGGCATCTTGAACACCGGCAGGGCGGCCTCACCCCTTCCGTAGCCGGCGAGGATGCGCCGCACCTTCGGTTCGGCCGCCCACAGGTCGATCAGCGCGAGGCCGTCCTCGCCGAACAGCCCGGCGATGTAGTGGCGGCCGTCGGGCGTGACCAGCGCGTCGTAGGGCTGGCGGCCGACGTTCTCGAACCTGGTGAGTCTGGGTTTCGCGGCGTCCGACAGGTCGGCGATCCAGATCTGGTCGGCGTCGAACAGCGAGAACACGAATCGCCTGCCGGGCAGGTCGGCCAGGCCGACCACGCGCGAGCGCTGCCCGGGCGCGTACTCGGCGGGGATGTCGGCGACGAGCGCGAGCGTCTTCGCGTCGAACACCTTCACGCCGCCGGGCTGGTAGTTCTGCGCGGCGACCAGCGTGCCGTCCTGCGACACCGCGCCGCCGATCGAATTGCCCGCCTGCACGATGCGCTGTTCGATGCGTCGCGTGACCAGGTTGACCCGCGTGAGCGCGCCGTCGCGGCCGAACACGAAGGCGCTGCCGCCGTCGCGCGAGAACACCACCGAGGCGTGCGACAGGTCGCCCAGGCCCGTCACCTCGGCCAGCGTGCGGCGTTCGCTGGTGTCGACGATGGCCACGGTACCGCGCGCGCGCTCGATGACGACGCCCAGGTCGCCGGTGCCCTTGGTGGGCACGGGCGTGGTGGAGCAGCCGGCCAGCAGCGCGGCGAGGAGAAGCGACAACGCACGTCTCATCGGGACTCCTCGGGGAAGCCGCTCAACAGGCGTTCCGCGATCCAGCGCGATTCGCCGGGGCGCAGCATCGAGCGCCAGGGCGGCATGGGCGTGCCGGGGCGACCGTGCTCGATGACCGCCTGCAGCGAATCGACGGGCTTGTCGGCCAGCGCGGCGCGCGTGAGCGCCGGACCGAGCCCGCCCGCCAGCGTCATGCCGTGGCAGGAGCCGCAGTCCTGGCGCACCATGCGCACCAGTTCGCGCTGACGCGCGCTGTCGGGGGCCGCATCGGGTGCAGCGAAGACAGGCAGGGCGGCGGCCGCTGCCAGGGCGTACAACAACCGCCGCGCGTTCATGATCAGGACTTCAGGATGAATTCCACCGCCTCCTTGAGGTCGGCGTCGTTGATCTTCTCGGGCGGGTTCGGCGCCATCGGGATCGGGCCGAAGCTGCCCTTGCCGCCGGCGCGCACCTTCTGCATCAGCGTCGGCACCACGTCCTGGCCCTTGTACCTGGCGGCGATCTCCTTGAAGGAGGGGCCGACCATCTTCTTTTCCTTCGCATGGCAGGCCAGGCAACCGGCCCTCTCCATCGCGGCTTCCGGCGCGGCCCAGGCGCCCGGCGCTGCCAAGGCGATCCAGAGCGCCGCAAACAACACAGTCTTCTTCATTCGGGTCTCCACTGGTTTGCTCCAGCGGCGCCCCCCGGAGGGGGCGCCAGGCCGCTTCGCGGGCGGGCGTCAATAGACGTCGTGCTGCGTGTTGTGCACGTTGAAGTGGCCGGTCGGCGTGATCAGCTTCGGATCCTTGATCACCGTCTTCAGCTTCAGCGTCTTGTCGTCGACGACGACCAGCGCGCTCTGCTTGTCCTTGGCCGACCACACCGAGAACCACACCTCGTCGCCCGCCTTGTTGAACTCGGGCTGCACGACGCGCTTGGCGCCGTCGTCCGTCAGACCGGCCCACTCGGCGATGGGCAGGACGGTAAAGCCCTTCTCCAGATCGCGGATGTCGTACACCGCCACCGACTGCGAGATCTTCGGGTCGGGGTTCAACGGCGTGTCGACGTACAGGTGCGTCGACTTCGGGTGACTCTTCAGGAACAGCGAGCCGCCGCCCTGGCCCTTCAGCGTCTGCACCACCTTGAAGGCATGCTGCTTGTGCTTCTTCGGGTCGGTGCCGATCAGCGAGATCGTCTCGTCGCCGAGGTGGCCGGTGCTCCACACCGGGCCGTACTTCGGGTGCACGAAGTTCGCGCCGCGGCCCGGGTGCGGGATCTTGCCCACGTCGATCAGCCTCTCGAGCTTGCCTTCTTTCATGTCGACCGCGGCGATCTTGTTGCTCTGGTTCGCCGCCACCATGAAGTAGCGCTTGGTCGAGTCGAAGCCGCCGTCGTGCAGGAAGCGCGCCGTCTCGATCTCGGTGACCTTCAACGCCTTCAGGTTGGAGTAGTCCACCAGCAGCGTCTTGCCGGTCTCCTTGACGTTGACGACGAACTCCGGCCGGTAGTGCGAGGAGAGGATGGAGGCCACGCGAGGCTCGGGGTGGTACTCCTGCTTGTCGACGGTGTTGCCGCGCGTGGAGACGATCTTCAGCGGCTCCAGCGTGTCGCCGTTCATGATCGTGTACTGAGGCGGCCAGTAGCTGCCGGCGATGGCGAACTTGTCCTCGTAACCCTTGTACTTGCTGGTGTCCACCGAGCGGGCCTCGAGGCCAACGCGGATCTCGGCCACGTTGTCGGGCTTGGGCATCCACAGGTCGATCATGTTGATCTTGGCGTCGCGGCCGATCACGAACAGGTAGCGGCCCGAGGCCGACAGCCGCGAGATGTGCACCGCGTAGCCCGTCTTGACGATGTTGATGATCTTCTTCGTGTCGCCGTCGATCAGCGCCACCTCGCCGGTGTCGCGCAGCGTGGTCGAGAAGATGTTCTGGATGTTGTAGTCGTTCATCTTCTTCGTCGGCCGCTTCTCGGGCGGCACGATGACCTTCCAGGTCTGCTTCATCTGCTCCAGGCCGAACTCCGGCGGCACCGGCGGGTCGTGCTGGATGTAGCGGGCCATCACGTCGACTTCCTTCTCGGTCATCTCGCCGCTGGTCTGCCAGTTCGGCATGCCGGCCGGCGAGCCGTAGGCGATGAAGACCTTCAGGTAGTCGGTGCCCTTGCCGACGGTGAGGTCGGGCGTCAGCGGCTTGCCGGTGGCGCCCTTGCGAAGCACGCCGTGACAACCGGCGCAGCGTTCGAAGTAGATCTTGCGCGCAGTGTCGAACTCCGCCTGCGTCATCGGCGGCGCCTTCGGGTTGGTCGCCTGGTACATCGGCTCGTCGGCCATCGGCGAGGCGCCGGCCTGGTACTTCAGTTCCGGCTCGGTGACGCCTTTCTTGTCCTGCGCCGAGGCGCCGAACGACGACATCGCGATCAGCAGCGCGGCCGTCAGCGTGAGCGGCGACGCGGGATAGAGGCTTCTCATGGTGCTCTCCTGGGGTTGACGGGTGCGGTCTCTCTAGGGCGGCATCGTCGTGCGCGGGGCGATGCGCGTCCTTGAACCAGTTCAAGGTCCTTCGTGCACCCGGCACGCGCCGTGGCGGGCGCGCTGCGCCGGGCCGGGAGAGTCGCCCGAGTTTGCCCAGCCTCAAGGTCAGGCGTGGGGATGTGCCTACAGTGCCGCCGACCCGTGACCCTGGAGAGAGCCGATGAAGGATGTGCAGGCGCTGCCCGAACTGGTGTGCCCGGCCGGCACGCTGCGCGCGCTGCAGGCGGCCGTCGAGGCCGGCGCGGATGCGGTCTACCTCGGACTGAAGGACGCCACCAACGCACGCAACTTCGCCGGGCTGAACTTCGACGACGCACAGGTGCGCGACGGCGTGGCCCATGCCCATGCGCACGGCGCGAAGGTGCTGATGGCGCTGAACACCTTCGCCGATGCGCGCGATGGCGGCCCCTGGCGGCGCGCGGTCGACAAGGCCGTCGAACTGGGTGCCGATGCACTGATCGTGGCCGACACCGCGGTGATGGCCTACTGCCGCGATTGCCATCCCGCGCTGCGCCTGCACCTGTCGGTGCAGGCCTCGGCCACCAGCCATGCGGCGATCGAGTTCTACCGGCGCCGCTACGGCGTGCAGCGCGCCGTGCTGCCGCGCGTGCTGACGCTGCAGCAGGTCGGCAACGTAGTCCGCAACACCGACGTCGACATCGAGGTGTTCGGCTTCGGCAGCCTGTGCGTGATGGTCGAGGGCCGCTGCGCGCTGTCCTCCTACGCCACCGGCCAGTCGCCGAACAACGCCGGCGTGTGCTCCCCGCCCTCGGCGGTGCGCTGGCAGGACGGCGCCGACGGCGTGCGCGCGCGACTGAATGGCGTGCTGATCGACTGTTACGCGGACGACGAGCCGCGCGGCTACCCGACGCTGTGCAAGGGCCGATTCCACGTGGAGGGCGAGCGCGAGTACGCGCTCGAGGAGCCGACCAGCCTGAACACGCTGGCCATCCTGCCCGAGCTGATCGCGCTGGGCGTGAAGGCGATCAAGATCGAGGGCCGCCAGCGCAGCGCCGCCTACGTCGGGCAGGTCACGCGCGTGTGGCGCGCGGCGATCGACCATGCCGGCGCGGCGCGGGCGCGCTACAGCGTGCAGCCGGAGTGGTCGGCCGCACTGGCACGCCATGCCGAGGGCCAGCAGCACACGCTGGGTGCCTACAACCGGCCGTGGCGTTGAGGACCGACGCATGAAGGATTCGATGCATCTCCCCCACGCCTCGCGTCTGGCCCTGACCGTCGGGCCGGTGCTCTACCACTGGCCGCGCGACACGCTGATGCAGTTCTATGCCGACGTGGCCGAGAGCGCGGCCGACACCGTGGTGCTCGGCGAGGCGGTCTGTGCGCGGCGGCGCGAACTGCGCCTGGAAGACTGGCTCGCGCTCGGCCGCGCCCTGGCCGGTGCCGGCAAGGAGGTGGTGCTGGCCGCGCAGGCGCTGATCGAGACCGAGGCCGACCTGCGCCTGATCGAGCGCCAGGCCGAGCAACAGGAGTTCGCCGTCGAGGCCGGGGACGCCTCGGCGCTGCAACTGCTCGCCGGCCGCGTGCCGCTGGTGCTCGGTCCGCATCTGAACATCTACAGCCGCGAGGCGCTGGTCGAGCACGCCGGCCTCGGCGCGAGCCGCTGGGTGGCGCCGGTCGAGCTTTCGCTCGATGCGCTCGGCCTGGTGAACCCGCCGCAAGACCCGGTGCGCACTCCGCAGGGCGAGGAGATCGCCACGGAGGCGTGGGTGTTCGGGCGCCTGCCGCTGGCCTTCTCGGCACGCTGCTTCACCGCCCGCCACCATCGTGTGGCCAAGGACGATTGCGGCTTCCGCTGCATGGCCGACCCCGACGGGCTGCTGCTGTCCTCCACCGAGGGCCAGCCCTTCCTCGTGCTCAACGGCACGCAGACGCAGTCGGCCAGCGTGCAGAACCTGCTCGGTGACGGCGCCGCCTTGCGCGCGGCGGGCGTGACGCGACTGCGCCTGTCGCCCTGCGCGCAGGGCTTCAAGCAGGTGCTGAGCGACTTCGACGCGGTGATGAACGCCGGCGCGCCGAGCAACGGCCGCGCCGCCGCCTGGGCCGGACTCGGCGTGCCCGGGCCCTTCAGCAACGGCTATGCGCGGCGATTGCCGGGCATGGCGTGGAGCGACACATGAATCCTTCCCGCGATCGCACGGTGCCGGCCGGCCTGCCGGAATTTCTGGTGCCGCTGCACCGGCGCGTCCGCGCATGGGTGGAGCAGCTTCCCGTCACGCCGCCGTCGTTCGTCGCGGCGCGCGTGCTCGACCGCGTTCTGCTGCCCCGCCTGCCGCAGGATGCGCGCCGGGCGCTGGCCGGCCACTGCGTGGAGCTGTGCGTGACCGACTTCGGCCTGCGCGTGCGGCTGCGGGTCACGCCGCAGGGTTTCGCACCGGCCGGGGAACGCGGCGACGCGGCGCTGCGCATCGCCGCCAGCGGCGCGAGCTACCTGCGCCTGCTGCGCGGTGAGGACGACCCCGACCGCATGTTCTTCGAGCGCACGCTGGTCATGGAAGGCGACACCGAGCTCGGCCTGGTGCTGAAGAACACGCTCGACGCCATCGGTCCGCTGTGGCCGCGCCCGCACTGAGGCGTCATCCGCCCTGGGCGTGCCACAGCACCGCGAAGAAGTGGCAGGTGGTGCCGCCCATCACGAACAGGTGCCAGGCGAAGTGGGCGTAGCGCCACTTCGAGTCGAACAGGAAGACCACCGCGCCGGCGGTGTACGACAGCCCGCCGGCGACCAGCCAGACCGGGCCCGCCGTCGACATGCGCTCGACCAGCGGCGCGGCAGCCACCAGCGCCGCCGCCGCCCAGACCACGCCGAACAGCGACCAGCCCCAGGCGCCGCGGAGCACGCCGAGCAGGAAGGGCATGTTGCTGCCGGCGATGAACAGGTAGATGGAGGCATGGTCGAGCCGGTTCAGCCTCGCCTTGGCGCGGCCGGCCGGCATCGCGTGGTAGAGCGTGGAGACGAGGTAGAGCACGATCATCGTGCCGGCGAACAGCGCCGCGCCCGCGACGTCGGCCGCACGGCCTTGCGAGGCGGCACCGTGCACGAGCAGCGGCAGCGCGGCTGCGGCAAGCAGCACGGCGATGCCGTGGCTCAGTGCGTTGGCGATCTCCTCGCCCCGGGTTTGCGCGCGCGGCGCGGCGCTGCTTGTCATGCCGGCATCTTCGCAGCAGGCAGGAAGGCATCGCTGAAGCAGAAGCCCTCGCCCAGCCCTTGGGCGAGGAAGGCCGGCACGGCCGCCTCGACCATCTTCACCGAGCCGCACACGTAGACCTCGTGTCCCTGCAGGGCGGGAAAGTCGGCCAGCATCGCCTCGTGGACCAGACCGGTGCGGCCGGCCCACGCGTCGGCGGGCTCGGGGTCGGAGAGCACGGGCACGAAGTGGAAGTTGGAGTGCACGCGCTGCCACCGTTCGGCCAGCGCCGCCGCATAGAGGTCGGCGCGATGGCGCACGCCCCAGTACAGCCACATGGGCCGCGCCACCCCGCGCGCGAAGGCGTCCTCGACGATGCTCTTGATCGGCGCGAAGCCGGTGGCCCCGGCGACGAAGAGGATGGGCGCATCGCTGTCGCGCAGGCTGAAGTCGCCCAGCGGCCCTTCGAAGCGCAGGGCATCGCCGACCCTCATCTGCGTGAACACATGGCCGGTGAAGCGGCCGCCGGGAATGCGTCGCACATGCAGCTCGATGCAATCGCGCACCTGCGGCGGATTGGCGAACGAGAAGGCGCGGCGCTGGCCGTCGTCGAGCAGGATGTTGATGTACTGGCCGGCGCGGAACGGCAGGCTCGTGCCGTCCGGCAACGTCAGCGTCAGGCGCAGCACGTCGGGCGCCAGCGGCTCCATGCTCGCCACGCGCGCGACATGCTCGCCGAGCGGCACGCGTGAGCGGGTCCCGGCATGCTCGAGCTCGATGTCCAGGTCGGACCGCGGCGTGGCGCAGCACATCAGCGCCTTGCCCTGGGCGCGCAGCGCATCGGGCAGCACGCTGCGCTGGTACGCGCCATGGTCCACCGTGCCGTGCAGCACGGTGCACAGGCAGACGCCGCAGCCGCCGTTGCGGCACTCGTAAGGCAGCGCCAGGCCCTGGCGCAGGCCGGCTTCGAGCAGGGTCTCGCCGCTGCGTATCGTCACCGCCTGGGTCGAAGGATGCAGCGTCAACTGGTACTCGCCCGCGCGCCCTCGGCGGAACTTCGGCGGCAGCCAGGGCAGCAGCGCCAGCAGCAGCGTGCCCGCCCCCACCAGCGTCCATACCCGGCCCAGCGGCCAGAGGTCGAAGAGCGGGAAGATCGGCAGGTAGAACCAGTCGGGATTCAGCTCGGTGACTGCCACGGCGAGGTTGGCCGCGCCGCCCTGGCTCAGCACCGGCCGCAGCAGCGCCAGGCCGAGGAAGGTCGCCGCCAGGCTGAGCATGATGGCCCGCGGCGGGTGGGTACGCGCCTTGGGCACGCGCTGCACGTGCACGAACATGAGCAACAGCACCCCCAGCGGCACGCCGATGTGCATGAAGGCGAGCAGCGAGAAGAAGCGGTCGCTGATGCTCGCCGGCACGATGACGTTGCGCATCAGCGTGCCGCCGAAGCCGGGCAGCCAGTCGATCCACTCGAAGCTGGCGGTGACCACGTACTGCGCCAGCCGGTCCCAGGGCAGCATGTAGCCGTTGATGCCGGAGACGTACACGCCCCACAGCAGTGCCACGCCGGTCAGCCAGGAGAACCCGCGGAAGCCGCGGAAGCGGTCGAAGGCGAAGTGGCGCACCAGGTGCAGCAGCATCGTCAGCACCATGGCGTCGGACGCGTAGCGGTGCACGCTGCGCAGGATGCCGCCGGCGAACCACTGTCGATGCGTCAGGGCCTCCACCGACGCATAGGCGTCGGCGACGCCGGTCTCGAAGAAGGCGTAGAGGTACAGGCCGGTGCCGGCCACCACCCAGAACAGGAAGAAGGTGATCGCGCCGAGGTGGTACAAGGGATTGAGCCGGTCGCCGAAGGCGGCGTTGAACAGCGCCTCGACGCGCAGGAACCACCACTGCAGCAGTGCCTGCAGCTTCTTCATGCCGGCTCTGCCGCGGGTGCGCCGCGCCGCATGGCGCGCAGCACCACGACCACGAACAGCAGCCCGCCGACGATGGCGATCAGGCCGCCCAGGCCCATCAGGCCCATGCCGGCAACCTCCGACGCGCTGCGCAGCACCTGCTCGCCGCCGGCCACCTTGCGTTGCACGCCGTAGCCGCCCGACCAGACCAGGCCGAGGATGTGCATCAGCTGGCCGGCGCCGTACAGCGAGGGCTGCAACGCCGCCGCTCGTCCTTGCGGGGCGGCGTAGCCGAGCCGCGGCAGCAGGTGGTAGACGAGACCCATCAGCGCCAGCGTCACGCCGACGATGCAACCGTGGTAGTGGGCGGGGATGCGCACGTTGCTGCCGGCGATGAACACGCCGATCAACCCGCCGGCGGCGAACAGCAGCATCGAGGCGAGCAGCGCCGCGCGCAGCGGCTTCTGTGCCGGCGTGCAGCGCGTCGCGCCGCGAAGCGCCAGCGTCACCGCCATCGCGATCGGCAGGATCGCCAGGCCGCCGCCCAGCCGCATCGCCCAGGTGTGCAGGTTGCGATGTTCGACCGAGGCGATGTCGTGCGCCAGGTAGGCATAGGGTGTGACGAACACGCTGACCAGGGCGAGCGCGAACAGGCCGACTGCCACGCGCGGGCTGAGCGGCACGCGTGCGCCGCAGGCGCCGGCCAGCCACAGCCAGCCCACCAGCATCAGCAGCGTCCAGGTGAACTGCAGCGCATGGCCGCCGCCCCAGAAGAGGATCTCGTAGTAGGCGCGCCCGGAAAGGGCCTGCGGCAGCAGCGCGTACGACCAGCCGAAGGCGAGCAGCGCCACCGCGGTGGCCACCACGCTGGCGTTGAGGCCGAAGTGCAGCGCGCCGGCGGCGTCGAAGGCGATGCCGATGCGTGGTGCGACGGCAAGGCCGCGCAGCACCAGCACGGCCACGCCGGCGCCGAACAGCAGCAGACCGGCAACGAAGGGCGCGCCGTCGAGCACGGGGATGTAGTTCGCCATGATCGCCTCGCCGCTGCCGAGGAAGGGCGCCAGCGACATCATCGCGGCGCCGGCGCCACACAGCGCCAGCGCGGCGCGGCCCCAGCCGTGCTGCCGCGGCGTGCCGTGCAGGCTCCACAGCATGCCGGCCAGCGCGATGAACCACACCAGCACCGACAGGTCGACGTGTACCACCAGCGCGACGCGGAAGAAGTCGGCCACCGGGAACATCCGGTTCAGCCCCGGCGTGCGCGACAGCACCAGCAGCACCGAGAACAGGCCCGAGCCGATCAGCGCCAGCAGTCCCAGCCACAGCCACCCGCGGGCGAGCGCGCGGCGCGCGTCGGCGGGCACCGGCAGGGCGTACTCGTGCATCGCGGCTGCGCGCTCCGGGCGCAGGGGGGCGATCGAGGCGGGGGGGTGCAGGGTGTTCATTGCAGCGTGATCTTCTGGGTCGCGGTGTCGAAGTCGATCACCAGGATCTGGGCCGGCGCGAGCATCACGGTTTCGTCGCGCACGTGGTCGAAGCCGGTGCTGCGCGCGTCGTCGCGCAGGCGCACGGTGACGCGGTGCTCGCCGGCCTTCACGGCCAGTCGGTGGTACATGGAGGACGCGCCGTCCTTCGACAGTCCCGAGGGCCTGGCGACATGGCGCAGGGCGGGCGCGCCGTCGACGTCGAGCTCGACGACGATGGGCGAGCGCTCGCGCGGGCAGCGCAACGGGGCGCGCATGTTCGGCGGCAGCTTGGCGAGTTCCTCCGCCGTCTGTGGCCGGCAGTCGGACACCGGCTTGCCGGTGTGGCTGAAGCTGAGCTTGAGCAGCGCCTGGTCGGCGGCCAGGTGCCGGTACGGCGGCCAGTGCGAGAACACGCCGATGGCCAGCGCGAACATCCCGTACAGGAGGACCTGGCCGGACCATGCGGCCAGCGTGAGGGAGGGCTTCTTGTCATCCATGAGAGGGCCGCCCGGTGAGAGTCGCGGGGCGCATGTGGGCGCGCAGGCGGTCGAGTGCTGCGCGCAGTTCGCCTTCGTCGCCGGCATCGCACCACGCCGTGGTCCAGCGATCACGCGGCACCGAGGCGCGGAGGTGCGGCTCGCGGGTACCGGCCAGGCGCGCTTCGGTCCAGCGCTGGCCGAGGCGGAACTCGCAGCCGCCTTCGCGGCAGCCGGCAACGAGTACCGCGGCGGCGCCGTCGCGCAGGGCGTACTCGACGAAGGAGGGCGGCAGCATGCCGGTGCACATCAGGCTGAATGGCGCGACGTCGGGCCCGGCCAGCGTGGCCACGTGCGCGCCGCGGTCGCAGCCGAACACGACGATGGTCTGTGCACCGTCCGACGTCGCCAGCGCCCGCTGCAGGTCCTGGCGCAAGGCGCCGATCGGCGCGCTGGGCATGTCGATGCCGGTGACCAGCTCGGCGGCGCTGCGAAACGGCGTGGACGACGGGCAGGCGCCCACGCAGATGCCGCAGCTCGCGCACAGGTCGGCGTTCACCTGCGCCAGCTGCCGGCCGACGCGCTTGTTCGGGTGCGGCACCATCGTCACGGCGGCGTAGGGGCAGTCGTCGAAGCAGCGGCGGCAGCCGTTGCAGTTGGCCGGGTCGACCACCGCGATGGGCACCGGCGCCGCACGTTGCGGCAGGAACGGCAACGCGAACAGCAGTGCCAGCGCGGCGATCGTCAGCAGCCACACGGTGCCGGCCGAAGTCGCATCGACGAGCGGGTGCACGGCCAGCAGCAGCCAGTCGTAGGCCAGTGCGCCCGGCACGACGCCCAGGTCGGCCGGCGCGTGGCTCATCACCGGCTGGGCGACGGCCAGCGCGATCAGCATGCCGAGGCTGCCTGCCGCCAGCGCGCGCGGCGGGAACACCGCGGCGCGGCTGATGCGCTGGATGTGGAACCAGAGGCCGAACACCAGCAGCAGCGGCACGCCCAGATGGATGAAGACGAACAGCGAGAACAGGCGGTCGCTGACCGCCGTCGCATGGAGGAAGTTGCGCGTCAGCGGCGTGGCGAAGATCGGCAATGCGTCCAGCCATTCGGCGGTGGCGATCGCGGAGAACTGGCCGAGCTGGTCCCAGTTGAGCCAGAAACCACCGACGGCGCTGACGAAGGCGAACAGCAGCAGCGGGACGCCGGTCAGCCAGGAGAAGCGGCGAAAGCCGCTCCAGTGGCCGAACAGCCATTCGCGCAGCAGGTGCGCCAGCATCAGCAGCACGAAGGCGTCGGCCGCGTAGCGGTGCAGGCTGCGCAGCACCCCGCCGAGGTACCACTGCTCGCGCGACAGCGCATCGATCGAGCGCCAGGCGCCTTCGGCCGAGGTGTCGAGCGCCGCGTAGAGGTAGATGCCGCTGACGGCGAGCAGCCAGAACATCAGGAAGCCCAGGGCGCCGAGGTGGCGCAGCGGGTTCAGCGCCGACCCGAAAGCCGTGTCGAAGCCATGCTCGAGCCGGACCCAGCCGGTGCGCAGCGTCTCACGCAAGTGGTCCGCGCCTTCGCTTGCGCGCCTCGCCGATGAAGAAGACCAGCATGGTCAGCAGGAAGGTCGCGCCGCCGGCGATCTCCAGGATCAGCCCGTAGTCGGTGCGGTAGCGGCCGGTCTCGGGGTCGTAGACGGTGCAGACGATGCGCACGCGCTCGATCAGGTCGGCCAGCACCGCCTGCTCGGGAGCGGGCGCGCCGCGCAGCAGCCGGCGCAGCGGCTCGCCGAGCTGGTCGGGCGTCAGGCGTTCGCCGTAGACCTGCGCATGGACGCGGCCCTCGCCGTCGACCACGGTGACGCCGACCACATGGTCGAAGCCGGAAGGCGTGGCGCGGTAGCTGAAGCCGAAGTCGCGGGTGAGCGCGTCCACCGTCGCCGGCGGCGCGCTGAGGAAGTCCCAGTTCGGCTCATCGATGCGGTGCTGCGCGGCGAAGGCGCGCATGGCCTGCGGCGAATCCGCCGGCTGGTTGAAGCCGATGCTGATCACGTTGAAGTGCTGCGCGCCGAAGCTCTGGTACAGCGACTGCAGAGAGGCCTGCAGCGAGCGCGTGCTGGTCGGGCAGACCTGGAAGCAGCCGGTGTAGATGAAGCTGACCAGCAGCGGCTTGCCGCGGTAGCGCGACAGCGGCACGGGCCGGCCGTCGCGGTCGAGCAGCGCGTGCCCGGCCACCGAGCGGCCGATGGCGGCCTGGCTGCTGCGGATGGCGTCCTCGCGCGCCAGCGTCGGCGCCGGCGCAAGCTGGTCGACCGCTGCGACCGACACCGCCGGCGGCTGGCCCGGCGGCGTGCCTGTCGGCCAGGGGGAGGCCGCCGCGCCGGAGCACAGCGACAACGCCGCGCCGAGGGCCAGCAGCGTCAGATGGAGCAGCGGCCGGCCAGCCATGCACACGAACCCCGAGGCTTACCGGATCAGGCCATCGATGCTGGCGGCGCCGAGCAGCAGGCTCAGTTGCAGCAGCGACGCGAAGAAGGCGCCCATCGCCGTCTGGCGGCCCGGCGAACGCGCCAGGGTCCACGACTTCAGCAGGAAGTGGCTGCCGCCGGCCAGCGCCCCGAGCATGTAGACGGGCCCGGCACCGAACGCGAACGGCAGCAGCGAGGCCAGCACCAGCGCGACCGTGCTGGCGAACACCGCGCGCGCAGCGCGCTGCGGCCCCACCACCACCGGTAGCATCGGCACGCCGGCTGCCGCGTAGTCGGCCTGGCCGGCGATGGCCAGGCTCCAGAAGTGCGGCGGCGTCCACAGGAACAGCACCAGCGCCAGCAGCAGTGGCAGCGGCCCGAGCGACGGGTCGACCACCGCCGCGCCGGCCAGCACCGCAAAGCTGCCCGACAGTCCGCCGACGACGATGTTGGTCCAGCTGCGCTGCTTCAGCCACATGGTGTAGACCACGCCGTAGAAGAACGCGCCGAGGAAGATGTACATCGCCGCGCTGGCGTTGAGCACCCACCATGCCGCACCGACCGACACCCCCAGCAGCGCCGCGATCAGCAGCAACCACGCCGGCGTGTGCGGCAGGGCGCCGCTGGCAAAGGCACGCCGGCGCGTGCGCGCCATCAGGCGGTCGGTGTCGACTTCGAGGTACTGGTTGAGCGCGCCGACGCCGGCCGAGGCCCCCAGCACCGCCAGCGCCAGCACCGCCACCTGCAGCAGGCTGGGCGCTGCGCCGGGCGTGACCGCCATGCCGACCAGCGCGGTGACCATGATCAGCGTGCCGATGCGCAGCTTGAACAGGCTCACCACCAGGCGCGCGGTCTGCACCGGACTGCGCCGGATGGCGGGGGCGAGGGTGGTCGTGTTCATCGCCGTGCCCCCGCGCTCAGCTCAGACCCCAGACCTGCGAGAGGTACTTCCAGTTGATGAAGTAGTAGAGGACGAAGGCGACCAGGAACACCATCGCCAGCATGAAGGTGCCCGGCGCCGCGAAGCCGGCCGAGCCGTAGCTCTGCGCCACCACCGTGGGTGCGGTGCGCGGGATCGGCGTGAAGGTCGGGCTGCTGGCGCCGGCGTCGAGCTTCCTGCCCCACAGCAGCGAACCGACCGTGACGTAGATGTAGATGCCGCCGCCGACGATGGCCGCCACGCCGGCGATGCCGACCAGGCCCATCATCAGGTAGGCGGCGCCCGGCCATTCGTAGGCCAGCGCCGCGCCCTGGAACGCCATGTCCCAGTGGCGGCGCGAGACGCCCAGCGTGCCTGCGCCCATCATCACCAGGCAGAAGAAGTACATCGACAGGCCGAACAGGTAGGGCTGCAGCTTCGCCAGTCCGGGGGCGATCATCTCGCGCTTGAACATCACCGGGATGAGGAAATAGGTCAGCGCCATGAACGACAGCGTGGTGCCCACCACCACCGTGGCGTGGAAGTGCCCCGGCACGTAGATGGTGTTGTGGATGATCATGTTGAGCTGCTCGGTGCCCATCATCACGCCGGAGATGCCGCCGAGGAAGCCGAAGCCGATGATCGAGATGAACACGCCGGAGAACACCGGGTTGCCCCATGGCGCCTTGCGCAGCCACTCGAACAGGCCCTTGTTGAAGCCCTTGGCGCGCTGCGCCACTTCCATCGCGCCGGGGATGGTCAGGCCGTGGATCATCGAGGCCAGCACCGCGAAGTACATGAAGTAGCTGGTGTTGACGACCTTCCAGCCGGTGGACAGGCCCGGGTCGGCGAGCAGGTGGTGCGCACTGGCCAACTGCAGGAACAGGATGTAGAGCAGGAAGGCGGTGCGGCTGACGCGCTCGGACATGGGCTTGGCGCCGAAGGCGATGGCCGCCACCGCGTACCAGATCGAGATGTGCGCCGCCACGTTGATCTGCTGCGACGAGTGGCCGAAGGCCCACCAGATGGTGCGGTAGACGAGCGGGTCGACCTTGTCGATCACGCCGACCGACATCAGGAAGGTCGGGATCAGGATGATCGCGCCCGAGGCGATGGTGAACACCGCGATGATGCAGGCGGTGATGGCGCCGAAGGTGACCAGCGGCACCGAGCCCTGGTAGGTATTCTCCTTCTTCGCGACGACCAGCGTGCCGAGGAATACGAAGCAGCCGATCAGCGCGCCCACCGCGAACAGGATCAGGCCGAGGTAGAACGACGGCGCGGCCATCATCGGCACGTAGGACGTCATCATCACGCTCGAGCCGCCCTGGTAGACGGCGACGTTGTTGGTGACCGCGCCGATCACCATCAGCGCGAAGGCCAGCCAGGCGATCTTCGGCGTCGCCAGCCGGCACCTCAGCAGCGTCGACGAGCAGAAGTACAGCACCGCGATCTCGAAGAAGATGATCCAGAAGATCAGCATGTCGATGCCGTGCGCCGTGAGCACCTGGTAGAAAGTATCGGCCTCGAGCCAGTGGATCGCCGGCCAGCGCGTGAGCACCACGCCGATGGCGAGGATGCCGCCGATGAGCAGGAACACCACCGCCGCGACGGCGTTGGCGAGCATCAGCTTCTCGGCGTTGGCCTCGAACTGCAGGCCGGAGCGGGGGCAGGTACGGTACGTGGTCGCGCTGGACATGGTCGCCTCCCCTTACTTGACGTAGATGCGGCCGACCATCGTGTGATGGTTGATGCCGCAGTATTCGTTGCACACCACCGAGTAGGTGCCGGACTGGTTCGGCGTCACCGTCACCACGTGCTCGTAGCCGGGCACGATCTGGATGTTGATGTTGGCCGGCTGCAGCGAGAAGCCGTGGTTGTAGTCCATGGCCGTGAGGTGCAGCTTGTAGGTCTTGTCCTTCTCCAGCTCGAGGATGGGCCAGAAGTTCCACAGCCGCGCGATCATGTAGACGTCGCTGCCCCCTGGCGGTGCGACCACCGGGATCTTGTCGGCGGTCTCGGTGCGCACGGTGTACTTGTCGACCATCGCCTGCGTCTTGGCGGCGAACTTGTCCGGCGTGGTCTTGTAGGTCTCGGTGGAGAGGTTCTGCTTGCCGTAGATGTGCCAGCCGACCATCATGAAGAACATGATCAGGCACCAGATCAAGGCGATCACGATCCAGGTGCCTTCCACACGGTCGAGCGGGTGTTTCCACCAGAGGCGCTCTGAGGGGGGCAGGATGGCGCTCATCGGATGTCTCCTCGGGTGGTTGCAGTGATGGGCCGGGCCGCTACTTGGCCAGCGGGATCGTCAGGATGTCGATGACACCCCACAGCGTGTACAGCACCATCGGGATCAGGACGCCGAGGAAGAGCAGCAGGAAAGGGTTGTCGAGCAACTGCTGCATCCAGGGCACCGGCTCGTTGTCGTGGTCCGTGGGGCTCATCGTGGTTCTCCGGTCGGATCGATGCGCAGGACTGGCGGCGCATCACGCGCTGCGCCGATTCTGAGAACCTCTCTGTTTCGCCGACTTGAACCAGTTCAAGAATTCCGAGTGGTGCGCTGCAGCAGTGGCATCGCCGCCGGCTACGATGGGCAAGAGCACCTTCTTCGCATCACGGCATGAGCCTCACCGATCGTCGCTATCGCGTCCTGCGTCGCCTCGCGCTGCTGTGCGCGACCTTGATGCTGGTGGTGACCAGCCTGAGCGCCTTCATCCGCCAGTCCAATGCGGGCCTGGGCTGTGCCGACTGGCCGGCCTGCTACGGCCAGGAACTGCGTCGCCTGCAGCAGGGCCTGGCGGCGTCCGACGAGGTGCAGGCGGCCACAGCGACAGCGCGCCTGGTGCATCGCCTGTCGGCGTCGATGGCGCTGCTGCTGGTCATCACGATGGTGCTGGTGTGCTTCGGCTCGAGGCCGCTGTTCGTGCGCGAGGGCCTGCTCGCGCTGGCGTTGCTGCTGCTGGCGCTGGGACTCGCCGTGCTCGGCTTCTGGAGCAGCGCCGCGCGCGTGCCCGCCGTGGCGATGGGCAACCTGCTCGGCGGCTTCCTGATGCTGGCGCTGTGCGTGCGCCTGGCCACGCCGCGAGAGTCGCCGCCATCGGGCCTGCGCGCCTGGATCGCGGTCGCGGCATTGCTGGCGACGATGCAGGTGGCGCTCGGTGGCCTGCTCAGTGCCTCGCATGCCGGCCTGAGCTGCAGCGGCTGGAGCGATTGCGGACTGCGCGACGCGCTGCAGGCGTCCGGCTGGCAGAGCATGGATCCCTGGCGCGAGCCGGTGCTGAACGCCGTGCCGCCGGTCAATCCGGCAGGCGCGCTGGCCAACAGCGTGCATCGCCATGCCGGCGTGGTGCTGTCGCTGGTGCTGCTGGGGCTGGCCATGACGTTGTTTCGACGCGGGCGAACGCGAAGTGCGGCCCTGCTGACGCTGCTGCTCGTCGCGCAGGTGGCGGCCGGCGCAGCACTGGCGGCATCGATGCTGCCGCTGGGCTTGGCCCTGCTGCACAACCTGCTCGCCGCGGCCCTGCTGTCCGCGTTGGTGGCGTTGCTGTGAAGCGCTGCGCCACCGCGCAGGCGGCGCGCGATCAGTGCAGCGGGGCGGGCGCGGTGGGCTGCGAGAAGCCGCGCCGGGCGCCGCGCGGCACCGGCCGGGGCTCCTCGCGCGCGGGCGCGGCAACGGCCTGCGGCGCGTAGGCCGGGCCATGGACGCCGAGCAGGCGGCTGAGCAGCCAGCTCGTCCCGATGAACACACCGATTCCGGCCACGCTCGCGGCCGCGAGCATCGCGCCCAGCGTCCAGGGCGTGAAGGCGAAGCCCAGGCCGACGCCGGCGAGCAGCGCGGCGCCTGCCGCACGCAGGCGTCCGCGGGCGTCGAGCAGCCCGGTCACGGCGGCCACGTAGGAGGCGATGAACAGGCCCAGCAGAAGCAACTGGGCCCAGAGCAGGACGGGCGGTTGGTCGTGGAGCGCAGCGAAGGGGTTCACGTCATCACCTTTCGGGTTGGACGTGAGCATGAATCAGTTACAAGATGTTTTCCAGCGCATTCACGATGGCTCCACGCCGGCCGTGGTTCAAATCACGCACCGGATCCCCCGAACGCGGGGTGCGCACTACACCGCGCAGTAACGTTCCTGGATCTCGCGGTCGGCGAGCAGCGCGGCGGCGCTGCCTTCGTGCGCGATGCGGCCCTGGTCGAGGATGTAGGCGCGGTCCGAGATCGACAGCGCGCGTTCGACGTTCTGTTCGACCAGCAGGATGGTCGTGCCGTCGCGCTTCATCTGCTCGAACAGCAGGAACATCTCCTGCACCAGCAGCGGCATGATGCCCTCCGAGGGTTCGTCGAGCAGGATCATGCGCGGCTTGCTCATCATCGCGCGCGCGATGGCGAGCATCTGCTGCTCGCCGCCCGACAGCGAGGTGCCTTCCTGGTCCATGCGCTCGGCCAGCCGCGGGAAAGTCCTGGCGATCTGGTCGATGCGCTCGCGCTCGGCATGGCGCTCGCGGCCGGCGATCAGGCCCAGGCGCAGGTTCTCCAGCACGGTCAGGCCGGCCACGATGCGCCGCTCTTCGGGCACGTAGGCCAGGCCGCGGTGGTAACGCGCATGGGCGGGCAGGGCGAGGATCTCCTGGCCGTCGAAGCGCACGCTGCCACCGCGCTTGGCGAGCAAGCCCATGATGGCCTTGAGCGTGCTCGTCTTGCCGGCGCCGTTGCGGCCCATCAGCGTGACGATCTCGCCTGGCCGCACCTCGAAGCGCAGGCCCTGCACGACGTGGCTGCGGTCGTACCAGGCGTCGAGTGCGTCGACTTGCAGCATGGTCAGCCCTGCCCCAGGTAGACGCGCCGCACGTCGGCGTTGGCGCGGATCTCGTCGGGCGTGCCCTCGGCGAGGAACTCGCCGTGGTGCAGCACGAGCAGCCGCTCGCAGATGCCCATCACCAGCTTCATCTTGTGCTCGACGAGGATCACCGAGCGCTCGGCGGCGAGCTCGACGATGAGATCCATCATCACCTTCGTCTCCTCCGGCGACATGCCGGCGGTGGGCTCGTCCATCAGCAGCAGCACCGGCTCGGCGGCCAGTGCCATCGCCACCTCGAGCGCGCGTTGCTGTCCGTGCGCCAGGTCGGAGGCCGGCCGATCGTGCAGGTGGGCGAGGCCCACGCGCGCCAGCAACTCGTGGGCGCGATCGGTCAGCGCCTCGAGCTTCGCACGCGGCGTGAGCAGCTGGTAGCGGCTGCTGCGCATCTGCGCCGCCACGCGCACGTTCTCGTGGGCGCTGAGCTGCTTGAAGACGTTGGTGATCTGGAAGCTCTTGGCGATGCCGTGACGCGCGAACTCGTGCTGCGCGAGGCCGGTGATGTCGCGGCCCTGGAACTTCAGGCTGCCGCTGGACGGCGGGAACGCACCGCTGACGACGTTGAAGAAGGTGCTCTTGCCGGCGCCGTTGGGGCCGATGATGGCACTGAGCCTGCCGGCCTCGAACCTCGCCGTGACGTTGTTCAGCGCGACGAACTTGCCGAAGCGCATGCTCACGCCCTGCACCTCGAGAATCGGCGCTGCATTCACTTCGCGCGCTCCAGACGGCGCACGATGGTGCCCCAGATGCCCGCCGGGAAGAACAGCACGAAGAACATGAACACCGCGCCGACCACCGCCATCCAGTGCTTGGTGTAGACGGTCACCACGTCTTCCAGCGTGAGAAACACCGCCGCGCCGACGAAGGGGCCGAAGAAGGTGCCCATGCCGCCGAGCAGGCACATCATCACCGCCTGGCCCGACAGCAGGTAGTGCAGCGAATCGATCGGCACCACCGACAGGTGCAGCGCGCGCAGGGCGCCGGCCAAGCCGCAGATCAGCGCCGACAGCACGAACACCAGCAGCTTGGTGCGCGCCACGTCGTAGCCGCACGCGGCGGCGCGGCGGTCGTTCTCGCGCACCGCCTCGATCACCGCGCCGAAGGGCGAGGCCAGCACGCGCGAGACGAACCACAGCGCCAGTGCCACGAAGGCGAGGATCACGTAGTACTTGGTCACCGGGTTGATGAAGTCGAGCACCCAGGGACCGAGGTGGATCTCCGGCACCTGGATGCCGCGCAGGCCGTTCTCGCCGCCGGTCCAGCGCTCGGCCTTGTAGAAGGCGTAGTAGACGATCTGGCCGAGGGCGAGCGTGACCATCGAGAAGTAGATGCCGCGCGTGCGGATGGCGAGGAAGCCGACCACCAGCCCGGCCAGGCCGGCCGCCGCCACGCCGGCCACCACCGCCAGCCACCAGGGCCAGCCACCATGCACCATGGCGATGCCGGTGAGGTAGCTGCCCACGCCGAGGAAGGCCGCATGGCCGAAGGACAGCAGGCCGGTGTAGCCGAACAGCAGGTTGAAGCCGACCGCGAACAGGCCGAACAGCAGGATGTTGATCGCCAGCGCGTGATAGGGCATGAGCAGCGGGAAGACGAGCAGGAAGGCGAGCACCGCCGCCACGCGGTGCCGCCTGACCAGATCGAAGACCCCCTTCACGACATGAGCCCCTTCTTGCCGAAGAAGCCCTGCGGGCGGATCAGCAGCACCACCGCCATCAGCACGAAGATCGACAGCTCGGCGAGGTCGGGTGCGAACAGCGAGGTCAGCGAGAACACGATGCCGACCAGCAGCCCGGCGAGCACGGCGCCGGGCAGCGAGCCCATGCCGCCGACCACGGTGACGACGAAGCTCTCGGCGAGCACGTGGATGCCCATCTCCGGATTGACCGCGCGCGTCGGCGCGGCGAGCACGCCGGACAGCCCGGCGATGCCGGTGCCGATGCCGAACACCACCAGCCAGACGCGCGCCACGTCGATGCCCAGCACCTTGCAGATCTCGCCGTCGCGCGAACCGGCGCGCACGATCAGGCCGTAGCGCGTCTTCTCGAGGAACAGCCACAGCGCCAGCACCACCACCGCGGTGGCGACGATGAGGAACAGCCGGTACTTCGGGAAGTAGCCGATGCCCAGGTCGACCGCACCGCGCAGTTCCGGCGGCGTGGACGAGGGCAGGCCCTCGATGCCGAACATCACCCGCATCGCCTCGATCAGCACCCAGGACAGGCCGAAGGTCAACAGCAGCGGGTAGTCGATGCCGCGGCCGTACAGCGGCCGCACCAGGAAGCGCTCGGTGACCAGTCCGATGGCCCCCACCACCAGCGGCGTGAGCACCAGGCTGAACCAGAAGTTGCCGGTGAGGCCGAGGAAGTACAGCCCGACGAAGGCGCCGACCATGAAGAACGCGCCATGGGCGAAGTTCACCACGGTCAGCATGCCGAAGATCAGGCTCAGGCCGACGGCGAGCAGCGCGTACACGGCACCGAGGGCGATGCCGGTCACCAGCTGCAGCGCGAGCAGCGAGGGGGTGATTTCCATCGGAGCGGCGCGATCAGGTCGTGACCTTGTGCCCCATCTCCTCGCAGGTGCGAAGATTCTTCTCGTCCGCGGCCTCGATGGCGAGCACGTTGAACACGTCGTACTTGTCCTTCATGCTCTTGCTCTTGCTCTCGACGATGACCACCGACTGCACCGACTGGTGGTCGCACTTGCGGTAGAACTGCGGCCCCTTGTACCAGTCGTACTTGAGCTGGCGCAGCGCGATGGCGACGCGCTGGCTGTCCAGCGAGTCGGCATCCTTCACCGCCTGCAGCACGCTGCGGATGCCGGCATAGCCCAGCGCGCCGTAGTCGGACGGCACCGATCCGCCGTAGGCCTTGCGGAAGGCGTCGTTGAACTTCTTCGCGCTGGCGATCTTGTCTTCCATGCCCCAGTAGTACGAGGTGCCGCCGAGGATGCCCTCGAAGGCGTCGGCGCCGCCGGCCAGCCGCGCGGTGTACAGCAGCACCGGAGCGATGATCTTGGTGGTCTGCTTGATGCCGAAGTCGGTGGCCTGCTTGGCCGAGTTGACCAGGTCGCGGCCGAAGTTGCACAGCACCAGGATGTCGGGCTTGAGCGCCTGGATGCGCGGCAGGAAGGCCGAGTAGTCGGCGGTGCCCAGCGGGTGGCGGATGTCGGCCAGCGTCTGCATGCCGAACGCCTGCCCGGCGCGCTGGAAGCCGCGCACCATCTCGTGGCCGTAGGCGTAGTCAGCGGTCAGGTAGACCACCTTCTTGCCGAACTTCGGGAACGCGTAGCGGCCCACCGCGCCGGCGGTGAGGTGCGGATTCAGCGCCTCGTGGAAGGTGTACAGGCTCCAGTCCTTCGCCTCGTTGATGGTGTCGGACTGGCTGATCGAGTTGTAGAGCACCTTGCGCTCGCGCGTCACGGCGTTGATCGACAGCTGCGTCGCCGCCGACAGCGAGCCGACGACGAAGTTGACCTTGTCCTTCTCGATCAGCTCGAGGGTGCGCGTGGCCGCCTCGCCGGGGTTGAGCTTGGTGTCGCGCACCAGCAGTTCGCACTGCATGCCCTTGTGGCCGCCGGCGGCGTTCCACTCCTTCACCGCCAGCTCGGCGGCGCGCACCTGGTCCTGTGCCTCGGCGCTGAAGGCGCCGGTCAGCGGCACGGGGAAGCCGATCTTGATCGCGCCGGCCTGGGCACGTGCGACGTTGAACAGGGCCGGGGCGGCGGCCATGGCGGAGCCGGCCATGACGATGCGGCGGCGGCGGAGGTTCGCGGGGGTCTGGCTCATGGGCTTGTCTCCTGGCTGGGGTGGATGACGCAGGCTCTGCGGCCTGTTCAGGGTTCGGGTTCGAAGAGACCGGGGTCGATGGCGGTCTCGCGCATCACCTGCTCGGCATCGCGCGTCACCGCGGCGCCGCGCTGCTGCGCTTCCATGTAGGCGCCGAGCCGGCGCGCGCGCCGCACGACGGCGACGCATGCCGGCAGGCGTTGCTCGCCGTAGCGGCGCAGCGCCGCCGGCGTGGCGCCGAGCTCGGCGATGCAGCGCGCCAGCACCATCGCGTCGTCGCCGGCCTTGGCCACGCCCATGCCCACGTGCGGGCGCGCCACGAACGCGGCGTCGCCGAGCAGGGCCACGCGGCCGAAGGCGATCCGGTCCGAGACGAAGTCGTAGATCGGCTGCAGGAAGGGCATGGCCGTCTTCTCCACGACCTCGGCGAACTGCGGCGCCAGCTTGGCGCGTGCAGCCTCGCGCATCGCTGCCACGTGGCGCCACGACACCTGCTGCGGCGCGATGCCCTCGGGGTGCGGCACGCCGTCGGCATCGGTGAGCATGGCGGCGAGGTCGGCGCCCGGCGCCACCGGCCGGTACCAGACGAAGTTCCAGCGGCGCTGGCCCTTTGCGACGCTGTCGTCGGCACCGGCCACGGGGTAGCCGAGCATCTGCTCGCCTTCGGGCAGGCCGAAGCCGAAGCGTTCGAACAGCGTCTCGCGCGTCAGCCGCGACAGGCTCGCCTCGTCGCACACGCCGCGCCAGGCGATGTAGCCGGCATAGACCGGCTGCACCGCGGGCGCGAACTGGGCGCGGAGGGTGGAGCGGATGCCGTCGGCGGCCACCAGGAGGTCCCCGGCCAGCGTCTCGCCGCCGGCCAGGTGCACGCGCACGCCGGTCTCGTTCTGCTCCACGCCGGTGACGCTGGCGCCGAGGCGATGGTGCTGCGCCGGCAGCGCCGCGCGCAGCAGCGCATGGAGGCGCCCCCACGAGGTGAGCACCTGCGGGTAGTCCCAGCGGCATTGCGGCCGGCCCTGCGCATCGAGCACCACGCGCGATTCGACCGGCACGCCCAGCGTCTCGTCGACCACCGCGCCGCAGGCGCGCAGCGCTTCGCGCAGGCCGTCGTGCGTCACGATGCCGGCGCCGCGGCCTTCCAGCGAGCGCGGCGAGCGCTCCAGCACGGTGACGTCGTGCCCGTCGCGCAGCAGGCGGTTGGCGGCCATCAGGCCGCCGAGCGATCCGCCGCTGACGAGGATGCGGGCCATCGACGCCGATCCCTTCAGCCGTCCAGTGCGGCCTTCTCGGCGGCCGGAAAGTTGAGCTCCACGACGATGCCGTTCGGGTCGTCGACGAACACCTGGTGCAGCCCGAGCACCGGCACCGTGCGCTCGCGGCTCTCGATGCCGTGCGCCTTCAGCGTCGCGAGCGTCTGCGCGAGACCGGTCGCGAAGAAGGCGACATGGTCCACCGCACCGCTGCCGGCGAGGCTGTTCTCGTCGCGGTCGCCGAGGTACTTCTTCAGGCCCTCGGGGTCGCTGCGGTCGATGCCGATGATGTGCACCACGGCATTGGCCCAGTCGCCGGTGTCACCGGCGTAGAGCCACAGGCCGGGAAAGGGGAAGGGCGGGCGCGGACCCTTCGTCAGGCCCAGCACCCCGCAGTAGAAACGCTCGCACTCGTCCAGGTCCACGGTGCGGATCGAGAAGTGATTCAGCGAGAGGCCCATGCACGTCTCCGGTGGCGTTCAGCGTCGCGGCGCCGGCACGAACTCGTGCACCTGCGCGAGGTAGCCGCGGATGCGATCGCGGATGAAGGTGTCGATCAGCGCCGGGTCGCCCTCGCCGCTGAAGTGCTGCTGGTAGATCAGCGGCCAGATGCCGAGCTGGTAGATCAGTGCGCCATGCAGGCCCATCAGCGTGGCCTCCTCGCGCGGCGTGGGCTTCGCGCGAGACCGCGAGCCCGCATGGCGTCGCGCCTCGCGGATCAGGCGCGGGAACAGCTTCTCGCGCACCAGCGCGAAATAGCGCGTCGGGATCAGGCCGTCGGACAGGCCCGAGTGCACCAGCGTGCGCAGCCACTCCGGCGTGAGGATGGCCGGCAGGTACTCGCGGTAGAAGGCATGCAGCTTGTCCTCGACGGCGATGGACGGATCGTCGAGCAGCGTTTCCCACTTCGGATCCCAGCGGCCGGCGATGGTCTCCTCGTAGACGCGCTCGATCAGCGAGCGCTTGGTCGGGAAGTAGTGATAGAGCAGCGTGTGCGCGATGCCGAGCTCGGCGGCGAGTTCGCGCATCTGCGCGTCGAGCCCGCGGCGCGCGAAGAACTCGGTGGCGCCCTCGACGATCTGCCGCTCGCGCTCGCGCGCCTCGAGGCGGCGGCGCACGGGGGCGGCGTCGGGCTTGCGGGTTTCTTCGGTATTGACCATCTGCTCAACTCGTCCGAAATTGTTGAGCGGCTGGTCAACAGACCCCAATCCCCACAAACCCTAGCGCAGCCTTGCGCGAGCCCGATGCCATGAAATCGCCGGCCTTCGACTACATCCGCGCCGATTCGCCGCAGCATGCCTTCGAGCTGCTGGCGACGCACGGCGACGACGCGCGCGTGATCGCCGGCGGGCAGACGCTGCTGGCCACGCTGAACATGCGGCTCTCGCAGCCCGCGCTGCTGGTGGACATCGGCGGTTTCACCGCCTGGCGCGGCATCGTGGTGCAGGGCCAGGTGCTGCGCATCGGCGCGCTGACGCGCCACAGCGAGGTGGAGGCGTCTGCGCTGGTGGCCCGGCACGCGCCGCTGCTGGCGCAGGCAGCGCCGCACATCGCGCACCGCGCGATCCGCAATCTCGGCACCTTCGGCGGCGCGCTCGCCTATGCCGACCCGGCCGCCGAGTGGCCGGCCTGCGTGCTGGCGCTCGACGCCACGCTGGTCATCGCCGGCGCGAAGGGCGAGCGGCGCGTCGCGGCGGCGGACTGGTTCCAGGGCCTGTACACCACGGCGCTGCAGCCGGGCGAGTTGCTGATGGCCTGCGAGATCCCGCTCCTCGCCGCAGGCGAGCGGCAGGTGTTCGGCGAACTGGCGCGCCGCCAGGGCGACTATGCGGTGGCCGGGCTGGCGGCGCGCGCACAGGTCGGCGGCAACACGCTGCGCGACGTGCGGCTCGTCTTCCTCAGCCTGGCCGACCGGCCGATCCGTGCCCGTGCCGCCGAGGCCGCGCTGCAGGGCGGGCCCATCGACGACGCGCGTCTCGCGCAGGCCGACGCGGCGCTGCGCGGCGAGCTCGACCCCTACGCCGACCTCACGCACTCGGCCGCCGCGAAGAAGCAGCTCGCCGCGACGCTGATGCGCCGCGCGGTGGCGAGCCTGATCGCCCCGAACGCCTGACCGGAGCCGCCATGAAGACGCCTACCGACACCCCGACCCGGCGCGTTCGCGTCGAGGTCAACGGCACGACGCTGACCCGCGAGGTCGAGTGCCGCAAGCACCTCGTGGACTTCTTGCGCGAGGACTGCGGCCTGAAGGGCTCGCACCTCGGCTGCGAGCACGGCGTGTGCGGCGCCTGCACCGTCAGGCTCGACGGCCAGATCGTGCGTGGCTGCCTGGTACTGGCCGCGCAGGCCGACGGCCACCGCGTCGAGACGGTCGAAACCCCGAACCCGTCGAAGCGGCTGAAGGCGCTGCAGGACGCCTTCGTCGAGCACAACGCGCTGCAGTGCGGCTACTGCACGCCGGGCATGCTGATGGCGGCGCTGGATCTGGTCGAGCAGCAGCCCGAGGCCGACCGCACCCGGGTGCGCGAGTGGATGAGCGGCAACTACTGCCGCTGCACCGGCTATCACGCCATCGTCGATGCGGTCTGCGCGGTGCTCGACCAGCAGCGTGCCGGGCGTTTCGCCGACGAGCCGGTGGAGGCGCGCGCATGAACAATCCGATCGAAGTGCCGAGCCGGCGCGATCTCGGCACCGACCTGCCCGCCGTCACCGAGGACCAGCGCCACATCGGCGTGGCCATCCCGCGCGAAGGCGTGCGCCGGCTGACGCAGGGCCGCGGCCAGTTCGTCGACGACATCGAACTGCCGCGCCTGGCGCACGTGGTGTTCTGGCGCTCGCCGGTGGCGCACATGCGCATCACGCGCATCGAGCGCAGCGCCGCTCAGGCGATGCCCGGCGTGATCGCCGTCGTGGTGGGCAGCGAGATCGCCGCCCTCTGCAAGCCCTGGGTCGCCACGCTGGCGCACCTGGCCGGCATCAAGAGCGCACCGCAGTACCCGATGGCCATCGAGCGCGCCACCTGGCACGGCGAACCGGTGGTGGCGGTGGTGGCCGAGACGCGCGCCATCGCGGAGGACGCGCTGATGCTGCTCGAGGTCGAGTGGGAGGCGCTGCCCGCGGTGCTCGACACCGAGACTGCGCTGGATGCGGGCACGCCGCTGATCCACCCCGAGCTCGGCGACAACCTGTGCTTCGCGCGCTCGCTGGACACCGGCGGCGTCGACGAGGCCTTCGCGCGGCCCGACGCGGTGGCGTTCGAGGAGACCTACGTCTTTGGCCGCCACACCGGCGTGACGCTGGAGCCGCGCAGCCAGATCGCCGACTGGAACCCGGGCGAGCAGAAGCTCACCGTCTACCACTCCTTCCAGGCCCCGCACATGATGCAGGACCTGTATTGCCGCCAGTTCGAGCTGCAGGAGTCGCAGGTGCGGGTGATCTGCCGCGACGTCGGCGGCTCCTTCGGCATCAAGGTGCACGCCTACCCCGACGATTTCGCCACCGTGGCGCTGGCCATGCTGCTGCAGCGTCCGGTGAAGTTCGTCGCCGACCGGCTGGAGAGCTTCGTCTCCGACATCCACGCGCGGGAGCATCGCATCAAGGCGCGCATCGCCGCCACGAAGGCCGGCGAGATCCTCGCCTTCGAGATCGACGACCTCACCGGCATCGGCCCGTTCTCGATGTTCCCGCGCACCAGCGGCATCGAGGGCAACCAGGTCGTCAACCTGACCGGCGGGCCTTACAGGCACAAGGCCTACCGCGCCCAGCTGAAGGTGGTGTTCCAGAACAAGGTGCCCACCTGCCAGTACCGCGGCGTGGGCCACCCGATCGCCTGCGCGATCACCGAGGCGCTGGTCGACGGCGTCGCGGCCAAGATCGGCATGGACCCGATCGCGTTCCGGGAGATGAACGTGATCCCCGACGACGCCTACCCAGCCACCGGCGCCTCGGGCATCAAGCTGGAGATCCTCTCGCACGAGGCCTGCCTGCGCGAGGCCAGGCGGCTGTGCAACTACGACGCACTGCGTGCCGAGCAGGCCGAACTGCGCAAGCAGGGCATCCATCGCGGCATCGGCGTGGCCGCCCTGATCGAGCTGACCAATCCGAGCGCCGCCTTCTACGGCGTGGGCGGCGCGCGCATCGCCAGCCAGGACGGCGCGACGCTGCGCCTCGAGCCGACCGGCGTGCTCACCGTGAGCAGCAGCGTCGGCGAGCAGGGCCAGGGCGCCGAAGCGGTGTTCGCGCAGATCGCTGCCGACGCGGTGGGCGTGAACATCGACCGCGTGCGTGTGGTCACCGGCGACACCGACACCACGCCCTACGGCGGCGGCACCTGGGCCTCGCGCGGTGCCGGCATCGGCGGCGAGGCAGTGCTGCAGGCCGGGCGTGTGCTGCGCGAGAACATCCTCGCGGTGGCCGAGGCGATCCTCAAGCGCGATCGCCAGGAACTGAGGGTGCATCGCGGCGCGGTGATCGACGCGCGCAGCAACGAGCGCCTGCTCGATCTGGCCGAACTCGGCCGCATCGCTTACTTCCGCAGCGACACGCTGCCCAAGGAGTTCACGCCCGAATTGATGGTCACGCGCCACTACGCGCAGCGCGACTTCCCGTTCATCTTCACCAACGGCGTGCAGGTCAGCCATGTGGAGGTCGATGTCGACACCGGTTTCGTCAGGCTGCTCAAGCACTGGGCGGTGGAGGACTGCGGGCGTGTCATCAACCCGATGCTGGTCGACGAGCAGATGCGCGGCGCGATCGTGCAGGGCATCGGCGGCGCGCTGTTCGAGGAGTGCCTCTACAGCGAAGACGGCACGCTGCGCAACGGCAACATGGCCGACTACCTCGTGCCGATGGCCGGCGAGATGCCCGACATCGTCGTCTCGCACGTGCAGTCGCCCACGCGCAGCTCGCAGCTCGGCGCCAAGGGCGCCGGCGAAGCCGGCACCGCCGGTGCACCGGGCGCCGTGATGAATGCGATCAACGACGCGCTCGCGCCCTTCGGCGCGAGGGTGTCGTCGCAGCCGATCACGCCGGAGAAGATCCTGCGCGCGCTCGGCAAGGTCTGACGCGTGCCGGCCCAGTGCCGCACGTGTCGTCAGCTGCCGCAGCCTTCGCGCGGCGGCAGCGCCGCGAGATTGGCCTGGATCTGCTCGGGGGTCAGATCCTCCAGGTGGGTGGCGATCGACCAGCGGTGGCCGAACGGATCCTCGATCTGGCCGTAGCGGTCGCCCCAGAACATGTTCGCCAGCGGCATGGTGACCTTGGCGCCGGCGGCCACGGCACGCGCGACGGTCGCATCGGCGTCGCTCACGTAGAGGTGGAGGGTCACCGGCGAGCCTTTCAGCGCGCGCGGACCGAGCGCACCCATCTCCGGAAACTCGTCGACCAGCATCAGCGGCGAGCCGCCGATGCGCAGCATCGCGTGCATCAGCTTGCCGCCGGGTCCGGGCAGGCGCATCGCCTCCACGGCGCCGAACGCCTGGACGTAGAACTCGATCGCCGCGGCGGCGTCGTCGCAGACGAGGTGCGGTGTCAGCGCGGGCATCTCGTCGGGAATGGGCTTGGCCTGGGCCATGATGCTTTCTCCTGCTCTGAAGGGGTGGGGGTCGGGGCGCGGCGCAGGGCCGATGAACAGCCACGGAGAGAGCTTGATCACGTCGATGTTTCCTGCGCGTCGTGTCGTGGCGACGCACAGCGACCGCCGACATCGACAAGTTGGCACCGCCCCCAGGGGAAAACACGTAGGTCCGCTCAGTCGCGTCGGCAGCGCTGGCAGAATCCGCCCGCGCCACCGCGAGCTGCATGAATTCGACCGACGACGCCCCCCCGCCCACGGCCCCCCCCAGGATCTGCCGCGTGGCACCCGTCGCGCTGGCCCTGGTCGTCGTGGGGTTCATCGCGGTCGGTCACGACAGCCGCCGCGCACTGCAGATGGCTGCGCTGGCATTGCCGCTGCTGCTGTGGATGCTGTGGCCGCTGCGATCGTCGGCGTTGCACCGGCTGCGTGCCGTGGCAGTGTGGTCGGTGGCGATGCTGTTCGTGCTGGATGGCGCGGTGCGCCACTATCTGATGGCCAGCTACCGGGCGTCACCGGACAGCGCGATGGTGCTCGGCGCGGCGGCGAACACCCAGGCGCGCGAGGGCTTCGAATATCTGCAGGCTTACTGGCCGGCGATGCTGGCGCGGGCACTGCCGGTCGCCGTGGCAGCCTGCCTCATGGCCTGGGCCGTGGGGCGGGGGGCGCGCGCGAGCGTCGACGCGCCAGCGTGGCGCCCGCAGCGCCGCCGCTTGGCGGCAGCCGTCGCCGCGCTGCTGCTCGTCTCGGGCCTGGCGCACGCGAGCAAGCCGTGGCGACGCATGCACCCTGCGCTGTTCTGGACGCAGTGGCTGGAGTCGACGCAGCAACTGCGCGCCGGCTGGTCGCAGCAGCGGGAACTGAAGTCGCGTGCATTGGCGGACGCCCGTACGCTGGCGCCGTCGCTGGCCGACCCCGGGCCGGCGACGGTGATGCTGGTGATCGGTGAGAGCGTCAACCGCGACAATCTCTCGCTGTGCGGTTATGCGCGTGGCACCTCGCCGCGCCTGCTCGCCGACAAGGCGCAACTCGGCGACGCGTTGACGGTGCTGTGCCGCGCCTGGTCGGTGGACGCGAGCACCCTGCCCGCGCTGGACAACCTGTTCCGCTTCGGCCGGACCGGGGGCGGCGAGCCGCCGCACCTGATCGCCCTGGCGCGCGCCGCCGGCTACCGGGTCTGGTGGATCGGCAACCAGGACGACCTGGCCGTCACGCAGCAGCATGCGCAGCTGGCCGACGAGGTGCAGATGGTCAACCGTCGGCCGGGCCGGGCCAGCGATTCGCTCGATGGCGACCTGCTCGACGACGTGCAGCGTGCCCTGCACGACCCCGCGCCGCGCAAGCTGCTGGTGGTGCACCTGATGGGCGCGCATCCGCATTACCGCTTGCGCTATCCCGCCGGGGCCAACCCCTTCGTGGACCGCGAGGACGAGGTCGATGTCGCGATGCGGCGGGCCGGCCGTTCGTCCTGGACGCGCGAGGCCCGGCAGGACTACGACGCGGCGCTGCTCTACCACGACGGCGTGCTGTCGGAACTGCTCGGTCAGCTGCGCGGCAGCCTCGGCGCTGCGGGCCGCGGCGCCTGGATGTACCTGTCGGACCACGGCCAGGAGGTCGGCCACGAGATCGATCACGCCGGTCACAGCGCCGCCACGCAGGCGGGCTACCGCATCCCGGCGCTGATCTGGCGCAGCGATGCAGCGTCGCGCACCGACGCCGACATCGCCGGCCGGCCGTTCCGCGCCGACTGGGCGGGCTGGACCGTGGCCGAGCTGCTGGGCCTGCGCTGGCACGGCCAGGAGGCGACGCGCAGCGTGCTGCACCCCGACTACCGCTGGCAGGCGCCGCGGCTGGATGTGTCGCTCAGCTCCTTCAGTCACTGAGCCCGCCAGGCGGCCCCAGGCCGCAGAATCGCAGCTTCGTCATCTGCCGGACACGCCATGCAAGCTGCCTACTACGAACGCACCGGTCCCGCCGCCGAGGTGCTGACGCTCGGCGACCTGCCCGATCCGAAGCCCGGTCCGGGCGAGGTGCGCGTGCGCCTGCGCTGGTCGGGGGTGAACCCGTCGGACGTGAAGTCGCGCGCCGGGCTGCGCAGCAAGCAGCTGGCCTTCCCGCGCATCGTGCCGCACAGCGACGGCATGGGCGTGATCGATGCGGTGGGCGAGGGCGTGAGCCTCGCGCGCGTCGGCGAGCGCGTGTGGGTGTGGAACGCCGCCTGGGGCCGGCCCGGCGGCACCGCGGCGCAGTTCGTCGTGCTGCCCTCGCGCCAGGCGGTGGTGCTTCCGGATCTCACACCCGATGAGGCCGGCGCCTGCCTGGGCATCCCGGCGTTGACGGCGTTGCACGCGGTACTCACCGGCGGCGGCGTCGAGGGCCGGACGGTGCTGGTGGCCGGTGGTGCCGGCGCCGTGGGCCACTACGCCGTGCAGTTCGCCAAGCGGCTCGGCGCGCGCCGCGTGATCGCGACGGTGAGCAGCGACGAGAAGGCGGCCATCGCCCGCGAGGCCGGCGCCGACCTCGCCATCGACTACCGTCGCGAGAACGTCGCCGAGCGCGTGCGCGAGGCGACGGACGGGCACGGCGCGGAGCGGGTGATCGAGGTCGACATCGCGGCGAACCGACTGCTCGACCTCGACCTGATCGCCAGCGGTGGCGACTGCGTGGTCTACGGCAGCGGGCAAGGCGAGTTCGCACTGCCGTTCTTCCCGCTCATCGTGAAGAACGTGACGCTGCGCTTCTTCATCGTCTACAACCTTGCCGACGCCGACCGCGAGCGCGCCGAAGCCGTGCTCGCCGACCTGCTGCAACGCGGCGTGCTGCAGCACCGCATCGCGCAGCGCCTGCCGCTCGCGCAGATCGTGCAGGCGCACGAGCTGGTCGAGAGCGGGCACGCGATCGGCAACGTGGTCGTCGAACTGCCCTGAAGACTGGCCATGAAGACGCTGGACACCACCCGCATCGACGACGTGCGCATCGGCGCCGTGCGTCCGCTCATCAACCCGGCGCTGCTGCAGGAGCGCGTGCCGCTGCAGGACGATACGCTCTCGCTGGTCGAACGCAGCCGCGCCTCCATCGCCGACGTGCTGCATGGCCGCGACGACCGGCTGATCGTGGTCGTCGGCCCGTGCTCGATCCACGACCACGACCAGGCGCTCGAGTATGGCCAGCGGCTGCAGTCGGTCGCCGAGGAACTGCAGGGCGAGCTGCTGATCGTGATGCGCGCCTACTTCGAGAAGCCGCGCACCACCGTCGGCTGGAAGGGCTACATCAACGATCCGCACCTCGACGGCAGCTTCGCCATCAACGAAGGCCTGGAGCGCGCGCGCCGGCTGCTGCTCGACCTCACCACCATCGGCCTGCCGCTGGGCACCGAGTTCCTCGACCTGCTCAGCCCGCAGTACATCTCCGACCTGGTGGCCTGGGGCGCCATCGGTGCGCGCACGACGGAGAGCCAGAGCCACCGCCAGCTCGCCTCGGGGCTGTCGTGCCCGGTCGGCTTCAAGAACGGCACCGACGGCAGCCTGAAGGTGGCGGCTGATGCCATCCTCGCCGCGCGCGCGCCGCACGCCTTCATGGGCATGACGAAGATGGGCGTGGCGGCGATCTTCGAGACGCGCGGCAACCATGACTGCCATGTCATCCTGCGCGGCGGCAAGGCGCCGAACTACGATGCCGCCCACGTCGCCGCCGCCTGCGACACGCTGCGTGCCGCCGGCCTGCGCGAGCAGGTGATGATCGACGTCTCGCACGCCAACAGCAGCAAGCAGCACCGCCGGCAGATCGAGGTGGCGCACGACGTCGCCGCGCAGATCGCCGCCGGCGACCGTCGCATCACCGGCGTGATGATCGAGAGCCACCTCGAGGAAGGCCGGCAGGACCTGGTGCCGGGCGTGCCGCTGAGGCCCGGTGTGTCGATCACCGACGCCTGCATCTCCTTCGCGCAGACCGTGCCGGTGCTGCAGGGGCTGGCGCAGTCGGTGAGCACGCGGCGACGCGCGGGCTGAAGCGGAACCCGGCGGCAGGATCTGCGATCCCGGCGCGCCTTGTGCATGCCGGGGTCGCGTGCTACGGTGCAGCGCGAGCCGCCCATGAGCAAGATCTACCTGTCGTCCACCTTCGAGGACCTGAAGGCCTACCGTGACGCGGTGTACCGCGTGCTGCGGCAGCTGCGCCACGACGTCGTCTCGATGGAAGACTACGTCGCCTCGCCGCAGCGTCCGCTGGACAAGTGCCTCGCCGACGTCGCCGCCTGCCAGGCCTACGTGGGCCTGTTCGCCTGGCGCCGCGGCTTCATCCCGCCGGGCCAGGCGCTGTCGATCACCGAGCTCGAGCTGCGCGAGGCCGAGCGCCACGATCTGCCGCGCCTGGTCTTCCTGCTCGCCGACGAGGCCCCCTGGCCGGCCGAGCTGAAGGATGCCGATCTCGGCGCGATCCGCGCCCTGCGCGAGGCCTTGCGCACGCGCTACACGGTGCAGTTCTTCCACAACCCCGACGAGCTGGCGCGGCAGGTCGCCACCTCGGTGGCGAACCTGTGGCAGGGCGAGGCGGGCGAGGCGGCCGAGCCGACGGCCGAGGACATCGGCCTGTACCGCAACTGCGTCGGCCGCTTCGCTTCCGAGCTGGAGCGCGACATCCGCTTCTACGCGCTGGCCACGGCCGTGCTGATCGGCGCCGCCGCGGTGGCGCTCGGCGTGGCGCTGGCGGCGATGCAGGACACCCCGCAGCTGCTGCTCGGCGCGGGCGCACTGGTGTTCGCATCGACCAGCCCCTTCCCGGTCGTGACGATGCGCGCCACGCGCAAGAAGAAGGCCCTGCTCGACGGCTACGTCGACGAACTGCGCAAGGACAGGCCACCGCGCGCGGCGGTGCAGGCGGTGCGCCGCTTCGTCGAGAGCCAACTCGTGCAGGTGGGGGCCGCATGAGTGCGCCGGCTCGTCCAACGAGCGCCGTGCGCGATCCCACGGTCGACGAGATCACCGCGCGGCTGCGCGAGGAGGACGCGCGGCTGCGCCGCCGCACGCTCTGGCTGACGTTGCTGCCGGTGCTCGTGGGGCTGGCGGTGCTCGGCACGGCCTGGTGGGGCGTGCGCGAAGCCGGCCGCGAGAAGGCAGCGCTCGACCTCCGCATCCAGGAGCAGCAGGGCGCGATCGACGACCTGAAGGCCCAGCGCACTGCGCTGGACCGCGACATCGCCACGCGCAAGGACATGCTCGAGCACTACGCCGCCAGGCTGCCGCTGCGCGAGCGCGAGGAGGTGGCGCAGTTGCAGCAGGGCCTGGAGCAGGCGCAGAAGGGCGACGCCGAGAGTGCGCTCCGTGCCTACGACAGCGCCATTGCGAGCGACGAGCGCAACCCCTTGCCCTACCGGATGCGTGGCAACGTGCTCTACGCGCAGGGGGCGTACGAGCTGGCGGGCGACAGCCTGCGCCGTGCACTCGAGCGCGATCCCCGCGATGCGCAGGCGCGCTACACGCTGGGGCTGTCGCTGTGGGCGCTGGAGCGCCGCGACGAGGCCGTCGCCGAGATCCAGCGCGCCTTCGAGAACCCCGAGGTGAAGGCGCGTGCGCTGCAGGACCCGGCGTTCCAGCCCATCCGCGGCACGCTCGATGCGCGCGCCGGCCAGGAAAGCGGCCGCAGCGTCGAGGAGAAGCAGTCCATCGACGCGGGCCTGCAGGCGGCGCGGCGCGGCGATTTCGCCGCCGCCATCGCGGCCTACGACCGGGCGCTGTCCTTCAACCCGGACAACCCGCGCATCCTCAACTGGAAGGGCTACGCGCTGTTCCGATCGCAGGCCTACGCCGAGGCGATCGCCAGCTTCGAGCGCGCGGCCAAGCTCGCGCCCGAGGTCGCCGAGATCCACTACAACATGGCACTGGCGCTGTGGAAGAGCGGTCGCCGCGACGATGCGTTGAAGGCGCTGCAGCGTGCCTACGATGCCGACCCTTCCTTCCGCGCGGTCGCCGCGCGCGACCCGCAGTCGCGCGAATTGCGCGCTGCCGCAAGGCCCGCTTCCTGACGCCGACCGTGTCTTGAGTGGCCGGAGGCACCGGCGCCTTGCGCTGCGCCGTCAGCCGGTTCGTGACGCGCTGCCGCTGGCGGCGGATTTGGGCCTCGGGTCGTTGAGTTCACTCAATCCGTGCCGTGACGGCGGCGCCAGCATTGTTCGCAGGATGACCCTTGCATCAGAGGGGAGCATGTCGACGAGCATGTCGGGATCGAGCTCGCCGCGGGCCGTGTTCATGGCTCGGGTCGGGCTCGCGGGAGAGTTGGCGATTCCCGCGGGGGCGACCACGCTGGCCCTCGTCGCGCATCCGACGGCTGCCGGCCGGGGCCACCCCGGCCACCGCTTCATGGGCGACGTGCTGCACGCCAACGGCGTGGCCACGCTGTCGATCGGTCTGCGCACCGCCGAGGAAGAAGCGCGCCGCGCCCCGCCAGCCGGCGCAGCGGAGCTCGTGCAGCGGCTGCGACTCGTGCTGGAGTGGCTGGCCGTCGACGCGGCGACGCGGTGCCTGCCCGTGGCATTGATCGGGGTCCACGAAGCAGCTGCGCTCTGTGCGCTGGCAGCACGCCAGCCCGGCTTCGAGCCGATCCGGTCGGTGGTGCTGCTCGATGGCTGGGTCGACCTGCGCGACGCCGAGGTCGCCGCCTGGTGCCAGCCCACGCTGTGCATCGCCGGTCGCCACGGCATCGCGCGGTCGGGCCAGCCGCTGGCGGGCGCGCGCTCGCTCCCGCCGCCGCACCGGCTCGTCAAGCTGCCCATGCAGACGCAGCCACGCGTCTGCTCCGGGGCCTTCCAGGCCATGGCCTGCGAGGTCACGTCGTGGCTCCGGCTGCGAATGCCATCACCCCGTGAACCGGCGGCGCCAGCGGTCGATGAGCTTGCGTCGGCTCAATGACGCAGCGGGGGCGGAGAACATCATCGTCACGGACAAGGGGACGGTGGTGGTCAGACAGGTCAGCGGCGAAACCATCCGCATGGGGCTGCCCGAGTGGACGGCGGACTATGAAGGCGTGGCGCGCCCGCTGGGGGTGGTCGCGTTGCCGCAGGCCGACGCCATGCAGGGCGCGGCGGCCGGCACACGCCAGCTGTCCGAGGTGCTGCACGGCTGCGGCTTCGCCACCCTGGTCTTCGACATGCAGCTGCCCGGCGACGGCAACGACCTGGACCGCCTCTCGCGACGCATCGTCGACGTGCTGGGCTGGCTGCGCGAGCGCCATGCCGGCATGGAGGTGGGTGTGTTCGGCACGCGGCTGGTGGCCAGCGCGGCACTGCAGGCGGTCGCGCAGCGGCCCGGCATCGCGACGGCTCTGGTCATGCGCAGCGCCTCGCCGGCGCTGGTCAGTGCGAACCTGGCAGACGTGCAGGCTGCCACGCTGCTGATCGTCGGTGACGATGACGCCCAGTTGCTGCAGTCCAGCCGCGCGGCACTGCGCGTGCTCACCTGCACGAAGCGGCTCGAGGTGGTGCCCGGCGCGGGTCAGTCGACCGACGAACGCGGCGTGCGCGAGACCGTGGCGCATCTGGCCGGCGCCTGGTTCAAGCGGCATCTGACCGCTGGCCGGCTGCAATGACAGGCGCCGGGGGTGCCCCCCTTGAACGACCGGCGCATCGACCGCGAGGCCGTGCCGGGCCGTGTGCTCACGTGGACGATGTCGCAGCCACCGACGCCGGCGGCCCGGACTCCTCGTCCGTCGGGCTCGCGCTGGCGAGGCCGTGCTCCAGGCCGTAGCGCACCAGGTCGGCCAGCGTGTGCAGGTCCAGCTTCTCCTGGATGCGGCTCTTGTGCGTGCTGATGGTCTTCACCGACAGGTGCAGCGCGTTGGCGATGTCGGTCGGGCGCTGACCGGCAACGAGCCGGCGCAGCACCTCGAGCTCGCGGTCCGACAGCTGCGAATGGCGCGGCACGCCCGTGCCGCCGTGCAGATGCAGCACGACGCGCTCGGCCAACTCGGGCGTCACGTAGGCACCGCCGCCCATCACCTTGCGCGCCGCCCGGATCAATTCGCCGGACGCGCCATCCTTGGTGATGTAGCCGTTCGCGCCGGCCTTGAAGGCGCGCATCGCGTACTGTTCCTCGGCATGCATGCTCAGCACCAGCATCGCCACGCGGCCGAACTCGTCGCGGATGCGGCGGATCAGCTCCAGCCCGCTCATGCCCGGCATCGAAAGGTCGACGATCACCAGATCGGCATGCTCGCGTCGCAGCCACTCGAGGGCCTGGAAGCCGCTGCTGGCCTCGTCCACGGACCATCCCTCGCCGGCCCCGGTGAGAATGCGTGCCAGACCTTCGCGCACCACTGCGTGATCGTCGACGATCAGGATGCGCCGGGTGGACTGCGCCGCTGTCTTCATATGCCGTCTCCTGCCGTCAAGAAAGCACCCGGTCGCGGCCGCGGGCCCAGCGGCAACCGCACCGTCAGGCGCGCGCCGCTGCCCGGCGCATTGGTGTACTCCAGCCGACCGCCCAGCATGGTGGCGCGCTCGCGCATGCCCAGCAGGCCGAACGAGCCTTCGCGCTGCATCGCGCCTTGCGGGTAGCCGATGCCGTTGTCCTCGACGACGAGCTCGAGTTCGCCGTCGTGCTGCCTCAGCGTCACCGTCGCGTCGGTGGCGCGGGCGTGGCGGGCCACGTTGGTCAGGGCTTCCTGCACCATGCGGAACACGGCAGTGGCCACGCGGTCCTCGACCGGCGCGTCGTTCTCGCTCAGGCGCACCGCCACCTCGATGCCCATGCGGCGAGAAGCCTCGCGCGCCAGCCATTCGATCGCCGCGTTCAGGCCCAGGTCGTCGAGCATCATCGGCCGCAGGTCGGACGAGATGCGCCGCACCGAGGCCAGCGTGTCGTCGAGCATCGTCATCAGGCCCTCCACGCGCTCCTTTCGAGCCGCCACCGTGCCCACGCCGGGCAGCGCCGAGAGTTCCATCTTCAAGGCGGTGAGGCGCTGGCCGAGCTCGTCGTGCAGCTCTCGGGCGATGCGGCGGCGTTCCTCCTCTCGCGCTTCGACCACGCTGGTGGAAAGCCGGCGCAACGTGGTGCGCGATTGCTCCAGCTCGGCCAGCTCGAGGCGGCGCTGCGTCACGTCGGCCACCACCATCTGAACCGTCGTCCTGCCGTGGTCGGGCAGTCCGGCCAGCGCAATCTCGACCTCGCGCCGCGTGCCGTCGGCGCGGGCCACGGTGCTGAGCACGACCTCGACGTCGCGCGCCCCGGCCAGCGCGCGCTCCAGCTGTTCGTGCATGGCACCGTGCGAATCCGGCTCCAGCAGTTCGTGCAGGGCGTGGCCGACGACGGGGCGCCCGAACAGACGCGCGGCGGCCTGATTGGCGAACACGATGCGGTCTTTCTCGGCGATCCAGATCGCCACCGGCGCCAGCTCGAACACCGAACGGAGGCGTCGCTTGAATCGATCGAAATCCTCGCGCAACTGGCGCTCCTCGCTCAGGTCGAGCACGAGGGCGGCGAAGTACCGGCGCAGGCTGCGGCCATCGGCCATGTCGACGCGCGACAGCGTGATCTCCACCGGGAACTCGCTGCCGTCCAGGCGCGTCGCGGTGACATGACGGTGCCGCGCCATGCGCTGCTGGAGCAACTCCGACGCTGCAAACTCGCGCACGTGCGCGCCATGCGCGAAGCGGTGCTGCGCCGGGATGAAGACATCGATCGACCGTCCGAGCACCTGCGACAGCGTGCAGTGGAACATGCGCTCGGCGGCCGGGTTCAGCGCGACGATCCGCTGCCCTTCGTCGACCATCACGATGGCCTCCTGGGCGGCCTGCAGGATGCCGCCGATCGGGCGGTCGAACAGATCGAACGGAGTCCCCTCTTGCGGAATCGCGCTCATCGGACGGCCTGCCTGTGTGGAGTCATCGGGTCATTCAAGGCACCGTGGCGCACGTTCACTCCCCCCGTGCGCCGCGGCGACATGCGATCGTAGGCGCCTGCTGCCCGCAGCGGGGTCGGCCGCTTCGCTGCGCTTGATGCAGCGCAAATCACCTGCGGGTACCCGCCTGGGTAACCGGTCGATTGTGCAGCCGGAGCGTTCCCGAAGCTCAGGGGCGCGCCGGCGGAACCGGTCCTCGCGGCTCCTGACTCGGGCCGGCGCGGGTTTTTCAGACGCGGGCACCTCCCGCCCCGACGCTGCCCGATTGCGCTGGCTCAATCCAGGCGGCATCCGGCGGCGCAGCATGCGCTCAGACCCTCTTCGATGATCCGACTGCCGATGCGACCAGGCGTGATCCACAAGTCAGCCCGCGACCTGCCCGTGCCTGCGCACTTGGCGGATTGGGCTGCTACCTGCGCCAGTTTCTCCTGGCCGCAGGTGCGCGGCGAGCTGGCCGGGACCGAAGCGGGCGTGCTCAACATCGCGCAGCTCGCCGTCGATCGCCATGCACAGGGCCCACATGCGCACCGCACCGCCTTGCGCTTCCTCGGTGCGGGCGCTGCGGTCAGCGATGTCGACTTCGCCGAACTGAAGTCGCTGACCGACCGCTTCGCCAACGCGCTGGCCGCGCTCGGCGTCGGCGCCGGTGATCGGGTGTTCGTGCTGGCCGGTCGCGTGCCGGCGCTGTATGTCGCGGTGCTCGGCGCGCTGAAGCACGGCAGCGTCGTCACGCCGCTGTTCTCCGCCTTCGGGCCGGAGCCGATCGCCACGCGGGTGAACATCGGCGGCGCGCGCGTGCTCGTCACCACCGAGGCGCTGTACCGCCGCAAGATCGAGAAGATGCGCGCGAGCATGCCTTCGCTGCAGCAGGTGATCCTGATCGGCGAGGGCGACGCAGAGACCCGCGTGCCCGGCACGCTCGACTACGCGAAACTGATGCGCGAGGCGCCCGCCCAGCCGCCGGTGATCCGCACCGGCCCCGCCGACATGGCGCTGCTGCACTTCACCAGCGGCACCACCGGCACGCCCAAGGGCGCGATCCACGTCCACGAGGCGGTGCTGACGCACTTCGCCACCGGCCGCTACGCGCTCGACCTGCACGACGACGACGTGTTCTGGTGCACCGCCGATCCCGGCTGGGTGACGGGCACCTCGTACGGCATCGTCGCACCGCTGCTGCACGGCGTGACCAGCATCGTCGACGAGGCCGAGTTCGACGCCGAGCGCTGGTACCGCATCCTGCAGGAGCAGCGGGTGAGCGTCTGGTACACCGCGCCCACCGCGATCCGCATGCTGATGAAGGCGGGGCCGGAGCTGGCGCGCAAGTATTCGTTCCCGCAGTTGCGCTTCGTCGCCAGCGTCGGCGAGCCGCTCAACCCCGAGGCGGTGTGGTGGGGCCAGGAGGTGCTCGGCCGGCCCATTCACGACAACTGGTGGCAGACCGAGACCGGCGGCATCATGATCGCCAACACCCCGGCGATGGACATCAAGCCCGGCTCGATGGGCAAGCCGCTGCCCGGTGTGCAGGCGCTGATCGTGCGGCGGCCCGAAGGCGGTGGCGTGCAGGTCGTCGACACGCCCGACACCGAAGGCGAGCTGGCGCTGCGCGTGGGCTGGCCGTCGATGTTCCGCGGCTACCTCGGCCAGGAGGAGCGTTACCGGAAATGCTTCGCCGGTGACCTCTACCTCACCGGCGACCTGGCGAAACGCGATGCCGACGGCTACTTCTGGTTCGTTGGGCGCGCCGACGACGTCATCAAGTCGGCCGGCCACCTGATCGGGCCCTTCGAGGTGGAGAGCGCGCTGATGGAGCACCCGGCGGTGGCAGAGGCCGGCGTGATCGGCAAGCCCGATCCGGTGGTGGGCGAGGTGGTGAAGGCCTTCGTGTCGCTGAAGAAGGGTTTCGAGCCGAACGAGGCGCTGAACCTGGAACTGCTGGGCCATGCGCGCAAGCGCCTCGGCGCAGCGGTGGCACCGAAGGAGATCGCCTTCCTGCCCACGCTGCCGCGCACGCGCAGCGGCAAGATCATGCGCCGGCTGCTGAAGGCGCGCGAGCTCGGGCTGCCCGAGGGCGACACCTCCACCCTGGAAGGCGGCGCATGAAGCTGCCGGAGTCGCTGACCTTCCGGACCGACGTGCGCCAGCACGAGCGCGCCTTCTGCCTCGAGCGCGTGCGCGACATGGTGCGCATCCGCCGCCTGGAGGAGCGCTGCGCGCAGCTCTACGGCGAGCAGAAGATCCGCGGCTTCCTGCACCTCTACATCGGCGAGGAGGCGGTGGCCGCCGGCGTGATGCCGAACCTGCAGCCGCAGGACAACGTGCTGGCCACCTACCGCGAGCATGGCCACGCGCTGCTGCGTGGCGTCGGCATGAACGAGATCATGGCCGAGATGTTCGGCAAGCAGGAGGGCTGCTCGCGCGGCCACGGCGGCTCGATGCACCTGTTCGACCGTGCCACGCGCTTCTTCGGCGGCAATGCCATCGTCGCCGGCGGCCTGCCCCTCGCCGTCGGGCTGGCACTGGCCGACGTGCAACTCGGGCGCGACGACGCCGTCACCGTCTGCTTCTTCGGCGAAGGCGCGGTGGCCGAGGGCGCCTTCCACGAGTCGCTCAACCTCGCCGGGCTGTGGCGGCTGCCGGTGCTGTTCGTCTGCGAGAACAACCTCTACGCGATGGGCACGGCGCTGTCGCGCTCGCAGGCCTCCATCGACCTGACCGCCAAGGCGGGCGCCTACGGCATTGCCCACGCGCAGGTCAACGGCATGAACGTGCTGACGGTGCACGAGGCGGCGCGCGCGGCGGTCGAGCAGGTGCGCACGCAGCGCACGCCGTTCTTCCTGGAGACGCACACCTACCGCTTCCGCGCGCACTCGATGTTCGACAGCGAGCTGTACCGCGACAAGGCCGAGGTCGAGCGCTGGAAGCAGCACGGCCCCATCCACGGCTTCACCGAGCGGCTGAAGGCGGCGGGCATGCTCAGCGAGGACGAGTTCCAGGCCATCGACCAGGAGGCGCTGGCCGAGGTCGAGGCGGCAGTCCAGTTCGCCGAAGCCGGCACCTGGGAGCCGCCCGAGCGGCTGCTCGACGACGTGGTGGCCGGCCCATGACGCGCACGGTGAGCTACCGCGAGGCCCTGCGCGAGGCGCATCGCGAGGCGCTGCAGCGCGATCCGCGCGTCTTCCTGATGGGCGAGGACGTCGGCCGCTATGGCGGCAGCTATGCGGTCAGCAAGGGGCTGCTGGCCGAGTTCGGCGAGCAGCGCATCCGCGACACGCCGCTGTCGGAGCTGGGCTTCGTCGGCGCCGGCGTGGGTGCGGCGATGGGCGGTGCGCGGCCGATCGTCGAGGTGATGACGGTGAACTTCAGCCTGCTCGCGCTGGATGCCATCGTCAATAGCGCGGCGCTGCTGCGCCACATGTCCGGCGGGCAGTTCGGCGTGCCGCTGGTCGTGCGCATGGCCACCGGCGCCGGGCGGCAGCTCGCCGCGCAGCACTCGCACAGCCTGGAGAACTGGTACGCGCATGTGCCGGGCCTGCGCGTGCTCGCACCGGCCACGGTGGAGGACGCGCGCGGCATGCTCTGGAGCGCGCTGCAGGACCCGGACCCGGTGGTGATCTTCGAGCATGCGCAGCTCTACAACCTGGAGGGTGAACTGCCCGAGCCGTTCAGCACCGACATCGCCCATGCGGCGGTGCGCCGCGCCGGCCGCGACCTGTCGATCGTCACCTACGGCGGCTGCTTGCCCAAGGCGCTGGAGGCGGCGCAGGCACTGGCCGGCGAAGGCATCGAGGCCGAGGTGCTGGACCTGCGCGTGCTGCGACCGCTGGACGACGCCGCCATCGCCGCCAGCGTGCGCAAGACGCGCCGCCTGCTGGTGGTCGACGAGGGCTGGCGCAGCGGCAGCCTGGCCGCGGAAGTGATGGCGCGCGTGGTCGAGCAGGCCTTCTACGAACTCGACGCGCCGCCGGCGCGCGTGTGCAGCGAGGAGGTGCCGATTCCCTACGCCAAGCACATGGAGGAGGCGGCGCTGCCGCAGCCGGCGAAGATCGTCGCGGTGGCGAAGCGGATGCTGGGGCCTTCCGACGGCAGCGGCAGTGCCCGGCGATGATCGACTTCAAGCTGCCCTCGCTCGGCGCCGACATGGACGAGGGCACGCTGCTCGAGTGGCGCGTCGCCCCCGGGCAGGGGGTGAACAAGGGCGACATCATCGCCGTGGTCGACACCAGCAAGGCGGCCATCGACATCGAGGTCTGGGAGCCGGGCACGGTGCACGAGCTGATTGCGCAGGTCGGGCAGACAATTCCGGTGGGCACGGTGATGGCGCGGCTGCTCGCGCCGGGCGAGGCGGCGGGAGAGCCGGCGGCGGGGGCGCCCGCGGTCGCGGCGGCGGCGCCGAAGGCCACGGTAGCGCCGGCGCCGCCGCCGGGCGCCACCGTCACGCCGGCGGCGGCTCCCGCCGGGCTGGCGCGCCGACCCGTCACGCCGGCGGCGCGCCGCCGCGCGGCGGAACTCGCCGTGGCGCTGGAGACGGTCGCAGGCACCGGGCCCGACGGCGCGATCACGTTGGCGGACGTCGAGCGCGCGGCGCAGCGCCCCGTGGCTGCGCCCGCACCGCTCGACCGTGGCGCCGAGATGCGCAAGGTCATCGCCGCGGCGATGGCACGCTCCAAGCGGGAGATCCCGCACTACTACCTCGCCGAGCCGGTGCCGATGCGCGGCGCGCTGGACTGGCTGCGCGGGTACAACGCGAATCAGCCGGTGACGCAGCGGCTGCTGAGCGCGGTGCTGCTGCTCAAGGCGGTGGCGCTGGCGCTGCGCGAGGTGCCGGAGATGAACGGCCTGTTCGTCGACGGTGCCTTCCGCCCGGCGAGCGCAGCGCATGTCGGCGTGGCGATCTCGCTGCGCCGCGGCGGCTTGGTCGCGCCGGCGCTGCACGACGTGGGCGACAAGACCTTGCCGCAGCTGATGACCGAGCTCGGCGACCTGGTGCAGCGTGCCCGCGCCTTCAGCCTGCGCAGCTCGGAGATGGCCGACCCGACGATCACCGTCACCAACCTCGGCGACACCGGCGTCGAGGCGGTGCACGGCGTGATCTACCCGCCGCAGGTGGCGCTGGTGGGCTTCGGCCGCATCGCCGAGCGGCCGTGGGTGGAGGAGGGGCGGATCGTCGCCATGCCCACGCTCACGGCGACGCTCGCCGCCGACCACCGCGTCAGCGACGGCCACCGCGGCGCGATCTTCCTGGCCCGCGTGCGCGACCTGCTGCAGCGCCCGGCCGAACTGTGAGGACAGCACGATGACGAACGACGACATCCGCAGCGGCGTGCTGGCATCCATCTGCCGCATCGCGCCGGAAGTGGAACCCGGCGAGCTGCAGCCCGACCGGCCGCTGCGCGACCAGGTCGACCTCGACTCGATGGACTGGCTCAACGTGATCGTCGGCTTCCACCAGCGCTTCGGCGTCGACATCCCGGAAGCCGACTACGCGAAGCTGGTGACGCTGGACGGCATCGTCGCCTACCTCGCGCAGCGCCTGCCGGCACCGCCGGGGTGAATGCCGTCTTCGAGGCGTTCGCGCCGGTCGACGCCGCGGTCGCGACGGCCGTCGAGATGGCCGGGACGCCGACGCTGATCGAGTTCATGACCGCGCTCTCGGCCGCGCACACCTTGCATGGCATCAGCGTCATCCTCGCCGGCGCCTGTGCCTGGCTGCTGGCGCTGCGCGATCGCGCCGGCGCGCTGTGGCTGCCGCTCACGGTCTACAGCGGCGCCTTGCTCAACCACCTGCTCAAGCACGGCATCCAGCGCCCGCGGCCGGGGCAGGACGCGCTCGCGGCGACCGACTTCGCCTTTCCCAGCGGCCACGCGGCCGAGTCCACGTTGCTGTACGGCGCGCTGGCGGCCCTGGTGTTTCTGCACTCGGGCTCGCGCGGCCTGCGTGCTGCGGCGCTGGCCGGCGCGATGCTGATGGTGGTCCTGGTCGGTGCGAGCCGACTGGTGCTTCGTGCGCACTGGTTCAGCGACGTGATCGGCGGCGTGCTGGTCGGCGGCGTCTGGCTCGCGCTGTGCCTGGCCGCCTACGCCGCCAGGCGGCACCGATCAGCGCGGCGCGCCGACGATCAGCAGCGGCGTGCGCAGCTCGCCCAGCGGCAGCGCGGCCAGCGCCGTGGCGGGCAGCACGATGAGGTCGGCTGAGGCCAGCTGCGACCCGTCGTGCGGATCGAACGGGCGCATCTCCAGCCGCGCGCCGATCGCGTGGGCGAGCTGCGTGGCCACCCGCATGGCCTGCGGTCCGCCCGGCGCCCCGCCGTCGAGCGCCACGATCAGCGGCCGCAGCCGACGGTGCGCGGCCTCGAAGCGACCGGGCGACGCGCCGACGAGCAGCAGGTCGGTCTCCTCGCGCAGCGCCAGCGCCGCCTGCGGCAGGGCGCCGCGCAGCACGCGCATCGACCAGCTCACCGCATGGCGCGCGCTGGCGCGGTCCGCCAGCGTGCGCAGACGCGCCGTCTGCACGCGCCAGCCGCGCTCCACGTCCTGCGGCGCCAGTGGCGCCCAGACGTGCACGGGGCTGGCCAGCACACGCGTTGCCGGCAGCGCGGCGGCGACCAGCGCGGCCGCGCTCTCCACGTAGACGAGCTGCAGCTCGCGCTGCATCAGCTGCGCCAGCGCGCAGGAGGCCTCCAGCAGCGCCGCCGCCACCAGCGCGTCGTCCAGCACGACGAGCACGCGCTCGCGCGGCACGGCGCTCATCGGGCGGCTCTCCGTGCGGCGCGCCGCCGGACGGGCGCCATGCAGCGGCTTGGCGCGTTCACGGCAGGTTGTCCCCGGTCGGCACGCGCACCACCTGCCGCACCACCTGGCGGCGCAGCGCGCGCGGCTCGCCGCGGCGGATCATCGTGTAGGCGCGCAGCCGGCGCGCGACGCGGCCGTTGACGGTGTCCTCGCGCGGCGCTTCCGGTGCGCCGGCGGGCAGGCCGGTGAGCAGTTCCATCACGTCGTCGATGCCGTCCACGGCGCGCAGCGCGAAGCGGCCGGCCGCGACCGCCTCGACCACGTCCTCGCGCAGCATCAGGTGCGGCACGTTGGCGGCGGGCAGGATGACGCCCTGCGTGCCGTCCAGGCCGCGCGCCGCGCAGACGTCGAAGAAGCCCTCGATCTTCTCGGTCACGCCGCCCACGGCCTGCGCCTGCCCGAACTGGTTGACCGAGCCGGTGACGGCCCAGCCCTGACGCAGCGGCAGGTCGGCGATGGAGGACAGCAGCGCGGCCAGCTCGGCCAGCGAGGCGCTGTCGCCCTCGACCATGCCGTAGGTCTGCTCGAACACCAGGCTGCCGAGCAGCGAGTGCGGTTGCTGGCGCGAATACCGCGCGGCGAGGAAGGCTGACAGGATCATCACGCCCTTGGCATGGATCGGTCCGCCGAGGTGCGTCTCGCGCTGCACGTCGATCACCTCGCCGTGGCCCAGGCGCGTCGTCGCGCTGATGCGGATGACGGCGCCGAAGCGCTCGCCGCCGACCTCGTAGACCGACAGCCCGTTGACCTGGCCGATGCGCTCGCCGGTGGTGTCGATCATCAGGATGCCGCGCTGCACGGCGTCGTGCAGCCGCTCGTGGATGCGGCCGGCGCGCCCGCGCCGCGCGGCGATGGCGCTGCGCACGTCGGACAACTCGATGGCGGCGGCCTGGCGCGAGCGTGCCATGTGGTCGGCTTCGTGCAGCACGTCGAGCAGGCGGCGCACCTGGGCGGTCAGGCGCGTGCTGTCCTCGGCGAGGCGCGCGGCGAGGTCGATGCAGGCGGCCAGCGCCGGCGCGTCCGGTGCGAGCAGTCCCGCCGCGCGCGCCTGAGCCGCCAGCGCGGCGGCAAGCGAGCGCACCGTGTCGGTGGCGCGCGGCATGTCGTCGCCGAGGTCGGCGACGACGCGGAAGAGCTGGTCGAACTCCTCGTCGTAGGCCTGCAGCAGCGTGCAGATCTCGCGCGTGCCCACCAGCACGACCTTCACCTTCAGCGGGATCGGCTCGGGCTCGAGCTGCACCGTGGAGATCACGCCGAGCTGCTCGGCCACCGCCTCGATGCGGATCTCGCCGCGCAGCAGCGCGCGTTTCAGCGTCGCCCAGGCGAAGGGCTGGGTGAGCAGCTTGACCGCATCGATCAGCAGGTGGCCACCGTTGGCGCGGTGCAGCAGCCCGCCCTTGATGAGACGGAAGTCGGTCAGCAGCATGCCGAAGCGGGCGATGTGGTCGACGCGCCCGACCAGGTTGGGCACGCTGGGCAGGTCGGCCTCGACCAGTGCCTTGCCATCCTCGGCGGTGGCGTCGAGCAGCAGGTTGACCTCGTAGCGCGACAGGTCGGCGCGGTCCTCGCTCGCCTCGCCGCTGGACTCCTCCTCGCCGGGGCTGCGGAAATCCTCGGCATGCTCGACGACGTCGGCAGCCACGGAGTCGAGCCAGGCCGCCACCTTGGGCAGGTCCACATGGCGCTCGCGGATGTCCTCCAGCGCGTGGTCGGCGGCGACGCGCGTCATGCTGCGGTTGAGCTCGCGCACGCGGTCGGCATGCTCCTTGCGCAGGCGCATCGAGGCGCGCAGCGCGCGCACCAGCTGGTCCTGAACCTCGGCCATGGCTTTCTGCAGCTCGGCGCGCTGCTCCTGCGGCAGGCTCTCGAACACCTGCGGCGGCATCACCTCGCCGTCCTTCTGCGGCGCGACGGTGAAGCCCACCGGCGTGCGCACCATTGCCAGGCCGCGGCGGTGCGCCTCCTTGCCCACCTCGATGAAGGACTGCTCGGCGCGCTCCTTGAACTCGGCGTCGATGCGCTCGACCTCGGTGGCGTACTCCTCCGACTCGAACATCGTGCGGATCATCGTGCGCAGGTCGCGCACCAGCGTCTTCATCTCGTCGCGCAGCGCCGTGCCGCGGCCGGCCGGCAGTTGCAGCGCGAGCGGCTTGTGCGGTTGCGCGAAGTGGTTGACGTAGACCCAGTCGGAGCGTGTCACGCCGTCGCTGCGCAGATGCCCGTCGACCGCGTGGCGCACCAGCGCGCGCCGCCCGCTGCCCGGCGGTCCGGCGACGAACAGATGGTGGCCGGCATGCGGCGTGGCGATGGCGTACTGCACGGCTGCGGCGGCACGCGGCTGGCCGACGATGACGCCGTGCGGCGGGACATCGACGGCGAGCGACGCGGGGTCGCAGCGGGTCAGCAGTTCGCCGGGGGCGAGTGGTCGTGCAGCCATCGGGCGATGCTAGGCGGGCCGCCCGGCGGCGAATTGAGCCGTGTCATGTCCGGTAACAGCGGCAAGCGCCGTGGCAGGACAATCCGCATCCATGGAAGCTTCCCGAGTACAGCGCCTGGCTGCGGCTGCGGCACGCCACGCGCCGCGCGTGCTGCGCGTGGGCGCCATGGCGCTGCTGGGCGCGGTGCTGTTGCTGGTCGGCTACGCCCTGGTCCTGCTGCCCTTCACACCGGCGGTGGACAAGCTGCTTGCCGCGCGCGACGACAAGCCCAGCGTGCTGCTCGCGGCCGACGGCTCCGTGCTCGCCACCTTCCGCCGCACGCCGCGCGAATGGGTGCCGCTCGCGCGCATCCCGACGCACGTGGTGGACGCACTGATCGCCACCGAGGACCATCGCTTCTGGCAGCACCCCGGCGTCGACTGGCGGCGCAGCCTGTCGGCGGTGGCGCACAGCCTGGCCGGCGACGCACAGGGCGGCTCGACGATCACGCAGCAGCTCGCGCGCAATGCCTTCCCGGAGGAGGTCGGCCGCGCGCGCACCGCCACGCGCAAGCTCAAGGAGCTGATCACCGCGATCAAGCTGGAGCGGCGCTATTCGAAGCGCGAGATCCTCGAGGCCTACCTCAACACCGTCTCGTTCCACTACAACGCGTTCGGCATCGAGATGGCCGCGCGCACCTATTTCGACAAGCCGGCGCAGAAGCTGACGGTGGCCGAAGGCGCGACGCTGATCGGCCTGCTCAAGGGCACGCGCGTCTACAACCCGGTGCTGCACCCCCAGCGCGCGCTCGAGCGACGCAACGTCGTGCTGGCGCAGATGCTCAAGCATGGCAAGCTCACTGCCGCCGAACACCAGCGCATGCGCCAGCGCCCGCTGCGCCTGGACTTCGAGCGCCAGGATCTCGGCACCGGTCCGGCGCCACACTTCGCCGAGGCGGTGCGGCGCTGGCTGCTCGGCTGGAGCGAGCCGCTGGGGCTCGACCTGTACGCCGACGGGCTGATGGTGCAGTCGGCGATCGATCCGAAGCTGCAACGCATCGCCAACCAGGCGGTGGCGCGCCAGCTCGACGCGCTGCAGGCGGTGGCCGACGTCGAATGGGGGCGCAGCAGCGCCGCCTTGCTGTCCACGCGCAGCGCCGCCTACGTGCAGGCGCGCGGCAAGACCGAGCCGTTCGGCCACTTCTGGTCCACGCGCCGCGAACTGGTCGACGAGTTCGTGCGCGAGTCGCCGGAGTATGCCGAGCTCGTCGATGCCGGCCACTCGAAGGACGAGGCCGTGGCCGCGCTGCGCTCGGATGCCGGCTTCATGGCGGCGCTGCGCGAGCGCAAGACGCGGCTGGAGGCCGGCTTCGTGGCCATCGACCCGACCAGCGGCGCGGTGCGCGCCTGGGTGGGCAGCCGCGACCACGGGCTCGGTGCCTTCGATCACGTGCAGCGCTCGCGCCGCCAGCCCGGTTCCACCTTCAAGCCCTTCGTCTACGCGGCGGCGCTCGAGGCCGGCATCGCCCCGCAGCGCGAGTTCGACACGCGCGGCGTGAGCCTGCGCCTGCCCAACGGCACGCGCTGGCAGCCGCGCGACATGGGCGCCGCGCCCGACGGCCGTTCGACCATGGAAGATGGCCTGGTGTTCTCGCGCAACAGCGTCACGGCGCAACTGATCGGCGAGGTCGGCGCCGACACGGTGCAGCGCATGGCGCAGCGGCTCGGCGTGCGCGAGAGCCCGCTGGAGGCGGTGCCTTCGCTGGCGCTGGGCACCAGCCCGGTGAGCCTGCTGGAGATGACGAGTGCCTACGCGACCATCGCCGCGCAGGGCGAGTTCCACACACCGCTGCTGGTGACGAAGGTGAGCGACGCGAACGGCAGGCTGCTGATGCAGGTCGCCCCGGCGGCAGGCACGCCGGGCGAGCGCGTGATGGACAGCCGTGTCGCCGTGGAGCTGATCGACATGCTGCGCGGCGCGGTGGACCGCGGCACGGGGCAGGGCGTGCGCGGCACCTGGGGCATCCAGGCCGACGTGGCAGGCAAGACCGGCACCACGCAGAACAACACCGACGGCTGGTTCATCCTCATGCAGCCGCAGCTGGTTGCCGGCGCCTGGGTCGGATTCAACGACCCGCGCGTGACGTTGCGCAGCGAGCACTGGGGGCAGGGCGCGCACAACGCGCTGCACGTCGTCGGTGACGCGATGCGCCAGGCGCTGGCGCAGCGCCTGGTCGACCCGCGCGCCGAGTTCCCTTCGGCGGCGGGTGCGGCGCTGCGCGAGTTCGTGCGCAGCGCCGGCGAGACGCTGCGGCGCTGGTTCGGCATCGCGGAACCTTGAGGCGACGCGCGCGCCTATCGCCTCGACGCCGGCGGCGTTGCGGCCGCACGAGCCAGGTTGGCGGCGATCAGCGCCGCCGCCAGTGTCACCAGCCACGAGAAGTACAGCCACAGCAGGAAGACCGGAAAGACCGCGAAGGCGCCGTAGACCGCCTTGTAGGTCGGGATCTTCAGCAGGTAGGCCGTGAAGCCGCGCTTACCCAGCTCGAGCGCGACGCTGGCGATCAGGCCGCCGGCGATCGCATCGCGCCGCCGCACTCTGGTGTTCGGCATGAAGTAGAACAGGCACGCCAGGCCTGCCCAGCTCAGCAGGGCCGGGCCCAGGTCGAGCACGAACCGCGCCCGCGGCGGCAGGGGCCCGATCCAGCCGAGCGACGCCCCCAGCACGGTCGACGTGGCCCAGAGGCTCACCCCGAGTGCGGGCGGGCCGACGGCGAGCATCACCAGGTACAGGCCGACACGCCGCAGGAGCGGCCGGCGCCGCTTCACGTTCCAGATCTGGTTGAGCGCGTTCTCCACCGTCAGCAGCATCGCGACCGCCGTGCCCAGCAGGAAGAGCGCGCCCAGCCAGGTCAGGCCGCTGGCATTGGCGGCGAACTGCCTCAAGGTCTCGAGCACGGTGCGCGAGATCTCGACCGGCAGCAGGCTCCTCAGCAGATGCTCCTCGAGCGCCGCCTGGAACCGGCCGAACGCCGGGAAGCGGGTGAACAGCGCCAGGCTGACGGCCAGCAGCGGAACCGCGGACAGCAGGCTGGTGAACGCCAGCGTGCCCGCCACCTGGGGCAGGCGTTCCTGCCGTGCACGGCGCAGGGTGAGGCGGGTCAGGCTGAACATGTGGCTCGGGCGCCCGGTGCGAACGGGGGTGGGGCGGCAACGGGGATTGTGAGTGTCTCTGACCGGCCAGCACCGGTCAGCCGCCCCAGTGCCGACGACCCACTCCAGTCCCGGGGCGCTCAAGGTCGCCACGGATCAATGCGAGCATGCGCAAGCCATTCGCGTCAGAACGCCTCATGCCAATGCAACGTCGCCGTCGATGATCTAGACCAACAGATCCGATGTGTGCCGACCCGGGGGCACTCTCAACGGACGCTAGCCGGGCGGTGGCTTCGGAAGCGCATCGAGGACATCTTTGCCTAGCTGGACCACGAGATTCCGCAGCAGCTGACTTCCAATGTCCGGATTCTTGGCCCATTGCGCGACCGACAGCGAGCTCGCTCTGTCCAGCATGACGCTCGGGGTCGACGTCACGTCCGTGCCTGGAGACGCCAAGCGCATCTCCGCCGAGACCCGCATCCGCATCGAACATGTCTTAGGCTGCGGTTCGATATTGAAGGACACGTCGGCGACCACGAGCAGGGGGGCGGAGAGTCTCCTGCCGACTTCCTCCAACGCCTGAGCGCCTTGCGGGTTCGCCGCACCTTTTGGCTCAACCTCGAGCGTCAACTCGCGACCACGCCGGGCAAGATCCAGTCGCACGGCCTCTTCAAGCAACTTGAGCGCGGTACGCCGAACCTCTGGTGGATCGAGCCACTGGGGCGGGTTCGTCACCGTCAATTCGACCCAGCTGTCTGCGCATTCCGGCGGGAGGTCCAGAACCAAGGTCCCGTGGCGTTCGAGGACGTCAGGCGTCTGAGCCAACGCCCCGCCAAATGTCAAGAGCCCCGTGATCGACATCCAAAACAGCTCTCCGCCCAGTCCGGAGGTGTACCCGGCCCGCGTCGGCGCCCTCATATTCACCGCGACAGTGCCCGGGCGCAGAACGAGAGGCGCCCGCCACGCATCCGAGTCAGCGCCAAGCGGAAGTTGCTTCATTGGAGGGTCGTTCTGGATTGCGCACCCTTGCGAGACCAGAATCGACATCAGAGCCAGCATCGCACTGAAGAGCCTCGCTGGACGCACAGAAACTCCCGTCGAATTTACTTCGCGACAAACGCTACAAGGGGCGGGCAGGCTGGCGCCTGCGTCAACTCAAGCTGTCGTATCAGCGGCTTCAGGCTTCCGTCAACAGCTGGACCGGGCGAAACGGCTGCCCGCAGGTCAGCAAGCACAAGGGCTGATGCTTGTGACAACGTCTGACGCTCAGTGGCGCACTTCACTGGACTTTCGGCGCCCCCGCTGGAAGCCGCCTCGGACAGCGCTCTAGCGGAGCCCAGACGAGGCTTCGCAGGGTTCGTAGCGAACCACGCGCGGTATGTCCGCTTCGGGTCGAGCCTGTGTGCAAACGCTTGTTGAAGGCGCCGAGGCCGTCGCCTAGATTCTGGCAACGCCACGAAGCGGGCCAGGGCATGAAGCGATTCATCGAAGGGGAAGAGCGAAGCCAGGTCACGCTGCTGCCAGAGTGCGTGGACGACTACATCGGCGAGGACAACCCGGTGCGTGTGGTCGACGCCTTTGTCGACGAGCTTCGACTTCAGAAGCTGGGCTTTGACGGTGCCGCACGCGCCGCCACCGGGCGGCCGTCTTATCACCCTGCGGTCCTCCTCAAGATCTACATCTACGGCTATCTCAACCGTGTGCAGTCCAGCCGGCGCCTGGAACGCGAGGCACAACGCAACGTCGAACTGATGTGGCTGACCGGACGCCTGGCGCCCGACTTCAAGACCATCGCCGACTTCCGCAAGGACCACGGCGAGGCGATCCGCAAGGTCTGCCGCGAGTTCGTGGTGCTGTGCCGTCGGCTGAAGCTGTTCACCGATGGCATCGTCGCCATCGACGGCAGCAAGTTCAAGGCGGTCAACAACCGCGACAAGAACTTCACCGACCGCAAGCTGCAGGCGCGAATGCAGCAACTCGAGGACAGCATCAAGCGCTACCTGGTCGAACTCGACCGAGCCGATCGCGAGCCCACGACAGTCCTTCCCAGCCGAGTCGATCACCTCAAGGAGAAGATCGCCAAGGTCAAGCAGCAGATGCAGGCCTTGGACGAGATCGGCGAGCGGATGAAGGCGTCAGAAGATGGACAACTCTCTCTGACCGACCCCGATGCGCGCTCCATGGCCACCAGCGGGCGAGGCACCGGCATCGTGGGCTACAACGTTCAGACGGCCGTGGACGCCAAGCATCACATGATCGTCGCCCATGAGGTCACCAATGTCGGCCACGACCGAGAGCAACTGGCCCACATGGCCAAGCTCGCCAAGCGCGCCACCGGCCATGCCGATCTGATCGCCTTGGCGGACCGCGGCTACTACGAGGGCTACGAGATTCTCAAGTGCGAGCAGACTGGCGTCGCCGCGATCCTGCCCAAGCCGATGACCTCGAACAGCCAGGCCCAGGGGTACTTCGACAAGCGGGACTTCGTGTACGACGAGCGCAAGGATGAGTACCGCTGTCCGGCCGGGCAGATCGCCATCTACCGGTTCACGGCGGTCGAACACGGCAAGACGTTGCACAAGTACTGGACCTCGGCCTGCCCGAACTGCCCGATCAAGTCCAAGTGCACACGCGGCGACTACAGACGCATCACGCGATGGGAGCACGAGCGCATCCTGGACATGGTGCAGGAGAGGCTGGACGGCGCTCCCGAGGCCATGCAAATTCGCCGGCAGACCGTCGAGCACGTGTTCGGAACGCTAAAGGCCTGGATGGGGTCGACCCACTTCCTGACCAAGACGCTGCCACGAGTACGAACCGAGATGAGCTTGCAGGTTCTGGCCTACAACCTGAAGCGAGCGATGAAGATACTCGGAACGCAGCCGCTGATCGCGGCGATTAGGTTGTAGAGGAACGTAGGGACGAGCTACAAGCCCTCGAAGGTCAACGCTCTCCGTCTGAACGAGATCGTCAAGCCAGGGACGTCAGCCCGCGCTTGCAGTAGCGGTAGCGCGCACCGGCACTGCTGCCAAGACGTTTACACACGGCCTCGGTCGGCAGCGGTCGGTCAGACGATGCCGACGCGCCTCCGCTCGCGGCCGGACACGGACATCGGGGCCCAGCGACAGTTGTCGTCCGATTCCGAGACTCGGCCTGTTCCGCCCTGGACATGGCCGGGCTCAAGTCCCGAGCGGTTCGCGTCGCGCGAGGGCGGCGTAGATCGCCAGGCCGAACAGGAGCGCCGCGGCAGCGGCGTGCAGCGACCAGGCGAAGCCCTCGGCGGGGTTGGCGCCGCGCCGCAACAGCCAGGCCACCATCGGCGGCCCGGCGATCTGCCCGAGGCCATAGGCGGCCGTCAGCAGACCAATGAGCGCCGAGGCGTTGTGCGGCCACAGTCGCCGTGCCTCCTGCATCGCGAACAGCGTGATGGCCGTGAATGGCAGCCCGAGCAACAGGCTGCCAAGCGCAAAGCCCGCCAGCGTCGGCCACCACACACCCAGCAGCACACCCGCGGCCTGCATGCCGTAACAGGTCATCAGCAGGTGGCGGCGATCCCAGTGCACCGGCAATCGCACCGTGAGCAGCGCCCCGATCGAGACGCCGATGCCGAAGATCGGCCAGAACAGATCGAGCCATATCGAGCCCGGCAGCGCCTGCCGCGCGATCACCGGCAGGAAGGTGGCGGTGACGATGTAGCCGAAACCTGCCAGCCCGTAGGCCAGCGAGAAGGCTGCGATCGCGCTGCGAGGCGGAGGGTCTCTCTCGGTGGCGGCACTCGACGACACCTTGGCCACGCCTCGCAGCTGCGGCCATGCCAGCGCCGTCAGCACGAGGGCCAGCAGCGCGAAGACGGCCCACCCGGTCGCAGCGCGCATGCCGTGCGCCACCATTGCCGTCGCTGCGAACCCGCTCACGGCAATGCCCAGGCCGGGGCCGACGTAGATGATGCCGGACAGCGTCGGTACCCCCAGTGCACTGAGCCGCGCGAGGCACCAGCCGGAGACGTAGACGAACACCAACGCGCTGGCCACGCCCGCGAGGCCGCGCCACAGTGCCCACGGCGCCGACCACGGCACCGCCATGCCGAGCGTGAGCAGCACCGTGGCCACGAGCCCGATGCGGACCATGGCCGTATGCACCAGGGGCGCACGCCCCCAGCGACGCCACAGCGTCGGCTGTAACGCACAGCCCATCGCGCCGATCCAGTAGCCGAGGTAGTTGGCAGTGGCCAGCCAGCTGGCGCCGTCCAGGTCGACGACGCCGTCGTGCAGCATCATCGGCAACAGCGGCGTGAAGGCGAAGCGGCCGATGCCCATCGCGATGGCCAGCGCGAGCAGGCCGGCAAGCGCGATGGCGATGGGACTGGGGTCGTGGACGTTTCGAGTCGGCATGCGGGGATTGTCACTGCCGCTCGCCGCGTACCGTCGGGATGCTGCCAAGCGCCGCGAGGAACGGAACGACCGTGGACGAACGCGGGACGTGCTGCAACGTCGACCTCGAAGCACGGTCCTCCGAGTGTCCTGGCAGGTCGCCGTGATCCAGGAAGCACAGGAGTTCGGCGAGCCATGCGCCGTCGCTGCCGGGGCTGGAGACGAATGGGGCAGCCGCCACGGACCGCCAAACGGCCTTCGCGACCCTTCGGCGACATGCGCTGCCTCGACCTGGCGCTCAGCGCGAGACGGGCGGCAGCGCCTCGGGCACGCGGTTCTTCACCGGCACAACGGTGCGCAAGTAGGCGTACACCGACGCAAGGTCGGCGTCGCTGAGGTTGTTGTAGACCGGCACCGGCATCGGCGGCAGCACCTCGCGACCGCGGCCCATGCGCTTGCCGGTGCGGAAGGTCTGCACGAAGTCGCGCAGCGTCCAGTCGCCCAGGCCGGTCTCGGGGTCGGGGGTCAGGTTCGCGGTGAAACTCACTCCCCAGGGACCGCTGAAGGCGGTGTTGGTGGCGGCCATCGCGACCTGCCACGGGCCCTTGCCGAGGTCCGGCGCGGGCGGCATGACCAACTGCGCCGGGTGGCCCGACAGCGCGCGGCTCATGTCGGGCTCGGGGCCCTTCGGCCCCGGCTTCCAGGGTGTATGGCAGTCGTGGCAGCCAGCTGTCGAGACGATGTACTGGCCGCGCGCGATCTGCGCGGACAGCGGCGTCGGCTGGGCCTGGGCAGGGGTGCCGGCGGCCAGGGCCAGCGCGGCGAGGAGCGATTGCAGGGTCGGGTACATGGTCAGTTCTCCGAGGTTGGCAGGGACGTGATCCAGCGCTCGACGAGCGCCAGGCCGTCGGCATCGGGCACTTCGGTGCCCAGCGGCGGCATGCGGGTCCGCGGCGCGCGCGTGGCCATGCGCTGCAACAGCAGGCTGGCCGGCGCATCGCCGGGAACGACGACCGGCCCGCCGTGGCGGCGTGCCGGAAGATGGGTCAGCGAGCGCAGCGCCGCAGCCGCTGCGCCGGCCGGGTCGGCCGCCGACTGCGCCAGCGTCAACGGCACGGGCACCCGGTTGACGCTGCGGTTGTGGCAGTGGCCGCAGTTCGCGTGCAGCAGACCGAGCGCAGCGCGTTCGACGTCGGAACGTGCGAACGACATCGGCATGGCGCGGTGGTTGCGCAGCCATCCGCGGGCCACGAGCGTGGACGCGTCGATGCCGTCCACGGCTGGCCGGGGGGGCGACAGCTGCACCGCGCCAGCCCCGAGCACCGGCACCGCGGCGCTGCCGTGGCAGGCCAGGCAGTCGTCGCGAGACGGAATGCGCCAGCGGCCGCCCGGTGCGCCTTGCACGCCGCTCAGCTCGGCGCCGGCCTCGGGCACGAGCCGGGCCTCGTGGCCGTCGGCGCTCCAGGCATAGGCGGCGAAACGCCAGCTGCCGTCGGGCAGGCGCTCGATCAGCCGCGTCTCGAGCCTGCGGCCGCCGAGCGCAAACTCCTTCCAGAGCTTCGTGCCGGGCGGGAAGACCCAGGCGTCGGCGTCCGACGCGTCGATCGTGCGGCCGCGCGGCACGTGCAGCCAGCGGCGCTTGGCCGCGCCATCGGACCACAGCGGGTACTGCGGGGTGAACAGCAGTCGGTCCGCCTCGTCGAAGCCGGTCTGCGCGAGCGTGGTGGGCGGCGCCGGCGGCGCGGCGGCCGCGGCGAGCAGCAGCGCCACGGCGGCGAGCGCCCACGACGCGAAGCGGCGCGTGTCCATCGCAGACCGATCGGCGGCTGTCAGGCTGCGATCCGTGGCGCGACCGGGATGCGCGCCGCGTTGGCGCGCAGCCAGGTCTCGAAGTCCATCAGCCCGGGGTGCAGCGCGCGGCTGGCGGCCACGTCGCGCGCGGCGCGGAACTCGGCCTCGAAGTCCTGCTTGAAGCGGAACATGTTGGCCAGGTCGTCGGCACCGGGGAAGCCGAGGGCCGCATAGGCTTCGCGCGACAGCGCGACGTGGCGCACCGGTTCGCCCAGCGCACGTGCGAGCGCGTCGGCCATCTGCGCGCCGGTCAGGTGTTCGCCGGCGATGCCGATGCTGCGGCCGATGGCGGCTTCGCCCCGGCGGAAGAGGGCGGCTGCGCAGGGACCGATGTCGGCCGCGGCGATGCCCGGCAAGGCCGCGTCTCCCATGGGCAGCACGAAGCCGAGCTGGCCGTTGGCATCGCGCTGCGGCTGCATGCCGAAGTGGATCAGGTTGTCCCAGTAGAACGAGGTCAGCAGGCGGGTCAGCGGCAGGCCGCGACCGATGAAGAGCGCGTCGGCTTCGCCTTTGGCGTCGAAGTGCGGCACGTTGTAGTGTTGCTGCAGCACCGGCAGCGAGCTGCCGTCGGGTTCGACGAACCGCCGGGTGTCCTCCAGCGTCGACCAGATCACGTGGCGGACGCCGGCGCGCCGTGCCGCCTCGGCCAGGGTGTCGGCCTGCGCGAGTTCGCGCTCGGCGCTGAAGTGGGCCCAGAAGTTCGTCACGCAGAAGGCGCCGTATGCGCCCCGCATCGCGCGCTCGACGCTGGCCGGGTCGTCGAGGTCGGCGGCGAAGATCTCCGCGCCGCGCTCCGACAGTGCGCGTGCCGCGTCGCTGCCCGGCTGGCGGGTGACGGCGCGCACGCGGAAGTCGCGCGGGCCGTCGTCGAGCAGGGCGCGGGCGAGTCCACCGCCCTGGGCACCAGTGGCGCCGAAGATGGTGATCAGGGGTTTGCTCATGGGGGTGCTCCGAAGCTGCACGGCGCCGCGGCTGCAGCGCCTGGGCCGGCAGTCTCGGAGCCGGGCGATGCGCGCGCATCGCCCGAAAGGAGCCAGTGCGGGCCTGGCCCGCCGCAGCGTCAGCGCGGCTGGGCGTGGAACCAGGACGCTGCCTGGCCGCGCGAGACGACGCCGAGCTTGCCGAGCGCGTTGGCGACGTGCCGCTTCACGGTGTGCGGGCTCAGGGCAAGCGTGCGGGCGATGAGCTTGTTGCTCTGGCCGCGCGCGATCAGCGCGACGACCTCGAGCTCGCGGGCGGACAGCCGCTCCCCTGTCGGTGCCAGCGCGCCGCCGGGCGCATCGGCGGAGGCGGGCGCGACCTCCGCGGTGGCCACCGGCGCGGCCAGCGCCGTGGCCCAGCGGCGCAGCGTCGCGGTCTGCGCCGAGGTGAGCCGGTCGGCCCACTCGACGGCGGCGAGCGCGGCCAGTGCGGCGCCCGCGAGCACCGCGCCGCGCGGCCCGTCGTCGGGCCGGTCCAGCGGCGCGGCGAGCACGGCGGCGGCCTCGTCGCGGCGGCCCTGCTGGCACAGCTGCTGTGCCAGCCGCACGCGCACCTCGGGCGCATGACCCAGCAGGTCGGCGCTCGGGCCATGGTCGAGCGCGGCGCGCCACCAGCGCTCGGCGCCGGCGGCGTCGCCGTCGAGCAGCGCGAGATGGCCGCGCAGCCCGTCCATCGGATGCAGGCGCGCCGGCAGGAGATCGGTCAAGGTCGGCTCCAGCGCGTCGAGGCGCTGCACGAAGTCGCCGAGCGCGTCGCGCCGGCCGACCGCGGCCGCGATGCGCGCGCCGTAATACAGCACGTGCCACAGACCCCAGCCGCCGTAGGTCGATGGCTGCGACGCGATGCGCGCCTGCGCCGCATCCAGCGCCTCGTCGAAGGCGCCGCGCAGCACGTGCAACGCGGCGCGCAGCGACAGCGTGTGGTTGCGCGCGATCACCTCGTGGCCGCCCCAGGCCGCGTCGGCGGCAGCGCGGTCCAGCCAGCGCTGCGCTTCGGTCGGCAGGCCCAGCCACAAGGCGCGCCAGCCCAGCGTGAGCTGGGCATAGGCGCGCAGCGGGGTGTTCGTGTCACCGACGACGGCCAGCGCGCCGTTCGCCCACTTCAGCGTCAGCGCCGCCATGCCGGGACAGGCTGTCTGGCGCGGCGCCGGCAGGTTCGACCAGTCCGGAACGGTGTGGCAGCCCAGCAGCAGGTCGACGAGCGCACCGAACGCCGGAGCGACGCGGTCGGTCTCGCCGAGCTCGGAGTGCCGCCAGCCGAGCGCGGTGGTCGCCAGCACGCGCGCCTCGGTCTGCACGAGGGGCACCTCCTGGAGGCGCTCGAGCAGCCCCGTGGCTTCCGCGAGCCGGCCGAGCGCGACGAGCTGGCAGGCGCGGCGCCCCACCATCGACAGCGCGGTGTCGGGCTCGCCGCGTGCACGGTAGAGCCGTTCCGCGAGCAGGAAGTGGCGCTCGGACTCGGGCAGCCGCCAGACCGTCTGCGTCGCATAGCCGGCCACACGCTGCCACTCGGGCGAGGTCTCGGCGAAGGCAGGTGGGAAGGCGTCGAGCAGGCGCAGCACCGTCTGGACCGCGCCGCCGGTGTTCATGTCCGGCGCGACGGCGAGCAGGTCGCGCGCCGCCTCGTCGGGCGCGCCGGCCGACAGCAGCAGTGCCTGACGCCGCACCGGGTCGGTCTCGAGCCGCGCGGCGCGCAGCCGCAGCTGTGCCTCGTCCTCGGGACGCTCGATGCGCAGCCGGTGCTGCAGCGCATCGCGGAACAGGTCGTGCAGGCGCAGCGTGCCGGCGCCCTCGTCGACGACCGTGACGAACAGGCTGCGGCGTTCGATCTCGTCGAGCCAGCGTGCGGCGCGCGCGTCGCCTGTCAGCGCGCTGCAGCGTGCGTGGTCCAGCTCGTGGAGCATGCTGCAGTCGAGCAGGAACGTGCGCAGACCGGTGTCGAGATGGGCGAGGACCTCGGTGGCGAGGTAGTCGAACGCGGCCCGGTCAATCGTCGCCGAGGGCGCCGGCCCGCGTGCGCCGCTCAGCGCCAGGCGAAGCCCGGCGGCCCAGCCGGCGGTGCGCGCGTGCAGCGTGTGCGAGGTCTCTGCGGGCAGGCCGAGGTCGGCGCACCAGGCCGCCACCTCGTCGGGGCCGAAGCGCAGATCGGCCTCGCCGAAGCTCGCGAGTTCGCCGGCCGCCGCGGTGCGCGCGAGCAGCGCGGCCGGCGTCTCGCGACTCGCGAGCACCAGCGTCCACTGCGGCGGCAGCCGTTCGAGCAGCCGTGCGAGCCAGTGCTGAGCGGCGTCGTCGACCAGGTGGTGCAGATCATCGAGCACGATCGCGCCCCGCTCGAGATCCGAGGCCGCGAGGGCTGCGGCAAGCACGTCGGCCGCCTGCTGGCGACCGCCCGCTTCGGCCAGACCGTCGCCGAGCAGGCCTTCGGGTGCCACCCGCCAGGGCAGGTCGAAGGGGTCGAGCGCAGCGAGCAGGCATTCGAGCAGGCGGTGCAGATCGTCGCCCGGGTCGAGCGAGACCCAGGCGACGTCATGGCCGGCCGGCGGCGGCAGCAATGCGCGCACCAGCAGCGCCGTCTTGCCCGAGCCGGCCGGCGCGGCGAGCAGCACGGCGCGATGCGCGGCGAGCGCGTCGCGCAACCGGCCTTCGAGCGTCGGGCGTGCGAGCAGCCGGCCGCGGCGCGGCGCGGGCGGTTGGATCTTGGCGGGCGCGAAGCTCACGCGGAATCATAGGCAGCCTGTGGTTCAGGTGGCCCGTTTCCGGCGATGCGCGTGCGTTGCCGAGACCGACGCCGGCGATCTGATCCTGCCCCCGCCCGACCTCGCGTCGGCCCCGACCTCGAGAAAGCGACGGCGCCGAACGCCGCTGCGCCGCGGCCCGGAGGTGCGCGGACTCAGGCCAGCGCGGGCTCGGCCAGCGTGGAGGCGATCAGCTCGTCAAGCAGTTCCTGGCCCGGCGTCGGGATGGCGGGCGCGCCGGCGAGGCCGCGCAGGCGGTCGAAGGCGTTGTCGAGCTGGCGGCCGCGCAGCACCGGGCCATGTGCCGACGCAACGGTCCGAGCGCCGAAGGCCTCGACCGCGTCGACGTGGCGCGCGTAGGCCGCGCGGTCCAGCCAGGCGTGCCAGGGCGACACGGCGCTGTTCATCGCCGACATCTGCGCGAGTTCGTCGTCGCTCAGGTCCGCGGCGTCGAGCGAGCCCGGCGTCAGGCAGGCGAAGGTGTCGACGATCCACATCGCGTGGGTCCGGCTGTCGAACAGGCCGCGCGTCGTCGGGCCGTCGAAGATCGGCGGCCGGAACAGCTGCAGCACGCGATCGCCGGCGTCGACGCTGCCGCCGGGTTCGATCCAGCGCATCCGGTGCAGCGGCAGCGCGGGCTTCTCGAGTGCGAGCCGCTCGACGCTGAAGAAGTTGGTGACCAGCGTCGCCCGCGGGCAGCGCTCCAGCGCGTCGAGCAGGCCGCCGGTGTGGTCGCCGTCGTCGTGCGACAGGAAGATCCAGCGCACGTCTTCGGGTTCGACGACCGAGAACACCTTGTCGAGCCACTGCGCGCGGTGCATGGGCGCGCCGGTGTCGACGATCACCGGCTCGCGGCCACGGATCACCATCGAGTTCACCGGCAGGTACAGCCCCGGCCCGGCGGGCGCGAGGTTGGGGATCAGGAAGGTGTCGGGCGCGATGTGCGCGGTCGCGGTCGCGGGCACGTCGAAGAAGGAAGGGGCATTCATCGTTCAGGTCCTTGGTTCGGTGGATGGCGCGTTCGATGGCGGTCATGGTGCCCAGCCGGCCGCGTCCAGGCATCGCCCGTAAAGAGCCATTGCGACCAGAGCACAGACGACCTCCTCGTCGGTGCCGCGCGCTTGTCGGGAACGAGAGCGCATCGGAAGCTCGAAGACCATCTGCAAGGCACCATGGTCGGTGCCCGAACCGCCTCGCGGCGCCCTCGAGCGGCTCGGTCCGGGGCGCATGGACGGGCCTCGAGGACCGTGTCGTGCTGCGCCGCCGGGTCTGCCGTGACCGCTGCGACGCCCCGCTCTCGACGCCGTCCTAGAACTCCGGCGCCATCCCGCCCCCAGGCATGCCCGCCGCCTTCGGCGCCGGCGCGTTGGCGATCATGCAGTCGGTGGTGAGGATCAGCGCGGCGATGGAGGCGGCGTTCTGCAGCGCCAGCCGCGTCACCTTGGCGGGGTCGATCACGCCCATCTGCAGCAGGTCGCCGTACTCGCGCGTGGCGGCGTTGTAGCCCTGCGCCACGCCGTCGGACCGCTCGACGCGGTGCAGCACGACCGACGGCTCGTCTCCGGCGTTGACGACGATGCGGCGCAGCGGTTCCTCGAGCGCGCGCGCGACGATGCGGACGCCGGAGTCATGGTCCAGCGACGGTCCCTTCAGGTCGGCGAGCACGCGGCGGCAGCGCAGCAGCGCCACGCCGCCGCCGGGCACGATGCCTTCCTCCACCGCGGCTCGGGTGGCGTGCAGCGCATCCTCGACGCGGATCTTGCGTTCCTTCAGTTCGGTCTCGGTGGCCGCGCCGACCTTGATCAGCGCCACGCCGCCGGAGAGCTTGGCGATGCGCTCGTCGAGCTTCTCGCGGTCGTAGTCGCTGCTGGCGGCGTCGCGCTCCTTCCGGATGCTGGCGATGCGGTCCTTGATCGCCGACGCGTCGCCCACGCCGCCGATGATGGTGGTGTCGTCCTTGCCCACCTCGACGCGCTTGGCGCGGCCCAGATTCGACAGCCGCGCCTTGGCGAGCGTGAGTCCGAGCTCGTCGCTGACCACCTGGCCGCCGGTGAGCACGGCGATGTCCTGCAACATCGCCTTGCGCCGGTCGCCGAATCCCGGCGCCTTCACCGCGCAGGTCTTGAGGGTGCCGCGGATGGTGTTGATCACGAGGGTGGCCAGCGCGTCGCTCTCCACCTCCTCGGCGATGACCAGCAGCGGCCGGCCGGCCTTCACCACCTCTTCCAGCAGCGGCAGCAGGTCCTGCAGCGAGGCGAGGTGCTTGTCGCAGAGCAGGATCGCCGCGTCTTCCAGCACGGCCGTCTGGCGCTCGGGGTTGTTCATGAAGTAGGGCGACAGGAAGCCGCGGTCGAACTGCAGGCCCTCCACCACCTCCAGTTCGCTGGCCAGGCCCGAGCCGTCCTCGATCGAGATCGCGCCCTCGCGGCCGACCTTGTCGATCGCGCCGGCGAGCAGCTCGCCGATCGAGCGGTCGTTGTTGGCCGAGATGGCGGCCACGTGGGCGATCTCCTGCGAGGTCTCGCACGGCCGCGCCAGCCGCCTGAGCTCCTCGACCACGGCGTCGACCGCTTGCTCCATGCCGCGCTTGAGGTCCATCGGGTTCATGCCGCCGGCGAGGAAGCGCATGCCCTCGTCGATCATGGCGTGCGCCAGCACGGTGGCGGTGGTGGTGCCGTCGCCGGCCTTCTCGCTGGTGCGAGCGGCCACCTCGCGCAGCATCTGCGCGCCCATGTTCTCGAAGCGGTCTTCCAGCTCGACCGACTTGGCCACCAGCACGCCCGAGTTGACGATCTGCGGCGGCCCGAAGTCACGCTCCAGGATCACCGTGCGGCCGCGTGGGCCGAGCGTCACCTTGACCGCCTCGGCCAGGGTGTCGATGCCGTGGCGCATGCGCTCGCGTGCGTCATCGCCGAACAGGAGTCGTTTCGCTGCCATGGTGTGCCTCTTCTGGTATCAGGTCACTCGGAAGTTCTTGAACTGCCAGGGGTCGGACGTGTCGAGGTCCTCGGCGAAGAGCCGGCCCCGGCCTTCCAGCGGCGTCCACTCGGTGAACACGCCGAACAGCTCGCCGAGGTAGGGACGGCACATCGCCAGGATCTCGTCGTGCGGCAGGTCGTCGGGCTCGACCACGTCGTGCCGCGGGTTGCGCATCGCCCAGATCACGCCGGCCATCACCGCCGCGGCGACCTGCAGGCTGGTGGCGCTGTTCTCCGGCGCCAGCGCGCGGGCCTGCTCGATCGACAAGCGCGAGCCGTACCAGTAGGCGCCCTGCGCCGGGCCCATCAGCAGCACGCCCAGTTCGTCGACGCCGCTGGCTATGTCGTCCTTCAGCACGCGCGAGCGCGGCTGCATGCGCCAGTTGCGCCCGGCCAGTTCGTGCAGCGACAACAGCGCATCGTCGCAGGGGTGGTAGGCGTAGTGCACCGTGGGGCGGTAATCGGGCCGTTGCGGGTCGCCGAGCGTGAGGTGGTCGGCGATCGAGATCGACTCGCCGTGGGTGATCAGGAAGGCGTGCTGCGCGCCGCACAGCGGCGTCCAGCTCCTGACCTGCGTCGCGGCACCGGGCCGCTCGAGGTAGATGGCGGCCGGCGAGCCCTGTGCGTGGCGCCGGCCGTCGGCGGGAAAGTGGCGCTCGTGCGTGCCCCAGCCCAGCTCGGCCGGCTGGCAACCCTCGCTGACGAAGGCAAGGGCCGACCAGGTGTTGACGAACTCGCCCGGTGCCTTGCGGCGCGGCGCCATCTGCGTGTCGCGCTCGGCGATGTGGACGACCTTCACGCCCAGCCTCTGCGCGAGACGCGCCCAGCGACCGGGCGCCGCCTCGTCCAGGAGGCCCGCGTCAACGCCCGGGGCGAGGTCGAGCAGCGCCTGCCGGACGAAGTGCGACACCAGGCCCGGATTGGCACCATGCGTCAGCACCGCGGTGGGTCCGCGGAGATCCGGCTCGCGCAGTGCCAGCGCGGCCTCGCGCAACGCGTGGTTGGTGCGCTGTGCCGACGGCCGTCCGGCATCGAAGTAGCCGCCGGCCCAGGGTTCGATGCAGGTGTCGAGGTACAGCGCTCCGAAGCGCCTGCAGAAGGTGATCAGCGCGGTGCTGCTCACGTCCACCGACAGGTTGAGCAGGAAGTCGCCTTCGCCGAGCAGCGGGCGCAGCACCTGCGCAAGGTTGTCCGCCGTCAGGTGGACCTTCAGCCGATGCACGCCGTAGGACTGCACCACCATGTCGCCTTCGTCGCCCGGGGCGACGATCAGCATCTGGCGAGCGCTCATCTCGATGTGGCGCAGCAGCAGGGGCACCACGCCCTGGCCGATGCAGCCGAAGCCGACCATCACCAACCGGCCACGGAACGCGCATTCCTTTCGCCACGGGTTCATGGCGGGCGCGCCACGCGGGCATCGGCCGTCAGGCCGCGGCAGCGAGCATGCGCGGCGCGCTGCGCTGCCGGCCGTTCGAGCCGTGGCGCGGCGCATCCTCGGGCAGGCCGCGGGTGTTGCGCGTGCACTGGCGCAGCGAGGCGACGTCGAGGATCTCCACTTCGCGGTTGTCCACGTGCAGGTAGCCCCAGTCGGACAGCGCGGTGAAGGACCGGCTCACCGTCTCGTGCGCCACGCCGAGCAGGCTGGCGATGTCGCGTCGGCTCATGCGCAGGTACAGCCGCCGAGGCGACTGTCCACGCTCGGCCATGCAGCCGGACAGCCAGACGAGGAACCGTGCCAGCCGCGTCTCGGCGGCCACCGCGGCCATCATCTCGGCGATCTCGCCGGCACGCGCCAACTGGCGGCTGAGCGCGAACTGCAGCGCGTGGTCCAGTGCGGGATGGTGCTGGCGCCAGCGGTCGAGATCGCGCAGCGGCAGCGAGAACACCGTCGCGTCCTCCAGCGCCACCGCGCTGCAGGTGTGGCGTCCGCGGCTGATCGCCTCGAAGCCGAGCACCTCCCCCGGACCGACGAAGGCCAGCACCTGTTCATAGCCGTCCTCCGAGGTCTTCACGCACTTGAAGCTGCCCGAGCGCACCACGTGCACCGTCTCCGGCTGCGCTCCCTCGTGCAGCAGCACGGCGCCGGAACGAGCGCGCCACACCGGCACGCTGAGCTCGTCTGTCGGCGCGGCAACGGCGGGCTCGGCTTCGCAGCCGACGGCGTGCAGCAACTCGTGCATCGGCGCCGGCGCCGAGGCGGTGAGCGCGCAGCGCTGCATGAACCAGCCGTCGTGCCCGGACAGGCTGGCGGCGGCGATCGACGGGACTGAAGACATGTTGGGCTCCTGAGCTGTCATTCGTGATCTGGCTCACAGCTTGGTATCCCCTGGCGCAGGCGGCAATCGGCGATGGGTGCGTTTCGCTGTGGGAATGCCCCGGAGCCGGCCTGCGGGCATTCCGAGTCGCCACTCGGAATATTCCTACCCTTGTGGGGGGAGGGCATCGCGCGCCTGCGTTGCGCGCCCTCAATTTCTCCCGCTTTTCAAGCGCGAGCATTCCGCTCCCGGGGGCGCAAGCCCTCATGCAACAGGAGAGAAGCAATGCACGAACTGCGCGTGAAGGATCTGTTCGAATTGGACCCGCTGGAGACCAGCTTCCGCAATCTGCTGCGCCCGTGGCGCTTCGAAGGCGCCGAGCGTGCGCCGCAGATCAAGATTGACCTCAGCGAGCACGACGACAGCTACCTCGTGAAGGCCGAGATCCCCGGCGTGAAGAAGGAAGACATCGACGTGCGCATCGATCGCAATCAGGTGACGATCAGCGCCGAGGTCAAGCAGGAGAAAGAGGAGAAGAAGGAAGGCCGCGTGCTGCGCAGCGAGCGCCAGTACGGCTTCGCCAGCCGCAGCTTCGCGCTGGCCAGTGACATCGACGATGCCAAGGCCGACGCCAAGTACCAGAACGGCGTGCTCGAACTCCGCCTGCCGAAGAAGGCGACGAGTTCCAGCAAGAAGCTGTCGGTTGGTTGAGCGCCGGGGCGCGCGGCGGCGAGCTTGCCCTCGCCGCCGCGCTCACTTCACCAGCATCACTGGCACGGTGGCGAGGTGCACGACGCGCTGCGCCACCGATCCGAGCAGCAGGCCGCCGAGCGCGTTCATGCCGCGCGTGCCCATGACGATGCAGTCGACACCGCGTTCCGCCGCGACGCGCGCGATCTCGCGCGCCGGCGGTCCGTCGGCAGCCTGTGTGGCCAGCGTCGTCAGCCCTGCAGCGCGCGCCTGAGTCAGCGCCGCCTCGAGCACGCTAGCCTGTCGCTCGCCCAGCGCCTTGTCCAGCGAGGCGTAGTCGAACGGCGGCAGTTCGCCGTAGTAGGCCGGGCTCTCGCGCACATTCAACAGCACGGCGTCGATGGCTGCGCCCTGCTGGGCGAGCCGCGCCGCGGTGTCGATGGCGCGGCGGGCATGGTCGGAACCGTCGATCGCGATCAAGACCTTCATCATGGCGCCTGTCCTTGCGGGGCGTGCGGGGCGCGGCCTCAGCCCGCAGCCAGCCGTTGCGCCAGATCGGCGTCGCTCAGCGTCGTGTAGTCGTGCGCCACCGTGCGCAGCACACGCTGGCGCGCCTGCGCGCCCAGGTGCGCCTTCAGGTGCCCCAGGAAGGGATTCGACGCCACCAGCACCAGCCCGGCACAGCGGCCGTCTGCGATGCCGGCGTCGAGCTTGCCGGCCAGTTCCGCGGCAAAGTGCTCGACCTCGCGCTCGTGGGGCTCGACGCGCGGCCGGTACTCGGCACTGCCGGCGCCATGCGCGCCGCTGGTGATGTGCCCGGGACGATCGAAGTCGAGCTCTCCGCCCTTCTGCCGGCTCTGCGGATGCACCAGGTCGTCCACGTACACGTAGCCCCGCCCCTCGTCCGCCTCTTCCAGCACGCGTGCGCGCGACGCGTTCGCCACCACCAGCCAGTTCTTCATCGACATGTCCTTTTGCCGCACCCCGCGGCGGCCTGCAGGCGAATCTAGGCCGGAGCGGGCGGGCCGGGTTGACCTGGCTCACTTGCGAGGTACGAACGTTCCAGTTCACCCGCACCGGGGCGGCGTGCACCGAGCCCCGCGCTGCGCCAGTGCCGGCCGTTCTGACCGCGTGGCGCAGCAGCTGAGGCTTCGCGCGGCCCGAGCCTGCGCCACCGCCGGCGGGCGGCTCGTTGGTGACGCCGCAGCTCCGGGACAGCAGCCCGATCTCGCCGCGGTGGTCCGTCTGGGTGGCCTCGCCCTCGAGGCCGTCGAGCTCGAGGAAGTCGTCGATCGCCATGGCCAGCCTCGCGGCGCGCAAGGGCAGGAATGCAGCGTATGGCGGATCGGGGCCGATCGGCAGCATCGTCTGCATTAGCATCGGTCAAGAGGCGCCGCCGCCGGCACCCGCGGTGCGCGCCGATGAATCGGCGGGCGATATGACCCACATCCCGGAGTTCGGCATGCGCAAGGGGATGCCGTGAGAGTCTTCCTCACCGGCGGCAGCGGCTTCCTCGGCGGCCACCTGCTGCGCGAACTGCGCGCCGCCGGCTGCGAGGTTCTCGCGCTGTCGCGCCGCACCGAGACGGACACCGCGCTGGCCGCGCTGGGCGGCGTGCCGGTGCGCGCCGAGCTTGCCGACGCGGGCTCGCTGGCGAAGGCGCTGGCCGGCTGCGAGGCGGTGTTCCACGCCGCCGGCGACACCAGCGTGTGGAAGCCGCGCGCCGCCGAGCAGACCGCCACCAACGTCACCGGCACGCAGGCGCTGCTGCGCGCCGCCGAGGCCGCGGGCGTGCAGGCCTTCGTGCACACCTCGTCGGTGTCGGCGTTCTCGCACCTCGTGCACGAGACGCTGACCGAGGCCGTGCCACAGCGCGGTGTCGACAGCTGGATCAACTACGAGCGCAGCAAGCACCTCGGCGAACAGGCGGTGCGCGCGAGCGCCTTGCCGTGGATCGTCTTCAACCCCTCGCACATCCTCGGCCCGGGCGACCGCCACAACTGGTCGCGGCTGATCGGCATGGTCGACCGCGAGGCGCTGCCGGGCATCCCGCCCGGCAGCGGCGCCTTCGCCGACGTGCGCGAGGTCGCCGCGGCGCAGGTGCGCGCCTGGCGGCAGCGCCGCTTCGGCGAGGCCTACCTCGTCGGTGGCGAACACGCCAGCTTCGCCGACTTCGTGCACCGCGTCGGCGCGATGCTCGGCCGGCGCACGCCCGCGCGCGCCACCCCGGCCTGGGTGCTGATGGCCTACGCGCGGCTGCTCGACGGCTGGTCGCGCGTGAGCGGCCGCGAGCCCGAGGTCACGCCGGAGGGCGCGACGCTGACCTGCCACCACCTGCGCGTCGATTCGTCCAAGGCGAAGCGCGAGCTCGGCTACCGCGAGACGCCGCTGGACGCACTGCTCGCCGACACGCTCGAGTGGATGCGCGCCGAGGGCTTGATCGGCCGGCGCTGAGCCGCGTTATCGTCACCGCTCTTCTTCACCTCCTCGGGAGCGCGACATGGGCTGGTTCTCCAAGGCCGACGACGGCTTCTTCCTTGCCACCATCCAGCCGAACGGCGAGGCGGCGCGCGTCGACAGGTACCTCGGCGTGGTCAATGGCGAGGCGATCATCGGCGCGAACATCTTCCGCGACATGTTCTCGTCGATCCGCGACGTGGTCGGTGGCCGTGCAGGCGGCTACGAGCGGGCGCTGGCCAGCGCGCGCGACGCCGCGCTGGCGGACATGAAGGAGGCGGCGAAGGACATGGGCGCCGACGGCGTGGTCGGCATCGACTTCGACTACGAGGTGCTCGGCGAGACCAACGGCATGATGATGGTGTCGGTCAGCGGCACCGCGGTGAAGATGGGCTGAGGCCCGACGCGGCGGGTTCGACCGCCGCCGCTCAGCTCGTCGCCAGCCACTCGCGGATCTGCGCCTGCACGTGCGGCTCGGACAGCCCGGTGCGCGGGTCGCAGATGATCAGCTCGGGCGGCGGCGGGTCGCCGAAGGCGAGCGGCGAGTCGTCGAGGATGCGGTAGGACGATACCGTGGGGTGGCGCGCCAGCCAGGCCAGGATGCTGGCGTAGCGGTCGCCCGGCGGCGTGCAGCCGAGGTAGCGCGGGCCGAGGTCGCCGAGCAGCGCGCCGATTTGCTCGGGCGAGTGGGCGTAGCGCCAGTTGGAGTGCACCACCACGAAGGCGTCGTCGTGGCCCGCCAGCAACCCGGGCAGGATGTCGAACCAGCAGAACGCCTCCAGGCTGACGCCGCTGACCGGCGCGGCACGGGCGGCGGCGTCCGCGCCGGCCGGATGGGTCACGCCGCCGAAGTCGAGGAAGACGATGCGCATGGTGGGGAATGTCCCTGGGTCACACTCGAGGCATGGACGAACACTCGCAGATCCTGGTTCCGGAAGCCTTCGTCGCGTTGTACCTTCGCCCCGGGCGCAGCAAGCCGATTCTGCCGATGCAGGAGCTGGCGGCGCGCCATGAATTCTGCGAGGACCTCGCGCAGGCGATGGTGGAGCATGCGCGTGCGATGCTCTTCGGCGCCGGACTGTGCGAGGACGAGGTGCTGCTGCGCTGCCACCGCGGCCTGCTCGGCGAGGACGCGGGCGTGAGCGCCGCCGAGGCGCTCTGGGTGGTGCGGCGGCTGGCCGAACTGCTGGACTGGCCGCAGCCCGAACTGCCTGACGAGGGCTGAGGCCGGCTCGGTGACAATGGCGCCCGTCCTGTCGTTGGGGGACGCCTCCCCCTGGATCAACCAAGGAACGCCATGAAAACCTATCAGGCCGTACGAGCGCAGATCGCAAAGCTCGAGAAGGAAGCCGAGGAACTGCGGCGCCAGGAACTCAGGACCATCATCGCGCAGGTGCGCCAGGTGATCGCCGACTATGGCCTCACGGCGGCAGACCTCGGCCTCGGCGGCGCTCGTGCCGCGGGCCGCAAGCGTGCCGCCGCTGCGCGCGGTGCCGCCGCGGGCGTGGCGAAGTACCGCGACCCGAAGACCGGCCAGACCTGGACCGGTCGAGGTCGGCCGCCGGCGTGGATCGCCGACGCCAAGAATCGCGATGCCTTCCTGATCGACGCCCCTGCGGCGGCGCCCGGCGCGAAGAAGCGTGCGGCCAAGGTCGGGACCGCGGCGAAGAATCGCGCCGCCAAGGCGAAGCCGTCGGCGCGCGGTCGCAAGGGCCGCGCCGTGAAGACGGCGGCGGTGGAGATCGAGTCGGGCGTGGCGATGGAGTAGTCGCATTCCCCGCGTCCTTCAGAAGGCGCGCCGCACGCGCGCCATCAGGTCGATCGCGGGCAGCGCCGCAGCCGGCGTCTCGGCCGGCTGTGCCGCCATTGGCGCGACGCGGTCGAAGTGCTGCTGCGCCAGCGCCTGCGGGATGAAGCGCGTCAGCGATCCATAGAGGTGGCGGTCGCCGTACTTCGACTGCTGTGTGACGTGGAACTTCTGCGGCACAAGCAGGGCGAGGTGGTGCTTGGCGCGCGTCATGGCCACGTAGAGCAGGCGGCGCTCTTCCTCGATCTCCGCCGCATGGCCGGTGGCCAGGTCGGCCGGCATGCAGCCGTCGACCGCGTTGAGCACGTGCACCGAACTCCATTCCTGGCCCTTGGCGGAATGCATGGTCGAGAGGATCAGGTAGTCCTCGTCGCGGTGCGGCTGGTCGGCTTCGTCGCTCGTCGCCTCCGGCGGGTCCAGCGTCAGGTCAGCGAGGAAGCGCTCGCGGCTGGGCGACTGCGCGGCAATGCGCTCGAGCTGCGCCAGGTCGGCGCGGCGGATGGCGGCGTCCTCGTGCAGGCGCTCCAGATGCGGCTCGTACCAGCGCAGCGCGAGGCCGATGGCCCCGGGCCAGGGCGCTTCGGCCAAGGCACGGTGCGCGACGAGCCAGGCGCTCCACTCGTGCGCGGCGGCCGCGGGCGGCTTGAACGCGTGCATCGCCTGCAGCGGATCGGCCGCCGAGTCCATGGCATCGAGCAGCCGTCGCGACGAGGCCGGGCCCAGCCCAGGAATGAGTTGCGAGACGCGGAAGCCGGCCAGCCGGCCGCGCGGGTTCTGCACCCAGCGCAGCACCGAGAGCAGGTCCTTCACATGCGCGGCCTCGAGGAACTTCAGGCCGCCGAACTTCACGAACGGGATGCCGCGGCGCGTCAGTTCCAGCTCCAGTGCCGCGCTGTGGTGGCCGGTGCGGAACAGCACCGCCTGGCGCTTCAGCGGCAGCCCGCCTTCGCGCAGCAGCAGCACCTCGTCGGCGACCCAGCGCGCCTGCGCCATCTCGTCGGCCACCGTCACCAAGCGCGGCTTTGCGCCGCCGCGCTCGCTGTGCAGGTCTTTCGTGAAGCGCTCGGCGGCCAGCGCGATGACTGCGTTCGAGGCATCGAGGATGGGCTGCGTGGAGCGGTAGTTGCGCGTCAGCGTGACCACCCGCGCCGGCGGCTCGAACTGCGCCGGGAACTCGAGGATGTTGCGCACCTCGGCGGCGCGGAACGAATAGATCGCCTGCGCGTCGTCGCCGACCACGGTGAGTCCGCGGCCATCGGGCTTGAGCGCGCGCAGCACGGCCGCCTGCAGCCGGTTGGTGTCCTGGTATTCGTCGACCAGCACCTGGTCGAAGCGCGCGCCGATCGCCCGCGCGAGCGCGGGCTCCTCCATCATCTGCTGCCAGTACAGCAGCAGGTCGTCGTAGTCGAGCACCTGCTGCTGCTGCTTGGCGTCGACATAGGCGCGGAACAGCCGCTTCAACTCGCTCTCCCAGCCCAGGCACCAGGGGAAGAGCGTCCGTACCACCTCCGCCACGCCCTGCTGCGCGTTGACCACGCGGGAGTAGATCGCCAGGCAGGTGCCCTTGAGGGGAAAGCGCTGGCCGCTGGCACCGAGCTCGAGCCCCTGGCGCACCAGGCCCATCAGGTCCTCGGCATCGCCGCGGTCGAGGATGGTGAACTGCGGCGCAAGGCCGAGCGAGGCGGCGTGCTCGCGCAGCAGCCGCGCTCCGATCGAATGGAAGGTGCCCGACCAGGGCAGGGCGGGCGCGGCCTGCGTGGCGCGCAGGCCGAGCGCGCCGTGCAGCAGCCGGCCGGCACGGCGCTCCATTTCCTGCGCGGCACGGCGCGAGAAGGTGAGCAGCAGCAGGCGGTTCGGGTCGGCGCCGCCGAGCACCAGGCGGGCTACGCGCGCGGCCAGCGTCATCGTCTTGCCGGTGCCGGCGCCGGCGATGACCAGCAGGGGCCCGCCGGGCGCGCCCGCGAGGCCGTGCTCGACGGCGCAGCGCTGCTCGTCGTTGAGCGAGGCGAACGGATCGGCGGGCGGGGCGAGGGCGGTCGAAACCATGACGCGGCGGTGCAGGATGGGGACTGTATACGCATCCAGTCCTGTTGCATCGGAACCCCTCCGGCGTGGAAGAATCAGCACCCCATGGCCTTGGTGTATTCGACCGACGGTGGGCGCATGTGCCCGCAATGCCGACAGCCGCTGGCAGCCTGCCGCTGCGCACAGCGGGCACAGGCCGCACCGCGCGGCAGTGGCCAGGTGCGCGTCAGCCGCGAGAGCAAGGGTCGCGGCGGCAAGACGGTGACGCTGGTGCGCGGCCTCGCGCTCGACGGCGAGGGGATGACTGCGCTCGGCAAGCGACTGCGCAGCGCCTGCGGTGCCGGCGGTGCGCTGAAGGACGGCGTGCTCGAGATCCAGGGCGACCATGTGGACCGCGTGCTGCAACTGCTGGCCGACGAAGGCCATGCGGCCAAGCGTGCCGGCGGCTGAAGGCGGGACCGCGGCCATGATCGATGCACGGCGCCGTGGCCTGCTGCAGGGATTGGCAGCCGCCGTGCCGGCGCTCGCGGTGCCGAGCGCGTTCGCCCAGGTTCCGGCCGTGGCCACCAAGCCCATTCCCTCCAGCGGCGAGCGCCTGCCTGTTGTCGGCCTCGGCAGCTGGATCACCTTCAACGTCGGCAATGACCCGCAAGCGCGCGACGCCTGCGCCGAGGTGATGCGTTCCTTCTTCGACGCTGGCGGTCGCATGATCGACTCTTCGCCGATGTACGGCTCCTCGCAGTCCGTGATCGGCCATGGCCTGGCCAGGCTGGGCCGCGCGGCGCCGGTGTTCTCGGCCGACAAGGTGTGGACCGGCGCGGGCGCCAGGGGCCCTGAGCAGATCGAGGCTTCGCGCCGCCACTGGGGCGTGCCGCGCTTCGACCTGCTGCAGGTGCACAACCTGCTCGCGTGGGAGGAGCACCTGCCGACGCTGTTCGCCATGAAGGCCGCCGGCCGGCTGCGCTATGTCGGCATCACCACCTCCGAAGGCCGCCGCCACGCCGAGATCGAGAAACTGATGGGCACGCAGCCGCTCGACTTCGTGCAGGTCAGCTACAACCCGCTGGACCGCGAGGTCGAGCAGCGCATCCTGCCGCTGGCGCGGGAGCGCGGCATCGCCGTCATCGCCAACCGGCCGTTTCGCGAGGGTGCGCTGCTGCGCCAACTGCAGCGCCACAGGCTGCCGCCCTGGGCGGGGGAACTCGGCGTGGACGGCTGGGCGCAGTTCGTCCTGAAGTTCATCGTCTCGCACCCGGCGGTGACCTGCGCGATCCCGGCCACCAGCAGCGTGGCGCACGTGCGACAGAACCTCGGCGCGGCGCGCGGCGCGATGCCCGATGACGCGACGCGTGCGCGCATGTCCGCGCATGTCGCGTCGCTGTAGCCGGATCGCCGCGGTGCCGCCATGACCGAGTGGTGGACCTACCGGCTGTCCGACTTCCTGCTCTTCTCGCCGCGCACCTACTTCCGGCTGTTCGAGCTGTACCACCAGTGGCTGTGGCCGGCGCAGCCGCTGGTGGCGGCGCTGTGGGGGCTGCTGCTCGTGGCGCTGTGGCGCGGTGCCGCCTGGGCGCCGCGGGCGCTGCTGCTCGCGCTGGCGCTGTCCTGGGCCTGGATCGCCTGGGCCTTCCACTGGGTGCGCTACGCGCCGATCAACTGGGCGGCTCAGGGTTTCGCCGCTGCCTTTGCCCTGCAGGCACTGCTGCTGGCACTGGCCGCCGTCAGGGTGCGCCGCATCGCTCGGCCGTCGGCCCTCGGACCGGGGCTGCTGCTGGCTGCGCTGGTCGTCATGCCGCTGCTCCCCCCGGCCTTCGGCCGCGCCTGGATTGAAACCGAGAGTTTCGGCCTGACGCCCGATGCCACTGTCCTGGGCACGCTCGGCGTGTTACTGATGTTCGTGCCCGCTTACCGCGCAGTCGCGATGTTCTGGTGGGTAATTCCGTTAGTCTGGAGCCTGGTCAGCGGTGCGACGCTGTGGGCGATGGACCTTCTGCCCTGGGCGCTGGTGTTACCGGCGGGGAGCATCGGGACGGTGATTGCCCATAGGCAACGCCGGATCGAATGTGCATACTGACCATTCAGCAAGAGTGAATCAGCGGAGAACCCATGCCCATCGAAGAACACGCGTCGACCCTCTGGGCAGTCAGCTCGTTTGACCGGCTGCACGAGCAGTCGCAACGGGGTCTGGACGGCCCGACCATGCTGTCGAGCACCCTGATGGCGGAGGTCACCGCGTTGGAGCGCCGCCACGAGGAATCCGACGCGCTCGAGGTGCTGGCTGCCTGCGTGCGCCTGCAGGAGCCGGCGCTGGTCTACCTGCGGTTTGCCGAACTGGTCTGGCCGGTGACCATCTTCCCGGCGCAGATGATCTACCACTCGCCGCGCCCGCTGACCGAAGCGCCCGAGGGCTCGCTGGCGCGCGTCACCGCGATGGGCATCGAGCCACCGGCCTTTCGCCCGCCCGGACATCCGATGAGCGACCGCGTCGCCGCCGATGACTGCTACTACTCGCTCGCCCCGGCGCTGTGGCGCCTCGCCCTGCACGGCCCGCGTGGCCGCTTGCTGCAGGAGATCGGCGGCACGGCGGCCTATCGGGTGCTGCGCAACCTGCGCGTCGACGATCTGAACTTGCCCGGTGCGCTGGGCGCCGCCGCCGAGCGCCTGCGCCGCGAGGCCGCTTCGCTCAAGCAGATCGCCGCCTGGCCCGGCATGAGCGCCGAGCGAGGTGCGCGCATGCTCAATGCGCTGTACCTCGCCTCGAACCTGATGGTCACGCGCAGCAGCACGATCGCCCAGGCCGAGCCGCGCCGCAGCCTGTTCGGCTGGCTCGGCCGCTGAGCGCGGGGCCGGCTCGCGCGGGCAGAATGGGGCATCGCCATGCCCCAGGAGAATTGCCCGTGAGCGACCAGAGCAGCGGCCCGGCCGCGTGGAAGTACGACGGCGTGCGCGTCGTTCCCGGCGACCGCCTCGACCCGAACACCGCCCAGACGCCGGGCATGGACCGCAAGGCAGCGATCAACTTCGCACGCATGGGGGCGCGCAAGCTGTGGGCCGGCACGGTGCACATCCATGCCAATGCCAAGACCGGCGCCCACCACCATGGGCCGCTAGAGAGCGTGATCTACGTCGTCAAGGGCCGCGCACGCATGCGCTGGGGCGAGAAGCTCGAATTCACCGCGGAGGCCGGCCCGGGCGACTTCATCTACGTGCCGCCCTTCGTGCCGCACCAGGAGATCAACGCCAGCCCGACCGAGACGCTCGAGTGCGTGCTGGTGCGCAGCGACGGCGAGGCGGTGGCGGTCAACCTCGACATCGATCCTGCCGAGCCGCCCGAGAACGTGCCCTGGGTGGACCCGACCCACCCCGCCTGAGCTGCCTTCGCGCTTGTGCGCGATCAATCCGGCAAGGCGCGCCGTGCGCGATGCTTGGTCGTATGAAACCGACCCCGGCCTCGATGCTCGCGCTGGCCCTCCTCGCTGCCTCCGCCAGCCCCGGCGCGCGGGCGCAGTCGCGCGGCGAACTGCTCTACGGCACGCACTGCATCGCCTGCCACAGCACGCAGATGCACTGGCGCGACAAGCGCCTCGCCACCGACTGGGCGAGTCTGAAGGCGCAGGTGCGACGCTGGCAGGGCGTGGCGCAACTCGGCTGGAGCGAGGAGGACATCCTCGAGGTGGCCCGGCACCTCAACGAACGCATCTACCGCTATCCGCAGACGGGCGACAAGCTGACCACGGCGCCGCTGCCGTCACGGACCGGTCACCGCGCCTTCACGTCCGCGTCACTCCAGCCGGCCAGCATGCCCGGCATTGCTGGAGATGCCGATGCGGGAACTGCCCCTGCCCACCTTGCCCCTGTCGGACCTGGTTGCGCCCGCGCCGGCGCCACGGAGGTCACTTCACCCGCCTCCTGAGCGGCACGAGCCAACGCGCTTCGCGGTGGCTTGGGCACGCGATGAGGCGGATGTTCGCGCCGCGCAGCGCCTGAGGTATGCCGTCTTCGCCGAAGAGCTGGGCGCGCGCCTGATCGTGCCCCAGGGCGCGCCGTCCCGCCACGACATCGATGTCTTCGATCCCTTTTGCGAGCACCTCCTGGTGCGCGCACCGGCTGCGGCCGACGGCGAGCCCGGCGAGGTGATCGGCACCTACCGCGTGCTCACGCCGGCAGCGGCGCGTCGCGTCGGCGGCCTGTACAGCGACACCGAGTTCGACCTCACCAGGCTGCGCCCCCTGCGGGCCCGCATGGTCGAGCTCGGCCGTTCGTGCGTGCATCGTGACTGGCGCTCCGGCGGCGTGATCCTTGCGCTGTGGGGCGCGCTGGCGGAATTCATGGCGCGCAACGGGCTCGAGACGATGATCGGCTGCGCCAGCGTCGGCATGCGCGACGGCGGCCATGTCGCGGCCAGCCTGTGGGCGCAGCTGCGACGCACCCACCTGGTCTCGATCGAGTGGCGGGCGCGGCCTCGTCTGGCGCTGCCGGTGGAGGAACTGCGCAGCGATCTCGCCGTGGAGCCTCCGCCGCTGATCAAGGGCTATCTGCGCTGCGGCGCGAAGTTGCTTGGCGCACCGGCCTGGGACCCGGACTTCGGCACCGCCGATCTGCCGTTGCTGATGCGCATCGCCGACCTGCCGCCGCGCTACCGACGGCACCTCGTCGGCGCCTGAACCCCGTCGGCGTCAGCGCGAGCCCGCCACCAGCGCGATGCGCCGGCGCAGCCGCTGCGCTTCCTCCGTGGCGCCGGCGCGTTCGGCGCGCATCGCCTGCACCTCCAGCCAGGCGAGCAGGGGGCGCCGCCAACCCTGTGCCGAGGCGGTGTCGCTGGCCAGCGCGATCGTCGCCGGGTCGGCCAGGCCGGCGCGGAACAGCAGGGCCGCGGCGATCAGGCGCGACTGCGCGTCTTCGACGGCCTGAACCGCGACCGGCGTCTTCGCGGCGATCGCCGCGGCCACGCCGCGCTGTGCCGGGGGCAACTGCTCGATCTGTGCCTTCGACAAGGCCAGACCGGCGAGATGGTCGGCGTAGCTGCGCTCGGCCTCGGCCGCATCGCTGCGCCAGCGCTCGAAGCCCTCGCAGGGCGTGAAATCCAGGCTGGCCACCTGCGCGGCGCAGCGCATCAGCTCGGCACGAGCGACGAGCGCCGGCTGGCCGGTGCGCGCGAGCAGGCCGCGGGCCCGTTCGAACTCGCGCTGCGCGCTGCGGCTGTCGCCGCCCAGGTGGGCCGACACCGCCGCCTCCAGGGCCGGTTTGGCCTGCAGCTGCCAGTCGGGCGGCAGCGGGCCGCTCGAGCATGCCGCGAGCCACGCCGACGCGGACAAGGCGATCGCAGCGGCCCTCATTTGAGCTTCAGCTCCGTGTCGCGCCGGAATGGCCACTTGCGATTCACCTCGTCGACGAGCTGGTCGACCTTGCGCATCGTCGCGTCGACCTCGCCGCGCAGGGCATCGAGGTCGTTGGTGGCGCCGCGCACGTTGCCGGCCACCGCCTGCGCCTCGACGAGCACCGCGTCGACCTTCTTCAGCGTCTCGCGCGCATCGCCGAGCAGCGCGTTGAGCTGGCCCACCGTGGCGCGGCCTTCCTGGACCAGCCCCTGGGGGCCGAGCACCTGCGCGTCCGCTTTCACCGCCATGCCGTTGATGCGCGCGAGCAGCGTGTTCACGCGGTCCAGCGCCTCGCCGACCTTCCTCGCGTCGGCGTCGCCCATCAGCGCTCCGGAGGCGCCGCGCGGACCGCTGGCGCGCTCGGTGATCGACTGCACGTTGGCCAGGCTCAGTGCCAGCGGGGAATCAGCGGCGGTCAGCCGCGTCAGGTTCTGGATCAGCGCGCGCGCGTCGGACACCAGCCGCGGCAGCTCGGCGGTGGCGTCGCCGACGAGCACGCGGCGCTCGGCGCCGTCGCCCAGCGGCGGGTCGCTGAGCACGCCGCTGTACGCCTTCAGGCTGGCGCCGCCGACCAGGCTGCGCGCCAGCGTGAACACGCTGCTCTCGCGCAGCCAATGGGCGTCCTTGCGCGGCACGTCGAGGATGATGCGCGCGCTGCCGTCGGGGCCGAGCTCGATGCGGCGCACGCGGCCGATGGGGAAGCCGGCGAAGGTCATGTCCATGCCGACGCGCACGCCCTCCGAGTCATCGGCGACGAGCACGAGGCGTTGCGTCGCCTCGAAGGTGCCGCGCGAATAGAGCAGGTACAGCACTGTGGCCGCGACCAGCGCGACGAACAGACCGAGCAGCAGCGCGGCCTTGAGCTCCAGGTTCTTCGCGTCGTCCTTCATGCGCTCAGTAGTAGTTGCCGACGAGCGAGGCCGCCTCGATGAGCACGATGATGAGGAACATGCGCACCAGCCCCTGCAGCTCGGCGCTGGTGTTCGGCCGGCGCCGCGGCACCGCGTCGAGCACCGAGGCGATCGGCATCAGCGCCACCGTCAGACTCAGCAGCAGGATCTTCAACAGGAAGATCAGCGCCACGGCCGGCGCGAACACGCGGCCGACGGTGTGCGTGTAGGCGTCGAAGCCCGCGCCAGTGAAGCCGTAGACCGACAGGTAGGCCACCACCAGCGTGACCACGCAGCTCACCGCCGCGAGCATCAGCGCGCAGAACGAACCGGCCACGACGCGCGGCAGGACCTCGCGGCGCAGCGGGTCGACACCCCGCGTGGCCAATGCGTCCCAGCCGTCGCCGCTGCGCAGCTCGGCCACCTCGGCGCCCAGCGGGATGGTGCAGCGCAGCGCCGCGAACAGCGCCGCCGCCAGCGGGATCAGTTCAAGCACCAGCACGCGCACCACCATCTCCAGCGCGTATTGCGACAGGCCGTAGCTGACCGCGGTGACGAGCACGATGCGGATGACGACGATGCTGATCAGCATCGACAGCAGCGTGAACCACAGCAGCGACTGCGCCGTGCCGAGGTAGAGGTGCCGGGCCATGGCGCGACGGCTGTCGGCACCGTAGCTCGACGGCGAAAGCGCCAGCACGCTGAGCAGCGCAGCGAGGTGGATGGTGCGCCACCAGCCCAGGAGCCACTGGCCGGCGCCGCGCGCCAACTCGGCGAACGTTCCTTGCGGCGAGGTCATCGGCGACATGCCTGGATCATAGGCCGCGCTGCCGGCGCGGCTCGCGCGGCGCGGGCAGCTCGGCATCGATCGGGCGCGACAGGGTGCGCAGTGCCTCGTCGTGCAGCGCGTCCACCGCCGGCGAGCGGCGCGATGCCGGGCTGCGCAGCAGTGACACCTCCATTGCCGGCAGCGATGGCAGGCCGTGCCGGTCCTGCTGCAGCACCATCAGTCCCGGTGGCACGCTGCAGCGGGTCAGCACCGCCACGGCGAGGCCGCTCTCCACCGCCGCGATCTGGCCGGCCAGACTGGAGCTGTTGTAGACGACGCGGTGGGCGCGCCGCTGCGCGCCGAGCGCGGCCAGCGCGGCCTGGCGCGCCAGGCTGCGCGGCTCGTAGACGGCCACCGGCAGCGGGTCGCGGCGCCAGGCTTCGTGCGCAGCCGCGCCGACCCAGACGAGCGGCTCGCGAAACAGCAGCGTGCCGCGTGTCGGCCGGTCACGCGAGACCAGCGCCAGATCGAGCTCTCCGCGCTGCACGCGCGGGATCAGCGAGGTCGACTGCTCGCAGTCGAGCACGATCTCGACGCCCGCGTGGCGGCCGGCAAAGTTGCGCAAGACCGGGGTGAGGTAACGGGCCGCGTAGTCGTCGGGCACGCCGAGGCGCACGCGGCCGCTGAGCTGCGGGCCGTGCAGCGCGGCCAGAGCCTCACCGTGCAGCTCGAGCAGGCGCCGCGCGTAGCCGAGCAATTCCACGCCGGTGGCGGTGAGCTCCAGGTGGCGCGGACCGCGCAGCAGCACCGGGCGGCCGATCGCTTCCTCGAGCTTGAGCAGTTGCATGCTCACTGCCGACTGCGAACGGTGGATGCGCGGTGCCGCCGCCGACAGCGAGCCCGCGTCGACCACGGCGACGAAGGCACGCAGCCAGTCGAGTTGCAGATCGTGCATGTGAAGCGGTCGCAAGATATTCGATAAACGAATGGTAATGTGAAGAACAATCCGCTTCACGGAACTGCCCGCGGGCCCGACCATGCGGGCCATGTCAGACCAAGCCACCGCCGGCGGCCCTGCCGGCAGCGAACGCCAGGGCCTGTGGCTGATGGCCGCCGGTGGCGTGCTGCTCGGCACCCTCGGGGTGTTCCTCGAAGAGGCCGGTCAGCCGCCGATGACGGCTGTCTGGTTCCGCTGCGCCTTCGGCCTGCTGGCGTTGCTGGCCTGGGGCGCCGCGAGCGGACGGCTCGGCGAGCTGCACCTGCGCGGGCGCATGCTCGCCGCCGCGCTGGGCGCCGGCGTGCTGGTGCTCCTCAACTGGGTGACGTTCTTTGCGGCCATCGAGCGCACGTCGATCGGCGTGGCCACCGTCGTCGTCCACGTACAGCCGATCTGGGTGATGCTGATCGGCGCGTGGTGGTGGCGCGAGCGAGTGTCGCCGCGCCGGGCCGTGGCCGTGGCGGTGGCGCTGGTGGGGCTGGCGCTGGCCAGTGGCCTGCTCGACGTGCGGCCCGCGGCGATCGACCGTGCCTACGTGATCGGGCTGCTGCTCTGCCTGGGCGGTTCGCTCAGCTATGCCCTGGTGACGCTGCTGGCCAAGGCGGCGCAGGGTGTCGGCTCCTTCGCGTTTGCCACCTGGCAATGCGGCGTCGGCACGGTGCTGCTGGCGTGGTGGCCGTGGGCACAGGGCTGGCCGCCGGTCGGCACCGCCTGGGGCTGGCTGGCCGGCCTGGGCGTGCTGCACACCGGCCTGGCCTACGTGCTGCTCTACGGCGGCATGGCGAGGCTGCCGACGGCGCGCATCGCCGTGCTGCAGTTCGTCTACCCGGGCGCGGCGGTGATCGTCGACCTCGCGGTCTACGGCCGCGCGCTCACCCCGGTGCAGACGGCGGGCGTGCTGCTGATGGGCCTGGCGCTGTGGTCGGCGAACCGGTCCGCGGCGCAAGGGGACGGCCGGGCTGGCAAGATAGCGCGCCGGCGTCCGGCGCCTGCGTCCTTGAACCCCCTCGACCCCCGTCCATGACCCAATCCTTCCTCGGCCGGCGCGGCATTGCCGTCGCGCCGCACAGCCTGGCGTCCGAAGCGGCGCTTCGTGTCCTGCGCGAAGGCGGCAACGCCCTCGAGGCGATGATCGCCGCCGCCGCTTCCATCGCCGTCGTCTACCCGCACATGAACTCGATCGGCGGCGACGGCTTCTGGGTCATCGGCGGCCCGAGCGGGCCGCTGGCGGGCATCGACGCCAGCGGCGCCAGCGCGGCAGCAGCCACGCTGGAGCAGTACGCGCAGCGCGGCGTGAGCGGCAGCATCCCGTTCCGCGGAGGCATCGCCGCGCTCACCGTCGCCGGCACGGTGTCGGGCTGGGGGGCGGCGCATGCACTGTCGCGCGAATGGGGCGGCAGGCTGCCACTGTCGCGGCTGCTGGAGGATGCGATCTGGTATGCGCGAGAGGGCATCCCGGTCACGCACAGCCAATGGGCGGCGACGAGCGCGAAGCGCGCCGAGCTTGCGCCCGTCGCCGGCTTCGCCGAGACCTTCCTCGTCGACGGCGAGGCGCCGGCGGCCTTCAGCCGCTTCCGCCAGCGGCGCCTGGCGGCCACGCTGCAGCGCATCGCCGAGCACGGCTGCGACGACTTCTACCGTGGTGCGCTGGCCAGGCAACTCGCCGACGAACTCGCCGCTGTCGGCAGCCCCTTGACCGCCGCCGACCTTGCCGCACACCAGGCCAGGCGCGTCGACCCGCTCACGCTGGCCGTTCCCGGCGCCACGCTGGCCAACATGACGCCGCCCTCGCAGGGTGTGGTGTCGCTGATGATCCTCGGCATCATGCAGCGCCTCGCCGCCTGGGATGCCGACCCACTCGGCCCGGCCTTCGTGCACGCGCAGGTCGAGGCGACCAAGCAGGCCTTCACGCTGCGCGACCGGCATGTCACCGACCCGGCGTTCATGCGCATCGCCCCGGCCGAACTGCTGCGGGCCGAGCTGCTCGACGAACTCGCCGCGGCCATCGACCCGCGCCGCGCCGCGCCCTGGGGTCGGCGCACCGACCCCGGCGACACGGTGTGGATGGGCGTGATCGACGGCGAGGGCCGCGCGGTGTCGTTCATCCAGAGCATCTACCACGAGTTCGGTGCCGGCGTGGTGCTGGCCGGATCCGGCGTCAACTGGCAGAACCGCGGCTGCGGCTTCAGCCTCGATCCAGCGCACATCAACGTGCTCGAGCCGGGCAAGCGCCCGTTCCATACGCTGAATCCGGCGCTCGCCAGGCTGGCCGACGGAAGGCTGATGGTCTACGGCACGATGGGTGGCGACGGCCAGCCGCAGACGCAGGCCACGGTGTTCAACCGGATCCAGCGCTTCGGCATGGAGCCGCAGGCGGCGATCGAGATGCCGCGCTGGCTGCTCGGCCGCACCTGGGGCATGGCCAGCGACAGCCTCAAGCTCGAGGCGCGCTTTCCGGCCACCACCGTCGAGGCGCTGCGCGCGATCGGGCACGAGGTGGAACTGCTGGACGAGTGGGACGAGTCGGTCGGCCATGCCGGTGCGCTGATCCGCCATCCCGACGGCCTGCTGATGGGCGGCTTCGATCCGCGCAGCAACGGCTCGGTGGCGGCGTTCTGATGATGGTGCCGACCGGCGAGCCGGGGACCTCGGTGGCCACGCTGGCCAACGGCGTGCGCGTGGTGGTGATCGACATGCCCGGCGTGGGCAGCGCCAGCGTCAGCGTGTTCGTGCGCACCGGCAGCGCCCACGAGGGGCCACGCCTGAACGGTATCAGCCATGTCGTCGAGCACATGGCCTTCAAGGGCACGCGCACGCGCGACTGCCAGCGCATCAACCTCGATGCCGAGCGGCTCGGCGCCGAGGTCAACGCGCACACCGACAAGGACCACACCGCCTTCCACATGCGCGGCCTGGCACCGCATGCGCCGCGCTTCGTGCGCATGCTCGGCGACATCGTGCGCGAGAGCACCTTCCCCGAGGAGGAACTGGAACGGGAGCGCCGGGTCATCCTGCACGAGATCGCCGACGACGAGGACGATCCGCTGACAATCGCCTTCCAGCTGTTCGATCGCGAGTGCTTCGGCACGCATCCGGCCGCCCTGCCGGTGATCGGGCGGCGCGCCAACATCGAGCGCTTCACGCGCGACGACCTGCTCGGCTACGTGCAGCGCCAGTACGGCGGCGCCAACGTGGTGGTCGGCGTGGCCGGCGGCGTCGACGCACAGGCCGTCGTCGCGGCCGTGCAGTCGACCTTCGGCGACCTGCCGCGCGGCGAGGAGAACCGGCTGGAGGCGCCCGCGTGGGTGGGCGGCATCGCCGCCAGGCGCCTGGTCGGCAGCAGCCAGACGCACGTCGTCGTCGGTTACCCGATCCCCGCGCTGGTCGACGACGACCCCGTCGGCACCGTCGCCGCGGCCATCCTCGGCGAGGGCATGAGCTCGCCGCTGCTCGACCGCATCCGCGAGCGCCGCGGCCTGGCCTATTACACCAATTGCTCCGCCGACCTGCTCAGCGCCTGGGGCCAGTTCGTCATCGAGGCCTCGACCTCGCCGGAGCACCTGGACGAGTTCTGCACCGAGGTGCGCGCGATCCTGCGCGAGCATGCCCGTCGCATCGATCCGGTTCACCTCGAGCGCGCGCGCAACCAGATCGCGGTGCGCTCGCTGCGCTCGCAGGAGCAGCCGTTCCGTCGCGTCGAGGAGGCGGCGCTGGACCTGCTGGTGCTCGGCCGCGTGCGGCCGCGTGCGCAGTCGCTGGCGCGCATCCGGCGCGTGACGGCGGCGCGGCTGAAGGACGGCTTCGCGCAGATGCTCGCGCAGCCGGTCGCTGCGGCAGTCACCGGCCGGCTGCCGCGCCACGCGCGCGAGCGCGTCGCGGCGGGCCTGCATGGCTGAGCCCACCCCCGACCCGCGCCTGCTCGCCGCACTGCTGACGGTCGTCGAGGCGATGGCGACGGTCGCCTTCGCGCTGTCGGGCCTGCTGGAGGCGGCGCGCAAGCGCCTTGACGCGGTGGGGGTGTGCGTGGTCGCCGGTCTGGCCGCCTTCGGCGGCGGCACGTTGCGTGACGTGCTGCTCGACCGGCGTCCCTTCTTCTGGGTCGAGCACGCGGCCTGGCTGTGGGGCTTGCTGGGCCTGTGCATCGCCGCGATGGCCGTGCTGCGCGCCCGGCACTTCGCGCCGACCGAGCGTGCGATGCAGTGGCCCGATGCGCTGGGCCTGGGCCTGTTCAGCGCCGGCGGCACGCAGCTCGCCCTGGCGCAAGGCATGCCCGCGATCGTCGCGGTGCTGATGGGCGTGGTCACCGCCACCTTCGGTGGCGTGCTGCGAGACATTGTCTGCAACGAGATTCCCAGTGCCTTCAGCGACCACCGGCCCTACGCCGTCTGCGCCTTCGCAGGCGGCTGGGTGCTGGTGGCGGCGCTTGCCCTCGGCGCGCCGGACAGCGCCGCGGTGCTGCTGGCCGCAGGCACGGCCAGCGGCCTGCGCGCGCTGGCGCTGCTCACCGACTTCAGGCTGCCGCAGTGGTCGTCGGGCCACGAGCCGCGCGACTGACGGCCATCAGCGCCATGCGGTCAGTGTGGCCATCAGGCCGAGCAGCGCACAGGCGCCGAGCAGCGGCATCACGCCGAGCTTGAAGCGGAACAGCGCGAGTGCCGCGGCCACCATCAGCAGCGCCGAGAACAGGTCGAAGTGCCCCTGCACACCCAGCGGCCAGAGCACGTGGTAGGCGAAGAACAGCGCCAGGTTGAGGATCACGCCGACCACCGCGGCGGTGATCGCCGACAGCGGCGCGGTGAAGCCGAGCTTGCCGTGGGTGGCCTCGACCAGCGGCCCGCCGGCCAGGATGAAGATGAACGAGGGCAGGAAGGTGAAGAAGGTCACCACCGCCGCGGCGAGCGCGCCGCCGAGGAACAGTGCGTCCGGCCCGAGCGCGGCCTGGCCCCAGCCGCCGACGAAACCGACGAAGGCCACCACCATGATCAGCGGCCCGGGCGTCGTCTCGCCGAGCGCGAGGCCGTCGATCATCTGCGCGCCGGTGAGCCACTGGTGCGTCTCCACCGCGCCCTGGTAGACATAGGGCAGCACCGCATAGGCTCCGCCGAAGGTGAGCAGCGCCGCCTTGGTGAAGAACCAGCCCATCTGCACCAGCGCGCCGTGCCAGCCGTTCACGGCGACCAGCGCAGCCATCGCCACCGCCCACAGGCCCAGGCCGACGGCGAGCACGCGTGCGAGATGGCCTTTCGCGAAGCGGGCATGCACCGGCGTCGGCGTGTGGTCGTCGATCAGCGCCGGACCGTGGCTCGCCCTGGTCTGCGCGTGCCCGCTGCCGAGCGCGAACAGTTGCGGGACGCGCTTCGCGCCGATCCAGCCGATCGCCGCCGCCGCCGCGACGATGGCGGGGAAGGGCACGTCGAAGGCGAAGATGGCGACGAAGGCCAGCGCCGCGATGCCCCACATCCAGCGGTTCTTCAGCGCACGGCTGCCGATGCGCCAGGCGGCGTGCAGCACCAGCGCCGTCACCGCCGGCTTCAGGCCGGCGAACAGGCCGGCCACCCAGGGAACGCTTCCGAAGCGCAGGTAGACCCAGCTCAGCGTGATCAGGATGAACAACGAGGGCAGCACGAACAGCGCGCCGGCGACGATGCCGCCCCAGGTCCGGTGCATCAGCCAGCCGATGTAGGTGGCGAGCTGCTGTGCCTCCGGGCCGGGCAGCAGCATGCAGTAGTTCAGCGCGTGCAGAAAGCGTCGCTCGCTGAGCCAGCGGCGCCGCTCGACCAGCTCGGCATGCATGATGGCGATCTGCCCCGCCGGTCCGCCAAAGCTGATAAAGCCGAGCTGGAGCCAGAAGCGGAAGGCCTCGCCGAAGCTGACAGGGGCAGGCGGAGCCTCGGACGGGGCGGCGGGCATGCGTCAAGGGTATCCGAGCCGGCCACATCGTGTTTCACGGCGGCCGCGGAAGCGGGTTACGCTGCGCGGTTGTTGCGAACCCGAACCCGAAGAAGACGCCCATGTGGGGACAGAACAAACCCGTCGTCCTGTCGTACGGCCGGCCGCGATCGCGCTGGTCGCTGCCGCCTTGGCTGGTGCTGCTGATCCTCGGTGCCGCCGCCGGCGCCGCGGGCGTGATCTACGTGCAGGAGAAGCACCTGCCGCCGCGCCTGAGCGCCTCGGCCTCGACCGAGCTGCGCACCGCGTACGAGCAGGCGGAAGCCGAGCGCAGCAGGCTCGCAGCCGACCTCGCCGAGACGACGAAGAAACTCGACGCTGCGCTGGCCGACTCCAAACGCCTGGCCGATGATCTGGCCGCGGCGCGCGACGGCGCCGAGAAGCTGCGCCAAGACCTGGAATTCACCGCCGAAGCACTGCCGCCCGACCCGCGCGGCGGCGTGGTCGAGGTGCGCGCCGCGCGCATGCTGCGCAAGGGCGCGGCGCTCGCGTACGAAGTGGCGCTGACGCGCAGCGGGGGCAGCAAGCCGATGAACGCGGTGGTGCAGCTCGCCGTCGCCGGCACCGGCGCGAACGGCGCCGAGTTGCGCGTGGTCGGCAAGCCCCTCCCGATCAGCATCGGCAGCCAGGAGGTGGTGCGCGGCACGCATGCGCTGCCGGACGGCTTCGTGCCGCGGCAGACAAGCATCACCGTGCTCGACCGGCCCGAAGGCCGCCAGCTCGGCATGCGGGTGATGCTGGTGAAGTGAGCGTGGAGCGCACCCTGCGCATCGCCGAGCTGCGCCAGCGCCTGCGCGCGCTCGGTGCCAAGCCTGCCCACGAGGAGCGCGTGCTGCGCCTGTGGTCGCAGGCGCGGCCGCAGACCAGCGGTCGGCGACGCATCGAGAACTGGCTGCCGCTCGGACTGCGCGAGGCGCTGCCATCGCTCGAAGCCGAACTCGCGTCGCTGGCTCGCCTGCGCTCGGCGCATGGCGGCGACGATGGCTCGCAGCGCCTGCTCGTCGAGCTCGGCGACGGCCAGACAGTGGAGAGCGTGCTGCTGCCGCGCGACGGGCTGTGCGTGTCGACTCAGGCCGGCTGCGCGGTGGGCTGCGTGTTCTGCATGACCGGCCGCGATGGCCTGCTGCGCCAGCTCGGCAGCGCCGAGATCGTCGCGCAGGTGGCGCTGGCGCGACGGCAACGCGCGGTGCGCAAGGTCGTCTTCATGGGCATGGGCGAGCCGGCCCACAACCTCGACAACGTGATGGAGGCGATCGAGCTGCTCGGCACGGCCGGCGGCATCGCCCACAAGCAGCTCGTGTTCTCGACCGTCGGCGACCCGCGCGTGTTCGAGCGGCTGCCGCAGGGTCGCGTCAAGCCGGCGCTGGCCCTCTCGCTGCACACCACCCGTCCCGGGCTGCGCGCGCAGCTGCTGCCGCGGGCGCCGCGGTTCGATCCGGCGGACCTTGTCGAGGCCGGCGAACGCTACGCGCGCGCCACCGGCTACCCGATCCAGTACCAGTGGACGCTGATCGAGGGCGTCAACGACGGTGACGACGAGGTCGATGGCATCGTCACCCTGCTCAAGGGCCGCTACGCGATCATGAACATGATCCCGTTCAATGCCGTCGACGGCCTGGACTTCCGCCGCCCCTCGGCCGAGCGTGCCGGCGCGATCATGCGTGCGCTCAACCACCGCGGCGTGCTGGCAAGGCTGCGCCAGTCGGCCGGGCAGGACGTGGAGGCGGGCTGCGGCCAGCTGCGCTCTCGCGAGCTGGCGCGGGAGCGGATCGAGATCCGTCCCGTCGTGGCCTAGCGCTCTTCAGCGCACGACGAGTCGCGGCGCATCGGCAGACGACACCTCGCCGACCACGGCGGCATGCTCGAAGCCATGCCGCCGGAACGTCGCCAGCACCTCGTTCACCGACGCCGGCGTGCACGACACGAGCAGGCCGCCGCTGGTCTGCGGGTCGGTGAGCAGCGCGCGGTCCTCGGCGGGAAAGCCTTCGGGCAGCGACACGTCGTGGCCATAGCCGGCCCAGTTGCGCCCCGAGGCGCCGGTGACGAAACCCTGCGATGCCAGTTCGCGCACGCCGGCCAGCAGCGGCACCCGCGGCCAGTCGAGGTGCACGGCGCAACGCGCGCCGCGAGCGAGTTCGAGGCCGTGGCCGGCAAGGCCGAAGCCGGTGACGTCGGTCAGCGCATGCACGCCGGACAGCGCGGCGAGCTCGGGGCCGGCCGTGTTGAGCTTGGTCGTGCTGGCGATCATCTGCGCGTAGCCCGCGTCGCCGAGCTTCTCCTTCTTCAGCGCCGCGGACATCACGCCCACGCCGAGCGGCTTGCCGAGCACGAGCAGGTCACCGGGCCTGGCATCGGCATTTCGCTTGACATGCTTCGGATGCACCAGGCCCAGTGCGACCAGGCCGTAGATGGCCTCCACCGAGTCGATGGTATGGCCGCCCGCGATCGGGATGCCGGCGGTGCGGCACACCGACGCGCCTCCTTCGAGGATGCGGCCGATGGTCTGCGTGGACAGCACGTTGATCGGCATGCCGACGAGCGCCAGCGCGAGGATCGGCCGGCCGCCCATCGCGTAGACATCGCTGATCGCGTTGGTGGCGGCGATGCGCCCGAAGTCGAACGGGTCGTCGACGATGGGCATGAAGAAGTCGGTGGTGGCGATCAGCGCCTGCTCGTCGTTGAGCTGGTAGACCGCAGCGTCGTCGGCGGTTTCGATGCCGACCAGCAGTTCCTTGGGCACCGGCAGCGCGGCCGTGCCCTTGAGGATCTCCGAGAGCACCCCGGGAGCGATCTTGCAGCCGCAGCCGCCGCCGTGCGAAAGCGAGGTCAGGCGCGGTTCGGCGGGCTTGTCGGATGCATTCATGTTAGGTCTCCGTGTCGGGCGCCGGCGAGCAACTCGCCGACGATGGCATTCAGGGTCTGGCGTTCGCGCTCTGGGCGGAACGACTCGGCGCGCAGGGCGCAAGCCGCTCTCAGCCTCGCCAGCATATCCGGCTCGTCGCGGCAGCGCTGCAGCAGGGTTGCGAGCCCGGCGGCGTCGCCGCAGTCGAAGTAGCCGGCATAGTCCTCGCCGAGCAAGCCGACGTTGCCGTCGATGCGCGAGGCGATCACCGGCGTGCCGCTGGTCACCGCTTCGATGACCACGTGCGCGCCACCTTCCATCCGGCTGGGGTGGACGAGCAGGTGGGCGCGCTGGATGCGCCGTCGTGTGGCCTCATGCGGCAGCGCGCCGAGCCAGCGGTAGCTCGGGCACTGCGCGGCGAGCCGGCGTGCTTCGTCGGCGAGCGCGGTGTCGAGCGGACCGCCGATGTGGTCGAGGTGGATGTCCGGTCGCGCTGCCAGCAGGCGCGCGGCCTCGAAGTAGGTGCGCGGCGACTTCTCCTCGCGCAGGTGGCCGACCATCAGCGCACGCAGCCGCCGGCCGCTCTTGGCCAGCGCCCGCCGAGCCGGACTGGACTGCACGCACACGCGCGCCTTGGCGCGCATCGTCGCGGGCAGGCTGGCGGTGCCCAGCGGCTGCAGCACGACCAGCCGGTCGGCCAACGCGAGCGAGCGCTGCGCCTCGGTGTCGACGGCGATGTCGCGGTAGAGGTCGGTACCGGTGAGCACGACGATCAGCGGCCGCCGCGGATGCACCGCGCGCCACGCGGCAACGGAGGTGGCCGAGCGTCGCGCGTGCAGCGCGATCATCAGGCGCTCGTCGCCGCCTTGCCAGCCGTCCGTGAGCCTCGGCCGATAATCGCCCGACAACATGCGCGCCCAGCGCTGCGCCGTCTGCCAGTTGCCATTGTTGGCGGCGGCCAGTGCCGGGGTCACGATGACGATGTCGTGCAGGGTCACGGCGGTGGAGACGATCTTCGATGCCCGGTGCGGCTGAGAGAGAGAACATGATGCGCCATGCGGCACCGGCCGCGCTGGCCGAGGCATTGCGCGCGAGCCGCGAGGATACGCTGCGCACGTTCGCCGACTACCGTCGGGCGCTGCCCGACCTGCGCGTGCCGCAGGACGCCGCACTGAACCCGCCCTTGTGGGAACTGGGCCACATCGGCTGGTTCCAGGAATACTGGATCGCACGCAATCCGCAGCGTGCGCTCGGCCCGCGCGCGGACCCCGATGCCGCGCGCGCAGCGCCGCTGCGCAAGGATGCCGATGCGCTCTACAACTCCAGCCGCGTGGCCCACGGGCGCCGATGGTCGCTGCCGCTGCCGGACGCCGAGGCGACGCTCGCCGACCTCGAACGGCAGTTTGCGGGCACGATCGCGCTGCTCGCCGCCACGCCGGGCGAGGACGAGGCGTTGTACTTCTTCCGCCTCGCGCTGGCGCACGAGGACATGCACCACGAGGCCGCGATCTACATGGCGCAGACGCTGGCCATCGATGTCGAGCAGCCGGCGGCGCCGCAGCCCCTGCCGGTGCCGGGGGGCGAGCTCGAACTGCCGGCCGGATTCTTCCACCTCGGCAGCGGCTCGCAGGGCTTCGCCTTCGACAACGAGCTCGGGACGCACGAGGTCGAAGTCGGCGCGTTCCGCATCGACCGGTGCGCGCGGCGCTGGCGCGACGTCCTGCCCTTCGTCGAGTCGGGCGGCTATGCCCAGCCGCAATGGTGGAGCGACGCAGGCCGCGCCTGGCTGCAGGCCAGCGGCTTGCGTCATCCTCGCCACCTGCGCCGTGCCGGCAGCGGCTGGCAGCGGCGCGTCGGCAGCGGCTGGCAGCCGCTGGATGCCGACGCGCCGGCCTGCCACCTGAGCGCCCACGAGGCCGCGGCCTGGTGCGCCTGGGCCGGTCGGCGCCTGCCCAGCGAGGCGCAGTGGGAGCGTGCCGCGATCGAGGCGCCCGAGGCTTTCGCCTGGGGCGAGGTGTGGGAGTGGACCTCGAGCCCGTTCCGGCCTTACCCGGGTTTCTCCGCTCACCCCTATCGCGACTACTCCGCGCCCTGGTTCGACGGCCGACCGGTGCTGCGCGGCGCCTCCTTCGCCACCTCGGCGCGGCTGCGCCACCCGCGTTACCGCAACTACTTCACCGCCGAGCGCAACGACATCTTTGCCGGCCTGCGCAGTTGCGCCGTCGACCCGCCGTGACGGAATGCGCTTGCGTCGCGTGCTGGCATTCCGTTACCGTGCGCGATCCTCGCCGCCGACACCGGGCGACGACCACAAAGAAGTGATGCCGATGACGCACGCCGTTCCCGATGAATTGCTCGACCGTGCCCAGTGGCAGACCGATCCGCTGGCCGACCAGACGATGGCCGACATCCTCGGCCCGTGGGAATCGCCTGAGTCGACCGCCGGCCTCGCCGAGCTGGAGGCAAAGTATGCAGATCACTGGCAGCGCATCGAGATCGTCAACGAGGTGATTGCACGATGGCAGGACAACGCCAGTCTCGAGCACTGGCATGCCCGGTTGCCCACCGTGCCCGCGCCGATCGCCGATGCGCTGCGTGACTACGTGGCGGCCGCGCGTGGCCTGCCCGACTGGGCCGATCGCGCGATGATCGAGCGTGCCGAGGAGATCTTCTTCGACCAAGGCGTGCTGTCCTGCACGTTGCTGTTCTGCGCCAGCCTGCCCGAGTGCTATGTCGTGCCGGATCTCGCCGAGGTGCTGCACACCACCGGCCAACTCGAGCAGCGCACCGACTACCGCATCCGCAGCACTGCGGCCATGGTCTTCCCGGTGATGATGCGCGGCGGCCTCACCGAGCCCTCCGGGGGCGGCATCGCGCAGGTGCTCAAGGTGCGGCTGATCCACGCGATGGTGCGCAACCTGATCCTGCGGCGCAGTCCGCAGGAAGCCGCGGCGCTGCGCGAGCGCGGGCTGCTCTCGGCGCCGGTGCCGACACTGCGGGCGGCCATGGGCAGCGGCAAGATGCACCACGCCCTCTTCGCGCACGGCTGGGACATGAGCCGCGGCCTGCCCTGCAACCAGGAGGAGCAGGCGTACACGCTGCTGACCTTCGGCTATGTCTACCTGCGCGGCCTGCGCACGCTGGGCGTGGGGCTGGACGAGCACGACGAGCGGGCGGTGCTGCATGCCTGGAACGTGGTCGGCCATCTGGTGGGCATCCGCCGCGAGCTGATGGCGTTCGGTATGCCCGAGGCCGAGGCGCTGTTCGCCCGCATGCAGGCACGGGGCCGCGCCGAGCTGGTCGAACCGGATCCCCGGCCCGGGCTGGCGGGCGCGCTGTTTCGCAACCTCGCCGGCGTGATTCCCTGGACGGTGGCCAAGCCCTTCCCGATGCTGCTGTCGCGGCGTCTGATCGGCACGAGGGCCTCGGCCGACCTGGGCATGGGCGGCTCGGTGTCGCTCGCCTCGCGGCTGCTGTTCGCGCTGCTGCTCGGACTCGCTCGAGTGATCGACACGGTGGGCCGGTTGTTCTCGCCCGACTTCACGATCTCCCGTCTCGTCACCCGCGTGCTCGGCTACCATCTGCTGACCAAGCTGCTGATGGACGAGACGCGACCGCTCAAGCTGCCGCAGGGCCTGCTCGAGCAGGCGCAGGCGATGATGCGCGACTGGGGCGACGATCGTGGTGCGCCCGGCTGGCTGAACACGCTGGAAGACCACTTCACCGTCGCCGGCCGCTGGTCCGGGGCCTCGCGGCCATGATCGACCGCCTGCTGCGTCTGCTCGTGCTCGCCGGCCTGTGCGCGGTGGCGCTGGCCGTTCGTGCCGCCGAGCCGGGGCTGCTGATCGACGGCAGCACGCAGCGCGTCGAGGCCTGGCCGGCGGTGACCGTGCTGGCCGAGACGGACGGCGAGATGGACATCGCTGCGGCGATGGCGCTGGCCGACCGCTTCGAGGTGCCGCGCTCGGCGTATGCCACGCTGGGTCTGCGCAAGACACCGATGTGGCTGCGCATCCCGGTGAGCTGGACAGGCGCCGGCGGGCCGAACTGGATGCTCGACATCGACTATGCGGTGCTGAACCGCGTCGATGTCTACCTGGTGCGCGAAGGTCAGGTGGTGCAGCGCGCGCGCCTGGGCAACATGCAGCCGTTCTCGCAGCGCCCGGTGCCGAGCCGCTCGCACGCGCTGCCGTTGGAGCTCAGGCCGGGCATCACCCACGAGCTCTACCTTCGCGTGCAGACGCAAGGCGCGATGATTCTGCCGATCACCATCATGCGGCCGCAGGCCTTCCACGCCGAGGCGCTGGACGAGCACATCCTGCAGGGATTTCTTGCCGGCCTCGGCCTGTGCCTGGTGATCTACAGCCTGGTGCAGTGGATCAGCACGCGCGAGCCGTTGTTCCTCAAGTACGCGATGCTGACCACCGGCAGCCTGATGTTCTCGGTGGTCCAGTTCGGCATCGGCGGCATGTACCTGTGGCGCGACCAGCTCTGGTTCGAGATGCACGGCGCCGCGTTGATGGCGCTGCTCGCCTCGGGTTCGACCTTCCTGTTCGTCGAGGAGGTGCTGCGCGGTCCGGAGATGAGCCGCCACTTCAGCCGCGTCATGTACGCCGGCGCGGCGGCGCTGGGCCTGACCGCCGTCCTCTATGCGCTGGACCTGATCCACATCCACACCGTGAGCTCGGTGATCGGCTCGCTGGGCCTGCTGCCCGCGCTGATGGGTTTGCCCGGCGCGATCCGGCGCGCGCGCCGCGGCGACCCGATCGGCTGGTACTTCCTCTGGGCCTGGCTGGGCTACTTCGTCGCCACGGCGATCATGGTCGGGGTGATCCGCGGCTACATCGACGCCAGCCTGTGGACGCTGCACGCCTTCCAGGCCGGCGCCACGCTGGACATGATCATCTTCATGCGCGTGCTCGGCCTGCGCATGCGCGCCATCCACAACGAGGCGCGCAGCGCCGTGCGCGAGCGCGACACCTTCGTCTCGATGGCCCACACCGACCCGCTCACCGGCCTGCCGAATCGCCGCGGACTGGACGCGCGGCTGGCCGCCGAGATGGCGAAGACGGCAGCCAACAGGCTGCTGGCGGTCTACATGATCGACCTCGATGGCTTCAAGCAGGTGAACGACCAGCACGGCCACGAGCTGGGCGATGAGCTGCTCATCGCGGTGGGCCGGCGCCTCGGCTCGCAGTTGCGCTCGACCGACGTCGTCGCGCGGCTTGGCGGCGACGAGTTCGTCGTCACCGCTGGGGGGCTGGCCGACGAGCGCCAGGCGCGGGACCTCGGCCTCAAGCTGGTCGAGGCCTTCCGCGAGCCCTTCCTGCTCTCCGCAGGTCGGCAGTGCAGCGTCGGGCTGACGATCGGCTACGTGCTCGTGCCGCTGGATGGTACCGACCCGGTCCGGCTGCTGCGCCAGGCCGACGCGGCCATGTATGCCGGCAAGCAGGGTGGCAAGGGCTGCGTGCGTCGAGCCCAGGCGATGGCCTGATCAGGCCGGCAGGGTGTAGCGCGTCGCCGGCCCCTTGCCGGTCTGCACCAACAGGCCGCGCTCGGCCAGCGTGACGAGATGCTTCGACGCGGTGGCCGGGCTCAACGCGCACAGCTCGGCATAGCCGCTCTTGTTCAGCGAGCCGGCGCGGAACAGCTGCTCCAGCACCGCGGCGCATCGCTGCGCGCTGATCAGGTCGGCGGTGGCATCGCGCCACTGCGCGGCGAGCTTCTGCTCGCGCGTCAGCGTGCGCTCGAAGGTCGTGCGCAGCGCGTCCAGGTCGGCGGCGAAGCCGTCGCCGAGTGCGTGCCGGTCGATCAGGGCGAGCGCGGCCTCGCGCTCCTTCATCGCGATGGCGAGATAGGCCTGCGCGATCGCCAGGTGGGCGCGCACATGCGCCTGCGGCGCACCGGGCAGGGTGAGCAGGTCGCGCTGCCGCTGCACCTCGGCAATCTCGGCGTAGTGCGCCGCGGCCTCGGCGGGCAGCAGGCGGTCGCGCGCGCGCTCGTCGCCGGGGCCGAGGATGTCGCGCTTCAGCCGTTTCGTCGCTTCGGTGTGCGTCGGATCGCTCTCGTGCGGCCAGATGGCCACGGCGGCGGCGGCGTGGGCATCGCCGCGTGCCTCGTCCTGCGGGTCGGCCGACTGCTTGAATTGCAGATAGGCCACTTCGGCGAGGTTGTAGTGCGCCAGGCCGGCGACACGGTGCAGCCGCTGGCGCATCGCGATGTCCAGCGCCCGCTGGTACTCCTGCCGGGCCTGTGCGTAGTCGGCCTGCCAGAAGCAGGCCACGCCCAGGTTCATGTGCGTGCTGGCGAGAATCTCCGGCTCCACCGTCATCGTGTCGGCCAGCGCGAGCACGCGGCGTGCGTACTCGCTGGCGCGCGCGAAGTCCTTCGCCTCGCCGTAGACGAGGCTGAGGTTGCTGCAGGTCTTCAAGATGGCCTGGCGGTCGTCGATGCGCTCGTAAAGCAGCAGGGCACGGTGCTTGTGCTCCAGCGCACGCGGCAGGTCGCCGGCGCGGCGCAGGCATTCGCCCCAGGTCTGCGCCAGCATGGCCTGCGTCGTTGCCGACAGCGGGTGTCGTGCGCAAAGCCCCTGCGCGCGTTCGAGCAGTGCCTTGGCGCGCGGGTCGTTGCGCAGCACGTACAGCCAGGCCAGACGCACCAGCGTGGTCACGTACTCCTCGATCGCCTCGACCGCCGTTCCCTCTTCGTCGCCGAGGCCGGAGCGGCGCAGGCAGTCGGTGCTGTCCTGGTAGTACGCGAATGCGCGGTCGAGGTCACGCGGTTCGTGGAACTTGCCCAAGGCACCGTAGACGATGCCGAGCAGCAGCGCATCGTCGGCGTCGGCGGCGAGGCGTAGCGCCTGCTCGTAGTGGGCCTGCTCGCGCGCCGCGTCGCCGCGCATGCGCGCCAGCGAGCCGCGCGCGAGCAGCAGGTCGAAGCGTTCGCGCGCTCCCTGCGCCGCAGAGGCGACCAGGTCGACGAGCCCGTCGGTTTCTGCGTCGTTGGCGAGCTCGACGCTGTGGCGCTGCAGTGCGCGGATGAAGCCGGCGATGTCGCCTGCCTGGGCGAGGTGCCACAGCGCCGCGACGCTGTCGTCGGCGGCCTGCGCGGCCGCGGCCTGGCGGGCGTGCCAGGCGCAGCGATCGTCCGCCGAGGCCGATTCCGACTGCTGCCAGACGAACTCAGAGGCGGCCCTTCGCAGTGCCAGTCGCCGCTCGGCCGGCACCGGTACCTCGCGCAACAGCTGTGCCAATGCGCGCTTGCCCTTGTCGAGGTAGCGGTAGTAGGTGCTCGCCCCCACCGACCACAGGCCGCACAAGTGGCTGGCTGCCGGCTCCTCGGCGTGGCCGCGGTAGCGATCGCGGAACGCCGGCACCGGTGCAAAGCCGAACTGGCAGGCCAGCGCGAGCACCGGACGCCAGCTCGTGCGGTCCAGCCATGCCTCGCGCGGAATGGGCTCGCCCAGCGTGCCGCGGTCCGGCCGCAACTGGCCCACCGCCCAGCGCAGCAGCAGGGCCACTGCAGCGGCCGCATGGGCGGTGGCCAGCCCTTCGCCCGCCGCGCCCTGCAGCGGCCGCAGCCAGTGCCGCGCCAGCCAGCGAGCCAGGCGGCGGTGCCGGGTCAGCCACTCGTCCAGCGTGCCAGCCTTGTGCGCCGCGAGCAGCCCTTCGACCACCGCCTCGGCCACGCGCAGCGGCGGTGGGCGTGGCCGCGGGGGAGCGAAGGTGTCAGCAGATGTTTCCATGTTGGCATGGAATCGTCTCATGATCGTCTGATTGACCGCCATCCCACCGAAGGACGAATGCTTGTGAATGGGATGGTCCGCGGCATACCGTTGGCGCTACCGTTCGCGCGCCACGCCGGCTCTGCGTCCACCGCCAAGAAAGAGGACCGACCATGAAGCTGCCCCGCCTGCTGCCGGAGAAGTCCGGTGACCCCACGCGTACCGACAGCGTGCTGTTCGCCGTCTACGCGCCGTTCGGCACCGACGAGACCCTTTCCACCTACCCCGACGGCGGCTCGCGCGACCTGGCGCAGCACCCGCTCTACCAGGGATTGCTCAAGGTGGCGGCCCAGGGCATCCATGTGGCGGCGTTGATCGATCGCGCGCAGGACGACACCTACCTGGTCGAGATCGAGGCGGGCAAGCCGGCCGAGGTGAAGGTCAGCTCGCGCTGGAAGCAGGATATGGCCGCCCCCGCCAACCTGGCCGGCTTCCTGCGCCATGCGCACCAGAGCCGGCCCGGTGCGGCGATCGTGCTCGCCCTCGAAGGCCATGGCGCGGGCTACCTGCCGGAGATCGACCGCCGCCAGCTCAGCGTGGCCACGCTGACGCGCCGCGGCGCCTTCGAGTGGCGCATCAGCGCCGACGCCGGCGCGCCGATCCTGCCGGCGGGATCACCGCTGCTTCCTGCGGGGTCGCCGCTCTTGCCCGCGGGTTCGCCACTGCTGCCTGCGGGGTCGCCGTTGCTGCCGTCGAACCACATGCCGATGTCGACCTGGGGCCTGGGTTCGGCGCTGAAGGCGGCGCTCGATGCCGGCGTGCCCAAGCTCTCGGTGATCCACTTCGACAACTGCTTCAACATGGCGGCGGAGGTGCTGCACACCGTCGCCCCCTATGCGGATTACGCCGCCGGCTACCCGAACTACAACTTCTTCACCGCCGGTGAGGGCTACGCCGGCGTGTTCGCCAAGCTCGCCCGGCAGGGCACGGCCAGCGCACAGGAACTCGCGCATGGTTTTGCCGAGGCCAACCGGCAGATCCTCGAAGGCAAGGGCAACCACCCGACACTGGGCTGCGTGGTGCGCCTGGCGCGCATGCACACCATCGCCGAGTGCGTGGACGACCTCGCCGACGCACTGCTCGCGGCGCTGCGCGGTGCGACCGACCCGCTGGCGCGGCAGGCGGTGGTGCAGCGCATCCGCAGCGCCATCGTGCTGGCGCAGCAGTTCGACACCGATGCCAGCTTCCGCCTCGAGACGCCCGACCAGCTCACCGACCTGTTCAGCCTCGCCAACGCATTGCTCGGCTTCGACTTCCGTCCGCACCCGGTGCACCCGGCGGCGCGCGCGCTGAGGGACGCGCTGCAGGGCATCAAGGCCTACGGCTCGAACGACCAGCCCTGGGTGGCAGCGGGCAGCAGCATCTTCTGGAACTTCAGCTCGCCCTACCTGGCGATGAACATCTTCCTGCCCGACCCGCTGCTGCGCGGCTTGTGGGACTGGCGCTCGCCGTTCTACCTCGACGTCAACCCCGACCCGACGCTGCCGCCGGTGCAGCCGCACATCATCGATTTCGTCAAGGTCACCGATTGGGTGGACTTCCTCATCGAGTACCACAAGGACAGCCAGCAGTGGGTGCGGCTGCTGCCCGCGGCGATCCCCGAGTACCCGGTGTTCAACGCGGGGTTCGACCCGAAGGCGAACCCGCCTTGCGGGCACGACAAGCCGGGCGGCAAGCCGAATCCGGCCGGCGCTCGCTGAATCGTCTGGCCATCGTCTGTCGAACGGCGGCAAATCAGTCGGCAGGGGCGTCGCATTGGGAAGGGCCCTGGACTGAAATGGAGAGCAGGACGACACGACAGCGGCCGTCCTCGTCAACCGATCCAGAGGAATCCACCATGATGAACACGCAATTGCTCCACAGACTTCCCGTCGAACAGGCCCGCTGCCGCGAGCTGGTGCGCAAGTACGTGGCCATCGGCTCGGCCGGGGCTTTCGCCAGCGCGCTCATCGAGGCGTCGCTGCGGCGCGCCGACCGGGCGGTGATCCACGGCGACGAAGACGACATCCGCCGCGCGCTGGACGAGTTGCAGGGCTACGAGGGCGCACGACGCGAGCCGCTGCGGCTGGCGGCCTGAAATCTGCTTCCTCCGGGGGCGGCCGGCGTACCATGCCGCCGTCACCTGGAGGCCTTGCATGAAATCCGGAAAGATCCTCGTCGCACAGGGTGGCGGCCCGACCGCCGTGATCAACCAGTCGCTCGTCGGCGTCGCGCTCGAGGCACGGCGCTTCGGCGAGGTGCGACGCATCTACGGCGCGCACCACGGAGTGCGCGGCATCGTCAACGAGGACTTCGTCGATCTCACGCAGGAGACCAGCCACAACCTCGAGCAGGTGGCCAACACGCCGTCCTCGGCACTGGGCTCGACGCGCGACAAGCCCGACCTCAAGTACTGCCAGGAGATCTTCAAGGTCCTGCAGGCGCACGAGATCGAGCACTTCTTCTACATCGGCGGCAACGACTCCTCGGACACGGTGCGCATCGTCAGCGAGGAGGCACACAAGGCGGGCTACCCGCTGCGCAGCATCCACATCCCGAAGACGATCGACAACGACCTGGTCGGCAACGACCACACGCCCGGATTCCCGTCGGCGGCACGTTTCGTCGCGCAGGCCTTCGCCGGTGCCAACCTCGACAACGCCTCGCTGCCGGGCGTCTACCTCGCCGTGGTGATGGGACGGCACGCCGGTTTCCTCACCGCCGCCTCAGCGCTGGGCAAGAAGTTTCCCGACGATGGCCCGCACCTGATCTACCTGCCGGAGCGCACCTTCGTGCTCGAGCGCTTCCTCGCCGACGTCAAGGCGGTGTACGAGCGCCACGGCCGCTGCGTGATCGCGGTGTCGGAGGGCATCCACGACGAGAGCGGCGCGCCGATCGCCGCCCAACTCGCCAAGAACCTGGAGCACGACGCGCATGGCAACGTGCAGCTCTCCGGCAGCGGCGCGCTCGCCGACCTGCTGTGCGAGGAGATCAAGACGCGGCTGAAGATCAAGCGCGTGCGCGGCGACACCTTCGGCTACGTGCAGCGCAGCTTCATCGGCTGCGTCAGCGACGTCGACCAGCGCGAGGCGCGCGAGGTCGGCGAAAAGGCGGTGCAGTACGCGATGTGGGGTCAGCACGACGGCTCGGTGGCGATCAAGCGCACCGGCTTCTACTCGGTGGACTACGAGCTGGTGCCGCTGGAGACGGTAGCCGGCAAGACGCGCACGATGGACGACGCCTTCATCAGCGACAGCGGCACCGACGTCACCGACGCGTTCCGCCTCTACCTGCGCCCGCTGCTCGGATCGGGCATGCCCGACGCGTTCCGGCTGCGCACGCATCCAGTGGCGAAGGTGCTCAAGCGCGGATGAGCGAGCTCGCTCACGGTCGCACGCCCGGCGTTTCCAGCCGCATGCCGCGGGCGCGCTCCATCAGGTACAGCTCCAGCTCGACCAGTTCCGGCGCACCGAAGGCATAGGGCTCGGCACGCACGCCGCTCATGCAGCCGCGCAGGCGGCGCTGCAGCGAACCCAGCGTCTGCCACTCGAGGCGGTAGAGGGGGTAGCCGGTCGGGTGGGCCTGCGGAATCGTGCTGCCGCCCAGCCGGCCGCCGGCCAGCGCATCGTGGCACTGCGTGCAGGCCAGGTTCAGCTGGCCGATGCGCCGCTCGTACAACTCTCGGCCGCGCTCGCGGAACGGTGCCAGCCGCGGGTCGGCATCGGGCGCGATGGCCAGGCCACGCGATTGATGGGCGACGAAGGCCTGCAGCGCGAGGTGTTCGTCGCTGTCGGGCGCCGCTGCCGGCATGCCCTGCCGCACGCGGCACGAGGCGATGCGCTCGCCCAGCCCGACCGGCCGGCCGAGGGCGTTGTCGAAGCGCGGGTAGCGGGTGGCCACGTCACGCATCGACCGCGTCGCATCGCCGTGACAGTCGGCACAGGACCTGCCGCTCGCACCCGCCGCGCCCGACCACAGCGCTTCGCCCTCTCGCACCCAGAGCATGCCGGGGTTCTGCGTGTCGTCCATCTGCAGCGCCTGCGTGGCCGGCGTCATGAAGGCCAGGCCCGAGCGTCGTGTGTCGGGCGGCGCGGTGCAGGCCACCAGCAGCGTGCCGAGCACGGCAACCAGCCGCCTCATGTGACCACGATCGCGCGGCTCTCGGTCTGCGAGAAGCCGTTGTCGCCCTCCCAGGTGAAACTGAGCGTGCCGCTGGCCACCGCGACGGTGTGGAAGGCGATGTAGGGGTTGGCCGAGACGGCCGCGTGCAGCTCGGCGCTGAACACGACTTCGCCGTCGTAGCGACAGGTGAAGCGGCGGATGATGTCGCGCGGCAGCAGCTGGCCGTCGCTGTCGCGCCGGTAGCCGGTTTCCATCGTGTGGCTGACGATGGTGCGGATCTCGATCACCTCGCCGCGGCGAATGGTGGCGGGCAGGTTGATGATGGCGCGCGCCATCGGCTCAGCCTTCGACGCAGGCGGCGAGCGTGACCACCACCTCGACGGTCTTCGTCCAGTGGCTGCCGTCCGACAGCCGCGCCACCGCGGTGAGCTGCTGCGAGGTGGCCAGGCGGATGCGCGTGTTCACCACCGCCTTGCCGGCGCGCGGGCCGAGGTGGAACTCGGCCACCTGCGGCTGTGGATTGCCGCCGTTGAACACCGCGATCGCCTGCACGTGCTCGGCCGCGCTCATCGGGCTGTCGACGGACAGCGTGATCGGCACGGTGTTGCCGTTCTCCACCAGTGGCGCGATCTCGAAGCCGACCTTGCCCTCGTGCAGCGGCGCATCGCCGGTGAAGGCTGCCACCGCCGCCTCCATCTCGGCGGGCGTGGCGGTGGCACGCCCACTCACCGCCAGGCCCAGGCCGGCGACGAGCAGATCGCGTCGATGCAGGCTCATTGTCAATCGTCGCGCAGGGTCAGCAGCCAGGCCACCACATCCTCGACCTGTTGCGCGTCGAGCACCGGCCTGCGCTGCCACGGGGCGCCGACGCGCTGCAGTCCTTCGGTGCTGTGGAAGGGCGGCATGGTGGTGCCGGGGTTGATGCGCCGCGCGTCGACGATGCGCGCGCGCAGTTGCGCCGCCGTCCAGCGCGAGCCGGCGCCGGCGAGCGACGGCGCGAGATTGCCCTGGAAGCGCTCCTCGGGGATGGGCGCGGCATGGCAGAGCAGGCACAGGCCCTGCTGGCGGCTCACCGCGATGGCACGGCCGCGTCCCGCATCGCCCGGCTGGGCGGTGAGCGGCGCGGGGATGGCGTCACCCACCCACACCGGCTGCGCGAGCGCCGGCGCCGTCAGCGCGGCCCATGTCAGTGCCATCGCGGTCCTCACGCCTGCTTCAGGTCGTGGTGCTTGAGCGGCAGCTCGCGGACGCGCTTGCCCGTCGCCGCGAACACCGCATTGAGCACCGCCGGCGCGGCCACCGCGATGGTCGGCTCGCCCACGCCTCCCCAGAAGCCGCCGCTGGGCATGACGATGGTCTCGACCCTGGGCATCTCGTCGATCCTCATCACCGGATAGGTGTCGAAGTTCGCCTGCTCGATGCGGCCGTGCTTCACCGTGCACTCGCCGTACAGCGCGGCCGACAGGCCGTAGACGAAGGAGCCCTCGACCTGTGCCTCGATCTGCTGCGGGTTGACCGCATGCCCGCAATCGGTGGCGGCGACGATGCGGTGGATCTTCAGCCTACCCTCCCTGCTCACCGACACCTCGGCGCAGGCGGCTACGTAGCTGCCGAAGCCCATGGTCTGCGCCAGCCCGCGGAACACGCCGCGTGCGGCCGGCTTGTTCCAGCCGACGCGTTCGGCCACGGCATCGAGCACGGCGAGGTGCCTGGGGTGGTTCGCCATCAACCGGCGGCGCAGCGCCAGCGGATCCTGCTTCGTCGCGTGTGCCACCTCGTCGAGGAAGCACTCGAGGTAGATCGTGTTCTGGTTCAGGTTCACGCCGCGCCAGAAGCCCGGCGGCACGTGCGGGTTGCGCATCGCGTGGTCGATCAGCAGGTTGGGGAAGGTGTAGCCGATCGAGGCTTCAGGGCCCGGCGGGTTCAGGCCCTGGAAGACCACCGGATCCTTGCCGTCCTTGATGTTCTGCGGAAAGATGCCCGCGACGATCGACTGACCCGAGATGCGCATGTGCAACGCGGTGAGGTCGCCCTGCGCGTCCAGTCCGGCCGTCAGCTTGCACATCGTCACCGGGTGGTAACGGCCGTGCTGCATGTCCTCCTCGCGCGACCAGATCAGCTTGACCGGCGTGCCGGGCAGTTCCCTGGCGATGGCCACCGCCTGGCGCACCCAGTCGTGCACCGCGCCACGCCGGCCGAAACCGCCACCGAGGTGCAGCTTGTAAACCTCGCACTGCGCCGGCTTGAGCCCGGCGGCCTCGGCCGCGGCGGCGAGCGCCGCCTCGCCGTTCTGCGTCGGTGTCCAGACTTCGCAGCGCTCCGGCGTCCAGCGCGCGGTGGCGTTCATCGTCTCCATCGTGGCGTGGTTCTGGTGCGGGTAGGAATACACCGCCTCGACGCGGCGCGCTGCCGCGGCGAGCGCCGTCTTCGCGTCGCCGACGCTGTGGCCCACCACCGCGTCGTTCGCCTCCAGCCCGGCCTTCAGCACGATGGCGAAGTCGGCGCTGCTCGCCCCGGCATGCGCGCCGTCGTCCCATTCGATCGGGAGCGCGTCGAGCGCGGTCTTGGCGCGCCACCAGGTGTCGGCGACCACGGCGACGGCACTCTCGCCCACGCGCACCACCTTCTTCACGCCGGGGCGCTGCGCGACCGCCGCGGTGTCGAAACGCTTCACCTTGCCGCCGAACACCGGACAGTCCTTGATCGCGGCGTTGAGCATGCCGGGCAGCTTGAGGTCCATGCCATAAACCTGCGCGCCGGTGAGCTTCTCAACGGTGTCCAGGCGCTTCAACGGCTTGCCGGCGATCCTCCAGTCCTTCGGATCCTTCAGCTTCACGTCGGCGGGCGGCGACAGCCTCGCAGCGGCCGCGGCCACCTTGCCGTAGCTGGTCTTGCGGCCCGAGGGGCCGTGGGTGATCACGCCGGCCGCGGCCGTGCATTCCGAGGCGGGCACCCTCCATTCGTTGGCCGCGGCCTGCACGAGCATGGTTCGGGCGACTGCGCCACCCTTGCGCACGTACTCGTGCGAATCGCGGATGCCGCGGCTGCCGCCGGTGGAGAAGTTGCCCCAGACGCGCTTGCGCGCCAGGTTCTGGCCGGGGGTCGGGTATTCGGTGGTGACCTTGGCCCAGTCGCACTCGAGTTCCTCCGCCACCAGCTGCGCCAGGCCGGTGAGCGTGCCCTGGCCCATCTCCGAGCGTGCGATGCGGATCACCACGGAGTCGTCCGGCTTGACCACGACCCAGGCATTGACCTCCGGCGATGCAACGAGCGGTCCCTGCGACAGGGCCTGCCCGGGAATCAAGGGCACGTGGAAGCCGACCACCAATGCGCCCGTGGCCGCGGCGGAGCCGCCCAGGAAGCCGCGGCGGGTGACTTGCGTCGTCGTCATGTGCGTCTCCCCTTGATCAACCCTGTGCGGCGATCTTGATCGCGGCGCGAACGCGGTTGTAGGTGCCGCAGCGGCAGATGTTGGTCATCGCCGCGTCGATGTCGGCATCGGTGGGCCTGGGCTTGCTCTTCAGCAGCGCGGCGGCGGCCATCACCATGCCGCATTGGCAGAAGCCGCACTGCGGCACGTCGAGCTGCGCCCAGGCTTTCTGCACCGGATGCGACCCGTCGGCGGAGAGGCCCTCGATGGTGACGATCTTCTCGTGGCGACTGAGCGAGGACAGGGGTCGCACGCAGGATCGCGTCGCGACGCCGTCGATGTGCACCGTGCAGGCGCCGCACTGCGCGATGCCGCAGCCATACTTGGTGCCGGTCAGCCCGAGCTGCTCGCGCAGCACCCACAACAGCGGGGTGTCGGGCTCAGCGTCGACCTCGCGCAGCGCGCCGTTGACGTTCAGCGTGGTCATCGGTGTCCTCCTGAGGTGTGCGGGGCGGACGCTAGCACTGGCGGCGCGCGGCGTCGAAGGTCGGTCCGAATCCGCAGCGCCGAGTCGGGATCTCGCGCCGGTGCTTGACAAGCCGCTCGCGCCGGCGCGCGTGCGCTTCAGGCGCCGCCGATGAGGACGCGCAACGACTGCGCCGGCACCGTGACCCTCAGGGTGCCGTTGGCGTCGCTGGTCGCGTCCGTGCCGCTGGGCGGAAAGGCGTTGCTGAATGTCGCGTTCGCCGGCAGGTTGGCTGCCGAGACGGCCGCGTTGCTCGTGCTGTAGTTGATCAGCACCACCGCGCGCTGGTTGCCGTCCACGCGCTGGAAGCTCAGCGTGCTGCCGCTGGCCGAGGCGCCGGCATGCGTGCCGCGGGTCAGCGCGGGGTGTGTGCGGCGCAGCGCGATGATGGCCTTGTACCAGTGCAGCAGCGAATTGCCGTCGGCCGCCTGGGCCGCGACGTTGTTCGATGCGACATTGGCTGACAGCGCGCGGAACGGCGTGCCGGTGGTGAAGCCGGCGCGCGCATCGCCGGCCCAACTCATCGGTGTGCGCAGCCTGGGATCGCCGCCGAGGCTGGCGGCGCCGGCCATACCGATCTCTTCCCCGTAGTAGATGAAGGGCGTGCCCGGCTGCAGCAGATAGGTGGCGGCGGCCAGTCGGTACTGCGCCTGGTTGCCGTTCAGCTGGTCCCACAGGCGCTGGCCGGCGAAGCTGTCGTGGTTGGACAGCATCGTCGACATGCCCGCCGGCGCACTGTCGAAATAGCTCGCCACGGCGGCAATGGCGCTGGCGTTGCCCCTGGCCGCGTTCACCAGGTTGAGCTGGTGCCCGAAGGCGAAGGCGCTGCCGCAAGCCGGCGCGAACTGCAGAGCTGCCGACGGGCCTTCGCAGACGAGGAAGCGGTTGACGTACGAGCCGTTGACCATCTGGCGGATGCCGGCCATCAGCGACAGGCTCTCGGGCTGGTTCTCCCAGGCACTCGGGCCGTTCTCGACCAGGTTGCCCACCGCGTCGAAGCGGAAGCCATCGACGCCGCGGTTCAGCCAGAAGCGCAGGTTGTCCTGGTGCCAGCCCACCACGGTGGCGTTCTTCAGATTGAAGTCGGGCATCTGGTCCCAGAAGGGCGCGAAGTAGAAGCCATCGCGGCCGGCACGCCACGGGTCACCACCGTAGACGCTCCAGCCGGAGGGCTTGGCGGCGCTGAAGACGTACCAGTCGCGGTAGGCATTGCCATCGTCGCTGTTCGCGTTCGCGAAGGCCGGGTGCCGTGCCGCGCTGTGGTTCATCACATAGTCGACGACCACGCCGATGCCACGAGCATGTGCCTCGCGCAGCAGTTCATCGAGGTCCGCGAGCGTGCCGTAGGCGGGGTCGACGTTGCGGTAGTCGGCCACCGCATAGCCGTGGTCGCCATCCTGGCTGGGCGTGATCGGCATCAGCCAGAGGCCGCTGACGCCGAGGTCGCGCAGGTAGTCGAGTCGCCCCGTCAGCCCCTTCAGGTCGCCGACGCCGTCACCGTCGCTGTCCTGGTAGCCCCTCACGAAGATCTCCGCGAAGGGGCCCTTGCGCCAGTCGGCGTCCAGGGCGGAGCCGGGATCGGCTGCGGCGACCGACGTGGTATCGACGGTGGGAAGCGGGCCGCTGGTGCCGCCGCCACCGCCGCCGCCGCAGGCGGCGAGAAACAGCGCGAGGGCAAGGGCGGCCCGCCGCCGGCGGGCTGTGTAGGGCGTTGACGTCGTCATGGGCGTTGACTGTAGCGGCAGGGTGAGAAGACGTGCAATGGAAGTACCTTGACTACATCGAACTACATCAGTACCTGACTGATATGTGGAACCAATGCCGGGCTGGTCCGAATATGGGTGTGTAGTTTGACTTCAATATGAACGGCGTTCCGTCGTTGGGCGGGCCCGAGGAGGGGAACGTCACGCGAGCCATCCATCGCCTTCTCGGCACCGTGTCGACTGCAGCGACGGTGCTGCTGGCGGTGTGCGGTGGCGGCGGCGGCGAGGCGCCGATGGGCGCCGCCGCGGCAGACGCCGACGATCGAGCCGAAGCGCTGGGCGCGTCGCATCCCGCACCGACACGGGATGTCTGGAGCGCGGAGAACGCCAGCACCACCCTCGTCGCCGTGCCGAGCGCCGAGCCGCCGGCGCCCACCGGCCCGGTGAAGGCGCGTTACCAACGCGCCCATGGCATCTACTGGCTGGTCGACCGGCAGTGTTCCGCGCCGACGCGTCGGTCGGGATTCGTCTTCATTGTGAACAAGCCCGGCGCTGACGGCGGACGGGCGGGACTGGACCGCCTCCGGAAGTTCGCCGAAGGCGGTGAACTGTGGTTGAAATCGGGCGAGGCGACGGTCTATCGTGCCAACCCCGACGCCCTGGCCGCGCTCGATCTGATCGCGCTGCGCATCCACCAACAGCGCCCTGACGGCCACTTCACGCCCTGGAGCCTGCACCTCTCGGACACCAGCCGCATCGACCTGTCGCGCTAGACCGGCCTGACGCTCAACGCAGGGGACAGCTCGGTCCCGTTCGCGGCGAAGCCGAACGACGTGGGGGCGGCCAACGAGGTGGTGTTCGACTTGCCGGTGCTCAATCCGAAGGACGACGTCTCGCGCAGTTCAGTGGCATTCATCATCCACGGCACGCCGGACAATCCCAGCGGCAGCAGCGGCGACAACAAAGGCTGGCGCGACAACATCCGCGTCGAGTACGCCAACTTCACAGCGGTCAACAACGGCGTGGCCGAGGTCTGGCCGGTGCAAGACACGCCGACGGTGCGATAGACCTTGGGGCCCTCTCCGTCGCCGTGCACGAGGCAGCGCGGCCACGCGCTTCAAGTTCGTCGCGCCGGGCGCGGTCCTGAGCGAGTCGGGGTGTGATGCCGAGCGGCTGCCACGCTGGTTGGTCGCCACGCAGCGGGTACTCGTGCAGGAGAACGACGAGGGCCGGGTGCAGAGCGCCACCACGGCGCAGCTGCCGGGCGCGATCGACACGATGTACGCCGACGCGAACTTCAACGGGCTGCTGTACTTCGTCAGCGTCGCCAGGGTGGCTCGGATGCTCACGCTGGCGGACGACAAGGGCAAGGCCTGAGTGCTGCTCCCGATGCACGCGGCCGGCGCGGATCGCCGACCGGCCAACGCCGCGAGCTACGAGACGGCGACCGGCCGCTTCGCGGTGCCGCCGCGCAGCGCGGTGGTCTACCTGCTGCACTGAGATTCACCGCCCCCACCCGGGCGGGTCTTGAAAGAGGGTGCGACGCCCCCACAATCCACCCGCCGGCGGGTGGACCGGCGGGCTTCGCATTTCCAGGACCATGAGCAAACAGACGCTTTCTTTCCAGGCCGAGGTCAAGCAGATCCTGCACCTCGTCACCCATTCGCTGTACTCCAACAAGGAGATCTTCCTGCGCGAACTGGTCTCCAATGCGTCGGACGCCTGCGACAAGCTTCGCTTCGAGGCGCTCGACCGCCCCGAACTGTTCGAGGATGCGCCCAACCTCGAGGTGCGCGTCGCCTTCGATGCCGAGGCGAAGACGATCACCATCACCGACAACGGCATCGGCCTGTCCGAGCCCGAGGCGGTGGCCAACCTGGGGACCATCGCCAAGAGCGGCACGCGCGAGTTCATGGCGGCGCTGGAAGGCGACAAGAAGAAGGACGCCCAGCTCATCGGCCAGTTCGGCGTGGGCTTCTACAGCGGCTTCATCGTGGCCGACCGCATCACCGTCGAATCGCGGCGCGCCGGGCTCAGGTCGGAAGAGGGCGTGCGCTGGAGCAGCGACGGCACCGGCGACTTCGAGGTCGAGACCATCACCCGGCCCGAGCGCGGCACCAGCGTCATCCTGCACCTGCGCGACGGCGAAGAGGAGTTCCTCTCAGGCTGGAAGCTGCGCTCCATCATCAGCCGCTACTCCGACCACATCTCGCTGCCCATCCTGATGCGCAAGGAGGAGTGGGACAGCGAGACCGGCAAGCAGAAGCTCACCGACGAATGGGCGCCAGTGAACAAGGCCGCGGCGCTGTGGACGCGCAACAAGAGCGAGATCACGGCCGAGCAGTACGCCGAGTTCTACAAGCAGATCAGCTACGACACCGAAGCGCCGCTGGCCTACACGCACAACCGCGTGGAGGGGCGCAGCGAGTACACGCAGCTGCTGTACATCCCGGCCAAGGCGCCGTTCGACCTGTGGAACCGCGACAAGCGCGGCGGCGTGAAGCTCTACGTCAAACGTGTCTTCATCATGGACGACGCCGAGGCGCTGATGCCCGTCTACCTGCGCTTCGTCAAAGGCGTGATCGACTCGGCCGACCTGCCGCTGAACGTCAGCCGCGAACTGCTGCAGGAAAGCCGCGACGTGAAGGCGATCCGCGAGGGCTCGACCAAGCGTGTGCTGTCGATGCTGGAGTCGCTGGCCGACAGCGAGGACGCCGCCGAGCGCGAGAAGTACGCGAAGTTCTGGAAGGACTTCGGCCAGGTGCTGAAGGAAGGTGTCGGCGAGGACCACGCCAACCAGGAGCGGCTCGCCAAGCTGCTGCGCTTCGCCTCCACGCAGGCCGACGAGGGTGTGTCCCTGAAGGACTACGTCGGCCGCATGAAGGAGGGCCAGGAGGCGATCTACTACATCACCGCCGATTCGCTCGCCGCGGCCAAGAGCAGCCCGCAGCTGGAGATCTTCCGCAAGAAGGGCATCGAGGTGCTGCTGCTAATCGACCGTGTCGACGAGTGGATGCTTGCCCACCTGTTCGAGTTCGACGGCAAGCCGCTGCAGAGCGTCGCCAAGGGTGCGGTGGATCTGGGCAAGCTGCAGGACGAGGACGAGAAGAAGCGTTCCGAAGAGGCCGCCGAGGCCTTCAAGCCCGTGCTCGAGCGATTGAAGGAGACGTTGAAGGACCGGGCCAAGGACGTGCGCGTGACGACGCGGCTCGTCGACTCTCCCGCCTGCCTGGTGGTCGAGGAGGGCGACATCAGCGGCCACCTCGCCCGCCTGCTCAAGCAGGCCGGGCAGGAGGCGCCGAAGGCCAAGCCCATCTTGGAGGTGAATGCCGAACATTCGCTGGTGAAGAGGCTCGACTCGAGCAAGAGCTTCGACGATCTGGCTCACATCCTCTTCGACCAGGCACTGCTCGCCGAAGGCGGGACGCTGGAGGATCCGGGTGCCTATGTGCGGCGAGTCAACGCCCTCTTGACCGGCTGACCTGCGCGATTCTTCAGGCGGCGAGGGGCGATTCGTCCATCGCCTCGAGCTGCTCACGCAGCCGAGTGGTCTGCTCCATCCAGTAGGACGGGCTCTCGAACCAGGGAAAGGCGATCGGAAAGGCCGGGTCCTTCCAGCGCCGCGCGATCCAGGCACTGTGATGGATCATGCGCAGCGTGCGCAGCGGTTCGATCAGCGCCAGCTCGCGGCGATCGAAGTCCATGAACTGTTCGTAGCCGTCGAGCACCGCGCCGAGCTGACTGCTGCGGTCGGTCCGGCTGCCGGACAGCAGCATCCAGAGGTCCTGCACGGCCGGGCCGGTGAGCGCGTCGTCGAGGTCGACGAAGTGCGGCCCGGCGGATGTCCAGAGAATGTTGCCCAGGTGGCAGTCGCCGTGCAGGCGCAGCGTCTTCAGTGGCGACGCGGCGGCGAAGGCGGTGCCGACGCGGGTCAGCGCCGCTTCGACCATCGCGCTCCAGGCCTGACGCGCATCGGGCGGCACCACGTCGTGCGCGAGCAGCCAGTCCCGTGGCTCGGTGCCGAAGCTCGAAGGGCTCAGCGCGAGCCGATGCGCAAAGTGCCCGACGGCGCCGATGGCGTGGATGCGGCCGATGAATCGCCCGATCCATTCGAGCACGGTCGGGTCTTCGACCTCCGGCGCGCGCCCGGCCATGCGTTCGGTCACCGCGAACCGGTACGGGCCGGCGGTGGAAGCGAACGAAGCCAGCGTCGAACCGAGGCTCGTCAGCCGGGGGGCATGCAGCGAACGCGGATCGACCGCAAGCGACCAAGGCGCCGCGAGAGGAATCTCGCGCGCTTCGAGTTCGGCGGCGAAGGCGTGCTCCTCGAGGATCTGTCCGTCGCTCCAGCGGCCGGGCCGGTAGAACTTGGCCACCACCACGCGGCCATTCTCCAGGAACACCTGGAAGACGCGGTTCTCGTAGGAGTTGAGCTGGATGAGCCGGCCGTCGCCACGCAGGCCGACGGCATCGAGGGCATCGAGCACGACCTCCGGATCGAGTCCGGCGTAGGGCGTGTCGGTGTCGGCAGGGCGCGGTGACATCCGCGCATCGTACGCGGCCGAACCGCGTCGGCGTCAGCGTGTCGAGTTGGCCGAGTAGCGCTGACCGTCGACGACCACGCCCCCGATGTCGTCGCGGTGGCTGCTGTCCAGCGCCGCGGGCCGGCTGCGTGGACCGCTCGACGTGCCGCCGAGGCTGCCGAACTCGCTCTGTCCCGAGCCATCCGAGCGTGTGTCCGGCGCAAAAAAGGAGTCCTGGAACAGCGATGAGTCTTGCCAGAGCGCCGTGCGCTCGGCACGGCGATGGGCGACGGTGCTGGCGAGCGTGTCGCGAGCCTGGTGCATCGAATGCGTGGGCGGAGCCGCTGCGGCTTGCGGGCCGCGGGCGTTGGCGCCGGCCTGCGGCACGAGCAGCTGCAGCTCCGCCACCGATGGCAGGTTCTCGACCGGGCAGCGCAGATAGCGGACGCGGCAGGCGCCCAGCACCGCCTGCTTGATCTGCAGCACTCGACGTGAATTGCCGCGATCGGTGTCGAGATCGATGGCGGCAAGCACGCGGCCATTGGCGCTGCACACCGCGAAGGTCACGTGGATCGAGGCGAGCAGGTCGTACCAGTAGCGCACCCGGGACGGATCGACCGGCTGGCTGAAGCGCACCAGCGGCAGCTTCGACAGCACGATGTGATGCGGCAGCGCCTCGCGCAGCAGGCGATACACGCGGCGCTCGTCGGTCGAGAAGACAGGCCGCGCCGTGAGCGCCCATTCCGTGGGCAGCGGCGCGGGCTTGGCGGGGCGGCGCACCCACCACAGCCACACCACGGACGCGGCCGCGATACCCGCAAGGGCAGACAGCACGGCAATCAGAAGCGGGGTCGGCATGTCAGGTCCGGTTCATCGATGCACGGACCTGAGGGGGCAGGTCGTTCGCGAATTCTCAATGTACCGGATGTTACGGTTGCCGTTGGTCCCGATCATCCCCGACCTCAGGGCTCCCGCCGTGAGCGCGGGGTCAGCCTGTTCACTCGCTCGCGATGTGGTGCGACTTCGAGATGTGAGCCTTGACTTCTGAGATCGTCTCCAGAATCAGCTGCACATGGGTGGCGTGGCGCTTGATCTGATAGTCGAACTCGGCCGCGTGCTCACCCATCATTTCCTCGACATGCGAGACGAAGGTGTCCGGCGGCAAGCGCAACCAGGCGTCCGATTCGGAACCGTCGCGTTCCACCACTGCGCCGGCATTGCGCGCGATCTTCAGCATCGCCGTGTTCTCGCTCAGCGCATGGATGAACAGGGTTTGCACCCCACGGTTGCGGGCGTGCAACACCGCATGTTCGAACAGGCGGGCTCCGAAGCCGCGCCCTCGTGCTTTGCGCAGCACCGACACACCGAACTCCGCCATCGTCCCGCGTGCCGGGTCCGCCTGCGCCGACGGATGGGCGAGGTGGGCCATGGCGATCAGCTCGAGCCGGCGGTTGAAGATGCCGAACACCTCGTCCTGGTCGAAGTCGAGCATGTCGACGTATTTCGAGATCTGCGCGTCGGTGGCCGGATAGCCGAAGCGCAGGTAGCGGTCGGATTCGTCCAGGTTGATCAGGTGGGCGGCAATGCGGTCCCGGTGGCGCGGTCCGAGCGAACGGATGGGAACCCAGGTCCATTGCGTGACCGCTCCCTGCGGCCCTGCAGCAGTGGGGTTCGCGGAAGATTGAACGTTATCGGACGAGCCCATGGAGGACCTCCTGGGAGTCTAGGGTTAACCCTAGTCTATAGGAATTGCCTAGAGAATCCAGTCCAAGCCGGGTGAGGGCCCATCCAGCCCCTGCAGGTGCCCTTCACGTAGTAGACGGGAAATCTGATAGACTGCAAGGCTTTTCCGCCTTTCGTCCCGCGGAGAACGGCTGCCAGCGGCTGTTGCCATTGGCTGTCGGTGCCTGTCGAGAGTCCGCCCATCGAAGAAGCGGAGCCTCGCGAGGTGCGGCCTTCGTGGCCTGGGACATTGACCTGAAACCTCCACTGATCATGAAAACCTTCAGCGCCAAGCCGGCCGAGGTGACGCATGAGTGGTTTGTGATTGACGCGACCGACAAGGTCCTCGGACGGGTGGCCAGTGAAGTCGCCCTCCGCCTGCGCGGCAAGCACAAGGCCATCTACACGCCTCACGTCGATACCGGCGACTTCATCGTCGTCGTCAACGCCGACAAGATCCGGGTGACCGGCAACAAGGCCAACGACAAGGTGTACTACCGCCATTCGGGTTTCCCGGGCGGGATCTACGGCACCAAGTTCAAGGACATGCAGGCCAAGCATCCCGGGCGCGCTCTCGAGAAGGCGGTCAAGGGCATGCTCCCGAAGGGCCCCCTCGGCTATGCGATGGTGAAGAAGCTGAAGGTGTACGCCGGTGCCACGCATCCGCACACCGCCCAGCAGCCCAAGGCGCTGGAAATCTAAGGAGCGGTGATGATCGGTAATTGGAACTACGGCACCGGCCGCCGCAAGTCGTCGGTCGCGCGTGTCTTCATGAAGAAGGGTACCGGCCAGATCACGGTCAACGGTCGTCCGGTCGAGCAATACTTCGGCCGCCAGACCTCGATCATGGTCGTCAAGCAGCCGCTGGTGCTGACCGCCAACGACGCCGCGTTCGACGTCAAAGTGAACGTGCATGGCGGCGGCGAGTCCGGCCAAGCCGGCGCGGTGCGCCATGGCATCACGCGCGCGCTGATCGACTACGATGCAGCCCTCAAGCCTGAATTGAGCCGCGCCGGATTCGTGACGCGTGACGCGCGCGAAGTCGAGCGAAAGAAGGTCGGTCTGCACGGCGCCCGCCGCCGGAAGCAGTTCAGCAAGCGCTGAGGACGCTTCCCGCGCCGCACCTCGATCGAGGCCGCCATCGTGCGGCCTCTTTCGTTTCCGACACCGTCTTACCAATCGATACGACCAGACGTCATGCGTTGGAAACTGTTCCGTCGCCGCCTGTCGGTCAGTGCGCCACGCATGATCGTGCGCAGCCACCTGCCGTGGCCGCTGCGCTGGGCGGTGGCCGCGCTTGCGCTCGGCTTCTCGGCGGCGCTGGCCATGTGGGCTTTCGAAACGGGCAAGGGCCTTGCCGGCCTGGATCGCCACGCGCAGGAAGAACTGGCGCGGCTGCGAACCGAAGTCTCTCAGTTGCGCGAAGAGCGGGAGAAAGCGCTGTCGATCGCCAATACCGCCGACAGCCTGCTCAAGGCCGAGCGCACGGCGCAGGAACGGTTGGCCCAGCAGCTCAAGCAGACCGAAGCCGAGAACCTCGAGTTGAAGAACGACCTCGGCTTCTTCGAGCGCCTGCTGCCGGCGGCCGCCGGGGACTCGGTGCTGAGCATCCGTGGCTTGCAGGCCGAGGCAGTGACGCCCGGGCAACTGCGCTACCAATTGCTGCTGATGCAGCCGGGCAAGTCACGTCCCGAGTTCTCCGGTCGCTACGAACTGACGCTGATCGGCACATTGGACGGCAAGCCGTGGTCGTTGCCACAGGCTGGTGGTGCCCATCCGTTGCAGGTGCGGCAATATCGCCGCGTCGAGGGGCTGATCGACCATCCGCCGACGGCGGTGATCAGGACGGTGACAGTAAAGGTCACAGACGGCCGCGGCGCGGTTCTTGCGTCGCACTCGGTGCAGATGTGAGCGGTTGTGGCGCATGACATCGCAAGCCTGGAGGGTTACACATGTTCGGAAAGCAGAAGCAGCCGCCGATTCGCACGCTGATCGGTGAGGGGACCGTGATCACCGGTGAACTGCGCTTCGCAGACGGCCTGCGCATCGACGGTGAGGTGATTGGCGACGTGGTGGGGGCCGGCGAGGGATACAGCATCCTCGTCATCAGCGAGAAAGCCCGAGTCACGGGCAAGGTGATCGCGGGTCACGTGATCGTCAACGGCACGGTGGTCGGGCCCATCCATTCGAACAGCCTGCTCGAACTGCAGCCCAAGGCCCAGATCACCGGGGACGTACGCTACGAGGTGCTCGAGATGCACCAGGGCGCCACCATCGACGGCGAACTCCGGCCGCTGAAAGCCGAGGAAAAACCATCCTTGAAGCTGGCTGCCGCGAATCTGTAAGAATGGGTCCGACGGCGGAGTGCCGAAGGAGCGATCGATGAGTGCAGTGGCCGAGAACATCCAGTCCCAGAGCGTCGCGGACGAACCGCCGGCGCCGATCATCTTCACCGACAGCGCTGCGGGGAAGGTGAAGGAACTGGTCGACGAGGAAGGCAATCCCGACCTGAAGCTGCGCGTGTTCGTGCAAGGTGGCGGTTGTTCCGGCTTCCAGTACGGTTTCACCTTCGACGAGGTCGTCAATGACGACGACACCCAGATGTCGAAGAACGGCGTCACGCTGCTGATCGATGCGATGAGCCTGCAGTACCTCGTGGGCGCCGAGATCGACTACAAGGACGACCTGCAAGGGGCGCAGTTTGTGATCAAAAATCCGAACGCGCAGACCACCTGCGGTTGCGGTTCGAGCTTCTCCGTCTGAACCGTTCCGCTCCGATGACGAGGCCGCCTGCGGGCGGCCTCCTGCTTTTCAGGCGGGGTAGAGACAGCCCAGCACCCTTGTGCCGCGCGCACCGGTGACCGCAGGCAGGCTGGCTGGCTCGCGGCGCATGAATGCGCGTGCCAGCCAGGCAAATGCACAGGCCTCGACCTGGTCGGGCGGCAGGCCGCGCTGGGCGGTCGAGCCGACATGCATGCCCGGCAATCCCGCCGCCAAACGTGCCATCAGGTGGTCATTGAACGCGCCGCCGCCACAGACGAGCAGTTCGCGCGCCTGCGGCAAGAGGCGCTGCAGGTCGCGCGTGCAAGCCCAGGCGGTCAATTCGGCGAGCGTCGCCTGCACGTCGGCCGGATCGGCCGCACCCACCAAAGCGAGCCGTTGCGCCAGCCAGTCGGCGTGGAACAGGTCGCGTCCGGTGCTTTTGGGCGGGGGATGGTCGAAGTAGGGCTCGCGCTGCAGTGCCGACAGCAGGCTTTCAATGACCCGGCCGCTGGCCGCCCATCGGCCGGCGTCGTCGAAGGCCTGCCCACGATGCAGGCGCACCCAATGGTCGAGCAGGGCATTGCCAGGGCCGCAGTCGAACCCGAGCACCGAGCCGTCCGCACTCAACAGCGTGAGGTTGGCGATTCCGCCGAGATTGAGCACGGCGAGGCTCGCGTCGCAGTTTCCAAACATGGCCCGGTGGAACGCCGGCACCAGCGGTGCGCCTTGGCCGCCTGCGGCGAGGTCGCGACTGCGCAGGTCAGCGATCACGGCGATGCCGGTCAGTTCGGCGAGCAGGGACGGATTGTTCAACTGCAGCGTGTAGCCACTGCCGTCGAACTGCTGCGGCCGGTGACGCACGGTCTGGCCATGTGCACCGATCGCCGCCACGGCGGAAGCCGGTCGCGAGGCCCGCGCCAGGAGTTGCTGCACGACCTCGGCGTAACGTCGTGCCACGGCGTTGCCCGCCAGGGCTGCGCGGTGCAGTTCGTCCTCGCCGCGCTGATTCAACGCCAGCAGTTCGCTCGCCAGCAGCTCGTCGAAGGGCAGATGGCAATGACCATGCACCTGCAAGGTGGGTGGCGCAAGGTCAGACCACTCGATGAGTACGCCGTCGACGCCGTCGAGCGAGGTGCCCGACATCAGTCCGATGTAGATCTCTGCCATGCCGGCCCGCCGCGCGTGGAGGCGGCGCGGCCGCTACTCGGCGACCGTGGCGCCGACCGTCAGCGCCGCGTCGAGCTGTCCCCGCATCGACTGGGCCACAGCCGCGAAGCGCTGCCTGCCCATCGCGCTGAGCTGGATGGCCTCGGAGGACTTCGCCATGTTCTGCGGGTTGCGCTGCGCGCCGTTGAGCTTGAACTCGAAGTGAAGGTGCGGTCCAGTGGCCCAGCCCGTTGCGCCGACGGCGCCGACGCGGTCGCCCTGATCGATGCGCTGGCCTCGGCGCACGTCAATGCGGCTGAGGTGTGCATACAGCGTCGACTTGCCGTTGCCGTGATCGATCTCGACCACGTTGCCGTAGCCGTTCTGGCGTCCAGCAAAGTGCACCACACCCCTGGCCACCGAACGCACCGGCGTACCGGTGGGCGCGCCGTAGTCGACGCCCTTGTGGGCGCGCCACTGGTTGAGGATGGGATGCATACGCATCGAAAATCCCGAGGTGACGCGCGAGAACTCCATCGGGCTGGCCAGGAAGGCGCGGCGCTTGCTCGTGCCGTTCAGGTCGTAATACCCGCCACGACCGTCCTCGTCCTTGAACCACACGGCGGAGTGCGGCTCGCCCTTGTTGACGAACTCGGCGGCGATCATCCTGCCGGCCGCATTGTTCCAGGTGATCGGCTCGCCGTCGGCGGTGAGCGTCTCGTACACGACGGAGAATGTGTCGCCCTTGCGCAACTCGCGGTGGAAGTCGAGGTCCACGGAGAAGGCTTCGGCCATCTGGATCGCGATCGCATCCGGGATGCCCGACTCATCGGTGGCGGCGAACAGCGAACTGCGAATCGTGCCGCTGCCCAGGCGCACCGTGGCAGCCAGCGGCACGGTCTCGACGCTGGCCGAGAAGTTCCCCTCGCGACGCTCGATCCGCAGGCGCTCGAAGTGCGTGGCGATCAACGAGCTGTCGGACGGCGCATAGCGCACCGTCAACTCCTCCAGCGTGCCGCTGGGTGTGGCCGCCGCGCGCACGATCTTGCCGGCCCGGCCCTCGAAGATCTTGCGCGCCAGCGCATCGCGGCGCAGGAACTCGATGGCCTCGAGGTCGCTGACGCCCAGACGGGCCAGCAGCGACTCGACGCCGTCGCCGGAGCGCGTGAGGTCACTGCGGTAGAGCTGCAGAGCGTGACCGGCAAGTGCCTCGAGTTGTGGTGCGACATCCTCGGGGTTGACACTTTCCGTCACCAGGCGGCGCGGCAGGTCGGCCGCGTCGGGCCCGTTGCTGGCAATGCCGTAGGCGGCGGCGCCGAAGCCGGCCAGCGCGAGGGCGACGGCCGAGGCCAGGGCGCGCGGATGCGACGACACGAACCGGGCGCCTCGCGCCAATGCTGCCTCGGTGGCGCGTTCCAGAGATCCCAACGATTTCAATTCAGTCTGTGCCGAACGCGAGCGCTCGAGTCAATGCAGGTTGCGTACAAGGGCGTCCACTAGAATCCGTGGCGCCTGCCGGAGCTCATCCGGCCGTTCGGGGCGTGAAAAAACGCACAGCGCAGTATACCGAGCGCATCCCGGACTTCCGTTCGTAATACCCCCATCCCGCGCCCCATGTCCCAGCCCCCTGCACCGCCTTCCGCCCCGGTGACCGACCGCGTGCTGCACGCACTCGATGTGTCCCGGCGAGGTTGCGACGAGTTGTTACCTGAAGCCGACTGGCTTGCCAAGCTCGCCCGGTCCGAAGCAACCGGCGTGCCATTGCGCATCAAGCTGGGGCTGGACCCGACCGCCCCCGACATCCACGTCGGTCACACGGTGGTGCTCAACAAGATGCGCCAGTTGCAGGACCTCGGCCACCAGGTGATCTTCCTGATCGGCGACTTCACCTCGATGATCGGCGACCCCTCCGGCCGCAACACCACGCGACCGCCGCTGACGCGCGAACAGATCGAGGCCAATGCGCAGACCTACTACAAGCAGGCGAGCTTGGTGCTGGACCCCGACAAGACCGAGATTCGATACAACTCCGAATGGAGCGACCCGCTGGGCGCGCGAGGCATGATCCAGCTGGCTGCCCGCTACACCGTGGCGCGCATGATGGAGCGCAACGACTTCGCCGAGCGCTTCAAGGCCGGAACGCCGATCTCCGTGCATGAGTTTCTCTACCCGCTGATGCAGGGATACGACTCGGTGGCGCTGAAGAGCGACCTCGAGCTCGGCGGCACCGACCAGAAGTTCAACCTGCTCGTCGGCCGCGCGCTGCAGTCCGAGTACGGCCAGGAGCCGCAGTGCGTCCTGACCATGCCACTGCTCGAGGGCCTGGACGGCGTCGAGAAGATGTCCAAGAGCAAGGGCAACTACATCGGCATCACTGAGCCGGCGAACGACATGTTCGCGAAGCTGCTGTCGATCAGCGACACGCTGATGTGGCGCTACTTCACGCTGCTGAGCTTTCGCAGCGAGGCGGAGATCGCGAAGTTGAAGGCCGAGGTCGAGGCGGGGCGCAATCCGAAGGACGCCAAGGTGATGCTCGCCAAGGAGATCACCACGCGCTTCCACAGCGCGGCGGCTGCCGAGGCGGCAGATGCCGACTTCGCCAACCGTGCCCGTGGCGGCATTCCCGACCAGATTCCGGCGCTGACACTGACCGGCACGCCGCTGGGCATCGGCGCGTTGCTCAAGCAGGCCAACCTCGCGCCCTCGAGCAGTGAGGCGATGCGCCTGATCGACGGCGGCGGCGTGCGCATCGACGGCACGGTGGTCAGCGACAAGGGGCTGAAGGTCGGACCGGGCACCTACGTCGTGCAGGTCGGCAAGCGCAAGTTCGCGCGCGTCACGCTGGCCTGAGTCCGGCACACGCGATGCAGGCCAAGACCCTGCTCAAGATCTCGGTGGCGGCCGCCGTGGCCACCATCGCGATGAAGACCGCGGCGTGGTGGATCACCGACTCGGTGGGTCTGCTGTCCGACGCGATGGAGTCCTTCGTCAACCTCGCCTCGGCACTGTTCGCCGTGCTGATGGTGACGATCGCCGAACGTCCGGCCGACGAGGACCATCCCTTCGGCCACACCAAGGCGGAGTACTTCTCCAGCGGCTTCGAAGGGCTGCTCATCGTTGGCGCGGCGGTGGGCATCATCTGGGCGGCGGCCGGGCGGTTCGTCGATCCGCGGCCGCTGGAGTCGCTCGGCTGGGGGCTGGCGCTGGCCGTAGCGAGTTCGGCACTCAACGGGCTTCTCGCCTGGCGCATGCTGGTTGCGTCGCGCGAGCAGCGCTCGATCGCGCTGGAGGCCGACGCGCGGCACCTCTTCACCGACGTCTGGACCTCGGCGGGCGTGGTCGTCGGACTGTTGTTCGTGCCGCTGACCGGCTGGCTGTGGCTCGATCCGCTGCTGGCCATCGGCGTCGCGTTGAACATTCTGCGCGAGGGCGCGCATCTCGCCTGGCGCTCTGTCGACGGGTTGATGGACATGGCGGTCGAGCCGGAGGTGCGCGCACAGATCGACGCCACACTCGCGCAGTTCGCGCACCACACCATCCGCTTCGACCACATCGTCACGCGGCGCGCCGGCCAGCGGCGCTTCGTCGATGTCCACATGCACATGCCGGCGGGCTGGACGCTCGGCCGCGCCGCGGCGCTGCGCACCAGTGTCGAGCAGGCGCTGATGAGCGCGGTGCCGGGGCTGCGCGCCTCGATCCAGTTGCTGCCCACCGATGTCGAGGCGCACTTCGACGACCCGAAGGACCTGCTGTGATCGCGCTGCTGCAGCGTGTCTCGTCCGCACGCGTCGAGGTGGCGGGGCGCGTCGCCGGTGCCATCGGCCCGGGGCTGCTGATGTTCGTGTGCGCCGAGCCGACCGACACCGAGGCACTGGCCGACAAGCTGGTGGCCAAGGTGCTCAAGTTGCGCATCTTCCCGGATGATGCCGGCAGGATGAACGTCAGCGTCGTCGACGCCGGCGGCGCCCTGCTGATCGTCAGCCAGTTCACGCTCGCCGCCGACACGGCCGGCGGCAACCGGCCGGGCTTCAGCGGCGCGGCCGACCCCGAACTCGGCCGACGGCTCTACGACCGTGTGCTGGCCACGGCGCGGGCCATGCACCCGCAGGTCGAGGCCGGTGAGTTTGGCGCCGACATGCAGGTGCACCTGGTCAACGACGGCCCCGTCACCATTCCGATCACAATGCGGGCATGAAGGAAAGGGCCGCCCGAAGGCGGCCCTTTGCAGGTACCGGCAGAACCGTTCGGTCGCCCTCAGTCGGCGTACTGGCCGGCTGCCTTGATCGCCGGGGCCCACTTGGCGATCTCGGCGGCGACGAACTTCTTGTGCTCGGCCGGGGCCAGGCGTGCGTCGGTCACGACCACCGCGCCCAGCGCTTCCTGCTTCTTGATGAAGTCGGCGTCCTTGAGGGCCGCGCGCAGCGCCGCGTTGAGCTTTTCGGTCACGGCGGCCGGCGTGCCCTTGGGTGCGTACATGCCGTGCCAGATGCTCACGTTGAAGCCCTTCAGGCCCTGGCTGTCCAGCGTCGGCAGCTTGGACAGTGCCGGCGTCTTCAGCGGGGTCATCGTCGTCACCGCATATGCCTTCACCTTGCCGCTCTCGATCTGGCTGGTGGTGTTGGTGGTCTGGTCGCACATGATGTCGACCTGACCGCCGAGCAGGTCGGTCATCGCCGGGCCGGTGCCCTTGTAGGGCACGGTGGTCATGTCGATCTGGATGCTCTGCTGGAAGAGCAGGCCGCACAGGTGCGAAGCCGCACCCAGGCCGGCATTGGCCAGATTGATCTTGCCCTTGTTTTCCTGCAGCCACTTGACCAACTCGGGGTAGCTGTTCGCCGGCAGGGTCGGGCGACCGATCAGCGTCATCGGCACGTCGTTGACCATGCCGAGATACTCGAAGTCGGTCTCGACGTTGTACGGCAGCTTGCGGTACAGCGCCGGCGCGGTGGACATGCCGATGTGCGCGAGCAGCAGCGTGTAGCCGTCCGGCGACGCCTTGGCGACCTTGGCCGCGCCCAACGTACCGCCGGCGCCGCCGACGTTCTCGATGATCACCGTCTGCTTCAGCGCCGCACCGATCGCGACCCCGAGGTCGCGGGCGACCTTGTCAGTCGGACCGCCGGCCGCGAAGGGAACGACGATGGTGATCGGCTTGTCCGGATATTCGGCGAGGGCGGCGGAGGTGGCGAGGCCGGCCAGCATGGCCGTCATCAGGCGCTTCATGGGATCGTCCTTTCGGGGCGGCAGGTGTGAGATGGCGCGATTGTGGGCAGCGTCTCCCGCCGGCACATGCCGGAAACTACGTAATCCCCGGCGCCGACAGGCCGGGGTTTGCCCCCCGTCAGCGCGCCAGGTGGGCCGCGAGCACGCGGGCAACGTGCAGTGCCTCGCGCTGCGCGCCGTCGGCGACCTGATGCCGGCAACTCGCGCCGTCGGCCACGATCCAGGCTTCTCCGGCAGCGCGCACCGCAGGCAGCAGCGAGAGCTCGGCCATCTGCAGCGATACCGCATGGTGCTCGGACTCGTAGCCGAAACTGCCGGCCATGCCGCAGCACGAGGTCTCGATCAGCTCGGGACCGGCACCGGGGATCAGCCGAAGCACCTCCAGCACTGGCTGCACCGCGCCGAAGGCCTTCTGATGGCAGTGGCCATGCACCTTCATCGGCTTCGTCGCCGGCGAGAACGCCGGCGCGAAGCGTCCGGCGCGGGACTCGCGGGCGAGGAACTCCTCGAAGGTCAGGGCCTGCGCCGACACGGCCTGCGCCGCCGTGCCCAGTCCCATCACCAACGCTTCGTCGCGCAGCGTGAACAGGCACGACGGCTCCAGCCCGACGATGGCGATGCCACGCTCGGCGAAGGGCTGCAGGGCGGCGACCAGCGCGCCGGCCTGGGCCTTTGCACGATCGACCATGCCGGTGGCGAGGTAGGTTCGGCCGCAGCACAGCGGCTCGCCCGAGAGGCCGGGCACGTGCACCGCGTAGCCGGCGGCCTGGAACACGCGCACGGCGTCGCGTGCGTTCTCGGTCTCGAAATGGCCGTTGAAGGTGTCGACCCAGAGCACGACGGCCTTGGCCGCAGCCATCGCCTGCGCGGCGCTTGCCAGGCCGTAGCTCGGCGCCTCGCGCCGCACCGTGTCGCGCCGCCAGCGCGGCAGACTGCGCGCCGCTGCGAGTCCGGTGGCACGCTCCGACCAGCGCGCCAGCGCGGGAATCCGGTTGCGCAGGTTGAACAGCCAGGGCAGTGCGCTCGCCCATCCCGCGTAGCGCGGCAGGTGGGCGATCAGCCTGTCGCGCAGCGTGTGGCCGTGGCGCGCCTTGTAGGCTGCGGTGGCCTCGATCTTCATGCGCGCCATGTCCACGCCGGTGGGGCAGTCGCGCCTGCAGCCCTTGCAGCCGACGCACAGCTCCAGGGCGGACTTCACCGCCTCTCCGTCGAGCGCTTCGCTGCCGAGCTGGCCCGACAACGCCAGCCGCAGCGTGTTGGCGCGGCCGCGCGTGACATGCTGCTCGTCGCGCGTGACGCGGTAACTCGGGCACATCGTGCCGGCGTCGAACTTGCGGCAGTGGCCGTTGTTGTTGCACATCTCCACGGCCTTGGCCAGGCCGCCGCTGGGGTCGCCACCCGTGCCCGGCGCGGTGGTCGTCTCGGTGGCCGGGTCGTTCTGCACGTCCCACGCCGACCAGTCGAGCACGGGCCTGAGCGGGATCGTCCGGTACGAAGGCGGGAAGCGGAACAGTCGCACATCGTCCATCTTCGGCGGGTCGACGATCCTGCCGGGGTTGAACAGGTTGTCCGGGTCGAGCTCGCGCTTGATGGCGCGGAAGGCATCGTCGATCTTCGAGCCGAACTGCCAGCGGATCCACTCGCCGCGGCACAGCCCGTCGCCATGCTCGCCGCTGTAGGCGCCACGGTACCTGCGCACGAGCGCCGCCGCCTCTTCGGCGATGGCGCGCATGCGCTGCGCGCCGTCGCGCCGCATGTCGAGAATGGGCCGCACGTGCAGCGTGCCCACCGAGGCGTGCGCATACCAGGTGCCGCGGGTGCCGTGCCTGCGGAACACTTCGGTCAGCGCGTCGGTGTACTCGGCGAGGTGCTCGAGCGGCACCGCGCAGTCCTCGATGAAGCTGACCGGCTTGCCGTCGCCCTTCAGGCTCATCATGATGTTCAGGCCGGCCTTGCGTACTTCCCACAGCGCCTTCTGCGGGTGGTCGTCGGGCATCTCGACGACGCTGCCGGGCATGCCGAGGTCGGCCATCAGCTCGACCAGCGCCTTCAGCTGCTTCAGCAGCATCGAACGGTCATCGCCGCTGAATTCGACGAGCAGGATGGCGTCCGGACTGCCGATCAGGGCCGTTTCGATCACCGGCCGGAACGCCGGGTTGGCGCGCGACAGCTCGATCATCGTGCGGTCGACCAGTTCGACCGCGCTGGGGCCCAGCTTGACGATGTGCTGCGCCGAGTCCATCGCCGCGTGGAAGCTCGCGAAGTTCACCACGCCCAGCACCTTCGCCCGCGGCAGCGCGCTGAGCTGCAGCGTGAGGCTGCGGGTCATCGCCAGCGTGCCCTCGGCGCCGACCAGCAGGTGCGCGAGGTTGACGCTGCCGTCGGCGGTGTAGGGCCGCTCGCTGCGCGGACGGAAGATGTCGAGGTTGTAGCCTGCGACGCGGCGCATCACCGTCGGCCAGTTCGCGTCGATCTCAGGCGCGAGCGCGTCGGCCAGGCTGCGCACCAGTGCGGCGACGTGGCGTTCCTTCGCGCCCAGCGTCGCCAGCGGCCCGAAGGCCACTTCGCTGCCGTCGGCCAGCCAGGCGTCGATGCGCTCGACGTTGTGCACCATGTTGCCGTAGGCGATGCTGCGGCTGCCGCACGAGTTGTTGCCGGCCATACCGCCGAGCGTGGCCTGCGCGCTGGTCGAGACATCGACCGGGTACCACAGGCCATGCGCCTTGAGCTGGGCGTTCAGGTGGTCGAGCACCATGCCCGGCTCGACCTGCACGCGCCGCGTCTCCACGTCGAGCGCGAGCAGCTTGCGCAGGTGCTTGCTGAAGTCGATCGCCAGCGCCGCTCCGGTGGTCTGGCCGCACTGAGAGGTGCCGCCGCCGCGAGGCAGCACCGGCGCGCCGAGCTCGCGGGCGATCTGCAGGGCGATCGACACGTCGCGCGGCGTTCTCGGCACGAACACGCCGATCGGCATGACCTGGTAGATCGATGCGTCGGTCGCATAGCGACCTCGCGAGGCGAGGTCGAACAGCACCTCGCCTTCGGTCTCGCGCTGCAGGCGCCGCGAGAGCTCCGCGCTGTCGGCGAGCACACCGGAGGGCAGCGGGGCGTTCATGCGCTGGCCTTGCTGCCTGCGTGGAGCTGGCCGCTCTTCATCAGCTCGAGCACCGCGTCGCGCTTGTGCATCAGGTGCTCGACGAGCAGGGAGCGCAGGCCGGCCGCGTCTCGGTCGGCGAGCATCTCCACCATGCGCTCGTGTTCCTTCACCGCGCGCTTCCACTTCGCCTCGTCGAAGTTGGAGCGAAAGCGCAGCGCCTGCAGCCGCGCGTTGACGTTGCGCCATGTCTGCGTCAGCACCGGATTGCGCGCCGCCGCGTTGATCAGCGTGTGGATCTGCGCGTTGAGCCGGTAGTAGCTGGGCAGGTCGCGGCGCGTGAAGGCGGCCATCATCTCGTAGTGCAGGGCGCGGATCTCGGCCAGTTCGGCCGGTCCGATGCGTTGCGCGGCAAGTTCGCCCGACTGTCCCTCCAGCGCGGCGATTACCTCGAAGGTGTCGGCCACGTCCTGCTCCGACATCTGCGCCACCACCGCGCCGCGATTGGGCAGCAGTTCGACCAGGCCCTCGGCTGCGAGCATCTTGATCGCCTCGCGCAGCGGCGTGCGCGAGACCTGCAGCAGTTCGCTCAACTCGCGCTCGTTGAGCTTGGCGCCGGGGACCAGCTGCCCCTCGACGATGCGCTGGCGAAGCCGCACCGCGACCTCCTGGTGCAGCACTTGGCGGGGGATGGAGATGACTTCAGCCATGTTCTGGTATGCAATCCATGACGGCGGCACTCCGGTGATTCTAGGGCAAGCTCGCTTGACAGATGCATTTTGTATGCAAAACTGCCGACCTCTTGGAGCGATTCATGATTCCCCTTGACCAGCATCCCAGCGGCCGGCATCTGTTGCAGATCCCCGGGCCCAGCCCGGTCCCCGACCGCATCCTGCGCGCCATCAGCCTGCCGACCATCGACCACCGCGGTCCCGAGTTCGGCCAGCTCGGCCTGAAGGTGCTGGCCGGCATGCAGCAGATCTTCCGCACCCGCCACCCGGTGGCCATCTACCCGGCCTCGGGCACCGGTGCGTGGGAGGCGGCACTGGTCAACACGCTGAGCCCCGGCGATGCGCTGCTGATGTTCGAGACCGGCCACTTCGCCACGCTGTGGAAGAAGCTCGCCGAGCGGCTCGGCCTGAAGCCCGAGTTCCTGGCCGTGCCGGGCACCGACGCGGCCACCGGGCTGCCGTGGAGCTGGCGTCGCGGCGTGCAGGCCGACATGATCGAGCAGCGCCTGCGCACCGACACCGGCCACGCCATCAAGGCGGTGTGCGTGGTGCACAACGAAACCTCCACCGGCGTCACCAGCGACATCGCCGCGGTGCGTCGCGCCATCGATGCGGCCGGCCATCCGGCCTTGCTGCTGGTCGACTCGATCTCCGGCCTGGCCTGCGCCGACTACCGGCACGACGAGTGGGGTGTCGACGTCACCGTCAGCGGCTCGCAGAAGGGCCTGATGCTGCCGCCCGGCATCAGCTTCAACGCGCTGTCGCCGAGGGCGCTCGAGGCGAGCAAGACGGCCAGGCTGCCGCGCAGCTTCTGGGCCTGGGACGAGATCGTCGAGATGAACCGGTCGGGCTACTGGCCGTACACGCCGAACACCAACCTGCTCTACGGCTTGTCGGAAGCGCTGGACATGCTCCTCGGGCAGGGACTGGAGGCGGTGTTCGCGCGCCACCAACGCTGGGCCGAAGGCGTGCGCGGCGCAGTGCGCGCCTGGGGCCTGCCCATCCAGTGTGCCGACGCGGCGGTGTACTCGCCGGTGCTCACCGGCGTGATCACGCCGCAGGGCGTGGATGCTGATGCGCTGCGCAAGATGATCCACGAGCGCTTCGACCTGTCGCTGGGCACCGGCCTGGGCAAGGTGAAGGGCCGCATGTTCCGCATCGGCCATCTCGGAGACTGCAACGACCTCACGCTGATGGCGGCGCTGGCCGGCGTGGAGATGGGCTTCAGGCTCGCCGGCGTGGCGCTGTCCGGCAGCGGCGTGCAAGCCGCAATGGAGTACTTCGCCGCCCATCCCGCGCCCCGACTGCTGGAGACGGCGGCCTGAGCGCGGCCGCCCACGTAGACAACCCCAACACCATTAAGGAGACAATGCCATGACCACCCGCCGCACCCTGCTCGCCGCCGCCCTGGCCGCCGGATTCGCGCTGCCCGCCGTGGCGCAGGTCGAGCTCAAGCTCGGCCACGTCGGCGGCCCCGGCTCGCTGTTCGAGTTGTCGGCCAACGAGTTCGCGCGTCGCGCCAACGAGAAGCTGGGCGACAAGGCCAAGGTCGTCGTGTTCGGATCGAGCCAGCTGGGGGGCGACCGCGAGCTGATGCAGAAGCTGCGTCTGGGGACGGTGGAATTCGCCATCCCGTCGACGGTGATGTCCTCCGATGTCGAGGCCTTCGGCATGTTCGAGATGCCGTACCTGGTCAAGAACCGCGAGCACATGAAGAAGATCGAGGCCGAGGTGGTCTGGCCGTCGCTCGCGCCGATGGCCGAGGCCAAGGGCTACAAGTTGCTGGCGGTGTGGGAGAACGGCTTCCGCCACATCACCACCAACACCAAGCCGATCGTCAAGCCGGCCGACCTGGGCGGCATGAAGCTGCGCGTGCCGCAGGGCAAGTGGCGCGTGAAGATGTTCCAGGCCTACGGCGCCAACCCCAGCCCGATGGCCTTGTCGGAGGTGTTCGTCGCGCTGCAGACCGGCGTGATGGACGGCCAGGAGAACCCGCTGACGCAGATCTACTCGTCGAAGTTCCAGGAGGTGCAGAAGCACCTGTCGATGACCGGCCACGTCTACACGCCGGCCTACCTCGCCACCGGAGCGCGCAAGTTCGCGTCGCTGCCGGCCGACGTGCAGGCCGCGTTGTCCGCCGCCGCGAAGGAGACCCAGGCCTATGTCTACGAGCAGGCCGCCCGGCTCGACAACGACCTGCTCGACAAGATCAAGGCCGCCGGTGTGAAGGTCAACGAGGCCGACAAGGATGCCTTCATCGCCGCCAGCAAGGGCGTGTACGAGGAATTCGCCAAGGAAGTGCCGGACGGCGGCAAGCTGGTCGACAAGGCGATCGCGCTCGGCAAGGGGATGTGATCTTGTCGGCCACGCTGCGCATCGCCTTCGACCGCACGCTGACCGCCTTCGTGATCTTCCTGCTGGCGACGCTGGCGGTGATGATCCTGGTCGGCGTGGCCTGCCGCAAGCTCGGCATCGCCCTCGTCTGGTACGACGAGGGCGCGTCCATCATGCTCGCCTGGCTGACCTACTACGGCGCGGCCCTGGCGGCGCTGAAGCGGGCGCACATCGGCTTTCCCGGCCTCGTCAACGCCCTGCCGCCCGCGGTCCGCGTGCCGGCGGTGCTGTTCGGCGAGGCGTGCGTGATCGGCTTCTTCGCGCTGCTGACCTGGTTCGGCGTGCAGGTGCTGCAGATCCTCGACGGCGACACGATGGTCAGCCTGCCCTGGGTGCCGACGCAGTTCACGCAGTCGGTGATCCCGGTCGGCGGCGCGCTGTTCATCGTCGCCCAGCTGCTCAGCCTGCCCGAGGTGCTGCGCCAGGCGCGCGGCGCGGGCATCGTCGACCACGAGCAGGCCCCGGTTCAGGACGTTCTGCAGTCGTCATGATCGTCGCCATCATGTTCCTGGGCCTGGTGGGCCTGATCCTGCTCAATGTGCCGATCGCCGTGGCGCTGGGCATCGTCGCGATGGGCGCGATGGTGCATGCGGGCGGCCTGGACGCGCTGCTGAACTCCGCGATCGTCATGTTCAACGGCGCGACCAGCTTCCCGCTGCTGGCGATCCCGCTGTTCATCCTGGCCGGCGCGATCATGAACTCGTCGAGCCTGTCGCGCCGGCTGATCACGTTCGCCTCGGCGCTGTTCGGCTTCGTCAAGGGCGGCCTGGCGATGATCAACATCGGCACCTCGATGTTCTTCGCCGAGATCTCCGGCTCGGCGGTGGCCGATGTCGCCGCGATGGGCTCCATCCTGATCCCGGCGATGAAGAAGAAGGGCTACCCGAAGGAGTTCGCCGCTGCCATCACCTCGTCGTCGGCGACGCTGGCGGTGATCATCCCGCCGTCGATCCCGATGATCCTCTACGCGGTGATGGCCGATGCCTCGGTGGTGCAGCTGTTCGTCGCCGGCATCGTGCCGGGCATCCTCGGCGGCGTCGGCATGATGGCGCTGGCCTACTGGTACGCACGCCGCTACAACTATCCGGTCGAGGAGGTGTTCGAGTGGGCCAAGGTGCGCAGGACCTTCAAGGACGCGGCCTGGGCCTTCCTGCTGCCCCTCATCATCCTCGGCGGCATCTTCGGCGGTGTGGTCACGGCGACGGAGGGTGCCGCGCTGGCAGTGCTGGCGGCGCTGTTCATCGGCGGCGTGATCTACCGCGAGCTGGACTGGAAGCACCTCTACAACGCGATGATGGAAGGGGCCGTCCAGACCGCGACCGTGATGCTGCTCGTCGCGTCCTCCGCGCTGCTGGGCGTCTACCTCACCGAGCAGCAGATGCCGCAGCAGCTCGCGCAGTGGCTGTCCGGCATCACCAGCGACCGCCTTCTGGTGCTGGGGCTGCTGAACCTGTTCTTCCTCGTCATCGGCCTGTTCCTGCATTCGGCCGCAGCGATCATCCTGGTGGTGCCGATCGTGCTGCCGCTGGTCAAGGCGGTGGGCATCGATCCGGTGCACTTCGGCCTCATCGTCACGCTGAACCTCGGCATCGGGCAGCAGACGCCGCCGGTGGCCAGCGTGCTGATGGCGTCGTGCTCGATCGCCAAGGCCGACATGTGGAAGGTCACGCGGGTGAACCTGCCCTTCATCGGTGTGCTGCTCGCCGTGCTGCTGCTGGTCACCTACGTGCCTGCGGTGCCGCTGTTCCTCGTCCAGGCGTTCTATGGCTGAGGCCGGAACGACCCGTGACGAAGACGTCGTGCTGCTGCGGCACGACGGCGCCATCGCGACGGTGACGCTCAACCGTCCCGACAAGCTCAACGCGCTGACCAAGCCGATGTGGCGGCGACTTGCCCAGCTGATGCGCGAGCTCTCGGCCGACGACGGCGTGCGCTGCGTGGTGCTGCGCGGCGCCGGTGGCAAGGCCTTCGCGCCGGGCAACGACATCGCCGAATTCCCGACCGAGCGTGCCGACTTCGCGCAGGGCAAGGCCTATGGCGCGATCCTGCACGACGCGCTGGGAGCCATCGCCGACTGCCGGCACCCGACGCTGGCGCTGATCGAGGGCATCTGCGTCGGCGGTGGCCTGGAGATCGCCGCGTTGTGCGACCTGCGCCTGTGCAACGAGTCGGCGCGCTTCGGCGCGCCGATCAACAAGCTCGGGCTGGTGATGGCCCATGCCGAGCTCGCTGCGCTGGTGCAGCTGGCCGGGCGGTCGGTGGCGCTCGAGATGCTGCTCGAGGGGCGCGTGTTCGGCGCCCGCGAGGCGCTCGACAAGCGGCTGGTGAACCGCGTGCTGCCCGATGCCGACCTCGAGCGCGAGGCCTATGCCTGCGCCGCCCGCATTGCCGCCGGAGCGCCGCTGGCGGCGCGCTGGCACAAGCAGTTCCTGCGCGAGCTCGGCGCCGGCCAGCCGCTCACCGAGGCGCAGCGCGACGAGGGCTTCCGCTGCTACGACAGCGAGGACTTCCGCATCGGCGTGCGCGCCTTCCTCGACAAGGCGGTGCCGGAGTTCGTCGGCCGATGAGCGCCGTGCCCGCCACCGGCCCGCTGGCCGGACTCAGGGTGATCGAGCTGGCGCAGATCATGGCCGGGCCGAGCTGCGGCGCGCTGCTGGCCGACCTCGGCGCCGACGTCGTCAAGGTCGAGAAGATTCCCGGCGGCGACGACACGCGGCGCTACGCCGAACCGCAGGTCCAGGGCGAGTCGGCGGCGTTCATGATGATGAACCGCAACAAGCGCTCGATCGCGGTCGACCTGAAGACCGAAGGCGGGCGCCGCGTGCTGCGCCGGCTCGCGCAGCGCGCCGACGTGCTGACCGAGAACTACCGGCGCGGCGCGCTCGACCGCCTGGGGCTCGGCTTCGACGCGCTGCACGCGCTCAACCCGGCGCTGATCTACTGCGCCATCTCGGGCTACGGCCGCACCGGGCCGGCGGCCGACAAGGGGGGCTTCGACCTGATCGCGCAGGGCGTGTCGGGGCTGATGAGCATCACCGGCGAGCCCGGCGGTGCGCCGGTGAAGGTCGGCAGCCCCGTCACCGACATGAACGCGGGCCTGCTGGCGGCGCTGGGCATCGTGTCGGCCTACGTGCACCGGCTCAAGACGGGACAGGGGCAGTTCGTCGACACCTCGCTGCTCGAGGCCGGCATCCACCAGACCGCCTGGCAGGCGGCGATCTTCTTCGCCACCGGTGTGTCGCCCGGCCCGGGCGGCTCGGCGCATGTGCTGGCCGCGCCCTACCAGGCTTTCCCGACGCTGGACGGCTGGATCAACATCGGCGGCGCCAACCAGTCGAACTGGGAGCGCATCGCAAGGTTGGTCGGCGCGCCCGAGCTGATCGACGATCCGCGCTTCAAGGACAACAGCGCACGCATGGCCCACCGCGAGGCGCTCGCCGCACTGCTCGGCGCGCACCTGCGCGAGCGCCGCACCGAAGACTGGCTGCGCGAACTCGACGCCGCGGGCATCCCGGCCGGACCGATACGCAGCATCGGCGAAATGGCCAGCGACCCGCAGACGCTGGCACGCGAGATGGTGGTCGAGCTCGAGCATCCGGTGGCCGGCCGCACGCGCGCGCTCGGCGTGCCGGTGAAGTTCAGTGCCACACCCGGCAGCGTGCGCCGGCCGGCGCCGACCTTCGGCCAGCACACGCGCGAAGTACTGCGGGAGCACGGCTTCGAGGCCGGCGAGATCGACGCGCTGCTCGCCGAAGGCGCCATCGGCGAGGCCTGAGCCCGCAAGTCAGCCCGCCGCCGCCGGCGTTGCGCAGGGCAGATCGAGCACGAACTCGGCGCCGCCCTGCGCATGGTTGCCGGCCGTCAGACGGCCGCCGTGCTGCTCGACGATGCCGTAGCTGATCGACAGGCCCAGCCCGGTGCCCTTGCCCACTGGCTTGGTGGTGAAGAAGGGGTCGAACAGGCGCGACAGGTGCTCGACGGCGATGCCCGGCCCGTTGTCCCGAAAGCGCAGGCGGGCCATGCCGCCGTCGCGTTCCAGCGTGATCCACAGCGCCGGCGCAGGGTTGTCGCGCGTGGCCGCGGCGTCGTAGGCGTTCTGCACCAGGTTCATCACCACCTGCAGCAGCTGGCCGGCATTGCCGCTCACGGTGCAGGGCACGGCAGGCGTCCAATGCACCGCGAAGGCCGGCGCCGTGCCCTTGCGCACCCAGTGGATGGCGCGCTCGATCACGCCGTTGAGATCGACCTCGCTGCGCTCGCCGCGGTCCATCGCCGAGAAGCGCTTGAGGCCCTGCACGATGTCGGCGGTGCGCTGCGCGCCCTCCAGCGTGCCCTCCATCAGCGAGGGCAGGTCGGCGAGCAGGTGGTCGATGCGCAGCCGGGCGCGCAGCTTCACCTGCTCGTCGGCGGCGGCGTCGGCATGGATCGCCGCCAAGTACTCGCGCAGGCGCTCGGTGTAGCGCTGCAGCGCGTGCACGTTGCCGAGCACGAAGCTGATCGGGTTGTTCAGCTCGTGGGCCACGCCGGCCACCAGTCGGCCGAGCGAAGCCATCTTCTCCGAGTGCAGCAGCTGCTGCTGGGTGCGCTTGAGCGCCTCGTGCGCCTCGCGAAGCTGGTGGTAGGCGCGCTTCAGCTCACCCAGCGGCCGGCCGACGAACACATGGCCGACGCGCTGCCCCGCCGCGTTGAAGCGCGGTGTGATGTTCAGGTCCACCGGCACCGCCTGGCCCTGCGCGTCGCGCAGGTCGATCTCGATCGCGCTGCCGCGCCGCGGCGTGCCGGCGAGCGCGCCGCGGAAGCGCTCCACGCCCGAGGCGTCAGCGAGCAGCGCCAGCAGCGGCGTGCCGCGCAGCTCCGCCTCGCTCTTGCCGACCAGCTCGCGCAGCGCGGCGTTGGTTTCCTCGATGCGGCCGGCCTCGTCGCAGGCCAGCAGCACGTCGCTCATCGACGACAGCAGGCTGAAGATGAACTGCTGCGACTGTTCGAGCTGCGCGTTCTTCTCCTCCAGCGCGATCTCGTCCTGCACCAGTTGCGAGTAGACCTCGTCCATCTTCGCGATCACGTCCAGCCAGGCCGAATCGTCCACGCCATCGATCTGGCCGAGCGCCTGCAGCGTCTCGTGCTTCGCGGGGGCGGGGCGGTCGTGACGCGGCATGACCGGGTTCCTCAATGCACGGTGCAGACCATGCACGGGTCGAAGGAGCGCACGATGTGCTGCACGGCCACCGGCGTGTCCTCGCCGGGTCGCACCGGGGCGCCTTCCAGCGCGGCCTCCAGCGCGCCGGGCGTGCCCGCGGCGTCGCGCGGGGAGAAGTTCCAGCTCGTCGGCGCGACGATCTGATAGCGCGCAATGCGGCCATGGCGCACGCTGACCCAGTGACCGAGCGCGCCGCGCGCGGCCTCGGTGAGGCCGACGCCGTCGGCGTCGCCGGCGAGCCGGTCGGGGTGGAAGAAGGGTTCGCGTGGCACGAGTGCGGCCAGCCACTGCTCGGTCATCGGCAGCACGCGGGCGAGTTCGAGCAGACGCGCCAGCACGCGGGTGGCGACGTTGGCGCCGCTGCGTGCCACGGCGTCGCGCACCAGCGGCTGTCCGCTGGCGAGCTGGCGCGCGATCGCGCCGGTCTCCACCACCGCGCCGGCCAGCCGAGGCGCCTTGTTCCAGCTGTAGCCGCCGGGCTTGTCGGCCAGCGGCTCGGTGAGGCCCTCGCGCGGGTGCAGCGGCGTGTCGCCGGCCAGCCAGGCGTGACTGGCGTCCTCGCGGATGGCGTCGAGGTCGACCTGCTGCAGCGCCTGCGCTGCCTCGTTCCACACGCCGGCGGCGAACGCGTGCGAGCCGTCGGGCTGACGGTAGGCGCCGTAGCTGAGCGTGCGCCCGGGCCCGCGCCCGAGCGCCTCGAGCCCGAGGTCGGCGGCGACGGTGAGGAAGAAGCGCAGGTCGCCGCGCAGCGGATCGCCGGCGTGCCAGCGCTGCAGTGCGTGCTCGCTGTCGAGCTCCGCCACTTCCTCCAGCGGCGCGCCGAAGGTGGTGTGCTCGAGGAAGGCGCGGAACTCGCGCACCTTGACGAGCAGCCGCATGCGCTCGGCCGCTTCCACCGCCCTTGCGCTGCCGCCGCCGTGGATGCTCAGCGTGTGCGGCCACTTGCCGCCCAACGTGCCCATGATCTCGAACCAGCGCTGGCGCGCCGCCAGCGCGGCGCGCGCGTGCGTGCCGGCCATCGCGGCGAAGCGGCGCACACCTTCCGCGAACCACGGTCGCTCGGCATAGAGCGGCCGCGTGAAGTCGGGCATGAAGAACAGGTAGAAGTGCGACAGGTGGTCGGCGAGGTTCTCGCAGGCCAGCATCAGGTTGATCACGTGCACGCCGTTGGGCGGTACCTCGACGCCTGCCGCATCGGCAAGCGCGCGCGCCGCCGCCACCGTCTGCGACACCGAACAGATGCCGCAGATGCGCGGCACGATCACCAGTGCGTCGTGCGGCTCGCGGCCGACGAGCATCTGCTCGAAGCCGCGGAACATCGGGGCGTTGACGCGCGCCGAGGCCACGCGGCCGTCGGCGATGTCGAGCTGTACCTCGAGGTCGCCTTCGACGCGGTTGAAGGGGCCGACGACCAGCCTGCTCATTTGAGCCGCGTCTTTCGCACGGCCGGGGCAACGACCACGTGGTCCGCCGTGGCGTTGCTCTTCACGCGCTTGGGCGTCGCGCTCTTGGACAACGAGGCCAGCGCGACGAACCAGGCCTTCGGCATGTCGGTCGGCAACCCGATCGGGATGCCGGCCAGCTTGGGCGTCTGGTGGTAGGGGTGACCGGGATCCTGGAAGCCCGGCTCGGTGCAGCTGATGCAGGCGTAGCCGCCGCGCGTGCAGGAGCCCTCGCCGTTCCACAGCCGCGTGTTGCAGTCGGCATGCGCCTGCGTGCCCTTGCAGCCCATGTGCTCCATCATGCAGCCCAGGTCCGACGGCTTCTCGGCGCTGGCCTTGAACTCGTAGTACTCGTTGCGCGTGCAGCCGTGGTGCACCAGCTGGTCGGCGTACGAGCGCGGGCGACGAAGCGGGTCGAGGTCCTCGGCGCTGAACAGGTTCGCCGCCAGCGCCATCAGCGTGTCGACGACCCAGCCGGGGTGGGTGGGGCAGCCGGCCACGTTGATCACCGGCAGGCCGCCGCGGGCCGTGAACTCGGCGCCGAGCAGGCCGCCAGGGCGGTCGCCGTCGTACTGCAGCCCGCAGGCCTCGGTGACGTTGGGCCCGGTGGCGGTGATGCCGCCCCAGGCCGCGCAGGAACCGACCGCCACCACGTGCGTGGCCACCGCGGCGAGGTCGCGCACCCACTGGATCATCGGCACGCCGGTGCCGGCCAGCAGGTGGTAGCGGCCGCTGCCGTGCGGCCCGCGCAGCAGCGATCCTTCGACGCACAGCACGTCGACCTGCCGCCGGCCGTCGCGGCAGTCCTCCAGCAGCGTGATCAGCTCACGGCCGCTGGCCAGCGAGAGCGACGGGTGCCACAGCAACTCGACGCCGCCGGCCTCGAGCATGGCGGGGAAGTCGGCCGTGTCGGCGCACAGCAGCGACATGCTGCAGCCGCCGCAGCCGCCGGACTGCAACCACAGCACCTTCATGACTTGTCCTCCAACCCGAAGCGCTGCAGCTTGGCACGCAGGCCCACGCGCGACAGACCCAGTTCCTGCGCGGCGCGCGTCTTGTTCCAGCGGTGGCGCAGCAGCGTCTCGCGCAGCACCATGGCCTCGATCGAGTCGAGCCGCTCGGCCAGCGTGCCGGTGGCAGGCAGCGCCTGGCCGTTGAGCCTTTCGGCATGGGCGCCGGCCTGGCCGTGCAGCAGCTTGCGCGAGAAGGCGCGCGCATGCACCTTGTCGCCTTCGCTCAGGGCGAGCGCGCGGGCGATCTCGTTGCGCAGCTCGCGAATGTTGCCCGGCCAGGGGTAGCTCATCAGCACCGCCCGCGCATCGTCGTCGAAGCTCGAGACGGGCAGGGCCAGTTCGCCCGCCACGTCGGCGAGCAGCCGTTCGGCGATCGGCACGATGTCGCCGGGGCGCTCGCGCAGCGGCGGCATCGCCAGGGTCACACCGGCGATGCGGTAGTAGAGGTCCTCGCGGAAGCGGCCGGAGCGCACGTCGGCCTCCAGGTCGCGATGCGTGGCGGCGATCACGCGCACATCGACCGGAATCGAGCGTGTCGAACCCACCGGCCGCAACTCGCCCTCCTGCAGCACGCGCAGCAACTTCACCTGGAAGGCCGGCGAGGTCTCACCGATCTCGTCGAGGAAGACCGTGCCGCCGTGGGCGCGCTGGAACAGCCCGACATGGTCATCCACCGCCCCGGTGAAGGCGCCGCGCTTGTGGCCGAAGAGTTCGCTCTCCAGCAGGGTGTCGGGGATGGCCGCGCAGTTCTCCACCACGAACGCGCCGGCGCCGCGCGGGCTGGCGTAGTGGATGGCGCGCGCCATCAGTTCCTTGCCGGTGCCCGATTCGCCGAGAAGCAGCACCGACAGGTCGTGGCGCGCCAGGCGCCGCGCCATCTCGCACACGGCATCGAGCGGGCTGCCCGCGGCGCGCACGATGCGGTCGAAGTCGAAGGCGCTGCGGGCCTGCGCCAGCTTCGCCTGGCCCTTGGCGCGCAGCGGGCCGTGGCCGCTGCGCAGCTCGAGCTCGAGCCGCGCCAGGCCATGCTGCAGCGTGCGTGCCTCGGCGGCACTGCGCACGGTCTGCAGCAGGTGGTCGGGCACCCAGGGCTTGAGGATGTACTGCCAGATGCCGGCCTCGTTGATGCCGGCGATGATGTCCTCGCTGTCGGTGTAGCCCGAGATGACGATGCGCACCGCATCGGGCCAGCGCTCGCGCGCCTCGCGCAGGAACTCCACGCCGGTCAGGCCGGGCATGCGCTGGTCGCACAGGATCACGTCCACCGCATGCTGCGACATGCGTTCGCGCGCCTCGTCGGCCCCGGTGGCGGTGAGCACCTCGAAGTCTTCCTCCAGCGTGCGCCGCATCGCGTCGAGCGAGCGCACCTCGTCGTCCACCAGAAGGACGGTCGCGCTCATGGTCGATGGGTGGCCAGGTGCCGCGGCGTCCAGGCGTGCGGCTTGCGGGTCACGAAGTGGTGGCGTGCCACGTGGTAGCTCGGGTCGAAGCCGTAGAAGTTGCGGTGCATCTGCTGCAGTTCCTGCTCGCGGGCCCCCGCCAGCGGGTGGCGCGCCTCGTCGGCGTCGCGCTGCCGCTGCTTGGCCGCGAGGTGTTCGCCATGATCGCACGCCGCGGCCAGCGACTCGGCCTCGGCGGCGGCGCGCCGGCGCAGCGCCTCGCCACCCGCGGGGAATACGGCGTCGACGAGGCCGAGCGAGGCGCACTGAGCCGCCGACATCGGCAGCCGGCCCTGCATCACGCGCTGCGCCACCTCGGCAGCACGGGCCTCGCCGACGCGACGCGGCAGCGTGGCCGTCCAGTACTCCGAGCCGTACAGGTTGCCCATGTTCTTGTAGTGCGGGTTGAGCACCACGCCCTCGTGCGCCCACACCCGGTCGGCGGCGAAGGCCAGCCAGCAGCCGCCGGCGCCGGCGTTGCCGCGCAGCAGCGCGACCGTGAGCCGGTCGGTCATCGTCAGCATCTCCAGTACCACGTCGTCGATGGCATTGATGTTGCGCCAGGAGGCGTCCGCCGCACCGTCGCCCGGCGTCTGCGCGGCCGCCTCGATATCGTGCAGGTGGATGCCGTTGCTGAAGAAGTCGGCGCCGCCCTCGAGCACCAGCACGCGGGTGGCGCGCGTGCGCACGAAGCGCAGGGCGTCGCGCAGGCGCTCGCACTGGCGCGTCGACATCGCGCCGTTGTGGAAGTCGAAGGCGAGCCAGCCGACGCGCTGGCCCGGTGCGCCGGTCTCCTCGTAGCGCAGCTCGTCCCATTCGTCGACGTCGTGCGGCAACGGCACCTCGAGCGCCGGCAGCGCAGCGCACGCGGCGGCGAAGACGCGCGTGGCGGCGAGCTTGAGCGCCGGCTCACCCGGCGCGGCCTCGGCGCGCACATGGCCGATCCACACGCCGCCGTCGACCGTGCGGCGCAGCAGCGCCGGGCCGCGCGTGGCCACCACGGCGCCCGGTGCGCCCTGTGGCGCGCGCTGCAAGGTCGCAGCCGTCGCCGCGTGCGCATCGTGCAGCCGGCAGGCGCGCCCGAACAACGTGTCGGCCACGCCCGGGTGGCCGTCGGCGCTGCGGATCTTGCGCAGCACGGTGGTGGTGTCGTCGCGCGTCCAGTCGATGCAGCGATGTGCCCTCGGCACCGGCCCCTGCCAGCCGCCGCCCCAGGCCGGTGGCGCCGGCAGCGCCGGCATGCTCCCGGGGCCGGCCGCGCCCGGCTGCCAGCGCGACAGCGCCTCCAGCACCGCTTCCGCCGCGCCCTGCGTCACCTCGTGGCGGTACAGGCTCGCCTTGCTCGCGCCGGGGCGCAGGGGGAAGGTGCGGAAGGCCCACACCGGCCCGGCGTCGAACTCGGCGGTGGCCTGCAGCACCGTGACGCCGCCTTCCGCATCACCGCGCAGCACGGCCCAGTCCAGCGCCGCCGGTCCGCGGTCGCCGGGCGGTCCGGGGTGCACCACCAGGCAGGGGCGCACCGACCACACCGACTCGGGAATGCGCCGCTTGAGGAAAGGTGCGATGACGAGGTCCGGGTCAGCCAGCGCGACGGCCTCCTCGGTCACCGCGTCGGCGATGTCGAGTTCCACCGCCACCGTGTGCCCTGCCTCGCGCAGCGCACAGTGCAGCCGCTGCGTGAGGCCGTTGAAGGCATGGCAGAGCAGCAGCAGCTTCATGCCATGGGCCCTGCGCGATGCGCCGCGCCAGCCGGTCGGCCGGCTGGCGGCCGAGGAACACCGACAGCTTGTCGCGCACCGCTGCGGATCTCGGCGTGGCCGGCGTCGGTCCTGCGGAACTCGTGGCGCTGCATGCGCTGAGGGGCTCCGGTCAGCAGATGCGCGGCAGCGGTTCGCCGGACAGCCAGTCCACCACGCGCCGGCCGCCGAAGGCCGTGGCCATCTGCACGAAATGCTGCGGGTCGTCGGTGACGGTGCCGATGTGCGCCGCCTCGCGGCCCAGCGGGTGCGAGCGCAGCGCCTCCAGTGCGCCGTCGGCCACGGCCGCATCGCACACCACGATGCACTTGCCCTCGTTGGCGATGTACAGCGGGTCCAGCCCGAGCAGCTCGCAGGCTGCGTTGACCTGCGGTTTCACCGGGATGGCCGCCTCCTGCAGCAGCATGCCCACGCCGGACTGGCGCGCGATCTCGTTGAGGGAGGTGGCCAGGCCGCCGCGTGTCGGGTCTCGCAGCGTGCGCACGCTGCCTTCGGGCACGGCGGCCAGCAGCCGCGCCACCAGCGTGTGCAGCGCCGCGGTGTCGGACGCGATGGTGGTCTCGAACTCCAGCGACTCGCGCTTCGAGAGTACCGCCACGCCATGGTCGCCGATGGTGCCGGAGACCAGCACGGCGTCGCCCGGCCGCGCGCGGCGCCCGCTGATGCTGCGGCCATCCGGCAGCATGCCGACGCCGGTGGTGGCGATGAACACGCCGTCGCCCTTGCCCTGCTCGACCACCTTGGTGTCGCCGGTGACGATGGGAACCCCGGCCTCGCGCGCCGCGGCGGCCATCGACTCGACGATGCGCTTCAGGTCCGCGAGCGCGAAGCCTTCCTCGAGGATGAAGCTCGCGCTCAGGTACAGCGGCGTGGCGCCGAGCATCGCCACGTCGTTGACCGTGCCGTGCACCGCCAGGCAGCCGATGTCGCCGCCCGGGAAGAACAGCGGCGAGATGACGTGGCCGTCGGTGGCCATCACCAGGCGGTGCCCTTGCAGCGCCGGCAGCAACGCGGCATCGTCGCCCTGGCGCAGGTAGTCGTTGTCGAAGGCACGCGCGAACAGCTCCTCCACCAGCTGCGCCGAGACGCGACCGCCTGCGCCGTGGTTCATGTCGACGCGGCCGTGCTTGAAGTCGATCGGGCGAACGTAGTCCTTCTTCATGCACTCATGCGGCCACGACGGGGATGTCGCGGAACCGTCCGTAGGTGTAGTGCGCCGCGCAGGCGCCTTCGGAGGACACCATGCACGAGCCCATCGGGCTCTCCGGCGTGCACACGGTGCCGAACAGTTTGCAGTCGGTCGGCCGCTTCACGCCGCGCAGGATGGCGCCACACTCGCACTGCTTGTGGTCGGGCACGCTCTTGTAGGCGAGGCCGAAGCGGCGCTCGGCGTCGAAGCGCTCGAAGGCGGGGCGGATCTTCAGTGCCGAGTAGGGGACCTCGCCGAGGCCGCGCCACTCGAAGCTGGAGCGCAGCTCGAACACCTGCTGTACCACCGCCTGCGCGGCGAGGTTGCCCTCGCGGGTCACCGCGCGGCTGAACTCGTTCTCGACCTCGGCACGGCCTTGGTTGACCTGGCGCACCAGCATCAGCACCGCCTGCATCACGTCCAGCGGCTCGAACCCGGCGATCACCACCGGCTTGCGGTACTCCTGCGCGAAATGTTCGTAGGGCCGCGATCCGATCACGATGCTGACGTGCGCCGGCCCGACGAAGCCGTCGATCGGCACGGTGCCGTATTGCCGCACCTCGGGCGATTCGAGGATGTGCGTGATCGCGCTGGGCGTGAGCACGTGGTTGCACAGCACGCTGAAGTTCCCGATGCCCTCGGCCTGGGCCTGGCGGATCACCAGCGCGGTGGGCGGCGTGGTGGTCTCGAAGCCGATGGCGAGGAAGACCACCTCGCGGTCGGGATGCTCACGGGCGAGTTTCAGCGCGTCGGCGGCCGAGTACACCATGCGGATGTCGGCGCCACGGGCCTTGGCGCGCATCAGCGAGAGCGACTCGCTCGCCGGCACGCGCATCACGTCGCCATAGGTGGCGAGCATCACGCCGCGCTCGAGCGCCAGCGCGATGGCCTGGTCGATGCGGCCGATCGGCAGCACGCACACCGGGCAGCCGGGTCCGTGGATCATGCGCAGGTTGGCGGGCAGCAGCTCCGTGATGCCGTAGCGCGAGATCGCATGGGTGTGTCCGCCGCAGAACTCCATGAAGTGATAGCGGCGCGAGACATCGGCCTCGGCGGCGATGCGCTGGGCGAACGCGCGCGCCACCTCGCCGTCGCGGAACTCCTCGACGTACTTCATGCGGCGCGCTCCGAGGCAGCCAGCTCGGCGAACAGCGCCAGGGTGCGCTCGGCCTCCTCCGCATCGAGCAGGCCGATCGCGTGGCCGACGTGGACGATGACGTAGTCGCCGACGCGCGCCTCCGGCGTCAGCGCCACCGACACCGTCTTGCGCACGCCGCCGAGCTCGACGACGGCCTGCTCGGCGTCTTGAAGTTCCACCACGCGGGCGGGCAGGGCAAGGCACATGGTCAGCGTTCCAGTTCGAGGGCTTGCGGCGCGCTGCGCGCGGTGGCGGCAGCGGCGACCGAGCAGGCCGCCACCCACGCCTGGCCGAGCGCGAGGCCGGCGTCGCCGCAGGGCGTGGCGCCGGGGGCGTGCACCTCGAGGCCGTGCGACTGCAGGCGCTGCGCGAGGCGTTCGCTGAGCACGCGGTTGAGGAAGCAGCCGCCGCCGAACACCACCGTCTCGACGCTGCGCTGCCGTGCGGCCTGCAACGCCGCGGCGGCGAGGCCGTCGGCCATCGCCCCGTGGAAGTGCAGGGCGGCGCGGGCGCGGGCGGCATCGTCGTCCCGCGGCACGTCGAACAGCTCGGCGACCACGCCGCGCAGGTCCAGCGACGAGGCGAAGGACATGGCCTTCCGTCCGTCGTCCAGCGCCCGGCTGGCGAGTCTCTCCAGCGCGATTGCCGCCTCGGCCTCGTGGGCCTGCCGCACGCTCAGGCCGAGCGCGCCGGCGGCGGCGTCGAACCAGCGGCCGGCGCCGCTGCTCGGCGGACAGTTCAGGCCGCGATCGAGCATCGTCTTCAGGCCGCGCGCCGTGGCCGCACCGACCACGCTGCCGAAGCGCGCCTCGATCTCCGCGCCGCGGCCGAGCGCATGCAGCACCGCCGCCGCCAGCCGCCAGGGCTCGCGGGCCGCGACGTCGCCGCCGGGCAGGGCGATCGGCTGCAGGTGGGCGACACGCGCCCAGCGGTGCGCGGCGACGCCGCCATCGACCCACAGCAGCTCCCCGCCCCAGGCACCGCCGTCGCTGCCCAGGCCCACGCCGTCCAGCGCGATGCCGATCACCGGCTGCGTCAGGCCGCGTTCGGCGATCACCGCGGCGATGTGCGCATGGTGGTGCTGCACGCCGACCGCCGGCACGCCGAGCCGATGGCCGAGCGCGACGCCGAGCCTCGTGCTGTGGAAGTCCGGGTGCAGGTCGTGCGCCAGCACGTCGACCGCGCCATCGGCGACCAGCGCCTCGACCGAGGCGTCGAGGGCGCGGCAGGCGTCGGCCTCGCCGAGGTCGCCGTGCTGGGCCGACCAGTCGAAGCGCGTGCCGTCCAGCCGCCCGGCGCGGTTCTTCAGGAAGGCGCCACAGCCCAGCGCGCGCGCGGGGGCACGGGTCGGCAGCAGGGCGAGACGGTCCATCAGGCGCCCGGATGCAGCAGCCACTCGACCCAGGCGTCCAGCCCGGCGCCGGTCTTCGCCGACACCAGCAGCACCTCGATGCCCGGGTTGACGCGCTGCGCGTACGCGATGCATTTCGGCACGTCGAAGTCCAGGTGCGGCAGCAGGTCGGTCTTGTTCAGCACCATCAGCGTCGCGGCGGCGAACATGTCCGGGTACTTCAGCGGCTTGTCCTCGCCTTCGGTGACGGAAAGGATGGCGACCTTCGCCGCCTCGCCGAGGTCCCACATCGCCGGGCACACCAGATTGCCGACGTTCTCGATGAAGAGCAGCGAGCCGGCGTGTGCGTGATCGTGTGGGGGATGGTCCTCCGCGTGGTCGTGATGGTGGCCGTGCAGGGCCAGCCGCGCGAAGGCGTCGGCGACCATCTGCGCATCGAGGTGGCAGCCCTTGCCGGTGTTGACCTGGATCGCGCTCGCGCCGGTGGCGCGGATGCGGTCGGCATCGTGGCTGGTCTGCTGGTCGCCCTCGATGACTGCCAGCGGCAGCGCGGGGGCCATCCGCTTCAGGTGTTCGATGGTCGCGCACAGCAGCGTCGTCTTGCCTGAGCCGGGGCTGGAGACGAGGTTGTACGCGGTCACGTCGTGTGCCGCGAAATGCGCCCGGTTCGCGGCGGCGATGCGGTTGTTCTCGCCGAGCACGTCGGCTTCGAGCCTGATCGCGCGCGCCTGGCTCATGCCGGGCACCGACACGCGCGCCGCGCCGGCACCGTAATGCAGGTCGCCCGTCTTCGCATCGACGGCCACGTGGGCATGCTCGGGATGGGTGGCGCCCGGGTTGGCGCAGCCGCAGACGACGCACATGGCGGGTACTCCTTCAGTCGTCGTGCACCAGCAGGTCGAGCACGCGCAGCTCGGTCCCGCCGGTCGGTTGGATCTGGTGCCCGCCGCAACGCGGGCAGGCGTCGGTGCGCGCGGCGATCGTGATGCTCGTCGCGCAGCGCAGGCACCAGGCGGTGCCGGGCGGCTCGTCGATGTCGATCTGCGCGCCTTCGAGGCAGGTGCCGGGCGCGACCGCGTCGAGCGCGAAGCGCAGCGCGCGCACTTCGACCCCGGACAGCGCGCCGGCCTCGAGCCGCAGCCTGGAGACGCGCGTGAAGCGGTCGCGCGCCGCCGCGTCCTCGACCAGCTTGACGATGCCGCCAGCCAGGCTCAGCTCATGCATGGGCCGGCTCCATCGTGGACTCCACCTCGAACTCGACGCAGGGGTCGAAGGCCGCTGCGGCGCGTGTCGCCTGCGCAGCACGGTCGTCGCCAGTCAGCGACGCCAGGGTGCGTGCCAACACGCCGCGCGGATGGAAGTTCCACTCGGTGGGCGCAAGCACGCGGCAGTCGGCCACGCGCGCCCCCTGCGGTGCATCCTCCAGCCGCACCCAGTGCACCAGCAGGCCGCGCGCCGTCTCGGTCCAGGCCACCGCCTCGTGGCGGCCGAGCGGCAGCGCACCTTCGGCCAGCCGCTCGCAGCCGGCCGGCACGGCCAGGTGCAGCAGGTCGACGAGGCGCGCGATCAGTCGCATCCATGCATTGTGCGGCGCCGGCGGGGCCGGGTCGACGCTGCGTGTCCAGGGGCCGGTCTCGGCGGGGGCGCCCTGCCAGTCGGGCTCGGCGCAGAAACCGGTCTCCTCGGCCATGCGCCTGGCCAGGCGCGGCAGCGTGAGCAGCGGCTGGTCGAGCAGGCGAAGCGGCCGAAAGGGCATGGCGATCGCCTGCAGGGCCTGCCGCTGCGAACGCAGCAGCCGCGCCGGTGACGTGTCGATGTGCGTGCACCAGCGCTCGGCCCAGGCGGCCGGGTCGGCCGCATGCGCCGCCAGCCAGGCCGCGACCGGTTCGCCCAGCCAGTGCCGCGACAGCCACGCGGGCAGCGCCCGCAACTGTTCGGCCGGTGCCAGCGCGGCGTCCCACAGGGGGCAGCCGCGCAGTGCCGCCGTCGGCGTGGCCGCGGGGGCGCCGGGCAGCAGGCGGTGCCAATCCTGCGCAATGCGCAGCGCGTGCTCGCGCGCGGTGGCGGCCTGCAGGGCGGCGCGCTCGGCGCTGCTCGACAGCGCGGGCTCGCCTGCGGCTGCCGCGACCGCGCGCCGCGCGGTGCCGCGCTGCGCATGGGCGCACATCGAGAACAGCGAGCCCAGCACGGCGGGCAGCTCGCCGGCCGGCCGGCCGCGGGCGATGCGCGCCGCGAGCAGCGGCCGAGTGCTGACGATGGTGGGCAGCGCCATGCCGGGGCGCAGGCGGATGCGGCCGGCCAGGTTCATGCGCTCGCCCCGGGCGAACGACCGAACAGGAAGCCGCGTCGCGCCGGCTGTGCGGGCTGCTGCAGGGTGCGCAATGCCTTCAACGCCTGCTGCGCCGTGGCCAGCGCCGCCGCCTGGTCGGCGAACTCGAACATCGGCGAGAACAGCGAGCAGGCCTCGAAGCCGCCCACGCCTGCTTCGTGCGCGCCGATGAAGTCGAAGCGGCGCGAGCCGATGTCGCGCGTGCCGCGCTCGCCGACCGCCAGCATCGGCATCCCATCGCGCAGCGGCAGCCGCACCAGGTTCATGCACCAGGGCGTGAGCAGCACGCCGAGGGCGGTGTCGCCCTGCGCGTCGGCGCGGAAGTCCACTGTCGCCACCTTCAGCCGCGGGTGGACGAGCGGCAGCCCGGCCATGCGCGTGCACACGATCCCCGCGTAGGCCTGCTGCAGCGCCTCCGCGCGCGCGGCGAGTTCGTTCATGTGCCGGCCTGCAGCACCATGAACTGCTCGGCCGCGCCGTCGCACTGCGGGCAGCGCCAGTGCGCGGGCAGTGCGGTGAAGGCGGTGCCGGGCTCGATCTGCCAGACCGGGTCGCCCTGCGCCGGGTCATAGACCCACCAGCAGATCTTGCACTCCAGCCGCGCTCCCGGCGGCAGCCGCGCGGCGTCGCCGAGGTAGCTGCCTTCGAAGCGAGTGGCGAGGCTCATGGCTGCATCACCCACTGCAGTACCTCGCCCAGGCGCTGCTGCGTGTCGGCAAGGTCCTCGGCCGCGGCGCAGGCCACCTCGGGCACGGCGCTGACCTCGATCGCATTGAGGATCACCTTGTCCTGCGAGTTGTAGTAGACGAGCCGCCAGGTGTTCTCCGCCAGCGTGTTGCTGATGCGGCAGTTGCCGTAGCCGCGCGAGAGGATCAGCACGCGGCCGGTGCCGAGCTGGTGGTCGATATGGGCGATGTCGTCCGCGACCAGCGGCAGCAGCGTGAGGTTGACGACATGCGCGTCGTGCCCCGGCGCCCAGCGCGCGCGCTGCTCGGCCAGCTCGAACAGCAGGCTCGGCACGTTGACCAGGCCGTCCGGCAACGGTTGCGGCGGCACGCGCGGCGCACTCGCGTCCTCGCGGGCGGCGTCGAGCAGCACCGCGGGGATCGCGCCGACCTCGATGCGGTCGCGCAACGCGCCGTCGTCGTCGATGGCGACGACGCGCCACACCCCGGCGAACACCGATTCCTGCACGCGCACCCGTACCGCGTCATCGCCGAACTGGCGCGTCTCCGGGCGTGCCAGCACCTGGGCGCCGACCTCGCCTTCGCCGAGCACCTGGTTGACCAGCGCAAGCTCCTCGGGCGGCAGGCCGTCGAGGCGGATCGGCGCAGGTCGGCCGCCCTGGCAGGCGGTGGTCACCGCCTCCAGCACGGCGGCGAGCACTTCGCGCGCCAGCGCATGGCCGGCCAGCGCCTCGGGCTCGGGCAGCAGAGGCGGGCGGTAGGTCTCCATGCCGGAGGGCATGCTCATGTAGTCGAGCTGCTCGTCCTCCTCCTGGCTGCCGGGGCCGAGCGCGGCCACCACGGGGATGCGGAAGGGACGTTGGGTGGCGTTCATGGCGGCCTCGGCGTCAGTGGCAGGACGGTGCGGGGCTGGCGCCGACCACCGGGATGCCGATGGTCGGCGCGCGCGAGACCGGCGCGGCGAGCGCCGCCTCGACGAGCCGCAGGTACTCGGTCCAGTCGTGCATGCCGGCCAGCGTGGTCACGTACCGGCCGTCGCGCAGGAACACCAGCGCCGGCCAGCGCTGCGAGCCGAAGCGGCGCGCCACCGCCTCCTGGCCGGCCGGCGCCACCACGCCGATGGCGAAGTCGGCGCCGAGCCGCGTGCGCAGCTCGGGCAGCACCACGGCCACGTCCAGTCCTTCCGGAAACTGCACGGGGTCGCCGGCGAGCAGCAGCACCTGGTCGCCCGGCGCGGCGAGGAAGTCGGCGATGGTGTCGGGTTCGACCAGCGTCGCGCCGAACTGGTCGACGAGGCGCTGCATCACGGGGGGCAGGAGGGTGGCGGTCATGTTCGGGTCTCAGTCGGAGCGGCCGGCGAGCGCGGCCAGGGCGCGGGGGTCCATGCGCGAAGGCAGTTCGAAGGCGGTGTCGGGAGCGTTGTCCGGCGCGCCGGCGAGCGCGCCCTCCAGGAGGTCGAGCACCGCATTGACCTCGGCGGCGCGCTGCGCGTCGATGCGCTCGCGCGCGGCATCGAGGAAGATCAGCAGCCAGTCCTGCTGCACGCAGTCGCCGACCAGCGCGGTGTCGACGCGCTTGACCTCGCCGCGGCCGGCCACCCAGGCGTGGCCGGGTTCGACGCGGAGGACCTGCATGGGGATGCCGATGCACATCGCGATGGCCTTGCGTTCAGCGTGGCAGGAAACGCTCGTCGCCGACGCGGCAGGCCTGCTCCGCGGCCGGCCGGCCCGCCTCGTAGGCGCCGAGCGCGAGCGTGGGCACGGTGACGGATTCGTCGGCCGAGGGCAACGCGTCGCGTGGCAGCGGCTTTGCGCCCCAGGCGCGCAGACGGTCGAGACCGAGCGCCAGCGCGTCCTCGAGCGCCGTCTTCACCGCCGGCCGCAGGCTGCCGCCATAGTCTTCCAGTTCCTCGGGCTGGCAGCCCACCAGCAGCACCTGCTCGGGATACTGCTCGGTGAGCAGCGCGAGCATCAGCACTTCCTGGAAGCCGGTCTGGTGCAGGCTCATCTTCTTCGCGCCCATGAAGCGCGGCACCTCGTCGTTCTCGATCAGCTTCAGCGTGCCGGGCGGCAGGCCGTAGTCGATGGCGTCGAAGATCAGCAGCTTCGACGCGCCCTGCACATGCTGGATCAGGTACAGGCCCTGCGTGCCGCCGTCGACCAGCTGCACCGGCTCGCCCTGCGCCTCGTCGAAGGCCCAGCGCTGCTGCAGCGCCTCGACGCAGCGCACGCCGAAACCTTCGTCGGCCCACAGCACGTTGCCGATGCCCAGCACGGTGATGCCCATGGTCAGTCCTTGAACGTGCGGTGGCCGGAGATCATCGTGCTGACGATGCTCTGCCGCCCCATGATGTCCTCGCGGATCGCGGCGTACACGTGCAGCGTCACGAAGATCACCATGCCCCACAGGCCCAGGTGGTGCCAGGTGTGCACGTCCTGCGACTGGCCGAACAGCGGGATCACCCAGTCGCTGAACAGCGTGTGCGCCCACGAGCCGGCCTGCGTGCCTTCGCCGTAGAGCGCGAAGCCGGTGACGATCATGAACAGCGTCAGGAAGAAGAAGCCGAAGAACATCGCCGCACGCGCCAGCGGGTTGTGGCCGACATAGCGGCTCGGCCGCGGGATCAGGAAGGCGTACCACTTCAGCATCGTCAGCACCTCGCGCCAGTAGGCGCCGCTGAACACCGGCAGCGTGAACAGCTCGCGCGCATGGTGGTTGCCGACGATCGCCCAGTAGATGCGGCCGAGCAGACCGACCGCGAACACGTAGCCGGCGGCGAAGTGGGCGAAGCGGATGTAGCCCATCAGGTAGTTCGCGCTGGCCTCGCCAGGCATGGTCGGCAGCGGCGAGCCGATGAAGTAGCCGGTGACGCCGAGCACGACGATGGACAGCGCGTTGATCCAGTGCCACAGGCGCACTGGGGCTTCGTAGACGTAGACCGACTTGATCGCCGCGGCGCGCGCAACGGCGGACTCGTCGGTGCCGGTGGCATCGTTGAAGGACTGCGACGGGGTGAGCGACATGGTGCGCCTCCGGCCGTCAGTCGTTCTTCCGGCCGGCGTCGCGGTCGGCGCGATCCGAGCGTCGGCCGCGAAGGGCACGCAGCAGCACGGCGCCGTAGCCGACCGCCATTGCCGCGAGCAGCCCCACCACATGCTCGGCCTCGAGCACATGCATCAGCTGGTCCGGGGCGCTGAGGCCGTGGCCGGGGTGGGCCTGCGCCGTCGCAGCGGTGAGCAGGGCGGACAGGCCGGCGGCGGCACGGGTAACTCGTTGAAGTCTCATCGTGGTGTCTCCATCGTTCTCGTTCAGCGCACCTTGACGCGGGTGAGTTCCGCGCCGTCCTCGCTCATCACGTGCGTGGAGCAGGCCAGGCAGGGGTCGAAGGAATGCAGCGTGCGCAGGATCTCGACCGGCTGCTCCGGATTGACCATCGGGGTGTTCATCAGGCTGGCCTCGAAGGCGCCGATCTGGCCCTTCGCATCGCGCGGGCTGCCGTTCCAGGTGGTCGGCACCACGCACTGGTAGTTCTCGATGCGGCCGTCCTTGATCTTCACCCAGTGGCCCAGCATGCCGCGTGGCGCGGCCACCGTGCCCACGCCCTTGGCCTCCTTCGGCCAGGTGCTCGGGTCCCACTTCTCGACGTTGGCGGTGGCGGTGTCGCCGGCCTTGATGTTGGCAACCAGTTCGTTCCAGTCGTCCAGCATCATCTCGCCGCAGTACTGGCCCTCGAGCGCGCGCGCCAGCGTGCGGCCGATGGTGGTGGGCAGCAATTGCTTGGCGGTGTACTGCGTCTCCGGCAGGCCCAGGGCCTTCGGGATGCCGGAATTGATCATCATCGCCGAGCTCTCGATCTGCTCCTTCGGGCGCTGCGCGTACTTGTTGCCCTTCATCGCGTGGGCGTAGGCGAGGATGTAGCGCGACAGCGGGCCGACCTCCATCGCGTGGCCGCGCCAGCGCGGCGCCTTGATCCACGAGTACTTGGCCGCCTCGTCGATCTGCTCGATGGCCGTCTTCGTGCCCTTGGTGTTGGCGCCCAGCGCGTAGTTCGGCTCGGTGACGCCGTCCCAGGGGTGCAGCCCCTTGGTCTCGTCCGCGTACTTGTACCAGCTGTGCGTGACGAACTCCTGCACCTGCTCGGGGTCGCGCGGGTCGATCGGGTGGATCTCGTCCCAGTTGCCGTTGAGGATCACGCCGCCGGGCAGTTGGTCGGTGCTCTTGTCGTAGTTGACCTTCGGGTACTCGCCGTAGTCGCTGACGTTGGTGGCCGACAGGCCGCCGCCGTGCAGCCAGCCGGCGTGCTTGTAGAGCGTGCCGATCGCCAGCACGTCGGGGATGTAGACGTTCTTGTTGAACTCGATGATCTCGTCGATGCGCGCCTTGACGAAGTTCAGCCGCTCCATGTTGATCGGCGCGCCGGCCGATCCGTCCTTGTCGATGTTGATCGCGCAGGGCACGCCGCCGACCAGGTAGTTCGGGTGCGGGTTCTTGCCGCCGAAGATGGTGTGGATCTTCACCCACTCCTTCTGCAGGTCCAGCGCCTCCAGGTAGTGCGTCACCGCCATCAGGTTGGCCTCGGGAGGCAGCACGTAGGCCTTGTTGCCCCAGTAGCCGTTCATGAAGGGACCGAGCTGGCCGCTCTCGACGAACTTCTTCAGCCGGTTCTGGATGTCGCGGAAGTAGCCCGGCGAGGACATCGGGTGCGACGGCGACACCAGGTGCTGCAGGTCCGAGGTCTTCTTCGGGTCGGCCTTCAGTGCCGACACCACGTCGACCCAGTCCAGCGCATGCAGGTGGTAGAAGTGCACCGCATGGTCGTGCACCTGCAGCGTCTTGGCCATCATCTCGCGGATCAGGTGCGCGTTCTTCGGGATCTTGATGCCGAGCGCATCCTCCACCGCGCGCACCGAGGTCAGCGCGTGGCAGCCGGTGCAGACACCGCAGATGCGCTCGACGAAGGCCCAGGCGTCGCGCGGGTCGCGGCCCTTGAGGATCACTTCGAGGCCGCGCCACATCGTGCCGGTCGACACCGCGTTGCGGATGACGTTGTTCTTGTCGAGGTTGACCTCGCAGCGCATGTGGCCCTCGATGCGGGTCACCGGGTCGACGACGACGCGTCGTCCGCTGTCGTCGAGCTTGAAGCCTTGCGTTTCGTACGCGCCCATGGGTTCTCCTCGTTCTATTTCTGCGGGGTGTTGGAACTGCTCACGCGCTTGATGGCGGAGACCGCCGCGTGCGCCGCCACGGCCGCGCCGACCACGCCGGCGGCCGTGCCGCCGACCTTGTCGGCGTTGGCCTCGATGCCGAACTGGTGGATGTCGGTCAGGCGGCTGTAGAACGAGCCCTTGTCCCAGAAGCCGTCCTCCGAGCAGCCGATGCACCCGTGGCCGGCCTTGATCGGGAAGCTCGTGCCCTCGTTCCACTGCACCGTGGAGCAGGCGTTGTAGGTGGTCGGGCCCTTGCAGCCGACCTTGTAGAGGCAGTAGCCGCGGCGCGCCGATTCGTCGTCGAAGGCCTCGACGAACTGGCCGGCGTCGAAGTGCGGCCGGCGGTAGCACTTGTCGTGGATGCGCTGGCTGTAGAACATCTTCGGCCGGCCCTGGCGGTCGAGCTCGGGAATGCGGTCGAAGGTCAGCATGTAGGTGATGACGCCGGTCATCACCTCGGCGATCGGCGGGCAGCCGGGCACCTTGATGATCGGCTTGTCGGTGATCACCTTGTGGATCGGCGTGGCCTGCGTCGGGTTCGGCTTGGCGGCCTGCACGCAGCCCCAGCTGGCGCAGGAGCCCCAGGCGATCACCGCCTTGCTGTCCTTGGCCACGCGCTTGAGCTTCTCGACGAAGGGCTTGCCCGACTGGATGCAGAACATGCCGCCTTCGTTCAGCGGCGGGTTGCCCTCCACGGCCAGGATGTAGTTGCCCTTGTACTTGGCCATGATCTCCTCGAGGATGGCCTCGGCCTGGTGGCCGGCGGCGGCCATCAGCGTGTCGTCGTAGTCGAGGCTGATCATCGACAGCACGACGTCCTTGGCCAGCGGGTGCGCCGAGCGGATAAAGCTCTCCGAGCAGCAGGTGCATTCGAGCCCGTGCAGCCACAGCACCGGCGTGCGCGGCTTGGTCTCCATCGCGTGGGCGATCTGCGGCACGAACGAGGGCGCGAGGCCCAGCGAAGTGGCCGTGAGCGAGCAGTACTTGAGGAAGCTGCGGCGCGAGATGCCCTGCCGCCGCATCACCTCGTAGAAGGTCTCCATCGTCCCCGTCTCCTGTGTGGCTGTGCCGCATACCGTCACAAGAGCCGTGCCGCTTTCGGCCAGACCTCGGGAAAGTACGGGAGGTCTGGCGTAAGTGCTTGATGCCGGGGGAGTTTTCGAGACGGTGCGGCGTGATCCGCGACGCCGCCGAAGCAGGCATGGAAAGCGGGCTGCCACCGGCGCTGCCGAACCGGAAAGTGCGCAGGCATTGACCACGACCGCGCCCGACTGACGCGGTCTTCATGCGCTTCGTCGTGGTGTCGGGACGCGTGCCGAGAGTGGCGCCTCACCCGCCCTGTCCTCCGGGCTGAAGGCCACGAAGATCACCTCGATCCGAACCCCGCCCGGAGAGGGCGGGTGGCAGCTCGACGTCGGCACGCCCGGCGTGCGCGGCATCACCACCCCACTGACCGTGACCGGCGGTCTTCAGGTGGAGCGTGGCGTCTTTCGCGGTGTGGCCGCCATCGAGCCGACCGACCCCTTCGTCGACCCCACCTCGCGGTTGCGGCGCCACCGCACCGTCGCACGGCCGCGCGGGGAGATCGCGCTGGTCCTCTCGCTGAGAGCCGCGCCGACGCCGTGGCGGGACATGGTGGGGGGCAGCAGGCTGGACGAGGTGGAGAAGGAGGCCGATGGGGCAGCCGACATCACCCGACAGCGCCCGTGCGTCACCGCCTGCGTGATCGGCTGCCGATGACGAGGACTCTTGTGCGACGGCGCGCTTCGGCATCGCCCGCCCATGGCACGATGCTCAACGCGACGCCGCGCTCGCTCCCAGATGTTCCGCCACGGACTCCAGCAGCGCCACCCACTCGCCCGGCCGCACCCCATACTGCGTCCCGAACCGCGCGATCACCACCCCGTTGCGCGGCGAGACGACGATGAACTGGCCGTGGTTGCCGCGGGCGCTGAAGTCATGGTTGCCGCCGTTGCGCCGTTGGCCCCACCAGAAGAGCTGGTAATAGGCGCCGGGCCGCAGGTGCTCCAGCGACACGGCGCCCTCGGTGCCGGTGGCCTCGCGCACCAGCGCTTCGGACAGTACGCGCGTACCGTCCTCGGCCACTCCGCCGTTCAGCATCAGCTGCCCGAAGCGGACGAAGTCGATGGCGCGCGCGTTCACGCCGCTTTCCAGCTTCTCGAAGCCGGTGGCCTCGCCATCCAGGCTCCAGCTCGCGCCGGGGCCGAGGCCCGCGGGCTGCCACAGGCAACGCGAGGTCCAGGCCGCCACCGGCATCTTGGTCGCGCGCTCGAGCACCAGGCCGAGCAGCAGCGGGTGGTAGTTGTTGTAGAGGAAGTCGCCGCCGGGAGGCGCCTCGATGCGTGTCTCGCGCAGGGCGAGCGCGCGCAGGTCGGGCCAGTAGTAGGTCTTGGCGTCGTCACCGTTGAGGAAGCGCGTCTCGCGGTAGCGGATGCCCGAGTGCATGCGCAGCAGGTGACGCAGCGTGATGCGCGTGAAGCGCGAATCGCGGGCGCCCAGTTCGGGGAGCCAGCGCGTCACGGGATCGTCAAGGCTGGCGATGAGTCCCTGGTCCAAGGCGCACAGCACGCCGGTGGCGAGAATCGACTTGGCCACCGAGAAGCTCGTCACCGGCATCTCGCGCGCCTGCCCGTTGAAGTAGGCCTCGTGGAGCATCTTGCCGTGCTGCATGACGACGAAGGCGAGCGTGCCCTGCTCGGCAAGCCAGTCGTCCATCACCGCGCCCGGCAGCGCCGCAGCGAAGGCGGCGCGCACGCGCTGCGCATCGGGCGCCGCGGGCGGTTCGCGCGGCGGGGCGGCCGGCGCGATCTCGCGCTTCGAGAAGCGGAACTGGTCGTCCACGTCGGAATTGCCCCACAGCAGCGCGCGGCGCACGTATTCCACGGGATAGACGGCGAACGCGGTGGCCAGGGCCAGCCCGACCGCAGCCATCGCGGCCAGCGCCAGCCGTGCAGGCCAGCGGCGTGGGCGTTGGTTTGCGGCAGGCTCGGGCGCGGCGCTCATCGTCGTGACATCATGATCGCATGTTGCGAACCCTGAAGGATCTGTTCGACCGCCTCACGCCGCCACCCGCGCAGGCCGACGCGCGCGAGGCCGAACACCTGCTGCAGCTGGCCACCGCGGTGATGCTGGTGGAGGTGATGCGCGCCGACGCGAGCTTCCATGATGGCGAGCGCGAGGCGGTGCTTGCGGCGCTTGCCGACAAGTTCGCGCTGGCTGACGACGAGGCCGCACGGCTGGTCGAGCTGGCCGAGGCGGCGGCCCGGCAGGCCACCGACCTGTTCAGCTTCACCTCGCGCATCAACGAGCGTTTCGAGATGCCGCAGAAGCTGCGCATGATCGAGCACATGTGGCGCGTCGCGTACGCCGACGGTCACCTCAGCGATCACGAGCGCCACGTCTTGTGGCGCATCGCCGACCTGCTGCACGTGCCGCAGGGCGCCTACGTGCACGCGCGCCTGCGCGCGCAGCAGGAAGCCGGCGCGGCCTGAGGCGTCGAGAGACCGGCGTCGAAACGGTCGGGACCGGCACGGGCTCCCATCGAGTAGGGATGGCGGCTGCCGGAGATGCGCGCAGCATGGCGGCACCGCTCGCGCATCCGCCAGGAGCACCGCATGGACCAGCAGCAGTCGCCCGGCCTGATGGACAACCAGCCGCCGCGCGCCGACGCGCAGGCGCTGTGGCAGCACTTCTCCGAGACCTACTTCTCGCTGCGCGTCGGGCTGGCGCTGCTGGCCTTCGCGTTCCCGGCGTGGCTCTACTTCTGGGGGCGATTCGTTCACGACCTGCCGCTGCAGCCCTCGATGAGCGCCTACTTCTTCGCCGCCCGCGCATCGGCCGAGGTCGGCGCGATGCAATGTGCCGAGTTTCCGATGCGCACCTTCTTCGTCGGCGGCCTGTGCGCCATCGCAGCGGGGCTGCACCTCTACAAGGGGCTCACCCGCCGCGAGAACACGCTGCTGAACAGCGCGGCCATCAGCGCGCTGTTCGTGGCCGTCTTTCCGGAGCGCATCACCAAGGAGGACCTCAGCAGCGACGAGCGTGTCATGCAACTGGTCAAGGACTGCCCGGCGGTGCTGGACTGGGCCAGCCGGCAGCCCGGTGTGCCGCTCCACTTCGCGGCGGCGGCCGTACTGTTCGTCCTGCTCGGCATCGTCGCCTGGCAGTGCGCCTGTCACTCGCTGAGCTACCTGCCTGCCGACCAGAAGCACCGGGAACCGATGCTCAGGCTCGCTTATCGCGTGCTGGCCGTGCTGATGTTCCTGTGCCCTGCGACCGGCGTCGTCCTGGCCGCATGGCTGGCCCGCGGCAGCAGTGTCGTGTTCTTCGTGGAGATGGCGGGCATCTGGACCTTTGGCGCCTATTGGGCGATCAAGACCTGGGAGCTGTCGCTGTCCCGGCTTGAGCAGGACCCGTCCGAAGCCGTGCGCAACATGGCGCCTGCGGCGCCCCCTTCGAGCTAGGGCCGGCGCGGCAGATGCTCCAGGTGGTACAATCCCGCATCGACGCGGTTCCGGCATTCGCCTCCAGCAGGTTGCCACCGCCGCGCTGAGATCACGAGTTGATCTCCCTCCTACGCCAGAGCACTGACCGACCGCGGTCGCCATCTCGTTCTGGTCGCCCCTCGCCGGCAGCGAACAGCCCTGCCGGCCAGCTGCGGGAAAGAGTTCATCCGCCGCCCGCGTGCCGAGTGCACGCCTTGTGTCAGACCGCGTCGCTTCCATCCGGAGGCAGCGCCACCGAGAGTTCGTTATCCAGCCATCCTTCCAGGTCGGGAAATACCTTGTTTCTCCCTTGACCCGCTCCACCCACTGCGGCCGCTACGCGGCCTCGGTGTCCATCCGCTCCGGGCGCGGGAGCACCACGCACGACCGCGTGCTGCGCCTGCTGCCCGTCTTCGAATCCCGCGACGCCGCCGAGCGTTATGCGACGGCCCAGGGCCTCGCGTGGATCGGCGCGCCCACACCGCGCGGCACCCCTTTCTCCACAACCTTCGAGTGAACCCATGGCCAAGGAAGAGCTGATCGAGATGCAAGGCGTCGTCAACGAGATCCTGCCGGACTCGCGCTTTCGGGTGACGCTGGACAACGGCCACAAGCTCATCGCCTACACCGGCGGCAAGATGCGCAAGCACCACATCCGCATCCTCGCCGGGGACAACGTCTCGCTGGAGCTGTCGCCCTACGATCTCACCAAGGGCCGCATCACCTTCCGCCACCTCGAGCGCCGCGGCCCCCCGACCTCGGCGAGGCCGCCGCAGCGTCGTTGATGAACGGCATCGCGGCCTTCCCGAACATCAGCCTCCACATCCGGATGCTGCTTGCACGCACCAGCGAGAGCTGGGGCACTTCCACCACGAATCCATCAAGGAACGACAACATGACCATCGAAACCGGAACCGTCAAATGGTTCAACGAAGGCAAGGGCTTCGGCTTCATCGCCCCCGACAGCGGCGGCAAGGACCTCTTCGCCCACTTCAAGGAAATCCAGGGCGAGGGCTTCAAGACGCTCGCCGAGAACCAGCGCGTGCAGTTCGAGGTGACGCAGGGCCAGAAGGGCCCGCAGGCCTCGCGCATCCGCCCGCTCTGAACTCCGGTGCTCGCGCCGCGCGCGATCAGTTCGCGCCGGCGCAGAGCATCGGCGTGGCGCGCTCGCCCGGCTGCGGCAGCAGCGAGCGCCGCCACACCCCGCGCTGCATCCGCCGCCACAGCGCGCCCATCTTGCCCGCCTCCACCGCGAGCAGCAGCGCAAGCACCTGCGGCAGCTCGAAGCCCCAGCGCAACGCGGCCAGCGTCACCAGCGGCAGGCCGACGGCCACTGTGCCGACCAGTTCCACCATCAGCACGCCGCGACGGTCGCCGCCGGCGCGCAGGATCCCGAGCACGAGGGTCATCGCGACCACGCGCACGGTGACGGTGACGGCCGACAGCGCCAGCGTCGTCCAGAGCACCGCCTGCTGACCCTCGAGCCAGGGCAGCCTGGCGATCACGAGGCCGGCGCCGACCGCCGCGAATGCGCACACCGGCACCGCTGCCAGCCCGAAGCGCCTCAGCGCGCGCTGGGCGAGGCACTGCGCCGCGGCGAAGCGCTGCCGGCCGAGCAGCCGCCCGACGACGATGCCGCAGGCCACCGCGCCGCCGACGAAGAGCGTGACCATCAGTCCTTCGACCGGCGCAAGCAGGCTGACCATGGCGAGCGCTTTCGCGTCCATCGCGGCGAACACCATGCCGTAGGCCAGTGCGCTGCCCGACCAGATCAGTTCCTGCAGCATGAAGGGCGCGGCCAGCGCGACCAGGCCGGGGCTGCGCCAGCCGCGCTCGAGCAGCGCGGCCAGCAACGCGCGTGCGGGCATGCCGGGCCGGCTCATCGCCGCGAGCAGCAGCGCCAGCTCCAGCGCGCGCGCCGCGCTGGTGGCCCAGCCGGCACCGGCCACGCCCAGCGCCGGCGCGCCGGCCAGGCCGAAGATCAGCATGGCGTCGAGGGCCGCGTTGGCGCCCAGGCCGGCCAGCCCGGCGAACATCGGCGAGCGGCTGTCGCCATGGCAGCGGCTGACGGTGGCCAGCGCCGCGGTCAGCGCCGACAGCGGAATCGACAACGCCACCGCGTGGAGGAATGCCGCCAGCGGTGCGGCCACGGCCGCGTCGCTCACCAGCCAGCCGGCCACCTTGCCGGGCACGGCCAGCGCCAGCGCGCAGGCTGGCAGCGTGATCGCCAGCGTGACCAGCGCCACCCAGCGCAGCAGCCGCGCGCCGGGGCGCGACTCGCCGCGGCCGGCGTACTGGCTCAGCAGCACGGCAGCACCGTTGGCCAGTCCGGCCAGCATCATCGTCAGCACGAACAGGCCGCGGCCGGCCAGCCCGACGGCGGCCACCGCCTCGGGACCGAGTCGCTGCACCATCGCCATGTCGACCAGCGCGAACGAGGCGGTGGCCAAGGCCTGCACGCTGATCGGCCAGCCGAGGTGCAGCACCTGGCGCCAGTGCGTGTCGAGCGAGTCGTGCGTGCGGGATGTCGGATCGTCTTTCATGAAGTGGCAATGCTGGCGCCGATGTCCATCGAAGAAAATGTCATCCCATCCTTTCGAGATGTCGATTTGTTGCCACCTACGGAGATCATCGAACTGGGGCCGCAGTGCCAGGAGCGCTACTTCTGCCGTGCCGGCTTCCCGGCGCTGACGGGCCTGGGCATTGCCGCTGCGGGCCTGTCTGACCTGGCCGGGCACTACCGCGTCGAGCGTTGCCTGGACCGCCATCTCGTCGAGATCACGCTGAGCGGCGCGGGCCTCGGCGGCGGGGTCGAGGCACCCGCCGTGCTCGACGAGGGCACGGTGCTTCTCGTGCCCGCCGGCCAGCCCTACGTGCTGCGCACGCGACGCGGTGCGCCCTGGCGCACCGCCTGGGCGCTGCTCGACCCGGCCCTGTGGCGGGGTCTTCCAGGCCAGGCCAGGGTGTGCCGCGCCGCCGAGTTCTCTGCCCTGGGCCCGCTGCTGACGCTGCTGCACCTGGAGCGCTTCGGCGACGATCCGCTCACCGCGGGGCTGCGCCGCGCGCTCGGCGAAGCGTTCGCGGCGTGGCTGCGGCGCGCGTTCTCGCTCGGCGTGCCGTCGACCGGGAGCGGCACCGCCGCATTGCACGCGCTGTTCGACGAGGTGGAGGCGCAGCCGGCCGCGGACTGGAGCGTCGAGCAACTGTGCGCGCGACTGGCCTGCTCGCGCAGCCACCTGCACCGACTGTGCGTGCAGACCTGGGGCTGCGGGCCCGCCGAGCAGGTGAACCGCGTGCGCATGCGGCAGGCCGAGTACTGGCTGCTGGCCACCGGGCTGCCGCTGAAGGTGATCGCCGAGCGGCTCGGCTTCGCCAACCCGTACCACTTCTCGGCCGCGTTCAAGCGGCACAGCGGGCGCTCGCCGACAGCGTTTCGGGCTGCGCTCAGTCCTCCGACTCGGCCAGCGTCACCGTGACCTTGCGCGTCGCGCCGGCGCGCCAAAGCGTCAGCGTGGCCGTGTCACCCGGGTTGAGCTTCTCCAGCGCAGTGAGCATGTCGTCGGCGTTCTCCACCGCGTCGTCGTTGATCGCAGTCAGCACGTCTCCCGGCACGATGCCGGCATCGCCACGGCCGAAGGCTTTCAGGCCCGCCTGCGCCGCGGGCCCGCCGCGATGCACGCGCAGCAGCGCCACGCCCTTGGGCAGCCCGAGCGCGCGGTTGATGTCGGGCGTGCCGGCGGTGATGCCCAGCGCAGGGCGCACCATGCGGCCGTCGCGGATGAGGCGCGGCACGATGCGGTTGACCTCGTCGACCGGAATCGCGAAACCGATGCCTGCGCTCGCGCCCGAGGGGCTGAAGATGGCGGTGTTCACGCCGATCAGCCGGCCGGCCGTGTCGAGCAGCGGGCCGCCCGAGTTGCCTGGGTTGATGGCGGCATCGGTCTGGATCGCGCCCCGGATCATGCGCCGCGTCACCGACTCGATCTCGCGATTCAGCGCGCTGACGATGCCGGTGGTCAGCGTCTGGTCCAGCCCGAAGGGGTTGCCGATGGCGTAGACCTGCTGGCCGACCTGGAGGTCGCGGCTGCTGCCAACCGGCAGCGGGCGCAGCTTGGACGGCGGCGCGGTGATCTTCAGCACGGCGATGTCGCGGTCCGGGAAGGCGCCGACCAGGTCGGCCTTGTAGCTCGTCTGGTCGGCCAGCGTCACGCGTGCGCCGCTGGCCTGCTGGATGACGTGGAAGTTGGTGACGACGTGGCCCTGCGCATCCCACACGAAGCCGGTGCCGGTGCCCTGAGGCACCTGCTGCACGTTCAGCGAGAACAGGTCGCGCTCCAGGCCGAGCGCGGTGATGTTGACCACCGACGGCGAGGCCGCCTTGAAGACGGCGATGTTGTTCAGTTCTTCGGCGGCGAGCGGCCCGCGCGGCGTGACCGGTCGCGGCGGCGCAGGTGCGCGCGCCTCGAGCGCCGGGGGCAGGGCGAGCTGCAGCGCCAGCACGGCGGTGAGCATTGAGGTTCGCATGCAGGCAGCCTCGTCGTAGGGGGCGGATGCGATGATAGGCAAGGCCGCGGGCTGCGGCATCCGAGCGGGCCGACGCTTGCTCAGAGCTTGAGCACCACGCGGCGTGTCTTCGCATCGTCGGGGTCGGTCTGGACCTCGAAGCCGATCTGGCGCGCGAAACGCAGCATTGGCAGATTGGTGGCGAGCACACTGCCAGCCATGATGGCCAGGCCGTGCTGGCGTGCGATGTCGATCAGCGCGTGCATCAGGATGCCGGCCAGCCCGCTGCCCTGCCAGGCGTCGTCGACGGCAACCGCGAACTCGCAGGCGGTGCCCGAGGGCTCGACCACGTAGCGTGCCACGCCGAGTTGTAGCTCGCGCCCGTCGCGCAGCGTCGTGGCGACCAGGGCGACGTGGTGCACGCCGTCGACATCGGTCAGGTAGCGCAGCTTCGCCCCCGGGAGTTCGCGCACCGTCCCCATGAAACGCTTGTAGCGCGACAGCTCGGAGAGGCGTCGAACGAACTCCGCCTCCATCGGTGCGTCCTCGGCCGCCATGGTTCGCAGCACGACGTCCACGCCGTCGAGGCTGTGATGCCGTGGCAGCGCAAGCGTCGCGGCGCGCGGCGTCGGCGACAGCGACGCGACGAGCGCCACCAAGGCGTCCAGCGTGAACGGCCGGGCGAGCGCCTCGTCGGGAATCGCCACGCTCAGACGCTCGTGCACCCCGACGGCGAGGTTCAACCAGTCCATCGAATCGAGGTCGATCTGCTCGCGCAGCGGTCGATCGGGTCGCAGAGCGCGTAGATCCGCCTCGGGAGCGAGTTGGGCCAGAAGCGCGAGCACGACGTGGCGGACACCTTCGGGCGATGCTGGATGCGTCGAGGGCTGCGTCATGCCTCGGCCTCAGCGTGGCGTGTCGCCAGGCGCTGAGTGGGGCGCCGAGCCTCCGCAGCCACCGACGGGCGGCGCCATCAGGCATCGCCACAAGACCCACCCGTGATGACAGCAGCCTGTGGTTCGCCCTTGCATTTGACGTCTCCCGGTGATCGGCGTGGCGAGACGCCAGTCTAGAAGGGCGCCCTGGATCGCACTGCCCGGGTTCGCCCTCGGTCGCGAGCGACGGTGCCGCACCGCGCGTCGGCCATGACGCCGGCCGGACGGGGGGATCACTCCACGACGAGGATGTCGGAGGCGAAGCCCCCGCGGCCGTTTTCACCGCCGATCACCAGCACACGGCCATCCGCCAGCGGGTTGGCGGTGTGCCACACGCGTGCAGAGGGCAGCTCGGGCAAGGGTGCTTCGCCGACATCGTCGCTCCAGGCGCTCAGGCTGCGAGAGGCGAGTTGGCCCGCGGTCTGGCCGCCGATGAGGAGCACGTGGTCGTTGCCGGTGGGGACAACGGCCATCAGGGTGCGAGCCGTGGCCAAGCCCGGTGCCCTGTCGAAGCGCGAGGTGGCGGCCTCGTAACGCCACGCGCTGGCCAGGGGCACGAGTTCGCTGCCGCGTGCGATTTCGCCGCCGACGATGATCACGTCGCCCGTGCTGGTCCGCCAGGCCGCATGCAGCATGCGCGGCTCCTCGATGCCGGCGTCGAGCGGCGTGAACGCCTCGGTGCGGGGATCCCACAGTTCCGCGAAGCGGTAGTCGGGGTACCCGCCGGCGTCGCCGCCAACCAGCAGCACGCAGCCGTCGGCCAGCAAGGTGGCGCTGTGGCCGGCACGCGCGTGCTGCATGCGCGAGGGCAGCAGGCGCCAGGTCTGGTGCTGCGGATCCCACAGCTCGACGCTGTCGCGTCCGACGCCACCGCTGGCGAGCACGCGTCCGTCGTTCAGCAGCGTCATGGCATGCGCGCGGCGGTGCAGGTTCAGGTGTCCGGCCGCGTTCACCGTGCCGCGCAGCGGGTCGATCAGCTCGGCGATGCGACCGTCCGCCATGGCGACCTGTCCACCGCTGACCAGGATGCGGCCGTCCTGCAGCAGCAAGGCCTGGTGGCCGTCCCGTCCGCTGCTGAGCGTGGCGATGCGGGCCAGTCGCGCGGCGGACGGCTCGAAGCGGTCCACCGCGTCGGACAGCGTACTCAACCCGCGGTCGCCGCCGATGACGATCACGCTGCCGTCGGCGGCGGTGACCGAGGCGTGGTTGGAGACGGCCAGCTCGCCGACCCGCCGCGTGGTGCGGAAGTCAAGCGAGGGGCTCGTGCCGCCGCAGCCCGTGAGCCCGACAAGGGGCAGGGTGAGCGCAGCCAGGAAATCGCGTCGTTGCATGGAGGTCTCTCGTCGGCCAGCCCAGGCTCCGGGCCGTGGCGCGGCACTCTAGGTGGCGTGTCCCTGCGGCGGAAATACCTTCTCTGCAATACTTTCCAGGTATCGATCAACGGCCCTGCCCCGGGCGCACGCATGATCAACCCCGTCACCCTGCGACACCTGCGCTACTTCGTGGCGGTGGCCGAGGAGCTGCACTTCGGCCGTGCCGCCGAGCGCCTGCACATCTCCCAGCCGCCCCTGTCGCGCCAGATCGCCGAGCTGGAGGCCGCGCTCGGTGTGACGCTGCTCGTGAGAGGGCCGCGCCAGGTGCGTCTGTCGCCGGCCGGCGAGCGGGCCCTGGCCGAGTTCCGCAGCCTGTTGGCGTCCACGCAGGCGGCGCTGCAGCGTGTCGCGTCCCTGGGTGACGGGCTGCCGAGGCTCCGTGTGGGTCTGCTCGGCTGGTTGAACCTCAACAAGATGTCCGCGCTGGATCAGCAACTGCGTCGGCGTGGTCTCGTGGCGAGTGTCGAGAGCGAACTGATGGCCAGCCACGAGGCCCTGGCGGCGCTGAGCGCCGGGCGGCTGGACGCGGCGCTGGTCGCGGCACCGCTGCAGCAGGCCGGCGCCGATGCGGTCGCCGTGGCGCGCCTGCGCATGGCGGCGGTCGTGCCGGCCGGCTCCGATCTGGCGCGGCGACGTTCGTTGTCGCTCGCCGAGCTGAACGACGTGCCGCCGTTCTATCGTTTCCGGCGCTCCGCCAATCGGGCGCTCTGGGATCACTTGCAGCGGCAGTATCGCGAGCACGGCTTCGTGCCGCGCCAGGAGGCACCGGCCGCCGACGTCATCGCGGTGCTGGCCCGCATCGGAGCAGGAGCAGGTTGTACGCTGGTGCCGGAGCCGCTGGCGGTGCGGCACTACGCCGGCGTCGCGCGGCGGGCGCTGAAGGAGCGTGTGACCGTGGATCTGGCGCTGCTCACCCGCGCCGACCTCGATCCGGCATTGCGGGCGGCCTTGCAGGCCGGCGTGAAGGCGCTGCTGCCGCCGGGCGCCGAGGCTCTCGGCTCCCGGCCTCCGCCCGTCCGCTGAGTCTACTTGTAGCTGCGCGCGTCCTCGATCACCTTGCCGTCGTTGGGCAGGCTGCCGGCCGAGCAGAGAACCACGTCGGCGCGCAGCTTGGTCACGTCGCGCACGCTGTCGGCGATCCTCGCGGCCAGTCCCTCGGGCGTGCCTGTCACCTCGACCTGCAGCGTCATCGTGTCGTTGGCCATCTCGCCGGCCACCACCAGACGTGCGCGCTGCACCTCCGGGTGGCGGCGCGCCACCTCGGCCACCTGGCTGGGGTGCACGAACATGCCGCGCACCTTGGCGGTCTGGTCGGCGCGGCCCAGCCAGCCCTTGATGCGGGTGTTGGTGCGGCCGGTCGGGCAGGCGCCGGGCCAGACCGCGGAGAGGTCGCCGGTGCCGAAGCGGATCATCGGGTAGTCGGCGTGCAGCACGGTGATCACCACCTCGCCGACTTCCCCGTCGGGCACCGGGTCGCCGGTGCCGGGACGCACGATCTCCAGGATCACGCCTTCGTCGAGCACCAGGCCCTGCCGCGCGCTGGTCTCGTAGGCCACCAGGCCGACGTCGGCGGTGGCATAGCACTGGTAGGCCTGCACGCCGCGCTCGGCCAGCCAGTCGCGCAGGCTGGGCGGGAAAGCCTCGCCGCTGACCAGCGCCTTGGTCAGCGAGGGCAGGGCGATGCCTGCCTCGGCGGCCTTCTCGAAGACGATGCGCAGGAAGCTCGGCGTGCCGCAGTAGCCGTGCGGACGCAGCTCCTGCATGGCCTGCAACTGCAGCTCGGTGTTGCCCACGCCGCCGGCGAACACCGTGCAGCCGACTGCATGCGCGCCGGTCTCCATCATCGAGCCGGCCGGCGTGAGGTGGTAGCTGAAGCTGTTGTGGATCAGGTCGCCAGCGCGGAAGCCAGCGGCGAAGAGCGCGCGGCCGATGCGCCAGTAGTCGGGGGCGCTGCCCTCGGGTTCGTAGATCGGGCCGGGCGACTGGAAGACGCGCCTGGCGCCCTTCGGCGCACGCAACCCGCTCCAGCCGATCGCGGAGAAGCCGCCGAACGGATCCTGGGCGCGCTGCGCCTTCTGGCGCTCCAGCAGTTCATGCTTGCGCAGCACCGGCAGCGTGGCCAGTGCGTCGCGCGAGGTGATGCCCGCGGCGTCGATGCCGGCGAGCAGCTCGCCGAAGGCGGCCGTCCGCTGCGCCGCCGCCACCTGCGCGGGCAGCGCCGCCATCAGCGCCGCCTCGCGCGCGGCGGCCGGGCGCGCTTCCAGCGGGTCGAAATGTTCAGTCATCGCGGTCGCTCCAGCTGGCGAGCTTCTTCTTCAGGTCGGCGACGAAGTCGCGCAGCCCGACACTGTCGCGCAGCGTCCTCTCGCTCCACTCGGGGCTGCTGCGGCTCGGACGCTTCACCACCGCGGCCTTCAGCGTGGCACCGTCCACCGCGAGCCTGGCGATGAGCACGCCGCGTCGCTCGAAGCGGCCTTCGCGCTCGCTCAGCCCGAGCTCGCGCAGGTCGCGCCTCGCACGTTGCAGCGCCTCGTCCGGCTTGAACGGCGGCGGCGCGAAGCCGAACTCGTCCGCGCTCATGCCAGCCAGCGCTTGCGGCGCTTGTAGCTCTTCACGTCGCGGAAGCTCTTGCGGTCGCCGCCGCCGACGCCGAGGTAGAACTCCTTGACGTCCTCGTTTTCGCGCAGCATCTTCGCCTCGCCGTCCATCACGATGCGGCCGTTTTCCAGGATGTAGCCGTAGTCGGAATAGCGCAGCGCGATGTTGGTGTTCTGCTCGGCGAGCAGGAAGGTGACCTTCTCCTTGGTGTTCAGGTCCTTCACGATCTCGAACACTTCCTCGACGATCTGCGGCGCCAGCCCCATCGAGGGCTCGTCGAGCAGCACCATCTTCGGGTTGGCCATCAGCGCGCGGCCGATGGCGCACATCTGCTGCTCGCCGCCGGACGTATAGGCTGCCTGCGACGAGCGGCGCGTCTTCAGGCGCGGGAAATAGTTGTAGACCTTCTCCAGCGTGGCTGCCACCGCCGCCTTGCCGTCGCGGCGGGTGTAGGCGCCGGTCATCAGGTTCTCCTCGATGGTGAGGTGCGCGAAGCAGTGCCGCCCCTCCATCACCTGGATCACGCCGCGCTCGACCATGTCGGCGGTGGAGAGCTTCTCGATGCGCTCGCCGCGCAGCTCGATCGAGCCCTTGGTCACTTCGCCGCGTTCGCCGGCCAGCAGGTTGCTCACCGCCCGCAGCGTGGTCGTCTTGCCCGCGCCGTTGCCGCCGAGCAGGGCCACGATGCCGCCCTCGGGCACCTGCAGGCTGACGCCCTTGAGCACGAGGATCACGTGGTTGTAGATGACCTCGATGCCATTCACATTGAGGATGATGTTGCTCATGGTGTCTCGGTGCGATCAAGCAGTCGCCGCGGAGCTGGCTTTGCCGGGCCGCTGGCGGCGCCCCCTCGAGGGGGCGCGGCGCCAGCCGCTCCGGGGGTGGGTCAGGACTGGCAGTCTTCGGGCGTACGGCGGTTCAGCTTCTTCTCCGCGGCGTACTTGTCGGCGGCGTTCTTGATCATCGGCTTGATGATCGACGCGTCGCTCTCGTACCAGTCGGAGGTGAAGTTCCACTTCGCGCCGTCCCAGGTGTGGATGCGCGCCCAGGTGGCGCCGCGGTGGTCGGCGCAGGAGGTGCTGATCGGCCGCATCACGCCAGCGAAGCCCAGCGAGTCGAGCTTCTTCTGGTCGAGCGCGAGGTTCTCGTAGCCCCAGCGTGCCTGCTCGCCGGTCATCACCTTGCCCTTGCCGTAGCGCTCCTGCGCACGCTTGACGCCCTCGATGGACAGCATTGCCGCCATCAGGCCGCGCATGTACAGCACCTGGCCGACCTCTTCCTTCGGCCCCGTGCCCTGGCCCTTTCCGTGCACCTTGTCGAGGATCTCCTTCACGACCTTGGCGTTCGGCTCGGCGCCGTGCTGCAGCGCGAGCGCGTTGTAGCCCTTGGCGCCGTCACCCACGTCCTTCACGTCCGGCTCCGCGCCGGCCCACCACACGCCGTACATCTTGTCGCGCGGATAGCCGGTGGCCACCGCTTCCTTCAGCGCGGTGGAGTTCATCACGCCCCAGCCCCACAGGAACACGTAGTCCGGACGGTTCTGGCGGATCTGCAGCCAGGCGGCCTTCTGCTCCACGCCGGGATGGGTGACCGGGATCAACTGCAGGTCGAAGCCGTGCATCTTGCTGCGCTCCTGCAGCAGCGGGATCGGCTCCTTGCCGTAGGGGCTGTCGTGATAGACGAGGGTGATCTTCTTGCCCTTGAGCTTGTCGAGGCCGCCTTCCTTCTTGCCGACGTGCTGCACCAGGATGTCGGCGGCGTCCCAGTAGGTGCCGGTGAGCGGGAAGTTCCACTTGAACACCATGCCGTCGGTGCTCTCGCTGCGGCCGTAGCCGGCGGTGATCAGCGGGATCTTGTCGCCAGGTGCCTTCTCGGTCAGCGCGAAGGTGATGCCGGTGGACAGCGGCTGGAACACCGTCGCGCCCTTGCCCTTCAGGCGCTCGTAGCACTCCACGCCCTTGTCGGTCGCGTAGCCGGTCTCGCACTCCTCGAACGTCACCTTCACGCCGTTGATGCCGCCTTGCGCATTGATCAGCTTGAGGTAGTCGACGTAGCCGTTGGCGAACGGGATGCCGTTGGGCGCGTAGGCACCGGTGCGGTAGACCAGCACCGGGAAGAACTGCTCCTTCGCCTGCGCGAAGGCGGTGCTCGTGGCCAGGCTGGCCGCGCCGGCTGCCGCGAGGACCGCGGCCGTCGTGATGGACTTGAATGTCATGTCTGCCTCCAGGGGTGGAAAGAGCACTCGTCGGTGCGTGGGTGAGAAATCAGTGCGGGAAAGGCCACAGGCGCAGCTTCTCCTTGCCGATCGACCACAGCCGGGCGAGGCCATGCGGCTCGACGATCAGGAAGAAGACGATCAGCGCGCCGAAGATCATGAAGGTCAGATGCGAGGCCAGCGCGGTGTCGATCGGGATGCCGAACCAGTAGGGCAGGTTGTCGAGCACGATCGGCAGCACGACGATGAACGCCGCGCCGAAGAAGCTGCCCATGATCGAGCCCAGCCCGCCAATGATCACCATGAACAGCAACTGGAACGATCGGTCGATGTTGAAGGCGGCCGGCTCCCAGGAGCCGAGGTGCACGAAGCCCCACAGCGCGCCGGCCACACCGACGATGAAGGAACTGACCGCGAACGCGGTGAGCTTGGCGTAGACCGGGCGGATGCCGATCACGGCGGCGGCCACGTCCATGTCGCGGATCGCCATCCACTCGCGGCCGATGTGGCCGCGCACGAGGTTCTTGGCGAGCATGCCGAAGACGATCAGGAAGGCCAGGCAGAACAGGTACTTCTGCACCGGCGTCTCGATCGGCAGCCCGAGCACGTTCAGGCCGGCCACGCTGACCGAGCCCGACGCCGAGTCGTTGGTGAACCACTTGATGCGCAGGAAGGCCCAGTCGGTGAAGAACTGCGCCGCCAGCGTCGCCACCGCAAGGTACAGGCCCTTGATGCGCAGTGACGGGATGCCGAACAGCACGCCTACCGCGGTGGCGCACACGCCGCCCATCAGCAGCGAGGCAATGAGCGGCATGCCCTCGATGCGCACCTGGAAGTTGTAGGCCGCGTAGGCGCCCACCGCCATGAAGGCGCCGGTGCCCAGCGAGATCTGCCCGCAGTAGCCGACCAGGATGTTCAGTCCCAGCGCGGCCAGCGAGAGGATCAGGAAGGGGATCAGGATGGCGCGAAACAGGTACTCCGGCGCGACGAAAGGCACGACGACGATCGCGAAGGCGAGCAGCGCGCCGATGGCGATGCGGTCCTGGGCGATCGGGAAGACCGCCTGGTCGGCACGGTAGCTGGTCTTGAACTGGCCGTTTTCTCTGTACAGCATGGTGTCAGACCCGGTCGATGATCTTCTCGCCGAAGAGGCCTTGCGGTCTCACGAGCAGGAAGAGAAGTGCGAGGACATAGGCGAACCAGATCTCGATGCCGCCGCCGAACATCGGCCCGATGTAGACCTCGGAAAGCTTCTCGCCCACGCCGATGATCAGCCCGCCGATGATGGCGCCGGGCACCGAGGTCAGCCCACCGAGGATGACCACCGGCAGCGCCTTCAGCGCCACCAGCGACAGCGAGAACTGCACGCCCAGCTTGCTGCCCCAGATGATGCCGGCCACCAGCGCGACGAAGCCGGCCACGCTCCACACGATCACCCAGATGCGGTTCAGCGGGATGCCGATCGATTGCGCGGCCTGGTGGTCGTCGGCCACCGCGCGCAGCGCGCGGCCGGTGGCGGTCTTCTGGAAGAACAGGCTCAGCGCCGCCACCAGTGCGGCGGCGATCACCGCGGCGTAGAGGTCTTCCTGGCTGACCAGGATGCCGCCCTGGAACACGCTGTCGAGCAGGAACAGCGGGTCCTTGGGCAGGCCGACGTCGATCTTGTAGATCTGGCTGCCGAACAGTGTCTGGCCGAAGCCATCGAGGAAGTAGGTGATGCCCAGCGTGGCCATCAGCAGCGTGATGCCCTCCTGGTTGACCAGCTTGCCCAGCACCAGCCGCTCGATCAGCCAGGCGACGATGACCATCACGGCCATCGCGGCGACGAAGGCCAGCACGTTGCCCAGCACCTTGCTCTCGATGCCCAGGCCGGCGGGGATCCACTCCGAGAAGCGCGCCATCGCCAGCGCGGCGAACAGCACCATCGCGCCCTGTGCGAAGTTGAACACGCCGCTGGCCTTGAAGATGAGCACGAAGCCGAGCGCGATCAGCGAGTACAGCATGCCGGCCATCAGCCCGCCGATCAGGGTCTCAAGAAAGAATGCCATGGTCAGTGACTCGTTCCGAGGTAGGCGTTGATGACGTCCGGGTTCTTGCGAACCTCCTCGGGCGTGCCGTCGCCGATCTTCTTGCCGTAGTCGAGCACGACGACGCGGTCGGAGATGTCCATCACCACGCCCATGTCGTGCTCGATCAGCACGATGGTGGTGCCGTACTCGTCGTTGACGTCGAGGATGAAGCGGCTCATGTCCTGCTTCTCCTCCACGTTCATGCCGGCCATCGGCTCGTCCAGCAGCAGCAGGCTGGGCTCCATGGCCAGCGCGCGGCCGAGGTCGACGCGTTTCTGCAGTCCGTATGGCAGGCGGCCCACCGGCGTCTTGCGGTAGGCCTGGATCTCGAGGAAGTCGATGATGCGCTCGACGAACTCGCGGTGCGCGATCTCCTCGCGCTCGGCCGCGCCCCAGCGGATCGCCTGCTGGAAGATGTTGCTCTTCATGCGCAGGTTGCGGCCGGTCATGATGTTGTCCAGCACGCTCATGCCCTTGAACAGCGCCAGGTTCTGGAAGGTGCGCGCGATGCCCATCTCGGCGACCTGGCGCGAGTTCATGTGCGTGAAGGTCTGGCCGCGCAGCGTGATCGAACCGTCCTGCGGCGTGTAGACGCCGTTGATGCAGTTGAGCATCGAGCTCTTGCCGGCGCCGTTCGGGCCGATGATGGCGCGCACCTCGTGCTCGCGCACGTCGAAACTGATGTCGGTCAGCGCCTTCACCCCGCCGAAGCGCAGCGAGATGTTCTGCACGTCGAGGATGACCTCGCCGATCTTGCGTTCTGCCACGGTCAGGCTGCCTTCTTCATGCTCGGGAACGTCTTCGCGTCGGCGATCTTCAGCGTCGCCGAGACCATGCCGGTGCGGCCGTCCTCGAACTTCACTTGGGTCTCGACGTACTGCTCGCTCTTGCCGCCGTACAGCGCATCGACCAGCACCTGGTAGCGCTCTCCGATGAAGCCGCGGCGCACCTTGCGCGTGCGCGTGAGCTCGCCGTCGTCGGCGTCGAGCTCCTTGTGCAGGATCAGGAAGCGGCTGACCTGGCTGCCGGCGAGCATGGTGTCGGCGGCGAGGTCGGCGTTGACCTTCTCGACGCACTCGCGCACCAGATCGTAGACCTCGGGTTTCTGCGCCAGGTCCGTGTAGCCCGCGTAGGGCAGGCCGCGCTTCTCCGCCCAGTTGCCCACCGCCTCGACGTCGATGTTGATGAAGGCGCAGACGCGCTCGCGCTTGTCGCCGAAGGCCACCGCCTCCTTGATGTGCGGGAAGAACTTCAGCTTGTTCTCCACGTACTTGGGCGCGAACATCGCGCCGTCGTTGCCACCGCCCATGAGGCGGCCGACGTCCTTGGCGCGGTCGATGATCTTCAGGTGGCCGCCGGCATCGAGGAAGCCGGCATCGCCGGTGTGATACCAGCCGGAGGCATCGAGCACCTCGGCGGTGGCGGCCGGGTTCTTGTAGTACTCCTTGAGCAGCCCCGGCGACCTGATGAGGATCTCGCCGCTGTCGGTGAGCTTCACCTCCACCCCGGCAATCGGCACGCCCACGGTGTCGGCCTTGGCCTCGTGGTCGGGCTGCAGGCACACGAACACCGCGGTCTCGGTCGAGCCGTAGAGCTGCTTCAGGTTGATGCCGATGGAGCGGTAGAAGGTGAACAGGTCGGGGCCGATCGCCTCGCCGGCGGTGTAGGCCACGCGCACGCGCGACAGGCCCAGCGTGTTGCGCAGCGGCCCGTAGACGAGCAAGTTGCCCAGGGCGTAACCGAGCTTGTCCATCAGTCCGACCGGCTTGCCGTCCATCAGTGCCGGGCCAACCTTCTTCGCCACCGCCATGTAGTGGTGGAACAGGCCGCGCTTGATCGCGCTGGCATCCTCCATGCGGATCATCACGCTGGTCAGCAGGCCCTCGAAGACGCGCGGCGGCGCGAAGTAGTAGGTCGGACCGATCTCCTTCAGGTCGATCGTCACCGTCGCTGCCGACTCGGGACAGTTGACCACGTAGCCGCAGGCCAGCCACTGCGCGTAGCTGAAGATGTTCTGGCCGATCCAGGCCGGCGGCAGGTAGGCCAGCACCTCCTCACGCTCGGACAGCTGGTCGAAGTCGGCACCCGCCTTGGCGCGGTCGAGCAGCGTGAAGTGCGTGTGCACCACGCCCTTCGGGTTGCCGGTGGTGCCGGAGGTGAAGAACATCGCCGCCATGTCGCCGGGCGAACCTTTCGCGACCTCCGCGTCGAAGAAGCCCGGGTGGGCCTGTGCATGCGCTCGGCCGGCCTCGATCAGCGCGTCGAGCGCGGCCAGGCCCGGCTCGCTGTAGTTGCGCAGGCCGCGCGGGTCGTCGTACCAGAGGCGCGTCAGCAGCGGGCACCGATCGCGGATCTCGAGCATCTTGTCGACCTGCTCCTGGTCCTCGACGATGGCGAAGCCGACGTCGGCGTTGACGATCGGGAAGACGAACTCGGCCGCGGCCGCGTCCTGGTACAGCGGGATCGGCACGGCGCCGAGCGCCTGGGCGGCGAGCATCGAGGCGTACAGGCGTGGTCGGTTGTCCCCGACGACGACGATGTGGTCGTCGCGCTTCAGCCCGGCTGCCGCCAGACCGCCCGCCAGATCGCGCACGAGATCGGCGAGGTCCGCCCAGGTCAGGGTCTGCCAGATGCCGTACACCTTCTCGCGCAGGGCCGGCGCCGTGGGGCGCTTCGCCGCATGTTCGAGCATCAATCGCGGAAACGTCGTCTGCACCGCATGTCTCCTCTCGGTGGCAGGACTGTAAGAACAAGTTTGACGCCAGGTTGTCGTTGTGACGACAATCTCCGGGACAGCCCCGAGGGGACTTTCCCCAGGGTGCGCTGTCAGGCTACCGTCAACCATCCGGCGCATGAGCCCCGCTTCGACCGAGACCCCGAGCCGCCCGCCGCCGCTGCGCCAACGGGCGCGGTTGCCGTCGCCGGACGAACTCGGGATGATCCCGTGGCTCGGCCTGCTCGACGCCGTCGAGCGAGAGCGGGTGGTCGGCGCGCTGCAGGTGGTGGAGGCCGCCCCGGGCGACTATGTGTGCAAGATCGGCCGTCAGGCGAACTACTGGTTCGGCGTGCTCGACGGCCTGCTGAAGATGAGCAACGACAGTTCGCTGGGCTTCGCCATCACCTTCACCGGCGTGCCGCCGGGGGCATGGTTCGGCGAGGGCACGCTGCTCAAGCGCGAGGTCTACCGCTACAACATCGAGCCGCTGCGCGCCAGCGTGGTCGCCGGCGTGGACATCGACACCTTCGAGTGGCTGCTCGAACGCAGCATCCCGTTCAACCGCTACGTGATGAACCAGCTCAACGAGCGGCTCGGCCAGTTCATCGCGGCCCGGGAGATCGATCGCCTCGACGACCCGGACACCCGCGTGGCGCGCAATCTGGCTGCGCTGTTCCACCCGGTGCTCTATCCCGGCGTCGGCACGCTGCTGCGCATCACGCAGCAGGAGCTGGGCTACCTGGTCGGGCTGTCGCGCCAGCGCGTCAACGAGGCGCTGCGCTCGCTGCAGGGCGAGGGGCTGATCACCATCGAATACGGTGGTGTGCGCGTGCTCGACCTGCCGGCCTTGCGCCGGCATGTGCATCGCAGCGCTTGACCATCGTCACGCGCCGGCCGCGCGGCGCCGAATGGATGGTGCGGGACGGGGTTATTCCGGCGGCCCAACGGGCGCGCGGTGGTCGAAGATCGGTCCCGTATCGTCTCAATCGCCGCATGACCGCCATGTCCGACTCGGCCATCATCGCCGACCGCGGGGAGTTCGTCGACGCGCTGCGCGCGCTCCGGCATGGCCATGTGCTCGTGCATGTGGGCGACATCTGGGGTGGCTGCACCATCGCCGGCGGGGTCGTGCATACGACGTTCCGCACCCTGACCGCCTATGCGCTGGTCGACGAATTCCAGAACCCGGACGGTTTCGAGCATGTCCACTACTACCGCCTCAACGCCCGCGGCCACGAGTTCGCGGAGCGCGCGCTGCGGGCCTGGGAGCGACGTCCGCTGATCGAGCGGCTGGCGACGCGGCTGCTCGGCTGAGCCGCTCAGCCGTTGACCACGCCGGCGGCCACGTGGCCCGCCGGCACGTGCGGCGCCGCGTTCTCGATGTGACCGGTCTGGTCGTCGAAGAAGAAGTCCGGTTCGAACTCGCGCAGGAACTCGCCCTTGGGCAGGCCGCCGAGGAACATCGCCTCGTCGACCTCGATGTTCCAGTCCATCAGCGTGCGGATCGCGCGCTCGTGCGCCGGCGCGCTGCGCGCGGTGACCAGCGCGGTGCGGATGCGCATGTCGCGTGCCGGCTCGCGCTGCAGCTCCTGCAGCGCTTGCAGCAGCGGCTTGAACGGCCCGGGGGCCAGCGGCGTGGCGGCGCGCCGATGCTCGTGGTCCTGGAAGGCGTCCAGTCCGTCGCGCTGGAAAACGCGCTCGGCCTCGTCGGAGAACAGCACCGCGTCGCCGTCGAAGGCGATGCGCACCTCGTCGGGGTGGGCGTCGGAGGCGCGCGCCGACTGCGGGTAGACGCGCGCCGCCGGCACGCCGGCGGCCAGCGCCGAGCGCACGTCGGCCTCGTTGGTGGACAGGAACAGGTTCGCCGCCAACGGCCGCAGGTAGCGCCACGGAGACTCGCCACGCGTGAACACGCCGCGCTGGATGGGCAGGCCGTAGTGGCGCGCCGAGCGGAACACGCGCATGCCCGAGACCGGGTCGTTGCGCGACAGGATCACCACCTCGACGCGCGGCCGCTCCGGCACGTTGAAGGCCAGCAGTTTGTTGACCAGCGAGAAGGCCACCCCCGGCTTGGCCGCCCGCTCGAGCCGCTGGAGCTGTAGCTGCATGTAGGCGCGGTCGTCCGAGGCTTCGAAGACCTGGTTCTCCTCCTCGAAGTCGAAGAGGGCGCGCGACGAGATGGCCACCACCAGCTGGCCGGCGAGCGAGACGGGCATGCGGACCATGATAGCGACCGCGCAACACATGAAACACGACGGCGCTTGCCGTGAAGCCTTCGCGAAACCTGGGGCGCCGAGCATTCCATCCATCGCGCAGACCGCTGCGCCCGAACGGAGGACGACTCGATGAACCCGTACATCACCATGTTGCGCCCGCCCGTGACGGGCTGGCTCCGGCTCGCACCCGTGAACGCCGTGGCGCGGGAGCAGCGCCGGCCGGAATCCCACCTTCCCGAGCCGGTGATCTTCCGCAGCGAGTGTTTTGCCGAGGACCTGCTGGAGACGTCCCCATCGATGTCGGCGCGATCCGGCGCCGCGGTGGTGCCCGCCTGAGCCCGAGCAACATGTCGTTGGAGAAGCTCATGGACCCCATGACCACCCGTGTGCTGCCGCCGAGCAGCCGCGCCAGACTGCCCGAGGCCGCGCGGCCGCCGGTGCGCGACGATTTCGCCGCCGAACGCGCGCTGGCCGAGTTGTTCCCGCATCTGCAGAGCGCCGCCGACGCCGCGCTGGCGGAGCTGTTTCCGATGCTGCGCCTGCGCCCTGCCGCGGCGCGTCGCTGAGCCATGCTGGTCGGCGAGCTGCCGCTGCAACCGCCGGGCGGCTCCGCTCGATATGATCCGCGCTCGCATGCCTTTGCAGCCGGAGTCCGCGACGTGAGCCCTGCCGAGAATCCGCCCGTGGTGATGGTCGTCGACGACGAGCCGGAGCTGCGTGCACTGCTGGCGGAGTATTTCGGTCGCCACGGCTTCACCGTGCGTCAGGCCGAGGACGCTGCCGCGGCGCGGCGGCTGGTGGCCGAGCGGGTGCCCGATCTGGCCATCCTCGACGTCAACATGCCCGGTGAGAACGGCCTGTCGCTGGCGCGCTTCCTGCGCGAGGCGCATCCGCGCATCGGCCTGGTGATGCTCACCACCGCTGGCGAGTCGGTCGACCGCATCGTCGGCCTCGAGCTCGGCGCAGATGATTACCTGCCCAAGCCCTTCGAGATGCGCGAACTGCTGGCGCGTGCCCGCTCGGTGCTGCGCCGTCTCGCGGTGGCGCCGGCGGCGGCATCCGAGGCGGCCGCCGAGCCGCCGGCGCGACGCGTGCGCTTCGGCCGTTGCGAGCTCGACTTGGACCAGCGCCGCCTCTTCGGACCCGAGGGCGCCGAGGTCGAGATCAGCGCGGCCGAGTACGACCTGCTGGCACTGTTCGCGCGACATCCCAACCGGCCGCTGAACCGCGACCAGATCATGGAGCAGGCGCACAACCGCGGCTGGGACGTGTTCGACCGCTCCATCGATCTGCGCATCATGCGGCTGCGCCGCAAGATCGAGCGCAACCCCGACAAGCCGGAAGTGCTGAAGACCGTGCGCAACGTCGGCTACGTCTACGTCACTGGAGCCGGGGCGACCACGTGACCTTGCCGCAGCCGGTGCCGGACGCGGCGCTGCACCGCCTGCGCCGAAGCTACGCGCTGCTGATGCTGCTGCTGGGCCTGCCGGTGCTGGCGGCCGTGGTGTACGTGCTGGTGCTGCAGTTCGAGATCGTCTCGGTCGGCACGCAGCGGCAGATTGCCATGAGCACCGACCGTCGCGTCACGCGGCTGGACGCGGTGCTCGCGCCGCTGCGCGACAACCTGCTGCGGCTGCGCAATGCGACCATGGAGCCGGCCATCGCGCCAGCGGTCGCCGTGGACCGCGACTCGCTCGCCGCCACTGCGGACGGTCAGGGCTACACGCTGGACGCGCTGCCGGAGGTGCTGCACGAGAGCGCGCCTCAGGTGATGCTCGCCGGACCCCAGCGCCACGACGAGCGCTGGCGCCACGAGGCAGTGGACCTGGCGGCACTGTTCGCGCAGCAGGCCCGCCTGGTGACCAGCGGGCGCGGCGCGTTCCGCCGCGTCTACTATATCGACGCCTCGGCCACGCAACTTTGGATCCACCCCTGGGTGGGCAGCGAGCAGCTGCTCGCCGAGCTGGGCGCGCGCGACGTGCCCGAGGCGCTGCGGGCGCTCGCCTCGCGCCACGCCCGCGCCAGCAACGACGGCCTGGTGTTCCGCGATGCCGTGCTCTGGCGCGTGCAGCCCGACGGCGTGATCAGCGCCACTGCCGCGCTGAGCCTGCGGGAGCGCTTCGGCACGGTCACCGCCGAGCTGCCCGCCGGCGCGCTGGATGGGGCCAAGGTCGAGGCGGGCATCGGCCGCTTCTGGGTGCTCGACGGCGACGGCACGCTGGTGTGGGACTACAAGGCGCGCAGCGAGCCGGCCGGCTCCGCGCTCGATGCGGCGGTGCCGGTGATCGCGCCGGACACGCTCGCACAGGCCACCAGCGCACCGCTGGCGGTGCGCGCCGGTGCGCTGCTGCTGTCGGCTCGTCCTTCGTCGGTGGCGCCCTGGCGCGCCGTCTATGCCAGCGACGAGGCGCACGTGCGCCAGCTGGTGCTGCGCGACGTCGGCCCCTTTGCGGCCGGCGGCGCGCTGCTGCTGCTGCTCTTCCTGGCCACCGCGACGATGCTGTGGCGGCGCTATGCGCTGCCCTCGCTGCGCCTGGTGGACTACCTGCACCGCAAGGCGTTCGACGCCGCCGCTGCCGAGCCGGCGCTGCCGCTGGCCTGGGTGCCCTGGATGCAGCTCACGCGTGATACCTTCGATGCCGCGCGCGAGGCGCGCTCTCGCGAGCTGCAGGCGGTGGCGCTGAAGTCGGCCATCGTCGACCATGCGTTGGCGGCGATCATCTCCACCGATGCGCAGGGCCGCATCGTCGAGTTCAACCCGGCTGCCGAATCGATGTTCGGGCGCCGTCGCGGCGAGGTGATCGGTCGCCCGGTCGCGGAGGTGACGGTCCCTCCGCGCCACCGTGCCGGCCACGAGGCGGCGATCGCACGCATGCGCGCGGGCGGCGATCCGCACATGATGGGCCGTCGCGTCGAGATGACGGGGATGCGCGCCGACGGCAGCGAGTTCCCCGTCGAGGTGGTGCTGTGGCGCACCGACCTGGGCGGCGAGTCGCACTTCACCGCCTCGCTGACCGACCTTTCGGAGCGCCGTGCCGCGGCCGAGCAGATCGAGCGCCAGCGCGAGGCGCTGCGGCAGAGCGAGAAGCTCACCGCCATGGGCAGCCTGCTCGCCGGCGTGGCCCACGAGCTGAACAATCCGCTGGCCATCGTGATGGGCCGCGCCGGCCTGCTCGAAGAGAAGTGCGAAGGTGCACCCGACCTGCAAGGCGACGCCAAGCGCATCCGCGAGGCCGCGGAGCGCTGCGGTCGCATCGTGCGCACCTTTCTCAACATGGCGCGACAGAGACCGACCGAGCGGCGCAACGTGCAGCTCAACGACCTGGCGCGCGCCGCCGCCGACATGCTCGCCTACACCTTGCGCAGCCATGGTATCGAGCTGCAGCTGGAGCTCGAGCCGGAGCTGCCCGAGGTGAGCGCCGATGCGGACCAGATCGGCCAGGTGGTGCTCAACCTGCTCGTGAACGCGCAGCAGGCGTTGGTGTCCTCGCCGGCGGAGGGCCTGCGGCGCATCAGGCTGTCGACCGGGGTGGAGGCGCGCCGCCGCAACCGCGAACCGCGTGTCTGGCTGCGCGTGGCCGACACCGGCCCCGGCGTGCCGCCCGCACTGCACGAAAGGATCTTCGAGCCCTTCTTCACCACCAAGCCGGAGGGCATCGGCACCGGGCTGGGCTTGGCGGTGTCGCGTTCGCTGGTGCGCGAACACGGCGGCCAGCTCGGTCTGGAGATCAGCGCCGCCGGTGCGGTGTTCCGCATGAGCCTGCCGATCAGCGGGCGCCCGGGGGAAGTCACCGAACCCGGTGCGCTGGCGGGTGCGGAAGGCGCCGGCCCGGCGCGCGTGCTCGTCGTTGACGACGAGGCCGAGATCGCCGAGCTCATGCGCGCCATGCTGGAGAGCGCCGGTTTCGAGGTGGCCACCGCCGAGTCCGGCGCGGTGGCGCTGGAACTGCTGGAGGAGGCGCGCTTCGACGCCATCGTCTGCGACCTGCGCATGCCCGACATGGACGGCACGGCACTGTGGCGAGAAGTGAACGAACGCCAGCCGTCGCTGGCACGGCGCCTGCTCTTCGTCACCGGCGACATGCTCTCGCCCGGCGCGGAGGCGTTCCTCGCCGAGTCAGGCTGCGGCAGCCTGGACAAGCCCTTCGGGCGCGCCGATCTGGTCGATCGCGTGACCACGCTGCTGATGGGCTGATCAGGCCGCGCGGCGTGCCTGTCCCGCGGCCGCCATCATCGAGGTGCTGACCAGCGCGTACATTGCCAGCCAGGCCTCGCGCGTGGCGGCGTCGAAGTCCGCCCCCAGGCCTTCCTCCAGCGTGGCGATCAGCGCGACGCCCACGCTGCGGTAGTCGGCCGGCTGCACGCCGTAGCCGGCATGGCGGGCGCCGAGCTGCGCGAGTACCGGCAGCAGCGCCGGAGGGTGGTCGAGCAGTCGCACGGCAGCGCCGATCATCTCCATCAGCCGGCGCCCCTGGCTGCGCAGGTCGCCGATGAACAGCGGTTTGAGCTCGGGCGCCTGGGCGAAGAGCTTGCGGTAGAAGAGGGCGGCGGCTTCGTCGGCCATCGGGGCGACGAGCTCGAAGCTGCGCCGGACCAGGTGGGTCTGTTGCGGGGTCATCGTCATTCCTGGCATGTGCGGGCACACGCGGCCCGGGAATGACAGCTTCGGGGACGCAGGTCGCAGCCGTGTTTCGGCGCAGGAACCGTTCGGTTTCCTTTGTTCTTCGCGGGTGGGGCCTGCAGGGGCCGTGCCTACTGCACGAAGCCGATCGCGCTGCGCTTGTGCCCGGCTTCGGGCAGGTCGCGTGGCAGGATGTGGTCGCGCTTGTCCAGCTTGGCATTGCCGAAGCCGGTCATCCAGGCCCGGCGCATCTCGCGTGGCGCCATCTCGGCCAGGCGGTCGAGCACCTCGGGCCGCGCTTCGGGCTCGAAGCGCGAGCCCCAGTCGTGCTCGGCGCGGATGCCCGCGTAGAGCTTGGAGGCGATGCGTCGCGCCGCCTCGAAGTCGGGCGCGCGCACCTCGTAGACGTTCATGCGGTTGAGAATTGGCTCGGGGATGCCACGTGCATCGTTGGCGGTGGCCACCCAGATCAGCTGGCTCGCGTCGATCGGCACCTCGGCGAACTCGTCGGTGAACGACAGCGCAGTGTCGTGCTCGAGCAGGCTGTACAGCGCGCCGAGCGGGTCGTAGGCATGCTCGCCGCCGGCCTTGTCGATCTCGTCGACCACCATCACCGGGTTGGCGTACTGGCCATCGACCAGCGTCTCGAAGACCTTGCCGGGGCGCGCGCCCTTCCACTGGCTGGACGCGCCCGACAGCACCCAGCCGGCGGTCATCGAGCTCATCGAGATGAAGCCCATGCCGGTGCCCAACAGGTGCGACAGCGCCCGCGCGAAGTGCGTCTTGCCGACACCCGGCGGCCCGAGCAGCAGTAGCGGGGTGATCTCCAGCGCGTCGCGGCTGTCCTCGCACAGCGCCAGCTGGCGCTTCACGTCGTCGAGCACCTCCGCAAAGTTGGGCAGGTCGTCGTAAAGGTGATCCATCACCGGCAGCCCGGAAGGCTTGACCTGGAAGCGCTCGGGCCCCTTCTCGATCATGCGCTCGTAGGTGGAACGCAGGCTCTCGTGCTCCTTGGGCGGCAGTTTGTCGAGCCGGCGCTCGACGTCGCCGACGCGGTAGACGCTGCGCATGTGCGCGATCGGCAGGCCGCTGCGCGGCAAGGTCACCAGGTCATTCGATGCAGCCATCGACGGTTACCTCCGGATCCACGACGTCTCGGTGTCATTGAAGCAAAGCGTACCAGTGCCGAGACATCGAACAAAACCCCAATCACCGCGCAGTTCCATGCACGACGCGTGCCAGCAGCGCGGCGAGATCCGCCTGCGCGACCGGCTTGACGAGGAAGTCGTCCATGCCGGCCGCCAGGCAGGCCTCGCGGGCATCCTCGTCGCTCGTCGCCGTCATCGCCACCACCGGAATGCGTGGCCGCTGCGTCCGCGCCTCGATCTCGCGCCAGCGCCGTGCGCACTGGTGGCCGTCGAGCACCGGCATCTGGCAGTCCATCAGCACGAGGTCGAACACCGCGTCCGCCAGGCGCTGCAGGGCCTGCTCGCCGTCGCCCGCGAGCACCACCGTGGCACCCAGCCGTTCGAGCAGGGCCTGCGCGACCATCTGATTGACGAGGTTGTCCTCCACCAGCAGCACGCGTGGCGATGCAGCGCCCTGCAGATGAAGGGGTTCGTCGAGGTCCGCGCGCGCACTGTCGGGTGGCCGCGCGTCGAACGCGCGTCGCAGGGTCTCGACGACGCGCCCAGGCGGCGCCGGCCGGTAAAGCGGCAGCAGCTCGCGCGGCAGCCTGCGCGCGTCGGCGGCCAGCCCGACCAGCAGCACGCCGCGTTCGCCGCGACGGGCAAGGTCATCGCTCCATTGCGATGCCGTCGTGCCGGCGGCGGACAGCGCGCGCTCGTCGCACACCACGATGCGGCGCGCCCCGGGCGGCAAGGCCCCGGCCGCCGCCGCCATCACGTCGAAGGTCTCGCAGCGCCCGCCGTGGCGCTGCACCAGTTCGGCCAGATCCTCGCGGCGGCTGCGGCTCGGGCTGATCACGTGGACCTCGATGTCGGCGAGCAGCGCCGCTGGCGGCTCCGGCGCCGCGCTGGCGACCAGCGGCAGCAGCAGCATGAAGGTCGAACCCTGCCCCGGCAGGCTCTGCACCTCGATGCGGCCGCCGAGCAGCGTGGCGAGCTCGCGTGCGATCGCCAGGCCGAGCCCGCTGCCGCCGAAGCGACGCGTGGTCGACAGGTCGGCCTGCGCGAAGGCCTCGAACAGCCCGGCCAGCTGCGCCTCGCTCATGCCGATGCCGCTGTCGCGCACCGACACGCGCACCCAGGCGCTGCCGTCGGCACCGCGTTCGGGCGCGGCGAACACCCGGACCTCGCCGGCCGCGGTGAACTTCACCGCGTTGCCGACCAGGTTGTGCAGGATCTGGCGCAACCTGGCCGCGTCACCCACCGTGTGCTGCGGCAGGTCGGCCGCGCAGTGCGACAGCAGGTCCACCCCCTTGGCCTCGGCCTGCGCCGAGAACACCTCGGCGGCGTCGTGGACGGCGTCGTGCAGGTCGAATCGCTCCTGCTCCACCCGCATGCGGCCGGCTTCGAGCTTGGACAGGTCGAGCACGTCGTTGACCAGCGCGAGCAGCGCCGACGAGCTGCGCCGCAGCACTCGCAGCACCTGGCGCTGCCCCTCGTCGAGCCGCGTGCCGCGCAGCAACTCGGCCGAGCCGACGATGCCGTGCAGCGGCGTGCGGATCTCGTGACTCATGTTGGCCAGGAAGCGGCTCTTCACGTTCACCGCCTCCTCGGCGCGCAGGCGCGTCTCGTCGAGCTGTGCCAGCAGGGCGCGGCGCCAGCGGATGCCCATCAGCAGCACCAGGGCATTCACGGTCAAGGCGCCGACGATGGCGACGTCGCGTCGCACCGTGCCGAGCTGCTCGGGATCGACCGACACGATGCCCAGCGCGGCGGCGATCGTCGCGGCGAACACCGCCTCGGCGACGACGAACATGGTCATCAGCACACCGTCGATCAGTGCCCCGCCCTGCAGCAGCAGCAACGGCAGCGCGCTGAGCCACCAGATCGCCGGGCCCATCGTGCTGCCCTGGCGCAGCAGGCCGCCGGACAGGCCGACGAAGGTGGTCCAGGCGAGCATACGTATGCCCAGCGTGGCGCGACCGCGGTGCCGGGCATGGCGCCAAGCGAAGAACGTACCGAGCACCACCGCGAGCGACAGCGCCGCCTCGGGCCACAGAGCGCTCCACAGGTTGGCGGCCAGGAAGGCGCCCGAGGCGACCAGGATGAGGCCGGCCATCAGGTTGAGCAGGCGGCGTGCCAGCTCCTGCTCGAGTGCGAACGCCGAACCGACGGAACTGGGATTGAGGGGCTCGCCCGAGAGTCCGGACGCCGGCCCCGACCGGTTCATTTGACCCAGGTGTTGAGCTGGATGATCGGCAGCAGCACTGCCAGCACGATCAGCATCACCACACCGCCCATCGCGACGATCAGCAATGGCTCGAGGATGGTAGCCATCTGCATCGCGCGGCGCTGCACTTCCGCGCCGAGCTGGCGCGCGGCACGGTCGAGCATGACCGGCAGCTGGCCGGTCTGCTCACCCAGGCGCGAGAACATCGCCAGCAGCCCGGGGAAGCGCTTCTTGCCGGCCAGCGCAGACGCCAACGGCGCGCCTTCGCGCACCTGCACCAGCGCGTCCATCGCGTCGGCGCGCATGGCGCGGTTGGACAGCGTCTCGGCCGCCGCCTGCAGCGCCTTCAGTATGGGCACGCCGGCACCGGCCAGCATCGCCAGGGTGCCCGCGAAGCGCGCGGCGTTGTAGCCTCGTGAGAGCCTGCCGATCAGCGGCAAGGTCAGCCAAGCGGCATCGAAGCGCTCGCGGAAGGCATCGTTGCGCAGCATGAACAGCAGCGTGCCGACTCCGCCCGCGATGGCGAGGATGAGCAGCCAGCCCCAGCTGCGCAGGAAGCCGCTGATGGCCAGCATGGCCACGGTCAGCGCCGGCAGCGCGCGCTTGGAACTGGTGAACACCGACGCCACCTGAGGCACCACGTAGGTGACGAGGAAGACCACGATCACCACCGCGATCAGCGAGACGATCGCCGGGTAGAGCGTGGCGCCGATCAGCTTGGCGCGCAACGCCTGACGTTCCTCGAGGTCGTCGGCGAGGCGCTCGAGCACCGGCCCCAGCGCACCGCTGGCCTCGCCGGCCGCGACGACGCCGCGGTAGACATCGTCGAACTCGCGCGGCACGGTGCCGAGCGCGCGGGCGAAGGCGGAACCGGAGTTGACCTCGCTGCGCAGGTGCGCGACGAGTTCACGCTGGCGATTGTCCTCCGCCTCGTCGGCCAGTGCGGTGAGTGCTCGCTCCAGCGGCAGGCCAGAACCCACCAGCCCGGCGAGCTGGCGCGTCCACACGGTCAATCCGGTGCTGGTGAAGACCTTGCGCTTCAGGCTGAGTCCGGCGCCGCCGGTCTCGGCGGCAACCTGCTTGACCTCCAGCGGCACCAGCGCCTGGGCACGCAACTGGGCGCGCGCGGCCTTGGCGTTGTCGGCCTCGAGCAGGCCGGACGTGGCCTTGCCGGCGACGTCGAGGGCTTCGAACTTGTAGGCCGGCATGGGTCAGTCCGCCGCCGGCTCACCCCAGGGCGGACGAACCTCCGCGGGGGGGCGCAAAGGCGCGTGGCGGCAATCCAGGGCGCTCATCTCACTCACGAGTCACCCGCATCACTTCCTCGGCGGAGGTGATGCCCTCGTCCACCAGTCGATCGCCGTCTTCGCGCATCGAGCGCAGGCCCGCCGCCTCGGCAGCGACGAGAAGCTGGCTCTCGGCGGCGCGGCTGTGGATCAGCGCGCGCACCTGATCGTCGGCGACCATCAGTTCGTACACGCCGGTACGTCCCTTGTAGCCGCTCATGCCGCACTCCTTGCAGCCCACGGGGTGGTAGCGGCCTTGCTCATCGCGCCTCTTGCACCGCGGGCAAAGCTTGCGCACCAGGCGCTGTGCCAGCACGCCGAGCAGCGAACTCGACAGCAGGAAGGGCTCCACGCCCATGTCGGTCAGGCGCGTCACTGCGCTGGGCGCGTCGTTGGTGTGCAGCGTGGCGAGCACGAGGTGGCCGGTCAGCGAGGCCTGGATGGCGATCTGCGCGGTCTCGAAGTCGCGGATCTCGCCGATCATGATGACATCCGGATCCTGGCGCAGGATGGCGCGCAGCGCCTTCGCGAAGGTGAGGTCGATCTTCGGGTTGACCTGCGTCTGACCGATGCCGGCGAGTTCGTACTCGACCGGATCCTCCACCGTCAGCACGTTGGTCGTGCTCGTGTCGATGCGGCCGAGCGACGCGTACAGCGTGGTCGTCTTGCCCGAGCCGGTGGGGCCGGTGACGAGCACGATGCCGTGCGGCTGCTGGATGAGCCGGTCGAAGCTGGTGAGCACGTCGCCGCTCATGCCCAGCGACTCGAGCGTGAACTTGGCCTCGCCCTTGTCGAGCAGGCGCAGCACCGCACGCTCGCCGTGCGCCGAGGGCAGCGTGGAGACGCGCACATCGACCGCACGGCCGCCGATGCGCAGCGAGATGCGGCCGTCCTGCGGCAGGCGCTTCTCGGCGATGTCGAGCTCGGCCATGATCTTCAGGCGCGAGATCAGCGCGGCGTGCAGCGCCTTGTTCGGCTGCACCACCTCGCGCAGCGTGCCGTCGACGCGGAAGCGCACCGCCGAGCTGCGCTCGTAGGGCTCGATGTGGATGTCGCTCGCGCCGTCCTTCGCCGCCTGCGTGAGCAGTGCGTTGAGCATGCGGATGATCGGCGCGTCGTTGGCGGCCTCGAGCAGGTCCTCCACCGCGGGCAGGTCCTGCATCATGCGCGTGATGTCAACGGCGCTCTCCACCTCGCCGATCACCGTGGCGGCGCTCGATTCGCCGCCCGCGTAGGCCGCGGCGATGCGGCTGGTCAGCGAGGGCGCGGCCTCGCGCTCGAGCGCGTCGACGTCGTACAGGCGCAGCACCTCCGACAGCGCGGGCAACGGCACCGATTCAGGCGCCCACAGCACGAGGCGCTCGCCGTCGTCTTCGAGCAGCAGCGTGTTCGCCTTGGCGAAGGCGTAGGGCAGGGGGTGGCGCGCGCCCATGGCGGGCTCCTTAAGGCGCCGAGGCGCCCGAGGCCGGGGCCGCGGGGGCCGCCGCAGCCGCCGGTTCCGAGGGGGCACGCATCGGCGGAATCACCGGCGAGTCCTTCAGCGGCAGGAACGGGTTGGAGGCCGGTTGCGCGTCCTTCTGGTTGGCGCGAATCAGATCGTAGCGGTCCAGCGAGAGCCTGGACGACGAGTCGCTGTCGCGCATGATGGTCGGCTTCAGGAAGACCATCAGGTTGCTGCGGTTCTTCTCGCGCTTCTCGCTGCGGAAGAGGGCGCCGAAGAAGGGGATGTCGCCGAGCAGCGGCACCTTCGACTTCGTGTCGGTGTACGTCTCGTTGATCAGGCCGCCGAGCACGAGGATCGCGCCATCGTCCACCACCACGGTCGACTCGATCGAGCGCTTGGTGGTCGACGGGCCGGCGTTGCTGGTTCCCGCAGCCGTGGTCGCCTTCACGCTCGACTGCTCCTGGTAGATCGTCATGCGCACCGTGCCGCCTTCGCCGATCTGCGGCTTGATGCGCAGCGTGATGCCGACGTCCTTGCGTTCGATGGTCTGGAACGGGTTGGTCGTCGCCGTGCCGGTGTTGGTGAACTGGCCGGTGATGAAGGGCACGTTCTCGCCGACGACGATCTTCGCCTCCTCGTTGTCGAGCGTGATCAGGTTCGGCGTGGAGACGATGTTGGTGTTGGCCTGGGTCTGCAGCGCACGTGCCACCGCAGCCAGCGCGTAGGTGCCGCCGTAGTTCTTCAGCAGGCCGATGTTGAAACCCTCGCCGGGCAGGGTCGTTCCCTGGCCAGCCAGGGTCTGGGTCAGCGCGACGATGCTCGGCCCGCCGATCGAGGTGTTGGTGCCGGCGAACACACCGTACTTGTCGCCGGTGCTGCCGGCCAGGCCCTGCCACTGGAAGCCGAAGTCGGCGGCGTTGTCGCCGGACACCTCGACGATCATGCTTTCGATGTAGACCTGCGCGCGGCGCGAGTCGAGCTGGTCGATCATGGCGCGCACCTGGCGGTACAGGGGCTCGGCGGCCGTGATGACCAGCGAATTGCTCGAGGGATCGGCCTGGATGAAACCGCCGGTCGATGGTCCGGCGCTGGCGCTGACCGGCGTGGTGCTTTGCGGCGACGCGCCACCGGCGGTGATGGCCGGCTGCGCAGCCGTCACTGCCGACGTCGGCGTCGGCGAGAGTGCGGCGGCACCGCTGCCCCCACCACTGCCGCCTGCGAACGCGGCGCGCAGCACCTGCGCGAGCTTGGTCGCGTCGGCATTCTTCAGGTGCACCACCCAGACGTTGCCTACCGCAGCCTGGCCCTGCGGCGGCTGGTCGAGCCGTTCGACCAGCGAGCGGATGCTGGCCATGCGGGCCGGGCTGCCGGCCTTGACGAGCAGGGTGTTGTTGCGCGAGTCCGCAATGATCGAGCTCGCCGCCCCGCCGATCACCGGTGCGCCGGGCACGACGACTGCGCCGCCGGAGTCCGACAGGCGCTGCACGAGGGGCGCGAGGTCGGCGGCCACCGCGTGCCGCAGCGGGATCACCTCCACCTCGCCGGCGGCCGGCGTGTCCATCGCCGCGATGATCTTGGCGATGCGCTGCAGGTTGTCCGCATAGTCGGTGATGACCAGCGAGTTGTTGCCGGGGTTGGCATTGATGGTGTTGTTCGGGCTGATGAGCGGGCGCAGCACCGGCACCAGGTTGTTGGCGTTCTCGTGATTGAGCTTGAACACCTGCGTAAGGATCTGGTCGCCGCGGCGGCCCGTCTCGCCCACCGCGACCGTGCCGGTCTGCAGCTTGGCGTCCGCCTCGGGCACGACCTTGAACAGGCCGCCGACCTCGACCACCGTGAAGCCCAGGCCGCGCAGCGCGGCCAGGTAGTTCAGGTAGGCTTCGCGCGGCGTGATCGGCTGCTCGCTGAACAGCGTGATCTGGCCCTTCACGCGCGGGTCGACGACGAACTGCTGCTTGAGGATCGCGCCCATCGCGCGCGACACCGCGTCGATGTCGGCGTTGACGAAGTTCAGCGTCACCGGCTCACCGCCGGCGAAGCGGCCCCGTGCCGTCTGCGCCAGTGCGCCGGGCGGCGGCACGAGCGCCGCGCTCAGCAGCGCGACGGCCAGCCTGGCGGGCCAGCGGCGCGGGAGAGGGCCCGAAGGCAGGTGTGACTTCATGATCATCCGATCGAAATGACGGACCGTGCGCCATCGCGCCGCCCGATGATGTTCAGCAGATTGGTCAGCGGCGCCTCGGCCCCCGGCGCAGCACTCGCCTGGCCACGGAAGCGCACGCCAGTGGGCCCGAGGCTGCCGTTGCCGGAGAGCTGCAGCGCTCCCTGCTGCGTGGACAGCGTAAGCAGGGAGGCGCCGTTGCCCGAAGGATCGGCCGCGACGCTGAGGCGGTAGCTGCCCAGCGTGTCCAGCGTGGACAAGCGCGAGGAGACGTCGATCAGATCGATGTCGGCGCGGCCGGCCAGCCGCCAGCGACCTTGCACCGATTCGACGCTGAGGCCCGGCGAAGCGAGGCGGATGCTGCCGCCCATCTGCATGGTGTTCCAAGGCGTGCCCAGCCCGCCGAGCCAGGCGGTCGGCCACTGGCCGATCCAGTCGGGGTGGGCGGCGAGCGTCATCGAGATGCGGCCGAGACCCGGCCTGACGACCAGCGAGGCGGTGCCGTTCAGGCAGCAGGCATGGCGGGCGCGCAATTCGAGGCCCAGGCCCTTCACGCCGACCGTCCAATCGAGCCGGCCGGGCAGGGCGCTGGCGTCTCGGCTGCCCGGGCCGCCGGTCAGCACGACCACGGCGCTGCCCGACCACACCGTGCCGCGCGCGTCGGCCAGCAGCAAGTGCCCGTTGGTGGCCGAGGCGAGTGCCCCGGCGAGCCAGGCTGCGGGTGCGAAGGCGACCAGGCCAGCCAGCACGCCGAGCACCACGCCGAGCATCGCCCAACGCGTCGACGCACCGCGCGACTTGTCCCAGGCGATCTCCGCAAAGGTCGACTCGCCCCACCCGGTGGCCGAGGCGGTGTTCGCCCAAGGACGGCCCTTGCGGCGCCGCCCGATCATGGCGTGCCTCCACTGCCGAGCGTGACGACCACCGTGCCGCTGTACCCCTGTGGCCCGCGCGTGAGCTGCGCCTCGACCGGCCGCACGCGTGCCGCGCTGCGCGCCTCGAGCAGCCAGCCGCGCAGCGCCTCCGGCGAGACGCCGTTGAGCGTCAGCGAGGCGCGGTCGCCTTGCAGCGACAGACGGCCTCGGTCGGCCAGCCGGTCGGTGGCTGATTTCAGGGCCGCGGCGGCCTGCACCTGTGTCACCGCCGCCACGCCGCGCAGGCTCTGACTCTCGGCGGCGAGGCGCTGCATCTGCTGCAGTTGCGCGTCGAGCGCGTCGAGTTGCGCCGGTGTCTCGCGCAGGCTGCGCCAGGCGGGCTGGATGAAGATCAGCCAGACGAGGAAGGCGCCCAGGACGGTGCCGGCTGCGCCCAGGGCGAGGCGCTCGCGCGGCGCCCGCGAACGCCAGTAGGTGCGGGCACGATCGCGCCATTGCGCGACGGCGGGCGGAAGCGTCAGGGCCTTCGTATTCACGAGCGGGCTCCAGGCCGTGCGCGCGACAGCACCAGCTGCGCGCCGTTGGCGTCGACCTGCCATCCCGCCGGCCGCAGCAGACTCCTGAATTGCGCGATCTGCTGTTCGCTCCAGCCGGCGGCGGCCAGGGTCAGGCGCCCGCTCTCGTAGCGCAGCGTGTCCACCGGGGGCCGGTCCGTGGGCCAGGCCGAGGCGGCGGCCAGCAGCATCGGCTCGAGGTCGGTGTCGCCCGCCTTGCCGGCCACCGTGCGCAGGGTCTGCACCTCGCGTTGCATCACGGCGGCAGCGTCGCGTTGCAGGTCGAGGTCGCTGACGCGCGGGAAGGTCGTGCGCACCACACTCTGCATCGCCAGCTTGCGCGCCTCGACGGCGCTGCGCTGGTGCCAGGCCCAGACGTTGAGGCCCGCGACCTGGGCGATGAGGAGCGCGGCGAGCCCCCAGCGCACCGGCCGCCACTGCGGGCTGGCGAAGCGGCGCAGGCCGTCGCGCAGCGCCCGCGCGCCGCGGGTGCGCTGTGCGAGGTCGAACTGGCGCAGATCCCACAGGCTGCGCGCAGCCTGCAGCGCGCGCTCGGGGCGCGACATGACGTTGACCGGCATGCCCAGCCACTGCTCGGCGGAGGCCGCTGCCCCCGGTGTGGCACTCCAGCGCGTGCCCGGAGGCGCCGGCCGCGGGATGAGCGCGCGTGCGAGGCCCCCGTGCAGCCGGATGCTGGCCACGCCGTCGGCATGAGACCAGTGCAGCAGCACCCCCTGGTCCGGACCGTTGGCGCTGGCGCGTGTCTCGGCGAAGTGACCGCTGGGCGGGTCGTCGGGCCACGACGAGGGCACGATGCGGTCGACGAACACGTCGGCCTTCTCCAGCGCGGCGAGCTCGGCGCGCAGCCAGCGCCGGTCGACCGCCGCCACCCATGCGGGTTGGCCCGCCGTGGCGCCGGGTGCGACGGCGAGGTGGACGTCCTCGGCATCCTCGAGCAGGGCCTCCTCGAGCACGCCGACGAGCGCGGCCCGCAGGCGCGCCGCCGGCGCCTTGGGCAGGGTGATGCGGTGCCAGCTGACGTCGGTGTCGGCGAGCATGGCCACCACCGAGCTGGCCTTGGGCAGCAGCGCCGCGGCGCACTCGCCCTGCGAATTCATCACCAGGCCGTCCGGGCTGGTCACGTAGACGTACTCGGTGCCGATGCCCGAGGCGGACGCCTCCGGGCCGGCACCGCCACGTGCGCTCAGGCGCTGGCGTTCGGGAATCTGGACGACGAGGATGGACATGGGTGGCGCGTCACGGTGCTGCCCGCATTGTAGGGTTGGGTCTTCTACAAACCTTCACAAATCAACGACTTAGGACACGACGTTGTAGCGCGTCCGGGGGCCATTGCACCATGGGGCCGGACCCGCGATCACGGGCGCAGTGCCTCAAGCGTGGAAACCTGCTCACGTTGCACGACCAGCATGTCCAGCCCGCGGCGCTCGACCAGCGAGCGCTGTTCGAGCACGTGGTCCTCCAGACGCAGGCGCCCGCGCACCTCGAAGAAGCTCGACACCACGGCGAGCTGTTGCGGATTGAGCGGGCCGAGGGCGGGAACCTGGGCCGCCACCGCACCCAGCGTCTTGAACGGGTCGCGCTGGCGCAACTGCACGAGGCGTTCGGCGGTGGCCAGGTCCATGCCCTTGACGACGGCGGAGAGCACCTCGCGCGAGGCGGTGTTGGCGTTCACCGGGGTGCGCACCGGCAGCAGCGTGACGTAGGGCTCGAGCAGCGCGATCGTGCTGGCGTCGATGCCCAGCCAAGTGAGTTGCTCGAGCTTGCGTGGCCGCAGCGGCGCACTGCTGTTGCCCTCTCCGCCCACGGCCTGCGCGTCGCGAAGGCCGGCGGCGATGCGTGCGGCGACGTCGCTGGCGACGCCCACCGTCTGGCAGAGCCGTTCCAGCGCTTCGAGCTCGGCCGGCACGAGCTTGCCACCCGGATCGAGCAGGCTGGCAAGGTTGTAGCGCGCCTGCGCATCGGTGATCACGCCGGAGAGAAAGGCATCGGGTGCATCCTCGGCGTTGCTCGTGTCCACAGCGAGGAAGGTGGACAGTCTGGCCTCGGCCAAGGGCGTGGCCCAGGGTTCGGTGAGTGCCGTGGGGCGACCGGAGCGCGCGTCCTCGCGCAGGATCAGCCGCGCCCAGTCGAGCGCGCCGTTGAGGATCCAGGCCGACTGCACGCGGGCGCGCTCGGCCGCCTCGACCTGCACGGCACGCCACTGTTGCCAGATCATCGAAGCCGCCAGCGTCACCACGATCGTGACGATGATCAGCGCAGTCAGCAGTGCCGCGCCGCGTTGCCGTGATGAACGCCGAACAGTCATCGTTCAGGGCCCCAGCAGGACGTCGCGCGTGAGCGTGCCCGAGAAGCCGCTGCCCGGCGCGAAGCCCATCACCACACGCACGCCCGAGGGCAAGGCTTGCCGGGGCGGCGCGCCGCTGGCCGCGCCCGCGGGTGGCGCCACAACGTTGCCGGTGGACTGCGCGTTGCTCCAGGCATTGCCCTGGAAGAAGTACACCTGCCATTGCGACACGCCTTCGAGCGTGCGCAACTGGCCGGGTTCGCCGCCCTGCAACTGCTGGCTGGCGAACCAGCTGTCCTGCAGGGCCGCGCTGCCGGTCACTGCCGGGCCGGCCCAGCGCTCCAGGACGTTGTCCGCGCCCGCCGGCCGCAACGACCAGGCCACCACCTGCACGCCGTCGGGCACGCTGCGCGTCATGCGCAGCGTCGCGCCGTCGAACACCAGCGGTGGCACCGCGCCGGTGTCCTGCACCGCCGCGAGGTCGGTCTGCCATTGCGCGAGCACGGTGTTCATGCGCAGCGTCTGTTCGAGCTGGCGCTGGCTGGTGTCGCGCGCGCGCACGATGCCGTCGACGCCCCGCCAGGCCATGCCGGCCATGAGCGCGAGAACGAGCAGCGCCACCAGCACCTCGACGAGCGTGAAGCCTCGGTCCTTCATGATCTCAGTAGCGGCCGAGGATGGTCGACAGGCTGAGCACCGGTTCGCCCGCCTCGTTGGCCACCTGTGCGTCGACGCGCCGGAAGTTCGGGTTCGGAGTCGGTCTCACCACCAGCCTGCCGCGAAAGCTGCGACTAAGCTGCTCGCAGACGAACTCTCCGTCGCCGACGCTGGGAAACTGCTTGGCCAGGCGCAGGCCGGTGAGCTGGTTGTCGGCGCACCATTGTGCGGCGGTGACGTCGGCGAGGCGCTGCGCATTGTTGGTCAGTGCGCCGGCGGCCTTGATGCCGGCGCCCAGCGTCACCGCAACGATGGCCACGCCGACCAGCACCTCGATCAGGGTGAAGCCACGCTCGCGACGGTGCCTCACGGCGCGGCCTCGCCGTCGCTGACGGTGAACGGTCCCAGGCCGTCGGTGTCGAGCACGAGTCGCTGTGCGTCCAGCCGCAGCACGATGCGCTGGCGGCCGATCAGCGGCTCCGGGCCGAGCACCACCGCACGAGCACCGACCACCTCGGCGCTGACCCCCTCGCCGAGCCAGCGCGAAGGCAGCTGCGCCGAGTCGGGCAGGCCGATGAAGCGGAAACCGGGCGTGTCGGCCTGTTCGGCGCGCGGCTCCCAGCGTGCCGCAAGCCCCGAGGCGCGTGCCTCGGCGCGCGCCGATTCGAGCAACGCCGCCAGGCGGGCCGCCTCCTGCTCGAGCCGCGTCGCCGCCGGGTCGCGCATCGCCAGGCTGACCACGCTGCTGGCGATGGCGATCAGGGTGATGACGACCAGCAACTCGATCAGCGTGAAGCCGATCTGGCGCGGGGGCATGCGCGCTGGCACGCGGGCTCCGGGGTCATTGCCAGGAGCCGACCTCGGCGTCCTTGCCCTCGCCGCCGAGCACACCGTCGGCGCCGAAGCTGAAGACGTCGATCTCGCCCTTCAGGCCAGGGTTGGCGTACTGGTATGGCCGGCCCCAGGGATCATTGGGCAGCTTCTCGAGGTAGGGCTTCCAGTTCGGCGGAATCGCGCCCGCAGTAGGTTTGACGACCAGTGCCTGCAGGCCCTGTTCGCCGCTCGGGTAGCGTTGGTTGTCGAGCCGGTAGAGCTTGAGTGCCTGCATCAGGTTGTTCACGTCGGTGCGCGCCGCGGTCACGCGCGCGTCATCGGCGCGGTCGAGCACGTTCGGCACGATCAGCGCGGCCAGCACGCCAATGATCACCAGCACCACCATCAGCTCGATCAGGGTGAAGCCGCGCGCGCGACGGAATCGGTTGTGTTGCACGGAAGATGACATCATGAACCGGCCCGCCAGGGCAGGGCTGTGGTGTTGCAGACGCGGTCGATGATAATCCCCGCATGTTGGCAAGACTCACGGCCTTCGTCGTCTGGGCGCTGGTGGCCGCCACCGCAGTGTTCTGGGGGCTTCGCATGCTGGTGCGACCGCAGGCCGCGCCGGCCTACACCGTGCCCGTGGGGGATGTCGGGGCGCTGCGCGGCGACCTCTCGCGCCTGCTCGGCGCCACCGCCACCGCTCCGTCCGCGACGCAGGCGGCACCTGCGCCCGAACTCGCCTCGCGCTTCAAGCTGATCGGCATCATGGCCAGCAAGCAGCCGGATGGCGCCGGTTACGCGCTCATCGCCGTAGATGCCAAGCCAGCCCGGGCTTATGCCGTGGGTGCACCGCTCGACGGGGACATCGTGCTGCAGTCGGTGAGCCTGCGCACCGCGGCCATCGGCCCGGCGCAGGGCAGCCCGGCGGTCACGCTCGAGATCCCGGCACTGCCCGCACCGGCCACCGGCACGCTGCCCGGGCCGGCCGACGGCGTGAAGTTCGGCGCTGCGGCGCCCGTGGTGCAGCCGGTGCCGCAGCCCCTGCACTTGCCGGCGCAGGGTGCCGCCGTCCCCGGTCGACCTGTCTCTGCACCGCCCTCCGTTCAGCCGCCGGCGCCGGTGGTGCCGCGAACGCGCAACCCTGGGCTCACGAACCGCTGACGCGCGGCCCTCAGGACAGCGTCCCGACCCCTGTGATGGTGGCCATGCCTGCGGGCTGCGACGGCCCGGGGTCCTCCCCCTCGGCCACCTCGGTGAGCAACGCGGCGGCACTTCGCACCAGTGGCCAAGCCAGCGTGGCCCCGGTGCCGTCGGTGCTCTCCATGCCGAGCTCGAGCAGCGCGGTGGCCTGGAACAGCGAGAGCGCGCGGTCCAGGCCATGGTGGTTGTGGCTGCGGCAGTAGACGCAATAGTCGGTCACCGCCGGGGCGATGCGCGAGGCCACCATCAGGGCGGCGCAGGCCGTCATGCCGTCGGCGATGACGAGATGCCGCTTGCTGCCGGCCACCAGCATCACGCCCACCATCATCGCCATCTCGAAGCCGCCGAACGAGGCCAGCACCTCGACGGGGTCGGTAGCGTCCTTGTGGCGCGTCTGCGCGCCCTGAAGCACGGCGAGCAGGTGGTTGAGGTCCTCCTGCGGCATGTTCGGGCCCGACAGCAGCAGCTCGCGCAGCGGCGTGTCGGAAAGCCGCGAGAGCACCAGCGCGGCGCTCTCGTGCGCGCCGACGCCGATACCGGCGCAGGCGATCACGTTGCCCGGCAGGGAGTCGGCGATCTCCATGCCGGCGCGGATAGCCGCGTGGGCTTGGTCGAGCGACATGGCCATGGTGGCCCGCGAACTGCGCGTGCCGTGGGCGATCTTGCGCGCTAGCAGCCGTGCATGCGGCACCACCGGCTCGGCCACGCCGCAGTCCACCACCGACAGCTCCAGACCCTGGATGCGCGCGAACACCGCAACCGGCAGCTGCGATCCGAGCAGGCGCGCGACGAGCTTGGCCGTGGACGCACGGCCGGGAATGCCGATGCCGTCGACCGCGATGCCGTGGTCGGAGGCGAACAGCACGATCTGCGGCGCACGGAAGCGCGGCTTCAGCGTGTTCTGGATCAGCCCCAGGCGGATCGCCAGCGGCTCGAGTTCGCCCAGGCTTCCCGTGGTCTCGCTGCGACGCTGCAGCTTCTCGCGCAGCGCCTGCTCGAGCAGCGGGTTCGCGGTGGGCGTGATCAGGGAGCGGTTGACCGACATGAAAGTGACGCAGTCCGGGCGGCAGTGTTCATTGTGCGTCAGCGCAGGAACATCCGGTACACCGGGTTCTCGGTCTCGTCCTTGCAGGGGTAGGCCAGCGTCGCGAGGAACTCGCGGAAGGCCTTCTTGTCTGCCTTCGGCACCTGGATGCCAACCAGGATGCGGCCGTAGTCGGCACCCTGGTTGCGGTAGTGGAACAGGCTGATGTTCCAGCCCGGGTGCATGCTGGACAGGAAGCGCATCAGCGCGCCAGGCCGTTCGGGGAAGATGAAGCGGTACAGCCGCTCGTCGTGCGCCAGCTCGGTGCGGCCGCCGACCATGTGGCGCACGTGTTGCTTGGCGAGTTCATCGTCGGTCAGATCCAGCGCCGCAAAGCCGTGGCGGCCGAAGTTGCGACCGAGCTTGTCGGCCTCCTCGCGATTGGCGATCGCCACGCCGACGAAGACATGAGCCTGCCTCGCGTCCGAGATGCGGTAGTTGAACTCGGTGACGGCGCGCGGACCGATCAGCGCGCAGAAGCGCTTGAAGCTGCCACGCTCCTCGGGGATGGTGACGGCGAAGAGCGCCTCGCGCTGCTCGCCGACCTCGGCGCGTTCGGCCACGAAGCGCAGCCGGTCGAAGTTCATGTTCGCGCCGCAGGCGATGGCGACGAAGGTCCTGCCCTTGAGCTTGTGCTGCTCGACATATTGCTTGACCGCGGCCACGCCCATTGCGCCCGCCGGCTCGAGGATGCTGCGCGTGTCCTGGAACACGTCCTTGATCGCGGCGCATACGGCGTCGGTGTCGACGACGACGAAATCGTCGACCAGCTGGCGCGCGAGACGGAAGGTCTCCTCGCCGACCAGCTTGACCGCCGTGCCATCGGAGAACAGTCCGACGTCGGACAGCGTCACGCGCTTGCCCGCCCGCACCGAACGCAGCATGGCGTCGGAGTCGTTCATCTGCACGCCGATGACCTGGATGTCCGGACGCACCGACTTGATGTACGCCGCCACGCCCGACACCAGGCCGCCGCCGCCGATGGCGACGAACACGGCATCGATCGGCCCCTGGTGCTGGCGCAGGATCTCCATGCCGATCGTGCCTTGGCCGGCGATGACGTCCGGGTCGTCGAAGGGGTGGACGAAAGTCAGTCCCTGCGCCCGTTCGAGCTCCAGTGCGTGAAGGTAGGCGTCGGAGTAGCTGTCGCCGTGCAGCACCACCTCGCCGCCGAGCGCGCGCACCGCGTCCACCTTCAGCTTCGGCGTGGTCACCGGCATGACGATCAGCGAGCGGCAGCCGAGCTGGCGCGCGCCGAGGGCGACGCCCTGGGCATGGTTGCCGGCCGAAGCGCAGATCACCCCGCGCTTGAGCTGCGCGGCGTCGAGGTGCGCCATCTTGTTGTAGGCGCCGCGCAGCTTGAAGCTGAACACCGGCTGGCTGTCCTCGCGCTTGAGCAAGACGTGGTTGCCCAGCCGCCGCGACAGGTTCTTGGCGACCTCCAGCGGCGTTTCGAGGGCCACGTCGTAGACGCGCGCCGTGAGGATCTTCTGCAGGTAGTCGGCCAGCGTCAGCGCCGCCGGGGTGGTCTTCTTCTTGTCGGGGCTGCGGCGCGTGCCGGCCATGGGCGGTCTCCAGGTGGGCCTTTGCGGCGCCGCATCATACCGTCGCCATCCGGCCGCGGCAGCCCAGAAAAAAGCCCAAGGCATTGCTGCCTTGGGCTGAATCCACCAATGGAGGAGGTGGAGGAGACAAACGGCACGGCAGTCGAAAACGCGCCGAAACGAAACCAAACGACTACCGTATGCGAAAGAGTGTAGGTCCTTTCATGTTGCGCCGCAATATGTTTCGAGACTGACCCGTAGAGAGGCGACTCCAGGCAGAACGTGACGCGATGCACAATGCGCGCCGCGCACCGCAGGCGTGCGGTGGATCACCGAGGACGGCAGACATGGAGTGCACGATCAATTGGCTGGCCGACAGCGGCATGGCGTTCCTGGCGGAGACCGGCAGCGGCCATCTGCTGACCATGGACGGCGCACCCGAGGGCGGCGGGCGCAATCTCGCCCCAAGGCCGATGGAGACCGTGCTCGCCGGTGCCGGCGGCTGCTCGGCCTACGACGTGGTGCTCATCCTCAAGCGCGGCCGCCACGACGTGCGCGGCTGCAAGCTCAAACTGGACGCGCAGCGCGCCGACACCGACCCGAAGGTGTTCACCGCGATCCACATGCATTTCACCGTCACCGGCCGCGAACTGCCGGAGGCGGCTGTCGAGCGGGCGATCCGCATGTCGCACGAAAAGTACTGTTCGGCCACCGCGATGTTCGCCAAGACGGCGCAGATCACCACCAGCTTCGAGATCGTCCGCGACTGATCCGGTTCAGGCTCAGAGGCGGTGCGCGGTGGTGGTCATCACCCGCGCGGCGGCCTTCATCGCCCAGCGCAGCGGCGCCGGCAACGGTGCGGCCCCGGCGGCCAGGGCCGCGTCGGCATGGCGGGCTTCGTCCTGGCGCATCTGCTCGACGATGGCGCGCGACGCGGTGTCGTGCCCTGGCAGGCGGTCGAGGTGGGACTCGAGATGGCGCTCGACCTGGCGTTCGGTCTCGACCAGGAAGCCCAGGCTCGCGGCGTCGCCGGCGCGGCCGGCGATCAGCCCGATCGCGAAGGCGCCGCCGTACCACAGCGGGTTGAGCAGGCTCGCTCGCGCACCGAGTTGCTGCAGGCGCTGCTGCGTCCAGGCGAGATGGTCCGTCTCCTCGCGGGCCGCCTGCTCGAACTGGCGGCGCAGTGAATCGTCCCGGGTCGCCAGGGCCTGCGCGCTGTACAGCGCCTGCGCACAGACTTCGCCGACATGGTTCACGCGCATCAGGGCTCCCGCCAGGCTGCGCTCGTCCTCGCTCAGGGGGCGGGGCTCCGTCGACGGTCGAGGACAGGCGCGGGCGGCATGGCTGGCCCCGGAAATCGCGCGCAGCGCGGTGTCGAGTGCGATCAGTAGCTTGTCCATCAAGGCGCAGATCAGGCTTGGGAGTTGACTCAGCAGCATACCCTCGCGGCGTCTCGACAATGCCGGCGGGCGGGCGGCGTCGGGGAAGAAACGAGGGTTTTCACGGAGCTGCTGGACCCGCACTGAATCGGTTACCCCTCGTTGTGCACAGGCAACAGCGGCCGCGATTTCCCCCCTAAATCTTTGCAAGGGCCGAGGGGGTCTGGTGGAATACGCGCAACTTCCGCAAAGGGGGTTCGGCCTGATCTGCCTGCAAGGGCGCCAGTTGATCGGGACCTCTTGTTCAACCTAGGAGATAGTCGCAATGAAAAAATCTCTGCTCGCTCTCGCAGTTCTGGGCGCATTTGCCGGCACCGCTTCGGCTCAGTCGTCGGTGACCATCTATGGCGTGCTCGACATGAGCATCGCCAAGCGCAACGATTGCAGCCCCTGCGCCGTGAACCCCGGCTCGCCCAGCAGCGATGCCTGGACCATGCAGCAGTCGACCACCTCGCGCCTCGGCTTCCGCGGCAACGAGGACCTCGGCGGCGGCCTGTCGGCCCAGTTCCAGATCGAGCACCGCTTCAATCCGGACACCGGCGCGCAGAACCAGGCGCCGTTCTGGAACGGCCGCAGCTACGTCCAACTGACCAGCGCGGCAGCCGGCTCGGTCTACCTGGGCCGCGAGTACACCCCGGCGTTCTGGGTCCAATTGAAGTCTGACCCGTTCGGCAATGACGGCGTCGGCCAGACCGGCGTCGGCATCAACTGGGCCGGTTACTACACTCCCGATGGTGCTTCGGGCGTGACGACCGTTCCGCAGGCCAACTGGCCGGCTGGCGGCAGCGCCCGCACCTCGAACGTCATCGGCTACAAGACGCCCAGCCTGGGAGGCCTGACCGCCAACGTCGCCGTGAGCCTGTCGGAGACGACCGGCCAGGGCCGCAACACCGGCTTCAACGCCGAGTACACCGCCGGCCCGATCTACGCTGGTTTCGGCTACGAGAAGATCAACGACGGCACGGCCGACGGCAACGGCGTGATGAACTTCGCTGTGCACTACAACCTCGGCTTCGTGAAGCCGATCTTCTATTACGCCAAGTCGAAGGTCGGCAACGGCGACTTCAGCAACAGCGTCTTCCTGCTGGCCGCCAGCGCTCCGCTGGGCAACGGCACGCTGAAGTTCGGTTATTCGCGCATCAGCGTGGATGACGACCTGAACTTCGCCGAAGACAAGCACACCAAGATCGGTGTCGGCTACAACTACAACCTGAGCAAGCGCACCAACCTGTACTTCGACGTGGGCAGCGCCACGGGCCTGGCCTCCGGTACCGGTGTGGAGGGCGAGCGCAGCACGGCCTACGCCGTGGGCGTGCGTCACACGTTCTGATCGAGGCTCGCCTCGCGCGAGCTTGATTCGAACCGCCTTGAAAGGCCGCCCTCGGGCGGCCTTTTTCATGGAGGCATCGTCGCTCGAAAGTCCATGCATCGCAGTCTTGTCGCTCTGGCCGTGGCGTCGTTGGCGGCCTGCACGTCGGTGGTCGCGCCGACGCCGACTTTGCACCCGGGCGACCGGGGCCCCTGGGCCGCGTGGCAAGATCTCCGCCTGCCCGGGAAGCGAAGCACGGTCTATCGGACGCAGCGCGACGGCGACCGGATCGTCGTCCATGCCGAGGCCGACGGCTCGGCGAGCATGCTGCGGCGACAGGTGCGGATCGACGCGGCGCAACCCCTGCGGGTGCAGTTCTCCTGGCGTGTCGCGCGCCTGATCGAGCAGGCCGACCTCGGCGACGCCGACGCGTCGGACTCGCCCGCGCGACTCGTCTTCGCCTTCGACGGTGACCATGCGAGACTGTCGCAACGCAACCGCATGCTCTTCGAACTCGCCCAGGCGCTCACGGGCGAGTCGCCACCCTACGCCACGCTGATGTACGCCTGGGATCCGCGCGCGGTCGCCGGATCGGTGATCTCCGCGCCGCGCTCCGACCGTGTCCGCAAGATCGTGCTCGAGTCGGGGACCGCCCGCGTCGGACAGTGGTTGCACTACGAGCGCGACCTGCAGGCCGACTTCCGCCGTGCCTTCGGCGAAGACCCCGGCACCCTCATCGGCGTGGCCCTGATGACCGACGCGGACAACACCGCGAGCCGCTCCGCGGCGTCGTACGGCGAGGTACGCCTGATCGGCCGCGACGGCGCGCCGCTGTGAATCGGCGATGATCCGGGCATTCCCGCTTGGCGCGGGGCATGCAATTTGCTGAACTCCGCTGCCGGCGTCGCGCCGGTCCAGCCGTCCACGATACCTTCGCATGCTTGCCTTCATCCTGCGTCGACTGCTCCAGGCGGTCGTCGTCATGCTCGCGGTGGCCTTCATCGCCTTCATGCTGTTCCAGTACGTCGGCGACCCGGTGACCAACCTGCTCGGGCAGGACGCCACGCCGGAGCAGCGCACCCAGCTGCGTGCCGACCTGGGCCTGGACAAGCCCTTCCCGGTGCAGTTCGCGGCGTTCGTGGGCAATGCGCTGCAGGGCGAGTTCGGGCTGAGTCTGCGCCAGGGACGCAAGGTGTCGTCGCTCATCGCCGAGCGGCTGCCCGCGACGCTGGAACTGGCCCTGCTCGCCGCGCTGATCGCGTTGTTGGTCGGCATTCCGATGGGCGTCTATGCGGCGCTGCGCAGAGGGACCCTGCTGTCCCAGTTGATGATGACCCTCTCGCTCGTCGGCGTGTCGCTGCCGACCTTCCTCATCGGCATCCTGCTGATCCTCGTCTTCGCGGTGATCCTCAAGGTGCTGCCGAGCTTCGGTCGCGGCGACGTGGTCTCGCTCGGTCCCTGGACCACCGGCATGCTCACTGTCGACGGCTGGAAGCACCTGGTGCTGCCGGCGACCACCCTGGCCGTGTTCCAGCTCGCGCTGATCATGCGGCTGGTGCGAGCCGAGATGCTCGAGGTGCTGCGGACCGACTACATCAAGTTCGCGCGCGCGCGCGGCCTGCCCGACCGCGTCGTCTACTTCGGGCACGCGCTGAAGAACACTCTGGTGCCGGTGATCACCATCACCGGGCTGCAACTCGGCTCGCTGATCGCCTTCGCGATCATCACCGAGACGGTGTTCCAGTGGCCCGGCATGGGCCTGCTGTTCATCCAGGCGGTGCAATTCGCCGACATCCCGGTGATGGCCGCGTACCTTTGCCTGATCGCATTGATCTTCGTGCTCATCAACCTGATCGTCGACCTGCTGTACTTCGCCGTCGACCCGCGCCTGCGCCTCGCCTCGGGCACCGGAGCGCATTGATGGTCGCCGCCCACGCGAGCGCTGCCCACGGCGCCTACCAGCGCCTGTCCGCCTGGCATGGCGAGCTCACCGCCTTCCGGCGCGACCTGCATGCCCATCCCGAGCTCGGTTTCGAGGAGAAGCGCACCGCCTCGCGCGTGGTGGAGGCGCTGCGTGTGGCCGGCGTCGACGAGATCCACGAAGGCATCGGCCGCACCGGCGTGGTCGGCGTGGTGCGTGGCCGGCGCGGCACGTCGGGCCGCGAGGGACGTTCCATTGGCCTGCGCGCCGACATGGATGCGCTGCCTCTGGTGGAGGAGAACGACTTTGCCTGGCGTTCGGCGACGCGCGGCCTGATGCACGGCTGCGGCCACGACGGCCATACCACCATGCTCGTCGGCGCGGCGCGCTACCTCGCCGCAACGCGCGACTTCGACGGCACAGCGGTGCTGATCTTCCAGCCCGGCGAGGAGGGCTTCGCCGGAGCCAAGGCGATGATCGACGACGGCCTGTTCGAGCGCTTCCCGGTCGAATCCGTCTATGCGATGCACAACTGGCCGGCACTGCCGGCCGGCACGATCGGCGTGAACCCAGGGCCGATGATGGCGGCGGCCGACCGCATCGAGATCACCGTGCAGGGCCGCGGCGGCCACGGTGCCCATCCCTACCTGACCATCGACCCGGTGCTGGTGGCGGCGCACATCATCACCGCGGCGCAGAGCCTGGTGTCGCGCAACGTCAGCCCGATCGACAACGCGGTGGTCAGCCTGTGCTCGGTGCATGCCGGCGAACCGACCGCCTTCGCGGTGATCCCGCGCGAGGCGCGCATCGTCGGCACGGTGCGCACCTTCCGGCGCGAGGTGCAGGACATGATCGAGGAGCGGCTCGGCCGCCTCGTCGAGTCTGTCGCGCTCGGCTTCGGCGCCACGGCACGGCTCAAGTACATGCGCAGCTACCCGGCCACCATCAACTCCGAGCGTGAGGCAAAGTTCGCCGCCGACGTGGCGGCCGGCATCGTGGGCGAGCAGCACGTGGTGCGCGAGTTGCCGCCGAGCATGGGCGCCGAGGACTTCTCCTTCATGCTGCAGGTGAAGCCCGGCGCCTACCTGCGCCTCGGCCAGGGCGGCGAGGGCAGCTGCTTCCTGCACAACAGCCGATACGATTTCAACGACGATGTGCTGCCGCTTGGCGCCGCGCTGTTCGCCTCGCTGGTCGAGCGCGCGCTGCGGCCGGGCAAGCCCTGACGGACCACCCTGGAGACACCATGACACTGCGACAGACCCTCCTCGCCGCCGCACTCTCGCTCGCCTGCGGCGCGTCGCTCGCGGTCACGCTGCGCGTGGCCAACCAGGGTGACTCCAATTCGATGGATCCGCACTCCCTGAACGAGTCGCTGCAGCTGAGCTTCACCGGCAACGTCTACGAGCCGCTGGTGGGACGCGACAAGAAGCTCGGCCTCGCACCGGCACTGGCGACGAGCTGGAAACAGACCTCGCCGACGGTGTGGCGCTTCGAGCTGCGCAAGGGCGTGAGCTTCCACGGCGGCGAGAAGTTCACGGCCGACGACGTGGTGTTCAGCTTCAAGCGCGCGGCCGGTGACGGCTCCGACATGAAGGGCTACACCTCGTCGATCAAGGAGGTTCGCAAGATCGACGACTTCACCGTCGAGATCGAAACCACCTCCCCGTTCCCCATCCTGCCGGACGTGATCTCGCTCGTCTACATCATGAACAAGCAGTGGTGCGAGACGAACAAGGCCGAGAAGCCTGTGGACCGGCGCAAGGGCATCGAGAACGCGGCCTCCTTCCGCACCAACGGAACCGGCCCGTTCCGTACCAAGGAGCGGCAGCCCACCACGCGGACGGTGCTCGTGCGCAACTTCAGCTACTGGGGCAAGGTCGAGAGCAACGTCGACGAGGTGGTCTTCACGCCGATCGGCAACGATGCCACCCGCGTGGCCGCGCTGCTGTCGGGCGAGATCGACGTGATGGAGCCCGTGCCGCTGCAGGACGTCGAGCGCCTGAAGTCGAATGCCAACCTCAAGGTGATGCAGGGCCCGGAGCTGCGCACCATCTTCCTCGGCATGGATCAGAAGCGCGACGAACTGCTGTACTCCAGCGTGAAGGGCAAGAACCCGTTCAAGGACATCCGCGTGCGCCGCGCGTTCTACCAGGCGATCGACATCGAGACGATCCGCTCGCGCGTGATGCGCGGCGCCGCTACGCCCACCGGCGTGATGGTGGCGCCCGGCATCAAGGGCTTCGTGGCCGACCTGAACAAGCGGCCGCCCTTCGACGTCGAGGCGGCGAAGAAGCTGATGGCCGACGCCGGCTACCCGAACGGCTTCGAAGTGGGAATGAACTGCCCGAACGATCGCTACGTCAACGACGGAGAGATCTGCCAGGCGGTGGCGGCCAATCTCGCGCGCATCGGCGTGAAGGTGAACCTGCAGGCGGAGTCGAAGGCGACCTACTTCCCGAAGATCCTCAGCCGCAACACCAGCTTCTACATGCTCGGCTGGACGCCGGGCACCTACGACTCGCACAATGCGCTGTCCAACCTGATGGCGACGCCGACGGAGAAAGGCCAGGGCCTGTTCAACCTCGGTTCGTACAGCAACGCCAAGCTCGACGAGTTGACGTTGAAGATCCAGAGCGAGACCGACGAGGCCAAGCGCAATGCAATGATCGCCGAGGCCTTCAGACTGCATGCCGAGGACTTCGGCCACATCCCGCTGCACCAGCAGGCGCTGGCCTGGGCAATGAAGAAGAACGTCGACCTGGTGCAGCTGCCGGACAACTTCATGCCCTTCAAGTGGATCGTGGTGAAGTAAGCACGACGATCCATGCAAGGCGCCCTGCAGCGATTCTTCGACGGCGACGTCTGGCACAGCTTCCGCACCTCGCCGGTGGCGATGGTCGCCGCGGCGGTGGCCGCGCTGTGCCTGTTCTGCGCGGTCTTCGCGCCCTGGGTGGCGCCGCACGACCCGTTCGACCTCGCCTCGCTGGAGCTGGCCGACGCGCGCCTGCCGCCGGCCTGGTCCGCCGAGGGGCAGTCGAAGTACCTGCTGGGCACCGACGATCAGGGGCGCGACATTCTCTCCGCGCTGATGTACGGCGCGCGCATCTCGCTGTTCGTCGGCTTCGCCTCGGTGCTGATCGCAGTGGTAGCCGGCGTCTCGCTCGGTCTGCTCTCGGGTTTCGTTGGCGGGCGCATCGACGCCTTCATCATGCGGGTCTGCGACGTGATGCTGTCGTTCCCCGCCATCCTGATTGCGCTGCTGATCGACGGTGTGGGCCGGGCGCTGTTCCCCAACGCGCACGACACGCTCGCCTTCGCGGTGCTGATCCTCGCCATCGCCCTGTCGGGCTGGGTGAAGTTCGCACGGACCGTACGTGGCTCGACGATGGTCGAGCGCCACAAGGAGTACGTGCAGGCCGCGCGAGTCATCGGCGTGTCGAGGGGACGCATCATGCTGCGCCACGTTCTGCCCAACGTGATGGGCCCGGTGCTCGTGCTGGCGACGATCGACATCGGCCAGGCGATCCTGATCGAGGCGACGCTGTCCTTCCTGGGCGTCGGCGTGCCGCCGACGCAGCCCTCGCTGGGCACGCTGATCCGCGTGGGCAACGACTTCCTCTTCTCCGGCGAATGGTGGATCACCATCTTCCCGGGCATCGTGCTGGTGATGATCGCGCTGAGCGTCAACCTGCTCGGCGACTGGCTGCGCGATGCGCTGAACCCGAGACTGCGATGACACCGCCCTTCGCCGATCCGTCTCACCAAGGAGGTTCCCCCTCGGGAGGCGTCGGGGCCGACATGCCGTTGCTGGAGGTGAAGCACCTGCGTGTCGAGTTCCCGACGCGGCGCGGCGCCCTGCTCGCGCTCGACGACGTTTCCTTCGACATCGCGCCGGGCGAGGTGCTGGGCGTGGTCGGCGAATCGGGTGCGGGAAAGTCGCTGACCGGAGCGGCGATCATCGGCCTGCTCGAGCCGCCGGGGCGCATCGCCGGCGGCGAGATCCGCCTCGAGGGGCAGCGCATCGACAACCTGCCGCACGAGGCGATGCGCACGCTGCGCGGCCGGCGCATCGGCGCGATCTTCCAGGACCCGCTGACCTCGCTGAATCCGCTCTACACGGTGGGGCGCCAACTCGTCGAGACGATCCGTACGCACCTGCCGCTGTCGGAGAAGCAGGCACGTGAGCGTGCCATCGCGCTGCTCGCCGACACCGGCATCCCGGCGCCGCAGGCGCGCTTCGACCAGTATCCGCACCAGTTCTCTGGCGGCATGCGCCAACGCGTGGTGATCGCGCTCGCGCTGGCGGCCGAGCCCAAACTGATCGTCGCCGATGAACCCACCACGGCGCTGGACGTGTCGATCCAGGCGCAGATCATCGCGCTGCTCAAGCGAGTGTGCCGCGAGCATGGCGCGGCCGTGATGCTGGTCACCCACGACATGGGCGTGATCGCCGAGACCTGCGACCGGGTGGCGGTGATGTACGCCGGGCGCATCGTCGAGATCGGGCCGGTGGGAGACGTCATCCACCGTCCGGCACATCCCTACACGATGGGCCTGATGGGCTCGATCCCGGCGATGGACGAGGAGCGCGAGCGGCTGCTTCAGATCGACGGTGCGATGCCGCGTCTGAATGCCATTCCGGCCGGATGCGCCTTCCATCCGCGCTGCCCGCAGGCCTTCGATCGCTGCCGCACGACGCGGCCGGACCTGCTCGCCGCCGGCGCCACGCGTGCTGCCTGCTGGCTGCTCGACTCAGCCAAGGGGCCGGCTGCATGAAGACGAATCTCGTCGAGGTGCAGGACCTTGCCAGGACTTTCGAGGTGTCGGCGCCGTGGCTCAATCGCGTGATCGAGCGCAAGCCCCGCCAGTTCGTGCATGCGGTCGACGGGGTGAGCTTCGACATCGCGCGGGGCCGCACGCTGGCTCTCGTCGGCGAGTCGGGTTGCGGCAAGAGCACGGTGGCGCGCCTGCTCGTCGGTCTGTACGGGCCGACGCGCGGCACCGTGCGTTTCGACGGCCAGGACACCCGTGCCGTGTTCGCTTCCGCCGGTGCACGTGCGCTGCATCGGCGCATGCAGATGATCTTCCAGGATCCGTTCGCCAGCCTGAATCCTCGCTGGAGGGTGCTGGACATCGTCGCCGAGCCACTGCGCGAGCACGCCTTGGTGCAGGGCGGGGCGGCGATCGAGGCCCGCGTGGGCGAGTTGCTGCAGTCGGTCGGACTGGCCGCCGCCGACGCGCAGAAGTTTCCCCATCAGTTCTCCGGCGGCCAGCGCCAGCGCATCTCCATCGCACGCGCCCTGGCCACGCAGCCGGAGTTCCTCGTCTGCGACGAGCCGACCTCGGCGCTGGACGTGTCGGTGCAGGCCCAGGTGCTCAACATCATGAAGGACCTGCAGCAGCGGCGGGGTCTGACCTACCTCTTCATCTCGCACAACCTCGCGGTGGTGCGCCACGTCGCCGACGAGGTGGGCGTGATGTACCTCGGCAGGCTGGTCGAGGTGGCACCCAAGGCCGATCTGTTCGCGCGACCGCGGCATCCCTACACGCGCATGCTGCTCGACGCGATCCCCGACATCCGCATGAGCGGCCGTGCGCGCACGCCGGTGCAGGGCGAGGTTCCGAACCCGCTGAGCCCGCCGAGCGGGTGCTCGTTCCACCCGCGCTGCCCCCATGCGAACGAGCGATGCCGCGGCGAGCGACCGCAACAGCTGATGCTGCACGGCATCCGCATCGCCTGCCACGCGGTCGAGGAAGGCCGTCTCTGAGCGCCGTGCCTCAGCGCGGCAGCAGGTGCTCGCCGCGGAACAGGTCGGCTGCGGTCTCGCGCTCGCGGATCAGCCAGGCCTGGCTGCCCGACACCATCACCTCGGCGGCGCGGCCCCGCGTGTTGTAGTTGCTGGCCATGCTCATGCCGTAGGCGCCGGCGGAGAGCACGGCGAGGATGTCGCCCTGCCTGACGGCGAGGCTGCGGTCGCGGCCCAGCCAGTCGCCCGACTCGCACACCGGGCCGACCACGTCCATCACCACTGGCGTGTCGTCGCGCAGGGTGCACGCCGCCATGCCCATCCATGCCTCGTACATGGCCGGGCGCATCAGGTCGTTCATAGCCGCATCGACGATGCAGAAGTTCTTTTCGCCGCCCGGCTTGAGATAGAGCACGCTTGCCAGCAGCACCCCGGCGTTGCCGACCAGCGAGCGGCCCGGCTCGAGCAGGACCTTGCGGTGGCCGTGTCCGCGCGCGTCGATGCGCGCCAGCAGCGCCTTCACCAGCGCTTCCGCCGCCGGGGGGCGTTCATCGGTGTAGGTGATGCCCAGGCCGCCGCCGAGGTCGAGGTGGCGCAGGTGCAGGCCCTCGGCCTCCACCGCCTCGACGAGGTCGAGCACACGGTCCAGCGCATCGAGGTAGGGGCCGGCCTCGGTGATCTGGGAGCCGATGTGGCAGTCGATGCCCACCACCTCGATGGCCGGCAGCGTTGCCGCATGGCGGTAGATCGCTACGGCACGGTCGTGAGCGACGCCGAACTTGTTGCCCTTGAGACCCGTCGAGATGTAGGGATGCGTCTTCGGGTCGACGTCGGGGTTGACGCGCAGGCTGATGCGCGCGGTGCGCCCCGCCTGCCGCGCCACCTGCGACAGAAGCTCGAGTTCGCTCTCGCTCTCGACATTGAAGCAGGCCACGCCGGCCTCGAGCGCCTGAGCCATCTCGGCGCGCGTCTTGCCAACGCCGGAGAACACCACCCGCGAGGCGTCGCCGCCGGCGGCGAGCACGCGCGCCAGCTCGCCACCCGAGACGATGTCGAAGCCGCAGCCGGCCTGGGCGAAGGTCTGCAGCACCGCGAGGTTGCTGTTCGCCTTCATCGCGTAGCAGATCAGATGGTCGCGTCCGGCAAGGGCGCGCTGGTAGCCCGCCAGCGAGTCGAGCATGGCCGAGCGCGAGTAGGCGTATAGAGGCGTGCCGAATCGCTGCCCGAGGTCGGCGAGAGCGCAGTCCTCGAGATACAGGTTGCGGCCGCGGTAGGCGACGTGGGGCGAGCCGGGCAGCGTCATTTCGCCGCCGCTGCCGAGGCCGCGGGGGCCGGCTGGGGCGCGATCAGCGGCCCTTTCTGACCACAGGCCGCGAGTCCGGCGAGCACGACGGCCGCCGCGATGACCACGAGGCCGCGATGGCGTCGCGTCGGGTGACGCACGCGCGTCGCCGATACACTAGTGTTGCACTGCCGCATGCACGGATTCTATCGACCATGACCATGCCCTTCGAGCCCACGCCGCTGAGCGACGGCGAGTACCACACGATCACCTCCGCCGTGCTCGCGCGCATCGAGGCCACGGTCGACCGGTGGCTGCAGGACGACGTCGTGGACATCGACACGCAGCGCACCGGCGGCCTGCTCGAACTGGGTTTCCCGAACGGCAGCAAGATCGTCATCAACACCCAGCCGCCGCTGCACGAATTGTGGATGGCGGCGCGCCAGGGCGGCTATCACTACAAGTACGCGCAGGGCGAGTGGCGCGATACGCGCGACGGGAGGGACTTCTTCGACGCGCTGTCGACCTGCGCGAGCGAACAGGCCGGCAGGTCATTGCGCTTCGAGCCGCCATTCAGCGCTTGAAGAGATCGAGGATACCTTTGCGCTCTTCCTCGACCACCGCCGGGTCGATCGGTGGAGGCGCCTCCAGGCCCAGGGTGGTGACGCCGGTGCCGTCGGCGTACTCGGCGTAGTACCACTCGCCGCCGACGTTCACCACGCCAGGAGGGGGCACCGGTTCGGATACCGGCACGCCCTTGAGCACCACGTTCATGTAGTCGATCCAGATCGGTAGCGACAGCCCGCCGCCGGTCTCGCGGTCGCCGAGCTTGCGCGGCGTGTCGTAGCCCATCCAGACCACGGCGACCACGTTCTGCTGCCAGCCGGCGAACCATGCGTCGTTCGAGTCGTTCGTCGTGCCGGTCTTGCCGTAGACGTCGGGCCGGCGCAGCCGCGCCTGCGCGCTGGCGGCGGTGCCGGAGCGAGTCACCTCCTGCAGCAGGCTGGTCATCACGAAGGCGTTGCGCGCATCGAGCGTGCGCGCCGATTCGTCCAGTACCGCCGGCCTGGGCTCGTTGAGCACCCGACCCCTGCTGTCGGTGATGCGGCTGATCAGGTGCGGGGTGATGAGGTAGCCGCCGTTGGCGAACACGCTGTAGGCCGTGGCCATCTGCAGCGGTGTGGCCGAGCCGGCCCCGAGTGCCATGGTGAGAAAGGCCGGGTGCCTGTCGGCCTCGAAGCCGAAGCGGGTCACCCAGTCTTGCGCGAACTGCGGTGTGATCGCCTGAAGAATGCGGATCGAGACCATGTTCTTCGACTTGGCCAGGCCACGGCGCATCGACATCGGGCCGTCGAACTGACCGTCGTAGTTCTTCGGCTCCCAGGGCTGGCTGCCGGTCACGTCGGCGTCGAAGAACAGTTCGGCGTCATTGATCACCGTCGCGGGCGTGAAGCCCTTCTCCAGCGCGGCAGAATAAATGAAGGGCTTGAAGCTCGAGCCCGGCTGGCGCCAGGCCTGGGTGACGTGGTTGAAGCTGCTCTTCGAGAAGTCGAAGCCGCCGACCATCGTGCGGATCGATCCGGTGCGCGGGTCCAGTGACACGAAGGCGCCCTCCACCTCGGGCTGCTGCGTGATGCTCCAATTGCCCTTGGCGTCGCGGATCACGCGGATCACGGCGCCGCGCCGGATCGCGGTCTTCGGATTGCCTTTCGCGACCAGCCCGGACGTGGCAGGCCGCAGTCCTTCGCCGGTCACGGCGATCTCGTCGCCCGACTGCAGTACCGCCACCACCTTCTTCGGACTGGCTTCCAGCACCACGGCGGCCTTCAGTTCGTCGTTGTCCGGGTGGTCCTGCAGTGCCTCGGCAATGCGCGCGTCCAGGTCCTTCGGATTGGCCGGCAGATCGACGTAAGCCTCGGGGCCGCGATACACCTGCCGGCGCTCGTAGTCCATGATGCCCTTGCGCAATGCCCGGTAGGCGACCGCCTGCTCCGCGGAGTCGATCGTCAGGTAGACCTCCAGACCGCGCGTGTAGGCGTCTGCGCCGTACTGGCTGAAGATCAACTGGCGGGCCGCTTCGGCGACGTGCTCGGCATGCAGCGGCACCTCGCTCTGGGTCCTGTAATGCAGCGTCTCGGACTTGGCGGCGGCGTGCTGCTCTGCGCTGATGAAGCCGTTTTCCAGCATGCGGTCGATGATGTACTGCTGTCGCTCGGTGGCCCGCTTGGGATTGACGATCGGGTTGTAGGCCGAGGGAGCCTTGGGCAGGCCGGCCAGCATGGCGGCCTCGGCGATGGTGATGTCCTTCAGCGGCTTGCCGAAGTAGATCTCGCTGGCTGCCGCGAAGCCGTAGGCGCGCTGGCCGAGGTAGATCTGATTCATGTAGACCTCGAGGATCTGCTCCTTGCTGAGCAGGCTCTCGATCTTCAGCGCCAGCAGCACCTCGTAGATCTTGCGCGTGAAGGTCTTCTCGGTAGACAGATAGAAGTTGCGCGCCACCTGCATCGTGATGGTCGACGCGCCTTGACTGCGCGCCTCGCTCAACTGGGCCAGGCCAGCTCGAAGCACACCCTTGTAGTCGACGCCGCTGTGTTCGTAGAAGCGCGCGTCCTCGATGGCCAGCACGGCGTGCTGCATCACCTTCGGGATGGCGGCGATCGGCGCGAAGCTGCGCCGCTCCTCGCCGAATTCGCCGATCAGCACCTCGTCGGCCGAATAGATGCGCATCGGCAGCTTCGGGCGGTAGTCGGTCAGGCTGCTGATCTCGGGCAGGTTCGGATAGGCCACCGCCAGTGCGATGGCGATCAGCATCAGCCCGGACATCACTGCCGCGGCCGCCAGTGCCGCCAGTACAAGCATGGCCCTCACCGGCCACCCCGCCCAGCCGGGCAGCTTCGAGGGCCTGTCGTCTCGGGACGCGGGGGCGCTCTCAGCAGGGCGCTCTGAATCGCTCATGGGTCTCCATCGAAGCCGAAGCGCATTATAGAAAGGGGTGGATGCATCAATTTGTCACGGTCCGAAGGTCTCGGAGCTGGCGGTCGATATGGCGGAAGGGCAGTGTTGAAAAGTGCTTACAAGGGCGTTGCCGCCAGTGTGAGTTTTGCAACGAGCAGCGGGGATGCCGAGGGCATTTTTCTTTGTTGCACAAAGGCTTTACTGCTAGCATTGAAGTAACTTATTAACAGTCCGGCGCGTCGTTCGCAGCGCTGGGAGGGAAAGGCGTCGTGAGCTTCCTAGACACCTTGCTGGGCCGAAAGCATGCGCCGATGATCGGACTGGATATCAGTTCGTCGAGCGTGAAATTGGTCGAACTCGGCCAGACCGCAAACGGCGAATACGTGCTCGAGCGATTCGCCGCCGAAAGCTTTGAGAAGGGCTGGATCACGGACGGTCAGATCGAGAAGTTCGACGAGGTCGCCGAGGCCGTCAAGCGTGTGGTCGCGAAGAGCGGCACCAAGACGCGCCAGGTCGTGATGGCGATGCCGCAGTCTGCGGTGATCACCAAGAAGATCATGCTTCCCGCCGGTCTGCGCGAGGAAGAGCTTGAACTGCAGGTCGAGTCCGAGGCCAACCAGTACATCCCGTTCTCGCTCGACGAAGTGAGTCTGGACTTCTGTGTGGTCGGGCCGAGCCTGACTTCGGTCGGGGACGTCGAGGTGCTGATTGCGGCCTCGCGCAAGGACCGCGTGCAGGACCGCCAGGGGTTGGCCGAGGCCGCAGGGCTCAAGCCGGTGGTGTTGGACATCGAGTCTCACGCCTCTCGCCTGGCGATGGGTCGTGTCATCGCCGGCCTGCCCAGCGAGGGCAAGGACGCGCTGGTCGCGCTGTTCGAGATCGGCGCGGACACCACGAGCCTGAAGGTGCTGCGCGACGACGAGATGCTCTACGACCGGGACCAGGCCTTCGGCGGCTCGCAGCTCACGCAGCTGATCTCGCGGCAGTACGGCTTCTCGTTCGAGGAGGCCGAGCAGAAGAAGCTTGCCGCGGACCTGCCCGAGGATTATGAGAGCTCGCTGCTCGCGCCCTTCGTGGACAGCCTGTCGCAGGAAATCGGCCGCGCGCTGCAGTACTTCTTCACCAGCACGCCGCACCACAAGGTCCATTACGTGATGCTCGCCGGCGGCACCGCGACGCTGCCGGGGCTGAAGGACCGCGTCACCGAACTCACCGGCTTTGCCTCGATGGTGGTGAATCCGTTCGAGAACATGAAGCTCGGCTCGGCCGTGCGCGAGAGCAAGCTGCGCCGCGAGGCGCCGTCCTACCTGACCGCCTGCGGCCTGGCGATGCGGAGGTTCCTGCAGTGATCCTGATCAACCTTCTTCCCCACCGGGAAGAAAAGCGCCAGCGCAGGAAGATTGCCTTCTTCGCCGGCCTGGGCGTTGCGGCGGCGGCGGGCTTGGCCGTGGTCGGCCTGTGGTACCTCGTCGTGCAGCAACTCACGTCGGCCCAGCAGGCACGCAACGACTTCCTCACCGCCGAGATCAGGAAGCTGGAGGTGCAGATCAAGGACATCGCCACGCTGCGCGCCGAGATCGAGTCGTTGAAGGCGCGCCAGAAGGCCGTGGAGGACCTGCAGCTCGACCGCAACGTCCCGGTCCACCTGCTGAACGAACTCGTCAAGCAGACCCCCGAAGGCATCTACTTCAAGTCCATCAAGCAGGATGGGCAGGGACTGACCGTGGCCGGCATCGCTCAGACCCAGGAGCGGATTTCCGAGCTGCTGCGCAACACCGCCTACAGCTCGGAGTGGCTGGTCAAGCCCGAGCTGGTCGAGAGCAAGTCCACCACGGCGCAGGGTGCGAACAAGGAGCAGCGCAAGCTGTTCGAGTTCGCCATGCGCCTGTCGGTGAAGCGGCCGCAGGACGCGGCTTCGGCTCCTGCGGGCGCGTCGGCGCCTGCAGGTGGGGCTTCGGCAGCGGCTCCGGCGGCGGCTGCATCGCTGCCGGCAGCGACACCCAAGAAGGCGTGAGGATGTCATGGCAGTCAAGCGAGGCATGAACGTCGACCTGAACTCGGTGTTCGAAGGCGCCGCGTCGCAGTTCCGCGGCCTGAATCCGAATGAGCCCGGGCAATGGCCAGTGCTTCCCAAGCTCATGACCTGGGGTGGTCTGGCCCTGGTGATGGTGGTGCTGGGCTGGTTCTTCCTGCTGTCCGATGCACACGATGGACTCGAGGCGGAACGCAACAAGGAAGCGAGCCTGAAGAGCGACTACCGCAACAAGCTGGCGCAGGCTGTCAACCTGGGCGAGTTGCGCAAGCAGAAGCTGCAGGTCGAGGAATACGTGACGCAGCTCGAGAAGCAGCTTCCCGGCAAGGCCGAGATGGATGCGCTGCTTTCCGACATCAACCAGGCAGGCATCGGGCGCGGGCTGCAGTTCGAACTGTTCCGACCCGGAAACGTGATCATCAGAGACTATTACGCTGAACTGCCGATCGCGATCAAGGTGTCCGGTCGCTATCACGACATCGGGGCGTTTGCGGCGGACATCGCCAACCTCTCGCGCATCGTCACCCTGCACAACCTCAACATCGCGGCCGCATCGAAGACCAGCGACGGCGCCCTCGGCATGGACGCCACGGCGCGGACCTACCGCTACCTGGATCCGGCCGAGATCGAGACCATGAAGGCCGAGAAGGCCAAGGCGGCCAAGGGAGCGCGGCCCGGCGCGGCGGGGGCGAAGAAATGAGGGTCATGACGATGGGCATTCTGCGTCCGGCGCTCCCGGTCCTCGCGCTGGCGTTGCTCGCCGGTTGCGCCGCGGAGCAGGAAGAACTGACGCAGTGGATGGAGCAGCAGCGGCGCGAAGTCAAGCCGAACGTGACGCCGCTGACCCCACCGAAGAAGTTCGTGCCCCAGGCCTACACGGCCATCGGCGGTGTCGAGCCCTTCAGCGCGCAGAAGCTCACCGTGGCGCTCAAGCAGGAAGCGCGTCAGCCCAACTCGCTGCTCGCGGCGGAGATCAATCGGCGCAAAGAGCCGCTGGAAGCCTACCCGCTGGACAGCATGCGCATGGTCGGCAGCGTGACTCGCAGTGGCAGGCCCTATGCCCTGCTCAAGGTGGACAACCTGCTCTACCAGGTCAAGCAAGGCGACTACATCGGCCAGAACTACGGAAAGATCACCGGCATTTCGGAGACGGACGTGACGCTCCGGGAAATCGTCCAGGACGCAGCAGGCGAGTGGATCGAGCGCGCCAGCGCCCTCCAACTCCAGGAGACGGCGCGATGAAGAGCAACCAGGAGAATCGGATCATGAGCATGTGGCGCGTTCGCGCACTGGCACTCGTATTGGGCATCGGCGCGCCGCTGGCGGGCTGGGCCCAGAACGCCATCCAGTCGATCAACAGCACGCAGCAGGGCACGGCCGAAGTGGTTCGCATCGAACTGAGCGAGCCCCTGACGGCGATCCCTGCCGGCTTCACGATCCAGACTCCGCCGCGCATCGCCATCGATCTGCCGGGTGTCGCGAACGCGCTCGGGCGGAACTCCGTCGAGATCAACCAGGGCAACCTGCGCAGCGTCAACGTTGCCCAGGCCGGCGAACGTACCCGCCTGGTCCTGAACCTGAAGCAGGCCACCAACTACAAGGCACAGCTGCAGGGCAAGGCCCTGGTGCTGGTGCTCGACACATCGCCTGCGCAGGCGGCGCAGCCGACGCAGTCCGGCGAGCCCGTGCGATTCGCGGAAAGTCTCAACCGCGAACAGCTGGCCCTCAAGGACATCGACTTCCGCCGCGGCACCGACGGTGCCGGGCGCGTGGTCGTCGAGTTGGCGAACAATCAGGTCGGTGTCGACATCCGCCAGCAAGGGCAGAGCCTGGTGGTCGAGTTCCTGCGCTCGACGCTGCCGGAAAACCTGCGCAAGCGCTTCGACGTCACGGACTTCGGCACGCCGGTGCAGTCGATCACCACCGCGCAGCAGGGCGACCGCGTGCGCATGACGGTGAACCCGCGTGGCAACTGGGAGCACAGCGCCTACCAGAGCGACAACCAGTTCGTGCTGGAGGTGCGTCCGCAGAAGGTCGACCCGAACAAGCTGACCCAGGGCCCGGGCTACGCGGGCGAGAAGCTTTCGCTGAACTTCCAGAACATCGAAGTTCGCGCCCTGCTGCAGGTGATCGCCGACTTCACCAACTTCAACGTCGTGACCAGCGACACCGTGACCGGCAACGTGACCTTGCGGTTGAAGGACGTGCCCTGGGACCAGGCGCTGGACATCATCCTTCAGGCCAAGGGCCTGGGCCTGCGCAAGTCGGGCAATGTCATCTGGATCGCGCCCAAGGACGAACTCGCCGCCAAAGAGAAGGTCGAGCTGGAGTCGAAGGCACAGGTTGCCCAGCTGGAGCCGCTGCGCACGCAGTCGTTCCAGCTGAACTATGCGAAGGCGGAAGAGGTGGCCAAGGGCCTCAGTGGCCAGGGGCAGGGCGGCGGAGGCAGCTCCGGCATGAAGATCCTCTCGCCGCGCGGCAGCGTGATCTTCGAGACGCGCACCAACCAGATCTTCGTCAGCGACATCCCCTCGAAGCTCGAGGAGATCCAGATGCTGATCAGCAAGATCGATGTGCCCGTGCGCCAAGTGCTCATCGAAGCACGCATCGTGATCGCCGACGACAGCTTCGGCAGTTCGCTGGGCGTCAAGCTCGGCGCCGTCGATCTGCGCGGTGTGCGCGGCGGCCTGCCGGGCTACCGCGTGTCCGGCGACACCCGAGTGTCGGTCGGCGGCAACCTCAACGCCGTGGGCGGCCAGACGCTTCAGACCGACCAGCTCAACTTCAGCGACACCACTTTCGTCTCGCTGCCGGCCATTGGGCAGGGCGGCTACAACCCTGCCACGTTCGCGCTGTCGCTGTTCGGCGCCTCGTCGAATCGCTTCCTGAATCTGGAGATCTCCGCGCTCGAGGCCGACGGCAAGGGCAAGGTGGTGTCGAGCCCGCGGGTCGTCACCGCCGACCAGCAGAAGGCGCTGATCGAACAAGGCACCGAACTGCCGTATCAGACGGCGACTTCCAGCGGTGCGACGGCGCTGCAGTTCCGCAAGGCCAACCTCAAGCTCGAGGTCACGCCCCAGATCACGCCGGAGGGCAGTGTGATCCTCGACGTCGACGTCAACAAGGACAGCGTCGGCCAGGCCACGGCGGCCGGTTTCGCGATCGACACCAAGCACGTGAAGACGCAGGTGCTGGTGGAGAACGGCGGCACTGTCGTGATCGGCGGCATCTTCGAGCAGACCGACCGCACCGACGTGTCGAAGGTGCCGTTCCTCGGCGACGTGCCGGTACTCGGCCACCTGTTCAAGACGACCACCAAGTCTTCCGAGCGCACCGAACTGCTGATCTTCCTCACGCCCAAGGTCGTGACTGACCGCACCGGCGCCCTTTGACGGGCGCCCACCGAGACATCTTTGCAAGAGAGCGAGCAATCGTGATGAAACTGGCCAAGGCGATCTGGATCCTTTTGTGCGCGTTCGCGCTTGCGTCCTGTGGCGGAAGCGGCGACGCGGGGGACTCGCCGTTCACGCCGGGTGACGGAACCGGTACGGTTCAGGTAGGGGATGTCGTGCTGACGCTGTCGAGCGCGCTGCTTGCCAACACGGGATCCGAGACTTCGTCGGTCACCGTCACCGTCCTCGACGGCTCGCGCAACGTGATCGCAGCCGTCCCGGTCACGATCACGGCGGACTCCGACGCCGTGCTGCAGGTGAGCGCGGCGGAGACGGACGACACGGGCAACATCACGGCGACCCTGTCGATCGGCGCCAATCGTGCCAACCGCGTCATCACGGTGACGGCCTCGGCGGGCGGCGTCACCCGCACTGCAAACGTTCAGGTGTTCGGCGCGAAGATCCAGGCGACGGTGTCGCCGGCGCTGCTCGATCCGTCGGAGGCCGGCGTCGTCCGCTACACCGCCGTGGATAATGCCGGCAACCCGATGCCCGGGCAGCAGGTGCAGATTACTGCGGCAGGAATGGATCCGGCCTCGGCATCCGGCGTCACCGACGCCAGCGGCGAGTTCGTCTTCAACTACACGGCGCCCGCCACGCCCGGCGACTACACGATCAGTGCAACGGTGGCGGGAGCCACCGATGTGCAGACCATTCAGGTTCAGATAGCAGGTGTGGTGCCGGTGGTCACGACCACGATCGACTCCGGATCCGTGCGGGTCAGCCCGAGTGTCGTGGCCGTCAACCTGCCAGGCAGCCAGTCGAACCGAGCCGAGGTGCGCGCATTGTTCGTTGGTCCGGACAACCAGCCGATCAAGAACGTTCGTGTCCGCTTCGACCTCGCCGGTGATCCGCTCAATGTCGGCGGGTCGTTCACGGTCGGCAGTGCGCCGGACATCCTGTACAGCAATGCCGACGGCGTCGTCACGACCTTCTACGTCCCTGGCACGCGTTCAAGCCCGACGGACGGAGTCACGATTCGAGCCTGCTACGGCGTGAGCGAATCGGATCCCAACCTCCTCAACTGCACCACGTTCGCCACCCAGACTTTGACGGTCAGCTCCGACCCGCTCAGTGTGACGATCGGTACGAACGGCCTGGTCACAGTGGGAGACCTGACCTACACGAAGCGCTTCAACATCGTGGTTGTCGATGCCGCAGGCAATGTGGTGCCTGACGTCAGTCTGGTGGCATCGGTCGATCTCCCCTCCTACCGCAAGGGGGGCTATACCCTCGCCGGCGCCTGGGTTCAGAGTCTGCAGGCGATCTGTCCGAACGAGGACCTCAACCGCAATGGCGTGCTGGAGGCCGGGGAGGATGCCAATGGCGACGGCATTCTCTGGCCCCGCAAGGCGGACGTGAGCATCCGGCTGCTGTCCCAGAAGACCGATGCGGCCGGCAGTGCGATTCTGGAAGTGACGTACAACCAGGACCATGGCACTTGGGTGGACGCGCTGATCACGGTCGCCGCCTCAGGAATCGCCGGCACGGAGGGCCGGGCCTCCTACCTCCTCTCGCCCGTCCCCGTGGATGCGGCGTCGGCTGCCAATACCAGCGCGTCTCCGGCGTATCGGCTCAGTCCGTATGGGGTGTCCAACGACTGCGCAAGTCCCAACTGAAGCTTGTCCAGAGCGATCGCCCTCATCGGCATGCCCGGCGGTGGCAAGTCCACCGTCGGTCGACAACTGGCCCGCCGACTTGGCTGGGCCTTTGTCGATTCCGATGCGCTGATCGAGCAGCGCATCGGCGGTTCGATCCGCAGCTTCTTCGATCGTGAGGGCGAGGAGCGGTTTCGCGACATCGAGCAGGCAACGATCGACGAACTGACCCGCGAGCCGGAGCCCCGCGTCATCGCCACCGGCGGCGGGGTCTGCCTGCGCGAGGCCAATCGGCAGGCACTGAACTCGCGCTGCACCGTCGTCTACTTGCGCTCGACGCCCGACGAACTGCACCGTCGGCTGCGCCACGACACCCAGCGCCCCCTGCTGCAGGTGGCTGATCCGCTGACGAAGCTGCGGGAGCTGTTCGCGAAGAGAGATCCGCTCTACCGCGCATGCAGCCACTTCGTCATCGAAACCGGACGACCGTCGGTGCCGACGCTCGTCAACATGATCCTGATGCAGCTCGAGCTGGCCGGCATCGTCGCTCCCCACCTGGCCGAGTCGCCGGTGGACCCGCGGCCGAAGCGCTGAGTCAGGGGATCGGCGCTGCGCGCCGTACACTCGCCGCATGAGTCTCTTCGCTCCGGAGCGCGTCCGCATCGAGCTGGCGGAGCGCAGCTACGACATCCTCATCGGCTCTGGTCTGCTCGGCGATCGGGCCAGCTACGACGGCCTGCCGCTCGGCGCCGACGCGATGATCGTCACCAACACGACGATCGCGCCCTTGTATGCCGAGCGCCTGCGAGCGATGCTGGCGGACAGGTATCGACACGTGCACGTCGTCGAACTGCCCGACGGCGAGAACCACAAGGACTGGACGACACTCAACCGGATCTTCGACGCCTTGCTCGGCGCGGGCTGCGACCGCAAGACGGTGCTGTTTGCCCTCGGCGGCGGTGTGATCGGTGACATGACCGGCTTCGCGGCCGCGAGCTACATGCGCGGCGTGCCGTTCGTGCAGGTCCCGACGACGCTGCTCGCGCAGGTGGACTCCTCGGTTGGCGGCAAGACGGCCATCAACCATCCGCTGGGCAAGAACATGATCGGCGCCTTCTACCAGCCCGTGCGTGTGATTGCCGACCTGGAGACACTGGCCAGCCTGCCCAAGCGCGAGATTGCAGCCGGGCTGGCCGAGGTCATCAAGTACGGGCCAATTGCCGACGACGACTTCCTGGCCTGGATCGAGGCGCATGCGGACGACTTGCTCGCCCTCGATCGTGCGGCGCTCGCGCATGCCGTCAGGCGCTCCTGCGAGATCAAGGCGGATGTCGTGGCGCAGGATGAACGCGAGTCGGGCCTTCGCGCCATTCTCAACTTCGGCCACACCTTCGGCCACGCCATCGAGGCCGGGTTGGGCTATGGCGAATGGCTGCATGGCGAGGCGGTGGGCTGCGGCATGGTGATGGCGGCCGACCTGTCGCGCCGACTGGGTCTGATCGACACGTCGTACGCGCAGCGGATCCGCCGCCTGGTCGAGCGCTGCGGTCTGCCCGTGCGCGGGCCCGGTCTCGGAGCTGACCGCTACCTCGAACTGATGCGAGTGGACAAGAAGTCCGAAGGCGGCGAGATCCGCTTCGTCGTCATCGAAGTGCCGGGCCGCGCTGGCGTGCGCGCGGCGCCCGATGCGATGGTGCGCGAGGTGCTCCAGTCGAACTGCGCGTGAGCGCGGACGAGATGACGTTCCCCTACGCCAGCCGCCCGGCGCTGACGCGTGGCCGACGTCACCCGGAGACGCCGTCGCCGCCGCGCGATGACTTCCAGCGCGATCGAGATCGCATCGTGCACTGCACGGCGTTCCGCCGACTCGTCTACAAGACTCAGGTCTTCCTGAACCACGAAGGCGACCTGTTCCGCACCCGCCTCACGCACTCCCTCGAGGTGGCGCAACTGGGGCGCTCGATCGGGCGAGCCCTCGGCCTCAACGAAGACCTGATCGAAGCCATCGCCCTGGCCCATGACCTCGGGCACACGCCCTTCGGCCACGCGGGCCAGGACGCGCTGCACGCCTGCATGGTCGCCCACGACCCTCACGGCGGGGGCTTCGAGCACAACTTCCAGAGCCTGCGCGTCGTCGACCGGCTCGAGGAGCGCTATGCCGCCTTCGACGGCTTGAACCTCACGTTCGAGACGCGCGAAGGAATCCTCAAGCATTGCAGCCGGCGCAATGCCGAGTGGCTGCTGTCCCATGACCCGACCGGGGTGGGCCGACGCTTCGTCGAGCGCAGCCAGCCGAGCCTCGAGGCCCAGCTGTGCAACCTCGCCGACGAGATCGCCTACAACGCGCACGACATCGACGACGGCGTGCGCTCCGGCCTGCTCTCGCTCGATCAGCTCGAGGACCTGACGCTGATCCGTCGCTTCCTCCAGGAGGTGCGCCGCACCCACCCTGCGTTGACGGGCCGGCGCGTGCTCTTCGAGACCTTGCGCCGGGTGCTCTCGCAGCAGGTCCACGATGTTGTCGACACGACGCGGGAAGCGCTCGTGCGTCGGGGTGTGGCGTCTGCCGACCAGGCACGCGAATTGCCACCGCTGGTCAGGTTCGGCGATGAGATGCGTCAGCTGACTGACGAGGTGCAGCGCTTCCTGCGCGTCAATCTCTACCGCCATCCGCAAGTGGTGGCCACCACCGGGCTGGCCCGCGACGTGCTGCGCGAACTGTTCGAGCTGTATGTCGCTGACCCGCGGCAGGTGCAGAGCCAGCGGCCTGGGGGCCGCAGCCTGCCCAGGACGGTGGCCGACTACATCGCCGGCATGACCGACCGGTTCGCGCTCCAAGAGCATCTACGGTTGACCGGCCGCCACCTGGAATGGCCGGCGCGGCCGCGCGCAACGGACTGAGCACCGACGGCGCCCCCCCGAAAAAGAAGCCCCGGCCGGAGCCGGGGCGGATGACCGAAGTCCGGGTCGATCAGTTGGCCAGCTCGCGCCACGAGATGCGACGCGTCGAGCCCGGCGTCGTGCCGACCGGGATCGGTGACACCACGGTGCGGTCGTCGGACAGCCGGGTCAGGCTGATCACCTTGCCACTGGGCAGACGAACGATGGTCGGCCTCGTGGCGACGGCGTTGCCCAGCAGTGTCGAGACGACGCCTGTCGACGACGTGACTGCGCCACCGGTGCGGTAATCGAAGAAGTTGATGTAGCTGGTGCCGCCCACCGTGCACGCACCCGGGTTGATGACGTTGGTGGTGAAGACCAGCGTCCCCAGGGCGAGCTGCGGGTCGGTGTTGGCGCGCTCGCTTGGCTCGGGCAGGTCGATGAACCAGCCGCCGTTGATGGCGAAGTCCACGGGGTTCGAGGTTCCGAACCGCACCGTCTGCGAAGGCGCGCACACGGTTGCACCCGCCGGGCAGCTGCCCGAAGTCATGAACTGCTGAACGAAGTTGCCCGCTGCGCGCGGACTGCCCCAGCCGGTCGATCCGAGATCGTCCTTGATGGCATAGATGGTCTGCTGCCTCGTGTCGGTCAGATCGCTCACGCCGAGATAGCGGCCGGTGCCGACGTAGACGACGGCCTTGCCGCTGACCAGGCCGAGTTCCGGGCGCGCCGTGACCGGCTGCGGGTTCGACAGCGAGTCGCGCAAGGTGGCGAGCAACTGGGCGTCGTAGCCGCTGGCACCGATGTCGCCGTTGACGTCGAAACGCCAGACGTTGCCGAGGTTGTCGCCGCCGTAGACGCGCAACGTGGTGTTGTTGACATCCGTGCGGTCCACCCAGGCACGGATGTGCGCCAGGCCGCTCGGCGTGATGGCGTCGCCCGCGCCGGTGTCGATGGTGCGCAGCAGCGTGCCGTCGCTGGCCCGCACCACGTAGAGCCGTCCGCGACCATCGCCGGGGGAGACGTTGTTGTAGCCAGACGCGAAGATCACCACCCAGGTGCCATCCTTCAGCTTGGTGATTTCCGGCTTTCCGAAGCTCAGACCGAGGTTGGCGTCGGTGAACTCCCACAGGGCCCGAGGAGCGTTCGGATCGGTGACGTCCAGCGCGTAGTAGCCGCGCCCGCCCGCCCCGAGGCCACCGACCAGGATGGTCTTCCACGCGCCGCCGATTTGGATGTCGCCGCCGATCGGGCTGCCGTCGACGTAGTACTGGTGAGCGTTGCCGTAATTCTTGTCGGCCAGTCGGTACAGGTTTGGCATCACCATGCTCGGCACGTAGGCCCAGATCTCCGCGCCGTTGGTCGCATCGAAGGCGTGCAGCATGCCGTCGTTCGCCCCGACGTAGACGACGGCGCGGCGGCTCTCGGTGCTCGTCTTGAAAGCACTGTAGCCGGTGTCGGCATAGTTGAAGAGCGCCTTCTTCACGTACAGCGCCTCGGAGTTCACGATGTCGCCGAGCAGGTGTGCACGCGCCCGGTAGTACTTCGCGATGTCGCTGAGCGATCCCTCGTTGCTGCGGTCGCCCCGAATGAAGTCGACGAGTTTCTCTCCCGCTGCGTCGTACTGGTCGGCGGTGGACAGGCAGGTGGCAGCCCAGTTGCAGAACTGGCTCAGCCCGCGGCCTGTCGCGGTGATGTGTGCGGTCTCGAAGTAGGACTGCTCGCCGGTCGTCAGGTTGCCCCAGGCGAAGGTCTTGAGCTTGTTGCCCGAACTGCCGTCGAAGGTGTAGATGGTGCGAGACGTGTTCGCGTCCAGCGCCGACTGCGCCGACCAGTCGCCGGCCTGGTTGACGATCTGTCCGGTGTCGACATTGATCTGCTGCCCGGCCAGTTCGCCGGTCCATTCGTTCCTGCCCGCGGTGAAGCGCGAGATGAACACGTAGTTGTCTGCCGCCGAGATGTTCGGGTTGCTGGTCGTGGCTGCGGCGGCAGCCCCGCGGCGCGTCTCGATGGCGGCCAGCGCGGCCGAGAGGCCCGAAAAGAGGCCGGCGGGGTCCTTGGCGCTGAAGTAGGTGCCTCGGCCGTTCACGGCGGCGTGCCACAGGTCGTCGATGTTCGGCGGCGAGTTGTTGACCGGGATCGGCCAGTTGCACGCGCCGCTGGACTGCCAGGTGCAGATGCCGTTGGCGGGATTCGCTGCCGTCCCGTTGGCGACGTCGAAGAAGTCGCCGCTGATGGCGCTGCGGTAGTTCTCGTCGAACAGCATGTAGCCCGACACGCCCAGGCCCAGCGTGAAGGTGGTCATGTGCTGGTGGCGCGCGACGTCGGCGCCGCCGACCGGCACGTTGTTGTCGCACAGGTCGCCGCCGTTGGCCGCGGCACACACGCCGGCGCCGGCGGTGCCGGTGCGCAGGTCGGTCTCGTAGTAGTACGCCGCGACGTCGGCCAGCGTGTTGCTGGTGCCGGTGCCGTCGAGCAGCGGTCGGGGCAGCGCGCCGTCGGCGTCACCGATCGCGGTCGATCCGTTCAGTTGCACGGGCGTGCCGGTCTCGTTCCAGTAACCGTCGGTGGACAGCAGGGTGAAGTTCTGCTGGCAGGAGTACTGCATCGGATCGACCACCGTCGAGCCATTCAGCGTCGTGCCGTTGAGCCGGCCGCCGAACAGCCGCCCGACGCGCGACAGCGTGCCGCGCAACGGGGTCGCATTGCTGGGCCGCGCCGCGGTCAGCTTGCTGAACCAGTTCTCCTTGTGGGTCAGTTCGAACTGGTTGAAGTTCAGGTAGTCGCTGCCGGTGTTGTTGTTGATGCTGATGTAGCCGAGCCGGTACTGGTTCGAGAGGTTGCCGAACGCGAAGCTGGCCGAGGTCTTCATCGACTGCATACGTGTGCGGTAGTAGGTGAACCAGTTGGCGAAGTTGGTCATCTCCTCGGCATAGGTGCAACTGGCGGCAGCGGCGCAGTCCGAGCGCGAGGCGGCGCGGGGATAGCTCGTCACCGTCGGGATGATCTCGACGCGGCTGAAGGAGCCGGGGTAGCCGCCCGGCGTGGCCGGCGTGCCTGGACTCGGCGCCACATAACCCCCGAACACGGGCGTGGCGGGGTTGGTGCTGAAGCAGGTGCCGGTTCGCGTGAAGGACACTGCATAGGAGATGTTGCCGGCACTGACCGGCGCCTGGATGCGCACCGTGTCCCCGCCATTGCTGGTGCTGGCCGTGTAGCCGGTGCCGCCGGCGTTGATGAGGTCGCGGATCGAGTTGCCCAGGGTGTCGCGGTTGTTCGTCGTGACCGTGCTGGCCGACAGCAGATTCACGCCGTTGACGGTGACCGCACTGACGGTGACGTTGCAGTTGAGCGAGTTGATGCGGAACTGCGCCGATGCGGCGACTTCGGTGACCGGCGGGGTGCCGGCGACGCCGGCGGTGAAAAACTTCGTCGGGATGCGCAGTTCCGAGTAGGTCGGCGTCTGCAGCGCCTGGCACGAGCCGGCGGGTGGCGCCGCGGCGCGCGCGTTCGCGTCGCTGTTGCACCAGCGCACCGGCGCCGGATACCTGAAGGCAACGGTCGCGGTGGCCTGGCAGTTGCGCAGGTTGGGCGCGTCGCAGTACTCGCCCGGGTTCATGGTGTAGTAGTGCGGGCCGAAGGTGCGGGCCTGGGTGGTGGCCGCGTCCGGTGCCCCGATGGCGAGGAAGCCGGCGCCGGTGGCCGTGGTCGCACGGCGCGTCGTGTAGTTCTTGCCCGCCACCGTGCCCGGCAGCACGTAGTTGCCGTTGCGCAGGCAGTCGGCGTAGGTGGAGTCGGTGCAGTACTCGACGTCGGCGTAGCCGCTGATGAGGTTCGTGGTGGCGGCGGACTGGACGCCATAGGCGTCGTTGCGGACGCTCGTCCAACCCGTCGTATTGGCCGAGTTCTGCGTCGGCCAGGACGTGCCGTTGGCGTACAGCGGCGGCATGTAGGTGATGGCCGGGTTGTAGTAGGAACCGTTGAAGCTCGGGCTGCGGTACGGCGGCTCGTTGACGCAGCTTGCGTCGAAGCTGCCGCTGTTGTCGGGCGCGGCGCCGCTGGAGCGGCAGATGTTGTCGTTGGCCGAATCCGGCAGGTAGTCCCAGTCCATGCTCCCCGAGTCGTCGAGGATGAACATCAGGTTGGGCAGCACGGCGTTCGGTGCCGAAGTGACCAGGGGGACCTGGGCGATGTCGGTGGTCGCGGCGTGCGACACGCCGGCCAGCGCCGCTGCCGCCAGCAAAGGCAGCAGGGGGAGGAAGTTGCGGGGGGTCTTCATCGTCGTTTCCCTGATCGTTCGTTGCTCGGCGTCTCGATCACATCGCCACGATGGATTGCACGAAACTCACTGTGTTGCGCGGGCCGTCCACCCGCACCGTGATGCGGTAGTAGCGCTGGCTGGGGACGGCGAGGCCGACGACGCCGGAGCCGCGGCTGCCCCCCTCGGAGCCGACCGACACCGGCGAGGCGCTGCAGCCGATGCCCGACTCCGGCGGTCCTTCGGCGTTGCAGAGGCGATGGATGACGAAGCGCACGCGATTGCCCGTGGTGGCGTCGCGCGCGATCTCGTTGACGCGGCCGGTGCTCTCCCACGCCGTCCAGGCCTGCTCCCAGCTGGTGCTGGCATCGGTAGGGTCGGTATTGAGGGGCCGATTGGCGAAGTAGGCCAGGTTGCCGCCGCCCGGGTCCTTCCCCGTGTGCAGCGTCGCCGGGGCATTGGCGTTGCGGTCCTCGAGCCAGGCGATGGCGGTCTCGATGCCGGTGTCGGCGGCATGCGTCGCCGACTGCTGGAACGCCAGGTTGCCAGCCACCCGGTTGCCGGTGAACACCGAGCGCATCAGGCCAATGCCGGCCAGCGTCATCGCCGCGAGCACGATCAGCGCCAGCACCAGCACGACACCCTGCTGGCCGCGCCGACTCGTGGCACGGCGAGCTGCCGTGCGGTGGTGAAGGGTAGGGGTCAGCATCCTGTCTGTGCTCCTAGCCACGCCATGTTGCGCACCGGCACCGTGGTCTCGAAGACCTTGTAGCGGTAGCTCTGCCACTCGGCGTTCGCGCTGAGGTCGATCGGCGCCGCGTCGCTGGCTCGCCACTGCGGCGGCGGAATGACCGGGTCGTCGACGCCGAGCTTCTTGTCGAATTCGCCGCTGCGGGCGACGACGACCATCTGCATCGCCGAGACGCGGGCCCAGTCGCACTGCGTCGCGGGTGTCGCGCGGACGTATTCGTCCACCGCGCCGTCCATCGGGATGGTGGCGTCACGCCCGTAGACCGCACGCAGACTGACGATGCCGTGGCTGATCGGCGTCCATACCGCGGGGTCGTCGGCGCCGTTGCGGCAGTCGTTGGCGCGGTAGTCGCACACGGTCAGGTTGCCGTTGCGGATCGCGTACGCGAGGAAGCGGGGGTTGCGCCCCAGGTTGTAGAGCGTTCCGTTGACCATGCCCGGCACGCCCACCCCGACCGTGACGGTCGGCGGGCTCGGCGCGTTCGTGGCCAGAACCTCCTCGAGCGTGAGGACGCACGGTGCCGGTCGCACCTCGGCGGCGGCGATGACGAGATGGCCACGGTCGAACGAGGTGGGCGTGGCCACCGAGTAGACGTTCTGGGATGTCTGTGCGGAGATCAGGTCTCCCTCGGGCGACCCGCCGGTGTCGCCGTACATCACCAGCAGGGTGTCGGTGTTGGGGTCGCCGTCCGGAATCACTGCCGCTCCCGGGTTGACGACGACCGGCGCCAGCGCCGGCAGCGTCCAGCCACCCGGCATGGTGATGCGACAGCCGAGGATGGGGAACGCATTGCCTCCGTAGCCCGCCTGGCGCAGTTCCCGCTGCAAGGATGTGAGCGTCAGCGTGCCGGCCATCTGTGCGTCGTCGCCGCCGACGGTGGCGCGGCGCGAGCCCTCGGAAAGCTGGAAGACCTGCATGACGACGAGCACGGCGATCAGACCGATGACCAGGCCGACCATGACCTCGACCAGGCTGAGGCCGCGGGCACGACGCATGCGCTTGTGGGGATGGAGCTGTGTGTTCACGGACCGCTCCTACTTGATCTGTGCCACGACCGTGACGAAGTGCACCGGGTCGGCTGCTGGCTCGTTCGGCGCCTTCCAGTTGACGCGCACCGTCACGAGGGTGCTCGGGTCGCCTGCCGGACCGGCGGCAACCGGATCGACGGTCGGCGGGTTGTCCGCGACGCCGGGCAGCATGTTGCCGTCGGTGATTCTGGCCAGCCAGGCGTTGTACTCCGGCCCGCCCGTGGCGAAATTGGCGCTCAGGTTGGCAAAGCTGCGGTTCCCCACCCACATCTGGCCGATCAGTTCGTTGGCCAGCAGTACGGCGTCGGCACGGTACTTGGCCTCGCTCGACTGCTTGATCGATACGGTCTGCAGGCCGACGAGTGCAAGCACGCCGAGCGAGAAGATGAGGATCGCGATGAGGGCCTCGAGAAGCATGACGCCAGCCTGGCCGGCTGGAGGGCGACGAAGGCGTTGGTTCATGTCAGCAGGCCTGAGGATCGCCGGGGTCCCGGGCGGGGTTGCACATGCGCGCCTGGCCCGCCGGCGAGACGACGATGCGCAGGCAGCTCACGTCGCCGCCGATGTCGGCGCAGGTGCCGCCAGCGGGATTGGTGAGGTTGATGACGACGTTGCCAGCGGGCACCTCGGCCAGTCGGCCGAGACCGCTGAACACCAGGCTCGACTGCGTGGCTGCGACCTGCGTGCTGCCGGAACCGCTGGCAGCCGGTCGCGTCTGCAGGATGAAGGGTGCCGCCGCGTCGCTCGGCGCGGCATTGCATCGGCCTTCGACCTCGGTGGCATCGGCGTTCGGGTCGAGGTTGATGACCCAGTTGGCCCCGGTGGTGGACAGCGCGCAGGAGCCGTCCAGCGTGCTGGTGAGCTGGAACCGCACGCGCGCGTTGCGCGCGACAGCCTCGGACTTGGCCAGCTGGATGCCCGTCAGGATGGCTTCCCCGGTGGCGCGGATGCGCGAGTTCACGATGGCGCCGGTGAAGGACGGCACGGCGGCCATCACCAGCATGGCCACGATCGCCAGCGTGACGAGCAGCTCGACGAGCGTCAGACCACGTTGCGGCCGCGCGCTCATGAGCACAGTCCGCCCTTGCGTGAAACCCAGCAGTTGTTCGGCGCAGGCACCGTCCAGCCTGCCGGCACGGCCGCCGTAGCGCGCTGATTCGCCTGGTTCACGGTGAAGCTGAAGCCGAGCACGCCAGCCTTTCCCGTCGCGGTGAGCGTGTAGCCGACGGCCGTCTCGGTGCCGTTGCAGGAGAAGTCGAAATTACGGTTCGTGGCGTCGTTCGCGCAGGCCGGGGAGCCGACGTAGGTGCGGCGGTCCTGGAACCACTGCTCGAGCTGCACCTGCTTCGACGCCAGCGTCGAAGTGGCATCCTGCAGTCGGCCGCGGGTCACGTAGTCGTTGTACCCAGGCACGGCGAACGCGCTGATGATGGCGATGATCGCGACGACGATCATCACTTCGATCAAGGTGAAACCGCTGGCGAGTGTTCTCTTCACTGTGCTCTTCCCATGCGCCGCTGTCCGGCAATGGCTTCCCGAAACCGAAGGTCTGCACACGCAGCGCGTACGGACCGACTCCTGTGGCAGCGGACTGTAGACAACCCCACCGCGCGGCAGCGCTGGCGCCCGACGGACGGGCGGGGCAGCCCGACGAGTGGCGCGGCACGTCGGCGCGGTGCCAACTATTCACGCACCATGCCACCGGCAGAATGGAGGTCGTGGAGCCTTATTCCTTTGCCGCTGGAAAGCACTGATGGCGCGTCTGCCCCGCCTCTGCGTCCCCGGTCTGCCTCACCTCGTGGAGCAGAGCGGCCACAACGCGCAGCCCGTCTTCCTCGACGGCGTTGACCGCGGCAGTTATCGCGCCGCCCTGGCGCGAGCCGCCGTCGACTGCGGCGTGGCCATCCATGCATACTGCCTCGAGCCCGGGCGCGTGCTGCTGCTGGCCACCCCGCGAGAGGCAGAAGGCCTGAGCCGCGTCATGCAGCGCGTCGGCAGGCGCTACACGGCCGAATTCAACCGCCGCCATGGCCGCAGCGGTACGCTCTGGGCCGGGCGCTTCCGCGCGACGGTGCTCGATGCCGACAGCGAGATGGTCGCGGCGATGTGCCACGTCGAATCGGACGCGGCGCTGGCGGGCGATGGCGCAGTGGCGGCTGGCGAGCGCATTTCCAGTGCCGCGCACCATCTCGGCCTCGCGGTCGACCCACTGGTCACGGATCACGCGCGATTCTGGGCGCTGGGCAACACACCGTTCGAACGGCATGCGGCATATCGCTTGCTAGTCACACATCCGCTGCATCCGGAGCAGCGGCGGCGCTTCGACGATGCCGTGCGCAAGGGCTGGGCATTGGGCTCGGCCGCGTTCCTCGCGGCGCTGGCGACTTCGACGGCACGCAGGCTGCGGCCGTTGTCGCCAGGGCGGCCGCGACGCCGTCTCGATCGCAGTGTTGATAAAGCTGTCCCCAATTAATTGCCCCACTCTGGGAAACCAGATATTAATTAGGGTCAGGATCCAATTAATCTTCTTGTGACGCTTGCTGCACTGCAGTATCCTGCGGATCGATTCCGCCATGCATGGAGAGCGCCATGTCGCAAGCCCACCCCCTCACCGCCGCCTCGCAGACATTGGCGCAAGCCGTCGACCAGGGCCTGTACAGCCCCGTCAACGAACACGATGCCTGCGGCGTCGGTTTCGTCGCGCACATCAAGGGGCAGAAGGCCCATGCAATCGTCGAGCAGGGCCTGAAGATCCTCGAGAACCTGGATCACCGCGGTGCGGTCGGCGCCGACAAGCTGATGGGCGATGGCGCCGGCATCCTGATCCAGATCCCCGACGAGTACTACCGCGCCGAGATGGCGAGCAAGGGTGTGGAACTTCCTCCCCCCGGCGAGTACGGCGTGGGCATGATCTTCCTGCCCAAGGAGCACGCCTCGCGGCTGGCCTGCGTGCAGGAACTGGAGCGCGCCGTGAAGGCCGAAGGCCAGGTGCTGCTCGGCTGGCGCGACGTGCCGGTGGACAGCGAGATGCCGATGTCGCCGGCGGTGCGCACCAAGGAACCGGTGATTCGCCAGATCTTCATTGGCCGCGGCCCTGACGTGATCGTGCCCGATGCGCTGGAGCGCAAGCTCTACGTGATCCGCAAGACGGCGTCGGCGGCGATCCAGCGACTCAAGCTGACGCACAGCCGCGAGTACTACGTGCCCAGCATGAGCTGCCGCACGATCATCTACAAGGGTCTGCTGCTGGCCGACCAGGTCGGCAGGTACTACAAGGATCTGCAGGACCCGCGCGTGGTCTCGGCGCTCGCCCTCGTCCACCAGCGCTTCTCGACCAACACCTTCCCCGAGTGGCCGCTCGCGCACCCGTATCGCATGGTTGCGCACAACGGCGAGATCAACACCGTCAAGGGCAACTTCAACTGGATGCGCGCTCGCGAAGGCGTGATGAAGTCGCCGGTGCTCGGCGATGACCTTAGAAAGCTCTATCCGATCAGCTTCGAAGGCCAGTCCGACACCGCGACCTTCGACAACGCGCTCGAGTTGCTGACGATGAGCGGCTACTCGCTGGCCCATGCCGCGATGATGATGATCCCGGAGGCGTGGGAGCAGCACGAAGGCATGGACGCCCGCCGCCGCGCGTTCTACGAGTACCACGCCGCGATGATCGAGCCGTGGGACGGCCCGGCGGCGATGGTCTTCACCGACGGCCGCCAGATCGGCGCCACGCTGGACCGCAATGGCCTGCGGCCGGCGCGTTACATCGTCACCGACGACGACTTGGTGGTGATGGCGTCCGAGTCCGGCGTGCTGCCCATCCCCGAGAACCGCATCGTGCGCAAGTGGCGCCTGCAGCCGGGCAAGATGTTCCTCATCGATTTCGAGCAGGGCCGCATCGTCGACGACGAGGAACTGAAGAACCAGTTCGCCTCGGCCAAGCCCTACCGGCAGTGGATCGAGAGCGTGCGCGTCAAGCTCGAAGAGACGCCGCTGGAGCCCGAGTCGCTCGGCTTCCGCGAGTCGCTGCTCGACCGCCAGCAGGCCTTCGGCTACACGCAGGAGGACATCAAGTTCCTGCTCAGCCCGATGGCCGCGGCCGGCGAGGAAGCGATCGGCTCCATGGGCAACGACTCGCCGTTGGCGGTGCTGTCGGACAAGAACAAGCCGCTGTACAACTACTTCAAGCAGCTGTTCGCGCAGGTCACCAATCCGCCGATCGACCCGATCCGCGAGGCGATCGTCATGTCGCTGGTCTCCTTCATCGGCCCGAAGCCGAATCTGCTGGACATCAACGCGGTGAACCCGCCGATGCGCCTGGAGGTGCCGCAGCCGATCCTCGACTTCGGGGACATGGCGCGGCTGCGCCAGATCGAGAAGCACACCGGCGCGAAATTCAAGAGCTACGTGCTCGACATCACCTACCCGCTCGCCTGGGGGGGCGAAGGCGTGGAGGCCAAGCTCGCGTCGCTGTGCGCAGAAGCGGTGGACGCGATCGCCAGCGGCCACAACATCCTCATCATCAGCGACCGCGCGATGGACCGCGACAACGTCGCGATCCCCGCCCTGCTGGCGCTGTCGGCGATCCACCTGCACCTGGTGCGCGAGGGTCTGCGCACCACCGCTGGCCTGGTCGTCGAGACGGCCTCCGCGCGCGAAGTGCACCACTTCGCCGTGCTGGCGGGCTATGGCGCCGAGGCCGTTCATCCCTACCTGGCGATGGAGACGCTGGCTTCCCTGCACAAGGAGCTGCCCGGCGATCTGTCGGCCGAGAAGGCGATCTACAACTACGTGAAGGCGATCGGCAAGGGGCTGTCGAAGATCATGTCCAAGATGGGCGTGTCGACGTACATGAGCTACTGCGGCGCTCAGCTCTTCGAGGCGATCGGCCTGGACAGGCCGCTGATCGACAAGTACTTCCGCGGCACCGCCAGCCAGGTGGGCGGCATCGGTGTGTTCGAGGTCGCGGAGGAGGCGATCCGCATGCACCGGGCGGCCTTCGGCAACGACCCGGTGCTCGCCGGCATGCTCGACGCCGGCGGCGAATACGCCTGGCGCGTGCGCGGCGAGGAACACATGTGGACGCCCGACGCGATTGCCAAGCTGCAGCACAGCGTGCGCGGCAACAGGTTCGAGACCTACAAGGAGTACGCGCAGATCATCAACGACCAGTCGCAGCGCCACATGACGCTGCGTGGCCTGTTCGAGTTCAGGGTCGACCCGGGCAAGGCGATCCCCCTGGACGAGGTGGAGCCGGCGTCCGAGATTGTCAAGCGCTTTGCCACCGGCGCGATGTCGCTGGGTTCCATCTCTACCGAGGCGCACACCACGTTGGCGCTCGCGATGAACCGCATCGGCGGCAAGAGCAACACCGGTGAAGGCGGCGAGGACCCGGCACGCTACCGCAACGAGATGAAGGGCATCGCGATCGCCGACGGCACCAAGGTCAGCGAGGTGATCGGCACCAAGGTCATCGCGGCCGACTACGCGATGAAGGCCGGCGACTCGCTGCGCTCGAAGATCAAGCAGGTCGCCTCGGGCCGCTTCGGCGTGACGACCGAGTACCTCGTCTCGGCCGACCAGATCCAGATCAAGATGGCCCAGGGCGCCAAGCCGGGTGAGGGCGGCCAGCTGCCGGGCGGCAAGGTGTCCGAGTACATCGGCTTCCTGCGCTACAGCGTGCCGGGCGTCGGACTGATCTCGCCGCCGCCGCATCACGACATCTACTCGATCGAGGACCTGGCGCAGCTCATCCACGACCTGAAGAACGCCAACGCGCGCGCCAGCATCAGCGTGAAGCTGGTGTCCGAAGTCGGGGTCGGCACCGTCGCGGCCGGCGTGGCCAAGGCCAAGGCCGACCACGTGGTGATCGCCGGCCACGACGGCGGCACGGGCGCGTCGCCGTGGAGCTCGATCAAGCACGCCGGCACGCCCTGGGAACTGGGCCTCGCGGAGACGCAGCAGACCCTGGTGCTCAACCGCCTGCGCGGCCGCATCCGCGTGCAGGCCGACGGCCAGATGAAGACGGGCCGCGACGTGGTGATCGGCGCGCTGCTCGGTGCCGACGAGTTCGGCTTCGCCACCGCGCCGCTGGTGGCCGAAGGCTGCATCATGATGCGCAAGTGCCACCTGAACACCTGCCCGGTCGGCGTGGCCACGCAGGACCCGGTGCTGCGTGCCAAGTTCGCCGGCAAGCCCGAGCATGTCGTCAACTACTTCTTCTTCGTCGCCGAGGAGGCGCGCCAGATCATGGCGCAGCTGGGCATCCGCAGGTTCGACGACCTGGTCGGCCGCGCCGACCTGCTCGACACGAGGAAAGGCATCGCCCACTGGAAGGCGCGCGGGCTGGACTTCAGCCGCGTGTTCTACCAGCCGGAGATGCCGGCCGAGGTGTCGCGCCGCCACGTCGAGAGCCAGGACCATGGCCTCGACCGCGCGCTCGACGTGCGGTTGATCGAGAAGGCGAAGGCCGCGCTCGAGCGCGGCGAGAAGGTGCAGTTCCTCGAGGATGCGCGCAACGTCAACCGCACCGTCGGCGCGATGCTGTCGGGTGAGCTGATTCGCCGCCACCCGGAAGGCCTGCCCGACCAGACCATCTTCATCCAGATGGAAGGCACGGGCGGGCAGAGCTTCGGCGCCTTCCTCGCCAAGGGCATCACCATCTACCTGATCGGCGACGCCAACGACTACACCGGCAAGGGCCTGTCGGGCGGCCGCATCGCCATCCGCCCGAGCATCGAGTTCCGCGGCGACGCGACGAACAACATCATCGTCGGCAACACCGTGCTCTACGGTGCGACCAGCGGCGAGGCCTTCTTCCGCGGCGTGGCCGGCGAGCGCTTCGCGGTTCGATTGTCGGGTGCCACGGCGGTGGTGGAGGGCACGGGGGACCACGGCTGCGAGTACATGACCGGCGGCACGGTGGTCGTGCTCGGCAAGACCGGCCGCAACTTCGCCGCCGGCATGAGCGGCGGCATCGCCTACGTCTACGACGAGGACGGTTCGTTCGCCACGCGCTGCAACACGGCGATGGTCGCGCTCGACAAGGTGCCGACCAAGGCCGGGCAGGAGGCGGGCAGCGATCGCTCCATCTGGCACAGGGGCGAGGCCGACGAGGTGCAGCTCAAGCGTCTGATCGAGGACCACCACAAGTGGACGGGCAGCCTGCGGGCCCGGCACATCCTCGACCACTGGAACGAGTCGCGCGGCAGATTCGTGAAGGTCTTCCCGCACGAGTACAAGCGGGCCCTGGGCGAGATCAACGCGGCCAAGGAAGCCGGCGACACGATCGCCAAGGCGAAGTTGTCCGAGAAGAAGTCGAAGACGGTGCCGGCGAAGTAAGCCGCGCTCCGACGAACAGCAAGAGCAGGAACGATCATGGGAAAAGTCACCGGCTTCATGGAGTACGAGCGCCTCGAGGAGGGCTACGCACCCGTCGGCGAGCGCCTGAAGAACTACAAGGAGTTCGTCATCGGGCTCAAGGCCGACGAGTCGAAGATCCAGGCGGCGCGCTGCATGGACTGTGGCACGCCGTTCTGCAACAACGGCTGCCCGGTCAACAACATCATCCCGGACTTCAACGACCTGGTGTATCGCGGTGACTGGAAGAATGCCTTCGCGGTGCTCGACTCCACCAACAACTTCCCCGAGTTCACCGGCCGCATCTGCCCCGCCCCCTGCGAGGCCGCGTGCACGCTGAACGTCAACGACGACGCGGTGGGCATCAAGAGCATCGAGCACGCCATTGTCGACCGCGCCTGGGCCGAGGGCTGGGTCGTCCCCCGTCCGCCGACGGCGAAGACGGGCAAGAAGGTGGCAGTGATCGGCTCGGGCCCGGCCGGCTTGGCCGCGGCGCAGCAGCTCGCGCGCGCCGGCCACGACGTCACCGTGTTCGAGAAGAACGACGCCCCCGGCGGCCTGCTGCGCTACGGCATCCCCGACTTCAAGATGGAGAAGTCGCACATCGACCGCCGCGTCGAGCAGATGAAGTCCGAGGGCGTGAGCTTCCGTACGAACACCCTGGTCGGCCAGCTGCCCGAGGGCAGCAAGGTCACCAATTGGGCGAAGGAGATCGTCTCCGCGGAGCAGCTCAAGAGCGAGTTCGACGCCGTGCTGCTGGCCGGCGGGGCGGAGCAGTCGCGCGATCTGCCGGTGCCCGGCCGCGACCTCGAGGGCATCCACTTCGCGATGGAGTTCCTGCCGCAGCAGAACCGGCTCAACGCGGGTGGCAAGGTGAAGGGCCAGATCCGCGCCGACGGCAAGCATGTCGTCGTGATCGGCGGCGGGGACACCGGCAGCGACTGCGTCGGCACGAGCAACCGCCACGGCGCGAAGAGCGTGACCCAGTTCGAGCTGCTGCCGATGCCGCCCGAGCACGAAGACAAGCCGCTGGTCTGGCCCTACTGGCCGATCAAGCTGCGCACCTCGTCCAGCCACGAGGAAGGCTGCGACCGCGAGTTCGCCATCGCCACCAAGGAGTTCATCGGCGAGAAGGGCAAGGTCTCGGCGCTGAAGTCGGTGCGCGTCGAGTGGAGCAACGGCAAGATGACCGAGGTGCCGGGCAGCGAGAAGATCATCCCGGCCGACCTGGTGCTGCTGGCCATGGGCTTCGTCAGTCCGGTGGGCAGCGTGCTCGAGGCCTTCGGCGTCGACAAGGACGCGCGCGGCAACGCCCGCGCAGGCACCGAGGCCGCCGGCGGCTACAAGACCAATGTCGACAAGGTGTTCGCCGCCGGCGACATGCGCCGCGGCCAGTCGCTGGTGGTGTGGGCGATCCGCGAAGGCCGCCAGGCTGCGCGAGCCGTCGACCTGTACCTGATGGGCTGCAGCGAGCTGCCGCGCTGAGGCGCCCCGGCGCCGCAGCGTGACCAATCCGTCACGCCGCGCGCCGCGGTGGTGAGCAGTTGTTTCGCCGCGAGGGAGACAGGGCAGGAGGGTGGGGGCCATGGGCTACCATCCCCCCGATTCAAGGGATCTGCCTGCCACCGCTCATGACGCATTCGTTTGCCAGCAGCCTCGACGCCCTGAGCGGATGGCGCCGCTCGCTCGTGAGCCGCCTGGACGAGGTCGGCCGCTTCCTTTCCGACCACGACCTCTCCGATGCCACCGCGCAGGCGCAGCTCGAGGGCCTGCGCGAGCGGCTTGGCCAGGAGAAGCTGGTCGTCGCCTTCGTCGCCGAGTTCTCGCGCGGGAAGTCCGAGCTGATCAACGCCATCTTCTTCGCCGACGCCGGCCGGCGCATCCTGCCGGCGACGCCGGGCCGCACCACGATGTGCCCGGTCGAGCTGGCCTGGGATGCGAGCGAGCCGCCGGCGCTGTCGCTGCTGCCCATCGACACGCGCCTGACCGGGCAGTCGCTCGGTGAGCTGCGCAAGCTGCCCAAGGCCTGGAAGCTGGTCAGGCTGGATGTCGGCGACCCGCAGCGCCTGGCCGAGTCGCTGCGCGAGGTGATGCGCACCGACTGGGTCAGCAAGGACCAGGCGCGCGAGCTCGGCTTCTGGAACGACGAGGCGCAGGACGAGAACCCGCCGCTGGACGAACTCGGCCGTGTCGAGGTGCCGGCCTGGCGCCATGCGCTGATCAACTATCCGCACCCGTTGCTCAAGCAGGGGCTGGTGGTGCTGGACACACCGGGCCTGAACGCGATCGGTGCGGAGCCCGAGCTGACCCTGAGCCTGTTGCCGACCGCGCATGCCACGGTGTTCATCCTCGGCGCCGATGCCGGTGTGACCAAGTCCGACCTCGCGATTTGGCGCGACCATCTCAGCGGCGACGCCTTCTCGCGCTTCGTGGTGCTGAACAAGATCGACGCGATGATCGACCCGCTGGCCACGGCCGAGCAGGTGCGCGAGCAGATCGAGGGCCAGCGCCGCGAGACGGCGCGCACGCTCGCCGTGCCGGCCGAGCGTGTCTACCCGCTCTCCGCACGCCAGGCGCTGGCGGCCCGTGTCGAAGGCGATGCCGCGGCGCTCGAACGCAGTCGACTGCCCGCGCTCGAGACGGCTCTCGGCGAGCAGTTGATGCCGCAGCGGCGAGCGCTGCTCGAGCGCGTCGTGCTCGACGTCGCGCAGCAGATCGAGTCGCACGTCGCGCGGCGCCTGAACGACAACCGGCGCCAGCTCGCCGAACAGACGCTGGAGCTGCGCGGATTGCGCGGCAAGAGCGGCGCCAAGCTGCAGATCATGCTGCAGCGCGTCGAGGCGGAGACTGCGGAGTTCGAGGCCTGCACGACCAAGCTGCAGGCGATGCGCATGGTGCACAGCCGCATGCTGAAGGACGCCATGGTGGGCCTGTCGTCCGACCGGCTGCGCGAGGAAGTGGCGACGATGCAGCAGCAGATGTCGGCCAGCCTGCTCAACCTCGGCGCGAAGAGGTCCTTCGTCGCGCTGTGCCAGCGGCTGCGCGCGCTGCTCGCGGCGGCGCAGAAGAAGTCGATCGAGATCCGCCAGATGCTGGAGGCCACGTTCAGCAAGCTGAACGCGGAGTTCGGCTTCGGACTGGCGCTGAATCCCGGCCCCGATCTCGACCGCTTCGCCGGCGAGCTGGACCTGATCGAAAAGAGCTATGTGCAATACCTCGGCCTGACGCAGGCGCTGCGCCTGTCGCAGCCCAAGTTCATGGAGCAGTTCCGTCGCATGCTGATGTCCAAGCTGCGCGTCGTGTTCGAGAGCGCCAGCGCCGAGCTGGAGATGTGGAACAAGTCGGCCTCGGCGCAGGTCGACGCGCAGCTGCGTGAGCGCCGCCGCGGCTTCCGCCGCCGGCGCGAGTCGCTCGAGCGCATCCAGGCCGCCGCCAGCGAACTGGAGACGCGCCTCTCCGAGCTCGACACGCACGACCAGCGGCTGCAAGGCTTCGAGACGCGCTGCGCGGAACTGCTCGATGCGCTGCGTCAGCAGGCGCGCAGCGGCACGCGCGGCGAGGTGCCGTCGATGATCACCATCGACCTGCCGCTGGACGACCTCCCCGCGCCGCCGTCGCTGCGCCTCGTGAAGGCCTGATCCGCCGGTGCCGCCGGTGTCTTCGGGCGGCTTCGCTCGGCAGGTGATCGCCTGGCAGCGTTCGCACGGACGCCATGCGCTGCCCTGGCAGCGCACGCGTGATCCCTACCGCGTGTGGCTTTCCGAGATCATGCTGCAGCAGACGCAGGTGGCTACGGTGCTCGGCTACTACGAACGTTTCCTGCAGCGATTCCCCGACGTGCAGACGCTGGCCGCGGCGCCGCAGGACGATGTGCTGGCATTGTGGAGCGGCCTGGGCTACTACAGCCGCGCGCGCAATCTGCACCGCTGCGCGCAGGTGGTGGTGGCCGAGCACGGTGGAAGCTTCCCTGCCGACAGCAGCATGCTGACCCAGTTGCCTGGCATCGGCCGTTCGACCGCCGCAGCCATCGCCGCCTTCTGTTTCGGAGAGCGCGTGGCCATCCTCGACGGCAACGTGAAGCGGGTGCTCACCCGCGTGCTCGGCTTCGACGGCGATCTCACCGAGTCGGCGCAGGAGCGAGCGCTGTGGAGCCGCGCCACCGACTTGCTGCCAGAGCAGGGCATCGAGGCCTACACCCAGGGCCTGATGGACCTGGGCGCGACGCTGTGTCTCGCGCGCACGCCGCAGTGCCCGGTCTGCCCGGTCAGGGAGCGCTGCGTCGCGGCGAACGAGGGCCGGCCCGAGCGCTACCCGGTGAAGACGCGCAGGCTCAGGCGCGGCACGCGCGAGCATGTCTGGCTCTGGCTGCGCTGGGGTGAGCGCATCTGGCTGGTGCAGCGGCCCGACCGCGGCGTGTGGGCCGGGCTGTGGAGCCTGCCGGAGTTCGATTCGACCGAAGCGCTGGGCGCGGCGTCGGCGAGCTGGCCGGGCCAGGGCGAGGCGTTGCCGAGCTTCACCCACGTGCTCACGCACCTGGACTGGACGCTGCATCCGCGCCGCTGGACGCTGCCCGCGGGTACACCCGCGACGCGCGTCGAGGGGATCGTCTCGCCCTGGCCCAGCGGCCGCTGGTTCACGCCGGACGAGGCGCTGGGCGCGGGCCTGCCCGCGCCACTGCGCAGGCTGCTCGCGAACGCGCGCTGAGCGCGCGCTACTTGACCACGCCCTTGCCGCGCAGGTATTCGTCGACGAGGCCGAGACGCACGCGGCCATCGGGCAACTCCATCAGCTTCTGCTTGGCCGCCAGCGGGATGGGCAGGATCTCGCACCAGCGGTTCGCCACCCAGCCGGCCTTGTCGAACTGATAGGGCTCTTCGAAGGGCTCGACCCCCTTGCCTTTCAGCGAGGCGATGGCGTTGGCCAGTCCGCGCACCGTCTCCAGCATCGGCTCCGCAGGCGCCACCGCGTCGTCGTCGGGCAGCAGTTCGACCTCGCCGATCCACAGGCCGTCGGCCTGCTGCCGCGTGCCCCCGATGCGAAAGCGCTGCGTCCCGCGACAGCGCAACTGCAGGATGCCGGGTCGTGCGCTGTCGACCTCGAGCAGTTCGGCGACCACGCCGATGTCCTCGAACACCACGGTGTCGTCGCCGCGGCGGACCTCGTGGCCCCTGAGCAGCGCCACCACGCCGAAGGGGCGACGCTCGCGCAGGCAGGCGGCGGCGAGGTCGAGATAGCGCGCCTCGAACACCTTCAGGCTCAACAGCCCGCCCGGGAACAGCACGGTCTGCAGGGGGAACAGCGGCAGCTCAGTCACGCTCGTCGAGCTCGCGATGCCGCACCAGCGTGCCGGAGCGCGCGCCGAAACGCTTCGCCAGCATTTCGGCGAAGTACACCGAGCGATGCTGGCCACCGGTGCAACCGATGGCCACGGTCAGATAGCTGCGCTGGTCGGCCTCGAAGGCAGGCAGCCAGCGCGCGAGGAAGGATTCGATCTGCATCAGCATCTCGGCGGCTTCGGGCTGGGCCTGCAGGTACTCGATCACCGGCGCGTCGCGTCCGGACTGCGGGCGCAACTCGCGGATGTAGTAGGGGTTGGGCAGCACGCGGACGTCGAACACGTAGTCGGCGTCCAGCGGCACGCCGTGCTTGAAGGCGAAGCTCTCGAACACCAGCGTGAGGCGGTGCGCATCGGCCTTCACGAGGTCACGCATCCAGGCGCGCAGCTGTGCCGGGCGCAGCTGGCTGGTGTCGATCACGGTGGACACCTCGCGCAGCTCGGAGAGCAGTTCGCGCTCGAGCTCGATCGCGTCGATCAGCGCGCGGCGCCCGTCGATGGCGTTGTCGCCGCGCCGCCGCGCCGGACCGGGCCTGGGCTGATCGTCCGACAGCGGGTGCGGGCGGCGCGTTTCGGAGAATCGACGCACCAGCGCATCGGTGGTGGCGTCGAGGAAGACCGAGATGATCGCCACCCCCTCTCCGCGCAGCTGTTCCAGCAGGGGCAGCAGATGGGGCAGCGAACCGGCACTGCGCACGTCCACGGCGATGGCGACACGGCGATCCGAGCGAGCGTGTTCGATGCGCAGGAACTCGCGCAGCAGTTCGGGCGGAAGATTGTCGACGCAGTAGAAGCCGGCGTCCTCCAGCGCGTGCAGCGCGACCGACTTGCCCGAGCCGGAAATGCCCGTGACCAGCACCACTTCACTCGGCGCGCTGACCAAAGCGCTGGCCGCATCTCCTTCGGGACTGAAGTCCTCGAGGTTGTCGAGCACTTCGCGCAGGTTGTCGCCGCGCGGCTCGTTCATGGCTTGCGCCCCTTGCGCGTCGGTGGCGCCGTCGAGGCGCCCACCGACAGCATCTCCTGGGCGTGAGCCAGGCTGGTGCCGGACAGCCGCTCGCCGCCGAGCATGCGAGCCACCTCGGCGACGCGCGCCTCGCTGGCCACCGCGCGCACCTCGCTGCGCACGCCGCCGCCCTGCGCCAGCTTGGCGACGACGAGGTGATGGTCGGCGCAGGCCGCCACCTGCGGCAGGTGCGTGACGGCAAGCACCTGGCGGTCGCGACCGAGCTGCTTCATCAGTCGGCCCACCGTCTCGGCCACCGCGCCGCCCACGCCGGCGTCGACCTCGTCGAAGATCAGCGTGCCGGCCTCACCGAGCTGGCTGGTGGTGACGGCGATGGCCAGCGCGATGCGCGACAGTTCGCCACCCGAGGCCACCTTGGCCAGCGGCCGCGGCGTGCTGCCGGCATGGCCGGCGACGAGGAACTCGGCGGACTCCATCCCGAAGGACTGAGCGGCCTCTTGCGCCTGCAGCGTGACCTCGAAGCGGCCGCCGGCCATGCCGAGCTGCTGCATCGCCTGCGTCACGGCGGCGGCGAGCTTCGGCGCCGCGGCACGGCGCTGCTTCGAGACCTGAGTCGCCTCCCTGTCGAAGGTCGCCTTCGCGATGTCGGCGTCGCGCTGCAGGCCGTCGAGGTCGGTCGCCGCGTCGAGCGCCGTCAGCTCGGCGCGCCATTGCGCCAGCAGCATCGGCAGTTCCATCGGCGGCCGCCGATAGCGGCGTGCCAGGCTCATCCAGGCGGACAGACGCTCGTCCAGCGCCTGCAGGCGCTGCGGGTCGAGATCGGCGCGGTTCAGATAGCCCGACAGCGTGTGCGAAGCATCCTGCAACTGCGCCAGCGCGCCCTGCAGCACCTCGACGACGCCCGCCAGCGCAGCGTCGTACTCGGCGACGTCCTGCAGCTTGTCGATCGCCAAGCCGGCGAGGCGTTCGGCGTTCTCCTCGGCCTCGGACAGCGCGTCGAGCGCGGTGCGCGCGCCGTCCATCAGCGCCTGGGCATGGGACAGGCGCCGGTGCTCGGCGTCGAGCTCGTCCCACTCGCCCTGGCCGGGCGCGAGCCTGTCGAGCTCGCCGATCTGCCAGGCCAGGCGCTCGCGCTCGCGCTCCAGATCGGCCTGCGCGCCGCGCGCCCTGTCCAGCGATTCCTGCGCCGCGCGCCACTGTTGCCAGGCCGCCGCGAGCGGCGCGGTGGCGATGCCGCCGTAGGCGTCGAGCAGGGCGCGCACCGAGGTGGTCCGCGTCAGGCTCTGCCAGGCATGCTGGCCATGGATGTCGACGAGGTGGTCGGCCACCTCGCGCAACTGCGCCAGCGTGGCGGGACTGCCGTTGATCCAGGCGCGGCTCTTGCCCTGGAGATCGATCGTGCGGCGCAGCAGCAGGCTGTCGGCGTCGTCGAAGCCGGCCTCGTCCAGCCAGTCGGCGAGGCTCGCCGGCCGATCGAACTCAGCGCCGATCTCGGTGCGCGCCGCACCCTCGCGCACCATGCCGGCGTCGCCGCGGCTGCCGAGCGCGAGCTGCAGCGCGTCGATGAGGATGGACTTGCCCGCACCGGTCTCACCGGTAAGCACGGTGAAGCCGCCGTCGAGCTCGACCTCGAGCTCGGTGACGATGACGAAGTCCCGCAGGGTCAGGCGCCTCAGCATCAGGTCACTCCGGCGTTCCAGTGCAGCTTGCGGCGCAGCGTCGCGTAGTAGCTCCAGCCGCGCGGATGCAGGAAGCGCACCTGGTCGCGCGATCGCCGCACGGCGATGCGGTCGCCATGCAGCAGGCTGGCCAGTGCGTGCATGTCGAAGGACACGCTGGTGTCACGGCCGGTGACGATCTCGATGACGATCTCGCCGGTGTCGGGCAGCACGATGGGGCGGTTGGACAGGTCGTGAGGCGCGATCGGCACCATCACGAAGCCGGCGATGCCGGGGTGCAGGATCGGCCCGCCGGCCGACAGCGCATAGGCCGTCGAGCCGGTGGGCGAGGCGAGGATGAGGCCGTCGGCGCGGAAGTTGGCGACGAACTCGGCGCCGATCTCCACCTTCAGCTCGACCATGCTGCTGGCCGCGCCGCGGCTGACCACCACGTCGTTGACGGCGAAACCCTCGAAGATGCGCTCGTCGTCGCGCAGCACGCAGCCGGTCAGCATGGTGCGGCGCTCCTCCTCGTAGTCGCCGGCGATCATCGGCGCGAGCGCCTGGGCGAACTGGCCGATGGGCACGTCGGTGATGAAGCCGAGCCGACCCTGGTTGATGCCCACCAGCGGCGTGCCGTGGCGCGCCAGTTCGCGTGCGATGCCGAGCATGGTGCCGTCGCCGCCGACCACCACGGCCAGGTCGCAATGGCGACCGAGTTCGTCGGCCGTGAAGGCGCCGTAGTCGGCGATGCCGGTGTTCTGCGCCGTCTGCTCCTCCAGCGACACCTCCAGGCCCTGCCGCACGAGGAAATGCGCAATCTCCTCGAGCACCGGGCGGATGCCCCGCGCCTGGTACTTGCCCACCAGCGCGGCGTGTCGGAAACGGCTTGACATGCGAGGAATTACACCACAGGGCCCTCGGGCGAATCGGGGAGAAAGTCCGTCGCGCCTACAATGAAAACCATGCTGGACGAGCGCGCCAAGACGCTGTTGAAGACCCTGGTCGAACGCTACATCGCCGACGGTCAGCCGGTGGGTTCGCGCACGCTTTCGCGCGCCAGCGGTCTGGAGCTGTCGCCGGCGACCATCCGCAACGTGATGGCCGACCTGGAAGAGCTCGGCCTCATCGCCAGCCCGCACACCAGCGCCGGCCGCGTGCCCACGGCGCGCGGCTACCGGCTTTTCGTCGACACCATGCTGACGGCGCAGCCGCTCAATCTCGAGACGCCGCCGGCTGCCGCGTTGCCGCCCGACCAGCCGCAGCGGGTGATCGCCAACGCGGCGCAGTTGCTGTCCAGCCTGTCGAGCTTCGTCGGTGTGGTGACGGCGCCGCGCAAGCCGAGCGTGTTCCACCACATCGAGTTCATGCGCCTGTCGGAGAAGCGCGTGCTGGTGATCATCGTCGCCCCCGACGGCGACGTGCAGAACCGCGTCATCTTCACCGCGCAGGACTACACGCAGGCGCAGCTGATCGAGGCGAGCAACTACCTGACCGCGCACTATGCCGGCCTGACCATCGAGCAGGTGCGCGAAAGGCTGAAGACGGAAGTGGAGGCGCTGCGCGGCGAGATCGCTGCACTGATGCAGGCCGCGGTGCAAGCCGGCAGCGAGGCCATCGCCGACAGCCAGGAACAGGTGGTGATCTCCGGCGAGCGCAACCTGCTCACCGTGCAGGACCTCGCCAGCGACATGGGATCTCTGCGCAAGCTTTTCGACCTGTTCGAGCAGAAGACGCAGCTGATGCGCCTGCTCGAGGTCAGCAGCCGCGCCGAGGGCGTGCGCATCTACATCGGTGGCGAGAGCATGGTGGTGCCCTACGAGGAGCTGTCGGTGGTCTCGGCGCCCTACGTCGTCGACGGGCAGGTGGTCGGCACGCTCGGGGTGATCGGACCGACGCGCATGGCCTACGACCGCATGATCCAGATCGTCGACATCACTTCGCGACTGGTCAGCAACGCACTCAGCACGAAATAGGTGCCTGCCTACAATCGGCCCTCCCGGGCCGTTAGCTCAGCTGGTCAGAGCAGAGGACTCATAATCCTTTGGTCGTTGGTTCAAGTCCAACACGGCCTACCACGGAAATCAAGGGCTTGTCGCTGAACGCGAAGGCCGGATCCCACGACTCGCGCCCAGGGGCGCCGTGGCCCGCTGCAACCGTGCAAGAGTTTGCCGTGTGCGCGATTGACGGTTCATCGTGACCGTCCATGCCGAGCACCTTGCCTCCGGTCGGCCTCACCTGATCTGACCGTCGCACCGGCCACGCTGGCGCCTCATCCAGGCGTTCGCTTCGGCCTGAATTGAGCACACCCTCGCGGCGGCGCGGGGCGTTCGAGGGCGACGCGGGACGCGGATGCCGGTCCGGCGCCGAGGGGAGGCCCAGGCCAGACCGCTTCGAAGTCGGGCCAGCAGCCCTGGACTGCTGTGCCGTTTGTCGCAAACAGCACAGCGTGCCGCGCCGGCCGCCATCGCCTAAGTCTCTGATTCTCAAGGCTTCTCGCTCTGGCACGGCTCTCGCAATGGGGGCTTCGCAATCACCACGCGACGAAGGCCCGCGCCATGAGCAACACAGCGTTCGTATCGATCGGCGATCTCAAGCGCGGCCGCCAGGTCGTCAGCCAGATCCTCGAGACGGCAGCCTCGGGCGGATGCTCGACCAGCGGCGGTGCCGGCAAGGCGAGCTGCGGCTCGTCGGGCGGGCCGGACGACATGCCGGCGGAGATCTGGGAGAAGGTGAAGAACCATCCCTGCTACTCCGAGGAGGCGCATCACCATTACGCGCGCATGCATGTGGCGGTCGCGCCGGCGTGCAACATCCAGTGCAACTACTGCAATCGCAAGTACGACTGCAGCAACGAATCGCGCCCCGGCGTGGTCAGCCAGAAGCTCACGCCCGAGCAGGCGGTGAAGAAGGTCGTTGCGGTGGCCAGCGAGATCCCGCAGATGACGGTGCTGGGCATCGCCGGCCCCGGCGACGCGCTGGCGAATCCGAAGAAGACCTTCGACACCTTCCGCATGCTGCAGGAGCAGGCGCCCGACATCAAGCTGTGCCTGTCGACCAACGGCCTGGCGCTGCCGCAGATGGTCGACGAGATCTGCAAGTACAACATCGACCACGTCACCATCACCATCAACATGGTCGACCCGGCGGTGGGCGAGAAGATCTACCCGTGGATCTTCTGGGACCACCGGCGCGTGACCGGCCGCGAGGCTGCCGAGATCCTGCACCGCCAGCAGATGCTGGGCCTGGAGATGCTCACCGCGCGCGGCGTGCTCACCAAGATCAACTCGGTGCTGATCCCCGGACTCAACGACGAGCACCTGTACGAGGTCAACCGCGAGGTGAAGAAGCGCGGCGCCTTCCTGCACAACATCATGCCGCTGATCAGCGAGGCCGAGCACGGCACGGTGTTCGGCCTGACCGGGCAGCGCGGCCCCACGGCCCAGGAGCTGAAGGCGGTGCAGGACGCCTGCATGGGCGGCGCCAACCTGATGCGCCACTGCCGCCAGTGCCGCGCCGATGCGGTGGGCCTGCTCGGCGAGGACCGCAGCGACGAGTTCACGCTCGACAAGATCGACCAGATGGAGGTCGTCTACGACCTCGACAAGCGCCGCGCCTACCAGGAGCGCGTCGAGGCCGAGCGGCAGGCGCAGCACGACGCCAAGCAGTCCGCGCTCGAGGCCGCGGCGGTCGACGACGGCGTCGATGCCGCGATGAAGGTGCTGGTGGCCGTCGCCACCGAGGGCCACGGCAAGGTCAACCAGCACTTCGGGCACGCGACCGAGTTCCAGATCTTCGAGGTCAGCCAGGCCGAAGCCCTGTTCGTCGGTCACCGCCGCGTCGACCTCTACTGCCAGGGCGGCTACGGCGAGGACGAGCAGCTGCCGTCCATCGTCGGCGCCATCAACGACTGCCATGCGGTGCTGGTGTCGAAGATCGGCGCCTGTCCGCGCGACGAACTGACGGCTGCCGGCATCGAGCCGGTGGACGAGTACGCGCACGAGTTCATCGAGAAGGCCGCGCTGTCCTGGTTCGCGCAGTACCGCGAGCGCATCGCGCGCGGAGAGATCACCCACCAGCCGCGCGGCGACGCGCGCATCCGCCAGGGCGCGTTCACCGCCGCGGCCTGAGTTCCGTCAGTCAAAGGAGACCGTCATGGCCTTGAAGATCATCGCCTCCATGTGCACCGGCTGCTCGGCCTGCGAGCCCGAGTGCCCCAACGTCGCCATCCGCGAGAAGGGCGGCACCTTCATCATCGACCCGGCCAAGTGCACCGAGTGCGAGGGCCATTTCGACTCGCCGCAATGCATCGCGGTGTGCCCGGTCGACGGCTGCATCAAGAAGGTATGAGCGCCGCCATGATCCAGCCGAACCTGACCGTGACCGCCGCGGCGGAGAAGTTCATGCGCCGCATGGTGCGCTTCTCCGATCATCCTGCCGGCGGGTTCCGCCTCAGCGTCGCACCGGGCGGCTGCTCGGGCTACACGTCCGAGTTCAGCGTCGAGTCGGCACCGCAGGGCGGCGACAGCGAACTTGCGGTCAACGGCCTGCGCCTCTTCCTGCCCGCCGAGAGCCGACTGCTGCTCGATGGCGTGACGGTCGACTTCGCCGAGACGCCGACCAGCGCCGGGCTGACTTTCGTGAACCCGAACGCCGAGGCCTGCGGTTGCTCGACGGCCGGCGACGCCAAGCCGCCGGCACAGGCCACGGTGTCGCTGGCGTCGATCAAGCGGCTCTGAGGGAGACGCGCGCCATGGATGCCGACTTCGACACCGCCGTGCTTGGCCTGGCCCTGCCGCCGGCGGTCGAGGCGGCGCTGGCCGAGGCCGGCGCGCTGCGCGGCGACCCGGTGGGGGCGATGGCAGCGCTGATGCGCGCGCAGTCGCTCGCCCCCGAGCATCCGGCGGTGCTGATCGCGTTCTACCGCCACCATTTCTACGGCCACCGGCCGATGATGGCGCGCGACGTGGCGCGGCGCGCGCTGCGCGTCGGTGCGCGCGCACTGGGTCTGCCCGCCGTGTGGCGCGAGGTACCGAGGCAGCCGCTGGCCGGCGCCCGCCACGATGCGGCGACGCGCTTCTACCTGTTCGTGCTGAAGGGCTATGCCTACCTCAGCCTGCGGCTGGACGATCCGGTGGAGGCGCGCGACGCGCTCGGGCTGCTGCGCGCGCTCGACCCGGACGACTGCGTCGGTGCGGCGCTGCTGGAGGCCGTGCGCCAGCGATCGCTGTCCGGCCGCGACGATGACGACGAGACCGTCTACGTGCAGGCCACCGGCGCCGCTGCCTGGGCGCGCCTGCCGGAAGCCGCCTGAAGGTGCCGGCGATGCAGCCCAGCGACGCCAACGACATCCCGGCGATGGACTGGCGCGGCGCGCCGATCGACGACGCCAGCTGCGCGCGCTGCGAGCATGCCGCGCTGCGCACCGACGGCCGGTGCGAGCCCGGGCGCTGCTGCATGCACGACGTCTACGCGCGCCGCATCGACCGCTTCTTCCGCACCCATCCGCAACTCGCCAACGACTACCTCGGGCACGACTATTTCGAGGTGCGCGCGATCGCCGCACGCCACGCCGATGTGTTCCGCCTCGGCGCGATGCTGGGAGACCCCGACGAGACCGTGCGTCTGCAGGCGGCGCTGCGCGTGCCGCAGCGCCTGCTGATGAAGCTGCGCGACGACCCGCACCGCGAGGTGCGCATCCGCGTCGCGCTGCGCATCGAGATGGCGCAACTGGCGACGCTGGTGCACGACCCCGACTACCAGGTGCGCTGCATCGTCGCCCGCCGCGCGCCGCAGGGGCTGCTGCCGCTGCTGATGCACGACAGCGACCTGCAGGTGCGGCAGGAGGTGGCGCGCCGTCTGAGCATGCCGGCGCTGTGGCGCCTGGCCGCCGACGCCGCGCCCGAAGTGCGGCGCATCGTCGCCGGGCGGCTGCCGGTGTCGCTGCTCGACGGGCTGGCGACGGACGCCGACTGGACGGTGCGGTGGGAGGCCGCCGGCCGCGCCGTCGGCGCCACGCTCGATCGACTGCGCGAGGACGACGAACCCGAGGTGCGCGAGCGGGCGCGAGAGCGGGCCCTGGAGGCTGTGAATGGCTGACATCGCCCGCGACGACGACGTCATCGAGATCGCCCACCCGCCGCGCTTCGAGATGGGCGAGCGCGTCATCAGCCGCAGCGTCGTGCGCAACGACGGCACCTACAACGGCAAGGACATCGGCGAGGTGCTGGTGCGCAAGGGCGAGGTCGGCTTCGTGCGCTCGATCGGCACCTTCCTGCAGCAGTTCTACATCTACGCCGTCGAGTTCACCGAGAGCGGCCACCGCGTCGGCATGCGCGCCAAGGAGCTGTGCACGCTGGACCACCTGCCCGAGGAGGTGCTCGCCCAGCTCGGTGAGCGCGCGGCGCAGCTCGATGCCATCCGCTGAAGGAGACCCGCCATGATCGAACCGCGCGAACCGAAGTACAAGTGGGGCCAGCCGGTGGTGGCCGCCGTCGACCTCTACAACGACGGCAGCCTGCCCGACGCGCCGGCGGAAGACATCCTGCTCGTCGTCGCCGGCGGCCCCGGCGAGATCGTGCAGATCGGCCACCAAGGCGAGGCCAACGTGCCGGTCTACCTGGTCGACTTCGGCGTGGCCGTGCTCGGCTGCCTGGAGGAAGAGATCGCGCCGATGGTGGAGGTGCTGGCGTGAACGCCGTGCTGCAGAGCGCTCCGCAGGTGCTCGCGCTGGACCGCGCCCGCATCGCGCGGGCGCTCGGCCGGCGCGAACGCTACAAGTACGTGCGCCCGCGCGTGGAGCGCGAAGGCCTGGGCTGGAAGGTGATCAGCCCGAACTGCTCGCGCAGCGTCGATCCCGCCGGCGGCGAGATCGAGATCGCCTGGCTGGTGCCGGCCAGCAATGGGCAGTGGCTGCTGCACGCACGCGACCACGGCGCCGGCTGTTGGGTGCTGAAGGCGGCCGGACTGCGCATGGACGAGGCGCTGCAGCGCCTGTGCAGCGACCCGCAGCGGGAGTTCTGGCGATGACTCCGGCCATCTACCTGGATCACAACGCGACGACGCAACCTGCACCGCAGGTGGTGGCCGAGATGCTCGATGCCTTGCAGCTTGCCTGGGCCAACCCGTCGTCGACGCACGCACCGGGACAGGCGGCGCGCCGCCTGCTCGCCGATGCGCGGGCGCGGGTCGCCGCCTTCCTCGGCTGCCAGGGCGCCGAGCTGGTCTTCACCAGCGGCGCGACCGAGGCCAACCACATGGCGGTGCTCGGCGCGCTGGCCGCGGCGCGCGCGGGCGGAGCGCAGGGCCGGCGGCGCTGGGTGCTGTCGGCGGTGGAACACCCCGGCCTGCTCGCGCTCGCACAGCGCCTGACCGACGAGGGCGTGCCGGTGGACCGCATCGGCGTGGACGCTCAGGGCCGGCTCGATCTGGCGCAGGCGCGCGCGCTGATCGGCGGCGACGTGGCACTGGTCAGCCTGATGGGCGCGAACAACGAGACCGGCGTGCTGATGCCGCTGGGCGAGATTGCCGCGCTCGCGCAGGCACGCGGCGCGCTGCTGCACGTCGATGCGACGCAGCTCGCCGGCAAGACGCCGCTGTGCTTCGCCACCAGCGGGGCCGACCTGATGTCGGTCTCGGCGCACAAGCTCGCCGGCCCCAAGGGCACGGGTGCGCTGCTTGTCCGCAAGGGCCTGGCGCTGCCGCCCTTGTTGTCCGGCCGCCAGGAGCGGCACCGTCGCGGCGGCACCGAGAACCTGCCCGGCATCGCCGGTTTCGGCGCTGCCTGCGATCTCGCCGCCGCGACGCTCGGCGACGACCTGTCCCGCGTGCAGGCGCTGCATGAACGGCTCGAAGACGGACTGACGGCCATCGACGGCGTGCACCTCTATGGCCGCCACGCCGCTCGCCTGCCCAACACCAGTTGCCTGCGCTTCGGCGAGCTCGACGCCGAGCAGGTGCTGTCGCGGCTCGAACGTGCCGGCATCGTCGCCAGTTCGGGCGCGGCCTGCAGTGCCGGCGGCACGCAGCCCTCGCACGTGCTGCTGGCAATGGGCGCGAGCGCGGCGCAGGCCAAGGCCGGCGTCCGCTTCTCGCTCGGCCGCAGCACCACGGCCGCCGACATCGACGCCGCGCTCGCCACCGTGCAGCGCGTCATCGTCCCCCTGCTCGAACCCCAGCCCCTGGCCGCCTGACCGCAAGGAAGACCCATGAAGGTGATGATCCGCAAGACCTCGACCGGCGCGCTGTCGGCCTACGTGCCGAAGAAGGACCTGGAGGAACCCATCGTCGCGCAGGAGCGCGCCGACCTGTGGGGCGGCACGGTCACGCTGGCCAACGGCTGGACTCTGGCCTTGCCCGAGATGGCGCCGGGCACGGCGCTGCCGATCACCGTCGAGGCGCGTCGCCTGTCGGGCGACTGAGATGGAAGCGACCACGCTTTCCGAAGCGATGGCGATCGCGGATGCCGCCAGCGGCGTGCGCGAAGCCGCCGCGGCGTTGCGCGAGCGGTTCGCCGGCCTGCGTGTGGTGGTCGTCGATGCCTTCGACATGCGCGAGGAGACGCCCGCCGCCGTCGGCGCGAAGCGCCAGCTCTACCTCGGCGCCAGCGACGGCCACTGCTGGTCGGTGACCCGCGACGCGGGCGAGGCGGCCGGCTTCTTCATCGCCGAGCGGTCCTGAGCCATGTCCGAACTGCCCGACGACTGGCTGCTGCTCGCCGAGCCCGACACCAGCGAGCTCGAAAGCCAGCTGGTGCAGGCTGCGCTGGCCTCGCCGCGCTGGTCGGCCGGGCGCATGGTCGAGCGCTTCGAGGCCGGCTTCGCGCGCGAACTGGGCCGCGCACAGGCGGTGGCGGTGGCCAGCGGCACCATCGGCACCTGGCTGGCGCTGCGCGCGCTGGGCATCGGGCCGGGCGACGAGGTGATCGCCTCGCCCTACGGCTGGCACCAGGTGGCGCATGCGGTCACGCTGACCGGCGCACGGCTGGTCTTCGCCGACATCGACTACTGGTCGGGTTGCCTCGACGTGACGCGCACCGCGGCGCAGCTCACGCCGGCCACGCGCGCCATCCTCGCCGGCAACGTCAACGGGCATCCGGCCGCCTGGACGGGCTTTCGCGAACTGGCCGACGCCCACGGCATCGCGCTGATCGAGGACTCGACCGAGGCCATCGGCTCGGTCTATCGCGGCCGCCCGGTGGGCAGCTTCGGCGACCTCGCGGTTTTCGACTTCTCGCAGCCCTGCGCGCTGTGCTGCGGCGAAGGCGGCATGGTGGTGACCGACGACGAGCGCCTCGCCTCCGAACTGCGCTACCTGCGCTCGCGCTCGCTGGCCGACCGGCGTTCGGTGTCGGTCGGTTCGCGGGTGCCGCTGCAGGCCGCGATGAGCGAGTTCAGCGCGGCGCTCGGCGTCGCGCAGCTCGCGCGCCTGGATGAGATCCTCGAGCGGCGCAAGGCGGTCGAGGCGAACTACCTGGCACAGATGCTCAGCTTCGAGGGCATCAAGCCGCCGTACGTGGCCCCGGGCGTCGACGCGGTGCACTGGATGCTCTACATCGTCCACCTCGGCAAGCGCTTCACCGCGAGTGCCTGCGCCGAGGTCGTCGAGGACCTGGCCACCGAGTGCATCGAGTCGGTCATGTACTGCCAGCCGATGCACCAGCAGCACCACTACATGCAGCAGGGCTGGAAGCGCGGCGCGCTGCCGCTGACCGAGCGCATCGCCGACCGCGCGCTGGCATTGCCGCTGCACGGGGCGCTGACGGCCGAGCACGTCGAGTTCATCGTCAAGACGCTGAAGGACTCGTCGGTCAACGTCGGCGCCGGCGCGGCGATCTACTGACGACCCTCCAGACTCCACCGGGACTCCCCATGAACCTCACCGACATCGCCACCGGCCTCGAGCGCGGCACGCTCGCCCCCTACCTCGGCCCCGGCATGCTGTCGCTGTGCAGCGGCGTCGTGCCGCCGGCTGACCCGCTGGCGCTGGCCGCCGTGCTGACCGCCAGGGTCTCGGTGCCGGGCAAGATCAAGAACCGCCTGACCGCGGCGGCGCAATTCATCGAGAACTTCAAGCACCGCCAGACGCTGGTCAAGGCGATGAACGAGGCCTGCGCGAAGCAGGCCGTGCCTTCGGCGCTGCATTACTGGCTGGCCGCGCTGAATGCGCCGCTGATCGTCGACGCCTGGTACGACGACACGATGCGCGGTGCGCTCGCCGCGCACAGCGGCACCGCCTGGGCCGAGGTGCAGGGCCTGAGCCAGAGCGAGCACTTCGGCACCTGGACCGGCTGGTACGACGCCGCCGGCGGCACGCTGCCGGACGCGGCCGATGCCCCGACCGTGCTCTACAAGCCCTGGGGCGGCCATGCGCCGGTCGGCAACTACCTGGTCTCGGACAGCGACTTCGTCGAGGTGCTCACCGAGATCGATATCCAGACGCCGATTCCTGCGCTCGTGCAGCAGCGCCGCACCGGCCTCGGCTTCGTCTTCCTCGGCTGCCGCTTCAACGACCAGCTGCCGCGTGCCTTCGCGCGCCAGGTGATGAAGCGCTCGGCCGGCCCGCACTTCGCGGTGCTGCCCGACGAGCCGACGCGCATGGAAGCGCGCTTCCTCGCCGAGCAGGGCATCGCGCGCATCGATCTTCCGCTGGCCGAGGTGGCCGCCGCGCTGTGCGGCGCCGCCGTGGCGGCCTGACTTCGCCTAGGAGAGAAACCCCATGACCACGCTCACCATCAACCCCGGCGGCCTGACCATCGACGTTGCGGCCGGCACCAACCTGCTCAAGGCCATCGTCGAGGCCGGTGGCCACCTGATCAGCAAGTGCGGCGGCGATGCCCAGTGCGGCGCCTGCCACCTGTTCGTCGTCGAGGGCCGCAAGGGCATCAGCAAGTTGACGCCGGCGGAGAACGCCAAGCTCGACACCCTCGTCGGCGTCGGCAGCAAGTCGCGACTGGCCTGCCAGGTGACGCTGCTGGGCACCGAGCCGGTGACGGTGGAACTGTTGGGCGCGCTGTCGGGGTGAGGGGCCATGGCCCAGTGGTGGAGGGGTGATGAGGCTCCTTCCGACCCCGAAGCGACCTCCACGGCTCTGAATCGACCGCCGCGAAGCCGTCGGCGGCGTGGGTTCTCGCCTGCAACGCTGCAGGGGCGCGATACCCGGAGTGCGAAGCGAAGGCAACGGGAAGTGACCACCACAATCTGCAGCCGCCGCGCCATCTGCGCCTCGTCCCCATCCGCGCCGTGCTCGCCCAGACAGGCCTGACCCACCTCCTTGACCGCCACGCCTCGGCACATAAGAAGCTTCATCAACCGGCCGATTGCCGACCGGCAAGCAAGGCGCGGCCGCCCGGGCCTGGGTCGTGACGCTGCGTTGCGCGGCGAAGCGGCGCGCTTACTGCGCACGCCTGCCTGCGCGCCGTGTGCGTAGCGGTTTCGACTCCTGCATGGCCAGGTCTTCACGTCAGGCTCGCGGTTCTCGCGAATGCTTTCAGGTCGACCGCCAATCGCCCTTGCTGCGGCTGCCGAGGTCCGATCCGCCGCGACAGTCGCCCGAGGCGATCGCGGCTTCCTTGCGCTTGAGTTCGACGTGAAGCGCACTATGGTTACTTCTGCTAACCGTGACCCTCAACCAAGCGCGATATCCGTCCGGAGTCTTGATGTAGGCAAATCTGACGAATGGCAGGGACGTAAGGACACGGGTCTCGTTTCCTTCGAGAAGCCAGGGGAGACCTTCCGAAGGAGGCAAGACGGCCGGGCTGCCGTTCTTGTTGATCGGGCCTCACGGCCGGATTGCAGCGCCGCAATAGAGAAAGAAGGTTGTGATGCTCCGCCCCTCCCGTTTCACCATCCCCCTTCTCGTCTCTCTGCTGCTGTTCCTCGCCAGCTGCGCGTCGCTGCAGCCGGCCGCGCCCGAATCGGTCGGGCTTTCAAGTGCCCGACTGAAGGAAGTGGCCGCCATCGCGCAAGAGGGCGTCGACAAGCTCGAGATTCCGGGCGCCGTGGTGCTGCTCGCACGACGGGGCAAGGTCGCCTACCTGGAATCGTTCGGCTATCGCGACCGCGAGGCGAACGCGCCGATGACGCGCGACACCATCTTCCGCATCGCCTCCATGACCAAGCCGATCGTCACGACTGCGGCGATGATCCTGGTGGAGGAAGGGCGCTTGAATCTCTCAGACCCGGTTTCAAAGTACATACCGGAGTTCAAGGACGCGATGGTCGGCGTCGAGAAGAAGGACGCCGCGGGCAATGTCACGCTCGCGCTGGAGCCGGCGCAGCGCGAAATGACGATCATCGACCTGATGCGCCACACCTCGGGGCTGACCTACGGCCAATTCGGCAAGTCGTTGGTGAAGGACCGGTACGGCGCCGCGAAGGTGATCGATCCAGGCCAGACCAATGCGGAAATGGCCGCCAAGCTCGCGCGCCTGCCGCTGCAGAATCAGCCGGGCACCCGCTGGGACTACAGCATGTCTACAGACGTGCTCGGGCGCGTGATCGAGGTCGTGAGCAGCATGGAGCTCGGGCAATTCATCGATCTGCGCATCCTGAAACCGCTCGGCATGGCGGACACCGGCTTCTGGGTCAGCGATCCAGCCAAGCACGGCCGCATCGCGCAGGCGCTCTCTGACCCTGCGACCGGAAAGCGCCCGCCGCTTCCGGACAGGACCGTAAAGGGCTGGCAATCGGGCGGCGGCGGCATGGTGTCCACCGTCGGCGACTACGCGCGCTTCTGCCAGATGCTGCTCGGCGGCGGCGAGCTGGACGGCACACGCATCCTGTCGCGCAAGTCGGTCGAGCAGATGACCCGGGACCAGCTGCCGCCCGGCATCCCGACGAACAGTTTCAAGCTCCCGGTCATCGATGTGAGGCAGGAAGCCGGCAACGGCTTCGGCCTGGGCTTCATGGTGCGCACGGCAGAAGGTCGCAGTCCCGTCAGCGGCAGCCTCGGCGACTACACCTGGAACGGCTTCTTAGGCACCTATTTCTGGATCGACCCGAAGAAAGAGTTCTTCGGCATCTTCCTGATCCAGACGCCCGGCACCGCCTACGTGCGCACCGCGGGTTACTGGGTGAGGCTCCGCAACGCCGCCTATCAGGCACTCACCGACTGATCGTCAGGACCAGCACATATCCGGCGGGCCGGCGGAGCGGAAGCTCGAGGCTCCGTGGCGCGACGGCAGCACGCGGCTGCTCATGAGCCCGCTGGAGTTCATGCAGCGATTGGCGGGGCTGGTGGCGCGATCGAGGCTGCAGCTGATCCGTCTCCATGGCGTGCTGACCTCCACCGCCATCGCGGCCCTTCTGGAGCGCCCGGTGATCGAGAAGATCCTCAGCCACCTGGGGCTGAATCCGCAGCCGCCGCCCAAAGGCCGGGCGCGCGAGCCGGTGCACTTCGCTGCCTGAGTCGCGCCCGCCGTCGGCAACACATTGCCACAGGCTGCCACGCAGAAATGCAGCCGGATTGGCATTGCACGGCGTGTCGGCACGACGCTGTCGAAGTGCGGGGCAACCCTGAGGCCGGGGCCGAAAGCCCCCCATGTGAACAGCCACGGCCCTGCCGACCCAGCACAACGCAACGCCACGGGCGTCAAATCCAAGCACTTCAGGCCGCGGCCGCTGCAGGCGCCGACCTTGCCCGAGTCCGGGAACTCGCAGATCTCGGGATCTTTGGAACTGCTGATGGCCAGGTAGCGCAACTCGGTGCTGCCGGTGTTGACGAACTGGTGCGCCGTGCCGGCGTCGCCCAGCAGGCAGCCGATCAGGTCGCCAGTCTTGACCGCGTGGCGGCCAGAGCCACCCGACCCTCCGCGCCGTCGACGGTCCTGCTGTGCGCGTCGGCAAGCCTCGAGGTCGGCGGCCGACTCATCCCCTGCGACATCCGCATGGGCGTCGGGGCGACGGCGAGGAGGCTCCACGGTCTGGGTCAAACAGCAGCCGGCCCAGACGGCCTCGGCCTGTCGGTTGCGGCGCGCGAGGGAGCGTTCGGTCCCGCCGGGCAGAGTGAGACGCGCGCGACCAAGCGCGCGCGTCCATGCGCCCTTCCCGCCGATGCGTGCCGCCCTGCGGCACGCCCTCATCGGGGGACCTCGGTGCTCAGTCGTCGTCGCGCTCGAGGATGCCAGCAGCGAACCAGCCGCCGGCCGCACCTGTGGTGGGGTTGGCGGCGCGAATGAGCAACTGCGGGTTGTCGCAAGGCACGGGCAGCACGGCCTGGTTGACGCCGTCGAGCAGCGGACCGCTGATCGTGAAGTTGCCCGCCGCGTCCAGCGGCGCCGGCGCCGTGGTGTACCGCGTCGCGGTGTTGTTCGCGGGGCCGCAGGCCAGCGTCGCGGCGACGTGCGTGACCGGCCCGCGCGTGGCGATCACGTCGCCGCTCGAGAACAGCAGGCCCTTGCCGCGGGCGGCGATGCTGCCATCGGAATACACGGTGGCGTCGAACTTGCGGATGACCCAGGCGCGGCCGCCGGGGTCGATGCCGCGCACGACGTTCAAGGCGTCGACACCGCCGGCCGCGGTCAGCGGATCGACTCCGATGGCGCCTTCGAACTTCAGCACAGGGACGGGGGCCGCGAAGGCGGCGGTGGCCGCCAGGACGAGCGTGGCGCCGATCAGGTGGCGCGAGAGCGAACGGGACATGTCGGTACTCCTCAGGGGACGATGGATGGGGACGGGCGTGATGTGCAGCGGCTCGTCGCGACGCGGATTGCGCGAAGACCCCTGCCACACGGTGTGTCTACGCGCGGCGGTGGCGGATCATTCCGCGCTTTCCGACGAGCGGGTGCAAGTCAACGCGGCCGATCAGGTGGAATTGAAGCTCAAGACGCCGTGGCGCGACGGCACGACGCACCCCGTGATGTCGCCACCGGAGTTCATGCAGCGGCTGGCGGCACTGGTGCCGCGTCAGCCGTCGCAACTGACGAGCTGGCCGGACAGCCGCCCGTCGCCAATGGCAACTCCTGGCCGCGAGCCGCCCTTCAACCGTGACCTCAGCCGCACAAGACACGCTCCCGCTGCGTGCCGCCTACTTCGAAACCTTCGCCCGCTCTGCCTTCGAGTAGTGGCTGAAGTGCCCCTCGCGTGCCGCCGCGCGGCGCGCGCTGGCGATGATCGCCCGGCTGCTGCCCTGCGGCGCGGTCAGCGACACCAGCTTGTCGAGCGCCTTGCTCGCGCAATGCGGGCAGGCCGGTACGGTGCTGCCGCGCACCAGCAGTTCGAACTGCTGGCCGCAGGCGCTGCAGCGGTAGTCGTGGATGGGCATGCTGGACTCCTCAGTCGATGGTGGTGGTGGCCTGGCGGGCCAGCGACAGGGCCATCAGCGCGCTGGCCTGGTCGGTGATGCGCTGCGCCGCCTCGCGGTTCAGCCGGCCCAGCCAGCGCCTCGGCAGCACATGCGCGCCGCAGCGCGCGCCGGCGAGCATGCCGACCAGCGCGCCGATGGTGTCGGCGTCCTCGCCGAAGTTGACGGCGGTGGTCACCGCCGCTTCGAAGTCGTCGTGCAGGCAGACGCAGTGCAGCACCGTCTGCACGGTGTCGACCACGTAGCCGCTGGCGCGGCCGGGGTAGGGCTGGAAGCGGAACGCAGGTTGCGCGGCGACGAAGGCGACGGCCTGGCGCGCCAGAGCGTGCGCATCGCCGCCGGCCAGCAGCAGGCGCAGCAGGCGGCCGATGCCGAGCACCGCGGCGTCCGACAGCGGGTGGTGGTGGGTGAATCGGGCCTGCGCGAGCGACACGCGCTCGAACGCCGCGTCGTCGCCCAGCGTGGCCAGCACCGCCGGCAGGTTGCGCATCAGCGCGCCGTTGCCGGCATCGCCGTCGTTGGGCGGCCCGATCAGGCTGCCGTCGCGCAGGTAGCGCTGGATGCCGCGCCGGCAGGTGTTGCCGCAATCCACCGGCTTGTCGCGCCACCAGGCGAGGAAGGCCTCGGCGACGAGCTGCGTGTCGAACGGGCGGCCGAGCCGCTCGCCGCGCAGCAGCGCGTCGCCCAGTGCCAGGCTCATCGTCGTGTCGTCGGTGACCTGCCCCGGCGGCAGCTTCAACCAGCCGCTGCCGATGATGTGGCGGTGCACACCGCCCTGCGCGGCGAAACGCTGCACGATCTCGCGGGGTGTCATGAACTCGACCGTGGCGCCGAGTGCGTCGCCGATGGCCAGGCCCAGGTAGGCGCCCAGGGCGCGATCGAAGATCGTGCCCACCGAGCCTCCACGGGCGAGCCACTCGGCCACGCTAGTCATAGCGCGCCTCGACCTCGAAGTCGCCGCCGATCGACAGCACTTCCGACTCGCCGTGCAGCGAAGTCGTGTTCAGCAGTCCCGGCACGAGCAGCAGCTTGACCCGTGGCACGCGCGCTTCGAGCACCCAGTCGCCGAAGCACTGCGCCTGCGCGGCCGTGGTGCTGAACGAGACCAGGTTGTTCAGGCGCACCGTGCAGCGCCGCTCGCGCAGCGAGCCGGCGATCACCTGCTCCTCGCAGCGTGTGCTGCCGCGCCACAGGGTGACATGCGTGCCGGCGCCGAGCAAGGCGAAGCGCGCCAGCATCCATTGGCAGAACTCGAACAGCAGGTCGAGCTGCTGGAAGATGCTGTTGTTGTGATAGCGGCTCGCGGCCTTCTGCTCCAGGTAGGTGATCCATGCCGCCGACGGGAAGCGCGCCAGCGGCGCGGCATGGAAGGCCGGCACGAGGCCGAAGCGGCTCTCCACCCAGCCCTTGAGCACCGCGCCTGCGGGGCCGTTCGCGTCGAGTCCCCAGCCTTGCAGCAGCTTCAGGTAGCTCGAGCGCCAGCGCCGCGACCCGCCCTCGCCAGGATCCGGCCGCGCCAGCCCGAAGGCCAGGCTCAGGTAGTGCGCGAACACGTCGCGGGCCTCGTCGGGCGCGTTGCAGCGCTGCAGCAGCGCGAACAGGCCGGCGCTGGTTTCGCGCGCGCCGGCGATGTGCAGCGGCTGCGGGTGCGCGTTGAAGGCCGCGCCCGCCAGCACCGGCGCCGGCACGCCGACCAGATTGGTCGTGTACCACCGACGCGGGTCCGCCTCGGCGGCGGCCTCCAGGCGCGAGGGTCCGGCGCCGGGCCGCCCCAAGCCGGACGCTCCCCCTCGGGGGGACGACGTCGAAGTCGTCCTGGAGGCCACATCTATACGGGGCGGTTCTCGTTCGGGTTGCGCACCGGCCCCATCAGCTTCAGGCCTTCCTCGTAGGTGATGGTGTCGAAGGTGATGTCGAACTTCAGCGCGGCGTCGGCCACGCGGTCGGTCTTGCCGGCGGTGTCGAGCTTCTTCAGTTCGTTCTTCTCGAGGTAGAGCAACTCGAGCAGTTCGTTGTAGACCGTGGCCTCGTCGATCGGCAGCACATAGAACATCGCGCCCTTCAGCGGCACCTGGTACTTCTTGCTCAGGTCGATGTTGTTGCAGAAGAGGAAGTACTTGCCGCCGGCCGACAGCGTGTCGCCGAGCGTCTCGGCCACGTCCTTCAGGTGCTCGAAGCTGAGCAGGTAGCCGGCGAAGAAGGCCAGCTTCGGGTCGCCGGCCTGCGCCACCGCGATGACCTGGTCGCAGGTCAGCTCGGGCGGGCGCGCCTCGTCGGCCAGCTTGGGCGAGAAGCGCAGCGCCAGCTCGCCGCGGAAGCCGAAGCGACCCGGCTTCTTCGTCGGCGCCTTCAGCACCGGATTGAGCAGGCGGCCTTCGAACTCGAGGCGGGCGAAGGCGGTGTCGGCAAGGCCGGGTTCGGCGACGGTGATGCTCATCAGGGGCTCCGGTGGGTTGATGCGGTGTTGACCAGGTGATCGGCGACCTTGCCGAACGCGGCGAGCAGCTCGCTGCGCAACGCCTCGTCGGCACAGGTCTCTTGCAGGGCATCGCGCATGCAGGCCAGCCAGGCATCGCGCGCGGTGGTGTCGATGGCGAACGGCGCGTGCATGCGACGCAGCCGCGGTGGGCCGCGCTCGGGCGAGTAGCGCTTCGGCCCGCCCAGCCATTCGCCGAGGTACATACGCAGCACGGCTTTCGTGGCGGCCAGTTCGGGCGCATGCATCGCGCGGATGGCCCGGGCGTCCTCGCGCCGGTCCATCGCCGCATAGAAGGCATCGACCAGGCGCGCGATCGCGGTCTCGCCGCCGAGCCGCTGGTAGTGCGGATTCGACGTCACAGGGACGATGGGCAGGGCGCTCATGGCGTGGCACAGAGCAACCGCCGTACCACCGGCCAGCGCACGCCGCTGACGCCCGGTGGCGCCAGCCACGCGACGCGCGGCGAGCACGTCGCGGACCTCGGGTTTGTCGTGTTTCGAACAATCGCACAGCGCCCCGCCCGGACCCTGCGATCAGCGGGTTTCCCTCGTGAAAACAATCACTTGGGTCGAGACGGATGGGGTGGCACGCGCATTGCGATGTGAAGGCTGCGCGGACCCCATGTCAGGCCCCGAGGGACCTTCCAAGAAGACCCATAGAGGCACCGAAGGCTGCATAGAGATCGCGACGACCGAACCGCATCGTCAACTTCTCAATTGAATCGACAGGAGCACTGAAATGGCATCACTTCGTCAGATCGCCTTCTATGGCAAGGGTGGCATCGGCAAGTCCACCACCTCGCAGAACACGCTGGCCGCCCTCTCGGAGATGGGCCAGAAGATCCTCATCGTCGGCTGCGATCCGAAGGCCGATTCGACCCGCCTGATCCTGCACGCCAAGGCGCAGGACACCATCCTCTCGCTGGCCGCCGAAGCGGGTTCGGTGGAGGACCTCGAGCTCGAGGACGTGATGAAGATCGGCTACCGCGACATTCGCTGCGTCGAGTCCGGCGGCCCGGAACCGGGCGTGGGCTGCGCCGGCCGTGGCGTCATCACCTCGATCAACTTCCTGGAAGAGAACGGGGCCTACGACGGTGTCGACTACGTCTCCTACGACGTGCTCGGCGACGTGGTCTGCGGCGGCTTCGCGATGCCGATCCGCGAGAACAAGGCGCAGGAGATCTACATCGTCATGTCCGGCGAGATGATGGCCATGTACGCGGCCAACAACATCTCCAAGGGCATCCTGAAGTACGCCAACAGCGGCGGCGTGCGCCTGGGCGGGCTGGTCTGCAACGAGCGCCAGACCGACAAGGAGCTCGAACTGGCCGAATCGCTGGCCAAGATGCTGGGCAGCAAGCTGATCCACTTCGTGCCGCGCGACAACATCGTGCAGCACGCCGAGCTGCGCCGCATGACCGTGCTCGAGTACGCGCCGGAGTCCAAGCAGGCCGAGGAGTACCGCCAGCTCGCGCAGAAGATCCACGCCAACGCCGGCAACGGCACCATCCCCACCCCCATCACGATGGACCAGCTGGAAGACCTGCTGATGGAGCACGGGATCATGAAGTCGATCGACGAGAGCCAGGTCGGGAAGACCGCCGCCGAACTGGCCGCCGCCTGACGCTTCGCGAGACACGATGAGGGTGGCGACGAGTCACCACCCTCATCGCAAGCCAGACATTCACTGAGGAGTGACCCCATGTCCATGACGGTTGAAGAGCGCAAGGCCGCCAACAAGGCCTTGATCGACGAGGTCCTGAAGGCCTACCCCGACAAGATGGCCAAGCGCCGCGCCAAGCACCTCGGCCAGTACGAGGAAGGCAAGCCGGACTGCGGCGTCAAGTCCAACATCAAATCGCTGCCCGGCGTGATGACCATCCGCGGCTGCGCCTACGCCGGCTCGAAGGGCGTGGTCTGGGGCCCGATCAAGGACATGGTGCACATCTCGCACGGCCCGGTGGGCTGCGGCCAGTACAGCTGGGCGGCGCGCCGCAACTACTACATCGGCACGACCGGCATCGACACCTTCGTGACGATGCAGTTCACCTCCGACTTCCAGGAGAAGGACATCGTCTTCGGTGGCGACAAGAAGCTCGACAAGATCATCGACGAGATCCAGGAACTGTTCCCGCTGAACAAGGGCATCTCGATCCAGAGCGAATGCCCGATCGGCCTGATCGGCGACGACATCGAGGCGGTGTCGAAGAAGAAGTCCAAGGAGCTCGGCGGCCACACCATCGTGCCGGTGCGCTGCGAGGGCTTCCGCGGCGTCAGCCAATCGCTCGGCCACCACCTGGCGAACGACGCGATCCGCGACTGGGTGTTCGACAAGATGGACGCCGACAAGCGCCCCGAGTTCGTCAGCACGCCCTACGACGTCACCATCATCGGCGACTACAACATCGGCGGCGACGCCTGGTCGAGCCGCATCCTGCTCGAGGAGATCGGCCTGCGCGTGATCGCGCAGTGGTCGGGTGACGGCACGATCGCCGAGCTGGAGAACACGCCGAAGGCGAAGTTGAACTTGATCCACTGCTACCGCTCGATGAACTACATCAGCCGGCACATGGAAGAGAAGTACGGCATCCCCTGGGTCGAGTACAACTTCTTCGGCCCGACGAAGATCGCCGCCAGCCTGCGCGAGATCGCCAGCCACTTCGACGACACCATCAAGGCGAATGCCGAGAAGGTCATCGCCAAGTACCAGCCGCTGGTCGACGCGGTGATCGCCAAGTACAAGCCGCGCCTGCTGGACAAGACGGTGATGCTGTATGTCGGCGGCCTGCGCCCGCGCCACGTCATCGGCGCCTACGAGGACCTGGGCATGAAGGTGGTCGGCACCGGCTACGAGTTCGGCCACAACGACGACTACCAGCGCACCACGCACTACATCGGCGACGCCACGCTGATCTACGACGACGTGACCGGCTACGAGTTCGAGAAGTTCGTCGAGAAGATCCAGCCGGACCTGATCGGCTCGGGCATCAAGGAAAAGTACGTGTTCCAGAAGATGGGCGTGCCGTTCCGGCAGATGCACAGCTGGGACTACTCCGGCCCGTACCACGGCTACGACGGCTTCGCGATCTTCGCGCGCGACATGGACATGGCGATCAGCTCGCCGGTCTGGAAGCTGGCGAAAGCCCCCTGGAAGGTCGCAGCGTAGTCACCCACGTTCAAGCAGGAGCACACCATGCCGCAATCCGCCGAAAAGGTCATCGACCACGAACTGCTGTTCCGCGAGCCGGAGTACCAGAAGATCTTCGCCGACAAGAAGGCGAACTTCGAGTTCAACCATTCCGACGTGAAGATCGCGGAGATCCGCGACTGGACGAAGAGCAAGGAGTACAAGGAGAAGAACTTCGCCCGCGAGGCGCTGACGGTCAACCCCGCCAAGGCCTGCCAGCCGCTGGGCGCGGTCTACGTCGCCAACGGATTCGCGAAGACGCTGTCCTTCGTGCACGGCTCGCAGGGCTGCGTGGCCTACTACCGCAGCCACTTCTCGCGCCACTTCAAGGAGCCGACGTCGTGCGTCAGCTCCTCGATGACCGAGGACGCCGCGGTGTTCGGCGGCCTGAACAACATGGTCGACGGCCTGGCCAACGCCTACAGCCTGTACAAGCCGGAGATGATCGCCGTCAGCACCACCTGCATGGCGGAAGTCATCGGCGACGACCTCAACGCCTTCATCAAGACGGCCAAGGAGAAGGGCAGCGTACCGGCCGAGTTCGACGTGCCCTTCGCGCACACGCCGGCCTTCGTCGGCAGCCACGTGACCGGCTACGACAATGCGCTGCTCGGCGTGCTGCAGCATTTCTGGGACGGCAAGAGCAAGACCGCCGAGCCGCTGGTGCGCGTGCCCAACGACAGCATCAACTTCATCGGCGGCTTCGACGGCTTCGTCGTCGGCAACATGAAGGAGATCAAGCGCATCTTCTCGCTGTTCGGCGCGACGGTGAACGTGATCTGCGATCCGTCGGAGGTGTGGAACACGCCCACCGACGGCGAATTCCGCATGTATGACGGCGGCACCACCAAGGCCGAGGTCGAGGCGGCGCTGCACGCCAAGGCGACCATCGTCTTCCAGGAGTTCTGCTGCGAGAAGACGGCCAAGTACGTCGCCGAGAAGGGCCAGGAAGTTGTCGTGCTCAACGCGCCGGTGGGCGTGGCCGGCACCGACCGCTTCATCATGGAAGTGGCGCGCCTGACCGGCAAGCCGGTGCCCGCCGAACTGGAGAAGGAGCGCGGCCAGCTGGTCGACGCGATGGCCGACAGCCAGGCCCACCTGCACGGCAAGCGCTACGCGCTGTACGGCGACCCGGACCAGATGCTCGGCTACACCGAGTTCCTGCTCGAGCTGGGCGCCGAGCCGGCCCACGTGCTGGCCACCAACGGCGGCGAGGAGTGGGCGGCCAAGGTGCAGAAGGTGTTCGACGCCTCGCCCTACGGCGCCGGCTGCAAGGCCTACCCGAAGCGCGACCTGTGGCACCTGCGCTCGCTGCTGCACACCGAGCCGGTGGACTTCCTGATCGGCAACACCTACGGCAAGTACCTGGAGCGCGACGTCGGCACCCCGCTGATCCGCCTGGTGTTCCCGATCTTCGACCGCCACCACTACCACCGCTTCCCGACCTGGGGCTACAACGGCGCGCTGTGGCTGCTGACGATGCTGCTCGACGAGTTCTTCGAGACGCTCGACGCGAACACCATCGTGCCGGGCAAGACGGACTACTCGTACGACATCATCCGCTGAGGAGGGAGTTCGCAGGAAATGGGCCGGAGCGCTCGGGCGTTCCGGCTCGGCCCGGTTCGTCGGCGGGCCGTCGGTTCACTCGCCGAGCAACTCGCCGATGGGCTTGAGGTCGTCGACGCGGTCGCACACCGACTTCGCCACCATCAGCAGGGGCGGACCCAGCAGCAGGCCCCAGATGCCCCACAGCCAGCCCCAGGCGAGCACGCCGACGAAGACCACCACCGGGTTCATGCGGCTGGCACGCCCCGTCAACCAGGGGGTCAGCAGGTTGCCTTCGAGCGTGTTGATGAACAGCGAGACGCTGCCCACCAGCAGCGCCATCTCCATCGTGCCGAACTGCAGGAAACCCACCAGCGCCAGGCCGCCGGCAGTCGCGACCGAGCCGAGGTAGGGCACGAGGTTGAGCACGGCCGCCACGATGCCCCACACGGCCGCGTGCTCCAGCCCGATCCACAGCATGGACAGCCAGGTGGCCACGCCGACCAGGACACTGGTGAAGGCCTGGATCATCAGGTAGCGCTGAACCTGCTCGGTGATCTCGTCGAGCATCTGGATCGTGATCTTCTTCTTGCTGAACGTGGGGCCGGCCAGCCTGACCATCTTGCGGCGGAAGCGGTCACCCGAGGTGAGCAGGAAGAAGCTGATGAACAGCACCACCATCGCCTGGCCGACCAGGCCGACCAGCCCCAGGGTGCCGCTCCACAGGTAGTCCCGGATGTTGAAGCGCGCGCGTTCGATCTGCACGCGCGTCACGCCCTTGGAGGCCGGTGGTGCCTTCGCGACACCTTCCTCGGCGGCCTGCTCGAGCTTCGCCGCAGCCCGCTGCATCTTGTCGATCGAGCTCTCGGGCGCGCCGCGCCGGCTCTGCACCGCCTCGCGCAGCTTCTGCGCAGCGTCGGGCAGCGAATCGGCCAGTGCGCCGGCATCGTCGCTGAGTGAATACGAGATCGAGCCGAGGCCGGCAACGATCCCCAGCAGCAGCACGGCCGCGCCGATCGCGCGCGGCAGGCGCCAGCGCTGCAGCCGCTCGACCGCCGGCGACAGCGCGTAGCTCAGCATCACGCCCAGCAGCAGGGGAATGAACACGGCGCTGGCCCAGTGCAGGGCATAGACGCTGGCCAGCAGCGCGAGCACCGCCAGCGATAGGCTGCGCACGTCGATGGGCATGCGCAATTGCGCTCGTTCGGTTTCCTGCCCGGGTGCCGTGGCGTCGTGACCGGGCTCGAGCGGAACGGAGGGTTCGTGTTCCATGGAGTAGGGGCCCTCCCGCGGCCACGGCCCAGTCTACGCCCTGCCGTCAGGTCCGATTCCCACCCAAGCGGTGCCGTTGACGCTGTCGATTCCGTCGGCCATCGTTCGTCGACGCAGGGTGCGGCCGGTTGTGGCCGCACCCCGTGCATGCAGGAGGCTGCATCGATGGCTCTGCAGCTGTCTTTCCACCCGTTCTCGTCGTGCTGCCGGAAGGCACTGTCGCGCTGTACGAGAACGCCGTCCCGTTCGAGCTGCAGCGGCTCGAGGGGCCCGACAGCCCGGCGGCGCGCCGGCTGGCCGAGTTGTGGCCGATGAAGCGCTTCCCGGTGCTGGTGCATGGGGAGCGCACGATCCTCGAGGCCAGCTGCATCGTCGAGTACGTCGGGCTGCAGATATCGGGCCCGGTGCGGCTGATCCCGGCCGACAGCGGCGCGGCGCCGTTCCTCTTCTATGCCCACTGGACGCAGCCGATCGGCGACGCCCATCCGCACGTGACCGCCTGCCGCCGCCGATCGCTGCAGCGTCCCTCGTTCGCGCGCGCCGTCGACGAAGAGCGGCCGTACCGGCCCTTCTTCCCGCTCGGCGCCCCCCCCGACCGCGCCTGAGGCCCTACGCCTTGAGCCGGTAGCCCGTGCGGAACATCCAGACCACGATGGCCAGCGACGCACCAAGGAAGGCGAAGGTCATGCCCAGGCTCAGGCCCAGGTGCACGTCGGCCAGCCCGTAGAAGCTCCAGCGGAAGCCGCTGACCAGGTAGACCACCGGGTTGAACAGTGCCACCGTCTGCCAGAACGGCGGCAGCATGTCGATGGAATAGAAGCTGCCGCCCAGGAAGGTCAGCGGCGTGACGATCAGCAGCGGGATCACCTGCAGCTTCTCGAAGCCGTCCGCCCAGATGCCGATGATGAAGCCGAACAGGCTGAAGGTGACCGCCGTGAGCACCAGGAACAGCAGCATCCAGAACGGGTGCTCGATGCGCAGCGGCACGAACAGCCACGCCGTGGCCAGGATGATCAGACCGAGGATGACCGATTTGGTGGCGGCCGCGCCCACGTAGCTCAGCACGATCTCGAAGGCCGAGACCGGCGCCGACAGCAGCTCGTAGATCGTGCCGGTGAACTTGGGGAAGTAGATGCCGAACGACGCGTTCGAGATGCTCTGCGTCAGCAGCGACAGCATCACCAGCCCCGGCACGATGAAGGCGCCGTAGCTCACGCCGCCCACCTCGGGGATGCGCGTGCCGATCGCCGCGCCGAACACGATGAAGTACAGCGAGGTGGAGATCACCGGCGAGACGATGCTCTGCATCAGCGTGCGCCAGGCGCGCGCCATCTCGAAGCGGTAGATGGCGCGCACGGCGTGCCAGTTCATGCTCATGGGCCGTCCTTCAGCAGTCCGACGAAGATGTCTTCCAGCGAGCTCTGCGTGGTGTGCAGGTCCTTGAAGCCGATGCCCAGGTCGTCCAGGGCCTGGAGCAGCGTGTCGATGCCGGCGTGCCCGCCGTGCGTCTCGTAGCGGTAGGTGAGCTCGGTGCCGTCGGCCGACAGCGACAGGTCGTGCGCGGCCAGCGCCGGCGGCAGCTGCGCCAGCGGGGCGGCGAGCTGCAGCGTCAGCTGCTTGCGGCCGAGCTTGCGCATCAGCTCGGTCTTCTCCTCGACGAGGATCAGCCGGCCCTTGTCGATGACGCCGATGCGGTCGGCCATCTCCTCGGCCTCTTCGATGTAGTGCGTGGTCAGGATGATCGTCACGCCGCTGCCGCGCAGCTCGCGCACCAGCTGCCACATGTCGCGCCGCAGGTTGACGTCGACGCCGGCGGTGGGCTCGTCGAGGAACAGCAGCTGCGGCTCGTGCGACAGCGCCTTGGCGATCATCAGCCGGCGCTTCATGCCGCCCGACAGCGCCATGATGCGGCTGTCCTTCTTGTCCCACAGCGACAGCGCCTTCAGCACCTTCTCGATGTGCGCCGGGTTGGGCGCCTTGCCGAACAGGCCGCGGCTGAAGCTCACGGTGTTCCACACCGACTCGAAGGCGTCGGTGCTCAGCTCCTGCGGCACCAGGCCGATCAGCGAGCGTGCCGCGCGGAAGTCTCGCACGATGTCGTGGCCGTCGACGAGCACGCGGCCCGTGCTCGCAGTGACGATGCCGCAGATGATGCTGATCAGCGTGGTCTTGCCGGCGCCGTTGGGCCCGAGCAGCGCGAAGATCTCGCCGCGGCGGATCGCCAGGTCGATGCCCTTGAGCGCCTGGAAGCCCGACGCATAGGTCTTGGCGACGCCCGTGGCCGAGAGGATGTCCTGCATGCGGGCCAGGATAGCCGGATATTCCCGGCGCCGGGCCCTGCGCGGGCGCCGTGGCATCAAAGCTGCATGGGTGACGCAGGCACGGCGGCGAACCGACAGAGCGATGTTGCAAAGCCGACAAGGTCCAGAATCCCTTCGCGAGGCGACGATGCAGGCTCATCCCGTACTGATCCGCACCACCCGCGACGGCCGTCGCATCGAGGTGATCGGGCGCCATGTGTGCCTGGACGGCCGACCGGAGGCCGATGCGCTGGTGGTGCTCGACGAACACCCGAACCGGCAGGCCATCCTGAGGGCGGTGCCGTTGGCCACGCATGTGGCCGGCCGGCTGCCGCTGACGCTGGCCGAGGCCTCGGTGGTGCAGGCGGCGCTGCGCCGCGCGAACGACGGTTTCGACGGCACGCCGCAGGCGGCGCGCGAGCGGCTGCGCCAGGTGGTGTGGCGCAAGTCGATCGGCGACGGCGTGGAGTAGCGCGCGGTGATCCACGTCCTCGAAATGCCCGAAGGGGCTGCGCCGCGCGCCTGGTTCGCCTTCGATGCCGACGACCTGTTGCGCAAGCTCGCCGGCAGCCAGGCCGCCGAGCTGCATGCACAAGGCCGCTGCCGCATGTTCGCCGACGAATCGGCTGCGCTGGCCGCCTTCGAGCGCGCCGACGATCCGGCCTGGCAGGGCGACGGCTGGCGTGCACGCTGGGCGCTGCGCGAGCAACTGGTCGCGCTCGAGGTGCTGGCCGACGACCTGTAGCCGGCGCACGCGCGAGCCCGCGCGTCCCGTTTGTCGCAAACCTTCCATCGTGCCGGCGCCGCGACAACATTGCTAAGTCGTTGATGCACAAGCCCGGGAGCGCGACGCCGGGGTTGGCATCGATCCTGCGAAGAGCGCCTCAACCGCACCGCATCGAAAGGCTGCCATGTCTGCCACGCTCAACGCCAAGATCGCCCAGGTCTTCGACGAGCCGGGGTGCGACATCAACCAGAAGAAGTCGGACAAGGAACGCAAGAAGGGCTGCACCAAGCAGCTCACGCCGGGCGCGGCGGCCGGCGGCTGCGCCTTCGACGGCGCGAAGATCGCGCTGCAGCCGATCGTCGACGTGGCCCACCTGGTGCACGGGCCGATCGCCTGCGAGGGCAACAGCTGGGACAACCGGCACAGTGCGTCCAGTGGTGCGATGACATACCGCACCGGCTTCACCACCGACATCAACGAGTTCGACGTGGTCTACGGCGGCGAGAAGCGCCTGTTCAAGGCGATCCGCGAGATCGTCGAGAAGGTCAACCCGCCGGCGGTGTTCGTCTACCAGACCTGCGTCACGGCGATGATCGGCGACGACGTCGAGGCCGTCTGCAAGCGTGCTGCCGAGAAGTTCGGCACGCCGGTGATCCCGGTCAACTCGCCCGGCTTCGCCGGGCCGAAGAACCTGGGCAACAAGCTCGGCGCCGAGGCGCTGCTCGACCACGTGATCGGCACGGTCGAGCCCGAGCTCACCACGCCCTACGACATCAACATCATCGGCGAGTACAACCTGTCGGGCGAGCTGTGGCAGGTCAAGCCGCTGCTCGACGCCTTGGGCGTGCGCGTGCAGTCGTGCATCTCGGGCGATGGCCGCTACCGCGAGATCGCCTCGGCGCACCGGGCGCGCGCCAACATGATGGTGTGCAGCAAGTCGATGATCAATGTCGCCACGCGCATGCAGCAGCGCTGGGGCACCCCGTACTTCGAAGGCTCGTTCTACGGCATCAGCGACATGAGCACCACGCTGCGCGAGATCGCGCGGCTGCTCGTCGAGCGCGGCGCGCCGGCGGAGCTGCTGGCACGCACCGAATCGCTGGTCGCCGCCGAGGAGGCGCGCGCCTGGGAGCGCATCCGCGCCTACCGCGAGCGGCTGTCGGGCAAGAAGGTGCTGTTGATCACCGGCGGGGTGAAGAGCTGGTCGGTCGTCTCGGCGCTGCAGGAGGCCGGGCTGCAGGTGGTGGGCACCAGCACGAAGAAGAGCACCAAGGAAGACAAGGAGAAGATCAAGGAGATCATGGGCGACGACGCGCACATGATCGACGACATGACGCCGCGCGAGATGTACGCGATGCTGCGTGACGCGAAGGCCGACATCATGCTCAGCGGCGGGCGCAGCCAGTTCGTCGCCCTGAAGGCGCGCATGCCCTGGATGGACATCAACCAGGAACGCCACCACGCCTTCGCCGGCTACGAGGGCATGGTCACGATGGTGGCCGAGATCGACAAGGCGCTGTTCAACCCGGTGTGGCAGCAGGTGCGCACCCCGGCGCCATGGGCGTCGACGGACGCGCTGCTCGCGGTGGAGGCCTGACATGGCCCTCGTCACCGAATCGAAGAAGGCCTGCGCCGTCAACCCGCTGAAGATGAGCCAGCCGCTGGGCGCGAGCTATGCGTTCATGGGGCTGGAGTCGTGCATGCCGATGATGCACGGCTCGCAGGGCTGCACGTCGTTCGGCGTTGTGCTGCTGGTGCGCCACTTCAAGGAGGCCATCCCGCTGCAGACCACGGCGATGAACGAGGTCACCACCATCCTCGGCGGCTACGACAACCTCGAGAAGGCGCTGCTCAACATCCGCAGCCGCGCCAAGCCGGCGATCATCGCGATCTGCTCGACGGGCCTGACCGAGACCAAGGGCGACGACGTCGACGCCTACATCCACCTGGCCAGGCAGAGGCACCCGGAGCTGTCCGACACCGAGATCGTCTACGTGTCCACGCCGGATTACGTCGGCGCCTTCCAGGACGGCTGGGCGCGCGCGGTGCAGATGCTGGTGTCGAAGTTGCCGGTGCAGCAGGTCGAGAAGCGCGCGCGCCAGGTCAACGTGCTGCCCGGCAGCCACCTCACGCCCGGTGACCTGGAAGAGCTGCGCGAGCTCATCGAACTCTTCGGCCTGCAGCCTGTGTTCGTGCCCGACGTGTCAGGCTCGCTGGACGGCCACATTCCCGAGCAGTGGCTGGGCACGACGATCGGCGGCACGCCCCTGGCCGAACTGCGCTCGCTCGGTGCGGCCGCGCACACGCTGGCCATCGGCGAGCAGATGCGCCCGGCCGCGATGGCGCTGGCCGAGCGCTGCGGCGTGCCGTTCACGCTGTTCGACCGGCTCACCGGGCTGACCGCGAGCGATGCCTTCGTCGCCTGCCTTGCCGAACTCTCCGGCCAGCCGGTGCCGGCGAAGCTGCGCCGCCAGCGCAGCCAGCTGGTCGATGCGATGCTCGATGGCCACTTCCATCTCGGCAACGTGAAGCTCGCCATCGCCGCCGAGCCCGACCTGCTGTGGTCCACCGGCATGTTCCTCGCGGAGATGGGGGTGGAGCTGGCGGTGTGCGTCACCACCACGCACTCGCCGCTGCTCGAACGGCTGCCCGCCAGCGAGGTGCTGATCGGCGACCTGGAAGACTTCGAGCGTTGCGCCGCCGTGGCGGGCTGCGACCTGCTGATGACGCACTCGCACGGCCGGCAGGCGGCGCAGCGCCTCGCCAAGCCGCTGTTCCGCCTCGGCATCCCGATGTTCGACCGCGTCGGCAACGCGCACCTCTGCCAAGTCGGCTACCGCGGCACGCGCAACCTCGTCTACGCGGTGGGCAACATGATGATGGAGCAGATCGACCACCACGCCCCGGACGACTGGCCTCTGCCGGCCGCGTCACGGCTGGCCGCCGTCGCGCACCTGCCGGCGCGCATCGAGCGCCTGCCGAAGCCGGGCGACCAGCTCGCGCCGGCCAGCGCATGACCCTCACGTTTCAGGAGCAGCCATGAAGATCGCCTTTGCGACCCAGGACCAGCAGCGCGTCGACGCGCACTTCGGCTGGGCCAAGCACCTCGCGGTGTACGAGATCACGCCCGATGGTTACGACTTCGTGCACGACCACGGCTTCGGCGAAGACCTCGCCGAGGACGGCAACGAAGACAAGCTCGCGCCCAAGCTCGAGGCCATCAAGGACTGCGCGATCGTCTACGTCGCCGCCATCGGCGGTTCGGCAGCGGCGCGCGTGGTCGCCAGCAGGATCCACCCCATCAAGGTCAGCTCGCCCGAACCCATCCTCGACATCCTCGACAGGCTGCAGGAGGTGCTCAAGGGCACGCCGCCGCCCTGGCTGCGCAAGGCGCTGCTGAAGGATCAGCCGCGCACGGCGGACTTCGAGAGCGACGACGAGGTGCAGTCGTGAGCGCGGTCGTGAGCGAGGCGCCGAACGACGAGGCCCTGCTTCAGGACCCGTTCATCCGCGAACTGGTCAAGCAGCTGCGCGCGCAGGACACCCATGGCACCTGGGAGGGCAAGAGCGACGCCACACTGCTCGAGCCCTTCATCCTCAGCGCTGAACAGCGCCGCGCGATGCCGATCATGGGCGACCCGGACCCGGACACGCTGTGGCGCCTGGACCTGTTCCACAACGCCATCGGCCTGGCCATCGAGCGCGCCACCGGCTGCATGGTGGCGCCGATGACGAAGATGAGCCACGAGGGCTTCGGCCGCACGGTGCTGACCACCGGCCGGCTGATCGTGGTCAACCGCTACCTGCGCGACGTGCACCGCTTCGGCTTTCCCAGCCTGGCCAAGCTGGCCGAGGCCGGCAACAAGCTGGTGAACGAAGGCGTGCAGATGATCGAGAAGTACAAGGAGGTTGCGACCTATGGATGACGCCGAGACCCTCAAGGCCGAGATCAAGAAGCTCAATGCCCGCGCCACGCAGGCGAAGATGGACCTGCACGATCTCAGCGAGGAGCTGCCGACGAACTGGGAGCGCATCCCCGAGGTGGCGAGGATCGCGCACGAGGCGCATGGGTCGCTGATGGCGGCGCGCAGGAAGCTGGCGGAGTCGGCGTCATGAGCAGCTTCACCGTCACGCTGCCTTCCGGTTCCACCTGGACGCCGACCTTCGTGCAGTCGATCAACGAGGAGAAGTGCATCGGCTGCGGACGGTGCTTCCGGGTCTGCCCGCGCGGCGTGCTCGAACTCGTCGGCCTGAACGACGAGGGCGAGCGCATCGCCGTCGACCCGGACGGCGACGAGGAGGAAGAGTACGAGAAGAAGGTGATGACGATCGCGCACGGCGAGCTGTGCATCGGCTGCACCGCCTGCTCGAAGATCTGCCCGAAGAAGTGCTACACGCACGCGGCGGCCAACGCCTGAGCTGATGTGAACACGGTGGCGATGCAGCGCGCGGACGAGGTGGTCGACCTCGTCGCGCTGCTGCTCGATCATGCCGACCCCGCGGCCGGCACGCGCGAACAGGTCGCCGCGGTGGCCGAGCGCGTGGCCGTCGGCTGCCTCGGCGACAACCACCTCTGGCAGGACATGCAGCTGGCTTCGCGCGCCGAACTCACGGCACTGATGCGCCGCTGGTTCCCGTCGCTGGTGGCGAGGAACCACGCCGACATGAAGTGGAAGAAGTTCCTCTACAAGCAGCTGTGCGAGCGCGAGGAACTGTTCATCTGCAAGGCGCCGAGCTGTGCGGTCTGCGTCGACCGGCCGGTGTGCTTCGGGCCGGAGGACTGAGCCCGCGCGCCGGGGACCGGAAGGGCCTCGCGGCCGGTCCGGCGCCGACTGGCCAGGATCTTGCTCCAAGCGTTGTGTATTAGACTACACAACGATGGAGAAGTCCTGATGGCATGCCGTCTGTCTGCATTCCTGCTGTCGCTGCTGGTCGCCACCGTCGCGCAGGCGGGAGAAGTCCAGGTGGCGGTCGCCGCCAACTTCGCCGGCCCGATCGGCAGGATCGGTGAGGCGTTCACGGCGGCCACCGGGCACACGCTGAAGGTGTCGAGTGGCGCAACCGGCAAGTTCTACACGCAGATCATCTCGGGCGCGCCGTTCGAGGTGCTGCTCTCCGCCGACGACGAGACGCCGAAGAAGCTGATCGCCGAAGGCCATGCCGTGAGCGGCAGCACCTTCACCTACGCGATCGGCCGGCTGGTGCTGTGGAGCGCGCAACCCGGCCTCGTCGACGCGGAGGGCGCCGTGCTGGCGTCCGGGCGGGTGAAGCATGTCGCGATCGCCAACCCCAAGGTGGCGCCCTACGGCGCCGCGGCCATGGAGGTGATCCGGGCGCGCGGCCTGGCCGACACCGTGACGCCCAAGTTGGTGACGGCGGAGAGCATCGCGCAGGCCTACCAGTTCGCCTTCACCGGCAATGCGGAGGTCGGCTTCGTCGCCCTGTCGCAGCTCATCGGCGCTGGGCCGCCCCGAGCCGATGAGCGCCTCCTTGGGGGGGCGCCGCCGAAGGCGGCTGGGGGGCAATCGTCTCTGCCGGGCAGGCCGGTGACCGGCTCGTACTGGCTGGTGCCGCCCTCTCTGTACGGCGAGATCCGCCAAGATGCCGTCCTGCTCAAGGCGGGAGCGAAGAACCCGGCCGCCGCGGCGCTGCTCGCCTACCTGAAGAGCGACGCCGCCAGGCAGCTCATCCGCGACGCGGGCTACGGCGCCTGAGCGATGACGCCTGCCGACTGGAGCGCCATCCGGCTCACCGCGCAACTGGCCGCGGTCAGCACGCTGCTGCTGCTGATCGTCGGCACGCCGCTGGCGTGGTGGCTGGCCGGCACGCGCTCGCGTCTGAAGCCGGTGTGGGCCGCGCTGGTGGCCATGCCGCTGGTGCTGCCGCCGACCGTGATCGGCTTCTACCTGCTGCTGCTGATGGGGCCGCAGGGTCCGGTGGGGCAGTTCACGCAGTGGCTCGGCCTCGGCCGCCTGCCGTTCACCTTCGCCGGGCTGGTGGTGGCCTCGGTGATCTACTCGCTGCCCTTCGTCGTGCAGCCGCTGCAGCAGGCCTTCGAGGCGATTCCGCCGCGCACGCTGGAGGCGGCGGCCACGCTGCGCGCGAGCCCGTGGGATCGCTTCTTCAGTGTCGCGGTGCCGCTGGCCCGGCCCGGCTTCGTGACGGCCAGCGTGCTCGGCTTCGCGCACACCGTCGGCGAGTTCGGCGTGGTGCTGATGATCGGCGGCAACATCCCCGACAAGACCCGCGTGCTCTCGGTGGCGATCTACGACCACGTCGAGGCCACCGAGTTCGCCGATGCGCACCGCCTCGCCGCCGGCATGGTGGCATTCGCGCTGGTGGTGCTGGTCACGCTGTACGTGGTGAACCGGCCCCGGGCCGGGGAGAGCCGCGCATGATCGAGGCCCGCCTGCGCCTGCCGCGCCGCGGCTTCACGCTCGACGTGGCGCTGAACCTTCCTGCGCACGGCGTCAGCGCGCTGTTCGGTCCGTCCGGCTGCGGCAAGACCACGGTGCTGCGCGCACTGGCCGGGCTGGAGCGCGCGCAGGGCCGTGTCGCGCTCGGCGGCACGGTCTGGCAGGACGACGCGCAGCCGTGCTTCGTGCCCACGCATCGGCGCCCGCTCGGCTACGTGATCCAGGAATCCGCGCTGTTCCCGCACCTGGACGTGCGGCGCAACCTCGCCTATGGGCTGAATCGAATCCCGGCCGTCGAGCGCCGCATTGCGCTCGACCAGGTGGTGGACCTGCTCGGTATTGCCCACCTGCTGGATCGCCGGCCCGACACGCTGTCCGGCGGCGAGCGCCAGCGCGTGGCGATCGCCCGTGCGCTGGCCACCAGCCCCCGCCTGCTGCTGATGGACGAGCCGCTGGCCGCGCTGGACGCGCAGCGCAAGGCCGAAGTGCTGCCCTACCTCGACCGGCTGCACGAGGAACTGGGCATCCCGGTGGTCTACGTCAGCCACTCGATCGACGAGGTGGCGCGTCTGGCCGACCACCTGGTGATCTTGGAGGCCGGCCGCGTGCTCGCGGACGGCCCGCTGCCCGACATGCTGGCGCGGCTGGACCTGCCGGTGGCCTTCGGCGACGACGCCGGCGTGGTGCTCGATGCGACGATCGGCGAGCGCGATGCACGCTGGCAGCTGGTGCGGCTCGACGTCGATGGCGAGGCCTGCCGGCTGTGGACGCGCGACCAGGGTCTGCCGGTCGGCCGGCGCGTGCGCCTGCGCGTGCTGGCGCGCGACGTCAGCTTGACGCGCACGCCGCAGACCGGCACCAGCATCGGCAACCAGCTGCGCGGCACCATCGAGGCGATCGCCGACGACGCGCACCCGGCGCTGGCGCTGGTGCGCGTGCGCGTCGGCGCCGCGCCGGTCGTGGCACGGCTGACGCGGCGCTCCGCCCATGCGCTCGAACTCGCCGTCGGCATGCCGGTGTGGGCGCAGGTGAAGACCGTGGCGCTGATGGAATGAGCGGCGACCTGCTCAGTGGCGAACTGCGCCTGGCCGGCCGGCTCGACGCGCGCTTCTTCGCGCTGCTCGAGGCGCTGGACGCCACCGGCTCGATCAACAAGGCCGCGCGCACCGCGGGCCTCAGCTACAAGGGCGCGTGGCTGCTGCTGGAGACCGCCTGCAACCTCGCCAACGAGCCGCTGCTCGAGACCGTCACCGGCGGCGCCGGTGGCGGCGGCACGCAGCTCACCGTCGCCGCGCGAGGCCTGCTCGGCGCCTGGCGCACGCTGCAGGACGAACACCGCGAGTTCCTGCGCGCCCAGGAGGCGCGCCTCGCCCAACTGCCGGCCCTCAGCGGGCTGCTTCGGAGAATGGCCATGAAGACCACCGCACGCAACCAGTTCGCCGGCACCGTCAAGGCGATCGAGCTCGGGCCGGTCTCGGCCACCGTGGTGATCGCGCTGAAGAGCGGCGACGAGATCACCGCGACGATGACCGCGGCCGCCGCGCAGCGCCTGAAGCTGAAGAAGGGCAAGGAAGCGCTGGCGCTGATCAAGGCCTCGGCGGTGGTGCTGGTGACCGACTTCGCCGGCTGGCAGCTGTCGGCACGCAACCAGCTCGCCGGCACCGTCTCGCGCATCGAGCGGGGTGCGGTGTCGTCGCTGGTCATCCTCACCCTGCCCGGCGGCGCCACGCTGACCGCCAGCGTCACCAACGAGGGCGTGGAGGCGCTGGACCTGAAGGTCGGCGCGGCGGCGACCGCGGTGTTCAAGGCGTACGCGGTGATGGTGGCGGCACAGCCCTGATCGCCGGCGCAGCAGGCGCGTCGCACTCCCGACAAAGTCGACAAGCGTCGCCTTCCGACGCTCGCCGAGGCCGCGGCACGCGACCGCGACGACGCGCCAAGTGACTGATCCGCCGGCCTTTTTCGACCAGGCCGCGGTTGGCACGCTCCATGCGAAAGAGTGCTCCAGACGCACCCGCCGGAGCGAGCCCCATGGACCTGCCGACCGCCAAGCCGATCTACCTGGACTACGCCGCCACCACGCCGGTGGATCCGCGCGTCGTGCAGCAGATGCTGCCCTTCCTCTACGAGCAGTTCGGCAACCCGGCCTCGCGCAGCCACGCCTACGGCTGGGCCGCGGAGGAGGCGGTGGAGATCGCCCGCGAGCAGGTCGCCGCGCTGATCGGCGCCGACCCGCGCGAAATCGTCTGGACCTCCGGCGCCACCGAGTCGAACAACCTCGCCATCAAGGGCGCGGCGCAGTTCCACCGGGGCAGGGGCAGGCACCTGATCACGCTGAAGACCGAGCACAAGGCGGTGCTCGACACGATGCGTGAACTCGAACGCGAAGGCTTCGAGGTCAGCTACCTCGACGTGATGGGCAACGGTCTCGTGGACCTCGAGGTGTTGAAGGCGGCGCTGCGGCCCGACACCATCCTGGTGTCGGTCATGTACGTGAACAACGAGATCGGCGTGATCCAGGACATCCCGGCCATCGGCGCGCTGTGCCGCGCGCGCGGCATCCTGCTGCACGTCGATGCGGCGCAGGCCAGCGGCAAGCTGGCGATCGACCTGAGCGCCTTGCCGGTCGACCTGATGAGCCTGTCGGCGCACAAGACCTACGGCCCCAAGGGCATCGGCGCGCTGTATGTGCGCCGCAAGCCGCGGGTGCGCATCGAGGCGCAGATCCACGGCGGTGGCCACGAGCGCGGCATGCGCTCGGGCACGCTGCCCACCCACCAGATCGTCGGCATGGGCGAGGCCTACCGGCTGGCGCGCGAGGCGATGGGCAGCGAGAACGAGCGCATCCGGTCCTTGCGCGACCGGCTGCTCGCCGGGCTGCAGTGCATTCCCGAGGTGCGCATCAACGGTGACCTGGAGCGGCGCGTGCCGCACAACCTGAACATCAGCTTCCGGTTCGTCGAGGGCGAGTCGCTGCTGATGGGCATGAAGGGCATCGCGGTGTCGTCGGGCTCGGCCTGCACCTCGGCCAGCCTGGAGCCGAGCTACGTGCTGCGCGCGCTCGGCCTGTCCGACGAGATCGCACACAGCTCGATCCGCTTCTCGGTGGGCCGCTTCACCACCGAGACCGAGATCGACCGCGCCGTCGCACAGGTCCAGGGCACGGTCGAGCGGCTGCGATCGCTCAGCCCGCTGTGGGACATGCACCAGGCCGGCATCGATCTGGCGTCCATCCAGTGGGCCGAACACTGACCAGCAAGGGAACGACACCATGGCATACAGCGACAGGGTCATCGACCACTACGAGAACCCGCGCAACGTCGGCGGCTTCGACGGCAGCGACGGCGAGGTCGGTACCGGCATGGTCGGCGCGCCGGCCTGCGGCGACGTGATGAAGCTGCAGATCAAGGTCAACCCGGCCACCGGCGTGATCGAGGACGCCAAGTTCAAGACTTACGGCTGCGGCTCGGCGATCGCCTCGAGCTCGCTGGTCACCGAGTGGGTCAAGGGCAAGACGCTGGACCAGGCGCTGGCGATCAAGAACACCGCCATTGCCGAGGAACTGGCGCTGCCGCCGGTGAAGATCCACTGCTCGATTCTCGCCGAGGACGCGATCAAGGCCGCGGTGTCCGACTACCGCGCGCGCCACGACGCGGCGCTCGAACAACCCGCCTGTGCGCCTGTCGCGAAGGCGGCCTGAGTCTTCCACGTCAAGGAGAACCGAATGTCCGCCTGCCAATCCCAGCCCGGTGCCGGCTCGTCCTGCGCCACCTCCAACCCGCTGGCCGCCGGCAGCTTCGTGCCGCCGGTGCTGCCCGAAGGCGCGTCGCCGCTGAACATCAGCGACAGCGTGGTCGGCAAGGTCGCCGAGATGCTCGCCGAAGAGGGCGACCCGGCGCTGCAACTGCGCATCTTCGTCACCGGCGGCGGCTGCTCCGGCTTCCAGTACGGCTTCGCCTTCGACGACGAGAAGAAGGACGACGACGTCCGCGTCGAGCGCGGCCCGATCACCGTGGTCGTCGACGCGATGAGCCTGCAGTACCTGATGGGTGCGGAGATCGACTACGAGGACAACCTGGAAGGCGCGCGCTTCGTGATTCGCAACCCGAACGCGGCCAGCACCTGCGGCTGCGGCAGCTCGTTCTCGGTCTGAAGGAGCCCGCCATGTCGCTCTCCGTGACCCCCAAGGCCGCCACGCAGATCCGCAAGGCCATCGACAAGCGCGGCGGCGGCGTCGGCCTGCGCGTGGCGATCAAGACCAGCGGCTGCTCGGGCTACGCCTATGCGCTGGAGTTCGCCGACGCGATCGGCAGCGAGGACCTGACGTTCGAGAGCGAGGGCGTGCAACTGCTCGTCGACGCCAAGAGCCTGGCGATGATCGACGGCACGCAGCTCGACTGGGTGCGCGAAGGCCTCAACGAAGGCTTCAAGTTCAACAACCCGAACGCCAGCGCCACCTGCGGCTGCGGCGAGAGCTTCGCCGTCTAGGCCGCGGAGAAGTCAATGGCCCTGCTGCAGATCGCCGAACCGGGCCGCGCCGCAGCGCCGCACCAGCACCGGCTGGCCGTCGGCATCGACCTGGGCACGACCAACTCGCTGGTGGCGACGGTGCGCAGTGCCGTGCCCACGGTGCTGGCCGACGCGCGTGGCCGGATGCTGCTGCCCTCGGTGGTGCACTACGGCGAGGAAGACGTCGTGCGTGTCGGCGACGACGCGCGCGAATGCGCCGCCGAGGATCCGGCCAACACCATTGCGTCCGCGAAAAGGCTGATCGGCCGCTCGCTCGCCGACGTCAACGCCGAGGGCTTCCCGTACGCCGTCGTCGCGATGTCCGACAGCGCCGTCGGCGTGCGCACGCGGCACGGCCTGAAGAGCCCGGTGGAGGTGGGTGCGGAGGTGCTGCGCGCGCTGCGCGAGCGCGCCGAAGCCGCGCTCGGCGGCATGCTGGCGGGCGCGGTGATCACCGTGCCGGCCTACTTCGACGACGCACAACGCCAGGCCACCAAGGACGCTGCCGCGAAGGCCGGCCTGACCGTGCTGCGACTGCTCAACGAGCCGACCGCCGCGGCGGTGGCGTACGGACTGGACCATGCCGAGGAAGGCCTCTACGTCGTCTACGACCTCGGCGGCGGCACCTTCGACGTCTCCATCCTGCGCCTGATGCGCGGCGTCTTCGAGGTCGTCGCCACCAGCGGCGATGCGCGGCTCGGCGGCGACGACTTCGACCACCGCCTGGCCGCCTGGTTCGCCGCGGCCACCGGCGGCGGCTGGGGCGCGCTGGACATCGGCGCGCTGCACGCCGCGGCGCGCGCGGCCAAGGAAGCGCTGACCGACCGGCTCGAGGTGAGCATGCAATGCCGCCGCGCCGACGGCACGCTGGAGTCGCAAACCGTCGACCGCACGCTGTTCGACGACCTGACGCAGGACCTCGTCGAGCGCACGCTCGGCCCGGTCAAGCGCGCGTTGCGCGACGCCAGGCTCAAGCCGGCCGACGTGAACGGCGTGGTGCTCGTCGGCGGCTCGACGCGCATGCCGCAGGTGCGCGCCGCGGTGAAACGCCTGCTCGGCCACGAGCCCTTCACCGGCATCGACCCCGACCAGGCCGTCGCTCTGGGTGCGGCCATCCAGGCCGACCAGCTGGCCGGCAACCGCGCCAGCGGCGACGAACTGCTGCTGCTCGACGTCAGCCCGCTGTCGCTGGGGCTGGAGACCATGGGCGGGCTGGTCGAGAAGATCATCCCGCGCAACAGCAGCATCCCGACCGCGCGGGCGCAGGAATTCACCACCTTCAAGGACGGCCAGACGGCCATGGCGCTGCACGTGGTGCAGGGCGAACGCGAGCTGGTGGCCGAATGCCGCTCGCTGGCGCGCTTCACGCTGCGCGGCATCCCGCCGATGGTGGCGGGTGCGGCGCGCATCCGCGTGACGTTCCAGATCGATGCCGACGGCCTGCTGTCGGTCAGCGCGGTCGAGCAGAACAGCGGCGTGCACGCGCAGGTGGAGGTCAAGCCGAGCTACGGCCTGGCACAGGATGCCGTGGCCGGCATGCTGATGGAGGCGATCGGCAGCGCCGAGGCCGACGCGGCGGCGCGCATGCTGCGCGAAGCCGAGGTCGACGCGCGTCGCCTGCACGACGCCACCGAGGCCGCACTGCACGAGGACGGCAACCAGTTGCTGCAGCCGCGCGAGCAGTTCGAGATCCTCACTGCGATGCAGGCGGTGGCCGACCTGCTCGAGCAATGCGCCGAAGGCGAAGGCAGCTCGCTCGCCGAGCACAGGAGCCTGCGCGCCGCGCTGCGCGACGCCACCGAGGCGCTGAACCGTGCCACCACGCCGTTCGCTGGCAAACGCATGGATGCGCGCGTGCGCCAGGCCTTGTCGGGCCAGCGCATCGACCAGCTCGCCGCATGAGCCAGACCGTGCCAGTCCATTGCGCGCGGGCCGGGCGCCGGGTCGCTCCCGAGCCGGCCCGCATCCCCTCGCGGGATGGGCCGCGGTACGCCGCGGACGAGGGGGGGTCATGACGCACGTGCGCGTGATGCCGCACGCGGAGCTGTGTCCCGACGGTCTCGCGTTCGAAGCGCGGCAGGGCCGCAAGCTCGTCGACGAACTGCTCGCGCACGGCATCGCGATCGAGCACGCCTGCGAGAAGGTCTGTGCCTGTGCGACCTGCCATGTGCATGTGCGCGGCGGTGCCGAGATGATCGCGCCGCCCGACGACGAAGAGGAAGACCAGCTCGACGACGCCTGGGGCCTGGACGCACAGTCACGCCTGTCGTGCTGCGTGCGCGTGAAGGGCGACGAGCTGGTGATCGAGCTGCCGAAGTTCTCGCGCAATCACGCGCGCGAGAAGTAGCCGCGCCCTGTCGGCAATCCGACAAAGGGCACAGCCGCCGCGCGGCCCCGTTCGAAACCGAAAAGCTCATGCAGATCAAGCACTTGGGCGGCGAGCAGAACGTGGCACAGCGCTTGCGTTGAAGCGATCGTCAACGCCTGGAGCCGACATGACCTCCCGAACCGACGGCATCCCCTTGCTCACCATCAACGACACCACCTTGCGTGATGGCGAGCAGACCGCGGGCGTGGCCTTCACCGACGAGGAGAAGCTCGCCATCGCGGCCGCGCTCGACGCGGCCGGCGTGCCGGAGATGGAGGTCGGCATCCCGGCCATGGGCGAGCACGAGGCCGAGCTGATCCGCGAGATCGCCGCGGCGACGAAGCGCGCCCGCACCATGGTCTGGGCGCGCATGGTCGACAGCGACCTGGACAGCGCGCTGCGCTGCGGCGCCGACATCGTGCACCTGTCGGTCAGCGTGTCGGACCTGCAGATCGAGCGCAAGCTCGGCCGCGACCGCGACTGGGTGCTGGCCACCATCCGCCGCTTCGTCGACCGCGCCGCGGATGCGGGTGCCACGGTCAGCGTCGGCTTCGAGGACGCCTCGCGCGCCGACGGCGACTTCCTCGTGCGCGCCGCGCAGCTCGCGCAGCGGCATGGCGCGGTGCGCGTGCGCTATGCCGACACGCTGGGCCTGCTCGAGCCCTTCGGCACGCACGAGCGCATCGGCCGGCTGCGCCGCGAGATCGACATCGGCATCGAGATGCATGCCCACAACGACCTGGGGCTGGCCACCGCGAACACGCTGGCCGCCGTGCTCGCCGGCGCCACCCACGCCAGCACCACCGTCAACGGCCTGGGCGAGCGTGCCGGCAACGCCGCGCTGGAGGAGGTGGTGATGGCGGCGCGGCACCTCTACGCCGTCGACTGCGGCGTGGATACGACGAGGCTGCCGCGCATCTCGCAGCTCGTCGCGCAGGCCTCGGGCCGGCCGGTGGCGGCAGGCAAGAGCATCGTCGGCGCGGCGGTGTTCACGCACGAATCGGGCATCCACGTCGACGGTCTGCTGAAGGACCGCGGCAACTACGAGGCCTTCCAGCCCGAGGAACTGGGCCGACAGCACTCGCTGGTGCTCGGCAAGCACTCGGGCTCGCACGGCGTGCGCGTTGCCTACGCGAAGCTGGGCATGCAGCTCAGCGTGCAGCAGGCACACGCGCTGCTCGAATGCATCCGCTCCCACGTGGCCGCCACCAAGCGCGCCCCCACCGACGCGGAGCTGCTCCGCTTCTACTTCGACGAGGAATCCGCATGGACAGCCTGACCGACCGACTCAAGGCGCTGTCGAGCGCCGAGGACTTCTTCGCCTTCTTCGCCGTGCCCTTCGACGAGCGCATCGTGCAGGTCAACCGGCTGCACATCCTCAAGCGCTTCTACCAGTACCTGCACAAGACGGAAGGCCTGAACGGTCTCGGCGAGGTCGAGATGTTCAAGCGCTACCGCGAGCTGCTGGCGCGTGCCTACCAGGACTTCGTCACCTCCACGCCGGCGCGCGAGAAGGTGTTCAAGGTGTTCCAGGATGCCGAGGGCACGCAGCACGTGCAGCTGGCGTCGCTGCGCGACAGCCTGGCCGAGCGGCGTGCGCCGCGCGTCGCCTGACACGGACAAGGAGCCGACCATGCACATCGTCGTCTGCATCAAGCAGGTGCCGGACTCGGCGCAGATCCGCGTCCACCCGGTCACCAACACCATCATGCGGCAGGGCGTGCCGGCGATCGTCAATCCCTACGACCTGTTCGCGCTGGAAGAGGCGCTGCGCCTGAAGGACCGGTTCGGTGGCCGCGTCACCATGCTGTGCATGGGCCCGCCGCAGGCGGAGGAAGCGCTGCGCAAGTGCATCAGCTTCGGCGCGACGGACGCCGTGCTGGTCACCGACCGCGCCTTCGCCGGCGCCGACACGCTGGCCACCAGCTACGCGCTGGCGGCGGCGATCCGCCGCATCGGCCAGGAGCAGGCGGTGGACCTGGTGTTCACCGGCAAGCAGACCATCGACGGCGACACAGCGCAGGTCGGCCCGGGCATCGCCAAGCGGCTGGGACTGAACCTGCTGACCTACGTGAGCAGGATCGTCGAGGTCGATCTCGACGCGCGGCGCCTGAAGGTCGAGCGCCGCGCCGAAGGCGGCGTGCAACTGCTCGACACCACGCTGCCCTCGCTGGTCACGATGCTCGAGGGCACCAACCAGATGCGCTTCGCGACCATGGACGACATGCTGCGCGCCGGCCGCTTCGCGGTGCGCAAGTGGAACAAGGACGATGCCGGCATCGAGGACGTGGCGAAGATCGGCCTGAAGGGCTCGCCGACCATCGTCAGCAAGGTGTTCGGGCCGACGCCACGCACCGACAAGGCCGACATGCAGGTGGTGGCCGACACCAACGTGCAGGACGTGACGCTGAACCTGCTGCAGAAGATCTTCACCACGCATCCGCAGATCGAGGCGGAGCTGGTGGAGCGCCTGTCGGCCTGAAGGAGAACGGCATGAACGACACCACCAAGCCCGCGACACCGGCGCCCCCTGCCGCACCCCGGGCGGCAGGCCGTGCCGGGCGCAACACCGAACTGCCCGAGCACCTGAAGGCCTACAAGCATGTCTGGGTGTTCGTCGAGCACGACCGCGGCCATGTCAACCCGGTCAGCTGGGAGCTCATGGGCGAGGCGCGCAAGCTGGCCGACAAGCTGCAGGTGCAGGTGGCCGGGGTGATCCTCGGCGGGCCGGACGAACCGCTGGACGCCTACGCGAAGGAGGCCTGTGCCTACGGCGCCGACCGCTGCTACGTGATGCGCGACCCGGTGCTCAAGGGTTACCGCAACGAGCCGTTCACGAAGGGTCTGACCGACCTCGTCAACTCCCACCAGCCGGAGATCATGCTGCTGGGCGCCACCGCGATGGGGCGCGATCTCGCCGGTTCGGTCGCCACCACGCTGGGCACCGGCCTGACGGCCGACTGCACCGAACTGAACATCGACGGCCGCGCGCTGGCGGCGACGCGGCCGACCTTCGGCGGCTCGCTGCTGTGCACGATCATGACGCTGGCCTACCGGCCGCAGATGGCCACGGTGAGACCGCGCGTGATGCAGTTGCCGCGGCGCGACGAGACGCGCAGCGGCGACGTCGTCGAGATGCCGCTGGGCATGGTGGAGACCGACGTGGTCACCAAGCTGCTCGACTTCATCCCGGACGCCAACCGCAACACCGTCAACCTGGCCTATGCCGACGTGATCGTCAGCGGCGGCAAGGGCCTGAAGAACGCCGACAACTTCAAGCTGGTCTGGGAGCTGGCGCGTGTGCTCGGCGCCGAGGTCGGCGCGACGCGCGCGGTGGTGCAGGCCGGCTGGGCCGAGGCCGAGCGCCAGGTCGGGCAGACCGGCAAGACGGTGCGGCCCAAGCTGTACATCGCTGCGGGCATCAGCGGCGCGATCCAGCACCGTGTCGGCATGGAGGGCTCGGACGTGATCGTCGCGATCAACACCGACCCGAACGCGCCGATCTTCGACGTGGCGCACTACGGCATCGTCGGCAGCGCGATGCAGGTGCTGCCGGTGCTGACGCAGGCGTTCCGCACCCACCTCGACAAGCGTGTCCGCAAGGTCGCCTGACGCAAGGAGATCACCGATGGCAAAGGAGAAGTTCGACGCGATCGTGGTCGGCGCGGGGCCTTCGGGCAACACCGCGGCCTACACGATGGCCAAGGCAGGGCTCAGGGTGCTGCAGATCGAGCGCGGCGAGTACCCGGGCAGCAAGAACGTGCAGGGCGCGATCCTCTACGCCGACGCGCTGGAGAAGGTCATCCCCGACTTTCGCGACGATGCACCGCTGGAGCGCCACATCATCGAGCAGCGCATCTGGGTGCTCGACGACAGCAGCTTCGTGGGTACGCACTACCGCAGCGACGATTACAACAAGCCACCCTACAACCGCTACACCATCATCCGCGCGCAGTTCGACAAGTGGTTCAGCTCGAAGGTGCGCGAGGCCGGCGCACTGCTGATCTGCGAGACCACCGTCGAGGAGCTGCTGATGGACGGCGAGCGCTGCATCGGCGTGCGCTGCGACCGCCAGGGGGGCGAGGTCTACGCCGACGTGGTGATCCTCGCCGACGGCGTGAACAGCACGCTGGCGCGCAAGGCCGGCTTCCACGGCGAGCTGAAGGCGGGCAACGTGGCGCTGGCGGTGAAGGAGATCCTCTTCATGCCGGAGGAGGTGATCCAGCAGCGCTTCAACATCAAGGAAGAGGAGGGCGTGGTCATCGAGATGATGGGCACGGTCACCGAGGGCATGGTCGGCACCGGCTTCCTCTACACCAACAGGGATTCGCTGACCATCGGCGTGGGCTGCATGCTCAGCGACTTCAAGTCCAACCCGCAGAGGACGGCGCCCTATGCGCTGCTCGAGAAGCTGAAGAAGCACCCGAGCATCGCGCCGCTGATCGAGGGCGGCGAGATGAAGGAGTACTGCGCGCACCTGATCCCCGAAGGGGGGTTCCACGCCGTGCCCAAGGTGTACGGCGAGGGCTGGATGATCGTCGGCGACTCGGGCGGCTTCGTCAACGCGGCGCACCGCGAAGGCAGCAACCTGGCGATGACCACCGGGCGACTGGCCGCCGAGACGGCGATCGCTGCCAAGGCGGCCGGCAAGCCGATGCACGCGAAGACGCTGAAGGCCTACAAGGACCGCCTCGACGACAGCTTCGTGATGAAGGACCTGCACAAGTACCGCGACCTGCCGCGGGTGCTGCACGAGAGTCCGCAGTTCTTCACCACCTATCCCGAGCTGATGAGCCGTGCCGCCAAGACGATGTTCACCGTCGACGGCGTCGACAAGAAGACCAAGGAGCGCGAGATCCTCGGCAGCTTCAGGTCGGCGCGCCGCTGGCGTGGCCTGGTGGGCGATGCGTTCAAGCTGTGGAGGGCCTTCCGATGATCGCCGTGAACGTCGAAGAGAAGCTCTTCCAGAACCGCTACAAGGTCGACCATGGGCGGCCGCACATCCAGATCAAGGATGCGGACATCTGCAAGAACATCTGCCAGTCTCAGGCCTGCACCTACGTGTGCCCGGCGGCCTGCTACAAGGCCGAGGGCAACCGTGCGGTGACGCTGATCACCGACGGCTGCCTGGAGTGCGGCAGCTGCCGCGTGATCTGCACCGAGCACGCCAACGTGGCGTGGGAGTACCCGCGCGGCGGGCACGGCATCCTCTTCAAGTTCGGATGAACACGGTCGAACGCTTCCTCGCCCACGCCGTCCAGCTCGAACGCGAAGCGGCGCGCCGCTACGAGGAACTGGCCGCGGCGATGGGCGCAGAGGGCAACCGCGAGCTGGGCGTGTTCTTCACGCGCATGGCGCACTACTCGCGGCTGCACCTGGCCGACGCGATGGCGCGTGGCGGCTTCCGCAAGCTGCCGCCGCTGGCGCCGCACGAGTACGAGTGGCCCGAGGGCACCTCGCCGGAGACCGCCGACTGGGCCGGCGTCGATGCCCAGATGGGTGCACGCGAGGCCCTGCAGCTGGCGCTCGAGGGCGAACGCCGCGGCCATGCGTACTACGCGGGCATCGCCGCTACCTGCAGCGACGCCGAACTGCGCAGCATCGCCATGCAGTTCGCCGACGAGGAAACCGGGCACGTGAGCGAGCTCGAGAGGCTGCTCGCCACCTGTCCCGTTTGACTTGCGTCAAGCGAGACGCTTCGTCACGATTTCCCCCGGGGACGGCCCGTTTCCGGCTTGCTTCTTGCACGCTTCGCAGCAACCACGGTGGCAGGCTCCAAGGAGGTGCGCGATGGTGAGCCGAACGAGTCACGATCAGCGCTCGCACATGGAGCTGATCACGGTCTACGAGATCTGCCGCATCCTGACGGCGTCACTCGACATCGACCGCAGTTTCCGCGCCGCGCTGAACGTGCTGACGGCGCACATGGACCTGCCGCGCGCCATGATCGTGCTGAACGATGCCGATGACAACGTGCTGCAGGTGCACAGCTCGGTGGGCCTGTCGCGCGAGCAGGAACTGCGCGGCCGCTGGCAGCCGGGCGAGGGCGTCATCGGCCATGTGACGGCCTCGGGCATGCCGGTGGTCGTGCCCGACGTCGCGCAGGCCAGCGAGTTCATCGACCGCACCGGCGCCTTCAGCGCGCGGGGCGAGCACATGATGGCCTTCGTCGTCGTGCCGCTGAAGACCGACAAGGCGGTGCTCGGCGCGCTGGCAGCGCAGCGCGAGGTGCGCGGCGGCGCGCGCCTGTCGGACGACCAGCGCATCCTGACCATGGTGGCGTCGCTGCTCGCCCAGGCGGCGCAGTTGCACGATGCGGTGCGCGACGAGCACCAGCGCCTGCAGCTCGAGGCCACGCGGCTGCAGAAGGCGCTCAAGCGCGAGCCGCGCGGCCGCTACGCGCTGGACAACGTGGTCGGCGACTCCAGGCCGATGCAGCAGGTGTTCGTCGAGGTTCACCAGGCGGCGCCCTCGCGTGCCACCGTGCTGCTGCGCGGCGAGAGCGGCACCGGAAAGGAAGCCATCGCCCGTGCCATCCACTTCCTCAGCCCGCGCAAGGACGCGCCCTTCATCAAGGTGAACTGCGCGGCGCTGACGGAGAGCCTGCTCGAGTCCGAGCTGTTCGGCCACGAGAAGGGTGCCTTCACCGGGGCCGCGGGCGAGCGCAAGGGTCGCTTCGAGCTGGCGCATGGCGGCACGCTGTTCCTCGACGAGATCGGCGACGTATCGCCCGCCTTCCAGGCCAAGCTGCTGCGCGTGCTGCAGGAGCGCGAGTTCGAGCGCGTCGGTGGCAGCAAGGCGGTGAAGGTCGACGTGCGGCTGATCTGCGCGACCAACCGCGATCTGGAGAAGATGGTGCAGCGTGGCGAGTACCGCGCCGACCTGTACTACCGCATCAACGTGGTGTCGATCTTCCTGCCGCCGCTGCGCGAGCGGCGCGCCGACATTCCGGCACTGGTGGCCCACTTCATCGACCGCTACAACAAGGAGAACCGGCGTCAGCTGAAGGTGTCGCTCGACGCGATGAAGGTGCTCACCAGCTGCTACTGGCCCGGCAACGTGCGCGAGCTGGAGAACTGCATCGAGCGGACGGCCACGATGGTGCAGGGCGACACGATCAACGACCTCGCGTTCCCGTGCCGGCAGAACCGTTGCCTGACGCAGACGCTGCACTTCCTCGACAAGGCCGACGCCGTGGCTGCTGCGGCCAACAACGCCGCGCCGGCGCGGCGGGAGCCTGTGCATGTCGATGCCCCTGGCGACGAGGTCACCCGCATCGGCCCCACGCACCGCCTGCCGTCCGCGCCGCCGGCAGCAAGCGCGGCCGAGCCGCCCGAATCAGAGCGTGACCGACTCATCTGGGCGATGGAGCAGTGCGGATGGGTGCAGGCCAAGGCGGCGCGGCTGCTGCGCGTCACGCCGCGGCAGCTCGGCTACGCGTTGCAGAAGAACCGCATCGAGGTGAGGAAGTTCTAGGCCTGACGGTCCGCCGCATGCGCAGGGCGCATGCCGGCTGTCCGTCATGTCCCTCGGGCCTCGGACCGCCGACCCTTCCGGTGCGCGTGCCGTGCTCACTCGACGCCTCCGGGGCCCGATCGCTCGCCGGACACGTCGCCCTGCGTGAGGCGGCGTCGCTCATCGGCCGGCCGATTGCTCGGCGATCCAGCCGTCGATGTGCGTCTCCAGCACGACCAGCGGCACCGAGCCGGTGGCCAGCACCGTGTCGTTGAACTCGCGCAGGTCGAACTTCGCGCCGAGCTTCACGCGAGCACGCTCACGCAACTCCGAGATCTTCATCTGTCCGATCTTGTAGGCGAGGGCTTGGCCTGGCCTGCCGATGTAACGGTCGACCTCGTTGACGATGTCCTGTTCGGTCTTGGGAGCGTTGGCCTTGAAGTAGTCGATCGCCTGCTCGCGGCTCCAGCCCTTCAGGTGCATGCCGGTGTCGATCACCAGTCGCACCGCACGCCACATCTCGTAGGTGAGTTGGCCGAAGCGGTCGTAGGCGTCGTCGTACAGGCCCATCTCGTAGCCCAGCTGCTCGGCATACAGGGCCCAGCCCTCGCCGTAGGCGACGAAGTAGGCATTGCGCAGCAGGGCGGGCGCAGCTTCCAGCTCCTGAGCGCGGCTGATCTGGAAGTGGTGGCCGGGCACGGCCTCGTGCAGGCTCAGCGGCAGCATCTCCCAGCGCGGCCGCACCTCTGGCCTGTAGAGGTTGACGTAGTAGTAGCCGGGCCGCGTGCCGTCGGCAGCGCCGCCCTGGTAGTAGGCGGTGGACGTGTGCGGCGCGATGTTCTCCGGAATGGGCCGCACGCCGTAGGGCAGGCGCGGGATGGTCTTGAAGACCTTGACCAGCTCCGGGTCGATGCGCTTGGCCGTCGCGCGGTAGGCGTCCAGCAGCTCGGCCGGCGTCGTGTAGAAGAAGCGCGGATCGCTGCGCAGGTAGGTGAAGAACTCCGCCAGGTCGCCCTTGAAGCCGGCCTCGTCCTTGGTCTTCTCCATCGCCGCGCGAAGCCGGTCCACCTCGCGCAGCCCGACCGCATGGATCTGCTCGCCGCTGAGCGGGGTCGTCGTGTAGTCGCGCGCCAGGAAGTTGTAGTACGCCGTGCCGCCGCGGCCGTCACTGGCGGCGATCGACGGGCGCGCTCGCGGCAGGTACTCGGCGCTGAAGAAGTCGCCGAGCTCGCGGTAGGCCGGCACGAGCCGGTCGCGGATCAGCGCCAGGGCCTCGGCCCGAAGCGCCGCCTGTTCCGCGTCGGCCATGGCCGTGGGCATGCGCTTGAAGGGCCGGTAGAACGGGCTCGCGGCCGGGTCGTCGACGCGCTGCGCGGCAAACTGCGGCGGCACACGCTCCATCAGCACGCGCGGCGGCAGATGACCGGCCTTCAGGCCTTCCTGCATCAGCACGCGCACCTGGGCGAGCTGGCGAGGCAGCGCGGACAGGCGCTTCAGGTAGCGGCGGTAGTCGGCCGCGCTGTTGAAGGGCATCACCTCGGCGATGCGGTCGGCCGTCTGCGGCCCGCTCTGGTGCCCGACCGGCAGCAGGTATTCGCGAAAGGCCTGGCGGTCGACCTGGGCCTGCAGCAGCCACAGGAAGCTGTCGTACTGGATCTGCTCGGCCGTCGCGAGCCTGGCGCGCGGGATGGCCTTCAGGCGCCCCAGTGCCTCGCGTTCGGCCGCTTCGCGCGCCGCGATCGCTTCGAGGCTGAGGTCGGTCCAGCGCTCGTCGTAGCGCGTGTCGCCGTAATAGCTCGCGGCCTCGGGTTCGTCGCGCAGCCGCCGTTCCCATTCGGCGTCGAACAGTGCGCGCAGGGCGGCGCCGGGCGCGACGGGATCGGCGGCCTGCACGGGCGCGAAACCACAGCAGCCGGCAAGCAGCCAGCTGAGCAAACGTGCGGGACTCTTCATTCGCTCACCTCGGTGGATGGCTGCGGATTCAGCCGGGCCATCAGTATGCGATCCGCCTGCGCCGACCCTGCGGGATGTCCGGCCGCGTGCGTGCCCCGTGGTGTTCCCGGCGCAATCACCCCCGCGCCGCGCGAGGCGGGGTCCGAGATGTGTCCGCCCCGCGCAGTCGTCCGGCCGGTGCGGAATGGATACAGCGGCAAGTGTGGCCGCTGGGCCCTGGATTCGGGCCACTTCTCAGAGGGATCGTCTCCGGCTAGCATCCGCGCCGAGTTCTGCGGAGGTCGCAATGGCTTACTCGCGATGGTGCGCGGCGTTGGCGACGACGCGGAGCTTGAAGCTCGTCGGCTGTGTGCTGATGTCTGCGCCGTGGCTGACGCAGGCGCAGACGGCCACCGAGCGGGAGCAGGGCTTGCGCGACGCCACGCCGCGCTGGCATGTGTTGACCGAGGTGCGACTCGTCGTGGCACCCGGCCGCGTCGTCGAGAACGGCATGCTGGTCCTGAAGGACGGCCTGGTGGTTGCGGCAGGCCCGGCTGCAACGCCGCCCGAGGGGGCGCGCGTGTGGCGACTTCCGGGTCGTACCGTCTACCCTGGGTTCATCGATCTGGCCAGCTCGATCGGCGTGCCCGCTTCGCTGCGACCGCCGGCACCGGAACCACCGCGGTGGGGACGGGGTTCCGAATTGCCGCCGCCGAAGGCAAAGCCGCCCGAACCGCGGCCGCTCGTCGGGCGCGCGCTGGCGGCGTCGAACCCCTTCGTGCGCCCGGAACAGGATGTGGCGCAGCAGCTCGAGTGGAAGGCCGAGGACGCCCGGGACGCGCGGGCGCTCGGATTCACGGCCGTGCTGGCGGCGCCCGCCGCGGGTGTCTTCCGCGGCCAGGGCGCCCTGCTGGCGCTCGGCGACGCGAAGGATCCGAAGTTGCTCGTGATTGCACCCCGGGCCGCCCAGCACACTGCATTCGACATCGATCGCTCGCGCGAGCCGGGGTACCCGTCATCGCTGATGGGGTCGGTCGCGCTGGCAAGGCAGGTGCTGTACGACGCACGTTGGCATCGAGACCGGTCCGCGTCGGCGCGCGCGGACGCCGAACGCATCGCCCCCAACGCCTCGCTGGCGGGGCTGGCGCCGGTGCTCGAGGGCCGGCAGACGGTGATCCATGCGACGAGCGACGAACTGGACTACCCGCGCGCCGTGGCGCTGCGCGACGAGTTCAAGCTGCGCATGGTGCTGCAGGGCAACGGCCATGAATACCGGCGCGCGGCGCAGCTCAAGTCTGCCGCGCTGCCGGTGATCGTGCCGCTGACCTTTCCCACGACGCCGGACGTCACGCACCCGGACCGGGCGCTGGACGTGCCGCTGGACGCGCTGCAGCACTGGGAGCAGGCGCCGTCGAACCTGGCCTGGCTGACGAGCGCGGGTGTGCCGGTGGCGGTCACCGCCGCGGGGCTGAAGGACGCGGGCAAGGAGTTCTGGCCGCGGCTGCGGCAGGCGGTTCGGCGCGGGTTGCCGGCGCAGCAGGCGCTGGCGGCGCTGACGACGCAGCCGGCCTCCTTCATCGGCCAGTCTGCTCGCCTGGGGAGCCTGGAGCCGGGCCGCATCGCGAATGTCGTGGTCGCGCGGGGGGACCTGTTCACCGAGGACGACGCCGCGGTCGAACTGGTGTTCGTCGATGGCCGGCCGCTGCCCAACGATGCATTCAGGCCATCCGACCCGCGCGGCACCTGGGCGGTGGACGGTGGCAGCGCGACGCTCGTCATCGCCGGCACGCGCAGTGCGCCGAAGCTCGAACAGGACGGCGTCGCCTGCGAACTCGCCGCGCAGGGTGCCGCGTGGGTGTTGCGCCTGCCCTGCACCCGTCCCGCGGACTCCGCGCCGCGGGCCACCGTCGTCGCGGAACTGCGCGACGATCGCCTGGCCGGCACCGTGCAGGACGCCGGGGGCACGCTGAAGGCGTGGTCGGCGCGCCGTGTCGCGCCGGCGGCTGCGCCTGCGGCGTCGGCGGCCGAGCCGGCGGTCGCCGGGCCGCCCGCCACCTATCCGGCCGGAGCCTTCGGCGTGGCGGTGGCGGCGGCGCGGCCTGCGCTGCTGCTGGTGCGCAATGCCACCGTATGGGCGATGGGCGGGGCCGGCAAGCTGGAACGCGCCGATCTGCTGGTGCGCGACGGCAAGGTCAGCGCCATCGGCACGGCGCTGTCGGCGCCATCCGGCGCCGAGGTGATCGATGCCACCGGCAAGCACGTCACGCCCGGGCTGATCGACGCGCATTCGCACATCACGATGAACGGGGGCTACAACGAACAGAGCCACTCGGTGACCGCCGAGGTGCGGGTCGGCGACATCGTCGACCCCACCGACATCAACATCTACCGGCAGCTGGCTGGCGGCCTGACGGTCGCGCACGTGCTGCACGGCTCGTCCAACACCATCGGCGGCCAGAGCCAGCTCATCAAGCTGCGCTGGGGCAGCGATGCCCCGGGCTTGGCCTTCGAAGGGGCGGCGCCGACCATCAAGTTCGCGCTCGGCGAGAACGTCAAAGGTTCCAACTGGGGTCCGGGAACGCGCTACCCGGCGACGCGCATGGGCGTCGAGCAGGTGCTGCGCGACGCCTTTGCCGGCGCGCGCGAGTACGCCCGCGAGCAGCGTGCCTGGCGCACCGGCCCCAGGCGCGGGCCCGAGCCGCGGCGCGACCTGCAGCTCGAGGCGCTGAGCGAGGTGCTCGACGGCACCCGCCTCGTGCACATCCACTCGTACCGCGCCGACGAGATCCTGATGTTCGCCCGGCTGGCCAAGGAACTGGGCATCACGGTCGGGGCCTTCCAGCATGTGTTGGAAGGCTACAAGGTGGCCGACGCGATCGCCGGCATCGGCGCCGGGGGCTCCACCTTCTCCGACTGGTGGGGCTACAAGATGGAGGTGCAGGACGCGATCCCGGGCAACGCCGCGCTGATGCACCGCGCCGGTGTGCTGGTCAGCATCAACTCCGACGATGCCGAGCTGGCCCGGCGGCTGAACAGCGAAGCCGCCAAGGCGATGAAGTACGGCGGCCTGTCCGAACTGGAGGCGCTTGCGCTGGTGACGATCAATCCGGCGCGCCAGCTGCGCATCGACCGGCGTGTCGGTTCGCTGGAGCCGGGCAAGGACGCCGACTTCGTGATCTGGAGCGGCCATCCGCTGTCCAACTACTCGCGTGCCGAGCAGACCTGGATCGACGGACGGCGGCACTTCGATCTCGACAGCGACCGCCGCCTCCGCGCCGCTGCCGCCCGCGAGCGCCTGCGGCTCGTGGAGCTGGCACTGCGCGCGCCGCCGCCGCCACGCGGCGATGCGCCGCCACCGAAGGAGGCAGGCGATGCCCCGCGGCCGGTGATCGCGGCGCACGCGCTGGGTGAACTGCCCTGGCGCCAGTGGCTCGACCGCGCGCACGCGCTGCGGCCGGCCTATGCCGACCTGCCGGCCTGGCACGAGTGCACGGAGCACGCGCCATGACGGGCGCCAACGCCTTTCGGCCGGGCTGCCTCTGGGCCGGACTGGCCCTGGCATCGGCGCTGACGGCCCAGGCGTCCGACACGATTCCTCCGCCACCCCAGACGCAGCCGATCCTGGTTACCGGTGCCACGCTGCACACGGTCAGCGGGCCGGTGCTCGTCGGCGGCCGCATGCTGATCGAGCGCGGGCGCATCACCGCGATCGTCGCTGCCGGCGAACCGCTGCCACCGCAGAGCGGGAGCGCGCAAGTCGTCGACCTCGGCGGACGCCACGTCTATCCGGGCTTCATCGCGGCCAACTCCGCCATCGGGCTGACCGAGATCAGTGCCGTTCGCGCCACCGTGGACCACGCCGAGGTGGGGGCGCTCAACCCCAACGCCAGGGCCGTGGTCGCCGTCAACGCGGACAGCGACCTGCTGCCGGTGGCACGCGCCAACGGGGTGCTGGCTGCGCTCGTGGTGCCCGGGGGCGGACAGCGCGGGCTCATCGCCGGCACTTCGGCACTCATGCAGCTCGATGGCTGGAACTGGGAGGAAATGGCGGTCGAGCGCGAGACGGCGCTGCACGTCGTGCTGCCGTCGATGCGCCTGACCCCGCAGGCGCTGGAGCCCCTGCCCGCGACGATCCAGGTCGAACTGCGCAAGTTCACCGAGGAGCGACTGCGCCAGATCGACGACGCCTTCGACGCCGCGGCCGCCTACCTGCGTGCGCGCACGGGCGCGCCGGACAGCCCCGCGGACCAGCGCTGGGAGGCGATGCTGCCGGTGCTGCAGGGCCGTCGTCCGGTCTTCGTGCACGCCGACGAACTGCCGCAGATCCGCCATGCGCTGGGCCTGGCCGAACGACACCGGCTGAAGCTGGTGATCGTCGGCGGCGCCGATGCCTGGCGCATCACCGAGTTGCTGCGCGAGCGACGCGTGCCCGTGGTCATCGGCGGCGTGAACGAACTGCCGTTGCGGCGCGACGAAGACGTCGACGCGCGATTCCGCCTGCCAGCGCTGCTGGCGCAAGCCGGTGTCACCTTCTGCATCGCGCGGGAAGGTGGCATCTTCGCCGCGCCCAATGAGCGCAACCTGCCCTATGAGGCAGCAACGGCCGCAGCCCACGGCCTGCCGCGCGACGAGGCCTTGAAGGCGATCACGCTGTATCCGGCGCAGATCCTGGGCGTGGCCGATCGCCTGGGATCGCTGGCGCCCGGGCGGCTGGCCAGTTTCATCGTCACCGACGGCGACCCGCTGGAAACGACGACGCGCGTGGAGCGCGTGTTCATCCAGGGGCGGGAGGTCAGCACGGCCAACCGCCAGACGCGCCTGACCGACAAGTACGAACAGCGCTATCGCCAGTTGGACCCCCGGTGAAGGTGGCGCGGGCATGCGCCATGGGGTTGCCGGTGGCGGCTGCCTGCGAGGCGCCGCCCCGCCGGTGCGCCGGCCGACGGCGGTTTCCCGAGCCGTCGCACCGCACACCGGGCTTCGGCCTCGGCCATGCCGCGCCAGGCCGGCAGCGGCTCGGCCGGGACGAACGCGGCGCTCAGGCCCTGCCGAGCCAGAGCAGCATCAAGGGCAGCGGGCTGGTGGCCAGCGCGCTCAGCACGAGAAAGCGCGCCAGGCCGAACAGGCGACTGGATCCGGCGAGCAGCGCGATGCCGCCCGCGCCGCCGAGGAGCGCATTGCCGGGCAGGTTGAGCAGCAGCACCAGCGCCACGCCGCGGCGCCGCAGCACGCGCCGCAGCCATGGTGCCGCAGGGTGCGCAGCCAGGCGGGCGATGCGCTCGGGCGGTGGCAGCGCGTCGGCACCGTCCAGCAGGGTCTTCGCGCCGCCCGGCCGCAGGGTCTCGATCAGGCGCGTCAACTGCGCCCGGGGCAGGAAGCGCCCGCACAGGAAGCTCGCCGCCAGCGCCAGCTGGGTGCCTGCGTAGACCAGCACGATGCCGTCGACACCCATCGCCAGCATCAGCGCGAGGCCGATCTCGATGCCCGGCACGAAGGGCAGCGCCATCGCGATCACGTAGACGACCAGCATCCCGATCCAGACTAGGCGCCCCGGGCTGCCCGACATCGTCCAGGCCGGAGAGGCCGTGAACTCGGCGAGCCAGCCGCCGAGGCCGCTGCCGAACGCGGCGAGCAGCAGCAGGCCGGCCACTGCGGTGCCCAGGCGCGTGGGTGCCCATGCCGGCGCCGGGCCGGGGCGTGCCCGCGCCGACCGCTCGGTGCACGGGGCCGGCTCATGCACGGCCATGTCACTCATGGCGGTGCGCGCCGCGATCGCTCGGCCCGCATCGTGTGCAGCGCCGGCGCTCGATCACGACGGCTGCCAGCAGCAGCGCGAAGGCCAGCGCTTCCAGCCACCGGTTCATGTGCCAGAACATCAAGATCGCCAGCAGCGCGGCACCTGCCGCGGCCAGGCCGGTGGGCAGCCACGACGCGCGGCGCCTGGCATGCCCGCCGAGCGAGACGACCACCAGCGCCGCGGGCGCGACGATGGCCACGCGCCACAGCGTGTCGTCGGGCGCCAGGGCCATGCCGAACATCGGCATCACCAGCACCGCCGCCAGCGTGCCATAGCAGGCCAGCATCGACATCGCCAGGGCCACGCCGCTGGGCCACGGCCACTGGCGGTCTGCCTCGTCAGGCGCACGCACGCGTGCGGCGGCAGTGCAAGAACGGCTCGGCGTGCTCATGGGCTTGTCCTGTGCGGGGTCCGGCGGCGGGCAGGGCATCTGGCTCACGCGGCACGGCGCGGATGCAGCCACTTGGGCAGGAAGCTGTACGGGTCGCTGCGCACCGTGGCATCGAAGGCCACGCCGTGGCGATGCAGCCGCGCCGCGAACGTGCCGGCCTTCAGGCCGTCGAAGACATCGGTCGCGCCGCCGACGTAGTCGCCGCCGACGAAGATCTGCGGCAGGGTCACCGAGCCGGTGCGGCGCTGCAGCTCGGCGCGCACGCGGCCGCCCCGGTTGCCTTCCTGGTACGCCACCGAGTCGAGATCGACCGACTCGAGCGCGATGCCGTACGCCGCAAAGGCCTTCTTCACCGACCAGCAGAATTCGCACCACTCGAGGGCGAACATCAGCACCGGGTGCCGAATGTCGCCGAGCAGGGCGTCGACTTCGGCCGCCGCGGCGGCATCGTCGGCCTGCGGCGCTTCGACGGGCGCCGGCGCCGGCGCTGCATCGAAGCGGTATCCCGCGGTCGACTTCGACAGCGCCATTTCCTCGTCTGTCATCTCGGCAGCCACACCGTCGAACAGCGGCGTCGACAGATAGCGCTCGCCGGTGTCCGGCAGCATGCACAGGATGTTCGAGCCCTCCGGGGCGCTGCGGGCCACCTGGAGCGCGCCGGCCAGCGTGGCGCCGGCCGAGATGCCGACGAAGATGCCTTCCCTCATGGCCAGTTCGCGTGCGCAGCGCAACGCATCGTTGCCGTTGATCGGCACGAAGCCGTCGATGCGCCCGTCGCGCTGCACCTGCTCGGCCAGCGCCGGAATGAAGTCGGGCGACCAGCCCTGCATCGGATGCGGCCGGAACGCCGGGTGGCTGGCGCTGTGCGAGCCGTCCGTGTTGCGGGCCTGCGGCACGCCGCTGGCCAGGACGGCCGAGTTGTCGGGCTCGGCCACGATGATCCGGGTGTGCGGGCTGCGCTGCCGCAGCACGCGCGAGATGCCGTTCAGGGTGCCGCCGGTGCCGAAGCCGCTGACGAAGTAGTCGAGCGACACGTCGGCGAAGTCATCGAGGATCTCCACCGCCGTCGTGCGCGCGTGCACGTCCGCATTGGCCGGGTTCTCGAACTGGCGCGGCTGCCACCAGCCATGCGCGCGCGCCAGCTCGGCGGCCTTGGCGACCATGCCGGAGCCCTTCAGCGACGCGGGGGTGAGCACGACCTTGGCGCCGAGGAAGCGCATCAGCCTGCGCCGCTCGACGCTGAAGTTCTCCGCCATCGTCACCACGAGCGGGTAGCCGCGCTGCGCACAGACCATGGCCAGCGCGATGCCGGTGTTGCCGCTGGTGGCTTCGACGATGGTCTGGCCGGGCTTGAGTTCGCCGCGCCGTTCGGCGTCTTCGATCACGCCCAGGGCCAGGCGGTCCTTCACCGAGCCCATCGGGTTGAACGACTCGACCTTGGCGTACAGGTTGACGCCGCTCGGGCCGAGTTTGTTGATGCGCACCACCGGCGTGTGGCCGATCGTGCCGAGGATGTTTTCGTGGCGCTTGCCCATGTCGGTTCCTTGGTGTGGTGTGGCGGATGGACTCAAACGATGCGCATCGGCATCGGCGGCGCGGCGCTGGCGAGGTCGCCGCGGAAGCTGGTGACGAGCCGGTCGCCGACGTCGATGACCTCGTCGACCAGGGCGTCGGCGTGTTCGGCCTGCGACCGCGCGCCGACGAAGCAGGGCCGGATCGCCAGCACGCCGTTGATCACGGCGGTGCTCGGCAGGTTGCGGCCGCGGCGCAGCAGTTCGTGGTGGATGCGCTTGTTCAGGACGTTGGCGTCGATCGCGGCCGGGGCGCGGTAGCGGAAGCAGCAGATCGACAGCGTGGGCGCCTGCACCAGCTCCAGCCTAGGGTGCGCCTGGGCGCGCTGCGCGATGTGGCGTGCCATGCTGTTGTGGCGGCACACGCGCTCGCGCAGTCCCTGCACGCCGATCTCGCGGATCAGCGCCCAGACCACCGCGCCACGCGCGGGCGCCGACAGTTCGACGCCGAAGTCGGCATAGGGCACGCCCAGGCTGGCCATCGAATGATCGACCTCGCCGCTCAGGCACGATCCCTCGAGGTAGTCGGCCGGCTCCTGGGTGAAGGCGCGGTGCAGCAGGCTGCGGTCGCGCACCAACGTGGCGCCGATGCCGACCGGGGCGCCGAGCCACTTGTGCGGGTCGACGACGACCGAGTCGGCGAGGTGCAGCCCGTCGTACAGCGGCCGCACGCGCGGATCGAGAATCCCTGGCAGGCCATAGGCGCCGTCGACGTGGAACCAGACGCCGTGCTCGCGCGCGATCTCGCCGAGCTCGCGCAGCGGATCGATGGCGCCGGTGCTGGTCATGCCGGCCGTGGCCACCACGGCGACGCGGACCTCGTCGCCGCTCGCGTCCTGCGCCAGGCGGCGGCGCAGCGCATCGGGACGCATGCGGCCCATCGCGTCGGTATCGATCAGGACGACGGCGCTGCGGCCCATGCCGAGCGCTGCCGCGGCGCGCCGGATGGTGTGGTGGCTCGAGGCGGTGGCGTACAGGCGGCACGGCAGCCGCAACCCGTCGCGCGCCGGGTCCAGCCCCAGGCGCTCGAATGCCCATTGGCGGGCACCGCCGAGGGCGACCAGGTTGGCCGTCGATCCGCCGCTGCTGAACAGCCCGCGGAAGTCACGCGGCAGCTCGAACATCTCCACCAGCCAGCGCAGGGCCACCTCTTCCAGGTGGGCGAACGCGGTGGCGCCCAGGCGCTGCGGCGAGGCCACCGAGCCGGCCAGGGTGGCCAACGCGCCGATCGTGGTGGCGCCGGTGGTGATGAAGGCGCTGCTGCCCGGGTTGGGGATCTGCGAGCCGTTGGGAATCACGTGGCGACCCATCTCGGCCAGCACGGTGTCGATGCCGACGCCCGCGCTCGGCACCTCGCGGTCCAGCGCCTGTCGCCAGCGCGCCGGCTCGCGCATGGCGTCGGCATGCTCGAAGCGCTGGTAGCGCTCCAGCGCGCCGGCCAGCGTGGCCAGGTGGGCGCTCAGATGGCCGCATTCGGCACGGTCTTGATCCATGAACTGCTCCCGATGTCGGTGGGCTTGGCCGTGGCACGTTGGCGAGTGCGGGGCTGCGGCGGCGGCAGTGCGTCACGCCAGCAGGCGGGCGCCGCTGGCGAGGAAGGCCATCGTGCGCGGCGCGCCGGCGATCTCGGCGCCCTCGATCAGGTCGCCCTGCGTGATGCCCTTGGCCTTGGCGCAGGCCGGGCAGAGCCACAGCTTGCCGCCGTTGGCGATGAAGGCGTCGAGCAGGTCCTGCATGGGTTCGTAGCCTTCGGCGCGCAACGATGCGACGCCATGCTTGACGCAGATGTCCGATGCGCCGGACGCGAGGAACAGCGCCGTGTCGCTGGTCTTGGACGCCGTGACGGCGAGGATCAGCGAAATGGTTGCGCGCTCGACGTCGTCCGTGCCGTGGCTGCAGTTGATCAGGTACTTGTCCGGGGTATTCGTGGCGGTGGTCATGGCTTGTCTCCGTGAAGGTGATCTGGGGCGGCGATCAATGGCTGCGGGGCACCGGGCGGCGGCGGTCGGCCCGTTCGGGCCAGACCAGCTCCAGCTGCGTGGCGCGAATGGCCATCGTGGTGATCGAGCCGCTCTGGCCGATGCAGATCTGCTCGCCGGCGGCGACGCCGACGCTGCACTGCTCCGCAGGGTCCGGCACCCACAGGCAGCCGGCGTGCACGCGAATGACGGCGCCGGCTTCGGCGTCGATGCGCAGGGCACCCCGTTCGAACACCGAGATGCGTCCGCCGGTGTTGGCGCGCGTCAGCGCGAAGCCGAGGGGCAGCGCTTCGGCGTCGTGGGTCGCAGAAGCGGATTCGGGCCGGGGGGAGATGTCGGCACGCAGGGCGGTAGGGGTCATGGTCGGTCTCGCTTTCAGAGGTCGGTGGCGGGATGCCGGTGCGGTGAGAGGTGGGGCATCGGCATGGACAAATGCTAGGGATCGAGGCCTCGCGCTGCTTGCAGGGGGGGTGGTGTTGTCGCGGAGAAAGTCTGTAGGGGTCTGCAGAATTGCGGTACGGAGGCCGCCTTGGCCTTGCCTGCGCCCTTGCCATCGACGCGGCCAGCGCTGTATGGTCCGAGGGCGAAGGGGATTGATCTTCGGAGGGCAAGCAGGAGCTCGCGCCATGCGCTACCGGTTCAGCGGATTCACACTCGACACGGCGCTGTTCGAGTTGTCGCGCGACGGCCAGCCGGTTCGCGCGGAGCCCCAGGTCATCGAACTGCTGGCGCTGCTGGTGGAACACCGGGGCCGCATGGTGGACAAGGACGAGATCAATCAGAAGGTCTGGCGCGGCCGCGTGGTGTCCGACGCGGCGCTCAGCAGCCGCATCAAGACGGCACGGCAGCTTCTGGGGGACGATGGGCAGGCGCAGCGGCTGATCCGCACGGTGCACAAGAGGGGCTTCCGCTTCGTCGGCGAAGTGAGCCCGCTCGAGGGTCCCGCGCCGGAAGCCGATGGCAGGCAGGCCGAGCCGGTCGCGGCGTCGGCGCAAGGTCGCGCCGCGGCGGCCGAGGTGCCCGAGCACTTCGACCGCCCCGCCATCGCCGTGCTGCCGTTCGTCAATCTGTCTGGTCAACCCGAGCAGGAATACTTCTCCGACGGCGTGACCACGGACATCATCACCCGCCTGTCCAAGCACCGCTGGCTCGACGTACTGGCGCGCAACACCAGCTTCGGCTTTCGCGGCAAGGCCATCGACGTGCGCGAGTTCAAGGCCCTGCTGGATGTCGACTATGTCGTCGAGGGCAGCGTGCAGCGCGGCGGCGACCGGGTGCGCATCAACGTGCAACTGGTCGACACGCGCACCGGGCATACACGCTGGAGCGAGCGCTACGAGCGCGAGCTGTCCGACATCTTCGCGCTGCAGGACGACATCACCGAAACCATCGTCGCCCGCCTCGAACCCGAGATCGGCTTTGCCGAACGCCATCGCGTCGTGCAGGCGCGGCATGCCGACCTGCAGGCCTGGGAGTGCTACCACCTCGGCACGCACCATCTTTTCAAGTTCACCGGCCCCGACAACCTGGCAGCCCAGCGCCTGTTGCGCCGCAGCCAGGAACTCGACCCCTTGCTCGGCGAGGCGTACGCCTGGTGGGCCTATGCAGTCGTGCTGGGCATGGTGTATTGGGACACTTCGCCTTCCACATCGGCGCTGGACGACGCGCTGGCCGCGTGCACGCGCGCGCTGTCGCTGGACCCGCAGAACGCCACCTTCCACGCCATGCGCGCACGCGTTCATCTGGCGCGCTGCGAGTACGACCTGGCCATTGCCGACAACGAGACGGCGATCCACCTGAACCCGACCTTTGCCGCGGCGCATTGCGGCATGGGCGACTCGCTGGCCTACGAGATGCGCTACGACGAGGCCATCGAGCGCTTTCGCAAGGCGATCGACCTGAGTCCGAACGATCCGCAGTTGTGGGCCTTCCTGAGCTACGGCGCGCTGGCCTTGATCTTCAAGGGCGACTTCGCCACTGCACTGCAATGGGCCGACCGCGCCAGCGGCATCCCGAACTGCCAGTACTGGACGACTGCCCACCGCATCGTCGCGCTGGCCGGCCTGGACCGGCTGCCGCAGGCGCGCAGCGCTGCGGCCCAGTTGATGGCCGGCATGCCGGAGTTCACCTGCGCCTTCGTGCGCGACAAGCTCTTCTACGTGAAGGATGCGGGTCAGGTCGAACGCTACATCGACGGACTGCGGGTCGCCGGCGTGCCGCCGAACTAGGGGCGGGGTCGGCCAGCGCCGACCCATGGCTGATCGTCCTTCGGCGTCGGCCCAACGGGCTGCCAGCTGCACCTGGCGTTGGCCGTGAGGCGGGTCAACCCGGCGGTGGCCGACTGCGATAGCCTGTTGGCATGCTCATGGCCGCGCGCGCTTGTCTCGCACTTGGCCTCGGTGCCATGCTCGCTGGCTGTTCGACGCCGGCGCCGCCGCCTGGGCCGCCGACGGTCTACGGGCCGTCGCTGGCGATGCAGGTGACGGCGTCACCGCCGTTTGACCTGGCCACCGTCGCGATGGATGCCGTGGCCGGCGACATCGCTGCGGATGGACGGGCTCACTTGCTGGTGCGGCCGAAGGGCTCGTCGCAGGTGCAGCATCGGGTGGTGGGCCCGGCCGGCGTCGGGCGTCGGTGGGTGCCTGCGTTCGAAGCGTCGGGTTCGCTTGCCGTGGCCTTCGACGAGGCCGGTGTGTTGCACGCGGTCGCCGGTCGGCAGCACCGCGTGATGCGCGACGGCGTCTGGTCAGAGGCACAGCCTGGCCCGCCATGCCTGAAGCTGGTGCGGTCCGGCGTATCGCTCTACTGTGGTTACCTGACCGGGGGCGATCGCTTCGGCCAGGGCTGGCGCATCGATCTCTGGCCACTGATGGCGCCCGTGCCGGTGCCCGCGCGCATCCACAAGCTGGTGCTGGCGTGTCTCGGTTCGGAAGGATGGGCCGATGTCGCGGTCGTCGAGCCAGCGCTCGATCGAGACACCTATCAGTTTGCCTTCGCCGGCGATGACGGTGGTGCCTTGCATGTCCTCTACGCATGGAGCCGGGGGATGATGTTCGGCAAGACTGGCGTCTCAAGCGCCTGGCTGCCGCCTGTCGTCGATTGCGATGAACGGGTACGTGCCGGGAAGCTTGCTGCGATGGCGGGCGAGACGGTGTTCAACAGCCTGGCGGATCAAGTCGGCTATGTCTTCGACGTCGCCGCAGATCCGGGGACGGGCACGTCGCTGAACATCGGCGCTTTCGCCGGGACCACCCTGGAGGTCTTTCTGCGTCAATCCGACCGCATTGGCACGACCCAGCTGATGGAAACACCCGACAGGCGCGGGCCGCGCTTCGTCGGCCCGGTGCGCGCCGGCGCCGCTGGTGATGACCGTTTCCAGGTGCTCGTGGCCGACACGAAGTTCGGGAGCATGGTCTCGACGCTGTATCACCTCGCCTTTCGTGACGGCGCCTGGTCGTCACCGCTGGCTGTTGGCGACACGCCTACCGGGATCCTGCACAACGATGCGGTGCAGCTCTTCGTCGACAGGCGAGGCAACGCGCTGGCGGTCTGGCCCGAAGGCACGAAATCGACGCTGCTGCGAGCACGCTGGGTGGTGCTGCCGCACGGACACCCGCAACGCGCGGAACCGTAGGCGAGACGGCCGGCCAGGATGCGCCGGCCACGGCGCGCGGGTGCTTGCCTCAGCCTTTCGTCGCCGGCGGCACCGGCGTGCCCACGGGGGCATTGCTGCCCGCCGGCGCTGCGGCCGGGGCGCGCGTCACGCGCGTCTTGCCGCCGGTGGTGACGAGAATCACCGCGTCACCGGGGTTCAGCGTCTCGTTGCCCTTGGCCTGCACGATGGCGCGGCGCTCGCCGTTGCGCAACTGCAGCAGGATCTCCACCGCCTCTTCGCGCGTGCTGGCGCGCTCGACCGCATTGCCGACCACGGCGCCGGCCACGGCACCGAGCACGCCCACGACGACGGCTTCGCGGTGGCCGCCCACCGAGGAGCCGGCGACGGCGCCGGCAACGCCGCCGGCGGTGGCACCGATGCCGCTCTGGTTGCCTTCGACCGTGACCGGTCGCACCGAGAGCACGGTGGCATCCTGCACCTGGGACATGCGCTGCGCGTCGCCGCGCTGGATGACGTCCGGACTGGTGGTCGAGCAGGCGGCCAGCGAGGCCACGGCGACGGCGAGGAGGATCTTCTTCATGGGGACTCTCGGATCGGATGGGTGAGGCCAAGGCCCTCTCGGGCGTCTGCCTTGACCGGTGGATGTGACTGTACGCCCGCAGTTCCCGGCGCGGATGTAAAGAACCTTGTCAAGCGTGCAGGCGGCTGGTGCGCGGCACGCTGGCGAGCAGGAACTCCATCTGGTCGGCGAGGATGCGTCGGCCGCGCAGGATCATGTCCTCGTGCAGGCTGGGCACGTAGGGCAGGTACATCAGGCTCATGCGCGCCTCTTCGGGCATGCGGTTGCCCTTGCGCCCGTTGCAGGGCCGACAGGCGGTGATGCAGTTCATCCAGCCGTCCTGGCCGCCGCGGGAGGTCGGCACGATGTGTTCGCGCGTCAGGTCGTCGACGTGGAAGCGATGGCCGCAGTAGGCGCAGACCTGGCGATCGCGTGCGAACAGCTTGGGGTTGGACAGCGCCGGCGCCTGCCGCCATGCCTTGCTGGGGATCGCGCCACGCACGGCCACGATCGGGTGCACCTCGATGCGGCTCTGCAGCCCGGTGCGACGCTGCGTGCCGCCGCGCAGCACGTAGAAGGCATCGCCCAGGGTCCAGGCCACGCCGTCGCTGGCGTAGAGGATGGCGGCCTCCTTGGCCGAGATCCACGCCTGCGGGCGACCGGAAACGTCAAGCTGCAGCACTTCCATGATGCCGTCGAGCGTACTGCATCCGCCTCGTTTCGCTCAAGTCGCGGGCATGGCGGGCCCGAACTAGGGGCGAAAGCCTAGAAATTCCGCAGGGCTGTTCGGCGCACCGCCGCGCTTTTCTGCAGAATAGAACGATCGTTCGTTTCTGGGTCCGTCCCCCGATGGCCGACAGTCCGACCTCCGTCCGCACGCTGCACAAGGGGCAGCAGACCCGCGCCACCATCCTCGATGCGGCGTTGACGCTGGCCTCGCACATGGGGCTGGAGGGCCTGTCCATCGGCGCGCTCGCCGAGGTCACGGGCATGAGCAAGTCGGGCGTGTTCGCGCACTTCGGCTCGCGCGACGAACTGCAGATCGCCGTGGTGCGCGAGTACCACAACAAGTTCGAGGAAGAGGTCTTCTACCCGGCGCTGCGCGAGCCGCGCGGCCTGCCGCGCCTGCGCGCGCTGTTCGACAACTGGGTGCGCCGCGTGGCGGTGGAGATCGACTCGGGCTGCATCTACATCAGCGGCGCGGTCGAGTTCGACGACCGGCCCGGCCCGGTGCGCGACGCGCTGGTCGACATGGTTCAGACCTGGCAGGACGCGCTCGAGCGTGCCATCCGCATCGCGGTCGAGGAAGGCCACCTCAAGCCCGACACCGACCCGCCGCAGATGCTGTTCGAGGTACACGGTCTGATCCTCGCGCTGCATCACGATGCGCGCTTCCTGCGCCACCCCGGCGCCGTCGATCGCGCCAAGGCCGCCTTCCGCCGCGTGCTGGAGAACTATGCCGCGCCCGGCGCACTCGACGCCAAGCCCGCTGCGCGAAAGCGCACGGTGCGTTCCTGATTTCCCGTCCCCGGAGCCTGAGCCCATGCCCACCTACACCCCGCCCCTGCGCGACATGCAGTTCGTCATGCACGAGGTGCTCAACGTCGTCGACGAACTGAAGATGCTCCCGGCCCACGCCGACATCGATGCCGACACGATCAATGCGGTGCTGGAAGAGGGCGGCAAGTTCGCCGCCGAAGTGCTGGCGCCGCTGAACGTGCCCGGCGACGCCGAGGGATGCACGCTCGACAAGGCCAGCCATGAAGTCAAGGCGCCCAAGGGCTTCAAGGAGGCCTATGCCCGCTATGTCGAAGGCGGCTGGCCGGCGCTGTCCTGCGACCCGGCCTACGGCGGCCAGGGCCTGCCGCACGTCGTGAACCAGAGCTTCTACGAGATGCTCAATTCCGCCAACCAGGCCTGGACCATGTACCCCGGCCTGTCGCATGGCGCCTACGAGGCGCTGCATGCGCATGGCTCCGAAGCGCAGAAGGCGCTGTACCTGCCCAAGCTCACCAGCGGACAATGGACCGGCACCATGTGCCTGACCGAGCCGCACTGCGGCACCGACCTCGGTCTGCTGCGCAGCAAGGCCGAGCCGCAGGCCGACGGCACCTACCGGATCACCGGTCAGAAGATCTTCATCTCGGCTGGCGAGCATGACCTCGCCGAGAACATCGTCCACCTGGTCCTGGCCCGCCTGCCCGACGCGCCGGCCGGCTCCAAGGGCATCTCGCTTTTCGTGGTGCCGAAGTTCATCCCCAACGCCGACGGTACGCCGGGCAAGCGCAACGGCATCTTCTGCGCTGCGCTCGAGCACAAGATGGGCATCCATGGCAACGCCACCGCGCAGCTCGTGCTCGAGGGCGCGGTCGGCACCATGGTCGGCGAGCCCAACAAGGGCCTGGCCGCGATGTTCGTGATGATGAACGCCGCGCGCCTGGGCGTGGGCATGCAGTCGCTCGGACTCACCGAGGTCGCCTACCAGAACGCCGTGGCCTACGCGAAGGAGCGCATCCAGATGCGCGCGCTGTCCGGCCCGAAGAACCCCGACAAGCCGGCCGACACCATCATCGTGCACCCCGACGTGCGCAAGATGCTGCTGACCGCCAGGGCGTATGCCGAGGGCGCGCGCGCCTTCGCCATGTGGACCACGCTGCAGATCGACAAGGAACTCGCCAGCGACGACGAGGAGGAGCGCCGCGAGTGCGCCGACCTGGTGGCGCTGGTCACGCCCATCGTCAAGGCCTTCCTGACGGACAACGCCTGGATCGCCACCTCGCACTGCATGCAGGTGTATGGCGGCCACGGCTACATCCGCGAATGGGGCATGGAGCAGTTCGTGCGCGACGCGCGCATCAACATGATCTACGAGGGCACCAACACCATCCAGTCGCTCGACCTGCTGGGCCGCAAGGTGCTCGGCGACAACGGCAAGAAGCTGAAGAAGTTCGGCAAGCTGGTGCAGGCGTTCGTCGAGGACGAAGGCACCGACGAGGCGATGCAGGAGTTCGTCAATCCGCTCGCCGACCTCGGCGACAAGCTCACCAAGCTGACCACCGAGATCGGCATGAAGGCGATGGGCAATGCCGACGAGGTGGGCGCCGCGGCGGTGGACTACCTGCGTGTCTGCGGCCACCTGGTGTTCGCCTACTTCTGGGCGCGCATGGCCAAGGTGGCGCTGGCGAAGAAGGACAGCGGCGACCCGTTCTACACCGCCAAGCTGGCCACGGCACGCTTCTACTATGCCAAGCTGCTGCCGGAAACCGCCGGTCTGATCCGCAGCTGCCGCGCCGGCCTGGCGCCGCTGATGGAGATGGAAGAGGCCCTGTTCTGAACCATCCACAAGGGGAGACAACGATGAACAAGAAGATTGCCGTGGCGCTGGCCGCGATCGTCGTCCACGCCGCCGCGCTGGCGCAGACCACGCCGGTGGGGCTGTGGAAGACGATCGACGACGAGACCAAGACCGAGAAGTCGCTGGTGCGCATCACCGACGGCGGCGGCGTGCTGAGCGGCAAGATCGAGAAGCTGCTCGACCCGTCCAAGCAGAACGACGTGTGCGACAAGTGCAGCGACGAGCGCAAGGGCCAGCCCATCGTGGGCCTGAGCATCATTCGCAACGCCAAGCCGGACGGGGACGACAAGTCGGTCTGGACCGGCGGCGAGATCCTCGACCCCAACAACGGCAAGACCTACCGCCTGCGGCTCAAGCCGCTGGACGGCGGAAAGCATCTGGAGGTGCGCGGCTACATCGGCCCGTTCTTCCGCAACCAGACCTGGATCCGCGTGGAGTGAACAACATGAATCGATTCAACGTTCGCAAGGTGGCCGTGCTCGGCGCCGGCGTGATGGGCGCACAGATCGCCGCCCATCTGGTCAACGTCAAGGTGCCGGTGGTGCTGTTCGACCTCCCCGCCAAGGAAGGGCCGAAGAACGGCATCGTCACGAAGGCGGTCGAGGGGCTGAAGAAGCTCAAGCCCTCGCCGCTGGGCATCCCCGAGGACGCCGCGCTGATCGAGCAGGCGAACTACGAGGAGCACCTCGACAGGCTGAAGGACTGCGACCTGATCATCGAGGCCATCGCCGAGCGCATGGACTGGAAGCTCGACCTCTACAAGCGCATCGCGCCGGCCATCGCGCCGCACGCGATCGTCGCCTCGAACACCTCGGGCCTGTCGATCACCAGGCTGAGCGAGGCGCTGCCGGAAGAGATCAAGCCGCGCTTCTGCGGCATCCACTTCTTCAACCCGCCGCGCTACATGTACCTCGTCGAGCTGATCCCGACGCCGACGACGCGGCCGGAGATCCTCGACCAGCTCGAGAGCTTCGTGACGAGTTCGGTCGGCAAGGGCGTGGTGCGCGCCAAGGACACGCCGAACTTCATCGCCAACCGCGTCGGCATCGCCGGCATGCTGGCCACCATCAAGGAGGCCGGGACCTTCGGCCTGAGTGTCGACGTCGTCGACGACCTGACCGGCAAGAAGCTCGGCCGGGCCAGCAGCGGCACCTTTCGCACCGCCGACGTGGTGGGCCTGGACACCATGGCGCACGTCATCAAGACGTTGCAGGACAACCTGAAGGACGACCCGTTCTTCGAGAGCTACGGCACGCCGCCGGTGCTCGCCAAGCTGATCGAGCAGGGTGCGCTGGGCCAGAAGAGCGGCGCAGGCTTCTACAAGAAGGCCGGCAAGGACATCCTGCGCCTCGACCCGGCCAAGGGCGAGTACGTGCCGGCCGGCGGCAAGGCCGAGCCGATCGTCGAGCGCATGCTGAAAAAGGCACCGGCCGAGCGCCTGAAGCTGCTGCGCGAATCGACCAACCCGCAGGCGCAGTTCCTCTGGGCCATCCTGCGCGACGGTTTCCACTATGCCGCGGTGCACCTGGCCGACATCGCAGAGTGCGCGCGCGACGTGGACTTCGCGATGCGCTGGGGCTTCGGCGTGCAGCAGGGCCCGTTCGAGCTGTGGCAGCAGGCCGGCTGGAAGCAGGTGGCCGAGTGGGTGAAGTCCGACATCGACGCCGGCAAGGCGCTGTCCAAGGCGCCGCTGCCGGCCTGGGTGTTCGATGGCCGCGACGGGGTGCACACCGCCGAAGGCTCGTGGAGCCCCAGTCAGGGCAAGTACATCCCGCGCCCGAGCCTGGCCGTGTACCAGCGCCAGCACTTCCCCGAGAACGTGGCGGGCTCCGGCGCCGCGGCGCCGCTGCAGTCGGGCACCGAAGTCTTCAGGAACGACGAGGTGCGCGTCTGGACGCTGGACGGCGAGGTGCTGATCGCCAGCATCACCGCCAAGTTGCACCTCATCAGCCCGACCGTGGCCGAGGGCCTGCAGACCGCGCTGGAGAAGGCCGAAGCCGGCTACAAGGGCCTGGTGATCTGGTCGCCGGACGACGTGTTCTCCGCTGGTGCCAACCTCGAGGCGCTGATGCCCGTCTTCATGAAGAGCGGCGCCAAGGGCATCGCGCCGGAACTGAAGAAGTTCCAGGACTTCATGCTGCGCGTCCGCTACGCGCAGGTGCCGGTGGTGAGTGCCATCCGCGGCATCGCGCTGGGCGGCGGCTGCGAGCTGGCGGTGTACTCCAGCAAGCGCGTGGCGGCCATGGAGTCGTACATGGGCCTGGTCGAAGTGGGCGTGGGCCTGGTGCCCGGCGCCGGCGGGCTGACCTACATCGCGCGCCGCGCCGCCGAGATGGCCGCCGCGGGCAACGCCAACGCCGACGTCTTCAAGTTCGTCACCGACGGATTCACCAACGCGGCGATGGCCAAGGTCGGCACCAGCGCCATCGAGTCGCGCAAGCTCGGCTACCTGCTGTGGAGCGACGTGATCGTGCCGAACAAGGACGAGCTGCTCTACGTGGCCATCCAGCAGGCCAAGGCGATGGCCGACAGCGGCTACCGCGCGCCAGCGAAGTCGCTGTTCCCGGTGGCCGGCCGCAGCGGCATCGCCACCATCAAGGGCCAGCTGGCGAACATGCGCGACGGCGGCTTCATCAGCGCGCACGACTTCCACATCAGCGCGCTGATCGCCGACGTGGTGTGCGGCGGCGAGGTCGAGGCCGGCTCGCTCGTGACCGAGGAGTACCTGATGTCGCTCGAGCGCAAGCACTTCTGCAGCCTGCTCGAGAACCCGAAGAGCCAGGAACGCATCATGGGCATGCTGCAGACCGGCAAGCCCGTCCGCAACTGATCCGGCAACGACACGGAGACTGACATGACCAAGCAAGTGCAAGACGCCTACATCGTTGCCGCCACCCGCACGCCGATCGGCAAGTCGGGCCGGGGCTACTTCAAGAACACGCGGCCGGACGACCTGCTCGTCGCCGCGGTGCAGAACGCGCTGAAGCAGGTGCCGACGCTGGACCCGAAGGCGATCGAGGACGCGGTGATCGGCTGCTCCTTCCCCGAGGCCGAGCAGGGCATCAACATGGCACGCGTGGCGATGGTGCTGGCCGGGCTGCCGAACACGGTGGGCGGCGTCACGGTGAACCGCTTCTGCGCCTCGGGCCTGACCGCGCTGCAGATGGCGGCGGACCGCATCCGCGTCGGCGAGGCCGACGTGATGATCGCCGGCGGTGCCGAGTCGATGAGCATGGTGCCGATGGGCGGCAACAAGCCTTCGTTCAACCCGGCGATCTTCGCCAAGGACGAGAACGTGGGCATCGCCTACGGCATGGGCCTGACCGCCGAGAAGGTGGCCAGCCAGTGGAAGGTGACGCGCGAGGCGCAGGACGCCTTCGCGCTGGCCTCTCACCAGAAGGCGCTGAAGGCGATGGCCGCCGGCGAGTTCGGCGACGAGATGACGCCGGTGGAGATCGTCGAGCGCTTCCCGAACCTCGCCACCGGCGAAGTGAACGTCAAGACGCGCACCGTCAACCTCGACGAAGGCGCGCGCCCCGACACCTCGCTCGAGGGCCTGGCCAAGCTCAGGCCGGTGTTCGCCGCCAAGGGCAGCGTCACCGCCGGCAACAGCTCGCAGACCAGCGACGGCGCCGGTGCGCTGATCCTGGCCTCGGAGAAGGCCATCAAGCAGTACGACCTCAAGCCGCTGGCGCGCTTCGTCAGCTTTGCCGCGCGCGGCGTGCCGCCGGAGATCATGGGCATCGGTCCGATCGAGGCCATCCCCGCGGCGCTGCGTTCGGCCGGCCTGAAGCTCGACGACCTCGGCTGGATCGAGCTGAACGAAGCCTTTGCGGCGCAGGCGCTGGCGGTGATCAACAGCGTCGGCCTCGACCCGGCCAAGGTGAACCCGATGGGCGGTGCGATCGCGCTCGGCCACCCGCTGGGCGCCACCGGCGCCATCCGCGCCGCCACCGTCGTGCATGCGCTGCGCCGCCACAACCTCAAGTACGGCATGGTCACCATGTGCGTCGGCATGGGGCAGGGCGCGGCGGGCATCCTCGAGCGCGTCTGAGTCGCAACCCAGGGAAGCCGCCAGCGGGCGGCTTCACGTGTTCTGGAGCAGCCATCATGAATGCGCACACGCTTGCTGCCGACGACGGCACGCCGCTGGCCGTTCGCTTCTTCGAACCCGCCGACGGCGAAGCGCGCCGCGGCGCGGTGGTGATCGGCGGCGCGATGGGCGTGCGCCAGGACTACTACCGTCCCTTCGCCGCCTGGCTGTCGGCACAGGGGTTCGTGGTCGCGACCTTCGACTACCGCGGCTCGGGCGACTCTCGCCCGGAGACGGGCTCGCTGCGCGGCTTTCGCGCCGACCTGTTCGACTGGGCGGCGGACACCGACACGGTGATCGAGGCGCTCGCCGCGCGCAGCGACGACCTGCCGCTCTACCTGGTCGGTCACAGCCTGGGTGCGCAGCTGCCGGGTCTGCTGCGGCACCGCGACCGCCTCGCCGGGCTGCTGTCGGTGGCCGCGGGCAGCGGCTACTGGCGCGACAACGCGCCGCAGCTGCGCCGCTACGTGCTGTACTTCTGGCACGTGCTGGTGCCGCTGGGCACGGCGCTGTTCGGCTACTTCCCGGGCCGGCGCATCGGCAAGGTCGGCGACCTGCCCAGGGGCGTGGTGCTGCAGTGGCGCAGGTGGTGCATGCACCCTCGCTATCACGTCGGTGCCGAGGGTGCGACGGTGCGCGAGCGTTTCGAGGCGGCGCGCTTCCCGGTGGTGGCGATCTCGATCACCGACGACGAACTGATGACCGAGCGCGGCACGCGTGTGCTGGTGGACTGTTACGCCAATGCGCCTCGGCGCATCGAGCGCATCGCGCCGCACGAGGTGCAGGCCCGGCGCATCGGGCACTTCGGCTTCTTCCGCGAGCAGTTCCAGACGACACTGTGGCGGCGCAGCGCGCAACTGCTGCAAGGCTTCCAACACCTCCAGGAGACACGCGCATGAGCATCAAGACCGCCACGCTGAACGGCGTGGCCACCCTCGAGATCGCCCGCCCCGAGAAGAAGAATGCGCTGACCGTGGCGATGTACCAGGCCATGGCCGATGCGCTGAACGCGGCGCAGGCCGACGGCGCCGTGCGCGCGGTGCTGATCACCGGCCAGCCAGGCATCTTCACCAGCGGCAACGACATCGAGGATTTCATGAGCCGCTCGCCCGGACAGGGCAGCAACAACATGGACTCGCCGGTGTTCCGGTTCATGCGCGCGCTGCTCGGCATCGACAAGCCGGTGGTCGCCGCCGTCACCGGCGCGGCGATCGGCATCGGCACGACGATGCTGCTGCATTGCGACCTGGTCTACGTGTCGGACGAGGCGAGGCTGGCGATGCCCTTCGTCAGCCTGGGCCTGGTGCCGGAGTTCGCCTCCAGCCTGGTCGTGCCGCGCCTGCTCGGCAACGTCAAGGCGGCCGAGAAGCTGCTGCTCGGTGATCCGTTCTCGCCGGAAGAGGCGGTCGACGCGCGCATCGCCAATGCCGTGCTGCCGGCCGGCGAGGTGGTCAACCATGCGCGCCGCGTGGCCGAGCGCTTCAACAGCCTGCCGCCCGGTGCGGTGCGCGAGACGAAGAAACTGCTGCGCCGCGCCAGCGCCGACGAGGTGCTGAAGACCATCGCCATCGAAGGCGAGCTGTTCGGTTCCCGGCTGCGCAGCCCCGAGGCGATGGAGGCCTTCCAGGCCTTCTTCCAGAAGCGCAAGCCGGACTTCTCCAAGTTCTCCTGACGACGCGGCGCCATGTCGCTCGCGCTCAAGCTCGCCCTGGCACCGCTGCTGGTGGCGCAGGCGGTGGCGACGAGGCGGCGTGCCCCGCGGCTGCCCGAGGCCGACGGGCCGCGCGAGGGACGCCTGGGCGAGGGCGAGCGGCTGTCGCTGCTGATCGTCGGCGACTCCTCGGCGGCCGGTGTCGGCGTGGCCACGCAGGACGAGGCGCTGGCCGGGCACCTGGTGCGCGCGCTCGCGCAGCGCAGTTCGCGCCGGGTGCACTGGCAGCTGGTGGCTCGAAGCGGCATCACCACCGCGCAGGCGCTCGCACTGCTGCGCGACGTGCGGCCGGCGCCGGCCGAGATCGCCATCGTGGTGCTCGGCGTCAACGACGTCATCGAGCAGGTGCCCTCGCACCGCGCCGTTCAGCAGCGTGCCGCACTGGCGGACTGGCTGCGCCATGCGGCCGGCGTGCGCCACGTGGTGTTCGCGCCGCTGCCGCCGGTGCACCGCTTTCCCTTGCTGCCGCAGCCGCTGCGCCACGTGATGGGCCGCGACGCCATGCGCCACGACGCGGCACTGGCCGGCTGGGCGGCCACGCGCGATGACGTCTCGCACGTGCCGATCGCGCTCGAGCTCGGGCCCGAGCACATGGCCGAAGACGGCTTCCATCCCGGCGAACCGGTCTACCGCGCCACGGGCGAGGCGCTGGCGCGCTTCATCGCCGATCGACTGATCCATCTGGAGGAGACGAACCCATGAACCTGCACGGCAAGACGCTCTTCATCACCGGCGCCTCGCGCGGCATCGGCCTGGCCATCGCGCTGCGCGCGGCACGCGACGGCGCGAACGTCGTCATCGCGGCGAAGACCGCCGAGACCAACCCCAAGCTGCCCGGCACCATCCACAGCGCCGCGGCCGAGATCGAGGCCAGCGGCGGCCGGGCGCTCGCGCTGCAGACCGACATCCGCGACGAGGCCAACGTGCTCGCCGCGGTGGAGCAGGCGGTGGCGCGCTTCGGCGGCATCGACATCCTGGTCAACAACGCCAGCGCGATCAGCCTCACGCCCACCGACGCCACGCCGATGAAGCGCTTCGACCTGATGTTCGGCGTCAACGTGCGCGGCACCTATCTCTGCACCCAGGCCTGCCTGCCGCACCTGATCAAGTCTGCGCGGGACGGGCGCAACCCGCACGTGCTGAACATGTCGCCGCCCTTGTCGATGCGCGAGCACTGGTTCGCGCCGCATGTCGCCTACACGATGGCCAAGTACGGCATGAGCGAGTGCACGCTGGGCCATGCCGGCGAGTTCCGCAAGCACGGCATCGGCGTCAACAGCCTGTGGCCGCGCACCGCGATTGCCACCGCGGCGCTGCAGATGATCCCGGGCGTGGATGTCTCGAAGTGCCGCACGCCGGAGATCCTGGCCGACGCGGCCTGGCACGTCCTGACCAGCGACGCCAAGACCACCACCGGCAACTTCTTCATCGACGACGCGCTGCTGGTGCAGCACGGCGTCACCGACTTCGACCGCTACAGCGTCACGCCGGGCAACCGCGACTTCATCCCCGACTTCTTCGTCGACTGATCAGCCACCCGGACTGCGAGCCTGCACCGTCTCGCCAGCCACGAAGAAGGCGCCGCCGGACTGGTGGTGCAGCGTGCGCAGTTCGGCCGGCGAGTCGGGCCGCCAGCGGCCGTTCGCGAAGACGCGCTCGTCGGCCTGCGCCGCGAGCACTTCGGCGACGAACAGGTCGTAGGCCTGCTGGTGGTGAGGCTCGACGATCACGCGGCATTCCAGCCAGGCCACGCAGCCTTCCACCAGCGGGGTGTCGATGCGCTGGGCGGGAAAGCTCGCCAGGCCACAGTCGGCCAGCTTGTCGGCACGCGCCGCGCCCGACAGGGTGCCGGCGGCAAAGGTGGCGTCGGCCAGTGCACGGCAGGGCACGCTGAGCGCGAAGTGGCCGCTGGCCTCGATCAACGTCCGCGTGAAGGTGTTCCTGTCGATCACCACCGTCACCTTCGGCGGGTCGAAGTCCAGCGGCATGGCCCAGGCGGCGGCCATCACGTTGCGGCGTCCGCCCTGCGCGGCGCTGACCAGCACGGTGGGGCCGTGGTTGAGCAGGCGGTAGGCCTGCGGGAGGGGCACCTCGCGGCGGTGGGCGGAAGTGGTGAAGCTCATGCGCCGGATTGTGGGCGCTGCGCGAGGCCGTCGAAGAAGGCAGCGATCGCCTCGGCGGCCACGTCGGGCGCCTCGAGATGCACGAAGTGGCCGGCATCGGGCTGCATCTCGAACTGCAGGTCGCTGAAGAACTCGGGCAGCCGGTCGGTCCACGACCCCTTCAGCACCGGGTCGTGCGCACCCCACAGCACACGCGTCGGCGTGGCGATGGGCGGCGGCGGCGTGCTGCGGCCTTCGATCACCACCATGCGCGCCGCGTGGATGCTGCGATACCAGTTGAATCCGCCCTGCAGGTTGCCGGGCTGCATGAAGTTGTCGACCCAGGTCTCCAGTTCCGGCGCGATCCAGTCCTGCCGGTGCGACCAGTGGGCGAGGAAGTTGCGCAGGTAGATCCGGCAGGCCTCGCGCGAGGACCCCACCAGCTCGGCGGCCCAGGTCTGCTGGTGGAAGAACTGGTACCAGGTCTCGAGCAGGTGGCCGGGTTCCACCCAGCGCGTGCCGATGCCCGGGTAGGCGCAGTTGAAGAAGAACAGCCCGTTGATGCGCTCCGGGGCGCGCCGAGCGATGGTCTGTGCGACGAAGGAACCGACGTCGTGCGCGACCAGGCCGAAGCGCTGCAACCCCAGCGCGTCGGCCAGCGCCAGCGTGTCGGCGGCGAGCTGCTCGGGCGTGGCGTCGCGCGAGGGCATGAGCGAGGTCTTGGCCGAGTCGCCGAAGCCGCGGAAGTCCGGCGCCGTCAGCGCGTAGCGGCCGGCCAGGCGCGCCATCACCGGCCGCCAGGCATGCGACCACTCGGGCCAGCCGTGCAGCAGCACCAGCGGCATGCCGCTGCCGGCCTGCAGGCAGTGCAGTCGCAGGCCGTTGGCGTCGACGAAGCGGGAGTCGATGGCTGTCATGTGGTGTCCTCTCACAGGCCGCGCGCGCCGGAGGCCAGGAAGCCGCCATCCACCGGCAGCACGGTGCCCGAGATGTAGGCCGCGTCCTCCGAGGCGAGGTAGATCACCGCGGAGGCGATCTCGCCGGTGCTGCCGTAGCGGGCCATCGGGATGGCGCGCGAGTACTCCTGGCGGAACTGCTCGGTGTGCAGCGTGCGCGTCATCGGCGTGTCCACCGGCCCCGGCGCCACCGCATTGGCGGTGATGCCGTGCTCGGCCAGCTCGACGGCCATCTGCCGCGTGAGTGCGATCACCGCGCCCTTCGAGGTGCCGTAGGCGGTGCGCCCACTGCCCACCGCGCGCAGGCCGGCCACCGAGGCGATGTTGACGATGCGGCCCCAGCGCCGGCGCAGCATCAGCCGCGCCGCATGCTGCGAACACAGCAGCGTGCCGGTGACGTTGACCGCCATCGTGGCGATGAAGTTGTCGAGCGGGAAGTCGAGGAAGGGGAAGACCTTGGCGATGCCGGCGCAGTTGACCAGCACGTCGCAGCGGCCGTGCGTCTCGTCCACCTGAGCGAAGGCGCGCGCCACCGAAGCGGCGTCGGCCACGTCCACCGGCAGCGCGCGGGCGTCGGCGCCGCCCTCGCGCAAGGCCCGGGCGGTGGCCTCGGCGGCGGCGACGTCGCGGTCGGCCACCCAAAGCGCGTCGCCGCCGGCGGCGAGCCGGTGGCAGACCTCGGCGCCGATGCCCATCGCGCCGCCGGTGACGACGGCGACGCGCGAAGCGGAAGAAGGGGTCATGGGGAAGGATCTCCGGAGTGGCCGCGCCAGGCGCGGACGAAGTAGTCGGTGCCGCCCATCTGGCCGCCCTTGAGCGCGACCTGCACGCCGTCGACATGGGCGGCGCCGCCCACGAAGCGACACAGCGGCGCGCCGGGAGCGAGCCGAGCCTCGATCTGCAGCGCCTGCGGCGCGAGTGCTTGGGCGATGCGGCTGGACGTGTCGCCGCCCGAGAGCAGCAGGCGCGGCAGGGGCGTACGCTGCAGCAGCGCCTCGACCACCTCGCCGAGGCGCTGCCCGAGGCGGCGTCCGCCTTCGTGTCGGGCCTGCTCGCGGGTGACTCCGTGGGCTTCGAGTGCTGCCAGCATGGCTTCGATGCGCACATCGTGCGGGCCGCGCGCGGTGTGCAGCATCACGCTGCGGCCGGCGGCCAGCGCGGTGCCCGCCGCGTCGACCAGCGCATCCCGGGCAGCGTGCCAGCCGTTGTCGGCGACCAGCGCGCGGGCATCGACAGGCAGGTCGGCGAAGCCGGCAGCCAGTGCGGCCTCGATCTGCAGCGCGCTCAGCGGCGAGGCGCTGCCCGAGACGGCGAGCACGCGGTCGACCGGCTCCACCGTGCCGGCGGCGGTCGCCGCGGGCAACTGGCCGCTGTCGCGCCACCACTGCGTCAGCGCATACTCCAGGCCCGAGGAGCCGACCGCGAAGCGTGCGTGCCCGGCCGGCGACGACAGCCTCTCGAGCTGGCGCCCGAGTGCGGTGAGGTGCGAAGGCTCGCTGCCGTCGAACAGCAGCGCGGCGGGCCGGTGCGCCAGCACGCGGTCCACTTCCGCATCCAGCGCCGCGCGCCCGGCGGCGATGTGCGGCAGCGTCACGCTCTCGATGCGCAGTGCCGTCTGCGCGCCGAGGTGGCGAATCAGGTCGGCCTCGCCCATGGGCGTGACAGGATGCTGCGCCATGACCGGATGGCGGTCGATGCGGTGCACGCGGCCGTCGGTGCCCGAGCGCGCGAACAGGTTCCCGAAGACACAGTAGCGGCCCAGCGCCGGCGTGGCGGCGACGATGGGCATTGGCCCGTCCCCGAAGGCCTCGCGCGCGAGCTCCATCACCGTGCCGATGCTGCCCATGTGCGGCGCGCTGTCGAAGGTCGAGCAGACCTTGTAGTGCATCCAGGGCACGGGCAGCGCGGCCAGCGCGCGCAGCACCGCGGGCAGTTGCGCGCGCATCTCGGCCGGAGTCATCGCGCGGCTGTCGATTGCCACGCCGATCGCATCGAAGGGGCCGAGTGCCGTCAGCGTCGCCTTGTCGGGCACCTGCAGGAACAAGGCGCTACGCAGCCCGGCGAAGTGCAGCACCTCCAGCGCGTCGGTGGCGCCGGTGAAGTCGTCCGCGAGGAAGGCCAGACGCATCGGGGTCAGGCCTTGCCGAAGTGCGCCAGCGCCGCGCGCAGCGCCGGGTGCGTCTTCGCGTACTCAGCCAGCGGCACGCCGGAGCGGGCCGCCTCCCAGCCCTCGCGCAGGCTGGCCACGCCGGCGGCGATGCCATCGGGGTGGGCGATGATGCCGCCTCCGGCCAGGTGCATCAGATCGGTCGAGCCCAGCGCGGCCCACAGGTCGGGCGCCTGCTCGGCCCACTGGCCCGAGGAGAACACCGGCATCATCGGCTTCACGCCGGCCCAGGGCGCGAGGCAGGCGCGCGCCGAGCGGATCACCGACTCGTCGCTTTCCCAGAACTTGCTGCGGATGCCGTTGACATGGAGGTGATCCACGCCGGCCAGCCGCCACAGCTTCTGCCAGGCGGTGAACTCGATGCCCAGCGACGGATGCCGGGTCAGCGCGCCCCAGCCGTTGCGGTGGCCGTGGATCGGCAGCTGCGCATGACGGCGCAGGTGCTCCACGCCGGCGAAGCCCACGGCCTGGATGCTGACCATCACGCAGCTGCCGCCGGCGGCCAGCACCGCTTCGTGCCGGTGCAGCATCTCGTCGATCGATCCGGAGATGTTGAAGGCGTACATCGGCATGCGGCCGAGGCGGTCGGCATGGCGGTGCAGCACCGGCAGCACCGCGGCCAGGCGCTGCTCGAAGGGCGCGTAGGGCGGGTCGGCCATCAGCTCGTCGTCCTTGACGAAGTCGATGCCGCCGTCGCACAGCGCGTCGACCAGTTCGGCGGTCTGCGGGGGCGTGAGGCCGATGCTCGGCTTGACGATGGTGCCGATCAGCGGCCGGCCGTGCACGCCGGCGTGCTCGCGCGTGCCGGTGATGCCGAACTGCGGGCCGCCGAACCGCGCCGCGTAGTCGTCGGGCAGATCGAGGTCGAGCAGTCGCAAGCCTGTGACCTCGCCGAGCTCGAACAGGTTGCCGGCCACGGTGGCCAGCAGCGTGGCGAGGTTGGCGCCGACGTTGGCCACCGGGAAGGCGATCTCGATTTCGGCGCGGTGGTGCACGCCGGCATGCGCGCGGCGCTCGACGAAGGCGCTGGGCAGCGAGGCGGTGTTCGCAGGCTCCAGCGGCTGGATGGCAACGACGCGCGCGCGGGACCGTTGCTTCAGTTCATCGGTCTCGCCGGGCAGCGCGAGAAAGGTGCCGCTGGACTGCTCGCCGGCGATGACCTCCGCCACCTGCTCGGGGGGCCAGGGGCTCTCGACGACGTAGCGGGCGGTGAACTCGGCGCGGGGAGGCTGGCTGGACATGGCCTGCTGAGTGTCGCCGGGGTTCGCTCAGGGCACCAGCAGCAGCGGCGTCGTCGCTCCCTCGGCCTCGAGCGCACGATGCGCCTGCGCGGCCTCGGCCAGCGCGAACAGCCGGGGCGTGCCGACGCCGAGCACGCCGGAGCCCAGCGCCGCGAACACACGACCGGCCATCGCTTCGCGCACGGCGGCCTCGCGCAGGTGGTGGAAGATGATCGGCCGCGTCAGACTCAGCGAGCGTGTGGCCAGCTGCGCCACCTCGAAGGGCGCCACCGCGCCCGAGGCCTGGCCGAAGTTGACGAGGTGGCCGCAGAAGCCCAGCGACTGCAGCGAGCCCTCGAAGGTGTCGCGGCCGACTCCGTCGTAGGCCACCGCCACGCCGGCGCCACCGGTGGCTTCGCGCACGCGCTGCGCCACATCGTCGCGCCGGCTGTCCAGCACCAGCGTGCAGCCGGCCCGTGCGGCCGCCTCGGCCTGGCCGGCATGCGCCACGGTGCCGATCACCTTCGCGCCGAGGTGCTGCGCCCAGCGGCACAGCAGCTGGCCCACGCCCCCGGCCGCCGCCTGCACCAGCACCCAGTCGCCGGCGCTGACGCGGTGCACGCGCCGCAGCAGCATGTCGGCGGTCAGCCCGCGCAGCAGCACCGAGGCCGCCGCGTCGTCGCTCACTCCGTCGGGCAATCGCAGCAGCAGCGCGGCGTCGATCAGCCGCTCGCTCGCGTAGACGCCGTAGGCGCCGCTGACGTAGGCCGCGCGGTCACCCGGCCGCCACGTCGTCACTCCTTCGCCGCACTCGACGACGACGCCGGCCGCCTCGATGCCCGGCGTTCCGGGCAGGTCCAGCGTGCGGTACATGCCGTTGCGCACGTAGACGTCGTGGAAGTTCACGCCGATGCGCGTGTGCCGCAGCCGCACCTGGCCGGGGCCGGGCGATGGCACATCGATGCGGCGCAACTGCATCACCTCGGGCGCGCCGTACGCTTCGATGACGATGGCGTCGGTCATGAAGTCATCCGTGCGCTGCGGCCCGCGGCGAGGCGTCGCCGGGGCCGCTCAGGTCCGACGCGTTCAGCTCGATTCGGTGCGCGAGCCGGCTCATGACCGGATGCCACGCATGCGACCACTCCGGCCAGCCGTGCAGCAGCAGGAGGGACGCCGCAGCGCGGCCGGCCTGCAGGCCGTGGACCTGCAGGCCGGCGCCCGGGAGCCCGACTGAAAACGCGTCGATCTTCGCTGTCATGGACTCCGGTTCCGCCTCACTGCGTCTGCAGGTAGACGACCTGGGTCTCCATGTACTCGTACAGGCCGTGCTTGCCGTCGGCGCCGCCGATGCCGCTCTTGCGGCGGCCGGCGTGGAAGCCCTGCATCGCCTCGAAGTGCTCGCGGTTGACGTAGGTCTCGCCGAAGCGAAGCTCGCGTGCTGCCTTCATCGCCGCGTTCAGGTTCTGCGTGAACACCGACGAGGTCAGGCCGTACTCGCTGTCGTTGGCCAGGGCCAGCGCCTCGTCCAGATCGTCGACGACACGGATCGGCAGCACCGGGCCGAAGATCTCCTTCGTCATCACGTCCATGTCGTCCCTGCAGCCGACCAGCACGGTGGGCTCGTAGTGGAAGCCCGGACGGTCGGCGACGCGGCCGCCGGTGCGCACCTGCGCGCCCTGCTTCTTCGCCGCTTCCACCAGCGCGGCCACCTTGTCCAGGCCGGCCTGGTTCATCAGCGGGCCCATGTGCAGGTTGGGGTCGGTCAGCGGGTTGCCGTACTGCGTCTCGGCCATCAGGCGCGTCACGCGGTCGGCCAACTTGTCGGCGATGCCGCGCTGCACGTAGACGCGCTCGGCGGCGTTGCAGACCTGCCCTGTGTTGAGCACGCGGCTGTTGAACAGGGCGTTGGCGGTGAGTTCCAGGTCGGCGTCGTCGAGCACGATCGCCGGCGCCTTGCCGCCGAGCTCGAGGTTCACGCGCGTCAGGTTCTTCGCGGCGGCCTCCATGATCTTCATGCCCGTGCCGACGTGGCCGGTGAAGGAGATCAGGCCCACGTCCTTGTGCGCCGACAGCGCCGCGCCGGTGTCGCGCCCGCCGGTGACGAGGTTGAACACGCCCTTGGGCAGGCCGCACTCTGCCAGCAGCTCGGTGAAGTCGAAGGCGTTGAGCGGTGTCTCCTCGCTCGACTTGATCACGATGGTGTTGCCCGCGACGAGCGCCGGTGCCATCTTGCGGGCGATCAGGAAGAACGGGAAGTTCCACGGCAGGATGCCGGCGACCACGCCGATCGGGCGGCGGTGCAGGTAGATCGTCTCGCCGGGGCGGTCGCTGTTGAGGATCTCGCCCTCGATGCGGCGCGCCCACTCGGCCATGTAGTCCATGTAGCTGGCGGTGAAGTCGATCTCGACCTCGGCCAGCGGCAGGATCTTGCCCTGCTCCAGTGAGATGCGGCGCGCCAGGCGCGTCTTGTGCTCGCGCAGCTTCTGCGCCACCGTGCGGATGAAGCCGGCGCGCTGGATCGCCGGCAGGCGCTCCCAGGCCGGCTGCGCGGCGCGCGCGGCGGCCACCGCGCGGTCGACGTCGGCCGCGTTGGAGTCGGGCACCGTGGCGATGAACTCCTGGGTCGACGGGTTGTCGACGTTGATCGTCTTCGTGGACGAGGGCTTCACCCACTCGCCGTCGATGTAGTTGCGTTCAAACTTGTCCATGTCGTCTCTCCTGTTGGCGGGTGGGATCACTTCTCGAGCTTGTAGACGAGCACCGTGCCGCCCTGCGGCACGGGCTGCGGCTTGCCGGTCAGGCTGTCGATGCCGCTTTGCATGCGCTGGGCGTCCACGCCCCAGCCGGACTGCACCGCGATGTACTGCTCGCCCTTGACCTGGAAGGAGGTCGGCACGCCGGTCACGCCGGACGGCGTGGCGGTCTCCCACAGCACCTTGCCGGTGCTGGCGTCGAACGCCCGGAACTTGCGGTCGTTGGTGCCGCCGGCGAACACCAGGTTGCCGGCCGTGGTGAGCAGCGGCGCCCACAGGTGCGTGTCGAACTTGTGCACCCAGGCCATCTTGCCGGTCTTCAGGTCCCAGGCCTGCAGCTCGCCGATGGTCGAGGGCTTCTTGCCGTCCTTGTAGCGCAGGCTGCCCAGCACGCCCTCGATCGGGTAGCCGATGTAGAGGTCGCCCTTCTTGTACTTGGTCGGCTCGGCCTCGGGCAGCTCGGCGCACAGGTTGTTGTTGGCCGGGATGTAGAACAGGCCGGTCTTCGGGTTCCAGGCCTCCGGCGGCCAGTCCTTGCCGCCCCACAGCGACGGGCAGAAGCCCACCGCCTTGCCCATGCCCGGCGTCTTCGCCGGGTCGTAGCTCGGCCGGCCGGTCTTCTTGTCGATCGCCGTGAAGACGTCGTTGTGGACGTAGGGCTGGGCGTCGATGAAGCCGATCTTGCCGTTGGGCTGGCGCTCCAGCATCCACAGGTAGCCGTTGCGGCCGGCGTGGATCGCGGCCTTGACCTGGCGGCCCTTGACCTCGGTGTCGATCAGCACGGGCGCGCTGACCTCGTCCCAGTCCCAGGCGTCGTTGTGGTGGTACTGGTGGTGGCCCTTGATGGCGCCGGTGTCCACGTCCAGCGCGATCGCGCTGGTGGTGTAGAGGTTGTCGCCCTTGCGGCCTTCGGTCGGCCACGGCGCCGGGTTGCCGGTGCCCCAGTAGGCGAGGTTGGTGGCCGGGTCGTAGGTGCCGGTGATCCAGATGCTGCCGCCGCCGTTCTTGTACGACTCGCCCGGCCAGGTGTCGCCGCCCGGCTCGCCGGGGGCGGCGGTGGTGAAGGTGCGCCAGGCTTCCTTGCCGGTGGCGGCGTCGTAGGCGGCCACGAAGCCGCGCACGCCGGTCTCGCCGCCGGAGGAGCCGACCATGATCTTGCCCTTGGCGGCCAGCGGCGCGAGGGTGATGTACTGCAGCGCCTTCGGGTCGCCCACCTGGACCGTCCAGGCGACCTTGCCCGTCTTCGCATCCAGCGCCACGAGGGCCGCGTCCACGGTGGCCACGTAGACCTTGTCGCCGTACAGCGCGACCCCGCGGTTGGTCGGGTGCAGCTGCATCAGGTCGCCGGGCAGTTCCTTCTTCCAGCGCCACAGCTCGATGCCGCTGGCGGCGTCGAGCGCGATCACCTGCGCGCCGGGCGTGGTCACGTACATGTAGCCGTTGTTGACGATCGGCGGGGCCTGGTGGCCTTCGGTCTGCCCGGTGGACAGCGACCACGCCAGGCGCAGCTTGCCGACGTTCTTGCTGGTGATCTGCTCCAGCGGGCTGTAGCCCCAGCCGCCGTAGTTGCCGCGGTACTGCAGCCAGTTGCCCGGCTCGGGATGGGCCAGGCGGGCGTCGGTCACCGGCGCGTACGGCGCGAGGTCGACCTCGCCCTGCGCGGCAGCGAGCAGGGGCATCGCCAGCGCGACGGCCGCGGCGAGCTGGTTCAGGGGCATCTTCATTCGTCTCTCTCCTTGGGTTGTCGAGGGTCGTTGCGGGGCGATGTGGCGTTCAGGCGCTGCCGCCGGGGTCGGCACTGAAGCCGCCGGCGACGACGAGCTGGTCGCCGTCGAGCTTCAGCGGGACGAAGGGCAGGGCGCGGCTGGCCGGGCCGGCGACGACCTTGCCGTCGTCGAACAGGTTGAACTTCGACGAGTGGCAGAAGCACACCAGCACCTTCTCCTTGGACAGCCAGGTCTTGACGTCGCAGGCTTGGTGGGTGCAGATCGCCGAGTAGGCGAGCACGCCGCCGACGGCGCGCGCACGCGTTTCGGGGCTCATGTCGGCCTCCGGCAGGCGCACCAGCACGACCTTGTTCAGCCGCGTCTCGTCGCGCCGCTTGCCGGTCTGGGCGTCGAACGGATAGGCCAGCACCGGCTTGCCCGGCTTGAGATCGGCCACGCGCAACGGCACCGGCGTGCCTTCGGCGTCCTCCTCGACGAGGCGGTCGCCGGCCGTGGCCGCCACGGCCGGGCGGCCGACCACCGCGAGCGGTGCGACGAAGCCGGCGGCGGCGATGCGGATCACCCTGCGGCGGGGGTGGCTGACGGGCGGGTGGTCGGTGCAGCAGCAAGAAGGCGTCGATGACATGGGCAGTCTCCAGGCTATGGACTTACTGTAGTCTGAATTCAGAATTCCGCACCCCGTAGATTCCCTGAGTTCTGAATTCAGAGTGCCTTGTTGCACGTCGGTGTTCGGTCCGCGGCCGGGCGTGCGCCTCAGCGCGACGCCAGCAGCGCGACGGCGGCGGAGAAGCTGAGGAAGGCGCCGGCCGTGCTGAACAGGACGATGCGCGCCAGGCGGCCGGCGTCGGCGCGGAAGCGCTCGGCCAGCATCGGCACGTTGCTCGCGCTGGGCAGCGCGGCCACCAGCACCAGCACCGTCGCGGCGAAGGGATCGAGCGGCAGGCCCAGCGCGATGGCCAGCCGCCCGAGCGCGAGGACGAGCAACGGGTGCACCAGCAGCTTGTAGGCGACCACCTGGGCGACGCCGCCGGGCATCGCGCTGCGCTGCGTGCTCATCTGCGCGCGTGCCAGCACGCCGCCGAGCGCGAACAGCGCCACCGGCGAGGCGGCGCCTGCCAGCAGCTCCACCACGCCCATCACCGCAGGCGGCGCCTGCAGGCTGCTGGCCGACGAGAGGCTGCCGAGCACGATGGCCCAGGGCAGCGGGTTGGAGACCATGCCGCGCAGCGCGCCGGCCACGGCGTGGGCTGCACCCTGCGAGCCGGCCGCGCCGAGCCGCGACAGTGCGATGCACAGCGATGAGGTCGCCACCATGTCGATGGCCAGGGCCACGATCGCCGGCGCCGCGGCCCGCTCGCCGAGCAGGGCCACGAGCAGCGGCACGCCGATGAAGCCGGAGTTGGGGAAGGCCGCCACCAGCGCGCCGAACGAGGCGTCGTTCCATCCGCCCACACGTCGCCGCGTCGTCGCCACGCTCAGCGCGACCATCACGCCGGCGCTGAGCAGGTACAGCGAGACCACGCCGGCGTCCATCAGCTTGGCGATCGGGGTGCTCGCGGCGAAGCGGAACAGCATGCAGGGCAACGCGAAGAAGAGCACGAAGCCGTTGAGGCCGGGAATCGACTCCAGCGGCATCCAGCGCAAGCGCGTCGCCGCCCAGCCGGCAAGCACGAGGCCGAAGAAGGGCGCGGTGACGGCGAAGATGTCGAGCATGGCGGCAGGCTCAGGCGAGCCCTGCTTCCTCGACCAGCCGCCAGCCCGCCTCGGCCAAGCGGCGGGCGCGCTGCCCGGTGGCTTCGGCATCGGCCGCCGTGGCATTGCCCTGGCGCGCGCGGGCGAGGATGCCTTGCAGGATCGCCGCCATGCGGAACATGTTGAAGGCCAGCAGGTAGTGCCACTGCGCCGGTTCCGGCGCGACGCCGCCGCGGCGCGCAGCGTAGCGCGCCAGGTACTCGGCCTCGCCGGGGATGCCCAGCGCCGCCAGGTCGTGGCCACGCAGGCCGCGAAACTCGTCCGGGCTCAGCCGCCAGGCCATGCCGTGGTAGGCGAAGTCGACGGCCGCGTCGCCCAGGGTCGAGAGCTCCCAGTCGATCACCGCCAGAGCGCGCGGCTCGCTGGGGTGGAAGATCAGGTTGTCGAGGCGGTAGTCGCCGTGCACCAGCGCCGGCGCCGCGTCATCAGCGGGGCGATGCGCCGGCAGCCAGTCGATCAGGCGTTCCATGGCCCCGATGCACTCGGTCTCGCTGGCGCGGTACTGGCGCGTCCATCGTTCGAGCTGGCGGCCGAGGTAGTTCTGCGGCCGCCCGTAGTCCGCCAGGCCCGCAGCCGCCGGATCGATGGCGTGGATCGCCGCGATCACGCGGTTGAGCTCGTCGTAGATCGCGGCACGCTCGTCGCGGTGCAGGCCCGGCAGCGACGGGTCGGCGAACACGCGGCCATCGAGGAAGTCCATCACGTAGAAGGGCGAGCCGATCACGCCGGCGTCCTCGCACAGCGCGTGCACCTTCGGCACCGGCACCTCGCTGCCGTGCAGCGCGGCGAGCACGCGGTGCTCGCGCTCGACGGCATGCGCCGAGGCGAGCAGCACGCCCGGCGGCTTGCGCCGCAGCACCCAGTGGTGCTCGCCGGCCTCGACGCGGTAGGTCGGGTTCGACTGGCCGCCGGCCAGCGGCGTGAGCCGCGGCGTGCCGCGGAAGTCGCCGGAGTGGGCGCGCAGCCAGCCGCCCAGGCGCTCGACGTCCTGCGGGCTCACAGGCTGCTCACCAGGTGACCGCCGTCGACCGCCAGCACCGCGCCGGTGACGAAGCGGCCGGCATCGCCGGCCAGCAGCAGCAGCGGACCGTCGAGGTCCTCGGGCTGGCCGAAGCGCTGCTGCGGGATGCGGGCGCGCAGCCGCTCTCCGGCCGGCGAGGCGAGGAAGTCGCGGTTCAGCTCGGTGACCACGTAGCCGGGCGCCAGCGCGTTGACACGGATGCCGTGCCGCGCCAGCTCGAGCGCCATCGCGCGCGTCAGGTGCAGCAGCCCCGCCTTCGAGGCGCAGTAGGGTGCCACGCCGCCGGCGATGCGCTCGCCGGTGATCGAGGCGATGTTGACGACGGCCCCCGGCCGCTGCGCCGCCACCAGGCGCCGCGCGCCTTCCTGCGCCACGCACCAGGCGCCCTTGAGGTTGGTGTCGACCACGCCGTCCCAATCGGCCTCGCTCTGTTCGAGCAGCGGCCGCGAGACGGCGACGCCGGCGTTGTTGACGATCAGGTCGGGCGCGGCGCGCCAGGCGGCGACGGCGTCGAAGCCTGCGCGCACGCTGGCGGCATCGGACACGTCCATTGCCACGGCATGGGCCGCGCCGCCGCTGGCGGCAATCTCGTCCACGACCGCCTGCAGCTTGTCGGCCCGGCGTGCCGCCACCGCCACCGCGGCGCCGGCGGTGGCCAGCGTGCGTGCGAAGTGCCGGCCCAGGCCGCTGGAGGCACCGGTGACCAGCGCGACGCGGCCGTCGAGCCGGAAAGCGGTGTCCAGCCCGCTCATGCGGGCGCTCCGGCCGGGCGCACACCCTTGAGGATGTGCTTGGCGAGGCTCCAGCGGTGCACTTCCGACGGGCCGTCGTAGATGCGGAAGCCGCGCATGTCGGCGAAGATCTTCGCCACGATGGTCTCGCCGGTGACGCCCTGGCCGCCGAGGATCTGCACGCAGCGGTCGGCCACGCGCCACACCGCTTCGGACACCATCACCTTGGCGCGGCTCGATTCGTGCAGCGCCAGGTGGCCCTGGTCGAGCACCCAGGCGCAGTGCCAGATGGTCAGGCGGGCGAGGTGCATGTCCATCTCGTTGTCGGCGAGCATGAAGCCCACGCCCTCGTGATGGCCGAGCGGCTTGCCGAAGGCCTCGCGGCGCCGCGCGTAGTCGGTGGCGACATCGTGCGCGCGGCGTGCCGCGCCGAGCCAGCGCATGCAGTGCGTCAGCCGCGCCGGCGACAGCCGCACCTGCGCGTAGCGGAAGCCCTGGCCGACTTCGCCGAGCACGTCGTCGGCGTGCACGCGCAGGCCGCTGAAGCGCACCACGCCATGGCCACCGGGGAAGCAGGTGTCCAGCGTGTCCATGTTGCGCTCCAGCGTGATGCCGGGCGCGTCCATCGGCGCGAGGAACATCGTCGCGCCGGCATCGGGCACGCGGGCCATGACGATCGCGAAGGCCGCGCCGTCGGCGCCGGTGATGAACCACTTCAGGCCGTCGATGACGTAGTGGTCGCCGTCGCGCACCGCGGTGGTGGCGAGCATCGACGGATCGGAGCCCGCGCCCGGCGCCGGCTCGGTCATGCAGAAGCAGGAGCGCGCGCGGCCTTCGGCCAGCGGGCGCAGGAAGCGCTCCTTCTGTGCCGGCGTGGCCACCTCCTCCAGCAGGTGCATGTTGCCCTCGTCGGGCGCGAACACGTTGAGCGCGATGGGGCCGAGCGGCGAGTAGCCGGCCTCCTCGAAGGCGATGGCGCGGCCGACGTGGCCGAGTCCCAGGCCGCCGTACTCGGGCGAGGCGTGCGGCGAGAGCAGTCCGGCCGAACGTGCGCGGGCGGTCAGATCCTCGCGCAGCGCTTCGTGCGGGCCGTGCGCGCCGTGGCGCGGGTCGCCCTCGAGGGGAATTACCTCGTCGGCGACGAAGCGACGGATGCGGGCCTGCAGGTCGGCCAGATCAGGGGGCAGGGCAAAGTCGATCATGGCTTCTTGGCTCCATCGCGCCAGGCCTGCTCGGCCTCGTCCCAGGCGCCGAGGGCCTGCAGGTCGGGCACCCAGGCGAGACCGGACTTCGCGTCCGACGACGCGGCTTCGGGCGTCACCAGCACGTCCAGCAGGGCCGGACCACCGGCCCGGAGCGCCTCGAGCGCGCGGGTGATGGCACCGGGCAGGTCCTCGGCGCGCTCGACCCGCTCGCCATGGGCGCCGAAGGCGCGGGCCATCGCCGCGTGGTCGGCGAACTGCAGCCGCGTGCCGACCACCTTGCCGTGCGTCTCCTGCTGGTCGCGCACCTCGATCGCCCAGGAGCCGTTGTTGGCCACCACCACCAGCACGGGCGCGCGATGGCGCACCGCGGTGTCGATCTCCATCGCGTTGAAACCGAACGAACCGTCGCCGGTGGCCACCACCACGGTGCGGCCGGGGCAGGCCAGCGCTGCGGCCACGCCGAAAGGCGTGCCCACGCCGATGCAGCCCAGTGGGCCGGGGTCGAGGTAGGTGGCGGCGGCCAGGCCGACGCGCGCGAAGCTGAGGAAGTCGCCGCCGTCGGCCACCAGCACGGCGTCGCGCGGCAGCGCGCTGCGCAGCGCGGCGAGCAGGCGGTTGGGGTGCATCAGGCCGTCGCTGCCAGCCTGTGCCTCGGCCATTGCGCCGACCAGCTTGTCGGCGCGCGCCAGGTGCTTGCGGCGCAGTTCCTGCGCCCAGGCGCGGTCGACCGCGGGCGCGCGCGCGCCGGCCGCGGCGACGATCGCCTCCAGCGCTGCCGAGGGCGTGGCGAGGATCTCGGCCGCGCCGCGGCGGTTGTCGCGCAATTCGCTGGCGCAGTCGGCGATGCGCACGAAGCGCGCCGGGCCGAACACGGCCGGTGAGCCGTAGGCCAGCTGAAAGTCGAGCCGGCGCCCGATGGTCAGCACCACGTCGGCTTCGCTCATCACCGTGCCGCGCATCGCCGCCACCACGGAAGGGTGGTCGTCGCCGACCAGGCCGCGGCTCTCACCAGTGTCGAGGTAGGGCGCGCCGAGGCGGTCGAGCAACTGCCGCAGAGCACCCTCGGCGCCGCGCGCGCCTCGTCCGGTGATGACCAGCGGCCGCTTCGCGTTCCACAGCAGATCGACGGCCTGCGCCACCGAAACGGGGTCGGGCAGCAGCCGGCGCGGCACTCGCGGCGCGAACAACTCCGGCAGCAGCACTGCGGGCGAAGGCTCGGCGCGCAGCGTGTCGACGGGAAAGTCGAGGTAGGCCGGGCCCGGCTCGCCGCCCTGGCCGAGCGCGCGCGCGACCGCCTCGTCGAGCTCCTGCAGCACCAGGTCGGGCTCTCGCACGGTGCGGGCGTAGCGCGTCAGCGGCCGCACGAACTCGGTGTGGACCATGTCCTGAAGCGCGCCGCGGTTCTCCTGCGCGCGCGGCGGCGTGCCGGAAAGGATGAGCACCGGCGCGCGCGCCACGTGGGCATTGGCGATGCCGGTCATCGCGTTGGTCACGCCGGGGCCGGCGGTGACCATCGCCACGCCGAGGCCACCGCTCATCTCGGCGTGCGCGTGCGCCATGTAGACGGCGGCACGCTCGTCGCGCACGTCGACGATGCGGATGCCCTCGGCATCCAGCCGCATCCAGATCGGCATGATGTGGCCGCCGCACAGCGCGAACACGCGGTCGACGCCGCGCGCCTTGAGGAAGCGCGCGACCAGCGCGGCGCTGCAATGTTCGGTGACGGTAGGGCTGCTCATGGGCCTCTCCAACGCAAGACGGGACCCGATAGTAGCACTCTGAATTCAGAATGCGAATATCCGTGAAAATCCTTATAGAACTCTGAATTCAGAGTTCTACGATGCAGGCCATCAGCCGGAGAACCTCATGAACCATCTGCTCACCGTGGCCGACGCCGTGGCCACCCACGCCCGCCTGACCCCGCTCAAGCTCGGCGCACGCGACTCCAGGCGCGAACTCAGCTTCGCGCAATGGCACGAGCGTGCCACCCGTCTGGCCAACGGCCTGCTCGGGCTCGGTCTGGCCAAGGGCGACCGGGTGGCGCTGCTGGCCTACAACTGCGTCGAGTGGATGGAGATCTACGTGGCGCTGGCCCGCGCCGGGCTCGTGGCCGTGCCGCTCAACTTCCGCCTGACCGCGCCGGAGATTTCCTACATCGTTCAGGACAGCGAAGCGCGGGCCTTCATCGTGCAGGACGACCTGACCGAGCGCGTCGGCCCGCTGCGCGACGAGGGCCTGATCGCGCCGCAACGCTGGGTGCACTTCGGTGCCGCCACACCTGCGGGCTGGAGCGGCTACGAAGCGATGATCGCCACCGCCTCGGCGCAGGCGACCGAGATGCGCGTGCGGCCGGCAGACCCCTGCGCGCTGATGTACACCTCGGGCACCACCGGCCGGCCCAAGGGCGCGATCCGCAGCCACGAGGGCAACACGCTGATCGCGATGGCCACGGCGCTGGAGATGGGTTTCACCCGCGACGACACCGCGCTGCTGGTGATGCCGATGTGCCATGCCAACTCGCTGTACTTCAGCCACACGTTCACGCACCTGGGCGCCGCCTGCGTGATCGACGACCGCAAGAGCTTCGACGCCGAGGCGCTGCTGGCCACCCTGGCCAGCCAGAGGATCACCTTCACCTCGCTGGTGCCGACCCACTACATCATGATGCTGGGCCTGCCGGCGGCGACGAAGGCGCGCTACGACGTCAGTGCGGTCGAGAAGCTGATGATCTCGTCGGCGCCGGCACGCAAGGAGACCAAGCTCGCCATCCTCGAGCACTTCCGCAACGGCAAGCTCTACGAACTGTACGGATCGACGGAGGCTGGCTGGGTCACACTGCTGCGCCCGCACGAGCAGATCGACCGCCTCGGCTCGGTGGGCCGCGAGTGGCTGGGCTCGGGGCCGATCCGGCTGCTCGATCCGCAAGGCCGCGAGGTGCCCGACGGCGAGGTCGGCGAGCTGTTCTCGCGCACGCCCTACGTGTTCGACGGCTACTGGAAGAACCCGCAGAAGACCGCCGAGGCTTTCCGCGGCGACTGGTGTTCGGTGGGCGACATGGCACGCCGCGACGAGCACGGCTACATCCACCTGGTCGACCGCAAGAGCAACATGATCATCAGCGGCGGGGAGAACATCTACCCTTCCGAGGTGGAGAGCGTGATCGGCGCGCACCCCAAGGTGAAGGACGTGGCGGTGATCGGCGTGCCGCACGAGAAGTGGGGGGAGGCCGTGAAGGCGGTGGTGGTGCTGCACGAGAAGGCGCAGGTCGACGAGAAGGAACTCTTCGACTGGTGCCGCACGCGCATGGCCGGGTATAAGCGGCCGCAGTCGGTGCTGTTCCTTGCCGAGACCGAGATGCCGCGCACGGCCACGGGAAAGATCCTGCATCGCGTGCTTCGCGACCGGTTGGTGGCCGGATAGGCAGGACGCCCTCCAAGGCCGGGTCGGAGGCAGGGCTAGACTAGAGCTTGCGCATGCCGAAATCCAACCCGTCGGTGCGCCTCTTCCGATGAAGGCACTGTCCATCCAACCCAACCTGGTCGAACAGGTGCGCGACGCGCTGCTCGACGAGATCGCCTCGGGCCAGTTGGCGCCGGGCGACCGCATCATCCAGGAGCAGATTGCGCACGCGCTGGGCGTGTCGCGACAGCCGGTGCAGCAGGCGCTGGCGCTGCTGCGCAACCAGGGCGTGCTGCAGGATGCGCCGGGCCGCGGACTGATCGTCGCGCCGCTCGACCCCGACCACGCCCAGCACATGTACGACATGCGCGCGGTCATCGAGGGCATGGCCTCGCGACGTGCCGCCGAGACCAACGCCGAGAAGGCCGCGAAGTTGGGGCCGGCACTGATCGAGGCCGGACGCAAGGCGGTGGCCAGCGGTTCGGTGGCCAGGATGATCGCCGCCGACATGAAGTTCCACGAGTTCATCTACGGCCTGTCGGGCAACCCGCTGGTGGCGCCGGCGTTGGCCACGCACCTGACCTACACCCAGCGCGTGATGGGCGAAGTGCTGCTGCGCGACGAGAAGCCCCGCGACATCTGGGACCAGCACGCCGCCATCCTCGACGCCATCGCCGAAGGCGACGGCGAGCGTGCCGAAGCACTGGTGCGCGCGCACATCACCCAGGCCGCGGGCTTCATGGTTGCGCGCCTGCGCGGCCAGGCCGAGACGCCGAGCATCGGCTAGGCGCGGGCTGCTGCCATGACGATGTCGGCAGGATTGCGCTAACCTGCGCGCTCCGCCACGCGCGGCGGGCCGCCTCACCGGGCCGCCCGCCGCTTTGTTTTCGGTGGGCCGGCCTGCCGACCGCAGGTGCGGCCCGGCAGCATCCCGACCCCGGAGAGCCCGCGTGTTCCGCTTCTTCGAGAAGTTCGTCCATCCGTATCCCGACGCCGAGTCTGGCGAGCCGCCCAAGGGCCTGCTCGCCTTCGTCTGGCACTGCACCGAGGGGATGCGACCCTACATCCTGGTGATGACGCTGGCCACCGCGGTGATCGGCGCGTTCGAGGCGCTGCTGTTCGCCTTCCTCGGCAGGGTGGTGGACTGGCTGGCCCAGGTCGCGCCGGCGCAGCTGTGGGCCACGCACGGCGGCACGCTCGCGCTGCTGGCGGGCGTGCTCGCCGGCAGCCTCGCGCTGGTGGCACTGCAGTCGATGCTCAAGCAGCAATCGCTGGCCGGGAACTTCCCGATGCGGCTGCGCTGGAACTTCCACCGCCGCATGCTCGGCCAGAGCATGGCCTTCTACCAGGACGAGTTCGCAGGCCGCATCGCCACCAAGGTGATGCAGACCGCCCTGGCGGTGCGCGACACGGTGATGGTGATCACCGACATCCTCGTCTTCGTGGTCATCTATTTCGTCACCATGGTGGCGGTGGTGGGCAGCTTCGACGCGTGGATGCTCGCGCCCTTCGTCGGCTGGGTGGCGCTGTACATCGTGGCACTCGCGTACTTCGTGCCGCGCCTGGGGAAGGTGGCGCAGGAGCAGGCCGATGCGCGCTCGCTGATGACCGGGCGCATCACCGACGCCTACACCAACATCGCCACGGTCAAGCTGTTCTCGCACTCGCGCCGCGAGGCCGGCTATGCGCGCTCGGCGATGCAGGAGTTCCTCGTCACCGTGTACCGCCAGATGCGGCTGGTGACCGCCTTCGAGATCGTCAATCACACGCTGTCGATGCTGCTGGTGGCTGGCACCACCGGCATGGCGCTGTGGTTATGGACGCAGGGGCAGGTGGGTGTGGGCGCGATCGCCGCCGCCACCGCGATGGCGCTGCGTCTGAACGGTATCTCGCACTGGATCATGTGGGAGATGGCCTCGCTGTTCGAGCACATCGGCACGGTGCAGGATGGCATCAACACGCTGTCGCGGCCGCATCTCGTGGTCGACCGGCCGGACGCCAAGCCGCTCACGGTGCCGCGCGGCGAGATCCGCTTCGAGGCGGTGGACTTCGCCTACGGTCGCGCGGCGGGCACGGCTGCGCGGGTGATCGAGAAGCTCTCGCTGACCATCCGACCGGGCGAGAAAATCGGCCTGGTGGGACGATCGGGCGCGGGCAAGTCGACCATCGTCAACCTGCTGCTGCGCTTCTACGACCTCGAGTCCGGCTGCATCCTCATCGATGGCCAGGACATTGCCGGCGTCACGCAGGATTCGCTGCGCGCTCAGGTGGGCATGGTGACGCAGGACACCTCGCTGCTGCACCGATCGGTGCGCGACAACATTCTTTACGGCCGCCCCGACGCCACCGACGCGCAAATGGTCGCCGCGGCGCAGCGCGCTGAGGCGCACGAGTTCGTGCAGGACCTCACCGACCCGAAGGGGCGCAACGGCTACGACGCGCACGTCGGCGAGCGCGGCGTCAAGCTTTCCGGTGGGCAGCGCCAGCGCATCGCCATCGCCCGCGTGATGCTCAAGGACGCGCCCATCCTGCTGCTCGACGAGGCGACCAGCGCGCTCGACAGCGAGGTCGAGGCGGCGATCCAGGCGAGCCTGTACCGCTTGATGGAGGGCAAGACGGTGGTGGCCATCGCGCATCGCCTGTCGACCATCGCGGCGATGGACCGCCTGATCGTGCTCGACCGCGGCCGCATCGTCGAGGAAGGCGACCACCGCAGCCTGCTCGCGCGCGGCGGCATCTACGCGCGGCTGTGGGCGCATCAGAGCGGCGGGTTCCTCGGCGAGGACGTCGGCGACGAGGACGAGCCGCAGCGCGCCGAGGCCACGACGGCCTGACGGGGTAGGGATTCGCCGCTGCGGCGGGCTTGGGCACAGTGGCGCGCTGCGCCGCTGTGCCGCCCCGACCGATGGCCACGATGACCTACCGCTTCCCGTCCCGCGCGCCGGCGCCGCCGCCGTTGGACACGCGGCCGCGCATCGCGGTGTTCGGCGCGGCCGGTGCCACCGGCCAGCTGGCGGTGCGCTGCGCACTCGCCGCCGGGCACCGCGTCACCGCGGTCCTCGTCGAGCCGACTCTGTGGGCGTTGGCACACGAGGGCTTGGCGATCGTGCACGCCGACCCACTGTTGCCGTGCAGCCTGCAAGGATTGCTCGAGGGCCACGATGCGGTGCTGTGTCTCGTCGGTCACAAGCCCGAGGCGTGGCACGAGCGCGAATCGCGGCGGCGCGTCGTGCCGCGGGCGGCGCTGGCCACGCGGCATGTGGTCGCGGCGATGAGCGAGGCCGGCGTGTCGCGCCTTGTGCTGATGGGTTCGGCCGGCGTGGGCAACTCGGTGGCCGCCGGTGTGCTCGGCCTCGGCCACTGCCTGCAGTGGCTGATGCCCGAGGTGATGGCCGACAGGGAGCGCCAGGAAGCGCTGGTGCGCGGCAGCGCGCTGCGCTGGACCGTGCTGCGCCCGGCGCGCCTGTCGCACGCGCCGGCCGGCGGCGTGCTCCATGTCGGCGAGAACCTGCGCTGGGGCTGGCGCGGCATCCCGCGCGAAGACCTGGCGGCGCTGATGGTGCGCCTGGTCGACGACCCTTCCGCCATCGGCAAGGTGCTCACGGTCGCCTGAGCGTCCACCGCCCGAATAGGGAGGTCTCCCTCCCGCGTCAGCGGGATGTGCTGTCAGCGCGTTTCGTACACGATGCATGGACATGCACGGACAGCCGCTCGCGGCGGGCGTCCATGGCGACACCGCCAATGGCTGCCTAGTCTTGCATCGTGTGCACCGTACTGTTGCAGGAGGATCGCAACATGGACACAGGCATGATGCCCCTGCCGGGGCAGGTCGGCTACGAACTGCGGTTCCAGTCGCTGTTCAACGAAGGCCGGGCGCTGGCGTTCCCCTGCGACGCCGAGGGTCATGTCGACATGGATGCGCTCAGCGAGCGTGCCCGCGGCAACTACCTCTACGCCCGCGCCGTGGTCGGTCGCGAGTTCGCCACGCCGGCCGTGCAGCGTTGCCACTGAGTTTCGCCGGATGAGTGGCCATCGGGACGTCCGGGCCGCTCGATCCGCCTTCGACCACAGTCCGTCATGAACCCGGGGGTTTGCCGAGCTGCACGAGCAACTGCGTGGTGGCGCGGCTGAGACGACTGTCCGACCCCTCCGCCTTCAACGCCTTGTGCAGCGCCTCCAGCGCGTCGCGTGCCTCCTCGTGCCGGCCGACGCGCGCGCGCAGCAGCGCCAGCGCGTAGCGGTGCAGTGGCTGTCGGTCCGCCACCGTCTGCGCCTCGGGATAGAGCCACTCGAAGGTGGCCAGCGCATCGGCCGGGCTGAGGAATGACAGCACCTGTTCGCGCTCGGTCTCGGGCGCAAGCAGCGACCAGTCGATCAATCGGCGCCAGACCAGGTCGCGCTGCGCGGCATCGGGCGTCTCGCCGTTGGCGCGCATCTGGTTGGCCACCTCGAGCGCATAGCCGTGGTGCATGGCACGGTTGAAGGCGATGGAAAATTGCAGGCGCCGCAGCCAAGGCCGCTCTCGCGTGCTCTTCACGGCCGCTTCGAGGTGACTGCGCACCTCGTCGTCGAGTCGGCCGGTGGTCCATGCGATGTGGTGCGCCCACATGCCGTGCGCGTAGATGTTGGCCGGGTCATCGGCCAGCGCGGCCTTGTACAGGGGCACCGGGTCGGGCGCGGTCACGCCGTCGCGGCTGCGCAGGAAGGCGGCCCAGCCGAGGTGAGCGGCGAGGTCGGCGCGCCGCTCACCGTGCGCCGTGGCCAGGCCCTGCGCCAGCACCGGCTGGACGGCTTCGACCAGCGCCGAGAACGTCTCCTTGTCGCCGGCGATGCGCATCTCGCGCAGCCAGCGCATGCCACAGTCCTCGCGCGCGATGCGCACCGCGTCGTCGCCCGGGCGGCTGGCGAGGAGGGTGGCGAACTGCTTCCACGCCACCGCGTGGCTGCCCGCCTCGCACAGCTGGACCACGGCGGCCAGCTCGGCCGTCTGCAGCTCGACGCGCGCCTTCTCCTGCGCGCGCTTCTCCTGGGTGTGCTGGATGCCGTAGAGCACGGCGGCCGCGACGAGCACCAGGATGCCGGCTGCGCCGATCCACCGGCGCAGCGGCGGCGTGCGGGGCAGGCGGTCGACCGCGGCGAGCGTCTCGGCGACGAGATCGCCCTTCGGCTGCAGCAGCGTCACCGAGCGCAGGTAGGGTGGGATGCTGTCCATCGGCGTGGGCGCGGCCATCACTGGCAGCACGCGGCCGCGAGCGCTGCGCCAGCGCCGCTGCGCGACGTCGAGCTCGGTCAGCGCATAGCTGCCCGGTGCCACCGAGCGCGGCGTGATCAGAAATACCAGCGCGTCGGCATCCTCGATCGCCTCGCGCAGCGCTTCGTGGTAAGGCTCACCTTCCTTGAGCTCGGCACGGTCGGTGAAGACCTCGTGGTCCTCGGCCTCGAGCGCGAGGCGCAGCCGCTCGGCCAGGTTCTTCTGGTCGGACGGGTAGGAGATGAAGAGCTTCAAGCGGTGGTCTCCGAGGGGCGAGCGATTGTTGTGCCGATCCGCCAGCGGCGCAACGCGGTGCGGCTACGATGCGGGCACCCCGCGGGCGCGTCCATCCCTCCCCCTCGCAGCCGCATCGACAAGAACATCCCATGGCCAGCAGCCTTCTTGCCTTGCTCGACGATATCGCCACCGTGCTCGACGACGTGGCCATTCTCTCCAAGGTGGCGGCCAAGAAGACCGCCGGGGTGCTCGGCGACGACCTCGCGCTGAACGCGCAGCAGGTCACCGGCGTGAGCGCCGACCGCGAGCTGCCGGTGGTCTGGGCGGTGGCCAAGGGCTCGCTGCTGAACAAGGTGATGCTGGTCCCGGCGGCGCTGGTCATCAGTGCCCTGTTGCCGATGCTGATCACGCCGCTGCTGATGGTCGGTGGTGCGTTCCTGTGCTTCGAGGGCTTCGAGAAGCTCGCCCACCGGTTCCTGCACGGTGCCCAGGCGGACGAGGCGCACAAGGCGCAACTGGCCAGGGCGCTGACCGACCCATCGGTCGACCTGGTCGCCTTCGAGCGCGACAAGATCAAGGGTGCGGTGCGTACCGACTTTATCCTCTCCGCGGAGATCATCGCCATCACGCTGGGTACGGTGGCCACGGCCCCTTTCGTGACCCAGGCCTCGGTGGTGGCCGGCATCGCGCTGGTGATGACGGTGGGCGTGTACGGCGTGGTGGCCGGCATCGTCAAGCTCGACGACGCCGGCCTGTGGCTGAGCCGCTGCGACGGCGGCTACGCGCGTGCACTCGGCGCCGGCATCCTGCGCGCCGCGCCGTGGTTGATGAAGGGACTGTCGATCGCCGGCACCGCGGCGATGTTCCTCGTCGGCGGCGGCATCCTGGTGCACGGTGTCCCGCCGCTGCACCACGCGATGCAGGCCTGGACGCACGGCATGGGCCCGCTGGCGGCGACCCTGCTGCCGACGCTGGCCGACGGCCTCGCCGGCATCGTTGCAGGCGCGCTGGTGCTGACAGGCGTGTCGTTGTTCCAGCGCCTGCGCCGCGGCGCGTGAACGGCGCCGCGGCAGTTGCACCCAGCTCCACCAGATCGAGCCCTCGCTCTGGGTGCGGGGCACCGATCCAATCGAACGATGACAACCGTATGAGTGACGCACTGCTCGGGTTCGACCAGGGCGGCGCGCCGCCGGGCTCAAGTTCCGCCGGCAACGGCCGAACACCGTGCCGAAGGAGCGCGCCATGAGCCCGATCTCGTCGACCGCCCTGTCGGGGCTGAACGCCGCGTCGCTACACCTGCAGAGTGCGGCGCACAACATCGCCAACGCGCAGACGCCGGGCTTTCACCGCCAGCAGGTGCTGCAGCGCGCCGAGCCGGCTGGCGGCGTGCACACCAGCCTCATGCGTGCCGCCGCGCCAGGCGATGCGCTGGCCGAGGACATCGTCGATCGGATGGTGTCGAGCGTCGTCTACCGCGCCAACCTGCAGACGCTGCGTGTCGAGCGCGACATGACGGGAAGTCTGCTCGACGTGCTGGTGTGAAAGCCGCTCATCGAGCCGGCGCGCTGTACAGCCACAGGGCCAGCATCGCCCAGTGCATCGCCACCGTGCCCCAGTAGACCTGCCGGAAGGCTACCTTCGCCGACTTGTGGCGCAGCAGCCGCTGCGCGAACCAGGCCCCCGGCCAGCCGCCGGCCAGGCTCACCGCGTGCAGCAGGTTCTCCGGCGTTCTCCAGGCGCCACGCTGGGCGGCGAACTTGTCGCGCCAGTAGAGGTAGAAGGTCAGCACGCTGACCAGCGGCGCCGCCAGCACCACCGGCACCAGCAGGCGCTGTGTCCATGCCGCCCACACCAGCAGCGCGACATAGGCCGGCACGAGCAGCAGCATGGCGCGCATCTCGGCGGCCACGTGCGGCGGTGGCGGCACGCGGCGGCTGCCGCTGCGGCGGCCCGTCTCGACGGGCGGCGGCGGTCGGCGCGGATCGATATAGTCGAGCGGCGTCACCGCCATCGCGCGCGGCCCCTTGCCGCCGACGTGGATCTCCTCGTAACGCACCTGCAGGCCCTCGGCGGGCGCGGTGCGGCCGCCCCGGAAGTCGCGAACGTGGAAGAACACGTCGGCGTCGGTACCCGCGCCGCGCACGAAGCCGAAGCCGCGGTCGGCATCCCAGCGGACGATGGTGCCCTGCTTGTTCATGGCGATGGTGACTTGCGCCGGTTCTTGTCTCTTGGCGACGGCATGGCGCCGATGCTAGCGGTCCGGCCCGCTACGCGATGTTGCCCGCTGTAGCCGCTTGTTGCGGGGTCAATTTCGCGAGCCGCCGACGCGCGGCGCCAGCGCCTCGAGGTCGTCGAAGTAGTCCGACGAGACGGGGTCGAACTGCGGACCGGCGAGCGCGGCCTCGTCGCCGTCGGCCAGCACCTCGACCATCTCGGGCACCGGCAACAGGCGTTTGCCACCCGGGCCGAGCACCTCCTCTTCGGCCTCGGCACCCTGAACTCGGAAGAGGGCGCGCACTTCGGCCGGGCTGGGGAGCGCGTCCGCGTTCCATTGCAGCACCCGCACACCGGCGGCTTGCAGCACCTGTGCCATGCGCTCGTGGCGGCGCACACTGCGCGGCGACTGAGCGGCAGCACGGATGTCGACGACGGCGACCACCCGTGAGCTCTTGTCACACACCAGCAGGTCCACCGTGAGGCGACCGACGCGGGTGAGCCAGTCGCTGTACGAGTGCCGTGTCGGGACACTGATGAAGCGCGCCAGCGGCACCTGCGCGAGTACCAGGCGGTTCGGCAGCGCCCTGTTCACCAGGTCGTAGGCCTGGCGCTCCGGCAGCGTGAGCACGCGCACTGCCTGTGGCGTCCAGGACTGCACGGTGTCCAGCGCTTCGGCCGGCCTCTTGCGGGCCGCGGAACGGCCGCTGCCGCGACGGCGCGCCCACAGCCAGGCGAGGAGCAGCGCCGAGATCGTCAGTGCGGCGATGGAATTGATGTCGAATGGAGCCACGGCGATGTACGGCGAGTGGGATGCGTGCACAGACTACCGCTGCCCGGCCGCTGCCGGTCGTTGGAACAGCGGCAGGATTTCACGCCGGCCCGACGTGAACCGTGGTCGTCACTGCGGGCGGCCGAAGCGGGCCTCGAACCACTGGTCGAGCAGCTTCTTCTCGTGACGCAGCGGATCGGCGCCGGTGGCGTCCTGGGGGCGATCGATGCGCGGCAGACTGGCATTGTGCAGCGTCTCCCGGCCGGCAGCGATCTCCTTGGACGCATCGCGCAGCACGTAGCGCAGCTCGATGCGCGGGCCGTCGGCGCGGCTCTGCACCACGCGCACATCGCCCGATGGGTGACGCGACGGTCGCAGCGTGCCGGTGAGGTCGAGGTCGATCAGCTCCACGCTGAGCGTGCGGTCCGGCCCGAGGCGCTTCTCGCCCAGCGCCTTCAGGTGCGCGGCGAGCTCAGCCAGCCGCTGCTCACGCTCGGTCGGCGTGGTGCCGGCATCGGTGTACGTGCCCTGCGCGTCGTAGCTCACGGTGACGGTGCCGGCGGCGGCGATCGGTGCGGCCAGGCTGGCCGCGAGCGCCAGGGCCAGGCGACGGAAGGTTGAAGTCATGGCGGTCCTCGCAATCGGGATTAATTCGTGGAAGAGGCCGCTTCATCACCTCGGGACGCAATAAAGCGTGGCAATCTCCCATCTCACAATCCTCCTCCTCGCCATGCCGTCCCGCAAGCCCACCACCGGCCCCCAAGCCACCCGAAGCGCCCAATGGATGAGCGGGCTGTTCAAGAGGCCCCTGAAGATCGAGCGGCGCGGCGTCCAACTGCACCTGGTCTTCGGCGAGGCGCCGAAAGACGTGTCGGCGACGAGCACTTCGGCCTCTGCGGGCGAGGCGCTGCGGCGAGGTCACGAAGAGTTGCGCGCGCTGCTGCGGCGCCACCCCGAGGCGCGGCATCTGATGCGTCACCTGGGCTACATCGAGCAGCAGCTGGCGTGCTTCGGCTCGCGCGCGCTCAGGCAAGAAGTGCCCGTGCCGGTGCTGGCCAAGGGCCTGGAGCAACTCGACTTGCTTGCGCGCGACGAGCCGTCGGAAGCGCTTTCGGAGTTGCGCAGGCGCATCGCCTCGGCGATCGCGCGCCGTTCGCCTGCGGCAGCCGACGAAGACACCGAAACCCGCCCAGGCAGCCTGGAAGTCACGGAAGCCTCGCACTCCCTGTTCGACGAGATGGAGCGCAGTTGGATCGGCCAGATGCCGGTCGTCGAGCCGGGACCTGCAGGGCGCGACTGAGTGGAGTAAGGTATCCGGTTGTCGCGCCTGGTGCGCGCGGAGGCCCGCATGAAGCGCCTGCTCGCCGTCGTCCTTGCCCTGCTGCTGTCGTCGTGCGCGACGGCACCTCCACCAGCGCCCGAGGCGACGGTGTTGGACGACACGCTGTTCGCTCCCCCCTCCGAGCCGGTCGAAGCCTCGCAGCTGTTCGCACTGTCCGACGCCATGCGGCATTACCTGGACGTGGACCTCGCCGCCGCCGTGCGCACCAAGGGCGCTCGCGCGGCCCTGGTCGACGCCCTGTACCGCCGCGGCGAACTCCGCCTGGAATACGACGCCGCGGTGACGCGCAACGCGGCCCAGGCCTTCGAGGCGCGCAGCGGCAATTGCCTCTCGCTGGTGATCATGACCACGGCACTGGCACGTCACCTCGGCGTGCCGGTGCAGTACCACCATGTGTTCGTGGAGGAGACCTGGGGACGCAGCGGTGACCTGCTGGTGTCCAGCGGCCATGTCAACCTGACCTTGTCCAGCCCGATGGCGGAGCGGCGCGCGCGCTTCGACATGGTCGAGGCGGCGACGATCGACTTCGACCCGCCGTTGCCCGGCCAGCGCCAGCACTCCCGCGTGATCGGCGAGTCCACCGTGGTGGCGATGTTCATGAACAACCGTGCCGCCGAGAGCTTGGCCGCGGGGCGGACGGACGATGCCTACTGGTGGGCGCGTGCGGCCATCGGCACCGAAGCCACCTTCCTCGCCGCCCACAACACGCTGGCGGTGGTCTACCTGCGGCGCGGTGCGCTGGCGCAGGCCGAGCGCGTGCTGACGCGGCTGCTCGAGGTCGAGCCTGCCAATGTCGCGGCGCTCTCGAACCTGGCGAAGACCTATGCCGAGCAGGGCAGGGTCGCGCAGGCGCAGGCCGTGCTGGCGCAGCTGGCGCGCGTCGAGCCGGTGGCGCCGTTCCACTACTTCCACGCCGGCGTCGCGGCGCTGGAGCGGCGCGACTATGCGCAGGCCAAGGTGCTGTTCGAGAAGGAGGTGGCGCGCGCCGCCTACTACCACGAGTTCCACTTCGGCCTGGCGGTCGCGCTGCACGGTCTCGGCGAGTTCGAGGCCGCACAGCGGCAGCTGGCGCTGGCACTGCAGTCCAGCACGCGCCCGGTCGATCGCGAGCTCTATGCGGGCAAGCTGGAGCGTCTGAAGGCGTCGCGCCTGCAGTGAATGCAGGCCGTCAGGCCAGTCCCCATGTCGCGAGCATGAAGCTCAACACCTCGGCGCGCTCGCTCAGCGCGTCGTAGCGTCCCGAGGCGCCGCCATGGCCGGCGTCCATGTTGATCGCCAGCAGCACAGGGCGGTCGTCGGTCTTCAGCGTCCGCAGCCGGGCGGCGAACTTGGCGGCCTCCCAGTAGGGCACCTGGCTGTCGTGCAGTCCGGCGCGCAGGTACATCGCCGGATAGTCGGTCGCGCGCAGGTTGTCGTAGGGTGAATAGCGCCGCATCGCCTCGTAGTCCTCGCGCCGCTTCGGATTGCCCCATTCGAGGAACTCGCCAACCGTCAGCGGCAGCGACTCGTCGAGCATGGTGTTGATGACGTCGACGAACGGTACCTCGGCCACCACCGCGCGGAACAGGTCCGGACGCTGGTTGGCCGAGGCCGTCACCAGCAGGCCGCCGGCGCTGCCGCCTTCGACGATGAGTTGCGCCGGCGAGGTCCAGCCCTGATCGATCAGCGCACGGGCGCAGGCGACGAAGTCGCCGAAGCTGTTCGACTTCCTGGACAGCTTGCCCTCGTCGTACCAGATCCGGCCGCGGTCGCCGCCGCCGCGCACGTGGGCGATCGCGAACACCACGCCACGGTCGAGCAGGGACAGTCGCGATGACGAGAAGTAGACGTCCATCGGGATGCCGTAGGCGCCGTAGCCGTACATCAGCAGCGGCTGCGGCGCACCGTGGCGGAGGTCGCGGCGCCACACCAGCGAGACGGGCACTTCGGTGCCGTCGTCGGCGCGCGCCAGCATCTGCTCGCTCGCATAGCGCGCTGGGTCGTAGCCGCCGAGCACCGGCTGGCGCTTCCTCAGCGTGCGCTCGCCGCTGCGCATGTCGACGTCGTAGACCGAGTGTGGCGTGACCAGCGAGGTGTAGCCGATGCGGTAGACGTCGCTGTCGAACTCCTCGTTGATGTCGCCGGCGGCCGCATACACCGTCTCGTCGAACGGGATATGCCAGTCGCGTCCGCTGGCGAGTTCGCGCACGCGCAGCTTCTGCACGCCGCGGTCGCGCTCCTGCACCACCATCCAGCGTTCGAACAGGTCCACATCCTCCAGCATCACGTCGTCGCGGTGGGCGATCAGCTCGCGCGCGTCGTCGAGCGAAGGGTAAAGGTCCGCGGTCTCGACGAGTCGGAAATTGCGGCCGCGGTCGTTGACGAGCAGGTAGAAGCGGCCGTGGCGGTGGTCCATCGACATCTCGATGCCGGGGCGGCGAGGCAGCACCACGCGCGGCCTCGCACGCGGGTCGTCCGCGTCGATGACGTGCAGCTCGGTGGTGTCCTTGCTTGCGCTGGAGATCACCACGTAGCGCTCATCGCGCGTCTTGCCGAGGTCCAGCCAGAACAGTTCGTCGGACTCTTCCAGCAGCAGTTCGTCGGGCCCGGCCGCGCCGAGGCGATGGCGCCAGACGCGGTGCGTGCGCCGCGCCGCGTCCTTGGTCAGGTAATACAGCGTGCGGCTGTCGTTGCCCCAGGCGGCGCCTTCGGTCTTCTCGATCGCCAGAGGCAGGTCCTCGCCGCTGGCGAGGTCGCGCACGCGCAGCGTGTAGTCCAGTGCGCCGGTCTCGTCCAGCGAGTAGGCGAGCAGGGTCGAGTCCGGACTGACGTCGAACGCGCCAAGCTGCAGGAAGGGCTTGCCCTCGCCGAGCTCGTTGAGGTCGAGCATCTCCTGCTCGGCGGCGCCTGGCTCGTCGCGCCGGCGCAGCCAGGTCTCGTACTGGCGGCCCTTGCCGGTGCGGCTCCAGTACCACCAGCCATTCTTGCGCCACGGCACCTCGTCGTCGTCCTCCTGGATGCGGCCGAGCATCTCGTCGTAGAGGCTCGCCTTCAACTCTTGCAGTGGCGCGAACCAGGCCTGCGTATGGGCGTTCTCGGCATGAAGGTGGGCGATGACCTCCGGATCGTCGCGGTCGCGCAGCCAGTACCAGTCGTCGACGCGCGTCTCGCCGTGCAGGGAGACGTCGTGCGGCTTGCGGGCGGGGATCGGCGGGCTCATGGCCCGCGAGCATACGCGGCATCGTATGCTCGCGGGCCATGTCGGAATCTGCGCACGGTCCCCGCCGCATCGTCTGCCTCACCGAGGAGACGACCGAGTGGCTCTACCTGCTCGGCGAGGAATCGCGCATCGTCGGCATCTCAGGCTACACCGTGCGGCCGCGCCGCGCCCGCCAGGAGAAGCCGCGTGTCTCGGCCTTCCTCGACGGCAAGGTCGAGCGCATCGTCGAGCTGCGGCCGGACCTTGTCGTCGGCTTTTCCGACATGCAGGCGGCGCTGGCCGACAAGCTGATCCGCGCCGGCCTCGTCGTGCTGGTCACGAACCAACGCAGCGTCGCGGAGATCTTCGCCACCTTGCGCATGGTGGCCGCGCTGGTCGGTCGCAGCGCCGAGGCCGAGGCCTGGGTGAGCGGCTGCGCGCGGCGACATCGCGAGATCGCGGCGACGGCCGCGGACTGGCCGCGCCGACCGCGCGTCTACTTCGAGGAATGGGACGAGCCGATGATCAGCGCGATCCAGTGGGTCAGCGAGCTGATCACGATCGCCGGCGGCGACGATGTCTTTCCCGAACTCGCCGTGCAGCGCATGGGCCGCGACCGTGTCGTCGCCAACGCGCTGGAGCCGGCACGTCGCGCGCCGGACCTCATCGTCGGCAGCTGGTGCGGCAAGAAGTTCCGCTCCGAGCGCGTCGGCGAGCGGCCCGGCTGGCAGGACGTGCCGGCCGTGCGGGAGCATGAGCTGCACGAGATCAAGAGCTGCGACATCCTGCAGCCGGGCCCAGCGGCGCTGACCGACGGCCTCGAACAGCTGCACCGGCTGTTTGCCGCGTGGGCGGCGCGTCAGGCCGCCTGACGGCGCCCGGCCTTCAGCATCTCGGCCACCATGAAGGCGAGTTCCAGGCTCTGCGAACCGTTCAGCCGCGGGTCGCAGGCGCTGCGGTAGCGCTGCGCCAGGCCCTGGTCGGTGATGCCTTGCGCCCCGCCCCGGCACTCGGTGACGTCCTGTCCGGTCATCTCGAAGTGCAGGCCGCCGGCATGGCTGCCCTCGGCGGCGTGCACCGCGAAGAATTCGCGCACCTCGGCGGCGATGCTGGCGAAGTCGCGCGTCTTGTAGCCGCTCGCGCTGGTCACGGTGTTGCCGTGCATCGGATCGCAGCACCACACCGGCGTGCGGCCGGCAGCGCGCACCGCGCGCACCAGCGACGGCAGCCGCTCGGGCAGCCGGCCCGCGCCCATGCGCGTGATGAGCACGACGCGGCCGCTGACCCGCTGCGGGTCCAGCCGGTCGAGCAGGGGCAGCAGCTCGTCCGTCGTGACCTTCGGTCCCAGCTTCACGCCGATCGGGTTGGCCAGGCCGCGCAGGTACTCCACATGCGCACCGTCGAGCTCGCGCGTGCGCTCGCCGATCCACAGCAGGTGCGCTGAACCGCCGTACCAGCGATCGCTGCCCTCGTAGCGCCGCGTCAGCGCCTGTTCGTAGTGCAGGTGCAGCGCCTCGTGCGAGGTCCAGAACTCCACCGCGTGCAGCTGCGGCGTGCGTGCCGCGTCGAAGCCGCAGGCTTCCATGAAGGCGAGGCAGTCGGTGATGCGACCCGCCAGCGCCTCGAAGCGCTCGCCCTGCGGGCTCTGCCGCACGAAGTCGGCGGTCCAGCGGTGCACCTGGTGCAGGTCGGCGAAGCCGCCATGCGCCAGCGCACGCAGCAGGTTCAGCACCGAGGCCGAGTGCGAGTAGGCGCGCAGCAACCGCTGCGGGTCGGGCGTGCGTGCCGCCGCGCTGAACTCGCTGCCGTTGACGATGTCGCCGCGGTAGGAAGGCAGGGTGACGTCGCCGACGGATTCCACGTCCGACGAGCGCGGCTTGGCGAACTGCCCGGCGATGCGCCCGAGCTTGACCACCGGGCAGGCGGCGCCGTAGGTCAGCACCACCGCCATCTGCAGGATGACGCGAAAGGTGTCGCTCACGGTGGCGCTGCCGAGCTCGTCGAAGCTCTCGGCACAGTCGCCGCCCTGCAGCAGGAAGGCCTCGCCGCGCGCCACCGCGGCGAGGCGCTCGCGCAGGGCATCGGCTTCCCCGGGGAAGATCAGCGCCGGCCAGGCGGCGAGCCGATGCTCGGCATCGGCCAGCGCTCCGGTGTCGGGATAGGCCGGCAGCTGCCGCGCCGGACGCTGTCGCCAGCTCGCGGGCGACCAGGTTTCGTTCATGCGATGTAACTCGGAGAGGGCCTGCAGCCGGTTCGGCACTGTAGCCTCTCGCCTGCACGCGCCGACACCGCGCGCGACCCAAGGACGGAGACCCCATGCGCTTCCCGCGTCGCAGCGGCATCCTGCTGCATCCCACCTCGCTGCCCGGCCCGCACGGCAGCGGCGACTTCGGTCCCGACGCCGACCGCTTCGTCGACTGGCTGGCCGAGGCCGGCCAGTCGCTCTGGCAGGTTCTGCCGCTGGGCGGCATCGGCCCGGGCGACTCGCCCTACATGAGCAATTCGGCCTTCGCCGGCAACGTGCTGTTGATCGAGCTCGGCGAGCTGCAGCGGCGCGGCTGGCTGCGTGCCGACGAGATCGCGCCCGACGCAGGCCTGCAGGCGCGGCGCGTGGACTTCGCTGCCATGGTGCCGTTCCGCATGGCGCGCCTTGCCCTGGCCGCTGAACGTTTTGCCGCGAGCGCCCGCGCCGAAGAGCGCGCCGACCTGGACGACTTCGTGCGGCGCCATGCGGACTGGCTGCCGGACTACGCGCTGTTCATGGCGCTGGCCGAGCACCAGGGCTGGCGCGACTGGTGCGAGTGGCCCGACGGCCTCGCCTCGCGCGAGCCGGCGGCACTCGAGGCGGCACGACGCGTGCATGCCACGCGCATCGCCTTCTGGACCTTCTGCCAGTGGTGCTTCTTCCGCCAGTGGGCGCGCGTGCGCGAGCACGCTCATGCGCGCGGCGTGCGCATCGTCGGCGACATGCCGATCTTCCTCGCCTACCAGAGCGCCGACGTGTGGGCACAGCCGCATCTGTTCGACCTGGACGCGCAGGGCCGTCCCACGGTCGTCGCCGGCGTGCCGCCGGACGGCTTCAGCGCCACCGGCCAGCGCTGGGGCAACCCGCTGTACCGCTGGAGCGCGCATGCCCAGGCGGGCTATGCCTGGTGGATCGAGCGCGTGCGGCGCACCTTCGAACTGGTCGACATCGTGCGCATCGACCACTTCCGCGGCTTTGCCGCACATTGGGAGATCCGGGTCTCGGAGCCCACGGCGCAGAGGGGCCACTGGGAGCCCGGCCCCGGCGAGGCGCTGTTCCGCGCCGTCGCCGACGCGCTGGGACCCTTGCCCATCATTGCCGAAGACCTCGGCGTGATCACGCCGGACGTGGATGCCCTGCGCCGTGCCTTCGCTTTCCCCGGCATGCGCATCCTGCAGTTCGCCTGGGGGGAGGACCAGGCCGCCGAGCGGCGTTTCCTGCCGCACCGGTACGAGCCCGACACCGTCGTCTACACCGGCAGCCACGACAACGACACCACCGTCGGCTGGTGGGCCAGCGCGCCTGAAGGCACGCGCCACCACCTGCGCGAGTATCTCGCCACCGACGGCCGGGCCATCCACTGGGACATGGTCCGCGCGGCCTGTGCGAGCGTGGCCGACACCGCCGTCTACCCGCTGCAGGACGTGATGGGCCTGGACAGCGCACACCGCATGAACTTCCCCGGCCAGCCGGCGGGCTGGTGGGCGTGGCGCTTCGTCTGGGAGCAGCTGCCGGCGGACGCGGCGTCGCGGCTGCGCCGCATGGGCGAGCTGTACGACCGGTTGCCGCCAGCGCCGCGCTAGAAGCTCGCCTTGCCGCCGGGCTCGAGCACCAGCACCTTGGTCGGCGCGCTGCCCATCGCCTCGATGTATTCCTTCGGCGTGCCGCGCAGCAGCGCGTTGGTGCCGTAGTGGATCGGGATGGCGAACTTCGGCTTGAGCATGTCGCGAGTGGCCATCGCCGCCACCTGCGGCGGCATCACGAAGTGGTTGCCGATCGGGATCAGGATCAGGTCCGGCTTGTAGAGCTCGCCAATCAGCTTCATGTCGCCGAAGATGCCGGTGTCGCCCATGTGGTAGATGCGGAAGCCGTTCTCCAGTTCGACGATGAAGCCCAGCGGCTCGCCGCCCAGGCGCATTTCGTCCTTGCCGGTCTCGGGGTTCTTCCAGCGGTACTCGCTGCTGTGCTCGGCATGCGTGGCGATGACGCGGATGCCGCCGTTCGCGCCGAAGGGCAGCACCTCGCCGCCCTTGTTGAAACGCGGCGCCATGTCGGCAGGCATCACGCCCAGCGTGGCCATCGAGTCGGCCAGGCCGGCGGGCGCATAGACCGGTGCCTTGTTCAGGGCCGACAGCGCCGGCGCATCGGCCATGTGGTCGAAGTGCGCGTGCGTGACGAGGATCAGGTCGACCTTGCCGAGCGCCTCGAGCTTCTTGAACTCGGGCGGGGTTTTCGGGTTGGTGAGCAGCCAGGGGTCGATGACGATGACCTTGCCGCCGGGCGAAGTGATCTTCACGGCGGCCTGGCCCAGCCACTGGACCTCGACCTTGGGCTGCTGCGCGGCGGCCAGCGTGGCCAGCGCGGCGCAGGCGAGTGCGACGGCGGCGCGGATCAGACGATGGATCACGGTGCGGGTCCTCCTGAGCGGCGTTGGGAAGAATGCGCAACGATGCGCCTGGTGGCGGAAGCGGTGAGATTCGAACTCACGGGCCCTTGCGAGCCGCCGGTTTTCAAGACCGGTGCAATCGACCACTCTGCCACGCTTCCGGGAGCGCGGATTGTAGGCGCGCGCTTGCTCAGCCGGGGCGTTGCGCCCGCTCGCAGCGCACCTGGAACACCTCGCGCCGTCCGCCGTCCACGCGCACGGCGGTGAGGCTGCCGCCCCACACGCAGCCGGTGTCCAGCGCCAGCAGGTCGGGCCGCGTCACCAGGCCGAGGGTGGACCAGTGGCCGAAGGCGACCGGCATGCCTTCGGTGCGCCGGCCCGGCGCGTCGAACCAGGGAAAGAAGCCCGGCGGCGCTCCCCCCGCGCCCTCCTTGGTCTGCAGGTCCAGGCGGCCTTCGGCATCGACGAAGCGGATCCGCGTCAGCACGTTGATGATGAAGCGCAGCCGTTCGTCGCCGGACAGCGTCGTGCTCCAGCGCACCGGCTCGTCGGCGTACATGACGTGCAGGAAGTCGGCCAGCTCGTCGCTGGCGAGCATGGCCTCGACCTCGGCGGCGCGCGCGAGCGTCTCGTCGCGGTCCCACTGCGGCACGATGCCGGCATGCACGCACAGCCAGCCAGCCTCGACCACCGCCATGCGGCGCCGACGCAGCCATTCGAGCCAGGCGTCGCGGTCGGGCGCCTGCAGCACGTCGGCGAAGGTGTCGCTGCGGTGTGCCTTGCGGCCGCCGCAGGCCACGGCGAGCAGATGCAGGTCGTGGTTGCCGAGCAGGCAGGTGGCGGCGTCGCCGAGTTCGCGCAGCCGCCTCAGGGTGGCGAGTGACCGGGGGCCGCGGTTGACGAGGTCGCCGAGCACGACGAGACGGTCGCGCGAGGGCGAGAAGCCGATGCCGGCGAGCAGCCGCTCGAATGCATCGCAGCAGCCCTGCAGGTCTCCGACGAGGTAATGCATCGCGCGATTCTGCTACGCTGGCCCTCCCTGCGTTGTCGCACGCCCTGCATGGACGTTGCCCTTCTCACCTTCCTGATCCTGCTCAACGGCCTGTTCGCCATGTCGGAGATGGCCCTCACCGCCGCCCGCAAGGCGCGGCTGCACGTGATGGTGGAGGCTGGCGATGCCGGCGCTCGGCGCGCCATGGCGCTGCACGACGACCCGACCAAGTTCCTCTCCGTCGTGCAGATCGGCATCACCTCGATCGGCGTGCTCAACGGCATCGTCGGCGAGGCGGCCTTTTCCGCACCGTTCGCGCAGTGGCTGGTGGCCACGTTCGGCCTGCAGGATCGTGCCGCGCAACTGTCGGCCACGGGCATGGTGGTGGTGGTGATCACCTTCCTGACCATCATCTTCGGCGAACTGGTGCCCAAGCGGCTGGGACAGATGTTCCCCGAGGCGGTCGCGCGGCTGGTGGCGCGGCCGATGGAGTGGCTGTCGATCGGGGCGCGGCCCTTCGTCAAGCTGCTGTCGTTCAGCACCGAAGGCACGCTGCGCCTGCTCGGCATCCGCGGCGGCCCGGACCGCAGCGTCACCGAGGAGGAAATCGCCGCCAGCCTGGTCGAAGGCGTGGACGCCGGTGTCATCGAGGCGCAGGAGCACCAGATGGTGCGCAACGTCTTCCGCCTCGACGACCGTCAGGTCGGCTCGATGATGATCCCGCGCGCCGAGATCGTCTGGATCGACGTGACGGCCACGCGCGAGGAACTGCTGTCGGTGCTGATGGCCGAGGGCCATACGCGCTACCCGGTGTGCCGCGGCAGCCTGGACGATGTGCTCGGCGTGGTCAGCGCGCACCGCCTGCTGCAGCAGGCGATGGAAGGGCGCGAGCTGTCGCTGGCTGACAGTCTGGAGTCGCCGGTGTTCGTGCCCGAGACGCTGTCCGGCATGGAACTGCTCGAGCACTTCAAGGCCTCGTCGACTCAGCTCGTCTTCGTCGTCGACGAGTACGGTGCGGTGCAGGGCATGATCACCGTGCTCGACGTGCTGGAGGCGATCACCGGCGAGTTCACGACGCCCACGGCCGAAGACGCCTGGGCGGTGAAGCGCGAGGACGGCAGCTGGCTGTTTGACGGCCTGATCCCCGTGCCCGAACTGAAGGATCGCCTCGATCTGAAGGAGTTGCCCGAGGAGGACCGCGGGCGCTACAACACGCTGGCCGGCATGGTCATGCTGCTGCTCGGCCGGCTGCCGCAGACGACCGACTCGGTCGAGTGGGACGGCTGGCGCTTCGAGGTGGTCGACATGGACGGCAAGCGTGTCGACAAGGTGCTGGTCAGCGCGCTTGCGCCTCGCCCGGCCGACGCCGAGCATGGCGACACGTGAGGCGCGAGCGCGCCGTGCCCCTTCCCCACGACGAGGAGTCCCGCATGGACCGCAGTGACGATTTCGAACGCGGCGTGAGGCACCGCCGCGCGGTGCTTGGCGACGAGTGGGTGGATCAGTCGCTGTCCGGCACGACGCAGTTCAACGCCGACTTCCAGGACCTGGTGACGCGCCACGCCTGGCTGGACATCTGGGGTCGGCCGGGGCTCGACGTGGTGACGCGGCGGCTGCTCGTGCTGGGCATGACCATGGCCGGCGCCCGCTGGGAGGAGTTCGAACTGCACTGCCGCGCCTCGGTGCGCGGCGGCGTGCCGCTGGAGAAGATCCGCGAGACGTTGATGCAGGGGGCGATTTACTGCGGCGTGCCGGCGGCCAACACGGCGTTCAAGATCACCACCAAAATCCTGCGCGACGAGGGCCTGCTGCCGCCGCCCGCACCGCTGAGCGCCGGCGTACGCGCCGCGCTCCATCACACCTTCAGCGCGCCGCAGATCCGCGTTGCGCTGCAGGGCGGGGGCACGCCGGTGGTGCTGAGCCACGCGCTCGGCGCCGACCTGCACCTGTGGGACGACTTCGCCGCCGTGCTGGCCGGTCGCCATGAGGTGCTGCGCTACGACCACCGCGGTCACGGCGGCTCGGCCGTGCCGAGCGGGCCCTACGCGCAGGATGACCTCGTCGATGACGCTGCGCGCGTGATCCGCGAGTGGGGCCGCGGTCCGGTGGTGTTCGTCGGCCTGTCGATGGGCGGCATGGTCGCGCAGGGGCTGGCGGTGCGCCACCCCGAGTTGCTGCGCGGCGTGGTCATCGCCAACAGCAGCGCGAGCTACCCCGACGAGGCACGCGCGGCGTGGGCGCAGCGCATCGCCGCCATCGAGCAGGGCGGCCTGGCCGCCATTGCCGACGCCACGATGGAGCGCTGGTTCACGCCCGCCTTCCGTGCCGCCCAGCCAGGTGCGGTGCAACGCGTGCGCGACACCTTCCTGCGCACGTCCGCCGACGGCTACATCGCCTGCGGCCGTGCGGTGGCCGCGGTCGACTGGCTGTCCCGCCTCGACGGTGTGTCGCTGCCGGCGCTGGTCATCGCCGGCGCGCAGGATGTCGGGGCGCCGGTGGCGATGTCCGAGGCCATCGCCCAGCGCATCGGCGGCGCCGAGCTGCGCGTCCTGGATGCGGCGCATCTGAGCGTGGTCGAGCGCCCGGAAGAGTTCGCGCAGGCGGTGCAGGATTTCGTCTCGCGACGCTGTTCTTGACCGAGCGCAATCCTCCCGCCGTGCCGGGGTGCATCCTCGGCGTCCTGCACTGAGACAGGAGATCGAGATGAGATTGGCAGTGGCAAGCACCCTGGCCGGTTTGGTCATGGCCACGTCGGCGTGCGCGCAGCCCTATGGCATGGGGCCGGGCATGATGGGCGGTTACGGGCCGGGTTACGGCATGGGGCCGGGCATGATGGGCGGCTACGGCATGGGGCCGGGCATGATGGGTGGGTACGGACCGGGCTACGGCATGGGGCCGGGCATGATGGGCGGCTACGGCATGGGCCCGGGGATGATGTGGGGCCGCGGTGGCGGCGGACTGTACGACCTCGACCTCTCGGCCGAGCAGCGCAGCAAGATCGAGGAGATCCGCCGCGACATGTCGCGCCGGCAATGGGAGTTGATGCGCAGCATGCACGAGCAGGACTGGCACATGGGTGATGCGTGGCGCGATGGCAGCTTCGACGAGAAGGCGGCGCGCAAGTCCTACGAGACGATGACCGAGGCGCACAAGAAGATGTTCGAGGCGTCGATCGAGGCGCGCAAGCGCATCGACGCGGTGCTCACTGCGCAGCAGCGCGAGCAACTGAAGAACCGCGGCACGGCACCTCGTTGAGCGGGGCGGCCCGCGCAGGCATGCCAGACTCCGGCGTCGATCACGCCGAGTCACCGCCATGCGCCGCACCTCCCGCCACCTGCTCAACGTCTTCGTCACCGGGCTGCTGGCCGCGCTGCCGCTGGCCGCGACGATCCTGATCTTCGTCTGGGGCGCGCGCCTGGTGGTGGCTTACGTCGGCCCGCAGAGCCTGGTCGGCGGCACCTTGATGCGCATCGGACTCGGGCTCACCGGCTCCGAACTGGTCGGGTATGCGATCGGCGTGCTGGCCGTGGCGCTCGCCGTCTTCGCGCTCGGCCTGCTGGTGCAGACACGTCTGCATGTCGTGCTGGAGGCGCTCACCGACGGCGTGATGCAGCGCATTCCGCTCGTGCGCAGCGTCTACGACATGGTGAAGAAGTTCGTCGAGCTGTTCGGCCAGCGCGAAGACTCGAAACTCAGGTCGATGAGCCCGGTGTGGTTGCACTTCGGCGGCGGCGGGGGCGCGGCGGTGCTGGGGCTGCTGTCTACGCCCGAGCCGGTGCGCCTGGGCGAGATCGACTACCTCGCTGTCCTGGTGCCCACGGCGCCGGTGCCGGTGGGGGGGGGCCTGCTTTACGTGCCGGCCGGCTGGGTAACGCCGGCCGACGTGGGCATGGATGGGCTGACGAGCATCTACGTCTCGATGGGCATCACCTCATCGCAACACATCGGCACGAAGAAATGAGCCGAACGGCCTAAAGTCTGACGCGGCAGTGCCCGATACCGCTGCATGGATGTCTTTGCGCGCCGGCTCGCTGCCGCGTTCGGTTCGATCAAGCTGCGCATCATGCTTTCGGCCATCGCCGCGATGGCGGCGGGCGTGCTGCTCACTGCCATGGTGCTGGTCGAACGGGCCGAGCGCGACACCCTGGAGAACCATCGCGAGCGGCAGCTCGCCACGGTGGTGAACACGGCCGCCGAGGTCTCGACGCGTCCACGCTGAAGGACCCGGTGCGGCTGAAGTTCTTCCTCGACAGCAAGCCGCTGCTCCGCGGCATGTTCTCGAACATCTTCGTCGCCGCCGCCGACGGCCGCATGCGGGCCTACGCCGACGAAGGCGGGGTGCGCCTGCCGGCCGTCGACCTGTCGGACCGCGCCTACTTCCGGCGCACCGTCGGCGACGGGCGTCCGATGATCTCGGAGCCGTTGCCGGGGCGCGTGTCCGGCGAACCGGTGATCGTCTTCACCCATCCCCTGGTCAATGCCGAGGGCGTCTACGGCGTGATCGGCGGCGCCCTGAGGCTGGCCAGCCGTGACCTGCTCGGCGAGCTGGCCGGCACGGTCGACAGCGACGTGGCGGAGATGCTGACCGTGGTCACCGACGCGCAGGGCCGGGTGCTCGCCCACCCGATGCGACGCACCCTGCTGCAGCCGCTGTCGATCGAGACCCGGCTGAGCGAAGCGCACACGCAGTGGGTGCGCAGCGGCAGCCCGGTCGAACCCGCCGGCCTGCTGCTCGAGCAGCATGGCGAGGTGGTCAGCGTGGCCGGCGTGGCCGGCACCGACTGGCTGGTCTGGAACGCCTTGCCGGAGGGCGCACTGCTCGAGCCGCTGCACGCGGCGCGCCGCCAGGCGCTGGTCTGGGCGGGCGGCCTGGTCGCCCTGCTGTCGTTGGCGATCCTGGCCATCGTGTCGTGGCTGTTGCGGCCGCTGGCGCAACTTGCGCTTCGGGCTCAGCACCTGTTCGACGGGTCGCAGGACGTTCACCGTGGCTGGCCGCGCGCCGGCGGCGAGATCGAGCGGCTGTCGCGCGTGCTGCGCCACGTCAGTGCCGAGCGGGCGCAGCTGGAGTCGTTCAACGCCGAGGTGCTGCGCAAGCTGTCCTCGGTGATGGCGGCCGCGCCGGTGGGCATCTGCTTCACGCGCGACAGGCGCTTCGAGCTGGTGAGCGAGGAGTTCTGCAGGCTGTTCGGCCGCAGCGAAGCGCAACTGCTCGGGCAATCGGCGAGCATCATCTACGCGTCCAGCGAGGACTACCTGGTGCTCGGTCCCCGGGTGATCGACGCCTTCAGCGCAGGGCATGCCTACGTGGGGGGAATGGCAGATGGTGCGTGCCGACGGCTCGCGCTTCTGGGGCCAGCTGCGCGGGCGGCCGGTGTCCGACGGTGACCCCGCGGCCGGCACGATCTGGACCATCGCCGACATCACCGATCAGGTGGCTGCTCGCGAACAGCTGGAATGGTCGGCCACCCACGACCCGCTCACCGGTCTGGCCAATCGCAAGCTGTTCGCGCAGCGCCTGGCCCGCGTGCTGGAGGGGCGCCCGCGCTCGATTCCCGCCGAGGTGGTGATGATCGACCTCGACCACTTCAAGCCGATCAACGACAGGGCCGGCCATGCTGCCGGCGACGCGATGCTCAAGGCGGTGGCCGCGGCGATCACCTCGCGGGTGCGTGCCAGCGACCTGGTGGTGCGGCTCGGCGGCGACGAGTTCGCCCTGCTGCTCGAGCGCTGCGCGCACGAGACCGCGCTGCGCATCGCCGAGAACGTGCGCCAGGCGATCGGCGCGATCGCACTCGACTGGGAGGGACAGACGCTGCGCGTCGGCGCCAGCCTGGGCGTGGCGTCGCTGGCGGTCGAAACGGCGGGCGTCGACGACTGGCTGGCGCAGGCCGACGCGGCCTGCTATGCCGCCAAGGCGGCCGGCCGCGATGCGGTGAAGGCGGCGGCACGCCGGCCTGCGCTGCGCGTCGTCAACTGAGCCCGCGCCGGCTCAGGCGCGTGAGCGCCCGCCGGCGTCGGCCACGGCCAGCGCCGTCATGTTGACGATGCGGCGCACCGTGGCCGCCGGCGTGAGGATGTGCACCGGCGATCTCACGCCGAGCAGCATCGGCCCCACGGTGACGCCCTTGCCGCCGGTCATCTTCAGCACGTTGAAGAGGATGTTCGCGGCGTCCAGGTTGGGCAGGATGAGCACGTTGGCGGCGCCGGCCAGGCGCGAGTCCGGAACGATGGCGCTGCGCAGCTCTTCGCTGAACACCGCGTCGCCCTGCAGTTCGCCGTCGGCCGGCACGTCGGGATGGCGCTGCACGAACAGGTCGCGCGCCGCGCGCATCTTGATCGCCGAGGCGCGCTTGCTGCTGCCGTACATCGAGTGCGAGACGAAGGCCAGCTTGGGCGGGATGCCGAAGCGCCGCACTTCCTCCGCAGCCATCGCGGCGATGTCGGCGAGTTGCTCGGCGTCCGGGTCATCGTTGACGAAGGTGTCGGCGATGAACAGCGTGTGCTTGTCCAGCATCAGCGCGTTCATGGTGGCGTAGCAGCGCGCGCCGGGCGCTGCACCGATGACTTCCTTGACGTGGTCGAAGTGGGCGTCGAAGCGGCCGACCAGGCCGCACAGCATCGCGTCGGCGTCGCCGAGGCGGACCATCAGCGAGCCGATGGTGGTGTTGGAGCGGCGCACCGCGGCCTTGGCCATGTCCGGCGTCACACCGTTGCGCGCGTTGGGTCGGTGATAGGCCTCCCAGTATTGCCGGAAGCGCACGTCGTCCTCGGGGTTGACCACCTCGAAGTCGCGCCCCGCCGCGAGGCGCAGACCGGCGCGCTCGATGCGCGAGCTGATCACCGCCGGCCGGCCGATGAGAATGGGCTTGACCAGCCTTTCATCGAGCGCGATCTGCACCGCGCGCAGCACGCGCTCGTCCTCGCCCTCGGCGTAGGCGATCCGCCGAGGCGCCGAGCGCGCGGCGGCGAACACCGGCCGCATGAACATGCCGGTGTGGGTGACGAAGCGGGTGAGCGACTGGCGGTAGGCCTCGAGGTCGGCGATCGGCCGCGTGGCCACGCCCGATTCCGCCGCCGCCCTGGCCACCGCCGGGGCGATGCGCAGGATGAGGCGCGAGTCGAACGGCGTGGGGATGATGTAGTCGGGGCCGAAGCGCAGCTCGCGACCGGCATAGGCCGAAGCCACCTCGGCGCTGATCTCGGCCTTGGCCAGCTCGGCGATCTCGCGCACGCAGGCCACCTTCATCGCCTCGGTGATGCGTGTCGCGCCGCAGTCCAGTGCGCCGCGGAAGATGTAGGGGAAGCACAGGACGTTGTTGACCTGGTTCGGGTAGTCCGAGCGGCCGGTGGCGATGATGCAATCGGACCGCGCCTGCTTGGCGAGTTCCGGGCGGATCTCCGGCTCCGGGTTGGCCAGCGCGAGGATGATCGGCTTGGGCGCCATGCCCGTGACCATCTCCGGCGTGATCGCGCCGGCCGCCGAGCAGCCCAGCACCACGTCGGCGCCGACCATGACGTCGGCCAGCGTGCGCGCGGAGGTCTTCTGCTGGTAGCGCTTCTTGGACTCGTCGAGCTTGTCCTCGCGGCGGTCGTGGATCACCCCTTTTGAATCGCAGACGAAGATGTTCTCCCGCTTCACGCCGAGTTCGACCAGCAGGTCCAGGCAGGCGATCGCCGCCGCACCGGCCCCGGAGACGGCGAGCTTGACCTCGCCGATCTTCTTGCCCACCAGTTCCAGCCCGTTGATGACCGCGGCGGCGGAGATGATCGCGGTGCCGTGCTGGTCGTCGTGGAAGACCGGGATGGTCATGCGTTCGCGCAGCTTGCGCTCGATGTAGAAGCACTCCGGCGCCTTGATGTCCTCGAGGTTGACGCCTCCCAAGGTGGGCTCGAGTGCGGCGATGATGTCGACCAGCTTGTCCGGGTCGTGCTCGGCGAGCTCGATGTCGAACACGTCGATGCCGGCGAATTTCTGGAACAGGCAGCCCTTGCCCTCCATCACCGGCTTGCCAGCCAGCGGCCCGATGTCGCCCAGGCCGAGCACCGCGGTGCCGTTGGTGACCACGCCGACCAGGTTGCCGCGCGAGGTGTACTCGGCGGCGAGCGACGGATCCTGCTCGATGGCCAGGCAGGCATAGGCCACGCCGGGCGAGTAGGCGAGCGAGAGGTCCCGCTGGTTGGACAGCGGCTTGGTCGGCGTGACCGAGATTTTGCCGCGCACCGGCATGCGGTGGTATTCGAGCGCGGCGTCACGCAGTGCCAGTTCGGCAGGTGACAGCGGTGCCTTGTTCTTTTCCATGGCGTCCTTCCTTCGGGGCAGCGGATCATCGACGACGTCATGGTGCGCCTTCGGCGGGGACGCGGCATCCGCGTTTCCCACGATCTTCACCGGCCGGTCCGCGCGCGCTCTCAGACTCCGAAGGCGAGCAGCCAGTCCGTCACTGCCTGCCAGGCCGCGGTCGGCCCGAGGAACACGCGCGCGACCTGCAACGTCACCAGGCAGGCGCCGGCCACCAGGTAAGTGCGGTGGAAGCGACCTTCACGGCGGCGGTCCCAGACCATCGCAGCCAGCAGCGGCAGGTCCGCGGCGAAACTCGGCAGAAGCGAGAACATCAGCGGAGGCGGATGGCCCGGCGAGAAGGGCACGCCGGCAGCCAGCGCGAGCAGGCGCGCGAAGGCCGGGGGCAGAATCGAAATGGTGGCCACCAGCATGAGCCGCTTGTGCACGTCGGGCCGCGGGAGGTTCGCCAGCGCCACCGCCACGGTGGCGGCAAAGAACACCACGATGCTGATCGGCACGATGGAGAACGCGCGGTTCTGCGCCTCCAGCCCGAGCGCCGCTCCGATCCGGATGCTGTGCAGCGCGGCCAAGATGCCGACGAAGAGCATGGCCGTGGCCAGCGAGACGCCCAGCAGGCCCAGCGAGCGGTGGCGGGCGACACGACCGCTGGCGACCCACAGGGTCTGCAGGATGAAGTACACCATCCAGGCGGAGAACAGCAGCCCGTGCAGGTGCAGGATCGACGCGCCGGTGAAGCGGCCGGAGGCCAGCGGTGCCCAGTAGGTCGGGGTGAAGCCAGCGAATGCGATCACGGCGCAGACCCAGGCCATGACCACGTACAGGCCGCTGGCCTTGCGCTTGGCGCCGGGGAGGACTGCGGTCGTCATGGGCTGCTGCCCTGGTGGCACGCCGGACTGGCAGCGCCGATGGTGCACCTTGCTCCGGACCGCAGCAAGGGCGTTTTCCGCCGGGGCGGGCAGGGTCTACCATTGCCGCATGATGTCCGCGTCCCGCTGCATCCTGCCGCTCGTGCTCGCGTTACCCGCAGTCGCCCTGCCGGCGGAAGAGGCCTGGCCGTTGGCCGGGCAGCAGGGTCTGGTGCGCTTCGTCATCGTGCCGGCTGCACAGGCCAGGGATGCGCAGGCCTACGCCCGCCAGATCCAGCTGCTGTGCGAGCCCGACCGCACCTGCTTCATCAACTTCTACACCAACAGCAGCGGTGCCCCAGTGGCCATGCCGCTGCCCGAAGCGATTGCCGACGAGGCCACCGCCACCTACCGGCGCTCGTCCAAGCAGGGCGCCGAGCGCTTCCTGTGGAGCTGCCGGATGAAGATGCCCCAGGAAGGCTGCTTCTAGTCGACGAACTGGGCGCGCACCACGCGCCACTCCTGCGTGCCGGCGTCGCTGCGCGAGCAGCCCAGCGGCTCGGGTTCGGCGCCGGGGGCCAACTCCGAGCGTGATCGGTCGCCGGTGCCCACGCCCATGTGATAGCGGTCGAGCCAGACGCGGATCCTGCGCGTCGGATGCGTGTTTTTCACCTGGATCTGCGTGGCGTTGCGCATCACGCAGTTCGCCGCATGCTCCTCGACAAACTTCAAGTACTTCGCCGGATCGTCCTGCGCGTGCGCCGCGGCGCACGCGAGCAGGGTGAGGGCGCTCAGCGCTTGCCTCATGACAACCACTCCTTCAAGGTCGCGTACACCTCGGCGCGGTCGAGCAGGTCGAGGTGGTTCATGCCGTGGCCGATCCATTGTCGTTCGGCCGGGAAGGCCAGGGTGCGCGCGGGGTCGCTGTGGCGGCCTAGCGCACTGTCCAGCGGCACCAGCCCGTCGCCGAGCAACCGCTCCTTCAGCGTGCCGCGGTGTGCGCCCAGGCTCGCGGCCAGCGCGTAGCAGCGCACGCCCTCGGGCAGCGGCACCGGCTGGCGGCGGTCGCCGCCGCGAGCGAAGCGGTCGCGGCCGACCCAGTCCTCGTCGAGCAGGTGGCCGTGGCGCAAATCGGTGATGCCGGCGCTGCGCACGCGGCCGAGCCGTGCGAACGGCGCCGCATAGGGCGTGGCGCCAAGCACCAGGTCGACCCAGTGGCCGGCGCGCTCCAGTGGTGCGCCGTGGTGCGGCGTGCCGAGGAAGACCAGGTCGCCGACCTTCTCGCTCCAGTGCTGTCCCGCCTGGTCGGCCAGGTGCAGCGCGCTGCGCGCCACCAGCCCGCCCATGCTGTGGCCGACGATGGCCAGGCGTTGCAGCGGCTGCGGCCAGGCCTCGACCAGCCGCGCCATCAGCTGCGCGAAGGCATGGCCATTGATCGAGACGTGCTGGCCGCTGTTGTAGCGCAGGTAGACCGGCGTCCAGCCGAGGTCGCGCGCCAGCGCCTCGCCGTGGTCGTGGCCGTTGCGCTGCCATTGCAGGTCGCTCATGCACAGGCCATGGACCAGCACGAGCAGTCGACCGCTCGGCGCGCCCAGTGCGGCGGCGAGCGCCTCGCGCTCCAGCGTCAGCGCCTGGCCGTCGCGACGCAGCGCCATCGGCGTGGCCAGCGGATTGCCGCTGGCCACCAGGTAATCGCCGAGCACGCCGTTGAGCGCGGCGACGATGGCTTCGCGCTCGCGGCCGGTCTCGTAGTGGCCCAGCGCCGGGGCGAGCAGGCCGAGCAGCGCTTCGATGCTGCCGCCGGCCACGCGCGTGACGCCGCGGATGGTCTTGTAGACGAGGCCGCTGAGGCCGTCGGTGCGGCCGTCGAGGGCCGCACGCGAGCCCGGCAGCCGTGCGATGCGTTCGTGCATCGCCTCGACCAGGCTGGCCAGGCCGGCGGTGGCGTCGGTGGCCAGGCGGGCCGCGCCGCGCAGGTCGTGGGCCTTGGAAGGCGGGGTGGTGCTCATCGGTCCGGCCGCAGTGGTGGAGGGGCCAGTATCGGCGACGGACCGTGCCCGGCGCGGCGGCGGCTGGCGGGCACGCCGAAGGCTCAGCCGCCGTCCCCGCGATGCGCCAGCGCATTGACGCAGCGCAGCGACGGCCTCGCCATGGAGGTCACCATGGAACCCCTGTCTCCTCCGGAGTCGCGCATGAAGCAGCCTGTGCAGATCACTTTTCATGGCATGGACCGTTCCGATGCCGTCGAGGACGCGGTGCGCAAGCGGGTCGAACACCTCGATCGCTTCGCCAGCGACGTCATGAGTTGCCGTGTCGTCGTCGACCTGCTGCAGAAGCACAAGCACCAGGGCCGGCCGTTCGGCGTGCGCATCGACCTGACGTTGCCCGGGCACGAACTGGTGGTGGACCGGGTCGAGCACGAGGACGTCTATGTCGCGCTGCGCGACGCCTTCGACGACATGACGCGCCAGCTCGAGGACGTGGTGCGACAGCGCCGTGGCGACGAGAAGCAGCACCCGCGCGAGCTGCACGGGGAGGTCGTGAGGCTGAACGACGACGGGGGCTTCGGCTTCATCCGCGCGGCCGATGGCCAGGAGTACTACTTCGGCCGCGACAACCTCGCCTCGGGGCGTTTCGAGCAGTTGCAGATCGGCACGGCCGTACAGTTCATCGCCGAGCTGGCGGCACAGGGTCTGCAGGCGAAGCGGGTCAGCCTGGGCAAGCACGGCATGGGTGGGGTGCAGGCATGAACGCACCGAAGCATGCGAAACCGCCCGTGCCGCCCGCGGTGGCGGCCATTCCGGAGGCGGTGCCGGCCGAGCCCGAACGCATCGTGCAGCGGCCCGACGGCTACCACTGGATCGCTCCCGACGGCCGGCAGGAGTTCGGCCCGTTCGAGACGCTGGAGGACGCGCGCGCCGACATGCTCGATGCGGCCGACGAAAGCGCGCCCCAGCCCGGCGAGGCGCTGCAGGAAGCCGAGAGCGAGATCGGCATCGCCGACTGGATCGACCCCGAGACCGGCGAACCCGCCGAAGGCACGAGCCCGCCGCATCTGGACGAGGAATGACGCGCCTGCGGCTGGCGGTGGTCGGCTGGGGGCGGCTGGGCAGGGCCTGCGCGGCGGCGCTTCGTGAGGCCCCGCAACTCACGCTGGCAGGGGTGGTGCGACGAGCTGCATCCCTGGACGAAACCTCGCTCAGCGGTGCCCATGGTGCGCCCTTCGTGTCGCACGTGCGCGACCTCGTCGGGGTCGACGCCGCACTGCTGTGCGTGCGCACCGAGGCGGCCCCCGACGCCGCGCGGGAACTGCTGCAGATGCGCGTGCCGATCGTCGAATGCGCCGCCTTCGAGGGGCAGGCGCTGCGCGAGCACCACGCGCACATCGCGCACCTGGCCGAGCGGTATCGCGTCACCGCGGTGGTCGGTGCCGGCTGGGACCCCGGCGTGCTGCCGCAGCTGCGGCATCTGTTCGAGCTGCTGATCCCGAACGGCCAGACGCACGTCAGCCGGCACCTCGCGCCCGGTCTGCATCACAGCGCCGAGGCCGAACGCGTGCCCGGCGTGCAGGGCGCTCTGAGCAGCGAGCTGCCCGATGCCGCCGGCGGCGCGCAACGCATCGTCTACGTGCAGCTGGCGCGCGGCGCCGAGTTCGAGCGCGTCCGCCGGCAGATCGAGGGCGACCCACTGTACGCCGACGAGCCCACCCAGGTGCTGCCCGTGCCCGACCTGGCGACGCTGGAGACCGAGCAGCGCGGCGTGCTGATCGAGCGTGTGCAGGAAGGCGCCGCCGGGCCGCACGCCAGCCTCCTGCTCGAGGCGCGCGTCGACGACGCGGCCTTCAGCGCGCGCCTGATGCTCGATGCCGCGGGCGCCATTGCCGGGCTGTCGCATCAGGCCTGGCGCTACACGCCGTCCGGGCTGGTGCCGCTGACCGAGGCGCCGGCGCATGGGGCGGGCGCGCGGCGACGCGCCTAGGGGTGCTGCCTCGCGTAGGTGCCGACCAGTTCCGCCTGCGCGAGCACATGGCCGCGCATCGCCTGTTCGAGCGCGTGCTTGTCGGGTTGGCCGAGGTCGTGCAACACGGCATCGAGGGCGTAAAGCTTGAAGAAGTAGCGGTGCCGGCCGATCGGCGGGCAGGGGCCGCCCCAGCCGCTGCGGTGCCAGTCGTTGCGCCCTTCGCGCGTGCCGATCGGCAACGGGCGGCCGCCCTCGGGCAGGCCGGCGGCAGCAGGCGGGATGTCGTAGAGCACCCAATGCACCCAGGTGCGCTGCGGCGCGGCCGGGTCCGGTGCGTCGGGATCGTCGACGATCAGGGCTAGGCTCAGGGTACCGGCGGGAAGCCCGCTCCATTGCAGCGCCGGCGCGATGTCGTCGCCATCGCAGGTGTGACGGCGCGGGATCTCGCCGTGCGGCGCAAAGGCCGTGGAGCCGAGTTTCATGGTGAACTCTCCTGGGTGGTCGGCGCGTAGAACGAGCGGCACTCGTCCTCGCGCCCGCGCACCACGCGCCGCCCCGCGAGCGTGCCGCGGCCGGCGGTCACCACGGTGTACTGACGTTCGTGATGCGACCCGTCCTCGGCATAGATCACCACCCAGTCGCGCACGCGGCCGAGTTGGTGGGCGCGCGCCGTGTTCGAGAACAGCGCGGTGAAGCCCCAGTCGCCGCGCCGCGTGTGCAGCACCGGCAGCCAGGCCTTGCCTTCGGGATTGAAGCGCCGTGGTGCGATGGTGGGCAGCGTGCCGGCCTCGGCGCCGGCGCGGAAGGCACGGTCGACATCGAGCAAGGCCTCGATCGGCGGCGCATGGTCCGCTCCCGCCGCAGGGTGGCGGCGGCGCATCGCGCGCTCGCGGTCGAGCATTTGCGTCAGGGCGGCCCGGATCGCAGCGGCGCGGCGCGCGCCGAGCCCGGGCAGTCGCTCCAGCCGGCCGTCGTGCGCGGCGACCTCCAGCGCCTCCAGCGTGTCGACGCCGAGTTCGTCGTGCAGTTGCAGCGCGAGCCGCGGCCCCACGCCGGGGATGGTGCGGAACAGCGCTTCCGGGTTCGCCCCACCGCGCAGGCGCTCCAGCTTGCCCCAGCGGCCGGACTGCAGAATTTCGCCGATCGCGGCTGCGATGCCCGCGCCGACGGTCGGCATGGCGTCCAGCCCGGCCAGCCCGTGGCGTTCGAAGATCGTGCGCACGCTCTCCGGCCACGCCGCCACCGTGTCGGCGGCATGGCGGTAGGCGGCGATGCGAAACGCGTTGTCCTCGCCCTGCGCCTGCAGCAGCGCCGCCATCTCGCGCAGCAGATCGGCGACGGCGGCGTTGCCGGACGCCGGCACTGCGGTGGCGGTCGCCGCGCTGCCGCGCGTGTCGGGCATCGAGACTGGACTGGGCATCGGGACACTCTGGTCGACCGGTGTCAGCGTGCCGCTCGGCCCCGTGGCGGCGATTGAGGGGAATCAACGCTGACCGCCGCAGGGCGGCGCGTCGCGTTGCCCGGCTGGACCGTGCCCGAAAGGGCCGCGGCTGCCCGGCGATCCGTTCGCTCTCTAGGACTGGAGCTCGATGTAGGCGATGGCGAAGGCCGACGCCACGACGAGGGCCACCAACAAGCCGACGCCGAGCGTCGTCACGCGCGCTCGCCGAGTCGACGCGCTGTCGTAGTCGATGGCCCAGCCGCAGGCGCGGCAGCGTGCATCCTTTCTGGGCAGCGGCCGACTGCAGCCGGCACACGTGTACTTTGCCATCCCATCCTTGCAGCCAGGGCCAGCGTCATCGTGACCGTCGATCCCGCCTGGCTGCCCCTCCTGCCGCGATTAGGCCGGGCCCGGGCGGCGCGCGCCAGCGGGATAAGTGTGCATACCACCCAGTTGAGGGGTCCCGCCGGATCTGCCGGAGGACGTCCGGAGGTGCCGCCGCGCCCCGCACCATCGTGCGCTGGGGGGGCGTACAAAAGAAAAGGGGTTAGCAGCTGCTAACCCCTTTCCAGGTTGGTGCCGGTGAAGAGAGTCGAACTCCCGACCTTCGCATTACGAATGCGCTGCTCTACCAACTGAGCTACACCGGCGATAACCGCGCATTATAGCCAGGCCTCAACTGTAGGTGACCCAGCCCTCCAGCGCCGGGTCGCTCAGGTGGGGCAGGGTGTTGAAGCTGAGCAGCGAATGCCGCTTCGGGCTGAAAACGAACTCGGTCACCGCGCTGTTGCGGATGCGCATGTTCAGCTCGATGGCCGCGGGGTTCGGCGCACCGAGCACGTCGGCCACCGCAGTGGCGATCGGTCCGCCGCTGGAGACGATCAGCACCGCACCCGCGTGGCTCGTCCGCACGTGGTCGAGCGTCTCGCGGATGCCGGCGACGAACTCGGCATGGCTGGGCATGCCCTGCGGCCGGGTGCGGCCGTCCATCCAGGCCTGCAAGCCCTCGCGCAGCAGCCGGAAATGCGCCCGCGCGCCGTCGGGCGTGTGCAGCGGTGCGATCGGCTCGGGGTTCAGCGCGGCGACCAGCGCGTCGCCGTCGTATTCGTTCAGCCCCGGCCAGGCCTGCGCCTCGGGCGCCATCTGCATGCCCTGGGCGATGCAGGCCAGCGAGTCGACCTGGCGTCTCAGCGTGCCCGTCAGCGCCACCTCGAAGACGATGCCCGCCTGGCGGAAGAACTCGCCCAGGCGCACGCACTGGCGGCGGCCGAGATCGCTGAGCCGGTCGTAGTCCTCGCTCCCGAACGAGGCCTGTCCATGACGCACGAGAAAGAGCTGGCCCATCGGTCCGGGCCTATGCCGCGTCGCGGTGGTAGGCGGTGACGCGCTCGACCTCGTTCTTCGAGCCGAGCACCACGCTGACGCGTTCGTGCAGCTTGCCCGGCACGATGTCGAGGATGCGCTGCGTGCCGCTGGTGGCCATGCCGCCGGCCTGCTCGATGAGGAAGCTCATCGGGTTGGCCTCGTAGAGCAGGCGCAGCTTGCCGGGCTTGTCGGGCTCGCGGCGGTCCCAGGGGTACATGAAGATGCCCCCGCGCGTCAGGATGCGGTGCACGTCGGCCACCATGCTGGCCACCCAGCGCATGTTGAAATCCTTGCCGCGCGGACCTTCCTTGCCGGCCAGGCATTCGTCGATGTAGCGGCGCATCGGAGGCGCCCAGTGGCGCATGTTCGACATGTTGATGGCGAACTCCCGGGTGTCCGCCGGGACCTGCACCTGTTCGGCGGTCAGCACCCACGAGCCCATTTCCCGGTCCAGCGTGAACATGGCGACGCCCTCGCCGACGGTGAGCACCAGCGTGGTCTGCGGGCCATAGACACAGTAGCCGGCCGCGGCCTGCTGCTTGCCGGGCTGCAGGAAGTCTTCCTCGCTGATGCCGCGGCTGTTGGTGACCTTGCGCAGCACCGAGAAGATGGTGCCGATGCTGACGTTGACGTCGATGTTGGACGAACCGTCCAGCGGGTCGAACAGCAACAGGTACTCGCCCTGCGGATAGCGGTCGGGCACGACATGGATCGAGTCCATCTCCTCGCTGGCCATGGCGGCCAGGTGGCCGCCCCAGACGTTGGCCTCGATGAGCACCTCGTTGGCGATCACGTCGAGCTTCTTCTGCACCTCGCCCTGCACGTTCTCCGTGTCGGCACTGCCGAGCACGTCGCCGAGCGCGCCCTTGTTGACCGAGATGGCGATGCGCTTGCAGGCGCGGGCGACCACTTCGATGAGCAGGCGCAGTTCGGCCGAGATGTGGCCATGCTCGCGCTGCTGTTCGACGAGGTACTGCGTGAGGCTGATCTTTCGGGGCACGGCTCAGGTCTCCAGGGCTCGCGTGACGACTTCTCGCACGTCGTTGGACAGGTCGGCTCGCGCGGCGACGCGGGCGATCGCCTCGCGCGCGGCGCTGCGGTAGGGCTCGGCGAGTTGCGCCCAGCGGTCCATCACCCGGGCAATGCGCGCAGCCAGCTGCGGGTTGAAGGCGTCGAGCTCGAGCACGCGCTCGGCCCAGAACACGTAGCCCGCCGCGTCGGTGCGATGGAAGGCCGCCGGGTTCTCGGCGCACAGCCTCTGCACCAGGCTGCGCGCGCGGTTGGGGTTGTGCAGCGTGAAGTCCGGGTGCTTGAGCAGTGCCTTGGCGCGGGCGAACACGCGGCCGTCGCGCTCGGGAGCCAGGGCCTGCAGCATGAACCACTTGTCGATGACCAGCGCGTCGTCGCGGAACAGGTCGTGAAAGCGCTTCAGCGCCAGGTCGGCCATCTCCGAATGCGAGGCCAGCAAGGCCCACAGCGCCCCCTGGCGGTCGGTCATGTTGGTCGCATCCTTGAAGCGCTGGTAGGCCCTGCCCTGCCAGAGCACGTCGCCGCGCGCGGTCGCGTCGATGCACAGCATCGCCAGCGCCTGATTGGCCAGGGCCCGACGGCCGGCGGGCGTCGGCGCGGGCGAATAGACGCCGCCGACCTGGTGTGTCTCCCAGGCCCATTCCCAGTCCCTGCGCAGGGACTGCGCAAGCTGCAGCACCATCGCTTCACGGGCGGCATGGATGCGCTGCGGGTCGACGCTGTCCAACTGCTCGGCGACGTAGGTTTCGGAGGGCGGCGTCAGCACCAGCTCCTTGAACGCGGGGTCGAGCTGTGCGTGTCGCAGCACACCGCGCATCGCGTCGACGAAGGCCTCGTCGAGCTGCAGCGGCGCATCGCCGCGCACCGTGCCGAGCAGGCGTCCCAGCGCCAGTCGCTGGCCGGCCTCCCAGCGGTTGAAGGGGTCGGTGTCGTGGGCGAGCCGCACCAGCAGGTCGGCTTCGTCGAGACCGTCGGCGAGTTGCACCGGCGCCGAGAATTGGCGCAGCAGCGAGGGCACCGGCTCGGCGTCGACGTCGACGAAGGTGAAGAAGCTGCGCTCCTCGTCCAGCACCAGCACGCGCTCGGTGCAGGCTCGCTCCGCCGGTTCGTCTTCCAGGCGCAGAGGCAGCGGCCGGCCATCCTTCGACAGCAGGCCCATCGCCACCGGAATCACGAAGGGCTGCTTTTCCGCCTGGCCGTGCGACGGCGCGCAGTGCTGTTCCAGCGCCAGCGTGTAGGTGCGCGTCGGTGCGTCGTAGCGGCCGCGCGCCGTCAGGCGCGGCGTGCCCGACTGGCTGTACCAGCGCTTGAACTGCTCCAGCGTTCGCGCGAGCTCGCTGCCGGGGTTGGCGTCGGCGACGGCCTGCACGAAGTCGTCGCAGGTCACCGCCTGGCCGTCGTGGCGCTCGAAGTACAGCGAGAGGCCGCGGGCGAAACCCTCGCGGCCCACCAGCGTCTGCATCATGCGCACCACCTCGGCGCCCTTCTCGTAGACGGTGGCGGTGTAAAAGTTGTTGATCTCGACGTACTCGTCGGGCCGCACCGGGTGCGCCATGCTGCCGGCGTCCTCGGGGAACTGCCGCTCGCGCAGCATGTGCACGTCGGCGATGCGCTTGACGGCGCGCGCCGTCGCGCTGCCGGCCATGTCCATGCTGAACTCCTGGTCACGAAAGACCGTCAGGCCTTCCTTCAGGCTGAGCTGGAACCAGTCGCGGCAGGTGATGCGATTGCCCGTCCAGTTGTGGAAGTACTCGTGGCCGACCACGCTCTCGATGGCCAGGTAGTCGGCGTCGGTGGCGGAGGCCGGGTTGGCCAGGACGTACTTCGTGTTGAAAATGTTCAGGCCCTTGTTCTCCATCGCGCCCATGTTGAAGTCGCCGACGGCGACGATCATGAAGCGGTCGAGGTCCAACGGCAGCTTGAAGCGCGCCTCGTCCCACACCACCGAGGCAATCAGCGAGTTCATCGCGTGCTCGGTCTTGTCGAGGTCGCCGCGGCGCACCCACACCTGCAGCAGGTGGTCGCGGCCGGAACGCGTGCGGATGTGCTGCTCACGCGCCACCAGGTCGGCGGCCACCAGCGCGAACAGGTAGCTGGGCTTGGGGAAGGGGTCGTGCCACTTCGCGTAGTGGCGGCCGTTGTCGAGATCGCCCTGCTCCACCAGGTTGCCGTTGGACAGCAGCACCGGGTAGCGCGACTTGCTGGCGCGCAGCGTCACCGTGTAGACCGCCATCACGTCGGGGCGGTCGAGGAAGTAGGTGATGCGGCGGAAGCCCTCCGCCTCGCACTGCGTGAAGAGACCGCCGCCGGAGGTGTACAGCCCCGCGAGTTGCGTGTTCTTCTCCGGCGCGCAGGTGTTGCGGATCTCCAGCGTGAAGTCGCCGTCCGGCGGGCTGTCGATCACCAGTTCGCCATCTTCGCTGCGGAACGACACGCTCTGGCCGTCGGCCAGCACGCGCAGCGGCTCGAGGTCCTCGCCGTGCAGGCGCAGCGAGCCGGACGGCACGTTCGCGTTGCGCACCACCGCCATGCGGCTGGCGACGATGGTGCGCGTCGGGTCGAGGTCGAAGGTCAGCTCGACGCTGCGGATCCAGTAGGCCGGCGCCGCGTAGTCGGCGCGTCGTACTGCTTGAGCAATGCCTTCACGCATGGTGGTCTTCTTTCGTCAGGGCAGAGGGCGCGAGCGGGCGGAAGTCCGGCGCGCACGCGAGCAGGTTCGGGTAGCCGGCAAAGGCAGCCGCGGGCAAGGTGGTGGTCAGCGCCACCGCGCCCATGCCGGCACGGCGCGCAGCCTCGATGCCCAGCGGGGCGTCCTCGAAGACGATGCAGCGCGAGGGTTCGAGGCCGAGCCGGCGTGCCGCCTCGAGGAAGATGTCGGGGTGCGGCTTGCCGCGCAGGCCGTCGCCGGCGCGGCGCCCCGGTGACGGCCCGGAGGCCTTGTCCGCGGGGCTGACGACCGTCTCGACCCAGCGGTCGATCGGAAAGCGCGCGAAGGCGAGTTTCATGTTCTCGGGCGTCGAAGCGGTACACACCGCGAGGCGAAGGCCCTCGGCCAGCGAGCGCTCGACGAATTCCTGCGCGCCGGCCACCATCGCCAGCCGTGGCGCGGCGAACTCGCGGTACAGCGTCTCCTTCTCGTCGGCCATGGCCACCCGTTCGCCGGGCGTGGCGTGCGGGAACATCTCCGACAGGATCTCGTCGTTCGAGCGCCCGGCGGTCGCGGCGAAGAACGCGTCGGCGTCGAGGGTCATGCCGCGCCGCGCATGCCACGCCACCCAGGCGTCGTGGTGGTGCGGCATGCTGTCGATCAGCGTGCCGTCGAGGTCGAAGAGAAAGCCTTGCACGCCGACCACGTCGTCACACGCCCTGCTTGAGGCTCGCCTCGATGAAGGCGTCGAGGTCGCCGTCGAGCACCTTCTGCGTGTTGCTGATCTCGACGTTGGTGCGCAGGTCCTTGATGCGGCTCTGGTCGAGCACGTAGCTGCGGATCTGGTGGCCCCAGCCGACGTCGGTCTTGCTGTCCTCGAGCTTTTGCTGCTCGGCCATCTGCTTGCGCATCTCGTGCTCGTACAGGCGCGAGCGCAGCATCTGCCAGGCCTCGTCCCGATTGCGGTGCTGGCTGCGGTCGTTCTGGCACTGCACGACGATGCCGGTGGGAATGTGCGTCAAGCGCACCGCCGAGTCGGTCTTGTTGATGTGCTGTCCGCCGGCGCCGCTGGCGCGGAAGGTGTCGGTGCGAACGTCGGCCGGGTTGATCTCGATCTCGATCGAGTCGTCGACTTCCGGATAGACGAACAGGCTGGCGAAGCTGGTGTGCCGGCCGCCGGACGAGTCGAACGGGCTCTTGCGCACCAGGCGATGCACGCCGGTCTCGGTGCGCAGCAGGCCGAATGCGTACTCGCCCTCGACCTTGATGGTGGCGCTGCGGATGCCGGCGACGTCGCCCTCGGTCTCTTCCATCACCTCGGTCTTGAAGCCCTTGCGTTCGCAGTACTTGAGGTACTGGCGCAGCAGCATCTGCGCCCAGTCGCAGGCCTCAGTGCCACCGGCACCGGCCTGGATGTCGATGAAGCAGTTGCTCGGGTCCGCCGGGTTGTTGAACATGCGGCGGAACTCGAGCTGCTCGACGATCTCGCGCAGCTTGGCCGCTTCGTCCTCGATCGCGGCCAGGCCGTCGAAGTCCGCGTCGGCCTTCGACATCTCGTACAGCTCGGTGTTGTCGGAGAGGTTGCTGGCCAGGTGGTTGATGGTGTCGACCACTGTCTCCAGCGACTTCTTCTCGCGTCCCAGCTCCTGGGCGCGCCTCGGCTCGTTCCAGACGTTCGGGTTCTCGAGCGCGGCGTTGACCTCGTTCAGCCGCAGTGCTTTGCGGTCGTAGTCAAAGATACCTCCGCAGCGCTTCGGTGCGCGAGCTCAGGTCGGCCAGGGAGGTGCCGATCTGGTTGATGCGTTCGATGTCCATGGTGTGATCTTCTGCGAAAGGGGCGCATTTTGGCATGGGGCCCCGCGGCGGCGGTCTGACAGACCTTGCAGGTTCCGACTGCGGGTTTGCCCGGAGGGGAGAAGCGAGAGATCCAGCCCTGGTTGTCAGAAACCTGTAAGGGCTCGCGGACGACAGTCTCGCACCTTCCTGGCAAGGGTTTTGGATGCTGCTGTTCGTGTCTGCGGTGAAGCTGGTGACCGAGATTGCACTGATGGCACTGGCAGGGCAATTCCTGCTCGGGCTGCTGGCCGGCCAGAAGCGCGAGAGCAACTTCTTCTACAAGCTGCTGCAGGTGCTCACCGGCCCGTTCGTGAAGGGCACGCGCCTGATCACGCCCCGCATCGTCATCGACCGCCACATTCCGCTGGCCGCCTTCGTGCTGCTGTCGATGGTGTGGGTGCTGAGCACGATCGTGAAGATCAACCTGTGCCTGCAGATCGGAGTCGAACAATGTCGCTGAGGTCCAAGCCGCTGGCCTACTGGGGCCTGAAGCTGCGCGCGATCACGGAGCTGGTGTTCGGCCGCCACGCCGCCGCCGAGCGCAGCTTCGACGCCATGCTGGCGCGGTGGCCGGCCGATCCCTACGCGCTGGCCAGCCGCACCATGGTGCGCGCGCAGCGCGGCGCCGTCGAGGCGGCGATTGCCGATGCGCAGGCCCTGGTCGCCCACCATCCGGCGCGCAGCGCCGCCGACTGGTTCAATCTCGCCTACCTGCTCGAGGATGCCGGCCGCTACGACGAGGCCCTCCCCGCCTTCCGCCGTGCCGTCGAGCTCAATCCGAATCTGGACCGCGCCTGGTACGGGCTGGGCCTGACCCTGATCCGCCTGCGCCGCCTGGACGAAGCCGTCGAGGCGCTGGAGCGCAACACCAAGCTGCAGCCGATGAGCCCGTACGGCTGGTACCAGCTGGCCCGCGTCCAACTGGACCGGCAGCAGCCCGACGAGACGCGCAAGATCATCCGCCACCTGCAGCGCTTCGAGCCCAAGGTGGCGGCGCAGCTCGAACGCGAGACCGGGCTGGCGCCGTGAACCGAGTGTGAGTGAGTAGTGAGCCGCGCCACGCGGCGGATCGAGGGGCGGGCGCAAGCCCGGAGATTGGCAACCTAGGAGGCACTGCGATGCAATTGTCGGAAAGGCATCACCAGTACTGGCGGGCGAACCTGCGGATCACCGCAGTTCTGCTCGCCATCTGGTTCTTCGTGACGTTCGTGATCGGGTACTTCGCCCGTGACCTGAACTTCACGTTCTTTGGCTGGCCGTTCAGCTTCTGGGTCGCGGCCCAGGGAGCGCTGATCGTCTATGTCGCGATCATCTGGTACTACGCCCGGCACATGAACCGGCTGGACCAGCAGTTCGGCGTTGCCGAGGAGGAATGACATGGCTGGCGTGAGTTTCGATCATGGCTCCGGCGGCGGGGCTGCGGCCAACAGGGCCTTCAAGGCACAGCTGAACAAGGTCTACGGCTGGTACACCGGCGGCTTCGTCGTCTTCGTGCTGGTCCTCGCGGTGCTCGAGCAGATGGGGCTGCCGCGCAACTGGATCGGCTTCATCTTCCTTCTCGCCACCGTGGCGCTGTATGCCGGCATCGGCATCATGAGCCGCACCTCGGATGCGGCCGAGTACTACGTGGCGGGCCGGCGCGTGCCCGCGATCTACAACGGCATGGCCACCGGCGCCGACTGGATGAGCGCGGCGTCGTTCATCGGCATGGCCGGCACGCTGTACCTGACCGGCTTCGGAGGCCTGGCGTTCATCCTCGGTTGGACCGGCGGCTACTGTCTGGTGGCGCTGTTCCTGGCACCGTACCTGCGCAAGTTCGGGCAGTTCACCATCCCCGACTTCCTGGGCGCACGCTTCGAGGGCAACGTGCCGCGCTTCCTGGGCATCGTCGCGGCGATCCTGTGCTCGTTCACCTACGTGGTGGCGCAGATCTACGGCGTGGGCGTGATCACCGCGCGGCTGTCCGGCCTGGCGTTCGAGATCGGCATCTTCGTCGGCCTCGGCGGCATCCTGGTGTGTTCGTTCCTCGGCGGCATGCGCGCCGTGACCTGGACGCAGGTGGCCCAGTACATCATTCTCATCATTGCCTACATGATCCCGGTGGTGTGGCTGTCGGTGAAGCAGACCGGCGTGCCGATCCCGCAAGCCATCTACGGCTACCAGCTGCAGAAGGTCACCGCCAAGGGTGACGCACTGCGCGCGGACCCGAAGGAACTCGAGGTCGTTGCCGCGTTCAAGGCCAAGGCGGACGAATTCGGCGCCAAGCTGAAGGACATCCCGGCCGCGCTGGTCGCCGACAAGGCCGCCGCCGAGGCCAAGCTGGCCGAGCTGAAGGCCGCCAACGCCCCGGTGGCCGAAGTGCAGGCGGCCGAGAAGGCGCTCGCCGCGGTGCCGGCCAACGAGGCCGATGCGAAGAAGGCCTGGACGGCGGCCAAGGCGGCCAACGATGCGCGCGCCAAGCCGCTGGGCGGCATGCCCAACCACGCGCAGGTGTTCGCCGGCGACCCGAACGGGGATGACGCGGCGAAGAAGGCCTTCGATGTGTCGCGCCGCAACTTCCTCGCCCTGGTGTTCTGCCTGATGGTGGGTACGGCCGCGCTGCCGCACATCCTGATGCGCTACTACACCACGCCGTCGGTGCGAGAGGCGCGCGAGTCGGTGTTCTGGAGCCTGTTCTTCATCTTCCTGCTGTACTTCACCGCGCCGGCGCTGGCGGTGCTGGTCAAGTACGAGGTGTTCAACGTGCTGGTGGGCACGCCGTTCGATCAGCTGCCGCGCTGGATCTCCAGCTGGTCGCGGGTCGACCCGGCGCTGCTGTCGGTGGTGGACGTCAACAAGGACGGCATCTTCCAGCTCGGCGAGATGAAGATCGGCGGCGACATCATCGTGCTGGCCACGCCGGAAATCGGTGGCCTGCCCTATGTGGTGTCGGGCATGGTGGCGGCGGGCGGCCTCGCGGCGGCGCTGTCGACCGCCGACGGCCTGCTGCTGACGATCGCCAACGCGCTGTCGCACGACCTGTACTACAAGATGATCGATCCGAACGCGCCTACCGCACGCCGGGTGATGATCTCGAAGATCCTGCTGCTGATCGTGGCCCTCGCGGCCGCCTCGGTGGCGGCGCAGAAGCCGGCGGACATCCTGTTCCTGGTCTCGGCGGCGTTCTCGTTCGCGGCGGCGGCGTTCTTCCCGGCGCTCACGCTCGGTATCTTCTGGAAGCGCGCCAACAGGTGGGGCGCGTCGCTGGGCATGATCGCCGGCCTGGGCACCACGTTCTACTACATGGCCACGACGCAGACCTGGCTGCGCGGCGTGTTCGGCGTGACCAAGCCGGTGGAACTGTGGTGGGACATCCAGCCGATCTCGGCCGGCCTGTTCGGCGTGCCGATCGGCTTCGCGGTGATCATCATCGTCAGCCTGCTGACGCCGGCCCCGAAGAAGGAGACCCAGGAACTGGTGGAGCACGTGCGCTACCCCGACCTGAAGCTGGGCAACGCCTGACGAAGGTCCGACGCTTTCTTCGTGAAGCGCGGGGCCCCGCTCGAGAGAGCGGGGCCCTTTTCGTTGGGCGGCCGGACCGGTCGCCGGATTGATCCAGGCCCTGATCCGACCGAGGCTCTGTCCGTACCATCCGCATCATCATGAGCAACGCCACCACGCCGTCGGCCAGCCTGCTGGCCAACCTGCGCAGCGAACTGATGGCGCATGCGCCGTTCGCGCAGATGAGGGCCGAGGACGTCGACCGCTTCATCGGCGGCGCGCAGCAGGCCTACTTCGCGCCGGACGAGGCGCTGCTCTCCCCCGGGGCCGGGGTTGCCCAGCACCTGCTCTACCTGCGCCAGGGCAGCGTCACCGGCCACCGCGGCCTGGCTGAGGCCGCCGGCGGCTTCCACTACGAGGTGGGCGACCTGTTTCCGGTCGGCGCGGTGATGGGCGAGCGCGCCGTCACCGCCACCTACCAGGCCAACGAGGACTGCTTCTGCCTGATGGTGCCGGCGGCGCTGGTGCGCGAGCTGGCGACGCACAGCGCGCCGTTCGCAGACTTCCTCAACCGCCGCGTCGCGCAGTACCTGGAACTGTCGCGGCGCACGCTGCAGGCCGCGTTCGCCTCGCAGACGCTGGCCGAGCAGTCGCTCGAGGCGCCGCTGTCCGCGCTGCCGCGCAAGGCGCCGGTGTGCGCGTCGCCCGAGACGCCGCTGGCGCAGGCGCTGGCCACCATGCACGAGCGCCGCGTCGGCTCGGTGCTCGTCGCCGACGGCGAGGGCCGGCCGCTGGGCATCCTGACGCGGCACGACATCCTCGGCCGCGTGACGCTGCCGCAACTGCCGCTGTCCACGCCGATCGAGGCGGTGATGACGGCGCCGCTGCGCACGTTGAGGGTGGAGGACACGGCGCAGGACGCAGCGCTGCTGATGTCGCGCCACGGCATCCGCCACGTGCCGATCACCGAAGCGGGACGCGCGGTGAGCATCGTCTCGGAGCGTGACCTGTTCGCGCTGCAGCGCCTGTCGCTCAAGCAGGTCAGCACCACGTTGCGTGCCGCGCCCGACGTGGCCGCGTTGCGCCAGGCCGCCGCCGACATCCGTCGCTTCGCGCGCAACCTGCTCGGTCAGGGCGTACGCGCGCGCCAGCTCACCGAACTGATCAGCCACCTCAACGACGTGCTCACCGAGCGGCTCGTGGTGCTCGTCGCCGAGCGTCGCGCTCTGGACCTGGATCGCGCCTGCTGGCTCGCCTTCGGATCCGAAGGCCGCGGCGAGCAGACCATCTCCACCGACCAGGACAATGGACTGGTGTTCGACAGCGACGAGCCGGAGCGCGACCGTCCGCAATGGCTGGAGTTTGCCCGCGAGGTCAACGAGGCGCTGGACGAGTGCGGCTACCCGCTGTGCAAGGGCAACGTGATGGCCTCCAACCCCCAGTGCTGCCTGACCGCGGCCGAGTGGGCGCAGCGCTTCGGGCGCTGGATGGAGCATGGGGCGCCCGAAGATCTGCTCAATGCCAGCATCTACTTCGACCTGAGGCCGTTGGCTGGTTGCGCCGAACTGGCCGCGCCATTGCGCGAGCTGCTCACCGAGCAGGCGCCGCGCCTGCCGCGGTTCATGAAGCAGCTCGCGCTCAATGCGCTGGAGCACCGCGCGCCGCTGAACTGGCGAGGCGCGATCGAGACCCGCCAGGTCGCCGGCCGCGAGGCCATCGACCTCAAGCTGCAGGGCACGGCGATCTTCGTCGACGTGGCGCGCCTGTACGCGCTGGCCAACGGCGTGCCGGCCACCGGCACGCGGGCGCGACTCCAGGCGGCGGCGATCGCACTGGGTGCCGGGGCAAGGGAGGGCGAGGCCTGGGCCGCCGCCTTCGAGTTCCTCCAGTTGCTGCGCCTGCAGGTGCAGCTCGACGCCGCCAGCCCCGGCGCCGTGGGCGCGCCCGACGGCAACGCCAATCTGGTCGACGTGGGCGCGCTCAACGACATCGATCGCCGCATGCTGAAGGAGAGCCTGCGCGTGGCGCGCACGCTGCAGCAGCGCCTGGAACTGGACTACCAGCGATGATCGGCTGGTTCAGGCCCCGAGGTGCCGGCGCGGCCGACGACCGGCGCTGGGTGGTGCTGGACGTGGAGTCGAGCGGGCTCGACCCCTCCTGCGACCGCTTGCTCGCCATCGCGGCGATTGCGCTGAGCCGCGACGCCGGCGCGCCGCGCATCGACCTGGCCGACAGCTTCGAGGTGGTGATCCGCCAGCAGGCCGCGCCTGTGGACAAGGCCAACATTCTCGTGCACGGCATCGGCGTCGGCGCGCAGCGCGACGGCGTGGAACCGGTGGAGGCGCTGGCCGCCTTCGAGCGATGGGCCGGCCGCTCGCCGCTGATCGGATTTCACGTCGGCTTCGATGAGGTGCTGATCCAGCGGGCCATGCGTTCCGTGCTCGGCCGGACCTTGGCCAACCCCTGGGTCGACCTCGCCGACGTGGCGCAGGTGGTGCGCCCCGACGTCAACGCTCGCTCGCTCGACGAGTGGATGGCATCGTTGGGCGTGCGCTGTGCGGTGCGCCACCAGGCGGCATCGGACACGCTGGCCACCGCCGAACTGCTGCTCAAGCTGTGGCCGCACGTGCGGGCGCAGCGCGAGGGCGACGGCTGGAGGGCCTTGTCGCGCCTGGCAGGGACGCGCCGCTGGCTGCCGCGCTGAGCCGCGGCTAGCCGATCAGGAACTTGGCGGTGAATTGCGCCGCCGCGCCGCCGCCGCGGGCGTTGGCGATGTAGGCGACGGCGCGCTCCAGCGCGGCGCGCAACTGCAGCTCGTCGTTGGCGCGTTCGATCTTCAGCGCCAGCATCTCGGCTTCCGGCCCGAGCAGGTCGGTGATGGCGCGCACTGCCTCGCGACGCAAGGCCACGAACTCGACCTTGGCCATGGTCGCGGAAGGCAGGGAAGAGCCCGGCAGCGACGACGGACCCGACACCGAGGCAGGACCCTCGTCCCTTGGCGAACTTTTCGAGGGTGCCACCACCTCGATGAGGCCCTGCTCGAGCAGCGCCTGCAGCGCCTCGTCCGCCTGCTGCACGAGCTTGGACAGATCGGCGTCGCTGCGCTTGCCGTCCACGAGGATCAGCGCAGACCGGGCCCGCGGCGTGAGGCGACGTGCACGTGTCTCGATTTCGTGCTGGCCGTCTGCGGTCTTGGAGTAGATGGTCGCCATAGGTGTCCGTAGCAGACCGCATCCTACCTAAAACTGACCCGGCGCTGACACGGGTTCATGGCAGCAGATCACGTTTCCGGCGACTGCAGCGACTGTCACCAAGTGAGTCGCGTGCGCCACCAAGTGATGAAGAATCAGAGCTCGATGTGCCACTCGTGCCTGCACTTGCGGCAGCGCACCTGCAGTCGCGAACCGTGCTCGCCGAGCAACTCGAAGCGCGCATAGGTGCCGCAGTGCTCGCAGTCCGCCTGGTTGGCAACGTACTCGGCGTGACTGAGCAGGTAGAGGTAGCGGCGCAGCGCAAACACGCCGATGACGCTACTGGCCAATGCCGCCAGGACGATCTGGATCTGGTCGAGGAAGGGCAGGCGCGCGCTGTAGGCCTCGGCCGCACCGAGCAGGCCGAGACAGGCCAGCAGCAGCAGAACGAGGTTGGCATGGCTCTGCAGCAACTCTCGTTCGTACCACTTGCGAAAACCGAGGCGTCGAATCGTCTTCGCGGCACTCATCGCGACCTCCCCGGTACCTGACAGCAGAGCCTATCTTCTCACTTCTCACGCTGCCGGCGCGGTCGCATCGCCCCTTGCGTCGAGGAAGGCTTCCAGCCGGTGCGCCAGTGCCTGCGGCTGGTCGTGGTGCAGCATGTGGCCGGCGGGCGAGAGCACGTGGCGCTCGACCCGCGGCACGGCGGCGAGGCGCTGATCGAACTCGCTGCGCGGGTAGCGGTGGCCCCACCACTTCTCGACGTCGGTACGGTCGCCCTCCAGCCACAGCAGGGGCGCGCGGATCTGCGCCCAGCAGGCCAGGACCTCGTCGACGCGGTAAAGCAGCGGGTTGACGCGCTTGTGCGCCGGGTCGCCGAGGATCTGCCAGCGCCCGTCCTCGTCCTGGCGCGACCAGTGCGGCGCCAGCCAGGCGGCCTTGTCCTCGGCAAGCAGCGGATTGGTCTTGCGCAGACGTTCGGCCACCGCGGCGAGGCTGTCGTAGGGGCGCAGCTGTGCCGGCTCGCGCAGTTCGTCCAGCCACTGCCGGTAGCGCTTGGGGGCCTGGGCGGGCACCGTCTGCGGCATGCCGAAACCTTCGAGGTTGACGAGCCTGCGGACGCGCTCGGGGCGGATGCCGGCATAGAGCATCACCACGTTGCCGCCCATGCTGTGGCCGAGCAGGTCGACCGGCGCGCCGGCCAGGGCGATGTCGGGGTGGTCGAGCAGGGCGTCGAGGTCGCCCAGGTAGTCCGGGAACCAGTAGCTGTCGCTGCCACCGGCGTCGCTGAGGCCGAAGCCGCGCCAGTCGGCGGCCACCACGTAGCGGTCGGCGGCGAGCGCGTCCACCATGAACTGGAACGAGGCGGCCACGTCCATCCAGCCGTGCAGCAACACCAGCGGCGGGCGCTGCGGCGTGACGAGCGAGGCATCGCCCCAGGCGAGCAAGTGGTAGCGCAAGCCGCGCAGGTGAAGGAACAGACTGCGCGCCGTGCGGCGCGGAAGGTAGACGGGAGCGGTCATGACGCGCGACTGTAGGCCGATTCACCCGCGCATGCTGTCGGTGCCGCGACAGGCGCGACTGAGACAATGGGCGCCATGGACACCGTGCCCGACTTCACCCTGCGCGCCGCCGAGCCGCGCGACGTGGCCGACATCGTCGGCCTGATCCGCGAGCTCGCCGAGTTCGAGAAGCTGACCCATCTGCTGCAGGTCACGCCCGAAACGCTGCACCCGCACCTCTTCGGCGAGCGCCCGGTGGTTGAGGCGCTGGTGGCGCAGGTGGAGTCGACGGTGGTCGGCTTCGCGCTGTTCTTCACCAACTTCTCCACCTTCCTGTCGCGCCCCGGGCTCTACCTGGAAGACCTCTACGTGCAGCCGGCGCAGCGTGGACGCGGCATCGGTGAAGCGCTGCTGTCGCGCCTGGGCGCGATCGCGGTGGAGCGAGGCTATGGCCGCTTCGAGTGGAGCGTGCTCGACTGGAACGAGAACGCCATCCGCTTCTACGAGAGGATGGGCGCGACGCTGCTGCCCGACTGGCGCATCTGCCGCGTCAGCGGCGATGCGCTGCGGCGCTTCGGTGCTTGACCCGATGCGCCCGGCGCCGGCGCGCCCCTAAGCTCGCCGCCATGCCGTCCCACGATCGATACGCCGCACTGCACGCCGGCTTCCGCTGGCAGGTGCCCGAGCACTTCAACATCGCCGAGGTGTGCTCGGCGCGCTGGGCGCGCGAACGGCCGCAGGCGGTGGCGATCCGCTACGAGCACGAAGACGGGCGATCGGCGCAGTTCACCTACGGCGACCTGCAGTGCAACGCGAACCGCCTGTCGAACGCACTCGCGCGGCTCGGCGTGCGGCGAGGCGACCGCGTCGCCATCGTGATGCCGCAGCGCTTCGAGACCGCGGTGGCGAACATGGCCGTCTTCCAGCTTGGCGCGGTGGCCATGCCGCTGTCGATGCTGTTCGGCCCCGATGCGCTCGAGTACCGCCTGCAGCACAGCGATGCGGTCGCGGCGATCGTCGACGAGAGCGCCATCGTCAACCTGCTCGCCGCGCGGCCGCATTGCCCTGGGTTGCGCCACCTGATCGCGGCCGGCGACGCGGCAGGGCAGGGCGACATCGACTGGCAGGCAGCGCTGGCCGCCGAGCCTGCCGAGTTCGCGGCGGCGCGCACCCGGGCCGACGAGGCGGCGGTGCTCATCTACACCAGCGGGACCACCGGCCCGCCCAAGGGCGCGCTGATCCCACACCGCGCGCTGATCGGCAACCTCACCGGCTTCGTGTGCAGCCAGAACTGGTTCCCGCAGCACGATGCGGTGTTCTGGTCGCCGGCCGACTGGGCCTGGACCGGCGGGCTGATGGATGCGCTGCTGCCGACGCTGTACTTCGGCCGCGAGATCGTCGCCTACCAGGGCCGCTTCGGCGCCGAGAGCGCGCTCGAGCTGATGGCGCGCCACGGCGTCACGCACACCTTCCTGTTCCCCACCGCGCTGAAGGCGATGATGAAGGCGGTTCCGGACCCGCGCGAGCACCATGCGCTGAAGCTGCGCGCCATCATGAGCGCCGGCGAGGCGGTGGGCGACGCGGTGTTCGCCTGGTGCCGTGATGCACTCGGCGTGGTCGTCAACGAGATGTTCGGACAGACCGAGATCAACTACATCGTCGGCAACTGCGGCCGCTACGTCGACGCCCACGGCCGCGAACATCCCGCCTGGCCGGCACGCGCCGGCAGCATGGGCCGCGCCTATCCCGGACACCGCATCTCGGTGATCGACGACGACGGCCGCGAGTGCCCACGCGGCACGCCGGGCGACGTGGCGGTGCACCGCCTCGACGTGCACGGCCACCCGGACCCGGTGTTCTTCCTCGGCTACTGGAAGAACGAGGAGGCCACGCGCAGCAAGTTCACCGCCGACCCGGACAGTTCCTGGTGCCGCACCGGCGACACCGCGGTGATGGACGAGGATGGCTACCTCTGGTACCAGGGGCGCAGCGACGACGTCTTCAAGGCCGCGGGCTATCGCATCGGGCCGAGCGAGGTGGAGAACTGCCTGGTCAAGCACCCGGCCGTGGCCAACGCCGCTGTCGTTCCGAAGCCCGACCCCGAGCGTGGTGCCGTGGTCAAGGCCTACGTGGTGCTCGCGTCCGGCCACGCGCCGGGCGATGCGCTGGTCGGGGAACTGCAGCGCCACGTGCGTGGCAAGCTCGCGCCCTACGAGTACCCGAAAGAGATCGAGTTCATCGCCGCGCTGCCGATGACCACCACCGGCAAAGTGCAACGCAAGGTGCTGCGGCTGCAGGAAGAGGAGCGCGCCCGCCTCAGGGCTTCCTGACCGGCAGGTCGCCACCGTATGGGTTGGGCGGCGTGGCCCCCGGGGCGCGCTCGCCGATCGCCTCGCCAGTATCGAAGTACAACAGCAGCTGGTGGCGGTCGTTGGGGTGGATGGTGGTGGTGCCGCGCTGCACCTCGATGCGGCCGAGTCGCAGGTCCTGCAGCGTCGCGTCGATCTCGTACTGGCCTACTGGCAGCCTGGCGAAAAGCCACGGCCCGTCCATGCGGTGGTCGAGCACGAGCAGGCCGGTCTCGGCCTCGCGGATGCGCACCAGCACGCCGGAGAGGTGCGCGCCGCTCTTGCGCACCGCCGTCGTGAGCCAGAAGCTGTAGTCGCCGCGCTCGGCGAGCAGGGCCTGCTGCTCGTCCTGGCCGACGCCGCCGGAGACGTGATCCACGCCGGTCGCACTGGTGCCGCGCTGGGCGGCCCAGGCGTTCGATCCGGCAAGGGTCCACGACGCGCACAGGACGGCGAGAACGGCGTGCAGCAGCTTCGGCATGGTGTCACTTTCGAGATTCGTCAGACCAGGACCGCCGGCAGCGGCCGGCGCAGCGACGCGGGCAGGCGCGGGCCACGACCGAAGCGTACGACGATGTCGGGGCGCCGCGAGCCGATGCCGAGCAGGGCCGCCAGCTGCGCTCGAAGCGCGGCGACCTCGACCGGCTGGTTGACGTAGGCATGGCGGATGTCCAGCGCCGTCGCCTGCAGCGCAAAACGTTCGACGCTGCGGCCCACCTCGACCCAATGCGCGGCGTCGTCGGCCTCCGAGAAGAACACCGCGATGCCTGCCGACGAGCGGACCTGCCGGCGGTACTTGTCGTTCTCGCCGTCCGCCGTGACGAACAGGTCGAACAGTCGCGATCCCAGCCAGCGTGGCGCAGTCGGGTTGCCCGACGAGGCGGCGTACAGGCCGTCGCCGCGGCGCACCGCCTCGTCGCCGCTGAAGCGGATCCAGGCCTTCAGTTCCTCGACGAAGGCACTGTCCTGCAGCTGCGCGGTGTTGCCGGCAAGCACGAGCTCGAGCACCTGCTCCATGGCCGGCTTGGCGGTGAGCAGCATCACCTGCGTGCCGCGACCGCTGCCTGCCGCCTCGAGCAGGCGCAACTCGTCCGTGCCGAGCGGCCGGCCGTCGTAGTCGCCGCGCGTGCTCTGGCGCTGCGCGATCGCCGCGTAGAGCGGCGGGATCGAGGCCGATGCGGCCTGCAGCGCGACACGGATGCCCATCGTCGCGTCGAAGCTGGCTTCGGCGTGCAGTCCGTGGCGCGGCGCGGCCTGGATCAGGTTCTCGGCGGCGCAGCCGAGCGACACGTGCAGGTGATGGTCGTCCGGGTCGACCACCGGGCAGCGCCTGGACAGGTCGGCAACGATGTCGATGCTGGACGCGGCGATGCGGAACTTCCAGCACTGCGTGTTGTGGCTCGAGGGCGCGAGCGTGGCGCAGCGCACCAGCTCGCGGCGCACCGCTGTGGCCTCGGCAGGCAGCTTCTGCGGCAGCTGCCAGGTGGCCGTCACGGCCTGCTCGTAGGCCTGTTCCGCACCGCAGGCGGCCAGCGGCGCGGCCGCGCCGACGGCCGCGGCCCGCATCCACTGTCGACGCGTCTGCATTCGCACTCCCTCGAACTGGCCCGGGCGCCGATTGCAGCGCAGCGCTTCGGCCGCGGGCATGACATGGCGCAAGCGAAGGTCCGACGCCGTGCAAGCGCCTGCGCGACAGCCACCGTGGGGCGCTCACGGCACACTGTGGTCATGCAACCCCTGCCACCCTCCGCCGCCGCCCTCGCCCCCACCGCGCTGCTCGACAGCGACCACCCCGAGGTGATCGCCTTCGCGCGGCACCATGCCGTCGGCGCCGGCACGCGCGAGCGCGCCGTGGCGCTGGCGCTCGCGGTGCGTGACGGCTTCCGCTACGACCCCTACCGCATCGACCTGTCGGTGCAGGGCATGCGCGCCAGCACCGTGCTCGCACAGGGCCATGGCTGGTGCGTGCCGAAGGCCGCGCTGCTTGTCGCGGCCGCGCGTGCTGCCGGCATCCCGGCGCGCGTGGGCTATGCCGACGTGCGCAACCACCTCAGCACCGAACGGCTGCGCCGCACGCTGCAGACCGACCTGTTCGTCTGGCACGGCTATGCGGATCTCTGGATCGATGGCCGCTGGGTGAAGGCCACGCCGGCCTTCAACATCGAGCTGTGCGAGCGCTTCGGCCTGCTGCCGCTGCACTTCGACGGCCGCAGCGATTCGATCTACCACCCCTTCGACAAGGCCGGACACCGCCACATGGAATACGTGAACCAGCATGGCGCCTTCGACGACATGCCGCTGGCGCGCATCGTCGCCGCCTTCGAGGCGACCTACCCCGCCTGGCGGCCCGGGCAGGCGGCGATGCACTCGGCCAGCTTCGATGCCGACGTGGCGCGCGAGGTGCAGCGATGAGCACGCCGGCGATCCCTGCAGGCTTCGCGCCGCTCACGCTCGGCGGCGAGTTCATCGTCGCCAACGGGCCGCTGTTCGAGCGATGCGAGGGCGAGGCCTACCAGCTCGGCTTTCGCGTAGAGAAGCGGCACACCAACACGATGGGCATCTGCCACGGCGGCATGATGGCCACCTTCTGCGACATGCTGCTGCCGATCACTGCCTTCCGCCGCAACAACGGCCTGCGCGCACGCTTCCTGCCGACCGTGAGCCTGGACATCGACTACCTGGCGCCGGCGCCGCTGGGCGCCTGGGTGCAGGGCGAGGCCCAGGTGCTGCGCACGACGCGCAGCATGGTCTTTGCGCAGGGCCTGGTCAGCGCCGACGGCGAACCGGTGGCGCGCGTCAGCGGCGTGTTCAAGATCGGCGCGGCCTTCGCGGCGGCCCTCGCGGAGGGCGGCGCGGCGGGCTGACGCCGGCCGCGCCGCGCCCTCAGGGCAGCGGCACGTACATGTAGCCGGCGTTGCGCACCGTGCGGATGCAGCGCGGCTCGCCGCCCGGTTCGGGCTCCACCTTGCGGCGCAGCCGCCCGATGCGGATGTCGATCGAGCGGTCGAACGGCTCCCACTCGCGGTTGCGCGTGTGCATGAGCAGCTGGTCGCGTGACAGCACGCGGTTGGGGTTGGCGAGGAAGACGCGGATCAGGTCGTACTCCATCGCCGTCATTGCCACCTCCTCGCCACCGGCGGCGAGGTCGAACAGGCGGCGCGAGTCCAGCTCCACCTCGCAGCGGCCGAAACGTTGCCGCGTGCCGGCGGAGGCCGCCGCCGGCTCGGCGGCGGTCTCCTGCGCCTTCGCCTGCATGCGGCGCAACACGCTCTTCACGCGCGCAAGCAGCTCGCGCGGGTCGAAAGGCTTGCCGATGTAATCGTCGGCACCGACCTCCAGGCCGACGACGCGATCGATCACGTCGTCCGAGCCGGTCACCATGACGATGCCGACGTCGTAGCGCTCGCGCAGGAACCGCGCCAGCGTCAGGCCGTCCTCGCCGGGCAGGCGCAGGTCGAGCAGCACGAGGTCGGGCAGTTCGCGCTCCATCTCCTCGCGCATCGCCGCACCGTCGGCGGCGGCGCGCACGGCGTAGCCGTGGCCGCCCAGGTACTCCATCAGCATGCTGCGCACCGAGGGGTCGTCGTCGACGACGAGCAGGTTCGCGGATCGGTCCATGTCGCCGATTGTGCCGCCGCGACGCAACGGATGAAACACGGCCGTACACGGCAGCTACAAGTCCGCGCCAATCGGGAGCGGCATTGCCGCAAGGCGGATACGGCAGCCGCCCACAGTCCCACTCCATGCCGGACGACGCGGTGTCGACCGGCAGACCCGAACCGAGGAACCCCGACCATGAGCCAGACCACCACCCTTCCCACCACCGTCTCGCGTCACGCCAAGGTGATCGAAGTCTCCAAGCGCGTGCGCTGGGAGATCGAGCGCGACGTCATCCGCGGCCGCCGCTTCGACTACGGCAAGTCCTTCCTGCCCGCCGGCCTGTCGCTGGTCGACGAGCTGCCCTTCCTGAGCAGCGGCGAGCGCCGCCTGCTCAGCCAGGTGCAGGGCCGCACCTACGCCTACATCTTCGGGCTGGTCGAGCGCTTCATCGCCGCCAAGGTGATGGACCTGGGCCGCGAGCAGGCCTTCGGCGACCAGACCGCGCTGGAAGCGCTGGTGCGCATGACCGACGAGGAGCTGAAGCACCAGGCGCTGTTCCGCCGCCTGGAGGACATGATGGCCGAGGACATGCCTGCCGGCTACGTGCAGAGCGCCGACGCCAACGCGGTGGCCGGGGCGGTGCTGTCCAAGAGCGACTGGGCGGTGCTGGCGCTGACGCTGGACATCGAGCTGTTCACGCAGGCGCACTACCGCGCCAGCATCGAGCCCGATGCCCAGCTCTCCGAACTGTGGAAGGACGTGTTCCTGTTCCACTGGAAGGAAGAAGCGCAGCACGCCATCCTCGACGAGATCGAACTGCAGCGCATCGACGCCACGCTGACGCCTGCGCAGCGCGACGCGGCGGTGGACGACCTGATCGCCCTGGTGGGGGCGGTCGACGGCATCCTGCAGGCGCAGGCTGCGGCCGACGCGCGCTACTTCGTGCAATGCGCTGGCCGCAGCTTCAGCGAAGCGCAGGCGCAGGAGGTGCATGCGCTGGTGCTGAAGGCCTACCGCTGGCAGTACATCGTCTCCGGCGTGATGGAGCCGCGCTTCCAGAAGACGCTGTTCGCGCTGCTCGACGAGGCGCAGGGAGCGCGTATCCACCATGCGCTCGCACCGCTGACCTACGCCGTGCCGCTGCAGGCCGCGATGCCGCTGCCGATGGCGGCCTGAGGGGAGGCAGTCATGTCCACCTTCGCCGCCCCATCGACGGCCATCACGGCGCCCGGGCGGCGGCTGGCCAGGTTGCGTGACCGCGTGCGCGCCTGGCTGGCGCGCGGTCGCGAGCGCAGCGCCACGGTCGCGCTCGAATCGCTCGACGAGCGCAGCCTGCGCGACATCGGCCTGGCCCGCAGCGAGCTCGGCTCGGTGCGCGCCGAGCTGGAGGGCCGGGTCGAGGCGACTCGCCTGCGCGTGCTGCAGGACCTCCCCCGTGGGGGAGCGGCATGAACGCCGCCTGGCGCCTCACGCTGGCCGCCGCCGCCCTGATGGCGCTGGCCAGCGGCGGGCGCGCCGCCACCGGTCTGTTCGTCTCGCCGCTGAACGGCGCCTCCGGCCTCGGCCTGGCGGCGCTCAGCCTCCTCCTCGCCCTCGGCCAGCTGGCCGTGGGCTTCGCGCAGCCACTGGTCGGCCACTGGGCCGACCGCTTCGGCGCCGCGCGCGTCATCGTCGTCGGCGCCGTGGCTCTGGCGGCGAGCACGGCGCTGCCGGCCTGGTCGGTGCTGCCCGGCGCGGTGGCGCTGTCGCTGATCGCCAGCGCCGTGGCCAGCAGCGCGGTGGGCAGCAACGGTCTGCTGCTCGGCGAGGTGAGCCGTCGCCTCGGCCCGGCCCGCTCCGGTGCAGCGGTCGGCCTGATCGGCGCCGGCGCCTCGGTCGGGCAGATGCTCGCCGGACCGGCGCTGCAGGGCGCGATCGACTGGCGCGGCTGGCCGTGGGCCATGCTCGCGCTGGCGGCGCTGTCGCTGCTCGCCTGGCCGCTGGCGCTGCCGCTGCGCCGCAGCCCGAGCGCGGCACCGCGCGCGCCCGCCCAGCCGGTCGCCGACGTGCTGCGCGACGCCCGCTTCTGGCGCGTCGCCGCCAGCTTCGGCGTGTGCGGCTTCCACGTCGCCTTCCTCACCGTGCACATGCCCGGCGTGATCGAACGCTGCGGCCTGCCGGCCTCGCTGGCGGGCAGCTGGATCGCGGTGGCCGGCGCCGCCAACATCGCCGGCAGCCTGCTCGTCGGGGCGGCCCTGCGCCGCCACGACGCGGGCTGGCTGCTCGTGGCGCTGTACGGCGTGCGCGCGCTCGGCATCGTGATGCTGCTGCTGCTGCCGCCGACGGCCGAGCTGATGATCGCCTTCGCCCTGGTGATGGGCGCCAGCCACATGGCGACGCTGCCGCCGACCACGCAGCTCGTCGCGCGCGCCCACGGCGTCGAGCGCCTGGGCACGCTGTTCGGCGTGGTCATGCTGGTGCACCAGCTCGGCAGCTTTGCCGGCATCTGGCTGGGCGGCGTGCTCGCCGAGGCCAGCGGCAGCGACCGGCCGCTGTGGTCGATCGACATCGCGCTGGCGCTGCTCGCCGCGGCGCTGGTGTGGCCGCAGCGTGCGCGGCACGCGTTCCCCGCGGCCGTCGCGCACGGCGCGTGATCAGTGCCGCACGGCGAGCGTTTCGTGCAGCAGCGCGCGCAGCCGCTCGACGTCGATCGGCTTGGGCAGGGCGGCGCGCACGCCATTGTCGGCCAGGACTGCCGCGTCGAAGCCGTCGGCGTTGCCGCTGACCAGCAGCACCGGCAGGCCGGCGCGCAGCCGCGTCGCCTGGCGGGCGAGCTGCAGGCCGGTCATCTGCGGCATGGTGTAGTCGGTGATCAGCAGGTCGGTGCGAAGAGCGTCCTGCGCCAGCCAGTCCAGCGCGGTGTGAGGGTCACGGTGCAGCGTCACCGCCAGGCCCCAGTGGCGCAGCTGCTCGGCGAGGTAGTCGCCGACCAGCGTCTCGTCCTCGACCAGCAGCACGCGGCCGGCCAGCCTCCGGTGCACCGGCTCGGGCGCGGCGGCCACGACGGTGCCTTGTGCCGACGCACCGTCGGCGCTCGGCAGCAGCACGCGGAAGCGCGCGCCGTGGCCGGGCACGCTGTCGACGCAGATATGGCCGCGGTGGTCGTGCACGATGCCATGCACCATCGCCAGGCCCATGCCCGACCCCTTGCCGACCTCCTTGGTGGAGTAGAAGGGGTCGAACATGCGTGGCATCACGTCGGCGCCGATGCCCGCGCCGTCGTCGGTGACCGACAGCTCCACCCAGCGGCCGCCGTCGATGCGCTCGCCGCAGGAGCGGCAGTGCCAGCCGCCGGAGGCTTCGCGCAGGCCGATGCGGATGCGGCCGGCGCCGTCCATCGCGTCACGCGCGTTGATGCACAGGTTGAACAGCACCTGCTCGAGCTGCACCGCGTCGCCTTCCACCTGCGGCATCGCCTCGTCGTCCGCGGCGCCGAGCTCGACGGCGTCGAGCACGATCGACGAAGGCAGCGTGGCGCGCAGCAACTGCACCGACTGGCGCAGCAGCGGCGCCAGAGCCAGCGGCTGCCGGCGCGACGGCCGGCGGCGCGCAAAGGCGAGCATCTGCGCGATCAGCTCGCGGGCGCGCTGTGCGGCAAGCTGTGCCTGGCCGAGCTGGCGCGACAGCGTCGCGTCGGCCAGTGACTCGGCGCGCTCCTGTCCCATCACCAGATAGCCGATCACGCTGGTGAGGATGTTGTTGAAGTCGTGGGCGATGCCGCCGGTGAGCTGGCCGATCGCCTCCATCTTCTGCGCCTGGCGCAGCTGCGCCTCGAGCGCGGCGCGCTCGGCCTCGGCGGCGCGGCGCGCGCTGATGTCGCGCAGGTGGCCGACGAAGATGCTGCCCTCGGGCACGGCGGCGACGCTGATCGCCAGCTCGATGGGAATCTCGCGCCCGTCGGCGGTCACCGCGGTGGTCTCGACGAGGCGGCCGACCATCGGCCCGCGGCCGGTGGCGGGGAAGTGCTTCAGGCCGCGCTCGTGCGCTGCGCGGTGCCGCTCGGGCAGGATGAGCGCAGCCAGCGAGCGGCCCAGCACCTGCTCGCGGCGGTGACCGAAGATGCGCTCGGCGGCGGCGTTGAACTCGACCACGCGGCCCTCGCCGTCCATGCCGATCACCGCATCGAAGGCCGCCTCGACGGTGGCGCGCAGGCGCGCCTCGCTGCGTTGCAGCGCCTGCTCGCGATCGAGCCGCTCGGTGATGTCGCGTGCGATCTGCAGGACGTGGGGCTCGCCGCGGTGCCGGATGGGAACCGTGCGCAGCTCCGTGACGATGCGCCGGCCGTCCTTGCGAAGCGCCTCCAGTTCGGCGCGCGACGCCTCGCCGGCGAGTGCTCGCCGCAACATGTCCATCCGTGGCTGCACGAACTCGTCGGGATACGGAAGGCTCTCGAAGGCCTTGCCGACGACATCGTCGCGCGTGAAGCCGAAGATCTGCTCGTGCGCCGAATTGACGTCCACGCGCAGCAGCTGGCTGTTCCACAGCATCAGTGCGTCCGCAGAGGCGTTGAAGATCGCACGGTATTGCGCCTCGCTGTCCCGCAGCGCCTGCTCGGCCTGCATCGCCTGGGTGATGTCGCGCCCCATGTAGAGAACGTGGGGCCGGCCGCCGTGTTCGACCGGCACCCCGCGCAACTCCAGCTCGTAGCGCAGGCCGTCGCGCCGCACGAGCTGGGTGCGCAGCGCGATCGGCTCGCCCGCGAGGGCCTGGGCATGCAGGCCGCGGATCGTCGCCTCGGTCTCGGGCGGGTTGGCGAGCACGCGGTCGATCCCGATCACCTCTTCGCGCCGGTAGCCGCTCATCTGCTCGTAGGTCGCGTTGACATCGACGATGCTGAAGTCGGCCGCGCGCAGCACCAGCGCGTCGGCCGAGGCGTTGAAGATGCCCCGGTACTGCGCTTCGCTGCGCTCGAGGGCGCGCTCGCGCTCGCGCCGCTCGGTGATGTCGCGGCCGATCGCGAGCACGTGCGGGGAATCGGCATAGCGGATCGGCAGGTAGCGCAGCTCGATCTCGAAGCGGCTGCCGTCCTTGCGCACCGCCTCGGTCTCCATCACCCCCTCGTCGCCGGCGAGCGCAGCGCGCAGCAGCGCGGTGCGGCGCGCCACGGCCTCCGCGCCGATGCTGCGCGGGAAGCTCGCGCCGACCACCTCGTCGGGGCGATAGCCGAACATGCGCGTAAACGCGCGGTTGATGTCGACGATGCGCAGTTCCCGGTTCCACAGCGCGAGGGCGTCAGCGCTGCCGTCGAAGATCGCGCGGTACTGCGCCTCGCGAGCCTGCAGCGCGCCAATCGCGCCCTTGCGCTCGGTGATGTCGCGCGTGAACGCGAGCAGGTGCGGCCGACCGTTGATCGTCGCCGGCTTCAGGCGCACTTCGTCCCAGTGCAGGCTGCCGTCCTGGCTGCGGCGGCTGCGTTCGTAGGGCGGGCAGCGGCCCTGCCGGGCCAGCGCCATCCAGTGCGCCGCATCCGCGCCGGCGCAGGGGGGCGCGCCGTTGCTGATGTCGGCCAGCGACAGCCGGCGCAGCTCGTCGCGGCTGCAGCCGTAGGTCTCGCAGGCCTTGGGGTTGGCGTCGAGGATGGCTCCGCTGTCCCAGTCGTGGATGAACACCGCGTCCTCGGCGGCGGCGAAGATGGCGCGGTAGCTGGCTTCGGATCGGCGCAATGCTTCGCCGGCGGCGAGCCGCTCGATCTCCGCCGCGGCGCGCACGGCCACGACCTTGAGAATCGCCTCGGCATGGCCGGCGTCGCCCTCGGCGATCGCTTCCCGGTCCATCGCCACCAGCAGGCCCAGCGGCGCGCCTTCGCCGCCGTGCAGCGGGTAGGCGGCATAGGAGTCCATGCCTTTCGCGGCGAACATCGTGCCGGGGCGGAACTCGGCGGACACGCCGCGCGCCACGTAGCGGAAGTCGCGGCCCACCACCTTCGCGCAGGGCGACCCCTCCAGCGGGTAGTCGAAGCAGGCCAGCGGCCGATCGTCCAGCCGCGCCGCCAAGGTACGCAGCGTCTGGCGCGTGTCGTCGGCGAACACCGCGACGAAGGCGGTGTCGACCTGCAGCGCCTCGACCAGCTCGCCGACGAGCATCTCGAACGGTGCCTCGCCGCCCGGCTGTGCCACGGCCAGCGCGATGCGGCGCAGCGCGGCGAGCTGCGCCTCGAGGCGCGTGGCGCTCGCAGCCAGGTCGCGGGGCGGCGTGTCGGGCGGCATGCGCGCAGTCTAGGGCGCGGCCTCCGCGCCGTGGTGGGTTTTGCCGGCCCGATACGTGCCGGATACATGCGGATTGCAGGGTCGCGCCGCGCGCAACCAATGCAACCTCTTGGGGTGGCGCGGCGACATCGCCGCGTTACCAGCGCTGGCGAAGCTCTCTTGCCAACGCAGCCGTCGTGCCACACCCACCGAGGAGATTGCCATGCCCGCCACCCTGTCGCCGCTCACGTCCACCGCCCCCGTCCTGATCGCACTGCACAGCAGCGGCGCGGGAGGTCGCCAGTGGGATGCCTGGCGCCGCCTGCCGCCGCATGGCGCCACCTGGCACACGCCCGACCTGATCGGCTACGGCGCGGGCGCGATCTGGCTGCCCGGCGCGACGCTGGAGCTGGACACCGAGGCGCTCGGCCTGGTCGGCCTGCTGCAGTCCGCGCCCGCCGGCGTGCACCTCGTCGGCCACTCGTACGGCGGCAGCGTCGCGCTGCAGCTGGCGCTGCGCTGGCCGCAGCACGTGCGCAGCCTGACCGTCTACGAACCGGTGCGCTTCGCGCTGCTGCGCGACGGCGACGGCAGGGATCGCCGCCTGTTCGAGGACATCGTCGCCGTCGGCCGCGAGATCGGTGCGCGCGTGCTGCAGGGGCGCGGCCGCGACGCGGCCGCGCTGTTCATCGACTACTGGTCGAGCGAGGGCAGCTGGGCGGCGCTGTCGCCCTCTCGCCAGGATGCGGTCGTCGCACGCATGCCCAAGGTGCGCGCCGAATTCGAGGCGCTGTTCGGCGACCCGCTGCGCCTGTCCGACTTCCGCCGCCTCGAGTTGCCGGTGCGTCTGTTGTGCGGCACGCGCTCGCCGGCGCCGGCGCTGCGCGTCACCGAACGGCTCGCGCAGACCTTGCCGGACGCGAGGCTGGAGCGTCTGGACGGCCTCGGCCACCTCGGGCCAATCGAGGCGCCGCAGCGCGTGGCCGCGCACATGGCGGTGCACGACGCTTGGGCCGGCATGGGCCTGGCGGCCTGAGCGAGGCGACGATGCCGCCGCGCCTGGCCCGCCTGTACTGGCAGCTCACCGCGCTGCTGTTGGCAGCGCACTTCGCCGGCGCCCCGCACGCGCTGGCAGCGGCGATGGCGCTGACGGCGCTGAACGCGGCACACGCGCTGGTGCGGCTGCGGCATCCATTGGCGCTGCCAGTGCAGGTGCGCGTCAGCTACCTCGGCTTGCTGCTGGCCGGCTGCTGGCCGCCGCTGCAGGTGCTGCACCCGCTGCAGTTCATCGGTGTCAACCTGCTGCTGGTGGCCGACTACTGCGTGCTTGCACGCCTGCTTGCGCTGCTGCCCTGGAACCGCACGGTGCCGCTGTCGCGGCGCCTGCTCGTCTGGCTGCTCATGGCGCCGCCGGCGCCCGGCGCGATCACCGCGCGCCTGCGCGAGGCCATGGAGCGCGAGGTTCAGGCCGTCGGCTGAGCTGCCAGCACCGCCGCCTCGCGCTGCGCGCTCATCGCCGGCGTGCCGAGGCTGGCCTGACCCTCGGGCGTGCGCGCCCAGTCCAGCGTGTCGTGCACCGTCTCGGCCAGCGGACGGGTGCGCAGGCCGGCGGCGCGGGCACGGGCGTTCGAGCCGAGCAGCATGCCGCCAAAGTGCGGGTCGTCTTCCGGGATCCACAGCGGCAGTTCGCTCCAGGGCTGGACCCCGGCTTCGAGCAGCGCGCGGTCGTCGATCCAGCGCAAGCGCGCGTCGCTGCGTGCCATCTCGCGGCAGGTCATCAACAGCTCCTCCATCGGCAGGGTGTCGCCGATCGCGTGGAAGCTGCCGGTGGTGCCCCGCTCGACCAGCCGCAGGCACCAGTGGGCGAGGTCGCGCGCGTCGATGAACTGCACCGGCCGCCCGGGCCGACCCGGCGCTAGCAGCTCGCCGCCGATCGCCACCCGCATCGGCCAGTGCGTGAAGCGCCCGGTCGGGTCGTGCGGACCGACGATGAGGCCGGGCCGCACGATGGTGGCGCGGCCGGGCCGCGCCGTGAGCAGCGCATCTTCGGCACGGGCCTTGCCCGGTCCGTAACCCTCGTGTCCGGGCAGACGCGGCAGCGCCTCATCGTAGGCCCGGCCAGGCGGAAAGGCGGCACCCACCGAGATGCTCGACACGAACAGGTAGTGCGGCACCGCTGCCAGCAGCGCCGTGCTGCGCTCGAGCTGTGCAGCGGTGTGGCCGCTGCAGTCGATCACCGCGTCGAAGTGGCGGCCGCGCAGTGCCGAGAGGTCGCCGTCGCGGTCGCCGATCAGCGTGCTGGCGGCCGGGAACAGGCCGACACCGCGCCGCCCGCGGTGCAGCAGTGTGACCTGATCGTCACGGGCCAGTGCCTGTGCCACCACGTGGCGGCCGAGGAACACCGTGCCGCCGAGCACCAGCAGCTTCACGCCGCCACCGCCATGCGCCGGCGTACGCCCCACAGGAGCAGCAGCACGATGCCGAGGTTGAGCAGGTTCCACGCGATGCCGTTGACGAAGGCGGCGTCGTAGGAGCCGGTCAGGTCGAACACCTTGCCCGACATCCAGCCGCCCAGCGCCATGCCGAACAGCGTGCACATCAGCACCGTGCCGACGCGCGCGCCGGCCTCGGCGGGCGGGAAGTACTCGCGCACGATGATTGCGTAACTCGGCACGATGCCGCCCTGGAACAGGCCGAACAGCGCCGACACCACGTACAGCGAGCCCAGCGAGTCGAAGGGCAGGAACAGCAGCAGCGCCGTGCCCTGCAGCACCGAGCCGAGCAGCAGCGTGCGCAGCCCGCCGATGCGGTCGCAGATCATCCCCGAGACCAGCCGGCTGACGATGCCGGCGGCCAGCATCAGCGAGAGCATCTGCGCGCCCCGCGCGGCGCCGTAGCCGAGGTCGCTGCAGTAGGCGACGATGTGCACCTGCGGCATCGACATCGCCACGCAGCAGGCCACGCCGGCGATGCACAGCAGCCCTTGCGCCTGGTTCATCGAGAAGCCGAACGGCCGCGTCGACGGCTGCGCCACCGTGCCGCCGCGTGCCATGCCGGGCACCGCCGCCGGCGGACGCGGCTTCAGCGCCAGCGCGAGCAGCGGCATGGCCACGGCACTGACGATCGCCAGCGTGCTGTAGGCACCGCGCCAGCCGACGGTCTCGACCAGGTGCTGCACGATCGGCGGCCAGATCGCGCCGGCCAGGTAGTTGCCGCTGGCGCAGATCGCCACCGCGATGCCGCGCCGGCGCACGAACCACAGCGAGGTGTCGGCGACCAGCGGTGCGAAGGTCGCCGAGCTGCCGAGCAGGCCGAGCAGCAGACCGGAGACGACCGCGAAGCCGAGGATGCTGCTGCTGGCTGCCGCGAGGGCGAAGCCGCTGCCCAGCCCGGCCGCACCGATCAGCACCGGCACCATCACCCCGAAGCGGTCGGCCAGCTTGCCCATCAGCACGCCGCCGAGGCCGAAGCCGACCATCAGCAGCGTGTAGGGCAGCGAGGCGTCGGCGCGTGCCACGCCGAACTCGGCCTGCACCGCCGGCAGCACGACGGCGACGACGTACATCGCCGCCGAGCCGATGGTCATCAGCCCCAGCGTGGCGGCCAGGCGCAGCCAGGCGTAGCGCGAGTCGGCGCCGTGCTCAGGCATGGAGCGAGGCTTGCATGTCGCGTGGCTCCTCCCGGCGCGGCGACCGTTCGGCCAGCCGCTTGACGATGTGGCCGAGCCGCTTCATCGCCGCCTCGGTGGCCGGCGTGAAGGGCTCCCCGTACTGCAGGCGGATGAAGTGGTCGAAGCGGCGCGTGGTCGAGAAGGCCGCGCCCGGCGCCACGCCGATGTGCTCGAGCCGCGCCAGCGCGAACACCTCGCGCGAATCGACGTGTTTCGGCAGCTCGATCCACAGCATCATGCCGCCCTGCGGCAGGCTCATGCGGCAGCCCATCGGGAAGTGGCGCGCCACCGCGTCGACCATCTGGTGCATCTGCGTCTTCAGCGCGGCGCGCAGGCGGCGCAGGTGGTGGTCGTAACCGCCGTCGCGGATGAACTGCGCCAGCACCTCCTGCGTGAGCATCGGGCAGGCCACCGAGGTGCGGAACTTCAGCGCCTGCGTCTTCAGGAAGTGCCGCCCCGGCGCCACCCAGCCGATGCGGTAGCCGGGCGCGACGGTCTTGGTGAAGGCGGAGCACAGGATCACGTCAGCCTCGGCATCGAAGCTCTTCAGCACAGGGGGCCTTTGCTCGCCGAAATGCAACTCGCCGTAGATGTCGCTCTCGATCAGCGTGATCTGCCGCTCGGCCGCCAGCTGCACCAGCGCACGCTTGCGTTCCACCGGCATCAGGCTGCCCATCGGGTTGGGGAAGTTGGGCAGCAGCACGCAGGCCTTCACCGCGCCGCGCTCGCGGGTGGCGAACTCCAGCGCCTCCAGCGAGATGCCGTCGCGCGGGTGGGTGGGAATCTCGAGCGCACGCATGCCCAGGCTCTCGATCACCTGCAGCAGGTGGAAGTAGGTCGGCGACTCCAGCACGATGGTGTCGCCGGCACTGGCCACCGAGCGCAGCGCGAGGTAGATCGCCTCCAGGCCGCCATTGGTGATGACGATCTCGTCGGGCCGCAGCGGCACGCCGGAGGCGACCGCGCGCCGGGCGATTTCCTGGCGCAGCGCGGCGCTGCCTTCCATCTGGCAGCGCGAGGCGTACTCCGGGTGGCGCCGGTTCACGCCGGCCAGCAGGTGCTGCAGCTTGGCTTCGGGCAGCAGCTCGCGCGCCGGTTGCGCATGAAACGAGGGCACCGCCAGCGGATCGTTGACGATCCACAGGAACTCCTGCAGCACCTGGTCCATGTTGACCAGCGACGGTGCCTCCATGCGCAGGTCCAGCATCGGTTCGGGCAGCACCGGGGCGCGCGGCGCGACGAAGTAGCCGGACTTCGGCCGGGCCTCGACCACGCCGCGGTTCTCCAGGCAGCGGTAGACCTGCATGGCGGTGCTCATGCTGACCCCGTGCTGCTGGCTGAGCTGGCGCACCGAGGGCAGCCGCGCGCCGGCGCGCATCGCGCCGCTGGCGATCGCCGCCTGGATGCGGGCAGCGATGCGCTGGTACAAGGGGCCGGAGGCGTCGTCGGCAGCGTCCATGCGGGCCATTGTGAACCTCGGCGGCGGGTGGGTACCGGTACAGAGGTGGCCATCTGTCAGCAGTACAGACGGCTGCCGCGCCTTCTGTACCGGCGCACTTTGCCGGGCACTGGATCTGTCGGCGCGGCCGGCCGGCGGGGACACTGGCTGGCATCCCGTTGACGAGGAATCGGCCATGCTGGAATTCGAATCGCCTGTCGTCCTGCAACTCGCCGACGGCCAGTTGCTGCGCTGGCGCCGCAGCGGCGGCGCGCAGCTGAGCGTGCTGGGCGGGCGCGTGTGGGTGACGCAGTCCGATGACGCCGAGGACCACTTCCTCGACCCCGGCGCACGGATGCACCTGCGGCCCCGCGCGCAGGTGCTGATCGGCGCGGAAGGGCCGGCTCAGCTCGCGTTCGAGGCCGAGGCCGGCGCGCTGCGCCGCGCACTCGGACGCTGGCTCCAGCGTGCCAGCTCCTCGCGGGCACGGCGCGGGTCCATCGCCGTGTCGGTGTGCCCGGCCACCGGCGCGGTCAGCTCGATCACGTAGCCGTTCGGATCGCGCAGGTAGATCGAGCGGATGAAGCCGTGGTCGGAGATGCCGCGCACCTCGATGCCGGCGTCCTGCGCGAGCAGGATCATCGCGCCGAGCGCGGCTTCGTCGACGGACAGCGCGATGTGCAGGTCGAAATCGTGCTGCGGCCGGAAGTCGAAAGGCATGTCCGGCGCCTCGAAGAAGGCGAGGAAGGAGCCGTCGCCGAGGCGGAAGAAGGTGTGCAGCACGTCGGTGGCGCGGCCGGTCTTGGTGCTCTCGATGCGCAGCGCGCCGGCCAGCGGCAGGCCGAGGAAGTCCTCGTAGAAGCGGCGCGTCTGCTCCGAGTCGCGGCAGCGGTAGGCGTTGTGGTGCAGTCCGTGGATCATGGCGTCTCCTGGCTCACGGTGTGCGGACGGGTCACGCGGGCACGGCTTGCCCGAGCACGATGTCCAGCACGGCACGCTGCACCGCCTCGGCCTGCGGCACGCCGGCCTGCTCGAGTATCCACGACGAAGGCGAAGGCGCGTCGGGGCCGGTGACGCGGCGCACCGGCGCCTTCAGCGTGGCGAAGGCCTTCTCGCTGACGATCGCCGCCACCTCGGCGCCGACGCCGCAGGGCGCCGCTGCCTCGTGCACCACCACCAGCCGGCCCGTCTTGCGCACCGAGCGCAGGATCGTCGCCTCGTCCAGCGGCTTGAGCGTGCGCAGGTCGATCACCTCGGCGGAGATGCCCTGCGCGGCGAGCTGCTCGGCGGCGCCCAGGCAGGCGGCCACGGTCTTCGAGTAGGACACCAGCGTCACGTCGCGGCCGGCGCGCAGCACCGCGGCCTGGCCGATGGGTACCAGGTGCTCGCCCTCGGGCACCTCGCCGGGCGTGTAGCCCAGCGTCATGTCCATGAAGAACATCACCGGGTTGTCGTCGCGGATGGCGCTCTTCAGCAGGCCCTTGAAGTCGGCGGCGCTGCTGGGCATGACCACCTTCAGCCCGGGCGTGTGCACGAACATCGCCTCGAGGTTGTGGTTGTGCTGCGCGCCCACGCTCCAGCCCGCGCCGGTCTTGGCCATCACCACCATCGGGAAGGCGAACTGGCCCCCCGACAGGTAGCGCAGCTTGCCGGCGCTGTTCATGATCGCGTCCATCGACAGCGTGAGGAAGGGCGCGTAAAGCAGGTCGATGACCGGGCGCAGGCCCATGGCGGCAGCCCCAGCGGCAGCGCCGGCGATGATGCCCTCGGCCAGCGGTGTGTTGCGCACGCGATCCCGGCCGAACTCGGCGACCAGGTCGTGGCGCGCGGTGGCGACGCCTTCGCCGAAGGTTAGCACGCGCGGGTCGCGGTGCATCTCCTCGGCCAGGGCTTGCGAGACGGCATCGTTGACGGTGATGGTTGGCATGGTGGTGGACCTCGGTTCGTTCAGGCGTAGACGTCGGTGATCAGCTCGCGGGCATCGGGCCAGGGCGAGTTCTGCGCGAAGGCGAAGGCGGCCTCGACGGTGTCGTCGACGCGCTGCTGCAGGTGCGCCACCTCGCCCGGGGCGAGCACGCCTGCGGCGAGCAGGCGCTCGCGCTGCAGCGTGATCGGATCGCGGGCCTTCCAGCGCGCCAGCTCGTCCGGGTCGACATAAGCCTGGTCGTCCGGCTCGTAGTGGCCGCGGGTGCGGTAGGTGACGAGCTCGAGGAAGTAGGGCGTGCCGGTGCGGCGCACATGCTCGGCGGCGGCCTGCGCGGCGGCGTGCACCGCCTCGACGTCGTTGCCGTCCACGCTCACCGCCGGCAGGCCATGGGATTCGGCCCACACGCGCACATGCTCGTGCGGCATGGTCTCGTCGCGGCGCACGAAGGCCTGCCACTGGTTGTTCTCGCAGACGTAGAGCACCGGCAGCTGCCAGGTCACGGCGAGGTTGATCGACTCGTGGAAGATTCCCTCGCAGGCTGCACCGTCGCCGAAGAACACGGTGGTGATGCCGCCGGCCTCGGTGCCCTCGCCGCCCATCTTCTGCGCCAGCGCCACGCCCGGCGCCAGCGACAGCTCGCCGCCGACGATGGTGGAGGTGAGCACCACGCCCAGCTCCTTGGCCGACACGTGCAGCGAGCCGCTCTTGCCCTTGCAGTAGCCGTCGGCGCGGCCCATCACCTCGGCCATCAGGCGGCCGGGTTCGGCGCCGCGCGCGAGCAGATGGCCGGCGCTGCGATGGTTGGTGAGGATGCGGTCGCGCGGCTGCAGGGCGCTCACCACACCGACCGCGGCGGCCTCCTGGCCAACGGCGGTGCAGGTGCCGGGCGTCTGGCCGGCATTGCCGGCAAGGCGCTCCTCGTGGGCGCGGATCAGCATCATGGTTTCGAGCATCGAGAGGCGGCTGGGCTGGGGCATGGTGGACCTCGGGTGGTGCGGTGAGCGAATTCTCGAAGTCCACCCGCGGCGGGGCATCGCCCGAAGGAGCCAATGGCCCGGCCGCGACGGGCCATGGCCCGCCGGCGTCAGCGCCGCCTCAGTGCCGGCATTGGTCGCGCAGCGCGGCGGCGGCGAGGAAGGGCAGGCTGAGCAGGCCCATGCCGCCGCCGAGGTACTCGCCTTTCAGGCAGTCGCCCTTGGCACCTTGCTGCACGACAGCGCCGAGGCGCTCGTCGGGGCTGGGCCGTGGCGTGCCGATGCGGCCGGCACGTGCGGCGAGACCGGGGTCGCGCGCGCTGGCGCGGATGGCGCGGCGGGTCGCGTCGCCGTCGAGCAGCGAAGGCGGGGTGTCGAGGGGGGCGGGCTGCGAGGCGGCGGCCTCGGCGGTGGCCGCCGTCGGCATCGGAGCGACCACCTCGGCGGGCACCGCCGGGGCCGGGGACGTTGCGGCGGTCGTTCGCGCCGGCGAGCGACGGGGCGTCGGCCGGTCGGGCGTCGGCACCCGCGCCGGCTCGGCGACCGGCGCGGGCGGCGGTGCGATGGCGAGCAGCCGGACCGCGACGCGCGACACCGGTGCAACGCGCGCTGCCGGCGGCGCGCCGTGCATCCAGCCCCACAGCATCAGCAGGTGCAGTGCCGCGACGAGCAGCACCACGGCGGGCCGCAGGCGGACCTGGCGAGAGTTCACTCGCCCGCCGGCTCGTCCGGTCCTGGCCGGTGTTCGAGCAGATCGCCGGGCTGGCAGTCCAGCACCTCGCAGATGCGTGCCAGCGTGTCGAAGCGCACGCCGCGCACCTTGCCCGACTTCAGCAGCGAGATGTTCTGCTCGGTGATGCCCACGCGCTCGGCGAGTTCGCGCGAGCGCATCTTGCGCTTCGCGAGCATCACGTCGAGGTTGACCACGATCGGCATGTCGGCGCCACCAAGCTCAGACGAAGCCCTCGTTCTCTTCTGCGACGCGCACCGCTTCGGCCATCACCGTGGCGATGGCGATGAGCACGGCGGCGAGCAGCACCGCCATGTAGTCGTTCCACGAGAAGCCGAGCACGAGCATGCGCCGGCCCGGCGGATTGCCCATCGTGAGCGCCACCGAAGTGGCCGCGCGGACCAGCGGCGCCAGCACGGCGATGCCGAGCAGCGCCCAGGCGAAGCGGCGCAGGTGCGCGAGCGCGACGCGGCCGAACACGCGGCCGGCGCCGTACTCGGCGAACAGTCTCCACAACTGCCACAGCGCGTACAGGCCGAGCGCCACGGGCAGCAGCGACAGCAGCGCGCCGAGCACGCACAGCGCGCGCACGATGACGACGAGCCGGGCGAGCGAGCCGGGCATGGGGCGGGGCAGGGCAGGGATCGTCATGAGACTCCCGCAAATGGCTGTGCGAGACCCATAGTTTACTGTTTAACAGTAAAAATGCAATGTAAGACAGTGAAATCGGCGGGATCGGGCGGCAGCCCGTAGACTCCCGCCGAATGAATTCCACCCTGCCCCTGCGCGCCCTCGGGCGCAGCGACCTGCGCGTCACCCCGATCTGCCTCGGCACCATGACCTTCGGCGAACAGGTCGCCGAGAAGGATGCGCACGCCATCCTCGACCTCGCCGTCGAGCGCGGCATCAACTTCATCGACACCGCCGAGATGTACTCGGTGCCGGCGCGGGCCGAGACCTTCGGCGCCACCGAACGCATCATCGGCAACTGGTTCGCGGCGCGCCCCGGCGCGCGCGCCAAGCTGGTGCTGGCCACCAAGGTGTCGGGCCCGGCGCGCGGCATGGACTGGATCCGCGGCGGCGTGGCCGACATGACGAAGGCCGACATCCTCGCCTCCTGCGATGCCAGCCTGCAGCGCCTGCGCACCGACGTGATCGACCTCTACCAGATCCACTGGCCGGCGCGCAACGTGCCGACCTTCGGCGCGATCTACTTCGACCCGGCGAAGGACCGTGCGATGGCCAGCACCCACGAGCAGCTCGATGCGATGGCCACGCTGGTGAAGGCCGGCAAGGTGCGCCATGTCGGCCTGTCCAACGAGTCGCCCTACGGCGTGATGGAGTTCGTGCGCAGCGCCGAGCAGCACGGCCTGCCGCGTGTGGCCACCGTGCAGAACCCCTATGCGCTGACCAGCCGCGCGCTGGACAACGGCCTGGACGAGGTGCTGCACCGGCTGAACGTCTCGCTGCTGGCCTACTCGCCGCTGGCCTTCGGCGCGCTGACGGGCAAGTACGACCACGTTGGTCTGCACGGCGCCGAGCAGCCCGGCCGGCTGGCGAAGTTCGAGACCATGAAGAAACAGCGCTGGGGCCGGCCCGAGGCGCTGGAGGCGGCGAAGCTCTACAACGCGCTGGCCAGGAAGCACGGCCTGACGCCGACGCAGCTCGCGCTGGCCTTCTGCTACACCAGCTGGCGCGTGGCCAGCACCATCATCGGCGTGACCAGCAAGGCCCACCTGGACGAGAACCTCGCCGCCTGGAGCACGACACTGTCGCGCGAACTGCTCGCCGAGATCGACGCGATCCGCTGGACGCACCGCGACCCGGCGCAGTGAACCGACTCAGCCGAGCCACTCCACCCACTCGCCGTGCGGGTGGGCCTCGGCGAGCGTGCGTTCGTTGCCCTCGGGCCAGAGCGTCAGGCGCAATTCGGCGGGCGCACCCGGTGCGAAGAGCTCCATGCGCAGCCAGGCCAGCGGCGCCGTGCGCGTGGACCGCGCCGCCGCGGCCAGCAGCGCTGCCTCGATGCGATCGCGCGTGGCCTGCGGCAGGTACTGCCAGACCACCGAGTGGACGAGCACCGTCGCCATGCCCTCGCGCGGCGCCGCGAGCTGCCGCTCCACCCAGTCGGCGGCATCGCCGGCATCGATGACCGGCGGCTGCCGGCCTGCCAGCGCGATCGCACCCTGCAGGCGCGCCGCGCGCGCCGCCTGGTCGGGCCAGACGTAGCTGCGCAGGCGCAGCACCGCCGCCGGGTCGCGCAGGTCCACAGGCAGCAGGTCGTTGCCGCGGCGATCGGCGACGGCGATGCGCGCGGGCAGCGCCGGCACCGCGCCGTGCCACTCCGACACGATGTGCACCGGGCTCGCGGCATCGCCCCAGCGCTGGCCGCCGAGCTGGTAGTGGAAGCGGTCCCAGCAGAGGTTCAGCCCCGCGCTCGCGCCGATCTCGCGCAACGCCAGCGGCAGCCCGGTGGCGCGGGCGATCGCCGCGTAGCCGCCGAGCAGCACGGCGCTGCGCATCGTCTCGTTGGTCTGCGGCGCGCTGGCGAGGAAGGCGCGCAGCTGAGGCGACTCGTCGACCAGCAGGCGCCGCAACAGCGGGGCGAGCGCATCGGCATCGAAGGCCTGCGCCGCCGGCGGGTAGCGCCGCGCGAGTTCCGGGTGCCGGCCCGACAGCGCCAGCGCATGCAGGGCGCCGGCCAGCCGCAGCGGCACCAGGTCCTGCGCCGGCGGGCCCGCGGTCCAGGCCGGCAGCAAGGTGCGCGTCGGCCCGCCGGCAAGCCAGTCCTCGGCCAGCCACGCCAGCAGCCGCGCATTGAACGGCGAGCCGAGCCGGTCGCACCAGCGCACCTGCTCGTGGAAGGCGTCGATCAAGGCGTCGGCATCGGGCAAGGGAGGGTCCCGCGTGTCGCTAGAGTGCCGGCCATGATGCATGAACTCCTCGGCCCTTTCGCGGACGCGCCCGCGGCCACGCTGATCCTCGCCGGCTTCGTGATCGTCAGCCTGCTCGGCCTGAGCGGCATGCCGCAGCTGGTCGAGCGCAACCTGCTGCGCCCGCACGGCCTGGTGGCGCGGCGCGAGTGGGCGACGCTCGTCACCAGCGGCTTCATCCACGCCGACCTGCCGCACCTGTTCTTCAACGGCTTCAGCTTCTGGGCCTTCGGCTTCGACCTCGAGCGCCACCTCGGCACGCCGCGCTTCGTCGTGCTGTACGCGTTCGGCCTGCTGGCCAGCAGCGTCGCCACATGGGCCCTGCATCGCCGCAACCCCGGCTACTCGAGCCTCGGCGCCTCGGGGGCCATCCTCGCGGTGGTCTTCGCGGCCATCGTCGTCAACCCCGGCTCGTCGCTGTACATCCTGCCGATCCCGTTCCCCATCCCCGCGCCGCTGTTCGCCGTGGGCTACCTCGCCTTCAGCATGATGGCCAGCCGCAGCGGGCTCGGCCGCATCAACCACGACGCGCACATCGCCGGGGCCGTCGCCGGGCTGCTGTTCATGGCGCTGGCCGTGCCCGGTTCGATCATGCGCGCCCTGGCCGCGATCTTCGGCTGAGCGCCGCGCCGGCTCAGGCGGCGCGTTCGCGGCTCGCCTGCTCGCGCCGCCAGGTGGCTGGAGGCCGTCCGGTGGCGCGCTTGAAGGCGCGGGTGAAGGCCGCCTCGGACTCGTAGCCGACGTCCAGCGCGATCGCCGCCACGCTGGCGTGGCCGCTGCGCAGCTGATTCGCCGCCAGCTGCATGCGCCAGTTCGCCAGGTACTGCATGGGCGGCTGCCCGACGAAGCGCACGAAGCGCTCGTGCAACGCCGAACGCGACAGCCCCGCTTCGCGGCCGAGGGCCTCCAGCGTCCATTCGCGCGACGGCGACTGGTGCAGCGCGCCTATCGCCTTGCCGACGTGGCGGTCGCGCAGCCCGGCCAGCCAGCCCGAGGCGTCCTCCGGCAGCGTCTCGAGGTAGCGCCGCGCCGCGTCGACGAAGACCATCTCGCTGACACGCTCCAGCACCGCGTCGCTGCCCGGACGCCGCTCGCGCGACTCCTGCACGGCCTGGTGCAGCACGCCGCGCACCCAGTCGCCGACGCCGCTGGCGGGCAGGTGCAGCAGGCGAGGCAGCGTGGCGATCAGCGGATTGAACGGCCGCAGGTCGCAGCCGACGAAGCCGCAGACGACGATGTTGCGCGCCTCGTCCACCGGCACCGCGGCGCCGGGGCGCAGCACGCCGCCGTGGTAGGCCACGGCGATCGGCTTGGGCTCGTCGCGCATCTCGAAGATCCAGTCGGCGCGGTCCGGCATGGCGCGCATGCCCGGCGCGCTGGACAGCACGTGGGCGTCGCCGCGCGGGAACATGACGATGTCGCCGGCGGACAGGCGCACCGGCGACTCGCCGGCGGTGGCGGCCCAGCCATCGCCCTTGGCCATCAGGTGGTACTCGAGCAGGTGCTCGGCGCCGGGCATCACCGCGTCGGCGATGTCGCGCGCCGGCGGTGCCTCGGCCACCCATTCGTCCCGGTAGCTGACGTAGTAGAAGACCGCGCCGCGCAGGCGCACGCTGCGCAGCACGTCGGACAAGGGGTCGTGGGGCATGGGTGGACGTTGGGTCAAGCGCGGTGGACGAACGATCAAGCCGCGCCGCGGTACGGCCCGCATTTCGGACGGGCGAGCAAATCTGCACGACGGCGGGCACGGCGTCAATGCACCGCGCTTCGAAGAATGCAGCGCATCGGCGCGATCCATCGAGTGAGCGCCGAACTTCCCTGCCCTCATCCCACGGAGCATCCCATGACCGTCATCGACCACTGCCACACCACGCCGGCGTTCGACGCCATCAAGCAGCGCCAGCAGGCCACCTGGGCCAGCGGCGACTTCGCCGTCATCGGCACCACGCTGCAGATCGTCGGCGAGCAGCTCGCGGAGAGCATCGACCTGCGCGCCGGCGAGCGCGTCATCGACATCGCCGCCGGCAACGGCAACGCCACGCTGGCCGCCGCGCGGCGCTTCGCCAAGGTGACCTCGACCGACTACGTGCCCGCGCTGCTCGGGCGCGGCGCCGAGCGTGCGCGCGCCGAGGCCCTGCCCGTCGAGTTCGTCGAGGCCGATGCCGAGGCGCTGCCCTTCGACGACAGCTCGTTCGACGTCGCCCTGTCGACCTTCGGTGCGATGTTCACGCCGCAGCACGAGCGGCCGGCGCAGGAGATGCTGCGCGTGGTGCGCTCGGGCGGCCGCATCGGCCTGGCCAACTGGACGCCCGAGGGCTTCATCGGCGAACTGTTCAAGGTCATCGGCGCCTACCTGCCGCCGCCGGCGGGCCTGAAGTCGCCGGCGCTGTGGGGCACCGAGACGCACATCGTCGAGCTGTTCGGTGCGCGTGCCGCCGATATCCGTTGCCAGCGGCGCGACTTCAATTTCCGCTACGCCTCGCCGGCCCACTGGCTGCAGGTGTTCCGTGACTACTACGGCCCGACGCACAAGGCCTTCGCCGCGCTCGATGCGGCCGCGCAGAAGCGCCTCGCCGCCGACATCACCGCGCTGCTGGAACGCCGCAACCGCGGCGGTGCGCATTCGCTGGTGGTGCCCAGCGAGTACCTCGAGGTCATCGTCCACGTGCGCTGAGCGCCAGGAAAGGAAACGTCCATGAACAAGATCTTCGCAAACCTCGCGCGGTCCGCCGTCGCGACCCTGCTGGGACTGGCCGCCGTGCACGGCGCGCGGGCCGACGTCGTCACCGACTGGAACGACAAGGCCTGCACCATCGTCGCCAAGCTCGGCCCCGGCGTGCCGGGCCACCGTGCGATGGCGGTCGTGCAGTCCGCTGTGCTCGAGGCGGTGCATGCCGTCGGGCCGCAGCGCGGCGCGGTCGAGGCTGCCATCGCCGCGGCCAACCGTGCCACGCTGCTGGCGCTGGTGCCCGCCGAGAAGGCGGCGATCGAGTCCGCCTACCAGGGTGCCGTGGCCGGCCTGCCCGAGGGGGAGGCGAGCGCCGCTGGCCTGGCCGCCGGCGAGCGTGCCGCGGCGCGCCTGCTGGCGCGGGCGGCCGCGGACGGCGCGGCGGCGCCCGATCGCTATCAGTGGACCTCCGCTCCGGGCCGCTACGTGCCGACGGTGGTGCCTGCCGCGGCGCAGTGGCCCGGCCGCAAGACATGGTTGATCGACTCGGCCGCGCAGTTCCGGCCCGGCCCGCCGCCCGAGCTGGGCAGCGAGCTGTGGGCGCGCGACCTGCAGGAAGTGCGCCGCCTCGGCGAGCGCGGCAGCACGCAGCGCACGGCGGCGCAGACCGAGACGGCCCGCTTCTGGGAGGAGACGCGGCCGCTGGTGTACTTCCCGCTGTTGCGCTCGGTGGCCGAGATGCCGGGCCGCACGGTGGCGCGTAACGCGAGGCTGTACGCCGCCGCCGCGCTGGCCAACGACGACGCGCTGATCGCGGTGTTCGACGCCAAGTACCACCACCAGTTCTGGCGTCCGATCGCGGCGGCGCGCACCACGCACCGTGCCGGCACGGCGGTGGCCGAGGCCGAGCCCGGCTGGACGTCGCTCGTGCCCACACCGCTGCATCCGGAGTATCCCTGCGCGCACTGCGTGCTGGCCGGCGCGCTGGCGGCGGTGATCGACGGCGAACTGCGCGGTCAGGACGCGCCCGTGCTGCGGACCACCAGCCCGAGCGCGCCCGGCGTGGTGCGCGAGTGGCGCAGCACCGCCGCGATGGTGGAGGAGGTGAAGTCGGCGCGCATCCTCGGCGGCGTGCACTTCCGTCACTCGACCGAGGTCGGCGCGCAGATGGGCGCGGCGATCGGCCGGCTGGTGCAGCAGCGCCTGCCCGGCGGCGCGGAGCACTGAGCATGGCGGCCGCGCTGACCATCCGCGAGGCCCGGCCCGACGAGTTCGCGGCCATCGGCCGCCTGCTCGTCGCGGTGTATGCCGCGCTGCCGGGCTTTCCCGCGCCGCACGAGCAGCCGGCCTACTACGGCATGCTGGCCGACGTCGCGGGGCTGGCGGCGCGGCCCGGCGTGCGGGTGCTGGTGGCGCAGTCGTCCGCCGCCGGCCTCGCCGCCGCGGTCGTCTACTTCGGCGACATGGCGCAGTACGGCGCCGGCGACCGGAGCACGTCGATCCGAGACGCCGCAGGCATCCGTCTGCTGGCGGTCGACCCGGCTTGCCGCGGCGGCGGCGTCGGTCGGAGGCTGACGCAGGCCTGCATCGATCTGGCACGCGCCGACGGGCAGGGCCAGGTCATCCTGCACACCACCCGTGCCATGCAGGTGGCCTGGGGGCTCTACGAGCGGCTCGGCTTCGTGCGAGCGGAGGAGCTCGACTTCCAGCAGCAGGACCTGCCGGTGTTCGGCTTCAGGCTGGCGCTGCGCTGAGACCGGCCGGCGCACGCCTGCGGGGGCCGGCTGGGGCACACTTCGCGCCATGGCCAAGAAGGACAAGCACGTCAGCGAAACGCCGGCGACCGCGTGGCTGCGCGAGCGCGGCATCGTCTTCAGCGAACATGTCTACGACTATGTCGAGCATGGCGGCACCGAGGAGTCGTCGCGCCAGCTCGGCGTGAACGAGCACGAGGTGGTGAAGACGCTGGTGATGCAGGACGACAAGCGCGAGCCGCTGATCATGCTGATGCACGGCGACCGGCAGGTGAGCACGAAGAACCTGGCACGAGCCATCGGCGCGAAGTCGGTGGAGCCGTGCACGCCCGAAGTGGCGCAGCGCCACAGCGGCTACCAGGTCGGCGGCACCTCGCCGTTCGGCACGCGCAAGGCGATGCCGGTGTACGTGGAAGCCACGGTGCTCGCGCTGCCGCGAATCTGCATCAACGGCGGGCGGCGCGGCTACCTCGTCGGCATCCCGCCGTCGGTCCTCACGTCGCACCTGGGCGCGAAGCCCGTCTCCTGCGCGATCTGATCATCCAGCCGAGGAAGCCGCACATCCCGGTGGCCGCGACGACCAGCCCGGTGGTCGCCGCCGACCACATGCCCGCCGCGCCGAGCAGCGCGGGCGGCGTCAGCCCGGTGAGGTTGAAGCCCACCGCATAGCCTCCTGCCAGCCCCACGCCCCAGATCGCCAGCGCGTAGATGAGGAGCGGCACCAGCGCGATGCGGTAGGCGCGCAGCACGAAGCCGGCGACGGCCTGGGCGGCGTCGGCGATGTGGAACGCCGCCACCCAGGCCAGCAGCGGCATCGCCGCAGCGACGATCACCGCGTCGGCCGTGTACAGGCCGATGATCGGCTCGCGCAGCAGATAGACCGCGCCGCCCATCAGCGCCGCGATCGCCACGCCGATCTCCACGCCGTGCCAGCCGATGCGGTGCGCGTCGCCCTCGTCGCCCGCGCCGATGCGCTGCGCGACCAGCGTGCTCGCCGCATTGGCGATGGCCAGCGGCATCATGAACATCAGCGAGACCAGGTTCACCGCGATCTGGTGGCCGGCCACGGGCGTGGCGCCGAGGCGCGAGATGAAGAAGGCCATGAAGGTGAAGCCGGTCACCTCGATCATGATCGAGCCGCCCATCGGCACCCCCAGGCGCACCAGCGCGAGCAGGCTGCCGCGGTGCGGCCGCGAGAAGCGGTCGCCGATGTGGAACCGCGCGTAGAACGGGTCGCGTGTCAGGATCGTCCACACCGCGGCGAGCTGCAGCACCATGCACGACGCCGTGGCCACGCCGCAGCCCGGTGCGCCGAGCGCCGGCACCGGGCCGGCGCCGAAGACGAACAGCGCCGTCAGCGGCACCTTCAGCGCCAGCGCGCCGAGCTGCAGCAGCATGACGATCTTCGGACGCGATACCGCGATGTTGAAGCCGCGGAAGGCCGTGAAGAGCAGCGCAGGGGGCAGCGCCACCGCCAGCGCCGCGAGGTGACCGCGCACCTTCTCGGCCACCGCCGGCTCGGCGCGCGCCAGGTCGAGGAAGGGCTGCGGGAACAGCAGCAGCAGGCAGCCCGGCACCGACAGCAGCAACGCCAGCCACATCGCCTGGTGCAGCTGCGCACCGCAGGCCTCGAAGTGCTGCGCGCCGAACAGCTGCCCGGCGATCGGGCTGATCGCCAGCACGATGCCCATCAGCCCGATGAACACCGTGATGTAGGCAGCGCCGCCGATGGCCAGCGCGGCGAGGTCGGTGCCGCCGGCGCGTGCCGCCATCATCGTGTCGACGGTGGAGAAGGCGAGCACCGCCACCTGGCCGACGAACACCGGCCAGGCCAGCGGCGCGATGCGCTTCGCGCTGCCGGCCAGCTTCGCCAAGCGGCTCATGTCCGCCCCTCGTCCGTCGCATGCGGCGGACGATCCCCCGAGGGGCAGCGGGCCGGCCTCGGCGCGGCCCGTCGCGCGGCGCGCGGCGTCACTCCGATGCCCCGCCGCCGCGCTCGGCGTAGCGGTTGAAGCGCCAGGCCGTGCCTTCCATGGTGATGCGCCGCCAGGTGGCGCGCTTCTCGCCCGGGCTCATCACGGTCCAGTTCTGCACCTCGTCGAAGCTGCGGCCGCAGCCCTTGCAGACGTCGTCGCCCTGGCTGGTGGAGCAGATCGCGATGCACGGCGCGTCGGGCGTGGTCGCGTACCAGTCCAGCCAGGCCTCGCGGGCGCGTGCCGGCAGGCCATCCTCGTCGACCTCCATCTCATGGTGGTAGACCATCAGCGCATAGACCTCGGCCAGCGCGCGCACCTCGGGGCAGGCGGTGATGCCGTCGGGCGAGGGCGAGCGAGCGCGCCACCAGTTGATGGCGGCCTCGATGTCGGTGATGTGCAGGGCGGCCATGGTCGGGAGGGCGGCAAGAATAGCAGCGTGGCGCGATCGGCGCAGGCTGCGCAGGCAGTGCCACAATGGGCTCCGCACCGAGGTCCGCCGTGCTCGACATCGAAGCTCCGTCCATCGACTCCGCGCGCATGCGCCGCGCGGGACGCGAGCTGTTGTCGCTGGCGCTGATGGACTCGCGCAACCACACGCTGCGCTGGATCGCCGCCTACGAGCGTGCGCTGTCCACGCCCGAGCTGGAGGTGCCGCAGCAGGCCGAGCTGAGCCCGCCGCTGTGGGAGCTGGGCCATCTCGGCTGGTTCCAGGAACGCTGGATCGCGCGCAACGTGCAGCGCCAGCGCGGCGCACGCTGCGATCCGACGCAGTCGCGCCTGCCTTCCATGCTGCCCGACGCCGACCGCTGCTTCGACCCCGCCGAGGTGTCGCACGCCGGGCGCTGGAAGCTCGAGTTGCCGGACCTGCAATCCACCCGGCAGTACCTCGTCGACACGCTGGAGACCACGCTCGAGCTGCTCGAGTCCACGCCCGAGGACGACGACGCGCTGTACTTCTACCGCCTCGCGCTGTTCCACGAGGACCTGCGCGGCGAGTGGTTCGCGCAGATGTCGCAGACGCTGGGCTTCGATGCCGGCCTGCTGGGCGCGCCGGCGGCAGTCAATGCGCGCGATGCACTGCTCTTCCCGGCCACGCGCTGGACGCTGGGCTGCGAGCCCGGCGGCTTCGTGTTCGACAACGAGAAGTGGGTGCACGAGGTCGACGTGCCCGAGTTCGAGATCGATGCGCAGCCGGTGAGCTGGTCGCAGTTCGCCGAGTTCGTCGAAGACGGCGGCTACGACGCGCAGGAGTTCTGGCACCCGCAGGGCTGGGAGCGGCTGCAGCGCGAAGGCCGGCGCTCGCCGCGCCATGTCGATCAGATGCGCCATGGCGTGCTGGCGCAGCGCTTCGGCAAGCTGATGCGCGTGCCGATGGCACAACCGGCGATGCACGTGAGCTGGTACGAGGCCGATGCCTGGTGCCGCTGGTCCGGCCGCCGCCTGCCCAGCGAGGTGGAGTGGGAGGCCGCCGCCCACCAGGGGGCGAGCCGCGGTTTCCGCTGGGGCGACCTGTGGGAGTGGACGGCCACCACCTTCCGGCCCTATCCCGGCTTCGCGCCGGGACCGCTGCGCGACTACTCGCAAGCCGCCTTCGGCACGCACAAGGTGCTTCGCGGTGCCTCGTTCGCGACGCGCGCGCGGGTGCGCAGCGCCAAGTTCCGCCACTTCGCGATGCCCGAGCGGGACGATCTGTTCTGCGGCTTCCGCAGCTGCGCGCTCTGAGCGCCGGCACGGCGATGGGCCTGCTGTCCGCAAGCTACGCCGCCACGGGGTCCGACGGCCGTACCGTCGTCTGGCGCGACGGCAAGCGCCTCGCCTGGCTGCTGTCGGTGGTCTATCCGCTGGTGCCGCTGATCGGTGTGGCGCTTCATGCCTACACCGGAGCGCCGATCGCGCTGGCACTGCCGCTGCTCATCGGCTACGGCCTCATGCCGCTGCTCGACGCGCTGATCGGCGAGGACCTGAACAACCCGCCCGAGGCGGTGGTGCCGCAACTCGAGGCCGACCGCTACTACCGCTGGCTGACCTGGGCCACGGTGCCGCTGTACTTCGTCACGCTGATCGTCTGTGCCTGGTGGGCCGGCACGCAGCACCTGCCGGGATGGGCATTGCTCGTGCTCGCCTACGTCGCCGGCACCAACTCCGGCATGGGCCTGACCACCGGCCACGAGCTCGGCCACAAGCACAACGCCGTCGAGCAGTGGCTGGCGAAGCTGATCCTCGCCGTGCCGGCCTACGGCCACTTCACGGTCGAGCACGGCCGCGGCCACCACCGCTGGGTGTCGACGCCGGAAGACTATGCGAGCGCGCGCATGGGCGAGAGCATCTACCGCTTCGCGCTGCGCGAGCTGCCCGGCGGCATCCGCCGCGCCTGGCAGCTCGAGTCGCGGCGCCTGACCGCGCTGGGCTTCTCGCCGTGGAGCTGGCGCAACGGCATGCTGCAGTCGTATGCGATCACCGCCGTGCTGCAACTCGGCCTGCTCGCCGCGTTCGGGCCGGTGATGCTGGTCTTTCTCGCCATTCACAACGTCGTGGCCTGGTGGCAGCTCACCTCGGCCAACTACGTCGAGCACTACGGACTGCTGCGCGACAAGCTGCCGGACGGCCAGTACGAGGCGCCGCAGCCGCACCATTCCTGGAACACCAACCACCTAGTCACCAACCTGGCGCTGTTCCACCTGCAGCGCCATTCGGACCACCACGCGAACCCCTCGCGGCGCTACCAGAGCCTGCGCCACTTCCCCGACCTGCCGCAGCTGCCCAGCGGCTACTTCGGCATGTTCACGATGGCCTACTTCCCGCGCTGGTGGTTCCGCGTGATGGACCCGCGGCTGCTCGCCCTGCCGCATGTGCAGGGAGACCTCGGCAAGGTGAACATCGACCCGGCCTCGCGCGCGCGCCTCGAGGCTCGGTACGGCGATCAGCGCTTGGGCTTGCGGTAGCTCCACCACGGCAGCACGCGGCGCAGCGACAGCACCTCGCCGCTGCCCTCGGCGGCATAACCAGGGATCGCATTGAGCTGCGCACGCCAGGCCTCGCTGCGCAGCAGCGTGAGCAGCGTCTGCACCTGCGGCTGGTCCAGCGCGTGCTGCAGCGTGACGAGGAAGTAGAGCTCCTGGGCGATCGGCACGAAGCCGAGACCGCGCGCGCGCGCCGCGGCCTCGATGCCGAAGGCGGCGTCGGCGCTGCCGCTGGCCACCGCCTCGGCGGCCGCGCGGTGCGAGGGTTCGGTGCGGTCCAGCTCGGCAATCGCAGCGGCCGCGATCTTCTGCGCCGCAAGCAGTTCCTCGAGCACCACGCGCGTGCCGCTGCCGCGCGCGCGGTTGGCGAAGCGCAGGCCGCTGCGGCACAGGTCGGCCAGCGTGGCGATGCCCAGCGGATTGCCCGGTGCGACCATCAGGCCCTGCGTGCGCCGCGCGAAGCTCACCAGCTTGTGGTGGCCCGGCCTGAGCATCGGCCGGTACACCCCGGCGGTGGGCGAGCGCGGCGGCGAGTCGGTCAGCGCGTGAAAGCCGGCCATCAGGCAGCGGCCGTCGTTGAGCGCCGCCAGCGCGTCGACACTGCCGGTGAACTGGATGTCCAGGTGCAGCTGGTGCCGAGACTGCGCGAGCGCGCGCAGCAAGGGCAGCGCGTCGTCGTGGCTGGCGGTCATGGCTATCACGCCGGCGCTGTCGTCGAAGGCGATCGCGAAGGCCTGCTCCAGTTCGCTGCGCAAGGCCTCGATCTGCGGCGCGAGGCGCGCCTGCGCGCGCCGCTCGGCCCACAGCAGCTTCTCGCCGAAGGGTGAGAGCAGCGCCGGCTGACCCTTGACCCACTGCACCAGCGTCTGGCCGAGCTCGCCTTCCCAGCGCTTGAGCTCGCCCCACACGTGGCGGTAGGACAGACCGAGCTGACGCGCCGCGCCGCTGATCGAGCCGGTGTCGTGCACCGCGGCGAGCAGCGCCATCAGCGGGTGGTGCAGGTCGCGCTGCTGCGCCGTGTCGCGGCCGGCGAGCGTATAGGTGAGCTGCACCCTATGCATGTCTGTTCATATCGTCTGGGTTCATCGGCGCATCGACAATCCGCGCGAGTATGAGAGAAGTTGGATGAGTGCCTTTGCCGAGAGTGCCCGTACCGCCGTCGACCTGATCGTCCATGCCGATGTCGTCCTGCTCCACACCGTGTGGCTGTCGCTGCAGGTCAGCGGCATGGCCTGCCTGGTCGCGGCGGGCTTCGGCCTTGCGTTCGGCGCCTGGCTGGCCATCGCGCACTTCCCGGGGCACCGGCTGCTGGTCTGGCTGCTGAACACGCTGCTCGCGCTGCCCTCGGTGGTGGTGGGACTGGTCGTCTACCTGCTGCTGTCGCGCAGCGGACCGCTCGGTGCCTGGGGCATCCTGTTCACGCCGACGGCGATGGTGATCGCGCAGACCATGCTCGTGCTGCCGGTGATCGCCGCGCTGACGCGCCAGCTCGTCGGCGACTCGCTGCGCGACGGCGGCGACCAGCTGCGCTCGATGGGCGCCCGCCCGATCGCCTGCGCGCTGCTGATGCTGGTGCACGACCGCTGGGCGGTGCTGACCATCCTGATCGCCGCCTTCGGCCGCGCCATTGCCGAGGTCGGCGCGGTGATGGTGGTGGGCGGCAACATCGACGGCGTCACCCGCGTGATGACGACCACCATCGCCCTGGAGACGAGCAAGGGCGACCTGCCGCTGGCGATGGCGCTGGGCATCGTGCTGCTCGGCGTGGTCGGCCTCGTCAACCTGCTGATCGGCTTCGCGCAGCGCGGCCACGGCTCGGCCCTGGCGGGAGTGCGCTGACCATGATCACGATGCAGGACGTGTCGGTGCGCTTCGGCAACGTGCACGCACTCAAGGGGGTGTCGATCAGCGTTTCGCGCGGCGAGTTCGTCGCCCTGGTCGGCCCCAACGGCTCGGGCAAGACCACGCTGCTGCGCGCCATGCACGGCATGCTGCGCCATCGTGGCGGCCGCGACGTCGCTGCCGAGGCCGGCCGCCAGGCGATGGTGTTCCAGCGTCCCTTCGTGATGCGGCTGTCGGTGCGCAACAACCTGCGCCTGGCGCTGTGGCTGGGCGGCGTGCCGCGCGCGCAATGGCACGGGCGCATCGCGGCGGCGCTGCAGCGCGTCGCCCTGCAGGGGCTGGAGGAGCGCCCAGCGCGCGCGCTCTCCGGCGGCCAGCAGCAGCGCCTGGCGCTGGCGCGCGCCTGGGCCATCCAGCCGGCGCTGCTGTTCCTCGACGAGCCCACTGCCAGCCTCGACCCGACGGCCAAGCGCGAGGTCGAGGCGCTGCTCGCCGGCTTCGCCGCCGACGGCATGACGCTGGTGATGAGCACCCACAACCTCGGCCAGGCCAAGCGCCTGGCCAGCCGCGTGGTCTACCTGGAGGACGGCGAGATCCACGCCGACCTGCCCACCGCGGCCTTCTTCGACGGGCGGCTGCAAGGCCGCGCGCAACAGTTCCTGAAAGGAGAACTGGCATGACCCTTCGTACCCACCTGGCTCGTCTCACCCGCCGCGGCGCTCTCGCACTCGGCCTGGCCGCCTCGCTGCTGCCGTTGTCCGCGCCCGCGCAGGACAAGTTCATCGTGATGTCCTCGACCACCAGCACCGAGCAGTCGGGCCTGTTCGGCCACCTGCTGCCGGTCTTCAAGAAGACCAGCGGCATCCACATCCGCGTCGTCGCGCAGGGCACCGGCCAGGCGCTGGACTTGGGCCGCCGTGGTGACGCCGACGTGCTGTTCGTGCACGACCAGGTGGCCGAGGAGAAGTTCGTCGCCGAGGGCTTCGGCCTCGAGCGCCGAGCGGTCATGTACAACGACTTCGTCGTCGTCGGCCCGAAGGGCGACCCTGCCGGGGTGAAGGGCAATGACGTGGTCGAAGCCCTGAAGCAGCTCGGCGCCTCCAAGGCCGAGTTCGTTTCGCGCGGCGACAAGAGTGGCACGCATGCGGCCGAACTGCGCTACTGGAAGGCCGCCGGCATCGACAAGCCGGCCGGTGCGGTGGCCGGCTACAAGGAATGCGGCTGCGGCATGGGCCCGGCGCTGAACATCGCGTCCTCGACCAACGCCTACGTGCTGACGGACCGCGGCACCTGGCTGTCGTTCAAGAACCGCGGCGACCTCGTCGTCCTTGTCGAGGGCGACAAACGCCTGTTCAACCAGTACGGCGTGATCGTGGTGAACCCGGCCAAGCACCCGCACGTGAAGAAGGACATGGCGCAGGCCTTCGCCGACTGGGTGGTGTCGCCGGCCGGCCAGGCGGCGATCGCCGACTACAAGATCGGCGGCGAGCAGCTGTTCTTCCCCAACGCCCGGTCGCACTGAACGTCGGGGCGGACAGATCGCCGGCAGCCGGACGCGGCGATGTGTACGATGAGGCCGGCGGACCGAACGATTCCGGAGTGGACATGTACACCTTCGACTACCAGCGTCCCCTCAGTGCGGCCGATGCCGCGGCAGCCATGCAGGGCGACGCGCGCTATCTCGCCGGCGGCCAGAGCCTGGTGCAGGCGATGAAGCTGCGCCTGTCGTCCAGCGAGCGCCTCGTCGACCTCGGCGGCATCGCCGAACTCAAGGGCATCTCGCTGGACGGCGGCCACGTGATCATCGGCGCGATGACCACGCACGCCACCGTCGCGGCGTCGGACGAGGTGAAGAAGGCCGTGCCGGCCCTGGCCGAACTGGCCGGGGGCATCGGCGACCCGATGGTGCGCCACATGGGCACCCTCGGCGGCTCGATCGCCAATGCCGACCCGGCGGCCTGCTACCCGGCGGCCGTGCTGGGCCTCGGTGCGACGGTCAGGACCAACCAGCGCACGATCGCCGGCGATCACTTCTTCACCGGCCTGTACGAGACGGCGCTGAAGCCGAACGAGCTGATCGTCTCGGTCAGCTTCCCGGCCCTGACCCGCGCTGCCTACGTCAGGTACAAGCAGCCGGCGTCGCGCTTCGCGCTGGTCGGTGTGTTCGTCGCGCAGACCGCCGGCGGCGTGCGCGTCGCGGTCACCGGCGCGGCCGGCAGCGTGTTCCGCTGCAAGCCGCTGGAGGATGCGCTGGGCAAGAGCTTCACGCCTGCATCCGCCAAGGCGGTGAAGGTCGGCGCCGACGGCCTGAACAGCGACCTGCACGGCTCGGCCGCCTACCGCGCCGCGATGATCAGCGTGATGGCCTCGCGCGCGGTTGCCGCCGTGCTCGCCCGCTGAGGCCGGCGCCCGCGTCCGGTGACCGGCCCATGACGCGAGCCTTGGAGTTCCGCCGATGACCGCCCCGGCGCTGCGCCTGCCTGAATCGGTCGATGCCGTCGTCGAACTGCTCGCCACCGGGAACTACGTCTGCGACCGCCGTCTGGCCACCGCGCTGTTCCTCGCGCTGAGGCTGCGCCGGCCGTTGTTCCTCGAAGGCGAGCCGGGCGTGGGCAAGACCGAACTGGCGAAGACGCTGGCAAGCGCGCTGGGCACGGTCTTGCTGCGCGTGCAGTGCTACGAAGGCCTGGACGTGGCGCAGACCGCCTACGAATGGAACGTGGCGCGGCAGATGGTGGAGATCCGCCTGGCCGAGGCGTCGCACGCGATCACCGACTCGTCCGATCGCGACCGCCTGGCGCACAGCCTCTACTCACGCGCCATGCTCATCGAGCGGCCGCTGCTGCAGGCGCTGACTCAGCCACGCTCGCCGGTGCTGCTGATCGACGAACTGGACCGCGCCGACGAGCCCTTCGATGCCTTCCTGCTCGAGGTGCTGGCCGAGAACCAGATCACCATCCCGGAGATCGGCGCGATCAAGGCGAGCGCTCCGCCGATCACCATCATCACCAGCAACCGCACGCGCGAGATCCACGATGCGCTGAAACGCCGCTGCCTGTACCACTGGGTCGAGTTTCCCGACGTCGAGCGCGAACTCGAGATCGTGCGGCGCAAGGCGCCGGGTGCGTCGGAGCGGCTGAATCGGCAGGTGGTCGAGTTCGTGCAGCGCATGCGCACGCTGGACCTGTTCAAGGCGCCCGGCGTGGCCGAGACGATCGACTGGGTCCATGCGCTCGTCGCGCTCAACGCGTTGCGGCTCGACCCGGCGACGGTGCACGACACGCTGGGCGTGCTGCTCAAGTATCAGGACGACATCGCGCGCATGGGCGATGGCGACACGGCGAAGATCCTTGATGAGTTGAAGGCTCGCGCCGTGCTCGACTGACATGCGGCTGGATCGTTTCGTGTCGCTCGCCCGTCGCGCGACCGCCGAGCGTGGCGGCCCGCCGGGGTATGCCTGCTCCGGCCCACGCTCGCGGGCGACCAGCCGGGTACGTACACGCCGTGGCGGCGACGCCGCGCCTGCCATGCCGACGTCAGGGCGACCGCGAAGGAGGCCTGCGCAGACATACCCCGAGCACCTGCCCAAACACACCGCCCTGGTGAACCACTCGCAGCAGGCAGACTTCCGATAGCGAAGAAGCGGCCATGCTCGCCGACAACATCGTCCACTTCTCGCGCATCCTGCGCGACGCCGGCATGGCCGTCGGCCCCGACCGCGTGCTTGCCGCCATCGCCGCCGTGGAAGCGGTGGGCATCGAGCGAAGCGAGGACGTTCGCGCAGCGCTCGCTGCGGTGATGCTCGAACGCCACGAGCAGCAGACCATCTTCGACGCCGCCTTCGACGCCTTCTTCCGCGATCCCAAGCTGCTCGAGCAGATGATGTATGGGCTGCTGCCGAAGATCCAGGACCGCGGCGACAAGCCGCCGGCGCCGCGCGCCAACCGCCTGGCCGAAGCATTCGCGCCACCCGCGTTGGCGCGCCAGCCCAAGCCGGCGGATGAGACGGCGAAGGAAGAGATCCAGTTCGAGACCGAGTTCAGCTTCTCCGAACGCGAGCGCCTGGCGCAGGCGGACTTCGAGAGCATGACCAGCGCCGAGTACGAGCTGGCGAAGAAGCTGGCCGAACGCGCGCCGCTGCCGCTGCAGCCGGTGCGGCGGCGCCGTCACGAGGCCGGGCCGCGCGGCGCGCTGGACCTGCGCCGCACGCTGCAGGGCATGGCGCGCCAGCCGCACACGCTGACGCCGGCCTTCACCCATGCGCGCACCGAGCTGCCGCCGGTGGTCGTGCTGCTCGACATCTCCGGTTCGATGGAGCGCTACTCGCGCCTGTTCCTGCACTACGTGCACGGCCTGACGCGGCGCCACCTCAAGGTCCACACCTTCGTGTTCGGCACACGGCTGACGAACATCACCCGCTGCCTGCGCCACCGCGACCCCGACGTGGCGCTGAAGCTGGCCGACGAGCAGGTGCACGACTGGAAGGGCGGCACGCGCATCGCGTCCAGCCTCGACGAGTTCAACCGCCGCTGGGCACGCCGCGTGCTCGGCGCGAATGCGGCGGTGCTGCTCGTCAGCGACGGACTGGAGCGCGACGACGGGGGAGCACTCGAACGCGCCGCGGCCCAGCTCCAGCGCATGGCCCCCCAGATCGTCTGGCTCAACCCGCTGCTGCGCTTCGACGGCTTCGAGCCGCGTGCGGCCGGCATCCGCACGCTGCTCGCCCATGTCGACCGCTTCCTGCCAGTACACAACCTGGCGAGCCTGGCCGACCTGGCCCGCGCTCTGCAGAAGCCGGCGCTGAATCCCTCCACATTGCTCCACTGAACCATGGAACTCAAAGGCGAACGACTCATTCCGGCTCCCATCGACACCACCTGGGCCGGCCTCAACGACCCGGAGATCCTCAAGGCCTGCATCGCCGGCTGCGAGTCGCTCGAACGCACGGCGGACGATGCCTTCCAGGCGCTGGTGGCGGTGCGCGTCGGCCCGGTGGCGGCGAAGTTCAAGGGCAATCTCAAGCTCACCGACGTCAAGCCGCCGTCGAGCTACACCATCCACTTCGACGGCCAGGGCGGCGCGGCCGGCTTCGGCAAGGGTTCGGCCGACGTGCAACTCGTGCCGCAAGCAGGGGGAACCCGGCTCAGCTACAGTGCGCGGGCCCAGGTCGGCGGCAAGATGGCCCAGGTGGGCTCGCGGCTGATCGACGCCGCCGCAGGCAAGATCGCGGAGGACTTCTTCGCCGCTTTCGAGGCGAAGCTGGCGCCGGCCGCGGCGGCCGAGGCTGTGCCGGCACCGGCCGCGGGGGGCGGCAGGCTGGTCTGGTGGATCGTCGGCGCCGTGCTGACGCTGGCGGCCCTCTGGTACTTCACGCGTTAGGAGGTACGGCATGGACAGTCTCGATCTGCAGGTGCTGCAACAGGCTCGCGATTGGCGCGCCGCCGGCGAAGCGGTGTGGCTGGTCACCGTCATCGAGACCTGGGGCTCGGCGCCGCGCCCCCCCGGCGCCCTGCTGGCGATGCGCGGCGACGGCCTGGTGGTCGGCTCGGTCTCCGGCGGCTGCGTGGAAGACGACCTGATCGACCGCGTGCGCCATGGCGAACGTGTCGACAAGCCCTCACTGGTCACCTACGGCGTCACCAAGGAAGAGGCAGCACGGTTCGGCCTGCCCTGCGGCGGCAACCTGCGTCTGGTGCAGGAGCCGCTGCTGGACACCGCCTGGGTCGACGAGGTGCTCGCGCGCACCGCGCGCCACGAACTGGTGGCACGCCGGCTCGACCTCGCCAGCGGCGCCGTCAGCGTCGAGCCGGCCGCGCGCGGCGAGGTCTTCCAGTTCGACGGCAAGGCGCTGCGTGCCCTGTTCGGCCCGCGCTGGCGGATGCTCATCATCGGCGCGGGGCAGCTGGCGCGCGCCGTGGCACAGATGGCGCTGGCGCTGGACTTCGAGGTGATCTGCTGCGACCCGCGCGAGGAGTACCACCTCACCTGGGACGTCCCGAACACCAGCTTCAGCAAGTCCATGCCCGACGACCTGGTCACCGAGCTGCAGCTCGACCCGCACAGCGCGGTGATCGCCGTCACCCACGACCCCAAGCTCGACGACATGGTGCTGCTCGAGGCGCTGAAGTCACCGGCCTTCTACGTGGGCGCGCTCGGCTCGCGCAGCAACACCGCGGCGCGCAAGCAGCGTCTGGCCTTGTTCGACCTGAGCCCGGCCGAGATCGACCGGCTGCATGGCCCGATCGGACTGGACCTGGGCAGCAAGACGCCGGCCGAGATCGCCGTGTCCATCGTCGCCGAGATCGTCGCGGTGAAGAACGGCGTGGCCCTGGTGCAGAAGAAGGAGGGTTCGGCGCTGCCGGAATCGTCCGGCGTGTGCGCGCGCTCCTGACTCCCGGCCGCCAGCCGATCAAGTCAGCCAGCGCGGTTCAGCAGCCGGGCGCGCAGCGCATCGACCCGCCCGCGGTGCGCACGCGCAGCCGGTGCCAGCGTGGTCTGCAGCGCATGCAGTTCCAGCTCGGCGCCCCGTGGATCGCCGTCCGCGAGCAGGCATTCGGCCAGACGCAGTCGCGCTTCCACCTCGCCCACGGGTGAGCCCACCTCGTGCCAATCACGGATCGCGCGGCGCAGACTCGACGTGGCCAGCCTCAGGTTGCCCTCGGCCAGCGCCAGCTCGGCCTGGGCGGCGTTGCGCATCGCGGTGAGCGACTCGTTGTCCAGGCGATGCGCCTCACCATCGAGGCTCGCCATCGCCTCGCGTGCGCGCGTCGTGTCGCCCGCAGCCACCGCGGCGTGCACCAGCAGGCACAGCAGCTGCGCACGTCGCTCTCGCAGCGTGAAGTCGGGCGCGTCGAGCGCCTGTTCGAGCCCGCGCTGCGCCTCGGCGGCGCGGCCGGCCAGCAGGTGCAGCCGCGCCAGGCCGGGCTGCGGGTTCCAGCCCAACGCGTGTGCCTGACGGTACGAGGCCTCGGCGTCTTCGAGGTCGCCCACGCTCAGCTGGATGTCGCCCAGCACGCAGTAGGCGTCGCCCTCGGCCCAGGGGGCGGCCTGGGCGAGCATTGCAGCCGCGGAGCGCACTTCGGCCGCGGCCTGTTCGAGTTCGCCCTGCACGTTCAGGACCGCAGCGCGATGCAGCTGGCAGGTGCCTGGAAACGCAGGCATGCGGCTTGCCCGGCTCCACTCCTCGAAGGCCTGCGCGAACTGCGCGGCGCGCAGCCAGTCATTGCGGTAGCGCGCGGCATAGAGGATCGAGCACAGCGACCAGCCCGCTGCCCACGGGCACACGCCGCCCAGACGGATCATCGCGGCAGCTTCGTCGTGTTGCGCCAGGCCTTCGGCCACGTCGCCGCGTGACATGAGGCCGTGCCCGAGATAGGTGAGACCAAGGCACTCGACGTCGGCGTCGTGCAGCGCGCGGCCGATGCGGCAGGCCTCTCTGGCCTGGGCGAGCGCACCCTCGGCATCGCCGCCGGCCAGCGCCATGCGCGCCGACATCCATGCGCAGTGGCCGAGCTCGATGGTGTCGGCCTGCCCGTCGAGGAAGCGCGATGCGCGCTGCAGCAGGCCGCGAGCGATCGCGCTCTGGCGCTGATCGATGCGGATCTGTGCCAGCAGCAGCATGGCGCGCGCGGCGGTGAGCGCGTCACCGGCCGTGCTGCGCTCGGCCACCAGGCGCTCGAGCGCGCCCACGGCGCCCGGCCCCTGGCCGCCGCAAATGGCGGCGCGGCCCCAGATCTCGATGTCCTCGGCCGCCAACGGGGCATGCGCATCGGCGGCGGCGAAGGCCTCGCATGCGGCGGCCCAGTCGCTGCGTTCGCAGGCGGCGTGCGCGGCAGCCAGTCGATCGTCTGCAGGCAACGGCTCGGCTGCCCGTTGGCCATCGTCGATGCAGAACCGATAGCCGTGTCGCGGGTAGGTGCGGATGGCGTCTGCGAGTCCCGCCTCGGCCAGCGCGTTGCGCGCCAGGCTCACCACGCGTTGCAGCGCGTTGTCGACCACGATCGTGCGCGGCCACAGCGCTTCGAGGAGTTCGTCCTTGGTCACCACCCGCTCGCGATGTCGCACCAGGTAGCACAGCAGGTCGAACACCAGCGGTTGCAGCTTCAACTCGCGGCCGTGCGCGGTCAGCGAGCGACACGACGCGTCGAGCTCGCAAGGACCGAATCTGTACGTTGTGGCAGCAACCGTCACGGGCGAATTGTGCCAATTTGGCTTGGCGCCAGCGGCTGCCAGAGGCCGAGCACGGCGCCGACCGCGTCTTCGATCAGGGCGATGCGTGCGATGCGCTCCACATCGAACGGCGCCACCAGCACACGTCCTCCCAGTCGCGCCACGCGCTGTGCGAGCGAGTCGGCATCATCGACGCGGATGTACGGCGTCCAGTGCGAGGGCACACCGCGTTCGCGCTGCGCCTGCTTGATCGGATAGAGCGAGCCCACGTCGCGCGTGCCGATGCGGCAGCGCACGAATCGCCCGCCATTGGCATGCTGGGTCGCGAAGCTCCATCCGAAGGCCTGCGCGTAGAAGTCCATCGCCACGGCGATGTCGCTGGCCGCCAGGTCGAGCCAGCAGAAGCTGTTGGGCGGCATGGTGTCGAGCAAGGACATGTTGGAGGATCCGGGTCGGCCGCCCCGACGGAGCCCGGGGCGGCCCGTGGGTCGTCACGCAGCGGTCATCGGCTCGATGATGCTGCGCACTTCGCTCACCTTGCTGGCAGGGAACCCGCTCAGCCGGGCGTGCTCCTGCACCTGCGACTCGTCGTCGGCCAGGTAGATGCAGAAGGTCTTGTCGTCGACGACGTACGACTGCACCCACTGCACCTTGCCGTCCAGCTTGGCCAGCGCGGCATTGGAGGTGGCCGAGGCGTCCTTGAGTTGCGCGCCGTTGAGGCCGCCGACGCCGGGAATGTTGCGTTCGATCACATAGCGTTTCATGGTGATTGCTTTCGAGACAGAGGAACCGCAGCGGCAAAGGAAGGTCTCGCGGTCGTGCTGCGGGAATGCGACCGCGCGACGGGAGAAGCAGAGTTCAGCCGCGAATGTCGAGCCGGCTCCGGACGCACCAGCGCGTGCGCTCGAGGAGGCCGGCAGCTTCATGTGCAACCGACGCGAGCTCGCTGGCGTCCAGCCCGATGTCGCGCAGCGCGCGCGCGTCCAGGCCGTTCAGCGAGCGCAGCGTGCGGCGCACGAGGCGCTCCTGGGCGACACGGCCGGCGAGCTGTCGCAGTACGTCGAGCAGTGCGGCCGGCCTTCGGGGCCGGTGCGCGAGGCGAGGGTCATTGGCAGCGGACACGGGCATTCCAGTCGTTGAACAGTCCATCGGGGTTGTGCTCCCACAGCCAGACATGCAGCGTGTAGAGCGGCGTGGTGAGCCCATAGCGGTTGGGCACACGCAGCAGGTGGAAGGAGTGGCCGAACAGCGATGGCGGCTGCGGGTGCGCCGCATCCCACACCGGGGCAGGCACCACGTACTCGAGGGCGGCGAGTTCCAGCTTGCCGTCGGCGGCCTGGCGATAGACCAGCAGCTCGGGGCGCAGCGGATCGAGCTCGCCGTCGACCAGCGCGCCGTTGAGATAGTGGATGCCCATGCCGCCCTGGCCGGGCTGCGCCACGCAGTCGCCGGCGAGGTCGGGAAACTTGACGTAGTTCGCCGCGACCGCGGCGTTGACGTCGGTGAAGGGCGCGGTGGCCTTGCGCGCGTCGGCCAGCGCCTTCTGAAGGGTGAAGCCGGGGGCCGGCGTGTCGACGTGCGCGCGCAGCGGCGTGACCGCCGCGCAGGCGGCCAGGGCGACGGCCAGCGGCAGGGTGGAGCGAAGGAAGCGTTTCATGGGCAGGTCCTCGAGGAGGTGGCAGTGAAGGTCAGGCCGACATGGCCTGGTCGGGGCGGGAAGGGGCGGGGTCATCACGAAAGACGAGACGGCCGAACACCGGGGTGATCTCGTCGACGGGCAGCCCGGCGCGCGACGCGTGCTCGCGCAGCGCGCCGGGGTCCACGGCCTGGTAGAGGCAGACGGTGCCGAGTACACCACCGTCTTCCTGCAGCGCGTAGCTGTGCAGCCAGCTCACCTGCCGAGGCATGTCCTCGTCGGCGATGCGGCGCGCCGTGCCAAGGCGCTGCTCGAATTGCGCCGCATCGCGGCCGACACCCTGCCGCCGCACCAGGTACACCTTGGTCGGCGCGAAGGGGCGCAGCATCCGCGTCGCCTGCACCGCCACGATGTCCCGAACCGGCAGTGCGGCCAGCATGGCGTGGCGGCGCAGCGTGTCGGCGGCATCGGCGCGAAAGACGCACGCCAGGCCGAATCGGCCATCGGCCTCGCGCAGCGCGTAGGAGTGCAGCCAGCGCGCGTCGAGCGCGGCGGATGGCTGCTCCTCGAGCGAGCGCATCCGCCTCAGCGCGGCGTCGAGCTCGCTGGCGCTGGCAGCCACGGTGCCACGGCGAACGAAGTAGATCTGAGTCATCGAAGAAGCCTTGGGATGCGTCGAACCAGTGGAGCAAGCGTAGGCAGCGCGGGCAGCGGCGTCCTTGCGCGGACCTGATCAATCACTGATGCTTTGCTCCGACGCGCTTCGAAGCGCTCCACGGCGCCGGCAGGGGAGCGGACCGCAAGGGGGGTACCGCCGGCGCGGTCGTGACCATGTGCCGGGTCCCATCACCGAGCGGCGACGCCTCGACGTCGGCCGCAGCGCTGCCCGAACTGCGGCCGCGAACCGAACGTCATCGCCGCGACGAGGTGGGCGGCCTGTCTTCGAGAAGCGCCTCGCGCACGCCTCGATGCGTGCGCAGCCACGGCGTGGCCTGGTGGCCCGCGTCAGAATCGCGCGCCCCGCGGCGCCAAGGGCGGCTGCGATCGCTACCTGTCGGCTGCGCTGCGTTCAGCGGGCGACCAGCACGGCAGCAAGGAACTGGCCCGGAAACGACGCATCCTGCAGGCGGATGTACAGCCCATTGCTCTGGCCGATGACGAGGTCCGGCCGGTCATCGCCGTCGACGTCGGCGGCCTCCACCCAGGTGATGAAGCCGCCGTCCAGCGGCAGGTAGTGCACCGGTGGCAGGTAGGTGCCCGGAGCCGCGGGATTCTGCAGGACCACCGCCACGTAGGTGTCGATGTAGTGGCAGTCGAATGCCGTGCAGCCTGGATTGACGGTGCCTGAGTACGCGATGGCCTGATCGACGAGGCTGTCCCCGTTCAGGTCCGTTCGGACCGAGTTCACGCTGAAGTCACCCGGCAGGTTCAGCGTGTCGCACATCGGATCCACGGGCGCGGCCGTGCCGTCGCCGTAGACGCCGAAGCAACTGATCGCCGGCAGGAACTCACCGGGCGCCGTGGAGCTTTGCAGCAGGACCGACACGTCGTCGATGCCCGCGCCGCTTGTCGCCAGGATCTCGTTGTCGGTGGCCAGATCGACGCGGCCGTCGCCATTGAAATCCCCCGCCGTCAGCGCGAACGGATCATTGCCGACGCTGTAGACCTGGGCCGGCAGGAAATGACCCGGCGATGTCACGCTCTGCAGGAAGACGGCCACATGACCGGGGTGGGGTGGTGCGCCGTCACCGGCAAAGGTGCCAGCGATGTCGATTCGTCCGTCACCGTCGAAGTCGGCCGCGGTCACGGACCAGTAGGCGCGTCCCACCGTGTAGTCCTCGGGGGATCCGCCACAGCCGGCGGTGGTCGCCACGGCCAACAGCAGGCCCGCGAAGCCGGTGCAGCGCCTGGCGAGGCGTCGTTCACTGGGGCGCACGCAATCCTCCTTGCGGAACATGAGCCATTCAATGCTGCTTGGGCGCTGGAACGGGGCGTTGCGTCGGGTCAATGCCGACCCCAGGGCCGCTTCGCGGGCATGGCACTGCGACGCTCGACATTCGCCGCGGCAGGCCCGCGCTTGCTCCCTGCTGGCCCCTCCTGGCGCACCGGCCGCGGGTTCGCCCTGACTGGAAGTGCCGCCGTCGTGCCGCCACGATGCCGGCCATGCTCCATCGCCGTGCCGCCTTGACCCTGCTCGCCGCGAGTGCCGTGGGCCGCGCCGCCCACGCCGACCCGACCGGTGGCGACCCCTTCGGCTCGCTGCAGTGGCCCGACCTGCAGCGCGAGTTCTTCGGCAGCGCGCCCGTGGTGTTCGACGAGCGTGTGGTGGTGCGCGGCCCGTCCTTCGCCGAGGACCCGATGAACGTGCCGATCAGCGTCTCGGCCACCGGCCTGCCCGAGGTGGAGACGCTGGTCGTCTTCGTCGACCGCAATCCGATCCGCAAGGTGCTGGAGTACCAGCCGCTGGCCGCGCTGGCGAGCCTGGGCTTCCGCTTCAAGCTGGAGCAGGCCAGCCCGGTGCGCGCGGCGGCGAAGACGAAGGACGGCATCTGGCATGTCGGCGGCACGCGCGTCGATTCGGCCGGCGGCGGCTGCACCGTCGCCGGCGCGACGCGCAAGGACGGCAGCTGGGCGCAGACGCTCGGCCAGGCCCGCGGCAAGGTGTTCGCGAGCAGCCCGGCCGCCGGCGGTGGCGCCGCCTCGCGGCTGCGCGTGATGGTGATGCACCCGATGGACACCGGCCTGGTCGGCGGCATCCCGGCCTTCTACGTCAACCGGCTCAGCGTGCGCGACGCGCAGGGCCGCGAGCTGCTGCGCCTGGCCACCTTCGAGCCGGTCAGCGAGAACCCGGTGTTCAGCTTCGACTTCCCCGGCCTCGTGGCCGGCGGCCTGCGCCTGGTCGGCAGCGACAACAACGGCAACCGCATCGACAGCCGCATCGAATGAAGCGGCTGCTGCCCCTTTGGCTGATGGTCGTCCTGCCGGCCGCGTTCGCGCAGCTCGCGCCGAAGGTCGACGTGGCAGGGCTCGACTACGGCCTGAGCGCGCGTGCGCTGGCGCCGGGCGTGTTCGTCGTCGAAGGCGCGAACGCCGACTTCTCGCCCGCCAATGGCTGCAACATCATCAACACCGGCTTCATCGCCACCGGCGCGGGCGTGGTGGTGATCAACACCGGGCCGTCAAGGCGCTACGGCGAGCAGTTGCGCGCGCTGATCGCGAAGACGACGCACGAGCCGATCGTGCAGGTCATCCACCTCAACCTGCACCCCGATTACTTCCTCGGCAACCAGGCCTTCGTGGACGTGCCGCGGCTGGCCACCGACGCCACCCGCGCCGGCATGTCGCGCGAGGCGAAGGCCTACGAGGACAACCTCTACCGGCTGTGCGGCGACTGGATGAAGGGCACCGAAGCCGTGTTGCCCAGCGGCACGGTCGCGCTGGGGCCGCTGCGCATCGGCGGCCGAGAGATGGAACTGCGCGAGTACCGCGGCCACACCGACAGCGACCTGGTGCTGATCGACAAGGGCTCGGGCGTGGTCTTCGCCGGAGGGCTGGTGTTCGCGCAGCGCATCCCGACCACGCCGCATGCCCGGCTCGGCCCCTGGCTGCAGAGCCTGCAGGCCTTCGCCACCGTGCCGGTGAAGACGCTGGTGCCCAGCCATGGTCCGGTGCGCGCCGACACGAGCGCGGTCGACCAGACGCAGCGCTACCTGCAGTGGCTGGACCGCAGCTTCCGGGCGATGGCGGAGCAGGGCGCGGAGATGAACGACGTGCTGCGCGCCGAGGTGCCGGCGGAGTTCCGCGGCTGGGCAGCCTTCGGCACCGAGTACACGCGCAACGTGGCGCACCTCTACCCGCGCTACGAGCAGGCGGTGCTGAACCTCGGTGGGCGTGGCAGCAAGCCTTAGCCGATGTCCACGCTGTCGAAGGCGATGGCCAGCGATTCGATCACCAGCGCGCTGTCCATGGCGTTCAGCGGCGAGTAGTGCAGCGTCACCGGCCGCGCGTTGCGGAACCGCCACTGCATCACGGCACGTTCCTGGTCGGCCGACAGCAGCGTCACGCGCACGCTGCGACGTTGCGGCGCGCGGCCGCGGCAGGCCTTCTGCCACCAGTCGTGCAGCAGGCGGTCACCACCGGCGGCGCGGCGGATCAGCAACTGCTCCTCGGTGACCGAGGCCTGCGCCTCGGCGTGCGCAGACAGCGGCGGGAACACCACCTCCGAACAGCCGAACTCGACCGTGCGGCCGTTGGCGTCGGCCAGCTCGACGCGGAAGCGGCAGCCCGGCACGGGCGGCAGGTCGTGCCCGTTCACTCGACCTCCAGCCGCTCGCAGGCGAGCACCATCTCCTCGATGGCCACGTCCTTGCCCTTTGCGTTCAGCGGGCCGCAGACGTACTTGACGATGCGCGCGCGCAGCAGCTTCCAGGTCTGCACGACGGCGCTGTGATCCTCGCTGCGCAGCTGGATCGTCACCGTGCGCATCGCGTTCGCATCGCCGTTGCGGATCTGGTCCAGCCACTGATAGAGGTTCAAGGAGCCGATCAGGCCGCGCCTGAGCGTGACGTCGCCGCACTTCGCCAGGCCGGTGATCTTCATCGTCTGGTTCTCCTTCGAGTTGCCGTTGCGGTACTCGATCACCTCGACCTCCAGTCCCAGGCCGCTGACCTCGGCGAAGCCGGCCAGCGGCCCTTCGGTGTTGCCGTCGCCGAGGTCGACGAGGAAGTTGAAGCCGTGGTAGGGACGGTCGCGCAGCGTGGCCATGGGACTCCTCGCGGGTGGGTCGGAACGCGGCGAGTGTGACACCGTGGCCGCGGCTGCGGCGCTCCCTAGCCTGTCACAACGCGACGCGGGGGTTGCTCCTTGCTGTGACAGCGCGCGGGGAAACCCTGACGAAACCGGCGGAAAGCGGCCTCCGGCACGGGGGGTTTCGGGGTCTGCTCCGCCGCTTGACGTTTGGCACGCTTGTTGCCCTTCGGGGTTTGGAGAAGCAGCCGGCGAGGCTGTCCCCAACCCTCTCAAACCCTCGAGGAGACACGATGCGAATCAAGCAGCTCACCACCTGGGTCGCGCTGGCGCTGGGCACGATGAGTGCCCAGTCGGCGGTGACCGACAAGATGATCGAAGACGATGCGAAGACGCCGGGCGACATCGTCTCCTGGGGCATTGGCCAGCAGGGCCAGCGCTATTCGCCGCTCAAGCAGATCAACCCGCAGACGATCGGCAAGCTGGTGCCGGCGTGGTCGTTCTCGTTCGGCGGCGAGAAGCAGCGCGGCCAGGAGTCGCAGCCGCTGATCCACAACGGCGTGATGTTCGTCACCGCGTCGTACTCGCGCATCTTCGCGCTCGACGCGAAGACCGGCGCCAAGCTGTGGAAGTACGAGCACCGTCTGCCCGAGGGCATCATGCCCTGCTGCGACGTGATCAACCGTGGCGCGGCGCTGTACGACAACCTGGTCATCTTCGCCACGCTCGACGCGCAGCTCGTCGCGCTCGACCAGAAGACCGGCGACGTGGTGTGGAAGGAGAAGATCGACGACTACGCCGCCGGTTACTCGGCCTCGGCCGCACCGCTGATCGCCGGTGGCCTGTTGCTGACCGGCGTGTCCGGCGGCGAATTCGGCGTGGTCGGCCGCGTCGAGGCGCGCAACCCGAAGACCGGCGCGCTGGTCTGGGTGCGCCCGGTGGTCGAAGGCCACATGGGCTACACCTACGACAAGGACGGCAACAAGAAGGAGAACGGGATCTCCGGCACGACCGGCAAGAGCTGGCCGGGCGACCTGTGGAAGACCGGTGGCGCCGCCACCTGGCTGGGCGGCACCTACAACGCGAAGACGGGGCTGGCCTATTTCGGCACCGGCAACCCGGCGCCGTGGAACAGCCACCTGCGCAAGGGCGACAACCTCTACAGCTGCTCCACCGTCGCCATCGACGTGAAGACCGGTCAGATCGTCTGGCACTACCAGAACACGCCCAACGACGGCTGGGACTTCGACGGCGTCAACGAGTTCGTCACCTACGACGACGGCGCGCAGGTGCTCGGCGGCAAGGCCGACCGCAACGGCTTCTTCTACGTCAACGACGCCAAGACCGGCAAGCTGGTCAATGCCTTCCCGTTCGTCAAGAAGGTGACCTGGGCCACCGGCATCGACCTGAAGACCGGCCGGCCGAACTACGTGCCGGAGAACCGCCCGGGCGACCCGACCGCGGGCGCCGATGGCAAGAAGGGCAACGTCGTCTACTCGGCGCCCTCGTTCCTCGGCGGCAAGAACCAGATGCCGATGGCCTACTCGCCCGACACCAAGCTGTTCTACGTGCCGGCCAACGAGTGGGGCATGGAGATCTGGAACGAGCCCATCACCTACAAGAAGGGCGCGGCCTACCTGGGTGCCGGCTTCACGATCAAGACCCACAGCGACGGCCCGATTGGTGCGCTGCGTGCGATCGACCCGAAGAGCGGCAAGATCGTCTGGGAAGCTCCGAACAACGCGCCGCTGTGGGGCGGCGTGCTGACCACCGGCGGCAACCTGGTATGGTGGGGCACGCCCGAGGGCTACCTGCAGGCCGCCGACGCCAAGACCGGCAAGATCGTCTGGAAGTTCCAGACCGGCTCCGGTGTCGTGGCGCCTCCGATCACCTGGGAGGACAAGGGCGAACAGTACGTCGCCGTGGTCTCCGGCTGGGGCGGCGCCGTGCCGCTGTGGGGTGGCGATGTCGCCAAGAAGGTCAACTACCTCGAGCAGGGGGGCTCGGTGTGGGTGTTCAAGCTGATGAAGTGAAGCCCTGAACGGAGCGCGCCGCCGATCGGGAACGGTTCCCGAGACAGGCGGCGCGGACGGCGCCACACTGACGCCGTCCACGATTCGCATCCGTCGACCCTTTCGCCACGCACCGCGAACCGCGGGCGTGGCGTTTCTCTTTCATGGCACGATGAAGACATGACCCGTCTCCTGCTCGCGCTCGGCCTGGTCCTGGCCGCCATCTCCGCCCATGCCGCGGACAGGCCCTATGTCTTTGCCAACAGCGGTGCTGCCGAGGAAGACGAGGAACAGGTCTGGTCGGTGGAGAACTGGTACCGGCAGGCGGGGCGGCAGAAGAGCCTGACCGTCGCGCCCGAATACGCCTTCGACCCCGACAAATCCCTGCAGGCCGAGTTCCGCCGGGTGACCGACCGCGATCACGGCAACGGTCACGAGCTGGAGATCGAGTTCAAGCACCTGTTCAACCGCATCGCGCGCGACGGCTGGGGCTGGGGCACGGTGGCCGCGCTCGACATGGAGCGGCCCCGGGGCGGGCCGTGGGAGCGTGCCGCGGTCTCGCTCAGCCTGCCGCTGAGCGTGCAGTTCGGCGAGGACGAGGGTCTGCTGCATCTCAACGTCGGCGTGGCCAAGCCGCACGAGGCGCGGCGCGTCTTCACCGGCGTGATCGCGGCCGAGCGCGAGGTGTGGCGCCGCACCTCGCTGTTCGTCGAGATGGCCCGCGATCGCGAGGGCCGGCTGCTGCACGGCGGCGTGCGCCACTGGATCAAACGCGAGCGGCTCGCGCTGGACCTGGCCTGGCAGCGCGTGCGCAGCGACGACGTGCGCGGCAGCGGCGTGGTGCTGGGCCTGGCCTGGTACGACCTCTGACGCCGCAGTGAGCGACGTCCGCGTGCCACTGGACCTGCCGCGCCGCGTGATGCGGCGAGCAATGGCCGTCGCCGCGCTGACCCTGCTGGCGGCCATCGGCCTGGGCCTGGCGCGCACCGATGCCGACATCGATGGCGAAGTGCGTGCGGCGCTGTCGCTGGCGGCAGTGATGTCGCGGCTCGCGCAGGCCGGCGAGCTCGGCGATGCCGAGCTGATTGCGGTGCTGCGCGCGCGCGAGAACGAGGCGCCGCTGCGCCACCTCTCGCTCGCGCTGCGTGACGGTGCGGGACGGCTGCTCGTCGGCCGGTTGCAGGAGCCGTCGACGTCGCGCCTGGTCGAGGCGATGACCGACCTGCACCGCCGCTGGCGGCCCGGCGCGGAGATCGCGCCGGTGACCTGGGTGCTGCAGCGCCCCGGCAAGCCGCCCTGGACGCTGACGCTGGCGGCGCAGCGCGACAGCGAGCGCCGCGAGGCGGTGGTGTACCTCGCCAGCCTGCTGGGCGTGCTGGCCGCCGGCATGGTGGTGATGCTGCTGGTGATGCGCTGGAACGTGCGGTCCGCGTTCCGACCGCTGCACGGACTGCTCGCCGCCATCGGCCGCGTGCAGGCGGGGGACACGGCCGCGGCGCGCGCCATGCCCACGATGCCGATCCGCGAACTGGAGCAGATCGCCGCCGCCTTGCGCTCGCTGGGCGCGGCGCTCGACGCAGCGCAGGCGGAGCGCCGCCTGCTCGGCCACAAGGTGCAGTCGCTGCAGGAGGAGGAGCGCATGCGCCTGTCGCGCGAACTGCACGACGAGTTCGGCCAGCGCCTCACGGCCATCCGCGTCGATGCCGCCTGGCTGGCGCAGCGCCTGAAGGACCTGCCCGACGTGCAGCCGGTGGTGCAGGGCATGGCCGAACAATGTGCGGCCATCCAGAGCGACGTGCGCGGCCTGCTCGCCCGGCTGCAGCCGCTGGGCGGCGCGGCCGAGGCCGGGACGGACATCGACATCGCCATGCTGACCGAACTGCTCCAGGGGCTCGTGGACGGCTGGCGCAGGAGCGCCAGCGGCGCCTTGCGCCTGCGCCTGGAGATCGAGGCGGCGCCCGGGCGCTTGCTGCCGCGCGACCTCGCGCTGGCGCTGTATCGCATCAGCCAGGAGGCGCTGACCAACGTGGCGCGACACGCGCAGGCCAGCGAGGCGGTGGTGAGCCTGCGCTGGCCGCCGCAGTCCGAGACGATCGAGTGGACAGTCGCGGACGACGGCGTCGGACTCGCCGAACGCGACGCCGCACTGCGCCGCGGCAATGGACTGGCCGGCATCCAGGAGCGCGTGTGGGCCTTCGGCGGTGAGCTGACACTGAAGGCCGCACGGGCCGGCCACGGTCGTCCGGGTCTGGTGCTCGCCGCGACGCTGCGTGCCGCGGGCGAGGGTGATCGGCTCAGTCGTCCGGCCGCTGCGGACGCGGCTGGTACTTCGCCAGCCAGTCCGGCGTGAAGTCGAAGCGGTCGGCCGCGAACACGGCCGAGAAGCAGGGACCCTGGCGCCCGTCCTGCCACAGCGTCACGTACTGCCACTTGCCATCGCGCCGCATCAGCAGCACCTGCCAGGGCGTGAAGCCGCCGCGCTGGTAGAGCGGGTAGCGCGCCTGTGCGGCGGCTTCGAAGCGCTGGCGGTCGGCGGCGTCGAGCGTCGCGCGCGCCGTCGAGACCGGCACGCGCAGCGCGGGGCTGCCGTCGACGCAACTGCGCAGCGCCATCTCGACGGCAGGCCGGGCAAGGCACGGCGCCGTCGCGGCGAGGCTGGCCAGAAGCACCACGCAGGCTCGGCTCGTCTGCATCGTTGCTCTCCCGTGCAGCAGGGAAGCCCAGCTTACGCCATCCATCGCGCCGCGGCAGCGGGAACCCCCTTGGACGCGGCCCTCAGTCTTGCCAGCACGGCGGCCTTGGGCGCATCGGCGGGGTCGACCGTGTCGATCAGCTTGCCGAAGCCGTCCAGCCGGCTCGCGCGGATCCAGGCGCGCAGCGCGCTGTCGTGGTTCCAGCGGCCCTGGTTCATGAAGTTGACGACCGTGGCGCGCGGCACGTCGCGCACGCCGTCGGGCAACGGCACCGGCGTGCTCAACGCGTTGCGCGCGGTGTCGTCGGCGCCGTGGGCCTCGAGCCAGGCCACCAGCGCCGCGCTGAAGGCCGGCTGCGGCACGCGCACCAACTGCAGCACGATGCGGTCGGGCTGGAAGATCGGCACGGCGGGCCGGCGCTCCACCGCGCGCGCGGTGCAGTCGATGAAGAGGCTGTCGGCGGGCAGCGCCACGCGTCGATCGGCGAAGACCAGCGCCTGCGGCTCGAGGGCCTGCACATGGCCGTGGCGCAGCACCTGCGTGATGCGCCGCAGCAGCAGCAGCTCGCCTTCGGAAATGGTGGCGTAGTGGAACATCGTCGGCCGCACTGCAGGGTCCAGCCGCAGCATCTGGCCGCCGGCCTCCAGCCGCTCGAACCATTCGTCGGCATCGCGCGCCTGCGCCAGTGCCTCCATCTGCAGCGCCTGTCCGCCGATGGCCTCGTCGAAGCAGCTCAGCAGCGGCTGCACGCTGCGGCGGTTGATCATCCAGGAGTCCCGCGGCCTCACCCAGTGGATCTGCTGCGGCGCCGCGCCGCACTGCAGCAGGTAGACGCCGACGTCCATCGCCGTCTTGCCCGCCCCGAGGACGACGAAGTGCGCCGGCAGCCGTCCGGCCTGCTTCCACAGCTGCGGCAGGTCGTTGGGCGTGGCGAGCCGGGTGCCTTCGGCGACGCGGAACGGTGGCCGGTGCGTCGACGGCACGCTGGTGCCGTAGTAGGTGCCGTCGACCCAACGGCGGCGCAGCTGCACCGTCGTCGTCTCGCCGGACAGCAGCGAGCGGAAGCTGTGCCGCCCGTCGCTGGCGGGCTGCCACTCGCACAGCGGGAAGTAGCGCACGCGGCCGCTGGCGAGCAGACGATTACGCATCACGTGCTGGAAGTACGCGCTGACCTCGGCGCCCGAGGCCAGCTCCAGGAAGCCATCATTGAGCCCTCCGCTGTCGACGCGGCCCGAGCCCAGCGGCACGTTGTTGACGCCGTAGAAGACCGAAGGCTGGTGCAACGCAACGAACGGGTAGGCGTCGTTCCAGTGGCCGCCGGGCAGGCCGTGGCGGTCGACGATGACGATCTCGGCGTCGGACTCTGCCAGCAGCGTGTCGGCGAAAGCCAGTCCCACGGCGCCGGCGCCGGCGATGAGGTAGTCGGTCTGCAGCTCGGCCATGCGGTGGTTTCCCCTGCGCCCGGGCGACGGACGCGCATGAGTCCTTGTCGGCGGCCGATCAGCATGCCTCGGCACCGCAGGCTTGCCAAGCGGAGAAAACGCGCATCGCGCCGCTGCGCCCCGCCGGTCCCGCAGTTCTCGTCGGGCCTGTGGTGGTCGTCGTCGAACGCCGCGACGCTCAGCCCGCTGCGGGTCGGGGCATGGCCCCGGCGGGCGAGCGGCCCGCGAGCAGCCGCTGCACCAGCGGGTGGGCGACCTTCTTCTCCGAGCCGATGGCCCAGAAGTGCTCCTCGACGCCTTCGCAGGGGCCGATGCGCCGCACGCCGTAGCGTTCGACGAGGTGCCCGTGCACCATCTCGGCGGCCGGGAAGACGCCCATGCCGCCGGCGCCGAATGTCTTCAGCAGCGCGCTGTCCTCGAACTCGCCGACGATCAGCGGCCGCACGCCGGCGCGCTCGAACCACTGATCGATGCGCTGGCGCACCGCCGCCTGCGCCGTGGGCAGCAGCACCGGTACGCGTTCGAGTGACTGCGGGAAGCCGCGCTTGGCCGCTGCAAGCAGCGAGGGCGGTGCATACCAGGCGAACCCCGAGGCGCCGAGCGCGTGGCCGTAGAGCTTGATGTTCGCGTTCGGCGTGGCCGCACGGTCGGCCAGCACCACGTCGAGGCGGTGCAGCGCGAGGTCGGCCAGCAACTCGTCGAACTGCGCCTCGTGGCAGCGCAGGCGCAGGCGTGCCTCGCCCAGCACCGGCTGCATCAGCGCTCGCACCACCAGCTTGGGCAGTCCGGCGGAGATGCCGACCACCAGCCGCACACCGGGCGACGAGGCGGCATCGCGCACCGTGGCGGGCAACTGCTCGCCGAGCTGGAAGATGAGGTCCGCCTGGCGCATTGCCGCCAGCCCGGCATCGGTGAGTGCGAGGCCGCGGCCGGCGGGCTTGAGCAGCGCGTGGCCGAGCGAGCGCTCCAGCTCGCGCACCTGCGCGCTGACCGTCTGCACGGCCATGCCCAGCCGCGCGGCCGCGCGCGCCATGCCGCCTTCCTTGGCGACCACCCAGAAGTAGTACAGGTGTCGGTAGCTGAAGTTCAGGCTCATGCTCAGGTTTTATCTGAACGAAGATCAAGAATTGTCTGCTTTGACCGAAGACCCTGAGCGCCTATCTTCCGTTCACGCTCAAACCCCAAGGAGGTCCTGCGATGCAAGTGGTCTTCGAATCCCGCGATCCCGAAGCGGCGCGCCTGCGCGAGCTGGCGGTGCGCCGCGTGCGTTTCGCGATGCGCCGGCTGGCGTGGTGGGTGCCACGCGCCAAGCTGATGCTCTCGGACATCAACGGCCCGCGCGGCGGCGTCGACAAGCGCTGCCAGGTGGAACTGCGCACCGATGGCGAGCGCACCGTGGTGATCACCGCGGTGGCGCGCGACTGGCGCAGCGCCATCGACAGCGCCCTGACCCGCGCCGCGCGGGTGCTGGTGCGGCTGCTGAGCCGGTGCCGGACCTCCGGCCGGCGTGCGCTTACGCCGGCCCACCGGGCCATCCCTTCGAAGCAGTCGTGATGCGCAGCTACTCCCGCAACAGCCCGCAGGCCGCGGCGCGCATCGTGGCGCTCACCCTGCTGGCCGACGGCCACCTGGCGCCGTCCGAACTCGATGTGATGGAGCAGTGCAATGGCTACGAAGCGCTGGGCCTGAGTCGCGAGGACATGCACGCCGTGCTGCATGGCTTCTGCGAAGACCTGCTGCACAGCGTGCGCCTGACCTGGTCGGACGCCTGCCAGGTCGATTCGCGCACCTTGTCGCTGCTGCTGTCCGACGTCGACGACCCGTCCTTGCGCCTGAAGGTGCTGCAACTGTGTCTGGACGTCGCGCAGGCTGACGAGCACATCGCCGACGGGGAGTCGCTGGTGCTGCAGGCGCTGTTGGAGCACTGGGGCCTTCAGGGCGCGATGTTCCAGGACGAGCCCGCGCATGCCTGAGCCCACCACGGCGGCAGCCGGTCCGGCTCGGCGCATGATCGAACGGCGGCGCCGCCCTTGAGCAGCTTTCTCGACCCGGCGATCCTGTTCTTCGTCTTCGGCCTGCTCGCCGGCGGGTTGCGTTCCAACCTCGAGATTCCGCCGCAGATCGCGCGCTTTCTCTCGCTGTACCTGCTGATGGCGCTGGGCCTGAAGGGCGGCTTCGCGCTGGCCGAATCAGGGTTGACGGCGCGTGTCTCGATCAGTCTTGGCGCCGCACTGGCGCTGGCGGTGATCGTGCCGGCGATCGGCTACGCCGTGCTGCGCCGCTTCCTCAACGGCTACGACGCGGCGGCCATCGCGGCGACCTACGGCTCGGTCAGCGCGGTGACCTTCATCACCGCCGTGCAGTACCTCGATACCCATGCCGTGGCCTACGGTGGCCACATGGCGGCGGCGATGGCGCTGATGGAGTCGCCGGCCATCGTGATGGCGGTGGTGCTGGCCAACCTGGCCCGCCAGCGCGAGCGTTCCGCCGTCGGCCCGAGCGCCGCGGCGGGGCCGGCGGCGCCGTCGGTGCGCCACATCCTGCACGAGTCCTTCACCGACGGTGCGCAACTGCTTCTGCTCGGGTCCATGGCGGTGGGCATTCTCACCGGCGCGAAGGGGCAGGCGGCGATGGCGCCCTTCGCGGTCGACCTGTTCAAGGGCATGCTCGCCTTCTTCCTGCTCGACATGGGCCTGGCCGCCGCCCGGCACATGGGCGACCTGCGCGGCAAGTCGCCCTGGCTGCTGGCCTACGCGCTGCTCGGGCCGCTGGCGCACGCTGGCCTGGCGCTGGCGCTGTCCGCGCTGCTGCGCCTGTCGGCCGGTGACGCGGCGCTGCTGATGGTGCTGGCCGCCAGCGCCTCCTACATCGCCGTACCGGCGGTGGTGCGCCACGCCATTCCCGAGGCCAACCCGTCGCTGTACGTCGGCATGTCGCTCGGGCTGACCTTCCCGTTCAACATCCTGATCGGCATTCCGGTCTACGTGTTCGCGGCGCAGCGGCTGCTCGGCTGAGCCGAGGCGGCGAAGCGGGCGGCCGCTCAGCCCGCTTCGGCCACTACGGCATCGGCCACCAGCGCCGCGATCTCTGGCTCGCCGTAGCCCAGTTCGCGCAGCACCGCGCACGTGTCCTCGCCGAGCGCCGGCGGGCCTTCGCGCACCGGCAGGCGCCGACCGTCCAGGGCCAGCGGCAGCAACGGCGCGCGCGTCTCCAGCGCACGGCCGGCGGAGCTGGCGTCGGCCGGCACCGCCAGCGGTGCCAGGCCACCGGTGGCAGTCAGGTGCGGGTCGTCGAACAGTTCCTCGGGCCGCGTGATCGGCGCGTAGGGCAGCGCGTGGGCCTCGAAGCGAGCCGCGAGTTCCGCGGCGGTGTACGCGGCGAAACGCTCGCGCAACTGCGGCAGCATCCAGTCGCGCGCGCGCACCCGCTCGTTGTTGGACGCCAGCCGCGCATCGGCGAGCAGGTCGTCGAAGCCGAACTCGCGGCACATGGCCGCCCATTGCGTGTCGCTCACCGCGGCCAGGAAGATCTGCGCGCCTTCCTTCACCGTGAACACGTCGTACACCGCCCAGGCGCTGATGCGGCTGGGCATGGGGGCCGCGGGCTGGCCGGTGACCGCGAACTGCATCATGTGCTGCGCGACGAGGAAGACGTTGTTCTCGAACAGTGCGCTGTGCACGCTTCCGCCTTCGCCGGTGTGCGCGCGACGCAGCAGCGCAGCGAGCGCGCCGATGGCACCGAACATGCCGCCCATGATGTCGTTGACGCTCGAGCCGGCACGCAGCGGACGGCCCTCGGGGCCGGTGATGTAGGCGAGGCCTCCCATCATCTGCACCACCTCGTCCAGCGCCGTGCGGTGCTCGTAGGGACCGGCGAGGAAGCCCTTGTGCGACACATGCACCAGCCGCGGATTCAGGCGCCGCAGCGTGTCGGGTCCGAGGCCGAGCGCCTCCATCGTGCCGGCCTTGAAGTTCTCGCTGAACACATCGGCGCCGGCGACGAGCTTCAGCACGATCTCGCGCCCGCGCGGGCTCTTCGCGTCGACCGCGAGGCTCTTCTTGTTGCGGTTGAACAGCGGGAAGAAGCCCGCCCCGGAGCCGATCAGCCGCCGCGTGGCATCGCCGGTCAGCGGCTCGACCTTGATCACCTCGGCGCCGAGGTCGGCCAGGATCATTCCGCAGGTCGGGCCCATCACCATGTGGGTGAACTCGACGACGCGCAGGCCTTGAAGGGGAAGCTCGGTCTTGTTCACGGGGGAGCGGTCAATGCCAGTCGACGAGCTCCATTGTCAGCGTTCCGCCGGTGAGGAAGGTCGACCCGGCCGGCTCCTCGCGCACCAGCTTGACCAGACCCACGCCGGCGCAGTACCACTCGGTGGTGGTCAGCGCCATGTCCTTCCAGCCCACCACCGGGTCGGCGAACAGGCGCAGCGCCGCCAAGCCCTTGACGCGCACGCAGTCGTCGAAGCGCCCGGCGCGCACCGCCACCGCCTCGCCGACCGCCTCGATGCTGTAGTTCATCGGTATGGAAGGGTGTCTGTGGCGGATCTCGCGCGGGAACTCCTGGCGTCGCTGCAGCAGGTAGGCGGTGGTGCTGGTGCGCCAGCTGGTGCCCACCGCGATCGGCGCCTTGAGCACGAAACGCGGCTCCTTGTCGGGCTCCGGCGCGGCCTGCAACTCGCTCTTCGTGGCGACGCGGTAGATGCCGCTGGCGTCGCTGCGCAGCCAGTAGTCGACGCCGCTGTCGCTGCGGCGCCGCCACGCCGTGCCCGAGTCGAGCGCATCGCGGCCCAGCGTCTCGATCACGCGCGATTCGTGCTCGACGACCTGGTTCTCCCATTCGGTGCGCAGCGCGTAGGCCCAGCGATGGCCCTCGGCGAGCGGAAAGTAGGAGTCGTCCTGCGGCGAACCGCAGGCGCCGGCCAGCAGCAGCGGGGCGAGGGCGGCGATGCGCTTCATTTCTCGGGCAACTGCGGCACGGGCAGGTCGCGAATCTTCACGTTCTGTTCGTCGCTGCCGGGGCGCAGCCAGCCGAAGCCCCTGGGGCCGGACTTCGGCTCGGCCGTGCCCATCTGGCTGATGCCCTGGCGCACCTTCTTCATGCCCTCGTTGAGCAGCGCATGCAGGTCCTTGGCGTAGGGCAGCCGGTAGGCGCGGGGCTGGGCCGCGGGCTTGCCGTCCTTCAGCTCGTTGACCCACACGTACAGCGCGCCCTGGCTCTTCGCAGTCGGCTCGTCGATGACGGCGGCAAGCAGCACGAAGCGTTCGGGCAGCGCATCGCGGCTCGGCCAGCCCCACAGGCCGTGCACCTGGTCGTCGGCATAGAAGTAGAAGCCGGTCACGCCGACCACCAGCACCGCCTTCAGCCAGGCCGGCCAGCGCGACCACAGCAGCGCCAGCGCGCACAGCAGCGCGAGGGCGGCGAAGCTCAGCACCAAGGCAGTCGTCATAGGCGTTGCACCAGCGTCTTGGGCAGGGTGTTGACGTTGACCACCGAGCCGTCGGGCAGCACGGTGAAGCGGGTGGCGGTGGCCTCGTCGCCCTTGCGCGCGAGCGTCACGGTGCCGTAGAAGATCACCTCGGCGCGCGGGTTCACCTTGATCACCGAGACGGTCACCTCCACCGGCTGCCCGTCCTTGGACTCGTAGTAGTGCACGTTGACGGTGAACTCGCCGGGCTCGACGCCGCGGATCGTCACCACCTCGGTGTTCAGCGGGTTGGTGATCTGCTGGCCGTTGACGACGATGACGTCGTTGGCGAGGCCGCGGTCGTCGCGGTCCAGGTGCATCAGGCCGGACTCGCGCGCGCGGAACCAGATCAGGTTGCCGGCCGGATCCTGCACCCAGGTATCGACGTCGTTCGGGTTCAGGTCCGGCCAGGACACGTTGACGATGTACTCGGCCTTCGAGGGGATGTCGCCCGCCTTCAGCGCCTTCGGATTCATCGCCAGCAGGGCGATGATGAAGCAGAAGACGAACGCGATCAGCATGTTGAACAACATGTCGTAGAACGGGTCGACCTCCGCCTCGCGCGCAAATCGCTTGCGGCGCATGGCTCAGCGCCCGTCCACGTCCAGGCCGTGCCGCTGCGCGTCGGCCACCAGCGCGTCGGCATACCGGTCCAGCCGCGTGAGCTGCAGTCCGAGCAGGATGTTGCCGACCAGGCCGACCATGGTGGTGAGCAGCGCCACGCCCAGGCCGGTGGTCAGGCTGCGCAGCAGGTCCTGCGACTGCGTGGCGTCGAAGTTCTGGATCTGGCCGATCTCGATGGCGAGGATGGAGAAGCCGATCACCTTGCCCAGCAGGCCGAGCTTGAGCTGGATGCCGTTGACCCACCAGGCGGTGTGGTGCGGGCCGTGGGTGCGCTCCAGCAGCAGGTCCAGCGGCGCGCCGGCGTCGCGCGGCGCGGCGCGCAGGGCGGCCCAGTAGTCCGCCGCCCAGCCGTGCGCCGCAGCGCCGCCGCGCGAGCGCTCCAGCCAGCCGCGCTGTCGCTGCAGTTCCCGCGCGCGCGCCCCGCACCACAGCGTCGCGGCGGCGAAGATGACGATGATCACGAGCGTCAGCCCGGTCGGGTCGGAGGTGAGCAGCAGCGCCCACACGCCGCGGCCGCCGAGCAGCCAGGTGGCGAAGGCGAACAGGCCGGCGAGGGCAAACCACTCGAGCCAGATCGGCTCGATCGATGGCGTCGCAGGGACGGCGCCGCGCTGTCGCTGCGCTGGTGCCGACGCCGCAGCGTCGGCGGCACCTTGCGGAGCGGTCACAGCAGGATCTCCATGCCGTCGTAGGCGATCTCGATGCCGGCGGCATCGACGGCGCGTCGCGCGTCGCTGCCCACGTGCAGCCGCGGGTCGCAGTCGTTGAGATGGACCAGCACCGTGCGGCGCGCGCCGATCGACGCCAGGTCACCGCCGGCCGCCGCGGCGCAGTGGTCCAGCGGGCAGGTCTCGCCGCCGACGAGCAGGCAGTCGGCGCCCTCCATCCAGGGCGCCGCATTCGCGCCGCCGGCGCTGGGCGTGTAGATCAGGCGCTGCCCGGCGAGACGGTCCTCGACGAACAGCGTGATGCTGTCGCCGACCACGGCCTCCTGTCGATGCGGCGAGTAGGGCGCGGCCCAGCCGCCGTCGTCGATGGCGACCAGGCGAAGCGACTGCAGCCCGTCCACGCGGAACTCGCTGCTGCGCACGTCGCCGGCCACCGGCAGCAGGTGCCAGCGCACGCTGCAGCCCTGGCCGGGCGAACCGAGCAGCGGCAGGCTGCCGCTCAGTTCCTCGAACACGACGGGCGTGGCATAGACGTCCAGCGGCTGGCCGCGGGCGAGCTCGGCCAGACTCTCAGCATGCAGGGGCTGCGCGTCGAGCAGTACCACGCCGGCGATGCGGCCCGCTGCGGCAGCGGCCCCGATCTGCGCGTGACGCGCGATGTCCCGCGCGGCGTTGAGCAGCAGCCAGCGGTCTTCCGAGCCGGCGACGGCGACGGCGCCGGGCAGGCGCGAAGACGGAGGGCGCGCGGCCGGCGTGCTGGCGACACACTGGCGACAAGGCGCACGGCCTCTCGAGCCGAGCACGAGGATCTTCATGTTGTTCGAGTCATTTCGCGGCATGCATGCACGCCACGAAGCTGCAAGAGCCATGCCGCGTGACCGCGTGCCGCCCGGAGCGCTGGCGGCCCCGCCGAGCGTGGCACTCTGTTCCAGGCAGGGACAGGGGCGTCTGGGCCTGGCACAGGGAATTCCCGCGGTTCATGGAACGGGCCGTGGCTCGCGGCCGGCTGGCTCGCCGCGGGCCTGACCCATGCGATCTGCGCCGACGCGGCCTGGCCGAGGCTTCCGCGCGCGACGGCAGCGCGTCCGGTGCGAGCCGGAGGCCGCGCCGGACCGCGGACGGCCGGGCGGGCGACTCAGCCCGACCTGTTCCAGCGCAGCTTGCGGTAGATGGTGTTGCGGCTGATGCCCAGCCGCTTGGACGCTTCGGAGATGTTGCCGCCAGCGGCGTCGAGCGCGGCGCGGATCATCTCGATCTCGACCTCCTCGAGCGTGCGATGGCTCGGCGCCGCCGGCGCTGACGCTGCCGGCGCCGGCTGGGGCGCCACCGGCGCCGGGGGCGGCAGGGCGGCTGCGGGCTGGGCCGGTGCCGGCCGTGCCACCTCTGCATGCGCCGGCACCGGCGGCACGCCGGACACCGGCAGACGCCGCACGTCCTCGAGGAAATCGTCCGACAGGTGCGCTTCGGTGATCTGCGCCTCGCCGCAGGCCATCACCGCCGCCGTGCGCAGCACGTTGGCGAGCTGCCGGATGTTGCCCGGCCAGTGATAGCGCCCGAGCAGTTCCATCACGGCCGGGCCGATCTCCGGCGGCCGGCCCTGCGGGCATTCGCCCTGCAGGATGCGCCGCGCCACCACGGCGAGGTCGCTGCGCTCGCGCAGCGCAGGCAACTTGAGCACCAGCCCGTTGAGGCGGTAGTACAGATCCTCGCGGAACTGCTGCTTCTCGATCATCTCGCGCAGGTTGCGGTGCGTCGCGCCGATCACCGCGATGTCCACGGCGATGGTCTTGTGGCTGCCCAGCGGCGTGACGCAACGCTCCTGCAGCACACGCAGCAGCCGCGCCTGCAGCGCCAGCGGCATGTCGCCGATCTCGTCGAGGAACAGCGTGCCGCCGTTGGCCTGCACGATGCGGCCGACCGCACCCTTGCGCCGCGCGCCGGTGAAGGCACCCTCGTCGTAGCCGAACAGCTCGGCCTCGATCAGCGACTCGGGGATGGACGCACAGTTCACTGCCACGAAGGGCTGCTTGGCGCGGTTGGACTCCTGGTGCACGGCGCGTGCGAGCAGCTCCTTGCCGGTGCCGGTCTCGCCGAGGATGAGCAGCGGGATGTCGCGGTTGATGACGCGGCGCACCTTCTGCACCACCGTCTCGACCTGCGCGTCGCCGGTCTGCAGGTACTGCAGGCCGGCGGGCGGCTTCGGCGCCGGCTCGCCCTGCAGCGCCGGGGTCGGCGCAGCGGCGCGCGGCGCGCCGGGTGTCCCGGTGTCCTCGAAGCCTTCGGGCATGCCGCCGAAGACGCGCCGTGACGACCAGTCGATGCGCGCGCTGACGTGGAAGTGCAGGCCGTTGGGCAGGCTCAGCTTCATCGGCACCGGCAGCGGCGTGCGGAAGTGGTCGTGCACGGCCGCCACCGTGGTGCCGAACAGCGTGGTCAGCGAGTGGCCGCGCAGCGAGATGCCGGTCATGGCGAGCTGGTCGAGCGCGCTGCGGTTGGCGCCGAGGATCTTGCCGTCGGCGCCGACGACGATGATGCCCTCGAGCAGCGTACCGATGAATTCGGCGCGGCTGTGGAAGTGCAGGCGCAGCCGGTTGCTGAAGTCGTCGGACAGCCAGTGGTTCTCGATCATGCGCGCCGACATGCGCACCAGGCCCATGGTGTGCTGGTGGTAGCTGCGCTGATCGCCCGAGACATCGAGCACGCCCAGCATGTTGCCGCGCGGATCGAAGATCGGCGCCGCCGAGCAGGTGAGGAAGTGGTTGGCGTGCATGAAGTGCTCGTCGGCATGGACGAGCGTCGGCCTCTCCTCGAACAGTGCGGTGCCGATCGCGTTCGTGCCCTTGCTGTGCTCGGCCCAGTTCACGCCGGGTGTCAGGGCCACCTTGCCGGCCTTCTCAAGGAAGTCGTTGTCGCCGATCGAGTGCAGGATGGTGCCCTGCGCATCGGTCAGCACGATCATGCTCTCGGTGTTGACGATCTGCTCGTAGAGCATCTCCATCACCGGCGCGGCGTGGGCGAACAGTCGCTGGTTGCGTTCGCGCGCGACGCTGAGGTCGCTGCGCATCAACGGCTCGTAGTCGGGCCGTTCGATGCGGGTCAGGCCGAGCGCCGCGCAGCGCTGGTGCGACTGCTGGATGAGGTCGACGCGACCGGGTTGACGCGATGGCGGTGCGGCGGTGGTGTCGGCATCGCCCCAACCGCGGTGGCTCGAATTCCGGCTCGTGGACATGACTGCTGTTCCATCTCCTGCGGTCCGGCAGGGCGTCTGCGTGGATGTGACCGGCGCACGGCGGGCCGCACGCTGGTCGCGACTGTCGGGCAAGCCGCAGGGCTTGTCCACCGCGGGACAGCACGGACATCCGAGGCCGGAGTGTTCACGTTTGCAACACCTGCCCGTGGCATGGCGTTTGCAGACACGCAGCTTATTCCAAACCGACCCTCCAGGAGACTCCACGATGTTCTGCCACCGCTCCCGCCCTCGACTCCCTCTCTTCGCCGCCGTGCTGATCGGGGCCGCGCTCCAGGGTGCGGCCTGGGCGCATGGTGATGTCACGCCGCAGGCGGTCGATACCAGCAGCCTGCCCAAGCTGGGCGACGAATGGCGCGCCGAGAACCCCTACCGCAAGCATGAGGCGGCGATCAAGGTCGGCACCTCGGCCTACAACCAGAACTGCGCGCGCTGCCACGGCCTGGAGGCGATCTCCGGCGGCATCGCCCCCGACCTGCGCAAGCTCGACAACGAGTGCGCGACGCTGAAGGACGACAAGAAGAAGGCGGCCTGCGTGAAGGAGATCGACGAGTACTTCGCCAGCACCGTGCGCAAGGGCCGCACGCGCAACGGCGCGGTCTACATGCCGCCTTTCGAGGGCATGATGAACCAGGAGGCGGTCTGGTCGATCAAGGCCTACCTGGAAACCCGTCGCGAGAAGCCGCTGTGATCTCGCGCCGCTCGATGCTCGGGGCGGCGGCGCTCGCCGCGCTGCCCGGCATGCTGTCGGCCACGACGCTGGACAAGGTGAAGAGCCGCGGCGCGCTCGTCGTCGGCCTGTACAAGGAGATGCCGCCGTTTCACGTCGACGGCAGCGGCATCGATGTCGAGATCGGCCGGGCGCTGGCCGAGGCCCTCGGCGTGAAGTTCTCGCCGCTGCCCTTCCATGCCGACGAGAACATGGACGACGACCTGCGCCACATGGTCTGGCGCGGCCACTACCTCGGCTACGGCCCGGCCGACGTGCTGCTGCACGTGCCGGTCGACCGGCCGCTGATGCAGGCGAACCCGCAGGTGAGCATCTTCGGCCCGTACTGGCGCGAGCGCGTGGCGGTGGCGCGCAATCTGGAGCAGGTGCCGGAGCTGGCTTCGCTGTCGCAGCTCGCCGGCAAGCCGGTGGCGGTGCCGGGCCTGTCGCTGGCCGGCTGGCTGATGATCGGCGCCGACGGCGGCGCTTACCGAGAGCAGCTGCGCACGCAGTGGAAGGACGGCGTGCAGGCGGCGCAGGCGCTCGCGCGCGGCGAGGTGCCGGTGGCCGCCGGGCTGCTGTCCGAGCTGCAGAGCGTGCTGCGCGGCGATGCCCGCTTCGCCGTCGAGCCGCTGCCGTCGCCGCGCGCACCGCGCGACGGCTGGGCGGTGGGCATGGCGGTGAAGAAGGACGCCAGCGAGCTCGCGCAGGCGCTGCAGGCGGCGCTGAACCAGCTGTCCGCCAACGGCCGACTGGCCGAGATCTTCGCCCGCGCCAACCTCGCCTGGCGCCCCGCCTGACGGCGATCGGCCCGGCGCTGTGACGCACTGGAGCAGGACCAAGGGTTTTTCCCGAATGGTGCCCGGGGCCCGGCCTCATCAAGCTATGTACGTTCGTGCATAGCGCCCGGGGCGGGACGCCGCCTCACCCAAAACAGGAAGCTTCACATGCAGAAGACGCTCAACATCAACCCGGAGAAGTGCACCGGCTGCCTCCAGTGCGAGATGGCCTGCTCCTTCGAGAACTACGGCACCTACGCCACGGCCAAGTCGCGCATCAAGGTGTTCGACTTCCACCACTCCGGGCGCAAGGTGCCCTACACCTGCACGCAGTGCGACGAGGCCTGGTGCCTGCACGCCTGCCCGGTGGAGGCGATCACGCTGGACAAGCTGACCGGCGCCAAGGTGGTCAACGAGACCACCTGCGTGGGCTGCAAGGTCTGCACGATCAGCTGCCCGTTCGGCACCATCAACTACGTGCAGGAGACCGGCAAGGTGCAGAAATGCGACCTGTGCGGCGGCGACCCCGCCTGCGCCACCGCCTGCCCGACCGGCGCCATCACCTACACCGATGCCAACTGGACCGGCCTGAACAAGATGCAGGCCTGGGCCGACAAGCTCGGCAACCAACCCGCCGCGTAAGAGGAGCACACACATGTCCTGGGCTGGAAAGATCCTCCGCGTCGACCTCACCGCCGGCACCGTCAAGTCGGAACCCCTCAACATGGACTGGGCGCGCGCCTACCTCGGCTCGCGCGGCCTGGCCACCAAGTACATCGTCGAAGAGGTCGATCCCAAGGTCGACCCGCTGTCGCCGGCGAACAAGCTGATCTGGGCCACCGGCCCGCTGACCGGCACCATGGCCTCCACCGGCGGCCGCTACACCGTGGTCACCAAGGGCCCGCTGACCGGCGCCATCGCCTGCTCGAACTCGGGCGGCTACTGGGGCGCCGAGCTGAAGATGGCCGGCTGGGACATGGTCGTCTTCGAAGGCAAGTCCGCGAAGCCGGTATTCCTCTACGTCGAGGACGACGTGGCCGAACTGCGCGACGCCTCGCACCTGTGGGGCAAGAGCGTCTGGGAGACCGAGGAGACGCTGAAGAAGCAGTTGCAGCAGCCGCTGGCGCGCGTCTCCAGCATCGGCCTGGCCGGCGAGAACCAGGTGCTCTACGCCGCCGTCGTCAACGACCTGCACCGTGCCGCCGGCCGCTCGGGCGTGGGCGCGGTGATGGGCAGCAAGAACCTGAAGGCGGTCGTGGTGCGCGGCACCAAGGGCGTCGGCAACGTAGCCGATCCCAAGGAGTTCATGAAGGTCACCTTCGAGAAGAAGAAGATCCTCGCCGACAACGCCGTCACCGGTCAGGGCCTGCCGACCTACGGCACGCAGGTGCTGATGAACGTGATCAACGAGATCGGCGCACTGCCCACGCGCAACCACCGCGACGTGCAGTTCGAGGGCGCCAAGGACATCTCCGCCGAGGCGATGGCCACGCCGCGCAAGACCGACGGCAAGAAGCACCTGGTGACCAACCAGGCCTGCTTCGGTTGCACGATCGCTTGCGGCCGCATCAGCAAGATGGACCAGGGCCACTTTACGGTCGAGAACAAGCCGCAGTACTGGGGCGCCTCCGGCGGCCTGGAGTACGAGGCCGCGTGGGCGCTGGGCGCCGCCAACGGCGTCAACGACCTGGAGGCGCTGCAGTATGCCAACCTGCTGTGCAACGAGCAGGGCATGGACCCGATCTCCTTCGGCGCCACCATCGGCGCGGTGATGGAGCTCTACGACATGGGCGTGCTCACCAAGGAGCAGCTGGGCATCGACGCCAAGTTCGGCAGCGCGCAGGCGCTGGCCTATTTCGCCGAGATCACGGCGAAGGGCGAAGGCTTCGGCAAGGAGATCGGCCAGGGCTCCAAGCGCCTGTGTGCCAAGTACGGCCACCCGGAACTGAGCATGAGCGTGAAGGGCCAGGAGTTTCCCGCCTACGACTCGCGTGGCATCCAGGGCATGGGCCTGACCTATGCGACCAGCAACCGCGGCGCCTGCCACCTGCGCAGCTACACCGTGGCCTCGGAAGTGCTGGGCATCCCGGTGAAGACCGACCCGCTCACCGCCGAAGGCAAGCCCGAATTGGTGATCGCCTTCCAGGACGCCACCGCCGCGTTCGACTCGGCCGGGATCTGCATCTTCACCAGCTTCGCCTGGGGCCTGGCCGACGTGGCGCCGCAGGTCGCCGCAGCCTGCGGCCCGGAGTTCACGCTGGAGAACATGGCGAAGATCGGCGAGCGCATCTGGAACATGGAGCGCGACTTCAACAACCGTGCCGGCTTCACGTCGAAAGACGACAACCTGCCGCCGCGCCTGCTGAACGAGCCCGCCAAGACCGGCCCGGCCAAGGGCCTGGTCAACAAGCTGCCGGAGATGCTGCCGAAGTACTACGCCGCTCGCGGCTGGGACGCCGACGGCCAGCTCAAGCCGGAGACGCGTTCGCGCCTCGGTCTGTGAGTTCGTCCATGCGTTGAGACGGGAAGGCGGTTCACGGACCGCCTTCTTTCTTTCAGGAACCCGACACCATGAACCACGTGATCCTCGGCGCCGGCCCAGCCGGCGTGATCGCCGCGGAGACGATCCGCAAGCACGCTCCCCACGACCGCATCGTGCTCGTCGGCGACGAGCCCGAAGCGCCTTACTCGCGCATGGCGATTCCCTACCTCCTGATCGGCAACATTCAGGAGGAGGGCACGCACCTGCGCCACGGCGCCGGCCACTTCGAGCAGTTGCGCATCGAGATCAAGCGCGGGCGCGCCAAGGGCATCGACACCGGCCGCCACCAGGTGCATCTGGAGGACGGCAGCTCGCTGCCGTTCGACAAGCTGCTCATCGCCACCGGCTCCAGCCCGATTCGCCCGCCGATCCGCGGCATGGACCTGCCGAACGTGCACAGCTGCTGGACGCTCGCCGATGCGCGCGCCATCGCGCAGCGCGCCGGCAAGGGCGCGCGCGTGCTGCAGATGGGCGCGGGCTTCATCGGCTGCATCATCATGGAGGCGCTGGCGGCACGCGGCGTCGAGCTCACCGTCGTCGAGATGGGCGACCGCATGGTGCCGCGCATGATGGGCCCCACCGCCGGCGGCATGATCAAGGACTGGTGCGAGAAGAAGGGCGTGCGCGTGTTCACCGGCACCAGGGTCGAGGCGATCGAGGGCGCGGGCGCCGCCGATCCGGGGTTGCTGGGCAGGATTGCGTCGGCGGTCGGGCTCGGCGGTTCCGCCGGCGGCAGCGGCGCGATGAAGGTGAAACTTTCCAACGGCCAGACGCTGGACGCGGACCTCGTCATCAGTGCCACCGGCGTGAAGCCCAACATCGGCTTCCTCGAGAACTCGCCGATCAAGTGCCTGCAGGGCGTGCTCACCGACGAGCATCTGCAGACCACGGTGCCCGGCATCTACGCCGCCGGCGACTGCGCCGAGGCCTTCGATGTCGCCAGCGGCAAGACCATCGTCAGCGCGATCCAGCCCAACGCCGCCGACCAGGCCTACATTGCGGCGATGAACATGGTCGGCAAGGCGGCCGCGCTGAAGGGCGTCACGCAGATCAACGTGCTCGACACGCTGGGCCTGATCTCCACCAGCTTCGGCAACTGGCAGGGCGTGGCCGGCGGCGAGCAGGTCGAGCTCACCGACCGGCCTGCGGGCAGGCACCTGAGCCTGCAGTTCAAGGATGACGTGATGGTCGGCTGCAACAGCATCGGCTGGACCGAGCATGTCGGCGTGATGCGCGGCCTGGTCGAGGGCCAGGTCAGGCTCGGCGAGTGGAAGGAGAAGCTGAAACAGGACCCGACCCTGCTGATGGAGGCCTACCTCGCCAGCGCGCAGGGCCAGAGCACGCGCGCGCTCGTTCCCCCGAAATGAAGATCGTCTTCAAGCTCTACGCCAGCCTGACGCAGTACCTGCCCGCCGAGAACCGCTACGACAACCGCGTGCAGCTCGAGCTGCCCGAGGGCAGCTCGGTCGCCACGGTGATCGAGCCTTTCGGGTTGCCCGAGAAGCTGGTGCACCTGGTGCTGGTCAACGGCAGCTACGTGCCGCCCGAGCAGCGGCTGTCGCGCGTGCTCCAGGAGGGCGACGTGCTGGCGATCTGGCCGCCGATCGCCGGCGGCTGAAGCATGCAGGCTCATTACCCTGCGGACTTCAGGCGGGAGATGGGCTGCACCGAGGCCGAGCTGCTGAGGTGGCTGCCCGGGGCGGTGAACGGCCGCGCGCTGACCTTGATGCCTCGCTCGGCGGAGGTGGCCATCGAAGGCGGCCGCCTCGATCTGGCCTGGCGGGAGCTGCCGCCGCGGCAGATCGCCCTGATGCGCATGCCGCGCATGGCGATCAGCTTTCACTTCGAGGGCGTGAGCGAGGCGCAGCGCCAGGCCTTCATGCGCTACTTCGACCTGTACACGCAGCGGGGCGGGGGGTGAACCCGGGCGGGCGAACGCGTCGCGGCGTGCTCACAGGCGCGTCGTCAGCTCGTTGAGCCACGACGGCAGCAGGCGCAGCAGCCTCGCCTCGGCGAGCTTGTCCCAGCTGAGCAGGATGGCCATGCCGAGCCCCATCAGCAGGGCCCCCAGCAGGCGGCGACCGATGCGACCCGCGGCCGCGAGCGGGCGCCGCAGGCGCGCCGAGGCGTCGTGCGACAAGCGGCCGATGAGCAGCAGCGGCGTGCCGGCGCCGAGCCCGAAGACCGCCATCAGCAGCGCGACCTGCGGCAGCTGCCGACCCTGCGCGGCGAGGGTGGTGGCCGCGCCGAGGGTCGGCCCGACGCAGGGCGTCCAGACCACGCCGAGCAAGGCGCCGAGCGCGAACTGGCCGGCCCAGCCCTCGGCATGCAGCCGCGCCAGCCAGGCGTCGCCGGCGGCGCCGACACCGGCGGCGGCCCGCTCGAAGCGCGCCTGCAGCCGGCTCGAGGCGAGGACGGCGCCGAAGCCGATCAGCAGGACGGCGGCGACCTGCCGCAGCCGCTGGGCGTCGATGTCGAGCGCGAAGCCGATCGTCGCCACGAACAGTGCGACGACCGTGAACGACACGGTCAGCCCCAGGGTGAGCGCCAACGCTCCCCAGCGATGCTGGTGCAGCGCCGCGGCGACGAGGATGGGCAGCAGGGGCAGGACGCAGGGTGACAGTGTCGACAGCAGACCGGCCGCGTAGGCCAGGGCGAAGCTGCCGGGTCCGAAGTCCATGGCCCGTTCCGGCGGCGCTCACAGCGCCTTGGCGAACAGCGCCGCGAGCGACTCCCTGCGCGTCTGACCGGTGGCGCGCGCCACCTCCTGGCCGCCCTTGAAGACCACCAGGGTGCTCTGCTGCACGACGCGCAGGCGCTTCTTCAGCTCCACGTCCTTGTCGAAGTCGGCGACGAACACCGTGAGGTGGCTGAACTTCGGGTCGCGCAGCAACTCGCTGACGATCGGCTCCTGCACGGTGCAGGTGGCGCACCACTCGGCCACGAAGGCGACGATCACCGGGAGCCGCTGCGCGAGCGCGCGGTCGAACAGGCTCTTTTCGTAGGCGACCTCCCCGCCTGCGGCCGGCCACGCGCAGACGGCCCAGAACAGCAGCGCCGCGAGCCGCGGCCCCCAACGTCGTCCTGCGGAACTCATGGATGCAGTGTCGGACCTGCCCGGCGCAGGTCATTGCGCTCGGTCAAGGGCAGCGAGCGGGCCGGTCAGACGTTGCTGATCGCCCGCACCTCGTCGATCGTGGTCACGCCGGCCCGACCTTCTCGATGCCGTCCTCGCGCAGCGTGCGCATGCCCTCGCGCAGTGCCGTCTCCTGCAGCGCCTCGGCGCGCGCACCGGTCTGGATGAGGCGACGCAGTGCGCGCGTCACCGACATCGGCTCGTGCACGCCGGCGCGGCCGCGGAAGCCGGAGTGGCCGCAGTGCTCGCAACCCGGCGCGTGGTGCAGGTGCAGCCGGCCGTCGCGGCCGTGCCTGCCGATCCAGGCCTGGCGCGTGGTGTCGCGTGCCAGAGGAGAGTCGGCCTCGCCGAACGCCTGCATGTAGTCGGAGAGCAGTTCCTCGACCTCCTCGTCGCTGGCCGGCCGGCTGGTGCGGCACTCGCTGCACAGCTGCCTCACCAGCCGCTGCGCCAGCACGGCGAGCAGCGAGTCCGCCGACGGCAGGGCCTGCGGCTGCAGCGGCGCGGTGACGGTGAGCGCGCGGAACTGGTCGAAGCGCAGCGGCAGCGTGGTGCGCGCCGGCGGCAGCTGCACATGCGCCACGGCCTCCTCGGGGACGAAGAAGGTCAGGCGGCCGCTGGTCTGCTTGTCGTTCAGGCCGACGATCTCGCAGGGCAGGGGGGCGGTCTGCGGCGTCGGCGCCGGATAGCTGGCAAAGGGCGGCGTCGGCCAGCGGAATGCCTCGCGGCCGACCTTGTCGGGCTCGGCCCGCAACGCAGCGGCCGGACCCTTGCCGTCAGGCAGGTGCCCCACAGGGGCGCGGACAGGTCGGTCACAAGCGTTCCTCGGAGTCTGCGCCGCGGACGTTCGCGGACGCAGTCTCGATGGTGCGCCGGGAGCGGGCGCGGCGAAGTCCGGAAGTGGTGGGCGCGCAGCCGCCAGTTCAGCGCTTCATCTGCTCGGGCAGGAAGGTGACGATCTGCGGGAAGACGTAGAGCAGAACCACCGCCAGCACCATCAGCGCGAAGAAGGGCAGCGCGGCGCGCGAGATCGTGCCGACGTCCTTCTTCGTCATGCCCTGCAGCACGAACAGGTTGAAGCCCACCGGCGGCGTGACCTGCGCCATCTCGACGACGATGACGATGAAGATGCCGAACCACAGCGGGTCGATGCCGGCCTTCTGGATGGTGGGCATGATCACCCCCATGGTCAGCACGACCATCGAAATGCCGTCGAGGAAGCATCCCAGCAGGATGAAGAACAGCGACAGCGCCACGATCAGCTGCCACTGGGACAGCCCCAGCGAGCCGATCCATTCGGCCAGATGGCGCGGCAGCCCGATGTAGCCCATCGACAGCGTGAGGAAGGCCGCGCCGGCGAGGATCAGCGCGATCATGCAGTACAGCCGCGTGCCGCCGAGCAGCGAGTCGCGGAAGGTCGCCCAGCTCAGCGAGCCCTGCGCGGCGGAGAGGATCAGCGCGCCCACCACGCCCAGCGCCGCCGCCTCGGTGGCGGTGGCGATGCCGCCGTAGATCGAGCCCAGCACCGCGGCGATGAGCAGCAGCACCGGGATCAGGTGGCGCGACTCGCGCAGCTTCTGCGCAAGGCTCAGCCTTGCATCGGCCGGCGGGATCTGGCCGGGGTGGGTGAGCGACCAGAAGGCGATCCAGGCCGAGAAGATGAATGCCAGCATCAGTCCCGGGATCACCCCGGCGATGAACAGCTGGGCAATCGACACATCGGCACTGACGCCGTAGACGATCATGATGATCGACGGCGGGATGAGCAGGCCCAGCGTGCCGGCGCCGGCCAGCGAGCCGAGCGACATCAGCTCCGGGTAGCCGCGCCGCTGCAGTTCGGGCAGGCTCATCTTGCCGATGGTGGCGCAGGTGGCGGCGCTCGAGCCCGACACCGCGGCGAAGATCGCGCAGCCGGCCACGTTGACGTGCAGCAGCCGCCCCGGGAGCGCCTGCATCCACGGCGCGAGGCCGCGGAACATGTCCTGCGACAGCCGCGTGCGGAAGAGGATCTCGCCCATCCAGACGAACAGGGGCAGGGCGGTCAGCGTCCAGCTCGACGACGAGCCCCAGATCGTCACCGCCATCGCGTCGCCGGCCGGCCGCGAGCTGAACAGCTGCATGGCGATCCAGGCCACGCCCGACAGCGTGAGGCCGATCCACACGCCGCTGGCGAGAATGGCGAACAGCGCGCCGACGAGCAGCGCCGTGATGGCCAGGTCACTCATTGCGCACGGCCTCCTCCGGCAGCGGCGGCAGGCGACGGCCGCGCGCCTCGAGCACCAGCTCGTCGACGAAGGCGATCGCCAGCACCGCCGTGCCCAGCGCCATCGCCAGCTGCGGGATCCACAGCGGCGTGGCGTCGTTCGAGGTGGAGATGTCGTGGAAGCGGTACGACTGCCACGACAGCCGCGCGCTGTAGAAGGCCGACAGCAGGGCGAGCGCCGATGCCGCCGCCAGCGACCACAGCTCGAAGCCGCGCTGCCAGCGGGCGGGGAGCCGGCCGATGAGCAGCGTGACGCGAATGTGCTCGCCACGCTTGAGCGTGTGCGCCAGCGCGAGGAAGCCGGCGCCGGCCATCAGGTAGCCGGCGTAGGCGTCGATGCCCGGGATATTGAAGTGAAGCTGCCGCCCGAGGATGGACAGCAGCACCGCGGCCAGCAGCGCGACCATGAACAGGGCCGCGAGCGCGGCGCAGCCGTCGTACAGGGCGTCGAGGGCGCGCCGCATCACGGCCTACTTGCGGAAGGCGTCGACCAGCGCCTGCCCCTCGGCGCCGGACTTGTCCAGCCACTCCTTGAGCATGGTGTCGCCGACCTTCTTCATGTCCGCCTTGAGCTGCGCCGAGGGCGGCTGGACCTGCATGCCGTTGGCCTTGAGCTTGTCCAGCGTGTCGGTGTTGACCTTGCGGCTCGCCGCCCAGCCGCGCGCCTCGGCGTCGGCACCGGCTTTCAGCACCGCGTCCTGGGTGGACTTGTCGAGCGCGTCGAAGGCGGCCTTGTTGACGATCACCGCGTTCTTCGGCAGCCAGGCCTGGGTGTCGTAGTAGTACTTCAGGTGTTCGTAGAGCTTGCTGTCCACCCCCGTGGCGCCCGAGGTCATCGTGCTCTCGACCACGCCCGTGGCCAGCGCCTGGGCGAACTCGGCCGCCTGCACGGTGACCGGCTGCGCGCCGACCAGTTCGGCGATTCGTCCGGTGGCCGGGCTGTAGGCGCGCCACTTGATGCCCTTCAGGTCGGCGGCCGAGGCGATCGGCTTCTTCGTGTAGATGCCCTGCGGCGGCCAGGGCACCGAGTACAGCAGCGCCATGCCCTGCTCGCCGAGCTTCTTCTGCAGCAGCGGCTTCTGTGCCTGGTAGAGCTTCATCGCGCTGTCGTAGCTGTCGGCCAGGAACGGCAGGCCGTCGGCACCGAAGATGGGCCACTCGTTGGAGAAGTTGACCAGCAGGATCTCGCCGATCTGCGCCTGGCCGCCCTGCACGGCGCGCTTGATCTCCGGCGCCTTGAAGAGGGACGCGTTCGGGTGCACCGTGATCTTCAGCTTGCCGCCGCTGGCCTTGTCGACGTCGGCGGCGAACTGCGCCAGGTTCTCGCTGTGGAAGTTCGTCGCCGGATAGGCGGCGGGCAGGTCCCACTTGGCCTGCGCGAAGGCGGCAGGGGCGAGGGCCGAGAGCGCGATCAGCGCGGCGGCATTCAGGGTGCGGCGGGTCAGGGACATGCGGTGCTCCCGGGTGGTGTTGGAGGAAACAAGGGTGAAAAGCGATTGCAGTCTAGGGAACGTTTCGATAAATTGTCAATAAATCTTCAACGTTTCGGGGAAACCACGGATGTCTGCCAAGGCTTCGGCCAAGACCCCAGCACGAACCGGGCCGGCCAAGCGCGCCGCGCCGCGCGGCATCGTGTCCTCGTCGCACCTCGTCTCGCCGCGCAGCGTCGAGCTCTCCGAGTTCGAGTTCGGGCTGATCGTCGCCTGGAACGCCTTCTCGCGCTGGGCGATGCGCTGCATGGCCGCCGCCGGCTGCCCCGACCTGACCATCACCGACGTGCTGGTGCTGCACCACATCAACCACCGCGCGCGCAACAAGAAACTGGCCGACATCTGCTTCGTGCTGAACTACGAGGACACGCACGTCGTCGCCTACTCGCTGAAGAAGCTGGTGGCCGCCGGCCTGGCGCAGGGCGACAAGCAGGGCAAGGAGGTCTTCTACAGCCCCACGCCTGCGGGCGAGGCCGCGGTGGCCCGGTACCGCGAGGTGCGCGAGAACTGCCTGGTCGACAACCTCGACGTCGACCGCAATCCCGACATCGGCGAGATGGCGCGGCTGCTGCGCACCATGTCGGGCCTCTATGACCAGGCCGCACGCGCGGCGACCTCGCTGTGAGGGCGCCGCGCCCCCAAGGCCCTTCGACGACTTCGCGATGAACACACTCCCACGCTGGCAATTCTGGATCGACCGCGGTGGCACCTTCACCGACATCGTCGGCCGCCGCCCCGACGGCTCGCTGGTCACCCACAAGCTGCTGTCCGAGAACCCGGAGCAGTACCGCGACGCGGCGGTGGCCGGCATCCGCCACCTGCTCGGCCTGCAGTCCGGCGAGCCGATCACGCCGGAGCGGGTGGAGTGCGTGAAGATGGGCACCACGGTGGCCACCAACGCGCTGCTCGAGCGCAAGGGCGAGCCGACGCTGCTGGTCATCACCAAGGGCTTCCGCGACGCGCTGCGCATCGCCTACCAGGACCGGCCGCGCCTGTTCGACCGCCACATCGTCCTGCCCGAGTTGCTCTACAGCCGCGTCATCGAGGCGCAGGAGCGCATCGGCGCCGATGGCACGGTGGTCGAACCCTTCGACGAGGCGCACCTGCGCGAGCGCCTGTGGGCCGCCTACGACGCCGGGCTGCGCAGCGTGGCCATCGTCTTCATGCACGGCTACCGCTTTCCGGCGCACGAGCAGGCGGCCTCGCGCCTGGCGCGCGAACTCGGCTTCACGCAGGTCAGCGTCTCGCACGAGGTCAGCCCGCTGATGAAGCTGGTCGGCCGCGGCGACACCACCGTGGTCGACGCCTACCTGTCGCCCATCCTGCGCCGCTACGTCGAGCAGGTGGCCTCCGAGATGCCGGGCGTGAAGCTGTTCTTCATGCAGTCCAGCGGCGGACTCACCGACGCGCACGCGTTCCAGGGCAAGGACGCCATCCTCTCCGGCCCGGCCGGCGGCATCGTCGGCATGGTGCGCACGGCGCAGCTGGCGAAGAACGACCTCGGCGGCGAGAAGGTGATCGGATTCGACATGGGCGGCACCTCCACCGACGTGAGCCACTTCGCCGGCGAGTTCGAGCGTGCCTTCGAGACCAAGGTGGCCGGCGTGCGCATGCGCGCGCCGATGATGAGCATCCATACCGTGGCCGCCGGCGGTGGGTCCATCCTCTCGTTCGACGGCGCGCGTTTCCGCGCCGGTCCGGAGAGTGCCGGCGCGAACCCCGGCCCGTCCTGCTACCGCCGCGGCGGTCCGCTGGCGGTGACCGATGCCAACGTGATGGTCGGCAAGATCCAGCCTCGGTGGTTCCCGCAGGTGTTCGGCCCGAACGCCGACGAGCCGCTGGACCGCGACGTCGTCGTGGCACGGTTCAGCGAGATGGCGCGGCGCATCGCGCAGGCCACCGGCACGCAGCGCTCGCCCGAGGAAGTGGCCGAGGGCTTCATCGACATCGCGGTCGGTGCGATGGCCAACGCGATCAAGAAGATTTCGGTGGCGCGTGGCTACGACGTCACGCGCTACACGCTGCAGTGCTTCGGCGGCGCCGGTGGCCAGCACGCCTGCCGCGTGGCCGATGCGCTGGGCATGGACCGCGTGTTCGCGCACCCGCTGGCCGGCGTGCTGTCGGCCTACGGCATGGGCCTGGCGGACCAGAGCGTGATGCGGGAAGCGGCGGTGGAACTGAAGCTCGCCGATGCGCTGCCCACCGTCGCGCAGCGCCTGGACGCGCTGGCCACCGAGGCCGAAGGCGAACTGCGCCGGCAGGGCGTCAGCGGCGGCGAGATCCGCACGCACCGGCGCGTGCACCTGCGCTACGAAGGCACCGACTCGGCCCTGGTCGTGCCCTTCGGCTCGGCCGTCGAGATCCAGTCGGCCTTCGAGGCCGCGTACCGGCAGCGCTTCGCCTTCCTGATGAAGGAGCGCGCGCTGGTGGTCGAGGCGGTGTCGGTGGAGGCCGTGGGCGCCGGCGACGCGCCGGCCGAGACCCCGCAGGCCACGCTGGCCCCGGCGCGGATGGCCGCGGAAGAGACGGTCAAGCTCTTCAGCGGCGGCCGCTGGTGGGATGCGGCGCTGGTGGTGCGCGAGGCCGCGAAGCCCGGCCTCTTCATCGACGGGCCGGCCATCATCGCCGAGCGCAACGCCACCACCGTGGTCGAGCCCGGCTGGCGCGCGCGCGTGACGGCGCTCGACCATCTGGTGCTCGAGCGCGTGCAGCCGCGCGAGGCGCGGCGCGCCATCGGCACCAGCGTCGACCCGGTGATGCTCGAGGTCTTCAACAACCTGTTCATGAACATCGCCGAGCAGATGGGCCTGCAGCTGCAGAACACGGCGTACTCGGTGAACATCAAGGAGCGACTGGACTTCTCCTGTGCCCTCTTCGACGAGCAAGGCCAGCTGATCGCCAACGCGCCCCACATGCCGGTGCACCTGGGCTCGATGAGCGAGTCGATCAAGACGGTGATCGCCGGCAACGCCGGGCGCATGCAGCCCGGCGACGTCTACGCGCTCAACGACCCGTACCACGGCGGCACGCACCTGCCCGACGTGACCGTGGTCACGCCGGTGTTCGACGAAGCGGGACGCGACATCCTGTTCTACGTCGGCAGCCGCGGCCACCATGCCGACATCGGCGGCACCACGCCCGGCTCGATGCCGCCGTTCTCGACGCGCATCGAGGAAGAGGGCGTGCAGATCGACAACGTCAAGCTGGTCGAGGCCGGCCGCCTGCGCGAGGCCGAGATGCTGTCGCTGCTGTCCAGCGGCGATTACCCCTCGCGCAACCCGCCGCAGAACATGGCCGACCTGAAGGCGCAGATCGCCGCCAACGAGAAGGGGGTGCAGGAGCTGCGCAAGTTGGTGGCGCAGTTCGGGCTGGACGTGGTGCAGGCCTACATGCGCCACGTGCAGGACAACGCCGAGGAATCGGTGCGCCGCGTCATCACCAAGCTGAAGGACGGCACCTTCACGCTGCCGCTGGACAACGGCGCGCAGATCAGCGTGGCGATCCGTGTCAATGCCGGCGAGCGCAGCGCCGAGATCGACTTCGGCGGCACCTCGGCGCAGCTGGAAAACAACTTCAACGCACCCACGGCAGTGTGCATGGCGGCGGTGTTGTACGTGTTCCGCACCCTGGTGGGCGACGACATCCCGCTCAACGCCGGCTGCCTGAAGCCGCTCAAGGTGATCATCCCCGAGGGCTCGATGCTCAACCCGCGCCCGCCGGCCAGCGTGGTGGCGGGCAACGTCGAGACCTCGACCTGCATCACCAACGCGCTGTACGGTGCGCTCGGCGCCATGGCCGCCGGACAGTGCACGATGAACAACTTCACCTTCGGCAACGCGCGCCACCAGTACTACGAGACGAT
>NZ_CALFYO010000020.1 GCF_937952055.1 uncultured Piscinibacter sp.
GAGCGGCGCCCTTACAAGGCGTAGGTCGGGGGTTCGAACCCCTCAGCACCCACCAATGAAAAAGGGCCTCGCCAATGTGCGGGGCCTTTTCGCGTAAGTGCAGGGTAAGTGCAGCGGAGAGCTAGCCCCTCCCGCCATGCACTCAGACCGGCCAGCGCGTAAGTGCCCCCCTGCAGGTCCGTCCACTCGGTTCCACAGGTTCCGCTGGTTCCGGCCCTCCCGGAGAGACTGTGCACGTTGGCGGCGCACTGACAGTGATCAGCAATCCAGCCTCAGAGCCTCACCAGAATTGCGCTAGGTACGTTCGCGGCGCGCAGACACGGCGCAGGGCCTGACGCCCTCACTCGGGGATACGCGAGAGGGCTAGGCCGTGGCACGATCCCCGCACGAGACCTAGGTAGGGAGCTGGTCATGGCGATGATCAAGTGCAAGGAGTGCGGCAATTCCGTCAGCACCAAGGCGGCTACGTGCCCAAAGTGCGGCGCCCCTTTGCCGAAGCAGACGAGCATGGCAACTTGGATCATAGGCGGCGTCTTTGCGCTCAGCCTCTTCAGCTGTATATCGCGTCAGAACGAGGCGGAGACGAAGAGGGCCGCGACACCTCCTCCGCCCCCACCAAGTCCTGCGCAACTTGCCGAGAAGGCTCGCCAGGATCGCGAGGTGAACATCGTGCTGGCCGGAGCACGGCGTCTGAAGAGCGCGATGAAGAAGCCGGAGACGTTCGAACTGACACGCGCGATCATGATCGACGGCAAGGTCATCTGCTACGAATACGTGGCGCGCAACTCGTTCAACGACCGAGCCCCGGGGCACTACGTCGTCTCGGATACCGTCAGCTCCGACAAGGCGAGCGACTGGAACAAGCTCTGCGCGGGCAAGTCGGGCGACGACTACACGCACGTTAGGGTGATGCTCTAGTGGGGCGCCTGCACTTCGGTGGTCGAACAGGAACTGACCGCGCCCGATCTCCAGAGGTGACTATGCGTCGAGGGCGTCAGTTCTTCGTCACCTGCTTGACTCTGGCCAGCGTTGCAGGACTGCCAGTTTCGGCCAAGCCCTCCCCGTCACCACTCTCGTGTGCGTCGGCGGCTGGTGTTAAGACACTCGCTGAGGTTGAGTTCATTCCGAGTCAAGACGTCTACTCAGTCAACGTCACCTTCATCGGAAAGCGCCCGCCCAGCAAGGAAATTGATCGAGTGCTGCGTGACTGTGTTCTGGCCGCGTCGAAGCGCGATGGAAGCAAGGACATGCTTGGCTCGCCTTGGTTCCGAAAGCGCGCCTCGGACAATCCGAATGAGGATGAACTCCTACACCCGTATGGCGGGCTCAACTACCTCTCTTACGAGGCGTCCTCTCGGAGCATCGGCATTCGGGAGCTGAAGCTGAAGAAGAAGTAGGTGAGGCTGAGCACTCAGAGTTAGGCAGCCACACCTAGCTCCCAAGCAAGTTTCTGGTCATAGTGCGGATGTGGATTGATTCAGCGGGAGTGTCCTTCTGCTGTGCAGGGGGAGAGCCCCTTGCCTCCGGAGCGAGACTCCGGTGTGACTCGCGGCGTGGCTCGGTTCAGGCTACTTCGGAAGGCGCTCAGTCCATCCTTTCCGGGCGGCCCTCTTACACATCAAACGTGGAGGGTTCCATGAACCAATTCGATCCAAACCCACTTCATATTGTCCTCGGCAGGAGGAGCGTTCTGCTGCTTGGCGGAGTTGGCCCCTGCGCCGACGCCATGATCAACGCACTCGCCGAGAGGTTCCCGGGCAGGGCAATCCTGGTGTCAGTCGATGACCTCGCCGACGATGACGTTCTTCTCCTGCCGACGGGCACGTCCCCTGACGAGCTGGCGGACTTCGAAAGGCAGCTTCGTGCATAGCGGAGCATCTGTGCCGCAGCTCACGCGAGCAGCGGCCGAACTAGCACGACCTGCCGCATGCGCAGACAGGCATAGCGGGTCGCGTCTGCCGCATGGTCGGGGCCTGAGCTGTCCACGTCCTCCGCGCGCTTCTGGTCACGTGCAAGGTAGGGGACCGTCGCGCCCACCAGTAGCTGCAAGCTCGGCTGACGTACAGACCCGGACGGTCAGGCTTGCCGGCATCCGCGAGCAGCCGGCGCATCACGTTCCAGCCCGAGATCCGGTCCGCCTTCCTCGCGGGCTAGAACACGACGCCACCCAGATGATGAGATGACCAAGCCAGCGCGCTCCGCAGTGCAACTCCGTGCCATGGTGCAAGTTCGGTTGAACGCTCAGCCCGAGGTGCAGCAGCGCGTCGCCACAGATCCGCGACTAGGGCCAGTCGTCGGCCCTGTCGCGGCGCACGAACGCGACGCCCGCGGCAGGAACTGGGACATCACAGAACTTGAACGCGGCGAGGGGCTAGAGCGCACCTTCCGCGCGATCGTTGACGGATTGCGAGAGGCGCTCGACGTGGTCTAGATCAGCCCGCGCCAGCCAGTCCAGTTTGGCGGCGGCGGCATCCACTCACCGAAGTCGGTGCTCTCGATGTAGCCGAGCACTCGCGAGCGGATAGCGAGTTCCAACGGCACGCAGTCGGGCCCGAGGGGAACTGATCCATCGAAGGTTCCGCCTCGTTCCAGACCCCCGAACAGGCCCTTGCTTGGCTCGCTGATGACGCAAGCGAAGAAAGCCTCGGTGTCGCTCACTGGGCCGTAGGTCACCCAGTAGCGGAAGCGCCGGCCGGAGCAGGGTTGGACGTGATCACCGCTGAGGATTGCCACGCGCAGATGCTAGCGCTCGCCGCAATGTGCGCACGCAGTTCCCGGAGCGAGGTTTCGGCAGGCAGCTTCGCCAGCCGGTTCTCGACCAGCAGCAAAGCGTCTTCAGGGCTCAATGGAACCAAGCCGCGGTACAGCCCGTGGCGTCGCAGATCGCGGCCCCGTAGACAAACGTGATCGCGGATACGCACGACGATGTGCTCCTGAAGAACGCTAGGACGGCACGGGGCTTCGATCACTGGGCGGGCCTGCACATGGCACCAGACTGCTTCTCGCGGCGCAGGCATTCGGCGTTTGAAGCGCGCACCGATTCCCGAACAGCTTCCATGTCGGTGACGTTGGCCAGCGAAGCTCGCCCGGACTCAAGCAGCAGCGCCGCCTCGCTGGGGGACACGTCGACCGTACGGCCTGCGGATACGTGGTCGCCGCGCAGCATCAGCGGGCGATTGACCATCATGCGGATGCTCATGTCAGGTCACCGTGCCAGCAACAGAGAACGCGGACGGCTGCGGGAAGGCCAGGTCACAGGCCAGGATGACCCGTGCCGCCACCGCACCGGACTTGAACCCGGTGTACGGGTCGATTTCCACGCGGAGGGCAGGCGGGCCCCACACGCCGAGCACGGCCTGCGACCAGTCGCCCACCGTCAGCGCACCGGTCGGCGCGTTGCTGGTGGCGCTGGCAGGTGCGCCGAGGATGCCGTCGTCGTCCCACAAGAATCTGCCGCCGCCGGTCGCACGTTCGCGTGCGCCGAGCAGTTCCTGCACGGCCGGCGTGCCGATCCAGCGCAGGCGATTCTGTCGACCGCCAGCCGCGAGAACTTGGCGCCGCATCGCGAGCACGCCGGCATGCGCGAGCGACGTGCCGCTTGTCGTGTTGATCCCCGGAGTCATATGCAAGCCGGTTGGCTGACCCGCGGTACCAGAGCCGCTGAAGACGGCTGCGTCGAGCAGCTGGCCGACCGCGCCGAGCAGTTGCTGCCGCAGCATCGCCTCCAGCGAGGCCGCCTGCAGGGTCATGTTCCGGGAGATGTTGACCCAGCCGGCGACGAACTTCGGCGTCATGGCGACCTGACCGAGCACCGGCTGCGCAGTCGGCAGGTTCGTGGACTCAGTCGCGATCCATCCACCACCGGCCGCGGTCGTGATGCGCGTCAGAGTGACGTTTCCCTGCAGGCCAGGGATCACCGTCATGCCGGCCTCGACAGCCACGGAGTAGGGGCGCAGTACGTCGAAGGGTTCGGCGTTAGCGATGCTGGAGCCGACGAGGAATCCGCCACCCGCTGCGGAAGCCGCGGTCAGGTCACGGATAGCGTGCAACGGGATCAGCACGCGGTGCGGGTCGAAGTGTTCGCCAGCCAGCGTGGCGGTGCTGCTGCAGATTTCCCGTTCGCGGCCGTCGACCAGGCCGCGGGGGGTCTTCATCTGCTCCACCAGTCGGGAGAACGAGAACGGCGGCGCATCGGCTTCTTCCGTGCCGGCGAGTTCTTCGTAGTGGCGCCACAGCACGCGGGCGACTGCCAGGCGTGCGTCTTCGGGAATGGTGCGGCGGGCTGCGGTCGGTACGTAGGTTTCCATGCGATCTGTACTCGTTGTGGGACTGGCTTGATGATCGGCGCCGGCTTCACGCACCGCCACCAGCGGCGCGGGTTTCGAGGGCGTCGAAAGTCGCGAGCACCTTTAGTTGATACACCGCACCGGCGCGGCCGTCCGTGCCGATCCGCACCAGGCGGATGCCGCCGATGACGCAGCCTTCGCAGCGCTCCAGCAGGTTGCCGAACTGCCGCAGCCCGCCGCGCTCGGACGTGTACTCACCGACCAGCGCGACGAGGTCGTCAGCGACGTGGCCTCGACCGACCATCGCAGCCGCCGAGAGGTCGGCCGCAGTCCATGCAGCCTCGCCGAGAAGTTGATGCACCAGCGGCAACAGCTTCGCCAAGACGCGCCTGTCATCTACAGCAAGCAGGCGGCGCATCATGTGGCGCACGTCGTCTTCGAGCAGTTGCAGGGACAGGGCAAAGTCCATCACGCTTCCCAACTAATGATTGCGTTGATGGTCTCGCTGTACTCTGCATCGTCACCGGCCGCGACGGCGTACCAGAAGCGGCCAATGATTTCCATCTGCGCCGCCGTGTGCTTCGCGGTGCTCTCCGGGTCCGACAGGTCGATGCAGTCACCGACCAGTGCATCGAAGACCTTCATATCCATGAGCACGCTGGGCCGCAGTTCTCCGGGAACAGCACGCATCGCGGCGCGTAGGTCGGGCTCGATCAGTTCGAACTGCCCGTTGCGCAGGAGGGACTCGGCCATCTTCGCTAGGCGCTGCACCTTCTCGACCCTCGGGTCGGTCGACTTGAGCAGCGCCGCACGGGCCGCCCGGCGGTCGTGAAGCTTCATCAAGCCGGAAGGCAGCCGGGTGTAGTCGAGATTCGCCTCGCGCCAGGTCTTGGCGAGATCCGCGTCATGCGTCGGCATGCCCCGTAGTTCCAGCTTCCGAACCATCGCAGGACTGATGCCGAGGGCTTTAGCGAGTTCTTTCTTCAGCATGACGCTTCACCAGTTGGTTTACCGGACCAAAAGTCTTTTCCAGAAGGTGGCGCGGCCTCGCGGTCGGTTCGAACCCGTGTTTTCTCTTCGTTCCAAGTACCTTTTGTGTTTTCCTGACTGCATAGCTCTCATGGCGCAAAGCCCCCGCAGCGATGTAGAACACCAAGCGGCAGCGGCGATCCATCGGGGCAGGTGCGGGCGCGTCCGTATCGGCATTCAGCGCATGCATGGCGGTCGTCTTGCTCGCGGTCCCTCAGCACAAGGCGTTCGGCCAGGCGTTCGGCATCAAGCTCTGCCCATCCCCAGCGGAGCAGGCGGTCGCATCGGCTGATGAACGCCTCGATCTCGGCATCAGACCACCCACCTGCGTGGCAGGCATCGGCCTGTTGCTTGGTCATCACGAGGATGCGTTTTGCAGGAACGGCCGCACCCCCTACCGACGAAACCGACGAAACCCGAACGAGTTTTCTGGCAATGCGCGCCGGGGCTGCCGACGAAACCGACGAAAGGGGGGTTTCGTCAGTTTTGGCGGTGGGGTTGGCGGGCTTCTGTGAAAACTCATGTTTCGCACGAGTCATCCAGTCAATCACGATGCGGCCCTCCGGATGCGCGGGTTGATGTAGTAGCGCGTCGTGGGTCGGCCTGGTTGATCCTCAATGTCTGCGGACTGAATCCAGCCGCGCTCTTCGAGGGTTGCCAGTGCTGTTTCTGCCTGAAGCGTGGTTCCGATCCCGGTCCATCCCTTGCGGACCACATCGCGTGCCGTGAAGCCGTCCTGCAGCTTGCCTTCGGCGAGCCGGCGCCCGACCATCGCAGCGGCACTCACCCTGGCGGCTTCAATCAGCCCATAGATGCGGCGGGCGTGCCCTTCGAGGTACTGGCACCATGCCGCCGCCCGGATAGCGCTGTCGGCCTGCACAGGGCCGATGCGGCCTTCAGCCAGGTGAAGGATCAGCGCCAGCGCGCAGAAAAGCTTCTCGTACTTGCCGAAGTGCTGCTGCATCAGCGGATTGGTTTCGGTGGCAATCCGCTGCCGATGCAGTTCGCCAGACCACTCGATGAAGACCTCCTGCGCCGCGTCGTCGAAGTAGAAGTGCGGGAGCTTCACGAAGTCATCTGCAGGCGCCGCGCCGTCCTGCACGGGGTCGAACGCGGCCATTCGATCGAAAATATCGCGCACGGCCTCACGGGCGCCTTTAACGGGGTAGCGGTCGCGCCACTCCCACTTCACAGCATCGGGGTACACAAGGACTTGGAACCGCTGGATTCGTCCGTCGTTGTCGAGCGACGACGCGATGCCAGATAAGTACTTCGACAACAGGTCCGGTTGAATGCCTCCGAACACTGACAGGCACAAACTCTTGACGTGCAGGCTGCCGCGTCCAATCCGGTCGATGTTGAAACTGCCTGTGCCGTTCCAGCCTTCGAGGTAGAAGGCCCTGTCGCCCTCGCGGCCCTCGCGCTCCCAACTCGACAGAAGGCCGACAAGCTCATCCCGGAACACGAACATGCCGGCCGGGTTATGGGTCAGCAAGTCGCCCAGCTTCTCGACGGTGGCGTCGTTGCTCTTGAACCGCCGTTCGTGCGGCTCTTCGGGCGCATGCAGGTCTTGCAGGTCTGCCACCGCGGCGTCCATCTTCAGGCTGTCGCCTTTACCAGAAGCGGCCTTCTTCATCGATGCCTTCAATGCGGCCCGCCGCGCTTCAAACGCGGCCACCTCGGCTTCGTGAACGCGCACGGCTTCAGCGTGCTTTTCGGACTCCGCAGCTTCGAGCCGGTCCAGGAACCGCATCACAGTGTTGATCGCCGGAGTCTTCTTGGCGGACGGGTCGCCGACGACGCCGCCGAACAAGTTTGGCGTGACGATCCAGTCGTCGCGGCGCTTAGGCTTGATGGCGCACTTGGCCCCGATTACTGAGCCGAGCGCCACCACGATGGCGGCGGCGATGTAGTCCGGGCTGCAGGGCATCCGGTCGGCTTCGTCGAGCACGAACTCAGCGAGCGTTTGCGGCAGCAGCGCGGCAGCATCAAAGTTTGGCGCCGCGAGCAGTTCGGCTTTGATTTCCTCGGGCTGAGGCCAGGCTGAATCTTCATTCTTGATCTCCTCGTCAATCTTCGCGGCAGAGGCCTCGATGCGGCGAAAGTTCGGGACGGCGCTCATGCAAACTCCCCTGCGAGCTTTTGGATTCGGCCGGCGCCGATCAAGAACCTCTGCCAGTCGGCATCGGTCGGGATGACGCCTCGGCGGATGTCGGAAATGACGACGATGGCGACGTTCAACTCGAACGCGACAACCTGCATGGCGTCGCGTGCCGACAGCGTGCGTGGTCGGTCTGTGTTCGGTTTGCCGTCGTCGGACCAGGCGCCCAGCGCTCGCGCTGCCTCGACAAAATCAAGCCCGTGACGCTCCATGTGAAAGGCCAAGACGTCGCCGCCTTTGGCACCGCAGCCCATGCAGACCCAGCCACCGGAAACCGTGTTGACGCGAAGGCTCGGCGTGTTCTCGCCGTGGAATGGACACATCACGGTGCGCCATCTACCAGAGCCGATAGGGTGCAGGCCCTCGGCCTCAAGGTAGGCCATCGGATCGGGCAGGCGTTCGCGGACGAAGCTCATTGCGCGCACCCAGATTGCTCGGCGAAGTCGGCCAATGCGTCGACGCTGTACAGCGCTTTTGCGAGCCCCCAGCGCGCGACGATGAAGACCGCGCGGCCGTGTTCGTCGCTGATGGCCAGCTCGAACCCGCGCATCTGCAGGGCGGCGCGGATGCGAGCCATGCGCTGGTCGCTTGCGGCCACGGCGTCCTCAGAGGGCAGGGCGGCGGTATTCATGCTGCCTCGGCCAGCTTGCGCTGCACGAATCGCTGCAGCTCGGTGTCCGGGATCAGTCGGCGCTTGCCGAGCTTGAAGCTTCTCAGTTCACCGCTGGCAATCGCCTCGTACACCTTGCGGGTGGAGACTCCGAGCCGCACACCGGCCCGCTCGGGTGAGTGGTTCAGCGGCTCAATGGCCGGCCTTGCTTGCTCATTCACTGCGCGCTCCTGCTGTTAGGCACGGCGTGAATGATTTCGGCACAGGCTCCCGGCCAGTACCGGCAAACGCTCGATCTACCGGGATTCGCCTCGCTCGATCCAGCGCGCGGCCTTCTCGTGGAACCAGGCGGAAGCCGCCGACCTGAGCGTCCCGCCGGCCTGCAGGTGCTGCTTCACGTACACCAGCGGGGCCGCGTCCTGCGCACTGATGTAGTCGCGGATGATCTCTTGCACCGCGGAGTGCCCACGCTCCACCAGCTCTCCGACTTCGCTGTAGAACGCGGAGTTCAAAGCCTTGTCGGGGTTCTCGGCGAGCACGCCTAGCGCGGCCCGATAGGTGTCCAGACCCATTGCCTTAGCTTCCCGGGCTTTCACGGTCCCGCGGATTGGGCCGAATGCGTCTTCCCAGGTCTTGTGCACGCCAGCATGCGCGCCCCAGAAGCGCTCAACGTAGGGCAGAGCGATCCAGGCGGGCAACGTGACTCCGCTTGCAGCACACAGAGCAACCGCTTCGAGCAACGGGCCACCTGCGCCACCTTCAATGGCCGCGCGAAGCGTCAGACACTGTCCTGCGGCCAGGACTTGGCTATCCGGGCTGCGAGCAATGCTGCCTAGCCAACGCGCTTGCGCCGCTTGCTGTTCGGAATACAGCTCTCGCCACATCTGCCGATAGACGGCTTCGTTCGGATTAGCGCGCAAGCGTTCGAACATGTAGACGATCGGCCATGGATCGAAAGGCGCAGACCCGAAGTTGTCGAAGCCCTCGAAGTGGTCGCTCCATGTATCCACGATCACGCCCCCAACATCTCGACTGCATCGGCCAGTGCGCCGGGCGCCAGCTTCGCGTAACGCATGGTCATGCGCGGGTTCTTGTGCCCGAGCAGCTTTTGCACGGTGAACAGCGGCACGCCCTTCATGACAAGCTGGCTGGCGAAGTCGTGCCGCAGGTCGTGCCAGCGCAGATCCGGCACCTTCGCAGCCTTGGTGACTTCGGCCCATGCCTTCTTCACGTTATTGAACCGGCCGCCGCTCACCGGGGATTTGAAGACCAGGCCCGCTGCGGCCTCGGGCTTGATCGTGTTCAGCACGGCCAGCGCCTCGACGTTCAGCGGCACCGTGCGCGTGTTGTTGCCCTTGCTGTGGCTGGCGAGCACCGTGATGGTCTTCAACTGCAGGTCCACCTGTTCCCAGGTCAGCGAGAACAGTTCGCCCTGTCGCAGCCCCGTGTTCAGCGTGAGCAGGACCATCGGCGTGATGTGGTCGCTGTACGTGCCCAGCTCGGGCAACAGCTCATAGCCGCGTTGGGCGCGCCAGGCGTTTGCGCTGGCGCGTTCTTTCCGGGCTGCATCGTCGCGGTCCTTCAAGGCCTTGCGCAGCCGCTGCGCCTCGTCGGGCTGCAGGTAGCGCACCGTTTCGTCGTCGGCCACTTTCAACGCCTTGAACGATTCCAGCGGGTGTGTAGCGCCCTCGGTGTTTGAAACCCAATGGCTGAACACGCCCGACAGCGCGCTGACGTCACGGTTGACGGTGGCCTGCGCGGCACCCGCGAGGATTCGCTTGTTCCGCAGTCGGTCGATTTCGCTGGCGGAAATGTCTGTCATCCGCTTGTTCAGCAGTGACTTCCATACCGCCTTTACCCGCGCGATGGAGCGAGCCCCGTTCTTGAGCTTGGCCAGCGCGTGGTCCGCGTAGTAGTCGACGATGTATTCGGCCAGCGTCGCGGCGCCGTGGGACTTCTTATCGTGCGCCTCAGGGTTCAGCAGGATCGCCTTTGCGCGCGCCCGGGCCTGTTCGAGCGTGTAGGTGGTGGCGTTGCCGATCTTTACGCGCCTGCCCCGGGCGATCTGCACGTAGTAGGTCCGCAATCCGCTCGGCTGCACGCGGAGCAGCAGGCCCAGCGGCTGGGTGGCGCGTACTTCATAGGGCTTGTCGGGTTTGTCCTTACCCTTTGCCGCACTTGCGATGCTGGATCGGGGGTGCGGCGGCGGAGTCGTCAGATGAGTGGCAACCGTCAATGCGTGTCTCGGCATGGTTTGCTCCTGCGACTCATAAGTGCGCCGTAAGTGCAAATTCTAGCCCAAGATGGCAGAAACTAGCAGGCAACCGCACATAACGGGTCGTTGGTTCACCTATAAAATCGCCTTCGCACGAGGTACGCGCGTAAGTGCTGGATTCGCCCTTACAAGGCGTAGGTCGGGGGTTCGAACCCCTCAGCACCCACCACTGCCCCCTGCGGGCCAGGCCGATCGGCCCCGAAGGCCTGCGATAGAATCAGTCAGCACACCAGAGACCCGAAGGCGAACCCAGGTTCGCCTTTGTTGCATCTGGACTTCCTGCAGTCGATAGAGGCACTCGATGTTCGAATTTGTCCGCAAGCACACCCGGATCCTGCAGTTCGTCCTGGTGCTGTTGATCTTCCCGTCCTTCGTGTTCTTCGGCATCCAGGGCTACAGCCGCTTCACGGGCGGCGAAAACGAGCCGGTCGCCAAGGTCGACGGGAACAACATCACCCAGGCCGAGTGGAGTGCCGCGCAGCGCGATCAGATCGAGCGAGTGCGCCGCCAGATGCCTGGTGTCGACCCCAAACTCTTCGATACCCCGGAGATGAAGCAGCAGGTGCTCGACGGGCTGATCCGCGAACGCGTGTTGCTCACCGCCGCCGGCAAGCTGCATCTGGTGACCACGAACGAACGCCTGCAACGCGAATTGCTGGCCATTCCGCAGCTGTCAACCTTGCGCAAGCCCGATGGCAGCATCGACCTCGACGCCTACAAGGCCCTCCTCGGCGCGCAGGGCATGACGCCCGAGATGTTCGAGGCGCGCATGCGCCAGGACACCACGATGCGCCAGGTGCTGCAGGGTGTCGGCGGCACGGCCTTCGGCCCCGCCGGCAGCAGCAACGCGGCATTCGACGCCCTGCTGCAGCAACGCGAGATCCAGGTGCAGCGCTTCGACGCGAAGGACTACCTGGCAAAGGTCAACCCGACCGACGCCGAGCTCGAGGCCTACTACAAGGCTCCGGAGAACGCGTCGCAGTTCGAGGCGCCAGAGCAGGCGTCGATCGAATATGTGGTGCTCGACCTCGATGCGATCAAGAAGGACATCACTGTCCCCGAGGACGAGCTTCGAAAGTACTACGCCGAGAACGAAAAGCGCTTCGCCGTGCCGGAAGAGCGCCGTGCCAGCCACATCCTCGTGAAGGCCGAGAAGAGCGCACCGGCGGCCGATCGCGAGAAGGCCCGGGCCAAGGCGGAGCAGCTGCTTGCCGAGGTGAAGAAGTCGCCTGGCAGCTTCGCTGACATCGCGCGCAAGAACAGCGACGACCCTGGCTCGGCCGCACGCGGCGGGGACCTCGACTTTTTCGGTCGCGGCGCCATGGTCAAGCCCTTCGAGGACGCGGCGTTCGGCCTCAAGCAGGGCGAAATCAGCGGCATCGTGGAGAGTGACTTCGGCTACCACATCATCCAGGTCACTGGTGCGCGCGGTGGCGAGAAGAAGACCTTCGAGCAGGTGCGTGCCGAAATCGAGGAGGAAGCGAAGAAGCAGCAGGCACAGACGCGCTTCGCGGCGGCCGCCGTCGACTTCAGCAACATGGTGTACGAGCAGGCCGACAGCCTCAAGCCCGCTGCGGAGAAGTTCAAGCTCGAGGTCCGTACGGCGAAGGATGTCGGGCGCTCCCCGTCACCGGGAGCCGCCGGGGCGCTCGCCAATGCGAAATTCCTCGAGGCGCTGTTCGGCGCCGACTCGGTGAAGAACAAGCGCAACATCGAGGCGGTCGAGGTCGGTCCGAACCAGCTCGCGTCGGCACGCCTGCTGCAGTACAGCCCGGCACGGCAGCGGCCCTTCGAGGAGGTCAAGGCATTGGTGCGCGAGAAGGTCGCTGCCCGCCAGGCTGCCGCGCTGGCGCGCAAGGAGGGCGAGGCACGTCTGGCCGAGTTGCAGAAGGCACCGGAGTCGGCCGTGCCCGGCAGCGCGGCGACCGTGTCGCGCAGCACGCCGCGAGACGTTCCGCGCGACATCGTCGACGCGGCGCTGCGCGCGCCGGCCGACAAGCTACCGGCCTTTGTCGGCGTCAACCAGGGCAACCAGGGCTACGCCGTCGTGAAGATTGCCAAGGTGATGGGCCGCGACCCGGCCGGCGGGGACGCGCAGCGCCTGCAGGCCCAGTATGGCCAAGCATGGGGCGACGCCGAGGCGCAGGCCTACTACGCCGCACTCAAGAGCCGCTATCGCGCCGAGGCCCTGCCGGCCGCGGCGCGTGCGGCGAGCGCCGCAGCCGGCAGCTGAGCCAGCACGATCCCTCGGCTATAATGCTTGGCTCTGCGGTGGCTGTAGCTCAGTTGGTAGAGTCCAGGATTGTGATTCCTGTCGTCGTGGGTTCGAGTCCCATCAGCCACCCCACCGAATGACCACGAAGCCGGGCCCAGCGCCCGGCTTTTTCGTCGCCTCGCGAGGTTCAGTTGCGCGCCGAGAACTCGCGGATCGTCACCCGGCAGCCGATGCCTCGCGGGCTGAGTTCGCGCCACTCCACCTCGCCGCCGAGCTGCTTGACACGCTTGCGCACGCCACCGAGCCCGAGTCCGTGCGACCAGGCGCGCGGGTTGCGACCCTCGCCGTTGTCGAGTACCTGCAGGTCGAGCCGGTCCTTGCGCAGCACCAGGGAGACCTCGACCCGGGTCGCGCGCGCATGGGCGATGGCATTGCTGACCAGTTCGCGCAGCACGCGCGTCAAGGCCGACCACTGCACCACGGTCAGCAACACGTCCTCGTCCGACTCGAAGCTCCAGTCGAGCTGCACGTGGGCGGCCGTGAGGCGCTGCGTCAGGTCGGCCTTCCACTCGGCAGCGGCATGCGAGAGCCGATGGTTGGGCGCCGCCAGCCCGCGCGTCAGCGTCTTCAGGTCCTGCAGCGTGTGCCGCACGTACTCTTCCATCTCCGGTGACTGGGCCTTGTACATCAGCGTCAGCAGACGCGCGCCGATGTCATCGTGCAGATCCTGCGCGAGGCGTGTGCGCTCCTCGCTGCGCCCCTGCTCGACGGCCTTGTCGAAGGCCACGGCGCGCCGCAACTGCTCGACGACGCGGGCGGTGAGCCGAGCGTCCTCGAAGGTGAAGAGCCGACGGCCGCGGTTGGCAAAGCGGATCACGATCGACCCCCTCGCGGGTGCGGCACCGGCGTCCAGCGAGGGCACCGGAATCATCAGCGTCGATCCGTCGCCCGACACCCGCGTCGCACTCACCGAGCGTTCGACCAGCAGCACCTCCATCGGCTCGAACAGGTCGCGCAGCAGCTCTGACAACAGCGCAGCAGTGCGCTCCGGATGCACTTCCACCTCGCGCGCGATGCGGTAGAGCTGCTCGAACATGCGCTCGGTGGTGAGCATGTTGTTGCCCAACAGCTGATTCAGGATCCACTGCCGTGCGCCTGAATAGACGGCAAGCGATACGAACAGTGCGAGCGTCAGGGAAGCGAACTGGCCGAGCGAGAACACCGCGACGAAGAGCAGGTCGAGGGAGGTGGCCACCGTGCTCACCGCTGCGAGCATCGAGAACTCGCGCAGGATCTGCTGCGAGCGCGACAGGAAGGGCACCAGCAACAGCAGCGACGCGAAGAACACGTACCAGATCATCGAGCCGATCGAAGCGATCTGCTGGTGCACCCCCGGCTGGTCCACCACGGCGGCGAGCGACAGCGTCAACAGCAGCCAAGTGCCCAGCGTGACGAGGCCGAAGCGGCGCAGCACCGTGGCGAACGGATGCGGCTGGATCTGGTAGGACCAGGTCAAGAGCCCCACCATGGCCAGCCCGTAGATCATCACCGCGACCTGCACCCACCACCAGCCGAAGGGCAGCGCGTCGAACGAGACCAGTGTCGTCAGCAGCAGCGCGCCCAGCCAGGCTCCCGATGCGATGTATGACGCGCGAGGAAGCCGACGCGGGTGCAGCGCTGCGGCATGCACGATCGCCGCGGCGGTGCACAGGTCGAAGCCGATGCGCATCGGCAGGTCGAGGTTGGCGATACGGGCGGGCAGGGCGAGGTCGAGCGTCGCCTCGATGGCGATGAAGATCAGATTGCCCGACTGGCACAAGGCCATCAGCGCATAGAGCAGGTTGCGGCCATTGGGCTTGGCGAGCAGCACGACCATGCCCACGAGATAGAGCAGCAGGGCCAGCGCGCACAGCACCCAGTACATCACCGGCAGGCCGGCGAAACCGCGCGGCTTGGTCTGGACGAGGGTGCTTCGACCGCCGGCGAAGACGAGTTGCACGGCCTGCTGCGACAGCAGGCCGTCGAGATCCTCGTGCAGCAGGTGATGGCGGGCGCGTGCCTCGTCGTCGATCACCCACCGCGCCGAGCGCTGCAAGGTCAAAGCGTCCTTCAGCTCCACCGTGAGGCCGTCGGCCTGCACCGCCAGCAGCACTTGACCGACCATCGGAGCAAGCGCGATGTCGGAAGCCTGGGCCAGCTCGACCTGGTTCTGCGCCGTCGCACGCCAGCTGGCATCGATGCGCGGCAGGGCGGACATTTCGCGTGCCAGCAGGAACAGCCCAAGGCAGCCGACCAGCGCCGCGACGACGAGCAGGCGCAGCCGCCAGCCCATCCAGCGCGACATCGAGTCGCCGGCGAGTGCCAGCCTTTCGCCGAAGCTCGATTCGATGACGGAGTCACCTGGCGTGAGCGTGGACAACGGCCCCTGCGCGGCACCCGTCGGGCGCGTGTTCCTCGCCGGCGAAGCGTGTTGCGCCACGGCGATGCGCCGGCGTCAGACCAGCCCTTGCTTGCTTGCCAGCACCGCCGCCTCGGCGCGGCTGGAGACGTTGAGCTTCTTGTAGATGGACTTGATGTGGTCGTTGACGGTGAACCACTTGATGCCCATCAGGTTCGCGATCTCCTTGATCGTGAATCCCTTGCTGAGGTAGGTCAGCACCTCGCTTTCGCGCGGGGTGAGGCGCTCGTGGTCCAACGGTGCGCCGCGTCCCATCGGCATCGGCCGGCTGCTCTGGAAGCCGGAGTTCAGCGGCACCGGGCTGCTGTCCACCGCCGGACCTTGCCGGAAATGGGTGAGCAGCCGGCGCGCGATCGCCGGCGACAGCGGCGGCTGGCCGCGCACGATCTTCTGCAATTCCTCGACGAGCACCTCGAAGCGATCTTCCTTCAGCAGGTAGCCATCGGCGCCGCACTGCAGTGCGGGAAAGAGATGGTCGTCGTCGGAGTAGAGCGTCGTGACGATCTTGGTGGCCGGATACTTCACCAGCTCGGCCAGCAGTTCCATGCCATTGCCGTCGGGCAGTTCCAGGTCGACAAGGATCAGCTTGAACGGATCGGCCGGCTCGCGGCCGGCACTCAGCGGGCCGATGTGCCGACGCGCGCTTTCCAGATCACCGGCCTCGGTGATCGCGATGGCGTCGCTGAAGCTCTCCCGCACGACGCGGCACAAGAAGCTGCGCGCCACCGGGTTGTCTTCGAGAATGAGGACTTTGACCGACATGCTCCACCCAGCACGGCTTTCTGCGGCCGTTGTTGTTTGCGTCGGATGTTAGCGCACTCTGTTCGGTGCGCAGCCGATGCGTGACGAAGTTCCCGCCTCCGGATGCGGACGCGCTCAGTCGTTCACCAGCACGAGCTTGCCGCGCACCTTTCTCGTGCCCATGAGACGGTAGGCCTCGGGCAGTTCGGCCATCGGCAAGCGCCGGTCGATCACCGGCTTCACCTTGCCCTGCGCATACCACTGCGCCAGTTCGGTGAGCGCCTGCGCATTGGCCCGCGGCTCGCGTCGAGCGAACTCGCCCCAGAACACGCCGACGATGGACGCGCCCTTGAGCAAGGCGAGGTTCAAGGGCAAGCTGGGGATCGTGCCCTGCGCGAAGCCCACCACGAGGTAGCGGCCGCGCCAGGCCATGGAGCGGAATACCGGCTCGGCGAGATCGCCGCCGACCGGATCGTAGACCACGTCCGGGCCCTTGCCGCCGGTCAGTCGCTTGAGTTCCTCGCGGATGTTGGCGCTGGCGTAGTTGACGGTGTCGTCCGCCCCGATCTCCCGGCAGAGCTCACACTTCTCGTCGCTGGACGCGGCTGCGATCACCCGCGCGCCCACCGCCTTGCCGATCTGGATGGCTGCGGTGCCCACCCCGCCGGCGGCGCCGAGCACCAGCAGCGTCTCGCCGGATTTCAGTGCGGCGCGGTCGATCAATGCATGGTGGGTCGTGCCATAGGTCAGCACGAAGGCTGCGGCATCGTCGAAGGCGAACCCCGGGGGCAGGGGCATGACCACCGAGGCGCTGACGCATGCATGCGTGGCGAAGCCACCGGTGCCCGAGAAAGCCGCCACCGGATCGCCGACCTTCAGGTGTTGCACGCCGTCGCCCACCGCTTCGACGATGCCGGAGAACTCCGAACCGGGCACGAACGGCGGAGTCGGCTTCATCTGGTACTTGTTCTGCACGATCAGCAGGTCGGGGAAGTTCAAGCTCGCCGCCTTGATGGCGACGAGCACCTCTCCGGCGCCGGGCTGCGGCGTGGGCAGTTCCTTCCAGGCCACGGCATCGACGCCGGTCGGGTTCTCGCACAGCCAGGCATGCATTTCGGTCTCCGTGGAAAGGGTTGGCGGCGCATGATAAGCATCAACGGCGGACTGTCCCGTCGCGCAGGCGACGCCTCCCTACAATCGGTGCATGCGCATCCTCATCGCCAACGACGACGGCTACCTGGCTCCTGGCATCGCCGCGCTGATCCAGGCCTGTGCCGGGCTCGGCGAGCTCGACGTGGTAGCCCCGGAGCAGAACGCGAGCGGCACCTCGAACTCCCTGACCCTGACGCGCCCGCTGTCCGTCTACGCGGCTCGCCATGCGCATGGCGAGGCGGTGAACTCCTTCCGCTACATCAACGGCACGCCATCGGACTGCGTTCACGTGGCGCTCACCGGTCTGCTGCCGCAGCGCCCGGACCTCGTCGTCTCGGGCATCAACAACGGTGCCAATATGGGCGACGACACGCTCTACTCCGGCACGGTGGCCGCGGCGATGGAGGGCTTCCTGTTCGGCATCCCGGCGATCGCCTTCTCGCAGGTCGAGAAGGGCTGGGCGAACCTCGATGCGGCCGCCCGCGTCGCGCGCAGCGTGATCGAGCAGGCGCTGCGCCAGCCGCCCGCCGGCGGAGCCTGGCTGCTCAACGTGAACATCCCCAACAGCGCCGATGCCGATCGCCTGCCGCGCCAGGTCACGCGCCTCGGGCGGCGACACGCGAGCGAGCCGGTGATCCGGCAGACGAGCCCGCGCGGCGAAACGATCTACTGGATCGGTCCGGCCGGCGATGCACGCGAAGGCGGCGAGGGCACCGACTTCCACGCCGTCGCCAACGGGGCGGTCTCGGTCACGCCCCTGCAGGTCGACCTTACCGACCATGCCGCGCTGCCGGCCTGGCGTGCCTGGATGGGCGGGGCGGCTTCATGAGCGACGCGGGCTCGAAGGGCTCGCGATTCCCTTTGCGGCTCGACCAGGTCGGTCGCGCCGTCGCTTCGCCGAAGACGCCGCTGCTGCGGCCACAGGCGCCGCTGCAGCAAGCCCATCTCGACGCATCGCGGCGCAGCGCGCCGTCGGGAATCGGACTGGACTCGGCCGATGTGCGCCGGCGCATGGTGCAGCGCCTGCATGCGCAGGGGCTGCGACACGAAGCCGTGATCGCGGCGCTGGATGCCGTGCCGCGCCATCTGTTCGTCGACGCTGCGCTGGCGACGCAGGCCTACGAGGACACGAGCTTGCCGATCGGCCACGGTCAGACGATCTCCAAGCCGTCGGTGGTCGGGCGCATGCTCGAGTTGCTGATGCTGGGCGCCAGCGCGCGCGCCCACGGCTCGCTGGCAAGGACGCTCGAGATCGGCACCGGCTGCGGCTATCAGGCCGCACTCCTGGCCCGGCTGTCCCAGCAGGTGCTGTCGATCGAGCGCCTGCGCCCGCTGCACGAGAAAGCCCGCGAGCATCTGGCGCCGTTGCGCATGACGAACTTGCGTCTGGTGTATGGTGACGGCATGCGGGGACACCCGCCGAACGCGCCCTACGACAGCATCATCGCCGCGGCGGGCGGCGAGGCGCTGCCGCCGGCCTGGCTGGAGCAGCTGGCGGTGGGCGGGCGCCTCGTGGCGCCGCTGCAGGAACCACGAACACACAGTCAGGTCCTTGTCGTGGTGGATCGCCACGAAGGCGGCTACGAGCACAGCGTCCACGAAGCGGTGAAGTTCGTGCCTCTAAAATCAGGTCTCGGTGGATGACGAATGAATGAACGGAAGGTGAGTCCCTCGTCGGCGCGCGGCGCAGGCATGGCCACGGTGCTGTGCGCCGCGCTGCTGCTGGCCGGTTGCGCCGGATCGAAGTATCCGGCGCCGGTGGAGGATCGTCTGATCGCCCGCAGCACGCCCACGATCGTGGCGCCAGGACCGGGCGCGGTGCCCGCACAACCTGCCGCCGACGCCACCAAGCCACTGCCCGGCGCCGAGAACGCGGGCAAGCCCGGCTACTACACCGTGAAGCCCGGCGACACGATGATCCGCGTCGGGCTGGAGAGCGGCCAGAACTGGAAGGATCTGGTCAAGTGGAACAACCTCGAGAACGCCAACGTGATCGAGGTCGGCCAGGTGCTGCGCGTCATCCCGCCGGGTTCGGACGCCGGCGTGTCGACGCGGCCCGTGACCACGGCCAAGATCGAGGCGCGGCCGCTCGACGCCAAGCCGTCGGCGGCCGGCGGCACGCCGGTGGCCGCGACCGCGCCGTCCGCATCGCCGGCGGTCGTTGCAGCCACCGCGGCGGCAGCCGCCGCCACGCGCGATGGTGACGACGACATCAACTGGATGTGGCCGGCGACCGGGCCCATCAACGGTGGCTTCGAGGAGGGCAAGAGCAAGGGCCTGGGCATCGCCGGAAAGCTCGGTGATCCAGTGCTCGCCGCTGCCGATGGCAAGGTGGTCTACGCCGGATCGGGGCTGCGTGGCTACGGCAACCTGGTGATCCTCAAGCACAATGCCACCTACCTCACCGCCTACGCCCACAACCAGACCTTGCTGGTCAAGGAAGATCAGGCAGTCAAGCGCGGCCAGAAGATCGCGGAAATGGGCAACACCGATTCCGACCGGGTCTTGCTGCACTTCGAGATCCGCAAGCAAGGCAAGCCGGTCGATCCGGCAAAGCTGCTACCGCCGCGCTGACGGCGCACGCTCGAGGCCCGGACCATGCCCAGAAAGCGCACATCGCTCGACGGGACATCGGTCAGCCCTCCGCCGCCGATCAACGGCCGTCCGCTGCCCGAGGCCGATGGCCCCGCGGCGGAGATCGACGGGCCCGACGGGCCCGACGTGGGTGACGGCGTTCCAGACATCGAACCCCGTGCGGTCGAACTGGCCGCCGGCGACGGCGAGGTCGGCAACACGCTGCAGACATATCTGCGCGAGATCCGCCGCGCGCCGCTGCTGACACCGCAGCAGGAGTACGACACCGCCGTGCGGGCACGCGCGGGCGAGTTCGCGGCCCGGCAGGCGATGATCGAGCACAACCTGCGCCTGGTCGTGAGCATCGCGAAGAACTACCTCGGGCGCGGGCTGCCCATGCCCGACTTGATCGAGGAAGGCAACCTGGGGCTGATGCACGCGATCGGCAAGTTCGAGCCCGAGCGTGGTTTCCGCTTCTCGACCTACGCCTCGTGGTGGATCCGCCAGAGCATCGAGCGCGCGATCATGCACCAGGCCCGCCTGGTGCGGCTGCCGGTGCATGTGGTGCGGGAGCTCAACCAGGTGCTGAAGGCGCGCCGCAGCCTCGAATCGCAATTGCCGGGCGACTTCGACGGCGAGCGTCAGGTGCGCGTGGAGGACGTGGCGGCTGCGGTCGGTCGGCCGGTGCAGGAGGTGGCCGACCTGCTGCGCTTTGCCGAGCAGCCTACCTCGCTCGACGCGCCGCTCGAGCGCCACCCGGCCGAAGGCGGTTCCGAATCGCTGCTCGACAGCGTGGCCGACGACGGCGCCTCCGATCCGATGAGCCTGACGCTGTCCAACGAGGTCGAGCGCCTGCTCGCGCACGGCCTCGACGAGTTGAACGACCGAGAACGCGAAGTCCTCGCCGGTCGCTACGGCCTGCGCGACCGCGAGCCGGAGACCCTGGAGGTGCTGGCCGAGCGGCTCGGGCTGACGCGCGAGCGCATCCGGCAGATCCAGCAGGAGGCGCTGGTCAAGCTCAAGCGCCGCATGCTGCGCAACGGCATCGACCGCGACTCGGTCTTCTAGAGCGAGGCTTCGAGCATCTGCCGGTAGTCCTCGCGCGTGGCGATGCGCGGGTTGGTCTTGTGGCAATGGTCGGCCATCGCGCCGTCGATGACGCGCTCGAAGAGATCGGCACCCACGCCCATCGCGCGCAGGCCGCTGGGCAGGCCGAGCCGAGCATTCATGTCGCGGATCGCCTCGGCGATCTCGCTGCCGGCGGCGTCGCTGGCACCGATGCCCATCGCATGGGCCAGCCGCGCCAGGCGGCGCTCACGCACCATCGACTCCGCCGGCGCATTGAAGCGCACCACGGCCGGCAGAAACACCGCATTGAGCGTGCCGTGATGCAGCTTCGGATTCACGCCGCCCAGGCTGTGGCTGAGGCTGTGCACGCAACCGAGTCCCTTCTGGAAGGCCATCGCACCCTGCATGCTGGCGCTCATCATCTGCCAACGCGCCTCGCGATCGGCGCCGTCGCGGGTGGCACGCTCGATGTGAGCCCAGCCGCGCTCGAGCCCATCGAGGCCGATGCCGTCGGCCGGCGGGTTGACGGCCGGCGCCATGAAGGTTTCGAGGCAGTGCGCGATGGCGTCCATGCCGGTGGCGGCAGTCAGCAGCGGCGGCAGGCCCAGCGTGAGCTCGGGGTCGCAGATCGCCGCCTTGGGCACCAGGTGCCAGCTGTGGAAGCCGAGCTTGCGGCCGTCGTCGACGATGACGATGGCGCCGCGCGCCACCTCGCTGCCGGTGCCGGCGGTCGTGGGCACGGCGATCAGCGGTGCGACTCGCTCGCTGATCCTCGGGCTGCCGCCTTCGATCGTGGCGTAGGTCTTCAGCGGGCCCTCGTGCGTCGCGGCGATCGCCACGCCCTTGGCGAGGTCGATGCTCGAACCACCGCCGACGGCGACCAGGCCGTCGCAGCCCTGCGCCTGGAACGTCGCCACCGCCGCGCGAACGGCGGCTTCGGTCGGATTGGAGGGCGTCTGGTCGAACACCGCGTGGGGCAGGGTGCCGAGCGACGCGAGCGCCTTGTCGAGCACGCCGGCGGCGCGCACGCCGGCGTCGGTGACGACCAGCGGCCTGCGCATGCCAACACGTTCGCACTCCTGCGGCAGCAGCGACACGGCACCGAAGTCGAGCTGGATCTGGGTGATGTAGTTGATGAAGGCCATGCAGCCGAGTGTAGGGGGCGGCTCGCGTCCTGCAAGCGGGACCACCCGATGTGGCAGACTGCCGCGCGGCCATGAGCACCCATCTGCTGACCCCGCGCATGGCCGGCCTGCTGGAGCGGATCCGCCGCGCCAACCGTCCGGCCTTCCACACCATGACACCCGCCGAGGCGCGCGTCGCCTATGTGGCAGCCGCCGAAGTGCTGGACCTGCCGCGTGCGAAGCTGGCGCGCGTCGAGAACCTGCAGTTGCCGGGCGCCGGCGCTGCGATGCTCGACGCTCGCCGCTATCGCGCGGGCGAGCGCACGCGAGGAACGCTGCTCTATCTGCACGGTGGCGGCTTCACCATCGGCGGGCTGGAGACGCACGACAGCCTGTGCCGGCAGCTCGCCCTGCACAGCGATGCCGAGGTGCTCGCCCTCGACTACCGGCTCGCCCCCGAGCATCGTTTTCCGACCGCCGTCGAGGACGCCTGGACGGCGTTGCGCTGGCTCTGGACTGAGGGCCGCACGTTCGGCTTCGACGCCGCGCGCCTGGCCGTCGGCGGCGACAGCGCCGGCGGCACGCTCGCGGCGGTCGCCGCCATCCTGGCGCGTGATCACGGTCTACCGCTGCGCGCGCAACTGCTTGTCTCGCCGGGCACGACGGCGCATGCGGACACCGCCTCGCACCGCCTGTTCGCCAACGGCTTCCTGCTCGACGCGACCACCATCGAGTGGTTCTTCGAGCAGTACATCGAACGCTCCCAGCGCAGTGACTGGCGCTTCGCGCCCTTGAACGCCCACGACCTGGAAGGCGTTGCACCGGCCTGCGTCGTGCTGGCCGAATGCGATCCGCTGTGCGACGAGGGCATCGCCTATGCGGACCGCCTGCGTGCAGCCGGGGTCGCGGTCACGCTGGATCTGGTGCGCGGCGTGACGCATGATTTCATCAAGATGGGCCGCGTCCTAGACGAAGCTCGCCACGCGCAGGCCACGCTCGGCGCTGCGCTGAGAAAGGCTTTCGAACCATGAAGCGAAACGAGTTCCGGTTCTTCGACCGCCTGCGCGTGCGCTGGGCGGAGATCGACGCGCAGAAGATCGTCTTCAACGCGCACTACCTCATGTACTTCGACACTGCGGTCGCCGGCTACTGGCGCGCGCTGGCGTTGCCTTACGCGCAGTCGATGGAGTCGCTCGGCGGAGACCTCTATGTGCGCAAGGCCACCGTCGAGTACCACGGCTCGGCGCGGTACGACGACCGGCTCGACATCGGCATGCGCTGCGGTCGCATCGGCAATTCGTCGATCCAGTTCCTCGGCGCCGTGTTCCGCGGCGACGAATTGCTCGTCGAGGGCGAGCTGATCTACGTGTTCGCCGACCCGCACAGCCAGAGCTCGCGAGCGGTGCCCGCGCCCTTGCGCGAGGTGCTGCAGGGCTTCGAGGCCGGGAAAGCCATGGTCGAGGTGCGGCTAGGCGGCTGGGACAGCCTGGGCGTCGACGCCAGCGCCATTCGTACAGCGGTCTTCGTGGACGAACAGCGCATCCCGGCCGAGATGGAGTGGGACACCGCCGACGCCGAGTGCGTGCATGCGGTGGCCTACAACCGCTTCGGACTGCCGCTGGCCACCGGCCGCCTGCTGCAGCACGTGCCCGGCGTGGCCAAGATCGGGCGCATGGCGGTCAGCCAGGCGGTGCGCGGCAGCGGCGTGGGGCGCGAGGTGCTCGAGGCCCTGATGAAGGTGGCTCGCATGCGCGGCGACCACGAAGTGCTGCTGCACGCGCAGACCAGCGCTGCCGCGTTCTATGCACGCGCCGGGTTCGTCCCGCGCGGGGCGCAATTCGAGGAAGCCGGCATCCCGCACGTCGAGATGGTGCGGGCACTGTAGCGCCGGGGAGGCCTCCCGACGATCAGCCGGAGACGGCAGTGGTGCGGCGCCGTCTCGACTCGGGTCGCAGCAGGCTGCGCACCCGGCTGCGGCGCTGCGCGGCGGTCGCCGAGATGCCTTCGATCTCCGACTCCGACACCGCGCCGCCTTGTACGGCCTGCACCGCATCGCCGGCGCTGTAGCGCGGCGGCCAGTGGTTCAACGTGGCGCGGCGCAGCAGCGCCATGCCGCCGACCGGCGAGAAGCTGCGCTCGAACACATGCGTCACGTTGTGCCGGTTGACGCGCTCGGTGATGACGAGCGTCGAGCAGCGCGTGCCGTAAAGCTGATCGGGCGATCGGATGAAGGCCGGTGCCAGCATGCGCTCCTTGTCGAGCCCGACGCCGGTGTCGGGCAGGTCGGCGTCGTCCGGCACGCGGCGGTCGGCCAAGGCATCGAACAGGCGATTGGCGAGTTCGTCCACCGAGCGGGACTGGACGATCGCATCACGGGTGCGCGACTTCAGTGCCGTCACCTTGGGCCAAGGCGTGTCGAGCCCGGCATTGGACAGGCCGTACACGCCCCGTTCGAGGCGCTGGGGGTGAGCGCCGGTGTTGCTCGCCCAATAGCACTCACCGAGCGAGAAGTCGGCGGCGATCAGGTTGAACCCGTTGTAGCCCGCCAGCACGGTTCGCATCCAGAACTGGTCGACGCGCTCGCGGGCAGCCAGCCAGTCCGCCACGATGCGGCCGCGCGATGGCGCCGCCGGGTCGTTGCGTGCAGGATCGCGCACGTTGGTGAGCAGGCCGAGGCGACCCTCGGCCGTCAGGCCCAGCCAGGTACCGCCGGCATCGAGGTCACGGCCACCGAGGATGGGCGTCGCACCAGGCCCCCTCGTCCACCAAGCCAGGCGCGCCGCCGGCCGCGCGAAGTACTCGTCGCGGTTGGCCGCCACCACCAGCGGGAAGCGGCGGTCCTCGTCGAGGGCCAGCGTCAGGAGGCACATGGGATGAACACCTCGGTGTGTCGGTCGCCCTCGATCAACCCTGTCAGGCAGGCGGCGTGCGTTTCGATCTGCTGCTGGAGGCTGTCGTCGAGGGCGAGGCCGGAAGTCATGGTGTCCGAAGAGTAGGTTTCCATCCAGGTCAGCAGGCCCTGCTTCACCTCGGGACGTCGCAGCAACCGCGCCACCAGCCCGGGGTGTTCCAGGCGCAACCGGGCCTGGAACCCGCGCACCTTGGCCCGCACTGCATCGGCGTGGTCCGCGTGCGATCGATAGTAGATGAACAGCTCGCGCACCGGCACTCCGACGATCGTTCGGGGTTCGAGCCCGTGAAGTTTTGCCGTGCCGTCTGCCGCGCGGGCGCTCAGGCCGCGGCCGCCGATTCCAGGGGCACGGCGTAGGGCAGATCGCGGCGTTCCAGGCGCGGCCCGTCGGCGGCGGCCAGGTGCAGCGAGCCGCCTTCCAGCGCGGCCAGCTTCACCTCGGCGAGCACACGGCTCCCGCCGCCGGGCGAGGGCGCCGCATTGGCCACCAGGCCCGCCGGCTGGCCGGGGTCGGCACTGTGGAACAGCTCCTGACCCGCCTGCGCCGCCGCGGCCACGTCGAAGAGGAACAAGCGCCGCTTGATGGTGCCGCGGTACTGACTGCGAGCAACGACCTCCTGGCCCGGATAGCAGCCCTTCTTGAAGTCGACCCCGCCGATCAATTCGAAGTTGACCATCTGCGGCACGAACTGGTCGGCGGTCGCCGCCTCCACGGTCGGCACGCCGCTGCTCACCTCCAGCCAGCGCCAGGCATCGAGGGCGATGGCGGGCAGCCCCTGCGGGGCTGGGCCGACCAGCATGGCTCGCTTCACGCCCAGCACGTCCGGCAGACGCAGCACCGTGCCGGCAGGGGCGTCGCGCCGCTCCCAGACGACGGCGTCGCCGAGCAGCGCGGCCGCCGCATCGCCCGCCAGTCCGTGCAAGGGCAGCTCCGCGCTCGCGTCGCTCAGCTTGCACTGAGCGCGCAGCACGAACATGGCCAAGCGCTTGAGCGTCGGCGCGAGCAGGTCGGCCGAGCAGGCAAGCAGGATCTCGTCGGGCCCACCCTGCCAGGCGACGAAACTCGCCTGCAGCCGCCCCTTGGCGGAGCAGAAGCCGGCCAGCACGGCACGTCCGCCATCGAGGTGCAGCATGTCGTTGGTCAGCTGGCCGTGCAGGAAGCTTGCGGCATCGGCGCCGCGAGCACGAATCACGCCGAGGTGCAGCAGCGCCACGACACCGTTGGTTGCGAAGTCGGTATGCATGTGCCGATTATCATCAGCCGCCATGAGATGCATCGCACAGGGGTCTCGCGGCATGCGCCGCACGAGCCGTCACCTTCAATGAAGTGGTTGTCGCGCCTGCTCCTGCTGGCGTCGCTGGCCGGACTCGCGGCAGCCAGCGGCGCGGCCTGGTGGCTGCACCAACCCCTGAAGCTCGCCGGCGAGAGCGTCGAACTCTCCATCGAACAGGGCGAATTGCCGCGCGATATCGCGCAGGGATGGGTGAAGGCCGGCGTGCAGGCGCCGCCGTGGGCGCTGTACCAGTGGTTCCGCTGGTCGGGCAAGGCCAAGCGCATCCGCGCCGGCAGCTACGAGATCGGCCCCGGCACCACGCCGGTCGCGCTGCTCGACAAGATGGTGCGCGGCGACGAAACCCTGGCCACCGTACGCCTGATCGAAGGCTGGACGTTCCGCCAGTTCCGTGCCGAACTGGCGCGCGCCGAAGCGCTGAAGCCGACCACGGCCGGCATGTCCGACGAGCAACTCATGGCAGCGCTCGGCACACCCGGCCAGTGGCCGGAAGGACGCTTCTACCCGGACACCTACGCCTACAGCAAGGGCAGCGCCGACCTCGCCGTGCTCAAGCGCGCACACCGCGCCATGCAGCAGCGCGTCGAGGAGGCCTGGGCCGCGCGCGCACCGGGCCTGCCGCTGCGCACGCCCGACGAAGCGCTCATCCTCGCCTCCATCGTCGAGAAGGAGACCGGGGCCGAAGCGGAGCGCTCGCGCGTGGCCGCGGTGTTCGCCAACCGCCTGCGCATCGGCATGCCGTTGCAGACCGACCCGACGGTGATCTACGGGCTCGGCGAGGCCTTCGACGGCAACCTGCGCAAGCGAGACCTGCAGGCCGACACACCGTACAACACCTACACGCGACCGGGCTTGCCGCCGACGCCTATCGCCATGCCCGGTGCGGCGTCACTGCGCGCGGCGGTACAGCCGGCGGCGTCGAAGGCGCTCTACTTCGTCGCCCGCGGCGATGGCACGAGCGAGTTCAGCGAGACGCTGGCCGAGCATAATCGGGCGGTCAACAAGTACCAGCGCGGCCGCTAGCGCCTGCCTCCCACGCCCGTGAGCGGCCGATTCATCACCTTCGAGGGCATCGACGGCGCCGGTAAGTCCACGCACATCGCCGAGCTCGTCGAGCACCTGCGACGGCGCGGCGCCGAAGTCGTCTGCACGCGCGAGCCCGGCGGCACGGAACTCGCCGAGCGGCTGCGCGAACTCGTGCTGCACCAGCCCATGGATGCGCTCACCGAGGCGCTGCTCGTCTTCGCGGCGCGCCGCGACCATGTGCAGCAGCTCGTCGCGCCGGCGCTGGCGCGCGGAGCCACGGTCGTGTGCGACCGGTTCACCGATGCAACCTTTGCGTACCAGGGCGGCGGGCGCGGCTTCGACGTCGCGGTACTGACGCAACTCGAAGCGTTGGTGCACGGCACCCTGCAGCCGGACCTGACCTTCTGGCTCGACCTCCCCGCCGCGACCGCAGCCAGGCGGCGCGCGCAAGCGCGCGCCGCTGATCGCTTCGAGAGCGAGGACCTCGCCTTCTTCGAACGCGTGAGGGCAGGCTACGCAGCGCGCATGGCGCAGGCGCCGCAGCGCTTCGCGCGCATCGACTCCGCACTCGAACGCGGTGAGGTGTGGCGACAGATCCAGGCCGAACTGGAGCGGCGCGCATGGTAGGGGCGGACGGTGAGCTCCCGCTGCCCTGGCTCTTCGCCTGGCTCGAGCAGGCGCTGCGCACCCAGCGCGGCCATGCGATCCTGATCCACGGCCCGCAGGGCATCGGCCAGTGGCAGCTGTCCCTCACGCTCGCCCAGGCGTGGTTGTGCGAGTCATCGGCGCGGGGGCGCCTACCTTGCGGCAGCTGCGCCTCGTGCCGGCTGGTGCAGGCACGCTCCCACCCCGATCTGCTCGTGCTGCTGCCCGAGGCGCTGCAAGGCCCGCTGGGCTGGAGCTCTGCGGAAGGCGAGGGCGACGCGCCCGAGTCGGGCAGCAAGAGCAAGCAGCCCAGCAAGGAGATCCGGGTCGATGCCGTGCGCAGCGCGGTCGCCTTCGCGCAGACCACGCCGGCGCGCGATGCGGGCAAGGTGGTCGTGCTGCATCCGGCCGAGCGCATGAACGGCATTGCCGCCAACGCGCTGCTGAAGACACTCGAGGAGCCCGCCGGCACGGCGCGATTCATCCTGAGCAGCGCTGCGCCCGAGGCGCTGCTGCCGACGATCCGCAGTCGCTGCCAGGCGCTGGCCCTGTCGCTGCCCGACCCCGCGCAGGCCGTCGTCTGGCTGGCCGCGCAGGGTGTGGCCTCGCCCGAGGTGGTGCTGGCAGCCGCTGGAGGCCAGCCACTCGATGCGCTCGACTGGGTGGGCGAGGGGCTGGATGCGCGACTGTGGACGCAGCTGCCCGCATTGGTACAGCGCGGCGACGCGTCGCCGCTGGCCGGATGGCCCCTCGTACGCGCCGTCGACGCGCTGCAGAAACTCTGCCACGACGCGCTCTGCGCCAGCGTGGGCGCCGAGCCGCGCTTCTTTCCGAGGAGCGTGGTGCCGGATCGCGTGGGCACGGCGGCGCTCGTCGCCTGGTCCCGCGAGCTGAACCGGGCTGCGCGACAGGCCGAACACCCGCTGAATGCCGGGCTGATGATCGAGGCGCTCGTCTCGCGGGCCCGACAGGCGCTGACGGCGGAGCAGGGCGGCGGGCCCGGTTCACGTCTTGTTTCGGTACACTCAGCCGCATGAGCGAAGCCAGCGGACGAAGCATGCTCCCCGGTACGCCGGCCACGGCCGCTGCCGCACGGCCGAGCGTCATCCAGCTGGTGTTTCGCGAGAAGGGTGCGCTCTACGCGGCCTACATGCCGGTGTTCTCCGACGGCGGGCTGTTCGTGCCCACCACGCGCGAGTACCGCCTCGGCGAGGACATCTACCTGCTGCTGTCGCTGCCCGACGATCCGCAGCGCTACCCGGTCGCCGGCAAGGTCGGCTGGATCACGCCGGCCAATGCCTCGGGCGGGCGCACGCAAGGCGTCGGCGTACGTTTCCCCACCGACGAGAAGACGCGCCTGCTCAAGGCGAAGATCGAAGAGCTCCTCGGCACATCGATCTCCTCGGCCAAGCCGACGCAAACGATCTGAGGTTCACGCCTCGCTCCGGCCGGAAGCTCCGGCCACCCATGCCTTGCCTTGCCATGTTCGTCGACTCGCATTGCCATCTGAGCTTTCCCGAGCTCGCCGCGCGGATCACCGAGATCCGTGACGAGATGGCCGCCGCGTCGGTCGACAAGGCGCTGTGCATCTGCACGACGCTGGAGGAGTTCGATCAGGTGCACGCGCTGGCAACGCGTTTCGACAACTTCTGGTGCAGTGCCGGCGTACATCCGGACAACGAGGGTGTTCGCGAGCCGCACGTCGAGGACTTGGTGGCCATGGCAGGGCGGCCGCGCGTGGTGGCCATCGGCGAGACGGGCCTGGACTACTACCGCCTGCATGGACGCGACGTGACCGAAATGGAGTGGCAGCGTGAGCGGTTCCGCGTTCACATCCGTGCGGCGCGCGTCACGCGTCTGCCCCTCGTGATCCACACGCGCAGCGCCTCGCAGGACACGCTGCGCGTCCTGCGCGAGGAAGGCGGGCAGGCGGCCGGGGGAGTTTTTCATTGCTTCACCGAGACGATGCAGGTGGCCCGCGAAGCGCTCGACCTGGGCTTCTACATCTCCTTTTCCGGCATCCTGACCTTCAGGAATGCCGCCGAACTGCAGGCGGTGGCGCGCTACGTGCCGATCGACCGCTGCCTGATAGAGACCGACAGCCCCTACCTCGCCCCCGTACCGTTCCGCGGCAAGACCAACACGCCAGCACGGGTGCCGCATGTGGCGGCGAAACTCGCCGCCCTGAAGGAGATGCCGCTGGAGGAAGTTGCAGCAGCGACCAGCAAGAACTTCGAAGCGCTCTTCAGGACCTCACATTTCACTTGAAATATTGTCAGTAAGTAATTATCAAACAACAACTTTGACGGTCATTGCGGATCGGACAATGATGAGATTCTGGTTGAAGATAGTGATGTACATCATTATCGGAATTGGATTTTCTTCAACTCGCGCTGGTTCCTACGAGGCCTTCTTTCAGGCCGTCATCAGGGACGACATCGGCACCCTGCGGAGCCTGCTCGCACAGGGCATGGATCCGAACAGCCGTGATCCAAAGGGCTATCCCGCGCTGGCGCTGGCGGTGCGGCGCGAGTCTCCTCGGGCGTTCGCCATGCTGCTTGCCCATCCGGACACCGACGTGAATGCACTCAACTCCGCAGGCGAAAGTGCTTTGATGCTCGCGGCGATCGCCGGCGACCTGGAAACCTGCGATCGGTTGTTGGCACGTGGGGCGAACGTGCAGCAGCCGGGCTGGTCGCCGATTCACTACGCCGCCAGCGGCCCGGGCACCAAGATCGTCGAACGGCTGCTCGACCGTGGCGCCGCGGTCGACGCCGAGGCGCCGAACGGCACCACGCCGCTCATGCTCGCCGCCCAGCATGCGCCGGAGGCCACCGTGAGCCTGTTGCTGCAGCACGGCGCCGACACCCGCCGGCGCAATCAGCGCGGCTTGCAGGCAATCGACTTTGCCGAGCTGGGCGGCCGCGAGTGGCTGGTCGAACGTTTCGAGAAGTTGCCACGCTAGTTTCCCGGCAACAGTTCACGACGGATCGGCCGTGTCGGATTTCTTCCTACACGGGGAATGGCGCAACGACGACTTCCCACCCTCGGACCGAGGCCTAGAGTGCCTTTCATCCCAGTGCACTCATGCCGGAGGTCCTCGATGCAGTCCGCACAACCCGTCGTCAATCCGTTTGCGCTCCTGCTGAATCCCGCGGCGGTCGTCGCTGAAATGGAGCGCTCCGAACGATTGAACCGTCTTTCAAGCCGCATTTGCAGACCCCTGGACAAGCCACAGCCCGCCGCGCCGACCGATGGGAGCCGAGTGGACGATGCGGGTCCAGCGCGCCACAGGCCGGAACTCGACCGGCTTCCATAAAGCGCTCTAATGTATATTATGTAAACTACTGGCGACATCTGGCCAGGACGATGGCTCGCTGAGTGTCGATACCCGCTTACCTCGCCAACGCTCCTAGGTCAGGCTGCTAACGACTACAACATGAAACTGCCAACGGCGCGTTGGCGGACATTGAGGAGCCACGTGTTCGACGACGCACGGTTCGTCTCATCAACCGAACCCGGTCGCAGACCTTCCCGAACCTAGGCCCGCCAGCTTTGCCGTGTACAAGGGACGCCACGCGCCCTAGTTTGGTGAACTCGTCGAGTGCAGCCTGTACCGCAGCCGGACTCTGGAGCGACGACAGACCCCTTGCCATGTCGCACCTACTTGGCAGTGGCCACGGGCGTGTCGGGCGTGGTCTGGTTGGTGCATTGTGGCCGCATGGGTCCTGAGTCCGCTTGGGCGTCGAGTCCCCAGCGGGGTCCTTCCCGGCGTTCGAGGCCAACTTGGAGGCTACGGCCTCGTTGAGGTCCACACCCAGCACCGCGGAGACCCACGTGTTGCGCTCCCTCTCATGCCGAAGGTCAGGGCCAAAGATGATGCCGACATAGTCGAACTCGAAGCCCTGCAAGGTCTTCAACCCCTCCCCGGTCACACCTGCGACAACCCTGGCGGCCCGCCAGCCTTTTAGCGAGGAGAGCTGACGCCCGCAAATGAGCGTAGCGCCCGCACAACTGCGGGTCCAAGGGCCTCGACGAAGGCAGAATCTCACGTTTGGTTACGGCGCACCTTGCGGTTTGAATGCGCCGCCGCAACAGGAGAAGAAACCTTTGGGATTCTTTCGCACGGTATGGCAATGGCTCTTAGCTCCCGGCAACCAGTCGTCGGACCACGACGACGACATCCAGAAGATTGATGTTGCCAAGCTCGCCAAGGAGCTCAACCTCGCCGCGGAGGGCAAGCGCTTGGGCGAAGCGGGCCTGCCGCCTCCGGAGGCGACGACGCTGTACGGGCCGGAGTCCGCCTGCGTCCAGAGAGTCGAGCAAGCCAGGCAGGGCTATGTCACCTGGGCCCAAAGGAGGCTCAACATCCTGAGCCGCGACCTGGGGCACTCGGACGTCACCTCCGAGGTCAACCGGGCACTGCAGGCCCACCAGGAGTTTGAGCGCGAAGCCAGCAGCGTGCTCAACCGCCACGAGGGCGTGCTGGCCAGGCTGTCCGAGCAGGCGCGCCAGAAAGGGCGGGAGTTGCAGGATTTCAAGGCACGGCATCGCCTGACCCGAGATGCGGACTACCCGGACTCCACCGGTCGCTTTAAGCGCATCGGGTTTCTGGGGTTGTTGCTGCTCGTCGAGGCAGGCCTGAACACGAAGTTCTTCGCCGAAGGGCTGGACCTGGGGCTTCTGGGCGGTGCGATAGAGGCGTTGACTGCCGCATTCTTCAACGTCGTCATCGCGTTCGTGTTGGGCTGGCTTGTCGTCCGGTTCGTCTTCCACTCGTCGGTGGCGTTCAAGTGCCTCGGCGTCCTCGGCTCTGCTTGCGCCGTGGGCGTGATGGTCTTCGTTGGCCTGTTCATTTCCCACTACCGCGGAGCTGTCCAGTCCGAATCAGCACGGGCATGGGAAGTGGCCGGCTCGGCTCTGTGGGACAGTCCACTTGCCTTGCAAGGGTCCGCCTGGGGACTGTTCGCCGTCAGCATCACGTTTGCCATCTTCGCGCTGCTGGATGGCATCTCGTTCGATGACCTTCACCCCCACTACGGCGCGTACAGCCGCAGAGCCCGGACCGCCGAAGACGACCATCAAGACGAGATGGACGCCGTGCGAGAGGAGCTCGAGGAGCTCAAGCAAGAGCAGCTGCAGGCCCTGGACCGCACGCTCGAGCGTGCGCAGTCGTCCATTGCGGTCTTTGAGTCGACGATTCGCGACAAGCACTCCGCGGGCAATCGACTGGCCACTCTCATGGCCGATGCCGACAACTCGCTTGAGGCACTGCTGCAGACGTTTCGCGCGGAGAACGAGTTGGCACGCAATGGCGTGCCTCGCCCGGCCTACTTCGACACCTACCCCAAGCTGCGGGAGCTGCCCCTGCCCAATTTCGACACGACGGCCGACGAGCAGTCGCTGGCTATGCAGAAGGCGCTCGTGCGCAGGCTCGTCGAGGGGGCCGAGCAACTACGGGGAAACATCCAGACCGCCTTCAACAAGCAGTTCGACGGCGAGAGCCCGTTGGCCACCCACTTTCCTGGTAAGGAGGCCGCCTGATGGCTCACCTGGGTCGCCGCGCCGCCGCCCGGCGCCGCAACAACATCATTTGGGGCATCGTTGCCTTTGTGGCCCTCTTCGGAGCGGTCGCAGCCCTCATCTACGCCCAGCGCCAGGCGCCGGCGAAGTTGAACCCAAACACGCTGTGTCCGCCCGGTGGCCCGCAGGGTCACATCGTCTTGCTGGTAGACCGTACCGACCCGCTGAACTTCACCCAGAAGAAGGCATTCTCCGAGCTGATGCACGAGGTCATCGAGCGGCGCACGCCGGCCGGCCACCTACTGTCGGTGTACGTCCTGGGGGAGGACTTCAAGGAGACCGCTGAGCCTCTCATCGAGATGTGCAACCCAGGCACGGGGGAAGACTCGCGCTTCCTGGACGGCAACCCGGAGAAGGAGAAAAGGCGATACGAGCAACGCTTCCTGAAGCCGCTGGCGGAGCAAGCCGAGGCCCTGGTGAGCTCCACCGCAGCCAAGTACTCGCCCATCTTCGAGATGCTCCAGATGGTCAGCATCAACTCGTTTCGCAAACACGGCGTCCAGGGCGAGCGCCGGCTCCTCATCGTGTCCGACATGCTGCACAACACCCCACAGGCGTCGATGTTCCGAGGCTCGCTCGACTACGGGACATTTGCTGCCAGCGAATACGGCCACAAGATGACGCTGGAGATGCAAGGCGTGAAAGTCGAGCTGAACTACCTACTGCACAGCCCGAAGCTGCAGACCATGCAGAACGTCAATTTCTGGGAGAAGCACTTCGACAAAGCCGGCGCCCGCGTCGTGGAAGTGCGTCGCATCGAAGGTTGAACCGATGAACTTCAGAATCCAGCGCCTCTTTGTTGTTGCCATTGGGCTGAAGGTCATCTCTGCAGGCATCGGCTGGTTCGTCGAGGCCAACCTGCTCAAGTGGGCCTTCTCCTTCGTCTTCCCGATGGTTGTGATGGGCCTGTACGTGGTCCTGGGCCTCAAGAGACGAGACACGGACGTCTCCGACGAGAAGTTCGCCGACAGCTGCTACTACCTGGGCTTCATCTTCACCATCTCGGCCATCATCTTCAGCCTGTTCGACCTGCCGAACATCGGCACGAAGATGCAGGACATCGCGGTGCGCTTCGGCGCCGCCATGGTCAGCACGGTCGTTGGCCTGTGCGTGCGCGTGTACCTGGTGAGCTTCCGCAAGGACGCGGCCGACGCCATCAAGGAAGCTGAGGACGGCATCGTCGACGCCTCCCACCGGCTGCGCGAACAGATGGTTCTGGCCAACGAGCGGCTGCGCGACTTCCACTCCGCAGTCGACGTTGCCACCAAGGAAACCGTCGAGCGCGTGCGCCAGCAGCTGGAGACGCTCGCCCAGCAACAGGGCAACAACCTGCAGGCGTTCTTCGAGCAGCTCACTGAGGACAACCAGGCGGCGTTGACGCAGACCCTCGAGCAGGTCAGGGCCGCCACGCAGCACTTGTCGACCTCGGTGGACGGCTATGCGCAAGGCATGCGAGCGAACCTGGAGAGCATCGAGACGAAGGTGACGGCGTTCGCGGACGCGGTGACGCAGAGGCTGCGCAACACGACCTTCCCCGACGACTTCTTCGTCCAGCGGCTGCAAGGCCCGCTGCAGCACGTGCACGACGGGACGGAGGCTCTGTCCCGCCACGTGCAAGAGGTGGCGTCTTCCGTCCAGCAGACCTCTCGCGACGTCAACGCAGCGCTCAACTCGATTGGGCGCAAGACTGAGCAGGTCGACGGCGCACTGGACCACGTGCTTCACCTGACGAAGCAGCAACAGGCCGTGCTCGATGCCAGCGAAGGGCAGCTGCAGGCGCTGCAACGCGTCGAGGAGACGCTTGGGCGTTTCGACGGCCTCCTGGCCGAGGTCATCGCACAGCTGAAGACCACGTCCGGCGCGTCATCCGAAGTGGTGGCTCGGGTCTCGCAGCTCGTCGACGAGACAACTGCAGCACGCAAGAGCCTGAAGGAGTCCCTGGACGGCATCACGGCCGGGCTGGCCGCGCAGACTAGGGTTGGCGAACAGACCACACAGCAGCTGTCCGCCGCAGCAAAAACAGCCGAAGCGGCCGCATCTCAGCTGCGCACCAGCGGCGAGAAGCAGCAGGGCGTGTCTGAGCAACAAGCAGCCGCTACCCGCGAACTCGTCGCGCTGGCCTCGGCCGGACGAGACCAGGCAGCCTGGCTGCACCGGCTCGGTGAGGGTGCCAATGCCGCGCTCACGAAGGTCGAAGCTGGCGTTCGCGAGCTGAGTACTGCAGCCGCTTCCCTGCGAGTGTCGCTGGCGTCCCCGCCCACTCTCCCGCTTGCGCCCTCCCCTGTGCTTGTGCCCGCCCCTGTGCTTGCGCCCGCCGTGAGCAACGGGCACTCTGTCTTCGTGCCCGAGGCAGCGTCCAGGTCAGTCCCACCGCCGCGGCCTGATGAGCTGGCTCTCGTGCCAAAGGCTCTGGGTGGATTGCCGCATCAGGAAGGCCCGGCAACGCATCCCGCGCCGTTGCCCCCGGCGAACAATAGCGGCGCGGCTGAGCCGCGTTGAGCGCAGTGGCCACGGAGCGCGTCGTAGGTCGAAGGAACGACCAGGTCTTTCAGCTCTCGCTGACCGAAATCGCCTTCACCATCATCTTCATCCTGCTCCTGCTGCTGGGCTACCTCATCGTCAAGGAGCAGGCCGCGCGGCAAGCCGCGGAAGCGGCCCTCGCCGAGGCCGGTGGCGCAGCTCGTGCAGCCGCGGCCCTGGCGGGGGCCAAGACCGAGCTGGAGACCGCCCTCAAGGCGGGCGGAGCCAAGGACCCTGAGGCCCTCATCAACAGGGTGATTGACGCGGACCGGGAGCGGGAACAACGAGAGACCCTCGCCAAGAAGGTCGCGGACCTCGAGGCTGAGCTCACGGCGCTGACGGCGCTGAAGAGCCTCCTGGAAGGCACCGGAGAGGCTGCCCGCATGCAGGTCGCGAAGGACGAGGTCATCACAGCCTTGACGCTGCTGAAGGCCGTGCGCGACGAGCTGCAGAAAGAGCCTGAGCTCCCAGCTGAGTCGCCAGTGAGCCCGGCATCCGCCGCGACTGCTCCCCGCGCTCCAGCGCCAGGCGCGGTTGCCGGTCAGGGAGGTGCCTCAGGCACCAAGCCCTCGACCAAGGTCGCCGAGCGGCAACCCACCACCCCTCAAAAGCCACCACCCGACGCCCGTGCCGCGGCAGACAGGGTACGGCAGGCGTTGAAGACCGATGCGGCATTCCGAGAGCACGCCAAGAAGCATCTGAACGTGAGGGTCAAGCCGGGCGAGGAAGGTCAGGCGGTCGAGCAGGTGGTCCAGGCCGCCAAGGTCGCGGCGTCGCTCGGAGGACGCAACATCGACGCTTTGCAGAAGGAGGTCGACGGCCTCCGGGGCCAGGTGGCGTTCCTGAAGAATCGGCTGGATGCCAACGGAGGACGTGACTGGCCGCCTTGCTGGGCCGACCAAAACGGAAAAGTCCAGTTCCTGCTCAACGTTGAACTGCGCAGCGACACCGTCACTCTGACCAAGGCTTGGCCGCCCGAACGAGAGGCCGACGCGCGCGCTCTGCCGGACATCGACTCACTGCTGGCGACTCCGTTGTCGCACTCTGACTTTCAGTCGCGCGTGCAAGGCATCTTCGACTGGAGCAAGCGCCAGGACCCGCAGTGCCGGCACTACGTGTATCTGCGCAACTTCATCCCCGACGCTGTTCAGTCGGACCGAGCCCGCCTGATGGTCGAAGGCTACTTCTACAAGTCCGAGGCCCGGCGCTAGGTATACGCATGCGAACGCACGCCACCCGGTTGGGCCACGTCACGGCGTGGCTGGCTCGTATCTTCGGCTTGGCACTGCTCCTTGCCGCTGGCCCGTGCATTGCCGACATGCTCGAGGGCCGTGTGGTCGCCATCCAGGACGGCGACACGCTCACCGTCCTGGATTCGTCGAAGACTCAGCGCCGGGTCCGACTGGCAGGCATCGACGCTCCGGAGAAGGGGCAGCCTTGGGGCAATCACTCGAAAGAAGGGCTCTCCTCGCTAGCGTATGGAAAGCAGGTTGAGGTCCAGTGGCACAAGCGAGACCGATACGGCCGCATGGTCGGAAAGGTTCTCGTGGAAGGCTGCGATGTGAACCTGGCGCAGGTATCTTCCGGGCTGGCCTGGCACTACGCCGAATACGCCCGCGAGCAGTCGCCAGACGACCGGCAGCGGTATGCAGCTGCGCAGGAGACGGCCAGACAGCGCCGCCTCGGCCTTTGGGCAGACCGGGAACCCATCCCGCCCTGGGACTTCAGGCGCGCTCGGAGAACGTTCAACCGGTCGCGGTAGCACCGACGCACCGTGCGTTCAACCCAGCACGAGCGTAGAACGTAGCTCCGAGGCGCCGCAGGTCTGCAAACCGCAGTTTCGGCAGGCCGGCCTTCTCCCGCACGCGCTGCCAGGCCATCTTGACCGCTTTCTCCGACATCGAGAACACCCGCCCAGTGCCGTTGTCCGGGATGTGCCGCAGCAACGTGACGGCGCATCTGGACAGCGGTAGGGGCACCTCGGCCCCCTTGGCCCATACATGGGCCTCACGGGCCTCGAGGTCAACGTTTGACCACGCCAGCTTCGGCAAAGACCCGCGTCGTATGGTGCTGGTCAGCGCCAGTTCGACCATCGGCCAGAACTGCGGGTTGTCGCACTCGGCCAGGGCTCGGACCAGACGGTTCGCTTCATCGTCGGTCAGGCGAACGAATCGCCTTCTGGACCGGCCAAGCGTGATGCCGAATACCGGATTGACGAACCCGGACCAGCCCCACTCCCGGATGGCGACGTTGAAGGCAGCCTTCAGCAGCGCCATCTCCTTCAGAACCGTGCTCTCGCTCAGCTCCTCGGCGCGCATCGTCGACGCCAGCTCAAGCAGTCTAGCGGTCGTCAGCTGGGCTCAATGGGTGGCGCCGATGTCACGCACCAAGCGGTAGGTGCCGGCGCGTCGGGACCGCCGGGCCTCGAGATACCTTGTCCAGCCCTTCGGATTACCACTGCCGACGGGTCGGCTCAGCGGCTTGTGTATCGCCCGGCCGTTCTCGGTATCCCGCCGCAGCGGTTGCAGCCCGGCACCCTGGACGTAGTGATTGATTCGGACCAATTCCGCGTCACAGCCCGGCTTCACCAACCAGTTCGTTCGTCGCCCACGCCAAATTCTCCCGCCGGACAGCCATGCTGCCTCCCATTCTTGCTAGCTGAATGTTCCGTTATGCGCAGATGGGTAGTCCTGCGGCGTCTCGCGAAACAGAGCACTGGATGAGTCTCGCGTTGCTTAGCACGGTCGGCCACCTTGGCATTGGACGCGGTTCAAAAGCAACAGCGGCTTCACCGCTGCAGCGCGACGACGTTGACACCCGCTCCGAACACTTGGCGCACCCGCGGCAGCAGGTGGTCGTGATGGCTCAAGAAGAGCACCTGCGTCTTCGTAGACAGCTCCCGGAGCGCTTCCAACCCGGCAGTGGACCGCTCATCGTCGAAGTTCACAAACAGGTCATCGGCAACGAATGGCAGCGACTTCGACTTGTCGAGGTGCAGCTCCACTGCCGCCAGGCGGAGCGCCAGGTACAGTTGGTCCCGGGTACCCTCGCTCATTCCCGACACTTCGACATGTCGACCGTCGGTGCGAAGCGCGGAGAGACTCAGTGGCGTCTTTTCGTAGTCGACGAACAGCTTGCTGTAGCGTCCTAGGGTCAGCTTCGAGAAGATGACGCCGGCGCGCGCAAGCATCGGCCCCTGCTTCTGGTCACGGTACCGGTCGATGGCCCAAGAGAGCAGCGTCACCGCGGTCGCGACCTTGATGTAGCGCTCCGATGCGTCAGCCATCTCCGCGAGGGCCTCCTGCCGGCGAGACTCTGCGGCGGCGGCGGCCTGACCGCCGGAGATGGCCGTTAGTGCCTCCTGGGCCCTTACGCGCGCCTCCGCAAGCTGGGTGAGAAGCGGCAGAGTGGCCTCCAGGTCATGGGCCGTGCTCGCCAACTCAGCAGCCAGTTGCTCAAGGTCGCAAGCGTCAACTTCCGCGACGACAGCATCAAGCCCCAGGCCATCTGAGTCCTGGTTCAGTGACTGTCGAGCCTGCTCCATGCGCAGGCTGAGCGCCCGACGCCGGTCAGAGCGCTCCACGAGAGGTCTGGCTTCCTCCAGGGTGGCCACGCCGGCAGCTGTCAGCAGCGGAGTTACCTTCGCCTGAATCTGCGCAACCTGCTGCTCGGCTTCTCGAAGCTGGCCGGCTGCCTTCTCCAATGACTCCTCGGCTGCCTTGCGTCGCTGCATCGCAACCTTTCCGTTTCCCAACCGAGTGGACAACTGGGCTGCCACCACCCGAGGTTCGGAGCCGCTCAGGCCGGGTGCCTCCACTCGCCGCAAGACGTCTTCCGCAAGGTCGCGGAACGTATCCAGGTCTGCAGACATCGTGTCGATTCGGTCCTTCTTCGTGGCTGCGGCCTTCTCCAGATTCGTGCGGACCACCTGGACTTTGTGCAGACCTTGCTCGGCATCTTCAACCGACTTTACAAAGTCGCTCAGCAGGCACCTGCCTACCGCCTGGCGCCACTCTTCCTCCCATCTTGCGTAGTCAGACGAGGCCTTGTCGACCTTCGCGTTGAGGTCGGCGAGTACTGTCGCGGCGGCGGCGACCTGTTCTTGCAGCAATGCGCGGCGGGCGGCGTCCGCGTCGATTCGAGAGACAAGCCGCTCTGCCTCAGACAAAAGAGCCACGAGCGATGAGTCTTCCGCCACAGTGGCACCGACCGATGACATCTCGGCTGTTAGGCGCGCAGCAGCGGAGTTCGCCGCGTCCTCTTCCCGTCGCAACTCCTGGTGTTTCTGGTCGGCCAGGGACGCGGCCTGAAGCACTTTCTCGCGAGTGGAGAACCAGGACTGGGCGTCGCCCAGGTCCAAGCCCGCAACGCCAGACGACTGGCAGAGTTGCTTCCATGCCAGGTCGAACGCCTCCAGAGCCGCACGCTTCTCCGTCTCTGCGGCCTTGCGCTGCTTCAGGTCCAGATTGGCCCGCTCCAGTCGCTGGCGAAGGCTCTGGAGCTCAGCTGCTTCCGTCGCCGAGCCGAGCTGCGTATCGGCGAGCTCATCTGACAAGAGGATGGCTGCGTCAAGTGCAGCCGCTCCCTGCGCCACTGCCACCTGGCCGGTCTTGATAGACGACCACTGCTCGTCCCGCGCACAACGCGCATCACGCACTTCCGTGCTCGTGACGATGCGACGGGCCTCCGCATACTGTGACACGGCAAGCCCCGATGACTCCACCTCTTCTCGGGCCTTCTCAAGCAGGTCAAGCGCTGTGTCGAGCGCAGAGTGAAGGGCTTGCCGTTCGCGGACGAGTGCTGCCAGTCTGGTTGTCGAAAGCGCCGACACAGCCCTGAGTGCTTCCAGCTCCAGGGCGGGTAGCCCCATCGCGCTGAGATGGTCTTGCTGCGTACGCTCCGCGGCCTCTGCGGCGTTCGTCAACTGTAGCTGGGTCGAGGTCGTGTTCTTGTAGCCCTGCGCTTCGGAGAGAGCGTTGCGGAGCGAGGTTGGGACCTCGGCGACGGTCGTCGACGCAAGTTCTTTCGTCGCTTCGTCCGTCTCGGACTGCTTGTCCGCCAGCGCCTGTTCGGCGTTGCTTCGGGCCTGCAACAGCTGCCCATGCGAGACGACGAGACGCTGCACCTCCCGCAAGTCGAGCGGCTTCGGTAGCGATAAACCAACGATGGAGTCGCTGTCTACGGACCAACCGAGTTCCTGCGCCGCAGTAACTGCCTGCAGCAGAAACCGCTGGCGCTCGCCCATCTGGGTTTCGAGGTCTGCATAGTGGTTTCGGACTCTCTGGCCCCAAGCGACCAACTCGTCAACATGGTGCTGAGCGTCGATAACCCGCTGGTCGAGAGCGATGTCATCTCGCTGCTGGGTGAAGTGACGAACGTCCTCTTCGCGTTGCGACTTGACGGTGCTCGCAACTGACAGGTCAGACAGGCCCGCCTGAAGCGTCGCGGCAGCGTCGGCAGGCAGCTCGAGCACCTCTCCAAGCAGTTCCAGCTCCTTCTGGCACGTCCTGAGAGCCTGCACGGTGGGCGCAAGGCGACGAATGCGCTCTAGACGGGTCCTTTGCGTCTGAAGTGCAAGCTTCTTCTGCGTCGCCTCCGCGATGTCGCGCTCCACTTCGTCGAGCCGGTCCCGCGCTTCCGTCCAGCCCTTCGTGCGAACGGTGAGCTCCTTCAACTCCTTGCAGGCCTCCTCCCAGCGTGTGCAGGCGGCGTAGTACGCGCGCTGAGCCGAGGCTCGCGGCGCCCACAGCTTGTCTGCTTCTGCGACCAAGGCATCCTTGACCTTGCCCAGCCCCGCGATGCCCGCAGCGGACTGGAAGAGCACCTGACTCACATCCTTGGACGCATCGAGGATGGTTTGGCCCCCGCGTACGAGCTGACTGTGGTCGAGACCGAACATCTGCTCGAAGAACTCACGGTCGGACGCGCCCAGGTATCCCGCCAGGCAGTCGTCCGGCAGCGCAGCGTCCTTCGGCGTGCGTAGCGTGTTCTTGTTGCCCTTCGTGCGATGGAACTCCAGCTCGTTTGTTCCGTCGACCAGGTGCGCCCCGAGCCGGAGTTCAGGTTGCGGGTGCAAAAAGGCCATCGCGGCGCTGCGGGCTGGAAAGCCGTACAGCAGCTCGGAGATGGCGCTGCGAACGGTCGACTTCCCGGCCTCGTTAGGGCCGACGATGAAGTGGAAGTCACATGCCGCCTGGGGGAAGGTCGCCTCGGCGTCGGTGAACTTGCCGTAGCGGATGAGCTCAAGCCTTCGAATCCTCATGCTCCCTCCCCTTGCTGCAGATGCGCCAGCAGAGCCGGGGAGACTTCCTGGACGAGGCCCTGCAGCTTGCCGGCTCGGATTTGCTCGATGAGCGGCACAAGGGGCTGCAAGTCCAAGGGAGCCTTGGCTGCGAACGGCGAGAGTGTGCTCTGCAGCTGCGCGGTGAACTCGGGGTCCGCTGCCGCGTCTGCGAGGATGTCCTGCAGGTCAGCAAAGGCGTCCAGTCGTTCGTGTGCCGTCGCTGCATCCACGTGCGCTTCCGTCTCCAGCCTGACTTTCTCCAGCCAGAGACGCTCATTGCCGATAGCAGCAATTTGGGCGAGAACTTCGCTGCGCAACTGCACCTCGAGACCGAAAAGCTGCCCATGCGCCTTGGTGCGGCCCTGGACTGTTACCCGTACCGCGCGAGGAACCTGCCCATCCTCCGCAAGGAGACCCTCCAGGGCGCGCCCGATGCTTCGAGTCACCTCCAGCAGCGTCTCGCACGCGCCGACGTCAACGTGCAGGTGCTCCCATCGCAAGACGTCGATGAAGACTCGTTCGACGCTGGTCGCGCCTTCATCGTCCACGGAAACAAGGACCGCACCTCGCCGCCCGCACTCGCGAACATGGCGGCCCTGCAGATTGCCAGGGAAGACGATGGTCGACGAACCGCTCCACTGCTGAAACTCATGAACGTGGCCAAGAGCCCAGTATTGGTAGCCCTTGGCGTGAAGCTCGTCGACAGTGCACGGGGCATACGACGCGTGGGCCGCGTACCCCTCCAGCGCCGTGTGCAGCACGCCGATGTTGTAGTGGCCCGGTACCGCAGCCGGATAGTTCGCCGCCAGATTGGCTGTGGTCTCCTTCTGCTTGAAGCTATGCCCGTGGAGCGCCACTGACAGACCTTCAATGCGGAACGTCTCCGGCTTGCTCGCAGAGAAGCAAGAGACGTTATCCGGCAGGTCGAGCTTGCGGGTCATCTCGCTTTCCGCGTCGTGGTTACCGAACAGGAGGTACACCGGAATGCCGGCTCGCTTGAGGCGGCCCATCTCCTTGCAGAAGAAGATGCCGGTGTTGTAGTCACGCCAGGTGCCGTCGTAGAGGTCGCCGGCGATGACCATGAAGTCGACGCCCTCCTCAATGGCGCGGTCAACCAAGAGGGAGAAGGCTTCTCGGGAGGCTCCCCGGAGCTGCGCCGCGGGGGCGTCGGGATAGGCCGATAGGCCGCTCAGTGGGCTGTCCAGGTGAATGTCAGCCGCGTGGATGAACTTCATGACCATCTTCTCCCTCTGAATACTTTGTTGTGTGGTCGGCACTGACCGTACGGGTCCACGTGAGGGCCTCGTCAAGGTTCAGGTACAGGCTGGCATAGGCGCGCCGCAAGAGTCGGTCGGGTAGTGCCCAGTCCCACTTCTCGCGCTGCAGGTTCTTCACATCCGCCAGCAGGACATCAAGGGGCGGTGACTCATCCACCGCTGCGTCAGCGAGCGCGTCCAGGATGTCTTCGGTGGTGTGCGGGCCCTTCATGACTTCAACGCCGGGTCCTGCCGCACTCGCCCTGAAACCCCGTCGTTGGAGCAGACAGGCCAGCGCCTCGTTTGCCGCGTCGCCAAGCCAGGTTAGCAAGAGCGTTTCGCTGCCTTGGTCCACCAAGATGGCGTTGCCAAGGCCGCGAGCCGCGTAGTTGGCTCGCGCCTCGCTAAGGAACCGGCGCGCGACCTCATCCAGGTAGGGGGGTACATCGGCCGTCTCAAGCAGCTCACGCATACGCTGACGAACGCGCGTGTGGGTCCGGCCTGCCCCGCCCGAGAATAGCGGCGGCGTGCCCCCACCTGCTCTGACCACAAAGATGGTCTTTTGGGCTTCGTCGATGTCTTCGACACGCCACGTCTTGCCGGCGAACAAGATGCGCTGGCCGATGCTCAGCGCCTGCGAGACAGGAAGTGACCCCAGCGTTCGTCCCCCACTGACGATGCGAAACTCCTCGTCCGACGCGAAGGCAGCGTAGAAGGTGTAGTGGTTGACGAACTTCTCCCCGACCCGTCCATGCAGCAACGTGCCAGATGAGTCCTGAACCAGCAGCTCCTTTTGGCCAAGGTGGCGCACCAGCTCTACGAACTCCTCCTTCGAAACACTGGCAAAGGGCGTCTCCTGACCGCAGAGCAGGCCGTACAGCTGCCCGATGGTGGCGCCACCGTTCTGTGCGATGAACGAGAGAATCTGCTGAACCAGCGTCGACAGGTGCGCGCCCTTGGACATCGGCGGCTCGAACCATCCCTCCAGCAGCAGCGAAATCATCGCTGCCATTCGGACGGTGCCGAGCCGGAGTTCGGTATCGAGTGACGCCTTCCCACCCAGGGCATCTTCAACGCAGTAGCCGCGCAAGATAGCTGGCTCACCCTTGCGACGGCCCGAGCGGCCCAAGCGCTGACGAAGACTGGCCACGGAGGGCGGCGGCCCAATTTGCGCGACGCTCTTGACCGCACCGATGTCGATGCCGAGTTCCAGAGTGTTCGTACAGATAGCGGACGCCGGGCGCTCCTTCTGCTTCAGCGCTGCCTCGGTCTCCGACCTAATCTCCTTCGAAAGACTGCCGTGATGAGGCCAGAACTCGTTGGGAACGTGCTGGTCCTCGCACATCTTGTTCAGCAGGTGCGTGTACCTCTCAACCTCCCTGCGGGAGTTCGGAAAGACTAGGTTGTTCGACCCACGTAGGCCCTTGAACAGATGGGCTGCAATCAAGGCGGGCGTTACCGGCTCCAGGGCCTCTTCGGCCTCCGGAGCGTCTGATTGCTCGTTGCCCACGGCGTCATCGACATCGGCGTCAAAACCAGGTGAAGCCATCAAGCCGGGCTCCACGACCAAGGGCTCCTCGTAGCCCTTGACCAAAATCTTCAGCTCGTTGCCTGACGCCTTGGACTCCACCATCTCAACCGCCGGCCCCTTACCGGGGCGCAAGAAGTCCGCCGCCAGGCTCATGTCGCCCAGGGTCGCCGACAAGCCAATCCGCGGCACCGTTCGACCGATGACGCGCTCGATACGGTGCATGAGCGACTGAAGCTGCTTACCACGCTCGGCGCCGATGAACGCGTGAAGCTCGTCGACCACGAAGAACGTCAGCCGCTCGAAGACCGCCCCGATGGAGGTGCCACGGTTGCACAGAAGCGCTTCCAGAGACTCTGGCGTGATGAGGAGGACTCCCTCCCGCTTTGCGAGGAAACGCGTCTTTGTCGTTGCCGAGATGTCTCCGTGCCAAGGCCAGACCGGCACCTCGAGCTGCTCGCAGAGGCGGTCCAGACGGCCGAACTGGTCGTTGATGAGGGCCTTGAGCGGGCTGATGTAGGCAATTAGCCCGGGCGGGTCGGCCTGCAACAGGTGCGTGAGAGCGGGAAGGAACGCGGCCTCGGTCTTGCCGGCCGCTGTCGCCGCCGCCACGATGACGTCGCGGTCGGCCTTGACGATGAGCGGGATGGCAGCTTCCTGGGCGTCTCGAAGGGACTCCCAGCCCTCGGCCCAGATGAAGCGCTGAATGCGCTCATCGAGAAGGTGGAATGACGACGAGTCCGACATCGGGCACCTGCTCTACCGGCCCTTCACATCTTGAAGGATGCGAACTCGTCGCCGTCATCCGCTTCAACGGCCTGGTCGCCAGCGCCACCGTTGTCGACTGCCACCTCGATGCCGCCAAGGAGTTCCTGCCAGGCCGTTCCTTGGTTCTGTTCGAGCACGGCAAGCAGGTTGATGAAGGCCGTGATGGTCGTTCGCGGTGTACGGAAGTACGTATCGCCGATGCGCTTGGAGCAATGCTCCATGAAGCTCATGACCCCGTTGTCGGGCAGCAGGTGCTTAGCCGGGTCCCCGAAGGCGTAGACGCTACGAATCTTCTGCAGCAGCACATAGAAGTCTTCCGGGGTCAGGCTAGACAACCGCACCACCGGCCCGCTGTAGTCCACGAGGCCGTCCGTTGCAAACGTGTTCTGCGCCAGCCGGCTCTGCAGTGCCGGGTAGCTGTAGAGGCCTCGGCGTGTGTCGAGCAGGAACTCTGGCGTGCCGCCAAGCACGAAGCCCAGCCCTACGGCGGTGCCCTGCAGCGAGTCATTCAGGATACGGAGAATCTGCTCGTAGTTCGAGTTGCGGGCCTGCGCATTCGCCAGCTTGTACAGGTTCACAAGCTCGTCCAGGCTCACAAGCAGGCCGGAGAAGCCCGCCAGGCGGACGAACCGCGCCATCAACTTCAGCTGGTCGTAGACCGCGGCGTCGTCGACGATGGTCCGAACGCCGAGAGCTTGCTTGGCGTCGGTCTTGGTCCTGAACTCGCCCCGCAGCCAGCGAACGGCATCAGACTTGAGCTGCTCGTTCCCTTCCTCGTAGCCGCGGCAGTACGCCGCAATGACGTCGGCGAAGTCGTAGCCATTCACTAGCTCGGTCAGCTGGTCCAGCTTTTTGCGCAGCACTGCCTCCGTGGTTTGGCCTGATGCCTTCGCCTCGGTCTTGGCAGTCGCGATGAACTTCTCGACGATGCCGCTCAGCGCGCCGCCATCCGGCTTGGTACGCGTCGAGAGGTTGCGCATCAGCTCGGCATAGAGCGAACGAGCTTGGCCGCCACTGGCGTGAAGACGCCGGTCCGGATTCAGGTCCGCGCTGGCCACCACCAGCTTCTTCTCCATGCCCACCGCGCGAACGAGGTTGAGGAAGAAGGTCTTGCCAGCCCCGTACTCGCCAATGACGACGCGGAACGCCGACCCGCCGTCGGCGATGCGGTCGATGTCGGTGACGAGCGTCTCGATTTCCCGCGTGCGTCCGACTTGCACCAGGTGCTGACCCGTGCGAGGCACCACGCCGGCGCGCAGCGACTGGATGACCGCGTCTCGGTCCTTTGGGCGAATCGTTGTCATGCTTCCACTTTCTCCAGGATTTCGGCGTTCACAGTCACGGGGTCTTCGCCCTCGAATAGCGGCATGTCATGTGTATCGAACGCCGCCTCGTTGATGTGCTCCAGGGCGCCGTCGAGCATCAGGTCGAGGTCAGCAGCCACGTCGAGCAGCTCCTCGCGGCTCCATTCCGGGCGAGACAGCATCATCCGGGCGAGCGCCGAGTGCGCCTCGTCTAGCCCCATGAGGCCCTTGGGTGCCTCGACCGTTTCGGTCTCGGGCTCAGCCTCAACAGGCTCTGCCGCCGCCACCTGCTCTTCTGCCTCGGTGAAGATGTTGGCCAGCAGCGCCGAAACCCTCTCGGTGTCCTTCTGCAGCGCAGCGATGCGAGCCGGGTCGAGCTTGAAGCCGGCCTCTTCGGCCTTGGCCACAGCAGCGGCTGTCGGCTTCGTACCGGCAGCAACTGCATGAACGTCGGAGAACACTTTCTTCGGGTCGACGCCCAGGGCCTTGTAGACCTTTTCGAGCATTTTCACCTCGGCTGGCGACACCTCGCCGTCCGACTGGGCGACGGTCGCCATGAACGCGGCAATGGTCTCCTTGACAGCTGTATCCAGCGGCTCGAACTTCTTCTTGAGAGCAGTCAGCGACGCAGGCGCCTGCATCAACAGCCTGAGGTGGGCAAGCAAACGTCTGGTCTGGGTGGGTGTGAGGTGCTTCCAGGACAGCACTGTCTCGCGCAGGTGGCCCATCTCCTTGATGCCGAACTCTCCGTCGGCCGAGGCGACGGCCGAGGCCAGTTGCAGCGTCAACGCAGCCGCGAGGTACGGCCCGTTTGCACGCGACAACTGCTCCGATGGCGGTAGCGCGAACAGAACGACCTTCTCCTCGGGCTTTGGCGGCTTCGCGCCGCTCAGCACATCGGGCTCGAAGCCGACATTTGCCGACTCGAGTGTTCGGGCCAATGACAGCGTCTTGTCTTTCGTGAACGCTGTCTTGGCTCCGAGCGCGCTCAGCAAGTCTTGGAACGACATGGCGACCATGCCTTCGCCCATACGCGCCTTCAAGGCCTGGAGTGCCTTCTGGGCGCTCTCGGGCCAGAGCGGCGCTGGGAGCTGAAGCAATGCTTCGAGCGACGTCTTGGCATCTGGGCTTTTGCCGACGAGGCGGCTGAACGACTCCAGCGGTTTGGTGGCCGCCTCAACGACCTCTTGGAGCTTCTTGATTGGGGCCGTCAGCACAGTGACGTCGGGTGTGTCTTTGAATGTCAGTTTGAGCTCTTGATATCCCCTGAAGCCGGAGGACGCGGGACGGTAAACCAGCTTCAGCTTCGTCCGGTTGCGAGGCAGGACCATCCCTTGGCCACACAGCTCGGAGTACTTCTGGGCAAACAACTGGTCGAACTGTTCGGCGCAGCGCGTTGCTGGTGTGCGCAGCGCGATGTTCGGGTCGAGCCTTGCCCAGGCCAGTGCAAGGTGGGCAGGCACGGGTTCACTGTCTACTGCCGCCTGTCCCAGGGCAAGTCGAATGTAGAGCGGCAGCTCGAACGAACGCGGAAGCTCGGGGACGGGCCGCTCATATAGTCTTGCCGGGTGCGAGGCCAACGAGACCCAGTCCAGCAGCTCGCCTGCGTAGCGCCTGAACGAATGGGACTTCTCCCCGTAGATGCTCAGAAGCCGACGCAGCTCGTCGGCGATGAGCGGCCAGTCGGCCTGGGCAGTTTCGTCCTTGGACGCGTCGATGATTGCCCGACGCTCAAGACCGTAGAAGAAGAGGAAGACGTAGCCGATGTCCGCGCGCGGGTCCTGGCGACCACCCGTGAGCCACTTGAGGTAGGCCCGTCGGGCGCTCGGGGAAACCTCCGAGTAGCTGGGCCAGTAGCCCATGTCGCGCTCGGTGTACTCGGCGCGCGCTGCTACCGTCTTCGAGGGGTCGATGAGGCAAGGGTCGTTGTCCCCGAGCGGTGTGCTTAGCGAATTGCCGACATAGACCATCCCCCCGGGAATAGTCAGGCCCGCAATGCTCACCGACTCGCCAGGTGGAATCCACCGGCCGACGCCGTACCCTTTCGGAGCGGCAGGAACCCTGAAGTTGGAGACAGGCGGTGCTGGTGCAGACGGCGAGGAGGTCCGGTAGGCGCCGGAAGACTGGCCGACGCTTACGGGCTCGGCGTCTTCAACGTACCGGGGTGCTGGGGTTCCGGATGACGTCTGACGCGTTCTTGCCGCAGCTTCGAGGGAGCGTGGCGCCGACCGGGTTGGCTCAGGCGGCGGCTCTTCGATGACGTCTTGAGCCTTCTTCGACTGGCCGTACATGTAGATGGCGATGCCGATGACGGCAAGCACCCCTGCGCCAATCCAGACCTCCTTGGGAATCGCTGCGAGCAGCGCGATAGCGCCGATGACCAGCGCTCCTATGACGCCTCCCGAGCCAGACTTCTTTCTTCTTGCCATTCTTGTTGGTCTCCCGCTCCGTTCATGGACTGAACAGCTCCTGGTCTAGGTAGCGCCCCGATTGCGCTAGCACCGGGAGGAGTTTGCTGTCTGCGTACTCGCAGCCTGTGCTGACGACCGGTCGCTGGCCCTGCTTCTCAGCCGCCTCCGGAGAATGCCCGCCTCCTGCAAGCAATGCTGCCAGCATCGGTGCGTATCCGGGAGTCCATCCCACCAAATCGGGGAACGTCGAGCGCATCGCGGCCAGAATTCGCATGCCCGAGTAGTCAAGGTCGCCCCAGAAGAAGACAGGCGTGCTGCCCTGCCCAAAGAGCCAGGCCTCAAACGCGACCTGCAGGTCTCCTCCCAGAGCGCCCCTGCCGGCGTAGAACAGCGAACACCCGGTAGAGCTCCTCAGGCGCTGGGCGCTGCCTTTGAACCCCGAGGCGAAGACCAGAGCGAGCCGGTCGAAGGCCCCACTGGTGGAGCGCAACGCTTGTTCGAAGCTCATCTGGTTTTCGATGAACAGCACACCGCGGTAGCCAGCCTTTGGCAGGTAGACCTGCAGTTGAATGGGCGACTCCGGAAACGGGCACTCGTCCACCCCCAGAATTGCGGCCACTAGGCCCTGCCGCTTGTCCAGCACTTTGGACATTCCCCAGAAGAGCTGAGACGACACCTCCCGCAGCAACATCGGCTTGTCGGCGAGTCCACGGAGCCTGTTCAGTTGGGAAACGACCTCCGCCATCGAGTGGTCGGGCATGTCTATGCAGTAGTCGCCAACAGCGCGCTTGACGGCCTCTGGCGCATCCAGACCGCTGTTTACCGCTTCGCGCCAGCGCACGACCGAACTGCGCTGGCGCTCTGGTCGGCCAACCGCTCGGCGTATCGCGTCTTCATCGAGGACAGTGACCCGTGGCGAAGAAGCGTATCCCGATGGAGACCTGACCGCGTCCTCCGGCTTCACCTGCAACCAACCCCACTTCGCCATGGCGACAACATGCTCCCAGAGGTCCTCCTTCGTGGACTCCATGGGTGCCTTGTAGAGCGCCGGCCAGGTTCGGTCGCCCAGGGCTACGGATTGGGCCTTTGAGCTCCCACGCTGTTCCGCTGCATCGAGCCGGTTCACGAGCACGTTCAACAGCTCGCGGACAGGCTCGGATTGCAGCCAAAGGGGCGTTACGGTCACTTCGTCGGCTCCGCCGGCTCAGCGGTCTCGAACGCGAGCTTGGCCTGTTCACGCACCGCCGCCCGCTGCTTCTCCCAGAGGTCGCGCATGCGGTCCTTCCTAAAGATGCGCTCGTCGCACTCCAGGATGAAGTCGAGTTCACCGTTCTCCGGCACGGTCACCCGGCTGTAGCTGTACTCCCGGTCGAACTCAGGCCTAAGGCCACCCGCCCCGCGTGTGGGCATGGCACTGATGACCTGGATATCCAAGGTGTCTCGCAGGTATTTCAGGACAGACCTGGCTCTTGACTCGTCCATCGTCGAGAACGACTCATCGCTGGCCAACATCCGCAGGTTGGCGCCCTTCTCGAAAAGCTTGAGTCTGTTGCTGACCACCGCCGCCCGGACGATGTAGGCAGGGGTCTCGAGTTGACCGCCTGACCCAGTACCCCAGGTCGACAGCGGGATACGCCCCCCGCTGTCGGAGTTGTTCCAGATTTCGTAACGCCGGTAGTTCCGGTAGTCGGCGATTCGCATCAACTCTCGCCCGGCACGCTCCTGGTCCGGGTCCAGCAGCAACTTGACCAGCCGGTCTCGGACTTCGACGTGCTTTGGAGAGAGTTCGGTGTCGCCGAACAGGTCGACCGTGTCGGGTGAGTCTGCCAGTTCGGCCACGGCTGAGAAGAAGCCGTAGTACTCCAGGAATTCGGGTTCCCACTTGGACCAGTCGATGCTGAAGCGGTCGGTGCCGAACTTGAGCCTCTCCAGCTCGTTGTTCAGCTGCTTCAGCATGCGCACACCCTCATCGACCTTGCTCTTGATTTCGACGCAGAACTGCTTGGTGAACACGTCGTGGAACGAGCGCTCCGCCTCCTCCACTTTGGCGCGGTTGTTGTAGAGCCCGATACTCTCCATATCGCGGTGCAGCTCGCTCACGGCCTGGCCGAGCTGCACCAGAGGGCCGTAGTAGGGGTCGAAGCCGGTTGCGTCGTGGTGGTGCGGCAATGGAGCGAAGCGCTCTTCCTGACGCACGCTGGGGTTGTACTGGGCCAGCATCTCCCGCACCTCGCCCAGCAGGCTCTCAGGCTGGCTGCGGAGGTGATTGAGGCGGGCCTGCACCCACACAACGTCCATCCGCTTTGACGCCAGGAGGTCCTCGACCTGCTGCGCAAGCACCGTATACGTCTTCTCAGGATTGGCCTCGCACAGGTGCTTCAGCCGGCGAAGCTGGTTGTCGCGCTCCTGGAAACGGGCGTCACGGCCCTTCTTGACTCGCTCAATGACCGCCTCGGCCTCCGTGATGCGCTGGTCAGCCAACGTCACTGTGTTGTTCGCGAGCTTGATTTCCTCGTCATGTTCGGCGATGCGGTCCTCGAGACGCTTGAGCTCCTCTCGCAGCTCTTCGACCTCCTTTAGGTCCAGCTGAGCGAGCGAGCGACGAACGGTGTCGATGTCGCCGGCGTACTGCGCAAGCGGCGCGGCGTCGAACGAAGGCTCGCGCAGGCCCGTGAGTGCGCGTCGGAAATCAACGAGAACACCTTGAAGCTGCTCGAACTCCTGAATCTCCCGGTCGGTCTGTTCGAGCAGCTCGGTCGTGGCTTGAAGCGCACTCTCCCGAGCCTTGAGCCCGAGTACCAGGTCGCGACGTTCGCCAACGAACATCGTCCGCGAACCACTGCCCTTGCCGTCCTTGGTAAGACCTCGAGGCGTGAACCGCAACTTTTCCGAATCCTTCACCTTGACAACGGAGCCGTACTGCTCGATGAGGTAGGCTTTCGCGATGGCGTGTTCGGTGCGCAGTTCGTGAATGATGGAGTCCGACGGCACGCGGGACGGGTCCGCCCGCTCCAGGCAGTGCTTACCTTGCACGACCTTGGAACGCGAGCCCCAAGATTGCAGGAAGTCGACGGTACGGGCCTCCCACTCCGGCTTCACGATGAGATTGAAGCGGGCGTTGTCGAGGTAGCCCTCGATGGCCTGCTGCCACTCCTCCGACACCGGCTCCACGAGGTCACAGAGCACCTGCACACCGGCGTCTGGCAACCGCTCTCGGATGCGCTCCAAGGCGAGCACCGTGTCGCGGCTGTAGTTGCCTGCGCCCGCCGCAAGACGCTCCTTGCGTTCAGCGAGGTCCTTGCGCTCCTTCTTGGCAGCGTCGACTCGCTGTGCCAGCGTGGTGGCCTCTGCAGCTAGGGCCACGAGGACGCTTTCGTCGGCGCCCACCATCGCTGCGTGCAGCACATCCAGGCCGGTACCCACACCATTGAAGGCGGGTGCGAGCTGAAAGAGCTTCTCGGCAACCAACTCGGCATCACGATTGGCGTCGACCACGGCATCGAGCAAGCCTGCAAGCCTAGACACGTTGGTGGTCGAGACGGCTTTGGCCACCGCCTCCACGGAGGCTTTCAGCTTGGGAAATTGCTCGGGGATGGGCCGCCGCAGCAAGCCATCGGCCGCGTTCGTGATTTGCGCCGCGGCATGGAGGCCCGCGTGAAGCTCGCCCAGCTTGTTTCTAGCGGCGGTAGTTGCCCGTGCGAGGCGCTCGTCCAGCGTCTGCTTCTCCGTGTGCGCAGGGATACCTTCTAGTCGTGCAGCGATGGAGATACGGCTCTTGTCGACCGCCCTCTTCAGCTCCTGCTGGGTCTTCGCCTTCTGGGCGTAGCGCTCTGCGATTTCGGTGTCGTCCTTGATGCGCTGTCGCTCCAGAGCGATGCGCTCCTCGTCGGCCGCAACCTGCATCTTGGCCAGCAGCAGGTCGTACTGCACCTGCTCCTCGAACGTAGCCGCCGTCTTGCCAGTGAGTTCCTTCAACTCACGCAGCCGCCCAACCGCCGTCTCGAGGCGTTTACCCTCGTTCTTCAGGCTGGTGACTTGACGCATGAGGTCGCTGATGCGACTGATGCTCTCCTGCAGTGCCTTGCCATCGAACTCCAGGATGTCCTCGCGCACCAGGTCGTGCACCGAGCCGATGGGCCGGTAGGCGATTGACTGGGACCAGGCCCTGGCCGCGTTCTGCGCCTCCTCCCAGGGAATGGAGTTACGCCCGCGGAATCGACCATAGAGCCCACACAGGTAGTCGCGCTTATGGTCGTCGTAGGCGACGACCTTCGGGTACTTCGACTTAAGGCGCTTGACGATGTCCTCCACGGGAACGCACACGCCTTGGTCCAAGTCATCGAAGAACTCCTCGACCGACAGCGCCGCGTCCTCGACGATGACCAGGACCACGCGCTCAAGCTTCGCGTCCCGGCGCTCGGTAGTGCCGTCCACGCGCGCCGCCGCGGCCACCAGGGCGGTGAACATCCTGGCTGTACCGTCCGATGCCCCGGGCCGGAACACCGCGGCGATGTAGCCCTGGGCGCCCGAAGGTCGCGAGAATCGGCTGTACTCTGCGCCAACCACGAACGACTCGAGCGTCCGTTTCGTCTTTCCTCGCCGCTGGCCCGGCTGGCTCTCCTCCTGACCGGGGTTGTAGGCGACGATGCCCTGATACGCGGCGGTCATGACGGTCTGTAGGCCGTCCAGCATGGTGGACTTGCCGGCGCCCGTAGGCCCGGTGAGCAACGTCATGTTGCCCAGTTCGTAGTTGGCCGGGCGCAATTGCCCCCAGTTGACGAGGACCAGACGGTCGAGCTTCATTCGTTGCCCTCCTGCGCCGTTACTTCGGCCTCGACGACTCCGTCTGCGTCGAGGGCGGCGCTGAGCGCGTCGTTGGAGACGATGCCCAGGATGGTCGGGCGGATGGCCAGCAGCGCGTCTTCGTTGGTGATGGAGAACTCGGCTGTGTAGCGGAGCAGCCGATGGCGCTTGAGCTCGGCCAACAGCGCCATCTTGTCACCCATGCTGCTGGGCAGCGGGCGCTTGAGCTGGGTCTGCATGGTCGCCGCGATTTCTTCAAATCCGACCGAGACCTCGCCGTCCGCCTCTATCTCGCCGGCATTGAGCTTGTTCTGGTACAGGAACCGCAGGGCCAGCGCCATGGCCACGAAGTCTGGGGAGACCCGTGCGCGAAGTGCTGGCGCCGCTTCGTAGACGTCCTCGCTCAGGCCGTCGACTATGGCGCCCGCCACGTAGAGCCGGTAGAACTGGTTTGTGCTGTCGTGGTGGAGCCGGAACCCCGCGATGTCCAGGTAATCCTCCAGCAGGTTCTCGACTCGACGGGCATCGTCGTAGAGCAGCTGTTCGGTCCGGTCTTCGTCGCGCAGGATGACCCCATAAGCCAGCAGTCGAGTCAGGATTTCTCGGAACCGCTCCTGCTTCAGGTTGGCTAGCGCAAGCTGTTCGTTGATGAGACTGGAGATGTTCATTTCTTCAGAGCGATTTCGTAGTCGTTGCCGCTGTAGAACTCGTTCTCCAGTCGGGTTGGGAGCTTCTTGACCACCAGGTCAGCGCCACCGTCGCTGCGCGCTGCTTCGACAGCCTGCATGGCTCGAATCAGGTCTCGTGCTGTCGCGGTCGGCATAGCCGAGACGCGGATGGGGTGCTGAAAGACGCGCAAGTCCGCCCGGATGCGTTGGGCGACCTCTTCGTTCGGGATGGAGAAGGCCTCAGCCTCGGCGCGCGCGACGGCTGCGGCAAGGCGCTCCTCGCGAGATGGGCGAGGCCGTATGGACACCGTGACGGCCTTGCGTCGCTGCGTCGCTGTCTTCAACTTGAAGCTCGCAGGGTCCAAGAGACGGACTTCGGCCGGCGCCAAGAACTGGCCGACGTGCGTGAGGAGTCGGTCTTGTTCCTCCTCAGAGGATTCCGCCAGCTTCTGAATCGTTGCCAAGTACGCGTGTCGCGTCTGGCCGGAGCGCAGCATCATGGACTGCAGTGCCAGCCCGTTGACCCGCTTCAGGTAGGTGTCCATCGCCCTGAGGAACGCAGGCTGCTTGGACTGACACGCGGCATCGACGATGTCCTCGATGCGATTGAGCAGCCAGTCATACACCGAGGCTCCGGTGTGCTCCTTCACCGCCCAATGGGCGACGTCGCGCAGCTGCTGCTCCATGCGCTTGAACTTGGACTCAGGTACGAGCCGCAGGCTTTCGAGCTTCTGGACGATGGCTTGGCGATTGGAAGTCGGGTTCTCGATGGTGAGCTGCTTCGAGTAGTCACGCCGGAAGCGCTCAAGGAACTCACCGAAGTCTGCCCATTGATTGCGCGCAGACGCCTCCTGCATTAGGTGGCGAACCAGCTCCTGGAAGTAGTCGATGCCGTCCGTCAGGTCCTCGATGACCTTCTCGGCGTACTCGTAGGCATCGACGAGGTCGTGGGCGTCGCCACGCTCGGAAAGCGCGGCCTCCAAGGCGTTGCGGCAACCGCGCATGTTTCGCTGTCGGCTGCGGCTCGGTCGGTCCAAGGACCACAGCGCCTCGGCGAACAGCTTCCCAGGGCGGGAGAACCGGAAGGCCGTGACCAGGCCCGTACGGTCTGCGAACTGTTCCAGCCACCCGTCGGTGAGCAGCGCCCGGATGACCATGCTCACAAGGACGTGCGGGTCGTCTGCTTCGGGAGCGCTCAACTCGTCGTCTCCGCCCTCTTCCGCAGCGAAGCTCTGGTAGTCCCGAACGACAGGAAAGAGCAGCTCCCGCAGGGCTTCGCGGGTCAGGTTGTGGGCGTAGTCCGCCGTCGGCCCGTGCAGGCGGTCGAACAATGCACGCAGGCATGCGGCCACGAGCTCGCGCCTGGCACTGTTTAGCGGACGAAAGAAGCGAAGGCGCTCTGCCTCGAAGAACACGGGTTGACCCTCGGAGCTTTTCGCCGTGTAGTCAACGTTTTCGACCTGGGTCAACTTCGCGCTCCCTGCGGCTTTGCTTTTCGGTACCTGTCGTTTGAAGTATTATCGTCATAGCTAATTTAGCACGTAAGATAACAATGTCCAAGCCGGCCCCCCGCAATCCAACGCAACAGCGCCTACGTGAGATGGAGGTGTTGCTGCGCTGGGAGGGCGAACTCGACAACGCCAGACTCCGCGAAGTGTTTGGTGTTCAGGCGGTGCAGGCCAGTAGGCTGCTGTCCGCGTTTGTGGCCGCCTACGGCCCCGCCATCACACGCGTCTCCCCGCATGCGCCCGTCACGCCGACAAAGCAGTTCCGACCTCGTCTTGCAGGCAACTCACCAGACGAGTACTTGCGGCTCGTTGACAGCGTCGGTCCGTTGGTTCGGACCTTCGCCGTTGAGGACCTCCGCTTGGACCTTTCACCCGTGTCCTCGACCCTGTTCGCGCTGGCAACGAAGGCCTGCCTAAAGCGTGTCGGCTTGCAGATTCGGTACAGGTCGCTGTCGGAGCCAGATGGTCGCGACCGTCTGGTCTACCCTCATTCGCTGATTAGGGCGGCACGACGCTGGCACGTTCGGGCGTGGTGCACACAGAGAGCGGCCTTCCGAGATTACGCGCTAGGTCGCATCAGCAAAGGGTCGATAGAAGGGTCTCCGAGCCCGGCCACCAAGGAAGCAGACCAGCACTGGAACGAGATGGCGAAGCTGGAGGTGGTAGCGCATCCCGCCCTTCCCACCGGCCAACTCCAGTTGTTGCAGGACGAGTACTTGGGCGGCGCGACAAGCCGCACTGTTGAAGTTCGCCGCTGTCTGGTGGGCTACACCGTTCAAGACCTACGTCTGGCCACGGATGCTCGCCGGCACATGCCTCCAGAGTTCCAGCTGCTTCTGAAGAACGCGGCTGACTTCAAGGACGACTTTGTCGTTCGCAGCGCCGCCTAGGGGCCTCCTGACCAACGCAGCCGCTTGACGAAGTATGCGAGCTCCGTGAGCTCGTGCACTTCTTCGCTGCTCGCGACGAGCACGAACGCATCGGCATAGAAGCATGCAAAGTTGTTGCCTGGCCTGACGCTGCTGGGAAAGCCCCCCGCTCTCGTACCCTTCTGCACGTACGGCGGCTCCTCGGGCCTGCCAACTCCTAGCTGCGCGACCAACCTCAAAGCTGGTGCCGCGCCGAGACGGGTCGAGCGGTCGCCAGTTCTAAAGCAAACCCAGGTCGGCCTGCGCCTGGGCCACCTTTCGAGCGGCCGCCTCAAGCTGTGGGGTGAGGGTCACCAACTGACTAGCTGCACGTTGTCGGAACTGCTGAAGCTCGCCGGGACCAGCCACCAAGGTTCGCTCAAGCGCAATGCGCTTGGCCGCGAACTTCGCGCGCACGGCATCCCGGTCGCTCTGGGAGACGGCCGCTGCAGGGTTGAACTGAAACTGCCGCTCGCAGCTGCGTCTCCAGTCAACGACGGCGCGCGTCAGGCTCTCACCGAACCCTCGAACCTGCATGACTTGGCTCCGGCTGACGTCTGCAGCGGTCTCAATGCCAAACGAGCGCAGCGCCGCCTTGCGGGCCGGACCAACGCCAGGGATATTCGCCCGGTCGATGAAGCAAGTGTTCAGGAACCTCTCCTTCTGCCGCTCCTGGGCGGTGGCATGCAATCGACTCAGCTCGTCTTGTTCGGCGCGAGGCAGGCCCTCGAGCTCGTCTTTCATCTTGGCCAACTCCGCGCGGCGCGCATGAAACCCCTCTGGTCCAGCTTCCTTCTTGGCGCGGGCTACCAGGCGGTCGTACTCCTGCTCGGCGGCGTCCGCGAAGCTCTTTCGGGCTGCACGTTCTTCGTTGCGCTTAGCGGAGCCGGCTCCTCCTGCCATCACCCATCCCGCCCATCCCACCAGCAAGCCAAGGACCCACCCGCCAGGGGCCGCGAAGGCGATGGCCACGGCGATGGCGACCGCTACTAGCCTGTAGAACGTCACCGCGCCTTCCCCAGGAATGCCGGCCGGCAGCGGCTTCGCCGTCACAGTGAAGCTGCCCGGAGTGGGAAGATTGAGGGTCGCCGGCGGTGGCACGGCTTGAATCAGCCCCCAGACCTGAGTCAGGACAAAACCAGACGAGGTCGGCGTGAAGGTGGCACCGAGGTCGACGAAGTAGACGACGCCCTGCTTCTCCAGCGCGCACCAAGGACAGGTGCCCAAATGGTCCGGATAGACGTGCATCGCCGACGAACTGCACTTCTTGAGTCTGCTGCGGACGCTATCGAGGGCAGCCACCCACTGATGTGCCGAGGGTCGAGCCCCTGAGGCTCCTTTCTCGGTGAACGCGAGATGGAACATCGACTCCATCGCATCCGGGAGCATAGACACGGGGATGGAGCGCGGCGGCGGACTGAATCCGCGCGACTGGTTGTCCCGGGCATAGGCATACCGGAAGTGCTTGATGTCGGTCTCAAGCGCATCTCCGACGCCGTTGCGAAGCGGCACGCCGGAGTATGGATGGCGGCCACCAAACAGGACGTGGAATATCAGCAGAGCCAGTCCGAAGTTGTCGTGATTCGTCGTTCGGATGAAGCCGTCGAAGGACGACAGAGACTGCAGCTCTGGGGGCGTGAAGTGCGAGACGCCGACCTCGCACAGGTGCATCGTGCCGCGTGCGTTCACCTGGAACGAGTCGCTGTCGATGAGCACTACCTTGCTGTCGCGCCCGACCATGAAGCTGTTCTGGTTCACGTCGCCAATGACGTGACCATGACTATGGATAGTCTCAAAAGACGCGGCGACGTTCCGCGCCACGTATAGCAGGAAGTCCCAGGCCGCCTTCGGATAGTCCTGCCGGCGGTGTGCCGGGCTGTAGACCATGTGAATGGGGTCCTTGTTGGACACCTTGGGCATCAGAAACCCGATGACTGGACCACCACGGCTGGGGTGTAGCGTCTCCTGTGGCCAAGCGACGTAGTTGAGGAGCTGGGAGTCGGCGGTCGACGCCATGAAACTGAGCTTGGCCTGCTTCTTCCCGTCTGGCGCCTTGTGATACAGCTTGGCAACTTGGTTGGAGAGGGCAGGAGCTTCGAAGACCGAACCTTCGCCACCTTTGCCAAGTTCGCGTCCGATTTCCACTGCGGTACCGCGTGACGTGTACAGCGTTCTCGGCATATCCGGTTCAAGCCCTCCAGAGGGCCAACGCGAGTGTCTTGTCGTCGTCGGTACGCTCGTTTACCGGCTGACTGCCAAGGAACTTGACCAAGAGTCCCTGCAGTTGGTCTTCCTGCTCCGCGGTGGCCTTCGCCATGCCGTTGAAGAAGGGCGAGAAGAACGGCTCGTGCGGCGTATTGGTCGCCATGTTCAGCGCGAGTCGCTGGACGCCGTCAGTGAAAGCTGCAACCTTGAGCGCGCGGTCGGGATAAGACTTCGTAGCCAGCACGGTCACCGCGTCCTCGTCGGTGACGAAGTGAGTCATGTTGGCGTACTCGCCAGACATTGGTACCACGGCGACTTCAAGCCCGGCTCCGGTGTCGACGACAACGCCACCATCGCCCACCTGCAGTACCAGCGTGCCGGTCGACGTAGACAGAACACCCAGGAACGTGCAGGCAAAGTCTCTTGCTTTGAGCCTTTCAATCTCTGCGGCAGCGTAGATTCGCTCTCGAACGGCGAGAACGATGTCGGTGGCAAGGGTGTCTCCGAGCCCGAACTCACCTTGCTTGACCTTCTTCGCGATGAGTGCTGCGGCGGCCTCGATAGCCAGCTCCGCGCCCTCGCCTCCTTTGGCAGCACTGCCCGCTCCATCCGCCACGAAGAGCGATAGAAGCGGCTGGCCGTCAGCCAACTGGTCGACCTGGGCCCAGCAGCTGTCTTGGCAAGGCGTTCCGGTATGCGCGTGGGAGGTGCCTACCTCGGAGGCGTAGACAAGTCGCCAAGTCACACCGAAGCCCAGCCCTTCGGAGCCTCAAGAGGAACTTCGGTACCCGGGGTCGAGCGCGACACCGAGCGCAGAGAGCTCGAGAGCCAGCTGAAGAGCTCGCGGAACTTCAGACCCTGCAGGGATAGCGGCTCGCGCGTGCTGATTTTCCGCAGGGTATCCATGTCAGCGCCCTGAACGCCAATGGCGAAGAATGCGAACTTCTTCGAAGTTTCGCCTTCGCGGATGGCTTCCGCAGCCGTCGTCCAAGCGTCGGTCGGCTTGCCATCTGTAATGAGGAACACCCAGGGGCGGTAGTAGGAGACGCCATTGGCGCGGTAGTCGCGCTTGCGGTCTTCCACCATGGCGAGGGCCTGCAGAATTGCGGCCCCAGTCGGGGTGTCACCTTGGCACTGCAGTGTCGATGGGTAGAACGTAGACGCGCTCGTGAAGGGAATTTCTACCTTGACTGGACCGAACGTCACGATTCCAACCTCGACACGCTTCATCGCTAAGGCGTCCGCAGAAAGTTCGTCGCGGAACGTGGCGAGACCAGCGTTCAGTTCGTCCATTGGGCGCCCATTCATCGAACCTGAGACATCAAGGAGCAGGACGCACGGGCAGCGCGGCTCCGGATTGCTGGCGAAGTCGTTGGTCTCAAAGGAAATCTGTTCGCTCACGGACTCTCCCTAGTAAGTACGGGGTGTTGCTGAAAGTTTATCGGTGCAGCTCACTGCAAAGATGCTGCACTGTCTAGCAGTGACTTGAGAGCGGTTCTACTCCTCTACATGGGTGTCGTCCGCTTGCCTCGCCGGTAGTCCCACGGTGGAGTGGGCGATGGGTCACGCCAGAGCCCGATGCGATGCTGTTTCGCATCGGTCTGCGCCTCGGCGTATAGCTGGCGGTCCAGGGGCCGCTGCTCCTTGGCGTAGTTGGCGTAGTGCCAAGCTAATCCTGACGAAATCTGGGCGAGGTTGATATCTCTGCCCTCGACGAGCACCTTACCGACCAACCGGCCGTAGCGGTCTCGTTTGTGCCACTCGACGGCGACTTGCCGACGGTACGCTATGGCGGACAACCCTTCCTTGGAGCGGTGCCCGGAGGGCTGCCCCTTTTCAGGGGCGTCGATACCCGAGAGTCGAATCCTGTGCTGGACCTTCTCCGCATCCAGAACGGTCAAGGTGTCGCCGTCTTGAATACCGACAACCACGCCCACTAGGGTGCTTGCGAACGACGGGCCTGCGGCGACAAGAAAGAGCGCCGCGCAGATGCTTCGCGCCGCGGCACCGAACCCGTTCCAACGACGACAAACACTTGCGCTAGTCATCTCTCAGCGGCCTCCGAACAGCTTCTTGAGAATGTCCCAAACACTGAAGGTGGTACGTGAATACACCCGGTTGTATGCGGCCCGTTTTGGGTTGGTCAGCCAACCCCAGCCCCGAGGCGCTTTGAAGCCCAGGCTATGGCGGACAAACCTCGCCGAAGAAGTGCGTGCGGCAATCACCTTCTTCAGCGATGGCTTGCGCATTCCGAACTTCATTGCGGCCTCCTTCTGATTTGCTCTTGCCTTCTACCAACTACTGAGGAGCAACCTCACCACGGATGATGCCAAATGCTGAGATGCGGAGCAGTTCGACCTTGTTCGCCAATGCTCCCTATGAGCCTTGGAGGAGGCGCTAGCCCACCGTGGCTTTGGAATGAGATTCGAGGCATTCGATGTACGAATCGTCGATTGCTTCAAAGGAGTCTGGCGCGAGCCATGCGGCACCCCCAGCCGCGAGCGCACTCGAATACCCCCAAGACGCCACTCGTCGACATACTGCGGCGTCGCCAACCAGCCCGGCCTGAGCTCCAAGCTCTGCAATGTCGTCTGCACGGAAACTGAGCCGAGCCAGCCACCTCTCAAGGTGCTGCTTTCCCGCCAACGTGTCGGACTTGCTACGGTTGCAGCTGGGGTGGGCGAGCACAAAGTTGTGCGCAAGGTCGCGCGGGTACTGCGAGAAGGGAATGAAGTGGTCAACGTTGGCTGAGGTCAGACTCCCTCTGCAATAGAAGCAGTGCGCACCGTCAAGGCGCCGCAATCCTTCAGCCATCGTCGAAAGTGACTGCCTCGAAGTCGAGAACAAGAACTCTTCGAGGTCATCGGCTTCGCCAAGCATGCTGTGGTTGCGGCGATTGCCCTTGACGTGCGCCAACCAGTGCGCACGTGCGAGTTGCTGAATGAGTGGCTGGAAGCGACGCAGGCAGTACATGACCCCGGGCTTCAGGCGCACCCTTCCCGGCGCAGGACGGTTATACAAGAACTCGTCGGTGGCTCCCCCGAAGTTCTGGAGGTGGGTCAGCGGCAGGGCGGACACAGTGTGCGTCACTTTACTGAGGAGGGCTGGGTATGAGGAATGCCGGGCTGCGACTTGTGGAGAAGTTGCAGAAACCCGTGCTCGAAACTCCCCGATAGCCGAGATGACCGCAGCTTGTGGCCCGTTGTTCTGCACCAGCACACCTGGCTCCGAACCTACCCGTCCCTGACCGTAGGGAGTGACGTGCCTCCAGTAGAGGTCAAGGAATCGTTCTCCCAACTGCCTTGTCAGAAGCACGAGCTCGGAGCCATCGTCCCGTCCAAGCTCTACGGCAAGGTCAGCCAGCGCAATGAGCAGTGCGAACTTGTACGTGGCCGTGAAATCCCCCTCTGCAAACAAGCGTTGCAGCTTGGCGAGGAAAGCCAGCTGCGCATCAGCTGACGGAGGCGAAGTCGCCGTCACGATTCACTCTTGGTCCAGTAGTCCGCCTTCTCCGGAATCACCCAGCGCACGCCACCGCGCGGGTCTACACGGTCTCCCCTGTACCGAGGAATCAGGTGGATATGGAGGTGGAGGACCGTTTGACCGGCAGCGACGCCGTCGTTGATGCCAATGTTGAATGCATCCGGTGCGTGCTTGCGTGTCACCTCGTCCCTCGCCTTGTCCAGCAAAGAAAGAAGTCCAAGTCGCTCCGCTTCCGTGGCGTCGAAGAAGGAGGCAACGTGCCTCTTGGGGATGACAAGGCTGTGCCCGGCGGATACCGGGAAGCCGTCGAGTATCCAAACCGCGTGGTCATTCTCGGCGCAGACGCGCTCACGAGGAAGCGTGCAGAAGACGCACTGGCTCTTCGTGCTCATGCGACAACCTTACGAAACGAGGCGCGATAGTCAATCGGCTCAAGATTGAGCTGCCGGGAAACATCACCGCGCAGCATGTACAAGGCTGGCGATTGTCGAAACTGGAAAACTCGGTAGAGGAAGAACGCCTCGCCGGCCTCCTTCGAGAACTCGAGCTCGTTGCGGCTGATGATGAAGGATGAGGCGTGCGTTCCGTTGGTCGTTTTGACCTCGATGTACCGGGGCTGGCTAGGTGCGTCATAGGACAGGATGTCGTAGCCGGCCCCATCTCCTAGCCGGTCGGACACCCACTCAAGGCGTTCAAACAGTTCGCCCAGGCGAGCATCGACCAGCCGCTTGTGCTCGAAGTCGATGACCCACTCCTCGCCGGCGCGCCCGAGCTTCCTGTTGACCTCGTCACGGCTGGCGAAATCCACCTTTCTCGGCAGGCGCACGCGCGGTCCGACGAGTTCAACGGCTGCGACTGCCTCAATCGGCGGTGGGTCTACTACTACGGCGCGGTAGGTCCTCTCGGCAGGAGTCTTGACCTCTTCCAGCGAGTCGACCAGTCTGCCGACGAGCTCCGCGTTGCCGAGGACGAACGACTGCACCGCCTTTCGTAGAAGTAGCTGTGCATTGCTTCGGGGCTTGTAGCCCGAGATGTAGGGTAGCCCCAATCCAAGCAGCACAGCGCTGATGTTCTGGTGTTTTAGTTCGACGGACGCCTTACTTCGGCCTCGAAGACTCTGCCGCAGTGCCGCATTGAACTCGGTCTTCTTGTAGGTCTCCTGGTTTGCCTCGAGGCGAAGCATCTCGAAGTACGACGCTACGGTCGCCTCGACTTCCTCGGCAGACCAGTCCTCGCCGGTGCGCACGACCTCGAAGCCCAGACTCTGAAGCTTCGGGACGACCGTGGCTTCACCACCAGAAAAGTCTTCAGCCTTCAGTGGGCCATCCTGAGGAAACTGGTGGCCGTACGCTGCTCCGACGATAGCCTTGGAGTCACAGAGTTCACCGGTCCTTGGGTCTCGCACCAAAAAATCTCGCGACTTGCCGAAGCCGTAGCGCTCGAGGAACGCCGTTCGCCCGGTCGCCACGAACTCGTCCAGCGCCGCTTGCACCGCTGCCGGACTCTGGAGGTGGGACAGACTCTTAGCCAACTTGTTCTCTCAAGCGGCACCTACCGCTAGCTCTCCAGGCGCGCCCAAGCCGCAAATGCTGTTCGTTTGAATCTGTCTCATGTGCGCTTAGGGGTGGAATCTCCGGCCGGGTACTTCACCGCGTTTGCTGCGAGCTTCGCCGCTACGGCTTCGTTAAGGTCGACGCCCAGCACCGACGACAACCTGACCAAGAAGAGCAGGACGTCCGCCAGTTCGTCTCGTACTGCACGAGCCGTCCTCGGGTCCTGTCCGACTGACTTGGACTGCTCTTCGGTCAACCATTGGAAAAGCTCGACGAGCTCTCCCACCTCACCAGTGAGCGCCATCGCCAAGTTCTTCGGCGAGTGGTACTGGTTCCAGTCCCGCTCGTCGGCAAACTTCTGCAGGGCCGCCTCTAGCGCCGACACGTCGATAAATCGAGTCTCGTCATTCATGGTGGTCATTCAAGTCGGCTCTGGAAGAACTTGCGAGTGCCCTCGTCCATGAAGTGTACGTAGCAGCCCTTGATGCCCCGCGTGAAGAGCACTCGATACGTGTTTTTCACCAAGTCCACAAACCGGTCTCCGCTCTTCTTGACGACCGAGTCGAAGGAGTGCTTCTTGTCCCCCACCCAGATGTTCTTCTCCCAGTCGTACCGCAGGTCCGGTCCGAAGATGATGCCGACGTAGTCGAACTCGAAACCCTGTGCGGTGTAGACGCAACCCACCTGTTCCAGACCGCCTGGGTCCGACGCCCAGAAGTTGGACTTTGGGATGCCCGCACCGAGATGTCCTGCGTCCGGCTTGGCGTTCCAAGGCATGGCCCAAGTACCGACTTGGACGTCCTTGACCAGGCTGCCGTCGCCGTTCGGGTTAGACCAGGGCCAGCAAAAGCCTGCCACCAGTCGCGCGCTGCCTTCGGCTGCCTTCTGGCGGATGGCATACTCGAGTTCTTGGACCGAGTCCATCACTCTGAACTCGTAGACGTCCTCACGCTTCCAGAGCACGTTTGCCGTCCGGCGAATGTCCAGCGTGTTGTCGACCCAGTTGATGAAGCCATCGGAACCACTACAGCGGAACTGAGCGTCGAGCTCGTACTCGAGCAGCTTTGCTCCGGCGCGCTTGGCCGCCTCACGGATGAGGTCCGAGCTGCCAACTTCGCCTGGCCGAACAATCTGCCGGTCATCAATGAAGAAGACGCTGACCCGCGCGATGTGCACGAGCTCGTCAACTTGGGGCAGTCCTGACCAGTCGCTCGCCTTCGTGAAGCGGTCCTTGCTGCTTTCACGTATGCGATGCGCCTCGTCCAGAACCAAAGCGTCGAACTGGTTCGGAGGCAACTCACCCTTCTTGTTGACGTTGAAGTAGCCAAACTGAGCTGCTGCCCGAGTGCCGACCACTCTTCGCATGTTCTCGGTGAATGCCTTTGAGCCGGTGAGGTGCATTGTCTTCAGGCCCTCGCCCGAGAGCCGACCGAGCAGATGCAGCGCGATGACCGACTTCCCAGTGCCCGGGCCGCCGCGGACCAGAACTACCGTCTTCTTCAGCTTAGACGTCTTGGCGCCTTCCCTTACCTCAGCCAGCACCTTGGCAAAGACAACCTGTTGGCTGTCCAGCAACACATAAGCCTTCTGGTCCTGCACGACCTTTGCCGTGTGCTCCAGGAGCTTCTTGCTCGGCGCGAACTTGCTTTTGAGGACCTTTTCCAGGACGGCCTCACCGCGTCCCGCCCGGAGGTGGTCCCCCATAAAGGTGATGAGGTCATCCTGCTTGTCGCCTGTGAAGGCCGGGTACTGCTTCAGCACTGTAGAGTGCCGTGAAGCAAAGATTTCGTTCTCGGGGCTGTAGGAGAGGTTGTGCAGGAACGCGCAGGACCGTAGGCCGACCTCGCCTCGCCCGAAGACCGAGTGCATGTCCCGCAGGTACTCCTCGTACTGCCCCACCTGTCGAGAGGGGTGCAGGATGTCCTTCTTGCTGCCCGCCACCCATGTCGTCACACAGTCTTCGGCGTTCGACTCCTCGACGTCGCTCCACTGCTTGAGCTCGACGATGACGGAGTAAGGCTGCCCGCCGTCGTCATGTCCGGTGACCATGCAGTCCAGTCGCCGGCTCGACAGGGGCAACTGGTACTCGAGCAAGACGCCATGGTCGAGGAAGTCCCCCTGCTGTAGGGTGAAGGCCATCCGGAAGAGAGAGTTCTGCCAAGACTGCACCTCTTGGAGGGATGGCTTGTAGTGGAAGGCGTCGAGAAAGGCACGCTCCAGCTTGCTGGCGATGCCGTTCCTTGTGGCGTCGGAGATGAAGTCTCTCGATGTTCCGGTGTAGAGCTGCATGGGTCCAGGTGGTGTGCGCTACTCGACACGGGCGACGATAACCGGCGGAACTTGGCTGTCGAATCCGAATACCGCGAACGCCGACTGAACGTGGCTCGCATGTGGCCCCGCAAGTTCGCCAGGAGCCAAGACATGGCCGTTGGCGCCCGGCAGGTTCCACGCTACGGCTCTCATTGCGATGACGTCCGCCGAGTGTGATGACTTCTTGCCCTTCTCCTTGAAAGACACGAAGGCTTCGAACAGGCGCACATCTCTCATCAGCCCGGAGTCCAACATTCCACGGACAAGGTACGCGGCTGCGACAGTAACCTGGCAGCCTAGGCCAGCGTACCAGTATCGGTGCCCTGTCTCGTCCTTCTCCATCGAGCGACCCTCCGGGTTGCCCGCAGAATTAAAGGCGACGCTGAGTGGAGCCTCGATGACGAGATTCATGGGACGAGCGACCTCACTGCCCAGCTTGGCCAGCTCTGCCTTGAGTTCACTGAAGGTGAGTTCCCTCGGCTCTCCGTCGTGCACGAGTAGACCTCCGGTCTTCCCTTCGCGCGCGAAGCCCACATCGACGAAGACCCAGGTCCCAGTGTCGCGGCCGATGTCACCGATTGAGCCGGCTCGAAGGTGTGGCATCTCTTCGTCTCGACTCGAAGCGACGGCGCTCAGGCGACCGACCTCACGTGGATGTGCACGAAGCCTGAGGGGTCCGTGACCTCCTTGACTTCCACGTAGCTCTGCTTGCGGACCAGTTCGCTCAGCTTTGTAAAGCCATAGTTGCGTGCGTCGAACGAGGCGTTGTTCTTGCCGATGAAGGACCCAACCGCCGACAGGGTCGCCCATCCACTGTCACGAGCGGTCTCCTTGATGGCGTGGGTCAACAACTCCTTTAGGTCCGGAATGTTGGCCACTTGCAGGGGAACTGCCGCCTCGGCGGGTCGCTTGAGGACCTCGAGGAAAATGAATCGGTCGCAGGCGGCGATGAAGGCCTCCGGCGCCTTGCGTTCGCCAAGCCCTATGACCATCTTGCCCGCTTCTCTGAGCCGGGTCGCTAGGCGAGTGAAGTCACTGTCACTCGAGACTAAGCAGAAGCCGTCGACGTTACCCGCATACAGCAGGTCCATCGCGTCGATGATGAACGCCGAGTCCGTCGAGTTCTTGCCCTTCGTGTAGGCAAACTGCTGCATCGGCTGGATGGCAAGCTTGTGGAGTTGCTCCTTCCAGCCAACAAGGTTCTGAGTGGTCCAGTCGCCATACGCTCGCTTGACGGTTGCGGTGCCGTACTTGGCGACTTCCTCCAGCAGTTCCTTGGCCACCGCGGCAGAGGCGTTGTCTGCATCAATCAGAACCGCCATTCGGGTCGTCTCAGTGCTTGCCATTCCCTTGCCCTCCTCGTCTGTTCCTCGGTTCGAAGCTGCCTGCCAAGAGCTGACTGGGCGTCAACTGAACAAGAGCCGCCTTCGGATGGCTGTCGCCTGGAGACCTGCACAGTGTCCTGAACTGTACCCACGGAGGTCGCCATCTAGGGTCCCGTGCGGTCGCCCGAATACGTCGCTCCACTTCACCGCCGCCCCACAGCAAATAGTCGAGGACTTGACGCGGGGTTCGCGCTGCGTCTTCCGTGCGCGCCTCCCACAACTGTTCGGCATGAAGCCCAACCTTCAAATCCGGGGTCTGCTGAGTCTGCGACAAGCCTATTGGGCGTTCACACGCTTACCGCCGTAGTCGATGACGGCGTGAATGCCAAGCGGTTCATGCACTGCGAGCAAACGGTTCCGGGGCGAAGGGCAAGAGCCGGAAATGTCGGGCATGACTGAGCTTCTGAACTGCGACATGTCGACGGTACGTACACCGGACAGCCACCCCGTAGCCCCATTGGCCTGATTCGCTATGGTGCCACCCAGTCTCCCCAAGCCTCGTAGACCATGACCATTGCCAACGTGTCGAGTTCGCAGTACCGGCGCAGTGCCGCTGCCACCCGGTCGACCTCCAGGGCGTCAGTCTCCTCGAACTGAATCCGTGCCCATGCGGTAGTCGCTGCGCCGCCCTCGGCGAGTTGCATGTCCTCATCCGCGTCCAAGCCGTCCAGTACCTCTGGGGGCAGGTCGTCGAACACCGGCGGTAGCAGCGAATATGGGTTAACGGGAACACCGTCGACCGCCTGCCACCACTGCCAGTCCTTGAAGTTCTTGCTCTTAATGCCGTGGGCTGCGCCGTACATCGGAAGGCCGTAGCGCTCGCGCAGATACGGCGATGAGGTCAGTACTGCCGGCAGGACCTTCTTCAGCGATGAGCTGCCCTTGGTCCCAGGGTGGAAAAAGGACCTCTTGGCCAAGTCGCACAGGTCGTACATTGCCCTCGCCCCTTCGCGGCCCCCGGTCTCGCGCGTCACGCTCTCTAGGAACGTCTTCAGGTCAGCAGCGTCGGCTGGTGGCGCTGGGTCGTTCTCAAGTTCTTCAAGGATGGAACGAAGAGTTGTGTTCTCGTGAGCGGTCCACATGAAAATGGTGCCCTTGTCCCCGACCGCCTTTCTAAGCTCCCGCGTGAACTCGTAGTTCGGCGAGACTCCGCGCGCCAAGCTGAGGTACTCGTTGGCGTGCGCGACCGTTCCATCGCGGTCGACCCGGTGGTGTGAGAACTGGAAGGCGATGTTGGAGTACGGCCTCTGCCCCATGTAGAACGGAATCGCGACCCGCGCCGTCTCGAAGTCGATGAAGTGCAGCGGATAGTCCCAGGTGGCCATCTCGGCGCGCATGCGGTCGCGGTCAATGAAGAACTCGCCACCGCCCGGCCACTGCCCGCTCACCTGCATCCAGTGGCGCTGGCTGGTGCTCAGGCCGTCATCTCCTTCCTTGTAGCCGAGGTGCTCCTTGGTCACGTCGGGCAGGCGAAGGACACCTTGCTCGATGAGCGTCTCTTTCTTGCGGAAGTTCCAGATATCTAGAACGGTCCCTGCGTCCACATCTGCGCGCGACCAGCCCTTGGCGTCGTGCCAGCATTCATGAAAGCCGCTAGCCAGCGGGTCGTTTGCTTCGGCCCGGAACTCACACTTGGCGCAGTGGGCACCGATGACAGGGGGAACCTTGCGGTCGTCGGCATAGTGCGCCGCCCAGAGTGCTGCGACGTCGCCGAACGCCCCACTGATGCCTGGGGCGGAAAGCGGTTGCGCGTGCAGTTCGTCAACATAGGCGTCGACGTTCACCGCTGTCAGGATGGGCGCGCCGATGGATTCGTGGGTCGTACCAGGCCGGACCAAGATTCGTTGTCGCCCGTTGGTATCACGCTGAATCTTGAAGCACTGGTTCAGGCCGGCCACGGTACTGACCTTCGATACGTCGGCCATCATCAGGTGAGACCGGATGCGCCAGCCCGGATGAGCCTGGGCTAGCACGAAGCGCTGAAAGGCTATGTCCTGCAGGTACGGCAGCATGTCCTTGACCCAACCGCCGCGCTTGCCCTTGAAGGCGAACGGGTCCCTGCTGTCGAATGACTTGGCCTTGACCTCGATGAGTTCAATGTCTTCGCCGACCTTTCGCAGGATGTCGACTCGCACCAGGTACGGGCCGTGGCCGATGGCCGCCTCATACAGGGTCACGGCGTGCTGCTGCAGCAGCTCGGCCGTCTGCGCCAGCGCCTCGGCGTTTCCGGCTGCGGTGACCTCAATGCCGCCGGGATGCATGACCTTGGCCAGTTCACCGACCTGAAAGCCGCCCTCGGCCAGGGCAGCCAGAAACTCGTCGTCGAGCTTCTTGTTAGCGTAATGTCTGGCCTTGCCTGTGTAAAAGAGCTTGGTCGGGCACTCCAGTGCAAGGGTGAACCGGGACTTGGTCAGGTAGCGAGTACTCGGCAAGGTCAACGTCCTTCAGTCACTCAGAGCTCGAAAGCGATTGGCTATCCTCGGACCCGGTGCCGGACGTAGCCGCCAGGCGCGCCCAGCCACATCGGTCTCAAGGGCACCTCTTTCCGCAGGGCTGATGGCCTCAATACCCACATACGCCTTAAGGCAACAGACGTTTGCCTAGGACGTCCCGGCAGAGGTGGTCATCAATCACCACGAAGTCTCGGCGTCGATGACTCGCCACCGAAACCGGGGTTGGATGACCGTAGCCGGTGTGGGTGCCGGCTGAGAAGAACGCCTTCGACTGCAGGGGGTGCCGGGGCGCGACGACCTGAGCCGCACTCGCCTCGTCACCATGATGAGGAACGACGACCGCGTCGAAGCGGTCAAGCGCCATCGACACGATTGCTCTGTTGCCGTCCTCCGCCATCCGCTCGTAGACGTAGTCGCCCGGCAGAAGCCCTCTCCCTCCCTCGCAATACACAGCGGTCACCAAGCACTCACCGTTCTTGTCGCTGGCGGTCGGCTTGCTCCTGCGCACATCGAGCCAGTTCCGAGAGTTCAGGTTGAAGACATGGTCCTCTACGCCGACAACCTTGGGCTTCACCGCTGGTGCAGAAAAGGCCAATGCCGGCTCTCCTGCGGGCAGAAATACGCTTCGCACCTTGGCCAGAACGGCGGCATCCCAGTCTAGAAGTCGCCAATGGTCCGAATCCGGGTGAGAAAGAATCGCCGCTGCCTCCTCCAACTCGGAAACAAGTGGGCCCAGTTCGTTGACGAACGGCTTGCCGTCATCGTGCAGACCGGCCAGATACTGCTTGCGGCGCACCGGCGTCCCAGCGCCAGCGTCGAGGATGTAGCCCGTGCGGGACCCATGAAAGACCGAGCACATGCCCTGCCCCACATGGAACGTGGTCAGGCTGCACTGAGCCTGTTCTGCGATAGCAGGCAAGAGAGCAACAGAACTTGCCGCTGCAATCGGCGCCACCTTGGCCCCCTCGACCGGGCTGATATCCCGCACTCGGATGTAGCTTGGGTCAGCCGCCTGGAAGGCCGGGTAGGCGTAGCTGCTGGAGAACTCACGGACCACCTCATACTCAACCTTAAACCATCGGTCTCGCGGAAGCGCATCCTCTAGGTCAGTGAAATGCAGTCCGTTCCCTCGCCAATTGCCGTACATAGCCCAGAAGGGAGGTGGACCAATCTCTCCGATGTCTCGCCAGTCAATGTCAATGACAAACGTTCGGCATCCCCATGACGAGTTGTAGCTCGCACTCTCGAATGCCGACCTGTCAACGCCGATGAGTCGCACACAATTGCGGTACGGTGGATAGTCCTTGACCGCCCACAAGGACTCCAGCTGCGCAAAGAGCTGGCCTTCCGGAATGCCCCATTCCCCGTCATTCATCTCACGAGCCCCGTTTCTGCCAACTGCATGAAGCCACGGTCTGGTGCGAAGCCAGCCGACCTCGGGCCATGCATCGCATTACCTCAAGTTCGATTCTGGACAGTTGCTACGTCAGGTCGAACTCGACCCAACGTAGGCGAGGCTCGTCAGACCCTGAAGTCGCAGACCCCCATCGCACACCCTGCACGCACCCTGTCGGCGTCCGAAACGGCGCATTGCTTCCTGTCAGCCAACCGTCATCAGCCCTGACTACTCGGTCCCCGCACAGCCGCTCAAGAGCCGCGAGGATGCCGTGGTAAGGCATCTCGCCCCACTTCACCTTCTTTGCATCCGCCTCGTTGGTGGGGATGAAGGCCGACAGGTCGGGGTTCGTCATCAATTCCAGGCCCTTGTCCTGCAGCGTTGCATTCTGGCTGCCGTGGTGCCCGACCTTGTAATAGACGGTCCTTGCCAACAGGTCAGGCCCGGTGACCACAGCACCGTCCTTGAAGGTCCAAGTTGTATCCTGCCAGCTAAGCCAGTTCCCCACCTGAGCGTCCGCTGCGAAGAGAAAGACGCGCTGGGTATCCACGAACTCGAACGCAAGAACAAGACTCGTGTTGTTGGTCTTGCTGTCAAGCTGCAGCGCCAGTTCGCCGCTCGACGTCAGCCAGTCATGGTCGATTCGCCGCCAGGCCTGGTCGGTTTCGTTCGGGTCCACAAGCTTCTTGCGCCGCCTCGAGCTGACGGCAGGCGCAGCAGAGGTCATCGGGCCGAAGTAGTGGTCGCGGGCAAACGCTTGAATCGGGTTCTCCCCTGACTGGGCCCCTGGTGCCGCGAGGTCGCCAAGGTCACTGCCCGTGGAAGCCTCGAACGGTGCCGCAGCGTCCTCTACAAGGTACTCGCTGCCTTGCGCCGCCATCGCACTCGACAGCGAGTACGCGATGCGGGAACCATTCGCCTTGTCGGCAACCTTGTACATCTCGCCTGCACGCTCAAGGATGCGCAGGTAGTTCTCATCCCTTGACGGGGCCAAGACGTAGATGCGCAGGCTCGGCAGACCCTTGATGGCCAGAGGCGGTTGGGCGGGTTCGAGGTATCGGATGCCTTTGGTCGCCATCGCCTCGGCACACTTCCGAAAGGCCCGCACCCGCTCACCCTTCGCGCCGAAGCTGAAGCCCAGAAGCGAGTCCAGACCGTCTCGAAGCGCCTGCATCCCAGGACTCAAGCCTTGTGCCGAACTCAGCGCGTGACTTGCTCCTGAAAGAGCGCTCAAGGCCTGTTGCGTGAACTTGTCGAGTGCCTGCGCTTGCGGGTCCGACTCCGACTCGGTCCATGCCATCCAGAGCTCGCCGATGGTGATGTTTGCGAACCGATTCGGCCCCGGGGAGAAGGCCGAGTTGTGGTCCGTATGCTCGTGAGTCAGAACGAGGACGTCGATGTGCCCTCCCGTCGTGGTCTCGATATCCGCAACGATGGCGTCGACAATCTTGGAGCCGCCCGTGATGGACGTGTGGATACCGCAGTCGATGAGCATCCAGTACGGCTTGCCGTCGCTCTTCGTGAACCTGAGCAGATGGCAATCTCCGATGCCTTGACAGTAGTGCCGAACGGTGAAGCCTGACGGCGTAGTTTTGGCAACCATGTCAGCACCTCCCGTGACCGCTATGCAGCAGCGCAAAGGGCTCGGCCCGACTGTCGTCAAGGTATAGAGCCCTCAGCGATGACGCAGCGGGAGAACTCGCCATTCGGCGCTGTCGCTCGAGACGTGACGCGCTGCCGCTGTTCTTCACAATGGCATACCGGACCTCGCACCGCCCCGGTCGGGGGTCGAGTATCAGGGTCGCCCCACCGCGAAACCACATCTGCGGACCGTTCGGGTCCTTCGGATTAACTGGCACTCGGCGCCTCTGAAGGACGGTGGCGACCACCTCGACGTGAAAGCTTCCATCCGGTGCAACCCGTCGCGACGGTCTGATGCTCGGTACGTCAAACGTCGTCTGGCCAGCGGCCGCCTCCTTGTTGACCTCTCCCGTGATGCTGTAACGAGGCACCCCGGGTAGCAGGCCGAACTGGGCATGCACGTCTTCGCGCTCAGCGAGCAGCTTCCTCATCGCCATGAAGAACAGCCACCGGTTCTTCTCATTGAGTTGGAACACCTTCGACCGGTCAAGCGCCCGGTCCCAGCCAAAGTCGAGGTCCTTGACCAGCGGACCGAGCCAGTCGGGTTTTGGGTCTTCGAGCGTTTGCCAGGCCAACGTCTCTTCGGACACGGTTCGAACGTCGCGCGGCAGCAGGTCGCGCCTGCGGAAGGCCTCCATGAACGCCAGCCGATAGTGGTACTTGTCGTTTGCCACCAGGTCGATGTCTGCGGTGATGAGGGCCCGCAGATATTCGCCAAAGGTGATGTCGACGGCGGGACAGTAGTCCAGGGCGCGAATGCACATCCTCAGCACATGCCGCGCGGTCTTGCAGGCCTCTTCGGTGAGCCGATTGACCAGGTCAGGGTGTAGTGCGCCAGCTGGCAGTACGCCAGTGCCGTTCGTCGCGATTCGAATGAGGTCCGCCGTCCGGTTGTCGACGATGCTCAGGAAGGCCTGATAGACCGCCGACACCAGAATGGAGCCGCGCGCATGCACGTCCATCGTCTTGGCATAGCTGAGCGCGCCAATCTCCTTACCCAGGTAGTCGCGGAGCGGTCCTCCGCGCGCCGTCCCTTCGCCAAACTGCTGGGCCAGCGAGCCGAGCAACTTGGCGGCATCCAGTCTTCCGCGCGCACGCGCAATCTGAAAGCGTATCAGTTCGGGGATGGCAAAGTGCTGGAAGATGGCCACGATGTCCGCGAAGGCCTCGTGGAAGGCAGGCACATCGGGATTCGATGCCTCCTGAAACTTGCGATGCAGGCCATCCAGCAGTGCATGCGACATCTCGTGGGCAATGATGTCGCTCGACAGGCACGTGAAGACCATCGAACCGTTCGGCGTGGAGTCCTCTGGCGTCGACGTGGCCCGGAAGTACCCGAACAGCAGAGCCACCTTGTCCGGGCTGTAGTACGCGTTGTCGGTGCGCAGGGCGTGCGGATAGATGCGCAGGCGAGGAACTTCGTAGGCCTTCGGGACTGTCTTGCCGTCCTTCTCGAAGGTGCTCCAGCGGGGCGCCCACAGCACCTTGCGGCCGAGCGCTTCCTCGAAGTTGCCAATCGTCCGCATCGCAACGGCATAAACCATCTGCTGGTGGAACTCGGGGTTACCTTCCGAGGGCGGCCATCCGTCCTGGGCCAGCAGTTTGGGTTCGTTGAGGTTGACGGGGTCGTACAGCCGGTTCGAGGCTGGGTCAACGTCCACGACTTCGAGATACTCCCCAACCGGACCAGGCGCCAAGTTCTCTTCCCATGGGATGCTCAGTACGGTCTCGTTCACCGCGACCGACGCCAGCGACTTGGCGATAGACGGGTCAAGCGCGTACACACGCAGTCGGCGAGGCGGAGGCGGCAGTACCTTCGGCTTGCGCTTGACGGACCGACTGGCCACGGCAGTCGGCACGGTTCCAGCTGCGACCTGCGTCCTGCCCAGTTGCCGCTCCAGAAACACCCGTAGCGGCGCGGAGGGATTCCCGGCATCCAGAGCAGCTTCGAGGTACTTGTTGCGCGCCACCGACGTGACGTCCCCCGCCTCGACATCACAGTCCGCAACGGCAGCCTCGACCGCTCGGACGCGCTGAGCCATCTGCGTCAGCTCGAGGGACAGCATCTCAACGACGTGAACCGGCAGTCCGGGCTGCAGGCTCACGCCCCCGCCAAAGATGAGATTCAACCATCCCCAGCTGGGCTCAGCTTGCGAAGCCATCGACAAGGTTTCGGCGATGGGCGGTTGAATGGCGAGCGCTCGTTCCGCCTGCATGACGCCTTGTCCCACCTTGGCAAGGGTCTCTTCGTCATCCATGGATGCCGTCTGCTTCAGCGCGGACTCGAAGAGAGCGAACCTGGCGGCCTGAACTCGCATCCACGGCTCTGGGTACTTCTCCAGCTCGGTCCGATACTTGGCAATCCAGAGGGCCACAGCGGCCGCAATCTGTGGCGTTGCTGCCGACGTGCCCGCACCATCCATGCTGACTAGATTGCCGCAGCCGAATTCCGCCCACGGAACATTCGGGGTGTATGCCCCAAGTGCAGTGGGCATCTTGCTCTGGGGTCCGTAGTTCCCCTGCATCGTCTTCAGCTTCAGGCCCGCGTAGGCGCGGCCATCTGCCATCACGCCGCAAGCAGCAAGAACGCGTCGGTACCGGGCGGGAAAGACGATGGTCTTGGGCGTCGGCAGCTTCGCGTAGTTGTTTCCGGCGGCCGTGACCATGAACACCCCGGACTCGTAGGCCAGGTTTACGGCATCCGCCAACGCGCGGGAGGTCAACCCTCCCATGCTCATCGAGAGCACATGGGCACCGAGGTCGACGGCATGCTGAAGTCCTTGGACCATCGTTCCGGTCGAGAACCGCACCACCCAGTCGGCAATACGGATGGGAACGACCGTGGCAAACGGAGCGCCCCCTAGGTAGTCCGAGAAGCCCGGCCATGCCCCGTCAATTCGGTTGCCTGCAAGAAGCGCAAGCGTTGCAGTGCCGTGCCCTTGATTACGGAACGCAGGCAGTCCATCCGGCGTTCGGTCAGTTGCGTCGTTCGGTCGGTCCGGGTCAACGAAGTTGCGTTGGTTCGCCAAGTCGAGGTGGACCGGACGTGTCGCGTGGTCCGGGTCAAATCCCGTGTCAAGGTGTGCCACGATGACTTTCGCCAGAAGGTCCGGGGCAATCGCCTCTCGGGCGGCGGCCAGTTGCGAGTAGGCTGCCCCGAGATTCCAGGCGTTTCCATCTGGAGAGGTGGCCTTGCCGCCACTCTTGTCCTGTGGGCGGAACGTGCACGACTTCGCCAGACCCAAGGCGCCGTCAGGCCTCTCAGCGTCACCGAACCAAGACTGCTCGAAGTCTGGTTCGACAAACTCGACGCCACCGCCGGCCCCCACCCCCATGGGACCTCCGGCCTGCATCTCCTGAACCAGGCGATACGCTGCATCCCATGCGTTGTCGTCGCCAGAGGTACGAACCCGAAACCACGTCGCCGGCTGCCCGCCGTGCAGCCCCGGCCTTCGCGGGGAGCCTCCGCTCGGAGGCAGGATGAGGATGGGCTCAACCGACTGAGGGCCGAGGCTCTTCGAGAGTGCCCGGAGGGTCTTCTTGGAGTCACCGCGAACTTTGACCAGAAGACCGGTGCGCTTCATCACTTTCTCTCCCGCGTTGTTCGGCTCTCTGCCTTCCGTCGCAGCCTAGTCGAACACTTGATAGCACGCTAGTGCCATGCTGGGGCCGTAAGCTGGTCAGCAGTTCAGAGGTCTAGCGAACAAAGAGGACGTCCGACAACATCTTGGGAGAACGCGGCGTAGCCCGCGCGGACTTCTTTCTTGGGCGTTCCATTGGTGACAAGCACTGTGCGCAAAGCAGCGCGTCCGCCACAGCAAATCCGTCTAGTTTGTAGAACTCCGCTCCCGGCTGTTGAAAGTGGCGGACGTCTGCTCTACGAGCCACAGCCTTCGCGAGAGCTACGCTACCGCTGTCAACCAACCAAGCGAAGATGGCAGTGACGAAGAGTCGTGAGTTCTCGGCGACCACATGCAAACAGTCGTCGGCTTCAGACAGCCACTTCGCTCGTTGACCTTCATTCAAGCTCGCCGCCTGAAAGGCCGCGAGAACTGGAGCAAGTGCGGGGCCGGCTGCTGTCGCGTCAGGTCGCGCGGCAACGAGTCGCCGGTACAGCTCGTAGAACTGCTCTTGGTTTATTCGCGTGCCGCATAGAACTGCCGCCACACCATCCTTGGTCCCCTCGGTCTGACATCGCCATCTTGCCGCCCACTCTCTCCACGCTGGTGAGCTGGCTGGGAGCGGTCAACGTCTGCTGCACGCAGAGCCAGCGCCTTGGGCGGTCGCACGGAGCGTCGCCGACTCTATGCAGCCCGCACCCCATGTCTGCACCCCGCAAAGGAGGATGACGCGCGGCCTATGCACCCACGCCACCGCTCGATTCACACCCGAGTGCTGCGGTCGCGGTCGATATTATTACCCAACCACCACATTACAATAGCTGCAGTATTTAATATCTCGACGATGGGAGTGAAATATACATCAGCGCCCAGGCTTTTGGCAATGAATTATTCAACGATATCAACGAGATAGCTCATGCTTGAGAGATATTCGTGAATCCCTCTGCGGACACCCCAATTCGCAAGTCGAACTTGCCCTGCCAACAGCCCGAGTGAGCCGAAGATTCGCACACCCCAATACTCAAACGGAGTGTGCCCATGGCGAAACGCCAAACCGCGACACGGACCATTTCGAATGCCGGTCGCCTGCGGGTCCTGAGGGTCGTCGCCGCCATCAAGGCGATTGGCCTGGCCCCCACCGAGTCGTCGGTCGAAGCCGACGGCCTCATCGACCTGGAATACGACCCGACCATCGACCGCTTCGAAGTCCAGGCGGTGACGGTCGAGGTCACAGTCGATGGCCGGACCGTCAAATACACCCCGGACGTCCGCTACGTCCGCCGAACCGGCGTCATAGGGTTCCGCGAGTTCAAGGGGTCCATGGAGGACCTCGACACCGACACCGCCCGCAAGCTGGAAGCCGCCAACGAGCGTTTCCTGCGCGACGGCTACGAGTTCTCCGTCATGGATGCGGCGCAGCTGCGAGTGGGCTGCCGCATGGACAACCTGCGCCTGCTGCACCGCTACGCCCGTTGGCCGGCGCCGGCAGCGCTGCGCGCGCAGGTGCTCGAAGCGCTTGAGGCCCGGCCGCGCCAGACCCTGGGCGAGCTGCGCTCGTTGGTCGGCAACGCCCACCTCGGCGGCCTGTACAGGATGCTCTGGGACCGGCAGGTCGGCGTCGACCTGCTGAGCGAGCCGCTGTCGGCGTGGACGCCGGTGTGGAGGGTCGCCGCATGAAAGCATCCCTGCTGTCGTTTGTCCGGGGCGCGAAGTACAGCCTGAACGGCCAGATGGTCGAAGTCGAGAGCGTCGACCTCAAGGAAGGCACGGCCATCCTCAAGGCCCAGTACCCCAACAAGGCGTCGCTGCGCTACAGCCTTGCGGAGCTGAGCACGATGTTCTTCCGTGGCGAACTGAACCTGCCGTCCGATACCGCCGCATCGCACGAACCGACTTGGAAGGCCACGCTCAAACCGCTGACGCAAGAACAGCGCAAGCGGGTGGAGCGTCGCATCGCCTACACGAATGCCTGCACCCCGCTCTATCCGGTCGGTCCGTTGAGCCGTCGCTTGTCGACCGCCATCGCCGAGGTCGCACAGCGCCTCGGAGACAAGCGGCCACCGTCACCTCATTCAGTCTACCGCTGGATGCGCCGCTACATCCTGTCGAACTACAACACCGCCGTCTTCTTTCAGGACGCGGGCGCCATCCGGCAGCGCAAGCCCCGCGTCGACAAGGGCGTGCGCGACCTGCTGGCCGTGGAAATCGAACGTCTGCTGGGCGCCGACAAGAAGGCCACCCTCCATGGCGTCATGGACGAAGCCTTGGCCTCGGTGGCAAAGCAGCTGGGCCACATCCACTTCATCGCCAAGGACGGGAGCCAGCAGGTCGCGGCCGAATTTATCGTCGAACGGGAGCGACAACGCGCACAGGCCGCCGAGGAGGAGCAGACGAAGCGGAGGCAGACGAAGCAGGACGAGCGCAAGACGGAGGACTACCGTGCAGCAGCCTGATGCCTTCAATCCCCTGCGCGTCTCGCGCGAGACGGTGCGTCAAATCGCGCTTGGCGTCGACCGGTACCAAATCATGCGGTCGCGATGGGGCCGGTCGGTTGCCGACGCCAAGCGCAAGCCGCGCTCGGCCGGCGTGGTGACGACACGGCCGCTCGAGCGGGTCGAACTCGACCACTTCCTATGCGACGTGCACCTGGTCTGTCACAGGACCGGTGTGCCGTTGGGCCGGCCCTGGCTGACCCTGGCCGTCGACCACTACTCCGGCATGGTGGTCGGCTACCACCTGAGCTTTGCGCCGCCTTCGGCGGCCTCGGTGCTCGCGTGCCTGAGGCACTCCATCCTGCCCAAGTAGGCCCCCTCTCCACTACCCCAGAGGCCACCTATCCGGACCACCGCCCGCAGGCACGGTGGAGCCGCCGCATCGCCTGCCAGCCCCAACGTCACTCAGAAGGAGCACCCATCGTGAGCAAGAAGCTTCTCTTTACGCGCCCTGTCGTTCATATAGCGGACCGGGTCTTTCCAAATGCACCGAGAGTCCGTGCAGACGACCCGCACAACGGCTACTGCCTCACGGACTACTTTCGAGACATGTACGAACTCGCTCGAACGGCCGGGGCCAGTTTCCCGCAGCTGAAGCCACACCTCAAGCCCATGGTTGACCGCTATATCCGCGAGGTCAACTTGCACATGGCTCGGCAGTTACCGGAAAAGAAGTCCAAGACGGGCTTGGCTCCGAAGGAACCAAGCCCAGCGCTACCGTCGACAACGAGCCATCAGCAGGGTCAACCCCCGACGCGCACACCGCGTCGAAGCCCGAACGACCCATTGCGTCGCAAGGGAGGGCAGTCGTGATGGAGTCGTTCGACAAGACCGCGCTGCGCAAGGCCCTTGACGCCATCCCCTGGCTGGCCTGCGGCATTCCGGACACGCTGGTCGTTGACAACGGCCTGGACCTGGCGTCCCACGGCGTGCAGGACGCGTGCACGGCGCTAGGCATCCATCTCGTCTTCACGCCACCACGCAGCCCTTGGTACAAGGGTACCGTCGAGCGCGCCGGCGGGACCCTCAACACCCGCTTCATCCACTGGCTGCCCGGCACCACGCTGGGACAGGCGACCGCGGACCTGCAGTACGACGGCCGCGAGCACGCGACGCTCCTGGACGACCACTTCGAGCTGCTGCTCGAGCAGTACATCCGCTCGGTGCACAACCAGGCGAGGCGGCGCGGGAAGGAAGGTACCGTGGCGTGGCGCTATGCCAGCGGCATTGCCGACTGGCCAGTGCGGGTGCCCGCGTCGATGGACGAACTCGATGCGGCCTGCGCCTTGACCCGTACTGCCGTGCTGCGGCAGACGGGGCTGACCTTCCTCGGTCTGCAGTACCAGAACGACACGCTTGGGGCGCTCTGGAACCGCGTGCCGGCCGGGACCCGGTTGACCTTCAAGGTCAACCCGCTGAACCTGCAAAACATCAAGGTCCTCAAGCCGGTGACCCAGGAAATCCTGTCGGTGGACTGCGTCTCCGACTTCACCTGGCCGCGCACGCTCTCGTACCACGTGGCCGTGCGCCAGCAGGCCCGCATCATGGGGCTCAACACGGCCGACAAGGCGGGTCTGTCCGCGGCCGAGCAAGCGCTCAAGCGTGCCATCGCTGAGGCGACGGCCAGCTCCAAGAAGACCTTGCGCCACATGCAGGCCGAACTGCACCGTCAGGCCCTCGCCGCCGAAGCGCGGGAGGCACAGGCCGAGGCGACGGCCGCGGCGGCGGGTCTCGACGGCGACGACGTCGTGGGCATGGTCTTCGGGGAGGCGCCGTGACGGACACCGCTTCCGGCCTCGACCTGCCAGACGGCTCGCTGCGGCCCGTCTATCAGTTCCTGTGCGCGCTGTTCGTGGTGACGCGCCGGCATGGCGTCGCCCTGGCGGCCATGATGCGCCTCTTCAGGGCCTCGCCCTACACCGTCAGCCACCAGGGCTTCGCGCTCTTTGGCGAGTCCGGTGCCGGCAAGTCGTCGACGCTTCGTCACTTCAAGGCCCAGCTTCGTCAGGCCCTGGGGCTGTCCGAGACCGACCCCGACCCGCTGCCCTGCATCTCGGTGACCGCGACCATGACGCCGAAGGACCTGATGGTCGAGTTGCTCAAGGCCTGCGGCGACCCGGTGCCCGCCAGTGGCACCCGCGCCGAGCTGATTGCGCGCTTCAAGGTCCTGGCGCCACACGTGACTGCTATCCGCGGCATCGCCCTGGACGAGGCCCACCACGCCTTCGAGGCCAAGAACGGCAAGGACAAGGTCCAGATGGCGCTGACGCTGAAGGACGTGGTCTCGGCCTTCCCCAAGCCCATCATCGCGATGGGGCCCATGGTGCTCGAGCAATACCTCGATGCGGCCGATGGCATGCCGATGCGCTTCGAGCGGCGCGAGTTCCTGGAGGACATGCGGCTGGACCTGGCCGACGACATGTACGACCTGCGCGCGGTTCTCAAGGCAATGGACGAGGCACTACCCAGCGAGCCGGGCTGGTCGCTCGTGTCGCCGGAGATGGTCAAGCGCCTCTACCTCGCTGGCCGCGCGTCCTTCGGCCGCATCGTGACCCTAGTGCAGCGTGCTTGCCTGCACGGCCTGATGAACGGTGCCGAGCGCGTTGGTCAGGCGCACTACAGCGCGGCCTGGCTCGAGGTGGCGCCGCGCCGCCAGCGCAGTGACAAGTACGACCCCTTCAAGCTCGACATCGCCACGGTGCACGCGCTGGCCAACCAGCTGAGCTCCAAGCTGCGCGAGCGCGAGTGACTCTGACCCTGTGGCGGCCCGCGCGACGGCGTGGGCCGGTTCTCTCATGACGTCTGTCCTTCAACCCACTTCTTCCTTCGTGCGCTGCCGCGGGCTGCTGCCCGGCGAGAGCCTCGCGAGTTTTGTGCAATGGCACTGCACGCACAACGTGGTGCCGCGCCTGTCGACGATATTCGGTCTCCTCGCACGCACGGGGGGCACCCCTGTGCGCAGCCTGCATGAACTGGCGCTGAGCCCAGCCAGCGTGCGCGCTTTGGAACGGGTCACTCGGCAGCCCTCTGGTGCGCTCGGCCACCTGCAGCGCAAGGTGCTGCGCGCAGCCGTCGAGGATGGCTACGAGGACCGTCTCGTCGATGGCGCTTACGAGTGGCCGGAGTACACCCGTACCCGGCGCGTTCAGGCGGTATGCCCTGTGTGCCTTCACGAGACCGGCTACGCATTGGCTTGCTGGGAATACGTGCAGGCGCCCGTATGTTTGCGCCACGGGGTGCAGCTCGTCGACCACTGCGAGGACTGTGGCGCCCTCATCAAACTCGACCGGCCGATGCTGCTGCACTGTGAAGGCTGCGCCCGTCCGCTCGAGCGTGCCAGGTCGGCTCCCGTCGATGAGCTCCAGCTCGAAGCCGCGCGGCGGGTTCAGGCGTCCAAGTCGCTGGCCTTAGGCACGTCCAGCGAGAACCTGCCCATCGAACCCCATGACCTGAGCGGGCTGCTGCGTCTGTTGTCGCTACCCAAGCCCGGGGAACCGGTGACCTGGGGCCTCAAGGGAGACCTTGAGGCCGTTGCGGTCGAGAGGCGTCTGGGCGCACTGCGCCGGCTCGGGCAGACGTTGGTCGGCTCGCGGATTGACTCGGGGCTGCTGCGCGCCGAGGCTCTGCGCCGCTGGGTTTACGCGCCGCTTCTGCCTGCGAGCGAGCGGACTCGACTCCTGCGTGAAGCCTGCGAAGCCGTCGCACTGCCGCCGGACGTCACAGCCATGGTGTGCTGGGACCGGGAGTCAGTTCCGCTCCCGACGGCGGTGGAGTTCTTCAAGCCCGACTCGCTGCCGTGCATCGTCGACATTCAGCAACTCGGTCACCGGCTCGGCCTGTCCCGCGCGGACTTGCGCACGCTCATGGCCGAGGAGGCGGTCTCCGAGAACAAGCCGAAGGACTTCGGCTTCGACATGGATGACGTACTGCGGTTGGAGCGGGCGTTGGGCGAGATGCTCTCGCTCGACCATGCAGACCAGATGCTGGGCTGGCCGGGGTTGGCGGCAGAGCTCGTGTCAATGCGGCTTGTGGTCAGTGTGACCCACCAGTCTCAGGAGATAACCCTGCATCCACGTAGCGTGAGTCGGCTCTACGAACTCATTCAGGAGCGACTGGGGGCGACGAAGCCTGGTCCGGCAAGTGCGGCGACCCTGGCCGAAGTTGCGCGGGCACGAGGGCTGGACGCGCGCCAGGTGGCCTGGGCCCTGACTCAGGTCATTGGAGGCAGTTTGCCGGCGCAAGGGTGGGAAGCGCCATACCGACTCACCTCTGTGCGGGTGTGTGCAGAGCAGCTGAAGCCCGTGCCCGACAGTCCGGCCTCGTCATGCTGAGGTTGGTTGCCGAAGGGTCAGGAGGGACGTTCCTGGCGCCCAACAAGGTCATCGTAGAGATTCACAGCCGTGTCGGTACGCGCTTAGCCGATTACTGGATTCAAGCCCTTGACGTGTTCGGCGTTCCTCTGGAAGAAGGCTGCTTGCACCGCTACCCGCGATGGAGTGAGCCGCTCTTCGGCTTCGCGGCACGGTGCCTGGCCGCGTTGCCCGGTGGCGCCGGCCCGCTGGGCCGACTGAGCGACGATGGGGGCTATGCGAATGCGGTCATGCGCGGCGGACGAACCCTCGCGCACATGACAGGCCAGGTTCGAACACGCGAGCTCATGGGACCGCCAAGGACATGGTGCCGAACTTGGCGAGACGCGCTGTGCCGACAGGCCTATGGTTCGCCAGCGATGCCCGCCTACCCCGAGCCCACTCGCCTGCCGCGTTTCAGGTCATCGGCAGCGCGCCGCTACCGCCTCTACGACGCGCCAGTTGAAGCCCGTGACGCCCTTGGCTATGGGGTGGCGGGAGTAACGCTCTGGGACACGGAGCGATGCGGGACTCACGCTATCGGCGGTCACTGCGCCCTTTCGGAAAGAGGGGGACGACGTTGGGGGGCAGAGCCAGTTCACCATTGAGACGGGCCGTTCGGCGCTCGGCCACGATGGCGCCGGCCTCGCGTCCGGCATGGACCTCCCTGGGTGGCATGCGACGCCCAATGGGTCGCCGGCCTTCGGCGTGGTCCAGCGCCTCCATTACGTCCGTGTTCACGAGGTTCACGTAGACCTCGGCCATCTTGGTCGTCTTGTGCCCGAGAACCAGCCGGAGCTCATGCGCGTTCAGGCCGGCACGAGCGTAGAACGTAGCGCCCAGATGCCGCAGGTCCGCGAAGCGCAGCCAGTGCAAATCAGCCTTGTCGCGGACACCCTCCCATGCGAGCTTGACGGCGTTCTTGCTCATGGAGAACACATACGGCGTGCCATTCCTTGGCACCGACCTCAGCAGTTGCACGGCGCGTTGCGACAGGGGCAGCGTCACTTCCCGCCCCTTGGCCCAGACGTGCACCTCCCGCGTCGCGAGGCTGACCTTGTCCCATTCGAGTTTCAGCAGCGAACCGCGTCTCATCGTGCTGACCAGCGCCAGTTCGACCATGGGCCAGAACTGGGGGTTGTCGCACTCGGTCAAGGCCTGGACGAGGCGCTCCTCTTGGTCCGGGGTGAGCCGCACGAAACGGTGAGTCGACTGACCGAGGGCGATGCCGACCACGGGATTGCGATAGCCCTCCCAATGCCACTCGCGGATGGCGACATTGAATGCGGCCTTGAGCAGGGCCAGTTCCTTTTGCACCGTGCTCGGGCTCAGGCCCTCGGCCTTCATCGTCGTGGCCAGCGTGCGCAGCTGGCTGGTCGTGAGGTCTGCACATCGCGTGGAGCCGATGGCGCGTATCAGCTCGTAGGTGCGGGTTCGTCGATAGCGACGCTTGCGCAGGTGCTCTTGCCAGCCGGTTGGCATGTTCTCGCCAATCGGCGACCCTTTGGGTACGAGACAGAGCGCCTCGTCCCTGAGCTCGCACGCGAGGGGCGGCAGCCCGGCGCCGATGAGGTAATGGTTGATGCGGGTGAGTTCCGCGTCTCGGCCGCCTTTGACCAGGGTGAACTCGTGCGCGTAGCGCAAGAGCACGTCGGCCACGCGCGCCACTTCAGGCCCTCCCAGTTCTGGTTGTGTCATGCCCGCCCCATTTCTGTATGCCATGGACGCCGGAATCTACGAGGTCGTCAGCGCAAGCCTGCGACTCGAGGTCGAATGCCCGAGGCGAAAACACAGGTAGGTATATGCGCATGTTTGCGGACGCGCTGACTACGCTGACCGGACGGTGGCCCAAGGCGCTCAGGCCTGAATCGTCGTTTCAGCAAGGCGCTGCGCCCGATGTGCGCGACCCGGTTTCTCGTGCGAGCCAGGGGCTCCCGCTGTCCTGCGCGCAGGCTGGGCGACGTGCAAATACGGCCGCGACGCGGCTCGCTTACCAGTCCTTGGGAACGCCGTACGGGTCCTTCGGGAAGCTGAGCTTTGCCTTCACTGCCATCTCGCGGGGAATGAGCACCAGGCTCCGTGCGTCGCGAAGCCCTGCGACGACCTCTGCCTCCAGTCGCGCCAAGCGTTCAGCGACGACGTCCGACCCAGAGGTCGACGTCCGGCTGCTGTGCGAATGCTGGGGCGAGATGGTCATGCCGCGGCATCATAGAGCGCGGCCAAGCGGCCGGCACAGTGCGACCCGCTCTGATGTTGACGCCCGTACCTGCACGAAGCCTCGGCGCCAGCGGCTGCGGCGACGAGAGCACACCCAGCGAGCCTGCGCGCGTGGTACGGGAGGCAATGGGAGACTGCTGGCACTTGAGCGCCTGGGCGGCAGCGGACCCCGTGGCGACTACGTCTGGCTGTCGGCTGTCCCGCTGCCAAGGCCGAACTGTCCGGTCAGCACCGTCAGCAACCGGTCCTGGGCGGCCGGGTCCAGAAGCCCCTTGCAGCCGTCGACGGCCACAAGGTGGTGGCGGGACTCGTCCGTGGTCCACAGGATGGTGTCGTCGTCCACCGCTAGCCATGCCGCTGGCCGCAGCCACTGCGCATGCAACCGAACGATGTCGGACTTGTTCAGGCGCCAGTAGTCCTGGTTGCTCAAGGGATGCTGTCTCGGTCCGCGCTGCAAGCGCGTCGTGAGGTCCTCGTAGGTATAGCCGAGGACCCGGCTCGCCAACGAAGGGCCAAGCGCCTCGAGGACGGTCGGCAGCCCCTTGGCCCAAGGTTGCGTCGACGTCAGGACGATGCGCGCCTGGGGCCACGCCCGGAGCGCGCGTTCCAGCACCGGCACCGCCTCGTAGGGCCGATGGCCGTCGTCCCACGGGGAGCGTCCCTCAATCAACTCGTAGAGCGACGCACTGGGGTGCAGCACGCCCGACACCCCGAGGTACACCACCTGCAGCGTGTCCGGGGCCAGGCCACCGTACAGACCGGGCCGATTGAGCTGGAGGTCCTCGCCGCGCGCGCGACTCGGTGCATGGGCCGCGAGCGGCTCTGGACTGTGGTTGGCCGACCAGGTGTTCAAGGGTTCCTCCATGGGCGACGGGTCACCAGCGGCCCGGGTGCTCGTCCAGGTAGCGGCGCGCCGCCTCGATGTGGGCGGGGGTCAGGAACGGCCAGCTCTTCACCAGGCGTTCCCAGTCCTCGCCGGCATCGACGCACGCCAGCAGCGTGCGGATGGGCAGACGCGACCCGGCGAAGACCGGCACGCCGCGCATGACCCCCGGGTCGGCATGGATGGCCGGCAGCGGCGGCTCGTTCATGGCGCGTTCCCTCCGGCAAGGCGCGTCTCGGCTGGCTCGACGACCTGTCCGTTGACGAACACGCATCCGTCCTTGACCTCGATGAGGACCGGCCCGAACCGGCCCTCCCAGAGATAGCGTTGGACACCTTCGGAGGCCAGCGGCAGGTCGGCCTGGGCCGACGGTGCTTGGCGGGTGAGGATTTCGGGCAGTAGCGGGGCGTTCACGGCGACGAGGGCTCCGCAGACCTCGCCGCTGCCGGCGGGTCTACGAGGAAGGGTTGTGTTGGGGTTTCAAAGCCAGCGCAGCAGGCGGCGCGCCCAGCTGGGCACCCGGTCGGGTTTGGGCTGATAGTGCTGGCGGTAGACGGATGGATGCATGTCTGACTCCCGAGGCAGTGAGACTGTACGGCCATACAGCACTGGCTGCAATACCAGCTTTTGCATCACCAATCGGTCTCGATAGCCCCTCCCCTACGGCCCGAATCTGCCTGGCGTCTATGGAAAGCTAAACGACCGCACAATAACTATAGAGGACCAATATAGTTATTTCATGACAATATCTTAGAAGCGCTTTCTAATGCTAAACATCATGTGTTGAGGGCGCCAGGTCCACGCTCTGTTCGACCCCCGCGGGGCCGTGCGCTACCGCTCCTCGGGGCTTCTCCAGCGCCTCAGCAATGCCAGAGGGTCGGGCTCGCCGATGAGCGCACGTGCCTTCTCCAGCCGGTCGGCAACCAACGGCCGTTCGGTCTCGTCCAGTCCCGCAAGAGCCTCCTCCATCGCGGCAAAGTAGCTGCGGATGCCCTGAGCTTCGTTCCACGCCGCAATGGCGGCCAAGAGGTCCTTGCGGGCGTCCTGGCGCGCCTGGGCGCGGCGGGCGCGCTCGGCCTCTTGGCGCTGCCGCTTCCATTGAGCCTCCCAGGCAATGCGTTCGGCTTCCGCTTTCCTGTCTGCCTCTGCGTTGCGCGTGGCCAGTTCGGGGCCGGCACTCTCGAGCTCACGCACCACCTGGGGAATCATCCCGACGAGCTCGCCGGGCTTACGCTCGCGCCATTGCTGGGTCCACGGGACCCGCGAGCGGGGCGAGTAGGCCTGCAGGCACAGGCGTCCCGATGCGTGATAGCGGTGCGTGCGCCAGTGGACCGGCTCTTTGTAGCGGCGCAGCTGGGCGGGGCTCAGACTGCGCACCGGAAGGTAGCCGCGGTCGACGTAGACCATCTCGACGTTCTCGGTGACCTCAAACAACGTCAGCCCGATGGGCACCGCGCCGATGTAGACCAGCGTCAGCCGGTCCGGTACCCATGGACGCTCGCAGTACGTGCCCTTGGGCGTCGGCTCGCGTGAGACGACCTCCGCGCGTTGCATGTGCTGGTACGCATTCGGGGGTGCGAAGGTGACTCGATGCCCCTTGGCCTCCAGCGTCTGGAACAGCTGGTTGGCCGCATCCAGGGCCCCATCCAGCGCGGCTTCGGACACCACGATGTCGACCAGCATCCGCTTGAAGGGCCTCAGCAAGCCGTCCTCGTGGCTGCTGCGGGTTTTCAGGAAGAACGGACGGACGCCGGCGACCAGCTCGTGCGGCTTGTCGCGTACCAGCTTTCTGCGCAGGCGCGAGCCGGGCACGCTCTTGTCGGATTCGGGGACCGCGACGGCACGGGGCCGGTGGGTCCCGATGGTGCTGCCGAGGGTCCAGGATTCCACATCCCCAGGAAGCGCCGGCGGCAATGACGGCCGCTCCTGCGCCTTGCCGACTTCGAGCTGCGCCCAGTAGCCCCGTGGAGGCCGAGGCACCCGCAGTTCAGTGCAAACCCGGGCCATGTAGCTAGAGGACACGCCGAGCCGCTCAGCGATGTGCAGCATGGGCTCTTTCCAGACCAGCTCGTAGAGCTGCTCGCGCGAGAGTGGCACCTCGGCCTTTGGGCCGTCGCGCGCCTGCGGCGGGGCGGATTCAGCAACGCTTTCGGTCATGGCCTCCAGCTTTCGGGTCCTTTGCGCCCAAAAGAATAGCGCGGCAGCATGCTGAAACGTGCTTCCGGGCGGCGCACGCAATCAGCCGGCAGGCACCAGCATCATCAAAGGCCAGTGGAATCCGGCGGCGACTCAGGCGCGTTGACCTTCGGCGTCTGGGGCGTTAGAACTGCTCTCCATGGCCGAACCCAAGCCCTTGACCCCTGACGAGCTGGAACGCCTGTTGGCTGACCTCGATGAGGGTGCCTACGACGATTTGCTCGTCCCGCCGGGCGACCAGGCGGCTCCGACGGGCAAGTTCGCCGACGTCAAGCCGTTCGACGTTCGCGCCTGGGCCGAGCGGCGGGGCATCAAGCTTCCCAGCCGCTGACCACTTTGGAGCGTAGCGACCTGCCGCGTGAGGCGGCGGCAGCTTCGGGACTGAACAGCGACGGCGGTCACCGTGCCCAAGCTGGGCACCGACCACTTGGACCTGGCCCGTTGACGTGAAGAACCCAACTTGCGCAGCGCATCCACGATGCCGCAGAAATGTCTCTGTAAATCAACGACTTACGGCGTTGCAGCCTTTAGCTTGCCATCAGGCCCGGGTTGCGACTCTTAGCTTGTGAGGCCCAATGTGGGCCCGCGTAAGTCGTTGATTAGTAAGGGGCGCCGTCAGCGGGATGAGCTTGTGACGACACTGAGAGAACGGCGTGATAGTCAGCGAACAACAAGTTCGAGACCGCGGCCCCTCTCCGTCGCAACATGATCGAAACCTGCTGCGTGAGCAGAAGAGTTCGACTTTGTTGTTCAAGCAGCATATTCAGAATCTTCTGCAGGCTCTGGCCGAGGGTCGCACTCAAGGCCTCCAGCAACTGGGCCATCATCTCCAAGTGAACCATTGAGGCCTCGTCGACAAAGAGCAAGTCGACATCCAGCGGATTCTCTGCGTCGTGTCGGAAGCGTCGAGTCCCGGGCTGCGTACCGAGCAGCGAGTGCAGCGTTCGCGCAGAACCGAGCGAACTGGCCCAGCGTTCCAGCCCAAGCGATGCAGCGAGAGGATCGCCCAAGCCCTGAAGTGCGTTGCTGATGGACTGCCGAAGCCGCGCCGCAGCCTTTCCAGTGGGCGCGGCCATCGCCACGCGCATAGGCTGCGGTCCTGTGTGCAATGTCTGCAACAGGACCAGCAGGCGCGCTGCCGTATACGTCTTTCCGGTGCCCGGACCGCCCGTTATCAAGGTCAGGCGGCCACGGAGGGCCAGAGCGCAGGCGATCTTCTGCCAATCGAGCCCCTCGGTGGCCGGCCTTGGCTCAAAGAGGCGGTCCAGCAGAGCGCGCGCCACGCCCTTGTTGATTTCGTCGGAGAGTCCAACCGCACGTGTACGAATCTGCGCTGCCACGCGCGATTCATAGCGCCAGTAGCGTCGCAGGTAGAGCAACCCGCCTGACTCCACCAGGGGCGACGCGCCCGTTTCGTCGACCGGTTCCAGCTCGACTGCCGCAGCGTCGCGCCATTCGTGATGCCGCGCCACGGCATCTATGGGCCAACAGCCTAGTGCGGCACGCAGTTCTTCAACCGATTCAGGTGGCCAGGACAGAAGAACGTGCGGGTCAGCCAAAACATCCGCGATCGGCAGTCCGCTGTGGCCACGGCCTTCCAGGTGCGCGGCCAACGCCGCGGCCAGTAGAAGGCTCGCCGGCGTGTCGGCATCCAGTTCGTGAATGAAGCGCGCGAATGCCGCGTCCAGCCGGCGCAACCAGCCGGCATCGCGCCAGCCGTCGAGCCGCTGCAGTATCTCGGTGGGCGTCATGCGGCCTCCCCCGTCGTCGCGCAGGCGCCGGACGGCAGCACCCCATCCAGTTCGTTCAGCACGGCCAACGGCGGCGCCATGTGGCAGCAGCCGGCGGTATGGCTGTGCACGCCGCGCAGGAACAGGTAAATCGCACCGCCCAGGTGATGCTCAGGCGCATAGGCCGCACCCAAGCGAGTACGCAGCAGCCTGTGCAGGGCCAGCAGGTAGATGGCAGCCTGCACGTCGTAGCGGTGCTCGAGCATGGCAGCCTCCATCGCTTCCTGCGTGTAGTCGGCATCGCGCGATCCCAAAGTGTTCGATTTGTAGTCCAGCACCCAATAGCGGCCTTCGTGCTCGAACACCAGATCGGCGAAACCCATCAGCATGCCCTTGAGCTCACGCTCGGGCAGCGTGGGCCGGAGCCGGCCCGCCTGCAGGTGCCGCCGGCACAGGCTGTCGATCAGGCCTGCCTGCAGTCCGTCGCTGGGAAACCAGAACTCCATCTCGGGTGCGAGCGTGCTCAGCGCCGCGAGCGGCACCCCCAGCGCCGGCAGCGGGGTCGTACAGACCCGACGCATCCAGGCCACGACATCGTCGGCACGATGGCCCCAACCCTGCCGCTCACAGCGCCTGACTAACGCGCGCTGCAGGTCGTCCGACCCGTCCAGCGCGAATCGCTCCGCCGCTAGCCACTCCAGCTGGTCGTGCAAGAAGTTACCGGCCAGGGCACCGCGGGGGAAGCGATGCCAGGCCTGGCCGCCCGGCTTGCCGGGCACAGCAGCGGCTACAACTTCGCTGGGTTCATCGTCACGGACGACGCGCGCCGGCACCGAACCCGACCCGGCCGGCCCCCATGCCGCGTCGCGCACCAGCGCCGAGTAGCTGCTGATGGCCCACTCGCGGTCGAACTGCGCGGTGAAGACCGGAGGCTGCGCCAGGGCCGGCAGTGTTTCGCGCCGCTGCAGTGCCGTGACAGACGGCAGCGGCAGCCCCTCGGCCGCCGGCACCTGCTCAACAACGACGCCCTGGCTCGCGGTGGCGAAGGCCAGCACGCCGTGGATGCGCTGCTCCGGCGGCTGCGGGGCGGCGCCCGAGAGCAGATAGCCGATGGCGCTGCGGTGCCAGACATAGGACTTGCCGGGGCCCACCTGCAGGCCGGACAGTCCGACCCACAGCGCATGCCGTGCGCGGGTCAGCGCGACGTAGAGCAGTCGCAGCTCTTCGCGCTGCCTCTCGGTCTCAGCCACGATCAGCTGGGTCGGGGTCGGCGACAGCACCAGGCTGCGGCCACCCTGACCGCCGGGCCCACCGTCCGTTTCGCCCCCGGAAGGCAGCAGCAACACGGCGTCCTTTGCGCTCTCGCCAGCCGTGATCAGCTCGCGGAAGTGCGCCGCGAAGGGCAGGAACACCAGGGGGTACTCCAGGCCCTTGGACTTGTGCACAGTGACCACCTTCACCAGGTCGGCCTCGCTTTCCAGGCGCAGCACAGCGTCGTCGCTGCCATTCAGGCCCTCGGCAGCTTCGGCGACCCGGCCACGATAAAGCGCGACCTTCAGCGCACTCGCGGCGACACTTAGCTAGGTGGACCACGAGCCGTTGCAAGGAGGCAACGACGGAATCTTCAGAACTTGTTGCGCCCTGGGACGCGCGGCAGAAGATTTTGACTATGTTGTCGTGTCGACTCGTCGCAGCAAAATCGAAACGAGGCCAAAAAAGTCCTTCAAAATCAACGGTTTCGAAGTTCAGACTTTGTTGTCACCTGACTGTGATGCACGCCACGTGATCGGCGTCGCATGAACCAAACAAGAACGGGCCCCTGGGGGCCCGTTCTTCTTGCATCTGGCGGAGTCGGAGGGATTCGAACCCTCGATGCAGGTTTTGCCCGCATACTCCCTTAGCAGGGGAGCACCTTCGGCCACTCGGTCACGACTCCGGCGAAGTCCCGCATTCTAGCCGCGAACGCGGCCGTTCTCGACTTCAGGCCGAGGCCTGATCGAGATCGAACGCCTTGTGCAAGGCACGCACGGCGAGCTCCATGTACTTCTCGTCGATTACCACGCTGGTCTTGATCTCGCTGGTGGTGATCATCTGGATGTTGATGCCCTCCTCGCTGAGCGAGCGGAACATCTTGCTCGCCACGCCAACGTGCGAGCGCATGCCGATGCCGACGATGCTGACCTTGCAGATCTTCGGGTCGCCGGTCACTTCGGCCGCGCCCGTCTTCGGCACCACGGCCGACTTCAGCAGGTCGAGTGTGCGCTGGTAGTCGTTGCGGTGGACGGTGAACGAGAAGTCGGTCTTGCCGTCGTGCGACACGTTCTGGATGATGACGTCGACGTCGATGTTGGCATCGGCCACCGGCCCGAGGATCTGGAAGGCGATGCCGGGCTTGTCGGGCACGCCCAGCAGGCTGATCTTGGCTTCGTCGCGGTTGAATGCGATGCCGGACACGACGGCTTGTTCCATCTTCTCGTCTTCCTCAAAGGTAATCAGCGTGCCCGAGCGGGCCTCTTCCTCGATGGCGATGTCCCAGGGCGTGAAGCTCGAGAGCACGCGCATCGGCACGCGGTACTTGCCGGCGAACTCCACGGAACGGATCTGCAGCACTTTCGAACCGAGGCTGGCCATCTCCAGCATCTCCTCGAAGCTGATGGTGTGCAGCCGGCGCGCCTCGGGGACGATGCGCGGATCGGTGGTGTAGACGCCGTCGACGTCGGTGTAGATGAGGCACTCGTCGGCCTTCAGTGCCGCCGCCACGGCGACTGCCGAGGTGTCGGAGCCACCGCGGCCGAGCGTGGTGATGTTGCCCTCCTCGTCGACACCCTGGAAGCCGGTGATGATGACCACCTTGCCAGCCTCGAGGTCGGCGCGCACGCGCTGGTCGTCGATGCTCTGTATGCGCGCTTTCGTGTAGGCGCTGTCCGTGGCGATCGGCACCTGCCATCCGGCATAGCTGACCGCCGCCATGCCCTCGGCCTGCAACGCAATCGCGAGCAGACCGACCGAAACCTGCTCGCCGGTGGAGGCGATCATGTCGAGTTCGCGCTGCAGTTCGGGCGAGGTCGCCGCGGGCGACAGCTCCTTGGCCAGCGCCAGCAGGCGGTTGGTCTCGCCGCTCATGGCCGACGGCACGACCACCATCTGGTGCCCTGCCCGCGCCCACTTGGCGACACGCTTGGCGACGTTGCGGATGCGCTCGGTCGAGCCCATCGACGTGCCGCCGTACTTGTGAACGATGAGTGCCATGGAGAGACTGGATCGCGGTGATTGCTCGAAGGGGGTCACGCCGCGCTCGTGAACCGCGCATTCTATCCGGGCGGTTCGCCCTCCCAGCTCAGCTCGACCAGCGCCTGTCCGGGCAGGCCGATCACACGGGCGTCGAGGCCGAGGCCGGGCACGTAGACGAGTTGGCCGCCGCTGAAGAGAAGTGGCCCTTCGCGCTCCCAGGCAGGAACGCCCATCGCCTGGTACTGCTTCTTCAGGCTTCGCGGAGGACGCCCCACGCCTGCCTGGAACTGCTCGCCGCCCGCGCGCCCGCGCAGGTCGACTCGGGCCAGCCAGGCCAGCGGCACGCCGCCCTCCCTCACACGACGCACGCTCAGCACGCCGCCCCAGCCCGGCAGGACATGGCGGCCAGCACGGCGGATACACAAGCTGGCCTCGCGAGCGGTCTCGGAGCGCGACGACGCTCCGTCCGGCCACCAGCTCAGACACCCTCGGTAGATGCGCAACCAACCGCCCTCGGCCGGCCACGCGCCCTGCCCGGCATGCGGCAACTCCTCCATGAGGCGCGTGACGAGGCTGGCAGCAGCCGGACGCCCGAGTTGCGCGCGCAGCCAATGGCGCAGCGCGTTGGCTCGCCGCGCGGGGCTCGCCCCCGCCCAGCGCGCGACGGCGAGACCATGCACATCGGCCATCTCGGCGAGGTCGATCGCCGCCAGTTCGTCGAGGCAGACCGTCGCCTGCTGCGCCCAGGCCGCGGTGTCGGCCAGCGCCACCATGGCGTGCGGAAAGGCCGACTCGAGGGCCGGCCATACCTGCAGGCGCAGCCGGTTGCGCGTGAAGCGCGGGTCAGCGTTGCTCTCGTCGTCGATGTGGCGCAGCCGATGTCGGCGCACATAGGCCGCAATCGCCTGCGGTTCCTGGTCGAGCCAGGGTCGAACCCAGTGGATGCCGTCGCGCTCGGTTTCGCGCGGCATGCCGGCCAGCCCCGCGACGCCGCCGCCACGCAGGGCCTGGATCAGCACGGTCTCGGCCTGGTCCAGGCAGTGGTGCGCGAGCAGCACGGTGTCGGCACCCTGCTCCATCGCCATCTGGCGCAACGCGCGGTAGCGATGCTTGCGCGCCCAGGCTTCGATGCTCTCGTTTCGTTCGGGGCAGCCCTGCAGGCGAGCGACCAGCAGCCTGACCTCGAAGCCACGGCGGGACCAGCGTCGGCACTGGCTCTGGCAATGTGCCAACCAGGCGTCCGCATTCGGACTCAGCCCGTGATGCACGTGCAAGGCCAGCACCTCGAGGCCCAGCGGCTGCGCCGCCACGAGCGTGGCATGCAGCAGCGCCGTGGAGTCTCGCCCGCCGCTCCACGCGACGGCGATGCGTTCCCGATCCACCGCGGCTGCGGCCGAGTGCCTCAGCGCTCCTTGCTGTCGGTGTAGCGGCCGTAGGCCTGCAGCCGCTCGTAGCGTCGCTGCAGCAATTCCTTGGGCTTCAGGTCGCTGACCTGGCGCAATGCGTCGTTCAGCGCACGCTTGAGGAACGAGGCCATCTGCTTGTGGTCGCGATGCGCGCCGCCAACCGGCTCGTTGACGATCTTGTCGACCAGTTGCAGCGCCTTCAGTCGATGCGCGGTCACCCCCAGCGCCTCGGCGGCATCCGACGCACGTTCGGAGGTCTTCCACAGAATCGACGCGCAGCCTTCGGGCGAGATCACCGAGTAGATCGAGTACTGCAGCATCAGCGTCTGGTCGCCCACGCTGATGGCCAGCGCGCCGCCCGAGCCGCCCTCGCCGATGATGGTGCAGATGATCGGCACCTCGAGCTGCGCCATCTCGAAGATGTTGCGCCCGATCGCCTCGGACTGACCCCGCTCTTCGGCGCCGATGCCCGGATAGGCGCCAGGCGTGTCGACGAAGGTGAACACCGGCAGGCCGAACTTCTCGGCCAGCTTCATCAGCCTCAGCGCCTTGCGGTAGCCCTCGGGGCGCGACATGCCGAAGTTGCGCTGAGCGCGCTCTTTCGTGTCGCGGCCCTTCTGGTGGCCGAGCACCATGCAGGGCTGGCCGTTGAAGCGCGCCAGACCGCCGACGATGGAGAGGTCGTCGGCAAAATGGCGATCGCCGTGCAGTTCCTGGAAGTCGGTGAAGATCTCGGCCACGTAGTCCAGCGTGTAGGGGCGCTGCGGGTGGCGCGCGATCTGCGTCACCTGCCAGGGTGTCAGGCTGGAGTAGATGTCCTTGGTCAGCTGCAGGCTCTTCTTGCTCAGGCGGTCGATCTCTTCCGAGATGTCGACGGCCGACTCGCTCTGCACGTAGCGAAGTTCCTCGATCTTGGACTCGAGTTCAGCGACCGGCTGCTCGAACTCCAGGAAATGACGTTTGCTCATGGGTGGGTTTCCTCCGCCTCGTGCGGCTGTTCCCTGCGACGGGTCAGTAGTCTACCGGCAGCGGGTCGAGGCTACGCCAGATGTACCAGGTGGCCACCGATCGGAACGGCGCCCAGGCGTCGCCGACCTCTCGAGCTTCGGCGCGCGAGACCGGTTCGCCGCTGAAGTAGTTCAGGCTGATGCCCTTGAGCAGGCCGAGATCGTCCAGCGGCAACACGTTCGGGCGCATCAGGTGGAAGATGAGGAACATCTCGGCCGTCCAGCGGCCGATGCCACGGATGGCGACGAGTTCCTCGATGATCGCCTCGTCGTCCATCTGCTGCCATTGCCTGACATGGACGCTGCCGGATTCGAAATGCTGCGCCAGGTCCAACAGGTACTCGACCTTGCGCGCCGACAGACCGGCGGCGCGCGCGTCATCGACCGCGAGTTCGAGCACCGAGGCCGGCTTGAGCCGGGTGCTCGGCTCGGGCATCAGCGCGACGAAGCGTTCCCAGACCGACTGCGCGGCCTTCACCGAGATCTGCTGGCCGACGATCGAGCGTGCCAGCGTGGTGAAGGCGTCGCCGCGACTCTGCAGACGCCCTTCGCCGAACTGCGGGATGAGCTTGCGCATCACCCGGTCGCGACGCGACAGGTGGCGGCACGCGTCATCCCAGTAGTCGGGGGTGGTCCCCGCCTTGGCCGGCGCCACGGGGTCAGCCCTTCACCCAGGTGGTGCCCTGCGGCGTGTCCTTCAGGACGATGCCCTCGGCGGCCAGTTCCTGGCGAATTCGGTCGGCCAGCGCGAAGTCGCGCGCCGCCTTGGCCTGCGCGCGCGCGGTGATCCGCGCGGCGATGGCCTCTTCGTCCACACCGCTGCCAGCTTGCAGGAAACTGCGCGGCGGCTGTTGCAGGATGCCCAGCGTGGCGGCCAGGGCCTTGAGCAAGGCGGCCGTCTGCGCCGAGCGCGTGCGGTTGACATCGCCGGCCAGGTCGAACAGCACGGCAAAGGCCAGCGGCGTGTTGAAGTCGTCGTTCATCGCAGCGCGGAAGGCGGCCGCTTGCGGCTGGTTCCAGTCGACTTCAGCCGCTGGCGCCGGGTCGATGCCGTCAAGTGCGGTGTACAGCCGTCGCAGCGCGCTGCGCGCGTCGTCGAGGTTCGCGTCGCTGAAGTTGAACGGGCTGCGGTAGTGCGTGCGCAGCATGAAGAAGCGCAGCGTCTCGCCGTCGTAATGCTTGAGCACGTCGCGGATGGTGAAGAAATTGCCCAGCGACTTCGACATCTTCACGTTGTCGACATTGAGGAAGCCGTTGTGCATCCACACGTTGACGAACTTCGTGCCGTTGGCGCCCTCGCTCTGCGCGATCTCGTTCTCGTGGTGCGGGAAGATCAGGTCGAGCCCGCCGCCATGGATGTCGAAGTGCTCGCCGAGCAATGTGCAGCCCATCGCGGAGCACTCGATGTGCCAGCCCGGACGGCCGCTGCCGAAAGGGCTGGCCCACTTGGCGTCCTGCGGTTCGCTGTCCTTCGCAGATTTCCACAGCACGAAGTCCAGCGGATCCTCCTTGCCGTCGAGCACGGCCACGCGCTCCCCGGCGCGCAACTGGTCGATCGACTTGCCCGACAACTTGCCGTAGCCGGGGAACTTGCGCACCGAATAGTTCACGTCGCCATTGCCGGCACGGTAGGCAAGGCCCTTGGTTTCGAGCGTGGCGATCATCTCCAGCATCTGTGGCACGTACTCGGTGGCACGCGGCTCGTGCGTCGGAGGCAGGACGCCCAGCTTGCCGATGTCCTCGTGCATCGCCGCCGTCATCTCGGCGGTGAGTTGGCGGATCGGGATGCCGCGCTCGACGGCGCGCTTGATGATCTTGTCGTCGATGTCGGTGATGTTGCGCACGTAGGTGACCTGGTAGCCGAGCGTGCGCAACCAGCGAAAGACCATGTCGAACACGAGCAGGAAGCGCGCGTGGCCGACATGGCACAGGTCGTAGATCGTCATGCCGCACACGTACATGCGCACGTGGTTCGGCTCGATCGGCGTGAAGGTCTCGATGTCCCGCGAAAGGGTGTTGTGAATGCGCAGCGTCATGGGCCGATCGGCGGGGAAATCGCGGGGCTCGAGACAGCGCCATCCGCGGCTGCCTCGACGGCCCCACGACGCGTCCGGTCGAGGGGCCTGAACTAGAATCGAATCAGTATAGCGGGACGGCCCGGACGATCGTGTCGAGGCAAACCGCAATGTCCGCCCACCCCCCCTGCCCCCGCATCGTCGAATGAGGATCCTGCGTTCCTGGCTGATCTGCCTCGTGTTCGCCGGCGGCGCCGCATGGGCCGACGAGGCCGCAGAGGTGCAGCGGCTGCATGCCGCCGGCCAGACCGCCGAGGCCCTGCAGCGCGCCGAGAGGTACCTTGACACGCAGCCCAAGGACGCGACGATGCGCTTCCTCGTCGGCGTGATGCTCGCGGAAACGCAGCGCAGCACCGAGGCGCGCACGGTCTTCGAACGGCTCGTCGAGGACTATCCCGAACTGCCCGAACCCTACAACAACCTCGCCGCCCTGAAGGCGGCCGCAGGCGATTACGACGGTGCCAAGGCCGCGCTCGACCAGGCCCTGCGCGCCAATCCTTCGCTGGCCGCTGCCCACGAAAACCTCGGCGACGTGCAAGTGATGCTGGCGATGCGCGCCTACGGTCGCGCCCTGCTTCTCGAGCCGAACAGCCGCAGCCTGCCGGGCAAGCTCGCCCTGGTGCGTCAGCTGCTGCAGGCACCGGCCCGCACGACGCCCTGAGATCCAACCATCCCACCCAGGAGATCTGCCACATGATGTTCCGCCGAATCGGTCCTGCCCTGCTCGCCGCCACGTTGGCCCTGGGCACCCACCTCGCCGCGCAGGCGCAGACGGTCAAGCTCGCCACCAGTGCCGGCGACATCGTGCTCGAGCTCGACGCCGCCAAGGCGCCGAAGACGGTGGCCAACTTCATCGACTACGTGAAGGCAGGCCACTACGACGGCACCATCTTCCACCGCGTCATCCCAAACTTCATGATCCAGGGCGGCGGCATGACCGCCGAGATGAAGGAGAAAGCCACGCGCGCACCGATTCCGCTGGAAAGCCGCAATGGCCTGGACAACAGGCGCGGCACGGTGGCAATGGCGCGAACCATGGACCCGAACTCGGCCACCGCGCAGTTCTTCATCAACGTACAGGACAACGACTTCCTCAACGCTGCGCAGTCGCGCGACGGCAACGGCTACGCGGTGTTCGGCAAGGTCGTCGCCGGCATGGAAGTGGTCGACAAGATTCGCGCTGTGCCCACCGGCAACAAGGGGCCGTATCAGAACGTGCCGCTGCAGCCCGTCACCATCAACAAGGCCACCGTGGAGAAATGACATGAGCACCAAAGTTCAACTGCAGACGAGCAAGGGCGACATCACGATCGAGCTCGACGATGCCAAGGCGCCGGTCACCGTCGCCAACTTCGTCGAGTACGTGAAGGCCGGCCACTACGACGGCACGGTGTTCCACCGTGTCATTCCCGGTTTCATGATCCAGGGTGGCGGCTTCGAGCCCGGCATGCGCCAGAAGGCAACCCGGGCGCCGATCGAGAACGAGTCGCACAACGGCCTGACCAACGACCACTACACGATCGCCATGGCACGCACCTCGGCGCCGCACTCGGCCAGTGCGCAGTTCTTCATCAACGCCACCGACAACGGCTTCCTCAACAAGGCGCAGTCGCAGGACGGCTGGGGATATGCGGTGTTCGGCAAGGTCGTCGCCGGCGCCGAGGTGGTCGACGCCATCGAGAAGGTGAAGACAGGCCGCAGCGGCGGCCATGGCGACGTGCCGCTGGAGGACGTGCTCATCCAGCGCGCGACCGTGCTCGCCTGAGGCGGCTTCGCTGACGATGACGCATCCGCCGCCGCTGCCGGGCTTCTGGGAGCTGGACGCGCCGGCGGACTGGACGGCGATCGACTTCATCAGCGACCTGCATCTCGCGCCCGACACGCCACGAACCTTCGAGGCCTGGGCGACCTACCTGCGCGAAACGCCGGCATCGGCGGTATTCATCCTCGGCGACCTGTTCGAGGTGTGGGTCGGCGACGACGCCCGCCATGCGGGCTTCGAGGCACGCTGCGCCGATGCACTGGCGGAGGCGGCCACGCGCATCACCGTCGCCTTCATGTGCGGCAACCGCGACTTCCTCGTCGGCGGCGAGTTGCTGCGCGAGTGCGGGGTGCGTGCGCTGTCCGACCCGACGGTGCTCGTCGCCTTCGGTGAGCGCCTGCTGCTCGCGCATGGCGATGCGCTCTGCCTCGACGACCACGAGTACCAGGCGTTCCGCCGGCAGGTGCGCTCGAGCGCCTGGCAGCGCGACTTTCTTGCCAAACCGCTGGCGGAGCGGCAGCGACTGGCCCGCGCCATGCGCGACCACAGCGAACAGCGCAAGCGCACCGCGACGAACGAAGCCTGGGTCGACATCGACAAGGCCACCGCCGTGCGCTGGATGCACGAGGCCGGCACGCCTACGCTGGTCCATGGCCACACGCACCGTCCGGCACACGAGGACCTCGCGCCCGGTTTCGTGCGCGAGGTGCTGAGCGACTGGGACTGCGACAGCGCCGAACCGCCTCGCGCCGAGGTGCTGCGCCTCAAGCGTGCGGGGCTCGACCGCATCCCGCTGGCAAGATGATCGCCGGCTGGTGGCGCCGGCGGCGCGAAGCCCGGACCCTCGAGCGGCGAGCCATCCCCGATGCGCTCTGGCAGCTCACGCTGGCGCGATTTCCCTTTCTGGCCACCCGCTCGGCGGGCGACCTGCAGCGCCTTCGCGAACTGTCCACCCTCTTCCTCGCCGACAAGGAATTCGCCGGCATGCAGGGACTGGAGATCGACGACGGCATGGCGGTCGCGATCGCTTCGCAGGCCTGCCTGCCCATTCTGCGGCTCGGACTTGCGCAGTACGACGGCTTCAAGGGCATCGTCGTGCACCCCGACGTCGTGGTGGCACGCCGCGAGGTGATGGACGAGGACGGGATCGTGCACCACTACGACGAGGAACTCTCCGGCGAGGCGATGGAAGGCGGCCCGGTGATGCTGTCGTGGCGCGACGTGGCCGACGCCGGCGACAGCGCGGCCTGGGGCTACAACGTCGTGGTCCACGAGTTTGCCCATGTGCTCGACATGCGCGACGGGGCCGCCGACGGCGTGCCGCTGCTGCCCGACCGCGCGGCGCGGGCCCGCTGGCTGGGCGTGCTCGAGCCGGAATGGTCGGCGTTCTGCGCGCGCATCGATGCCGGCGAGCAGACCGCGATCGATCCCTACGGCGCGGAGGCGATCGACGAGTTCTTCGCCGTGGCCTCGGAGTTGTTCTTCGTCGACGCCGCGTCGCTGCAGGCCGAACATCCCGCGCTATACGACCTGCTCGCCGCCTACTACCGCCAGGACCCGGCCGGCGCGCCGAAATGACGAAGGGGCCCGAAGGCCCCTTCGTTCACCGTCAGAATCGCATCAGGCGGTCGCCGGCTCCGCTTTCGGCTTGTCGCTCTTCTTCGGCGGCGAGATGTCGAGCACCGGCTTGCCGTCGGGGTCGATATCCACCGTCAGGCGACCGCCGTCGACCAGGCGCCCGAACAGAAGCTCGTCGGCCAGCGCGCGGCGAATGGTGTCCTGGATGAGCCGCTGCATCGGCCGCGCTCCCATCAGCGGGTCGAAGCCCTTCTTGGCCAGGTGCTTGCGCAAGCCGTCGGTGAAGGTGACCTCGACCTTCTTCTCGGCCAGCTGACTCTCGAGCTGCAGCAGGAACTTGTCGACCACGCGCAGGATGATCTCCTCGTCCAGCGCGCGGAAGCTCACGATCGCGTCGAGGCGGTTGCGGAACTCGGGGGTGAACAGGCGCTTGATGTCGCCCATTTCGTCGCCCTGCTCGCGCGCGCTCGTGAAGCCGATGGTCGCCTTGTTCATCGTCTCGGCGCCGGCGTTCGTCGTCATGATGATGATGACGTTGCGGAAGTCGGCCTTGCGCCCGTTGTTGTCGGTCAAGGTGCCATGGTCCATGACCTGCAGCAGCACGTTGAAGACGTCCGGATGCGCCTTCTCGATCTCGTCGAGAAGCAGCACGGCATGGGGCTTCTTGCTGATCGCCTCGGTCAGCAAGCCGCCCTGGTCGAAGCCCACATAGCCCGGCGGCGCGCCGATCAGGCGACTCACCGCATGGCGCTCCATGTACTCCGACATGTCGAAGCGGATCAGCTCGATGCCGAGGATGTAGGCGAGCTGGCGCGCCACCTCGGTCTTGCCCACGCCAGTCGGACCCGAGAAGAGGAACGAACCGATCGGCTTGTCCGGGCGTCCCAGCCCCGAGCGCGCCATCTTGATGGCCGAGGCCAGCGCCTCGATTGCCGGCTCCTGGCCGAACACCACGCTGTTCAGGTCGCGGTCCAGGCTCTTGAGCTTGCTGCGATCGTCGCTGGACACGCTGGTCGGCGGGATGCGCGCGATCTTTGCCACGATGTCCTCGACCTCGGCGCGCGTGATCGTCTTCTTCTGCTTGCTCTTGGGCAGGATGCGCTGTGCGGCACCGGCCTCGTCGATCACGTCGATCGCCTTGTCGGGCAGGTGGCGGTCGTTGATGAACTTCGCCGACAGCTCGGCCGCAGCTTGCAGCGCGCCGAGCGCGTACTTGACGCTGTGGTGCTCCTCGAAGCGCGACTTCAGGCCCTTGAGGATCTCGACTGTCTGCTCGACGGACGGCTCGACCACGTCGATCTTCTGGAAACGTCGCGACAGCGCCGCGTCCTTCTCGAAGATGCCGCGGTACTCGGTGAAGGTGGTCGCACCGATGCACTTCATCGAGCCGGAGCTGAGCGCCGGCTTGAGCAGGTTGCTCGCATCCAGCGTGCCGCCCGAGGCGGCGCCGGCGCCGATCAGGGTGTGGATCTCGTCGATGAAGAGGATCGCGTTCGGCTGATCCTTCAGGTGCTTGAGCACCCCCTTGAGTCGCTGCTCGAAATCGCCCCGGTACTTGGTGCCGGCGAGCAGGGCGCCCATGTCGAGCGCGTAGACCACCGACTGCGCCAGCACTTCCGGCACATCGTTCTGCGTGATGCGCCAGGCCAGACCCTCGGCGATGGCGGTCTTGCCCACGCCGGCCTCGCCCACCAACAGCGGGTTGTTCTTGCGCCGGCGGCAGAGGATCTGGATGACGCGCTCGACCTCGTGCTCGCGGCCGATCAGCGGGTCGATCTTGCCTTCGCGCGCGAGCTGGTTGAGGTTCTGCGTGAACTGGTCGATCGGCGAGCCCTTGCCCTCGCCCTCTTCCTTCTCGCCCTCGTTGCCGGCGCTGCCCTCGCTGGGCTTGGCCGGTTCCGGCGGATCGCTCTTCTTGATGCCATGGGCGATGAAGTTGACCACGTCCAGGCGGGTCACGCCCTGCTGGTGCAGGTAGTAGACGGCATGGGAATCCTTCTCGCCGAAGATCGCCACCAGCACGTTTGCGCCGGTCACTTCCTTCTTGCCGCTGCCGGTGGACTGCACGTGCATGATCGCGCGCTGGATCACGCGCTGGAAGCCCAGCGTGGGCTGCGTATCGACCTCGTCGGTGCCGCCCACGGTGGGGGTGTTCTCCTTGATGAAGCCGGCGAGGCTCTTGCGCAGATCGTCCACGTTGGCCGAGCAGGCGCGCAGCACCTCCGCGGCCGAGGGGTTGTCGAGCAGTGCCATCAGCAGGTGTTCCACCGTGATGAACTCATGGCGCTGCTGGCGCGCCTCGACGAACGCCATGTGCAGGCTGACTTCGAGTTCCTGGGCAATCATGCGGCCTCCATAATGCACTGCAAAGGGTGACCGCCGCGCCGAGCGGCAGCCAGCACCAGTTCAACCTTGGTCGCGGCAACGTCCTTGGAGTAGACGCCGCAGACGCCTCGACCCTCATGGTGAATCTTCAGCATGATCTGGGTCGCGGTTTCGAGGTCGCGTTTGAAGTATTCCTGAAGCACCATGACGACGAACTCCATCGGCGTGTAGTCGTCATTCAGCATCACCACCTGGTACATGCGAGGCGGCTGGGTGCGCTGCGTCCGGCGTTCGGCGACGACCGCTCCCTGCCCGTCGTCGGGCAAGCCCTTGCCGGGAGGCACGGGCGGGATTGGCGGGGTGTCGTCGGGCATGAAAACATTCTATCGAGTTGACCGTGGTCCCGGTCAGTGCAGCGGATATTGCACCATTCGTGCCAATCACAAGGGTGCGAAATGGCACCCAAAGTCCGGCTGCTCGCGGCGCGTCCGGGCCCGGTGGCAACCGTGCCGCCGCAGCTTCCTTGACACGTCGGCGAGCCGCATTCGAGAATCCCGGCTGCTTTGAGGAGAGCAGCCATGCTGATCGGCACCGTGAAGTGGTTCAATGACGCCAAGGGCTTCGGTTTCATCGAACCCGAGGGCGGCGGCGAGGATGTCTTCGCGCACTTCTCGGCCATCCAGATGGAAGGTTTTCGCACCCTGAAGCAGGGCAGCAAGGTGCGCTTCGAGCTCGTTCAGGGCCCGAAGGGTCAGCTGGCGCAGAACATCCGGCCTGTCGACATGGCCGAGCGTCAGGTGAACGCTGTCGGCGTGACGGTTTCTGACGACTGAACGCGTCGCGTCGGCAACTCGGGGCCCGCGCTGCGGGCCCCGTTCGTTTGCGGGGCAGGAAGCGTCACGCCTAGCGCGTGACCGTGAAGGCCTTGGGCAGCACGCCACCGGAGCCAACCCGGACGTCCCAGACGGGGTTGCGCCCGGGGTTCTTCTTCTTCGGCACCGTCACCGTCGCGGTGATCGTGTCCAGCGACTCGGTGTCAGTCACCAGTTGCACGTTGCTCGCCACCGGGCGCACGCCCTGGCCGCCCTCGAAGCTGATCGGCATGCCGGCCGCGAAGCCGTAGCCCGTCAGCGTGACCTGCACGGTCGTGCCCAGGCTGGCGGAATTCGGCGTGATCGACGTCACGGTCGAGCAGCTGCCGCTGAAGTCGAGCACCGTCACCATGCTGGGCTTCTTGATATCGAGCAGGACACACGAGGCGTTGTCGGACTTGTCGCTCTCGACGATGTTCGCTTTCGGATCGATGTCGATCTTCAGCTGGTAGATGCCATCGGCGTTGTCGGTGAAGTCGATCTCCTGGCCGCTCAGGTGAGCGCCGTAGGTGTCGCCCCAGCCGACCGACATGCCCTGGACGAAACGTCCGCAGCTGCTGTACACCGCCGACGCCGGCGCGCCCGGCAGCGCGCTGTTGACCTTGGTGTTGTCCATCACGCAGAAGGTCGTCTTCGCGCCGATGCGCTGCGAGCCCCCGGGTGCGTTGACCGGCTGCAGGGTGTACAGCGCGTAGTCGTCGAAATGGATGTGGTCGTGGCCGGGGTGGTATTCGAACCAGCCGGCGTCGTGCAGGAACGCGCTGCCGTCGCTGAGGTAGATGCGCTGGCTGACCTTCTGCCTGCCGGATCCGGTGTCCACCGCCCCTGCCACGAGTTCGAGCGGACCGGTGCCGCTGTTCCAGCTGGTGGTGGCGAAGCGCAGCGTGGTGGTGCCGTCGCTGCTCGAAACCAGCGAGATGTTGCCGGCGGGCCAGGCTTTCAGGTTCGGCGGCAGGTCCACCACGGTCTGCGCCAGGACGGCACCCGATGTGGCCAGGCCGAGGGTGAGACTGCCGATCAGGCGGGTGAGCGGGTTCATCGCGTGGGTTCTCCAGGGTTCCGAGGCGCCCGCGGAGGCACGCTGGCCTCCGCGGGGCGGCGTCGCAAGTGCGGCGGTACGCCTACTACTTGCAATCCGGGTCCGTCTTCGTATCGCACGGCGGGGGAGGAGGAGGTGTCACCCCGCAGGTGAAGTCCGACAGCACCAGCCTGCCCGGCAGGTTGGTCGACGCGCCCAGCAAGGAGCCCGAGGCCGTGCAGTAGAAGTGCTGGTTTGACTTGTTGACTGTCGACGCACTGACCGTGCAGCTGTTGCCGGAGGACCAGGTCGCATTCAGTGTCCCCGGGCCGGCCCCGCCGGTCTGGTTGTTGACGAAGTGCCAGGTCCCCGTCGACGCGCCGCAGGACTGCCCGCTCAGGTTGCTGAGGTCCGCCGCCGAGGCCGACACCGCCAACACACCCAGCACCAGGGCCACGGGTGCCGCCAAGTAACGCTTCTTCATGCTCTTCTCTCCAGGTGGTGACCTGAATCGGGCCAGCTTTCGCGGCGGTCATTGCCGAGCCACCATGCCGATCCGAGGCCTTCGACAGCACACGCTGCTGCCAAGCGCTTTGCGGCGGCTCCGATGGTTCGATCAACCCTGCGTGGCCGACAGCAAACGCATGCACGATGGCATCGCGCGTCCGGACACGACATTCCACGAAAGAGGAACTCCCCCCCGTCCGCGGGGCACGGCCATGCCTTGCGCGACGCGCGGCACGTGGCGCATGTAACGGGACAGGGGGTGCCGCGGCATCGGGCCGCGGCCAGGTTCAGCCGAGGGCCGCCGCACCGGGGGCGCCGTGGGAGACGCCATGCAGGGCCACCTGGCTGCGGCGGCGCACGCCGAGTTTGCCGAAGACACTCTGCAGGTGCTTCTTCACCGTGTCTTCCATGATGCCGAGCCGGCGCGCGATCTCCTTGTTCGTGCAACCCTGGCGCAGGTGCGCCACGATCTCGGCCTCGCGCGGTGTGAGCGCATGGGGCCCTTCGCTGCCGGCGACGCCGGTGCCGTCACGATCGATGCGCACCGGTTCAGGCCAATCCACGTTCGCACGCTCGCGCAGCGCCTGCAAGAGAACGGCACGCGGCATCCAGAGTTCGCCGCGCCGCACCGCGTCGATCGCCCGCGGCCCCGCCGTGGGCAATTGCGCATCGAGCAGGTAGCCGTGGAAGCGATGGTCGAGCATGCAGTCGACGAGCGCGGCGCTGGGCCGTTCGCACATCAGCAGGACGCGCAGGCCGGGCAACTGGCGGTGGACCTGGCGCAGCACATGCCGCCCCAGCGCCGCCACGAACGGCCAATCGAGCAGCAGCACATCGGGCCGGCGCTCCAGCAGCGCCGGCAGCAGGGCCGTGGCGTCGAGGATCGGCGCGCCGGCGGTTCGGATCCCGGATCGCGTCGTCAGCACCGGGAGCAAGGTGGCGAGCAATCCGATGCGCCGCGTGGCGATCAGCACTGAGGCGGGCTGCGGCACCGAGTCTCCGGCGCCGGGCGCCGGGTAAGGACAGTTGCCCGCCGCGTCGCAGCTCCAGCAATCTGCCCCGCAGGGGGTCTGCGTCGACGCCAGCAGCGCCTGCGCCAGGTCGTCGAGCGCGTCGCCCACGGGCTGTCCGGTCGGTGGCCTGCGCGCACCAGCCCAGAACTCACGCAGCAGCGAGGTCACGTCGAGCGCCTTGCCGGACACCACCATCAGCATCACCACCTCGGGTGTGACCGCGCCGCCATGCCCCCGCCCCGCTTCGAGCGGTGCGTCATCCTGGCAATGCCCCGGCAAGGCCGGGTAGGCATATCGCAGTTCCATCGAGCCCTTTGTGACCGAAGGCAAACGGACCGAAATTAGCGGTTCGCCCATTTACCGTCGATCCCCTTGAACCGGGGGCGGGTGGACCCTGCCCCCCCAGGATTCAAGCAGGACTACGGCTGCGGTGCTCGCGCGCCCGCGGGGCGCAGCTTCACCGCCCGAAGAATGCCGCGCAGGATGTCGATGGGCGGTGGCGGACAGCCCGGCACCGCCACGTCCACCGGGATCACGTTGGCCACCTTGCCGCAGCTCGCGTAGCTCTCGCCGAAGATGCCGCCGTCGCATCCGCAGTCACCCACCGCGACCACCAGTTTGGGCTCCGGTATCGCCTCCCAGGTTCGGCGCAACGCCTCCTGCATGTGGCGCGACACCGGCCCGGTGACGAGCAGCATGTCCGCGTGGCGTGGGCTGGCGACGAACTTGATGCCCAGCCCCTCGAGGTTGTAGTAGGGGTTGTTGAGTGCGTGGATCTCCAGCTCGCAGCCGTTGCAGGAGCCGGCATCGACCTCGCGGATCGTCAGCGCTTGGCCGAGGATGGCCAGCAGGTCGTCGTGGATGCGCCGCACTTCGGCGAGTTCGGCGTCGTCCAGCCTCGGCGGCGCTTCGGTCAGGAGGCCGGTGCGGGTGATCTGGCGCAGGATCTGCCACATGGTCGGGTTCCGTCAGGCTCAGAGGTCGTGCCCCGAGTAGCTCAGGTTGAACGACTTGTTGATGAGCGGGAAGTCCGGGACGATGTTGCCGATCACGGCGTGCTCGAGCACGGGCCAGTTCTGCCAGGAGGGGTCGTGGCAGTGGCAGCGCACGATGCGGCCGTCGTCGCCCAGGTGCAAGGCCACCAGCACCTCGCCGCGCCATCCCTCGACCCACCCTGTGCCCTGCGCCGCCCGCGGCGGCACCCTCACCTCGCTCGCCAGATCGCCGTCGGGCAGGCTGCCGCACAGTTCGCGGATCAGGCGCAGCGACTCGAACAGCTCGTCGAAACGCAGGGCCACGCGCGCGGCGACGTCGCCGCCCTGTTGCGTCGCCTGCGTCGCCCCCAGGCGGCCGTACGGCTGCCAGCCAAGGTCGCAGCGCAGATCGCCCGCCTGCCCGCTGGCACGGCCGGCCATGCCGGTCAGGCCGAGGCGCGCCGCCAATTCCGGCGTCACCCGCCCGGTGGTCATGAAGCGGTCCTGCAGGCCGGCGTGCTCGTCGTAGATCTGGCGCAGGCGGTGCACATCGCGCTCGACCTCGTCGCACTGTCGCAGCATGGCGTCGCGCCGCGTCGGTACCAGGTCGTGCGCCACGCCCCCCGGCACGATGGCGTCCATCATCAGTCGATGCCCGAAGGAATCCTTCGACAGGCGCTGCCAGTCCTCGCGCAGGCGCGAGAACTGCGCCAGCCCGAAGGCCAGCGCCGCGTCGTTGCCCAGCGCGCCGAGGTCACCGAGGTGGTTGGCCACGCGCTCACGCTCGAGCAGCAGCGCACGCAGCCACTGGGCACGTTCGGGCGCCGGCACATCGCAGGCGGACTCCAGGGCCATGCAATAGGCCCAGGCATAGGCCACGGTGGAGTCACCCGACACGCGCCCCGCCAGCCGGTGCGCCTGCAGCGGCGTCAGTTCGGTGAAGCGACGCTCGATCCCCTTGTGCGTGTAGCCCAGCCGCTCCTCCAGTCGCAGCACCTTCTCGCCGACCACCGAGAAACGGAAATGTCCCGGTTCGATGATGCCGGCATGCACCGGCCCCACCGGAATCTCGTGCACGCCGTCGCCCTCGACCCTCACGAAGGGGTAGTCGCGGGGCAAGGTGCCGGCGTCTGCGCCCTCGGGCCGAGCGCGGGCCGCCAGCGGGGGCAGGCTGCCGCGCCACAGGCCGTGGTCCAGCCAGGGACGCTGGTCCCGGGCGGCATCGGCATGCAGGCCGCTCAGGTCGGCCATCGCGCGTTGCATGCGCGTCGCGCCGGCGAAGAGCTCCGACAGGTCCGGGAAGCCTTGCGCCGGCCCGGCCAGGGGCAGCGTCACGCACAGCAGGCCGTCCGGCGAGGCCAGGGCCGCGCACGCGGCCAACGCCCCCTCCTGGTCGTGGCGGTCGACGCCCCACATCGACACCAGCCGGCCACCCGGTCGTGCGTGCTCGCGCGCCACCGCCAGCCAGCCCTCGCGGTCCACGTCCGCATGCCAGATCGGCAGCGGCGCCGGCACACGACGACGCTCGAGATGCAGGTCCGACAGCGCCATCGCTCAGTGCCCCAGCATGGCCGCCGCCTGGCGGTACCACGCATCGAGATACGGCGGGACGTACAGCCCCAGCATCAGGCCGAGCGCCAGGTGCACGAACACCGGAATCAGCGCCGGTGGGTGGGCCAATGGCTTCAGGGTGGTCTCGCCGAACACCATGGGCTGGACGCGGCTGAACACCGACGCGAACGCCAGACCGAGTGCGACCAGCAGGAACGGCGTGGCCCAGGGCTGGTCGCGCATCGCCGTGGTGACGATCAGGAACTCGCTGGCGAACACCCCGAACGGCGGCATGCCCAGGATCGCCAGCGCGCCCAGCATCAGGCCCCAGCCGACGGTCGGGCTGACGCGGATCAGGCCGCGGATCTCGTCCATGATCTGCGATCCCGCCTTCTGCGTGGCGTGGCCGACGGCGAAGAAGATCGCCGACTTGACCAAGGAGTGCACGGTCATGTGCAGCAGCCCGGCGTAAGTGGCGATCGGACCGCCCATGCCGAAGGCGAAGGTCATCATGCCCATGTGCTCGATCGACGAGTAGGCGAACATGCGCTTGACGTCGCGCTGGCGGATGATGAAGAACACCGCCGCCACCACCGACAGCAGGCCAAAGCCCATCATCAGCCGCCCTGACAGCAGGCTGCTGTCCAGCGCACCGTCGGTCAGCATCTTGCAGCGCAGCACGGCGTACAGCGCCACGTTGAGCAACAGTCCTGAAAGCACGGCCGACACCGGGGTCGGACCTTCGGCATGCGCATCCGGCAGCCAGTTGTGCACCGGGACCAGCCCCACCTTGGTGCCGTAGCCGATGAAGAGGAACGCGAAGGCCAGCGTGATGATGTGGGGGTCGAGCTGTCCCTTGACCGCGTCGAGGTGGGTCCACAGCAGCGCCCCGCCCTCGGGCCCGATCACCTGCTCGGCCGCCATGTACAGCAGCACCGTGCCGAACAGCGCCTGCGCGATGCCCACACCGCACAGGATGAAGTACTTCCAGGCAGCCTCCAGGCTGGCGGCGGTGCGGTAGACGCTGACCAGCAGCACGGTGGTCAGCGTGGCCGCCTCCATCGCCACCCAGACGATGCCGAGGTTGTTGGTGGTCAGCGCCAGCAGCATCGTGAAGCTGAACAGCTGGTACATGCTGTGGTACAGGCGCAGCCGCGGCGGCGTCATCTTGCCGTGGTCGCGCTCCACCCGCATGTAGGGCCGGGAGAAGATCGAGGTGGTCAGCCCGACGAACGCGGTCAGCGCGACGAGGAACACATTCAGCGCATCGATGTAGAACTCGCTGTTCCACACCAGCATCGGCCCATGGTCGATCACCTGCACGGTCAGCACGCAGGCGGCGAGGAAGGTGCCGGTGCTGAAGGCCACATTGACGTCGCGGGCGTGGTCGCGATGACCCACGAGGCCGAGCACCAACCCGCCGACGAGCGGGATGCCGAGCAGGAAGGCCAGTGCGTTCAACTCAGTCGTCCTTGAGCTTTTCGAGGTGGCGGATGTCCAGGCTGTCGAACTGCTCGCGGATCTGGAACATGAACACGCCCAGGATCAGCACGCCGATCAGGACGTCCAGCGCAATGCCCAGTTCGACCACCATCGGCATGCCGTACGTCGCCGAGGTGGCGGCGAAGAACAGGCCGTTCTCCATCGCCAGGAAGCCGATCACCTGCGGCACTGCCTTGGTCCGGGTGATCATCATCAGGAAGGACAGCAGCACGCAGGCCAGCGCGATCCCCAGCGTGCCGCTGGCGAGCTTCGCGGACAACTGCGAAATCGGGATTGCCAGGTTGAAGGAGAAGATCACGACGCCGATGCCGATCAGCATGGTGGTCGGGATGTTGATCAGCGTCTCCACGTCCCAGCGGATCTGCAACCGGTCGATCACGCGGTGCAGCAGCCAGGGAATCAGCAGCACCTTCAGCGCGAAGGTCACGCCGGCGGACAGGTAGAGGTGCGGCTGGTCGGTCACGACCCCCACCACCGCGGTGGCCAGCACCAGCGTCGCGCCCTGCATCGTGAACAGGTGGATCAGCGACAGGACGCGGCGCTGCGAGATCATGGCGAACGCCAGGATCAGCAGCAGCGCGCCGAGCAGGTTGACGAACTGGGTGAGCAGCGCGGTCATGTCAGCTCGCCAGCAGCAGGTGGACCAGCATGCCGATCACCGCCAGCAGGAAGGCCGTGGCCAGGAACTCGGGCACGCGGAAGATGCGCATCTTGGCCGACAGCGCCTCCAGCAGCGCCAGCAGCACGCCGCCGATGGCCAACTTGAACAGCAGCGCGGGCAGTGCCAGCAGCATGGCCAGCGGTGCCTGCGCGTCGGCCACGCCCCAGGGGAAGAACAGCGCCAGCCCGATGCACGAATAAGCGAACAGCTTGAGGCTGGCCGCCCATTCGAGCAGCGCCAGGTGGCGACCCGAATACTCGAGGATCAGCGCCTCGTGGATCATCGTCAGCTCGAGGTGCGTGGCCGGGTTGTCCACCGGCACGCGCGCGTTCTCGGCCAGCGACACCATGGTGAAGGCCACGCCCGCAAAGGCCAAACCGGGATAGATCGCCAGTTCGCGGCGCGCCAGCGTCTGCACGATCGTCGTCAGCGAGGTCGACTGCGAGATCAGCGATGCCGAGAACAGCACCATCAGCAGCGCCGGCTCGGCGAGGAAGCCGATCAGCATCTCGCGTCGCGCGCCCAGCGTGCCGAACGAGGTGCCCACGTCCATCGCCGCCAGCGAGATGAACACGCGTGCCAGCGCGAACAGTCCCACCAGCGCGATGGCGTCGGCCGCCGGCGCGAGCGGCAGGTCGGTCGACAGGGTCGGGATGATGGCGCAGGCCAGCACCATGCAGCCGAACACCACGTATGGGGCGGTGCGAAACAGGCGCGAGGCGTCGTCTGCCAGCACCGATTCCTTGTTGAACAGCTTGTGCAGCATGCGGTAGGGCTGCCACAGGCTCGGCGCCGACCTGTTCTGCAGCCAGGCTCGCCACTGGTTGATCCAGCCGGTCAACAACGGCGCCAGCGCGATCGCCAGCACGATCTCCAGCAGTTGGGAGAGGAAGCCGCTCAGGCTCATCGCATCACCGCGAGCAGCGTCGCCACCAGCGTGACGAAGCTGTACAGCAGGTACACCGAGATGCGCCCCTGCTGCATCAGCGACGCCAGCCGCGCGAGGTACTGCGCGAGCGCGGCGATCGGCAGATACAGCCAACGCCAGAAGTGATCCTCGACCGTGACGCGGTAGCGCGGCCACTCGTCGAAGGGCGTGGGCAGGTCGCGGCGCATCAGGAAGAACGGTTCGAAGATCTGCCGGATCGGCTGGCCGAAGCCTTCGGCCGTGTCCTGCATGCGCGCCGTGCCCCAGGGGAAGCCGCAGGCCCATGGCAGGCTGCGCCGCAGACGCCCGTGGTACAGCACGCGCACCAGCACGAAGGCAAGCGCGAAGCTGGCCAGGATGCCGAGCAGGAAGATCACCGGCCCGTAGCTGGCCTGCTCCAGGCTGCTGGGGGCCAGCAGCCAGCCGCTGGCGGCCACCTGCTCGGCCAGCCCCGCACCGACGAGTTGGCGCGTCACCGGATCGAGCAGCCCGATGAACTGGACCGGCAGCAGGCCCAGCGCGATGCAGCCCGCCACCAGCCAGACCATGCCGGTGCGCTCGAAGCGCCCGGCGTCGTGGGCCTGCGAGAGCTTGTCCTCACGCGGCTGGCCCAGGAAGATGACACCGAAGAACTTCACCATCGTGTAGCCGGCCAGCGCCGCGACCAGCGCGATCAGCGCGGCCACCACCGGGATCAGCATGGTCAGCAGCGGCACCGGCAGACCCGGACTGAACAGGAAGCTCTGCAGCAGCAACCATTCGGAGACGAATCCCCCCAGGGGCGGCAGCCCCGCGCTGGCCAGCACCCCCAGCAGCATGAGCCAGCCGACCCAGGGCATGGTGCGGATCAGCCCGCCCAGCTTGCCCAGGCTGCGCTCGGAGGTGGCGTGCAGCACGCTGCCGGTGCCCAGGAACAGCAGGCTCTTGAAGAACGCGTGGCTGGCCACGTGGTAGAGCATCGCGGTCAAGGCCAGCGCCGCCATCGGCTGCATGCCGTAGCCGAAGAAGATCAGCCCCAGACCCATGCCGACGAACAGCAGCCCCATGTTCTCGATCGACGAATAGGCCAGCAGCCGCTTCATGTCGGTCTGCACCGCAGCGAAGACGACGCCGTACAGCGCAGTGGCCAACCCCAGGGCGAGCAGCAGCGCGCCCCACCACCAGATCTGCACATGCAGCAGGTCGAAGGCCACGCGCAACATGCCGTAGATGGCCGTGTTGAGCATCACCCCGCTCATCAGCGCCGACACCGGCGACGGCGCGGCAGGGTGCGCTTCGGGGAGCCACACATGCAGCGGCAGGATGCCCGCCTTGGCGCCGAAGCCGAACAGCGCCAGCAGGAAGCCCGCCGACGCCCAGAACGGCGACAGCGACTGCGCACGCATGTTGTCGAAGGTGTAGTCGCCGGTGTTCGCCTGCAGCACGCCGAAGCACAGCAGGATCGCGATGGCTCCGACGCGCGCCATCGTGATGTAGAGGTAGCCCGCGCCGCGCACTTCGGGGATGCGGTGGTTGGCGGTGACGAGGAAGTACGACGACAGCGCCATCGTCTCCCACATCACCATGAAGGCATAGGCATCGTCGGCGAGGACAACGCCCACCATGCTGGCCAGGAACACGTGGTACTCCAGGCACAGCAGCCCGGGTGGCGTGCCCTCGCCCTTGCGGAAGTATCCGGCGGCAAAGACCGAGATGCCGGCCGATGCCGCGCCGATCACCATCAGGAAGTAGGCCGACAGGCTGTCCAGCCGCAGGTGGAACGGCAGGCTCGGCAGGCCGACCGGCAGCACCGCCACCTCGGGCGCGCTGTGCAGCGCATCCAGCGACAGGCCGAACAGCGCCAGTCCGGCCAGCCCGCCCAGCGGGAACAGCAGATGCGCCACCAGGGCGAGTCGATGCAGCATCAGCACGCCGGCCGCGCCGATCGCCAGCCACGCCAGAGCGACCCCCAGCATCCAGTCGATGTGCAGCCACTGGCTGATCGGCGACAGGCCGGTCATGGTCAAGCCTTGCGCCGCGACCCGGACGCCTTGGTGGATGCCTTCGCCATGCCGCCGCGCTGCCGGGCGGAGGCTGCCTTCGGCGCCTTCGCCGGTGCGGCCGCGGCGGGCGCCGGCGTCTCGCTCCCGCTCGGCTCGTAGCTGACGCCATGCTGCGCGAGGTAGTCGCGGATCATCTGCCGCACCACCTGCGAGGCGGTCAGGTCCTGCTGCGCGCACAGGTGCTCGAAAGCGGCCTTCTTGTTCGGGTCGATGAGCAGCGTGAGTCGCGCGGTCTTGATCTCCATAGATCCTCGCTATGCACACGGGATGTTTAAGCCATGCACATGATATCCCAACACCGCCCGCGATCGGATCGACGCGATCAGGCGCCGCCGCGGCGCTGCCGCTCGGTTCACTGTCGGCGTCCACCGGGCTTGGGTACGAAGGACGGCTCTGCCGCGCGGCGCCGAGGCAACGTTCGTGGCGCGCCCACGTAGTGGGTCTTGAGGATGGGGCTGCGACGCGACGCCGGTCCAGCTTGCCCAGTTCAGGCAACTCGGCCAGCAGCACCGCCATGCTGGCTGCGCCGATGCCCGGCCCACTGGCCAGGGCCGCGGCGAGTTCGGCGTGGGGGCGCTGCACGTGCGCCGCCACGTTGGCATCGCAGTCACCGAGTTCTGTCTTGAGGAACTCGATGACGCGCTCGATGCTGGGCCCGGCGACGACGTGCGAGATGCGCATGCGCTGGCGCTCGGACGTGACCATCTGCACGAACTGGCGGCGCCGCAGCCCCAGGGCCTGCAGCCGCTGCAACACGGCGTCGGCCAGCGGCTTGGCGAAACGCTCGCGCTCGGGGTGCTGATGCAGCACTCGGACGAACGCCGCCAGCATCTTCGCGTCCAGCGCGTCGGTCTTGGCCAGCGCGCCCATGGCGCGGCCGAAGTCACGCGCGGTGCGCGGGTTGACCACCGCCACCGCCAGGCCGGCTGCCTGCAACGCGCACGCTGCCTCGAACTCGTAGCCGCCGGTGGCCTCCAGAACGGTCAGCGTCGGCTTGAGCGTCGACAACTGGCCGACCAAGGCCGCGCCTCCTCGGATCGCGTGGGAAGACCAGCCCGATGGTCGGGCCGGTACGGCACGGTGAGCGCGCCAGATTCAAGGCTGAATTTGGCGCGCTCGGGCGGCCAGGTCAGCCCTTCAGCTTGCGCATCTCCTCGGCCAGCATCCACAGCGCGCGGTTGAGGCTCACGCCGCGGTCGATGCTGCCCACGGGCCGGGTCTGCGGCCGGCGCCCCTGGGCGCTGCGGCCAGGCTGGCCACTGCGGATCACGTTCTCCTGCACGCGCTGCAAGGTCGTCCACAGACTGTGGCCGATGTCCCCGGGCCGCCGCGCCTCGATCAGCTGCTCGGCCGTGACGGGCGCGGGCCGGTGCCCTCCGGTTTCTCCCACGCCGCGCTCGCCGAAGCGCAGCGCCAGGGCGGCCGTCGCGAAGGCGATCTCCTCAGGCGGCTGGAGCTGCAGCGCCTTCATCGCCTCGGTGTGCTCGGGCACCCAGCGCCGCAGAGACGGACGAGCCCTGGCCTTGATGGCAGAACGTTGCTCCCTTACCGTGCGTTACCGCATAGACGGCGAACTTTCTTCCGCGTGAGCTAGTCTTCAGTGGGCCAGCGCACAGACAGTCGCTGAGCCCAAGCCTGGCGCCCCACTCGCAGCCGCCTACCACTGCGTGAGAGCGAGCGAAGGGGCCGCCCCCGAAACGATTCCGCCACCCCTGTGGGAGGGACAGCCATGTCCGCCAATTTCCTCGCCCGAGCGTCTCGCGCGCTCGGCGCCATCGTCTTCATGCTGGCCAGCGCCAGCGTGCTGGCCGCGGGCTACTCCGCGCAAGCCGGCCGGATCCTCGATCCGTCGGGCAAGGAACTGCAGATCCGCGGGGTGAGCCACTACGGCTTCAACGCCCTGATCCTGCAACCGCAGTACCTCTGGGCGATGGGCTGGAAAGAGCAGATCGCGCAGATGAAGAGCCTGGGCTTCAACGCGATCCGCCTGCCCTTCGTGCCGGACACGCTCTACAACGCCACGCCGGTCGACCAGCTCAGCTACATCGATGCGGGCAAAAACCCCGAGCTGATCGGCAAGACGCCGCTGCAGGCGCTCGACCTTTGGATGGCCGAGGCCGACCGCCAGGGCATGTACGTGATGCTCGACTTCCACAGCGTGTCGATGCAGCGCCAGTATCCGCACTGGTTCGTTTCCAACCCGGCCGACTTCGGCCTGGTCTACAACCGGCAGGCGTACACGAAGGAACACTGGCTGCGCGACCTCGTCTTCGTCGCCAAACGTTACGCCGGGCTGCCGCATTTCTTCGCCATCGATGTCTACAACGAGCCCAACGGCATCGTGCGCTGGAGCAGCGGCGACGCGAACGTGACCGACCCGGTCTACTACTGGAAGCCGGCCGCCGAGGCGGCCGCCTCGGCAGTGCTCGCGGCCAACCCGAACCTGCTGATTTTCGTGCAGGGCATCAACGGCAACTTCGACAGCCGCGAGATCTCGAACATCGCGATGAACTGGGGCGAGGACTTCCAGCCCCAGGCCTACCAGCCGCTGGACATCCCGGCCGACAAGCTGGTGCTGTCGCCGCACACCTACGGGCCCGACGTCTACGTCAAGTCATCGTTCGGCGCGGCCAGCTTCCCCGCCAACCTGGCGGCCGACTGGGAGACACTGTTCGGCCAGTTTGCCGGCAAGCACCCGGTGGTGCCCGGCGAGTGGGGCGGCAAGTACGGCAATGGCACCGGCGGCCAAGCCGACGTGGTGTGGCAGAACGCCTTCGTCGACTATCTCATCGCCAAGGGCATGCGCAGCAGCTTCTACTGGTGCTACACGCCCAACAGCGGCGACACGGGCGGCATCCTCGACGACCAGCTCCAGGTGCGGGCCGACAAGATGGCGCTGCTGAACAGGCTGTGGGGCGGCAGCCCGTCGTCGACGGCCGAACCGCCGCCCGCAGCAGCCGCGCCCTCGCCGGCTCCGCCTTCCGCGCCCGCACCGGTTGGCGGCGCGCCGGCGATCTCGAACTTCCTGCCCGCGTCGGGCCCGGCGGGAACGGTCGTCACGGTCAACGGCAGCGGCCTGGGCGGCGTGAGCCAGGTCTGGGTGGGCGAGGCGAAGAATGCGAACTTCACCGTGCTCAGCGACACGCAGGTGTCGGTGACCATCCCGGCCGGCGCCACCAGCGGCGCGATCGGCCTGCTGACGCCGACCCAGGCGGCGTTCACCGCCACGGCGTTCAGCGTCACCGGCGCGGCCACGGCTGCCGAATCGCCCAGCGGCGTGCCGACTGCAGCGGCACCCGAGGCCGCCGGCGCGGGCGCCGTCGATCCGGCCTACGGCATCGGGCTGCTGGCGGCGCTGCTGGCGCTCGGCCGTGGGCGCCGCGCGAGCGCCGCGACGTGCCGGCCCAGTGCGATGCCGGGCCGCTCGACGCCGGCATAACCCGCCGCCGACGCCAGCACCAGCAGCACCGCGCCGACGATGCCGACCGCGCCATGTGCGGCCGGCGACGACTGCGCGAACGCCGCCACCGGCGCGATCGCCCACAGCGCGGTCAGCAACAGCCCCTGCATCAGGTAGAGGCTGTAGCTGACCGTGCCCAGGCGCTGCGCCCCGCGGCCGCCGAGCAGGCCGAACAGGGTGGCGCCCGCGCACACGGCGTGGAAGAACACGCCGAGCAGCAAGGCCGTGCCGGTACCGTAGCCGCCCCCGGGCGCAGCGAACGCGCCGGCGAGGCACAGCGCGGCAACGCTCGATCCCAGCGCACGGGGCCATGCCCAGGCCGGCTGCGCGTGGCGCAGCGAAGCGACCACCATGCCGATCGCGAACAGCGCCGCGAGGCCCAGCGCATCCACCTGCCACAGCCGCTTGGCGGCCAGGCAGGCGAACAGCAGCACGAGCACCGCGCCGAGATGCCGGCGCCAGCGGGCCGCCGCCGCCCACACGGGCAGCAGCGCATAGAAGACCCACTCGTACCAGAGCGTCCAGGTCACGCCGGCGAGCACGTGCCGCGCCGCCTCGCCGTTGACGTCGGGCTGGGTGTCGATCAGGCCCAGCGCCAGCCACTGCAGCACCGCACCCAGCACCTGCGCCGGCGGCTCGCGCAGCGCGAAGCCGCTGCGCGCGAACACCACCCCGAGCATCGCGATCACGACCACCAGGTACATCGGCGCGATGCGGAACAGGCGGCCGAGGTAGAGCCGGCGCCAGCCCGGCCGACCCTGCGTGCGCAGCAGGCGGCCCCAGAAGAGGAAGCCGGTGACCATGAAGAACAGCGACACGCCCACCGGCCCGAGCGCGCCGACGAAGCGCGCGTCCGGCACGCGCCACTCACCGGTGGCGTGAAAGCCCGGCAGGATCGCCAGGTGAAAGGCGAACACGGCCAGCGCGAGGAAGCCGCGCAGGCCGTCGAGGGTCGAGACACGTTCGCCGCCGCCCGGCGGCTCGTCGAGGAAGCTGAAGAACGGCAGCGACACCAGCGCCATCGCCGCGGCCATCAGCGCGGGCACGACCCAGGGTGACAGGGCACTCATCGGGCCGGTCCTGGGTTCGACAGCGCACAGACCCGCCCTGCGGCCGTGGCTAGCGTGCCGCCATGACACCGAGCATCCGGCCTCGCCTGCGCACCGCCCACCGTCGAACCCCGTGGCTGATCGCCTGGGCCCTGTATGGCCTGTGCACGCAGGCGCAGGCCGCCTCCGACTGGCCGGCCTGGGACGGTTTCGCCGGCCGCTTCCTGCAGGCCGACGGCCGCATCATCGATCTGACCTTCGAGCGCAAGAGCACCTCCGAAGGCCAGTCCTACGGGCTGTTCTTCGCGCTCGTCGCCAACGACCGTGCCCGCTTCGACACGATGCTGAAGTGGACCTCCGACAACCTCGCCGAGGGCCAGCTCGGGCAGCGCCTGCCGGCCTGGCTGTGGGGGTTGCGCGAGGACGGCCGCTGGGGCGTGAAGGACCCGAATGCCGCCAGCGACGGCGACCTGTGGATCGCCTACAGCCTGCTCGAGGCGGCCCGCCTGTGGAACGCGCCGCACTATGCGGACACCGGCCGCCGCCTGCTGGCGCAAGTTCAGGCCAAGGAGGTGGCGCAGGCCGGCGCCAGCGGTCCGGTGCTGCTGTCGGGCCCGGTCGGCTTCGTGCTCGACAAGGGCCGCTTCCGCATCAACCCGAGCTACCTGCCGGGCTTCATGTTCCGCTATCTCGCGGTGGTCGATCCGCAGGGGCCGTGGCAGCCGATCTGGGACGGCTACCTGCGCCTGGCGCCGCAGATCTTCAGCGCCGGCGTGGCGCCGGACAACCTGGTGGTCGACTCGGCCGGCCGCGCCTGGCCCGACAGCGAGGCCGCGCCCTCGGGCAGCTACGACGGCATCCGCGTCTACCTGTGGGCGGGCATGTCCGGGCCGGGCAGCGCAGCGCTGGTCAAGCGTCTGGCACCCTTCGCCGCGCTGACGCGACAGCTCGGCGCGCCTCCCGAGAAAGTGAATCCGCTGACCGGCGCGGCGCTGCGCGCCGACTACTCGCCGATCGGCTACTCCGGTGCCCTGCTGCCCTTCCTCAGTGCGCTGGGCGACACGGCCGGGCTCGCACGGGAGCGCGAGCGCGTGCGCAACGCGCCGCAGAACGCCTCGAGCAACTACTACGACCGGGTGCTCGTGCTGTTCGGCACGGGATGGATCGAGGGCCACTACCGATTCGACGAGAAGGGCCGGCTGCTACCGCGCTGGTCGACGCGCTGAGCCGGCATCCGGCCAGGCGGCCGCAGCACCACTTCGCTGCCGCGCAGCACCCCGAACACGCGCGGCCCGCGCACCAGATAGCGGTGCGCCATCCGGACCGGGTCCTGCACCAGCCGGTACAGCCACTCGATGCCGAGTTGCTGCATCCAGCCGGGTGCGCGGCGTTCTTCGCCGGTGATGAAGTTGATCGATGCGCCGATGCACAGCGCGAGCCCGCGGGCGCGGCCGCGCTCGCGCAGCGCCTGGGCCAGCACCTCTTGCTGCGGCGAACCCACGGCCAGCAGGCAGAAGCGGAACGGGCTGTGCGCCTCGACGAAGCGCAGGCAGACCTGCACGGCCGCCGGATCGTGGATGAAGCCCATCCGCGGCACGAACTGCACCAGCTGGCGCAGGCCGTGGCGCTGCCTCAACTGCTGCGCCTGCGCCTCGGTGCCGCCGACCAGCACGATTCGGTCGTCCGGCGTGATCACCTCGCGCAGCAGGGCGGCCGTGAGGTCGCTGCCCGGGCACACCGGCAGCACCAGGCCGCGCGTGACGCGCAGCAGCCTGGCGACGAAGCGGCTGTCCAGCAGCACGAAGGCCGCGGCGGCGTATGACGCGCGGAACGCCGCGTCGTCATGCAGGCGGATCAGGTGGTCGGCATTCGGCGTGACGACATAGCCGAAGTCATGCCGGCCGAAGCACGCCGCGCGCTCGGTGAAGCTGGCCAGGTCGTAGCCATCGAGGCTGATGCATCGCGCCGACTTCGGCTGCGGCGTGGCCACGCGGAAGAATGCCGCGGCGCGCCGCAGCGACGCGCCGACCACCGCCAGCGCCAGCAGCACCAGGGTGACGATCCAGCGCGGCGCCATCGACTCGCCGGCCTGCACCATCCCGTCCAGCCCGCCTGCCGCCGGCTGCGCCAGCAGCCCGACCGGCACATGGTCGCCGACATAGGCCACGCCGGGCCGCACCAGGTCGGCGGCGAGACGGCGCGGGCACAACCCGATCGGCACCGACAAAGCCTTCAGCTGCTTGAGCACCTGCGGCAGGCGGTACTCGGCCTGAGCGGGCAGCGCCAGCACGATCCAGTCGATCTTGCGTGACTGGCCCAGCGCGACCAGGTCGGGCACTGTGCCGCGCGCACGCGCCTCGGACGGCAGCGCGCCCTCGAAGCCGTCGTCGAAGACGCCGAGCAGCTCGATGCTGTGGGCACTGTCGCGGCGCAGCGCGTGCACGAGCCGCTGCGCCGCCTGGCCGGCCCCCACCACCGCGATGACCTCGGTGAGCCGGCCGGCACGCTGCAGGCGCTGCAGCCCGCGCGCGACCAGCACGCGAGACAGGCTGGTCAGCAGCAGGCTGCCGGCCAGCCAGGACAGCAGCCAGGCCCACGGCAGCGTCTCCAGCACCCCGCTGGCCGCGACGAGTCCGAGCAGCAGCAGCACGAAGAGCGCGAAGCGCAGCGCATGCGCGCCCAGCACGGGCGCGCTGCGGCCGCTGCTGGCCCCGCCGTCGAAGCGCGGGTCGTCGAGGATGAACAGGGCCAGCACGGCCGCCACCAGCGCGGCAGTCAGGGCAGCGGCGCCGAGGTCGGCGCGCAGTCCTGCGCTGCCGGCCTGCATCGGCAAGGCCAGCCAGGCAGCGGCCAGCAGGCTCAGCGGATCGAGCAGCAGGAACAGCGCCGCGCTCATCGCCACGAGGTGGTAGCTCAGTCGCACCGGCGGCGCCGACGCAGGGCGCAGGAACCCGTCGCGGGACGCTGCCGTGCCGAACAGATGCTGGTTCATCCTGCCCTGCCCGGCTCAGAAGGCATTGGTGCGCTGGATCACGGCGCGCCAGGTCAGCGCGAGGATCTTCAGGTCCAGCCTGAGCGACCAGTGGTTGATGTAGTGCAGGTCGAGCTCGACGCGCCGGGCGAGCTGTGCGGTGGTCTGGGTCGCACCCCGCGCACCGTGAACCTGCGCCCAGCCGGTGATGCCGGGCTTGACGCGGTGGCGGTGCGCATACAGGTCGGTGATGTCGGCGCCGAGCCGTTGCTCGGTGCGCATGTCGATCGCATGCGGGCGCGGACCGACCAGCGACATCGTGCCCTGCAGCACGTTGAAGAGCTGCGGCAACTCGTCCAGGCTGCTGGCGCGCAGGAGGCGGCCGAGGCGTGTGATGCGGCGGTCGCCGCGCACCGTCTGCGTCAATCCGCCGGCTGCACCTTCCGGGTTCCAGGCCATGGTGCGGAACTTGAATATGTCGAACTCGCGGTTGTCCAGCGCGTGGCGGCGCTGGCGGAAGATCACCGGCCCGGGGCTGTCGAGCCGGATCGCCAGCGCGATGGCGGCGAGCAGAGGCAGCAGCAGCAGCGTCAGCAGACCGCCGAGCAGCAGGTCCTCCGCGGCCTTGGCCACGGCATCCCAGCGCGCGATCGGCCGTGCGACCAGGCGCTGCACCGGCACGCTGCCGGCCACCGCGTCGACGACGAACGGCGGGCCGGCCGGGCCGACGTGTTGCGGGCACAGGCCGATCGGCACCGCCAGGACCCGCAGTTGCCGCACGATCGCGCGAAGCCTGTGCGGCCGCGACGGCGGCAGGGCCAGCACGATCCAGTCGATGCGGCGGGTGGCCGCCAGTTCGATCAGGCGATCGAGCGAATCCGTCGCAACCACGCCGCTCGGCGACGCGCCTCTCGGCGCATCGTCGAACAGGCCGAGCAGTTCGACACGTCGCGGCCCGGCCTGGCCGAGCGAGTGCACGAACTGCCGCGCCAGCGAGCCGGAACCGACCACGGCGACCACCTGCGCCAGACGTCCGAGCCGCTGCAGGCGATCGAGCTGCCAGGCCACCAGCACGCGCGTCAGCGAGGTCAGCAGCAGCGCGGCGGTCAACCAGGCCGCGACGTGCAGCGAGGCGATCCGGGCCGCGTCGCCGTTGGCCGACAGCAGCGCGATCAGCGCCATCAGCCCGGCCGCGACGAGCAGGAAGCGCCACAGGTGCGTGCGCAGCAGCGCCGCCAGCCGGCCGCGCTGCACGCCGGCACCGAAGCCCTGGTCGTAGAGCATGAACGGCGCGAGCATCGCCACCGCCAGGGTGGCACGCGCCGTGCCCTCGCTGGCTTCGGCCGGCAGGTTCAGCCATCCGGCCAGCCAGCCGGTCAAGGTGCTGAGCAGCAACAGCGAGGCGAGGTCGAAAAGCGGCAGCAGGTCGCTGGCCAAGGACACCGGGCTGCGGCGGGCGAGACAGGCCGGCGCATTCAGTCGCAGCAGCTGAAGGGCGGTCGAGGCAATGTGCATGGAGCCCAGACTAGGCAGGTCCGCCGACAGCGTCTGTTCGTGAGCGAACTGTGTGCGCCAGCGCACTGGGTCCGCTAGCGCACAGACCGGATCGAGCGCTCACCTCAGGCTGCGCGGGTCCGCATCGGACTCACGTGCCGACCGCCGCCCTGCCCATGCCCACCGCCTCCACCCGGCACGCCCCCCAGCCGTCCGCAGCGCCGCGCATCCTGCTTTGCGCCACCTTGCGCTGGCCGATCGCAGCCCGCCTGGCGATGGCATTCGCGGAGCTGGGAGGGCGGGTCGAGGTGCTCTGTCCGCGCGGCCACCCGGTCACGCGCACACGAGCGGCCACGCGCATCCATCGCCACAGCGCCTCGCGGCCGCTGCGCTCGCTCGAGGAGGCGCTGCAATCCGCCGAGCCCGACCTGATCATCCCGTGCGACGACGATGCCGCGCTGCAGCTGCAGCGGCTGCATGCACAGGTCGACGCGGCGGATCGGCCATCGCCGGCCCTGCGCGAACTGATCGCACGATCGCTCGGCGCGCCCGAGGCGTGCCTGCTCGCGACGACGCGTGGCCGCTTGATGGCGCTCGCCGCGTCGTTGGGCATCCGCGTGCCGAACACCCGGACGGTGCTCACGCCGCAGGAGCTCGTCGCCTGGCTCGACGGCCATGCACTGCCTGCGGTGATCAAGATCGACGGCAGCTGGGGCGGCCAGGGTGTGGCGATCGTGCGCAGCCGCGAGGAAGCCAGACGCGCCTTCGAGCGTCTGGCCGCTCCGCCCTCGCCCGCTCAGGCGCTGGCGCGGACCCTGCTGGACCGCGACAGCCTGCCGCTGCGCCGGCGGCTGGCAGCGTCGCGCTCCGTCCTGACCGTGCAGGACTTCATCGCCGGCGAGCCGGCCAACCGGGCCGTGGCCTGCTGGCGCGGCGAGGTGCTTGCCGGCACGAGTGTGCAGGCATTGCGCACGCAGCAATCGACCGGGCCGGCCACGGTGGTGCGCGTGATCGACAACGCCGAGATGGACGAGGCGGTGCGGCGACTGGTGCAAGGGCTCGGCCTGTCGGGGCTGTGGGGTGTCGACTTCATGCTCGAGGCTTCGACCGGCGCGGCCCACCTGATCGAGATGAACCCGCGTGCCACGCCGATCAGCCACCTCGTGCCGCAGCCCGGCCACGACCTGCCGGCGGCGCTGCTGTCGGCGCTCGGTGCATGGCCCGCGGCGGCAGGGCGTGCAGCGATCGGCCACGAGGTGATCGCGCTGTTCCCGGGCGAGTGTCGGCGCGACCCGGCCAGCCTGCACCTGCGGATGGACCACCACGACGTTCCCTGGAACGAACCGGACTTGGTGCGCGACGGCCTGGAAGCACCCTGGGCCGAGCGCGGCTGGATCGCCCGAGCCTGGGCGCGCTGGCGCGAGCCGGCGCGGAACACCCCGCCGCGCCGCGACACCGCGCCGGATGCGTACGGCAGCGAACAGACGCTGCCAGCCTGTGCCGACTACAACCCTTTGTCGCGGCACACGCCGTGAATCAACCAGGGGTTTGACTTGACCGATCTTCCGGCGCTGTCCAGCGAGAGACCATTGGCGGCAGCCACGCCGCTGGTCCCGCTGGCCTACGTCCATCCCGGCCTGTCGATGCCGCAGCTGTTCTCGATCCTGTGGGCCTACCGCGGGCTCAGCGCGATGATCATCGTGCTGGTCCTGGCGGCGACTGCCGTCGCGATGTGGCTGTGGCCGCGCACCTACAGCGCGACCGCGGCGCTGATGGTGAACTACGAGGTCAGCGACCCGCTCAACGGCAAGGAACTGCCGGTCGGCCAGGTCGGCAGCTACATCGCCACGCAGGTCGAGCTGATGCAGACGCCCGAGCTGCTGCTCGCGGTGGTCGACCGCCTGCGGCTCACCGAGCGGCCCGCCTACGCGCGCGGCTGGCGCAGCGAGACCGGCACGCTGCGCGACTGGGCGGCCGCGCAGGTCGCGCGCACGCTCGTCGTCGAGCAGAGCCAGCGCGGCAGCCAGCTGATCTACGCGAGCTTCTCGTCCGACGACGCGGCGGAGGCGGCCCAGGTCGCCAACACGGTGGCCGACGTCTACAAGGAGCAGGACCTGCTGCGTGCCGGCGCCGCGCCGGGCGACCGCGCCAAGCGCTACGCACAGCAGCTCGACGAGCTGAAGGCCAAGGCCGAGCAGGCCCAGCGCGACCTGACTGCCTTCCACCAGCGCAACGGGCTGATCGAGGAGACGGACAAGAGCGGCGTCGACGTGCTGCTGCTGGCGGCGATGGACGAGCGGCTGCTCGCCGCGCAGAACGAGCGCCGTGCGGCCGAGGCGCGCGCGGCACAGAACCAGGCGGTCGGCGAGCAGGTGCTGGCCTCGCCGCTGACGCAGCAGCTGAAGGCGCAACTGGCCACCCAGGAGCTGCGCCTGGACTACCTGAGGAAGCACTACACGCCGCTGTACCCGGACGTGGCGGACATGGAGGCGCAGGTCGCCGCGACGCGGCGCGCGCTGGCCGCCAACGTGAAGAGCTACAGCGACGGTGCCGCGGCCGGCCTGGGCGTGGCGCGTCGGCTGGAAAAGGGCTTCGAGCGCTCGCTGGACGAACAGCGCGGCAAGGTGCTGGCGCGCAGCCTGCTGCAGGACGAAGCCGCCAAGTACCGGCTCGAGCTCGCCTCCGCCCAGGCGGTTTACAAGCGCGCGCTGGAGAGTTACGACCAGATCATGTTCGCCGCCAGCGCTCGGCAGACCAACGTCAGCCTGGTCAGCCGCGCCACGCCGCCGGTCAAGGCGAGCCGGCCGCGCGTGCTGCTCGGCTGGCTGTTCGGCGTGCTGTGCGCCGGCGTGCTCGGCTTCGGTATCCCGCTCGCCTACGAACTGTTCAACCGCCGCGTGCGCTGCCGCGACGACATCGAGCGCCAGTGGGGCGTTCCGGTGCTGGCGGAGTTCGGCCGGCTGCCGCTGCGGGTGAGCACATGAACACACCTGCGGCGCGCCATGCCGACCTGCCTGTGCAGCCCCTGCAGCCGCAAGGGTCCGAGTCGATCTGGCGTCGGCGTCCGGAAATGCGGCCCGTCGAGCCCGTCGAAGCGCGGGTGCAGCCCGGCGAGCGCCTCATCATGGCGCACGATCCCTGCGACCCGCGCTGCGAGAAGATCCGCGCACTGCGCACCGAGCTGCTGCTGCGCCGCGACTCGCCCGACCACGCCGACATCGTCGCGCTGCTCAGCCCCTGCGCCGGCGAGGGCCGATCGCTGCTCGCCGCCGAGCTCGCCATCGGCTTCGCGCAGACTGGCCATCCGACGCTGCTGGTCGATGCCGATCTGCGCCGGCCGCAGCAGCACCTGCTGTTCGGCGCGTCCAACCGGTACGGGCTCGCGCAAGCCATCGCCCACGGCGACGAACCGCAGGTGCAGAGCGTGCATGGCCTGCCGCGCATGCGCCTGCTGACCGCCGGCGAACTGCCGGGCGACCCGCTCGAGCTGCTGTCCAGCCGCCGCTTCGCCGCGCTGATCGATCGCTGGCGCCACGAGTACGAGTTCGTCGTGCTCGACACCGCACCGGTGGGCCGCTTCTCCGATGGCCTGGCGGTCGCCCGCCTGGTCGGCCGGGTGCTCGCGCTCAGCCGCGCGCAGCACACGCCCCGGCAGGACATGGAGGACATGATGCGCCGCCTGTCGGCCACACGCTCCCGGATCCTCGGCGCGGTCGTCAGCCACTTCTGAGCATCTCGGTCCCGCGCGCGCCATCCATCGACGACACGATCGCCATGAGAGTCGCCAGCCCCGACCCGCCCCTGCACCCGGCCCCCGCCTGGGTGGTCGACGGCCAGCATGCACGGCTGCTTGCGGCAATGGTGTGGGTGCTGATCGTGCTGATGATCGTGCCCGAAGGACTCGACTACGAGGGCATCGCCAGCCGCGGCGCGCACGCCTCGGGCGGAGCGATCAGCCGGGCTCTGTGGTTGGGCCTGATGCTGCTGTCCGTGACCGTCCTGGCCTGGCGCACCGGCCTCGCCTCGCTGCTGGCCGGTCGGCTCAACCCCTTCCTGGCGGTCTTCGTGGCGCTGGCCGTTGCCAGCCTCGCCTGGTCGATCGACGAGCGACTCACCGCGCGGCGGCTGATCCGCCTGATCACCATCGTGCTCGTGTGCATCGCCTTCGTGCTGATGGCGTGGCACGCCCGGCGCCTGCAGAACGTGCTGCGCCCGGTGCTGACGCTGATGCTGCTGGGCTCCCTTCTGTTTGGCCTGCTGTTCCCTGCGCTGGCCATCCACCAGGAGAGCGCCGCCGAGCTGTCGGGCGCATGGCGCGGCCTGGCCAATCACAAGAACGGCCTGGGCGCGCTGGCCTGCCTCACGCTCGTCTTCTGGTGCCACGGCTGGTTCAGCGGCGAACTGCGCGCCCCGGCCGCGCTGGCCGGCATCGCGCTGGCGGCCACCTGTCTGCTGCTGTCGCGCAGTTCCACCTCGATGGCCGCGGCGGTATTCGTCGTGGCCTTCCTGTTCCTGGCGCTGCGCGCGCCGCGGCCGCTACAGCGGCTGCTTCCGGCCGCGGTGGTGCTGCTGACCGCGGCGCTGCTGCTGTACGCGCTGGCCATGCTCGGGCTGATTCCGGGGCTGGGCGCGCTGCTGTCGAGCATCAGCACGCTGACCGGCAAGGACGCGAGCCTGACCGGCCGCACCGGCATCTGGTGGATCCTGGCCGAGCACGTCGAGCTGCGCCCGCTGCTCGGCTCGGGCTATGCGGCCTACTGGACGGCCGGCCCCATGCCCGGCACCGAGTCCTACGAATTCGTGCGCCGCCTGCAAGGCTTCTACCCCGGCTCGGCGCACAACGGCTACCTCGAGATCCTCAACGACCTCGGCTGGGCCGGCCTGGCCTGCCTGTTCGCCTACCTGCTCGTGCACGTGCGGCAGGCGCTGCAGCTGCTGCGCCTGGAGCGCTCGCAGGCCGTGCTCGTCATCGCGCTCTTCTTCCAGCAGGCGATCACCAACCTCTCGGAGACGCACTGGTTCAGCGTGCTCAGCGTGGACTTCGTGATCATGGCCCTGGCCAGCACCGCGCTGGCGCGCAGCCTGCTCGAACACCGGCTGCGGGCGGCCTTCGGCTCGCCGGCCGCGGGCATGCGGGGAGCCGGGCCGTGAGATCCGGCCCCATCCCGTCGCTGGACGGCGTGCGCGCGCTGGCCGTCGCGCTGGTGTTCCTCGCCCACAGCGGCCTGGAGCGCGTCGTCCCCGGCGGCCTGGGCGTGACGATCTTCTTCGTGCTCAGCGGCTTCCTGATCACCACGCTGATGCGCCAGGAGCACGCGCGCAGCGGCCGCCTCGACCTGCGCAGCTTCTACCTGCGCCGGCTGCTGCGCCTGATGCCGCCGCTGGCGATCGTCGTCACTGCCGCGGCGGCGCTGTCGGCGCTGGGCCTGATCGGCGGCGCCTTCACCGCCGGCGGCCTTCTCTCGTCGCTGTTCTACCTCGGCAACTACTTCGTCATCGCGCAGGACTACCACGGCGTGCCTGCCGGCATCGGCGTGGTCTGGTCGCTGGCGATCGAGGAGCATTTCTACCTGCTCTATCCGCCGCTGGCGCTGTTGCTGCTGCGCGCGCGCGGCAGCACCGCCGCCGCCGTGCTGGCGCTGCTGTGCGCGGCCATGCTCGGCTGGCGCCTGTGGCTGGTGCAGCACGGCGCTTCGGCGGCCTACCTGACGATGGCCACCGACACGCGCGCTGACGCCATCCTGGTCGGCTGCGCGATGGGCCTGTGGCGCAATCCCTGGCTCGACGAGGCGCCGGCCCGCACGCCCCGCCACGATGCCGGGGTGGCGCTGCTGTGCGTGGCCACGCTGCTGGCGACCTTCGTCTACCGCGACGAGGTTTTCCGCCTGACGGCCCGCTACACGCTGCAGAGCCTGGCGGTGGCCGGCTTGCTGCACGCCGCGGTGAGGCACGCCGGTGCCTGGCCGTGGCGCTGGCTGAGCGCACGGCCGCTGGTCTACCTGGGGTCGATCTCCTACACCGTGTACCTGTCACACCACGTGATCCTGCTCGGCCTGGCCCGCCACTGGCCGCAATGGGGCTGGGCCACGCTCACCCTGGTCGGCGCCCTGCTCACGCTGGCGGTGGCCGAGCCGATGCGCCGCTGGGTCGAACAGCCGATCGCCGCGCTGCGCCGCCGCCTGCACCGCGATCGCGTGGCGCAGACGCCGGCGCCGGACTTCCGCTTCATGGGCACGCCATGAACTCCGCCTACGTGCCGACGCGCCACGACGTCTCGCCGGAAGCAGCGCTGCTGGCCATCCTCGACCACCGCGGCCCGATCCTGCTCGATCTCGACGAGACGCTGTACCTGCGCAACTCGACCGAGGATTTCATCGACTCGGCACGCCCGCGGCTGGCCGCGCTGATGCTGCTGCGCCTGCTGGACCTGCTGGCGCCCTGGCGCTGGACCGGCGGCGAGGTCACGCGCGACGTCTGGCGGGTGTGCCTGGTCTGCACCTGCTTCCCCTGGACCGACCGCCACTGGCGCGAGCGCGTGGCCGAGCTGGCCACGGGCTTCACCAACCTGCGCCTGCTCGACGCGCTGCGCCGCGCCGGTGCGCCGGCGATCGTCACCACGGCCGGCTTCCACAGCATCGTGGCGCCGCTGGTGGCCGCCCTCGGCCTGCCGCAGGCGCGCATCGTCGCCGCGCGCACCTGGACCTTCGCCGACCGCCGCCACGGCAAGCTGCTGCTGGCTCGCGGCGCGCTCGGGGACGACACGGTGCGCGGCGCCCTGGTGCTGACCGACTCGGCGCAGGACCTCTCGCTGCTCGACGCCTGCGCCCGCCCGCTGCGCGCGGTGTGGCCCGAGGCGCGCTTCCGCCACGCGCTCAGCGGTGTCTACCTGCCCGGCCAGTACCTCTCGCGGGTCAAGCGCCCGGGCCAGCGCTACATCGTGCGCGGCATCCTGCAGGAGGACTTCGCCTTTTGGGTGCTGGCGTCGATCGGTCTGGCCGCGCATCCGCTCCTGCACCTGGCCGGGCTGCTGTTCCTGCTGCTGTCCTTCTGGGCCATCTATGAGCGCGGCTATGTCGACAACGACCTCGTCGCGGCGCGCCACGAACTCGAACCGAAGCTGAGTGCCGAGTTCGCCAGCGCCCCGGTCGCCACGCCTCGCTGGGCGCCGTGGGCCTGGGCGCTGGGCGGCGGCGCCGTCGCCATCGGGCTGCTGCGCTGGCCCGCGGTGCCGGTGGCGGCAGACTTCATCGCCTGGGCTGCGGTGCTGCTGGCCACGCAGGCCGGCTTCCACCTCTACAACCGGCTCGACAAGGCCACCCGCGTGTGGCTGTTCGCCGGCCTGCAGTTCGCGCGCAGCGCGGCCTTCGTCGCCCTGGTGCCGATCACGCCGGTCGGCGCGGCGGCGCTCGGTGCCCACGTGCTGGCCCGCTGGGTGCCGTACCACGCCTACCGGCTGGGCGGCAAGGCGTGGCCGCAAGCGCCGCTGCAGTTGATCCGGCTGATGTTCTTCGTCGTGCTCGTGCTGCTGCTCGGCTTAGCCCAGGGCCTGGCGTCGCTGGCCGGCGGCAGCGCGCTCGCCCTGCTGGCCTGGAACCTGTTCCGCGCCCGACGGGAACTGGCCGCGGCCGTATCGGCCGCCCACCGCATCGACCACCTGCGCAAGGTGCCTCCGCCATGAAGATCAGCGTGTGCATCGCCACCTACCGGCGCCCCGAACGGCTGCGCGCCCTGCTGCACGACATCACCTGGCAGCGACTGCTGCCGCAGGAGGTGATCGTGGTCGACAACGACGCCGCGGGCAGCGCGCGCGCCGTGGTCGAGGGCCTGCGCGCCACGCATCCGCCGTTCCGCCTCCGCTACGAGGTGCAGCCCGAGCAGAACATCTCCCTGACACGCAACCGCAGCGTGGCCCTGGCCAGCGGCGACTGGCTCGCCTTCGTCGACGACGACGAGCGCGCGCCGCCCGAGTGGCTGCGGCAACTGGCCCACTGCGCGCTGCGCCACCGGCCCGACGGCGTGCTCGGTCCGGTCGTGCCGCTGGTGCCACGCGAGGCGCCCCCGTGGATACGCCGCGGCGCCTTCTACGACTGGGTCCGCCTGCGCACCGGCACGCTCGTGCCGCCGAACAAGCTGCGCTTCGGCAACGTGCTGCTGCGCGCGCCGCTGCTCAATGGCCTGCGCGGCCCCTTCGATCCGGCCTATGGCCGCACCGGCGGCGAGGACGGCGACCTGCTCGCCCGCCTGGTGCAAGGCGGTGCCCGGGTGGTCTGGTGCGACGAGGCGGTGGTGCAGGAGCCGGTCGAACGCTCGCGCCTGTCCTTGCGCTGGCTGCTGATGCGCGCGCTGCGCGGCGGGCAGGATCACGCGCGCCACCGGCTGAACGGCCGTTACGGTGCGCTCGGCGCCGGCGGCCGCATGCTGTACGCGCTGCGCGCCTTTCTGCAGGCCGCGGCGGCCGCGGTCCTGGCGCTGCTGAGCTGGCCGCGCGGTCGGCACCATGCGGTGCGCTGGCTGCTCAAGGCCGCCGCGAACATCGGCAAGCTGTCAGTGTTCTTCGGCTGGCACTACCGCGAGTACGGCGGGCAGGCGGCATGATCCATCTGCTGCAGGCCCTGCTGTTCGCGCTGGCCCTGCCGACGGCGGCGGCCAGTCTCTACCTGCTCGCCTTCACGCTGCTGTCGCAGCAGCCGCCGCCGGGGCCGCGCTCGTCACGGCGCATGAAGTTCGACATCGTCGTGCCGGCCCACGACGAGGCAGCGGTCATCGGCGCCGTGGTCGCCAGCCTGAAGCGGCTCGACTGGCCGGAAGACGGCTATCGCGTGCTCGTGGTGGCCGACAACTGCAGCGACGACACCGCGGCGCTGGCGCGCGCCGCCGGCGCCGTGGTGCTCGAGCGCCACGATGCCGAGCGCCGCGGCAAGGGCCACGCGCTCGAGTTCGGCTTCGCCGCCAGCCGCCGCGATGCCCGGGCCTATGCGGTGGTGGTGGTCGACGCCGACACCGAGATCTCGCCGAACCTGCTCGAGGCCTTCGCCGGCCGCATCGAGGCCGGGGCCAAGGCCGTCCAGGCCCACTACGGCGTGCTCAATGCGCAGGCCTCGTGGCGCACGCGGCTGATGGCCATCGCGCTGAGCTGCTTCCACCGCGTGCGCTCGCGCGGTCGCGAGCGGCTCGGGCTGTCGTGCGGGCTGCGCGGCAACGGCTGGTGCGTCACCCACCGGCTGCTGCGCGAGGTGCCGTACCGCGCCTATTCGCTGGCCGAGGACATCGAGTACGGCATCGACCTCGCGCTGGCGGGGCACCGCATCCACCACGCCGACGAGGCGCGGGTCGACGCGCTGATGGTCAGCGGCGGGGCCGCTGCGGCCACGCAGCGGCAGCGCTGGGAGGACGGGCGGCGCCAGCTGATCCGCACGCGGCTCGGCCCGCTGCTGCGCTGCACCGGCCGGCCCGACGGCGCGGTCTGCCTCGACCTCGCGCTCGACCTGCTGATGCCGCCGCTGGCCTGGGTGCTGCTCGGCGTGGTGGCGCTGCTGGCGATGTCCGGCCTGGCCTGGCCCTGGGTGCCGGGTGCCGGCCTCTGGATGGGCATCGCCCTGGCCTGCGCCGCCAGCCTGCTGCTGCACGTGCTGCGCGGCTGGCAGCTCAGCGGCGTGGGCCTGCGCGGCCTGCTCGACCTGGCGCGTGTTCCGGGGTTCGTGCTGTGGAAGCTGCTGCTGATGCTGCGCACCCACGACGTGACACAGTGGATCCGAACGCGACGGGAAGAGCCTTGAGCGACCACCGCCGCCTGGCCTTTGCCCGACTGTTCAGCAGCGCCGTCGTCAGCCAGGCGCTGCTGTCTGCCGCGAGCTTCGCCATCGGGCTGCTGCTGATCCGGCGCAGCAGCGACCTCGAGTACGGCCACTACATCCTGGCCATCAGCGCGATCGCCCTGGCGGTCTCCCTGCAGAACGCGTTCTGCGGCCCAGCGCTGGCTTCGCAGATGGGGCGGCTCGAGCTGCCGCAGCGCCGCGTGCTGGCCGGCGCGCTGCTGCGCGAATGGCCCGCCCTGCTCGTCGCCGGCGGCCTGCTGCTGGCCGCCGGCTCGCTGGGCCTGCAGGCCGCCGGCCTGCTGTCGTGGCGCGACACCTGGCTGCTGCTGGCCGGCATCGGTGCCGCACTGTTCATCCTGCATCGCGAGTGCCTGCGCCTGGTGCTTTTGACCCACCGGAGGCCGCAGGACGTGCTGCGCACCGACCTGCTCTTCGCCGCGCTCTCGGTAGGCGGGGTGTTCGCTGCCACGCGGGCCTCGCCGGCCGCCGCCTTCGCGATGGTGGCCCTTGCCGTGGCGGCGCTAGCCAGCATCGCCGGGCTCAGGCGTGCGCTGCGCCGCCACGAAGACTGGAACCATGCCGCGGCGCCGGGCCGGCTGCGTGCCCTGGTGCCGCTGGCGCGGTGGTCGATCGCCGGTGCCGCCATGCACTGGAGCTTCAGCCAGGGCTATGTCTACTTGGTCGCCGCCACGCTCGACGTGGCCTCCGTCGCCGCCATCGCCGCGATCCGGCAGCTGCTGATGCCCGTGAACCTGCTGTCCACCGGCATCGGTTCGCTGATGCTGCCGCTGGCCACCGGCTGGCTGGACCGCCACGGTGCGGCCTTCCTGTTCCGCCGCCTGGCGCTGTTCGCCGCCGCCATGGCGGCGCTGACGCTGGCCTGGTTCGCGGTGCTCTGGCTGGGCCGCGACTGGATCTTCGCCAGCCTGCTGCGCAAGCAGTTCGCGCAGCGCGATGCCCTGCTGGCGCTGTGGGGCGCGCTGTTCCTGGTGATGGTGGTGCGCGACCAGCTCGCCTACCTGATGGCATCGCAAGGGCGTTTTCGCGGCCTCACGTTGCTGACCCTGCTCGGCGCCGTCGTCTCGGTGGCCGCCAGCCTGGCAGCCATGCGGGAGTTCGGCGCCACCGGCGCGCTGGTGGGCATGCTCGCCGGCGAGCTGATCACGCTGGCCGGCGTGATCGTCCTGTCATGGCCCACCGATCGCCGCTGGCGCGCATGGCCGGCCTGGCGCCGCGAGCCGGCCTGAGCCGTCCGCCAGCAGAATCGCCTCGAGCTGCCGGCCCGCCAGCCACTCGCCTCGCCCTGCGCGCACCTGAGACACCAGCGCGGCGATGCGCTCGCGCTGACGCTCGTCGGACGCCAGCGCCGGGTCGGCAGGCGGACGTGCCGCCGCCTCGCGCCGCGCCGGATTGCACATCGCGCTCACCGCCGGCGCCACGGGCGCCGCCAGGCGGCGCTTCCAGTCGCCCAGCCGGCGCCGCCAGTACGGCAGGCTGCCGCGACGGTAGATCTGTGCGACGTGCAGCGGCGTGCATTCGGCCAGCCAGCGGCTCTTGTAATACCCGAAGCCGGAGCGCAGGTTGAAGAACTCGTGGCCTTCCTCGATGGCTTGGCCCACGCCGAGCAGCAGCATCGCCGAGCCCGGTGCGAAGCGGCTCAGCCGATCGTCGTAGACGATGTGCAGCGCATGCAGCCCGGTTTCGAAGGCGCCGTTGATGATGCCGGCCACGGGCAGGCCGTCGAGCAGCAGCAAGCGGATCGAGACGCGCATCGGCTGCCCCTCCTCCAGCAGGCTACGGAACTGCGCAATGTGCCGCGGATGGCTGCCGATGGCGGCCTCGCCGTGGGCCTTCCAGCTGTTCGGCTCGATGCCGAGGTACAAGGCAAGCAAGGCCGGTGTGTCGGCCGGGTCCGACGAGGCGATGGTCTCGGCGCGTCCGGCCGCCAGCAGCCCCCTGAACTCCCGCCTCAGGTTGGAACGGAACTTCTTCGACAGTTCAGCGAGGTAGCCGCCCAGACTGTTCCAGCGGATCCGGATCGTGCAGTTCTCCAGGCTTGGCCATTGCCGCAGCAGGTAGCCCGACAGGTCGACGCCCGGCGGCGGCGGGAACAGGGTCGAGGCGGCACTCTGCTGGATGAACTCGAGAGAGCTCCACTCGCTGCGGCGCCCGAGCAGGTGGCAGTACATGGCCGTGACGACCGGCGTCTCGTCACCGCGCCGGGCGACCACGTGAGGACGGTCGGCGTCGTGCGTGACCAGGAAGCCGACTGTGGCCACGCGCAGCCCCAGCATGCGGCGCTCGACGCGCCTGAGCGCGACATAGCCGACCAGGCGCTCTTCACGGAAGGCCAGCAGCAGCCACAGCTGCGTGCTGCGCCCGCTGGAATCCTCCTCGTCGTGCCGCAGGCGGGCCTGCAGGTGCGCGAAGCTGGAGAACGGGTCGGGGTGTGCGGCCTGGCGGTTCAGCGCATCGATCTCCTCGCGCCACGCTGCAGCCTGCGACAAGTCGTGCAGGCAGCGGACCTCGATCACGGCGCGGTAGGCCGCGCCTGCGGCGGCACGGGCAGCTCGTCCAGCGGCCTCGTGCCGCCGGGCGCCTCGGCGTCGATGCGCAGGGTGAAGACGTGCTGCTTGGGCGGCGCCGGGTCCAGCCCGGCACGGCGCACGATGCGGTGCGCCAGCGTCTTCATCAGCGCACCGGCGCCGTGCTCGTCGAGCGAGGCGCCGGCACGGCCGAAGCGCAGGCGCAACCAGCGGTTCGCGGCCAGCACGTGCGCACGCCGGCGGGTGGCTGCGGTGAAGTGTTCCGTGGCCAGCGACACGTTGAGTTCGCCGATGTTGTCTACACGGTGCGGCGCGTTCTGCGGCCAGGCGATCCACTGACCCGGTTCGAGGTCGTGCACCTCGGCCTGCGCATCCCAGCCCGGCTCGTAGGGCAGGTACTCGTCGCGCACACCGGCGACGATGTCTTCCAGCGCCTCGCGTGGCGCGATCCGATCGTCGCCGGCCGGGTAGACCCACAGGCGCTTGCGGCCGCGCACATGCCACAGCACGGAGGCCGGGCCGTCGGCGTGATAGGCCACACACGCCTGCGGCGACGAGATCAGCAGGTTGCCGTGGCTGGATTGCGGCGCGAATCCGGGCAGCTGCTGCGCCAGCAGCGCGTAGAGCTGGTCGATCAGCTGTCGCCACTGGGCATCCGCGCGATCCACGCGGGCGAGGTTGAGCCAGAGGCGGCCCATGCGAACCGCGCGCAGCAGTTCGGCGCCAGGCACGCCGTCGCAGCGCACGTGGCGGACGCCGCCGTGCCCGGCCGCTTCGTCGTGGCCCATCGAGACGGCGTGGACCCGCCCGGGCGGCATGCGTTCGAGCAGATCGGCCAGTGCATCGTCGGCGAACAGCGCGCTGCGCTCGAGGGTGTGGGTGCCCCGCACCAGGCGCCGGCCGAAGTCGCCAGGCTGGGCGGCCGGCAGTGCGCGGACCTGCACGCTCTCAGGTGCGCTCGTCGGGTTCATCGTCGCCAACCTCCTCCGGCGCAGGCATCGGGTCACGCCGCTGCGCCTCCAGCCTCTGGGCGTGGTGACGGTTCACCTCCGCGGCAGCGGCCAGCGTGCCGGCGTCGAGGCGAGCGCCTGCCGGCGTCGACTCGCCACTGCGGGCCCCGCCGTGAAGCGCGTCCATCGTCAGCGCGCCGTCGTGAGCTGGTTGTCCACCGCGACCACCCCCTTCACCGCGGTGGCGATCTGGGTCATGCGGTCGCGCGCGGCGCCATCGGGAGCCACCCCGCGCAGAACCACGCGGCCTTCCCGCGTCTCGACGCCGACATCGGCATTCGTCAGCTCGGAGTCCGCAGCCAGGCCCGCCCTGACCGACGCGGTGATCGCCGTATCGGCGGCGGCGGTCGCGACCGAGTCCATCGCCTTCGCGGTGGAGTCCTTGGCCTCTTCGAGCTTCGCATCGGCCTTCGCCACCGCCGCGTCGACCTTCTGGCCGGTGGTTTGCGAGTCGTCGCGCCGGTTGCAGGCGCCGAGCGTGCCGGCCATCAGCAGCGCCGCCGCCAGGGCGGCACCTCGGGAGATCGGGAATCTGTTCATCGTTGCGCTCCTGTTCGTGGGGGCCACGGCCGGACGGCCGGCGGCCGGGGTGGGTTCACTTCTTCTTCGGGTCGATCTGGTTGCCAATGACTCCGCCGACCGCCGCGCCGCCGACCGCGCCCGCGGTGCTGCCGCCGGTCAGGACGGCGCCTGCCGCGCCGCCGATGGCCGCGCCGGCGGCGGTGTTCTTGTCGCGCTGGGACATGCCGCTGCAGGCGGCGAGCGACAGGCCGAGACAGGCCGTGCCGCACAGGGTGATCCAACGTGTGTTCATGGTGGCTCCAGAGAGAACGGGGCGCGCGGGACGGACGGTCACGCATCGAAGTTCCTTGTAGCCCTCGTGCCTCGCCCCGTCTGTGCGCAGCCGCACACCCGCCTTTGTGTACGTGTGCGTACAGACACCGCCGGTCGATCGGACCTACGGTAGCGCCTTCGTCGGCCCGGCTCTGCCCCAGGCCACCCGCGCAGGCGCCGGCAACGGCGGCGCCCTTCCGACCAAGGACATCCAGACCATGCAGGTTCTTCTCCACGCCGACATGAAAGACACCGGTGCCCTTCCGCTGGCCGAGCATCTGCAAGGCCGTGTGCGACACGCCCTCGGACGCTTCGGCGAGCGCATCACCGAGGTGGAAGCCCACCTGTGCGACGTGAACCGCCGGCCCCGATCGGACTACGAGATCATCCACTGCACACTGGCGGCCCGGCTCGGCAGCCTCGAGGGCGTGGTGGTGACCGAGCGCGCCTACCATGCCGAGCGCGCGATCGACGGCGCGGTGCGCAAGCTCAAGCGCGCCGTCGGCACGGCACTGGCCCGGCACGACCCGCGCCATCCGCGCGCGCACCCTGCGGCCGAGCCCGGCGGCGACAGGGCTGCGCCGGACCTGCCGCACTCGCGATAGCACTGCAATGGACATCCGGACCGGAGCACGTCACTTGCCTCGCACACATGACCCGAAGATCGCCGCCATGCCTCCCCGCGCCACGGGGCGCGCCGGCCGCGTTGAGACAGTGCTGCGTCTGCTCGATGCGGTGCGTCACCCGCGACCGGGCGCCGGCACGATCGGCCCGGCGCGCATGGCGATGCACTTCCTGCGCTGCGTTCCGCACCTGGACACCTTCCGCGACTGGCTCGGCCACGCGGCTCACCCGGCGCTGCGCAAGGAGATCGATGCACGGCCCTACCTGCTGACCTGCGTCGTTCATCCCTACCTCAACAGCGCCTGGCCGGCGCAGCATCGGCTGGCCGTGATCGCGGCGCACTACGCTGCGCTCGCCGGGGGGTGCTGCACGCTGCTGCGCGGGGCCCTACCCGCGCAGTTGGCCGATGCCGGCGAGGGACTGCGCGTCGAGCTGGACCTGCCCGGCCCGTTCGAGCACGAAGGCGAGTCGACGCTGCATCTGCGCCGTGGCGCGCAGGACCTCTACGCGCTGGCCTTCACGCTCGGCGAGATTGCGGGGCAGCGCGTGGCCTATGTCGGCGCGCTGCAGGGCCGGCGCAGCCCCGACGCGCTAGACACCTACCGCCGCCTCACCCACCAGTGGCAGGGCCTGCGCCCGCGCGACCTGCTGCTGGGCGCCTTCCGCCACCTGGCCCTGGCCCTCGGCGTGACGCGCATCCTCGCCGTCGACAACGCGCACCGCGTCAGCAGCAACGCCTACTTCGCCGCGAGCGGACAGGTGCGTTCCAGCTACGACGAGGTCTGGGCCGATTGCGGCGGCGCCCCGGCGGCAGGCGGATTCTTCGAAGTCGCGCCACAGGCCGTGCGGCGCGAAGACGGCGCCGTGCCGGCGCGCAAGCGCGCACTCTACCGACGCCGCTACGAGATGTTGGACGACCTGCATGCACAGATCGACGCGGCGGTGGCCGCCGTCGGCGCGTGTTCGGCAGCGAACAGATCCGCGGCGTCGATCTCCCTACGATGAACGCATCCCCCATGGAGAACACCATTCGTCGCCTGTCCGTGGCGACGGCCAGCCGCTGGTCGACACGGTGCAGCCGGTGGTCCTGGCCGGCGGCAGCGGCACCCGGCTGTGGCCGCTGTCTCGCGCGCAACGCCCCAAGCAGTTCCTCGAGCTGAGCGGCCCGCTCAGCCTGTTCCAGCAATCGATCGGGCGCCTGTCGGCCCTGGCGCACACCGGGCTGTGGATGGCGCCGCCGTGCGTGGTGTGCGCGGAAGAGCAGCGCTTCCTGGCGCTCGATCAGCTGCTCGAGATGGGCGTCACGGACGCCACGCTGCGGCTCGAGCCGAGCGCGCGCAACACCGCCCCGGCGATGAGCCTGGCAGCATGGCGGGCGATGCAGGACGGCGCCGATCCGGTGCTGCTGGTCACCCCCTCCGACCAGACCGTGGCCGACACCGGGGCCTTCTGCCAGGCGCTGCGCGAAGCGGTTCGCATCGCCGCGCGCGGCGCGATCGCCCTGCTCGTCATCGAGCCCGACCGGTCCGAAACCGGCTACGGCCACATCCTCGCCGACCGCCTCGACGACGGCCCGGGGCGGCCGATCCAGCACTTCGCCCAGAAGCCCGTGCTCGCGCAGGCGCAGCGCTGGCTCGCCGACGGCGGCTGGTACTGGAACAGCGGCATCTTCGTCGTGCGCGCATCGGTCTGGCTGAGCCTGCTGCAGCGCCATCGTGACGACCTGGCGGCCGCCGCCGAGGCCGCATGGGCCGCCCGCCGCATGGACGGTTGTTTCCTCCGTCCCGGACCGGACGAGTTCGCGCGCATCCCGGCGATCTCGGTCGACCATGCGGTGCTGGTCGCCGAATCGACATCCGTCGAAGGCGGCGTCGACATGCGGATGGTGCCGATGCAGGCCAGCTGGAACGACCTCGGCTCCTGGCAGGCCGTGTGGCAGGCCGGCGCCAAGGACGCGCAAGGCAACGCCAGCGTCGGCGATGCGCTGGTGCAAGGCAGCCGCAACACGCTCGTGCACGCAACCGGCCGCCTGGTCGCCGTGGTCGGGATGGACGACGTCATCGTGGTCGAGACCGCCGATGCGGTGCTGGTGGTGTCGCAAGCGCACGCGCAGGACATCCGCGACGTGGTCGGAGAGCTGCAACGCCGCGGGCGGCCCGAACCGAGCGTGCATCGCCAGGTTCACCGCCCGTGGGGCTGGTACGACAGCATCGACGCCGGCCCGCGCTTCCAGGTCAAGCGAATCGTGGTCAAGCCGGGCGCCTCGCTCAGCCTGCAGATGCACCACCACCGCGCCGAGCACTGGGTCGTCGTTCGCGGCACGGCGGAGGTGACCTGCGGCGGCTGCACGACGCTGCTGTCCGAGAACCAGAGCACCTACATCCCGCTCGGCGAGAAGCATCGCCTGTCCAACCCGGGCAAGGTGCCGCTGGAGATCATCGAGGTGCAGTCCGGCAGCTACCTTGGCGAGGACGACATCGTCCGCTTCGGCGACAGCTGCGGCCGCACCTGAAGCGGCCGCTGGGTTCGCTCGCGCACAGACTTGCCGGCCTCGGCCGGCCTATGGTCCACCTGGCGCTCGCGGGCCGCCGTGCCCCGGCCACCTCAGCGGACTGGCGTTGCGACCGTCCCCACCGGGCAGGTGCGGGGAAGTCCGGCCGATCGAACGGATCCACAAGGGAACGGCCATGCAAAGCAACCACGTCACACGCGACAACTTCGGCATGCACGCCAACAGCGCGCTCGGGCTCGGCCCGGCGCTGATGGGCGCCAACACGCTGCTGGGCAACGACGTCTGCAACAAGGACGGCGAGGACCTCGGCGAGATCAAGGAGTTCATGATCGACATGGCCTCCGGCAAGGTGGCCTACGCGGTGCTGTCCTTCGGCGGCCTGCTGGGCCTGGGCGACACACTGTTCGCCGTACCCTGGGCCGCACTGGCGCTGGACAGCGAGAACAAGCGCTCCACGCTCGACGTCCCCAAGGAGGTGCTGAAGGACGCGCCGGGCTTCGACAAGGACCGCTGGCCGGCCATGTCGGACCGCACCTGGGCCAGCGGCGTGCACAAGTTCTACGGCACGCCCCACGACGCCGAATGAACGCTCGCGCCGCCGCGCAGCGGCGCCGTCTCCCGACTTCAACCCCGAGGTGAAAGCATGAACAAGGATCAGGTCAAGGGCACGATCAAGGACACCGCCGGCAAGGTGCAGGAGACCACCGGCAAGGTGATCGGCAGCAAGGCACAGCAGACCGAGGGCATCAAGAAGCAGGTGGCCGGGCAGGCCCAGAAGGCCGTCGGCGACGTCAAGGAAGCGGTCAAGGACGCCGGCGACAAGTAGCGCTTGCCGGCAGCGCCGGGGCATGGCCCCGGCCCGCCTCCGATGCCGGTTCAGTCCGACGCAGGCGTGCCGCCCAGGCTGGCGCAGGCGCGCCGCAGGCGTTGCTGCGCGGCATCGGCCACCGCCTGGATGTCCGCGTGGCCGACCAGGCCCACCATGATCTGCGGGTCGAGGAAACCCACGACCATCTCGCCGGACTTCGCCTCGCGCACGATCACGTTGCAGGGCAGCAGCAGGCCGATGTCGGGAACCGCCTGCAGCGCCTGGTGCGCCAGCGGCGGATTGCAGGCGCCGAGGATGCGGTAGCGCGGCATCTCCACGCCGAGCTTCTCCTTCATCGCGGCCTGCACGTCGATGTCGCTGAGCACGCCGAAGCCCTCGGCCTTCAGGGCTGCGATGGTCTTCTCCAGCGCCTGATCGAAGCCGACGCCGGTGAGCGTGGTGGTGAATCCGTACATGATCATCTCCCTGCGCCTCTGGCGCCTCGGCTTTCATGATGCAACGACTGCCGCACCCCGTCTGTTCGCTAGCGCACCGTGTCCAGCAGCGCCGCCGCCGAGCTCAGCCCGGACCGAGCATGCGCCGCGGATCGACCCAGGCGTCGAACTGCGCCGCGCTCACGCCGCCCACCGCCAGCGCCGCCTCGCGCAGGCCAAGGCCGCTCGCGTGCGCATGCCTGGCGATCGCCGCGGCGCGGTCGTAGCCGATGTGCGGTGTCAGCGCCGTCACCGTCATCAGCGAGCCTGCCAGCTGCCGTGCCGCCTGCGCCGCGTCGACCTCGATGCCCTCCACGCAATGGCGGGTGAAGCTGGCCATCGCATCGGCCAGCAGGCGAAGGCTCGCCAGCACGTCCAGCGCGATCAGCGGTTTGTACACGTTGAGCTCGAACTGCCCCTGGCTCGCCGCCATGCCGATGCTGACGTCATGGCCCATCACCTGCGTGCAGACCATGGTCAGCGCCTCGACCTGCGTGGGGTTGACCTTGCCCGGCATGATCGAGCTGCCCGGCTCGTTGGCCGGCAGGCGCAGCTCGCCGAGGCCGGCGCGGGGCCCGCTGCCCATCAGGCGGATGTCGCCGGCGATCTTGTGCAGCGCGATGGCCAGCATCCGCAGCGCGCCGTGCAGCCCCACCAGCGGCTCGTGTCCGGCCAGCGCGGCGAACGGATTGGCGGCCCGCGTGAACGGCTCGCCCAGCCGTTCGGCCAGCCGGGCCGCGACCCGCGCGCCGAAGTCCGGATGGGTGTTCAGCCCGGTGCCGACGGCGGTGCCGCCGATCGCCAGCGCCTGCACCGGCGGCAGTGCGCGGCGCACCGCCTCTTCGGCGATGGCGAGCTGGGCGACGTAGCCGCCGAACTCCTGGCCGAAGCTGATCGGCGTTGCGTCCTGCAGGTGCGTGCGGCCGACCTTGACGACATCGGCAAAGGCCGCCGCCTTCGACCGCAGCGCCGTGGTCAGCCCCTCGAGCGAGGCCAGCAGCGACCGGGCCGCGCGCATGGCCGCGATGTGCATGGCCGTCGGGAATACGTCGTTGGACGACTGGCCCAGGTTCACGTCGTCGTTGGGGTGCACGACACGCTCGGCGCCGAGCCCGCCGCCGAGCGCGAGCGAGGCCAGGCTGGCGATCACCTCGTTCACGTTCATGTGCGACTGCGTGCCCGAGCCGGTCTGCCAGACGGACAGCGGGAACTGCGCGTCGAACTCCCCAGCGGCGACGCGGGCCGCCGCATCGGCCACGGCGTCGGCGCGGTCCGCCGGAAGCAGTCCGAGCTCGCGGTGGACCTCCGCCGCGGCACGCTTGATCTGCGCCATCGCATGGATGGTCTCGATCGGCATGCGCTGCTCGCCGATGGCGAAGAAGCGCCGGCTGCGCTCGGTCTGCGCGCCCCACAGGGCGTCGGCCGGCACCTCGATGGGGCCGAAGCTGTCGGTTTCCACGCGGGTTGCGGGCATGGCATCCACCTCCGTTCATCGCAGCGCACCGCGGCGCGCGACGCCAAGCCCATCATGAACCTCGCCGCGGCGGCGGGTGTGTACGCCAGCGCACCGACCGGCCGGCGCACGCGGCCTACATTGGCATTCGGCGGTCTGGATCCACCGGCCCGCAGTTCCCTGGAGATTCTTCATGACCGCACGCTCGAACATCACCACCGTCCTCGCCACGCTCGTCCTGGTCGCTGCCTCCGGGTGTGCCGTCACGCGCGGCCAGGAAACGGTCGGCGCCTATGTCGACGACGCCAGCATCACCACCGCCGTGAAGGCGCGCTTCGTCGACGACAAGGACGTCGCCGCGTCGAGCATTCGCGTCGAGACGCTCAACGGCAGCGTGATGCTGTCCGGCTTCGCGAAGGACGCGACCGAGAAGACCCAGGCCGAGAGCCTCGCGTGGAAGGTCAATGGCGTGAAGTCCGTCCGCAACGAGATCGCCATCCGGCCATGACGCTGGAACAGGAGATCGAAGTCCTGCGCCAGCGCATCACGCGGGCGCAGAACGATCGTGACGAGTTGCGCAAGGACGGACCGGAGCAGAAGTACCTCGAGGCCTACGTGATCACCAAGGCGCTCGAGATGGAGCTCGAGGAAAAGCTGTGCCAGCCGCGGCGGTGATCCGGATCGCGACCGCGCGCCGTCTCGCCATGGGCGGCGCCCTGGCGGTCGCCGCCTGTGCGGCCACGCCACCGCCGGACGCGCAGATGACCCTCGCCACGGAGTCGCTTCTGCAGGCCCGGCTGGCCGGTGCCGAGCGCCTCGCGCCGGTCGAACTCGGCGTCGCGCGCGACAAGCTGCATCGCGCCACGGTGGCGATGATCGCGAAGGACCACGACAGCGCATTTCGGCTGGCCGAACAGGCGCATCTCGATGCGCTGCTCGCGCTGGCGCGCACCGAATCGGCACTCGCCCGCCCGGCCCGCTGACACTCGCCACCGCGTGCTGCCGCCGACATGAATCTCCCGACCGCGATCGTGCCGACCCTGGCCCTGCTGCTCGCCCTGCAGGGCTGCAACACGCTGCCGGCCGACAACACGCGGCTGGTGCAGGCGCACAGCGACCACCGCAGTGCCTTGGCCGACGCCTGCGCACGCGAGCGCGCGGTCGCGGAGATGGACGAAGCCGCCGCGGCACTGGCCCGTGCCGACGCGGCCTGGCACGGCGGCGCCTCCGCCGCGGTCGTCGACCACCTGGCCTACCTGGCCCGGCAGCGCGTGGCCATCGCGCGGGAGATCGCCCAGCGCGGCTGCACGCTCTGAGCGCCGCGCTCAGGCGGGTGCGTCTTCGATCGGAACCACGAAGCAGGCCGGGTCGCCGGCCTCGCGCCATGCCAGCGCCTGCCCCGGGCGCAGCAGCGTGGCGGACAAAGGCGCGGCCACACGCTGCGCTTCATCGTCGCCGCCGCGCAGCAGGATGAAGCGCAGCCGGCGGCCGTCGCGCTGCAGGCTCAGCTCCGCGCGCGGCCAGTGCGCGGGCAGGCAAGGCCGCAGGCACAGCGAAGCCGCGCTCAGCTTCAACCCGAAGATCGACTCGACGGCCGCCCGGTGCATCCACGCCGCGGCGCCGGTGTACCAGCTCCAGCCGCCGCGGCCCACGTAGGGCGGCTGCGTGTAGACGTCGCCGGCCATCACGTAGGGCTCGATGCCGTACACCGCGCCTTGCTGCGGATGGGCCGAGCGGTGCGCCGGGCTCAGCCAGGTGAAGTAGCGCCAGGCCGCCTCGCCGCTGCCCGGATGGGCGTGGCCCGCCCACAGCTCGGCCTGCGCCATCAGCGCCCACACGGCGCCGTGCGAATACTGCCCGCCGTTCTCGCGCACGCCCGGCGGGTAGGCCTGGATGTAGCCGGCGCTGGGCTGCGCGTGGGCCAGCGGTGGGTCGAGCAGGCGCACCAGGCCGGCCTGTGCGTCGACCAGCTGCGCCTCGACGGCGGCCATCGCCACCACCTGCTGCGGCCAACTCGCCACGCCCGACAGCACGCCCCAGGCCTGCGCGATCAGGTCGATGCGGGCTTCGGCATTGGCCTGCGAGCCGAGCGGGCTGCCGTCGTCGAAGAAGGCACGCCGGAACCAGGCGCCGTCCCAGGCCGCACCGCGCAGCGCCGCCTGCCAGCCTCGCGCGGCGTCGTCCCAGCGGCCGGCGCGCACGGTCTCGCCACGCCCGCGGGCGATCGGCGCGAAGTCGGCCACCAGCGCGCAGAGGAACCAGCCCAGCCACACCGATTCGCCGCGCCCCTCGTGGCCGACCCGGTTCATGCCGTCGTTCCAGTCGCCGCTGCCCATCAGCGGCAGGCCGTGCGCGCCGACGCGCAGGCTGCGGTCGATCGCCCGCGCCGCGTGCTCGTAGACCGTCGCGCTCAGCTCGCTCACCGCGGGCGTGTCGTAGACGTCTTCGGCACCGGGCGGTATGGCCGGGCCGTCGAGGAAGGGCACGGTCTCGTCGAGCAGCGTGGCGTCGCCGGTGGCCTGCAGGTAGTGGGCGCAGGCCCGCGGCAGCCACAGCAGGTCGTCGCTGAAGTGCGTTCGCACGCCGGCGCCGCCCGGGGCATGCCACCAGTGCTGCACGTCGCCTTCGGGGAACTGGCGCGAGGCGGCGCGCAGGATCTGCTCGCGCAGCATCCGCGGCGCGGCCCAGGCCAGCGCCATCGCATCCTGCAGCTGGTCACGAAAGCCGGTGGCGCCGCCGGCCTGGTAGAAGCCGGCCTTGGCCCACATCCGGCACGACACCATCTGGTAGAGCAGCCAGCGGTTGACCATCGCGTCGAACAGCGGGTCGGGCGTGGCCACCGTGGTCGAGCGCAGCAGCGCGTTCCAGTGTTCGCGCGCGGACTGCAGCCGCTGCCCGGGCGGCACGGCCGCCGCGCGGGTGGCGAGTTCGCATGCCGCATCCGGGCTCCCGGCATGGCCGAGCAGGAAAGTCTGCTGCGCCGACGCGCCGGGCGCGATGTCGATGCGCGTGGCCAGGGCCGCGCAGGGGTCGAGGCCGCCGCCTTTCTGCTGGCCGAAGTGATCGGGCAGCACCAGGCGGCCGCGTGCGTCGAAGCACTCGCGCCGGTCGCAACTCCAGTCCTCGTCCTCGTCGGGCGTGCCGACGAATGCGAAGAAGGCGGTGCCGTCGCCGAACCCGGCGGACGCCTCGCGCTGCGTGCACAGCAGCGCGCTCAGCTTGCCCTGCGGCAGGCGCTGGCGCAGCAGCGCGGTGTGCACGGTGGCGCGGTCGCCGCGGCCCGCACCCATCGCCCACTCGACCAGGCCCGCCACGCGCAGGCGCAGGGTGCGCGCGCCGCGGTTGACGATGTCCACCTGCAGTTGCTTGACCGCATGGACCGGATCCACGCACCAGGTGAGCGTGACCTCGGCGTCGCCGCGGCGGTGGGCGATCACGCTGTAGCCCTGGCCGTGCGACACCTGGTAGCTCACGTTGTCGCCGTCCGGGCTGCCCCAGGCCGAGGCTGTCGCGCTCCAGGTCTGGCGCGTGCGCAGGTCCTGCAGCAGCAACCATTCCGACGGCGGATCGGCCACCGCATCGTTGGACCAGGCCGTAAGCTGATTCAGCCGGCTGTTGCCGGCCCAGGTGAAGCCGCCGCCCGCCTCCGACACCTGCGTGCCGAAGCCGGCATTGGCGATGACGTTGATCCACGGCCGCTGCGGACGCAGCCGGTGGCCGACCTCGAACGCGAACTCGGCACCGCCGGCCTCGAAGCGGCCCTGTGGCGCGGGCACCGGCGAGGCCGGCTCCGACCCCGTCAGCAGTTCCGCGCTCGACACCTCGTGGCGCCGCTCGAAGGCCGCCTCGTGCAGGCCGATCCACTCCTGCACATGCAGCAGCAAGGGCCGGCCGTCGGCGAGCAGCCGCACGCGCGCCAGGCTGTGCAGGGTGGCCAATTCGTCGGCCGAGACCTCGTGGGCCTGCAGCACATGGAAGCCGGTGTGGGCGATGCCGCCCTGCGCCGCGGTCTCGGCGTCGTGGCGCTCGCGCAGCACCGACAGCTCGTGGTGCAGCGACATCGTGTACGACACCGTTTCGGCGTTGACCACCACGAGGTCGCAGGCGATGCCGCCCCACGACCACAGCCGCAGCGCCTGGGCCAGCGAGCGCAGCAGCCCGAGGCCCTGCGCCACCCGCGCCGACACCAGCACGATCGGCCGGTCGCCGGAGATGCCGAAGCGCCAGAGCAGGCGGCGGTCGATGGCCGGGTCCGCGGCGTGGCCCAGGGCGGCCAGCTGCGGCCGGGTCAGCGTCAGCACCAGCGCGGTGGTCAGGCTCTGAATCGCGGCGAAGTTGTCCGCCCCGATGCGCAAGGCACGCAGCCGGATGCCGGTCAGCGTGGCCGACATCAGCGAGGCACGCTGCACGTGGATGGGCCGGCGGTACTTGTCGATCACCGCGCTGAGCACGCCGCCGTTGTCGGTGGCCGCGGTGGCGAAGGTCAGCAAGGCCTTGGCGCCCGGCGCGATGCGCACGCGCAGCGCCATCGCGCAGACCGGGTCGAGGCCGGTGTCCAGCGCGACGGGCCGGTCGTCGGCCGGCGCCGGCGCGGCGTCGAACGAGGCCAGCGGCCGGCTCGCGCTGCGGTTGCGTCCGAGCCAGCGCTGGCGGTCAGCCTGGATGCGCACGGCCTGCACCGGCGGCTCGCTGGCGGCCAGGAAGTGCGCCGCCAGCAGCGCGCCCTCGCCAGCCAGCCGCGGCGTGCGCTCGAACACCATCGCCTGCAGCGCGGGGCGCCACTGCGCGCGCACGAACAGGTTGGAGAAGGCCGGGTGCGCCTCGTCGGCGCGGGGTTCGGCCAGCGTCACTTCGAAGGCCGAGATCAGCTCCAGGTCGAGCACCGCGTCCCCGAGGTTGCGCAGCTCGACCTGGCGGAACTCGATGTCGTCCTCCGGGCTGACCCAGGCGGCGACGTGAGCCTGCAGGTCGGGCCAGCGGGCATCGAAGCAGACCCGGTCGGCGTGGTAGGTGCTGCCGTAGGTGGCCGCCGCATCCGGCGCCGGGTGCTGGGTGATCGAGACCAGGCGCTCGAGCGGGCCGCGGCGCAGGTAGAAGAAGCTGCCGAGGGCGTCACGCAGCGCGTCGTCGCGCCAGCGGCTGATTCCGGCCGTGCCCCAGCGGCTCCAGCCGGCGCCGTTGGCGCGCAGCGTCACGCCGTAGCGGCCGTTGGACAGCATGTGCGTGGGCTCCAGCGCGGCCGCTCCCGGCAGCACCTCGCGCAGCAGGCCCGGCGCGCGCCGCTCCAGGGCCTGCGGCGGCGGCCCGGCCGGCGGTGCGTAGAGCATCGAGACCTCGCGCGGCGCGCGCTCGTGCAGCAGCGGCATCATGGCCTCGAGGTGCGCATCGGCCATCGTCCAGCGGCGCACCACGCCGTCGTGCAGCACGTTGGCCAGCGCGACGATGGTCATGCCCTGGTGGTGCGACATGAAGGTGGCCACCGGCGCGAAAGTCTCGCCCATCGCCTGCCGCGAGGGCGTGTAGTCGAGCGCCTCGATGAAGCCCAGGTCCTCGCGGGCACCCAGGGCCTGGAGTGCGGCGAAGTTGGCGGCCGCGCGCCGCGGCGCCACCTGCGCCGCCAGCGCCGTGGCGTAGGGTGCGATCACCAGCTCGTCGGGCGGCGTGCGGCGCAGCGCCAGGCGCGGCACGCCCTGCGGCGCGTACTGGTAGGCCAGCGTGTGGTCGCGCCCGGCGTAGGCCGACTCCGAGATGCCCCAGGGCACGCCGTACCCTCGCGCGAAGGCGATCTGCTCGCGCAGCGCCGCCAGGCCGGCGTCGCGCAGCACGCTGCCCTCGGGTTCGTCGAGCAGCAGGCTGGGCATCAGGTACTCGAACATCGAGCCCGACCACGAGCGCAGGCCGGCGACCGCGCCCACCGCGTAGAAGGGCCGGCCGAGCGCCGCCCAGTGGCCGACCGGCACGTCGCCCTTGGCGATGGCCAGCAGGCTGGTCAGGCGCGACTCCGAGGCCAGCAGATCGTAGAAGCCGGCGTCGAGCTCCTGCTCGGCCACGTGGTAGCCGATGTGCAGCAGGTGGCGCCGGGCGTGGTAGAGGAAGCGGTAGTCGGCGCTCCAGGCCAGGCCGGCGCAGCGCCCCGCCACGGCCTGCAGCCGCGCGCACAGTTCGCCGGCTTCGCCGTCCTGGCGCGCGAAGGCCAGGCAGGCCTGGCCGACGGCCAGCAGGTGGCCGCCGAGGTTGCCGCTGTCCACCGTGGACACGTACATCGGCAGCAGCGGCGCGCGGGTCTGCGTGTCGTACCAGTTGAGGAAGTGGCCGCGGTGGCGCTGCAGCGACTCCAGCGTCCCGAGCGTGGCCTCCAGGCGGTTCAGCAGCTCGGCCGTGCCAATCCAGCCGGACTCGCGCGCGCAGGCCGCGCTCAGCAGGTACAGGCCGATGTTGGTCGGCGAGGTGCGGTGCGCCACCATCTCGTGCGGCAGGGTCTGCAGGTTGTCGGGCGGCAGGTGGTTGTCGTCGGCCGTCACGCAGCGCTCGAAGAAGCGCCAGGTGTCGCGCGCCACGCCTTCCAGGTAAGCCCGGTCGGCCGCCGGCAGCGCCGCATCGGCCCGCGGCGGCCGCGGCCGGCTCGCCCACCAGGTCCACAGCGGCGAGGCGGCCCACAGCAGGCACAGGGCGATCGACAGCCACGGGTGCAACACGCCGGCCGCAAGCAGCCCGGCCAGCAGCAGCGCGGCCAGCACCGGCTCGGCGGCGTGGCGGCGCAGCAGCACGCGCAGCCGTGTCGAGGCCTGCGCCTGCGCAGCGGCGGCCGTGGTCCACTGCAACAGGTGTCGCCGGCTGACGAGCATGCGCCAGAGCGCGCGCGCGATGGCGTCGGCGCTCAGCCGGGCCTGCTGCAGCAGTTGCGCCAGGTGCCACAGCCCGCCCCACAGCGCGCGCAGCAGGTCGGCCAGGGCATGGCGGTAGAAGTGCCGCCGCGCCAGGTCGTCGCGGTGCGGCGAGAGCCCGGCGATCGCACCGAGCAGCGGCCCGGCCGAGAAGGCCGCGAACACCAGCGCCAGCGCCAGCCCGGGCGAGACGGCCCGGCCGGCCAGCGACAGCACGATCAGCAGCAGCGACATGGGCGCCACCAGCGAGCGGCGCAGGTTGTCGAACATCTTCCAGCGGTTGGCGGCCCGCAGCGGGTAGCGCCCCGGCGACAGCAGCAGCGGCAGCAGCTGCCAGTCGCCGCGCATCCAGCGGTGCACGCGCGCGGCGGCCACGTCGGCATGGAACGGGGCCTCCTCGATGAGGCCGACGTCGGTCACCGCCGCGCAGCGGGCCAGCGAGCCCTCGAGCAGGTCGTGGCTGAGCACCAGCCCTTCGGGCAGGCGCTGCGACAGCACCGCGTGCGCCGCCTGGACGTCGAGCAGGCCCTTGCCGCTGAAGCTGCCTTCGCCGAACAGGTCCTGGTAGACCTCGGAGCTGGCGGCGCTGTAGGGGTCGATGCCGCACTGGCCGGCGAACAGCCAGTGAAAGCGCGTGACCTCGCTCAGAGCGGGCAGCGGCATCGAGATGCGCGGCTGCAGGATGCCGTAGCCGGCCTCGACGCGCCGTCGCGTCGCGTCCAGCCGCGGCCGGTTGTGCGGGTGCGCGGCCACGCCGACCAGCTCGCGCAGACTGCCCGGCGGCAGCTGCGTGTCGCTGTCCAGCGTGACCACGTAGCGCACGCCGTCGGCCAGGCGCGACGCCTCGCCGCCATCGATGAACGGCCCCGGCCCGCCCAGCGCCAGCGCGTCGATCAGCTGCTCGAGCTTGCCGCGCTTGCGCTCCCAGCCGATCCAGCGCTGCTCCGTCTCGCTGAACTGCCGCTCGCGGTGCAGCACGATGAAGCGCGGCGCGGCGCCGAAGTCCCGCGGGTAGCGCGCGTTGAGCGCGTCGACGCCCTGCACCGCGCGGGCCAGCAGTGCCGCATCGCCGTCCAGGCGCGCGGCGTCGGCATCCGCCCAGTCGCTGAGCAGCGCGAACTGCGCCTCGCGTTCCGGGTTGGCCAGGTGGTGCAGCTCCAGCCGGTGCACCAGCGCGTCGACCGACGCGGGGCTGACCAGCATGGCCGGCACCACCACCAGCACGCGGTGCTCGGCGGGAATGCCGCCGCGCAGGGCCAGGCGCGGCAGCGAGCTCGGCCGCGCCGATTCGCTGATCAGCCGGTTGATCACCGCGACCACCGCCTCCGACGCCGGGAGGGCGATGAGCAGCGCCACGACGATCCATGCGCCGCCCGCGGGCGGCCCGTGGCGCGCGAGCAGCCAGGCCAGCAGCGCGAAGGTGGAGAACAGCAAGGCGGCCAGGTAGGCGGGCAAGGCCAGCTGCGCGAGGGCCGCGCGCCAGCGCTGCGCCGCCCGCTCGTGCAGGCCGAGCGCGCGCAGCAGCGCCGGCCGCCCGGCCCCGAGCAGCCAGTGGCTCGGCACGCCGGCCAGCGCATCGCCGGGCGGCGCCGAGCGCATCAGTGCGAGCAGCTGCTGCGCCACCGCGAGTTCGCCCAGGCCGCTGCGCCGTGACAGCCGCTCGATGCCATGCAGGGTCTGGTCGCGCGTTGTCGCATGCTCGGCCTCGAACACCGGCGAGCCCAGCATCAGCTGCATCAGCGCGCTGGTGCGCGCGACGATGTCGAACCAATCGGCGTCGCCGATGTCGCGCAGCGAGGTCACGGCGTTGCTGACGCTGAGGTTGTCGGCGGCCTGGTCGGCGCTGTGCTGGGCCTGCTGCGCGGCGGGATCGGGCATCGCGCGCTGCAGCCAGTCGTGGTGCTCCGCGCGGAAGCCGGGCTCGGCGTCCGGCCGCCGGTCCTGCAGCCGCAGGGCCATCTGGGCCAGGAACATCCGGCCGACGCCCCGCTGCTCCAGCAGGGCCAGCAGCGCGTCGAGATCGGCCACGCCAAGGCTGCCGAGCCGGTCGCAGCACAGGTTGGCCGCCTCGCGCGCCGCCTTGTTGCAGGCCACGCGCTCGGCCAGGCGGCGCAGGTTCTCGATCAGCACGACGCGCAGCGTGGTCGGCAGCGCCCACATCTCGCTGAGCTTGAGCTCGCGAGTCTCCTGGTAGGCATCGAGGTAGGCGGCCAGCAGCTCCTCGTCGAAGTCGCCGTCGGTGTGGGCGACGAAGGCCCAGGCCACGCCGTATACGCGCGGCAAGCCGGCCAGCGGCTCCTCGATCAGCACCGGCAGCTCGCGGAAGTAGCGCCGTGGCAGGCCCTCGCGGATCTGCGTGAGCTGCGCCTCGATCAGGTGGAAGTTGTCGAGCAGCCACTCGGCCGCCGGGCTGACGTCGTAGCCGGTGGCCGCCTGCACGCCGATGTAGCGGTGCGCCTCGCGCAGCGCCTCGATGTTGCTGCGCAGGCGCGGGTAGAAGGTCGGCGCTCGCGGTCGGGCCTGCGCCACGCGGTGCGTCTGGCCCAGGCTGCGGCCGTGCTGGGCGAAACGCTGCCGGCCGAAGATCTCCGAGCGGATCGGCAGCTGCAGCGGCCCGCGTGCGGGGTTGAGCATCGCGCACAGTGCCGGCGACGCGGCCGGGATCAGTGCGCGCAGCCCGCTCAGCCGCTTCACCTACCAGGCCAGCGAGCCGAGCCCGGCGACCAGCGCGACGACGACCAGCGAGGTGACGAAGCGCGCGGCGACGAAGTCGCGCACGCCTTCGGCCGCGCAACGCAGCACGAAGAGCTGCCCGCTGAGCGAGCGGCACACCTCGAGATGCGCGCCCAGCTCGGACAACTCCATCGGCGAGGTGTCGGCCGCCTCGCCGAAGGAGGCCGTGCTCCAGCACGGCCCGGATGCCTGCGACGTGCTCAACGCGTGCCCGCGACTTCGATCTCGACCCGGCGGTCCGGCTGCAGGCAGGTGATCAGCGCCGCCGTGGCCGCCGTTCCCTTGCAGACCCCCGCGGCGGTGACCGGGCTGCCCTTGCCCTTGCCCACCGCGGTGATCTTCATCGGATCGACCTTGCCCGAAGTCACCAGGTAGGACTTGACCGCATCGGCGCGCTCCTGCGAGAGCTTCTGGTTGTAGGCCGGCGTGCCGAGCCGGTCGGTGTGGCCTTCGACGGTGATCATGTCGAAGGTCGTGCCGTCGAGCTCGCGGGCGAAGGTGTCGAGCGCGCTGCGGCCGTCGGGCTGCAGCGTCGACTTGTCGAATCCGTACAGCGACTCGGCGGAGAAGCTCACTCGGCGCAGCGGCACGACCACCGGCACCGGCGGGGGCGGCGGCTCGACCACGGCCAGCGGCGGCGCCTGCACGACCACCGGCTCGGGCGCCGGGGCCGGCGCAACGTAGACCGGCGCCATCGCGCGCGGCGGCGGCGATTCCGCACGGCCGAAGGGGAAGACCAGGCTCAGCGACAGCGTGTCGACGTTGAGCTTGTGGTTCACCGCGTCGCTGACCCGGTAGCGGTCGACCTCGCCGCGCACCAGGAACGACGGGCTGAAGGCGTACTGCAGGCCTGCGCCGACCTTGTAGTTCGTCTTGCGCTCGCTCGGGGTGCCGTTGAGCACGGCGGCCGCGCCGGTGCCGTTGAGCGAGGTGCGGGTGCGGGCGTACTGCGCGCCGACACGGCCCAGCGCCGCCCAGCGCTCGCTCAGCGGCAGCGTGCCCACCAGGTCGAGGTTGGCGCCCTGCAGGCTCGAGCGCGCGGCCAGCGTGCCCGCCGGCGTGGTGGTGGCGTCAAAGCCGAAGCTGCCGAGGCGGAAGTAGCCGAGTTCGATGCCGAGGTTGCGGTTCAGCTGGTAGCCGCCGAACACTCTGTAGGTGGTGTCACGGTCGTCGCGCTCGAAGCCGCTGGCGGCGACGCCGGCCTGCTCGCGCGTGATCGCTTCCGCATCCAGCTTGGCGCGTGCCGCGCCGACACCGAGGCCGCCGTAGTAGTAGCCGCCCTCCTGGGCCTGGGCGAAGGCCCCGGCCGAGACAAACGGTGCGAGGCCGCAGACCGCCAGGAGGCGCAGGGCGTGGGTGGAGTTCATGGTTGGCTTTCGTTGGAGCGAAGGGGTTCGGTGCCGCGTCCCTTGTAGGGGTTCGCCGCGGTGCCGTCTGTGCGCTGTCGAACTCCCGGGATGCGCGGTGCGCTGCGGAAGACCCGGTCCCAGAACGCGCTGGTCACGCCAAAGCAGCGCGATCCGCCTTCGAAGCGGTGGTGCAGCGCATGCCAGCGCTTGCGCCGCAGCAGCCAGGCGCCCTGCCCGTGCCAGTGGTGCATCGCGTGGTGCGTCACCGCGTAGCCGAGGTAGCTGATCAGCAGGCCGAGGGTCAGCGCGCAGGCCAGCCAGCGATCGCCCATCAGCGCGGCGGGCAGGAACACGAACAGCGCGATCAGGCTGCCGCTGAGCAGGGTCGGGGTGCAGATCAGCGCCGCGGGCCGCTGGTGGTGCTGCTCGTGCCAGCGCCGGAACGGCGGCAGGCCATGCAGCACGAAGCGGTGCAGGCCGTATTCGACGAAGCTCCAGGCCAGCAGTCCGGCCAGCAGCGTGGCGGCCAGGGCGAGGCCGTGGCCGCGCGGCCCGGCGCCGATCAGCAGCACCGACAGCACCGCCACCGCCGCGCCGTAAAGCACGAAGTCGGCGCGATAGGCGGCGCGCCCGTGTTCGAACGACAGGAAACTCATGCCCTGCAGGCTAGGTTCCGGGGCGACGAGGGTCTGTGCGGTGGCAGACAGTCGGCCCCGCAGGCCGGCGTCACACTGCGCCGCGCTGCCGTCGAGATTCCGATGGCGGGCATCGACGGGAGGCCGGACCTTGAGCACGCAGCAGAACCACCTGATCGAGCAGCTGCCGCGCCGTGAGCGCGAACGGCTGCTGGCCGTTGCCGAGCCCGTGAAGCTCGTCCTGGCAGAGGCGATCTGCGAGAGCGGCACGCCGGCACGCCATGTCTACTTTCCCGTCGACGGCTTCATCTCGCTGCTGACCAGCGTCGATGTCCACCCGAGCCTGGAGGTCGGCATGGTGGGGCGGGAGGGCATGCTGGGCGTGTGGCTGGCGCTCGGCGTACCGGACACCCCCTTGCGCGCCATCGTGCAGGGCAGCGGCAGCGCCTGGCGGATCGCCGCCCTGCCCTTCCGCCGCGAACTCGAGCGCAGCCCGGCGCTGCGCCGGAGCCTCGAGCGCTACCTCTACGTGCTGATGGCGCAGTTCGCGGCTTCCGCCGCCTGCCTGCGCTTTCACCGCATCGAGCCCCGCCTGGCGCGCTGGCTGCTGATGACGCAGGACCGTGCCCACGCCGACCGCTTCCACGTCACCCACGAGTTCCTCGCCTACATGCTCGGCGTGCGCCGCGTCGGCGTGACCATGGCCGCCGGCGCGCTGCAGGAGCGTGGGCAGATCGCCTACCACCGCGGCGAGCTGGTGGTGCTCGATCGCGCCGGCCTGGAGGACAGTGCCTGCAGCTGCTACGCAGCCGACCGGCGGGTCTATGCGGCGGTGATGGGCTGAGCCTGCGCCTACGCGACCGCGCCGAACCAGGCGCCGACGCCGGCGGTGATGCCCATCGCCAGCGCGCCCCAGAACGCCACCCGCCAGGCACCGCGCAGCGGGCTGGCGCCGCCGACACCTGCCGCCACTGCGCCGAGCGCGGCCAGCAGCACCAGCGAGGACAGCGACACGCCGACGATCAGCGAGCGCTGCGGCACCAGCAGCACCGCCGCCAGCGGCAGCGCCGCGCCGATGGCGAAGCTGGCCGCGGAAGCCAGCGCGGCCTGCAGCGGCCGCGCGCTCAGGGCCTCGGTGATGCCGAGCTCCTCGCGGGCGTGGGTGCCCAGCGCGTCGCGGGCCATCAGCTGCGCGGCCACCTGCTCGGCCAGCGCCGGATCGAGGCCGCGGGCCACGTAGATGCCGGCCAGCTCGCGCCGCTCGGCGGCCGGGTCGGCTTCCAGCTCGGAGCGCTCGCGCGACAGGTCGGCCTGCTCGGTGTCGGACTGTGAGTGCACCGAGACGTACTCGCCCGCAGCCATCGACATCGCACCAGCCACCAGCCCGGCCACGCCGGTGGTCAGGATCGTTGCGTGGCTGGCGCTGGCCGCGGCCACGCCGACCACCAGGCTGGCCGTGGAGACGATGCCGTCGTTGGCACCGAGCACGGCGGCACGCAGCCAGCCGATGCGATCGGTGCGGTGGCGTTCGGCATGGCGGCGCATGAAGGGCAAGGCCATGCGACAGTGTGCGGGCCGCACCACGGCGTCCCTTGAGCTGGCGCACAGCGCCGTCGTGTGTTCGCTGGCGCACAGACGGACGGGCCGCCGGCCGCGCACCGTGGCCTGCGGAGCGGGTGGCGCATGCCGTCCGCCCAGACTCGCATTCGCTGAACGGAGACATCCATGAGCCTCGGAACCATCCTGCTGATCGTGCTGATCCTGATGCTGATCGGCGTCGTGCCCGCCTGGCCGCACAGCCGCGGCTGGGGCTATGCGCCGAGCGGCGTGCTCGGCCTGATCGTGGTGGTGCTGCTCGTGCTGCTGCTCATGGGGCGCCTGTGAGCCGGTGGCCTCGACCGTGTGGCGCCGCGTCGCCGTTGCACTGATCGTCCTGACCGGCTGCGCCGCCTGCGCGAGCCTGCCGGTCATCGTGCCCGACCTCGCCCGGCGCCCGGCGAAGGCCGTGCCGCTGGAAGGCGCCCACGGCCCGCTCGGCGCCGAGCGCAGCCGCGCCATCCTCGCGCGCCTGGCCGAGCGCGGCCAGCCGACCGACATCTTCGAGCGCCACCTCGCGCTGGAAGAGGCCATCACCGGCAGCCCGCTGACCACCGGCAACCAGGTGACGCTGCTCCAGGACGGCCCGGCCACCTACCAGGCGATGCTCGCGGCGATCGTCGCGGCGCGCGAGCACATCCACCTCGAGACCTACATCCTCGAGGACGACGAGGTCGGCCAGCGTTTCGCGCAGGCGCTGATCGAGCGGCAACGCACCGGCGTGGCCGTGCTGCTGCTGCGCGACAGCGTCGGCACGATGCGCACGCCGCCGGCCTTCTTCGAGCGGCTTTCCGAGGCCGGCGTGCAGGTGCTGGAGTTCAACCCGGTGAACCCGCTGCACGCGCGCGGCGACTGGGAGCTGAACCAGCGCGACCACCGCAAGCTGCTGATCGTCGACGGGCGCATCGCCTTCCTCGGCGGCATCAACATCAGCAGCGTGTACTCCGGCGGATCGTTCAGCCAGCGCTCGCGGCTGCGGCCGGGCGGCGGTCCGGCCTGGCGCGACACCGACCTGCGGCTCGAGGGCCCGGTGGTGGCCGAGCTGCAAAAGCTCTTCCTCGCCGCCTGGGCGGCGCAGAACGGACCGGCGGCACAGACGCGCAACCCGTTCCCCGCGCCCGTGGCGGCGGGGCGCCAGGTGGTGCGCGCGATCGGCAGTTCGCCCGACGAGCCCTACAGCCTGATCTACGCCACGCTGCTGTCGGCCATCGGCAGCGCCGAGACGAGCGTGCAGCTGACCAACGCCTACTTCGCGCCCGATCCGCAGCTGCTGACCGCACTGGAGGCCGCCGCCGCGCGCGGCGTGGTCGTGCGGCTGATCCTGCCCAGCCAGACCGACTCGTGGCTGATCTTCCATGCCGGGCGCGGCTACTACGAGCGCCTGCTGCGCGCCGGCGTGAAGGTCTTCGAGCGGCGCGGCGTGGTGCTGCACTCGAAGACCGCGCTGGTCGACGGCGTGTGGGCCACGGTCGGCTCGACCAACCTCGACTGGAGAAGCTTCCTGCACAACCACGAACTCAACGCGGTGGTGCTCGGTGCGGAGTTCGGCGCGCAGGTGCAGGCCATGTTCGACGCCGACCTGGCCGGCTCCGACGAGATCACGCTCGCGCAATGGCAGCAGCGCCCGCTGAGCTGGCGGGCGAAGGAAGTGTTCGCGCGGCTGTGGGAGTACTGGCTGTAGCACGGAGGGCGGCACGGGCCGTAGGCCTGCGCCTACGCGCAACGGCGCTGCCGGCCTAGGCCCGGCGGGGTGGTTTGCCGATGGCCCACGCAGGCCGCAGCACCGACAGTGCCGGCATGGCTCCCGAACGGGGGCCGGATCACCCACGAGGTGCCACCATGCCTGAACGTCCTTCCGCCCTCCTCCTGCCCCTGGCGCTGCTCGCGCTGCTCGGTGCATGCGCCTCGCCGCCGGCGCGCAACGAGGCCATCGGCCAGGCCTACGACAGCCGCAGCCGCGAAGACGTCCAGTACGGCACGGTGATCGCCATCGAAGCCGCCAATGGGCCGACGCACACCACCGGCGGCGGCGCGGTGCTCGGCGCGGTCATCGGCGCGGTGGTGGGCAACCAGGTGGGCAGCGGCACCGGCCGTGCCGCGGCCACCGGCGTCGGCGCCGTCGGCGGCGCGCTGATCGGCAACACGCTGGAGAAGCGCCGCCAGGACGACGACGACTTCTACCGCATCCGCGTGCGCTTCAACCACGGCGGTGTCGGCGAATTCAACTACCGCACGATCGGCGACCTGCGCGTGGGCGACCGTGTGCGGGCGGAAGCGGGCCAGCTCGAGCGCCGCTGAGGGCGGGCGCCGCGGCGCGTGGGTGCGCTGGCGAACAGACTCCGGCACGGGCCGCGCCTACAACGCGTCCATGCACCCAACCGGCCTCCCACGCTCCTTCGCCGTCGTCGGCACGCCGGCCTCGCCGCCCACGCCCGGAAACGGGAATGGACACGACCACGGAGCGGCGCCGGCCGCTGCCGGACGCTACGGCGTAGCCCTGTCCGACTGGCAGGCCCTGCTGGACGCCGTCACGGCCCGCCTGCAGCATATCGGCGGCACAGCCAGCGGCGCGGACGCGCAGGCCGCCGGCGCCTTGCTGGAATGCGCGCAGGCCCTGGGCCAGTTGCACGCCACCCTGGCCACCCAGGACGGCCGTCGCCGCCGCCTCGAACTCGAGCTTTTCGATGCGCGCATGGCCCTGACCCTGGCGCAGTCGACCCTGGCCGACCTGCGCGACGGCGAACGCCGCGCCCGCCACGAGGCGCAGCACGACGCGCTGACTGCGCTGCCCAACCGTCAGCACTTCCGCGAGCATCTGCAGGAGGCGCTCGCCACACCGGCGCGCCGGCGCGCCACGCTGGCCGTGCTGTACATCGACCTCGACGACTTCAAGCCCGTCAACGACCTGCATGGCCATGCGACGGGAGACGAACTGCTGCGCATCGTCGCCACCCGACTGGCGCGTGCCGTGCGGGCGGAAGACATGGTCTCGCGCCTCGGTGGCGACGAATTCGCCTGCCTGATCGCCGACATGCCGGATCCGGCCGGGCTCGACGCCCTCGCCCGCAAGCTGATCGCCATCGTGTCGGAGCCGGTGACCCTCGGCACGCTGGAACTGCGCGTGCAACCGAGCATCGGCATCGCCGTGAGCCCGCTGGACGCCAGCAGCGCCGACGCGCTGTTGCGCCGTGCCGATGCCGCGATGTACCGCGCCAAACGCACGAAGACGGGCGTGGCGCGCTTCGACCTGCTGATCGACGATCCGAACCTGATCAGCGTTCCTTCGGAGCCGGCTTGAACGGAGCCGCCAGCATCGCCAGCCTTGCGGGGGCCGAGACCTGCAACACGGCCTTGGCGATCAGGCGCGGCAGCAGGCCGGCAATGATGAGCGGGCTGATCAGCCAGCGCGTCGGCCGGCACCAGACGAACACGGCGCCTCCACCAGCGCCCAGCGCGACTGCTCCGCGGCCGCCGGCTGCATCGCCACCAGCATCAGCGCCACGCCGGCCAATGCCAGCGCGAGCACGATCAGCGCCAGCGCCGCTGCGCCCAGCACCGCCCGCCGCTGTCAGACGGCACGGGCCTGCCCCGACCGCGAGGCCAGCAGCTCGGGTCGCTGGGCGATCATGCGCAGCAGCGGCTGCATCACGCTCGCGAACGCGCCATCAGGCTGATCAGCGCGGTGAGCAACGCGCCCGCGGCCGCCGCCATCAGCACCGCCTTCAGCGGATCGTGGCGGATGTAGTCGCTGGCGCTGTCGCCGGCATGCCGCACCGTGGAGCGCAGCCGGTCGGTGCCTTCGAGCACGGCATCGAGACCGCGGTGGGCCGTGGCGCCGGCCGTGCCGGTCGCGCGGTCGATGAGTTGAGCGGCGTCTGCGGCCAGCGTGCTGGCCTCGTGGACGGGGACGGAAGAGTTCACGGCAGTTCCTTTGCGGATCGGGGAATCGTGGGGCGGCGTCGCTCAGCCCTTGCGAATGACGCCGAACAGGAAGGTCGCCACCGCGAGCACGATGAAGACCATGAAGAGGATCTTGGCGATGCCCGCGGCGCCGGCGGCGATGCCACCGAAACCGAACAGGGCCGCGACCAGCGCGATGACCAGAAAGACGACGGCGTAGTAGAGCATCGAGAACTCCCGGCAGTGGCTAGGTTTCCAGTCTGGACGTGCAGGCGTTGCGGCGCGAGCAGTCCACAGGCCGCGCCGGTGTCGGCCACTTCGGTGGCGGCGCGTAGGACGCCGCCGACACGTTCAGGCCGAGCGCGGCAGGCAGACGCCGACGCGCGTGCCGTGCCCCGGGGCGGTCTGCAGCGTCAGCGCGCCGCGTTCGGCCTCGGCGCGGAAGCGCATGCCCAGGAGGCCGTACGCGGCGGAGCCCACGCCATGGGCATCGAAACCCTGTCCGTCGTCGCGAACATCGACCACGACACGATCGCCATGCTCGCCCAGGCGCAGCCACACCGTCTGTGCGCCCGCGTGCTTGGCCACGTTGGTCAGCGCCTCCTGCACCAGCCGGTACACCGCCAGCTCGGCGCTCGGGCTCAGCCGCACCGGCGACAGCTCGGCGTGCACCACGATGCTCGAGCACTGCGCGAACTCGCGCGCGGCGATCTCGAGCGCCGCCACCAGTCCCAGGTGGATCAGCGCCGAGGGGCGCAGGTCCTCGGTGATGCGGCGCTTCAGCGAGATCACGCGGTCCAGCGTCTGCCCCAGGTGAGCGAGCCGTTCGAGTGTCTCGGGCGGCGCGCCGGCCAGGCGCGACTTCAGGCGCGCGGCGTCGAGCTTGGCCGAGGTCAGCAGCGCGCCGAGCTCGTCGTGCAGCTCGCGCGCCAGGCGTGCGCGCTCGTCCTCGCGCGCAGCCTGCAGGTGCTGCGCGAGCTGCCGGGCCTGCGAGACCTCGGCGGCGGCGTCCGGCAGCGCGCCGGGCAAGATTCCCGTCATCGAACCAGCCCCCGCAGGAGCACGCCATGATCCGCATCGCGATCGTCGACGACCACGCCATGGTGCGCGCCGGATTGCGCCAGTTCTTCTCCGACCAGCCGGACTTCGCGGTCGTCGCCGAGGCGGCCAGCGGCCGGGCGGCCGTGGACATCGTGCGCCAGGCTGAGGTCGACGTGATCCTGCTGGACATCGCGATGCCCGGGCAGAGCGGCGTCGACGCACTCGCCGCCATCAAGGCGCGTGCGCCGGCGCTGCCGGTGCTGATCCTGTCGGGTTATGCCGAATCCCACTACGCCACCACGCTGCTGCGCCTGGGCGCGAGCGGCTACCTGAACAAGGACTGCGACCCCGAGGACATCGTCACCGCGGTGCGCACGGTGTGCCGCGGCCGCCGCTACATCAGCCCCGGCGTGGCCGAGCAGCTGGCCGACACGCTGGGCCGCGACGGCCGGCCGCCGCACGAAACGCTCTCCGAGCGGGAGCTGCAGGTGTTCCTGCGGCTGGCGCGGGGCGAGTGCATCGGCGAGATGGCCAGGAGCCTGTCGCTGAGCGTGAAGACCGTCAGCACCTACCGTTCGCGCGTGCTGGAGAAGCTGCAGCTCGGCTCGAACAGCGAACTCACTTACTACGCACTCAAGACCGGGCTGATCCAGTGAGCGCCCCGCCGCGCTCATGTCGGCGCTCATGCCGGCGTGATGGCCGGATCGCCGGCCGAGGCCGCACCCGCCAGGCCGGCGCAGTACAGGATGAGCGCATCGATGTCGTGCGACTTGTCGAACACCCGGTCGGCACCGAGCTCCAGGCACGTGCGGCGCATGTCGGCTGTCGCGTAGTTGCTCAGCACCACCACGCGGCGACCGTGCGGCAGCACGCGCAGCGCCCGCAGCACGCCCAGGCCGGAGCCGCCCTTCAGGAAGATGTCGACGATCACCAGGTCGGCGCGGTGCCCGCCGCCGGCCAGCCAGTTCAGCGCGCCGGCCTCGTCCTCGGCCGTGCCCACCACGTCGAGCGGCAGCATCTCCTCGAGTGCAGCGATCAGCTGCTCCCTGATGAGCGAGCTGTCCTCGACGAGGAACGTCCTGATCGGGTGCATGGGTGCAATGGGCGCGGCTGGCGCGCCGCGGGGCCGTTGGCGGGCAGTGTGCGCCCGGCGTGGCCGCGCGCCATCGGCCGATGCTGGGCGTCGGCGTAGGACGCCGACTACAGGCCCCTGCGGCGGCGTCCGCTGGCCGCAGTGCCGGGCGCGGGCCAGACTGCGTCCACGCCATGAACCGACGGAGTTCGACATGACACCTGCCACGCCACCGCGGATCGACCTGCCCACCTGGGACGCCGAAGGCGGCGCGCTGCCCGGCGTGGCCGTGCCGCCCGCCGCAGCCGCGCCGGAGCTGGCCACGGACGACGACCTGTTGCTGCGCCTCGGCGCCGCGCTCGTGCACGAATGGAACACGCTGCCCATGCCGACGCGCCGGGCGATCTACGAGCGGGCCGTCAGCGGCCCGGCGCCGGCCGACGACGCGGCGCTCAAGCGCGACATGGCGATCTTCCTGCACGACAACAAGAGTCCGGGGCCGCACGGCTGAGTTCCGCCTCAGGCGCGCCGCTGCGGCGCCAGATCGACCTCGCGCAGCATCACCGGCTCCAGCGCGCCGGCGGTGCAGCGCCGCAGTACGGCCTCGTCGATCGCGCGGTGATGTTTCAGGTACAGCTCCACCGGCTCGGCGCGGCTGCGCTCGCCCTCGCCCTCGAACAGGTAGTGCAGCGTCTCGCGGCCGATGGTGGCGCCGATGTAGATGCCCTGGCCGGTGAGGACCCAGAAGCGCACGGCGCCTGAGGCGTCGTGGAAGAACGGTGCTGGCGGCATGGTGGCTCCTCGCGGCGATGATCGGCGCAGCCTAGGGGGCTGCCGCATCATCGTCTGTGCGCTGGCGAACCGAGGCCGGCGTCCGGCCAGGCAGGTGCCACAGCGCGACGAACATCGCCGCGATCACCGGCCCGAGCACGAAGCCGTGGATCCCGATCGCGGCCACGCCGCCCAGCGTGGTATCAGCACCACGTCGTCGGGCGGACGGGTGTCCTTGCCCGCCCGCACGGCCCGCAGCAGGTTGTCGACCCGACCGATGACGAGCACGCCGAGCGCCCACAGCGCCAGCCCGCCGAGCAGGCCCTGCAGGCGCCACCACCACGAGGTTGCCCTTGACGGTGGCGCGGATCACGGTGCCGAACTTGTCGAGCAGCTCGCGCTGGCGCGCCGGGGCCAGCAGCATGCTGCGCCGCGCAGGTACTGCGCCGGGTTCCACTCGCCCGATTGCAGCTTCTCGTAGACGCCCGACGCTTCGCGCGCCAGCGAGGCGGTCACGAGGGCGAAGGGCACGACGGCCACCCGCACCACCGCCGGCATCGTCAGCAGCGCGCGGTGCTCCAGGGCGCTGGCCGCCTGCCTGCGGACGCCGCAATCCACGTCGTCGTGATCCTGGGTCATCATGGCCAGCATCGGCAGGCCGTGCCAGCCGCCGTCTGTGCGCTGCCGAACACGGCGAAAGGCCGGATCGCATATACATTTCTGCCATGCCAAAGTGCGGCGACGCACCGCCGACCGCCCGGACCTCTGAAGCCGATCAAGAGACCCCCGCATGCAAGCCCACACCGTGCCGAAGGTCAACCATCTGCTGGCTGCGCTGCCCGCCGCCGACTGGGAGCGCTGGCAGCCCCAACTGGAGTGGGTGAAGATGCCGCTCGGCCAGGTGCTGTACGAGTCGGGTGCCACGCTGTCGCACGCCTACTTCCCCACCACGGCGATCGTCTCGCTGCTGTACGTGCTGGAAAACGGCGCCTCGGCCGAGATCGCCGTGGCCGGCAAAGAGGGCATGGTGGGCATCTCGCTGTTCATGGGCGGCGGCTCCACCCCCAGCCGGGGCGTGGTGCAGAGCGCCGGCGAGGGCTTCCGCATCCGCTCGTCGTTCATCCGCACCGAGTTCGACCGCGCCGGCGCGGTGATGCACCTGCTGCTGCGCTACACGCAGGCGCTGATCACCCAGATGTCGCAGACGGCGGTGTGCAACCGGCACCATTCGCTCGACCAGCAGTTGTGCCGCTGGCTGCTGCTGAGCCTGGACCGGCTGTCCGGCAATGAACTGGTGATGACCCAGGAGCTGATCGCCAACATGCTCGGCGTGCGCCGCGAAGGCGTGACCGAGGCGGCGCTGAAGCTGCAGGCGGCCGGGCTGATCCGCTACGCCCGCGGCCACATCACGGTGATCGACCGCGCCGGCCTCGAGGCGCGCACCTGCGAATGCTACGCGGCCGTGCTCAAGGAATACGCACGCCTGCTGCCGGAACTTCTCGCCGATTGACACCCGCGGGCATCGCCCGCCACGGTACGCAGGCGCACAGACGGCGCGCATCGTTCTCGGCGATGCTGGCTCATGGATCATGCCGTCCTCCCCTTCTCGCACCGAATCGCGCCCTTCGGCGTGGCCCTCACCGCCACGGTGGCGGTGGCCGCGGCGGGGCTGCTGGTCGGCATCGGCGAGGTCGCGCGCGAAGCGGTGCACCAGGGCGAGCTTCGCCGGGCGGCCACGGCCAGGCACTCGCAGGCCACCTGGCGCTGCAACACGCTGCGCAGCATGAAGCAGCGCGACGCCTGCCTGAAGGAGCTCAACGCACCGCCGCCGCAGCAAGTGCCGGTGACCCTGCCGCGGCGCTGAGCGCTCAGGGCGGCGGCACCGAGCCGGCGTAGAACACCTCGCAGGGCGTGCCGGAAAGCGCGTCGCGTCCCTTCTCGAGCAGGCGCAGCACCGGGCCGGCCAGCGAACGCATCAGGTCGGGCTTCTCGACCACCGGCGCCTGGAAGGTCCCACGGATCTTCTGCGTCACCTTGGCGCAGCCCTGCGCATCGACCAGCGCCACCGAGACGTCGTCGAAACGCTCGCCGACGAGATCGAGCCGGCCGTGCAGCGCAAGGCGGTTTGCCTTCGTCGCCATCGCCACGTCGAGTGCCTGCGCCTGGCCGTGCTCGACCTTCCACTCCGAGACCAGCGTGCGGATCTCGCTGCGGCCGCCATTACCTCGAGCAAGGCTGGCGAAGTCGTAGCCCTTGGTGACCAGCAGCCCGGCCGGCCCGGCGAAGAAGACGGCCCCCACGTCGACGAGGCTGAAGGTCTGGCTGGCCTCGAAGCGCTCGAAGGCCGCGTCGAGGTCGGTGCCCACGAAGACGAGGTCGCGCCCGCGCAGCGAGACCTGGCCCGACAAGGCGCGCTCGAGCTGCGCCGCGCTGGCGCCGCTCGTGGCCAGCGTGGCCGAGAAGTCCATGCGCCCGGTGGCCAGGGGTTCGACCGACATCGCGGCGAAGAAGGCCTCGACGGGAAACTGCGCGAGCGTGAAGTCGAACCGGTACGAGGCCACGGCGGCGGAGAAGTCCGCCCGCACGCGCCCGCTGCCCTGGGCGTCGAACAGTCGCGCCGTCAGCGGCCGGATCTCGACGATGGCGTCCTTCGCTTCGGCACGGAACTGCACGTCGAGCAGCGTCAGCGCATCGCGGCGCAGCTGCGCGCAGCCGATCTCGGCATCGAAGGACAGCGCCTTGAGCAGGTCGGCCCGCGTGCCCGCGGCGCGGCGCAGCCTCTGCACCCGGCCGTGGCAGTCGCGCGCCTCGAACCCCAGACCGCCGCGCTGGTCGACGAAGACGATGCGGCCGGCGCTCAGGCTGACCTCGGGCCAGGACTGCGCGGGCGACGGCGTCGCCGGCGGCGCGGGCTCGGCGACGTTGAAGCGGCCCTCGCGATCGCGCTCCAGCGTGAGGACCGGCTGAACCAGCACGAGCGTGTCGACGCGCAGTTCGTCGCCGAGCAGCGACAGCCATTCGACGCCGACGGTCACCCGCTTGACCGTCGCGATCTGCGCGCCCTGGCGGTGCAGGCTCACGTCGGCCAGGGTCAGGCGCAGCGCCGGGAAGACGTCGATGTCCAGCCGATCGGCGCTGCGCAGCTCCAGCCCCAGGGCGCGCGAGGCGATGGCCTCGAGTCGCGATTGGTAGAGCCGGGGATCGACCCACAGAAACAGCGCCGCGGCGATCAGCAGCAGCAGGCCGCCGGCCGCGGCGGCGACCTGCAAGGCGATCCGCACCGGCCGGCTCATGGGGTCTTCGCCCCGGACCTCAGCGGGCCTGCAGCAACAGGCTGCGCTCGCGCACCTCGGGCTGCCGGCCCGCGGCGACCGGCGGCGGCACGGGCAGCCGCGGCAGCAGCCGGTCGTAGTCGCCGCGGATCACGCGGTAGCACTCGCAGCTGCGCCGCTCCAGCCCCGGACGATCGAGCACGTGCATGTGGCCGCGCGAATAGGTGATCAGTCCGGCTGCCTGCAGGTGCCTCGCGGCCTCGGTCACGCTCTCGCGGCGCACGCCCAGCCGCCCGGCCATCAGTTCCTGCGTCATCCGCAGTTCCTCGCCCGGCCATCGATCCAGCGTGAGCAGCATCCAGCGCGTCAGCTGCTGCTCGATGCTGTGGTGGCGGGCGCACACCGCGATCTGCGCCATCTGCGTGATCAGCGCCTGGGTGTATCGAAGCAGCAGATGCATGGCGGAGCCGGCGCGGTCGAACTCCTGCTGCAGATCGGCGGCGCGGATGCGCCAGGCGCGGCCCGCGCTGCGGACTTCCGCGGAACTCGTGGTCGAGCTGCCGCCCAGGAACGCCGACACGCCAACGATGCCCTCGCCACCCACCTGGGCCACTTCGAGCGGCGCGCCGTCGCACGTCACGTACAGCAGCGAGACGATGGCCGAGGTCGGAAAGTACAGGTGCGCACTCGGCAAACCCGCCCTGCTCAACACCTGCCCGGCACGAAGTTCGATCAGCGCCATCTGGGGCTGGCAGCGGGCCCACTCGTCCTCGGTGAAGGCCGCGAGCAGGCGATTGCGTCGCGCGTCGAACGAATCGGTCATCGGGGCCCTTCTGTCGCGGGCACGGCCCGCAAGCGCCCGCTTGTACCCCCCGATCCGGATGCACGATTGCGCTATCGCAATGCTCGGCGCCGCCGTTGGTGCGCTGGCGCACATAGTGAATCCGGCCGGGCGTGCTGCAATGGCACGTCGAGGCGATGAGAAGGTGACACCCATGAGCTATCGATTCCATTCCAAGGCCGCCGGTGACGTGCTGATGCTCGAACCCGAGGGAGACGCCGTGCTGACGGCGATGGGCATCGTCCCGGCCAAGAGGGGCATCATCGAACCGGCCGCGATGGCCGCCGCGCTGCGGGCCATCGAGGGCGCGATCGAGCGGTCCGAGGCCAGCCCGACCGCCGCGGGCGCCGAAGCGGACGACGAGGGCGAGCGCTATGTCTCGCTGCGCCAGCGCGCCTGGCCGCTGATGGAGATGATGAAGCGGTCGCTCGCGGCGAACGTGCCGATCGTCTGGGGGGTGTGAGCGTCCCGTGCAAGGCGAGGCTGCACACGGGCCATCCCGGAACGGTTCGCCAGCGCACAGACTGGCGAACGCCGGCGACACAGACTGGCTGCCCGCCCTGGTCGCGAACCGGGGCCATTCACCGCCGAGGCACCATCATGACCATCGCACGCATCACCGAGATCAGCAGCGTCAGCACCAAGAGCTTCCAGGACGCCATCGAGCAGGGCGTGGCGCGCGCCCACAAGACACTGAAGAACGTCATGGGCGCCTGGGTGAAGGACCAGGAGGTCAGCGTCGACCAGGGCAAGGTGACGGGCTACAAGGTGATCCTCAAGGTGACCTTCGTCCTCAACGACTGAGCGCCGGCGCGATCGGCCCGCCGCTGCGGCGGGGCCGCATACTTCGCGCATGACCGACCCGACGCCCAGCGGAACCCGCGCCACCGAACCGCGAACACGCATCGTCGGCATCGGGGCCTCCGCCGGCGGGCTGGAGCCGCTGGAGCAGTTCCTCGCCCAGGTGCCGCCGGGCAGCGGCCTGGCCTACGTCGTCGTGCAGCACATGGACCCGCACCACAAGGCGATGCTGAGCGAGCTGCTGCAGCGCGCCACGGCCATGCCGGTGCACGAAGTCACCGAGTCGATGCGTGCGCAGGCCGATCGTGTCTACGTGATCCCGCCGAACGCCGAGATCACGGTGGCCGGCGGCGTCTTCCATCTGGCCGAGCCTTCCCAGCCGCGCGGCCAGCGGCTGCCGATCGACGTCCTGTTCAGCTCGCTGGCGCGCGACCAGGGCGAGCGCGCCATTGGCGTGGTGCTGTCGGGCATGGGCTCGGACGGCACCCAGGGGCTGCAGGCGATCCAGTCGCTCGGCGGGCTGACGCTGGCGCAATCGCCCGAGTCGGCGCAGTTCGACTCGATGCCGCGCAGTGCGATCGCCGCCGGCTGCGCGGACATCGTCGCCCCGCCCGGCGAGATGCCCGGGCGCATCCTCGCCGTCCTCGGGCAGCACGCGCCGTCCGAGCTGGCGGCGGCCGCCGCGTCGGCGCACGGCCAGGACGCGCTGGGCACCATCCTCGCCCTGCTGTACGAGCACACCCGTCACGATCTGGCCGCGTACAAGCCGAGCAGCCTGGTGCGCCGCATCGGCCGCCGCATGGCGGTGCACGGCCTCGAGACGCTGGACGCCTACGCCGCCTTCCTGCGCGAGAACGCCCACGAGCTCGATCTGCTGTTCAAGGAAGTGCTGATCGGCGTGACCGCCTTCTTCCGCGACCCCGAGGTCTGGCGGGAACTGCAGGACGAAGTCCTGCCCGCGCTGCTGGCCGGCCATGCCGGCGACGCAGGCCCGCTGCGCGCCTGGGTGGTGGGCTGCTCGACGGGCGAGGAAGCCTACTCGCTGGCGATGATCTTCACCGAAGTGGTCGAGGCATCGCCGGCCCACCGCGGCCGGCAGCTGCAGGTGTTCGCCACCGACCTGAGCGCCGATGCGATTGCGGTGGCGCGCTCCGGCCACTACCCCGCGTCGATCGCCAGCAACGTGCCGCCCGCGCGCCTGGCGCGGTTCTTCGCCGAACAGGCAGGCGGCTACCAGATCGACAAGCGCATCCGCGAGATGGTGTTGTTCGCGCAGCACGACGTGATCCTCGATCCGCCGTTCACGCGGCTGGACGTCCTCTCCTGCCGCAATCTGCTGATCTACTTCGGCGCGGCCCTGCAGCAGCGGCTGATGCCGCTGTTCCACTACAGCCTGCGGCCCGGCGGCGTGCTGCTGCTCGGCGCTTCGGAGACGGTGGGGCGCTCGCAGGCACTGTTCCGGCCGGCCCACCCGAAGTCGCGGCTATATTGGCGCAACGACCATGGCATGGCCTTCGGATCGGTGTACTTCCCCACGCCGCGCCGGCCCGCGTCGCGGCTGGCCACGCAGGAGACTTCTCTGCCCCACCTGAACGCCCCCCCGGCCAACCTGCAGGCGCTGGCCGACCAGTGGCTGCTGCAGAGCGCTACACCAGCGGCGGTGATGGTCAATGCTGCCGGCGACATCGTCTACATCAACGGCCGCACGGGCCGCTACCTGGAGCCGGCGGCCGGCAAGGCGAACTGGAACATCCACGTGATGGCCCAGCCGGGCATCCGCGCACAGCTGGCGGTGGCGCTGCGCAGCGCCTTCCAGGACGGCGCGACGGTCGAGCTGCGCGGCCTGCGGCTGGACGACGCGTCGCCCGGCAGCGTGGACATCACCGTGCAGGCCATCGCGCAGCCCCGGGCGCTGCAGGGCATGGCGATGATCGTCTTCCGTGACGTCGCCGCCACGCCGAGCCCGCGCGGGCGCAAGCACCGCACGGCCGGCGCCGTGGACCCCTCCCTGGCCGAGGAGCTGGCGCGTGCCCGCGAAGAGATCAGCGCGCTGCGCCAGGAGATGCATGCCTCGCAGGAGGCGCTGCAGGCCGCCAACGAGGAGCTGCAGTCGACCAACGAGGAGCTGCAGTCGGCCAACGAGGAGCTGACCACCTCCAAGGAGGAGGCGCAGTCGATGAACGAGGAGCTGCAGACCATCAACGGCGAGCTGCAGTCCAAGCTCGACGATCTCTCGCTGGCGCAGAGCGACATGCAGAACCTGCTGAACAGCACCGACATCGCCACGTTGTTCCTCGACAACGAGCTGAACGTGCGCCGCTTCACCGAGCAGATCTCGCGCGTGGTGCACCTGCGCGAGGGCGACATCGGCCGGCCGCTGAGCGAGCTGGCCACCACGCTGATCTATCCGGAGCTGCACGCCGACGTCCGGGAGACGCTGCGCACGCTGGCGTTCAGCCAGAAGGAAATCCCTACCACCGACGGACACTGGTTCTCGGTGCGCATCATGCCGTACCGCACCCTGGCCAACGTGATCCAGGGAGCCGTGATCACCTTCGTCGACATCACCGTCGCCAAGCAGCTCGAGTCGCGCCTGCGCGAGGCGTAGAGTCGGCGCAAACAGCAACGCGAGACACCATGGCAAACCATCCGATTCCTCACGAACGCCTGGCGGACCTGCGCCGCCGGGCTTCGACGCGCCTGACCGGCGCGCCCGCCGGAGCGCAGCCCTATGCGGCGTCGGACGCCCTGGCCGTGCTGCACGACCTGGCGTCTTCGCCGGACACCGCGGCCGACGCGCTCGCGCTGCTGCACGAGCTCCAGGTTCACCAGGTCGAGCTGGAGCTGCAGGCCGAGGAGCTGCGCGAATCGCGGGCCGAACTCGAGTCGATGCTGCAGCGGCAGATCCAGCTCTACGACCATCTGCCCGTCGGCTGCTTCACCATCGATCGGCAGCTGGTCGTGCACGAGCTCAATCTGCGCGGCGCCGCGCTGCTGGGCGTGCCGCGCGAGGAAGCCTATGGGCTGCGGCTCGACGCCTTTCTGTCGAGCCAGGGCGCCCAGCGGCTGCGCGCGATGCTGGACGGCACCGACTCCGCGATCCTGGAACTGGCGCCGCGGCAGGGTCGCGCCTGTCAGTTGCGTGCCGAGCTCGGCGCCGATCCGGCGGCAGACCGCTTCTTCCTGACGCTGTCGGGCGCCCAGTAGCCGCACCTCCGCGCGAACGGCCGCCGAAGTGCTGTCGACCGACGCATGAGCGCGCCGACATCGACACCGAGGCTCGATCGCCAGCTCTACAAGCGCTTCCTCCAGGTTGCCGGCGGCTTCTGGCGCTCCGAGGAGCGCGGCCGCGCGCGCCTTGCTCGTGGCGCTGGTGGCGCTGCTGCTCGCCCAGACGACCGCGAGCGCGCTGATGAACCAGGAGGCGGGCGAGATCACCTCGGCACTGGCGGCGGCCGATGCGCCGCGCTTCTGGGCCTCGATCCAGCGCTTCGTCGCCGTGCTGGTGGTCGCGGTGCCGCTGTAGGCCTTCTGCTACCACGTCCGCGACAACCTCGGGCTGCTGTGGCGCCGCTGGATGACCCACCACCTGCTCGAACGCTACCTCGGCGACCGGGCGTTCTACCGGCTCAACTCGGTGGCCGGCATCGACAACCCGGACCAGCGCATCTCGGAAGACATCAACGCCTTCACGCAGCAGTCGCTGTGCTTCCTGATGGTGGTGCTCGGCGCGCTGATCGAGCTGATCGCGTTCACCGGCGTGCTGTGGGCGATCGCCCGCGGGCTGCTCTCGCGGCCGCGCTACGTGATGCTCGACGAGGCCACCAGCGCGCTCGATGCGGCCAACGAGGAATCGGTCTGCCAGCAGCTCGTCGAGATCGCCACCACGCCGGTCAGCGTGAGCCACCGCGCCTCGCTGGTCCGCTACCACCGCCACGTGCTCGAGCTGCCCGGCGAGGGCCAGTGGTCGCTGCATCTGGCCGAGGGCTATCGATTCAGCTGAACCCGCCGGCGCAGCGCCGGCCGCCGTCAAGCTGCCGGTGCGTCTTCGCGCTTGGCGGGCTGGTCGCTCGCCGCCGGACTCGATGCGTCTGCCAGCGGCCCCGCGGCCGCACCGACCATCATGCCGCCGCCGGTCAGCACCGAGTTGGCCTCGCGCTCGGCTTCCCCGGGCTCCATCGGCATCTGGGCCGCGGGGTCCGGGTCCTGCGACGGAATGCCATGCCCGGGACGGGCTTGCCCGGCCAGGTCCTGATCGATTCGGACGGTCTTCGGAGTCGGAATTGCGGACATGATCATGTGCCCTCGTGCAGCCCATGCTTGCCCGGCGCGGGCGCCGCGTCTGTACTTCAACGCACAGAACCACGACGCGCGTTGCGCCATGCTGGCATGGGGTGGCCGGCGCTGGCGCGGCGGGACGGCTTCGGGCCGTGCCGCTCGAACGTGAACCGGCCACCCCGACCTTGTCGTCCAACCTGCGGGGTGCTGCCCATGAAGCTCTGTCCGATCGCCATCGCCGTCACGTGCCGGCGCTGCCCCATCGTCAAGGTCTGCCCGGTGAAGCGGGTCATCGGTGACTACGTCGACGCCCCTGCGGCCAGGCCCAGCAGCGGCCGGGCGAAGAAACCAAAGTGACCCGGCGCGGAATGCCGTGACGCGACCGGCTCGCGCGGCGTCAGCCCTTGGCGCTTCTGGTGGTCGGAGCCCTGGGCATGGCGATCGGCGGGCAGGTCGCGCACGACGACCGGAACCTCCTGCAGACCGGCACGAATTGCTGCGCGCAGGGGCTGGGCGCCGAAGTGGACCTCGTGCCGGCCATCGCTGTCTGCAGGGTGCACAACGAGCGGCTGCAGGACGCCGCGCTGCTGGATGTCCTCGACAAGCTCGTCAATCGACTCCTCGCGGAACCCGGTGCGCGGGTTGTGCGCGTCCTCGTAGAGCAGCGACACGGCGAGGAGCAACGGCCTTCCGTCGTTGCCGCTGGGCATGGCTGCAGCGGTTGAGTTCGCCGCTGCATCGGGGCTCGAGACGTCGGCATGCGTCGCGGCCGCTGCCGGTTGATGGGACGCTGATGCCCCCCGGCTCAGCGTCGAGCAGGTCGAGCTGAACCTCTCTGGACTTGCTCCACGGCAGGCGGATGAACGCATCGTGCCGCGGCCTTTCAAGACGGGGAAGTACCCGTCAAGCGTTGCGCTGATGCACGTCGTCGTCCCGCATGCACTCAAATGCACCTGGGATGTCCCTGCAAGTCCAGCCATCGTCACGGGTGGTTTCAACATTCTTTGACTCGCCCCTGCTGAAGCGTGACGCACCGTCCTGACCGGTCACTCGAACCTGCGCGCCATGCGACTTGGGCCTATGCATGCGCGCTCCCTGACGCGAATGCCGTCGGCAGCGGTGAACTGCGACTTCCCGGCGCGCAGCCGGCTGGCTCGCGTCGTTCAATGCATGAGCGTGACGACCAGCACCAAGGCACCCAGACCAAGGTTGACCGACACCCAGGTTCGGATCTGCACCAGGGCCGCCCCACCGGCGGACCACTCGGACGCGGCCACGGCCCGGCCGAGCCCGTTGAACAGCGCGAAGCGGATGTGCATGAAGATCGCCACCATGGCCACACCCAGCACGGCCATCACGGTCCACGCGAGCGGCATCTCGAAGCTGCCGCCTGACTGCACCACCTGTTTGGCCACGCGGCCCAGCATCCAGACGCCGCTGGAAAGTGTGAGCAACGATGTCACCAGCACGGCCTTGAAGAAGCGGCCCAGCACGTCGTGCATCAGGCGCAGCCGCACTGGTGGGTCGAGCTGAGCGACGGCTGGCCGCAGGAAGAGGTGCGCGAACACCATGCCGCCGATCCAGACGACGACGGACAGCACATGGACTGTCTTGAGGATTGCATCGATCATGGGTTCATTCCATTCGTACTCAGACCCAGCTCGCGATCCAGTCGCTGCCCCACGCTCCGGCGGCCAGCAGCAGGCCGATGGTGGCCGCCATCGCCAGCGCCGACATCAGAAGCCCCAGGACAAGCACAACACCGTCGCGGAACACCAACCCCAGCCCGACGAGCATCAGCGCCAGTGCCGGCAACACGTTGCCGAAAGGAACGGGCAAGACGACGAGAAGCGCCATGGCCCCTACCGCCGGGGTGATGAGCGAGCGCCGCCCGACGACTGCCAGGTGGCCAAGACGGGCCCGGGCGAGGCGACCGGCCAGCGCATAGGCTGACGCCAGCATCGACAGCACCCGCTGCGCCCATTGTCGCGGAAGCTCCAGCTCCGCCACTCGTTGCGGCAGGCACGGCTCGGCCTGGCCGTTCCACATGGCCACGGCCAGGGCCGCCATGCCCAGACCCAGCACCGTGCCGACGCCGGGCACGGGCAACAGACAGGGCGCGGCCAGCAGCAGAAGCAGCGTGCCGTGGGCCTGTGGCCCATGGGCCTGCACCAGGGCCTGCATCGTCACCCGGTCCTCCTGCAGCGCTGCCGCTGCCTCGCGTAGGCGCTGCGAGATCGGGGGCGTCATGTCGGCTCGGTGACCGCGGGCTGGCCGCGCGTCTTCCACAGCGACACCAGCACACCGCCGGCGATCAGGCCGAAGGTGACGCTCAGCGAGATCACCGCGGGGATCTTGCCGATGATGCCGACCAGAAAGATCTTGCTGCCGATGAACACCAGCACCAGCGCCAGGGCGTACTTCAGGTACTTGAAGCGGTGGATCATCGCGGCCAGCGCGAAGTACAGCGCCCGCAGGCCCAGGATGGCGAAGATGTTGCTCGTGTAGACGATGAAGGGGTCGGTGGTGATCGCGAAGATGGCCGGCACGGAATCGACCGCGAAGATCAGGTCGACGAACTCCACCAGCACCAGCGCCAGGAACAGCGGTGTCGCGAAGCGCTCCAGTTTGCCGGTCTTGGAATCGGTCTCGCGCACCCAGAAGGCGTTGCCGCGCAGGCCCTCGGTCACGCGCATGTGCCGCTTCAGGAACTTCAGCAGCGGGTTGTTCGCGATGTCCGGCACATGGTCGGCAATGATCCACATCTTGATGCCGGTGAAGATCAGGAACGCGCCGAACAGGTACAGCACCCAGCTGAACTGGCTGACCAGCGTGGCACCCAGCGCGATCATGATCGCGCGCAGCACGATCACGCCGAGGATGCCCCAGAACAGCACCCGGTGCTGGTACTGCCGCGGGATGGCGAAGAAGGTGAAGATCAGCGCGATGACGAAGACGTTGTCCATCGACAGCGACTTCTCGATCATGAAGCCGGTGTAGTAGTCCATGCCGCTCTGCGCGCCCAGGTACCACCACACCCAGGCACCGAAGATCAGCGCCACGCTGATGTAGCCCCCCGACAGCAGCAAGCTCTCGCGCACGCCGATCTCGTGGTCGTCCTTGTGCAGCACGCCCAGGTCGAAGGCCAGCAGCGCGACGACGATGCCGACGAATGCCAGCCAGACCCAGGCCGGCTTGCCCATGAAGTCGGAGGTGAGGAACGGAATCAGGAAGTCCATGGTGCGGCTTCAGACGACGGTGCTGACGACGGTGCCCACACCCAGCAGCCCGCTGAACACACCGAGGAGTGCAACGTCGCGCTTCTCATTGCCCAGGCGCCAGGCGTGGAAGGTGACGCCTGCCAGGGTGGCGAAGAGCGGCGTGCTGGTCTCCATGGTGGTGCTTCGGGTCTGTTCGAGTTGATGTTGGATCGATGAGCGTGGTACCGCGCGATCAGCCGGTCGCCAGCGAAGGGCCGGCGCCTGGGCCGGAACCACCGCTGCCGCGGCGGCGCCACATCGCGATAAGCAGGTGAAGGGCGGCACCCAAGAGCAACAGGAGCACGCCACCCATGGCCCAGACCACCCAGGTCGCCACGGTGAGCCCGCCGGCCAGGGCGGGCGCGGCCTGCAGCAGGCTGTCGACCAGCGGCCCCAGCCCCGCCACCATCTGCGTCATGGCCTGCAACAGTTCGGCCGGCACCCAGGGTGCCAGCCAATCCGGCAAGGCGATGCTGCCGACGCCTGAGGCGGCTCCGGTGAGCGCCCCCGCGTTGGAGACGGTCCAGACCGCCACGGCATGCAGCGCCCAGGCGGCCAGGGACCACAGTGCGAGCAGCGAAACGACGGCAAACCAGCTGAGGGCGTAGAACATGATGCAAGGACGGTCGAATGATCGGATGCCTGAAATGTGGGGACGGTTCGCATTCGAACAAACCAGAGCCGAACGCACCTATAGTTCGGTTTTCCCGAACCGGAGAACGTATGCTGAACTACCGACACCTGCACTACTTCTGGGTCGTCACCAAGGAAGGCGGCTTCGCCCGGGCCGCCGAGCGGCTGGACATGGCCGTGCAGACCATCAGCGCGCAGGTGCGGGAACTGGAGAAGGCGCTGGGCCATCAGCTGCTCAAACCCGCGGGCCGCGGCGTGGCCCTCACAGAGGCCGGCCAGGCCGCCTTCGCGCGGGCCGAGGAGATCTTCCAGCTCGGCCAGGTGATCCCCGAGGAGGTGCGGGAAGCGGCCAGCGGCCAGGTAGCACGCCTGGCAGTCGGCTTCTCGGACGGCATCTCCAAGCTGGCGGCGCACGCCCTGCTGGAGCCGGTGCTCGGCACCCCGCACCTGCGCCTTGTCTGCCATGAGGGCGAGTTCGAGCAGTTGCTGAGCGAGCTGGCGCTGCATCACCTTGACGTGGTGCTCGCGGGTCAGGCGGCGCCGCGCAACCCCAATCTGCGCCTGTCGAGCGAGCGCCTGGTCGATGCGCCGGTCGAGTGGTACGGGCCGGCACGCCTGATCGGCAAGCTGGAGCGCGAACGGTTTCCCAAGAGCCTGACCGACCTGCCTGTGCTGCTGCCCACCGGCCACTCGGCGCTGCGCACGACGCTGGAGCACTGGTTCGAGACGCAGGGCCTGCGGCCCCGCATCGTCGGCGAGTTCGAGGACAGCGCACTGCTGGCCGTCTTCGCCGCCCGCGGGCTGGGGGTGTTTCCGGTCAGCCGGCTGGGGGCCGACGACATCGGCCTGATGCGCGGGTTGCGACTGCTGGGCAGCAGCGAGGGCGTGAAGGAGGAGATCCACGCCATCCGGTCGCGGCGCGGCCAGCACCATCCGCTGGTGCAGAAGCTGATGGCCGCTGCGGCAGCCCGCACCGACGCCTGAGAGCGCGCCGGGCAGCCCGCCAGGTCAGGCCGGCTGCAGCACCTTCGCAGCCGGTTCGGTCCGGTGCATGCCGCCGATGCCGTGCCAGTGCTGGCGTGCGACCGCCACGACCAGGGCTTCGGCATAGGCCAGATGCCGGTCGGCCTCGGCCGCCGCGCCCGCCAGGTGCAGCACCTTGGCCTGTAAGGCGGGAGCATCCACCTCGGCCACCAGCGAGGCCAGGGTGTCCTCGTCCACGATGCACATCATCGAGCCGCGGCCGTAGGCACCCATCAGCAGGTCCTCGCACAGGGTGTGCACGACCTGCGCGAACGAGCCCGGCTTCAGCCCGAGCTCATGCTCGACCTGGAGATGCTGCAGGGCTTCGATCTCGGAACGGCAGACATGGCCGTCGGAGATCAGCACGAGCGCCACGATGCGCGCGGCGGCTTCGGGACTGTTGCGGGGGTAGCTGCGCATGGACGGATTCCTTTTCGATGAGCGATGGTTCGGATGACAGGGCGAGTGGCGTCAGAAGCCTCGGTGGCGATGTCGCTGAATGGCGTCCTGCCGCCTGCTGTCGACCTGGATCGGAATCGGCACAAGCGCCGGCGCCGGCCGAGGCACCCAGGTCCTCATCGACGCCTGCAGCGATCGCACGACCTGGCCCAGACGATCGCGCAATGGGGAAATGAACGTCGGCAGCATCTTCATGGTGTTTGGTGTGGAGAGAGTGAACATGCATCGAATGTGGGCCACGGCGGGGTTCGAAGGAAGCGCAGTTTTCAATCTCCCAACTCAGGAAAAGCCGAACCGCCTCAACGGTACAGTCCGGCCGGCGAAGACCCCGTCCGTCCGTTCCGCCGTCGTCGGGTCGGTTCCCTTGGGGACCGACCCGTGGACGCCGGCGCCTGCCACCACGCGACCACGACGAGGAGGCTGCGGAAGTTCCTGGCATCTCCGCTCGCGCGCTGGGAGGCCCCTGCGCACGCGGCATCAAGTGCCTGCCAGGGTGCCGGCGCTCAGTCGTGGACTGCCACCCGCGCCGGCCTGACCTCGCTCACCGTGGTGCGAACGAAGGCGCCAGCGTCTGCGGCAAAGTCCCATTGCTCGATCTGGCAACTGCCCGGTATCGAGTCCCGGCCCCAGCGCAGCAGATTCACCGAGTTGGGCACGCCCGGGCGCACGCGGGTCGAGACGGCGGTCCCGGCCTGCACTGCCCACATCGGCCGCACCAGGCCCTTCAGCGCCATGACGTACGGCAGGTGGATGTGGCCGCCCATGACGAGGTCGGCGCCGGCCGCGGCCCAGCGCGACAGCGCGGCGTGATGTCCGTGAAGACGGTTGGGCAGGTCCTCGTCGCGTGTCACGGCGATCGGCTGGTGCACCACCACCACCCGCAGTTGCGTCGTTGCGCCGCCTTCGAGGAGTCCGGCCACGCGCTCGATCTGCGGCGGCGAGATCTGCCCGTCCTTGTGGCGCCACGCTCGCGTGGTGTTCACGCCCACCACCAGGAGCTCCGGCGAGCGGTGCACCGGTTCGAGCTCGCTACCGAAGGCGGCGCTGTAGCGCGCATAGGGGCGCCGCAGGCGCGTCCACAGGTCGATCAGCGGAATGTCGTGGTTGCCCGGCACGGCCAGCAACGGCGCGCCCAGCCGGTCGGCGAAGGCGCGTGCGGCGCGGAACTGCGCCGGTCGGGCACGCTGCGTGATGTCGCCCGACAGCACGACCAGATCGGGCCGCTGCTGGCGGGCCAGGGCGGCCAGCGCGTCGACGACGATCGCCTGCTCGGTGCCGAAGTGCGGGTCGGAAACCTGGAGCAGGACCGTCATCCGGTGGCCTCCCCGCGCCGCCGCGCCAGCAGGTACAGCGGCTTCGCAAGCACGCGGAAGTCCAGCGGCGCGTGCAGCATCGTCACCTCGCCGTCGAAGGCCACCTTCACCCCGCGCCGCCCCTGCGGCAGCGTCGGCTTGACCACCATGTGCTGGAACTCGAACCGTTCCACGCCAGCGGCCTCGCCCAGCCGGCCCATCGCGCCGTGCAGCATCAGCCCGATCATGGATAGCGTACCTATGGGCCGCAACATCAGGGCAGCCACGCTGCCGTCGCCTGGCGTGCCGTCGATGGTGTCCTCCGGCTCGGCGCCGAGCTGCTGCAGTTGCAGCCGGTTGTTGCCTACGAAGAGCGTCAAGGTCTGCACGTCGCGCACCGTGCCGCCCATCTCGATGTGCACGCGCAACCGGCGCTGTGCGCGCAGCAGCGTCGCGCACCCCGCCAGGAACGCCACCCAGCGGCTGCGCCCGAAGCGCGCCTTGTATGCTTCGCGGTCCTCCAGCAGGTCCGGGTAGAGCCCGAGGCTGGCATTGACGAGGAACACCCGGTCGTTGACGCCGGCCACCTGCACCGGCACGGGCGTCGACCGCAGCAGCAGGTGCACGGCCTCGGTCGGGTCGACGGGAATGCCGTGGGTGCGGGCGAAGTAGTTGAAGGTGCCTTGCGGCACCACGCCCATGGCACAGCCTGTGGCATGGGCCGCCTGGGCCACGGCATTGAGCGTGCCGTCGCCCCCGACCGCCACCACGGCGGTGTGGGTTGACATGGCCCGTTGCGCCGATTCCTGCGCCACGCGGCTCAGGCTTTCGGGACGGCAGAAGTGCAACTCGCCACGCCGCCCCTGCGCATGCAGTGCCCGCTCGATGACAGCGCACCGGGTGCCCGCATCGCTGCTGCCCGCGGCTGCATTGATCACGAACTGGATCGGTGCCTCAGCGTCGAACTCGGGACTGGGGGCCATGGTCGTCGGGGTTGGTCGATCGGGTCGGGCGCGGAGCGGGGCGAACGGTGTGCGCCCTGCGAAGTTTGCCGTCGAGGCTGTGGATTCCGTTCAGGTTTTTTCGAAGCTAGGCGATGGGAAGTTCTGCTTTGGCCGTTCGCGTGCGACCCACAGATTGCATCCGTTGCCAAGCGAAGAAGGCCACGACATGCAAAGCCATCTCGAAGAACTGCTTGCGCGCATCCGCGCCCTTCAGTATGAGGTCGAAGAAGAGTACCGCCAGCAGCGCAGCATCTGGGAAGCCAGGCGCCGGGAACTGGCCGGTGATCTGTCGCGCCAGCAGAGGCGCTACAAGATCGGACTGTTCCGCTTCCTGCGACGGTCCAGCGCGCTTGCGATCCTCACCTCGCCGGTGATCTACCTGGGCTGGATCCCCTTCCTGCTGATGGACCTGTTCGTCACGATCTACCAGACGATCTGCTTCCCGGTCTACCGCATCCCCAAGGTGCGGCGCTCGGACTACCTGGTGTTCGACCGCGAAGACCTGCCGTACCTGAACGCGATCGAGAAGTTCAACTGCTTCTACTGCTCGTACGGCAACGGCGTGGCTGCCTACACCCGTGAGGTGGCGGCCCGGACCGAGCAATACTGGTGCCCGATCAAGCACGCGCGTCGGATCCGCGATGCCCATGGTCGATACCCGAAGTTCTTCGACCACGGCGATGCGGAGGCCTTCCGCCAGGGGCTGGCACGGCTGCGTCGGCAGTACGAGGAGGGCGACTCGGAGCATGAAGCTCGACACTGACGCCCGTGCAACTGCAGCAGGAAGAGTGTCGACTTGGTCTGCCGCCGAACACTTCGGGGAGAACCTCAGGCGGCGCGCAACGGGATCACGTTCGTGCCCGCGGCAAGCGCCTCGATGCGATCTGCCAAGTACTGCAGCGCCCTCTTCCGATCGGCCGCCAGTTCCATGTGGCTGTGGGCCGCCACGGTAGCGTTCTTCTCGCTGTGGCCCAGCAGCAGCTCGACCACATCGCGCCCGAACCCATGCTCGCGCAGCAGCGTTGCCGCCGTGCCGCGCGTCCCGTGTGGGCTGCAGTCGGGCACGCCAAAGTCGATGCGCTTGAAGAAGTGGTTCAGCGTCACATCGCCCATCGGCACGCTGCCGCGGAAGATCGACGGGAAGACGTACTCGCCGTGCCCCGCGAGCTCGTGCATCTGGCGCAGGATCTCGACGGCCTGGCGCGACAGAAACACGCGATGTGGCTTGCCCATCTTCATGCGCTCGGCGGGGATGTCCCACTGCGCGGCGTCGAGGTCGAACTCGGGCCATTTCGAGCGCAGCAGTTCGCTCTTGCGGGTCATCGTCAACAACAGCAGTTTGGTCGCCGCGATCGTCGTGGTGTGCGCGCCCTGCTCGTCGAGCTTGCGCCAGAAGGCCGCCAGGTCTTCGCGCCCGACGGCATGACTTCCAGCACCAGGCCGCCGCCATCGGGCAGGTCGTAGCGCTTGTCCTTCGCCTTCGCGCTGTCGATCGTCGCGGGCTTCAGGACGTAGTTGATGTGTCGCATGAGGGCTGCCCCAGATGGGGCCACGGCCGCCCCCTGTGGCCCCGTCCCGTTGCGATGTCAAGAAACAGCCAGGGACGCCAGAAGACAAAAACCCCAGTCGAATCAACGATCTGGGGTTTCGCGTGGGACCATCCGGGACGTCCGGAGACGCCCCGGGACGCCGTCACATGTGCTCGATCATCACCTGCCCGAAGCCTGAGCACGACACCTGCGTCGCACCGTCCATCAGGCGCGCGAAATCGTACGTCACCTTCTTCGACGCGATCGCCTTCTCCATCGAACTGATGATGAGATCGGCTGCCTCGGTCCACCCCATGTGGCGCAGCATCATCTCGGCCGACAGGATTTCCGAGCCCGGGTTGACGTAGTCCTTGCCGGCGTACTTGGGCGCGGTGCCGTGCGTCGCCTCGAAGCAGGCCACGGAATCGGACAGGTTCGCCCCCGGCGCGATGCCGATGCCACCGACCTGCGCCGCGAGTGCGTCGGAGATGTAGTCGCCGTTGAGGTTCAGCGTGGCGATCACCGAGTACTCCGCCGGACGCAGCAGGATCTGCTGCAGGAAGGCGTCGGCGATCGAGTCCTTGACGATGATGTCCTTGCCCGTCTTCGGGTTCTTGAACTTGCACCACGGGCCGCCGTCGATCAGTTCGGCTCCGAACTCCGTGCGGGCCAGGGCATAGGCCCAGTCGCGGAAGCCACCCTCGGTGAACTTCATGATGTTGCCCTTGTGCACGATCGTCACGCTGGGCTTGTCGTTGTCGATGGCGTACTGGATCGCCTTGCGCACCAGGCGCTCGGTGCCTTCGCGAGAGACCGGCTTGATGCCGATGCCCGAGGTGTCCGGGAAGCGGATTTTCTTCACGCCCATCTCGTCGATGAGGAACTTGATGAGCTTCTTCGCCTTGTCCGACTCGGCCTCGTACTCGATGCCGGCGTAGATGTCCTCCGAGTTCTCGCGGAAGATCACCATGTTGGTCTTCTCCGGCTCCTTCACCGGCGAAGGCACCCCCTTGAAGTACTGCACGGGGCGCAGGCAGACGTAGAGGTCGAGTTCCTGGCGCAGCGCGACGTTCAGCGAGCGGATGCCGCCACCCACCGGCGTGGTCAGCGGCCCCTTGATCGACACCACGTACTCACGCAGCACCTCCAGCGACTCGGCCGGCAGCCACACGTCGGGCCCATACACCTTGGTGGCCTTCTCGCCGGCGTAGATCTCCATCCAGTGGATCTTCTTCTTGCCGCCATAGGCCTTGGCCACGGCCGCGTCGACCACCTTGATCATCACGGGCGTGATGTCGAAGCCGGTGCCGTCGCCCTCGATGTACGGAATGATCGGGTTCGCCGGAACGTTCAGCGAGAAGTCGGCGTTGACGGTGATCTTCTGCCCGCCTTCGGGCACCTTGATGTGTTGGTACATGGAGAAGTCGCTCCGCGCTGGGCTGGGGGTCGTATCGGAAGGCGGAATTCTATTCCACGGTGTCTGTCATTCGACTGACATCCCGAGGGCGCGCAGCGCCGGCAGCGCGGCGCGCCAGCTCAGAACGGCAGGCAGAAGTCGCTGCCCATCGCCGTGGCCAGGCCATGGGCCAGCGCCCACGCCGACGCCCCTGCCAGCATCAGGCCGGCGATGCGCACGGCCAGCCCCTGGGCCTGTCCGGCATGGCGTCCGGCCAGGCGCAGCCACAACGCCGGCCCGAGCCACAGACCCAGCGCCGAGCCGGCGGCGAACAGCGCCATCAGCGTGGCGCCTTCGACCGGTCCGGAGCCGAGCGCGGCGACGACGAGCGCAGATTGCAGCAGGCCGCAAGGCAGCACCCCCCACATCGAGCCCGCCGCCGCAGCGCCGGCCGGTCCCTGCAGCCAGATCACCCGGCGCGCCGACGACCCGGCGCGGCCGAAGTTTTCGATGAAGGCCGGCTGGCGACCGCGTACCAACAGCCACAGGCCAAGCGCCAGCGCGGCAACCTGCAGCAGCGTCCACAGCGGCCGCAGCACGGCCACCTGGGCGCCCTGCGACGCCAGCCAGGCGACGCTGCCCGCGGCCAGTGCACCACCGGCCGCGTAGCTCGCCAGCCGCGCAAGATGGAACGCCAGCGTGCTGGAGGCCTGCGCCACGCCGCCCGCGCAACCGCGCACGATGCCCGTGCAGGCGGCGCCGCACATGGCAGCACAGTGGGGAGCGCCGGCCAGCCCCATCAACAGGGCGGTGGTGGCAAGCGCGGCGTTCATGCCTCAGATGATGCGCGAGAAGCGTTCGCGCGTGCGGTCCGCCTGCAGGTGCTTGTCGAACACCATCGCGACGCTGCGGATGAAGTACCAGCCGAGCGCAGTGACCTGGATCGCCGACGGCTCGATGACCACCAGCCCCGACTCCTCCAGCGCGCGAAGCTGCTCCAACTCGGCGGCGAAATGCTTGCGCACGTCGATCAGGTGCGCCAGCTCGATCGACTCGAACTCGAGCCGGCCCTGGCACATGATGGCCATGATGACCGCGCGGCGCAGCAGATCCTCGCGCGTCAGCGCCAGGCCGCGCACGACCGGAAACTGGCCGTGGTTCACCGCGTCGTAATACTCGGGCAGAGTCTTCGCGTTCTGACTGTAGGTGGCGCCCACGCGTCCGATCGACGACACGCCCAGGCCAATCAGGTCGCAGTCGGGCTGCGTGCTGTAGCCCTGGAAGTTGCGGTGCAACCGGCCCTGCCGCTTCGCCGCGGCGAGCGAGTCGCCGGGCAACGCGAAATGGTCCATGCCGATGTACTGGTAGCCGTGGCCGACAAAGCCGGCGATCGCCTCGGACAGCATGCGCACCTTGTCGCCGGCCGGCGGCAGCGCCGCGGCATCGATGCGGCGCTGCGGCTTGAAGCGCTGCGGCAGGTGCGCATACGAATACAACGCGATGCGCTCGGGCCGCAACTCGGCCACCTCGCGCACGGTGCGCTGCAGCGACTCGGGCGTCTGCTTCGGCAGGCCGTAGATCAGGTCGACGTTGGTCGACTCGAAACCGAGTTCACGGGCCGAAGCCATCAGCGAAGCCACCATCTCGCGGCTCTGCACGCGGTGCACGGCCTGCTGGACGGCCGGGTCGAAGTCCTGCACGCCGAAACTCAGGCGATTGAAGCCGAGGCTGGCCAGGTGCGCCAGGCGTTCGTGGTTGACTGTGCGCGGATCGACCTCGATCGACGTCTCCGCCCCGGGCGCGACGCGGAAGGACTTGCGCAGCACGCCCATCACGCGCGTCAGTTCGGCGTCGCTCAGGAAGGTCGGCGAGCCGCCGCCGAAGTGCAGTTGCGATACCGCTTGACCGGCGCCGAGCCGCGCGACGTGCAGCGCGACCTCCTTTTCGAGCGCGTCGAGGTACTCGGCGGCTCGCTCATGGTGCTTGGTGATGACCTTGTTGCAGGCGCAGTAGTAGCACAGCGACTCGCAGAAGGGGATGTGCACGTAGATCGACAACGGACTCGCGCCACCGATCACGCCTGCGCCCTCGGCGCGCTGGTCGAGTGCGCGGGCATAGTCGTCAGGCCCGAAGGCGTCGACGAAACGGTCGGCGGTCGGGTACGAGGTGTAGCGCGGGCCGTTGACGTCGAGCCGGCGCAGCAGCTCTTCGGTCACGACCGGTCGATCGGTGGAGGCGGACGTCAGCATGAGACAAGACTGTGCCTTGCCCTCGGTCAAGCGCCTTGACCTGCATCAACAGCGTTCCAAGTGGCGATCCGGAGAATAATCCCATGCGATCAACCACCCCGGAAGTGATGTTCATGACCGCGTCGCCAGCCAGTCGAAACACGGACGCCGGCCGCGCGTCGGAAACCGCCACAGCCACACGAAGCACCATGAATTCTGTCGCGCCGGTCCGGGCTGAGGCCTTCAAGGTCGCATGCTCCAACTGCAATCTGCGGGAGCTCTGCCTGCCGGTCGGCCTGTCCGACCCCGACCTCGAACGCCTGGACACGCTGGTGGCCAAGCGCCGCTCGGTGACGCGCGGTGACGCCCTCTTCCGCGCCGGCGATTCTTTCCAGTCGCTTTACGCGGTGCGCACCGGCTTCTTCAAGACCTGTGTCTCGTCCGAGGACGGTCGCGACCAGGTCACGGGCTTCCAGATGGCCGGCGAACTGCTCGGCCTGGACGGCATCAGCCACGACCGCCACAACTGCGACGCGATCGCGCTGGAGGACTCGCAGGTCTGCGTGATCCCCTTCGGCCAGCTCGAGGAACTCTCACGCGACTTCACGCCGCTGCAGCACCAGTTCCACAAGATCATGAGCCGCGAGATCGTGCGCGACCACGGCATGATGCTGTTGCTGGGCAGCATGCGCGCGGAGGAACGCCTCGCGGCGTTCCTGCTCAACCTGACCCAGCGGCTGCAGGCGCGCGGGTTCTCCGCCTCCTCGCTGATCCTGCGCATGACGCGCGAGGAAATCGGCAGCTATCTCGGCCTCAAGCTGGAGACGGTGAGCCGAACCTTCTCGAAGTTCCAGGACGACGGGCTGCTCGAGGTCAAGCAGCGGCACATCCGAATCCTCGACGAAGCCGGTCTGCGGCAGCTGATCAGCAGCACCGCCTGCTGAGGCGCATCGGCACTTATCGCGGCCAGTCGCGGCCGCGGTCGGCGTTGATGTCGTCGGCGCTGGTATCGAGCAGCGCCGTCAGCGCGCCGGCGATCGCGATCACGCCCCAGAAGATCAGAAAGGTCACGGTGTAGACGGCCTGGTGCGACCAGTTCAGCGCCTCGCCGCCGAACCAGTGCAGGTCGCCCGGGTCGACGACCACGAACACCAGCATCTCCAGCACGCCGGCCATCAGGAAGGCCGGCCAGAGCACGGTCAGGGCGCGCTGCTTGAGAAAGGCACCGGAGATTCGCATGTCAGGGCCGCGGCGTGGCCGCGTGGTTGCGCCCCTGCATCGCCGGCGCCAGCGTGTCCTTCGGACTCACCTTGGGCGCAACGTCATCGCCCGGGCGGATCTCGCCCTGTGTCGTGGTCGCGATCACCGGGTCGATGTGATTCCAGGCGATGACGGCGGTGGCAATGCTGGCCACCACCACCGACAGCGGCCCGCCCACCACCATCCACACCGTCGGCACGCGCCACCAAGGAATCGGCTTGTCGTTCGGGTTCTGCATGGTTCTCGTCCCTTTTCGGTTCAACGTGGCACGACGAAGGTCGACTTCTCGTGCACCGAGACTTCGCCGCCGGAGCCATCCGGCAGCCGCGTGATGGTGAAGCGTAGCGGATGTGCACCCGGGCCCAGCGCGCCGGCGGTGGCCGGTGGCACCTGCACCGCCACCGGGACCCAGCGAGCCTCGGTCGAGCCGACCTCGACCTCGTTCTTGGAGGCGACGACGGCGTCGCTGAGGCCTTCCACCTGGATGCGGAAACGGTGGGGCCGCTCGTTGGCGTTCATCAACTGCAGCCGGTAGACGTTCTCGATGCGGCCGTCCTCGACCAGTCGCGCGAGCGCACCCCGGTCACGCACCACGTCGACGCGGAACGGCGTGCGCAGCAGCAGGCTGGCGCCGAAGGCGGCGACGATGAGGATCATGATCGCCGTGTAGATCAGCACGCGCGGACGCAGCACGCGGCGCAGCATCTGTTCCTTGGTCCATCCTTGGGCGATGCCGTTCTGCGTGGCGTAGCGAATCAGCCCGCGCGGATAGTTCATCTTGTCCATAACGCTGTCGCACACGTCGATGCATGCGGCACAGCCGATGCACTCGTACTGAAGGCCCTTGCGGATGTCGATGCCCGTGGGGCAGACCTGCACGCACAGCGTGCAGTCGATGCAGTCGCCCTTGCCGGCAGACTTCAGCGCCTCGTGACCCATCGACTTCGGCCGCGAGCCGCGCGGCTCGCCGCGCGCGGTGTCGTAGCTGATGATCATCGTGTCGTGGTCGAACATCGCGCTCTGGAAGCGTGCGTACGGGCACATGTACTTGCAGACCTGCTCGCGCATGTAGCCGGCGTTGCCATAGGTGGCGAAGCCGTAGAACAGGATCCAGAACCACTCCCACGGGCCGAAGCCGAGGGTCATGGCCTCGGCGGCCAGCGTGCGGATGGGCGTGAAGTAGCCGACGAAGGTGAAGCCGGTCCACAGGCCGAAGGCGATCCAGACCGCCTGCTTGCCGCCCTTGCGCAGCAGCTTCTCGCCGTTCCACGGCCCCGCATCGAGCTTCATGCGCTTGGCACGGTCGCCCTCGATGCGGTTCTCGAACCACATGTAGATCTCGGTATAGACCGTCTGCGGGCAGGCGTAACCGCACCACAGGCGCCCCGCCACCGCCGTGAACAGGAACAGTCCGTAGGCGGAGAGGATGAGCAGGCCGGTGAGGTAGATGAAGTCCTGCGGGTACAGGACCAGGCCGCCGATGTAGAACCGGCGGGCCCCGAGGTCGAACAGCACGGCCTGGCGCCCGTTCCACTGCACCCAGGGCAGTCCGTAGAACAGGATCTGCGTACCCCAGACGAGCACCCAGCGCCAGGTGGCGAACCATCCGCTGACGGCCCGCGCATAGATCTTCCTCTGCGCGGCGTACAGCGAAACGATCTCGCCCGCCGCATCGGGGGCCTGCGCCCCCGGGGCGGCTGCGTGCGTGTCAGACATTCACTCTTTCCATCACTGCGCCGCGCCAGGCTGCGACAGGCTCCAGACGTAGGCGCCGAGCACGTGGATCTGCTCGGGCGTGAGGCGCGAGGCCTGCTGCGGCATGACGTTGGTCTTGCCGTTGTTGATCATCGCGACGATGGCCTGCTCGCCCCAGCCGTGCAGCCAGACCTTGTCGGTCAGGTTCGGTGCACCCAGCGCCTGATTGCCCTTGCCGTCGGCACCGTGGCAGGCGGCACAGGCACCGAACTTCGGCTTGCCGAGCTGCGCCGCGAGCTCGTTGTGCGGGCTGCCCGAGAGGCTCAGCACGTAGTGGGCGACGTTCTTCACGTCCTCCGAGGTGCCGACCGCGGCGGCCATCGGCGGCATCGCCCCCTGGCGCCCGCTCGTGATCGTCTCCTTGATCTTGTCGTGGGTGCCGCCGTACAGCCAGTCGCCATCGGTCAGGTTGGGGAAGCCCTTGCTGCCCTTCGCGTCCGAGCCGTGGCAGGCCGCGCAATTGTTGATGAACAAGCGCTCGCCGATGGCCATGGCCTGGGTGTCCTTGGCCAGGGCTTCTGCCGGCTGGCTGGTGAACTTGGCGTAGACCGGCGACATGGCCGCCTGTGCCTTGGCCTGCTCGGCCTCGTACTGCCCGGCGCTGGACCAGCCCAGCTTGCCCACCGCACTGCCCAGGCCCGGGTAAAGCACGAGGTACAGGCCGGCGAACACCACGGTCAACACGAACAGGCCCATCCACCAGCGCGGCAGCGGGTTGTTCAGCTCGCGCAGATCACCGTCCCAGACGTGGCCGGTGGTGTTGTCCTGCGCCATCACCTTGCGCTTGCTGGCCACGATCAGCAGCAGCAGGCAGGCGACGAGGCCGAGGATGGTGACGGCGGCGATGAAGATCGACCAGCCGTTGTTGATGAAGTCGCTCATTGTTGGTTTCCTCCACGCGAGGCACCTTCGGCGCCCTGCTCCTCGGCGAACGGCAGTTGCGCCGCTTCGTCGAACCCTGCACGGTTGCTGCGCGACCACGCCCAGGCCACGATGCCCAGGAAGGCGATCAGCGAGAACACGGTCACGATGCTTCTGAGGTCATTGATGTCCATGGTCCGCCCCCTCACTTGGCCGCACTGGCGGTGCCCAGCACCTGCAGGTAGGCGATCAGCGCTTCCATCTCGGTCTTGCCCTTGACCTCGTCGCCGGCCTTGGCGATCTCTTCGTCGCTGTAGGGCACGCCGATCACGCGCAGCGACTTCATCTTCGGCGCCATGTCGGCCGGATCCACGTTGGACTTCTCCAGCCACGGATAGGCCGGCATGTTCGACTCCGGCACCAGGTCGCGCGGATTGATCAGGTGGATGCGGTGCCAGTCGTCGCTGTACTTGCCGCCGACACGGTGCAGGTCCGGACCGGTGCGCTTGCTGCCCCACTGGAAAGGATGGTCGTAGACGAACTCGCCGGCCTTGGAGTAGTCGCCATAGCGCAGCGTCTCCGCGCGGAACGGCCGGATCATCTGCGAGTGGCAGTTGTAGCAGCCCTCGCGGATGTAGACGTCTCGACCGGCCAGCTGCAGCGCGGTGTAGGGCTTGAGGCCCGGCGCCGCCTGCGTGGTCGACTTCTGGAAGAACAGCGGGACGATCTCGACGATGCCGCCCACTGCCACGACCAGCAGGATCAGCACGATCATCAGGAAGTTGTTGGTCTCGATCTTCTCGTGGGAGAGACCGGTGGCTTGGTTGTTGGCCATTTTGTTGCTACTCCTCGGTCTCAGGCGTGGGCAGCCACGGCCGGGATCGGCACTGGCTCGTACTTGCCGGTGGTGGCGGTCTTGATCACGTTCCAGGCCATGATCAGCATGCCGCCCAGATAGAGTAGGCCACCGAGCAGGCGGATCACGTAGAAGGGGAAGGTCGCCTTCACGCTCTCGACGAAGCTGTAGACCAGCGTACCGTCGGGGTTGATGGCGCGCCACATCAGCCCCTGCATCACGCCGGCGATCCACATCGCAGCGATGTACAGCACGATGCCGATCGTGGCGACCCAGAAATGCAGCTCGATGGCACGCACGCTGTACATCTGCTTGCGTCCGAACATGCGCGGGATCAGGTAGTACAGCGTGCCCATCGACACCAGGCCGACCCAGCCGAGCGCGCCGCTGTGCACGTGGCCCACCGTCCAGTCGGTGTAGTGGGACAGCGCGTTCACCGTCTTGATCGACATCATCGGGCCTTCGAAGGTCGACATGCCGTAGAAGGACAGCGAGACGATGAGGAACTTCAGGATCGGGTCGTCACGCAGCTTGTGCCACGCACCCGAGAGGGTCATGATGCCGTTGATCATGCCGCCCCACGACGGCGCGAGCAGCACCAGCGAGAACAGCATGCCCACGCTCTGCGCCCAGTCGGGCAGCGCGGTGTAGTGCAGGTGGTGCGGGCCGGCCCACATGTACGTGAAGATCAGCGCCCAGAAGTGCACGATCGACAGGCGATACGAGTACACCGGGCGCTCGGCCTGCTTCGGAATGAAGTAGTACATCATCCCGAGGAAGCCGGCGGTGAGGAAGAAGCCCACCGCGTTGTGCCCATACCACCACTGCACCATCGCGTCCTGCACGCCGGCGTAGGCCGAGTAGCTCTTCGTCAGACTGACGGGAATCGCAGCGCTGTTGACGATGTGCAGCAAGGCCACGGTCAGGATGAAGGCGCCGAAGAACCAGTTGGCGACGTAGATGTGGCGCACCTTGCGCACGCCGATGGTGCCGAAGAACACGATCGCGTAGGACACCCACACGACGGCGATGAGCAGGTCGATCGGCCACTCCAGTTCGGCGTACTCCTTGCCCTGCGTCATGCCCAGCGGCAGGGTCAACGCTGCCAGCACGATGACCAGCTGCCAGCCCCAGAAGGTGAACCAGGCCAGCGGCCCGCCGAACAGCCGGACCTGCGAGGTTCGCTGTACCACGTAGTAGCTCGAGGCGAACAGCACGCAGCCGCCGAAGGCGAAGATCACCGCGTTCGTATGCAGCGGCCGCAGTCGGCCGTAGCTCAGCCACGAGATGCCCAGGTTGAGTTCGGGCCAGGTCAGCTGCGCGGCGATGATCACGCCGACCAGCATCCCCACCACCCCCCACAACACCGCGGCGAGCGAGAACGCTCGTACCACGGCGTCGTCATAGACCGGCCCGCCCTTCGCGGCCGCCGACGCGGTATTGACCATCGGAAACGCTCCTTCCTTCACTGTCCTGTTTCTGGATGAAATCATTGTTCCCTGCAGGGTCATTTGCGGGCTTGATCGCTGTCAATGTTTTCCGAAAGCGGGAACGCCGGCGCGTCGTCGCTGCCGAGAATGCGCTCACCCTCGCGCTCGAGATCGTCGAACTGCCCGGCGTTCAACGCCCAGGCGAAGATGCCGATGATGGCGAACACGAGCACCACGGACAGCGGAATGAGCATGAAGAGGATGTCCATGCGGCTCAGTCCCCGGCTGCGCTGTCGGGATCGATGCGTGCGAGGCGAAGTGCGTTGAGCACCACCAGCAGCGAGCTGGAGGCCATGCCGATTCCGGCCGCCCAGGGCGGCAGCCAGCCGACCAGGGCCAGCGGCACGCACGCCGTGTTGTAGAGCGCCGCCCAACCCAGGTTCTGGCGGATCACACGCAGCGTGCGCCGGGCCTGCCGACGCGCCAGCACGACGTCGCCAAGCCGCTCGCCGAGCAACACCACGTCGGCGCCGCTGCGCGCCACCGCCGAGCCGTGCGCGAAGGCGAACGAGACATCGGCCCGCGCCAGCACCGGCGCATCGTTGAGTCCATCGCCGACCATCGCCACGCGGCGGCCCTCAGCCTGCCAGGCAGCGACGGCGTCGAGCTTGTCGGCCGGCGTGGCGGCGCCGCGCACGTCGGCGATTCCCAGGCGCCGCGCCAGCTCCGTGGCGCGATCCGGTGCGTCGCCGGAGAGCAGCGCGACGCGCACGCCATCCGCCTGCAACCGGGCCAGCGTGGCCGCCGCATCGTCGCGGACCTGCTCGCGCAGCAGGAACTCGGCGCGCACCTCGCCCACGGGGCCGAAGCACAATGCGCCGTCCGGGGTGTCCGCCGGCGCGGCGCCGACCCACTCGCGACGGCCCAGCCTCCAGGTCACGCCATCCTCGGCGTGCGCCTCGAGGCCCTGACCGGGGACCTCCTGCACATCGCCCCACGCGACGTCGCCGTGCACCGGATCGGCCGCCTGAGCCAGCGCGCGCGATGCCGGATGCGCGGACAGCGCCGCGAGCGAGGCCGCCCTGGCCAGCAAAGCCGACGCATCGTCACCCGCGTGCGGCACGCGGATGTCGCCGAGTTCCAGCTGGTCGCGGGTGAGCGTGCCGGTCTTGTCGAACGCCACGGTGTCGATGTCGGCCAGCGCCTCGAGCGCCTCGATGCGCTGCAGCAGCACGCCGCGCCGCGCCAGTCCCCCCGTCGCGGCCAGCAAGGCCGACGGTGCGGCCAGCGAGAGCGCGCAGGGGCAGGTGACGATCAGCACCGACACCGCCACCCAGATGGCACGGGACGGCTCGAGCACCGACCACACCGCCGCCGCTCCGGCAGCCAGCGCGAGCACGGCCCAGAGGAACGGGCCGGCGATGCGCTCGGCGTGCAACACCAGGCGCGGACGCTGCGTCAGTGCACTGCGCATCAGCGCCACGATGCCGGCCTGGCGCGTGTCCTCGCCGAGGCGCAGCACCTGCATGAGCACTGGCGCGCGCAGGTTGATGCTGCCGGCCACCACCTCGTCCCCGGCCTGCTTGGGCACAGGCGCCGATTCGCCGGTGAGCAGCGCCTCGTCCGCGAGGCTGCGGCCTTCGAGCAGCACGCCGTCGGCCGGAAAGGCCTGGCCGGCCGGCACGCGCACGCGGTCGCCGGCGACCAGCCGGGCCACCGCGACCGCCTCGACAAGGCCGTCCTCGCGCAGCCGCTCCACGCTGTCCGGCAGCCGTGCCGTGCCGGCCTCCAGCGAGAGCGCCACACGATGCCGCGCACGCAGCTCGAGCCAGCGCCCGCCGAGCAGGAAGAAGACGAACATGGTCAGCGAGTCGAAATACACCTCGTGGCCGAACAGGCCGCCCGGGTCGAAGGTGGCGCCGGAACTGGCGACGAAGGTGACGGCGATGCCCAGCGACACGGGCACGTCCATGCCCATGCGACGCTGCTTGACGCTGTTCCAGGCACCTGCGAAGAACGGACCGGCGGAGAACAGCATCACCGGCAGGCTCAGCACCCAACTCGCCCACTGCAGCAGGCGCAGCATGTCCGGCGTGATGTCGCCGGGCTCGGAGACGTACGCCGGCGTGGCGTACATCATCACCTGCATCATGCAGAAGCCGGCCACGAAGAGCCGCCACAGCGCCTTGCGCTGCTCCGCTTCGCGCTGCGCACGGGCGCTCGCCGCGGCATCGGGCACGGCGCCATAGCCAGCGCGGCGTACGGCCTCGACCAGCGCCGAAGCCCGCGTGCGTTGCGGATCCCAGCGCACCAGCGCCAGCGAGGTGGCGGCGTGCACACGCGCCTCGCGCACGCCCTCCACATCGAGCAAGGCGTCCTCGATCACACCGGCGCAGGCGGCGCAGTACATGCCGGACAGGCGGAACTGCGAGGTCGCCTCGCGCTCGCCGCCCTGCCCCAGCGCCCAGGTCGTGAACGACGCCTGGTTCAGCGGATCGTCCAGCGCGCGCAGGTCGGGGTCAGCCGCACCGGCGACGGCGCGTTCAGTCATTGCGGAGGCCACCTTGATAATCTACCTCCGGAACCCCACATGCGCATGACATACATCAAGCCCCGCGTGCTGCTGGCCGCCGTCCTGAGCGCGCTGGCCAGCGCCGCCTTCGCGCAGGACGCCGCCCAGCCGCGCCTGCCGACGACCCGCCTCGCGGCGGGCTTCCACCTCATCACGGCCGAGGTGGCGCGCACACCCGAGCAGCGCGCCATCGGCCTGATGCATCGCCCCAGCATGCCTGCCAACGAGGGCATGCTGTTCGTGTCCGAGCAGCCCGGCCAGCAGTGCTTCTGGATGAAGAACACGCTGCTCCCGCTCTCCATCGCGTTCATCGCCGACGACGGCAGCATCGTCAACATCGAGGACATGAAACCTCAGGCGCTGGACTCGCACTGCTCGAAGAGGCCAGTGCGTTTCGCGCTGGAGATGAACAAAGGCTGGTTCGACAAGCGCGCCATCAAGCCGGGCGCGAAGCTCACCGGCGCACCCTTCGGAAACTGAGGCGCTTGCCGCGCACGAAGAAAAAGGCCGGTCGACGACCGGCCTTCTTCGTGGGTGACGCCTGGCGCGGCGATCAGCCGAAGTTCTTCTGTGCGAACTCCCAGTTGACCAGCGAGCCGAGGAAGGTCTCGACGAACTTCTGGCGCAGGTTGCGGTAGTCGATGTAGTAGGCGTGCTCCCACACGTCCACCGTCAGCAGCGGCTTGTCGCCGGTGGTCAGTGGCGTGCCGGCGGCGCCCATGTTGACGATGTCGACGCTGCCGTCGGCCTTCTTCACCAGCCAGGTCCAGCCGGAGCCGAAGTTGCCCACCGCGCTCTTCACGAAGGCCTCCTTGAAGGCGGCGTAACTGCCCCACTTCGCGTTGATCGCCGCAGCCAGCGCGCCCTGCGGCTCGCCGCCGCCGGCGGGCTTCATGCAGTTCCAGAAGAAGGTGTGGTTCCAGATCTGCGCGGCATTGTTGTAGATGCCGCCGCTGGACTTCTTGACGATGTCCTCGAGCGACATGCTCTCGAACTCGGTGCCCTTCTGCAGATTGTTCAGGTTCACCACGTAGGCGTTGTGATGCTTGCCGTGGTGGTACTCGAGCGTCTCCTTGCTGTAGTGCGGCGCCAGGGCGTCGATCGCGTACGGGAGCGGCGGCAGGGTGTGTTCCATGGTGTTCCTCTCTTCTCTCGATGGGGTCGGGTCGGCGCGCATTGTAGGCAGGCCGGCAAGGCCCTGCCCGCGAGGTTGCTGCTTCACTCCCGGGCCGCGGCTGCCACGGCCACCACGCTCAGCTCGGCATGGCCGTCGGCCAGCGTGGCATGGAGGTCCTGGCCCACGTCGAGCTGGCGCACCGAATGCAGCACGCGGCCCTGGCCGTCGGTCAGCCAGGCGTAGCCGCGTGCGAGCACGTGCTGGGGATCCAGCGCATCCAGGCGCGGCCCGAATGCGTCGAGCCGCCGCTCGCGCGAGCGCCGGTCGACCGCGGCGCCGCGCACCAGACGCTGTGCGAGTTGGACGAGTTGCAGGCCGCGACGGTCGCAAAGATGCTGGCCGGCGCCGAGCAGGCGCTGGCCGAGCAGCGCGAGCTGCTGCCGGCGCGCGCGCACTCCTTCGGCGGGCCGGGTGAGCCGCAGCGACAGGCTGTCCAGGCGTTGCGCCTGCGTGTCCAGCATCGCGTGCAGCCGCTGGGTAGCGCGCCGCTGCAGCACGGCCAGCGTCTCCATGCACGCCTCGGTGGCCGGCGCTGCCAGCTCCGCCGCTGCGGTGGGCGTGGGGGCGCGCAGATCGGCGGCGAGGTCGGCGAGCGTCACATCGGTCTCATGGCCGACGCCGCAGACCACCGGCACGCGACAGCCGGCCAGCGCGCGCACCACACGCTCGTCGTTGAAGGCCCACAGGTCCTCCAGCGATCCACCGCCTCGGCACAGCAGCAGCGTGTCGACCTCGCACCGATCGGAAGCCGTGGTCAGCGCCTGCACCAGCGACGCCGGCGCCTCGGCGCCCTGCACCAGGCTCGGATAGACGATCACCTCGACATGCGGGCTCCGCCGCGCCAGGGTGGTCAGCACGTCGTGCAAGGCGGCGGCAGCCAGTGAAGTGACGATGCCGATGCGCCGCGGAAAGGCCGGGATCGGGCGTTTGCGCTCGGCGTCGAACAGGCCCTGCGCCTCGAGCGCGGCCCTCAGGCGAAGGAACTGCTCGAACAGCGCGCCCGCGCCTGCACGCTGCATGCCTTCGACGATGAACTGCAATTCGCCGCGCGGCTCGTAAACGGCCAGGCGCCCACGGAGTTCGACCAGTTGCCCGTCTGCCGGCGCAAAGTCGAGCAGGCCGGCAGCGCGGCGGAACATCGCGCAGCGCAGCAACGCGGCTGCGCCGTCGGAGTCTTTCAGGCTGAAGTAGCAATGGCCGCTGGATGCACGCATGAGGGCGGACAGCTCGCCGCGCACCACGCACACGGGAAAGCGCGCAACCAGTGCGTCCGACACCGCCTGCACGAGGCCGGCAACGCTCCAGACGAGGCGGCCGGGCGCCTGCGCCGCCGACTCAGCCACGCGCAAACCCAATGCCGGCGCGGGCCGAGAACTCCACAATGGGGCGCCGCGCGGCTTGGTGTGCCTGGATGCCTGTCACGGCGTTGTCATCATCGTGCAAGTACTTGATTTTCAATGACTTCTCAGTGCACAAGATTTCAGCATTCCAGCCCTGCACGTGATTTCGCGCGGCCTCACACGCGACATTCGCCGGTTGCCCACAAAGTTATCCACACCAACGGTGGATTGCCTGCGGATGCTTGGCATCCGGATCGCGCCCGAGGCGCCGGCCGTACACCCATCGACTATCATCGCGCCTCGCCAAAGACCTGACTGCTGTCTTCGAAAGGGCTCGCTTGTTTTCGATCATACAAGCCGCTGGCTGGCCGATCTGGCCGCTCATCATCTGCTCGATCATCGCGCTGGCGCTCGTGGTGGAGCGCCTGTCCAGCCTGCGGGCCGCGCGCGTGGTGCCGCCGCGGTTGCTCGAGGAGGTGCTGTCGGTGACACGCGCCAACCTCCCCTCGCCGGATGTCGTCGGCAAGCTTGCCGACAATTCCATCCTCGGTCGCGTGCTCGCCAGTGGCATCCGGGCGGTGACTGCCGAACCGCGCATCACCGAGGAGGCGCTGCGCGGCACCTTCGAGTCGGCCGGTCGTGCCGCCGTGCACCGCATGGAGCGCTACCTGAACACGCTGGGCACGATCGCACAGTCGGCGCCCTACCTGGGACTGCTCGGCACGGTGATCGGCATGATCGAGATCTTCGCCTCGCAGTCGCCTGGAGGCAGCAATCCGGCGCAACTCGCACAGGGCATCTCGATCGCGCTGTACAACACCGCATTCGGCCTCATCGTGGCGATTCCGGCGCTGATCTTCTACCGCTACTTCCGCGGCCTCGTCGACCAGTACACGCTGGACATGGAGCAGGCCGCCAACCGCCTCGTGCCGCACCTGCTGCGCTTTGCCGTGCCACGCGGCGGCGCCAGCGCCTGAGGTCGCGATGTCGCTGAACTTCCGCAAGGGCCGTCCCGAGGAACCGGAGATCAACCTGATCCCGTTCATCGACATCCTGCTGGTCGTGCTCATCTTCCTGATGGCCTCGACCACCTACTCGAAGTTCACCGAACTGCAGGTCACGTTGCCGGTGGCGGACGCCGAGAAACTGCGCGACCGGCCGCGCGAGATCGTCGTGCTCGTCAGTGCCGACGGCCGCTACGTGGTGAACCGCAAGCCGGTCCAGGGGCGCAGCGTGGAAATCCTCGCGGCCGAGCTGACCGCCGTGGCCGACGGGGCGCAGGACCTCGTCGTCATCGTTTCCGCCGACGCGACCGCAGCGCACCAGAGCGTGGTCAACGTGATGGATGCCGCGCGCCGCGCCGGGCTGCCGCGGCTGACCTTCGCGACCCAGAACTCGGGCGGCGAAACGCGCTGAAGCGCGCGCTCGCCCGTGTCGATGCCGCCCTCCTTCACCGCCGGCCTGCAGCAGGCCTGGCTGTCGCGCAGCGCCCTGGCCTGCTCGCTGCTGCCGCTGGCCGCGCTCTTCGCGGCGCTGACCGCCGCGCGCCGAGCGCTCTATCGACTGGGCGTGCTGCGCGCCGAACGCATCGATGTGCCGGTGGTGGTGGTCGGCAATCTCATTGCCGGCGGTGCCGGCAAGACACCGACCACGCTCGCCTTGCTGGCGCTGCTGCGACGCGAAGGCTGGCATCCTGGCGTGGTGTCGCGCGGCCACGCACGAACGTCGGTCGGCATCGTGCATGTCGAGCCCGACACGGCGGCTGCGGATGCCGGCGACGAGCCGCTGCTGCTGCGCCTGCGCGGCGGCGTTCCGGTGTGCGTGGGCAGGAACCGCGTCGCGGCCGCGCGGGCGCTGCGCGCCCGCCATCCGCAGGTCGACATCGTCGTCTGCGACGACGGCCTGCAGCATCTGCGCCTGTCGCGCGACGTGCAGGTGCTGGTGTTCGACGAACGGGGGACGGGCAACGGCTGGCTGCTGCCGGCCGGTCCGCTGCGCGAGCCGCTGCCGTACGAACTGCCTGCGCGCAGCGTGGTGGTGTACAACGCCGAGCGGCCGAGCACACCCCTGCCCGGTCATCTGGCGCACCGTGCGCTGGCCGGCGTGGTGCCGCTGTCGGACTGGTGGCGCGGCGCCGCGCCCCGGCCGTTGGCGCTGTGCGAGCTCGTCGGCCGGCCGCTGCTCGCCGCGGCCGGCGTGGCCCGCCCGCAGCGCTTCTTCGCCATGCTGCGCAAGGCCGGGCTGACGATCGTGGAACATCCGCTGCCCGACCACCACGACTTCGCGCGGCTGTCGTGGCCGGCCGGCAGCAGCGACGTGATCGTCACCGAAAAGGACGCCGTGAAGCTGCGCCCCGAGCGCGCCGGCGGCGCTCGCCTCTGGGTGGCGGCGTTAGACTTCCGTTTCGATGCGGACTTCGAGCGTGACTTGCTCGCGCTGCTGCCGCCACGCCCCGAACATCGCGCCTGATCCCATGGAAACCCGTCTGCTCGAACTGCTGGTGTGCCCGATCTGCAAGGGCCCGCTGGAACACCGCCGCCCGCCGGTCGATGAACGGCACGAGCTGGTCTGCCACGCCGATCACCTCGCCTTCCCGGTGCGCGACGGCATCCCGGTGATGCTGGAGAGCGAGGCGCGGCCGCTGACCGACACGCCGGCGTCGTGAGCTTTACCGTGCTGGTGCCGGCGCGTCTGGCCTCGACGCGCCTGCCGAACAAGCCGCTGGCCGACATCGCCGGGCTGCCGATGATCGTGCGCGTCGCGCAACGGGCGGCAGGCTCGTCCGCCGCGGCGGTGGTGGTGGCGGCGGACCATGCGGACATCGTCGCTGCCTGCTCCGCGCACGGCGTGCGCGTCGTGCTCACCCGTACCGATCACACCACCGGCAGCGACCGCCTTGCCGAGGCCTGCGAACAGCTCGGCCTCGACGGCGACGACGTGGTGGTCAACGTGCAGGGCGACGAACCGCTGATCGAGCCGACGCTCGTCGATGCCTGCGCCGCGCTGCTCGGCGTGCGCGCCGACTGCGTGATGAGCACCGCCGCGCATCCGATCGCGTCGCGCGCCGAACTCGACAACCCCAACGTGGTGAAGGTCGTTCTCGACGCGGCGGGTCGCGCACTCTACTTCTCGCGCGCGCCCATCCCCTGGTGGCGCGACGGGCGAGCGGCGCAGACGGCACAGCTGCAATCGCCGGCGCCGCTGCGCCATGTCGGTCTGTACGGCTACCGGGCCGGCTTCCTGCGACGCTTCCCGGCGCTCGAGCCGGCACCTTTGGAGAGGCTCGAGTCTCTCGAGCAGCTGCGCGTGCTCTGGCACGGCCAGCGCATCGCGGTGCATGTCACCGAGCATGCACCCGGCCCCGGCGTCGACACGCCCGAAGACCTCGAACGCGTGCGCGCGCTGTTCACGTCCTGAGCCCTCGGCGCCACGAGGGAAGCGTCAGTTTCACGCAGGGACACGCGTGTTATTCTCGTTTTGATCCGGTTCGACGAGGTGCCCTGCATCGTCGTGACCCGCAGCACAAAGACAAACGAGGCAATCCCATGAGACTCATCCTGTTGGGCGCACCCGGCGCCGGCAAGGGCACCCAGGCAGCGTTCATCTGCAAGCACTTCGGCATCCCGCAGATCTCCACCGGCGACATGCTGCGCGCAGCGGTGAAGGCCGGTACCGAGCTCGGCATCGCCGCCAAGCGTGTCATGGATGCGGGAGGCCTCGTCAGCGACGACATCATCATCGGCCTCGTCAAGGAACGCATCACGCAGCCGGACTGCGCGAACGGGTTTCTCTTCGACGGCTTTCCGCGCACCATCCCTCAGGCCGACGCGATGAAGAGCGCTGGGGTCAAGCTCGACATCGTGCTCGAGATCGACGTGCCGGACGCTGCCATCATCGAGCGCATGAGCGGCCGCCGCGTGCACGTGGCGTCGGGCCGCACCTACCATGTCAAGTTCAACCCGCCCAAGGTGGCGGGCAAGGACGACGAGACCGGCGAAGACCTGATCCAGCGCGACGACGACAAGGAAGAGACGGTGCGCAGGCGGCTCGAGATCTACCAGAACCAGACGCGCCCGCTGGTCGAGTACTACACCCGCTGGGCCGCCACGGGAGAAGCAGGCGCACCGCGCTATCGCAAGATCGACGGCACCGGCAGCGTCGACGAGATCACCGCGCGCGCGCTGGCCGCGCTGAACTGAGGAAGGGACTCATGGACATCGCAGGCAAGGTCTTCATCGTCACCGGCGGCGCATCCGGCCTGGGCGAAGGCACGGCGCGCATGCTCGCCGCGAATGGCGGCAAGGTGGTCATCGCCGATCTGCAGGCCGACAAGGGCGAGGCGCTGGCCAAGGAACTCGGTGGCGTGTTCGTCAAGTGCGACGTCAGCCAGGAGGCCGACGGCCAGGCCGCCGTCGCCGCGGCCCTGAAGCTCGGCAAGCTGATGGGACTGGTCAACTGCGCGGGCATCGCGCCGGCGGCAAAGACGGTCGGCAAGGATGGCGCGCATGCGCTCTCGCTGTTCGCCAAGGTCGTCAACGTCAACCTGGTCGGCAGCTTCAACATGATCCGTCTTGCCGCCGAAGCGATGGCGAAGAACGAACCCGAGCCCACCGGCGAGCGCGGCGTGCTGATCTCCACCGCCAGCGTGGCCGCCTACGACGGCCAGATCGGCCAGGCGGCCTACTCGGCATCGAAGGGCGGCGTGGTCGGCATGACGCTGCCCATCGCGCGCGACCTGGCGCGCAACGGCATCCGCAACATGACCATCGCGCCGGGCATCTTCGGCACGCCGATGCTGTTCGCGATGCCCCAGGAAGTGCAAGACGCCCTCGCCGCCGGCGTGCCCTTTCCGAGCCGCCTGGGCACCCCGGCGGACTACGCCAAGCTGGTGCACCAGATCATCGTCAACGACATGCTCAACGGCGAGGTGATCCGCCTCGACGGCGCCATCCGACTGGCGCCGAAGTAGGCCCCCCGCCTCGCGGTCGCTGCGCCCCCGCCCCCGAGGGGGTGCCGTCCGGCCCCGGGACGGCCCAGCGCCGGGCGATCAGCTCTTGCGGCGCGCGTAGAGGCTCCACAGGCGTGCCAGATCGGCGGTACCGTCGGCGCCGCCGACGCTGCGCAGCGTCGCCTGCGCCTTCGGATCGCCGGCCAGCACCTGCGCGATGCCGAGGTGCAGCTTGGCGTCCTCCGGGCGCTTCAGGCCGCCCTTGGCAATGCCCTGCTGGATCAGCCGCAGCCCCTTCGCGGTGTCGCCGCCGGTGGCCTTCGCGTAGCCCAGCTTGACGAGCGCATTGCCGTCCTTCGCCGACAGCGCCTCGGCCTCCTCCGCCGCCTGCCCTGCCTTCGCCTCCTCGATCTTCCTCGTGACGAGATCACGCAGGCGCTTGTGGCGCTCCGCTTCGGCGCCCGTGCCCAGCACCCCGGAAGCGAAGCCCTTGTCCACCACCTGCCTGGCTTCGGCCTCGTGACCGGCCTGCAGCGCGAGTTGCCCCATTTCCATGAAGTCGGCGGCCGAGCTCATGCTGCCGGTGGCGAGGCTGAGCCGGTAGGTGTCGAGCACCAGCCGGTCGCTGAAGCCGGGCTTGCGCTGCATGCGGCTGAGCAGGTCGACCCAGTACTCCTTCTTCGGGTAGTAGGTCACCAGCCGCTCGAGCGCGAACACGGTGGTGCTGGAGTCCTTCATCTGCGCGGCCGCGTTGAGCAGCAGGTTGAGGCGGTCCTGAGCCGGCGGCGTGCCGCTCTTCTCGGTGGCCTGGATCTCGGCAGTCAGCTCTCGCGCAGCGCCCGCGAAGTCGCCACTGAGGTACTGGCTCTGGATCAGCAGCGTGCGCATCGAGCCGCTGCTGCCCCCCTCCTTGAAGTAGCGCTGGCCCCACTGCATGGCCTTGGCGTAGTCCTTGGCGCGGTAGTAGCCACCGGCGATCGATTCGGCCATGCGCGCCTTGTCGGTCGCGGAGACCTTGCCACTGGCTGCCAGCGCCTCGAACGAGCGGGCGGCCGTCTCGACGTCGCCGGCCCCCGACGCCGCGGCGATGCGCATGCGCTCGACGAGGTAGCTCTCGTTGGCGCTCTTGCCGCTCACGGCGTCGGCCTCGCGCACCTTGGCCAGGGCGTCCTTGTACTTGCCGCTCTTGATCAGCTCCTGCGCCGATTGCAGCGGCTTGCCCACTTCGGGCCGCACCGCCTCCTGCGCCTGGGCGCCGAGGGCGAAGAGCAAGGCCGCGGCCAGCGCGGTGATTCGAAGATGCTTCATGGCGCTATTTGACGAACTGCTCGTTGCCCACCATGCCGAGCTTGGTGACGCCCAGGCGCTGCGCAGAGGCGAGCACCATCGCGACCGACTTGTACTCGACCAGCTTGTTCGGCCGGATGTGCACCTCGGGCTGGTCGGCTTCGGCCGCGACCTGCGCGAGGCGCGCCTCGAGCGCGCTGCGGTCGGCAAGCGCCTCGCCGTTCCACAGCACGGTGCCATCGAAGTCGACGTCGATCGTCACCACGACCGGCTCCCGCGTGGCCGGCGGCGGCGTGCCCGACGGCATGTTGAGATTCACGCTGTGCAGCTGGATCGGGATGGTGATGATCAGCATGATCAGCAGCACCAGCATCACGTCGATCAGGGGCGTGGTGTTGATGTCGACCATCACGTCCGGGTCGCCCGAGCCGGAGCCCGAGCCGATGTTCATTCCCATGCGTTCACCCCTTCGGCGGCGGTTCGGTCACGAAGCTGATCTTGGCGATCGCTGCGCGCTGACAGGCGAAGACCACGCGCCCGATCGACTCGTAGCGCGCCTTCTCGTCGCCGCGAATGTGCACCTCGGGCTGCGGGTTCATCACCGCCACCTTCTTGAGGCGCTCGAACAGCGCGTCGCTGTCGCTCACTTGCTGGTTGTTCCAGAACACGTCGCCGTCGCGATTGACCGAGATCTCGATGTTCTCGGGCTTCGTCTGGCGAGCGATGTTCGTCTCCTGGGGCAGCTGCATCGCAATGGACTGCGTCACCACCGGGATGGTGATGAGGAAGATGATCAGCAGCACCAGCATCACGTCGACGAGCGGCGTGGTGTTGATGGTGCTGTTGACTTCGTCCTCGTCGCCGCCCGAGCCTACGTTCATGGCCATGGCGCTTCTCCTGGTCGGCCCGCGATCAGCGCGCCTGCTTGGCGCCCATCAGCACGCCGTGCACGTCGGCCGCGAAGCCGCGCACCGAGTCCATCGTCACCTTGTTGCGACGCACCAGCCAGTTGTAGCCGAGCACCGCAGGCACGGCGACGGCCAGGCCGATGGCGGTCATCAGCAGGGCCTCGCCCACGGGGCCGGCGACCTTGTCGATGCTGGCCTGCCCGGCGATGCCGATCGCGGTCAGCGCGTTCAGGATGCCCCACACCGTGCCGAACAGTCCGATGAACGGAGCCGTCGAACCCACGGTGGCCAGGAAGGCCAGTCCATCCTGCAGGCGAGACTGCACTTCCTCGACGGCACGCTGCACGCTCATCGACACCCAGGTGTTGCGGTCGATGTTCTCGGTGAGCGCGCCCTCGTGGTGGTCGCCCGCCTCGATGGCCGTCTCGGCGATGAAGCGGAAGGCGCTGCCGTCCTTCAGCTTCTTGGTGGCCTCCTGCAGGCTGGCGGCCTTGAAGAAGCCGCCGCGCGCCGCCTTGGCCTCGCCGCTGATCTTCAGGCTCTCGTACAGCTTGGTGACGAGGATGTACCAGCTGCCCATGCTCATGATCACGAGGATGATCAGCGTGCCCTTGGCGACGAAGTCGCCCTGGGCCCACAGCGCCTTCAGACCATAGGGATTCTCGACCTCTTCCTTGCTGACGCTGGGTACCGGCGCGGCAACCGGCGCAGCGGTTTCCTGGGGCGCCGCTTCAGTCGGCGCGGAGGCGGGCGCCGCCTCGGGCGCGGAGGCCTGCGCGAAGACGGTCTGCGGCGCCAGGCCGACGAACAGCGAGAGGACGGAAGCGATGATGTATTGACGCAATGACATGGTTCTCTTTCTGGGTGTGCAGAGAAATGGAAAGGCGAGCGATGGGCCGGGATCGGGCCGCGCTCAGTCCAGCTTGTAGAGGAACGGCACCTGGACGACCACGTCCTGGCCTTGTCCTTGGCAGGTGTACTCCTGCACGATCTGCGTCGCGGCGCGCGCGAAGATCGGATGCGACGAGCGCAGTGCCTTGACGTTCTTCACCTCGCCGTTGGGGCCGAGCGTGAACTGCATCAGCACCTCGCCCCGTTCGAGGCCGGCGCGGGCCGCATCGCGCGGGAACGACGCATCGCCCATTTTCTGTCGATAGTTGGAGCAGGCGACCGCGGCGGAAACCGGCGCCGGCGCAGCGGGCGGCGGTGCAGGCGCAACCACCACCGGCGGCGGGGCAGGCGCGATCACCACCGGTGCGGGAGGCGGCGTCGGCGTCACGGCCGTGATGGTCGGCTGCGGCGGCGGAGGCGTCGCGATCTGCACTTCAGGCGGCGGGATGAACGGCGGCGGAGGGGCTTCGAGCCGCGGCGGCGGCGGCACCACGATCTCCGGCGGCGGAGGCGGTGCCTTGACCTCTTCGATCACCTTGGTCTCGATCGGTGCGCGCACGACCTCGACCACCTTCTTGGCGAGGCCTGTCACCAGTGCGTACACGACGAGCACATGGAACAGGATGACAGCGCCGATGCCAACGAGGTGTCGCCTCGGATCGCGCTGCCGCTGAGCGAAATTCATGTCCTGGGGTCTCCAGTTCGCGGGCGGGCAAGGTTAACAAAAATGCCCGCCGGCTCGTGACCAGCGGGCATAGAGCTACAAATGAAACGTTGACCGGCGCGCGTCAGAAGAACTTGTAGGCTGCGCGCAGCATGAGGCTGCGGCCGAGCGGGTCGGTGAAGCGCGGATCATAACCACGCTGGAACGTGGTCACCTGGCCGGACAGCGGCGGATCGCGGTCGAACAGGTTGTTGATGCCGGCCGTCAGCGACAGGTTCTTCACGCCCGTCCAGGTCACCGCGAAGTCGTGCAGCGCATAGCTGGCGACACGATTCACGCCGTCCTGGTCGACATAGCCGCTCTTGAAGCGCTGGGCCAGCAACGCACTCCAGTCGCCCATGTTCCAGGTCGCCGTGGCGACGTGCTGCCAACGGAACACCGGCGCATTGTCGGAGTAGCGGCCGACGGCGCTGATGAAGGCGCCACCACGCTCACGCTGGTACTTGTACGAGGTGACGTAGGTGCCGTCCATGCCCAGGCCGAACACGCCCATCGCCGTCGCACCCGAGCGCCAGTTGACCGACAGGTCGATGCCGCGCGTCTTCAACTCGCCGAGGTTCTCGGTCGGCGTATCGATGTAGGCGATCGGATCGAAGGTCGGGAAGTTCAGGCAGGTGTCGATGTCGGAGCGGATGATGCCCGATCCGGTGGTCGGCAGCTGGCTGCAACGCACGAAGCGGCCGGTGTAGTTGGCGGCGCTGCCGAAGATCTCCTGTTCGGGCAGGCCGCTGATCAGGTTGCGGATGTTCACCTGCCAGTAGTCCACCGAGAAGCTGAGGTTCTGTGCCGGATCGAACACCAGGCCGACGCTGAAGTTCTTCGCCTTCTCGGGATCCAGCGCATCGGCGCCCAGGCCGTTGGGAATCGGGCCGACCTGGCGCTGCAGCACCTGCTGGTCGCACACCACGCCCGCCGAGGCGCCAGGCACCGCGGTGCCGCCCGGACACAGGAGCGGATCGTTGTAGTTGTCCGACGTGAAGGTCAGCGACTGCGGCTGGTTCAGCTCGTACAGCGTCGGCGCGCGGAAGCCGGTGTTGGCCGAGCCGCGGATCAGCAGCTGCCGCGTGGGCTGGTAGCGGATGCCGATCTTCGGGTTGACCGTGTTGCCGGTGCCGCTGTACTTGTCGAAGCGCAACGCGGTCGTGACCTCGAGCTCCTTCGTCACCGGGATGTTCAGTTCGGCATAGGCCGCGGCCATCTTGCGATCGCCGCTGGTGTCGCTGTCCGGGTCGATGCCCAGGCTGCCGAGTTCCGCCGTGATGTCCGTCGCCTCGAAGGCCGACTTCTCGGTGCGATACTCGACGCCGAAGGCCCCGGCCAGCATGCCCGAGGGCATCTGCATCAGTTCCTTCGAGACGCGCAGGTCGACGAAGTTGACCTTGTTCTCGCCGATCAGCGTGTCGGCAACGACCTGCGCGGCCTCGATGGCATCGAGGCCGGCCTGCGTCTGATCGCCGAACGGGTTGATGACGCCGTCCCACACGCCGCGCTGAATCAGGCCGTCGTTGACGTAGCCGCGGCTGACCGAGGCGGTGCTCTTGTTCTTCGTCTGGCCCAGCGCCGTGCGGTAGTCCCAGCCCGCGAAGAGGCCGGAGAGTTCGACCATGGCACGCGACGTCGTCGTGTCGTCGCCGCTGGTGCGCTTGCCCGCAGGGACCTGGCGCCAGTTGACGACTCCGCCTGGCACGAAGACCGGATTGAGCGGATCCGGTGAATCGATGTCCGGGATGCCGCCCGGGGTGAGTGGCGCACCTGCGGGGAAGAAGGGACTGGTCGCCGGCATCAGGTGGCTGGTCGGCGCTGGGGCGACGCGAGCCGTGCTCTTGTTGTTCGCGTGAAGGTACTCGGCAGAGAGCGTGTGTTCCGGCGTGAGGGCGAACGAGCCACGCAGCAGGCCGGTGACCTGCTCGTTCTCGGTGATGATGTCGATGTCGCGGGTGAAGTCGTAGCGGCAGGCCGTGCCGGCCGGGTTCGGGATCGACGAGGGCGGATTGCAGGTGGGCAGCGTGGGCTCGAAGCCGTTGAGGTCGCCCGGGAACGACGAACCACTGGTGCCGGCCGTCACCGCGCCGCGGATGACGCCGGTCTTCGAGAACGGACGATCCTTCGCCTCGAGCGCGTTCTGCTTGCGGAAGTCCAGGCTGCCGAAGATGTTGAACTTCTGCTCGGCCAGGGAGCCGTAGCCGCCCGAGACGCTGACCCGGTTCGAGTCGCCGCCGCCATCGCCGCGCGGCTGGATGGTCTGCGCACTGACGTCGAGGCCCTTGTACTCACGCTTCAGGATGAAGTTGATCACGCCGCCGATGGCGTCGCTGCCGTAGATCGCGGAAGCGCCATCGCGCAGCACTTCGATGCGGTCCACCGCAGCCAGCGGGATCGCGTTCAGGTCGACGGCCGCCGCGTCGAAGGCGTGGTTCGCCAGGCGACGGCCGTTGAGCAGCACCAGGGTCTTGTTGGAATAGCTGCCCGTCGGGCCGCTCAGGCCGCGCAGGTCGGCTTCGGCCTTGCCGCCGGTGGTGCCGCCGATCGCCGCGCTGGCGCCGAAGTTCGACTGGTTGGCGGCAATGCGCGCCATCGCCTGCTCGGTCGTGGTGACACCCTGCTTGGTGAGTTCCTCGACCTTGATGACCGTCACCGGCAGTGCCGTCTCGGACGAAGCACGGCGGATCGACGAACCCGTGATCTCGACACGCTCGAGCGTCTGCTGGGCATACGAGGGCACGCTCGCGAGGCCGATGACGCCTCCCAAAGCGGCCAGCACCGCGGCACTAACCTTCGTTCTTCTGAACATGTGATCTCCTCTGAAAGCGATGGACGATTGATCGATAGACCCTGCCCCGAGCAAGACACATGCCGCCTTTGTAAGCCGGCTGCGTCCCGTCTGCGAAGACATGTAAAAGAATTGTCACCACAGCGGCGCGAGGACTTGTCTAGGGGTTTCCTTGACACGGCGCACGTTCGCGTGCGCTGCCATGCCGGGCCGTCCATCAAGCCCCGGCGCCCAAACCCCCGCGTGGCGCGGCTTTGCCGAGGTGGTGCGCGGCGCAAGGCGGCGGCGTCGATGCGCGCGATGGCGCTTCGCCTAGGTGCATGTCCCTAGGATCGCCCGAATCCGTCGTTGGCTGTGTGCAACATGCACAGTCGCGCAGCCGCCTTGACATGGCCCTCGCCCGGACCCACCGTGCGGCCGGCACGATCACTGCCCTTCGCGATGAACCCACGCGCCCTTCGCCGTCGCGCCTTCGTCGGCCTCGCGCTTGGCGGATCGGCCATGCGCGCGTTCCCGTCCGTCCCGGTGATGGTCGAGGTCTGGGTGGACCTCAGCGAGCCGCCACCCCAACCCGGCATGAGCGCATCGGCAGCGCGAGCGCGCCGGGAGCGCGTGGCCGCCCAACAGGACGCCGTGGCGGACGCATTGCGGGATCTTGGCGCCGTCGAGCTGGCCCGCGTCCGCGTCACACGAAGCTCGGTCGCGGTGCGCATCGATGCGGCAAGGATCGATGAGCTCAGAGCAATCCCCGGCGTCAAGCGGGTTCGCCCTGCCCGCACGCGTCATCCACCCAAACCAATGCCTTGAGCCCCTGACCCCCGTGTCGGCCGTTCACGCTCGTCATGTGCCGTGATGCAGTGGCGAGCCGGGTGGGAACGACAGGACTGCAGGTCATCCGCCTGCGGCGGCGGGGACTCGCCGGACGCAACGTCCGCTGATGGCGCGCAGGCCACGGCCCTTTCGGCGGCCGCATCTGCCTATCGAACCCCGGCGCCCGAGGGCGCCACGGCCAGCCGCATCGACGCGCGCCTGCATGGCGCGCAGGGCCAGGTCAGGGTGTGGGTGTCTCTGCAGCAGAACTCGATGGCCGCGCAGCGCGCGACCCTGGCCGAGGCCGACGCGCTGCTTGCCTCCGACCGCATGGCGATCAAGTCCGCCGCCTCGCTTCGTGCAGGCGTGGCCGAGCATCGCCTGCGCATCCGCGACGCGCAAGGCACCATGGCTGCTCAGCTCAGTGCGCTGGGCGGCAAGGAACTGGCTCGCGTGCAGAACGCGCACAACGCCATCGCGGTGAGCATCGATGCCGCGCAGCTCGAGCGCGTCGCCGCGCTCAGCGGGGTGGCCAAGGTCCGGCCCGTGCTCGACTATCAGCTCGACCTCTCCGCCACCGTCCCCTACGTGGGCGCCACGGCGGTGCAAAGCGGTGGTGTCGATGGTTCCGGCGTCACCGTGGCGGTGCTCGACTCGGGCATCGACGACACGCACCGCAACCTTGGCGGCGAAGGCACGGCCGCCGCGTACGCCGCCGCCTACGGCACGTCGACGAGCGATCCGGCCAACACCACGCTCGACGGCTTGTTCCCCACGGCCAAGGTGGTGGCAGGCTACGACTTCGTCGGCGAGTCCTGTCCGAAAACGCCCGAAGCTGCCGATCCCGACCCGATCGACCTCGAAGGCCACGGCACGCACGTGGCCGACATCATCGCCGGCCGCAGCCAGGACGGCTCGCACAAGGGTGTCGCGCCCGGCGCCAAGCTGGTGGCGGTGAAGGTGTGCAGTGCCGTGGCCACCTCCTGCAGCGGCATCGCGTTGCTGCAGGGCATGGACTTCGCGCTCGACCCGAACGGCGACGGAGACACCAGCGATGCTGTCGACGTCATCAACATGTCGCTCGGCTCGTCTTATGGCCAGATCGAGGACGACCTGACGCTTGCCGCCACCAATGCAGTGCGGCTCGGCGTGGTCGTCGTCGCCTCCGCCGGCAACAGCGCGAACAAGCCCTACGTCGTCGGTTCGCCGTCGATCGCCCCCGGGGTGATCAGCGTCGCGCAGACCGAAGTGCCGGGCGCCGTGGCGATCCCGCTGATGGTGAACTCCCCGGCCTCGATCGCCGGCACCTACGCGAACACGCAGACGATGGACTGGGCGCCGGTCGGTGCCGGGGTCAGCGGTGACGTGGTGTTCGTCGGCCGCGCGTGCCCAGGCGACGCTCTGCTGGCCAGCCCGGCAGGAAAGATCGCCCTGGTCGATCGCGGTGCCTGCGCGATCAGCCTGAAGGTGGACGTGGCTGCCGACGCCGGCGCAACCGGCGTGCTGGTCGGCCTGGTGGCGCCGGGCGACGCGGTGTCGTTCTCCTACGGCGGCGGCGACACCTTCGTGCCTTCGCTCGTGATCCGGCAAACGCTGTCCAGCGCGATCAAGGGCCGCCTCACCGCCGGCGACACCGTCAACCTGACGATCTCCCCGGCCGGCGGCATCCCGCTGGTCGGCAGCATGGCAGCCACCTCGTCGCGTGGCCCGTCGATCAGCGCGCAATCCATCAAGCCCGAGATCGGCGCGCCCGGCGCATCGCTGTCGGCCGAGGCCGGCACCGGTGACGGGCAGACGGTGTTCGGCGGCACGTCCGGCGCGGCGCCGATGGTCTCCGGCGGCGCGGCGCTCCTGCTGCAGGCGTTCCCGAACCGCCGGCCCGAGCAGATCAAGGCGATGCTGATGAACAGCGCCGAGACGACGATCTACACCAACCCCGCACTGCTTCCGGGACAGCTCGCACCGATCACGCGCATCGGCGCCGGCGAGATGCGCGTGGACCGTGCGCTGGCCCTGAGCTCGCTGGCCTACAGCCGCGAGTCGAAGTCAGCATCGCTGTCCTTCGGCACGGTGGATGCGTCGGGACCGGTGGTGATCGAGAAGAAGCTGCGCATCGAGAACCTCTCGCGCCAGAGCCGCAGCTACAGCATCACGCCGAGCTTCCGCTACGCGGACGACCAGGCCAGCGGCGCGGTGAGGGTGGTGGTCAAACCCTTCGCCCACGTCTCCGGCCGCAGCCACGAAGAGATCACCGTCAAGCTGGTGATCGACCCGACCAAACTGCCGGAGTGGACACTCAATGGCGGCCCGCAAGGCGGCAACGGCGCTGCGCTCAACGGCCCGGAGTACGACGGCTACCTTACGCTGAACTCCGGCGGCGAGAAGCTGACCGTGCCCTGGCACGTGCTGCCGCGCAAGGCCACCGAGGCGAGCGCCGAGCTGAGCGGACACGGCAATCCCGGGCCGTCGCTGAAACTGCGCAACCGCGGCGTCGAGGTATCGGCGTACGAAGTGTTCTCGCTGACCGGCCAGAGCACGAAGATCCCGAAGAGCGAGATCCCCGGCCCGGGTTCCAACCAGGCGGTGATCGACATGCGCTCGGTGGGCGTGCGCTACCTGCCCGACGTGCTGGGCCCCGGCGCCGACGTGCTCGAGTTCGCGATCAACACCAACGGGCGTCGGGCGCACCCGAACTACCCGGCGGAGTTCGACATCGAGATCGACGCGAACGCAGACGGCACGCCGGATTACGTGGCCTTCAACGCAGAGAACGGAGGCTTTGCCGCCAGTGGCCAGAACCTGGTCTTCCTGGTCGACCTGCGCACCGGGTCCGCCCGCGCGTTCTTCTTCACCGATGCCGACCTGAACTCGGGCAACGTCATCTTCTCGGTGCCGGTGAATGCCGGGGCGGGAACCATGGCCTACACCCGCGGTGCGACCATCGGCTTCAGCGTGTACGCGTTCGACACCTACTTCAGCGGCATCAACACCGATGCGATCGAGGGCATGCGCTTCACGCCGGGACAGCAGCGCTTCGGTGTCGTCGGCGACGTGTCCGGCACGCTGGAGGCGCGCGGTGCTGCCAGCGTCGGCGTGACGACCGCGACGCTGCCCGACACGCTGAGCAGCGAGCGGGGCCTTCTGCTGATGTACCGCCGCAATGCCGGCAAGGAGGCCGACGCGATCCGTATCCGCTGATCGGCTTCCGCTTCGACGACGAGGGGCCGCGCGAGCGGCCCCTTTCTTTCCTCCCGCACCGCCTCGCGAGGCGCGCTCAGCCGGTCGCTGGCACCGCAATGCGCGGCACGGCGGACAGCAGCGTGCGCGTGTATGCGCTGCACGGCGCGCCCAGCACCTGCTCGACGCTGCCCTGCTCCTCGATGCGGCCGCGCTGCATCACCGCGATGCGGTCGGCGATGTACTCCACCACGCCGATGTTGTGCGTGATGAAGAGGTAGGACACGCCGGTGTCGCGCTGCAGGTCGCGCAGCAGGTTGAGGATCTGCGCTTGCACCGAGACGTCGAGCGCCGAGGTCGGCTCGTCGCAGACGATCAGGCGCGGTTCGACGGCAAGCGCGCGCGCGATCGCGATGCGCTGGCGCTGGCCACCGGAGAACTCGTGCGGGTAGCGCTGCAGCGCATCGCGGCGCAGGCCGACCTGGTCGACCAGCGTGAGCAGCCGCTCGCGCCGCGCCGCGGGAGCCAGATCGGGGCGCAGGGCGATCAGGCCCTCCTCCAGGATGTCGATCACGCGCATGCGCGGGTCCAGCGATGCGAACGGATCCTGGAAGACGATCTGTACCGCGCGCCGCGCCTGGCGCAGCGCCTCGCCTTCCAGCGTGAACAGGTCCTGGCCCTGGAAGCGTGCCTGTCCGGAGATCACCGCCTGATCACGCAGCAACTGCACGATCGCCTTGCCGGTGGTCGTCTTGCCGCAGCCCGACTCGCCGACCAGCGCCAGCGTGCGGCCCGCCGGGATGTCGAAGGACACACCGTCGACCGCCACGAAAGCGGCGGCCACGCGCTGCAGCAGGCCCTTGCGGATGGGGAAGCGCACCGACAGGTCGCGCACCTCGAGCAGTCGATGTTCGGTCTCCTCGCCGCTCGGCGCCTCGCGTCGCAACGACGCAGCGTCCGCGACCATCGCGTCGGCGGCGACGCTCGCGCCGTCGCGGTAAAGAAGGCAGCGCACGCTGGCACCACCGACCGTCTCCATGCCAGGCAGCGTGCGGTGGCAGGCATCCATCGCACGCTCGCAGCGCGGCGCAAACCGGCAGCCCTCGAAATCCTGCCACAGCGGCGGCACGGTGCCGCCGATCGCGGCCAGCGCATGGCCGCGCTTGCCGGTATCGGGCAGCGCGCGCAGCAGCGCTCTTGCATAGGGATGGCGGGGCGAGGAGAAGAACTCGGCCGCGCTCGCCACCTCGACGATCTGCCCGGCGTACATCAGCGCCACCTGCTGCGCCATGCCGGAGACCACCGCGAGGTCGTGCGTGATGAGCAGAAGCCCCATGCCCTGCTCTTGCTGCAATTGCCTGAGCAGGTCGAGGATCTGCGCCTGGATCGTCACGTCCAGCGCCGTGGTCGGCTCGTCGGCGATCAGGAAGTCGGGTTCGCAGGCCAGCGTCATCGCGATCATCACGCGCTGCTTCTGGCCCCCCGAGAGCCGGAACGGGTACTCGTCGATGCGCCGCTCGGGTTCGGGGATGCCCACCCTGCCCATCCACTCGACCGCCCGGGCGCGCGCCGCCTGCCCGCGCAGTTCGGTGTGGCTCTCGATCGCCTCGACGATCTGTTCGCCGACGCGCATCACCGGGTTCAGGCTGGTGGCCGGCTCCTGGAAGATCATGCCGATGCGCCCGCCGCGCACCGAACGCATGCTCGCTTCCGGCAGGGCCAGCACGTCGTGGCCCTCGATGAGGATGCGGCCGTCGGTGACGCTGCCGTTGTCCGGCAGCAGGCGCATCAGCGCCAGCGCCGTCATGCTCTTGCCGCAACCCGATTCGCCCACCAGCGCGAAGGTCTCGCCGCGGCGGATGGCCAGGCTCAGGCCGTCGATGGCGCGCACCAGTCCGGCGTCGGCGTCGAGGGCCACCTTGAGGTCGTCGATCTTCAGCATGTCGTCGTCCGCCTCAGGCCGCGATGCGCTTGATGAAGCGCGGTCGGAAACTGCGCGCGCGCGGATCGAAGGCGTCGCGCACGCCGTCGGCGAACAGGTTGGCGGCGAGCACCAGCGTGACCATGAAGCCGAAGGCCGCCGCGAAGCTCCACCACACCACCGGGTCGCGGCTCATCTCGCTGCGCGCCAGGTTGATCATGCCGCCGAAGCTGTTCATCGACGGGTCCACGCCCACGCCGACGTAGGTCAACACCGCCTCGTAGAGGATCAGGTCGGAAAAGCTCAGCACCGTAGTGATGAGCACCAGGTGCATCACGTTGGGCGCGATGTGCTTGGCCATGATGCGGGCATGGCCCACGCCGAAAGCGGTAGCAGCCTGCACGTACTCGAGCTCGCGCAGCTTCAGCGTTTCACCACGCACCAGGCGGCACAGCGTCGCCCAGCCGGTCAGGCCGAGGATCACGCAGAGCAGGAAGATCTTCAGGTCCGAGCGCTCCAGGCCGGTCTCGAACAGGTCCGGGTTCTTGTCGAGGAAGACCTGCACCATCAGCACGCAGGCGGCGATGAGCAGCACGTTGGGCACCGAACTGAGCGTGGTGTAGGCGTACTGGATCACCTCGTCGACCCAGCCGCGGAAGTAGCCGGCAAGGATGCCCAGCACCACCGCGAAGGGCAGCGTGGCCACGGTGGCCAGCGTGCCGATGACGAAGGCTGTGCGCACGCTCTTCAACGCCTGGTAGAGCACGTCGTTGCCGGTGCGATCGGTGCCGAACACGTGGTAATGGCCCATCAGCGCGACCATGGCGCCGCCGACCAGGCAGATCACCGCGACGGTGCACAGCGCGGCGCGCAGCGGCAGGTCGGTGCGGTCGGCGGCGATGTCGCGCAAGGCGCCGCCCACGCCGTGGTGCGAGCCGCGGATCAGCGCGGCCGCGGCCAGCGCGATCAACGCGGCCACCAGCAGCCCGCCGAGGGCGCCAGCGATGGCGCGCGCCGCCACGTCGCCGGCCCACTGCGTCGACGGGTCGGCCAGGTGCGCACCGCCGTGCTTCAGGCGCGGAAAGTCGCGCACCGGCTGACCGTCGCGCTCCATCGGCTCCTTGTTCAGCCCGCGCCAGGCCAACGGTACCGAATAGCCCGTCTCCCGCATGTCGATCTGGCGCGCCATCATCGCGTCGAGCAGGCTCTCGGTGCTGGTCGCGTAGAAGGTCTGGGTGCCCGCAGGCATGCCCGGCGGCGGCGGCAGCGCGCGGCGGAAGTGGATGCTGTCGGCCAGCGTGACCAGCGCGAACAGCACCAGCACGATGCCCGCGGAGAGGGCCGCGGGATCGCGCAGCACCTTCCACCAGTTGGCGCGCAGGTTGTCGTTGACGCGGATGCGCCAGCCGTACCAGGCGAGCGCGATCAGCATCGCGTACAGGACGACGTCGGTCCAGAGCAGGACGATCTTCGGCATGGTGTTCGTCTCGTTGGTCTCAGGACAGCCGCACGCGCGGATCGGCCCAGGTGTAGGCCACGTCGATGACCACGTAGCTGGCGATGTACAGCAGTGCGCCGAGGAAGACCATCGAGCGCACGATGGCGAAGTCCTGCCCGCTGATCGCCTCGATGACGAAGGCGCCCAGTCCCGGGATGCCGAAGAAGCTCTCGAACACCAGGCTGCCGAGGAACACGTAGGGCAGGTAGGAGCCGGCGCTGGTGATGATCGGGATCAGCGCGTTCCGCAGCACGTGGCGGAACAGCACCACCGCCTCAGACAGGCCCTTGGCGCGCGCGGTGCGCACGTAGTCCTTGCCGATCTCCTCGAGGAACATCGCGCGGTACAGGCGCGCCTCGCCGCCCAGCCGCGACAGCAGCGACAGCATGATCGGCAGGACGAGGAACTTCACCGCGTCCAGCCCCGGCGCGTAGCCGTTGATCGGCACGAGGCGCAGCACGCGCGAGAACAGGTACTGGCCGACGATGATGTAGAAGAGCGCCGAGATCGACAGCATCAGCACGCACAGCACCACGCCCCAGAAGTCGATGCGCGAGTGGCGGAAGAACACCAGCAGCAGCGCGAACGCCGTGCTGGCGATCACCTGCAGGATGAACAGCGGCAGCGCGAGCTGCAGGCTGACCACCATGCGTGTCTTGATCTCGTGGCCGATGTCGATGGCGTTGCGCGCGTCGGAGCGGCCGAATTTCAGCGCGAACAGCGACACCGAGCGCTCCCAGACGATCGTCCGGGTCAGCTTCGACGTGCCCTCCTCCTTGGCGTTCCAGTACAGCGGCTTGTCGTAGCCGCGCTCGGCCTTCCACTTGTCGATCTGCTCCTGCGTGACACGCTTGCCGCCGATGTTCAGCCGCGCCATGTCGTCGGGCGTGTTGACGGTGAAGAACAGCACGAAGGTGAAGAGGTTGACGCCGATGAGGATCAGCACTCCGTAACCGAGACGGCGGACCAGGTAGTTCAGCATGCTCAGGCCCCCGTGGCCGTTGCCGCGGCGGCGGCGTGCTTCGGCTTCGCGGTGGCGAGCTGGCGTGCGCGGTAGCCGCGCCACGCCAGGCCGACGAGCAGCAGCAGCGCCGCGGCGATCAGCGCCAGCGGCCAGCGCACCGGCTGGTTCCACTCGGCCTGCTTGGCCACGCGCATCGCCGGGTCAATGCGGTAGTACTTGGCGAGGTCGCGCACCAGGATGCTCGGCTTGCCGTTGTGCGCCCAGGGCTGGAAGGCCAGCGCCACGTAGGGCCAGTAGCCCCAGGCCCAGGGCGCGTCCTCGCGCACGATGGCGACCATCTGGTCGATGACCTTCTGCTTCTCGGGCCCGTCCTCCAGCGTCTGCATGATGCGGTAGAGGCGGTCGTACTCCGGGTTGCTGTAGTTCGCGGTGTTCTCGCCCTGGTTCGGGTACTTGGCGTTCGGCCCGTAGAGCAGGAAGAGGAAGTTCTCCGCGTCCGGGTAGTCGGCCAGCCAGCCCCACCAGAAGATCTGCTGCTTGCCCTTGAGCATCTTGTCCTGGAACTGGTTGTAGTCGGTGGCGCGGATCTCCAGCTGCACGCCGAGCTTGCCGAACTGCTTGACCATCCAGTCGAGCTCGGACTTCAGCTCCGGTGTCGGCGCACGCTGGTAGTCGTAGTTCAGCACCAGCGGCTTGCCGGTCTTCGCGTCGCGGCCCTCGGGATAGCCGGCCTCGGCGAGCAAGCGCTTGGCGTCCTCGATGCTGCGGCGCACCGGCTGGCCGTCGACCTCGCGGTGCGTCACCGGGTTGATGCCGCCGGGCTTGCCCTCGCGCGAGCCGAACATGCCCGGCGGCACGGGTCCGTGCGCGGCGACCCCGCCCTTGGTGCGGAAGATGCGCCCGTAGCCCTCCTCCCAGTCGATGGCGATCGACAGCGCCTGTCGCAGCTTGCGGTTCTTCAGTTGCTGCTCGGGCGTGTCGCCCTTGCCGACCACCGGGTCCAGCCAGTTGAAGCCGAGGTACCAGTTGTTGATGTCGGTGACCTGCGGGAAGGCGAAGCCGCGCGCCTCGTATTCGCGCTTGACTTCGTCGGAGTCCTCCATGTCGACGCGGAAGTCCACCCCCCATTCGGGACGCTCGATCTCGGGCACGTCGAGGTAGCCCTGCTTGAACATCTCCTTGCGCGGCACCTTCTCCTTGACGATGGTCGAGACGACGGTGTCGATGAAGGGCATGGTCTTGCCGCAGTCGTCGAGCAGCCCGGCTTCCTTGTCGCCGGGCTCGCCCTCGCACGGATAGGGCTCGCCGCGGAAGTTGGGGTTGCGCTTCATCACATGCCGGCGGTCCTGCACGTACTCGGTCATCATGTAGGGGCCCGTGCCCACCGGCCACTTCACCAGCGACAGGCCGTTGGCATTCATGCCCGGCTGCGCATAGAAGGCGTCGGCTTCCCAGGGCACCGGCGCGGAGAAGGTCATCGCCAGCCAGTACTTCCACTGCGGGTACCTGCCCTTGATGCGGAAGCGGATGGTGTGGCTGTCCAGCGCCGTGACGCCGGCCAGCGGCCACTTGCGGAAGTCGAGGAAGGGCTTGTCGACGGTCGATTCCGGCAGGCCCTGCAGCAGCTTGGCGTCCTCGGCCTTGATCAGCTCGGCGTATTCCTTCAGGCCGACCACGTACTCGGAGAAGATGGCGAAGATCGGCGCCTCGATGCGCGTGGTGGCGTGGCGCTTGAAGGCATAGACGTAGTCGTCGGCGACCAGCTCGCGCGTGCCCTGCTGGGCGAAGTCCCACGGCGAGCGCTTGTCGCCGACTTCGCCGGGCTTCATCGCGTGGTAGAGGTACTCGCCCTTGTCGTTCTTCGCGAAGGCCGGGTGCGGCGCGAAGAGGATGCCCTTCTTCAGGCGCACGTCGTAGATGCTCTCGGCGATCTGCTCGGTCGGCGCGTCGTCGGGCAGCGGCTGCCCGGCCTTGTCGACGTAGTGCGGCTTCACCACCGCCTCGGCCGTCTTCGGGATCAGCGTGTACGGCCGCTTCAGGTAGTGGTAGGCGTACAGCGGCTCGTAGGCCGAATAGGTGTAGGGCGTCTCGGGGTTGCTGTACGACGCCGTCGGGTCGAGGTAGCGCGGCGAGCGCTCGTCGAAGGAGTTGAAGAGGGTGTTCGTCGCCGCCGCCCCGTCCGGGTATGGGCTGTTGTTGCAGGCGGCCAGCACCAGCGTCAGCACCACAGCGACCCGCGCGCCCCACCGTTTCATCGGACCGTGCATGCGGTCGTCCCCTTCGTCGATCGGGAGCCCGTCGCAGGCTTGACGCGACGGCTCCGCCAAAAGAATCTGCCCCCGACGAACACCGGCTTGTGGCCGGGTCGCCGAAAGGCAGTCGCGGATCATAAGCGCCCCCGAAGCCGCCTCGCTCAGGGTTTCACCGGCCGCCGCCGCCGAAACTTGGGGCCCGGCGTCGGTTTAGAGCGGTGACTCCAGAGGTGCGGCTCACCATCCGATGAGCACGTCGCGTGCCTGCACGACGAGCTGGACGCGCGCCCCCACCGGCAGCGTCAGTTTGGTCGGCACATGGCCGAACGGCAAGCCGGTGAGGATGGGCGCACGGGTGGCGCTGCGCACCTTCGCCACCATGCTCTTCATCGTGTAGCCGCGGTCCAGCGGCGACTTCTTCCAGTCGGTGAAGGCGCCGAGCAGGACCGCCTTCTGCGCGTCGAGCACACCGGCCTGCTGCAACTGCAGCAGGCTGCGCTCGACGCGGTAGGGATGTTCGTTGACGTCCTCGAGGAACAGTACGCCGCCCCTGATGCGCGGCCAGTGCGGCGTGCCCAGTAGCGAACTGACCATGCACAGGTTGCCGCCCCAGAGCACGCCCTTCACGTCCAGGCCGTCGTAACCCGCCTCGGTGCGGAAGCCGACGGCTTCGAGTTCGCCGCTCATTGCCTCGAGGAAGCAATCGCGCGTGACCTCGTCCACCGCAGCGGCCGTCTTCTCGCCGTGCTCGCCCGCCTCCCGCCCGAAGTCGTAGCAGGCCATCGGGCCGGCCCAGGTGCGGCCGCGCCCATGGGCCAGCAGGCCGAGCTGAAGCACGGTGAGGTCGCTGTGGCCGACCCAGCGCGTGCCCTGCTCCACGCTGCGCGCCACTCGCTTCCAGTCGATGCGGTCGAGCAGTCGCGTGAGCCCGTAGCCGCCGCGCGTGGCCATGGCGATCGAAGGCGCCTGCGATGCGACGCGGTGCAGCGCGGCCAGGCGCGTGTCGTCGTCACCGCCGAATCGCTGGTGGCGATCGAGCGCGGCCTCGTCGAGCTGCACGTCGAAGCCGAGCCGAGCGAGACGCCGGGCGGCCAGGCGCAGCGGTCGTGCCGACGCCACCACCCCCGAAGGCGTGAACAGAGTCAGCGAAGTCATGCGGAATCCACCGGCGGCGGCACGTCGAGCTCGATGGCTTCGCCGGCAGGGATGGTGTCGGGCATGTCCTCGGCACGCTCGCCACGGCGCTGGCGATACTGCTCGCGGCGCTCGGCGAAGAACTCGCGCAGCAGCTGGCCGCACTCGTTGCCAAGCACGCCGCCGACGATCTCGGTGTGGTGGTTGAGCTGGCGGTTGGCGAACAGGTCGACCACCGACCCTGCCGCGCCGGTCTTGGGGTCGAAGGCACCGAAGACGACGCGCTTGAAGCGCGCGTGCATCAGCGCCATCGCGCACATCGCGCAGGGCTCGAGCGTCACGTACAGCTCGCACTCGGGCAGCCTGTAGTTGGCCAGCAGGGTGGCCGCATGGCGCAGCGCGACGATCTCGGCGTGCGCGGTCGGATCGTGCTCGGTGATCGGGCGGTTGTAGCCGGTGGCCACCACCTGTCGTCCGGCGGGCGTGTCGCGCACGATCACGGCGCCTACCGGCACCTCGCCGACCAGCCAGGCATTGCGCGCCTGATCGAGCGCCAGGCGCATGGACAGTTCATCCTTCGGATCGCTCATGGCCGCAAGCCTTCGACGCCTGCGGCGGCGCGGATCGGAGATTCCAGCGAGGACTCGCTGCAGGTCGCGGATCGCATCAGGCACGCCCCTTTCTGCGCCTATTGTGGCGGCAACCTCGACCGTCGCGCCGTGCGGCCCTCAGCCTGCGCCACGCGCCCAGGGCGAAGCGGCGCGGCCCTGGCGAGGGAGGAAGCCGGCGACGCTTCCCTGTGCCGGACTCCGCGCGGGGCCCGTCGCGGGAAGGGTCAAGCGCCGCAGCGCCGGGCGTTTCATTTGTCCACATGTATAGTGGTTCCGGCTGTGCCGGACCCGTGGCACGGGATGCCGGCTCAGCATCGCACTGATGACAAGGACTCGATATGACGCCGACCTCACGCGATACCGGGCAAGGACCCGAACGACTGCGAGCGGACGCGACGGCCGCTGCGCTGGTCTCCGGCAGTGCGCTTCGCGACGCCGACCTGCATTACTTCCGGGAGGGTACCCACGCCCGGCTGTACCGCGTGATGGGCTGCCAACAAGGCGATGGTGGCAGCCACTTCACGGTCTGGGCCCCCTCGGCGGCCTCGGTCGCCGTCATCGGCGACTTCAACGACTGGCGCGACGACGCCCATGTCGCGCAGCCGCGCGCCGACGGTTCGGGCCTGTGGCAGGTGTTCGTGCCGGGCGCAGCGCCTGGCCACCGCTACAAGTACCTGATCCACTCCCACACCGGCGAGCGCATGGAGAAGGCCGATCCGTTCGCTCGCTACGCCGAGCTGCCGCCGGCAACCGCCTCCATCGTCTGGCACGGCGACGACCATGTCTGGCACGACGACGCCTGGATGGGCAGCCGCGCGGGCCGCAATGCGCTTGACGCGCCGATGTCGGTCTACGAGGTGCACCTCGGCTCGTGGCGCCGGCGCGCCGACGGGTCGATGCTCGACTACCGCAGCGCGGCCGTCGAGCTGGCAGCGTACGTCTCCGGCCTGGGCTTCACCCATGTGGAGCTGATGCCGATCACCGAGCACCCGTTCTACGGCTCGTGGGGCTACCAGACGACGGGCTACTTCGCACCGACCTCGCGCTACGGCACGCCGCAGGACTTCAAGTACCTCGTCGACACGCTGCACCAGGCGGGTGTGGGCGTGATCCTGGACTGGGTGCCCTCGCACTTTCCCGCCGACGCCCACGGCCTGGCACGCTTCGACGGCACCTACCTCTACGAGCATGCCGATCCGCGCCAGGGCTTCCATCCCGAATGGAACTCGTCGATCTTCAACTACGGGCGCAACGAGGTGCGTGCCTTCCTGTTGTCCAGCGCGATGTTCTGGCTGGACGAGTTCCACATCGACATGCTCCGTGTCGACGCGGTGGCCTCGATGCTGTACTTGGACTATGCGCGCAATGACGGCGAGTGGATCCCGAACCGCCACGGTGGGCGCGAGAACCTGGATGCGATCGACTTCCTGCGCCTGCTCAACCAATCTGCCTACCGCGACCATCCGGGCGTGCAGATCATCGCCGAGGAATCCACCGCCTGGCCGATGGTCTCGCGCCCGACCGACGTGGGCGGACTCGGCTTCGGATTGAAGTGGAACATGGGCTGGATGCATGACACACTGGCCTACATGCGCGAGGACCCGGTGCACCGGCGCTGGCACCACGGCAGGCTCACCTTCTCGATGGTCTATGCCTTCAACGAGAACTTCATGCTGCCGCTGTCGCACGACGAGGTCGTCTACGGCAAGGGCTCTCTGATCAACAAGATGCCCGGCGACGAGTGGCAGCAGTTCGCGAACCTGCGGCTGTTGCTGGGACACATGTGGGCCCATCCGGGCAAGAAACTGCTGTTCATGGGCGGCGAATTCGGTCAGCGCAGCGAGTGGTCGCACGATTCGGCGCTCGACTGGCAGGCGCTGGAGGGCGAGCATCACCGCGGCCTGCAGCGCTGGGTCGAGGACCTGAACCGCCTGTACCGAAGCAAGCCGGCCCTGTTCGAGATCGACTTCGAGCCAGCAGGATTCCAATGGATCGAGGCCGACGATGCCGAACACAGCGTGCTCGCGTTCCTGCGCAAGGCGCGCGACGGCAGCACGCTGCTGGTCGTGGCCAACTTCACGCCGCTGCCGCGCGAGAATTACCTCGTGGGGGTGCCGCATGCAGGGCACTGGTGCGAGCTGCTCAACAGCGACGCCACGCTCTATGGCGGCAGCGGCATCGGAAACCTGAGCGGCACCGACACCGTTCCCGTGCCGGCACAAGGACACTTCCAGTCCTTGAACCTGCGCTTGCCGCCATTGGGGATATTGGTCCTCGAGCACGAAGGGGTTGCTGCATGAGCACGGACGACACCATCACGCCGATCGGGGTGCACGAGGGACGCATCCGGGTCGTCATCGAACACATCACGCCGTGCGTGGACGCCGGCCGCTTCGCGATCAAGCGCGTCGTGGGCGAGCCGGTGGTCGTCGAGGCGGACTGCTTCGCCGACGGTCACGACGTGGTGGCCTGCGAGCTCTTGTGGTGCCAGGCCGGCGCGGAGTCCGCCGCCTGGTCGAGCCGCCCCATGCGGCCGCTGGGCAACGACCGCTGGCGAGCCGAGTTCACCGTCGGCGCCATCGGCGACTGGCACTACACGGTGCGCGCCTGGGTCGACCCCTTCCTCTCGTGGCGACACGACTTCGCCCGCCGCGTCGAGCTCGACGACGTCCGGGTCGCAGCGCTCAGCGGCGCGACGCTCATCGAGGAGGCCGCTCGTCGCGCCGAACAGGCCGGCGACGGCGAGTTGCTCAGGGCATGGGCACACGAACTCGTGCAGGCCGTTCGGGACGGCGCCCCGCTGGAGGCGCTCATCCGGCTCGGTCTCGACGAGGCGCGCGGCGCGATCGCGCAGCGCCACCCCGATCTGAGGCACGCGCTCACCGAGTCACGGGTCTTCCGCGTCAGCGTCGAGCGCGTGCGGGCGCGCTTCTCGTCGTGGTACGAGTTCTTCCCGCGCTCGGCCGCCGGCGACGGCAAGCGGCACGGCACCTTCGCCGACTGCGAGGCCTGGCTGCCCTACGTGAAGGCCATGGGCTTCGACGTCCTGTACTTTCCGCCCATCCATCCGATCGGGCGCCAGCGCCGCAAGGGCATGAACAACACGCTTGACCCGCGGCCCGACGACGTCGGCAGCCCCTGGGCCGTCGGCGCCGAGGACGGCGGGCACGACGCGATCCTGAACGAGCTCGGCACGCGCGAGGACTTTCGACGGCTGCTCGGGCGCGCCGCCGAACACGGCATCGAGATTGCGCTGGACATCGCCTTCCAATGCTCGCCCGACCACCCCTGGGTGCGCGAGCACCCCGAGTGGTTCAGGAAGCGAGCCGACGGCAGCATCCAGTACGCCGAGAACCCGCCGAAGAAGTACCAGGACATCTACCCGCTCGACTTCGAGTCGGAGCAGTGGCGCGAGATGTGGCAGGCGCTCGCCGGCGTATTCGAGTACTGGGCCGCACAAGGCGTGCGCATCTTCCGCGTCGACAACCCGCACACCAAGGCCTTCCCGTTCTGGGAGTGGGCGATAGCCCGCGTGCGGCGCTCCTTCCCGGACGTGATCTTCCTGTCGGAAGCCTTCACGCGACCGCGCGTCATGCATCGCCTGGCCAAGCTCGGCTTCAGCCAGTCCTACACCTACTTCACCTGGCGCAACACCAAGCAGGAGCTGACCCAGTACTTCACCGAACTCAGCCAGGGCCCCGGCCGCGAGTACTTTCGGCCCAATGCCTGGCCGAACACTCCCGACATCCTTCCGGCCGCCCTGCAGTACGGCGGCCGGCCGATCTTCATGGCGCGGGTCGCGCTGGCTGCCACGCTGGCGGCCAACTACGGGCTGTACGGACCGGCCTTCGAACTGCTCGAGCACCGTGCCCTGCGCGAAGGCGGCGAGGAATACCTCGACTCCGAAAAGTTCCAGCTGCGCGCCTGGGACCGCGATCGCCCGGATTCGCTGGCCGACTTCATCGCCATGCTCAACCGCGTGCGCCGCGACAACCCCGCGCTGCAAAGCGACGCCGGCTTGCGCTTCCTGCGCATCGACAACGAGCAGATGATCGCCTACGCCAAGCTCACCCCCGACCTGTCGAACATCGTCGTGTGCGTCGTCAACCTCGATCCCCACCATGTGCAGAGCGGCTGGCTCGAACTGGACCCCATGGCGCTGGGCATCGATGCGCAGCAGGCCTACCAGATGCACGATCTCGTCAGCGGCTCGCACTTCCTCTGGCACGGTGCGCGCAACTTCGTCAGCCTGGATCCGCAGCGCAGCCCGGTCCACGTGATGCAGCTGCGCCGCCACCTGCGGCGCGAGCACGACTTCGACTACTTCTCGTGAGGTGCAGCCCTTGAAAGCCGAACCCGCCATCGAAGCCGCGGCACTGCGCAGCGCGATCAGCCAGGGTGACCCACACTGGTACAAGGACGCGGTCATCTACGAACTGCACGTGAAGGCCTACGCCGACGCCAACGGCGACGGCATCGGCGACCTGGCCGGCCTGACGCAGCGGCTCGACCACGTGCAGTCCCTGGGCGTCAACACCATCTGGCTGCTGCCCTTCTACCCTTCGCCGCTGCGCGACGACGGCTACGACGTCGCCGACTACGAGGGCGTGCATCCCGCGTACGGCACGCTCGACGACTTCCGTGCCTTCGTCGACGAGGCGCACCGGCGCGGCCTGCGCGTGATCACCGAGCTGGTGGTGAACCACACTTCCGACCAGCACCCCTGGTTCCAGGCCGCGCGCAGGGCCCCGAAGGGATCGCCGGAGCGCGACTTCTATGTGTGGAGCGACGACCCGAAGAAGTACGCCGGCACGCGCATCATCTTCACCGACACCGAGAAGTCGAACTGGACCTGGGACGAGGTCGCACAGCAGTACTTCTGGCATCGCTTCTTCAGCCACCAGCCCGACCTGAACTTCGACAATCCGGCAGTGATCGAAGCGGTGCTCAAGACCATGGAGTTCTGGCTCGACATGGGCGTCGACGGCTTCCGCCTCGACGCGATCCCCTACCTGATCGAGCGCGACGGCACCAGCAACGAGAACCTGCGCGAGACGCACGACGTCATCAAGCTGATCCGCAAGCGCATCGATGCGAAGTACCCGGGCCGGCTGCTGCTGGCCGAGGCCAACATGTGGCCGGAGGACGTGCGCGAGTACTTCGGCGAGGACGACGAATGCCACATGGCCTATCACTTCCCGCTGATGCCGCGCATGTACATGGCCATCGCGCAGGAGGACCGCCACCCGGTGGTGGAGATCCTCGCGCAGACCCCCGAGATTCCTGCCCACTGCCAGTGGGCCATCTTCCTGCGCAACCACGACGAGCTCACGCTCGAGATGGTGACCAGCAAGGAACGGGACTACCTCTACAAGATGTACGCGGCCGACACGCGGGCGCGCATCAATCTGGGCATCCGTCGCCGTCTGGCCCCTCTGCTCGAGAACGATCGGGCCCGCATCGAGCTGATGAACAGCCTGCTGCTGTCCATGCCGGGCACGCCCGTGCTGTACTACGGCGACGAGATCGGCATGGGCGACAACATCTTCCTCGGCGACCGCGACGGCGTGCGCACACCGATGCAGTGGACGAGCGACCGCAACGGCGGCTTCTCGCGCGCCGACCCGCAGCGCCTGTACCTGCCGCCGATCCAGGACCCGATCTACGGCTTCGAGGCCCTGAACGTCGAGGCGCAATCGCGTGAACTGTCGTCGCTGCTCAACTGGACGCGGCGCCTGCTCGCGGTGCGCAGCACGTCGGCGGCCTTCGGCCGGGGCCGGTTCACGATGCTGCACCCGGGCAATCGCAAGGTGCTGGCCTACGTGCGCGAGCATGAAGAGGACGTGATCCTGTGCGTGGCCAACGTCAGCCGCACCGCGCAGCCGGTGGAGCTCGAGCTGCGCGCCTACAAGGGGCGGGTGCCGGTGGAGATGATGGGGCGCAATGCGTTTCCGCCGATCGGCGATCTGCCCTACCTGCTGACACTGCCGGCGCACGGATTCTTCTGGTTCCGGCTGTCCAGCGACGCCCAGCCGCCGAGCTGGCACGTCGAGACCCTGCCGCTGGAGGACCTGCCCACGCTGGTGCTCTTCGACGGCTGGAACAGCTTCTTCCGCCATCGTGTGGTGCCCTGGCGCATGGGCCTGGCGGAGAAGATCCGCCATCAGTTCGAGGCGGAGCTGCTGCCGCACTTCATGCAGCGCCAGCGCTGGTACGCGGCCAAGGCCGACAAGCTCGCGCGCGCCGGCATTCTCGAGCACGGGGAACTCGTCGCGGACGGCCGGAGCTGGTTGCTCGCCGTCGTCGAGGCGCGCACCGCCGCCGATCCGGTGCGCTACTTCGTGCCGCTGACCATGGCCTTCGAGGATCGCGAGGAAGAGCGCATGCGCGCGTTGTCGGCGCTGGCCGTGACCAAGATTCGCCAGCAGGCCGAGGTCGGCATCATCGCCGACGCGATGGCCGACGAGAGCTTCTGCCACGCGCTGGTTGCGGCGATCGGCGAAGGCCGCACCGTGCGCACCGAGGGCGGCAGCCTGCGCTTCGTGCCGGGCAGCACGTTCGCCCAGGTGGTCGGCGACGCTCTCGATCAGCCCGCGCCGCTGCGCCGGCTGACCGCGAGCAGCAACTCGATCAGCCTGATCGGCGAGCGGCTGTTCCTGAAGGCGTACCGGTGCCTCCACCCCGGCACGAATCCAGAGCTCGAGATGGGGCGCTTTCTCACCGACAAGGCCGGCTTCGAGCATTGCGTGCCGGTCGCCGGAAGCCTGGAGTGGGTGTCCGACAAGGGCGACACCTGGACGCTGGCACTGCTGCAGGCACAGGTGCCCAACCAGGGCGATGCCTGGGCGGCCACCGTGGATCGGCTGGAACGCTGGCTGGAGACTTCCGGCACCGACGGCGAAGAGCCGGCCAGGACCCTCGCGGCCATGGCCGAAGGATTGCGCGTCCTGGCGCGCCGCGTCGCCGAGCTGCACCTGGCCCTGGCACGCAGCACCGGCGATCCGGCCTTCGACCCGGAGCCGATGACGCCGGCCGACATCACCCGCTGGTGTGCCGCGGTGCAGCGCGAGTGCCGCGCCACGCTGGACCAGCTCGGTCAGCGCGGCGAGCCCTGGCCCGAGGCGCTGGGCGGCCTGGTCGCCCAGGTCATCGCTGCCGCCCCGGCGCTGCTGTCGCGCATCGAGCAGGCCGGGCACGCGCCACCGACGCACCCGAAGACGCGGGTGCATGGCGACCTGCACCTCGGCCAGGTGCTGGTCTGTCGCGACGACTTCCTGCTCATCGACTTCGAGGGCGAGCCCAAGCGAGACTTCGAGGAGCGGCGCGCCAAGCAATCGGCGCTGCGCGACGTGGCCGGCGTGCTGCGCTCGTTCGACTACGCGCGGCACACGGCACTGCAGCAGACAGCGAAGACGGCGACCGAGATGGAGCGGCTGGCGCCGCTGGCGCGCGACTGGGAGCGCACGGTGCGCCAGGCGTTCCTGGAGACCTATGCCGAGGTGGCGGTGGCCGGCGGGCTGTTCGCGGACGCGGCAGCGTTCGCGCGCTCGCAGCCATTGCTGGACCTCTTCGAGCTCGAGAAGGCGCTGTACGAGCTTCGTTACGAGATCGACAACCGGCCCGACTGGATCGGCGTGCCATTGGCAGGCGTGGCCATGCTGGCCGGTCTGACGGCCTGAACAGGAGACACCATGCAGAACCTCGACGTCTTGCTCGAACCCGTGCGCGCCCTGCTCGCGCAGATCGGCGCCTTCCTGCCGCGGCTGGCCATCGCACTGGGGCTGCTGCTGCTGGGCTGGCTGCTGGCCAAGGCCTTCCGCTACAGCGTCGTGAAGGCGCTTCGCGCGCTGAACTTCCACGTCCTCACCGAGCGCGCCGGCATCGACGGCTTCCTGCAGCAGGGTGGCACCGAGAAGGACACCACCGAGCTGTTCGGGTGGATCGCCTATGCGCTGGTGCTCCTCGCCTCGCTGATCGTGGCGTCCAACAGCCTGGGACTGTCGCAGGTGACCGAGCTGCTGGGCAAGATCGTGCTGTTCCTGCCGCGCCTGCTGGTGGCGCTGCTGGTGGTGATCTTCGGCAGCTACTTCGCGCGCTTCGTGGCCGGCGCGGTGCGCGGCTACTGCAAGCGCGTCGAGATCAGCGACGGCGACCTGCTCGCGAGGCTGGCGCAGTACGGCATCATGACCTTCGTCGTGCTGCTGTCGATCGACCACCTGGACATCGGCGGCGGACTCATCCAGCAGACCTTCCTCATTCTCCTCGCCGGCGTGGTATTCGCCGGTGCCCTGGCGCTCGGACTCGGCGCGCGCGATCGCGCGGCGCTGCTCATCGAGCGATGGTTCCCACGCGACACCGCCGACAAGCAGGACGGCCGATGAGCGTGGCTCACGGCCGCATCGACGCCGTCTGGCCCGGTCGGCCCTGGCCGCGTGGCGCCACCTGGGACGGGCTGGGCGTCAATTTCGCGCTGTTCTCGGAACATGCCGAGCGGGTCGAGCTGTGCCTGTTCGACGCGACCGGCCGGCATGAACTGCAACGCGTCCGGCTGCCCGAGCAGACCGACCAGGTGTTCCACGGCTATCTGCCGCAGGCGCGGCCCGGGCTGCTCTACGCCTACCGCGTCTATGGACCGTACCAACCGCGCCACGGCCAGCGCTTCAACGGCCACAAGCTGCTGCTCGATCCGTACGCGCGCAACATCATCGGCAACCCGCGCTGGCACGACGCGCTGTTCGGTTATCGCATCGGCCATGCCGAACGCGACCTGTCGTTCGATCGCCGCGACAGCGCACCGTACATGCCGCGCTGCAAGGTCGTGGAAACCGCCTTCAGCTGGGGCGACGACCGCCGCCCCGCCGTGCCCTGGCACGAGACGGTGATCTACGAGGCGCACGTGCGCGGACTGACGATGCGCCATCCCGGCGTCCCCGAGCCGCTGCGCGGCACCTACGCCGGACTGAGCTGCGCGCCGGTCATCGACCACCTGAAGCGTCTGGGCGTGACGACGATCGAGCTGATGCCCGTGCATGCCTTCGTCGACGACCGCCACCTGGTGGAGCGCGGCCAGCGCAACTACTGGGGCTACAACACGATCGGCTACTTTGCGCCCGATCACCGCTACAGCGCATCGGGAAAGATCAACGAGTTCAAGACCATGGTGCGCACGCTGCACGCGGCCGGCATCGAAGTCATCCTCGACGTGGTCTACAACCACACCGCCGAGGGCAGCGAGCTCGGCCCGACGCTGTCGTTCCGCGGCATCGACAACACCTCGTACTACCGGCTGGTGCCGGATGCGCCGCGCCACTACCAGGACTTCACGGGCTGCGGCAACACGCTGAACATGCAGCACCCGCGCGTGCTGCAGATGCTCATGGACTCGCTGCGCTACTGGGTCAACGAGATGCACGTCGACGGTTTCCGCTTCGACCTCGCGTCGGCGCTGGCGCGCGAGCTGTTCGAGGTCGACCGGCTCAGCGCCTTCTTCGACGTGCTGCGGCAGGACCCGGTGCTCTCGCAGGTCAAGCTCATCGCCGAGCCCTGGGACCTGGGCACCGGCGGCTACCAGGTCGGAAACTTCCCGGCCGGCTGGACCGAGTGGAACGACAAGTACCGCGACACCATGCGCGCCTACTGGAAGGGCGACGGCGGCCTGATCGGCGAGTTCGCCCAGCGGCTGACCGGCTCCAGCGACCTGTACAACCGCAGCAGCCGCAGGCCCTACGCCAGCATCAACTTCATCGCGGCGCACGACGGCTTCACGCTGGCGGACCTGGTCTCGTACAACGACAAGCACAACGACGCCAACGGCGAGGACAACCGTGACGGCCACAACCACAACCTGTCGTGGAACTGCGGCGCCGAAGGCCCGACCGACGACGCCGAGGTGCTGGCGCTGCGCGCCCGACAGCAGCGCAACTTCCTCGCCACGCTGCTGCTGTCGCAGGGCGTGCCGATGATCCTCGCCGGCGACGAGTGCGGGCGCAGCCAGCAGGGCAACAACAACGCCTACTGCCAGGACAACGACATCAGCTGGGTCGACTGGACGCCGAGCGAAGCCCGGCGCTCGCTGCAGGCCTTCACGCGACGGCTGATCGCCCTGCGCGCAGCGCACCCGGTGTTCCGCCGCCGCGACTTCTTCCAGGACCGGCCGTTGCACGGCTCGGAAGTGCGAGACATCGTGTGGCTGCAGCCGGACGGCACCGAGATGAGCGCCGAAGCCTGGCAGCAGGACTTCGCGCGTGCACTGGCCGTCTTCCTGTCCGGCGAGGGGCGGGGCGACGTCGACGCGCGCGGCCGGCCGGTGCGCGACGACAGCTTCGTGCTGCTGTTCAACGCCGCCGCCGAAGGCGTGATCTTCAGCCTGCCTTCCGAACTGGGCTTGCCCCAGGGGGAACTGCTGGTCGACACCTCGCGCAGCGACAACGCGTTGCCCGGAACGGCTTTCCGTCCGGCCGAGCCCTTCACGCTGGCCGGCCGCGCACTCGCGCTGATCCGCTTCCCCCGCGAGGAGCAGGCATGAGGCGCCGGCACGAGATGCCGTTCGGCGCGCTGCGGCTGTCCGATGGCGGCGCGCGCTTTCGCCTGTGGGCGCCTGGCGCGCAACGCGTCGACCTGCTGGCCGATGGGGCCGAATGCCCCATGCAGGCCCGTGACGGCGGCTGGTACGAGACCTCGCTGGCGCAGGCGGCGACCGGGATGCGCTACGCCTTCCGCATCGACGGTGGGCTGACCGTGCCCGACCCGGCCTCGCGCAGCAACCCCGACGATGTGCACGCCGCGAGCGCACTGACCGATCCGCTGGCCTTCGACTGGCCCGACGAGGGCTGGCGCGGCCGGCCGTGGCACGAGGCGGTGATCTACGAAATGCACCTCGGCTGCTTCACGCCGGAGGGCACCTTCACCGCCGCCATCGCACGACTGGACGACCTCGTGGCCTTGGGGGTGACGGCCATCGAGCTGATGCCGGTGGCCGACTTCCCGGGGCGCCGCGGCTGGGGCTACGACGGCGTGCTGCCTTTCGCCCCGGAGGCCAGCTATGGGACGCCCGACGACCTCAAGCGGCTGGTTGCAGCCGCCCACGCGCGCGGCCTGATGGTGCTGCTTGACGTCGTCTACAACCACTTCGGGCCCGATGGCAACTACCTTCATGCCTATGCGCCGCCGTTCTTCAATGCGCAGGTGCATACGCCGTGGGGCGCGGCGATCAACTTCGACGGTCCGGGCAGCCGCACGGTGCGCGACTTCTTCATCCACAACGCGCTGTACTGGCTGGAGGAGTTCCACTTCGATGGGTTGCGCATCGACGCGGTGCATGCGATGCACGACGGCTCGCCGCTGCACTTCATCGACGAGCTGGCGCAGGCCGTTCGCGCCGGCCCCGGACGCGATCGCCATGTGCACCTGGTGCTGGAGAACGACGTCAACGATGCGCGCCGCCTGCCGCGCGACGCGGAAGGGCAACCTCGACTGGCCACGGCGCAGTGGAACGACGACGTGCACCATGCGCTGCATGTGCTGGTCAGCGGTGAGCGCGACGGTTACTACGCCGACTTTGCCGCGCAGCCGCTGTCGCTGTTGGGTCGCGCGCTCGCCGAAGGCTTCGCGTTCCAAGGCGAGGTCTCGGCCTACCGGGGCGGCGAGCCGCATGGCACGCCCTCGACCGGGCTGCCGCCGCTGGCCTTCGTGAACTTCCTGCAGACGCACGACCAGGTCGGCAACCGCGCCTTCGGCGACCGGCTGGCCATGCTGGCGGCGGCGGGCCATCGCGAGGAGATGCTGCACGCCGTGCTGGCCTGCGTGCTGCTCGCACCGGCGCCGCCGATGCTCTTCATGGGCGAGGAATATGCAGCCTCGACCCCGTTCCTGTACTTCTGCGACTTCAGCGGCGAACTCGCGACGGCCGTCACGCAGGGGCGCCGCAACGAATTCGGGCGCTTCGCCCGTTTCAACGATCCGGCCGCGCGCAACCGCATCCCCGACCCGAACGCCGAGGCCACCTTCCTGCGCAGCAAGCTGGCCTGGGACGAACGCGCGCAACCGGCGCACGCGTGCTGGCTGGCGCTGTACCGGCAGCTGCTCGGCATCCGCCGCGACAAGCTGGTGCCCCACCTGCCCGGTGCGGCCAGCGGCCAGTACCGCGAGATCGGCATCGGCCTGCTCGCGCTGCGCTGGCCGCTCGGGACAAGCGGCCGCCTCGACCTGCTCGCCAATCTGAGCGGCGCGGCCGAGACGGGACCGGACTTGCCGCCGGGCGAACCGATCTACCAGAGCCACGCCGGTGCGCAGCAGACGCTGCGGCCGCCGTGGTCGGTGCGCGTGTCGATGGAGCGGCCGTGACGGCGCCGAAGGGCCGGGCCGCCCCGCTGCACGCGGTCATCCCGCGCGCCACCTACCGCGTGCAGCTGCACGCCGGCTTTCGGTTCACGGATGCCACGGCGCTGGTGCCCTACCTGTGGGCGATGGGCATCAGCCACCTGTACTGCTCGCCCTTCCTGCGCGCGCGGGCCGGCAGCCTGCACGGCTACGACGTGGTGGATCATGGCGAGATCAACCCGGAGATCGGCACGCGCGCGGAGTTCGACGCCCTCGTCGAGGCGCTGCACCTGCGCGGCATGGGCATGCTCATCGACCTCGTGCCCAACCACATGGGCGTGCTCGGCGGCGACAACGCCTGGTGGCTGGACGTGCTCGAGAACGGTCGCGCTTCCGCCTACGCCGAGTACTTCGACATCGACTGGCGCTCCGCCGACCCGGCGTTGACCGGGCGCGTGCTGCTGCCCCTGCTGGGCGATCAGTACGGCATCGTGCTGGAGCGCGGCGAACTGACGCTGCAGTTCGCGCCCGAGTCGGGGCGCTTCACGCTGAACTACTTCGAGCACCGCCTGCCCATCGACCCGAGCTCGTACGGCCGCCTGCTGCGCGAGTCCGTGGCCGACCTGCCGTCGGCCGCATGGCCAGCCGACACCATGGCCTCGCTGAACGGCCTGATCGAGCACTTCGAGCGTCTGCCGCACCGCGACACCGCCGATGCGGCCGCGATGCGGCAGCGCCAGCGCGACAAGACCGTTCTCAAGCAGCAGTTGGCGAAGCAGCTGACTCAGACCCCGGCGCTGGCGCAGCGCATCGCCTCGCTGGTGGAGCGTCTGAACGGCGAGGTCGGCACGCGCAGCAGCTTCGACGCTCTCGACGAACTGATTGCCGAGCAGCCCTACCGCCTCGCGCAGTGGCGCGTGGCCTCGGACCAGATCAACTACCGGCGGTTCTTCGACATCAACGAGCTGGCAGCGATCCGCATGGAGCGGCCGGAGGTGTTCGAGGCGACGCACCGGCTCGTGCTGTCGCTGGCGGCCAGCGGCGCCGTCGACGGCGTTCGCATCGACCACCCTGACGGCCTGGCCGACCCGGCAGGCTACTTCCTGCGCCTGCAGCGACGCTATGCCGAGACGGCGGGGCTGACGCCGACGGCGCCGGCCGGCGCCGCACCGCCGGAGAAGCCGCTGTACGTGGTGATCGAGAAGATCGTCGCGCCGCACGAGCAGGTGCCCACGGACTGGGCCGTGCACGGAACCACCGGCTACCGCTTCGCCAACGTCGTCAACGGGCTGTTCATCGACGCCACGGCCAAGTCGCGGCTGGACCGAGCCTGGCGCGCCTTCGTGCGCGACGAGGCCGAGGACTTCGAGACGCTGTCGTGGCGCTGCCGCCATGCCGTCATGGACGGCCCGCTGGCCGGCGAGCTCACGGTGCTGGCCACCGCGTTGCTGCGCCTGGCGCGCGAGGACAGGCGCACGCAGGACTTCACGCTCAATTCGTTGCGCCGCGCACTGGCCGACGTGGTGGCGTCGTTCCCCGTCTACCGGACCTACATCATCGACAAGCCGAGCGCACAGGACCGGCGGTTCATCGGCTGGGCCATCGGCCGTGCGCGCCGGCGCTGCCTGGCCGCCGATGCCAGCGTGCTCGACTTCCTGCGCCGCGTGCTGCTCGGCCGCCCGTTGTCCGGCGCACCGGCCGGCCTGGGCGAGCGCTACCACGCCTTCGCGCGCCGGCTGCAGCAGTACACCTCGCCGGTGGCCGCCAAGGGCATCGAAGACACCGCGCTGTACCGTCATCACCGGCTGATCTCGGTGAACGATGTCGGCGGCGATCCCGATGCCTTCGGCATGTCGGTGTCGGCCTTCCATGCCGCCAGCCGCGACCGTGCGCTGCGCTGGCCGCACACCATGCTCGCCACGTCGACCCATGACGCGAAGCGCTCCGAGGACGTGCGCCTGCGCATCGACGTCATCAGCGAGATGCCGGGCGCCTGGCGATTGACGGTGCGCCGCTGGAGCCGCCTGAACCGACGCCACAAGTGCACGGTGGACGGCGCGAACGCGCCCAGCCGCAACGACGAGTACCTGCTCTACCAGACGCTGGTCGGCAGCCTGCCGGTGGGCACGCTGGACGACGAGGCGCTCCGCGTCTATGCCAGGCGCATCGAGCAGGCAATGCTCAAGTCGGCGCGCGAGTCCAAGACCGTCACCAGCTGGATGAATCCGCACCCGGGCTACGAGGCGGCGCTGTCGGGCTTCGTGCAGGCGCTGCTCGAGCGCCGCGACAGCAACCTGTTCCTGGCCGACCTGCAGCAGACGGCGCAGGTGTTCGCCTGGTACGGCGCGCTCAACAGCACCTCGATGGCCGCCATCAAGTGCCTGTCGCCGGGGGTGCCCGACTTCTACCAGGGCCATGCGGCGATCGAGCTCACCCTGATGGACCCGGACAACCGCGGCCTCATCGATCATGCCCGGCGACGCGCCCTGCTGGCGCGTGCCGAGGCGAGCCGCGATGCCATCGAGCCCGCGGTGCGGGCGCGCGAGTGGCGCGACCTGCTGGCGCGCGTCCAGGACGGCGAAGCGAAGTTCCGCGTCACCTGGATCGCATTGCAGCTGCGCCGCCAGCACGAGCTGATGCTGCAGGGCGCCGACTACCTGCCCCTGAAGGCGAGCGGCGTGCGTGCCGAGCACGTGGTGGCCTTCGCGCGGCGGCATGGAAGTCAATGGGTCGTCGTGATCGCCACGCGACTGTTCGCCTCCCTGGGCCTGGCGGTGGGCGAGGCGCCGTTGGGCGAGGTCTGGGGCGACACTGTCGTCGAGTGGCCAGCGGGCGACACGGCGTCAGGACAGGACGGGCTTCCTGCGGGAACCCGGCTGAAGGACGCGCTGTCCGGCCGGGAGCACGACATCGCGTCCGCCGGGCTGCGCCTGTCGGATCTGCTGCGCGACTTTCCGCTGGCGCTGCTCGACACGGCTTCTGCCGCCGGGTGATGATGCGGGACATGTCCCGCGTCCATGATCCCATCGCGCGCTGCCGCCAGGAGTCGCTGGCGCTGCTGGAGCGCAACCTCACGCCACAGGGCATCCTGGCGGCCAGCCGCACCGAAGCCGCCGAGGCCCGGCGCTACACGCGCATCTTCGGCCGCGATGCGGCGATCTGCGTGCTCGCCATGTGCGGCAGCGGCGTCGACGCGCTCGAGCGGGGCGCCGTGGCCAGCCTGGACGCGCTGGCCGCCCAGCAGGCGGCCAACGGTCAGATCGCCAAGTACGTCGACCCGGAAGGTCGCGACGCGGACTTCTGGTACCTCGGCTGCATCGATGCCACCTTGTGGTGGCTGCTCGCCGCCGACCACGTGCGCCGCACCAGCCCCCTGCCGGGCCTGGCCGCGCGCTGGTCGCGCGAGATCGAACGGGCCTTGTCGTGGCTGCTGGCCCAGGAACACCAGCGCCTGCGGCTGCTGCAGCAGAACGAGGCCAGCGACTGGGCGGACATCATGCCGCGCTCCGGCTACGTGCTCTACACCAATGCCTTGTGGTACGCGGTGAAGCAACGGTTCGCGGTGCCCGAGGCCGACGCCACGCGGCACCACTTCAATCACCTGTTCCATCCCTTTGCGCGCGACCTGCCCGAGTACCACCGCGCCAGGCTGCTGCAGCACTACGTGCGGCGCGGGCAGCGCGATCCGGGCCTGTACCTGAGCTTCGTGAACTTCGCCAGCTTCGGCGCCGAAGGGGACGTGTTCGGCAACCTGCTGGCCATCCTGTACGGGCTGGCCGACGAGGCGGCCGGTCATCGCATCGTCAAGACGCTGCAGGCGGCGGGCTGCGCGGTCCCCTACCCGATCCGCGTGACGCTGCACCCGCTGTCACGCGACCACGAGTTGTGGCGCCCGTACATGGCGCGACACCAGCAGAACGAGCCGCACCAGTACCACAACGGTGGCCTGTGGCCCTTCGTCGGCGGGTTCTGGGTGATGGCGCTGTCCCTGCTGGGCCTGGAGGACGACGCGCGCGACGCCCTGACGAGGCTGGCCGAGGTCAATGCGCTGGACGGCTGGCGCTTCACCGAGTGGTTCCACGGGCGCACGCTGAAGCCGATGGGCATGGCCGGCCAGAGCTGGAACGCCGCCACCTTCCTGCTCGCCTTGCGCGGGCTGGGCGGTCGACCCGGTTTCGCCCCGCGTAGCGGCCACTCGGCCTGACGCGCACGATCCGCGCGCGCCCACGCGAGCCTGCGGCCGGCGCGGACGTCAGTCCGGCGTCATGCCCGCGCCGCGCGGCGCAGCTGCGCCCGCAGCGCCGCCAGTTCGTCCTCGAGATCGGCCACCAGTGCCGCCAGCTCGGGCACGGCGTCGAAGTCGCGCTCCAGGCAGGCCATCCGCCGCACGCGGCGCAGGCCGGCCGCGTCGAAACGCCATTCGTCGTGAGCCCCTCGCGCAGCCACGGTCAGCAGCCCGTGTGCGAGGCGTTCGCGCAGCCAGGGCTCGGACACGCCCGCCAGCCGGCACAGTTCGAAGCGGTCGAGCCAGAACTCGTCGAGCTCGACGTCCAGGGATTGCAGCGACAACGTCATCGCTTCTCCTCCTCGCTGCCGCGCCCGGCCTCGGCGGCAGCCACCTTGCGGGCATCGAAGTCGCCGAGTTCGGCAGCCATGCGCTCGTAGAGCTGCCTGGCCCGCGGGTCGTAGGCACTGGGCAGCAGCACGCGCAGTCTCAGCTCCAGGTCGCCCGGGGTGCGCGCCGGCAGACCCTTGCCGCGCACGGTCAGGCTCTGGCCGCTCTGCGCGCCGGCAGGCACGCGCACTTTCAGGATGCTGTCGTCGGGCAGGGCGACCGGCACCACCGCGCCCAATGCCGCTTCCCATGGCGCCAGCGGCAGTTCGGTGATCAGGTCGGCGCCGTCGACACGGAAGCGTGAGTGAGGCTTGAAGTGAACCTCGAGCAGCAGGTCCCCGGGCGCGCCGGTGCCGAGTCCCGGCCCGCCCTGCCCGGCCAGCCGGATCACCTGGCCGGACCTGACGCCGGCCGGGATCTTCACCTCCAGCGTGCGCTGCGCCAGCGTCACGCGGCCCTGCCCGTCGAGTCGCGGCGCACGCAAGGTGAACTGGCGCACCGCGCCGCGCCAGGCATCCTCGATGTCGAGCACGATCTTGGCGTGGTGGTTCTCGCCCGGTGCGCTGAAGCCCGCCGCACCCTGCCCGTGCGGCGCCCCCCGCGCGTGCCGCCGCGCGCCGTGGCCCATGCGACCGAACAACTCGGCGAAGAAGTCGCTGAACTGGGCGGCCTCCATGTCCTCGAAGCCTTCGCCCGAGAACTCGAAGCCGGCATCCCAGTCCGGCGGTGGCGTGAAGCGCTCGCCCGGCCGCCGACCCTGACCGATGGCGTCGTAGGCGGCACGCCGCTGCGGGTCGGACAGCACCGCGTTCGCCTCATTGACATCGCTCATGCGCGCCGCCGCGTCGGGCTCCTTGCTGACGTCGGGGTGGAACTTGCGTGCCAGCCTGCGGTAGGCCTTCTTGATGTCGTCGGCGGTGGCGTCGCGCGGGACGCCCAGCACCTGGTAGTAGTCCTTGTATTCCACGCTGCGTGACTCTCCGCCGTTCGATGTGGGCTCGCCCGCGCGGACTTCAAGCGGGCCTTGAAAAGCGCGGCGGCGACTCTTACATCTTAGAGCGTCGGGGCATGCACCCTGTCGGGTCGCTGCCTCCGTCTCAACCCAAGGAGCGAAGGAGATCCGCACCATGTACCGCAGCCTCTTCTCGAGCGACCTGTTCGCCGAAATGGACCGCCTGCAGCGCCAACTGACGCAGGCCTTCGATCTGGCCTCGCCGAGCATCCGCGGCTCGACCGGCGGCTTCCCGGCCGTCAACGTGGGCCATGCGCCCGGGTCGACGGAAATCTATGCCTTCGTGCCCGGCATCGACCCGGCGCGCATCGACGTCACGCTGGACCGCGGCGTGCTGACCATCAGTGGGGAGCGCGCGCCGGTCACCGCGCAGGGCGACACCAAGACGACGTTGCACGCCAACGAGCGCTTCGACGGTCGCTTCCGTCGCGTCATCAGCCTGCCCGAGGACAGCGACACCGGCGCCGTCCAGGCCGAATGCCGCGACGGCGTGCTGCACATCAGCGTCAAGCGCCGGGAAGCCGCGCAGCCGCGCCGCATCCAGGTGCAATGAACCCAGGCCCAGACAACGAGGAGTGACTCCATGAACACCACTGCCGTTCAGAAGACTGCCGAGACGACTGCCGCCGCGCGCGAGGAGGCCGTGCTGCGCCCTCCGGTGGACGTGGTCGAGGACGAGACCGGCATCACGCTGTACGCCGACATGCCCGGCGTGAGCCGCGAGATGCTGAAGCTGCAGGTCGAAGCCGACACCCTGAGCATCGAGGGCGAGTTGTCGCTGCCGGTGCCGCAGGACATGCAGGCCAGCCACGCCGAGGTGCAGCGCTCGCGCTACCGCCGCAGCTTCACGCTCAGCAAGGAACTCGACGCCGGCAAGATCGGCGCCGAGCTCGCCCAGGGCGTGCTGCGCGTGCGCATCCCGAAGGCCGAGCATGCGCAGCCGCGGCGCATTGAGGTGAAGGGGGGCTGACGCGGGCGGGTCACTCCCACTCGATCATCAATCACACTGGCCAAGGAGACCACCCACGAGAGCCTTCGTGAACGCCTTCCTGGTCGCCTGTGCCGAGCGCCGCGTGGACGCGGCGATGGTGTAGGTCGCGCCCGATGCCGACATCGGGCTGTTCGGTACCGGTGTCGACGAGAAGCGTATCGGCCCGGCGGCCGTGCGCACGCAGCTGGAGCGTGACTGGGCGCAGTCCGACGCCTGCGTGTACGTGATCGGATGGAGCCAGGTCTCGGCGGCAGGCCCGGTCGCAGCCGGTAGCACCAGCTGCCGGCCGGTTGCCTGGCGTGTCGCGCGATCACCGCGTCCACCGCCACCCTACTCACCAGCCAGCAGAAGGAACCGATCAGGGCCGCAGCAGCACTTTCGCCGACGCGCAGCGCCCCTGGTCGAGGTCGATGAAGGCCTGCGCACCCTCGGCGAGCGGCCGCTCATCCACCCAGGTGAGGTCGCCGAAGGCACCCCGCGCCAGCGCGGCCACCGTGGCGCGCAGATCGGCCGTGGTGTAGGTGTAGGTGCCCAGCAGCGTGACCTCGGCCAGCGTGAGCTTGCGCATGTCGATCTCGCTGGCCCAGTCCTGCAGGCCCACGTGCATCAACACGCCGCCCGGCTTGACCGCGGCCATGGACTGATTGCGCGTGGCCTTCGCGCCCACGGCGTCGATCACCACGTCGAACGAGGATTCGGGCAGCGGCGTCTCGCGTGGGTCCACCGTCGCGGCGCCGGCGTGCCGGGCCACGGCCTCGCGGCGCAGGGGGTTGAGCTCGGCCAGCGTCACCTGTGCCGCGCCCAGGTGGCGCAGCAGCAGCGCCGAGAGCATGCCGATCGCGCCGCCGCCGATCACCAGCACGCGGCATTCGTGCACTGGCCTCACCAGCGCGCGCATCACCAGGTTGACCGCGTGCCACGCGGTGGCGGCCGGCTCGGTCAGCGCGGCGGCGCGCGCCGGCAGGTCCTGCGGCATCGCGATCAGCGAGGCGGCCGGGATGCTCATGTACTCGGCGAAGGCCCCTGCGCGTGTCATCCCGACCATCGTGCGGTTTGCGCACAGGTTGTTGCGGCCCTGCACGCAGTACTCGCAGGTGCCGCAGGTGATCAGCGGGTTGCCCGTCCAGCGCGTGCCGGCCTCGAAGCCGGATGCGGCGCTGCTCGCGATGCGGCCGACGAACTCGTGGCCCAGCACCAGACCAGGCTTGCGGCGCGGGTCGTGGCCGTGCCAGGCGTGCATATCGGAGCCGCAGATGCCCACGGCCTCGATCTGCAGCACCACCTCGCCCGGGACCAGCTCGGGCATCGGCAGCTCGCGCAACTGGGTTTCGTTCGGTGCGGTGTAGACGAGGGCCTTCATGACAGGGGCTCCAAAAGGGATGCAGTGGCAGCGATTGCCGCGCGCAGCCCGTCGACCATCCGGTCGACCTGCGCGGGCGTGGAAACGAACGGCGGGGCGAGCACCAGCGTGTCGCCGGGTGCGCGCGTCAGCACACCGTGGTCGAACGCGGCGGCCTGCGCCGCGGCTCCACGCCGGCCGGGGGCCCCCGGCACCGGGGTGAGCTCGACGCCTGCGGCCAGGCCGATGTTGCGGATGGCGACCACGCCGGGCGCGTCGGCCAGCGCGTGCACGGCACTCTCGAAGTGCGGCGCGAGCGCCGCGGCGCGCTCGCACAGCGCCTCCGACTCGATCACCTCCAGCATCGCCAGCGCCGCGGCGCTGGCCAGCGGATGGCCCGAGCAGGTGTAGCCGTGCATCAGCTCGGCCAAGTGCGGCGGTCCCTGCATCAGCGTGTCGTGGATCTCGCGGCGCACCAGCACGCCGCCCATCGGGGCGGCGCCGTTGGTCACCGTCTTGGCGAACACGATCATGTCGGGCACGACACCGAAGGCCTGCGCCGCGAACATCGCGCCCAGGCGGCCGAACCCGGTGATCACCTCGTCAAAGACGAGCAGCAGGCCATGGCGGTCGCAGATCTCGCGCAGGCGCTGCAGGTAGCCGCGCGGCGGCACCACCACGCCGGTCGAGCCGGCCACGGGCTCGACCACCACCGCGGCGATCGCCGAGGCGTCGTGCAGCGGCACGATGCGCGTCTCGAGTTCATCGGCCATCTCGGCGCCGGTGGGCGGCTGGCCGCGCACGAACGCCTGCGTCGCGGGATCCCAGGTGGCGCGCAGGTGGTCGCTGCGCAGCAGGCTGGTGCCGAAGGCGCGGCGGTTGTTCGTCATGCCGCCCACCGAGATGCCGCCGAAGCCGACGCCGTGGAAGCCGCGCTCGCGGCCGACGAACAGGTTGCGCTGCCCTTCGCCGCGCGCGCGCCAGTAGGCCAGCGCGACCTTCAGCGCGGTGTCGCAGGCCTCAGAGCCGCTGTTGGTGAGGAATACGCGGTCCAGCCCCGGCGGCGCGACGGCGGCCAGCCGCTCGGCCAGCGCGAATGCGCCGGGGTGGCCGACCTGGAAGTTCGAGGCGAAGTCCAGCGTGTCGATCTGCCGCTTCATCGCCTCGGCGATGCGCGGATGGCGATGGCCGGCGCCGACGCACCACAGCCCCGAGGTGCCGTCGAGCACCTCGCGGCCATCGGCGGTGCGATAGGCCACGCCTTCGGCGGAGACCACCAGCCGCGGCTGCGCCTTGAACTGCCGGTTCGGCGTGAACGGCATCCAGAACGCGTCGAGGCCGGGCATCGCGGTCGCCATGGGGCGGGCCTCAGCGCCGGCGCGGATGGTCCGGCGGCACGGCCGGCACGAACGGGAAGCGCCGCTTGGCCTTCGTCGCGGTGGTATTCGGATCGACCGCGCCGCGCACGAACTGCCGCGAGGCATCGTTCGCGGGCTGGAAATCCCATGCGGTCCACTGGCCCTGCAGCAGCGCCTCCTGGGCGAACAGCCGGCGCCGCTGCGACTCCAGCACATCGCGCTCGATGCCGGCGTAGTCCCAGCGCGCGTGCACTTCGGCATGCATCCCCTGCTCGACGGCGGCATGCGCCGCCACGCCCGCGAGGTTGACGAGTTCGTCGGGGTCGTTCTTCAGGTCGAACAGCATCGGCGGATCGTTGCGGCAGTGGACGTACTTGAAGCCGTCGCGCAGCAGGATGCACGCCGGCGCGTAGACGCCTTCGCCGAGGAACTCGATCCGCGTCGTGTCCTCCCGGGACGAGTTGTCCCCGCCGAGCATGCCCGCCAGGCTGGCGCCGTCCAGTGGATCGATCGGGTCCACGCCCCGACCGTCGCTGGCCAGGTCGTTGAAGGTCGGCAGCAGGTCGAGCAGCGAAACGGCCTTCTCCTCCCGGTGGCCGCGCTTCACGCCCGGGCCGCTCGCGATCATCGGCACGCGCACCGACCATTCGAAGGGCTGGAACTTGAACCACGAGCCCCGCTCGCCCATCATCTCGCCGTGGTCGGCGATGACGAACACGACCGTCTGCTCCGTCTGGCCGATCCGGTCCAGCACGCTGAGCAGCCGGCCGACCAGCGAATCGAAGTAGGAGGTCATCGCGTAGTAGGCATGGCGCGCCGTGCGGACCTGTTCCTCCGAGATGTCGTGCTCGTCGGCGCGGATCGTCAGCGCATAACGCTGCGACCACGGGTCGCGCTGGTCGAACGGGATGAACGGCACGCGCGGCAGGTCGATCTGCGCGTGGTCGTACAGATCCCAGAACGTCTTCGTCGTGATGAACGGGTTGTGCGGATGCGTGAACGACGCCCACAGCAGGAAGGGCCGCCGGTCGGTGTCGCGCGCCCAATCGAACAGCCACTGCTCGGCGTGGTAGGCCACGTGCTCGTCATAGTCGATCTGGAGGTTGCGCTCGCACAGCCCTGCCTCGACGATCGAGCGCAGGCTCATCCGGGACGGTGAGTACGGCTCGTCCGTCTTCGTCCAGTCCGCGGTCCAGCCATAGTCGGAGGGATAGATGTCGGTCGTCACCCGTTCTTCGAAGCCATGCAGTTGGTCGGCGCCGATGAAGTGCATCTTCCCCGACAGGCAGGTGCGGTAGCCCTGGCGCCGCAGGTAGTGCGCGATCGTCGGGGTGGCCGACGGGAACTCGCCGGCGTTGTCATACGCACCGATCGCCGACGACATGCGCCCCGTCAGCATCGAGGCGCGAGACGGCGCGCACACCGGGTTGTTGCAGTAGGCATTGACGAAGGTGACGCCTCGCTCGGCCAGGCGGCTCAGGTTCGGCGTGATGACCATGGGCTTGCCGTACATCGGCAGCACCTTGGCCGTGAGCTGGTCTGCCTGGATGACCAGGATGTTGGGACGCGACATGCGGAGCCTCCGGCGCTCGGATCACTCGACCTTGATGCCGGCGCTGCGGGTGATCTGCACCCAGCGCTGGTGCTCGGCTCGCACGAAGCTCGCGAAGTCCGCCACCGAGCTGCCCACCGGCTCGTCGCCCATCGTCGCCAGCGAGCGCTGGACGGCCTCGCTTTTCAGCGCCGCCGTGGCCGCGCCATTGAGCTGCTCGACGATGTCCGCCGGCGTTCCGGCGGGGGCGAACAGGCCGAACCAGGTCACGACGTCCACGCCGGGCGTGCCGGCTTCCGCCAGCGTGGGCAGGTCGGGCAACGCCGCCAGCCGCCTTTCGCCGGTCACCGCCAGGCCCTTGATCTTGCCGCCGCTGATCAGCGGCATGACCAGCTGCGTGTTGCCGATGATGTAGGAGACCTCGCCAGCCATGAGGGCGGTCATCGCCTGGCCGCCGCCGCGGTACGGAACGTGCTGCACGTTGATGCCCGCGGCCGACTTGAAGAGTTCGCCGGCCACGTGGAGCGCCGTGCCGTTGCCGGTCGACGCATAGTTGATCGTGCCGGGGCTGGCCTTGGCGGCAGCCAACAGCTCGCTCACGCTGCCCGCCTTGAACTGCGGCGCGGCGGCCAGCACGAGCGGGCCGCGCGTGAGCTGGGTGATCGGCGCGAAGTTGGCCAGCGGGTCGTAGCTGAGCTTGGGGTAGATGCCGGCGGCGATGGCGTGCGTGGCGACCGATCCGAGCAGGATCGTGTAGCCGTCCGGCGCGGCCCGGGCCACGTTGCCGGTGCCGACGGTTCCGCCGGCTCCCGGCACGTTCTCCACGATCACCGTCTGCCCGAGGACCTTGCGCATGCCCTCGGCCATCGGCCGGGCCACGGCGTCGAGCGCCCCTCCGGCGGGGAACGGCACGACCAGGGTGATAGGCTTGGACGGGAAGGCCTGCGCCTGCGCGGCGGTGGCCGTCATGGCGAACGTGCAGAGTGCGGCAAGTCGTGCCGGCCAGGTGCGGAAGCTCATGGTCTCGTCTCCTTCGTGGTGGCTGTGTCGCACGACGCCTGTCGCACGGGGTGATCGGATGAATGCGGTGACACGGACGACGCTCCGTCAGCGCGCGGTGAAGCCGCCGTCGACCATCAGGGTCTGGCCGGTGACATAGGCGCTGGCATCGCTGCACAGGAACACGGTGGCGCCCGCCAGATCGTCGAGCGCGCCGTTGCGGCCGATGCAGGTCTGGGCGGCGTTGCGCGCGGCCAGTTCGGCGTCGGCGAACACCGGCGCGGTCAGCGCGGTCGGGAAGAAGCCCGGGCCGATCGCGTTGCAGGTGATGCCGTGCGGCGACCACTCCTGCGCGATCGCCCGCGTGAGCTGCACCACCCCGCCCTTCGCTGCACCGTAGGGCGCGCTGCGCGCGAAGGCGCGGTACGACTGCAGCGAGGCGATGTTCAGGATGCGCCCCCAGCCGCGCGCCTTCATGCCCGGCGCAAGCGCTTGCGTGAGGAAGAACGGCGCCTCCAGGTGCAGCGCCAGCTGCAGCTTCCACGAGGCCGGTGTCACCCCGGCGAAGGGTTCGCGCAGGTTCACGCCGGCGGCGTTGACGAGGATGTCCACGCCGCCCAGGCGCTGCTCGGCAGCGCGCGCCACGGCCTGCGTGGCGTCGGTGTCGGCGAGGTCGGCCACGCACCATTGCGCGTCGATGCCGTCGCCGCGCAGCCGCGCCGCCGCCGCTTCCAGTTCGGCGTCGCGGCGCGCCACCAGCAGCACGCGCGCACCGGCCAGGCCCAGCGCCTGGGCCATCGCCTCGCCGATGCCCGAATTGCCGCCCGTGATCAGCGCACGCCGGCCCGTCAGGTCGAACAGGCGGGCGAGCTGCGCACGCTTCATACCTGCACCGGCTCGCCGAGCGCGAAGGTCTGCGCCGGGTAGTACTTGGCGAGGCGATCATCGGCCGTACGCGCATGCGCCTCCATGCCCTCCAGCCGCGAGATGCGCGCCGTGACCTCGCCGATGTCGCGCGCCGCCTCGCGCGTCATGCGCTGCCAGGTCAGCGTCTTCATGAACTTGTGCACCGACAGGCCGCCCGAGTAGCGCGCCGCGCCCTTGGTGGGCAGCACGTGGTTCGGCCCGCTGGCCTTGTCGCCGTAGGCCACCGTGGTCTCCTCGCCGAGGAACAGCGAGCCGTAGCAGGTCAGGTGCTCGAGCCACCAGTTCAGCTCGCGTGCATGCACCTCGAGGTGCTCGCTCGCGTAGCGGTCCGACACCTCGATGACCTCCTCGCGGCTGTCGCACACGATCACCTCGCCGTAGTCGCGCCAGGCCGCGCCCGCGGCGTCGCGCGCCGTCGGGGGCAGCTTCTCGATCAGCGCCGGCACGCGCTGCATCACCTCGTCGGCCAGCTCGCGCGAGGTGGTGAACAGCCAGGCCGGCGACTCGTGGCCGTGCTCGGCCTGGCCGACGAGGTCGCTGGCGACGATGGCCGGGTCGGCCGAGTCGTCGGCGATCACCGCCACCTCGGACGGCCCGGCGAACACGTCGATGCCCACCTTGCCGAACAGCGTGCGCTTGGCCTCGGCGACGAACTTGTTGCCCGGCCCGACGATCACGTCCGCCGGCTTGCCGGTGAACAGGCCGTCGGCCATGGTGGCGATCGCCTGCACGCCGCCGAGCGTCATGATCACGTCGGCGCCGGCGCGGTCGAAGGCGTACAGCAGGTATGGATGCATGGGCCCGCCGCGGAACGGCCCCGAGCAGGCAACGATGGTCTTCACGCCCGCCGCCTTCGCCGTGGCCACTCCCATGTAGGCCGAGGCGATGTGCGCATAGCGACCGGCCGGCGCGTAGCAGCCCGCCACGTTGACCGGCAGCACGCGCTGCCCCGCCACCACGCCGGGGTGCAGTTCGACGCTGAACTCGCTGAGCGAGCGGCGTTGCGCATGCGCGAAGTCGCTGACCTGGCGGATGGCGAAGTCGATGTCGCGGCGCACCTGTGCCGGCACCTCGGCGGCGCGGCGGTCGATCTCGGCGCGGCTGAGCACGATGTCGCCCTCCCAGCCGTCGAGCTTCCTGGCGTAGGCGCGCACCGCGGCCTCGCCGTTGGCGGCGATTTCGGCGAGCATCTCGGTCACCACCTTCTGCGCGGTGGCGGTTTCGGTCTCCGGCGTCTTCGCGGCCTTCTTGAGGGTGGTGATGGTCATGGTGGTCTCGGTCGTTGAAATCGATTACACGGCCTGCGGCGGCTCGGCGGCCGAAGCCACCGCCCGCCCCGTCTCCGCCCTCACTGGGCCTTGTTGGCGAACTCGCGCAGCTTGGGGTCGGCCTGCACGCGCTTCATGAAGGCGTCGGTCACGTACTCGGAGGCCTGCGGCACGCTCTGGATCGCTCCGGTGCCGCGCATGAAGGTGGCGATCTCGTTGAACCAGACATCCATCTCGGAACTGCCGCGGCTGCGGTCCATGCGCGAGAGCTGGCCGGCGAGATCGAAGGTCGGCCGGGTGTCGAACTCCTTGCGCATCGACGCCTCGCTGATCGTCACCCCGCCCTGCTCGTAGAACTTCTTCATCATCGCGATCGCCTCGGTCTGGTTCGCGTTGAGCCACTTCCAGGCGCGCAGGTAGACGGCCAGGAACTTGGCCACGTTCTCCGGGTTCTGCTCGGCATAGTCGCCGCGCGCGATCAATGCCCCCGGCACGATGGCGCCGCCTTCCTTGCCCGAGCACAGCACCCTGGCGCCGGCCTTCTCCTCGAGCGTGTAGATGTTCGGCGCCCACAGGCCGCCGAGGTCGGCATTGCTGGACGACATCGCCGAGATGATCTCGGCCTGACCCATGTTCTTGATCGTCACGTCGCCCTTGGCGATGCCCCATTTCTTCAGGCACGACTGCACGGCGTAGTCACCGGTGGAGTTGGCCGTCAGCACGATGGTCTGCCCCTTGATCGAGGCCGGGTCCTTGGCGAACTTGTCGGCCACGTCCTTGCGGGCGAGCAGCGCGTTGCCGGCCGACTCGTCGTTGGTGACGCCGATCGTCTTGATGCCGAAGCGCACATGGCCGAGCACCGCGGGCACCGAGCCGGTGCCTCCGACGTCCCAGCTCTTGCTTGCCGAGGCGGCGATCTGCGGCACGCCGGCGGGGAAGGTGCTGAACACCGGCTTGAGGCCGACCTCGGCCCACCAGCCCTTCTCGGTGGCGGCGTAGAACGGCAGCGCCCAGTACAGCGCGGGCTGGTAGCTGACCTTGATCTCGGTGAGCGCCTGCGCATGAGCGGCACCTGCCACGGCGAAGCCGGCGGCAGCGAGGGCGAGGCGAAGGGTCTTGTGCATGGCGTGTCTCCGTGTTGTCGCGGTGGGTTGTCGGGATGGCAGGTGCCGGGAAATCAGTGGACGTCGTCGCCCAGCTGGTCGCGCAGCAGCTTCCAGACGTGGGTGCGCAGGTGGACGAAGGACGGCAGGTCCATCACGTCCTCGATGCGCTTGTGCTGGTCCCAGTCCTCGCGCTCGCGGATCGTCTTCACGTCGATGACCTCGCGGATGGTGCCGGGCCGGCGCGACATCACGACGATGCGGTCGGCCAGGTACACCGCCTCCTCGACGGCGTGGGTGATGAACAGCACCGTGCGCGGGTTCTTGCGCGCCAGCCGCACCAGTTCCTCCTGCATGACCACGCGGGTCTGCGCGTCCAGCGCGCCGAAGGGCTCGTCCATCAGCAGCACCTGCGGGTCGAGCACGTAGGCTCGGGCGATCGCCACGCGCTGCTGCATGCCGCCGGACAGCTGGTGCGGGTAGGCGTGCTCGTAGCCGCCCAGGCCCATCAGCTCGATGTACTGCTCGATGCGCCGCTTGCGCTCGGCCGGCGGCACGGCGATCGACTTGAGGCCGAACTCGATGTTGTCCCACACCGTCTTCCAAGGAAACAGCGCGAACTGCTGGAACACCACCGCGCGGTCCGGGCCGGGCCGGCGCACGACCTCGCTGCCGACGCTCACCTGCCCGCCGGTGGGATGCTCCAGGCCGGCGGCCATGCGCATGCAGGTGGTCTTGCCACAGCCCGAGGGCCCGACGATGGCGACGAACTCGCGGTCCTGCACCTGCAGGTTGATGTCCTGCAGGGCCACGAAATCGCGGCCGTTCTGGTGGAACACCCGCTGCACGCCTTCGAACACGATGCCTGCCATCGACGACTTCTCCTTCAGAGTCCGCGGCGCTTCTCGATCACCAGCTGCACGCGGCGCAGCGCCACGTCGATCAGCAGACCGACCGCGCCGATCGCCACCATGCCGCTCATGACGGTGGCGGTGGACACCGCCGCCTGGCCCTTGACCATCAGGTAGCCGACGCCGCTGGAGGCCACGATCAGTTCCGCTCCCACCAGCGACTGCCAGCCCAGCCCGGCCGAGATGCGCAGGCCGGCGACGATCGACGGCACGGCCGCCGGCAGCAGCACCTCGGTCATGCCGCGCAGCGCGCTCGCACCCAGCATCTGCGAGGCCTCGATGTACTTGCGGTCGACCTGCTTCGCGCCGCGGTAGGTGTTGATGAGCACGGGCGGGAACGCGCCCATGAAGATGATCAGCACCGGCCCGCCAATGCCGGTGCCGAACCACAGCGCCGCGAACGGCACCCAGGCGATCGGTGCGACGAAGCGCACCGCCTCGAACGCCGGCGTGACGATGCGGTCGACCCAGCGGAACCACGCCATCAGCAGGCCGAGCGGAATGCCGACCACGACGGCCAGCACGAAACCCATGGCAAAACGCTGCAGGCTGGACAGCAGGTGCTCGAGCAGCACATGGCCGGCGAAGGGCTGCGCGAGCAGCTGCGCGAAGCGCGCGAGAACGTCCCACGGCGCCGGCAGGAACTCGCGCGAGGTCAGGCCGGCCAGCGCGGCTGCCGACCACACGCCGAGGAAGCTCAGCGCGCCGGCCGCGCTCAGGCGCCAGAAGCGGGCGGCGGGCAGTGGCGGTGCGATCACGGGTTGCTCCGCCACGGCATCACGCGCCGCTCGATCCAGCCCAGGCCCTGCGTCATCGCCCAGCCGGCCAGCGCGACGCTGGCCATGCCGACGAGGATCATCGCCGGGTAGATGTCCTGCGCGCCCTGGTTGAGGATCTGCCCGAGCCCGGCGACGGCACCGACCAGTTCGGCCGCCACCAGCGTCGTCCACGAGGCCTGCAGCGACAGGCGCAGCCCGGTGAAGATGCTCGGCAGCGCCCCGGGGATCAGCACCTCGCGCCAGTAGCGCCAGCCGCTGACCGCCAGCATGGCGCTGGCCTCGAAGATCGGCCGCTCGATCTGACGCACGCCGGTGAAGCTGTTGATCACCGAGGGCACGAAGGCGGCGACGAAGATCACCATGATCTTGGCCGCATCACCGAGGCCCAGCCAGACGATCGCCAGCGGAATCCACGCCAGCGGCGGGATCGGGCGCAGCAGCAGGAAGATCGGGTTGACGAAGGCCTCGACGGCGCGGCTCGCGCCCATCGCCAGGCCGAGCACGACGCCGACCGACGAGGCGACGGCGAAGCCCGCCGTCACGAGCAGCACGCTGCGCAGCACGTGTTCGTGCCAGCGCGCGTTGCTGTAGCCCTCGATGACGATCTGCTTCGCCGCGCCCCACACCTCGGGCGGCGTCGGGAATCGGGCCGGCGAGATGAAGCCGGTGACGCTGGTCAGCAGGGTCCACAGCACCAGCACGGCGGCGACGGCGATCGCCGCGGTGCCGATCGCACGCCAGGCGCCGCGGCGGCCATTTCCGCGCGGGACGTTCGCGACCCGGGCGGCGCTCGGCGTCGAGGTGGTCATGGTGCTCACGGGCGCTCGGAGGGGCTGATGCAGAAAGGCCTGTAATCGTTTTCAATAGTGGGCGCAGGAGGTGCGCGCGTCAAGGTCGATCGCCGTCGATATCGCCCGGAATTACCCTATGGATCGGCCTCGATCGTCGGCCGACCCGGCTACTGCAAACGAGTACATTGGCGACATGCCTGCCACCGACGACGAACTGCCCACGATCGAAGACGTCGCGCGCGCCGCCGGCGTGTCCACCGCGACGGTCTCGCGCGTGCTCAATCGCCCGGGCGAGGTGCGCGACGCCTTGCGCCAGAAGGTGCTGTCGGCGGTGGCCGAACTGGGCTACGTGCCCAACGCCGGCGCGCGCGCGATGAAGCTGCGCCGCAGCGGCACCGTCGGGGCAATCTTCCCGACGGTGGACAACGCCATCTTCGCCAAGGCCATCGACGCGCTGCAGCGCCGGCTTGCCGAGTCCGGCCTGCAGCTGCTGCTGGCCACCAGCGGCTACGACCCCGCCACCGAGACGCGCCAGGCGCTGAACCTGCTGACCTGCGGCGTCGATGCGCTGGTGCTGTGCGGTGTCGGCCAGCGCGAGGAGCTGCTGCAGCAGTTGCGCCAGCGCGGCGTTCCGGTGGTGCACGTGATGAGCTGGCCGGCTCCGCCCGACCGCATCGCGGTGGGCTTCGACAATGCCCGGGCGATGTCGCAGGTCGTGCGCTACCTGCTCGACCTCGGCCATCGGCACATTGCCATGCTGGCCGGCCAGACGCGCGACAACGACCGCGCCGCAGCCCGCGTGGCCGGCGTGCGCGAGGCACTGCGCGCGGCCGGCCTGTCGCTGCCGGCCTCGCGGCTGGTGGAGCGCCCTTACGAACTCGGCGCAGCGCGCGACGGCTTGCGCGTGCTGCTGCAGGCCGCTCCGGCACCGACGGCGGTGGTGTGCGGCAACGACGTGCTGGCCACCGGCGCGCTGCTCGAGGCGGCGCGGCTGGGCGTGGCCGTGCCGCAGCAGCTCTCGATCGTCGGCTTCGACGACCTCGAGCTGGCCGGCCACCTGCAGCCAGGTCTCACCACGGTGCGCGTGCCGGCCGAGGAGATGTGGCGACTGGCCGCCGACCGGGTGCTCGATACGCTGCGCGGCGTCGAGGTGCCACGCGCCACCGAGATCGAGGTGGCCCTGGTCGTGCGCGGGTCGACGGCGCCGCCGCCACGGGCACGCCGGTCGCGCGCGCGGCGCTGAGCGCTCAGGCCGCCGCGGCGGCGCGCAGCGAGGCCAGCATCGCGTCGGCCACCGCCAGGCCTTCGGCCTCGGCGCGGCGGCGCAGCGCCTCGCGGCGAGCCCCGGGCAGGCGAACGCCTTCGTCGACCAGCATCTCGCGCACCAGCACCTCCAGGCGGTCCAGGTAGTGCTCGCGGCCGGCCAGCGCGCCCGGGTCGACGATCACGAAGGCCTGGCCGATGCCCGGCCGGTTGCCTTCGTCGACGAAGAAGCTCGACGCCTCGAAGCCGAAGTTCGCGCCGATCAGCGCGCTGACCAGCAGTTCGACGACGAGCGCGAGCATGGCGCCCTTGCTCGAGGAGACGGAGCCGATCGGAAGCATGGAGCCCTCCAGCGCCGCCTTCGCGTCGGTCGTCGGCTGGCCGTCGCGGTTCAGCGCCCAGCCGAGTGGAATCGGCTTGCCCTCCTTCGCCGCGACCATCACCTTGCCGCGCGCCACCTCCGACAGGCTGAGGTCGATCTTCAGCGCATCGCCGGTGCGGCGCGGGAACACCGCCGCCACCGGATTGGTGCCGAAGATGGCGTGCCGGCCACCGGCCGCCGGCATGGCCGCCGGCGAATTCGCGAAGCCCAGGCCGACCAGCCCCGCCTTGGCCGCCGCCCGAAGGTGGTCGACGATCACGCCGGCATGGTGGCTGCGTACCACGCCGACGAAGGCAACGCCGTGCTCGCGCGCCCGCGCCACGCCTTCGGCCGCCGCCATCGCGCAGGCCGGAAAGGCCAGCCCTTCGCCGGCGTCGATCACGGCCGCCCCGCCCTTGGCCTGGGCCAGGCGAGGCTGCGCAGATCCATCCACACGGCCATTGCGCAGGTGCGTGGCGTATTGCGCGACGCGGGACAGGCCATGCGAGCCGATGCCCTGCGCTTCCGCCAGCACCAGCGCCGCCGCCGTGCTCGCAGCCATTGCCGGGTTGGCGCCGGCGCGCTGCAGTGCGGCGTCGACCAGGCCGCGCAGTTCGTCCAGTGAGATGTTGGCCATGTCAGCTCAGGGCCTCCAGCACCCGGTCGGCAATGGGGAATGAGACGCGCTCGTTGGCCTCGGCGGTCACGCCGGCGACGTGCGGTGTCAGGATCAGGTTCGGGCAATCCGCGAAGTGCGGCGCCACCGGCAATGGCTCGGCATCGAACACGTCGAGCGCCGCGCCCCCGAGCGTGCCCGACTTCAGCGCCGCGGCGACGGCCTGTTCGTCGACGATGCCACCGCGCGAGGTGTTGACGAGCACGGCGCCGCGCTTCATCGCCGCGATGCGGCGCGCATCGAACAGGCCCCTGGTGGCCTCGACCAGTGGCACGTGCAGGCTGACGACATCGGCCGTGGCGACCAGCTCGTCCAGCCCGACCGGCCGCACGCCCAGCCGCGCGAAGGCGGGATCCGAAGCGGCCAGCATCGCATCGTGCGCGACCACCTGCATGCCCAGTGCGCGGGCCAGCGTGGCGGTGAGCTGGCCGGTGGGGCCGAAGCCGACCAGCCCGAGCGTCTCGCCTGCTGTCTCGCGGCCGCTGGACAGCGCCGCGCGCGGCCACCGGCCGGCGCTCAGCGCCGCCGTGCTCTGGTAGACGCCGCGCAGCAGCAGCATGGCGGTGGCCACCACGTATTCGGCCACCGACAGCGCATTCGCGCCGGTGGCGGGGATGACGCGCAGGCCGCGTGCCTCGCAGCCCGGCACGTCGATGTTGTCGAGCCCGACGCCCAGCCGCCCGACCACGCGGCAGCGCGGTGCGAGCGCCTCCAGCAGCACGCCGCACACCTGCGTGCGGTTGCGCACCACCAGCGCGTCGCAGCGTGCCGCCTCGGCGGCCAGGCGCAGCGTGTCATCGACCAGGGCCGGGTCGTACAGCACCTCGTGCACCGCGGCCAGGCGCGCCACGGCGCGCTCGTCCATGAACTCGGTGACGACGACCCGGCTCATCTCAGTGGCGCCCGGCCGTTCCGAAGCCACTGAGAGCCCCTTCGAGGGGTGGCGAACCCAGTGAGCCTGGGGGCCTCATCGCCTCAAGCGGACTCGAACAGGCGCGTCAGCACGAACTCGCGGTGGCCCAGCGCCTCGGCGGCGGTCAGCCGGCCGTTGGCCGTGCGCAGCATGCACTCGAGCAGCTTGTCGCCGGCCTGGTCGAGCGTGATCTCGCGCTGCAGCAGCCCGGAGGTATCGACGTCGATGTGCTCGCTCATCAGGCGCACCGTGCGCGGGTTGGCGCAGATCTTGATCACCGGCACGATCGGGTTGCCGATCACGTTGCCCTGGCCAGTGGGGAAGAAGTGCACCGCGTAGCCGCTGGCCGCGCACAGCGTGACCATCTCGGCCGCGGCCGACGACGAGTCCATGAACCACAGCCCCGGGTGCGTCGGCATCTCAGCCTTGTCGATGACGCCGTCGACCGTGCACTTCTTGCCGATCTTCTGGATGTTGCCCAGCGCCTTTTCCTCGATGGTGGTCAGGCCGCCGGCGATGTTGCCCTTGGTCGGCTGGCTTTCGGACAGGTCGGTGGTCTTGTGGCGGTTGATCATGTCCTGGTAGCGGTTGAACATGAACATGAACTTCTCGGCCACCTCGGGCGTCTTGCAGCGCTCGACCACGATGCGTTCGCCGCCGGTGATCTCGCTGGTCTCGCCGAAGCACAGGTAGTTGCCCAGCGGGTGCAGCTTGTCGAAGGCGTTGCCCACGGTGGGGTTGGCGCCGCAGCCACTGGTGGTGTCGGACTCGCCGCACTTGGTGGACACCCACAGCTCGTGGATGGGGCAGGCCTCGCGCTGCTTCTCGCTGGCCCACTGCACGAACTCGCGCGCCGCCTTGCTGGCCCGCATGATGGTGTCGTGGTCGCCATGGCCCTCGATGCCGAAGCCGACGACCGGCTTGCCGGTGGCGGCGATGCCATCGACCACCTTCTTGGTCCAGCCGTCCTCGATGCCGATGACGACGACGGCGGCCACGTTCGGGTTGCAGCCGGTGCCGATCAGCGTGCGGAAGTGCAGGTCCAGGTCGGCGCCGAACTGCAGGCGGCCGTAGGGATGCGGAATCGCCATCGTGCCCTTGATGTTGTGGGCGACGGCCTCGGACGCGGCATTGGACAGGTCGTCCAGCGGCAGGATGATGACGTGGTTGCGCACGCCGACGCGGCCGTTCTCGCGGCGGTAGCCTAGGAAGGTGGTGTCTTTCGAAATCACGGACATGCGGTGCTCCTCGGCTTACCAGCGCTTGGTCTTGATGTTGTGCACGTGGGCGTGCTCGCCCGCCTGGATCGGCGCGACCACCTTGCCCATGTCGATGCCGTACTTCCACACGGTGTCGCCCGGATTCATGTCCTTGAGCGCCACCTTGTGGCCGATGGGGATGTCCTGGCGGGCGACCACCTGCGTGGACTTGTCCTCGTCCATGATCCAGCCGTTGAGCGTCATGCCGGCCTTCACGCCCTCGATCACCACGACCGCGACCGTGTCCTTCGCGTCGTGGAGCACGAAATGAATCATCTGTGAAGCTCCTTTGGTCAGGGGTGCATGCATCTTAGGCACCGGTCGCACCATGTCAAACAGGTCATCTATATGACTTGCATGAATGGCACGGCGAGCACTAGGATCCCCCGCCATGCCCGGCCCCCTGCCCCCGTTCCAGCCGATCGCGCCCGACGCCGAGGGCCTGCCGCTGTTCCGCGTGGTCAAGCGTTCTCTGCTGCGTGCCATCGAATCGGGTGCCGCGGCCCCCGGCTCGGCCCTGCCCAGCGAGACGGAGCTGGCGCAGTCCATGGGCGTGTCGATCGGCACGTTGCGCCGCGCGGTCGACGAGTTGACCGCGGAGCACATCGTGGTGCGCCGCCAGGGGCGCGGCACCTTCGTCGCCACGCACAACGTCGACCGCTTCCTGTTCCAGTTCTTCCACGTCGAGCGCGAGGATGGCCTGCACGAGGTGCCGCAGGTGGACCTGCTGTCGTTCGAGCGCGGCCGCATCGACGAAGAGGCCGCCGCGGCGCTGTCGGTGCGCGAGGGCGATCCGGCGATCGTGATCGAGAACCGCCTGTCGCTGCAGGGCCGGCCGGTCATCCATGACCGGCTGGTGCTGCCGGCCGCGCTCTTCCGCGGCCTGACCGAGACGAAGTTCGCGCGCCGGCCGAGCACCATCTACCACCTGTACCAGACCGAGTACGGCATCACCGTGGTGCGCGCCCACGAGCGCGCCCGCGCGGTCGCCTGCGAGCGCGCCATCGCGCGCGTGCTCGCCCTCGCACCCGGCGCGCCGGTGCTCAAGGTGCGCCGCACCGCGCTGACCTTTGGCGACAAGCCGGTGGAGTACCGCGTCTCCACTCTCAACACGGCGCATCACGAGTACGTGAGCACGCTGCAGAGGTCGGCATGACACCGCGGCAGCTCGCCGCCGGGCCGCGGCCGAAGCCGGCGCGCTTCTGAGCCGCGCCGCACGCGATCTGGCCACGCTGCAGGCCGAGGAAAAGGCCCCCGGCGACATGGCCAGCCGTGCCGACCGCGACTGCGAGGCACTGTTGCGCGCGCGGCTTCTGCAGGCCCATCCGGACTTCGGCTTCGTCGGCGAGGAAGGCGGCGGCCACATCGACGCGGGCACGCCGCACTGGTTGGTCGACCCGCTGGACGGCAGCTGGAGAGGCCGCGGCATGGCAGCCATAACGGGGCCGGAAGGCCGGGCACGACAGCCGGGGCCGCGGTGCCCGGACCGCCGTTCGGTACACTCCGTCGCTGATGCGCCGCACCGCCGTCCTCCTTGCCGTCCTGTTCGCCATGTTGTGGCAGAGCGTGGCGCTGGCGCGACCGGGTTCGACGGTGAACGTGCTCTCCGACACCGAACACGCGGCGCTGCACTGGCAGCAAGCGGGACACCACCATCACGAGGACGGCTCCTACCATCTGGATGACTCGAACGAGTCGGACCAGCATGTGATCGCCGACCACGTCTCGGCCTCGGCTGCGCTGGTGACGCTGGTCGGCCACGACTTTCCTTCCGCGCTGTCCTCGTCCCCCCGCGGATTGAACGAAGGGCGCGCGCCGCACCCCTTCCTCGACGGCCTGCTCCGGCCGCCTCGACGCCACTCCTGACCCGCCCTACCGGCGGGTGTCCACCCGTGGACACGCCGCCGCCAGCACGGCTGACGCCCCCGCATGGCGAGCCCTTCCTTGCTGTCCCACGTCAGGAGCATCGTGAGAAACCCACCCCGTCTGGCCGCCTGCGTACTCGCCGGCAGCCTGTTGTTCGGGCCCGTGGCGTCCCAGCCGGCGCCCGCACCGGATCGCTCGCAGCGCCCCGCGATCGGCGCTTCCGCGGCCCTGGCCTCCGCCCCCTTGACACTGGCCACGGCGCTGGAACTCGCCTGGCAGCGCGCCGTCAGTGCGCGCGAGTCCCACGCCCAGCGCCGCCGCGCCGATGCCGAACAAGCGGCGGCGACCAGCCTCTGGGGGGCCCCGCCCGCGCTCGAACTCAGTCATCGCAACGACCGCTGGAACGACAACACCGGCGCCCGCGAAACCGAGGTCGGTGTGGCGGTGCCCCTGTGGCTGCCCGGCCAGCGTGCGGCGCGTGGCGCTGCGGCCCAGGGCGCCATCGCCCAGGCCGACGCGGCCACCCAGGCTGCTCGCCTGCGCCTGGCCGGCGAGCTGCGCGAGGCCGCCTGGGCCGTCGCGGCATGGCAGGCCGAGGCGGTTCAGGCCGAGGCCTTGACGGTGTCGCACCGGCAACTCGCCGACGATGTCGAACGCCGCGTTCGCGCCGGCGACCTGGCCCGCGCCGATGCCCTGGTCGCACGGGCCGAGCTCCTGGCCGCGCAGGGCCAGCACGCCGAGGTGCTTCAGCAGCTGCAGTCCGCACGCATCCGCTGGGCCCTGCTCACCGGGATGACCGCCGATCCGGCACTCGAGGGCCAGGCCGGCCCGGAGGATGCCGGTGCGCCGCTCGCCGCGACCCATCCCGAGCTGGAACTCGCACGCCAGAACACCGTACACGCGCGTCAGCAGCTCGATCTCATGCGTCAGTCCCGGCGCGAGCCCCCCGAACTGACGCTGGGCGTGCGCCAGGACGTGCCGGGCCGCGCCGAAGCGAGCCGCAACAGCGTCGTCGTCGGCCTGAGGCTGCCGTTTGGAACCGACGACCGCAACCGTCCTCTCGAAGCGGCAGCGCTGAGCGAACTGGACATCGCGCAGACCGCCGAACAGCGACTGCGCGAGCGCCTCGAAGGCGAACTCGCCACAGCGCGCGACGCCCTGCGCTCGGCGCAGGTCCAGGCCGCGGTCGAGTCCGACCGCGCACGACTGCTGCGCGAACGCGCCACCCTGATCGACAAGTCGTTCCGTGCCGGCGAGACGTCGCTGCCCGAGCTGTTGCGCGCGCTCGCTGCCGCGGCCCAGGCCGACAGCGCCAGCAATCGACAGGCCGTCACGCTGGGCCTGGCCCGCGCCCGACTCCAACAAGCTCTCGGACTCCTGCCATGACCATCCATTCCCGCGCACCCCTGCCCCGGCGTGCCCTGTCGGCCGCGCTGACGGCCGTCGCCCTGGCGTCGGCGAGCCTGGGCGCCTCTGCAGCGCCCGGCGCGCACGGTCCGAACGGCGAGCACCTCGACGCTCCCGCCGCAGCGGTCGCCCCGTCCGCCCTGCCCCGCGTCGAGGCCCGATCGGAAGCCTTCGAACTCGTCGCCGAACTGCGCGCAGGCGCCATGACCATCCTCGTCGACCGCTACGAGACCAACGAGCCGGTGCTCGGCGCCACGCTGGAAGTCGAGAGCGGCCCGCTCAAGGCGGCCGCCGCCTTCCGCGCCGAGCAGGGCGATTACGCCGTCACCGACGCGGCGCTCCTGCAGGCGCTGGCCGTCCCCGGCGAGCACGCCCTCGTGTTCACGCTGATCGCCGGCAAGGACAGCGACCTGCTCGACGCAACACTGGTAACGACGAAGCCTGCGGCCCCGTCGCGCGACGGCGAGCACGGCCTTGACAACGGCGACGGCAGCAGCCCGCGGCTCGCGCCTGCGGCATGGATCGGCGCCGGCCTCGCCGCGCTCGGGCTGCTCGGCGGCTTGGCGTGGTGGCTTGGGCGCCGCCGCCACGGCACCACGACGTGGGGAGGACTGTGATGACGAACAAGCCCTGCGGGTTCGGCGCGCGAGCCGGCCTTCTGATCGTCGCGACCATGATCGCGTGGCGGCTCTTCGCCTCCGCGGCCTACGCCGCGCCCGGTGCCCACGGTCCGGACGGCGAGCACCTGGATGCCCCGGGTGCCGGCATCAACACCTCCGGACTCGCGCGTCTGCCCGACGGCAGCGTCCACGTGCCGAAGGCGGCGCAGCGGCGCATGGCCATCCGCACGCTGCTCGCACCCGAGAGCGAGGCGGCGGCGACCGTCGAACTGCCCGGTCGGGTCGTGATGGACCCTAACGCCAGCGGCCGCGTGCAGGCCGCGCACGGGGGGCGCATCGAGCCCGGGCCCAAGGGCCTGCCGGTGCCGGGCCGGGCCGTGCGGCGCGGTGAGCTGCTGGCCTATGTGCGCCACCACGCCGAACCTTATGCGCTGGGTGCGCAGCAGGCGCAATGGGCCGAGCTGCGCGCGCAGCGCCAGCTCGCCGAACAGCGGCTGCAGAGGCTCGAAGGCCTGGAAGGCACGGTGCCGCAGAAGGAGATCGACGCCGCACGCAGCGAGGCGCAGAGCCTGGCCGAGCGCGAGCGCAGCATCGGCGCCAGCCTCGCCGCGCGCGAAGCCCTGCACGCACCGGTGGGCGGCGTCATCGCCCGCGCCGAGTTGGTGGCGGGCCAGGTCGTCGAGCCGCGCGACGTGCTGTTCGAGATCGTCGACCCCACCCGCATGCTGGTCGAGGCCACCACGGCCGACCCCACCTTGGCCGCTCAGGTCGCAGGCGCCTCGCTCCAGGGCCGGGCCGATGCGAAGCTGCGGCTGCTCGGCGCCTCGCGTGTGTTGCGCGACGGCGTGCTGTCGCTGACGTTCGCGGTCACCGGGGCCCGGCCCGGCGCGCCGCTGGCGCTCGCGATCGGCCAGCCGGTCACCGTGGTGGCCCAGTCCCGCGAGCGCGTGAAGGGCGTGGTGCTGCCGGCCCAGGCCGTGGTGCGCAGCCCCGCCAACGAACCCATCGTCTGGATCAAGTCCGGCGCCGAACGCTTCATCCCGCAGCCGGTGCAGGTGCGGCCGCTCGATGCCGAAACGGTCGTGGTCACCCAGGGCCTCGGCGCCGACAACCGCGTCGTGGTGCGGGGCGCTCCGTTGATCGCGCAGATCCGCTGAACGGAGCCCCTCATGTTCAACTGGATCGTTCGCTACAGCCTGCACAACCGGCTGTTCGTGCTTGCAGTCGCGGCGCTGTTGATGGTCTACGGGGCGATGACGGCGTGGCGCACGCCGGTCGACGTCTTCCCGGACCTCAACAAGCCGCTGGTCACCGTGCTGACCGAAGCGGGCGGCATGGCGCCCGAAGAGGTCGAGCAGCTCGTCACCTTCCCCATCGAGACGGCACTCAACGGCATGCCCGGCGTGACACGCGTGCGCTCGACCTCGGGCGTCGGCCTGTCCATCCTCTACGCCGAGTTCGACTGGGGCACCGACATCTACCGCAACCGCCAGCTTGTCGCCGAGCGGCTGGCGCTGGTGCGCGAGCAACTGCCCGGCGACATCACGCCGGTGATGGGGCCGGTCTCGTCGATCATGGGCGAGGTGATGCTGATTGCGGTGCCGCTGGGGGACGACGCGGCGCAGCCGGCGCCGGGCCGCCCCGGGACGGCGGCGCCCCCCACCGGAGATCGCGCGGCGCACTCGCCGGGGACGGGGCCGTCGTCGCTGTCCATGGCCGCGCGCGAGTACGCCGACTTCGTGCTGCGTCCCCGCCTGCTGTCGATTCCCGGTGTCTCGCAGGTGATCCCGATCGGCGGCGAGGTGCGCACGCTGCGTGTCTCGCCCGACACGGCGCGCATGGCGCAATTTGGCGTGTCGCTCACCCAGGTGGAGCAGGCCCTGCAGGGCTACGCCGGCAACGCCGGCGGCGGCTTCATCGACCTGAACAGTCGCGAGTACCTGATCCGCCACCTCGGCCGCAGCAACCGGCCCGAGGACCTGGCCGGCACCGCCGTGGCCTGGAAGGACGGCCGCGCGATCCTGCTCGAGCAGGTGGCGCAGGTCGGCTTCGCGGCCGGCCTCAAGCGCGGCGACGCCGGCTACAACGGCGTTCCGGCGGTGGTGGTCAGCGTGCAGAAGCAGCCCGACGCCGATACCGTGAAGCTCACGGGCCAGATCGAAGCCGCGCTCGACGAACTGAAGGCCGGCCTGCCCAAGGGCCTGGCCGCGCCCAAGGTGCTGTTCCGCCAGGCCGACTTCATCCAGGCGTCGATCGGCAACGTCGCCGAGGCGCTGCGCGACGGCGCGATCATGGTCGCGCTCGTGCTGTTCGCCTTCCTGCTGTCGGCCCGCACGACGATCATCTCGCTCACCGCGATCCCGCTGTCGCTGGCGGTCACCGCGCTGGTGTTCCAGTGGCTGGGCCAGTCGATCAACGTGATGACGCTCGGCGGCCTCGCAATCGCCATCGGCGAGCTGGTCGACGACGCCGTGGTCGGCGTCGAGAACATACTGCGCCGGCTGCGTCAGAACCGCGCAGCGGGCTCACCGCTGCCTGCCTTCGACATCGTGCAGCGTGCCAGCGTCGAGGTGCGCTCCGGCATCCTCTACGCGACCATCATCGTGGTGCTCGTCTTCGTGCCGTTGTTCGCTCTGCCGGGCATCGAGGGGCGGTTGTTCACGCCGCTGGGCATCGCCTACATCGTGTCGATCCTGGCCTCGATGGGGGTGTCGATGACGGTCACGCCGGTGCTGTGCTACTACCTGCTGCCGAAGATGAAGGCGCTGGACCATGGCGACAGCCGGCTGGTCGCCTGGCTGAAGCGGCTGGACAGCCGGCTGCTGGCCTTGTCGTTCAGGCATGCACGCCTGCTGCTGGCCACCGCGGTGCTCGCCGTGGCGGTGGCGGCGGCGAGCGTGCCCTACATGCAGCGCCTGTTCCTGCCGCCCTTCAACGAGGGCTCGCTGGTGCTGGCGCTGGTGCTCACCCCCGGCACCTCGCTCGCCGAGGCCAACCGTGTGGGCGCGGTGGCCGAAAACCTGATCCGCGAGGTGCCCGAAGTGCTGCAGGTCGGCCGCCGCACCGGCCGCGCCGAACTCGACGAACATGCCGAAGGGGTGCACTCGGCCGAGATCGACGTCGACCTCCAGCGCAGCGAACGCAGCCGCGAACAGATCATGGCGCACCTCCGCGAGAAGCTCGCGGAGCTGCCCGCGCAGGTGGCAATTGGCCAGCCGATCTCGCACCGGCTGGATCACCTGCTGTCCGGCGTGCGCGCGCAGATCGCGCTGAAGATCTACGGCGACGACACCGACACGCTGCGCAGTCTGGCGGAGGCGATGCGCGCGCAGCTCGCCCAGGTGCCGGGACTGGTCGACCTGACGGTCGAGAAGCAGGTGCTGATCCCGCAGATCACGGTGCGGCTCGACCATCGCAAGGCCGCCCAGGCCGGACTTGCGCCCGGCGAGGCGATCCGCGTGCTGCAGGCGCTGACCGACGGCGCGCATGGAGCTCAGATCGTCGATGGCGCGCGGCGCTACGACCTGGTGCTGCGCCTGCCCGACGACCGGCGCAGCCCGCAGGATCTGGCGCGCACGCTGGTCGACACGCCGGCCGGCCGGCTGCCGGTGTCGGCCATCGCCACGGTGGAGGAGACCGACGGTCCCAACCAGATCGGCCGCGAGAACGGCCGCCGGCGCATCATCGTCTATGCCAACACCGACGGCGGCGACATGGGGCGCGTGGTCGCCGACATCCGGGCGCTGATCACCAGTCAGGCGCTGCCCAGCGGCACCTTCGTCAGCCTCGAGGGCCAGTTCCAGGCCCAGGAGCAGGCCACCTCGCTGATCGCCGGACTGTCGGTCGTTTCGCTGGCGATGATGTTCCTGGTGCTGTACTCCCGCTACCAGTCGGCGGTGCTGGCCTCGATCATCATGGCCAACATCCCGCTGGCGCTGATCGGCTCCGTGGTGGCAATGTGGATTGCCGGGGTGCAGTTGTCCGTGGCCTCGATGGTCGGCTTCATCACGCTGGCCGGGATCGCCACGCGCAACGGCATCCTGAAGATCAGCCACTACATCAACCTGTGCAAGTTCGAAGGCGAGACCTTCGGCCAGCCGATGATCGTGCGTGGTTCGCTGGAGCGGCTGACGCCGGTGCTGATGACGGCGCTCGTCGCTGCCTTCGCGCTGACGCCGCTGCTGCTCGCAGCGGACGCGCCCGGCAAGGAGATCCTGCACCCTGTGGCGGTGGTGATCTTCGGCGGACTGGTCAGCTCGACGTTGCTGGACACCTTGCTCACCCCGGTCATGTACGGGCTGTTCGGCCGCCGGCCGACCGAACGGCTGCTCGCCGAGCAAGCGCACACGCCGGCGGCGGCAGACACTCGCGAGGCCTTCTGAACCGGGCCCCGTGACGGCAACAGGCCTCGGCGGCGCCGCCTGACTGAAGCGCGCCGCGTTCCTACGGAGAAGAGCAACCATGATCAACAAAGTCCTCGCCTCGGCCCTTCTGGCCTGCTCTGCCCTCGTCGCCGCCCCGGCATTCGCGCACGGCGGTGGAGACCCGAAGCACGGCGGCGTGGTGCAGACCGCGAGCGACCTATCGTTCGAACTGGTGGCAGGAGCCGATGGCGCGACGATCTACGTCGAGGACCACGGCAAGCCGCTGGCCCCGGCCGGCATGAGCGGCAAGCTGACCGTGCTCAACGGCGCAGAGAAGTCGGAGGCCGCACTGGCCGCCGCGGGCGACAGGCTCGAAGCCAAGGGCGTCAGGCTGGCCAAGGGCGCCAAGGTCGTGGCCACCATCACGACCGCCAGCCAGAAGGCAATCACGGTGCGTTTCACGGTGCGCTGAAGAATCCTCGCGGTCCAGGCCGCCTGTGCGTGCGTCCGGCACGCGCACGAGCGACGGCAGACCGACGCCGGGCCAGTCGGGCGACGTGCGATCCGTCGGGATCGATGGCGAGGTCCGATCCTGGAGGACCTGGTCGGAACGGACCGCCAAGCCCGGGGCCCGGCTGCGGCACTCCGATCTGCAGCGCCTGCTGGCGATGGCGGGTTTCGGCGCCGTGATCGGCCCCGTGGCCCTGGCTTGGGGACTGCAGCACACCGGCGGCACCAGCGCAGCGCCGATGCTGACGCTGGCGGCCTTGTTCACCGCGGCTTGGGCCTGGCGCCCGTGCCACGAAGCCCTGGACGGCCGGATCCCGACGGCGATGGCCCTGCCGCTGGCCGGCGGCGTGGTGCTGCACCTGGCGAAGTCGCATGGCCACGACCATGGGCACGAGGCGCTGGAGCGCGGACACGCCCACCGCCACGACGACTCTCATCACCACCACGTGCACGATCCCATGCCGGAGGGCAATCCCAGCCACCCTCATCGCCGCGAGACCATGCGGCATGGGCATGCCCACGTGCCGGACGCGCACCACGCCCATCGACATCGACGCTCGGGGCCGTGGTCCACGCCGTCTGCGGCCGGCTCAGCGCCGGCTGACGGCTTGCCCGAGGCCGACGCGAACTGACCGGCTGCGCGAAAGGAACTTCGCCCAGGCCGTGGCGTGCGCCGCCGCACGCCGGCGATCCCGAAGGATCAGCAGCACGATCGTCGGGCCGCTGAAGAGCAGGTGCCAGTCCTGCGGCACGCTGAGCATGAAGGCGGCGCTGCCACCCACGAGCGACCATGCCAGCGGATTGACCAGCAGCCGGCGTGGGACAGGCGCCGACGTGAGCAGCAGCGCGCCGAGGTTGAAGAGCGTCACGGGGCACGGCGTCATGCCGAAAGTCGGCTGTTCGTGTGCCCGAAGACCAGTCGGCGCCCGGCGACACCGGCGACGAGGAACGGAAGGCCCTGCACCACGAACAGCGCGCCGAAAGCCAGCGCCGCCGGGTTGATCCGCGCAAGGAAGAGTCCGTGGTAGGCCACACCGGTCAACAGCAGCCGGCCGAACGCTCGGTTTCGAACCATTCGCGGACAGTGTGCATGGGCGGTTGAAGCGCCGTCTCCATGGACGATGGCATCAGGCCGGGCCTGCCGGCCGACGTTGGAATCGCGGCCGCAGCAGCGCTTCGTCCTCGATGGCGTGGCATCGATCCAGTCGGATGCGGCCCGCCGATCGGCGACATGATGACGGGATCGCCGTCGCCGCGAGAGCAAGATGGCGCCGCGACCCTCGCGGGTGCGGCACCATCACTCCAGCTTCCTCGACAGTGCTCGAACGCGCCGACGCTTACGGCATGGACGCGGCAACTGCCGCAGGCACATTCAGCATGCCTTGCCCGAACACCTGGCGGTCGCCCAGCGACTCGGCGGTGTCCTTGAGGATCGAGGCCACGGCGTTCGCATTGAGGCTGGGGTTGACATCAAACATCAGACCCGCGGCAGCCGAGACATGAGGCGTCGCCATGGACGTACCGCCCTTCCAGCCATAGCCGACGGCGCAGGACGCAGTGGCGGCGCAGAAGGGGTTGGGGCTGACGATCGTGCTCAGCACCAGGTACTCGGCCCAATTGGCGGGCCGGTTCGCATCGCAAGTGCCGATCTGGCCGCAGTCGCCGCCAGGCGCGGACAGCGTCACCGCAGCGCCCTGGTTCGAGTAGAACGCCTGGATGTCGACGGACACGCCCGGCTGGTAGCGCGGGTTGGGCTGGATGCCGGTCGCGGCCACGTTGATGATGCCCGGGATGTCGCCAGGGACGTGGACGAGCGTGCCATTCACGTCGAGCCCCTCGTTGCCCGCCGAAGCGACCATTGCCGTGCCCATCTTGAGCACCGCGTTGGCAACGCGCTTCTCTGCGGCGACGAAGGTCGCCAGGTCGCTCGTCCCTTGGCCACCGTATTGACCGACCCTGCCCAGGCTCATCGAAATGACCTGGAACCCTCTCGCAGCGGCGTCCAGCATGGCCATCCAGCGGCTCGAGGAATATGCGCACACGCCGCAGCCCGGGACGGGCTCGAACGTGTTGTAGCCTGCCAAGCCAAGGTTCGGTCCGACGCCGACGACGCGCCCCCCGCCGAAGGCCGCGGCGATCGTGCCCGCAACGTGCGTGCCATGGTCGCTGTAAGCCGGGTAGGGATTGCAGGCGCCGTCCGCGAACGAGCCTGCCGACGTGTAGCAGTCGGCGTACACCACGTTCGGTGCGAGATCAGGATGGTTCCAGGCGATTCCCGTGTCGATGACGGCGACGACGGTGCTGTGGCTGCCTGTGCGACCTGCGGCCCACGCGGCGGGCGCACCGACACGCTGGACGCCCCAAACCAAGCCACCGTTGTACAGGTCGTCGGCGGCCGTCGGTCCCTCGAGCGGGGCTTGCGCGACCACTGCGGGCAGCGTCCACGGCACGTCATGGTCCACACCGGCCACGCCGGTCATGCGCGCGGCAGCGGCGATGAAGTCAGGCCGATCGGAGCTCACGATCGCAATCCCCACCTTGGGCAAGGAGGCGACCAGGTTGCCACCAACGGCTGCGATCTGTTGCGCCGCGGCGGCGGGAACTGCGGCCTGCTTGTACATCACGACGTACCGAGAGCCCTGCGCCACGGCGCTGCTCATCGAGACCGCCATTGCGGCGGTGACGCCTACCAGTGCGAAGAGAGACTTCCTGATCATGCTGAATGACCTCCAAGGTTGAAGCGACCCACGAAAATGTTTGGCGACCCCGCGACGAGACACGAATGCGATCGTGGGTGCGACTCAACTGCTTGTCGAATTCGACGCGATCAGCCCACGGCACTCCGCGCCGAGACAACAAGCATCGCGCTCGCAAGGTGTGTGCAAGAAGATCGACCCTGCAGTGGCTGAGCTGACGGACATGAGACCCCGATGGGTTGAGTTCGCCCGAACTGGAAGCAGTCATCCGCCCGGCGCCGCCTTGTCGGCCGACCTCGACCGCACGCTTCGCGAGTTCAGCGGTCGCTCGTGGCGCGGACCTTCGGGCGACCGGCCTCGGCGAAGGCCAACGTTCGGCCCGCAAGCACGAACGTCTCAGTTCAGTCTGCAGCGGCCGTCCGACAGACCACTCCGAGCGCCCGCCTCTGACCGATCTCAGACCCATAACGCCCGTGCCCCTCATCGAGCCTAGGATTTCCAGCGCGCACATGGCGAGCTGCATGCGCGGCTGTTCCTCGAGTTCCGGTTCATCGCTACGGCGCAGTCGGCCCGGCGACCCACGGATAGGCGGACTGCTGCATCTCGGCCAGGCCAACGGCCGTGATGTAATCGTTCAGCCCCTGGATCGAGTACGGCGGCGCTTCGGAGCCGACCGCGATGTTCGGCTCCGGGTCGGTGGACATGAGCAGCTGCAGGAAGGCCTGCGCGGCAAACGAGGCCGGCACCCCGTTGGCCGTCATGGCGCGCACCGCCCCGAGAAAGGCCTGGAAATTGGGGTCGTACGGGGCATCGCCGTTGGCGTCAACCGGCTGCAGAAAGATCGGCCTCGTGCCCAGGGCCAGATCGGTGCTGACCGGCTGTGGGTTCACGGTGGAGACCCGGATCCCGATCTGTGCCGCATCCAGGAGGCCGCGCAGGCAGTTGGCATAGGCCAGCAGTGCCCGCTTGCCCGCGGTGTAGGCGTGGTAGTAGCTGGTGCCCGGCTCGCTTCCACCCACCCCGTAGGCCGCCACCGACGTGGTGAAGATGATGCGGCCGTAGCCCGCCGCGGCGCGTGCCGCAACCGCGTTGAGCAAGCCACTGGTGACCGCGACGTGCCCGCCGTAGAGCGTGGCCGAGGCCAGCCCGATGCCGCCGAAGAAGGCGCCGGCCTCGACAGGTATGACGCTGCCCAGTGCGAAGCGCCCGGCATTGTTCACGAGCATGTCGATGCCGCCATTGCCGACCACCTCGGGCCGGGCCTGCACCGTCGCGAGAAAGGTGTTGATCGAGGCCGGGTCGGCGAGATCGAGCGGCAGCAGCGTGAACGGATGCCCGGGGTAGGCACCGGGCTGGCGCGACGTGCCGATGACCGTGACCCCCGCCTGCTGGAGGGCCAGGCCGGTCGCCCGCCCCATGCCGCGTGAGGCTCCCGTGATCACCGCCACCTTGCCCGCGAGACTCAGCCCGGGGACAAAGGTCGCCTTGGGATAGTACTTCGGCTTCGCTCGAACCTGGAACGGCAGGGGGTCGGCTTTGGCCGCACCCGTTGCCAGCAGCGCATGCGCCACCGCGCCGCTCGTCACGAGCCCCGCAAGCAGCTGGCGCTTGGTCATCGACTTCGGTGCCGCAGCACCGGTATCTTGATTGATGGGTCCGGGCGTCTTGTCAGCCATGTCAACTCTCCTTGTTGAAGCGTTTACCCGCGGCGGAAGGGATCGAAAACCGGTGGCGGGTGGGCGCCACCTGGGCGGCGCCGGCCGCGCTCGGCAGCGCCGCGACAAAGAGCCGATGACACGTGCGCATGGTGGCTTGTCCTTGCTCGAGGGTGCTGGATGGGTCGCCCCACTGTGCGCCGGTCATGGTGCGACGTCCTGTAGCCGCCTTAAACGTTCCAAAACCGTGCCGGCCGCGGCAGCGGCGTGCTGGCCATGGCTGGCACGAGCGGCAAGCGGGTCGCGATCCACCGGCGGCGGCAGAGCAACCGCGGCGGCGGCCGCCCGCCGGGGCCGCGCCGCTAGACTTCGGCATGCGCTTTGACTACGTCATGGGCCCGGTCTCCATCAGGCCCAATGAGCGCTGCGTCTACGTGCACGGCCAACCGCTGGCGCTGGGCGCCCGGGCCTTCGACCTGCTGCTGGCGCTGGTCGAGCGCCGCGACCGCGTGGTCGGCAAGGAAGAACTGCTGGCCCTCGTCTGGCCCGGTGCCGTGGTGGAGGAAGGCAACCTGTCGGTGCAGGTCAGCACCCTGCGCAAGGCACTGGGCGAGAAGGTCATCTCGACGGTGCCCGGGCGGGGCTACCGCTTCACGGCGCAGGTGGTCGAACAGGCGCCCAGCGGCGCGCCACCGGCCGAGGTTCGCGGCCCGGCGGCGGCCGCGTTGCCGGTTCCCGGCCCCGAGGCCGGACGCGGCGGCTGGTTGCCGGCGGCAATGACGCCGCTGCTGGGCCGTGCCGCCGCCCTGGCCGAAACGCAGGCGCTGCTGCCCACGACGCGTTGCCTCACGCTCGTCGGTGCCGGCGGCGCGGGCAAGACCCGGCTCGCGCTGGCCCTGGCCGACGCCGTTCGCAGCCACTACCCCGGTGGTGTCTGGTGGATCGGTCTGGACGCGTTGAGCGACCCGGTGCTGCTGCCCCAGGTCGTGGCCGGCGCCGTCGGCGGCACCGACCTCCGCACTCCCCCGGTGGCGCTGCTCAAGAAGCGTCTGGCCGGCCGCGCGACGCTGCTGGTGGTGGACAACTGCGAGCACCTCGTGGAGGCCTGCGCCGATCTGGCCGTGCGTCTGCTGCGCGAGCTGCCCCAGCTGCAACTGCTCGCCACGAGCCGCGAGTCGCTGCGCATCGCCGGCGAGGTGGTGTGGAGCGTGCCGCCGCTTGACGTACCCGACGCCGCCGATCCCGCTGGCGCCGGCACCGCGCGTCTGGGCGCCTTGGCCCAGGTGCCATCGGTGCAGCTGCTGGTCGAGCGCATCCGGCAGCACAACACCGGCTTCGCGCTCGCGCCCGACAACGCAGTGCCGCTGGCGCAGATCTGCCGCGGCCTCGAAGGCCTGCCGCTGGCGCTGGAGCTCGTGGCCGCCCAGGTGGGGCCACGCACACTGGCCCAGGTGGCGGCCCGGTTGGACCGCAGTCTCGGCCTGCTGAACGTGGGCACGCGCGGCGGCATGCACCACCACCAGACCATGGCCGCGGCCATCGACTGGGGTTTCCGGCTGCTCGGCGAGCCCGACCAATCGGTGTTCCTGCGGCTGTCGATCTTTCTGGGCGGCTGGACCCTCGAGAGCGCGGCTGCCGCCTGCGAAGACCTGGAGCTGGGTGCCGAACCGTTGGCCGACGTGATGGGCCGGCTGCTGCGCGCGTCGATGGTGCTGGCCCGGCCGACAGCCGCCCCCCCCGATTCGCTGCGCTTCCGCATGCTGGAACCCATCCGCCAGTTCGGCCTGGCGCAGCTGGAAGAGCAGGGGCAGGTGGACGCCGTGAAGCAACAGGTGCTGCACTGGTACGGGGTGCGAGGCAAGCGCCTGGCGGCCCAACTGGGCGGGCCGCAGCAGGCGGCCGGCTACGCCGATCTGGCCGCGGAGTTCGACAACCTGCGCGCGTTGCTGTCATGGAGCCGCCACCACGATCTCGCCAGCGGGATGCAGTTGGCTTCCGACCTGTGGCGCTTCTGGCAGGTGCAGGGCCATGCTCAGGAAATGCTGGACTGGTTCGACGAGGTGCTGCCGCAGGCCGAAACGCGGGCGCTGCCCGAACGGCTGCGCGCCGAGGCCAGCAACGCCGCTGGCACGATGGCCCGGACCTGCGGCCAGTACGACAAGGCCCGCAGCCTGTACGAGGCCGCGCTGGCCCTGCAACGCCGCCTGGGCAGCCGCAGGGGCGAGGCGATCGTGCTGAACAACCTGTGCCTGATCGCCCGCGACCGGTACGACCATGCCGCCGTGTTGCAGCAGGGCAGCACGAGCCTGGCCCTCGCGCGCGAGATCGGCGACCGCAACCTCGAAGGGCTGGCCCTGATGCACCTGGGCACCGCCCTGCGCGGCCTGGACCGGCCGGCCGACGCCGAAGCCAGCTTCCGCCAGAGCCTGGAGATCTTCGTCGCACTGGGCGAGCAGCGGGCTCAGGGTGCGCTGCGCAACTTCCTGGGCAATCTCGCGTTGGCGGAGGGCCGCTGGTCCGAGGCCGAACGCGCCTTCCAGGAAGGCCTGGCCCTGAACCAGACGCTGCAGGACTTCTGGGGCCTGGGCATCTCCAGCTGCAACCTGGCGACGCTGCAGGCAGCCCGTGGCGACGACGGCGCGGCTCGGGAGCTGCTGCTGCGCAGCCTGGCGCACTACCGCCGCTCCGGCGCCCGGCATGGGGTGGAAGAGTGCTTCGAGCTCCTGGCGCGCCTGGAGCGGCGGAGGGGCGAATGGCTGCGCGCGGCATGGTGCTGGGGCGTGGTGGAGCGGCTCGAACGTGACATGGGCAAGCAGCTTCCGACCGCCCTGCAGGCGCGGCGCGACGCGGAGATCAGCGCGTTCAAGGGTGCGCTGCCGGAGGCGGAGTTCCGCACCGCCCACACGCAGGGGCAGCAGGTGGCGCTGGCGGACGCGTTTGCCACCGTGCTGAGCCACGCGGGCTCGTCGCCAGCCCGCCAGCCCCACTGATCGGGCCGTTTCGTCGGCCGGGGCAGCGCTCACGGTGCCCCGTCGCCGTGCGCCGCCGGTTTGGGAAGGTCTCGGACGGCTCAAGGACGCGGCGCCGGCAGGTCACGCACGGTGGCGGCACCGCGGGCTCGTGGACCCTCCCGATCGCCGTATCTCACCCGGACAGAACAGGGGCGACACGCACGGGCCGTGGCTCTGCCACGGCTGTGCGCGATCGCGATGTGGCCACGCCTGTGCCGGTGCCGGTGCCCCAGACGCTGGCACTGGCGGCCTGGGGCGCCACGGGCATGGCGAGCCGGACGCGACGTCGTCGAGACCGTGACGCGTCGGGCGCTCGGACGCTTTGGCGTGCCGAGCCCGCAAGATGCCGTCTGACTTCGGCAGTGCGCGGCTCGGTACTCTGCGCCGCCCACGCTGGCGCAGACGAGGACAGGTGTCGCTCGAAGACGCCTTCGCAGCCCTGCGGCGCGACGAGCCGGCGAGTTCAGGCCCCTGAGCGAGGCTGGAGCCCCGGTTCGTCGCACCGGTGCTGCCGACCCCAGCGGCTTAAGAACAATTTGGACGGCTACAGGACACCGGCCGATGAGGCCGCGCACAGTGGCGCATCGGTCGGCACGATGCCGGCTCTGCCTTCAGGCTCGACTCCGGAGGAGCCATGAGTGCCTACATCATGCGGTGCTCGGCGCACGATGGCTGACGCCGATCGGCATGCGCCAGCGCCACCGGCCGCCAGCGACGCCCCCGGCTGCGGCATGAGCGCGTGCGCCACCACGCCCGAGGACATCTTGGCTTTCTGGTTCCCCGACGGCGACACGCCCACGGCTCAGGAACACCAGCGTCTGTGGCACTGGCGGCTGCACGGCGGTGCACACCAGGAGGTGGTGGCCCGCTTCTCGACGTTGACCGCGCTCGCCGCAGCCGGCGAGCTCGACGACTGGGCGCACGCCCCAAGGGGCCGGCTGGCCTTGATCCTGATCCTCGACGCATTCGTCCGCGCGATAGGGTCGGGCACGCCGCGCGCCTATGCCGGCGAGGATCGCGCACTCGACCTCTGCCTGCAGGGGCTGGCCAACCGGCACTTCGACGCGCTGCCCACCGTCTGGCACAAGGCCACGTTCCTGACACCGCTGGAACAGGCCGAAGGGGACGATCCGGCCCGGCACCTGGCGAACCTGGAGGCGGCCATCATCCTCGCCGACCGGCTGGTCGGCCAGTCGCCTGCCGAACTGCGACCCTGGTACGAGATGCGCGCCGGCCAGCTGCGCCGGCACCACGCGGTCATCGCGCGCTTCGGCCGCTACCCGCACCGCAATGCCATCCTCGGACGTGCGAGCACGCCGCAGGAACTGGCTTTCGTCGCCAGCGGCGACCTGCAGCCGACCGAGCCGGCCGGTCGCGAGCACGACCGGCTCCGCGACCGTCAGCGCAGCCCACGGTGAGCGACGGCACTCGACCCAAAGGCGTGAGCCGTCGCCGGAAGAAGCGGACCTAAGCTCAGCCGAGCACGGACTTGCGCGAATACCAAGTCGAAGCGATTTGTACGCCTGCCTCAGGTGTGTGCATAGCCCCCACCAGCCCGGGTTCGGGCGGGGGCTGACGGCCGTCGAGCGCTGGGCGCGGTCGAGCCTGGTCAACGCTCATCGCGTCACGGCTGAGAGGTGCTTGGCGAGCGCGTGATAGGCCGGCAATGAGGTCGGGTCAATTGCCGCGTTGCCCGCCACCGGGTGCGATGCGAACCGCACGATCACCATCTCCGCCTTCGGGTCGATGTAGACCGTCTGGCCATGCACGCCGCGGGCGGCGAAAGCGCCATGCTCGTTGTGCGTGACCCACCACATGTTGCGGTAGCTCCAGCCCGGCAGCTGCGCGTAGCCGGCCTTGGCGAAGTCCGCTTGGCTGCCACCGCGGCGAATGTCCGCCACGGCCATCGCCGGCACGATCTGGCGGCCGTTGAAGGCACCGTTGTTGCGGATCATCTCGCCAAACCGTGCCAGGTCGCGCAGCCCGGTACTCAGGCCGCCACCCGCGAACGGCGTGCCGATGGAGTCCACCGACATGTAGGCGTCCTGCTCGGCACCCATCGGAGCCCAGATGCGCTCGGACAGCAGCTGTGCCACCGACTTGCCGGTCACTCGGGCCAGGATCCAGCCCAGGGCGTCGGTGTTGGCGGTGCGGTAGTGGAAGGCCTCGCCATGCACGCCCTCGGGCTTCACGGTCTGCAGGAACTCGTAGTAGCTGCGCGGGCCGGTGTAGTCCTTGGGCTTGGGCAGCGGGTTGCCGGCCGCGCCGTGGGCCCAGACCTCGGCGTTCGGGTCCGCGTAGTTCTCGCTGAACTTGATGCCCGTGGTCATGTCCATGACCTGGCGCACCGTGGCGCTGCCGAAGGCCGACGGCGCGAGCTCCGGCACGTAGTGGTCCACGCGCTTGGCGGCGTCCAGCGTGCCTTCGGCCACCAGCATCGCCGCCAGCGTGCCGATGAAGGTCTTGGTCACCGACATCACGCCGTGCTGCCCCCCAGGCTTGAGCACGCCGAAGTAGCGCTCGTAGACGATGCGGCCCCGGTGCAGCACCACGATGCCGTCGGTGTAGTTGGCGTCCAGCGACTGTCGCCAGGTCATGGTCCGGTCCGACCCCAGCGGCGTGAAGCGTACGCTGTCGATGTCGTCGCGCAGCGCCGCGGGCAGCGGCGCTGCGGGCCCGAGCCCACGCGACACGTTGACGGTCGGCATCAGCTGGCGAAAGTTGGACACCGTCCAGCGCATGGCCGGGAATTTCCAGTACGAGCCGTCGTCGAAGCGGATGACACGGTCCGGCGGTGGCGGCGAGCCCACCATCCAGCCCAGCCGGGCGGGGTCGCTGGCCTGGGCGTCCGGGAAGCCTTGGGATCCAGCGTGGCCATCGCCGTTGGGTTGGGCAGCCATCGCAGCGGCGAAGGTGAACGTCAACGAAACGGTGGCGAGCAAGGACGACCGAGTGCTCATGTGGGCTCCCGAGGGCGCAAGAGTAGAACCTTGCTGAAAGGCAGTCCGCTCACTCTACCTCGCACCGCAGCGCGCCGAACTGGACCAACGGCTCGTCCTGATGAGCGTCCACCAGACCACCGGTACCGCGGACTTGCCACTCGGTTGACCGCTTTCGAGGCGAAAGCTGAGCGTCTTCTCATGGCCGGGAGCGTGAACAGGCGGCGGCAGAAGGTAGCTGTCGTTGGCGGGACACGCCGACCGAACGACAGCTTCCTCAGGCCCTGGTCGGCGCAGGTCGACCCTGAAGAAACATCCGCTGTCCTGATCTCGTCGCCGCAAAGCTGTCGGTCGCGTCATCGGGGGATGGCTGCTCAAGCGACCGTTCGATCTCGCGTTACAGCACAGCCCGAACGGCGATGGCGGCCAGCTCGGGATCATTGCCGACATCCTCGGGCGCGCAGGGATCGAAAAGATCGTCACCCACCTGGGACTGGATCCGCAACTGCCGCCCGAGGGCGAGGCGCGATCGGCATCGCCGCCGCACGCGCCGCGCAGGCGGTCCGCGACTTGTCCGGATACACGCCGGTTACATGGCGGGCACACGCGGCGCCGGCGCCGAAGCGGTCGGATTACACGCCGTGGGCACGATTCCACCACTGCCCTTCGACCCTCACGACAGTCCGCCACGCACCCCGTCTTCCTCCGTTCACGGCCCAGGGCTGAGCTGACCACTGCGCAACCGGATCCCCCGCCCATCGACCGACGACAACCCCGCAAGGACTTGCCCATGGCACGCCACGACAGCATCCTCTCCACGATCGGCCACACCCCTCTGGTGCGCCTGCATCGCCTGGCGCCGCCCGGCGTGCACGTGCACGTGCACGTCAAGCTGGAGTCGTTCAACCCCCTTGGTTCGGTGAAGGACCGCATGGCGCTGGCGGTGATCGAGGACGCCGAGCGGCGGGGCTTGCTGCGCCCGGGGCAGACCGTGATCGAGGCCACCAGCGGCAACACCGGCATCGGCCTGGCCATGGTCTGCGCGCGCAAGGGCTACCCGCTCGTGCTGACGATGGCCGAGAGCTTCAGCGTCGAGCGGCGCAAGCTGCTGCGTTTTCTCGGCGCCCGGGTCGTGCTGACCCCCGCCTCGGCCAAGGGTACCGGCATGCTCGACAAGGCGATCGAGCTGGCCGAGCGGCATGGCTGGTTCCTCTGCCGGCAGTTCGACAACGAGGCCAACGCCGAGGTTCACACGCGCACGACGGCGCAGGAGATCCTGGCGGACTTCGAGGGCGAGAGATTGCACGCCTTCGTTTCCGGCTATGGCACCGGAGGCACGCTGCTCGGCGTCGCGCGCGGACTGAAAGCCCGCGACCCGTCGATCCAGGTCATCGCTGCCGAGCCGGACAACTCGCCCGTGCTGGTCAGCGGCGTGGCCCAGGCGCGCCGCGCCGACGGCTCGCCGAGCGCCAGCCATCCGCATTTCAGGCCGCACCCGATGCAGGGCTGGGCGCCGGATTTCATCTCGCACCTGACCGAGACGGCGCGGACCGAGGGCCTCATCGACCGGATCGTGCCAGTGAGCGGGGGCGAGGCGCTGCGCCTGTCGCGCGAGCTCGCCCGCCAGGAAGGCATATTCGTCGGCATCTCGTCGGGCGCGACACTGGCGGCGGCGCTGGAGGTGGCGCGCAGCGCTCCGGCCGGCAGCCATATCGTCTGCATGCTGCCCGACACCGGCGAGCGCTATCTATCGACGCCGCTGTTCGACGGCATCGACGTCGACATGAACGACGAAGAACTGGCGATCTCGCGCTCGACGCCGGGCGGCCGATTCGACCCACCGGCCGCGGCCGCGGCGGGGCCAGCGCCGGCCGCGCTGCCAGGGGTCGACGCCGAGGCGCAGGCCCACGTCGAGGCCGCCATTCGTGATCACGCGGTGGTGATGTTTGCGCTGGAGTGGTGCGAGTTCTGCTGGGCCGTACGCAAGCTCTTCGATCGTCTGGGCATCGCGTACCACGCCGTCGACCTCGACTCGGTGCCTTACCAGGCGCAGGACATGGGCATCCGGGTTCGCGCGGAGCTGCTACGACGCACTGGCGCGCCGTCGATCCCGCAGATCTGGATCCACGGCACCGCCATCGGCGGCGCCACCGACTTGTTCGATGCGATGCGCAGCGGGCGCGCGCAGGCCCTGCTGGCCGAGGCCGGCATCGCCTGCGACGCCGGCGTCGGCGTGGACCCGTACGCGTTCCTGCCGCGCTGGCTGCATCCGCGCAAGGTGGCCTGACGGTCACCCGCAGTGCGCACACCGATCGACGGAGCCAACCCATGCATGGACAGGCCAAGCCGCATCTCGATGACGACGAGCCCGCCTTCCGCTGGATCGTCCTGACCGCCGCCGCGTTGTCGCTGGCGGTCGCCATGGGACAACTCGTCAACGGCCTCTCGGTCTACTTCATTCCGCTGGAACGGGCGTTCGGCTGGCCTCGGGCCGAGGTCGCGCTGATCAACACGATCGGCCTGCTCGGCGTCGCGCTCGGCGGCATCGTGGTGGGGCGGGTGGTCGATCGGATCGGCACCCGGCGCGTCGTGCTCGGCGCGGCCATCGTCTTCAGCCTGTCCATCCTGCTGGCCTCCCGCGCCGAGGCGCTATGGCAGTTCTACGTGCTGTTCGGTATCGCAGGCTTCGTCGGCGGCGGCGCGATGTTCGCGCCATTGATCGCGCTCGTCGGGAACTGGTTTCGCAGCGGCGCCGGGCTCGCGATCGGGATCGCATCGGCAGGCCAGGCCCTGGGCCAAGGCGCTGTGCCGTTCGGCACGGCCTATCTCATCGATTCGTTGGGTTGGCGTGGGGCCATGGTCACGCAAGGCCTGGTTTCGCTGGCCGTGCTGCTGCCGATGGCGACGCTGCTGCGGGAGCCTCCCTGGCGCAGTGGCGGCGCGGCCGCCGCGACCGCGCCGGCCCCGCCGCTGCCGGGCCGCGTCGCCGTGCCTTGGCTGTCGCTGGCGGTTCTGGGATGCTGCACCTGCATGTCGGTGCCGCTGATGCACTTGGTCCCGCTGATCCAGGGCTGCGGCATTCCGGCGCCGGCCGCCGGCGGCGTCCTGTTCCTGATGCTGACGGTGGCCATCTGCGGCCGCGTCGCGTTCGGCAAGCTGGCCGACCACATCGGCGCGATCCCCGCATACATGACGGCATCGCTGTGGCAGACGGTGTTGGTCTATTTCTTCACGCAGATGTGGAGTTTGGACTCGTTCTACGTGCTCGCGGCGATCTATGGCTTCGGCTATGCCGGCGTGATGACTGGCCTGCTGATGACGGCGCGCGAACTCACCGACCCCACGAGGCGCGCGAGCCAGATGGGCATCATCCTGGCCCTCGCATGGCTGGGGCACGGCCTCGGCGGCTACCAGGGGGGGCTGTTCTACGACCTGACGGGCGGCTACCGGTGGACCTACGCCAACGCGGCCTTGGCCGGCGTGTTCAACCTTGTGCTGGTCGGCGCGCTGTACTGGCGCGTGCACCGGCGCGGCCGCCCGCTGCTGACACCGTCGCTGTCGCGCGCCTGAGCGAGCGCCGCCGCGACACCCGGATTGCACGGTAGCAGGAGGGCATCATCCACCTGCATCACGGCTGGCATCGCACGGATACGACGGGCCATCAAAGTGGCCGACACGGTGTCGCGGGCATGAACCACCCGACGAGGAGCCTGCCTTGCCAGCCGCCAATCTATTTCGTTGTGCGAAAGTCATCGAGGTGCGGCGAGTCGTTGGCTGAAGAACGGGAAGCAGCACCGTCGTCCGCTTCGCAGCTTCTGCTGCCGGTCAACGCCGACCGCCGCGTTCACCGTCTCGGCCTCCCCGTCGGTTCGTGCCGGCTTCGCTGTCACGTCGGGCAGGCCTTCCTAAGCGATCGGTCGTCAGCCAGTAGACCGCGAAGCGGCCACTGGTGCAGGGCAGTCCGCCACAGCAGGGGCAATGACCTTGGTTGATCGCGCACGACGAGAGCGCTGGAAAGACGGTTGGAACGCCTACCCAGCATCACGCGCGCCGCCGAGCGTGTGCACCTGTCGCAATCGGCGATGAGCAACGCGCTCGGCCACCTGCGCGACTACTTCGAGGATGAACTGCTGGTGCAGGTCGGTCGCCGGCTCGAGTTGACGCCGCGGGCCGAGGTGCTGCGCGAGGCGGTGCGCGACGTGCTGGTGCGCATCGACACCTCGATCGCCGCGCAGCCGCAGTTCGACTGCACGAACTCGGACCGCGAGTTCCGCCTGTGCATCTCCGACTACTCGATGGAGGTGCTGCTGCCGCGCGTGCTCGCGAACGCATCGCGCCTGCGCAGCACGGTGCGCTTCCGCCTGCAGCCGCAGGTTGCGTATCCGGCGCATGCGCTCGAGCGCGGCGAGGCCGACCTGCTCGTGATCCCGAAGGCCTACGTCTCGCCCGACCATCCGACCGACATGCTGTTCAACGACGAGTTCGTCTGCGCAGTCTGGCGCGAGAGCAGCCATGCGCGCCGCGGCCTTGGCTTCGAGGACTACGCGAGCGCCGGCCACGTCGTGATGCAGCCGGTGGACACAGACAAGCCGGCGCTCGAGAGCTGGTTCGTGCAGCGCTTCGGACTCTCGCGCCGCATCGAGGTGACAACCTACAGCTTCGCTGCGCTGCCCTTCCTCGTCGTCGGCACCGAGCGTGTCGCGACGGCGCATTCGATGCTCGCGCGAGCCGTCGAGCCCGCGCTGCCGATCAAGTTGATGCCGCTGCCGATGCCAATGCCGCCCTTCGAGCAGGCGATGCAGTGGCACAAGCACCGCTCGCTGGACCCCGGGCTGCTGTGGTTGCGCGATGTGGTGAAGCAGGCTGCGCGGGGCCTACCGGATGGCGAGACCCGCGCTTCAGCCAGCAGTTGAGCCGCTACAGGAGCGACGACTGTCGGCTTTGTGCCTTCGGGGTGAATGAGTCACGAGAGCGGACACTCGATGTCCAGCCAGATCTCGCTCACCCTCTTGCATCACGAACAAGCAGAGCTTCCACCCCTGCAGGCAGCGCAGTAGGGCTCCGTGAAGAGAGTCTGAAGGTTCGCCGACCGGCGGGCGTCGAATCGACCGCGCGACGACTACGCGATCATGCTTGTTGACAATGCGGCCGCATCGTCAATGAGCGTTCATAACTTTTTGCTTTTATTGATATTTTCGGTCGCCCGTCACTCCCACTCGATGATCAAGACGCGGGGGAGAACAGCACTCGAACGGGCGGTTTACCGTCGGAAGTACCGTCAGGCTCGAAAGCGGCACGATCGTGGCCGCTTCCTTGCGTTTGACTGTATCGCCTCGCCGATTTGCGTCGGTCTCGCCACACCGACCGACCGCTTGAATGCGGCTCGAGAGCTCACTGTCGATCCACTCCAGCCACTCGGTCACTCCGGAGACTGCCCCGTCAGCAGCAGGTCTGTGGGGCCTTGAGACCATCACGAAGTGCCCACCGACCCCGATATCGGCGATGCCGGCGATCGTGTTGCGGCGAGGGACGAACCCAGCAACCCTGGACGCCGACGAGCTCGCCGTCCAGGCCTCTACATCATCCCCAGCGTCTTCGGAAGCCACAGCGACAGTGGCGACCAGAACGTCACGATCATCAAGAACACCAGCATCGTCAACAGCCATGGGCCGACGGCCTTGCTCATGTCGGTCAGGCCGAGCTTGCTGATGCCGCTGGCGACGTAGAGGTTCAAGCCGACCGGCGGCGTGATCATGCCGATCTCCATGTTCACCGTGATGATGATGCCGAAGTGCACCGGATCGATGCCCAGGCTGGTAGCGATAGGAAACAGGATCGGCGCGAAGATGAGAATGATCGACGCCGGTTCCATGAAGTTGCCGGCGATCAGAAGGATGACGTTGGCCAGCAGCAGGAAGCCGATCGGTCCCAGCCCGCTCTTGATGATCCATTCGGACATCATCTGCGGCACCTGCTCGCTCGTCAGCAGGAACGAGAACAAGACGGCGTTGGTGATGATGTACAGCAGCATCGCGCTGAGGTTTGCCGACGACAACAGGACGCGCTTCAGGTCCGTCAGCCGCAGATCCTTGTAGACAAAGATCGCGATGAAGAATGCGTACACCGCACTCATCGCTGCGGCCTCGGTGGCGGTGAAGATGCCGCTGTAGATGCCGCCCATCACGATGACGATCAGCAGCAGGCCCCAGATTGAATCGCGGAAGGCCTTGCCTCGCTGGCGCCAAGTGGCCCTCTCGGCCTTCGGATAGCGGCCCTTCTTGGCGATCCAGAAGGTCGTCACCATCAGCATCGCCGCGAGCACGAGACCAGGCATGACGCCCGCCATGAAGAGCGCGCCGATCGAGCTGTTGGTCGACACCGCGTACATCACCATCGCGATCGACGGCGGAATCAGGATGCCCAGGCCGCCTGCCGAGGCGACGATGCCGGCGCCGTACTTGACCGGATAGCCCGCCTTGACCATCGCCGGCAGCAGGATCGAGCCGATGGCGACCACGGTGGCCGGGCTCGAGCCCGAGACCGCGGCGAACAGCGAGCAGGCAACCACGGCACTCAGCCCCAGACCGCCCGGCAGGTGCCCGACCATCGACGTGGCGAAGGCGATCATGCGCCGCGCCACCCCGCCGTGGGTGAGGAAGTTGCCGGCCAGGATGAAGAACGGGATCGCCATGATCTCGTACTTCTCGATGCCGGTGAACAGCTTCAGCGCAACGCTCTCGATGGGCACCGACGTGAAGGCTGCGAAGAAGGTCAGGACGGTCAGGCCGAGCGAGATGGAGATCGGCATGCCGGTCAGCATCAACGCCGCCAGCAGCAGGAAGATGATGGCGGGATTCACTTGCGACCTCCTTGGCCGTTGCCGGCATCGCCGTGCAGATCCTTCGGATAGACCGGACTCGGGTCGGGAAACTCGACGAACTCGTCGGCCTCGGACTCGATGCCGTCGACATGCCCTTCGTCGTGATGCGGCAACTGGCCGGTACGGATGAACGACATGCAGACCTGCAGGAAGCGGAAGCACATCAGTGCGCTGCCGAGCGGGATCGCCGAATAGACCAGCCAGGTCGGCATTTCGAGGTCGACCGTGACCGGTCCCGACAGCACGCCTTCGGTGCTGAATCCGAGCAGCGAGTAGATCCCGTAGTGGGCGCCGTTCTCCCAGACGAAGTGCGCCCCGAGGACGGCGATGATCCCGGTGAACAACGCGCCGGCCAGCAGGCCGAAGACGATGAACTTGGAGCGCAGCGCAGGCTTCAGCGTGTTGATCAGCACATCGACGCCGACGTGGATGCCGGTGCGGACGCCGTAGGCCGCGCCGAACTTGGCCATCCAGACGAACATGATGATCGTCAGTTCCTGGGCCCACGCCATGTTGATGCGCAGCAGCCAGTCCTGCACGCCCGGGATCGCGAAACCGGACCCGTAGCGGTGCAGCACCGCGGCGAAGGTGACGAGCGTGGCGGCGCCGATCAACAGCGTGACGATCCACTCCTCGAGTGCGTCGAGAACTTTCATGGTGGTCTCCGGGAGACGTGATGCCGCACTGCGGGCTACCACCAAAGGTGGGCGACCGCAGCGCCGTCGGGGGCCGGGCTACTTGCCGCCGGCCGTCTTGCGAATGGCGGCGACGAGGTCTGCGCCGACGCGGGACGCCATTTCGTCCTGAACCGGCGACATCGCCTTGACCCACAGCGCCTTCTCCTGCGGCGTCGGCACGTGGATCTCCGTCTTGCCCGATGCCTTGATCGCAGCCGTCGCCTTCGCGTTGTCCTCCTCGGTCACCTTGTCGTTCAGGTCCGTGGCGTCCTTCATCGCGTTCTGCAGCTCGCTGCGGATGTCGGTCGGCAACTTGTCCCAGAACGGCTTGTTGATAACGACGACATAGCCGCTGTAGGTGTGGTTCGTCATCGTCACGTGCTTCTGCACCTCGTACTGCTTCTGCGTGTAGAGGTTGGGCAGATTGCCGTCGGCGCCGTCGACCACGCCCGTCTGCAGCGCGGTATAGACCTCGGAGAAGGCCATCGTCTGCGGCAGCGCGCCGATCGAACGCATGATGGCCTGATTGACCTTCGACGAGTTGATCCGGATCTTCTGGCCCTTGGCCTCGTCCGGCGTTCGGATCGGCTTGTTCGAGCTCAGCACCCGGAAGCCGGCGTCCCAGTAGCTCAGGCCGACCATGTTGCGCGCCTCGAGCTTCTTCAGCAGGGACGCGCCGATCGGGCCCCGCGTCACGCGGTGCAGCCCTTCGGTGTCGGGAAACATGTACGGCAGATCGAAGACCTCGAATTCCTTGACGCCGGCCGGGCCGAACTTGCCCGCCACAGGCGCCAGCATCTGCACCGCACCGAGTTGCAGCGCCTCCAGCTCTTCCTTGTCCTTGTACAGCGTGCTGTTGGCGTAGACCTCGACCTTGACCCGGCCCTTGGTGCGTTCCTCGGCGCGCTTCTTGAAGTATTCCGCCGCCTGCCCCTTGGGCGTGTCAGCGGCGGCCACGTGCGAGAACTTGATGACGATCGGATCCTGGGCGTTTGCCGATGCGGCGAAGGCGATGCCGATGGTGGCGGCGATGCAGTGCAATGTCTTCATGTCTGTCTCCTGGGGGGCGAATGGCCGGTCGGTGCGGCACTGGTTGAATGGGAGGGTGGATCAGTGGGCCGCTTCGGGCTCGGCACGGTGGTCGGGGATTCTCGAACGCGTCATGACGGCGCGCCACTTGTGCAGTTCGGCGTCGACCAGCGCACGCAGCTCGTCGGGCGTGCCGCTGCGGACCTCTGCGCCGTGGTCTTCGATGCGCTTCATCGTGAGCGGCTCGCACAGCAGCTCGTTCAGCGCCCTATTCGTTCGGGCGATGACTTCGTCCGGCGTGGCAGCGGGCGCGAACAGGGCGTACCACTGCGTCACGTCGACGCCCTCGACGCCGGCTTCGGCCAACGTTGGCACGTCGGGCAGCGCGGCCACGCGCCGCGGGCCGGCGACGGCCAGGGCCCGCAGCCTGCCGGCGCGAAGGTGCGGCAAGGCGCTGAACAGGCTGGGGAACATGATCTGCGCGCGGCCCAGGATCGTTTCGTCGAGCGCCGGCGCGGCGCCGGGGTAGGGAATGCCGAACATCGACGTGCCGCTGCCGTGCATGAACAGCTCGGCCGCGAAGTGAGGTGCGGTGCCACTGCCGGCCGATGCGAAGCGATACCGGTTCGGCTGTTCGCGCAGCTGCCGCAGCAGATCAGGAATGTCGCGCACCGGCGTGTGCGCGTGAATGACCAGCAAAGTCGGCGACGTGGCGACCAGGCCGATCGGCTCGAAGTCGCGGCGCGGGTCGTAGTGCAGCTTGTGCAGCGCCGGGCTCATGGCATGGGTGCCGATGTAGCCCAGCATCAGGGTGGTGCCGTCGGCCGCCGAGTGCGCGACGAATTCGCTTGCGATCGAACCGTTCGCCCCGGGCCGGTTGTCGACCCTGACCGGCTGGCCGAGGCGCGGCGCCAGGCCGGCCGCGATCGCGCGGGCCATGGTGTCGTTGCCGCCGCCGGCCGAGGTCGGCACGACGATTGTGATCGCGCCGTGAGCCGCGGCACCAGGGGTCTTGCCCGTCGCGACCCGGGAGAAGACGTAGTCGGGGAGGTACAGCTCGCCCTGCAGGATCTTGCGCGCCGTCCGCACCAGGGCCGCCCGCTCGACACGGGCATCGTCGCCCTCGCCGCCGACGTCGACATCGACCTCGATCCGTCCCTGCGGATGGAGAACGGCGACGCGGCGTCGACCGCGCAGCCTCGTGCTGCTGCTGGCGACGGTCCCCGGCAGCGCGAACGCGGTGGCGATGCCGACCGCTCCGGTCACCGCGTGCGATGCGTGGCAGCGGCGCGGCGTGAAGTACCTCGAGGTCAGGCTGTGCTCGCCATCGCCCGCGCTGACGAGCACCGGCTTCGGAATCACGCTGTGGGACACGTCGCCGAGGCCCATCATCATCCCGGCCTGGCAGCGCATGAACTCCAGTCGCTCGAGCAGCGCCGGAATCGCATCGAGCTCGCCCGGCGGCTCGCCGCCGGTGACACCGAGATCGACCGCGCGCACGATCATCATCGGCATCGCGGCATCGATGCAGGTCACCTCGACGCCGTCGATGCGGTCGACGCGCCGGCCGGTCGGGAACAAGGAGCCCGTCACCGCCCCCCAGGCGTCGAGGAAGTCCAGCCGGATCGGCGCCGCCGTGCCGGCCACGCCGTCAAGGCGGGTGTCGCCTTCGTAGGTGACGCGGCGCTCGGGCGTCTGCACCGTGACGTCGATGCGCGAGCGGGTGTTGACGTTGAACACGCGTACCGTGGTCTCGCCGTCGGCGGCGTCGACCAGGCCCTGCTCGATCGCGAACGGCGCCACCCCGGAGAGCATGTTGCCGCAGTTGGGCCGCGTGTCGACCGACCGCTGGCCGACGCCGACCTGGGCGAACAGGTAGTCGACGTCGCAGCCGGGCTCGGCCGAGCGCGAGACGATCGCGACTTTGCTGGTGAGGGTGCTGCCACCGCCGACCCCGTCGAGCTGCAACAGGTCGGACGCACCGATCGCACCGATCAGCGCCTCGTCGCGCTGCACCTCGTCCTGCGGCAGCCACTCGCGCAGGAAGAAGGGACCGCGCGAGGTTCCGGCTCGCATCAGGACGCAAGGCAAGGTGCGTTTCATGGCGGCAATGATGGTTGGTGCCGCCGCGATCCGGAATTGCATAGTTGCGATCGATTGATCCACACTTGGCATCAGTCATTCCACACCGCACCACGGAGAACATCACCATGGCGATCAACTTCGACCTCAACGACCTGCTGGCCTTCCGTTCCGTGGCCGAGCTCGCGAACTTCCGCAAGGCCGCCGAGGCCGTGCACATCTCGCAGCCGGCCTTCAGTCGGCGCATCGACAAGCTGGAGCAGGCCCTCGGCGTGCGGCTGTTGAACCGGACGACGCGCCGGGTCGAGCTGACGGCGGTCGGCCGCGACTTCGAACGCAAGGTGCGGCAGATCCTCGACGAGCTCGACCTCACGCTGATGGGGATCCGCGGCGAACGGACCACGCGGATGACCGAAGTGACGATCGCCTGCGTCCCTTCCGCAGTGAACTACTTCCTGTCGCATGTGATGCGGCGAAACCGCGCCGCCAACCCGAACGTGCGCGTCAAGGTGTTCGATGCCAGCGCCAACGAGGTCCTGTCTTCGGTCGCCCGTGGCGATGCGGACTTCGGCCTCAACTTTATGGGCGCGCTGGAAGGCGATATCGAGTTCGAGACCCTGATCGAGGAGCGCTTCGTCGCCGCGTGCCGCCGCGACCATCCGTTGGCCCGCCGCCGTCAGGTGCGCTGGAAGGAACTGTCAGAACACGACTTCATCGCGGTCGGAAAGACCTCCGGGAACCGGCTGCTGCTCGACCAGGCGCTGGCAGGCGTCGCGGTTCAGCCGACCGGTATCTGCGAGACCCAGCACGTGACGACGACGCTCGGCCTCGTTGAGGCGGGTCTGGGCGTCGCGGTGGTGCCGTCGATGGCGATGCCCGGCCCCGGTCACCCGCTGCTCGTCAGCGTACCCCTGATCGAACCCGAAGTGACGCGCAAGGTCGGGCTGATCCGCCGTCGGGGCCGCTCGCTCACGCCGGCGGCGCAGCAACTGTACGAGCTGTGCGGCGCTCGGCGGGGGCAAGCGACTGCGCCGGGACCGGTGCCTTCTCGGTCCAGGCGATCGAAGGGCAAGGCCGGCTGACGCCAGCCTCCTGCGCGCCGCGACACCCGCGGTGCACCGGCTCGAAGGTCGCAGAACAATGCGCCTGGCGCATCAATCGATCGCAACTATGCAATTCACATCGAGGGCGATCACCTGAATCATCCCGGCGGTGAGTTGCCGGTACCTGCCCTTCGGCGTCCGGCGCGACCGACCTACCGACCAGGAGACTCCCCCGATGAGGAATTACGTTCTCGCCGCTGGCATCGCCGGCCTGTCCATCGTGCCGATGGCGCACGCGCAGGGCAACGTGACTGTGTTCGGCATCGCCGATGCCGCCGTGCGCCATGTCGACAACCAGGACCGCGGCTCGATCAGCAGCCTCGTCAGCGGGTCCAACGCCACCAGCCGGATCGGCGTTCGCGGGGTCGAGGATCTGGGTGGTGGCCTGAGCGCCAGCTTCCATCTCGAGCATGGGCTGCTGCTCGACACCGGCAGTACCGCGAGCAGCAGCAAGTTCTGGGACCGACGCTCGACGGTCAGCCTCGTCAGCAAGAGCCTGGGCGAGATCCGCCTCGGCCGCGACTTTGTCCCCACCTACCGGAACTGGAGCCGCTACGACCCGTTCTCCTACGTCGGCGTCGCGCGCACGAGCGATTTCTTTTCCAGCTCGCCGTCCGGCCCGATCCGGTCGGCATTTGGCTCGAACGACAACACCACGGTGCGCGCCGATAACGCGGTGCAGTACCTGCTTCCAAAGCTGAACGGCATCGAGGGTGAAGTGATGGTCGCCGCCGGCGAGGGCGGAGATGTCACGGTCGGGCGCACCAAGGTCGTCGGTGCCCGCCTGGGCTATTCGACCAAGGCCTTCGGCCTCTCCGCGGCGACGATGCAGTCCGAAAATAGCCTGACGACGGTTGACAAGTTCCGCGACACCGCGGTCGGGGGCAACTACATCCTCGGGCCGGTGGAACTGACAGCGGCCTGGCGGCAGCTGAAGTACGACGTCGCCAAGCAGACCAACCTGCTGATCGGTGCCACAGCCACCTTCGGGCTTCACGTCGTCAAGGCGTCGTGGCACAAGGTGAACATGGAGGGCCGCGCCGGCACGACGAACGTCAGCGCCAACGACGCGACGAAGCTCGGACTCGGCTACGTCTACTACCTGTCCAAGCGCACCGCGGCGTACTCGAGCCTGGCCCGAATCTCGAACGATGGAGGGGCGCGCTACACGATCCCGGGCGGCCCCTCGGGCCTTCTCGGCGGCGGGTCGTCGACGGGCTACGAGCTCGGCCTCATCCACAGGTTCTGACATCGGCCTGGTGGAAGGCCGAGGGCTCGAGCCCGACCGCAATCACGGGGCCCGGCGAAGTGTGGGCCCCGCTTTCATCAATTGACAGGTGCCGGGCCGATAGCCCTGCGGCCCGGGGGGCCGGCCCCAGGAACCGCTTCCAGGAGGAGAGCCCATGGTCGATGTCCTGGTGATCGGCGGTGGCAACGCAGCGCTTTGTGCCGCGCTGACGGCGCGCGAAGCGGGTGCGTCGGTGCTGTTGCTCGAGGCCGCACCGCGCGAGTGGCGCGGCGGTAACTCGATGCACGTGCGCAACCTGCGATGCATGCACGACGCACCGCAGGATGTGCTGGTCGAGTCATACCCCGAGGAAGAGTTCTGGCAGGACCTGCTGAAGGTCACCGGCGGTCTCACCGACGAAGTCCTCGCGCGCCGGGTGATCCGTGACTCGGCCACCTGCCGCCCGTGGATGGCGCGCCACGGCGTGCGCTTCCAGCCCTCGCTGTCGGGCGCGCTGCACACTGCACGCACCAATGCCTTCTTCATGGGTGGCGGCAAGGCGCTCGTCAACGCCTACTACCGCAGCGCCGAGGGCCTGGGGGTGCAGGTGCGCTACGAGTCGCCGGTCGACCGCATCGAACTGCGAGACGGCCAGTTCGTTGCCGCCTTCGTGCGTGGCGAACGCATCCAGGCGCGCGCCTGCGTGCTCGCGGCTGGCGGCTTCGAGTCCAACCGCGAGTGGCTGCGCGAGGCCTGGGGCCGCAACGAGCGCGGTGAATGGCCGGCCGACAACTTCCTGATCCGCGGCACGCGCTTCAACACCGGCGTGCTGTTGCGCTTCGCGCTCGACGCCGGCGCCGACCCGGTCGGCGATCCAACGCAGGCGCACATGGTCGCGATCGACGCCCGCGCGCCGCTGTACGACGGCGGCATCTGTACCCGCATCGACTGCGTCTCGCTCGGCGTCGTCGTCAACCGCGACGGCGAGCGCTTCTACGACGAAGGCGAGGACTTCTGGCCCAAGCGCTATGCGATCTGGGGTCGGCTGGTCGCGCAGCAGCCGGGGCAGATCGCGTGGTCGGTGATTGACGCCAAGGCGGCCGGCCGCTTCATGCCGCCGGTGTTCGCGGGCATGCGCGCCGAGACGCTGCCGGCGCTGGCGCGCGCGATCGGCATCGACGAGGCGCGCTTCGTGCGCAGCCTCGAGGCCTACAACGCCGCCTGTCGCCCCGGCCGCTTCGATCACACGCACCTCGACGATTGCCGCACCGCGGGTCTGGCGCCGCCGAAGACCCATTGGGCGCTGCCGATCGACACGCCGCCGTTCGTCGCCTACGCCGTTCGCCCGGGCGTGACCTTCACCTACCTGGGGCTCAAGACCGACGAGACCGCCGCGGTGCGCTTCGGCGGTCGGCCGAGCCCGAACCTGTTCGTTGCCGGCGAGATGATGGCCGGCAACGTGCTCGGCAGAGGCTACACCGCCGGCGTCGGCATGAGCATCGGCACGGCCTTCGGCCGGATCGCCGGGGCACAGGCGGCCGCGGCCGTCACATCGATGCAGGAGGACCGGCATGGCGCCGCTCGAACAACTGGTGCGTGAGGCGGCCGCCACCGCCGAGGGCCACGTTCCGCCCCCGCCGGCGCCCGCGGCAGTGGCGGCGCTCTCGGCCGCCGAGGCCGAGGTCGCGCGCGTGCTGCAGATCTGCAATGCGTGCCGCTACTGCGAAGGTTTCTGCGCGGTCTTCCCGGCGATGACGCGTCGCCTCGAGTTTCCGCGCGCCGACCTGCACTACCTCGCCAACCTCTGCCACAACTGCGGCGCCTGCCTGCACGCCTGCCAGTACGCGCCGCCGCACGAGTTCGCCGTGGCCGTGCCGCGCGCGATGGCGCAGGTGCGCGCACGGACCTACGCCGAGCACGCATGGCCGCCCGCACTGGGCGCGCTGTACGCACGCAACGGGCTGTTCGTGTCGATGTCGCTGGCGGCCGCAATGGCCTTGTTCCTCGTGCTTGCACTGGCGCTGACAGGCACGCTCTGGCACGAGCCCCTGGCAGGCGACTTCTACCGCGTCTTTCCGCACGGGTTGATGGCCGCGATCTTCGCGCCGGTGTTCGGCTTCGCGCTGCTGGCGCTGGCGATGGGCGTGCGGCGCTTCTGGCGCGGCCAGGCAGCCGGCCCCACATCGGCTGCAGCGCTGGCAGAGGCCACCCGTGACGTCCTGCGACTGAAGTACCTCGACGGTGGGCACGGCGAAGGCTGCAACGAGACCGACGATGCCTTCACGCTGGCGCGGCGGCGCCTGCACCACTTGACGTTCTACGGCTTCGGGCTTTGCTTCGCCGCTACATGCGTAGGCACGGCCTACCACTACGTGTTCGGCTGGATCGCGCCCTACGCCTTCACCTCGCTGCCCAAACTGCTTGGCGTCACCGGCGGGTTGTTGCTCGCCATCGGCAGCGCCGGGCTGTGGCGACTGCGCCGCAGGCGCCATCCGCGGCATGTCGAGCCGACGCAGGTAGCGATGGACATGGGCTTCATCGCGCTGCTTTTCGGCACGGCCACAACCGGCTTGCTGCTGACGGCATGGCGCGACACCGGCGCTCTGGCGCTGCTGCTGGCGGTGCATCTGGGCTTCGTGATGGCGCTGTTCGCGACGATGCCCTACGGCAAGTTCGCGCACGGCGTCTACCGAGCTGCGGCGCTGCTGAAGTGGGCGATCGAGAAGCGTCGGCCGTCGGCCCTCGCGGCGGGCCCTGAATAGCGCGCACAGGCCGAGCGTCGGAGATGCGCGTCTCGCACACCCGTCGAGTGGCGCCGACCCGCCGTTTACCGGCGCGTACCGAGCAATCGGCACCACCGCGGCACGCGCATCGCGAAGATTGTTAATGTTCTCCACACATCAATCGATCCGAATCTTGCACTTCCCTATCAAGACGTCGCGCCGGAAACTTCGCTGCACACCGCCGGGATAGATGACTCACCAGCACCAGCGAATGGAGACACACATGACCACGGATATGGACCTGACCACCTGGATCGGCCGCAGCGAAGTCGTCACCGACCGCATCGGACCGACCCCGATCAAGGCGCTGGACGCAACCCTGGATCACCCGAGCGCCGACGTGCCGGACGGCACGCCGTTTCGACCGCTGTGGCATTGGCTGTACTTTCTGCCTCTGCACCGGCAAAGCGAGATCGGTCCCGACGGCCATGCCAAGCGCGGCGGCTTCCTTCCGCCGGTGCCGCTGCCCCGGCGCATGTGGGCCGGCAGCCAGTTCGAGTTCCGCGCCCCGATTCGGGTCGGCGATGCCGTCGAGCGCCGTTCGACCATCGACGACGTGACGATCAAGCAAGGCCGGACCGGCACCCTGGTATTCGTCAAGGTGCGGCACGAGCTGCGCTGCAACGGCGCCGCCGAGGCGGCGCTGGTCGAATTCCACGACATCGTCTACCGTGAAGCGAAGAAGCCGACCGACGTCGAGCCCCCGCCGCAGAAGGCCGACGCCGATGCTGCCTGGCAGCGCGAGATCGTGCCCGACGACGTGCTGCTGTTCCGCTACTCGGCGCTGACCTTCAATGGCCATCGCATCCACTACGACCGCAGGTACGTGACCGAGGTCGAAGGCTATCCCGGCCTGATCGTCCATGGCCCGCTGATCGCGACGCTGCTGATGGATCTGGTGCGACGCCATGCGCCGGATGCACAGGTCGAGACCTTTCGCTTCAAGGCGGTGCGCCCGACCTTCGACTTGCACCCGTTCAAGGTCAACGGTCGCCCTCAGGGCAATACGGTCAAGCTCTGGGCGCAGGACCACGAGGGTTGGCTGACGATGGACGCGGTGGCCACCCTGCGCTGACTCTCTTTCCCCAACCCTCCTTCCGCCAGGATCCGCATGCAACCCCTTCGAGGCATCACCGTCGTCACGCTCGAGCACGCGATCGCGGCACCGTTCGCGACGCGCCAGCTCGCCGACCTCGGCGCACGCATCATCAAGATCGAACGCCCCGGCTCGGGCGACTTCGCCCGCGGCTACGACGCGCGTGTGCGCGGCCTGGCATCGCACTTTGTCTGGACAAACCGCTCGAAGGAGAGCGTCACGCTCGATGTCAAGCACCCCGACGCTGCGCGAGTCCTCGAGCGGCTGGTGCTGGAGAAGGCTGATGTCGTGGTGCAGAACCTCGCCCCAGGCGCCGCCGCGCGGCTGGGCCTGGGCTACGGGCGGCTCGCTGCACTGAAGCCCGGCATCATCGTCTGCGACATCTCGGGCTACGGCGCCGACGGCCCCTACCGCGACAAGAAGGCCTACGACCTGCTGATCCAGAGCGAGGCTGGCTTCGTGTCGGTGACCGGCACGGCCGACGAGCCCTGCAAGGCAGGCCCGTCGATAGCCGACATCGCCGCCGGCATGTACGCCTACACCAACATCCTGGCCGCGCTGATGCAGCGCGCCCAGACGGGCCAGGGCCAGCACATCGACATCTCGATGCTCGAGTCGCTGGCCGAATGGACGAGCTACCCGCTGTACTACGCCTTCGACGGCGCGCCACCGCCGCCGCGGACCGGCGCGGCGCACGCGACGATCTACCCGTACGGGCCGTTCCCGACCGGAGACGGCGCCTCGGTGATGATGGGGCTGCAGAACGAGCGCGAGTGGGCCAAGTTCTGCGAGGTCGTGCTGCAGCAGCCCGCCCTGACCACCGACCCACGCTTCACGGGCAACGCGAAGCGCGTCGCCGCCAGGGACGAACTGCGCGCCCTAATCGTCGAGGCCTTCAGCGGGCTGAGCGCGCCGCAGGTGGTGGAACGGCTGGAGGCCGCGCAGATTGCCAATGCCCGCGTCAACACCATGCACGAGGTCTGGGAGCACCCGCAGCTGCATGCACGAGGCCGGTGGCGCGAGGTCGGCACGCCGGCCGGTTCGATCCCGGCGATGCTGCCGCCGGGCACATGGAACGAGGGCCCGCGGATGGATCCCGTGCCGGCGCTCGGCGAACACACCGATGCCGTGCTCGCCGAACTCGGCATCGGCGCGGACGGCATCCGCGCGCTGCGCGCCGCCGAGGCGATCTGACATGGAGCTGCCGCGCACCTACCTGTTCGTCCCCGGCAACCGGCCCGAGCGCTTTGCCAAGGCCCTGGCCAGCGGGGCCGACGCGGTGGTTCTCGATCTGGAGGATGCGGTCGCCGGCGATGCGAAGGCCTTCGCGCGCAATGCCATCGCCGACTGGATCGCGGCCGCCGCGGCAGAAGACCGCCAACGCGTCGTCGTCAGAATCAACGACGCCCATCACCCCGGGTTCGCCGACGATCTGCAATTGCTGCGCGAGACCGGCATCGCGATTGCCATGCTGCCCAAGGCCGAAGAAGCGGGTCAGGTTGCCGCGGTGTGCGCCCGGGCGCCCGGCATCCAGGTGCTGGCGTTGGTCGAGAGCGCCGTCGGCATCGCGCGGGCCGATAGCGTGGCCGCGGCCCCGGGTGTGGTGCGGCTGGTGTTCGGGACGCTCGATTTCGCGCTCGACCTCGATCTCGACATCGCCGACGATGCCGACGCACTGGTCTATGCGGCCGGCCGCCTGACTGTGGCGTCGCGCGCGGCCGGCTTGCCATCGCCGGTGGCCGGCGTCACGCCGCAGCTCGACGACGAGGCGCGCCTGCTGGCCGACCTGGCGTGGTCGCGCCGGCACGGCTTCGGCGCCAAGCTCTGTATCCATCCCCGGCAGATCGCGGTGGTGCATCGTGCCTTGGCGCCCGATGCCCAGGCGCTGGACTGGGCGCGGCGCGTGCTGGCGGCCGAAGCCGCTTCGCCCGGGGCGGCCCGGCTCGACGGCCGGATGATCGATCGACCCGTCGTGCTCCAGGCCCGACGCTTGCTGCGGCGCGCGGGCGCCTGACGGTCCCGGGGCGCCCGCTTCGAATTCTTCGTTTCACAAAGGACATCCCCATGGCCTCCACCATCATCGACTCCTCGATCTTTCAGGGCATCTTCAGCAGCGACGAGATGCGACATGTCTGGTCGGACGAGAACCGCACCGCCAAGTACGTCGAGATCGAGCGCGCGCTGGCGATCGTCCAGGCCCGCCTGGGCCTGATTCCGCAGGAAGCCGCCGACGAAATCGTCAGCCATTGCCACCTGGACCAGATCGACATGGTCAAGCTGCGGGCGCAGACCGAGCGCATCGGCTACCCGATCCTCGGCGTCGTGTCGCAGCTCAACCTGCTGTGCCGCGACAAGCTCGGCGAGTTCGTGCACTGGGGTGCGACGACGCAGGACATCACCGACACCGCCACCGTGCTGCAGATCCGCGAGGGCCTGGACATTGTCGACCGCGAGCTCGCCGCGATCTCGGCCGCGATGGCGAAACTGGCCAAGCAGCACCGCGATACGCCCATGATTGGCCGCAGCAACCTGCAGCAGGCGATCCCGATCACGTTCGGCTTCAAGGTTGCGAGCTTGCTGGCCGCCATCGAGCGCCATCGCGAGCGGCTGGCGCAGCTGCGCCCGCGGGTGCTGGTCGGCGAGTTCGCCGGCGCGGCCGGCACTCTGGCGTCGCTCGACAAGGGTGCGATGGAAACTCAGGCCAGACTCTGCGCGGAACTCGGCCTGGGGCAGCCGCTGATTGCGTGGCACACCGTGCGCGACAGCATCGCCGAGGTCGGCGCGTTCCTCGGGCTGGTCGGTGGCACGCTCGGCAAGCTCAGCATGGACGTCAAGCTGATGATGCAGACCGAGGTCGGCGAGGTGCAGGAGCCGTACTACCACGGCCGCGGCAGCAGCAGCACGATGCCGCAGAAGCGAAACCCGATCAGCAGCGCGTACATCCACGGCGCGATCAGCGTGCTGCGACAGCACGCCGCCGCGCTGATGGATGCGATGGTCGCGGACCACGAGCGTTCGACAGGGCCGTGGCAGATCGAATGGATCGTGCTGCCCGAGGCGTTCTGCTTGCTGGCCGGCGCGCTGAAGCAGTCGCGGGTGGTTGTCGAGGGGTTGGTCGTCGACCCCGCGGCGATGCGGCGCAACATCGACCTGACCCACGGCTTGGTGATGAGCGAGGCGGTGATGATGGGGCTGGGCCCGTACATCGGGCGCGAGTACGCGCACGACTTGGTTTACGACATCTGCCGCGAGGCGATCGCGCAGCAGCGCCCGCTGCTCGACCTGCTGACCGAGCACCCCGAGATCAACGCGCACCTCGATCGCGCAGCGCTGGCGAGGCTTTGCGACCCGGCCAACTATCTGGGCCAGTCCGGGGTGATGGTGGACCGGGTGCTGGCGAGCTTGCGCTAAGCGTTCGCGGCCTTGCCATAGCGCGGTCGCTGGACCGCCGAATGCGGCCATGGCGTTTGAGCTAAGGGGCTGACGCCGGTGAGGCGCTTGGCCCGCGAGGCGGATGATGACAGCGAGCGCCTCGCGGGCCAAGTGCCTTGCCGGTGGCAGTCCCGCTTGAGCGACCAGTCAGGCGGCACGGCGCGGGAATGGAGACCAAGATCGGTTCGCAGGACGAGGACGCAGCGCAGGTGTGGCACTCAGCATCCCACGAAGCGCGGCGAGCGATCGCGCCGGTCGCGGACCGCCGCCCTGGCCGAGCTGGCGCCGCGCGTCCGGAGCGCCACAACGAACCGAACCGTCGGTTCCGGAGCGACTGGGCAGCGAGCGTGACTCGAAGCCGTGACTGCGCGGCCCATGGCCGCGTTACCGTCACAACAACCGACATCGCTGCGACCGTCGCGCCGAAAAAGTCCACATGAATCAACGAACCAGGACTCGTTGACGCTCGATTCCCGAATCATCAACGAGCCTCGTAAGTTGTTGCTTTTAAACGGCCCCCCTACTCCCACTCGATCGTCGCCGGCGGCTTGCTCGAGACGTCGTAGGTCACGCGGTTGATGCCGCGCACCTCGTTGATGATGCGGCTCGACACCTTCTTCAGCAGCGTGTAGGGCAGTTCGGCCCAGTCGGCTGTCATGAAGTCACTGGTCTGCACGGCGCGCAGCGCCACCACGTAGTCGTAGGTGCGGCCGTCGCCCATCACGCCGACGCTCTTCACCGGCAGGAAGACGGCGAAGGCCTGGCTGGTCAGGTCGTACCAGCTCTTGCCGGAGTGCTCGTCGATGGCCATGCGCAGTTCCTCGATGAAGATCGCGTCGGCGCGGCGCAGCAGTTCGGCGTACTCGCGCTTCACCGCGCCGAGGATGCGCACGCCCAGGCCCGGCCCGGGGAACGGGTGGCGGTAGACCATGTCGTGCGGCAGGCCGAGCGCCACGCCGAGTTCGCGCACCTCGTCCTTGAACAGGTCGCGCAGCGGCTCGAGCAGCTTCAGGCCCAGCGTCTCGGGCAGGCCGCCGACGTTGTGGTGGCTCTTGATCGTGGTGGCCTTCTTGGTCTTGGCGCCGCCCGACTCGATGACGTCGGGGTAGATCGTGCCCTGCGCCAGCCACTTGGCCGACCTGAGATTCTTCGCCTCGGCCTGGAACACCTCGACGAACTCGCGGCCGATGATCTTGCGCTTCTGCTCGGGGTCGGTCACGCCTTTCAGGTGGCCGAGGAACTGCTCGCTGGCGTCCACATGCACCACCTTCGCGTGCAACCGGCCGGCGAACATCTCCATCACCATGCGTCCCTCGTTCAGGCGCAGCAGACCGTGGTCGACGAACACGCAGGTGAGCTGGTCACCGATGGCGCGGTGGATCAGCGCGGCGGCGACGCTGGAGTCGACGCCACCCGACAGGCCGAGGATCACCTCCTCGTCGCCGACCTGTTCGCGGATCCGCGCCACCGCCTCGGCGATGTGGTCGCGCATGATCCAGTCGGGCCTCGCTTTGGCGATCTCCAGCACGAAGCGCTCGAGCAGGGCGCGGCCCTGCAGCGTGTGCGTGACCTCGGGATGGAACTGCACCGCGTAGTAGCCGCGCGCCTCGTCGGCCATGCCGGCGATCGGGCAACTCGGCGTGGAGGCCATCAGCTTGAAGCCGGGCGGCAGCTCGGTGACCTTGTCGCCGTGGCTCATCCAGACCTTGAGCATGCCGTGCCCCTCGGGCGTGGCGAAGTCCTGGATGCCCTCGAGCAGCCTCGTGTGGCCGCGCGCGCGCACCTCGGCGTAGCCGAACTCGCGATGGTCGCTCCACTCGACCTTGCCGCCGAGCTGGGCGGCCATCGTCTGCATGCCATAGCAGATGCCCAGCACCGGCACGCCCAGTTCCCACACCGCCTGCGGCGCGCGCAGTTCGTGCTCCTCGTAGGTGCTGGCGTGGCTGCCCGAAAGGATGACGCCTCTGGGCGAGAACTCGCGGATGAATGCGTCACTGATGTCGTTCGGGTGGATCTCGCAGTACACATGCGCCTCGCGCACGCGCCGCGCGATCAGCTGCGTGACCTGGGAGCCGAAGTCGAGGATGAGGATCTTGTCGTGCATGGATGGCAGCAGCTCAGGAGGAGGCCGGCGCGCCCGGCGGTTCGGACACGGTGTGCCGCGAGGATCGGAAGTGCAGCCAGGCCAGGGCCAGCGAGACGGCCTGCAGCGCAGCGCAGAAGTACAGCGGTGCGCCGATGCGCCAGTCGCCCTGCGGGAAGTGGGACACGGCGCCGAGCAGCGGCGTGGCGATCATCGGGGCGAGCACCGCCATGAGGCTGTTCAGCGAGCTCACCGCACCCATGGCCTCGCCCTGCTGGCTGGCGTCGGCCGCGCTGGAAACGATGCTCTGGATCGACGAGGCGGTGGTGAAGCCGAACACGTTGGCGACGATCACCGCGAACACCACCCAGCTTTGCCAGGCCGCACCCCACAGCGCGAACGCCACGGTCGACGACAGCAGTCCGAGCAGGGCCAGGCGCTGCGGGCTGAACACCTTCAGCAACTTGCCGAGCAGGAAGCCCTGCACCAGCACCGACATCACGCCGATGACGAACAGCGACCAGCCGCTTTCCTTCGGCCCCCAGCCGAACTTCAGGCTGCCATGCAGCACCCACACGGTGTAGAGGATGAACTGTGCCAGCCCTGCACAGGCAATCACCGCCACGAGCAGGCCCACGCCCTTCAGGCGCGCCAGCCCGTACAGCGAGGCCACCGGATTGAGCGCCTTCAGCGCGACGGGGCGGCGCCGCTCGCGAGGCAGCGACTCCGGCAGCACCCACCAGCCGTAGGCCAGGTTGGCCAGCGCCAGCGCGCCGGCGACGAAGAACGGCAACTGCAGATCGATCGCGCCGAGGAGGCCGCCAAGGACGGGGCCGAGCATGAAGCCGATGCCGAACATCGCACCGAGCATGCCGAAGCGCTTGGCGCGATCGTCGCGGCTGCTGATGTCGGCGACGTAGGCGTTGGCCACCGCGGCGTTGGCCTGCATCGCCCCTCCGACCAGCCGCGAGGCGATCAGCATCCACAGCGCCGCGGCCATCGCGGTGACGAAGAAGTTGATGGCCAGGCCACAGAAGCCGATCAGCAGCACGGGCCGGCGACCGTAGCGGTCGGACAGCGCTCCGAGCACCGGCGAGGCGACGAACTGCGCGAAGCCGTAGGTGAAGGCGATCACGCCGTACCAGGCCACCTGCTCCGTCGGGGAACTGGTGAAGCGGCCCACCAGCGTCGGCAGCACGGGGATGATCAGGCCGACCGACAGCATGTCGATCAGCACCGTCAGCATGATGAAGGGCATCGCGGCCTGCCGCGGCCCTCGCTTTGGTGTGGCCGGAACGGCTTGGCTCACGAACGCTCTCAATCCAGCCGATAGTTCGGCGCTTCCTTCGTGATCTGCACGTCGTGGACGTGGCTCTCGCGAATTCCGGCCGAAGTGATCTCGACGAACTCGGCCTTGCTGCGCATCTCCTCGATGGTCGCGCAGCCGCAGTAACCCATCGACGCGCGCAGGCCGCCGGCCATCTGGAAGACGATCGAGACCATCGAGCCCTTGTAGGGGACGCGGCCCTCGATGCCCTCGGGCACGAGCTTGTCGGCGTTCGGATTGGCGCCGGTGTTGTCCTGGAAGTAGCGGTCGGCGCTGCCCTGCTGCATCGCACCGATCGAACCCATGCCCCGGTAGCTCTTGTAGCTGCGACCCTGGAACAGCACGATCTCGCCGGGCGCCTCCTCGGTGCCGGCGAACATGCCACCCATCATCACCGTGTGCGCACCGGCAGCGATCGCCTTGGCGATGTCGCCCGAATAGCGGATGCCGCCGTCGGCGATCAGCGGCACGTCGGAGCCGGCCAGCGCACGGGCGACGTTGTCGATCGCGGTGATCTGCGGCACGCCGACGCCGGCGACGATGCGGGTGGTGCAAATCGACCCCGGGCCGATGCCGACCTTGACGCCGTCGGCACCGGCTTCGGCCAGCGCCAGCGCCGCCGCGCCGGTGGCGATGTTGCCGCCGACCACGTCGACCTGCGGGTAGTTCTTCTTCACCCAGCGCACGCGCTCGATCACGCCGGCGCTGTGGCCGTGGGCGGTGTCCACCACCAGCACGTCGACCCCCGCCTTGGCGAGCAGGTCGACGCGCTCCTCGGTGCCCTCGCCGACGCCGACCGCGGCGCCGACGCGCAGCTTGCCTTGCGCGTCGCGCGCGGCGTTCGGGAAGCTGGTCTGCTTGGTGATGTCCTTCACCGTCATCAGACCGCGCAGTTCGAAGGCATCGTTGACGACCAGCACGCGCTCCAGCTTGTGCTGGTGCATCAGCGCCTTGCCATCGGCCAGCGAGGCGCCCTCGCGCACCGTGACGAGGCGCTCGCGCGGCGTCATGATCTCGCGCACCGGCGCGTCGAGCCGGGTCTCGAACCTCAGATCGCGGTTGGTGACGATGCCGACGACGCGGCCCTCGTCGACCACCGGGAAGCCCGAGATGCCGTGCTGCTTCGACAGCTCCATGACGTGGCGCACCGGCACGCCGGGAGAGATGGTGATCGGGTCCTTCAGCAGGCCCGACTCGTAGCGCTTCACGCGTGCCACCTCGGCCGCCTGCTGTTTGGGCGTGAGGTTCTTGTGCACGATGCCGATGCCGCCCTCCTGGGCGATGGCAATCGCCAGGCGCGCCTCGGTGACGGTGTCCATCGCAGCGGACACCAGCGGCATGTTCAGTTGGATGTTTCGGGTCAGCCGGGTGGCCAGCGAGGTGTCGCGCGGCAACACCTGGGAGAAGGCGGGCACCAACAACACGTCGTCGAAGGTGAGCGCTTTGCCGAGAAGGCGCATGAGGAAAGCTCCAGACGCAAAAGCGAATTATACGGATCGCGCAGTACGGCACGCTTTGTGACCGATTGCGCAGTTCGAGGCCGGGGCGCGCCGCTAAACTGCGCCATCGTTGTCAATGCAGAAGTCGCCTGCCATGCGTCGCAGTCTCGCCGTCATCTCGCTCGCCCTGCTGGGCGCCATGCTGGCGCAGCCGGCCGCTGCGCAATGGAAATGGCGCGGCGCGAACGGCCAGATCCAGTACAGCGACCTGCCGCCGCCGTCCGGCGTGGCCGACAGGGACATCCTGCAACGCCCGAACCAGAACACGCTGCGCGCCACTCCGGCGGGGTTGCCAGCCCCGGCCGCATCGGCGCCGTTGCTCGTGCCGAAGAACGTGGATGCCGAACTCGAGGCCAAGCGCAAGAAGGCCGAGCAGGAACAGGCCGCCAAGGTCAAGGCCGAGGAGCAGCGCGTCGCCGCCGCGAAGGCGGAGAACTGCCAGCGCGCCCGCGAACACATCCGCACGCTCGAGAGCGGCATGCGCATGGCACGCGTCAACGACAAGGGCGAACGCGAGGTCATCGACGACACCATGCGCGCCGAGGAGCTCAAGCGCGCCCGCGACATGGTCAACGCCGACTGCGCGAAGTAGCCCACTCAGCCGCTGCGGCGGGCCGTGCGGTCGCTCTCTGCCGGCTTCCCCGACCTGCCCGTCTTGCGATAGCGCTGTCGACGCGCCTCCTTCGGGTCGACCCGCAGGCATCGGTAGATCTCGACCCTGTCCCTCTCGCGCAGTGGCGTGTCCGGCGGCTGCACGCGGCCCCAGATGCCCAGCTTCGCCTGCGCGATGTCGAGCTCGGCATGGCGCTCCAGCACGCCGCTGGCGCGGATGGCGTCGATCAGCGTGGCACCGGAACGCACACGGAGTTCCGACTCGTCGACCACTCCGGCGCCCGGGCTGTAGGCCACGCTGACGCGCAGCGTCTCAGCGGGGGCCATAGACTTCCTCGGCGCGCCGCACGAAGGAATCGACGAAGGTGTTGGCGACGCGGTCGAACACCGGGCTGACCACCGCCTCCAGCGCCTTGCTGCTGAAGGCGTAGCGCAGGTCGAAATCGATGCGGCAAGCCTGCGCCTCGTCGTCGCCCGGCATGGCCAGCGCGCTGAAGCGCCAGCTTCCCTCGAGCAGCGAGAACGGACCGTCGACCAGATCCACCTCGACCGAGACGTCGGGCACATGCGCGTTGCGCGTGGTGAACGCATGACGTACGCCGGCGTAGGCGAGGTGCAGCCGCGCCGTCATGCCGCCGTCGTGCTGCTCGAGCACCTCGGCGCGTTCGCACCACGGCAGGAAGTCCGGGTAGTCCGGGATGCCCGTGACGAGTGTGTACATCTCGCGCGGCGAGTACCACAGCAAGACCGACTTCTTCACGTGCTTCATACAATGATCAGATTGTATTGGCCGCCCTCGGCCTCAACTGGACTCCATGTCGATCGCCGAAAACCGCCGCGCCCGCTACGACTACCACATCGAGGAGCGTTTCGAGGCCGGCATCGTGCTGGACGGCTGGGAGATCAAGGCGATTCGCGCCGGCCAGGTGCAGCTGACCGACGGCTACGTGCTGATCCGCGACGGCGAGCTGTACCTGATCGGCTGCCGCATCAATGCCCTGCGCAGCGCGTCCACCCACGTGCACCCGGAGGCCGATCGCACCAAGAAGCTGCTGATGCACAAGGAGGAGATCCGGCGGCTGATCGGCAAGGTCGAGCAGAAGGGATTCACCCTCGTGCCGCTGGACCTGCACTACAAGGGCGGCCGCGTGAAGGTCGAGATCGCGCTGGCCAAGGGCAAGGCGCAGCACGACAAGCGCGAGACCGAGAAGAAGAAGGACTGGGAACGCGAGAAGGGCCGCCTCATGCGGCACAAGGTCTCAGCCAAGGCCTGAGACGCCCAGCGCTCGCTCGAGCGCCTGCTCGCAGTCGGCGATGAGGTCGGCCGCTGCCTCCAGCCCGACCGAGAAACGCACCAGCGTGCCCGTCCAGGCCGGCCGCTCGCGCATCGTCGCCAGCGTGTACGGCACCGCCAGGCTCACCGGCCCAGCCCAGGAGTAGCCGATCCTGAACAGGCGCAGCGCGTCGACGAAGGCGTCGACCTGCGCCAGGCTGAAGCGCTCGTCGAACACCACCGAGAACAGGCCGGCCGCGGCGCGGCAGCTCGACGCCCAGTGCTCGTGTCCCGGCGAGCCCGGCAGCGCCGGGTGCAGCACCTGCGCCACTTCCGGGCGCCCCTGCCACCAGCGGGCGAGCGACCGTGTTGTCGCATCCTGTGCCGCATAGCGCAGCGGCAGCGAGGGCAGCGAGCGCAGCACCGCCTCGACGTCGTTGGCGCCCACCCCCCAGCCCGTGCGCATGTGGGTGAACTTGATCTGCAGGTGCAGCGCCTCGTCGCGCGTGGTCACCGATCCCATCAGCACGTCGCCGCCGCCGGAGGGGTACTTGGTGAGCGCGTGGCAGCTGATGTCGACCCCGAGACCGTCGCCGAGATCGAAGGCGTCGAAGGCGATGCCCGCACCCCAGGTGTTGTCCAGCGCCACACGCACGCCACGCTCGCGCGCGATGCCCACCAGGGCGCGCAGGTCGGGGAACTCCATCGTCACCGAGCCGGCGGCCTCCAGCCACACCAGCTTCGTCGCGGGGCCGATCGCCGCGGCCAGCGCGGCCGGATCCGTCGCATCGTAGAAGCGGTGCGTGATGCCCCAGCCGGCGAGTTCGTTGCGCGCGAATTCCTTGTTCGGGCCGTAGGCGTTGTCGGGAATGAGCACTTCGTCGCCCGATCTCAGCAGCGCCATGTCGACCAGCGTGATCGCCGCCAGGCCGCTGGGCACGAGCAGCGTCTGCAAGCCGCCTTCCAGCGTGGCGATGCGCTCCTCCAGCGTGAAGGTGGTGGGCGTACCGTGCAGGCCGTAGGTATAGCCGGCCTTGGACTTCCAGTTGCGCGCGCGCAGCGCCGCGACGCTCGGGAAGATCACGGTCGAGGCCTTGTACACCCCTGGCTGCGGCGCGGCGAAGCCCGCGGGCGGCCGGTAGGGATGATGGATCAGCGTCGTGGCCGGATCGGGCTTCTTCGTCGCCATCGTGCTCACACCGGTGCGCCAACGAGGTCGTGGCCTTCCGCGGCGACGATGCGCGCGCGCGTGAACTCGCCCACCTTCAGCGTCTTCGAGGCCTTCTCCGGCGCCAGCAGGCGCACGCGTCCGTCGATCTCCGGCGCATCGGCGTAGCTGCGGCCCAGGCCACCGCGCCGGCCGAGCGCCGGCGCCTCGTCGACCAGCACCTGCATCGTCGCGCCGACGCGGCGCGCCAGCTTGTCCGCCGACACTTCCTCGGCCACCGCCATGAAGCGCGCGCGGCGCTCCTCGCGCAAGGCGGGCTCGAGCATGCCGGGCAGCTGATTCGCCGCCGCACCCTCCACGGGCGAGTAGGCAAAGCAACCGGCGCGGTCGATCTGCGCCTCGCGCATGAAGCCGAGCAGGTGCTCGAACTCCTCCTCCGTCTCGCCGGGGAAGCCGGCGATGAAGGTGCTGCGCACCACCAGCTCCGGGCAGATCTCGCGCCAGCGCTGCAGCCGTTCGAGGTTCTTCTCGCCGCTGGCCGGGCGCTTCATGCGCTTGAGCACGTCGGGGTGCGAATGCTGGAACGGTACGTCGAGGTAGGGCAGGATGCGCCCGCCGGCCATCAGCGGCAGGATCTCGTCGACATGCGGGTAGGGATAGACGTAGTGCAGCCGCACCCAGGCGCCGTGGCGCTCGGCCAGCAGCGCGAGCTTCTCGCACAGTTCGGACAGGCGCGTCTTCACCGGCATGCCGTCCCAGAACCCGGTGCGATACCTGACATCGACGCCGTAGGCGCTGGTGTCCTGGCTGATCACCAGCAGTTCCTTCACGCCCGACTCGAACAGGCGCTGCGCCTCAGACAGGACGTCGCCGATCGGCCGCGAGACCAGGTCGCCGCGCATGCTCGGGATGATGCAGAAACTGCAGCGGTGGTTGCAACCCTCGCTGATCTTCAGATAGGCATAGTGCTTCGGCGTGAGCTTGATGCCCTGCGGCGGCACGAGGTCGATGAACGGATCGTGCGGCTTGGGCACGTGCACGTGCACCGCATCCATCACCTCCTGCGTGGCATGCGGGCCGGTGACGGCGAGCACGCTCGGGTGCATCCGACGCACCAGGTTGGCGCCGCCCTCCCCGGCCTTGGCGCCCAGGCAGCCGGTGACGATCACCCTGCCGTTCTCGGCCAGCGCCTCGCCGATGGTGTCCAGGCTCTCCTTCACCGCGTCGTCGATGAAGCCACAGGTATTGACGATCACCAGGTCGGCGCCGGCGAAGGTCTTGGAGGTTTCGTAGCCCTCGGCGCGCAGCTGCGTGAGGATGAGTTCGGAGTCCGTCAGCGCCTTGGGGCAGCCCAGCGAAACGAAGCCGATCTTCGGCGCGGCGGCGGAAGCGGCAGGAGCAATGTCGGTCATGCGGCGATTTTCGCCGATGAGCTTCGGGCCCGCTCTCGCGTCGCCGCAGCCCGGCGCCGGGCGCTCAGCGCTTGGGTGGTGTGAAGCCGGGCATGCCCGGGAACAGCGACTCGGCCTGCTTGGCCATCTGCTCCTGCATCTGCAGGAACATGCTCTTGGACTGCTCGAGGTAATTGCCCATCAGGCCCTGCATCACCGGCGCCTGGCCTTGCAGGAACTTCGCCCACAACTCGGCGTTCATTGCCTTCGGGTCGTACAGCCCCTTGGACTGCTCGGCGAAGCGCTGCTGGATGTCGGTGAAGGTCTGCAGGTTCTTCTCCAGGTACGAACCCATCATGCCCTGCATCGCATGGCCGTAGAAGCGGATGATCTGCGAGAGCATCTGCGTGCTGAAAATGGGCACGCCGCCGGTCTCCTCCTCGAGGATGATCTGCAGCAGGATGCTGCGCGTCAGATCCTCGCCAGTCTTGGCGTCGCGCACGACGAAGGACTCCCCGCCCATCACCATCTGCTTGACATCGGCCAGGGTGATGTAACTGCTCGACTGCGTGTCGTAGAGGCGCCGGTTGGGATACTTCTTCAGCACGCGCACAGCGGCCTCGTCGTGCTGCGATGCGGCAGCCGCCTCGGGAGAGGCCTTGGCAGATCGACGGGTTGCAGGCATTCGGTGCGCTCCGGGGAGACTTTGTTGTGCAGGGCACAAAGATTCTAGTGAGCACGCTTCGGCGGCCTCGGAGGGGTTTTCCCGCCTGCGCGCCGCATACCTTCCGGGGCATCCTGGCACGGGGGTGATCGATGCCCTGACGGCCCCTGCATCGACCGAGCCACAGATCGCCTTCGTCCTCGCTGCAAGCGAGGAATGATCCGCACACGCGCGGCAGCCTTGCCGACCACGGTGCGGATCTCACTTTCGCCGAATTCGACTGTGCGATGACGCTCTCCCCCCCCCCCCCCGCTGCCACCCTGCTCGCCCCACCGCCGCAAGTGCTCCGGGCGCCTGCCTGGCCGGTCCTTGGCCGCTCGGCGGCGCCAACGGCTGTAGACCCGGAGTCTGGCGCTCCGGTGTGAACGCGGCTTGGCAGGCGCGGCGCGCGGGCAAGGGGGCCTCGCGCGCCTCGCCCGAACCGCGCCGTCGCGACAGCGTCGAGGCGTTGTTTCAACTCAAGGCCCGCCCCGAGGGACAGGGGTCTCTATTGCTAGGGGCCGAGTGGTCTCGCGTCGAACCATACGTCGACACCGGTCTCCTCAGCGCGGAGCGCTATGCGGAGATGCGCGCGAGTTGGCCGGGCCCCTTCACCTGGGTTGCTCCGCGCAGTGCCCGCACGCCGCCATGGCTTGTCGGCGAACACCGCGGCGTGGCGGTTCGGGTGACCGCACACGCTCCGGCAGCGGCGCTTTGCCGTGCAGCAGGCACAGCCCTTGTATCAACAAGCGCGAACCCGCACGGTATGCCAGCAGCCACGACGACGCAGCAGGTCCTAGGGTACTTTGGCGCAGCTTTGGCAGGCGTCCTTGACGCACCAGGGGGAACCCTGGAAGGTCCCACACCCATTCGTGACGCGATCACTGGACAGTACCTTCGCAGCTGAGCGAATCCCGGCACTGAGCCCCTTCTCTGCATCGTCGTTTTTCGTACTTTTTCCGTATCACCAAAGACAAAGGGCCCGGCATTTCTGCCAGGCCCTTGCTTCTTCGAGGTATGTTGATAGGCGCGATTGGACTCGGACCAACGACCCCCACCATGTCAATACAGGGAGGGGGTATTGGGGTTCCCTACATGATTGCTTCTCTCAATCGTTTGACGACTCGCGATGGGCGGGCGCGGCTCGTCGGCGAATTGATCGACGAGGCGCCCACCTACTCGGGGTTGAGGCGCCTGCCGGTCCCGGTTGGCTGGCGCTGCGGAGCTGGCAGCTGCTGGCCAGCGCCGGCTGCTCGCCGCTGCCATTGGGGGCCGCTGTCGTCGCCGCGGGTGCAGCGGGGGGGCTAAGACCCGCACGCACGAACTGGCATCGCCCGGCGCGACATCGAACCTCACCGGCAGGAACCTCTCGATCACCCCGATGTTGGTCGTGGCATGTGCGGTCAACTCGGTGCAGGTGAAAGTTGCCGCGCTACATCGATCTGTTCTGGGAACTGGTCGATGAAATCCTGAACACCGTGCTCTTCGTGCTGATCGGCATGGAAATGCTGCTGGTCAACTTCTCGGTCAGCATCTTCGTCGCGGCCGCCTTGGCGATGGCGGTCACCCTCGCCGCGCGTGCCCTCACGGTCGGGCTGCCGGTCAGCCTGCTGGAGCGCGCATTCAAGCTGCCGAAAGGCTCGGGCTGGGTACTCACCTGGGGCGGGCTGCGTGGCGGCATCTCGGTCGCGCTGGCCCTGTCCCTGCCCGCGGGCCCCGAGCGCAACATTGTGCTGGCAATGACCTATTGCATCGTCGTGTTCTCGATCATCGGCCAGGGCTTGACCATCGGACGGGTCGTGCACGCAGCCGTGACGCAACGGCGTTGATGCGCAAACCCGGCGTTGTCAGCGCGACGCTTGCGGAGCGCCAACCAGCTCAGGCGCCGGGACCAAAGCGCGGTCCAGCTTGTCCTCGATCTCGCCGAGATACGCCGACAGCGTGCGCGTCGCTTCCGCCAGCTTGTCCTGCATGCCCCGCTCCGACTGCTCGATCCGAGCGCCGAACTCGCGGTGGGATGCTGCACCCTGCGATTCGATCTTGCGCAGCTCAACTTCCAGCAAGGTGCGCAGCTCGGTGAAGCGGGATGCCTCTGCGGTATCCGCAAGCTCGCGCTGAGTCTTGACCTCCTTCGTCAAGCGCCGCGACTCGACGATGACGCTGGCCTGCAACAGGACGATGTAGACGACAAACAGACCGCTGATGGCGGCGGTGAACACCAGCATGACCATGCCGAGCGGAGCGCTGACGTCGGCAAACCCGAGATTCAATGTGGACGGCCCAGCCATGGCGGGCCAGTTCAGGACCGCGAAAGCGGCCAACAAGACAAAGGTCAGGACCAGGGTCAGCGAAAAGACACGGAGGTTCATGTGGGCTCCTTCGGGTTGTGGGCGGGACCGTGTTGGGTGGCTCCATCGGCGTGTTCGTTCCGTTCAACGGCGGACTCGGACACCGTTCGGTTCGTCGGTGAATCGGCTGCTCATGCGCACGCATCGGTACGAAGCGTCAGTGGTGATCCGGCGGCGCCCTCTTCCGGGAGCCGAAGGTGCGGGCGTAGACGCAGGTGAACTCCGCACCCACCAGCAGGATCTGCGCTGAAAAGTACACCCAGAGCAGCACCACCACCAGCGAACCGGCTGCACCGAAGCCCGACGCAACGCCGCTGCGGCCGATGTAGGCGCCGATGACGAACCTGCCGCCCGTGAACAGCAATGCCGCGAGCAAGGCGCCGAGCCATACGTCGGAGGCCAGCACACGCTGGCGCGGCATGACTTTGTAGATCAGACCGAACATGAAGGCCACGAGCAGGAAGCCACCGACGGCATTGCCCGTCTCCACCACCGTCTGCCAGCCGCCGAACACCGGGCCCAGACGCCGGCCCACGGCAGCGAGCATGGCGCTGGTGACCAGCGACACGATGAGCAGGAAGCCCACTGCGAGGATCATGCCGAAGGCCATCAGGCGGGCGCGAACCAGCGTGAGCCAGCCGGTCTTGCGCAGCCGTCCCGGCACGCGCCAGATGCGGTCGAGCGCGTCCTGCAGTTCGGCAAACACCGTGGTCGCGCCGACAAGCAGCAGCACCAGGCCCACGGCGGTGGCCGTCAGGCCCTCGGCCGGCTCACGCACGCTGGCCAGCAGACCCTGCACCGCGCCCGCGCCGGCTTCGCCCATCAGGTCTTGCAGCTGCGCCTGGATCTCGCCGCGGGCGGCGTCTTCACCGAACACGAGCCCGGCCACCGACACCACGATCAGCAGCAAGGGCGCCAGCGAGAACATCGTGTAGTAGGCCAGCGCCGCACCCATGCTCGGCACGTAGTCGTCGAGCCACGAGGTCGCGACCTGCTTGACGAGGCCCCACCAGGCAGCGGGCAGGCCAGACAGCGTCACGGCGTGTCGGCACCGCCTGCCGCCTCCGTGCAGACCTGGGTGCCCGCAGTGCCAGCGATCAGCTCTTCGATCCGGTCGAGCGAACCGATCACCGCGCGATGGCCGGTGGCCAGCACGAAGGCCCGGGCCGCCTCGACCTTCGGGCCCATCGAACCGGCCGCGAAGTCGTGGCCGGCCAGGGCCTGAGGGGTCACCTTGCCGATGGCGCGCTGCGTCGGCTGGCCCCAGTCCAGGAAGACCGCCGCCACGTCGGTGGCGATGACCAGCACGTCGGCCTGCAGCTCGCGCGCCAGCAGGCTGCTGCACAGGTCCTTGTCGATCACCGCGGCCACGCCGTGCAGGCCTTGAAGGTCCATCCCTGCGCTGTCGCGCGCCACCGGGATGCCGCCGCCACCGGCGGCGATGACCAGCGCGCCGTGCTCGAGCAACCAACGGATGGCCTGCAGGCCCAGCACGCGCAGCGGCTGCGGCGACGCCACGACGCGCCGGAATGCCTCACCGTCCGCCGCCATGACCCAGCCCTTGTCGGCGGCGATGCGCTCGGATTCAGTCTTCGAGTAGATCGGTCCGATCGGCTTGGTCGGATGCCTGAAAGCGGGGTCCTGCGGATCGACCTCCACCCGCGTGATGAGCGTCGTGACCGTGCGCGTGGCCGGTAGCAGGTTGGCCAACTCCTGCTCCAGCAGGTAGCCGATCATGCCGTCGGTCTGCGCGCCCAGCACGTCCAGCGGGTAGGCCTCGACCTTGACATAGGCGGCGGCCTGGAGCGCCAGCAGCCCCACCTGCGGACCGTTGCCGTGCGTCAGCACGAGGTCGTGGTCTGCAGCCACCCGGGCCAACTGCGCGGCGGCGTGGCGGATGTTCTCCAGTTGGTTCTCGGCCGTGAGCGGCTGGTCGCGCCGCAGCAGCGCATTGCCGCCCAGCGCCACGACGAGCTTCATGTCTGGTGGACCGGTGATTGGACAGCCGTCATTCGAGCACGTGTTGTCTGAGCGTGACCACGAGCACGGCCTTCATGGATCGCGGCATGTCTCGTCGGTGGCGCTGGCGGACCGCATTCACGCGCGCGAGTCAACCGTTGTCCGGGAAGACGATCTCGACCCGCCGGTTCTGCTGCCGGCCTGCGGCGTGGTCATTGCTCGCCAGGGGTTTGGCTTCGCCAAAACCCCGCGCCGAGAGGCGACTGGGCGCGATACCGCGGTCGACCAACGAGTTCTTCACCGCGATGGCACGTCGCTCCGAAAGCATCTGGTTCGACTGCTCGCTGCCGACGGCATCGGTGTAGCCCTCGATCGCGATCGTGCGCTCCGGATGTTCCTTCATGAACGCAGCGAGTTGGTCCAACGTATGCGCCGCTCCCGGATTGAGCTGAGCGCGACCGGTATCGAACAGCACGTCTCCCAGTGTGAGCACCATGCCGCGCTCAGTCGGCTTGGCCTTCAGTTCGGCAAGCTGCTCTTCCAGGGTCTTGGCGCGCGCGCGGGCACTTGCCGCCTGCGCCTGCGAAGTCTGTGCAGCCACCAGCCGCTCGTCAGCCAATTTGCGTGCGGCGTCAGCCTGGCCGCGTTGCGCCTCGGTGGCCGCGCGCGCTCTTTCGGCCTCGCGTGTTCGCGCGTCGATCAGGATGCTGTCGCGCTCGAGCGATGCGTCGGCTACCGCCTGCTCGGCTTCGGCGATCTTGCCGGCCTGCAGCGCAACCTCCGTGCGTTGTCTGGCGAGATACGCATAGTGCTCGACGGCCGACGAATCGTCGCCATCACGCAGCGCTGCTTGCGCCTGCTGCAACGCCTGTTGCGCCTTGCGCAACTCCACGGGCGCACTGCGCGCCACCTGTGGGTCGCTGGCAGTGCGGTCATAGGCAGCCTTCGCGTCGTCGAGCACGGCATTGCGGGTCGGTGCGGAAGCGCAAGCCGCCAAAGTGGCGGCGGCAACAGCCGCCAATGCCAGGTGGTAGCGGGAGGTGCGGTAACTGTTCATGGCGGTCGTGTCCTGCAGGATGGGTAGATGGCGATGCGAGCGCTGCGACGCGCTCACCGGGTGGTCTTGCGCTCGATCTCCGCGCGCAGCAAGTCGTTGCTGCGAGCGAGTTCGGTCGCGGCCGCCTGAGCTTTCACAGCACGCGCCTTGCGTTCCGCGAGTTCGGCGTCGGCCTCGGCACGTGCGGCCAGGCGCCGCGCCTCGTCGAAGCGCTCCGCGCGTGCGGAAGCCTCGGCCTTGCCGAGCTTGTCGCGCGCGGCCAGCAACTCGACGGGTGCAGCATCCAGGGCACCGGCGCTCTCGGCTTGTGCGATGGAGGCGCGCGCTGTGGTCAGCTCGGCCACCGGCGAGATGCCCTTGCTCGCGCAGGCGCCGAGCAGGGCCACCAGGCTTAGCGCGGCAGTCATGACCGTCCTGCGTGACGGGATCGGTAGCAATTTCATGGAAAGGCTCCTTGGTTGGGTTGGTTGCGCCGGGGCCGCGCGGCTGCGCCACGGCAAGTCAGCGGTGCGGGGTCGGCGCCTGTCGGCACTCCACCTGTGTTCATTCGCTTGTCATCCGAGCGTGGCCACGAGCACCGCCTTGATGGTGTGCAGGCGGTTCTCGGCCTGCGTGAAGACGATCGAGGCGTCGGACTCGAACACCTCGTCGGTGACCTCGAGCTCGCTCAGGCCGTACTTCTCGTGCACCTCGCGGCCGACTTCGGTGTCCAGGCCGTGGAATGCCGGCAGGCAGTGCATGAACCGAGCGCGCCGCTTGCCGGTGGCCTGCATCAGGGCGGTCGTCACCTGGTAGGGCAGCAGCTGGTCGATGCGCTGCTTCCACATCGCGTCGTCCTCGCCCATCGACACCCAGACGTCGGTGTAGACAAAGTCCACACCTGCCACGGCCTTCAGCGGCTCGGTCTCCAGCGTGATGCGCGCGCCGGTGCTGCGGGCCAGCTCTCGCATCTGTGCCACCAGTTCGGCCGGCGGCTGCAGCGCGGCGGGCGAGCAGATGCGCACGTCCATGCCCATCTGCGTGCCGCCCACCATCAGCGAGCTGCCCATGTTGAAGCTGGCATCGCCCAGGTAGCAGAAGCTCAGCTCGTGCAGCGGCTTCTCGCCGAACTCCTGCATCGTCATCAGGTCGGCCAGGATCTGCGTCGGGTGCGCTTCGTCGGTCAGCCCGTTCCACACCGGCACCCTGGCAAAGCGCGCCAGTTCCTCGACCACGCTCTGGTGGAAGCCGCGGTACTCGATGCCGTCGTAGTAGCGCCCGAGCACGCGGGCCGTGTCCTTCAGCGATTCCTTGTGGCCCAGCTGGGAACTGCCGGCATCGAGGTAGGTGACATGCCCTCCCTGGTCGTGCACGGCCACCTCGAAGGCGCAGCGCGTGCGCGTCGACGGCTTCTCGAAGATCAGGGCGATGTTCTTGCCCTTCAGGCGCGGCAGTTCGTTGCCGACGGCTTTCGAGCGCTTGAGCTCGGCCGCGAGGTCGAGCAGGAAGCGGATGGCATCGGGCGCGAAGTCCTTCAACGCCAGCAGGCTGCGGTTGCGCAGGTTGAAGCTCATGGATGCCTCGTCGTGGTCGGAAGTCAGATTGGGTCGCGCTCGATCGGACACGACATGCAGTGGCTGCCGCCGCGGCCACGGCCCAGTTCGGAGCCCGAGATCGTGATCACCTCGACGCCGGCCTTGCGCAGCAGGGTGTTGGTATGCGTGTTGCGGGCGTACCCCATCACCACCCCCGGTGCCAGTGCCAGCAGGTTGTTGCCGTCGTCCCATTGCTCGCGTTCGGCCTGCCAGGCGTCGCCGCCGGTGGCCACCGAGCGCAGCTTCGGCAGGCCGAGCGCGGAAGCCACCACGTCGAGGAAAGGTTCCGTCTCGGTGCGCACGTCGAGGCTGCCTTCGCGCTCTGCGGGCCGGAGGCTGTGCACGCGGATGGCGTCCACCATCTCCGGGAAGGTCGTCACCAGGTCCACGTCGCAGAAGGTGAACACGGTGTCCAGGTGCATGGCACCACGCGACTTCGGAATCTGCGCTGCCAGCACGCGGCTGGCAGCCCCCTTCGCGAACAGCGCACGCGCCAGCTGGCTCACGGCCTGTGGCGATGTGCGCTCGCCCATGCCCACCAGCACCACGCCCTGGCCCAGCGGCATGACGTCGCCACCCTCCAGCGTGGCGCCGCCGTGGTCCTGGTCCGGGTCACCCCACCAGGTGGTCACCTTGCCGGCGAACAGAGGATGGAAGCGATAGACCGCGGCGGTCAGCAGCGTCTCCTGCCGGCGCGCGGGCCAGTACATCGGGCAGAGCACCACGCCGTCACCGATCCAGCAACTGCTGTCACGGCTGAACAGCGTGTTGGGCAGCGGCGGCAGCAGGAAATCCGTCGCGGCGGCATAGCGCGCGAGCAGGCCTTCGGGTTCGAATGGCAGTTCGGCGCGCGCCAGGCCGCCGATCAGGTGCTCGGCCAGCCGCAGCGGCGGCAGGGCCTCCAGCCACGGCCGGAGCTGCCGCGTCAGCTCGGTGTCGACGGTGCCCGGCCCGAGCTTGCGGTCGAGCAGCCAGGTGCGTGCAACCGGGTCGGCCACGGTGGTGGCCAGCAGTTCGTGTAACTCCAGCACCTCGACATCGCGGTTCACCATCGCGTTGGTGAAGGCATCGTGGTCATTTCGCGCCTGCGACACCCACAGCACGTCGTCGAACAACAGCTCGCTGCAGTTGGCCGGCGTCAGGCGCCGCTGGGCCAGCCCGGGCCGGCACACCAGCACGCGGCGCAGGCGGCCGACTTCGGAGTTCAAACCCTTCGCCATGGTCACAGGCCGAGCCGTCCAGTGGCCAGGAGCACCGCCGCCACGCTTGCCAGTGCCACCAGCGTGGCCAGGATCGCCCACTCCCAGACCGTGAACACATGCTCGTGGCGCTGGCGCTTGGCCCAGGCGTACAGCACTACGCCTGGCGCATAAAGCAAGGCGCTCAGCAGCAGGTACTTGAAGCCCGCGGCGTACAGCAGCCACACGCAGTACAGCGTGGCGACGGCAGCGACGGGCAAGTCGCTGCGGTGGCGCGCGTCGCTGGGGCCCTCGCCCCGCCAGGCCAGCGAGATGCCGTAGGCCGCGCTGAACAGGTAGGGCAGCAGGATCATCGCGGTCGACAGCGAGATCAGCGCCAGGTAGGACGCCTCGGAGAACAATGTCAGCACCAGGAACAGCTGCACCATGCCGTTGGTCAGCCACAGCGCATTGGCGGGCACGCCCTTGTCGTTGGGCTGCGCCAGCCACTTCGGCATCACGCCGCCGCCGGCCGGCGTGAACAGCGACTCGGCGGCCAGCAGCATCCAGGCCAGGAAACCGCCGCCCACCGAGACGATCAGACCGACGTAGATCAGCACCGCGCCCCAGGTGCCGACGGCGCTTTCCAGCACGCCCGCCATCGACGGGTTTTTCAGGCCGGCCAACGCAGGCTGGTTGAACACGCCCAGCGACAGCAGCGACACCGACATCAGCAGCAGCAGGCAGATCAGGAAGCCGATGACAGTGGCGCGGCCCACGTCCTCGCGCTTCCTGGCCCGCGCCGAATACACGCTGGCGCCTTCGATGCCGATGAACACCCACACCGTCACCAGCATCGTGCTCTTGACCTGGTCGAGCACCGAGCCGAGCTTGGCGTCGCCCCAGAAGTCGAGGCGGAAGGTGTCGAGCTGGAAGGCCATGGCCACCAGCACGATGAACAGCAGCAGCGGCACGATCTTGGCCGCCGTGACCACCGCGTTCAGCACCGCAGCGCCCTGGATGCCGCGCAGCACCATGAAGTGGATGCCCCACAGCACCAGCGAGGCGCCCGCGATGGCTGCCGGTGAATTGCCGGTGCCGAACACCGGGAAGAAGTAGCCCAAAGCGCCGAAGGCCGCAACGAGGTAGCCGACGTTGCCGATCCAGGCGCTGACCCAGTAGCCCCAGGCGGAGTTGAAGCCGACGTACTCGCCAGACAGTGCGCGGGCATAGGCGTAGACGCCGTTGTCGAGTTCGGGCTTGCGCAGCGACAGCATCTGGTACACACGCACCAGCAGCAGCATGCCGATGCCGGTGATGGTCCAGCCGATCAGGATGGCGCCGGCACCGGCGCCGGCGGCCATGTTCTGCGGCAGGCCGAAGATTCCGCTGCCGATGATCGAGCCGACGACCAGCGCCACCAACAGGCCCAGGCCGAGCTTCCCTGGGATGGGTGCTGCAACGGCCTTGCCCGGCGTCGCCTGGTCTGTCGCCCCTGCTGTCGTGGCAGGTCCATGGAGCGGCAATGCGCCTGCCGTGCTCATCCGGCTTCGTCGCTCGACGCCTCCAGCTGGCACAAGCCCTTGACCCTGGCCTGCAGCGTGCTCGCGATGGCCCGCGCCTCTTCCGGTGTCGTTCCCGCCTTCAGGCGCATGGACATCGCGCCGCGGGCACCCGAGCTGCCCGGCACGTCCAGCGGTTCGCAGACGATGGTGATCGGAGCCTCGTCCGGCTCATGTTCGCTGGGGGCCAACTCACGGACGATGTAGTTGTAGATGGCAGAGCTCGACATCGGCATGCAAGGCCCCCAGCTGATAAGCAATGGACAAAGGTAGCGCGCGCGGCCCTGCCCATCTGTACGTCACCGAACATACCGCGTCATCGAGATGCGTCATCCCTGGGGCGCCATCGCGTCGAACCCGGCAATGACGTCGAACAGCTCCTCGTCGATGCCGCTCTGGCGGGTCCGATGGAACCTGGCATGGAGATCGGTGAGCAATTCGCCAATGTTGCGATCGGCGCGCTGCATGGCGGCAAGCCGACTGGCGTTCTCGCTGGCCAAGGACTCGGCGCTGGCGCGGAACAGCGAGACGAACAGGTGCTCACGGATGAAGGCGCGCAGCGCCTGACGGCCGGTGCCGAGGACTTCCGGCAATGGGGTCAAGGATCGGGCCGTGGGCCAGGGCCGGCGGGTCAGGTCGCGCTGCCAGTGGTCGTCCAACGGCAGCAGCCGCTGGCTCACGGGCTCGTAGCTGGCTCCGGTCGGCCGGTTGTAAAAGAGCATCAGCGTGCCAGCCTGCCGGTCACCGCCCCCTGTTCCGTCTGACACCTGCACTTTCAGCAGGATCTGCCCGACGAGTCGCGTGATCAGCTCCACCGATCCCGGGACCGGGAACGACCCCACGGGTGGCAGGCCGGCGTCGAGCAGCCGGGCCCGCACACGCTCGCCGACTGCCCAGACCTGGGCTTGCGCAGGCAACTCACCGAGGTGCGCCATCGCATGGTCGACCACCACCTCGTTGAACCGGCCCACCAGCCCCTGGTCGGAGCCGAACACGACAGCATGGACCACGGAATCTTCGGGCAGTGTCGGGCCAGCGTCCGCGTGGGCGCCGTCCGGATCGGCCGCGCGCAGGCACACGCCGAGACCGAGTTCGACCGTGCGCGCGTAGTCGGCAAGTGCGGCCACCGACTTCTCGTACTGGCCGATGGCCGACGCCGCCGAGGCCTTCATCGTGCGCACCACGGACTTGAGGCCGCTGGCGCTGCCGATCTGGCGGCGCAAGGCGGTCGTCGTCGTGGCCATCGGTGGCTTTCAGCGCGGCGCGGGTTCCGTGCCGGGCAAGGTCGGATCGGACGTGCGCTCGCCGTGCTGGCCGCGATGTTCATGCAGCCGCCCCAGCGTGCTGTCCAGCAGGTGAGCGAGCTTCTGCGCCGCACCTTGCACCGCCTGCTCCAGCGTGGCGGCGTGCGCCGTCACGGCCACCGGCTGGCGACCTTCAAGACGGGCTTCCAGCATGCAGCGATGGTCTTTCTGCCCGTTGTTGCCGGCGTTCTCGTCGGCCAGATGCACTTCGACCCTCGTGATGTGTTCGCTGAATCGATCGAGTGCCTGCTCGACCGTCGCGCTGACCTGCGCGGCGAGCGCTTCGTTGCCGTCGATGTGGACGTCGGTGTTGAGTTGGATCTTCAAGGGGTTCTCCTGTTGGATTCGGGATCTGCGCGGCGTCAATGCCGAAAGCTCGCCGCCACACCCGTGCGACAAGGCATGCGATCGGCGGGCAACACGTGGACCTGGCCGCCCATCTTCTCGACCAGCGCACCCAGGTCGTCGAGCACGTCGTCCGCGCGCGGGTGGCCGAGCTCGGCAGGATCGATGCGGCCGGTCGACCCATCGATGCGGCCGGTCACCTGGCGCTCGGCCTCGACCAGCAGCGTCGCCACGCGGCCGGCCACGGCGGCACGGGCGACCTGCGACAGGTCCTCGCTACCCAGCCCCTTGGCCGCGGCGGCCGCGTAGGCCTCACGCCATGCGGCCTGCTGCGCCTCTTGTTGCGGTGCCACCACCTCCCATGCGCGCAGGCACAAGGCGTCGGGCGCCAGGCTCTGCGGGTCGACCATCAGACCACCGGCCATCAGGAACGGGTTGTGGCTGAGCGCGCGGAACCGATGGTGGTGTTCGGGCAAGGCCGCGAGCATCAAGGGCAGGCCCGACGGGCGCGAGTGGTGTTCCAGCACGGCGCGGTCCACTGCGCGGAAGAAGCGCTCGGCGTCGCCGTCGATCTCGTCCTTCTTGCCGCCGTGGCCGTGGTGCATGGCGCCGTGGCCACCGCCGATGCCGCCATACGACGACACCGTGCTGTGCGGCTCGGTGCGCTCGTCGCCCAGCGCTGCATCCATCGTCGCCGGCACGCCGTCCGCCAGAGCCACCGCATCGAGCGCGTGACGATCACCTTCGAAGAGTTGAACCCGGTCGCGGCTCAGCGCCAGCACCTGGTAGCGATCGGTGGACTGCAGCACCTGCCGCAGCGGCTTGGTGTGGAAGCTGTCGGCCACCACGGCCAGTTCGCTCACCGACCGTTGCAGCGAAAACACGCGCAACCGCCCCGGTGCGCCCAGCACGGCCAAGCCGTCCTGCGTGTGGTTCCAGAAGTCGTGGTCCTGCGCCAGCGCCTCGAAGGGCGCCAGCAGGTCCCGGACGGCACCGGCCTTGTGCTGCTGCAGCAGCGATGTCTCCAGCGCCTTCACCAGATGGCGGAAGCGGATCGGGTCCTGCTGGTTGTCGGGATGGCGGCGGTGGGTCGGCTGGTAGAGCGACAGGCAGGGCCGGCCTGCGAACGAAACCAGTTCGGCCAGGCTGGCGGGGGTGAGGGTGTCGGGCAGGTGGGTGGTCTTCATGTCGCTTCCTTCGGTGCGTGGTTCGGTACGGGCGGCCCGGACTCGGGCGGAGCCGGTTCGGGCTCCGGCTCGGCCAGGAAGGGTGCAAGGGCCTGGCGGGCGGCATCGGTGACTTGCTGGCGATCGGCATCGGTCAGCGCTTCGGCGCCGGCAAGCCGCTCGGCCACGTCGTCGGGCATCGCGTGGGCCGCGTCTTCCACGGCACGCTGGGCCGCGGCCATGCGGTCCAACGGCACCGGGTCGAACAGCGCCGCGTTCAGTGCCAGCAGGATGGCGATCTGCGCTGGCACCGACACCGGTGACAACTCCGCCTGGCCCAGGCAGGCGCGGATGCGCTTGCCATGCGCGATGGATTGCCGCGTGTCGTCGTCCAGCCGGGCGCCGAAGCGGGCGAAGGTTTCCAGTTCCTCGAACTGCGCGTAAGCCAGCTTCAGATCGCCCGCCACCGCGCGGTAGGCCACGCGCTGCGCCTTGCCGCCCACGCGCGAGACCGACGGGCCGACATCGATGGCCGGCAGCACGCCCAGTTCGAAAAGCGACGGCGACAGTACGATCTGCCCGTCGGTGATGGAGATCAGGTTCGTGGGGATGTAGGCCGAGATGTTCTGCGCCTCGGTCTCGATGATGGGCAGCGCCGTCATCGAGCCGCCGCCGCGTTCGTCGTTCAGGTGCGTGGCGCGCTCGAGCATGCGCGAATGGATGTAGAAGATGTCGCCCGGGAAGGCCTCTCGCCCGGGCGGCCGGCGCAGCAACAGCGACAGTTCGCGGTAGGCGCGGGCGTGGTGGGTGAGGTCGTCGTAGACGATCAGCACGTCGCGGCCCGACTCCATGAAGTGCTCGGCGATGCTGGTGGCGGCATAGGGGGCGATGTAGGCCAGGCCCGGCGCGTCGTTGCCTTCGGCCACCACCACCACGGTGTAGGCCAGCGCGCCCTTCTCGCGCAGGTTCGCCACCGCCTTGGCCACCGCGGAAGCGCGCTGGCCGATGGCGCAGTACACACACAGCACGCCGGTGTCGCGCTGGTTGAAGATGGCGTCGATGGCGATCGCCGTCTTCCCGGTCTGGCGGTCGCCAAGGATCAGTTCCCGCTGCCCGCGACCAATGGGGATCAGCGCATCGATGACCTTCAGGCCGGTCTGCAGCGGCTCGGTCACTGGTGCGCGGTCCATGATGGCCGCCGCCGGCCTCTCGATGGGCAGGCGTTGGTTCGTCGCCACGCGCCCCAGGCCGTCGAGTGGACGGCCCAGCGGATCGATCACACGACCCAGCAAGGCATCGCCCACGGCCACGTCCATCACGCGCCCAGTGCGCCGCACCTCCTGCCCGGCCTGCAGGTGGGCGTAGTCGCCCAGCAGCACGACGTCGACGCCGTCCGCATCGAGGTTGAAGGCGATGCCCGACAAGCCGCCGGGAAATTCCAGCAGTTCGTCGAACCCCACCTGCGGCAGCCCGTGAACGCGCGCGATGCCGGTGGCCACGCTGGCCAGCGTGCCCACTTCGCGTGGCACCAGCTGCGGCTCGAACGCATCGAGCCGCTGCCGAATGCCGTCGAACGCGTCCAGCACCGCCCGTTGCAGTGTGCCGAGGCCTTGCAGGTCGGTTCTCACGCAAGGACAGTCACGACCTGCCGATCAAACGTCACCGTGCGGAAGGTGGGCATGGCATGGCCGCAGGATGGCAGCGATGACGACGGCATCCCGCACCGCGCGACGGTCGGGCATCAACGCCTGGCGCGAGAAGCGGCGCGGGCGGCGCGCTGGCTGCAGCATCAGCCCGGCCGCCATGGAGCTCGGCGCACGTGATGGAGTGACAGTCGCCGCTTCGAGCGTTGCCCGTGCACCCGTCGACGGCACCGGCAAGGGCGCCGGCACGCGCTGCGACTCGGGCTCGAGCGGCCGCTGCCGCGCCGCCGCCCTCCTGCGCCACAGCCTGAACACGAGCTGCACCAGCATCACGGCGCCGAAGATGAAGGCGATGAGCAGTTCCTGGGGAAGGCCGCGCATGGGAGCCCCGCTACTTCTTCGTTTCGCTCGGCGACTCGTCGCCGGTGCCGGCGATCTCCTCGCGCATGGCGGTGTCGGCCTGCATGTTCTGCATGCGGTAGTAGTCCATGATGCCCAGGTGGCCGGCGCGGAAGGCCTCGGCCATGGCACGCGGCACCTCGGCCTCGGCCTCGACGACGCGGGCACGCATCTCCTGCTCCAGCGCCACGGCCATGGCGCGGCGCTCTTCGGCCTTGGCCTGGGCGATCTGCTTGTCGGCATTGGCCTGGTCGATCTGCAACTTGGCACCGATGTTCTCGCCCACGTCCACATCGGCGATGTCGATCGACAGGATCTCGTAGGCGGTGCCGGCGTCGAGGCCCTTGGACAGGATGTGCTTGGAGATGTGGTCCGGGTTCTCCAGCACGTCCTTGTGGCTCCTGGCCGAACCGATGGTGCTGACCATGCCTTCGCCGACGCGCGCCATGATGGTTTCCTCGCCCGCGCCGCCCACCAGCCGGTCGATGTTGGTGCGCACCGTCACACGCGACACGGCGATGAGCTGGATGCCGTCCTTGGCCACCGCAGCGATGCGGGGCGTCTCGATCACCTTCGGGATCACCGACATCTGAACCGCCTCCAGCACGTTGCGCCCGGCCAGGTCGATGGCCGCGGCACGCTGGAAGGGCAGCGGGATGTTCGCCTTGTCGGCCGAAATCATGGCGTTGACGACCCGTGTCACGTTGCCGCCGGCCAGAAAGTGCGCCTCCAGGTCATTGATGGACAGCTCGATGCCGGCCTTCACGGCGCTGATGCGCGCCGTGACGATGGTGGCCGGTGGCACGCGCCTCAGGCGCATCGCGATCAGGGTGAACAGCCCCACATAGGCACCCGAGGCCCAGGCCGCGATCCACAGCGGCAAGGGCACCAGATAGAGCAGCAAGGCGAGCGCGGCGACCACGGCCACCAAAACGCCGAAGCTCCCGACAAGACCTGGCAGCAGTTCATTCATGGTTCATTCCTCTTTCGGTGAGCCGGGGGCGGAGGGTGTGACGTGCGCCCGCCGCACCACGATGCGGTTGCCATCGACGTGCGTGACCTGGATGGTCGCGCCGCGTTCGACGAGTTCACCGTCCGAGACGACATCCACCCGTTCGCCGTCGATGTCGGCGATGCCGGCGGGACGCAAGGCCGAAGCCGCGCGCCCCTGCTTGCCCAACCAGCGTTGATCGGACAGCGGAGCCGAGCCGTGGGCCGGACCGGTGCCGAGGTCCGACGCCAGGACCAGGCGGCGCGCGAAGGGCATGCGCGGCATGGCGCGCAGCAGGGCGATGCCCACCCCCAGCGCCACCAGCAAGGCGATCACCACACGCCACGCCGCCTGAGCGATGACCGCCGCCGTGTCCCCGGTACCGGTCATGCTGAGCACGAGCGCAGCCAGCAGCGCCGTGATGCCAAGCGCCCCCGCGATGCCGAAACCCGGGATGAAGAAGACTTCCGCGACCAGCAGCGCCAGGCCCACCGCCGCAAGAAGCATTTCTTCCCAGCCCGCCAGCTGCACCAACCAATGGCCCCAGAAGAACAGCGCCAGACTGGCCACACCCAGCGCCCCTGCGAGGCCGAAGCCGGGGGTTCGCATCTCGAGCACGATACCCAGCATGCCGATGGAGATGAGCAGCGAGCTCAACACCGGATGGGTCAGAAAGCGCACCAGCATTTCGGCCCAGTGCGGCGAGGCGGCGCGAACCTGCGCGCCTTCAAGGCCCAGCTGCGACAGCACGCCTTGCAGCGTGTCGGCACGGAAGTCCACGAGCTTGTGTTTCAGCGCCTCTTCGGTCGTGAGCGTCAGCAACTTGCCCTTGTTCACGACACCGGGCACTTCGACGTCGGCATCGACCATGGCCTCGGCCAGCAGCAGCGGCCGCTTGCGGGCCTCGGCGGTGGCGCGGAATTCCTTGCGCACGTACGACACCGTCTTCTCGTCCGCCGGCTTCGCTTCTGCACCGGACGCCCCGGTGTGCACTGGCGCTGCGGCACCGATGGTGCTGCCGGTGGCCATCACGAGTGTCTGGGTGGCCAGGCCGATCAGGGCGCCCGCGGAAATGGCGCGCTTGTTGACGAATCCGACGGTGCGCAGCGGGGTGTCGAGCAAGGCATCGCGGATCTGTACGGCCGCGTCGACACGGCCGCCGAAGGTGTCGATCTGCAGGATCAACGCCGCCGCGCCGGCCTCGGTGGCCTCTTGGATGACACGCTGGACGAAAGGCGACAAGCCGAGGTCGATGACGCCCTCGATGGGCAGCACGTAGACGATCGGCCTAGCTGCCGCTGGCTCCGCGACAGCGAAATGAGCGGCCACCCCCATCAGGCCGAGGGCCGCCAGCAAAAGGCTCGCGAGCCACCTCAGCATGCGCACGGCGACGCGAATCCCTTCGGCGGGGCCTGTGCTTCACGGCGCGCCAGGCCCATGGGCCTTGTGACGATGTTCATCGGTTCCCTCGGGAAGTGCAATCGGCAGCCGGCTCCAGGCGACCGCCTGCCCGGTTGCTTGTAGAGCGCTGGCATGGGGGTGGTCTGTGCGCTGCCGCACACACGGGCGACCGGCGGCGGCCGCTCGGGCCTGGTCTGCCTTCAGAGTGGGTGACCAGCGCCCCCGGCCTTGGGCAGCAGCGGCTCCAGGCCCAGCGACAGCGCGCTGAGGTAGCCCTCGACGCTCCAGGCCAGCTTCTGCCCCTGCGCGCTGAGCTCGATGCCGCTCACGAGCTCGGGGGTGACCTCGAACTTCAGCGGGATCCGATGCCCGAACGTTGCGTCCAAGGTGGACTGGACCGCGGCACGCTGCGCTTCCGGCAGCTCGAAGGTGCTGCGCACCCGTGCCGGCTCCGCATCGGACATCCCCTTGAGCGCCGCACCGAGCGTGGCCAGCGCGGGGCCTTCGAGGGCCTGCACGCGCTGGATGAAGACCTCGCACATCCGCTGCTCCAGCCCCATGCCTGCCAGGTCGCCAAGCACCCGGCGCGAGATGTCGAACACCTGCCGCTGCGTATGGCGCGTGATCTCGACGTGCAGGTTCCGCGTCTCGGTCAACAACGCCATGGCGCGCTGCGCGCGGGCGGCATCGGCCGCTTCGCGTGCCTCGAGCTGAAGGCGCTCGCGCTCGATCTTCGCTGCATCCTTGGCCTGACGCAGCAGCTCGGCGCGCTGCTCGTCGAGGTCCTGGATCTTCCTCCTGAACTCGTCGCGCTGCGTCTTCGCTTCGGCGCGCGTCGTGGCGGCGTCCGCCAGCTCGGTGGCGATCTTCTGCTCGCGTGCCGCGATGGCGTCAAGCACCGGCTGGTACAGGAATCGCTTCATCAGCCACACCAGGATGAGGAAGTTCAGCAGCTGCGCACCGACGGTGAACCAGTCGATCAGCACGATCTACTTCCCGGCCGCCTGGGTGGCGGCTGCGACCGCGGCATTCCAGAACGGGTTGGCGAAGATCAGGATCATCGACACCACGAAGCAGTAGATGGCCGTCGACTCGATCATCGCCAGGCCGACGAACAGGGTGCGGGTGATGGTGGCCGAGGCATCGGGCTGCTGGGCCAAAGAGGTCAGCGCCACCGCCACCGCCCTGCCCTCGGCCAACGCTGGCCCCATGGTGCCGAAACCGGTGGTCAGACCGGCCATGACGATCGATGCGACGGCGATCCAGGTGAGTGAGTCCATGAGATGTTCCTAGCGAGTTGAGCGGGGCAAGGCGCAGCGGCTCAGTCCGCCGCAGCCGGTTCGGCCTTGGGCTTGGCCTTGCCGATGCTGGACTTGCGCGTGGCGGCGGCGATGTACACCGCCGCCAGGATGGTGAAGATGTAGGCCTGCACCATGCCGGTGAGCAGGCCCAGCACCGTCATCACGATGGGGAAGACGAAGGGCGTGATCGACAGCAGGATGGCGATGATCATCGCCCCGCTCATCATGTTGCCGAACAGGCGCACGGCCAGCGCCAGCGTGCGCGAGACCTCGCTGATCAGGTTGAACGGCAGCATGATCGGCGTCGGCCGCACATACGACTTCAGGTAGGTGCCCAGGCCCTGCCCAGAGATGCCGAACAGCGGCACCGCCACCAGCACGCACAGGGCCAGCGCCGCCGTGGTGGACAGCGACGCCGTGGGCGGCTCGTAGCCCGGCACCACGGTGGCCAGCGCCGCCGCCGCGAGAAACAGGAACAAGGTGCCGAGAAAGCCCAGGTAACGGCGCGGCTCCTTCAGGCCGACGTCCTCGATCTGGCCCACGATGGCGGTGACGACGATCTCCAGCAGGTTCTGCCAGCGCGAGCGTTCGTGGCCCGTGGCCAGACGGCGCGTGATCAGCGCAGCGCCGATCGTCAGCACCGCCATCAGCGCCCAGGTGAACACGATGGTGGCGTTCAGCTTGAAGAAGCCGTGCTGCCAGAAGATCCAGGCATCCGGGGTCAGGCGCATGGTGGCCCCATCACGGCGGCGGGCGGTCGTGTGACACGCAGGACGATGGCCCTTGCCAGCACGAAGCCCAGCAGGCACAGCCCCAGCCGCACCGCTTGCCCCCCGCCTACGGCGTAGAAGCCGGCCAGCACGAAGGTGGTGCGAGCGACCAGGCTGCCGAGGAACCAGCGTGCCGGTACCGCCGAGACCGCCGCCCGCTGCACCGTCCACCACAGGCCACCGAAGAAGACGCCGCCCAGCAGCCCGCCCGCCAGCAGCGCAACCAACCAGACCCCTGCGTCGCTGAGATGCTCAGCCATCAGCGTCATCCTGCTCATCGCGCATCGCCTGGTCTTCCTTGGACACCCAGTGCCAGGCGTTCAGGCAACCGAGGGCCAGGCCCGCCATCAGCAGCGCCAGCGTCCAGGTGCGGCCGCCGGGATACCGCTGATCGAGCCACAGGCCGAGCGCAGCGCCCAGCAGCGTCGGCACAGCGACCGACCAGCCGATCAAGCCCATCATCCCGAGGCCGAACCAGACCCCGGGTGTGCCGCTGCGGCGCGCCTTGAGCTTGCGCGCTGCCTTGGCGCCGACCTGGTCGGCCAGGTTTGGGCGCGCCGGGCCCGGCGGCGTGCGCTTCGGGTCCTGATGCATCACGGTCGCTCCATCAGCGTCGCGAAGCGCCGCAAAAAGCCGGTCTCCAGCCGGTCCATGGCCGTGCGCATCTCTTCCTCTTGCGCGTCCAGCGTCAGGAACTCCCGTTCGACGGTGTCGCGCAGCCGGGCCAGATCGGTGCCGCGCAGCGCACGCCGCACCGAGACAACGACTGTCGGGCCGGTCTTGACGAGCACGCCTTCGTCCACGGCGACGAAGACCTCGCCATGCGCTGCCGAGACGTAGCTCAGGATGCCCGGCACCAGGGCCGCGACGCAGTCCAGCCGCCGCGGCAGCAGGCCGTACGAGCCTTGCGCCGTTTCCACGACGATGCTCGCCACGTCCGATTCGTCGGCGAAGATCTCGAAGGGCAGCAACACCCTAAGCGTCATCGACGGCATGCACCTCCTCTTTGGCGGGCTGCTGTGCGGACTCGGGCTGGGCCGATGGCTTGGCGGTTGCCTTTGCCTTGACGGTGGCTTCGTCCACCGCGCCGATCATGTACAGCGCGCTCTCTGGCAGGTGCTTGAACTCGTCGGCCACGATGCGCTCGCAGCCGTCCAGCGCGTCCTCCAGGCTGACGAGCTTGCCCTTCAGGCCGGTGAACTGCTCGGTCGTGAAGAAGGGCTGCGTCAGGAAGCGCTCGAGCCGGCGCGCGCGGGCGACCACCTTGCGGTCCTCGGGCGACAGCTGTTCCAGTCCCAACATTGCGATGATGTCCTTCAGCTCGGCGTACTGGGCCAGCGTGCGGCGGATGGCCTGCGCCAGCGTGTAGTGGCGCTCGCCGACGATGCCCGGCGTGACCATCTTCGAGCTCGACTGCAGCGGGTCGATGGCCGGGAACAGGCCTTCGCTGGCGCGCTTGCGCGAGAGCACGATGGAGGCTGAGAGGTGCGAGAAGGTGTGCACCGCCGCCGGGTCGGTGAAGTCGTCGGCCGGCACGTACACCGCCTGGATCGAGGTGATGGCGCCGCTGTCGGTGTTGGCGATGCGCTCTTCCAGCGTCGCCAGTTCGGTGCCCATCGTCGGCTGGTAGCCCAGGCGCGACGGCATCTGCCCCATCAGGCCCGAGACCTCGGCGCCGGCCTGGATGAAGCGGAAGATGTTGTCGATGAGCAGCAGCACGTCGCGGTGCTCGTCGTCGCGGAAGTATTCGGCCATCGTCAGCGCCGCATGACCGACCCGGAAGCGCGCACCGGGCGGCTCGTTCATCTGCGCGAAGATCATCACCATCTGCGGCAGCACGCCAGCGGCCTGCATCTCCCGGTACAACTCCTCGCCCTCGCGCGAACGTTCGCCGATGCCGCAGAAGATGCTCACGCCGGCCTGATGGCCGATCATGTTGTGGATCATCTCGGTCAGCAGCACCGTCTTGCCGACGCCGGCACCGCCGAACAGGCCGGCCTTGCCGCCGCGCTCCAGCGGCGTGAGCACGTCGATGGCCTTGATGCCGGTCTCGAAGACCTCGGACTTCGTCGAGCGGCGCACCAGCGGCGGCGGTGGGCGGTGTACCGATCGCCATGACACGTCGGCGAGTGCGGGTTCGCGGTCGATGGTGTTGCCGAAGACGTCGAACATGCGCGAGAGGATGGCCTTGCCGACGGGCGCCTGCAGCGGAGCGCCGGTGTCTACGACGGGCATGCCCCGAGCCAGGCCCTGGGTGGGGCTCAGCGCGATGCCGCGCACGTGCCGCGCGTCGCGCTGGGCCAGCACCTCGATGGCGACGCCGCCGCCATCGCCAGCGCGCAGCAGCGAATGGATGGCCGGCAGGCCCCCATCGAAGCGCATGTCCACCACGCTACCGCGCACCGCCACGACGACGCCGGCCTGTGGGACTGCGGTTTCTCGGTTCATGCGCTCGGGCCCTGGTTCAACCGATGGCACATCGGCGATGTCTGCCGCGGAATGCAGCGAAATCGGCATGCCACACGACCCGGGACGATGACGGCCGCCCACAAGCAGCCGTGGGGCGCTCTTGGAGTCTGCGCAGCGGGCGTGACCGGGTCTGTGCGACAGCGCACATACAGCGGCGTCGCAACTGTTGGTGCGCTAGCCGTGGAGGCTGCGCAGCGCCTGGTCAGCTGCCGCGAAGCTCGCTTCGACGGCGAGCCGATCATCCGCCTCTGGCACGGCGTCCCGCGCCGCTGTGACGATCATGCCGGCGTGGCGCTGGAGGCAGGCTGCGTCCCGTGTGTGCTGCAGGCGGCCGGCGATCTGGGCGATGACATCGAGCATGCGAATCGCCACGGCCGGGTTCGACCGGGCGCTCTGCCTGATCTGGTTGAAGGCCGCGTCCACCATACCCGCAAAGCTAGACCCTGGTGCCACCAGCCGCAGCCGCCCTTCATCGTCGTAGCGCAGCGGTGACGGAGCGTCCCTGCGGGCCAGGCGGCACAGGGCCGACCCGAGGCGGTCCACGCAGGCGATGGCCGTGAACGGATCGTTGATGCCCGGGGACAGCGCGCGCACGGCGATCTCGACCAGCTGGTGCAACGAGAACTCGACGTCCTGGGTGGCGGTGCGCTGGTTGCCGAACACGAAGGCATCGTTCAACTGGTCCACCAGGGCGTCAGTGACACGATCCCCGGGCCAGACCATGACCATGGTCTGGCCCTTGACCAGGTAGTGCCCGGGCCGACGCTCCAGCTGCAGCAGCAGGTCTTCCCGGCTGGCGAGCGCCATCAGGGCGTCGCCATCGACCAGCTGCAGATAGCCGTCTTCGGCCGCGCCCAGGGGACGGGCCTCGCGCGCGAACGCCGCCGGCAGCCCGGCCGTGTTTGACGAGTCCGAGGTCTCGCTGCCAGGCTGGCCCAAGTGGCCGGGAAACAGCCTGTCGATGCCATCGTCCAGTTCCCGGCCGACGTGGGCGATGACCTCATCCGCCTGGATCGACACCGAGACATGGTGGATGAAGTAGATCAGCACCCCGATGCTGACCATGGCCAGGAGCACGCCGATACTGACCGACAGATGCGGCACGAAGGCCACCTCGTCGGCGCGGCGGATGGTGCGCAGCACCAGCAGGCAGTACACGAAGGTGGCCACGAAGGTGCCCAGCACCACCTGGTTGGCGGTGTCGCGCATGAAGTTGCGCAGCAGGCGCGGACCCAACTGCGACGAAGCCAACGACATCGCCACCAGCGTCATCGAGAACACGGTCCCGGCGATGGCGATCATCGACCCGGCCACGGTGCCCAGCAGCAGGCTGGCCCCCTCGGCACCACCGGAATAGCTCCAGCCCAGGCGTTGCAGCCAGTCGTCGCCCGTGGCCTCGTCGATCGCGACGGCAGACAGGGCCAGCGCCGCCGCAAGGCAGGCCATGGCCGCTGGCACGAACCAGAAGCTGGACCGCAGGCGATCCCAGTATTTCAGCAGCAGTGCCTTCAAGCGACCTCGCTTCGACCCTTGGGGCCGAGCCTGAGCCCTTGAATCGAAAGGAACCGTTCGATACCGCACACAGCCACCGGCCACTCGAAGCGTTCGTCGGCGAATGGTCCATCGCCATGCCCCCTGCGGTAGCGCACCGACATCTCGTCACCCTGAGCGCAAGTTGGCGTGCCGCAACCCCTGCAAAGCCGGAACACCATGCTTCGCCCATCCAAGGACCTGCAGGATCTCGCGATCGTCCGATTCGGCTGGGCGCCGGTCTGGCTGCTGCGCGCGCGCACCGCGGTGGGAAGGGGTACGGCTGAATCCGATCCCGACGGCATGGCGCCGTCATAGCACCGCGGTCCGCGCCCGGTCTCGCCGATGTCGTGCGTTCGCCCTCGCACAGACAGGCCGGGCCGCGTGGCGCAATGTGGCCTTCGGTACGTCGGGTTCGACCCACCCGACAACGAAGTACGGAGACCGCATGAAATCAATACTCGCCATTCCCGCCGCGCTGACCCTTGCCCTGGGCGCAGGCTTGGCGCACGGGCAGGGCGGACACATGATGAACGGCGGCGGCTGGTACGGCGGTTGGATGGGTGGCTACGGCGGGGTCTGGATTCCGATCCTGCTGGTCGTCATCGTGGGACTGCTGGCGTGGATCGTGATCAAGAGGCGCAAGTGACCGGCGGGATCTGGACATGATCGCCGAGGTCCTGCACCCCGACCTCCCTCACGGGCCGGGCGCGCCCGCTGGAAAGCCCCGGCCCGGTGCCGGCAATGCCGCAGACCAGCCCGGAGGCGTCTACATCTGCCCCATGCACCCTGAGATCCGGCAGGACCAGCCGGGCAACTGCCCGAAGTGCGGCATGACCCTGGAACTGGCGATGCCCAGCGCGGGCGAGGACGAAAACAAGGAACTCCAGGACTTCCAGCGGCGCTTCGACTGGACGCTGCCGCTGACGCTGGTGGTCTTCGTGCTGGCCATGTTCGGGCACCGCATGGCGCTGTTCGACCGGGGCCCGCAGAACTGGATCGAGCTCGCGGTCACCCTGCCTGTGGTGCTGTGGGCCGGCTGGCCCTTCTTCGTGCGCGGCGCGCAGTCCATCGTCCACCGCAGTCCCAACATGTGGACGCTGATCGGCCTGGGCACGGGCTCGGCCTTCATCTACAGCGTCGTCGCCACGGTCGCGCCCCAGGTGTTCCCGGCATCGTTCGTGTCGGGGGGGTACGTGGCCGTGTCCTGCCCGACGTGGTGCTGAAGTGGCGGGATGTCGTCGTTGGCGCCGTCGTCACCTCGGTACTGTTCTCCGTCGACCGCTACGGCATCGCCGTCTATCTGACCTACACCGCCACCGCCTCCACCTACGGAGCGGCCGGTTCGGTGGTGCTGATCCTGCTGTGGGTGTACTACACGTCGCTGATCCTGCTGTTCGGGGCCGCCTTCACCAAGACCCAGCTCCTGGCGCGTGGCCGCAGCGTCGTGCCTCGCAATTCGGCGGTGCTGGTCAGACGGGAACTCTTGACCGATGCGTAGACGCCTCGAAAGGCCCCTGGCGGACGCACCGACCGCCCCCACGCCGTTCGCCCCCTCTGCCGCGCCGCACGGACGCCTGCGGGGCGCGCTGCCAACTGCCTGCCGGTCAGCCAGAGGCGGCTGCACGACACGCCGCCCGGGTCGACGCCGCATCAGTCAGTCGGCGCACCTCATCCGGTCGCGCAAGCGCCTGGGCAACCCGCTGCCCCCACCCTCAGATGCTTCGCTGAAGAAGCGCCCAGCGCCATGAACCTCACACCCCAGGAACGCCCCCCCGCTGTCGAGACGCGTGCCTTCGTGCTGCTGCTGGTGATCGTCACGCTGGCCTTCGGCGTGGTCCTGCTGCCCTTCTGGGGAGCGGTCTTCTGGGGTGTGATCATCGCGATCCTGTCTGCGCCGCTGCGGCGACTGCTGGTGCGCCGAATGCGGCAGCGCAGAACCTGGGCTGCGCTTGCCACCTTGGCGATCGTCCTTCTGGTCGTCACGCCGCCGCTGATCCTCATCGCCGCCTCGCTGGTACAGGAAGGCTCGGACGTCTACGCGCGCATCAAGTCCGGCGAACTGAACTTCGGCCGCTACTTCCGGGAGATCGTCGGCGCATTGCCGCCGTGGTTCACGCAGGTGCTGGACTGGTTCGGGATCGGCAATCTCGTCGACATCGAACAGCGGCTGACGTCTGCGGTGACGCAGGCCAGCCAGTTGATCGCCACCCAGGTGCTCGGCGTCGGACAGAACACGCTGGAGTTCGTCGTCGGCTTCTTCGTCGCGATGTACCTGGCCTTCTTCCTGCTGCGCGACGGCGCGGCGCTGGCGCCGCGCGTGAAGGCGGCGATCCCTCTGGACGAGACGCACAAGCAGGCGCTGGAGCAGAAGTTCGCCACCGTGATTCGCGCCACCGTCAAGGGCAACATCGTCATCGCGCTCATCCAGGGCACCCTGGGCGGTCTCGCGCTCTGGGTGCTCGATGTTCGCGGCGCGCTGCTGTGGGCGGTGCTGATGGCCTTCCTGTCGCTGCTGCCGGCGGTCGGAGCGGGCCTGATCTGGGCGCCGGTGGCCGTGTACCTGCTGGTCACCGGTTCGGTGATCCAGGGCGCGGGGCTCATCGTCTTCGGTGTGCTCGTCATCGGGATGGTGGACAACGTACTGCGCCCGATCCTGGTCGGCAAGGACACACGCATGCCCGACTACGTCGTCCTGATCTCGACGCTCGGCGGGCTGGCGGTGTTCGGCATCAACGGCTTCATCATCGGCCCGGCGATCGCCGCGATGTTCATCGCGGTGTGGGACATCTACGTCACCGAGCGCATCGAGCCGCCGCGATGAAGGCCTCCCGCGCTGCCGCCTGTACCTGCCGTCGCCCGAAGCGGGGGCCGTGTCGGCTGCTGCAGACCGGGCCTGCGGGTGGCTGAGGCCGACCTGCCGGAGCTGCCATGAACCCTATGAATTCGCACTGGGTGCCCGGCAACCGCATCACCTTGCTCGAGAACGGCGAGGGCTTCTACCCGCGCGTGTTCGACAGCATCGGCGCGGCCGAGCACGAGGCGCTGCTCGAGACCTTCATCCTGTTCGACGACAAGGTGGGGCGCGCACTGCAGCAGGCGCTGTTGCGCGCCGCGAGCCGGGGCGCCAAGGTGGACGTGCTCGTCGACGGTTGGGGCTCGCCCGACCTGCCCTCGTCCTTCGTGCAGCCGCTGCAAGAGGCCGGCGTCAGGCTGCGCAGCTTCGAACCCGTGCAGCGGCTGTTCGGAACCCGGGTCAACATGCTGCGCCGCATGCATCGCAAGCTGGTGGTGGTGGACGGCCGGCGGGCGTTCGTCGGCGGCATCAACTATTCCGCCGATCACCTCGCCGACTTCGGGCCGCTCGCCAAGCAGGACTACGCGGTCGAGATCGAGGGGCCGCTGGTCGGGCAGATCCAGGCCTTCTGCCGCGCCAGCCTGGCCGCACCACAGCCGACTCGGCGCCTGTGGCTGCCGAAATGGCGCCTGGGCCGCGTCCGCGACGACGAGGTCGCGCCGAGCGACGATGCGGACATGGCATCCGAGGACGGCGCGCGGGCCGCCTTCGTGACGCGTGACAACCGCAGCCACCGCAACGACATCGAGCGCCACTACCGCGCAGCGGTGCGCACCGCCCGCCACCGCGTGCTCATCGCCAATGCGTACTTCTTCCCCGGCTACCGGCTGCTGCGCGACCTGCGCCGCGCGGCCGGGCGCGGCGTGCAGGTCGACCTGGTGCTGCAGGGCCGGCCCGACCAGGCCTGGGTGCAGCGTGCCTCCGAGCTGCTGTACGGCTACCTGATGCGTGCCGGCGTGTGCGTCCACCTCTACGACGAGCGCCCGCTGCACGCCAAGGTGGCGGTGGTCGACGACCGCTGGGCGACCGTCGGCTCGAGCAACCTCGACCCGACGAGCCTGAGCCTGAACCTGGAAGCCAACATCGTGGTGCGCGACTCGGCGTTCGCCACCCAGTTGCGCGAGCGGATCGAATGCCTGATGCAGCAGCGCTGCCAGCTCGTGCGCCTGCCGATGCCGGGGCCGCTGCGGTCGGCCTGGATCGCCTTGCGCAGTCTGGTCGTGTACCACGCCATGCGTCACTTCGCGGCCTGGGTGCGGCACGCGCCGGACGGTGCGCCGCGCGTCGTGCCGCTGCAGGCCGATCGATGGTGAGTGCCGGCGGGACCGGGGCCCGCCGGCCCGGGCCCGGCGGGGCGCCGTCCACCCGGCACCGGCTCGTCAGTGGTGGCACGGGCAGCGCGCCGTCGGGCTCGCGATGGTGGCGGTGGCGCTGATCTACCTGACGCTGTGCCGCTTCGCGCGTCGGCGCCAGCTGACGTGGAGCACGCGCACGCTGGTGCTGCCCGGCGGCGGCCTGGCTGCCGGGCAGGCGTTGGCAGGCGGCGCCAACTGGCTGCTGGTCGCCGCCATCCCCTGGCTCATGCTCGGCGGTCGCATCGACCATGCCACGGTGCTCGGCACGATGCTGCTCGCAGCCGTGGCCGGCGTGGTGACGCATGTGCCGGCCAACCTGGGGGTGCTGGAAGCCGTGGTCGTGGCGACGCTGGGCGGGCGCCTGCCGGCGCATGAACTGCTGGCCGCGATGCTGGCGTTTCGCGCCACCTACCACCTGCTGCCGCTGGCCCTGGCGCTGCCCGCCTACGCGCTGAGCGAGGCGGCAGCGCGGCGGGCCGAACGCGCGCATCGGCGGCACGTGCACACCTGATTCGCCTGCTGGGCGGCCATGCCCGCAGAGGCGCCGGTGCCACGCCTGCGTCGCACCGCGCCGCATGCCGGCAAACCATCGGCGTCGGCCGTCCTCCATGGCTCGCAAGGTCTCGGCGCGCCGCGGCTGCCGAGCGCCCTGCCCCGCGACCTCGCGGCGGCGCATCGAATCGTCGGGGGCGCGGAAGCCATGCCGCCCGCCCGGCGCGCTGCCGGTACGTCGCGGGCCGCAGGCCCGCTACGTGCCCATCAGCTCGCCGATCGGCTTGAGCTCGTCGACGCGGTCGCACACGGCCTTCAGCGTCGTGAGGATCGGTACGCCCAGCAGCAGGCCCCACACGCCCCACAGCCATCCGAAGGCCAGCACACCGACGAACACCGTGACCGCGTTCATGCGGCTGGTGCGGCTGGTCAGCCAGGGCGTCAGCAGGTTGCCCGAGACCGCGTGGACCAGCATGCCGATGCCGGCCACCAGCACCACCATGTCCAGGCTGCCGAACTGCACGAAGGCCATCAGCCCCGAGCCGGCGCTCAGCACCACGGTGCCGAGGTAGGGCACGAAGTTCAGCACGAAGGCGATCACGCCCCAGACGGCGACGTGCTCCAGGCCGACGGCGACGAAGGCCAGGCCGGTGGCCAGCCCCACGAGAAAACTGACGAAGACTTGCACGAGCATGAAGCGGTGGATCTGCGCCGTGATCTCGTCGAGCAGCTGAACCGTGATGCGCTTCTCCGCGAAAGTCGGTCCGGCGAGCTTGACCATCTTGCGCCGGAAGCGGCTGCCCGACGCGAGCAGGAAGAAGGCGATGAACACCACCGCCTGGCCCGCCGACGCCGCCGCGCTCAGCGTGCCCGACCACAGGTAGTCCTGGACGTCGAAACGCTCGGGCTCGATGCTGACGCGGGTGACGCCGCGCACCGGGGGCGCCCGCGACGCGCCGCCTTCGGTGGCCACCTCCTCGATCTCCTCCGCCGCACGCTGCACCTTCTCGATCGTCGACTCGCTCTGGCCGCGCTGTGCGTGCACCAGCTTGCGCAGCTTCTGCATCGCCACGGGCACCGACTCGATCAGCACGCTGGCGTCGTCGCTCAGCGTGGCGACCGTCCAGCCCACCACCGCACCCAGGCCCAGGATGAGCAGGCCGGCACCGAGTGCACGCGGCAGGCGCCAGCGCTCGAGCAGGTCGACCAGCGGGCTGAGCGCATAGCTGAGCGCCACCCCGAGCAGCAGCGGGATGAAGACCGCGCTGGCCACGTGCAGCGCGAACAGCGTGGCGATCAGCGCCAGCAGGGACAGCGAGACGCTGCGCACGTCCACCGGCATGTGCACCGGCACGCGGTCGGGCGCGGCTTCCGACGCCTCGAGCCAGGGCGCAGCGTTGCGGGCGGCGGGGCGCCGTGATCGTTCATGGTCTGGCTCGAGCCTCAGGTTCGCCGCAGCACGGCGGCCATCAGGGGTTTGACGCTGATGCCGTGCATCAGGATCGACAGCGTCACGACGACCAGCGTGGTCTGGATCAGCTGCAGCGCCAGCGCCTCGGGCAGGCCCTGCTGGATCGCGTACATCAGGTAGTACAGCGACCCGATGCCACGCACGCCAAACCACGCGACCATGCCCCGCGTGCGCAGCGGCATGCTCCCCGGCCAGAGCGCGGGCAGCACGCTGAGCGGGCGCGCGACGACGAACAGGAACAGGGCCGTGGCCACCGCCGGCCAGCTCCACGAGTCGATGAACAGCGTGCCGCCGAGCAGCAGCACCAGCGCCAGCTCGGACAGCCGCTCCAGGTGCTCCTTGAAGATCAGCGAGCCGGTGCTCACCATCGGCGCGGCCGGGCTGTCTGCGGGCGCGCCACCCGGTTCGGGCACGGGGGCGGCCGGCGGTGCGCCGTCGTCCCGGCGCGGCCGCGCGCGCGACGTCTTCAGCTCGGTCTGGCGCAGTGCGACGGCGGCGAAGAAGACCGCCAGGAAGCCCCAGGCGTGGGCCAGCACCGACACGCCGTAGACGACACCGATCAGGCCCAGGCCCAGGAAGTCGTCCATCAGCGCTTGCCGGTAGGGGGCGCGCCTGAGCATGCCGGTCAGGCGCGCCAGCGCCGTGCCGGCGGCCACGCCGATGCCGATCCCGGCCAGCGTGGCCCAAAGCGCGTCGACGAGGACCCAGCGCAGCCCGAAGGAGCCCAGGTCGTGCAGGCCGAGCAGACCCAGCCCCAGGACCACGAAGGGGAAGGCGCTGCCGTCGTTCATGCCGGCTTCGCAGGTCAGGTGGAAGCGCAGCTGGTCGCGGTCACCGGGGTGGCGGCTCTGCACGTCGGTGGCGAGCACCGGGTCGGTCGGCGCCAGGATCGCACCCAGCAGGATGCCCGCGCCTACCGGCAGTCCCAGCACGGCGTGAGCGAACAGCGCCACCAGGCCCACCGTGATCCCCATCGACAACGTCGCCAGCAGGATCGGCGCGCGCCAGCGGGCCAGGCTGAACGGCACCGGCATCTTGACGCCGGCGGAGAACAGCGAGATCAGCACCGCCACCTCCGTCATCACTTCCAGCAGCGCCGCTTCCTTCAGCGGGTTGAACCGGAACAGGTCGAGCACGGTGGGGCCGACGATCATGCCCACGGCCAAGTAGATGATGGCCGAGGTGATCGGCGTGCGGCGCAGCAGCGACGAGGTCATGCCCATGACGAGCAGCAGCCCGCCGATGAGGATGAACCAGGGCGCGGCGCTCATCGTCGCGGATCAGGTCGGCCGCGCGAGGAGACGCGCTGCCGGGCCACGGCCCGTGCAACGTGCGCATGGGCGCGCGTTCACGGGCTGCAAGCCGGGCCGGTCGTCACCCGCGGCGGCTGCACGGCGAGGCCGACCGGCCGCGCACACCGATGCCGCCGGCCAACGGCACCGGCGATCGACCGACGCGGGGGGCGACGGGCCTCATGCAGCGGCCGGGGTGTGGATCCTCATCGCTGCATTCTGGACCGGCACCGCGCCGGCGTCGGTTCGCAGTGCCACACAGCCGGCCGCGGGACCGGCCCCGGCCCGCCATCGGCGTGGCCCGCCCGCAGCCTTCGCCGGGGTCGTCACGCGCCCTCCGCCCCCCAAGGTCTTTGGGTCTGACGCGCTCCGGCGCCGCGGTTTCATGCTCCAATTGGCATCCAATTGGATTCCAAATGGATGTCATGATCAGCAAGAGCACGGCCATCGACCACCGGCACCGCGCCGGTGAGACGGAGAAGATGACGGTCAACGTCGGCGTCGTCGACCTCGGACAAGTCGACCTCCTGGTGCAGGAAGGCTTCTATTCGAACCGCTCGGACCTGGTGCGGACCGCGCTGCGAAACCAGCTGGCGCTGCACGCCGACGCGGTCCGGCAGACCGTCGCACGCAGGACGCTCACGGTCGGCCTGCAGCACTACGGCCGCGCCGAGCTCGAGGCGGTGGTGGCGGCGGGCCAGCGGCTGCAGGTCCAGGTCGTCGGGCTGGCCCGCATCGCCGACGATGTACCGCCCGAGCTGGCGCGCGCCGCCATCGAGTCGGTGACCGTGCTGGGCGCGTTCCAGGCCAGCCCCGCGGTGCGCCGCGCCCTGGCCGATCGCCTGCGCTGAACCACCCCACCCTCCACTGAAAGAACACATGAAGAACCCCTTCCACGGCCTGGCGCCCCCCTTCGATGCCGACGCGATCAACGAGACGATTCAACGGGCGCTCGCGGCGGCCGGACTCGACACCCAGGCCGGCCCGATGCGCGACGTGACCGAAACCGTCCGGCGCGCGCTGGCCTCGGGGCGTCCTGGCGGGGCCGCCCCGAACAGCGACCACGCATCCGTCATCGACGTCGACGCACGCGTCGTTCCCGCCGGCGCGGACACCGACACGGACCCGGCCACGGCGCGGCGGCGCCAGCCGTCGACCGGTGAGGCGCGCCAATGGCGCGGCAGCGTCGAGACACACGAGTTCGGCAACGACGCCGGCAGGCGGATCTACAAGGTCTATGTGCCTGCGGGCACCTGCGACGCGCCGCGCGCAACGGTCGTGATGCTGCATGGCTGCACCCAGTCGGCGGACGACTTCGCGGCCGGTACGCAGATGAACCGCCTCGCGGACGAACACGGCTTCCTCGTTGTGTATCCCGAGCAGCCCGCGCAGGCGAACGCGTCGAAGTGCTGGAACTGGTTCCAGCCGCAGGACCAGCGGCGCGGCACCGGCGAACCGGCGCTGATTGCCGGTATCGTCACCGAGGTCGTGCAGCGGCAGGGCGGCGACCCGCGCCGCGTCTTCGTCGCCGGGCTGTCGGCCGGCGCAGCGATGGCGGTGGTGCTGGGCCAGACCTACCCGGAGCTGTTCGCCGGCGTCGGCGCCCACTCGGGCCTGCCCTACGGCAGCGCGCACGACCTGCCTTCGGCGCTGGCTGCGATGAAGGGTGGGCGCAGCGGCATGCCTGGGCTGAAGGGCGCAGGAACACCGCAGGGCAAGGCCTCGCAGGCCGTGCCGGTCATCGTGTTCCACGGCGACCGCGACCACACCGTGCGTCCGACCAACGGCGCCGGCATCGCGCAGCAGGCACGGGACGCACATGCCGCCCAGCGGCCGGGCGCCGACCTGCAGGTCAGCACGCAGTCGGGCGTGGCGCCGGGTGGCCGGCGTTTCAGCCGCACCGTGCACGCCGATCGCGAGGGTCGGGCCCGCATCGAAAGCTGGACCTTGCACGGCGCCGGGCACGCTTGGTCGGGCGGCCACGCAAGCGGCTCCTACACCGACGGCAGCGGCCCGGATGCGTCTGCGGAGATGGTGCGCTTCTTCCTGGCCCTGCCCCGCGCCGGCTCGGCTTGAGCGACCGCTCCGAGCGAGGTCCGTTCCGCGCAACCGACCCGACGGCGCTTCGGCTTGCCGAGCAGCGACCAGCCCGGCGCGGCGTGCGCCGCCGTACAGACCGAAGCCCCGGCGGGGACGAGCATGCATGCAACACCGGCATCTCCTGGTGTGCGTGGAGTCCGCACAACGACTCCTGGAGCACCCTCAATGCAAGCATCCCGCCTTCTCATCTCGGCCCTCACCGCCATCGGCGTCGTCGGCGCCGTCGGCCTGGCCGTCGCGCAGACAAGCACGACCACCGATCCGGCCGCGGCCACCGTCACAACCCCGGGCGGCAGCACCACGGTCACCGCACCTTCGGTCACCACCCGCAGCGAAACCGAGGCCGAGCGCATGGACCGCGAGCGCACGGATCGCGATCGCATCGCCCGCGAGGCCATGAACACGCCGGCCGCGACCGACCGCATGGACACGCGCAGTGACCGCAGCACGATGGGCGACACGGCCCGCCGCGACGCCAACGGTGATCTGGTCGCCAGGACCGATCGCAACTGACGCAAGGGCACGCGAGGCAGGCCCGCCGGCCTCGCCTTCCGATGGCTGCCTCCGGGCGATCCCCGACCGACTCGTCGAACGGCTGCCTCGCGGCCGTTCGGCGTGGCCTGCTGGCCGGCGTCGCCGGCCTGATGCTCGTCGGCACGCCGCCGGCCCCCACCGATGCGCGGCCGATCGCCGAACCGGCGGCCGCGCCAGCAGCCCTGGCCATGGTCCGGGTCGCCGCGACGGCCGACTTCGGCACCACCTTGCCTGGCGCAGACGCACGCCGCTTGGCCGACTGGGTCGTCCGCGTGGGCGACCACCAGGGCCGGCCCTTCTTCCTGGTCGACAAGGCGCACGCCACGCTGTACGCCTTCGACCGTGACGCGCGGCTGCAGGCCAGCACACCGGTGCTGCTGGGCGCCGCGCCTGGCGACGACTCGGTGCCAGGCATCGGCACGCGTCCGATGGCGCAGATCCTGCTCGCCGAACGCACCACGCCGGCCGGGCGTTTCGTTGCCGAGGCCGGGCGCAATCTGCAGGGCGAAGACATCGTCTGGGTCGACCATGGCGCCGCGATCTCGATGCACCGCGTGCGCACCGGCAACCCGCGGGAGCGACGCGCACAGCGACTCGCTACACCGACGATCGACGACAACCGCATCTCCTACGGCTGCATCAACGTGCCGGTGGCCTTCTACGATCGCCACGTGCAGGCGGTGTTCGCCGACCGACGCAGCGCGATCGTCTACGTGCTGCCGCAGACGCGGCCGCTGGAGGCCCAGGCCGGGCTGATGCGCGAGCCTGCGCCGGTGCTCGCGCGCGCGTCCCGACCCCACTGACGCCCCGGCGTCGATGCGGCGTCGCGGCGCGCAGCAATGCGCACCGATGGCACTGGCCCAGCCGCCGACTCCGGCTCGTCAGCGTCGCCTGGCGAGCGGCCACAGCGTGATCTGCTCGAGTCTGTCGAGCACGCGCTCCAACTCGCCCGAGGCGACGATGGAACGCCGGGACAGGCCGGTCGTGACGGCCCTCGCGTATCGATGGCGCAGCGCGTCGAAGGGCCTGGCAAGGAAGCCCTGATCCGCGGCGCCGAGCACTGGCCAACCGCGGGACCGGCCCGTCGGCTCGTGCGTGTCAGCGCGAGTGTCAGACCTGGCAGGTAGCGCGCGATTGATTGGGAGCATCATCATTGAAAGATGCACGGCCGGAGTTCGGTGCAGCGGTACTCCATGGACAGGACCGGACTGTCAGGGTCTCAGAGCGGTGCGGCCTCGTCTGTCCGTCGACGCACATTCGGGCCCAGCTCGCGGGTTCGCACCCGCACCCCACGCGAAGGTCCGCTGCCGCGGTGCCTCGGGCCGGCGCACGGCCCGCAGCTGCCAGCGGTGGGGTCGCTCGGTTCGACAGCGCACCGTCAGCCGAGGCGGAAGTCACGATGCACGGATGCGCCCGATACGTCATCGGCATGGGCGACGCGCCCGCAGGACGCCATGCGAACCTCATCCTCACCAGCCCGCGGCCCTCGTGCAGCGGGCTGCCTGCTGCTCCTCGCCGTGCTGGCCTTCAGCGCCGGTGGCGGCTTGCTGCTGGCATTCGGGGCTCTGCGTTCTACCTGGCCGCGGCAACCGCACCGGCGGTCGTCGGCAGCCTGCTGCTGCGCGCCTCCCCACTGTCGCTGCGGGGCCATGCGGCTGTGTTCGTGGGGGCGATGGCGTCAGCGAGGAGTCTCTGGCGTGGGCACGCATTGTGTCGATGCAGGCCAGCCTCAAGGCCACGCTGGACTGTCTGAAGTCGTTCTCCAGCACCGACTTCCGCGGCGATCTCGGCGCGTTCAAGGTGCCCACGCTCATCATCCACGGCACCGAGGACAGGACGGTGCCGATCGACGCGTCGAGCCGGGCCGCCGCGAAGGGCATCAAGCACGCCACCCTGGTCGAGTTCGAGGGCGCGCCGCACGGCCTATTCGCGACCCACAAGCGTCGGCTCACCAAGGACCTGATCGACTTCCTTGGGCGCTGAGCGGCGCGCAGGCTTCGCCGCGCAGCGGATCCTCTGCATCGGGTTCTTCATGCTCGAACCGGTCTCGCGGCGTGCGGTCCGACCCCTGGTCGTCGGGTCCGAGGAGCAGGCGGTGTCCAGCGACGCGCCGCGCCGCCCGGCGAGTCCGCCGATCCAGCGCCGGTCGCACCGTTCCCGGGACATGCCGGGCCCACGCGATGAGCGCGTCATGCTCGGCCGGGCCCCCTGGATTTTCGTCTTGCCATGCGCTGCCTGCTGATCCTTGCCCACCCCCGCCGTGACAGCCTGTGCGGCGCGCTCTTCGACGCCTTTGGCCGAGGCGCGCGCCAGACCGGCGTGGAGTGCTGTGAGCTGATCCTGAGCGAGATGCGTTTCGACCCCGACGTGCACGCCGTCTCACCCGAACTGCAGCCGCAGGAGCCGGACCTGCTGCGCGCAGCGGGACATCCTCTGGGCCGAGCACCTGGTCTTCGTCTACCCCACCTGGTGGGGCACCTTCCCGGCCCTGCTCAAGGGCTTTCTCGATCGGGTGCTGACACCGGGATTCGCCTTCCGGCATGCGGCGCACGGGCCGGCGGACAAACTGCTCGGCGGCCGCACAGTGGACCTGATGACGACGATGGACACGCCGTCATGGGTCTATCGGTTCATCTACCGTGCGCCGGGGCAGCAGGCGCTGGCGCGCGCGACGCTCGGCTACTGCGGCGTCCGCAGCGTGGTCATCGAGACCTTCGGGCCAGTGATCGCCGCCGATGCCGGGCAACGCCAGGGATGGCTGGACCGTGCCGGGTCGCTCGGGGCTCGCCTGGCCGACGGCGCGCTCTCGCCCGCGCAGCGCCGCACGCAGCAGCTCACCGCGTGCCTCGCCGCGCTTCGGCTGCAGTTCTATCCGATGACGTGGATCAGCGCCTTTCCTTCGTTCGTTCTTCTGCCTTGAGCGGGAAGCTCAGTTCCAGCGAGCGCGCACAAGGCGCCACGTTGGGCTGCCTCGACAACCGCAGCGGACACCTCAGTGTCCGGGCGCAGCCCATGCCGGTCTCACAACTTGCGTCTGTGACGCAGCGTTGGATTGGAACGCATGGGGTGAGCGCTCAAACCTGCCCGTCGTCTGTGACCGCAGCTGGCCGGGCGCTGCCGCAGAGCACGCCATGCCCAAGGTCGACTCAACGCAGCATTGCCGACGTTGAGGACCAGCCAGCCGGCCTCGCGCTTGACGACACCCAAGCGGCCCGGATGGGGTCACGCGAAGGCGCTTTTTGGTACCTTTTTGGTACCACCAAGAAAAAAAGCACTTGGCGTCGCCGCTAAGTGCTTGTTCTCTCTACCGAATTTGGTAGGCGCGATTGGACTCGAACCAACGACCCCCACCATGTCAAGGTGGTGCTCTAACCAGCTGAGCTACGCGCCTACGTAAGCCTTGCAGTATAGCAGCATGCTCCAGCCTCCTACTTCCGCCGCGCAGCCCGCACGCCGGACACGCGTGACACCAGGCCCAGCACCTGCGCCAGCCGTGACGCGTCGCCCACCTCCACGGTGAAGGTCATCCACGCGGTGCCGCCTCGCGCGTCTTTGACGCTCTGGGTCTTCACGCCGGTGACGTTCATCTTCTCCTTGGCGAACACCTCGGTGATGTCACGCAGCAGGCCCTGTCGGTCGTTCGCTTCGATCGCCACGTCGACGGGATAGACCGCGGCGCGGTCGCCGCGCGGCTCGCCCCAGGCGACCGCGATGACCCGCTCGGGCGCTCGCGCCGCCATCTGGCGGAAGTTGCTGCAGTCGGATCGATGAATGGCCACGCCCTTGCCGCGCGTCACGTAGCCGCCGATCGCGTCCGGCGGCGCCGGCCGGCAGCAGCGCGCCAGGCTGGTCAGCAGCGACTCCACGCCCACCACCAGCACGCCACCCTGCGGCGCCTGGCCCGGCGTGCGCACATGCCTGGAGACGATCGCTTCCTCTTCGCTGGGAGCCGGCTCGGCCGGGCGCAGCAGGCTCTCGATGTGGCGCAGCGAAAACTCGTCCTTGCCGACCACCTCGAACAGTGCGTCTGCATTGCGGAAGCCGAGCTGCGTGGCCAGGTCGTCGAGCTTCATCGCCGTGCGCCCTTCGCGCTGCAAGAGCTTCTCGACCGCCTCACGGCCGCGCGCGATGGTGTCGCGCAGCGCCAGCGCGTTGAACCACGCACGCACCTTGGCCTTGCCACGGGAGCTCTGCAGGAATCCGAGATCGGCGTTCAGCCAATCCAGCGACGGGCCGCCCTCCTTCACCGCCGTGACCTCCACCGTCTGGCCGCTGGCCAGCCGCGTGTTCAGCGGCACCATCTGCCCGTCGACCTTGGCGCCGCGGCAGCGGTGGCCGAGATCGGTGTGCAGCGTGTAGGCGAAGTCGATCGGCGTGGCGCCGGCCGGCAGTTCCACCACTGCCGCCTGCGGCGTGAAGACGTAGATGCGGTCGTCGAACACGGCAGCGCCGGCTGGCGCACCCTGTTCCACGAAGTCACGCTCCCAGGCCAGCAACTGGCGCAGCACCGCCTTGCGCGCCTCGGCCACCTGCGCATCGAAGTCGCCACTGGCGCTGACTCCGGCGTAGCCCTTGGTGCCGGCCTCCTTGTAGGCCCAGTGCGCCGCCACACCGTGCTCGGCATGCTCGTGCATCTCGCGCGTGCGGATCTGGATCTCGACCGGACGGCCCGCGCCGTCGAGCACCACCGTGTGCAGCGACTGGTAGCCGTTCGGCTTGGGTCGGGCGATGTAGTCGTCGAACTCGCCAGGCACCGGCCGGTACTGTTCGTGCACGCGCCCGAGCACCGCATAGCAGGCCGACACGTCGGCGACGATCACGCGCATCGCGCGCACGTCGAACACATGGGCGAAGTCCAGCCCTTTGCCGCGCATCTTCTTCCAGATGCTGTACAGGTGCTTGGGCCGGCCCTGCACCTCGGCCTTCAGGCCGCCGCTCGCAAGCACCTCGCTCAGTTCGGCGCGGAAGGCCTCGACGCCCTGCTCGCGCTCGACGCGCTTCTCGTCGAGCAGTTTCGCCACCTGGCGATACTGCTCGGGCTCGAGGAAGCGGAAGGCCAGGTCCTCGAGCTCCCACTTGATCTGCCAGATGCCCAGCCGGTTGGCCAGCGGCGCGAACACCTGCATCGACTCCTCCGCCAGCGCGCGCGGGCAGGCGGTCTTGCTGGCGGCGTACCAGCGCAGCGTCTGCAGGCGCGAAGCGAGCCTCAGCAGCACGACGCGCAGGTCGCGCGAGAAAGCGAGCAGCATCTTGCGCACGCGCTCGGTCTGCTCGGCGCGCTGCTCTGCACCGACCTGCGCCTCGCGCGCGGCGCGCTGGATCTGCACCAGCCGCCGCGTGTGGCTGACCAGGCTGGCGTAGGAGTCGCCGAAGGCCTTGGCGACCACATCCTCGGGCTTGTGCAGGTAGTCGCCGGCATAGACGAGGTAGGCCGCGGCGCGCATCGACGGCGCCGCGCCAATGCTCTGCAGGATGGCGGCGACGCCGTCGGCATGGGCGAGCGCATCCTCGCCGGTGTCGAGCGCACGACCGGCGAGCAGCGGCTCGGCGAAGGCATGCGCCCTGTCCAGCGGCGCAAGATCGGCCTCGGCGCCGGGCGTCGTCGCCGGCCCTGCCTCTGCCAGTTGCACGATGGGCGCTGCCTGGTCGCGTGCGTCCCGCAGGCTCGTCTTCATGGCGCCAGCAGGAACTCCCTCACCACCGCGATCTGCTCGGGCGCCACCAGCGTCGGCGCGTGGCCGACACCGGCGAACTCGACCAGGCGGGCCTTCGGGCCGCGTTGCGTCATCGCCTGCGCGGTCTCGTGCGACAGCAGGTCGGACTCGGCGCCGCGCAGCAGCAAGGTCCGGCAGCGCAGCGCGTCGTAGCTCGCCCACAGCATCGCCTCGCCGGCGCGCGCCAGCTCCGGGGTCACGGCGCGAAAGGGCACGGCGATGGCCGGGTCGTAATGCAGCCCGAACCCGTCGCCATCGGGCTTGAGCATCGGTCGTGTCAACGCCAGCCATTGCTCGCGGCTGTGCGGCCCGAATCCGGCAGAAATGCCGCGCAGATAGTCGGCCGCCTCCTCGACGCTGCTCCAGCGCAGCGGCTGACCGAGGTAGGTCCCGATGCGCTGCAGGGCCGCGGCCTCGATCGCCGGCCCGACGTCGTTGAGCACCAGCCGCCGCACGGGCGAGTCGGGCAGCGCCGCCAGGCCCAGCCCGATCAGTCCTCCCATCGACGTGCCGACCCAGTGCAGTTCCTGCGCGTCCAGCCGCGCCAGCAGCGTGACCATGTCGGCCACGTACGCCGGGATGTGGTAGCCGGCCGGGTCGGTCAGCCAGTCCGAACGGCCACGGCCGACCACGTCCGGACAGACCACGCGGTAGCGGTCGCTCATCGCCCGCGCGAAGGTGTCGAAATCGCGTCCCTGGCGCGCCAGGCCGTGCGCGCACACCAGCACGTGGCGGTTGGCCGGGTCGCCCCATTCCACGTACGCCATGCGATGCAGGCCGCGGGCACCAAGGCATTGCACGCTGTCCAGGCGCGGTTCGGTCATGGTCGGTTCAGTTTGGTCCTCGATAATCCATCCTAAGGTAATCGACGGAGATCCATCATGCTCAAAGGAAAGACTGCCCTCGTCACCGGCTCCACCAGCGGCATCGGACTGGGCGTGGCCTGCCGCCTGGCCGCCCAGGGCGCCAACGTGGTGCTCAACGGCTTCGGCGATGTCGAGGGGCCGAAGGGCGAAGTGGCCGCCGCCGGCCGCGCACACGGCGTGCGCGTCGGCTACCACGGCGCCGACATGAGCAAGCCGGCCGAGATCGAGGCGATGATGGCTCACGCGGCGAAGGAATTCGGCGGCGTCGACATCCTCGTCAACAACGCCGGCATCCAGCATGTGGCGAACGTCGAGGATTTCCCGGCCGAGCGCTGGGACGCCATCATCGCCATCAACCTCAGTTCGGCTTTCCACGCGATGCGCCTGGCGATTCCCGCCATGCGTGCGAAGAACTGGGGGCGCATCATCAACATCGCCTCGGCGCACGGCCTGGTGGCCTCGGCGCAGAAGTCGGCCTACGTGGCGGCCAAGCACGGCGTCGTCGGCCTGACCAAGGCGAGCGCGCTGGAACTCGCCACCACCGGCGTGACGGTGAACGCGATCTGCCCCGGCTGGGTACTCACGCCGCTGGTACAGAAGCAGGTCGATGCGCGTGCCGCGAAGGACGGCGTCGACAACGAGGAGGCCAAGCGCCGGCTGCTCGCCGAGAAACAGCCCTCGCTGCAATTCACCACGCCCGAGCAACTCGGCGAGCTGGCCGTGTTCCTGTGCTCGCCGGGCGCGGACAACGTGCGCGGCGTGGCCTGGGCCGTCGACGGGGGCTGGACGGCCCAGTGAGCCGGCTCACTTGGTCATCTGCACCGTTCCGCTGACGTTGACGACGATCTGCGCCTTGCCGGCCTCCAGCGGCAAGGACTCGTCGGCGGCGGCGGACATCGCCTTGGCCCTCAGCATCGGCACCGGCACGAAGCCCGGCGGCTCCGAACTGCCGACGTTGACCTCGCGGATCGCGTAGCCTGTGTAGCCGAACTGCTTCGCGACCTCGGCCGCCCTGGCGCGATAGCGCGCGATCGCCTGGGCGCTGACCTCGCCCTCGACCTTCTCGCGCAACTCGCGCGACACGCCGTAGCTGACGCGCGCGACGGTCATGGTGCCGATGCGGCCGGTGAGCGCGCCGATCGCCGGCATGTCCTTGCCCTCGAGCACCAGTTCCGCCGTGCCCTGCCAGCCGCTGATGCCGCCCTTGGGGGCGTGGCGCGGGTAGAGCGAGAAGTTGCCGGTCTGCACCTCCAGCTGCCCCGGCTTCGCGGCCTTGCGCGCCTCGGCCAGCGCGGCGTCTAGCGCCTGCTTGAGCTGGCCTTGCACGATGCTCGCGTCCTGGCCTTCGCGGCTGGTGGTCAGCACGATGTTGAGCAGATCCTTGGTGACCTCCACGCTGGCGCTGGCCGACAGTGACACCACCCCCTGCAGGGGCGGGGTGTCGGCCTGGACTGGGCCGGCGGCAAGGGTGGTGGCGGCCACCAGGAGCGGAGCAAAAGGTGTTGATCGCATGGGCTGGCGGTCCTCGTGACGTGAACGACGAAGGCTTATACGTGAGCGCGGTCTTGACGGGGTGATTGCACTTTGCCGAGCGTCGGGGCAAGATTTGTAACAGATGGTCAGGCCTCCCGAAACACCCCGGAAAGCCGCGCAGAATCCCGCTTGTTACAAGTTCGGAGTCCCCGATGACCCCCAATCCCAACCAGCGCCCCGACCGCATCGTGGTCGTCGACGACGACGCCCGCATCCGCGACCTGCTGCGCCGCTATCTCACCCAGGAGGGTTTCGAGGTCTTGCTCGCCGAAGATTCGAAAGCCCTCAACCGCGTGCTCACCCGCGAGACCGTCGACCTGATCGTGCTCGACCTGATGCTGCCCGGCGAGGACGGCCTGTCGATCTGCCGCCGGCTGCGTGCGGCCAACGACGTGACGCCGATCATCATGCTCACCGCCAAGGTGGAGGACGTGGACCGCATCGTCGGCCTCGAGGTCGGCGCCGACGACTACCTGCCCAAGCCCTTCAATCCGCGCGAGCTGCTCGCCCGCATCCACGCGGTGCTGCGCCGCCGCCCGACGCTGGAGGCGCCGGGCGCGCCGGCCAAGGAGGCGCAGACGGTCACCTTCGGCCCGTTCGAGTTCGACCTGGCGCTGCGCCGCCTGACCAAGGACGGCGAGCAGATCGCGCTGACCACCGGCGAGTTCTCCATGCTCAAGGCGCTGGTGCGCCACCCGCGCCAGCCCCTGTCGCGCGACAAGCTCGCGCAGCTCGCGCGCGGCCGCGAGTTCGAGCCCTTCGATCGCAGCCTCGACGTACAGATCTCGCGCCTGCGCAAGATGATCGAGCCCGATCCGGCGCAGCCGCGCTACATCCAGACGGTGTGGGGCGTGGGCTACGTGTTCGTGCCGGACGGCACCGCATGACCCACCGCCTTCTCGGCGGCACCACGGCCCCGCGCGTCGGGGCCTTTTTTGCGCCGCGCGATCGCGGCTGACTGCCCTCTCCCCGCCCCATGGCCCGCAGCAAAGTCGCCTTCAGCCTGTTCTGGCGTACCTTCTTCCTGCTCGCGCTGCTGCTGGTCGGCGGGGTGTTCGCCTGGACGCAGACCTTCCGCGCGCTGGAGTTCGAACCGCGCGCGGTGCAGGCGGCGCAGCAGATCGCCAGCCTGGTGAACCTGGCGCGCACGGCGCTGCAGGCCAGCGACACGATCAATCGCGTCGCGCTGATCAAGAACATGGCCAAGCAGGAGTCGGTGCGGCTGTCGCCGCGCGAGCCGGGCGACAAGTGGGAGCCGTTCGAGGTCGACCGCTTCTCCAGGGCCATCGGCGCCGAACTGCGCGCCCAGCTCGGTCCGGACACGCTGGTGGCCAGCTCGGTGAACAAGCAGGCCGGGCTGTGGGTCGGTTTCAGCATCGACAAGGATCCGTACTGGCTGCAGGCCGACTCGTCGCGCGTGGCGGCCATCACCTGGAGCACGCTGCTGCTGTGGGGCGGCATCGCGGTGCTCGCCTCCATCTTCGGCTCGGCGCTGATCGCCCGCGCCATCAACCGGCCACTGCAGGAGCTCTCGTTCGCCGCCAGCCGCATCCGCGAGGGCGAGTTCGACTCGGTGCTGGACGAGAACACCATGACCAGCGAGATCCGCCAGGTCAACATGGGCTTCAACCGCATGGCGCGGGAACTGGCCAAGGTGGAGGAAGACCGCGCCGTGATGCTCGCCGGCATCAGCCACGACCTGCGTACGCCGCTGGCACGGCTGCGCCTGGAAGCCGAGATGAGCGTGCAGGACGACGAGGCCAAACGCAACATGGCCTCCGACATCGACCAGCTCGACGCCATCATCGACAAGTTCATGGACTACGCGCGGCCCGGCGACGTCAAGCTGGTGCCGGTGCACCTGTCGAGCCTGGTCGACCGCGAGATGGCCGCCTTCCGCGACACCAGCCAGATCCGCATCACCGCGCGCGTGGCCATCGACACCAAGGTGATGGCCGACGAGACCGAGCTTGGTCGCGTGCTGCAGAACCTGTTCGAGAACGCGCGCCGCTACGGCCGCAGCACCGACACCGGCATCGCGAAGGTGGCGGTGACCTACGCGCGCACCGGTCCCTGGGTGATCCTCAGCGTGCGCGACCACGGCCCCGGCGTCGACCCGGCCAAGCTCGGCCAGCTCACCACGCCGTTCTTCCGCGGCGATGCTGCACGCACCGCCGCCACCGGCGCCGGCCTCGGACTGGCCATCGTCGAGAAGGCGGTGCAGCGCATGGGCGGCACTTTCGAGGTCACCAACGCGCCCGAGGGCGGGCTGGTGGCGCACATCCGCCTGAAGAAGGCGCCCTGAAGAAGCGGCACGAGCCGTTCAGGCCGGCACCACCGGCCGACGCAACGTGTAGAGCAGGCACACGGCGCGCGCCTCGATCGACTGGCCCTCGCCGACCGGCCCGAGCTTCTCGGCCGTCTTCGCCTTCACGCTGACCTGCTCGACCTTGATCGCCAGGGCCTGTGCGATGCGCTGGCGCATGGCCAGGATGTGCGGCGCCATCTTCGGCGCCTGCGCGACGATGGTGCTGTCCACGTTGGCGACGTGCCAGCCGGCCTGCAGCACGCGCCGGCCGGCCTCGGCGAGCAGCGCCAGCGAGTCGGCGCCACGGAAACGCTCGTCGGTGTCGGGGAAGTGGTGACCGATGTCACCCAGCGCCACCGCACCGAAGATCGCGTCGGTGATGGCGTGGCACAGCGCATCGGCGTCGGAGTGGCCGAGCAGGCCATGGCTGTGCGGGATCGTCACGCCACCGAGGACCAGCGGACGGTCGGGTACCAGCACGTGGCTGTCCCAGCCTTCGCCGATGCGGATGTTGGGCAGGCTCATGAGCGTCCTTTCGCGCGCGCGGCGAGCACGCGTTCGGCCAGCGTGAAATCGGAGGGCCAGGTGACCTTGAGGTTGGCGGCATCGCCCTCGACGAGCCGCGGCCGCAGGCCCATCGCCTCGATCGCGCTCGAGTCGTCGGTCACGGCCGTGCCGGCCCGTGCGAGCGCCTCGCGCAGCAGGCCGATGCGGAACATCTGCGGTGTCTGCGCGGCCCACTTGTCGTCGCGCGGCAGCGTCTCCGCCACGCGGCCGCCTTCGGCGCGCTTGAGCGTGTCGGCGATCGGCAGGGCGAGCAGGCCGCCGACCGCGTCGGCGAGGCAGGCGTCGATCAGCCGGTCCACCCATTCGGGCCGCACCAGGCAGCGTGCGGCATCGTGCACCAGCACCCAGTCGTCGGCCTGCGCGCCGCGCGCGAGCAGTTCCTCGAGGCCGCCGACCACCGTGTCGGCGCGCTGCGCCCCGCCGCGACGGCAGAGCCAGCCACGCTCGCCGGCAAAGCCGGGCAGCATCGCTTCGAAGCGATCGTCGTCGGGCGCCAGCACCACCAGCGTGGCCTGGAGGCGCCGCACCTCGGCCAGCGCTTCCAGCGTGTGCGCGACCATCGGCCGACCGGCCAGGCTCACGTACTGCTTGGGCAGGCCGGCGCCGGAACGCGAGCCGACGCCGGCACAGGGCAGCAGCGCAAAGCAGCGTGGGGCGGTGGTCTCGATCATGCAGGGCGCGAAGCGGAGGCGAATTCTATAATTCGCGCCATGCATCGCCCCGTCGGGAGGACCTCGCGGGGCGTTTTGCTTTGGCTTCCACACTCCGATGCAGCTCCCCTCGATCGCGCCCGGCAAGCGCTTCACCCTGCCCCGCCCGATCGGCTCGGCCGACGCGCTGCTGCTCGCCCGGTTCGCGCAGGCACAGGCGGCAGGCAAGAAGCTGCTCGCCGTCGTCACCGCCGAGCCGGCCGACACGCAGCGCCTGGAGGGCGAACTGGCCTTTTTCGCGCCGGATCTGCGCGTCGCCGTGTTTCCCGACTGGGAGACGCTGCCCTACGACACCTTCTCGCCGCACCAGGACCTGATCTCCGAGAGACTGGCCACGCTGTGGCGCATCCGCCAGGGCGATGTGGATGTGGTGCTGCTGCCGGCCTCGACCGCACTGGTGCGCCTGGCGCCGCCGAGCTTCCTCGCCGCCTACACCTTCCACTTCAGGCAGAAGCAGCGCCTGGACGAAGCGGCCTTGAAGGCGCAGCTCACGCTGGCCGGCTACACCCACGTCAGCCAGGTGGTGTCGCCGGGCGAGTACGCGGTGCGCGGCGGGCTGATCGACCTGTTCCCGATGGGCTCGAGCGTGCCCTACCGGGTCGACCTGTTCGGTGACGAGGTCGACTCGATCCGCACCTTCGACCCCGACTCGCAGCGCAGTCTCTATCCGGTGCCCGAGGTGCGCCTGCTGCCCGGCCGCGAGTTCCCCATGGACGAGGACTCGCGCGCCGCCTTCCGCGCCCGCTGGCGCGAGAAGATGGAAGGCGACCCGACCAAGGTGCGCCTGTACAAGGACATCGGTGCCGGCATCGCCACCGCCGGCATCGAGTACTACCTGCCGCTGTTCTTCGAGCACACCGCGACGATCTTCGACTACCTCGGCGAGAGCGCGGCGCTGGCCCTGCATGGCGAGATCGATGCCGCACTGCAGCGCTTCTGGACCGACACACGCGAGCGCCACCGCTTCCTGCAGCACGACAAGGAGCGTCCGATCCTGCCGCCGGAAGACCTGTTCCTGCGCAGCGAGGACTTCTTCGCCCGCGCGAATGCCCTGGCCGCGCTCGCACTGCGCGGCCACGAGGCGGTGGACTGGGCCAGGCCGCTGCCCGACCTGAGCGTGGAGCGCGGCGCCCCCGTGCCGCTGAAGAAGCTGCAGCACCATGTGGCGAACACGCTGAACCGGGTGCTCATCGTCGCCGAGAGCGAAGGCCGGCGCGAGAGCCTGCTCGAGCTGCTGCGCGACAACCGCATCGAACCGCCCACGGTGGCCACGCTGGCCGCGTTCGAGGACGGCGATGCGCACTTCGCGATCACCGTCGCCCCCCTCGCCGAAGGCTTCTTCTGGCACGAACCGCGCGACGGCAAGGCGATCCAGTTCGTCACCGAGACCGAGCTGTTCGCCACCTCGCCCAGCGCACGGCGGCGGCGCCGCCAGGAGCAGGTCAGCGACGTCAACGCGCTGATCAAGGACCTGTCGGAGCTGAACGTGGGCGACCCCGTCGTGCACGTCAACCACGGCATCGGCCGCTACCTCGGCCTGATGAACATCGACCTCGGCGACGGGCCGAGCGAATTCCTGCACCTGGAATACGCCGACCAGGCCACCCTCTACGTGCCGGTGGCGCAGCTGCACCTGATCGCGCGCTACACCGGCGTGAGCCCGGAAGAGGCGCCGTTGCACAAGCTCGGCTCGGGCCAGTGGGAGAAGGCCAAGCGCCGTGCCGCCGAGCAGGTGCGCGACACCGCCGCGGAACTGCTCAACCTCTACGCGCGGCGTGCCGCCCGCGAGGGCCATGCGTTCCGCTTCCAGCCGCACGACTACGAAGCCTTCGCCGCCAGCTTCGGCTTCGAGGAGACGCCGGACCAGCAGGCCGCCATTCATGCGGTGATCCACGACATGATCAGTCCCAAGCCGATGGACCGCCTCGTCTGCGGCGATGTCGGCTTCGGCAAGACCGAGGTGGCGCTGCGCGCCGCTTTCGTCGCGGTGACCGGCGGCAAGCAGGTGGCCATCCTCGCGCCGACCACGCTGCTGGCCGAGCAGCATTACCAGAACATCGCCGACCGCTTCGGCAAGTGGCCGGTGAAGGTGGCGGAACTCTCGCGCTTCCGCTCCGCCAAGGAGGTGAAGGCGGCGCTGGAGGGCATCGCCGACGGCACCATCGACATCGTCGTCGGCACGCACAAGCTGCTCAGCCCCGACGTCAGGTTCAAGCGCCTCGGCCTGCTGGTGATCGACGAGGAGCACCGCTTCGGCGTGCGCCACAAGGAGGCGATGAAGGCGCTGCGCGCCGACGTCGACGTGCTCACGCTGACCGCCACGCCGATCCCGCGCACGCTGGGCATGGCCCTCGAGGGCTTGCGCGACCTCAGCGTGATCGCCACCGCGCCGCAGCGGCGTCTGGCGATCAAGACCTTCGTGCGCAACGAGAGCAGTGGCACGATCCGCGAGGCGGTGCTGCGCGAGCTCAAGCGCGGTGGCCAGGTCTACTTCCTGCACAACGAGGTCGAGACCATCCAGGCACGGCGCGACAAGCTCGCCGAGCTGCTGCCCGAGGCGCGCATCGCCATCGCCCACGGCCAGATGCCCGAGCGCGAGCTCGAGCGCGTGATGCGCGACTTCGTCGCCCAGCGCCACAACCTGCTGCTGTGCTCGACCATCATCGAGACCGGCATCGACGTGCCCAGCGCCAACACCATCGTCATCAGTCGCGCCGACAAGTTCGGCCTGGCGCAGCTGCACCAGCTGCGCGGTCGCGTCGGCCGCTCGCACCACCAGGCCTACGCCTACCTGCTGGTGCCCGACGTCGAGGGCCTGACCAAGCAGGCGGCGCAGCGGCTGGAGGCGATCCAGCAGATGGAGGAGCTTGGCAGCGGCTTCTACCTCGCCATGCACGACCTGGAGATCCGCGGGGCCGGCGAGGTGCTGGGCGAAAACCAGAGCGGCAACATGATGGAGGTCGGCTTCCAGCTCTACAACGACATGCTCGCCGAGGCCGTGCGCTCGCTGAAGGCGGGCCGCGAACCCGACCTGCTGTCGCCGCTGGCGGCCGCCACCGAGATCAACCTGCACGCCCCGGCGCTGCTGCCGGACAGCTACTGCGGCGACGTGCACACGCGATTGAGCCTCTACAAACGCCTGGCCACGGCCGAGAAGGCCGAGCAGATCGACGCCATGCTCGAGGAGATCACCGACCGCTTCGGCAAGCTCCCCGCCCAGGGCCAGACCCTGTTCGACGTGCACCGCCTGCGCGTGCTGGCCAGGCCCTACGGCGTGGTCAAGATCGACGCGGCGCCCAGGCTGATGGTGATCAGCTTCCGCCCCAATCCGCCGGTCGACGCGATGAAGATCATCGAGCTGGTGCAGAAGAACCGCCACATCAAGCTCGCCGGAAACGACAAGCTGCGCATCGAGCGCGACACGCCCGAGCCCAGGGACCGCGCGCAGCTGATCCGCGACGTGCTGCGCTCGCTGGGCGTGCCGAAAACCGCCGACGCGGTCTCCTGAGCGTCCTCTGACCGGGAGGCTGACGCTTCGTCGTCGCCGCTGCCGAGGCAGGTAACATCCGACTCGATGTCCCGCACCGAACATGCCCCCGGTCTCGTCATCCGCGACTTCGCGCCGCCGCTGCGACTGACCGACTTCAAGCTCATCGCCTTCGACATGGACTCGACGCTGATCAACATCGAGTGCGTCGACGAGATTGCCGATGCCGTCGGCCGCAAGGCCGAAGTGGCGGAGATCACCGAGGCGGCGATGCGCGGCGAGATCGCGGACTACAAGGACAGCCTGCGTCGCCGCGTCGCGCTGCTCGCCGGTGCGCCCGTGAGCGCGCTCGAGACGGTGTGGCGCGAGAAGCTGCGCCTCAATCCCGGGGTGCCGGCCTTCGTCGAGGCCTGCCAGGCCGCCGGGCTGAAGACGCTGCTCGTCTCGGGCGGTTTCACCTTCTTCAGCGAGCGCATCCGCCGTCAGCTCAAGCTCGATTTCGCCCGCGCCAACACGCTCGGCGTGGCCCATGGGCGCCTGACCGGCACGCTGTTCGACCGGCCCTGGGGCGATATCGTCGACGGCGCCGAAAAGAAGCGCGTGCTGCTGGAAGTGGCCGAGCTGATGGGCATCGAGACCGGCCAGACCATCGCCGTCGGCGACGGCGCCAACGACCTTCCGATGATGGCTGCGGCCGGCCTGTCGATCGCCTACCACCCGAAGCCGACGGTGGCCGAGAAGGCAATGATCTCGATCAATTCCGGCGGCCTGGACCGCGCGCTCGAAGTGCTCACGGTCTGAGCCGACCCTGGGGCAAACCTGCCTTGGCGCGGCGCGCCGGGCTCCTACGATGCGGCCTCACACCACCTCCACACAGGCCCACGAGGAGACCGCATGAGCACGCCGACCAAGTTCCTGCTCGACGAGAGCAGGATGCCCAAGTACTGGTACAACATCGCCGCCGACCTGCCGGTGCCTGCGCCCGCGGTGCTGCACCCCGGCACGATGAAGCCGGTGGGTCCGGACGACCTCGCGCCGCTGTTCCCGATGGAACTGATCCTGCAGGAGGTCAGCACCGAGCGCGAGGTGCCCATCCCGGAACCCGTGCGCGAGGTGTTCAGGCTCTGGCGCCCCTCGCCGCTGGTGCGCGCGCACCGTCTGGAGAAGGCGCTGGGTACGCCGGCGAGGATCTACTACAAGTACGAGGGCGTCTCGCCGGCCGGCTCGCACAAGCCCAACACCGCCGTGCCGCAGGCCTGGTACAACGCCCAGGTCGGCATCAAGAAGATCGCCACCGAGACGGGTGCCGGCCAGTGGGGCTCGTCGCTGGCCTTCGCCGGCGCCCTCTTCGGCATCGACGTGACGGTCTTCCAGGTGCGCGTCTCCTACGACCAGAAGCCCTACCGCCGCGCGCTCATGGAGACCTACGGTGCGCGCTGCATCGCCAGCCCGTCGAACGAGACGAACTCCGGCCGCGCCATCCTCGCCCTGCACCCGGACCATCCCGGCTCGCTGGGCATCGCGATCTCCGAAGCGGTGGAGGTCGCGGCCACGCACGACGACACCAAGTACGCGCTCGGCTCGGTGCTCAACCACGTGCTGATGCACCAGACCATCATCGGCCAGGAGGCGATGCTGCAGCTCGAGATGGCCGGCGACGACCCCGACGTGGTGGTGGGCTGCACCGGCGGCGGCTCCAACTTCGCCGGCATCTCCTTCCCCTTCATCGGCCAGCAGTTGCGTGGCGGCAAGAAGCGCCGCATCGTCGCGGTGGAGCCGGCGGCCTGCCCGTCGCTGACGCGCGGCAAGTACGCCTACGACTTCGGCGACACCGCGCACCTGACCCCCCTGACCAAGATGCACACGCTGGGCTCGACCTTCACGCCGCCGGGCTTCCACGCCGGCGGCCTGCGTTACCACGGCATGGCGCCTCTGGTGTCGCACCTGAAGGAACTCGATCTGATCGAGGCGACCGCCTACCACCAGAACGCCTGCTTCGAGGCCGGCGTGCTGTTCGCGCGCAGCGAAGGCATCGTGCCGGCGCCCGAGGCGAACCATGCGGTGAAGGGTGCCGTCGAGGAGGCCTTGCGCTGCAAGCGCGAGGGCCGCTCGGAGGTGATCCTGTTCAACCTCTGCGGCCACGGCCACTTCGACATGTCGGCCTACAGCAACTACATGGCCGGCAAGCTGGTCGACCAGCCCTACGACGAGAAGGAGCTGGCGATGGCGCTGTCCGGGCTGCCGGCGGTGCCCGCCTGACCGTTCAGGCGACCGGCGACGGCACCACCACGATGCCGTCCTCGTCGGCATAGAGCCAGTCGCCCGGTCGCACCCAGACGCCCTGGATCAGCACCGGCACGCCGGTCTGGCCGGGCGCCTTGCGGTCGGTGGGCATCGGGAACAGCGCGAGCGCGCGGATGCCCACGTCGGCCGCGGCAAGTTCGGCCTTGTCGCGCGCTGCACCGTCGATCACCACACCGGCCCAGCCGTTCTTCGCCGCCGCGGCGGCGAGGTTGCCGCCGATCAGCGCGCGGCGCAGCGAGCCGCCGCCATCGACCACCAGCACCCGCCCACCGCCGGCGGACTCCACCGCCGCCTTCACCGGCGAGTTGTCCTCGAAGCACTTCACCGTGACCACCGGCCCGCAGAACTTGCGTCGCCCGCCGTAATCGTGGAACACCGGCGGCAGCACGCGGAAGGCGCCATCGCCGGTCGCATAGGCGGCCTTGTGCGTGTCGCAGAGGTCGCAGGTGGCAAAGTCGGCAGGGGTGGTCATGCGTTCAACACTTTCCTGATCGGCGGCTTCACGTCCTCGCGGCGCGGCGGCAGCATCGGCTGGTGCTCGCGCGCGGGGTTGAGGATGATGGAGGTGGCGGTCTCGGTGAGGATGCAGAACTTGCTGACCACCGCATCGAGATGCGCCACGTCGATGACGGCGATCTCCAGCACCCAGCTGTCCTCGCCGGTGACGTTGTAGGCATTGATGCACTCGGGCGTCTGCTGGATCAGCTTGATCACGCGCGCGTACTCGGCGCGGCCGATGCGAATGAGCGCGCGGATGCCGTAGCCGAGCTTCGTCAGGTCCACCGTCGCGCGGTAGCCCGTGATCACGCCGGCGGACTCCAGCTTGCGCACGCGCTCGGTGACGGCCGGCTGGCTGAGATGGACGCGTCGGCCCAGTTCGGCCAGCGTCAGGCGCGCATCGGCCTGCAGTTCGGCAAGGATCCGGGTGTCGTGGGCGTCGAGCTCGAAGTTCAAGGCCATGGCATCGAAACTCCTTCAAAGTCATCCGCATTGTGCCTTCACGAACTTTATTCGACCGTGGATTCGAGGCCTCGCCTTTCATACGATGTCGATCCAGTTCCGGAATCGCCTCCATGTCCTCGACCATGCTCGCCGCCGGCGCACCGCGCGCCGCGCCGCTGTCCACGCTGCTGCTGCTGTGCCTCGCGGCCACCTGGCTGATCTGGGGCTCGACCTACCTCGCCATCAAGTTCGCGCTGTTGAGCTTTCCGCCCTTCTTCCAGATGGGCACGCGCTTCCTCGCCGCCGGCGCGCTGCTGATGGTCTGGATGCGCTGGCGTGGCGCGCCCTGGCCCAGCCTCGCACAATGGCGCAACGCGCTGATCGTCGGCACGCTGATGCTCGGCGGCGGCATGGGCGGCACCGCCGTTGCCGAGGTGTCGGTGGGCTCGGGCCTGGTGGTGGCCTTCATCGCCGTGGTGCCGTTGATGATCGCAGCACTGAACCTGCTCTGGGGCGTGGTGCCGGGGCGGCTGGAACTGGCGGGCATCGTCGTCGGCCTGGCCGGCGTGCTGATGCTGACCCAGGGGGCAGGCTTCCAGGCCTCGCCGGGCGGACTGGCGGCGATCGCGATCGCCTGCGTCACCTGGTCGCTGGGCAGCGTGCTCAGCCAGCGCAAGCTGCCGCTCGCGCCGGGCGCGACCGGGTTCGCCAGCGAGATGCTGTGCGGCGGCGCGGTGTTGATGGGCTTGTCCTGGCTCGCCGGCGAGCACCCGACCTGGCCACCGCAGCCGGCCGCCGCGCTCGCCTGGCTCTACCTGGTGGTGTTCGGTTCGCTGATCGCCTTCAACGCCTACATGCACCTGCTCGCCCATGCGAGCGCAGGGCTGGCGTCGAGCTACACCTTCGTCAATCCGGTGATCGCGATGCTGCTCGGCGTGGCCGTGCTCGGCGAGGCGGTCAGCGACTTCGAATGGGCGGCGGCCGGCGTGGTGCTGGTCGGCGTGGTGCTGATGCTGCGCGGAGCAGCCGTCAAGCGCGCCTGAGCGCCGCGTCGCGGATCGCGCTCAGCGTGCTGCGCGTGGTGCTCACGTCGGTGTCGAGCTTGAGGTGCAGCAGCGACGGCCCCGCCGCCGCCAGCGCCTCGCGCAGCGCGGGCTCGAACTGCTCGGTGCGCTCCACCCTGGCGGCGTGCCAGCCATGGGCCCGCGCCAGTGCGGCGAAGTCCGGGTTGAACAGGTCGCTGCCCGAGACGCGCCCCGGGAACTCGCGTTCCTGGTGCATGCGGATGGTGCCGTAGCTGCCGTTGTCGACGACGAGGCTGACCAGCTTGCCCGCGCCGCGCCCGGCACCGTAGCCGGTGGCGGTGGCGAGTTCCTGGCCGGTCATGAGGAAGTCGCCGTCGCCGGCGACGTTGATCACCGTGCGCTCGGGATGCAGCAGCGATGCGGCGATTGCCGCTGGCACCCCGTAGCCCATCGCCCCCGAGGTGGGCGCGAGCTGCGTGCGGCCGTGGTGCTGCAGCCCGCGGTAGCGCACGTAGCGGTGCAGCCAGCCGCTGTAGTTGCCGGCGCCGTTGGTGAATACGGCGTTCTCCGGCACGAGTCGCTCGACGGTGAGCATCACCTGCGCCATGTCCAGCGGCGAGACCGGCGGCGGCACGCGGTTCGCGGCGAAGTCGGCCGCGGCAGACTCGGACCAGGCGCGCCATGCCGACTCGGCCGGCGCAGCCAGCGACTCCAGCGCCTTGGCGGCGTGGCTCACCGACGCCTGCAGCATCAGGTCGGCGGCGTAGACGCGGCCGAGTTCCTCCGCGCCGGCATGGATGTGCACCAGGGTCTGCCTCGGCCGCGGCGCTTCGAGCAGCGTGTAGCCGCCGGTGGTCATCTCGCCGAGGCGCACGCCCAGCGCGATCACCAGGTCAGCCTCGCGGATGCGCGCGGCGAGCTTGGGATTGATGCCGATGCCCACATCGCCGGCATAGAGCGGGTGGCGGTTGTCGAAGGTGTCCTGGAAACGAAAGCCGCAGCCCACCGGCAACTGCCAGTTCTCGGCGAAGCGCTGCAGGGCACGGGCGCCTTCGGCATCCCAACCCCCGCCCCCGGCGATGACGAAGGGGCGTTGCGCGCGCACGAGCAGCGCGCGCAGGTCGCGCAAGGGCCCGGGCGCCGGCCAGGCCTGCGCCGGCTCGACGCGCGGCAGCACCGGCGCGGACGTCGGCAGGGTCAGCAGGTCCTCGGGCAGCACCAGCACCACCGGTCCGGGCCGGCCCTGCATCGCGGTGTGGAAGGCACGCGCCACATACTCCGGCAAGCGATCGGCGCTGTGTACCTCGCCCACCCACTTGGCCATGCCCAGCGTGCCGGGGCCGAACACCTGGCGGTAGTCGAGTTCCTGGAAGGCTTCGCGGTCGCGCTGGTCGCCGGCCACCTGGCCGACGAACAGAATCATCGGCGTGCTGTCCTGGAAGGCGGTGTGCAGCCCGATGCTGGCATTGGTCGCGCCGGGGCCGCGCGTGACGAAGCAGATGCCCGGCCGGCCGCTCAGCTTGCCCTGCGCCTCGGCCATGAAGGCCGCGCCGCCTTCCTGGCGGCAGGCGACGAAGCGGATGTGCGCGCGGTGCTCGTGGAAGCCGTCGAGCACGGCAAGATAGCTCTCCCCCGGCACGCCGAAGGCGGTGGTCACGCCCTGGGCAACGAGCGCCTCGACCAGCGCGTGGCCGGCAATGCGGGTGGGACTTGCGGTGGGTGAAGTGTCGGCGGGCACGTTCATGCCGGCATTTTCGCCGTCGCGCCCTGCGTGCGCGCCACACGCACGCCGACCAGGGCGGCCGACACCACACCGCCGACCAGGGCCAGCGCCGCACCGCTGAACACGCCCGAGGGCGACCCATGGTCGAGGATGGCGCCGAACACCGGCGCAGCCAGCGCGAAGCCGAGGTCCAGCCCCGAATAGACGGTTCCGTAGACGCGCCCGGTGGCACCGGGCGGCGCGGCGCGCTTGATCAGCATGTCGCGCGAGGGGCCGGCCAGTCCGGTGCCGAAGCCGGCCAGCGCAGCCAGCGCCGCCGCCAGCAGCCCGGGCAGCGTGGGCAGGCCGGCGAGGAAGAGCAGCAGCGCCGCGCCCAGCAGGCAGGCGCCGATGGTGCGCTCCAGCCGCTCGCCGCGCGCGGCGAGGAAGCCCCCCACCACCATGCCCGCCGCACCGCAGAGCATGAAGCCGGTGACGACGAACGAGGTGATCGACAGCGGAAGCTCATGCAGCTTCTGCAACGCAGGGCCGGCGAAACTCTGCACCGCCGACAGCGCGCAGGTCGACCAGAAGAAGAAGGAGAAGCACAGCCACACCGAGGGCAGGCGCAGGAAGGCGAGCGGGTGTTCGGCAGTCGCGGTGGCCGGCAGGCCGGACGCGGCGTGCGGCCATCCGACCGAGCGGTCGTCGATGGCGCGCCGGTTCGCGACCAGCGTCGCCAGCACCAGCATCGCCCAGGCCGCCGCACCGGCGGCGGCCCAGCGCCACGAGCCCGTCGCCGCCGTGAGCGCAGTCATGAACACCGGCGCAGCCGCCCAGCCCAGGTTGCCCGAGATGCCGTGCACCGAGAAGGCATGCCCCAGCCTTGGCTGCGAGACACGCTTGTTGAGGATGGTGAAGTCCACCGGGTGGAACGGAGAATTGCCCAGTCCGGACAGTGCCGCGGCGAGCATCAGTCCGCCATAACCCTGCGCGGTGGCCGCCGCCAGCGCCGCCAGCGCGAAGCAGGACAGTGCCGCGAACAGCACCGGCCGTGCGCCGACACGGTCGACGAGGAAACCGGCAAGCGCCTGGCCAATGCCGGAGATGACGAAGAAGGTGCTGACCAGCAGCCCCAGTTCGGCGTAGCTCAGGCCGAAGTCCCGGATGAACAGCGGGAACAGCGGCGGCAGCAGCATGTGGAAGAAGTGCGACGTGCCATGCGCCAGGCCGACCAGGCCGATGGTGCGGGCATCGTCGCGCAGGGGAACGGTGGAAGCGGTCATCGCGGTTGGGTGCAGCCGAGGACTCTGACTCTAGGCGCCGGGACTGCGTCGCAGTTACGATAGAAGGTCAATCGCTGTCGAGAATCTGCCAATGCCTGCCCACCGCGCCGCGCGCGCCCGCCGCTCGAGCGTGCCGCCGATCGATCCGCTGGCCTACGCACCCACGCCGGCGCGGCCGCTGCGCGCCAAGCTGCGACGCCTGCGCGCCGCCACGCGCGTCGAGCCGCACAGCCATCCCTGGGCGCAGGTGGCCATGTCGGCCACCGGAGTGATCCGCATGAACGCCGGCCGCAGTACCTACCTCGTGCCGCCGTCGCGCGCCCTCTGGATCCCGCCCGGCGTGGAGCATGTCGTCACGGTGCTGGAGGACGCGGAGATCCGCACGCTGTATGTGCACCCCAGCGCGCGCTTCTTCGGCCCTGAGGCCGAGACGCCCTTCCAGCGCTGGCCGGCGTGTCGTGTGCTCGAGGTGTCGCCGCTGCTGCGCGAACTGGTGGCGCACCTCGACACCGCGCCGGGGGCATGCGCCTTCGATGAACGCGAGGCCTGCCTCGCCGCGCTGATCCTCGATGAGCTGCGGCGCGCCGCGCCGGTGCGCCTCGGCGTGGACCTGCCGCTCGACAAGCGCCTGCGCCAGCTGTGCGAGGCGGTGCTCGACGAGCCGACGCGCTGGGCGACGCTGGAGGATTGGTCGCGACAGGCCGGTGCCAGCCCGCGCACGGTGGCGCGCCTGTTCCGCAGCGAGTTGGGCACCACCTTCCTGCAGTGGCGGCAGCAGGTGCTGCTCGCGCATGCGCTGGCGCTGGCGGCGCGCAAGCTGCCGATGGCCACGATCGCCGCGGAGCTGGGTTACGCCAGCGCCAGTGCCTTCAGCGCGATGGTCAAGCGGACGCTGGGCGCGCCGCCGACCCGCTTCTTCGCCCAGGCCCCCTGAACCCGGGGAAGCCGGTGACGCCTTGCAACATCTCTTCCATCTGTAGCGAGAATGCCCGCACGGTGTTGAACGTAGGCTGAACAACGACGCGGAAAGCGCGATTCCCAGCTGCGTCGCCATGGAGGGAAGCCATGCTGAAGTCGCTGTTCGGTGATCTTGGTTCCGCCGAAGACCCGCGTCTGCGTGCTGCCACGCCCGACGAGACCGATGGCGGGTTCGCCGCCACCGCCATCCTGGAGAGCGTCGCCACCGAAGTGAACGAGCGCGGCCAGATGGTCGACCGCCATGTGCGCGACCTGGTCGTCACCGGCTCGCCGGCCGCCGCCATCCGCGAGCACTTCGCCGCCACGCGCGCCGACCTGGGAGCCGCCACGCGGCAGATCACCTTGCTCGACCCGACGGGCGTGTGGGCCTCGGCGGTCATCAAGGCCCTGTCCGACGCTGGCGGCCAGCCGGTCGAGCGGCTGCACTTGCGCGAGCACACCACGCTGAAGACGCTGGCGTTGATCGAACGCACCAGCCTCGTGCGCCGCCACGAGGAGAAGCTCAACCTCTACCACGCCGACGTGCGCGAGCCCGGGCACGACAACGCCGAGATCCCGGTGGCGCTGATGGAGCACAGCCACCTCACGGCAGTCATCGTCGGGCCGATGCAGCCGCATGCCATCGACGCTCTGCTCGCCTCGCTGAACGACGCCACGCAACTGTCCGGCTGGCGCTGTCCCAACCTGCTCTTCATGCTGCCGCCCAACGCGGTGTGGATCGCCAACAAGATCTCCGCCGTGCGCTGGCCGGCCCGACTGCAGGTGCACGTGATCGACGAGCCCTTGATCAGTGCCTCGGCGGTCTGGAACGCGATGCTGGGCATCTGGAACCTGGTCAAGCTGCAGCCGGCCTGGGAGGCCAAGCCGGCGACGTCCGAGTTCCCGTTCAAGGTGGCCGACCTGTCCGCTTCGCCGCAGGTCAGGACGCTGCCCGCCGCGCCGGTGGCGCGGCTCGGCCGCGCCGTGCTCGACCCGGCGCGCGCCAGGCAGGCGCTGGCCGACATGCTGCCGCTCGAGGGCATGCTCGGCTGCGCGGCGGTGGATGCCACCACCGGCCTCGTGCTCGCCCGCGAGGTGCGCGAGGATCAGCCGGTCGACATGGACGTGGTCGGCGCCGCCTGCGCGCAGATCCTGCGCGACCATCGTGCGGCATCGAACGCCATGGGCCTGGGCGGACCGGTCGAGGAGATCATGACCAGCACCAGCGCACGCCAGCAGGTCATGCGCGTCATCTCCCGCTACCCCGACGTGTTCATCGTCGCCCTGCTCGACCGCCAGCGCACCAACCTGCCGCTGGCGCGCTACAAGCTGTTGGAGCTCGACAAGGCCTTGCTCTGACCCCGCCGCAGCCCCGGCGCGGCGGGGCTAACATCGCAGGTCCTGCGGGCTGCGGAGCCCGCGCACGACGGGCACCGGCCCGACCCTGCGATGAGCCACCAAGTCCTCTACGACTACACGCGGCAGGACGCCAGCGGCGCCAGCTGCGTCGCCCATGCCTGGGCCAAGACGCCCGAACCCCTGACACCGGACCAGCGCCGCGAGTGGAAGGCACGCGCCGCCGCGCTGCTGAAGCAGCATGGCGCCGTGCTCGTGGCGCATTACTACGTCGATGGCGACCTGCAGGACCTGGCGCTGGAGACCGGTGGCTGCGTCGCCGATTCCCTCGAGATGGCACGCTTCGGCCGCCAACACGCCGCCAAAACGCTGGTGGTGGCCGGCGTGCGCTTCATGGGCGAGACGGCGAAGATCCTCTCGCCCGAGAAGCGCGTGCTGATGCCCGACCTCGACGCCACGTGCTCGCTCGACCTCGGCTGCCCGGCGGATCAGTTCGCCGAATTCTGCGACGCCCACCCCGACCGCACCGTGGTCGTCTATGCCAACACCAGCGCCGCGGTGAAGGCGCGCGCCGACTGGATGGTGACGAGTTCCTGCGCGCCGGCGATCGTGAAGCACCTGAAGGAGCGCGGCGAGAAGATCCTCTGGGCGCCGGACCGCCATCTCGGCCGCTACATCCAGGAACAGACCGGCGCCGACATGCTGTCGTGGCACGGCGAATGCATCGTGCACGACGAGTTCAAGGGCCTGGAGCTCGAACTGCTGCGCAAGGAGCACCCCGGCGCCAAGGTGCTGGTGCACCCGGAGTCGCCGCAAAGCGTGGTCGCGCAGGCCGATGTGGTCGGCTCGACGACGCAGATCCTCAACGCCGTGCTCAGCCTCGATGCGCAGACCTTCATCATCGCCACCGACAACGGCCTGATGCACCGCATCCGCCAGCTTGCGCCGGACAAGACGCTGCTGGAAGCGCCCACCGCCGGACGCAGCGCCACCTGCAAGAGCTGCGCGCACTGCCCATGGATGGCGATGAACGCCCTGCAGGGCGTGGTGCATGCGCTCGAGCATGGCAGCGGAGAGATCGCCGTCGACGAGACGGTCCGTGCGAAGGCGCTGGGCTGCATCGAGCGCATGCTCGACTTCACCGCGAAGAACGCGGCGGCGCCGGCGCCTGCCTTCGTGAAGCACATCGGACCCGCCTGACCATGTTCGAGTTCAACGAGACGCTGGATCAGGCCCGCGCGCGAAACATCCGGGATGCGCTGGCCGAGGACATCGGCCGCGGCGACTGGACGGCGCGTCTGGTGCCCGAGTCGCAGCGGGTGCGCTCGCGCGTGATCGTGCGCGAGGCGGCGGTGCTGTGCGGCCGCGACTGGTTCGACGGCTGCGTGCTCGCGCTCGACCCGCAGGCGCGCATCTCCTGGCGCGCCGACGAGGGAGCGCGGCTGCGCGCCGGCGACACGTTGTGCGAGATCGAGGCCAACGCGCGCGCCCTGCTCTCCGCCGAGCGTCCGGCGCTCAATTTCCTGCAGCTGCTGTGCGCCACCGCGACGCTGACGCGCGCCCATGTCGACGCGATCGCCGGCGCCTCTTCGAATCCGCGCGGCTGCGCCATCCTCGACACGCGCAAGACGCTGCCGGGGCTGCGCCAGGCGCAGAAGTACGCGGTGCGCGTCGGCGGCGGCCGCAACCAGCGCCTCGCCCTGTGGCACGGCATCCTGATCAAGGAGAACCACATCGCCGCCGCCGGCGGCATCGCGCAGGTGCTGGCGCAGGCGCGCGCGCTCGAGGCCGATGTGGAGATCCAGATCGAGGTCGAGTCGCTCGAGCAGCTGGCCGAGGCACTGGACCACGGCGCCACCAGTGTGATGCTCGACAACTTCGACCTCACCGGCATGCGCCGCGCGGTGGCGCTCACCGCCGGCCGCGCCGAGCTGGAGGTCTCCGGCGGCGTGCAGCTCGAACAGTTGCGGGCGATCGCCGAGACCGGCGTGGACCGCATCTCGATCGGCGCGCTGACGAAGAACGTCCGCGCGGTCGACCTGTCGATGCGCGTCATCGAGCGGCTCTGAGATCGGTCGAACTGGGGCGACACGGCGCCGCTTATCGGGTCTCCGTAGCTCGGAGGTCGGCCTAGAGTGGCATGCACCGCCGTTCCGCGAGGCCCCGCCATGAGTGCCGACTTCGAGTCGATCTTCAACCACCACGAGCGCGCCGTGTACGAGACCGTGAGGGCGCAGGCCGCGCGCTTCCCGCACATGGCCACGCCCGAATTGCTGGCCGACATCGCCTGCGTGACCCTGAACCGACTGCCGCCGCGCTACATCCGCCACGAGGTGGATTTCGCTTTCTACCTGACCGACAGGGAGCGCGGCGAGAACGAACGCGCCATCGCCGAGGCCGTCAACTTCGCCTTCGAATTCGTGCAGGCCCGCCGGGCCATGAGAGCGCGCGTCTGACTTCCTAGTGCACCGGCGCCGTGTCGGGCGCCTCGGGCGTGGTGATCTCGCCCGGCACGCCCCGGCGCGCGAACAGCGTGTACATCGTCGGCACGACGAAGATGGTGAGCAGCGTGCCGAAGCTCATGCCGCCGACGATCACCCAGCCGATCTGCTGGCGGCTCTCGGCGCCCGCACCGCTGGCCAGCGCCAGGGGCAGCGCACCCAGCACCATGGCCGCCGTGGTCATCAGGATGGGCCGCAGGCGCAGCGCGGCCGCCTCGACCACCGCGGTGCGGATGTCGCGCCCCTGCTGGCGCAGCTGGTTGCTGAACTCGACGATCAGGATGCCGTGCTTGGTGATGAGCCCGACCAGCGTGATCAGGCCGATCTGCGAATAGACGTTGAGCGTACCGCCGCTGAGGTGCATCGCGCCCAGGGCGCCGACCATCGACAGCGGCACCGCGAGCATGATCACGAAGGGGTCGACGAAGCTCTCGAACTGCGCCGACAGCACGAGAAAGATGAACAGCAGGGCCAGCACGAACACCAGTCCGAGCGCACCGCTGGACGCGCGGAGTTCGCGCGACACGCCGTTCAGTTCGGTCGAGTAGCCCGGCTTGAGCACCCTGGCCGCCGTCGCGTCCATGAACTGCAGCGCCTCGCCGAGCGCGTAGCCCGGCGCGAGGTTGGCGGTGATGGTCACCGAGCGCCTCTGGTTGAAGTGGTTCAGCTCGCGCGGGCTGACCGATTCCTTCACCGTCACCAGCGACGCCAGCGGCACCATCACATCGCCGCGGCCGCGCACGAACATCCTGTCGATGTCCTCCGGCGTGGTGCGGCCGCGCCCCTCCGTCTGCACGATCACGTCGTACTGCTCGGCGTCGCGCTTGTAGCGGGTCACGTTGCGCCCGCCGAGCAGTGTCTCGATGGTGCGCGCCACCTGATCCACGGCGATGCCGGCGTCGGCCGCCCGGTCGCGGTCGACCTGGATGAACAGTTCCGGCTTGTTCAGCCGCAGATCGACGTCGGGCTGCACGATGCCCGGGTTCTTCGCCATCTCGGCGACCATCTGCTGCGCCACCTCTGCCATGGCGGGGTAGCTGTCGGAACTGACGATGACGAAGTTGATCGGCCGCTCGCGGAATCCCTGGCCGAGCGACGGAGGCGTCACCGGAAAGGCGGACACGCCGGGCAGCTGCGCGAACCGAGGCTGCAGATCCTGAACCAGCTGCGGCGTGCGGCGCTCGCGCTCGTTCCAGTCGATGGTGCGCAGGATCGCGATGCCCTGAGACACGGTCGGGTTGCCGGTCACGACGAAGACGCGGTCGAACTCGGGATATTCCATGGCGTTGCGCTCGAGCGCCTGCATGTAGCGCTGCGTGTACTCCAGCGTCGAGCCGTCGGGTGCGTTCACCGAGGTGAAGATCACGCCGCGGTCCTCCTGCGGTGCGAGTTCGCTCCTTGCGTTCTTGAACAGCCACCAGCTCGCCGCGCCGCAGGCCAGCATCACCAGCATCACCAGCCCGCGGCGCAGCAGCACCCAGCGCAGGGCCACCTCGTAGCGTCGGCTCAGACCGACCAGCAGCGACTCCATCAAGCGGTCGAAGCGGCTGGGCGCCGGGTTGTGGCGCAGCAGCTTGCTGCACATCATCGGCGTGAGCGTCAACGCGACGAATCCGGAAACGATCACCGCGCCAGCGAGCGTCAGCGCGAATTCGATGAACAGCCGCCCGGTGCGCCCCGGCGTGAAGGCCAGCGGCGCATAGACGGCGGCCAGCGTCATCGTCATCGCCACCACCGCGAAGCCGACTTCCCTGGCCCCTTTCAGCGCCGCCTGGAATGGCGTCAGCCCCTCCTCGACATGACGGAAGATGTTCTCCAGCATGACGATCGCGTCGTCGACCACCAAGCCGATGGCCAGCACGAGCGCGAGCAATGTCAGCGTGTTGACGGTGAATCCCGCCGCCGCCATCAGGCCGAAGGCACCGATCAGGCTGACCGGAATGGTGACCAGGGGAATGACCGAAGCGCGCAGCGTGCGCAGGAACACGAACACCACCAGCGCGACGAGCAGCACGGCCTCGGCGATGGTGGTGTAGACCGACTTGATCGAACGGTCGATGAACACCGAGTTGTCGTTGGCCAGCCGCACGGTCACGCCGGCCGGCAGGTCCTGCTGGATCTTCGGCAGGATGCCGCGCACGTCGGCGGCGACTTCCAGCGGGTTGGCGGTGGCCTGGCGCACTACGCCCATGGACACCGCCGGCACGCCGTTCAGGCGCACGCTGGAGCGTTCGCTCGCCGCGGCCTGCTCGACGCGCGCCACGTCGCGAAGGCGCACCACGTGACCGCTGGCGCTCTTCAGCGTGATGTCGGCGAACTGCGCCGGCGTGGTCAGGTCGGTCCGCGCGGTGACGCTGAACTCGCGCTGCCGGCTCTCGATGCGCCCGGCCGGCACCTCGAGGTTCTGCCTGCGCAGCGCGTCCTCGACGTCCTGCACCGTCAGCCGGTAGGCGGCAAGCTTGTCCGGATCGACCCAGATGCGCATCGAGAACAGGCGGTCGCCGTTGATGTTGACGTTCGCCACCCCCGGCACGGTCTGCAGCCTTGGCTTGACGATGCGGTTGATCAGGTCGGTGATCTCCAGCGCCGACAGCGTCTCGCTGCTGAAGGCGATCCACACCGTCGGGGTGGCATCGGCCTCCACCTTGGAGATGACCGGCTCGTCGATCGCGTCCGGCAGACGGCCGCGCACGCGCGAGACGCGGTCGCGCACGTCCGCGGCGGCATCTTCCGGGCTCTTGCTGAGCTTGAAGCGCGCCGTGATCTGGCTCTGCTCGGCGCGCGACACCGAGGTGATGATGTCCACGCCTTCGATGCCGGAGATCGAGTCCTCCAGCGGCTTGGTGACCTGCGACTCGATCACCTCCGACGAAGCACCGGTCAGCTGGGTGGTCACGTTGACCACCGGTTCGTCGATGCGCGGGTACTCGCGCACCTGCAGACCCTGGAACGACACCGCGCCGATCAGCACCAGCAGCAGCGACATCACGGTGGCGAAGACCGGACGGCGGATCGACGTCTCGGACAGCTTCATTGCCGCGGGCTCACGCTCAGACCGCCGGCCGGACACCGGAGGCGGCGCGCGGCGGCGCACTCGCCGGCGCCGCGACCCCCACCTCGACCACCCGCACGGGCAGCGCGTCACCGCGCAACAGCCGCGCCTGGCCGGCGGTGACGACCAGGTCGCCGGGCTCGAGGCCCGAGAGGATCTCGGCGCGCCCCGGCAAGCGCATGCCGATGTTTGCCTCGATGCGCTGCGACACCTTGCCGGCCGCGCCGTCGACCACCTTGATCAGGTACTGCTTGCCGCCCTGCGGCACCAGTGCCTCTTCGGGCACCACCAGGGCCCGCTCGCGCACGGCGAAGACGGTGCGCGCGCGGGCGAACATGCCCGCCTTCAGCTCGCCCTTGGGGTTGGGCAGGCGCGCACGCACGAGCAGCGAGCGGCCGGCCGCGTCCACCTGCGAGTCGACCGCGTCGATGCGTCCCAGGAAGATGCGGCCGGGCAAGGCATCGACGCGCACCTCGACCGGCTGCCCCGGCTTCAGCCGCGCCAGGTAACGCTCGGGCAGCCGGAAGTCGGCCGACATCGACGAGGCGTCCTCGATGTTGACGAGGTCGGCGCCGTCCTTCACGTAGTCGCCCAGGCTCACCGAGGCGATCCCGGCCACGCCATCGAACGGCGCGACGATGCGCATGCGCTCGAGTTGGGCCTGCGCCAGCGCCACCTGCGCCTGGGCCACCTCGAGCGCGGCGGCGCTCTGGTCCACCGCACTGGCACTGACGAAGTTCTGCGCCAACAGCTCGCGGTTGCGCTGCAGGTTGGTGCGGGCAATGCTGGCCTGCGCCTGAGCCTGCTGCAGTTGGGCCCGCTGCAATGTGTCGTCGAGTTGCACCAGCAACTGCCCGCGCTTGACGCGCTGCCCATCGCCGAAGCCCAGCCTGGCGATGCGCCCGCTGACCTCCGGTCGCAGCATCACCCCCTGGCGCGAGCGCAGCGAGCCGACCGACTGGGCATCGTCCTCGATGCGCTCGACGGACACGCGCGCCACCTCGACCGACACCGGACCGGGCGCACCCGCAACGATGCCAGCTGCGGCCGAAGGCGCCGACATCGCCGGTGCCACGGCTGGCTGGCTGCCGCCGCTGCCCTTGTGCTGGACCCACCAGGCCGCAGTGCCTGCTGCCGCGATGCCGACCACGGCGACGACGGTATGAAGCGTCTTCAAGTCACTGCCTTCGTTGCTCTTCCACTGTGCTGTGCGAACTGTAGCGTTCAGTCCGCAAACCCGCAGTCACGTCAACCACTCAGGTCTGCGATTCGACGCCGCGGTTGGCAAGCGCGTCGGCGCGCTCGTTGCCGGCGTTGCCGGAATGCCCTTTCACCCAGCGCCACTCGACGTGATGGAGTTGCCGAAGCGCATCGAGGCGCTGCCACAGCTCGGCATTCTTCACCGCTTTGCGGTCGGCCGTCTTCCAGCCACGCTGCTTCCAGGCGTGGATCCACTCCGTGATGCCCTTGCGGACATATTCGCTGTCCGTGTGGATGGTCACGTCACAGGTGCGCTTCAACGAAGCCAGCGCCTCGATCACCGCCGTGAGTTCCATGCGGTTGTTGGTGGTCATCGCCTCGCCCCCGAACAGCTCCTTCTCGTGCTCGCCGGTGCGCAACCACGCGCCCCAGCCGCCGCGGCCCGGGTTGCCCTTGCACGCGCCATCCGTATAGACGGTCACGTGCGGTCTCTTCGGCGCCGGCGCGGCAGCAGTCATGCTGGTTCTTCCTCGCGTTCGCCGCGCTTCTGGGTGAGTACGGCGGCACCGGCCTTGGCGCGCTGAGGCTGGTCCCGCACCAGTCCGACGAGGCGCATGCCGCGCACGCGCTTGACGGCCACGACGAAGTAGGCCGCGCCGAACACCGGCCACCAGCGCTCGCCGGAACCGTCCATCCATTCGTAGCGCTGCAGCCAGCGATCCGACAGCACCGGCATGCGGTAGCAGCCGAAGCGCCCCGACTCGACCTCGAAGCTGAGCAGTCGAAGCCAGTCGCGAAGCCGGCGATAGCCGAGGAACTCGCCGCTGGCCGGCAGGAACAGCGGCTTGTGGCGCGCCACGCCCAGGCCGAGGCGCAGGCGGCCCATCGCCTGTCGCAGCCCCCACAGGCTGGCCGGATTGAAGCCGACCACCACCACGCGCCCTTCGGGCCGCAGCACGCGCTCGACCTCGCGCAGCGTCTGGTGCGGATCGCGTGCCAACTCCAGCGTGTGCGGCAGCACGACGAGGTCGAGGCTGGCGCCATCGAAGGGCAGCGCGTCGAAGTCGAGGTTGAGTGCCACCGTCGCGCGCGGCATCGCCCCCGGCCCGGCCGGCGAAGTGTGCTCGCAGGCCACCCAGCGGTGCGGCATGCGGTTGTTGCGCAGCGCATCGAGTTCGGGCAGGCCGACCTGCAGCGCATGGAAGCCGAACAGGTCGGCCACCGCCAGATCGAGGTGGCGCTGCTCCCACTCGAGCAGGTATCGGCCTGCCGGCGTGGCGAGCCACTGGGCCAAACCTATAATTCGCTCGCCTTTCGCCATGGAACTGATCGCCCTGCCCGCCTTCACCGACAACTACATCTGGATGCTTCACGACGGCGCGAATGCCATCGTCGTCGACCCAGGTGAAGCAGCGCCGGTGTCGGCCGCGCTCGACGAGCGGCATCTGGCGCTGTCGGCGATTCTAGTGACCCATCACCACGGCGACCACGTGGGCGGCGTCGATGCGCTGCGCGACCGGTTGCAGGGCCGCGTCTATGGGCCGCGCCGCGAATCCATCCCCGCCCCTTTCGTGCCGCTGGACGATGGCGACGAGATCGAGGTGCTCGGCCTGTCCTTTCGCATCCTCGACGTGCCGGGCCACACGGCGGGGCACATCGCCTACTTCCATGAGGGACGCGACGGCGCCCCGATGCTCTTCTGCGGCGACACTCTCTTCTCCGGCGGCTGTGGACGCCTGTTCGAGGGCACGGCCGAGCAGATGCATGCCTCGCTCGCGCGCCTGGCCGAACTGCCGGGGGACACTCGCGTGTGCTGCGCCCACGAGTACACGCTGTCCAACCTGAAGTTTGCGCGCGCCGTCGAACCCGGCAACGCGGCACTGGCTCGCTACGTCGCCGACTGCGAGGCCGCGCGCGCAGCCGGACGGCCGACGCTGCCGTCGCGCATCGCGCTCGAGCGCGAGATCAATCCCTTCCTGCGCTGCGACCGGGACGAAGTGGTGCGCTCGGCGGCCGCCCATGGCGCCGCCAGTGCGGCAGGCCCCGAAGTACTGGCCGCGCTGCGCCGCTGGAAGAACGAATTCCGATGAACCGATTACGAACCTCGGCCTCGACTGCCCTGCTCTGTCTGATCCTGGCCGCTGTGGCGGGATGTGCGACCACGCCGGGCGGCGATGCCGCGGCGACAGCCCCCGTCGAGGCACCTGCTGCTCCGCCGGCGCCGGTGCAGCCCCCGGCCGAGCCCGAACCGGCGCCCGCTGCCGCGCAAGAAGAAAGCCCCGCACCCACACCACCCGCCGTCGACCCGCTGCGCCCCGAGGTCCGCCTGGATCTCGACGACGAGCGCAGCGCCAGCCTCGATCTCTGGACGCGCGTGCGCGACGGCTTCACGCTGACCGACCTCGACAACCACTTGGTGCGCGACCGCGAACGCTGGTACGCCGCGCGGCCCGACTACGTGCAGCGCATGACCGAACGCGGCAGCCGCTACCTGTTCCACATCGTCGAGGAAGTCGAGAGGCGCGGCCTGCCCACCGAGCTCGCCCTGCTGCCGTTCATCGAGAGCGCCTTCAACCCGCAGGCGCTGTCCTCGGCCAAGGCCTCGGGCATCTGGCAGTTCATGCCGGCCACCGGCCGCCATTTCGAGCTTCGCCAGAACGTCTTCCGCGACGACCGGCGCGACGTGCTCGCCTCCACCCGCGCGGCGCTCGACTACCTCGAACGGCTGCACGGCATGTTCGGTGACTGGCACCTCGCCCTGGCCGCCTACAACTGGGGCGAAGGCAACGTGCAGCGCGCCATTGCGCGCAATCGCCGCGCCGGCAAGGACACCGGCTACGAGAGCCTGCGCATGCCTGCCGAGACGCGCCTGTACGTGCCGAAGCTGCAGGCCGTGAAGAACATCGTCGCGCGCCCCGCCGACTTCGGGCTCGAACTGCCGGAGCTGACCAACCACCCCTATTTCCTCGCCGTCAGCATCGAGCGCGATATTGACGTCGAACTCGCGGCGGAACTCGCGGAATTGCCGCTGGACGAGTTCAAGGCGCTCAACCCGCAGATGAACAAGCCAGTGATCCTCGCCGCCGGCACGCCGCAGGTGCTGCTGCCCTACGACAACGCCAACCTGTTCGTGCGCGCGCTGCCACAGCATCGCGGCCCGCTGGCGAGTTGGACGGCCTGGGTGGCGCCGAAGACTCTCAAGCCGGCGGAGGCCGCCAGGCTGGTCGGCATGCACGAGGACGAACTGCGCGAGGTGAACAAGATCCCGCCGCGCATGCTGGTGCGGGCCGGCTCGACGCTGCTCGTGCCGCGCAGCCCGAACCGCGAAACGGACGTCTCCGAGCACCTCGCGGAGAACGCCACCATCGCGCTCGCGCCCGATGGCCCGGGCCTGCGCCGCCTGTCGCTGAAGGCCGGCAAGCGCGACAGCGTGGCCAGCGTGGCACGCCGCTACCGAGTCAAGGCCTCGCAGGTGGCGCAGTGGAACGGGGTCAGTGCGGGGTCGCGCTTCCGGCCGGGACAATCCATCGTCGTCTACGTGTCGCACAAGCCGGCCAAGGCCGGCGCCAAGAAGAAGACGGCCAAGGTGAGCGCGCCTCGCAAGTCGGCGGCGGCCAAGCCGACGCGCAAGGCCGGTGGATCGGCGAGCGGCAAGGCGCCGGTGCGCGCCTCGCGCCGATAGCGCCAGCCGGCCTCAGCGCCGATCGCTCAACGCGTGGGCGATGGTGCCCAGGTCCACGTACTCCAGCTCGCTGCCGATCGGCACGCCGCGCGCCAGCCGCGTGACCTTGAGGCCGCGCGCCTTCAAGGCCTCGGACAGCACATGCGCCGTCGCCTCGCCCTCGGCGGTGAAGTTGGTGGCGATGATCACCTCCTCGGTGACGCCGTCGGCGGCGCGCTGCAGCAGTTCGCGCAGACCGATGTCGCTGGTGCCCACACCGTCGAGCGGGCTCAAGCGGCCCATCAGCACGAAATACAGGCCGCGGTAACTGCCGCTGCGCTCCAGTGCCGCCTGGTCGGCCGGCGTCTCCACCACGCAGAGCTGGCGCGTGTCCCGATGCGCATCGAGACAGATGTCGCACACCGGCGCCTCGGTGAAGGTATGGCAGCGCTCGCAGTGGCGGACGCTCGCGCACGCGGCCGTCAAGGCCTGCGCGAGCCGCTGCGCACCTTCGCGGTCGTGCTGCAGCAGGTGGAAGGCCAGCCGCTGCGCCGACTTCACGCCGATGCCGGGCAGGCGACGCAGCGCCTCGATCAGTGCATCGAGCGAGGAACCGGCCACGCCCGGCTCAGAAGGGGAACTTCATGCCGGGGGGCATGGGCATGCCGGCAGTGAGCTTGCCCATCTTCTCCTGGCTGACCTGCTCGGCGCGGCGGATCGCGTCGTTGAACGCAGCGGCGACCAGGTCCTCCAGCATGTCCTTGTCGTCGGCGAGCAGGCTGGGATCGATGGCGACACGCTTGACGTCGTGCTTGCAGGTCATGGTGACCTTCACCAGCCCGGCACCGGACTGGCCCTCGACCTCGATCAGCGCCAGTTCCTCCTGCGCCTTCTTGAGGTTGTCCTGCATCGCCTGGGCCTGCTTCATCAGGCCGGCCAGCTGGTTCTTCATCATGGTCAATGCTCCTTTGGAATCAATGCGGCTTGACCGAGCCGGGCACGATGCGCGCGGTCTTGTACTGCGCCATCAGGGCCTGCACCAGCGGGTCGTCGTGGATGATCTGCTCGGCCTCGGCCTGGCGGCGCGCGCGCTCGGCCGCATCGCGCCGCGCCGGTGAATCCTCGGCCGCGCCGGCCTCGACGTGCAGCTTCACCGGCCTGCCGAGCGACTGCGCCAGCGCCGCCTGCAGCTTGTCGACGTTGGCAGGGCTGCGCAGTGTCTCGCGCTCGACGCGCAGCGTCCAGCGCGCCGGGGTGGCCATCTCGTCGACGGCCACGCACTGCGACTGCATCGCCAGCTCGCGCACCAGCGCACCGATCGAGCCGCCGTCGCACAGGCTTCGCACCTGAGCCGCCCAGCGGTCGCCCAGCGGCGTGGAGGCGACGCTGGGCAACTCGGCGCGCGGCATCGGCGTCGGCGCTGCGAGCGGTGTCGGCGTCTCGACGTCGAGCTCGTCCGGCGCGTCGAGCCAGGGCGGTGGCTCGGGGGCGCGCGCCACCGGCGCTCGGGCCACCGGGGCACGCGTCGCCGGTGTCGGGGCGGGCCGGGGCGCCGCAGGTTCGGCAGCCCCCGACCCGGCGGGGCGGAAGGCCAGCATGCGCAGCAGCACCATCACCAGGCCGCTGTATTCGTCGGGCGCCAGCGCCAGCTCGGCGCGGCCGTGCACGACGATGCTGTACAGCAGCTGCGTCTCGTCGGGGGGCAGCGCCCGCGCGAGCTTCTCGACGGCGGGCGTGTCCGGGTCGTTCGCGTCCAGCGCGCCGGGCACCGCCTGCTGCACCGCCATCTGCTGCAGCAGCGAGGCCATCTCTTCCAGCGTGCCGGCGGCCGCCAGGCCGAGCGAACGCAGGCCGTCGACCGCAGCGATCACCGCCGAGCCGTCGCCAGCCGCGAGCGCCTCGACGAGGCGCTCCGCGTGACCACGATCGACCGCACCGAGCATGCGCCGCACGCCGGACTCTGCCAACGCGCCGGCACCGAAGGCGATCGCCTGGTCGGTCAGCGACAGCGCGTCGCGCATCGAGCCGCGCGCGGCACGCGCGAGCAGGCGCAGCGCGCCCGGCTCGGCGACGATGCCTTCCTCGGCGAGCACGGCGCCGAGGTGCTCCTGCACCGTCTGCGGCGCCATCGGCCGCAGGTTGAACTGCAGGCAGCGCGACAGCACGGTCGGCGGTACCTTCTGCGGGTCGGTGGTGGCCAGCACGAACTTCAGGTAGTCCGGCGGCTCCTCCAGCGTCTTGAGCATCGCATTGAAGGCGGTGGTCGAGAGCATGTGCACTTCGTCGATCATGTAGACCTTGAAGCGGCCGAGCACCGGCTTGTAGACGGCCTGGTCGAGCAGCTGCGAGATCTCGTCGACGCCGCGGTTGGAGGCGGCGTCGAGCTCGACGTAGTCGACGAAGCGCCCGGCATCGATGTCGCGGCAGGCATCGCACACGCCGCACGGCTGCGCGGTGATGCCGCCCTGCCCGTCCGCGCCGGTGCAGTTGAGCGACTTGGCGAGGATGCGCGAGACGGTGGTCTTGCCGACACCGCGCGTGCCGGTGAACAGATAGGCATGGTGCAGCCGCTGCTGCGTCAGCGCATTGGACAGCGCCTGCACGACGTGCTCCTGCCCGACCATCGCATCGAAGCTGCGCGGCCGGTACTTGCGGGCGAGCACCAGGTAACTCATGCGGGTCATTCTACGGGCCGCCCTGCGCCCCTCCCGGCCCATGGGCTGACCGATAATCCAGCCCCATGACCGATGCCGCCCGCCCCGACTCCACCCACACGCTCAGCTACGAACAGGCCGGTGTCAACTACGAGCTGATCGACCCGCTGAAGGTCGCCGCGCAGCGCGCCGCGGCGGCCACCGCCGGCAACCTCGCCGCGCACGGATTCGCCGAGATCGCCGCCTCGCGCGGCGAGTCGGCCTACGTTGTCGATGTCGGGCCGTTCTACCTGGCGAGCATCGTCGAGTGCCTGGGCTCGAAAGCCCTGGTGGCCGACGAGATGAAGGCGCTCACCGGCCGCAGCTACTACGCTGCGATCGCGCAGGACACCATCGCGATGGCGATCAACGACCTCATCACCGTCGGCGCCACGCCGCTGGTGGTGCAGGCCTACTGGGCGGCCGGCGGCTCCGACTGGTTCAGCGACGCGCAGCGCGCGCAGGCGCTGGTGCAGGGTTGGAAGCAAGCGTGCGACACCTGCGGCGTGGCCTGGGGCGGCGGCGAGACGCCCGCGCTGGCCGGCATCGTCGAGGGCGGGCGCATCGACCTCGCGGCGAGCTGCACCGGCATCGTCAACCCGAAGCAGCGCCTGTCCGTCGGCGACCGCCTTGCCGCCGGCGACGCGATCGTGCTGCTCGCCTCCAGCGGCATCCATGCCAACGGCCTGAGCCTGGCGCGCAAGCTGGTCGAGCGGCTGGCGCAGGGTTACCTCACCGAAGTGGCGACGGGGCTGAGCTACGGCGACGCCCTGCTCGCGCCGACAGTGCTGTATTCGCCGGTCACCGAGGCGCTGTTCCGGGCCGGCATCGTGCCGCACTACTGCGCCAACATCACCGGCCACGGATGGCGCAAGCTGCTGCGCCATCCGGCGACACTGACCTACCGCATCCACAGCGTACCCGCGGTGCCGCCGGTGCTCAAGTTCATCCAGCAGCATGCCCGGCAGGACGACCACGAGGCCTACGGCACGCTCAACATGGGCGCGGGCTTCGCGCTCTTCGTCGGCGCGGACGAGGCGCAGCGCTGCGTCGAGATCGCCGCGGCGCAAGGCGTCGAGGCCATCGTCGCCGGCCGCGTCGAGGCGGGGCCGAAGCGGCTGATCGTCGAGCCGCTCTCGCTCGAGTGGGGCGACGACGCGCTGCAGTTGCGCTGAGGCCCACGCGAAGGGCCTTCGGGCGTCGCCTACAATCGTCGGCGACGGGCCTCCCCGCATGGGAGCGCGCCCAACCGGGTCAGGTGGGGAACCAAGCAGCCCTAAGCGTTGCGACCAGTGCCGGGGGTAAGGCTCGTCACCCTTCTCCGATTCCGCGTTCGAGGCGCAACCGTGGCAACATGGCTGCATGAGCCAAGACTTCGGCAGCGAGTCCCCGCGTGCGCACTCGCAGACTTCGCATCGAAAGCCGGCACGCTACCTCGTCGTCATCGACTCCGGGGGCGTGCCGCTGGCGCGCCTCTTCCTCGACACGCTGCAGCAGGTCGCCGAGTTCGACGCCGGCACCGAGGAAGTCACGCAGATGACCGCGGGGCTGGTTCCCGCCAAGGGCGCAGATGCGCCCCGATGGGACCGTGCCCTCGAAGGCCACAGCGATGTCGAACGACGGGCCGCCGACGTCTACACGCTCGACGTCTGAGCCGGCTCAGTTCGCCTGCCTGAAGGCCATCACGGCTTGGTTGCGCAGCGTGCGCAGCAGCGACAGTTCCTTCTCGCCGAGTTCGATGCCGCCGGCCCTTGCGTTGTCGGCGTAGATCAGCGCGAACGGCGCACCCTTCAGCGTCAGCGGCAGCAGCAGGAAGGCCGGCGCGCGCACGGCGCTGCGGTACCAGGCCGGCAGCCGCGCCTCGATGTTGGGCACCGTCGCGTCGCTGATCAGCGTGTCGGCACCCTTCACGCAGACCGCGGCGAACAGGTCCGTACCTCCGCGCAGCGGCACCTTGAACTGCGCCGCGACGCCCTCGGCGCCCTCGCCGAGGCCGAAACGCCCGGTCAGCGTCTCGGTCTTGGCGTCGCGCAGGCAGAAGACGACGCGGCGGAAGCCGAGCGCGCGGAACATCGTCTCGAGGATCATGCGCAGCACTTCGTTGAGCTTGGAGCTCTCGACCATCGAGTTGGTGATGTCGGCAATGCCGGCAGCCAGCACCTCGGCAGCGCTCTCGCGCGGTGGCTCGGGCCGCGTGGCGTCGATGCGCGTGGCCTCAAAGGCGGCCACGGTGGCCTGCAGGCTGTGCGGCGAGAGCGTGTCGGCGTCGGCCGCACCGGCGGGTGGCGCGACGACCACGGTGGCCAGCAGCCGGCGCGCTGGAGAACCCAGCGCGACCTGCAGGTTCATCGCCTGCGCGGCCTGCGAGAGGCGTTGCCGTGCGTGGTCGGTCGCCGCCTGGATCTCGCGCACCGTGAGACCGATGCCACGCGCATGGCGTGCAGCCACGCCGGCCAGGCGTGTCGCCGGATCGCCCTCCGTGCGCAGCAGCGTGTCGGTCAGTTCGTTGGCCGCCAGGGTCAGCCAGCGCAGCCGCTCGCCCGGCGTGTCGGGCACGCGCGCCGGCGGCTCGCCCTCGGGCTGCCGCATGCAGCGCTGCAGGTTGTCCGGCAGGCCCCAGTTCCTCGCGATGCCCAGGCCCAGTTCTTCGAAGCTCAGGCCGAGCACGCTGATCGACGCGGCCGTCTCCGCCTGCACGAGGGCGGCCGGCGAGCCGGCGTCACGCACTCCGGCAGCCGCCATGCTGCGGATCTGCCGCGCTTCCTCGGGAAAGTAGTATTCGGTGAGCAGTCGGCCGAGGTTCTGGAACATCGCGCCGATGAAGGCCTCCTCGCCCTCGCGGCCGACACGGCACAGTTCGCCGGCCAGCGAGCCGGCCATCAGCGCGCGCAGGAATTCCTCCATGAGCTGGTTGGCGTGGCCCTTGTCCTGCATGTGCTCGAGCAGCACCAGGCTCAGCGCCATGTTGCGGATGCCGGCGAAGCCGACCAGCGCCACCGCGCGCGATACCGTGCTGATGCTGCCGCCGCCGGCATGCGAGAAGTGCGCGGTGTTGACCAGCCGCAGCAGCTTGTTGGTCAGCGCCACGTCCTTGAGGATCTCGGCCGACAGGCTGGCCAGGCTCTCGTGCTCCGAGGTGGCGATGCGCTGGATGCGCGCCACCGAGTCCGACAGCGCCGGAAAGTCGCTCTTGTGGCGCATGCACCGCAGCAGGAATTCGAGCGTCCCGCTGTTGCCGGTGGCCGCTTCGGCCTCGCCGGCACGCGGCGTCATCCACGCGCGAAGGGCATCGGCCAAGGCCGCCGCATTCGCGTAGCGCTGCGCCGGGTCGCGCGCGATGGCGCGGCGCAGCACCTTGCGCAGGTTGTCGTCCACGCTCGAGGGCAGTTCCGGCGGCAGCGGCAGGTCCTCGCCGGCGATGCGCTGCATCGCCGAGTAGGGATCGCGCTCGCGCACCATCGCACGACCGGCAAGCATCTCGGCCAGCACCAGACCGGCGGCAAAGACGTCCATCGCCGGAGTCGGCGCCGCGCCCCGGGTGGCCTCGGGCGACATGTAGCCGGGCGTGCCGACGATCTGCCCCTGGGCGCTCGGACGCGGGCCGTCGTGCAGCCGCGCGGCGATGCCGAAGTCCATGACGCGCGCTCGGCCGCCGCCGTCGACGAGGATGTTCGAGGGTTTCAGGTCGCGGTGCACCACGCCGCCGGCATGGGCGGCCTGCAGCGCGTCGAGCACGCCCAGCATCAGCGCCAGCGCCTCGTGGGGAGGCAGGCTGCCGCGCGCGCGCAGGTGCTCGGCCAGCGTGCGGCCCGGCACGTACTCGAAGACCAGGTAGGGCCGTCCGTCCTGCACGTCGGCCTCGAACACCGGCACGATGTTCGGATGGGTGAGGCGGCTGACACTGCGCGCCTCCTGCAGCCAGTGGGTGATGTGCTGCGGGTCGACATCGGCGCCGGCGCTGATCACCTTGACGGCGACCTCGCGTTCCAGCCTGGCGTCGAATGCCAGCCGGACGCTTGCCTGCGCGCCCTCGCCGAGCACGCGGCGCAGCTCGAAGCGGCCAAGCCGGCACGGCGCGGTGACCGGCGCGGCGTGGCTCACGCGGCGCCGCCGCTGGTCTGCATGGTCTCTCCCTCGGCGTCGCGGTCGCTGGTCGCGGTGCGCGGCATCGCGGCGGCGGCCGTGCCGTTGTGCAGCGCTGCGCGCGCGCCTTGCAGGGCGTCCTGCAGGTCGCGGGCGCTGAGCTCCAGCACGCGGGAGTAGCGCTGCGCCACATGCGCCAGCGCTGCGCCGACCTTTGCGGCGCTCAGCCGCGTCATCGCATCCACCGCCTCGTTGGCGGCGCTGGCGGCAGCGCGCAGCATGTCGGCATCGTCGTCGGGCAGGCGCACGGGCTTGTCCACTGGCAACCGGCGGATCATGTGCTGCACTTCGTCGCCCAGGCCCCAGTGCCGCGCGACCGCAGCGCCGAGCGACTCGATGCCGGTACCGAGCACGGCGTAGGAGGACGAGTCCTCGCTCATGCCAGGATGCTCGCTGCCGCCGGCCCGCGCGCTGGCCACGGGCTGCATGAGCTGGCGGATCTGCTCGGATTCCTCGGGGAAGTGATACTGCACCAGCAGGCGGCCGAGATTCTGCAGCACGGCCACCAGGTAGACGACCTCCGGGTCGTAACCTGGCGGGCGCAACGCCTGCGCAGCATGCCCTGCCAGGTGCACCTGGTTCATCACGCGCGCCAGCGCCGCGGCACCTGACTCCGACATCGGGCCCGGCCATTGGCGCAAGGCGTTGGCGGCACTGCGCACGCCGTCGACGCCGAGCAGCGCGATCGCGCGGCGCAGCGTCAGCACCGGGCCGATGCCGGCCATCTGCGTGCCACGCACCTGCGCCGAATTGACGGTGCGCAACAACTCGAAGCTCAGCGCCATGTCCTGCAGCAACTGCTCGGCGATCTCGTCGGTGCGCTGCGTGTCCGTGAAGGAAAGCCTGGCCATGCGCCGCGAGATGCCCGGCAGCGCCGGCAGGTGGCCGACGGTGCGCAGGCGATCGAGGAGCAGCGCGATCGGGTCGCCCTGGCCTTTCGCCTCGACCTCGCGCCAGCCCTCCAGCGCGCGCAGCAGTGTGCGCGCATTGTGGTAGCGCTGGCGCTCCAGCGTCGCCGTGCAGCGGTTGGCGATGGCGCGCAGTCCCTCGGGCACCGGCTGCGGCGTGGACCAGGGCAGTCGCACGAGGTCGCGCCCCGGCGGCGCCAAGCGCGCGAGGACGACGCCCACGTCGGGTTCATCGAGCACCGGCGCGCCGGCCAGCAACTGGTGCAGCAAGACGCCGCAGGCGAGCACGTCGCGTCCGGCGGCGTCGCGCAGGGTGCGCAGCGCACCTGCGTCCATGGCCATGCCGCGTTCGTTCGCCGGGCCATCGCCCGGGCTCGCGGCGCCCGCCCCCACGGCCCCCAGGGCGGTCACCCGTACTTGCCCTTGCGGCCCGACCAGCAGCGCATGCAGTTGCAGGTCGCAGTGCACCGCGCCCGACTCGTGCGCGAAGGCCAGGCCCTGCAGGGCCTGGCAGATCAGTTCGACCACCTCCAGCGGCGTGGGCCGCGGCTGGGCGATCAGCCACTCGCCGAGCGTGACACCGAGCGCACGGTCGCAGGCGATGTAGGGCCATTGGTCCTGCACGCCGACTTCGACGACATGGGCCAGGTTCGGGTGATTCAGCCGCGCTGCCCGTTTCATCTCGCGCAGGCGGTGTTCGAGCGCGACGGCATCGGCCGGCTGCACGCGCGGCAGCGTCAGCATGACTTCTTGGCCGAGTCGAGGGTCGAAGGCCAGCCAGGCCATGGTGCCCTGGCTCCTGCTCAGCAACTGGCGCAGCTCGAAGCGGCCGAAGGCACGCGTCGGGCTGGATCGGGCGGCAGTGGCGGGCGGGGCTGAGGCGGCCATCGGTCGTGGCAGGTGACGTCACCGGATTGGAAGCGACGGTAACAGGGGCCGAAGGCACGATCAGGGGGTCGAAAGCGGCCCAATCGTGTGCTTCGCCACGCGCCCGGGCGATTTGCGAACAATGCCGCGCGCGGCCGGCTCAGGCCGACTCGATCAGGCGGCCGTCACCGGCGATGAACGCGCTGCGCACCCGGGCGCCGGGCTGGGCCTGCCGAACCGCGGCGCGGTAGGCGGCGAGCTGGTCGTGGTAGACCGACAGTTCTTCCGGGCGATGCTGGAGCTTGTAGTCGAGCACCCACCAGGTGTCGACGCCCTGCTCGTCCATCCGCACCAGGCGGTCGATGCGCAGCACCGTGCCGTCCAGGCTGACCGGTACCTCGTTGCCTGCCCAGCGCAGTGCCGACGGATCGAAGAATCGCGCGCACTCCGGGCTGGCGAGGATGCGGCCGATGACGCGGGCGACCGCCTCGACCGGTGCGCCGAACTCGGCGGCCGCGGCCTCGGCCAGACGAGCCGGCTCGCCGCCGGTGCTGCCGTGCCACTCGAGCACGCGGTGCACCGCCTGGCCGAGGCGCGAGGCGGCACTGTCCTGGCGAGGGCGCGGCGCGATCGACGAGGGTGCGCCCGACCAGCGCGGCAATTCGTCCAGCAGCGGCGGCGGCTCGACGCGCGCCTCGGACCGGACCGCAGGCTGTGCCGGCCACGGCGACGCCACGGCCTCGATGCGCTGCCACCAGCTCGCCGGCGCGTTCTGGCGCGGCCGCGGCTGCGTCGCGCTGAACACCAGCCGGCGGCGCGCGCGCGTCATCGCGACGTACAGGCCGTTGAGCTCCTCGCGGCGGCGCGAGCGCCTCTCTTCGTCGAGCGGTCCGGCCAGGTCGAGCGGGCAGCGGCCCTCGCTGTAGAGGAAGGCACAGCGCCGCGGCGCGTCGGCCTGCACCGGCCAGTCGACCAGCAACGTGGCGGTCTCTGCCTGCGGTGGCTCGGGGTCCGCATCCATCACGAACACCACATCGGCCTCGAGACCCTTCGCTCCGTGCACGGTGAGCAGCCGCACCGCGCCACCCAGGTCGGGCGCCGGGACCGTGATGGTGCGGCGCTTGAGGGCACGCACGAAGCCGTAGGGCGTGGCGTATCGCCCGCCGTCGAGCTCCAACGCCTGGGCCAGCAGTGCGTCGACATGGGCCAGCGCGGTGGCGCGCTGCGCGGCCGGCACGCGGGCGGCGAGCCGCTCGCGCAGCTCGCCCTGCGCGACGATGCGGTCGAGCAGGTCGTGCGGCGGCAGTCCGCGCGCCGCCTCCTGCCAACCGGCCATCAGCGCCTTGGCGCGCTGCAGCGCCGCACTGCCGCCGTCGTGGTCGAGCAGCGCCTGCCACCAGTCGCCGCTCGGCTCGGCGCGCTGCGACAGCTCGAGCAGGTCATCGTCACTGGCGTCGAACAGCGGGCTGCGCAGCGCGCGCGCCAGCGACAGCCGGTGCTGCGGCGACACCAGCGCGTCGAGCACGGCCACCAGGTCCTGCGCCTCGGGGGCCTCGATCAGCGAGGCATCGTCCACCGCCACATGGGCAATGTGTCGCTGCTTGAGCGCCTGTGCGAGCAGGCGCAGCGGCGCACGCTTGCGGCTGAGCACCATGATGTCGCCGGCGTCCACGCCCTCGTCGAGCTGCTGCTGGATTGCCTCGGCCACCTGCTGCGCCTCCTGCTCGCGTCGCTCGGTCTCGGGCTCGTGGCGCGCCTGCGTGAGGCTGTCGCGCCAGGGCGCCGTTTCGGCCGGTGCGGCGCGGCGTTCGCTCGGCGGGCGCGACACGCGTGGCAGTGCGAACAGCGCCGGCTCGGCGTCGGCCTCCACCTCGGAGGTATGGGCACGGTAGCCACCGAACTCGCCGGCCTGCTGCGCCTCGTGAAATACCGCGTTGAGCGCGTTCAGCACGCCCGGAACGTTGCGCCGCGTGTGGTCGCACTCGAGCACGCAGCCGCCGAGCGCCTCGACGACGAACTCGCGCACCGCACCGAACACGCGCGGCTCGGCGCGGCGGAAGCGGTAGATGCTCTGCTTGGGGTCGCCGACGACGAACACCGAGGGCGGCCGCTGGCCGCTCGCGCCGCCGCCGGCACCGGCGTAGCCCGACAGCCAGGCATGCAGCGCATGCCACTGCAGCGGGCTGGTGTCCTGGAACTCGTCGATGAGCACATGGCGGATGCGCGCATCCAGCCGCTCCTGCACCCAGCCCGACAGCGACGCATCGCGCAGCAGCGCCAGCGCACCGCGCTCGAGGTCGTTCATGTCGAGCAGGCCGCGCTCGCGCTTGTAGGCGGCGTACTCGGCCAGCAGCACCCGCGACAGGCGCACCATGCGCGCATGCTCGAGGTGGCAGTCATGCTGGTGCTGGCGCACGGCGAGCGCCTCCAGCGCGCGCTGCGTGGCCGCGAGGCCGTCGACCTCGCCGAGCTGGCGCGGCTCTGCGTCCTTGGTGAACAGGGCCGCCCAGACCACGTCGAAGCGCGCCTCGGCGGCGTCGATCGCCAGTGCGCGTTCGAGCGCCACCGCCGCGCCGGCGGCCTTCTTGCCGCCGCGCGCCAGCGCCACGGCGAGCGCCGAGAGGTCGTCTCGCCACGCCGCACGGCACAACTCGGCGCGCGGCTCGGGCTCGCCCGCCGCGACCGCCGGCGCCACCGCGTCCTCCAGACTGCCCTCGCGGTCGGCGAGTTCCAGTTCGACGCGCCGCGCCAGCACCGCATCGAACCACTTCCCCGCCTGGCTGCGACCGCGCGAGGCAATCAGTGCGGTGTGGTCGTCGCACCGCGCCGGCTCGCGCAACAGCGCGGCATGGAAGCGCCGCATCACCTCGCTGCGGTGGTCGGCGAGGTCCTGCAGCAGCTCGCCGTCGGGATCGATGCCGATTTCGTCCAGCAACTCGTACGGCGCGGCGCGCAGCAGCTGCGCGAACCAGGCATGGAAGGTGCGCACCTCGACGGCCCGGCCGCCGTCGAGCACGCGGCGCTGCAGGCCAGCCAGCGCTTCGCCGAGCCGCGCCGCCTCGACGGCGGGCACGCCGCGGGCACGCAGCTGCGCCTCACGATCGTCCGCGCTCAGAGTCGGTGCCGCGAACTCGCGCAGCCACTGGTCGAGCCGATCGCGCATCTCGCCGGCGGCCTTGCGCGTGAAGGTGATGGCGAGGATCTCCTGCGGCTGCGCGCCATCCAGCAGCGCGCGAACGATGCGCGACACCAGCATCCAGGTCTTGCCCGCGCCGGCGCAGGCCTCCACGACCACGCTGCGGCGCGGATCGCAGGCCAAGGCGTAGAAGGTCTCGCGAGAGACCGGCGCGCCATCGGCGCGATAGGCCGGCGCGCCGCTCATGACGCCGTGCCGTCCGGCCAATGGTCGCGCCGGCACAGGCCACGCGCCTCGCAGTACTCGCAGGTCTCGCCTTCGCCCAGGGCCGGCAGGGGCGCGCCGGCGCGCAGCCGGTCGAACTCGGCCCCGAGCTCGCGCAGCAGCACCTCGGCGGTCTGCTGCACCTGGTCGTGCGCCAGCGGCGTGAGGCTGTCGCCATGGTCCAGCGGCAGGTAGCAGGCCCGCAGCGGCAGCGTCGATTCGGGCGCGAGCAGGGCCGCGTAGATGGCAAGCTGAGTGTCCTCCAGCGGCTCGGCGAGCTGGCGCTTGAGCTTGTCCGGCGCCACTGTCTTGTAGTCGATGAGCTGCAGGGCCTCACCATGGTCGACACGGTCGATGCGGTCGATCACGCCCTGCAGCTCGATGCCGCCGAGCTCCTGCGGCCGCGTGCGGCAGTCGCGCTCGCCGGCCTGCCATCGCGCGCCGGCGGCGTCCCGCTCGTGCAGCCAGGCCAGGTAGCGCGGCACGAAGCGGGCGAACGATGCGGCGAAGGGCAGGAACTCGTCCTCGGCCAGGCCCATCTCGACCCGCTGCGCGCGCGCGACCTCGTGCATGCGCGCGGCCTCGGTTTCCGTGGCCGCGGGCGCGTCGCGCGTGGCGTGGAAGCGCAGCAGCACGGCGTGCAGCCAGGTGCCGTAATCGCGCTTCTCGAGTTCGACCTCGAGTTCGTCGTCCTCGCGCAGCCCGAGCACGTGGCGCGAGAAGAATCGGTAGGGGCAGTCGCGCAGGGCCTGTACCGCGCTGGCCGAGATGCGCCCGGGCAGGCGATCGGCGGCGGTCGGCCGCGGGCGATCGAGCGGCTTCGCGTCCAGCCTGCGCCGCTCACGCGGGTCCTGCCAGATGTGCAGGCCGCGCCTCTGCTCGGCCAACACCAGCGACAGGCGAAGCAGCAGCGGGCTGTCGGCAAGCGGCTCTCCGCTCGCGTCGACATGGCGACGCAGGAAGCACACCTGCGGCAGCGTGAGTGCATGCGCGAAAGCCAGTGCTTCCCGCTGCCGGCGATCGGCGCGCCCGCCCAGGCCCAGCGCGACCTGCTCGGCCTCCGACAGCAACGGGTGAGCCGGTGCGGCGGCGCCGAGGTGACGATCGTCCGCGCCGGGACAGACCAGCGCGGCGAACGGCCGCAGCATGGCGCGCGCGAGCGGCGTGATGATCACACGCGCCTCGCCCGCGCCCGCATCGCCGGGCGTGAAGCTCGCCCCCTCCAGCACCGCGTCCACCCATGCGGTGAAGCCTTCGAGCGTGAGCGTTGCATGTCTCGCAGCGTCCTGCCAGGCGGCGCCCGTCGAGGCACCGGGTGACCAGCGCAACGACTGCAGCACGGCCTGCCCGGCCTCGTCTGCCGCCAGCGCGTCCCACCCACCGCAGACCTGCAGCGCCTCGCGCAGTCGGTCCAGCCACTCGCCCACGTTGAGACGCCCCGCGCGCAGCCCCTCGAGCGTGGCGATGACCGCGGACCGGAACGACGCGAGCTCACCCTCCAGCGCGATGGGCTGCAGATGCTCGATGCGCGCGATGGCACGGCGTCGGCACAGCCGCTCGAGTTCGCGCACCAGTGCCGAGGATTCGGCAAACCCGGGCCAGGGCGGCAGGCTCTTCAACCAGTCGAACAGGGCGTCGGTGCCGGCGCGCGGCGGGGCGGCACGCAGCAGCGCCATCACCTGCGCCGCGGCGCGGGTGGTCGACAGCGCCCAGCCGGTCTCGTCTGCCAGCGGCACCTGCTGGCGCTCGAGCAGCGCACGCACGCGACGCAGCAGTTGCCGGTCCTGCCCGATCAGCGCCACCGGCGTCTGGCCGCGTTCGAGGTGCAGCAGCACCTGGGCGGCAGCACATTGCGCTTCGTCCTCGAAGCCGTCACAGCGCGCCAGGCTGGGGATCTGCGCGGCGGACGGCGGTGACGCCAAGGAAGCGTCTGCATCGACGACCAGGCAGGGCCGCTGTGGGGCTGCCGCCGCGAGCACGGCTTCGGCCAGCGCATCGGCCCCTCCGGCCTGCAGCACGACCCAGCCCGCGGGGCGCGCCTCGAACAGCCTGTCGGTGGCCGGCGCGCCACATTGGGCCGCCCACTCCAGCGCGACACGGGCCAGCCAGCGCTGCAATGTGCCTGGGCCGCTGGCAGGCGACAGCAAAGCGCGCGCCGCCTCCCAATGTGCCTCGCGCGCCGTCGGCGGCAGGGTGAAGGCGGCATGAGCAAGGTCCTGCGCGAGCTGCACCACGGTGGCCACGACGCGCTCGAAGCGGCGCGGATCCTGCCGCGCCCATGTCGCCCCGGGGCCCTGACTGCGCAGCAACCGTGAAGCGGTCAGTCGGTCGGCGGCGGTGTCGAAGCACAGCTCCCTCGGCTGCGCCGCTGCGGCTGGGCCCAGGGTCGCCGCCAAGGTGCGCGTCGTCTCGATGCGCGGCTGCCAGCCGCCGGTGCACGCAAAGGCGGCGCGCGCGAGCGGCAGCAGCTGCGCGAAAGGCAGCAGCACGACGATGTCGCGCCGGGGCACCGACTCGCGCGCCGCCCAGGCCGACACCTGCTTCGCGAACGCGCTCCAGGGGTCGGCGGACGCTGGGTCCAGAGGAATTCGCGCTATCGCGGCCATAGGAGAAGCTGGGGCAGCGCTGCCGGCGCCGTGCGGGGCTTTGTGTCAGAATCATTGTGCCTTGCCACCTCGTCTGCGTGGTGCTTGCCCGAGGACATTCCATGAGCAGCGAATTGATCAAACACATTTCCGACGCCTCGTTCGACAGCGAGGTCCTGAAGTCCGACAAGCCGGTGCTGGTCGACTACTGGGCCGAGTGGTGCGGCCCCTGCAAGATGATCGCCCCCATCCTCGACGAGGTCTCGAAGGACTACGACGGGCGCCTGCAGATCGCCAAGATGAACGTCGACGAGAACCGCGACGTGCCCGCCAAGTTCGGCATCCGCGGCATCCCGACGCTGATGCTGTTCAAGGATGGCCAGCTGGCTGCCACCAAGGTCGGCGCCCTGTCGAAGGCGCAATTGACGGCCTTCCTCGACGGTCATCTATAATTTCCTGAATCGCAGCGCAGCCCGGGCCCACGAGTCGCCGGGCTTCGCCGCAGGAAATCCAGCCACCACGCCCGGAAGAGCACCCAGACACAGCGGGTGCGGCTTCCAGCCCGAAACGGGCCCCGCGTGGATTCGGCTCCCACTCCAGCGTTCCGAATTCCCAGACGCAGGTCCACGCCGCAGGGCATGAAGGCGGATCGTGGCGGTGGGCCGAAACTCCGGTCGTACGCCCTTGGCGCGGCGCGCGACACATCACCCCAGGGTGTCCCCCCATGCATCTTTCCGAACTGAAAGCGCTCCACGTCTCCGAGCTCATCAAGATGGGCGAGGGACTCGAGATCGAGAACGTCGCCCGCATGCGCAAGCAGGAGCTGATGTTCGCGATCATGAAGAAGCGCGCCAAAGGCGGCGAGCAGGTCTTCGGCGACGGTGTGCTCGAAGTGCTGCCCGACGGCTTCGGCTTCCTGCGCTCGCCCGATGCCAGCTACATGGCGTCGACCGACGACATCTACCTCAGCCCGAGCCAGATCCGCCGCTTCAACCTGCACACCGGCGACGCCGTCGAAGGCGAAGTCAGGGTTCCGAAGGACGGCGAGCGCTACTTCGCGCTCGTCAAGGTCGACCGCGTCAACGGCCTGACCCCGGAGGAGAGCAAGCACAAGATCATGTTCGAGAACTTGACGCCGCTGTTCCCGAAGGAACAGTTCAAGCTCGAACGCGAGATCAAGTCGGAAGAGAACATCACCGGGCGGATCATCGACCTGATCGCGCCGATCGGCAAAGGCCAGCGCGCACTGCTCGTCGCTCAGCCGAAGACCGGCAAGACGGTGATGATGCAGCACATCGCGCACGCGATCGTCGCCAACCACCCCGACGTCTACCTGATCGTGCTGCTGGTCGACGAGCGTCCCGAGGAAGTGACCGAGATGGTCCGCACGGTGCGCGGCGAGGTGATCAGCTCGACCTTCGACGAGCCCGCCGCCCGCCACGTGCAGGTGGCCGAGATGGTGATCGAGCGCGCCAAGCGCCTGGTCGAGCTGAAGAAGGACGTGGTGATCCTGCTCGACTCGATCACCCGCCTGGCCCGCGCCTACAACAATGTGCTGCCCTCCTCGGGCAAGGTGCTGACCGGCGGCGTCGACGCCAACGCGCTGCAGCGCCCGAAGCGCTTCTTCGGTGCGGCGCGCAACGTCGAGGAAGGCGGTTCGCTGACCATCATCGGCACCGCACTGATCGACACCGGCAGCCGCATGGACGAGGTGATCTACGAGGAGTTCAAGGGCACCGGCAACTGCGAGATCCACCTGGATCGGCGCATGGCCGAGAAGCGTGTCTATCCGTCGATCCTGATCAACAAGTCGGGCACGCGCCGCGAGGAGCTGCTGCTCAAGCCGGAAATCCTGCAGAAGACCTGGATCCTTCGCAAGCTGCTGTACAACATGGACGAGATCGAGGCGATGGAGTTCATCCTCGACAAGATGAAGCAGTCGAAGAACAACCTGGACTTCTTCGACATGATGCGGAGGGGCGGGTAGGTTATACTTCGCGGTTTTCCAGCGTCGGAAAGTGCGTCGAGCGGTTCGGCGTGGCTCCCGAGTCAACAGCGCAGAGGCAAGTCATGAAAGAAGGCATCCACCCCAGCTACCGCGAAGTGTGCTTCGTGGACCTGTCCAACGGTTTCAAGTTCGTCACGCGTTCGACCGTGCAGACGAAGGAAACCATCAAGATGGAAGACGGCCGCGAACTGCCGCTGATGAAGCTGGAAACCACCAGTGAATCGCACCCGTTCTACACCGGCACGCAGAAGAGCGTGGACTCGCTGGGCGGCCGCGTCGAGAAGTTCCGCAACAAGTTCGCGCACCTGAAGAAGTGATCTTCCTCCCGCGCCCGTGCACCAAGGCAGCTTCGGCTGCCTTTTTCATGCGCGCCGGGTTCTTGCGGCATCATTCGCTGCCCTTCGTCTCCAGCCCGCGTTGAACACCCTCACACCTGCACTCGTCACGCAGCGCGCCGCTCAGCGGCTGCCGCGCGTCGCCCTGCTGCTGTTCTGTGCGGCCTATGTGCTGCCCGGAGTGTTCGGACGCGATCCCTGGAAGAACGCCGACGTCAGCGCCTTCGGCCACATGGCGAGCATCGCCTCGGGCCGCTCGGGCTGGCTTTCCCCTGCACTGGCCGGCCTGCCGACGGACGGCGCCCTGGTTCCCTACTGGCTGGGCGCGGCCTTCATCCGCGGGTTGAGCCCCTGGCTGGATCCGGCCATGGCGGCACGCATACCGTTCGCGCTGCTGCTCGTGCTGGTGCTGATGCTGACCTGGTACGCCACCTACCACCTCGCACGCACCGAGGCTGCCCAGCCGCTGCCCTTCGCCTTCGGCGGCGAGGCCACGCCGGTCGACTATGCGCGCGCCATCGCCGACGGCGCGCTGCTCGCGGTGATGGCCACGCTCGGCCTGCTGCAACTCGGACACGAAACGACGCCGGAACTGGTGCAGTTGGCCGGTGCTGCGCTGTTCCTCTACGCGCTGGCCGCCAGCCCGTTCCGCAAGGGCCGTTCGCGCGCAGCCGCGCTGGTTTCTCTCGCGACGATGGCGGCCAGCGGCGCGCCGGCCATCGCCGTGGTGCTGGGCATCGTCGGGACGGTGATCTGCGCGAGGTCGGCCTACGCGCAGGTGCGCGCCACGGCGCTGTGGGTCGCGGCCGCCGGCATGCTCGCCATCGCCTGCGGCACGGCGCTGCAGGCCTGGGCCTGGCGCGTGGCGGACATCGAGAGCCTGCAACCGTTCGGCGCGCTGCGCCTGCTGTTCTGGTTCACCTGGCCGGCCTGGCCGCTGGCGCTGTGGACGCTGTGGCGCTGGCGCAGCCATCTGCTGCACCGGCACATTTCGGTGCCTCTGGGCTGTGCGCTGACCGCCGTCTGCGCCAGCCTGGTGATGGGTGGCTCGGACCGCGCGCTGATGCTGGGCGTGCCGGCGCTGGCCGTGCTGGCCGCCTTTGCCTTGCCCACCCTGCAGCGCAGCACGGCCGCTGCGATCGACTGGTTCTCGGTCTTCTTCTTCAGCATCTGCGCACTGGCGATCTGGATCATCTATGCCGCGATGCACACCGGCGTACCAGCGAAACCGGCTGCCAACGTCGCACGCCTCGCGCCGGACTTCCAGCCCAGCTTCTCGCTGCTCGCGCTCGTCTTTGCCGCCGGCGGCACGCTGGCGTGGATGTGGCTGGTGCGCTGGCGCACCGGCCGCCACCGCCACCCGCTGTGGAAGAGCCTCGTGCTGCCCGCAGGCGGCGTGGCGCTGTGCTGGCTGCTGTTGATGACGCTGTGGCTGCCGCTGCTTGACCACGCGCGAAGCTACCGGCCGCTGCTCGGTCGCATCGCCGCGCACGTGCCGCAGGAGGCGTGCATCGCCGCGCCTCAGTTGCCACGCGCGCTGCTGGCGGCGCTCGAGGCGATGGGCGGCTATCGCGTCGACGCCATCACGCCGGCCGAGTTGTCTCCCTGCGAGTTCCTGCTCGCCGCGCAGACGCCGACGAGGCCTGCTTCAGTCATTCCAGGATGGGAGCTCGTCACGCGCGTGCAGCGGCCCACCGATCGCCAGGACCTCACCGCCATCTACCGTCGCGCGCCGACGGAACGCTGAGAGCACTTAACCGACCGCGCCCGAAGGACGCACGCGTGCGGAGGGAAAGACCAGCCGGAAGCGCGACCCTCGCCCAGGCTCGCTGTGGATGTCCAGCTCGGCGCCATGTCGCTGCATCACGTGCTTGACGATCGACAGACCGAGGCCAGTGCCACCGGTGTCGCGCGAGCGGCTGCCGTCGACGCGGTAGAAGCGCTCCGTCAGCCGCGGGATGTGCTCGCGCGCGATGCCCGGGCCGGTGTCGGCCACCGACAGTTCGCCGCTGCCGTCGCCCAGCAGTCGCCAGGTCACGTCGATGCGACCGCCCGCTGGCGTGTAGCGCACGGCGTTGCTGACGAGATTGGTGATCGCGCTGAGCAGTTCGCTTTGCGCGCCCGCCAGTTCGATGTCGCCGACCTGCGCCACCGTCAGCAGGTGCTTGCCGTCGGAAAGCGCCCGCGCGTCCGCCTCCACCTGCGCCAGCAGCGGCGCAAGCGCCACCCAGCGGTCTGCCGCCGGGCGCGGGCTGCCTTCGAGCTGCGCGAGGGTGAGCAGGTCGCTGACCAGCGTCTGCATGCGCTTCGTCTGCTGTGTCATCAACTCGAGCACACGCTTGCGCTCGACTTCGGTCAATGGCAGGTTGCTCATCGTCTCGATGAATCCAGCCAGCACGGTCAGCGGTGTGCGAATCTCGTGCGATACGTTGGCGACGAAGTCGCGACGCATCGCCTCGTTGCGCTCGCGGTCGGTGATGTCCTGGGAAAGCACCAGCTTCATGCCTTCACCGTACGAACGAAGCAGCACCGAAAGTGTGCCGTCGCCACGTGGGTTGGAGAAGCTGATGGGCTCGATGAACTCGCCTTGCTGCAGGTAGGCCACGAAGGCCGGCGCGCGGACCAGGTTGGTGATAGGCTGTCGCCGGTCTCGCTGCGGGTCCAGGCCGAAGTGGTCGGCCGAGACCGAATTGCACCAGACGATCTGGTCGTTCTCGTCGAGCATGAGCACGCCGTTCGGCGAGGCCTCGATGGCCGAAAGGAACTGCTCCAGTCGCAGCCGCTCTTGCGCGAGGCCCTGTTCGCGCAGCCGGATCGAGCGCTCGACGCGATAGCCCAGTTCGCCCCAGAATCCGGCGTCTCGAGGTGCCTGCTGCTCCTGACTGCCGCGCAGCCAGTTGATCAGGCGGTAGCCGCGTGCAGTGTCGAGCATCGCCACGATCGCCACGCCGATGCCGCCGCCGCCCAGGACGCGCCAGACCACCGTCTGCTCGGCGCTCGAGGCCAGAAAGCCGATGAAGCCGCCTGCCAGCATGGCCAGCACGCCGGCCGCGAGGCGGGGCAGCAGCCAGCTCATCGCGCGCTCCGGGACCTCACGCCTGCGATGCCGCCACCTGCTGGGTCAGGCGGTAGCCAGCGCCGCGCACTGTCTCGACCATTTGCGAGCAGTGCGCTGGCGCGAGCGCCTCGCGCAACCGCTTCACGTGCACGTCGACCGTGCGTTCCTCGATGAAGACATGGTCGCCCCAGACCCGGTCGAGCAGTTGTGCTCGGCTGTGCACACGCTCCGGGTGCGTCATGAGGAAGTGCAGCAGGCGGAATTCGGTCGGTCCGAGCTTGAGCTCGATGTCGCCTCTCGCTACCCGGCGCGTGGAGGGGTCCAGGCGCAGCCCACCGAGTTCCACCGCCGAGTCCAGCGCTTCCGGCGCCTTGCGCCTGAGCACGGCACGAATGCGCGCCATCAGCTCGTTGGTGGAGAACGGCTTGGCGAGATAGTCGTCGGCACCGGCATCCAGCCCGGCCACCTTGTCGGACTCGTCGGCCCGCGCCGTCAACATGATGATCGGCAACTCGCGCGTGCGCGCATCGGCCCGCCAGCGGCGCGCCAGCGCCAGGCCCGACTGGCCCGGCAGCATCCAGTCCAGCAGCACCAGGTCGGGCAAAACGCCGTCCACCGCCGCCTGGGCCTGCTCGGCGCTCGCCGCCAGCGTCACCTCGTAACCTGCGTGGCGCAGGTTCAGCGAGATCAACTCGGCGATTGCCGCTTCGTCCTCGACCACCAGCACGCGACTCATGCAGTCACCCTCATCGCACGATCGACTCGACGTTCTCGAGCGTGTGATGGCGCACGTCGGTGCCCTTCACGATGTAGATGATCTGCTCGGCGAGGTTCTTCGCGTGGTCGCCGATGCGCTCGATCGCCTTGGCCACGAACACCAGGTCGATCGACGCCGAGATCGTGCGCGGATCTTCCATCATGTAGGTGATCAGCTTGCGCATCAAGCCGTCGAATTCCTGGTCGATCTGGTTGTCGTCCTTGATGACTTCCAAGGCCTTCGCGGCGTCGAGCCGAGCGAAGGCATCGAGCGCCTTGCGCAGCGAGGCCGTGGCCAGCGAGGCCTCGAACGACACGTCGCCGACCGGCAGCCGCATGCGGCTGGAGAATCCCGAGTTGATCAACCGCTGCACCGTTCGGCCGATGCGAGCCGCTTCATCGCCCACGCGCTCCAGGTTGCCGATGGTCTTGGAGACGGCGATGAGCAGGCGCAAGTCGCGTGCGGTGGGCTGGCGACGCGCGATGATGGTGGAGAGGTCCCGGTCGATCTCGATCTCCATCCGGTTGACCAGTTCCTCCTGCTTGAGAACCTCGCTGGCCGTATCGCCGCTGAAGTTCACCAGGGCATAGATCGCCTGCGCGACCTGGGACTCCGCCAATCCGCCCATCTCGAGCACTCGGGTGGAGATGGCGCTCAGTTCGGCATCGAACTGGGTGGAGAGGTGTTTCTCGGTCATGGTGGGTGCTCCCGGGTCAGCCGAAGCGACCGGTGATGTAGTCCTCGGTGTCCTTCTTCCTCGGCTTCATGAACAGTTCGGAGGTGGGGCCGAACTCGATCAGGTCGCCGAGGTACATGTAGGCGGTGTAGTCGGAACAGCGCGCCGCCTGCTGCATGTTGTGCGTCACGATGGCCACGGTGTAGTCAGCCTTCAGCTCGGTGATCAGTTCCTCGATCTTGCCCGTCGAGATCGGGTCCAGTGCCGAGCAGGGTTCGTCGAGCAGCAGCACCTCGGGCTTGATCGCGATGCCGCGCGCGATGCACAGCCGCTGCTGCTGTCCGCCGGACAACCCCGAGCCGCTCTGGTTGAGCTTGTCCTTCACCTCGGTCCACAGTGCCGCCTTCTTCAGCGCCCACTCGACGCGCTCGTCCATCTCCACGCGCGGCAGGTTCTCGAACAGCCGCACGCCGAAGGCAATGTTGTCGTAGATCGACATCGGGAACGGCGTCGGCTTCTGGAACACCATGCCGATCTTGGCCCGGATCAGGCTCACGTCGAGCTTCTTCTCCAGGATGTTCGCGCCGTCGAGCAGGATCTGTCCTTCGGCACGCTGCTCGGGGTAGAGCTCGAACATGCGGTTGAAGGTGCGCAGCAGCGTGCTCTTGCCGCAGCCCGACGGGCCGATGAAGGCCGTGACCTTGCGCTCTGGAATGTCCAGGTTGATGCGCTTGAGCGCATGGAAGCTGCCGTAGAAGAAATTCAGGTCGCGCACCGAGAGCTTCACCTTCTCGGTGACCGGCAGGTCGACTTTGGCGTCCATGGTGTGATTCTCAATGTTTGTTGCGGAACAGCACCCGCGCCAGGATGTTCAGCCCCAGCACGCCCAGCGTGATCAGGAAGACGCCGGCCCAGGCCAGCTTCTGCCAGTTCTCGTAGGGGCTCATCGCGAACTTGAAGATGGTCACCGGCAGGCTGGCCATCGGTTCGCCGAGGTTCGCCGTCCAGAACTGGTTCGACAGCGCCGTGAAGAGCAGCGGCGCCGTCTCGCCGGCAATGCGTGCCACCGCGAGCAGGATGCCGGTGACCACGCCGGCCCGCGCCGCCTTCAGCGTGATCAGCGTGATCACCTTCCACTTGGGCGTGCCCAGCGCATAGGCCGCCTCGCGCAAGGCGTTCGGGATCAGGCTGAGCATGTTCTCGGTGGTGCGGATGACGACCGGAATCACGATCAGCGACAAGGCCAGCACGCCTGCCCAACCGGAGAAGGTCTTGAAGCGCGCCACCACGACCGCGTAGATGAACAATCCGATGACGATGGACGGCGCCGACAGCAGGATGTCGTTGATGAAGCGCGTCACGGTGCCGAGCCAGGCCTTCTGGCCGTACTCCGCCAGATAGACGCCTGCCAGAATGCCCACCGGCGTGCCGATCAGCGTGGCCATCGAGACCATCAGCAGCGAGCCGAAGATCGCGTTGGCCAGGCCGCCGGTTTCCGCTTGCGGCGGTGGGGTCATCTCGGTGAAGGTGGCGATCGCGATGCCGCCGATTCCCAGCCGCACGGTCTCGACAAGGATCCAGATCAGCCAGAACAAGCCGAATGCCATCGCGCCGAGCGACAGCGCCAGTGCGATGCGGTTGGTGCGCTTGCGCGCGCTGTGCATCGCCAAGCGCGACGCGTCGAATCCGGCGACGCTCATGAGCGGGTTCCTTCGTTGCGCTGCAGACGCATGAGCAGCAGTTTCGACATGGATAGCACGACGAAGGTGATGAAGAACAGGACCAGTCCGAGGTAGATCAACGAGGCCTGGTGGAGCCCCTCGCCGGCCTCGGCGAACTCGTTGGCCAGCGCCGAGGTGATGCTGTTGGCCGCCTCGAAGAGCGACAGCGAGTTGAGCTGGTTCATGTTGCCGATGACGAAGGTGACGGCCATGGTCTCGCCGAGTGCCCGTCCAAGACCGAGCATGATGCCGCCGATCACGCCGGTCTTCGTGTACGGCAGCACGACCTTGTAGACCACCTCCCAGGTGGTCGCCCCCAGGCCGTAGGCCGACTCCTTGAGCATCGGGGGCGTGACTTCGAACACGTCACGCATCACCGCGGCGATGAAGGGGATCACCATGATCGCCAGGATGATGCCGGCGGACAGCAGACCCAGGCCGACCGGCGGCCCCTGGAAAAGCTGGCCGACGATCGGCACGTCGCCGAACAGCGACTGCAGCGGCTGCTGCACGTAGGTCGACAGGATCGGGCCGAACACCAGCAGCCCCCACATGCCGTACACGATGGACGGCACCGCCGCCAGCAGTTCGATCGCTGTGCCCAGCGGACGTTTGAGCCAGCTGGGCGAGAGTTCGGTGAGGAACAGTGCGATGCCGAAGCTCACCGGCACGGCAATCAGCAGCGCGATGAACGAACTCATCAGCGTGCCGTAGATCATCACCAGGCCGCCGTAGCGGTCCTGCACCGGGTCCCACTCCGACCGCCACAGGAAGCTCAGGCCGTACTCGCGGATGGCCGGCGCGGCTCCGACGAACAGCGAGAGGATGATCCCGGCCAGCAGCGCCAGCGTGATCCAGGCGGCGGCCAGCGCGAGCCCAGCGAACACCCGATCCGGCCAGGCTGAGAAGCGGCGTGCCGGGGCGGGCGATCCAGTCGGGTCGAGGCGTTCGATGGGCGTCTCCTTGAGCGAGGCGCCGGCGGGCAAGGAGGCGGTCATGCAGAGTCCTCGTCCGGGCCGGTCACCGGCCCGGATTGTCGCAGCCTTGACGGCCGGTCACTTGTACGCGATGACCTTGCCCGAGGCGTCCTTGATGGAGTCGCTCCACTGCTTGCGGACCATCGTCTTGACGACGTCCGGCATCGGAACGTAGTCGAGTTCGGAAGCCATCTTGTCGCCGTTGCTGTACGCCCAGTCGAAGAACTTCAGCGCGTTGGCCGCGTTGCCCGGCTTGTCCTGGGTCTTGTACATGAGGATGAAGGTCGCGCCGCTGATCGGCCAGGTGGCCTTGCCCGGCTGGTCGGTCAGCACCTGGTAGAAGCTCTTGGACCATTCGGCCCCTGCCGCGGCGGCCTTGAAGTTGTCTTCGTCCGGCGACGCGAAGTTGCCGTCCTTGTTCTTCAGCAGCACGTACGACATCTTGTTCTGCTTCGCGTAGGCGTACTCGACGTACCCGATCGAGTTCGGCAGGCGCTGCACGAAGGCCGACACGCCCTCGTTGCCCTTGCCGCCCGCGCCCGTCGGCCAGTTGACGGCCGTGCCCTCGCCGACCTTCTCCTTCCACTCCGCGTTCACCTTCGAGAGGTAGTTCGTGAAGAGGAAGGTCGTTCCCGAGCCGTCCGCACGGCGCACGGCAGCGATGGCGGCATCCGGCAGCGGCACGCCGGGGTTCAATGCGGTCAGTGCCGCGTCGTTCCACCTCGTGATCTTGCCGAGGTAGATGTCGCCCAGCACCTGGCCGGTCATCTTGATCTGGCCCGGAGCGATGCCCTTGATGTTGACGACCGGCACCACGCCACCGATCACCATGGGAAACTGGATCAGGCCGTCCTTGGCGAGATCCTCGTCCTTCAGCGGCATGTCGCTGGCGCCGAAGTCGACCGTCTTGGCCTTGATCTGCTTGATGCCGCCGCCGGAGCCGATCGACTGATAGTTCAGGCGCGCCCCGGTGGCCTTGTTGTAGGCGTCGGCCCACTTCGAGTAGATCGGATTCGGGAACGTGGCGCCGGCGCCCGTGATGTCCTGCGACAGCGCCAGGCCGGACGACATGGCGAGCGTCGCGCCGACGACGACGCCGCGGACAGAGATGATGGTCATGGAGGGGCCTCTCGTGGCTGGTTGACTGTGCCGCGATGGTAAGAAAGCCACATGACGATCATGTGACACTTCCACGTACAACGCCGGGCGGCGACATCGTCCTGGTGGACGGTCACGAACGATTCATGCGACCGTCATCTTGGCACGCCGGGCCGGGAAAGGGCCGTCCGCACGCAGACCGCATGCATCGCGCCTTCGCTTTGACCCCCTTCTCGAAGGCGGCGCTTCTGCCCTGCCGTCGGCACCGAACCGCCCGACCGTTCGGGAACCGATGTCGCCGACGCGGTGGCCTAGCTGCGTGCGGCGTCGGCAAGCTGTTCGGCGCTGCGCCGGGCCAGGGAGGCCTCGCGCGCCTCGACCATCACGCGCAGCACGGGCTCGGTGCCGGATGCGCGGATCAGGATGCGCCCGTCGGCGCCCAATTCCCGCGTCACACGCTCCTGCACGGCGGCGAGTTGGGCGTTCTGCTTCCAATCCCTGCCCTCGGCCAGGCGCACGTTGACGAGCGTCTGCGGAAAGAGCGTGACCCCCACCAGCAGTTCGGCCAGCGACCGGCCGGTGCGCCGCACTGCCTGGAGGATCTGCAGCGCACTGACGATGCCGTCGCCGGTGGTGTGCTTGTCCAGCGCCAGAAGGTGGCCGGAGCCTTCGCCGCCGAGTTGCCAGCCCCGTGCGGCCAGTTCCTCCAGGATGTAGCGATCGCCGACCTTGGCGCGCACGAACGCCACGCCGCGCTCGCTCAGCGCCAGTTCGACCGCCATGTTGGTCATCAACGTCCCGACTGCACCCGGAACCGGCTGACGCTGCGCCAGGCGGTCCGCCACCATGACGTAGAGCAGTTCGTCGCCGTTGTAGAGGCGACCGCCGGCATCGACCAGTTGCAGGCGATCGGCGTCGCCGTCGAGGGCCACCCCATAGTCGGCGCGGTGATCCTTCACCGCGGCCACCAGGGCCGCCGGTGCAGTGGCGCCGAAGCCGGCGTTGATGTTCATGCCGTCGGGGCTGCAGCCGATCTCGACCACCTCGGCACCCAGTTCGTGAAAGACATTGGGCGCCACGCGAGACGCGGCGCCGTGGGCGGCATCCACCACGATCTTCAGCCCCTTGAGCGACAGGTCGTTGCTGAAGGTGCTCTTGCAGAACTCGATGTAGCGCCCCCGTGCGTCTTCCAGCTTGCGCACCTTGCCGAGTCGTGCCGAGTCGACCCACTCCGCGGGTCGCTCCAGCATGGCCTCGACCTCCCGCTCCCAGGCATCGGGCAGTTTCTCGCCGCGTGCCGAGAAGAACTTGATGCCGTTGTCCTCGAAGGGGTTGTGCGAAGCGCTGATGACCACGCCCAGGCTGAGCCGCAAGGCACGCGTCATGTAGGCGACGCCCGGCGTCGGCAGCGGGCCGGTCATCAGCACGTCGACGCCCGCCGAGGCGAAGCCTGCCTCCAGGGCCGACTCGATCATGTAACCGGAGATGCGCGTGTCCTTGCCGATCAGCACCGTCGGGCGCTCTTCGCTGGCCTTGAGCACGCGGCCGACCGCATGGCCCAGGCGCAGCATGAAGTCAGGGGTGATCGGGGCGGTGCCGACCGTGCCGCGGATGCCGTCGGTGCCGAAATAGGTTCTGCTCATCCAAGTCCTCCGCGGCGGATTCTGTCAGCCGCCGAGCCCCGCGCCATCCCACACCTTCAGGGCATCGACCGTGGCTGCGACATCGTGCACGCGAACGACTCGCGCGCCGAGTTGCACCGACGCCAGCGCTGCCGCCACGCTGGCTGCCAGCCGCTCGCCCACCGGCCGCCCGGTGATCGCGCCCAGCGTCGACTTGCGCGACCAGCCCAGCAGCAGCGGTCGGCCGAGCACGAGCAGTTCGCGCTGGCGACGCATCAGTTCGAGGTTGTGCTCGACGCTCTTGCCGAAGCCGATGCCCGGGTCGAGAACGATGCGCTCGTCGGATACGCCGCGGCGGCGCAGCACGTCCATGCGCCCGCGCAGGAAGTCCGACACCTCGACCACCACGTCGTCGTAGGCCGGACGGTCCTGCATCGTCCCCGGGTCGCCGCGCATGTGCATCAGGCAGACGCCGCACCGCGGGTGGCCGGCCACAACGTCCTCCGCCCCGGGCAGGCGCAGCGCGTTGATGTCGTTGACGATGTCGGCGCCCAGGTCGAGCACACGCTGCATGACCGCGGGCTTGAGGGTGTCGATCGATACCGGCACCCCCAGCGTCAGCGCGCCTTCGAGCACCGGCAGCACGCGCGCCAGTTCCTCCTCCAGCGGCACCGGCGCCGCGCCCGGACGGCTGGACTCGCCGCCGATGTCCAGGATGTCCGCGCCATCGGCCACCAGCCGTTCGCAATGCGCCAGCGCCGCAGCCGCATCGTCGTGGCGGCCGCCATCGGAGAAGGAGTCCGGCGTGACGTTGACGATGCCCATCACCAGCGGATGGCGGAGATCGATCCGGAAACGGGTGGTCTGCCAGAACATGGATCGTGAGGAAGAAAAGGCGAACGGGGCCGAAGCCCCGTGCAAGACAGCCGATGTACCGGCTCAGGCCGTGGCGGTCGCGCTGCCCGGGTTCACCGGCGGCGGGGTCGTCGAACCCTTGCTCGACGACGGCGCCCAGTCCTTCGGCGGACGCGGAGGATTGCCGGCCATGATGTCGTCGATCTGGTCGCTGTCGATGGTCTCCCACTCGAGCAGCGCCTTGGCCATCGCGTGCATCTTGTCCTGGTTGTCCTCGATCAACTTGCGGGCGATCGCGTATTGCTCGTCGATGATGCGGCGGATCACACCGTCCACCTTGCGCATCGTCTCCTCGGACATGTTGGTCGTCTTCGTCACCGAGCGGCCGAGGAAGACCTCGCCCTCGTTCTCGGCGTAGACCATCGGCCCCAGTTCGTCGGTCATGCCGTAGCGCGTGACCATGTCGCGCGCGATCTGTGTCGCCCGCTCGAAGTCGTTGCTGGCGCCGGTGGTCATCTGGTTCATGAACACCTCTTCGGCGATGCGGCCGCCGAACAGCACCGAGATCGTCGAGAGCATGCGCTCCTTGTCCATGCTGTAGCGGTCGCCTTCGGGCAGCTGCATCGTCACACCCAGCGCCCGGCCGCGCGGAATCACCGTCACCTTGTGCACCGGGTCGGTCTTGGGCATCAGCTTGGCCACCAGTGCATGGCCGGCCTCGTGGTAGGCGGTGTTGCGCCGCTCCTCCTCGGGCATGACCATGGACTTGCGCTCGGGGCCCATCATGATCTTGTCCTTGGCCTTCTCGAAGTCGACCATCTCGACCACCCGCCCGTTGCGGCGCGCGGCGAACAGGGCCGCCTCGTTGACCAGGTTGGCCAGGTCGGCACCCGAGAAGCCCGGCGTGCCTCGCGCCAGGATGTCGGCGCGGATGTCCTGACCGACGGGCACCTTGCGCATGTGCACGTTGAGGATCTGCTCGCGGCCGCGCACATCGGGCAGCGTCACGTAGACCTGGCGGTCGAAGCGCCCCGGTCGCAGCAGTGCCGGGTCGAGGATGTCGGGCCGGTTCGTGGCCGCCATCACGATCACGCCGAGGTTCGTCTCGAAGCCGTCCATCTCGACCAGCATCTGGTTCAGCGTCTGCTCGCGCTCGTCGTTGCCGCCGCCCAGGCCGGCACCGCGATGGCGGCCGACCGCGTCAATCTCGTCGACGAAGATGATGCAAGGGGCGCTCTTCTTCGCCTGCTCGAACATGTCGCGCACGCGTGCAGCACCGACGCCGACGAACATCTCGACGAAATCGGAACCGGAGATGCTGAAGAAAGGCACCTTGGCCTCGCCGGCAATCGCCTTGGCCAGCAACGTCTTGCCGGTGCCCGGCGGGCCGACCAGCAGCACGCCGCGCGGGATGCGGCCGCCGAGCTTCTGAAACTTCTGCGGGTCCTTCAGGAAGTCGACCAGTTCCTTGACTTCTTCCTTGGCCTCGTCGCACCCGGCCACGTCAGCGAAGGTGGTGGTGTTGTTGGCCTCGTCAAGCATGCGCGCCTTGCTCTTGCCGAAGCTGAAGGCGCCGCCCTTGCCGCCGCCCTGCATCTGGCGCATGAAGTAGATCCACACGCCGATCAGCAGCAGGATCGGGCCCCAGCTCGCCAGCAGGCTGAGCAGGAACGAGGGCTCTTCGCGCGGCTTGACGTCGAACTTGATGCCGTTGTTGATCAGGTCGCCCACCAGGCCGCGATCGAGGTAGGTGGCGGTGGTTCGCAGTTCCTTGTCGTCGGTGGTGCGCGCGCGGATCTCGGTGCTGCCTCCGGCGCCCTCCTGGAGCTGCACGCTCTTGATGCGCTTGCTGCGCACCTCTTCCAGGAAATCGGAGTAGCCGATCTGGCCGGCCGTCGAGACTCCGCGGTCGAACTGCTTGAACACGGTGAACAGCACGAGTGCGATCACCAGCCAAACAGCGACTTTAGAGAACCATTGATTGTTCACCGCGGCTCCTTTTCCCGGTCAAGACAACGCGGCGGACACGCTTTCCGCCCATTGCCACGGTAGATGTGTGCGATTTTAGTCGACTCAAGCCCCGGCCCCGCCCAAGTTTCACCCTGGAACGTCTGTGTGAATCGGTGCAAATCAGGCACTTGGCCAGTTTTCTTCGACCCGCTTGCGATTCGGCTTGAGACCGATGCCGACGAGAAAGGTTTCAGCCGACCTGTCGCGCGAGGCCTTGGGCTTGATCGGCTTGACCACCCGGAAGCTGTCCTTGAACAGCTTGACGAGCTGACTGTAGCCGCTGCCGTGAAAGACTTTGCAGACCAGCGCACCCTCGGGCTTGAGGTGGCGCAACCCGAACTCCACTGCCAGTTCGACCAGGTGGGCGATGCGTGCGGAATCGGAGCTCTCGATCCCGGACAGGTTGGGCGCCATGTCGGACACCACCACGTCGACCGGCCGGCCGCCGACCGCCGCATCCAACTCCGCCAGCACGGCGTCCTCGCGGAAGTCGCCCTGGATGAAGCGAACGCCTTCTATCGGCTCGAAGTCGAGGATGTCCAGCGCGATGATCGTGCCGTTGAGTTCGCCGACGGCGGCCCCCCCGGCACCGGCGTCCTTGGGCGCGAACTTGCGCCGCAGGTACTGGCTCCAGGCGCCCGGTGTGGCGCCGAGGTCGACAACCAGCTGCCCCGGCTTGATCAGGTGCAGCGCTTCGTCGATTTCCTTGAGCTTGTAGGCGGCACGAGCGCGGTAGCCCTCGCGCTGCGCCATCTTCACGTAGGGATCGGTCAGGTGGTCGTGCAGCCACGCCTTGTTGACCTTCTTGCTCTTCGTCTGGACTTTCATGTCGCGGGGATAATACGGCCCATGCCTGCCATCCAGCTCACGCCCGCCCAGCGCAAGGACAAACGCGCCGATGCCCACCACCTCGATCCCGTCGTGCTCATCGGTGCCGAGGGACTCACGCCGGCCGTGCGCAAGGAGGTCGATGCGGCACTGAGTGCCCATGGGCTCATCAAGGTGCGCGTGTTCTCCGACGAGCGGGAAACCCGCGAGGAGATGCTCGCCACGCTGGCCGATTCACTCAACGCCGCGCCGATCCAGCACATCGGCAAGCTGCTCGTGCTGTGGCGCCCGATCCCGCCGAAGGAGAAGGCTGCGCGCGAGGACCGCATGCCCGGCCCCAAGGTGGTCAAGGTGCTCAAGTTCTCGCGCAGCGGCAACCACCGCCCGCAGATCAAGAAGGTCAAGGTGCTGGGCAATCAGCGGCTGACCGCTGGCGGCGAGGTCAAGCGTGCGAAGAAGCGCCCCACCAGCCTCAAGAAGATGGCAGCCCGCTGAGCCTCAGTGCGGCGCCAGGCGCCAGGCCAGCACCACCACGAGCAGCGTCTTGACACCGTAGAAACCTGTCGAGGCGCCGTGCAGCGCGGCAAACGACCAGGCGCCCTGCCCGGCACGTGCCGCCGCCATCATCGGCTGGATCGCGTAGTAGCCGGCCACGGTGCAGAACAGCGTGCCCAGCAGCAGCATCAAGTTGGCACTGAACTGCGAGCCCTGCCCGACTTCGGCAAGCCCGCGCGCCCGGCGGCGCTCGATCAGGAACAGGATCACCGCCAGGGCCAGGCTCAGCGGCGCCTCCTGGGAGAACATGCGCCCGGCCACGCGTCCCGCCTCGGCCGGGGTGGACAGCGTCGCGAACGCGGCTGGCGCGGCGATCAAGGCAATCGCGAGCAACAGCCCGGCCCACAGCCCTGCCAGCACCGCAGCGACACGGGTCGAGGACATCTCAGACGTAGCGGACGTCGACGATCTCGTAGTGGCGCACGCCACCCGGGGCCTGCACTTCGGCGACGTCGCCGCTCGACTTGCCAATCAGCGCACGGGCGATGGGCGAACTGACAGAGACAAGGCCCTGCTTGAGGTCGGCCTCGTCTTCGCCGACGATCTGGTAGGTCACCTGGGCGCCGGTGTCCTCGTCCTCCAGGTCGACGGTCGAGCCGAACACCACCCTCCCTTCGGCGTCCAGCGCCGACGGGTCGATGACCTGAGCGGCGGCCAGCTTGCCCTCGATCTCGAGGATGCGGCCCTCGATGAAGCCCTGCTTGTCCTTGGCGGCCTCGTATTCGGCGTTCTCCGACAGGTCACCCTGGGCGCGCGCCTCGGCGATCGCCTGGATGACGGCGTGACGTTCGACGTTCTTCAGCCGCGCCAGTTCTTCCTTGAGCTTCTCGGCGCCGCGCTTGGTGAGGGGGATGGTGGTCATGGGTCTGGCCTTGCCGCAAAAAACGAAGCCGCGGCCGGTAGGTTCCGGCGGCGGCCGTGAAGAATCCTCTGCAGTCTAGTGCAGTTCCGCGTGCAGTTCCTGTAGGGACTTCACCGCCAAGCCGGCCTGGTGCTTCATGCCCTCGACCGCAGCCTCGCAGCCGGCCATGCTGGTGTAGTAAGTCACGCGGTGGGCCAGTGCCGCCTGGCGGATATGGCGCGAGTCGGCGATGGCCGTACGCGTCTCGTCCACGGTGGTGAAGACGAGCTGGATCTCGCCCGCCTTGACCATGTCGACAATGTGCGGACGGCCGTCCTTGACCTTGTTGACCGGCTTGACCGGCACGCCGGCCTCGGCGATGGCCGCCGCCGTGCCCTTGGTGGCGACCAGATGGAACCCCATCGCGTGGAGGTCGCGGGCGACTGCCACGGCGCGCGCCTTGTCGTTGTTCTTCACGGTGACGCACACCGTGCCCTGGCGCGGCAGGCGCGAGCCGGCGCCGAGCTGGCTCTTCAGCATGGCTTCGCCGAAGGTCGCGCCCGCGCCCATCACCTCGCCGGTGGAGCGCATCTCCGGGCCGAGGATCGGGTCGACACCGGGGAACTTGTTGAACGGGAAGACCGCTTCCTTGACGCTGAAGTACGGCGGAATCACTTCTCCGGGTGCCTTCCCGTTGGCTCCCTTCTGCCCCGCCAGCGTCTGGCCGACCATGCAGCGCGCCGCGATCTTTGCCAGGGGCTGGCCGGTGGCCTTGGAGACGAACGGCACCGTGCGCGAGGCGCGCGGGTTCACCTCCAGCACATAGACCGTGGCCGCACTGCCGTCGCCAGCGATGTCGCCCTGGATGGCGAACTGCACGTTCATCAGGCCCTTCACCTTCAGTGCGCGCGCCATCAGCGTGGTCTGGCGACGCAGTTCGTCCTGCAGATGCGTCGGCAGCGAGTACGGCGGCAGCGAGCAGGCCGAATCGCCCGAGTGGATGCCAGCCTGTTCGACGTGCTCCATGATGCCACCGATCATCACGCCATCCGCGCTGTCGCTGCCGTCGGCGATGCAGTCGACGTCGACCTCGATCGCGTCGTCGAGGAAACGGTCCAGCAGCACCGGCGACTTCTCCGACACCTGCACCGCCTCGCGCATGTAGCGCGCCAGGTCCTTGTCGCCGTGCACGATTTCCATGGCGCGGCCGCCGAGCACGTAGCTGGGGCGCACCACCAGCGGGTAGCCGATCTCGTTGGCCAGCAACAGCGCGGCCTCTTCGGTGCGCGCGGTGCGGTTGGGCGGCTGCTTGAGGCCCAACTCGTGGAGGAGCTTCTGGAAGCGCTCGCGGTCCTCGGCGATGTCGATGCTGTCCGGGCTGGTGCCGACGATGGGCACGCCGGCCCGCTCCAGGTCGAGCGCCAGCTTCAGCGGCGTCTGGCCACCGTACTGCACGATCACGCCGGCCGGCTTCTCCTTGTCGACGATCTCCAGCACGTCCTCCAGCGTCACCGGCTCGAAGTAGAGCCGGTCGGAAGTGTCGTAGTCGGTCGAAACGGTCTCCGGGTTGCAGTTGACCATGATGGTCTCGTAGCCGTCCTCGCGCATCGCCAGCGCCGCATGCACGCAGCAGTAGTCGAATTCGATGCCTTGGCCGATCCGGTTCGGCCCGCCGCCCAGCACCATGATCTTCTTGCGGTCGCTCGGGTTGGCTTCGCACTCGCCGTCCAGTGTCTCGTAGCTCGAGTACATGTACGCGGTCTGCGTCGCGAACTCAGCCGCGCAGGTGTCCACGCGCTTATAGACCGGACGCACCCCCAGCGCATGGCGCGCCTCGCGCACGTGATGCTGGTTGGTGCCCAGCAGCGTCGCGAGGCGCTTGTCGGAGAAGCCCTTCTGCTTGAGAAAGCGCAGTTCCTCGGCCGTCAGGCTGGCCAGCGTGCGGCCATCCACCGCCCGCTCGGTGGCGACGATCTGCTCGATCTGCGCCAGGAACCAGGGGTCGATCGAGGTCTCCTCGAAGATCTCGTCCAGCGTCATGCCGATGCGGAAGGCGTCGGCCACGTAGAGAATGCGCTCGGGCCCGGGCTCGCCGATCTCCTGCACGATCTCCTCGCGGTCGGCGCTGCGCTCGGTCAGACCGTCGATGCCGGTCTCCAGGCCGCGCAGCGCCTTCTGGAAGCTTTCCTGGAAGGTCCGACCCATCGCCATGACTTCGCCCACCGACTTCATCTGGGTGGTCAGCCGCGAATCGGCGGCGGGGAACTTCTCGAAGGCGAAGCGCGGAATCTTGGTGACGACGTAGTCGATGCTCGGTTCGAACGAGGCCGGCGTCGCGCCGCCGGTGATGTCGTTCTTCAGCTCGTCGAGCGTGTAGCCCACCGCCAGCTTGGCGGCCACCTTGGCGATCGGGAAGCCGGTGGCCTTGGAGGCCAGCGCCGAGGATCGCGACACGCGAGGGTTCATCTCGATCACGACCATGCGGCCATTGGCCGGGTTGATCGAGAACTGCACGTTCGAGCCGCCGGTGTCCACGCCGATCTCGCGCAGGATCGCGATCGAGGCGTTGCGCATCAGCTGGTATTCCTTGTCGGTCAGCGTCTGCGCTGGCGCGATGGTGATCGAATCACCGGTGTGCACGCCCATCGGGTCGAGGTTCTCGATCGAGCAGACGATGATGCAGTTGTCCGCCTTGTCGCGGACCACCTCCATCTCGTACTCCTTCCAGCCGATCAGGCTCTCCTCGATGAGCAGTTCGCTGGTCGGCGACAGGTCGAGGCCACGCTTGCAGATCTCCTCGAACTCTTCCGGGTTGTAGGCGATGCCGCCGCCCGTGCCGCCGAGCGTGAAGCTCGGGCGGATGACCATCGGGAAGCCAGTCCCGCCGATCTCCTGGGCGATGCGGCGCTGCACGTCGAGAGCTTCTTCCATCGAGTGCGCGATGCCCGACTTGGCCGAGTGCAGGCCGATGCCGGTCATCGCGTCCTTGAACTTGAGTCGGTCCTCGGCCTTTTCGATGGCGTGTTCGTTCGCACCAATCATCTCGACGCCGTACTTGGCCAGCACGCCGTACTTGTGAAGGTCGAGCGCGCAGTTCAGCGCGGTCTGCCCGCCCATCGTGGGCAGCAGGGCATCGGGGCGCTCCTTGGCGATGATCTTCTCGACCATCTGCCAGGTGATCGGCTCGATGTAGGTCGCGTCGGCCATGCCCGGGTCTGTCATGATCGTCGCCGGGTTGCTGTTGACGAGGATGACGCGGTAGCCCTCCTCGCGCAGCGCCTTGCAGGCCTGCGCGCCGGAGTAATCGAATTCGCAGGCCTGGCCGATGATGATCGGGCCGGCGCCGATGATGAGGATGCTGTGGATGTCGGTGCGCTTGGGCATGTCAGTTCTTCTCCATCAGCCCAACGAAGCGGTCGAACAGGTACGAGACGTCATGCGGTCCGGGCGAGGCCTCCGGGTGGCCCTGGAAGCAGAAGGCGGGCTTGTCGGTGCGCGCCAGGCCCTGCAGGGTGCCGTCAAACAACGACACGTGCGTCGCGCGCAGGGTCTTGGGCAGTGACCTCTCGTCCACCGCGAAGCCGTGGTTCTGGCTGGTGATGCTGACGCGGCCGCTGTCGAGGTCCTTCACCGGATGGTTGGCGCCGTGATGGCCGAACTTCATCTTGAACGTCTTCGCGCCCGAGGCCAGCGCCATGATCTGGTGGCCGAGGCAGATGCCGAAGGTCGGGATGCCGGCATCGATCAGTTCGCGCGTGGCGGCGATCGCGTAGTCGCAGGGCTCCGGGTCACCGGGACCGTTGCTGAGGAAGATACCGTCGGGCTTCAGCGCCAGCACGTCCTTGGCCGGCGTCTGCGCCGGCACCACGGTGACACGACAGCCGCGGCTGGCGAGCAGGCGCAGGATGTTGTACTTGACTCCGAAGTCGTAGGCGACGACGTGGAACTTCGCGTGCGCCAGCGTGCCGTAGCCGTCCCCCAACGACCAGGCCGTTTCCTTCCACTCGTGGCGCTCGGTGCAGCTCACGACCTTGGCAAGGTCGAGGCCGGCCATGCTGGGGGCACCCTGGGCGGCAGCCACGGCCTGCTCGCGATGCGCGGCGCTCAGACTCTCCCCCTGCGGCAGCGTGAGGATGCAGCCGTTCTGCGCACCGTGCGTGCGCAGGATGCGTGTGAGTCGGCGGGTGTCGAGGTTGGCGATGGCCACCGTGCCTTCGCGCTTCAGGTAGTCACTGAGCGTAGCGGTGCTGCGGAAGTTGGACTCGCGCACCGGCAGGTCCTTGATGATCAGGCCGGCCGCATGCACCTTCGCAGCTTCGACGTCCTCGCCGTTGACGCCGTAGTTGCCGATGTGCGGATACGTCAGCGTGACGATCTGCCGGCAGTAGCTCGGGTCGGTGAGGATTTCCTGGTAACCGGTCAACGAAGTGTTGAACACCACCTCGCCGACGGTGCGGCCGGGGGCGCCGATCGAGATGCCTTGAAAGATCGTGCCGTCTGCGAGAGCCAGGATCGCCTGGGCTTGTGGGGACAGCAGTTGCGGCGGCACCGGGATCTCCGTTCGAGTGTGCGCGCCCAGCTCGGCTCGTCGAAGCCGAAGCCGGCGTTCGCGAAGAATGCGCCGGCAGGAAGACCGAGGGGGTTTCCGTCGGAATCAGCGAGAGAATCGCTGGGCGGGTGGAAGAAGCAAAACCGCAAAATTATAGCCGAGCGACCACTTCCACCCTGGCTGCTCAGGTCGCCAGACCGAGCGCGGCGATGCCGGCACGGGCGATCTGCGCGTCTTCGCTCGATTTCACGCCACTGACGCCCACCGCGCCGACGCATTGGCCCTCGACCATGATCGGCACGCCGCCTTCGAGCAGCGCTTCCAGTCCCGGCGCGCTGAGGAACGAGACGCGGCCCTGGTTGATCATTTCCTCGTAGATGCGGCTTTCGCGTCGGCCGAGGGCCGACGTGCGTGCCTTGTTCGGCGCGATCTGCGCCGAGATCGGCGCGGCGCCGTCCAGTCGCTGCAGCCACAACAGGTGGCCGCCGTCGTCGACGACGGCGATGCTCACCGCCCAGTGGTGGGCCAGCGCTTCGGCTTCGGCGGCCGCGGCAATGCGTTTGACGTCTTCCAGGGTCAGGGTCGGCTTGTTGTTCATGATGCGTGAAGAAATTGGCTGTTGGTGTGCCGGAAAGGTGCGCAGCGCGAACTCTATCGCGCTTGCACGGCGCCGATTCCGCCATGGCGCGTACGGTCTTTCTGTACGCAAGTGGTGGGAACTAGAATGCTTCATATCTGTCACAGACAGCGTCCACAACCCCCACGGAGGTTTCATGAATCAAGGCCTGCAAGCTGCTTACGGATATGCCGGCACCGGCGTGTCGGTGGAGCAGCGCAACCGCGTACTGCGCAACACCTACTGGCTGCTCGCGCTGTCGATGGTGCCGACGGTGCTCGGCGCCTGGCTCGGCGTGGCCACCGGACTCGCCCGGGCGATGTCGCCGGGGGTCGGTCTGGTCGTGTTCCTGGCCGGCGCGTTCGGCTTCATGTTCGCGATCGAGAAGACGAAGAACTCGGCGGCCGGCGTGCCGGTGCTGCTGGCTTTCACGTTCTTCATGGGCCTGATGCTGTCCCGCCTCGTCGGCGCCGTGCTCGGCCTGACCAACGGCGCCAGCCTGATCATGATGGCCTTCGCCGGCACCGGTGCGATCTTCCTGGGCATGGCCACGCTGTCCACGATCATCAAGCGCGACCTGTCGGCGATGGGCAAGTGGCTGTTCATCGGCGCGGTGATGGTCCTGGTGGCCGGCATCGCCAACTTCTTCATCCAGTCCAGCGCGCTCATGATCACCCTGTCGGTGCTGGTGATCGGCATCTTCTCGGCCTTCATCCTGTACGACCTGAAGCGTGTGCAGGACGGCCTGGAGACCAACTACATCAGCGCCACGCTGGGCGTCTACCTGAGCATCTACAACGTCTTCCAGGCCTTGCTCGCCTTGTTCGGCATCGGCGGCAGCAGCGAGTGATCGACGCAGGCTGAGTCGCCGTCAAACGGGGCCCTCGGGCCCCGTTTGTCTTGCTGGCTCGAACAGGTGGTCGATGGAGTTGGCGTAATAGGCGAGCACGCGCGCCTCGGCCGGATTGGCGCGCACGAGACCATCGTCCTGCAGCGCCAGGTGGCGCAGCGTCAGCATGCGCAAGCCCACGGAGATGGCGTAGTCGCGGTCGCTGCGGGGCACGTAGACGTGAGCGCCCTGCGCCTCGGCACGGTCCATCAGCGCGTGCACCGCCGCTTTCAACTCCAGTTCGGACCAGGCGCGCCGCGTGTCCTCGAGCAGCACGCGCGACACCAGCGGCACCGGCAGCACGGGCACCGTGCGACCGATCGTCGCCATCAGCGACCGGCCAACCTCGCCGACCGCCTCGCGGCGTTGCGCGTCGGTCAGGCCGCGGAAGTCGACGCCGTGCTCCCGCACCCAGGCACGCATCGACAGCGGCCGGCCGAAGTTGACGCAGGCGTAGCCGAAGCGGTAGCGGCGCCCCAGCAGCGTGAAGACGAACTGCCGGCCGAGGTAGGCGCCGGTGATGCGCAGCGTGCGCCACAGGCTGCCGCGCGGCGACGCCTCGTCGAGCTTGCGCAGCAGGCTGCGGTCCTCGATCACGCGGTCGTAGTTGATGCCCACCGGGATGAACACCAGGTCGCGCTCACCCTCGGGATTGAAGCCCTTGAGCATGTAGTCGAGCAGCCCGAGCTTGGGCTCGCGCAGCCTGCCGTCGATCGACAGGCCGCCTTCGGGGTACATGGCCTGCGGCACGCCGCCTTCGGTGGCCATCTGCACGTAGCGCTGCAGCACCATGCGATAGAGCGGATCGCCGGAGTTGCGGCGCACGAAGTAGGCGCCCATCGCGCGGATCAGTCCCTGCAGCGGCCAGATGCGCGCCCACTCGCCCACCGCGTAGCTCAGCGCCACGCGCTCGGCGGCGAGGAAGGACACCAGGATGTAGTCCATGTTGCTGCGGTGGTTCATCACGAACACCACGGTGGACTTCGGGTTGATCGCCGCGATCGCCGCGTCGTCGGTGTAACCCAGGCGCACGCGGTAGACCAACTGCGCGAAAGTCTTGGCCAGCCAATAGCCGACGCGGAAATACACGTAGGCGTTGAAGGCCGGCACGATCTCGCGCGCGTAGCCGAGCATCTGACGCGTCACGTCGGCGGCGGGCTTGCCGCTCTCGAGGCCATGCCGATGCGCGGCAGCGAGCACGCGCGGGTCGCTCATGAGCCGGTCGATCAAGGCGCGTCGGCGTGTCAGCTTGAACTGCGGCAGATCGATCTTCAGCCGCAACTGGATCTCGTCGAGCACCCCGCGCACCTTGCGCCGCACGACCCAGCGCACGCCCGGCAGCAGGAGCCATTGCAGCGCCGCCGCCGCGGCCAGCAAGAGCAGCAGCACGAACAGCCACAGCGGGATGCTGATGGACGAGGTCACCGGATGTCGCTCCGCTCGAAGACGGCCAGGCTCTCGACGTGAGCGGTGTGCGGAAACATGTTCACCGCCCCTGCCGCCATGCAGCGGTAGCCCGCCTGGTGCACCAGCAGCCCGGCGTCGCGCGCCAGGGTGGCCGGATTGCAGCTCACGTAGACGATGCGCCGCGGCGGCGTCCACCCCGGCGCGAGCGCGGCGTCGGCGTGCAATTCGGCCAGCGCCTTGGCCAGTGCGAAGGCGCCTTCGCGCGGCGGGTCGACCAGCCACTTGTCGGCAACGCCGTAGGCGACCAGATCGCCAGCCGCCAGCTCGAACAGGTTGCGCGCCTCGAAGCTCGTGCGCTCCGCCAGGCCGTTGCGCCGAGCATTCTCGCGCGAGCGTTGCACCAGCGCCTCGCTGCCCTCGACGCCCAGCACCTCCCGGACGCCGCGCGCGATCGGCAGCGTGAAGTTGCCCAGGCCGCAGAACCAGTCGATCACTCGATCGCCCGGTTGCGCTTCGAGCAGTCGCAGCGCGCGCGACACCAGCACGCCGTTGATTTGGTGGTTCACCTGCGTGAAGTCGGTCGGCTTGAAGGGCATGACGACGCCGAACTCGGGCAGCGAGTAGGCCAGTTCCGCGCCGCCCTCGTCGAGCACATGCACCGAGTCGGGGCCCTTCGGCTGCAACCACCATTGCACGCCGTGATCGCGAGCGAAGGCGCGCAGCCGCTCCAGGTCGCCCGGCGACAAGGGCTCCAGGTGGCGCAGCACCAGCGCGGTGACCATGTCACCCACTGCCACCTCGATCTGTGGCAGGCGATCGCGCTGATCCATGTGCGCCACCAGATCGCGCAGCGGCATCAGCAGCGCCGACAGGTGCGGCGGCAGCACCTCGCAGCGCTCCATGTCGGCCACGTAGCTCGACTTGCGCTCGTGGAAGCCGACCAGCACCTTGCCCTTCTTGGCGACGAAGCGCACCGACAACCGAGCGCGGTAGCGATAGCCCCAGGCCGGCCCTTCGATGGGGCGCAGCCATCGCTCGGCCTTCACCTTGCCGAGGTGCCACAGCGCATCCTCGAGCGCGCGCTGCTTGGTGGCCACCTGCGCCGCCACGTGCAGGTGCTGCATCTTGCAGCCGCCGCAGGTGCCAAAGTGCGGGCACAGGGGCCGCACGCGCTGCGAACTCTCGCGCCGCCAGGCCACCGCGGAGGCCTGCTCCCAGTTGTTCTTGCGCCGCTGCACCGTGACCTGCACCACCTCGCCCGGCAGTGCACCTTCGATGAACACCACCTTGCCCTCGGCGTTGTGTGCCACGCCCTGCGCCTCGAGGTCGAGCGACTCGACCATCAACCATTCGTCTGCAGCTGTCATGGCGTCGATTATCCGGGCCGCCACTGCTACACTGGCCGCCGCCAGGAGAGAGCTTCCGCGTGAAGCCGCCGAAGGCGCAGAACCGATTCCCTTGGGCCCGGTTCGAACGCTCAGGCAAAAGGACTGGCACGCGCCGCGCAGAAAAGCGAGGCGTTTCCTCGCTGGAGAGAGGTCCGCCGCGAGCGGGCCCACCGAAGGGGCAAGCGGACGCATCGGTTGCGGCGACCGTCAATCTCTCAGGTAAAGCGGACAGAGAGGGCATGGCACCCGGCATGGCATGGTCCGTGCCGGGGTTGGCAAAGGCCCTCGAACGCGTCGCCAGGAGGCGAACATGTCCGACACCCCGCTGCAGAAGACCCCGCTGCATGCCCTGCACCTCGAACTCGGCGCCAAAATGGTGCCCTTCGCCGGCTACGAGATGCCGGTCAGCTACCCGGCGGGCATTCTTGCCGAGCATCGCCACTGTCGCGAGTCGGCAGCGCTGTTCGACGTGTCCCACATGGGCCAGGTGCGGTTGGTCGGCGAGGACGCCGCGGCCGCCCTCGAGTCGCTGGTGCCGGTCGACGTCGCCGGCCTCGCGCCGGGCCGCCAGCGTTACGGCTTCTTCACCAACGCGGCCGGCGGCATCCTCGACGACCTGATGATCACGCGGCGCGACAGCGACTGGCTGGTGATCGTCAACGCCGGCTGCAAGGACGCCGACGTCCGCCATCTGCAGACGAACATCGGCCACCGCTGCACCGTGCAGCCGATGCCCGAGCGCGCGCTGCTCGCCCTGCAGGGCCCGAAGGCGGCCGAGGCGATCGGCCGGCTCGCGCCCGATCTGCGCCCGCTGGTCTTCATGAGCGGCACCTTCGTGCGCATCGCCGGCATCGACTGCTTCGCCACCCGCTCCGGCTACACCGGCGAGGACGGCTACGAGATCTCGGTGCCGGCAGATCGGGCGGTGGCCCTGGCCAAGGCGCTGCTGGCGCTGCCGGAGGTCAAGCCGGCCGGCCTGGGCGCACGTGACACCTTGCGCCTCGAAGCCGGCCTGTGCCTCTACGGCCACGACATCGACGACAAGACCACACCGGTCGAGGCCGGCCTGTCCTGGGCGATCCAGAAGGTGCGCCGCAGCGGCGGTGCACGCCACGGCGGGTACCCCGGCGCTGCGGCGATCGACGCCCAACTGTCGGCCGGGCCGGCCTGCAAGCGCGTCGGCCTCGTCGGCCTGGAGCGCCTGCCGGTGCGCGAAGGCGCGGTGATCGTCGACGCGAAGGGTCACAAGCTCGGCCACGTCACCAGCGGCACGCTCGCGCCCAGCGTCGGCAAGCCGATTGCGATGGCCTACCTCGCCGCGAACCATGCGCTGCCCAACCATGAGGTCTACGCCGAGGTGCGCGGCAAGCGTCAGCCGATGCGCGTCAGCCCCATGCCGTTCGCCCCCCACCGCTACTTCCGCGGCTGAATCCCGAACCGTCACGCCAACCCGAGGAGAACACCGATGACGACGATGTACACCCCCGACCACGAGTGGATCAACATCGAGGACCACGAGGCCGCCACCGTGGGCATCACCCACCACGCGCAGGACGCGCTGGGCGACGTGGTCTTCGTCGATCTGCCCGAGGTTGGCAAGACCTTCAAGAAGGGCGAGGTCGCCGGCGTGGTCGAGTCGGTGAAGGCCGCGGCCGACCTCTACATGCCGGTCAGCGGCGAGGTCGTCGAGGTCAACGAGGCGCTGCGCGCCGATCCGTCGCTCGCCAATTCGGATCCACTGGGCAACGGCTGGTTCTTCAAGGTGCACATCTCCGAAGCCGGCATGGCCGAGTTCGACCAGCTGATGGACGCCCCTGCCTACGACAAGCTGCTCAAGACCGCCTGAGCCCGAGCCCCCCGACCAGGAAGCCCCATGCTGATGTCCGCCCACCAGCCGCTGCGCGAGCTGGAGAACGCCACCGAGTTCGTTGCACGCCACGTCGGCATCACCGACGCGGCCGCGCGCCACATGCTGTCGGCGATCGGCGCCGCCTCGCGCCGCGCACTGATCGACGCCGTCGTGCCCGCCGCCATCCGGCGTGCCGCGGCCATGGCCCTGCCGGCGCCGCTGACCGAAGCGCAGGCTCTCGCCGAGCTGAAGCAGATCGCCTCGCGCAACCGTCTGCTGAAGAGTTTCATCGGCCAGGGCTACCACGGCACGCACACGCCGGGCGTCATCTTGCGCAACATCCTCGAGAACCCGGCCTGGTACACCGCCTACACGCCTTACCAGGCGGAGATCTCGCAGGGCCGCATGGAGGCACTGGTCAACTTCCAGACCATGGTCTGCGACCTCACCGGCCTGGCCATCGCCGGCGCGTCGATGCTCGACGAGGCCACTGCTGCCGCCGAGGCGATGACCCTCGCGCTGCGCGTCGGCAAGAGCAAGTCGCAGACGATCTACGTGGCCGACGACGTGCTGCCGCAGACGCTGGAAGTGGTGCGCACGCGGGCCCAGCCGATCGGCGTGGCGGTGGTGACGGGCCCAGCCGAGCAGGCCGGCACGACCGAGGCCTTTGCGGTGCTGCTGCAGTACCCGGGCGTGAACGGCACGGTGCGTGACCTCAAGCCGATCATCGACGCGGTGCACGGCCATGGCGGACTGGCCATCGTCGCCGCCGACCTGCTGGCGCTGACCCTGCTCACGCCGCCGGGCGAGATGGGCGCCGACATCGCGGTGGGCACCACGCAACGCTTCGGCATGCCGATGGGCAATGGCGGCCCGCACGCCGCCTACCTGGCCACGCGCGACGAATTCAAGCGCCAGATGCCCGGCCGGCTGGTTGGCGTCAGCGTCGATGCGCATGGTGCGCCGGCCTACCGCCTTGCGCTGCAGACGCGCGAGCAGCACATCCGCCGCGAGAAGGCCACCTCCAACATCTGCACCGCGCAGGTGCTGCCAGCGGTGGTGGCGAGCATGTACGCCGTTTACCACGGCCCCGAAGGCTTGAAGCGCATCGCCCGACGCGTCGCGAGCTTCACGGCCGTGCTCGCCGCCGGCCTGAAGCAGCTCGGTGCGACGGTCGGTGACGACGCGGCGTTCGACACGATCGTCGTCGCCACCGGCGAGCGCACCGAAGCCGTGCTGCAGGCCGCGCGCGACGCCGGCGTCAACTTGCGCCGCGCGGGCGCCGATGGCGTCGGCATCACGCTCGACGAGACCACGACGCGCGAGGACATCGCGCTGCTGTGGTCGCTGTTCGCCGGCGGCCAGCCGCTGCCCGACTTCGCGCCCTTCGAGAAAGGCATCGCGCCGCTGATTCCGTCGGCGCTGGCGCGCAGCAGCGCCTTTCTCAGCCACCCCGTGTTCAACCGCTACCACAGCGAGACCGAGATGCTGCGCTACCTGCGCAGCCTGGCCGACAAGGACCTCGCGCTCGACCGCACCATGATCCCGCTGGGCTCCTGCACGATGAAGCTGAACGCGACCAGCGAGATGATCCCCATCACCTGGCCGGAGTTCGCCGACGTGCACCCCTTCGCGCCGCAGGACCAGCTGGCCGGCTACGCACTGCTGAACGAGCAGCTGTGCAGCTGGCTGTCGCAGGCCACCGGCTACGCCGGCATCAGCCTGCAGCCCAACGCCGGCTCGCAGGGCGAGTACGCCGGGCTGCTGGTCATCAAGGCCTGGCACGAGTCGCGCGGCGATGCGCAGCGCGACATCTGCGTGATCCCCGAGTCCGCCCACGGCACCAACCCGGCCAGTGCGCAGATGGCCGGCATGCAGGTGGTGGTGGTCAAGTGCGATGCGATGGGCAACGTCGACCTCGGCGACCTGCGCGCCAAGTGCGAGCAGCACCGCGAGCGACTGGCCTGCGTGATGATCACCTACCCCTCCACCTACGGCGTGTTCGAGGCGCGCGTGAAGGAGTTGTGCGCGCTGGTGCACTCGTTCGGCGGCCGCGTGTACGTCGACGGCGCGAACATGAACGCGCTGGTCGGCGTGGCCGCGCCGGGCGAGTTCGGCGGCGACGTCAGCCACCTGAACCTGCACAAGACCTTCTGCATCCCGCACGGCGGCGGCGGTCCCGGCGTCGGACCGGTGTGCGTGGTCGAGGACCTGGTGCCCTTCCTGCCGGCCCACCGCAGCGCCGGGCTCGGCACGGATCGGCAGGTGGGCGCCGTCAGCGCGGCGCCGCTGGGCAACGCTGCGGTGCTGCCGATTTCGTGGATGTACGTGCGCATGATGGGCGCCGAGGGCCTGCGCTCGGCCACCGAGTCGGCCATCCTCGCCGCCAACTACGTGGCGGCGCGCCTGTCGCAGCACTACGACATCCACTTCAGCGGCGAGATCGCCGGGCTGCAGGGCGGCGGCGTGGCGCACGAGTGCATCCTGGACCTGCGCCCGCTGAAGGAGACCAGCGGCATCAGCGCCGAAGACGTCGCCAAGCGCCTGATCGATTACGGCTTCCACGCGCCTACGCTGAGCTTCCCGGTCGCCGGCACGCTGATGGTCGAGCCCACCGAGAGCGAATCGCTCGCCGAGTTGGACCGCTTCTGCGACGCGATGATCGCCATCCGCGCCGAGATCGGGCACGTCGAGTCCGGCGCCTGGCCGCGCGAGGACAACCCGTTGAAGAACGCGCCGCACACCGCCGAAGCGCTGCTGAAGGCTGACTGGCCGCATGCCTACAGCCGCGAGCAGGCCGCCTATCCGGTGGCTTCGCTGAAGCGTTCGAAGTACTGGGCGCCGGTGGGCCGCGTCGACAACGTCTGGGGCGACCGCAACCTGTTCTGTTCCTGCGTGCCGATGTCCGAGCTGGCGAGCTGAGGCCGGCACGCTCATGGCCGTCTCGGTGTTCGACCTGTTCAAGATCGGCATCGGCCCGTCGAGCTCGCACACCGTCGGCCCGATGCGTGCGGCGCGACTGTTCGCGCTGCGCCTGCAGCACGACGGCCAGCTCGGCGCGACGGTCCGCGTGGTCACGCGGCTGTACGGCTCGCTGGGCGCCACCGGTCGGGGCCACGGCAGCGACAAGGCGGTGCTGCTCGGCCTGCTGGGCCACGAGCCGGACAGCGTGGACGTGGACAGCATCCCGGCGCTGCTGCAGTCGGTTCGAGGCTCGGGCAGGCTGAACCTGCTCGGCGCGCACACGATGGCCTTCGCGGAGAAGACCGACCTGATCTTCCATCGGCGCGAGACCCTGCCCTTCCACGCCAACGGGATGCGCTTCGAGGCCTTCCACGCTACCGGGGCCGTGCTGGCCGAACGCAGCTACTACTCGGTCGGCGGCGGCTTCGTGGTCAGCGAGGAACTGGCGGCCGACGGCACCAAGCACAAGGCCATCGCGCCCGATGCCACGGTGCTGCCCTTCCCCTTTCGCAGCGGCGCGGAACTGCTGGCTCTGGCCGAACGCCAGGCCTGCAGCATCGCCGAGCTGATGCGTCGCAACGAACGCCACTGGCGCGGCGACGCCGACATCGACGCCGGCCTGCTGCGCATCTGGGCGGTGATGCAGGCCTGCGTGAAGCGCGGCTGCGAGACCGGCGGCACGCTGCCCGGCGGCTTCCAGGTGCGCCGGCGCGCGCAGGACCTGCACCGCCAGCTGTGCAGCAACCCGGAGGCCGCATTGCGGGATCCCCTGCAGGTGCTCGACTGGGTGAACCTCTACGCACTCGCCGTCAACGAGGAGAACGCCGCCGGCGGCCGCGTCGTGACCGCGCCGACCAACGGCGCCGCGGGCATCGTGCCGGCCGTGTTGCACTACTACGCGCGCTTCGTCCCTGGCGCCGGGCAACGCGGCGTGATCGACTTCCTGCTCACCGCCGCGGCGATCGGCATTCTCTACAAGGAGAACGCCTCGATCTCCGGCGCCGAGGTCGGCTGTCAGGGCGAGGTGGGTGTGGCCTGCTCGATGGCGGCCGGCGCACTGTGCGCGGTGCTGGGCGGCACACCGGCGCAGGTGGAAAACGCCGCCGAGATCGGCATGGAGCACCACCTCGGGCTGACCTGCGATCCGGTCGGCGGCCTGGTGCAGATCCCCTGCATCGAGCGCAACGCGATAGCTGCCGTGAAGGCGATCAACGCCGCACGCATGGCGCTGCGCGGCGACGGAAACCACCATGTCAGCCTGGACAAGGTCATCAAGACGATGCGCGAGACCGGCGCCGACATGATGTCCAAGTACAAGGAGACCGCGCGCGGCGGCCTCGCGGTGAACATCGTCGAGTGCTGATCAGCCCGCTGCGAGGCTGCGCCTGAACGCCTCGAGGCTCTTCGCCGCCCGCGCCCTGACCTTGCCCTTCAGGAAGCTCGACCAGCCGAGCAGCAGCCCGGGCAGACCCAGCGCCTGCCGCGCCCAGGCCCAGAAGTCGAAGCGGTCGACATGCCGCACGATCAGTGCGTCGCGGAACTCGAAGCGGGCGTCGATGCGGTTGAGCACCCTGCGCCCGGTGGCGCTGAACGTGTAGCGCGCGTCCCAGTGGGCGCGGCCGCAGCGGTCGTCGGCCTCGATGCCGCTGGCGTCGACGCTCAGGTCGCGGCCACTGGTCACCAGCATGCGCCACATCGCCCCGGCGTCGGCGCCATGCAGGTCGAAGACTTCATCGCTGAAGTGCACCTCGGGGTGGTAGCAGGCCGCCATGCCGGCCCAGTCGCGCCGCGCGAAGGCGGCATAGAAGCGCTCGATCAGCTGCGCGTGGGGGTGCATCGCAGGGGCTTTCAGAAGCGGTCGGGGCGGCAGTGTCGCACCGCCGGGTATTCAAGGAGAGTTAATTCTTCGTTAATCCGTTAAGCTTCCGGGCATGAAACTGCTGCTCGCCGAGGACGACGCCATCCTGGCCGATGCGCTGAGCGCCAGCTTGGCCAAGGCCGGCTTCGAGGTGGAGGTCGCGCCGAATGGCGCGGTGGCCGAATTCCTGCTCCTGCGTCAGCATTTCGACGTCGGCGTGCTCGACCTCGGCCTGCCCATGGTCGACGGGCTGACCGTGCTGAAGCGGGTGCGCGCCGCCAAGCCGGCCCTGCCCATGCTGGTGCTGACCGCACTGGACGGGCTGGAGCACCGCGTCGCCGGGCTCAACGCCGGCGCCGACGACTACCTCACCAAACCCTTCGACTTTCCCGAGCTGGAGGCACGCATCCGCGCCCTGCTGCGCCGCACCCGCGGCGGACCTGCCTCGTCGGCACAGCAGCTCGGGCGCTTGAGCTTCGACCGCGACGCCCGCCGCGCGACCATCGACGGCACCCTGATCGACCTGTCGCCGCGCGAGTGGATGCTGCTCGATCTGCTGCTGACCCAACGCGACCGCGTCGTCACCAAGGACCAGATCGCCGAGAGCTGGTCCGTCGAACGCAGCGAGTCAGGTGCCGGCTCGATCGAGGTCTACATCCACCGCCTGCGCCGCAAGCTCGAGGGTTCCGGGCTCGCCATCCGCACGGTGCGCGGCCTCGGCTACCTGCTCGAGGAAGGCGACGCGTGAGCCTTCGATGGTCGAGTCTCTGAAGCACGCGCTGCGCCGCCTTCCCGGCGTCACGCCGGGCACCAGTTCGCTGCACCGCCACCTGCTGATGTGGCTGCTGCTGCCTCAGCTGGTGCTGTGGCTGGCCGGCGCCTTCTTCACCTACAACCTCACTGCGCGCTACGCCAACCAGGCCATCGACGCCTCGCTGTCGACCGCGTCGAGGGCGCTCGCACGCCAGGTCAAGCCGATCGGCAACGGTCTGTTCATCGACTTCCCACGCGCTGCGCAGGACATCATCGAGGCCGACCCGGACGACCGCGTCTACTACATGGTGAGCACGCCGCCGGGACAGTTCATCCTCGGCAACCACCGCCTGCCGCCGCCACCGGCGATCGATTCGCCACGCCACGGCCAGCCGTACTTCTACGACGGCACGATGGGCGAGGGCAGCCTGCGGCTGGACGTGCGCGTGGCCGCGCTGTACCTCTCCTACGGAGAAGCGGACACGCCGCAGAGCATGCTCGTGCAGGTGGCGCGCAGCCGCGCCAGCCGCGAGCAGCTCGCCGGCCGCATCCTTCTCGACACCGCGTTGCCGCTGTCGGTGCTGATCGCGCTGATGTCGATGATCGTCTGGGCCGGCATCCGCGCCGGCCTGGCGCCGCTGGCGCGCATGCGTGCATTGGTCGAGGACCGCGCGCCCAACGACCTGGCCCCGCTGAAGCTGGAGGCGGCACCACGCGAGGTGCATGCGCTGGCCAAGGCGATCAACACCCTGCTCGCCGCGGTGCACGAGAGCGTGAGCGGCCAGCGCCGCTTCATCAGTGACGCGGCGCATCAGCTGCGCACGCCGCTGGCGGGCCTGAAGAGCCAGACCGAGCTGGCGCTCGACGAGGCCACCGACCCGGCGCTGCGCGCCCGGCTGCTGCGCGTGCACGAGAGCGCCACGCGCAGCGCGCACCTGGTCAACCAGTTGCTCACGCTGGCGCGAGCCGAGCCGGAGTCCGCCGCAGCGCAGGGCCGCTCCAAGGTGGAGCTGGTGAAGCTGGCCGGCGAGCTGACCGCGGAATGGGTGCCACGCGCGCGCCATGCCGGTGTCGACCTCGGCTTCGAGCACGGCGGCACGGGCCCGATGACGGTGATGGGCAATCCGCTGCTGCTGCGCGAGGCCATCTCCAACCTGGTCGACAACGCGATCCGCTACGCCGGACGCGGCGCATGCGTCACCGTGCGCGTGCGCGCGCTCGGTCAGGACGCGTTGGTCGAGGTGGAGGACAACGGCCCCGGCATCGCCCCCGCCGACCGCGAGCGCGTGTTCGAGCGCTTCGCCCGCGCGACGATGCAGGGCGACGGCTGCGGCCTGGGCTTGGCCATCGTCAAGGAGATCGCCGAGCGCCACGCCGGCCAGGTGACGCTCGAAGGCGCGGTGCCGCGCGGCCTGTGCGTACGCATGCGGCTGCCGCGCCTCGCGGCCTGATCGACGCCTGGGCACCTAGGGAAAGTCCGGGGTGAACGTACTCTTGTTGAAACATTAACGCCTCTTTAACATCGGGCCCGCTTGATTCAACAAGCTGAACATTTCCTAAACCGGAATCCTGAGGAGACAAGAATGTCGATGACCCGCATTTCCCTGTCGCTGGCCGCTGCCGGCCTGATGAGTGCCAGCCTGGCCCGGGCGGGCGAGGTGGAGGTGCTGCACTGGTGGACCTCGGGGGGCGAGGCCAAGGCCGCCGCCGAGCTGAAGGCGTCGATGCAGAAGAAGGGTCACACCTGGAAGGACTTCGCGGTCGCCGGCGGCGGCGGTGACGCCGCGATGACGGTGCTGAAGTCTCGCGTGGTCTCGGGCAACGCCCCGGCCGCCGCGCAGATCAAGGGCCCGTCGATCCAGGAGTGGGCGCGCGAAGGCGTGCTGGCCAACATGGACAGCGTCGCGCAGGCCGAGAAGTGGGACGAGCTGCTGCCGAAGGTCGTCGCCGATGGCCTCAAGTACAAGGGGCACTACGTCGCTGCGCCGGTCAACGTGCACCGGGTGAACTGGCTGTGGGCCAACCCCGAGGCGTTCAAGAAGGCCGGCGCCAAGATGCCGACCACCTGGGACGAGTTCTTCACCGCCGCCGAGGCGCTGAAGAAGGCCGGCATCGTCCCGGTCGCACATGGCGGCCAGAACTGGCAGGACTTCACCACCTTCGAGAGCGTGGCGCTCGGCGTGGGCGGCGCGGACTTCTACAAGAAGGCGATGGTTCAGCTCGATGCCGGCTCGCTGAAGAGCCCGACAATGGAGAAGGTGCTGACCACCTTCAAGAAGGTGAAGAGCTACACCGACAAGAACGCCCCGGGCCGCGACTGGAACCTGGCCACGGCAATGGTCATCAAGGGCGAGGCCGGCATGCAGCTGATGGGCGACTGGGCCAAGGGCGAGTTCATCGCCGCCGGCAAGGCGCCAGGAAAGGATTTCGTCTGCGTCGCCGCCCCCGGCACGGCCAAGTCGTTCACCTACAACGTCGACAGCTTCGCGCTGTTCCAGCTCAAGGTCGCGGCCAACCAGAAGGCGCAGCAGGACCTCGCCGCGGCGATCATGTCGCCCGAGTTCCAGGAAGTGTTCAACCTGAACAAGGGCTCGATCCCAGTGCGCCTGGGCATGAAGCTGGACAAGTTCGACGACTGCGCGAAGACCTCCGCGGCCGATTTCGTGGCGAGCAACAAGGCCGGTTCGCTGGTGCCCTCGATCGCCCACGGCATGGCCGTGCCTTCGGCTGTCGAAGGCGCGATGAAGGACGTCGTCTCGCAGTTCTGGAACGACGACAAGATGACGGCGGCGGCGGCGATGGACAAGCTGGCCGCGGCAGCGAAGACCAAGTAAGACACCGCGTCCACCGTCCGGGGCGCGGCCGCGCCGCGCTCCGCCCTCCCCTCCATCCTGAAGAGGTGGATCCGATGTCCTCACCCGCCCTCGGCGCGGGCGGCGCTCGCTCGACTGCGTCCGTCTCCGCCGCCGCACGACTGTCCGAGTGGATGCCCCGCCTCGTCCTGGCGCCCTCCTTCGTGGTGTCGTTCCTGTTCATCTACGGCCTGATGGCCTGGAACGGCTATCTCTCGCTGTCGGCCTCGCGGCTGCTGCCGAACTACGAGTTCGTCGGCATCGAGCAGTACGTCACCCTGTTCGAGAGCGAACGCTGGTGGGTGGCGCTGAAGAACCTGGCCATCTTCGGCGGCCTGTTCATCTTCCTCGGCATGGCCATCGGGCTGCTGCTGGCCATCCTGCTGGACCAGAAGATCCGCACCGAGGGTGCGCTGCGCACCATCTACCTCTACCCGATGGCGCTGAGCTTCATCGTCACCGGCACCGCCTGGAAGTGGATCCTCAACCCCGGCCTCGGCCTGGAGAAGGTGATGCACGAGTGGGGATGGACGAGCTTCGCCTTCGACTGGCTGATCAACCCCGACCGCGCCATCTACACGATCGTCATCGCCGGCGTCTGGCAGAGCAGCGGGTTCGTCATGGCGCTGTTCCTCGCCGGACTGCGCGGCATCGACGACTCGATCCTGAAGGCCGCGCAGATCGACGGCGCGAGCCTGCCGCGCATTTACTGGCGCATCATCATCCCCAGCCTGCGGCCGGTGTTCTTCTCGACGCTGATGGTGCTGGCGCACCTGGCGATCAAGAGCTTCGACCTGGTGATGGCGCTGACTGCCGGCGGCCCCGGCTTCGCGACCGACCTGCCGGCCACGTTCATGTACACGATGGCGTTTTCGCGAGGCCAGATCGGTCTGGGTGCCGCCTCGGCGACGATCATGCTGGCCACCGTGGCGGCCATCGTCGTGCCCTACCTCTACTCCGAATTGAGGGCCAAGAAATGAGTGCCGCGACCGTTTCCCCGTCCCGCTTCGACTGGCAGCGCGCGGCGCTGTGGTCGGTGCTGCTGCTGTTCGCGCTGTTCTACCTCCTGCCGATGTACGTGATGGTCACGACCTCGCTGAAGGACATGGCGCAGATCCGAGAGGGCAACCTGCTGTCGCTGCCCACCGCACCGAGCTTCGACGCCTGGAGCAAGGCCTGGAGCCATGCCTGCACCGGCGTCGACTGCGGCGGACTGCGGCCCTTTTTCATGAACTCGGTGGTCATGGTCATCCCGGCGGTGCTGATCTCCACGCTGATCGGTGCGATCAACGGCTACGTGCTGTCGAAGTGGCGCTTCCGCGGCAGCGAGCTGGTGTTCGCGCTGATGCTGTTCGGGGTCTTCATGCCGATGCAGGTGGTGCTGCTTCCGATGAGCCAGGTGCTCGGCTGGCTGGGCCTGGCGAGCTCGCTGTGGGGCCTGGTGCTGGTGCACGTGATCGCCGGCATGGCCTCGACGACGCTGTTCTTCCGCAATTACTACGTCGGCCTGCCCGACGAGCTGGTGCGGGCGGCGATGCTCGACGGCGCGGGCTTCTGGCGCATCTTCTTCCGCATCATCCTGCCGCTGTCCACGCCGATCACCGTGGTCACGCTGATCTGGCAGTTCACCAACATCTGGAACGACTTCCTCTACGGCATCGTCTTCACCGGCGCGGACAGCAAGCCGGTCACCGTGGGCCTGAACAACCTGGCCAACACGACGAGCTCCGTAAAGGAATACAACGTGGACATGGCCGCGGCGATGATCGCCGGCCTGCCCACGCTGATCGTCTACATCGTCGCAGGCAAGTACTTCGTGCGCGGCCTCACCGCCGGCGCCGTGAAAGGTTGAGCATCATGGGCGCACTATCAATTCGCAACGTCCGCCGCAGCTACGGCAACGTGCACATCCTCAAGGGCATCGACGTCGAGGTCGAGGCCGGCGACTTCCTGATCCTGGTCGGGGCCTCCGGCTGCGGCAAGAGCACGCTGCTGAATATCATCGCCGGACTCGACAAGCCGACCGAGGGCGAGATCCACATCGGCGGGCGCGACGTCACGCACGCGCTGCCCAAGGACCGCGACATCGCGATGGTCTTCCAGAGCTACGCGCTGTACCCGAACATGAACGTGGCGCAGAACATCAGCTTCGGTCTGGAGATGCGCAACGTGCCCAAGCACGAACGTGACGCGGCGATCCAGCGCGTGTCGAAGATGCTGCAGATCGAGCACCTGCTCGACCGCAAGCCCGGCCAACTCTCCGGGGGCCAGCGTCAGCGCGTCGCGATGGGCCGCGCGCTGGCGCGCAACCCGACGCTGTTCCTGTTCGACGAGCCGCTGTCCAACCTCGACGCCAAGCTGCGCGTGGAGATGCGCGCCGAGATCAAGCACCTGCACAACAAGGCTCAGGTGACCACGGTCTACGTCACCCACGACCAGGTCGAGGCGATGACGCTGGGCGACCACATCGCGGTGATGAAGGGCGGCCTGATCGAGCAGCTGGGCTCGCCCGACGACATCTACAGCCGGCCCGCGACCCGATTCGTGGCCGAGTTCATCGGCTCGCCGGCGATGAACATCGTCAGCGGCGAGCGCGCCGCCAACGGCTTCGCCTCGCACGGCATCGACCTCGCGCTCACGGACGAGCAGCGCGGCGCCGTCGGCAATGGCCACGCCGACGGCATCCTCTACGGCCTGCGCCCCGAGGCGTTGACGCTGAGCGACGCCGGCCTGCCTGGCACGATCAGCCTGCTCGAGCCGACCGGGCCCGAGACCTACGTCCTGGTCGAGACCGCGATGGGCAAGATGATGGCGCGCGTGCCCGGCAAGGTGCACCAACAGGTCGGCGAGACGGTGCACCTGAGCTGGTCGGCCAACGACGCGCATCTGTTCGACGCGAAATCCGAGCGCCGCGTGTCCTGACATTCGCGGATGGCGACGGGCAGGGCGCGCGTACACTGCAGCGCACACGCTGCTGCAGCCGCGCGCCGCCATGCTCGACCGCCTCGACACCTTGACGCAGCGCGTCGCCCCCTCGGACGCGCGCTGGACGCTGCGCGCCGTCGACGAGACCTGCGAGACGCTTCAGGTCCGCCAGGACGTCGCCGAGCCGCCGCAACGCAGCCGCGATGCCGGCGCGATGGTCAGTGTCGCCTTCGGCGGCGGGCTGGGGCATGCGGCCACGGCCGACCTCAGCGAGAGCGGCCTGGCGGAAGCGTTCGATTGCGCCCGTCGCCTCGCGGCCGCAACCGCCGGGCGCATGGTCTTCGACCCGGCCGGACTGCCCAGCGTGACGGCGCGTGGCCGCTACGACGGCGCCGTACAGCGCCCGGTGCGGACGACGAGCCTGGGCGAGCGGCTGGCCCTGCTGCGAGAGGTCTGTGCCTCGGCGCAAGCTGATGCACGCATCGTCGACCGGTCGGCGAGCCTGCTCTCGGTCGAGGCAGAACAGCTGCTGCTCACCAGCGACGGCGGGCGCAGCGAGCAGCGCTGGAGCGCGACCATGCCGCACGTGCAGGCCACCGCGCACGTGGCCGGCGTGACGCAGACGCGTTCCTCGGCCGGCCAGTACAACGGCTGGTGCCAGCAGGGCGGGTTGGAGGTGCTCGAACGCGCGCGCTTCGCCGACGAGGGGACGCGCGTCGCGGCCGAGGCGATCGAGCTGGCGCTGGCCCGGCCCTGCCCCGGCGGCGAGATGGACGTGCTGCTCATGCCCGACCAGATGATGCTGCAGATCCACGAGTCGATCGGCCACCCGCTGGAACTCGACCGCATCCTCGGCGACGAACGCAACTTTGCCGGCACCAGCTTCGTCACGCTGGACATGTTCGGGCGCTACGCCTACGGCAGCGAGTTGCTCAACGTCACCTACGACCCGACCCGGCCCGAGCAGATCGCCAGCTTCGGCTTCGACGACGAAGGCGAGCCGGCACGGCGCCGGCACCTCATCGAGAACGGCCTTCTGGTCCGGCCGCTGGGCGGCGCGGTCTCGCTCGCGCGCGCCCATGCCACGCACCCGGACCTGGAAGGTGTGGCGACCGCGCGAGCGAGCAGCTGGAACCGCGCGCCGATCGATCGCATGAGCAACCTGAACATCGAGCCGGGCGCGTCATCGCTGGACGAGATGATCGCCAGCATCGAGCTGGGCGTGATGATGCGCACCAACGTGTCGTGGAGCATCGACGACTCGCGCAACAAGTTCCAGTTCGGCTGCGAGTGGGGCCGCATGATCCGCGGCGGCCGGCTCGCCGAGGTGGTGCGCGACCCCAGCTACCGCGGTGTCAGCGCGACCTTCTGGCGCTCGCTGGCCATGGTCGGCGACGACGGCACCTACGAGGTGATGGGCACCCCCTACTGCGGCAAGGGCGAGCCCTCGCAGATGGTCCGCGTCGGCCACGCCTCGCCGGCCTGCAAGTTCAGCCGCGTGGCGGTGGTCGGAGCGCCGGCATGAGCGGGGTCTCGCGCGACCACTTCGACGCGCTCGCCGAGACGGTGTGCAATGCCGCGCGCGCCGGCGAACGCAGCTCGCTGCTGCTGAGCGCCGAGTCCTCGGACTTCGTCCGCTTCAACCGCGCCGCCGTTCGCCAGGCCACGCACGTCGAGCAGGCCATGGCCACCGTCGCGCTCACGCGGGGAAGGCGTCGCGCGGAGAGCCGCATCACGCTGACCGGCCGCCTGGACACCGACCGTGCGGCGCTGCTGCGCGAGCTGGAGGCATCGCGCGCCGTGCTGCCCGACCTCTGCGACGATCCCTACCTGCTGCTGCCCGAGACGCCGCTGCACAGCGTGCGTCACGAGACCGGCACCCTGCCTTCCGCCGCGCAGCTGGTGGAGGGTGTGTGCGCGGCCGCCGCGGGGCTCGACTTCGTCGGCTTCTATGCCGGCGGGCCGCTGATTCGCGCGTTCGCCGACAGCCTGGGCACGCGGCACTGGCACCACGTCGAGTGCTTTCACTTCGACTGGTGCCTCTACCACGCGGCCGACAAGGCGGTGAAGGCCGTCTATGCCGGCGCGCAGTGGCACGGCGACGAGTTCGCCCGCCGCGTCGCGGAGAGCGCCGCTCAGCTCGGCCTGCTCGCGCGACCGCCGCGCACGCTGCAGCCGGGCGCCTACCGTGCCTGGTTCGCGCCGACGGCGGTGGCCGAGCTGCTCGGAGCCCTGAGCTGGGGCGGTTTCGGCCTGAAGGCGCGGCGCACGGGCACCTCGAGCCTGATGCGCCTGGCGCATCGCGACGAAGTGCTGCACCCGGACGTCAGCCTCTTCGAGCACACGGCGCACGGCAGCGCGCCCGCCTTCACGTCCGAGGGCTTCAGCCGACCCGAAGGGGTGAGCCTGGTCGAACGGGGGCTGGCCACCGGCACGCTCGCCAATGTGCGCTCGGCGCAGGAGTACGGCGTGCCGGCCAACGGCGCGAACGCGCAGGAATATCCCGAGTCGCTGTCGCTGCTGCCTGGCCGAGTGCCGGCGGCGCTGGCGCTGGCGGCGCTGGGCACGGGCATCTGGGTCAGCAACCTCTGGTACCTGAACTACTCCGACCGCCAGGCCTGTCGCATGACCGGCCTGACGCGTTTCGCCTGTCTGTGGGTGGAGGAGGGGCAGCCAGTCGCGCCGATCGGCGTGATGCGCTTCGACGACTCGTTCCTGCGCATGTTCGGCACGGGTCTGGTCGGCCTGGGCGATCGTGCCGAGCTGATCGCCGAGAGCGGTACCTACCTCGAGCGGCAACTCGGCTCGACGAGCACGCCAGGCGCGCTCGTCGATGGCTGGAAGCTCACCCTCTGACCGCCTGGCCCTGATCGCCCTCTTCCGGCTGTTCCGGCTCGAAGCGATCGTCCGGCAGCTTGCTGCGGCGGCGCAGCACGACGATCAGCACCACCACGCCGCCGACCAGCAGCACGGCCGGCCCGTACCACAGCAGCGTGGTGGTCGGCTTCACGGGGGGCCGGTAGAGCACGAAGTCGCCGTAGCGCTGCGTCATGTAGTCGAGGATCTGCGCCTCGCTCTGACCTTTCTGCAGCATCTCGCGCACCTGGTTGCGCAGGTCCTGCGCAAGGTCGGCATGCGAGTCGGCGATCGTCTGGTTCTGGCAGACGAGGCAGCGCAACTCCGCGGCGATGCGCATCACGCGCGCCTCGAGCACCGGGTCGTCGGCGGCGGGGGCGGCCTCCTTGGCCAGCACGCCCAAGGGCAGCGCCAGGCACAGCGCGAGCAGCCAGCGCGTCACGGGGTGGCTAGACATTCAGCTCCTTTAGCAGCGGCTCGATCTTCTTGTCGATGACCTCGTTGGTCAGCGGCCCGACATGCTTGAAGCGGATCACGCCCTGCTTGTCGACCACGAAGGTCTCGGGCACGCCGTAGACTCCGTAGTCGATGCCGACACGCCCGTCGCTGTCGAACAGCGAGGCCTCGTAGGGGTTGCCCAGCTGGGTGAGGAATGCCATGCCGGCAGGCCGCGTGTCCTTGTAGTTCAGGCCGTAGAGCGGTGCGAGACCGCGCTTGGCGAAACTGACCAGCAGAGGATGCTCCTCGCGGCACGGCGCGCACCACGAAGCCCAGACGTTGAGCACCCAGACCTTGCCGAGCAGCTCGTCGCGCTTGAGCTTCTGATCCGGTGCGTCGAGGCGGGTGAGTTCGAAGGCCGGCGCCGGCTTGCCGATCAGCGGCGAAGGCACCTCGCGCGGGTCCAGCTTCAGCCCGACGGCGAGGAAAGCTGCCAGCACCAGGAACACCGCCAGCGGGATCAGGAACTTGAGGACCCTCACGCGCTTGCCCCCATCGCCGCCGTTGCCGGCTGTTCGCTGCGCACCTTGGCACGGTAACGCCGGTCGGTCGCGGCCAGCAGGCCACCGAAGGCCATCAGCAGGCAGCCACCCCAGATCCAGTCGACGAAGGGCTTGACGTAGATGCGCACGATCCACGCACCCGGGCTCCCCTCCACCGGCTCGCCGAGCGAGACGTAGAGGTCACGCGTCAGGCCGGTGTCGATGTCGGCCTCGGTCATCGGGTTCTGCTGCACGCGGTAGACGCGCTTCTGCGGCCGCATGTCCAGGTACTTCTTTCCATTGCGCGTCACCTCGATCAGCCCTTCGGCGGCCACGTAGTTCGGCCCGTTGACCTCGCGCACGCCCTTGAAGGTAAAGGTATAGCCGCGCACCTCGGTGGTGTCGCCGAGGTCCATCTTCACGTCGCGCTCGACTTCGTGGCCCTTGACCATCGTCACGCCGATGATGAAGGCAGCCACGCCCAGGTGGGCGAGCATCATGCCGAACATCGCGCGCGGGATCAGCCTGGCGCGCTCCCAGGGGTTGCCGCCGCGAATTCGCTCGAGCAGGTCGGTGGCCACCGAGGCGACGATCCAGAAGGCCAGCGTCAGCCCCAGCGTGGCCATCAGGCCGATCTCGCCGGTAGACCACTCCACCGCGATCGCCGCCGCCACCGCCACCCCCAGTGCCCAGCGCAGCTTCGTCCACAGGTCGGGCAGCTCGGCCTGTTTCCAGCGCGCGATCGGGCCGACGCCCATGAGGAAGACCAGCGGGGCCATCAGCGGCACGAACACGGTGTCGAAGTACGGCGGACCCACCGAGATCTTGCCCAGGCCGAGCGCATCCAGCACCAGCGGGTAGAGCGTGCCGAGCAGCACCGCGCCGGTGGCGGCCACCAGCAGCACGTTGTTGAGCAGCAGCAGCGTCTCGCGCGACAGCAGCGCGAAACGCGCACCCAGGCCCACGCTGGGCGCGCGCCAGGCGTAGAGGGCGAGCGACGAGCCGATCACCACCACCAGGAAGGCGAGGATGAAAAGGCCGCGCGTCGGGTCGGTCGCGAAGGCATGCACCGAGCTCAGCACGCCAGAGCGCACGAGGAAGGTGCCGAGCAGCGACAACGAGAAGGCCATGATCGCCAGCAGCACCGTCCAGCTCTTGAAGCTGCCGCGCTTTTCGGTCACTGCCAGCGAGTGGATCAGCGCCGTGCCCACCAGCCAGGGCATGAACGAGGCGTTTTCCACCGGATCCCAGAACCACCAGCCGCCCCAGCCCAGTTCGTAGTAGGCCCACCAGCTGCCCAGCGCGATGCCGATGGTCAGGAAGATCCAGGCGACCGTGGTCCAGGGCCGCGTCCAGCGCGCCCACTGCGTGTCGAGGTTGCCGCCGATCAGCGCCGCCACCGCGAAGGCGAAGGCCACGGAGAAACCGACGTAGCCCATGTAGAGCATCGGCGGGTGGATCACCATGCCGGGGTCCTGCAGCAGCGGATTGAGGTCGCGACCGTCCGCCGCCGCCGGGATCAGCCGGTCGAACGGATTGGAGGTCAGCAGCATGAAGAGCAGGAAGCCCACCGAGACCAGGCCCATCACGGCGAGGATGCGCGCGAGCACCGGCTGCGGCAGGTGAGCGCTGAATCTCGCCACCGCGAGCTGCCAGACGCACAGCATCATCACCCACAGCAGGAGCGAGCCTTCATGGCCACCCCACACCGCCGCAATGCGATACGCCAGCGGCAGTTCGCTGTTCGAGTTGCTGGCCACGTAGATCACCGAGAAGTCGTGCTGCACGAACGACGCGGTCAGACAGGCGAAGGCCATGCCAATCAGCACGAACTGCGCGACCGTCAGCGGTCGCGCCAGCGCCATCCAGTCGCCACGCCCCTTCTGCGCACCGACCAGAGGCACGACGCCCAGGATCAGCGCCACGCCCAGCGCCAGCCAGAGCGCGAAATGGCCGAGCTCGGGAATCATTGTCCGGCTCCCTGCTGCACCACGGACTTGCCGACCTTGTCGTTGGTCTGCTGCGCCTGCTTCAGGGCTTCGGCCGCCTCGGGCGGCATGTAGTTCTCGTCGTGCTTGGCGAGCACTTCGCGGGCAACGAACACGCCGTCCTTCAGCTGACCCTGGGCGACCACGCCCTTGCCTTCCTTGAACAGGTCGGGAAGGATGCCTTCGTACTGCACCGGCACGGTCTTCGCGGTGTCGGTGACGACGAAGCTGACCTTCACGCCGTCGCGCTTGACGGTGCCTTCCTGCACCAGTCCGCCGATGCGGAACGTGCGGTTGGCCGGCGCTTCGTTGGCTGCGATCTGGGAGGGCGAATAGAAGAACACCAGGTTGCTCTGGAAGGCGTTGAGCACCAGCGCGGCGATCGCACCGACGGCGACGACGACGCCGCCGGCGATCGCCAGGCGCTTATGGCGGGGTTTCATGTCAGGACTACTCCTCGTTGAGATTGGCGGCTGCCCGCTTGGCCTGAGCATGCCTGTGGCGGGCCAGGATCGGTTCGATGACCATCAGCAGCGCGGTGGCAATGTACGAGCCCCAGACGTAGAGCCCGTAACCACCCATTGCGAAGAACTCGCTGGCGCTTGCCCAGTTCATGCCCCGACCCCCTGCTTGCGAACCATTTCCGTCACCCATTCCGTGTGCTGCTCGCGCTCGACCACGATCGCCCGCGTGCGCATGAAGACCACCGCGAAGGCATAGGCCCAGAACGCGAAGGTCATCAGCAGCATCGCCGCCAGCATGGTCTGCGCCATCTTCGGCGCCGCGGTCATGCTGATCGTGGCGCCCTGGTGGAGCGTGTTCCACCACTTCACCGAGAAGTAGATGATCGGCACATTGACCGCGCCGACGATCGCCAGCAGCGCGCCTGCCCGGTCGGCGCGACGGGTGTCGTCGATCGCGTTGACCAGGGCCAGGAAACCCAGATACAAAAACAGCAGGATGAGTTCCGAGGTCAGGCGCGCATCCCACACCCACCAGGTGCCCCAGGTCGGCTTGCCCCAGAAGGCGCCCGTCCACAGGGCCAGGAAGGTGAAGACCGCGCCGGTGGGCGCGATCGCCCGCGCCACCATCGAGGCCAGGCGGGCGTTGAAGGCCCAGCCGATCGCCGCCCAGAAGGCCATCACCAGGTACAGCAGCATGGACATCCAGGCGGCCGGCACGTGGATGAAGATGACCCGGTAGGACTCGCCCTGGGTCGCGTCGGTCGGCGCGACGAAGAAGCCGACGTACAGGCCGGCGACGGTCAACGCCAGGCAGACCGCCCACAACCAGGGGATCAGCATGCCGGTCAGCGCGTAGAAGCGTGGCGGCGACGAGAAGGTGAAGAAGGTCAGGCGGCCTTCCATGGGTGGTTCACTCCGTGGCAATGCGCAGCGCCGCGCCGGTCGCCAGCGGTGCCAGCAGCACCGAGGCGATCAGCAAGGCGCCGAGCAGGGAAAAATGGCCGCGTGTCGAGATGCCGGCCTCGGTGGCCGACACCGCACCCGCACCGAAGATCAGCGCCGGGATGCACAGCGGCAGGATGATCAGGATCAGCAGCACCGCGCCGCTGCGAAGGCCCAGCGTCAGCGCCGCGCCCAACCCGCCGAGCAGGCTGAGAATCGGCGTGCCCAGCAGCAAGGTCAGCGCCAGCGCCACGTTGGCCGGGCCACTGAGGTCGAACAGCACGCCGAACAGCGGCGCCGCCAGCACCAGCGGCGCGCCGGTGACGATCCAGTGCGCCAGTGCCTTGGCGGCGGCGATCAGCCACAGCGACTCACCCGACAGCAGCATCTGCTCGAGCGAGCCGTCGGCATGGTCGCCTCCGTAGAGCTGGGTCAGCGAGAGCATTGCGGCCAGCAGCGCGCAGACCCACACCACGCCCGGGGCGATCTGGCGCAGCGTCTGTGGCTCCGGTCCGACGCCGAGCGGGAACAGGCTGACCGCGACGAGGAAGAAGGCGATCGGCAGCAGCGCCTCGACGCGCCGCCGCGCCGCCAGCCGCAGGTCCCGCGCGACGATGGTGACGAAGGTGCTGCTCATTGCACACGGTAGGCATCGAGCTGCAGCACGACCGGCGCCGGCTCGCGCAGCGTCAGGTCGATGTGGCTGGTCAGCACCGCGGCGCCGCCGCGCGCCGCGTGGGCCGACAGCGCCGCGTCGAGCATCGCCGTGCCCTCGGCGTCCAGTGCGTCGTAGGGCTCGTCGAGGATCCAGACCGGAGCCGCCGCGTCGAGCTGCAGGCGGGCCAGGGCGACGCGGCGGCGCTGCCCCTGCGACAGCGTGCGCACCGCGGCGTGGCGGCGGCTGAACAGGCCGACGCGCCTGAGCGCCTCGCCGCAACTGGCCTCGTCACCCGCATGGCCATGCAGCCGGGCGAGGAATTGCAGCGCCTCCAGCACGGTGAGATCGTCCTTCAGCGCATTGGCATGGGCGAGGTAGCACAGCGAGCGGCACCAGGCCGCCCCGGCGCGGCGCAGCGGCTCGCCGCCCCAGGTCACGGCGCCCTCGGCGGGTGTGGACAGGCCGGCCAGCAGACGCAACAGGCTGGTCTTGCCGCTGCCATTGGGTCCGCGCAGCCAGACGATCTGGCCGCTCTTGAGTTCGAAGTCCAGGCCGCGGAACAGCAGCCTGTCGCCGCGGCGGCAGGCAAGTCGGCTGGCCGCGAGCGCGGGGCGGGGAGAAGGCACGGGAATGGGGCGCGAAACGCTGCAAAACCCGAATCATGCCGCAAACATCTTCGGCTTCCCTTATCGGGCATCAACTGGAACGGTTGATGCTTGCTGCGCTGGCTCACCAACCCGTGCGGAGCGCCTGCCATGCTCGACACCACCACGACTCTCTTCTCCCACGTCAAGCCCGGCGACACCGCCTGGCGCAGCGACGACATGCGCGACTTCTTCCTCTACAAGGACCTGGGCGTCGAGGCGGCCACGCACGGCCGCGTCATCGCGCAGCTGGTGAAGGCCAACATGGCACCCGAAAAGGGCACCGGATGGCACCGCCATGAAGCCGACTTCCACATCGTCATGATGACCAAGGGCTGGGCGAAATTCATGTACGGCGAGCAGGAGACGCTGGTTTCGGCCGGGGACTGCGTGCACCAGCGCCCCGGCATCGTGCACTACCTGTTCGACTACTCGCCGGACATGGAGTACATCGAGATCGTCGGCCCGGCTGACTTCAAGACGATCGACATGCCGGCGCCTTGCGCCGTGCCGGAGCCGTCGAAGTGGGAGTGATCAGAACTCCATGTCGAGTTCCTCGATCTCTTCGGGTTCGCTGCGCGCCGCAGCCACCCACTCCTGCATTTCCGGCATCGCCATGATGGTGCGGCAGTACTCGGTGCAGGGCTCGTTCAACTTGACGTCGTAGCTCAGGAAGCGCGTGACCACCGGCGCGTACATCGCGTCGGCCATGGTGCGCTGCTTGCCGAACAGGAACGGCCCGCCGTAGGTGGCCAGGCAGTCGGTCCAGATCTCGACGATGCGGTCGATGTCCGGCTGCGCGCCAGCCCAGATCCTGAAACCCGGGTGATGCGCCTTGAGGTTCATCGGCAGCGAGGCGCGCAGGTTGGCGAAGCCGGAGTTCATCTCACCGCTGACCGAACGGCAGTGTGCCCGTGCGATGCGATCTGCCGGCATCAAGCCTGCATCGGGGAAGATCTCCGCCAGATACTGGGCAATGCCCAAGGTGTTCCAGACCTTGGCACCCTCGTGCGTCAGGCAGGGCACGCGGATCGACGGTGCGAGCAGCAGCAGTTCCTTGCGAGCGTCCGCATCGTCCGGCGAGACCATCACCTCGTCGAAGTCCAAGCCGGCAAAGCGGCACAGCAGCCAGCCGCGCAGCGACCACGACGAGTAGTTCTTGCTCGACAGCGTCAGCGTCGCGCGCGGGCTGGCGCGGCGCGGCGCTGCCGCTGGCGCGGCCTTCTTGCGCGCGGGTGCCTTGGAGCGGGAGGGCGTGGCAACGGGCGGCATGGTGGAGGCCTGGGTCGAAGGAGGTGCCGTCGTCCGAGCAATCCACATGCCACATGTGGCGGCTTGGCGCGCAAGTTGCTCCCCTGGGGCTGGACCATCGCTTCGGGAGACCCGCTTGATGTACCACGCCTACCAGGCCCATGCGGACGTGATGTGGCCACTGCGGACGATGGCCCGCGCCGCGGTGCCGATGCTGCTGGACGACAGCCTCGGCCTCGGTGGCCACCCGCCGCACCGCCAGGTGGCCGCGGCCTGCGAGGTGATGCGGCTGGCCGAGATGACCCACCGCCGGCCCGACTGGGGCATTTCCAGCGTGCGGGCCCAGGGCCGCGAGTGGGAGATCGCCGAAGAGGAAGTCTTTCACGCGCCCTTCGGCACGCTGCGCAGATTCGTCAAGGTCGGCGCGCCGGCGCAGCCGCGCGTGCTGATCGTGGCGCCGATGTCCGGCCACTTCGCGACGCTGCTGCGCGACACCGTGCGCACCGCGCTGCAGGACCACGACGTCTACATCACCGACTGGCTGAATGCGCGCGACGTGCCGCTGTCCGAAGGCCGTTTCGGGCTGGATGAGTACATCGAGCACGTGATGCGGTTTCTCGAGGTCATCGGCCCCGGCGCGCACCTGATGGCCATCTGCCAGCCCTGCGTGGCAGCGCTGGCCGCCACCACGCTGATGTCCGAGGACGAGAACCCGGCCACGCCGGCCAGCCTGACGCTGATGGCCGGTCCGATCGACTGCCGTGTCGAGCCGACCGCGGTCAACAAGCTGGCGACGACCAAGCCGATCGAGTGGTTCGAGAAGAACCTGATCAGCCGCGTGCCCTGGCGCTTCCCCGGCGGCGGCCGCCGCGTCTACCCCGGTTTCGTGCAACTCACCGCGTTCATGAGCATGAACAAGGAGCGCCACCTGAATGCCTTCCGCGACTACTACGTCGCGCTGGTCGAGCAGGAGCACGACAAGGCCGAAGCCACGCGCACCTTCTACGAGGAGTACATGGCGGTGGCCGACCTGCCCGCCGAGTTCTACCTCGAGACGGTGCAGCGCGTGTTCCAGACCTACGACCTGCCGCGTGGCGAGCTGACGTTCCGCGGCCGGCGCGTCGATCCGTCGGCAATCCGCCGCACCGCGCTGGTCACCATCGAGGGCGAGCGCGACGACATCTGCGCCGTCGGTCAGACGCTGGCCGCGCAGGACTTGTGCAGCAGGCTGCGGCCCTACCTGCGCACCCACTACGTGCAGCCCGGCGTCGGCCACTACGGCGTGTTCAGCGGGCGCCGCTGGCAGCACCAGATCTACCCGCTGGTGCGCGATGTGATCCACGTCAGCGCCTGAACGCCCTGGCCGGCCGCACCCGGACCGGTTCGGCCGCTCACTTGCTGCGCAGCTTGACCAGCGCGGCCTGGGTCTCGTTCCACAGGTCCATGCCCACGTTGGCCGCGATCGAGGCGTTCACCTTGGTCAGCTTGTCGCGCATGCGTGCGGACTCGGCGGCCGGCAGTTCGTTGATCTGCATGCCTTTGGACTTCAGGTCGGCCAGCGCCTTGGCGGCCTCCTCGCGGGTGTCCTTGCGCTCGAAGTCGCGGCTGGCGCGGGCGGCGTCCATCAGCACCTTCTGCTCGTCCTTGGACAGGCCGTCCCACCACTTCTTGCTGACCATCACGATCCACGGGCTGTAGACGTGGTTGGTCACGCTGAGGTACTTCTGGACCTCGAAGAACTTGGAGGACAGGATGGTGTTGTAGGGGTTCTCCTGGCCGTCGACGGTCTTCGTCTCCAGCGCACTGAACAGCTCGGAGAACGGCAGCGGCACGGCGTTGGCGCCAAGCATCTTGAAGCTGTCGAGGTAGACGTTGTTCTGCATCACGCGCAGCTTGATGCCGTCCAGGTCCTCCATCTTCGTCACCGGCCGCTTGCTGTTGGTGAGATTGCGGAAGCCGTTCTCCCAGTAGACCAGGCCGACCAGGCCCTTCTCCGGCAGCTTCGCCATCACCTTCCCGCCGATCGGGCCGTCGAGGATGGCGTCGGCCTCCTTGGCGTTGCTGAACAGGAAGGGCGTGTCCCACAGCGCCATTTCCTTGGTGATGCCCACCAGCGTCGCGGTCGAGCCGACCATCATCTCCTGCGCACCGCCGATCAGCGCCTGCTGCATCTGCACGTCGGGTCCGAGCGCGGCGGCGCCGATGGCGCGCACCTTCATCTTGCCGCCAGAAGCCTTCTCGACCTGCTCGGCGAACAGCTTGACCGCACGGCCCTGGTTGCTCTGCTCGTTGAGGCCGTAGCCGAAGCGGATCAGCCGCGGCTTGATGTCCTGCGCGGCAGCGGCGAAGGGGGCGGCGAAGGCCGTTGCGGCAGCGGCGGCGACGAGGGTGCGGCGAACGAGGTTCACGTGGGTCTCCAGGGTGTGTGGGGTGAGGAAACGGTGCGGATCAGCGCATCCACGCCACTGGCGCGGTGACGATCTGCGGGAAGATCACGAACAGCACGAGGATCAGCGTGTAGGTGACGAGGAAAGGGTTCACGCCCTTGATCACCTGATGCAGCGACATGCGGCCGACGCCGGCGACGACGTTCAGCACGGTGCCCACCGGCGGCGTGATCAGGCCGATGGCGCCGTTGAGCACGAACATCAGGCCGAAGTAGACCGGGTCGATGCCGGCCTTGACGGCGATCGGCAGCATCACCGGCGCGAAGATCAGGATGGTCGGCGTGAGGTCCAGCGCGGTGCCGACGAGCACCAGCACGATCATCATCACGGCCATCAGCAGCTTCGGGTGATCGACCAGCGGGCCCAGCCAGCCGCTCAGCGTGGCCGGCAGGTCGGCCAGGGTGATCATGTAGCTGGCCACCGCCGCGCCGGCGCACAGGAACATCACGATCGCGGTGGTCTTGGCGGCGCGCTCGAGCACCCGGCCGATCTCGGCGAGCTTCATCTCGCGGTGCACGAACAGCGCGATCGTCAGCGCATAGAAGGCCGCCACCACCGCCGCCTCGGTCGGCGTGAAGATGCCGGTCTTCATGCCGCCGATGATGATGACGGGCATCAGCAACGCCCAGAAGGCCTTGGCCGAGGCGCGCAGGCGCGCCCGCATCGGCATCGCCTGTCCGGCCGGCAGGTCCAGCTTGCGCAGCGCCAGCTTCCAGGCGATGACCAGGCCGATGCCCATGATCAGCCCCGGCACGATGCCGGAGACGAACAGCGCCGAGATCGAGGTGTTGGTGGTGACGCCGTAGATCACGAAGGGCATCGACGGCGGGATGATCGGCGCGATGATGCCGCCCGAGGCAATCAGCCCACCCGAGGTGGCCATCGGATAGCCCTGGCGCTGCATCATCGGCAGCAGGATGGTGGCCAGCGCCGCCGTGTCGGCCAGCGCCGAGCCGCTCATGCTGGCCATCAGCACCGCCGCGCCGATGGCGACGAACCCCAGTCCGCCGCGGATGTGGCCGACCCAGGCCTGCGCCATGTCGATGATGCGGCGGCTGATGCCGCCGGAGTTCATCAGCTCGCCGGCCAGGATGAAGAACGGCACCGCCAGCAGCGGGAAGCTGTCGACGCCGGCCACCAGGTTCTGCGCCAGCAGCTGGGTGTCCCAGAAGCCGAGCACGTAGGCCATGCCGGCGCCGGTGAGCACCAGGGCCAGTGCCATGTTCATGCCGATGCCCATCAGCACCAGCATGCCGGCGCAGAAGACGAGGAAGGCCGAGGCTTCGGGAGACATGTTCATCACTCCACGTCGGCGCCGTGACCGAGGTCCAGCGGTTCACGACGAATCAGTTCGACCAGCGCCATCACGCCGATGGCGATGGCGGCGAGCAACGCCGGCAGCGGCAGCAGCGCGGTCGGGTAGCCGAGCACCACCGAGCGGCTGTCCATGCCCACCACCACCTGCTGCCAGGCCCCCCAGGCGAGCAGCGCACAGGCCAGCATCACCAGCAGGCGGATCAGCGCCGTCATGGCCGCCAGGGCCGCCGGCCGCCGGCGCAGCAGGCCGACCAGGCTGGTGAAGGCCATGTGCTCTCCGGCCGGGTAGGCGGCGGTGGCGCCGATGAACACCATCCAGACGAACAGCAGGCGCGAGAGCTCCTCGCTCGCGGCGATGCCGCTGCCGAAGCCGTAACGCAGCACGACGTTGACGAAGACGGCCAGCGCCATCACGCCGAGGCAGGCGGCCATGACGGCGTGGACGATGCGCTGCAGGCGCGGGCTGGAGGCGGACGTGTTCATGCAGGATCCGTCATGGCCAGCCAGGCGCTTACCTCGGCGCACAGCATGGGCAACGGGTGCAGCGCATCGACGCGCAGCACGCCTGCCTCGCCGACCGGCGACTCGAGCGTGGCGAACTGGCTGTCGACCAGGCTGCTGGAGAAGAAATGCGAGGCGGCCCGCTGCGCCACACGCTGCAGTGCGTCGCTCCGGCCGATGTCGAGGAAGACGAAGCGCAGGCCCGGGCGCGCTGCACGCAGCCGCTCTCGGTAGGCGCGCTTGAGCGCCGAGCAGGTCAGCACGGCACCGTCGGGACGGGACGCGAGCTGCCCGCCCAGGGTGTCGAGCCAGCCGTCGCGGTCGGCATCGGTCAGCGGGACGCCGCAGCTCATCTTGTCGCGACTCACCGGGCTGTGGAAATCGTCGCCTTCCACCAGCGGCAGCGACAGTGACTGCGCGAGAGCCTGCCCCAGGCTGGACTTGCCGCAACCGGCCACACCCATGATCACCAACCAGGATCGCATTTGGACAGCGCTATCCGTCAAAGTCAAAGAAAAGGACGGTAACGACTGCCGCTGGATTGCTGCCCGAGGTTCTTTGGGGCCAGAATCGGATCGGTTGCGTCCCGTCTTTGGATAGCGCTATCCTACTCAGTATCTGAACCGCTTCGATCCGTATTTACCCTAGGCCATGACCTCCCGCCCTGCCCGATCGCGTGCCACCGGCCGCGTCACCCTCGCCGATGTCGCCCAGGCGGCCGGCGTCAGCCCGATCACGGTCTCGAGGGCGCTGCGCGGCGAGCGCGCCGTCGACGCGGACCTGGTGGCCCGCGTGCAGGCGGCGGCGACCCGCCTCGGCTACATGCCCGACCCGGCAGCACGCGCCCTCGCCTCGCGCCACAGCACCCATGTCGCCCTGCTCATTCCGATGCTGTCCAACGCGCTGTTCGTCGACCTGCTGGAAGCGGTGCAGCGCACACTGCGCCCGGCCGGCTACCAGACCCTGATCGGCGTGACTCACTACGACAATGCCGAAGAGGAGCAACTGCTCAGAGAGCAGTTGCTGCACCGGCCGGCCGGACTGCTGGTGACCGGGCTGGAGCGCAGCGAGGCGGCGCGCCAGCTGATCGCCAGCAGCGGCGTGCCCTGCGTGCACCTGATGGAGACCAGCCGCGTCGAGGGCGTGCACTGCGTCGGCTTCTCGCAGTCCGACGCCGGCGCTGCGATGACGCGCCACCTGCTCGAGCGCGGCCACAGACGCATCGCGTTCGCGGCGGCACAGCTCGACGCGCGCACGATGCAGCGGCTCGAAGGCTGGCGGCGTGAGATGTCGGCTGCGGGGCGCTACGCGCCGACTCTCGAGTGGCTGAATCCGGCGCCCTCGTCGATTGCGCTGGGTGCGTTGATGTTCGAGCAGATCGCTGGTCAGACGCCGGCGGTCGACGCCGTGTTCTTCTGCAACGACGACCTCGCCCAGGGCGCGCTGCTCGCCGCGCTGCGGCTGGGCATCGCGGTGCCCCAGCGCATGGCCGTGGCCGGATTCAACGACCTGACCGGCAGCGACCAGATGTTGCCGCCGCTGACCACCGTGCGCACGCCGCGCGCCGAAATCGGCCTCGCGGCGGCGCAGATGCTGCTGGCGCTGATGCGCGGGCAGACGCCCGCGCAGCGCTGCGTCGACCTCGGCTTCACGCTGGTGCGGCGCGACAGCGCCTGAGGGCGCGGCTCGCCATGCCGGGCGCGGCGCCCAAGCCGCCCCTCGGACCGGCCGAAGTGCAACGGATCGAGGCGCGCCCGAACGAGGTGCGCCCCCCTGGAGACCCCGCTCAGCCAGCGCGCCGGGCAGGCCGAGCGCCACTTCGCGCTGGTCGAACTGGAGGGCACGCGCGTCGTCCAGGCAGCCCAGGCGCTGATCGGCCAGGTCCAGTCGCATCGCGGACTGATGCACCGCGCGCTGGCCGGCGACGCCTCCGCGCGCGACGCGCTGGCGCAGGTGCGCGGCAAGTTCGACCGTGTCATGCGCGCGATGGCCGTGGAGATCTCGGCCACGCAACGCTTCGATGCCACCGACCTCTGGCAGGCGCGCCGCGACGAGCTGGCGGCGCTGGCCGAGGGCCGGCACGGGACACAGCACCACGCGGCGTTCGCCCAGCACCCCCCAGCCATCGAGCAGCTGATGCTGCGGGCGGCCGAGCACGCCGGCCTGCTGAGCAGCGCGGTCGCCTCGATCCGGCTGCACCAGGGCAGCGCCGACGAGGCGCGCGACCTCGTCGACCGCGACCTGTACGTCTTCGTCGTCGACCGCCAGGGCCGCTACCTGCTGCATGCCGCCCGGCCCGAGAAGGAGGGCTCGCACGTCCACGACGTGCCCGGCATCGACGGCAATCGCTGCGTCGTCGATGGCTGGGAGCGCACCCGGCGCGGGCCGGGCTGGATCGAGTACGACATCCTCCACGCCGAGACCGGCGCGGTGCAGCCGGAGGCCTCGTACATGCACCGCTTCGACGAGCAGCGGGTGGTCGGCTGCGGCGTCTACCGCACCACCACTGCCGCGGCGGCGCCACCTCAGTCGCGGCTGGCCGGCATGAAGGCACCGGTCGCGCCGCCAGCGACGACGCTGGCGACGGGCCGCCTGATGCCGACCAGGTAGCTCCACAGCACCGGCACCACCACCAGCGTCAGCAGCGTCGAGGTGATCACGCCGCCGATGATGGCGCGGCCCATCGGCGCCTGCAGTTCGCCGCCGTCGTTCAGCGCCAGCGCCAGCGGCAGCATGCCGAACACCATTGCCGCGGTGGTCATGACGATGGGCCGCAGGCGGATCAGGCCGGCCTGCAGCAGCGCGTCGGCCACGCTCGCCCCGCCCTTCAGCGCGCGGTTGGCGAAATCGACCAACAGGATGGCGTTCTTCGTCACCAGGCCCATCAGCATCACCAGCCCGATCATCGAGAACACGTTGAGCGTGCTGCGCCACAGCAGCAGCGCCAGCATCACGCCGATCAGCGACAGCGGCAGCGAGGCCATGATGGCGACCGGCTGCAGGAAGCTGCCGAACTGGCTGGCCAGCACGATGTAGATGAAGACCACCGCCAGCGCCATTGCGCCGAGCATGGCACCGAAGGCTTCCTGCTGCTCGCGCGTCGCGCCGCCGACGTCGAAGCTGAAGCCGGGCGGCAGCGTGGTCGCCTTGACGAGCTTCTGCACGTCGGCGCCGACATCGCCGGCCGGTCGTCCCTGCACGCCGGCGAAGATGACCTCGCGACGCTGCAGGTCCTGGCGGCGGATCACCTCCGGGTTGGTCACCGGCTCGATGGTGGCCACCGCGTCCAGCGGAATCGGCGTGCCGTCACGGGCGAAGGCCACCGGCAGCTTGCCCATCTGCGCGACGCGCTCGCGCTGCCCCTCGGGCAGGCGCAGCAGCACCTCGACCTGCTCGCCCTCGGGTGTGGTCCAGTAGGTGCCGACCTCGCCGTTGACGTAGGCGCGCAGGCTGGCGGCGAGCTGCGGCGCGGTCAGGCCGAGTTCGCGCACCGCGCCGGGCTTGAGCCGCACGGCATAGGCCGGCAGGCCCGGCTTGACCGACAGCTCGACGTCGGTGATGCCCGGGATCTGCTTCACCCTGTCGGCGAACTCGCGCGCCACCCGCGCCAGGCCCTCGGCATCGCCGCCGAGGATGGCGACATAGATCGGCCGGTCGAAGCCGACCGAGACCTCGATGCCCGGGATCCTGGCGATCTCGGCGCGGATCGCGTCCTCCACCTGCTTCTGCGTGCGCTGGCGCTCGCGGCGGTCGACCAGGCCGATGTTCAGCGAAGCCTGGTTGCGACCGACGGCCAGGCCGGTGCCCTGCCCGCCGACGTTGGTGGCAATCGTCTTCACTTCCGGGAAAGCCGCGACGATGGCCTCCACCTGGCGCACCTTCTCGTCGCTGCGCGCCAGGCTGGATCCCACCGTCATGCGGATGGCCAACTGCGTGAAGCCCTGGTCGGTCTGCGGGATGAACTCGCTGCCGACCAGCGGCGCGAGGCCGAGCGCGCCGACGAAGCTCGCCAGACCGACGCCGAGCACGATGAGCCGGTTGCGCTTCGGGCGCTCGAAGACCCAGCGGATCAGTCGCTCGTAGGCCACGTGCAGCACATCCATCGTCCGGTCGACCGCGCCGATCAGGTGCGACAGGCCCCAGACCTTGCGCGCCCACACGCCCGGCGGATCCGGCCAGCGGCTGGACAGCATCGGGTCGAGCGTGAAGCTGACGAACAGCGACACCAGCACCGCCACCGCCACGGTGATGCCGAAGGGGAAGAAGAACTTGCCCACGATGCCGCCCATGAAGGCCACCGGCACGAACACCGCGCAGATCGCAAAGGTGGTGGCCATCACCGCCAGGCCGATCTCCTCGGTGCCCTCGCGCGCGGCGGTGAAGTGGTCCTTGCCCAGATGCACGTGGCGCACGATGTTCTCGCGCACCACGATCGCGTCGTCGATCAGCAGCCCGATGCACAGGGACAGCGCCATCATCGTCATGAAGTTCAGCGTGAAGCCGAAGGCGTAGACGGCGATGAAGCTGGAAATCACCGCGATCGGCAGCGTCAGCCCGGTGATGATGGTGCTGCGCCAGGAGTGCAGGAAGAGAAAGACGATCGCCACCGTCAGCAGCGCGCCCTCGATCAGCGTGTGCTGCAGGCCCTTCAGCGAGTTCTTCACGAAGTCGCTGTTCGCGTAGACCAGGCGCAGTTCCACGTCGGCGGGCAGCGCCTTGCGCACCTCCTCCATCGCCGCCTTCACCGCCTCGCCGGTCGCCACCACGTTCGCGTCCTGCTGCTTGAAGACGTTGAAGTTGACCGCGCGCTGGCCGTTGATGCGCGCCACCGTGTCGGGCTCGCGCTCGCGCTCGACCAGCGCACCGAGGTCGGCCAGGCGCAGCGGCAGGCCGTTGCGATGGGCCACCACCATGTCGGCGAACTGGCGCGGGTCGGACACGCGCCCTTCGACGCGCAGGATGGCGTCCTGCGTGGCGTCGGACAGCAGCCCCACCGGCTGGTCGGCGTGCGCCTCGCGCAGGCCGGCGGCGACCTGCGCCGGCGTGATCGCGTAGGCGCGCAGCCGGTCCGCGTCGAGATCGATGCGCACCTCGCGCTTGGCCAGCCCCGACACCTCGACGGTGGCCACCCCTTCGACCCGCTGCAGCCGCTTGGCCACCAGTTGCTCGGCGAGGACGGACAGCTCGCGTGCGCTTCGCGTTTCCGAGAGCAGCGCGCTCACCACCACCGGCTGGCTGTTGTCGTTGTTGAAGCGCGCCACCGTCGGCGCCTTGGCGTCCTTCGGGAACGACGCCTGCACCACGGCAATGCGGTCGCGCACGTCCTGCATCGCGCGCGCCATGTCGGCGTTGAGGGTGAACTCGACGCCGGTCTGGCTGCGCCCTTCGAAGCTGCGCGAGGTGATGCGCTTGACGCCGGCGATGCTGTTCAGCGCCTCCTCGACCAGCTTGGTGACCTCGCGTTCCACCGCCTCGGGCGAGGCGCCGGGGTAGGCCACGTCGACGAAGGCCACCGGCGGGTTGACGTCGGGCATCTGCTCGACGCCCAGGCGGGCGTAGGAGAACAGCCCGAGCACGCACAGCGCCACCATCACCATGGTCGCGAATACCGGGTTGGCGATCGACACGCGGGTCATCCACATGGCGGGCTCCTCAACGCAGCACGGAAGAGGCCGCGGCCGAGGCCACCGCCGAGGCCCCCGCCGCCACCGCGGCCTTGCTGCCCTCGCGCAGGCTGTCGAAGCGCGCAGCGAGCACCAGGGCCTCCGGCTCCAGGCCGGACAGGATCTCGACACGGCCGTGCGCCTCGTCGCGCCGGCCCAGCGTGACGGCACGCCGCGCCAGCACGCCGCCTTCGATCAGCCAGACCTGCGCCTGCCCGGCAGCGCCGACGACGGCGGCCAACGGCAGCGTCAACCGCTGCGCCTCGTCGGGCAGCGTGACGGCAGCCACCGCGTACTGTCCGGCACGCAGCCGCTCCTTCGGGTTGGCCACGCTCACCGTCACGCCGATCGAGCGCGTGCCGGGTTCCGCCGCCGGTGCGATGCGGTCCAGCCGCCCGCTCACCGGTTCCTCGAGGCCCTCCACGCGCAGAAGCACCGGCATGCCCGGCGCGAGCAGTGCCACTTCGTGCGTGCCGACGCTGCCGGCCAGCTCCAGCGTGGCCAGGTCGACGAGGGTCAGCACCGGCTGCTCGAGCGCCAGCTTCTCGCCGGGCAGCGCATGCCGCTTGGCGACCAGCCCGCCGATCGGCGCCAGCAGCGGCCCGTCGCGCAGGGCCAGCCGCGCGCTGTGGAGCTGGGCCTGGGCGGCATCCAGGTTCGCCTGGGCCGCCTCCAGCGCCGAACGCGAGGCGTCGAGCGCGTTGGGCGAGATGAACTGCTGGTCGGCCAGGCGCCGGTTGGACGCATGCACGCGCTCGGCCTGCACGACCTGCACCCGCGCCGATTCGACCGCTGCCTGCCGCTCGGTGACGCGGCTGCCGACGTCGGCCAGGTCGATCTGGCCGAGCGGCTGGCCGGCGCGCACCCGGCTGCCTTCGCCGACCGTCAGCGACAGCAGCGTGCCGGCCGCCTTGGCCCGCACCATGGCCGTCCGAGGAGCGACCAGCGCGCCGGAGAACTCCAGTCGCAACGGCAGGCTCGCCAGCGCGGGCTGCACCACCTCGCGGGCGCTGAACTCGAGCGTCGGCTCGACCTTCGGCTTGTCCTGGCTGCCCAGTCCGATCCCGGACACCTTGACGGCGCCCAACGCCGCTGCCATCAGCGCCAGACCTGCTCCGCCCAGCCACCACGTCTTTCTCATTGTTTCGCCCCTCCAGGTTCGCTCTCGTGAAGCGGCGCCAGTCTAGGAACCCGTGGGCGAGACGGCAGCCTCCATGTGACAGGCTGCGGGGTCGAGGCGACGAACTGCGTCGCCGGCCGACGAACGGTTCAGGCGATGCGGCCGGGAATGGGCGCCAGCGCGGCCCGCACGTCGCCGCACTGGGCGCGATGCCGCAGCGCGTGGTCCATCAGCACGAGGGCCAGCATCGCCTCGGCGATCGGCGTGGCGCGGATGCCGACGCAGGGGTCGTGACGACCGAAGGTCTCCACGGTGGCCGGCTGGCCGTTCAGGTCGATCGAGCGGCGCGGGCTGCGGATCGAGCTGGTCGGCTTGATCGCGATGGCCACCGTGATGTCCTGGCCGGACGAGATGCCGCCGAGCACGCCGCCGGCGTTGTTGCTCGCGAAGCCCTGCAGCGTGAGTTCGTCGCCGTGCGTCGTGCCGCGCTGTGCCACGCTGGCGAAGCCGGCGCCGATCTCCACGCCCTTCACCGCGTTGATGCCCATCATCGCGTAGGCGATGTCGGCATCGAGCTTGTCGAACAGCGGTTCCCCCAGGCCCACCGGGACGTTGCGCGCAGCAACCGTGATGCGCGCACCACAGCTGTCGCCGGCCTTGCGCAGATCGTCCATGTAGGCCTCGAGGCGCGCGATGTCGCTGGCGTTGGCGGCGAAGAAGGGGTTGCTCGGGATGTGCTGCTCGCCCTCGAACGGGATGGCGATCTCGCCGAGATGCGTCATGTGGCCGACGAAGCTGGTGCCGTACTGCTGCTTCAGCCACTTTCGCGCCACTGCGCCGGCGCCGACCATCGGCGCGGTCAGCCGCGCCGACGAGCGGCCGCCGCCGCGCGGGTCGCGCAGACCGTACTTGTGGAAGTAGGTGTAGTCGGCGTGGCCCGGCCGGAAGGTCTGGACGATGTTGCCGTAATCCTTGCTGCGCTGGTCGGTGTTGCGGATCAGCAGGCAGATCGGCGTTCCGGTGGTCTTGCCTTCATAGACGCCGGAGAGGATCTCCACCGCATCGGGCTCGTTGCGTTGCGTGACGTGGCGGCTGGTGCCGGGACGGCGCCGGTCGAGCTCGGGCTGGATGTCGGCTTCGGACAGCGCCATGCCTGGGGGACAGCCATCGATCACGCAGCCGATCGCCGGCCCGTGCGACTCGCCGAAGTTGGTGACGCGGAAGAGTTCGCCGAAGGTGCTGCCTGCCATGCGCCGATTCTAGGTGGCCGGCGCGCAGTGGGGACGGCGCCGGGCCTCCCACTCGGGACGGCGCCCCCTGCGGGGCAGGCGCGCGGCGGTTGGGAGGGAGTCAGCTCGCCGCAGGCTGCGTGCCCGGCTCGTCGACCGGCCAGTCGCGGATGTAGGCCTTGAGCATGCGGTTCTCGAAGTCCTGGCTCTCCACCACCGCCTTGGCGACGTCGTAGAAGGAGATCACGCCCATCAGCGTGCGCTGGTCCATCACCGGCATGTAGCGCGCATGGCGCTCGAGCATCATGCGGCGCACCTCGTCGATCTCGGTATCTGGCGAGCAGGTCAGCGGGTGGTCGTCCATCACGCTGCGCACGGTGCTGTCGCCCACCGACCCGCCGTTCTTGACCACCGACAGGATGACCTCGCGGAACGTCAGCATGCCCGCCAGTGCACCGCGATCCATCACGACCAGCGAGCCGATGTCGTTGTCGGCCATGGTCTTCAGGCCCACCGCCAAGGCATCTTCGGGGCTGACGGTGAAGAGAGTGCCTCCCTTGACGCGCAAGATGTCGCTGACCTTCATGATCCTCTCCGTGTCGCAAGTCGCGGCCCAATATAGCCCACAATCCGGCGCGAAAACAGCCCAGAGGAGACCCCATGCCCGGCGCCGCAGACCCCGGATTCGACACCCTCGCCCTGCACGCCGGCGCCGCGCCGGATGCGGCCACCGGCGCGCGGGCGGTGCCCATCCACCTGACCACCTCGTTCGTGTTCGAGTCCAGCGAACACGCTGCCTCCCTGTTCAACCTCGAACGCTCCGGCCACGTCTACAGCCGCATCTCCAACCCCACCAACGCCGTGCTCGAAGAGCGTGTGGCGGCGCTCGAGGGAGGCGTCGGCGCGATCGCCACGGCCAGCGGCCAGGCCGCGCTGCACCTCGCGGTGGCCACACTGGCCGGCGCAGGCTCGCACATCGTCAGCTCGAGCGCGCTGTACGGCGGCTCACACAACTTGCTCCACTACACGCTCGCGCGCTTCGGCATCGAGACGACATTTGTCAAGCCGGGCGACATGGACGGCTGGCGCGCAGCGATCCGCCCGAACACGAAGCTGCTGTTCGGCGAGACGCTCGGCAACCCCGGCCTGGACGTGCTGGACATCCCCACCGTCTCGGCGATCGCCCACGAGAGCGGCCTGCCGCTGCTGGTCGACTCCACCTTCACCACGCCCTGGCTGATGAAGCCCCTCGAGCACGGCGCGGACCTCGTCTTTCACTCGGCGACCAAGTTCCTCTCCGGCCACGGTACGGTGATCGGCGGCGTGCTGGTCGACGGCGGTCAGTTCGACTGGAGTGCCTCGGGGCGCTTCCCGGAGCTGTCGCTGCCCTATGCCGGCTTCCACGGCATGGTGTTCGCCGAGGAGAGCACCGTCGGCGGCTTCCTTCTGCGCGCGCGGCGCGAGGGCCTGCGCGACTTCGGCGCCTGCATGAGCCCTCACACCGCCTGGCTCATCCTGCAGGGCATCGAGACCTTGCCCCTGCGCATGGCGCGCCATGTCGAGAACACGCGCAAGGTGGTCGCCTTCCTTGCCACGCACCCGCTCGTCGCTTCGGTCGGCTACCCCGAACTCGAAGGCCATCCGAGCCACGCGCTGGCGAAGAAGCTGCTGCCGCGCGGCTGCGGCTCGGTGTTCAGCTTCGACATCCGGGGCAGCCGCGCGCAGGGCAAGGCATTCATCGAGGCACTGAAGATCTTCTCGCACCTCGCCAACGTGGGCGACTGCCGTTCGCTGGTGATCCACCCCGCCTCGACCACCCACTTCCGCATGGACGACGCGGCGCTGGCGCAGGCGGGCATCTCGCCGGGCACGATCCGCCTGTCGATCGGCCTGGAGGATGCCGACGACCTGATCGACGACCTGAAGCGCGCACTGAAGGCCGCGGAAAAGGCGGGGGCGTGATGGAACTGATCGTCGACGGTCGCAAGGCCTATGCATACACCGGCGGCAAGGCGTTCGATGCCGCCCTGCCCTGCGTCGTGTTCGTCCACGGCGCGCTGCACGACCACAGCGTGTGGAACCTGCTCGCGCGCTGGTTCGCCCACCACGGCCACGCCGTGCTCGCGGTCGACCAGCCCGGCCACGGCCGCAGCGAAGGCCCGCCGGCGGCCAGCGTCGAAGCGCTGGCCGACTGGACGCTCGCCTTGCTCGATGCCGCCGGCGTGCAGCACGCCGCCGTCGTCGGCCACAGCATGGGCACGCTGGTCGGGCTGGAGATGGCCGCGCGTGCACCACAGCGCGTCACGCAGTTGATCATGCTGGCAACCGCCTTTCCGATGAAAGTGTCCGATGCGCTGCTCGTCACTGCACGAGAGCAGCCGCTGCGGGCGATCGACATGGTCAATGCGCTGTCGCATGGCGGCCTCGCTGCCAAACCCTCGTTTCCCGGGCCGGGTGCGTGGCTGCACGGAGGCAACCGCGCGCTCATGCGGCGCATGCTCGCCGGGGCCACCGGCCTGACCGGCATGAACCTCTTCGAACACGACTTCCGCGTCTGCGATGCCTACGCCAACGGGCTGCAGGCCGCCTCGAAGGTACGATGCCCGGTGACGTTCGTGCTCGGCACGCGTGATCAGATGACAGCGCCGAAGAGTGCCCGCGAACTCGGCCGCGCGCTGCGTGCCAACATCGTCACGCTGCCGGCCGGACATTCCCTGATGACCGAAGCGCCGGACGGCGTGTTGAATGCGACGATAGCGGGTCTGACCCGCACCGAGGGGGCTGCATGAGCGCCGATGCTGTCGATCCGAAGTCGCTGAAGACCTTCGCCGAGTTCTATCCGTTCTACCTGAGCGAGCACCGCAACCGCACATGCCGGCGGCTGCATTTCATCGGCTCGACGCTGGCGCTGGTGTGCCTGGCCATGCTGGTGGCGACCGGTCGGCCGCAATATCTGCTCTACGGCCTGCTGTGCGGCTACGGCTTCGCCTGGATCGGCCACTTCGGCTTCGAGAAGAACAAGCCTGCATCGTTCAAGCGCCCGCTGTTCAGCTTCATGGGCGACTGGGTCATGTACAAGGAGATCCTGACGGGGCGCATCGCGTTCTGATTCATGTGCCAGGGCCAGCCGTCTTCCGCATCCATGCCCGACTCCGCCGACACCTCCTCCCGCTCGATCGAGCGGCTCGTCAACGTCGTCGCGCTGCCGATCGGTCGTTGGGACCGCGAGTCTCGGCTGGTGTTCTGCAATGCGCCCTACCTGATGTGGTCGGGCCGCACGCGCGACGATTTGCTCGGCCACACGCTCGCCGAGCTCTATGGCGACGAAGCCTGGGATCGGGCCCGTCCTGCCTTCGAGCGCGCTTTCCGCGGCGCGACGACGAGCTACGAGCGGCTGCTGCGCCACGGCACGCTCAGCGGGCGCTGGGCGCGCATCCAGGTGTTCCCCGACGCCGACGCGAACGGCGAGGTGCATTCGGTGTTCACCATTGCCACCGACATCCACGAAGACATCACGGCGCGCGAAGCGCTGATTGCCGCGCGCGTGCGCCTGGACCGCTTCACCGAGAACATCCCCTATCCGCTGACCTACGTCGATCGCGAGTTCGTGCTGCGCTTCGTCAACAAGGCCTACTGCGAGATGGCCGGCAAGCCCGCCGAGCAGCTGCTCGGCCGGCACATCGGAGCGGCGCGCGGCCAGCGGCGCTGGGCCGAGCATGAACCGCACTTCCGCCGCGCGCTCGAGGGCAAGACGGTGCAGTACACGAGGCTGGTCGACGGATTGGCCTACAACCCCGGCGGCGGCCCGCGCTGGCTGCGCACCAGCTACGTGCCCGACTTCGACGCCGAGCAGAACGTCGTCGGCCTGTACACCGTGACGATCGACGTGCACGACCTCACCGTCGCGCAAGAGCAATTGCGCCGCAGTGTCGAGCGCGACATGCTCACCGACGTGCTCAGCCGGCGCACCATGATGGATCGCATCGAGGCGGCGCTGGTCACCGCCGCGCACGAGCCGGTGGCGCTGTTCTTCGTCGATCTCGACGGTTTCAAGGCGGTCAACGACCGGCTCGGCCATCGCGAGGGCGATGCGCTGCTCGTCAGGGTGGCTCAGGCCCTGCAGAAAAGCGTGCGCGCGGACGACTCCGTGGGCCGTTTCGGCGGCGACGAGTTCCTCGTGCTCGCGGCGGTGCGCGGGCCATCGGGCGCGCGCGCACTGGCGCTGCACATGCTCGAGGCAGTGCGCCAGGTGAGCCTCGCGGTCAGCGGCGGAGGCGTCAGCGCGAGCATCGGCTATGCGCTCGCACCGGCAGACGCGCAGCATCCACTCAAGCTGCTGCAGGCGGCCGACGATGCGATGTACGCCGCCAAACGGCTGGGCAAGGACCGCGTGCAGCACCACGGCACGGTGCGCACCGAGCTCAGCGCTGCAGCAGTTCGGCCAGCGTGAGGCGGTCGAAGCCCGCGCGGTCGCGAAAGGCGCGCAGCGCCGGTGACGGCTCGAGCAGCATTTGCGCGAGCAGCGGCGCAGCCGGCGTCGTGGCCGGCTCGGCGAGCAGCACGTAGCGCGCCGCTCCTGGCTCGTCGAGCCGCGCCAGCCAGTCCATCTCGACCAGCGCATCGACGATCGGTTCGGCCTGCAGCGGGTCGACGCGCAGCGATTCCGACAGTTCGGCCAGGCTCAGCCCGCGAGCCTCTCCACGGCGCGCACGCTCCAGTTCGACGAGCAAGGCCACCGCGAGCCCGAAGCGCGAACCCGGCGCATCGGGCCAGCGTGCCACGCGCATCTGCAGGCTCGGCGCATAGGCGGCGATGACCGCCCCGAGCAGCACGATCACCCAGCCGAGGTAGATCCACACCAGCAGGATCGGCAGCGTCGCGAAGGCGCCGTAGACGACCGCGAAAGTCGGCACCTGGGCGATGTACCAGGCCAGCGCCTTCTTCGCCACCTCGAAGCCGATCGACACGAACACACCGCCAGCGATCGCATGGCGCCACTTCACATGGGTGTTGGGCACGTAGTGGAACAGCGCGGCCATGCCGGCGGCGAGCAGCACGAACTCGATGGTGTTGAGCAGCAGGCTCACGCCGCCAGGAAGTTCGGAGACGAGGCCGCGCGAGGCCGAGATCACATAGGAAGTGAGGCTCAGGCTCACGCCCAGCACCAGCGGCCCGAGCGTCGCCGCCGCCCAGTAGACGAGCACGCGCTGTGCGATCGGCCGCGGCTTGCGCACGCGCCAGATGGCATTGAGCGTGCGATCGATGGTCAGCATCAGCGCGAGCGCGGCGAAGAACAGGAACACCAGGCCCACCGTGCCGAGCCGGTTGGCCTTGGCGGCAAACTGGGTCAGCGCCGTCATCACCTGCTTGGCGATGTTGTCGGGCACCAGGCTCTGCAGGAAGTACTTCTGCAACGATTCCTGGAACGAGGCGAACATCGGGAAGGCGGCGAAGACCGCCAGCGTCACCGTGACCAGCGGCACCAGCGAGATCAGCGTCGTGAAGGTCAGGCTGCTCGCCGTCAATCCGAGGTGGTCCTCGCGGAATCGCTGGCGCAGCGTACGCAGCGTGTCCATCCAGGGCCAGTTCTGCAGCGTCTCGACGAGCAGCGCGATGCGCTCGCGCCAGCTCTCTTCGAGGCGGGACTTCAGATGGGACGGGAGATTCATTGCTGGCATCATAGCCAGCGATGCAGCACGCACCTTCCTCTGCGGTGGCCTGGACGCAGCGCGTCGCGGTGGCCAGCCTGCTCGGCCTGATCGCGCTCGGCCTGGCCTGGGAACTCTGGCTCGCCCCGACCGGCAACGGCACGCTGGCGCTGAAGGTGCTGCCGCTGACGCTCCCCCTGGGCGGGCTGCTCAAGCGTCGCATGTACACCTACCGCTGGGTCAGCCTGATGGTCTGGCTCTACTTCACCGAGGGCGTGGTGCGGGCCACCAGCGACGCTGGCCCGTCGGCGGCGCTGGCGGTGATCGAGATCGTCCTGTGCCTGCTGCTGTTCGCCGCCTGCGCGGCGCATGTGCGCTGGCGATTGCGAGCGGGAAAGGAGAGTGCCGCATGACGCTGGAAGCGACGCTGCGCGGCATCGTCGGCACGGCGCACGTGCTGCAGGGCGGCGACCTGTCCGCCTACGAGGTCGACTGGCGCAAGCGCTTTCGTGGCCGCGCCCGCTTGGTGGTGCGCCCGGGCTCGACCGTCGAGACCGCCGCCGTGGTACGCGCCTGCGTCGGGGCAGGGGTCTCGATCGTGCCGCAAGGCGGCAACACCGGCCTGGTGGGTGCCTCGGTGCCCGACGACAGTGGCACGCAGGTGCTGCTGCACCTCGGCCGCCTCAACCGCGTGCGCGAGATCGACACCGCGAATCTGACCATGACCGTCGAAGCCGGCTGCCTGCTGCAGCTCGTGCAGGATGCGGCCACGGCCAAGGGCTTGCTGTTTCCGCTCAGCCTGGCCGCCGAGGGCAGCTGCACCATCGGCGGCAATCTCGCCACCAACGCCGGCGGCACTCAGGTGGTTCGCTACGGCAATGCGCGCGATCTGTGCCTCGGGCTGGAGGTGGTGACGGCCGAGGGCGAGGTCTGGGACGGCCTGTCCGGCCTGCGCAAGGACAACACAGGCTACGACCTGCGCGACCTCTTCATCGGCAGCGAGGGCACGCTGGGCGTCATCACCGCGGCCACGCTCAAGCTCTACCCGCAGCCTGCGGCCGTGACGACGGCGATGGCCTCGCTTGACTGGCTGGACTCGGCGGTAGAGTTCCTCGGCCTCGCACAGTCCAGGCTGGGCGCTTCGCTGACCGGCTTCGAGGTGATGAACCGCTTTTCGCTCGAGCTGGTGCGGCAGCACTTCCCGCAGCTGCCGCAGCCTGTGCCCGGCGCCGCCTGGACGGTGCTGCTCGAACAGTCCGCCAGCGACGACCAGGCCGGCGCCGCGCAGCGCTTCGAGGACCTGCTCGCCGCCGCATTCGAGCGCGGCCTGATCACCGACGCCGCCGTGGCGGCCAGCCTCGAGCAGTCCAAGACGATGTGGCATCTGCGCGAGTCCATCCCGCTGGCGCAGAGCCTCGAAGGGCTGAACGTCAAGCACGACATCTCGGTGCCGATTTCCCGCATCCCGGCCTTCGTGCGCGCCACCGACGAGGCGCTGGAGCGCGCCGTGCCCGGCGTGCGCCTGGTCGACTTCGGCCATCTGGGCGACGGCAACCTGCACTACAACGTGCAGGCGCCGCTGGACGTGCCTGCGGAACGCTTTCTCGCCGACCGCGAGGCGGAGGTCAACCGCATCGTCTACGACGCGGTGACGGCCCATGGCGGCTCGATCTCCGCCGAGCATGGCATCGGGGCGCTCAAGCGAGACGAGCTCGCCCGGCGCAAGTCGCCGGTGGCGCTGAAGCTGATGATGTCGATCAAGCAGGCTCTTGACCCGCTGGGCCGCATGAACCCGGGCCGGATGCTCTGAGGACGGTCGCTGCGGTTACTGCAGCGGGCCCTTGAGGGCGGCGGGAACGGGAACTGCCAGCACTTCGATGCCCTCCTCACGCAAGGCGTCGGCGTCTTCGCGCGAGGCCTGGCCACGGATGCCACGTGCCTGCGCTTCCCCATAGTGGATGCGGCGCGCTTCCTCGGGGAAGCGCTCGCCGACGTCCTCGGTATGGGCCATCATGTGCCGGACGGCCTGCACCCAGGCGGCCTGCACGGCCTGCCCCGGCTCCGCGCCGACGACCTCCTGCTTCAGGCCGGAGACGTTGAGGCGCGGCGCAGTGGGCAGGCGGGAGACGGCGCTGTCGCCACAGACCGGACAGCTCACCAGCTGGCGCGACGACTGCGATTCAAAGTCGTCGTCGCAGCCGAACCAGCCTTCGAAGCGATGGTCATGGGCGCAGCGCAGGTTCAGGACCTTCATGGGCCCGATTATGGGCCGGCAGGGTTCAGCGGGGCTTAAGTCCCGGGATGGCCCAGCGTCCGGCTTGCCAATTCTGCAACCACTGCAGCCCGACCAGCGTCTTCGCGTCGGTGACCCCGCCGGTGCCGCAGAGGCGATCGAGCTCCTCGACGGAACAGATTTGCAGGTCGAGAAACTCGCCATCGTCGAGTTGGCGCTCCCCCGCGCTCAGGCCGCGCGCGAACCAGATCTCGATGCGCTCGCTCGAGTAGGCGATGGCGTTGTGCAGCACGCCCGCGAGCGCCCATTCACGAGCGCGATAGCCGGTTTCCTCGAACAGTTCGCGTTGCGCACAGTCCAGCGTCGGCTCACCAGCCTCCAGCTTGCCGGCGGGAAATTCCAGCATGACGCATTCCAGCGGGTAGCGCCACTGGCGCTCCATCACCAGCCGACCATCGTCGAGGATGGGGACGATCATCACCGCGCCGGGGTGGACGATGAACTCTCGCGTCGCCTCGCCGCCATCGGGCAGGCGGATGCGGTCGCGGCGAACCTCGAGCAGGCGCCCATGGAACACCGTCTCGGTGGCGACGGTTTCCTCGCGAAGGTGCGCGTCGTCGGCGCCGGCAGGCGGCTGGCTCACGCCCGCACGCTCAGGAGCCCAGCGCCTTGACGATCGCCTGGGCGCACAGCGCCATCAGGCCGCCCGGCAGGATGCCGAACACCAGCACGGCCGCACCGTTGAGCGACAGGATCGTGCGCACCTCTCCGGTGCTGGCAATGGGGTGCGTGTCGAGCGGCTCGTCGAAGTACATCACCTTGACCAGGCGCAGATAGTAGAACGCCGCCACCAGCGAGAGCAGCACGGCGATCACGGCAAGCCAGATGTAGAGCGCGACGTTGGTGGAGACGATCGCCTGCAGCACCGCCAGCTTGGCGTAAAAGCCCACCGTCGGCGGGATGCCGGCCAGCGAGAACATGAAGATGGCCATCACGGCCGCGTACCAGGGGCTGCGCCGCGCCAGACCCTTCAGGTCGTCGATCTGCTCCGACTCGTGGCCGGCGCGCGACAGCAGCATGACGATGCCGAAGGTACCCAGCGTGGTGAACACGTAGGTGAGCACGTAGAACATCGAGGAGCTGTAGCCGTTGGCGGCCGACAGCGTATTGCCGGCGACCACCGTCGGCGTGAGGCCGAGCAGCATGAAGCCCATCTGCCCGATGGTCGAATAGGCCAGCATGCGCTTCAGGTTGGTCTGCGCGATGGCGGCCACGTTGCCCAGCGCCATCGATGCGACCGACAGCACGATCAGCATCTGCTGCCAGTCGACGGCCAGCCCGGACATGCCCTCCACCAGCAGGCGGATGGTGATCGCGAAGGCGGCCAGCTTCGGCGCGCCGGCGACCAGGACAGTGACCGCCGTGGGCGCGCCCTGGTAGACGTCCGGGATCCACATGTGGAACGGCACGGCGCCCAGCTTGAACGCCAGACCCGAGACGACGAAGACGACGCCGAGCACCATCACGCCCTTGTCGATCTGACCGGTGGCGATCGCGTTGAAGACGCCGGCAATGTCCAGCGAACGGGTCGCGCCATACATCATCGAGAGTCCGTAGAGCAGGAAGCCACTGGCCAGGGCGCCCAGCACGAAGTACTTCATGGCCGCCTCGGTCGCCGCGGCGTGATCGCGGCGCAGCGCCACCAGCGCGTACAGGCTCAGCGACATCAGCTCCAGGCCGAGGTAGACGACGAGGAAATTGTTCGCCGACAGCATCACGTTGATGCCCAGCAGCGAGAACATCGCCAGCGTGATCAACTCGCCCTTGAGGATGTCGCGCTCGGCCGCATAGGGCCGCGCGTAGGCGAGCGAGACCATCGTCGCCAGGGTGGCGAAGAAGGCCAGCAGGTGACCCATCGGATCGGCCACCACCATGCGCTGCACGGCGTAGAAGGTCTCGCCGTCGTCGAAGCGCAGCAAGTGCATCGCCGCGACCACGGCGAGCGAGGCCTGGGCCAGCAGGTAGGTGGGCGTGCGGCGCGGATGCTTGATCCACAGGTCGACCATGGCGACCACCAGGGCCATGACCAGCAGCACGACCTCGGGGGCAATGGCGAGCCAGTTCATCTCGTTCATGTCAGGGGACCAGCTTGGATTGCGCCACGTGCTTGAGCAGTTCAGTCACCGACACGTGCATCACGTCGGTGAAGGGCTTGGGATACACGCCCATCCAGAGCACGGCGACGGCGAGGATGGCCATCATCAGGAACTCGCGGCTGTTCAGGTCCGTCAGCGCCTTGACGTGGGCGTTGGCCACCGGACCGAAGTACACGCGCTTGACCATCCACAGGTTGTAGGCGGCACCGAACACCAGCGCGGTGGCCGCCAGGAAGGCGAGCCAGAAGCCGGCCTTCACCGTGCCGAGGATGACCATCCACTCGCCGACGAAGCCGCTCGTGCCCGGCAGGCCGCTGTTGGCCATCGCGAAGAACACGGCGAAGGCGGCAAACTTGGGCATCGTGTTCACCACACCGCCGTAGGCGGCGATCTCGCGCGAGTGCACGCGGTCGTAGAGCACGCCGATGCACAGGAACATCGCACCGGAGACGAAGCCGTGCGAGACCATCTGCACGATGCCGCCGGAGACGCCCAGTTCGCTGAAGATGAAGAATCCCAGCGTGCAGAAGCCCATGTGCGCGATGGACGAGTACGCCACCAGCTTCTTCATGTCCTGCTGCACCAGCGCCACCAGGCCGATGTAGATCACGGCGATCAGCGAGATCGCGATGATGAACCAGGCCCACTCGCGGCTGGCGTCGGGCGCGATCGGCATCGAGAAGCGCAGGAACCCATAGGCGCCGAGCTTCAGCATGATCGCCGCCAGCACGACCGAGCCGCCGGTCGGCGCCTCGACGTGGGCATCCGGCAGCCAGGTGTGCACCGGCCACATCGGCACCTTGACCGCGAAGGCCGCGAAGAAGGCGAAGAAAAGCAGGGTCTGGGAGGTCGACGTCAACGGCAGCTTGTGCCAGGCGAGGATGTCGAAGCTGCCGCCGGACTTGTAGTACAGGTAGACCAGCGCCACCAGCATCAGCAGCGAACCGGCCAGGGTGTAGAGGAAGAACTTGAACGCGGCGTAGACGCGCCTCGGGCCGCCCCAGATGCCGATGATGATGTACATCGGGATCAGCGTGGCCTCGAAGAAGACGTAGAACAGCAGGCCATCGACAGCACTGAACACGCCGACCATCAGGCCGGAGAGGATCAGGAACGCGCCCATGTACTGGTTGACGCGGTCGGTGATCACTTCCCAGGCCGAGATCACCACGATCACGGTGATGAAGGCGGTCAGCGGCACGAACCACATCGACAGGCCGTCGACGCCGAGGGCGTAGCGCACGTTGAAGCGCTCGATCCAGGGCAGCGCCTCGGTGAACTGCAGCGCCGCGGTGGAGGTGTCGAATCCCGCGATCAGCGGCAAGGTGACGAGGAAGCTGGCGATCGCGCCGACGAGCGCGATCCAGCGCACCGCGATCGCGTTCGAGTCGCGGCCGAGCGCGAGCAGCAGCACGCCGCAGGCGATCGGCAGCCAGATGGTCAGGCTGAGCAAACCCATGTTCTTGTTCTCCGTCCTGTCCGCTACTTGCCGCCCAGGCTGCCCAGGTAGGGCCACAGCTGCCAGGTCATCAGGCCGATCACGCCCACGATCATCACCAGCGCGTACCAGTAGAGGTAGCCGGTCTGCAGGAAGCGCGTCAGCGCCGCGAGGCCGCCGACCGCACGCGCAGAGCCGTCGATCACGATGTTGTCGATCAGGCCGACGTCACCGCCCTTCCACAGGCCACGGCCGATGCCGCGCGCCGCCGGGGCGAAGATGGTCTCGTTGATCCAGTCCATGTAGTACTTGTTCTCCAGCACACGCACCAGCGGGCTGAAGATGCGTGCAAGCGCGGCCGGGATCTCCGGCTTGAGCATGTAGAACACGTAAGCCGTGAGCACGCCGGCCAGGGCGAGCCAGAACGGCAGCGTGCTGAGGCCGTGAGTCGCCATCGCCAGCGCGCCGTGGAAGCCCTGGGCCAGTTCCGCCATGGCAGGGTGCTTGTCGAGGTTGACGACGATCGAATCCGAGAACAGCTCGCCATAGAGCATCGGCTGGATCGTCAGGTAGCCGATCACCACCGAGGGCACGGCCAGCAGCAGCAGCGGAGCGGTCACCACCCAGGGCGACTCGTGCGGCTCGTGCGCGTGGCCGTCGCCGTGATCGTCATGGTGGTCATGTTCGCCCGGGAAGGGCTTGTGCCGGAAACGCTCCTTGCCATGGAAGACGAGGAAATACATGCGGAACGAATAGAACGCCGTGACGAACACGCCGGCGATGACCGCGAAGTAGGCGAAGCCCGAGCCCGGCAGGTGCGAGGCGTGCACGGCCTCGATGATGCTGTCCTTGCTGTAGAAGCCGGCAAACAGCGGCGTGCCGATCAGCGCCAGTGAACCCAGCAGCGAGGTGATCCAGGTGATGGGCATGTACTTGCGCAGGCCGCCCATGTTGCGGATGTCCTGATCATGGTGCATGCCGATGATCACGCTGCCCGCGGCGAGGAAGAGCAGCGCCTTGAAGAACGCGTGCGTCATCAGGTGGAACACCGCCACCGAGTAGGCCGAGGCGCCCAGCGCCACTGTCATGTAGCCCAGCTGCGAGAGCGTGGAGTAGGCGACGACCCGCTTGATGTCGTTCTGGATGATGCCCAGGAAGCCCATGAACAGCGCCGTGATCGCGCCGATCACCAGGATGAAGCTCAGCGCCGTGTCCGACAGCTCGAACAGCGGCGACATGCGCGCCACCATGAAGATGCCGGCGGTCACCATGGTCGCCGCATGGATCAGCGCGGAGATCGGCGTCGGGCCTTCCATCGAGTCCGGCAGCCAGACGTGCAGCGGAAACTGCGCGCTCTTGCCCATGGCACCGATGAACAGGCAGATGCAGGTCACCGTGATCAGCATCCACTCGGTGCCGGGGAATGTCAGCTTGGCCAGCTCCGGGCCCTTGGCGAAGGCCTCGCCGTAGTTGAGCGTGCCGGCGTAAGCGACGATCAGGCCGATGCCGAGGATGAAGCCGAAGTCGCCGACCCGGTTGACCAGGAAGGCCTTCATGTTGGCAAAGATCGCCGTCGGCCTGGTGTACCAGAAGCCGATCAGCAGATAGCTGACCAGGCCCACCGCCTCCCAGCCGAAGAACAGCTGCAGGAAGTTGTTGCTCATCACGAGCATCAACATCGAGAAGGTGAACAGCGAGATGTAGGAGAAGAAGCGCTGGTAGCCCGGGTCCTCCTCCATGTAGCCGATGGTGTAGATGTGCACCATCAGCGAGACGAAGGTCACCACGCACATCATCATCGCCGACAGCCCGTCGATGAGGAAGCCGATCTCCATCTTCAGGTCACCGAGCACCATCCACTCGTAGACCGTGGCATTGAAGCGCGCGCTGTCGACGGCGACGGACTTCAGCACCATCGCCGAGAGGATGAACGACACCAGCACGCCGAGGATGGTGATGCTGTGCGCGCCGCGGCGGCCGACGGTCTTGCCGAACAGTCCGGCGATCACCGCACCGGCCAGCGGCGCCATCGGGATCGCGAGCAGGAGATTGGGATTCAATGCAGCGGACATGGCGGTCTCAACCCTTCAGCGAGTCGAGCTCGTCGACGTTGATCGTGGAGCGGTTGCGGAACAGCACCACCAGGATCGCCAAACCGATGGCCGATTCTGCCGCCGCGACGGTGAGGATGAAGAACACGAACACCTGGCCGGCCATGTCGCCGAGGTAGTGCGAGAAGGCCACGAAGTTCAGGTTGACCGCCAGCAGCATCAGCTCGATGGCCATCAGCAGCACGATCAGGTTCTTGCGGTTCAGGAAGATGCCGATCACCGACAGCGCGAACAGGATCGCGCCGAGCGACAGGTAATGGCCGAGTGTCACCGGTCCGATCATGGGGTGTCTCCTCCCGCAGGCGCGGCCGGTGCCGGGACTTCCACCTCGGCCTTCATCTGCACGATGCGGACGCGGTCCGCCTTCTTCGCCCGCACCTGCTCGGCCGGGTCGATGTACTTCGAGTCCTTGCGGCGGCGCAGCGTCAGCGCGATGGCCGCGATGATCGCCACCAGCAGCAGCACCGCGGCGATCTGCAGCGGATAGAGGTAGCGCGTGTAGATCTCGATGCCGAGCAGCTTGGTGTTGCCCATCTTCAGCGCCGCGGCGTCGGCCACCGGCGCCGTGCTCACGTCGAAGCCCGGGATCAGCACCAGCGCCATCTCCAGCGCGATGACCACGCCGATCAGGCCGGCCAGAGGGAAGTGCTTCCAGAAGCCCTCGCGCAGCGCGTCGACGTTCATGTCGAGCATCATCACGACGAAGAGGAACAGCACCATTACCGCACCGACGTAGACGAGCACCAGGGCGATGGCGAGGAACTCGGCGCGCAGCAGCAACCACACACACGCGGCGTTGAAGAAGGCAAGTACGAGGTAGAGCGCGGCGTAGACCGGCGTGCGCGCCGTGATGACGCGGAAGGCCGCGAACAGCAGCACGGCCGAGAAGACGTAGAAGAGCGCGGTTTGCATGTCCATGTTGTTGTTGCAGGCGCGAAGGCCGGCCGCCGCAGCGGTCAGCGGTACTTGGCGTCCGCCTCCTTGGTGGCCGCGATCTCGCGCTCGTAGCGGTCACCCACCGCGAGCAGCATGTCCTTGGTGAAATAGAGGTCGCCGCGCTTCTCGCCGTGGTACTCGAAGATGTGCGTCTCGACGATCGAGTCGACCGGACAGCTCTCCTCGCAGAAGCCGCAGAAGATGCACTTCGTCAGGTCGATGTCGTACCGCGTGGTGCGGCGCGAGCCGTCATCGCGCACGTCGGACTCGATGGTGATCGCCATCGCAGGGCAGACCGCCTCGCACAGCTTGCAGGCGATGCAGCGCTCCTCTCCGTTCTCGTAGCGGCGCAGCGCGTGAAGGCCGCGGAAGCGCGGGGACAGCGGCGTCTTCTCCTCCGGGAACTGCACGGTGATCTTGCGCTGGAAGAAGTGCCGCCCGGTGAGCTTGAAGCCCTTGAGCAACTCCAGCAGGAAGAAGCTGGAGACGAAGTCCTTGAGCGTGGAAGCCGATGCCATGGTTGGTTCTCGCCTCACTTCCAGATGTTCCAGGGCGACTGGATCCAGGCGCCGACCACGACCAGCCAGACCAGCGTCAGCGGGATGAAGATCTTCCAGCCCAGGCGCATGATCTGGTCGTAGCGGTAGCGCGGAAAGCTCGCGCGCACCCAGAGGAACAGCGTGCACATGCAGAAGACCTTGATGCCGAGCCAGATCCAGCCCGGGATCCAGTTGAACAGCGCGCTGTCGATCGGCGGCAACCAGCCGCCGAGGAACATGATCACGGCCAGCGTCGAGACCAGGATGATGTTCGCGTACTCGGCGAGGAAGAACATCGCGAAGGCCATGCCCGAGTACTCGACCATGTGGCCGGCGACGATCTCCGACTCGCCCTCCACCACGTCGAACGGATGGCGGTTGGTCTCGGCGATGCCAGCAATGACATAGACGCCGAAGATCGGCAGCAGCGGCAGCCAGTTCCAGGACAGGAAGTTCAGCCCCATCGCGGCGAACTGGCCCCTGCTCTGCCCCATCACGATCTCGGTCATGTTCAGGCTGGCCGAGACCATCAGCACGACCACCAGCGCGAAGCCCATGGCGATCTCGTAGGAGACCATCTGCGCCGAGGCGCGCAGCGCGCCGAGGAAGGCGTACTTCGAGTTGGACGCCCAGCCGGCAATGATCACGCCGTAAACCTCCATCGAGGTGATCGCCATCAGGAACAGCAGGCCGGCGTTGATGTCGGCCAGCGCGACCTCCGGTCCGAAAGGCACCACCGCCCAGGCCGCCAGCGCCGGCATGATGGTCATCACCGGTCCGAGCAGGAACAGTCCCCTGTTCGCCGCGGTCGGGAGGATGATCTCCTTGAAGATCAGCTTCACCGCATCGGCGATCGGCTGCAGCAGGCCCTTGGGTCCGACTCGATTCGGCCCGGGACGGATCTGCGTCCAGCCGATGGCCTTGCGCTCCCACAGCGTGAGGTAGGCGACGCAGATCATCAGCGGCAACACGACCGCGACGATCTTCACGAGGGTCCAGACGACCGGCCAGGCAGGGCCGAGCAGTGAACTGCCGTAGGTGGTGACGGTGTCGAGCATCGTGCGCCTCAGGCTTTGTCGACCGCGACGGCGCCGAACATGGCACCGAGGGTGGCGGTATCGGGATGGCCGGCCGGAACGCGCAGGGTGTCGGCAGCCAGCGTGGCGTCCAGGCGGGCGGGGAGCACGGCGCCGACGCTACCCTGCGACACGCGCACCCGATCGCCGGGGACAAGACCCAGCCGCGACCACAGTGCCTCGGGCAAGCTGACCTGCGGCGCACGCGCGTCGGCAGTCATCTGCAACGAGGCCGCGCGGCGCACCAGCGAATCGGCGCTGTAGATCGGCACGTCCGCGATGCGCTGCAGGCCCGTCACGGCAGCCGGCGCAGACAGCACGGCACCGGTGACGTTGTCCAGGCGCGCAGTCAGCGACGCGGCATCGCCCAGCGCCTCGGCCCGCACTTCTTCGGAGGTCTCGAACTCGAAGCCGGACAGGCCCAGCATGTTGCCGAGCACGCGCAGCACCTTCCAGGCCGGGCGGGTCTCGCCCAGCGGCTTGACGACGCCGTGGAAGCTCTGCACACGACCCTCGGCATTGACGAAGCTGCCGGAGGTCTCGGTGAAGGGAGCGATCGGCAGCAGCACATCGGCCACGTCTAGCGCGGTGTCCTTGAATGCGCTGAAGGCAACGACCATCTCGGCGCCGTGCAGCGCAGCCTTCGCGGCGCTCGGGTCGGCGGCGTCGAAGTCGGGGTCGACGTCGAGCATCAGCATCGCCTTGAGCTGTGCGCTGCCCAGCATCCGGCCGGCGTTCAACCCGCCGGGACCGGGCTGGGCGCCGACCAGCTGGGCGCCGACGCTGTTGGCGGCCTCGCCCAGGTAACCCACCGAGGCGCCGGTTTGTTCCGCGATCCAGTTCGCCAGCACGAGCAGCGCACCGGCCTGCGGATGCTGCGCGGCGGCGTTGCCCAACAGCACCGCCTTGCGTTCGCCGGACAGCAGCGAGTCGGCGACCGCCTTGGCCTCGGGGGACGGGTTGCCGGTCATCGGCGCGCTGCTGCCCTTGGCGGCACCGATGGCCGCGGCAATGTCGGCCAGCGATTGCAGCCAGGCCGACGGCGCAGCCACCAGGCGCGTGCCCATCGGCATCAGCCAGTCGTCGGCCAGCGCGTGCAGGCTGTGCACCTGCGCGCCCTTGCGTGCCGCCTGGCGGATGCGCTGGGCGAACAGCGGATGGTCCTTGCGCAGGAACGAGCCCACCACCAGCACGCGCTGCAGGGTCGAGAGCGCGGCAATCGGCAGCCCGAGCCAGCGCGCCTTGCCCGTACCCGCGACATTGACGAAATCGGCATGACGGGTGCGGTGGTCGATGTTCTCGCTGCCCAGCCCGCGCACCAGCTTGGCCAGCAGGTGCAGCTCCTCGACGGTGGCATGCGCCGAGCCGAGCGCGCCGATGGCCGACGGCCCGTGGTCGACCTTGATCTGCGTGAGGCCTCGCACCACGTACTCGAGTGCGGTCTTCCAGTCGACCGTCTTCCACTGCCCGCCCTGCTTGAGCATCGGCGCGGTCAGGCGCGCGTCGCTGTTGAGGGCTTCGTACGAGAAGCGGTCGCGATCGGCGATCCAGCACTCGTTGACGTCCTCGTTCTCGAGGGGGACGACGCGCATCACCTGGTTGTTCTTCACCTGCACGACGAGGTTCGCACCGGTGCTGTCGTGCGGGCTGACGCTCTTGCGGCGCGACAGCTCCCAGGTGCGGGCGCTGTAGCGGAACGGCTTGCTGGTCAGCGCGCCGACCGGGCACAGGTCGATCATGTTGCCCGACAACTCGGAGTCGACCGTTTCGCCGACCACGGTGGTGATCTCGGAGTGCTCGCCGCGGTGGATCATGCCGAGCTCCATCACCCCGGCCACTTCCTGGCCGAAGCGCACGCAACGCGTGCAGTGAATGCAGCGGCTCATCTCCTCCATCGAGATCAGCGGGCCGACGTTCTTGTGGAAGACGACGCGCTTCTCTTCCGTATAGCGCGAGGCCGAGCCACCGTAGCCGACGGCGAGGTCCTGCAACTGGCACTCGCCGCCCTGGTCACAGATCGGGCAGTCCAGCGGGTGGTTGATGAGCAGGAACTCCATCACCGACTGCTGGGCCTTGATCGCCTTGTCGCTCTTGGTGCGCACGATCATGCCCTGCGTCACGGGCGTCGCGCAGGCCGGCATCGGCTTGGGCGCCTTCTCCACGTCGACCAGACACATGCGGCAGTTCGCCGCGATGGAGAGCTTCTTGTGGTAGCAGAAGTGCGGGATGTAGGTGCCGGCCTTCTCGGCGGCATGCATCACCATGCTGCCTTCGAGCACCTCCACCTTCTTGCCGTCGAGTTCGATTTCGATCATGTCAGTGCCCCGGTCGCTCAGGCGGTGGCCGCGACCTTGCGGGTCTTGTGCTCGATGAGATGCACGAATTCATCGCGGAAGTGCTTGATCATGGCCCGCACCGGCATCGCCGCGGCATCGCCGAGCGCGCAGATGGTGCGGCCCTGGATGTTGTCGGCCACCGAGTTCAGCAGGTCGATGTCTTCCTTGCGGCCCTGGCCGTGGGCGATGCGCTCGATCACGCGGTGCATCCAGCCGGTGCCCTCGCGGCACGGCGTGCACTGGCCGCAACTCTCGTGGGCGTAGAAGTACGACAGACGCAGCAGCGAGTTCACCATGCAGCGGGTGTCGTCCATCACGATGACGGCGCCCGATCCCAGCATCGAGCCGGCCTTGGCGATGCTGTCGTAGTCCATCGTGCACTCCATCATGACGGAGGCCGGCAACACCGGGGCCGACGAACCGCCTGGAATCACCGCCTTCAGCGTGCGACCCTTGCGCACCCCGCCGGCGAGTTCGAGCAGCTTCGCGAACGGCGTGCCCATCGGCACCTCGTAGTTGCCGGGGCGCTCGACGTCTCCCGACACCGAATAGATCTTGGTACCGCCGTTGTTCGGCTTGCCGACCTCGAGGTAGGCCTGGCCGCCGTGGCGGATGATCCAGGGCACGGCGCCGAAGGTCTCGGTGTTGTTGATCGTCGTGGGCTTGCCGTACAGGCCGTAGCTGGCCGGGAACGGCGGCTTGAAGCGCGGCTGGCCCTTCTTGCCCTCGAGCGACTCGAGCAGCGCGGTCTCCTCGCCGCAGATGTAGGCGCCGAAGCCGTGCGAGGCGTGGAGCTGGAAGTCGAAGCCCGAGCCCATGATGCCATTGCCGAGATACCCGGCAGCGCGCGCCTCTTCCAGGGCAGCTTCGAAGCGCTCGTAGACCTCGAAGATTTCGCCGTGGATGTAGTTGTAGCCGGTCGCGATGCCCATCGCGTACGCCGCGATCGCCATGCCTTCGATGACGATGTGCGGGTTGAACATCAGGATGTCGCGGTCCTTGCAGGTGCCCGGCTCGCCTTCGTCGGAATTGCACACGAGGTACTTCGGGCCCGGGAAGGCGCGCGGCATGAAGCTCCACTTCAGACCGGTGGGGAATCCCGCGCCGCCGCGGCCGCGCAGGCCGGAGAGCTTGACCTCGGCGATGACCTGCTCGGGCGTCATGCCCTCGCCGCCGTCCTTGCCGAGGATCTTGCGCAGCGCCTGGTAGCCGCCGCGCGCTTCGTAATCCTTCAGCGACCAGTTGCGGCCATCCAGGCCGGCGTAGATCTGCGCGCCGATGTGGCGGCCGTGGAAGCAGGTCTCGTTGCCGCTGGACTTGAATTGGGACAGGTCGACCATGGAACTCAGCCCTTGCGAAGCGTGTCGAGCAGCGCGTCGAGACGCTCTGTGCTCATGAAGCTGCACATCTCGCGGTCGTTGACCAGCAGCACCGGCGCATCGGCGCAGGCGCCGAGGCACTCGCTGTGCTGCACGGTGAACAGGCCGTCGGCCGTGGTGCCGCCGGCCTCCACGCCCAGCTTGCCGCAGACATGGTCCAGCGCCTTCTGACCGTCGCGCAGCTGGCACGGCAGGTTGGTGCAGACGTTCAGCTTGAACTTGCCCACCGGCTGCTGGTTGTACATGTTGTAGAAGGTCGTGACCTCGTGCACCGCGATCGGCGGCATGCCGAGGTAGGCTGCCACGGCCTTCTCGCTGTCGGCAGACACGAAGCCCTGCTCCTGCTGCACGATGGCCAGGCAGGCCATCACGGCCGACTGCTTCTGGTCCGCGGGGTACTTGGCGACTTCCTTGTCGAAGCGCGCCAGCGTCGATTCCGAGAAGTTCATCGATCGATCTCGCCGAAGACGATGTCCATGGTGCCGATGATCGCGACGGCGTCGGCGATCATGTGTCCGCGCGACAGCTCGTCGAGCGCGGCCAGATGCGCGAAGCCGGGCGGACGGATCTTCAGCCGGTAGGGCTTGTTCGCGCCGTCGCTCACCAGGTAGATGCCGAACTCGCCCTTGGGATGCTCCACCGCCGCGTAGGCCTCGCCCTCGGGCACGTGGAAGCCCTCCGTGAAGAGCTTGAAGTGGTGGATCAGCTCCTCCATGCTGGACTTCATGTCCACGCGCGACGGCGGGGCCACCTTGTGGTTGGCGGTGATCACCGGACCGGGGTTGGCGCGCAACCAGTCCACGCACTGCTTGATGATGCGGTTGCTCTGGCGCATCTCCTCGACGCGCACCAGGTAGCGGTCGTAGGTGTCGCCGTTGACGCCCACCGGGATGTCGAAGTCGAGCTTGGCGTAGACGTCGTAGGGCTGCTTGCGGCGCAGATCCCACTCGACCCCCGAGCCTCGCAGCATCGGGCCGGTGAAGCCGAGATTCAGTGCGCGCTCCGCCGAGACCACGCCGATGCCCACGGTGCGCTGCTTCCAGATACGGTTGTCGGTGAGCAGCGTCTCGTACTCGTCGACATAGGTGGGGAAGCGCTGCGTGAAGTCGTCGATGAAGTCGAGCAGCGAACCCTGCCGGTTCTCGTTCAGTCGCGAGATCGCCTTGGCGTTGCGGATCTTCGAGGCCTTGTACTGCGGCATCGTGTCGGGCAGATCGCGATACACGCCGCCCGGTCGAAAGTAGGCCGCATGCATGCGCGCGCCCGAGGCGGCCTCGTACATGTCGAACAGGTCCTCGCGCTCGCGGAAGCAGTAGATGAACACGTTCATCGCACCGCAGTCGAGGCCGTGCGCACCCAGCCACATCAGGTGGTTCAGCAGGCGGGTGATCTCGCTGTACATCACCCGGATGTACTGTGCGCGCTCGGGCACCTCGATGCCGAGCAGCTTCTCGATCGCCAGGCAGTACGCATGCTCGTTGCACATCATCGACACGTAGTCGAGGCGGTCCATGTACGGCAGCGACTGGATGAAGGTCTTGCTCTCGGCAAGCTTCTCGGTGGCGCGGTGCAGCAGGCCGATGTGCGGGTCGGCGCGCTGGATCACTTCGCCGTCGAGCTCGAGCACGAGGCGCAGCACGCCGTGCGCGGCCGGGTGCTGCGGCCCGAAGTTCAACGTGTAGTTCTTGATCTCGGCCATCTCAGTGCAGTCCGCCGTAGTTGTCTTCGCGGATGATGCGCGGGGTGATCTCGCGCGGCTCGATCGTCACCGGCTGGTAGATCACGCGCTTCTGCTCGGGGTCGTAGCGCATCTCCACGTGGCCCGTGGTCGGGAAGTCCTTGCGGAACGGGTGCCCGATGAAGCCATAGTCGGTGAGGATGCGGCGCAGGTCGAGGTGGCCCTCGAAGATGATGCCGTAGAGGTCGAAAGCCTCGCGCTCGAACCAGTTGGCCGAGCTCCAGACCTCGGTGAGCGAGGCGACCATCGGCACGTCGTCGTCCGGCGCGAACACCTTCAGTCGCACGCGCCAGTTCTTGCTCACCGACAGGAGGTGCGACACCACGCAGAAGCGCGGCCCCTCCCAGGGCTGGTCCTTCCAGCCCGAGTAGTCGACGCCGCACAGGTCGATCAGTTGCTCGAACTTCAACTCGGCATGGTCGCGCAGCGAACGTGCCGCTTCGATGTAGTTGATCGCCGAGACCGTGACGGTGATCTCGCCGCGGTCGCGCACCAGCTTGTCGATGCGCGCGCCGAGCGCCGATTCCAGGGCCGCCTGGAGCGTGTCGAGTTTGCTCATGGGCTTGTTGTTATCGAGCGATGGTGTTCTCGCGGCGGATCTTGGCCTGCAACTGTAGAACGCCGTAGAGCAACGCCTCGGCGGTCGGCGGGCAGCCCGGCACGTAGACGTCGACCGGCACGATGCGGTCGCACCCGCGAACCACCGAGTAGCTGTAGTGGTAGTAGCCGCCGCCGTTGGCGCAGGAGCCCATCGACAGCACCCAGCGCGGCTCGGCCATCTGGTCGTAGACCTTGCGCAGCGCCGGCGCCATCTTGTTGCACAGCGTGCCGGCGACGATCATCAGGTCGCTCTGCCGCGGGCTGGGACGAAACAGCATGCCGAAGCGATCGATGTCGTAGCGCGCCGCGCCGGCGTGCATCATTTCCACCGCACAGCACGCCAGCCCGAAGGTCATCGGCCACAGTGAGCCGGTCTTCGACCAGTTGATGACCGCATCCAGGCTCGTCGTGACGAAGCCCTCTTTGAGTACGCCTTCGATGCCCATGTCGGTGCCTGCGCTCTATTCCCAGTCCAGGGCGCCCTTTTTCCACTCGTAGGCGAAGCCGACGACGAGGATGCCCAGAAAGATCATCATGGCCCAGAAGCCTGACGCGCCGATTTCATTCAGCGACACGGCCCACGGGAAGAGGAACGCGATCTCGAGGTCGAACAGGATGAAGAGGATCGCGACGAGGTAGTAGCGCACGTCGAACTTCATGCGCGCGTCTTCGAAGGCCTCGAAGCCGCATTCGTAGGGCGAGTTCTTCGCCGCATCGGGCCGCCGCGGCCCGAGTAGGAAGCCCAGCACCTGGGGCGCCACCCCCACCGCCACGCCGACCAAGATGAACAGGATGACGGGGAGGTAAGGTTCCAGATTCATGGGGGGCGCGTGTCTGGTGCCGACGGCGAGACTCGAACTCGCACAGCTTTCGCCACTACCCCCTCAAGATAGCGTGTCTACCAATTTCACCACGTCGGCCGTGTTCTCACGGTTGTGCCGGCTTGCATGAGGAATGGCTTGCCGGACAGCCGCGCATTCTAACCTCAATCGCTGCGCGCACCCTCGTTTTCGCTGCACTGCAACAGCGTGGTTTGCGCTGGCGCATGTCGAGCCGAGCGCTTCACGCGACGACTCAGTTGGACGGTACCGCGCCTGCACCGGAAGACGCTGCGGCGGCCGGTGCCGGCGTGGCCGCAGCCGCCGGCGCGCTCGCCGAACCCGGCACCAGGGCTGCACCGGTGGCCGGCACGCTCGCGGCAGGCGCCGCCGCGCCCTCCAGCACGCTGCTGCCTCCGGCCGGCCGCGCGCTGCGGTCGTTCGCAAAGAAGGCCAGCGTCAGCGTGGCCGCGAAGAACACCGTGGCACACACCGCCGTCGAGCGCGACAGGAAGTTCGCGCTGCCGGTGGCGCCGAACAGACTGCCCGAGGCGCCGCTGCCGAAGGACGCACCCATGTCGGCGCCCTTGCCGTGCTGGATCAGCACGAGGCCGATCATCACGAGCGCCGAGATGATCTGGACGGCCACGAGCAGGTTGTGCAAGAGATTCATTCTTGGAGACTCCGAGATTTCGAGCGCCGCGGGCCGTCAGGCCCCGGCGCGACAGATGGCGACGAAGTCGCTCGCCTTCAACGAGGCCCCACCGATCAGACCTCCGTCGATGTCGGGCTGCGCGAACAGCGTGGCCGCGTTGTCGGGCTTGACGCTGCCGCCGTAGAGGATCTTCATGCCGCGGGCCTTTTCGCTGGCTGCTTCAAGCTGCATGCGCAGCAGCGCATGCACCGCCTGCGCCTGTTCGGGCGTGGCGGTCTTGCCGGTGCCGATGGCCCACACCGGCTCGTAGGCCACCACCGCCTGCGAGATGCAGTGACCGAGCGTGTGGATCACCGCCGACATCTGGCGCTTCACCACCGTCTCGGTCTGGCCCGACTCGCGCTCGGCGAGCGTCTCGCCGACGCAGACGATGGGCGTGAGGCGATGCGCCAGCGCGATCTTCGCCTTGTCGGCGACGATCTGGTCGCTCTCGGCGTGGTAGGCGCGGCGCTCCGAGTGGCCGACGATCACGTAGCGACAGCCGTACTCCGCCAGCATCGGCGCGCTGACCTCGCCGGTGTAGGCGCCGCTTTCATGGGCCGAGCAGTCCTGCGCGCCGGAGGCGATGTCCGACCCCTGCAGCGACAGGGCCACGTCGGCCAGATAGGGGAACGGCGCACACACCGCCACCTCGGCGGAATACGGGCCGGCTTCCTTGATCGCAGCGAGCAACTCGATGTTGCCGACGCGCGTGCCGTTCATCTTCCAGTTGCCGACCACCAGCTTGCGACGTGTCATCGTGTTCATCCTCGAGAGCTCACCAGCTCAGCACCAGCTTGCCGATGTGCTGGTTCGATTCCATCAATGCGTGCGCCTGCGCCGCCTCGGCGGCCGGGAACACCTTGTGGATCACCGGCCTGACCCGCCCGGCTTCGATCCACGGCCATACGTCGCGGCGCAGCGCCGCGGCGATGGCCGCCTTGAAGGCCACGGGTCGCGGGCGCAGCGTGGAGCCGGTGATCGTCAGCCGGCGGCGCAGCACGGCACCCGCGTCAATCCTCGAGTCGATGCCACCCTGCACCGCGATGATCACCAGCCGGCCGTCGTCGGCCAGGCAGTTCAGCTCGCGCGCCACGTAGTCGCCAGCCACCATGTCGAGGATGACATTGGCGCCCTTGCCTCCGGTGATGCGCTGCACCTCGGCGACGAAGTCGTGGCTGCGGTAGTTGATCGCATGGTCGGCACCCAGCGCGAGGCAGGCGGCGCACTTGTCGTCGCTGCCCGCGGTGACGATCACCGTCGCGCCGGCCGCCTTGGCCAGCTGGATGGCGGTGACGCCGATTCCGCTCGTCCCGCCCTGCACCAGCAAGGTTTCGCCGGGCTGCAGCCGCGCCCGATCGAACACGTTCGACCAGACGGTGAAGAAGGTCTCCGGAAGGCTCGCCGCCTCGACGTCGGACAGACCGGCCGGCGACGGCAGGCATTGCCCGACCGGCGCGACGCACAGTTGCGCGTAGCCCCCGCCGGCGACGAGCGCGCAGACGCGGTCGCCGAGCTTGAAGCCGGCGGCCGCCATCGCCGAGGTGTCGCCACCGACGATCGTGCCCGCCACTTCCAGCCCGGGCAGGTCCGGCGCGCCCGGCGGCGGCGGATAGGTGCCCTTGCGCTGCAGCACGTCGGGCCGGTTCACGCCGGCCGCCGCCACGCGGATGAGCAATTCACCCGAGCCGGCCACGGGGTCGGGCCGCTCGGTGAGCTGCAGCACTTCGGGAGCGCCGGGTTGCCGGATCTGGATCGCTTTCATGCGCGCGGGGCCTGTCCTCAGTCCTGCGTCGGCGCAGCCTGCGGCTCGCGGTCGAGCAGCGCCTTCATCGACAGCTTGACGCGGCCCTTCTCGTCGGTCTCGAGCACCTTGACCTTGACGATCTGTCCTTCCTTCAGGAAGTCGGTGACCTTCTCGACGCGCTGGTGCGCAATCTGGCTGATGTGCAGCAGGCCGTCCTTGCCGGGCAGCAGGTTCACCAACGCACCGAAGTCGAGGATCTTGGTCACCGGACCTTCATAGACCTTGCCCACCTCGACCTCGGCAGTGATCTCGGTGATGCGCTGCTTGGCGAACTCGGCCTTCTCGGCGTCGGTCGACGCGATGGTGATGGTGCCGTCCTCGCCGATGTCGATCGTGCAGCCGGTTTCTTCGGTCAGTGCCCGGATCACCGCGCCGCCCTTGCCGATCACGTCGCGGATCTTCTCGGGGTTGATCTTCATCGTGTACAGGCGTGGCGCGAACTGCGACACCTCCGTCTTCGCGCCACCCATGGCCTCGACCATCTTGCCGAGGATGTGCATGCGGGCTTCCTTGGCCTGCGCCAGCGCCACCTGCATGATCTCCTTCGTGATGCCCTGGATCTTGATGTCCATCTGCAGGGCGGTCACGCCGGCGGTCGTGCCGGCCACCTTGAAGTCCATGTCGCCGAGGTGGTCCTCGTCACCGAGGATGTCGGTCAGCACGGCGAAGCGGTTGCCTTCCTTGATCAGTCCCATGGCGATGCCGGCCACATGGGCCTTCATCGGCACGCCGGCGTCCATCAGCGCGAGGCAGCCACCGCACACCGAGGCCATCGAGGACGAGCCGTTCGACTCGGTGATCTCCGACACGACACGCATCGAGTAGGGGAACTCGGCACGATCCGGCAGCACGGCGACGAGCGCGCGCTTGGCCAGGCGGCCGTGGCCGATCTCGCGGCGCTTCGGGCTGCCCACGCGGCCGGTCTCGCCGGTGGCGAACGGCGGCATGTTGTAGTGCAGCATGAAGTGCTCGCTGAACTCGCCGGCCAGCGCGTCGATCTTCTGCGAGTCGCGGTCCGTGCCCAGGGTGGCCGCCACCAGTGCCTGCGTCTCTCCGCGGGTGAACAGCGCCGAGCCATGCACGCGCGGCAGCACGCCGTTGCGGATCTCGATCGGGCGGACGGTGCGCGTATCGCGGCCGTCGATGCGCGGTTCGCCGGCGAGGATTTGGCTGCGCACGATGCGCGCCTCGATGTCGAACAGCAGGCCCTCGACCTTGACGGTGTCGAAGGCCACGCCCTCTTCCGTCAGCGCACCGATGACGAAGGCATAGGCCTCGCGGCAGGCCTGCGTGCGCGCCTGCTTGGAGCGGATCTGGTAGGCCGCGCGCAGCTTGTCCTCGCCCAGCGCTGCCACCTTGGCGATGAAAGCCTCGTCCTTGGTCGGAGCCTTCCAGTCCCAGGCGGGCTTGCCGGCATCGCGCACCAGTTCGTGGATCGCGTTGATGGCGATGTTGCCCTGCTCGTGACCGAAGACCACACCACCGAGCATCACCTCTTCGCTGAGTTGCTGCGCCTCGCTCTCGACCATCAGCACGGCGGCTTCGGTGCCGGCGACGACGAGGTCCATCTTCGAGTCGAGCAGTTGCGTCTTGCCCGGGTTGAGCACGTACTCGCCGTTGATGTAGCCGACGCGCGCCGCGCCGATCGGACCGTTGAACGGGATGCCGGAGATGGCGATCGCAGCGCTCGCGCCGATCATCGCCGGGATGTCGGCCGACACCTCGGGATTCAATGACAGCACGTGGATGACGACCTGCACCTCGTTGAAGAAGCCGTCCGGAAACAGCGGGCGCAGCGGTCGGTCGATCAGGCGCGAGGTCAGCGTCTCGAGCTCGCTCGGGCGGCCTTCACGCTTGAAGAAGCTGCCCGGGATCTTGCCGGCAGCGTAGGTCTTCTCGATGTAGTCGACGGTCAGGGGAAAGAAGTCCTGGCCCGGCTTGGCGTTCTTGGCGGCCACGACGGTGGCCAGCACCACGGTGTCGTCCACGTTGACCATCACCGCGCCGGAGGCCTGGCGCGCGATCTCGCCCGTCTCCAGGGTGACGGTGTGCTGGCCCCATTGGAAGGTCTTGGTGACTTTGTTGAACAGGCTCATTGGGTTCTCCAATTCAGGTTGGCGGGCGACGCTGAGGCCGTCGCCGGGGTCCCGGAGCTTCGGCATCCTGGCGCGATGCCATTCCAGTGGCGTTCGCTGCCGGAACGCCGGTGGAATGACACATCGTCATCGATGGCTGCCTGACTCCAAACGCAAAGAGCCTGTGCTGGCAGGTCCAGACAGGCTCTTCGATCTCATCGACTGCTTACTTGCGCAGGCCGAGCTTCTGGATCAGCGCGGTGTAGCGATCCGCGTCGCGGCCCTTCAGGTACGCCAGCAGGCTCTTGCGCTGGTTGACCAGCTTGAGCAGGCCGCGGCGACCGTGGTGGTCCTTGGCGTGGGTCTTGAAGTGCGGCGTCAGCTCGTTGATGCGCGCGGTCAGCAGCGCGACCTGCACTTCGGGGGAGCCGGTGTCGTTGGCACCGCGGGCATTGGCCTTGACGATCTCGGCCTTGTTGATGGCGGACATTGCTCGTTTCCTGTGTGGAGAAACCGAGCGCGGGCGCCACTCGTGAGTCTGGGACGCCCCGCCGCGGTTTCCGGTTTCACTTGCGGACACCGGTGAAACCGACCGGTGCCGTGCCTGCTTCGCGCCCGGTGTCCGAGCGCAAAACCGGCGGATTATAGCCCGAGGACGCGGGCCAGGCGAGTCACCCCCTCGGTGAGCCGACGCGGGTCGTGCGAGGCGAAGCACCAGCGCAACCAGCCCTCTGCCTCCGGCCCGAAGGCCGCGCCCGGCGCCAGGCCCAGCCCTGCCTCGGTGACCAGCCGTTTGGCGAAGGCCAGCGAATCGTCCTGGCCGGCGACGCTGAAGAATGCATACATGCCGCCTTCGGGCGTCGCCACCGACACGCCAGGCAGCGCGGCCAGCGCCGGCAACAGGATGTCGCGGCAATGCCTGAGCCGGTCGATCAGCCCGGGCACGAAGGCTTCGGCACCGTCCAGCGCCGCGATGCCGGCCCGCTGCACGAACACCGGCGCGCAGGATGTGTTGAACTCGATCAACTTGGCCATCGCCTCGATCAACCCTTCGGGCGCAACCATCCAGCCCAGCCGCCAGCCCGTCATCAGGAAGCTCTTGGAGAAGCTGTGCACCACCACGAGCCGGTCGTCGGCATCGGCGATGTCGAGGAAGCTCGGCGCGCATCCTGCGCCGGCCCGGAAGTAGATCCGCTCGTAGACCTCGTCGGCGACGATCCAGGTCCCGGTACGGCGGCAGTGGTCGAGGATGGCCTGCTGCTCGCCGCGCTCCAGCGTCCAGCCGGTCGGATTGTTCGGTGCGTTGACAAGCAGCACGCGGGTGCGCGGCGTCACCGCCGCGAGCAGCGCGTCGAGGTCGAGCCGCCAGGCGCCTTGCCGTACCTTCAGCGGCACGCGCGTCACCGTCGCGCCCAGGATCTGCGGCTGAGCGGTCAGGTTGGGCCAGACCGGCACCACCGCGACCACCTCGTCGCCGGCACCGGCGAGCGCCTGCATCGCCAGCATCAGCGCGTTGACGCCCGAAGAGGTGACGGCGATCCGCCCCACCCCCACGGTGCCGTGCAGCCCGGCCGTGTAGCGCGCCAGCGCCTCGCGAAGCTCGGGCAGGCCAAGATTGTGTGCGTAGAAGGTTTCGCCATTGGCGAGCGATTTCCGGGCTGCATCGCAGATGAACGAGGGCGTGACTTCGTCGCTCTCGCCGAACCAGAAGGCGAGCAGGTCGGCTCGCCCCAGGCCCGCGTTGGCCACCTCGCGGATCTTCGAGCCGGGGAGTTCGGCGATCACGGGTCTCATGGGCGCTCCATCGTGCAACTGTGGGCCTGTTCGGTCTGATGCGCGTCGAAGCTGCGCAGCGTGCGGAAGCCGAAGCCGGAGCCCTCATTGTCGACGCGCACGCCGGCTGCACCGAGCCTGTCCATCTCGCTGACCACCAGCGGCTGGATGAATTGGTGATCGGCGGCGCGCATCGTGCCGGTGTGCAGGCCGCCGAGCGTGCTGCCGTCGTAGCGCAGACCCTCGAGCGCGCGCGCCACCGCGGTCGCCTCGGCGCTGCCGGCGCGCTCGATCGCCGCCACGAGCATCTCCACCATCACCTGCATGCGCGCATGCTGGTAGTCATCCTGCGGCCGCGGGAAGCGCGCGCGAAAGGCGGCGTGGAAGTTGCGCGACGCCGGCGTGTCGATGTTCGGGTGCCATTCCGCCACCGCCAGCACACGGCCGATACCGGCCTCGCCGATCGCCGCCGGCGCACCCAGCGCGTTGCCGTAGAAGGTGTAGACGCGCGCGTCCACGCCCACCTCGCGCATCGCCTTGACGAGCAGCGTGAGGTCGTTGCCCCAATTGCCGGTGAGCACGGCCTGCGCGCCGCTGACCTTGATCTTCATCGCGTAGGGCAGGAAGTCCTTCACGCGGCCGATCGGATGCAACTCGTCGCCGACGATCTGCACATCGGGACGGCTTGCGGCGATGCGCTCGCGCGCCGCGCGCAGCACATGCTGGCCGAAGCTGTAGTCCTGGCCGATCAGGTAGACCTTCTTCACTGCCGCATCGTCGCGCAGCACCTCGACGAGCGCAGCCAGCCGCATGTCCGCATGGGCATCGAAGCGGAAGTGCCAGAAGCTGCACTGCCGGTTGGTCAGCGCCGGATCGACCGCCGCGTAGTTGAGCAATAACGCGCGAGATGCCGGTTCGCGCCGATTGTGCTTGTTCAATGCCTCGACCAGGGCTGCGGCCACCGCCGAGCTGTTGCCCTGAGCGACGAAGGCAATCCGCCGGTCCAGCGCTGCGCGCAGCATGGCCAGCGACTCCTCGCTGCTGCCCTTGCCGTCGTAGCGCCGCAGTTCCAGAGGCCGCGGACCGCGGGGCAGGCGCACACCGCCGCGCCGGTTGACCCGCTCGACCGCCATCAGCAGGTTGCGATGCACCGCCTCGCCGGCATTGGCGAATGGGCCCGACAGCCCTTCGACGAGGGCAATGGGGATGGGCTCGGTGGCAGGGTTGGCGAGCGACGGCTGCCCGAGCAACAGCGCGGCAGCGGCCGACGCAACGGCGAACACGGTGGTGATTCGAGGCATCGGGAGACGACGGCGCACTCGGCGCCCTTGAGAGGCCGCGGATTCTAGGCGGCGGCGCGCACCACGTCGGCCAGCGGCCAGCGGGGCCTCACCGTGAATGCGTAGTCGGCCGTGGCCTCCTGCGCACCGCTCTGCAGCCGCAACGCCGCCGCGAGGGCGATCATGGCGCCGTTGTCGGTGCACAGCGCCACTTCCGGGTAGTGCACGCGAATGCCGGACCGCTGGCAGGCATCGTCCAGCTGGCGGCGCAGGGAGGCGTTCGCGCCGACACCTCCGGCAACGACGAGCCGGTTCAGGCCGGACTCGCGCAGCGCGCTCAACGACTTGCGCACCAGCACGTCGATGATCGCCTGCTGCGTGGACGCCGCGAGGTGGGCCAGGTCCTGCTGACAGACGTTCACCCCGAGCTTGCCGAGCCTGGTGCGCACCGCCGTCTTCAGCCCGGCGAACGAGAAGTCGAGATTGCCGCTGTGCAGCAGCGGCCGCGGCAGATCGAACGCGGCCGGATCGCCGAACTCGGCCAGCCGGGCCAGCGCCGGCCCGCCGGGATAGCCCAGCCCCATCAGCTTCGCCGACTTGTCGAAGGCCTCCCCCGCGGCGTCGTCGATCGTCTCGCCGAGCAACTCGTACCGGGCGACACCGTCAACGCGCATCAGCTGCGTGTGGCCGCCGGAGACGAGCAGCGCCACGAAGGGGAACTGCGGGGGATCGCTCGAGAGAAAGGGCGACAGCAGGTGCCCCTCGAGGTGGTGAACGGCCAGCGTCGGCTTGCCCAGCGAGGCAGCGAGTGCGCAAGACACGCCGGCGCCGACGAGCAGCGCCCCGGCCAGTCCCGGCCCCTGCGTGTAGGCCACCACGTCGATGTCGGCGAGCGTGCGGCCGGCTGAGTCCATCACCTGCCGCACCAGCGGCACGACGCGGCGAATGTGGTCACGCGAGGCGAGCTCCGGCACCACACCGCCGTAGGCCCTGTGCATGTCGATCTGCGTGTGCAGCGCATGGGCAAGCAGTGCCGGAGTGCCCTCGCCCTGTGACGAGACCAGCGCCACGCCGGTCTCGTCGCACGACGACTCAATGCCGAGAACGTTCATGCGCCGAGTCTACGGCGCGTTGGCGACCGCCTCAGCGTTGCTGCACCTGGCCGACCGTACGCAGATCCTGGGTCACGCGGCCGCCCGCGAGCACGACCACGCGCGACGCGGCGGCGATCGTCTCCGGGCGGTGCGCCACCACCACACGGGTGATCTCGAGGTGGCGGATCGCCTGGTTGACCTGGCGTTCGCGATCGACGTCGAGCGCGCTGGTCGCTTCGTCGAGGAACAGGATCTTCGGCCGCTTGTACAGCGCCCGCGCGAGAAGGATGCGCTGCTTCTGCCCGCCGGAGATGCTGGCGCCCATGTCGCCGATCAGCGTGTGATAGCCCATCGGCATGGCCTCGATCTCGTCGTGGACCGCGGCGAAACGGGCGCACTGCTCGACCCAGGCCATGTCGGCGCGCGCGTCGAAGAACGCGATGTTGTCGGCGATCGAGCCGGCGAAGAGCTGATCGTCCTGCATCACCGTGCCGATCATGTCGCGCCAGGCGCGCAGGCCGAGGTGACGCAACGGCACGTCGCCGATGCGCACCTCGCCCGACTGCGGCGCCTGGATGCCCAGCATCAGCTTGAGCAGCGTGGTCTTGCCGCAGCCCGAGGGCCCGACGATCGCCACCGACTCGCCCGGCTCGATCGTCAGGTCGAGGTGCTCGATCACCGGCGGCTCGCCGTCCGAGTAGGCGAAACGCAGGTCGCGCAGTTCCAGCCGTGCGGGCAGCTCGCCGCGCCGCGGTGCGGCCTCGGTCTCCGCCTCGGGCGCGGTCAGCACGATGTCGGCCAGGCGCTCGCCTTGCAGGCGCAGCATCTTCAGCTCGACCACCTTGTCGATCAGGCCGCTGACGCGCAGCGCGAACTGCTCCTTGTAGGCGAAGAAGGCGAACAGCATGCCCACCGAGAAGCGCTGATCGAGTACCAGCAGCGCGCCGACCCAGATCACCGCCACGCGCTCCAGCCCGAAGACGAGCTTGTGCAGCACGCCGAACAAGAGTTCCAGCTTGCGCGTGGCAATGTCGGCGTTCATCGCGTCCACCACCAGGTTCATGAAGCGTGCCTGGCGGTCCTCCTGCCGGTTGGCCAGCTTGATCGCCTGCACGCCGCGCAGCGACTCGAGGAAATGGCTGGCCCGCTTGGCGTCGTGCACGATCGCCTCTTCGGTGGCGTCGCGCAGCGGACGGAAGAAGGCCCAGCGCAGCAGCGCATACAGGCCCACGCCGGCCAGCGCGATCGCGCTCAGCGTCGGGCTGTAGACGAACATCATCGTCAGCGTGACGATCACCAGGGCACCGTCGAGCACCGCCTCGATGAAGCTGGTGGTCAGCGTCTGCTGGATCTGCTGCACCGCCCCGAAGCGCGACAGCACGTCGCCGGTGTGGCGCTTCTCGAACCAGTCCACCGGCAGGCGCATCAGGTGCGCGAAGACGTTGTTGAGCCACTGAAGGTTGAGCGTGGCCGAGAGGTGCAGCACCGCCCAGGAGCGCACTGCGCCGGTGGACACCTGCAGCAGCACGAGCAGCGCGAAGCCGATGCCCAGCGTGACGAGCAGCTCGCGGTCGGCGCTGACCAGCACCCCGTCGACCACCCACTGCATGAAGAACGGCGTGAGCAGCACGAAGGCTTCCAGCGCCAGCGCCAGCAGCAGGATCTGGAACATCGAGCGCTTCAGGCCGCTGACGCGGCCGAGCAGCTGACGCAGGCTGACCGGCTGGCGCTCCCGCTTCGGCTGAAAGTCGGACTGCGGGGACAGTTCCAGTACCACGCCGGTGAAATGACGAGACACCTCGGCCAGCGGCACGCGACGCACGCCACGCGCCGGATCGTGGATGACCGCGTGACCGCGCCGCACGCCCTGAAGCACGACGAAGTGGTTCAGATCCCAGTGCAGCACACAAGGGGTGGCGAGCTGATCCAGGTGCTCCATCTCGGCGCGCAGCGCTCGCGCGTGCAGTTGCATCTGCCCCGCCATGCGCACCATGTCGACCATGGTGACGCCCTTCATCGAGACGGAGAAGCGTCGGCGCAGGCCCTGCAGATCCGTCTGCAGCCCATGATAGGTGGCGATCATCGCCAGGCAGGCGAGGCCACATTCCGCCGCCTCGGTCTGCAGGATCATCGGCAGCCGAGCGCCGCCGAGACTGAGTCGCAGGGAATCGGTCATCCTCAGACGCGCCGGGCCAGTCCGAGCAGCGGCTCGAACAGCCACTCGAACAGGCGGCGGCGATCGAGGAGCACGTCGGCGTCGAGCTGCATGCCCGGGACTAGCGCCTGATCACGACCGTAGGCGGCCACGGTCTGGCGATCCAGCGTCACGGTGATGCGATACAGCGGCTCCGCCTCGCCCGCCGACTTGGGCAAGGCCATGCCGGCGAGCTCGCTGGCCTGCAGCGGCGAGCGCGAGACTTGCGCCACCTGGCCGACCTGCAGCCCGAACTTCTGGTACGGAAAGGCCTGGTAGCGCAGCAGCACCGGTTGGTCCGGCCGCACGAAACCGACCGCGCTGGACGGCGCGAACAGGTGCGCCTGCAGCCTGGCATCGGCCGGCAGCAGGCTGGCGAGCGCCACGGCCTCGCTGACGGCCTGACCCGGCTGCGCCACCACGCCCGTCACCACGCCGTCCTGCGGCGCGCGAATCTCGACGCGCTGCCGCGAGGCGTTCTCGGCCTGCTGCTGGGCGATCTCGGCGAGATCGCGCTGCAGCTCGCCCTGCACCACCTGCGTCTGCAGCGGCAGTTCGCGCCGGCGTGCGAGCAGCTGCTCGATCTCGCGTTGCTGCGCGGCGCGCTGCCGCTGCAGCGACTGCGCCTGCGCGCGCAGCCCGAGGATCTCCTCGTGCTTTGCCTGCACCTGGGCCGACGAAATGAAGTTGTCGGCGCGCAGCGACTCCAGACGGTCCAGCGCCTGTGCCGCCAGCGCGAGGCGCTGCTCGTGCAGCCGAGCCTCGGCATCGATCTGCGCCAGCTCGCCGCGCATCGTTTCGACTTGGCGCTCGATGGCGGAGGCGCGCTCGCGCTCCAGCTCGGCCTGCTGGCGCGCGGCGTCCTGCAGGCTGCGCTCGCGTGCCGTCAAGGTCTCCCGCACAGTGCCGGAGACGTTGGCCGCATCGACCGAAAGGACGTAGAGCAGGTCGCCGCGGCGAACGGCGGCACCCTCCGTGATGCGGCTTTCAAGCACCGTGGCACGCTGCGGTGCCACGAGCCGGATCACGCCGCGGTCGGGCACCAGGAAACCGGTCACACGCGCCTTGCGCGTGTACTCGCCCAGCCAGAGATACGAAGCCACCAGCACCGACGTGCCCACTGCGAGCGCGGTGAGCACGTGCAGGGACACTGGCCGCAGCAACTGGATGTTGCCCAGCCACTGACTCTGGCGGTGCTCGATGACCTCGGGGCGGAACAGGCTGCTCATGGGGACCTGTTGTCGACCCCCCGCGCAAGAGCTCGGCGGATCACCAGTACTTCTTGGGCAGTTCGGTGGTGCCGCCCGCCACGTGACGCAACGCCTGCACGTCGATCTCGACCGGCTTGCCGACCTGTTCCGTTTCGCGCTTGGTCGTCAACGACACCGCGCGCTGGGTCACCGGGGCGTTGTGCGAGGGGGTGCGCTTCTGGGTTTGCATCGGGTGCTCCTGTGCTGAGTCAAGTCGCGCTTTCGTTGCGCGGGATTGATTTCAGCAGCCCGATGAGGCAAACGAAACTGTCAGTTCTTACAGGTCGCCCGTCCGGGCCGTCCCGGCGAAGTCCTCGCAGACTCTCGCACAGCGTTGCGGGTCAGCGGATCAGCCCGAGGCGAAGCGCCTTGAGCACGGCTTGGTGCTTGTTGACGCAGCCCAGTTTGTGCATCGCGTTGTTGACGTGCAGAACCGCCGTGCGCTCGCTGATGCCGAGGATGTTGCCAACCTCCCAGGCGGTCTTGCCATCCATGGTCCAGCGCAGGCTCTCGATCTCGCGAGGCGTCAGCGCGGGTGCGCCGGACTCCTTCGCGGCGGGCAGCATGATGCGCATCGCAGCCTCCTGAGCGTGTACCGCGAAGAGTTGCAGATCCGCCACGATGCGCGTCAGTTCGGACCGGTCGCTGGGCAGCGACTGATCACGGTCGACACCGAGGACAAAATGCCGCCCCTCGGGCATGTGCAGCGCCAGGGCAATGCCGGTGTGGTAGCCGAAGCGCGCCTGTTCGTCCCAGACGTCCGCCTGCCCCACCTTCACGTAGGTGTCGCGGTTCCAGATGATGGGCACGCTCTGCCGCTTGCAATGCTGCATCACGGGGTCGACGCGACCCTGGCTCAGATCCTCGTAGACATCGCGGAAGCTGGCCGGTGCGTTGTCGACGCTGATGAACTCGGGCTCGCCCAGGAAGTGGTCAATGACCGTCGTGGCCGTCACCGTCTCGAAGCCGAGCCGCTTCGCGAAGAGCACGACATGCCCCAGGAACTCCTCGCGGTCCCTTGCTCCCAGCACCGACAGATATCCATCCTGAAGCATGCTCTGCCTGGGCGTCGCCACCCCGGATCCCTTTCAATCGCCCCCGCGTGGTTCCTGCAAGGTCTTACAGATGGCAGGCGAGCGACGACTCGCCACACTCTGCCTCATCGGCTCATCAACGATGGATCTCCATCGCAAGCATTCCACCATGACACCCGCCTGGATCGTCTGCGCATGGCCACCCGTATTGTGGCCGGTGTCCTCCGCTTCCAACCTGCATCTGGTCCATCTCGGCACCCGCGTGCTGCATTATGGAGACGCTGCCTGCCCGTGCAGCGGCCAGACGCTGTGGGCAGGGGCCTCTAATGATCGCTCCGCCGGCGTCGCCTGGGACTGGATCGAAGTCGAGGAAGGCGTGGTCGCCCTGGCCGACCCGTTTGGCCTGGTGACCAACCTGAAACTGCTGGATGCCAGTGGTCAGGCGCTGAGCGACTTCGAAGTCGCAGTGCATCTCAACGGCCTCGTCCATGCCTTGCCCTGGCAATCCGAAGTGCAGCGGGCGCTTCATCACCTCGATGCCTGAGCTGACGGGCGAGTCAGCATCTCGTTACCAAACAGCGTCAGGAAATCCCCGATAGACGGCGACCGGCCCCTTCCCCTGGCCGCGCCGTGCGACTACCCTTTTCATCTTAGCGACAACGAAGTATTGCCGCGTGGTCTTCTCCGTCGTTGGATGCATGAAAGAGTATCGACTATCCGCTTGGCCCGACCTCGACGCGTCTCATGAGCGCATGGCCTATCGCCGCATGCTCAGCGACATGTCTCAGCGCCATGTCACGCTCGCCGAGTTGTGCGCGCACAGCGGTCTGGCGCGGCAGCAGGTCACCGCTTTCCTTGGCATGCTCGCCGGCCGTGGACTGGTGGTCGAACGCGACGTGCCGCGGCTGGCCTTCAGCAGTCCGCTGCGCCCACTCGGAGAATGGCTGCGCCGCAGTCTGCCGGCCCGCAACGGCAACACCCGACGCGGCTGACGGCGGCCGGACCGGGGACCGGTCCCTTGGCGCGAATGTTGCGGTGCGCCTGCCATGCCGCCCCCGCAACCACTTCGCATCGTCATCGTCGCCCCCGAGGCAGCGGACCGCGATCTGTCGGACGCGCTGAGCGAAGGTGAGCTGGAGCGCTCGCGCAGCCTGCGTATCGGCCTGCTGGAGAGCGGCTACAACATCGTCGCCATGTTGCCGGCCGATCCCTTCCTCCCGGAACGGCTGGCGCAGATCGCTCCCGACATGATCATCGTCGATGCCGAGAGCCAGGCTCGGGACACTCTTGAGCATGTGGTCATGGCCACCCGAGACGCACGTCGTCCGATTGTGCTGTTCACCAACGACGAAGACACGAGCGGCGTCGGGGCCGCCATTGCAGCGGGTGTCTCGGCATACGTGGTGGCCGGGCTCGCGCCGGAACGCATTCGTCCGGTCCTGGATGTGGCGCTTGCACGATTCGCCCACGAAGAAGCACTGCGCCGGGAATTGGCCGACGCGCGGACGCAGTTGAGCGAGCGAAAGGTGATCGACAAGGCCAAGGGGATCCTGATTGCGCGACACGCGCTCACCGAAGACCAGGCCTATGCGCGCCTGCGCAAGACCGCGATGGACCGTGGCATGCGCCTGGTCGAGGTGGCGCAGCGCATCATCGACGTCGCCGATCTGCTGATTTGAGCGAACCTGCACCGCGGCGGTGCAGTTCGGCCCCGAGCGCCACGAGATTGGTGCATCGCAGCATCGATTCTGATGAAACCACCGCGCCACCGGCTGGCACGCTGATTGCTCCGACTTCGTCGGAAGGGTCAAAGGCGACCCTCCCGATCACCGCAGCGCCTCGAGGCCGACTCGCTGCGGTGGGACGACGACGTCCTCACGAACTCAGCCCGATGGGCTGAACACGTGCGGACGTTTTTTTTTGCCTGCGATCCTGCCCTCGACCTCGAAGCAGCCTCGACCGACTCGACGCCCATGAGCCAGCCAGATCACGCCACAGCCGATTCGAATGTACGCGCGCCGGCAGACCTGCCCGGGGCGCGTACTGCCGTGCATGTGCAGGGCTCGGACAAGCCCGAGAAGGAGGAAGTGCGCATCGGCTTCATGCCACTGACGGACTGCGCCTCGGTCGTGATGGCCTCGGAGCTCGGATTCGACGCGAAGCACGGCATCAAGATCGTCCCGACGCGCGAAGCCTCGTGGGCAGGCGTGCGAGACAAGCTCGTGAGCGGCGAAATCGACATGGCGCACGCGCTCTACGGTCTGGTCTATGGCGTGCATCTGGGCATCGGCGGGCCGAAGCACGACATGGCGGTACTGATGACCCTGAGCCAGAACGGACAGGGACTGACCCTTTCCAGGGAACTCGCCGCGAAGGGTGCCACAGACGCAACGTCGTTGGCGCGGCTCATGAAGAAGGAAAGGCGCGACTACACCTTCGCACAGACCTTCCCCACCGGCACGCATGCCATGTGGCTGTACTACTGGCTGGCCTCGGCAGGCATCAACCCTTCCACCGACACCAAGGTCGTCACCGTGCCGCCATCCCAGATGGTGGCCCACATGCGCGACGGGCATGTCGATGGCTTCAGTGTCGGCGAACCATGGAACCATCGAGCCGTGATCGACGGCATCGGCGTCACCGCGGCCACCTCACAGGAGGTCTGGAAGAATCACCCTGAAAAGGTTCTGGGCACCACCAGCGAGTTCGTCCGCAAACATCCCAACACCTGCCGCGCCGCGGTGATGGCGGTGCTGGAGGCGAGTCGCTGGATCGAAGCCAGCCCGCAGAACAAGTTGAAGATGGCCGAGACGATCGCCGGCAGGGCCTTCGTCAACACGAGCGTCGAGGCCATCAGTCCGCGCATCCTGGGTCGCTACCAGAACGGGATGGGAAGGTCCTGGGACGATCCCGACAGCCTGAGCTTCTTCTCTGACGGCTCCGTCAACTTCCCGTACCTGTCTGACGGAATGTGGTTCATGACCCAGCACAAGCGCTGGGGGTTGCTCAGGGAGCATCCGGACTACCTCGCGGTGGCTCGGCAGATCAATCGCACCGATCTCTACAGGCAAGCCGCGAGCGCACTGAACATCAGCGCGCCGGCGCAGCCCATGCGCAGCAGCACGCTGATCGACGGCGTGCTGTGGAACGGCACCGAACCGGCCGCTTACGCCGACAGCTTCCGAATCCGATTCGCCGCACCGCAGAGTGCGTTGGCGTAGCGGATCCATGCCGACTCGTCGCCGATCCACCCTTTTCACCGACCACGTCTCGCAGGAGCTCAACATGACCCAATCTTCAAACCCCAACATCCGTCGTCGCCGACTCATTGCCGGATCGGCCGCGCTGGCGGGAAGCAGCCTGCTCGGTTCGACGGCGGCACTCGCTCAGAAGAGGCCACTGCCCGAGAAGGAAGTCCTGAAGTTCGGGTTCATCAAGCTCACGGACTGCGCCCCGCTCGTCATCGCCTACGAAAAGCACTTCTTCGAGGACGAGGGCCTGAACGTCACGCTCGAAGCCCAGGCCAACTGGAAAGTGCTGCTGGACCGCGTGATCGACGGACAGCTCGACGGTGCACACATGCTCGCCGGTCAGCCCCTGGGCGCAACGATCGGGTTCGGTACCAAGGCCGACGTGGTGACCGCCTTCAGCATGGATCTCAACGGCAACGGCATCACGGTGTCGAATGCAGTCTGGCAGGAGATGAAGCCGATGCTCCCGATGGAGGGCGGCAAGGTCAAGCATCCCATCAAGGCCGATGCGCTGAAGAAGGTCGTCGACAAGTGGAAGGCCCAGGGCAAGCCGTTCAAGATGGGCATGGTGTTCCCGGTCTCCACCCACAACTACGAGCTGCGCTACTGGCTCGCCGCCGGGGGGCTGAACCCCGGCTTCTACAGCTCGACGGACATCAGCGGCACCAAAGGTGCCGACGTGCTGCTGTCCGTCACGCCGCCGCCGCAGATGCCCTCCACCATGGAAGCCGGGACCATCAATGGCTATTGCGTGGGCGAGCCCTGGAACCAGCAGGCCGTGGTCAAGGGCCTGGGAGTGCCCGTCATCACCGACTACGAGATCTGGAAGAACAATCCGGAGAAGGTGTTCGGCGTCACACGCGGCTGGGCCGACAAGAACCCGAACACCCATGTCGCCGTGGTGAAGGCACTCATCCGCGCGTGCATGTGGCTCGACGCGAGCATGGCCAATCGGGTCGAGGCGGTGAAGATTCTGGCCCAGCCGAACTATGTGGGCGCGGATGCCGCGGTCATCGGAAACAGCATGACCGGCACCTTCGAGTACGAGAAGGGCGACAAGCGCCCGCTGCCCGACTTCAATGTGTTCTTCCGCTACTTCGCCACCTACCCCTTCTACAGCGACGCCATCTGGTACCTCACGCAGATGCGCCGCTGGGGCCAGATCACCGATGCCAAGCCCGACAGCTGGTACATGGAGACCGCGAAGAAGGTTTACCTGCCTGCGGTCTACATGAAGGCTGCGCAGGCCTTGATTGCGGAAGGCAAGGCGAAAGCCAGCGACTTCCCGGACAAGTCCGACGGCTTCAAGGGGCCGCAGGACGGCTTCATCGACGGCATCGTCTACGACGGCCGCAAGCCCAATGAGTACCTGAACAAATTCAAGATCGGGCTGAAGCAGGCCGACTCGGTCTGAAGCGCCTGCGGACCGCGGCCACTGGGCGCGGTCCGGGCCCACTCACGTCGACATTCGTCAGGACCTGACCATGGAATTCATTCTCAGACGCATCGGCGGCGGACTGCGCCGCGATCCACGCCTTCTCGCGCGCGCGTTGCTCCTGAATGCCGGCGTTCCGCTGGTGGCGATGGTGATCTTCCTCGCCGTGTGGGCCGCTTTGGCGCCCCGCATCCAGACCAGCCTCGGCGCGATTCCGGGGCCGGCCCAGGTGTTCGAGCAGGCCAGGACACTCTGGGACGACCATCTCGGCGAACGGATCAAGCGCCGCGAGTTCTACGAGCGACAGGACAAGCGCAACCAGGAACGTCTGGCCGAGGATCCGAACTACCAGCCTCGACATTTCGAGTGGACCGGCAAGCCGACCTACATCGATCAGATCTTCACGAGTCTGTACACGGTCTTCACCGGCTTTCTGCTGGCCACCATCATCGCCGTCCCCTTGGGCATCCTGGCCGGGTCGTCGAAGATCGTGCAGTCCGCCATCAATCCGATCGTGCAGATCTTCCGGCCGGTTTCGCCGCTGGCTTGGCTTCCGATCGTCACGCTGGTGGTCAGCGCCGTGTACGTCACGAGCGGGCCGCCGATGTTCCAGAAGTCGTTCCTGGTCTCGGCAATCACGGTCACGCTGTGCTCCCTGTGGACCACGCTGATCAACACGGCCGTCGGCGTGACCTCGGTGGACAAGGACCTCGTGAACGTGGGAAAGGTACTGAAGCTGCCGCTCTCCACACGCGTTCGCAAGATCATCCTGCCATCGGCCCTGCCCTTCATCTTCACCGGCATGCGCCTGTCGCTGGGCGTGGGCTGGATGGTGCTGATCGCGGCGGAAATGCTCGCGCAGAACCCCGGACTCGGCAAGTTCGTCTGGGACGAATTCCAGAACGGCAGTTCGGACTCGCTCGGCCGCATCATGGTCGCCGTGTTCACCATCGGAGTGATCGGCTTCGCGCTCGATCGGGCCATGCAAGTTCTCCAGAACCTCTTCGCGCGAAGCTGACGAGGGCCACCCCATGAACACCGCGTTGAAGCTGCCAACACATCCGCCGCAGTCCGGGCGCACGCTGGCGTCGAGTCCGGCGACACCCTCCGCGCCGGCCTTGGCCAGTGCCTCCCTTGAACTGCGCAACGTCAGCAAGAGCTATGGAAGCGGTGCGAGCCGCGTCTGCGTGCTCGAGGGGCTGAACCTGCGCGTCGATCAAGGCGAGTTCGTCGCCATCGTCGGCTTCTCCGGGAGCGGGAAGACCACGCTGGTCAGCCTGCTGGCCGGTCTGATCAGCGCCGACAGCGGCGGCGTCCTGAAGGACGGTCAACCGATCACGGAGCCCGGCCCGGATCGAGGGATCGTGTTCCAGAACTACTCGCTGATGCCATGGCTGAGCGTTCGCCAGAACGTGGCATTGGCGGTCGACCGCGTCTTTGCCCAGGACAGTGCTGCGCAGCGCGCCGAACGCGTCAAGCGGTACGTCGCCATGGTCGGCCTGAGTCCGGCCATCGACAAGATGCCTGCCCAGCTCTCCGGCGGCATGCGCCAGCGGGTGTCGGTGGCTCGCGCCCTGGCCACCGACCCTGACGTGCTGTTGCTCGATGAGCCGCTGTCCGCCCTGGATGCGTTGACGCGCGCCAACCTGCAGGACGAGATCGTCAAGATCTGGAGCGAAGACAGGAAGACGGTGCTGATGATCACCAACGACGTCGATGAGGCGTTGATGGTGGCTGACCGCATCATCCCGCTCGACATCGGGCCGCGCGCCAGGCTGGGCCCCTCTTTCCTGGTCGACGTGGCCAGACCGCGTGATCGCCGAGAGATGAACCACGACCGGCGCTTCCAGGAGCTTCGCGGTGAAATCACGCAGTACCTGATCGGCATGGCGCACCAGCGCCAGGCCATGCAGGGAGCGAAGGTCTTCCAGCTGCCTCAGCTGACACCCAAGGCGAGCTCCGCCGCCCCCACGCGCAGCGTGGCCTCGCTCATGGGCCTTCGGCACGCAGACGTCGTCGAGCGCATCGAGTCGGAGCTTCGTGCCGTGCCAGCCCAGTCGCCGCTGAATCCTGCGGCAGCTGCGGCCAGGTCCGGCGACGACCGCTATGTCGAGTTCTCCCGCCTGGTCAAGGTGTACCCGACGCCGAAAGGCCCGCAGACCGTCGTCGACGGCTTCGACCTGAAGATGCGCAAGGGGGAGTTCATCTCGATCATCGGCCACTCCGGTTGCGGCAAGTCGACCGTTCTGTCGATGGTGGCAGGCCTGACGGGCATCACCGAAGGCGTCATCGTCCTTGACGGACGCGAAGTGATGGATGCCGGTCCGGACCGGGGCCTGGTGTTTCAGGCGCCGAGCCTGGTGCCCTGGTTGAGTGCGCACGACAACGTCATGCTCGGGGTCGAGCGTGTCTTTCCGCACGCCTCGCCCGGCGAACGGGAGGACACGGTGGGCTACTACCTCAACCGCGTCGGGCTCGGCAGTTCGATGGACAAGAAGGCCTCGGAATTGTCCAACGGCATGAAGCAGCGCGTCGGGATCGCACGGGCGTTCGCGCTCAATCCCAAGCTGCTGCTGCTGGACGAGCCCTTCGGCATGCTGGATTCGCTGACGCGATGGGAACTTCAGGAGGTACTGATGGAGGTTTGGTCGCGCAGCCAGGTCACCGCCATCATGGTCACTCACGACGTGGACGAAGCCATCCTCCTGGCCGACCGCGTGGTGATGATGAGCAACGGCCCTCGCGCCAAGATCGGGCGCGTCATGGATGTGCCGCTGCAACGTCCTCGCACTCGCGAGGGGCTTCTCAACCACGCGCGGTACTACGAGCTGCGCGAGGAACTGATCGGCTTCCTGGAGGACTGCGGCCGCCAGCATTGAAATCGCCGGCCTGCCGGCACGCCACTTGCTTGTGAAGCTGTGACGGGTGGCAGAGCACCTGTCGCTGTCTCCTCAGCAGGGCATGTCCCTTTGAAGATGCCTCAGGCCTTCCCGGCCTGGGGCACTTTTTTCAGTGCTTTTCCTTGGCGTGATTGATCGAGTACTTCGGAATCTCGATCGTGACGTCCTTGTTCGACAGGATGGCCTGGCAGGACAGCCGCGAGGTGGGCTCCAGGCCCCAGGCTCGGTCGAGAAGGTCTTCCTCGCTCTCGTCCATCTCGCCCAGCGACTCGAAACCCTCGCGCACCACCACGTGGCAGGTGGTGCATGCGCAACTCATCTCGCAGGCGTGCTCGATCTCGACGTCGTTGTCGAGCATGGCCTCGCACAGCGAAGTACCGGCCGGCGCCGTGATCTCGGCGCCTTCGGGGCAGTAATCGGGGTGCGGCAGGATGCGGATGACGGGCATGCTCAGACTTCCTCGACGCGCTTTCCGGCCAGGGCCTGGCGGATGCCGCGGTTCATGCGTTCGGCGGCGAACGCTTCGGTGCTCTTGGCCAAGGCCTCGACGGCCTCGTCGATGCGGTGGTGGTCGGTGCTCTCGCGGGCGCGTGACACGGCAGCCATCTGCTCGTCGATGGCCCGGCGCGCGGCGGCGTCGAGCAGGTCACCGTCGGCCTGCAGCGCCGCCTGCGTGGCCAGCAGCAGCCGTTCGGCCTCGACGCGCGACTCGCGCAGGCTGCGCTCGCGCATGTCGGCCTCCGCGGTGGAGAAGCTCTCGCTCAGCATGCGCGCGATGTCCTCGTCCGACAAGCCGTAGCTCGGCTTGACGCTGATCGCCGCCTGCACCCCCGAGCCTTCCTCGCGCGCGCTGACGCTCAGCAGGCCGTCGGCATCGACCTGGAAGGTGACGCGGATGCGTGCTGCGCCTGCCACCATCGGTGGAATGCCGCGCAGCTCGAAGCGCGCCAGCGATCGGCAGTCGGAGATCAGCTCGCGCTCGCCTTGCAGCACGTGGATGGCCATCGCGGTCTGGCCATCCTTGAAGGTGGTGAAGTCCTGCGCACGAGCGGTGGGGATGGTGCTGTTGCGCGGGATGATGCGCTCGACCAGGCCGCCCATGGTTTCGAGGCCCAGTGACAGCGGGATCACGTCGAGCAGCAACAGTTCGTCGGCGCCGGCGTTGCCGGCCAGCGCGTTGGCCTGAATGGCGGCGCCGAGCGCCACCACCTCGTCGGGATTGAGATTGGTCAACGGCGTCATGCCGAACAGCTCGCCGACCGCGGCCTGAACGCGCGGCATGCGCGTGGAGCCCCCGACCATCACCACCCCCTTGACCTCGCCCTTGCCGACCTTGGCGTCGCGCAACACCTTGCGCACCGCGACGAGCGTGCGCGCGATCAGCGGCTCGGTCAGGGCGACGAATTCGTCGCGCGTGATGCGCACGTCGAGCTCGCCGGCGGCCAGCGGACAGGCCAGCGTGGCGTGGTCGGCCTGCGAGAGCTTCTCCTTGGCCGCACGTGCGGCGGCAAGGATAGACCGCTTGTCCTCGGGCGTGGTTGCGTCCAGCCCGGCGCGCCGAAGCGCGTGCTCCGCGAGCGCGGCGTCGAAATCATCGCCGCCCAGCGCCGAGTCGCCGCCGGTGGCCACGACCTCGAACACGCCGGCCGACAGGCGCAGCAACGAGATGTCGAAGGTGCCACCACCCAGGTCGTACACGGCGTAGAGGCCTTCGGCGCCATGCTCCAGCCCGTAGGCGATCGCCGCCGCCGTGGGCTCGCTGATCAGCCGCAGGACGTTCAGTCCGGCGAGTTGCGCGGCGTCCTTGGTGGCCTGGCGCTGCGCGTCGTCGAAATAGGCGGGCACCGTGATCACCGCCCCGAACAGCTCGTCGTCGAAACTGTCCTCGGCACGCTGGCGCAACGCGGCGAGGATCTCGGCCGAGACTTCCACCGGCGACTTCTCGCCGTCGACCGTACGGATCTTCAGCATGCCCGGCGCGTCGACGAACTCGTAGGGCAGCTTCTCGCGCCCGGCGATGTCGGCCAGGCCGCGACCCATGAAGCGCTTCACCGAGACGACGGTATTGCGCGGGTCGAGCGCGGCATCGGCCAGCGCCGCCGCACCGATCTGGCGCCGCCCTTGCGGCAGGTAGCGCACGGCGGAAGGCAGGATCACCCGACCGTGCTCGTCGGGCAGGCATTCGGAGACGCCGTGCCGCACCGAGGCCACCAGCGAGTGCGTGGTCCCGAGGTCGATGCCGACAGCAATGCGGCGCTGATGCGGGTCGGGCGTACCGCCGGGTTCGGAGATCTGGAGCAGGGCCATGGCGCTATTGTCCCAGCGCCTCGAGGCGTCGATCGACGTCCAGCGCAAAGCGCTCGACGAACATGAGGGCTCTCACCTGCTCTGCCGCCGAAGCCGCATCTTGCTGTTCGTCCAGCGTGTGCTGCAGTCGCGCGATGGCGTCACGCCGATGTGCGTCCACCTGCTCGGCCAGCGCCTCGACCTCCTCGATGCTGCGCGCCTCGTCGAGGGCTTCGCGCCACTCCATCTGCTGCATCAGGAAGGCGCCGGGCATGGCGGTGTTGTTCTCGGCGTCGATCGGCTGGCCGGACAACCCGCACAGGTAGGCGGCGCGCTTGAGCGGGTCCTTCAGGCGCTGGTAGGCCTCGTTGACGCGCACCGCCCACTGCACCGCGACACGCTGGGCCGACGCGCCTTCCGCGGCGAAGCGGTCGGGATGCACCTCGGCCTGCAGAGTGCGCCAGCGCGCGTCGAGTTCGGCACGGTCCTGCGCGAAGCGTTGCGGCACGCCGAACAGTTCGAAGTCGTTGGCATCCAGCTTCATGCGAGTCTCTTCTCGTAGAACAGGCTGGTACCGTTGTCCTCGTAGCCACCGAAGGGTGCACGTCGCACGTAGCCGCAGCGCTCGTACAGGCGCAGTGCCTCCGGCTGGGCGTCGCCGGTCTCCAGCAGAGCCAGCTCGAGGCCTCGGCGCTTCAGTCCGTCCTCGAGTTCGGCAAGCAGTTGCTCGCCGAGGCGCTGTCCGCGACAGGCCGGTCTCACGTACATGCGCTTGATCTCGCCGTACGGGTGGCCCTGCGTCGCCGCCTCGCCCGGCATCCGCCGCGCCGCGCCGCAGCCGACCGCGCGGCCCGCATGCCGTGCGACGAGGAAACTGACTTCGGGGGCGAGCAGCGCCTCGACGTCGAGGATGTGGTTGTGCTCGGGCGCGTAGAGGCCGCCGAGGTAGACGTCGAGTTCGGCCAACAGCGCGCGCACCTCCGCCTGGTCGGGGCTCTCGGCGCGCAGTGTGAAGACGGTGGCAACGGTCATCGAAAGAAAAAGCGCGGCTCCGGGCCGCGCCTTCGGGTCATCGGCAGTCGGTCAGACGCGGAACGACTCGCCGCAGCCGCAGCGGTCTTTCTCGCGCGGGTTATGGAACTTGAAGCCCTCGTTCAGCCCCTCGCGCACGAAGTCGAGTTCGGTGCCGTCGATGTAGGGCAGGCTCTTCGGGTCGACCAGCACCTTGACGCCATGGCCTTCGAAGACGACGTCCTCGGGCGCGAACTCGTCGGCGTACTCGAGCTTGTAGGCCAGGCCCGAGCAGCCCGTGGTCTTCACGCCCAGGCGCACGCCGACGCCCTTGCCCCGCTTGGCCAGGTAGCGCGTGACATGGCGGGCTGCTGCTTCGGTCAGGGTGACTGCCATGGTCGCTGGGTTCACTGTGTCTGGCCGGTCTTGGCCTTGTAGTCGTTGACCGCCGCCTTGATCGCATCCTCGGCGAGGATGGAGCAGTGGATCTTCACCGGCGGCAGCGCCAGTTCTTCGGCGATCTGGGTGTTCTTGATCGTCAGCGCCTCGTCGAGCGACTTGCCCTTGACCCATTCTGTGACCAGCGAGCTCGACGCGATCGCCGAGCCGCAGCCGTAGGTCTTGAACTTCGCGTCCTCGATCAGGCCGGTGACCGGGTTGACCTTGATCTGCAGCTTCATCACGTCGCCGCAGGCCGGGGCGCCGACCATGCCGGTGCCCACGGTGTCGTCACTCTTCTCAAATGAACCGACGTTGCGCGGATGCTCGTAGTGCTCGATAACCTTCTCGCTGTATGCCATGGTGGTGCTCCAACAACTCGTTCAATGTGCCGTCCACTGGATGGCACTGATGTCCACGCCGTCCTGGTACATCTCCCACAGCGGGGAGAGCTCGCGCAGTTTTGCCACGCGGTCTTTCAGGGTGCTGACCACGTAGTCGATCTCCTCTTCCGTCGTGAACCGGCCGATCGTCATGCGCAGGCTCGAGTGCGCCAGTTCGTCGGAACGCCCCAGTGCGCGCAGCACGTAGCTCGGCTCCAGGCTGGCCGAAGTGCATGCCGATCCCGAGGACACCGCGATGCCCTTGATGCCCATGATCAGCGACTCGCCCTCGACGAAATTGAAGCTCATGTTGACGTTGTGCGGCACGCGCTTCTCGGGGTGGCCGTTGAGGAAGGTCTGCTCGATGTCCTTCAGGCCGTCGAGCAGCCGCTTGCTCAGCATGCGGATGCGTTCGCTCTCCGTGCCCATCTCCTCGCGGGCGATGCGGAAGGCCTCGCCCATGCCGACGATCTGGTGCGTGGGCAGCGTGCCCGAGCGCATGCCGCGCTCGTGGCCACCGCCGTGCATCTGTGCCTCGATGCGCACACGCGGCTTGCGTCGCACGTAGAGCGCGCCGATGCCCTTGGGGCCGTACGTCTTGTGCGAGGCCAGACTCATCAGGTCGACCGGCAGCGTCTTCAGGTCGATCGCGACCTTGCCGGTGGCCTGCGCCGCATCGACGTGGAAGATGATGCCGCGCTCGCGGCAGATCGCGCCGATCGCCGCGATGTCCTGGATCACGCCGATCTCGTTGTTGACGAACATCACCGAGACCAGGATGGTGTCCGGGCGCAGCGCGGCCTTGAACTTCTCCAGGTCGAGCAGGCCGTCTTCCTGCACGTCGAGATAGGTGGCCTCGAAGCCCTGCCGCTCCAGTTCGCGCACCGTGTCGAGCACCGCCTTGTGCTCGGTCTTCACGGTGACGATGTGCTTGCCACGGCCCTTGTAGAACTGTGCCGCGCCCTTCAGCGCGAGGTTGTTCGACTCGGTGGCGCCGGAAGTCCAGACGATCTCGCGCGGGTCCGCGCCGACCAGTTCGGCCACCTGTTCGCGCGCCTTCTCCACCGCTGCCTCCGCCTCCCATCCCCAGGCGTGGCTGCGCGACGCCGGGTTGCCGAAATGCTCGCGCAGCCAGGGGATCATCGCGTCGACGACGCGCTGGTCCACCGGGTTGGTGGCGCCATAGTCCATGTAGATCGGGAAGTGCGGGGTCATTTCCATGGCAGAACGCGAGGCGGAAAGCGAAGGCCGGTTACTTGGTGAAGGCGTTGCCGAGGGCGAACACCGAGTTCGGCGCGGTCACCTTGATCGGCTTGACGACCGGCTGCGACGAGATCGCGCGCTTGACCGGGTGCTCCTCGATCGAGACCCCCTTGGCGATCTGCTCGTCGACCAGCTTCTTCAGCGACACCGAGTCGAGGAACTCGATCATCTTGGCGTTCAGACTGGCCCAGAGGTCGTGCGTCATGCACTTGCCGCTGTCTTCACCCATGCAGTCGCCCTTGCCGCCGCAGCCGGTGGCGTCGATCGGCTCGTCGACGGCGACGATGATGTCGGCGACCGTGATCTCCTCGGCCTTGCGGCCGAGCGAGTAGCCACCGCCCGGACCACGCGTGCTCTCCACCAGTTCGTGGCGACGCAGCTTGCCGAACAGTTGTTCAAGATAGGACAACGAGATTTGCTGGCGGGCACTGATCGCGGCCAGGGCCACGGGCCCGGTGTGCTCACGCAGCGCCAGGTCGATCATGGCGGTCACGGCAAAACGGCCCTTGGTGGTCAATCGCATCTCAAATCTCCTAAAGCCGGCAAAGGCACGAGGGTTCTGGAAACTGTCCAGACAGTCGGCTCCCGCCCACCCTCGGACAATCCCGAGCGGTTTGGTCGAGTATACCTGAGACCGACTGTTTTGGTCGGGATCGACCCCGGAAGTTCCCCTCAAGCGCTCAGGGGCTGCCGCCGGATCAGTCCCACCAATCCATCGCAGGCGTCTTCGACCAGGTCGAGCACTTCCTCGAAGCCCTGCGGCCCGCCGGCGTAAGGATCCGGCACCACCGGGCTGTCGTGCAGCCGGCAATGCTCGGTCAACCGCCCCAGCTTGCGCCGATACGGCGGGGGGCAGCGCTCCTCGAGCAGGGCGAGATTGTCCCAGTCCATGGCCAGGATGAGGTCGAACTGGTCAAAGTCGGCCTCCACCACCTCGCGGGCTCGCAGTGCAGCGAGATCGTAACCGCGCCGGGCCGCATGCGTCTGCGATCGGCCATCCGGCGGGGCGCCGGCGTGCCAGGCATGGGTGCCGGCCGAGTCCACCCGCACGGCAACGTGCAGGCCCGCCTCGCGCAGCTTGTACCGCATCACCGCTTCGGCCGTCGGCGAGCGGCAGATGTTGCCCATGCAGACGAACAGGACGCTGGAGATCATTCGCTTCAGACAGGAGTTCCACCCATTCTGGCAGCCCCCGCCACCCCCTGCACGATCATGGCAAGCTCCGCCTCATGCCGGACCCCACCACCGAACACTGGCGGACCGACGTGGCCGACGCCGACGTCGCCACGCTCGACATCCCCCCTTCCCTGACGCGCAGCCGCCGCTTTCACGTCGATGTGCGCTTCGTCGTGCGTTGCCCGGACGACCCGGAAGGCGCCTGGCATGCACTGACGGTGGAGTTGGACGGCAGGCAGCGCTGGTCGCGCCGCATCCCGACCAGCAATCCGGGCCAGACCGACAGTCTGGACTACCACTGCACCGTCGAGTTGCCCGAAGGCGCCGGCCTGCGTGTTCGCGCCGTCACCCAGGTACGCGGCGCGGTGCGTCGGCAGCTTCGCATCGACGCGGAGGAACCATGAGCCACGCCGGCATCGCGACGCTGTGCCTGCTGATCGCCCCCGGCGCGGCCCTGGCGGACAACTGCGAGACGATCCGCGCCAGCATCGACAGGAAGATCAAGGCCTCTGGAGCCTCGGGCTACGCGCTGACCGTGGTGGACCGGGACGCGAAGGTCACTGGCAAGGTGGTCGGCAGCTGCGACCTCGGCCGCAAGAAGATCGTCTACGCGCCGGGCCAGGTGACGGCCGATCGCGACGAGGCACCCATCCTGACCGAGTGCAAGGATGGCACGGTGTCGATGGGCGGCGACTGCGGAAAGTGACGGGGCGGCGGCAGCGCGCCAGTGAGGCGGCTCAATGCGCTGCCTTGGCGCGCGGGGAAGATGCGGTTCCATGGAATCGGCGAAGGACAAGAAGCGATGAGCGGGGCTTTCGCCAACCGCGCCGAGGCCGGGCGACTGCTCGCCAAGCGTCTGGCTGCCACGCCGCACGAGGGCCGCGTGGTGGTGCTGGCGCTGCCGCGCGGCGGGCTGCCGATCGGTCTCGAAGTGGCACGGGCGCTGAAGGCGCCGCTGGACCTGCTGCTGGTGCGCAAGATCGGCGCCCCCTGGCAGCCCGAGCTGGCCGTGGCCGCGGTGGTCGACGGCAACCCGCCGCAGCTGGTGATCGACGCATCGACCAGCGCGCTGACCGGTGCCGACAGCGAGTACATCGAGAAGGAGAAGGCGCGCGAACTGCGCGAGATCGAGCGGCGCCGCCATGTCTACCTGCGCGGCCGAGCGCCGCTGGCGGTGGAAGGCGCAACGGTGATCGTCGTCGATGACGGCATCGCCACCGGCACGACCATGCGCGCGGCGCTCAAGGGCCTGCGCAGGATGCATCCGAAGCGTCTCGTCATCGCCGTCCCGGTGGCGCCGGGCGACACCTTGGCCGAACTGCGCTCGGAGGTCGACGAGATCGTCTGCCTGGCGCAGCCGGAGTTCTTCCACGCCATCGGCAACCACTACGTCGACTTCCATCAGGTGAGCGACGACGAAGTCATCGCCGCCCTCGACGCGGCGGCCGCCCCTTCAGCGCCCTGAGGGACGCGCCTCGAGTTCGAGCTGCTGCTCGGTCTGGATGGCCTGCGCCATGTCGGCGAGCTGGCCGGCCAGCAGTGCGAGCAGGTCGTCGAGCGTGACCAGCCCGAGCAGCGCCCCGCGGGCGTCGACGACCGGCAGCCGGCGCAGGCCGCGACGACGCATCGTGCGCAGCAGGTCGGTGAGCGAGTCGTCCTCCCGCGCCGTGACCGCGTCGGCGCTCATCACGTCCTCCACGCGCAGCTTGGCCGGGTCGACTTCCTTCGCGATCACCGCAGTGACGATGTCGCGGTCGGTCAGCATGCCCGCCACCAGGCGCGCGCCACTGGACTCGTCGACGACGACCAGACAGCCCACGTGATGGTCGCGCATCAGCTGTGCAGCGCGCAGCACCGACAGATCGCGCTCGGCGAAGCTCACGATGCGGTTGCAGATGTCGCCGGCACTCAGCTTCGGGCTCATGGTCGTGTCCTTGCGATTCGCGTGAAGGTTCGCGCGTCATGCTCCGCCGGCCGGCCCCCAAGCCCATTGAGGCCACGCAAGAAATGCGTCACGACGCGCTGCACAGGCCCAGCACGCCGTCGCGCTTGACTTCGACCCGCGTGCCCAGCGCACGGCCACCCTCGTCGAAGAGCGCGGCGACCCAGCGCATCGCTGCCGGATCGGCACGCTCGAGGCGGAAGCGCCGCATGCGCATCGGCACGACCTCCGCGCTTCGCAGCGCGCCGTCCACCGCGAGCCGGACGCGGTACAGGCAGCCCACGTCGCTGCGCAGCGCGCCGTGCGGCTCGATCCCCTCGTAGTCGTTGATCAGGTCGCCGCAGCCGTAGAGGATCAGGCGATCGCGGTACACCTCCATGGCCAGCGGGTGGTGGGAGGAGTGGCCGTGGATCAGGTCGACGGCGCCCGAGTCGATCAGCCGGTGCGCGAAGCGCCGGTGCGCGCTCGGGATCTCGGTGCCCCAGTTGCCGCCCCAGTGGACGGACAGCACCACCAGGTCGCCGTCACGGCGGTGGCGCGCCACGTCGTCGGACAGCCGGCGCGCCGTCGCATCCGACAGGTCGGGCAGCAGGGCCACACCCGCACGACCCCGCTCCGCCGCCCATTCCGGCGGCACGCCGCTGCTGGCGGCGGCGCAGGCGAACAGCAACAGATGCCGTCCCGCGCTCCCGTCCAGGCCGGCCGGTGCCCAGGCCAGGTCGCCGCTGCGGCCGGCACCGGCGGTACGCAGCCCGGCGGCCTGCAGCGTGGCCAGCGTCTCCTCCAGGCCGGCCCGGCCCCAGTCGAGCACGTGGTTGTTGGCCAGCACGCAGGCGTCGAGGCCGGCGGCGTTCAGGCAGGCGACGTTGTCCGGGTGCATGCGGTAGTGGATGCCCTTGCCCGGCCAGGGCTCGCCGGCGCGGGTGACCGCGCTTTCCAGGTTGACGATGCGCAGGCACGGGCCGTGGCCGGTCAGTTCGGCGAGCGCATCGCCCCACACGTAGGCGGGATCGACGCGGCGCGGGATGGGCCCGTTGACGCGCTCCGCCAGGCGCACGTAGTCGCGCGCGTCGCGCACGAAGGACTCGTAGAGTGCCGGGTCGCCGGGTCGGGCGAGGATCTGGTCGATGCCGCGGCCGGTCATCACGTCGCCGCCAAGCACCAGCGTGAGGCCCTCCTCCACGGCCGATCAGCCCTTCACGCACACCAGCGGCGACAGGCGTGCCACGGTTCGCGCCAGCCCGGCCGTCTGCGCCGCCTCGACCACTTCGGCGACATCCTTGTAGGCACCTGGCGCCTCCTCGGCCACGCCGCGCGAGGAGGGGCTGCGCACGACGATACCGCGCCGCGCGAGTTCGTCCACCACTTCGCGGCCGTGCCAGGTCTTCAGCGCCTGGTGGCGGCTCATGGCGCGGCCGGCACCATGGCAGGCCGAGGCGAAGGCGAGCGACGCCGAGGCGGCCGTGCCGGCCATCACGTAGGAGCCGGTGCCCATCGAGCCGCCGATCAGCACCGGCTGCCCCGCGTCCCGAAGCTCCGTCGGCAGTTCCGGGTGGCCGGGCCCCCAGGCGCGTGTCGCGCCCTTGCGGTGCACGTACAGCTCGCGCGGCTGGCCGTCGACACGGTGCGTCTCCAGCTTGCAGGTGTTGTGCGACACGTCGTAGAGCAGGCTCAGCCGCGCATCCGGCAGGTGCTTGGCGAACACCTCGCGCACCAGGTGGGTGAGGATCTGCCGATTCGCCAGCGCGCAGTTGATCGCGGCGCGCATCGCACCGAGGTACTCCTGACCGAGCGCGGAGCGGATCGGCGCGCAGGCCAGCTCGCGGTCGGCGAGCTGCAGGCCGTGGCGCGGCGCCTCCTCGGCCATGCGCAGCAGGAACTCGCTGCCGATCTGGTGGCCCAGTCCACGCGAGCCGCAGTGGATCATCACCACCATCTCGCCGCGCCGCAGGCCGAAGGCGGCGGCGATGCGCTCGTCGAACAGCTCGGTGACCTCCTGCAGCTCCAGGTAGTGGTTGCCGCTGCCCAGTGTGCCCATCTCCTGGCGCTGGCGGCGCCGCGCCTGCTGCGACACGCAGCCCGGCTTGGCGTGGCGCATCTGGCCCTGCTCCTCGATGCGCCTGAGGTCGGCCGGCTCGCCCCACCCCTGATCGACCGCCCAACGCGCGCCGCCGGTCAGCATGTCGTCCATCTGCTCGTGGTTGAGACGGATGTGGCCGGTGCTGCCCACGCCCGCGGGGATGTGCGCGAACAGCGCGTCGGCCAGGCGCTGCTGCAGCGCCGGCGTGAGCGACTCGCGCGACAGCCCGGTGAGCAGGCAGCGCACGCCGCAGGAGATGTCGAAGCCGACGCCGCCGGCCGAGACGACGCCACCGGCATCGGCGTCGAAAGCCGCCACGCCTCCGATCGGGAAGCCGTAGCCCCAGTGTGCGTCGGGCATGGCGAACGAGCCGGCGACGATGCCCGGCAGCGTCGCCACGTTGACCGCCTGCTCGCGCACCTTGTCGTCCATCGCGCGCAGCAGCGCCTCGCTGCCGTAGACGATGGCCGGCACGCGCATCGCACCCTCGCGAGGGATCTCCCAGGCGCAGTGACCGCGACGGACCAGCGAGGCGATGTCCATCAGACGTCCACCACGGTCTGGGCGAGCCAGCCGTCGTCCTGCGGCACGACACGAAGCGCGGTACAGGTGGCGCCCTTCACTTCGACCGTGGGATGATGGCGCGACGGCGAGATGGACTCGCCGAACGCGCGACCGTGAAGATGCCGGCCGTCGAGGCGCACGTCGAACTGGGCAAACAGCATGTGCCGCGAGCCCATCTCGCGGATCACTGCGTTGAGCCAGTGAGCGAGCAGCAGTTCGTCGTCGGGGGCGCGGCAGTCGATGTCCACGCCGCGCCGCGGCATCACGCTCGCCGGGTCGGCCACCACCGCGGTCAACGCCAGCGCGGCCTGCTCGAAGGCACCCGCCTTCGTCGCGGCGAGCCCTCGCACGCCGATGTCCGCGCCATGCTCGAAATGCTCCCAGTGATCCTGCATCGGCATCCTCCCGCTGCACTTGTGCGCCGAGATGCCCCTGTGGCGATTGAGCCGACGCAAGCGCACGTCGCGCCGGGCCGTTAAGGTCGAGCCCGCCTCCGGCTCAGCCACCGTTCTCGAATGACCCTGCCCGGCACCACAGCGCCCCGCCGCTACGACGTCTGCAACGGCGACGCCGACGGGCTGTGCGCGGTGCGCCAGTGGCGGCTGCACGAGCCGGCGGCGGCAACGCTGGTCACCGGACTGAAGCGCGAGATTGCCCTGCTGCAGCGCGTGCCCGAAGACGGCGTCGACGAGGTGCTGGTCTGCGACGTCTCGCTGGATCGGAACCGGACCGCGCTGACCCGCCTGCTCGAGCGCGGCGTGCAGGTGCGCTGGTTCGACCACCACGCCGCCAGCGACGTGCCGGTGCACGCACGCCTGGAGGCGCACCTGGACTTCGATGCCGAGGTCTGCTCCAGCCTGCTGGTAGACCGCGCCCTGGGCGGACGGCATCGCGCCTGGGCGCTGGCTGGCGCCTATGGCGACGAACTGACGGACGTGGCCGACCGCCTGGCCGCTCAGAGCCGCTTCGGCGACACGCAGATCGCCGCACTGCGGCGGCTCGGTCGCGCGATCAACTACAACGCCTACGGTGACGAGGCGTCCGACGTGTGCATCGCTCCCGCGGCGCTGTACGCGCTGATGGCCCGCCACGACGACCCGTTCTCGATGCTCGCGGGCGAGCCGGTGATCGACGAGATCGACAGCCAGCGCGAGGCGGACCTGCGCCAGGCCCTGGCGCTGTGCCCTTCGTGGCAGAGCGAGCGCGCACGCGTGGTCGTGCTGCCCGACGCGCCATGGAGCCGGCGCGTCTCGGGTGTGCTCGCGAACGAGCTCGCGGCCGAGCGGCCGGCGCAGGCACAGGCGGTGCTTCGCCCACGGCGCAGCGGCGACCTGATGGTCAGCGTGCGCGCCCCGCGTGCCAACCCGCACGGCGCCAGTCGGGTCTGCACCACCTTCGGCGGCAGCGGGCGGGCCGCGGCGGCCGGCATCGACGCGCTGCCGGCCGGAGAACTGGAGCGCTTCATCCAGGCCTTCGCCACCGCGCATTGGGAGTGACACGACATGCTGATCCATTCGCTCGATCCCACCTGCACGCTGGCGCCCGCGCTCGCGCAGGCGCTGGACGAGACGCTGGCGCCGCACGAAGACCGCGCCTTCGAGGACGGCGAACACAAGTGGCGGCCGCTGACCGATCCGCGCGGCGACGATGCCTACGTGGTCGCCGGCCTGCACGGCGGTCCGGCCGAGAGCCCGCAGGACAAGCTGGTGCGGCTGCTGATGTTCATCGCCACGCTGCGCGACCACGGCGCGGCGCGCATCACCGCGGTCGTGCCCTACCTCGCCTACGCGCGCAAGGACCGACGCACCAAGCCCTTCGACCCGCTGGCGCTGCGCTACGTGGCGCAGCTGCTCGAGGCCGTGGGCACCGACCAGCTGATCGTGCTCGAGCCGCACGACATCGGCGCCTTCCAGAACGCCTTCCGCCGGCCGGTGCAGGCGTTGAGCGCGCACCCGGCCTTCGATGCCGTCGTCGACGAGCTGGCCGCGCAGGCCACGGGCAGCCTCGCGGTGGCCTCGCCCGACCCCGGCGGCGTGAAGCGGGCGCAGCTGTGGCGGGAGTCGCTGGAGGCGCGGCTGCGCCGGCCGGTCGGATTCGCGATGGTCGACAAGCGGCGCAGCGCCGGCGTGGTGAGCAGCCTGCGGCTGGTGGCCGGCGAGGTGGAAGGCGCGACGGTGCTGCTGCTCGACGACCTCATCGCCAGCGGCGAGACGATGCAGCGCGCCGCCGCCGCGCTGCGCGAGGCGGGCGCGCTCGAGGTGCATGCCTTCGCCGCGCATGGCCTCTTCGTCGGCGGGGCCGCCCAGGCGCTGGCCGACCCGGCGATCGCGCGCGTGGTGGTCTGCGACAGCGTGCCGCCGTTCCGCCTGCCGGCCGACGCGGCGGTGCGCGGCAGGCTGCAGGTCGTCCCGGCCGTGCCCCTGCTCGCCGCCGCGATCAGGGACAGCCACCTGGCATGGCGACGCTGAAGGCGTCGCCACGCTCGAAGGCGTCGAGCGCGCACAGCGCGCGCGTCACGTAGCGTTGCGCCTGCGGCGGCCAGCGCTCGGGCGTGCGCGGCCGCGGATCGAGCAGGTGCGCGATCGCCAGACGCGCGCGCAGCAGCGCCCGGCCGGCGGTGTAGAGATGCAGCAGCGCCGCCGGCGGCGCGTCCTGCAGCGCGGCGGCGCAGCCGGCCACGAGCCGCGGGCCGATCCACGCGGCGCCGGCCATGTCGCATTCCAGCGCGAGGAAAGCCAGTTCGTCGAAGGGGTCGACCTGGCGCAGCGCGGCATTGAACTCCAGGCAGTCGATCACCACCGGCGGGTCGAGCAGGCAAACGTGCTCGGGGCGCAGGTCACCATGGCCGTCGACGATGCGACCCTGTTCGGCGCGCGCCTGCAGCAGGCCGCGTCCCTGCCTCAGCGCACGCTCGAAGCGGTCGAGCGCCGGCGCCGCGCCGGGCACCTGGAACTGCGGGCGCAGCAGCAGTTCGCGGTCGACCGCGTGCTCGCGCTCGAAGCGTGCGCCATAGGCGGCCGGATCGGGCGCGATGCGCAGCGCATCGCGGTAGAAGGTGGAGAGCACGGCCACCAGGGCGTCGAGCTCGGCGGGCTCGACGCGGCCCATCGCGAGCCTGCGGTCCAGCATCTGCTCGCGCGGCAGCCGCTTCATCCACACCAGCCAGTCGACCGTGCGTCCGGTGGCCGCCTCGCCCTCCTCGCGCAGCGCGAGGCGGCCGTCGCGCTCCTGCAGCACCATCAGTCCGCGGTAGACGCCCGGCGCGAGCCGCTGGTTCAACCGCACCTCCTCCCGGCAACAGGCCTCGCGCGCCTCCAGCGTGGAGAAGTCGAGGAAGGGATAGCGCACCGGCTTCTTCAGCTTGAGCACCTGGTCGCCGGCAAGAAACACCCAGGACATGTGCGTCTCGATCACCTCCACCGGCGAGGCGCCTGCCACGACGCGCAGCGCGCTCAGCCTCTCGGGCCCCAACCCGCCGTGCCCACTGCGGGAATGCGCAGCAGGTCGGTGGGCAGCGGCGGCGTCGGCAGTGTCTCGCTGACCTCGCGGTCGATGCCGGCCCGCAGCACGCCGGCCAGCCCGGCGAACTGGTTGGCGAAGCCGCGCAGCAGGTCGTCGATCGAGACGATGCCGGCGAGCCTTCCATCGGCATCGGTGACGAGCAGGCGCCGCACGCCGGCGGCCTGCATGGCGGCGATGGCCGCGGAGGCGTCATCGTCCTCGGACACGCTGGCCACGGTGGCGCTGGCCAGCGCGCCGATGCGGCTGCCGGCAGGATCCAGGCCGCGGGCGAGCACGTCCAGCACCAGGTCGCGGTCGGTGACGAGCCCGCTCACTGCCAGGCCCTGCGCGGTCTGCCTGGTGACGACCAGCGCACCGACATGGTGTTCGCGCATCAGCGCGGCGGCCTGAGCGAGGCCGGCCTCGGCGTCGACGGTGACGACACGGCGCGTGCACAGCGAGGCGATCTTCATGGGCTGCTCCAGCTCAGGTGGGCGGTGAACCAGTCGGCGGCGAGGTGCGCCACCGCATCAAGCGCACCCGGCTCCTCGAACAAGTGGGTGGCGCCAGGCACGACCTCCAGGCGCTTCGCGCAGCACAAGCTGCGCAGCGCCTCGCGGTTGAGCGCCAGCACCTCGGTGTCGGCCCCGCCGACGACGAGCAGGGTTGGCGCACGCACTCGTGGCAGCTCGGCCGCCGCCAGGTCCGGCCGCCCACCGCGGGACACCACCGCCGCCACATCACCGGGGCGACGCGCGGCCGTCCGCAGGGCTGCTGCTGCGCCTGTGCTCGCGCCGAACAGGCCGATGCGCAGGCCTTGCGTGGAGGGGCGCTTGCGCAGCCAGTCGAGCGCGAGGGCAAGGCGCTCGGCGAGCAGGTCGATGTCGAACACGAACTGGCGAACCTCCGCTTCTTCGGGGCTCAGCAGGTCGAGCAGCAGCGTGCACAGGCGGTGCGAATGCAGAACCTCGGCCACATGCCGGTTGCGCGGGCTTGCCCGGCTGCTGCCGCTGCCATGCGCGAAGGCGACCACGCCGACCGGCTGTGCCACCGCGACGAAGCTGCCGGCCAGCGCCTGCGGGCCGATGCGCACACCTTCGGCAGGCGCGCGATACCTGTTCTCCATGCGAGCCCAATCTAGGCGCACAGCGCCGCCGGCGGTTGATCAGCCTCAACCTTCGCCGGCACGCGGCGCGGCACAAGCGCGAATGGCCCCACTGCCGGGAGAGTTCACATGATGCTCGAGGCCGCCCTCGCCTATGCCGCGCGGGACTGGTCGGTCATCCCGATGCAGCCGCACGGCAAGCGCCCGCTGGTGGCGTGGCGCGGCTTCCAGCAGCGCCACGCCGGCGAATCGGAGATCACGGGCTGGTTCCGCCGCTGGCCCGACGCGAACGTGGGTCTGGTCACCGGGAAAGTGTCGGGACTGGTGGTCGTCGACGTCGACCTGCGCCACGGCGGACCGGCCAGCGTGGACGAGGCGGAGGCCGCAGAGGGCCGGCTGGAGGCCACGGTCGAGGCGATCACTGGCGGCGGCGGCCGCCACCTCTACTACGCCCACCCCGGCTGCTGGACGCCCAACCGTGTTGCCATCCGCCCCGGCATCGACGTGCGCGGCGACGGCGGCTGCGTCGTCGCGCCGCCTTCGATCCACCCGAGCGGCCGCCGCTACGCCTGGCGCGACGGCCGCGGGCCGGACGACGTCCGGCTGGCCGAACTGCCGCCGCACTTCTTCGGGCGCCGGCCGCCGTCGCACCCTGCCGGCCACCCGGCCGCGCACTGGCCGGAGGTGATCCGCGAACGCATCGCCGAAGGCCGGCGCAACGACACCATCGCCTCGCTGGCCGGCCATCTGCTCTGGCGCGACGTCGACCCCGCGGTGGTGCTCGAACTGCTGCTCGCCTGGAACCGCAGGCATTGCGCGCCACCGCTGGGCGACGACGAGGTGGCGCGCACGGTGGCGAGCATCGCCCGGCTGCACGGCCATGCCCCACCGGGCGGCTGAACGCCGCCCCGGGCTCAGGCCGCGCAGACGCGCCGCGCCTCGCGGCCGCCGCGACCCAGCGCCTCGAGGAATCGCACCTCCTGGTCGACGGCGAGCTGCTCGTAGCTCGGATGGTCGACCATGCCGCGGTCGAAGCGGTACTCCTCGCCAGCGTCGCTGACGATGCGGCCGACGCCCTGGTCGTCGAGAGCGACGATGCGGCCGTGCAGCACCAGCGGGTGCTGCTTGGTCTGCCCGCGCCGGCGGCGCACGTGGTCCTCGATCTGCCGGTCCACCGCGTCGAACGCGCCGTGCAACGCCACCATCACGTCCTCGTCGCCCTGGTGGCTTCCGGCGACGATCTCGCCCTCGGGCACGCGCACGTCGACCTTGACGCGGTACACGTGCCCCTGCCGATGCCGGTTGCCCTCGGCCTCGACGACCACGTGGCAGCTCATCACGCCGTGCCTCCAATGGTCGAGCCGCTCGACGCGACGCCGGATCTCGCCCTCCAGAGAGGGCAGCGGGACCATGTCCCGGAAGGTGATCTGCAGCGGCAGTTTCATGGCAGTCGAGGTGTCGGAGCTGTCGCCAATCTAGCCGGGCCGGCGTTCGTGCGGTTGACCAGCCTCAACCGCTGCCGGACCACGCGGCCCGCAGTTCGGCTTCGAGTTCCGCGGCGCGCCCGGCGTAGCGAGGCGAGAAGTGGAACGGCACCACGCAGCGGGCACCGAGCTCGCGCGCGATCAGGCCGGCCTGCCATGCGGTGAGGTGGTTCTTTCGCCGTGCATGCTCGCCCTCGGCGCTGAGGAACACGCTCTCGATGTAGAGCTGGTCGACGCCGGCAAGCAGTCGGGCGAGCACCTGCCGGTTCGCCGGCGTGAAGCGCAGGTCGGTGACGTAGCCGATGCGCTGGCCCGGCGCCACGTCGAGCAGCAGCCGCGCCAGTTCGCCGACGCTGCGCGTCGCCTCGTGCTCGCCGAGCCGGTCGCGCCAGTGCAGGCGGATCGGCGTGTCGGCCGGCGCGCCGCGCTGCACGGCGAGCCGCAGCTCGCGCAACCAGGCGCCGGTGGCGAGCCCCTCGGCGGCGAGCCGCACCTTGTCGACGCGCGGTCGCGGCTTCTCCTCCAGCGCGAAGGCGAGACAAGGCATCTCGTGGTCGACGAAGCTGCCGCGCACGCGCAGCAGCGCCTCGTCGTGCAGCAGGCCGTCCTGCACCACGAAGGCTTCCCCTTCCTCGCGACTGAAGCCATGGCGGCTGGAGAACCGGGCGCAACGCCCCTGTCCGTCGAGGCCCATCTCGCGCACCTCGAGCACCAGCTCGACCGCGTAGCGATGCACCACGTTCCAGGTGTAGGAACGCAGCCGATGCTCGACCTGATCGACGAACCCGGGGCCGCCGAACAGGGCGAGCCGCTGCATCCGTCCCAGCACCACGCGCAGCAGCGCATCGAAGCCGGCGAAGTGGTCCATGTGGGTGTGGCTGACGAACACCTGCGACAGGCGCAGCATCAGGCGCGGCGGCAGCCGGCTCACGTCGCCGAGGTCGAACAGCAGTGCGCGACCCTCGTCGCGCAAGTCGACATAGAGCGCCGGATCGCCGAAGGCGTCGTTGACGAGGCGGGAATCGAACAGACGGCGCATGAGGTGACGGGAGCGTCCCGCCTGTCTACCGTGGTGCCGGCGGCTGCGATTGATCGAGCGCAAGTGCGGTGCCGTGTTCGCTTGCCATCGTCGCGCCTGATGTCGCCCCACCCCGCTTTCCCCGAGCCGGAAGCCGTCGATGCGGCACGACGCGCGGCACTGGCACGCGCCCTCGCCGCGGCTGGCAGCCTGACGCTGCTGCCCGCGGTCGCTGCGGCCGCGGCCGATCTCGCGCTCGGCAGGGCCGCACGCCGCGGCGGCATGCCGCTGGCCGAGGCGCTGGCAGCGCGGCGATCGGTGCGTCGTTTCGGCCCCGGGTCCATCACCTTGGCGGCGGTCGGCCAGTTGATTTGGGCAGCGCAGGGGCTCAGCGCGAGCGGACGGCGTACCGCCCCTTCCGCAGGCGCGCTCTACCCCCTGGAACTGCACCTGGTCACGGCGCGCGTCGATGCCCTCGCGCCGGGGGGGTATCGCTACCTGCCCGACGTCCATGCGCTGCGCCGCTCCGACGTTCGGACCACGACGGCGGGCTTGCAGGCGGCGGCCCTCGGCCAGGCGTCGGTGGGCATGGCGGCCGCCGTGGTGGCGATCACCGCGGTGGAGGCACGCAGCGCAACGAAGTACGGCAGCCGCGCGGCCCGCTATGCCGCCTTCGAGGCCGGCGCGGCGGCGCAGAACCTCGCACTGCAGGCCGTCGCATTGGGGCTGGGCAGTCTGGTCGTCGGCGGCTTCGACGACGAGGCGGTCGGGCGCGTGCTGCGGCTGCCCGCCGGCGAACGTGCACTGGCACTGATGCCGGTCGGAAACCCGGCCTGATCACCACGGGAGAGACTCGATGCGCATCGGCGTGCCCACCGAAATCAAGGTCCACGAGCACCGCGTCGGGCTGACGCCGTCCAGCGTGCGAGAGCTGTGCGCGCACGGCCACGAGGTGCTGGTGCAGTGCGGCGCCGGCGCTGCCGCAGGACTGGACGATGGGCAGTACCGCGCGGCCGGTGCGACCCTGGTCGACGATGCCCAGGCGGTGTTCTCCGGCGCGCAGTTGATCGTCAAGGTCAAGGAGCCGCAGCCGCAGGAAGTCCGCTGGCTGCGGCCCGGCCAGGTGCTGTTCACCTATCTGCACCTGGCCGCCGATGCGGCGCTGGCGAGGGCGCTGCTCGCCTCGGGGGCGGTGGCGATCGCGTACGAGACGGTCACGGGCCCCGGCGGCCGGCTGCCGCTGCTCGCGCCGATGAGCGAAGTGGCCGGACGCATGGCGATCCAGGTCGGCGCGAGTTGCCTCGAGCAACCACGCGGCGGTCGGGGCGTGTTGCTGGGCGGCGTGCCGGGCGTGCCGGCGGCTCAGGTGGTGATCCTCGGTGCCGGCGTGGTCGGCACGAACGCGCTACAGGCTGCCGTGGGGCTCGGCGCTCGCGTCGCCATCCTCGACCATGACCTCGACCGGCTGCGCCAGCTCGACCTCACCTTCGGCAACCGCGTGATGACGCGCTACGCGACCACGCAGGCGCTCGAGGACAGCGTCGCCGCGGCGGACCTCGTCGTCGGCGCCGTGCTCGTGCCCGGCGCGACGGCCCCCCGGCTCGTCGCGCGCACCATGGTGGCAGGCATGAGGCGAGGCGCGGTGATCGTCGACGTGGCCATCGACCAGGGCGGCTGCGTCGAGACCTCGCGCCCGACCACGCACGCCGAGCCGACCTACGTGGTCGACGGCGTGGTGCACTACGCCGTGACCAACATGCCCGGCGCGGTGCCGCGCACCTCCACCTTCGCCCTCAACCACGCGACGCTGGCCCACGTGCTTGCGCTGGCCGACCAGGGCTGGCGCCAGGCCACGCTCGACGACCCGCACCTGCGCGCCGGACTGAACGTCGTCGAAGGCCGGCTGGCCCACGACGCGCTGGCGCGCAGCCTGGGCCTCAGCCCTGCCCAGGCACCAGCGGCACGACGTTGACGTCGTGCCCGGCAGCACCGAAGGCCTGCTCGCGCAGCAGTGCGAGTTGGTCGCGCACCCGTGCCGCCTTCTCGAACTCGAGGTTGCGCGCGTGGTCGAGCATCTGCTTCTCGAGCAGCTTGATGCGCTTGGCAAGATCCTTCTCGCTCATCGCCTCGACCGCGGCGGCCTCGGTCGCCGCCTTCAGGTCGTCCTTCGCGCTCTTCTCGCTGTAGACGCCGTCGATCAGGTCCTTGACCTTCTTGCTGACGCTGCGCGGCACGATGCCGTGCTCGGCGTTGAAGGCGATCTGCTTGGCGCGGCGTCGCTCCGTTTCGCCGATCGCCTTGCGCATCGACTCGGTCACGGTATCGGCGTAAAGGATCGCCTTGCCGTTGAGGTTGCGCGCCGCGCGGCCGATGGTCTGGATCAGGCTGCGCTCGGCGCGCAGGAAGCCTTCCTTGTCGGCGTCGAGGATGGCCACCAGCGACACCTCGGGGATGTCCAGTCCTTCGCGCAGCAGATTGATGCCCACCAGCACGTCGAACGTGCCCAACCGCAGGTCACGCAGGATCTCGACACGCTCGATGTTGTCGACGTCGCTGTGCAGGTAGCGCACCTTCGCGCCATTGTCGCTGAGGTAGTCGGTCAGCTGCTCGGCCATGCGCTTGGTGAGCGTGGTGATGAGCACGCGCTCGTTGACCTTCACGCGCTCGCGGATCTCCTGCAGCACGTCGTCGACCTGGGTAGCGGCCGGCCGCACCTCGACCTCGGGGTCGATCAGGCCGGTGGGCCGCACCAGCTGCTCGACCACCTGACCGGCATGCTGCTGCTCGTAGGCCGCCGGCGTGGCCGAGACGAAGATCGCCTGGCGCATCTTCTTCTCGAACTCCTCGAACTTCAGCGGCCGGTTGTCCAGCGCGCTGGGCAGGCGGAAGCCGTACTCCACCAGCACCGTCTTGCGCGCGCGGTCGCCGTTGAACATGCCACCGAACTGGCCGATCAGCACGTGGCTTTCGTCGAGGAACATCAACGCGTCGGCCGGCAGGTAGTCGACCAGGGTCGGCGGCGGCTCGCCCGGCGCGGCGCCGGAGAGGTGCCGCGTGTAGTTCTCGATGCCCTTGCAGTGCCCCACCTCCTGCAGCATCTCGAGATCGAAGCGGGTGCGCTGCTCGAGGCGCTGGGCCTCCACCAGCTTGCCCATCTTCACCAGCTCGTCGAGCCGCTCGCGCAACTCGGCCTTGATGGTCTCGATGGCGGCTACCACGCGGTCACGCGGCGTCACGTAGTGACTCGAAGGGTAGACGGTGAAGCGCGGGATCTTCTGGCGGATGCGCCCGGTCAGCGGGTCGAACAGCTGCAGCGTCTCGACCTCGTCGTCGAACAGCTCGATGCGGATCGCCAGTTCGGAGTGTTCCGCCGGGAACACGTCGATGGTGTCGCCGCGCACGCGGAAGGCGCCGCGGGAGAAGTCGGTCTCGTTGCGCTGGTACTGCATGCGGATCAGGTGCGCGATGACGTCGCGCTGGCCCAGCTTGTCGCCGACGCGCAGCGTCATCACCATGCGGTGGTAGTCGGCCGGGTTGCCGATGCCGTAGATCGCGCTGACGCTGGCGACGATGACCACGTCGCGCCGCTCGAGCAGGCTCTTGGTGGCCGACAGGCGCATCTGTTCGATCTGCTCGTTGATCGAGCTGTCCTTCTCGATGAACAGGTCGCGCTGCGGCACGTAGGCTTCGGGCTGGTAGTAGTCGTAGTAGCTGACGAAGTACTCGACCGCGTTTTTCGGGAAGAACTCGCGGAACTCGCTGTACAGCTGCGCGGCCAGCGTCTTGTTCGGCGCGAACACGATCGCCGGGCGGCCGAGCCGCGCGATCACGTTGGCCATCGTGAAGGTCTTGCCCGATCCGGTGACGCCCAGCAGCGTCTGGTAGCTCAGACCGTCGTGGATGCCCTCGACGAGCTTGTCGATCGCCGTGGGCTGATCGCCCGCCGGCGGATAGGGCATGAAGAGCTGGAAAGGCGAGTCGGGGAAGCTGACGAATTCCCCCGCCGGCACCTCATGAGGCACCGCGACGGGGCGGACTTCGCGAACTTCGGGAAGGTCGGCCATGGCGGATAAAATCTCCGGGTTAACCCGCCTCGCGCGATCACAAGGCAATCGGACAGGTTAACGGAAAACGCCCCTCGGCTCTACTGACAAGGACTGACCATGTCTTCGCCCTCCACGTCGCTGTTCGCCGCCGTCGAACTGGCCCCGCGCGACCCCATCCTCGGCCTGAACGAGCAGTTCGCCGCCGACCCCAACCCGGCGAAGGTGAACCTCGGCGTGGGCGTGTACTACGACGACGGCGGGAAGCTGCCGCTGCTGAAATGCGTGCAGGAAGCCGAGCGGCTCATGATGGAAGCGCCGAAGGCACGCGGCTACCTGCCCATCGACGGCATCGCTGCCTACGACAAGGCGGTGCAGGGCCTGGTATTCGGCGCCGACAGCGCTGCCGTCAAGGCCGGCCGCATCGCCACCGTGCAGGCGCTCGGCGGCACCGGTGGCCTCAAGCTGGGTGCCGACTTCCTCAAGCGACTCGAGCCGCACGCCAAGGTGCTGATCAGCGACCCGAGCTGGGAGAACCACCGCGCGCTGTTCGAGAGCGCCGGCTTCCCGGTCGAGACCTACCCCTACTACGACGCGCACGTCAAGGGCGTGAACTTCGCCGGCATGCTGGCGGCGCTGAACGCGGCACCGTCCGGCACCATCGTCGTGCTGCACGCCTGCTGCCACAACCCGACCGGCTACGACATCAGCCCCGAACAGTGGAAGCAGGTGGTGGATGCCGTGAAGGCGCGCAACCTGGTCGCCTTCCTCGACATGGCCTACCAGGGCTTCGGCGAGGGCATCGCCGAGGATGGCGCAGTGATCGGCCAGTTCATGGACGCCGGCCTGGACTTCTTCGTCTCGACCAGCTTCTCGAAGAGCTTCTCGCTGTACGGCGAGCGCGTCGGCGCGCTCAGCGTGGTGTGCGAATCGAAGGAGGAGGCCGACCGCGTGCTCAGCCAGCTCAAGCGCGTGATCCGCACGAACTACTCCAACCCGCCGATCCACGGCGCCCAGGTCGTCGCCACGGTGCTGACCACCCCGGCGCTGCGCAAGATGTGGGAAGAAGAGCTTGCCGGCATGCGCCTTCGCATCAAGCAGATGCGCCAGGCGCTGCAGGGCAAGCTCGCCGCCGCCGGCATCAAGCAGGACATCAGCTTCATCACCCGCCAGAAGGGCATGTTCAGCTACTCGGGGCTGTCGAAGGAACAGATGCAGCGGTTGCGCAGCGAATTCGGCATCTACGGCGTGGATTCGGGCCGCATCTGCGTGGCGGCATTGAACAGCAAGAACATCGACGCAGTCGTCAGCGCGATCGCGAAGGTCTCCTGATCGGCCGAGCTGTCACCTAGGCGACACCCCAGGGCGCGATTTGCGCCCTTTTTTCTTGCCCGTTCGGGGTTTCCCGGCGTCCGCACGACAGCACCATGCAAGTAATGTTCCTAGAATGCTGCATTGCACCAAGAGGGCTAGACCATGCTGTATCAGATGTACGAGACCCAACGCGCCCTGCTGAGCCCGTTCGCCGAGTTTGCCAGCGCGTCGTCTAAGCTCTACAGCCATCCGCTGTCTCCGTTCGCGCATACGCCGATGGCCGACCGCGTCTCCGCCGGCCTGGACCTGATGCACCGGCTCTCGAAGGAGTACGAGAAGCCGCAGTTCAACATCACCTCGGTCGCCGTCGATGGCGTCGACGTGGCGGTGCAGCAGCAGACCGCGATGGAAAAGCCCTTCTGCCGCCTGCTGCGCTTCAAGCGCTTCAGCGACAACCCGAAGGTGCTGGAGGCGATGAAGAAGCACCCGACCGTGCTGGTCGTCGCGCCGCTGTCCGGCCACCACGCCACGCTGCTGCGCGACACGGTGCGCGCGCTGCTGCGCGACCACAAGGTTTTCATCACCGACTGGACGGACGCGCGCATGGTGCCGCTGGACGCCGGCCCGTTCCATCTTGACGACTACATCGCCTACGTGCAGGAGTTCATCCGCCACATCGGCCCGGAGGTCAACGTGATCTCGGTGTGCCAGCCCACCGTGCCGGTGCTCGCCGCCATTTCGCTGATGGCCAGCAACGGCGAAGCCACGCCGCGCACGATGACCATGATGGGCGGCCCGATCGATGCGCGCCGCAGCCCGACGGCGGTGAACAACCTGGCCATGAACAAGAGCCACAACTGGTTCGAGCACAACGTCATCTACCGCGTGCCGGTCAACTACCCCGGCGCCGGCCGCCGCGTCTACCCCGGCTTCCTGCAGCACAGCGGCTTCGTGGCAATGAACCCCGACCGCCACCTCAGCTCGCACTACGACTACTTCCTCGACCTGGTGCGCGGCGACGGCGACAGCGCCGAGTCGCACCGCGAGTTCTACGACGAGTACAACGCGGTGCTGGACATGCCCGCGGAGTACTACCTCGACACCATCAAGACGGTGTTCCAGGACTTCGCGCTGGTCAACGGCACCTGGCGCGTCAACGGCCAGCTGGTGCGACCGCAGGACATCAAGACCACCTGGCTGCTGACCATCGAGGGTGAACTCGACGACATCTCCGGGGCCGGCCAGACGCGCGCCGCCCACGGACTGTGCACCGGCATTCCGCAGAGCCGCCAGTTTCACTACGACGTGGTCGGCGCCGGCCACTACGGCATCTTCTCGGGCCGCCGCTGGCGCGAAAAGGTCTACCCGGAAGTGCGCAACTTCATCGCCGCGCACCAGGACGCCACGCCCAGGGCCGCGCCGGCGAAGAAGGCCCGAGCCCGCGCCCGATAATCGGCCGGTGTCCGACGCTGCCCGACTCGCCTCACTGATCGACGCCGCATTGCCGCAGACGCAATGCACGCGCTGCGGCTATCCGGACTGCGCGGCCTACGCACGGGCGGTGGCCGCCGGCGACGCGCAGATCAATCAGTGCCCGCCGGGCGGGCAGGAAGGGGTAGCGCGGCTGGCCGCGCTCACCGGCCGGGCGGCGCAGCCGCTCGATGCCGAGCACGGCCTCGAGGGGCCACTGCGCCTGGCCGTCATCGACGAGGCCTGGTGCATCGGCTGCACGCTGTGCATCAAGGCCTGCCCGGTGGACTGCATCGTCGGCGCGCCGAAGCTGATGCACACGGTGATCGAGGCGCAGTGCACCGGCTGCGAGCTGTGCATTCCAGCCTGTCCGGTGGATTGCATCGGCCTCGTCGATGCCAGCGGGGAGCGCACGGGCTGGGCAGCCTGGAGCCCCGCGCAGGCCGAGCAGGCGCGCAGTCGTCACGCCTTCCGCAAGGTCCGTCTCGAGCAGGCCGCACGGGACAATGACGCACGGCTCGCCGCCAAGGCGCAGGCCAAGCTCGCCGATCTGCCCAGCCACACCCATCACACCGACCCGGCGGTGATCGAGCGCAAGCGCTCGGTCATCGAGGCCGCGCTGGCGCGCGCCCGCGCCCGCCTGCAATCGGGCGAATGAACGCGGCATGGACGAGCGCCTGATCGAACCCTTCTTCGCCACGCTGAAGGCGGCCAATCCGAACCCGGTGAGCGAGCTCGAATACACCAACGTGTTCGAGTTGCTGGCAGCGGTGCTGTTGTCCGCCCAGGCCACCGACGTCGGCGTGAACAAGGCGACGCGCCGGCTCTTTCCCACCGCCAACACACCGCAGCGCATGCTCGCGCTCGGCTTGCCGGCGCTCACCGAGCACATCCGCACCATCGGCCTGTACCGCACCAAGGCGCGCAACCTCTACGAGACCTGCAGGCTGCTGGTGCAGCGTCACGGTGGCGAGGTGCCCCGCTCGCGCGAGGCGCTGGAGGCGTTGCCCGGCGTCGGCCGCAAGACCGCCAACGTCGTGCTCAACGTCGCCTTCGGCGAGCCGACCATGGCGGTCGACACGCACATCTTCCGCGTGGCCAACCGCACCGGTCTGGCGCCGGGGCGCAACCCGCGGGAAGTGGAGAAGAAGCTGCTCGAGCGAGTGCCGCCGGCCTATCTGGTCGACGCGCACCACTGGCTGATCCTGCACGGCCGCTACGTCTGCCGTGCACGCCAGCCGCGCTGCGGCGAATGCGCCGTGGCGGCCTACTGCGACTCGCGGCCCGACCGACACTGACCCCTCGTTCAAGGGGACCCTGCAAGAACTTGCAGTATCGACAAACGGGGTGAACTGCCCAGAATCGGCACATGCCCGAAGTCAGGGACATCCAGGAGATCTGCGGCCGCCTCGACCGCGGCGAGATCGACCGCGACCAGTTCTTCGAGCAACTCACCCGAGCCATCGCCGACCTGATCGGCTGCACGCGCGCGGGCGTGTGGATCTTCCTCGACGCCGCCGAGGACCGGACGCTTCGCTGCATGGCGATGTATGACCGGCGCGTCGACCGCATCGTCGGTGTCGCCGACATGCTCAACGCCGCCTCGGGCCCCTATTTCGACATGCTGGTCGCCGACGGCAGTGTCGTGGCTCCCGAAGCGCGCCACCACCCGGCCACCGCCGACTTCGGCGACGCGTACCTTGTCCCGCTGGACATCCACTCGGTGCTCGACGTCTGCTTCTCCGTCAACGGCGTGCCTTTCGGAACATTCAGCTGCGAGCAGACCGGCGCGCCGGTGGTCTGGACGCAGCGGCAGGTCCATCTGCTGCGCCAAGTCGGATCACGCGCCAGCCTGGCATTGCTGCACGCTGCGACCGCCTACACGGACACCCAGCCCGCCGCGCTGTGGGAACCGAGTTCGCCGAACCGTCTGCTGACGATGCCTGCGCCGCTGGCACCGGACGAAGCCACCCGCAGCGATCCGTCGTGACGCGCTGCACGGCCAGCCCGTGCCGCCCCCCCGGCCGCCGTCTTGGCGACGCCTACAATTCCGGCTTCGCCCACCTCTTCGTGCGCCATGTCCCAACTCCAGGATCTTGCGGAACGGGTCGAACGCCTGCTGCTGAGGCACCAGGAACTGCAGCGCACCAACGCCTTGCTCGAACAGCAGCTCGCCAATGTCACCCAGGAACGCGACAGCCTGCGCTCGCGCCTGAACGCGGCGCGCGGCCGGATCGATGCGCTGCTGGAGCGGCTGCCTGCAGAAGCCGGAGACAGCCCGGGGAGCGCATCGTGAAGCAGATCGAGGTCACGATCCTGGGCCAGAGCTACATCCTGGGCTGCCCCGAAGGCGGCGAGACCTCGCTGCTCGAGGCGGTCAACAGCGTCGACCGCGAGATGAGCGCGATTCGCGACGCCGGCAAGGTCAAGGCCCGAGAGCGCATCGCCGTGCTGGCCGCGCTGAACCTCGCCTTTGCACTGGCCGAGCGGCCGAGCGCACCGGCCGCGACGGGAGAGGCGGCGGCCAGCCTCGACGTCGACGCGCTGATCCGCCGCATCGACCAGACCCTCGGCGCCGACGGCCAATTGCTCTGACTCTGCGCCAGCTCGCGACGCAGAGACGTAGAATCTCCGGGTCCGTCGCGTTCGCGTGAGTCTTATATTTCCTTGAACCGATGCTCTTGCGAGCAAGGGCTTGGAACATCGCCCGGCAGGTGTGATCGTCTCGCGTCAGATGAACCCGAAACCGTGCTGACCTCGCCCACCTGAATCCCCTGGGTTCAGGAATGCGGCTCCCGGTTCGTGGCGGACACCCTACCCACCGCGTTGCAGCGCGCACGCACGAGGCCGATGTCCTTCTGGCTGATGAAAAGCGAGCCCGACGAGTGCTCGATCGACGACCTCGCCGCGGCGCCGAAGCAGACGGTCCCCTGGTTCGGCGTGCGCAACTACCAGGCGCGCAACTTCATGCGCGACGCGATGCGCATCGGTGACGGCGTGTTGTTCTACCACTCGTCCTGCCCCGAGCCCGGCGTGGCGGGGCTGGCCGAAGTGGCGAGCACGCCCTACCCGGACGAGACGCAGTTCGACCCGCAGAGCCCCTACTTCGATGCGAAGTCTCCGCGAGGGGCCCCACGCTGGCTGCTTGTCGACGTGAAGCTGCGCCGCAAGACGGCGTTGCTGCCGCTCAAGCGCATGCGCGAGCTGCCGCAGTTGCAGACCATGGTCCTGCTGCGCCCGGGCAGCCGGCTGTCGATCACGCCCGTCACCGAAGCCGAATGGCAGTCAGTGCTCGAACTGCTCGGCGACGGATAGACAGGAGACGGACATGAAATGGATGCGCTGCCGCCACCAGGGCCGCGAACGCTTCGGCGTGCTGGAGGACGGCATGATGGCCGTGCACGAAGGGGATCTGTTCGGCGAGCATCGCGCCACCGGCGAGCGTGTGGGCGTCGACGGTGTCGAGTGGCTGCTGCCCTGCCGCCCCGGCAAGATGCTCGCACTGTGGAACAACTTCGGGGCTGCCGCCGAGAAGAACGGCTGGGCGGTTCCCGTCGAGCCGCTGTACTTCCTCAAGGCGCCGAGCAGCTACGCAGCACATGGCCAGCCCATCGCGGCAGTGGCCCCGGAGGTGGGGCGCGTCGCCTACGAGGGCGAACTCGCCGTCGTCATCGGCTGCCGCGCCAAGGCGGTGCCGGCCGACCAGGCCGCGGCGCACATCTTCGGCTATGCCTGCGCGAACGACCTCACCGCGATCGAACTGCTCAACCGCGACCCGGCCTTCCCGCAGTGGACGCGCGCCAAGGGCTTCGACGGCTTCGGCGTGCTCGGCCCGGTGATCGAAACCGACCTCGATCTGGCGACCGCCACGGTGCGCACGCTCGTCGGCGGCCGCGAGCGGCAGAACTATCCGCTCGCCGACATGATCTTCCCGCCGCACGAACTGGTGTCGCGCATCTCGCAGGACATGACGCTGGAACCCGGCGACGTGATCCTGTGCGGCACCTCGCTCGGCGTGCTGCCGATGAAGCCGGGCAGCACCGTCGAGGTGGAGATCGACGGCATCGGCCGCCTGGTCAACACGTACGGCTGAGCGCCCTCAGGCGAGCGGCCGGACTTCGAGCCGGCCACGCTGCGTTGCCAGCGTCTGCGCGAGCAGGCTGGTCGCGGCATAGACCGCGTCGATGGTCGGCGTGGGCGTCTCGGTGATGCGACCGAGCTCGACCACCGAACCGACCAGCGCCTCGAGCTCGAGCGCGCGGCCATGCTCGACGTCCTGCAGCATCGAGGTCTTGTGCGCACCCACCGCTTCCGCGCCGGCGATGCGTTGCTCCAGCGAGATCTTGAACCGCACGCCCAGCTTCTCGGCGACCGCCTGCGCCTCGCGCATCATCGACGCAGCCAGCGCGCGCGTCGGTCCGAAGCGGCAGATCTGCTCCAGCGTCGCGTGGGTCAGCGCCGAGATCGGGTTGAAGCTGAGGTTGCCCCACAGCTTGATCCAAAGCTCGCTGCGGATGTCGCGACTCACCGGCGCCTTGAAGCCGGCGCGCATCATCGCCTGCGACAGTGCCTCGATGCGCTCGCTGCGCTGGCCGTCGAGTTCCCCGAGGGTGAAGCGGTTGCCCTCGATCACCTTGACCACGCCGGGCTCGACGAGTTCGCTGGCCGGGTAAACCACGCTGCCGATGATGCGATCACGCTCGATGTGCTCGTCGATCACGCCACCTGGATCCACGCTGTCCAGGCGCCGGCCCTCGTAATCGCCGCCGAGCTTGTGGAAGTACCACCACGGGATGCCGTTGATCATGGTCACCACCATGGTCTGCGGGCCGAACAGCTCGCGCAGCGCGGGCAGCACGTCCTTGACCTGATGGGCCTTCAGCGTCAGCAGCACGGCGTCCTGCGGCCCCGCCTCGGCCATGTGCTGCACGGCGCGCACCGTGGACGCATGCTCCTCGCTGCCGTCCTCCAGGATGAGCCGGAAGCCGCGCGCGTTGATCGCCTCCAGGTTGCGATTTCGCGCGATGAAGGTGACTTCCTCGCCGGCGCGCGCCAGTTTGGCTCCCAGGTAGCCGCCGATGGCTCCGGCGCCGACCACCGCGATCTTCATGTCCTCGTCCTCACCTCAATTGCGCGTACTCGCGCGAGCGCAGGGTCTTGCGCGCAAAGCTCCACAGCGGCCACAGCAGCATCGCCATCGACAGCATGACGATGCTGCCCACCAGCCCGTTCGACCAGAAGATCGCCAGATCACCCTGCGACAGCAGCATCGCCTGGCGGAAGCTGGCCTCGGCCATGTCGCCCAGCACCAGTGCCAGCACCAGCGGCGCGAGCGGATACTTGAGCTTCTTGAACAGGTAGCCGAGCACACCGAAGACCAGCATCATCACCACGTCGAACATCGAACTGTGCACCGTGTAGGCGCCGATGGCGCAGATCACGATGATCACCGGCGCGATGACCGAGAACGGGATGCGCAGCAGCGCCGCCCACCAGGGGACGGTGGTCAGCACGACGAACAGGCCGACCAGGTTGCCCAGGTACATCGAGGCGATCAGGCCCCAGACGAAGTCCTTCTGCTCGACGAACAGCATCGGCCCGGGCTGCAGGCCCCAGATGAGCAGTCCACCGAGCAGCACGGCCGCGGTCGGCGAGCCGGGAATGCCCAGCGTCAGCATGGGCAGCAGCGCGGACGTGCCTGCGGCGTGCGCCGCGGTCTCGGGCGCGACCACACCCTCGATCGCGCCCTTGCCGAAGTTCTGCGGCTCCTTCGAGAAACGCTGCGCCACGCCGTAACCCATGAACGAGGCCGGTGTCGCGCCGCCAGGGGTGATGCCCATCCAGCAACCGATCGCCGTCGAGCGCAGGAAGACCTTCCAGTACTTGAAGATCTCGCCCCACGTCTGCCACACCACCTTGGGGCTGATGCGTGCGCTCTGGCCCTTGAACGCCAGGCCTTCCTCCATGGTCAGCAGGATCTCGCCGATGCCGAACAGGCCGATCACGGCGATGAGGAAGTCGAAGCCCTTGAGCAACTCGGACACGCCGAAGGTCATGCGCAATTGGCCGGTAACGGCGTCCATGCCCACCGCGGCGAGCGCGAATCCAAGCATCATCGCGGCGATGGTCTTGGTCGGCGGCTCCTTGCTCATGCCAACGAAGCTGCAGAAGGTCAGCAACTGCACGGCGAAGAATTCCGCCGGCCCGAACTTGAGCGCGAACTTCGCGAGCCAGGGCGCCAGGAAGGTGATCATCACCACGGCGAAGAAGGCGCCGACGAAGGACGAAGTGAAGGCCGCCGTCAGCGCCTGCGCCGCGCGGCCCTTCTGCGCCATCGGATAACCGTCGAAGGTGGTCGCCACCGACCAGGGTTCGCCAGGAATGTTGAACAGGATCGAGGTGATCGCCCCGCCGAACAGCGCTCCCCAGTAGATGCAGCTCAGCATGATGATCGCCGACGTCGGATTCATGCTGAAGGTCAGCGGCAGCAGGATGGCCACGCCGTTGGCGCCACCGAGCCCCGGCAGCACGCCGATCAGCACACCCAGCGTGATGCCCACCAGCATGTAAAGCAGGTTGGGCCCGGTCAGTGCAACGTTGAAGCCGTGCAGGAGATTGCCGATGTCTTCCATCGCCGCCCTTCAGAAGCCCAGCGCCCGCTCGAGCGGCCCCTTGGGCAGCAGCACGAGGAACCAGCGTTCGAAGATGAGGAAGAAGGCCACGGGCACCGCCACCGACACCGCCATCGTCGGCAGCCAGCCGTACTTGCCGTGCCGGCGCATGAAGTAGGCGATGAGCAGGAACGAGGCGACGTAGATGCCGATGCCGGCAATCAACGCGACGTACACCACCATCGGCACCAGCACGGCGAACACCATGCCGATTTCCTCGCGCGTGGCGAATCGAGTCTTCGAGGTGGCCCAGTTCAGCAGCGCTCGCACCAGGGTGAAGCCGCTCGCGCCGATCAGGATCAGACCGACGTAGAAGGGAAAGTATCCCGACCGCGGGCCGTCGTCGGCCCAACCGATGCCCGCCCTCAGGCTGTCAGCCACCACCAGTGCGCCGATGGCAACGAGGAAGGCGGCCACGCCGACCTCCGGCCCTCGGCTGCCGACGACGTCTCCGCCGCCGGCTCCCTTCTCCTGCGTCATGGAATCTCCTTGCGCCGGCGCGACCGGCCCGGGCGTGCGTGCGTGGACGGCGAGTCAGTTGGCGATGAAGCCGGCTTCCTTCATCAGCACGCGGTGCATCTGCTCATTGCGCCCCAGCCAGTCCACGAATTGCGGCCCGGTGAGGGCAGACTGGCGAAAGGCGCCCTTGTTCATGAATTCCTTCCACTCGGGAAGCTCACGCACCTTGGCGAACAGGTCCAGGTAGAACTTGACCTGGTCCGGGCTCACGCCCGGCGGCATAAAGATGCCGCGCAGCATCACGTACTCGACCGGAATGCCGGCCGAAGTGCACGGCGGCAGGTCGGCCCACGACTGGCTGGCCGTCACCTTGGCGGTGTACGGCAGCTTCTCCTTGTCCATCACGCACAGCGCGCGCAGCTTGCCGGCGCGCCAGTGCGACTCCGCCTCGATCGGGTTGTTCACCGTCGAGTCGATGTGATTGCCGACGAGCTGCACCGCCACGTCGCCGCCACCCTTGAACGGGATGTAGGTGATCTTCTTGCCCGCGGCCTTCTCGAGCATCACGGTGATGATCTGGTCCTCCTGCTTGGAGCCGGTGCCGCCCATCTTGAACTGATTCGGGTTGCCGGCCTTGATGGCCTCGAAGTAGGCCTTGGCCGTCTTGTGCGGCGACTCCTCGTTGACCCACAGCACGAACTGGTCGAGCGCGAGCATCTGCACCGGCGTCAGGTCGCGCCAGTTGAAGGGCACGCCGGTGGCCAGCGGCGTGGTGAACAGGTTGGACAAGGTGATGATGATCTTGTGCGCATTGCCCTTGTCGCCCTTGACGTCGAGGAAGCCCTCGGCGCCGGCGCCACCGGACTTGTTGACGACCACGATCGGCTGCTTCGTCAGGTTGTTCTTCGCTGCCACGCCCTGAATGAAGCGCGCCATCTGGTCGGCACCGCCGCCGGTGCCGGCCGGCACGATGAACTCGATCGGCTTGGTCGGCTCCCACGCCGATGCGGCAAGGCTGGCGCAAGCGCCGGCCACGGCCAGCAGGGCAGCCCGCAGACCCTTCAGGGGATATCGTGTGCTTGTCATGTCGTCTCCTCCATCGATCGAAAGGGATTCGCCGGGCGCCTCAGCCCAGCCCCAGCTTGGCGGCCAGGCCGATGCGCTGCAGCTTGCCGGTCGCCCCCTTGGGGATCTCCGGCATGAACAGCACCTTCTTCGGCACCTTGAAGTCGGCGGCCCGCTGCGCCACGAACTCCTGCAATTCGCGTTCGGTCGCCTGCTGGCCGTCGCGCAGCACCACCACCGCAGCAACCTCCTCGCCGAGCTTGGGATGCGGCATGCCGAAGCAGACCACCTGCGCCACGGCCGGGTGGTCCATGAGGATCTCGTCGACCTCGCGCGGGCTGATCTTCTCGCCGCCGCGATTGATGATCTCCTTCAGGCGGCCGGTGATCGAGACATAGCCGTCGGCGTCCATCACACCCTGGTCGCCGGTGCGGAACCAGCCGTTGACGAAAGCCTCGGCGTTCGCCTTCGGGTTGCTCTCGTAGCCGGCAGTGACGTTCGGACCGCGGATGACGATCTCTCCCGTCTCGCCGCGCGGCAGCAGCGAGCCGTCCTCGGCCATGATGGCCACCTCCGGGCCGGCCGCCTGGCCCACCGTGCCGGGCTTGCGCACCGCCGGCGGCAGCGGGTTGGAGCACATCTGGTGGGTGGCCTCGGTCATGCCGTAGGCCTCGATCAGAGGCGCCTTGAACACCTCTTCAAGCTCGCGGATCACCTGCGGCGGGATCGACGACGACGAGGAGCGCAGGAAGCGCAGCGGGTTGCGCGCGATCACCTCGGCGTTCTTCGCGGCGCGGCCCAGAATGGCCTGATGCATGGTCGGCACCGCCGTGTACCAGGTGGGCTTGGCCTCGTCCATCCAGCCGAAGAACTTCAGCGCATTGAATCCCGGTGTGCAGAAGACCTGGGAGCCGGCCGACAGCGGCGCGAGCACACCGGCGATCAGGCCATGGATGTGGAACAGCGGCATGATGTTCAGGCCGCAGTCCTTGGCCGTGAACTGCAGCGTGCGCGCGATGTGCGAGGCCGAGGCGGCGAGGTTGCCCTGCGACAGCGGCACGATCTTCGGCCGCGAGGTGGTGCCCGACGTGTGCAGCACCATCGACACGTCGTCGGGCTGCGCAGAGCCGCCCTGCGCGGCCGGCGCGGTGGCACGCGCTTCACGCGGCTCGAGCGTGAAGCTGCCGGCCGGCTCGGCGGCGTCGCTGACAAGGTCGAGCACCGGCACGCCGAGCTTGTGGGCCACATCCACCGCCGGCGAGCTGCTGCCGCGGGCGACGACGAGAGCCTTGGCGCTCAGGTCGGCGAGGTAGAACTCGAACTCCTCGGCACGGTATGCCGGGTTCAGCGGCGCGCTGGCCACGCCGCTCGCACAGGCGATGAAACAGGTGGCCATCTCCGGGCCGTTGTCGAGCACGATCGCCACGCGATCGTTGCGGCCCAGGCCCAGACCGTTCAGCCGCGCCAGCGTCGCGTCGATCAGCCTGCGCAGCGCGCCGTGGGTGAGCGTCGGTCGGCCTGGCGCAGAGACGGCGGCAGCGGACTCGGCGCCTAGCGCCAGAAGGTCCTTCAGGGTGCGGGACATGAGGTTCCTCGGATCAAGACAGGCCAAAAGTGCCAGCGGCCGACGTCGGCAGGACAGCGGCACAGGCAGGGGGCGCGGGGATGCTTGCAGCCCGATGTCCGGCTGATGGCCGGACCGATACACGGGCCTCGATGCAGGCCCAGACCGCAAGCGCCCTATTTATAGCGCGAAGCCACAGGCGGCACAATTCATGGTGTTCCCCACGTGTTGCCGAGCGCAGCGGATCCCGCCGCGAGGCCCGATGAGTCCTCGCCGATGCCACTGCCCTCGCCCGCGCTGCTGATCGAATTCCTCCTGCTCGGCGCCATCGCCGGCTTCCTTGCGGGGCTGCTCGGCATCGGTGGCGGCATGCTGATGGTGCCGTTCGTGACCTACATCGTCACGGCGCGCGGCGTCGAGCCTGGTCTCGCGGTGAAGATGGCCATTGCCACCTCGATGTCGACCATCCTTTTCACCTCGATCGCCAGCCTGCGCGCCCACCACAGACGCGGCGCGGTGCGCTGGGACCTGGTGCGTGGCATCGCGCCTGGCATCGTGCTGGGCTCCCTCGCCGCCGGTGCCGGCGCCTTCGCGCTGATCAAGGGCTCGGCGCTCGCCGTGTTGTTCGCGCTGTTCGTCGGCTTCTCTGCGACCCAGATGCTGCTGAACCGCAGACCCAAGCCGTCGCGGGGCCTGCCGGGACCACTCGGTCAAGGCGCCGCGGGCGCGGGCATCGGATTCCTCTCCGGGCTGGTCGGCGCCGGCGGCGCCTTTGTCTCGGTGCCCTTCATGACCTGGTGCAACGTGCCCATCCACAACGCGGTGGCCACCAGCGCGGCGCTTGGCTTCCCGATCGCGCTGGCCAGCACGGTGGGCTACGTGATCGGCGGCTGGAGCCTTCCGGACACCTTGCCCGGTGCGGTGGGCTACCTCTACCTGCCGGCTCTGGTGTGCATTGCCGCGGCGAGCGTCAGCACGGCACCGCTGGGCGCCCGCGTTGCCCACAGCCTCGGCGTGCACCATCTCAAGCGGGTATTCGCGCTGATGCTCTACGCGCTCGCCGCCTACATGGTGCACAAGGGCCTGGCGAGCTGAACCCGCGTCGCCGCGCTACTCCAGTTCGAAGCGGATGCTGGCCAGCGTGACGTGGTTGCCGCCACGCTTGCGCGCCTCGGCCAGCGCGGTCTCGGCGGCGTCCACCAGCGCCTCCTGCGTGTGCGCCGTGTGCGGGAAGCTCGCCACGCCCATCGACACGCTGAAGCCGATGTTGCGGCCCTCGAGCACCACGATCTGCGTCGCGCACTGGCGCCGCAGTCCCTCCATGCGCGAGTGGGCGGTGGCCAGGCCGACGCCGGACAGCAGCACGGCGAAGCGGCTCTCGTCAAGCCGACAGGAGGCGTCCATCGCGCGCGTGTTGCCACGCAGCAGACGGCCGAGGGCCTCGAGGACGCGCGCGCGCGCCAACGGGCCCATGGCCCGGGCCTCGTCGGACAGGGGATCCAGTTCGATCGACACCAGCGAGAACTCACGGTGCTCACGCGAGGACAGGTCCACTTCGCGGCGCAGCTGATCTTCGAAGTGGATCTTCTGGTACAGACCGGTCACCGCATCACGCAGGCTCTGGTCCTGCGTTTCGCGGCGCAGGACCTCGGCGGCCTGCTGCTGCTGCTCGAGCTGCGACAGCGCGAGCAGCAGTTTGGCCTCGGTCTGGCGCTGCGCGGTGAGTTCCATCCACAGGGAGCACAGCGCCACCGGCGTGCCGCGGCCGTCGCGCCACGCCACGCGGGCGACGCTGAACTCGCGCCGCGTGCCGCCGAGTTCCAGCTTGTGCTCGGTCAGCGCACCCCGGGGCATGGCCAGCGCGGCGTTTTCGGCGGTCCGCAAGCTGGGCCATTGGCTCGCTTCCAGCCACTGGGTGTCGTCCGTGCCGATCATCGCCTCTGGCGAACTTCCGAACAACGCGGCCATGCGCGCGTTCACGTAGCGGTACTGCGAAGTGGTCGCATCCTTGACGGCGAGCGGCAGATCGACGCGGCCGATCAACTCGAGCAGGATCTCGGCCAGCGGCGTGGCTCCCGCTCGCAGCAGTTCGGCGAGCCCCACCGCTGATGGGGCAGGACCTGCGAGGGTCTGCGAGGTGGCTTCGGTCATCGCTCTTCTTTCGCGCGGGCCGCCCGACGCGGCACCGTCGCTCTCATCTTGGTCTTCACTGGGGCGCTTGACAAGGCGACCGCCCGGCCCAGCATCACACCCCCAAACTTGCGAACCATCATAACGGGGCCGTCCGGGCGGCACCGCCCGAATGGGGTTGGGCCAGGCGATCAAGCCCCAATCGGCTTCGAGGCAGCGTGGCGTCCGGCGCAGTGCACCAAGCCGGGTGCAATTCGAACCGGCCCCGCGACTGGCGAAGCCCGATCGCACCACTGTAGTGCAGTTGGAACAGCTTGCAAGGGTCATGGGCTGGCCCGTCGCTTGCATGTCCTTCGCCCGGGTGTAACGACGCACCCGGCGGCGCCTCCGCGCCGCCGCGCGCACACAGGCGTGCGCGGTGATGCCACAGTGCCCGCCGGCGCCGCCGGTGGAAGGCCCCTTGGAGCCCGTCATGACCGTCGTTCACACCGCACTCCGGATGGATCGCGCCGCGCGCACGGCCATGGCATCTCGCTTGCTCTGACTCTCCCGGAGATCCCCCCATGAAGAAGATGAAGCTCGTGATGGTTGGCAACGGCATGGCCGGCGTGCGCACCCTCGAGGAACTGCTGAAGATCGCGCCCGACCTGTATGACATCAGCGTATTCGGCGCCGAACCCCACCCCAACTACAACCGCATCCTGCTCAGCCCGGTGCTGGCGGGCGAGCAAACGCTCGACGAGATCGTCCTCAATCCGCTGAACTGGTACGAGGAGCATGGCATCCAGCTGCACCTGGGCAAGAAAGTGGTCGAGGTCGACCGCCGACAGCGCATCGTGCGCGCCGCCGACGGCACCGAAGAGGAGTACGACCGGCTGCTCATCGCCACTGGCTCCAACCCATTCATCCTGCCCGTACCCGGCAAGGATCTCGACGGCGTGATCGCCTACCGCGACATCGCCGACACCAACACGATGATCGAGGCGGCGAAGAAGTACAAGCACGCGGTGGTCATCGGCGGTGGCCTGCTCGGCCTCGAAGCGGCGAACGGCCTGATGCTGCGTGGCATGCAGGTGACGGTGGTGCACATCATGCCCTGGCTGATGGAGCGCCAGCTCGACGATACCGCCGGCAAGCTGCTGCAGAAGTCGCTGGAAGACCGCGGCCTGAAGTTCATGATCGGCGCGCAGACGCAGGCGCTGATCGGCAAGGATGGGCGGGTGACATCCGTGCAGTTCAAGGACGGCACCGAGATCCCGGCCGACCTGGTGGTGATGGCCGCCGGGATCCGCCCCAACACGGAGCTGGCGCTGAAGATCGGCCTGCACTGCTTCAACGACGGGCGGGGCGGTATCGTCGTCAGCGACACCATGCAGACCGTCACCGACCCGCGCATCTACGCCGTCGGCGAGTGCGCGGCACACCGTGGCATCGCCTACGGCCTGGTGGCGCCCCTGTTCGAGCAGGGCAAGGTCTGCGCGACGCACCTCGCCGAGTTCGGCATCGGCCGCTACACCGGCAGCCAGACCAGCACCAAGCTGAAGGTGACCGGCATCGACCTGTTCTCGGCCGGCAACTTCACCGGCGGCGACGACTGCGAGGAGATCGTGATGAGCGATCCCTTCGGCGGCGTCTACAAGAAGCTGGTCATCCAGGACGACAAGCTGGTCGGAGCCTGCCTGTACGGCGACACCGTCGACGGCTCCTGGTACTTCAAGCTGCTGCGCGAGGGGCGCAAGATCGCCGACATCCGTGACAAGCTGATGTTCGGCGAGAGCAACATCGGCGACGTCGGCCACGAAGGCCACCACAAGGCAGCCGCCATGGCCGACAGCGACGAGGTGTGCGGCTGCAACGGCGTGACCAAGGGCACGATCTGCAAGGCGATCAAGGACAAGGGCCTGTTCACGCTCGACGAGGTGCGCAAGCACACCAAGGCCAGCGCGAGCTGCGGCTCCTGCACCGGCCTGGTCGAGCAGTTGCTGATGTTCACGGCCGGCGGCGACTACTCGAAGGCGCCGACGCAGAAGGCGATGTGCGGCTGCACCGACGCCAGCCACCAGGAGGCGCGCGAGACCATCCGCTCCGAGCACCTGCTGACCATCGACAGCGTCTACAAGCGTCTCGGCTGGCGCACGCCCAACGGTTGTGCCTCCTGCCGCCCGGCGATCAACTACTACCTGATCAGCACCTGGCCGAAGCAGGCGAAGGACGACCCGCAGAGCCGCTACATCAACGAGCGCAGCCACGCCAACATCCAGAAGGACGGCAGCTACTCGGTGATCCCGCGCATGTGGGGCGGCGAGACCACCGCCGACGAGTTGCGGCGCATTGCCGACGCGGTCGACAAGTACGGCATCCCCACCGTGAAGGTCACCGGCGGCCAGCGCATCGACCTGCTCGGCGTGAAGAAGGAAGACCTGCCCAAGGTCTGGGCCGACATCGGCATGCCCTCCGGCCACGCCTACGCCAAGGCGCTTCGCACGGTGAAGACCTGCGTGGGCAGCGAGTGGTGCCGCTTCGGCACCCAGGACAGCACGCAGATGGGCAAAGACCTCGAGCGCGCCCTGTGGCGCATGTACGCGCCGCACAAGGTCAAGCTCGCCGTCAGCGGCTGTCCGCGCAACTGCGCCGAGGCCGGCATCAAGGACGTCGGCGTCATCGGCGTCGACTCGGGCTGGGAGATCTACGTCGCCGGCAACGGCGGCATCAAGACCGAGGTGGCGCAGTTCCTCGTCAAGTTGAAGACCGCGGCCGAGGTGCTGGAATACAGCGGCGCATTCCTGCAGCTCTACCGCGAGGAGGGCTGGTACCTGGAGCGCACCTGTCACTACGTCGGACGCGTCGGGCTGGACCATGTGAAGAAGAAGATCCTCGACGACGCCGAGGGTCGCCGGGCGCTGTGGGCGCGGTTGCAGTTCAGCCTGGACGGCGAGCCCGACCCCTGGTTCGAGTTCGACAAGGCAGCGGTCGACACGCGCCAGTTCACCCCCGTGGGAGCGCTGTGATGAGCCAGTGGAAGACGATCTGCGCGGTCGACGACATCCCGTTGCTGGGCGCACGCCGCGTGACCCGCGCCAACGGCCCCGAAGTGGCGGTGTTCCGCAGCGCCGAGGACAAGGTCTTCGCCCTGCTCGACCGATGTCCGCACAGGGGCGGGCCGCTCAGCCAGGGCATCGTGTTCGGCGAGAGCGTGGCCTGCCCGCTGCACAACTGGACCATCGGCCTGGCCGATGGCTGCGCCAAGGCGCCCGACGAAGGCTGCACGCCGCGCTTCAGCGTCAGGGTCGAGAACGGCCAGGTGTCGCTGGACCTCGACGAGCTGAACTCGATCGCGCTCGACGACAGTCCGAAGGTCGACTGACATGACTGAAACCCGCTCCACCTGCCCGTACTGCGGCGTGGGCTGCGGCGTGATCATCGAGTCGCAGGGCCGACAAATCACCGGCGTGCGCGGCGACCCCGACCATCCGGCCAACTTCGGCCGGCTGTGCAGCAAGGGCAGCACCTTGCACCTGACCGCCACCGCCGCGGTGACGCTGCAGACCCGGCTGCTGCACCCGATGCACCGCGCACAGCGCGGCGCGCCGCCGCAGCGCATCGGCTGGGATGGCGCGCTGGACATGGCGGCCGACCGCTTCGCGGCCATCGTGCGCGAGCACGGCCCGGATGCGGTCGGCTTCTACCTCTCCGGCCAGCTGCTGACCGAGGACTACTACGTCTTCAACAAGCTCGTCAAGGGGCTGATCGGCACCAACAACCTCGACACCAACTCGCGGCTGTGCATGAGCTCGGCCGTGTCGGGCTACAAGGCGACGCTGGGCGCGGATGCGCCGCCGGCCTGCTACGAGGACCTCGGCCTCGCGCAGACGCTGTTCATCGCCGGTTCGAACGCTGCCTTCGCCCACCCCATCCTGTTCCGCCGCATCGAGGACGCCAAGCGCGCCAACCCCGCGCTGCGCATCGTCGTCGTCGACCCGCGCCGGACCGAGACCGCCGAAGCCGCCGACCTGTTCCTTCAGATCCTGCCCGGCACCGATGTCGCGCTGTTCAACGGCCTGCTGCACCTCATGCTGTGGGAGGGCCTGGTCGACCAGGCGTACATCGGCGCGCACACCCAAGGCTTCGAGGCGCTGCGCGACCGCGTGCGCGAGTTCACGCCGAAGGAGACCGCGGCGCTGTGCGGCATCGCCGAAGCCGACCTCGTCACCGCGGCACGCTGGTTCGCCGGCCTGGATGGGGCCGACGGGCGGCGCCCGACGCTGTCGCTGTACTGCCAGGGCCTCAACCAGAGCGCGAACGGCACGGCGAAGAATGCCGCGCTGATCAACCTGCACCTGGCCACCGGTCAGATCGGCCGGCCCGGCGCAGGTCCCTTCTCGCTGACCGGCCAGCCCAACGCGATGGGCGGGCGCGAGGTGGGCGGGTTGGCCAACCTGCTGTCGGCTCACCGCGACATGGGCAACGCGCAGCACCGTGCCGAGGTGGCCCGGCTGTGGGGTGTGGACGACGTGCCGGCGACGCCGGGCAAGACAGCGGTGGAACTGTTCGAGGCCGTTGCCGACGGCCAGATCAAGGCACTGTGGATCGCGTGCACGAACCCGGCGCAGTCACTGCCCGACCAGGCCACGGTGCGCCGCGCGCTGGAACGCGCCGAGTTCGTGGTCGTGCAGGAAGCCTTCGCCACCACCGCCACCTGCGCCTATGCCGACCTGCTGCTGCCGGCCAGCACCTGGGGCGAGAAGGACGGCACCGTGACCAACAGCGAGCGCCGCATCAGCCGCGTGCGCCCCGCCGTGTGGGCGCCGGGCGAGGCCCGCCACGACTGGAGTATCGGCACCGCGTTCGCCCAGCGGCTGGAGGTCCGGCTGCGCCCCGGCAGGCCGACGTTGTTCGCCTATGCGACACCGGAATCGGTGTGGAACGAGCACCGCGAATCGACCCGTGGCCGCGACCTCGACATCACCGGGCTGAGCTACGCGCGGCTCGACGTGGCTCCGCAGCAGTGGCCCTTCCCCGCCGGCGCCGACGCAGGCCGCGCGCGGCTTTACGAGGACGGCCGCTTCCCCACGCCCGACGGCCGCGCGCGATTCGCCGACACCCGGCACGTGGCGCTGGCCGAGCCGCGCGACGCGCGTTATCCGTTTTCGCTGAACACCGGCCGGCTGCGCGACCAGTGGCACGGCATGAGTCGCACCGGCACGGTGCCACGCCTGTTCGGCCATGTGGCCGAGCCGGCGATCGAGATGCACGCGCAGGACATGGCAAGGCTGAGGCTCGCCGAGGGCGATCTGGTGCACGTCACCTCTCGGCGAGGCTCGCTGGTGCTGCCGGCAAGGACAAGCGTGCAGGTGGCCCCGGCGCAGGCCTTCGTCGCGATGCACTGGGGCGAGGAGTACCTCAGCGGCAGCAGCGCCACCGGAGCGCGCGCTACCGGCGTCAACACGCTGACCAGCCCGGCCTTCTGTCCCAGCTCGAAGCAGCCTGAACTCAAGCATGCGGCGGTGAAGATCCTCAAGGCCGAGCTGCCCTGGAGGCTGCTCGCCATGGCCTGGCTGCCGGAGGGCGAGGCGCTGCACGCCCAGTCGCAGCTGCGCGCGCTGATGGGGGCCTTCGCCTTCGCCACCGCCATACCTTTCGGCCGCGAGCGCAGCGGTGTGCTGTTTCGCGCCGCCGCCTACGAGCCGGCACCGCCGTCCCTGCTGCAGCAGCTCGAGGCCCTGCTCGGACTGGCCCAGCCCGGCGTGCTGCGCTATGCCGACCGGCGCCGTGGCCAGCAGCGCAGCATGAAGCTGGCCGGCGACGCCCGGCTCGACGCCTTCCTGCTCGCCGGCGACACCAGCGCCGAGGCCTGGGTGCGGCCGCTGCTGCAAGGCGGGGCGAGCGCACGCGACTTCGGCCGGGCACTGCTGCAGCCGGGCGCGAAGGCGCCGCTGACGCTGCCCGAGCGCGGGCGGCAGATCTGCAGTTGCTTCGACGTCGGCGAGGCGCAGATCGCCGCAACGCTGGCACGGTGCAGCGGCACGCCCGACACGCAGCTCGCGCAATTGCAGGCCGAGCTGAGGTGCGGCACCAACTGCGGATCCTGCGTTCCCGAACTCCGGCGTATCGTCCGTCTCCGACAGCAAGCGGCATGAAGATTGCGGAGTCCGCGCAGGAGACGACGATGAGCATTGCCCCCTACATCAAGGAGATCGGCCGCGGCAGGGAGGGTGCCCGCTCGCTGACGCAGGCACAGGCCCACGACGTGATGCGTCAGATCCTGGACGGCCAGGTCACCGACCTCGAGATCGGCGCCTTCGCGATCGCGATGCGCATCAAGGGCGAGACGGTCGACGAGCTCGCCGGATTCCTCCACGCGGTGCACGAGCGCTGCATTCCGCTGCATCCGCAGCACGCCACGGTGGTGCTGCCCTCGTACAACGGCGCACGCAAGCTGCCCAACCTGACGGCCCTGCTCGCGCTGCTGCTCGCGCAGGAGGGCGTGCAAGTGCTGGTGCACGGACCGGAGCACGATCCAGGCCGCATCACCACCGCCGAGATCTTTCACACGCTGGGCCTGCCCTGCGCCGAAGACACCGCCGACATCCACGCCGCCTGGCAACGACGCGAGCCGGTATTCATGCGCACCGAGGCGCTGTGCCCGCCGCTGGCGCGGCTGCTCGACGCGCGCCGGGTCATCGGCCTGCGCAATCCGGCTCACACCGTGGCCAAGCTGCTCACCCCCTGCCGCCAGACACCCTCGCTGCGCGTGGTCAACTACACCCATCCCGAATACGGCACGACGCTGACGCATTTCCTCGCCCAGACGAAGGCCGACGCGATGCTGATGCGGGGCACCGAAGGCGAGCCGGTGGCCGACCCGCGCCGGCTGCAGCGGCTCGATGTCTTCCTCGACGGGCAGTTTCGCCCGGAGCTGTCACGCGGCGCGCAGGAAGGTGTGCTCACCGAGTTGCCGGTACTGCCGCGCAGCCACGATGCGGCCACCACGGCGCTGTACATCCAGTCGGTGGTCAGCGGCGAGAAGCCGGCGCCGGCGCCGCTGCAGCAGCAGGTCGAGGCCCTGCTGGCTGCACTGGCGGCGCTGCAGCAGCCGCAGTCCCGGGAGAAGACGGCGTGAGACGGGGCGGCGTGACCCTGGTCGGCGCCGGTCCGGGCGACCCGGAGCTGCTGACGCTCAAGGCGATCCGCGCCATCCGTGCCGCCAGCGTGCTGCTCGTCGACGATCTGGTCGGCGAGGGTGTATTGCGCTATGCACGGCGCTCGGCTCGCATCGTGCACGTGGGCAAGCGCGGTGGGTGCGCGAGCACGCCGCAAGCGTTCATCGAGAAGCTGATGACGGCAGAGGCGCTGAAGGGGGAGCGCGTCGTGCGCCTGAAGGGCGGCGACCCCTTCGTCTTCGGTCGCGGCGGCGAGGAGGCCGAGCATCTCCGGGCGCAGGGCATCGCGGTCGAGGTCGTCAACGGCATCACCGCTGCCCTGGCCGCCACCACCGCGCTCGGCGTGCCGCTGACGCACCGCGACCATGCGCATGGTGTGATCATGGTCACCGGCCACGCACGCGGCGAGGATGCAGCGCTGCACTGGCCCACGCTTGCCGCTGCCGCCCAGCAGGGCCTCACGCTGGTCGTCTACATGGGCGTGTCCAGCGTTCGCGCGCTGCAGCACGGCCTGCTCGGCGCGCTGCCGCCGCACACACCGGTGGCGATCGTGCAGCAGGCCAGCCTGCCGCAGCAGCGACACGCCGTCGGCACGCTGGCCGGCCTGGCCGAGCTGGTCGCCGAGCACGGCCTCGGCAGCCCGGCGATCATCGTCGTCGGCGACGTGTTGCGTGGACTGCATCACGCGTCGCTCGCCGGGCCACCGATGCAACAAGATCGCGCGGCCTGAACCGCCATCGGGCTCGTATCATGCGGCGCCACCCAGGGAGCGCACGCAGATGCAGGATCTCGACAAGCTCAGGCAGCTGAGCGAATCGCACGGCGCGCTGCGCCCCGGCAAGGGGCTGGTTTCCGGCGTCATCGCGCTGTTGCTGGCGGCGCTTTGCTTCCTGGGCGTGCTCGCCTTCCACTTCCCCGAATACCTGACCACGCCGCAGCTGCGCAAGGCCTACAGCGTCGAGCTGCTGCGCCAGCTGATGTACGGCGCGATGGTGCTCGCTGGCGGTCTGGCGGTCTTCAACATCGTCCTCGGCCGTGCCCGCTGGCTGGCCGCGGCCGCCTTCGCGCTGGTGTCGCTAACCGCCCTGCTCGGCGGCCACAAGGTGCCCGTCCACGACTTCGCCGACGGCACGCCCTACATCGGTCTGGACTGGTTCATCCTCGACCTGCTCGGCTCCTCGCTGATCTTCGTCTTCATCGAGAAGCTGTTCGCGCTGCGCACACAGCAGCCGGTGTTCCGCGCCGAATGGCAGACCGATTTCCACCACTTCATGGTCAACCACATGCTGGTGGGCTTCGTGCTGCTGGCCGCCAACCTGCTGGTGCACCGGCTGTTCGGCTGGGCGGCGACGGAAGGCGTGCGCCTGCGCGTGCAGGATCTTCCCTTCCCGGTCGCGATGTTCCTCATCATCCTGGTGGCAGACCTGGTGCAATACTGGACGCACCGCGCCCATCACGAGCTGCCTCTTCTATGGCGCCTGCACGCCGTGCACCACAGCGCCAAGAGCATGGACTGGCTGGCCGGCTCGCGCCAGCATGTCGTCGAGCTGCTGATCACGCGCACGCTGGTGCTCGCACCGATCTACGTGCTCGGCTTCAGCAAGGAAGTGATCGATGCCTACATCGTCATCGTCGGCTTCCAGGCCGTGTTCAACCATGCCAACGTGAGCGTGCGGCTCGGGCCGCTGCGCTACGTCATCGTGACGCCCAACTTCCACCACTGGCACCACTCGCAGGAGGACGAGGCGATCGACCGCAACTACGCGGCGCACTTCGCCTTCCTCGACCACCTGTTCGGCACCGCGGTGCAATCCGATCGGAACTGGCCGGATCGCTACGGCGTGCAGGGCGACTACGTGCCCGACGGGTTCCTCAGGCAACTCGCCTTCCCGTTCGTCTGGAAAAAGACCTCTTCCTGACCGAATTCCGCCCGCCTCGGTGAAAGCCCGGATCCGCGGACAGCTTGTCGGCGGCGTGGGCTTGATCTACATTAATCATTTATTGACCGATCGGTCAATGAATCTGCATCATCCCCGAGGTTCCCATGGCCGAAGACGCCACCCCCTTGCTCAGCCGCCGCGACGGCGCGGTGCTGACCCTGACGCTGAACCGGCCGCAAGCGCTGAACAGCTTCGATGGCGCGCTGCACGACGCGCTGATCGGCGCACTCAAGGCGGCCGCGGCTGACGCCGGCATACGCTGCGTGGTGATCACCGGCGCCGGCCGTGGCTTCTGCGCCGGGCAGGACCTCTCCGACCCGGCCGTCGCACCCGACCTCACGCCCGGCGCGCAACCGCGTGACATCGGCAACCTGATCGAGGCGCGCTACAAGCCGCTGGCGATGCTCATCCACCAGTTCCCGGTGCCGGTGATTGCCGCGGTGAACGGCGTGGCCGCCGGCGCCGGCGCCAACCTGGCGCTGAACTGCGACATCGTGCTGGCAGCGCGCTCGGCCAGCTTCATCCAGGCCTTCTCGAAGATCGGACTGATCCCGGACTGCGGAGGCACCTGGCTGCTGCCGCGCCTGGTCGGACGCGCCAATGCGCTGGCGCTGGCCCTGCTGGGCGACAAGTGCAGCGCCGAGGAGGCGCAGCGCATCGGCATGATCTGGCGCTGCGTCGACGACGCCGCGTTGGCCGAGGAGACGCAGGCGCTGGCCCAGCGGCTGGCGGCGATGCCGAGCAAGGCGCTGGCGGAAACTCGGCGCGCCTTCGACATCGCCGACCACATGGACCTGTCGACCGCGCTGAGCATGGAGGGCGAGGCGCAGCGGCGCCTCGGCAGGAGCCACGACTACCTGGAAGGCGTGTCGGCGTTCTTCGCCAAGCGCACTCCGCGCTTCAAGGACCGCTGATCCGATGAAGGACGACAGTTACAGCGAGGCGCAGAAGCTCGCCGAGCGTGTGCGCGACACGATGTTCGCCGCCGACAAGGCGGCACACGCCCTCGGCATGGAGGTCAGCGCGATCTCGCCAGGCCACGCCAGCGTGACGATGACGGTGCGCGAGGAGATGCTCAACGGCTTCGGCATCTGCCAGGGCGGGCTGATCGCCACGCTGGCCGACATGGCCTTCGCCTACGCCTGCAACTCGTACAACGAGCTGACGGTCGCCTCCGGATTCGATGTCGACCTGCTCGGGCCCGGCAAGCTCGGCGACCGCCTCACCGCCGACGGCCGCGTCGTGTCGCAGGGCTCGCGCATGGGCGTCTACGACATCGAGGTGACCAACCAGAACGGCGACCGCATCGCGGTGTTCCGCGGCCGCTCCTACCGCATGAAGGGCAAACAGGTCGCCACCTGACCCGCCCCGCCCCACGGAGACAGAACCGATGCCCGTCAAGCGCCCCGCTCCCGGCGACCTCGAAGCGATCGAGACCGCCAGCCGCGACGAACTGCAAGCCCTGCAGCTGCAGCGCCTGCAATGGTCGCTGCGCCATGCCTACGACAACGTGCCGCACTACCGGAGCGCGTTCGACGCGAAGGGCGTGCACCCGTCCGACCTGAAGTCTCTCGCCGACCTCTGCAAATTCCCCTTCACGACGAAGAAGGAACTGCGCGAGAACTACCCCTTCGGCATGTTCGCCGTGCCCCGCGAGCGGGTGGTGCGCGTGCACGCCTCGTCGGGAACGACCGGCAAGCCCACGGTGGTGGGCTATACGCAGGGCGACATCGAGCGCTGGGCCGACCTGGTGGCACGCTCCATCCGTGCCTCCGGCGGCCGCCCCGGCGACATGGTCCATGTCGCCTACGGCTACGGCCTGTTCACCGGCGGCCTGGGCGCGCACTACGGCGCCGAGAAGCTCGGCTGCACGGTGGTGCCGATGTCCGGCGGGCAGACCGAGAAGCAGGTGCAGCTGATCGTCGACTTCAAGCCCGACATCATCATGGTCACGCCCAGCTACATGCAGGTGATCATCGAGGAGTTCCGCCGCCAGGGACTCGACCCGCGCGAGATGTCGGTGAAGGTGGGCATCTTCGGCGCCGAGCCCTGGACCGAGGCGATGCGGCGCGATATCGAGGCCGCCGCGGGGATCGACGCGGTCGACATCTACGGCCTGTCGGAGGTGATGGGCCCGGGCGTGGCCAACGAGTGCATCGAGTCCAAGGACGGCCCGGTGATCTGGGAGGACCACTTCTACCCCGAGATCATCGACCCGGACACCGGCGAGGTGCTGCCCGACGGCGCGGAAGGCGAGCTCGTCTTCACCACGTTGACCAAGGAGGCGCTGCCGGTGGTGCGCTACCGCACGCGCGACCTGACGCGGCTGCTGCCGCCCACCGCGCGCAGCATGCGCCGCATCGGCAAGATCGTCGGCCGCAGCGACGACATGCTGATCATCCGCGGCGTCAACGTGTTCCCGACGCAGATCGAGGAACTGATCCTCGGCAACGACAAGCTCAGCGGCCAGTACCAGATCGTCGTCACGCGCAACGGCCACCTCGACCACATGACGGTGCGCTGCGAGGTGCGCCCCGACGCCGGCATGGCGGGCACGGCCGACCGGCGCGAGATCGGCGAGTGGCTGCAGCACCGCATCAAGACGCTGGTGGGCGTGAACGCCGAGGTCGAGGTCGGGGTGCCCGACTCGATCGAACGCACCCTGGTGGGCAAGGCGCGCCGCGTGATCGACCAGCGCCCGAAAGGATAAGGAGCGACACCATGTACACCCAAGCCATGGACACCCTGGCGCGCGAGACCAAGGGCCAGGTGCAGGCGGTCAAGACGCCCGAGGAGGAGGCGCGCGAGGCCGCCTTCGAGGCACGCATAGACGCGGGCGAGTTCATCGAGGCCAAGGACTGGATGCCCGAGCACTACCGCAAGACGCTGGTGCGGCAGATCAGCCAGCACGCGCACTCGGAGATCGTCGGCATGCTGCCCGAGGGCAACTGGGTCACCCGCGCGCCCACGCTCAAGCGCAAGGCCATCCTGCTGGCCAAGATCCAGGACGAAGGCGGCCACGGCCTGTACCTCTACGCCGCGGCCGAGACGCTGGGCGTGTCGCGCGACGAGCTGCTCGAGGCCCTGCACAGCGGCCGCGCCAAGTACAGCTCGATCTTCAACTATCCGACGCTCACCTGGGCCGACGTGGGCGTGATCGGCTGGCTGGTCGACGGCGCGGCGATCATGAACCAGGTGCCGCTGTGCCGCTGCTCCTACGGGCCCTATGCGCGCGCGATGGTGCGCATCTGCAAGGAGGAGTCCTTCCATCAGCGCCAGGGCTTCGATGCGCTCTACACCATGATGAGCCAGGGCACGCCCGCGCAGCGCGAGATGGTGCAGGACGCCGTGAGCCGCTGGTGGTGGCCGAGCCTGATGATGTTCGGTCCGCCGGACGCGGAATCCACCCACAGCACGCAGTCGATGCGCTGGGGCATCAAGCGCATCAGCAACGACGAGCTGCGGCAGAAGTTCGTCGACGCCACGGTCGAGCAGGCCAAGGTGCTGGGCGTCGCCCTGCCCGACCCCGAGCTGAAGTGGAACGAGGCGCGCCAGACCCACGACTTCGGCGCGATCGACTGGAGCGAGTTCTGGAACGTGGTCAACGGCCACGGCCCGTGCAATCGCGAACGCCTGGCCGACCGCGTCCAGGCCTGGGACGATGGCGCCTGGGTGCGCGAGGCGGCGATCGCCCACGAGCGCAAGAAGCAACTCAAGACGAAGGCGGCGTGACATGAGCAACCGAAACGAATGGCCCCTGTGGGAAGTGTTCGTGCGCAGCAAGAGCGGGCTGGACCACAAGCACTGCGGCAGCCTGCATGCGAGCGACTCGGCGATGGCGATCCAGATGGCGCGCGACGTCTACACGCGGCGCCAGGAGGGCGCGAGCGTGTGGGTGGTGCGCTCCGACCAGATCGTCGCCAGCGATCCCGACACCAAGGACATGTTCTTCGAGCCGGCGCAGGACAAGGTCTACCGCCACCCGACCTTCTACAAGCTGCCGGCCGACGTGGACCACATGTGATGGACGCCAGGCTCGACTACATCCTTCGCATCGCCGATGCCTGCCTGATCCACGGCCAGCGCCTCGGGCAGTGGTGCGGTCATGCGCCGGTGCTGGAAGAGGACATCGCGCTGACCAACGTGGCGCTCGACCACATCGGCCAGGCGCGCGCCCTGCTGACCCTCGCCGGCGAGCTGGAAGGCCGCGGCCGCGACGAAGACGCGCTGGCCTTCCTGCGCCAGGAACGCGACTACCGTAACGTGACGATGCTGGAGCTGCCCAACGGCGACTTCGCACGCACCGTGCTGCGCGCCTTCCTGTGGGCCAGCTTCATGAAGGTGTTGTGCCAGGCGCTCGCGACCTCCACGAATGCGCAGCTCGCGGCGATCGCCGCCAAGACGCTCAAGGAGGTGCGCTACCACCAGCAGCACACGGGTGACTGGGTGGTGCGGCTCGGCGACGGCACCGAGGAATCGGCGCGCCGCATCGGCGAGGCGCTGACGCTGCTGTGGCCCTACACGGCCGAATGGTTCGCCGACGACGACACCGACATCGAGGCGCGCTCCAGCGGCCTCGGTCCGGCCTGGAGCACGCTGAAGGACGCGTGGATGTCCGAACTGCGGCCGGTGCTCGGCGAGGCCGGCCTCGCACCGCTGGCCGACACCCCTTTCCGCTCCACCGGCAAGCTCGGGCGTCACAGCGAACACATGGGCTTCCTGCTCGCCGAGATGCAGTCGCTGCCGCGCGCCTTCCCCGGAGCGGTGTGGTGAACACGGCCCAGGCCTGGGCGACGCTGGCCCAGGTGCCCGATCCCGAGGTGCCGGTGCTGTCGGTCGTCGACCTGGGCATCGTGCGCGAGCTCGACGTGACCGACGGCGACTGCGTGGCGGTGACGCTCACGCCCACCTACTCCGGCTGCCCGGCCACCGAGGTGATCCAGGACTCCGTCGTGAAGGCGCTGCGTGAAGCCGGTGCGCGCGAGGTCTCGGTGACGACGCGCCTCGACCCAGCCTGGACGACGGACTGGATCAGCGCCGAGGCCGGCGAGAAGCTGCGCGCCTACGGCATCGCGCCGCCGCATCTGAAGGCTGCCGACGCGCAGCCGCTGCGCTTCCATCCCAAGGGCATCGCCTGCCCGCGCTGCGGCAGCCAGGACACGCAGCGGCTGTCGGCCTTCGGCTCGACGGCCTGCAAGGCCCTGTACCGCTGCCTGGCCTGTCTGGAACCCTTCGAACACTTCAAGCCGATCTGATGAGCCTGCAATTCCACTCCCTGCCGGTGCAGAACGTCCAGCAAGACGCCGATGCGTTGATCGTCGGCTTCGGCGTGCCGCCCGCGCTGCGCGACACCTTCGCCTTCGCACCGGGCCAGTACCTCACGCTGCGTGCCGAGGTCGCCGGCGAGGATCTGCGGCGTTCCTATTCGATCTGCAGCGGACTCGACGACGGCGCGCTGCGCGTGGGCATCCGGCTGCTGCCCGGCGGCGCCTTCTCCGGCTGGGCGGCCGAAAACCTGCGCGAGGGCCAGACGATGCAGGTCATGCCGCCGCAGGGTCGCTTCACACTGACGCCCGACCCGGCCAGTCAGCGCCACCTGCTGTTCATCGCCGCAGGCAGCGGCATCACGCCGATGCTCTCGCTCATCAAGTCGCTGCTCGGTCGCGAGCCGGCCACGCGCTGCACGCTCGTCTACGGCAACCGCCGCGTGGCGACGATGATGTTCAAGGAGGAACTGGAGGACTTGAAGGACCGCTACCTGCAGCGCTTCACGCTGCTGCCGGTGTTCTCGCGCGAGGCCCAGGACGCTCCGCTGTTCAACGGCCGGCTCGACGAGGCGCGCATCGCCGAGTTCCTGCGCACGCTGGTGCCCGCCGACACGGTGGACGAGGCCTTCGTCTGCGGGCCTGCCGGCGTGCTGGACGGCGCCGTGGCTGCGCTGGCCGGCGCCGGGCTCGCGGTCGAACGCATCCACGTCGAGCGCTTCGGCGACGTGAATGCGGCGGCGGCGCATCACGTCGAGGCAGGCGACGCCGACCATGCCAAGGTGACGCTGGTGATCGATGGCCTCGCGCGCCAGGTCGAATTCCGGCTCAGCGACCCGTCCATCCTCGATGCCGCGCGCCGCACCGGGCTCGACGTGCCCTATGCGTGCAAGGCCGGCGTGTGCTCCACCTGCAAGGGCAAGCTGCTCGACGGGCAGGTGCGCATGGACCGCAACTTTGCGCTCACGGAGGCGGAGGTCGCGCAGGGCTTCGTGTTGTGCTGCCAGGCTCACCCGACCACGCCGGGCGTGACCATCACGCTCGACGAACGCTGAGCACCCGCATGGCCCGCGGACGTTCGGCCGACTACGACCTCAATCGCGAGACCATCGTGCGCACGGCCACGCGGCTGTTCGCGCAGCAGGGCTACCCCGGCACCTCGATGAGCGACCTCGCGCGTGCCTGCGGCATCTCCAAGCCGCTGCTCTACCACTACGTCAGCGACAAGTACCAGTTGCTGCGCGAGATCACCGAAGGCCACGTGACCCGCCTGGAAATGCTGGTCGGCGAGGTGCAAGCCCAGAAGCTCGCACCGGCCCCGCGCCTGCGCGAGCTCATCCGCCGCTTCGTTCACGAGTACGCCCAGGCGCGCCACGACCACGGCGTGCTGACGCAGGACGTCAAGTTCCTCGAGACGCGCGACCGCAACCGCGTGCTGCGCAAGGAGCGCGCGGTGGTGTCCGCTTTCGCCGCCACCATCGCTGAAGCGCGTCCGGACCTCGCCACGGCGGCGCTGGACAAGCCGCTGACCATGCTGCTTTTCGGCATGATCAATTGGATGTTCACCTGGCTGCGGCCCGACGGCACGCTGGGCCACGACGACATGGCACCGATCGTCGCCGACCTCTTCCTCGGCGGGCTCGGCGCAGTGCAGCCCCCGGTAACCCTTTCAGTAGAAGCCCCGAACTGATTCATCGACCGATCAGTCAATAATTTTCCACCCTGCCCTCCGAGGAGACATTCGATGAACTTCAAGCGCCTCTTGCTGCCCGCCCTGCTCGCCCTCCTGGGCGCCACCGGCGCGGCACGGGCCGACATCACCGTCGGCGTCACGGTCTCGGCCACCGGCCCGGCCGCCTCGCTCGGCATTCCCGAGAAGAACACCATCGAGCTGATGCCCAAGACCATCGCCGGGCAGAAGATCAACTACATCGTGCTCGATGACGGCTCCGACACCACCAAGGCGGTGGCGAACACGCGCAAGCTGATCACCGAGGACAAGGTCGACATCGTGCTCGGCTCGACGATCACGCCGAACTCGCTGGCGATGATCGACGTCGTCGCCGAGAACCAGGTGCCGATGATCTCGATGGCTGCCTCGGCGCGCATCGTCGAGCCCGTCGACGCGAAGAAGCGCTGGGTGTTCAAGACGCCGCAGAACGACATCATGATGTCGCTGGCGATCGCCACCCACATGGCCAACAGCGGCGTGAAGACGGTCGGCTTCATCGGCTTCGCCGACGCCTACGGCGAAGGCTGGTACGGGGAGTTCGCCAAGATCGCCTCGCTCAAGGGCCTGCAGATCGTTGCCAACGAGCGCTACGCACGTACCGACACCGCCGTCACCGGGCAGGTGCTGAAGATCATGGGCGCCAAGCCCGACGCGGTACTGATCGCCGGCTCGGGCACACCGGCGGCGCTGCCGCAGAAGACGCTGAAGGAGCGCGGCTACACCGGCAAGTACTACCAGACGCACGGCGTGGCCAACGCGGACTTCCTGCGCGTGGGCGGCAAGGACGTCGACGACACCTTCCTGCCCGCCGGCCCGGTGCTGGTGGCCGACCAGCTGCCCACCTCGAATCCCGTGCGCAAGTCGGCGCTGGCCTATGTCGCGGCCTACGAGGCAGCGCACGGCAAGGGCTCGGTGTCGACCTTCGGCGCCCACGCCTGGGATGCCGGCCTGCTGATGACGGCAGCCATTCCGGCCGCGCTGAAGAAGGCCCAGCCCGGCACGGCGGCGTTCCGCGCTGCATTGCGCGACGCGCTGGAGCAGGTGAAGGACCTGCCCGGTGCGCACGGGATCTTCAGCATGTCGCCGACCGACCATCTCGGCCTGGACCAGCGGGCACGCGTGATGGTGAAGATCCAGAACGGCGCCTGGAAGTACCAACCCTGAGCCAGCTTGGTGCTCGCCGACGGCGAAGGGGGCCTGCGGGCCCCCTTTATCATTCGTGCCGATGACCCGAGCCTCTGACTTCGACGCCGTGATCGTCGGTGCCGGAGCCGCCGGGCTTCATTGCGCGGGCATTGCCGGCCAGCTCGGCGCCCGGGTGCTGCTCCTGGACCACTCGGCCAAGGTGGCCGAGAAGATCCGCATTTCCGGCGGCGGGCGCTGCAACTTCACCAACCGCGACACGACGCCGGCGAACTTCCTCTCCGACAATCCGCACTTCTGCCGCTCGGCGCTGGCGCGCTACACGCCGGCGGACTTCATCGCTCTGGTGAACCGGCACGGCATCGCCTGGCACGAGAAGCACAGGGGCCAGCTGTTCTGCGACCGCTCCGCCGAGGACGTCATCGGCATGCTGCTGCGCGAGTGCGAGGCCGGCGGCGTGGTGCGGCGCCAGCCCTGCGCGGTGCGCGCCGTGCGGCATGCGGGCGAAGCGTTCGAACTCGACACCGACGCCGGCACGGTACGCGCACCGAGACTCGTCGTCGCCACCGGCGGCCTGTCGGTCCCGAAGATCGGCGCCACCGACTTCGGCCACCGGCTGGCCCAGCAGTTTGGCCACCGCATCGTGCCAACGCGGCCGGGACTGGTGCCCTTGACCTTCGACGCCGCCGGCTGGGCACCCTTCGTGCCGTTGGCCGGCATCTCGCTCGAGGTCGGCATCGAGGCCGGCAGCGGCAAGTCGCGCGGCCGTTTCGTCGAGGACCTGCTCTTCACCCACCGCGGCCTGAGCGGCCCGGCGGTCTTGCAGGCCTCGAACTACTGGCACGACGGCGAGCCGCTGCGCATCGACTTGGCGCAGGGCCACGCACTGGCGGAGGAACTGCTGCTGGCCAAGCGCAGCTCGCGCCGGCAGTTCGGCAACGAGCTCGCGGAGCGGCTGCCGCGGCGGCTGGCCGAGGCCTGGCTCGCCGCCCGCCCGGGCTGGGCGGCACGGCCGCTGGCCGAGATGCGCGACCAGGACCTGCGCGAGCTGGCCGCCGGCCTGCAGCGCTGGGAGATCGTGCCCGACGGCAGCGAGGGCTACCGCAAGGCCGAGGTGACGCTGGGCGGTGTGGACACCCGCGAACTGAGCTCACAGTCGATGGAAAGCCGCCTCGCGCCCGGGCTGCACTTCATCGGTGAGGTGGTCGACGTCACCGGCTGGCTCGGCGGTTACAATTTCCAGTGGGCCTGGGCCAGCGCCGCCGCCTGCGCGCGCGCCCTGGCGGCGCGCCCCGTGGAGAGTGCCCACTGACCGCCGGCTTGCATGCGACCCGTTCCGGCATATAATCGCGGTCTTTGCTGGCAAACCCGCGCCGCGATTGCGGGGGCGGCCGCGGACAGGAACTCCGGACCCTTCTGACCGTTGCCACTCGCAACACCGAGCGCATCTCAACCCAACTTTCTACATGACTACGATTCGCGTCAAAGAAAACGAGCCGTTCGACGTGGCACTGCGCCGCTTCAAGCGCACCATCGAGAAACTCGGGCTGCTGACGGACCTGCGCGCCCGCGAGTTCTACGAGAAGCCCACCGCCGAGCGCAAGCGCAAGAAGGCTGCGGCCGTCAAGCGCCACTTCAAGCGCGTTCGCAGCATGCAGTTGCCGAAGAAGCTGTACTGAACTTCCGGCCGCCTACCGAAGCCCGCAGCCGTCCTGCGGGCTTTGTCGCTTCTGGAGTCGAGCATGAGCCTCAAGGACCGCATCACCGAAGACATGAAGGCCGCCATGCGTGCCAAGGAAGCCGCCCGGCTGCTGACCATCCGCGGCCTGATGGCGGCGATGAAGCAGAGGGAAGTCGACGAGCGCGTCGAGCTCGACGACGCGGCCATCATCGGCATCGTCGACAAGCTGATCAAGCAGCGCAAGGACTCGATCGCGCAGTTCGGCGCCGCCGGCCGCGCCGACCTGGTTGAGAAGGAGACCGCGGAGCTCCAGGTTCTGGAGGGCTACCTGCCAGCACGCCTGTCGGCCGAGGAGATCACGGCCCAGGTGGCGGCCATCGTGGCCGAACTCGGCGCCGCCGGAGCGGGCGACATGGGCAAGGTGATGGGCGCCGCAAAGGCAAGGCTCGCGGGCAAGGCCGACATGGCCCTCGTGTCCGCAGCGGTCAAGCAGGCGCTGGCGCCCTGAGGTGAGTCGAACATGAGCCATACCCCCCACCATCCGTTCCTGCGTCAGATCGCGGCCGATGTGTGCGTCGCCCCGCAGCTCACTCCGGAGATCATGGCCGAACTGGCCGCGCTGGGCTTCAAGAGTATCGTCAACAACCGGCCCGACTTCGAGGAGGGCGCCGCCCAGCCGACCAGCGCGCAGATGGAGGCAGCCGCCCGCGCCGCCGGCCTGGAGTACGCCTACCTGCCCGTGCAGTCGGCCCACCAGTCGCCCGATCAGATCGAGCGCATGGCCGAGCTGCTTGCCACGCTCCCGCGCCCGATGGTCGCCTTCTGCCGCAGCGGCGCGCGCTCGGGCAAGCTCTACCAGGCTGCCGTCGCGCGCTGAGCGCGGCGCGGCGCGCCCCCTGCCCCTCCAGCCATGCGCCCGCGCTCGACCTTCCTGCTGCTGGCGATCCTGCCGCTGCTGCTGACGCTGTCGCTGATCGCGGTGGCGATGTTCCAGCAGCAGCAGGACCTGTCCCGCCGCGAGCGGCAGGTGATCGAGCAGGCCACCATGGCCGCCAAGGAGGCCGAGCTGCTCAACCTGGCCGGCATGGCGCGCAGCGCGCTGACCCCGCTGTACGAGTCGCGCCGCGACGACCCCGAGACCATCGCCGAGGCGCTGCGCCTGCTGGCCCGGCTCGACTACGGCATCGACGGCTACTTCTTCGTCTTCGACACCGGCGGGCGCAACCTGCAGCACCCGCGCCAGCCTGAGCTGCAGGGCCAGGACCTCTGGAACCTGCGCGACACCCAGGGCGTGCCGGTGATCCGCGAGCTCATCGCCCGCGCCCACGAGGGCGGCGGCTTCGTGCGCTACCTGTGGGAGAAGCCGTCGACCCGCAAGCTGGCACCCAAGCTGGCCTATGCGATCTCGATGCCGCGCTGGAACATGGTGATCGGCACCGGCGTCTACCTCGACGACATCCAGGTCACCCTGGCACGGCTGGATGCCCAGGTCGACGAGAACATCGCCAAGACGATGTGGTGGATCGCCGGCATCGCAGTGCTCGGCGTGGTGCTGATCGCAGGCAGCGGGCTGGCGCTGAACCTCAGCGATGCGCGCGTGGCCGACGGCAAGCTGCGCAACCTGGCCCGCCAGGTGGTGAAGTCGCAGGAAGACGAGCGCGCCCACCTGTCTCGCGAGCTGCACGACAGCACCAGCCAGACGCTGGTGTCGATCAAGCTGCTGCTCGAGTCGGCGGCCAGCCAGCTCGGCCGCGAGCGCACGCCGGCCGCGCTGCATCGCGCCGTGCAACGGCTGGGCGATGCGCTGCACGAGGTGCGCCGCATCTCGCACCGCCTGCGCCCCGCCGAACTCGACACGCTGGGCCTGCCCGCCGCGCTCGACGACCTGGCTGAGGAATTCAATCAGCACGGCCGCGTACGGGTGGCGCTGCAGCTGTGGGGCGACGCGCAGGCGCTGCCGGACGAGGTCAACACCGTGCTGTTCCGCGTGGTGCAGGAGTCGCTGACCAACATCGAGAAGCACGCCCGCGCCACACGCGTGAACGTGCGGCTGATCTTCCACGCCAGCGGCCTGCGACTGCGCATCGTCGATGACGGCGTGGGCTTCGACGTTCCGACGATCCGGGCCGACCCGCGCCGCGGCATCGGCATGCGCAACATGCGCGAACGCGTGGAGTCCATCGGCGGCAGCTTCAGCATCGAGTCGCGCCCCGGGCGCACCGCCGTGCTGGCCGACCTGCCCACCGAGGCGATCCAACGGCTGCGTGCGCCGCAGCAGGCGGCGGCCTGATGGGCACGCGCATCCTGCTCGTCGACGACCACCCGTTGGTGCGCGAGGGCCTGCGTGCGCGACTGGCCGACACGCCGGGCATCGAGGTGGTCGGTGAAGCCGGCGATGCCGCGCAGGCCTTCACCCGGGTGGCCATGCTGCTGCCCGACCTGGTGCTGATGGACGTGGGCATGAAGCAGGTCAACGGCATCGAACTGGCCGCGCGGCTGCGCGAGAAGCATCCGGCGCTACGCGTGCTGATGCTGAGCATGTACGACAACCCCGAGTACGTTCACCGTGCGCTGGCTGCCGGCGCCATGGGCTACGTGCTGAAGGAGGCACCGTCGGAGGAGATCGTCCAGGCCATTGTCGCCGTGGCAGCCGGTCGCCATTTCCTCGGCTCGGGCCTGGCGGCCACATCGGGCCGCCCCGACGATGGCCGACCGCTGCTGTCGGCCCGCGAATCCGAGATCCTGCGCTGCCTGGCCGACGGCATGGCCAGCAAGCAGGTGGCCGAGGCGCTGGGCATGAGCGTGCGCACCGTCGAGACGCACCGGCAGAACATCCGCCGCAAGCTCGGCCTGGCCGGCCAGGCCGAGCTCATCAAGTACGCCGTCGAGCGCTGCCGCGGGCCTGCGTAATTCCACGTACCGGTTTCACCGGTTGCGCTGGGGCCGCGGGCGAGGTCTGATCGGCACAATGCGGCGCAGACCGCGCCACCCTCGGAGATCCCCTTGAACGCCCTGCTTCCCCTCTCGAGCCTGATCGACCGCTTCAGTAACGGCATCGGACACCTCGTGCGATGGTTCGTCCTGGCGGCGGTTCTCATCAGCGCCACCAACGCCATCGTGCGCAAGGCCTTCAACATCAGCTCGAACGCCTTCCTCGAGGTGCAGTGGTACCTGTTCGCCGCGGTGTTCATGCTCGGCGCGGGCTACGCCTTCCTGCGCAACGTGCACGTGCGCATCGACTTCATCGCCAACAAGCTGTCGCGGCGCACCAACGCGGTGATCGACGTGCTGGGCATCGTGATCTTCCTGATCCCGTTGTGCCTGATCATGATCACGCTGAGTTGGCCGCTGTTCGTCAATGCCTGGGACAGCGGCGAGATGTCCCAGAACGCCGGCGGGCTGATCCGCTGGCCCGTCTACCTGCTGATCCCGGTGGGCTTCACCATCCTGCTGCTGCAGGGCGTCTCCGAGCTGATCAAGCGGCTGGCCTTCCTGCAGGGAGCGATTCCCGAACCCTTCAGCGTCGAGCACCACAAGTCGGAGGAGGAGGAACTCGCCGAGGAGCTCGCCGCCGAGGCCGAGCGCCATGAGCAGGAACTGCTGGCCCGGCGCCAGAACAACGACAAGAACGAGGCACGCTGAGCCATGGTCGAGTTCATCACCCAGAACTTCGTCCCGCTGATGTTCGCGGGGCTGTTCGTCTTCCTGCTGTCGGGCATTCCGGTCGCATTCGGCCTCGCCGCCACCGGATTGCTGTTCGGCTTCATCGGCATGGAAGCCGGCCTGTTCGGCAGCAACCTGTTCCAAGCGCTGCCGCTGCGGGTGTTCGGCATCATGCAGAACGACACGCTGCTGGCGATTCCGTTTTTTACCTTCATGGGCATCGTGCTCGAGCGTTCCGGCATGGCCGAAGACTTGCTCGAGACGGTCGGTCAGGTGTTCGGCCCGGTGCGTGGTGGCCTGGCCGTGGCGGTGATCCTGGTGGGCGCGCTGCTGGCCGCGACCACCGGCGTGGTGGCTGCGGCGGTGATCAGCATGGGCCTGATCTCGCTGCCGATCATGCTGCGCTACGGCTACAACCGCACCATCGCCACCGGGACCATCACCGCCTCGGGCACGCTGGCGCAGGCCATCCCCCCCTCGCTGGTGCTGATCGTGCTGGCCGACCAGCTGGGCCGCTCGGTCGGCGACATGTACGCCGGCGCGCTGATCCCCGGCCTGCTGCTGGTCGGGCTGTACCTCGCCTTCGTGGTGCTGGTGGCCATCGTCAAGCCCTCGTGGATGCCGGCGCTGCCGCACGAGGCGCGCATCTACCGCGAGCCCAACGGTTCCAGCGGCCACCGCTCGCTGCTGGCGCTGCTCGTGCTGTGCGCCGGCGTCGGTTGGGCCTGGTCGAGGGTGCACCAGTCGGTCATCAACCCGCTGATCGACCGTCAGCTGCCGGCACCGGGCGACGAGATCGTCATCCTCTCGATGACGGTGGCCTCGGTGCTCGCGCTGGTGCTGGCACTGGTCAACAAGCTGCTCAGAATCGGCCTGCTGTCGAGGCTGACCGAGCAGGTCACCTTCGTGCTGATCCCCCCGCTGGTGCTGATCTTCCTCGTGCTCGGTACCATCTTCCTGGGCATCGCCACGCCGACCGAGGGCGGCGCGATGGGTGCGCTCGGCGCGCTGATCATGGCGGTGTCGCGCAACCGCATGTCTCGCAAGCTGATGGTGCAGGCACTGGACAGCACCGCCCGGCTGTCGATCTTTGTGCTGTTCATCCTGATCGGCTCGACGGTGTTTAGCTTCACCTTCAACGCCGCCGACGGCCACATCTGGGTCGAGCATCTGTTCGACAACATGCCCGGCGGCGCGCTGGGCTTCCTGATCGTGGTGAACATCCTGGTGTTCATCCTGGGCATGTTCATCGACTTCTTCGAGATCGCGTTCATCGTGATCCCGATCCTGGCGCCGGTGGCCAACAAGATCCTGCCCGAGCTGCTGCCCGAAGGCACCCCACCCAACATGGCGCTGGTGTGGTTCGGTGTGATCATCGCGATGAACCTGCAGACCTCGTTCCTGACACCGCCGTTCGGCTTCGCCCTCTTCTACCTGCGCAGCGTCGCGGCCCGCAAGGACTACAAGGACCGCATCACGGGCGAGACGATCCCGGCCGTCACCACTCCGCAGATCTACAAGGGTTCGATCGCCTTCATCGTGCTGCAGGTCGTCATGGTGGCGGCCGTGATTGCCTTTCCGAACCTGGTTACCGGCGGCATCGACAAGGGCGTCACCATCGATGCCGACAAGGCGCTCGAGATGCTGCAGAAGCAGGACACCGGCTCGCGCCCGGCGGATCCGATGGCCGGCTTCGACGTGCCGGCCGCCGCGTCGGCGCCGGAGAGCGCCGCACCCGAGCAGAAGGACGACCCCATGAAGGGCCTGCTCGAATCGATCAAGGAGGACCAGAAGAAGTAACCCCGTCCGCACCGGCCCGGATCGCCGCCGGGCCGGGCACGAAAAAGCCCCGCCGAGGCGGGGCTTTCTTCTGGACGGACGCGGTGCCGATCAGAGCTTTTGCGACTGCATGAAGTCGTCGAAACCCGACTCGGTGAAGCGGAACCAGAGGTTGGCGTCGCGGCGGAACGCGGCGTAGTCCTCGTAGATCTTCTTCCAGGCCGGGTTGGTGTTGTTCAGTTCGCCGTAGACCTCCATGGCGGCCTTGAAGGCGCCCTCCATGACGTCCTTCGGGAAGCGGAACAGCTTGGTGCCCTGGCTGACCAGCGTCTTCAGCGCGGCGGGGTTGCGCGCGTCGTAGCGGGCCTGCATCTCGACGTGGGCATAAGCCGCAGCGCTCTCGATGATCGCCTTGTACTCGGACGACAGGCCGTCGTAGGCCTTCTTGTTGACGTACAGCGACAGTTGCGGGCCACCTTCCCACCAGCCGGGGTAGTAGTAGTTCGGCGCGACCTTGTTGAAGCCCAGCTTCAGGTCGTCGTACGGACCGACCCACTCGGCCGCATCGATCGTGCCCTTTTCGAGGGACTGGTAGATCTCGCCACCGGGGATGTTCTGCGGCACGGCGCCGATGCGCTCGAGCACCTTGCCGCCGAAGCCGCCGATGCGCATCTTCAGGCCCTTGATGTCGGCCAGCGACTTGATCTCCTTGCGGTACCAGCCGCCCATCTGGGCGCCGGTGTTGCCCATCGGGAAGTTGAGGATGCCCACCTGACCGTAGAACTCGCGGGTCAGCTTCAGGCCATTGCCCTCGTACATCCAGGCGGTCATCTGGCGGCTGTTCAGACCGAAGGGGATGGCGCAGTCCAGCGCGTAGGTCGGGTCCTTGCCGAAGAAGTAGTACGGCGCGGTGTGCGCCATCTCGACCGTGCCGTTGGAGGCGCCGTCGAGCACGCCGAACGGAGGCATCAGTTCGCCGCCGGCATGCACCGAGATCTGGAACTTGCCGCCGGTCATGTCGCCGACCTTCTTGGCCATCACCTCCGCGGCGCCGTAGATGGTGTCGAGCGACTTCGGGAAGCTGGAGGCCAGACGCCAGCGGATGTTGGCCTGGGCGTGCACGATGGCCGGTGCGGCACCGGCGGCCAGCACGCCGGCCAAGCCGGCGCCATGAATGAACGAGCGACGTTCCATGCGGATTCTCCTGATGTGGATAGAGCGGAGGAAGGGTTGAGCGAAGAAATTCTAGGAGGGGGGTATAAGCCCCCCGCCCCGTGTTTACCCCTGCGCAAAATTACGTGCCCACCGCGCGGCGCAGGCGCTCAGCTGCCGGCCAGCTTCATGCGGTCGATCAGCACCGAGCCGATCGTCCGCGTGCCGGCCGTGTAGGCATCGGCACCGACGGCGACGATGCCCTTGAACATCTCGCGCAGGTTGCCGGCGATGGTGATCTCGTGCACCGGATAGGCGATGTGGCCGTCCTCGACCCAGAAGCCGGCCGCGCCGCGCGAGTAATCGCCGGTGACCTGGTTGACGCCCTGCCCCATCAGCTCGATGACGAACAGTCCGCGATGCAGCTTCTTCAGCATCGCGTCGAGGTCGTCCCCCGGCTGCGTGAGGCGGCTGTTCATCGTCAGGTTCTGCGCCCCGCCGGCATGGCCGGTGGTGCGCATGCCGAGCTTGCGCGCCGAATAGCTGGAGAGAAAGTAGCCCTGCAGCACGCCGCCCTTGACCACGTCGCGCGGTCGCGTGACCACGCCCTCGTCGTCGAAAGGCGCACTGCCCTTGCCGCGAAGCACGTGCGGATCCTCGCGGATGTCGATGTGCGGGGCCAGCACCGCCTTGCCCAGGCTGTCGAGCAGGAAGCTCGACTTGCGGTACAGCGCGCCGCCGCTGACCGCCTGCACCAGCGAGCCCAGCAGCCCGGCGGCGACGGTGGACTCGAACAGTACCGGCACCTCGGCAGTGGCGACCTTGCGGCTGCGCAGCCGCGACAGCGCACGCTCGGCGGCGTAGCGGCCCACTGCTTCGGGAGCCGCCAGGTCGTCCGGTGCGCGCATCGAGCTGTACCAGGCGTCGCGCTGCATGTCGTCGCCGTTCTTGCCCGGCAACGAGGCGATCGGCGCCACCGACAGCGAGTGCCGCGAGCTGGCGTAGCCGCCGCGGAAGCCGCGGCTGTTGGCCATGAAAAAATGGGACTGCTGCGCGGATACGCCTGCGCCGTCGGAATTGGTGATGCGGCGATCGACCTCGAGCGCGGCCTCCTCGCAGCGCAGCGCGATCTCCACGGCCTGCTCCGCGACGATGGGCCAGGGATGGAACAGGTCGAGGTCACGCTCCGCTGCGGCGCCGAAGGCGAGGTCCTCCACTTCGGGCAGGCCGGCGGCCGGGTCCTCGGCGGTGAAGCGTGCGATGTCGTGGGCGGCGCGCACCGTCTGCTCCATGGCGGTGCGTGAGAAGTCCGACGTGCTGGCGTTGCCTCGGCGCTTGCCGACGTAGACCGTCACGCCCAGAGACTTGTCGCGGTTGCGCTCGACGTTCTCGATCTCGCCCTTGCGCACGCTGACCGACAGCCCCACGCCTTCGGAGACTTCCACCCCGGCCTCGCTGGCTCCGAGCGATTTCGCCAGCGCCAGCGCGTCTTCGGCGAGCTGCTGGAAGTGTTCGCGCGTGTAGGCGAAGCCGCGGGCATTCTTGTCGGTCATGGGGAGGCGTTCGTGCAGAGGGCGCGGGCTATGATAACCACGCGCCATGCGCTCACCGACCATGTCCCGCCACCTTCCTCTCCACCTCCCTGTCGACGCTGTCGACCCCGACGAACGCCCCAGCAAGACACAGCGCAAGAAGGCCTCGCACGAATTGCAGGACCTCGGCCAGGCGCTGGTCGACCTGCCCGAATCGCGCGTCAAGGACCTGGCCATCCCCGAGAACCTGCGCGATGCGGTGCACGAGTACCGCCGCACGCGCACCCACGAGGGCCGGCGCCGCCAGATGCAGTACATCGGCAAGCTGATGCGCGGCGTGGACACCGAGCCGATCCGCCAGGCGGTGCTCGACATGCAGCTCGGGCGCGCCAAGGATGCGCTCGCGCTGCACGAGGCCGAGCGCTGGCGCGCCGAGCTGGTCGCCAGCGACGACGCCGTCACCGGCTTCCTGCAGCAGTTCCCGCGCAGCGACGCGCAGCAGCTTCGCAGCCTGATCCGCAGCGCGCGCAAGGACGCCGCGGCGCATCCCGAGCAGCGCAGTGGCCGCGCCTTCCGCGAGCTGTTCCAGTTCATCCGACAATCCCGCGACGATCATGAGTGACTCCCGCTTCGACCCTGTGCGCATCGGCGTCGTTTCGATCAGCGACCGCGCCTCCTCCGGCGTCTACGAGGACAAGGGCATCCCGGCGCTGCAGGACTGGCTGAATCGAGCGTTGCGCAACCCGATTGCCTGGGAGGCGCGGCTGATCCCCGACGATCTGGAGGGGATCGGCGCCGCGCTGCGCGAGCTGGTCGATGTGGCGAAGTGCGACCTCGTGCTCACCACCGGCGGCACCGGCCCGGCGCCGCGCGACGTCACGCCCGAAGCGACGATGGCCGTGGCCGACAAGCTGATGCCTGGCTTCGGCGAACAGATGCGCCAGATCAGCCTGAACTTCGTGCCCACCGCGATCCTCTCGCGCCAGGTGGCCGCGATCCGCGGCAAGGCGCTGATCATCAACCTGCCCGGCCAGCCGAAGTCGATCGCCGAGACCCTCGAAGGATTGCCGGACCGCGGCGTGCATGGCATCTTCGCCGCCGTGCCCTACTGCATCGACCTGATCGGCGGCCCCTACTTCGAGACCGACGAGGCGGTGTGCAAGGCCTTCCGGCCGAAGTCGGCGCTCCGACCGCCCGGCTGAGCCGATGGCCCTGGCCCGCCGCGCCGCCGCACTCGCCTCACGAGCCCCCTAGCGCGACGCCGGACATCGACGCAGTGCGCGGCGGGGGCCACCTCCGGATGCTCACGCTGCCGCTGAGCCTGCGGTGAGCGCCGCCACGCTCGCCGCTCACTTCACCAGGCGATTGAGGCGCTCGGCGTCGAACTGCTCGGTGGTGTGGGCATCGTCGGGCACACAGTCGGTGCTCGGCAACTCCCGCGAGCGCTGCGAGAGCTTCTCGATCGCGTGCCACAGCAGCGCGATCTGGTGCTCGTGGCCGGACGCGTTGTCGATCAACCCCTTCATCGCCTGCGCGACGGGGTCGTCGCCCTGCGTCACGCCATAGGCCGAGAAGCCCATCTTCGCCGCCGCCGCCTCGCGCGCCGCATCGCTGTCGGCGTTGATCACACGCGCCGGGTTGCCTACGGCGGTGGCGCCGGCCGGCACCGGTTTGACGACCACCGCGCCGGATCCCACGCGTGCGCCGTCACCGACGGTGAAACCGCCGAGCACCTGCGAGTTCGCGCCGACGATCACGCCGCGACCCAGCGTCGGGTGCCGCTTGGCGCCCTTCGACAGCGAGGTGCCCCCCAGGGTCACGCCCTGATAGATGGTGCACTCGTCGCCGATCTCTGCCGTCTCGCCGATCACCACGCCCATGCCGTGGTCGATGAAGACACGGTGGCCGATGGTCGCCCCAGGATGGATCTCGATGCCGGTGAGGAAGCGCGCGAGGTGCGAGACGAAGCGGCCCAGCCAGCGCCAGTCGCGCTTCCAGCAGGCGCTCGCCCAGCGATGCATCACCAGCGCGTGCAGGCCCGGGTAACAGGTCAGCACCTCCCAGCGCGAGCGCGCGGCGGGGTCGCGCTCGAGGATGCAATCGATGTCTTCGCGCAGGCGCTGGAACATGGCTGACTCTCGAGGAGGTGGGGAACCAGTGTAGCGGGGGCTGCGAGACCCTGCTCGGCTCAGTCGCGAGACCTGCCGACGAAGCGCGCCATGCCGCGCAGGATATCGACCTCCTCGCGGCTGAGGCGCGCGCGGTTGAGCAGCTGATTCAGGCGCGGCATCAGCTTCTTCGGCGCGGCGGGGTCCAGGAAGCCGATCTCCACCAGCACCTGCTGCCAGTGCGCCAGCAACCCCTGCACCGAAGCGGCATCGGCCAGAGTCGGATCGGTGGTGCGCGGTTCCACGTCGAAGCCCCCCAGCGCCTCGCGCCAGTCGTAGGCGATCAGTTGCACCGCCTGGGCGAGGTTGAGCGAGCCGTAGTCGGCTCTCGTCGGGATGCTCAGGCAGGCATGGCAGCGGTAGACGTCCTCGTTGGCCATGCCGAAGCGCTCCGAGCCGAACAGGAAGGCGACACGTTCCCGCGCGGGCGCCAGCGTAGCGAACAGCTCGCGCGGCGCGAAGGTCGGCGGACCGAAGTCGCGCGGCGTCATCGCGGTCGCGCAGAGGTAGCTCACGTCCTCGAGCGCTTCGGCCAGCGTGGGCACCACGCGCGCGGCGGCGAGCACGTCGGTCGCGCCGCTGGCCATCGCCACCGCCTCGTCGTGCGTCGCCGCTCGGGGGTCCCGTGGCGCGACCAGCCACAGCTCGGAGAAACCCATCACCTTCATCGCCCGCGCCGCCGCGCCGACGTTGCCCGGGTGGCTGGTGCCGATGAGGATGAAGCGCGTCGGGTCCGGTGCTTGCATGGGGTGCCGGGTAAAATCAACATTATCCGCAGCGGTCACTCGCCGTTGCCGCGCTCTTACCTCCCCGCCGGTCCCTCTCCTGTCCAGGTTGCCCCATGTCGCAAGCGCTCCACCCCATGCTCAACATCGCCATCAAGGCGGCACGCAGCGCCGGGGCCATCATCAACCGCGCCTCGCTGGACCTGGATCTGCTGAAGATCAACACCAAGGGACCGAACGACTTCGTCAGCGAGGTCGACCAGGCCGCCGAGCAGGCCATCATCGAGACGGTGCTCGGCGCCTATCCCGGCCACGGCATCCTGGCCGAGGAGTCCGGCCGCACGCACGGCGCGCGCGACAGCGACTACGTGTGGATCATCGACCCGCTGGACGGCACCACCAACTTCCTGCACGGCTTCCCGGTCTACGCGGTGTCGATCGCGCTGGCCTTCCGCGGACAGGTGCAGCAGGCGGTGGTCTACGACCCGACGCGCAACGACATGTTCTATGCCTCCAAGGGGCGCGGCGCCTACCTGAACGACAAGCGACTACGCGCCTCGAAGCGCACACGACTGTCGGACTCGCTGATCGGCACCGGCTTTCCCTTCCGCAAGGGCGACAACTTCAAGCGCTACGTGCAGATGTTCGAGGAAGTCATGCAGCACTGCGCCGGCCTGCGCCGCCCGGGCGCCGCGGCGCTGGATCTGTGCTACGTGGCCGCCGGCTACTACGACGGCTTCTTCGAGACCGGCCTGAACCCCTGGGACATCGCCGCGGGCTCGCTCATCATCACCGAGGCTGGCGGCCTGATCGGCAATTTCACCGGCGAGGCCGACTACCTCTACCAGCGCGAGGTGGTGGCCGGCAACCCGAAGGTCTACGCGCAGCTCGTGCAGATCCTCGCGCCCTACACCCGCGCCATCAAGGCCGACGAGCCGGCTGCGCCGCCGAACCCGGCCGCGCTGACGCCGGAGGCCGCGCTGGCCGCTACGCAGCCTGTCGCCGAGCCGGCGAGAAAGAAGGGCCCGGTACGCATCCGCAAGGCGGACGCGGCGCGCGACGACGACGCCCCGCTCTGAGCCGCGATGGCACGCCCAAATGGGCCAGCCCGTGACGGCCGCCTTCGACGGCCACACGCCGACGATGCAGCAGTACCTTGGGGTGGGTGACATCCTCGTCCTTTGCTGGCGAGACTCTCACGGCCTCCCCCTGGCCTGGACCTGATGGTCGGGATGTCATCTCTCGAGCAGAACTTCGGCGAGACGGTCGTCGCTGCCGTGCCCCTGGTTCGCTTGGCGCTGTTCGCGCTGGCCCCGATCGCCTGGCAGCCCTGAGTCACCATGGCGATGGTGCGCTGAGGCGGAGGGCAGGCCGCTGCCGGTTCAGGTCGCGCCGGCTCGGCGGCCGGGCGGCTGCGGCAGCAGGATGCGCTCGACCTCCCCGCGCACGATGTCCATCAGCAGCCGAGTTGCCGCCGTCGGTGTGCGATCGCGCAGCCACACCGGGCCCAGCCTCGCGCGCAGCGGCGTCGATTCGCAGAGCGGCCCGAATCCCCGAGTCCGCAGGCGGCTCGGAGGTGCTGGCGAACCTCCCTGGCGCGAGCGATCAAGCCGCGGGATTGACGCCGCAACGGCGACGATCAGAATCGCGGCGACAGACGGAGGAGTCTCGGATGTCCACTACGCTCAACGCACCCGGCCAGCGCCGCTATGCGGACCTGCCCGGCCCACGGGGCATCCCGGTGTTCGGCAACGCGCTGCAAGTCGACAAGGCGCGCATGCACCAGAGCGTGGAGCGCTGGGCGAACCAGTACGGGCCGTACTTTCGCTTCCGCATCGGTGACCGGCGCTTCCTCGGCATCGCCGACCACGAGGCGCTCGCCACGTTGATGCGCGACCGGCCCGAGGGTGTGCGCCGCGGCGCGAAGCTCGAGCAAATCTGGCGCGAGCTGGGGCTCGCGATCGGCGTGTTCACTGCGGAAGGCGATGTCTGGCGGCGCCAGCGGCGAATGGTGATGGCCGGCTTCGACCCGGCGCACGTGCGCGAGTATTTCCCGTCGCTGCAAAGGGTCGCGCACCGCCTGGCCGGTCGCTGGAGCGTGGCGGCGCGAGAGGGCCGAGCGATCGACCTGCAGTCGGACCTGATGCGGTTCACCGTCGACGCGATCGCCGGCCTTGCCTTTGGCAGCGACGTGAACACGCTCGAGTCCGATTCAGACCGCATTCAACAGCACCTCGACAAGCTGTTTCCGACCCTGTTCAAGCGGATCATGGCGCCGCTGCCCACATGGCGCTGGTTTCGCAGCGCCGTCGACCGCGAGGCCGAAGCCGCCGTCGCCGAGGTGAAGCGGGCGATCGACGGCTTCATCGCCCAGGCTCGAGAGCGGCTGGCGGCCGACCCGGCGCGCCGCGAGCGACCGCCGAACCTGCTCGAAGCGATGCTCGCCGCCGCCGACGCCGGCGACAGCGGCCTCGGCGACGACGACGTCGCCGGCAACGTGCTCATCATGCTGCTCGCTGGCGAGGACACGACGGCGAACACGATCGCGTGGATGCTCTACCTGATGACGCGCCACCCGCAGACGCTGGAGCGGGCGCGGCGGGAAGTGGACGCCGCGCTCCCGCCGGGAGCGCCGCTGAGTCACGAAGGCCTGGCCGCACTCGACTGGGTCGAGGCGTGCGCGCACGAGACGATGCGGCTCAAGCCGGTTGCGCCCTTCATCGGGCTGCAGTTGCTCCGCGACACGGTCGTCGCTGGCATCGAGGTGCCGAAGGGCACGGTGGTCTGGTCGGTGATGCGCCATGACAGCGTGAACCCGAAGCACTTCCCCGAGCCGCAGGCCTTCAAGCCGGAACGTTGGCTCGCCGACGGTGGGCCGGGACAGGCGGCGGCCTCCGCCAAGCGCGTGTCGATGCCCTTCGGCGCCGGGCCGCGCGTCTGCCCGGGTCGCTACATGGCACTGCTCGAGATCAAGCTCGCCGTGGCGATGCTGCTGCGCGAGTTCGACATCGTCGCGCTCGAGACGCCCGACGGCGCCGAGGCGCGCGAGCGGCTTGAGTTCACGATGCGGCCCGAGGGCCTGACGATGAGACTGAAGGAACGCGCAGTCAGCGCGTGAGCGCCGCCGGTGCCTGTCGCGGTGGCGACCTGGTCCTGTCCCGCCCCGATGCCGATCGATAAGCGCAAGAGCACTCCCCGCCCACGCCGGCTTCGCGCGCATCGTCGTCCAGTCGTCGGGCACGACCGGGCTTGCCGGCCCGGTCCCACGCGCAGTCGAGCCAATTGCAGCACGGCACGCCAGAGATCGCGTCGACTTGGCGGGTCGTTGGCGCGGTACGGCCTCGCCGTCACTCGCGCCGCCGATACCAGTGCGCGCACCCGCTCCGTCGCCGACTGCGGAGGCGCGATCGCAGCGACTCGGGCATGACCCCGTGAGACGACTGAAACCTGCCCGCACGCGAAACCGCTGCGGCGCCCGTCGTGATCTACCATCGCGGGCGTCATGACCGCCCCGACCTCCACCGCAGAGCTGCTCCAAGGCGACCTTTCACGCCACTCGCCCATGATGGCGCAGTACCTGCGCATCAAGGCCGACTTCCCCGACACGCTCGTCTTTTACCGGATGGGCGACTTCTACGAGCTGTTCTTCGAGGACGCGCGTCGCGCCAATCGCCTGCTCGACATCACGCTGACCAGCCGCGGCCAGAGCGCCGGCGAGCCGGTGGTGATGGCCGGCGTGCCGGTGCACTCGGTGGAGAGCTACCTCGCCAAACTGATCAAGCTCGGCGAGGCGGTGGCGATCTGCGAACAGGTCGGTGACGTGGCGACCGCCAAGGGTCCGGTCGAGCGCAAGGTGGTGCGCGTGGTCACGCCGGGCACGGTGACCGACACCGAACTGCTCGCCGACAAGAGCGACGCGGTGCTGCTCGCGGTGGCGCGGCATGGCGGCGTGTACGGCCTCGCTTGGCTGTCGCTGACGCAGGGCGAGGTCGGGTTGACCGAGTGCGGGGAGCGCGAGCTGTCCAGCTGGCTGGCGCGCCTGCAGCCCAGCGAGGCCCTGGTGGAGCGCGAACACGGCAGCGCGGCCCTCGCGCAGTCGCGCGTGCCGCTGACCGTGCGCCCGGCCTGGCAGTTCGACGCCGCCTTGGGCGCGCGCAAGCTCTGCGAGCAACTGCGCGTGGCCAACCTCGCCGGCTTCAATGCCCAGGAACTGCACGCGGCGCAGGCCGCGGCGGCGGCGTTGCTGGCCTTCGCCGAGCACACCCAAGGCCAGTCGCTCGCCCACGTGCGCGCACTCACCGTGCGGCGCGCCAGCGAGCTGCTCGAGCTGCCGCCGACCACCCACCGCAACCTCGAGTTGACGCAGACGCTGCGCGGCGAGGACGCCCCGACGCTGTTTTCCTTGCTCGACAGCTGCCGCACCGGCATGGGCAGCCGCGCACTGCGCCAGTGGCTGACGCAGCCGCTGCGCGAGCGCGGCGTCGCGACGCAGCGCCACGACGCCATCGAGGCATTGCTGCACACCGAGCTCGACGCATTGCGCGAGGCCCTGCGCGGCATCAGCGACGTGGAGCGAACCACCGCGCGCGTGGCGCTGCGCCAGGTGCGGCCGCGCGAGCTGGCCGGCCTGCGTGCCACGCTGCAAGCGCTGCCGCACCTGCTGGCGCGCGTGCCGCACGGCGCGTCCGCGCTGCTCGACAGGTTGTGGGAGGCGCTGCACCCGCCGCCCGAGATCGAGGAACTGCTCGTCGCCGCCCTCGCCGACGAGCCTGCCGTGCTGCTGCGCGACGGCGGCGTGATCGCGCCGGGCTTCGACGCCACGCTCGACGAGCTGCGCGGCATCGGCGCCAACTGCGACGCCTTCCTGCTCGATCTGGAGGCCCGCGAGCGCACGCGCACCGGCATCGCCAACCTGCGCGTGCAGTTCAACAAGGTGCATGGCTTCTACATCGAGGTCACCAGCAGCGGCCTCGACCGCGTGCCGGGCGACTATCTGCGCCGCCAGACGTTGAAGAACGCCGAGCGCTTCATCACGCCGGAGCTGAAAAGCTTCGAGGACAAGGCGCTGTCCGCGCAGGACCGCGCGCTGGCGCGCGAGAAGCTGCTCTACGACCAGTTGCTCGACCAGTTGCAGGCCCATCTGGAGGTGCTCACCGCGCTGGCCCGCGGCCTGGCCAGCCTGGACGCGCTCGCCGCGCTGGCCGAGCGGGCGCGGACGCTGGGCTGGTGCCGGCCGACCTTCGTCAAGGAGCCGTGCATCGACATCGAGGGCGGCCGGCATCCCGTGGTGGAAGCCCGCCTGGCCGAGACCGGGACCGGCGCCTTCATGGCCAACGACTGCAGGCTCGACGCCAACCGCCGCATGCTCGTCATCACCGGACCGAACATGGGCGGCAAGAGCACCTTCATGCGCCAGGTGGCGCTGATCGCCCTGCTCGCCGCGATCGGCTCCTTCGTGCCGGCCAAGGCCTGCCGGCTCGGGCCGATCGACGCCATCCACACGCGCATCGGCGCCGCCGACGACCTCGCCAACGCGCAGTCGACCTTCATGCTCGAGATGACGGAAGCCGCCGCCATCATCCACGGCGCCACCGAGCAGTCGCTCGTGCTGATGGACGAGATCGGCCGTGGCACCTCGACCTTCGACGGCCTGGCGCTGGCCGGCGCCATCGCCGCGCACCTGCACGACCGCAACAAGTCCTTCACGCTGTTCGCCACGCACTACTTCGAGCTGACCGAGTTCCCGCTCAAGCACGAGCGTGCGCTGAACGTGCACGTCTCGGCGGTGGAAAGCGGCGACGACATCATCTTCCTGCACGACATCCAGGGCGGCCCGGCGAGCCGCAGCTACGGCGTGCAGGTGGCGCGCCTGGCCGGCATGCCCGCAGGACTGATCCGCCAGGCGCGCGCCACGCTGGAGGCGCTGGAGTCGCACCAGCGCGCCGGCGATGCGCAGATCGACCTGTTCGCGCCACCGCCTGCGCGCACCGAAGTACCGCCCTCCGAGGTGGAGGACGCGCTCTGCGCCATCGACCCCGACAGCCTCAGCCCCAAGGAGGCGCTGGACGCGCTGTACCGCCTCAAAGCCTTGCAGAAGGAAGCTCCATGACGTATTGCGTGGGCATCAAGCTCGATGCCGGCCTCGTGTTCCTGTCCGACTCGCGCACCAATGCGGGCCTGGACCAGATCAGCACCTTCCGCAAGATGATGGTCTACGAGAAGGCCGGCGACCGCTTCATGGTGATGCTGTCGGCGGGCAACCTGTCGATCAGCCAGTCGGTGCGCGAGATCCTTCAGGTGGAGAAGATCGACAACCCGGGCGGCGAGCCGATCACCATCTGGAACGCCGCCAGCATGTTCGACGCCGTGCGCGTGCTCGGCAGCGCGGTGCGCCGCGTCTACGACCAGGACGGCCCGTCGCTGAAGGCCTCGGGCATCGACTTCAACGCCTCGATGATCTTCGGCGGACAGATCGGCGGCGAGGCGATGCGCCTGTTCCTCGTCTACTCGGCGGGCAACTTCATCGAGGCGACGCGCGAGACCTGCTACTTCCAGATCGGCGAAAGCAAGTACGGCAAGCCGGTGCTCGACCGCATGATCACGCCGGCCACGCCGCTGGACGAGGCCGCCAAGTGCGCGCTGGTGTCGATGGACTCGACGCTGAAGTCCAACCTCACGGTCGGCCTGCCGCTGGACCTGCTGGTCTACGAGCGCGACGTCCTGGCGAGCGAGAAGCTGGTCTGCATCGACGAGCACAACCCCTACTTCCACATGATCCGCAGCACCTGGGGCCAGAAGCTGCGCCAGATCTTCGAATCGATCGACGATCCGCACTGGAATGGCGGCGATGCCGCCCACCCGCTGTGCATCAGCCAGGGCCGCTACGAGCCGATGCGCAAGATCACCCACCCCGGCGAGAAGATCGTTTGAACCGGACGCTCCCGATCGTCTTCAGCCACGCCAACGGCTTCCCCGCCGGCACCTACCGCCTGCTGTTCGAGGCCTGGCGACGGGCCGGCCACGCGGTGCACGCGCTGGACAAGTTCGGCCACGACCCCGCCTATCCGGTGACCAGCAACTGGCCCAGGCTGCGCGACCAACTGATCGACTTCATCGATCGCGAGGTCGGAGGTCCCGCCGTGCTGGTCGGCCACTCGCTCGGCGGGCTGCTCAGCCTGCTGGCCGCCTGCAAGCGGCCCGACCTGGCACGCGGCCTGGTGATGATCGACTCGCCGGTGATCACCGGATGGCGTGCGCAGAGCCTGCAGGTGGTCAAGACCACCGGGCTGGTCAGGCGCGTCTCGCCCGGTCGCGTGTCGCGCACCCGGCGCCACGAATGGCCCTCGCGCGACGCGGTGCGACGGCATTTCGCCGCCAAGGCGGTGTTTGCACGCTGGGATCCGCGCGTGCTCGAAGACTACGTGCGCTCCGGCTTCGAGGATCGCGACGGCAAGACCGTGCTCGCCTTCGACCGGGCCATCGAAACCCGCATCTACGACACGCTGCCGCACCACCTCGCCACGCTGCTGCACCGCCATCCGGTGCGCTGTCCGGTGGCCTTCCTGGCCGGCACGCAATCGGCGGAGATGCGCCAGGGGGGCATCGCGGCATCGAAGGCGCTGGCGCACGGCCGCTTCGCGATGATCGAGGGCAGCCATCTCTTTCCGATGGAGAAACCCGACGAGACGGCGGCCGCGGTGCTGCAGTGGGTCGAAGGCATGGCGCCGTAGGGGGCGACCGCCCGACCCACACGCCTATAATCGCGCTTTACCACCACGGCATTCGTGAGCAACGGATGCCGCACGCAATGACCAAGTTCGTCTTTGTCACCGGCGGTGTGGTGTCCTCGCTGGGCAAGGGCATCGCTTCTGCAAGCCTCGCCGCGATCCTCGAGTCGCGCGGCCTCAAAGTCACCCTCATCAAGCTCGATCCGTACCTCAACGTGGATCCGGGCACGATGTCGCCGTTCCAGCATGGCGAGGTGTTCGTCACCGACGACGGCGCGGAAACCGACCTCGACCTCGGCCACTACGAGCGCTTCATCACCACCCGGATGCGCAAGTCGAACAACTTCACCACCGGGCAAATCTACAAGAGCGTGCTCGAGAAGGAGCGCCGCGGCGACTACCTCGGCAAGACGGTGCAGGTGATCCCGCACGTCACCAACGAGATCCAGGAGTTCATCCAGCGCGGCGCCGGTATCGGCACCGACCATGCCGTCGACGTGGCCATCGTCGAGGTCGGCGGCACGGTCGGCGACATCGAGTCGCTGCCCTTCCTCGAGGCCGCGCGGCAGCTCAGCCTGAAGGCCGGCCCGAACCAGTGCGCCTTCGTGCACCTCACCTATGTTCCCTGGATCGCTGCGGCCGGCGAGCTGAAGACCAAGCCGACCCAGCACACCGTGCAGAAGCTGCGCGAGATCGGCGTGCAGCCCGACGCGCTGCTGTGCCGCGCCGACCGCCCGGTGCCCGACGAGGAGCGCGACAAGATCTCGCTGTTCACCAACGTGCCGCGCTGGGGCGTGATCTCGATGTGGGACGTGGACACCATCTACAAGGTGCCGCGCATGCTGCACGAGCAGGGGCTGGACGGCCTCATCTGCGACAAGCTGCGCCTGTCCACGCCGCCGGCGAACCTGAGGCGCTGGGACGACCTCGTCAACGAGGTCGAGCACCCGAAGGCCGAGGTGCGCATCGCCATGGTCGGCAAGTACACCGACCTGTCGGACTCGTACAAGTCGCTCAACGAGGCGCTGCGCCACGCCGGCATCCACAATCACGCCAAGGTGACCATCGAGTACGTCGACTCGGAGACGATCACGCCGGAGAACGTCGACCGTCTCGGCGACTTCGACGCCATCCTGGTGCCCGGCGGCTTCGGCAAGCGCGGCATCGAGGGCAAGATCTGCGCGGCACGCCTGGCCCGCGAGAAGAAGATCCCCTACCTGGGCATCTGCCTGGGCATGCAGGTGGCGACCATCGAGTACGCGCGCCACAAGGCGGGCCTGGCCAGCGCCAACAGCACCGAATTCGACCCGGCCACGCCGCACCCGGTGATCGCGCTGATCGAGGAGTGGCAGGATGCCGACGGCTCGATCCAGAAGCGCTCGGCCTCCTCCGACCTCGGCGGCACGATGCGCCTCGGTGCGCAGAGCTCCGACGTCAAGCCGGGCACGCTGGCGCACGAGATCTACGGCGACGTGGTCACCGAACGGCATCGGCACCGCTACGAGGCCAACGTGCACTACCTCGACCGCCTCGAGCAGGCCGGCCTGGTGATCTCGGCGATCACCCAGCGCGAGAAGCTGACCGAGATCGTCGAACTGCCCAAGGGCGTGCACCCCTGGTTCATGGGCGTGCAGTTCCACCCCGAGTTCAAGTCCACGCCCTGGGGCGGGCATCCGCTGTTCACCTCCTACATCCGGGCGGCGCTGCAGCATCAGGCGGACCGCAAGCAGAGGGTAGCGGCATGAAGCTCTGTGGCTACGACGTCGGCCTCGACCGGCCCTTCTTCCTCATCTCCGGCCCCTGCGTGGTCGAGAGCGAGCAGCTGCAGATGGACGTGGCCGGGCGGCTGAAGGAGATTACCGCCGCGCTGGGCATCCCCTTCATCTTCAAGTCGAGCTACGACAAGGCGAACCGCTCCAGCGGCAGCTCGTTCCGCGGTCCGGGCATGGACAAGGGCCTCGAGATCCTCGCCAAGGTCAAGCGCGAGCTGAATGTACCCATCCTCACCGACGTGCACAGCGAGGCCGAGATCCCGGCCGTGGCCGCGGTGGTCGACGTGCTGCAGACGCCGGCCTTCCTGTGCCGCCAGACCGACTTCATCCGCGCCGTGGCGCAGAGTGGCAGGCCCGTCAACATCAAGAAGGGCCAGTTCCTCGCGCCGCACGACATGAAGAACGTCATCGACAAGGCTCGTGCGGCAGCCCGCGAGAAGGGCCTGAACGACGACAACTTCCTCGCCTGCGAGCGCGGCGCGAGCTTCGGCTACAACAACCTCGTCTCGGACATGCGCAGCCTCGCCATCATGCGCGAGACCGGCGCGCCCGTGGTGTTCGACGCCACCCACTCGGTGCAATTGCCCGGTGGCCAGGGCACCAGCTCGGGCGGCCAGCGTGAGTTCGTGCCGGTGCTGTCGCGCGCGGCGGTGGCGGTGGGCGTCGCCGGCCTGTTCATGGAGACGCACCCCGATCCGGCCAGGGCGCTGTCCGACGGCCCGAACGCCGTGCCGCTGAAGCACATGAAGGCGCTGCTCGAGCAACTCGTCGCGCTCGACCGCGTGGTGAAGACCCAGCCGCTGCTCGAGAACGACTTCTCCTGCTGAAGTCCCATGCCAACAACTCACCTTCCTGGAAAGACAAGACCATGAGCGCCATCGTCGACATCGTCGGAAGAGAAATCCTCGACAGCCGCGGCAACCCGACCGTCGAGTGCGACGTGCTGCTGGAGTCCGGCACCATGGGCCGCGCGGCGGTTCCCTCGGGCGCCTCGACCGGCTCGCGCGAGGCGATCGAGCTGCGCGACGGCGACAAGTCGCGCTACCTCGGCAAGGGCGTGCTCAAAGCCGTGGAGCACGTGAACACGGAAATCAGCGAGGCCGTGCTTGGCCTGGACGCCAGCGAACAGGCCTTTCTCGACCGCACGCTGATCGACCTCGACGGCACGGAGAACAAGAGCCGTCTCGGCGCCAACGCCACGCTGGCGGTGAGCATGGCGGTGGCGCGTGCCGCCGCCGAGGAATCGGGACTGCCGCTGTACCGCTACTTCGGCGGCTCGGGCGGCATGCAGATGCCGGTGCCGATGATGAACGTCATCAATGGCGGGGCCCACGCCAACAACAACCTCGACCTGCAGGAGTTGATGATCATCCCGGTCGGCGCCCCGTCGTTCCGCGAGGCGGTGCGCTACGGTGCCGAGGTCTTCCACGCGCTGAAGAAGATCATCGACGGCAAGGGCATGAGCACGGCCGTCGGTGACGAAGGCGGCTTCGCGCCCAGCGTGGCGAGTCACGAAGCGGCCATCCAGCTGATCCTCGAGGCGATCGACAAGGCGGGCTATGAAGCCGGCCGCCAGATCGCCATCGGCCTGGACTGCGCCGCCAGTGAGTTCTACAAGGACGGCAAGTACCAGCTCGAGGGCGAGGGCCTGACGCTGTCCGCCCCCGAGTGGACCGACATCCTCGCCACCTGGGTCGACAAGTACCCGATCGTCTCGATCGAGGACGGCATGCACGAAGGCGACTGGGACGGCTGGAAGCACCTCACCGAGCGCCTCGGGCAGAAGGTGCAGCTGGTCGGCGACGACCTGTTCGTCACCAACACGCGCATCCTCAAGGAGGGGATCGAGAAGCGCATCGCCAACTCGATCCTCATCAAGATCAACCAGATCGGCACGCTGAGCGAAACCTTCGCCGCCATCGAGATGGCCAAGCGCGCGGGCTACACCGCGGTGATCAGCCACCGTTCGGGCGAGACCGAGGACAGCACCATCGCCGACATCGCCGTGGGCACCAACGCCGGCCAGATCAAGACCGGCTCGATGAGCCGCAGCGACCGCATCGCCAAGTACAACCAGCTGCTGCGCATCGAGGAGGATCTCGGCGACGTGGCGAGCTATCCCGGCCGCGATGCCTTCTACAACCTGCGGTGAGCCCGGACATGAAGCAAGACCTTCGTCTTGACGAGTGCCTGGCGAACGACCGGCGCGTCTCGCGCCGGTGCGGTCTGCAAGGCTGAGCACGGCGCGGCGATGCGCCTGGTGACGATCGCACTGCTGGCGCTGCTGGCGCTGGTGCATGCCGAGCTGTGGTTCGGCCGGGGCGGCGTGCCGCGTGTGATGGAGCTGTCGGGGCAACTGCGCGAGCAGAAGGCCGCCAACGACGCGTCCAGGCAACGCAATGCGCAGCTTCTCGCCGAGGTCAGCGACCTCAAGGAAGGCCTGGAAATGGTCGAGGAGAAGGCCCGCTTCGACCTCGGCATGGTCAAGCCGGACGAGATCTTCGTGCAGATCTCGGCGCCGCAGCGCTGAACAGGCCACGCTGCCCGTGATGGAGACGCTGCTGCAGGCGTTGCGGCCGCTGTTCGCACCCGCCTTCACGCTGTGGGGATCGCCGGCCACCTGGCTGGAGCTGATCGCCTTCGTGCTGGCGCTGGCCATGGTGGGCTTCAACATCCGCGTCAATCCGTGGGGCTGGCCGCTGGCGATCGCGAGCTCGCTGCTGTACTTCCTGCTCTTCTGGGACAGCCGGCTGTACGGCGAGGCCAGCCTGCAGATCTTCTTCGCCGCGGTGGCGCTGTGGGGCTGGTGGCAGTGGCTGCGCGGCACGCTGGACGACGGCACGGCGCTGCGCGTGCGTTCGCTGCCGCGCCGCGCGCTGGTCGGCTGCCTGCTGGCGTTGGCGCTGGCCTGGCCGGCGCTGGCCCTCTTCCTCGACCACCGCACCGACTCCGACGTGCCCTGGTTCGACGCCTTCCCCACCGCGGCCAGCCTGGTGGGGCAGTGGCTGCTCGGCCGCAAGTACGTGGAGAACTGGCCCGCCTGGCTGGTGGTGAACGTGGTCAGCGTGGCGCTGTTCGCCGTCAAGGGGCTGTGGCTGACGGTGCTGCTGTACGCGGTGTTCGCCGTGCTCTCGGTCGCCGGCTGGCGCGCCTGGCGGGCGCGGGCGAACGCCGGGACGCCATGAACGACGCCTTCATCATCGCGCTGCTCGGCGCCGAGAGCACCGGCAAGACCACGCTGGCGCACGCGCTCGGCGCGTCGCTGGCCGAGCGCGGCCAGCGCGTGGCGGTGGTGCCGGAGGTCCTGCGCGAGTTCTGCGACCGCGCGGGCCGCACGCCGCGCAGCGACGAACAACGCGGCATCGCGGCCGAACAGACGCGTCGCATCGCCGCCGCCGCCGAACGCCACGACATCGTGGTCGCCGACACCACCGCGCTGATGATCGCCGTCTACAGCGACCATGTCTTCGGCGACCGCGGCCTCTACGACGAGGCGCTCGCCGCCCACGCGAGCTGCCACCTCACCCTGCTCACTGCGCTGGACCTGCCCTGGCGGGCCGACGGACTGCAGCGCGACGGCCCGCACGTGCGTGAACCGGTCGACGCCAAGGTGCGCGCGGCACTGACGCGCGCAGCGCTGGACTGCTCGGTGGTGTTCGGCCAGGGTGCGACGCGACTCGCCAACGCGCTCGCCGCCGTCGAGCGTGCGCGCCAGCCGCCCGAAGTGCTCGCCGAGGCACGGCGCTGGCAATGGGTGTGCGAACGCTGCGGCGACGCACAATGCGAACGCCACTGGCTGCCGCCGCTCTGATATCGTTCCGCGTCCTTCCCGCCCGCCGCGCCCATGGCCCTTGTCTGCTCGAAGTGCAGGTCCGACAACGCCGACGGCGCGCTCGTCTGCCGGCATTGCGGAGCGTCGCTGCAAGCCAAGCCGGCCTGGGGCCGCTCGCTGATGCCCGACGACGACAGCTTCGACCCGCTCTCGGCACCGACGCTGGTCATGCAGCACACCGCGCCGGCCAGCCTGCCGCCGATCGAGGAATCGCCGCTGGCCGAGCCGCCCGCGCACGGTACCGGCAGGCGCAAGGCAGTGGGCCTGGCGGTGGTGGTCGTGCTCGCCGCCGGTGGCATCTGGCTGCTGCGCCCGGGGGATGACACGCCACCGGCACCGGCCCCCGCGACGGTGGCCAGGCCGGCCTCGGCGGCCACGGCGATCGATGCGGCTCCGGTCGCATCGGCTCCCGCACCGACAGCCGCCGCAGCGCCCTCGGCGAGCATGGCGGCGGCACCGGCGAGTGCAGCCTTGCCGACGCAGGAGGCCGCCAGCGCCATGGGCGCCGAAGCCGCCGAACCCGCCTCCGTCCCCGAGCGCCGGAAGCGCCTTCCCGAGCCCGTGCCTCGCCCGCGTGCACAGCAGACCCTGCGCGCCGCACCGCCGGCGCAAGCCGTGCCGCCGGCTGCAGCGGCCGCCCCTGCCTCAGCGCCTGCGCCTGCACGTTTGAAGACCGTCGCCGAGCTCTGCGCTGGCAACAACCTGCTGATGCGCGGCTTCTGCGAGCAGCGCGAGTGCCGCAAGGCCGAGTTCGCTGCCGACGCCGCCTGCGTCAAGCTGAAGGAGACGGAACAGCGCCGGCTGTTCCAGCAGTGAGCCGCGCCCCTCGTCGCTGCGCCCGCGCCCGGGGGCCGTCACGCCGCCGGGCCTCTGCGTCAGTTGAGCGTCGTGCTGCCCGGCGGCTGCGAGTCGGCGGGCATGAACAGGCCGGCGGCGTCGACGGCATCGAAGTGGTACTTGATGCCGCAGAAGTCGCAGGCGATCTCCACCTGCCCCTGCTCGGCGAGGATGCCCTCGATCTCTTCGCGGCCCAGGCTGCGCAACATGTCGCCGACGCGTTCGCGCGAACAGCTGCAGTGGAAGCGGGGACCACGCTCGCCCGACATCGGCTCGAAGCGGCGCAGGTCCTCTTCCCAGAACAGCCGCCGCAGGATGGTGTCCGCATCCAGCGTCAGCAGCTCTTCGCGCTTCAGCGTGGACGCGAGATGCGCGATGCGGTTGAACGCTTCGTTCAATCCGATCTCGTCCTCGTTGCGCCGACCGGCGAGATTGCCCTCGCCTTGCACCGGCAGACGCTGGATCAGCAGTCCGGCGGCGACATGGTCGTCGGCCGCCAGCACCAGTCGCGTGTCGAGCTGCTCGGATTGCAGCATGTAGTGCTCCAGCACCTGCGACAGCTCCTGCAGCGGCTCGCGCGCGTCGCCATGCAGGGGCACCACGCCCTGGTAGGGCTGCTGGCCCGGCAGCTTGTCCTGCGGGTCGAGCGTGATCGCGCAGCGGCCCTTGCCGTGCACGTTCAGCATGGCCTCCAGCCTCGCGTCGTCGCCGACCTCTCCCACCACCTTGGCGGTGGCGCGGAAGGCCAGGTCGGGCTGCACCTCGGCCACCGCGAGGCGCACCGGACCGTCGCCGAACACCTGCAGGATCAGCGCACCGTTGAACTTGATGTTGGCCTGCATCAGTGCGCCGGCCGCCGCCATCTCGCCGAGCAGCGAGCGCACCGGCGGCGGGAAGGCGTCGTCGGCGCGCTCGCGGCGCTGCAACAACTCCTGCCACGACTCGGTCAGCCGCACCAGCATGCCGCGCACCGGCAAGCCTTCGAAGATGAACTTGTGCAATTCCGACATCAGGCGATCTTCTTCAATCCCTTGCGGTAGCGCTCCGCCTTCTCGGCATAGTGGATCGCACCCTGCCTGACCCGCTCGAACTGCTCCGGCGAGAGCTGCTTCACCACCTTGGCCGGCGAGCCCATGATCAGCGAGCCGTCGGGGAACTCCTTGCCCTCGGTGACCAGCGCGCCGGCGCCGACCAGGCAGTTGCGCCCGATCTTCGCGTTGTTCAGCACCACTGCCTGGATGCCGATCAGCGAACCGTCGCCGATGGTGCAGCCATGCAGCGTGACCTGGTGGCCGACGGTCACGTCCTGCCCGATCACCAGCGGGCAGCCGGGGTCGGTGTGCAGCACGCTGCCGTCCTGCACGTTGGAGCCGCGCCCCACCGTGATCCAGTCGTTGTCGCCACGCAGCACGGCGCCGAACCACACACTGGCGCCTTGCTGCAGTTCCACGCGGCCGATCACCTGGGCACTGTCGGCCACCCAGGCGGAGTCCGCGATGCGGGGGATGTCGTCGTCGAGCTGGTAGATGGCCATGAGCTTGCTTTCGTGAAGGGCGGCAGTGTAGTCACAAGGCGCGGCTGCTGCGCTCCTCGGCCAGCGTCATCACGCGCAGGCAGGGCATGTAGCCGTCGTGCACCACGCCATGCAGGTCGGTTCGCTTGTGCGAGCGCATCAGCGACAGCAGGAACTGCACGATCTCGCGGGTGATCACCTGGCCCGGAACGAGCGCGGGAATGCCCGGGGGATAGGGCACGATCTGGTCGGCGCAGACCCGGCCGTCGAGGGCGGCGTTGGCGTGCTCGTCCTCGTCGAGCAGCGGCAGCAGTTCGCCTTCGCAGTAGAAGGCATCGCGCGGCAGGTAGCGCAGGCTGGTGAAGCCGGCGATCTCCGGCGCCTTGACCAGCCGCCGCGGCGCCTTCGCATCGCGCGCCAGGCGCAGCAGCGCATCGTGCAGGCGCGACACCTTGCTGCGCGTGGTGCCGATGGTCAGCAGCAGTGTCACCGTGTTGAAGGTGGACTTCTCGACCTGGATGTTGAAGCGCTCGAACAGCACCTGCTGGAACTCGTCGACGGTGAAGCCGGACTTGGAGATGTCGACCGTGATCTTCGTCGGGTCGAGCTGGATGCCGTCCCCGCGCACTTCCTCGGGCAGCAGCTCGGCGAGCGTGAGCGCCTGGAACACGCCGGTCGCGTTGATCGACTCGCGCAACTCGGCGGCCAGCTCCAGCGTGCGCTGCAGCAGCTTGTAGCCTTCCATCACGGCCTGCTGCCGACCGACGTCGAGGCTGGCGATGATGCCGTACTGCGGACTGGTCGACGTGTGCATGTTGAAGTTCTCGCGGAACAGGTGCGCGTCGAAGTCCGGATCGTTCACGTGGATCATGCTCGCCTGGCTGAGCGCGGACAGCACCTTGTGCGTCGACTGCGTGGCGTAGTCGGCACCGGCCTCCATCGCCGTCGGGCGGAAAGCGGGGTGGAAGCGCGCATGCGCGTACCAGGCCTCGTCGATGATCACCTTGATGCCTCTGGCGTGCGCCGCCGCGACGATGGGCGGCAGGTCGTAGCGCAGGCCGTCGTAGGTGCACGAGGTGAGGATCAGCGCCTTGGCGTCGGGATGCGCCTCGATCGCCTCGAACAGCGTCTTCTTCGGCACCGGCCCGAACAGGCCGTAGGTGCGGTTCACCGAGCTGTCGAGATAAACCGGCCGCGCGCCCGACAGCACCACGCCGTGGTGCACCGACTTGTGGCAGTTGCGATCGAGCAGCAGCTTGTCGCCCGGCGCCAGCAGGGTCTGGAAGATCACCTTGTTCGCCGTCGAGGTGCCGTTGGTGGCAAAGAAGGTGCGCTTCGCGCCGAAGGCGCGCGCCGCCATGTCCTGTGCCTGGGCGATCACGCCCTTCGGGTCGAGCAGCGAGTCGAGCATGTCCACCGACACCGACAGGTCGGCGCGCAGCAGGTTCTCGCCGACGAACTCGTGGAACGCCGACGACCAGGGGCTGCCGCGCAGGCTGTCGCCCGAGGAGTGGCCGGGCGTGTGCCAGGCGTCCTTGGCCATCAGCACGTACTCGCGCAATGCGTCGAAGAAGGGTGTGCGCGACTTCTCCTGGATCTCGGCCTGGATGATGCGGAACCAGCCGCGCGGGTCGGACTCGTCGCGGATGAAGAAGCCGTCGATGGCCTCGCGCGTCAGCGCCCCCACGGTCTCCTCGTCGCGCGTGCTGTCGACGAGCACGTAAAGGTCGAGTTCGGGACGCAGCCGGTGCAGCGCCTGCACCAGTTCCTCGGCCTGCCAGGGACGCTCCGCGTCCGCGTCACCCAGACCGTCGACCAGCACGCACTGCAGGTCGCCGTCCTCGCGCGCGATGCGCAGCGCCTCCTCGGCGCAGTCGGTGCCGGCGAATCCCAGCCCACAGGGGTTGTCCAGGCTCTTCGCGGCAGCCGTCAGGCCCTTGAGCAGGTTGCGCCGGAAGGTATCGTCCGCGAGGACGATGAGGACATGGCTGTGCGGACGTGGCATGGGCGGAGCTTATCAAGGGCCCGTCGATAATCGCGCCATGGAACTCCGCCGCGAAGCGCTCGCCCTGCTGCAGATCGCCGACCCGATGGAGAAGGCCGACGCGACCCGCACGCTGTCCGAGCGCGCCGGCCTGGGCGTCGATGCCGACGTCCTGCTGGCCGAGCCCGACGGCCTGCCCGGTCGCCCGGTGCGGCCGCACCTCGTGCCGCCGAAGGACGTGCCCACGCGCTCCCCGTTCACCGTGGAGGGTCGCGCTGCGCTGCTGCACGCGATCGCCCACATCGAGTTCAACGCCATCAACCTCGCGCTCGACGCGGCGTGGCGCTTCGCCGGGCTGCCCGAGGCCTACTACCGCGACTGGCTGCGCGTCGCCGCCGAGGAGTCGCTGCACTTCACGCTGCTGCGCGAGCACCTGAGGTCGCTCGGCCACGACTACGGCGACTTCGCCGCCCACGACGGGCTGTGGACGATGACGGCGCGCACGGCGCACGACCTCGTCGCGCGCATGGCGCTGGTGCCGCGCACGCTGGAGGCGCGCGGCCTGGATGCCACGCCGCCGCTGCAGGCCAAGCTCGCGAGGGCCGGTGACGCGCGCGCAGTGGCCATCCTCGACGTGATCCTGCGCGACGAGATCGGCCACGTGGCGATCGGCAACCGCTGGTACCGCTTCGCCTGCGAACGCGCGGCACTCGATCCCGTGGCGATCTACCCGGGACTCGTCGAACGCTACGCCGCCCCGAAGCTGCGGCCACCGTACAACGACGCGGCGCGGCGCGCGGCCGGCTTCAGCGAAGCCGAGATCGCCTACCTGACGCGGGCCGTCTGACCATGCGCATCTTCGTCGCCGGCTTCCACCACGAGACCAACACCTTCGCGCCTTCGCCGGCCGACTGGGCGGCCTTCGAAGCCGGCGCCGGCTACCCGGCCTACGCGCGCGGCCCGGCCATGCTGGAACAGATGCAGGGCAGCAGCCTGGCGATCGCCGGCTTTGCCCGTGCCGCCCGCCGCGCGGGCTGGACGCTCGTGCCGTCGGTGTGGGCCGGCGCCATGCCTTCGAACCGCATCACCGCCGACGCCTTCGCGCGCATCGGCCGTGAGATCGAGTCCGACCTGCGCGAGGCGCTGCGCGACGGCCTGGACGGCATCTACCTCGACCTGCACGGTGCTGCCGTCGCCGAGGGCGCCGACGATGCCGAAGGTGCGCTGTTGCTGCGACTGCGCGCGATCGTCGGCGCGCAGCGGCCGATCGTCGCCAGCCTGGACCTGCACGCCAACCTCACCCGGCTGATGCTCGCGCGCGCGAGCGCCATGACGAGCTATCGAACCTATCCCCACGTCGACATGGTCACCACCGGCGAGCGTGCCGCGCGGATGCTGGCGCGGCGGCTGGCCGACCGTTCGGCGCACTGGTTCACCCATGCTCGCCGGGTACCCTTCCTGCTGCCGCTGAACGCCCAGTGCACGCAGATGGAGCCGGCGGCCTCGGTGATCGCCGAGCTCGAACGGCTGGAGGCGCACAGCGGTGCCGAGTTGAGCTTCGCGATGGGTTTCTCGGCGGCCGACTTCCCCGAATGCGGGCCGGTGCTGTTCGGCCACGGTTTGGACGACGCGGTGACACAGCGGGCGGTCGAAGAGCTGCACACGATGGTGGTCGACCATCGCCGCCAGTGGGCCAGCGAACTGCTCTCGCCGCACGAGGCCGTCGAGCGGGCGATCGGCCTCGCCGTGCCGGGCCGCGGCCCGGTCGTCATCGCCGACACGCAGGACAACCCCGGTGCCGGCGGAGACGCCAACACCACCGGCATGTTGCACGCCTTGCTCGACGCCCGCACCGGCCAGCGCGTCGGCGGCGCCGTGGCGCTCGGCCTGCTGTTCGACCCCGACAGCGCGCGCGCCGCGCATGCCGCCGGCCTCGGCGCCCGCCTGACCCTGTCGCTGGGCCGCGCCGTACCCACCTGGTGCGGCCAGACCGACGGGCCGGTCGAACGCGAAGCATGCGTGCTCGCGCTGCACGAGGGCACGCTGCGCCTGCACGGTCCGATGACCGCCGGCAGCGTCGTGCGCCTCGGGCCCTGCGCCAGCGTCGAGGTCGAGGGCATCCGCGTGCTGCTGTCCAGCGCGAAGGCGCAGATGCTCGACCTCGACCTGTTCCGCTTCCTCGGCGTCGAGCCCGCGGCGATGCAGGCGCTGGTGGTGAAGAGCTCGGTGCACTTCCGCGCCGCGTTCGCGCCGATCGCCTCGCACATCCTGGTGGCCAAGGCGGCCGGCCCGATGCCGGCCGACCCGGGCGACCTGCCCTGGCGGCACCTGGACCCGGCCACTGCGCCACGGCCCTGAGGTCGTGCGGGGCCGGCGCGCCGCCCGCTTACACTTCGCGCCACGCCCTCAGACCGATCCGTCCGGGCTCCCAACATTCCTTCACCGAGGACTCCATGACCACCATCACCACCCGTCGATTCCTGCAAACCGCCGGCCTGCTGTTCGCGGGCGCCCTGCTCGCCGCCTGCGGCAAGAAGGAACCCGCGCCGGCGCCCGAAGCGTCGACGCCCGCCCCGGCCGCCTCCGTGGCCGCCGCGCCGCCGCCGGCGAGGGTCTACGTGGTCGGCACCGACGCCGCCTACGCACCGTTCGAGTCGCAGAACGAGAAGGGCGAGATCGTCGGCCTGACCATCGACATCGTGACCGCCGTGGCCCAGAAGGCCGGCATCGAGGTGAAGTTCGTCAACACGCCGTGGGAAGGCATCTTCAACGCGCTGCAGCAGGGCGACCGCGACATGCTGGCCTCGTCGATCACGATCACCGACGAGCGCAAGCAGACGATGGACTTCACCGATCCCTACTTCGACGCCTACCAGCTGATCGCGGTGAAGGCCAACTCCAAGGTCGCCAAGTTCGATGACCTGAAGAAGCTCAAGGTCGGCGTGCAGACCGGCACCACCGGCGACGAGGCCGTCACCAAGCAGCAGGGCAAGAACAGCACCAACATCAAGCGCTTCGAGTCCACCCCGCTGGCGCTGAAGGAGCTGGAAGCCGGCGGCGTGGACGCGGTGGTGGCCGACAACGGCGTGGTCATCAATTACGTGACCAACAACCCGGACGCCAAGTTCAAGACCGTCAGCGACAAGGCCTTCGCGCCCGAGCAATACGGCTTCGCGGTGAAGAAGGGCAACACCGAGCTGCTCGAGAAGCTGAACAAGGGTCTGGCCGACATCAAGGCCGACGGCACCTACGACCAGATCTACACCAAGTACTTCGGTGCCGCCCCGGCAGCGGCCGCGGCGCCGGCGACGGCCGCCTCGAAGTAAGCCAAGCGGGGCGCGCGTGGACCTGCGCTGGGAGATCCTCGCCGGCTACGGGCCGTTGTTCCTCAACGGCCTGTGGATGACGATCCAGCTCACCATCGTCTCGATCGGCGCCGGGCTGCTGCTCGGCGTGTTGCTCGGACTGGTCAGCAGTTCGCGCGACGCCCCGGTGCCGCAGTCTCTGGCGCTGGCCTGGCTGCTCAAGCTGGCGCGGGCGGTGACGCTCGCCTACGTGACCTTCTTCCGCGGCACGCCGCTGTTCGTGCAGATCCTGCTGGTGCACTTCGCGCTGATGCCGGCGCTGGTGCACCCGGACAGCGGCCTGCTGCTGTCGGGCGACGCGGCGCGCGAGTTCCGCCAATCGCACGGTGCCTTCTTCTCCGGCGCGCTGGCGATGACGCTCAATGCCGGCGCCTACATCTCCGAGATCTTCCGCGCCGGCATCCAGAGCATCCACACCGGCCAGACCCAGGCCGCCTACAGCCTGGGCCTGACCCATCCCCAGGCGATGCGCTTCGTGGTGCTGCCACAGGCCTTTCGCCGCATGGTGCCGGCGCTGGTCAACGAGGGAGTCACGCTGATCAAGGACTCGTCGCTGGTCTCGGCGATCGGCCTGGCCGAACTGGCACTGGCCGCGCGCACCGTCGCCGGCGCGTACTCGCGCTACTGGGAGCCCTATCTCGCCATCTCGGCGGTCTACCTGGTGCTGACGCTGACCTTGTCGATGCTGGCCAAGCGCCTGGAGGCGCCCTCGCACCTGCGCGGCCGTTGACCGTTGGTCGCGTCGTTGTCGCTTCGGCGCAACGAAGCTCCGGGTTTTCCTCCAGCTGTCATCTAAGATTCGGCACCTCGTTCCGGTGACATGTGTCAACCGGGTTCGTGTTTCGAATGAAGACCAAAAGGATCTACATGAAGCGCTCTCTCTTCCTGGCCGCCGTGGCCACCCTGGCCGGCACCTCTGCCCTGGCCCAAAGCAGCGTCACGATCTACGGCCGCCTGAACACGTCGGTCGAGCGCCAGAAGGACGGCGACACCAGCGTCACCGCGCTGCAGAACAACGCCTCGCGCATCGGCTTCAAGGGCACCGAAGACCTCGGCGGCGGCCTGAAGGCCTCGTTCCTGCTCGAGCATGGCTTCAACGTCGACACGGGCGCGCAATCGCAAGGCGCGTTCTGGGCCCGCGAGAGCTGGGTCGCGCTGGAAGGCAGCTTCGGCCGCGTGCGCCTGGGCAACATGGGCCCGACCGCCGCGTACTTCGCGACGGCCGACTACATCAGCATGCACAACCACGACACCGGTACGTCGTCGGATGCGTTCTACCTGTACCCCGGTGATGTGCGCAACACGATCGCCTACAACTCGCCGAGCTTCGGCGGTGTGACGTTCGACGCGCAGGTTGGCCTGGCCGAGACCACCAACACCAAGAAGACCATCGTCCTTGCGGCGAACTACGTCGGCGGCCCCCTGCACCTGGGCGCCTCTTACGTGAACGCGCCGACGGGCCTGTTCACGCCGCCGGCCGATGACGACAGCAAGGAGTTCGGCCTGCGCGCGCTGTACGAAATGGGCCCGCTGACCTTCGGCGCCTACTACATCCGCAACACCATCGACGACGGTGTCGGCACGGAAGTGAAGCGCAACTCGTACCGCCTGTCGGCCATGTACACGATGGGTGTCAGCGAGTTCCACCTGAACTACGGCGTGGCCGGCGAGCTCAAGGGCAACGGCAACACGCTGAACGACACCGACGCCACCCAGTTCACGTTTGCCTACAACTACAACCTGAGCAAGCGCACCAAGGTGTTCGCCTTCTACACGCAGGTGGACAACAAGGACAACGCTGCCTACAGCGTCTCGAACGTCGGCACGAAGTTCTCGTCGTTCGCCGCGGGCGTGCGCCACAACTTCTGATCCCCGAAGTTCACAGCGCTCGAGAGGGCCGGTCTCAGGACCGGCCCTTTTTTCATGGCCGCGCGGCCATCAGCCGAGGAAGTAGCGCTTCAGCCCGGCAAGGATCATCTCCACGGCGATGGCGGTGAGCACGAGGCCCATCAGCTTCTCGGTCGCCGCCACCACCGAGTCGCCCAGCAGCCGCCGGATGCGCTCGCACAGCAGAAGCACCGCGCCCGACACCGCCATCGCCACGGTGAGCGCTGCCATCCAGGTCATCACCTTCTCCGGCTGGCGCGACGCCAGCAGCAGCACCGTGGCCATCGCCGACGGGCCGGCCAGCAGCGGCACGGCCAGCGGGAAGATGAGCGGCTCCTTGCCCTCGGGCATGCCGTAGACGCCGCCCTCGTGGCCGAAGATCATGCGGATGGCCACCATGAGCAGGATCACGCCGCCGGCCACCTCGAGCGAGCGCTCCGAGAGGTGCATCACGCGCAGGAAGGCTTCGCCGGCGAACATGAAGCCGAGCAGCACGGCGAAGGCGATCGCCACCTCGCGCAGTGCCACGCGCCGCCGGCGCTCCCGGGGCACGCCGTTCATGATGGGAATGAAGATCGGCAGGCTGCCCAGCGGATCGAGCACGAGCAGCAGCAGGATGAGGGCGGAGAGAAAGCTGTGGTCCATGGGAGCGGCATTGTGGGCCAGCCCCGCCGCACAATCCGCGCTGACCGCAAGCCTGCTCCGCCCGTGTCCGCGCTCGCCGATTTCGCCCTCACCAAGCTGCACCCGCCACGTCTGCGTGCCGCCCGCGTCCCGCGCGCGGCGCTGGAGGCACGCATTGCCTTGGCGCTGCGGCAGCATCGCTTCGTGCTGCTCTCGGCGCCGGCCGGCTTCGGCAAGACGGCGGCGCTGGCCGCGGCACTCGATTCGGCGCCCGCCACCGCGCTCGCCTGGATCTCGCTCGACGAGGGCGACGACCTGCAGCGGCTTCTCGCCTGCCTGGCCGTGGCGCTGGAGCCGCTGGACCTGCCTTGGCGCACGGCGCCCGAAGTGCTGGTTGCTGCGGCGGGTGGCAGCGGGTCGCAGCGCCGGCAGGCGGCCGACGAACTCGTCAACACCCTGGCGTCCACGCCGGTCGCGCAGGGCGTGATCGCCCTCGACGACCTGCACCGCATCGAAGACCCGGCGCTGTTCGAGTTCGTCGAGGTCCTGGTCGAACGCTTGCCACCCGCGTGGACCCTCGCCGCGACGGCGCGCGTCGATCCGCCCCTGCCGCTGGCGCGCTGGCGCACGGCCGAGGAGATGATGGAATTCCGCGAGGCGGAGCTCCGTTTCGATGCAGTCGAGGTGGCGGCACTGGCCGAAGCTCAAGGCGGCGCAGGGGTCGACAGCGCGGCGCTGCTCGAACGAACCGGCGGCTGGCCGGCCGGCGTGCGTCTCGCACTGCGTGATGCTGCCCAGGGCGCGCGCCTGCGGGACCGCCACGCGTTCGACTACCTGGCCGCCGAGGTGCTGGCGCAGATGCCCGCGGCCTTGTGCGACTTCCTGCTGCGCTGCGCCGAGCTGCCCGAATTGAGCGCGCCGCGCTGCAACGCCTTGCTGGGCAGCACCGACGCGGCGCGGCACCTGCGTGAGGTCGAGCGCCGTGGCCCCTTCGCCACCGCGATCGAAACCGGCGCTGAACCCGCCCTGAAGCTGCACGACCTGTTCCGCGACTTCCTCGAGGACCGGTTGATGCGCGCCAACACCGCCGGCTTTCGCACCCTGCTCGGCCGTGCCGCCGACACCGAGCCCGACCCGGCCAGAAGCATCGGCTATCGGCTGCGCGCCGGCGACTGGGCGCGCGCCGAGGCGGAACTGCAACCACTGGTGCACGAGTGGCTCTCGTTCGGCCTCTTCGCGCAGGCCCGGCGCATGCTCGACGCCTTTCCCGCGGCGTGGCGCGAGCGCTCGCCGTCGTGGTGGATGCTGCAGGCACTCTGCGCCTGGGCGAACTGGGATTTCGCGGCCATGGACGGCGCATCGGCTGCGGCGCTGCGTCTGGCCGACCAGCATGGTGATGCCGCCACCCGGCTGCGCACACTGGCCTACCGTGCGCTGGCCCATGTCCAGCAGGACCGCTACGACGACGTGGAAGCGACGCTCGCCGAACTGCGCCGTCATCCCTTGCCGCCCGAAGCCGCCGTGCCGGCGCTCACCGCAGCGGTCTGGCAGACCGGCGACACCGGGCCGGCCGACGACGCCGCGGCGTGCTTCGCCGAACGCAACGAGGTGCTGGCCGGCGTCGACGAGCTGAGCCTGTGGTACGAGGCCTCGCCGATGCCGCGCGACACCTCGCTGCCGGCGATGCGCGCACCGCTGCGGCGCTACCTGGATCTCGTGCCCACACGCGCCCTGGAGGCGCCGTCGCCGCTCGGCGCGATCGTTCACCTGATGCGTGGCCACCTCGCCCTGTGGGCGGGCGATGCCGCCACGGCAGCCGAACAGTTCGACGCCGCCGAGGACATGTCGCGCTGGCTGGGCCGGCCCCGCAATCTCCACTTCATGTTGCTGCAGGTGCGCAGCCAGCTCGCCGCTCTCACCGGGCAGGCCGTCGCCTGCCGCGAGCTGATCGATCAACTTCGACTCGAGGGCGAGCGCGAGCCCGAGGGCCTGGGCCGCGCGCTGCTGCGGCGCAGCCTGGCGTTCACGGCGCTGCGCCTGCTGCTGACCGCCGGCGACGCCGCGGCGGCCACCGCACAGCTCGACACCCTGCAGGGCCCCGAACCGGTCGAGGTGGACACCTTCGGCCAGCGTGCGCGGCGGCTTGTCGTGCCGGCCTACCGCGCGGAACTGGAAGGCGACGACGAGGCGGCGACGCAAGCCTGGCTGCGCGCGCTGGCCACGCGCGACGACCTCGAGTGGTACGGGCTGCGCGTCGAGGCACGACTGCGTGCCGCGCACGCGTGCCTGCGCACCGGACGTCGCGACGAGGCTAGAGCGCAGACCCTGGCCGCCGTGCGTCGCTGTCGCGACGACGGCCTGCCGGGCTCGGCACTGCTGGCCGGCCCCACCGTGCTGTCGGCGCTGGCCTCGATCTTCGCGGGGGATGCGGAACTCGCGCCCACGCTGCTCGACTGGTCGGAATGGGGCCAGCGCCTGCGGCGGCGTGTCGCCGTCGGCACGGTGGCGCGGGACGTGCCGCTGCCCGCAGGATCGCTCAGCGACCGCGAGCTCGAAGTGCTGGCGCGCATCGCCGCGGGCGACAGCAACAAGCTGATCGCCCGCGCGCTCGACCTGAGCCCGCACACCGTCAAGCGGCACGTCGCCAACATCCTCGACAAGCTCGGGTGCAGCTCGCGCGGCCAGGCCGCCGCCTGGCACCGCGACCGCCTGCGGCACTGAACGCCGGCGGGCCATGGCCCGCGGATGGCTCCTGTGGGCGATGCCATGCGGCGGCCGAGGCGCAACCATGTCGCTCGTCGTCACCACCGCCGGCCCGGCACGCTGGCGAGCCGCACATGCACATCGTCCACCACGCCCACCTGCGCTGCGAGCGCAATCACGGCGAGCACCGCCTCGTCGCGGCCTGTCGCGAACAGGGCATCGCCGGCTTCGTGGTCTGGATGAGCACGCTGGAGCCGGGCGCCGCGACGCGCGAGATGCGCCACGACGGGGAGCTGGTCGCCGTCGCGCACGCGGGCGCCGGCAAGCTGCTGCTCGACGGCGGGCCGCAGCGCTTCCAGTCGCCGTGCTCGCTGCTCATCCCGCCCGGCTGCAGCTTCCACGTTGCCAACAACGGCGGCGCGCCGCTGCACCTGTTCTGGGTCTGCACACGACCGCCGCGGCCGGTGGACGACGCCATCCCCACTGCCCCCGAGGAAAGCGCCCCATGAACCCCCACCACGACATCGACCCGACGCAGCCGCTGCTGCCGGCCGCCCTGCGGATCCCGCTGCTGCTCGCCCTGCTGGGCTGGTCGCTGCTGATGCCGGCGCAGGCCGGCGAACGCCGCGCGCGGCTCACGATCGAGCTGCAGCTCGACGGCGCGAGCCGCTGGCAGGACGCCGGCGACTCCGGCCAGACGACGCTGAAGCGCCGCTACCGCGTCGTCACCTTCCTGCGCGCCGACGGCGAGCCGATGTCGGTGAACACCAAGGCGCCCGACTATGCGCAGGGCATGATGGCCCGCTCCGCCCAGGTGCAGGCACAGGTCGCCGAAGCGCAGTCGCGCAAGCCGCAGGCGAACTTGCCCGCGCCGATGGACCCGGCGGCGCAGATGACGCTGGCGCGCCAGGCCCAGGCTGCCTGCGGAGCCGATCGCGACTGCCTGATGCGCATGCTGATGCCGCAGGTGGCTGCGCAGGTCAGCACCGACCCGGCTCACCAGGCGCAGCTGATCCGCCATGGCCAGACGGCGAAGGTGGAAGCAGACGAGGAGGATGCCCGCTTCCTGAGCTTCCATGGCATCGATCGATGCGACGCGAAGGTCGAGGTCAGCGTCGACGAGACCATCGAAGGCCGTTACGCCGACGTGCAGGGGCCGGTGCCATGGCGCATCGCCCGCGGGAGCCCGGCGCCGCTGTCGGCCGACGAGCTGCGCCTGCTCTGCCTGAGCTTCAACCTGGTGCTGGACCTGCGTACCCACACCATCAGCACCGACGCCGGCTTCGTCCTGCCCGAGCCGATGGTGACCGCGGTGCACACCGAGCGCGGTCGAAGCACGAAGAGTGTCGACCGTCTCGCAGGCCTGGCACCGGTGGCGCAGTGGGTGGCCGAGCGCACGCGGCAGGCACCACGGGCCGGCAACGCCAGCGCCACGCTGCCGCTGTCTTCGTCCCCAGAAGGGGGCCGCGGCCGCAACGACGGCTCGGTGAAGGCACGGCTGAGCTGGAAGTTCGAGGAGATCTGAGCCGGCCGGGCCATGCCCCCCAGCCGGAGGTTGGCCCGCCATGGCCCGTCGAATGGCTCCTCCGGGCGATGCCCGAAAACGAACACAAAGGAACACTTCCGATCAAGCCGCGAACGAATGCGGCTGCCTCCCACACCCTCCAGACACCGCGACCAGGAACCGACCATGAACACCGCCACCGCCTCCCGCACCCCCGCCATGACCACCGCTCGCCTGGACATGTACGTCGGCATCCACAAGGCCCTGCGTCATTTCATGACGGACACGCTGCACCGTGTCGGCCGCATGGACCCGAACGACAGCGCCGAGCTGGCCCGCACGCTCGGCCAGTTCGAGGACCTGATGGCGCTGTGCGTGAACCACATCCACCACGAGAACGACTTCGTGCACGCCGCCATCGAGGCTCGCCAGCCCGGCGGCGCGTCGCGCACCGCCGGTGACCATGTCGAGCACTTCGAGCACATCGACGCGCTGCGCGCCGACGCCCGTGCGCTGGCCCGGGCCAGCGACGCCGGCCGCCCGGCGTTGGCACTGCGCCTGTACCGCCATCTGGCGCTGTTCGTCGCCGACAACTTCCAGCACATGAACGTCGAGGAGACGCAGAACAACGCCGCGCTGTGGGCGAACTACAGCGACGCCGAGCTGCTGGAACTGCACCAGCGCATTCTTGCCAGCCTGCCGCCCTCGGAAACGATGGAGGTGATGCGCTGGATGATCCCGGCCAGCAGCCCGGCCGAGCGCGCGCAGGTGCTCGGCGGCATGAAGGCCGGCGCGCCGGCGCAGGCTTTCCAGGCCGTGCTCGACATCGTGCGCCCGCACCTCGATGACGCTGCCTGGGACAAGCTGGCACGCGCCATCGGCGTGCCGCAGGTGCCGGGCCTGGTGAACGTGCGCTGAGCCCAGCACCCCACGAGGTCGCCTCATGAAGACTTGGCTCGTGCGGGCCGGCTACGGCCTGCTCATCCTCATCGCGGCACTGGTTGCCGCCACCGCCTTGCTGTTCGCCAACGGACACCGCAAGGCCGAGCGCCGCGTCGAGGTGCAGCTGCAAAGCGTCGCCGCGCGCAGCGACGCCGCCGCGGTCGAGCGCGGCGGCTACCTGTTCCGCTCGCGCGGCTGCACCGACTGCCACGGCAAGGACGGCGCCGGCCGGACCTTCGTCGACGACGGCAAGGGACTGCACCTGCACGCGCCGAACATCACGCCGGCGCGCGGCGCGGCGGTGGCCTCCTACCGCCTGGACGACTGGGACCGCGCCATCCGCCACGGCGTCGCGCCGGGTGGTCGGCCGTTGCTGATCATGCCCAGCGAGGACTACAACCGCCTCACCAACGACGACTTCGCCGCGCTGGTGGCCTACCTGCGCCAGATGCCGCCCGCCGAGGGCGGTCCGGCGGAGATTCGCCTGCCCGCGCTGGTGCGCACCTTCTACGGCGCCGGCGTCATGCGCGATGCGGCGGAGAAGATCGATCATGCGCTGCCGCCCTCGACCCCGGTGCCGGAGGCAGTGACGGCGACGCACGGTGCCTACGTGGCCAACGCCTGCGTCGGCTGCCATGGACCGGGGCTCTCGGGCGGGCGCATCCCCGGCGCGCCGCCGGAGTGGCCCGCGGCGGCCAACCTCACGTCGGGCGAGGGCTCGGCAATGGCCCGCTACGCCGACGCCGAGGCCTTCGTCGCGATGATGCGCAGCGGTCGCCGCCCCGACGGCAGCGCCGTCAGCGAGGTCATGCCCTTCGGCGCGCTGCGCGAGATGAGCGACGTCGACCTCGCGGCCACCTTCCTGCACCTGAAGAGCCTGCCGCCGCGCGCCGCCGGCTCGCACTGACCCCCAATGGGAAAGACTCGGAGCACACCATGCATGTCATGACCCCCACGGCCGCTGCGCTGCTGGCCTGCCTCGCGCTGATCGCCTGCGGCGGCGGCGGCGACTGGCAATCGATGCGCATCGAGGCGAGTACTTTCGGCCTCGAAGAGGCGCCGACTCCGGCGCAGGTCGGCCTCGAAGGCTGTGTCGTCGACGCGCAGGACCGGCCGATGGCCCGGCCCGTGCAGGCACTCGACAGCGATGGCAGGCTCGTCGCCAGCGGCGCCAGCGGTGCCGACGGCGTGTTCCGCCTGAGCGTGCCGGCACGCAGCGTGCTGCGCGTCGAGACGTTGGGCCCCGGCGTTGACGGCATCACGATCATGACCGGCAACCACCCCGCCCTGCTCGGTGGCTGCCTGCGCGGCTGAGCCGGCCATCCCTCGTTCGAAGGACGCACCCCCCGCAGGCGCGGCGGTGCGCGGCGCGGAGTCTGCACCGACCATGGCGGCACTTTCCTCTGCAGGAGCCGATCATGCTGTCATCCGTTCCGGCCCCGCGCGAAGCGACGGCCATCCAGCTTCACGGCGACACCTTGCCGGTGACGATTCCACCTGGCCACGTCGGCCCGGTGGTACTGCCCGGCAGTGGCCGGCTGGTGTGGTGGACCGGCCGCGTCGCCATCGGGCTGCGCCACGAGCGCCCGCGCACCCTGGAGACGCCGTCGCGTTCGGCGCTGTGGCTGCAGGCGCTGATGCTGTCGCGCGTCGCGGTCTGATCAGTCGCCCGCCGCGATGCCCTCGCGGCGCGGGTCGGCGGCACCGAACCAGCCGCCGCTGCGGCGCTGGATGCCCTGCACGCCGCTGGTCAGCGGCACGATGTTCAGCGCATGGCCGCGCCGGCGCAACGCCTGGGCCAGCACCTCGCTCGATCGCCCCGCCTCGAGTTCCGTCGGCCCGTTGCGCGAGCCGAAGTTGGGCAGCGAAATCGCCTGCTGCAGATCCAGCCCCCAGTCCAGCGTGGCGATCAGCGACTTGGCGACGAAGTTGATGATCGCCGGCCCACCGGGCGAGCCGAGCGACACGGCGAGTTCGCCGCTGTCGCGCTCGAACACCAGCAGCGGTGCCATCGACGAGCGCGGCCGCTTGCCGCCCTGTACGCGGTTGGCCACCGGCACGCCGTCGACTTCGGGCACGAAGGAGAAGTCGGTGAGCTGATTGTTGAGCAGGAAGCCGCGCACCATGATCTGCGCACCGAAGGCGTTCTCGATCGTGCTCGTCATCGACAGCGCATTGCCGAAACCGTCGACCACAGACACCTGCGTGGTCGAGGCGAACTCCGGGCTGCGATCGTCGGCGAGGCTGACCGCCGGCGACAGCGGCGTACCGGGCGAGGCGCGGCCCATGCTGCGCTCGCCGATCAGCGCCGCGCGCTGGCGCAGGTAGTGCGCGTCGAGCAGCGTGGCCGCGCCCAGTCCGGGCAGCGGCACGAAGTCGGGGTCGGCAACGTAGCGCGCACGGTCGGCGAAGGCGAGCCGACCAGCCTCGCTGATCAGGTGCACGGCTTCGGGTGCCGGCTCCCGCCCCCAGGGTGCAGGGACGGGCTTCAGCGTGGCCAGGTCACGCCCTTCGAGCATGCCGAGGATCTGCCCGACGGCCAGCGTGCCCGACGAAGGCGGCGGCATGCCACAGACGCGCCAGCGGCGGTAGGCGAAGCACATCGGCGTGCGCTCGACGGCACGGTAGGCGGCGAGGTCGGCCTCGCCCAGCAGCCCGGGGTTGCGGGTGTGGCTGCGCACCCTGACGGCGATGGCGGCAGCCATCTCGCCGCGGTAGAAGCCGTCGGCACCCCGCTGCGCGATCCCGCGCAGCGTGGCGGCCAGCGCCGGGTTGCGCAGCACCGCTCCCTCGCGCAACGGTTCGCCCTGCGCGTCGAAGAACAGCGCCGCGGCCTCGGGATCATCGCGCAGCGCGCGAGCGTCCCGCTCGCGCAGCAGCATCGCCAGCCGCGCGCCGACCGGCACGCCGCGATCGGCCAGTTCGATCGCCGGTTCGAACAATCTTGCCCAGGGCAACCGGCCGTGCTGGCGGTGGGCCAGCTCGAGCGCGCGAAGCACGCCGGGTACGCCCACCGACCGGCCGCCCACCAGCGCCTCGGCAAACGGCATCGGCCGCCCCTCGCGCAGGAACAGCCCAGGCCCCGCGGCGGCCGGTGCGGTCTCGCGGCCGTCGAAGGCCTGCACGCGGCGGCCGTCGTGGTGGACGAGGAACAACCCGCCGCCGAGGCCCGAGCTCTGCGGCTCCACCAGCCCCAGCACCATCTGCGCGGCAACGGCCGCATCGACCGCGCTGCCGCCCTCGCGCAGCATCTGCACACCGGCCTGCACGGCCAGCGGATGCGCCGCAGCCACCATGTGGCGCGCGGCCGTCCATCCCGGCTTGTCGACGAATCCGCCGGCAGCCTCGGGCGCGGCCGGCCTGGCGGCGGAGGCGTCGAGCGGCGGCGCGCTGCCGCAGGCGGCCAGCGCGAGCGCGAGGCCGGCCAGCGCCGCGCGCCAGGGTCTCACGCGTCGCCCTTCGCCGCCGGCGCGGTCGCGCCGACCTGGCGCACCACCCGCTGCGGGAACGGGATCTCGATGCCCTCGCGGGCGAACAGGTCGAGGACCGCAAGGTTGACGTCGGAGCGAACGTTGCCCTGGCCGTTCTCGGGATCGGCGATCCAGAACAGAACGTTCAGGTTCATGCCGTCCGCAGCGAACTCGGCGAGCTGACAGGAGGGCCCCGGTTCCGCCACCACCCGCGGCACCCCCGCCACGACCGCGACCACCTTGGGCTGCAGCGCACGCACATCGGTGCCGTAGGCCACCTGCACGGTGGTGGTGAGCAGCACCTTCATGTCGGCCAGCGACAGGTTCTCGACCCGCTGCGTGATGAGCAGTTCGTTGGGCACGATGGCCTCGCGTCCGGAGAGCGCGCGGATCACCGTGTAGCGGGTGCGGATGTCGGTGATGCGGCCTTCGAAGTTGTCCACCCGCACCATGTCGCCGATGCGCAGCGAACGCTCGGCGAGGATGACGAAGCCGCTGACGTAGTTGGCGGCGATCTTCTGCAGGCCGAAGCCCAGGCCGACACCGAGCGCACCGCCGAGCACCGACAGCGCGGTGAGGTCGATGCCGACCGCGGACATCGCCAGCAGCAGGCCAATGAAGAGCAGCAGGGCGCGCACCAGGTTGGCGGCGATCTTGCGGATCGACAGGTCGTCGCCGCTGCCGCGCAGCAGTTGCTTCTCGATCGCGGCCGAGATCCACAGCGCGACCACCAGCACCAGCGCGGCGGTCAGCGTGCCCTCGACGGCGTTGCGCAGCGAGAGCTGGGTCCCGCCAACCGTCCAGCGGATCTCGTCCATCGCCTCGAGCAGCAGCGGCAGCACGCCGGTGATCCACAGCACCACCGCGAGCCAGGCGATCCACGACACCGTGCGCTCGATGATGCGCACCCAGCGCGCGGTCGGGAAGGTGACGTGCAGGACGCGCGCCGCGAGGCGGATCACCAGCAGCGACAGCAGGATCGGGATTGCCAGCTTGAACACCGCGATCTTCAGCGTGCCGGCGAGCAGCAAGCGCGCGCCGAAGGCCAGCGCGAGCGCCATCGCCGGGAACAGCACGCCGTCGATGACGCGTTCGCCGAACCAGATCGATCCGGTCGCGACTCGTTGGCCGCGCAGCAGCCGAACGATTCCCCACGCGAGCAGCAAGCAGCCGGCCAGCACGGCCAGTTCGGTCAGCGCGGTGCGCTGCAACAGCGAGCCGATCAGCTCGTTGAGTTCGGTGGTGTCCAGTGTTCGTGTCATGGCCAGGGGAGTGCGAAGCGGCCGCATTTGACCATGCGCGCCCGTTACGGTTGGTGAACGCGTTCGCCCCGCCGCGCGCTATCGTCGCGCATCGCCGCTGCCGCCGCACCGCCGCCCATGCCGCAAGCCCTTCGCCACACCCTGCTCTCGCTGCGCGACCTGCTCGCCACCGCCGGCCCCTTCGTCTTGCTTGCGCTGCTGCTGCTGCTGCTTGCCTACAAGGTGCTGGACCCGAATCCGCCGAAGAAGGTGGTGCTGGCGACCGGCGCCGACCAGGGCGCCTATGCCGAGTTCGGCAAGCGCTACGCCAAGCTGCTCAAGGAGCACGGCATCGAGGTCGAGCTGCGCAGCAGCGCCGGCGCGGCCGAGAACCTGAAGCTGCTGCGCGACCCGGACTCCGGCGTCGATCTGGCGTTCGTGCAGGGCGGCGCCGACGTGGAGTACGCCAGCACCGCCGATGCCGAGTCTGCCAACGCCGGGCTGGAGTCGCTCGGCAGCCTGTTCCATGAGCCGGTGTGGCTGTTCTTCCGCGAGGCGTCGGCGCAGCGCGCCGTCGGCAAGCCGGAGATCGAATCGCTGGCGGAGATGGCCCGGCCCGGCGACTGGACGCTCAACATCGGCGCGCCGGGCAGCGGCGTGCCGAACCTGGTCAAGCGCCTGCTCGAGGCCAACCGCATCGCGCCGGAGTCGCTGACGCTGGTGAGCAAGCCCTCCACGCCGGCCGTGGTGGCGCTGCTCGCCGGCGAGATCGACGCCCTGGTGTTCGCCTCGGCGCCCGAGTCGGCGCTGGTGCAGATGCTGCTGCAGACGCCGGGCGTGCGGCTGCTCGACTTCCCGCAGTCCGAGGCCTATTCGCGCCGCTTCCCCTTCATCAGCCCGGTGTTGCTGCCGCGCGGCGTGGTCGACCTGGCGCGCGACATGCCACCGGCCAACATCCGACTGATCGCGCCCACCGCCACGCTGGTGGCCAAGGAGTCACTGCACCCGGCGCTGGTGCAGCTGTTCGTGCAGGCGGCTCGGCAGATCCACGGCGGCGCCGGGTGGTTCCAGCGCAGGGGCACGTTTCCGTCGATCGAGAACACCGAGCGCACGCTGGCGCCCGAGGCCGAGCGCTTCTACCGCAGCGGCCCGCCGCTGCTGCAGCGCTACCTGCCGTTCTGGATCGCCAACCTCATCGACCGCATGTGGGTGGTGATGGTGTCGATCATTGCCATCCTCATCCCGCTGTCGCGCGTGGTGCCGCCCCTGTACGAGTTCCGCGTGCGCTCGCGCATCTTCCGTTGGTACGGGCAACTGCGCCGGCTGGAGGAGTCGCTGGGCGAACGCCCGACCGCCGAACTGATCGAAGACCTCGACCGCCTGGAGGAGCGCGCCGGGAAGATCACCGTGCCGCTGTCCTATGCCGACGAGCTGTACTCGCTGCGCAGCCACATCCACCTGGTGCGACGGCGCCTGCAGGCATCGGGGCTCCACTCCTAGAATCCGCCCATGGACACCCGCACCTCGCCCTACCGGGCACGCATCGCAAAGACGCAGGAGACGCTGGCCCGACTGGGGCTGGCCGCGCTGCTCGTCCCCTCCTCGGACCCGCACCTGTCGGAGTACCTGCCCGAGCGCTGGCAAGGCCGGCAATGGCTCTCAGGCTTTACCGGCTCGATGGGCACGCTGGTGGTGGCGCGCCACAAGGTCGCGCTGTTCGCCGACAGCCGCTACTGGGTGCAGGCGGAAGCCGAGCTGGCGGGCAGCGGCATCGAGCTGGTGAGGATCCCCACCGGTACCGCGACGCACCATGTCGACTGGCTGGCGCGCGAGGCCAAGGCCGGCGAGACGGTGGCGGTCGACGGCGACGTGCTCGGGCTGGCCGCCGCACAGCAGTTGCGTGCGGCACTGGAGAAGGCGGGCGTGGCCTTGCGCACCGACCTCGACCTGCTCGCCGAGGTCTGGCCGGACCGTCCCGCCCTGCCGGCCGCGCCGGTCTACGAACATCGGGCGCCCGAGGCGCCGATGTCTCGCGCCGCCAAGCTCGTGCAGCTGCGCGAGGCGATGGCGCGGCAAGGCGCCTCGCACCACCTGATCAGCACGGTGGACGACATCGCCTGGACGCTGAACCTGCGCGGCTCCGACGTCAGCTATAACCCGGTGTTCCTCGCCCACCTGCTGCTCGCGCCCGGCGGCGCCACCCTCTTCGTCGGCGAGGGCAAGATCGACGCCGCTCTGCAGGCTGCACTCGCGGCCGACGGCGTGACGCTCGCACCCTATGGCGACGCGGCGGCCGCGCTCGGCCGATTGCCGGCCGACGCGACAGTGCTGCTCGACCCGAAGCGCGTGACGCTCGGCCTGCGCGAGCGCGTGCAGGGGCCGGTGCTGGAGGCGATCAATCCGAGCACGTTGCTGAAGAGCCGCAAGAGCCCGGCAGAGGCCGCGCACATCCGCGCCGCGATGATGCAGGACGGCGCGGCGATGTGCGAGTTCTACGCCTGGTTCGAGTCGGCGCTCGGCCGCGAACGCATCACCGAGCTGACCATCGACGAGCGGCTGACTGCGGCGCGCGCACGCCGCCCCGGCTTCGTCGGCCTGAGCTTCAACACCATCGCCGGATTCAACGCCAACGGCGCGATGCCGCACTACCGCGCCACGCCCGAATCGCACGCGGTCATCGAAGGCGATGGCCTACTGCTGATCGATTCCGGTGCGCAGTACCTCGGCGGCACCACCGACATCACCCGCGTCTGGCCGATCGGCCGGATCACCGAGGCGCACCGGCGGGACTACACGCAGGTGCTCAAGGCCACGATGGCGCTGTCGCGGACGAAGTTCCCGCGCGGCACGCTGTCGCCGATGCTCGACGCCATCGCGCGTGCGCCGATGTGGGAGCAGGGCCTGGATTACGGCCACGGCACAGGCCACGGCGTGGGCTACTTCCTCAACGTGCACGAAGGCCCGCAGAGCATCTCCAAGGCGACGCCCGACGCGCACATGGCGATGGAGCCCGGCATGGTCACCAGCATCGAGCCGGGCCTGTACCGACCCGGCGCCTGGGGCATCCGCATCGAGAACCTGGTGATGAACGTGCCGGCGGGCACGACCGAGTTCGGCGAGTTCCTCGCCTTCGAGACGCTGACGCTGTGCCCGATCGATACCCGCTGCATCGAACGAACGATGTTGCGCGCCGACGAGATTTCCTGGCTGAACGACTACCACGCCACCGTGCGCGAACGCCTGGCACCGCTGCTGGAGGGCGCGGCGCGCGACTGGCTGATGCAGCGCACCTCGCCGATCTGAGCGCAGCTCGCCGCGCGTGTTCCGCCGTTCGTCGCAAGGCGCTGTCGCGCCGGCGGGGTCATGCTCACACTGGCCGCGCCGTCCTACCCTGCGACGGCTTCACCCCGCCTGCCGCCCCCTGATCTCCGGGCCGCAGGCGTTCTTTTTTGGGTGGAAGCCGCCGATCGCGACGAGCGCCGCACGGCAGACTCGGCCCACGCATCGGCGGCCCGCGCAGTTCATCCGCGCCGGACCGCGCTTCGTCGCAATCCGCTGTCGCCGCCGTGGGCCTGCTCCTAGAGTCTCATCAACGCGGCACCTTGCCGCGAACCGAAGGAGCCCACCATGATCGACCGCATCTTCTCCGCCCTGCTGACCTTCTGCCTGCTGGCCGGCGGTACCGTGGCGATCGGCAGCGCGCTGTTCGACGCCGGCCCCGCACCGGTGGCGACGCCGATGGTCATGCTGCCCACGGTCACGGTGACCGGCACGCGCGACACGGCCGACCGGCCGCTGGCGCAGAACGAGGCGGCGCTGGAGCCCAGCGCGCGCCAGCTCCAGTGACCGCCGTGACCCTACATCTGGCGAAACAGGTGGAGGTAGCTGCGGCTCACCGGCAGCAGTTCTCGGCGGCCCTTGAGCTGCACCTCGGCCGTCTCGTTCGGCCCTCGCGTGACCTGCACCACCTGGTGCAGGTTCACGATCACCGAGCGGTGCGTCTGCACGAACCGTGACGGGTCCAACTCGTCGGCGAGTTCGCGGATGGTCTTGCGGATCAGCGCCTCGCCACCCTCCCACACGACCAGCGTGTACTTCTCGTCGGCCTTCAGGTAGGCGATCTGCTCGACCGGGATCAAACGCACGCTCTGGCCCACCGAGGCCTTGATCCACTGCAGGTACGACGGCGCGGCGCCGGCGCGGCGCTTTAATTCGGCCGACAGACCATCGAGCACTGCCTCCAGGCTGGCCGGCACCGCCTGCGCGGATCGCGCGAGCCGCTGCTGCAGCCGCTGCACGGTGTCGGCCAGGCGCTGCTCGTCGAAGGGCTTGACGAGGTAGTCGATGGCCCCCTGCTCGAACGCCTGCACCGCGTACTGTTCGTAGGCGGTGACGAACACCACCTGGGCACGGCGCGCGATCGAGCGCGCCGCCTCGATGCCGTTCAAGCCCGGCATGTGCACGTCGAGGAAGACCACCTGCGGCGCGTGCTGATCAAACAGCTCCACGGCCTCGCGCCCGTTGCGCGCCTCGGCCACCACCGTCAGCTCGGGCCAGCAGCGCGCCAGCAACGTGCGCAGCCGCTCGCGCAGCAGCGGCTCGTCGTCGGCGATCAGCGCGCTGGCATTCACCGTGCCACCTGCCGCGGACAGTTCAGCGTCACGACCACCCCGCTCGGTTCGTTCTCGACCATCTCCAGCCGCGCAGCGGCGCCGAAGAACATCGCCAACCGCTCGCGCAGGTTGACCAGGCCGGTGCCCGGCGCGGCGTTCTCGCTCAGCCCCACCCCGGTGTCGGCCACGCTCAGCGTCAGCGAGTCATCGGCCTCGCGGCGAGCGCGCACGACGATGCGCCCGCCCGCTTCGGCCGGGTCGACGCCGTGGCGGATGGCGTTCTCCACCAGGGTGAGCAGAGCCATGGCCGGGAAGCGCTGGCCGTGCAGTTCGGCCGGCACGTCGATCTCGAAGGCCAGGCGGTCGGGCATGCGCATCAGCATCAGCTCCAGGTAGGCACGCACCAGCGCCAGCTCGTTGCCCAGAGTGGCATTGTCGTCGCCCAGCCGGGGCATGGCGGCGCGCAGGTAGGCGATCAGGCTCTTCAGCACCGCGCTGGCCTGGGGCGAACCCGACTCGACCAAGGCCTGAATGTTGGCCAGCGTGTTGAAGAGGAAGTGCGGCTCGATCTGCGCATGCAGCAGCCGCAGCCGCGCATCCAGCGCCTGGCGCTCGAGCTGGCTGCGCTCCAGCGCGAAGCTCAATGCCTGGTTGCGCGCCTGCGCGTCGCGCTCGCGGTACAGCGCACCGAGTGCCAGCAGCGGCGCGATCACCAGCACCGTGCCGGTGATCAGGACGAAGCCGGAGAGCCGGCCTTCGTGGCGCAACACCTCGAACACCTGGCCCTGCACCGCGGGCAGGTAGACGACATAGGTGGCCACTGGCGCAGCCAGCACCACCGCGATCACCTGCACCAGCCAGCGCGGCGCCTGGCCCACCGACACCGAGCCCGCCGCCGTGAACACCAGCAGCAGCATCAAGGCGATGACCAGCATGCGCCCGAGCAGCACCGGGTAGGGCGTGACGAACACCGGGTTGAGCAGCGAGGCCGCCGCCACCGCCAGCACGATGGCGATCAACACCCGCCGCAGGCTCAGCGCGGCGATGAACCGATCGAAGGCGCGCTCGGTGGGCGCTGCGGAGTCCGGGGTCGCGGCCATGGCGGCACGATAGCGCGGCCGCCATGGGTGCGCCACGGCATCGACCCGTCGCCGCGACGAATCACGGCCTCGAGGGTGCGAACGACGGCGGATGCCGCCTCAGCTGCGCAGCATCGACGCGTTCAGCGCCTGGTCGAGAAGCGCCAGGCTCTCCTGCAGGTGGGCGCGCGACTCCACGCCCCAGCTGCGGCGTGCCAGCGCCTGGCGCATCTCGTCGCGCAGCGCCGTGGCGTTCAGGCGCAGCAGGTTCTGCGCATCCCCCGGCAGGGGCACGTTGACCTTCACCAGCAGGCCGTGCACGCGGCGCAGGTGCTCGCGTTGCAGGTTGCGGCGCAGGCGGTCGATGTCGCCGCCCTGCTTCAGCTCGCTCCACACCGCGCGCTGCAGCGTGCCGTAGACCTCGTTCAGCGAAATGAGGTCGCGTCGCTCCTGCTCCGCCACGTACAGCGGCAGGTCGAGCAGCCGAGACGCGGTGCCCTGGCTGAGCAGCCGATCCAGTGCCTGGGTCTGCAGTTGCAGCACCGCCGTGGGAATGCTCACCAGCGCGGGTCGCTCCCACTCGCGGTAGTCGGGCGTCAGGTTGGCAAGGAACGCCGGCTCGAAGCGGAAGCTGTCGGCGGAGAACAGCCCGCTGGCGAGGAACCTCAGCGCCTCGCGCTGCTTCGCCGGCTCGACCGGCACGAAAGCCGGCGCTGCCGACGCCCCCGGCACGGCGCGCGCGGTGTACATGCCGCCGACGTACTTGGCCACCAACGCTGGCGCGTCCCTCAGTGCGCTGAAGCCGGCCAGCAGCACGCGCCGCTGCCGCGTCGGATCCTCGCCGGGATGCGGCGTGCGTGCCTGGACCCGCTGCCACAGCTCGCGCGACAGCTGCAGGCGCTTGCGGTAGTAGGCCAGCGGGTCGTCGCCGAGGTCGAAGCGGTTGACCAGCGGGTCGATGCCGTCGTTGGCCGGACTGCCGCCGGCGTCCGGGTCGTTGGCGAAGGCCAGCAGCGGATCGCTGCTGCTGCGCGCAGCGATGCGCGCCAGTTCGTCCCTCTCCTGCCCCGCAGGCAACGGCTTGTAGGCGTACTCGATGGCCCAGTAGTCGTAGGGGCCGAGCGTGCCGTTGTTGAAGCTCGCCTGGGGCTCGCCGGCCACCGCGATGTTGAAGGCGTTGTAGTCCATCACCGACCCGGAGATGCCGTGCTTCTCGGTGAAGTTCTTGTCCTGCAGTTGCGCGCGGCCATACACGGTCGACGCCTTGAAGTTGTGCGTCAGGCCCAGCGTGTGCCCGACCTCGTGGATGATGGTGTCGCGCACCACCGACTGCGCGAAGGCCTCGGCCTCCGGGCTGTCCGGCGTGATCTCGCCGCGCTCGCCGAGCAGTTCGAGCGCGAACTCGAACTCGGCGGCGGCCGCATCGGCATATTCACACGCCTGCGCCGCAGCCTTCGACCCGGGCAGCTCGATCGGCGTCGCGAAGGTCTGCGTCGACGTGCCGACGCTCTCGACGCGGAATCGCCGTGCGCTTCGGCCGAACACGTCGCTCATCGCGATGTCGGCGTCGATGATCTCCCCGGTCCGCGGGTCGGTGTGGACGGGCCCGCGCGCGAAGCCGACGTCGGCGCCGACGAACCAGCGGATCGAGGCGTGGCGCGCATCGAGCGTGTCCCAGTCGGCGTCGTCGGGCTGCTGCTTGACGACGATCGCGTTCCTGAAGCCGATGCGCTCGAACGCCTTGTTCCACTCCAGCACGCCCTCGGTCACCGCCTTGCGGTAGCTGACCGGGATGTTCTTGTCGAGCCAGAACACGATCGGCTGCTTCGGCTCGGAAATCTCCGCCGCCGCATCGGCCTTCTCCAGCCGCCAGCGGTTGATGAGGAAGCGTTTCGGATTGGGCCGCAGGTCGGTGCTCAGGTCGCTGACGGTGTCGAAGAAGTGGCCGACCCGCGGATCCGCGTCTCGCACGGGCATCGGTTCCTCCGCGAGCCTGGTGAAGCTGTAGACGTAGCCGACGAACAGGCTGCGCGGATCGGGCAGCGTCTTCGGCGGCGAGGGCAACGGCACCGGCAGCGGCGTCAGCGGTGGCAGCGGCAGCCGCGGCGTGGCGAAGTGCATGCGCAGGTTCAGCGTCGTCAGCTCTTCGGCGGCCTGCGCCTTCTCGATCGAGGAGTTGATCCGATCCAGCGCGTAGGGGATGCGAAAGGCCCGCTCCAGGCGTGCCGTGTAGCCGGGCAGATCGGCGATCAGGAAGCTCGCGTCGACCAGCACCGACTTGCGTTCGGGATGCGGCGCGCTCGCCACCGGGCCCGCCGCGAGCAGGCTGTCGGAGAAGGCCTGCGCCACGGTGGCCTTCATCGCCGGCGAGGTAGCGACGTAGTCGGTGTTCAACGCGAGAAGCTGGATCTGGTTGTTGACGCGACGGAACGTCGCCAGCCACGACGGCCCCATCTGGCTGCCGTACAGCCCGCGCTCGCCGATCGACTCCGACACGTTGGCCGAGAGCAGGAACGGCTGCTCGAACCGCTCGGCCGGGATCTCCAGCCAGGTCTTCTCGTCCTTGCGCCACACGGGAAAGTAGCCGGCCTGTTGCACAGCACCCTTGATCACCTCCGCGAAGGGCTTGGGCGCCGACGGGTCGGGCCGCGACGGCGTCGGGGTCGATGCCGCGTGGCCCGGCGCGGCGGGCGATGCCGCAGCCGTGGCCTTCAGGGCGGTCGGGGCCAGCGAAGCGCAGCCGGTCAGGATCGCGACCAGCGCGGCCAGGGCGGAAAGGCGGAAGGTCATGGACATGGACGATGCGCAGCGCGCGGACAGATGCAGCTGCGGCGGATTTTGCAGCAGCCTCCAAGACCGAGTGATCCGGACAGTCCCCTTGCGCGTCCAGGGAACCCAAAGTCCGGCCGCGGATCAGCGCCGGCGGTCGCGATCGGCCCAGCCGGCCAGCGACACCAGCAGCAAGACAGCGGCGAGCACGCCGAACAGTTGCACCAGCCAGCCGGCCAGACGTGCCGCGTCGCTCCAGCCGAAGCCGTGCGCCGCACCGGGCGCGGGCAGCCAGCGGCTGTGCTCGTGCAGGTCGATGCCCGGCAGCAGCAGGTCCAGCGTATAGGCCAGCGGGCTGAACGGCGTGAGCGCCGGCGTACCCGCGGGCAGCAGCGCACCTTCCTGCGCGGCCAGGCCGAAGAAGCCTGCCGCGCCCAGCCACACCAGCAAGGTCCACAGCAGCAGGCGCTGCGGCCGCCAGCCGTAGCCGGCCAGCGCGCCGAACAGCGCGTGGCCCAGGCCCGCTGTCCAGCGCAGCGCGCCCGGCAGCGCCTCGCCGATGCGACCGATGCGGCGCAGCCGCTGCTCGCGCCGCAGCGCCAGCGTACCGGCGCTCGCGCCACGCCCCATGCGGCGCATCACCTGGATGACGCGGCGCCACGGCCCGGTGCGGAAGTTCTCGCCGAGGTGAGAGGCCGGCTGCCGCTCCAGCCAGGCGAGGCGGAAGCCCGAGTCCGTCGGCGCGCCGTCGCCGAACTGCGAGTAGGCGAAGCCGTCGAGCACCAGGCGCTCGCCCCACGTGGACGCGTCGTCGACCAGCGACTTCGCCCGCGTGCCGGCGAAAGAGGCGCCGAGCAGGGGCGCCTGCAGCCTCGCCAGCCTCAGCGCGCCGCCGATGTGCGCGCGGTCGAGCACCAGGCACAGGCCATCGCCCCAGGCGGTGTCGCCGACGCGGTCGAAGGTGGCGCCGCTGCAATCGAAGTCGCCGTCGACCCGCGCACGGCGCGCGCTCACGCGGCCGGCGGCCGCGAAACCCTCGTCCAGTCGGAGGTCGCCGCCGACCTCGATGCGATCGAGCACCAGCGCGCTGCGGCGCGCGCCGGTGGCATCGAGAGGCCCGTTGACGCGAGCGGCGCTGGCAAGGAAGTCGCCGCGCACGTGCGCCCCGACAAAGCGCACTTCGCCGGAGGCGTCGAAGCCCTCCGAGATGCGCACGTCGCCCTCGACCTCCAGCGCATCGGCGACCAGGCTGCGGCGCCCGGGCAGCGAGGCATCGTTGCCGGACAGCACGAGCCTCGTCGCATTGAAGTCGCCGCCGATGCGTGCCTGCTGCAGCCGCACCTCGTTGGCGATGCTGCAGCCGGCGTTGAGCGCAAGGTCCTGCGCGATGCGGCAGCGCTCGGCCAGCAGGCCCGGCAGCTCGCAGTCGGGAAACGCCAGTCCGCCGGCGATGCGCGCGCCGTCGAACAGCGGCGTGGTATCGAACACGCAGCGGAAGAACCACAGGTTCGCCGGAACCTCGCATTCGCCGAGGTCGAGCCGGCCCTGCACCCAGGCGCCGAGCAACTGCAGGCGACGCGCGCCACGGCGAGAGCCGGGATCGAGCGCGAGAGCGGCGATGAACGAGGCACGCACGGTCACGTCGTCGTTGGCCTCGCGCGGCCGGCGCAGCCCGACGCGCGCGATGTCGCCGCGGCGCACGGCCTTGAGCAGTGTGCGCTCGGCGCGGCGCAAGGGTTCGAAGCGCGCCAGCGGATGGCCCGGCGCAAACTCGGTGGGCGCCGTCATCGGACGACGCACCTCGCGCGCATCGAGCCTGACCCGACCACGGCCCGATAGGGATTGACTTTGTGCATGTTCTGTTCGCCCAACAACGTGCGTTGGCGCCGATTCTGGAACAGCCGCGTCGCCCCCTGGAGGCCGCGATCACCCGCGATCGCGGGGCAGGAGCCCCGACGGTCGCGCCTTCCCCCCGAGGTGGAGGGTGAGCCCGGGCCTACTTGAGCGCCTTGAAGCGCAGGCGGTGCGGTCGCGCGCCCTCTTCGCCGAGGCGCCGCTTCTTGTCGGCCTCGTACTCCTGGTAGTTGCCGTTGAAGAACACCCACTGGCTGTCCCCTTCGGCGGCGAGGATGTGCGTGCAGATGCGGTCGAGGAACCAGCGGTCGTGGCTGATCACCAGCGCGCTGCCGGCGAACTCGAGCAGCGCCTCTTCCAGCGCGCGCAGCGTTTCCACGTCGAGGTCGTTCGACGGCTCGTCCAGCATCAGCACGTTGCCGCCGCGCGCCAGCGTCTTGGCCAGGTGCAGGCGGCCGCGCTCGCCGCCGGAGAGCTGGCCGACCAGCTTCTGCTGGTCGTTGCCCTTGAAGTTGAAGCGGCCGAGGTAGGCGCGTGATGGCATGACGAACTGGCCGACGACGATGTTGTCGAGCCCGCCGGAGACGTCCTCCCATACCGTCTTGTCGGCGGCGAGGCTCTCGCGGCTCTGGTCGACGAAGGCCAGCTTGGCGGTCTGGCCGATGTGCACCTCGCCCGCGTCGGGCTGCTCGATGCCCTGCAGCATGCGGAACAGCGTCGACTTGCCGGCGCCGTTCGGACCGATGATGCCAACGATCGCGCCGGCCGGCACCTTGAAGCTGAGGTGGTCGATCAGCAGGCGGTCGCCGAAGCTCTTGCTGACGTCCTTGAACTCGATGACGTCATTGCCGAGGCGCTCGGCCACCGGGATGAAGATCTCGTTGGTCTCGTTGCGGCGCTGGTAGTCGACGTCGCTGAGTTCCTCGAAGCGGGCCAGACGCGCCTTGCTCTTGGCCTGGCGGCCCTTGGCGTTGGAGCGCACCCACTTGAGCTCCTCCTTCATCGCCTTGATGCGCGCGTCCTCCTTCTTCTGCTCGACCTCGAGGCGCTTCTCCTTCTGGTCCAGCCAGTCGGAATAGTTGCCCTTGTAGGGAATGCCGCTGCCGCGGTCGAGTTCGAGGATCCACTCGGCGGCGTTGTCGAGGAAGTAGCGATCGTGGGTGATGGCCACCACGGTGCCGGGGAAGCGCTGCAGGAAGTGCTCCAGCCACTCGACCGATTCGGCGTCGAGGTGGTTGGTCGGCTCGTCGAGCAGCAGCATGTCGGGCTTGGACAGCAGCAGCCGGCACAGCGCCACGCGGCGCTTCTCGCCGCCGGAGAGCACGCCGATCTTCGCGTCCCAGGGCGGCAGGCGCAGCGCGTCGGCGGCGATCTCGAGCTGGTGCTCGGTGTTCTCGCTGCCGGCCGCGGCGATGATCGCCTCGAGTTCGGCCTGCTCGGCGGCGAGCTTGTCGAAATCGGCATCGGGCTCGGCGTAGGCGGCGTAGACCTCGTCCAGGCGCTTCTTCGCCTCGAGCACGCCACCGATGCCCTGCTCGACCGCCTCGCGCACCGTCTGCTCGGGGTCCATCTGCGGCTCCTGCGGCAGGTAGCCGATTTTCAGACCGGGCATGGGGACGGCTTCGCCCTCGATGTCCTTGTCCAGGCCGGCCATGATCTTCAGCAGCGTGGACTTGCCCGAGCCGTTCAGGCCGAGCACGCCGATCTTCGCGCCAGGGAAAAAGGACAGGCTGATGTCCTTGAGGATCTGCCGCTTCGGCGGCACGATCTTGCCGACGCGGTTCATGGTGTAGACGTACTGGGCCATTCGCGGGTGCTTGGAGACGAAGAGATTGAACGAGCGCGCCGCCGGCGCGGCCGACGGCGAAACGCGTATTGTCGCTTGCCTTCGCGGCGGGCCCCTTTCTGCTACCGTGAAGGCCATGCCGCGCCTGCTGGTCCTGCTCGCCCTGTGCAACCTGTTCATCGGCACCGGCGCCTTCGTGCTCAGCGGCGTTCTCACCCCGCTGGCCGAGTCGCTGCAGGTCAGCGTCGCGGCAGCCGGGCAGGCGATGACTGTCTATGCGCTGTCCACCGCCGTGCTCGCGCCGCTGGCGCTCGTGCTCACCGGCGGCTGGCCGCGACGGCGCGTGCTGTGCCTTTCGCTGGGCCTGTTCGCGCTCGGAAACGTCGTGTGCGCGCTGGCGGGCAGCCTGTCGCTGCTGCTCGCGGGCCGCGTCCTGATGGGAGTGGGTGCGGTATTCACCGCGGTGGCCGCCGGCATCGCCGTGGCGCTGGTGGAACCGGCGCGGCGCGGCCGGGCGCTGTCGCTGGTGTTCGTCGGCGTCAGCCTGAGCTACGTGATCGGCCTGCCGCTGGGTGCCTGGCTCGGCTTTCGCCACGGCTGGCAGTGGCCGATCGCGCTGGTCGGCGGTCTGTCCGGCCTGGCCAGCCTGGTGCTGGCCGTCGTGCTGCCGCGCGACATCGCCGCGCCGGGCGCCACGTTCTCCGGCCTGGGCGATCTGCTGCGCCAGCGCCAGGTGGCCTGGGCGCTGTCCCTCACCCTGCTCTACTTCATCGCCATCTTCTGCGTGTTCTCCTACATCGGGCCGGTGCTGCAGGCGCTGGTGCCGATGTCCACCGCGGCGATGAGCCTGACGCTGATGCTGTTCGGCCTGTCGGGCGTGATCGGCACGATGGTCGGCGGCTGGGCCAACGACCGCTTCGGCGCGCGGCGCACGCTGACCCTTCAGCTCGCCGTGCTGGGCGCGATGATGCTGCTGGTGCCGCTGACACGCGGCCAGCCTGTGCTGCTCATGCTGGTGCTCGTGGTCTGGGGCATCGCCGGCTTCGGCATGATGACGCCGCAGCAGTCGCGCCTTGCGGCGCTGGCACCGGTGCAGGCGCCCATCCTGCTGTCGCTGAACAACTCGATGCTCTATGTCGGCACCGCGCTCGGCGCGGCGATCGGCGGACCAGCCTCGGCCTGGGTCGGCTTCGACCGCCTCGCCTGGGTCGGCGCGCCCTTCGCGCTGGCCGGCTGGCTGACGCTGCGCTACGGACCAGCCACGCCGGGCGCGTGGCGCGCCGCCTGATGGCATGATGGCCGCATGAGCTCGAACCCCTGGACCGTCGACGCCTCGCCCTCACTGGTGCGCACCGCCCACATCGTCTATGCGCTGCACGCGCTGGGCCTGGCCATCGGCGCCTTCGGCGCCGCCAGCTTGCTCGGCTCGTTCCTGTTCGGCTGGCCGTCGATCATCGCGGTGATCATCAACTACGTGAAGCGCGGCGAAGCGCGCGGGACCTGGCTGGAGTCGCATTTCGACTGGCAGATCCGCACGTTCTGGTACGCGCTGCTGTGGGCGCTGATCGTGGCGGCGGTCTCCGCCGTACTGGCGATCGTGATCGTCGGCTTCGCCACCTGGATGCTCGGCATGTTCCTGCTCGGCGCCTGGGCGATCTACCGCGTGCTGCGCGGCTGGCTGCGCCTGAAAGACCGCCAGGCGATGCCGGTCGCGGCAGGCGGGTAGAATCGGGCCAGCAGCGCGAGTCCAGTCGCCGCGATGCAGGTCGTTCCCGACATCGTTCCCACCGCCCCGCGCCTTCCGACTGGTGCAGCCCGACCGGCCGCAGCAGGTCGCGACAACGGCTCCTTGGCGAGCCCCTCCCGATGAAATTCACCGAACTCGGCCTGGCCGAGCCGCTCCTGCGTGCCGTGCGCGAGCAGGGCTACGAAACCCCGACTCCGATCCAGGCCCAGGCGATTCCCGTCGTGCTGCAAGGCGGCGACCTGCTCGGCGGCGCGCAGACCGGCACCGGCAAGACCGCCGGCTTCACGCTGCCGATGCTGCAGCGCCTGATGGCCAAGCCCGCGGTCAAGGATGCACGCGGCCGCGTGCCGATCCGCGCGCTCGTGCTCACGCCGACGCGCGAACTCGCGGCGCAGGTCGAGGAAAGCGTGCGCGCCTACGGCAGGTACAGCGGCCTGACCAGCATGGTGATGTTCGGCGGCGTCGGCATGCAGCCGCAGATCGACCGCCTCAAGCGCGGCGTGGACATCCTCGTGGCCACGCCCGGCCGGCTGCTCGACCACCATGGTCAGCGCACGCTGGACCTGAGCCACGTCGAGATCTTCGTGCTCGACGAGGCCGACCGCATGCTCGACATGGGCTTCATCCACGACATCAAGAAGGTGCTGGCGATCGTGCCGGCGAAGAAGCAGAGCCTGCTCTTCTCCGCCACCTTCAGCGACGAGATCAAGGCGCTGGCCGACCGGCTGCTGAACAAGCCGGCGCTGATCGAGGTGGCACGGCGCAACCAGACGGCCGACACCATCGCGCAGAAGGTCCACCCGGTGGGCCGCGACATGAAGAAGGAGTTGCTCACGCACCTCATCAAGAGCAACGACTGGCACCAGGTGCTGGTGTTCACGCGCATGAAGCACGGCGCCAACCGCCTAGTCGAGTACCTGACGAAGCAGGGCATCAGCGCGATGGCCATCCACGGCAACAAGAGCCAGGGCGCACGCACCAAGGCGCTGGCCGACTTCAAGTCGGGCGAGCTGACCTGCCTGGTGGCCACCGACATCGCCGCGCGCGGCATCGACATCGACCAGCTCCCGCACGTCGTCAACTTCGAGCTGCCCAACGTGCCCGAGGACTATGTGCACCGCATCGGCCGCACCGGCCGCGCCGGCGCGCAGGGCGAGGCGGTGTCGCTGGTGTGCGTCGACGAGAACGGCTTCCTGCGCGACATCGAGAAGCTCATCAAGCGCGAGATCCCGAAGGAGATCGTGCCCGGCTTCGAGCCGCCCGGCGGCGAGCGGCCCGAGCCTATCGTTCTCGGTCGCATGGTGATCGGTGAGGGCGCCGGCCGCGGTGGCCATCGCCACCATGCGCCCGCACGCGGCGGCCAGGGCGCTTCCCGTGGCGGGCGCGGCGAGCCGCGCCAGGAAGCGCGCCACCACGAACGGCCGCGCCAGGACAACCGTGCACCGGCGCCGGCGGGCCGTCCGGCGCATGGGGGCCACGTGCCGCCGCAGGGGGCCGGCCGTGCACCGGCGCCCGCGCGCAGCGACGCCAACCGCAGCGGCAGCAAGCCGCAGCCGCGACTCACGCAGCCCAAGCCGCGCTGAGGCTACAGTCGGGGCCATGTCCCCGACGCAGTCCGCCCCGCCCCGCACCGTGCTGCTGGCCGGCGCCACCGGGCTGGTCGGACGTGCGCTGCTGCCGCTGCTGCTCGATCATGCGTCGGTCGGCCTGGTGCACGTGCTGCTGCGCCGCGCGGCGCCGGGCATCGCCGAGCATCCCAAGCTGGAACTGCACACCGTCGATCTCGGCCACCTGAAGCGCCTGCCACACGTCGACGACGTCTACATCGCGCTGGGCACGACGATCAAGGTGGCGGGTTCCCAGGCTGCCTTCCGCATGATCGACCACGACCTCGTGCTCGCCGTCGCGCGCGCCGCGCGCGAGGCCGGCGCGAAGCGTCTCGCGGTGGTGTCGGCGCTCGGCGCCGATCGCGACTCGCGCATCTTCTACAACCGCGTCAAGGGCGACATGGAAGCCGACGTCGCCGCGCTCGGCTACGAGTCGGTGTGCTTCGCCCAGCCCTCCATGCTGACGGGCGACCGCGCCGCGCTCGGCCAGCGCGAGCGGCCGGGCGAGGTCTGGACGCTGCGTCTGCTGCGCCCGCTGATGCCTCTGCTGCCCAAACGCATCCGGCCGATCGCCGCCCACGACGTCGCTGCCGCGCTGATCGCCGCGACGATGGCCGGCCGCCCGGGCGTGCACCACCTCAGTTCGGCGCGCATGCAGGGAGCGCACCCGCATTGAGCGAGTCGCTGCTGCGCCAACGCGCGTTCATGCGCTTCTGGTTCGCGCGACTGGCCGGCACCGCCGCGAACCAGATGCTGATGGTCGCCATCGGCTGGCAGATGTACGACCTGACCGCCAGCGCCTGGGACCTGGGCCTGGTCGGTCTGATGCAGTTCATCCCCTCGCTGCTGCTGGTGCTGGTGGCCGGCCATGTGCTGGACCGTCACCACCGCGCGCACATCCTCGCCGCCTGCATGGCGCTGCAGGCCGGCGTGGCGCTGGCGCTCGCCCTGGCTGCCGGGCAGCACTGGGCGAGCCGCGAGCTGCTGCTTGCGCTGTCGCTGCTGATCGGCACCGCCAAGGCGTTCCAGCTGCCGGCACAGCAGGCGATCACGCCGCTGCTCGTGCCGGCCGAGGTGCTGCCGCGCGCGCTCGCCTTCAGCTCCGCCGGCATGCAGGGTGCGATCATCGCCGGGCCGGCGATCGGCGGCTTCGTCTACGTCGCCGGCGCCACCGCCGTCTACGCGAGTTGCGCGGCGCTGTTCGCGCTGGCCGGCGCGCTGGTGATGGCGGTGCGCTACCGCCACGACCCGAAGCCTGCGCAGGCCGCCACGCTGGACGCACTGCTCGCCGGCGTGCGCTTCGTGCGACAGCGCGAGGTGGTGCTGGGCGCGATCTCGCTGGACCTCTTCGCCGTGCTGCTCGGCGGCGCGAGCGCGCTGCTGCCGATGTTCGCCAAGGACGTGCTGCAGGTCGGCCCCTGGGGCCTGGGCCTGCTGCGCGCCGCGCCGGCGGTGGGCGCGCTGGCGATGGCAGTGGCGCTGTCTCGCTGGCCGATCCGGCGTCGCGCCGGCCCGGTGCTGCTCGCTGCGGTCGGCGTCTACGGCGCGGCCACGCTCGGCTTTGCCCTGTCGACGCAGCTGATGCTGTCGATCGTGATGCTCGCGTTCTCCGGGGCGGCCGACATGGTCAGCGTGGTGATCCGACAATCGCTCGTGCAACTGGAGACGCCCGAAGCGATGCGTGGCCGGGTCAGCGCCGTGAACGCGGTGTTCATCGGTGCGTCCAACCAGCTCGGCGAGTTCGAATCGGGAGTCACCGCGGCGCTGCTCGGGCCGGTGGGATCGGTGGTGCTGGGCGGCGTCGGCTCGATGGCGATCGCGGCGCTGTGGGCGCGATGGTTCCCGGCGCTCGCCCGGCGCGACCGCCTCGTCGAGGCCGCGCCGTGATCCTGCACCTCGATGAACACGTCGTGATCGCCGACAAGCCCGCCGGCCTGCCCACCGTGCCCGGACGGCCCGCCGAGTTGCACGACTGCCTGTGGCAGCGCGTGCGTGCCGAGGTGACCGACGCACTCGTCGTGCACCGGCTCGACATGGCCACCTCGGGGCTGGTGCTGTTCGCCCGCGGCGCCGCGATGCAGCGCGCGCTGAGCGCCGCCTTCGCGCAGCGCGGCGTCGACAAGCGCTACGAGGCCGTCGTGGCCGGCCCGGTCGCGACGGAGTCCGGAGAGATCGATCTGCCACTCGCGGCCGACTGGCCGAACCGGCCGCGGCAGCGCGTCGATGCCGAACGCGGCAAGCCTTCTCTCACGCGCTGGCGCGTGCTGGCGCACGATGTCGCGGCCGGCACCACGCGGGTAGCGCTGCAGCCGGTCACCGGTCGATCGCACCAGCTGCGCGTGCACCTCGCGGCAATCGGCCATCCGATCCTCGGCGATGCGCTCTACGCGGCGCCCGAAGCGGCAAGTGCCGCACCGCGGCTGCTGCTGCATGCGACTCGGCTGTCCTTCACTCATCCCGGCGACGGCCGGCGCGCCTCGTTCGCCAGCCCGGTGCCCTTCTAGGCGCTACAGGAGCGCCCCGCCGCTGCGCGCGCTGGGCTCGTAGACCACCTGGGCCCGGCCCGACGCGGAGCGGGTCGGCTGGGCTTGCACTGCGTTCGTGGAGGGGCTTCGCGTTCCTTGAAGCGGCGGCGCGACAAGGTCGCCGGCCATGATGCGGACGCAGCGTGATGCCCTCCGGGTGAGGCACCCGATCACTTCGAGACGTCCGCTTCCGTGTCAGGTTGACCTGACTCAAGGCCGCTGTGCAGCCTCCTGCCTACCCTCGCCGCAACGCCCCCCTTCTAAGGTTTGCCATGCCCGTGCTCGAATGGTCCGACGCGCTGTCGCTCGACCTGCCCCTGATGGACGACACCCATCGCGAGTTCGTCGACCTGCTCGCCGCCGTCGATGCGGCGACGGACGACGCGCTGCTCCCCGCCTGGCGCGCGCTGCTCGTCCACACCCAGTGGCACTTCGACCAGGAAGACCGCTGGATGCGCGAGACGCGCTTCGCCGCCGGCAACTGCCACAGCGTGCAGCACAAGGTCGTGCTGGAGGTGATGCGCGAGGGTCTGAAGCGCGCCGAAGCCGGCGAACCGCAGATCCTGCGCATGATGTCCGGCGAACTGGCGTTGTGGTTCCCGCAGCATGCGCAGAGCATGGACGCAGGACTGGCGCTGCACCTGCGCCGGGTCGGCCACGACCCGGTCACCGGCAAGGTCACCCACCCCGACGCGCTCCCGCAGGCCGAGATCAGTGGCTGCGGGTCGGTGGCCTGCACACCGGCCGAGGCGCCGCAGGCCAGCGCGGAATCCGCGTCGGCCTGAACGATCGGGCCTCAGTCGAACTCGCGCTTGGCCCTGGCGCGCGCTGCACCGGCGCGGCCCCGCGCCTTCCACATCGCGACCTGACGCTGGCGCTCGAGTGCGCTCATGGTGTCGCGTCGTGCCTCGCGCAGCAGCTTGTGGTAGTTGCGCAGTCGGTCGTCGTCCACGCCTTCGCGCACCGCGCAACCCGGCTCCTCGCGGTGCGTGCAGTTGCGGAAGCGGCACCGTGGGGCGAGCGCCGCCACGTCGGCGAAGGTCGCCGCCACGCGCGCCTCGTCGGCATCGGGGCGCAAGGCGCGCAGCCCTGGCGTGTCGATCACGCAGGCGCCGCCGGGCAGGCGGAACAGCGATCGCGAGGTGGTGGTGTGCTGACCGCGGCCATCGCTCTCGCGCACCGCACCGGTGTCCTGGCGCGTCTGTCCGAGCAGCGTGTTGGTCAGCGTCGACTTGCCCGCCCCCGACGAGCCGAGCAGCGCCAGCGTGCGCCCCGGCAGCGTGTGCGCGGCCAGGCAGGCCGCCGCCTCCGGGTCGCGCGCGTCCACCGCAACCATCTCCACGCCCGCCGGAAGGCGGCCGCGCAGTTCCTGCATGCGGCAGTACAACGCACGGGCGTCGGGCACGGTGTCGGCCTTGCTGAGCACGATCACCGGCGACACGCCGCTGTCCTGCACCAGCGCCAGGAAGCGCTCCATGCGGCGCGGGTTGAAGTCCTCGTCCAGCCCCATCACGAGCAGGGCGGTGTCGACATTGCTGACCAGCGGGTGACGGCGTCCGTCGGCATCCCGCCGCGCCAGGCGGCTTTGCGGCGGCACGCGCGCATGCACCCAGGGCTGGCCGTGCACATCGCCAGAGGCCAGCACCCAGTCGCCGACCGCCAGCGCGTCCTCGGCCTCGGCCAGCATGCGCGCGAGCCTCGGCAGCACGCGCGCTGCGAACTCGCGTTCGCCGTCGTGCAACTGCACCGTTTCCCGGTGCAGCACGGTGAGCCGCACGAGGCGCAGCGGCACGTCGCCGGTTGCCTCGGCAGCCATTGCCGCGGCCTGGCTGGCCAGTGCCGCGGTGAGTCCCATTGAGCGCAAGCGCTCGAACGTGAAATCGGTCATGGTGATGAATGAACCTGTCTGTCGCCAAGGCGCGCACGAACGCGCCGGCCGGCCCCACGCGACGCGTGGGGAGCGCAACGAACGAACGCGGCCGCGGTGCGCGCGGCTCAGGTCAGGGCTCGAGGAACTCGACGCAGAAGGAAGACCCGAAGCGCATCAGGCGCTGGCCGCAGGGAGGGCAAGATCCATCGTCTTCATGAGGCACCTCCTGGGTTCGGGTCGGTCGGAAGGCCGCGTGCGCAGCCGCTGAGGGCGCGCAGTGTGGCACGCATGGGCAGCAGGGTCAATCGGCGTACGGGGAACTCACCGGCCGCGCGTGGCTTCCCGGACGCTGGCAGGGGTCTTGGCCAGCAAGCCAGCAGACTCTGCATATCATCCGCGCGCGCCCCCCACGGCGACGACCCCAAGGACACTCCGACCATGAAACGCTGGCTGCTCGCTCTCTCTCTCGCCTTCTTCTCGATCTCGATGCTGCCCGAGTTGGCCGAGGCCAGACGCCTGGGCGGTGGCGGCAGCGCCGGCCTGAAGCGCGACATGCCGGCGCGCACCGCGCCCGATGCCGTGCCGGCCAAGCCGGCGCAGAACAGCACGGCGTCGCCGAGCAACGCCGCCGCACCGACCGCGGCGGCCGCGACGGCCAAGCGCTCGTGGATGGGGCCGATCGCCGGCCTGGCCGCTGGCCTGGGCCTGGCGGCGCTGGCCAGCCACCTCGGTCTCGGCGAGGAACTCGCCAGTGTCATGATGATCGCGCTGCTGGCGCTCGTGGCCATCGTCGTCGTGCGCCTGCTGCTGCGCCGCTTCTCTGGCGCCGCGGCGTCACCCGCGGGCATGCGTCTGGCCGGCGCCGGCGCACCGGTGACGAACGACCACGGGGCCTGGCGCGCAGCTGCGGCCGCGCCGATGCCGCCGGCAGGCGCCGTAGAGCATGAGCTTCCCGCCAGCGCGCCGTCCGTGCCGGGTGACTTCGACGCTGCGGGTTTCGCGCGCATCGCGAAGATGATCTTCATTCGCATGCAGGCCGCCAACGACGCCGGCGACCTCAACGACCTGCGCGCCTTCACCACGCCGGAGATGTTCGCCGCGATCCGACTCGACCTGCAGGATCGCCAGGGTGCCGCGCAGCAGACCGACGTGGTGCAGATCGACGCCGAAGTGCTCGACGTGGCGCAGGAGACCGAACGCCAGGTCGTCAGCGTGCGCTTCCATGGCCTGATCCGCGAGGCACGCGAAGCAGGTGCCATGCCCTTCGACGAGGTCTGGCACCTGGTGCGCGCGGCGGATGGCAGCCGCGAGTGGGCCATTGCCGGCATCCAGCAGATGGCCGCGGCGCACTGAGGCCGTGGTGCAGCAGCTGTACATCGTCACCGGTCACTCGCGCGGCCTCGGCGCGGCGATCGCCGCACGGCTGCTGAAGCCCGGCCATGTGGTGATCGGCCTGTCGCGCCGCACCAACGAGGCCCTGGCAATGTCGGCAACGGCCATTGGCTCGACGCTCGACCAATGGAGCGTCGACCTGGCCGAGCCGCTGCCGGTGGCGCAGCGGCTGCGCGAGACGCTCTGCAGCTTCGCGCCGGAGCGCTTCGAGCGCGCCGTGCTGATCAACAATGCCGGCGCCATCAACGCCCCGACGGCACTGCGCGACGCCGAGCTCGGCGCGCTGTCCGCCACGCTGCGCATCGACCTGGAAGCCACGCTGCTGCTGTGTGCGGCCTTCCTGGACGCCACGCGCCACTGGCAGGCCGACCGCCGCGTGTTGAACATCTCCTCGGGGCTCGGCCGGCGCGCGATGGCCAGCAGTGCGGCCTACTGTGCCGCGAAGGCCGGCATGGACCACCTGACGCGCTGCCTCGCGCTGGAGGAGGCGGCGTTGCCCCACGGCGCGCGCGTGCTTTCGCTCGCGCCGGGCGTGATCGACACCGACATGCAGGTGCAGTTGCGCGGCGCCGATGCTGCTGCCTTCCCCGACCGCGAGCGCTTCATCGCCTTGCAGCGCGAGGGCCAGCTCAGCAGCGCCGAGGATGCCGCGGCCCGCGTGCTGGCCTGCCTGGAGCGCGCCGATTTCGGCCAGCAGCCGGTGGGCGACGTGCGCGAGATGGCCTGAAGGCACGCATTCACGAACGCGGCGCCGGTGCGGCGGACTTCTGCGCGAGGCGCGTCGCCTTGTCGGTCACCGGCCGCTTTCCAATCACGGTCACGCGCGGCAACTGCACCACGCGCGGCTCGAGCAGGTTCTCACGCTTGCCCACCACCTCGACAAGCGGCAGCGTGACCACGCGCTGGGCAGGCTCGGCGGCCCGCGGCGCCTGCACGCTGAAGGCAGCGGCCAGCGTGGTGGCGATCATCAGCGCGGGGGTGAGGTAGCGGGTGGCATTCATGGGCGGCTCCTGGTGTCGATGGATGGCAGTATCGGCAGCGCCCGCCGCCGTGGCGAGCCGATTGCGACGCACTGCACCATGGCGGCGACGAACTGCTGCCCGCGCCGACGAAGCGCGGGGGCTTTGCCCGCAGAATGCGCTTCGCCGCCTGCAAGAGGACTCTTCGATGCGACGTCTCGCCCTGCCCGCCCTGGCCCTGCCGATGGCGTTGATGCTCGCCGCTTGCGCCGTCGTGCCGCCCAAGCCGCTCGCACCGCGTCCGGCCGTCGACGCCGCTGCGCCCGCCGTGGTGGTGCCCCGGCCCAATCTCGTCGTGCAGGGCATCCCGGCCGTCCCGGTCGAACTGACGCAGCAGGTGGCGCGCTACACCGACTTTCGCGGCCACCAACTGATCGAGTGGCATCCGACGCGCCGCGAGGTGCTCGTCAGCCACCGCCGCGCCGGCGGCAGCACGCTGCAACTGTTCCGCGTCGCCTCGCCGATGGCCGAGCCCGAGCCGCTGACCGACTTCGGCGAGCCGGTCCGTGTCGCCAGCTGGGAGCCGACGCGTGGCGACTACCTCGTGTTCGCGCGCAGCAACGGCGGCGACGAGGCCGACCAGCTCTATCGGCTCGACCTCGACAGCCGCCAGGTCACCCTGCTCACCGACCCGCGCGAGCGCCACGAGATCGAGGGCTGGCTCAATCGCAGCAGCCGCCTGCTCGTCAGCTCGGTGCCGCTGGACCGCACCGCGCAGGACGGCACGCGCGAGCGGATCCGGCAGACGCTCACGCTGATCGATCCGGCCCGTCCCACGCAGCGGCGCAAGCTGGCCGAGCTGCCGGGCAGCGGCTGGGCCGTGGGGGGCGTGTCCTGGAGTGACAAGCGCATCGCGCTGACGCGCTACCTGTCGGCCACCGAGTCGCAGTTGTGGCTGCTCGATCTCGCCACCGGCAAGCTCAGGCAACTGCTGCCCGCGCCGGGCAGCAAGGAGAAGGCGAGCTTCTTTGCAGGTCCCTTCAAGCGCGACGACAGCGGCATCTGGGTGGTCTCCGACCGTGCGGGGGAGTTCCGGCAGCTTCACCTGTACCACCTCGCCCGCCGCAAGCTGCTGCCGGTATCGGACCGCGTCCCCTGGGACGTGGATCAGATCGCCGCCACGCGCGACGGCCGGCTGCTCGCCGCGCGCGTCAACGTCGACGGCCGCCACGAATTGCGCCTGTTCGATGCGCGCAAGCTGAAGGAACTGCCGGCGCCCTCCCTGCCCGCCGGCAGCGTGCGTTCGGTCGGCATCCACCCGCGCAGCGGCGAACTCGCCGTGGCCCTCGACAGCGCCAAGGGCCCGAGCGAGGTGTTCTCGATCGACGGGGAGAGTGGCCGGGTCGAGCAATGGACGCGCGCGCTCGCCGCACCCGGCGTGGACCCGCAGACCTTCGGTGACCAGCAGATCGTGCGCTGGCCCAGTTTCGACGGCCGCACCATCTCGGGCCTGCTCAACCTGCCGCCCCAGCGCTTCGAAGGACGGCGGCCGGTGCTGATCGAGATCCACGGTGGGCCGGAGGCACAGGCGCGCGTGGGCTTCATGGGCCGCTACAACCACTTCATCGAGGATCTCGGCATCGCCGTCATCCAGCCCAACGTGCGCGGCTCCTCGGGCTACGGCAAGACCTTCCTCGCGCTCGACAACGGTCTGCGGCGCGAGGACGCGGTGAAGGACATCGGCACGCTGCTCGACTGGATCGCCACGCAACCGCGGCTGGACGCGTCGCGCGTCGTGGTCAGCGGCGGCAGCTACGGCGGCTACATGAGCCTGGCGGTGGCAGCCACCTATCCCGAGCGCATCGTCGGCGCGATCGACGTGGTCGGCATCTCCAACTTCGTGACCTTCCTGCGCAACACCGAGAGCTACCGGCGCGACCTGCGCCGCGTCGAGTACGGCGACGAGCGCGACGCGGCGATGCGCGAATTCCTCGAGCGCATCTCGCCGACGACCAGCGCGCCGAAGATCATCAAGCCGCTGTTCGTCGTGCAGGGCCGCAACGACCCGCGCGTGCCCTACACGGAGGCCGAGCAGATCGTCGACAAGGTGCGCGCCAACGGCACCTCGGTGTGGTACCTGCGCGCCGACGACGAAGGACACGGCTTCCAGCGCAAGGAGAACGCCGACTTCCAGTTCTGGGCGACGACGCTCTTCCTGCGCCAGACCTTGCTCAGGTAGCCGTGGCTGGCGCTTGCGCGCCGTGCGTTCGCCGGCTCATTCCTCGTGCATGTGCCTGGGGAAGAAGCTCAGGCGGCTCACGCCCTTGCCCAGCGGGGGGTGTGGCACCGCATCAACCCGCAGGGACCTCAGCGCGTCGGCTGAGGGTCCTGGAAACCATGGGCGCGGAAGGTCAGCACCAACGTGTCGCGGTGGCCGCCCGGCGCCGACGGCTGGATCGGCGTGGTCTCGTGGATCACGCGCTCGTCGTCGAGCAGCAGCGTGGTCCACGGCTGCGTCAGCGTGAAGCGCAGGCCCGACGGCCCCTCGGCCTCGAACACGCGCGACTCGCCGCCTTTCACGCCTTCGCGCGCGACGAGAATCACGGCGACGAAGTCCACACCGTCGCGGTGCGCGCCTTCCGGCGTGGGCCGGCCGATGCCGCCCTCGGTGTCGATGCGGAACTGGTGCGCCTCCACGTACCAGGGCTGGGCGTCCTTTTGCGCGGAGCAGACGGCGGCGAGGGCGACGAGCAGCTTCTTCCACGCCGGGTCGGCCACCAGCGCCGTCTCCAGCGGTTCGAACCAGCGCTCCAGCCCGCCGTGCAGCGCGTTGTACGACTCCGGCTGCCAGTGCGCGCGGTGGGCGACCTGCCGCAGGTCTTCGCCGCTGGCGACGAAGCTGCCATGGCGGCGCCGGCGATAGCGCCCGCCGTCGCGCAGGTAGGCATCGGGCGGCAGGCGGTCCCAGCTGGGCATCCAGGCCTCCAGCGCCGGCAGTTCGAGCGCGGCGAGTTCGGCGAGTCCGGCGGGCGCCAGCGTGGCATGCCCCTGTCGGCGCAGCGTGTCGACCAGAGCGGCAGGCGGTGTGATCGGCGGGGAGAGCAGCTGGGTCATCCGTGAATCATGCCTGCAACGCGCGCGCACGTGCCGTGCCGTGCCCGCGCCGGCCTTCGAAGCGCGCCAGCGATGCGCAGTTCCATGCGCGGGACGGCCACGCAACGTCTTTCACCCGGCGTTACGCCCCACGACATTACTTCACGCTTGGACAGCATCACGTTCACCGCTTCGCGGCAAAGTGCACATGCCGCGGGCAGGACACGCCCCGGCATTCACTCAGAAACGGAGTCTCTCCATGAAGAAGATCGTCCACGCTCTCCTGTGTGCTTCCCTGCTCGGCGCAGCCGCCGCGCATGCCGAGGGCCTGTCCGTCGGCGGCAGTCTCGCCAGCTCGCGCTGGAAGGGCGACGACATCGGCGGCCTGTCCACCGACAAGTCGGCCACCGGCGGCAAGATCTACGGCGGCTATGGCTTCACGCCGAACTTCGGCCTCGAGGCAGGGTATGCCACGCTGGGCAAGTTCGAGAGTGCGGCCGGCAGCGTCAAGGCCGACGGCTTCTTTGCCGACGCGGTGGGGACCTTGCCGCTGGGCAACGGCTTCTCGGCGCTCGGTCGCGTCGGCTTGTTCAACGGCAAGCTCGACAGCAGCCTCGCCGGCGACGACCGCGGCACGAGCTACAAGGTCGGCGCCGGACTGCAGTACGACTTCGACCCGCGCCTGGCCCTGCGCGGCGAGTGGGAACGCTACCGCTTCGACGCGCTGGGTGCCAAGAGCAACACCGACCTGTACTCGGTGGGCCTGAACTACAAGTTCTAAGCCACCGTGCCGTAGCGCTCGCGTGCCAGGGCCGCCCCACGCGCGAGCGCTTCGAGCTTCTTCATCGCCACCTCGCGGCTCATCGGCGCGAGCCCGCAGTTCGTGCAGGGGAACAACCGCTCCTTCGGCACGAACTGGAGCGCGCGTCCGATCGTGTCGGCCACCTGTTCCGGCGTCTCGACCTCGTCCGAGGCCACGTCGATCACGCCGACCATGACGTCCTTGCCGGCCAGCAGCGCCATCAGCTCGGGCGGCACGTGCGAGTGGTAGCACTCGAGGGAGACCTGGTCGATGCGGCTCCTGGCGAGTGCCGGGAACACCTGCTCGTACTGGCGCCACTCGTCGCCCAGCGTGTGCTTCCAGTCGACGTTGGCCTGGATGCCGTAGCCGTAGCAGATGTGCACCGCGGTCTTGCACGTCAACCCCTGCGCCGCGCGCTCGAGCGCGGCCACGCCCCACTCGGCCGCCTCCTTCATGTAGACGTTGAAGGCCGGCTCGTCGAACTGGATGATGTCCACGCCGTCGGCTTCCAGGGCGAGTGCTTCCTGGTTGAGCAGTTCGGCGAACGCGAAGGCAAGCTTGACCCGGTCGCCGTAGTAGCGATCGGCCACCGTGTCGACGATGGTCATCGGTCCAGGCAGGGTGAACTTCAGCTTGTGCTTGGTGTGCGCCCGCGCGACGCGCGCTTCCATCGCATGCACGCGCCCGGTCAGCCGCAGCGGCGCCACCACTTGCGGCACCATCGCGTCGTAGCGGTTGTTGCGGATGCCCATCTTCACCTTGTGCTCGAAGTCGATGCCCTCGACACGCTCGACGAAGCCGTGCACGAAGTGCTGGCGCGCCTGCTCGCCGTCGCCGACGATGTCCAGGCCGGCGTCTTCCTGCTCCTTGATGGCCAGCAACGTGGCGTCGCGCTTGGCCGCGTCGAGTTCGGGACCGCTGGCGCGCCACTGCGGCCAGAGCTTCTCGGTCTCGGCCAGCCAGGCCGGCTTGGGCAGGCTGCCCGCGATGCAGGTGTCGAACATGGTCGGAGCCTCGGTGAGTTCAGTCGGCGATGGTGGCCCATTCAGGGCAACGGTGCATCCGGATCGGCCATGACACGAACGCGCGCGCCGGTCACCGCCACCACCTGGCCCGCGCGGACCTTGCAGGTCCGGCGCAGTTCGTCGCGGCCGTCGACCTGCACCAGGCCGTCGGTCACCATGGCCTTGGCCGCGCCGCCGCTGCCGGCCAGACCGGTGGCCTTGAGCAGGGCGTCCAGCGTGATGTACTCGCCACGCAACGGGAACTCGATGTGCCGCATCAGGCCGCCTGCGCCTCGAGCCCGAACTCCCGCGCCAGCAGCGCGTACGAACGACGGCGCACCTCGGTACGGAAGGCCCAGGTGTTGATCACCAGCTCGTCGAGCTCGAGCGCTGCGGCCAGGGCGCGAAGGCGCGTGGCCACCTCCGGCGCCGCGCCGACGAAGGCCTTCGCGCGCATCGACTCGAGCGTCCCAGCATCCTCGGTGCGAAAGCCGCGCTCGGCGATCCGGTCGGGGTCCTGCAGGGGCCCCAGCTCGCCGCGCGCCCGCGCCAGGCGCCAGTGCTCGCGGCTCAGCGCGTGGTGGCGCGCGTCATCGCCGCGCTCGGCGGCCAGCGCCCAGACGCACACCGTCGCCTGCGGGCGCGGATGCCGCTCGCTCGGCCGGTACAGGCTGCGGTAGAGCTCGAGGGCTCGCTCGACGCCCTGCCCGTCCATGAAGAAGTAGGCGAAGGCATAGGGCAGCCCAAAGTGAGCGGCAAGCTGTGCACCGTAGTCGGAGCTGCCGAGGATCCACAGTTCCGGCGCATGAGCGCCCTGCGGATGCACCGCCAGCCCGCGGTGCGTGGACATCGAGGTCCAGGCCCGCAGGTCGCGCACCTGCTCCGGGAAATATTCCGCGGCGGCATGAGCATTCGGGTTGAGCGCCTGGGCGATGCGCATGTCGCCGCCCGGCGCGCGACCCACGCCGAGGTCGATGCGTCCGGGCGCCAGCGCCTCGAGCACACGGAACTGCTCGGCCACCTTCAGCGCGCTGTAGTGCGGCAGCATGACGCCGGCGCTGCCGATGCGGATGCGGCGTGTGCGCACCGCCACCGCGGCCATCAGCACCTCGGGCGCCGAGCCGACGATGGTGGGCAGACCATGGTGTTCGCTCAGCCAGAAGCGCGCGTAGCCGAGCGCTTCGGCGTGCTCGGCGAGCGACAGCGTGTCGCGGATGGCGGCGTCCTCGCCCTGGCCTTGCAGGGCGATGGACTGGTCGAGAACGGACAGTTTCAATGGCATGCGCGACGGACAGCTCGGTAAGTCCCCGAGCTTGTCACATCGGCCGCCACCCTGCAGCGCAGGCGGCGATCAGTCGTCGCGGCCGTGCTTGCCGTGGCCGCGGCCGTGGCCCTTGCCCTTGCGCGGCTCGAACTCGTCCGACTTCACGAAGTACACCGGGCGCGCGCAGGCGTCGTAGCGGTAACAGTGCTTGGACCAGTTCTTCGCGTGGCCCGGCGGCACGTGCAGGTAGACGGGTTGCATGACCACCCGCTGCGGCTGCTGCACGACCACCACGGGCTGCGGGTAGACCACCGGCGGCGGCGGCGCGTTGCCGAAGTCCACACGGCCGTACACGCCGGGGCTGATCTCGCCGCCCACGCTGATGTGGATGGCGGGTTCGCCGGCGGCAGCGTGCAGGCTGGCGAGCGACAGGGTGGCCGCAGTGGCGAGAGTGCGAAGCAACATGTTCAGCGATCCTTGGAGAGTGCGGTGGGACGGTCCCGTCCGGCAATGCACGAGCATCCCACGGCGAGCACCTCCGTGGCGGTGAGCGAATGTGTCACTGGCCCATCCACGTGCATGCGATGGCCGCCCACGTGCAACAGATCACGAACCGGCAGCGCGCCATGCCGGCCCTCGTGTACATTACGGTCCACAGTTCTACGCAAGTTCCCGCTCGTTCGTGATCTCCATCCTTCCCACCGTGCCCTGCACGGTCGGCATCGCTAGAAATCCCCGTCTGGTTGCTTGAGTGTGCTGCGTGCGCCGGCACTGCGGCGCTTTGTTGTTCTCTTTGATTGATAGATAGGATCCGTCCATGACGACCCAAACCGGTACCGTGAAGTGGTTCAACGAAGCCAAGGGCTATGGCTTCATTGCGCAAGACGCCGGCGGTGCCGACCTCTTCGCCCACTTCCGTGACATCCAGGGCAACGGCTTCAAGACGCTGCAGGAAAACCAGCGCGTCGAGTTCGAAGTCAAGCAAGGCCAGAAGGGCCTGCAAGCGGCCAACATCCGCCCGCTGTGATGTGAACGCAGGGCCTCGTGCCCGCGTGGAGAAGCCGCGGCTCGGTCCGCGGCTTTTTTTTCGCCCGCGCGGCGCATGGCTCGTCACCCAGGCGACGCCATGGTCCGGGCCAGACGCCTAACATGCGCGCTCCTCGACAGGAGTACGTCATGCAAGAAGTCGCCCACGCCGTGAACCGCCAGATTCGCCTCGCCGCACGGCCGGTGGGCCTGCCCAGGGACGCCGACTGGCAATTCACCGACGAGCCGGTTTCCCTGCCGGCCGACGGCGGCGTGCTGGTGCGCACGCTCTACCTCTCGCTCGACCCCGCCATGCGCGGCTGGATGAACGAGGGAAAGAGCTACATCCCGCCGGTGGGACTCGGCGAGGTGATGCGAGCCGGCGGCATCGGCGTGGTGGTGGCGTCGAAGAATCCAGCCTTCGCCGTCGGCGACCGCGTCAGCGCCAGCCTGGGCGTGCAGGCGTATTGCCTGATTCCGGCCGAGCAGGTTCAGCGCAGCGGCCTGACGAGAATCGACCCGCGCCTGGGCAGCGACACACAATGGCTCAACGTGCTGGGCATGCCCGGCATGACCGGCTATTTCGGCCTGATGGACGTCGGCCAGCCGCAGGCCGGCGAAACGCTGGTGGTCTCCGGCGCCGCCGGCGCGGTCGGCCAGACGGTGGGCCAGCTCGGCAAGATCAAGGGTTGCCGCGTCGTCGGCATCGCTGGCGGATCGGACAAGTGCCGATGGGTGGTCGACGAGCTCGGCTTCGACGCCTGCATCGACTACAAAGCTCCCGCGCCCGCGGGCGCGGCCCGTTGGGATCCGGTGCGCGACGGCCTCAAGCAGCACTGCCCCCACGGCGTGGACATCTACTTCGACAACGTCGGCGGCGACATCCTCGACACCGTACTGACGCGCATCAACCGCAAGGCGCGCATCGTCATCTGCGGAGCGATCAGCCAGTACAACAACACCACCGCCGTGCAGGGCCCGAAGAACTACCTCTCGCTGCTTGTCAACCGTGCCAGGATGGAAGGCATGGTCGTGTTCGACTATGCCGACCGCTACCACCTTGCCGTTGCGGAGCTGGCCGGCTACCTGAAGGCCGGCCGCATGACGAGCAGAGAGGACGTGGTCGAGGGGCTGGAGAACTTTCCGACTGCCCTGCTGCGACTGTTCAGCGGCCAGAATTTCGGCAAGCTGGTGCTGAAGGTAGCCTCCGAGTAGGACGGATTCCGCGCTCGACCCCGTCGTCCGGCCCGGGCGCCGCACGCCTCGCGGCTAGACTCGCGCGGTGGACAAAGGCAGCTCAGAAGAGCCCGCGCCTCAGGTGCTCGCCGCCTGGGCGGAACTGTCCCGGGAACTGCTCGCGCTGAGCGACGCACAGGGCCGGGTGCTGTGGTGCAACAAGGGCTACCGGAGCCGCTTCGGTGACCGCCTGCCGGCGGGTCTCGAAGCAGGCAGCGCGCTTCAAGACGGCAACGGCGCCGTCGAGATCCATGTGCGCGAGGCTGTGTTCGAGACCCGTGCGTGCCGCACCGCAGACGGCATCGTCTGGGTGTTCGAAGATGTCACGGCACAGCGCGCCGTCGCCGCCGAAGCCCGGCACCTGCGCGAGATGCTCGACAGCGCGCAGGAGTTCGGCCGCGTCGGCGTGTGGGAGCGTGATGTGCGCAGCGGCACCGGGCGCTGGGACCGCCAGGTCTTCGAGTTCTGGGGGCTGGATCCCCAAGGGCCGACGCCGACATACGAAGACGCGATGAGCAGGGTCCACCCGGACGACCGCGTGCTCCTGCCGCGTGACGACCTGCTCACGCAGTTGGGACGGCACTCGCAGCGCTTCCGCATCCTGCGGCCCGACGGCGGCGTGCGCTGGGTGCACTCGCAGTGGGAAGTGAAGGCCGACCCCGACGGCCGGGCGTCGCGCGCCGTCGGCGTGATGATGGATGACACCGAGGTTTACGAGCTGGCCCGCTCGCTGGGTGACGCCAGTGCGCAGCTCAAGCTGGCCGTCGAACTGGCGGACATCGCCATCTGGCGCCACGACCTGCGCAGAAACCGCATGTACTACAACGACCGCGCCTTCGCGGTGCTGGGCATCGCGCCGCGGCAGGAGGGTCTGTCGCTCGACGAGGTACGCGCCCTCATCCACCCGGACGACCTGCCCGGCGTGCTGGAGTCCGCCCGCCGCGCGCTGGAGACGGACCGCCCTACCGACATGCAGGCGCGCTACCGTCGCAACGATGGCAGCTGGCGCCATGTTCTCACCCGCCGGGTGGTGCAGCGCGCCACCGACGGCACGCCGTTGGCCTTTCTCGGCGTCGCGCTCGACGTCACCGAGCAGTTCGAGCGCCGGCGCGAGGCCAGCGAGCTGGCCATGCGCCTGGAGATCGCCACCAGCGCATCCGGCATCGGCATCTGGAGCCGCGATCCGCAGACCGAAAGGGGCGAGTGGAACGAGCAGATGTTCGTGCTCAACGGGCTGTCTCCGGATCAGGGCGCACCGAACCGCTCCCGTTGGATCGAGCAGATCATCCACCCGGACGACCGTCCGAGGATGCGCGAGGCGCACGACGAACTGATGCAGGCGCCGGACGCCGCCGTCGAGCACGAGTACCGCATCGTGCGCCCGGACGGCGAGGTGCGCTGGCTCGTCAACCGCGCGCGGCGCGTGCCCTGGCAAGGCCGCACGATGATCTTCGGCGTGACGATCGACGTGACCGAGCGCCGCCTCGCCGAGCAGGCCCTGCGCAGTGTCGACCAGCGCGCCGCGCTGGCCGCTCGCAGCGCTGGCATCGGCACCTGGGAGATGGACTTCGCCACTGGCGCCGAGCGCTGGGACGAGCAGATGTTCCGCCTGCGCGGCCTCGAGCCGCGACCGCATCCGCCGAACCGGACCGAACGGCTCGCCCTCGTCCATCCCGAGGACCGCACACGCACCGCCGACGCCCGCCCCGACACCATGCACGACCGCTGGCCGCTGCGCTACGAGTTCCGTGTGCTGCTGCCGGACGGCAGCGTGCGCTGGCTGGCCTCGCGCTCGATCGCCGTCGCCGACGAACAGGGCCGCACGCTGCGCCGCATCGGCGTCAACTGGGACGTGACCGACGCCAAGGAAGCCGAAGCCGCGCGCCAGGCGACGGCGGTGGCCGAGCGCGCCAGCCAGGCGAAGTCCCAGTTCCTCGCGCGCATGAGCCATGAACTGCGCACGCCGCTGAACGCGGTGCTCGGCTTCACCCAGCTGCTGCAGCTGGAGGACGCGGACCCCGGCCGCAGCGCGAAGCTCGGGCACATCCGCGCCGCCGGCGAGCATCTGCTGTCACTCATCGACGGCGTGCTCGATCTGTCTCGGCTCGAGGCCGGCAATCTGCGCCTCGACCCGCAGCCGTTGTCGCTGGCCTCGCTGGTCGAGCAGGCCGTGCCGCTGGTCGCCGCCCTGGCGCAGCGCCAGGGCGTGCGGCTGCTGTGCAGCGAATGTGGCGGCGTGGCGTCGGCCGACCGCACGCGCGCGCTTCAGGTGCTGGTGAACCTGCTGACCAACGCGATCAAGTACAACCGGCCCGGTGGCGAGGTGCGCGTGTCGACGCGGGAAGACGGCGGCATGGTCGTGCTCAGCGTCGAAGACAGCGGGCGAGGCATGAGCACCGTGCAGTTGGAGCGCCTGTTCGAGCCTTTCAACCGACTGGGCGCCGAGCGCGACGGCATCGAGGGCACCGGCATCGGGCTGACCATCGTGCGCGCCCTGGTCGCGGGCATGGGTGGGCAGGTGCAGGTGCACAGCCAGCCCGGCGTGGGCAGCCGCTTCGACGTGAGCCTGCCGCGCGCGGCCGCGCCGGCGCACACCGAGCCCGTCGGCGATGCCGTGCCGTCCGCGCCCGCGCCGTTGCCGGCCGCACGCGGCCAGCTGCTCTACATCGAGGACAACCCGGTCAACGTGCTGCTCGTCGAGGAGCTGGTGCACGGCCTGTCGGGCCTGCAGGTCGCCAGCGAGGCCACCGGTGCGGCCGGCGTGGCGCGCGCCGCGTTGCTGCGGCCCGACCTCGTGCTGATCGACATGCAGTTGCCCGACTTCGATGGCTTCGAGGTGCTGCGCCGGCTGCGCGCACAGCCCGACACGGCCGGCATTCCGTGCATCGCGCTGTCGGCCAACGCCATGCCGCAGGACATCGAACTCGCCCTGCGCGCCGGCTTCGACGACTACTGGACCAAGCCGATCGACTTCCGCGCCTTCCTCGGTGCGCTCGCGCAGCGCTTTCCTGCCGGCTCGGTCGACGCCAGCCGCTGAGGACCGGCGCACCCGGCTCAGGCGAGCTCGGGCGCCAGCCCCTTCTTGCGCAGCATCGGCTCGACCGTGGCCTCGCGACCGCGGAAGGCTCGATAGGCCGCGCGCGGCTCGAGCGAATCGCCCGCCGAATAGATGAACTGCTGCAGCCGCTGCGCCACCGCCGGATCGAAGGGGTTGCCGGCCTCGGCGAAGGCGTCGAAGCCGTCGGCGTCGAGCACCTCGGCCCACAGGTAGACGTAGTAGCCGGCCGCATAGCTGGAACCCGAGAACAGATGCTGGAAGTGCGGCAGCCGGTGGTTCAGGCCCAGGGCCGTCGGCGCGCCGATGCGCTCGAGTTCGGCGCGCTCGGCCGCGATGATGTCCGGCCCTTCGGCCGAGCTCAGCGAATGCACCGCCATGTCGACCATCGCCGAGGCGGTGTAGCGCACCGTCTCGTAGCCCTGGTTGAACTTGCGCGCGGCATGCAACTTGGCCACCAGCTCGTCGGGAATCGGCTCGCCGGTCAGGTGGTGACGCGCATGCTGCTTCAGCACCGACGGCTCGGTGAGCCAGTGCTCGAACAGCTGCGACGGCAACTCGACGAAGTCGCGCAGCACGTTGGTGCCCGACAGCCGCTCGTAGGTCACGCTCGACAGCAGACCGTGCAGTCCGTGGCCGAACTCGTGGAACAGCGTGCGGGCATCGTCGAAGCTCAACAGCGTCGGCTCGCCGGGCACCCCCTTGGCGAAGTTGTTGTTGTTGACGACGATCGGCGCCACCGTGCCGCCGCCCGGCGTGTTGCGCGACTGCTGGCGGTAGTTGCTCATCCACGCGCCGCTGCGCTTGCTCGGCCGCGCGAAGTTGTCGTGCAGGAACACGCCCACGTGGCGGCCATCGCGCCCACGCACCTCGTAGACCTTCACGTCCGGGTGGTAGGCGCGGATGTCGGGCCGCGGCAGGAAGCTCAGGCCGAACAGCCGGTTCGCGCAGTCGAACGCCGCATCGACCATGCGCTCCAGCGGGAAGTAGGCCTTGACCGCCGCTTCGTCGAGGTCGTAGCGCAGCGCACGCACCTTCTCGGCGTAGAAGCGCCAGTCCCAGGCGTCGATCTGCAGCGTCTCGCCGCGCGACATCACCAGCGCCTGCAACGCCTCGCGCTCCTCCTCGGCGCGCGACTTGGCGCGCGTCCACACCTGCTCGAGCAGCTGGTTCACCGCTGTCCGCGTCCCGGCCATGGTGTCGGCCAGCGCATAGTCCGCGTAGCAGGCGTAGCCGTGGGCACGCGCCTGCTCGTTGCGCAGCGCAAGGATCTCCTGCGCCACCGGGCGGTTGTCGTGCTCGCCGGCATGTTCGCCACGGCCGATCCAGGCGCGCCAGGCCTGCTCGCGCAGGTCGCGGCGCTCGGAGAAGGTCAGGAAGGGCACGATCAGCGAGCGCGACAGCGTGATCACGTGCACGTCGCCCAGCCCGCGGTCGGCGGCCGCCTGGCGTGCCGCGGCGCGCACGAAGTCCGGCAGCCCTGCGAGGTCCGCCTCGCCGCGCAGCACCAGGTGGTAGGCGGCCTCGTCGGCGAGCACGTTCTGGCCGAAGCGCGTGGTCAGCTCGGCCAGGCGCTCCATCACCTGCGCGTAGCGCCGCTGCGCTGCGCCGCTCAGGCGCGCCCCCGAGCGCACGAAGTCGAAGTGGAAGCGCTCGAGCAGGCGGCGCTGCTCGGGCGTCAGGCCGAGTTCCGCGCGGCGCGAGTGCAGCGCATCGATGCGCGCGAACAGTCCGCCATGCATGTAGATCGCGTTCTGGTGCGCCGCCAGTTGCGCGGCCAGATCGCGTTCGACCTGTTGCAGTGCCGGCGACGTCTCGCTGGCGGCGAGGTTGTGAAACACACCTTCGACGCGGTAGTAGAGCCGTCCGCTGCGGTCCAGCGCGGCAACGGTGTTCTCGAAGCTCGGCGGCGCCTGCTGCGCCGCGATGGCGTCGATCTCGGCCAGGTGCTCGGCACGCGCCGCCTCGAAAGCCGGCGGGAAATGCTCGGCGCGGATCTGCTCGAACGGCGGCAGGCCGAAGGCGGTGTCCCAGGGCTGCAGCAGTGGATTGCCGGTGTCGGACGTCATGGCGGCTCTCGGGGTGATGAGACGCCGCGATTCTAGAAGTCTCAGCGCCGCAGTGCCGGTGCGGGGTTGGCGGCGTGGTGTGAGGAAAAGCGGTCGGCGGCCACCTGGTAGAAGGCGATGCTCTCGTCCAGTGCCGCATGGGACTGGTCGGCGGATGGCGGGCCGCCCTCCACGCCGAAGACGCGCGACCCGCGCTTGGGCCGGAGTTCGACCTGGACACCCTCGCCGACGAAGCCCACGGTCTGGTAGTTGGCCATGAACAGCGAGGGCTGCACGTTGTCGCGCAGCACGTCGCGTCCGAAGAACTCCGACACGTAGCCGAGGTTCAGGAGCCCCAGCACGGTGGGCGCCACGTCGATCTGCGAAGCCAGCGCGTCGACCGATCGCGGCATCACCTTGCCGGGCGCATAGACGACCATCGGGATGTGGTAGCGCTCCATCGGCAGGTCGCTGCGACCGCGCGCGATCGACGTGTGATCGGCGACGAAGACGAACAGCGTGTTGCCGAACCAGGGCCGTGCCCGCGCCTTCTCGACGAACTGCCCGATCGCGTGATCGGTGTATTTCACGGCGCCCTCGCGGCCACTGCCGGAGGGGATGTCGATGCGGCCTTCGGGGTAGGTGAAGGGACGGTGGTTGGACGTCGTCATCACGTGCGCGAACACCTTGCGGCCCGCCGCCGCCCGCACGTCGATTTCGCGCAGCGCGAGGTCGAACAGGTCCTCGTCGGCGACGCCCCAGATGTTCTCGTGGTGGATGTCCTTCTTGTCGATCGCGCTGCGGTCGATCACCGTGTAGCCGTTGCCTCCGAAGAAGCTCGACATGTTGTCGAAGTAGCTGTAGCCGCCGTAGACGTACAACGGCTCCCAGCCCTGCGCCTTGAGCACGCCGCCCAGCGTGAACAGTCCGCCGTTGTCGGGCCGCATCGGCACCGCGTGGCCGGGGGTCGGTGGCACCGACAGCGTCAGCGCCTCGAGCCCGCGCACGGTGCGCGTGCCGGTAGCGTACATGTGCGTGAAGAGCAGGCCTTCGCGACCGAGTCGCTCGAGATTCGGGGTGAGGCCATGCGCCCCGCCGAGGCTCTCCACGAACTCGGCCCCGAGGCTCTCGATCGAGACCAGCACCACGTTCATGTCGCGACGCGGCCCTGCCGGCACGACCTCACGGCGGATCGGCATGCCGGGCAGCGGCATCGGCCGGTAGTGCGCCGGATCGTCGAAGCGGTGCCGCAGGACGGCCTCGGCCTGCTCGGTGGGCAAGGTCGCGTAGAAGCGCGCGTAGTCGATCTGGTTGTAGCGCAGCGCGTGGAAGAACTCCCACACGCCATTGCCGGCGACCTGCACGAGCTGCGGCTGGACCAGCCGCTCCTTCCAGCCGGAGTTCACCGCCACGGTGAGCGCGCTGGCCGTGCCCAGGTAGGCGAGCGCCTGCAGCGAGCGCCGGCCTAGGCACGGCGCGCCCGCCGCGGCAGCGCGGCGCAGCGGCCGCACCAGCGGCAGCGAGAGCAGGCCGGTGGCCGCGCCGATGGCGGCGAACATCGGCGCGAGCGGATAGGACTCGCGGATGTTGCCGATCACCTCCCGCGTGTAGATCAGATAGTCGACCGCGATGAAGTTGAAGCGCGACGCGAACTCGTTCCAGAACACGAACTCGGCGACGCTGACGAAGACCAACCCGCCCAGCAGCCCGATCGCCAGAGCGGTCGCCGTCCAGCCCAGCGCCCTCGGCGCGCGTGCCCGCGGCCACCACCAGCCCAGCAGCACCAACGGCAGGCACCACCACAGCGCCACCGCGGTGTCGTAGCCGAGGCCGTAGAGCAGCGCCGGTCCCAGGCGCAACGGCTCGAACAGCGCGCTGTCGGCGTTGAAGACCGCCAGGCCGATGCGCGTCAGGGCACTGACCCCCAGGAACGCGAGCAGCAGCGGCACCGCCAGCGACAGACGCCCGGGGCCGACCAGGGGGGATTCAGGGTGGCGTTGCGGCTCGTCCATCGGTGCCGCAATGTAGGCACCGCGGATTAAGCCCAGCTTGTCCGCGACGCCACGGCCGCCGGCCGCGGCGCGACTTACTTCCCCTTACGGAGCGCGGCCTCGTCGAGCTGGTCGAAGCGGCGGTTGTCGCATTTCTGGCGGAAGCTGGCGCGGTCGGCTTCGATGGCCGAGACACGGATGTTGAACTGATTGCTGCGCGCGACGAAGTCCTCGATCGCCTTGTCGTGCGCCATGGCGCGTTCCTTGTGCTGCTCGACCGCCGCTGCATTGGCCAGGTCCAGCTTGTCGAGCTCGACCTTGATGTCTTCACGCTGCTGCATCAGGCCGGCCTTTTCCTTCTCGAGCTGGTCGCGCTCGCTGGCGGCCGCCTCGCCGCCGGTCTTGACGCGGTCCTGCAGGGCGAAACATTCGCGCAGTTCGGCACGCGTGAGCAGCGGACCGCTGCCCTTGCCGTTGCCGAAGATGCCCAGCTTGAGCTTGTCGCCGGCGGCGTCGGCCGCGCAGGGCAGGCTGACGGCGGCCAGCGCGAGGCTGAGGACGGTGAGTTGTCGCATGGAACTGGAGGGAGGCTGGTCGAACAGGCGCGCATCATGCCACTGGCTCGCGCATCGTCACGAACTCCTCGGCCGCGGTCGGGTGAATGCCAATGGTGGCGTCGAACTGCGACTTCGTGGCGCCGGCCTTCATCGCCACGGCAAATCCCTGCACCACCTCGCCGGCGTCGTCGCCGACCATGTGCACGCCGACCACGCGGTCGCTCGCCGCATCGACCACCAGCTTCATCAGCACTCGCTCGGCACTGCCGGACAGGGTGTGCTTCAGCGGCCTGAATTCGCTGCGGAACACGCGCACTCCGCCGAAGCGCTCGCGCGCCTGCGCCTCGTTGAGGCCGACGGTCGCCACGTTGGGATGGGTGAACACCGCGGTGGGCACGAGCTCGTAGTCGATGCGACGCTGGCCATTGCCGAACAGGCGGTCGACCAGCACCATCGCCTCGGCCAGCGCCACCGGCGTGAGCTGCAGGCGATCGATCACGTCGCCGATTGCGTGGATTCCTGCCACGCTGGACTCGAAGCCCGCATCGACGACGATCGCGCCGCGTTCGTCCATGCGCACGCCCAGCGCCTCCAGTCCCAGCCCGGCGGTGTTCGGCTGGCGGCCGGTGGCCTCCAGCACGGCGTCGGCGTCAAGCGTGCGGCCGTTCTTCAGGGTCAGGCGCAGGCCGCCGGCGGCGCGCTCGATCGCGGCCAGCTCGGTGCCGGTGAGCTGCACGACGCCGTGCTGGGCCATCTGCCGTGCGAGGAAGCCACGCACATCGTCGTCGAAGCCGCGCAGGATCTGCGGACCGCGCACCAGTTGCGTGACCTCGGCGCCCAGGCCGCGGAAGATCGAGGCGAACTCGCAGCCGATGTAACCGCCGCCCACCACCACCAGTCGGCGCGGGAACTCGGGCAGGTCGAACATCGCGTCGGAAGTCACTGCCAGCTCGCCGCCGGGCAGCCCGGGCACCACCGCATGACCGCCGGTGGCGACGAGGATGTGCCGCGCCGAATGCTCGACACCGTCGACGTCGACCGACTGCGACGAGGCCAGCCGGGCGCGGCCGCGCAGGATGCTCACGCCGGCATCGCGCAGCAGTTTCTCGTAGATGCCGTTCAGGCGCGAGATCTCTCGCGCGCGATTGGCCTTCAGGACCGCCCAGTCGAAGCTCGCCTCGCCCGGCGTCCAGCCGAAACCGCGCGACTGCTCGAAGGCGTCGGCGAAGTGCGCGGCATAGCTGTACAGCTTCTTCGGGATGCAGCCCAGGTTCACGCAGGTGCCACCGAGGGCAGCGCTCTCGGCGACGGCGACACGCGCGCCGCGCTGCGCCGCCATGCGCGCGGCGCGCACGCCGCCGCTGCCGGCGCCGATGACGAACAGGTCGAAGGCAGGGTCGCTCATGGAATTTCCCGGTCGAGCGCGACAATGCGCTTCCTTCATCTTGCCGCAGATCGCCATGTCCCTGCCCCCGCTGCGCGTCGGCCTGATCGGCTATGGCTACGCCGGCAAGACCTTCCATGCGCCGCTGATCGGCGGCGTGCCCGGGCTGGCGCTGGCGGCGGTGTCCAGCCGCGACCCCGCGCGCGTGCGCGCCGACTGGCCCGAGGTCGAGGTGCTGCCCGACGCGCGGGCCCTGATCAGGCAGGCCGACCTCGACCTCGTCGTCATCGCCAGCCCCAACGACAGCCACTTCCCGCTGGCACGCGCCGCGCTGGCCGCCGGTCGGCACGTCGTGGTCGACAAGCCCTTCACCCTGACGCCGGCCGAAGCGCGCGAGCTGTGCGCCCTGGCCCATGCGCGCGGCCGGCAGCTCTCGGTGTTCCACAACCGCCGCTGGGACAGCGACTTCCTGACGCTGCGCACGCTGCTCCAGCGCGGCACGCTGGGCCGCATCGTCCACCTCGAATCGGCCTTCGACCGCTACCGCCCCGAGGTGCGCGCCCGCTGGCGCGAGTCGGCCGCGCCGGGCGGCGGGCTGTGGTTCGACCTCGGTCCGCACCTGCTCGACCAGGCGCTGCAGCTGTTCGGCTGGCCCGAGGCGATCGCGCTCGACCAGGCCACGCTGCGGGACGCTGGGCAGGCCGACGACTGGTTCCAGGCCCGGTTGCGCTATCCGGGCCTGCGCGTCGTGCTGCGCGCGAGCATGCTGGCGGCTGCGCCCGCGCCGCGCTTCGTCGTTCATGGCACGCGAGGGTCGTGGATCAAGCTCGGGCTGGACGCGCAGGAAGACGCGCTGAAGGCCGGCGAGCGCCCGCTCTGGCCGCCGGAGCCCGGCTGGGGCGCAGACCGCAACGTCAGCCTGCTCACGCAGATGCGCGGCGACACGCTGCACACCGACCACTGGCCGCTGCTGCCCGGATGTCAGGGTGCCTTCTATGCGGCTGTGCGCGATGCCCTGCGCGGCGAGGGCGACAACCCGGTGCCCGGCGAGCAGGCCGCGGCGGTGATGGCGCTGATCGAACTGGGGCGGCGCAGCCAGCGCGAGGCTCGCGAGTGCGAGGCCGGTACGCCGCCGATTGCCAGCCGGCCCACGCAGGCGCAGACTGCCGGCTCCGTCCGCCAGGAAGCGTCGCGATGAAGATCCTCAAGTGGCTGCTCGCCGTCGTGCTGCTGCTCGCCACCATGCTGGTGCTCGGCGGTTACATGATCTCGCCGAAGTTCGCCGTGTCGCGCAGCACGGTCGTCGCGGCGCCGCCGGCCAGGGTCTACGCGCTGGTGGCCGAGCCCCGCCGCTGGAAAGACTGGACGGTCTGGAACCGCCGCGACCCGGCGATGCAGATGGACTACAGCGGCCCGCCCAGCGGCGAAGGCGCGGCCTGGTCGTGGCAGAGCGCCAGCGAGGGCAACGGCCGCATGACCTTCACCGCCGCCGAGCCAGATCGGCGGGTGGCCTACGAGTTGTTCTTCCCCGACTTCGGCACCACCTCCACCGGCGAGCTGACGCTGGCGGCAGAAGGCAACGGCACGCGCATCACCTGGTCGATCAACGGCGACATGGGCAGCAACCCGCTGATGCGCTGGTTTGCGCTCGGCGCCGACGCCATGGTCGGCAAGGACTTCGCCGAGGGCCTGGCGGGGCTCAAGGCACTGGCAGAGAGATCCTGACGCTCAGTCGCGCCGATACGGCGGCAGCGCGGCGCCGCAGTCGCGGCAGAACCTGGCGTGGGCCTCGTGGCCCTCGCTCAGGCATTCGTGGCAGGTGCGCGTGGTCGGCTCTCGCCGCACGCGCTGTGCGGTGAATTCGGCGCTGACGATGCCGGTGGGCACGGCGAGGATGCCCCAGCCGAGCAGCATCATCACCGAGGCGATCGCCCGGCCGAGGTCGGTCTTCGGCGTGACGTCGCCGAAGCCCACGGTGGTCATGGTGGTGATGGCCCAGTAGATGCCCAGCGGGATGCTGGTGAAGCCGTTGTCGGCACCTTCGACCACGTACATCAGCGTGCCCATCACCAGCACGACCATCAGCACGAAGGAGAGGAAGACGGCAATCTTGCGCCGGCTCGCCGCGAGCGCGGCGCCCAGCGCGCGGTATTCGGCGACGTAAGCGCCCATCTTCAGCACGCGGAAGATGCGCAGCAGCCGCAGGATGCGCACGTCGATCAGCGCGTGCAGTCCGGGCGCCAGCAGCGCCAGCCAGGTCGGCAGCACGGCCAGCAGGTCGATGATGCCGAATGCGCTGGTCGCGTAGCGCCTGGGCCGGCGCACGCAGGCGAGCCGGGCAACGTACTCCAGCGTGAAGAGCACCGTGAAGCTCCACTCGAGCACGCCGAAGACGCCGCCCAGGCGCGAACCGATCGCCCCCACGCTGTCGAGCATCACCACCGCGACGCTGGCGAGGATCAACCAGATCAGCACCACGTCGAAGGTGCGGCCGGCGCGCGTGTCGGCCTCGAAGATGACGGTGTACAGCGCCAGCCGCCAGCCGCCCTCGGGACGGCCGAAGCGGTCGGCGGCCGAGTCGGCCGGCGCGCGGGGGGCAGCGGTGTCGGGCATGGTGTCGGGGCAGAGTCCGCGTGCCATTGTGGCGCGGCCGGGCTCTGGTCTAATCGCCGCTTTGCGCTGCACCCTGCCCATGGCACTCAAGGCGACCATCTTCAAAGCCCGCGTACAGCTCGCCGACATGGATCGCGGCCTCTACGCCGACCATGCGCTGACGCTGGCCCGCCACCCTTCCGAGACCGACGAGCGCATGCTGATGCGTGTGCTGGCCTTCGCGCTGAACGTGCCGGCCGACGACCGCGAAGGCACGCTGGAGTTCGGCAAGGGCCTGTCGGACACCGACGAGCCCGACCTCTGGCACCGCGACCTCACCGGCCGCATCCGCCACTGGATCGACGTCGGCCAACCCGACGACAAGCGCCTGCTGCGCGCCGCTGGCCGCGCCGACAGGGTCAGCGTCTACGCCTACGCCGCGAGCACGCCGATCTGGTGGGGCGGCATCGCCAACAAATTGGCGCGCGCGGCGAACATCGAGGTCTGGCAGGTCGATGCCGCGCAGAGCCAGGCGCTGGCCGCGCTGGCCCGACGTACCATGCAATTGCAGGTGAGCGTGCAGGACGGCACCGCCTGGGTGGGCGACGGCGAGCAGTCGGTGGAGATCACGCCGCAGCGCCTGAACGCGACGTAAAGAGAGGCCGCAGGGCGTGACGCTGACGATCGAGCACGACGAGACCTCGGGGCGCTTCAGGGCCCTGGTCCACGGCCACCTGTGCGTGTGCGACTACCGTCTGCGCGACGGCGTCATGTTCATGACGCACACCGAGGTGGCGCCCGAGCTCGAGGGACAGGGCATCGCCGCCGATCTGGTGCGCGCGGCGCTGGCCCATGCCCGCGAGCGCGGCCTGAAGGTGCGTCCGCTGTGCTCCTACGTGCAGGCCTACATGCGCCGCCACCCGGAAGTTCAATCGCTGATGGGCTGAACAACGACATGCCGAACCGACGAACCCTGGCTCGCTGGCTGCTCTGCGCCGCAGCCGCCTCCTTGCCTGCCCACGCCATGGCCGACGACAAGAACCGCAACGACGACCCGCACCTCTGGCTGGAGGACGTGCAGGGCGACAAGGCGCTCGCCTGGGTGCGCGAGCGCAATGCCGAGACCGTGAAGCAGCTCGCCGAGCGCGAGGATTTCGCGCCGACGCGCACCAGGCTGCTCGAGGTGCTCAACTCGAAGGACCGCATTCCGACCGTGGCGCGCCGCGGCGAGTGGCTCTACAACTTCTGGCAGGACGGCACGCACAAGCGCGGCCTGTGGCGACGCACCACGCTGGCCGAGTACCGCCGCCCCGCGCCGAGGTGGGAAACGGTGCTCGACCTCGACGCGCTGGCCGCCGCGGAGAAGGAGAACTGGGTCTGGGGCGGCGCCGAATGCCTCGGGCCGGACTATCGTCGCTGCCTCGTGTCGCTGTCGCGCGGCGGCGCCGACGCCAAGGTGATCCGCGAGTTCGACACGGTGGCGAAGCGCTTTGTCGACGCGGGCTTCGTGCTGCCCGAGGCCAAGTCGGACGTGGCCTGGGGCGATGCCGACACGCTCTATGTCGGCACCGACTTCGGCCCGGGCTCGATGACCGACTCGGGCTACCCGCGCATCGTCAAGCGCTGGAAGCGTGGCACCCCGCTGGCCGAGGCGAAGACGGTGTTCGAGGGCCGCAGGGAGGACGTCTGGGTCGGCGTCAGCGTCGACCACACGCCCGGCTTCGAACGCACGCTGATCGTGCGCGCGCTCGACTTCTATCGCCAGGAGACGCTGCTGCTGCAGGGCGACCGTCTGGCGAAGCTCGACGTGCCCGAGGACGCGCGCCTGTCCTTCATGCACAGCGCGGGGCTGGCGGGCGACACGCTGCTGCTCGAGCTGCGCAGCGACCTGCGCGCCGGCGAGCGCGTGCATCCGCGGGGCTCGCTGCTCGCCGCCGACTTCGCCGCCTACCAGAAGGGCGAGCGGCGCTTCCAGGTGCTGTTCGAACCCACCGAGACGCGTTCGCTGGCCGGCACTGCACTGACGCGCAGCCATGTGTTGGTCAATGTCAACGACAACGTCATCGGTCGGCTGGAAGAGTGGAAGCGCGAGGCTGACGGCCGCTTCACCGGTCGCGTGGTCGATGCGCCCTCTCCCGGCAACCTGGGCGTGACCGGCCTGCACGACCCGATGCGCAGCGACGATCCGCTGGCCGAGAGCTACCTGCTGAGCTACGCCGACTTCCTCACGCCCGACTCGCTGCTGCTCGGCCGCACCGGCAGCGACAGGCGCGACACGCTGAAGATGCTGCCAGCCTCGTTCGACGGCAGCGACATGCGCACGGAGCAGCGCTTCGCCACCAGCCGCGACGGCACGCGCGTGCCCTATTTCGTGGTCTGGCCACGCGGCGCCAGGGCCGATGGCACGAACCCGACGCTGCTCTACGGCTACGGCGGATTCCAGGTCTCGCTCGAGCCCTGGTATTCACGCGCCTTCGGCGCCGCCTGGTACCCGCGCGGCGGCGTGCTGGTGGTGGCCAACATCCGCGGCGGTGGCGAGTTCGGCCCGCGCTGGCACCAGGCGGCGCTGAAGGCCAACAAGCAGCGCAGCTACGACGACTTCATCGCCGTCGCCGAAGACCTGATCCGCCACCGGATCACCAGCGCGCGCCACCTCGGCATCGAGGGCGGCAGCAATGGCGGGCTGCTGGTCGGTGCGGTGATGCTGCAGCGTCCGGAGCTGTTCAATGCCGTGGTCAGCCAGGTGCCGCTGCTGGACATGAGGCGCTATCACAAGCTGCTCGCCGGCGCGAGCTGGATGGCCGAGTACGGCAACCCCGACGTGCCCGAGGACTGGGCGGCGATCTCGCGCTACAGCCCCTACCAGAACGTGCGGCGCGACGGCCGCTACCCGACGCCGCTGTTCACCACTTCGACGCGCGACGACCGCGTGCACCCGGGACATGCGCGCAAGATGGTGGCGCGGCTGCGCGAGTACGGCCACCCGGTGCTGTACTACGAGAACATCGAGGGCGGCCACGGCGGCGCCGCCGACAACGAGCAGCGCGCCACGCTGCAGGCGATCGAGTTCACCTACCTCTGGCAGCGGCTCGCGCGCGCCGATTGAGCCCCATGGACGCCGACGCGCTGGCCGTGCTCGCCTTCTGGTTCGGCGACGTGGCGTCACCGCGCGCCGAGTGGTTTCGCAAGGATGCGGCCTTCGATGCGTCAATCCGCGCGCGCTTCGGCGCGATGATCGACGCGGTGCTGGCCGGCCGGCGCTTCGGCGATTCGCCGCCGCAGCGGCTCGCCGCTGTCATCGTGCTTGACCAGTTCACCCGCAACGTCTTCCGCGACACGCCCCGTGCCTTCGCCGGCGACGCGGCCGCCTGCGCGCTCGCGCTGGCGATGGCCGAGCGCGGCGACGACCGCGTGCTGCCGCCATTGCAGCGCGCTTTCGCCTACCTGCCCTTCGAACATGCCGAGGACCTGGCGCTGCAGGACCGCGCCGTGGCGTGCTTCGAGGCGCTGGCGCGCGAGGAGCCGGCGCTGCGCGACATGCTGGACTACGCGCACAGGCACCGCGAGGTCATCCGCCGCTTCGGCCGCTTCCCGCACCGCAATGCCATCCTCGGCCGCGACAGCACGGCACAGGAGGCGGCATTCCTCGAACAGCCCGGCTCGCGCTTCTAGCCCTTCGCCTGCTGCGCCTCGCGGTCCTGCAGCAGCCGCCACATCACCTTGCCCGAGCCGGACTTGGGCAAGCTGTCGACGAACTCGACTCGCTTGGGCACCTTGTAGGCCGCCATGTGCTCGCGCGCCCAGGCGATGATGTCGTCGGCGCCAGTGCTGCCGCGCGCCTCGGCGCGCAGCACCACCACCGCCTTGACCGTTTCGCCGCGGTACTCGTCGCGCGCAGCGATGATGCAGGCCTCCTGCACCGCCGGGTGCTTGTAGAGCAGCATCTCCACCTCGGCCGGCCAGACCTTGAAGCCGCTGGCGTTGATCATCCGCTTGAGCCGGTCGGTGAGGAAGAAGTAGCCCTCCTCGTCCATGCGGCCGAGGTCGCCAGTGCGGAAGAACTGTCGCCCGCTGTCGTCGCCGGGCAGCGTGACGAAGGCAGCCCGCGTCGCCTCCGGGTGGCGCCAGTAGCCCTTGAAGACCATCGGACCGTGGGTGACGATCTCTCCCACCTCGCCCACCGGCAGTTCCTGCAGCGTCAGCGGGTCGACCACGCGCGAATCGACGCCGAAGATCGGAATCCCCAGGCACTGCAGCTTGGCGCGCTCCGGCGGGTTGGCGTGGCTGGGCGCGGCGGTCTCGGTGAGGCCGTAGCCCTCGGCGAAGGTCAGGCCGAACTCGTCCTGCAGCCGCTGCGCCACCGCGTGCGGCATCGCCGCGCCGCCGCCGCTGAGGTTGCGAAGCGAGGACAGGTCGAAGCTCTTGTAGTTCGGGCTGCCGAACAGGTCGATGATCATCGTCGGGATGCAGGTCCAGTGCGAGACCCTGTGGCGCGCGATCAGCCGCGCGGCGAGTTCGCGGTCCCAGCGCGGCAGGATCACCGTGGTCGATCCGAGGTAGACCGAGCCGAGCACGCCGTACACCATGCCGGTGATGTGGAACATCGGCACCACGCCGAGCGCCACCGACTCCGGCCCGCCGTGGCCCCATTGCCCGCCCACCGTGTTGTGCATCAGCGTGCGGTGGGTATGCATGCAGCCCTTGGGCAGGCCGGTGGTGCCCGAGGTGTAAGGCAGCAGCGCGAGGTCGTCCGGCTGCGCGGTGTGATCGCCCGGCACGAGCTGCTGCGCCAGCGCGTCGCTCCAGCGCGTCCAGCGCGGACCGCCTTCGGGCAGGGGCGGATCGGCGCGCAGCCACTGCTCGGTGGCGGCGCCGGGCGCCTCGTCGGGGTGCAGCGCGTCGTCGGGCAAGGCATCGGCGTAGCGCGCCACCAGCACATGCGCGAGGCGCTGCGCGGCGGGCAACGCGGCGTTCGCCTGCGCGACGATGCCGGCGAGGTCGGCGCTGCAGATGACCAGCTTCGCCTCGGGGTCGGCGATGTAGTGGCCGAACTCGTCGGCGCGGTTCATCGGATTGACAGGCACCACCACCGCGTCGGCGCGCAGGATGCCGTACAGCGCGGCGACGTACTGCGGACAGTTCTGCATGAACAGCGATACCCGGTCGCCCTTTCGCACGCCCTGCGCCTGCAGCCAGCCGGCGATGGCGAGGGCCTGCCGATGCAGTTCGCGGTAGCTGACCGGTCGGCCGAAGAAGAGGTAGGCCGGCTTGTCCGGGTAGCGCGCGGCCGACACTTCGAGGTTGAACCACAGCGAGGTGTTCGGCGCGACGACGCTGCGCGGCAGGCGGCGTGGCCAGATGCGGTGGTGCGGTCGCAGGCAGTCGTCGGTGGACACGGCGGGAGCGTCGGGCACGGAGGGGTCCTCGGGGGCGGCCGAAGGGCGGCCGGATCGTCTGCGGGTATACCGCAGCGCCGATCGCGCGGCCACTGGCGGAACCCCGGTCCGCCCTGTCGCGCCGGAGACAAGCAGCGGCCTAGTCTGCGGGTACGAAGGGCCCCTGTGCGAGCAGCGCTGCACGCAGAGCAACGCAGTAGGCAGCATCGGCCTCCCAGGCGCGGCGCGCGATCTGCGCATGCCGCGCCTGCTGCCGAGCCCGGCCCAGCAGTCCGGCAAGTTCGGCCAGCGCGTCGTGCACGACCGCCTGCGAATAATCGTCGAAGTGCGGCGCCACCTCCACCGCGGCCAGGTCGCCCTCGCGCACCGCCGAGTCGAGGCGCCCTGCGTGCGCGAGGCACACCGCATGGTCGGCCCGCGCGATCGTCGCCTCCCAGGTCATGCCGGCACGCGCCGCCGGGTCGACGGTGCGTTCGAACACCGCCGACGCCTGAGCGTACTGCCCCGACAGGCGCAGCATTTCGCCGAGACGCAGGTTGGACTGCAGCCCGGTGTCGTCGATGGTCAGCGCCGCGGCGAGCTGCTGCGCACTGCCCAGGGCGACGAGCGCCTGCTTGAGCTGCTCGCCATCGAGCCGACCGGCGGCCCGCGCGCGGCGCACCTGCTGGGCCTGCGCCAGCGTCATGTAGCGATGCACGGCGGCGACCAGCTGCTCGTCGTTCTCGGCGCGGGCGATGCCGCTGGCGCGCCGGTAGTGGCGCACCGCTTCGTCGACGAGGTCGGCTTCCTGGTAGAGCGTGGCCACGACATAGAGCGCGCGCGCCGCGGCCAGCGGCCGCTGCGCGCCGCCCAGCCGCACCGCCTGGCGCAGGTGCGGCAGCACCTCGCACGGATCGTGGTGCAGGGTGCCGCGGATGCAGCCGAGCCAGGCTTCGCATTCGGCCTCGAGTCCCGCTTCGCCGAGCGCGATGGCGGCATCGCGCGCTTGCTGCACCGGGACGATGGCCTCGCGGGTCTGCGTCCCGTAGTACATCGCCACGCCGCGAGCCAGTTCGAACTCGGCCACCGCCAGCCGGTCGTCGGCGGCCTGCACCGCAGCCTGCGCCGTGCTCAGCGCCTCGGGCAGCTCGCCGACGCGCCAGTGCCGCGCCAGCAGCAGCACCCGCTGCGCCAGCAGCCGGGCCCGCGGCGCGCCCGTCGGCGCCGAGGAGATGGCGCGTTCGCTGCGTTGCAGGAGGCGAAGCATGGCCGAGCAGGGAGGGCGGTGCCGACTCAGCCGCGTGCCGCGCGCGCCCGGCGCACCCAGTGCGCCAGCACGCGCACCAGCCGATCGGGGTCGATCGGCTTGGCGAGGAAGTCGTTCATGCCGTGGCGCAGCGCACTGTCGCGCTGCGACATCAAGGCGTCGGCGGTCAGCGCGATCACCGGCAGCATGCCCGCACCGTGCGAGCGGCGGATCGCGATGGTGGCGTCGATGCCGCCGAGCACCGGCATCTGCAGGTCCATCAGCACCGCGTCGAACGGTGTGCCGCGCCGCGTCGCCTCGGCCACAGCCCGCAGCGCCTGCTCGCCGTTGGCCGCGGTCACGACCTGCGCGCCCCAGTGCGCCAGCGTCGCCTCGGCCACCAGGGTGTTCACTGGATGGTCCTCGACGAGCAGGATGCGTGCGTCCTTCAGCGCATCCACCGGTGCGAAGCGCGTCGGCAACGCTGCCGCCTGTCCGGCGGCGCGGTTCAGCGGCAGGTCCGTCCAGAAGCGGCTGCCCTCCCCGGGCGTGCTGAGCATGCCCACGCCGCCGCGCATCAGCACGGCGAGCTGGCGGCAGATGCTCAGGCCGAGGCCGGTGCCACCGAAGCGCCGCGTCGTCGAGGCATCGGCCTGCGAGAACGGGTGGAACATGCGCGGCTGCAGCTCGGTCGGAATGCCCGGTCCGCTGTCGCGCACCTCGAGCCGGGAACGTCCGTCGACGCGCCGCGTCGCGCGCAGCGCGATCCAGCCCTGCTCGGTGAACTTGAGCGCGTTGCCCAGATAGTTGGCGAGGATCTGGCGCAGCCGCACCGGGTCGCCGTTGACCCACTGCGGCACGCCGGGGTCCAGTTCGAAGCGGAACTCCAGACCTTTCGCCGCGGCGAGTTCGGCGTAGGCGTCGCGCATCTGGACGAGCATCTGGTGCAGGTCGAAGTCGACCTGCTCGAGCGTCAGCCGGCCGGCTTCGATCTTGGACAGGTCGAGGATGTCCGAGATCAGTCCGGCGAGCGCCTGGGCGCTGTCGTCGATGTGTTCGAGACACTCGCGCAGCCGCGCCGGCGGCAGCGACGGGTCCTGGGCCAGGCGCACCAGGCCGAGCAGGCCGTTGAGCGGCGTGCGGATCTCATGGCTGGTGTTGGCAAGGAACTCGCTCTTCGCGCGGTTGGCCGACTCGGCCTGGTCGCGCGCGTCGGCCAGCGCGGCCGCGACGCGACGGCGCTCGGTGATGTCGTCGACGATCCAGATCGTGCCGCCGCTGCCCGGGTGCCGCCGGTCGATCGCCCGCGCGCGCAGGTTGGCCCAGAACACGCTGCCGTCGCGCCGCGCCATCTCGAACTCGCCCTCGAAGGCGGCGCCGGACTGCAGCAGCGGTGAGGCGTGGCGGCCGACGTCGGCATAGGCCGCGTCGCTGGGCCACACGGCGCGTCCGCTGCAGCCGACCAGTGTGCCGGGGGGCCAGCCGAAGATCTCTTCGAAGCGCGGATTGGCGTGCTGGAACTGGCGGTCGCGCGTGACGGCGATGCCGACGAAAGCGGTGTCGAGGATCGCCTCGAGCGGCAGGTCAGTGGTGGTGGCGAGCATGGCGCGGCGGTTCGGTCATCGATTACAACGCGCCGCCGCCGTCGTCGCCGTCGTGTCGTTGCGCGCCGCGCCCGCAAGCGTGAGCTATTGCCGGGGCGATACAGACCCTCACAGGCCTGCGCTAGCATCCGCGCTCCCCTCGAACCGTCCGACGACCATGACCGACAGCCTGCAAGCCACCGTGCGCACCCGCGCGAACGTCTATTTCGACGGCAAGTGCGTCTCGCACAGCCTGGAACTGGCCGACGGCAGCAGGAAGAGCGTCGGCGTGATCCTGCCCTCGACGCTGCGCTTCACGACCGGCGCGCCCGAGCGCATGGAATTGCTGGAGGGCGAATGCCGGGTCAAGCTGCCGGGAGCCGCCGACTGGGCGAACTACCGTGGTGGCCAGTCCTTCGACGTGCCGGGCCAGTCGGCCTTCGACATCGAGGTGACGCAGACGCTGCACTACGTCTGCCACTTCCTCTGACGATCGGCAGAACCCCTGCGCGGACGGGGGTGCGCGTTTCGCGGCAGCATGCCACCCCATGCGCCGACTGATCGCCTTCCTCCTCGTTGCACTCGCCTGGGGCGCCGCCGGCGCGCAGGCATTGAGGCCGGTGCCGGTGGTGACCGGCCTGGACCATCCCTGGGCCCTGGCCTTCCTGCCCGACGGCCGCATGCTCGTCACCGAGAAGCCCGGCCGGCTGCGCATCGCCCGCGCCGACGGTCGCGTCGGTGCGCCGCTGAGCGGCCTGCCTGCGGTGGATGGCGGCGGCCAGTGCGGGCTGCTCGACGTCGCCGTCGACCCCGACTTCGCGAACAACGGTCTCGTCTTCTGGACCTTCGCCGAGCCGGGTGACGGCGGCAATTCGACCGCGGTCGCCCGTGGCCGGCTCGTCGGCGACCGGCTGGTGGAGGTGCGCACCATCTTCAGCCAGCGGCCGAAGGTGACCAGCCGCCACCACTGCGGCTCGCGCATCGTCTTCGGCCGCGACGGCACGCTGTGGGTCGGCCTGGGCGACCGCTTCTCGCGCAAGGAAGACGCGCAGAATCCGGCCAACCACCTGGGCAAGGTGGTCCGCATCGACCGCGAGGGCCGGCCACCGGCCGACAACCCGAAGTTCGCCGCGCCCGAGGTGTGGAGTCTCGGGCACCGCAACATCCAGGGCGCCGCGGCCCATCCGGTCAGCGGCGAACTGTGGACCCTGGAGCATGGCCCGCAAGGCGGCGACGAGGTCAACGCGCCGAAGGGCGGGCGGAACTACGGCTGGCCGCTGGTCACCCGCGGCCGCAACTATGTCGTCGGCACGCGCATCGGCGAGGACGGGCCCAAGCCGGGTTACGAGGAGCCGTTGAAGGTCTGGGTGCCGTCGATCGCCCCCAGCGGCATGGCCTTCCTCACCAGCGAGCGCTATCCGGGCTGGAAGGGCAGCCTGTTCGTCGGCGCGCTCAAGGCCCGCGTGCTCGTGCGCCTCGGCCTCGACGGCGGGCGGGTCATCGCCGAGGAGCGGCTGCTGGAAGACCTTGGCGAGCGCATCCGCGACGTCCGTCAGGGCCCGGACGGCTGGCTCTACCTGGTCACCGACGGCAGTGACGGCCGGGTGCTGCGCCTCGAGCGCTGATCGATCAGACCACCACCGGCTCGGGCTCCAGCCGGATGCCGAAGCGCCCGTAGACGCTCTCCTGGATGGCGCGCGCCAGCGTCATCACCTCCGAGCCGATGGCGCCGCCACGGTTGACCAGCACGAGGGCTTGCCGGTCGTACACCGCTGCCTGGCCGACCGCCTTGCCCTTCCATCCGCAGGCGTCGATCATCCAGCCGGCAGCCAGCTTCACCGTGCCGTCGGGCATCGGGTAATGCACGATCTCCGGATCGCGGCCGATGATGTCGCGGCACTGCTCGGGCGTAACCACCGGGTTCTTGAAGAAGCTGCCGGCATTGCCGATCAGCGCCGGGTCCGGCAGCTTGGTGCGGCGGATCGCGCACACCCAGTCGAAGATCTGCCGCGGCGTCGGGTTGGAGATGCCGCTGTCGCGCATGCGCCGCTCGATGTCGAGGTAGCCGAGCACGGGCTGCCAGGGCCGCGGCAGGCGAAAGCGCACCCGGGTGATGAGCGTGCGGCCGGCCAGCGAGTGCTTGAACACGCTGTCGCGGTAGCCGAAGGCGCAGATGCCGGGGCCGAGCGTGACGCTGCGGCCGGTGACGAGATCCACCGCGTCGAGCGATTCGAAGCGGTCCTTCAGCTCCAGCCCGTAGGCGCCGATGTTCTGCACCGGCGCTGCACCGACGCTGCCGGGTATCAGCGCCAGGTTCTCCAGCCCGGGCCAGCCCTGCTCCAGCGTCCAGGCGACGAATCCGTGCCAGCCCTCGCCGGCGCCGGCCTCGACGATCCAGGCGTCGCTGCGCTCCTCGACGAGGCGCATGCCGCGCACCTCGACCTTCAGCACCACCTGAGGCATGTCGCGCGTCAGGATGATGTTGCTGCCGCCGCCGAGGATGAACTTGGGCGCGCGGCCCAGGCTCGGGTGGTCGACGACGCGACGCACGTCCGCGTCGCTCGCGATGCGCACCAACTGTTGCGCAATTGCGGGCAATCCGAACGTGTTGTATGGCTTCAGGCTGACGCCCGACTCGATTTGCATGCGAGAATTTTCGCCTATGCCGAGCTTTGACACCGTCATCGAACCCAACCTCGTCGAGGTGCGCAACGCCGTCGACCAGTCGGCCAAGGAAATCGCCACGCGCTTCGACTTCAAGGGCTCGTCGGCCGGCGTGGAGTTGACCGAGAAGCAGATCACGGTCCATGCCGACAGCGACTTCCAGATCGGCCAGGTGAAGGACATCCTCACCGCCAAGCTTGCCAAGCGCGGCGTCGATGCACGCTTCATCGATGGCAGCGCGAAGATCGAGAAGATCGGCGGCGACAAGGTCAAGCAGGTGCTCACGGTGAAGAGCGGCGTCGACAGCGACACCGCCAAGAAGATCCAGGCCGCCATCAAGCAGAGCAAGATGAAGGTGCAGGCCGCCATCCAGGGAGACACCGTGCGCGTGTCCGGCGCCAAGCGCGACGACCTGCAGGCGGCCATGCAGTTGATCCGCAAGACCGTGCCCGAGGCGCCGGTCTCGTTCAACAACTTCCGCGACTGACCTTGAAGATTGCGCCGGCGGCCGTGCTTTCCCTGCTGCCGGCGATCGCGCTCGCGCAGAGCGTGTCGATGAGCGGCAGCCTCGGCGACAAGGCCCTGCTGGTGATCGACGGCACGCCGCGCACCGTCGCCGCGGGCAGCACCGTCGCCGGCGTTAAGGTGATCCGTGTCACCGGCAGCGAGACCGTGGTCGAGGTCGGCGGCAAGCGCCAGACGCTGCCGCTCGGCGGCGCCCAGGTCAACCTCGGCGGCGCGGCGAGCGCCGGCAGCGGCACGCAGATCGTGCTCGCGGCCGGATCGGGCGGGCACTTCGTCACCCAGGGTTCGATCAACGGCCGCGCGGTGCGCTTCGTCGTCGACACCGGCGCCACCAACGTCGCAATGAGCGAGGCGGAAGCCCGGCGCATCGGCGTGGACTTTTCGCGCGGCCAGCGCGGCATGGTGCGCACCGCCAATGGCGACGTGGTCGCGCACCGCGTCTCGCTGCGCGAGGTGCGCATCGGCGACGTGACGGTCTACAACGTCGACGCCACCGTGGTCCCCTCGCCGATGGACATCGTCCTGCTCGGCAACAGCTTCCTGTCGCGCTTCCAGATGAGGCGCGATGCCGACGTGCTGGTGCTCGACAAGCGCTACTGACGACCGGCGGTGCAGGTCGCAACGGATCTGTGTTCGTCGCGCCGAGATCAGCGCCGCGGCGGCCGCGCCAGCGCGAAGGCCCCCACCGCCACGGCCCCCACCGCCGCCAGACCGAGCAGCAGTTCGCGGTAGCCCGGCAGCGCCAGCAGCAGCCAAGCGGTGGCCAGCGGCGCGGCGGCGCGCGAGAGCAGCGCGATCGCGCTCATCGCGCCGCTGATGCGACCGACGTGTTCGCGGCCGAAGTACTGCGGCACCAGGTTGCCGCGCACGATGGTGACCAGGCCGTTGGCCAGGCCGAACAGCGTGGCGAAGAGCAGCAACGCGAGCCTGCCGTCGGCCAGCGCGAAGATCGCCAGCGACAGCGGCAACCCGCCCAGCACGACGAGGCCGAGCAGACGCGTCGACACCCAGCGCCCGAAGGCGAGGAAGGCGAGCCGGCCGGCCACCTGGGCGGGCCCGAACCACACCACCACCGCCAGCGCACTGGCCTCGCTCAGCCCTTTGGCGGCGAAGGCCGGCATGATGTGCGCCCACAGCGCCGCGGCGGCAAAGGCATACAGCGTGAAGGTGGCGGTGAGCAGCCAGGAGGTGCGTTCGCGCAGCGCCTCGTGCAGCGTGGCATCGTCGGCGGCATCGTGGGGCCGCCCCGGGCTGTCGTGCGTCGGCGTGCCGCGCAGGGCCCAGGCGTGCAGCGGCGCCCCGACGGCGAGCAGCACCACGCCGATCGCCGCCAGCGCACCGCGCCAGTCGAGCCAAGCGACCAGCGCCGCCACGGCAGGGAACGACAGCGTGCTGGCGAAGCCGCCGACCAGCGTCAGCGCCGTGATGCCCTCGCGGTACTGCGCCGGAAACCGCCTGGTCAGCACGTTGAAGGCCGGTTCGTAGAGCGTCATCGCCATCGCCGCGCCGAGCAGCACCCAGGCGCCATGAAGCCACGGCAGGCTGGTCGCGCGCGACCAGGCGAGGAAGCCGAGCCCGGCCAGCGCGGCACCCAGCGTCATCACCATGCGGCCCCGGCCATGGTCGATGGCGGCGCCGACGGCGTAGGTGGTGGCGCCCCACACGCCCAGTCCGACGGTGAAGGCCCCCATCACCTCGGGCTTGCTCCAGCCCAGTGCACGCTGCATCGGCAGCACGAAGGACGAGAAGCCATAGTAGAGCGCCGCCCAGCACAGCAGCTGGCCCGCCGCCAGGGCCGCGACGGTGGCGCGAAAGCCCGGCGGACTCACCGCCGCGCCGTGCCGCCGCGGCGCCGGTCGGCCTGCACGCCGCTCACCAGCTGCGTGCCCAGCGCCGCCGCGTGCGACGTCAGCCGCCGCAGCGCCTCGTCGAGCGCCGCCAGCAACGGTTCGTCGAGCGCATCGAGCATCGCACGGTTGATCGCGGCGACCTGCGGAAACATTTCCTCGTAGAGCGACTGCCCGCACGGGGTGACCTGGACCACCGCGCGGCGAGCATCGCCCGGCCGCGCCACGCGCTGCACCAGCCCCTTGGCCGACAGCGAGCCGATCGCCCGCGACGTCCGTGCCCGGTCGAGGTGGGCGCGATCGGCCAGTTCCGACGGCGATGTCGCGCCCTGGGCCGCCAGCAGGGCGAGCAGGCGCCACTCGCGCCGCGTGATGCCGTAGCGCCCCTCGCACAGCCGCACCACCGGCGCACCGCTGAGCGCATGCAGCCGCGCCAGCCGGTAGTTCAGCAGGTCGTCCAGGCCCTGCGGGTCTCTGAGGGTCATTGCCGAGATGGATTGATTTCTGCAATCCATTGTGCGGCACCTAGCATGGCTGCCGGCAAACCCATGAACATCCTCTTCATCATGGCCGACCAGCTGCGCTGGGACCACCTGTCCTGCGCCGGCCACCCCTACCTGACGACGCCGAACCTCGACGCGCTGGCGCGGCGCGGCGTGCGCTTCGCCAATGCCTTCGTCAACAGCGGCGTGTGCGGCCCGAGCCGCATGAGCTTCTATACCGGCCGCTATCCCGTCAGCCACGGCGCGACCTGGAACCGCGTGCCGCTGTCGATCGGCGAGGTGACGCTGGGCGAGTACCTGAAGGATGCCGGCCGCACGCTGGCACTGGCGGGCAAGACCCATGTGATGCCCGACCACGCCGGCCTGGCGCGCCTGGCGCTGGACGGTGGCAGCGAACTGGGCACCTTCCTCGAACGCGGCGGCTTCGTCGAAATCGACCGTTACGACGGCCACCACACGCCCGGCCACGAGAGCGGCTACCCCGCCTTCCTGCGCGCGCACGGCTACGCGGGCGACGACCCGTGGAGCGACTACGTCATCGCCGGCATCGACGCGCAGGGTCAGCTGGCCAGCGGCTGGCACATGCGCAACGTGCACCTGCCGGCGCGCGTGCAGGAGGCGCATTCCGAGACCGCCTACATGACCGACCAGGCGATCCGCTTCATGCGCGAGCAGGGCAGCCGCCCCTGGGTGCTTCACCTGAGCTACGTGAAGCCGCACTGGCCCTACATGGCGCCGGCCCCCTACCACGCGATGTACCGGCCCGAGCAGTGCCTGCCGGTGGTGCGCAGCGAGGCCGAGCTGCACGACGCGCACCCCGTCGTCGCCGCCTACCGGCAGCAGGAGGAATGCGTCAGCTTCCAGAACGACGAGTGCATCCGCACCGTGCGCCCCGCCTACCAGGGGCTGATCAAGCAGCTCGACGACCACCTCGGCCGGCTGTTCGACACGATGCAGTCGATGGGGCGGATGGACGACACGCTGGTCGTCTTCACCGCCGACCACGGCGACTTCCTCGGCGACCACTGGCTGGGCGAGAAGGAGCTGTTCTACGACACCGTCCAGAAGGTGCCCTTCATCGTCATGGACCCGCGCCGCGAGGCCGATGCCACGCGCGGCCGCGTCGAACCGCGCTTCGTCGAGGGCGTGGACCTGGTACCCACGGTGCTCGATGCCCTCGGCGTGAGCGGCGCCTCGCAGCGCATCGAGGGTCGCAGCCTGCGGCCGCTGCTGCATGGCGAGTCGCCGTCGTGGCGCGATTTCGTCTACAGCGAACTCGACTACGGCTTTCGCGAGGCGCGCCTGCGGCTGGGCAAGACGCCGCAGCAGGCGCGCGCCTTCTCGATCCGCGACGAGCGCTGGCGCTACGTGTACTGGCTCGACGAGCCCGAGCAACTGTTCGACCTCGCCGCCGACCCGGACCAGATGCAGGACCTCGGCCGCGACGCCGGGCATGCCCCGGTGCGACAGGCGCTGCGCGAGCGGCTGCTCGACTTCCTGGCGCGCCGCAAGCACCGCACGACGGTGAGCGACGAGTTCGTCGAGCAGCGCACCAACCGACACAAGCAGGCCGGCGTGTACTTCGGCCAATGGTGAACCGAACACTGCAAGGAGACAGACCCATGACCCAGACCCGCTCACGCCGCCGCTTCGGCACCCTCGTCGCCGCCGCCGCGCTCGCATTTGCCGCCGGCACCGCCGCGGCGCAGGAAGGCACGGTGCGCATCGTCGTCGGCTACCCTGCCGGCGCCACGTCCGACTCGCTGGCGCGCGTCCTCGCCGAGCACATGCAACGCACGCTGCAGCAGACGGTGATCGTGGAGAACAAGGCCGGCGCCGGCGGGCGCATCGCCAACGAGCTCGTCAAGGCGGCGCCGGCCGACGGCAGCACCTTGCTGATGACCCCCGTGGCGACGATGGCCATCTTCCCGCACTCCTACGCCGGGCAGTTGCGCTACGACCCGGTGAAGGACTTCGTGCCGGTGGCGCACCTGAGCAACTTCCAGGTCGGCCTGGGCGTGGGCACCGCCGTGCCAGCGAAGACGCTGGCCGAATACGTCGCCTGGGTGAAGGCCGATCCCTCGAAGAACGGCTTCTATGCGTCGGCCGCGCCGGGCAGCATCCCGCACTTCTTCGGCGTGATGTTCGCCAAGTCGGCCGGCTTGACGCTGACGCACGTGCCCTACAAGGGAACGTCGGCGGCCATGACGGCCATTGCAGGCGGCGAGGTCAGCGCGATCTCCACCGTGGCCGCCGACATCCGCGCGCTGGTCGCGGGTGGCAAGGCGCGTCTGCTCGCCGTCGCGGGCGAACAGCGCGACGCGAACTTCCCCGACGTGCCCACCTTCCGCGAACTCGGCCACGACCTGGTCGCCAAGCCCTGGTACGCGCTGTTCGCGCCGGCGGGCACGCCGCCGGCGGCGGTGGAGCGGCTGTCGAAGGCCGCCCTGGCGGCGCTGGCCGATCCGGCGCTGCACAAGCGCCTGGTCGAGATGGGTCTGGAGCCCACCGGGTACGGCCCGGAGCGTCTCGGCGCCATCCTCAAGGAAGACCTGGATCGCTGGGGCCCCCCGATCCGCGCTTCCGGCTTCAAGGGAGACTGACCGGGCACCCCTGCTGTCGCCGCAGGGACAGGGAAAAATGGCACGGTCGTGCTAAAACGCACCCTGAACCGAAAGCCCTTCCGGAGACAGCGATGGACCTGAACTTCACGCCCGAGGAGCAAGCCTTCCGGGCCGAGATCCGCGCCTGGGTGGCGGACAACCTGCCCCAGGACATCAGCCACAAGGTGCACAACGCGCTGCACCTGACGCGCGACGACATGCAGCGCTGGGCCAAGATCCTCGGCAAGAAGGGCTGGCACGGCTGGGCCTGGCCGAAGGAGTTCGGCGGCCCCGGCTGGAACGTCATCCAGCGCCACCTGTTCGAGGAGGAGTGCGCGCTGGCCGGCGCGCCGCGCGTCGTGCCCTTCGGTCCGGTGATGGTGGCGCCGGTGATCATGGCCTTCGGCTCGCCCGAGCAGCAGCAGCGCCACCTGCCCGGCATCATGAGCGGCGAGGTGTGGTGGAGCCAGGGCTACAGCGAGCCGGGCTCGGGCTCCGACCTTGCCTCGGTGAAGTGCCGTGCCGAGCGCAAGGGCGACTACTACATCGTCAATGGCCAGAAGACCTGGACCACGCTCGGCCAGTACGGCGACTGGATCTTCTGCCTGGTGCGCACCAGCACCGAGGGCAAGCCGCAGACCGGCATCAGCTTCCTGCTCATCGACATGAAGAGCCCCGGCATCACCGTGCGGCCGATCATCATGCTCGACGGCGGCCACGAGGTGAACGAGGTCTGGTTCGACAACGTCGAGGTGCCGGTCGACAACCTGGTGGGCGAGGAGAACAAGGGCTGGACCTATGCGAAGCACCTGCTCGCCCACGAACGCACCAACATCGCCGACGTCAACCGCGCCAAGCGCGAGCTTGAGCGGCTCAAGCGCATCGCCAAGGCCGAAGGCGTGTACGAGGACACGCGCTTCCGCGACGAGGTCGCCAAGCTCGAGGTCGACATCGTCGCGCTGGAGATGATGGTGCTGCGCGTGCTGTCGGCAGAGAAGAGCGGCAAGGCGGCGCTGGACGTTGCCGGCCTGCTGAAGATCCGCGGCAGCGAAATCCAGCAGCGCTACACCGAGCTGATGATGCTCGCCGCCGGGCCCTACAGCGTGCCTTTCATCCGCGAGGCGATGGAAGCCGGCTGGCAGGGCGACCAGGTCGGCGCGGCGCACTGCGCGCCGCTGGCCGCCAACTACTTCAACTACCGCAAGACGACGATCTACGGCGGCTCGAACGAAGTTCAGCGCAACATCGTCTCCGCTACGGTGCTCGGGAGCTGACCATGGACTTCGATTTCTCCGACGACCAGGAATCGCTGCGCGACGCGGTGCGCCGCTGGGTCGACAAGGGCTTCGGCTTCGAGCGCCGCCACGGCATCGCGAAGGCCGGCGGCGCCACGCGCAAGGTCTACGGCGAGCTCGCCGAGCTGGGCCTGACCGGCCTGGCCGTGCCGGAATCGCAGGGCGGCATGGGCTTCGGCCCGGTCGAGGCGATGGTGGTGTGCGAGGAGCTCGGCCGAGGCCTGGTCAACGCGCCCTATGCGCATGGCGCGCTGGTGGCGCCGACGCTGCTGTCCGCTGCGCCGGCCGAGCTGCAGGCCGAGTGGCTGCCGAAGATCGCCGACGCCTCGGCGCTGATCGTGCTCGCGCATCAGGAGCGCGCCGCCCGCTACCGCCTGAACCACGTGACGACGACAGCCGCGAAGGTCGGCAGCGACTGGACGCTCAGCGGCGCCAAGAGCCTCGTGCCCGCGGGCGACGAGGCCGACGCCTTCATCGTGCCGGCGCGCACCGCCGGCGCAGCCGCCGATGCGGCCGGCATCGGCCTGTTCCTCGTGCCCAAGGGCGCGAACGGCCTCGCCGTGCGCGGCTACCCGACGCAGGACGGCGCGCGCGCCGCCGAGCTCGCGCTGAAGGACACGCCGGCGACATGGATCGCCGCCGACGCCCTGCCGCTGCTCGAGCAGGCCATCGACGCCGGCATCGCCGCGGTCTGCGCCGAAGCCGTCGGCGCGATGGACAAGCTGGTCGGCATCACCGCCGAGTACATGAACACGCGCAAGCAGTTCGGCGTGGCGATCGCCACCTTCCAGGCGCTGCGCCACCGCATCGCCGACGTGAAGATGCAGCTCGAGCTGGCGCGCTCGATGAGCTACTACGCCAGCCTCAAGCTCAGCGAGGCGCCCGCCGTGCGCCGCCGTGCGATCGCCCAGGCGAAGTACCAGCTCGGCCAGTCGATGCGCTTCGTGGGCCAGCAGTGCATCCAGCTGCATGGCGGCATCGGCGTCACCGACGAGTACATCGCCAGCCACTACTTCAAGCGGCTGACGGTGCTCGAGATGACCTTCGGCGATTCGCTGCACCACCTCGGCGAGGTGTCCGCGCGCATGCAGGACAGCGCCGGCGTGTTCGCCTGAACCCGGCGTGACGCCGCTGCCGGCTAGGATGCCGGCATGAACGATTCCATCGTCGACGTGGCCGGCGTGAGCGTCGGCCACTTCAGCGACCGCCGCCGGCCCACCGGCTGCACGGTGGTGCTGGTGCCCGAGGGGGCGACCTGCGGCGTCGACGTGCGCGGCGCCGCACCCGGCACGCGCGAGACCGAGCTGCTCTCGCCCTTGAACGCCGTCGAGAAGGTGCATGCCGTGCTGCTGGCCGGCGGCAGCGCCTTCGGCCTCGATGCAGCGGGCGGCGTGATGCGCTGGCTCGAAGAGCGCGGCATCGGCGTGGAGGTCGGGCCCGCGCGTGTGCCCATCGTGCCCGCGGCGATCCTGTTCGACCTCTGGCTCGGCGACGCGCGCATCCGGCCGGACGCCGCCGCCGGCCACGCGGCCTGTGTCGCGGCGAGCCGCGACATTCCCGCCCAGGGCAACGTCGGCGCCGGCGCCGGCGCGACCGTCGGCAAGCTGTTCGGCATCGAGCGTGCGATGCGTGGCGGCATCGGCAGTGCCGCGGTGACGGTCGGCGGCATCACCGTCGGCGCCCTCGTGGCCGTCAACGCGCTCGGCGACGTCATCGACCCGTCCAGCGGGCAGCCTGTCGCCGGCGCACGCACCGCCGGCGGCGCGCGCCTGCAGAATTCGATGGACGCCTTGTTGCGCGGCGAACTGCCCGCGCCGCTGCAGCCCGGCGCCGCCACCACGTTGGGCGTGATCGCCACGGACGCGCAGCTCACCAAGTCGCAGGCGAACAAGATCGCGCAGATGGCCCACGACGGCCTCGCGCGCTGCATCAACCCGGTGCACACCATGGGCGACGGCGACACGCTGTTCGCGCTGGGCACCGGCACCGCCGGCCGCAGCACCAACGTCACCCTGCTCGGCGCACTCGCTGCGGAGGCCACCACGCGGGCGGTGCTGCGGGCCGTGCGTGCTGCGTCGCGCCTGGCGGAGCCCGGCCTTCCCGCACTGCCTTGCGCGTCGGACCTCGCATGAGCCCTTCCCTGCCCACCCATCGCAGCGCGGTGGACGACGATCCGCGCCGACCGCGACGACAGGTTCGCGCGAGCGGACGGCGCGTGGACCGGCGCTCCCGGCAGCGGGTGGAAGGGGGCCGAGAAGCTGCATGACCAGGCGCGCCACCACCCTCGCCCAGGTGCTCTTCTCGCAAGGCTTCGGCAGCCGGCGAGAGTGCGAAGGCCTGATCGCCTCGGGCTTCGTCAGCCTGGCCGGCCAGGTCTGCGACGACCCCTGGCACGAGGTCGACCCCGTGGACCTGGTCTTTGGCGTGCAGGGCCGATGCTGGCCGTTCCACGAGAAGGCGCTGGTCCTGCTGCACAAGCCCGCCGGCTACGAGTGCTCGCAAAAGCCGAAGCACCACCCGAGCGTGCTCAGCCTGCTGCCTGCACCCTTGCGCCGGCGCGGCGTGCAGCCGGTGGGCCGGCTCGACGAGGACACCACGGGATTGCTGCTGCTCACCGACGACGGTGCACTGATCCATCGGCTCACCTCGCCCAAGCACCACGTGCCCAAGGTCTACGAGGTGCGATGCAAGCATCCGGTCGACGAACGGCAGCTCACGGCGCTGCGCGAGGGCGTGGTGCTCGACGACGACCCGGCGCCGGTGCGCGCCGCGGCCTGCGAGGCCGACGGCACGCACGGCCTGCGCCTCACGCTCACCGAAGGCAAGTACCACCAGGTCAAGCGCATGGTCGCCGCCGCGGGCAATCGCGTCGAGGCCCTGCACCGGAGCGGCTTCGGCGCGCTGACGCTGCCGGCCGACCTCGGCCCCGGCCAGTGGCGCTGGCTGGCCGGGCCGCAGGACATCACTGGGGCGCCGACGCCGGCGGCTTCCAGCCGTTGACCATGCCGACGTAGGCCCAAAGCAGGTCGATCTGCTCCGGCTTCAGCGTGCCGCCCCAGGCCGGCATCGCGCCCTTGCCGTTCGTCACCGAACGCACGAAGCGCTCCTTGTCGTGCTGCGGAAAGGTGCGCAGGTCGAAGCCGATGCCATTGGTGACGAGATTGATGCCGTGGCAGCGGGTGCAGGAGCTGACGTAGATCCTGCGCCCGGCCTCGGCGGCGTCGGCTGCCGACGGCTGCGCACCCACCGCCGACGCTGCGGCCGCGAGCGCCAGCAGGGCTGCGGTGCGATGTCCCGCGGTCATCGTGCCGAGGGCAGCGCGAAGGTCCACACCGAGCCGCCGGCCGGCACGTTGGCGGTGTCCGGGTCGCCGGCAAGCGCGCCGTAGACATGCGCCGACCCGCTTAGCACGGTGATGTACTCGCGACCGTTCTTCTGCCAGGCGATCGGCAATCCGGAGATGCCCGAGCCGGTCTGGAAGGACCACAGCTTCTTGCCCGTCTTCGCGTCGTAGGCCATGAACTGGCCGTTCTGCGCACCGGTGAAGACCACGCCCGAGGCGGTCGACAGCACGCCGGCCCAGAACGGCGACTTGTTGCGCACCGTCCATACCGCCTTGCCCGCCACCGGGTCCCAGGCCACCAGCGCGCCGCGGCTGCCGTCGGAGGGGTCGACGAAGCCACCGAGTTCGAGACCGAGGTACCAGTTCGGTCCGCCCGGCCGTTCCTGCTTGACGTACTTGACCTTCATGCCGAGGTCGATCGAGTTCAGGAAGACGAGGCGGCGCGCCGGATCGTAGCTCATCGGCATCCAGTTCTTGCCGCCGAAGGCGCTCGGCCAGACCTCGATGAAGTCCTTCATTTCCTCGGTCTGGCGCACCATCGCCGTCATCGGCGTGTCGATGGGGCGGCCGCTGGCCTTGTCGATGCCACTGGCCCAGTTGACCTTGCGCGCGAACTGCGTGCCGGAGATCAGCTTGCCGTTCGTGCGGTCGAGCACGTAGAAGAAGCCGTTGCGGTTGGCCTGCATCAGCACCTTGGTGCTCTTGCCGTTGATCGGCAGTTCCGCCAGCACCAGCTCGTTGGTGCCGTCGTAGTCGTACGGGTCGCCGGGGGCGAACTGGTAGTGCCAGACGATCTCGCCGGTGGAGGGCCTGAGCGCCAGCACCGAGCCGATGTAGAGCGAATCGCCGCCGCGCGTGGCCGCGTTCCACGGGCCGCCATTGCCCACCCCCCAGTACACGAGGTTCAGCTCGGGGTCGTAGCTGCCGGTCAGCCAGGTCGGCGCGCCGCCGGTCTTGTAGGCCTCGCCCTTCCAGGTGTCGCCGCCGGGCTCGCCAGGAGCGGCAGTGGTCCAGCGATGCCACTTCTTCTCGCCGGTCTTCAGGTCCCAGCCGTCGAGGAAGCCGCGCGTACCGTATTCACCGCCGGAGATGCCGGTGATCAGCACGCCGTCGGCGATCAGCGGCGCGTGGGTCATCGAGTAGCCGTCCTTGTACTCGGCCGCCTTGCTCTTCCAGATCGTCTTGCCGTCGACCATCGAGACGGCCATCACGTGCGCGTCGATGGTGGTGCGGTAGAGCACGCCGTTCAGCGCCGCCATGCCGCGCGTGTGGATGCCGCAGCACAGGTAGCCGGCGATGTCGTTGGGCAGTTCGATTGCCGTCTTCCACTTCTGCCGGCCCGTCACCGCGTCGATGGCGATCGTGTGCGTGTGCGAGGCGACGTACATCGTGCCATCGATGACCAGCGGCTGGTTCGAGGCGTTGGTCGAGTTGTCCAGGCTGAGGTTCCACACCGGCGCCAGGTGCTTCACGTTGGCCGGCGTGATCTGCCTGAGCGGCGTATGGCGCTGCAACGACCAGCCCATGCCGTAGGTGGTGACGTCGCCGGGCGTGGCGGCGTCGTTGCGCAGGTCGGCGATCGTCTGCGCGTGCGTGCCCGTCAGGGCGCCCGACAGCGCCATTGCCGCCACGCAGCGCACCAGCGTCTTGTCCATGATGTCTCCTCGTCGTGTTCCGGGACGGGTCGGACGATAGATCCGCGTCAAGGTCGCGGCCACTTCGGGAGTAACCCTAGCCCCTTGCTGTTCCGTTGCAGCACAGCTTGCCCGGTGCCGCGCACAGGCCGCACACTGCGCGGCCGGAGACGCCGATGAATCTGCCCGCCAACCCCTTCTACGCATCGCCCGAACAGCGTGTCGCGCTGGCGCGTCAGCACTTCTTCGAGGACGGCCTGCGTCCTTCGGGCATGGTCAGCGAGGCGGTGCTGCAGTCGTGGTCGCGCTGCCTGCGCACGCACCCCGACCCGCACAAGCCGGCGACGTTCGAGCCGGTCACGCCCAGCCGCGTGCACAGCGTGCTGCGCGCCAACCGCCAGCTGCTCGAGGCGGCCAGCGCCGAGCTGGAGCGGCTGCGCGAGACGCTCGCCGGCACCAGCGGCACCGCCATGCTCACCGATCCGCAGGGCGTGATCATCGGCAGCACGTTCACGCAGGCGCGCAGCCACGAGCGCCTGATGCCGGTCAGCACGCGCATCGGCGTCAACCTCGCCGAGGAGGCGGTGGGCACCACCGCACCCGGCATCACCGCGCGCACCGGCCAGCCCAGCGTGGTGCTCGGCGGCGAGCACTTCTTCGGCAACGTGCAGGTGATGCACTGCGCGGCCGCGCCGATCCGCGACGTGCGCGGCCGCCTCGCCGGCGTGCTCGACCTGTCCAGCGAGGGATTGCCGTTCGGCTTCGACGCCGCCTCGGTGGTGGCGCACTACGCCGCCGAGATCGAGAACCGGCTGTTGTGTGCGCAGTCCACCGAGCACCTGGTGGTGCGCATGCAGATCTCGCCGGCGCTGCTGGACACGCCGATGGCCGCGCTGGTCGGCATCACCGGCGACGGCCGCATCGACTGGCTCAACGGCGCCGCATCGCGCCTGCTCGGGGTGGGCACGGCAGCGGGTTCCGCCCCCGCGCCGCTGGCAGAGGACCACTTCGGGTTGCCGCTGGCGGCGCTCGCCTCGCTGTCCGGCGCCGCCACGCCGCAGGCCGTGCGGCTGCCCAACGGCCTGACGTTGTGGCTGCGTCCCGAGTGGCGCGCGCGCGACGGCCATCGACGGCTGCACCCCGCCGATCCGGCGCCGCCCCCCGCCCCATCGCCGCAGCCGGCGCCGCCACCGGCCACGCTGCGCGAGACCGAGCGTCAGACCGTCGTGCGCGTGCTCGGCGAGTGCGGCGGCAACGTCTCGAAGGCCGCGCGCGCGCTGGGCGTGTCGCGCGGGCTGGTCTACCGCCACCTGCGCCAGGGCGAAGGCTGACGCGCCGCACGGGATAATCCCGTGCATGCGAGTCTTCCGCGGCTTCCACCATCCCGGCATCGCCCCCGCCTGTGCGCTGACCATCGGCAATTTCGATGGCGTGCACCGTGGCCACCAGGCCATGCTCGCGCTGCTGCGCAACGAAGCCCAGCACCGCGGCCTGCCGTCCTGCGTGATGACCTTCGAACCGCACCCGCGCGACTACTTCGCTGCGGTCACCGGCAGGCCCGAGCTGGCGCCGACGCGCATCGCCACGCTGCGCGACAAGTTGGCCGAGCTCGAGCGCTGCGGCATCGACCAGACCGTCGTGCTGCGCTTCGACCGGCGTTTCGCCGCGCAGTCGCCACAGGCCTTCGTCGACGACGTGCTGGTGGCGGGACTGGGCGCGAAGGTCGTGCTGGTCGGCGACGATTTCCGCTTCGGCGCCAAGCGCGCCGGCGACTACGCGATGCTCGACGCGGCCGGGCAGCGCTGCGGCTTCGACGTGGCGCGCATGATGAGCTACGAGGTGCATGGTCTGCGCGTCTCCAGCTCGGCGGTGCGCGAGGCGCTGACGGCCGGTGAGATGGAGCGGGCCGCCACCTTGCTCGGCCGGCCCTACAGCCTCAGCGGCCACGTGGTGCACGGGCGCAAGCTCGGCCGCGATCTCGGCTTCCGCACGCTGAACCTGCGCTTCTCGCATCCGAAGCCTGCGGCTCTGGGCGTCTTCGCGGTGCGCACCCATGGCCTTGCCGACGGGCCACTGGACGGCGTGGCGAGCCTGGGCAAGCGCCCCACGGTGGACGACAGCGGTCGCGTCGTGCTGGAGGTGCACTGCCTGGACTGGCCGGCATCGCTCGGAGCCGAGGGCGCCTACGGACGGATCGTGCGCGTCGAGCTGCTGCACAAGCTGCGCGACGAGGAACGCTACGACAGCCTGGACGCGCTGCGCGCGGCGATCGGGCACGACGTCGAGAACGCGCGCACCTTCCTCGCCGCGCACGCGGCACCCTGAGCGCCTGGCAGCGCGGGCGGTTCAGCGCAGCGGGCGCACGGCATCGAAGCTGAACGCCGTGGCGCGCTGCGGCAGCGCCCACACCGTGTCGCCGCCGAGCGCCAGCACGTCCGGACGGCCATCGCCGGTCACGTCCGCGATCGCCACCGGCGCGATGGCCGCCGGCATGTCGATCGTCGCCTCGAGTTGCAGCGCCGGCGGCGCGAGCTGGCGCTGCACGATCACCTGCTGGCGCACCGCGCCCGCGCCTTCCGGCCAGAAGCCTCCGCGGGCAAGGTCGATCAGGCCGTCACCGTTGAGATCGCCCAGCGCGGCAGCGGACAGTCCGGCGTGTGCCGCGCCGGTTCGCACGAGCGGCTGGAACAAGTCCCCCGCGCCATCGCGAAGCAGCAGGCCGACCTCGCTGGCGAGCACGTCGCCTTCGTCGTTCGGGCCGTATACGAACATCAGATCGCTGCGCCCGTCACCGTCCAGGTCGGCCGCCGCGAGGTGATCCACCGAACCGCCGCCCGCGGTGCTGGCGACCGGCCGCGGCGCCGCGAAGCCGTCGTCGGTCTGCAGCAGCACGCTGACGCGTTCACCCCCGCCCGCAGCGAGATCGAAGCGGCCGTCGCCGTCGAGATCCGCCGCAGCGACTTCGAACACCCCGTGGCCGGCGTCCAGCGGCTGCGGCGCCAGGAAGCGGCCGCTCTGGGTGGGATCCTGCCGCAGCAGCTGCATCGGCTGGCCGCTGGCGACGATGTCCAGCCGTGCGTCGCCGTCGAAATCGCCGAGGGCCACGGTATAGGCACCCGCCGCCGCGTCCAGCATGACGGGCGCGAGGAACTCGCCCGGCCGGGCAGGATCCTGGCGCAACCAGGACAGTTGCGTCAGGTCGGGATGCGTGACGACCAGGTCGGGGTGGCCGTCGCCGTCCAGGTCGCCAAGCGCGAAGCGCCACGGATAGCGCGCCAGGACATGGTCCATCGGTGCGGCGAAGACACCCGGCGCCGTCTGGCGGTAGACCTTCAGATGGCCGATCTGGCGCTCGAAGCTCTCGATGCGGGTCGACAGCGTGATGACCTCGGCCAAGCCGTCGCCATCCAGGTCGGCCGAGGCGACCTGCGTGCCGACCCAGTAGGCATCGATGCCGCCGCCTCCGCCGCCGCAGCCGCTGACGGAACCCGCCAGAAGGCCGGCGGCGGCCCAGGCGCGCACGGCAGGTGACAGCCCTCTCATCCACGGCTCCCGAAGTACCGGTCTCCTTGTAGCAACGCCGGCGCGGCTTCGACTTGCGCCACGGCAGGCCGTCTGCCGTGGGCTGCAGCCCGCCCGGTAGAATCGACCCATGGTCTCCCGCCTCCTCTCCCTGCCCTGCCCGCGCGGGCATGCGGCCGTCCGTCGGCAGACCACGCGCGACCGAATTCAGCGCTCGCGCTGAACCTGCGACTCCGGTGCGCTGCACCGGCCCCGGAACCACGAGGCGCGTCAGCACGCGACGCGCGATCGCCATGACCGATTCCAACGAACGCCCCGTCGACTACCGCGCGACGCTGAACCTGCCCGACACGCCCTTCCCGATGCGCGGCGACCTCGCCAAGCGCGAGCCGGGCTGGGTGAAGGAGTGGGACGAGCAGGGCATCTACAAGACACTGCGCGACGCCCGTCACGGCGCGCCGCTGTTCGTGCTGCACGACGGCCCGCCCTATGCCAACGGCGCCATCCACATGGGCCACGCCGTCAACAAGGTGCTCAAGGACATGATCGTCAAGGCGCGCCAGCTCAAGGGCTTCGACGCGCAGTACGTGCCGGGATGGGACTGCCACGGCCTGCCGATCGAGAACGCGATCGAGAAGAAGCACGGCCGCAACCTCAGCCGCGACGACATGCAGGCGAAGAGCCGCGCCTATGCCACCGAGCAGATCGCGCTGCAGATGGCCGATTTCAAGCGCCTGGGCGTGCTCGGCGACTGGGCAGACCGCTACGCCACCATGGATCCGGCCAACGAGGCCGGCGAGATCCGCGCGTTCAAGCGCGTCATCGAGCGCGGCTTCGTCTACCGCGGCCTGAAGCCCGTGTACTGGTGCTTCGACTGCGGCAGTTCGCTCGCCGAGTTCGAGATCGAGTACGCCGACAAGAAGAGCCAGACGCTGGACGTCGGCTTCCTGTGCGCCGAGCCCGAGCGCCTGGCCAGCGCCTTCGGCCTGACGAAGCTGGAGAAGGACGCCTTCGCGGTGATCTGGACCACCACGGCGTGGACGATCCCGGCCAACCAGGCGCTCAACCTCAACCCGACGCTGGAGTACGCACTGGTCGATACCGAGCGCGGCCTCTTGGTGCTGGCTGCGTCCCTGGTCGAGAAGTGCCGGGCCCGCTTCGGTCTGACCGGCCAGGTGCTGGCCACCGTCACCGGCGAGAAGCTGGGCGGCATCCACTTCCGCCACCCTCTCGCCCATGTTGACAAGGGCTACGACCGCCTCAGCCCGGTCTACCTGGCCGACTACGCGACGGCGGACGACGGCACCGGCATCGTGCACAGCTCGCCGGCCTACGGCCTGGACGACTTCAACTCGTGCGTCGCGCACGGCATGAAGTACGACGACATCCTCAACCCGGTGCAGGGTAACGGCAGCTACGCGCACGACTTCCCGCTGTTCGGCGGCCAGAACATCTGGAAGGCCGTGCCGGTGATCATCGAGGCGCTGAAGAGCGCCGGGCGCCTGTTCGCCACCGAGACCATCACGCACAGCTACCCGCACTGCTGGCGCCACAAGAGCCCGGTGATCTACCGCGCCGCAGCGCAGTGGTTCGTGCGCATGGACGCGGGCGAAGGCGTGTTCACCAAGGACAAGGCGCCGCGTACGCTGCGCCAGATGGCACTGGACGCGATCGACCAGACCGGCTTCTTCCCGGAGAACGGCCGCGCACGGCTGCGCGACATGATCGCCAACCGGCCCGACTGGTGCATCTCGCGCCAGCGCAGCTGGGGCGTGCCGCTGCCCTTCTTCCTGCACAAGGACACGGGCGAACTGCACCCGCGCACGATGGACATCCTCGACCAGGCGGCGGACATCGTCGAGCGCGGCGGCATCGAGGCCTGGAGCCGCATGACGACCGAGCAGATCCTCGGCGCCGAGGATGCGGCGCACTACACCAAGAGCAGCGACATCCTCGAGGTCTGGTTCGACTCCGGCTCGACCTTCTGGCACGTGCTGCGTGGCCAGCATCCGGAAGGCTTCCACCAGGAGGGACCGGAGGCCGATCTCTACCTCGAAGGCCACGATCAGCACCGCGGCTGGTTCCACTCGTCGCTGCTGCTGGCTTGCGCGCTGTTCGGCCGCGCGCCCTATCGCGGCCTGCTGACCCATGGCTTCACGGTGGACAGCCAGGGCCGCAAGATGAGCAAGTCGCTGGGCAACGGCATCGAGCCGCAGAAGGTGAGCTCGACGCTGGGCGCCGAGATCATCCGGCTGTGGGTGGCGGCGAGCGACTACTCGGGCGACATCGCCGGCGACGACAAGATCCTCGCCCGCGTGGTCGATGCCTACCGTCGCATCCGCAACACGCTGCGCTTCCTGCTCGCCAACACCAGCGACTTCGATCCTGCCCAGGATGCGGTCGCGCCCGCGGAGATGCTGGAGATCGACCGCTGGGCGCTGTCGCGCGCGGCGCAGTTCCAGGCTGAGGTGCTGCAGCACTACGAGATCTACGAGTTCCACCCGGTGGTTGCCAAGCTGCAGGTGTTCTGCAGCGAGGACCTCGGTGCCTTCTACCTCGACGTGCTGAAGGACCGCCTCTACACCACCGCGCCGAAATCGCTGGCACGCCGCTCGGCGCAGACCGCGTTGTGGCAACTCACCCACGCGATGCTGCGCTGGATGGCCCCCTTCCTCAGCTTCACCGCCGAGGAGGCGTGGAAGTTGTTCGCGCCGGGGGCATCCGCCTCGATCTTCACCGAGACCTACTGGAACTTCGATGCGCCCGACGAGGTGCTGCTGGCGAAGTGGACGCGCATCCGCGAGATCCGCGACCTGGCGAACAAGGAGATCGAGGCGGTGCGCAGCGCGGGCCAGGTCGGCTCGTCGCTGCAGGCCAACCTGAAGATCACCGCCGGCGCCGCCGACCACGCGCTGCTCGCCGCGCTGGGCGACGACCTGCGCTTCGTCACCATCACCTCGGCGGTCGCGCTGGCCGAAGGATCGGAACTGACCGTGCAGGTCACCCCGTCGAGTGCCACCAAGTGCGAACGCTGCTGGCACTGGCGCGACGACGTCGGCCACGACGGCGCGCACCCGACGATCTGCGGCCGCTGCACCGGCAACCTCTTCGGCGCCGGCGAAACGCGCAAGGTGGCCTGACCATGGCATGGCAGAAGTCCGGCAGCCCGCTGCTGCCCTGGCTGGGCATCGCGCTGGCGATCATCCTGCTCGACCAGTTCAGCAAGACGCTGATCCTCGGCTACTTCCAGCTCGGCGACAGCCTCGGCGTCACCTCGTTCTTCAACCTCGTGCGCGTGCACAACACCGGCGCGGCCTTCTCCTTCCTCGCCGGCGCGTCGGGCTGGCAGCGCTGGTTCTTCATCGGCCTGGGTGTCGTCGCCGCCGTCTTCATCGTCTGGATGCTGCGCAGCCACGGCGGCCAGCGCATGTTCGCCTGGGCGCTGTCGCTGATCCTCGGCGGCGCCCTGGGCAACGTGACCGACCGGCTGCTGCACGGCTACGTGGTGGACTTCGTCCAGGTCCACTACGGCGGCTGGTACTTCCCGTCGTTCAACATCGCCGACAGCGCCATCACCGTGGGTGCCGGCCTGCTGATCCTCGACGAGTTGCTGCGCGTCAGGCGCAGCTGACGCGATACTGCGCGCCATGCTGATCGAGACCCTCGGCGCCGCACGCGACCTGGGCCGGCTCAACGAGATCGCCGGCGTCTTCATCCGTCACGGCTTCGGCGACACCGTGCGCAGGCTCGGACTGGCCGACGCACTGGAACGCGCCGGCCACGTGCTGCACCGCGACCACGCCGCCGACCTCGCGCGCCTCGAACCGCCGGTGCAGGTGCGACTCGCGTTGGAGGAACTCGGCCCCACTTTCGTCAAGCTCGGCCAGATCCTCGCCGGCCGGGCCGACCTGTTCGGCCCGGACTGGATCGCCGAGTTCTCGCGCCTGCACAGCCAGGTGCCGGCGGTGCCGCTGGAGACCCTGCGCGGGCAGCTGCGCGAGGATCTCGGCGACGAGCCGGAAGCCGTCTTCGAGCGCTTCGATGCCGAGCCGCTCGCCGCCGCGTCGATTGCGCAGGTGCACCGCGCCCGGCTGAAGGACGGCAGCGAGGTGGTGGTGAAGATTCGCCGCCCCGGCATCCGGGAAATCGTCGAGGCCGACCTGCGCCTGCTCGACCGCCTGGCCGCGATGGCCGAGGCCGAGGCGCCGGCACTGCAGCCCTATCGACCGAAGCAGTTGGTGCGCGAGCTGGCGCGCTCGCTGCAGCGCGAGATGGACCTGGCCGCCGAATGCCACAACGCCGAGCGCATTGCCGGCAACCTGGCGGTGCTGCCGTTCGTGACGATCCCCAAGGTGCATTGGCAGCACACGCACGAGCGCATCAACGTGCAGGAGTGCATCGAGGGCATCCCGGGCAGCGACCTCGAGCGCGTCAGCGCCGAGGGGCTGGACCGGCCGCTGCTCGCCCGACGCGGCGCGCAGGCGGTGCTGAAGATGATCGTCGAGGACGGCTTCTTCCATGCCGACCCGCACCCGGGCAATGTCTTCTACCTGAGCGGCAACCGCCTCGCCTTCATCGACTTCGGCATGGTCGGCCGCCTCACCATGAGACGCCGCGAGGAGCTGCTGGCGCTGCTGCTCGGCCTGGTCGAGCGCCAGCCGCAGGCGGTGGCCGACGTGCTGCTCGACTGGACCGGGGACGAGCACGGCGCCAACCTGAGCGCACTCGAAGGCGAGATCGAGGCCTTCGTCGACCAGTACCACGGCACGCCGCTGGCCGAACTTCACCTCGGCCAGATGCTCGCCGACGTGACCACCATCCTGCGCGAGCACCGCCTCGCGCTGCCCGCCGACCTGGCCCTGCTCATCAAGGCCTTCATCTCGCTGGAGGGCATGGGCCGCGGTCTGGACCCCGGATTTCACATGGCCAGCGAGGCGCTGCCGCTGCTGCGCCAGGTGCTGCGAGCACGCTACAAGCCGCAGGCGATCGGCAAGCGCGCCTGGCAGACCCTGCGCGATGCCTTGGCCATGGCCGAGCGGCTGCCGCACGACGTGTCGCGTGCGCTGCGCAACCTGCGCCGCGGCCGCATGCAGCTGCACATCGACCTCGCGCACCTCAAGCGTGTCGGTGACCAGCTCGACCGCGCAGCCAACCGGCTCTCGCTGGCGCTGGTGATCGCCGCGCTGATCATCGGCTCGTCGATCGTCATGACGGTGAAGGGCGGACCCACGTTGTTCGGTCTGCCGGCCTTCGGCTTCCTCGGCTTCAGCGGCGCGGTGCTGGGCGGCTTGTGGCTGGTCCGATCGATCTGGCGCAGCACCCATCACCGCGACGGGGAAGATTGACGTTGGTCAAGCCTCGCTAGGGCGGCCCCGATTGCGCGCGGTGCGGCGGCACGGCCCAATGCCCCCCATGGACGACACCTCCGCCGAGCAGCGCCCCGACTCCATCCTCGACCTGCCGCTGCGACCGCTGCGCGCCGATGACCCGCTGCGCTGGCTGGTGCATGGATGGCGGGACTTCACGCGCGCCCCGGGCATCGGACTGTTCTACGGGACGTGCTTTGCGGTGATGGGCTGGGTGCTGCTGTGGACCTACCGCCATGCGCCGGCCTGGGTGCTGGCGCTGTCGGCGGGCTTCCTGCTCGTCGGCCCCTTCCTGTGCCTGGGCCTTTACGACGTGAGCCGCAAGCTCGAGCACGGCGAGCCGCCCGACCTCGGCGCATCGCTCACCGCCTGGGACACGCGCACCGGCACCATGGCCGTCTTCGGCGGCGTGCTGCTGATCCTCGAGATGATCTGGGGCCGCGCCTCGCTGGTGGTGTTCGCGGTCAGCTTCGACGGCATGCCGGACTTCAAGGGCTCGCTCGCGGCTCTGCTCGACCCCGAGAACGTCGGTTTCATCGTCGCCTACCTGGCCGTCGGCGCGATCTTCGCCGGACTGATCTTTGCGATCAGCGTGGTCTCCATTCCGATGATCCTGGACCGTTCGGTCGATGCGGTCAGCGCCGGGCTGACCAGCCTGCGCCTGTGCCTGACGCAACCCTGGGTGATGCTGATCTGGGGGGCGCTGATCACGCTGCTGGTGGTGCTGGCGATGCTGCCCGGCTTTCTCGGCCTGCTGGTGGTCGGCCCGGTGCTCGGCCATGCGTCCTGGCATGCCTACCGATGCGCCGTCGGCGAGCTGCCAGCGGGCATCGCCTGACGAATCCCGTCAAACGTCACGTGGCGTCAGGCCGCCGCCTGGCGCCCGCGTGACTTCCTCACCCCCGCACGACGCGGCGCGAAGGCACAGTGGCCGCACCCCACTGCCGGAGCCCCGCATGCAGCCCTCGCCAGCCCCTCTCGTCGCCGCCGGCCTGCTGCTGGCCTGGACCGTCGCGCAGGCTGCCGTCCCGGAGCCGTCGATGGCTGCCGACGCCAAGGCCTATCGCCAGGACGGGGCGCGCCACCTCTATGCGGCCTACAAGGAGCAGATCTTCAAGGGCCGGTTGCCGCCGCTGATCCACGCCATCGTTGTCGCCGAGGTCGACCTCGACGCCTCCGGCAACGTGCGCGGCGTGCAGATGATCCGCACGCCCAGCCATGCACCCGAGGTGACCGCCCGGGTGCGCGAGATGATCCGCAGGGCCTCGCCCCTGCCCGCGCCGCGTCGCATGGGCGGCACGAAGTACCTGGACATCTGGCTGGTCGACAAGAGCGGCCGCTTCCAGCTCGATTCACTGACCGAAGGCCAGGACTGAGCGCACTGGCGCTGTTACGCGCCACGCCGTGGCCGCTCGCCCCCACCCGCCCTACAATACACCCCGTTACAAGACGGCCGGCTCACCGGTCGCCCATCGTGGTGCCTAGGAAGGGGACGAGCATGAACGAGACTTTGCCCGTGCGCGCTTACCAGGAGTCCCGCATCGAGGACGAGCCCATCCTCGGGCCGGTGCTGGCCCTGCCCGACGGGCGTATCCAGCCGCTGACCTGGTCGGAACGCGTGCTGCTGGCGCTGCGCCTGACGAACGCCAAGGCGCTCGAAGCGCGCTACTACCGGCCGGCCGGCTCCTGAGTCGGTCGGGTCGACCTCAGTCGACCCGCACGATGATGACGACGCGGCGGTTCTGGGCGCGACCCTCCGGCGTGGCGTTCTCGGCCACTGGCTTGGCAAAGCCATGACCACGGCGCTGGATCGCGCCGTCTCTCAGGCCGCCCTTGGTCAATTGCCGCGCCACCGATTCGGCGCGCCGCAATGACAGCATGTCGTTGTGCTTGGCGGTGCCGACGTTGTCGGTGTGGCCCTCGACCATCACGTGCTCGATGCCCACCGCGCTCAGCGATCGGGCGACGTCGGCCACGGCCGTGAGCCCCTCGGGCGACAGTTCGTCGACGTCGATGTCGAACAGCAGCTTCACCCCCAGGTTGAGCTCCCAGTTGCCGTCAGCGGCCACGAAGCCGAGGCGCTGCAGCGTGGCCACCTTCTCCGCACGCGCATCGGGCTTGGGCGGCGTCTGGCATCCCGCCAGGGCGGTGGCGAACAGGGCGGCCAGCACGCGCCGCCGTTTCCTGTCGGGCTCGATCGTTACCAATCTCCGCTCCTAGGCGACCAGCGGTCGCGGCATGTCGTCGATGCGCGCCTCGAACAGCTCGACCGAGCCACGCGAGCGCGCCTTCGCGCGGTACATCGCGGCATCCGCCGCCGCCAGCCATTGCTCCAGGCTGCCACCGGCCTCGGGCAGCATGGCCACGCCGACGCTGGCGCTGGCGTCGATGCGCCCGAAGGCGGCGCTGTCGATCGGCGCACGGATCGCGGTGGCGATCTTGGCAGCGATGCGCTGAGCATCCTCGGTCGCGCGGATCGGGCTGAGCAGCACCGCGAACTCGTCGCCGCCGAGTCGCGCGACGAAGTCGCCGTCGCGCAGCTGCGAGCGGATGCGCCGCGCCACCTGCACCAGCAGTTCGTCACCGGCGGCGTGGCCGAGCGCATCGTTCACCGCCTTGAAGCGGTCGCAATCGAGGAACAGCAGCGCCGCCGTCTCGCTGCGCGGTCGGGGAGACGCGACGATCCGCGTGGCTCGCTCGAGGAAGCTGGCGCGGTTGGGCAGCCCGGTGAGGTTGTCGTGGAAGGCCAGGTAGGACAGCGACTCGTTGGCGGTGCGCAGCGTCTCGTGCTTGGCCACCAGGCTTGCCTCGCGGCTCTGGATCTCCGCCAGCAGCGCGTTGACGTCCTCGCCGAGATCGTGGATCTCCTTCACGGTGGCCGGCGGCGCACGCATCTCCAGCGCCCGCTCGATGCGCGCGGTACGCGTCAGCGCGGCCAGCCGGTTCAGCGGCCGGACGATGTCGCGCTCGATGCGGCGCGACAACCGCGCCACCAGCCAGGCGTTCGCCGCCGTGCACAGCACGATCGCCGCCAGCACCTTCAGCAGGTAAACCAGCGAGGCGACGCCGCCTCCCTGCACCTGCACCTCGCCGTAGCTTCTTCCCTCGTGGCCGATGATCGCGCTGGCCTGGCGCGCGAAGAGCAGTGTGGCGACGTCGCCGAGCAGCGCATCGAGCAGCGTGTCGTTGTGCGCCTCGTAGGTAGCCAGGCTGCGGCCCTGCATGTCGACGATGCGCGCCACCCGCAGGCCCTCGCGCTGCGCCACCAGAGCCAGCAGTTCCTGCGCCATGTCGCGGTCGCCGAACACGGTCGCGGCTTCGGCGGTGTAGGAGATCGATCGAGCCACCAGCCTGAGGTTGAGGTCGACCTGGCTGCGCAGTGTGACGAAGGACACCACCGTCAGCACCAGCGCCGCAGCCACCACGGCGGCCAGGCCAAGGCGCAGGTGCGCCGCGCGCATCGCGTCGAGCAGCGGCTGGCGCGCGCTCATGATCCGCCTCCGATGGCACTGCGCGCGATGCGCAGCACCAGCGGGTTGACGCGCAGACCGCTGCGCGCGATGGCGTCGAGGTTGGCATTGAAGCGGATCGAGACCGCGGCAGGTTCGAGGCAGAACATGCCGCCGTCGCTGCAGAACTCCGCACCCTCGCCGAGCATCAGCACCGGTTGGCCTGCCATGCTCCTGAGCAGCTGTCGGCCAGCCGCGGCATCCACACCCGCGACGTAGACGGCATCACATTCGCTGCCTGCCTCCGCCGCGTTGACTGCCGGCCGCACCACCACGGGGCGCTGCACCGAGCCGATCTCGGCGGCGCGCAGCAGCAGTTCGTCGATGCCAGGCCCGCGGCCCACGGTACACAGGCGGATCGCCGCGACGTCGGCCGGCCAGCGCGTGTAGCTGATGATGCCGGCCACCACGACCGCCACGCTGGCACGCGGTGCGGCCGCCGGCGCCGAGGAGGATTGCGCCGTCGCCGTCGCCGCCGACAGCGCGCAGGCCAGGCAGACGAGCAGGCGGCAGGTCGTCGTCCGACGTCCCTGTCCACGCCTCGGCAAACGGGTGAACGCGTACACGGGCGGCATGGCGCCAGTATGGCGGGTCATCCTCCGTCACTTGCATGCGTCTGTGTGCACTGCACAGAACTGCCGTGTCAAATGTCGCGCCGCTGGGGCACGACTCCGTTCAGGGCAGAAGGATGCTGCAGCCGGTGGTCTTGCGTGCCTCGAGGTCGCGATGCGCCTGCGCCGCGTCCTTCAGCGCATAGCGCTGGTCGATGCGGATCTTCACGGCGCCGCTGGCCACCATCGCGAACAGGTCGTCGGCCATCGCCTGCGTCGACTCGCGCGTGGCGATGTGGGTGAAGAGTGTCGGTCGCGTCACGTACAAGGACCCCTTGGCGGCGAGCATGCCCACATCGATCGGCGGCACCTTGCCCGAGGCGTTGCCGAAGTTCGCCGCCAGGCCGAAGGGGCGCAGGCAGTCGAAGGAACGCACGAAGGTGTCCTTGCCCACCGAGTCGTAGACCACCTTGAGGCCCTGGCCGCCGGTGATCTGCTTGACGCGCTCGACGAAGTCCTCCTTCTGGTAGTTGATGGCGAAGGCCGCGCCGTGCTCGAGCGCAAGCTGGCACTTCTCGTCGCTGCCGGCGGTGCCGATCAGCCGCAGGCCCATCGCCTTGGCCCACTGGCAGGCGATCAGTCCGACACCACCGGCGGCGGCATGGAAGAGCACGAAGTCGCCCGCCTGCAGGCCGCCCAGCGGCTGGGTCTTGCGCAACAGGTACTGGACGGTCAGGCCCTTGAGCATCATCGCCGCACCGGTCTCGAAGGAAATCTCGTCGGGCAGCCTGCACACGCACTTGGCCGGCATCACGCGCGCCTCGCTGTACGCACCCGGTGGCTGGCTGGCGTAGGCAGCGCGGTCGCCGGCCTTCAAGTGCGTCACGCCCTCGCCCACCGCCTCGACCACGCCGGCGGCCTCCATGCCCAGCGCCAGCGGCAGCGGATTGGCGTACAGGCCGGTGCGCTGGTAGACGTCGATGAAGTTCAGTCCGCAGGCATGGTGGCGGATGCGGATCTCGCCCGGCCCGGGTTCGCCCACCTCGATCTCGTCGAGTTGCATGGCTTCGGGGCCGCCGTAGGCGGCGACGCGGATGGCTTTGACGGTTTGGGGCATCGGGGGTCCTATTCGGGTACGACGACTGCGGATCCGGTATCGTGCCAGCCTTTGCCCGCCGCTGCATGCGCCGCCTGATTTCCGCTCCCAACCTCGCGCTCGCCACCCTGTGGGCCGACATGCTCACAAACGCCGGCATCGAGGCCAGCGTGCAGCGCGCCTATGCCGGCAGCATCGCCGGCGAGCTGCCGCCCGACCAGGCGCTGCCCGAGGTGTGGGTGACGGACGACGAGCGGCTCGAGGCGGCGCGTGCGCTGCTCGTGCAGTTGCGCCATCCGCCGCACCGCCACTGGCTCTGCCCCGGTTGCGGCGAGCGCATCGACGGGCCCTTCGAGCAGTGCTGGAACTGCGGCGCGGCCATGCCCTCGCCGTGAACCTGCCATGAACCACCACCTCACGCCGCGCATCGCCGCCATGCTGACCCTGCCGCCCCTGCTGTGGGCCGGCAACGCGGTGGTCGGCCGTGCACTGGTGGGCAGCGTGCCGCCGCTGGCGCTCAACGCGATGCGCTGGTGGCTGGCCCTGGCGCTGCTGCTGCCGCTGGGCTGGCGGGTGCTGCGCTCGCCGGGCGACATCACCGCGCGCTGGAGGCACTTCGCGCTGCTCGGTCTGCTCGGCGTGGGCAGCTACAACGCACTGCAGTACCTCGCGGTGCAGACCAGCACGCCGCTGAACGTGACGCTGATCGCAGCCAGCGCGCCGGTGTGGATGCTGCTCGTCGGACTGTTCTTCTACGGCGAGCGGCCGGGTGCAAGGCAGATCCTCGGTGCCGCGCTGTCGCTTGCCGGCGTGACGCTGGTGATCGCGCGCGGCAGCCTGGAGACCCTGCGCGCGGTGACGCTGGTGCCCGGCGACCTGCTGATGCTGCTGGCCGTGGCCCTGTGGGCCGGCTACAGCTGGATGCTGGCGCGTCCGCCCGCGACGATGCGCGGCGAGGCGCGGCCGGCGTGGAACTGGGCCGAATTCCTGCTCGTGCAGATGCTGTTCGGCACCGCCTGGGCGACGCTGGCCGCAGGCGCCGAGGCGAAGTTCGCCTCGGCCGAGATCCACTGGACACCCTGGGTGGCAGCGGCGCTGGCCTACGTCGCCATCGGCCCTTCGCTGATCGCCTACCGTGCCTGGGGCCTGGGGGTGTCCACCGTCGGTCCCGCGATCGCCGCCTTCTTCAGCAATCTCACGCCGGTGTTCGCCGGCCTGATGTCGGCGGCGCTGCTCGGCGAAGCGCCGGGCTGGTACCACGGCGCCTCGTTCGTGCTGATCGCGTCGGGCATCGTGGTGTCGTCGATGCCCAGGCGCTGAACCTCAGAAGGTGCCCGGGTAGGCGCCGCCGTCGAGCAGGATGTTCTGGCCGGTGAGGTAACCGGCATGGGCGCTGCACAGGAAGGCGCAGAAAGCGCCGAACTCGTCGGCGCGTCCGAGACGCTGCGCGGGGATGCCGGCACGGCGCTTGTCCATCACCGCCTCGACGCTCTGCCCGCTGCCCGTCGCGGCCGCCTGCATGGTGGTGCGCACGCGATCGGTGTCGAACCACCCCGGCAGCAGGTTGTTGATCGTCACGTTGGCCTGGGCCAGTCGTGTCTGCCTCGCCAGCCCGGCGACGAAGCCGGTGAGCCCGCTGCGCGCGCCGTTGGACAGGCCCAGCGTATCGATCGGCGCCTTCACGGCGCCCGATGTGATGTTGACCACGCGGCCGAAGCCGCGCGCCGCCATCGCGTCCACCGTGGCCTTCATCAGCTCGATCGGCGTGAGCATGTTGGCGTCGATCGCCTTCAGCCAGGCCTCGCGATCCCAGTCCCGGAAGTCGCCGGGCGGCGGGCCACCGGCGTTGTTGACCAGGATGTCGACCTGCGGGCAGGCAGCCAGCGCCGCGGCGCGGCCCGCGGGCGTGGCGATGTCGCCGGCCACCGCCGCCACCTGCACCTGCGGGTGTGCCGCGCGGATCTCCGCCGCGGTGGCCTGCAACGCCTCCTCGCCGCGCGCGGTGATCACCACGTTCACGCCCTCGGCGGCGAGCGCCATCGCGCAACCCTTGCCGAGGCCCTTGCTCGCCGCACACACCAGTGCCCAGCGTCCTGCGATACCCAGATCCATTCACAACTCCTTGATTTGAGAGAACTCCGCCAGACCTCAACGCCACCGTGCCAGCAGCCACACTCCGCCCAGCACCAGCACCGTGCCGGCCGCCACCCAGGCGGTGAACGGCTCGCCGAGCAGCAACACGCCCATCAGGATGGTCGACATCGGGCCCAGCATGCCGGTTTGCGCGGTGAGTGTCGAGCCGATGCGCTCGATCGCCATCATGATCATCAGCACTGGCGCGAAGGTGCACAGCGTGGCGTTCAGCACCGACAGCCAGATCACCGGCGGCGCCACCTCGGTGGCTGCCGACAGTGGCCGCAGCACGAGGAACTGCGCGATGCACAGCACGCAGGCCACGCTGGTGGCCAGGCCGGTCAGGCGCAGCGAGCCGAGGCGCTTGACCACCTCGCCGCTGTAGACGAGGTAGACCGCGTAGCTCAGCGCGCTGCCGAACACCAGCGCCGCGCCGAACGCCACTTCGCGCCCGGCGAGCTGCAGGTCGTGGGCGAAGACGAGCAGCACGCCGCAGTAGCTGACCGCCATCGCGATCAGCTGCCGCGCCGTGGCGCGGCGGCGGAACAGCACCCAGCCGAGCAGCAGCACGATGGTCGGGTTGAGATAGAGCACCAGGCGCTCGAAGCTCGCCGTCACGTAGGCCAGGCCGGCGAAATCGAGGAAGCTCGCCAGGTAGTAGCCGCTGAAGCCCAGGCCCAGCACGGCCAGCTTGTCGCGGCGATCCAGCGCCGGCTTGCCGCGCCCTGCCCACCAGGCCAGCGCCAGGAACAGCGGCAGGGCGAACAGCATGCGGAACATGATCAGCGTCACCGCATCGACCCCATGGCGGTAGGCCAGCTTGACGATGATCGCCTTGCCCGAGAAGGCCACGGCGCCGGCCGCGGCGAGCGCCAGGCCCGGCAGCACGGTCGCGGGCGGGTGGTCGGCTGCGAGGACGCGGGAGCTCATGGCCCGCGCGATTCTACGAGGCACCCCTCGCCGCGCCGGCCGCGGGGGATGTCAGCGCGGCACCACCGCCGTGACCTCGATCTCCACCTTGGCGCGGTCCTCCATCAGCGCGCTCACCTCGACCGCGCTCATCGCCGCGTGGTACACGCCGATCAGCTCGCGGAACACCGCACCGACCTCGCGGCCGCGCGACAGGTACTCCCGCTTGTCGGTGACGTACCAGGTCATGCGCACGATGTGTGCCGGCGTGGCGCCGGCCTCGGCGAGCACCGCGACGACGTTCGCCAGCGCCTGCCGCGTCTGCGCGACGAAGTCGTCGCTGTCGAAGCGGCAGGCGGCGTTCCAGCCGATCTGGCCGGCCACGAACACCATCCGCCCTTCGGCGGCAACGCCGTTGGCATAGCCCTTGGGCTTCTCCCAGCCCGGGGGTTGCAGCACCTGCATCATGACGTTTGTCTCAACTTGAAGCGCTGCAGCTTGCCGGTTTCGGTGCGCGGCAGCGCGCTGCGGAACTCGATCGCCCGCGGGTACTTGTAGGGCGCGATGGCCTGCTTGACGAAGTCCTGCAGCTCGCGCACGAGTTCCTCCGACGGCTCGTGGCCGGGGCGCAGCACGACGAAGGCCTTGACGATCTGGCCGCGCTCGGCGTCGGCCTCGCCGGTCACGCCGCATTCGGCCACCTTGGGGTGCAGCAGCAGCGCGCTCTCCACCTCGGGGCCGGCGATGTTGTAGCCGCCGCTGACGATCATGTCGTCGGTGCGCGCCTGGTAGACGAAGCAACCTTCGTCGTCGACGAGGTAGGCGTCGCCGGTGACGTTCCAGCCGTGCTGCACATACTGGCGCTGGCGATCGTCGTCGAGATAGCGGCAGCCGGTCGGGCCCTTGACGGCCAGGCGGCCCACCTGGCCGCGCGGCAGAGGCCTGCCGTCGTCGTCGATCACGCAGGCGACGTAGCCCGGCACCGGCGTGCCGGTGGCGCCCGGCTTGGCGTGAGCCTCGTCGTGCGAGATGAAGATGTGCAGCAGTTCGGTGGAGCCGATGCCGTCGATCATCTCGATGCCACTGGCTTGCTTCCACAGCGCGCGCGTGGCCGCCGGCAGTGCCTCGCCGGCGCTGACGCTCTTCCGCAGCGACGACAGGTCGTGACCGGCGAGCAGCGGCGCCATCGCGCGGTAGGAGGTCGGCGCGGTGAAGAGGATCGTCGCACGGTGGTGCGCGATCGCCGCCGGCAGCACGTCGGGCGATGCCTTCTCCAGCAGCACGGTGGAGGCGCCCACCGACAGCGGGAAGAGCAGCAGACCGCCCAGCCCGAACGTGAAGGCCAGCGGCGGGCTGCCGATGAACACGTCGTCGCGCGCCGGCCGCAGCACGTGCTTCGGCCAGCAGGCGCAGGCGGCCATCACGTCGCGGTGGAAATGCATCGTGCCCTTGGGCTGGCCGGTGGTGCCCGAGGTGAAGGCGATGATGCAGGTGTCGTCCTTCGACGTCGGCACGTTGTCGAAGCCCGCCGGCTTGCCTGCGGCGCGGGCGTCGAGCTCGTTTGCGTCCGGCGTGTTGAAGTGCATCACGCGCGTCAGCGTCGGGCTGGCGGGGCGCGCCAGCGCCAGCTCCTGCGCCAGGCGCGCATCGCACAGCGCGTGCGTGATCTCGGCCTTGGTGACGATCTGCGTCAGCTCCTTGGCGCGCAGCAGCGGCATGCTGCCCACGGCGATGCCGCCGGCCTTGACCACCGCGAACCAGCAGGCGGCCAGCATCGGCGAGTTGGCACCGCGCAGCAACACGCGGTTGCCAGGCACCAGGCCCATGTCCTCGACGAGCACGCGCGCGATGCGGTTGGATTGCTCCTGTAGGTCGGCGTAGCTCCAGCGCACGCCGGCACCCTGCACGCACAGGCGCCCGCCCTGCCCCGCCGCCACCCAGCGGTCGAGCAGTTCGCTGGCGCAGTTGAGCTGCTCGGGGAATTGCAGCTCGGGTGCCTCGAAGAGGAACTCCGGCCACTGCTCGCGCGGCGGCAGGTGGTCGGCGGCAAAGGTGTCGATGTGCGCCGAGGGCATCTCAAGCCTCCTTGAGCAGGTCACGCCCGATGATCAGCTGCTGCACCTCGGTGGCGCCCTCGTAGATGCGCAGCGAGCGGATCTCGCGGTAGAGCGACTCGACGACGTTGCCGCTGACCACGCCCTGGCCGCCCCACAGCTGCACCGCCGCGTCGATCACCTGCTGCGCGCCCTCGGTGGCGGCCATCTTGGCCATCGCCGCTTCGCGCGTCACCGTGCGGCCCTGGTCGCGCTGCCAGGCCGCGCGGTAGGTCAGCAGCGCCGCGCCGTCGATGATGGTGGCCATCTGCGCCAGCTTCGCCTGGGTGAGCTGGAAGTCGGCCAGGCGCTGGCCGAACATGCTGCGCGTCTTCGCGCGCTCCAGCCCTTCGTGCAGCGCACGCCGGCCGAAGCCCAGCGCCGCGGCGGCCACCGAGGTGCGGAACACGTCGAGCGTGCGCATGGCGATCTTGAAGCCTTCACCGGGCGCACCGATGCGTTGCGACTTCGGCACGCGGCAGGCGTCGAAGCGCAACCGCGCCAGCGGATGCGGTGCGATGACGTCGATGCGCTGCGCGATCTCGAAGCCCTTCGTGCCGGCGTCGACGATGAAGGCGGAGATGCCGCGCGATCCGGGTGCTTCGCCGGTCCTCGCGAACACCACGTAGAAATCGGCGATGCCGCCGTTGCTGATCCAGGTCTTCTCGCCGTCGATGACGTAGGCGTCGCCGTCGTCGTGGGCGTTGCAGAGCAACGCCGCGACGTCGGAGCCGGCGCCCGGCTCGGACAGCGCGAACGCCGCCAGCGCCCGGCCCTCGGCCACGCGCGGCAGGTAGCGTGCGCGCTGCTGCGGCGTGCCGGCCAGCGAGATTGCGCCAGAGCCGAGGCCCTGCATCGCGAAGGCGAAGTCGGCCAGTCCGTGGTGCCAGGCCAGCGTCTCGCGCAGCAGGCAGATCGCGCGCGTGTCGATGGCCTCGGCCGCGCCGCCGTAGGCCGCGCCGGCCACGGCATGGCGCAGCCAGCCCGCCTCGCCGAGCTCCTGCACCAGGGCACGGCACTGCGCGTCGACGTCGGGCCCGTGGTCGCCTGCGTGCAGGTGGCGCGCAGCCCAGGCGCCGAGCTCGCCCGCCAGGCTGCGGTGCTGCGTCTCGAAGAAGGGCCAGTCGAGATGGTCGGTCTTCATGTCAGTCGCCCTCGAACTGCGGCTTGCCCTTGGCGACAAAGGCGTGGTACGCACGCTGGAAGTCCTGCGTCATCATGCAGATCGCCTGCGCCTGCGCCTCGGCCTCGATCGCCTCGTCGACGCCCATGGCCCACTCCTGGTGCAGCATGCGCTTGGTCATCGCGTGGCCGAAGCCGGGGCCGGCGGCGAGTTCGGCGGCCCAGTCCAGCACCTCGGCGCCCAGCGCGTCCGGCTCGGCAAGCCGGTTGTAGAAGCCCCAGGCCAGGGCCTCGTCGCCGGGCAGCGCGCGGCCGGTGAAGAGCAGTTCCGAGGCACGCCCCTGGCCGACGATGCGCGGCAGGATGCTGCACGCGCCCATGTCGCAGCCGGCCAGGCCGACGCGCGTGAACAGGAAGGCCACCTTGCTGCGCGCCGTGCCGACGCGCAGGTCGGAGGCCATCGCAACGATCGCACCGGCGCCGGCGCACACGCCATCGACCGCCGCCACGATCGGCTGCCCGCAGGCGCGCATCGCCTTGACCAGGTCGCCCGTCATGCGCGTGAAGGTCAGCAGGTCCGGCATGGGCATCGCGATCAGCGGGCCGATGATCTCGTGCACGTCGCCGCCGGAGCAGAAGTTGCCACCTTCGCCCTGCACCACCACGGCACGCACGTCGTCGGCGCAGGCGAGCGTGCGGAACAGGTCGCGCAGTTCGGCGTAGGAGTCGAAGGTCAGCGGGTTCTTGCGCTCGGGCCGGTTGAGCGTGATGACGCCGACGCGGCGTTCCACGCGCCATCCGAAGTGCTGCGGCCGCAAGTCGGCCGCCGTGCGGCGGTTGCCGCCGGCGAGATGAGGGTCCATGGCGCGCGTCATGCGCTCTCCTTGCGTTTGATCCGGGTTGCCTGCGGCGCTTCCAGCGTCGCCAGGTGCAGCTTCAGCGTGGCGAGCAGGCCGTGCACCTGCGTCTTCTGCGCCGGCGTCCAGCCGTCGAAGAGCTCGATGACCCAGGCCTCGTGCACCGTCGCCATGCGGCGGAACTGGCGGCGGCCGGCGGCGGTGAGTCGCACCTGGAACGCGCGGCGGTCGGTCGGGTGGGCGGCGCGCACGACCAGGCCTTCCGCTTCCAGCTGGTCGACGATGCCGGTGACGTTCCCGCCCGTGACCATCATCCGTGCCGACAGCTCACCCATGCTCAGGCCCTCGGGCTCGCGATCGAGCTGAGCCAGCAGGTCGAAGCGCGGCAGCGTGGTGCCGAACTCGCTGCGCAGGCGCTGGCGGATCACGTTCTCGACGCGGGTGGTGCAGGCGAGCAGGCGCAGCCAGAGCTTGAGCGCCTGGTGATGGTCGTCGACGACGCGCGATTCGACGTCGGCCACGCCGAGCGGGGAGGACGCCATCCTCACACCCCCTGCGCCAGATTGGCCTGTTCCTGCGGCGACAGGCCGGCAGTCTGCGCCGCCATCTGGCGCTCGCGCTCGAGGTTGCGCTCGAGCTGGCTCTTGCCCGACAGGTACTGCACCGGCCAGTCGGCGCCCACGCCGCTGGTGTGGCCGATCTTCGCCGCCTCCAGCAGCGTCCACGCCGGGTTCGCCAGGTGCGGCCGGGCGATTGCGCAGAGGTCGGCGCGGCCGGCGGCGACGATGCTGTTCACGTGGTCGGCCTCGCTGATCGCACCCACCGCCATGGTGGCGATGCCGACCTCGTTGCGGATCAGGTCGGCGAAGGGCGTCTGGTACATGCGGCCATAGACCGGCCGCTGCTCCTTGCTCACCTGTCCGGAGGAGACGTCGATCAGGTCGGCGCCCGCGGCCTTGAAGGCGCGCGCGATCGCCACCGCGTCGGCCGGCGTGTTGCCGCCGGGCACCCAGTCGTGCGCCGAGATGCGCACCGACATCGGCTTGTCCTGCGGCCACGCCGCGCGCATCGCGGCGAACACTTCCAGCGGCCAGCGCAGGCGGTTCTCGATGGGGCCACCGTAGTCGTCGCTGCGCTGGTTGGTCAGCGGCGAGAGGAAGGCCGACAGCAGGTAGCCGTGCGCACAGTGCAGTTCCAGCCAGTCGAAGCCGGCGTCGACGGCGCGCGTCGTCGCGGCGACGAAGTCGTCGCGGATGCGGTCCATGTCGGCGCGCGTCATCGCCTTCGACCAGGCGCTGACGCCGTCGAGGTACTGCTGCGGAGAAGCCGACAGCAGCGGCCAGTTGCCCTCGGGCAGCGGCAGGTCCTCGCCCTCCCAGGGCACGCGCGTCGAGCCCTTCGGCCCCGCGTGGCCGAGCTGCATGGCGATCTTCGCGCCGCTGTGGCCGTGCACGAAGTCGACGATGCGCTTCCAGGCCTGCGTCTGCTCGTCATTCCAGAGCCCCGGGCAGCCCGGCGTGATGCGCGCGTCGGGCGTTGTGCAGGTCATCTCGCAGAACACCAGGCCGGCGCCGCCCATCGCCCGCGCGCCGAGGTGCACCAGGTGGTGGTCGCCGGGCACGCCGTGCACGGCGCTGTACTGCGCCATCGGCGAGACCACGACGCGGTTCTTCAACGTCACGCCGCGCAGCGTGAAGGGCGTGAACATCGGCGGCAGCGGCTGCGGGTCCAGCCCCGCCTTGCCGGCCAGCCAGCCTTCCAGCTCTCCGACGTAGCGCGCGTCGCGCAGCCGCAGGTTCTCGTGCGAGATGCGCTGCGATCGGGTCAGCAGCGCGTAGGCGAACTGCTCCGGCGCGAGCCTGGCGTGGCGCTCGACGTTCTCGAACCACTCGGTCGAATTGCGCGCCGCGTTCTGGATCTTCAGCACCTCGACGCCGCGGCGGTCCTCGTACTCGGCGAGCGCGGCGCGCAGGTCGCCGGGATGGGCCGCGATGCGGTCGGCCAGGTCGATGGCGTCCTCGAGCGCCAGCTTGGTGCCCGAGCCGATGGAGAAGTGCGCGGTGTGCGCCGCGTCGCCCATCAGCACCACGGGCGCGTGGCCGTTGTGGTGCACCCAGCGCTTGCAGACGACCCTCGGAAAGCGGATCCACTGCGCCGAGCCGCGCAGGTGCGCCGCGTTGCTCATCAGTTCATGACCGTCGAGGTACTTCGCGAACAGCTTCTCGCAGAAGGCGATGCCCTCCTCCTTGCCCATCTGCTCCAGACCGGCGGCGCGCCACACCTCCTCGGGCGTCTCGACGATGAACGTCGAGGTGGTCTCGTCGAAACGGTAGGCATGGGCCTGGAACCAGCCCCATTCGGTCTTCTCGAAGGCGAAGGTGAAGGCGTCGAACAGCTTCTTCGTGCCGAGCCAGACGAAGCGGCAGCGGCGCAGGTCGATGTCGGGCTGGTAGGTGGCGGCGTACTTGCTGCGGATGCGGCTGTTCAAGCCGTCGGCGGCGATGATCAGGTCGGCATCGACGTCCGCATCGTCCGGGCATTCGGTGGAGAAGCGCAGGTTCACGCCCAGCTCCGCACAGCGTGCCTGCAGGATGTTGAGCAGCCGCCTGCGGCCGATGCCGCAGAAGCCATGGCCGGAAGAACGGATGGTGCGACCCTCGAAGTGGACGTCGATGTCGTCCCAGTGGTTGAAGGCGTCGTGGATCTGGCCGGCCGTCTTCGCATCGGCGCGCCGCAATGCGCCCAGCGTCTGGTCGGAGAAGACCACGCCCCAGCCGAAGGTATCGGACGGCGCGTTGCGCTCGATCAGCGTGACTTCGTGGGCCGGGTCCTGCTGCTTCATCAGCAGCGCGAAGTACAGGCCGGCCGGGCCGCCGCCGATGCAGGTGATGCGCATGCCGTGAGCTCCCTTCGTGTCGGGTTCAACTTTAGGGTTTGATATTTCAAGTGTCAAGCATCTAGAATGTCGGCATCATGCGTCGACTCTGGGACATCTCCCCCGCCCTGGGCCCTGCCACGCCAGCCTTTCCCGGCGACCAGGCCTACGAGCAGCGCTGGACGGCGCGCATCGCCCCCGGCTGTCCGGTCAACCTGAGCGCACTGACGCTGTCGCCTCACCTCGGCGCGCATGCCGACGCGCCTCTGCACTACGCCGACGGCGCGGCGGCCATCGGCGCCGTGCCGCTGGAGCCCTTCATCGGCCGTTGCCGCGTGATCCACGCCATCGGCTGCGGTCCGCTGGTGACGCCGCAGCACCTCGCCCACGCCTTGGCGGACCTGCCGCCGCGCGTGCTGGTGCGCACCTGCGAGCAGGCGCCGACGGCCTGGTCGGAGGCCTTCTCCGCCTACGCGCCGGAGACGATCGATCTGCTGGCCGCGCGGCGCGTGACACTGGTCGGCATCGACAGCCAGTCGGTCGACCCGGCGACGAGCAAGACGCTGCCCAGCCACCACCGGCTGCTCAAGCACGACCTGCGCGTGCTCGAGAACCTGCTGCTCGACGACGTCGCGGAAGGCGACTACGAGCTCATCGCGCTGCCGCTGAAGCTGGTGCAGGCCTGTGCCAGCCCGGTGCGCGCCATCCTGAGAGAACTGGCATGACCTCCCGACAAGACACCGCAGCGCTGGACGCTCGCGACCCGCTGGCCGCGCTGCGCGCCCAGTTCACTCTGCCCGAGGGGGTGATCTACCTGGACGGCAACTCGCTCGGCGTGCTGCCCGCCGCCGCCGCGGGACGCGTGCAGCAGGCCGTGGAATCCGAATGGGGCGTCGGCCTCATCCGCAGCTGGAACAGCGCCGGCTGGGTCGACCTGCCGCAGCGCATCGGCGAGAAGATCGGCCGGCTGATCGGCGCCGAGCCGGGGCAGACGCTGGCCGGCGACTCGACCTCGGTGAACCTCTACAAGGTGCTCAGCAGCGCGATCGAGATCGTCAAGTCCAGTGACCAGGCGCAGCGCCGGGTGATCGTCTCCGAGCGCAGCAACTTCCCCACCGACCTGTACATCGCGCAGAGCCTGGCGGCGCAGCACGGCTTCACGCTCGAACTGGTCGAGCCCCATGAAGTCGCGGCGCGCTTCGACGAGCACCTGGCGATCCTGCTGCTCACCCACGTGAACTACCGTACCGGACGCATGCACGACATGGCCGCGCTGACGCGTTCGGCGCATGCCTGCGGCGCGCTGGCGGTGTGGGACCTGGCGCATTCGGCCGGCGCGGTGCCGGTGGACCTGAACGGGGCCGACGCCGACTTCGCCGTCGGCTGCGGCTACAAGTACCTCAACGGCGGCCCCGGCGCCCCGGCCTTCCTCTGGGTGCATCCGCGCAACCTGCGGCGCATGGAGACCGACGGACTGTGGCAACCGCTGACGGGCTGGTTCGGCCATGTGGCGCCCTTCGAGTTCGCCGCCGATTACCGGCCGGCCTCCGGCATCACCAGCTTCGCCTGCGGCACGCCGCCGGTGCTGTCGCTGACGGCGCTGGACGCCGGCGTCGACACCGTGCTGGCCGCCGAGCCGCTGGGCGGCGTGGCCGCGTTGCGCCGCAAGTCGTTGGCACTGACCAGCCTGTTCATCACGCTGGTCGAGGAACGCTGCGGCGGCCACGGCGTGTCGATCATCACGCCGCGCACCGAGGGCGAACGCGGCAGCCAGGTCAACCTGTCGCGCGCCGAGGGCGCCTACGCGATCGTGCAGGCGCTGATCGCGCGTGGTGTGATCGGCGACTTCCGCGCGCCGGACAACCTGCGCTTTGGCTTCACGCCGCTGTACACGCGCTACGTCGACGTGTGGGACGCCGTCGAGCACCTGCGCCAGGTGCTCGAGTCGGGCGAATGGCAGGAGGCGCGCTTCCATCGCAAGGCAGCCGTGACATGACCTGCCCACACCACCCCGAAGGCGGCGAGCGGATCGTCGCGGACGAAGGCGCCAAGCTCGACTTCAGCCGCGACATGAGCTACGGCGACTACCTGAAGCTCGACGCCGTGCTCAACGCACAGGCACCGCTCTCGCCCGACCACAACGAGATGCTGTTCATCGTGCAGCACCAGACCAGCGAGCTGTGGATGAAGCTGATGCTGCACGAGTTGTCCGCCGCGGTGGGCTGCATCGCGCGCGATGAGCTGGGCAGCGCCTTCAAGATGCTCGCGCGCGTCAGCAAGATCATGGAGCAGCTGGTGCACGCCTGGGACGTGCTGGCGACGATGACACCGCCGGAGTACTCGGCGATCCGCCCCTATCTGAGCAACAGCAGCGGTTTCCAGAGCTGGCAGTACCGCTGCATCGAGTTCATGCTGGGCAACAAGAACGCGGCGATGCTCAAGCCGCATGCGCACCGGCCCGATCTGCTGGCGAAGGTCGAGGCGGCCTGGCGCGCGCCGTCGCTGTACGACGAATCGCTGCGCCTGCTCGCCCGTCGAGGCATCGCGGTGCCGGCCAGCCACCTGGAACGCGACTGGACTCTGCCCTATGCCGCCAGCGACGCCGTCGAGCAGGCCTGGCTGACGGTCTACCGCGACCCGCAACACCACTGGGATCTCTATCAGCTCGGCGAGGAGCTCACCGACCTGGAGGACGCATTCCGACTTTGGCGCTTCCGCCACGTCACCACGGTCGAGCGGGTGATCGGCTTCAAGCGCGGTACCGGCGGCACCAGCGGCGTGGGCTACCTGCGCAGGATGCTCGACGTGGTGCTGTTCCCGGAGATCTGGAAGCTGCGCACCGACCTCTGAGGCCGGTGCGCCGCGCGCGCTCAGAAACTCTGCCAGTCGTGGGCCGGCGCGGCCTGCATCGCAGGCGCAGCGGCGGCGAAGAGGGTCTTGTACTTCATGGGCAATCCTGACGAAAGGCGTTGATCGGACAGGCGGGACGCGACCATCGCGCACCCACACGGTCTGGCTATCGGCCGCCCGGCCGGCAGCTTGAGCTGCATCGGGTCGTCGCAGCGCCCGGCGCGTGAAGCCTGTCGCGTCGGCACGGGCCGGGCGGGGGCCGTCGATACAATCCCGCCTCCCATGAGCCTCGCCGACCGCCTCGCCGTCCTGTCGCAGTACCTTCTGCCCAAGCAGGCCATGACCGCGCTGGCCGGCGCCGTGGCCTCGCGCCGGGCGGGCGGCCTGACGACGACGATGATCCGGCGCTTCGTGGCGCGCTACGGCGTCGACATGAACGAGGCGGACGATCCGGACATCGCCCACTACGCCAGCTTCAACGACTTCTTCACCCGCGCCCTGAAGCCCGGCGTTCGCCCGTTCGCGGATGCCCCTTGGTTGTGCCCGGTGGACGGTGCGATCAGCCAGTTCGGCGCCATCGAGCACGACCAGATCATCCAGGCCAAGGGCCACCGCTACTCGACCGCCGCCCTGGTCGGCGGCGACGCGGCACTGGCCGCGCGCTTCGACGACGGCCGCTTCGCGACGCTGTACCTCAGCCCGCGCGACTACCACCGCATCCACATGCCCTGCGACGGCATGCTGCAGCGCATGATCCACGTGCCCGGCGAGCTCTTCTCGGTCAACCCGACGACGGCGCGTCACGTGCCGGGCCTGTTCGCGCGCAACGAGCGGGTGGTCTGCCTGTTCGAGTCGCCGCACGGCCCCTTCGTGCTGACGCTGGTGGGCGCCACCATCGTCGGCAGCATGGCCACCGTGTGGCATGGCGTGGTCAATCCGCCGCGGCCGGGCACGCTGCGCGAGTGGTCCTACCCCGCCGGCCAGGTGTGCCTGAAGCGCGGCGACGAGATGGGACGCTTCCTGCTCGGTTCCACGGTCGTGCTGCTGTTTCCCAAGGACACGCTGCGCTTCAATGCCGACTGGGCGCCCGGACGGGCGATCCGCATGGGCGAGGCCATGGGCCTCGCCGAGGGCGCCCCCTGAGTCAGGCCGGCCCGACCAGCCGCTAGACTGTGCCCATGCTGAAGTGCCCGGGCTGCGGCGAGGAGAACCCGCCCAAATTCAGGATGTGCGGATACTGCGGCACGCCGCTCGTGGCGGCGCCGGCCGCGCTGCCCGCACGCGAGGTGCGCAAGACGGTGACCATCGTCTTCTCCGACCTGAAGGGCTCGACGGCGCTGGGCGAGGTGCTCGACCCGGAGGCGCTGCACGAGGTCAAGGAGCGCTACTTCACCGCCATGGCCGTCGAGATCACCCGCCACGGCGGCAAGATCGAGAAGTACATCGGCGACGCCATCATGGCGGTGTTCGGCCTGCCGCGCGCCCACGAGGACGACGCGCTGCGCGCGGTGCGCGCCACGATGGGCATGCAGGCGGCGCTGCGCCGCGTCAACGACGACCTGATGGGCCGCTACGGCGTGGCGCTGGCCAATCGCACCGGCGTGAACACGGGCGAGGTGGTCGCCAGCGACGACCCCACCGCCGACCAGAAGCTGGCCACCGGCGACGCCGTCAACGTCGCGGCACGGCTCGAGCAGGCTGCGCCCGAGAACCAGGTCTACCTGGGCGATGTGACCTACCGGCTGGTGCGCGACGCCGTCGAGGTGGAAGCGGTCGAACCGCTCGAACTCAAGGGCAAGGCGCAGCGCGTGCCGGCCTACCGCCTGGTCGCAGCGCGCGGGCTGGACGGCCTGGTGCGACGCCACGACCGCCCGCTCGTCGGCCGCGACGCGGAACTCGCCACGCTGAGCGACCTGTACGAGGCGGTGTCACGCGAGCGCGCCGCACGCATGGTCACGCTGATCGGCGACGCGGGCTTCGGCAAGTCGAGGCTCGTGCACGAGGTCATCGACCGCATCGCCGTCGGCGCCAGGGTGCTGACGGGCCGCTGCCTGCCCTACGGCGATGGCATCACCTTCTGGCCGCTGCTGATGATGGTGCGCGAGGCAGCCGACATCCGCGACACCGACTCGCCCGAGATCGCGCAGGCGAAGCTGCTCGCTGCGGTGGGCGACGCCGAGGTGGCGCAGCGCCTGGCCAGCGCGGCCGGCCTGAGCTCCGCCTCGTTCCCGCTGGTCGAACTGAACTGGGCGGCACGCAAATTCTTCGAGGGCTGGGCGGCATCGGCGCCGCTGGTGGCCTTCATCGACGACATCCACTGGGCCGAGCCGGCCTTCCTGGACCTGCTCGAACACGTGCAGTCCACGGCGGTGGACGCGCCGATCCTGCTGCTCACCACCGCACGCCACGACCTCATCGAGGAGCGTGCCACCTGGGGCACCCAACCCGGCTCGGTGCGCATGGTGCTCAAGCCGCTCAGCGACGACGCGTCGGCGCAAGTGGTGACCAACCTGCTGGGCTCGGCCGGGCTGTCGGCCGAGGTCACCGCCCGCATCGTGCAGGCCGCCGAGGGCAACCCGCTGTACGCGGAGCAGATGCTGTCGATGCTGATCGACAGCGGCGCCCTGCGCGTGCAGGACGATCGCTGGGTGCGCGCCGACGAGACGGCCGAGATCGCCGTGCCGCCGACCATCCATGCCCTGCTCGAGGCGCGACTGGACGGGCTGGGGCGTCCCGAGCGCGCGGCCGTCGAGCCGGCCTCGGTGATCGGGCTGGAGTTCCCGCATTCGGCGGTCGAATCGCTGACGCCGCAACCCGTGCGCAGCGAACTGCCGGTCCACCTGGCCACGCTGACGCGCAAGCGCTTCATCCACCCGGCGCAGTCGTCCGGCGTTCAGCTGACCTACCGCTTCCACCACCACCTGGTGCGCGAGACGGTCTACAACGGCTTGCTCAAGCGCGCGCGCGCCAACCTGCACCTGGAATTCGTGCGCTGGGCCGACCGTACCAACGCCGACAGCGACCGCAGCCTGGAGTTCGAGGAGATCCTCGGCTACCACCTCGAGCAGGCGCACCGCTACCTGCGCGAGCTCGGGCCGCTGGACGCGCAAGGCCAGGCGACCGGCAGCGACGCGGCCCGGCGCCTGTCCAGCGCGGGCCGGCGCGCCGCCGCGCGCGGCGACATGCATGCCGCCGCCAACCTGTACCGCCGCGCCGTCGCGGTGCTCGACGTCAACGACCCGCAGCGCTGGCAACTGCTGCCCGACCTGGCCGAAACGCTGATCGGCGTGGGCGACTTCGCCGGCGCGCGCGAGGCGCTGGACGAGGCCTCCGGCGCCGCCGATCGCAGCGGCGACGCACGCCTGAAGGCGTCGAGCCGGCTGCTCGGCATGTTCGTGAGCCTGTACAGCGGCGAGCAGCAGGACGACTGGAGCGAGGAGACGCTGCGCGTGTGCCACGAGCTCATCCCCACGCTCGAGCGCGAGAACGCCCACAACGAAGTGGCCACCGCCTGGCGGCTGGTCGTGCTGGTGCACGGCATCGCCGGCCGCTTCACGCAGGCCAGCGAGGGCGTGGCGCACTCGATCGCGCACGCCCGCCGGGCCGGCAACGAGCGGCTGGTGGCGCGCAACGGGCTGATGCTGGCCATCAACGCGCTCAATGGCCCGATGCCGGTGGCGCAGGCCATCGTCGACTGCGAGCAGCTGCTCGCCGCCGGCCTGAGCGACCGGCAGGTCGAGTGCAACGTGATGTGCGCGCTGGCGCAGCTCAAGGCGATGAACGGCGAGCTCGACGCCGCACGCTCCCTCTACCGCCGCAGCCGCGCACTGCTGCGCGACCTGGGCCAGGGCGTGTATGCAGCCTCGACCGGCATCGACCTGGCGCGCGTGGAACTGCACGGCGGCGACCTCGCCCTCGCCCAGCGCGAGGTGCAGGCCGACTGCGACTTCCTCGCTACCAAGGGCGAGACCTACTTCCTGTCGACGATGGCCGCGCTGCTCGCGCGCATCGCGCGCGAGCAGGGGCGCGACGACGAGGCGCTGGCGCAGTCGCGCACCGCCGAAGAGGCCACGGCGGCGGACGACATGGAATCGCAGGCGCTGTGGCGCATGGTGCGCGCGCCCATCCTGGCGCGTGCCGGCGAGCTGCAGCAGGCCGAGGGACTGGCGCGCAGCGCCGTCGAGCTGGCCCGGCGCACCGAGTCGCCGATGCTGCAGGCCGATGCGCTGGCCGAACTGGCCGCGGTTCTGGCCCTGGCCGGGCGCCTCGACGAGGCCCTCGGCCACCGTGCCGAGGCGCTGTCGCTCTACGAGGCCAAGGGCAACCGGGTGATGGCCCAGCGCTGCATCGCGCTGGGCGCGCAGGCCGCTCGCTGAGCGGGCCTGCGCGACGGCAGGGTCAGAAGACCTTGTACGAGCCGTTCCAGAGGTTGATCAGCGTCCACTCGAAGTCGCCGTCGAGATCGGCCGTCCAGCCCGGGACCGTCTTGTTCCTGTAGTACGTCCGCTTGGCGATGCAGGGCAGACCGTCGGTGCGCGGCGTGGTCGGGCTGGCGCAATCGCCCACGATCACGGTTCCGTCGGTGCCGGTGTACTGGATCAGCACGCTGTCGATCTTCGTGCCCTTGAGGATCGTCGATGCGTCCTGGCGCAGCACGATCGAAAGGTAGGGGCTGAAGGTGCCGGGAATCGTGATGTCCGAGCGGAAGCAGGCGCTGAAGTTATTCGTGCAGTTGACGGCGTCCGGCGACTCCAGGATCTCGGCCGTGGTGAACGTCGTGCCGGCCGGCACGTCCACCGTGGTGGCGAAGGGATCGGCGGGCGAGGTGACGCCCCCCGAGCCGGTGTACAGGTTGCCGCCGCCCTTCTGCACCGCCGACTTCACCAGGGTCGGATTGAAGGTGCCCAGCGTGACCGCGCCGGTGGTCCACTCGGCGACCGAGTTGTCGGGGGGAGAAGTGGGGCCCCCCGTCGTCTCGGCGTAGTAGGTGATGCCGCTGAACGTCACCTGGTCCGGGGTACCGTCAGGCAGCGGGCTTGCCGCGTCCTTCACCGGGGCCTTGAAAAACACCGCGAAGGTCGGGAACGCCTCACCCGCCTTGAGCTGACCAATGGCGCAGCTGATTTCGGTGCCGCCCGCCGCAGTGGTGCAGGTGATGCCTTCGGCCGAGCTGAACACCGCCTGCTCGTCGGGGTCGGTCACCACCGTCTTGCCGGTGAAGCTGATGTTGTTGATGGTGTTGCCTTCTACGTTGGCGACGCTCACGGTGTAGCCGATGTAGGTGTCGAGTGCCGGCCGCGCCGGCGTGGTCGTGGCCAGGATGCTGTAGGTCACCGACGGCGACAGCGGCGTGACCACGGTGGTCAGCAAACCCGCGCCCGCGAAGGCGAGTCCGGGAAGCGCCGGCAGGGCGCCAAAAATGATCAAGGTGCGCGCGAATGCGCGTGGAAGGGAAAACTGCATGGGGACTCTCCTGAAACCTGTGCGCTGATCACTTTTTCTTACGAGTGCAGCTTGTACAGGCGTTTCCCCGGAACAGACCCCCCCGAATCGGGGGGTCACCGACGGGCGGCGTGCCTCGGCGCCGTGCCCTGGCGCAGGCGCGCCGCCAGATGCAGCGCGATGTTCTGATAAACCCTCATCACCAGCGCTGGCGCCTCCTGTGCCAACGCATCGAGCGCTGCTTGCGTGAGCTGCCAGACCTCGGCGTCGCTGTCCGCGACGGCGCTGGCGCTGCGGCCGCCGCCGTCGAGCATGGCCGTCTCGCCCAGCATCAGCCCGGGCGAGAAGCTGAGGAAGCGCTGTCCGGCCGCACCTGCGGCCTGGCCGGCGAGGATGGTGATCGAACCGCGCGTCAGCACGAACAGACTGTCGGCCGCATCGCCCTCGCGAAACAGCGTCTCGCCGGCGCGCAGCGTGCGACGCTGCATGTGCTGCTGCAGCCGCGCGGACTCCCCTGCCGTGAGGCCGCGGAACAGCGAGCTCGACGCCGGCGGAAGGAGTTCGTCGCCGAGCTCGAGTCGGGCCTCGCGCAGCATCTGCCGCTCGGCTGCCTCGACGGCGCGGTCGACGTCGACGAACCAGTCCTCGCGCGGCGACTCGCGGAAGCAGCCGAAGGCCCGCAGGCGCCGTCCATGCGCATTCGCCTCGCTGACACCGGCCAGCAGCAGCGCGATGCCGCGGCGGCGCAGCGCGCTCGACTGCAACTGCAGCAGCATGCCACCGGACGCATCGATCATGCCGACGCCGTGCAGGTCCACGACCGCGAAGCGGACGTTGCCGCGCAGGGCATCGAGTTCGCGCGCCAGCCGCTCGGCGCTGCCGAAGAAGAGTGCCCCCTCGAGCTCGAGCACGACCACCCGCTCGCGTGCCGAACGCAGGAAGCTCTCCTGCGCCGGCGGGTAGACACGGCGCGAGGGACGCGAGGCGCCACCGGCCGACGAGCGCACCAGCGAGCGATTCATGCTGCCCACGAACTGGACCAGCGCGACCAGCATGCCGGCGGCGATGCCGACGGCCAGGCCCTGCCAGACGGTCAGGACACACACGCACGCGACCGTCGCGAGGGACTGCCAGACATCACTCGAGCGCTCGCCGCTTCGCCACTGCAGGAACAGGCGGTGGGTCCAGCGGTCGACCAGCGCCAGTGCGACGGTGACCATGATGCCGGCGAGCACCGCCTTCGGCAGCAGCGCCATCCATGGGCCGAGCAGGCCGTACATCGCGCCGAAGGCCAGCGAGCCGGCGATGGCGGAGCGGCGTCCGGCGCCGCCAGCATGCAGCGTGGCCAGCGCACGCGCACGCAGCACCACCACGGGCATGCCGCTGAACATTCCGACCACGATGTTGCACAGGCCCAGCACCATCAGGTCGCGCCCGGCATCGTGCTGCGTGTCGAGCTGCTGGTCGACGGCCAGCCCGCTGAGCACCGACTCCAGCGCGCCGATCAGCGCCAGCACCGTGGCGGCGGTGAACACCTGGAGGGCATGGCGCCGCAGGAACGCGCTCACCCCTGCATCGGCCAGCTCGAACGGCAGGTCGGGCCGCGGCACGATCTCCGGCAGCGGTCCCACCGTGGACCCGAGCGCCACGGCCGGCCAGAACTCCTGAAGCGCGGCATAGAGGCCCAGCCCGGCGAGCAGCCCGAAGAGCTGTGCCGGCCACCCCGGCCAGCGCCAGGCGATCGCCCAGGTGATGACGGCTGCAGCCATGCCGATGGCCAGCGTCGCCGGCTGCCACGCCGCGAGTCCGGCACCCGGCGCCAGCCCGAGCAGCGCCGGCAACTGCGACAGGAAGATCAGCACCGCCACGCCGTTCATGAAGCCGGCGAGGACCGGCTGGGGCACGAACTGCGCCATGCGTCCCAGACCGAGCTTCGCGAAGGCGACCTGCAGCACACCCATCAGCACGACCATCGAGCCGGCGCCCGCGAGCACCAGCTCGATGCCCCGCGCACCGCCGCCGACCACGGCCGGATCGAGCAGCAACGGCGCGATCGAGGCGGCGAGGATCAGCGCTGTCGCCGAACTCGGCCCGGCCACCGGCATGGTGCTGGCGGAAAGCAGCGCGAACAGCAACCCGCCCACCGTCACCGTCACGAATGCGGCGGCAACGCCCAGGGGCGCTGCCGCGTCGCCCAGCGGTGCGAAGCCGAGCAGGCCGATGGTCAGCACCACGGCGAGCGTGGCCACCGAAGCCACGGCGCCGCCGAGGGCCTCCCTGGCCCAGGGCGCCCTGCGCCGGTCGCCGGCCACGTTGTGGGCGGGACGGCTCACCGGCTCAGGCTGGTGTGATCGCGCGCACCCTGCCGCCCACGCTCTCCGGGCGGAAGCCGGACCCCTTGTCCGCGGCAAGCCGGTTCATTGCATCGCCGCTCGGGACAATCTCGGCAACGAAGCCGGTGTGCGCGTCGTGCTGCACGGCCCGGGCGGCGAGGAAGCGCAGCGGCTGGGCGGCGAACTCGCCGCCGGCCGCGCGGCAGCGTCCGGCGCGCCGCATGCGATCCATCGATTCCTCTGCCTGCCCCGCGGACGCCTCGTTCAAGATGGTTTTCCTTTGTTGATCGCCCATGCTAGCGGCTGCGAAGCCTACGCAGACTGGCGCGCCGGCATGCCCGGGTTTTCCCGCGAGCCGATGCGACGCGCGCCGACGCCATTGCATGGAGAATCCGCCGCGCCAACACTGCGCCCGAGCGCCCGACCCCACCTGCTCCCATGACGTCCACGGATCCCCGCCCACCGCACCGAGACGACCTTCTCCTCCAACACCTTCGCTCCTTCCTGGGCTTGACCGACGAGGCAGCCATCGACGCGGTGCGCGGCCGCGTGCGCTGGATGCAGTTGGGCGGCGGCGAGACATTGATGCGGCAAGGTGAGCCCGGCGACACGCTCTACCTGTTGATCAGCGGCCGGCTGCGCGTCTACATCGAGGAGGATGGCACGCGACGCGTGGTGCGCGAGGTCTCGCGCGGCGAGGTGATCGGTGAGATGAGCCTGATCACCGACGAGCCGCGCTCGGCCACGCTGGTGGCGATCCGCGACTCGGTGCTGGTCAGTCTGGGCAAGGAGGACTTCGCCCAGTTGCAGGCCAGCAGCCCGCAGGTCACGCTGGCGCTGACACGCGAGATCATCGCGCGGCTGCGCACCGAACATGAGCGCGCGGCGCTCGACCGGCCGGTGACGATGGCACTGCTGCCCGTCAGCGAGGGCATCGACACCGGCGAGTTCGCGTGCGAACTCGCTGCCGAATTGGGCAAGCGCGGCAAGGTCGCGGTGCTCGCTGCCGCCGAGGTGCAGCAACGGCTCAAGGCCATGGGGCTGCCCGGCCTGTCCGTCGACGACGAGCGCTCGCAACGCAGCGTGACGCGGCTGGTGGACGAGTGCGAGGGTACCCACGACTTCGTGCTGCTGGTCGGCGATGCGGCGCCGAACGACTGGACGCGGCGCTGCGTGCGCCACGCCGACGAGATCCTGCTGCTCGCCGACGCGACCTCCGCCCCCATCATTCACCCGAACGAGTCGGCCTTGCTGCTCGACCCCGCATCGCGCGTCGAGGCGGCCGAGATCCTGCTGCTGCTGCACCCGCGGGGCACGCGCATGCCCGCCGGCACGGCGCGCTGGCTGGCGCGCCGGCCGATCAGCGAACACGTTCAGCTGCGCCGCGGCCACGCAGGCGACATGGCACGGCTGGCGCGCATCCAGTCGCGCAGCGCGGTGGGCCTGGTGCTGGCCGGCGGCGGCGCACGCGGCTTCGCGCACCTGGGCGTGTACCGCGCGCTGCGCGAGCAGGGCATCGAGGTCGACGTGATCGGCGGCACCAGCATTGGCGCGGTGATGGCCCTGCTCATTGCCACCGACCAGCCCCCACAGCAGCTGGAGGATCTGGCGCGCAAGGAATTCGGCCGCAACCCTACCGGCGACTTCACGCTGCTGCCGCTGATCTCGCTGATCAAGGGACGCAGGCTGCGCACCATCGTGCGTCGCGCGGTGGCCGAGAGCATTGGCGAAGGGGCCGGGCTCGAAGACCTGTGGAAAGGCTTCTTCTGCATCGCGAGCAACTTCTCCAACCCCGGCGAGGTGGTGCTGCAGCGCGGCGACGTGGTGCGCTCCCTGCTGGCCAGCATCGCGATTCCGGGCGCGCTGCCGCCGGTGATCCGCGACGGCGACCTGCTCTGCGACGGCGGCACCTTCAATAACTTTCCGGTCGACGTGATGCGCCGCATGCGCGGGGTGAGCACGGTGATCGGCGTGGACCTCGCCGCGGGCAGACCCCGGCGGCTCGAGATCGACGAGGTGCCCGGCGGCTGGGCCATTCTGCTCGACCGCCTGCGCCCGCGCGCCTCGCGTCGCTACCGGTTGCCCAGCCTGGCGGTGCTGCTGATCAACTCGACCATCCTGTACAGCCTGTCGCGCCGCAAGCAGGCCCGCGCGTTGACCGACCTCTACTTCAACCCGCCGCTGCTGCGCGTGGGCATGCTCGACTGGAAGCGCTTCGACCAGGTGGTGCGCCAAGGCTACGAACACGCGCAGCAGGTGCTCGCCGAGCGCGCCGCGCCGCCGCCGGCCACCGCCAACCCGGCGCCCGATTTGGTGCCGGCGACGGCCGAACTGCACCAAGATTGCTGATCGGCGAGCCGGCGCGGCGCGCACAGGCTCACCAAGCCGGTGCAGTGCCGTGCATGAAAGTTGCGGTGGAGCAGGGTCCGCTACCCGCCCCGCCCCCGTGACATCGCCCATCCAGGACTACCTCGAACGACTTCACAGCCAGCTGGCCGGTCTCGACGCCGGTCGCGTCGCCACCTACATCCCCGAGCTCGCCAAGGCAGATCCCCGCCAGTTCGGCATCGCCATCGCCACCGTCGATGGCCGCGTCTACGAGGTCGGCACGACGCGCGAGCGCTTCACCATCCAGTCGATCTCCAAGCCACTGGTCTACGGCATGGCGCTGGAGGACCGCGGCATGGAGCAGGTGCGCCGCACCGTCGGGGTGGAACCCTCGGGAGACGCCTTCAACTCGATCAGCCTCGAGCCTGGCACCGGCCGCCCGATGAACCCGATGATCAACGCCGGCGCGATCGCCACCACGTCGCTGGTCGCCGGGGCCACGGACGAGGCGCGTCAGGCGCGCATGCTCGCGGTGATGTCGGCGTACGCCGGGCGCGAGCTCGACGTCGACGACGCGGTGTTCGCCTCCGAGCGCGCCACCGGCCATCGCAATCGCGCCATCGGCCACATGCTGCGCAACTACGAGATCCTCACCGGCGACCCGGAGCCGGTGCTGGACCTCTACTTCCGCCAGTGCTCGGTGCGGGTGGATTGCCGCGATCTCGCGCTGATGGCCGCCACGCTGGCCAACGGCGGCACCCACCCGCGCACCGGCACGTGCGCCGTGAGGTCCGAGTACGTCGGCCCCATCCTCAGCGTGATGGCCACCTGCGGCGTCTACGACTTCACCGGCGAGTGGGTCTATCGCGTCGGCCTGCCGGCCAAGAGCGGCGTGGGTGGCGGCATCCTCGCCGTGCTGCCCGGGCAGCTCGGCATCGGCGTGTTCTCCCCGGCGCTGGACGAGCGCGGCAACAGCGTGCGCGGCGTGAAGGCCTGCGAGGCGATCTCGCGCGACCTCGGCCTGCACTTCCTGCAACCGCCGCGCGCCGCGGTGTCGACGGTGCGGGCGAGCTACACCCTCGCGGAATTCCACTCCAAGCGGCGCCGCGGCACCGGGGAGAACCGAGTGCTCGGCGAGCGCGGTGCGCAGGCGCGGGTGTTCGAGCTGCAGGGCGACCTGCGCTTCGCCACCATCGAGCCGGTGCTGCACGCCATCGTCGACGACACGCGGCCGCTGCGCTACGCGGTGCTCGACTTCAAGCGGGTGACCCATGTCGACGGCGCCGCCACGCGGATGCTCGCCGCCCTGATCGGCCGCTGCGCAGTGCGCGGCCAGCACCTGGTGCTGACCCGCGTGCGCCGGGGCGAGTTGCTCGCAGCGCTGGACAACGAAGTCGATCCGCGCGCCGCAAGGGCCTTCAGCTTCCAGCCGCAGCTCGACCTCGGACTCGAATGGTGCGAACGCGGCCTGCTGGCGGACCAGGTCGACACCGCCGGGCAGGCCCACGCCGGACTGACCGGGCTGGCCGACCACCGCCTCTGCGCCGGCACCTCGGCCGAGGACGTTGCCGTGCTGGAGCGCGTGGTGACGAGGCAGTCGTTCGAGCCCGGCACGCTGGTGGTGAAGCGTGGTGACCCGGCCGAGGCCGTCTACTTCCTCATGCGCGGCGAGGTCAGCGTCGTGGTCGACCTCGCCGCCGGCGGCCAGAAGCGCCTGTCCACGCTGTCGGCCGGCATGAGCTTCGGCGAGATGGCGCTGCTCGACGGCGGCGTGCGTTCCGCCAGTGTCCGCGCCGACACCCCGGTCGAATGCTGGTCACTGGACCGCGCGGTCTTCGCGCAGCTGGAGCGCGAGCGGCCCGCGCTGGCCCTGCGACTGCTGCGCAATCTGCTGCAGGCGACGCTGCAGACCGCCGTTCAACTCACCAGCGAGGTGACGGCCCTCGAGGGCTGAGACCCTCCACGCTCCCGAAGGCGCGTGGCCAGGGAGGGCACGGCACCAAGGGCCTGCCGCCTCGGCGTCCGGGCCTCAGGCGTGCAGCCCGAGCCATGCACGCGCCTCGGCCGGGCTGGCCACTTCGCGGCCCGCTCGCCTGGCGCACTCCGCCAGTGCCTCGATCAGCACGCCGTTGCCGGCAGCCCGCTCACCAGTCGGCAGGTAGAAGGTGTCCTCCAGCCCGCTGCGCAGCATGCCGCCGAGCTCGGCGGTACGCTGGTGCACCGGCCAGATCTCGCCCCGTCCGATCAGCGTGGTCTGCCAGACGCTGCCGGGCTTCACCCAGCGCGGCAGCAGCGCCAGCAGGTCGGCATCGCAGGGCATGCCCGAGGCCACGCCCATGACGAAGTTGTATTCGGGCCGGCCCATGCCGGCCTTCAGCATGCCGGCGTCGAGGTACATGCCCACCGAGCGCACGATGCCGACATCGAAGCACTCGAACTCCGGATGCGTGCCGCACTCGGCCATCACGTCGAGGAACTGCTGCACTTTCGCCACCGGGTTGTCGAACACCATCGGCGGCCAAGCCCACTGGCCATCGGCCTTGATCTTCAGGTAGTTCAGACTGCCGGCATTGCAGGCGGCGATCTCGGGCTTGACGCGGTGCAGGCAGGCCGCGGGGCCGGTGATGTCGGTGCCGATCACCCCGGTGGTCAGGTTGATGATCACGCCAGGACAGGCAGCGCGGATGGCGTTCACCACCGCCTCCGCCACGTCCGGGTCCCAGCTCGGCAGGTGGCCGAGTCCTTCCTCCTGCCGGCGCAGGTGCACGTGCATGATCGACGCGCCGGCGTTGAAGGCGTCGCGCGCCTCCGCGGCCATCTGCGCCGGCGTCACCGGCACCGGGTGCTGCGTCGGGTTGGTCAGCACGCCGGTCAGCGCGCAGGTGAGGATGGCCTTGTCCAATGCCGCTCTCCGTCAGTCGGCCGCGGGATCGGCCAGTTCGAGCTCCACCAGCAGAGTGCCCGCGGCGACCTGCTGGCCGGGCCGCACCGCCACGCGGGCCACACGGCCCGCCGCCCCGGCCGCGACCCACATCTCCATCTTCATCGCCTCCACACAGGCCAGCGGCTGGCCAGCCGCGACTGCATCGCCCTCGCCCACGGCGAGCCTGGCGACCACGCCGGCCACCGGGGCGCGCGCGTGGCCGGGGTCGGCGAGGCGGTCGGCGCGGGGCCGCGCAGAAGGCTCATCGAAGACGAACACGGCGCCCTCGCGCGCGAGGTGCAGCGCGTCGTCGTGCCACAGCGCGACGACCCGACGCGCCACGCCCAGCCACTCGTAACGGAGCTCGCAATCGGCTGCGCCCAGCAGGCGCAGCGAGCGCACCACGCCGTCGAACGTGATGCCGACCTCGCCACCCCTCCCCGGCCGCACGCGCAGCGTGCGTTCGGCGCCATCGCAGGCCAGCGACAGATCGTAGGCGGCGACGCTGTCCGGCCGCTGTGGTGCGCCGTCGCGCAAGGCGAAGGCCGCAGCGGCCACGCACCAGTCCTCGTCGCACGGCCGCGGCCGCTCGAACAGGGCCGCGCCCTCGCGCAGTCCGTCGTCGAGCCACTGCGTCGTCATCTCGCCATGACGGAAGGCGCCGTGGTCGAGCAGGTCGCGCAGGAAGCGGCCGTTGTGGCGCAGCCCCAGCAGCGGCGCGTCGGCCAGCGCCGCACGCAGGCGGCGGATGGCGTCGGCGCGGTCGCGGCCATGGGCGACCAGCTTGGCCACCATGGCGTCGTAGAACGGCGTGATCCGCTGTCCTTCGGCGAGGCCGTGGTCGATGCGCACGCCCGGCCGAAGCGCTGCCTCGGGCCGCCAGTGCAGCACCGGCCCGATCTGCGGCGCGAAGCCGGCATAGGGGTCCTCGGCATAGAGCCGCACCTCGATCGCATGGCCGCGCAACACCACCTGTTCCTGCGTCAGCGGCAGCGGCTCGCCGGCGGCGATGCGCAATTGCCACTCGACCAGATCGAGGCCGGTGACCATCTCGGTGACCGGGTGCTCGACCTGCAGCCGCGTGTTCATTTCGAGGAAGAAGTGTCGGCCGCTCTGATCGACGATGAACTCCACCGTGCCCGCTCCGACGTAGCCCACCGCCCGCGCCGCAGCGACCGCGTCGCGACCCATCGCTTCGCGCAGCTCGGGCGAGACCACCGGCGACGGTGACTCCTCGACCACCTTCTGCCGCCGCCGCTGCGCGCTGCAATCGCGCTCGCCGAGGTGGATGACGTGACCCTGGGTGTCGGCGAACACCTGGATCTCGATGTGCCGGCCATGCTCGATCAGCCGCTCGAGCATCAGCGTCTCGTCGGCGAAGGCGCTCTTCGCCTCGCGGCGTGCGCCGGCCAGCGCCTCGGCGATGCCGTCGGCCGAGGTCACCAGGCGCATGCCGCGCCCGCCGCCGCCGGCCACCGCCTTGACCAGCAGCGGGAAGCCGAGCCGGAGGGCTTCGGCATGCAGCTGCGCATCGTCCTGCGACACGCCCAGGGAGCCCGGCGCGCAGGGCACGCCGGCATCGTGCATGCGCCGCTTGGCCAGCACCTTGTCGCCCATCGCCATGATCGCCTCGGGCGGCGGGCCGATGAAGACCAGGCCGGCGGCGTGGCAAGCCTGCGCGAAGCCGGCGTTCTCGCTGAGGAAGCCGTAGCCCGGGTGCACCGCATCGGCGCCGCTGCGACGCGCGGCCTCGATCAGGGCCACCGCGTTGAGGTAGGACTCGCCCGCCGGGCTGCCGCCGATGTGCACGGACAGGTCGGCCTGCTGCGCGTGGGGCGCGTCCGCGTCGGCATCGCTGTATACCGCCACCGTGCGGTACCCGAGCGCACGGGCGCTGCGCATCACGCGACAGGCGATCTCGCCGCGGTTGGCCACCAGAATCGTCTCGAAGCTCACTGCGGCATCCAGTTCGCCTTGCGCTTGTTCAGGAAGGCGGTCATGCCCTCCATGCCCTCGGCCGACATCGAGGCAGCCGAGAACACCTCGGCCGCATGCTGCACCAGCGAAGCCGGCGTGTGCAGGCGCGCCCTCGCGATCAGCGCCTTGGTGGCCGCCACCGCGCCGGGTGCGTTGTGCAGGATCTCGTGCAACACGCGCTGCAGCGCCTGGTCGAGCGCGGCATCCGCATGCAGTTCGTGGACGAGGCCGAGCGACAGCGCGGTGCGCGCGTCGATGCGCCCACCGGTGACGGCCAACCGCCGCGCCTGCGAATAGCCGAGCCGCTCGACCAGGTAGGGAGCGATCTGCGCCGGCACCACGCCCAGCGAGGTCTCGGGCAGGCGGAACACCGCGCTCTCTGCGGCGATCGCCACGTCGGCCACGCAGGCCAGGCCGAAACCGCCGCCCATCACCGTGCCCTGCAGCACCGCCACCACCGCGATGCCGGTGCCGGCGTAGTCCGCGCACAGCTCGCCGAAGGCGGCGTTGACGGCGACGATGGCGTCCGGGTCGGCGGCCAGCTTCATGCGCGCGGCGGCCATCTCGGCGATGTCGGCGCCGGCGCTGAAGTGGCCCTCGGCGCCGCGCAGCACGACGACGCGCACGCCGCCGTCGCGCTCTGCCTCCGAGAGCGCCTGGCGCAGGGCCAGCACCATGCCCAGCGTCATGGCGTTGCGCGCCACCGGGCGGTTCAGCGTGAGGTGCAGCACCGCGCCGGCGCGCCGCGCGAGCACCACCGGTTGCGGCGCCTCGCCGGGCGTCATGGGGCGACCTTGGGCAGCGTGCCCTCGAGCTTGCAGATGATGCCCAGCATCACCTCGTCGGCGCCGCCGCCGATCGACACCAGGCGGCTGTCGCGGTAGGCCTGCGAGACCGGGTTGTCCCAGGTGAAGCCCATGCCGCCCCAGTACTGCAGGCAGGAGTCCGCCACCTCGCGCGAGAGGCGCCCGCACTTGAGCTTGGCCATCGAAGCCAGCCTGGTGACGTCCTTGCCGCCGACGTACATCTCCACCGCGCGGTAGGTCAGCGCACGCAGCGCCTCCACCTCGGTGCGCAGCTCGGCGAGGCGGAAGTGCACCACCTGGTTGTCGAGGATGCTCCGGCCGAACGCCTGACGCTGCCGGGTGTACTCGATGGTGCTGTCGATCAGCCGGTCCAGGCTGCGCAGCGAGCTCGCCGCACCCCACAGGCGCTCTTCCTGGAACTGCAGCATCTGGAACGTGAAGCCCATGCCTTCCTGGCCGATCAGGTGGCGCTGCGGCACGCGCACGTTGTCGAAGAAGAGCTGCGCGGTGTCCGACGAGTCCATGCCGATCTTGCGGATCTTCTGCTTGCTGATGCCCGGCGCATCCATCGGCACCACGATCAGGCTCTTGTTGCGGTGCGGCGACCCCTCGGACGTGTTGGCCAGCAGGCAGCACCAGTCGGCCTGCAGGCCATTGGTGATCCACATCTTCGAGCCATTGATGACGTAGTCGCCGCCCTCCTTGCGCGCGGTGGTCTTCACCGCGGCGACGTCCGACCCGCCGCTGGCTTCGCTGACGCCCAGGCAGGCCACGTAGTCGCCGGCGATGGTCGGCGCGAGGTACTCCTGCTTGAGCGCTTCCGATCCGAAGCGCGCCAGCGCCGGCGTGGCCATGTCGGTCTGCACGCCGATGGCCATCGGCACGCCGCCGCAGCTGCATTCGCCCAGCGCCTCGGCCATCACCATCGAGTAGCTGAAGTCCAGGCCCATGCCGCCGTATTCGGCCGGGTACTTGATGCCGAGCAGGCCCAGGTCGCCGAGCTTCTTGAACACCTCGTGGCTGGGAAACTGCTGCGCGGCTTCCCACTCGGCCACGTGCGGGTTGAGTTCCTTCACGACGAACCTGCGCACCGTGTCGGCGATCTGCTCGTGCTCGGGGGTGAAGTTCATGAGAGTGCCTTTCTTCTAGAAGCGCGCGACGCCGAAGCTGTTGGAGCGCAAGCTGCGGGCGTCGGCCTCGGCAGCGAGCTCGAGGCACAGCCCGAGGATGCGCCGCGTGTCGCGCGGATCGATGATGCCGTCGTCCCACAGCCGAGCCGTGCCGAACAGCGCATCGGACTCCTTGTCCAGGCGCAGCCGCAGCGCATCGCTCATCGCCTTCAGCGCCGCTTCGTCGGCGGCCTGGCCGGCGCGCCCGAGCTTGGCGCGGTTGACGATGTCCATCACCCGGGCCGCCTGCGCGCCACCCATCACCGCGGTGCGCGCCGAGGGCCAGGCGAAGATGAAGCGCGGGTCGAAGCCACGGCCGCACATGCCGTAGTTGCCGGCGCCATAGCTGCCGCCGAGCACGACGGTCAGCTTCGGCACGCGCGTGTTGGCCACCGCCTGGATCATCTTCGAGCCGTGCTTGATGGCGCCGCCGCGCTCGGCCGCCGAGCCGACCATGTACCCGGTGGTGTTCTGCAGGAACACCAGCGCGGTGCCGCTCTGGTCCGCGAGCTGCATGAACTGCGCCGCCTTGGTCGAGCCCTCGGGCTGGATCGGCCCGTTGTTGCCGAGGAGCGCCACCGCGTGGCCATGGATGCGCGCATGGCCGCACACCGTCTCGCCGCCGCAACCGGGCTTGAACTCTAGGAAGTCGCTGCCGTCGACCAAGCGCGCGATCACTTCGCGCACGTCGTAGGGCTCGCGGTCGTCGGCGGGCACGATGCCCATCAGTTCGTCGGCCGCAAAGCGCGGCTCCTCGAAAGCGCGTGGCGCACCCACCTCGTCCCACGGCAGCTTGTCGAGCAGTTCGCGGGTGAGCGCGATGGCGTGGGCGTCGTTCTCGCACAGGTACTCGCCCAGCCCGGTGACCTCGGCGTGCGTCTGCGCACCGCCGAGTTCCTCGTCGGTGGCGTCCTCGCCGATCGCCGCCTTCACCAGGGGCGGGCCGGCGAGGTAGATGCTGCTGCGACCGCGCACCAGCACCACGTAGTCCGACAGTCCCGGCAGGTAGGCGCCGCCGGCGGTCGAGGAGCCGTGCACCACCGCGACCTGAGGGATGCCCGCCGCCGACAGCCGCGCCTGGTTGGCGAAGCTGCGCCCGCCGTCGACGAAGATCTCGGCCTGGTACATCAGGTTGGCGCCGCCCGACTCCACCAGGTAGACCAGCGGCAGCTTGTTCTCGCGCGCGATCTCCTGCGCACGCAGCGCCTTCTTCAGGCCCATGGGCGCGACCGTGCCTCCCTTCACGCCGCTGTCGCTGGCCGAGATCAGCACCCGCTTGCCAGCCACCGTCCCGATGCCGACGATGCTGCCGCCGCCGAGCACCGACTTCTTGCCGTCGTCGTCGTGCATGCCGAGACCGGCGAGGCGGCTGAGCTCGAGGAAGCCCGAGCCGCGGTCGAGCAGCCTCGCGACGCGCTCGCGAGGCAGCAACTGGCCGCGCTCCTCGAAGCGCTGGCGCTTGGACTCGCTCTCGGCGATGACCAGGCCCTCGAGCCGCTGTACCTCGGCCAGGCGCTGCGCCATGCGCGCCGCGTTCGCCGCGAAGGCGGCACTGGCGGGGTCGATCCGGCTGTGCAGGACCGGCATCAACTGCCGCCCATGAGAACCGCCGGCACGGCCGCGCGGTGAAAACCGTCGAAGGGCACCGACTTGTCGTGGTCCGGGCTGGGGAACAGCGGGCTGCCCAGTGGCGCACCGCCGTCGATTGCCAGCGTGACGCCGGTGATGAACGCCGCGCCCGGGCTGAGCAGGAAGCAGATCGCCGCGCTGACTTCGGCCTCGGCGCCCAGGCGGCGCAGCGGCACGTGGTGCTTCAGCGTGGGGATCAGCGTCTTCGTCATGCCGCCGTAGGTGTCCATGCCACTGGAGGCGATCCAGCCCGGGGCCACCGCATTGACGCGAACGCCGGCATGTGCCCATTCGAAGGCCGCGGTCTGCGTCAGGTTGGCCATGCCGGCGCGCGCCGCACCGCTGTGGCCCATGCCGGGCATGCCATTGCGGAAGTCGGCGGTCATGTTGACGATGGCGCCGCCGTGCTCCTGCATGGATTGCAGGAACATTTCGCGCATCATCAGGAAGCCGCCGGTGAGGTTGTTCGCCACCACGGCCTCGAAGCCGCGCTTGCTGATGGCCATCAGCGGCGCCGGAAACTGGCCGCCGGCGTTGTTCACCAGGCCGTGGACCGGGCCGTGGCCGGCCACCACCTCGGCCACGTGGGCCTTCACCGCCTCCTCGTCGCGGATGTCGAAGGCCCGTGTGACGGCGCGGCCGCCGTCCTCGGCGATCTCGGCCGCGACGCGCTCGAGCTTCTCGGCCGTGCGGCCGCTGATCACCACGGTGGCACCGAGCGAGGCGAGCTCGTGCGCGACGCAGCGGCCGATGCCGCTGCCACCGCCGGTCACCCACAGCAGCTGCCCGTCGAACAGGCCGGGGCGCAGCACGCTGGCGTAGCGCGAGGAGACAGTCATGGTCGCCAAGGTTACGTTAACGTCATCCTGATCGCGTATAGGTGATTACGCGGTACCGGCGGCCGTGCGGCCGGCCTAGCATGCAGCGCATCGGCGTCTCTCCGCTCGTCCCCATGACCTTCGATGAATGCACTGCTGCGATCCGCGCCAAGGTCGGCGGCGACAGCGGGCTGAACGCCACGCTGAAGTTCGACTGCGGCGAGGCCTGCACGATCTTCGTGGACGACCAGTCGCTACCCAGTGCGGTGGACAACCGAAGCGGCGACGCCGACTGCACCGTCGGCATCACGCTGAACCACCTCGCCGCGATGCTGCGCGGCGAGATCGAACCGGCCGCCGGCTTCATGCCCGGCAAGCTCAAGGTGCAGGGCGACACGGGCGTCGCGCTGCGCATGCAGCGCGTGGTCTAGACCGAACGTGGCCCGCACCGACCCCGCACGCGCCTTCGTCGCCTCGCACCGCGACGACGACACCGGCGAGCTGTTCGGCATCGCCGAGCTGTGCCGCGAGTTCGGCGTGACGCTGCGCGCGCTGCGCTTCTACGAGGACAAGGGCCTGCTCGCGCCGCGCCGCATCAACGGCACGCGCGTCTACACGCGGCGTGACCGCGCGCGGCTCGCGCTGATCCTGCGCGCCAAGGCGATCGGCTCGCCACTGGCCGAGATCAAGCACTACCTGGACCTCTACGGCGACCACGGCGAGGGCCGCGCGCAGCAGCTCCACTACGTGATCACGCGCACCGACGCGGCGATCGTCGAGCTGGAGCGCAGGCGTGCCCACATCGATGCCACCCTCGCCGAGCTGCGCCACATCAACCAGAGCTGCCGCGCGCAGCTCGAGGCTCGCAAGCGCCCGGCCAAGGCCGACTCCTGAAGACACGACGATGGCCCTGCCCAACCTCCCTTCCGCCTGGATGCGCGACGACCACCGCGCGCTCGAGGATGCCGCGCGGCGCTTCTTCACCGAACGCTGGGTGCCACGCGCGGCGCAGTGGCGCGCTGACGGTCGCATGGAACCTTCCACCTGGCGAGAGGCTGGCGCGCAGGGGCTGCTCTGCGCCGCCCTGCCCGAGGCCTACGGCGGCGGCGGCGGCGACTTCGGCCACGATGCGGTGATCCTGATGGAGGCAGCACGCGCCAGCCTGAGCGGCTTCGGCGGCGGACTGCACTCGGGCATCGTCGCCCCCTACGTGCTGCATTACGGCAGCGAGGCGCAGAAGCAGCGCTGGCTGCCGCGGATGGCCAGCGGCGAGCTGATCGGCGCGATCGCGATGACCGAGCCCGGCACCGGCTCCGACCTGCAGGCGATCCGCACCAGCGCCAGGCGCGACGACGACACCTACGTGCTCAACGGCCAGAAGACCTTCATCACCAACGGCGGCAACGCGAACCTGATCATCGTCGTCTGCCGCACCGGCGGTGCGGGATCGAAGGGCATGTCGCTGCTCGTCGTCGAAACCGATCAGGCGCCGGGCTTCCGCCGCGGACGCCTGCTCGACAAGATCGGCATGAAGGCGCAGGACACCGCCGAGCTGTTCTTCGACGATGTGCGCGTGCCGGCAGAGAATCTGCTCGGCGCGGCCGAAGGTCAGGGATTCGTGCAGCTGATGCAGCAACTGCCGCAGGAAAGACTGATCGTCGCGCTGGGCGGCGTCGCGGCGATGGAGCGTGCACTCGACGAGACACTCGCCTACGTCAAGCAGCGCCAGGCCTTCGGCCAGCCGATCTGGAACTTCCAGAACACCCGCTTCAAGCTCGCCGAGGTGCAGGCCACGGTGCTGGCCACGCGCGCCTTCGTCGATGCGGCGATGGTCGAGCACCTGCGCGGCGGCCTCGGCGTGGAGCGCGCCGCGCTGCTCAAGTACTGGGTCACCGAACAGCAGGGCAAGGTGATGGACGAGTGCCTGCAGCTGTTCGGCGGTTATGGCTACATGAGCGAGTACCCCATCGCCGAGCTCTACACCGATGCGCGCGTGCAGCGCATCTACGGCGGCACCAACGAGATCATGAAGGAGCTGGCCGCGCGCGCCATGTGAGGCGCGGCCCGCCGGCGTTCAGCCGAGCCGCTTCAGCAGCCGCTCGAGCTCGCCCTGCACCTGCGCCGGAAAGCCCGTGCTGCCCCAGCGCGTGTCGGCCACCAGTTCCTGCAGGCTGCGCTTCGCGGCGGCCGGGTCGGCCCACTCGCGGGCGACCCGGTTGGCCAAGTGCGGATACTTCTCGCACATCGCCTTCGGACGGGCCTCCATCGGGAAGGCGATCAGCCAGTCGATCGTCGTGCCGGCGAGCATGCGCTCGGTCGCGCTGGGCTTGTGGACCTTTTCGCGGCCGAAATTGATCGACAGCGGATCGCGGTCGATCTTGTCGTCCGCCGGCGCGGCGGGCGCGGCGGCCGCAGTGGCGGCGGGGATGGCGACCGGCTCGAAGTCGATGCTGCCGGAAGGACGGAAATCGATGCTGTTGTTGTTCGCCATGGACAGCCCGTGGGCGGCGTTGGAGGTCGATGCGCGAGTCTAGAAGCGCGCCTTCCGCCGTGCACGCGAGAGGACGCAGCGAGCGTGCGGACCATCACGCGAAACGCGACTAGCTGTGAAGCTTCAATAGGTTGTGTCCGGTGTTCATCCGGACTGGGTTTGAG
>NZ_CALFYO010000021.1 GCF_937952055.1 uncultured Piscinibacter sp.
GGACGAAAAGAGCATCGGCCTGAGCGTTCTCTACAACTGGTAGGCCAACCGGCTCCGGGGCATCGGTGCGGCCGGCATGCCGGCCGCCGGGGTCGTGTATTCGCCCATCGTCCTCTGGAAGGAGCCCTCACCGGCTTCACGCTGCCGGCGCCCGCCCAGGATTCCTGGAGCAGGGTTCGTGTGCTCCGCGTGGCGCGACGTGGAGCAAGGTCGGAAGCACAGGAGGGTCCGCACGGGACCCTCGTGGACGTCATCCTCGCGCGGGTGAAGGGCGTCGAACTCTCGTAGGCAGTTCGGGAAGCTGCCGTTCCGCCCTTGAACGGCACCCGCACGTGGCGGCGCGATGCCAGCGTGGCGCCACGCTCAACGGCCGCAGCCGCGCGCCGCGATGCGGTCGACCGCTGCCTTGGCCTGCACGAGACCATAGCCGAACTTGTTGTCGCGGCCTGCCGGCCCCAGGTCCAGCGCGCTCAGGTTCAGCGAGCTGCGCAACTGCGACGCGGTGCATTCCGGACGCATCGCCCACACCAGCGCAGCCACCGCCGAGACATGCGGCGTCGCCATCGAGGTGCCGTCGAAGAAGGCGTAGTTCGACGCCGTCACGCTGACCGTCGCGGTCTGGCCGAACTGGCCGCGCATCGCCGCGCCCTCGGTGTCGGAGGCCGTCACCGACGGGATGGCCGTCACCGTGCCGCCCAGCGTGCCGCCGAAGCTGCCGGCGACGTTGTTGTAGATGACCGCGCCGACCCCCCCGCTGACCTGGCAGTTCGACACCTTCGTGGCGAAGTCGTAGGTGCCGCGCTGGATCAGGCAGACCTTGCCGTTCATGCTGCCGGCCACCGCCGAACCGCCCAGGCCGAAGTCGGCCAGGGGCGCGCCCACGCTGGCGATCGGCGAGCCGTCCATGCCGCCGGGCGCATAGGCGGCCGCACCGACACTCAGCGCCGAAGCCCGGCCCGTGCCCATCGGCACGGTGGACAGCACGTTGACGCCCGGCCCCGCGATCTCGACGTCCTTGTTGTACTGCGAGAACGTCGCCCACTGCCGGGCCTCGTCGATCGCCGCCACCGAGACGACGCTGCCGTAGCCGGCCGGGTACGAGACACGCGTGTTGCCGCCGTTGCCTGCGGCGGCGATGGACAGGATGTTGTTGGTCGACAGCAGCGTGTCGAAGGTGCGCTGCTCGGTGCGGCTGGAGAACGAGCCGCCGAGCGACATGCTGATGATGTTCGCGCCGGCGTCTCGGCACCTGTTCGCCGCCGCGGCGAGGGTCGACGAGTAGGCCCAGGCCTCGGCGCCGAAGACCTTGACGATGTGCAGCTTGATCGTGCCGTTCGAGTTGACGCCGACCACGCCGCCGGCGTTGTCGAGCGCGGAGACCGTTCCGGCCACGTGCGTGCCGTGGTGGTTCTCGTCCGTGTACCACCAGCCGGTGCCCGGGTCGTACTCGCCGGTCACGTTGCCGCCGGCGGACAAGTCCTCGTGGCTGCGGTCGTAGCCCGAGTCGATGATGCAGACCTTGCGGCTCGCCACGCTGACGCCGGCGAGTTGGTCAGCCTGCACCATGGCGATGCCATACGGCAGCAGCTGGCCGACGGCGTAGGGCGTGCCGGTGGTCGGCGAAGTGCCGCCCATCGGGTAGCGCTTGACGTCCTCCTCGACGTACTCGACCGCCGGGTTGCGGGCCAGCGCGGCGACGGCCTGCGCCGGCAGCTCGGCCGCGATCGCGTCCGTGCCGTGGATCGCCAGCTTCACGTCGCCGCGCGCGGCGGCCACCGCCGCCCTGGCCGCCCCAGCGCTGCCTGGCTTGTAGGCCACGATGTAGCGCGTGGTGCCGGCCTGTGCGGCGGCAGGCGGCACGATCGCTGCGCAGGCGAGCAGGGCGAGCGCGGCATGGGCAAGGGCACGCAGGTGGCGCGGTGTGTGCATGGACAGATCCTCGGTGGAAGGGTGACTGCAGTCTACGGAGGTGCCCCGCCAGCGCCCAGCGGATGTGCCCGGACGCCCACCGAATGGGGGACTGCACTGTGGCGGCTGCGGCACAATGCCGCGCCGCGTGTAACGCGTTGCTGCCGATTCCGTCACTCATGAACTCTGCCGACTCATCGCCTCGCCGGGCCATCCGCAGCTATGTGGTGCGCGCCGGCCGCATGGGCACGGGCCAGATGCGCGCGCTGGCCGAACTGGCGCCGCACTACGTGCTGCCATTCGCGGCCGCCGTCACGGACTTCACGGCAGCGTTCGGCCGCGCCGCGCCGCTGGTCGTCGAGATCGGGTTCGGCATGGGCGACGCCACCGCGCAGATCGCCGCGGCACGCCCCGACACCAGTTTCCTCGGCATCGAGGTGCATCCGCCCGGCGTCGGCGCGCTGCTGCAGCGCATCGAGGCGCTTGGCCTGGCCAACCTGCGCATCGTGCAGCACGACGCCGTCGAGGTGCTGGAACGCATGGTCGCGCCGGCGTCGCTGGCCGGGGTGCACGTGTTCTTCCCTGATCCCTGGCACAAGAAGCGCCACCACAAGCGCCGGCTCATCCAGCCGCCCTTCGTCGCCCTGCTGGCGAGCCGGCTGGCCCCCGGCGGCTACCTGCATTGCGCGACCGACTGGCAACCGTATGCCGAGCAGATGCTCGACGTCCTGTCGTCCGACCCGACACTGAAGAACCGCTTCGAGGGCTACGCCCCCCGGCCCGACTATCGGCCGCTGACCAAGTTCGAGAACCGCGGTCTCAGGTTGGGCCACGGCGTGTGGGACCTGGTGTTCGAACGCGTCTAGGCACTCACTCGTGCCAGCCCACCCAGCCGAAGTGCGCGGTGGACAGCACCACGATGCCGAAGGCGATGCGGTACCAGGCGAAGGGCGTGAAAGTGTGGCTGGCGATGTAGCGCAACAGCCAGCGCACGCAGATCCACGCCGACACGAACGAGAACAGCAGCCCGACGCCGAACAGCGGCAGGTCGGCCGCCGAGAGCAGCGCGCGTTCCTTGTAGAGGCTGTAGGCGCCCGCGCCGACCAGGGTCGGGATGGCCAGGTAGAAGCTGAAGTCGGTGGCCACCCTGCGGTCCAGGCCGAGCAGCATGCCACCGATGATGGTGGCGCCCGAGCGGCTGGTGCCGGGGATCATCGCCAGGCATTGCACGAGGCCCACCTTCAGCGCATCCCAGGCCGTCATGTCGTCGACCGCGTGGATGCGCGCGTCCGCGCCACGCCGCTCGGCCCACAGGATGACCAGACCGCCGACGATGAAGGCCGTGGCCACCACGGTGGGCGTGAACAGATGGGCCTTGATCGTCTTGCCGAACAGCAGGCCAAGCAGCACCGCCGGGGCGAAGGCGATCAGTACGTTGAGCGTGAAGCGCTTCGCCGCGGCACTGCCCCGGCCCAGGCCCGCCGCGGTGTCGCGCAGTCGCTGCCAGTAGACGATCACCACGGCGACGATCGCGCCGGTCTGGATGGCGATGTCGAAGACCTTGCTCTTGTCGTCGGTGAAGCCGAGCAGCGAGCCGGCAAGGATCAGGTGGCCGGTGCTCGAGATCGGCAGGAACTCGGTGAGACCCTCGACGATGCCCATGACGGCCGCCTTGGCCAGGAAGATCCACTGCGCGAGGTCCAAACAGGCTCTCCGGGTTGCGGGGTGGCGCGCATGATAGCGGCCCGTTCCTTCGGTCTTGCCGCGCGCTCACTCGTAGCGCAGCGCCTGGATGGGCAGCAGGCTGGCGGCGCGGCGTGCCGGGTAGTAGCCGAAGAACACGCCCACCGCGGCCGAGAAGCCCACCGCGAGCAGCACGGCCTCGGCGCTGAGCGCCACCTGCCAGCCGGCGAAAGCGCCGACGCCCCAGGTCGCCGCCGCGCCCAGCACCACGCCGATCGCGCCGCCGACCAGGCTGAGCGTCACCGCCTCGATGAGGAACTGGCCGAGGATGTCGCGGCCGCGCGCGCCCACGGCCATGCGCAGCCCGATCTCGCGCGTGCGCTCGGTGACGCTGACCAGCATGATGTTCATGATGCCGATGCCGCCCACCACCAGGCTCACGCCGGCGACGGCGGCCAGCAGCAGGGTCATCACCCGGCTCGACTCCTCCTGCGCGGCGAGCATCTCGGTGAGGTTGCGGATGCTGAAGTCGTCGTCCTGTCCGGGCTGCAGGCGGTGTCGCTGGCGCATCAGCTCGCGGATGTTCTGCTCCGCCGCCGTCATGCTGAGGCCCTCGCGCACCTTCACCGTGGCCGCACCGATGCGCTTGAGCCGGCCTCCGCCCATGCCCTGGATGCGGTTGCGGAAGGTGGACAGCGGCACGATCACGATGTCGTCCTGATCCTGGCCGATCGAGTTCTGGCCCTTGCGCGCCAGCACGCCGATCACCGTCAGCGGCACCTTCTTCACGCGGATGATCTGGTCGATCGGATCGGCGCCGGCGAACAACTGCTCGGCCACCGTCCGGCCGATGATCGCCACCTTGCCCGAGCCGGCGATCTCGCCGGCCTCGAAGACGCGCCCCTCGGCCACGGGCCAATCACGCACCTCGAAGTAGTCGCTCCAGGTGCCGAAGACCTGGGTGCTCCAATTGGCGTTGCCGGCGACGATCTGCGCTCCCGTACGCAGCGACGGCGCCACCGCCTGCACCTCGGGCACCTCGAGCGCGATCGCCCTCGCGTCCTCTTCGGTGAGCGTCTGCCCGCTCTGCGCGCCCAGCCGGATGCCGCCCTGCGACACGGCCCCGGGCAGCACCAGCATGACGTTGGAGCCCAAGGCCTTGATCTGCGCCTCGACGCGCTGCTGCGCCCCCTGGCCGACCGCGATCATGGTGATCACCGCGGCCACGCCGATGATGATGCCCAGCATGGTGAGCATGCTGCGCAGCAGGTTGGTGCTCAGCGCTCGCCAGGCCGAGCGCAGGGCTGCGAGCGCGTTCATGGGGTCGCCGCCAGCGCTGCGGGGCGCACCGGCCGCTGCGGCGCGTCCTCGACGATGCGGCCGTCGCGAAAGACGATGCGGCGCACCGCCCAGGCGGCGATGTCCTGCTCGTGAGTGACAATGATCACCGTCATGCCCTGTGCGTTGAGCTCGGCGAGCAGTTGCATGATGTCCTGCGACGTGCGGGTGTCCAGCGCGCCGGTGGGCTCGTCGGCGAGGATGAGCTGCGGCCGGTTCACCAACGCCCGCGCGATCGCCACGCGCTGCTGCTGGCCGCCCGAGAGTTCCGCCGGCGTGTGGCCGCCGCGTTCGGCCAGGCCGACGCGCGCGAGTGCCTCGCGCGCCCGCGCATGGCGCTCGGCCGGTTTCACCCCGGCGTAGACCAAGGGCAGCTCGACGTTCTCCAGCGCGCTGGTCCTCGGCAGCAGGTTGAACTGCTGGAAGACGAAGCCGATGCGGCGGTTGCGGATCGAGGCGAGCGCGTCGCCATCGAGCGCCGCGACTTCCTCGCCGGCGAGCCGGTAGCGGCCTTCGGTCGGCCGGTCCAGGCAGCCGAGGATGTTCATCAGCGTGCTCTTGCCCGAGCCGGAGGCGCCCATCACCGCGACGAATTCGCCCTCCTCGATGCGCAGCGACACGCCGCGCAGCGCGTGCACGGTCTGCTCGCCCATCGTGTAGGTCTTGACGAGCTCTTCCGCCTCGATGAGCGCCATGGCTGCCGCCGCCTCAGAACATCGGCCTCGGGCCGCCCCCGGGGCGCTGCGCGCCGGCAGCCCCCGGCGCATTGACACCGGTGATCACGGTCGTCCCCTCGCGCAAGGCCTGTGCGAGCGGGCCGTCCGGCGGCACGAGCAACTCGGTCGACACGCCGTCGCTGATGCCCAGGCGCACGTTCCAGGCCTGCGCCGCGCCCTGGTCGTCGAGCGTGTGCAGGCGCCCGAGCGCCGGCGCTCGCCCGGCGCCCGCCACACGCGGCGCCGACGCCGGCTCGACGCCCTGAAGGCGCACGCGCAGCGCCGCGTTGGGCACCTTCAGCACGTTCTCGCGCGTGTCCGTGACGATGCGCACGTTCGCCGTCATGCCCGGCAGCACCGTGCCGTCGGGGTTGGCGAAGCGGACCACCACGGTGTAGGTGACCACGTTCTGGCTGGTCACGGCGGCCTTGCGGATCTGGCTCACGCGCCCCTCGAAGCCGCGCCCGGGAAACGCATCGATGCTGAAGCTCACCGGCTGCTGCGGCTTCACGCGCGCGATGTCGGCCTCGTCGATCGACGCGTCGACCTGCATGTCCTGCAGGTTGCGCGCGATGATGAACAGCTCCGGGGCCTGCAGGCTCGCCGCCACCGTCTGGCCGACGTCGACGCTGCGCTTGATGACCACGCCGTCGACCGGCGAGCGGATCTCGGTGCGCTCCAGGTCGACCCTGGCCTGCGCCAGCGCGGCCTCGCGCTGCCGCACCAAGGCCTGCGCGCTGACCGCCTGCGCGCGGGCCACGTCGAGCTGCGCCTGCGTGACCTTCAGCGACTCGGCCAGCGACGCGGCGGTGTTGCGCGCGTTGTCGTACTCCGCCGGCGAGATGAAGTTCTGTCCGAGCAGTTCGAGCTTGCGCTGCGCGTCGCGCTGGGCGTTGTCGGCCTCGAGCCTCGCCCTGGAGACGCCAGCCATCACGGCGGCGACGTTGGCCTGCGCGTTGAGCACCGCGGCGCGCGCCGACTCGAGGTCGGCCTGGGCCTGGCGGACCTTGTACTCGAAGCTCTCCGGATCGAGCCGCGCGATCAGCTGGCCGCGCTTGACCTCGGTGTTGAAGTCGGCACGGATCTCCCTGATCTGCCCGGACACCTGGCTGCCCACGATGACCTGCGACACCGGGTTGACCGTGCCCGCCGAAGAAACCGCGGCGGCGAGCGGGCCTCGCTCGATCTTCGCGGTTCGGTAGCTCGACGGGGCGTCCCCACTGCGCTGCGCCCACCACCCACCTGCCAGCGCCGCGCCTGCCAGGGCCAGGCCGGCCAGCCACCACCGCTTGTACGTCATGGCCGCGGATTCTAGGGAGCAGCCCGCAGCGACGCCCTTTTCAGGGTCAGGCTTCGTGCATCTCGACGGCCGCGTGGCATGCTTGACCCATACCCTCCCGGGCAGCTATATTACTGACCGGTCAGTCATTATGACAATGTCCTCCCCCACCACCGCCCCCCGCCACGCCCCCCGCCAACGCCGCAAGGAAGCTCGCCCGCAGGAGTTGATCGACGCCGCGCTCGCGCTGTTCGCCGAGAAGGGCTTCGCCGCGACCCGCTCCGAGGAGGTGGCGGCGCGCGCCGGCGTGGCCAAGGGCACGCTCTACCTGTACTACCCGAGCAAGGAAGAGCTGCTCAAGGCGGTGATCAGCCAGCGACTGTCGAGCCAGATTGCCGCGGCAGCCGAGGAGTGCGAGCGCTTCGACGGGCCGAGCGCGGTGCTGCTGACCGAGGTGCTCACCAACTGGTGGATCAGCGTCTTCGACAGCCCCACCTCGGCGGTCTTCAAGCTGGTCATCACCGAGGTGCGCAACTTTCCCGAGATCGCCGACTTCTATCGCCGCGAGGTGGTCGAACCCGGCCAGCAACTCATCGGCAAGATCCTCGAGCGCGGCATCCACCGCGGCGAGTTCCGCCGTGTCGACGTGCCGGCGGCGGTGCTGTCGCTGATCTTCCCGATGATCATGCTGTGCCTGCACAAGCACTCGCTGGCCGCCTGCGCACAGGCCGTGCCGATGATCGACCCGCACACCTTCATCCGCCAGCATGTCGAACTGGTGCTCCACGGCCTGCGTGTCGATGCGGCTCCCGCCCCGCGGAGCCGCGCATGAAGCGCCACCTGAAGTGGATCCTGCCGCTGCTGGCGCTGCTGGTGCTGGCCGCCGGGGTCATGCGTTCGCTCGACAAGCGCCGCGCCGAGCAGGCCGCGCCCTCGGCGCGCGCCACGCTGGCACTGGACCTGGCGCCCGCCGACGTGGTCGTCGCCCGCACGTTCCCGCTGTCGCGCACGCTGGATATCTCGGGCGGCCTGAAGGCGGTGAACACCGCGCTGGTCAAGGCCAAGGTCGCCGCCGAGTTGCGCAGGCTGAGCGTGCGCGAAGGCGACCGCGTCAAGGCCGGCCAGGTGATCGGCCAGCTCGACACCGCCGAGCTCGACTGGCGGCTGCGCCAGGCCGAGCAGACCGCCTCCTCGGCGCGGGCTCAGCTCGACATCGCGCGGCGCACGCTGGAGAACAACCGCGCGCTGGTCGCGCAGGGCTTCATCTCAGCGACAGGGCTGGAGACCTCGGTCTCCAACGAGGCGGCGGCACAGGCCAACCACCAAGCCGCCGTCGCCGCCGCCGAACTGGCCCGCAAGGCGCGCGCCGACAGCACGCTGGTCGCGCCGATCTCCGGCCAGGTCGCGCAACGCTTCGCGCAGCCGGGTGAGCGCGTGCCGGTCGATGGCCGCATCGTCGAAATCGTCGATCTCGCCAAGCTGGAGCTGGAGGCCGCGGTGGCGCCGGAAGACGTGGTGCAGCTGGCCGTCGGCCAGGGCGCCACGCTGCGCGTCGATGGCCTCGCCGAGCCGGTGTCGGCGCGCGTCGCCCGCATCAACCCGAGCGCGCAGACCGGCAGCCGCTCCGTGCTCGTCTACCTCGCCGTCGACGCCCAGCCGGCGCTGCGCCAGGGCCTGTTCGCGCGCGGGCGTATCGTCGTGGCGCAGGCCGACGCGCTGGCCGTGCCGCTGGCCGCGGTGCGCACCGATCTGTCGCAGCCCTACGTGCTGCAGGTGCAGGACGGCAAGGCGGTGCTGAAGACGGTGACGCTGGGCATCCGCGGCGAGGTGCAAGGCCAGCCTTGGGTGGCCGTCACCGGCGGCCTGGGCGAAGGCGCGATGGTGCTCACCGGCACCGCCGGAGCGGTGCGCGACGGCACGCCGGTGCGGCTGGTCGGCCCGGCCGCAGCCTCGGCCGCGCGCTGACCCACGGGGCGAGCGGCCATGTGGTTCACGCGCGTCTCGATCGGCAACCCGGTGATGGCGGTGATGGTCATGCTCGCCTTCGTGGTGCTGGGCCTGTTCAGCTACCAGCGCCTCGCGGTCGACCAGTACCCCAATGTCGACTTCCCGACGGTCGTCGTGCAGATGGACTACCCGGGCGCCTCGCCGGAGATCGTCGAGGCCGAAGTCACGAAGAAGGTCGAGGAGGCGGTGAACACCGTCGCCGGCATCAGTTCGCTGTATTCGCGATCCTACGAGGGGACCTCGATCGTCATCGTCGAGTTCAATCTCGACATCGACGGGCGCAAGGCCGCCGAAGACGTGCGCGAAAAGGTGGCGCTCATCCGCCCGCTGCTGCGCGACGAGGTCGAGGAGCCGCGCATCTCGCGCTTCGACCCGGCCAGCCAGCCGATCTTCAACGTCGCGGTCCTCTCCACCGACGGCCGGAAGTCGGCGCAGGAGCTGACCACCTGGGCGCAGCAGGTGCTGCGGAAGAAGCTGGAGAACGTGCGCGGGGTCGGCTCGGTGACCCTGGTCGGCGGCGTCGAACGCGAGATCAACCTGTACGTCAGGCCGGCTGCGCTGGAGGCATTCGGCATCGGCGTGGATCAGATCGTCGCCGCGGTGCGCAGCGAGAACCAGGAACTGCCGATGGGCGCGATCCGCTCGGCGGATCAGGAACGCGTGGTGCAGATCAACGCACGGCTGAAGCGCCCGGAAGACTTCCGTGACATCGTGGTGGCACGTCGCAACGGCCAGCCGGTCAAGCTCTGGCAAGTGGCCGACGTGGTCGACGGCCCGCAGGAGATCGACAGCCTGGCGCTCTACAACGGCCAGCGCACCGTGCTGCTGTCGGTGCTGAAGTCGCAGGGCGAGAACACCATCGCGGTGGTCGACGGCCTGCTGCAGGCGCTGGACGGCGCGAAGTCGCTCACCCCGCCCGGCGTGAAGGTCGAGGTCAACCGGGACAACTCGCGCGCCATCCGCGTCTCGGTGGCCAATGTCAAGCGCACGTTGTTCGAGGGTGCGCTGCTCACCGTGCTGATCGTCTTCCTGTTCCTGAACAGCTGGCGGTCCACCGTCATCACCGGGCTGACGCTGCCGATCGCGCTGATCGGCACCTTCCTGTTCATGTACGCCTTCGGCTTCACCATCAACGGCATCACGATGATGGCGCTGAGCCTGTGCGTCGGCCTGCTGATCGACGACGCCATCGTCGTGCGCGAGAACATCGTGCGCCACGTGCAGATGGGCAAGAGCGCGCACCAGGCCGCGCTGGACGGCACGGCGGAGATCGGCCTGGCGGTGCTGGCCACCACGCTGTCCATCGTCGCGGTGTTCCTGCCGATCGGCTTCATGGGCGGCATCGTCGGCAAGTTCTTCCACGAGTTCGGCATCACCATCGTCGCCGCGGTGCTGATCTCGATGTTCGTCAGCTTCACGCTCGACCCGATGCTGTCCAGCGTCTGGCACGATCCGCAGGCGCATGGCGTGCACCGCGGCCCACCGGTGACGCTGTACGACCGCACGATCGGTCGAGTCACGTTCCAGTTCGACCGCTTCACCGAATGGCTGTCCGACGCCTACCAGGCGATCCTCGGCTGGTCGCTGAAGCACAAGCTCGCCACGCTCGGGCTGGCACTGGCCACCTTCGCCGGCAGCTTCGTCGTCATCCCCATCCTCGGCGCCGAGTTCGTGCCCAAGGCCGACCTCTCCGAGACGCAGGTCAACTTCTACACGCCGGTAGGCTCGTCGCTGGAGGTAACCGAGCTGCGCGCCAAGCAGGTCGACGCCGCGCTGCGCGAGTTCCCCGAGGTGCGCCACACCGTGACGACGATCAACAGCGGCTTCGCGGCCGGCAAGATCTACGCGACCACCTACGTGCGCCTGCTCGACCGCAAGGACCGCCAGCGCAGCATCGCGCAGCTCACCGTGCCGATCCGCGATCGCCTCTCGCGCATCCCCGGCATCACCGTCACCAACATCGGCCAGACGGACCTGGGCGGCGGCAAGAGCCTGCAGTTCTCCATCCAGGGCGCCGACCTCCACGAGCTCGCCAGGCTGTCGCAGTCGATCACCGCGAAGCTGCGCGAGATTCCCGGACTCGTCGACCTCGACAGCACGCTCAAGCCGGACAAGCCGACGGTGGCCGTCGAAGTGAAGCGAGACGCCGCGGCGGACGCCGGGCTGAACGTCAACGCGCTCGCCGGCACGCTGCGCACGCTGGTGGCCGGCACCACGGTGGGCAACTGGCGCGCCAGCGACGGCGAGAACTACGACGTCAACGTGCGCCTGCCGCCGCCAGGCCGCGACGCCATCGCCGACTTGCAGCGCCTGCCGATTACGGTGGCCGCCGCTGCCGATGGCTCGCCGCGCGTGGTGCGCCTGTCGCAGGTGGCCGACATCGCGCCGTCAACCGGCCCGAACCAGATCAACCGGCGCGACCTCAACCGCGAGATCAACGTCGACGCCAACGCGCTCGGCCGCAGTTCCGGCGAGGTCTCGGCCGACGTGAAGAAGGTGCTCGATTCGATCGCCTGGCCGCCAGGCTACCGCTACGTGTTCGGCGGCTCGACGAAGAACATGAACGAGTCGTTCCAGTACGCGGTGGGCGCGCTGGCGCTGGCCGTCGTGTTCATCTACATGATCCTGGCCAGCCAGTTCCGCAGCTTCCTGCAGCCGATCGCGCTGATGAGTTCGCTGCCGCTGACGCTGATCGGCGTGGTCCTGGCGCTGCTGATGTTCCGCTCGACGCTGAACATGTTCTCCATCATCGGCATCGTGATGCTGATGGGCCTGGTGACGAAGAACGCCATCCTGCTGATCGACTTCGCGATCCGCTCGCGCCGCGGCGAGCATGCCGGCGAGCACGGCCTGAACCACGACGTGGCGCCGATGAACCGCGAGGAGGCGCTGCTGCACGCCGCCCGCGTGCGGCTGCGGCCGATCCTGATGACCACGCTGGCGATGGTGTTCGGCATGGTGCCGCTGGCTTTCGCACTCACCGAGGGCTCGGAGCAGCGCGCGCCCATGGGCCAGGCGGTGATCGGCGGCGTGATCACCTCCTCGCTGCTGACGCTGGTGGTGGTGCCGGTCATCTACTGCTACCTCGACGACCTGTCGGCCTGGCTGAAGCGCAAGCTGATGCCGCGCGCGCCTGCGACAGGTCAAGCCGCGGCCATCACCCCCGCGAAATAAAATGCGGGGTTGCCCGGAGGACTCCACCATGAACGTCGAACAAGCCCGCTTCAACATGATCGAGCAGCAGATCCGCCCCTGGGACGTGCTCGACCCCGCCGTGCTCTCGCTGCTGACCGTGGTCAAGCGGGAGGACTTCGTGCCTGCCGCCTACCGCGCGCTGGCCTTCGTCGACACCGAGGTGCCACTGCCCGGCGGCCAGTGCATGCTGGCGCCGCGCGTCGAGGCACGCCTGCTGCAGGAGCTGAACCTGCACAAGCATGAGCGGGTCCTCGAGGTCGGCGCCGGCTCGGGCTACATGGCCGCCTTGCTGGCGCACCGCGCCCAGCATGTCACCACGCTGGAGATCCTGCCCGAGCTGGTGAAGCTGGCTGCCGACAACCTCAAGCGCGCCGCCATCGTCAACGCCGCCGTGCGCCAGGCCGACGGCTCGCGCGGCTTCCCGTCGGAAGCGCCGTTCGACGCCATCGTGCTGTCGGGCTCCGTGGCGGAGGTGCCACAGGGCCTGCTCGGCCAGCTGAAGATCGGCGGTCGGCTGATCGCCATCGTCGGCCAGCAGCCGATGATGCGCGCCACCCTGGTGACGCGCAGCGGCGAGCATGCCTTCGCCAGCGTCGAGCTGTTCGACACCGTCGCGCCACGCCTGCAGGGCTTCGAAGAGCCTTCGCGCTTCCGCTTCTAGGCATGCACCAGCTCCGCGTCACCGAGGTGCACCAATGGGCCGGCGACGCCGTCGAGCCGCTGCTGCTCGACGTGCGCGAGCCCTGGGAGTTGCAGCGGGCGGTGATCCAGCTCGACGGTGTGACCACGCTGAACCTGCCGATGGGTCAGATCCCGCAGCGCCTGGACGAACTCGACCCGGCGCAGCCCATCCTCTGCATCTGCCATCACGGGGTGCGATCGGCGCAGGTCGTCGCATTCCTGGAGCGCGCCGGCTTCGAGTCGGTCTACAACATTGCCGGCGGCATCGACGCCTGGTCGGCAAGCATCGACCCGGCCGTGCCGCGCTATTGACCCTGATTCACGAGCTTCCAACGAGGACCCGCCATGCCCTTCGCGCGAACCCGCCTGTCATTCGCCCCCGCCGCCCTCGCCCTCGCGCTGGGCCTCGCCTTCGCGGGCACGGTGCGGGCGCAGAGCCTGCAGGAACTCTACGAGGCGGCACGCGGCTATGACGCCAGCTACCTCGCCGCGCGCGCCTTGCTCGACTCGGCGCAGTACCGCACCGAGCAGGCCAAGGCGCTGAACCGGCCGCAGGTGGGACTGCAGGCCTCGGCGACGCGCACGACCAGCGACACGCCCTACTCGAGCACGCTGAGCGCGAACACCAATGCGGTCACTGCCGGCATCAGCGCCAGCCAGAGCCTGTTCAACAAGGCCAACGGCGCCACCATCGAGCAGGCCGAGAAGTCGCTGGCGGTATCGCGCACCGAGTTCGAGTCGGCCGAGCAGGACCTCATCGTGCGGGTCGCCCAGGCCTACTTCGACGTGCTGGCGGCGCAGGATACGCTGACGACGACGCGCGCCAACAAGAGCTTCATCAGCGAACAGCTCGCCTCGGCCAAGCGCAACTTCGAGGTCGGCACCGCGACGATCACCGACACCCGCGAGGCGCAGGCGCGCTTCGACCTCGCCACGGCGCAGGAGATCGCCGCCGAGAACGACCTGCGCACCAAGGGCATCGCGCTCGACCAGCTGGTCGGACGCAGCGGCGTGCAGCCCAAGGGGCTGGCCGTGCCGGTGGTGCTGCCGCCGGTGCAGCCACCGGTGGTCGACGAATGGGTGCTGCGTGCGGATGCCGACCACCCGACGGTGCGACGCGCTGCGCTCGGCCTGGAGGTGGCGCGCCTGGAGACGGAGAAGGCACGTGCCGGCCACCTGCCCACGGTGTCGCTGAACGGCAGCGTCGGCAAGGGCCGCGTGTCGACCAGCGGCGACCTCGCCGGCCCGCCCTTCACGTTCGACAGCTCGGGCACGTCGACGAACACCAGCATCGGCGTGACGCTGAACCTTCCCTTGTTCGCCGGCTACTCGATCCAGAACCGCATCAAGGAGACGCTGTCCCTGGAAGAAAAGTCGCGCAACGACCTCGAGGCGGCGCGCCGCGGCGTTGCCCAGGGCACGCGCCAGGCCTTCTACGGCGTGCAGTCCGGCCAGGCGCAGGTGAAGGCGCTGGAGGCGGCGGAGTCGTCCAGCCAGCTCGCGCTGGAGGCCACGCAACTCGGCTACAAGGTGGGCGTGCGCGTCAACCTCGACGTGCTGAACGCGCAGACGCAACTGTTCACCACCAAGCGCGATCTGGCCAGGGCGCGCTACGACGTGCTGCTCGGCAGCCTGCGGCTGCGCCAGGCCGCCGGCCAGCTCAAGCCCGAGGACGTGGCGGCGCTGAACCAGTTGCTGGAACGCTGACCGGCGAGGCCGGCCTCACTCCGTGGCCAGCGGACCGCGGACTTCCTGCACCCGGCCGAGCGCGTCGAGTTGCAGCAGCAGCGTGAGCTCGGCCTCGCCGGCGAAGCCGGCATCGATCGCCTGGATCGTCCGCCGCACCTCGCGCTGAGCCGCCTCGCCGGCCTCCGCCTCGAGGGGGACCCCCAGTTCCCGCGCCGCAGCGCGCGCCGAGCGACCCAGTGCAGCATCGGCCTCGTCGGCGGTCCGCAGCGCCTGCAAGGCGCTGCGCAGCACCAGCGCCGCTGCGGGCACCGCCTCGCCGAGCGCGAGGCGCAGCCCATGCCAGGCGGCGAGCGTGCGCGCCGCACCGCGGCTCACGCGGCGCCGCAGTGCGTACTGCTGCCACAGGCCGCGCCACTCGGCCACCCCTGCGGGGCGGCCGGTCACTGCCGGCAGCAGCGACTCCAGCCCGCTGCGCAGCGCCGCGGCGCCGTCGCTGGCGGCACGCCATTGCGCTTCGGCCTGCACGCAGAAGTCGGCCACCCGCGCCACGAACACCGGCTTGCGGATCACGCCGGCGTGGTTCTCCTCCACCTCGCGCAGGTAGCGACTGAGGTCCTGCAGCAGCACGCGCAAGCGCTCGTCGCCGGGCCCGGACTGCTTCAGCCAAGGGGCGGCCTCGGCCTGGATCGCTCCCACGTCGCGACGCAGTCCACGCAGGTAGACCGGGCCGCAGCGCAGCGCCAGCACGATGGCAGCCAGCGGCGCCGAGCGCGACGCGTCGAGCGACTGGGCCGGCGTGGCGCGCAACGTGCCGGCAGGCGCGCCCGCCAGTTCGCCCCGTGCCAGCGCCAGTGCACTGCCGGCGCGCAGCGTCACGCGAAACAGGTCACCCTCCGCCGCCTCCGGCAGCGGTGCGAGCAGGGGCGCATGGGCCAGCGCCGCGGAGAGCACCTCGCGCTGCATCGGGGTGGCGGCAGCCACTGCAACACGCTGCCATTCGGCATCGCAGGCGCGCTCCAGCGTCAGCACCGGCGCGGGTGCGGCGTCGCGCAGTTCGTAGCGGCGCGCCCGCGGCACGACCAGCGTCGTCGGCGGCTTCACGGCCGGCGGTGCCACCAGGGCGGTCATCGGGCTGCGCAGCGGTGCGGCCGGGCCGGGCAAGGGCGCCAGGCCGCCACCCGGCGTCGGGGCGTCCACGGCGGTGCCGGCAGGGCGAACCCCTGCAGACGCGGGGGAGCTGGGGGCGACGGCCGGCGCATTTGCGCTCGGCACCGCGCTGCGCGGGCGGCGCAGCAGCAGTCCGAGAAGCAGCGCGCAAGCCGCCGCCAGCGCCGCCACCAGCCACCAAACTGCCTCGCCCATCGTCGCAGGCCTCCTGGGCAACATCCTGCCACGAACGCAGCGCCCGGGCTATCGCCACCATCACGCCTGCCGATTGGACCGGTCGGGCCCTGACCCTCATCATGACAGGCGTAACCACCCCGCCCCGGAGACCCCATGGCCAAGACGGCGACATTCGGCGTTGTGCACCTTGGCACCTCGTTCACCGTGGGCTACGCGCTGACCGGCAGCGTGGCCATTGCCGGCGCGATCATCTTCGTCGAGCCGGCGGTGAACACCGTGCTGCACTACTTCTTCGACAAGTACTGGGGCCACCCTCGCTTGGTGGCGGCCCTCTCGAGGCTGCGCCCGGAGCCGGCCGCTGCCTGATCAGCCGCGGGCGGCACGGCACGCTGGTCAGGACTGGCGCGCCCGGCGCGCCAGGGCCTCGATCGCCATCACGTAGCCGTCGACGCCGAAGCCGACGATGATTCCCGCCGCGACCGGCGACAGCCAGGAGTGGTGGCGGAAGCTCTCGCGCGCGTGCACGTTGCTGATGTGCACCTCGATCACCGGCACCTCGACCGCGCGCACGGCGTCGTGCAGCGCCACCGAGCTGTGCGTGTAGGCGCCGGCGTTGAACACCACGCCGGCCACCGTGCCGGCCAGGAAGCCGCGCCCTGCCTCGTGGATGGCATCGATGAGTGCGCCCTCGTGGTTCGACTGGCGGCAGTCGACGGCGAAGCCCAGCTCGCGGCCGCGTTCCGTGCACAGGCGTTCGACGTCGGCGAGCGTGGTGCTGCCGTAGGTGGCGGGCTCCCGCGTGCCGAGCAGGTTCAGGTTGGGGCCGTTGAGGACGAGGATGCTGGGCATGGCGGGTCTCGCGGTCAATCGTGCGGTTGCAGTTGCGGTTGTACCTCAGGCCAGAGGGCGACGACCTCCGCGGCCATGCGCCCTGCGGCGCCACGGTGCTCGGCCGCGAAGGCGCGGCAGCGCTCGCCGGCTTCGGCCAGGTGTCGGGCATCGGCGAGCAGCGCCAGAGCCGCGTCGAGCCCGGCTTCGATGCCGGAGACGCGCAGCGCCGCACCGGCGGCCGCCGCCCGCTCGGCGGCTTCGGCGAAATTGAAGGTGTGCGGGCCCATCACCACCGGGCAGCCGCAGGCCGCCGCCTCGATCAGGTTCTGCCCTCCCAGCGCTGCGAAGCTGCCGCCGAGCAGCGCCACCTGGCCGAGGCCGTAGTACAGCGGCATCTCTCGCATCGAATCGCCCAGCCAGGCATCGGCTTCGAGTGCTGCGGCGGCAGGCCGATCGCCCCACTCGCTGCGCCGTGCCAGCGTGAGGCCGGAGGCGCGCATCAGCGCCGCGACCTCGTCGAAGCGCTGCGGATGCCGCGGCACGATCACCAGCAGCGGTCGTTCGGCGCACGCACCGCGGCGCTGCGACCAGGCGCCCAGCAGCGGCGCCTCCTCGCCCTCGCGCGACACCGCGAAGAGCAGCACCGGCCGGCCGAGCGACGCGCGCCAGTCCTGTCCGCGCGCGACCAGCGCCGCGTCGGGCGTGATGTCGTACTTCAGGTTGCCGCAGACACGAACGTCGGACGCGCCGGCGCTGCGCAGCCGCTCGGCGTCGGCCTCGGTCTGCGCGAGCACCCGCGTGATGGACGCGACCGCCGGGCGCAGCAGCGCCGCGTAGCGCTCGCCCCGGCGCCGGCTCTTCTCGCTCAGGCGTGCGTTGGCCAGCACCAGGAGCACGCCTGCGGCCTGCGCGGCGGGCAGCAGGTTGGGCCAGACCTCGGTCTCCATCAGCACGCCGGCAGCGGGCCGGAAATGCGCCAGGAAGCGGCGCACCGCCCCGGGGGTGTCGAAAGGCAGCCAGGTCTGCCGGTCACCCTCGCGCAGCAACTCACGGCCGGCTTCGCGGCCCGTCGCGGTGCTGTGCGTGAGCAGCAGCCGCAACCCCGGCCGCGCCTCGCGCAGCGCAGCGATCAGCACGGCGGCGGCTCGCGTCTCGCCGAGCGAGACGGCATGCACCCACAGCCAGCCGCGGGAGGGCGCATCACGGTACAGGCCGAAGCGCTCGCCCATGGCCACGCGGTAGGCGGGCTCGGCGCGGCTGCGCCAGGCCAGCCGCATCAGGTACAGCGGCTGCGCCAGCCACAGCAGCGTCGAGTACAGCGCACGGGCGACGCGCGCTCGCCGTGACAGGGTCACGAGGCCGCGACCAGCACGTTGCTCCAGGCCAGCCAGGTCGCCTGCACCGTCGGCACGGGGCGACCTTCCAGCGCCACCTGGTGCAGGTGGCCATGGCTTGCCTGCGGCCCGGTGCGCCATGCGGTCGGGAAGTTGTAGAGCTGCACGTGCGGCAGGTCCAGCGCCACCGCGATGTGGCTCAGGCCGCTGTCCACGCCGATCACGCCCTGCGTGAGGGCGAGGCGGTCGAGCACGGCATCGAGTGCCATCGAGGGCCAGACCTCGACGTGAAAGGCCTTCTCGAACTGCAGCCCGGCGGCGATCAGCTCGGCGCGCGTCTGCTCCAGTTCGTTGGCCTGCGGCAATCCGATGCGCCAGCCGGCGTCGATGACGCGCTTGCCGAGCTGCACCCAGTGATCCACCGGCCAGAGCTTGTCGTCGCGCGACGTGCCATGCACGAAGGCGACCGTCGGCGTGGCCGAGCGGAACACGCGGCGCGTCGCATGCAGTCCGTACTTCGGCGGTCCCTCGGCCGGGCGGCCGAGCACTGCGGCGACCAGCGCGCGCGAGCGGTCCATCGCGTGGATGTGCGGCTCGATGCGGATGGCATGGTCGACCAGCCAGCCGGCCGGCGCCTCGTAGCTGGAGCCTTCCGTCTGGTTCCCCAATCCGAAGCGCGTGCCGCGCGCCAGCCGCGCGACGAGGGCCGACTTGGTCAGCCCCTGCAGGTCGATGATCGCGTCGTACTGCTCCGCCTGCAGCGCCTCGCGGAAGGCACGCCACTCGGCGCGCGCCGTGCCGGTCCACCATGCGCGGCGCCAGCGGCGCATCGCGCACTCGATGACGCGGCGCACGCCGGACACGCGGCGCACGATCGGCGCGAAGGCGGGTTCGACCACCCAGTCGATCACCGCGTCGGGGTGGGCGGCACGGATGTCCTGCACTGCGGGCATGGCGTGCACGACGTCGCCGAGCGACGACAGCTTGACGATGAGGACCTTCAAGCCTGCGTCAGCCGGTCAGTGCGCAGCCGCAGCAAAGGTCGCGTCGGGCTTCACCGCGCGCAGCGCGGCCATCATCTCGGCCTCGATGCGGTGCAGCGCCTCGGGGGTGTGGCCCTCGAAGCGCAGCACCAGCACCGGCGTGGTGTTGGAGCTGCGCACCAGGCCGAAGCCGTCGTCGTACTCGACACGCAGGCCGTCGATCGTCACCACCTCGCGCGCGCCGGGGAACTTGGCCGTCTCCAGCAGGCGCTGCACCACGCGCCTGGGCTCGCCCTCGTCGCAGGGCACGTTCAGCTCGGGCGTGCTGTGGCTGGTGGGCAGCGCATCGAGCACGGCGCTGGGGTTCTTCGCGCGCGACAGGATCTCCAACAGCCTGGCTGCGGTGTAGGTGGCGTCGTCGAAGCCGTACCAACGCTCGCCGAAGAAGATGTGGCCGCTCATCTCGCCGGCGATCGGCGCGCCGATCTCGCGCATCTTCGCCTTGATCAGCGAATGGCCGGTCTTCCACATCAGCGGCGTGCCGCCCGCAGCGCGGATCGCCGGCGCCAGGCGCTGGGTGCACTTGACGTCGAAGATCACAGTGCCGCCCGGCTGACGCGAGAGGATGTCCTGCGCGAACAGCATCAGCTGGCGGTCGGGATAGATGATGTGGCCGTCGACCGTGACCACGCCGAGCCGGTCGCCGTCGCCATCGAAGGCCAGGCCGAGTTCGGCGCCGCTGGACTGCACGGTGCGGATCAGGTCGGCCAGGTTCTCCGGCTTGCTCGGATCCGGGTGGTGGTTGGGAAAGTCGCCGTCGACCTCGGAGTACAGCTCGATCACCTCGCATCCCAGCGCGCGCAGGATCGCCGGCGCCGAGGCGCCCGGGATGCCGTTGCCCGAGTCGACCACGATCTTCATCGGGCGCGAGAGCTTGCAGTCGCCCGCGATGCGCGCCCGGTACTCGGCGCCGATGTCCATCGCGGCGGAGCGGCCCGGCCGGCGCACGTAGTCCTCGCGCTCGATGCGCTGGCGCAGCGCCTGGATGGCGTCGCCATAGATGGCCTGGCTGGCCAGCACCATCTTGAAGCCGTTGTAGTCCTTGGGGTTGTGGCTGCCGGTGACCTGGATGCCGCTGTGGCACCCATGCTGGCCGCGCGTGGCGGCCACGTAGTAGAGCATCGGCGTGGTCACGGCACCGAGGTCGACCACGTCCAGCCCGGTCGACGCCAGGCCGCGGATCAGCGCGGCTGCCAGACCGGGGCCGGACAGCCGTCCGTCGCGCCCCACCGCCACCGCGCGTTCGCCGGCGGCGACGGCCTCGCTGCCGAAGGCGCGGCCGAGGTGCTCGGCGAAGCTCTCGTCGATGGTCTTGCCGACCACGCCGCGGATGTCGTAGGCCTTGAAGATGCTGGGATCGACTTGCATGGGTGTGGCTCGGTTGAGAATCGCGGCATTGTAGGGAGAGCGGGACTGGACGCTTCACTCATCGTCATCGTGCTCGGCGCAGCGCTGGCCGGCTTCATCCAGGGCCTGTCCGGCTTCGGTTTCGGGCTGACCGCGATGGCCGTCTGGGCCTGGGCGCTGGAGCCGCGTCTGGCCGCCGTGCTGGCGGTGACCGGCGCGCTGGCCGGCCAGTTGCTGGCGGCGCTGACGGTGCGGCGCGGCTTCGACGGGATGCGCCTGGCGCCCTTCGTCGCTGGTGGCCTGCTCGGCCTGCCGCTCGGCCTGTGGCTGCTGCCGCGGCTGGACGTGCCGCTGTTCCGCGCCCTGCTCGGCGCCCTGCTCGTCACCTGGTGCCCGCTGATGCTGCTGGCGCCGCGGCTGCCACGCATCGCGCGCGGCGGGCGGATCGGCGACGGCCTCGCCGGCATCGCCGGCGGCGTGATGGGCGGCCTGGGCGGCTTCACCGGCGCGATCCCGACGTTGTGGTGCACGCTGCGCGGCTTCGACAAGGACGCGCAGCGCGCGGTGATCCAGAACTTCAACCTCGCGATGCTGTCGGTGACCTTCGCCGCCTACCTCGCCAACGGCTTCGTCACCCGCGAGATGCTGCCCTCGCTGGCCCTCGTGCTGCCGGCGATGCTGCTGCCCGCGCTGGTCGGCATGCGCGTCTACATCGGCATCAGCGAGCTGGCGTTCCGGCGCATCGTGCTGCTGCTGCTGACGGCCTCGGGGGTGGCGCTGCTGGTGGCCTCGGTGCCGGTGCTGACGAGTCGTTGATCCGGCCGTGGGGCAGGAGCGCAGCGACTCGGGGGGCTCAAGCAAACCTGCCGTGCAGGAACCAGCCGCCGCCCTCGCCGCCGGGCAGGCGGGCGCGGTAGAGCCAGACCAGCGCGCCTTCGGCATCCTCGGCGATGAAGTAGTCGCGCTCGGCGAGCTCGTGATCCCACCAGCCGGCCTCGATGCGCTCGGGGCCGCTGAGCAGCCGCAGCACGCGGCCGGCCCGCAGCGGCCGGTCGTCGCGCACCGCCAGCGGCTCGGGCGGCGCGAGCAGCCACACCGGACGCAGCGGCGTGGCCGGCACGCTGACCACCGCGCCGCGCTGGCCGATGCGCGCGGGCTCGGCCGGCCGCACCGCGCTGGCGCGTTCGGGGCGGTGGTCGTGCACTGCCTGCAGCCGCTGCACGTGCCCGGCGCCGAGCCTCGCCTGCAGCCGCTCGACCAGCCGCACCAGGCCCTCGCGCTCGCTGGCGGCACTGGGGAACAGCTCGCCGCTGGGCGCCTCGCCGGGCACGATCTCGCGCGCCGACAAGCGCAGTTCCAGTGTCGGCGCCGGCAGTTGCAGCTGCGCCAGCCGCTCGCGCAGCAGCACCTGCAGGTGCGCCGGGTCGCGTGAGGGCTCGGCCAGGACCACCTCCAGCACGGTCTGCGGCGGCACCTGCGCATCGCTGCGCCAGCGCGGCTCGTGCTGCATCGCCAGCGCGAAGCCGCGCACGAAGGCATGCTGCGCAGCCAGCCAGCTCGCCAGCCGCGCGAGCAGCATGCCGGCGGCATGCAGCACCTGCTCGGCACTGTCGGCGCGGGCGAACAGTTCGAGCCGGCTCTCGAAGTGCGGCGGCAGGGCGATCGCCACGCGCGGATCGGGGCGCTCGCCGTAGGCGCGGTCGAGGTCGGCCAGCAGCGCAGGGCCGAAGCGCCTCGCCAGACCCGAGCGCGGCAGGCGGCGCAGGTCGGCCAGCGTCGAAAGCCCCATGCCTTGCAGTGCCTCCCAGTGCTCGCGGCCCGGGCCGAGCAGCCACACCGGCAGCGCGTCGAGCGCGCGTTGCATCGCCGGCGGCTCCTGGCAATGCACGCGTCGCGGCCCGCGTGCGAGCAGTGCGGCGCCCAGCGGCGTGAGCGCGCTCGCCGCCTGGATGCGGTGGCCCAGCGGCGTGACCGCTTCGCGCAGCCGCTGCAGCAGCCGCGCCGGTCCGCCGAAGTAGCGCAGGCTGGAGCGCACTTCGAGCAGCACGGTGTCGGCGCTGCGCTGCGGGTCGTGCGAGGGTTGCAGGCACACGCTGGGCGTGAAGGCGAGCGCAGCATGGGCGACGGCGGTCAAGGCCGACGCGTCGCGCGACGCGTCGGCCTGGCCGATCAGCAGGTCGGGCGCGAGGGCCAGCGCGGTGGCGCGCTTCTGGCCGGGTTCGACGCCGAGGGTGCCCGCCGCCGCGTTGGCCGCGGCGATGTGGTGGCCGTCGACCAGGGCGAGCGGCGCTTGCGCCTGCTCGCCCGGCAGCGTGGTGGCGAAGGCTTCGAGCGACAGCAGCGGCAGGTGCAGTGCGATCCAGAGCACGGCGCGAATGTCTTCACGGCGCTCAGCCGAGGTCGACGAAGGTGGCCACCGCGAGCGACGGCACGCTGTCCATGCGCTCGACGCGCCGGCGGGCGCGCGCCGCCTCGGACAGCACCGGCGGCAGTTCCAGCACGATCGGCGTTTCCAGCGGCGGGCCGCGGCGCTTGAGCACGCGCAGCGCCAGTGCATCCGGCCCGGCGGCGCGCAGCGCCAGGCGCAGCGGCGCGGCGCTGGGCCGCTCGCCCGCGGCCAGCTCGCGCATCACGAAGGCGGCGCCGTCGTGCGCCTGCGCGGCGAGTTGCAGCCGGCGCAGGCGCTCGGCGCGCAGCCGCGGCGGCAGCCAGGCCACCAGCGCGCCGACATGGCCGCTTCGGAGTGCCTGCTCGAAGGCCCACAGGCTGTCGCTGCCAGGCACGACGCGCTGGCGCGTCTGCACCACCAGCAACTGCTCGACGTCCAGCCCGAGCTGCGCCAGCGCCCAGGCGGAAAGCTGCGCCGGTGGGTCGAACAGCATCACCAGCCGGCCGCCGCGCTGCGCCGCGGCAAGGCTGGGCGCGAGCAGGCGGATCTCGCCGATGCCCGGATGCGGCAGCAGCAGCTCGCTGAGCGTGCGCCGCGGCCAACCGCCGCCGGGCAGTTGCGCGTCGAGTTCCGCAAAGCCGCTGGGCACACCGTCGCCGCGCGTTCGGCCGAGCTGGTGGCCGAGCCACAGCGCCGGATGCAGGTCCTCCGGCGCGGGGCGCACGTTGGCGCGCTGCAGCGCCGCAGCAGGCGGGAATGCAGGCTGGGCAGGAGAAACAACAGCGGGCACGGCGTCCATTTGGATACTGTACGTTTATACAGTCTCCGGTGCAAGCCGCCGCCCAGGCAAGATCACGGCCCATGCCCACCGCCAGCGTCCCCTGCCCCTGCGGCTCCGGCCTGCCCTACGACGCCTGCTGCGGCCGCTTCCACGAAGGCGCGCTGCACCTGCAGGCACCCGACGCCGAGCGGCTCATGCGCTCGCGCTACAGCGCCTACGTGCTGGGCCTGCGCGACTACCTGCTCGCCACCTGGCACCCGAGCACGCGGCCGGCATCACTGGAGAGCGATCCGCCCGGGCTGAAGTGGCTGGGCCTGGAGGTGCGCCGCCATGAACGACAGGACGAGAACCGCGCCACCGTGCGCTTCGTCGCGCGCAGCAAGCTCGGCGGGCGCGCCCAGCGGCTGCAGGAGACGAGCCGCTTCGTGCGCGAGGGCGGGCGCTGGTACTACGTCGACGGCGACCTGGGCTGAGCCCGCCGGCGGGCCTGGTTCAGGCGAACTCCTGCCGCACCGGCAGCGACATCAGCCGGTGGATGATCCAGCCGAGCAGAGCGCAGGCCGCCAACGTCATCGCCGCGCCCATCGCGCGCGCCGCGGTGACGAATCCGCCGAACACGCCCAGCACCTGCTCGGGCAGCGGCGTGCGGCTGAGCGTGCTCTCGACCACCGACTGCACCACCTCATGCTGGAACCACAGGCCGAGCAGGTTGGCGACGATGGCCAGCACCAGCATGCCGATGAAGGCGCGGCGCGCCCAGTCCAGGCGCAGCAGCAGGCCGATCGCCGAAGCCAGCGTGGCCAGCGACACCACCAGCCCGGCGCCCACCACCCAGGGCAGGTAGGCGATCAGCAGGCCGGTGAGCAGCGGCAGCGGCCGCTGAGCGCCGCTGCTCTGCCAGCCCGGCAGCAGCGAGGCCACGGCAGCGTTCTGCACCACCGCCGAGGCCACCGCCAGCAGCGACAGGGCGATGAACACCCAGGCCACCGTGGTGACGAAGAGCGAGCGGGATCCGACGTTGAAGGTCTGCGGCATGGCGACGACTCCGGCAGGCGGTGCAAGCACACCGTGGTCGGAATTGTGGGCGGCGGTGTGTGACAGGACATCCCACACCCAGGCACCTCCCCCGTGACCGCGGGATGGTGTGTGCGTTCGCCGCCACACCCACGCCGCGCGCCGCCGCAGGCCCGAAGCCCGAATCGTTCAGACGGCTTCCGGCACCATCGTGATGGCACCGCAGGGGCACTCGGCGGCGCACAGCCCGCAGCCCTTGCAGTAGTCGAGGTTGAACGCGAAGCGCTTGCCGGGCCCGAGCTTGATGACGGCGTTGTCGGGGCAGACGCCGTAGCAGTTGTCGCACTCGAAGCAGTTGCCGCAACTCAGGCAGCGGCGCGCCTCGAAGAGGGCATTGCCCTCGTCCAGCCCGCCCTGCACCTCGTCGAAGCTGGTCTGCCGCCGCGCCAGGTCGAGCAGCGGACGCACGGTGGCCGGCGCATCGCTGTAGTACCACGTGTTGAGCTTATCGAAGCTGGCCGTCTCGTGCTTCCTCGGCACCGGCACGCCGGTGCCGCGCAGCCAGGCGTCGATGTGCCGCGCCGCCTTCTTGCCGTGGCCCACCGCCACCGTCACGTTGCGCTCGGCCGGCACCATGTCGCCGCCGGCGAACACGCCGGGCCGGCCGGTCATCATCTGCGCGTCGACCTGCACCACGCCGTCGCGGATCGTCAGGCCGGGTACGCCGTCGAGCAGCGAGAGGTCGACGTCCTGGCCGAGCGCGAGCACCAGCGAATCGGCCTTCAGCGTCTCGAATTCGCCGGTGGGCTGCGGCTTGCCCTCGTCGTCGAGCACCATCTTCTCCACCGTCAGTTCGCCGGCGTCGGCCTGGCGGATGGTGGACAGCCACTTGATCGTCACGCCCTCCTGCAGCGCCTCCTCCACCTCGAAGTCGTGCGCCGGCATGCGGTCGCGGGTGCGCCGGTAGACGATCACCGCCTCGGTGGCACCCAGGCGCCGGGCGGTGCGCGCCACGTCGATGGCGGTGTTGCCGCCGCCGTAGACGACGACACGTCGGCCGAGCATCGGCTTGTCCTCGCCTTCCATGCTGCGCAGCACCGACACCGCGTCGAGCACGCGCGCCGAGTCGCCGGCCGGGATGAAGGCGCGCCTGGCGATGTGCGCACCGACGGCGAGGAAGGCGGCGTCCAGCCCCTCGTCGCGCATCATCGCCTGGAGGTCGGCCACCTTGGTGTCGAGGCGGATCTGCACGCCCATGGCGACGACCCGCGCCACCTCGGCGTCGAGCACCTCGCGCGGTAGCCGGTACTTCGGGATGCCGAAACGCATCATGCCGCCCGGCCGTGGCCCGGCTTCGAACACGGTGACGCGGTGGCCGAGACGGCGCAGGTGGTAGGCGGCGCTCAGCCCCGAGGGCCCGGCGCCGACGACGCCGACGTGCTTGCCGGATTCGGCCGCCGGCAGATCGAAGGCCCAGCCTTGCCTGATGGCCTCGTCGCCGAGGAAGCGCTCGACGGCGTTGATGCCCACCGGCGCGTCGAGCTTGCCGCGGTTGCATGCGCCTTCGCAGGAGTGGTAGCAGACCCGGCCCATGATCGCCGGAAACGGGTTGTCGCGCACCAGGTGGCGCCACGCGGCCTCGTAGTGGCCGGCCTCGGCGTGATACAGCCAGCCCTGGATGTCCTCGCCGGCCGGACATTGCTGGTTGCACGGCGGCAGGCGGTCGACATAGACCGGGCGGCTGGAGCGCCACGAGCCGGTCTTGTTGGCCAGCGACGAGCCGACGTCGAGCGTGATCGCGAAGGGCTTGTCCATGCTCAGACCGCTTCCGTCTCGGTGACCGGATCGAGCAGGCCGTACTCGCGGATGTGGCGGTCGGCCATCGCCTGGATCCGCGCGATGACCTCGTCGCGGCGCTGCGGCGCGAACAGGTGGCCGAAGCGCTTCTGCGGCTTCAGGTACTCTTCCACCGGCACGCGCCTGCGGATCTTGGCCACCGCCGTGACCTCGCCATGCGTCGCCTCGAACACCGGAAACAGTCCCGACTGCTGCGCCAGGCGGGCGAGCCGGATGGTGTCGTGCGAGGCCGAGCCCCAGCCCAGCGGACAGGGCACCAGCACATGCAGGTAGCGCGCGCCGTGCAGCGACATGGCACGCGCCACCTTCGCCTCCAGGTCATGCAGGTCGGCCACCGTCGCGGTAGCCACGTAGGGAATGCCGTGCGCCATCGCGATGCGCGGCAGGTTCTTGCCCTGGCCGAAGCGATTGCCCGGCTGCGCGCCGACGGCCGGCGTGGTGGCGGTGCGTGCCGCCGCCGGCGTGGCCGACGAGCGCTGCACCCCGGTGTTCATGTAGGCCTCGTTGTCGTAGCAGATGTAGAGCACGTCGTCGTTGCGCTCGAACATGCCCGACAGGCAGCCGAAGCCGATGTCGGTGGTGCCGCCGTCGCCGCCCTGCGCGATGACGCGCACCGCGCTGCGGCCCTTCACCCTGTTTGCCGCCGCGATGCCGGTGGCCACCGCCGCCGTGTTGCCGAACAGCGAGTGGATCCACGGCAGCTGCCACGAGGTCTCGGGATACGGCGTGGAGAACACCTCGAGGCAGCCGGTGGCGTTGGCCGCGATCAGTTGCCTCTGGGTCGCCCGCATTGCCGCGTCGACCGCGTAGCGGGCGCCGAGCGCCTCGCCGCAGCCCTGGCAGGCGCGATGGCCGGAGTTGATCGCGTTGCTTCGCTCGAGGCTCGCCTGCACGCTGCGCTGCTCGGGGGCGAGCAGGCGATTGCCGACGGTGAAGGTGCCGGTCTGGTAGAACTTGATCGTCTGTGCCGACATGGCCTGGCCCTCAACTGACGCGCGACGCGACGGCGCCGACGTCGCGCAGCATCGACTCCGCCGCCGGCCCGATGCGTTCGCCGCTGCGCTCGCGCTCGAGCTGCCGCTCCACCACCTTCCAGTCCATGTCGAGAAAGGTCAGCGGTTCCAGCGTGTCGGCGATCGCCTCGGTGAACACGCGCTGCAGCGACGCCTGCGTGATCGCCCGCCCGCCCAGCCCGGCGATCACCGTGTAGCCGTTGCGGCGCGTGCCCGACATCGCCATGCGCACGTCGTTGGCGACGATGCCGCCCAGCCCCACCGAGAAGCTCTTTTCCAGCACCACCACGCGCTCCGCATGCACCAGCGCCTCGCGCACCGCCGCCAGCGGGAACGGCCGGAACGAGGTGATGCCCAGCACGCCGATGCGCTCGCCCTCCTTGCGCATCGCGTCGACCGTGTCCTTGATCGTGCCGATCACCGAGCCGAGCGCGACGACGATCGTGTGCGCGTCTTCGCAGCGGTAGCAGTGCAGCAGGCCGCCGCTGTCGCGCCCGAAGACGTCCCTGAATTCGGCGGCGATCTGCGGAATGCGCTCGAGCGCGCGCATCTGCCGCGCATGCGCCAGGTAGCGGACCTCGGCGAAGGCCTCCGGCCCCACCATCGCGCCGATGCTCACCGGTTCGGCCGGGTCGAGCACCTGGCGCGGCACGTAAGGCGGCAGGAAGGCATCGACCTGCGCCTGCGTGGGCATGTCGACGCGCTCGTAGGCGTGCGTGAGGATGAAGCCGTCCATGCACACCATCACCGGCAGGCTCATCTCCTCGGCGAGCTTGAAGGCCTGCAGGTGCAGATCCAGCGCCTCCTGGTTGTTCTCGGCGAACAACTGGATCCAGCCGCAGTCGCGCTGGCTCATCGAGTCGCTGTGGTCGTTCCAGATGTTGATCGGCGCACCGATGGCGCGATTGGCCACCGTCATCACGATCGGCAGGCCCAGACCCGAGGCGTTGTAGACCGCTTCGGCCATGAACAGCAGCCCTTGGCTGGCGGTGGCGGTGTAGGCGCGTGCGCCGGCTGCCGAGGCGCCAATAGCCACGCTCATCGCGGCGAACTCGCTCTCGACGTTGATGAACTCGCAGGGGCTCAGCGTCCCGTCCTTCACCAGTTCGCCGAGCGCCTCGACGATGTGCGTCTGCGGCGAGATCGGGTAGGCGCAGATCACCTCCGGGCGGGCCAGCGCCACCGCCTCGGCGACGGCGCGCGAGCCCTCAATCTGTCTGTGCATGGACCGGCTCCCGCATTTCCTTCCTCACGTACTCGAAGGCCTCGGCGGCCGCGGCCACGTTGCCCTCCGCGACCTTGCCGGCGAACTTGTCGCGGATCGCGTGCGCCACCGCGTCGAGGGTGATCAGGCCGCTGATCGCCGCGAATCCGCCGAGCAGCGCCGCGTTGGGCAGCGGCCGGCCCACGTGGCGCTGCGCGATCTCACTGGCCGGCACGTTGGCCAGCCGCTCGCGACGGAAGCGCCGGACGAAATCACCCACACCCAGCTCGTCGAAGCTGCGCATCGAGTTGATGAGCACGTAGCCGTCGGGCTTCAGGCCCTGGAACACGTCGACCTGGTGCAGCAGCGTCGGGTCCTGGATGATCAGCGCATCCGGTGCCATCACCGGCTCGCGCAGGCGGATCTCGCGGTCCGCGATGCGGCAGAAGGCGACCACCGGCGCCCCGGTGCGCTCGGAGCCGAAGCTCGGAAACGCCTGTGCATCACGCCCTTGCTCGAAGGCGGCGATCGACAGCATCTCGGCGCCGGTGACAACACCCTGCCCGCCACGGCCGTGGATGCGGATCTGGAACACATGCCTCTCCTGCGTGTGCGTCGGCGCATTCTTCGGGCCGATGCGCTCCCCAGGCTTGTCCTGCATCAAGCGCGCGGCGCGGCGACAATGCCGCAGCCTCTCGCGCCTCGCGCCCCGTTCATGCACCCCGGAATCCTCTACGCCGCCTCTGCCTATGTGGTCTGGGGCCTGTTCCCGCTTTACTTCAGCCACCTCTCGGCCGTCGCCGCCAGCGAGGTGCTGGTGCACCGCATCGTCTGGTCGCTGGTGTTCGTGATCGCGCTGCTGGCCTGGCGCAGGCAGTGGGCCTGGCTGGCGCCGACGCTGCGGCAGCCCAGGGTGATCGGCGCCTCCGTGGCCAGCGCGCTGCTGCTGTCCTGCAACTGGGTGACCTACATCTGGTCGGTAAGCAACGGCCATGTGCTCGATGCCAGCCTGGGCTACTTCATCACGCCGCTGGTCAACGTGCTGCTCGGCTATACCGTGCTGCACGAACGGCCGAGACGGCTGCAATGGGCGGCACTCGGACTGGCCATGCTCGGCGTGGTCTGGTTGACTGCGCAGGCGGGCCAGTTGCCTTGGATCGCCCTGGTGCTGGCGGGCAGCTTCGGCGCCTACGGGTTGCTGCGCAAGATCGCGCCGCTCGGCGCACTGGAGGGGCTGACGCTGGAGACGCTGTTGCTCGCGCCGCCGGCCCTGATCGCGCTGGCGCTGTGGTGGGGCCGCGGCCCGACGAGCTTTCCGGCGCCGGACCTGTCCACCAACCTGTGGCTGATCGGCGTCGGCCCGCTGACCGCGGTGCCGCTGCTGCTCTTCGCCGCCGGCGCCCGGCGCATCTCGATGACGACGCTGGGACTGCTGCAGTACATCGGCCCGTCGATCCAGTTCGCGCTGGGGGTGTGGCTGTTCAACGAGCCCTTCGGCAGCCAGCGTCTGGTCGGTTTCGTGCTGATCTGGACGGCATTGCTGGTGTACAGCGCCGACGGCTGGCGGGTGGCGCGGCGTTCGGTGGCTGCGGCGGCCTGATTCGCTGCGCCGGCACCTTGTCGCCCGCTGGCCGTGCTTCGATGGCACGCCGTGGGCACGCTGTCGCCCTGCCTGCGCGGGTGGCCGTTGCTGCTGGCGGCCATGGCGCTTCATTGCGCCGCGCAGACGCCAGCCGCTGCGGTCCGTGCCGATTCGCTGCCGACCCGTGTCACGCTCGGCATCGAGCGTGTGCATCTGCCCGCCGGCGAAGCGCTGGGGCTGGTCGGCGGGTCCTTGCTGGTCGAGGTGGGCGACGGCTGGAGCGTCGGTCCCGCGGTCTACGGCGCCGCGACGGGACGGCGTGGCGGCCTCTTCGTCGAAGGCGTCGAACTGCAGCGCCACTGGCCGCTCGGCCACGGTGTGGGACTGTCGGCCGGCATCTTTGCGGGCGGCGGCGGGGGTGCCGCGGCACCGGTGGGCAGCGGGCCGATGCTGCGGCCTGCCTTGACGCTGCTGTCGGACGTCGGCCCCCGCCTGCAGGCCGGGCTGTCGTGGTCGCAGCTGACACTTCCGAGCGGTGACATCCGCAGCCGCCAGTTCGGCCTGGTGCTTGCGCGGCGCGACGACTTCCGCCACGACGTCGGCGGGCGCGGGACCGATCCGCTCGCGGCGGACGGTGCGGTGTCGGGCGACGCCGCAGGCTACATGGAGATCCTGGCCGCCAGCCTCTTCAGCATGGCACCGCTGCCCCAGATGCTGCCCCGCTGGCGGGTCGGAGCGCGCGTCGGCGCAGAACTCGGCGGCGGCGTGCGGGTCGATGGCGGCGCACTCGCCCAGGCGCTGCTGTGGGCCGGCTGGGCGCCACGCGGCGGCATCGAGTGGCGCGCCGGCATCGGCAAGGTGCGCGCCCTGCGCGCTGGTCTGGACAGCGCGCTGTTCGAGCTGTCCTGGACGCGTGCCTTCGGCGCGAGCGGCTCCTGAAGCGGCACGCCCGCTGCTACGCCAGGTCGCCCGCCAGGGTCGCCAGCGTGTCCGGCGCGATCACGACATGCGCGGGATAGTGGGTGTGGTCGCAGCCGAGCTTGACGCTGGCGCCGGCGCGCACCGCCTCGCGCGCCGCCTGCGGGAACTCGAAGCGCAGGAAGTGCACCGACGAGGTCTTCTCCTCGTTCTCGCGGTCCAGGTCCTCGTCGGCGATGGCGTAGATGCGCGCATGGCCCTCGACCTCGACGAACATGCGGTCCTCCACGCCGATCAGCCGCGCCAGCTCGCGCTTGCGCTCGTGCGGATCGGGGTACTCGATGAGCATCGTCGCCTTCCAGTTGGTGCCGTCCGGCACCAGCGGCGCATAGGCGTCGATCTCGCTCTGGATGCCCTCCTCGTCGAAGATCTTCTCGATGTGCAGCATCTCCTGGATCTGGCGGCGGATCGTCTTCTCGTCCTCGAACTGCACGCTGATGTGCTCGCCGAGATGCACGGTGCGCAGCCGGCGGTGGGCGATGACCTCGGGCTTGCTGCTCTTGCGGATCTTCGAATAGGCCTCCAGCGTGAGGAGGCTGTCGCGGGTGATGGTCATGCTTCTCTCCATCGGGGGTTTCACATACCGTAGGCGATGCGCAGCAGGCTCAGCGGGTGTGCCAGCTTGGCAGCGGGCAGCTGGTTGTTCGCCATGCCCTGCGCGATGTGGTGGCCGGCGAGCTGGCAGTCGGAGCTGATCCAGTCGGGCTCGTCCTTGGCCATCAGCTTGAACACCGGCTTGCCGATCTTCATGGCGATCTCGTGGTACGGCTTCTTCACGCCGTAGGTGCCGGCGTGGCCCGAGCAGCGCTCCACCGTGTTGAGCTGCACCGTGACTGACTGACCGATCAGCTTGAGCATCTCCTCGGTCTTCTTGCCGATCTTCTGCACGCGCCCGTGACAGGGGATGTGGTAGCTGACCTTGCCCAGCGGCGTCTTGAAGTCGGTCTTCAACAGGCCGTCCTTGTGGCGCGCCATCAGGTACTCGAAGGGGTCGAACATCGCCTCCTGCACCGCCTTCACGTCGGCGTCGTGCGGGAACAGCAGCGGCAACTCCTGCTTGAACATCAGCGTGCACGAGGGAATGGCGCTGAGGATGGCGTAGCCCTCCTTGGCGTACTCCGCCAGCACCGGGATGTTCGCTTCCTTGTGCCGGGCCACGCCGTCCAGGTCGCCGAGCTCGAGCTTGGGCATGCCGCAGCACGACTCCTTCTCGACGATCACGTAGGGAATCTGGTTGTGCTCGAGCGTGGCAATCAGGTCGTGGCCGATGCCGGGCTCGTTGTAGTTGACGTAGCAGGTGGAGAAGATCGCCACCTTGCCGGGGCTGCGCTCCCCATCCTTCACTGCCGTGGCGCTGCCCTGCTTCTTCGCGCTCCAGCGGAATCGGCGCGTGGCCAGCTCGGGCATCCAGGCGTCCTTGTGCACGTCCAGCGCGCTCTCCATCACGCTGCGCGCCGCCTGGGTGCGGTTGATGGCGTTGACAGCCTGCACGACGACGGGGATGCCGGCGAAGGAGCCGTGCACGTCGGTCGAGGCGAGGAATTTCTCGCTGGCCTTGACCCCGCCCTTCCTGAACTTGATCGCCTTGGCGCGCAGCATGGTGTGCGGGAAGTCGAGGTTCCACTCGTGCGGTGGCACGTAGGGGCACTTGGTCAGGTAGCACAGGTCGCAGAGGTAGCACTGGTCGACGACCTTCCAGTAGTCCTCCTTCTTCACGCCGTGCACTTCGCCGTCGTCGGTGGCGTCGACCAGGTCGAACAGGTTGGGGAACGACTGGCACAGGCTGACACAGCGGCGGCAGCCGTGGCAGATGTCGAAGATGCGCTCCATCTCCTTGAACGCCAGTTCCTCGTTGTAGAAGTCCGGGTTCTTCCAGTCGACGGCATGGCGGGTGGGGGCTTCCAGGTTGCCTTCGCGAGCGGTCATGTTTGTTCTCCTCGGTCCACCAATGAACAAGGGGCACGAAGCCCCTTGTCGTTCGAGCGCAGTGCCGGCGTCAGTCGACCAGCGCGTCGAGCGCCTTCTGGTAGCGGTTGGCGTGCGAACGCTCGGCCTTGGCCAGCGTCTCGAACCAGTCGGCGATCTCGTCGAAGCCCTCTTCGCGCGCCTGCTTGGCCATGCCCGGGTACATGTCGGTGTACTCGTGCGTCTCGCCGGCGACGGCCGCCATCAGGTTCTGGCGGCTGTTGCCGATCGGCAAGCCGGTGGCCGGGTCGCCCGAGCCGTTCTCGAGGAACTCGAGATGGCCGTGGGCGTGGCCCGTTTCGCCTTCGGCGGTCGAGCGGAACAGCGCCGCGACGTCGTTCTGGCCTTCCACGTCGGCCTTGTTTGCGAAGTACAGGTACCGGCGGTTCGCCTGCGATTCGCCCGCGAAGGCGTCCTTCAGGTTCTGCTCGGTCTTCGATCCTTTCAAGCCCATGTCGCTCTCCTGTCGTTGAGTTGACCCGAACGGCCGCGTGCGCGATGGCGCGTCGAACCGCGGCACCCGAATACGCTACCCCACGCATGGGGGTGGGGCAAATACAAATGGTCTATGCATGGGATTGGCAAAGACTATGCCCAACCGCACCACGATCGAGTTCTCATTTCAATGAGAAGCGTTCGTAACCACGTCACCGCCGGGCAGCCCGAGCAGGCCGAGCGCGAGGCGGTGCAGCCGGGTGCTCGCATCGGCGAGATCGTGCAGCACGGTGAAGTGGTTCGCGCCGGCGATCGTCTCGCACACCGGCACGCTGCGCTCACCCCAGACCTGGCGGATCAGTCTGTTCTGGCGCAGGAACTCCTCGCTCTCGTCACCGCCCACCACGGCGGCCAGCGGGCCCTTCGGCGCGGGCATCAGCGCCGGGCTCAGGCGGCGCGCAGAGGCCTCGGTGAGCCGGAGGTCCGGCGCGAGGAAGGGCGTGCGGCGCAGCGGCTCCATGTCGAACAGTCCGGAGATCGACAGCGCGCCGTGCAGCACAGTGGCCGGCAGATCTTCGCCGACACGCGGCCATTCGCAGCAGGCCATCATCGCGGCCAGGTGCCCGCCGGCCGAATGGCCACCGACGACGATGCGACCCGGGTCGCCACCGTGCGCGCGCGCGTGGCGATGGACCCAGGCGATGGCCTTCACCACCTGCAGCGTGATCTGCTCGATGGTCACCGCCGGGCACAGCGCGTAGTTCGGCACCACCACCAGCGCGCCCGCGTCGACCAGCGCCGGCGCGACGAAGGAATGGTCGCGCTTGTCGAGTGCGCGCCAATAGCCGCCGTGGATGAACACGAACACCGGTGCATCGCGGCGCTCGGTGCGGAAGACGTCGAGCGTCTCGCCCTCACCTTCGCCATAGCTCAGGTCGAGCGTGCAGTCCGCCTGCGCGCGCGCCAGGGCCGAAGCGTTCGCCCAGCGCTCGAGGATGCGCGCTGCGTCGTGGACGCGGGCGCGGTTGTTGTACTGAGCGTCCAGCCATGTCGGATCAGGTGGGTTCGTCATCGCGTCTCCGGCTCGCCGTGAATCAGCGGTTCTACCGCGCCGGCGACCCGGATCGCGCTCGCGGAGTTTGGTAGAATGCGCGAGTTCGTGGGGGGGTAGCTCAGCTGGGAGAGCGTCGCGTTCGCAATGCGAAGGTCGGGAGTTCGATCCTCCTCCTCTCCACCACGCCAAACCTAAGTGCTTGATTCCTAACGGGCTCAAGCACTTTTTCGTTGTGCCGATTGCTCGGTGATGCACAGACCTGATGCTCACGAGCCTTCGCACTGGCGCAGGCCGGCCCATCTGGCCCACCGCAGCAGCGTCGGCGACTTCCGCACCCGGCCGCGACTACGGAGCGAACCCGCTAACCCGCACCCAGCCGCCACGGGTGCGTCTTGTCGATTGCATCGCGCTGGCGGAAAGCCTTGGGTGACACACCCACCGTTCGCTTGAAGACCTTGGAGAAGCTGAAGGCGTCCTGGTAGCCCACCTCGGCGGCCACGGCCTCCAGCCTGTGGTCGGTTTCGGCCAGCAGGCGCATGGCGCGCTGCATGCGCAGCAAGCGCAGGTGGTTCAGCGGCGTGTCACCCATGGCGTCGCGGAAGCGCTCGGCCAGCGCGGTGCGTGACAGGCCTGCGTGCTGCGCCAGTTCGTCCAGCGTCCAAGGGTGTGCGCTGCGCTCGTGCATCAGCGTGAGGGCGCGCCGCACCTGCGGGTCACGCACGGCGTGGCTCCAGCCGTGCCCGGCCTGGCCGCGCTCGGCCGCGATCTCGCGCAGCGCATACGTGAACACCATGTCCAGCAGCGCCTGCACGATGGTGTCGGTGCCCGGCTCCGCGGCCCGGATCTCCTGCTCCATCAGCCCGGCGGCCAGCGCCAGCGGACCCAGGCGCGGGCGCGCATCGGCGCGCAGCACGGTCCAGTGCGGCAGCTCGGCGAAGAAGGGGTGCAGCGGCGTGTTCCACAGTTGGTAGGCGCCACCCACCACCACGCTGCTGCCCGCCTGCATGGGCCCGAGCTCGTGCGTGATGGTCTGCGGTTGCAGGCCGGCCAGGCGGGGCCCCACGCTCAGCGCATGGTCGCAGCCACGTGCCATGAAGGCCACGTCGCCGGTGGCCAGCGCCAGGGGCTCGATCAGCGTGGGCGCGTGCACGTGCACCGGCCCCTGCACAACCACGTGCAGGCCGATGCTCTTGTCGCAAGGGAAGCGCAGCGCCACGTCGGCCGGAATGGCGCGCAGGCCCAGCACGCGACGCCGCAGGCCGGCGTCCTGAAAAATGTCTGAAAGGAGGTCCACTTAGGACGATTGGACATGAAACTTGAACGATTGTCCATTACGGGTTCGCTCGTGGACCGGCAAGATGCACGCCATCGCAACCCCAACCCAGGAGCATCCCATGTCCCGCATCCTCGTCGTCGGCGCCAGCGGCACCGTCGGTTCCGAACTCTCCCGCCTGCTGGTCGACCAGGGCGAGAAGGTGGTCAAGGCCACCAGCCGCAAGCCCAGCGCCGCCGACCAGGTGCAGGTGGATCTCGTCAGCCAGTCCGGCCTGAAAGCTGCCTTCGGCAGCGTGGAGCGCGCCTTCTTCCTGGCGCCGCCCGGGCATGCCAATCAGGAAGCGCTGCTCGCCCCGCTGATCGACGAAGCGAAGGCGCACGGTCTGAAGAAGGTCGTGCTGATGACGGCCATGGGTGCCAACGCCGATGAGAACGCGCCGATGCGCAAGGCCGAACGTCGGCTGGAAGCCTCGGGCCTGGCCTTCAACATCATCCGGCCGAACTGGTTCATGCAGAACTTCAACACCTTCTGGCTGCACGGCATCCAGACCGCCGGTCAGATCTTCCTGCCGGTGGGCGCCGCGAAGGGCAGCTTCATCGACGCGCGTGACATCGCGGCCGTGGCCGCCCGACTGCTGACCAGCGAGACCTTCGCCAACCGCGACTTCGACCTCACCGGCCCGCGCGCGCTGGACCATGCCGAAGTGGCGGCCATCCTGATGCGGGCCACCGGCAAGACGATAGGCTTCACCGACATCTCGCCCGACGCCATGCTGCAGGGGCTGCTGGGGGCCGGCCTGCCGAAGGACTACGCGGAGTTCCTGGTGCTGATCCTGGGCTACTTCAAGGCCGGCTACGCCGAGCGCACCACCGACGCCGTGCAGCAGATCACCGACCAGCCGCCGCGCACGATCGAGCAGTACGCGAAGGACTACCGGGCCAGCTGGGTCTGACTTGCGCAGCGGCAGCGTGGCGGCGTCGCCGGCACCTGAACCTGGCGCATCTTCCGCGAGATCGGGCCCATGGTGCACGAGTCGGTCGAGGGTCAGGCGATGGAGCTGGGCCGGGTGCACGACGGCGTCTGCGTCCTCGACGAACCCGACTGCCTGAGCATGATCCTGAAGAAGACCTGCTGGTACACCAGCATCCAGCCGTGCCGCATCGGCGCGCTGGTGGCCACCGGCGGCGCGGCCGACCCGGAGCGCTTCAACCGCTTCGGCGACCAGATGGGCGCGGCGGTCCAGATCCAGGACGACATCCTGAACCTCGTCGCCGGTGCGAAGCGCTACGGCGAGGAGATCGACGGCGACAGCTGGGAGGGCAAGCGCACGCTGATGCTGATGCACGCCTACCGGCACGCGAACGTGCGCGAACAGCGCCGCATCGAGCGCTATCTCGCCGCGCCGTGCGAGTTCGTGCTGCTCCATGGCGATCGGCCCGACTCGATGGACAAACGCTTCATCGAGTCGGTCGTGCTGGAGATGATCGAGCGCCAGGACGGCGGCACGGCCAGCCGCGCGGCCACCTGCAGCCCGAGTTCGGCCGCGCTGCCGGCGACGCCGACGCCGACGCTCCAACGCACTGATTCGGCCGGGTGGCGCGCCATCGTCGCCATACTGTCGAGCACGGCGCCGCGGGCGTACCCCCTAAGGACCTCGCCTGCGCCCGTCGTCGCGGTCGATGGCTGCCCTGACGCAGCGACGGCTTGCCGTGAGGTTACAGCCCCGCTGCGTCGAACGGCGCTTCGGTCCGACCCATGCAGCTCCACGGAACTCCCGGCCCCCCGGGAGACCTCGGTACCCTTCCAGCGTCGGCGCCCCAGCCATCGCCCACTCCGACGCCCGACGGCCACGCCAGCGGCGCAGCGGCCAGCAGTCATTCGCTCCGGCAAGGGTCGAACGGCCGCTCGTCGAGGCAGTCGGTTCAACCTCCCGACCCAGGGCAGGCCTTCGCGCCGCATGTTGGCCGCGATTCGCTGCAAGCCGATGTTGGGACTTGCCGCGCAACCTCACGGCATGTTCAAGGTCTGGGCCAGGTGCGAGTAGACGGCACCGACGCGGCGCAGATGGCGGGATTCGGGATGCGTCAGCAACCACAGTTCCGTCTCGCATTCCTCCAAAGGTTCGGTCAGCCGGACGACATCGTTTCGACCATCGGCCAGGAACAAGGGCACGATGCCCACGCCCATCCCCAGCGCCACCAGTTCCAGGACGGACAGGATGCTGTTCACACGATAGCGCGGGGCCACCTTGGGGAAGTGGCGCTTGCGCCAGACGACGGATGGATGTTCGGGCAGCGCGTCATCGGGCGCGATCCAGTCTGATCGGCCGGCCTCGACATCGACGAGCTTGCGCACGCCGCCTCGCTTGGCCCCATACAGCGCGAGCCGGATCGGGCCGATCTGCTTGCCCACCAGGTGTTGCGGCGGGCGCTTGGTCGCGCGCACGGCGATGTCCGCGTCGCGTCGAGTCAGGCTGGCAAGTTCGTTGCCGGTGTGGAGTTCATAGCTGAGCAGCGGATGAACCGTGCACAGGGTGCGCAACGCAGGCGCGACCAGGCCGTGCAGGACCGTGTCGGTCGTCGTGATACGCACCGTGCCCGAGATCTGCGAGGGCGCCGCCTCGACGGACGAGCGGGCGGCCTCGAGCGCTGTCTCCATCTGTTCGGCGTGCTCCGCCAGTGCCGAGGCGATCTCGGTGGCGAGATAGCCCGATCGAGTCCGCTCGAACAGCGGGCGCCCGAGACCGCGTTCGATGCGTTGCAGCGAACGGAACACCGTGGAGCCATCGACGCCGAGGCGTTCCCCCGCCTTGGCCAGCGTTCCACCGCGCACCAGCGCGAGCGTCACCTCCAGGTCGCCAGGGCTCAGTTTGTATTGCGGCATTGCAATCATCGATTGCCTAATTGTCTATTTATATTTCCAGATTGCAATCCTACAGTCTGAGCGTCCGCCACCCTCCAATGGAGTCACCCGATGAACCCTTCCGCCTCATTCACCACCCAGCTCGGCATTGCCTTGCTCCGCGTGAGCCTGGGGGTCATGTGGATCGCGCATGCCCTGCTCAAGCTGCTGGTGTTCACCCTGCCCGGCACGGCACAGTTCTTCGCGAGCATCGGCATCCCTGGCGTTCTGGCCTACCCGGTGTTTGCGGCCGAGCTGCTCGGCGGTCTTGCACTGCTGCTGGGCGTGTACGCGCGGCAGGCCGCGTTGGCTCTGGCGCCGGTGATGGCCGTGGCCGCCTGGGTGCACCTGCCCAACGGCTGGGTCCACACCAGCGCCGGCGGGGGCTGGGAGTACCCGGCATTCCTGATCGTCGCGTCCATCGCCCTGTGGCTGCTCGGCGATGGCGCGGCTGCCATCAAGCGGAGCGATCGGCTGGTTCCCCGACTGGGGGCCGCCTGAATCGACCCACCCTCGTTCGACGCTCCCCCGACAAGGAGACCCCATGAAGCTCTACTACGCTCCCGGTGCCTGTTCGCTCGCCGTTCACATCGTCCTGCGCGAGACCGGCACCACCTTCGACGGCATCGCCGTTGACCTCGTCAGGCACACCACCGCCGACGGTGCCGACTTCCGCACCATTTCGCCGCGTGGTTACGTGCCGCTGCTGCAACTGGACGACGGCTCGCGCCACACCGAGGCGGCATCGCTGCTCCAGTACGTGGCCGACCTCGATCCGACCCAGTCGCTGATCGGTGCCGCAGGCTCGGCGCGGCGACTCGCCGTCGTCGAGTGGCTGACCTTCGTCAGCACCGAGTTGCACAAGGCCTTCAGCCCCTGGCTGTGGCACAAGGAGACAGCGGACTCGACCCGGCATGCCGTCAAGGACACGCTGGCCACACGGTTCGCAGAGCTCGACGCCCTTCTGTCGAGGCAGGATTACCTGGCCGGCGAGTACAGCGTCGCCGATGCGTATGCATTCACCATCGTCAACTGGGCCAACTTCCTGGCGCTGCCGCTGACCCCGTACCCACGCCTGAAGGCTTACCTCGCAAGGGTGTCCGAGCGGCCGTGCGTGCACGATGCCCTGCGAGCGGAAGGGCTCATCAAGTGAGCGGGTCGCTCGTGCTGGTGTCGCACGCGCTCTGCCCCTACGTGCAGCGCGCAGCCGTCGTGCTGCTCGAGAAGGGCGTGCCGTTCGAGCGCCGCGACATCGACCTCGCGAACAAGCCGGATTGGTTCCTGAAGATCTCGCCGCTCGGCAAGACACCGGTGCTGCTGGTGGGCGACAAGGCCATCTTCGAGTCCGCCGTGATCTGCGAATACCTGGAGGAGACCGCCCTGCCGCGCCTGCACCCTTCCAACGCGCTGCAGCGGGCGCAGCACCGGTCGTGGATGGAATTCGGCTCGGCACTGCTGGCCCTCATCGGCGCCTTCTACAGCGCCGCTGACGAGCCCACGCTGCTGGCGCGCGCAGCAGACGTCCGCGCCCGCCTGGAACAGATCGAGGTCGCACTGAAGGACGGGCCCTACTTCGCGGGCGATTCCTTCAGCATCGTCGACGCGGCCTTCGGGCCGGTGTTCCGCTACTTCGATGTCTTCGATGTGATCGGCGAGTTCGGCTTCTGGAACGGCCTGCCGAAGGTGCAGCGGTGGCGGCGGGCGCTTGCAGCCCGGCCGTCGGTGGCCGACGCGGTGCACCCGGATTACCCCGAACAGCTTCGTCGGTTCCTGCTGGCACGCCGTTCCGCCTTGACCCGGCTCATGATTCCGGCAGACACACCCGCCTGAGCGGCCGGACGACGGCCGTGTGGCCAGACCGCTCACTCGACGAGCATCGGGAACGGGATGTGCACGACGATCAGGTGTTCTTCGAATCGTCCGCGGACGGCATGGGTCAGATCCAGGAACTTTCGCGTTCGCTCGACGTTGTGATGCCGCGCATTCCGCTCGGCGGCCGGGAGACTGCTGAGCCTGCCACTCTCATCGGCAACCGCCTCTTGTACGCCCACTGCGAAGCAGCCTCGGGCTGACCAGGGGCGTCGCAACGGAGCCACGCGAGAGTGTGCGATCGGGCAGATCAGAAGCGGGTACGCAGCGAATGCCCACCACGTCCCCGACGGAGGCACCCGCACCAGTGCCACCAGTCCGACTGACGCGGACTCCGGCCATGACCACCTGCCGCCGGTTCGCGCCGCACTGGAGCGGCGGCGAGCGACGCGCTCGTGATCCGTGCGCCAACCCATGCGCTCGTTGCGCCCAGTCCCGGATGAGCACCACCCGCCCGATGGTGTCCCGGCTTTCCACCGCCCCCAGCGCCCCACGCCACCGCGTGGCCGAGCAGGTGGAATGCACGAGCGGGCGCAGCGCACCACGATCGAAGAGTTCGCCGACGCTGGCCAGGTTGCGCTGGTACTCGGCCTGCTCGCGTTCCATGAACTGCCGGATGTCTACACCGACCAGGGAGCCCTTCAGGAGTGCGAGGTTGGTGCGCAGGGATGGGATCTCTCCGGCCGCGAATCCGATGACCAGGTGGCGTCCACCCCACTGCAGCGTTCGGAACGCAGGAACCGAAAAGCCCGCACCGAGCGGGTCCAGCACGACGTCCACCCCTTCGGCGCCCGACCAGGCCCTCACCCGTTCCTTCCATCCGGGCTGGCCAAGATCGACCGTGGCACCCGCGCCGGCTGCAAGCGCTACCTTCAGCTTGCGTTCTCCATGGGCCCCGGCGATGACCCGGGCGCCCAGGGCCTTTGCGATCTGGATGGACGCCATGCCGACACTGCCCGCTGCCCCCATGATGAAGACGGCTTCGCTGGCCCGCAGCGCCCCCCGTCGCGCCAGCGCGTAGTGCGCCGTGCCGTACGGCGCAGCCAGCGCCGCTGCAGCCTGGGGCTCGGCCTTCGCCGAGACCGGGAAGATCTCGTGCGCGTTCGCGCACACCGCTTCCGCCCAGGCCCCGCCGAAGACCATGCCGACGACCCGCATGCCCGGCGCCAGATGGCCGGGAACCTCCGGGCCACGGCGCTGGATCACGCCGCACATCTCGGACCCCGGGATCAACGGCAGCGTCGGCTTGAGTTGGTAGCCTCCTCGGTCGTAGAGCAGGTCGACGAAGGACGGCGCAGTCACCTCGACCTTCACCAGCACCTGGCCGATGCCAGGTTCAGGTGCCGGCACGTCTTCGAGCCCCCAGTCCTCCCAGCCGTTGAAGCCATGGACTCGCAGTGCGCGCATGTGGGTCTTTCCGTGCAATGGCGGGCGCTCAGAGCGCGGCAGCGTCGATTCGGTGAGGTGGGCGCTGCCCAGCGGCGAGACCTCGCCGCGGCGACGCATGGCGACGTGCCGATGAACCTGCTGATGGATCGGCTGAACGCACACGCATCCATCCGCGCCGGCGACGGCGGCGCTGTCTGCCGCATCGCGCCCACCGACGCGGACAAGGCGGGTCGCGACCAGCTGCTGGCGTGCGTGCATGCACCGAGGCTCGAGCTCGAAGTCGACCGGATCGGCAACATCTTCGGCATCCGTGCGGGCGGAGCCGATGCGGCACCGGTCATGACCGGAACGCACATCGGGGGGTGGCCACGGGCCGCGCCCCGATTCAGTCGGCCAACTCGACCTCCGCCTCGCAGTTGACCGGCGCGTTGAGGGGAATGACCATGCCAATCGAAGACCGTGCATGCGCGCCCACCTCGGGGCCGAACAGTTCCAGGATCAGGTCGGAATAGCCGTTGGTCACGCGCGGCGTCTCGTAGAAGCCCGGCGCCACATTGACCATCGCGAACACGCGCAGCCAGGCGGCGATGCGGTCCAGATCGCCGATCGCGCGCTTCAGGCTCGCCAGGTGCGCCAGCGCGACCAGCTGCGCCGAGGCATAGCCCTGCTCGGGCGTGACCTCGGCGCCGACCTTGCCGAGGGGTCCGGCCACGCGTCCGTCCGCGTCCACCGCCACGTGGCCGGACACATAGGCATGGCGGCCGCGCACGCGCACCCATTCGAACGGCAGTCGCACGCCCGGCGGCGCCTGCAGCGGCGGCGGCAGCATCAGGCCCATGGCCGCGATGCGTGCTTCGATCTTTCCCATGTCGCTCTCCAGGGCTCAGGGCACGAGCGCATCGAGCTCGGGCCGCATCGACACGCACTCCTGCGCCGTCGCATCATTGCGCGCGGTGACGAACACCGCCGGCGTCGCGCTGCGATTGACCGCCACGTGCGGCAGGCCGGCCGGCGTGAACAGGTAGTCGCCAGGGCGCGCGACTTCGCGCTGCTCGAGCTGCGCGCCGCTCCACAACTCGACCTCGTCGCCGCTCAGCATGTAGTGCGCCGACTCGTGGCGATCGTGCACGTGCGCCTGGGTGCGCTGCCCGGGCGACAGCGTCACGAGGCCGAGGAAGAGTTGCTGCGCGCCGGTGGTCTCGGCGCTGATGCCGGGCGCGTAGCGCGGGCCCTGGGCGCTGGTGTAGGGCGCGGCGCCCCGGACGACGAATCGCATGCTCATGGTCGGACTCCTGTGGCTTCGCGGGAATGACTCCCGCCACCGCACAATGCGGGCACGGGCGCCACAGGTCACTGAAGAGGCGCCTAAAAACGGCGAAATCCGGCATAGCCCGACGTGGGGGAAGTGACTTGGCAAGGCGATTCGCGTTCGGTCCGTTCCTGCTCGATACCGCGCGCGGCACGCTGACGCGCGACGGTGCGGCGCTGGCCGTCGGGCAGCGCGGCCTGCGGATCCTGCAGGCACTGCTCGAGGCCGGCGGCGAACCGGTGTCGAAGGCCGAACTCCTGCGGTTCGCCTGGCCTGGGTTGGTCGTCGAGGACAGCAACCTGTCGGTGCAGGTCACCGCCCTGCGCAAACTGCTCGACACGCCGGCGCGCACAGGCGCCGGGTGGATCGTCAACGTGCCGCGACTGGGCTACCGCATGCCCGAGGTGGCGGCGATCGAGGAGACGCAGCTCGCGCCGATCGACCACGGCGGCGCCGACCCCGGCGGCCGGCCGGGCATCGCGGTGCTGCCGTTCACGCACACCGGTGACGACCCGGCGCAGGAGTACGTGGCCGACGGCGTGACCGAGGCGCTGATCACGGCGCTGACGCGCTTTCGCTGGTTCACGGTCACGGGCCGCAATGCCAGCTACGTGTACAAGCTGCGGCCGGCCGGCGCCGGCGCGGCGGCCGAGCTGGGCGTCCGTTATCTGGTCGAGGGCTCGGTGCGCCGTTCGGGCGCGCAGGTGCGCATTTCGGCACGCCTGGTCGAAGCGCCCGACGGCGCCTGCCTGTGGGCCGAGCTGTACGACGTCGCAGACGCCGAGCTGTTCGAGGTGCAGGACCGAATCGCGCGGCAGGTGGCGGCCGCGATCGAGCCCGAGCTGCTCAGGAGCAGCGGCCATCTGGCGGCGCGCCGGCGCGGCGGCAGCATCAGCGCCTGGGACCTGGTCGCGCAGGGTTCCTGGCTGTTCCACCACGTCACCCGGCCGACACACGTCAAGGCTCGCGAGCTGTTCCGCCAGGCGAGCCGCATCGATCCCGAACTGGCCGAGGCGCAGCTCTGGCTCGGCCGCGTCAATGCCGGGTTGGTGGCCTACGGCTGGAGCGACGATCCGGCCGCCGACCTGCGCGAGGGCCGCGCCGCCGCGCTCGAGGCGGTGCAACTCGACGGGAAGAACCCGTACACCCACTACGCGCTGGCGATCGTCGGCAACTACGCCGACGACCTTGCGCTCGCACTGCGCAGTGCCGACAAGGCGATCGAGCTCAGCCCGAGCTTCGCCCTCGGACACCTGGTGCACGGCATGGCCGCGCTGTACGGGGGCCAGGCCACACGCGCGGCAGCGTCGCTCGGGCACGGGATCCGCCTCAACCGCTACGACCCGCAGAACTTCGTCTGGTACACGCTGCTGGCGCTGGCCCTGCTGTTCGACGAGCGGCCAGAGGCGGCGCTGGAGCACGCGATGGCCGCGCTCAAGGTGCGGCCGACCTGGCGCCCTGCGCTGCGCGTCGCGGCCGCGGCGAGCGTCGCGCTCGGTCGCAACGCGGCTGCCGCCGACTGGTGGCGACAGTGGTCGCAACTGCCGGCCGGTCCGACCGACGCGCTGCAGCCGCTGTGGCGGCACAACCCACATTGGACGCAACGCATCGAGCGGCTGCTCGAGGCCGCGCAGGATCAGTCCGGATCAATCGCTCCTGGCAACGCATAGCTCGCCAGCGCTGCCAGAGCCAACCGTGCCCCTGATGCGGCCAAAGTCGGGCTGAAGACATCGTGCCGGTGATGCCCGAGCCGCCGGGCACGTGTGCCTCCTGCGGCCATTCTCAACCGGGAACCACACCGTACGCCCGCTCAGGTTCGAGCGGCTCGACGCGCACGAGGCCTCCCAGTGCGAGCGACACCGTGGCGTCGACGACGATGGTGCGCCCGGCGTCCGCGGCGCGCAGGGCGAGCGCGCGGGCCTCGTCCAGGGCCGCGCCAAGGCACACCACGCGCGACTCGCCCGGGCGACCGCCGCGGCCGGCCACGACCTCGCCCTGCGCGATGCCGACGGCGAGGCGGACCGCAGGCCGGCCGGCAGCAGCTCGCTCGGCATTCAGCCCGTCGATCAGGACGGCCATCTCGCGGGCGGACTGGAATGCCGCGATGGGGGCGCCGGTGCCGCTGCTGCGCGACCCGTCAAGACCGAACGCGGCGACCAATTCGTCGCCGGCATCGGCCACGGGCACGCCGTCCTGCCCCGCCACGGCGTCCGCCAGCAGCGTGCGGCAGGCTTCGGCCAACTCGACGAGCGCGGCCGCATCGCCGCCATCCGGCCACGCCTCCAGCCCTACCAGGCGCGCGGCCAGCAGTGCGGCGCGGCAACGCCGCGGCGAGGCCGGCACCGCCGGGCCGGCCTCTCCGGACACGGCGAGCAGTGCCGTCAACCGGCCGATCAGCTCGCGCTGCTGTTCGCGCATGCGGCGCTTTTCCAGGCTGGCGACCACCCGGGCCTTGAGCAAGGTGGGGTCGACCGGCTTGTGCAGGAAGTCGTCGGCGCCCAGCTCGATGCAGCGTGCGACCGGCGCCACGCCTTCGACCGAGCTGGTGATGATCACCGGCACCTCGGCCAGTGCCGCATCGTTCGCCATCGCTTCCAGCAGCGCGAAGCCATCGAGCTCGGGCATCTCCAGGTCGAGCAGCAGCAGGTCGAACCGCTCTGCGCGCAGCATGTTCAGCGCCCTGCGGCCATTGTCGACGCTCGTCACCCGATGGCCCATCAGGTCCAGGGAGCGCGTCAGCAGCAGGCGGTTCACCTTGTTGTCGTCGGCCACCAGCAGGCGGTAGCCCAGGCCCTGTGCCGTGCCGGCGTCGACCGGGACCGGGGCCGGCGCCACGGACAGGGGCTGGGGCTCCTCCGCCACGGCGGTGAATCGGTAGCCCCGCCCCGGCACGGTCGTGATGACCTTGGCGCCGAGCAGCTTGCGCAGCGCCGACACCTGCACCTGCAGGTTGTTCTCTTCCACCACGAGGCCCGGCCAGACGATTTCGAGCAACTCGTCCTTGGTCACCAGTCGGTCGCGCCGCTCGGCCAGCGCAAGAAGCAGGTCGAAGGCCCGGCTGCCCAGTGGCACCTGGTGACCATGGACACGCAGCTCGCGCAGCGGAGGCCGCAACTCGAAATGCCCGAAACGCAGCGTGCCGTCCATGCTCAGCCTGCCGCACGCTGGCGCAGCGCGGCGATGGTGGACTCGAACAGCGTACTCAGCACGTCGATCCCGGCCGAATCGTTGGGCAGGCCGCCGAGTTCGAGCGCACGCGCCTGCTCCGCCAGCGCCCGCGCACCGAAGGCGATGGCATTGCTCTTGATCGAGTGCGCGGCGCGCCGGAACGACGTCGCCTCGCCCTGGGCCGCAGCAGACCGCAACGCCACGAGCAGGTCCGCCCCTTCGTCGGCGAAGGTGGCCACGAGCTCGGCGACGAAATCGGCCCCGGCCTGCGCCTGCAGTTCCGAGAACACCGCGACATCGATGCAGGGATCGCTCATGATCGTGACTCCTCTACCTGCGGGCGTCTTTCCGCATGGGCACTCACCAGCGCCGCATGCAGCGCGTCGACGCGGATCGGCTTGGTGAGATAACCGTCCATGCCGGCCGCGAGGCAGGCCTGGCGGTCGCCTTCCATCGCGTTGGCCGTCATCGCGACGATACGCGGGCGGCGCTCACCGAGGCGCCCGACGATCTCGCGCGTGGCCTCCAGCCCGTCCATCTCCGGCATCTGCACGTCCATCAGCACCACGTCGTAGGGCTGGCGCTCGAGGCGTTCGATCGCCTCGATGCCGTTGGTCGCCACGTCGGCGCGATAGCCCATCTGAGACAGCAGCCGCAACGCCAGCTTCTGGTTCACGAGGTTGTCCTCGGCGAGCAGGATGCGCAGCGGGTGGCGCTCGGCGAGCGTCGGGTCAGGCCATGCCGATACGGAAGCCTTGGCTGCTGCCGCGGGCAGTTCGGCCGCCGGCGCCTCGATCTCCAGCGTGAAGGTCGAACCCTCTCCCGGGCCGTCGCTCGCAGCTTCCAGCGCGCCACCCATCAGCTCGGCGAGATTGCGGCTGATCGCGAGACCGAGGCCCGTGCCCCCGTAGCGCCGCGCCGTGCCCGCATCGGCCTGCTCGAAGCGCTGGAACAGCCGCGCCCGCGCTTCCGGGGTGAGCCCAATGCCGCTGTCGCGCACGGCGATGCGCAGGCGATCCCCGTTCAGGCGCTCGACCGACACGGCCACTTCGCCACGCGCGGTGAACTTCACCGCGTTGGCCAGCAGGTTGAGCAGGATCTGGCGCAGCCGCGTCGCATCGCCAAGGATGCCGGCGGGCACGTCGTCGCCGACGGTCAGCGTCAGCGCCAGGCCCTTCTCGGTGGCGCGATAGCGCACCAGGTCCATCGCCGCCTCGACGCAGCCGCGCAGGTCCAGCGGCGCGCGCTCCAGCGCCATCTTGCCGGCCTCGATCTTCGAAAAGTCCAGGATGTCGTTGACGATGGCCAGCAGGCTCTCGGCCGAGTCGCGGATCGTCTGCGCGTGCTCGCGCTGCTCATCGGTGAGCGGCGTGTCCAGCAGCAAGCCGGTCATGCCGATCACCCCGTTCATCGGCGTGCGGATCTCGTGGCTCATGGTGGCCAGGAAGGCGTTCTTGGCGGCATTGGCGGCTTCGGCGACGGCACGGGCCTCGCGCTCGCGCTGCGCGACGCGCAGTTGCTCGAACGCGCGGTGGATGATGGCGCCGACGAAGACGAACGCAGGCGCAGCCGAACTCAGGACATACGCCCAGTCGCTGACCTGGAACGGGGCGGTGTCGATGGGGACGAAGCGGTTGACCAATGCTGCCAGAGTCCTCGGCGCGAAGGTGGCCGCGTCCAAAGCGAACAGCATCGCGCCTACCGCGCCGACGCGGTGTCCGAGCCGCCACACGTGCCACGACGCCGCGATCCCGACGACCCAGAACAGGACATTGAGTAAAGAGAAGACCAACGTGTTGCCCGTGCCGAGCCTCAGCGCGATGTGCAGTAGGCTGGACAGCAGGAACAGCACGCCCGAAACGACCATCCAACGATACCAACGCGGAGCGCGTTGGCGCGCCCGCAGCAGCTGCGCCGCGGCCAGCATCATGAGCATCAACCAAACGCCTTCTATCAGGGCGGATGGCCATACGCCGCTGGCAAAACTTGGAGGCAACGATGCGCTGAGGGTCTGCCAAGCGAAGAGGGCGAGCCACGCGAACACCGCGGCGAACACGAATTGGCCTCGATCACGGCCGAGCACGCCCGACGTGGCCGCCGCCAGGGTGACAAAGGCATAGAACAGGCCGAGGCTCAGCTGGATGAAGCTGTAGTTCCGATCGACCTGCACGGCCTCGTGCAAGTCCACCGCTGCAACGTTGACGCTGCTGCTGCGCTGCATGCGAATGAGCGCCGGGCCATCTTCGGGGCGCAGGGTTGGGAACAGCATGCGGTGTTCGCCCCATTTGCTCGCGCCGACGATCACTCGGTCACGTGCGCCGATGTAGCTCGCCGCGGCGAGCGGGCGGCCGTCGCGCGAGAACGCGGCGACCGTCATGATCGCCCCGGTGCCACTCGCGCTCAGGATGCGCGGTGCGAAGCGCGCGATGTCGATTCGCAACCAGCACGGGCTGCCGGCGGTGCGCGGCAGCAGGCCGTCTTCGGCCCGCTGCCAGCCGTCGGCCGGCAGACCGGCAGGCGATGTCGCCGCCGCAGCGGCGTCGCAGCGGTAGTCGAAGGGCACCGGCTCCTGCGCGTGCGCGCAAGCCGTCAGCAGCCACAGCGCCAGGGCCGCGAGCGTCGAGCGTCGCTTCACACGCTGCCCCGCGGTGTCACCTGCATCAGCGCTTCGACCAGCGCCTCGACGCGGATCGGCTTGGTGACGTAGTCGTCCATGCCCGCTGCCAGGCACGCCTCGCGATCCCCCTGCATCGCATTGGCGGTCATGGCGACGATTCGCGGGCGCCGCGCCGCGTCGGGCTGCGCGGTGACGATGCGGCGGCTGGCTTCGAGCCCATCCATCTCCGGCATCTGCACGTCCATCAGCACGAGGTCGTAGCGCTGGCGTTCCAGGCTCTCGATCACCTCGATCCCGTTGGCCGCGACATCGGCGCGATAGCCCATCTGCGACAGCAGGCGCAGGGCGAGCTTCTGGTTCGTGAGGTTGTCCTCGGCCAGCAGGATGCGCAGCGGATGGCGCGCGGCCAGGATGGCATCGACCGCCAGCGCGGCCGCCGGGGCCTGGGACGCGCGCGCGGCCTTGTCGCCGGCCAGCAGATCGGCCAGCGTATCGAACAACGCGCTCTGGTGCAGCGGCTTGCCGAGTGCCGCGTCGAACAGCTCGCTGCGCGCCCACTCGCGCACCGCGCCGAGGCTGGTGAACAGCACGCGTGGCATCCGGGGCGCGAGCTCGCGCAGGCGCACGGCGAGGGCGGCACCGTCCATGCCCGGCATGTGCATGTCGAGGATCGCGAGGTCGAAGCGCTCGCCGGCCTCGATCCTCGCCAGCGCCTGCTCGGCGGACGCGGCGCTGGTCGGCACCATGCCCCAGCGCGCCGTCTGCAGGTCGATGACCCGGCGGTTGGTCGCGTTGTCGTCGACCACCAGCACGCGCTTGCCGGCAAGGGCCGGCTGCGGGCCGAGGATGCTGCGGGGCGTCGCGGCCGGCTGCAGGTCGCTCGCGGGCAGCGGCAACCCGAGGTGGAAGGTGCAGCCCTGGCCCAGGCCCCTGCTTTCGGCCTGCAGGGACCCGCCCATCAATTCGGCCAGCCGACGGCTGATGACCAGCCCGAGCCCGGTGCCCCCGTAGCGCCGCGTGGTGGAGCTGTCGGCCTGGCTGAAGCTCTGGAACAGCTTGGCCAGCCCGGCCTCGGACAGCCCGATGCCGGTGTCGCGCACGGCGAAGCGCAGCCTGCCCTGGCCGCCCCGCGTGACCGTCAGCACCACCTCGCCGGCCTCGGTGAATTTCACGGCGTTGGACAGCAGGTTCGTCAGCACCTGGCGCAGCCGGGTCACGTCGCCGCGGACGACCGCCGGCACCTCGCCTTCGAACAGGTAGGCGAGGTCCAGGTGCTTGTGGCCCGCGCCCGGCGCGACGAGGTCGAGCGCGCTCTCGACGCATTCGCGCAGGTCGAAGGGCTGCTCCTCGATGTCCATGCGCCCCGCCTCGATCTTCGAGAAGTCGAGGATGTCGTTGATGATCGTCAGCAGCGCGTCGCCCGAGTCGCGGATCGTCGACGCGAACTCGCGCTGCTCGTCGGTCAGCGGCGTGTCCAGCAGCAGGCCGCTCATGCCGATCACCGCGTTCATCGGCGTGCGGATCTCGTGGCTCATGGTTGCGACGAACGCGCTCTTGGCCTCGTTGGCGGCCTCCGCCTGCTCGCGCGCGCGCTGCGCCTCGTCGAACAGGCGTGCATTCGCCAGCGCCACCGAGGCCTGTCGCGACAGGCCGACCAGAAATTCCAGTTCGTGCGCGGCGAAATGTGCTCCGCCGCGCCGCCACACCGCCATCGCGCCCAGCACGGCGTCGCCCGCCCCGAGCAGCGGCACGACCATCAAGCGCTCGCCTTCACGCGGCTCGGTGCCGGGGATCTGGATGCGGCGCGGGTCGGCGAGCGCATCGTTCAGCAACTCGGGCCGGCCGCTCTCCAGCAGGCTGCCGATGATGCCGCGGCCGGCCTCCACGACCGTGTCCCTGATCTGTTCGGCGATCTCGCCATGGGCGACGATCGCGCGGTGCTGCGCGCTGCCGGCCTGGGGCAGGAAGATCGCGCTCTCGCTGGCGCCGAGCAGTTCCTTGGCGTGGCGCGCGATGGCGTCGAGCACGGTGGCCAGCTCCAGCGAAGACGAGAGCTCGCGGCCAACGTCCGACAGCGCTGCCGCTTCCCTGGCGCGGCGCTGGGTCTCGTCGAAGAGGCGCGCATTCTCCAGCGCGATGGCGGTGCTGGCGGCGATGGTCTCGAGCAGGCGCACCGTGGCCGTGTCGAACGCATGCTCGCGCTCGAGATTGTGCAGATCGATCATTCCCAGCACCTGCTCGCCGATCAGCATCGGCACGACGACATGCGACCTGGTGTCGCGGCCGCCAGGAGCGCCGGAGTTTGCGACGCCGCCGATGCGGGCGACGGCTTCGGCGTGGCGCTCGTTGATGAGCAGCGTGCTGCGTGTTCGCAACACCCACGCGCCGATCCCGCCGGGCGTCCGGTCTGGGATCACGGTGCGGCCGAGGCCGGGGTCCCACCAGTAGGGAAAGCTCATTCGATTCGCCGCCGGGTCGTAACGACGGATCGTGATGCCATGGCCCGGGAAGACCTGCCGCAACTGGTCACCCACCGCGTCGTACACGCCCTGCAGGCTGAGCTGTCCGGCCATCGCCTGCTGCACGGCGGTGATCACCGCCAGCTCGCCATTACGGGCCTCGGTCTCCTCCAGCAGCCGCTGCGTCTCCGCGAACAGACGTGCGTTCTCGAGCGCCGCGCCCATCGTCGCGGCCACGGTCTGCAGCAGGCGCACCTCGGGCTCGCCGTAGGCGTGCTCGCGCCGGTAGTCGCTGATCATCACGGCGCCCAGCACGCGGTCGCCGGCGGTGACGGGCACGCAGGCGACCGACCGCGCCTCCTCCTCACCCCGCCGCTCCATCTCCGAGCGATCCTCGACAAGGGCGCCCTGCTCGACGTAGATGAAGCCCTGTGCCCAGATCTCGTCCGAGGTGTGGGCCACGAGCGTGGCGCCTTCGCGCATCACCCGCCGCGCCGCGGGCACGGTGTCGACGGGCACGCTGGCGACGCCGAACTCGCGCTGACCCTTGGTCCAGACGTACAGCGGCCGCATCTGGCCGGCTTCACGCTCCCACCACCACACGCTCAGGTTGTCGAGCGAGCCGGGGTCGAACACGGCGAGCAGCTGCTCGCCCACCTGCTCGGCGATGGCTTCGAACTCGAGCTTGTCGGCGATGCCCTGCTGGATGCGGTTGATCACCGCCAGCTCGGCGTTGCGCTGCTCGGTCTCCTTGAGCAGCCGCCGCGTCTCGTCGAACAGGCGCGCGTTCTCGAGCGCCACGCCCATGCCGGCGGCCAGTGTCTCGACCAGCCGTACCCGTGCTGGCGCGAAGGCGTGCTCGCGTTCCAGGTCCGACAGGTACAGGATGCCGCGCACCTGTTCGCCCACCTTCATCGGCACGTACAGGTGCGACCGGGGCAAGCGTGTCAGCGGCACGAGAGGCACGGCGCCGACGGCCAGTTCGGCTTCCCTGGCGTTCTCGTTGACGACGATCGTTTCGCCGCGGGCAAGCACCAGCGGCGTGAAGCCGCGCTCGGGCAGCGGCCACGGGGCGAGTTCGACGCGCTGCCCGTCGTAGTAGCCGTAGACCGCCCGGACTACCCCGGCCGCGGCGTCGACGAGCCAGATCGAAATCTCCTGCTGCGGGAACTGCAGGCGCAACTGCTCGCCGATGCTCTCGACGACGTGCTGGAAGTCGAGCAAGGCCGCGATGCCCTGCTGCACGCGGTTGACGACCTCCAGCTCGCCGGCGCGCTGCTCGAGCGCGGCGGTGCGTTCGGCCACCTGCTGCTCCAGGCCTTCCTGCGTGCGCAGGTTCGCCAGCGCCACGGCCGCCTGCGCCGCGAGCGCGGCCAGCAGGTCGCGGTCGGTCTCGTGGAAGCGGCCGAACAGGCCCTCGAGGTCGGCGTAGAGCAGCCCGAGCACCTCGCCTTGGGCGACCAACGGGGCGACGAGGCAGCTGCGCTGGTCGATCTCCTCGATGCCGTCGCCCAGCGGCGGGCCGTGCCGCAGCGCCGAGTCGCGCACGCGTGCGGCTTCGTCCAGCCAGGGGCGCACCGCGTCGAGCAGGGCCTCGGCGGCTTCGCCGGACGGCATCTGGGAACCGGCGAGTGCGTGATCGCCCGCGGTTCGTGATGTCGGCGTCAGCGCCAGCAGCACCCGCCTCGCCCCGAGCAGCTCGGCGGCCTCTTCGATGAGGAAATCGTGCAGCGCGTTCTCGGTGCCGAGCGCGTTCATGCGCAGCCCGGTGTCCACGAGGCGCGCCATCGGCTCGGCGAGCTCGCCGGGTCCGGCCAGATGGGCGGTGTAGCGTGCCCTGGGCAGCCGCCGGCGGCGCGCGTGCTCCACCCAGGCGCTCAGCAAGGCCGCGTGCGAGTCCGGCGCGTGCAGGTGGGTTCGGCGCACGCCCTCGTCGGCCATCGTCGCGATGCTGCCCACCAGGGCCCGGTAGGCCTGCGCCATCGCGTCCACGGCCTCGCGGCGGCGGCCGCAGGCGAGCAGCGTGCGGTGGTGCGTCCAGCCGACATGCGCGGTGGTCTGGATGCCGTTGCCCTCGATGTGGCCGGGCAGCCGGCGCACCGCCTCGCCCGAGGCCTGGGCAGCAGCATCGGCATCCCCGAGGAGCAGCTGCGACTCGGCCAGATCGGTGCAGACCCGCGTCGCCAGCGACGCCATCCCAGGGCTGGCCGCCAGCGCGGCAAGGCGGGCCACGTCGCCGGGACGCCCCTGCCACAACGGCGCACGGGCGTGCGCCCATGCCAGCTGCTCGACCCACACCGGATCCGGGTCCTCGTCCAGCAGGCGAGCCGCCTCGTCCAGGGCCGCCTGGCTGGCGTCGAGGCGGCCCCCGCGGGCCTCGACATAGGCGAGCGCCCGCAGCATGTTGATCCGCGCCGACGGTCGCCAGAAGCCGCGCGACAGGTCAAGCGAGGCCTGGAACTGGCGCCGCGCCTGCCGCCAGAGGCCCAGTCGGCCGTAGGTCTGGCCCAGCAAGTTGTGGATCTCCGCACGTACGGGCTGGTCGCCCGCATCGACGCCGGCGGTCAGCGCCGCCTTCAGGTGTGTCAGCCGCAGCGCCAGGTCCTGCGAGGCGGAACTCAGCGCTGCGAGCGCCCCCGCGACGCCTGCCGGGTCGCCGTGGCGTCGCGCCAGGGCGAGTGCCCGTTCGGCCGCTTCCTGCATGGCGGCGCGCTCCGCCAGTCCCTCCAGGGCCAGCGCCTGGAGACGCAACGCCCGGCCCTGCCGCACCGCGTCACCGGCGGCCTCGAACAGCGCGGCCGCGACACCTGCATGATCGGCCGCGGCACGGTCCTGCTCGAACCGCAGTTCGAAGTGCGCCTGCAGCGCCAGCGCCTGTGCTCGGAGGGCACGCAAGCGCGCACGGCGGGCCAGGACCTCGGCTTCCCGCGCGTCCTGCAGGCTCTCGCCCGAATACCGGCGGCGCAGCTGCACCAAGGCGTGGGCGCAGAGCAGCTGCGCCCGCAGCGCAGCGCTCGGAAAGGCTTCCGCCAGGTTCCGCATCGCGGCCAGATCGGCGAGGGCGGCAGGCGCATCGGCGAGCGCGAGGTGGCTCTCGATGCGCTGCGCCAGGAGCGGCATGCGCGCGGTGGCGGCAGCCTCCTCGGCCGGCGCGGGCGCGTCGAGCCGGGACGCCAGCAGCGCCAGCGCCTGCGCGTGACGGCCCCCGCGCGCCAGCGACTCGGCCTGCCGTGCGATCTCTGCGCTCAAGGCCACCCTCGGCTCATGGGTCTGCATGCCCCTTCATCGCCGCCCGCGATGGCCCGGCAGGCCATGCCGCGACGCGCGGCGCTCGCGAGCATGCGTCGGCATCAGGCCCGTCCCGTCGCGGCCGGCTGCGCGGCAGCCACGGCCGCCGAAGTCGAGGCCGCGCCGGCGAGCCCGTCGATGAACCCGGCGAGTCCGGCATTGACAAGCAGGGCGAGCGTGAGGAAGACAGCGCGATGGGTGCGGCGCAGCGGCTGGTAGGTGCTCATGGTCGGCTCCGGTAGGTGGTGGTGTCGATGGGGTGCATCGTCCTCCCGCCGGACGCCTTCGGTCCTTGAGCATCCTGAAGGCAGTCCTGAAGCGTGCTGAAACTGCTGCCGCGATTCCGAACGCGAGCCCCGCGCCGAGCGACGCCTCACCCCCCCGGCGTGCGGGCCTACAACGCGGCACCACCGCCGCGGCGCCGCTGTTCGGCGAGGTCGATGTCCACGTACTTCCAGAACAGGCCGTTGAACGTGTGCCGGTTGTAGCCCACGAGCCACGGGTGCGCGAGGTCCGTCGCCACGCGATGCACCTGAAGCTTCAGCGGCATGTACGCCACCATCAAGCGGGCGGCGTCCTTCATCACGGCCAGCCGCTCGGGGCCGTCGGGCAGGCGGCGCTGCTTCTCGTACAGCGCGTTGTAGGCCGGCAGGTCGAAGCGGGAGTGGTTGACCCCGCCCTTGTTGGGCCCGTAGGCGAGCGAGAGGAACACGTCGGCGTCCGGTTCGCCGCCGTTCCAGGCCATGCCGAACATCATCAGCCGGCCGGCGCGGCTGGCCTTCAGGTGCTCGGGGAACTTCGCGACGTCGAACTCGATCCTGAGCCCGATCGCGCGCATGTTCTTCTGCCACAGCTCGTCGTACTGGCGGCTCAGCTGGTCGGGGGTCGTGGCATAGCGCAGCACCAGCGGCGAGCCGTCGGGCTGCTCGCGCCAGCCGTCGCCGTCGCGGTCGACGTAGCCGTGCATGTCGAGCAGCGCCTGGGCACGCGCGGGGCTGAACTCGCTCAGCGTGGTCTTGAACTGGTGGTCATGGCCGAAGGTGCCCGGCGGCATCGGCCCCTGGGCCGGGACGGCTTGGCCTTGCCGCACCAGGCGGATCTGGCGGTCCACGTCCACCGCCAGCGAAATGGCCCGCCGCAGCGCCACCTTGTGCGGCTCGTAGCCGCCGACGACCGGGTTCTCCATCTGGAAGTAGCTGAACGCGGCGTCGGCCCGCGCATAGCGCGCCATCGTGATGCCCCGCTTGGCCAGGTGCGGTGCCAGTCGGTCGTTGGGGAACGCCACGGTGGCGAAGTCCGACGGCACCGCCTCGATCAGGTCCTGCTCCGCGTTGAGGAACGAAAGCCAGCGCGGCTGCGACTCCTCGATGATCGAGATGTGCACCTCGTCGACCATCGGCAGCCTGCGGCCCTTGAGCTGGCCGGCGATGCGCGCCAGGTGCTCGCTGCCGGCAGGCGGGCTTTCGTCGTAGCGCACGTCGCGGTAGTTCGGGTTGCGCACGAGCACGATGCGCGAACTGCGCTTCCACTCCTTCAGCATGAAGGGACCGGTGCCCACCGGATGCTCGCCGATCAGGTCGCCATAGGCCTCGACCACCTCGCGCGCCAGCGCGCCGGCATAGGAGCCGAAGACGTAGGTGTACAGGAACCGCGGCGACGGTTCGGCCAGCTTGACCTGGAACGTGTATCGATCGAGCGCGCGCAGGCCCTCGGCGGGGGTGTCGTAGTCGAACGGCTTCTTTGCGTCGATGGCCTTCTTGCGCAACTCCGAGAGCCCGAGGATCTTCTCGTTCTCGAAGAAGCTCAGCTTGCCGCTTTTCCAGCGCGGGTCGTAGTGGCGCTTGATCGAATAGACGTAGTCCTCGGCGACCAGCTGGCGCTTCCTGCCCTTGAAGGCGGCATCGTCGGCGAAGTAGATGCCCGGCCGGATGCGGAACGTGAAGGTCCTGAAGTCGGCGCTGACCTCGGGCATGCCGGCCGCGGTGTTGGGGCGCATGCCCACCGGCGCGGCGAGGAACGTGTATTCGAGCGGCGCTTCGAAGATGCCGCTCAGCACCGCGTTGGAGTAGATGTCCGTCACCTGCGCCGGATCGAACGCCGTCTCGGCGATCGGGAACGCGTAGCGCAGCACCTTGCGTCCTTGCGGGCCGCCGCCGTCGGCAGCCGCTGCCGCGGCGCCGCACGCCGCGGTCACCGCCGCCACCGCGATCCACCGGACCCAGGACTTCCGCAGGCCGATCACTGTGACAACTCCGCTCGGCCGGCCCGGATGCCGCCCTTCGCGCCGATGGCACGCGAGCCCGCGCCGCGCCGCGCGGGCGGTTCGACGGGACGTGCGAACCGTTCGCTCGACTTCGCGATCGGCCTGTCGGAAGGATTGCCCATCATTGCCGCTCCTTCGCCTCGGTGACACGTGAGTCTATGCCGCAGGGCCCCGGATGGGGGCCTGGCATGCGCGATCCGCGGCAAGCACGGGTGTCAGGCCTGACCCGGCGCGGCGGGCTTCGCGGCGGCCACTTCGGCATTCGCCTGGGCAGCGCCCGCGAGGCCGTCGATGAATCCGGCAATGCCGGCATTGACCAGCAGGGCGATCACAAGAAAGACTGCGCGTTGGGTGCGGCGCAGCGGTGTGTAGGTGCTCATGGTCGGCTCCGGTCGGTGAGGTGGATGTCGATGGGTGCATCGTGCGCCCGCAAGGGGCCCTGAGTCCTTGAGCATCCTGAAGGGTGGCTGAAGCCTCCTGAATCGATGCCTGGCGGCTCCGGGTGCCGCGCGGGAGCGACGCGCCGGGCGGGCTCGCTCCCCGGCTCGCCCCGGACCTCCCGCACGCGCGGGCAGATGTCGTATCTACGGAGGCCACGCCTCCAATCGGCGTAATAACATGGTCGCAGCCCATCAACTGCGCCAGTCGAGTAGACCGCGGCCCGTCGTCACGACCCCACACGCCCCATGGAACTGTCGCAAGTCCAGGCGCTCCAGACCCAGGTGTTGTGGGCGGCCTTTGGCGTCTCGCTCGCCTTCGGCGCGATCGCCCAGCGCACCCACTTCTGCACCATGGGCGCCATCAGCGACATCTTCAACATGGGCAACTGGGTGCGCATGCGGATGTGGGGGATGGCGGTCGGCGTGGCGATGATCGGCTTCTACGCCATGGCCGCGCTGGGCTGGATCAACGCCTCGGCCAGCATCTATTCGTCGGCGCGCGTCCCCTGGCTGTCGGCGCTGGTGGGCGGTGCGCTGTTCGGCTTCGGCATGGTGCTGGCGTCGGGATGCGGCAGCAAGACGCTGGTGCGCATCGGCGACGGCAACCTGAAGTCGGTGGTCGTCTTCTTCGTCATGGGCTTCGGTGCCTACGCGTCGATGCGGGGCATGACGGGCCTGCTCAGCAGCAGGACGATCGACCGCGTCTCGTTCGAAATGCCCGGCGGCAGCGGTGTGCCGACCTGGCTGTCCGGCCTGCTCGGCATCGATCCCGTGGTCACCGGGCTGGCGCTGTCGCTGCTGGTGGGGGGCGGGCTGGTGGCCTGGGCGCTGGCCGATGCGGAATTCCGCACGTCGGCCGACCACCTGCTGGCCGGCCTGGGGATCGGCGGCGTGATCGTCGCGATGTGGTGGATCATCGGCCACATGGGGTTCGTGCCCGAGCACCCCGAGACGCTGGAGCCGGTCTACCTGGGCACCGCGGGCGGGCGCATGCAGGCGCTGAGCTTCACCTCGCCCATGGCGCGCACCCTCGACTACGTGATGTCCTTCGACGCCAACACGGTGCTCAGCCTGGGCGTGGTCTCGGTGGTCGGCGTCGTGCTCGGGTCCTTCGCCTATGCCCTGACCTCGCGCCGGTTCCAGTGGGAAGGCTTCAATGGCGCGCAGGACACGGGCCTGCACCTGGTGGGCGGCCTGTGCATGGGGGTCGGTGGCGTCACGGCCGGCGGCTGCACGGTGGGCCAGGGCCTGTCGGGCCTGTCCACGCTGGGGCTGACCAGCTTCATCGCCGTCACCGGCATCATGCTCGGCGCCGTGCTGGGCCTGCACCTGCAGCGCTGGCTGATCATGCGGGAGTGACGGTGCATCAGGGATTCCATTCTTTCCAACGAAGGCAGAACACGCCATGCAGATCGACAGAGAACTGGATGCCCGCGGCCTGAACTGCCCGGTGCCGCTGATGAAGGCCAAGAGGGCGCTGGGCGAGATGCGAAGCGGCCAGGTGCTGCGCGTGGTCGCCACCGACTCGGGCTCGATGCGCGACTTCGCAGCCTACGCCCGGACTGCGGGGCACGAGATGATCGAGCAGACCAACGTCGGCCGCGAATACATCCACGTGTTGCGCTGCGCCTGATCCGCGCCGGCCTCCCCGGGCGCGGCCGGGATCAGGAGGCGGCGTGGTTCACCTCGTAGGGCCAGTCCCTGATGCCGCCCCGCAGCGACACCGCATGGATGCCGCGCTCGCGCAGCAGGAACACCGCGGCGATGCTGCGCCGGCCACTGCGGCAGTACACGACGTAGCGTGGCTCCGGGTCGACGGTGAACACGCCCTCCCGACGCAGGCGGTCCAGCGGCACGTGCTGCGCGCCCGGGATGTGGCTCTCCTCGAACTCCATCTCGTAGCGGCAGTCCAGCAGCCTGGTGGCACCGCGCGACAACAGTTCGTGCGCCGTCGCGGCATCCACCTCTTCCACCATGCCGGGCTTGAGCAGGCGGTCGAAATCCGACTTGCCCAGCACCAGCAACCGGCCCGGGGAGATCATCCTCACCGTGGCCGTGCGGCTGCCCCCCAGCAGCAGCGCTTCCTCGCCGAAGGCGTCGGCGTCGCTGAGCACGGCGGCGAGTAGCGTCTCGTCGGTGATCGGGTCGGTGACCCAGACCTCGGCCTCGCCGGAGAGGATGATGAAGTAGGCGTCGCCCTCCTCGCCCTGGGTGATCACGGTCTCGCCCGCCGCCACCTCGCGCTCGACCATGCAGTCGAAGGCCTGGCGCACGACTTCCAGCGGCAAGTCGTGGAAGACCTTGAGGTGGCGCAGCCGCGCCATGTGCCCGCCAAGGTGACTCGAGCTCAGCAGTTCGTCGAGCGCCTCGCTGTCGATGGACCGGTAGCGTGCATCGGCCAATGCCTGCACGCGAATGCCGCTGCCCGCGGCGCTGAGCAGGGAAAAGCCCGGGCCGTTTGCGTCGACGTTCAGCTGCCACGCGGTGCGGGCCGGCGTGCCGTCGGGCGCGGTCCAGCAGCGCTGGGCCTGCAGCGCGCCCGACAGCAGCACGAGATGATCCTTCAGGCCAACGGCATCGTCGGCCAGCCATTCACCGGCCCGCGCGTGGCACGGCGGGCTGCGCCGCAGCAGGTCCAGCAACTGCGCCTGCGGCAGCCGCGAAAACAAGGTGGTGGCCCTCAGTCGCCTGGCCAGGTCGGCATCATCCATGCACATCTCCCGTGGCTCAGGGCCGGCCGCGGCTGGCCTGCCGCGCCGCCCGGATGGCGGGAAACGGGGGCCCGCACGGACGCAGCGCACCGATCCATTGCAGATGGCGGGCAGTGTAAGGGGGCGTCGGGCCGCCGTACGGAGTACGGAGTGCGGCGCCCGCTGCAGAGGGCTTTGATGCGGGGACCTGCGAACTGATCGGCGGGGGCGGTGCCAGGCAGCGGCCCCGTTGGCCGCGCGCGGGTCGTCCGCACTGTCGAGCGTCGAACAGCCGCTCCGGGTCAGGACCCCTGTTCGCTCGCTGCGGAAGCAGCGACCGGCCTCCCTCGCAGCTGGCGGACGAACTTTCGTCCATCGACGCGGCGCATGAAGGTCGGGGATCTGTGCAGGAAGCGGGGCTTCAGCGAGCCGAGCCACTGCGCCTGGAAGGACAAGGGCGGCATGCACGTGTCGGGTGTGCAGCGCCTGAAGGCGCTGCAGGCGGCCCCTGCACTCGTCACGCGATGGCCAGTTCACTCCCGCGGTGCGGCGACTTGGCTCGGCGGGCCGAGGTGTCGGCCTCGCCGTGGGCGTTCGCGGCCGCGAGCACCGCGGCGGCACGCGGCCCGATGTGCCACGCCATCGTCTTCACGATGGCGTCGCGATGCGTCGCGGCATCGACGCGGCGGATGGCGATACCGGCGAGCCAGCGGGGAAAGGTTTCAGGGGTAACGGTCATGATGGATCCTCCAGTTGCGCCGGTCGCGGAGACAGGGTGGACCGGCTTGGGAGGGATCATGGGCGGCGCGGGTAGCACGCTGACGACCGCTTGTATTCAGCGTGTCGGCACTTTGTTTCCGGCGTGTTCGCCGACGCTCTCGTCGGACCGCGGCGGGCCGCCGCCTTGGTCGCTTCACCCGTGGGCGCCTGGTGCGCGCCCGCACGCAACCGGAGTGCCACGAGGCCAAGACGATGTGCCGTCTGGCCGAGTTGGGCCGGGCGGACGAGAACAACGGCTACCGCCAGTTCTTCGCCACGCAGTTCCTTCCTGCAAGTCCCCGAGGCCCGCAGAGCTGGCTGGCAGCGGGGTGATGTCGCGTCACTGCACGCCCCTGGCAGCCTGTGGCGGCGTGGGTCTGACGGCAGGTGCTGCTCGACCCGCGTGATGCGGCACAGCTTCGCGCAGCGGACCTTGATCCACCGATTCCAGCCAGGATCTGCCTGGCGAGAGCGGCCTCGTCAACGCCAGCCGATGTCGTTGGGTGATGGTCAGACGCCGTCCGGCGACACAATACGAGCCATGGTCAGATTGAAACTTTCGATCGAGCTCGACTACGAGGTCTCCCATCCCGGTTGCGACTTCATATTCAACATTCACGCCGCCCAGACGGCTCGACAGCGAGTGATCTCGGAGGATCTGGCGCTCAGCCAGAACGTACCTTCCACGCTGACGACCGACCCGGTGACCCTCAACCGCCACCTGCGTTTGAGTGCCAAGCCCGGTCCGCTGAAGGTGGCGTACAGCGCCACCGTCGATCTGTTGCACCACTTCGCGCAACCCGGCGCGCTTGCGGAGGTTCCGGTGGCAAGCCTGCCTGTGCAGGTCTTGAGCTACATCTATCCGAGTCGCTACTGCCAATCGGATCGATTGCTCAAGCTTGCAATGCACGAATTCGGCGGGCAGCGGCACGGTTACGCCCGGGTCCAGGGAATTCGTGACTGGGTCTTGCAGCGCACGACGTTCTCGATGAACACATCGACTTCCACCACGTCGGCGATCGACACCCTGATCGACACGGTCGGCGTGTGCCGGGACTTCGCGCACTTGATGATTGCGCTTTGCCGCGCCATCAACATCCCGGCACGCTTCACGACCGGGATCGACTATGGCGCTGACCCTGCGCTCGGCCCTACGGACTTCCATGCGTATGTGGAGGTCTACCTCGGCGACCGGTGGTACATCTTCGATCCATCCGGCACCGCTGTACCCATGGGTCTCGTGCGCTTCGGTACCGGCCGCGACGCTGCGGACGCCGCATTCGCGACGATCTTCGGGACAGTCTCCGGGCTGCCACCGCGCATCGCCATCGCGGCGATCCCCGGCGCAGATGGACAACTGGTGGTGCCGACCCACTGCGCGGAGGCGCTTTCGACCGACCCATGACACCGGCGATAGGCGGGTGATCGGCAGTACCGGCGACGAGTTCTTCCGCGACTGTCGTCGGAGGGCCGGATCAGGCTCGAGGCTGAGCCGCCACAAAGCCCTGCGCTCTGGCCGACGCGGATCCGGGGCCAGCAACGGGCGCAGCGCGATCGGCGACGACCGGACCCACTGCCGCATCGACACGCGAGCGATGGGGAGTCAGGGCAAGGAGGGCACCGCCACGACAGTCGGCGCGAAGTCCGCCGCCGTTGGCGCCGGCATCGGTCCGCCTCACGTTGGGCGCGCCGGCGATGATCGACGCGCGCATGGCCCGCGAGCTGCGCGAACGCGTCTGCGCGGCAGAAGCAGCTGCAGAGCGACGGCTTCGTCGCCCCGGCGGCACTCGACCAGGCGCAACTGGCAGCCCGCGTGCAGGCCCGGGAGCTGGAAGCGACGCGCTTCGCCGAGGTGGGCGCGGCGCACGACCTGGCCCAGGCACGCGCGGCGCTGATGCGCGCGCGTGGTCGTCTATCCGAGCGACAGCGTGGCCGACGGGGTGCGCCTGAACGTCGTGCGCGGTCCGCGGGGATGAGCCGGCCTGTCCCTGGGCGCTGACCGATGGTGTGCCTGCCCTGGCCGTCCGGGGAGCCGTCGACCGGCCCAGGGCCGCCGCTGAACGAAAACGCCCCGGGGGACGGATCCCGCGGGGCGTGGCGCCAGCGACGCGAACCCGGTCCGGGCCGCAAGGCCCGGACCGAGATCGTCAGACGATCAAGGCGTGTCGATGCGCACGATCGTCGGGTTCGGCAGGCCCGCAGGGCCGGTGTAGGCCACCGCGCCGAGGTACTTCACGCCGGCGGTCAAGCCGTTCGTCGTGATGCTGACGACGCCGGTCTGGCCCAGGACCGCTTGGGTCGGGGCCGTCACCGTCATGTTGCCCGCAGCGGTGGTGCCCAGCGCCCAGCTGTGCAGCTTGAACGGCGAGGCACCTGCCGGCAGGCCCCAGCCGTGCATGAACACGTAGTAGGTGCCTGGCGCCGGATTGACGAGGTTCACCTCTTCGTCCGATCCACCGTTGCCGCTGCTGCCTGCAGGCGCGCCCGTGGGACCATAAACGTACAGGTCGACATCGCTACCCGGCGCGACGTCACCGTCGAACAGCGAGAAGCGCGCGTAGGTCGTGCCGGCAGGCACATTGACGGTCACCATCACCGTGCCGCTCGGGTCGCCCGGGTCGAAGGTCTGGTCAGGGTCCTGCGTGACATTGCCGTCCGTCAGCGCGGCCGGAATCAGCCCGCGCGCGGTGACGCCGAACGGCCCGTCGTAGCCGAAGGTCACGTTGTACGTTCCGCTGACCTGCCTCGGTGCCGCCAGCGCCACCGGCCTCACCACCACCGGCATGCGCACGGTGCGCGTGCCGTCGGAGAGCGAGAACTGTCCACCGGTGTAGCCGTTCAGGTCGGCCGTGGTGCGCACGAACTTCACCGTGAACGAGCGCGTCTCCCCCGCGGGGATCGTCAGCGTGGCCGGCGACATGGTCACGTTGAATCCGCTCAGCCCGCTGATCGACGGCGTGTAGCTGGCCGGGTTGCCGCCCACGTTGGTGACGCGCCGGGTGACTGTCTGCTCGCCAGCCAGATCGCCGATGGCGATCGACGCCACGTTCAGGTTACTCGGGTCGATGCGGATGGAGGGACAATACGAAGCCGTCAACTGGCCCGTGCCGCACAAGAAGCCCAGCCACTCGCTGAAACCGGAGTCGAACACCAGCCCCGGGTCCGCGGCAGCCATCGGCTGCACGTGGCCCGCGCCCTGACGGAAGATGCGTGTTGCCGTGCTGACATTCGGGTCCAGCACGTCCCTGCCAGTGGTCATGAGCGCCGACTTGATCGCCATCGGGCTCCACGTCGGCTTCAGTTCCTTCATCAGCGCTGCCAGGCCGGCCACGTGCGGGCTGGACATCGAGGTGCCGCTCAGCAGGTCGAAGGTGCGGCCGTTGTAGCCGATCGGCGAGACCGCGGCCAGGATGTCGACCCCAGGCGCGATCAGGTCGGGCTTCAGCAGATCACCAGCACCAGCACGCAGCGGCCCACGCGACGAGAACGAGGCCGTGAACGGCGCCGGGGCATTCGTCAGGATCGCCGCGTCGTTGATGGCCGCCGTGGCCCCTGCCAAGGCGGCGTAGGCCTTGATCGCCGCACGGGCGTCGCTCTGCACGTGGACGGTGGGCACCGAATGGAAGTCGGCGTTCAGTGAACTCGGGCTGGTGTTCACCAGAATCATGCCGGCACCGCCCGCCTGCTGCACTGCCAGGCTCTTGTTGGTGCGGGCCGTGACGCCACGGTCGCAGACGACGATCTTCCCGGCCACCTTGGCGGGATCGAGCACCGCGCCGCCGTCGGCAGCGCCGTAGCACAACGCGACCTCGGTCGGATCGGCGCCGGGCAGGCCGGCCGCGGTCGAGTCGATCAGCGGTGCCGAGCCCAGCGCCTTGGCGACCGAAGCGCCGGTATAGGTGGCACCGTTGCCCAGCGTCACCGAGCCCTGGCCATCCCGGTTGTGCGTGCCCGCCGCCACCGTGGTGATCCAGGGGCTGGGGTGCGCGACGGTGGACGCGCTCGGGCCGCTGTTGCCAGCGGATGCCGCCACAAACACGCCGGCGTCTGCGGCGAACAGGAAGGCCACCTCGGTGGGGTCGAGGAAGTTCGTGCTGGTACCGCTGATCGAGTAGTTGATGACGTCGACGCCGTCGGCAACGGCCTGGTCGATCGCCGCGACGTTGTCGACACCGGCGCATCCGCCCTCGCCGTTGTTGCCCCAGCAGGTCTTGTAGACCGCGATGCGGGCGCGCGGCGCGATGCCGCTGATGTTGCCCAACACGGCCGCCGGACCGGTGGTCACCACATTGGCATTGCCGCCCGCGGTGGACGCGGTGTGCGAGCCGTGGCCGTCGGCGTCGCGCGGCGAGTTGAATTCGTACGGGAACTGCGCCTTGATGCCGGCGTTGCCGCCGAAGCCTGCGTTGAAGTACTGCGCGCCGATCAACTTCTGGTTGCAATGGCTGGCGGCGAACGCTTCACCCGGCGTGCACTTGCCGTTCCAGCCGGGAAGCTGCTGGTAGCCCAGCTTGCCGTCCTTGGAGAAATTGCCGTTGCTGTCGGTGCGGTCCGAGAAGCTCGGATGCTCGGGCCAGACGCCGCTGTCGATGATGCCGATGACGACGTTCTCGCCCTTGGCCTTCGTGGCCCAGAACCCCGCCGCCCCGGTCAGCCCGAGGAAGCTCGGGGTGCTGGTGGTGTCCATCTTGCGGATCTCGTCCTTGGTGACGGCCAGGACGCCCGGCATTTGCGCGAGCTTCTGCGCCTGCGCCTCGGTCAACTCGGCCGCGAAGCCATTGAAGGCGTAGCCGTAGTTGTAGAGTTTCCTGCCGCCGCCGACGCTGCTCAGCGCGGCATCCTGCTTGCCCGCCAGGAAGGCCTTGTATTGCACCACGGCCGAGCCGTTGGGATCGATCTTCTGGCCCTTGGCCGGCTTGGTGGCCGCGTAGCCGGCGATGCCGCCGGTGTAGGCGACTGCCGGTGCGTCAGCCATCTGCACGATGTAGGCGCTGTTGACGCCCCTGCCATTGGGGTTGCCGGCGACGGCCCCCACGGAGGCCGTCATCAGGCCCACCGCAGCCATGCTCATCAGGCCTTGCTGCCATCGCATCCAGTCTTGCATGTCGCTTCCTTTTGGGATCGTGCGCGGATGGCGCCGACCGTTCGTTGGTGGTGCGTCGCTCACCGAGGTTGGGTGATGTCCCCCTGTGAGCAGTGACACGCGCGGCGTATGGCTGCGCGTGTCACCGATTGAAACCGGACAGTCCCAGCGGACGTTCGGGGGTATTCCCCACAGCCACCCGCAAAGAAACGCTTCCCCCATCGTTCAGGGGGGTGCCCTCGGACATGGTGTCCGTCATCGCAGGAGGCACCTCTGCCCACCGCCTGGGATTCGGGTCCGCTCCATGCGGTTCGAGCGCTCGAAGTCAGGCGCGAGGACAGGTCGTTCAAACGCACTATTCGTGGCGCTGAGGCTGCAATGGGGTGGCCGGGACCATGGGTCGAGGCTGTGAGTGGGGTCTTCTTTGGTCTTGTTGGTTGACGGCGACCGGCCGAGTGCCGTTGACCCCGTTCGAAAGCGCGTACCAGCGGCCCTGGACGCCGGGCCGCATGAACTGTGGTGGATCGGACTCGTCAAGCCGCTTGCAGCGCTTGAACGCGGGCAGGTGAGCGCGGCAGTGCCCTGGCCTGCAACCCCAGGTGTGTGAGGATCCTCTCGATCACCGGCCGCTCCAAGAGCGCCGCCATGATCTTGAACCCACCGCCGCAGTTTGGGCAGTGCGCCATGTCGATCTCGAACACCCGCTTGAGCAGCTTGGCCCGGCTCAGCCGCAGCGGGCGGTGGTGCGCACACTTCGCCTCGCACTGGACGGGCTGTGAGGCCTGCGCCGGCGGCTCTGGCTCTTGCGGCACCACCATCGCGCGCAGCGTGGCATTGGGTGCCAACACGCCATGAAAGCGGAGCAGATGCAGTCTCGGCCTGGGCACCAGTGCGGCCAGGCGTTGCATGAACCCCAGCGGCGACATCACCAGGTGCGTGCTGCCATGGCGCCAGGGGGTCTTCAGCTTCGGCACCACCTGCTCGGCGGCGTTGGTCTGCACGCGCTCGCTGGCCAGAGCAGGGCGCGTGCTGTAGCGGCACAGCTGCTCGAGCGCCTGGCGGTCTTCTGCCGTGCAGCGCACCGCAGCGTGCAGGCTGGAGCCGTTGCCCTCGGCACACAGCGCCTGCCTGAAATCCCTCTCCCGGGGCATGGCGGCCTGCAGCGGCCTGAGCACGCGGGCTCGGTCCGAATCGCCGTCGTTGTCGGCCATGCAGGTCGACCCCTCCTCTTCGACCAACACCTCCGACGGGTGAGCAGCTTCATCATGCGGGTGATGATTCTGTGCAACACCGTCCGCAGCGCCACGTCGGTCGGCGCAGGCATTTCGACGAACCCCGGCGCCCCGTCTGTGCCGCGCCGGTACACACCGTCCAACACCAGGCAGTGAAGGTGGACGTTGAGGTTGACGGCTGACCCGAAGCGTTGGATCAGCGCGACCGCGCCGCAGTCGGCCTGATCCGCCTTCAGGCCAGATTGACCGAGCAGGTGGCGCTTGATCGCGCGGTGCACCACCTGCAGGACAGGCGTCAACAGCTTGGGCTGCGCGACCAGCTTGTCGTGCCCGCAGTCGCTGCAGCGCAGGCACAGGCGCAGGAAGCCGCGCGCCAGAATGCCGCATTCGAGGAAGGCGTCGAACTCGTCTTTGACGAAGTGCGGCAGGTCGGCCGCGGTGGCCGCCTCTGTCTCGGCGATGAAGGTCGCGGCGTGATCCGCGCATGCCGTCGGTACCGTCCTACGGTCGACGGACGACCGCGGCCCGACAAGCGGCTGGCGCACTGCGTCACCGCCCGCGGTGACCTACGACATGAGCTGTTCGATGGTCCGCGTGGAGCGTCGCAGGCTGTTGCTGACCTGGCGTGCGAGGTTGATGACCACCTGGATGGCGATGTCAGGATGGTTGGCGTTCAATTGCTGGAAGGCTGCCTCGGTCAGCACCAGGCAGTCGAGCTCGCTGTCGGCGAGGACGGTGGCCGAGCGCGGCGTGCCGGTGAGCAGCGAGAGTTCTCCGAACACCGTGCCGGCGGAGAAGCTGACCAATCGCGTCGCACCCCCGTCCGGATGTCGCAGTTCCACGCTCGCGCTGCCCCGCAGGACGAGAAAGAGCTCCGATCCCTCGTCGCCTTGGGAAAAGACCACGTCGCCCTGGTCGTAGCGACGCAGCTCCACCAGGGTGCGCAGCGTGGCGCGCTGCTCCGTGCTCAAGCCCCGGCAGATCTCGAGCTCCTCGAATGCCACCTCGTCATTGGCGCCTACGTCGCCCGAGGCGGCGGCGATGACTTGATCTTCGGCCCACTCGATGGCCCGGTCGGAGTCCGGAAACGTCCGCTCGCCGGCCACGGCAGTCGTCACGCCGAGGTCGAGCAGCATGCGCCCCCAGTGGGCTTTCGACTTCACGCCCGCGAGCAGCAGTGTTCTGCCCCGCGCAGCGAGATCTGCGTGCAGTTGCCAGACGAGACGGCAGCCGGTCATGTCGACATCGCTGACCCGACTGAGGTCGAGGATGACGAAGTACGCACCATCTCCGAGCTCGCGTTCGATGGCACGGGCCAGCCGCTCGACGGAGCCGAAGAAGATGGCGCCCTCCAGCTCGATGACATGGATCTGTCTGCCCTGAGTGGCGAGGATCGCCCGCGCAGGCGCGTTGCGCAGTCGGCGCGACGGCAGCGCGTCGCCGCGGTAGGTGCGCCGGATCAGGCCGCGGCTCATGCGCAGAATGAAAAGGCCGACGGCGATGCCGATACCCATGAACACGGCCAGCACGATGTTGAACGCGATCGACAGCGTCGCCACCAGCGCGATGACCAGCAGGTCGAGGCCGAGGCCGGCGCGATTCGCCACGCTCCTGGAGCAGAACCGCTTGACGAGATGGATGGTGGAGGGGTCGACGTGCTGGATGGCGATCACCATGATGACGCCCGACAGGACGGCCCGCGGCAGGTGCGCCAGGACCGGCATCAGGAACGCGATGGTCGCAAGCACGGCGCCTGCATTGACGAGCACCGACAGCGAAGTGCGTGCGCCGTACGTGCGATTGACCACGCTCGGACCGAGGTTGACGCCGCTCGTGATGCCGCCCAGGCTCGCGGCCGCCATGTTGCCGATGCCGAGGCGGACGAGCTGGCGATCGCCGTGGGGCCGGGGCTCGCCCGGGCGCGACAGGAGCTGGGTGCACAGCAAGGCATCGATGGACGCAATGATGGCCAGGCCCAGTCCACCCATCGCGATGGTGGGCAGGATCTCCAGGAAGCTCGGCTGCCGAACCAGCGCTGCGAACGCCGGCAGGTTCTCGGGGCCGACCATCGCAGCCGGCGTCGATCCCATGACCGGACCGAGCTGGCTCGACCAGCCCAACCAGGCGAGCGCGTGATAGGCCGCGGTTCCGGCCACGATGCCGGCGACGAGCGGTGGAATCGACGCAGTGACCCGCCGCGTGTGCCACATCACGAGCATCGTGAAGACGGCGACCCCCACCGACAGCGGCTTCGCCGAGTCCAGGTTGGGCAGGAGTTCGACAAGGCGCACGTTCGTCTCGTAACCCAGCACGTTGCCGATCTGCACGAGGAAGAGCAAGGCAGCGGCAGCGTTCTGGAATCCGGCCATCACGGGATGCGGCATGTGCTGGATGAGCGTGCCCAAGCGCAGCAGGCCGAAGAGCGCCTGGAAAGCGCCGCCGACGAGAATGATCGAGAAGACGATGGCGAGCGTCTGACCGACGTTGCCCTCGCGGATGACCGGCGCTTCGGAATGCACGAGCGCGAAGACGAAGGAGCCGAGAAAGAACGTGGTGATGACGCGCGGTGCGTAGACCGTCGTCGAGCGGTCGCCCGCGGCGACGCTGACGACCCCCACGACGAGCGCCGTGTACAGGCCTGCGAGTACGCCATGCGCGAAGTACTGGTCGCCCAGAGCCACGAACGCGAACATGCCGTAGCCCATGGCCAGCGGGATGGCCACCGCCGCTGACACCAGACCGCCGACGATGTCGCGGCGCTTGCCGTCGAGCCAGGCGTGCATCACCACAAGGCCGAGAAGGAAGGCGGCGCGGCAGGAGCGTCGATCAGACGGACGGCCGGGCGGTCGAGGCTCCTGGCGGATCCGCCGTCGGGGACACCCTGCAGTCGCGGCAGATCGTGCACAACGCCGACGGGCCGTGGTCTCGTCGTGGCCTCACCTCGCGGGGCCGAAGCTCCTTGCCGCCCGTGGGCGCGCGCTGTGAAGTCCTCGGGACGGCCACGCATCGGTTCATGGTAGCGGATGCTTCGCGGCGCGGGGGCGCCGGCGCGGACGCGGCGCCAGGGCTTCGTGTCGCGGCAGGGCCTCGTTCCTTCTGCTCGGCGCTGCGGGCTCACCCTTCCTCGGCCCCCTGGACCCGGCCCTGGATCTGCAGCCGCTTCATCTTCTCCCACAGGTTCTTGCGGCTGATGCCGAGATGGGCCGCGGTGTTGCCGATCTGCCCTTGGCATCGCTCGAGCGCCTGCTGGATGTAGCCGCGCTCGCAATCGCGGATGTACTGCTCCAGGGTACCCGCCGCGTGCGCCTGCCCGGCGGCGCCCTCCGGCCAGCTCTCGAACAGCGCCGAGGGTTCGAGGGTGGTGTCGCCGGACAGGATGCAGGCGCGCTCGATGCAGTGGCGCAGCTCGCGCAGGTTGCCGGGCCAGGGATAGTTCACCAGGGCCTGCTCGGCCGCGGGCGACAGGACCCGCGGCTGGCCGCCGTGCTGCTCGCCGAACTCGCGCAGGAACTGGCGGGCGAACCAGAGAATGTCCTCGCGCCGCTCGCGCAACATCGGGATGCGCAGATGGATCACGTTGATGCGATAGAACAGATCCTCGCGGAACGCTCCGGCCTCGACGCGCGCGCGCAGATCCTGGTTCGTCGCGCAGATGATCCTCACCTCCACCGGTATAGAGGTCTCTCCCCCGACGCGCACGATGCGCCGCTCCTGGATGGCGCGCAGCAACTTGACCTGCATGGCCAGCGGCATGTCGCCGATCTCGTCGAGGAACAGCGTGCCGCCGTGGGCCTGCTCGAACACGCCCTTCCGCGTTCGCAGCGCGCCGGTGAAGGCGCCCTTCTCGTAGCCGAACAGCTCGGCCTCCATGAGGGTCTCGGTGATGGCCCCGCAGTTCACCGCGACGAAAGGCTGCTCCGCGCCACGCGCTGCCAGGCGGTGCAGTTGAAGGGCGACGCGCTCCTTGCCGACGCCGGATTCCCCCGTGATGAGCACGATGCCGGCGTGTTCGGCGAGCCGGGCCAGCGTGGCCTCGATCTTCTGCATCGCGGCCGAGATGCCCAGTCGCGTGCCCTCGACGTCCGAGTCGGCGCAGCCCGCGCGCGACTGGCTGAGCTGGCGCACCTTCAGCACCAGTTCGTCGAGGTCGAAGGGCTTGGTGACGTAGTCGGTGGCACCCCGCTTCAGCAGGGCCACCGCGCGCTCGATGGAACCGAAGCCGGTGATGAAGATGAACGGCGGCAGATCGACCGAGCCCTCCTGCAGGCGTTCGAACAGGGCCTCGCCGCTGAAGTCGGGCAGGCGGATGTCGCTGATCACGAGCGCGTAGCCGGTGCGTGCGATGGCCCGCATGGCGTCGGCCGCACGGCGATGCCAGTCCACCTCGAAGCCTTCGAGCCGGAAGCGGTCGCACAGCGACTCGCCCATGATCTCGTCGTCTTCAACCAGGCACAACGTCGGCGCGGGCTTGCGGTTCATGTTCCTTCTTCAGCGGCAGGATCACGGTGAAGGCGGTCTCGTTCGGGATGCTCCTGACCCGGATGTCGCCGCCCAGCTGCTGCACGATCTGGTAGGTGACCCACAGGCCCAGACCTGCGCCGTTGCGGCTCAGCATGGAAAACGGCTCGAACAGGTAGGGAAGCTTCTCACCGGGGATGTGGTCGCCATCGTTCGAGACCTCGATCTGCAGCGCATTGTCCGCAAGCACCGTCCGGCAGTGCACTGTACCCCCGTGCCTGATCGCCTGCACCGCATTGAGCAGCAGATTGATGAGGATCTGCCGCGTCAGCGTGGACGGCAGGGGCAAGGCTCCGGCGATCTGGTTGTCCCAGAAGAACCTGGCGTCCTTGGCCTGCGCGTCGGGCAGGACCAGCGTGCGGGTGTCCTCGACATCCTGGCGGGTCAAGGGGTGGCTCTCCACCTTGGCCTCCACCAGCAGCGCCGCCACGGTCTCCTTGATCTGCATGAGCCCGCGCTCGACCAGCGAGAGCGTGCGCGTCGTCAGAGGATCCGCCGGGCCATGGCGCTTGAAGGTGCTGATGGCGTTGAGCATGCCCCCCAGGGGGTTGTTGATCTCGTGCGCGATGGCCGCGGTGAGCCTGCCGATGGCCGCCAGCCGGTCCGAAGCGATCATCTGCCTCTCCAGGGCCTCCTTGTCGCGCAGTTCGCTGAGCATGCGCTGGAATTCGGCGCCGAGCCTTCCGATCTCGTCGCGGCCCACGTAGGTCGAGGCGTAGTCGAGGTCCGCAGGCAGGTGCCGGCCGACCTTGCCCATGGCGCCGGCCAGGTCGACGAGCGGCTGCGCGATGAGCCGCCCGAAGTACCAGCCCGCCGGCAGCAGCAGCACCAGCACGAGGGCGGTGACGAGTCCGGCACGCTGGAGGAGCCCGGCAAAGCGCTGCGTGAAGACCGAACTCGGATAGCCCATCACCAGCGTGCCCAACTGCACGCCGTCGGAGACGATGGGCGCCACCATGTAGAGCTTGTTCGAGGCCGGTGTGGTCATCGCCGTGGGTTCGGCCGTGCGCAGCTCGCTCACCGCCTGCTGGATCGTCGCGTACTCGGGGTCGATGCGCGCCGGGTCGCTCAGCATCGGGTAGTCCGGCGGGCGCGTCGAGACATACACGCGCTGCCGGGTGTCGAGCACGAGCACGATCTCGGCCGATTGCGAGGGCCTCGCGCCGGGCGTGGCCTGGAACGGCGTGTTGATGATCTCGAACGCACGCCAGGCATCGTCGTGCACCATCGGCTCGATGAGCGTCTTGGTCAGCACGCGCGCCACGTTCTCGGAGTGGCCGATCAGGTCGCGCCGAAGTTCGTCGCGCTCACGCGCCACGAGCGCAGCGGTCACCAGCACCGCCGTGATGACCACCAGCAGGCTGATGCGCAGCGGCGTCTTGTAGGCGAGGCTGAGGTCGCGCAGCATGGAGCCCTCAGGCTGCACCGACGGCCCGGAACATCGCCTCGACACCGTCGAACAGCGCCGGCGTCCCCGGCTCGAATCCGTCCAGATTGAGCCGCTTGAGCAGGGCCGCGCCGTCGGCGTCGTGGGGCATGCGCAACAGCACCGACTGCATCGCGCGGAACCCCTCACCGGCCACCGAAGCCCGGGCCACGAAGGGCGGGAAGCCGAACTCCGGAGAGCGTTCCACGATGCGCGTTCGGCCGGTCAGCCCGGGGTGCGACAGGGCCAGCGTGTCCCACACATAGCCGTCGACGGCGCCGCCCTGGGCCAGACCGACCGCCACCGCATCGACCACCTTGCGGTGTGCCCAGGTGAAGAAGGTCTTGCCGAAGAACGACGCCGGTGCCTCGTTCAGCCGCCGCAGCGAGTACTGCGTGAACAGGTAGCCGGAGTTCGAGTCCGGATCGGAGTAGGCGAAGACCTTGCCGCGCAGGTCCAGGATGGAGCGCGTGACGGTGTCCGCCGCGGGCACGATCAGGTACGACTGGTACAGCGGCTTGCCGTGGTACAGCGGCACCGCGAGCAGCTGCAGCTGGTCCCGGTAGCGCACGAACGGGTATCCGCACAGCCAGGCGAAGTCGAGCTGGCCCTGCATGAGCAGCTCGACGATGCCGCGGTAGCTGCCGCGCTGGACGAAGCGCACCTGCCGATTCAGCTCGCGCTCCAGGTAGCTCCGCCAGACGTTGAGGAAGGCGACCTGGTCGTCGAGGAAGACCGGTGTCAAGCCGATGCGCAGCGGCGGCTCCGCGGCCGCGCCGCGCGCATGCCCGAGTCCCGCTGCGCACAACGCCGCCGCCAGCAGCGAGCGGCGTGACGTGCAGACCATGGCGGATTGACCTGGTGGATGCTCTCGTTTCATTCTAGGCACGCGGGCATTCGGCCCGGCAAGGATCGTCGCCTCATCCGCCCGCCCTTGCCATGACGCGCATCACCTTTCCCGGTGCCTCGCGGAATTCGTGCCGCTCGGGCCTGAGCGCGATGGCGCCGCGAATCGCCGCGATCAGATCCACGTCGCTCGCACCGGAGCACAACAGCGACCGCAACGGCAGGCTGTGGTCCCGCCCGAGGCAGGTGTGCAGCCTGCCGTCGACGGACAGGCGCACGCGATGGCAGGCGCCGCAGGAGGGCTGCGACGGCGGCGTGACGAAGCCGATGCTGAAGCGGCCGTCGGGCGACCTGAGCTGGCGCGCCGGCCCGCCGCCGGGGACCGCGGCGTCAAGCAGGCCGAAGCGCTGCTGCAGGCGCAGGCGCAGCGGCAGCAGGTCGGCGGACTGCGCGTGGGGGCCGGTGTCGCCGGCCGGCATCGCCTCGATCAGGCGCAGCACGAAGCCATGCGCGATGCAGAACGCGGCCATGTCGTCGATCTCGTCGTCGTTGACGCCGCGCAGCAGCACCATGTTGAGCTTGATCGGATCGAAGCCGACCTGCCTGGCGGCCATCAGGCCGTCGATCACCGCGTGCAGCACGTCGCTGCCGGTGATCTGGCGCATGCGGTCGGCACGTAGCGAGTCGAGGCTGACGTTCAGGCAGGCGATGCCGGCCTGCCGCAGCGATGCCGCCTGATCCGCCAGCTGCGTGCCGTTGGTGCTCAGCGACAGCTCGTGCACGCCGGGCAGCGCGGCCAGGCGGCCGACCAGCTGCACCAGGCCGCGCCGCAGCAGCGGCTCGCCTCCGGTGAGGCGCACGCGGCCGACGCCGAGGGCGGCGAACACGCCGACGACACGTTCGATCTGCTCGAGGTCGAGGCAGCGCTCGCGGTCCTCGAAATTGCGGTAGCCCTTCGGCAGGCAGTAGCAGCAGCGCAGGTCGCAGCGGTCCGTGATCGAGACACGCAGATCGTCGACCCTGCGGCCGAATCGATCATGCAGACCTCCATCCGTTGGGGACATGCCCGGCCTCGCCCGTCTGTGTGGTGCGCGCTGCGGGTGCAACCCTCGTGCCATCGACGTGCCCGGCGTCGACCCGATGCCCCTTGCCCCGGCCGTGTCGCGTTCGAGCCGGACTGGCCTCCGGCTTGCGTTACCGGACCGTAACGCGCCGGCGGACCCCATGTCACCGAACGGCAACGCGCCGCAGCCGCGACGGCCAGGGGCTCCCTGTACAGACGCTCGTTAACCCCGAGTTCGCACGGCCTGGCTCGCGAGTTGCAGAAAGCACGACGAGCGACCGCCATCGAAGCGCGAAGCGCGGACGCGGCGGGACTCGCAGAGGGCTCCCGCCATCCATGACCTGAGGAGACATCCAATGAGCGAGTTGCGGACCTCGTCGATCGAGACGCGCGGCGTCCCTGGCAAGAAGCGCTACGCGATGGTCATCGACCTGCGGCGCTGCATCGGCTGCGACGCCTGCATGGTCGCCTGCAAGGCGGAGTTCGACGTGCCGCTGGGCGTGTTCCGCACCTGGGTGCCGTACAAGGTGGTAGGCACCTACCCGAACGTGAAGAAGCAGTTCCTGCCGCGCCTGTGCAACCACTGCGACGACCCGCCCTGCGTGCGCGCCTGTCCGGTGGAGGCGACCTTCAAGGTCGATGACGGCGGCTTCGTGCTGCAGCGCTACGAGCGCTGCATCGGCTGCAAGGCCTGCATGGCCTCGTGCCCGTACAACGCCCGCTTCATGCTGCCCAAGCATCGCACCTACACGGACATCACCAGCGTGGTCGACAAGTGCACGTTCTGCCACCACCGCGTGACGCAGGGGCTGGTGCCGGCCTGCGTGCAGACCTGCATCGGCCGGGCGCGCGTGTTCGGCGACATCAACGACCCGAAGAGCGAGGTGTCCTACCTGGTCAGCCACCTGCCGACGCAGGTGCTGCGACCGGAGGAAGGCACCAAGCCGCATGTCTTCTACATCGGCGCCGATCGCAACCTGAGCGAGCACGGCCGCGCGGTCTACAACCTGCCCGAGGGGCAGGAAGAGGACCGCAAGTCCTTCGGCGCGGTCAGGATCTGAACGGGGAGCACACCATGGGCGACTACACGATCTTTCATCACATCCCCTGGAGCGGCGCCTACGCCATCTACTTCTTCACCATCGGCATCTCCGCGGCGCTGTTCTTCTTCTCCGCGCTGTCGTGGTTCCGCGAGGCCTTCGAGGTGCTGCGGGCGAAGGCGGCGTACGTTTCCTTCGCCTTGCTGGTGGTCAGCGGCGCACTGCTGATCGGCGACCTGTCGCAGCCGATGCGCTTCCTCAACACGCTGAATCCGACCTATCTCAACTTTGCCTCCCCGCTGGCATGGGGCGGCCTGAACCTCGTCTCGTTCGGCATCGTTTCCGTGCTGTACCTGTTCATGATGAAGAAGGGCAACGAGCCCGTCGCGAAGACGCTCGCGGTGCTCGGCGCACTGCTGGCGCTCGGCCTGCCCGTCTACACGGGCTTCGACCTGACGGTGCACCAGAACCGCCCGGTCTGGAACACGCCGCTGATGCCGGTGCTGTTCGTCGCGCTGTCGCTGGTCTCCGGCGCCGCGGTCGCTTCCTTCCTCGCCGGCGGCGAGTCGCGCCTCGTGGGCGTGCTGCGGCAGTTCATGCTGTGGGGGGCCGGCGGCGTGGCGGTGATGCTCGTCTCGCTGTTGGGGACGACCTCGTACGGCGGCGTCGGGCAGGAACTCACCTTCATGATCCTGACCACCGGCTCGCTGAGCGCGGCCTTCCTCTGGCTTGGCGTCATCCTGGGCACGGCCGTGCCGATCGCCGTGCTGCTGGCCCCGTTCGGCCGCCAGTCCAGCGGCGTGATGCTCTCCGCCCTGCTCATCCTGGTCGGCGGCATGGCCCTGCGCTACTCGATCCTCGTGGGCGGCCAGATCGTCCAGACCTACTTCTGATCACGCTCGACTGAGGAGACAAGGACCATGTTCGAAACAACACGTCGGACCTTCCTGCAGGTCAGCGCCGGCACGACCGCGGCCGCGGTGGCTGCCCCCAAGCTGCTGCATGCGATGGAGCAGGAACTCGGGGGCAAGGACGTCTCGCCCGTGACGGGCACCGAACGCCAGGCGATCCCGATCACCTGCCATGTCTGCAACATCCAGGACGGGGCGATCGCGTACGTCGAGAACGGCCGCATCGTCAAGCTCGAGGGCAACCCGGAACACGTGTCCACGCGCGGGCGGCTGTGTGCCAAGGGCAACTCGGGCATGTGGTACACGTACGACCCCGATCGCATCCTCTATCCGCTCAAGCGCGTGGGCGCGCGCGGCGAAGGCAAGTGGAAGCGCATCACCTGGGACGAGGCGCTGACCGAGATCGCCGCCAGGCTCGACGCGGCGATCAAGGAGGACCCCAACACCATCTCGCTGAAGTGGGGCCGCAACCGCACCGGGGGAACGCTGCCGCGCTTCATGCACACGCTCGGTTCGGCGACCATCCTCAACCACACCTCGGTGTGCGAGTCGTCCAAGAAGATCGGCATGGAGCCCACCTGGGGACCGGACATCGAGACGCCGGACTTCGCCAACGCCAAGTACATCCTGAACTTCGGCTCGAACATCCTCGAGGCGGCGTACTTCCACAACCCGCTGTCGCAGCGCATCGCCGAAGGCGTGGCCGAGAACAACTGCAAGCTCGTCACCTTCGACGTGCGGCTGTCCAACAGCGCCGGCCGGTCGGACGAATGGATCCCGGTGCTGCCCGCCACCGACGGTGCGGTGGCGCTGGCGATGGGCCACGTGATCCTGCGCGACGACCTGCAGGACAGCGACTTCATCAACTCCTGGACCAACGTCACGGTCGAGGAACTGAAGGCGCACTACAAGCAGTTCACGCCGGAGTGGGCGTCGAAGATCTCCGGCGTGCCGGCCGAGACGATCGAGCGCATCGCGCGCGAGTTCGCCACCACCAAGCCGGCCACGCTGTTCACCTACCGCGGCCCGGCCAAGCACCTGTACGGCTCGTACAACGAGAAGGCCTGCATGATGCTGCCGATCATGACCGGCAACGTGGAGAAGCGCGGCGGCTACTGCCTGCCGCGCGGCATGGGCTGGCCGCAGCCGCAACCCGAGCCGCCCAAGCCGGCCAAGCCTTCGTACCTGTCGACGCCGCCGGACTACCCGCTGGCCGGCCACAAGGTGAGCCAGCTGCTGCCGTTCTGGATCGCCGAGGGCAAGCAGAAGATCAACGTGCACTTCACCTACCAGGACAACCCGGTCTACACCAACCCGGGGGCCGACACCGTGTGGGGCAAGCTCTATCGCGACGAGAAGCTGATCCCGTTCTACGTCTCGATGAGCCCGTTCATGGGCGAGGAGACGGCGCTCGCCGACATCATCCTGCCCGACTGCCCCTACCTCGAGCGCTGGGAGCCGGAGTCGATGCCCAACTCGCTGCACCCCTGGCTGGGCATCCGCCAGCCGGTCATCAAGCCGCTCGGCGAGTCGCGGGAGAACCGCATCCTGCTTCGCGACATCATCCTGAAGCTCGACCCCGACGGCAAGCGCGGCATGAAGCAGTACTGGAACTTCAAGGACGGCGAGGACTACATGCGCCAGCACTTCGACAACGTGCCGGGCCTGAAGGAGGCCGGCGGGCTGGATTTCCTGAAGAAGCACGGCGTGTGGCCGATCTACGGCCGGCTCGATCCGCGCAACGGCAAGATCGTCGACAAGACCGGCCGCGAGATCCAGGCCGAGTACGGCCTGCACATGAAGGAAGTGCCGGCGGCGGACATGGCCGGCGCGGTGGTCGACAAGTCCGGCAACATCACCAAGGGCGGCAAGGTCATCGGGCTGCGCCGCAACGGCAGGAACGTCGTCGGGTTCCCGAGCCACAACCGGCTGATCAACGTGCGCGTCGATGAATGGGCGGACTACGGGTTCAACCCCATGCCCACCTTCAAGCAGATCCCCTGGCACAAGGAGATGAAGGACGACGACCTGATCCTGACCACCTACAAGATCAACGTGCACAAGCAGTCGCGCACGGCGGCGGTGAAGTGGCTGGCGGAGATCATGCACGCCAACCCGGTGTGGATGAACACCGAGACGGGCAGGAAGCTCGGCGTGAAGACCGGCGACCTGGTGCGCATCGAGAGCAGCGTCGGCTACATGGTGACCAAGGCCTATGTGTTCGAAGGCATCCACCCGAAGGTCGTCGCCATCCCCACGGCGTTCGGCCACTGGGCCTACGGCCGGCTGGCACAGCTCAAGCAGCGCCAGGAGAAGGGCGGCGCCTGGGGTGCGACGAGCGACCCGGACATCGACAACAACGTCTGGTGGGACGACAAGGGCGTGCACCCGAACGCCATCATCCCGGTGGTGGCCGACCCGATCGGCGGCTCGCAGGGCTGGTACGACACGCTGGTCAAGGTGACCAAGGCCGGGCCGAACGACAAGTACGGCGACATCAAGGCCGATTGGGACAAGCACGTGGCCGCCTTCAAGGAGACCCTGCGCTACGCGTACACGGGCGACCTGCACCGCACGATGCATCCGGAAATGGCCTCGTGGGCCGGGCCGGACAGCGTCAAGCACAAGGCACCCGGCGGTCACTGATCCCAGCACCAGGAGTCACGCATGTTGGAGAGCATCGTGCGCGTCGAGCCGCTGTGGGCCGGGCCCGCGGCCAGGCCCGACCCGGCCAGCGCGCAGGAGTGTCGTGCACGGGCGCAGCTGTTCCGCCTGCTGGCCGGCGCGTTCGCCGAGGAGCCGGGCCGCGACTATCTGCAGGCGCTGCGCCAGCCGGAGTCGCTGCAGGCCCTCGAAGGGGCAGGCTTGGCCTTCGACGCCGACTTCCTGCGGCCACCGGTGGAGCGCGTCGAGGACGACCTCGCCTGCGAGTTCGCCACGCTGCTGGCCGCGCCCGGCGGCTGCCCGCCCGTCGAGTCGGCGCGCCTCGCCGGACGTTACCAGCAGCAGCCGTACTTCGAGGTGAAGGAGGCCTATCGGGCCGCGGGGTTCGCGGTCCGTCGCGGTCGCTTCGAGGTCTTCGACGATGCGCTGGGCGTCGAACTGCTGTTCGTCGCCGCGCTGCTCGAGCGCGCCGCCGACGCCCAGGACCGCGGCGATCTCGCCACACGGCTGCGCGCGGAGAAGGACCTCAAGCGCTTCTGGGTGCAGCACCTGGGCCGCTGGGTGCGCGGCTATGCCGGGCTGGTCGAGCGCGCCACCGAGCACTCCTTCTACCGCGAGATGGCGCGCCTGCTGCGCGAACTGGCGCAGGACGAGTTGGACCGGCTCGGGCTGCGGGTCGATGACGCCGATGGGGGCCGCGAGGAGGTCCCCAAGAGCGAGGTTGCCGTGCTGTTCGACCCCGACGAACCGGTGTGTGGCGCCTGCGAGTCCGGCCGGGGTCTGCCCCCCACCTGCTGAAGGCCTGTCATGCTGCCCGACTACGACTGGGACGAACTCGCCACGCTGTGGGACGGGAACGACTTCCGCGCCGTGCACGACTGGCTGAACCTGCGCTGGAACGAGCTGGTCGGCGCGCGCGTGCTGCGCGACCAGGACCCTGACGCCCGCTTCCTCCAGGGCCTGGCGTTCGCCGCCCTGGCGCTGCACTTCACGCAGTGCGGCAACCAGGAAGGCGCACTGATGATGATCGACGACGCGACGGTCTTCCTGGCGCCGTACGTGCCCAGCCACCAGGGCGTCGCGGTGGAGCCGGTGCTGCAGAGCCTGGCCGAACTGCGGCCGCTGCTCGTCGGCCTGCCGCCCCGGGCCGACTGCCCCATGCAGCCGTTCGTGTACCGCAGGTTCCGGCTGGCGAGGGAGATCGCATGAGCGGCGAGCGCAGCGAACTCGTGTTGGCGCGATGGGTGGCGGCGTCCTCTGCGTCGTCGCCCGCGCAGCCTCTGTTCATGCTCGACCGCGCCGGGGCCCCGTCGGCCGCGCCCCACGCCACCCTCGTGCTCGGCAAGGGCGGCCTGGGGCCGGCGCGCGCCCGACTGAGAACGGGGTCACGCCAGGTGCTGCTGGCCGACGCCGCGCTGGGCGACGTCTCGGTCTTCAGCGCGGCGATCGTGGAGTTCGGTGCCGCCCGAATCGGCGCCTGGTTGCCGGCGAGGCGCATGGCCGTGTCCTGGGCGCTCGACGCGCAGTCCAACGGCGACTTCAGGTGCATGGTGCCGAGCCATCCCGAGGCGCGCTGGGAGCTGCTGAGCAGCGACAGGCAGGGCACCGGCATCGAGGTCGGCGGCCGCATCGAGAAGCTCGTGCAGCTCGGCGTCACGACCATCCTGGTCAGCGTGGACATCCAGGATGATCGCGACCTGGACCTGTGTGCCGGACTGATGGAGCGCTTCGGTCAGCGGCTGTGGTTCAGCGCGCTCGACGCTCCCGACGCCGATTTCGCGCCATGGGTCGAGTTCGGCCAGGTGCGTCGCCTGGTGCTGCCGGACACCCCTGCGGCCGGGGGGCTGGCGGAACGCCTGCTGGCTCGGTTCGCCGCGCCGCGCGCCACCCGCGAGCTGGCGGCATGAGGACGCGAACGATCGCTGCGCTGGTGCTGGCCGTGCTGCTGCAGATCGTGGCTGCGTCGGCCCGTGCCGGCAACGCGTCGCTGCGCGACGACGAGCAGCTGCTGGCGCTGCTGGTCGAATCGCCGCAATGCTGCGTGATCGACGCGCGCAGCGCGAAGCGCCGCGCGGCTGCCGCGCTGGACGGCGCGCTGGTCTACCGCGACGGTCTGCGCATCCAGGCCACCAGCGCGGTCGTGGTCGTCGCCGACAGCGACGCACGGGGCCTGGCCGTGGCCAGGACCTTGGCCCGGCGCAGCCCGCACGACGTCTACGCGGTCAAGGGGGGCTATCTGGCCTGGCAGTCCGTCGCCATCCGCTTGCAGGCAGAGGCGAGCAAGCCCGGCTCGAAGTTCACTTTCGTGATCCCCCACAACACCTGCCAGCAGGACACGCCGCTGCACGTCTTCGAGGCGAAGCCGCCACGGCCCGCAGCGAGCGCTTCGCGCCGGGGACTCCCATGAGCGCCGTGCCCGAGATCCAGGCCAGTCGCTGCGTGCGCTATCGCTTCCGCTACAGCGCGTGCCAACGCTGCGAGCAGGCCTGCCCGCACGATGCGATCGTCCTCTCGGACGAGGGCGCGGTGATCGCCAGCGAGCGCTGCCGGCACTGCGGGCTGTGCGTCGGCGCCTGCCGCACCGAGGCCTTCACGGACGCCAGCCTCTCGCCGATGGCGCTGATCGACCAGGCGCGTGGCCGCAGTTCCTTCTCCTTCGCTTGCGCGCCGTCCGGTGCAGACGCGGACGCCGTCGTTCCCTGCCTGGGGGCGCTGGGGCCTGCCCTGCTGGCCTTCCTGGTCAAACAGGGCACGGCGCTGCATCTCGCCGGCAGCGACCACTGCGCCGACTGCAGCCACGGCGCGCGCGGCAGCGAGCAGCTGGCGGCCAGCCTCGACGCCGTCGAGTCGCTGCGTGTGGCCGATGACACCGGCTCCTGGGCCGGCGTCTCGCTGGTCCAGCGCCAGAGCACAGGCGCCGGGCAGAGCGACGACCGCCGCGCCGCGCGGCGCCAGTTCTTCAGGCGCCTGGCCAGGGTCGGCGAGAACGCAGCGCAGCGCGGCGCGGCGGCGCGTGCCGCCGCAGCACCGCTGCGCGCCATCCGAGCCGCGCGCGTGGCACCCGGCGCACAGCGTGATCTGCTGCAGTTGCTCGGGCTGACCGTCGCTGGCGTGCCGCTTGCCGCGCACCCTTCGTTGCCCTTCGGCGACGTGCGCCTGGAGCCCGGGTGCAGCAGCTGCGAGGCGTGCGCGCGGGCCTGTCCGACCGGCGCGCTGCAGGTGCGCGAGAACGGCAGCGCATGGGCGCTCGGCTTCGACGCGTCGCGATGTGTGGGCTGCGGCGTCTGCGTCGAGGCCTGCCAGCCGCGCGTCCTGCACCTGCGCGAGGCGGCGGCTGCCGACGGCTTCGCCCGGCGCGAGGCGGTGCCACTGCATGCGCGCCCCAAGCGCCGCTGCACGCGCTGCGACCGCTCCTTCATTGCCGCGGCGCACGGCACGCTGTGCGACGTGTGCGCCGGCGACGAACTGGACTTCGACGCCATCTTCGGCTGACAGCGAGGAGAAGCCATGGAATGGGAATTCACCGCCGCCGAGGTCGTCCGCGGGGACGCGGTCTACGGGCTGTCGGACTTCCGGCGTGACCTGGGCGAAGAGGTCCGCGCCAATCTTCCCGGACTGGACGAGCGCGAACTGGACCGCCTCTTCCGCCTCGTCTACGACCTGCACTACTGGCTCGCCACGGGCCATGCCTACCGCGATTTCGAGCAGGAGTTCGCCGACCAGCCGAAGGTGCTGCCGCTGCTCCGCGCGGTGCACGAACAATGTACCGCCAACGTCGAGATGCTGGGCGCCATCCTCCAGCGCCTGATCATGGAGGGCGTCGAGTCCGGCGCGCCGCTGGAACGGGCCCTGGAGCGCACCGCGCACCTGCACCAGCGCGCGGTGGCCGTCAGCCCGCTCGATCCCGCCGCGGCACCCTGACCGGGCCGATCATGGACAAACGGGCCACACCGCAGGATGCGCTCCGGCCTGCGCCGGCGAGTGATTCGTGCGAGCAGCTCGCCGCGCAGGCGTCGGTGCGGGCACTGATCGAGTCGCGCCACAACGTTTCGCCCAAACGCCTGGAGGAACCCGGCCCGACTGCGGCGCAGCTGCACTCGATGCTCGTCGCGGCGGCCGCGGCACCCGACCACGGCCTGCTGACGCCGTGGCGATTCATCCTCGTGCCCGCCGACCGGCGGCACCTGCTGGCCGAAGCCTTCGCGCTGGCGCTGATCGACCGCGACCCCGGCGCGACGCTGGCCCAGATCGAGTCGGCGCGCGAGAAGGCCCATCGCGCGCCGCTGCTGCTGGTGGCGATCGCCCGCCTCGGCCCGCGCGAGCCGAACGTGCCGCCCCTCGAGCGCATGGTCTCGATGGGTGCAGCCATCCAGAACCTCCTGCTGGTGGCTCACGCCATGGGCTTCGGTGCCGGCCTGACCAGCGGCCAGGCGATGGCGTCGCCGAGGCTGCACCGATTGTGTGGGTTGAGTGAAGACGAAGTGCCGGTCTGCTGCATCAGCATCGGCACGGTGACCCATCGCAAAGTCGTCGCCTGCACCCGGCCCTTGCCATCGGACTTCCTCAGCGAGCTCGGGGACACATCAGCGACGGACTGCCTGCAGTAGAGGCAGCCGCAGTCGCAGGAGATGCCGCAGGCCGTCGTGGCCGGCTCAGGCGGCCAGCCACTGCCGCACCTCGGCCTGCGTCGGAATGCGGCCGCTGCTGACCAGCTTCTCGTCGATCACCAGGCCCGGCGTCGACAGCAACTCGTAGGCCAAGATCTCCTTCATGTCGGTGACCTTGACAAACTCGGCCTCGATGCCGGCGCTGCTCGCGGCCTCGCGCGCCACCGCCTCGAGCTTCTTGCAGTTGGCGCAGCCGGAGCCGAGGATCTTCACTGTCTTCATGTCGCATCTCCTTGTGCAGAGTGGTCAGGCCCCGGCCGGGGCCGCCCGGCGCCCCAGCATCCAGGCGAGCAGCGCCGCCAGCGTGCCCAGGAAGGCGGCCAGCCCGAGGGCAATCCAGGCCGGATTGACGCCGTCCACCCAGGCGCCGTAGAGCAGCCCGGCAACGACGCTGAACAGCGCCACCAGGCCGACGTAGCTGAAGGTCTTGGGCCGGCCGATCACCGCGGCCACCATCAGGATGCTCTGCAGGCTCAGTTCCGGGTCGGCCATCAGGTAGGCCAGCAGCGGCCCGCGGTGCATGCCCAGGTCGAGGAACATGTGCGCGACCGGTACCTCCACCAGCGTGGGGAAGTACATGAACACGCCGAACACGACGGCCACCGCATTGGCCATCAGGTCGTTGCGGCCGGCGAGGTTCTGGATCCACTCGGGCTGGATCACTTGCCTCACCATGCCGACGACGAACACGCCGACCACCAGCAGCACGAAGATCTGCTTGACGAAGCGCCAGGATTCCCACAGCCAGGCCTGCCAGGCATCGGCTTCCAGTCGCCGCGCGTGATGCAGCACCGCCCACAGGGCGAGGCCGACCGCCAGCACGCGGCCGGTGAGCGCGACCTCCAGTCCGTCGGCATGCGGGGTCAGCCGCATCGCGGCCACCAGCAGCGTGGCCGCCGCCAGCCCGAGCGCGACCCAGGTCCAGCGGTTCGCGCCCTCGACGATGTTCTCCAGGCCCCGCCAGGCGGCCAGTCCGATGAGCAGCAGCAGCACGATGAGCAGCGAGCCCTGCACGCTGACGCCCTCCTCGCCCCTGGCGGCATCGAACGGCACCCACTGGAACAGCGTGGCCTGCCAGGCCTGTGCCCACGGCAGCGGCAGCGAGAACGAGACCACGCTGGCATTGAGCAGCGAGAGCTTGAGCGTGCCGGCGATCAGCACCGCCACCAGCGACAGCAGCACGCCGAGGGCCGCCGCGCCGATGCTCGCCTGCTCTGCGAACAGGTTGTCGGTCAGTGCATCGTGGCTGGCGTCGTCGCGCCAGAACAGCATGGCCATGAGCATGCCGATGCCGATGCCGAACAGCAGGCACAACACGAAGCGCGCAAAGGCGAACTCGGCGCCGAGGATGCTGCCGGTGTAGGCCAGTGCCATCACGTTGCCGGCCGGCGCGAAGAACAGAAAGGTGATCGCCGGCCCGAGGCCGGCACCCTTCTTGTAGATGCCGGCGAACAGCGGCACGATCGTGCAGGAGCACACCGCCAGCAGCGAGCCGGCCGCCGCCGCGGCCGGATAGGAGACGCGGTAAGGCGCGCTTCGCCCGAGCCAGCGCGTGATGCTGGCCTTGGGAATCAGCGCGGCCATGGCACCGGCGATGAAGAACGCCGGCAGCAGGCACAGCAGCACATGGGCGGCGAGGTAGGCGGCCAGATTGCCGGCGCCGCCGCTGATCAGGTGCAAGAAGGTGTCCATGGTCTCGGAAGCTTGCTTGTTTCAGGCGGAAGACCACAACCAGCCCGTCCGAGCCCAGACCCCATCAGACCGCCGGTTCGGCCGCCCCGGGTTGAGCGCGGTCAAGTGCCGTGCCGGACATGCTCATGGTCGCGGTGCTGCAGCGGCGTCGTGTCGGCGCCATGACGATCGTCGGGCACCGCGCAGGCACGCGTGAACGGCGTGCGCACCACCTGCAGCGTGACATGCTCGATCTCGAAACGCTCGTGCAGTTGGCGAGTCGCCGCTGCCAGGAACGCATCGTCGGCCTGCTGCTCGGGCATCACCAGGTGCGCGGTCAACGCGATCTGCGAGGTGCCCATCGCCCACACGTGCAGATCGTGCACCCGTGCCACCCCCGGCAACGATTCGAGCAGGCCCTGCACCTCGCGCAGGTCGACGCTGTCGGGCACGCCGTCGAAGAGCAGGTGCACCGACTGCTTCAGCAGGCCCGCCGTGCCGGCGACGATGACGATCGCGATCAGCAGGCTGACCACCGGGTCGATCCATTGCCAGCCGAAGGCGAGTGCCAGCGCGCCGGCGACCACCACGCCCGCCGACACCAGCGCGTCGGCGGCCATGTGCAGGAAGGCGCCGCGGATGTTGAGGTCCGCCTCGCGACCGCGCATGAACAGCAGCGCCGTGGCCGTGTTGACGACGATGCCGACGGCGGCCACCGCCATGATCGTCACACCCTCGATCGGCTGCGGCGATTGCAGGCGAAGCACCGCCTCCCAGGCCAGCGAGCCCATTGCCACGAGCAGCAGCAGCGCGTTGACGAAGGCGGCGAGGATGCTGGCGCGCTTCCAGCCGTAGGTGTGCCGACGGTCGGGGCGCAGCCGGCCGGCCAGCGCCCCGCCCCACGCAAGCACCAGGCCGGCGACGTCGCTGAGGTTGTGGCCGGCATCGGCCAGCAGCGCCAGCGAGTCGACCTTCCAGCCGTAGAAGGCCTCGACGGCGACGAAGGCCAGGTTCAGCCCGATGCCGATCTTGAAGGCACGGTCGAAGCGTGCCGGTGCGTGGGCGTGGGCGTGGGCGTGATCGTGGCCGGCACTCATGCCGCAGTCTCCATTGCGGGGGACGGTTCGGGAATGCAGCGTCTCACTCGCGTTCGAGCTCGAGATAGGCGCGGCTGGCATTGCCGGGCGCCAGTTCGGCCGCGTTGAGCAGGCGCATGAACGGCCGGGCGTCGAAGCTCTGCACGGCAGCGCCGATATCCACGCCGTCGTCCACCGCCTTCTTCATGTGCCGGCGCAGCGCAAGCAGGTAGGCCTCGGTGTCGGCCTTCGCGGTGATCAGATCGGTGACCTTCCCGTGGCCCGGCACCAGCACCTTCGGGTTCAACCGCTCGACGAGGGCGAAGCTCTCCAGCCAGTGCTTCGTGTTGCTGACCGGGATGACGCCGAGCATGCGCTCGACGTAGACGACGTCGCCGGTGAACAGCACGCCTTGTTGCGGCAGCCAGACCATCATGTCGCCCGGCGTGTGCGCGCCGCCGCGGTGCTTCAGCTCGAAGACGACGCCACCGAGTTCCAGGCGCTCGTCGGCGCCCCGCACGAAGCGGGTCGGCAAGGCCGGCACCGTGCCGTCGGCCTTCTCCTTCAGCACGGCCCGCAACGCCTGCAACTGGTCGTTGCCGCGGTTGCGCATGTCGGCCTGCGCCTGCGCATGGGCAAGAGTCTCGGCCCCCTGGCCGGCAAAGTAGCCATTGCCGAGCCAGCGGTGATCCTGGCCCCCGGTGTTGATGACCCACTTGATTGGCCGAGGCGTGATCTTCCCGACCGCCTCGTGGATCTGCCGCGCGCTCTGCCAGGTGGCCCCGCTGTCGATCAGCACTGCGCCGGCCGGCGTGACCACCAGCCCGAGGTTGGCGTTCAGGCCCTCGTTCTCGACGCTGCGCGCGCCCGTGTCGCCGACGTGGGCGTAAACGCCCTCGGCGACCGGACGGAAGTCCAGCGTCAGCGCCTGGGCCGCCCACGGCGCGGCAGCCATCGCCAGGGCGCCGAGCGCTTTGCCCATCCAGCAGGAGAGGTTCCGTGTCATGGGTTCAGAGCACCGCGTCGAGGAAGAAGAAGGGGGGAAGAATCCGACGCTCAGGATAGCGGTGGCCGCGCCCGGCGCGGCGCCTCGAGCCCGCGCCCCTGCAGCACGGGCATCGCACGCAGCCGTTCGGCGGCGAAGTGCACGAACTCGCGCACCTTGGCCGCCGCGCCGCGGCCGGCAGGGTAGACCAGATGCACCGGCACCGGCGGCGGCTCGTGCGCCTGCAGCAGCACGCGCAGGCGGCCGTCGCGCACCTCGTCGGTCACCTGATAGGCCAGGGCGCGCGCCAGCCCCTGCCCCGCCACCGCGGCGGCCACCTTCACGTCGTTGGCGTTGACGATCAGGCGCTCCTGCGGCGCCGCGCCCGCACGCGCGCGGGCGAAGCTCCAGGCGACGCGGTCCTGCCCTTCGATGGTGAAGCCGATGGCGCGATGCTGCTTCAGGTCGGCCGGCTCGCGCGGCACGCCGTGGCGCCGCAGGTAGTCCGGCGAGGCCACGACCACCGCGCGCATGCGGCCCACCGGCACCGCCGTCAGGCCGGAGTCGGGCAGCACGGCGATGCGCAGCGCCACATCGAAGCCCTCGTCGATCAGATGGACCAGGCGGTTGGTGAACAGCGCCCGTGCCTGCATCTGGGGGTGACGGTCGAGGAACTCGAACAGCAGCGGCGCGATGTGACGGCTGCCGAACAGGGCCGGCGCGGTGACGGCCAGCGTGCCCCGCGGCTCGTGGCGGGCACCGGTCACGGCGGACTCCGCCGCGTCCAGCTCGGCGAGGATGCGCCGGCAATCGGCGAGGAACACCTCGCCCGGCTCGGTCAGGCGCAGGCTGCGCGTCGTGCGTTGCAGCAGCAGCGCTCCGAGGTGCTTCTCGAGCGAGGCCACGGCGCGCGTCGCCGCCGGCGCGGAGATGTCCCGCGAGCGGGCCCCGCGCGCGAAGCTGCCGCTCTCGGCCACGGCGACGAAGGTTCGCAGGCGCTGCAGATGGTCCATGGGCATTCTTCCTCCACGTGGAATTCTCAACTGCTTTGTTCGGGTCTTCATTCCGCGCTGCGCAAGCCCTAGGCTGCACACCCTGACACCCCGGGAGCCGACATGCCGAACCCGATCCGCCTCTACCGCCATGCCCTGTCGGGCCACGCCCACCGCGTGCAGCTGATGCTGTCGCTGCTGAACCTGCCCTGCGAACTGGTCGACGTGGACCTGGCCGCCGGCGAGCACAAGACGCCCGCCTTCCTCGCGCGCAACCCGTTCGGCCAGGTGCCGGTGATCGAGGACGGCGACTTCGTCCTCGCCGACAGCAATGCCATCCTCGTCTACCTGGCGCTGAGCTACGACGCGCAGCGCCGCTGGCTGCCGGCCGATGCACGCGCGCAGGCGGCGGTGCAGCGCTGGCTGAGCGTGGCTGCCGGCCCGCTGGCCTCGGGTCCGGCCGCGGCCCGCGTCGCCGTGCTGTTCCGGCGGCCGCACAACCCGCAGTGCGCGGTGATCGCCCGCCAGCTGTTCGGCGTGATGGACGGCCACCTGGCCGGACGCGCCTGGCTGGCCGCGGACCATCCGACCATCGCCGACGTCGCGATGCACACCTACACGGCGCACGCGCCGGAGGGCGGCATTCCTCTCGAACCCTGGCCACAGTTGCGCGCCTGGCTGCAGCGCGTCGAGGCCTTGCCGGGCTTCGTCGGCATGCAACGCTCGCCCTTGCCCGCGGCGGCTTGAATGGACGGATCGGCCTTCCATGCCGGCGAGCAGGCCCTGCAGGCGCGCACCGGCGTGCGCGAGCGGCTCGAGGCCGTGGGCCGTGCCGTGGTCCGCGACCACATGCCCGAGGCGCATCGCGAACTGTTCGGCAAGCTGCCCACCCTGCTGCTGGCCGTCCAGGACGACAGCGGCCAGCCGTGGGCCACGATGCTGCACGGGCCGGCCGGATTCGTCTCCAGCCCGGACGCACGCACGCTGCGCGTGCAGGCGCGCCCGGCCGTCGACGACCCGGCCGCCCCTTGGCTCGTCGCCGGCGCGGCGGTCGGTCTGCTCGGCCTCGAACCGCACACGCGCCGGCGCAATCGTGCCAATGGCCGCGTGCGCACGCTGCACGACGATGGCTTCGAGGTGCAGGTGCTGCAGAGCTTCGGCAACTGCCCCAAGTACATCCACGCGCGACGGCCCGAGCCGGTGGCCCTGCCGCGTGCGCGGCCGGCGCAGCGACTGGGGCCCCTGCTGGACGCCGCATCGATCGAGCTGCTGCGCCGCGCCGACACGCTCTTCATCGCGTCGGCCAGCGGCCAGCGACCTGGCGCTTCGCGCGCCGACGGGGTCGACGTGTCGCACCGTGGCGGCCTGCCCGGTTTCGTACGGGTCGACAGCGGTCCTCGAGGCCTGCGGCTGACGATGCCCGACTACGTCGGCAACTTCTTCTTCAACACGCTGGGCAACCTGATGGCCTGGCCGCAGGCCGGCCTGCTCGTGCCGGACTTCGAGGACGGCAGCCTGCTGCAACTGGCCGCCCAGGCTTCGATCGTCTTCGACGCACCGGCCCTGGCGGCCTTCCCTGGTGCACAGCGCCTGCTGCAGTTGGACCTGCTGCAGGGCTGGCGGCAAACCGAGGTGCTGGCGCTGCGCTGGTCGGCCCCCGAAGCGCCGCCGCAATTCGCGCCCTGAGCCTCGCCAGCGCCGGGGCGGGCGTGGCGGCAGGCGAGGTCGGACGCTGAAACGCCCGCAGCCTCATTGCAGTCTCAGGTCCGCGCAGGCCGTCGGACCCGCAGCAGCGCGCGCCATGCATCGCGCAGGCCGCGGCCGGCGGCGGCCCAGAATTGGCGCATCGCCTCCTCGCGCGCGTCCAGGGCGCGCTGCCTGGCCGCTTCCCTCCAGGCCGACATCTCTTCGGGCGACAGGTCACGGTGATCGAAGCTGGTCTTCATGGCGGGCTCCAGTGAGGTGATGGCGTCACTGTAGGAAGCCGTCGCCTGGCCGGAAACGGCACGCGCTTCAATTCCGTCTTGCAGCCACCGCAAGGCCGGCGCCTCTACCATCGCGGCCATGCACGAACTGGGCTTCGACGACCTGAGACTGTTCGCCCGCGTGGCGGCGCTGGGCACCCTGTCCGCGGTGGCGCGCGAGCGCGACGTGCCAGTGAGCCAGGTGTCGCGCTCGCTGGTGCGCATCGAGAAGGCCTGCGGCGCACGTCTGATCCACCGCTCCACCCACGGCCTGGCGCTGACCGCCGAGGGCGAGACCTTTCTCGACTACTGCCACCGGCTCGGCCACACGCTGGAGGAACTCGAAGGTGAGTTCGCGGCCAAGGCGCGCGAACCGAGCGGGCGGGTGCGCGTGGCCGCCAGCACGGTGATCGCGCAGTACCTGCTGCTGCCCAGCCTGACGGCGCTGGGCGAACGTCATCCCCACCTGCGCGTCGAGCTCGAGGTCAGCGACCTGCTCGTCGACATGGCACGCGAGGGCATCGACATCGCGATCCGCACCAGTTCCTCGCTGCCCGACACCATGGTGGCACGGCAGATCGGCACGCTCGCACGCGGGCTCTACGCCTCGCCGGACTACGCCGCCCGCGTCGGGCTGCCCACCCACCCGGACGAGCTGAAACGACACCGGCTCGTCGCCAACAGCGCCGCGACCCGGCTCAACCACTGGCCCTTCGCCGTCGACGGCCGCGCGCTGACGCTGCCCATCGAGGGCTTCTGGCGCACCAACGACACCGGCATGGCCGCCAACATGGTGCTGCAGGGGCTGGGCATCGGCCGCCTGGCGACCATCGCGGCGCAGCCCCTGGTGCAGCAGGGCAAGCTGCTGCCGGTGCTGGCCGAGTTCATCGAGCCGCAGGCGGTGCCGATCTACGCCGTGGTCTCCGGAGCGCGCCAGCGCCTGCCGAAGATCCGCGCCTGCATCGACCATTGGGCGGCCTGGTTCGGCCGCATCCAGCCAGCCGCGACCGCCTGAGCGCCGTGGCTCAGCGCGACAGCGCGTCGCAGGCGCGCTGCAGCCGCGCCTTGGCGTCGTCGGCGACCTCGCGCACCTCGGGCCGATCGATCAGGCCGGCCATGAACTGCGGGTCGACGAAGCCGACCGTGATGCCGCCGTCGGCCTCCTCGCGCACGACGACGTTGCACGGCAGCAGCAGGCCGATGTCCGGTTCGGCCTGCAGCGCCTTGTGCGCCAGCGGAGGATTGCAGGCGCCGAGGATGCGATAGGGGCGCACCTCGGCACCGAGCTTGGCCTTCATCGTCGCCTGCACGTCGATGTCGGTGAGCACGCCGAAACCCTCGACCTTGAGCGCGTCGATCACCTTCTGCACCGCGGCATCGAAGGGCAGGCTCAGCTGGGTGTGGAATCCGTACATGGCAACTCCTGGAGTGAATGTGCTGACCGGAGGCGTCAGCCGCGCCGCACCGGCAACCCGTGCGCGGCCCAGACGCCGATGCCTCCACGCAGGTTGGCGACGTGGCTGTAGCCGCGGTGCATGAGGAACTGCATGGCCTGGAAGCTGCGCCCGCCGCTGGCACAGGCGAGCACCAGCGGCTTGTCGCGCGGCAGTTCGGTGAAGCGCTGCTGGAAATGGCTCAGCGGCATGGAGACGCAGCGCGGGTGGTCGAAGGCCAGGCGCGCGACCTCGTGCGGCTCACGCACGTCGACCAGCAGCGCACCCTCGTCGAGCCGCGCGGCACAGGTTTCGGGATCGAGTTGAAGCAAGGCGTCGCTCATACCCTGTACTCTATGTCATCCGGCGCGGCGCCGGCGCCTCCGTTCGCACCATCCAGGCCAGCAGGCCGGCCAGTGCCAGCACGGCGAAGCCGGCACCGGCGTAGAAGGTGAACGCCGAGCCGAGCCGGTCCCACAGCAGCCCGGCGATGGCGCTGGCCAGCAGCGTCGCCACGCCGGCGAGCAGGTTGAAGAAGCCGTAGGCGGTGCCGCGCAGGTCCTCCGGTGCCGTCTCGGCGACCATCGCGGCCAGCAGGCCCTGCGTCATGCCCATGTGCACGCCCCACAGCGCAACGCCGGCAAGCAGCGCGCGCCAGTCACCGGCGCCGGCCACGACGAGGTCCGCGGCGACCAGCACGACCAGCCCGAGCGCCAGCAGGCGATGCGGACCGACCGCATCGGACAGCCGACCGAACGGGTAGGCGCTGGCGGCGTAGGCCATGTTCATCGCCACCATCACCAGCGGCACCCAGCTCGCGGCAATGCCGACCTGCTGCGCGCGCAGCACCAGGAAGGCCTCGCTGAAGCGTGCCAGCGTGAAGACGGCGCCGAGCGCGACCACCTGCCAGTACGCTGTGCCCAGCCGCGCCAGCGCCTCGCGGCGGATCGGTGACGCCGGCCGCGCCGCTGCGGGTCGCGGCGTCTCGCGGATGCCGACGGCGAGCAGCGCGACGGACAGCGCACCGGGCACCACCGCGACCCAGAACACGGCGCGGAAGTCGTTCGCCCACAGCAGCATCAGCATGGTGGCGAGCAGCGGCCCGAGGAAGGCACCGACGGTGTCGAGCGACTGCCGCAGACCGAAGGCGGCCCCGCGCGCGCCCGGCGGCGCGATGTCGGCGATCAGTGCGTCGCGCGGTGCGTTGCGGATGCCCTTGCCGACGCGGTCGACGAAACGCGCCGCGACGACCGCGCCGGCGCCGGTGGCCAGCGCGAACACCGGCTTGCTCAGCGCCCCCATCGCGTAGCCGAGCACCGCCAGGCCCTTGCGGCGGCCGAGAAAGTCGCTGAGCACCCCCGAGAAGACCTTGGTGACCAGCGCGATCGCCTCGGCGGCGCCTTCGATCAGCCCCACCGCCAGCACGCTGACGCCGAGCGTGCCGACGAGGAACAGCGGCAGCAGGCTGTGGATCATCTCCGAGGACACGTCCATCAGCAGGCTGACGAAGCCCAGCACCCAGACGCCGGCTGGCAGCGGCGGACGGCCTGGCGGATCACGAGCGGTCACGCGCGAGATTGTGCGACCGGACGACGCACCGCCCTTCGTTACATCGGAACATCCCGGCACATCCGGATAAGACCGCGTCGCGACAGGGTGGCTAAGGTCAAACCCTCGGTCCCGCTTCCCGTGGACCGCCAGGAGAAGAACCATGCAAGACGCTCGCGCTCTCATCCTCGACACCACCCGGCGTGCCTGGCTGGCACACGCCGGCGCCGGCACGCTGGCGCTGGCCGTGCCGCGGCTCGGCCGTGCCGCCGACGTCACCGACGCCGACACCTACGACGAGGCCGGCACAGTGAAGGCCGTGACCGAGTTCTTCGGCCAGACCACCGAGGGGCTGGCCCAGGTCGTCGCCAAGGCCTTCCGCGAACAGGGCCGGCCCAACGGCTACATCCGCGGCGAGGAGGTGTCCGCCGCCATCACCGCCGGCGTGCGCTACGGCGAAGGCGATCTGGTGCTGAAGTCCGGCGCGTCGAAGAAGGTCTACTGGGCCGGGCCCTCGCTCGGCTTCGACCTCGGCGCCAATGCGTCCAAGGTGTTCGTGCTTGCCTACAACCTGCCGGACACGCAGGCGATCTTCAAGCGCTACCCGGGCGTGGACGGCAGCCTGTACTACGTCGGCGGCGTCGGCCTGAACTACCAGCGGCTCGACGGCGTGACGCTGGCACCGATCCGCCTCGGCGCCGGACTGCGCGCCGGCGCGAGCGTGGGCTACACGCACTACCGGCCGCAGAAGTCGCTCAACCCGCTGTGAGCCGGGCGGGCCGCGGCCGCGCCTTCAGGCCGGCCGCGAGCGCCCGAGCACGCCTGCGCCCGCGAAGCGCGCGGTCGCGCCGAGTCGCTCCTCGATGCGCAGGGCCCGGTTCCACTTGGCCATGCGCTCGCTGCGCGCGAACGAGCCCACCTTCAGCTGGCCGACCTGCCAGCCGATGGCGAGGTCGACGATGGTGGTGTCCTCGCTCTCGCCGGAACGCGCCGAGACGATGGCCGCGTAGCCGCGCTCGCGGGCGGCCTGCCAGCAGCGCAGCGTCTCGGTGAGCGTGCCGCGCTGGTTGGGCTTGAGCAGCACGGCGTTGGCGGCCCCGGCGTCGGCGGCGGCGCGCAGCAGCGCGGCATCGGAGACGAGGAAATCGTCGCCCACCACCTGCAGCCGAGCGCCCACGGCCTGCGTGAAGCGCGCGAAGGCCGGCGCGTCGTCCTCGGCGAGCGGGTCCTCGATGCTGGCGATCGGGTAGCGCTCGCACCAGCGCAGCAGCAGCTCGATCAGGCCGTCGCTGTCGAGTTCGCGGCGCTCCAGGCCGAGCCTGTAGCGGCCGCCGCGGCCGAAGTCGCTGGCGGCGATGTCCAGCGCGATGGCGACCTGCTCGCCGGGCACGAAGCCGGCGCGCTCGATGGCGCGCAGCAGCGCTTCCAGCGCCTCCTCGTTGGTGTCGAAGGCCGGCCACCAGCCGCCCTCGTCGGCCACGCCCGCGGCCGCGCCACGCGCGCGCATCAGCACGCCGGCATGGCGGTAGACCTCGGCCGTCCATTCCAGCGCCTGCGCGAAGCTCTGCGCCGCCGGGCACATCACCATGAAGTCCTGGATGTCCACACGCCGGCCGGCATGCGCCCCGCCGCCGAAGATCTGGATCTGCGGCAGCGGCAGCAGCGTGGCGGTCTCGCCGCCGAGGTAGCGGAACAGCGGCAGGCCGTGCGAGGCCGCCGCCGCATGGGCCGCGGCCATCGACACGGCCAGCGTCGCGTTGGCGCCGAGGCGCTGCTTGTTCGGCGTGCCGTCCAGCTCGATCAGCCGCGCGTCGAGCTCGGCCTGCGCGTCGGCCGCCATGCCGCGCACGCCTGCGGCGATCTCGCCGTCGACGTGGCCCACCGCCGTCAGCACGTCGAGGCCGCCGAAGCGTTCGCCACCGTCGCGCAGCTCGATCGCCTCGCGCGTGCCCTTGCTGGCGCCGGCCGGCACGATGGCACGGCCTCTCGAGCCGTCGTGCAGCTCGACCTCGGCTTCCACCGTGGGGCGGCCGCGGCTGTCCCAGACACGGCGGCCGCGCACGGCACGGATGGCGCAGGGATGGGTCATCGTTCGAGTTCCTCGCGCCAGGCGGCGCTGACCTCGGCGAGCTGCGTCGCCGGATGTTGAAGCAGGGTGCGTGCGGTGCGGCGCACGGCGTCGCGCTGGTTCTCCTCGCTCACGTACTCCACCGGCGACTTGCCGTCGACGCGCGCGAGGAACAGCCCCGGCAGCAGCGCCGCGGCACGCCGCTCGACGGCCTCCTGCGGCTCCCAGTCGACGCCGGCCAGATAGGCCTGCGCCAGCGCGGCGAAGCAGGCCAGCAAGTCGGCGCGCGCCGCCGGGGTCCACAGGCACTTGAGCAGCAGGTGGTTGAGGCAGAACGCGATGTCGAAGGCCGGATCGCCCCACCACGCGCATTCGGCGTCGAGCAGCACCGGCCCGTGCGGCCCGACGAGGATGTTCTTCGGGCTCACGTCGCCATGCACCAGCGCGCGCTTGTTCGCCTGCGTTTGCGCCACCAGCGCGTGCAGCACGTCCGCCAGGTCCGGGTGCCTGACCGCGGTGGCGACCAGGTAGGGCTCGAGCCGGATGTCGTAGAAGATGCGGTCGGTGTCGAACTGCGCGGCCAGCCCGGGCCGCGCCGCCGAGTGGCCGTGGATGCACGCCAGCGTGCGGCCGACGGCCGCCGCGGTGCCGACCTCGGCGCGGCCCTCGCGCAGCAGATGCTTCCACAGGCGGTGGTCTTCGGGCGGCAGGTAACGCATGACCAGCACGCCCAGTGCCGGGTGCTGGCCGAGCACGCGCGGCGCGCTGCCCGGCACGGCAGCATCGGCGACGCGCATCCAGCGCGCCTCGTACTGGTTGCGCTCGATCGGCGCGCGCCAGTCGGCGGCCACGCGCAGCCGGGCCAGCGCGCGCTTGGCGCACACCGGCCCCTCGCGCGTGGTGATGCGCCAGATGTCGGAGGACACGCCCCCGGTCAGCGGTTCGCCGCTCAGCGGCTCGTCGCCGGCCAGGCCCAGTTCGCGCAAGGCCTGCACGAACTCGCCCGGCAGCGCCTGGCCCGCGCCGGCCATCAGGCGGTGCCGGAGTGCCCGGCTTCGGCCAGCTTGACCAATGCGTGCAGCGCCTGGTTGACAGGTGTGGCGATGCCGAGCTCGGCGCCGCGGCGCGCCACGAAGCCGTTGAGGTGGTCGATCTCGGTCGGCTTGCCGCGCGCCAGGTCCTGCGCCGTCGACGACAACTGGCCCGGCATCGCCATGGCGATGCGCTCCATCGCCTCCATGGCGGCATCCAGCGTCAGACGCTGGCCGTCGGCCTGCGCCACCGCCACCACTTCGCGCACCACGGCGCGCTGCGTCTCGCGGATCGCCGGCAGCGCCGCCATGCGGCCATAGGGCTGCTGCACCAGCGCCGAGATGGCGTTGTAGGCGCAGTTGACCATCAGCTTGCTCCACAGCTCGCCCATCACGTCGGGCGAGATGCGCACCGGCACGCCGGCGCTCTCGAACAGCGCGGCGATGTCGCGCAGGCGAAGCTGCAGCGCGGCGTCGCCGGCGGCCGCTGCGTCGAGCGGGCCGACCACCAGGTCGCCACGGCCGAAGTGCTTGACCACGCCGGGCTCGGGCATCGCGGTGGCCACGTACACCACCGTGGGCACCACCGGCTGCGCGACCTGGCGCGCGATCGTCGCCGCGTTGTCGACGCCGTTCTGCAGGCTGAGCACCACGGCATCGGCAGCGAGCAGCGGCGCGATCTGGCGGGCGACCGCCTCGGTGTCGGTCGACTTGACGCAGAACAGCACCAGGTCGGCGCCGCGCAGCGCAGTCAGGTCGTCGGTCGCCGCCACGCGCACGACGTCGACGCCACCGGCCCGGTGCAATTGCAGGCCGTCGCGCGTGATGGCTTGCGCATGCGCCGGGCGGCCGATCAGGGTGACGGGGTGGCCGGCGCGCGCCAGCATGGCGCCGAAGAAACTGCCGACGGCGCCGGCGCCAACGACGGCCGTGGATCGGAAGGGGGTCGACATCGCGCGAGTATGCATCGATGCACTTCCTGACCCGGCGCAAGCAAGGGTCGATGCGGCGGAATATCATTCGGTACTGATGTTTAACGGGTGCCCCGTCATGTCCCAGCGTCCTGCCGACTCCTTCGACCCGCCGCGCCTCGCTCGCCGCCAGTTCGTCGCCGTGGCGCTCGGGCTGGCGCTGACCGCCTCGCCCGCCTTCGCCGACGGCGACGCGGTGAGCCTGGAAGCCGCGCGCGCGGAGTTCGAGGCCGGCCGCGCAGTGCTGATCGACATCCGCGAGCCGCAGGAGCACGCCACCGGCGTGGCCGCCGGCGCCAGGCTGCTGCCGATGAGCCAGATCGGCCGGCGCCTCGCCGAGATCCCCACCGACCCGGTCAAACCGGTGCTGCTGATCTGCAACACGCAGAACCGCTCCAGCCGCACGCTGCAGGCGCTGCGGCAGCGCGGCTACGACCACGTTCGCTTCGTCCAGGGCGGCATGAGCGAGTGGGCGCGGCGCGGCTGGCCGATGGTCCGGCCCGGCCCCTGATCCGGCCCGCGGCAGCCGCGATGGCCATCGTCCCGCTGTACCGGCGTGACCTGAGGCACCCGCAGGCGCAGGCCTGCGCCGCCTGCGAGGTGCGCGGCAGCGCCCTGTTCGGTGTACTCGACGAGGAAGGCCTGGACCAGATCCACACGCGCATCGCCAGCCTTGACGTCGCGCCCGACCAGGCCGTCTACGAGCGCGGCGGAGCCGCTGCAGCCGTCTTCACCGTGCGCGCCGGCATCGTGCGCTTCGAGCGCTTCACCGAGCGTGGCGACCGCCGCATCGTGCGGCTGGCCGGCCGCGGCGACCTCATCGGCCAGGAAGCCCTGCTGCAGCGCCCCTATGCCGACGAGGCGATCGCCTGCACGCCGGTGCAGCTGTGCCGCATCCCGCGCCACCTGGTCGACGAGCTCGGCGCCGCGCAAGGCAGCCTGCCGCGCGAGCTGATGCAGCGCTGGCAGCGTGCGCTCGACGCTGCTGAAAGCTGGGTGGCCGACCTGTCCACCGGACCGGCGCGCCGGCGCCTGCTGCGTCTGCTCAAACGCCTGGCCGAGCTGTCGGAGCCCGGCGGCCCGGTGTGGCTGCCCCGCCGCGAGGAGATCGGCGCGATGCTCGACATGACCGTCGAGACCGCCAGCCGGCTGATCAGCCGACTGCGCCGCGAGGGCGTGCTGGAACTGATTCCCACGCGCAGTGCGCGCCTCGACCGTGCCGCTCTCGAACGCGCGCTGCGCCACGAAGACGCCGTCTGACACGGCGAGAATCCGGCACGCCATGCTCTCCATCCCGCTCGGCCCGCTGGCCCTGCCCGTCGCGCCGCTGCTGTTGCTGCTGGCCGCCTTCCTCGCCTCGTGGCTGGCCAGCAGGCTGGCCGGCCCGGGGCGCGCCCACGACGCCGGCAACGCCGTCTTCCGTGCCACGCTGATCGGCCTGCTCGCGGCGCGTGCGGTGCACCTGCTGCTGCATGCCTCGGCCTACGCGGCCTCGCCCTGGGCGGTGATCGACCTGCGCGACGGCGGCTGGCACGCCCCCAGCGGCTGGGTCGCGGGCACGCTGTGGCTGGTCGGGCGCGGCTGGCAGTTGCCGGAATTGCGCCGCCCGCTCGGCTTCGGCCTGCTTGCCGGCCTGCTGCTGTGGACCGCCGGCACGCTCGCCACCAGGCCGCGCGGCCACGACACGCTGCCCGCGATCGCGATGTCCGAGTTCGCCAGCGGCACACCGACCACGCTGGCGCAGGCGGCACGGGGGCGGCCGGTGGTGGTCAACCTGTGGGCGAGCTGGTGCGGGCCCTGCCGCGCCGAGATGCCGGTGCTCGCCGCCGCGCAGCAGCGCGAGGCGGCCGTGGGCATCCTCTTCGTCAACCAGGGCGAGAGCGCAGCCACGGTGCGCACCTACCTGGAACGCGAGAAGCTCGCGCTGCGCGAGGTGCTGCTCGATGCGCGCTCGGCGCTCGGCCCGGCGGTCGGCTCGCGCGGCCTGCCCACCACGCTGTTCTACGACGCGCAGGGCCGGCTGGTCGATGCGCACCTCGGCGTGCTCAATGCGGCGGCGCTGGAGTCGAAGCTGCGCACGCTGCGCGCCGCGCGCTGAACGCTCCGCCCGCCCGCAGGCATGGGCGACATGGCCGGGACGCCGCGGGGGGACCGCGGCCGGGCGACGGCGCTCAGGTCTTCAGCGCCGTAGACGACGCCAGCGCGTCCAGGCGCGGGCCCCACTGCAGCGGGTCCTCGAGCCCGAGTCCGCTCACAGCCTGCGCGCAGATCCAGGCGGCGGTCTCCGCGGCCGCGCCCAACACCGCACGGCCGGCGGGGCGGAGCTGCACCGCCGCATCGCGCGGACAACCTTCGCCGCCCGGCCGTTCGACATGGCCCGTCTTCTCGAGGGCCTGCACCAGCCGCAGCACGGCCGACAAGGGCAGCCCCAGCGGTCGCACGAGTTCACCCAGCGCAAGCCGGCCGCCCTCGCCCTGTGCCAGGCGGTCGAGCAAGCGGAACTCGGCCCAGCCCAGGCCGTGATGCGCACCGAGCGCGTCGTCGAGCTTGAGGGTCAGGCTGGCGTGCGCACGGCCGAGCGCGAGGCACAGGCCCAGCCCGTCGGCAGAGGTCCGGGAAGGTCTCATCGTCGCTCCTGGTGCGCCGCGCTCATCGGCTGTCGTAGCGGGGCGCCCCTCGACGGGCGAATTCCTGCGACCAGAGCTCGTGCAGGACCTCCAGTTCGGCCTCGCGGTCGAAGGCCGGATCGGCGGGGCGCTCCTTCACCGTGTCGACGACGTCGAAGGCGAAGCCCTCGGCACCCTGGGCCAGCCAGTCGGCCTGCAACTCGCGGTTGCGATGGCCGCGCATCCTGAGCTCGAAGCGGTGGCGATTCAGCGCCCCCTCGAGGTTCAGGCTCGCGCCGAGCAGCAGGCGGCCGCTGGCGAGGTTGCGGATGGTGAACACGCCAGCGGCCGGCGGCGATTCGCGGAACTGCTGCTTGAGGAGGCGCTGCTGCGCACGGTCGGTCATCGGTTTCTCCACGCGGATGATGTTCAGGCTTCGCCATCGGCCGGGCCCCCGCCGGCATCACCGAAGGCATGTGCGGCCAGCCGCTGCGCATGGCCGCGCACGTCGCGCGGCCAGTCGGCGATGAGCATGTGGAAGCGATCACGGTCGCCGGCGAACAGCGCCCGGATGGCCTCCTCGTAGTTCGGCCGGTCGCCCGCCATCGCTGACGCGAAGAGGTACGCCGCCTTCTGCGCCGCGCGCCGCCGGTCACGCTCGGCGTGGCGCGTGCGGGCCTCGTCGACGAGGCGGCGCAGCACGACCGACGCCGACCCCGGCTGCGCGGCGAGCCAGTCCCAATGCCGAGGCAGCAGCGTCACCTCGCGCGCGACGACACCCAGTCGCGGCCGGCCGCGGCCGCGCGGCGCAGCACCCTCGGCACCCGCCTCGGCGTCGCCGCCATCGCTGCGTGTTTCGCCGCCGAACCGTCCACGCAGTCGCGCCTGCACCTGCGCGGGGCTTCCGCGCAGGTCGAGGTCGACCACCGCGCCGCTGTCGTCGTCGAAGATCAGCACCGCAGCCTCCGGCGAGGCGTCGAGCGCCTCCCTGGCACCCCGTGCCACGGCCGCGATGTCGCCCGAGACGATCAGGTGATCACCCGCAAAGGCGGTGAACCGATGCGGCGTCTTGGTGGTGTTGTCGGGCATGAAGCCATTATTACCCGGATTTAACTAGGCGTCCAGTGCACGCATCCACTGACCATTAGCCTATTTACCCGGCATTTTTAAGGCGATCGGCAGGCCACCAGCCTTGCTCATGGCAGCAGTCCGCCCCGCCTAAAATCCGCGCCCCATCCTCCGCCACGCACCATGTTCAAGAACGCGCTCGTCTACCGCATCGACCAGTGGGAGCCGCCCACGCAAGCCGACATCGAGGCGCGCCTGGACGGCGCGCGCTTCGTCGAATGCGGGCCGACCCAGCGAGAGGCCGCCGGCTGGGTCGAGCCGCGCGGCGAGAAGCACGGCGTGCTGCTCGAGAGCGTCGGCGGCCAGCTGATCCTCAAGCTGTGCACCGAGTCCAGGCCGGTGCCCGGCGGCGTGGTCAAGCAGCAGCTCGAGGCGCGGCTGGACAGGATCGAGGCCGAGACCGGTCGCCGTCCCCGGGGCAAGGCCCAGCGCGAGCTCAAGGAGCAGATCGTGCACGACCTGTTGCCGCGCGCCTTCCCGAAACGTTCCACGACCCTGGTCTGGCTCGACCTGGCGGCGCGTCTCGTGCTGATCGGCGCAGCCAGCAGCAAGAAGGCCGATGCGGTGCTGACGCGCCTGGTCGAACTGTTCGGCGGACTGCGCCTGGTGCCGCTGCAGACCGCGCTGTCGCCGGCCTCGGCAATGTCGGCCTGGCTCAGCGAGAAGGAAGCGCCGCGGGGCTTCAGCATCGACCGCGAGTGCGAACTGAAGCAGCCCGACAGCGAGAAGGCCGCGGTGCGCTACGCGCGCCATACGCTGGACATCGACGAGGTCGGCGAGCACATCCGGCAGGGCAAGCTGCCCACCCAGCTGGCGCTGACCTGGAACAGCCGCGTCTCCTTCGTGCTGACCGATGCGCTCGCGCTGAAGCGCATCAAGCTGCTCGATGTGGTGCTCGAGAATGCGGGTCCGGCCGCCGGAGCCGACGGCGGCTTCGATGCCGACGTCGCCATCACGACCGGCGAACTTCGCCTGCTGCTGCCGGACCTCGTCGACGCGCTGGGTGGCTTGCCGTCGAAAGACGGCCCCGCCCCGGCCTGAGCCCGGCCCGCTGCGGGCCGGGTGCCCGCGCGAAGCCTCAGGCCAGCGCCAGCCGGCCGGCGAAGGCCGGCGCCGGCACCGGGCAGCGTGCCGGCGTATGCCGCCAGACCTCGTCGCCCGCCGCATAGACGCGCAGTTCACCGGGGGCGAACGGCCGCCACGGCTCGTTGCGCGTCAGCGGCTCGGTGGCGATCAGCACCATGCGGTCGTCCGGGCCGTTGGCCTGGGCCAGGTCGAGCACCAGGTCGTGGTCGACCAGTTGCGCCGCCGGGAACGGATGCTGGCGCTGCAATGCGTGCAGCCGCGTGCTGGCGTGGGCATAGAGCACCTCGCCATCGCAGAGCAGAAAGTTGAAGGCGCCGTGGCGCGCCACCCTGCCGGCCAGTTCCGCCAGCAGCGGCGCCACATGCTTCCAGTGCGGGACGGCGCGACGCCGGAAGTGCCGGCGCAGTTCCTGCAGCAAGAAGCAGAAGGCGCGCTCGCTGTCGGTGTCGCCCACCGGCAGTTCGCTGCCGTTCAGACGCGGCGTGAAATCCTTCAGGTCGCCGTTGTGGCAGAACGACCAGTGCCGCCCCTGCCATTCGCGCACGAAGGGGTGGCAATTCTCCAGCCGCACCGCTCCCTGCGTGGCGCGGCGCACATGAGCCAGCACGCTGCGCGCGCGGATCGGCTGACGTCGCAGGAACTCGGCCAGCGCGGCATCGCTGGCGCGCTGCTCGTCGACGAACAGGCGGCAGGCGCGACCCTCGTGGAAGGCCATGCCGTAGCCGTCGACATGGTCGCCGGTCAACCCGCCGCGCGCGGACAGCCCGGTGAAGGAGAAGGTCGCCGTGCTCGGCGTGTTGCTGTTCAGGGCGAAAAGCTGGCACATGGGGCGTCGGTTCAAGGCTGGCGTGTCGAGCGAATCTCGTGCCACGGTCGAATTGAAACCCGCCCACCGACGGCTGACAGGGGAAAAAGCATGCCAAATCCGACGTTCACGGCCCCTTCGAACCTGCCATCGGCCCCGACGGTGCACCGGCCCGCCGTCAGCGCCGCAGGCCCGCAAAGGCCGCGGCATGCTGCAGGGTGAACTCGGCCAGCGGCCCGGCGTGTCGCACTTCGCCGGCGAGGCGCTGCGCACTGCCGAAGTAGACCATCGCCCACACCGGCGGCGCCTGAGGCTGCGTGCGTGGCCGCACGAGGATCTTGCCGCGCGAGTACCAGTCCGGCTCGTCGATGCGCTCGAGCGCATCCAGTCGCTGCAGCGCCTGCGCATCCACGTCGTACAGCTGTCCCAGCACCGGCTCGCCCTGCCCCGGCCGGTCCACCAGCCACGGCAACGGGTGCGCGCCGATCACGTAGAGCGGGTAGCGCTCGACGGTGACGAATTCGCCGGGCACGCGCACGCCCGCGTTGACGTGGGCGTTGCGATGGCCCTCCTTGAGGGTACCGTAGACGAAGACCAGTGCAGCCATGCCCAGGCTAAGCCTCGGCAGGAGTGACCTGCATCACGCTCGACATGCGCGACAGGCTCAGGGAACCCGGCTCTCGAAGCATGGAGCGCTGCTTCCGGGGGGCCGCCTCGACGAAGGCTCGAACCGCTGACCGTCGAGTTCGACCTTGCCCTCGCACAGCGATTGCGCCTGGCAGGAACTCGGCGTGGTGCGCACTTCGACCGACGAGGCGGTGACCTGAACGAACACCTGGCAGGGACTGGCCGCGTCGCCCGACCTTCGGCGCACGTCGGGGCGCACGACGAGGCCGAGCACGTCCGCGCCCAGCTCGCCGCGAAGTCTGGCGACCCCGGAGACCGAGCACACCGCCTGGTCGGGGCCGGCGATCGAGATGTCGACGTCGAACAGATAGCGTGTCTTGCGACGAACACCGACGAAGCTTTGCGCAGGCGCCGATGCCGCGCCTGCCATTGCCGTGGCGTCGAAGGCTTCCGTCCTGACGTAGCAGGCGTCCGCCGGGGCGCCACGCGCGGCAGTCAGCGTCGCGGCCAGCAGGAGCGAGGCCGCCGCGTGGCGCGCGTCCGGCCGCAGTCCCAGGCCCGTGCGCGGCGCGGCTTCAGCCGCTGCCGAGCGTGAAGAGCTGTTCATTGACTTCCCTGCCCCATTGCGAGCCGCGCTGCGTGCGCGACAACCTGAAGCCATGCTTCTCGTACAGATGCCGCGCCGCGTGCAATTGGTCGAAGGTCCAGAGGTACACGCTGTCATGGCCTCGCGCCCGGCAGAAGGCCATCGCCTCCCCCAGCAACCGCGAGCCCACCCCGTGGCCTCGCGCTTCGTCCGAGGTGATGAGCCACCTCAGGTGTGCCTGGCCCGGTGGCTCGTGCGAGGCATCGATGGCCACCGAACCGTGGATCGCCCGGTCGTCGTGGGCGAGCCACAGACCATCGCGAGCGGGCGCGAAGCGCAGGCAGAACTCGGCCAGTTCGGCGGCCACCTTGGCCTCGAAGGGCAAGCCGAAGCCTGCGACCCGGGCGCAGTAGGCCGCGTGCATCTCGACGACGCGCCCGATGCAGCCGGGGCGGTATCCATGGTGGAGGTTCATTGGGTGTGCGCGTCACGCCGGGGGAGGCGGGACCCTGGAGCTTGCCACAGGCGCACGCGTCGAACCATCACGGGAGCGGCGCCCCGTGCGGCAACCCATGAAACACAACCGGCTTCTGCGTGAAGCGCGCCTGAAACGGCCGCTGCCCACACTGCCCAGCCATCACGTCGCTGGACGTTCTCCAGCAAGCCAGACCAAGGACACGACCATGAAGCGCATCCTCACCGCCCTCTTCCTGACCCTCGCTGCCGCCGGCGCTGCCCAGGCACAGAGCTTCATCCAGACGAAGGACTGGGATGTCTACGTCGACCTGCCGACGCGCTTCGCGTATGTGAAGACGCCGATGGGCTGGAAGTTCGTGCGCCAACTCGACGAGTCGCAAATGGACCGCCTCCATCCCACCACGCTGACCGCCCTGCTGCCGCCCGAGCAGCCGGAGATCCATTTCGCCCATCCGGCGATGGAACTCTCGCCGCGCACGATGGCCCTGCGCTCGGCCGGGACCCGCTTGGCGGGCAGGCCCTCGGCCACCCGCGCGGAGTGACCGGAGGCTGACGGTCCTCAGGCGTACAGCTTCGCCTGCACTTCCAGTGGCACCGGCTTGATGCGCGAGGCCATGCCCGCACAGCCGAACGCCTGGAAGCGGGCGATGCAGATGTCGCGCGCCGCCGCGGTGGCGTCCTTGAGGAACTTGCGCGGGTCGAACTCGCTGCGGTCCTTGGCCATCGCGCGGCGCATCGCGCCGGTCATCGCGAGGCGGATGTCGGTGTCGATGTTGACCTTGCGCACGCCGTGGCGGATGCCTTCCTGGATCTCCTCCACCGGCACGCCGTAGGTCTCCTTGATGTCGCCGCCGTACTCGCGGATGACGGCCAGCCACTCCTGCGGCACCGACGAGGAGCCGTGCATCACCAGGTGGGTGTGCGGGATCTTCGCGTGGATCTGCTTGATGCGGTCGATGGCGAGGATGTCGCCCGTGGGCTTGCGGGTGAACTTGTAGGCGCCGTGGCTGGTGCCGATGGCGATGGCCAGCGCGTCGACACCGGTCTTCTTCACGAAGTCGGCCGCCTGGTCGGGGTCGGTGAGCAGCTGGTCGTGCGTCAGCGTGCCGGCGGCACCGACACCGTCCTCCTCGCCGGCCTGGCCGGACTCCAGCGAGCCCAGGCAGCCGAGCTCGCCCTCAACCGACACGCCCACCGCGTGCGCCATCTCGCAAACGCGGCGCGTCACGTCGACGTTGTACTCGTAGCTCGCCGGCGTCTTCGCGTCCTCGCGCAGCGAGCCGTCCATCATCACGCTGCTGAAGCCGCTGCGGATCGACTGCATGCACACCGCCGGGCTCGCGCCATGGTCCTGGTGCATGACGATCGGGATGTCGGGGTACATCTCGACCGCCGCCTCGACCATCTTGCGCAGGAAGGGCTCGCCGGCGTACTTGCGCGCGCCCGCCGAGGCCTGCAGGATGACCGGGCTGTCGGTCTTCTGCGCGGCCTGCATGATGGCCTGGATCTGCTCCAGGTTGTTGACGTTGAAGGCCGGCACGCCGTAGCCGTGCTCGGCCGCGTGATCGAGCAGTTGTCGCAGGGAGATCATCGCCATGGGGGGCTCCTGGGGTCCATTCAAGGGTTGACGGGTTCGGGCCTGGCGGCCGCGGCGACGAGGCGGGTGGCACGCACCGCCACCATCTCGGCCGTGATGCCGAAGAGGCGGAACAGGTCGCCGGCGGGGGCCGACTCGCCGAAGCGGTCGAGGCCGACCACGTCGCCGTTCTCGCCGACATGCCGCCACCACAGGCCGGTGCTGCCGGCCTCCACGGCCAGGCGCGGCAGGTGGCGCGGGATGACCTCGGCCCGGTAGGCATCGCTCTGGCGCTCGAAAACGTCGAGACAGGGCACCGATACCACGCGTGCGCCGATGCCCTCCTCGGCCAGCAGCGTGGCGGCGGCGAGCGCGACGCCGATTTCCGAGCCGGTGGCGATCAGCACCACCTGCTCGTCGGCCGGACGGCGCAGCACGTAGCCGCCCTTGGCGATCGCCCCGGCGCGCTCGCTGCCGTCGCCGGCATGCGGCAGGCCCTGGCGGCTGAGCATCAGTGCGCTCGGGCCGTCGCCGCGACGCAGCGACTCGCGCCAGGCCACCGCCGTCTCGGTCGCGTCGGCCGGGCGCCACACGTCCAGCCCGGGAATCAGCCGCAGGCTGGAGACATGTTCCACCGGCTGGTGGGTCGGCCCGTCCTCGCCCAGGCCGATGGAGTCGTGCGTGAACACATGCACCACCGGCAGCTTCATCAGTGCCGACATGCGCAGCGCGTTGCGCGAGTAATCGCTGAAGGTGAGGAACGTGCCGCCGTAGGGACGGAAGCCGCCGTGCAGTGCCGCACCGTTCATGATCGCCGCCATGCCGAACTCGCGCACACCGTAGTGCACGTGGTTGCCGGTGCCTGCACCGAGCAGCGGCTTGTGGCCCTTCCAGTCGGTCAGGTTGGAGCCGGTCAGGTCGGCCGAGCCGCCGAGCAGTTCGGGGATCGTCGGCGCCACGGCGTTGAGCAGTTCCTGCGAGGCCTTGCGCGTGGCCACGGTGGCCTTCTTCGCCTCCGCGTCGGCGATCGCCTGCGCAAAGGCCTGTTCGGCCCGGGCGCCGGGCACGCCCGGCGTGGCATGGCGGCGCAGCAGCTCGTGGGCGAGCTCGGGGAAGGCCTCGGCATAGGCGCCGAAGCGCTGCTGCCAGGCACTGCGCTGCTGCGCGCCGCGCTCGCGCGCCGACCAGGCCTGGCGCACCACCTCGGGAACCTCGAAGGCCGGCCAGCTCCAGCCGAGCTGCTCGCGGGTGAGCTTGATCTCCTCGGCGCCCAGTGCCTCGCCGTGCACCTTGGCCGTACCGGCGCGGTTCGGCGAGCCGTGGCCGATCTGCGTCTTGCAGCAGATCAGCACCGGCTGCGTCGACGTCTTGGCGGCATCGATGGCGGCATCGAGCGCGGCGCGGTCGTGGCCATCGACGTTGCGCAGCACCGTCCAGCCGTAGGCCTCGAAGCGCGCCGGCGTGTCGTCGCCGAACCAGCCCTTCACGTCGCCGTCGATCGAGATGCCGTTGTCGTCGTAGAAGGCGATCAGCTTGTTCAGTCGCCAGGTGCCGGCCAGCGAGCAGGCCTCGTGGCTGATGCCTTCCATCAGGCAGCCGTCGCCGAGGAACACATAGGTGCGGTGGTCGACCACGGCATGGCCGGGGCGGTTGAACTCGGCGGCCAGCAGCTTCTCGGCCAGCGCCATGCCCACCGCGTTGCTGATGCCCTGGCCGAGCGGGCCGGTGGTCGTTTCCACGCCTGGCGTGAGGCCGTGCTCGGGGTGGCCGGGGGTGAGCGAGTGCAGCTGGCGGAAGCGCTTGAGCTCGCTCATCGGCAGCGCGTAGCCGGACAGGTGCAGCAGCGCGTACAGCAGCATCGAGCCGTGGCCGTTGGAGACCACGAAGCGGTCGCGGTCGATCCACTGCGGGTCCGACGGGTCGTGCTTGAGATGATGGCGCCACAGCGCCTCGGCGATGTCGGCCATGCCCATGGGCATGCCCGGGTGGCCGGAGTTGGCGGCCTGCACCGCGTCGATGGCGAGCACGCGCAGCGCGTTGGCGCACAGCGTGCGCAGCGCCGCCCGATCGAGGGGGGGATTGGTCGTCATGGTCGTGCCCTCCCCGCTCAGTTCGCCAGCGCCTTGCGGCGCCGCTCCAGCAGGCGCAGGATCATCGGCGTGAAGATCAGCTGCATCGCCAGTTCCATCTTGCCGCCCGGCACCACCAGCGTGTTGGCACGCGACATCCACGAGTCGTGCAGCATCGACAGCAGGTAGGGGAAGTCGAACCCCGCCGGGTTGGCGAAGCGGATCACCACCAGGCTCTCGTCGGCGGTCGGGATGGTGCGTGCGATGAACGGATCGGAGGTGTCGACCACCGGCACGCGCTGGAAATTGATGTGCGTGCGCGTGAACTGCGGGCAGATGTAGTTCACGTAGTCGGGCATGCGGCGCAGGATCACGTCGGTGACCGCCTCGGTCGAGTAGCCGCGCATGCTCTTGTCGCGGTGGATCTTCTGGATCCACTCGAGGTTGATCACCGGCACCACACCGATCAGCAGGTCGGGGTAGCGCGCGATGTCGACCTTGTCGGTGGTCACGCCGCCGTGCAGGCCCTCGTAGAAGAGCAGTTCGCTCTTCGGCAAGTCCTGCCAGGGCGTGAAGGTGCCGGGCTCCTGCTTGAACGGCGCGGCCTCGTTGGCGTCGTGCAGGTACTTGCGGCTCTTGCCCGTGCCGCTCTCGGCGTAGTCGCGGAACAGCGCCTCGAGTTCCTCGAACAGGTTGCCCTCGTGGCCGAAGTGGCTGAAGTTGCGGTTGCCCGCCGCTTCGGCCTCCGCCATCTTGGTGCGCATCGCCTTGCGGTCGTAGCGGTGGAAGGAGTCGCCCTCGACGATGGCGGCGTCGACCTTTTCGCGGCGGAAGATGTTCTCGAACGTGCGCGTCACCGAGGTGGTGCCGGCGCCCGACGATCCGGTGATCGCGATGATGGGGTGCTTGGCGGACATGGGAGTTCCCGGGAAGTGAAGAAATTCGTTTCGCGCGAGCGGGTACTCCTTGATCCCGCGCGCTCGTCTCAGGGGGTCCTGCTCAGATCGTCGTGGCGAACAGGCCGCGCTTGCCGAACAGCGGCGACTTGAAGGTGTCCTGCGGCTCCTCGTGGTGGTAGCCCTCGATGCGCGAGACCTCCTCCGACGAGCCGAAGATGAATCCGATGCGCTGGTGGATGGACTCTGGCTGCACTTCCAGCATGCGCTTGCGGCCGGTGCTGGCCATGCCGCCGGCCTGCTCGACCAGCATCGAGATCGGGTTGGCCTCGTAGAGCAGGCGAAGGCGGCCGTGCTTGGCCGGGTCCTTGTTGTCGCGCGGGTACATGAACACCCCGCCGCGCATCAGGATGCGGTGCGTCTCGGCCACCAGGGAGGCGATCCAGCGCATGTTGAAGTCGGCGCCGCGCGGCCCGGTCTGGCCGGCCAGGCATTCGTCGACATAGCGCTTCACCGCCGGCTCCCAGAAGCGGCTGTTCGACGCATTGATGGCGAATTCGCGCGTCTTCGCGGGGATCTTCAGGTTCGGATGGCTGAGCACCCACTCGCCGAGCTGCGGGTCGAGCGTGAAGGCGTGCGTGCCGGTGCCCAGCGTGAGCACGAGCATGGTCGACGGGCCGTAGATCGCGTAGCCGGCGCAGACCTGCTGCACGCCGGGCTGCAGGAAGTCCTCCGGCTTGGCGTCCTCGCCCGGCGTGACCGCGCGCAGCACCGAGAAGATGCTGCCCACCGACACGTTCACGTCGGTGTTCGAGGAGCCGTCGAGCGGGTCGAACAGCAGCAGGTACTTGCCGCGCGGGAACTGCTTCGGCAGGTGGTACACCTGCTCCATCTCCTCGGAGACCATGCCGGCGAGGATGCCGCCCCACTCCGCGGCGCGCAGGAACATCGCGTTGCTGACCACGTCGAGCGTTTTCTGCTCCTCGCCCTGCACGTTCACGGTCTCGCCCTGCACCTTGCCGAGCATGTCGGCCAGCGCGCCGAACGCGACCTTGCGCGAGATCGCCTTGCAGGCCAGCGAGACGTCGGTGACCAGCGCGTTCAGGTCGCCGGTGGCGTCGGGATGACGGCGACGTTCCTCGATGAGGAACTGGGTCAGGGTGGGCCTTCCGCCGGTGGGCATGACGGTCTCCTAGGAGTTGAGAATCGGTACCGCAGGGCCGCGCGTGGCGAGCAGCGCCTGCAACAACTGGTCGGGCGCGTCGATGCGCAGCGGGTCGAGCCAGGCCGGCAGCGTGCCGTGGCCGTAACCCCAGGTCACCAGCACCGCGCGGCAGCCGGCGGCCTGGGCCGACTGCATGTCCAGCGCGCTGTCGCCCACCATCAGCATCTCCTGCGGCGCCACGCCCAGGCGCTCGCAGGCACTCAGCAGCATCGCCGGGGCCGGCTTGCGCAACTCCGGCCGGTCCGCGCCCTGCACGCCCTCGAGGAAGGGCAGCACGCCGGCGGCGTCGAGCACCGCGCGCGCCAGCGGCGTGGGCTTGTTGGTCACCGCCACCATCGGCAGCACGCGGCGCAGCCCGCTGAGCAGCTCGAGGATGCCGGCGAAGACGCTGCCGGCGGCCAGCGGCGCAGCCAGCGTGTCGACGTCGAACCAGCGGCGCAGGCGCGCGCGCAGTTCGGCGTCGGCATCGGCCAGGCCCTGGTGCGCGAGTGCACGCGCGATCAGCATGTCGGGGCCGTCGCCGATCCAGCCGCGCACGAGATCGAGGTCGAAGCGCTGCAGGCCGGCCTTCTTCAGCGCGGCGTTGAGCGCGTGCTGGATGTCGGGCGCGCTGTCCACCAGCGTGCCGTCGAGGTCGAAGGCGACGGCGCGGATGCCGCGCAGATCGTCGTTCATGCGGGCTCCAGCGCGGCGCGGGCCGCGCCGAGCAAGGCTTCGCCACGGATGCCGTCGATGGCGTCGCGGTAGGCCGCGGTGTCGCGCGAACCGGTGAACACCGCCGAGCCGGCCACCATGGTGTCGGCGCCGGCCTCGGCGACGGCGCGTGCGTTCTCGCGCTTCACGCCGCCGTCGACCTCCAGCCAGATCTCCCGGCCGGTGCGCTGCATCGCCTCGTTCACCAGCACGCGCGCGCGGGCGATCTTCGGCAGCATGGACTGGATGAAGCTCTGGCCGCCGAAGCCGGGGTTCACCGTCATCAGCAGCACCAGGTCGAGTTGGTCGATCACGTGGTCGAGCACGTGCAGCGGCGTCGCCGGGTTGAGCACCAGGCCGGGCCTCACGCCCAGCGAACGGATCAGCTGGATGGTGCGGTCGACGTGCTCGCTCGCCTCGGGGTGGAAACTGATGATGTCGGCGCCGGCCTGCGCGAACATCGGCACCAGCGCGTCCACCGGCTTGACCATCAGGTGCACGTCGATCGGCACCGTGGCGTGCGGCTTGATGGCCTGGCACACCAGCGGGCCGACGGTGAGGTTGGGCACGTAATGGTTGTCCATCACGTCGAAGTGGATCAGGTCGGCGCCGGCAGCGATCACCGAGCGCACCTCGTCGCCGAGCCTGGCGAAGTCGGCCGACAGCAGGCTGGGTGCGATGCGGATGGCGCTGCTGAGCATCAGGCTGCTCCGGCGTAGAGCGCCGCGATCGCGCTGCGCGGACGGCGATCGCCGCGGCGCGCCAGTTCGGCATAGGTGAGCCACGGCGCGTCCTCCAGCGCCGCGCCGGGTTCGCCCTTCACCGGGCGCGCCGGATCGCCGAGCGACGGCAGCACCATGCCGGCGCCGCTGAAGTCCTGCGCCTCGGTCCAGTAGGTCGGCGTGATCACCGTCCACAGGCCGGCACCGGTGGCCGCCAGCAGGCCGTTGTGCGAGTCCTCCAGCGCCACCGCCTGTCCCGGGTCGACACCGAGGTGGCGCAGCGCCAGCTGGTAGATGTCGGGCGCAGGCTTCTTCGCCGGCACCTGGTCGCCGCAGGCGATCACGCTGAACATCTCGATGCCGCGCGAGCCCAGGGTGGAGCTGAGCAGCGCGTCGATGTTCGCCGCGGTGGTGGTGCTGGCGATGGCCAGGCGGCAGCCGGCCGACAGCGCCTCCTCGATCAGCCGCGCCACGCCCTCGCGCAGCGGCACGGCGCCATCGGCGACGAAGGCGCTGTAGAACTTGGTCTTCTCCGCGTGGATGGCCGGGATCAGCTCGGCCAGTCGCTTGCGGTCGGCGCTGCTCAGCATCTTCGTCGCCAGGTAGGCCGCGATGCGCTCCTTGCCGCCGGTGGTCTTGAGCAGATCGCGGTAGGCGTCCTGGCTCCAGGTCCAGCCCAGCTTGAAGCGCTCGAAGGCGTGGTTGAACGCCATGCGATGCGCTTCCTCGGTGTCCGCCAGCGTGCCGTCGACGTCGAAGATCAGGGCCTCCAGGCTCATGCGGCAGCTCCTTGGGTGGTCGGGTTGAAGACGCGGCTGGCGAGGATGTCCTCCGCGTGCAGGGTGACGAGCTCGTCGCGGCTGAGCGAACTCTCGGCGGAGAACAGCCGCGTGGCGTGGCGCAGCCGGATGCGGTCGAGCGCGTTGCGGATCGAACGTGCATTGGCGAAGTGCGGCTGCTGCCGGCGCAGGTGCACGTACTGCTGGAACGCCGTCACCGCCTCGGCGTCGAACCGGTAGTTCAGCTTGTCGAGCATCAGTTGCGCGATCTGCATCAGTTCGGCCTCGGAGTAGTCCGGGAAGTCGATGTGGTGCGCGATGCGCGACGCCATGCCGGGGTTGCTGGCGAAGAAGGTGTCCATGCGGTCCTTGTAGCCGGCCAGGATCACCACCAGGTCGTCACGGTTGTTTTCCATGACCTGCATCAGGATCTCGATCGCTTCCTGGCCGTAATCGCGCTCGTTCTCGGGGCGGTACAGGTAGTAGGCCTCGTCGATGAAAAGCACGCCGCCCATCGCCTTCTTGATGATCTCCTTGGTCTTCGGCGCCGTGTGGCCGATGAACTGGCCGACCAGATCGTCGCGCGTCACCGCCACCAGGTGACCCTTGCGCACGTAGCCGAGCTGCTTGAGCACCTCGGCCATGCGCAGCGCCACCGTGGTCTTGCCGGTGCCGGGGTTGCCGGTGAAGCACATGTGCAGCGTCGGCGGCTGCGACTGCAGGCCCTGCTCGGAGCGCAGCTTGTCGATCAGCAGCAGCGCAGCGATGTCGCGGATGCGGCCCTTCACCGGCGCCAAGCCGACCAGCTCGGCGTCGAGCTGGTCGAGCAGGGCCTTCACGCCGGAGGACTCGAACAAGGCCCTCGGGGCGGGCGTCTTGGCGGGCATGTCCATGTCGCGCTGCTCCGGCATGATGCGTTTCAGTAGCGCGCGCCTTCGGGCCGCTGCGCCACGGCGTAGCTCTCGATGCTGTAGCGCATGGTGCGGCCGGGCTCCTCGGTGCGCACCAGGCGGAAGCCGGGCTCGTCCTTCGGCCGGTTGACGATGAAGGACATCACCACCGATTCCGTACCGTGCGTCGAATCGAAGGCGGTGACGCGGATGTACTGGTCCGGGAAGGTCTTGCGGCAGGTGTTGATCTCCATCAGGATGCCTGCGGCGTCCTTCAGGTCGAACATCGGGTTGCCGTACATCTCCCAGAAGGTGTTGCGCGGATGCGGGTCGTCGGTGTACTCGATGCCCACCGCCCAGCCCTTGTCGAGACAGTACTCGAGCTGCTTGGTGATCTGCGCGTCGGTCAGGTCGGGCAGGAAGGAGAAGGTGCCTTGGGTGATTCGCATGTCGGGTCTCCTAGAGGCTCAGGCCACCGCCGGGGTCGGCACGTAGTCCGAGGTGTCGGTCGAGGTGTAGTTGAAGGTGATGTCGCCCCAGGTGTCGAGCGCGGCGGCCAGAGGCTTGCACCACTTGGCGGCATCGCGCAGGATCTGCGGGCCCTCTTCCTTGATGTCGCGACCCTCGTTGCGCGCCAGCACCATCGCCTCGAGCGCGACGCGGTTGGCGGTCGCACCGGCCTGGATGCCCTGCGGGTGGCCGATCGTGCCGCCGCCGAACTGCAGCACCACGTCGTCGCCGAACAGGTCGATCAGCTGGTGCATCTGGCCGGCGTGGATGCCGCCCGACGCGACCGGCATGACCTTCTTCAGCGCGCCCCAGTCCTGGTCGAAGTAGATGCCGCGCGGCAGGTCGACCTGGGTGTGCGTGTCGCGGCAGATGTTGTAGTAGCCCTGCACCGTCATCGGGTCGCCCTCGAGCTTGCCGACCGCCGTGCCGGCATGGATGTGGTCCACGCCCGCCAGGCGCATCCACTTGGCGATGACGCGGAAGCTCACGCCGTGGTTCTTCTGGCGCGTGTAGGTGCCATGGCCCGCGCGGTGCAGGTGCAGGATCATGTCGTTCTGGCGGCACCAGTGGCTGAGCGACTGGATGCCGGTGTAGCCGACCACCAGGTCGACCATGATGATCACCGAGCCCAGGTCCTTGGCGAACTGGGCGCGGCGGTACATCTCCTCCATCGTGCCGGCGGTCACGTTCAGGTACGAGCCCTTGACCTCGCCCGTCGCGGCACTGGCCTTGTTGACGGCGTCCATCACGAACAGGAAGCGGTCGCGCCAGTGCATGAAGGGCTGCGAGTTGATGTTCTCGTCGTCCTTCATGAAATCCAGGCCGCCCTTCAGGCCCTCGTAGACCACGCGGCCGTAGTTGCGCCCCGACAGGCCCAGCTTCGGCTTGGTGGTGGCGCCCAGCAGCGGGCGGCCGAACTTGTCCAGGCGCTCGCGCTCGACGACGATGCCGGTGGGCGGGCCGGCGAAGGTCTTCACGTAGGCGACCGGGAACTTCATGTCCTCCAGGCGAGCGGCCTTCAGCGGCTTGAAGCTGAAGACGTTGCCGATGATCGAGGCGGCGACGTTGGTGATCGAGCCTTCCTCGAACAGGCTGAGGTCGTAGGCCACGTAGCAGAAGTACTGGCCCGGGTTGTTCGGCACCGGCTCGACCTTGTAGGCCTTGGCGCGGTACATGTCGCAGGCGGTGAGGCGGTCGGTCCAGACCACGGTCCAGGTGGCGGTGCTCGATTCGCCCGCCACCGCGGCGGCGGCCTCGATCGGGTCCACGCCTTCCTGCGGCGTGATGCGGAACAGCGCGAGGATGTCGGTGTCCTTCGGCTGGTAGTCGCTGTCCCAGTAGCCCATCTGGGCGTATTTGAGAACGCCGGCGGAGTAGCGCTTCTTCGCGTCGGTGATCTGCTGAACGTCTTTCATGTTGCCCATGGAGAGAGTCCTCGTGCGTTGCGGATGGGCCCAATGTAGACAGGCTGTAGAAATAAAGAAAATTAAAAGTTTTGACCCACAGATCAGCTTCTTCTAATATCTTGCCATGCCGTTGACGAAGAACGCCACTTTCCGCCAGCTCGCCACCTTCCACGCGGTGGCGCGGCTGGGCAGCGTGTCGGCGGCAGCCGACGAGATGCACCTCACGCAGCCGGCGGTGTCGATCCAGATCGCGTCGCTGGAGGAGTCGGCGCGCACGCCGCTGCTGCAGCGCACCGGCCGCGGCATCCGCCTGACCGAGGCGGGCGAGCTGCTCGATGGCTATGCGCGACGCATCCTCGAACTGTGGCGCGAGGCCGGCGAGGAGATGGCCACGCTGCAGGGCGTGTTCTCCGGCACGCTGCGCGTCGGCGCGATCACCACCGCCGAGTACCTGCTGCCGCCGATGCTGGTGACCTTCGCCAACGAGCACCCGCAGGTGAAAGTGAAGCTGCAGGTCGGCAACCGCGACGAGATCGTGCGCATGCTCAGCGGCCAGGACATCGACCTGGCCATCATGGGCCGGCCACCCGCCGAGCTGAAGACGGTGTCGACCGCCTTCGCCAAGCACCCGATGGCCTTCCTGGTCGCGCCCGGCCATGCGCTGATGAAGGCGGCGAAATCCAAGCCGGTGACGATGGAGGAGCTCTCCGAGCAGCGCATCCTGGTGCGCGAGCGCGGCTCGGGCACGCGCTCGACCATCGAGCGGCTGTTCAAGGACGCTGGCTTGCCGCTGCGCATCGGCTCGGAGCTGTCCAGCAACGAGGCGATCAAGCACATGTGCGCGGCAGGCTTCGGCGTCGCCTTCCTGTCCATGCACACCTGCGTGCTGGAGCTCGACGCCGGCGTGCTCGCGCTGCTGCCGATGGCCAACAACCCGATCGAGCGCGACTGGTACGTGATGCACCTGGCTTCGCGCCAGCTGCCGCAGGTGGCGCTGGCCTTCGAGAAGTTCCTCGTCACGCGCGGTCAGGAAGAGATCCGCCACCAGCTCGGACAGCGGTCCACAGCCACCCCGCGCAAGCCCAGGCGCAGCACCGCGCGCGCCTGAATCCGCTCAGCCGCCTCTCGCCGCCGCCCGCCTTGTCGGGCCGGGCCGCCGCCGGAGTGACCACAACGCAGCGGCGTGTGGCGCGAGCAGGAGCAGGGCGGCGAGCGCCGCAAGCGGCAGGCGCAAGTCGCCCCGCACGCCCACCGGTCTGGCCAGCGCCGGGTCGCGCAGCACCTGCGACAACGCCGACCCGCTGCGCAACCGGTGGTAGGCCAAGCCGTTCTCGCCGGCCAGCAGTCTCAGGTAGGGCTCGCGCAGCCCGGACAGATGCTCGCTGCCGGGGGTCGCACCGAGGCTGGCGCCGGCCGGGGCGCTGCCCTCCTCCACCATCGTCTCCTGCCCGACGCTGCCGCCACGGCCGAGGCTGTGCAGGTCGACCTGCGCCACCTCGTCGCTCCCCCAGAAGCCCAGCGGCCGGCCCAGCGGGTCCAGCTTGGGGATGGGCGATGGCTTCGCTTCGCCGACGCCGACAACCACGCCGGCCACCTCGCCGGACTCGTCGTCGAAGCGCGGGCGGTGGCGCGGGTTGAGCGGCGGCGATTCGTGCCCGTCGGTGACGAACACCAGCGAGGGCCGGCTGGGCAGTGCCTTCGAGACGACGATGCCGCTGTGCAGGCCCTTGGCGATCTCGCTGTTGCCCGACCAGGCCATGCGGCCGTCGATGCTGGCCAGCGAGGCGCGCAGCTCTGCGCGGTTGGCGCACACCTCCACCGGCGTGAACAGCAGGTAGCTGCGGTATTCGGTGAAGATCGCCCAGCCCAGCGTGGAGCCGCAGGGCAGGTCCGGCAGAGCCTCGTGCAGCGCCTGCTTGGCGAATGCCAGCCGCGAGGCGGGCCTGCCGTCGACCTGCTGGTCCTGCACGTTCATGCTTTGCGTGATGTCGATCACCACCACGTGCTCGAACAGCGAGCGCTTCCACGGCAGCGTCGGCTGAAGGAAGCCGGCCGCCAGCAGCAGCGCGGCCAGCGCCGGCATCACCGTCTCGCGCCGCATCAAGGCAGCCCCGGCGAGTAGCCGCGCATCGTCGTCGCGGCGCGCTCCGCGCTGCGCCTGGCTTCGGGCGGTTCCTCGTCGACCTCCTCCGGATCGGGCACGAGGCGCTGCGCGCGCTCCAGGTTGTAGCGCGCCGGCCAGTCGTCGGCGTCGTGACGCAGCACCTCGCGGTAGCCCTCCTTGGCCAGTTCGATCAGCGCCAGCGCCTGCCCCGGCTGCGCGCCGGCGCGCAGCGCCATCCCCTGGCGCATCAGCAGGTTGGCGCCGTTGTAGCGCGCCGCCTGGCCGACCGGCGTGTCGGCATGCAGCGCGCCGTAGCGGTTCAGCGCCGCCTCGGTGGCGCCGCTGGCCGCCTGCGCGTAGGCATGGGCGAAGCGCAGCTCGGGGCGGTCCTCGGGGGACTCCGGCGCCAGCGTGCCGCTCGCGATCTGCGCGTTCAGCCGCTCGTCGCGCCACAGCCGCCAGCCGTCCACAGCGGCCAGCACCGCCAGCGCGCCCAGCGCGCCCCAGGCCAGTCTCAGCATCGTGCGCCGCTTGATCAGGCCCATCGGCGGATCTCCGTCAGGCGCGCGGCGAGCAGCAGCAGCACCGCGGCCAGTGCGAGCGCGTGCGCCCAGGGGGCCAGTTCGCGCCGCGGCACCAATTCGTCGTAGGTGATGGGCAGCTTCTCCTGGCGGTTCACGTCGTCGATGGCGCGCTGCAGCGCACGCGAGTCGCTCGCCTCGTAGGCCCGGTACGGCGTCTCCAGCGAGTTGAAGAAGTCGTGCAGCAGGATCTCGGGAATACTCTCGGCGGCCGCCGCGGAATCACCGTCGGCCAGCGTCAGGCCCGGACTGTTGGCCGAGCGCAGGTAGAGCCAGTAGATCGACACGCGCTGCCGGCGCGCCATCCTGGAGAGCTTCTCGCGTGTGTCCGGGTCCATGCGGTCGCCGCCGTCGGAGACCAGCATGATGATGCGCGAGCCGTTGTACGGCCGGCCCTCGAACATCTCCAGCCCGACCTCGAGGGCCCGGCCGATGTTGGTCTCCGACAGGCCGCGGCCGATGTTGCCGGCGTCGATGGCCGCCTGGATCACCTCGCGTCTGGCGGTGAAGTCGAGCACGCGCATCGGCAGCGTGCTGAAGGCGACCAGCGCGAAGCGGTCGTCCGGACGCTGCGCGGTGAACTCGGCGAGCAGCCGTCGCGCCACCTTGCCCTTGGGCTCGCGCAGCCGCGCCGGCGACTGGCTGAAGTAGTACTCGAGCATCTCCGGGCTGTTGGCCGCCGCTTTCGGCGGCGCCGTGCCCGCCGCGAATCCCTGGTCCATGCTGCGGCTGCGGTCGAGCAGCAGCACGATCTCGGCACCCTGCCCCACCTTCTCGACGTGGTATTCGGGACGGTGTGGTCCGGACAAGGCGAACAGCAGGGCGGCCAGCGCCAGCGAGGTGGCGCCGCGCAGCGCCCAGCCGACGGCCTCCGAGGCGCGGTCACGCGGCGCGAAGGCCAGCCAGCCATTGGACAGCGGCGTGCCCGCGGGGGCGAACAGCGGCAGCGCGGCCAGCGGCAACAGCCACAGCACCCAGGGGTCGTCGAAGCCGATCCAGCTCATGCGGCCCCCCTGGCCCTGCAGGCGGCCCCTCCCGGTGGGCCTGAGCGTCCTCGGAGCGGCCGCGCGACGCTCATGCCAGTCCCCGCTCGGCGTCGCGGCAGCGGCGGCACAGGGCCACCAGCCAGCGCCCGTCATCGGCGTGACGCGGCGCACCGCCGAAGAACTGCGCGCGCGTCATCCGCAGGAAGCGCGTGAGTTCGTCGCGCAGCGGCGCGAAGCCGGGGCGGCGCGCGAGGAAACCGTCCAGACCGCGCTCGAACAGCACCTCGCCGGCGCTGCGGTTGAGCGCTTCGTGGAGCTGCACGCAGGCCTGCTGCCATTGCGCCGGGCTGGGCTGCGCGGGCAGCCCGCGCAGCCGTCGCCAGGCCACCCCGAAGGGCTGGTTGCGCGCGGCGCGCCAGGGCGGGCCGAGGTAGGCGATGGCCAGCGCCAGCGCCAGCAGCGCGGCGGCCGTGGCGTAGACGGTGAGCCGCTGGCGCAGCGGCGCCGTGTCCAGCGGCAGCGGGGTCCGGTCCGGCCGCAGTTCGCCCAGCCCGCGCCTTACGGGCGCCTCGACCTGCGCCAGCGGCGCCACCGTCACCGGCCAGGCCTCGACCAACGCCTCTTCACTGCGTGCAGCGGCGTCGAACTTCAGACGGAAGGGCGCGATCTCCACCGTCCGCGGCGCTGCCGGCGCGAGGAACACCTGGTAGTCGAGTTCGAACTCGATGCGCCGTCCGCCGGGCACCGCGCTCTCGCGCTGGCGCACGGCGCGCAGCTCCAGCGCCAGGCCGCGCCCGCCGGGCCGGGGCACCGAGGCCTCGTCGAGCGTCCAGCCCGCCGGCACCTGCACGGTCACGCGACGCTGCACATGGTCGCCCACCTGGTAGCCGAAGGCGCGCGGCTCGCTCGCCTGCACGTGCAGCGTCGCGACGTCGGCCCCGCGTGCGCAGCCGGCCAGCGCGCCGCACAGCAGCACGATCGGCCATGCCATCCACACCTTCATGCGAGGAAGTGACGCGTCACCGCGTCGGCATCGAAGGCGCCTTCGATGAACAGGGGGGCCAGCCGCCGGCTGCGGAAGGTCCGCAGCAGCGCATCGCGGCGCTCGTCGTGCGCGGCCCGCCAGCGCTCGCGCAGCGCCGGTCGCCACCACAGCCAGCGCACCACGCCGCTCTCGGGCTCGCGCACCTGGGCGAGACCGCGCGTCGCGCCGAGCGCGAACTCGACCGGCTGCCACAGCACCACCGGAACCACGTCATGCGCGGCGAGGCTGTCGAACACCGCGTCGAGCTCGGCCAGCGGAAGGTGGAAGTCGGAGACGAGGAAGACCAGCGTGCGCTGCCGCGGCAGGTGGCGGTGCGCGTCGCGCAGGCCGGCGGCCGAACGCCCCTGCGGCTGCAGGGCGCGCAGGCGCCGCGCCAGCGCCACGCCGGCGCCGCGGGTGCGCGTCTGCGGCTGGCTGAGGTCGGTGCGGACGCGTTCGTCGCAGCCGACGAATCCGAAGCTGTCGCCGGTGCGCCATGCCGACCAGGCCAGGCTTTCGGTGAAGTCGGCCAGCACGTCGAGCTTGCGCGGCACGCCTTCGAAGCCCATCGAGGCGGACAGGTCCGCGACCAGCGTCACCGGGATCGACTTGCGCTCGCTGTGCAGCCGCACGATCCAGCCGCCGAAGGGGTCGCGCAGGCTGGCGTGCAGGTCGAGGCGGCGCACGTCCGGTGCGTCCTGCAGCGCCACATGGCCGCGGAACTCGAAGCCGGTGTCGCCACTGCGGCTGCGGTGATGCCCGGGGAACAGCCCCGTCGCCGCGCCGGCGATGCGGTAGTGAAGCTCCCGGATGCGAACCATCTCGATCAGGGGGCGGCCACCGCCGCCAGGATCGCCGCCATCAGCCGCGGCGAGATCTCGTGGCGGTGCAGCTCGAACACCGGCTGGTAGCACAGCCGGTGCGCGATGGTCTCGACGAACACCGCCTGCACGTCCTCCGGGGTGACGTAGCTGCGTCCCTCCAGCCAGGCCGCCACGCGCGCTGCACGCAGCAGCAGGCTCATGCCGCGGGGGCTGGCACCGGCGAGCATGAGCTGCGCGGTGTCGAGATCGCTCAGGGTCACGCCGAAGGACGCCGGCTCGGCGGTGGCGCGCCACAGCCGCAGCGCATAGTCCTGCAGCGCCTGCGACGCCTGGACGCTGCGCTGGATCAGCTCGGCCACGCCGTTGAGCTCGCGGTGCGGCACCATCGCCGACTGCAGCGCGCCGACGAGGCGGTCGGTGTCGTGGAAGCGCGGGTCGAACATCAGCGCGCGACGCATCGCGTCGTCGGCCGGCGGCTCGATGGTGATCTCCATCATGAAGCGGTCGCGCGCGGCCGAGGAGATCTCGAAGGTCTCCTCGCGCTCGACGCGGTTGCGGTCGGCGAACACCAGCAGGTGCGGGAAGTGGAACTCGCGGTTGAACGCCGACACGCTGCGCTCGGCCATCACGCGCAGCAGCAGCGCGTGAACCTGCGGCCGCGCACGATTGATCTCGTTGAAGAAGAAGATCGCCAGGTCCTCGCCGTGGCGGATCAGGGGGCCGGGCTCGACGGCCGGCCGGCCCTGTTCGCTGATGTACGTGTAGTAAACGAGGTCGTTGGGCATCAGGTCGACCGTGCCCTCGGTGCGCGCGAACGCGCCGCCGAGCACCTGCGCGAAGGCGCGCAGCAGCGTCGTCTTGCCCACGCCGACGTCGCCCTGCAGCAGCACGTGGCCGCGCGCGAACACCGCGGTGTTGACCAGACGCAGGATGCGCGCCTGGCCGATCACCGCAAGGCCGACCTCGGCCTCCAGCGCCAGGGCGCGCTGCCGCCAGTCGGCGAGCAGCGCATCGTTGCGGTCCATGCGTCGTCTCCTCGTGCCATCGTGTTGCCGGCGCGATGGTGCCACGACGCGGCACACAATGCTTCGCCGATGGCACGGCCCGCACCGTGCCAGCACGGGCAAGCAAGAGACAAGCCGCGCCGTCCGGCCTAGAAGCTCATGCGCAGACCCACCCAGGCGGCGCGCGGTGCGCCTGGGCCGACGAACTGCTCGGCCGGTCGGTCATCCGGCGCCAGCAGCGCGCCGCTGGCGTCGAAGGCGTTCTCGCCGAGCAGGCCGGAGGTCGCGTAGCGGCGGTCGAACAGGTTGGCCACCTTGCCGAAGACCTCGACGTTCGCGCCGAGTCTCCAACTCGCCGTCAGGTCGACGACGGCGAAGCCCCCCACCCGGCCGCTGCCATTGAACTCCACGCCGTCGGGCTGGTGACGATTGTTCTCGTTGCCGCGCACGAACTGGCCGGAGTAGGCGCGCAGCTGCGCGCCGATGTTCCAGCCGGACGCCGGCTGCCAGTCGCCGGCAAGCTTGAGGCTGTGCTGCGGCAGGCCGGGAATGCGGTCGCCGGGCCGAATCTCGATCTCGTCGTCGCCCGTGCAGGCCGCGCTGCTCTCGGCAGTGCTGTTGTGCTCGGCCACGATGCAGGCGCTCGAGCGGTAGGTGGCACGCAGCCAGCTGTACGAGGCGGACCATCCGAAGCCCGCGGCCTGCTGCGACAGGCCCAGTTCGACACCCTGGCGCTGCGTGCGGCCGAAGTTGGTGAAATAGCCGGCGGCGAGGCCGTTGCTGATGAACAGCAGGTCGTCGCTGTTGACGCTGTGAAACAGCGCGGCGTTCCACTGCAGCCGCGGCGCGAGTGTGCCGCGCGCGCCGATCTCCAGCGTGCGCGAGACCACCTGCTCGAGCGGCGGGTCGGACTGCAACGCATTGGGCAGCACGCAGGCGTTGGCGGGGTCGGAGCAGCCCAGCTCGATCGGGCTGGGCGCGCGGTTGCCCTGGCTGAGGCTGCCGAACACGGTGAGCGACGGCGTGGCCTGCCAGGTCAGGCCAGCGGCCGGATTGAACTTGCGGTAGCGGCCCTCGCCATCGAGCGTCGTCGGCAGGCCGAGCAGGATGCGGCCGTCGTCCACAGTGTCGACACGCGTGTCGTTGTAGCGGCCGGCCAGCGTGAGCTGCAGGTCGGGCCGCAGCGAGACCAGGTCGTGCGCGTAGACGCTGGTGGTGCGGCTGCGGCCCGAGACGAGCGCGTCGGTCTGCGGCTCCTCGCCCGGCACGACGAGCAGCGTCGGGTCCAGCGCGCCGGCCGCCTGCGTCTGCTCGAAGCGGCTGGTCGAGCGGTCATGCGACACGCCGAGCGTGAGCTGCTGCGCCCCCAGCCGCTGCGTCGACTGCAGCGCGACGCCCGCGGCACGCTGGCGCGAGTGCGTGCGGTTCTCCACCGCGGGATCGTCGACGACCGGCGGGTCGTACTCGTCGTTGAGGTCACCGTTGAGCGTGTCGACGCGCGAGCGCCGCACGTAGGCCAGGGCGGAGAGCTGGTGCGTGCTGCTGAGGTCGGTGCTCGCGTTCAGCGCCAGCATCGTCATGACGTTGTCGGTGATGTCGGGCCGGGTGTAGACGCGCTCGCGGCGCTGCGCCAGCATCGACTCGGGCAGCGGGCCATTGCCGATCAGGCGGTTCGTGGCATGAGTCAGGCTCAGGTCCCACGAGACGACGCTGCCGTGTGCGCCGGTCTTGGCGAACAGCTGGCGGATGCGCGAGGGCGAGTAGTCGCGCCAGCCGTCCTCGTCGAGCGAGCCCGCGGCAAGGAACAGGTGCCCGGACTCGCCGAGCCGCCGGCCGTGCGTGACCTCGCCGCTGAAGCGCCTGAACGAGCCAGCCTGCAGTTCGACTTCGGTGCCCGGGTGGCTGTCGCCGCTCTTCGTCTGCAGCGTCAGCGCGCCGCCCAGCGTGTTCAGGCCGAACATCGGGTTCGAGCCGGGCATCAGCGTCAGGCTGGCCAGCGCCGCACGCGGCACCAGGTCCCAGTTCACCACGTCGCCGAAGGGCTCGTTGATGCGCACGCCGTCCTGGAACACCGACAGGCCTTGCGGCGTGCCCAGCAGCGGGCTGGCGGTGAAACCGCGGTAGTTGACGTCCATCTGGTACGGGTTGCCCTGCACCTCGTTGACGTTGGCGCTGGGCATCAGCGTGGTCAGCGCGTCGGGCAGGTTCAGGCTCTGCGCCTGTCGCAGCCGCCGGTCACCGAGCGTCTGCACGTTCGACGGGATCTGGTCCCTGGGCACGCCGACGCCGGGCAGCGGCGTGGCGCCGACCACCTCGACGCGCGGCAGCGAGGCATCGTTCGTCTGCTGCGACTGCGCCTGGGCGAGACCGGCGAACAGCGCCAGACCGGCCAGCGCGACGGGGTGACGCCGGCACGGCGGCATGCGGGTGCAGAGCATGGGTCTCCTTCGGAATGGCCGCCGTCACGGGCGGGCGCGGCGGGCTTTGCGCCGAAGCTACCGATCCGCGGCCCGGGAAGCCAGGGAAATCTTCCCGGCACGCCTCAGACCGACGACGAGGCAATGACCCGGTGACGGATCGCCAGGTGGGCCAGTGCCGCCGACGTGGCCACGCCCAGCTTCTCCTTGATCGCACTCTGGTGGTTGGAGACCGTCTTGGCGCTGAGGCTGAGCGCTGCCGCGCATTCGCCGGCCGAGTGGCCCAGTGCGAGCAGGCGGAACACTTCGAACTCGCGCGCGCTCAGCGAGGCGAGGCGCGCGCCTTCGTCGAGGGGCGCGCGCACGCTCAGCAGCTCGGCGGGCAGTTCGGGGGCGAGGTAGCGGCGCCCGGCGTGCAGCGCACGCACGCCGTCGACCAGGCACTGCGGCGGGCTGGACTTGGGAATGTAGCCTTGTGCTCCGGCCTCGAAGGCGCGCCTCACCAGCAGCGCGCTGTCGTGCATGCTGAAGACGAGCACGCGCAGGCCCTCGTGCCGCTGGCACAGCCGGCGGATCAGCTCCGTGCCCCCGCCGGGCATCGACAGGTCGGTGACGAGCACGTCCGGCCGATGCTCGCCGCAGGCGGCATAGGCCGCCGTCCCGTCGCCGGCGTCGGCCACCACGCGGATGTCACCGCCGTGCTCGAGCAGGCGCTGGTAGCCGGCGCGCACCACCGGGTGGTCGTCCGCGATGAGCACCCGGATCATGGCCCGGTGCCCACCCGCGACAGGCCCATGCGCTCGACGGCGACCTTCTCCTTCGCATACTGCTCGCGCAGCCAGGCGCCGTACTCGGCCGGGCCGAGGTAGTCGAGCTCCTGGTCGTACTTGGCAATCTCGTTGACGAAGGCCGGATCGAACATCGCCTTGCGGAAGGCATCGTGCAGCGTCGTCACGATCGCCGGCGGCAGGCCGCGCGGCCCGCCGAGTCCATAAGGCGACATGGCGACGATCGGAAAGCCGAGCTCCTTCAACGTCGGCACGCTCGGCCAGCGCGGCGAGCGCTTGGCCGCGAAGGTGGCGAGCAGGCGCAGCCGGCCGTTGTCGACCATGGGCGCGAAGCCGGTGGAGTTCACGCCCACCATCACCTGCCCGGAGTCCACCGCCAGCAGCTGCTCGGAGGTGCCCTTGTACGGTACGTGGATGTACTTGAGGCCGCGCGCGGTGAACAGCTCCTCCAGCACCACGTGCGGCGTGGTGCCCACGCCATTGGTGGCGATGCTCAGCTCGCCCGGGTGAGCGCGGGCATAGGCGAACAGGTCGTCGAGCGTGCGGAAGGCGCTGGCGCCCTGCACCAGCACGCCGAAGGTGACCCCGGAGATCTGGATGATTGGGGTGACGTCGCGGATCGGGTCCCACAGCACCTTCTGCGTGAAAGGCACGCGAAGCACCGGCTGCGGGATCTGCGCGATGGTGTAGCCGTCGGGATCGGCCTGCTGCAGGATGGGCATGGCCATGGTGCCGCCGGCGCCGGGGCGGTTCTCCACCACCACGCGCTGGCTGAGATGGCGGCTGGCGAGTTCGGCCAGCAGCCGCATCGTGATGTCGGTGGCGCCTCCGGCCGGCCAGGGCACCCACAGCATGATCGGCCTGCCGGTGGGGAACGGCTGGCTGGCGCGAACCGACCACGCACCCAGCGTGGCCGCGGCGCAGGACGCGCCCAGCCAGCGGCGACGGGACCATCTCGACGGGTTCACGATCCGCCTCCTCGCTTGGTCAGGCCGCCGAAGCCGCGCTGCGGGTCGTAGCCCCAGCAGGCAAAGCCGAAGAACACCACCAGGCACCCGAGCACCACCCAGGGTGCCAGGCCGGGTTCCTTGCCGTACCAGGCGAAGCGAATCCACTCCACCGCGTGGGTGAACGGGTTGAAGCGCGCCAGCTGGTAGACCCACTCGGCGCCCGACTCCTGCAGCTTCCACAGCGGGTACAGCGCGGTGGAGATGAAGTACATCGGGAAGATGACGAAGTTCATCGTGCCGGCGAAATTCTCCAGCTGCTTGATGTGCACCGACAGCAGCAGACCCAGCGCACCGAGCATCAGCGCGCCCGCGAGCAGCGCCACCAGCGCATGCAGCGTGGTCCACGAGAGCACGGGCAGCTCGGTGCCGAGCAGCAGCGCGACGACCACGAACGCGAGCGCCTGCAGCACGGACAGCAGCGCCGTCGCGCACAGCTTGCAGAACAGCAGCCACGCCCTCGGCAGCGGCGCGGTCAGCAGCAGCCGCATCAGGCCCATCTCGCGGTCGTAGACCATCGCCAGCGACGACTGCATGCCGTTGAACAGCAGCACCATGCCCACCAGGCCCGGCACGATGTAGACGTCGTAGGGGATGTAGGTGTCGTAGGGCTCGACGATCGCCACGCCGAAGACGTTGCGGAAGCCGGCGGCAAACACCGCCAGCCACAGCAGCGGCCGCACCAGCGCCGAGACGAGGCGCCCGGTCTGCTGCGAGAACTTCAGCAGCTCGCGCAGCACGATGGCGCGCAAGGCCTGCAGCGCATGCGGCAGGCCGCGACGGACGCCGGAGGCGGGGCTCAGCGCGGTTGCTTGCACAGCTTCTCCGGTGCGTCGTGGCCCAGGGTGTCGAGCACGTTGGTCGGGTGCAGCAGCCCTTCGATCGGCGCCTGCGAGATCACGCCCTGGCCGTCGGTCAGCAGCAGCGTCTGGCGCAACTGGCCGTCCCAGGGACGGAAGGTCATGCCCACGCCCTTCGAGCCGTCCACCGGGTTCTTCGCGATCGCCTGCGCCCAGGCGGCATTCGGCCCCTTGGGCGCGGCGACGGCGGCGCCGACCAGCGCCTTGCCGGCCATCCAGGCCGACCAGTCGTGCGCCGTCATCGGCCGCCGGGTCGCCTTCATGAATCGTCTCGACACCTGCGGCGCGCCGAAGCGCTCGAACTGCGCATGCCACGCGAGGGCCACCAGGCCGCCGTCGCCGACCACCGGCCGCGGCAGCACGGTGCGGTAGGGCAGCGTGCGAGCGAACTCGCCGTCGCTGTCCACCACCCAGACAGCGTCGTACTGCGCGCCGGCGGTGAGCAGCAGCGGGTTGGCCAGGTCGCGCTCGCGCGGGTCGGCCGACATCTTGAACGGCTTGCTGCCCACCACCTTCAGCCCGTAGCGCTTCATCGACGCCTGCACGGTGGAGGCACGCTGCTGGTCGGCCGGGCTCGGGCCGGTGAGGAGCAGCACGTTGGTCCACTTGCGTGACACCAGCGTCTGCGCCAGCGCATCGGCGCGCATGCGCTCGCTGGGCATCAGGTGGAACAGCCGCGCGCGGCAGTCCTGCGCGCGCAGCCGGTCGGCCGGCTCGCTGAGGTTGAGCACCGGGATCTTCACGGCATCGGCCACGGCCAGCAGCCAGTCGGCCGGCAGGTCGGCCAGCAGCACGGCGGCACCGGCCTTCTCGGCCGCGGCAGCCGCGGCACGGGCCGCCTCGAGCGACGCCGCCGACTTGCTCTCCAGCGCCACCTTGGCACCGACGGCGTCGAGCTCGAACTGGCCCTCGTCGAGCGCCATCTTCACGCCGTCTTCGGCCGGCCCGGTCGGGTGGCCGAGGTAGGCGCGCTCGGCGCGCGAACGCTCCAGCCTCGTGTCGTCGGCCGGGAACAGCAAGGCAGCCTTCAGCGTCTGCGCGGCCAGCGGCGCCGTGGCGCCCGCCAGTGCCAGAGCCACAACGATCGCGAGCGACTTCATTCGACGATCACCAGCCCGTACGGCACACGGCCGACCGGGATGCTCTTCACCGCCTTGGCGCCGGCCACGTCGACCACGGTCACGTCGTCGCTCAGGCCGTTGACCACCCACAGGCGCCGCTCTGCCTTGTCGAGCGTGACGTTCCAGGCCCGCTTGCCGACCAGCACGAGGTCGGTCACTTTTCGGGCGGGCACGTCGACGAACGCCACGTGGTTGGCCTTGCCCAGCGAGACGAAGGCGCGCTTGCCGTCCTTGGTCATCGTGATCCCCACCGGCGAGATGTCCTCGCTGCGCGCGCCCTTGACCGTGAACTTGACCGAGCCGACGACACTGTAGTCGGCGGTGGAGATGATGCTGACGCTGGCATCGAGCTCGTTGGTGACCCACAGCTCCTTGCCGTCCGGAGTGATCGCCATGCGTCGCGGCCGCTTGCCGACCTTGACGTTCTTCACCACCTTGGCGGAGGCGATGTCGATCACGTGCACCATGCTCGCCACCTCGGAGGTGACGTACAGGGTCTTGCCGTCGGCGCTGACCTTGACCCCCTCGGGCTCCTGGCCGACCTTGATCGACTGCAGCACCTTGCCGGTGGCGGCGTCGATGAAGCTGGCCTCGGCCTCGTCCTCGTTCGACACGTAGATGGTCTTGCCGTCGGGCGACAGGTCGAAGGCCTCGGGCTCGTCGCCCAGGGAAACGCGGCGCACCGACTTGCCGGTGGCGGGGTCGATCACCTCGGCGGCATTGGAGTCGGTGCAGGCCACCATCAGCTTGCCGTCGGGCAGGCGCTGGATGTGGCGGCCGCGCTTGCAGATGGGCACGGTGCCCTTCACCGTCAGCGTCTGCGTGTCGATCAGCGTCAGCGCATCGTCCTTCTCGCTGCTCACGTAGGCCGTGCCCTGCGCCGCGGCGGCAGCGGCGGCGAAGACCAGGCAGAGCGCGGTCGAGGCGCGGGGGGCGAGGATCACGGGTCGGTCTCCTTGTCGTCGGTCAATGCGTGCGGGCGATGAAACCGGCTTCGAGCGTCGCCTCGCCCAGCGCCTCGGTCACGGCGCTCGGGCTGCCGTCCGCCAGCAGCTTGCCCTTGTGCAGCACCAGGACGCGGTCGGCGCCTTCGGTCTCCTCCACCCAGTGTGTCGCCCACAGCACGCAGACGCCGCGCTCGCGCACGTCGGCGTGCAGCGCGGCGAGCAAGTCCTGGCGGGACTTCGGGTCGAGGCCGACGGTCGCCTCGTCCATCAGCAGCATGGCCGGTTGGTGCAGGTTTGCGCGAACCAGTTCCACTTTCCTGCGATTGCCGCCCGACAGCTCGCGCACCTTGCGATCGAGCTGGTCGCGCAGGCCGAAGCGTTCGCACCCGGCCTCGATGCGCTCGCGCGCCAAGGTCCCGGGCAGGCCGTGCAGATCGGCCTGGAACTGCAGGTTGCGGCGGATGCTGAGGTCGAGGTCCAGCGAGATCTGCTGGAACACCACGCCGATGTGGCGCAGCGCCGCGGCGCCGGCATGGCGAAGCGAGTGTCCGGCCACCTCGACGTCGCCCTCGTCGGCCGCGAACAGGCCGGTGAGCACCTGGAACAGCGTGGACTTGCCCGCGCCGTTGGGCCCGAGCAGCGCGACGAAGCTGCCCGGCGAGAGTTCGAGCGTCAGCTGGTCGAGGGCGGCATGCTTGCCATAGCGCTTGGTCAGACCCGTCGTGCGCAACACGGCGGCTGGAGCTTGATTCGTCATCGATGCGGTCGGGCCTGAATGTCTTCCTGCGGCATGGTCGGAGGGGCCGTTCGAGCAAGGCATGGGCCCGCCCGGAGGCGCCGCCATTGAACGGGCGCGCCCCGACGGCCGCAAGGCAGTGGAATCCCCCGCTTGATTTTTCCATGCACGTCCCCTGGCTGCCGGGGCCGCCGCGACAGACCCGTCGGCTGTCTCGCGCGGATGAAACACTCTGTGCCGGCTGCGATGACACGGATTCGGCGCACCTTGTTCGGAGACTTGGCCGAGCCGCCCGCCGCGTCAGCGGAACGCCGTCCAAACACCCGTGGTTTCCCTATCAGGATGATCCCTCGCGCGCTCGTCCGGCGGAGGCAGAAGGAGCACATTTTCTCCTGTCGGATCGCCCCGGCGGTCAGCCATTGTCGGCGCGACAGCGTTGAGGTTGGCGAGCGCCGGTCTGCAACGCACAGATCCGGCAAGAGGCCGAACAAGCAGGCGCAGAAATTGCGGTTGGGCCGACGCCGAGCTCTCGAGGTCGCGCGGGGGGTTGGTCCATTGGGTTGATCCGCGCGAACGGACTCCGGTCACTTCAACAAGGAGACATCGATGCGAATTTCAGGGCAATCCCGCAGGCTAGCCTGGTCGACCTTGGGTCTGGCGGCTTCTCTCGCGGTTCCGGGTCTGGCGCTGGCCAACGCGGACGTGGAGAAGAACATCGCCAACTCCAAGAACTGGGCGATGCAAGCTGGTGACATGTTCAACCAGCGCTACAGCAAGCTGAACCAGATCAACAAGGGCAACGTCGGCAAGATGCAGGTGGCCTGGACGTTCTCCACCGGCGTGCTGCGTGGTCACGAAGGCTCGCCGCTGGTGGTCGACGGCACGATGTACCTGCACTCGCCGTTCCCCAACAAGGTCTTCGCGATCGACCTCGACACGCAGAAGATCAAGTGGAAGTACGAGCCCAAGCAGGATCCGGCGGTCATCCCGCAGATGTGCTGCGACACGGTCAACCGCGGTCTGGCTTATGCCGAAGGCAAGGTCATCCTGCAGCAGGCCGATTCGATGCTCGTCGCGCTCGACGCCAAAACCGGCAAGCCGGTGTGGAGCACCAAGAACGGCGACCCGAAGCTCGGCGCGGTGAACACCAACGCGCCGCACGTCTTCAAGGACAAGGTCATCACCGGCATCTCCGGTGGCGAGTGGGGCGTGCGCGGCTTCATCGCGGCGTACAACCTGTCCGACGGCAAGCTGGCGTGGAAGGGCTACAGCGTCGGCCCGGACAACGAGATGCTGATCGATCCGGACAAGACGATGACCTGGACCGACGGCAAGCTGGCGCCGGTGGGCAAGGACTCTTCGCTGAAGACCTGGAAGGGCGACCAGTGGAAGATCGGCGGCGGCACGACCTGGGGCTGGTACAGCTACGACAAGGCGCTGAACCTGATGTACTACGGTACCGGCAACCCGTCGACCTGGAACCCCTCGCAGCGCCCTGGCGACAACAAGTGGTCGATGACCATCTTCGCGCGTGACGTCGACACCGGCGTGGCCAAGTGGGTCTACCAGATGACCCCGTTCGACGAGTGGGACTTCGACGGCATCAACGAGATGATCCTGGCGGACATCCCGGTGAAGGGCAAGCCGACCAAGGCACTGGTGCACTTCGACCGCAACGGCTTCGCGTACACCATGGACCGCGCCACCGGCGCGCTCCTCGTGGCCGAGAAGTACGACCCGAAGGTGAACTGGGCGACGCACGTCGACATGAAGACCGGCCGTCCGCAGGTGGTGGCGAAGTACTCGACCGCGAAGAACGGTCCCGACGTCAACACCAAGGGCATCTGCCCGGCGGCGCTCGGCTCGAAGGACCAGCAGCCGGCCTCGTTCGACCCGAACACCGGCCTGTTCTACGTGCCGACGAACCACGTCTGCATGGACTACGAGCCGTTCAAGGTCGAGTACACCGCGGGCCAGCCGTACGTGGGCGCCACGCTGTCGATGTTCCCGGCTCCGGGCAGCCACGGCGGCATGGGCAACTACATCACCTGGGATGCCGGCAACGGCAAGATCGTCCAGAGCAAGCCTGAGAAGTTCTCGGTGTGGAGCGGCTCGCTCAATACCGCGGGCGGCATCAGCTGCTACGGCACGCTCGAGGGCTACTTCAAGTGCGTCGATGCCAAGGACATCACCAAGGAACTTTATAAGTTCCGCACACCCTCAGGGATCATCGGCAACGTGTTCACGTACGAGCACAAGGGCAAGCAGTACATGGGCGTTTTCTCGGGCATTGGTGGCTGGGCCGGTATCGGCATGGCCGCTGGCCTGGAGAAGGACACCGATGGCCTGGGTGCCGTGGGCGGCTACCGTGAGCTGAACCAGTACACCGACCTGGGCGGTTCGCTGACCATCTTCGCGCTGCCGAACTGATCGCGAGAAGACCGGTCCAATGGGCCGGTTCGAACCCCGGGGGGATGGGGCCGATGGCACCGTCCCCCTTTTTCACAAACGGAAGACTGTCAGATGATTCGCAACACCCTGCTCGGCCTCTCGCTCCTGGCCGCCACCACCGCCTTCGCCCAGGAGGTGAAGACCCCCCTGTACACCGTGGTCGACGGCTACAAGGTCGACGACAACACGATGAAGGGCTTCCGCACCTGGCGCCAGGCCGCCTGCGACCGCTGCCACGGCGCGAACCAGGAAGGCATGGTCGGCCCGTCGCTGATCAACAGCCTGAAGACGCTGTCCAAGGAAGAGTTCGTCAAGACGGTTCGTGACGGTCGCCTCGACAAGGGAATGCAGAGCTTCGGCACCAGTCAGGCGGTGATGGACAACATGGATCATCTGTACGCCTACCTGAAAGGCCGCTCCGACGGTGCAATCACCCGTTCGAAGGTCGAGCCGCTGCAGAAATGAAACGACTCCACGTCGCGACGCTGCTCGCCGCGCTGTTCACCGCAAGCGCGGCGTCGGCCCAGGCGAGTCCGGACGCCCCGCCCAAACGCGAGGCGTTCCGCGTCTGCCAGGACCCGAACAACCTGCCCTTTTCGAACACCAACGCCGAGGGCATCGAGAACAAGATCGCCGAGGTGTTCGGCAAGGCCCTCGGCCTGCCGGTCACCTACTACTCGTTCCCGCAGCGCCTGGCGTTCATCCGCAACACCTTGCGCTACAAGCTGCCGGGCCAGGACTACCCCTGTGACATCGTCATGGGCGTGCCAGCCGGCTTCGACCAGGTGTCCGTCACCAAGCCCTACTACCGCTCGACCTATGCGCTCATCTTCGCGCCCGGCAAGGGGCTGGATCACGTGCGCAGCGTCGAGGACTTCCTCACCACGGACCGCGCGGTGCTCGCCAAGCTGCGCATCGGCCTGTACGACCGTTCCCCGGCTTCGGCCTGGCTCTCCAAGCACGGCCTGGTGGAAAGCGGTGTTCCTTACCAGATCATGAATGCCGACCCGGCGCAGTACCCGGGCGAGATCATCGAGAAGGACCTCGCCGCCGGCAAGATCGATGCGGCCATCGTCTGGGGCCCGATCGCTGGTTTCTACGCCAAGCGCGTCAAGTCGCTGGCGCTGACGGTGATACCGATGCGTTCCGAGCCGGGCATCAAGTTCGACTACGAGATGGCCATGGGCGTGCGCTACGGCGAACGCGACTGGAAGCAGCAGATCGAGGGCCTGATCGAGTCGAAGCGGCCCGAGATCGCCGCCATCCTGCAGGAGTTCGGCGTCCCCGTCGTCGATGAAAGCTACGCGGCCAAGAAGCCCTGACGGCCCGAGCGGTTGCCGCCATGAAGTCCCTCCTGCCCCTGCTCGCCGCGTTGGCCGGCATCCTCGGCAGTGCTGCGGCGAACGCTGCGCTGGACCAGGCCGACTACGTGAGCATCGCCGCCAGCGTGTTGCGTGTCGAGGCGCCGCGCCAGCGCGGCGGCTTTGCGCTGGGCTCGGCAGTGGCGATCGCAGCGGACAAGGTGGTGACGAACTGCCATGTCACTCGCGACGCATTGGCGGTGCACATCCTGCGCGGAGGGCTGCGCTACGCGGCGACCTCGCAGGCCAGCGACGTCGGGCGCGACCTCTGCCTGCTCGACGTTCCCGGGCTGGATGCCAAGCCGGTGGCGCTCGGGCGCGCGGCCGAGCTGGTCATCGGGCAGCCGGTGACCGCGCTCGGTTACACCGGCGGCGTGGGCATCCAGAACAGCCCCGGCGAGGTGGTGCAACTGCACCGCCACGACGGCGGCCGTGTCATCCAGAGCACCAACTGGTTCAGTTCCGGCGCCAGCGGCGGCGGCCTGTTCGACGACGAGGGTCGGCTGGTCGGCATCCTCACCTTCCGCCTGCGCGGTGGCGAGGCGCACTACTTCGCCGCCCCGGTGGAGTGGGTGCTGCAGATGGCGGCCGACACCCGGCGCGGAAGCTTCCGCCAGGTCATGCCGCTGGACTCGCAGCAACTGCCCTACTGGCAGAGCGGTCCCTCCGCACAACCGCGCTTCCTGAAGGCTGCGGTGCTCATGCGCCAGGACCGCTGGAGCGAACTCGAGGCGCTGGCCCGCGAATGGTCGCGCGCCGAACCCGACGATGGCGAACCCTGGCACCTGCTCGGCGTGGCGCTCGACCGGCAGGGCCGGCTTCCGGAAGCGATGTTCGCGCTGGAATGCTCGTTGCGCCTCGAGCCCGAGCGGCTGGCCACCCGTCAGCAACTCGCCGGGCTCGCGACCAAGGGGCTGGCCGCCGCACCCTCCTCCTCCACCCCTTGCGACGCCGATCGACCCTGACACGCCATGCAACCCTTTTCGATGGCCCTCCCCCTCCGACTGGCCGGCGCCGCGCTGGCGGCTGCCCTGCTGACCGCCCCGGCCATCGCCGCGGAGGACTATTCGCCCGCCGAGCGCGCGCTGTTCATGACCAATCACCTTGCCGGCACCAAGCCGCCGGCGACGCTGCGCTACAGCTTCAGCAAGAGCGGCAGCATGGAGGAGGGTTTCGAGGACAAGGTGGCCGTCAAGCTGAAGGCACGCAAGGACGGCCAGTGCTGCATGGCCGAGGCCGACTTCCTCAGCGGCGCGCGCAAGCTGGCCCTGCCCGAGGTCGACGAGGCCCAGGGCAATCCGGCCGTGCTCTACTTCCTCGAGCGCGACATCCGCGAGATGAACCGGCTCACCAAGGGCCAGCAGAACTACTTCCGCAAGCGCATCCGCATGGCCGTCTACCAGGGCGCGCAGATCCAGGACGTGTCGGTGTCGTTCCGCGGCAGGCCGGTCGCGGCGCGCGAGATCAGCATCGCGCCCTATCTCGACGACCCGTTGCGCGTGCGCTTCGAGAAGCTGGCCAACAAGCGCTACGTCTTCACGCTGTCCGATGCGGTGCCGGGGGGGCTGTACGCCATCCGAACCCGCATCGACGATGCCACGGCAGGTGCCACGCCCCTGATCGTCGAGGAGATGGTGCTCGACGGCGGCGTCGCCACTCCCCGTTGACCCTGACCCCCACCAACACACCATGATTGCCTTCCGATCCCTGCTCGCCGCCGGCGGCCTGCTCGCCGCCTGCGCGCCGTCGCTGGCCAACGACTTCCCCACCGTCGACCGCGTGATCTACGTGCAGGAGTGCATGCGCGAGCACCCGGGCCCGAACTTCGAGATGGTCAACAAGTGCTCCTGCGCGCTCGACGCGCTGGCGCGCGAGGTGAAGTACGAGGAGTACGTGGAGATGAGCACCATCGCCAAGGCGATGTCGATCGGCGGCGAGCGCGGCAACGACCTGCGCGACAACGAGACGCTCAAGCCGCAGCTCAAGCGCTACCGCGAACTGCAGGCAAAGGTGCAGAAGGCCTGCTTCATCACACCGAGGTAGCCAGACCATGAATGCACTCGCGCGTCATCTGCTCGGCCTGTTGCTGGTCTGCGCCGGCAGCGCGGGCGCGGCCAATCTGCAGCCTGGCGACGATCCGGCGGCAAGTCCGGTGTGGCAGAAGGTGCAGGCGAGCCTGTTCGGCGGGCGCGCCATTGCGCCGGCCCCCGCGGGCATGCTGGTGCTGGACGCGCCGTCACGCGCCATCGACGCCGCGGTGGTGCCGGTCGCCATCCGCTCGAAGTTCCCGCACACCGCGAGCCACTTCGTCAGCAAGCTCTACCTGATCATCGACGCCAACCCGTCGCCGATCTCCGGCATCTTCTCCTTCACGCCCGACAGCGGCCGCGCCGAGGTGGAGACACGGGTGCGGGTGGACGCCTACTCGCACGTGCGCGCCATCGCCGAAACCAACGACGGCCAGCTGTACGGCGTGACGCGCTTCGTGAAGGCCTCGGGCGGCTGCTCGGCTCCGGCCGGAAGCGACGCCAAGGCAGCGCTGGCATCGATGGGTCGCATGCGCTTTCGCATCGAGGGCGACGTGAAGGGCAGCAGCCCGGTGCTGGCCCAGCTGATGATCGACCATCCCAACCACTCCGGGCTGGCGATGGACCAGTTCACGCGGCAGTTCACGCCGGCACACTACGTGCGAAAGATCGACGTGACCCACGCAGGCAAGCCGGTGTTCAGCGCCGACGTCGACTTCTCGATGAGCGAGAACCCGAACTTCCGCTTCTGGTTCCTGCCGCATGGCGGCGGCGAGCTTCGCGCCACCGTCGTCGATTCGCGCGAGCTGCGCTTCGTCGCCGCAGAGGCGCTGCGCGACTCGCCCAAATGATCCGCCACGCCTGGCTCGCCGTCCTGCTCGGGGCTGCCGGCGCCGCCGTGGCTGCCCCTTTCGCCTACATCACCAACCAGGGCAGCCACGACGTTTCGGTGATCGACCTGGCGCAGCACAAGGTGGTCGCCACCGTGCCGGTGGGGCGCTCGCCGGCGGGCGTGGTGGCGGTCAGCCGGGCCGGCAAGGTGTTCGTCTCCAACCCGGACAGCCGAACGGTCTCGGTGATCGACATGCGCACGCAGCGCGTCGTCGACACCCTGCCCGCCGGCGGCGCTCCGGTGGGCATCGACGCCTCGGCGGACGGAACGCGGGTGTTCGTCGCCGACTGGTACCGCAACCGCCTGCTCGTCCTCGATGCCGGCCGGCACGACGCCGCGCCGGTGGAGATCGAAGTGGGCAAGGCCCCGGCGGGCGTTGCCGCGGCGGCCGACGGGCGCACCGTCTACGTCGCCGAGCGTGACGACGACAGCGTCGCGGCGATCGACCTGCCCAGCCGCTCGGTGCGCGCGCGCGTGAAGGTCGGCACGCACCCCTTCGCGTTGCTGATCGACGAGCCCCGCCAGCGGCTGTATGCGCTCAACGTGCTCAGCGACGACGTCTCGGTGGTCGACCTGCCCAGCTTGGCCGTGACCGCGACCATCAAGGTCGGCCGCGCGCCCTACGGCGCGGCGCTGGCGCGCGACGGCACGCTGCTGTACGTGACCAACCAGCACGGCAACAGCGTGAGCGTGATCGACGCCGAGACGCTCGCCGTGCAGCGCACGCTGCCCGGCTTCGCCTATCCCGAGGGCATCGCGGCGCACGGCGAGCGTGTCTACGTCGTCAACTGGATGGACGACAACGTGTCCGTGCTCGACGCCGCCACCGGTCGCAGCCTCGACACGATCGCCACCGGCAGCAACAGCCGCGGCTTCGGCGCCTTCATCGGTGCGCCGACCAGCCCCTGAGCGACCCACCCCTCCGCATCCACGACAACCGAGGAGAACCCCGATGCAACTGAGCAGTGCGCGATGGCTGACCGCGCTGGCCCTGGCGGCCGGCCTGATCCCCCCCGGCGCCGCCCACGGACCGACGCGCCAGAAGGTGACCGAGACGATCACCATCGACGCGCCGGCCGACAAGGTGTGGGGTCTCGTGAAGAATTTCGGCGCGCTGAAGGACTGGCACCCGGCCGTCGCCGAGAGTCCGGCGGACAAGGGCAACGAGGAGGGTTCGGTGCGCCAGCTCAAGCTGAAGAGCGGCGGCGCGCTGACCGAGACGCTGGAGGCCTACGACGCGACCAAGATGCGCTACAGCTATCGCGCCAAGGATGGCGGCGCCCTGCCCGTCACCAACTACACCTCGACGCTCACCGTGAAGCCTGAGGGCAGCGGTTCGCTGGTGGAGTGGCGCGGCGCGTTCTATCGCGGCTATCCGAACAACGACCCGCCGCCCGATCAGAACGACGAGGCCGCCGTCGCGGCGATCACCGGCGTCTACAAGTCGGGGCTGGCAAACCTGAAGGCGATCGCCGAGAAGAAGTAGGAAACCACGGCGACCATGGCAGGGATCTCGCGGCGGCGCGTGCTGCTCGGCCTCGGCGCGACCGCGCTGGCAGGCTGCGCCGCCACGCCTGCGCCTTCGGCCGCGCCCGGCGCGCCGCCGCTCGCGCGCGCCCTGGCCCCTGGCGTCTACATGGTGCCCGGCACCGGTGGCACCGCCGACGGGGTCAACCTCGGCCGCATCGGCAACGCCGGCTTCATCGTCGGCGAGACCGGCGTGATCGCGGTGGACACCGGCACCTCCTACGCGCACGGGCGAGCGATCCTGGCCACGATCCGCGCGGTCACCGACCGGCCGGTGAGGCTGGCGCTGATCACGCACACGCGACCGGAGTTCCTGTTCGGCGGCAAGGCCTTCCAGGACGCCGGCGTCCCGATCCGCATGCACAGCCGCACCGCCCGGCTGATGGCGGCACGCTGCGAGAACTGCCTCAAGCAGATGCGCCAGACCGTCGGCGAGGCGCCGCTGGCCGGCACCGCGCTGTACGAGCCGGATCAGCAATTCGACGAGCCGCACATGCTGGCCCTGATCGGCCGGCCGGTGCGCGTGCTCCACTTCGGCCACGCCAGCGGGCCGGGCGACATCGCCGTGCTCGACGAGACCAGCGGCGTGCTCTTCGCCGGCGGCCTGCTCGACGCGAACCGCGTGCCCGACATCCAGGACGGCAACCTCGCGCAATGGAAGCAGGCGCTCGCCGAACTGCGTGGCCTGCGGCCGCGCACGGTCGTGCCCGGCCATGGACCCGCCTCGTCGGCGGCGCTGGTCGATGCGGTGGAGCGCTACCTCGTCCGGCTCGAAGCCAAGGCGCGCGAGTTGGTCGCCACCGGAACCTCGCTGCTCGACGTGGCCGAGGCGGGAGACCTGCCCGAGTACGAGGGCTGGGACCAGTACGACGTGATCCACCGCCGCAATGCCTCCATCGCCTTCCTGCGCTTCGAGCGCGAACTGATGTACAAGTAGTCCGTGGAGCCGTCCGACATGCACCCTGACCGCAACCGCCGCCACGCCCTGCTCGGCCTCGCCGCGCTGACCGTCGCACCCGCCGCGTCCTTCGCAGCGCCCGGCGGACTGCCGAGCGCGACCCACGACGCCGGCTCGCCCGAATGGGAGCGGCTCAGCGCGAGGCTGTTCCCCGGCAGGACACTGATCCAGGGACAGAGCATCGTGCAGGTGGTGGCGCCGCTGCGCGCGGCCTATGGCGCCTCGGTGCCGGTGAAGGTGGTCTCCAAGCTGCCGCAGAAGCCCGAGCTGTTCGTGCGCAAGCTGTACATCGTGGTCGACAAGAACCCCTCCCCGGTGGCGGCGGTGCTCGACCTCACCACCGAGGTCGGCCAGGCCGATTTCGAGACGCGCCTGCGCGTCGACGAATACAGCCACGTGCGCGTGGTCAGCGAACTTTCCAGCGGCGAGTTGCACACCGACTCTCGCTACGTGAAGACCTCCGGGGGCTGCTCGGCGCCGCCGAACCGCGAGGCCCTGCACCTGATCGGCAAGACCATCCTGAAGGTCGCCGGCGAAGTGCGCATGGACCAGCCGGTCGCGGTCGACGTGACCGTGGTCCATCCCAACGACACCGGCTTCGAGCTGAACCAGCAGACGGTGATGTACATCCCGCCGCACTTCGTGCGCTCGATCCGCGTCAGCTACGGTGGACGCAAGGTGTTCGACGCCGAGCTCGACTTCTCGGTCAGCGAGAACCCGACGCTGCGCTTTCACTTCGTTCCCCACGGCAAGGGCGAACTGCGCGCCGACGTGACCGACACCAAGGACGGCCAGTTCGTCGGCACGCTGGCGATCGGCTGAACCACATGAGCTGGCACCGCCTCGGGATCGCCCTCGTGCTCGCCGCGAGCGCCGCCGCGGCCGTGGCGGGGTTCCCGGCTCGCTATGCACCGACGTCGATCCCACCCGCCGGGACGCCGCAGCGCTACGAGTTCGACCTCAGTGCCGCCCTGCAGCGCGCGCAGCGAGAGAACAAGCGCGTCTACCTCTATCTCGGCGCGAACGATTGCGCCTTCTGCCGCAAGTACGAGGCCTTCCTGGAGAAGAACGCTGCCGAGCTGGTGCCACACTTCGCGAAAGAATGGATCGTCTACGAGATGCGCAGCAGCCTCAGCGTGCAGGCCGACCGACTGTTCTTCCGCATCGGCGACAAGTCGCTGCCCTATGCCGACTTCATGCGCGCCATCGGCGACGAGCGCGCCCGCCAACTCGTCTATCCGAGCGTCTGGCTGCTCGATCCCCAAGGCAAGCCGCTGATGCAGATGCCCGCCGGCACCGGCACCTTCGAGACGGTGCTCGAGCAGCTCGAGATCCTGAGGTTGGAAGAGTAGTCCTTCGCGCTTGACGCGCCGCAATCCGCACCTCGGCGGGCGCTCCGAGAATCCCTGCGGGAGCAACCCTGGAGGGACACGATGAGAATTCACCGACTGCTGGCCCTGGCCATGGTCGCCGGCGCGTCCGCTGCCCAGGCGCAGACCGCCAATGCCGATCTCGACTCGGTGCAGCGCGCCGTGCACGTCTGTGCTTCCTGCCACGGCGAGGGCGGGCGCAGCGACAAGCCGATGATCCCCTCGCTCGCCGGGCAGATGCGTGACTACACGATCCGCCAGCTGAAGGACTTCCGCAGTCAGGCACGCTCCGAGACGGACATCCAGGCCTACATGTGGGGCATCTCGGCGCTGTTGAGCGACGAGCAGATCGAGGGTCTGGCCGACTACTACGCCGCGCAGTCACCGGCGCCGGGCAGGCCCGGCCAGCCCGGGCTCGTCGCCCTGGGCAAGCGCATCTACGACAAGGGGTTGCCCAACAAGGGCGTGCTCCCCTGCAAGCAGTGCCATGGCGACAACGCCGAAGGCGCGGCCGGCTTCCCCCGCCTCGCCGGACAGCGCTCGGCCTATGTCTACAAGCAGCTGCAGGCCTTTCGCACGCCGCTGCGCCCGCACGGCGTGGTGATGAAGAACGAGATCGCCGCGATGACGACGCAGCAGCTCAAGGCCGTCGCGGCCTACGTGCAGTCGCGCTGATCGGCGGATGCCGGTCAGTTCGCGGGGATCGTCGCCTGCGCCGCCAGCCGGCGCGACTCGGCCGGGTCGCGGAACACCAGCGGGTGCTCGGTGACGCGCGTGCGCGCCGCCGCTTCCGCCTCGTCCACCGCAGCCAGCACCTTGGCATGGTGCGGGCTCTTGCGGCACACCGGGTCGGCGGCCTCGGCGTCCTGTGCGATCAGCCAGGCCTGGCAGCGGCAGCCGCCGAGGTCTTCTTCCTTGTGTTCGCAGCTCGCGCAGGGCTCCTTCATCCAGCCGGTGCCGCGGTAGCGGTTGAAGCCCTCGGACTCGAACCAGATCTCGCGCAGCCCCTGCTCGCGCACGTTCGGGAACGTGAGGCCGGGCAGCATCTTCGCGGTATGACAAGGCAGCGCGGTGCCGTCAGGCGCGACGGTGAGGAACATGCTGCCCCAGCCGTTGACGCACTTCTTCGCCTTGCCCTCGTGGTAGTCGGGAGCGACGAAGAAGATGCGCATGCGGCCCTCGAGTTTCCGGCGCCATTCGTCGGTCACGGCCTCGGCGCGGCGAAGCTGCTCGCGCGTGGGCAGCAGCTGCGCACGGTTGACGAAGGCCCAGGAGTAGTACTGCGTGTTCGCCAGCTCGATGTACTCGGCGCCCAGCTCGGCGGCCATCTCGATGATGCGGCCAATGTGGTCGATGTTGAGCCGGTGGATCACCACGTTCATGACCATCGGCCAGCCCTGGTCCTTGATGACCTTCGCCACCCGGTTCTTCAACTCGAAGGTCTTGGTGTGCGAGAGGAAGTCGTTCATCTCGCGCGTCGAATCCTGGAACGACAGCTGCACGTGGTCCAGCCCGGCTGCCTTCAGCGCGGCGGCGCGCTGCGCCGTCAGGCCGACGCCGGAGGTGAGCAGGTTGCTGTAGTAGCCGAGGCGGCGCGCCTCGGCGACGATGACCTCGAGGTCGTCGCGCAGCAGCGGCTCGCCGCCGGACAGGCCGAGTTGCACGGCGCCCATCTCGCGACCCTCGCGCAACACGCGCAGCCAGTCCTCGGTGGCGAGCTCGGCCGGCTGCGCCGCGTAGTCCACCGGGTTGTAGCAGAACACGCAGTGCAGCGGACAGCGGTAGGTGAGCTCGGCGAGCAGCCACAGCGGCGGTCCGACCTTCATGGCATCAGTCCCAGGTGAGCCAGCGTTGCTTGGCGGCCAGTTCGACGAAGGCGACCACGTCGCCGTGCAGCCCCTGCGCGTCGAAGGTCGCCTCGAGGTCGGCGACGATCTCGGCGACGGTGCGCTGGCCGTCGCAGCGCTTCATGATCTCGCCGGCACTGCCGTTGAGCTTGACCATGCCCTCGGGGTAGAGCAGCACGTGGCAGTCCTGGGCCGGCTCCCACTGCAGGCGGAACCCCGTGCCGACGCGCGGCCGGCTGTCGATGCCGAGTTCGCTCAAGCGTTCACCCCGTACTTCAGCGCCATCGCGTCGTTCATCGCCCAGAGGATGTCGAGCTTGAATTGCAGCACCTCGAGGGCGCGCTCCTGCAACGGCCGCGTGTCGAAGTGGTCCAGCGTGATCGCCAGCCCCTGCTCCACGTCGCGCCGCGCCTGGCTGACGCGATTGCGGAAGTAGGCCAGGCCTTCGGTCTCGATCCAGCCGTAGTGCTCGGGCCAGGTGGCCAGGCGCTGCTTGTGGATCTCCGGCGCGAACAGTTCGGTAAGCGAGGAGCACACCGCCTCCTGCCAGGGCGCACGGCGCGCGAAGTTGACGTAGGCGTCGACGGCGAACTTCACCGCCGGGATCAGGTGGCGCTGGTCCTCGACCTCCTCGCGCGTCAGCCCGACGGCTTCGGCCAGGCGCAGCCAGGCCTCGATGCCACCCGGATCCTTCACGCTGCCGATCTCGAAGCCGTCATGGTCCAGGATGCGCTGCACCCAGCCCCGCCGCACTTCGCGGTCGGGGCAGTTGGACATCACCGCTGCGTCCTTGATGGGGATGGCGATCTGGTAGTAGAAGCGGTTCGCCACCCAGCCGCGGATCTGCTCGGGCGTGGCCTTGCCCGTGTTGAGCATCACGTTGAACGGGTGGTGGATGTGGTACGAGCGGCCGCGCTCGCGCAGCCTGGCTTCGAACTCCACGCGGTCCCAGGCCGGTACGGTGGTGGTCATGTCAGATCTCGATCGTCATGCCGTCCTCGCACGGCTCGATGCGGTGGCGTGCCAGTTCCGCGCGCTCCGCCGAGTCCTCGTCGAGGATGGGGTTGGTGTTGTTGATGTGGATGAGGAAGCAGCGTGTCGCTGGCGGCAGCCGGTCCAGCCATTCGATCATGCCGCCCGCGCCGCTCTGCGGCAGGTGGCCGATGTCGCGGGCGGTCTTCTTCGAGAGTCCGAGCCGGATCATCTCGTCGTCGGTCCAGAAGGTGCCGTCGACGAGCACCGCGTCGGCGCCGCTCATCACGTCGAACAGCGCCGGCGTGATCTCGCCGAGGCCGGGCGCATAGAAGGCACTGCGGCCGCTGCGCCGGTCGGTGATCAGCATGCCGATGTTGTCGCCGGGCACCGGCGCGTCGCGGTGCGGCGAGTACGGCGCCGCCTTGCTCGACAGCGGGAAGGCGCGAAAGCCCAGATGCTCGGCGCCCTGGACCTCGAACGCGGCGCCATCGAGGCCGATGCGATGACGGTCCACGCCGCAGTAGTGGCCGAGCACCTTGAGCACCGGGTTGCCGGTGCTGAGGTCCTCCTCCACCGGGTCGGTGCACCACAGCGGCAGCGGCCGGCCACGTTCTCGCAGCATGAACAAGCCGGTGGCATGGTCGATCTGTCCGTCCATCAGCACGACGCCGGCGATCGCGGTATCGCGGATGGCGCGTCCGGGCTGCAGCGCAGGGTGGGAGCGGATCTGCTCGAGGATGTCGGGCGATGCGTTGAAGAGCACGCCGTCACGGCCGGCATCGGCCTGCACGAAGATCGACGACTGGGTGCGCGGCTTCGCCTTCACGCTGCCGTCGCGCACGCCCGCGCAGTTGCGGCAGTTGCAGTTCCACTGCGGGAAACCGCCGCCGGCGGCCGATCCAAGGATGGTGATGCGCATGGGGTGCAAACGAGAAGGCCGCCTCGCGTGGCTTCACGCGCGGCGGCCCGGCATCAGTCGCTCAGCGGGCGGCGACGTACATGGTGATTTCGAAACCGAAGCGGAAGTCGGCAGCAGTCGGGGTTTGCCATTGCATGGAACAGTCTCCTGAGGGTGGCACGGCGCCGGATGGACACCGTGGGGATGGATTCATCCCGCACTGAATGCTCGCGCCTGGCCCGCCGTTCGCACAGTCCCCGCACCATGAATCGAGCCTCATGAATTTCTTGAATCCCGCTCCGGCTTCTCCCGGGGTCATGGTCAAGCGGCCCGACTTGGTGTACCGATACCATCGCCGTGTGCCGCTCCATGCCGATCCCCCCCTGCTCGCCACGCACGCGCTCGCCGTGCCCGGCGGCCATGTGCTGCAGGTGCAGGAGTTCGGTCAGCCCCGCGGTATCCCCGCCGTGGTGCTGCACGGCGGGCCGGGTTCGGGCTGCTCGCCGCTGCTGCGCCGCTTCTTCGACCCGGTGCGCTATCGCATCATCTGCCCCGACCAGCGCGGCGCGGGCGGCAGCACGCCGCGCGGCGGGACGGCCGACAACACCACGGACGACCTGATCGCCGACCTGCGGCGCATTCGCGAGCACCTGGGCATCCGGCGCTGGCTGGTCGCCGGCGGGTCCTGGGGAGCCAGCCTGGCGCTGGCCCACGCCGCCGCCGAGCCGGACGCGATCGCCGCGCTGCTGCTGCGTGCCACCTTCCTTGCCCGTGCGCAGGACGTCGCCGCCTTCTTCGGCGAGCTCTCGCTCGATGAACTCGCCGAGGCGCTGTCGTCGCCGGACCCGGCGAGGCGCGAGGGCGCCGCGCTCAGTTGGTGGCGTCGCGAGCAGTCGCTGGCCGGCACGGGCGCGGCAGCACCCGAAGGCGAGGCGCTCGCCGCGCAGGTCGACCGCCTGCGCGTGCAGGCGCACTATCTGCGCCATGGATGCTGGCTGCAGTCACCGACGCTGCTCGAGCGCTGCGAGGCGATACCGCGCGTGCCGACGCTGCTGCTGCATGCCCGCGACGACCACGTCTGCCCCGCCGAAGGCGCGATCGCGCTGCAGCGCCGGCTGCCGCATGCGGCACTGGCCTGGGTCGAGCACGCCGGGCACGACCCGGCACACCCGGCGATGGTCGCGGCGATGGTCGCGGCGCTGGATCGCTACGCCGCGCGCGGAGACTTCGGGGCCGGCCCATGACACTGCGGCTGAAGATCAACCTCATCGTCGGCGCGCTGACGCTGCTCTTCCTCGCCGCCGTACTGGGCCTGCAGCTGCGCAGCATGCGCGACTCGGTACACGAGGAAGTGGTGGCGGCGAATCGCGTCGCCTCGCAGCTGCTGAACCGCACCGCCTGGCTTTATGCCGCGCAGGGAACGCCGGCGATGCTCGGGTTCCTGCAGGGCACCGGCCGCATCCGCTCGAATGACGTCACGCTGTACGACAAGCAGGGCAAGGAGCTGTACCGCTCGCCGCCCTCGCCCTACAAGGCCGGTCGTGACGCGCCGGAGTGGTTCGCGGCGCTGATCGCGCCGCTGCCCTCGGTGCATGCCATCGAATTCCCGGACGGCAAGCTGGAGGTGCGCTCGAACGCCTCGCGTGCCGCGATCGACGCCTGGGACTACGCGGTGTTGCTGGTCAGCGGCTCGCTGGCGCTGCTGGTCGTCGTCAACCTGCTGGTGTTCTGGCTGGTCGGCCGCACCGTGCGGCCCTTCGGGCGGATCGTCGGGGCGCTCGAGGCACTGCAGCGCGGCCGCTTCGACGTCACCCTGCCACCCTTGCCCGGCCACGAGGCCGGCGCCATCGGCGCGGCCTTCAACCGCATGGTCGGCGAACTGAAGCGCCACATCGAGACCGAGCGGCGCGCGGTGCGCGCCGAACTGCAGCTCTCCGACAGCCGCGAGCTGACGCGCTGGATCGACCACCACATCGAACAGGAGCGGCTGATGATCGCGCGCGAGTTGCACGACGAACTGGGGCAGTCGGTCACCGCGATGCGCAGCATGGCGCTGTCGATCGCGCAGCGCAGTGCGGGCAAGGACCCGCAGGCCGAGCGGGCGGCGCGCGTGATTGCCGACGAATCCTCGCGGCTGTACGACGCGATGCACGGCATCATCCCGCGGCTGACGCCGCTGGTGCTGGACAACTTCGGCCTCGCCGACGCGATCGCCGACCTCGTCGAGCGCACCCGGCGCAGCCATGAAGGCGTGACGATCGACGTGGCCGTCGCGCTCGGCGAGGCACGGCTGCCGGCCGAGGTGGCGCTGGCGCTGTACCGCGCCGCGCAGGAAGGCCTCACCAACGCGTTGCGCCACGGCGAGGCGAAGCACCTCGTGCTGCAACTCGCCGGCTCGGCCGACGAGGTGCGGCTGAGCCTGCGCGACGACGGTCGCGGCCTGCCCGCCGAAGGCCTGCCGCGCAGCGGGCACTACGGGCTGCGCTGGCTCACCGAGCGCGTCGAGGGGCTGCACGGCAGCATTGCGCTCGAGAACGTCCAACCCCGGGGCGCGCAACTCGCGGTGCGCATGCCCCTGCCCAGGGAGAACCCATGATCCGCGTGATGCTCGTCGACGACCATGCGCTGGTGCGCATGGGCTTTCGCATGCTGCTGGCGGACGCGCAGGTCGAGGTCGTGGCCGAGCTCGACACCGGCGAACAGGCCTGTTCCGAATATGCCCGCGCGAAGCCCGACGTGGTGGTGATGGACCTGTCCATGCCCGGCATGGGCGGTCTGGAAGCGGTGCGTCGCCTCGTCGCGCAGGACCCGAAGGTGCGCATCCTCGCGCTCTCGGCGCACGAGGACACCGCCCATCCGCAGCGCGTGCTGCGCGCCGGCGCGCTCGGATACCTGACCAAGCGAAGCGCCCCCGAGGCGCTGATCGCCGCCGTCACGGCGGTGTCTCGCCACGAGACCTATGTCGACGCGCAGACGGCGCGCGCGCTGGCCATGGCGCAGGTGAAGGGCGACACCAGTCCGGCACAGATGCTGTCCGAGCGCGAGTTCTCGGTGTTCCTGCAGCTCGCGCGCGGCCACAGCGTGGCTCAGATCGCCGAGAACCTGAATCTCTCGCCGAGCACCGTGGGCACGCACCTGTATCACGTCAAGCAGAAGCTCGGCGCCAGCAACCAGTCCGAACTGACGCTGGTGGCGCTGCAGTGGGGTCTCATCCAAATCTGACCGGTTTCTGCCCCGCAGATCAGGGTTAACCCTCGAACAGGCACACTTGTTGCGTTGACCCCCCGCAACGGCAGCCGTGGCCCGGCATGCCCCACGGAGGTGCGACATGCGATGGTTCCAGCTGACACTTCTCGGTCTCGCGCTTGCCCAGCCGGCGCGCGGCGAGGACATCGTTGACGTCCTGCGTCGCTCGCAGCAGGTGCGGCTCGACGCCATGCCGGTCGCGTCCGAGGGGCCGCGCACGCAAACAGTGCGGCGCAGCTTCGATCAGGTCCGCGCCGCCCTGCCGGCGGACGTGCCGGCCGAACTGCGCGTCGTCAGTGCCGGCACGATCGCCGAAACCCTGCACGGCCGCATCGTCGTCGCCCACGAGTCGCTCGCCGACATGCCCGAAGGGGTGCGGCTGTTCGTGCTCGCCCATGAACTCGGCCATGTGGCAGGGCTGCACTGGCAGCAGATGGGGGCGGTCTACCGGCATTGGGTGCCCGGCGAGGTGACACCCCAGGCCACCGACCCGGTGGCGTACCAGCTCGGCCGCGAAGCCTCGGCCACTGCGCACCGGCAGGAGTTCGAGGCCGATGCCTATGCGATGCGGGTGATGCGCCTGCTCGGCCGGCCGCCGCAGGAGGCGCTGGCCGCGTTCACGCACCAGGGGCTGCAGCAGGACACTGCCACGCATCCGGGCACGAGGAAGCGCGTCGCTTCGCTGCGCGCGGCAATGGCCGGCGGCGCCTCAGGCCACGACGCGGAATGAGCCCATCGATTCGGTGAGCCGGCCCGACTGACCCCGCAGCGACTGCGCCGCGGCAGCGAGCTGCTCCACCAGGGCGGCGTTCTGCTGCGTCATGGTGTCGATCTGCGTCACCGCCTGATTCATCTCGGCGATGCCGCTGCTCTGCGATTCGCCGGCGTCGGCGATCTCGCCGATCAGCGTGGAGACGCGCTTCACGCTGTCCAGGATCTCCCGCATCGTCTGCCCGGCGTCGTCGACCAGCCGCGATCCGGCATCCACCTTGGCGGCGGAGTCGCTGATCAGCGCCTTGATCTCGCGCGCCGCCGTCGAACTTCGCTGCGCCAGCGCGCGCACCTCGGAGGCCACCACCGCGAAGCCCCGGCCATGCTCGCCGGCGCGCGCCGCCTCGACGGCGGCATTCAGCGCGAGGATGTTGGTCTGGAAGGCGATGCCGTCGATCACGCCGACGATTTCACCGATGCGCGTCGCGCTGGCGTGGATCTCGTTCATGCGCGCCACCACGTCCTGCATGGTCTGCGCGCCGCGCCCGGCCGCTGCGCTGGACTGCGACACCTCTTCGCGCGCCTTGTGGGTGTTCTCGGCGTTGCTGCGCACGGACAGTGCGAGCGACTGCATCGAACTCGCCGTCTGCTGCAGCGCGCCGGCCTGGCTCTCGGTGCGCGAGGACAGGTCGGTGTTGCCCGAGGCGATCTCCGCCGACGCCGTGTTCACGCCGTCCACCGTCTGGCGCACTTCCAGCACCATGGTGCGCAGCTTCTTGCGCATGCCGTTGAGCTCGGCGCGCAGCCAGGAGATCTCGTCCTTGCCCGGCGACTCGATCTTCGTCTCGAGGTCGCCGCCGGCGATGCGGATCACCGCGTCGATGGTGGACTCGACCGAGTCCTTGATGCTCGCGCGGATCACCCAGCCGGCCAGCAGCGCGAACAGGCATCCCGTACCAGTCGCCGCTGCGATGGCCCAGGCGGTCGCGCTGCCGGACAGCGCCCAGACCGCCGCCGCGCCGAGTGCCACGCACCAGGCCCCCATCACCGAGAAACCGATCGCCACCCGGCGCACCAGGCTGACCTTGCGAATCCATTCCATGTCGCGTTCTCCCCACCCGCGGGCAGTCTGACCCGGGTCTGAGCACGGCTATCGACAGGAATGGCGCACGACTTGAGTGCAAACCGGCCCGTGTCAGTCCGCCTCGAGCACGGGCCAGCCGGCGGCGAGGCAATGTTCACGCAGGCGCGGATCGGGGCGCACCGCCACTGGATGCGTGACGCGCTGCAGCAACGGCAGGTCGCCGGCCGAGTCCGAGTAGAACCACGAGGCCTCGAAGGCCGCGAGCGGCGGCGCCGCAAGCTCGGCCAGCCAGGCCTCGACCTTGGTCACCTTGTGCTCGCGGTAGCAGGCCAGGCCGTCGATCTCGCCGCTGGGACGCCCGTCGACGAACAGCGACTCGGTGGCCACCAGGTGCGCGATGCCGAAGGCCTGCGCGAACGGCTCGGCCAGCCAGTGCGAAGTGGCGGTGACGATGGCGCAGAGGTCGCCGCGCTCATGGTGCCAGGCCACCAGATCCTGCATCGACCGAGGCAGCCGCGGCACCATCGCGCGCGCGAACTGCTCACGCCAGGCGCTCAGCTGTGCCGGCGCGAAGGCCGCCAGCGGCGCCATGCTGGCGCGGTGCATGGCGTGGATGTCGAGCGTGCCGGCGACGTACTGGTGGCAGAAGTCGAGGTAGCGCTGCTCGGCAGCGGCGTCGAGCGCACCGAGCGCGACCAGATGCCGCGTCCAGGCCATGCCGCTGTCGAAGGGAATCAGCGTGTGGTCGAGGTCGAACAGCGCCAGCCTCACGACACACGGTCCTCGTGCAGCACGCGGGCCGGCAGCGCGCCGCGCAGCGCATTGCAGACCATCAGCGCCTCGGCGGCATCGACGTCGGCGCGCGTGAGGCGACGTTCGCGGGCGTCCAGCGCCGGGTCGTCGAGCAGCACTGCGCGCATCACGCCGGGCAGCGCGCCGTCGGCCAACGGCGGGGTGAACCAGCGGCCGCCGAGCCGCACGAACACCGAGCTGCGCCCGCCCTCGACCAGCCAGCCACCTTCGCTGAAGAACAGGCTGTCGAAGGCGCCCTCGCGCTCGGCGGCGCGCACCCCGGCGTCGTAGAGGGCACGCCGCGTGGTCTTGTGCGCGGACAGCGGGTCGGTGTCGGGCAGCCGCTCGCCGGCAATGCGCAGCCGCACCTCGCCGGCGTGCAGCGGCGGCAGCGGCGCCTGCGTGAGCGCGAGCCGGCCGTCGTGCGCCAGCGCGAGCCGAAGGCGGCGCGGCGTGGCATGGTGTTCCGCCGCCGCGGCCTCGAGCGTGCGGCGCGCCGCGTCGAGGTCGAGGTCGAAGCCGAGCGCCCCGGCACTGCGAGCGAGCCGATCGAGGTGCCGGTTCAGGTGCGGCAACTCGCCCGTCGCAGAGCACGGCACCGTCTCGAACAGCTCGAAGCCCGGGTCCAGGCCGGTGAGGAAGCGCGCCTTCAGGCGGCACTCCTCGAACTCGTCGTCGGCCCGGCTGTCCTGGACGATGCCTGCACCCACGCCGAGCGTCAGCGGCCGCAGGCCGCGCGCTTCGGGACCGAGCGTCAGCGTGCGTATCGCCACCGACAGGCAGAAGTCGCCGATGCGTTCACCGTGGCGCGGTGCGTCGACCCAGCCGATGGCACCGCAGTACAGGCCGCGCGGCGTGGACTCCAGGCCGGCGATCAGCTGCATCGTGTGGTGCTTGGGTGCGCCGGTGATCGAACCGCAGGGGAAGACCGCGCGCAGCAGGTCGGGGAATCCGATCTCCGGCCGCAGGCTGGCCTGCACGGTGGAGGTCATCTGGAACACCGTCGCATAGGGCTCGATGGCGAACAGCTCCGGCACTCTCACGGAACCGATGCGCGCGATGCGACCGAGGTCGTTGCGCAGCAGGTCGACGATCATCAGGTTCTCGGCGCGGTTCTTGATGTCCAGCGACAGCATGCGTGCCGTTTCGCTGTCGCCCTCGGGGGCGGCGAAGCGCGAGGCCGTGCCCTTCATCGGCCGTGCGGTGACGGTGCCCCCCTCGCCGCGCACGAACAGCTCCGGCGAGCAGGACAGCACGTGGCTGATGTCATCACCTTCGGGCAGCACGATGTAGGCGCCGTAGGCCACCGGCTGGCGGTCGCGCAGCGCGCGATACAGCGCCAGCGGCGTGCCGTGGGCGCTGCCGTGCAGCCGGTAGGTGAAGTTGACCTGGTAGGTCTCGCCGGCGGCGATGGCTTCGTGGATGCGCGCAATCGCCTCGGTGAACTGCGCGAGATCGACGCTCGCGCGCAGGTCCATCGTGCCGGCCGGCCCGTCGTGCCCAGGCTGCGCGTCCAGCCAGCGCGTCGCCGCCTCATGCGACAGCCGCTCGCAGCGTTCGAACATCAGCACGCGCAGCGCCCCCGCGTCCCGGACCGCCAGGTGCTCGTGCCCGGCCTTCAGCAGCCGCGCGCCCCACTCGTAGTCGGCGAGCAGCAGCGCGTGCAGGCCTTCGCGCTGATCGCACTCGACATCCGTCCACACGGCGTCGAGATGGTCCGGCCGGTCGCAGCGGTGCTCCCGCACGAAGCCGGTGTAGAGCCGGCTGGTGGGGTTCTCGACGCTCGCATGGCGGTCGTCGAGCAGCGCGACGACGCTCATGACAACCCGGTCAGGACCAGTCGTCCATGTCGTGCTTGATCGAATGGCGGTTCGCGACCAGTTCCTCGATCGAAGGCTCGTTGTTCAGCGCCCGCTTGATGGCGAGCTTGGTCGCCTCGTAGTTGGTGCGGTACATGTCTTTCTTGTCGAGGTTCGGATCCTTCGCGCAACGCGGGTCGATCCACACCAGACTGATGATGCACAGCTCGTTGGCCAGCGACTTCGGGATCACGCCGTCGATCACGCTGTCGATCACCGCGTCGGCGGTGGCGCTCTGCACCACGCCACCGAACAGGTCGATGTTGGCGACGTCCTTCAGCGTCACCTTGGGCACGACGATGGTCGCCGGACGCACCAGCTGGTTGCAGGCACGGATCGCGAACATCGCGGTGTGGCCCTTGCTCTGCGCCATCATGTTGGCGAAGGCCTGGCCCACCGGGCCGCTGGTGCGGCCGATGAGGATCTCGGGCATCGCGTCGGTGAACTGGCCGTCGGCGGCCAGCACGGTGGCCTCGCCGGCATGAAAGAGGTAGTCGTTGCTCATGGTTCGCGAACAGTGGAGAGAAAGGGTTCAGCGCACGACGATCAGCTCGCCCTTGCCGCCGGCGGCGATGTCGCCGAGGTGGCGGACGATGCCACGTGCGGACAGCGATGCAAACACGCCGCCGTGCGGCGCCAGGTCGCGCGTCAGCAATTGCCAGAATACAGGGGCGCCGGCCACGGCGGGCACGAAGCTCGATGAAGGCGCCGGCGCCGGCCCGGCAAGGACCACGCTGCCGCGGCGCATGCCGTAGCCCACGTGCGCGCCGGCGCGGCCGGCCAGCGCGATGGTGCCGGCGACCATGCGCGAGGCGAGGAAGTCGCCCGCATCGCCGAAGATCAGCGCCGTGCCGCGGCGCATGCGGTCGCCGAAACGCGCACCGGCGTTGCCGCGCACGATCAGCGTGCCGCCGCGCATGCCGTCCATGCTGCCGGGCAGCGTGCTGGCGGCGAAGTCGCCGACGCTGCCTTCGATACTGAGTGTTCCGCCGGCCATTTCGCAGGCGGCGAGCGCGCCGGCGTCGCCCTTCACGCTGAGCGTGCCGGACGTCATGCCGCCGCCGGCGCAGTCGCCCACGCTGCCTTCGGCGACCAGCACGCCGCCGTCCATCTGCCAGCCGACATGGTCGCAACGCGACAGCTCGCCCTGCAGCAGCAGGGTGTCGTCACTGCGCGCGGTGACGCGGAAGAACTCGCCGAGTGGCAGCAGCGCATTGCCGTGGCCGACCGTCAGCCGCTCGACCTTGTCCGCCGACAGCGCCGCGAGTGCCACCGGCGTGATGCCTCGCAGGTCCAGCCGCAGTGGCACGGCAGCCTTCAGGGTCAGCGAGAAGCCGCTCATGCCGCCGCTCCTGCCATCAGCTTGTGCAGGTGGAAGTGGAACGGCCCGAGCTTGCCGCCGTAGTTGCCGGCCGAGATGCGCAGCAGCCCCCCTGCGGCGCCAAGCGCGATGCCGGCCTCCATGCCGACGCGCATCGCCGCGCCGACGTCGGCCTCGGTCAGCCCGTCGATGACGATCTCCATCACGCAGCGCGTTTCGCCGGTCAACTCGGTGCTGGCCACCAGGCCGACCAGGCTGGGGCAGAAGGCGTCGTTGGTCGAGGCGCCGAGCGCGGGGTACTTGCTGCCGACCTTGGAACCGGAGCGCACCACACCGCCCGGGAACGGCATGATCACGTTGGGCAGCTTCTTCATCGCCGCCACCGCCGCCTCGGCCGCGGCGAGCGCCGCGTCGGTGTCACGCGCCAGCAGCAGCAGGTTGCCTCCGCCCACGCCCTTGACCACCGCGGTGGTCTCTTGCGCGACGAACTCGCCATCCATCACCGGCACGCGCCAGTAGCGCTTCCCGCCGATCATCTTGCTGGTCTGCCAGCCGTCGCCGAAGAAGCGCAGGTTCTTGCCCAGCGCGACCGCCTCGCCCTCGGCGATGCCGGCGTAGACGGCCGTGGTCGGGCACGTCAGCACGCACTGGCCGACGCGCCGCTCGATTTGCTTGGCGAGTTCCTTGCCCGACATGGCGAAGATCAGCACCGCCACGCCGGGACGACCGTCGGGTGTTTCGCCAGCGGGGATCTCCCGCTCGATGCCGGCCTCGCAGCCGCAGGCGATGACCGAGGTGGCGAAACCGGTGGCGGCAACCGCCGCATGGCGCGCCCAGTCGAGCGTGTGCGCGGTGATGAGCAGCCGCGTCGCCTTCATCGGGAAGGCCTCGGCGAAGGTCTCGTCGATGGCGACGCCGTTGCGGTTCATGCGCCGCCCTCGAAGCATGCCGCCGGCAGCAGCCGACCGCCGTTGCAGCAACTGCACAGCTCGTCGTGCGTGATGGCGACGTTGTCGAACCGGATGGCGCCGTGGTCCTGCCAGTGCTTGCGCAGTGTCTTCTCGATCGCCGGGTCGTAGCCCGGTTCGACGAAGTGCGTGCCGCCCACCGGCGTGGCCAGCAGCGTGCCGGATTTCGCGACCAGCACGCCGTCCTTGAACACGAAGTCCGGCGTGCGGAACATCGCCTCGCGGTCGGGCTGCTCGCGGTAGATGGCGATGTCGGCCGCCGCGCCCTCGCCCAGGTGGCCGCGCTCCTTCAGGCCGAGCAGCTTCGCCGGGCCGCAGCGCGTCATGACTGCGATCTCTTCCATCGTCAGCTCGCGGGTGATCGACTTGAGCGCGCAGTTCGCCACCACCTCGGGGTGCAGGCTGGCGAGCTGCTCCTCGCGGAAGCCGCGGTCCATGAGCAGGCGGATCAGGTGCGGGTAGCTGGTGAACGGGCCACCGTTCGGGTGGTCGGTGGTCAGCACCACCTGCCAGGGGTTCTTCACCAGCAGGAAGATCTCCAGCCCGATCACCCACTGCAGCGCGTTCACGTAGCTCTGTTCGCGGTAGCGGAACGGCACCACGCCGCAGCCGGCCATCAGCTCGATGTCCGCGCCGACCCACTTGCGCGGGTTGGCCAGGTCGGACTGCGCATGCTGGCGCATCGTGTCGCCCGACGCGGTGACGGTCTGGCCGAACATGACCTGGCCGATGTCGATGCTGATCTGCGGGTTGGCGTTGACGGCTTCGGCGATCTGCAGCGCTGCCGAGGAGAACTTCTTCGGCCCTTCGGTGGCGTAGGCGTGGAACTGGATGTGCGTCAGGTGCGCCGGCAGGCCCTCCAGCGCGGCGATGGTGTCCAGCGTCGAGCGGATGTTGCCGGCCACGCCGAGGTTGCTGCCGTGGATGTGCAGCGGATGCGGCACGCCGAGTTCCTTCAATGCGCGCGCCAGCGTGTGCACCACCTGGCGCGGCGTGACCTGCCAGCGCACGTGCGGCTCGTCGACGTCGAGCTTGCGCTGGTTGAACTTGAAGGCCGAGATGCCGCCGGGGTTCACCACCTTCACGCCCATCGCCTTGGACGCGTTGATGGTCCAGGCGGTGTAATCGCGGATCTGGGCGAAGTTCTTCAGGTCCGGCCCGCCGTGGGCCAGCAACTCGAGGAACAGCTCGTCGTTGCCGAGCATCACGTAGGCACCGTGGTCGAGCACCGGCACGTCGCCCATCTCCATGTGGGCGTGGCGCGCGTTGCTCGGCACCATCGCCGGCTCGAAGGCCGCGGTGTAGCCCATCTCGACATAGCGGTAGCCGGTGGCCAGCGTGCCCGGCGAACAGGTGCCGCAGGAGGCAAGCTCGAGCAGGTTGTCCGGCAAGGCGATCGGGTTGGCGCCGTCGCGGTGGTCCTCCGCCATCAGCATGCGCGCGAGGTTGACCTTGCCGCCGCCGATGTGGGTGTGCATGTCGATGCCGCCGGCCATCACCACGCAGCCGGTGGCGTCAATCGTCTCGTCGGGGCGCTCGCCCGGCACGGGCGCGGCGATCCGGCCGTCGCGCACGACGAGGTCGCGCACGGCATCGACGCCGTTCGTCGGGTCGACGACCCGGCCGCCGCGAATCAGAACGATGCTCATGCCGCGCTCCTCGACGGCAGGGCCAGCAGCACTCGCCGGGCCACTTCGGCCAGCGCCGGCAGGCCGTCGGGCCGAACGGCGCGCAGCGGCATCAGCACCGTGCCGTCGGTGCGGAAGACATGGCCGTTGCAGCCGATGCCCGGCGTGGCGACCGGAATGAAGACGGCACCGGGGCGGCGAACCGCTGCGGCCAGCGCGGGATGCCCGAACACGATGGTCGGCATCGTCGTCGACGGTGGCACGGCCTCGGCCTCGAAGCTCGCCACCCACAGCAGTGCGTCGACCGCGCCCTGCTCGATCAGCCGCGTGCCGCCGTAGCGCAGCGGTTCGTGCTCCAGCCCGCGCGGGCCTGCGCGCGAACGCAGCGGCAGGCCGGACAGCCAGGTGAACACCTGGTTGGCCGTGGCCACGCCGTTGCCACCGCCGATCCACAGCGCCGCCGCGCGCGTCTCGCGGTTCAGTTCGCCGACGATGCGGTGCACGACCTCGACGACCAGCGCGCCCTGTGCCGGCAGCCTCGACGGCGTGCCGATCAGCACGCCGTAGCGCGCGGCACGGAGGCGCTCGGCGAGCGTACGCCAGGCTTCCGGCACGGCCGCGCCCGTCATGCCCGGCCGCCGGGCGACCAACGCGTCGAGCAGCGCCACGCTGTCGAACAGGTCGCCCTGCACGGCGAGGGTCTCCACGCTCACGCCCGCGCCGGCCCAACCGGCCAGCGTCGCTTCGTCGCCCGCCTCGGGACCGATGACGACGACATGGCGCCGCGCCACCTGCGGGTCGCCGATGCCCAGCCGCTGCCCGATCAGCGGCGCGAGGGCCGTCGGCATCGCGCCGATGAAGACGATCAGGTCGGCGCGCACGCGCACTTCGCCGAGCGTCGTGGTGAACTGGCCACGGTCCTGCAGCGCTCGCAGGCCGTGCATCAGCGCCTCGCCGGGCGCGGCGTCGCAGATCGCGCCGGTGGCGCAGGCGAGCGGATAGAGGGCGCGCATGCCGGCGACGTCCGTGCCCAGCCCGGCGAACAGCGGCTGGTGACTGGCGGCGAGCCGCTCGGCGGCGGCGGCGATGGCTGCGTCGAGGCCGGCAGCCCGGCCGTCGACCTCGGCCGCCGGCACGGCCGGTGCGCTGGCGAAGGTCGACAGCGCGCGGCTCGCCCGTTCGCAGGTGCCGCCCTGCAGTTCCAGCGCCTGGGCGGCGCTGCCGGCGCGCACGCCGAGGTGGTCACAGGCCAGTGGGCAGAACGGACAAGTCCAGGCCGGCGCAGCCGGTGGGGAGGTGATCATGGATGCGTCGTCACGCAAGCGATGTGCCACTCGGCGGCTCCGGGCGGGCGGACAGCGCGGCGGGCAGGATGCGGCCAAAACTGCCACACAGTGTGGCGAAACCGGCGGCGCCGGGGTGCGCGCCCCCCCTTGCAGGCGGTGGCACGAAACATGATGGCAGTGCGTCCATGGACGCGGGGCAGAGAGCCGGTCACGGCGATGAGGGGCGCACCGGCGGCAGCCGGCCGTCATGCAGTGCACTGGCGACGAGCCAGGCGTACGCGCCGGCCTCGCGCGCTGCGGCAAGGTCTTCCACATGGCGGATGCCGCCCGCGCCGACCAGCTGGGTCGCAGGCGAACGGGCCTGCACCTCGCGCAGCGTGGCCAGGTCCGGTCCGGCATCGGCGCCCACGCGCTCCAGCGTCATGACGATCACCCGGCTGGGCCAGAGTGCGGGCGTGTCCCAGCAACCGGCGGCATCCAGCCGCCGGCCGTCGCGGCGGTCGAGCGAGAGCACGCCGGCCTCGCGGTCGGCGAAGCAGCGCGCCAGTTCCTCGCGCGAGCGCAGCGATTCGCTGGCGAAGATGGGCACGATGCGCTCGGCGCCCTCGCCCACCTGCTCGCACAGGCGCTGCGCCGCATCGGCATCGGCGAAACCGGCGTCCACCCAGAACTCGAGTTCGGGCAGGGCCCGCAGGATGCGCCGCAGCACCTCGGCCTGGGCGTGCCCGCCGGTCAACGCGTCGAGGTCGGCGGCGTACAGCCGCGCCGAGGCGCAATGCGCGCACAGCGCGCGCGCCACCGTCACCGGGTCGCTGCCCGCGCACAGGGTGGAGACGATCGGCCGGTACGACGCGCGGTCGCCGCGCACGGCGCGCACGACCTGGCCACGCATCAGGTCGATCACGGGGATGAGGTGCATGGCGGGGGCGGTGCGATGACGCGGGTGTTCGTCTACGAGTATCTCAGCGGCGGCGGGCTGGTCGACGGCGACGCGGCCGCCACCGCAGGGCTGCTGCCGCAGGGCCTGGCGATGCGCAATGCGCTGGTGGCCGACCTGCTGGCCAGCGGTGATTGTGACGTCACCGCCGCCACCTGCGCACACGCCGGCACGCTGCCCGCTGGCGCCGCCGAGACGGTGGCGCGCAACAGCGAGACGCCGCTGGAGTTCGTCGCGCGCCAGGCCGCCCAGCACGACTTCAGCTGGGTGATCGCGCCCGAGACCGACGGCTGCCTCGCCGGGCTCCATCGCGCGGTGGGTGCGTCGCGCTGGCTGGGTTGCGACGCGCACAGCATCGCGGTCGCCTCGAGCAAGTCGGCCACGCTGCGTCATCTCGCGGCGCACGACGTGGCCACGCCCTGGACCCACGAGGCGGAGGCCAAGCGCTGGGTGGTGAAGCCCGACGACGGCGCCGGCAGCGTGGCCACGCACCTGCACGGCAGCCGCGCCGCCGCGCAAGCCGATCTCGACGCGCGCCGCGCACGTGGCGAAAGTGCCTGCCTGGAGCCCTGGGTCGAGGGAAATCCAATGAGCCTGTCGCTGCTGTGCGGCCTCGGCCGGGCGGAACTGCTGAGCGTGAACCGGCAGCACATCGCCGCGCTGCCCGACGGCACGCTGCGCTACGACGGCGTGACGATCGACGTGCTGCCGGCGCGCGATCCGCGCCACCGCGCGCTGGCCGCGCTCGCCGCCCAGCTCGCGGCCGCCCTGCCCGGCCTGCACGGCTTCGTCGGGATCGACCTGGTCTGGAACGATCGGCTCGGCGCCGTGCCGATCGAGATCAATCCGCGCCTGACCTGCGCCTATGTCGGTCTGTCGCAGCGGCTGGGACGCTGCCTCGCCACCGAAGTGCTGGCGGTGCGGCGACAGGAGCGTCTCGATGCCTGAGCGCGACGTGATCGGCTGGGACATCGGCGGCGCCCACGTGAAGGCCGCACGCCTGCAGGGCGAGTGCGTGATCGATGCGGCGCAATGGCCCTGCCCGCTGTGGCAGGGGCTGGACCAGCTCGAACGCGTGCTGTCGCTGGCGGCTTCGCGCTGGCCCGACCTGGCCGCGCAGCGCCATGCCGTGACCATGACCGGCGAGATGGTCGACCTGTTCGCGCACCGCGAGGACGGCGTGCAGCGCATCGCCGCCCTGCTCGACCGCGCCCTGCCCGCGCCGCGCTTCTTCGCCGGCGATGCGTCGTGGCCGGCGGCGCACGAGGCCGCAGCGCTGTGGGAATCGATCGCCTCGGCGAACTGGCTGGCCACCGCGCGCCATGCGGCGCGGGCGATGCCGGCGCGCGAGGGCCTGCTCGTCGACATCGGCAGCACCACCACCGACCTGATCGCCCTGCGCCGCGGCCATGTCGTCACCGCGAGCCGCAGCGACGCGCAGCGCCTGCAGACCGGCGAACTCGTCTACCACGGCGTGGTGCGCACGCCGCTGTGCGCACTGGCGCGACGCATCGCCTGGAAAGGCGCGCTGCTCAACGTGATGAACGAGTTCTTCGCCAGCACCGCCGACGTCTACCGGCTTACCGGCGAGCTCGACCCGGCGCACGACCAGCATCCGAGCGCCGACAACGCGCCCAAGGATGAGCGCCACTCGCGCGCGCGGCTGGCCCGCATGGTCGGCCTGGACGAACGCGACGGCAGTGCCGCGCAGTGGCTGGACTTCGCGCGGGCGTGGCGCGAGGCGCAGCTCGCCGAGCTGCGCAGCCAGGTCGAGCGCGTCGCGGCGCTGCACGACCTGGCGGCCGATGCGACGGTCGTCGCGGCAGGCTGCGGCGCCTTTCTCGTGCCGGAGCTGCTGCGCCCCGGATGGTCGACAGCAGCCTATGGCCGCGAGGTTGCGCGGGTCGCGCCCGGTGCGAGCGTCGACCTGGCAGGCTGGGTGCAGGTCGGCGCCCCGGCCGTGGCGGTGGCCTCGCTCTTTGCGGAGGAATGTGCCTGATGTGGGTCGTGAAGATCGGTGGCAGCCTGAACGGTGACCCGCTCCTGCCCCAGTGGCTGGAACTGCTGGCGCGGCTCGGCGGCGGGCGCGTGACCCTGGTGTGCGGCGGTGGCGCCTTTGCCGACGAGGTGCGGCGCGCGCAGTCGCACTGGCAACTGGACGACTTCGACGCGCACAACATGGCCGTGCTGGCCATGGTGCAGACGGCCTACCTGGCGCACGGGCTGCAGCCTGCCTTGCGCCTCGCACGCGACAAGGCGGAACTGCACCAGGTGCTGCACTCCGGCCAGACGGCGCTGTGGCTGCCCTACGACTGGCTGCGCGAGCGCGCCGGTCCCGACACGCACTGGGGCAACAGCAGCGACAGCATCGCGCTGGATCTGGCGCGCCAGCTCAATGCCGAGCGCATGGTGGTGGTGAAGTCCTGCCCGATCGATCCGGCGGCGACGCTGGCCGAGCTCGGCGCCGCCGGAGTGCTCGACAGCCGCTTCGCGACGCTTGCCGCCGGCGCCAGCTTCCCGATCGACGTGGTTCACCGCGCCGAGCTGGCGCGCATGAGGTCGCTGCTGATCGGCGAGGTGCGACTGAGCGGCGCCTGAGCCTCGCGCATCGCGGCGACGAGCGCGCGCAGGCAGTCCGCATCGAGGGCCTCGCCGCGCCCGCCGCGGCACACCGCGCTGCGGAAGCCCGCGAAGTCCGGCGCCAGCGCGGTGATGACCTCGGCGTCCGCGCGGCGCAGCGCACCGGCGATGCCGACCATCGTTCCGGCCTCGCGGGCCATCCCGATGAAGCGCTCGATCGCGGCGATCGGCAGCACGTCGAACAGGCTGCCGGCGAGCTTGTCGGCAGTGTCGACCATCACGCCGGGAAAGTGCAGCGACAAGGCGAGCGCGATGCTGCGCTCGTCCAGCCCGTGATCGGCGATGAACACCGGCACCAGCGGCCGGCCGCAGTCGGCCAGCGCACGCAGCACCGCGCCGGCGCCGGGAGCACGCTCGATGCCGACCTTGACGTAGTCGACGCCGCACGCGCCGACCGCCTCGACGCGCTCGACGATGGTGTCGAGCTCGTGCATGGCCACATCGCCGATCGTCGCGCTGACCGGCAGCGACAAGCTGCGCGAGCGCAACGCCGCGACGACCTCGGCGATGGTGTACACCGGCAGGCCGCCGAGCGCACCTTGCCCCGGTTCCTTCAGGTCGATGAAGTCGGCGCCGCCATCGGCGGCAAGCAGCGCCTCGGCCACGCTTCGCACGCTGACCAGCAGGCGGGTCATCGCGCCCCCGCCTTCTCGCGGTGGTCCGCGACCGCACGCTGCAGCCAGGCCCAGGCCTCGTGCTCGCCGGCGCCGGCGGTCTTGTCGATGGCGATCTGCAGGTAGGCCATTTCTGCGTCGACCTTCTCCGGCGACAGCATGTGCAGCCGGCTCACCAGCACCGCGCCCTCCACCACCGCCGCCTGCGCACGGTTCAGCCCCATGAAGGGTGCATGGCCCGCCTCGTGCACGCGCGCCATGCGCAGCACCGGGCGTTGGGTGTCGTCGATATGTTCGTCGAGCCTCAGCTCGACGTGGCTCAGCGCACAGGCCAGGCGCTGGCCGGCGATGCGCTCGGCGGGCACCACCGGCCAGGCGCGGCGGCCGGTGACGCAGCCGGCGAACACGCGCGTGTCGGTGATCAGGTTGAGCACCGCATGCTGCGTGGCGAGGATGTTGGCCAGCGTGGTGGAAGGCTTGAACGGCATCAGCACCACGCGGCCGGCCTGGTAGCGCACGCCCATCGGCGCCACATGCACCGCGCCATCGGCCGACTCCGTGGTGACCACGGTTTCGAAGATCTGGTCGTTCATCGTCGCTTCAACTGTCGTTGCGCTTCGGCGCAGAGCGTGTCGTTCCCGGCGCACACCATGCATCGAGGTCCTCGGCCTCGCGCTCCACCGCGCAGCCCCAGTCCAGCGGCTGGTCCTGCGTGTAGCGCTTGCCGAGCCGCCAGGCGAGCTCGGCATGTGCAAGTTCCACGCCCATGTAGAAGGCGTGCGAGGCATCGTTCTCCAGGCCGAGCTGCGGCCACAGCTCGAAGGCGTTGGTGCCGCTGCGCAGGCCGTCGCGGTTGTAGACATGCAGGCCCTGCTCGGAAACCTGCACGCGGAAGTTCGGGTCGCGCACCTGGCGCGCGGTGGCGGCGATTTCCTCCGGCGTGTCCGGAAACGGATGCTTGGCGTGCGTCGTCATCAGCGCGCCGCTCATGCCCTTGGGCAGCGCGCGCTGGCGCACGGCGGCGTGCATGATGCGGCGCGCCCAGTCGGCCTCGCGCACCGCGCGGCGCGCATGGGTGCTGACCTGCGTGGTCAGCACGGCGGCGACGCTCAATTCGGCGGCGATGCCGAACAGCAGCGCGTTGATGCCGCTGGTGTCGGCCTCCGTCAGCTCGGTGAGGTTGCCCACGCCCATCATGATCGGCGCCTCGGGGTAGCGTTGGCGCAGCGCGTGGTAGCGCACGATCGACGCAGTCAGCCCGAAGGGAATCGGGTCGAGGATGGGGTCGGCGAGGAAGGCGCGGCCCTTCGCCGCCATGGCGTCGATCGCGGCGTGCAGCGAGGCCTCGTCGTGCGGCGTCTTCGGGATCAGCACCGGCGTGGACGCCACCTCGTCGGCCACCCACAGCGAGTCCAGCGTCAGGCTGAGCAGGTAGTCGGCGCCGGCGCGGCCGCCACGCAGCAGTTCGCGAGTGTCGACCGAGTCGACGCTGACCGCGAAGCCGGCCGCCTTCAGCGCGCGCACGCTGTCCTCGAGATGCTCGAAAGGCGTCTCGGGCAGGCCGCCGAGGTCGATGACGTCGGCGCCATCGCGCTTCAGCGCCTGGGCTCGCCGCACGATTTCCTCCACCGTCAATCGCGGCGCATCGACGATTTCGGCGAAGATCGCCACCTCGTACTCGCCCAGGTCCACCGGCTTGGCGGCGCGGTCGAAGAAGCGCGGCAGGTCCTTCAGCTCCTCGGGCCCGCGTTGCACCGGGATGCCAAAGTGCGCGGTCAGCGCGTCCATGTCGCCGCGGCAGCGGCCGGGCACAATGATGCGGTCGGCCCGGACCGGCAGTTCGACGCGCCGGCGGACCATGTCCGCCGTCATCAGCGCGGCGACCTGCAGTCCGATCTCGCGCACCTCGAAGCTGAACGGCGCGTCGTCGATGCCGGCGAGCACCTTCTCCAGCTGCGGCTGCGCGAGGCGGCCGGTCAGGAAGAGGATGTGTTCCATGACAACGAGAGCGTGTCGAGACGACGCCTGAGGGCCGCCTCGAGTTCGGCCGGGGAGCACACCACCTCGCAGAAGTCGATCTCGCGCAGACGCTGCACGTTGTCCAGCTCGAGCCTGCGCGGCCGCAGCGTCACCCAGTCGTGCGGCGACCTCGTCACCACCACCGGCTCGGTGTCGCACGCGAAGACGATGCCCGGAATGCCCAGCTTGCCCGCCTGCGCGAACATGTTGGTCGGCAGCGTGTCGCTGATGCCGACGACGCACTTGGCCACCGTGTTGCTCGTTGCCGGTGCGATCACCACCGTGTGGTAGATGTCTTCGTAGAGCATGCCCACCGGCACGGCACTGGCGGTCTTGTCGCGCACCAGGCGGAAGCCCGGCGCGAAGCGCGGCCGCAGTTCCTCCAGCTTCATGCCGTAGATCGGCAGCACTTCCTCGGCGGCATCGGAAAGAAACAGGTCGAGCGAAGGCAGGCGCTGCGCGAGCGCGATCGATTCGTCGAGGTAGTGGCCGGAACCGGTGACGCACCAGGCAAAGCGCGAGCGCGCCGGCACGGTCGACGCGAACTCGTCGACCGGCACACGGGGATCAATCGGGGTGGGAGACCTCGATGTGGAGCTTGTGAAGCTTGCGGTAGAGGGTGTTTCGGCTGACATCGAGCGCCTTGGCGACGTTGCTCACGTTCCAGCGATGCTGTTCGAGCAATTGGAGCAGAACCTGGCGTTCGTTGGCCTGGATCGGGTTGAGCTTGATGGGCAGGTCTTCCGGCGTGGCCTCGACGACGGGCGCAGCGACGCGGGGAGCCGCGATCGCCGGTGCCGGCGTCGGCACGGACACATGCACCAGCGACGGCAGGTGCTCGCGCGCGATCGGCCGGCCGTCGGCCAGCGCCGCGGCGGTGCGCAGCACGTGGCGCAGCTGGCGGATGTTGCCCGGCCACGGATGATCGAGCAGCAGCCGCTCGGCTTCGGGGCTCAGCGAGCCGGCGCCGCCCGCCTCGGCGGCGAGCACGGCGTGGATCAGGTCGCGGCGGTCGCTGCGGTCGCGCAGCGGCGGCAGTTGCAGCTCGATGCCGGCGAGGCGGTAGTAGAGGTCCTCGCGGAAGCGCCCCTCGCGCACCAGCGCCGGCAGGTGCTGGTGGCTGGCGCTGATCAGCTGGAAATCGACGGCATGCGTCTCTTCGGTGCCCAGCGGCGTGACCTGGCGCTCGTCGAGCACGCGCAGCAGCCGGGCCTGCAGTTCGAGCGGCATGTCGGCGATCTCGTCGAGGAACAGCGTACCGCCATCGGCCTGCAGGATCTTGCCGCGCCGGCCGGTGCGCTGCGCGCCCGTGAAGGCACCGGCGCGGTAGCCGAACAGCTCGGATTCGATCAGCGTCTCCGGCAGGCTGGCGCAGTTCACCGCCACGAAGGCGCCGCTCGCGTGCGGGCTGGCCTCGTGCACGGCGCGGGCGAACACCTCCTTGCCCGAGCCGGTCTCGCCGCACAGCAGCACCGGAGTCTGGCGCGCGATGACGCGCTTGGCGGTGTCGAGGTGGGCGACGAGACGCGCGTCCTTGAAGGTGGTGCCGGCCGCCGGCTTCACCGCGCCGATCCGTGCCGGCGCCTTGGCCGCCACCGCCTGCGACAGTGCCGCGGGCACGACCGGGCTGGGCAGCGCCGGCGCCTTGGCGTCCGAGGCCGGACGGCGCGCCACCGCGAAGAAGCGCAGCGCGGCGTTGGCGCGGTAGGTCACCACCGGGTGGAACGAGGCCGAGGTGCTGCGCTGGAGCATGTCCTCCAGCGAAGTCTGGAACAGGTCCTCGATGCGCCGCGAGCGGATGTCCTCCATCGACGGCAGGCCGAGCTGGAACAGCGCACTGCGGTTGGCGGCAAGGATGCGGCCGTCGTCGCCGACCGCCAGCTTGCCTTCGTGCAGCGTGTAGACGAACTCCGGCCGACTGTGGAAATGCAGCGGGTGGGCGTTGCGGTAGCGCGCGTCGATCAGACGGTTCTCGATCATGCGCGCCGTCATGCCCAGCAGCACCAGCAGGTGCTGCTGCATCAGGCTGGAGCGGCTGGTGACGTCGAGCACCGCGGCGATCTCGCCGGAAGGGTCGTACACGGGCACGGCCGAGCAGGTGAGCTGGGTGAACTCGTTGAAGAAATGGTCCTCGCGGCGCACCGACACCGGCGCGCCGGCGGCGAGGCAAGTGCCCATACCGTTGGTGCCGGCGGTCGCCTCGCTCCAGGTGCCGCCCACGCGCAGGCCGAGCGGCCCGACCTCGGCGGCGAATTCCGGCGAGGACACCATGTGCACGATGACGCCGTCGGTGTCGGTCAGCACCACCGCCGCCTCCGCGTCGGCGAGCTGCTGGTACAGCGTGGTCATCTCGTAGCGCGCACAGGCGATCACGTCGGCACGGCGGGCGCGGCGCTCCTCGAGCTCGACGCGTGCCACGAACGAAGGCTCGCAGGCGCGCGCCGGGTCGAGGCGGTATTCGTTGAGGCAGCGGCTCCAGGACTGCGCCACCGGGTCGTTGGACTGCGGCTGCACACCGCTGCGCACCAGCTCCAGGATCCGGTCCGCATGCCGGTGGGCTTCACGCATCGTCAAGGTCATCGTCATCTCCAGGGCGGGCCGAGAGCGGTTTCGGGAACAATGGCCGATTGTGGTGTCGGCGCGGGGTGCTCCGCACCGGGTAAACCACGGTGGCTGGCCCGTCGTGCGGGCCCGCATTTTGCTGCCCCGCCGCGAGCCCGACCGATTCACTTGGATGGAGACACCCCTTGACGCCCCTCAACGCCCAACCCGCCGGCTTCGCGGCAGCTCCCTCCGCCGACGTACGCCAGGCCGCGTCCATGGACCTGATCTTCATCGAGGGATTCACCGGCCAGACGGTGATCGGCATCCATCACACGGAGTTGCACGACCCGCAGCCGGTGGTCATCGACCTGCACGCCGGGATGCCGCGCTCGCGCGCCTGCGACACCGACCGCATCGGCGACACCATCGACTACGGCGTGGTGCGCGAGCGGCTGCATCGTCTGCTGGCCGAGCACAGGCTGCAGCTGCTCGAAGCCTTCGCCGAGACGATTGCCGACATTCTCATCGGCGAGTTCGGCGCGAGCTGGGTGCGCGTGAAGGTGGTCAAACCGCGCAAGTTCAACGACGTGCAGGCGGTGGGCGTGCAGATCGAGCGCTTCGCGCCCGAGGCCCCGCAGCGCCCCGGCGCCGCCGTGCTGCACCTGATCGGAAGCGGCATGGTGCCCGGCGGGCGCTGAGCGAACCCCCAGAAGAAAAGAAAAAGCCGACCGGCGGACCGGTCGGCACTCTCAACCCTCTCTCCTGACGCACCGTCTCCGGTGCGCCGCTCTCTTCACTTCGCCTGGAACGGATGGGCCACCGAGCCCTTCTTGGCCACGACTTCCGCGGCGGTCGGCGAGCCGGCGACGGCGCGCTGGATCGACTCGCGGGTGGCACGGTAGTTGTAGTCCTGGATCTTCTTGTCGTCTTCCGCCAGCCAGTGGATGAAGACACCGACGCAGATGAACAGGTTGTCGGCTTCGGCCGCCGGGATGGTGCCGTCCTCGACGCTGTCGGCCACGGCCATGGCCACGGCGCGCTGAGCCGGGCCGAACATCTGCACGGCCTGCTTGGCGCCCTTGATCGTGACCTTGTTGAACATCACGGTGGCGGGCTTGGCCAGCAGGTTCGGGGCGACCACGGCCAGCAGGGAGGTGAAACCGTCCTTGTTGTTGGTCAGCGCGTTGGCGAACGCGGACTCCGCCGCCGAGCCGCGCGGCCCGATGATCAGGTCGATGTGGGCAACCTCGTTGCCGTCACCGACGAGCGATTCACCAACCATCATGCGATCGATCTTTGCCATGGCGTTTCTATCTCCTGTGAATGATTCTGAGTCGTCGACACACTGGTGCGATGCCCAGCGCGTCGGTCACGCTATCACTTTCCATGCCACGCCGGACCCAGCAGGCCGGCCAGCAGCAAGGTGGCCACCGTCAGATCGGCGCTCGTGCCGGGGTTGACGCCCTGTGCCTTGAGGGATTCGTCCCAGGCCGCGAAGGCCGGGTCGCGGTCGGACGCCGCGACGCCATTCCAGCCTTGCGCCGCCGTCATGACAGTGTGTGCCACGGCCTCGCCGTGTTTTCGAACAATGTGTGAATCGGGAATGTGGCGCAGGTACCCCAGGTAAACCCGCTGTACGGCGGCCACGGCGCCGTCGCTCGGCGGTGCACCCGCGGGTCCTGCCATGAGTACAAACCCGTGGGGCAACGCAGCCAGGCCGACGTCGAACAGATCGGCGTGGCCGTTGGCGTACTGGCGCGCGATGCTGTCGCGCGAGGCGGCCAGGGCCATCGCTTCGCGCAAGCCCCGTGTCGGCGCCGCGTGCACGTCCTGCTCGGGCGCGCTGCCCAGCCCGCCCGGATTGGCCTGGGCGATGGCGCGGTAGGCAGCGCGGGCATCGGTCAGGTCGAGTCGGGCCAGCACGTGCTCGATCGCGGCACGCAGCGAGTCGGCGCTCGCGACCGCCCCCGCGCACTCGATCGCCGCCGCGATGGGGGCGCACAGCAGCAGGATGCCGAGATTGGTGTTGCAGCCCACCGCTTGCCAGGTCGCATCCATCGCGGCCTCGATGCGCTCGCCGACGCCGGCGCCAAGTCGGAACAGCGGATCGACCGCGGCCTGTGCACTGGCGACGAACTGTTCGGCCTGCATGCGGTGGCCCGCGGAGACGAGGCTGACGTTGCCCGGCTTGCGCACGGCGACATCGAGCCAGCAGGCGCGCAGGAAGCACGCACGCGCGTGCCCGATCAGCGCATCGGTCATGCGCGCCGGACGCCGCGGCGCGCGCCGGCCAGCCTGCGGTCGAGCAGGTCGTCGACGATGGCGCTGGCGATGTTGAAGCCGGTGACGCGCTGCAGGCCCTGCCACGCGGCGACGCCGTTGACCTCGAGCACCCGCAGATCGTCCATCGTGCCGGCAGGAAGGACGTCGATGCCGGCGTAGTCCATCTCCAGCGTGCGCGCCGCGGTCTCGGCGACCGCCGCGAGCGCGTCGGTGAGCTCGGCCGGCATGCAGCGCGCGCCCTGCTTGACGTTGTGCACCCAGTGCGCGCTGACGCGCTTCATCGCCGTCACTGCGCGGCCGCCGATCACCAGCACGCGCCAGTCGAACCCCGGCTGGGTGAGCGGCGGCACGAAGCGCTGCAGGTAGGCCAGCGACCCGTACGGGCCCTTCAGATCGGGCAGCGGGCGGTGCTGGCCGTCCACCCGACCGACCAGCAGCAGGCCCTTGCCCTGCGAGCCAAACAGCGGCTTGAGCACCAGGGCGTGGCCGGCCGCGCTCTCGCGCATGACGATGCGCTGCGCCTGCGCAGCCGACTCCAGCGCCCAGGTCGGCGGCGTGGGCACACCGGCCGAGTGCAGCAGCAGGCTGGTCATCGACTTGTCGACGCTGCGCTCGATGGCACGCGCGTCGTTGTAGACCGGCACGCCGAGCTCGCGCAGTGCGTGCAGCACGCCCAGCCGCTTGGTCACCTGCTCGAAGGTCCCGCCGGCGATGCCGCGCACCAGCACCGCGTCGGGCAGATCGCGCCCGAAGCCCGGGATGACGAGGCCGTGCCAGGCCGCCATGGTGTCGATGCGGCAATCTTCCAGGTCCACGCAGCGGCCGATCGCGCCGCGCTCGCGGAGCGCGGCCTGCAACTGGCGGGTGTGCCAGCCGACCTCGTCAGTCATGATGGCCACGCGCGTGCTCATGACGATGTCATGCCTCCTGCAGCCAATGCTCGCGCAACAGTGCCATGTTCGTTGCGCCGCCGTGGAACGTGCTGCCGGTGTCGAGGTTGCTCACCCACACCTCGGCAGGCGCGAACAGCGCCGGGTCGATCTTGTAGAAGTCGTACTCGACCGCCTTGAAGACCTCGGCGAAGGATCGCCCATAGTCACGCGAGTTGTGCGACGGCAGCTTCGCGGCGAGTTCGCGCGCCGCCTCGTCGCCGCCGCGCACGCTGAGGTGCACGCGGCCGCCGTAGAGGATGGCGTCGTTGGTGCGGCCCATCGCCTCCACGCCGTCAGGGCTGGGCGCCGGAAGCGGCGCGGTGGCCACGCCGTCGACGATGTGCGCCAGAGGGAAGCCGAGTTCGTGAGACTTGTGCAGCGCCACTTCGAGCACACGGGCCACCACCTGCGTGGTGCCGGCGGCACTGCTCGTGGGCGTCAGCACGATGGTCAGCCCGCCGGGCTGCAGGCCGCAGTCGCGCAGGATCTTCTGCACCACCACCGCGGGCGGGGCGCGGTCCACCTCGAGCACGATCACGCCGCGGTCGGCACGGTCGCGGTAGCCCAGCTCGCCGTACAGCGCCTCCTTTGCCGCCAGCGCCCGCGCCGGGCCGGAACCGAGCGAGAAGAACTTCTTGCCGCCCGTCTCCTCCTTGCTGGCTGCCAGGCTCCAGCCAGCGTACTGGCTGGCCAGGCAGGCCAGCACCGGTTGCGAGCTGCGCACCTCCAGCCAGCTCGGCCAGCCGTCGGCCGCGCCGCTGCGCAGGCCCACCGTGCCGAAGCCGCCGAGGCAGATCTCGCCGACGAGCAGGCCCGCCTCGATGCTGCCCGGCGCGGCAATGCCGGCGTCGACGACGCGCGCCCCGGACTCGTCGTGACGCACCTGCACGCGCAGCTGCTCGGCCTGCGCCACCAGTCGCTCCACCCAGGGCTGCACCTGCAGATTCAGGCTCAGCGTGCAACCGGCCAGTGCGGCGGGATGGTCAGTCATGTCGTCGTCTCCAGGGCGGCCTGCAACGCCTCGCGCCGGTGGGCCAGTTGTCGTCGTGTGTCGTCTTCATCGCGGCCTTCGGCCACCAGGCTGCACAGCGGGTCGCCCGCGGCGCATTGCGTGCCCGCGCGCGGCAGGTCGCGCGTGCCCTCGATGCCCGCGATGCGGGAGGCGCGCGCCTCGCCGATCTGCACGGCCTGCGTCGCGAAGACGATCTCGGTGCCGCGCACCTTGCCTTCCTGTGCCGGCGCCGGCGGCAGTTCGCCCTGCTCGCAGGCGAGCAGATGGGCGCCCAGTGGCCCGCGCGCCCCCACACGCGGGTAGAGCAGCAGGCTGGCCGGCGGCCGCGGATTGAGTTCGAGCACTTCGACAGTATCGCCGTCGAGCAGGAAGTCCAGGCTGGCCAGTCCCCGCACCTGGAATGCGCCGGCGAGCAGCTGCACGATCGAGGTCAGATCGCGCCGCAACGCGTCGCTCACCGGCAGCGGCCCGATCACGCCACAGAACACGAACGGACGACCGCCGACCAGGCGCGTGAGCTGACGGTTCACGCCGAGCAGCACCGCGTCGCGCCCAGTGCCCACGAAGGTGGCCGACATCGGCAGGCCCCGGCGCTCGCGCTGCCAATACCGCCCGGCACCGCCGCGATCGTTCGGCGAGGCACGCCGTACCTGCCAGCCGCCGCAACCGCCAGCGTCCTTGCTCAGCCAGCCGGCGGTCACGGCGGGCGGCTCGAAGGCCACCGCGGGAAAGCCGATGCCGTACGCGCGCAGCACGGCGAAGAACTCGTGCGGGTCGCGAATGCGCTGCCAGTCGGACGGCGCGGTGCCGATCAGTGGCAGCATCGCCGCGCCACGCGCCAGCAGCTCGGGCCGGCCCTCGAAGCCGCTGCCGGCGATCCAGCCACGCACCTCGCCGGCGCCGGCCAGTTCGCGCAGCGCGCCGAGCAGGCGCCGGTCGTCGACGCGCATCGTCGCCGGCTCGCCGATGGCGCGCCAGCGAGCCGCCAGTCGCTGCGTGTCGGCATCGCCGAACAGGTCCAGCGCGACTGTGCGCAGTCCGTCGAGCGCTGCAGCCTCGACCAGCATCCGCGCGGAGAGCGCCGCGACCGCCAGCACGCAGCCCCGCTCAGCCGGCTTTCGCGGCCGATTCGGCAAGGAAGGCGCGCGCCGTCGCGAAAGCCTCGGTGAAGCCCAGCGTCACCGCCTTGGGCGCGTCGCGCATCTGCACGAGCAGGCGATGCTGCGTCTGGTACTTGACGTTGCCGATGGCCAAGGCGCCGATGCCCACGGCGTTCGTGCCGGCCAGCGGCTTGGCGTCGTCCATCACGCCCACGCCGGCCACGCCCTCGGGCGGCACGGCGTTCACATCGGCCGCCACCTTCAGGCGCTTGGCGAAGCCCAGGTCCTCGGCCGACACCACCTGCACGCCGGCAGCGGCACAGGCCAGCACGACGTCGGCGTCGCCGATCGAGGTGCGCACCGCCGCGCGGTCGCCGCCGGAGATGCCATGGATGGTCACGCCGAAACGCTTGCCGGTCTGCTGCGCGGCCTCCTCGGCCACGTCGATGCCATTGCGGCTGGACAGCGCCACGTCGGCGCCGGCCTGCGCGGCGAGCACGCCGGCGATGCGGCCGACCGGCCCGGTGCCGCCGAGCACGACGACGCGCTGGCCCTTCAGGCCGTCGGGCGAATTCTTCAGCAGTGCCGCCTCGACGCAGGCGACCATCGCCGCAGCAGTGGTGTAGGCACCACTCGGGTCGGCCATCACCGACACGACGAAGGGCGGCACCATGGCCTTCTTCGCGCGCTCGAGCATGTCGGCGGCAAGCAGTGCGTCGCGGCCGCCGATGAACAGGCCGGTGCGCGCCACGCCTTTGGGGCCGCGCGAGAAGATCGCGTCCTGCGTCAGCGCCGTCACGCTGTCGATGCCGGCCTCGCAGTAGGGCACGATGATCTGGTAGCCGGCGTCGGCCGCCATGTTGATGTCGAACGGGCTCATCTGCTTGCCCGGCGTGATCATGTGCAGGATGTAGGGGCGTTCCATGGCGAATCGCAGTCGGTGAAGTGGGAAATGGGTTCAGCGTGCCGGCAGCTCGGCCACCACGGCGCCGCGATTGCGTGCCGTGACGACGCGCAGTTCCAGGGCTGCGTCGACGACACCGGCAGCCCTCGCCGCATCGACGAGCCCCTGCGCTGCCCTGGCCGAGGGCACGATGGCGAAGCCGGTGGGGCCCCAGGAGCTCTGACCGATCGCGGCGGCGTCGCCGGCAGTCTCGCCCCACCACTGCATCAACCGGCCGACGCCGGCGCTGGACCAGGCGCTGCCGTGCTGTGCCGGCGCGAAATGGTCGCCGAGCAGCTGCTGCACGCGGTTGAGGCCCGGCGCGAAGGCGCCGAAGTCGTCGCCCGACGCGCCGGGCAGCACGCGCATCAGCAACTGATGGCAGATGTCGGCCGCGGCCGATTGCGGCAGCGGCGGCAAGGCGGCGATCGCTTCGCGTTCCTGCACGCCGGACAGACCTCGGGCGCGCGGGTCGAGCACGACGATGATGCGCCAGGCCGCCGGCAGTTCGACGCGGGACAGGACCTTGGCCGGCAACCCGTCTCGGCCCGGGCCGCCATCGAGCAGCAGGCCGCCGGCGTCGAAGCCGGCGATGCCGATGCCCGAGCGCAGGCCGCGGCCCAGCCAATGCGCCAGCGTCGGCGAGTCCAGATCGAGGCCCTGCCAGCGCGCGAAGGCGCGGCCCACGGCCAGCGCGAGCTGCGTGCCTGATCCGAAGCCGGCATGGGCCGGCAACACCCTGCGCAGCCGCAGGGCGAGCGGCGCATCGCGACCGGTGCGCTCGCGCATCACCCGCAGGTGTGCGTCCACGCGCTCGAGTTCGGCCTGCGCGCCTGGCGTGTCGGCCACCAGCGCGTCGTGCGTGGCCGAGCCTAGTTCGAGTTCGGTCTCGAAGCCGTCGATGACCAGGCCGATGCTGCCGAAGCGCCGGCCCAGCGTGCCCGAAGGATCGAGGAAGCCGAGGTGCAGCCGGCCGGGGGCACGCACGTTCACGCCGGCGCGCGCGGCGGCGCGCGGAGAGGACGGCGAGGCAGGGGCCATGGGCGGCGGCGGGGCGTCGATCGAACGGAGCATACGGCCTCAGGTAGCAAGGCCCGTTCCGCGGCCGCAGGCCGCGCCGCACCGTGCGCAGCACCCTGCGCTGTCCCGATTGGGGGACAGTCTGTCAACGCAGCCGGCAGCGGCCCGACGTCAGTCGTACTTGAGGTATTTGAAGCGCGGATCGTCCGGCGTGCCCTCGAGCACCGCGCCCTCTTCCCGGCCCGGCTGCCACATCAGCACCTCCTCGATTTTCTTCGCCAGCGCGAAGTCCTTCTCGGTGATGCCCTTGGCGGCATGGTTCATCAGCTTCACGGTGACGAAGGCGTAGGACACGGTCAGGTCCGGATGGTGCCAGGCAGCCTCGGCGAGGTGACCGACGGTGTTCACGACCATCAGCGTGGCCTTCCAGCCACTGGTCTTGTACTTGCGGCGGATCCAGCCGTCCTCGAGGTGCCAGTGGGGCAACTCGTCCCTGAGGCGCGCCTCGACTTCCTCGGCGCCGTAGACCTCGTCCGCGCCTTTGCGTCGCCATTGCGTCATGTTCGTCTCCTCTGATTCGGCGCTCAACGATGTCACGCGCGCCATGGCGTTGCAAGCACGGAGCCTTCGCATGGACCGGGCCGGTATGCCGCACCGCCGCCTTGTCGCCGCCCCACCTCGCCGTGCCGGAGCGCCTGCTCGCGTTCGAGCACTGCCTGCTTCTGCGCCTCGCTCATGCGCGCAGGGTTCTTCACCTGCAGTTCCATGGGCGGATTGCGCCGCAGCGGCGCCTCGTGGCACATCAGGAGGTCGCGGTAGTGCGTGGTGTTGGGACGGCGTCGCGCCCACGCTTCGAGGAAGCGCACCAGCGCGTGGCGGTGCACGAGGGCCTGCTGAAGACCCTGTGCCGGAAGGACGAGGACGGAGGTGGGCCCAGAATGACGAACCCCTCCCGACCAGAGGTGGGAGGGGCGGGTGGCTGACGCCACCAGTTGGGGCTCCGGAGGAAAGTCGTCCGGGGCTCCTGGCGCGCAGGGACTGCGCCATCGGGTGCGCCTGCATGCAGGCCTTTCTAAGCTAGACGACGCGGCCTGCGACTTCAAGCGCGCCGAGCGCTGGTGTTCCCTCTTGTCACGGCGCCGGCTTCATGATCTTCGCGACGAGGTCGGCGACACGCGACTTCACGTCCGCGTCCATGCGGATCGCGCGGCCCCACTCGCGCGTCGTCTCGCCCGGCCACTTGTGGGTGGCGTCCAGGCCCATCTTGCCGCCGAGCCCACTGACTGGCGAAGCGAAGTCGAGGTAGTCGATCGGCGTGTGATCCACCAGCGTGGTGTCGCGCAGCGGGTCCATGCGCGTGGTGATCGCCCAGATCACGTCGTCCCAGCGGCGGATATCGACATCCTCGTCGGTGACGACGATGAACTTCGTGTACATGAACTGGCGCAGGAAACTCCACAGACCGAACATCACCCGCTTGGCGTGGCCCGGATAGGCCTTGCGGATGCTGATGATCGCCAGGCGGTAGCTGCAACCCTCCGGCGGCAGGTAGAAGTCCACGATCTCCGGAAACTGCTTCTGCAGGATGGGAACGAACACCTCGTTCAGCGCCACGCCCAGCACAGCCGGTTCGTCGGGCGGTTTGCCCGTGTAGGTGGAGTGGTAGATCGGGTCGCGGCGGTGCGTCATGCGCCCGATCTCGAACACCGGAAACCAGTCCTGCTCGTTGTAGTAGCCGGTGTGGTCGCCGAACGGCCCCTCCAGCGCATGCAGGTAGCCGCCCACCTCCTTCAGCGGCACGCCGCGCTCGCTCACGCCGGTCCACCCCGGCTCGGCCACCGGAATGCAGCCCTCGAGCACGAACTCGGCGCTGGCCGGCACCTGCAGCTTCACGCCGGCATCGCCGACACCGCTGTCCGCGACCTCGGTACGGCTGCCGCGCAGCAGGCCCGCAAACTGGTATTCGGACAAGGTGTCGGGCACGGGTGTGACGGCGCCGAGGATGGTGGCCGGGTCGGCTCCCAGCGCCACCGCGATGGGAAAGGGCTGCCCCGGCTTGGTCAGCGCGAACTCGCGGAAATCGAGCGCGCCGCCGCGATGCGCCAGCCAGCGCATGATGACCTGCCGCCGTCCGATCACCTGTTGCCGGTAGATGCCCAGGTTCTGCCGCGTCCGGGCGTGCGGGCCACCCTGCGGCCCGCGCGTGACCACCAGTCCCCAGGTGATCAACGGCCCCGCATCACCGGGCCAGCAGGTCTGCACCGGCAGGCGACCCAGGTCGACTTCCGACCCTTCGAGCACCACCTCCTGGCAGGCCGCCTGACGAACCAAGGCAGGCTTCATGTCCCAGATCGCCTTGGCCATATGTAACAAGCGACCCGAGTCTTTCAGGCCCTTCGGCGGCTCGGGCTCCTTCAGGCGCGCCAGCAACCGACCCACCTCGCGCAACTCACTCACCTCGGTGGCGCCCATGCCGAGCGCCACCCGTTTGGGGGTCCCGAACAGGTTGGCGAGCACCGGAATTTTGTAACCGTCGGGCCTCTCAAAAAAGAGTGCCGGCCCGGCCGATCGCAGCACGAAGTCACTGACCGCTGTCATCTCCAGCCGCGCGGAGACTGGCTCTGCGACCCGACGCAGTTCGCCGAGCTTCTCCAGTCCCGCCATGAACTCGCGAAGATCGCGGTACTTCATACAAAATAGTAATCAAACAATCGGTCTATAAGCTTGACCGGTTATGAAATGGGTTCCTAGAATTCGCCCCGTTTGCACGTACTCGGGATAACCCCAACCCCCGTGGTGCAGGGATAGAGCGGCAGCCAAGCGGCTGCCACAGTCGAACCCGGTTCGATTCGCCGCCGGATGACGCCGCGCAAGACGGCTCCCCACCTCCGGCCGAGGATTATCACCGTCGCCCCGGCCGCTGCCGGTCTGGGGTCGCCCTAGCGGGCCGACGGCGCTGAAAGGAGTGACATGACGACGCTGAAGCGATGCTTGACGCGAGCCTTCCGGGTTCGCGATGCGATCGGCGAGTCGGCCACGGTGTTCCTGCGGGACGTCGGGCACGGCTTGCTCGAAGTCAGCCACAACATGCTGGCCCTGGTCGGGCTGTTGATCGTGGCCGGCGCGGTGTTCACGTTCGGCAAGCCCGAACTGCGCCATGCCGTCGAGACCCACGCGCTGGGCTGGCTGCAAGCCCGCCAGGAAGCCCGCGCCGAGCCCGCCGAATTGCTGGCCAGCCAACTGAGCGAGCCCGAGGCGATCAGCCGCGCCACGGCCGCCGATCCCCGTGAGCTCACCCGCCAGCAGGCCGCCGTGGCCCACTGGATCGCCCGCCGCTACCGCGTGGCGCCGGAACCGATCAGCCGCCTGGTCAAGGAAGCCTGGTACGTCGGCGAACGCGCTGGCCTGGATCCGACGCTGATCCTCGCCATCATGGCGGTGGAATCCAGCTTCAATCCGTTCGCGCAGAGCTCCGTGGGCGCCCAGGGCCTGATGCAGGTGATGACGAGGATCCACGACGACAAGTACGAGGCCTTCGGCGGCAACCATGCCGCGTTCGACCCGGTGACCAATCTGCGCGTGGGCGTGCAGGTGCTCAAGGAGTGCATCGCGCGCGCCGGCAGCCTGGAAGCCGGCCTGCGTTACTACGTCGGAGCCGCCAATCTTCCGGACGACGGTGGCTACGCGGGCAAGGTGCTCGCCGAGCGGAACAACATGCGCCTGGTCGCCGCTGGCAAGTCGGTCCCGGCCAACGTGGCGCTGATTCCGCTGACGTTGCCGGCGGCTGCGGCGTCAGGTGCCGAACTCGGCACCACCCAGCCGGCCGCTGCGCCGACGCCGGACGCGGAAAAGATCGAACGAGTGGCCTTCCTGCACTGAGGCCGGGGACGCGTCCGCTACACTGGCGGCACCGCGCGACTGGCGATGCGGCTCCGCCTCGGGGCCTGAGGTGGTGAACCACCGGGAAGCGCGGTCGGTGCCTGCTGCCGCGGGCATCGGTTCCGCCGTTCGCCTGGGCAGCCCAGCGACCGCGCCACGCGCGGCCGGCGCCGGGGACCACCGCTGTCAAGGACTGCCGTCATGTTCGACCGATCCGCCTCCACTGTCGCCAACGTCGACCCCGAGATCTGGGCCGCCATCCAGCGCGAGAACCAGCGCCAGGAAGACCACATCGAGCTGATCGCCTCGGAGAACTACGCCTCTCCGGCGGTGATGGCCGCGCAGGGTTCGCAGCTCACCAACAAGTACGCCGAGGGCTACCCCGGCCGCCGCTACTACGGCGGCTGCGAGAACGTCGACGTGGTCGAGCAGCTCGCCATCGACCGCCTCAAGCAGCTGTTCGGTGCCGAGAACGCCAACGTGCAGCCGAACTCCGGCTCGCAGGCCAACCAGGCGGTGTTCTTCGGCCTGCTGCAGCCCGGCGATACCATCATGGGCATGAGCCTGGCCGAGGGCGGCCACCTCACGCACGGCATGCCGCTGAACATGAGCGGCAAGTGGTTCAAGGTGGTGAGCTACGGCCTCGACGCCAACGAGGCCATCGACTACGACGCGATGGAGAGGCTCGCCCACGAGCACAGACCCAAGCTCATCATCGCCGGCGCCTCCGCCTATGCGCTGCGCATCGACTTCGAGCGCTTCGCCAAGGTCGCGAAGGCGGTCGGCGCGTACTTCATGGTCGACATGGCGCACTACGCCGGCCTGATCGCAGCGGGCGTCTACCCGAACCCGGTGCCGTTCGCCGACGCCGTCACCTCCACCACGCACAAGACGCTGCGCGGTCCGCGCGGCGGCCTGATCCTCATGAAGGATGCCGTTGCCAAGCAGATCAACAGCGCGATCTTCCCCGGTATCCAGGGCGGCCCGCTGATGCACGTCATCGCCGCCAAGGCGGTGGCCTTCAAGGAGGCGCTGGCGCCCGAGTTCAAGGCCTACCAGCAGCAGGTGGTGAAGAACGCCGCGGCGATGGCCGAGACGCTGACGCAGCGCGGCCTGCGCATCGTCAGCGGCCGCACCGAGAGCCACGTGATGCTCGTCGACCTGCGCCCCAAGGGCCTGACCGGCAAGGAGGCGGAAGCCATCCTGGGCACGGCGCACATGACCTGCAACAAGAACGGCATCCCGAACGACCCGCAGAAGCCGATGGTGACCAGCGGCATCCGCCTGGGTTCGCCGGCGATGACCACGCGCGGCTTCAAGGAGGAGCAGGCGCGGCTGACCGCCCACCTGATCGCCGACGTGCTCGACAAGCCGCACGACGAAGCGACCATCGCCGCGGTGCGTGCGAAGGTCGCGGCGCTGACCAGGGACTTCCCGGTCTACCGCTGACGCGGCGGCCGACACCGGCATGCGCTGCCCGTTCTGCAGCCACGACGAGACCCAGGTCGTCGAGACGCGCGAGTCCGACGAGGGCGACGTGGTGCGCCGGCGCCGGCGCTGCCAGCATTGCGACAAGCGCTTCACCACCTACGAGCGTGCCGAGATTGCGCTGCCGTCCGTCGTCAAGAAGGACGGCACGCGCGAGGAATTCGTGCTCGCCAAGCTGCGCGCCTCTATGGCGCTGGCACTGCGCAAGCGGCCGGTGAGCGTCGAGCAGATCGACGCCGCGGTCGAACGCATCCAGGAGAAGCTGCTTAACAGCGGCGCCAAGGAAGTGAACTCCACCCGGTTGGGGGAACTGGTGATGCGCGAGCTCAAGCGTATCGACAAGGTGGCCTACGTGCGCTTTGCCTCCGTCTACCGCAGCTTCGAGGACGTGGACGAGTTCCGCCAGCTGATTCGGGATATCTGAGGTCGCTGGACTGAGCCTCCCCCCACCGGGGGCCTCGCCCGGGGCGCCCCGCTGCGGGGCCCCACCCGATCGCCCCTGAGCGGGACGCGCGATGGGCGCACCTTTCCTAGAGTCTGTGCAACGCCACTCGCGAAGCACAGCATGTCCCACCTCGGAACTCAACGCGGCCTGACGCTCGTCGAAGCGGCCGTCGTGATCGGCATCGTCGCGGCGGCCGCGACCGCGGCAGCGCCCGGCCTGCAGCGACTGATCGACCTGCGCCGGCTCGACGCTGCCGCCACGCAACTCGTCGCCGACCTGCAACTGGCGCGCAACGAAAGCATTGCCCGCAACCGCGTCGTGCGGCTGAGCTGGCATGCCGCCACCAACTGCTACGTCGTGCACACCGGCAACGCCGACCAGTGCCAGTGCGCTGCCGACGGCCAGGGCCGATGCAGCCCTGGCAGCACGCTGATCCGCAGCGTCGGCTGGACCGCCGCCGGCCGCGTGGGGCTGCAGTCGAACGCCCCGGTGATCGCCTTCGACCCGCTGCACGGCACCGCCACGCCGACCGCCACCTGGCGCGTGGTCGGCAGCGATGGCCGCGCCATTCATCACGTCGTCAACGTCATGGGCCGCGTGCGCAGCTGTTCGCCGCTCGCCGCCGTGCCCGGCTACCGCGCCTGCTGAAGGGAGAACCACCATGAACCGCCCGTCCACCGTCCGCCGCCGCGCTCGCGGCTTCACGCTGATCGAAGTCCTCACCGTGCTGGGCATCGCCAGCGTGTTGTCCAGCCTCGCCTGGCCGAGCTTCCAGAGCAGTCTGCAAAGGGCACGGCGCGCCGACGCGCTGGTCGCGATGACACAGTTGCAGCTCGCCCAGGAGCGCCGCTACGCCAACCGGCGCAGCTACGGGACCCTGACCGAGCTGCACCTGCCGCAGCGTTCGAGCGGCGGCCACTACCGGCTCGAGGTGCTCGTTGCCGATGACACGGGCTACACGTCCATCGCCCGTGCCACCGGCACGCAGGCCGGCGACGCCGAATGCCGTCACCTGGTGCTGACAATCGCCGGAGGCATCACCACCCGGGCCTCGGGGCCGGACGACCAGGTCGCCAACGACCCCGCAGCGAACCGCCGCTGCTGGGGCCTGTGAACGGAGTGCCCACATGCAGCGCCACCAACACGGGCTGTCCCTCGTGGAGCTGATGGTCGGACTCGCGCTCGGGGGGGCTGATCACCGCCGCCGGCATCTCGCTGCTCGCCAGCCAGTGGCGCGAGCACCGCAGCGTCACGGCGGCCATGCGGGTGATGCAGGACCTGCGCAGCGCCAGCGACGTCATCGCCCGCGACCTGCGCCGCGCCGGCCACTGGGGCGACCCGATCGCGGCGACGGCCAACCCCTATGCCTCGTTCGCACCCGGGGCCGCAGCCTCGGATGCAGCCCGCTTCGCCTACTCGCGCGACGCCAGCGAGAACCACGTGCTCGACAGCAACGAACAGTACGGCCTGCGACTGCGCAACGGCGTGATCGAGCTGCTGCTCGGCGCAGGCAACTGGCAGGCGCTCACCGATGCCGGCACGCTATGGATCACGGAGTTCAGCGTTCAGCCGCAGGTACAGAGCGTCTCGCTGCTCGAGCACTGCCCGCGCCCCTGCCCAGCCGGCGCGACCTGCGACGCGCGGGTCGAGGTGCGCAGCCTGATCGTACGCATCGCCGCTCGCGCCGCCGCCGACGCTACGGTAGTGCGTCGCCTCGCCAGCCGCATCCGCTTGCGCAATGACGCCGTGCTCGGCGCCTGCCCTGCCCGAGGTCTCCCATGATGCCCACCCCCCGACACCGCCAGCGCGGCGCCGCCACGCTGGCCATCGCTCTGATGCTGCTCGTCGCCATGCTGGTGGTGGTGCTCGCGGCCCATCGAAACCTGCTGATCGAGTTGCGCCAGTCGGCCAACCAGGCGGAAGCGACGGTCGCCTTCGAGGCCGCGGAAGCCGGCCTTGAATGGGCCAGCGCCATGCTGAACGCGAGCGAGCGGCTGGGCAGCGACTGCCGGCCTTCGCCGCTGGCCAGCGAGAGCTTCCGCGAACGCCACCTGGACACCGCGCTGCCGGAATTCACTCCCCGCGCGCTGCGTCCCGCCTGCGTGCACGATGCAGACGGCTGGCATTGCGGCTGCCCGGGCGACGCCCCTGCCGAACGGGTCGTTGCAGACGACGCCACCAGGGCGCCGGCCTTCGCGCTGCGCCTCTCGGCCGGCCCGCGGCCCGGCGTGCTGCGGCTGGCCGCCACCGGCTGCAGCCGCTGGGCCGGCGATTGCCGCCCCGACGGCAGCGGCGACAGCGCCACGGCGCGAAGCGAGGCGCTGATCGCGCTGCAGCCCGCCCTGCCTGCGCCGCCGGCCACCGCCCTGACACTGCGGCCGGCAGGCGTCGAGGCAGAGGAGTTCTTCGCCGCCCACTTCGGTGTCTCGAAGGCGATGTGGACGCGCCAGGGCGCAGTCCACGTGCTCGACTGCCGCGGCGACTGCGGTGCCGCGCTGGCCGTGCTGGCCGCGCAAGGCATCACGCTGGTGGCGGCACCCGGCGACCTGGAGTTGCGCGGACCGCTCGCGCTCGGCACGCCGCAGCGACCGATGCTGATCGTTGCCCACGGTGCGATCCAGCTGCACGGCAACGTGAGCCTGCACGGTGTGCTCTACGGTGCCAGCCTCGGCTGGGCCGCTCCGGCGGCGACGGTGCGCGGCGCGCTGATCAGCGAAGGGACGGCGGCCGGCGATGACTCGCTGGACGCCGCGCGCGACGCCGTGGTGCTCGAGGCTCTGCGCACGCGTCAGGGCAGCTTCGTGCGCCTGCCGGGCGGCTGGCGCGACTTCTGACGACGAGGAGTTCACCATGGTCCATCGCGCCCTCCGCGCTCCACGAGGCATCGCCCTGATCGAAGCGCTGGTCGCCTTCGTCGTGTTATCGCTGGGCATGCTGGCCGTGCTGCGCCTGCAACCCGAGCTGCGCCAGCATGCCGAACTGGCCCGGCAGCGCAGCGAGGCGACACGCCTTGCACAGCAGGACATCGAGGGACTGCGTGGCTTCGTGCGAGGGGCCGGTGCGGCGCCCTCCTTCGACGCGATCACGGATGCAGCCTTCACGGTCGAGCCTGACGGCCTGGGCAGCCCGCGCTACGGCGTGCGGCGTCGCGTCGACGCGACGGCCTGGCCACGCTCGCGCGTCGTGACGGTGACCGTGCAGTGGGCCGACCGCAAGGACGAGGTGCAGCAGATCGAGCTCGCCACGCTCATCGGCGCGTCCGAACCAGCGCTTGCGGCGCTGAGCCTGCTGCCTCGCTGATCGCGCAGAATTGCTGCCGATGATGCCGCCGCATTTCCCCACCCCGATGCACGAGGCGCTCGCGCTGGCGGAGCAGTCGATTGCACTGACCGAGCCCAATCCGCGCGTGGGCTGTGTGATCGTCGCGTCCGACGGCCGAGTCATCGGCCGCGGTCGCACGCAGCAGGCGGGCGGGCCGCACGCCGAGGTGATGGCGTTGCGCGATGCAGAGTCACGCCGCGAGATCGTGCACGGTGCGACCGCCTACGTGACGCTGGAGCCCTGCGCCCACCATGGCCGCACGCCGCCCTGCTGCGACGCGCTGATCGCCGCGCGCGTCGGCCGGGTCATCATGGCGCTGGAAGACCCGTTTCCGCAGGTCGCCGGCGCCGGCGCCGCGCGGCTGCGCGCCGCCGGCATCGCGGTCGAGCAGGGTCTGCTCGCGCACGAGGCGCGCGAACTCAACATCGGCTTCTTCTCGCGTGTCGTGCGCGGCCGACCCTGGGTGCGCTTGAAGGTGGCGGTGTCCCTCGACGGTCGCACCGCGCTGCCCAACGGCGTCAGCCAGTGGATCACCGGGCCCGAGGCACGCACCGATGGCCATGCCTTCCGCCGACGCGCCAGCGCAGTGCTCACCGGCGTGGGCACGGTACACGACGACGACCCACGGCTGGACGTGCGCCTCGTCGAAACACCACGGCAGCCGCTGCGCGTGGTGGTGGACTCGCGGCTGGAGACACCGGTCAGCGCACGGCTGCTGGCTCCGCCGGGCGCCGTGCTGATCTATGCCGCCCAGCCTCACGCCGAGCGCGGGGCGGCGTTGCAGTCCTGCGGCGCCGAAATCGCCTTCGCGCCCGGCGCGGGAGGCAAGGTGGACCTCGCAGCGATGCTCGCCGACTTGGCAAGGCGCGGCGTGAACGAACTGCACGTGGAGGCCGGCCACAAGCTCAACGGCTCGCTGGTGCGAGAAGGGCTGGTCGACGAATTCCTCGTCTACATGGCGCCACGCCTGCTCGGCACGGGCCGCGACCTGGCCGCCTTCGGGCCGCTGGATCGGCTGGAGGATGCGCTGGACCTGCGCTGGGTGAGCGTCGAGCGCATCGGCGGCGACCTGCGTCTGATCGCGCGACCGGCCGGCCGCGAGGACTTCTGACGCGCAGGCGACGCGGGGCGCCGGTGCGGCCTGCGACAATCGCTGCATGTTCACCGGCATCATCACCGGCGTCGGCCGCATCGTCGACGCCTCACCGCTCGGCGCCGACGCTTCGCACGGACAGCGCCTGACCATCGAAGCGCCCGCTGGATACCTCGACGACGTGGCGCTCGGTGACAGCATCGCGCTCAATGGCGCCTGCATGACGGTCACCAGCTTCGATGCCGGAAACCGCCGCTTCACCATCGACATTTCCGCCGAGAGCCTGGACAAGACGGCGGGCCTCGGCGAGCCGGGGCCGGTCAACCTGGAGAAGGCGCTGCGCGCCCACGACCGCCTCGGTGGCCATCTGGTCAGCGGGCATGTCGACGGCATCGGCACCGTCACGCACTTCGAGCCGGTGGGCGAGTCCTGGGAACTGCGCATCAGCGCACCACCAGCCCTGGCGCGCTTCCTCGCCTACAAGGGCTCGATCACCGTCAATGGCGTCAGCCTGACCGTCAATCGCGTGGTCGACCACCAGCTGTCCTGCGAATTCAGCATCAACCTGATCCCGCACACCATCGAGAACACCACGCTGGGCACGCTGCGGGCGGGCAGCCGCATCAATCTCGAGATCGACCTGATCGCCCGCTACGTCGAGCGCATGCTCGGCGGCTCGCTGCCGCGCCACTGAGGCCGAATCCCTCCCTGCCGGGGCGCGGCACCCCCGCCACCTACAATTCCGCCATGTCCATTTCCCCGATTCCGGAGCTGGTGGCCGAACTCGCTGCCGGCCGCATGGTCATCCTCGTCGACGAGGAGGACCGGGAGAACGAGGGCGACCTCGTGCTCGCTGCCGACCACGTCACGCCCGAGGCGATCAATTTCATGGCGAGGTTCGGCCGCGGACTGATCTGCCTGACGTTGACGCGCGAGCGCTGCGAGCGCCTCAAGCTGGAGCCGATGGCCGCGCGCAACGGCCAGAAGACCGGCACCGCCTTCACCGTCTCGATCGAGGCGGCCGAAGGAGTGACCACCGGCATCTCGGCAGCCGACCGCGCACGCACCGTGCAGGCCGCGGTGGCGCGCAACGCACAGGCTCGCGACCTGGTGCAGCCCGGCCACATCTTTCCGCTGCAGGCACAGGACGGTGGCGTGCTCATGCGCGCCGGCCACACCGAGGCGGGCTGCGACCTCGCCGGCATGGCCGGCCTGACGCCGGCCGCGGTGATCTGCGAGATCATGAAGGACGACGGCACGATGGCGCGCCTGCCCGACCTGATCGAGTTCGCACGCGAGCACTGCCTGAAGATCGGCACCATCGCCGACCTGATCGAGTACCGCAGCCGCAACGAGTCGCTCATCGAGCGCACCGGCTCGCGCAGGCTCGCTACCGCGCAGGGAGAGTTCGACTGCACCGCCTTCCGCGACCGCACCGGTGGCCTGCACCTGGCCCTCGTGCACGGCAGCTGGACGCCCAAGGACGAGGTGCTGGTGCGCGTCCACGAGCCGCTGTCGGTGATGGACCTGCTCGACGTCGGCGCGAGCAGCCATTCCTGGCCCCTGCCGAAGGCGCTGGCGGCGATCCAGGCGGCGCCGCGCGGCGCGGCGCTGCTGCTCAACTGTGGCGAGGACGTGGCCACGCTGCTGCCGCAGGTCACAGGCCCCCGTGCGCAGACCTCGCCAGCGCGCAGCCAGATGGACCTGCGCACCTACGGCGTGGGCGCGCAGATCCTGCGCGAGTTGGGCATCGTCAGGATGCGCCTGCTCGGCAGCCCGCGGCGCATGCCCAGCATGACCGGCTACGGGCTGGAAGTCACCGGCTTCGTGGCCGCCCAATGAACCCGACCCCATCGAAAGCCACTCATGCAGGACGCTGATCAAGGCGAGCGTGTCGAACTCGACGGGCAGGACCTGCGCATCGGCATCGTGCAGGCCCGCTTCAACGCCGCCATCACCGGCAAGCTGGCCGAAAGCTGCCTCGCCGAGCTCAAACGCCTCGGCGTGAACGAGCGCCACATCCGCCACGTCACCGTGCCTGGCGCGCTGGAGGTGCCGTTGGCGCTGAACGCGCTGGCCGAGAGCGACGACTTCGACGCGCTGGTCGCGCTGGGCTGCATCATCCGCGGCGAGACCTACCACTTCGAACTGGTCGCCAACGAGAGCGGTGCGGGCGTCACGCGCGTCTCGCTGGACCACCAGCTGCCGATCGCCAACGCCATCCTCACCGTCGAGAACGAGGCACAGGCCTGGGCGCGCGCCGAGGACAAGGGCCGCGACGCCGCGCAGGTGGCGATCGAGATGGCCAACCTGATGGAAGACCTGTCGTGAGCGAGACGTCACCGAAGAAGAAGCCGCGCGCGGCCGGCCAGCGTCCGCCGTCGGCGCGTCGGCGCTCGCGCGAAGCCGCCCTACAGGGCCTGTACGAGTGGCTGATCGGCGGCGGCGAACCCGGCGTGATCGATGCCCACATGCGCGAGCAGGCAGGCTTTGGCGACTGCGATGCGGCGCACTTCGATGCCCTGCTGCACGGCTGCATCGCCGAGGCCGCCGACATCGACGCGCTGCTGGCCAGGCATGTCGACCGCAAGACCACCGAGCTGTCGCCGGTGGAGCATGGCGTGCTGATGATCGGCACCTACGAGCTGAAGCACTGCATCGACGTGCCCTACAAGGTGGCGATCAACGAGGCGGTGGAGCTGGCGAAGAACTTCGGCGGCACCGACGGCCACAAGTACGTCAACGGCGTGCTCGACAAGGCGGCCGCGGAGTTGCGGCCGGTCGAGGTGCAGGCCGCGCGCGCCGCGCGGCGCTGAGGTCCATGCGCACCGCGTCTCGGCTCGATCACATCGAGCCTTTCTACGTGATGGAGTGCGCCAAGGCGGCCGCCGAACTGGCGCGCTCGCCGGCCTGTGCCGCCAAGCCGATGATCTTCCTGAACATCGGCGAGCCCGACTTCACCGCGCCGCCGCTGGTGCGCGAAGCCGCCGAGCGCGCGCTGCGCGACGGCAGCACGCAGTACACCGACGCCACCGGACTCGCCGCCCTGCGCGAGCGCATCAGCGACTGGTACGCGCAGCGCTACGGCCTGGCCATCGCGCCCTCGCGCATCGTCGTCACCGCCGGCGCCTCCGCGGCGCTGCAGCTCGCCTGCCTCGCGCTGGTGGAGCGTGGCGACGAGGTGCTGATGCCCGACCCCAGCTACCCCTGCAACCGCCATTTCGTCGCCGCGGCCGACGGCGTGCCGGTGCTGCTGCCCAGCGGCCCCGAACAGCGCTTCCAGCTCGACGCCGAGGGCGTCGAGGCGGCCTGGGGCGATCGCACCCGCGGCGTGCTGCTGGCGTCGCCGTCCAACCCCACCGGCACCTCGATCGATCCCGGCGAGATGGGCCGCATCGTGCGTGCGGTGCGCGCCCGCGGCGGCTTCACCATCGTCGACGAGATCTACCTCGGCCTGAGCTACGACGACCGCTTCGGACACAGCGCACTCGCCCACGGCGACGACGTGATCTCGATCAACAGCTTCTCCAAGTACTTCTCGATGACCGGCTGGCGGCTCGGCTGGATGGTGCTGCCCGAGTCGCTCGTCGGCGCCGTCGAGAAGCTGGCCCAGAACCTCTTCATCTGCGCCTCGACGCTCGCGCAGCATGCCGCGCTGGCCTGCTTCGAACCCGAGTCGATCGCCGAGTACGAACGCCGGCGCGGCGAGTTCAAGGCGCGTCGCGATGTCGTGGTGCCGGCACTCGACGCGCTGGGACTGCGCGTGCCCGTGCTGCCCGATGGCGCCTTCTACGCCTGGGCCGACTGCTCGGCGCACGCGACCAGCAGCTGGGACTTCGTGTTCGACATGATGAAGCGCGCCCACGTCGCGCTGACGCCGGGCCGCGACTTCGGCCACCATGGCAGCGAGCGCTGGGTGCGGCTGTCGTACGCGAACTCGATGCCGCAGTTGCGCGAGGCGATGGCGCGTCTGGCCGAGGTGCTTGTGGCGAAGGCGTGACGCCCGCACGCAGCAAGGCAAACTTTGGTGAGAAGCTGTTACAGATGGGCTGCCGGCGGGCCTTTTTCACGGGCCCGCGTAGAGGCGGTGCACTAAGCTGCCGCAGTGACCTCACCGAGCCCCTCCCAGCGGCACGGGCCGCCGGACACCGAGCCGGCTGAACCCGCTGCGCCAACCCTGCCGCCCACCGTGTCCGACATCGCGCTCTGGGGCGACACCGACATCGGCGCGCCGCCCGGGCCGGCGCCGGCCTTTCCGACCAATGCACAGAGCAAGCCCGACGAGCAGATGCCCACCATCGGGCATATCGGCCGCTATGCGCTGAAGTACAAGATCGGCGCCGGCGGGCTCGGCACCGTCTATGCCGCGCACGACCCGCTGCTGTCGCGGCTGATCGCCATCAAGACGCTGAACCTCGAGATCGCGCCCGAGGAACGCGAGGCCTTCAATGCGCTGTTCTTGAACGAGGCGCGCGCCGCCGGCGGCCTGTCGCACCCGCACATCGTCACGGTGTTCGACGCCGGCGTGAGCGACGACAGCGCCTACATCGCGATGGAACTGCTCAAGGGCCGTGACCTTCGCCAACTGCGGCAGGAAGGCTGGCGGCCCACGCCGGTGCAGGCTGCGACCATCGTGCGCCGCGTCGCCGACGCGCTGGCCTACGCGCACAGCAAAGGCGTGGTCCACCGCGACATCAAGCCGGCGAACATCTTCATGGTCGGGCGCACCCAACCGCGCGTGCTCGACTTCGGCATCGCTCGCGTCGCCCACCAGCACGACGGCGCGGGCGACATCGCCGCCGGCTCGCCGTACTACATGGCGCCCGAGCAGGCGCGGCAGCAGTCGGTGGACCGCCGCGCCGACGTGTTTTCGCTCGGGGTCGTGCTGTACGAACTGCTCACCGACAGGAAGCCCTTCTCGGGCAGCACGCTCAGCGAGATCACCACCGCGGTGATCGAGCACAGGCCGCCGCGCGCTGACGAGGTCGACCCGAGCGTGCCCGCGGCGCTGGCCGAGATCACCGCGCGGGCGATGGAGAAGGACCCGGACCACCGCTACCGCTCGGCACGCGCGCTGTCGCGAGAGCTGCGCCATTGGCTGGAGGAAAACAGCAGCGCCGCGGCCGTCGAGAGCCAGTCCGTCGATGGTGGCGGCGCCGCGCCGCAGCGGCGAAAGAGCCTCGTCACGATCGTGGCTGGACTCGCGGTAGGCATGATCGCCGTGCTCGGCGGACTCGTCGCCGCCCATCTGAGTCGGCCCGTCGCCCCGCAGATGGCGGCGGCGGCCCTGGCCGCGACGCGCTCGCCGATACCGGCGAGCCCGGTCACGGCCGAACCGCCGCCCTTGGCCACGGCAGAAGTGGTCGCCGACGCACCCTCGGCAGCGACCCCGCCGGCCGACCCGGCTCGTTTTGCCACCGCCAAGGCCGCGCCGGCCAAGCCGTCGGCGAAGGACGCACGAGCGCCGCGCGAGCCGCGCAAGGCCGGGGCGACCGGCGGCGGCACCGGCAGCGTGCGCATCGCCGTCAGCCCCTGGGGCAACGTCGAGGTCAACGGCGCGCCGGTGGGCACCACGCCGCCGCTGAACGAGCTGACGCTGCCCGAGGGCCGGCATCAGATCGTCATCCGCAACGCCGACTTCCCGCCCTACAGCGCGATGATCAGCGTGGCCCCCGGACAGCCGGTCAACCTCAAGCACAAGTTCGGATCATGAGCCTTCGCCCGCACTTCCCCGCCCTCGCCGCCGTGCTGGTCGCCCTCACCGGATGCGTGCAACCGCCGACACGTCCGGCCGCGCCGGTCGGGTTGCTCGACGTGGCGGAGCGCCCCGCCGAGAAGGCTCTGCTCGCCGGCATGCGCGCCTACGACGACGCGCAGTACCCGCAGGCCGAGAAGAGCCTGCAGGCCGCGCTGCAGGCCGGCCTGGCGTCGCCGCGCGACCGCGCCGCGGCGCACAAGCTGCTTGCATTCATCTTCTGCACGAGCAATCGCGCGAGCGAATGCGAGGCGCAGTTCCGCGCCGCGCTCGCCGCCGACCCGGCCTTCGCGCTGTCCAAGTCCGAATCGGGCCATCCGCTGTGGGGCCCGGTGTACCAGCGCGTGCAGCGATAATCGGGGCTTGACTCCGACCGACAGCCCCACGCCGTTTCGCCACACGCTGCGCGTGTACTGGGAGGACACCGACGCCGGCGGGGTGGTGTTCTACGCCAACTACCTGAAGTTCTTCGAGCGCGCCCGCACCGAGTGGCTGCGGGCCCTCGGTTTCAGTCAGGAGCGCTTGCGAAACGACACAGGTGCAATGTTCGTCGTGGCGGATACTTCGGTGCGCTACCTCAGCCCGGCGCGGCTGGATGACCTGGTCGAGGTCACCGTCCTGCCGATCGAACTGGGTCGAGTGTCCATGAGCCTGCAGCAGCAGGCCTGGCGCCATGGCGGCGCCGGCGCCACGTTGCTGGCCGAAGGCCGCATCCGCATCGGCTGCGTCGATGCAGGAACTTTCGTCCCCCGCCGCATTCCGAACGCCATCCTCGAAGCACTCCAATGAATCAGGACCTGTCGATCTTCACCCTCGTCACCCAGGCCAGCTTCGTCGTGCAGTTGGTCATGGCCGGCCTGCTGATCGCCTCGCTGGCCAGCTGGACGGTGATCTTCGGCAAGCTGTTCGGCCTCAAGCGCGTTCGCGGGGGCAACGACGAGTTCGAGCGCGAGTTCTGGGCCGGACGCAACCTCAACGAGCTGTACGTCGACGCCACCAAGCGCAGCGGCGACGGCCGCGGCGCACCCATGGAGCGCATCTTCGCCTCGGGCATGCGCGAATTCCTCAAGCTGCGCGAGAAGCGCGTCACCGACCCCGGCGCACTGCTGGACGGCGCGCGCCGCGCGATGCGCGCGAGCTTCCAGCGCGAGATCGACGCGGTGGAGTCCAACCTCTCCTTTCTCGCCTCGGTGGGCTCGGTCAGCCCCTACGTCGGGCTGTTCGGCACGGTGTGGGGGATCATGCACGCGTTCGTCGGCCTGTCCAACATGCAGCAGGTGACGCTGGCCACCGTGGCGCCCGGCATCGCCGAGGCGCTGGTGGCCACGGCGATCGGCCTGTTCGCCGCCATTCCCGCAGTGATCGCCTACAACCGATTCGCGCGCGACATCGACCGCATCGCCATCCAGCAGGAGACCTTCATCGAAGAGTTCTCCAACATCCTGCAGCGCAACGTTGGCGCCTCGCCGCCACCGGCCCCGGCCCATGCGCATGCGCACAGCGGCTTCCAGCACTCCCGCTGAGCCATGCCCGCCGTCGCCGCCCGCGGCTCGCGCCGCCGCACCATCAACGAGATCAACATGGTGCCCTTCATCGACGTGATGCTGGTGCTGCTGATCATCTTCATGGTGACGGCACCGCTGATCACCACCGGGGTGATCGACCTGCCCACGGTGGGCAAGGCCAAGCAGCGGCCCGACCACGTCATCGAGGTGGTGGTGGTCGGCGACGAAGCGCTGAAGATGCGGCTCGACGGCAAGGACACCGACCCGGTGACGCTGAAGACGCTGGCCGCGCGCGTGCGCCAGGCACAGGCTGGCGACGCCAATACGCCGGTGGTCATCTCCGCCGACAAGGCGGTGAAGTACGAGTCGGTGGTCAAGGTGATGGACACGTTGCAGCGCGCCGGCGTTCAGCGCGTCGGCTTGTCGGTGAAGAGCGGCGGGGGCTGAGCGCACGATGAATGCGGCGACGCTCGCGCGCGACGCGCTGATCCCGCGCAATCCGGATGGCATGGGCCGCGGGCTGCTGCTCGCGATGGCCGTGCACGCGCTGCTGGTCGTCGCGATCTCCTTCGGCGTCAGCTGGCGCTCGAGCAACCCGGCCGGCATCGAGGCCGAGCTGTGGGCCGCCGTGCCACAGATCGCCGCGCCGAAACCCGTGGAACCCGAGCCGTCACCGCCCGCCCCGAAGAAGGTCGAACCGCCCGCGCCGCCGCCCCCACCGCCGCCGAGGGCCGAGCCGAAACCGGAGGTGCCCGACGCGCAGATCGCTATCGAGAAGGCGCGGCGCGAAGAAGAGAAACGCAAGGAAGAAGCGCGCGAGCAGGAGCTGAAGCGCCAGAAGGAGGAAGCCCAGCGCAAGCAGGCGGAACTCGAGCGCCAGAAGGAAGAAGCGCAGCGCAGACAGGCTGAACTCGAGCGCCAGAAGCAGGAACAGGAGCGCCAGAAGAAGGAGCTTGCCGAGAAGCGCAAGCGCGAGGCCGCCGAGGCCGCGCTCGCCGAGAAGCGCCGCGAGGAGCAATTGCAGCGCATGGCCGCGCTGGCCGGCAACGGTGCGCCCAACTCCACCGGCACCGCCGCGCGCACCGCCGGCCCGTCGGCCGGCTATGCCGGCCGCATCAAGGCGCGCATCCTGCCGAACATCGTCTTCAGCGACACGGTGACCGGCAACCCGCAGGCCACCGTCGAGGTGAAGGCGGCCCCCGACGGCACCATCATCGGACGCCGCCTGCTCAAGAGCAGCGGCGTGCCGGCCTGGGATGAGGCGGTGCTGCGCGCGATCGACAAGACCGAGGTGCTGCCGCGCGACACCGACGGCCGCGTGCCCTCCGCCTTCGAGATCAGCTTCCGGCCGCACGACTGAGGCCGGCGCAAAGAAGAACGCGGCGCCTGCGGCGCCGCGTTTCGCGTCCAGCCCCCGGCGACTCAGTTGACTTGCGACAGCTGGTCCAGGATGGCCGGGTTCTCCAGCGTCGACGTGTCCTGGGTGATCGTCTCGCCCTTGGCCACCGAGCGCAGCAGGCGGCGCATGATCTTGCCCGAGCGCGTCTTCGGCAGGTTGTCACCAAAGCGGATGTCCTTGGGCTTGGCGATCGGGCCGATCTCCTTGCCGACCCAGTCGCGCAACTCCTTGGCGATGCGCTTGGCTTCCTCGCCGCTCGGGCGCGGGCGCTTCAGGACCACGAAGGCGCAGATCGCCTCGCCGGTGGTGTCGTCGGGGCGACCCACCACGGCAGCCTCGGCCACCAGTTCGGTATGCGCCACCAGCGCCGACTCGATCTCCATCGTGCCCATGCGGTGGCCCGAGACGTTCAGCACGTCGTCGATGCGGCCGGTGATAGTGAAGTAGCCGGTCTTCTCGTCGCGGATCGCGCCGTCGCCCGCGAGGTAGTACTTGCCCTTGAAGTCTTCCGGGTAGTAGCTCTTCTTGAAGCGCTCCGGGTCACCCCAGATGGTGCGGATCATCGACGGCCAGGGCCGCTTCACGACCAGGATGCCGCCCTGGCCCCAGGGCACGTCCTTGCCGGTCTCGTCGACCACGGCCGCCATGATGCCCGGGAAGGGCAGCGTGCACGAGCCCGGCACCAGCGTGGTGGCGCCCGGCAGCGGCGTGATCATGTGGCCGCCGGTCTCGGTCTGCCAGAAGGTATCGACGATCGGGCACCGCCCGCCGCCGACATGCTGGTGATACCACTCCCAGGCGGCCGGATTGATCGGCTCGCCCACCGAGCCGAGGATGCGCAGGCTCTTCAGGTCGAAGCTCTTCGGATGCACCGCATCGTTGGCCTCGGCCGCCTTGATCAGCGAGCGGATCGCGGTGGGCGCGGTGTAGAAGATCGTGACCTTGTGGTCCTGGATCATCTTCCAGAAGCGGCCGGCGTCCGGGTAGGTGGGCACGCCCTCGAAGACGATCTCGGTGCCGCCCAGCGCCAGCGGGCCATAGGCGATGTAGGTGTGGCCGGTCACCCACCCGATGTCGGCGGTGCACCAGAAGACGTCCTCGGGCTTCAGGTCGAAGGTCCACTTCGTCGTCAGCGCCGCGTGCAGCAGATAGCCACCGGTGCTGTGCTGCACGCCCTTGGGCTTGCCGGTCGAGCCCGAGGTGTAGAGCAGGAACAGCGGATGCTCCGCGCCCACCCACTCCGGCTCGCAGGTGGTCGGCTGCTTCGCCACCACGTCGTGCAGCCACTCGTCGCGTCCGTCGGTCCAGGCGATGTTGCCGCCGGTGCGCCTGTAGACGATGACGTTCTTCACCGCGTCGCAGCCGCCCAGAGCGATCGCCTCGTCGACGATGGACTTCAGCGGCAGCTGCTTGCCGCCGCGCAGTTGCTCGTCGGCCGTGATCACGGCCACCGCGCCGGCGTCCTCGATGCGGTCGCGCAGGCTCTGCGCGGAGAAGCCGCCGAACACCACCGAGTGCGTCGCTCCGATGCGCGCGCAGGCCTGCATCGCGGCCACGCCCTCGACGCTCATCGACATGTAGATGACGACGCGATCGCCCTTCTTGATGCCGCGGGCCTTCAGGCCGTTGGCAAGCTGGCAGACCTGCTCGAGCAGCGCCTTGTAGCTGACCTTGGTGACTTTGCCGTCGTCGGCCTCGAAGATGATCGCGGTCTTGTCGCCCAGACCCTTCTCGACGTTGCGGTCCAGGCAGTTGTAGGAGACGTTGAGCGTGCCGTCCTCGAACCACTTGAAGAACGGCGCACCGCTCTCGTCGAGCACCTTGGTGAAGGGCTTCTTCCAGCTGACGAGGTCACGCGCCTGGCGCGCCCAGAAGCCCTCGTAGTCGGTCTCGGCCTCGGCACACAGCTTGTTGTAGGCCTCGATCCCGGACACGTAGGCGCCCTTCACGGCGGACTCGGGCGGCGGGTACAGGTGGCTGGTGCTCATGAGGTCTCCTCGATGGTGGTTGGCGCTTTGCCCCGGACATTAGGCAGGTGCTCTTACGAACGGCTGACGTCCCCAGCAGCCTGCCATCCTACGCAGCCTAGAATCCTGCGCCAACACCGGCGTAACCCCAAGCATTCTCCCCATGGCCGCACCCGACACTCCGCCACCGCTTGCACACCAGCGGCCCCTGCCCCGTCTGATCTTCGCCAGCCGCTGGCTGCAGCTGCCGCTGTACCTGGGGCTGATCCTCGCCCAGGCGGTCTACGTCTTCCACTTCTGGGTCGAGCTCGTCCATCTGATCGAGGCGGCCTTCGGCAATGCCGGCGCGCTGGACAAGCTCGTCTCCAGCATCGGCTACAAGAGCGACGTGGTCCCCACGGCGCTGAACGAGACCATCATCATGCTGGTGGTGCTGGCGCTGATCGACGTGGTGATGATCTCCAACCTGCTGATCATGGTGATCGTCGGCGGCTACGAGACCTTCGTCTCGCGGCTCGACCTCGAAGGCCACCCCGACCAGCCCGAGTGGCTGAGCCACGTGAACGCCTCGGTGCTGAAGGTCAAGCTGGCCACCGCGATCATCGGCATCAGTTCGATCCACCTGCTCAAGACCTTCATCAACGCCGCCAACTACACCGACAAGGTGCTGCTGTGGCAGACGGTCATCCACATCGCCTTCCTGTTCTCGGCGCTGGCCATCGCGCTGGCCGACCGGGTGATGGTGCACTCGGTCAGGACGGCCGACCACTGACGGCGAGGTGCCCCGCGCCATGGCTGACGCCCTACTGTTCATCGCCGGCCTCGCCGGACTGGTGATCGGCGCCTCGCTGCTGGTGCGCGGCGCCTCGAAGCTGGCGCTTTCGTTCGGCATCTCGCCGCTGGTCGTCGGCCTGACCATCGTCGCCTTCGGCACCAGCGCGCCGGAGATGGCGGTGTCGGTCGGCGCGGTGCTCGACGGCCGCGGCGACATCGCCGTCGGCAACGCGGTGGGCAGCAACATCTTCAACGTGTTGTTCATCCTCGGCGCCAGCGCGCTGATCACGCCGCTGGTGGTGAACCTGCAGCTGATCCGCCAGGAGGTTCCGATCATGATCGGCGCCGCGCTGCTGCTGCTCCTGCTCGCGCTGGACGGGCGCCTCGGCCGTTGGGACGCGGCGCTGCTGTTGGCGCTCATGCTCGCCTACACCGTGTTCCTCGTCGTGCAGTCGCGCCGAGCCACGGCGGCGGCGGGCGAGTTCGACGACGAACTGAAACCGGCCCCGGCCGGCGCCTGGGACGCGAGGCTGCCGGCGCAGTTGCTGCTCATCGCCGCCGGCCTCGGCAGCCTTGTCGTCGGCTCGGAGGCACTCGTCGGCGCGGCGGTGAATTTCGCCAAGGCGCTGGGCGTGAGCGACGTGGTCATCGGCCTGACCATCGTCGCCGCCGGCACCTCGATGCCCGAGGTGGCAACCTCGATCGCCGCCGCAATGAAGGGCGAACGCGACATCGCGGTGGGCAACGTGGTCGGCAGCAACAGCTTCAACATCCTCGGCTGCCTGGGCCTGTCGGGCCTCGCGGCAGGCACCACGGGTCTGCCGGTGGCGCCCTCGCTGCTGTCCTTCGACCTGTGGGTGATGCTGGCGGTGTGCCTGGCCTGCCTGCCGGTGTTCGTCAGCGGGCGCGAGATCGCGCGCTGGGAGGGCGCGCTGTTCCTGGGCTACTACGCGGCGTACGCCGCCTATCTGATCCTCGCCGCGCAGCAGCACGACGCGCTGCCCCTGTTCAGCGGCGTGATGCTCGGCTTCGTCGTGCCGCTGACGGTGGTGACACTGGTCGTGACGCTGCTGCGCCCGGCGCGTCAGGCGTAGCCGCGCCGGCGCCGGCGCCGGGCCACCACCACCCTCAGCCGCCACAGCAGCGTGACGATCAGGTAGCCGAGCAGGCCGAACCCGGTGGCGAAGATCGCCAGGCCGAGCAGCAGCGGCTTGCCCGCCGCCCGCACGCGCTGCCAGACCCGCGACCACCAGCTGCCGCTCGCGTCGTCCTCTTGCACGACGGGTGGCGGGCCGCGGCCATCGTCGCCGAGGATCGCGATGCCGGTGCGCCAGGCGGCGTAGTAGACCGGCCCGAAGGTGACGGGGTTGGTGACCAGCGTACTGGCTACCGCCATCGGCACGTTGGCGCGCAGCAGCACCGCGGCGGCGCCGGCCAGCGGGATCTGCGCGATCGGGATGAGCAGGCCGAAGAACAGGCCGAGTGCCAGGCCCAGCGCCACGCCGCGGCGGTTCAGGTGCCACAGCCGTGGGTGGTGCAGCGCCGGGCCGATCCAGCGCAGCCAGCGGTTGCCCTTCAGCGCCTCGGCGCTCGGCAGCCAGGTGCGCCAGGCACTGGACTTCATGCTCAGTCTCTCCCTGCCGGCGGCTCGCCCGCACGCGAGGGCACGCGCAGGTGCATGGCCGCCTTGGCCATCAGGTTGGCCGACACCGGCGCGGTGACGAACAGGAACAGCGTGATCAGCAGTTCGTGCACGCCGAACTCGCCGCGCCACCAGCCCAGCACCAAGCTGGCCAGCAGCACGCCGCCCACACCCAGCGTGGTCGCCTTGGTTGGGGCGTGCAGGCGCATGTAGAAGTCGGGGAAGCGCACCATGCCGATCGCCCCGACCAGCGTGAACACGCCGCCGATCACCAGCAGCGCCGCCACGATCACTTCAACCCACATCGGAACTTGGTCCATCGTCGGCTTCCCGTCACTCGATCACGTCGCCGCGGCTGAGGTAGCGCGCCAGGGCGACGGTGGACACGAAGCCGAGCATCGCGACGATCAGCGCAGCCTCGAACAGAAGATCGGTGCGCCAGCGCAGGCCCAGCAGGATGACCAGCGCGACGGTGTTGATGTAGAGAGTATCCAGCGCGAGCAGCCGGTCGGTGGTCTCCGGGCCGCGCAGCAGCCGCCACGCGCACAGCACCATGGCCACCGACGCTGCGGCGAGCGCGAAGTTCAATGCGGCGTCGATCAGGTTCATCCGAAGATCTCCAGCAGGGGCGCCTCGTAGCGCTGCTTGATCTGGGCCGCCAATCCGGCCGGGTCGGCGCAGTCCAGCGCATGCACGAGGATCTCGCCACTTTCCTCGTCGACCACGCAGGACACCGTGCCCGGCGTGGTGGTGATGATGGTGGCCAGCAGGGTGATCGCCGTGGAGTTCGTCAGTGCCAGCGGCACCGGCACCCAGGCCGGCTGCGGCCGCGAGGCCGGATTCAGCACGATGCGCGCCACCGTGAGGTTGGACACCACGATGTCCCACAGCACCACGCCGGCGAAGCGCAGCGCGGTGGCCGGCGCGCGCAGCCGCACGCCGGGGCCGAGGAAGCCGTGCAGCAGCCGCGGCAGCACGAGGCCCAGCACCATCGCGGTGATCAGCTGCGGCACGGCCAGGCTCTGCTGCATCAGCAGCCAGGCGCCGGCCAGCAGCACCGACAGCACCGGGTGCGTGAGCCAGCCGGCCGAGGCCTTCGGCGAAGCGTTGTTCATTTCGAACCCTCCGGCGTGATGCGATAGGGCCGCGTGGTGTCGCTGTCCAGGCCGCGCTCGCCGAGCACCGCCTCGGCATAGGCGCGGCGATCGAGCAGCTGTGCCGCGGCGGCGTCGGTGTAGCGTTTGAGCGGCTCGGCGAAGCCGCTCATCGCCACGCCGAAGGCCAGCAGCGCGAGCGTCGCGACGATCAGCCGCGGGCTCGCCCCCGAAGCGGCGGAGGGCATGTCGCGGCGCACGTTCCAGAACAGGATGCTGCCGGCGCGCGCCAGCCCGACCAGCGTCAGGAAGCCCACCGTCAGCACCACCGCCCACACTGCCACCGCGCCGCCATGGGGCAGCGCGGCCTCGAGGATCATCAGCTTGCCGATGAATCCGGGCAGCGGCGGCAGGCCGGCCACCGACGCCGCCGCCAGCAGGAGCATCAGGCCGAGCAGCGTCGGCTGCGCCACGGCCGTGGCCGGCTCGAGCCGCCCGCCCACCTCGCCACGCTGCGCCGACACCAGTTCGGCGAGCAGGAACAGCCCGGCGATGACCAGCGTGCTGTTGGCCATGTAGTACAGCGCCGCCGACCAGGCCGCGGCGCTGAACAGGCCCAGTGCCGCCAGCACCGTGCCCACGGAGGCCACCGTCAGCCAGGCGATCAGGCGCGGCAGCGTGTGCGCGGCGAGCGCGCCCAGCACGCCCACCGCCGAGGTGAGCAGCGCCAGCGGCAGCAGCAGCGGCTGCACGGTGAAGGCCGAGGCGCCGGCGTCGGCGCCGAACACCACGCCGTGCACGCGCACGATGGCGTAGACGCCGACCTTGGTCATGATCGCGAACAGCGCCGCCACCGGCGCACTGGCCGCCGCGTAGGTGGCCGGCAGCCACATCGCCAGCGGCATCAGCGCCGCCTTGAAGCCGAACACCACCAGCAGCAGCAGCGCCGCCGCCTGCAGCACCATGGCCTCGGGGCCGGTCACGCGCGGCACGCGCAGCGCGAGGTCGGCGAAGTTGAGCGTGCCGGTCAGCGCATACAGCAGCGCCACGCCGATCAGGAACAGTGCCGACGCCGCCAAGTTGAGCACCACGTAGTGCACGCCGACGCGGTAGCGCTCGCGGCCCTGGCCGTGCAGCATCAGCACGTAGCTGGCGATCAGCAGCACCTCGAAGAAGACGAACAGGTTGAACAGGTCGCCGGTGACGAAGGCGCCGTTCAGCCCCATCAGCTGGAACTGGAACAGGGCATGGAAGTGCCGGCCATGCGCATCCCAGCCGCCGCTGGCGTAGACCAGCACCGGCAGCGCCACGCAGGCGGTGAGCAGCAGCATCAGCGCCGACAGGCGGTCGACCACCAGCACGATGCCGAACGGCGCCGGCCACTCGCCGACGCGGTAGACGCGCAGCGCCCCCGGCCCGGCATGGGCCTCGATCGCCAGGCGCGCGGCGAGCAGCAGGCCCAGCGTCACCGAGGCCATCGCGAGGCGCCTTGCCCACTTGCGCCGGTGGTGGCCGTGGCTGCCGGAGGTGTCGCCGGCGGCATCGCCGAGCAACAACAGCAGCATCGCCGTGGCCGCCGGCAGCAGCACCGGCAGGATGGCGAGATGGGTGTCGACGAAGCCGGCGAGGTTCATCGCCCGCCCTCCTTCGCATCGTCGCCGTCGCGCCGCCCGTCGACATGGTCGGTGCCCGACTCGTGGCGGCTGCGCAGCGCCAGCTCGATGACGAAGCCGGTGGTGGCGAAGCCGATCACGATGGCGGTCAGCACCAGGGCCTGCGGCAGCGGGTCGGCCACGTCGGGGCCGCCGGCGAGGATGGGCGCGGCGTTGCGCCACAGCCGGCCCATCGCGAAGATGAAGACGTTGACCGCGTAGCCGAGCAGCGTCAGGCCCAGCACGACGGGGAAACTGCGGCCGCGCAGCAGCAGGTAGATGCCGCAGGCGGTCACCCAGCCGACGCCGGTGGCGACGAGGAACTCCATGCTGATCATGCGTGCCGCTCCTTGCTGGCAGCGCCCAGCGCCGAGAGCATCAGCATCGTCGCGCCGACCACGGTGACGTACACGCCCAGATCGAACAGCGCCGCCGTGGCCAGCGGCAGTTCGCCCAGCACCGGCACCACCGGGTGGCCGAAGGCGCTGGTCAGGAAGGGCCGGTCGAGGGCGAAGGCACCGATGCCGGTGAGGCCGGCGATCGCCAGGCCCGTGCCGACCCAGCGCGTGTAGCGCCGGCCGCCACCGGCGTACAGCAGCGCTTCGGCGCGATCCTGGCCGCGCGCCATGTACTGCAGCACCAGCGCCACCGCGGTGACCAGGCCGGCGATGAAGCCGCCGCCCGGCAGGTTGTGGCCGCGCCAGAAGATGTAGACGCTGGTCACCAGCGCCAGCGGCAGCACCAGCCGCGCCGCGACGCGCAGCATCAGCGGCTCGCGCTCGAAGCTCCAGGCGCGTCCCTGCGGATCCGCCTCGGGCCGGCGCACGCGGAAGCCGTCGAGCAGCGCCAGCACGCCGACCGCGGCGATGCCTAGCACGGTGATCTCGCCGAAGGTGTCGTAGCCGCGGAAGTCGACCAGGATCACGTTCACCGCGTTGGTGCCGCCACCCTTGACCAGCGAGTTCTCCAGGAAGTACCAGGCGATCGAGTCGTGGTCGCGCGTCAGCATCAGCCAGGTCAGCCAGGCGATGCCACCGCCGCCGGCCAGCGCCAGCAGCGCGTCGCGCGCCCTGCGCGCGCCGCTCGATTCGCGCGGCGAGGTCTGCGGCAGCAGCGCCAGGCCCATCAGCAGCAGCACCGTCGACACCACCTCCACCGACAGCTGGGTGAGCGCGAGGTCGGGGGCCGACAGCGCGAGGAAGGTCAACGAGGTCACCAGCCCGACCACGCCGACCAGCACCACGGCGCGAAAGCGCTGGTGGTGGGTCAGCACCAGCGCGGCGCCCGCAGCGATCAGCAGCGCCCAGGCCACCATCGCCAGCGGCGAGGCGGGCAGCAGCGCGCGCGTGCCGGTGCCCGGTGCATCGCCCGACCCGCTCAGCCACGGCCAGGCGGCGAGCAGCACGGCGAACCCGACCATCCACGCCGCGTAGCGCTGCAGCGAGCCGTTCTCCAGCCGCTGCGTGAAGCGGCCGGCGAGCGCGAACAGGCCGTCGATCGTGTGGGTGAAGATCAGGCGCCCGGTCCAGCCCTTCGGATGGTGCAGGTGCAGGTTGAACTGACGCTGCAGCGCGAAGTACATGGCCACGCCGCCGACCAGCGCCACCGCGCTCATCGCCAGCGGCAGGTTGAAGCCGTGCCAGATGGCGAGGTGGTATTCGGGCGGTGCGTGGCCCAGCACCGCGGTGGCGGCCACGTGCACCAACGGGCCGAAGGTCAGCGCCGGAGCCACACCGACGACGATGCAGATCACCACCAGCAGCGCCACCGGCGCCTTCATCATCAGCGGCGGCTCGTGCGGATGGGGGTTGGGCAGGTCCTTCGGCGCGCCGTTGAAGAACACGTCGTGGATGAAGCGCAGCGAGTAGGCCACCGAGCAGATGCCGCCGAAGGTGGCCGCCAGGGGCACCAGGACGTCCCAGAGGGCGCCATGCTCGACGCCCACCGCCTCGGCAAAGAACATCTCCTTGGAGAGGAAGCCGTTGGCCAGAGGGATGCCGGCCATCGACGCGGCGGCGATCATCGCCAGCGTCGCGGTCCAGGGCATCAGGCTGAGCAAGCCACCGAGCTTGCGCATGTCGCGCGTGCCGGTCTCGTGGTCGATGATGCCCGCGGTCATGAACAGCGACGCCTTGAACGTGGCGTGGTTGAGGATGTGGAACACCGCCGCCACCGCCGACAGCGGCGAGGCCAGGCCGATCAGGAAGGTGATCAGGCCGAGGTGGCTGATCGTCGAGTAGGCGAGCAGGCCCTTGAGGTCGTGCTTGAACACCGCCACGTAGGCGGCGAAGACCATGGTGGCCAGGCCCACGGTGGCGACGATGCCCTCAAACAGCCCGGTGCCGCCGAGCACGGGGTACAGGCGCGCGAGCAGGAAGATGCCGGCCTTCACCATGGTCGCCGAGTGCAGGTAGGCCGACACCGGCGTCGGCGCGGCCATCGCCTCGGGCAGCCAGAAGTGGAACGGCAGCTGCGCACTCTTGGTGAAGCAGCCGATCAGCACCAGCACGGTCGCCAGCGGGAACAGCGCGTGAGCGCGGATCTGCGCGCTGCGCTCGAACATCGTCGAGAGTTCGTAGCTGCCGGCGATGTGGCCGAGCAGCACGATGCCGGCCAGCAGCACCAGACCGCCGCCGCCGGTGACGGCCAGCGCCATGCGCGCGCCGGCGCGCGCCTCGGCCTTGTGGCCCCAGTAGCCGACGAGCAGGAAGGAAGAGACGCTGGTCAGTTCCCAGAACACCACCAGCAGCAGCAGGTTGTCGGACAGCACGATGCCCAGCATCGCCGCCATGAACAGCATCAGCAGCGTGTAGAACCTGCCCGCCGGGTCGTCGGCCTTCAGGTACCAGGCGGCGTAGAGGATGATCAGCGTCCCGATGCCGGTGATCAGTCCCGCGAACATCAGCGCCAGGCCGTCGAGGCGGAAGCGGGCATTCAGCCCGATCGACGGAATCCAGTCGCCTCCGGCGAGCAGCACCTCGCCGTCGAACACCGCAGGCGCCATGGCGAGCAGCAGCGCAAGTGCCAGGCCCGTCACCGCCGCGGCCAGCCAAGCCGTGAGTGCCCGGCGCGCCCGGGACTCCACGCGGCCGCTCCAGAAGCACAGCGTGGTGCCCAGCAGCAGCGGCAGCAGGACGATGAGGGGCAGCGGACTCATGGGAGGCGCGTTCGGGTCCAGGTCAAGAGGCCGAGCGATTCTAGGGATGGCATGGCGGTGCGGCGTCCATAAAGCCCTCACCGCGCCGGATTAACGTCGCCGCGCTTGCGCCCGCCCCTGCGATCAGGCAGGCGTCAGCCCGCTGGCTACACTTTCGCCATCGCGCTCGCACTGGAATCGCCATGACAACCTCCATTCGATACGCCGACCTCGTCGACAGCGTCGCCGCCGCGCTGCAGTACATCAGCTACTACCACCCGGCCGACTACATCGAGCACCTGGCACGCGCCTACCAGTCGGAGCAGAGCCCGGCGGCAAAGGACGCGATCGCGCAGATCCTCACCAACTCGAAGATGTGCGCCGAAGGTCACCGCCCGATCTGCCAGGACACCGGCATCGTCAACGTGTTCCTGAAGATCGGCATGGACGTTCGCTTCGAGGGCTTCCCCGGCAGCCTCGAGGAGGCCGTCAACGAAGGCGTGCGCCGCGGCTACCTGGACCCCGACAACATGCTGCGCGCCTCGGTGCTCGCCGACCCGCTGTTCGAGCGCAGGAACACCAAGGACAACACGCCGGCGGTGATCCACATGACGTTGGTGCCGGGCGGCACCCTCGACCTCACCGTCGCGGCCAAGGGCGGCGGCAGCGAGAACAAGAGCAAGTTCATCATGATGAACCCCAGCGACAACCTGGTCGACTGGGTGCTCAAGACCGTGCCGACCATGGGCGCCGGCTGGTGCCCGCCGGGCATGCTCGGCATCGGCGTCGGCGGCACGGCCGAGAAGGCCATGCTGCTGGCCAAGGAGGTGCTGATGGAGCCGATCGACATGTTCGATCTCCTCAAGCGCGGCCCGAGCAACAAGCTGGAAGAGCTTCGCATCGAGCTGTACGAGAAGGTCAATGCGCTGGGCATCGGCGCGCAGGGCCTGGGCGGCCTCACCACGGTGCTCGACGTGAAGATCGCCACCTTCCCGACGCACGCGGCGAGCAAGCCGGTGGCGATGATCCCCAACTGCGCGGCGACGCGCCACGCCCATGTGGTGCTCGACGGCTCGGGCCCGGCGTACATGGACCCGCCCAGCCTGGACCTGTGGCCCGACGTGCACTGGCAGCCCGACTACAACAGGTCGAAGAAGGTCAACCTCGACACCCTCACGAAGGAGGAGGTGGCGAGTTGGAAGCCGGGCGACACCTTGCTGCTGTCCGGCAAGATGCTCACCGGCCGAGACGCGGCGCACAAGCGCATCCAGGACATGCTCGCCAAGGGCGAGACGCTGCCGGTGGACTTCACCAACCGCGTCATCTACTACGTCGGCCCGGTCGACCCGGTGCGCGACGAGGTGGTCGGCCCGGCCGGCCCGACCACGGCCACGCGCATGGACAAGTTCACCGAGATGATGCTGGCGCAGACCGGGCTGATCGCGATGATCGGCAAGGCCGAGCGAGGCCCGGTGGCGATCGCGGCGATCAAGAAGCACCGCAGCGCCTACCTGATGGCGGTGGGCGGCGCGGCCTACCTGGTGTCCAAGGCGATCAAGAAGTCGAAGGTGGTGGGCTTCGCCGACCTCGGCATGGAAGCGATCTACGAGTTCGAGATCCAGGACATGCCGGTCACCGTGGCGGTCGACGCGCAGGGCACCAGCGTGCACGACACCGGCCCGAAGGAGTGGCAGGCGAAGATCGGCAAGATCCCGGTCGTCGTCGCCTGAGCGCCTCATCAGTCCGGCAGCGAGCGGGCCCGCTCGCGCAGCAGTTCGCGCTCGCGCAGGTTGCGCGCCAGGCCCGCGGCACGCTCGAACTCGACCTTCGCTTCCCCCGTGCGGCCCAGTCGGGCGAGCAGGTCGGCGCGCACGCTGGGCAGCCACTGGTACTGCTTGAGCGCCGGCTCGTTGGCGAGCGCGTCGACGAGTTCCAGCGCCGCGGCCGGGCCGAAGGCCATGCCCACGGCCACCGCGCGGTTGAGCTCCACCACCGGCGAGGGCGAGACCTGCGCCAATGCATCGTAGAGCGCGACGATGCGCGACCAGTCGGTGGCGTCCGGCGTGCCCGCACGCGCATGGCAGGCGGCGATGCCGGCCTGCAGCGCGTAGGACCCGAGTGCCTCGCCGCTTGCCGCACACAGCGACTCCGCCCTGGCCAGCGCCGCCAACCCGCGGCGGATGAGCAGCCGGTCCCAGCGGCCGCGGTTCTGTGCCAGCAGCAGCACCGGCCGGCCCTCGGCATCGATGCGGGCGGGCAGCCGCGAGGCCTGAAGCTCCATCAACGCGACCAGGCCATGCACCTCCGCCGCATCGCCCGCCAGCTCGGCCAGCACACGCCCCAGGCGCAGCGCGTCCTGCACCAGCGCGGGCCGCATCCAATCGTCACCGGCCGTGGCGGTGTAGCCCTCGTTGAAGATCAGGTAGATCACCTCCAGCACCGAGGCGAGCCGCTCGTGCAGCGCGGAGCCTTGCGGCACCTCGAAGGGCACACGCGCTTCGGCCAGCGTGCGCTTGGCGCGCACGATGCGCTGCGCGACGGTCGCTTCTGCGACGAGGAAGGCGCGTGCGATCTCGGCAGTGGTCAGCCCGCCCAACAGCCTCAGAGTCAGCGCGAGCCGTGCCTCGGTGGACAGCACCGGGTGGCAGGCGGTGAAGATCAGGCGCAGCAGGTCGTCCCCGATGCGGTCGGCGCGCCTGTCGTCGAGGCCGTCGACGAAGTCGGGCACCACCAGCGCCTGCTGCGCCTCCAGGTCGAGGCCGATCTCCTCCAGCTTGCGCGCCAGGTTCTGGTCACGCCGCAGGCGGTCGAGCGCGCGGTGCTTGGCGGTGGTCATCAGCCAGGCTCCCGGGTTGTCGGGCACGCCCTCGCGCGGCCAGTGCTCCAGCGCGGCGATCAGCGCGTCCTGGGCCAGTTCCTCGGCGAGACCGACATCGCGCACCAGGCGCGCCACACCAGCGACGATGCGCGCCGACTCGATGCGCCAGACCGCTTCGATGGCGCGATGCGTGGCTTCGGCCATCAGGCTTTCGGCGATTCGGCGCTGGGGTCCATCCAGAACACCTCCCACTGGTGCCCGTCGGGATCCTCGAAGCCGTGCTGGACCATGAAGCCGTAGTCCTTGCGCTCGACGGGCACACGGCCGCCGGCGGCGACGGCCTTGGCCACCATCGCGTCCACCTCGGCGGCGTTCGCGCACGACAGGGCCACCAGCACCTCGGTGCTGTTGCGCGCGTCGGCCACCGGCTTCTTCGTGAAGCCCTGGAAGAAGGGCTCGGCGAGCAGCATGGCGAAGCTGTCGTCGGCGATCACCATGCACAGCGCCTTGTCGTCGCTGAACTGGGGGTTGAAGGAGAAGCCCAGCGCGGTGAAGAAGGCGCGCGTGCGCGCCACGTCCCGGACCGGCAGGTTGACGAAGATCTGGCGTCCCATGTCGCCTCCTTCAGCGCTCGCTCGTGCCCAGGCCGATCTCGCGCATGCGGTCGAGCGCAGGGTCGGAGCCGAAGTCCTCCAGCTCGTAGAGCCGGCGCACCTCGATTTCGCAATCCACGCCCTCCGGGAAGGGGCGCGGGAAGCGGCGCGACCACTCCATCGCCTCCTCGGGCGAGCGCACCTGGATCACGGTGTAGCCGGCGATCAGTTCCTTGGTCTCGGCAAACGGGCCGTCGACCACCACCGGCTTGCCGCTGCCCCATCGTATGCGCCAGCCCTTGGCACTGGGCTGCAGGCCTGAGCCGTCGAGCAGCACGCCGGCCTTGGCGAGTTGCTCGTGGTAATCGGCCATGTCGGCCATCAGCTTCGGGTCGTCGGGAATGATGCCGGCCTCCGACATGGGCGTGGCCCGGACGATGATCATGTAGCGCATGAACGGCTCCTGCTGCGTGGCGGCGGAGCCCCTGCCCCGCTCATCCCCACAACGAACGGCGGCGCGCGGTTTCGACAGCGCCGCTCAGACCGAATCGTCGAAGCATGGCGCCAGCGCGCGCACCTCGACCGGGCACCACTGCGCCGCCGGACATTCCGCAGCCACCGCCAGCGCGGCCTCGCGGCTGGGGACGTCGATCATGAAGAAGCCGCCGATCATCTCCTTCGCCTCGGCGAAGGGGCCATCGACCACGCTCACCTTCCCGCCGCCACGCTGCACGCGCGCAGCCTCGGCATGCGAGGCGAGCGACTCCACCGCGACGAGCTGGCCGCGCTCGCGCAGTCTCTCGCCGAAGGCATGCATGGCGGCGTACGCAGCCTCGCCCTCGGCGCGCGTTCGCGTGGCGCGCTGGCCGGGCGGCTCGACGATCAGCAGCATGTAGCGCATGGCGTCGAAGATTAGCGCAAATCAAGCCCGCGGGTGGTGCTGGGCGTGCAAGGATTTGAGCCGTTCGCGCGCCACATGCGTGTAGATCGTCGTCGTAGAGATGTCGGCATGGCCGAGCAGCATCTGCACCGCGCGCAAGTCGGCGCCGTGGTTGAGCAGATGCGTCGCGAAGGCGTGGCGCAGCGTGTGCGGCGACAGCGGCACACGCACCCCGCCGCGCAGCGCATGGGCCTTCACCAGTTTCCAGAACATCTGGCGTGTCATCGGCCCGCCGCGACCGGTGACGAACAGCGCGTCGCTCGCCTGACCCTGCAGGATCTCGCCGCGCGCCTCGGCGAGATAGCGCTCCAGCCAAGCGCGTGCCTCCTCGCCGAAGGGCACGAGGCGCTCCTTCGAGCCCTTGCCGGTGACACGCAGCGCGCCTTCGGTGAGCGACAGGTGCACGGTCTTCAGCGTCACCAACTCGCTGACACGCAGACCGCTGGCATACATCAGCTCGAGCATGGTGCGGTCACGCAGGCCCAGCGGCGTGCCCACGTCGGGTGCGGCCAGCAGCGCCTCGACCTGCGCCTCGCTGAGCGTTCTGGGCACGCGCAGCGGCGCCTTGGCGGCGCCCATCTTCAGCGTCGGGTCGGCCACGACGAGGTGCTCCCGCAAGGCCCAGCGGAAGAAGCGCCTGAAGACACTGAGGCGACGGTTCGCCGAACTGGCCTTGCTGCCCGCATGGCGGGCCACCGCGTAAGCGAGCAGGTCGGACTCGGTGGCCGATTCGATCGGGCGGTCCGTCCCGGCGGCGAGCCACGCCGCGAACAGCGTCAGGTCGCGCCGGTACGCGGCCAGCGTGAGGTCGGCCAGTCCCTCCTCGATCCACAGCGCATCGATGAAGCGGTCGACCAGTTCGCAGCGAGGGTTCGTCATGAAAGGAAAAGCCACCCGGAGGTGGCTTCGCGTGTCGGCATGCCGGGCGGCCTGCAGCTTACAGCGACAGCTTCTGCTGCACGACGACCTTCTTGTAGACCTCCAGTTCGGCCTTGATCTGATCGGTGAACTCGGCCGGCGTGTTGCCGACGATCAGCGAGCCGGTGGCCTCGATGCGCTGCCGCACACCGGGGTCCTGCAGCGCCGTCTTCGCCGCGGCATGCAACTTGTCGATGATGTCCTTGGGCGTGCCTTTGGGCGCCAGCAGTCCGTAGTAGGCCATGCGGTTGACCGGCTCGAGGCCCACTTCCTTGAAGGTCGGCACGTCGGGCAGCGCCGCCAGGCGCTGCGGTGCGGCGACGACGATCGGCACCAGGCGACCGTCCTTCACGAACGGCAGGGCCGAGGGCAGGTTGTCGAAGATGATCGGCACCTGGCCGGCCACCGTGTCGTTGAGCGCCGGACCCGCGCCGCGGTAGGGGATGTGCGTGATGAAGGTGCCCGACAGGCTCTTGAACAGCTCGGTCTGCAGATGGCCGATGCCGCCCGTGCCAGAACTGGCGTAGCTGTACTTGCCCGGGCTGCTCTTCAGCACTTGCAGGAAGGCCTTGTAGTCCTTGGCCGCAAAGGACGGATGCACGGCGATCAGGTTGGGCGTCGCGGCGATGTTCATGATCGGCACGAAGTCCGCGACCGGGTCGTAAGGGATCTTCGGGTTGATGGCCGGGTTCGCCGCCGTCGTCGACACCGTCGCCATGCTCAACGTGTAGCCGTCCGGCGCCGACTTGACCACCTCCATCGCGCCGATCACGCCGCCGGCACCGGCCTTGTTCTCGACCACCACCGTCTGGCCGAGTGCCGCCCCCATCTTCTCGGCGATGATGCGTGCCACGATGTCGGTCGTGCCACCTGGCGCGAAAGGCACCACCAGACGCACCGGCTTGCTGGGGAAGGCCTGGGCCATCACGAGGGGCGACGCCGACGCAAGCGACAGGGCGGCCGCGGCGATCAGGGTTCGTCGATGCATGGGTGGTTTCTCCTTGGTGGGTTGAGAGGAAAAGTGTAGAGGCAGCGAGGCGCTCAGGCCTTGCCGAGCAGCCCCGCCTTGAGCCGCGAATCGACCGGATCGCTGCCGATGAAGATCTTCAGGATCGCCGCAAAGAACGCCTCGCCGTCGAAGGGATCTCCCTTTTGCTGGCCGTTCACGCTGAGCACCAGGCCGCGCGCGGGCAGGTAGTCGAGGTCGACGACGTCGCCCTTCTTCAGCGTGACCAGCGCCGCCACCGTGCGGTCGAAGCGGTCGATGCGATCACGCAAGGCGGCGCGCTCCGCCTCGCCGAGGTTGCGCCGCATGCCCTTGTCGAAGGCCTTGACGAACTCCTTGGACTCGACCTCAACCATCATCCTCATGCGCACGCGCTTGGGGCCCTTCTGCGCCAGCACGGCATCCGGCGAGCTCGACTTCTCGCCGACATAGAGGCCGGCGGCATAACCCTTGAACCAGGCCACCGCGCGCAGTCCGACGCCGTTGAGCACCAGCTCGGTGTCGGCAAGGCGGATGCGGTCTTCGAAATGCTGGCCCTCGATCACGGCGGCACGGGCGCCCAGCGAGACAGCGAGCAGCAGGGACAGGCAGAGGCTTCGGACGTATCGCATCGGCGCTTGGTGCATGGACGGTTCCGGAGGTTCCCGGGCCGCGCCTGCAACGGCGATGCTGCACGAGCGGGAGACGGGCCGGGCTGTGGGAAGTACGCACAGGGTGGACCCGGACATCGGACCCGCCGCTGGCAAACTCGCATGATGCCCGACGCCCTGCTGCTGCTGCCCGATTTCACCCTGATCGTGATCGGCTGGCTGCTGTGCCGCCACACGCCGCTGAACCGCAGCGTCTGGGACGGCGTCGAGCGGCTCGTCTACTACCTGCTCTTCCCGGCGCTGCTGTTCAGCGCCATCCTGCGGCACCCGCTGCAGCCCTCGGCGGCCGCGGCGCTGGCCGGTTGCGGGCTCGGCGTGGTGCTGCTGGGCGTGACGCTGGCCTACGCGATCGGGCGCTGGCCCGGGGTCGACGCCAGGCTCCATGCCTCGGGCGCGCAGGTGGCGTTCCGCTTCAACTCGTACGTGGCGCTGGCGCTTGCCGAGCGCCTGGCGGGCATCCAGGGCGTGGCCTGGGTGGCGCTGCTCGTCGCGCTGTGCGTGCCGCTGTGCAACATCGCCGCAGTGTGGCCGCTGGCGCGGCACGGCGGCCAGGGCTTCTGGCGCGAGCTGGCGCGCAACCCGCTGATCGTCAGCACGGCCGCCGGCCTGGCCTGCAACCTGCTGGGCATCCGCCTGCCCGATCTGGCGACGACGACGCTGGTGCGCATCGGCGCCGCCGCGCTGCCGCTCGGGCTGATGGCCGTGGGCGCCGGGCTCACCTTCGGCGGACTGAGACGCGCGCCGGCGCTGGCCGCGGCCCTGCTGTCGATCCGCCACGCGGTGCTGCCGGCCTTCGCCATCGCGGCGGTGATCGCGCTGCGCATGCCGCCGGCGCAACAGGCCATCGTGGTCGCCTTCGCCGCTCTGCCCACCGCGTCCAGCGCCTACGTGCTGGCCGCACGCATGGGCGGCGACGGCAGCTTCGTCGCCGGGCTGGTCACGCTGTCGACGCTGATCGGCATGGCCGGGTTGCCGCTGGCACTGCTGATCCTGCAGGCGGTCGCCTGAGTCAATCCTGCGCCAAGGCCCAGTCGATGTGCTCGCGCAGCAGTGCATCGGCATGCTCGCGCCCCGCCCGCAGCGCCTGCCGGACGGCTTCGCCTGCCCCGGCGCGCAGCGCGTTGCCCATCGCCACGGCCAGGTTGCGCCGCCAGCGCGCGTGGCCGATGCGGCGGATCGCACTGCCTTCGGTGCGGCGCAGGAACTCGGCCTCGTCCCAGCCCCACAGCGCGAGCAAGGTCCCGCCCGTGAGGCCTTCGCGCCCGTCGAAGTCAGGCAGCGTGCTGCGCTGCACGTACTTGTTCCACGGACAGGCGAGCTGGCAGTCGTCGCAGCCGTAGATGCGGTTGCCCATCGCCGCGCGCATCTCGAGCGGGATCGGCCCATCGTGCTCGATGGTGAGGTAGGAGATGCAGCGGCGCGCATCGAGCCGGTAGGGTGCGACGATGGCGCGTGTCGGGCAGGCGTCGAGGCAGGCCGTGCAGCGGCCGCAATGCGGTTCGGCCGGATCGGTCAGCGGCAGCGGCAGGTCGACGTAGATTTCGCCGAGGAAGAACATCGAGCCTGCCTCGCGGTGCAGCGCCAGCGTGTGCTTGCCTCGCCAGCCGATGCCGCTCTTCGCGGCGAGCTCGACCTCGAGCACCGGTGCCGAGTCGGTGAAGACGCGGTGGCCGAACGGGCCCACCGCGTCGGCGAGCCGGTCCACGAGGCGCTGCAGCCGGCTGCGCATCACCTTGTGATAGTCGCGTCCACGGGCATAGAGGGACACCGCCGCCTCGGCGGGGCGCGCCAGGCGCTGCCACTCGATCGCCTGCCAGCCCTCGGGCGCGGCGCGCGGCAGGTAGTCCATGCGCGCGGTGACCACGCGCACCGTGCCCGGCACCAGTTCGGCCGGCCGCGCGCGCCGCAGGCCATGCGCGGCCATGTAGTCCATCGAACCGTGGAATCCGTTCTGCAGCCACTGGAGCAGGCCCGCCTCGGCGGAACCCAGGTCCACGTCGGCGACTCCGATCTGGGAAAATCCCTCCGCCGCGGCCCATGCGCGCAATTGCGCGAGCAGGGCCGGCCCGTCCAACTCGCGATCGACGCTCATTTGACGATTCTAGGAAGCCGCACGCTGCATTGGGCCAACGAGGCCGACTGCGAGGCCACCGCGCGTTCGCTGGCTGCGCTGTCCGCGCTGCGCGACGCCTTCGTCGAGCTGCACGGCCCGCTGGGCGCCGGCAAGACCACCTTCGCGCGGCACCTGCTGCATGCGCTGGGCGTCGCCGGGCGCGTGAAGAGCCCGACCTACGCTGTGATGGAGCCCTACGAACTGCCCGGCGGCATGGTCTGGCACTTCGACTTCTACCGCTTCAACGACCCGCAGGAATGGGAGGACGCCGGCTTCCGCGATGTCTTCGCCAGCCCCGGCCTGAAGCTCGCCGAGTGGCCCGAGAAGGCGGAGGGGCTGCTGCCCGCGCCCGACCTGCGCGTGGACATCGAGCCGCTGGAGGGCGAGGCACGCCGTGTCACGCTGGCCGCCTGCACGCCGCGCGGACTGGAACTGCTGCCATGAGCACCACGCGACGCGACGCGATCCGCGCCATGGGCTCGCTGGTGCTGCTGCTCGGCCCGGCGGAGATCGCGCACGGGGCGAGCATCGTCGCCGTGCGCGTCTGGCCGGCCGAGGACTACACGCGCGTGACGATCGAATCCGACGCGGCCCTCACCGAGAAGCACTTCCTCGCGCAGAACCCGCCTCGCCTGGTGATCGACGTCGAGGGCCTGGAGTTGAGTCCGGCGCTGCGGGAATTGGTCGGCAAGGTGCGCGGCGACGACCCGTTCATCGCCGGCGTGCGCGTCGGCCAGAACAAGCCGCGGGTGGTGCGCCTGGTCATCGACCTCAAGCAGGCCACGGCGCCGCAGCTGTTCACGCTCGCGCCGGTGGCGGCCTACCAGCACCGCATGGTGTTCGACCTGCGCCCGGTCGAGGAACGTGACCCGCTGTTGGCGCTGATCGCCGAGAAGGAGCAGGCCGAGCAGGAGGCTGCGCAGGCCGTGCGCGACGCGCTCGGCGAATTCATCGGCCGCATGGACAAGTCGCCGATGGCCAAGAGCACGCCGCCGGCGCCGCCGCTGCAGACCCCCGCTCCCGCTGCGCCGACCAAGCTGGCCAAGGAGAAGATCGACCGGCTGATCGTTGTCGCGATCGATCCCGGCCACGGCGGCGAGGACCCGGGCGCCGTCGGTCCGAGCGGCCTGAAGGAGAAGGACGTCGTGCTGGCGGTGGCGTTGAAGCTGCGCGATCGCCTCAACGCCCTGCCCGGCATGCGGGTGATGATGACGCGCGATGCCGACTTCTTCGTGCCGCTGCAGGACCGCGTGCGTAAGGCGCGGCGCGTGCAGGCCGACCTGTTCGTCTCCATCCATGCCGACGCCTTCATCACCCCCAAGGCGCGCGGCGCCTCGGTGTTCGCGCTCAGCGAGGGTGGTGCCTCGAGCAGCGCGGCGCGCTGGCTGGCCGACAAGGAGAACGCCGCGGACCTCGTCGGCGGCATCAACGTGAAGAACCGCCATGCGGACGTGATGCGCACCCTGCTCGACATGAGCACCACCGCGCAGATCAAGGACAGCCTCAGGCTCGGCCGCGAGGTGCTGGGCCAGATCGGCAAGGTCGGCCGCCTGCACAAGCCGCGCGTCGAGCAGGCCGGCTTTGCGGTGCTGAAAGCGCCGGACATTCCGTCCATCCTCGTCGAGACGGCGTTCATCTCCAACCCGCAGGAAGAACGCAAGCTGCGCGACCCGAGCTACCAGACCGAGCTGGTCGACGCACTGGAGGCGGGCATCACGCGCTACTTCGCGCGCAACCCGCCGCTGGCACGCACGCGGCAGCTCTGACGGCCGCGCCGGCATGGCTGCGCCCATCGTCTTGTTCGGCGCCTTCGACCGCCACAACCTGGGCGACCTGCTCTTTCCGCATGTGGCCGCCGCCCTGCTCGGTGACGCGCCCGTCCAGTTCGCCGGCATCGCGGCGCGCGACCTGCGCGGCGTGGGCGGCCACGACGTTCGATGCATCGTCGAGCTGGCCGCTCGCCGCGACGACCGACCGGTGCGGCTGTTGCATGTCGGCGGCGAGACGCTGACCTGCGGCGCCTGGCCGGCGGCGGTGATGCTGTTGCCGCCCGGCGAGGTGCAGTCCACCGTGGCCTATCTCGAATCGCGTCCGGCGCGGCGTGCGGCCTGGCTGCGCGAGGTGCTCGGCCGGCAGACGCTCGCACCCTACGTGCTCTCGCGCGCCGACTGGCCGTCGCTGCAGCGTGTCGTGCACGCCGGCGTCGGCGGCGTGGAGCTGGACCGCGTCGACGCCGCGATGCGCGCGGAGGTGCTGGGCAAGCTGCGCGCCGCCGATGCGCTGGGCGTGCGCGACCGGCGCACGCAGGCGCTGCTCGCGCGCGAAGGCATCGCGGCCGTGCTGCTGCCCGACCCGGCGGTGATGGTCGCCGAGCTGTTCGGCGCGCGCATCCGGCGCCAGGGCGAAGCCGGCGAGCCGGCTGCGATGCGCACCGCCTTCCCCCAGGGCTACCTCGCCGTGCAGTTCAGCGCTGCGTTCGGCGACGACAGCACGCTGGCGACGATCGCCGCGCAGCTCGCGCGTGCCATCGCCGCCACCGGTCTCGGCGTGGTGTTGTTCCGCGCCGGCGCGGCGCCCTGGCACGACGATCTGGACGGCCTCGAGCGCGTTGCGCAGCGGCTGCCCGCGGCGTCGGTGCGCGTGTTCCACTCGCTCGACGTCTGGGACCTGTGCGCGCTGCTCGCCGGCTGTGCCGCCTGCGTGAGCAGCAGCCTGCACGGTCGCATCGTGGCGACGGCCTTCGCGCGGCCGCGCCTGAGCCTGCAGCCGGCCGATGCGGGCGGACGCATCGTCAAGAGCGATGCCTTCGCGCAGACCTGGGACGAGGTGGCGCGTCCGGCCGCCGTGCCGGCCGAACTGTCCGACGGGCTCGATGCGGCGCTGGCCGTCGACACTTCGGCGCTGGACCGCATCGCCCAGCGGCTCATCGCCGCCTACCGCGATGGCTTCACGCGGCTCCGGACCGCCCTCGACTGACGGCTCGGCCGGCATTCAGGCAAGATCACCACCGGCTGATGCTCCGATTCCTCCCCGCCATGCTCCATCCCCACGCCCAGGCCCTGCTCGACCTGATCGCCGAACGCGGCGTGCCGCCCACGCACACGCTCACGCCGGCCGAAGCGCGCGCCGTCTACCGCGACCGCCGCGGCTTCACCCAGCCCGCGCCAGCGACGGTGGCGGAAGTTCGCGAACTGCAGGCGCAGGGCCCGCATGGCGCCATCCCGCTGCGTCTGTACCGGCCGCTCGACGCGATGCCCGACAGCGTGCTGCCGGCACTGGTCTACTACCACGGCGGCGGCTGGGTGATCGGCGACCTCGACACCCACGACACGCTCTGCCGCGAACTGGCCAACCACTCGGGCTGCGCGGTGGTGTCCGTCGACTACCGGCTCGCGCCCGAGCACCGATTTCCGGCCGCGGTGGACGACGCCATCGCCGCGGCGCGCTGGGTGCAGCGGGAGGCGAAGTCCCTGCGGATCGACGCCGAGCGCATCGCCGTGGGCGGCGACAGCGCCGGCGGCAACCTCGCCGCGGTGGTGGCCATCGCCGCGCGCGACGCGGGCGACCTGCCGCTCGCGTATCAGCTGCTCATCTACCCGGCCACCGACCAGCACCGCAACGCTCCGTCGCACCGGACGAACGGCCAGGGCTACCTGCTGACCACCGACACGATGGCCTACTTCACCGACCACTACATCCCCGAGCCGGCGCATTACGCCGACTGGCGCGCTTCGCCGCTGCTGCATCCGGATCTCTCGCGCCTGCCGCCTGCGCTGGTGCTCACGGCCGGCTACGACCCGTTGCGCGACGAGGGCCTGGCCTATGCGCAGAAGCTCAGCGAAGCCGGCAACCGCGCCACGCACCTGAGCTTCGAGCGCCAGATCCACGGCTTCATCTTGATGGGCAGGGTGCTCGACGAGGCCAACACCGCCGTGAGGTTGTGCGCCGCGGCGTTGCGCGACGCCCTGCGCGGCTGAACCGACCGCCTCAGGCGGCGGCTCGCCGCGCCTTCCAGGCGCCGAACATCACGACCAGGCCCGGGAGCAGGATGGCCGCCCAGATGATCTTGTCGAGGTTCTCCTGCACCCAGGGAATGTTGCCGAACAGGTAGCCGGCCAGCGTCACCCCGCCCACCCACAGCGTGGCGCCGACGATGTTGAACAGCGTGAAGCGGCTGCGCGTCATCGCCGCCACGCCGGCGACGAAGGGCACGAAGGTGCGCAGGAACGGGAAGAAGCGGGCCGCGATGATGGTGATGCCGCCGTAGCGCTCGTAGAAGGCATGGGCCTGGTTGAAGGCATCCTTGTTGAAGAAGCGCGTGTTCTCCCAGCGGAACACCTTGGGCCCGAAGTAGCGGCCGATGCTGTAGTTGCACTGGTCGCCGAGGATGGCCGCCGCGCAGAGCAGCGCCACCGCGAGTGGAAAGTTCATCAGCCCGGCGCCGCACAGCGCCCCGACCACGAAGAGCAGCGAGTCGCCCGGCAGGAAGGGCATCACCACCACGCCGGTCTCGACGAAGACGATCAGGAAGAGCAGCGCATACACCCAGGCGCCGTAGCTGGCCACGAAATTGGCGAGATGCACGTCGACGTGCAGGATGAAGTCGATCAGGAACGCCACGATGTCCATGGGCGGCGATTATCGATGCCGCACGCCGCCGCTCACGCGCCCGGGTCGAAGGCGCGGGTCGCGCGTGTCCTCCTCGCCGAGCACTGCCAATTACTCGCGCGTGACGCCCGCGTTGTGGAGCATGCGTTGCAGGGTCTCGACCTGCTCGGAGATGGAGCGCAGCACCTCGCCCCGCGCCTCGTCCGCCCCGGCCGGCAGCGAGACGGCCCGCTCGCCCCAGTCGCTGACCAGATCGGACAGCAACTGCAGCCGATGCACCGCCTCCTCGACCAGCACGGTGGAGGCCTCCTCGGGCGGAGGCAGGCCGCGAAGCAGGCGATGGATGGAAGGCACCAGCGCGGGGTCGAAGCGCAGCGGGCTCATGCGCAGCAGCAGAGAGACGCGCATCTCGGGATAGCGGCGCTTGCCATCGAACATCGCGGTGACCACCTCGGCCAGCGAGAGCACGCGCCCGAGCGGGCTGATCGCGTCGCCAGCCAGTCCGCGCGGACAGCCCGAGCCATCGAGGCGCTCGTGGTGCTCGAGCACCGCCCGTGCCACTTCGCGCGGATAGGCGTGAAAGCGCTGCAGCTGCATCGAGCCGGTCAGCGGATGGGTGTAAAGGGGCCGCCGCTCGTCGCCGTGCAGCCGCTGCTCGGGCACGAGAAGTTCGGGTGCGACATGGAGCATGCCGAGGTCGTGCAGCAATCCGGCCGCCGCCGCGGACTGCGTGTCGTGCGTCGACGCGCCGCCCTCGCGCACGAGATGCGCGCACAGCAGCGCCGCCCGCAGGCTGTGGTCGAACAGCTCCGGCCGCGTTTCCTGCATCAGCGTCAGCTGGAAGGCCACCGGCGTGGGCAGCGGCATGGACTGCACTGCCTCGAGCAGCATGTTGCGGATGCGCCCCGGCGGGCCCAGCTGGGCGAAGAAGCCCGCCCGGTCGAGCAGGCGCTCGATGTCACCACGCAGGGTCTTGCCGGTCACGCTGGGCTCGCTGCTGAGGCATTCGTCCAGCGGCACGCTCAGGCGGTGGCTCACCAGCCGCTCGTAGAGGCTGCTGTCGACCACAATGCCACCTTCGAGCAGCTTGACGCCGTTCTCGTTGAAGATGGCCCGCGAGGTCACGACCGGCCGCCGACGGGCCATGTCGGTGACGGACCTCAGGAAGGCCTCGCCTTGCCGAGCTGGGGCCTCAACCGTGACGGTATTCATGTCACTTGTGACTCTATCCATCAATCCGTCGGCCGATCCGCGGAGGTGGGCGGCGAACCACGCCCAAACGTGAGGCTTTCTACAATCGGACCCCACTCCTTGCCCGCCGGACGCCATGACCTTCGAAACCCCGCACGACGCCCGCGCGCTGCAGCGCGACGCTGGGCTCGCGCATTGAACGCATGAATGCCGTTGTCGACGTGCCGGCGCGCCGGCCGATCCGCGAACTGCCCGACGAGTTGGTCAGCCAGATCGCGGCCGGCGAGGTGGTCGAGCGGCCGGCCTCGGTGGTGCGCGAGCTGGTCGACAACGCGCTCGACGCGGGGGCCACCGAGATCGTCGTGCGCCTGGGCGGCGGCGGCATCCGCACCATCCTTGTCGAGGACGACGGCTGCGGCATTCCGGCGGCCGAGCTGCCGCTGGCGCTGCGCCGCCACGCGACGAGCAAGATCGCCTCGCTGCACGACCTGGAGCACGTGGCCACGATGGGCTTCCGCGGCGAGGCGCTGGCGGCGATCGCCTCGGTGGCCGAGCTGAGCATCGCCAGCCGCACGCGCGACGCGCCGCACGCGCAGCGCCTCGAGGCGCGCTCGGGCGAGCTCGCCCCGGCGGCGCGCGCCACCGGCACCAGCATCGAGGTGCGCGAACTGTTCTTCGCCACGCCGGCACGGCGCAAGTTCCTCAAGACCGAGGCCACCGAGCTGGCGCACTGCGTCGAGGCGGTGCGCCGCCACGCGCTGACGCGGCCCGACGTGTCCTTCACCGTGTGGCACGACGGCAAGCTGGTGCAGCAGTGGCGCCGCACCACGCCGGAGCAGCGGCTGCGCGACGTGCTCGACGAAGACTTCGTCACGGCCAGCCGCGAGGTCTCGCTCGACCTCGGCGTGCTGCGCATCCGCGGCCGCGCCGGGCTGCCGGAGGCCGCCCGCTCGCGCGCCGACCAGCAGTACGTCTACGTCAACGGCCGCTACGTGCGCGACCGCCTCATCGCCCACGGCGTGCGCTCGGCCTACGAGGACGTGCTGCACGGCGCGCGGCAGCCGAGCTACGTGCTGTTCATCGAGATCGCACCGGAGCGCGTCGACGTCAACGTGCATCCGACCAAGATCGAGGTGCGCTTCCGCGAGGCGCGCGAGGTGCACCAGGCGGTGCGGCGCGCGGTGGACGCCGCGCTGGCAGTGTCGCGCGCCGGCGAGGTCACCGCGCCCGTCGTGGCGGAGCCGCTGGCTCCGCCCGCGTGGCCTGCCTCTCGGCCCTGGCCCGCGACGACGCCGCAACAGGCTTCGCTCGGTCTGCAGCAGGCGGCCACGCTGTTCGCGCAGGAGCCACCGCCCGCCTGGGCACACACGCCGGCCGCGATGGCCCCCGCCCTGAGCGCCGGCAGCGACTGGCCACTCGGCCGCGCGCTGGCCCAGGTGGCCGGCATCTACATCCTCGCCGAGAACGAGCTGGGCCTGGTGATCGTCGACATGCACGCGGCGCACGAGCGCATCGTCTACGAGCGGCTGAAGGCCAGCCTCGCCGGCGCGGAGATCGAGTCTCAGCCGCTGCTCATTCCCGCCACCTTCGCCGCCACGCCGCAGGAGGTCACCACTGCCGAGCAGCAGGCCGACAACCTGCGCCGCCTGGGCCTGGACGTCGCGCCGCTGTCGCCGGGCGTGCTGGCCGTGCGCGCGCGCCCGGCGGCGCTGGCCGGCGGCGACGTGGTCGAGCTGGCGCGCAGCGTGCTCGCCGAGCTGGGCCAGTACGACGCCAGCAACGTCATCCAGCGTGCCCAGCACGAGATCCTCTCGACCATGGCCTGCCACGGCGCCGTGCGCGCCAACCGCCAGCTCACGCTGGAGGAGATGAACGCGCTGCTGCGCGACATGGAGCGTACCGAGCGGGCCGATCAGTGCAACCACGGCCGTCCCACCTGGCGCCAGTTGACGCTGAAGGAACTCGACACCTTGTTCTGGCGCGGGCGTTGAACTTTTGGCTCGGCGGCGTGCTCAGTTGCCCATGAATCGAAGCATGCATGTGCTGCGCTGGCCCTTGATCGTGCTCGCCTTCGTCGCGCTGCTGGCCGGTTGCGCCACGCTCGACGAGAAGCAGCGCCAATGGATCTTCCAGCCCACCAGCGGCCAGCCGGCCTGGGCCGAGTCGCGCGCGGACGGCATGGAAGACGTGTGGATCGAGCATCGCTCCCAGGAGAGCGGCAGCCCGGTGCGGCTGCATGCGCTGTGGCTGCCGCATGCGAAGCCCGACGCGCCGGTGCTGCTGTACCTGCATGGCGCTCGGCGCAACATCTGGGGCAGCACCTTCCGCATGCGCAACATGCGCGACCTCGGCTTCGCCGTGCTGGCGGTGGACTACCGAGGCTTCGGCCGCAGCACCGTCGAGCTGCCCTCGGAGGCCGCCGTGCTGGAGGATGCCCGCGCCGCCTGGGACTGGCTGGCGCGCGAGCATGGGCAACGGCCGCGCTACATCTTCGGCCATTCGCTCGGCGGCGCGATCGCGGTGCAGCTCGCCGGCGAGGTGGACGACGCGCGCGGACTGATCGTCGAGGGCACCTTCACCTCCATCGCCGACGTGTTCCGGAGCTTCAAGTGGGGCTGGCTGCCGATCACGCCGTTGATCACCCAGCGTTTCGACTCGGCGAAACGCATCGGCCAGGTGCGCGTGCCGGTGCTCGTGGTGCACGGCAGCCAAGACGGCCTGATCCGCCCCGAACTGGGCCGGGCCCTCTACGAGCGCGCGGCGGCGCCGAAGCGCTTCGTGCTCGTCGAGGGCGGGACGCACTACAGCACCAACGGCGTCGGCCAGACGCTGTATCGCGACGCGCTGCGCGAGCTGTTCGGCCACGAGGGCTGAGTCGGCCATGGTCCAATCGGCGCCATGGCCACCCTGAAACTGAAGAAGCCCGCCGCGGCGTCGCCGGCGGCCGCCCGGCGCGCACCGCTGCGCGGCAGCGGCGCGAAGCCGCGGCCGACGCTGGCGCAGGCGCAGGCCGAACGCGCCGAACGTGCGGTGCAGCGCCCTGCCGCAGAGCCGCGGCAACGGCCCGCACCCGCGGGCAAGCCGGCCCCCGCCGCCAGAGGCGTTCGACCGCGCGGCGAGCCCGCACGCCCGGCGCGCCCCCTGCCTCCGGCCACGCCCGCCCGGCCCACCGCCCCCAACACCGCCCCCAACACCGCCTTCGACGCCCGGCCGCGCCCGGCCTCCCCGCCGCCCGCCGCCGGCCCGGTGCACGCCGATGGCAGCCTGCGCCTGTCCAAGCGCATGAGCGAGCTCGGGCTGGCCTCGCGCCGCGAGGCCGACGAATGGATCGCCCGCGGCTGGGTGCGCGTCGACGGCACCGTCGTTGCCGAGCTCGGCGCGCGCGTGCTGCCCGACCAGCAGATCACCATCGACAAGAGGGCCCGCACCCAGCAGGCGCAGCGCGTCACCGTGCTGCTCAACAAGCCGGTCGGCTACGTCAGCGGCCAGGCCGAGGACGGCTACGAACCCGCCTACGTGCTGGTCACGCCGGTCAACCGCTGGCGCGAGGACGGCAGCGGCATCACCTTCCAGCGCGAGCATCTCAAGCACCTCGCCCCCGCCGGCCGGCTCGACATCGATTCGGTGGGCCTGCTCGTGCTCACGCAGGACGGCCGCATCGCCAAGCAGCTCATCGGCGAGGACAGCGAGGTCGAGAAGGAGTATCTCGTGCGCGTCGAGCCGATCGACGGGCAGCGTCTCTCGGCCGAGGGCCTGCGCCTGCTCAACCACGGGCTCGAACTCGACGGCGAAGCACTCGCGCCGGCACGCGTCGACTGGGTCAACGAGGACCAGCTGCGCTTCGTGCTCACCGAGGGCAAGAAGCGACAGATCCGGCGCATGTGCGAGGCCGTGGGCCTGAAGGTCACCGGCCTGAAGCGCGTGCGCATCGGCCGCGTGATGCTCGGCGACCTGCCGGCGGGCCAGTGGCGCTATCTCTCTCCTGACGAACACTTTGTCTGAATCGCGATGAACGTGCCGACGAACACCCAGCCGCAGCCCGTGCTGGCCGACCACTGGCTGCAATGGATGGCGGAGAACCGGCTGCGCGGCTGCACGCCCGAGTCAATGGTCGAGACCATGGTCGCCGCCGGGCTCGACCGTGCCCTGTGCACCCAGGCCATCCCGATGCTCGAAGCCGACCCGGTCTACAAGGCAGCGGTGCGCCACCAGCAATTGCTGAGAAAGCTCGAGTCGGTGGTCGCCAACCAGCAGAAGCTGTGGGAGATGCGGCCCGGCTACGGCATGGTGGAGAAGCGCGCCGGCGTGTCGCGCGACGAGCTGTTCGAGCGCTACATCTGCGGCAGCCGCCCGCTGGTGCTGACCGACATCGCGGCCGATTGGCCGGCGATGCGGCGCTGGTCAGCGGCCGCCCTGAAGGCGCGCTTCGGCCATGTCGACATCGAGATCCAGGCCGAGCGCAACGCCGACCCACGCTACGAAGAGAACAAGCTGCAGCATCGCCACGTGGTGCGGCTGGCCGACTTCGTCGACCGCGTGCTCGCCGGCGGCCCGACCAACGACTACTACATGACGGCCAACAACGAGGCGCTGCGCCGGCCCGAGTTCGCACCGCTGCTCGACGACATCGGCACGTTGCCCCCGATCTGCGACCGCGCCGAGCTGCCGCGCCTGTCCTCCTTCTGGTTCGGCCCGGCGGGCACCAACACACCGCTGCACCACGACACCCTCATGCTGTTCCACACCCAGGTGGTGGGCCGCAAGCGCTGGCGCTTCATCTCGCCGCTGGAAACGCCCAAGCTGTACAACTTCAACAACGTGTTCAGCCCGATCGACATCGACCGGCCCGACCTGGCGCGCTATCCGCTGTTCAGCCAGGTGACGGTTCTGGAGGTGATCGCCGAGCCGGGCGACACGGTGTTCCTGCCGCTGGGCTGGTGGCATCAGGTCAGCTCGCTGGACGTGAGCCTGTCCTTCTCGTACTCCAACCTCGCAGTGCCCAATCACTACAGCTTCCAGAACCCGGACATCCACGACTGGTGAGCCGGGCTCAGGGGCCGCGAGAGAGCCTGTCCAGCAGGGCGGTGGCGCGGTCGGTCCAGGCCGCGTCGGCGACCCTCACCGCCTCGCGCGCCGCCGCGAGCGCCGCCTCGCGCTGGCCGAGTTCGGCGCGCGTGCTGGCAAGATTCATCCATGCCGGCGCGCTCGCGGGAAAGAGGCGCGTGGCGTCGTCGAAGGCCTGCGCGGCGCCGGCCTTGTCGCCGCTGGCGTACAGGCTGTTGCCCAGGCCCATCTGCAGGCTGAGGCTGCCGCCCCAGCGTTCGAGCGCGCTGCGGTAGGCCTTCACCGCCTGCGCCGGGCGCGCTGCGCGCTCGAAGCCCACCGCCGCCTCCACGACGGCGCTCTCCTCGGCGGTGGCCGGCCAGCGGCCCGGCGGCAGCGCCACGAAGGCCCAGCTGCCGGCACGCACCCAGGTGTGCTCGAAGGTGCGCAGCGGCAGCGCCAGGCGTTCGGTGGTGCCCGAGCGCAGCAGCATGTCCCCGGCGGCGAGGTCGTAGCCGATCGCCACCGCGTAGTGCCACTGTGGGTACCAGCTCAGACCAAGGTTCTGCAGCACGACCACCGCATGGCCGGCCTGCAGCTCGCGCAGCACGGCCTCCAGCGTGCCGGGCAGCCGCGTGGCGACGGCACCGTGTCGGCGCGCGCCGGCAATCATCTCGAGCTGCAGCGTGCCGGTGCGTGCCGGCAGGAACACCTGTTCGCCCAGCAGTTTCGGCGTGGCGTCAGGCGCAATATCGGCCAGCACGGTGGCCAGCGCGGCCGGGCCACAGTGGTACTCCGTCTGGGGGACGAAGGGGGTGGCCGTCAGCTCCACGCGGGCAGCCAGACCGGCAGGCGGGGCACGGCGCAGTGCCTCCGTCTGCACGGCGCAGCCCGACAGCAGCAGCACGAGCGCGGCGACCCGCCACGCGCGCGCTGCGCTGCCCACGGCGATCAGCGGATCGCGCGGGTGAACGGGAAGATCTTCGTGAAGCCGAGGATGTCGGTGATGAGCAGCAGCACGAAGATGAAGATGATCGTGCCGAGCACGTCGCTGGCGCCGGCCGGTGCGGTGTCGAGCGTGTGTGCGACATGGGCGACTTCGGCGTCGGTGAGCGCCGCGACCCGGGCCTTCGCCTGCTCGAGGTCGATGCCGCGCTCCTGCAGCCCGGCGGCCACGTCGGCGCGGGTGAGCATCGAGTTCACGTAGGCGCGCTGCTCAGCGGCGCTGGTAACGCCCTCGCTCGCCGCCACCTGCTCGGTGCTGACCAGGGTGGCCTGCGCGCTGTGCACGAAGCCGGCGAAGCTGAGGCATACGGCGATCAGGCGGGTCATCCAACGGGTCGTTGTCTTCATCGGTCGTCCTTTGTTCGAGCTGCGACTTGCTGATTGATTGTGAACCGCGCATGGGCAAGCCTCCCATGACGCGGTCACTATCGTAACAAGTGGCTGACGCGCCTGGTCACCGAATGCAACGGCGCTGAAAGGGTCGTCGCGGCGTGCCTGTTAGGCTCTCGGCATGTCGTCTCCGGTTCCCGCGCGCCCCCGCATGAGCGCGCCGGTGGTGGTGCTGCTGCTCACGCTGTTGCTGGGCATCCAGCCGATCACCACCGATCTCTACCTGCCCGCGCTGCCCACGCTGCAGCGCGACCTCGGCGCCAGCATGTCGGCCACGCAGCTGACGCTGTCGGCGCTGATCATCTGCTTCGGCCTCGCGCAGCTCGTCGCCGGCCCGCTCGCAGACCGCTTCGGCCGGCGGCCGGTGCTGCTGACCGGCATGGTGGTCTACACGCTGGCCAGCGTGGCCAGTGCGCTGGCGCCGAGCATCGAGTGGCTGGTGGGCTGGCGCGCGCTGCAGGGCGCCGGCATGGCTGCCGCGGTGACCTGCGCGCGCTCGATCGTGCGCGACCTGTTCCCGCCCCAGGAGGGCGCGCGCGTGATGTCCAAGGCACTCAGCGGCTTGGGCGTGATCGCCATGGCCAGCCCGGTGCTCGGCGGCGTGATGGTGCAGTGGTTCGACTGGCATGCCGCGCTGCTGGTGGTGGCCGTGTTCGGCGCCGTCGCGCTGGCGGCGGTGCTGTGGCGCTACGAGGAGACCGTGCCGGCGCGCAACCCGCGCGCCACGCAGTTCGCGCCGCTGGCCGCCAACTGGGCGACGGTGCTGCGCCATCCGACCTTCCGCGCCTGGACGCTGCTGTCGGGCTTCGCCTACGGCGGGCTGTTCTTCCTGCTCGCCGGCACGTCCTTCGTCTACATCGGCGTGCTCGGCACGAGCAAGCTGGCCTACGGGCTGATCATGCTCAGCCAGTCGTTCGCCTACTTCGTGGGTACCTTCTGGTGCCGGCGCCTGCTCGCACGACACGGCCTGCGCGGCGCCGTGCGGCGCGGCGCAGTCTTCACGCTGGCCGGCGGCGTGTCCATGGCCGTGCTCGCGCTCGCGGGTGTGCACGCGGTGTGGGCGGTGATGCTGCCGTCGTGGCTGTACTGCCTCGGCCACGGCGTGCACCAGCCCTGCGGCCAGGCCGGCGCGGTCGGCCCTTTTCCCGAGAAGGCCGGCACCGCGGCCTCGCTGTCTGGGTTCTGGATGATGGCCGTCGCCTTCGGCGTCGGGCTCTTCCTCGGCCAGACCAGCGGCACCACGGTCTACCCGACCACGCTGGGCCTGGGCGCACTCAGCCTGGCGCTGTGCACGATCGCCTGGACGCTGGTGCAGCGCCACGGCGACCCGGTGTCCGAGCACCTCGCGGCGCAGGCGAACCCGGCGTGAGTGCGGCGTCGGCATGCCTGTGCCTGGCCGGGCCCACCGCGGCCGGCAAGACCGCGGCCGCGCTGGCCATTGCACAGGCTCTGCCGGTGGAGATCGTCAGCGTCGACTCTGCGCTGGTCTACCGCGGCATGGACCTCGGCACTGCCAAGCCCTCGGCCGCCGACCGCGCCGCCGTAGCGCACCACCTGATCGACATCCTCGACCCGACGCAGCGCTACTCGGCGGCGCAGTTCGTCGCCGACGCGCGCCGGCTCGTCGCGGAGATCCGCGCGCGAGGCCGGCTGCCGCTGCTGGTCGGCGGCACCATGCTCTACTTCAAGGCGCTGTTCGAAGGGCTCGACGAGATGCCGCCCGCCGATGCCGTCGTGCGCGCCGCACTCGACGCCGAAGCGGCCGAACGCGGCTGGGCGGCGATGCACGCCGAGCTTGCGCGCATCGACCCGACCACGGCGGCGCGGCTGCCGCCCGGCGATGCGCAGCGCATCCAGCGCGCGCTGGAGGTGCACCGGCTCACGGGTCGGCCGATCTCCTCGTTCCACCGCGAGAAGTCGGCGGCGCGCGACCTGCCGCCGCTGCTCTCGCTCGAACCCGCCAGCCGCGCCTGGCTGCACGAGCGCATCGCGCAGCGTTTCGCGCAGATGCTCGCCACCGGCTTCGTCGACGAAGTGCGCGCGCTGCGTGCCCGCGGCGACCTGCATCCCGGTCTGCCCGCCATGCGCTGCGTCGGCTACCGGCAGGCCTGGGAGGCGCTCGACGCGGGCGATCTCGCCGCGCTGCCCGAGCGCGGCATCGCCGCCACGCGGCAGCTTGCCAAGCGGCAGCTCACCTGGCTGCGCGGCATGGGCTTCCGCGAGCTGCTGGCCTGCGACGATGGCGGTGCGATCGCGCGCACCGTCGAGCGCGCGAAACGGCACGCCGACGTGCTGATGGGGCGCTGAGCAATGCTGCGGCTGCAGGGCCTCGCCAAGCGCTATGGCAGCACGCCGGTGTTCAGCGGTGTCGACCTCGATCTGCGCGCCGGCGAGTTCGTCGCCGTGGTCGGCGAGTCGGGCGTGGGCAAGTCGACGCTGCTCAATGGCATCGCCGGGCTGGACAGGCTGGACGCCGGCAGCGTTTGCCTCGACGGCCGCGAGGTGACGACGATGAGCGAGCCGGATCAGGCGATGCTGCGCCGGCGCGATCTCGGCTTCGTCTTCCAGGCCTTCCACGTCCTGCCGCACCTGACGGTGGCGCAGAACGTGGCCCTGCCGCTGCTGCTGCTGCATCGCGCCGAGGACGCGCGGGTCGAGCGCGCGCTCGACGAAGTGGGCCTGGCCGGCTTCGGCCCGCGGCTGCCGCAGACACTCTCCGGCGGCCAGCTGCAGCGGGTGGCGATCGCCCGCGCACTCGTGCACGGCCCGAAACTGCTGCTCGCCGACGAGCCCACCGGCAACCTCGACGCCGGCAACGCCGAGCGCGTCATGGAGGTGCTGGTGCATCGGTCGCGTGCGCACGGCACGGCCTGCCTGCTGGTGACCCATTCGCACGCCGCCGCCGCACGCGCGGATCGTGTGATGGAGTTGCGCCCCGACGGCCTGTTCGCCGCGCGAGCGCCGCGCAACTTGTGACACGTCAATCTTTCGGCGCCAGCGTGCCACGACACTTCGCGCCTGCCAAACGGAGGGGGGCGCGATGCCTGTCGAGCTGTACAACCAGAAGGGCCACCAGTGCCTGATGTTCACCGACCTGTGCGAAGAGGGGGGCGACGTGGTGCAGTCCAACCAGTTCCTCATCGTCGACGGTGACACCGGAGCGATCATCGACCCGGGCGGCAACCTCGCCTACGGCGACCTCTACCTCGCGATGACGCGCTTCTTCCCGCCGCATCAGCTCTCGGCCATCCTCGCTTCGCACGCCGACCCGGACATCATCGCCTCGCTCGACCGCTGGATGACCGCCACCGGCAGCGCCAAGGTCTACATCTCGCGCATCTGGGAGCGCTTCGTGCCGCACTTCTGCAAGCCGGGCAAGACCACCGGCCGCGTCATCGGCATCCCCGACGCCGGGGCGCGCATCATGGTCGGGCGCAGCGAGATCGTCGCGCTTCCCGCGCACTTCATGCACTCCGAGGGCAATTTCCAGTTCTACGATCCGACCAGTCGCATCCTCTTCTCCGGCGACCTCGGCGCCTCGATCATCTCCGGCGACGCAGCGAAGCAGCCGGTGACCTCGCTGGCCGGTCATGTCCCGCGCATGGAGGCCTTCCACCGCCGCTACATGGTGGCGAACAAGATCCTGCGCCTGTGGGCGCAGATGGCCCGGCGCCTGCCGATCGACATGATCGTGCCGCAGCACGGTGCGCCGATGAAGGGCGCGGCGGTGCAGGAGTTCATCGCCTGGATCGAGGCCCTGCCCTGCGGCGTGGACCTGATGAGCGAACGCGACTACGCCGTGCCGGCCTGAGGGTCGACGCCTTGTTGCGAGAATCGGCGCGGTGAACGCCGCCGCGCTGCCCTCGCCCCCCCCGTCCGCGTTGCCCGCCCTGCTGCGCCAGGTGTCGTGGCCGCAGCTTCTGCACCAGCCGCTGCGCCACGCGGTGGCCGTGCTGGCCGTCGCGCTGGGCGTGGCGCTGGCCTTCTCGGTGCACCTGATCAACGAGTCGGCGCTCGGCGAGTTCAGCGCCGCGGTGCGGCAGGTCAACGGCCAGCCCGACTTCGAGCTGCGCGCGCAGCGCGATGGCTTCGACGAGGCGCTGTTCGCGCGCGTCGCCGCGCAGCCGGGCGTCGCGCTAGCCAGCGCGGTGATCGAGCTCGACACCCAGGCCCTGGCGGCCGACGGCAGCAGCCTGCCGCTGCGCGTGGTCGGTCTGGACGCACTGGTGGCCGGGCCTCTGATGCCTGCGCTGCTGCCGCGCCCGGCGCAGGACGCGCCGCGGCTGGCCGTCATCGACCCCGGCGCGGCCTTCCTCAACGCCGCGGCGGCTCGGCGGCTCGGCGAACCCGCTTCGCTGCGCCTGCGCGCCGGCAGCGGCACGGTGCGCTTCGAGGTGCGCGGCAGCGTGCTGGCCGACGGCCCGCCGCTGGCGGTGATCGACATCGCCGGCGCCCAGGCGGCGTTCGGCTGGCTGGGCCGCGTCAGCCGCATCGACCTGCGGCTCGTCCCCGGCACAGACCGCGAGGCGCTGCTGCGCGACCTGCAGTTGCCTGACGGCGTGCGCGCCGCGGCGCCGGACGAGTCGGCGCAGCGCGTGTCCAACGTGTCCCGCGCCTACCGTGTCAACCTCACCGTGCTGGCGCTGGTGGCGCTGTTCACCGGTGCATTCCTGGTGTTCTCCATCCTCTCGCTGTCGGTGGCACGGCGGCTGCCGCAGCTCGCGCTGCTCGGGGTGCTGGGCCTTTCCGCACGCGAGCGGCTGGCCTGGGTGCTGGCCGAGTCGGCGCTGATCGGCGCAGCCGGCAGCGCGCTCGGCCTTGCGCTCGGCACCGCGCTGGCGGCACTGGCACTGCGGCTGCTGTCGGGCGACCTCGGCGGCGCCTACTTCCCCGGCGTGACGCCGCGTCTGCAGTTCGGCGCCGGCGCTGCGCTCGTCTACGGCGCGCTGGGCGTGCTCGTCGCCCTGGCCGGTGGCTGGCTGCCGGCACGCCGCGCGCAACGCCTGGCGCCCGCGCAGGCCTTGAAGGGCCTGGGCGACGGCGCGGCGCACCGCGGCGCAGCCTGGGTCGGGCCGCTGCTGCTGGCGCTGGGCGCCGCGCTGACGCAGGCGCCGCCGCTGTTCGAGATCCCGCTGGCCGCCTACGCGTCGGTGGCCTGCTTGCTGATCGGTGGCATCGCCTGCGTGCCGGTCATGGTCGGCCTGCTGCTGAAGTGGACGAAGCCGCCACGCCACGCGCTCGCGCTGCTCGCGGTGCAACGCGCACGGCACGAGCGCGACAGCGCCACCATCGCAGTGGCCGGCGTCGTGGCCAGCCTGGCGCTCGCGGTGGCGCTGACGGTGATGGTGACGAGCTTCCGCGAGGCCGTGACCCACTGGCTCGACAGCGTGCTGCCGGCCGACCTGTATGCGCGCTCCGCACCGGGTGGCGGTGCCGACACCGTGTTCGTCAGCGACACGCTGGTCGCGCAGGTGCGCGCGCTGCCGGGCGTGGCGCGCGTCGAGGGCCAGCGCGTGGCGAGCGTGCAGCTCGACGCAAGACGCCCGGCGGTGGCGCTGATCGCGCGGCCGCTGGACGACCCGGCCCAGCGCCTGCCGCTGCTCGGCGAGCTGCTGCAGGCGCCGCCCGGCCTGCTCCCGGTCTATGCGAGCGAGCCGCTGGCCAGCCTCTACGGCCTGCGCGCAGGCGAAAGCTTCGACCTGCCGCTGCCGGATGGCCGGCGCGAGCGCGCCTTCGTGCGCGGCGTGTGGCGCGACTACGCGCGCCAGCATGGCGCAGTGACGATGGCCGACGCCGACTACCGACGCCTGACCGGCGACTCGCGCATCAACGACCTCGCACTGTGGCTTGCGCCCGGCGCCGACAGCGCGCAACTGCCCTCGCGCATCCGCGCGCTCGCCGGACCGGAGGCCTCGCTCGAGTTCGCATCCGCCGCCGAGATCCGCGCGCAGTCGCTGCGCATCTTCGACCGCAGCTTCGCGGTGACCTACTGGCTGCAGGCGGTGGCCATCGCCATCGGTCTGGCCGGCATCGCGGCGAGCTTCTCGGCGCAGGTGCTGGCGCGCCGGCGCGAGTTCGGCCTGCTCGCCCACCTCGGGCTGACGCGCGCGCAGGTGCTGGCCGTGGTCGCCGGCGAAGGCGCGGTGTGGAGCCTCGCCGGCGTGGCGCTCGGCCTGCTGCTGGGCGTCACCGTCAGCGCGGTGCTGGTGCACGTGGTCAACCCGCAGAGCTTCCACTGGACGATGGAACTGCTGCTGCCCTGGGGACGCTTGGCGCTGCTCGCCGCGGCAATGGCCGCCGCCGGCACGGCGACGGCGTGGTGGGCCGGGCGCGCGGCCGGCGGCCGGCAGGCGGCGCTGGCGGTCAAGGAGGATTGGTGATGCGCCGCCGCCCGCTGCTGCTGGCACTGGCAGCCGCGCCGCTGGCGGGCCGCGCAGCACCGGTGCAGGCTGGCCGCGCCCTGGCCTTCCCGCGCGACTTCGGCGCGCACCCCGACGCGCGCACCGAGTGGTGGTACGCCACCGGCTGGCTGGCGGCGCCCGGCGAGCGCGAGCCGCGATTCGGCTTTCAAGTGACCTTCTTCCGCTCGCGCACCGAGGTGGCGGCCGATCACCCGAGCCGCTTCGCCGCGCGGCAGCTGGTCTTCGCCCATGCGGCGCTGACCGACCTGGCCGCGCAGCGGCTGCGCCATGACCAGCGCATCGCCCGCGCCGGCTTCGACGTGGCCACCGACGAGCACGACACCCGCGTGGCACTGCGCGGCTGGCGCTTCGAGCGCAGCGGACCGGCCGACGCGAGCCTCTACCGCGCGCAGCTGGCCAGCGATGCCGCCGGCATTGCTTTCGATTTCGAGATGGCCGCCACCCAGCCCGTGCTGCTGCAGGGCGATGCCGGCTTCTCGCGCAAGGGCCCGCGTCCCGAGCAGGCGAGCCACTACTACAGCCAGCCGCAGCTCGTCGTGCGCGGTACGCTGACGCGCGACGGCCGCGCGATGGCCGTGCAGGGACGCGCCTGGCTGGACCACGAATGGAGCGAGGCGATCCTCGACGCCGAAGCGGTCGGCTGGGACTGGATCGGCATGAACCTGCACGACGGCAGCGCACTCACCGCATTCCGCGTGCGGCACGGCGGCGGCGGCGCGCTGTGGGCCGGCGGCAGCCTGCGCAAGCCCGGCGGCGCCGTGCGCGCCTTCGCGCCGCGCGAGGTGCGCTTCGAGCAGGACGCGACATGGACGAGCCCGGCCTCGCGAGCGACCTACCCGATCGAATGGCGCGTTTCCACGCCTGCCGGCATGCACCGGGTGCGCGCCCTGCTGCCCGACCAGGAACTCGACAGCCGCGCCAGCACCGGCGCGATCTATTGGGAGGGCCTGTCCGAACTGCTCGACGAGCGCGGCCAGCGCATCGGCCTGGGCTACCTGGAGATGACCGGCTACGCCGCGCGGTTGCGCCTGTAGGCGAGGCGCTTGAATTGCGTCAAGCGATGGCGACCGTCCTGCATGCACACTGACCGCTCGGCAGATCAAGACGGGAGACATGCATGCCACGGGCCCTGTTCATCGATTCCATCGAAGCGGCGGTCGACCACCTGCTCGACACCGTGGCCGGGGACATCGTGCTGGGCATCCCGCTGGCGGTGGGCAAGCCCAACCCCTTCGTCAATGCGCTGTACCGGCGCATCAAGGCCAACCCGGCACGGCGGCTGCGCATCGTCACCGCGCTGTCGCTCGAGAAGCCGGTCGGCAAGAGCGAACTGGAGCGGCACTTCCTCGCGCCGCTGGTGGAGCGCGTGTTCGAGGACTATCCCGACCTCGCCTACGTGAAGGACCTGCGCGCCGGCACGCTGCCGCCGAACATCGAGGTGCGCGAGTTCTTCATGAAGACCGGCGACTACCTCGGCAATCCGGCGGCGCAGCAGAACTACATCTCCACAAACTACACCTTCGTGGCGCGCGACATGGCGCTGCAAGGCATGAACGTGATCGCGCAGGCGGTGGCCGCGCGCGGCGAAGGCGAGACGATGCGGCTGTCGCTGTCGAGCAACCCCGAGGTGAGCTTCGAGGTGGTGGAGAAGCTGCGTGCCGCCGGCCAGCCGCTGCTGACGGTGGGCGTGATCAACCGCGAGATGCCCTTCATGCCCAACGGCGCCGAGGTGTCGCCCGACTTCTTCGACGTCGTCGTCACCGACCCGGCCGGTACGCACGCGGTGTTCGCACCGCCGAACAACAAGGTCGGCACGGCCGACTATGCGATCGGCCTGCACGCCGCCAGCCTGGTGGCCGACGGCGGCACGCTGCAGATCGGCATCGGCTCGCTGGGCGACGCGATCGCGCAGGCGCTGATCGTGCGCGACCGGCACGGCGACGAGTTCCGCCGCATCCTCGAGTCGATCAGCCCCGACGGCATCGCCGGTCGCGAACTCGGCCGCTTCGACCAGGGCCTGTACGGCTGCTCGGAGATGTTCGTCAACGGCTTCCTCAAGCTGATCGAGGCCGGCATCATCCGTCGCGAGGTGTTCGGCGATGCGGTGCTGCAGCAGTTGCTGAACGAGGGGGTGATCGACGAGGTCGTCACCCCTGCCGCGCTGACGGCGCTGCTGCGCCGCGGACGCATCCGCTCGCCGCTGTCGGCGCAGGACCTCGCCTTCCTCATCCACTGGGGGGTGCTGCGCCAAGGCGTGGCGATCGACGGCGATGAACTGGTGCTCGACGGCGTTCGCCTGCGCAACGACCTCGTCGACGCCGCCAACCTCGCACGCATCGGCGAGGCCCTGCTGGGCAGCCGCCTCGCCCACGGCATCTTCATGACCGGCGGCTTCTTCCTGGGGCCCCGCGACTTCTACGAGCGTCTGCGCACCATGCCGCCGCAAGAGCTGGCGAAGATCGACATGACGCGCATCGACTTCATCAACCAGCTCTACTCGGAGCATGGCGACCAGGGCGACCTCAAGCGCGCGCAGCGACGCAAGGCACGCTTCATCAACACGACGATGATCGTCACGCTGCTCGGCGCCGCCTGCAGCGACGCGCTGGAGTCCGGGCAGGTGGTCAGCGGCGTGGGGGGCCAGTACAACTTCGTCGCGATGGCGCACGCGCTGCCCGACGCACGCCTGCTGATGATGCTGCGCGCCACGCACGACAACCATGACGGCCTGAAGAGCAGCATCGTCTGGAACTACGGCCACGTGACCATCCCGCGCCACCTGCGCGACATCGTCATCACCGAGTATGGCGTCGCCGATCTGCGCGGCCAGGCCGACAGCGAGGTGGTGAAGCGGCTCATCGCGGTGGCCGACTCGCGCTTCCAGGACGAATTGATCAGGCAGGCCAAGGCCCATGGCAAGCTGGAGGCGCACTACGAGCTGCCCGAACGCTACCGCCACAACCTGCCGCAGGCGCTGGAGGACAAGCTGCACCCCTGGGCGCAGGCCGGGCTGTTGCCCGACTTCCCTTTCGGCACCGACCTCACCGACGACGAACTGCACATCGTGCGCGCACTGAAGCGGCTCAAGCACGCCACCCAGCACCCGGGCGAGTTGCTGACGATGGCGATCAGGAGCCTGTGGGAGGGCAAGGAAGCGCCGCTGCCCTACCTCGAGCGGCTGGGGCTGGCGGAGACGCACAGCTTCAAGGACGCCTTCGTCAGGCGGCTGCTCGCCAACAACCTGTGAGCTTGCGGCGGGTCGCCTAGACTCGCCGCATGCCTGCCTCCGACACCGTCGCCCCGACCGCCGCCGCCACCCCCGACGCGCCCCCCGCGTCGAGGCGGGTGCGTTCGCTGTCCGGCCTGCTGCCCTTCCTGCGCCCCTACCGTGGCCACATCGCGCTGGCCGGGCTGTTCCTCGTGCTCGCGGCACTCGCCACGCTGGCGTTGCCGCTCGCGTTGAAATCGTTGATCGACCAGGGCCTGGTCGCCGCCGACCCCGGCGAACGCATCATGGCCTTGCGCGGCCACTTCTTCGCGCTGTTCGGCGTCGGCGCCGCACTGGGGACCTTCTCGGCGGCACGCTTCTACATGGTCACCTGGCTGGGCGAGCGCGTCACCGCCGATCTGCGCAATGCCGTCTACGCCCACGTGCTCAGGCAGAGCCCGGAGTTCTTCGAGACCACGCAGACCGGCGAGGTGCTGTCGCGCCTGACCACCGACACCACGCTGGTGCAGACAGTGGTCGGCTCCAGCCTGAGCATGGGCCTGCGCAACACGGTGATGGGCATCGGCGCGATGGCCATGCTGATCGTCACCAACCCCTACGTGATGTCGCAGGTGCTGGGCACGCTGGTGCTGGTGGTGCTGCCGAGCATCTGGCTCGGTCGCCGGGTGCGCAAGCTCAGCCGCGCCAGCCAGGACCGCGTGGCCGACTCCAGCGCCATCGCCGCCGAGGTGCTCAACGCGATCCCCGTGGTGCAGAGCTACGTGCAGGAGTCGCGCGAGGCGATCCGCTTCGACGCGGCCACCGAGAGCGCCTTCGAGACCGCGCGCCGCCGCACGCGAGTGCGCTCCTTCCTCGTCGCCTTCATCATCACCGCCACCTTCGGCGCGCTGCTGTGGGGCCTGTACCAGGGCACGCAGGCGGTGCTGGCCGGGCAGATGAGCGCCGGCCACCTGGCGCAGACGGTGGTCTACGTGACCATCCTGGTCGGCTCGGTGGCCGTGCTCTCCGAGGTCTACGGCGACCTGCTGCGCGCCGCCGGCGCCACCGAGCGGCTGATGGAACTGCTTGCCTCCAGCTCGACGATCGCGTCGCCGGCGCAGCCGCGCCCCTTGCCGGCCGCGCAGGGCGGCTCGGCGCTGGCGCTGAAGAACGTCACCTTCCGCTACCCGTCGCGACCCCGGCATGCGGCGCTCGCACACTTCGACCTCGAGGTGCGCCCTGGCGAGACGGTGGCGCTGGTCGGCCCCAGCGGGGCGGGCAAGAGCACGGTGTTCCAGCTGCTGCTGCGCTTCTACGACGCCGGCGAGGGTCGCCTCGAGATCGACGGCGTGCCGCTGCGCGAGGTTTCGCTGCAGACGCTGCGTCAGCGCATCGGCATCGTGCCGCAGGACAGCGTGATCTTCTCCGCCAATGCGCTGGAGAACATCCGCTACGGCCGGCCCGAGGCAAGCGACGAGGAGGTCGTGGCCGCGGCGAAGGCGGCCTTCGCGCACGACTTCATCAGTGCCCTGCCCGAGGGCTACCGCACCTTCCTCGGCGAGCGCGGCGTGCGCCTGTCGGGCGGCCAGAAGCAGCGCATCAGCATTGCGCGGGCCATGCTGAAGAACCCGCCGCTGCTGCTGCTCGACGAGGCCACCAGCGCGCTCGACGCGGAGAGCGAGCGCATGGTGCAGGCGGCGCTCGAGTCGGCGATGAAGGACCGCACCACGCTGGTCATCGCGCACCGTCTGGCCACCGTGCAGCGCGCCGACCGCATCGTGGTGATGGAGGCCGGGCGCATCGTCGAGAGCGGCACGCATGCGCAGCTCGCCGAGGCCGGTGGGCTGTACGCGCGGCTGGCCGCGTTGCAGTTCGACCAGGATCAAACTTGAAACAGAAACTCACGTTCAACTGCGCGTCGGAGCGAACCTGCGGGCATTCCTGTGGTCGAATCGCGCCGGCGCCCTGCGCGCCCTTGCCGATCCAGAGGAGTCAACGATGAAGACGAAACGAATCCCCACTCTCACGCTCAGCCTGGTCGCTGTGGCAGTGCTGCTCGCCGGTTGCGAGAACATGAGCGAGCGCCAGAAGGGCACCGCCACCGGCGCGGCGATCGGCGCCGTGGTCGGCGGCGTGCTGAGCTCGGCCACCGGCGGCAAGGCCGGCACCGGCGCGGTGGTCGGCGGCGCCGTCGGCGCGGTGGCGGGCAACCTGTGGTCCAAGCGCATGGAAGAGAAGCGCGCGGCGATGGAACAGGCCACGCAGGGCACCGGCATCGGCGTGGAACGCACCGCGCAGAACGAATTGCGCGTCAACGTGCCGAGCGACTTCTCCTTCGACGTCGGCCGCGCGGCGATCAAGCCGCAGATGCGCCCGGTGCTCGACCAGTTCGCGCAGGGGCTGGACCCGTCGATGCGCGTGCGCATCGTCGGCCACACCGACAGCACCGGCAGCGACGCGATCAACAACCCGCTGTCGGTCGACCGCGCGCAGAGCGTGCGCGACTATCTCGCCGGCCGCGGTGTGGCGCCGGCGCGCGTCGAGACCGAAGGTCGCGGCTCGCGCGAGCCGGTGGCCGACAACAGCACCGATGCCGGCCGGGCGCAGAACCGCCGCGTGGAGATCTTCCTTCGCGAGCCGGCGCCGCAGGGCTGAGGCCTCCTAGAATCCGGGCGATGCAGAACACCGCCTCGCCCCGCCCGGCCCGCTCGCAGTACGAAGACTTCATGCGCCATGTGTACACACAGGGCGTCATGAAGTCCGACCGCACGGGCACCGGCACGAGAAGCGTGTTCGGCCACCAGATGCGCTTCGACCTGCGCGAGGGCTTTCCACTGGTCACCACCAAGAAGGTGCACCTGAAGTCCATCGTCCTGGAGCTGCTGTGGTTCCTGCGCGGCGACGGCAACGCGAAGTGGCTGCAGGAGCGAGGCGTCACGATCTGGGACGAGTGGGCCAAGCCCGACGGCGACCTCGGGCCGGTCTACGGGGTGCAGTGGCGCTCCTGGCCGACGCCCGACGGCGGCCACGTCGACCAGATCGCCGAAGTCGTCAAGCAGCTCAGGAGCAATCCCGACTCGCGCCGCATCATCGTCAGCGCATGGAATGTGGCCGACCTGCCGAAGATGGCGCTGATGCCTTGCCACGCGTTCTTCCAGTTCTACGTGGCGCCCGGTGATTCGCCTGCGGCTCGTGGCCGCCTGTCCTGCCAGCTCTACCAGCGCAGCGCCGACATCTTCCTCGGCGTGCCCTTCAACATCGCCAGCTATGCGCTGCTGACGCACATGCTGGCGCAGCAATGCGACCTCGAGGTCGGCGACTTCATCTGGACAGGCGGCGATTGCCACATCTACAGCAACCACTTCGAGCAGGTCGAGCTGCAACTCTCGCGCACGCCCCTTCCCTACCCGGTGCTGAAGATCAAGCGCCGTCCGCCGTCGATCTTCGACTACGCCTACGAGGACTTCGAGGTGCTGGAGTACCAGCACCACGCAGCGATCAAGGCGCCGGTGGCGGTCTGAGTCACCTGGCGGGCAGCACCGTTCCCGAGCACTCCCCGAAGCCGATACGCCGCGCGCCGGGGCGTTCGGCCCAGGCGCGAAGCGTCAGCGTGTCGCCGTCCTGCAGGAAGCTTCGCGCTTCACCGTTGGGCAGGGTCAACGGATTCCTGCCGCCCATCGAGAGTTCGAGCAGCGAGCCGGCCTGCTCGGGCCGCGGGCCCGACAACGTGCCGCTGCCGAGCAGGTCACCGCTTTGCAGGTTGCAGCCATTCACCGTGTGGTGCGTGACCAGTTGCGCCAGCGTCCAGTAGGCTGCCTCGCGCACGTTGCCCTGTGACAGGCACACCGCCGGCTGGCTTTCGGCACGCATCGTCGCCGTCTGCAGCCAGGCCTCGATGACGAGATCGAGCTGGCCGAAGTCGCGGTTCGCGGCGCCGTCCAAGTACTTCAGCGGTGCCGGGTCGGCCGCCGGGCGCACGAAGGGCGCGCGGAACGGCGCCAGCGCCTCCATCGTGACGATCCAGGGGGAGACCGTGCTGGCGAAGTTCTTCGACAGGAAGGGCCCGAGCGGCTGGTATTCCCAGGCCTGGAGGTCCCTCGCCGACCAGTCGTTGAGCAGCACCAGACCGAAGAGATGCGCTTCCGCCTCGTCGATCGCGATGGGCTCGCCCTGAAGGTTGCCGGCACCGATGAACGCGCCGAGCTCGAGTTCGTGGTCGAGTCGCTGTGTCGGCGCGAGCCGCGGTGCGACGTCGTCCGGCCCCTTGAGCTGGCCGTGCGGGCGCCGCACCGGCGTGCCGCTGACGACGATCGACGAGCTGCGCCCGTGGTATCCGATCGGCACCCATTGGTAGTTCGGCAGCAGCGGATTGTCGGGACGGAACAGCCTGCCCACCGTCGTGGCGTGGTGGATGCCGGTGTAGAAGTCGGTGTAGTCGCCGATGCGGCAAGGCACGGCCATCTCCGCCCGCGCCTGCGCGACGAGGCAGGCCTGCAGCGCCGCCTGCTGCGCGCTGCCCTCGCGCAGCGCCCGGCTCAGCGCGAGGCGCAAGCCACGGCGCGCGGACGGGCCGATCGCCATGAATGCATTGAGATCGCCCTCGGCCAGCGGCGCGAGCCAGGCCTGGGCATCGCGCGGCCAACCCGGCGCAAGGGCTGCTGCGGCCAGGTCGAGGATCTGCTCGCCGATCGCCACGCCGATGCGCCAGGCCTCGGCCGATCCCGCGCGGCGGAAGCGGCCGAAGGGCAGGTTCTGGATCGGGAAGTCGGTGTCCTCCGCCTGGGCCGAGACAACCCAGCTCGCCAGCGCAGGATCGTGCGTCTCGTCGAGCGCGGTCGGCCCGCTCACTGCTTGAACTCGCGCTCGTGGAAGAAGGCGGCGTGCTTGGGCGCGCGCTTGGTCTTGCTCCAGTCCTCGAGCATCTTCCACTTCACCTCGTCCATGCGTCTGAGCATGGCCTCCTCGTCGGGGTCCGGACAGGCCAGTTCGACACGGTGGCCGTTCGGATCGAAGAAGTAGATCGAGTGGAAGGCGCCGTGATCGGTGACGCCGAGCACGTTGACGCCGTTCTTCTCCAGGTGCGCCTTGTACTCGAGCAGCTCGGCGCGGTCCTTCACCTTGAAGGCGATGTGCTGCACCCACTCCGGCGTGTTCGGATCGCGCCCCATCGGCGGCCGGGTCGGCAGCTCGAAGAAGGCGAGCACGTTGCCGCCGCCGGCGTCGAGGAAGACGTGCATGTACGGGTCCGGCTCCTTGGTCGAGGGCACCTGGTCCTCGGCGATGGCCAGCACGAAGTCCATGTTGAGCATCTTGCCGTACCACTCGACGGTTTCCTTGGCGTCCTTGCAGCGGTAGGCGACGTGGTGGATGCGTTCGATCTTCATGGGGGTCTCCGTTCGGTCCTCAGACGCCCTCGCGGGCGGCGGCGATGGCCTCGCGCAGCACGCGCAGGTCGCCGATGTGGTTGGCCAGCAGCAGCACGAGCCGCGCATTGAGCATCTCGCTGCGCTCGTCGTCGAGGTCGCGATGGGCCTCGATCAGCATCTCGTAGAAGTCGTCGCCCGGCGTGAAGGCGCGGACGGACCGCTCGCCGGGCACGCCGAAGTGGGGCTGGGTGTCGAGGTGCTTCATGCGCTCTCCTGCAGGCACAGCGCGCGGCGCAGCGCGGCCTGCACCTTGGGGGCGTCGAAGCTGCGCCAGCGTGCCGCGACGTGCTGGTCCGGGCGCAGCAGGTAGACCGTGCCCGGCCGGCCATCGTAACGCCGCGCCACCAGGCCGTCGCTGTCGAACAAGGCGCCCGCCGCACCGGCCTGGCCTGGCCCGAACACCTGCATCACGCGCAGCGGCAGCGGCGTGGCCGGCAGGACCGGCAGCGTGCTGCCGAAGACCATCAGCACGAAGCCCCCGCGCTGCGACGAGGCTGTCTCGCGCAGCAGCCAGCCGGCACGGCCGTCCACCGTCACTGGCGCGTCGTCCATCGGGGCGCCAGGCACCATCCATCCCTCGAAGCGATCCTCGTCGGGCGTGTTCAGCACCGACTCTGTCAGCAGGCAGGGCACCGACAGGCGCCCGGAGTTGACCAGCGTACGCGCGAAGGCGTGGTGGCGCGCCAGCCCCAGCACGGCGTTGCGGAAGGTCCTCGACACCCGGCTCTTCGGCGTGATGAAGTCCGTCGAGCGCGTGCTGTTGCGGATGTTCTCGTCGGCAGCGTAGACGCGCTCGTCGCTGTAGCTGTCCAGCAGTGCGTCGGCTGCGACGCCGTCGATCACTGCCTTGAGCTTCCAGCCGAGGTTGTCGACGTCCTGTACGCCGGAGTTGGCCCCGCGCGCGCCGAAGGGCGACACCTGGTGCGCGGCGTCGCCGGCGAACAGCACGCGGCCATGGCGGAACTTCGCCATGCGCCGGCACTGGAAGGTGTACACGCTGACCCACTCGAGCTCGAATTCGCGCTCGTCGCCCAGCATCGCCTTGATGCGCGGGATCACGCGCTCGGGCTTCTTCTCTTCCTCCGGGTCGGCCTGCCAGCCGAGCTGGAAGTCGATGCGCCAGACGTTGTCGGCTTCGCGGTGCAGCAGCACGCTCTGGCCGCGATGGAAGGGCGGGTCGAACCAGAACCAGCGCTCGGCCGGGAAGTCGGCCTTCATCACCACGTCGGCGATCAGGAAGCGGTCCTGGAACACCTTGCCCTCGACGTCCAGGCCGAGCATGCGGCGGATCGGGCTGCGCGCGCCGTCGGCCACCACCAGCCAGTCGGCCTCGACGGCAAAGCTGCCGTCGGCCGTCTCCACCTGCAGCGTGGCGCCCGCGGCATGCGGCTCCACCTTCGTCACCTTGTGCTTCCAGCGCAGCTCGATGCCCGGCAGCTCCTGCGCGCGCTTCACCAGGTACTCCTCGAGGTAGTACTGCTGCAGGTTGACCATGCCCGGCCGCTCGTGGCCGGCGGCCTCGACGAGATCGAAGCGGAACACCTCCTCCGTCTCGAGGAAGGTGCGACCGACGTTCCAGGTCACTCCCTTGTCGACGATGGGCTGGCCACAGCCCAGACGGTCGAGGATCTCCAGCGTGCGCTTGGCATAGCACAGGCCACGCGAGCCGACGCTGACCGTGTCATCGTCGTCAAGCAGCAGCACCGGCAGGCCCTGCTGGGCGAAGTCAATCGCCGCCGTCAGGCCCACCGGTCCGGCGCCGACCACGACGACCGGGCGGCGCCGCGCCGGGGCGCCGGAGAGCTCCGGCGGCCTGCGGTACCCGAACTTCGGGTAGGTGTAGGTCGACAGCATCGCCACGCCTGCCCTCAGCTCTCCAGTGCTTCCCACATCTGCCGGTCGCGTTCGGCCGTCCAGATGCGTGGGTCCGCGTACTGCGTGGCCTCGTCGAAGCAGCGCGTCACGTCAAAGGGCATGCAGTGGTCGAAGATCACCCAGTGCCCGTACTTGGGCTTGAGCGCGGCGTAGGTGGCCTTGTAGACGGCGTTGAGGTCCTTGCCCTCGGCGACACCAGCCTTCACGCTGGCCCACACGTCGCTGATGAAGGCACGCGTGCCGGCCAGGCCCGCAGCCACCTGCTCGGGCGAGGTCAGTGCCGCGCCGCGGCCCGGCACCAGCGCGCGCGGCTGCAGCGCGGCGATGTTGTCCAGCGTCGCCGGCCAGTCCTGGAAGTAGGCATCGCCCGCGTAGGGCGTGGCGTCGAACTCGACCAGATCGCCGCTGAACAGGATCTTCTCCTGCGGCAGCCAGGCCACCGTGTCGCCCTTGGTGTGCCCGCGGCCGAGCTGGATCAGCTGCACCTCCAGCTTGCCCAGCCAGATTGACATCCGGCCGCTGAAGGTGATGGTCGGCCAGGTCAGGCCCGGCGGCACGCTCTCGACGTTGCGGAACAGGCGCGGGAACCGGCCGATCTCGCTGGCCTTGTCCTGCTCGCCGCGCTCGACGATGAGGTCGTAGGTGTCGCGGCTGGCGATGATGTGCTCGGGCCGGTAGCCGGAGGCGCCGAGCACGCGCACCGCGTGGTAGTGGCTGAGCACGACGTACCTGATGGGCTTGTCGGTCACCTCGCGGATGCGGCGGATCACGTCCTGCGCCATCACCGGCGTGGCCTGGGTGTCGAGCACCATCACCGCATCGTCGCCGACGATCACGCCGGTGTTCGGGTCGCCTTCGGCGGTGTAGGCATAGGCATGGTCGGACAGCTTGGTGAAGGTGACCTGCTTTTCTTCCAGGTCGGCCTGGCTGGCGAACGCCTTGCTGCTCATGGGGGTCTCCGGGTCGGGTTCGTGGGCTAGTTTGTCATCTGCAAACTTATTTGCGGAGAATAGCCCACGCTGGGATAGACTGTCAAATGCGTTCGCCATACGCAAACAAGCCCTCTGCCATGCCATACACCCCGGCCCTGAGCGCCAATGACAACGGCGAAGACCGCGCCCAGCGGGCGGTGCAGTCCGTCGAGGTCGGTGGCCGCCTGTTGCTGGCGCTGGCCGACAGCCCCGGGCCGCTGGGGTTGAAGGATCTCTCCGCGCGCGCCGGGCTGACGCCTTCGCGCGCCCACCCCTATCTGGTGAGCTACGGCCGCCTCGGCCTCGTCGAGCAGGACGTCGCCAGCGGCCGCTACGCACTCGGTCCGGCGGCGCTGCGCATCGGCCTGGCCTGCCTGCACCAGTTCGACCCGCTGCAGGCCGCCGAGCCGGTGGCCCGCGAGCTGGCCGCGCGCACCGGCCATGCGGTGGCGCTGGCGGTGTGGGGCAATTTCGGGCCGACGGTGGTGCGGCTGATCGAGGCGCGCCAGCCCCTTCACGTGGCCATCCGTGTCGGCAGCGTGATGTCGCCCTTCGACACCGCCACCGGCCGAGCCTTCGCAGCCGCCATGCCGCGCGAGCGGCTCGCGCATGCCGTGGCCGGACCGCTGGGCGAACTCGCGCCCAGGCGTCTGGTCGAGCACGAGGCCGAACTGGCGCAGATCGAGCAGGACTACCGGCGCCATGGCCTGGCGCGGGCGGTGGGCCGGCCCATCCCCGGTGTGAACGCCTTCAGTGCGGCGGCCTTCGACCACGAGGGCACGGCGGCGATCGTGATCACCGCGCTGGACCACCAGGATCGTTTCAACAGCGCCTGGAACGGCCCCGACGCGCAGGCGGTGCGCGAGGCCGCAGCCGCCATCACGCATCGGCTCGGCGGCCCTGGGCAGCGTGCCTGAAGGACCGGTCTTGAATCTCGCCGAGCGCACGAACGCGCATCTGGCGAACGGGGTCGTGGGCCTGCCCACCGCGCTGGCCACGACCATCGGCCTGGTGATGGCCAGCCCGGTCATCCTCACGGCCACCACCGGCTTCTCGATCGGCGGCAGCAGCTTCGTGGTCGCGATGGTCATCGCCCTGGTTCTGATGGCGATGCAGGCGATGACCTTCGCCGAGGCCGCCACGATGATGCCCACCACGGGATCGGTGTACGACTACATCGCCTGCGGGCTCGGCCGCGTTGCCGCGATCACCGGCACGCTGGCGGCCTACCTGCTGGTGCACGTGTTCGCCGGCACGGCAGAGACCATCCTCAGCGGCGTGATGGCCACAGTGAACTTCGATGCGTTGCATCGGATCCTCGTCGCGCACGACGCCACCTGGGCGGTCGGGGTCGGCCTCGTGCTGATCTTCGCCACGCTGAACTGGTTCGGCATCTCGGTCTTCGCCAAGGTGGAGATCGTGCTGACGGCCGGCATGTGGCTGACGCTGATGATCTTCGCTGTCGGCGCGCTGCTGCGCGAGCCGCAGGCCGAGATCCAGGGCTTGTTCGGGGCCTCGCAAGTGGGTACCGACAGCCATGCCGTGATGTCGCTGGTGGGCATGGCGATGTTCATGTTCCTAGGCATCGAGTTCGTCACGCCGCTCGCGCCGGAACTTCGCCAGGCGCAGCGCAACCTGCCGCGTGCCATGCTGCTCGGTCTGATGCTGGTGTGGCTGTGCATGCTGCTGTGGGGCACGGCAATGGCCCGGCAGGTGCCCAACGTGTCGGTGGCGGCCGACGGCTCGGTGCACCTGCTGGAGACGCCGGGTGCCATCCCACAGCTCGCGACGGCGGTGATGGGCCCGTTCGGGCGACTATGGCTCGGCATCGCCTTCCTGCTCGCCGGCGCGGCGACGATCAATACGCTGATGGCCGCGTTGCCGCGCATCTTCCGCGGCATGGCTCGCGACGGCGCCCTGCCCGCGGTGTTCGCGAGGCTGCACCCCAGGTACCGCAGCCCGGTGGTGGGCATCGTCGTGAGCGCGGCCATCCCCATCGTCCACACCCTGCTGATCCGCGGCGACCTCGACCGCATCATGCCGCTGGTGCTCGCCGCGGTGTGCTCGTGGGGCGTGGCCTACCTGCTCATCAACCTGTCGATCATCGTGCTGCGTCTGCGCCGACCCGACCTGCCGCGCGCCTTCCGCGCGCCGTGGTTCCCGCTGCCGCAGTTGCTGGCCTCGGCGGGCATCGTCGCTGCCGTCTGGCTCATCACGCCGCCGACGATGAACGCCGAGGACATCTACGGGCCGTTCGGAGCCATGCTCGCGCTGGCCCTGGCCTATGCGATGGTGTGGACGTTGCTGGTCAAGCGACTGCCGGGCTTCACGCCGGTGCCGGTGGAACAGGTGCTGGCACGGGAGTTCGAGCGCGACAGCGATTGAGCGCCGCATCGCGCAGTGTCATGCCGGACGTGTCAGGTCAGACCGCGACGGTCGCATGCCGCGCGGAAGTGGGCTGGGGTCAATCCAACATTCGGCGCCAGGCCGCATGAATCTTTGGTGCTTTTGAGTTCGCCTGTTGCGGTTACCCCAATAGTTACCCCTAGCGCTGCTTGGCGAGGCTCTGCAAGCTCATGCCGTGAGCTTCCCGCGGGCCAGACTCGGGCACATGGAACCCGAGATGCACGCCCGCCCGAACCGGCCGGCCTGGCGCCGCTGCGAGTGCTGCTCGCACGTCGACATGATCCACAGGCCGGGCGGCTACTCGGTGGGTTGCCTCCACCCTCGCGCGCTCTACGGACAGGCCGGCCAGGGGAAGACATGCTGCGGCTTTGAGCGGGAGCCAGGCTCTGACGATGAGTTCGACCGGCTGCCGCCGCTAGTCGGCTGCTGAGGCGACTAAGAGGAACAAGGTCAGCGTGCGGACCATCTACGCTCGGCGCAACCACTTCTGCGAGCTTGCCCCGTTTGACATCAAACGCCGTCGCCCCTTTGAAGCCGTGAACGAGCGGCTGAAGGGGTGCTGGCTGAGAGCACGCCGATCGTATCCCGGCAGCGGAGCCTGATCGCGATTCGTATTCCCGCGGCAGACAAGAGCACCCGACAACTGCTGCTGGCCTGCGGCGCCGAATGGAAGCCGCGGGAGCGCCGCTGGCTGCTTCCCCACCTCGTCGCCAAGAACTTGCGCCTGCTGAAGAATCGGGTGCGCATGCCGGACTGAACCCGCATTGCGGCCAAAGCCATCTCAAGTCGGCCTGCCTCAGCTTGTTGGCAGCGACCTCAACGGGATGGAGTTGCCGAAATCACGTTAGGCCTCACCAGTACCGAATGCGGACTGCGACGACCCCGAAACAGCCGGCAATCCCTAGCCGGGTAGGGGGACCAGACTTTCCCGTAAGTAGTCGCCCAGAGGTTTGTTCGCCGCTTCAACCCTGGCGAGTCAAAATCTGAACATCAGGAGTTCGCATTCCCCGCACCGCGCGCACGTCAGCTTTGTTACGCTGCGCCCTACATCACGTTAGGCCCCAAGAAGCTTGCTTTGGGTCAAACGATCGGTTCCTCGCCTCGTCTTCCGCCACTTGTCATCCCTACGTTTATGGACGCACGGCGCTGGCATACGCTTCGATCGACGAGCAGACTTGGAAATTGCTGCCGCGCCGAGGCGAGGCACCTGCGCCTTGATCGCCTCGTTGGCAAGCACAGGAGCGAGCAATGTCCAAACGCGCACCGTCCATGCTGATGCTCAGCGCTATCAGCCTGATGCCCCAACTGGCTTTCTCCGGCGAGCACAACCTTGAATTCCGCCTCGTCGTTATTCCAGTGGAAGTCAAGAGCTTCGAGATTGCGAACATCGAAGGACAAAACGTCTCCCTTATGAAGATGGCCGGAGTGGCCTTCTTCAAGGATGGCCGGGTGGCAGCAAAGAACTTCGTTTTCAACATCGACTACAACAAAGGAACTGGCCCATTCTTCGGCTACAGCACTTACCAGTTCGAAGACGGCTCGACTATCACAGCCCGATTTGCCGGCAACCAGCGAGCCGGGCAGCCGACTCATGGGGAGTACACCGTTCTTTCCGGTACGGGCGCCTATGCAGGCGCAAAGGGCACTGGCGCGTTTGACGCCGTGCCGCATAAGCTGACTGGCGCGAACCTGCTAAACGGCAAGTTCTCTATCACCACGCCATAGGCACGCGTTGGGGCCTAACCCTTCGCTCGAGCCGACCCGCAACGGCAGGCCGCCTTGGCCGAGCGGCGGTGTACGCTTCGCTCATTTTCCGCCGCCCGGCCAAGCCGCCCTGCCGCCGCGGGCGGCTCAGCTCAAACGTTAGGGCGCATAGAACCGCCGGTTACTGCCGATGCCTGTTCCATCCGAGTATCAGCGTGCGTCACTCGACTTCGAGGCCTTCCTCGTCGACGCACGCGACTTTGCCGGCCTCGTCACCACGAACCAGGCCTACACAATGGTCGAGGGCGTCTTCCGCACATTTCGCTGCCGTCTCTCTATGGCAGAGGGTCTCGCCTTCGCCAACGTGCTTCCTCCCGTGCTCCGCGCGCTCTTCGTCGAGGACTGGGACACGTCTGCACCAGTCCAACCGTTTGCATCCCGCGAGACAATGACCGCCGAAGTTCAGGCACTGCGTGAGGCTCACAACTTCTCGCCGGCCAACGCTATTTCGAGCGTCGCTACTGCACTCAGGAAGCATGTCCAGCATGAACGGCTGGAGCAGGTACTCGCCAAGTTGCCTACCGGCGCCATCCAGTTCTGGGTGGCCGAGTAGCCACCAATCTTCATTGCCAGAGAATGCGCCCTAACCCTTCGCTCGAGCGGACTCGCACCGGCATGGCACTTGGCCCGCTTACCAGAGTGGTCCATCATCCGTACAGCGGGCCAAGCACCACACCGGCGCTCGCGCCTCAGCTCAAACGTTAGGCCTCACGAATCTTGAGCATCTCAAGCTACGCCCACCTGACATCCTGATTGTTGATGGGCTTGAGTCACTTGACGGCGGCTCCACCGGCATCGTGCCGCACAGTTGGAGCAAGAGCATCTCTGGAGGAGCCTTTATGAGTCGGCTTACTCTTCTGGCGCCATTGCTGTTCATTTCTGGCTGCGCTTCGTCAACTGCCAGCCTGCAATCTGCATCGTCAAGCGAGATCGGCTGCAAGCCGAGCGATATCTCGATCTCCGACTACAAACTGAACATGTACACATCCTCATGGACTGCTGCATGTAGCGGGAAGACGTACGTCTGCTCCGGCTCGGACACTCTCAAAGAGAGGGCAACCTGCAAGCAGGTTCAAAGCATGTAGGCACAGTCATTTGGTCGACTCGTGGCTAGTACGCAAAGGTGAGGCCTAACCCTTCGCTCGAGCGGGACCTCCACCGGCATGGCCCTTGGCCCGCGAGGCGCTGCCGGTCTATGCTCCGCCTCGCGGGCCAAGGGCCATCCCGGCTCCGGCCCCTCAGCTCAAACGTTAGGCCTCACGACACCTCACCCCTCTGGCGAATCCGAGCTTTCTCATGACACCCAAAACTCGGCGCGTAGTTCAAGCCGTGCTCTACGAAGTTTTCGCCATTGCCTTCGTTGGCCCGGTTCTAAGCGTCATCTTCGACGAGCCGCCTGCGTCAACCCTTGGTCTCGCGGTAGTTCTGTCCAGTATCGCTCTTGGGTGGAGTTACTTGTTCAACACAATCTTCGAGTACTGTGAGTCGCGTCAGGCGGTACGAGGCCGCACATTCACTCGGCGCCTCGCTCATGGCGTCGGCTTTGAAGGTGGTCTCACTGTCATCCTGGTTCCCGTCATGGCGCTATGGCTGAACACATCGCCTCTAAGCGCGTTCCTGGCGAACCTTGGTCTTCTGGCGTTCTTCTTCGTCTATGCCATCGCTTTCACTTGGGCCTTCGATCGAGTGTTCGGCCTTCCAACCTCAGCGGCGCCCGCTCAGTGAGGCCTAACCCTTCGCTGGAGCCGACTCGCACCGGCATGGCACTTGGCCCGCTTCCCGGAGTGGTCCATCATCCGTCCAGCGGGCCAAGCGCCACACCGGCGCTCGCGCCTCAGCTCAAACGTTAGGCCTCTGATGAAGACCGTCGAGCACATCGCGACAGTCAGTTCAATCGCGATCAAGTCCGATTGCGGAAGCTTCCGATTTGTCCTTAGTCGCACCTGGGACCAGAGTAAGCCTGTAGGCTCATTCCTCTGTGCAAACCCCTCGAAGGCGGACGAACTTCGGAACGACACCACTGTCTTCAAGTGCGGCAACCTAGCGATCAACTGGGGATGGGGTGGGTATCACGTCCTGAACCTTTATCCCAACTACTCGACGGATCCTGGCAAGGTCGTGCGGCACAGTGAAGCGGACGCGCTCAACGAACAACACGTACAAGCAGTTCTCGCGGCATCGAGCATCGTGGTTATCGCTTGCGGAAACGGGCATAGCAAGCGGCTTGCAGAACTGATCCGAAACCTTCCGCGAACGAAGCGCTACTGCCTTCGCCGAAACAAGGGAGGCGGCTACCTGCACCCGTCTCGCATCGAACCCGACGACTATCCGGCCCCGGTGCCCGTACCTGACGCAGAGGCCTAACCCTTCGCTCGAGCGGACCTCCACCGGCTAGGCACTTGGCCCGCGAGGCGCTCACTATCATCATGCTCCTCGCGGGCCAAGCGCCTACCCGGCGTCGGCCCTCTCAGCTCAAACGTTAGACGGCGCAAGCCACACCTTTGCACCAATGAAGCAACTTGATCGACTTCTATTCGAACAGGGCGGGGAGTGCTTTTTCTGCAAGCAGCCGCTGGCTAGAGCAGACGCGAGCATCGAACACTTGTTGGCACAAGCAAACGGGGGCAACAGCGCAGAGGAGAACGTAGTTGCGTGCTGTAAGGCGATCAATTCGCTTCTCAGCAACAAGCCACTCAAGGAGAAGTTCTCCATCATCCTGCGCCAGAAGCATGGTTTTCAGTGCCCAGCCAAGGCCGGAGCGCAAGAGCCGGCCAACACCCAACTCGCCCCAGTAGCCCAGGTAAGCCCACAGCACAAAGTACCCGTACACCCCAAGCCACCTGCAAAGCCCAGGTCACCGGCAACACCCAAGGCGTCAGCGGCGCAAAAGGCCCCAATCTCTTCAGCGGGAATCATTGCGCTCACTCGGCCCTCGCCGCCCATCACCACGGCGCCAGGTGTCACTCCGACTTTGGTGCACTGCCCGACCTGTCACCACACGGTCCCAGCAGCGGTTGGCCAGTCCGACTACGTTTGTCCGCACTGCAAGGGAGCCTTTCGCTACTAAGCAACCAGCGCCGCCTAACCGTTCGCTGGAGCCGACTCGCACCGGCATGGCACTTGGCCCGCTTCCCGGAGTGGTCCATCATCCGTCCAGCGGGCCAAGCGCCACACCGGCGCTCGCGCCTCAGCTCAAACGTTAGGCGCCCTACAACCCAAACGAGCCTTGCCGGCCTCTAGCTGCAGCCCGCAACAAGCTTGTTCTGCCACTTGCCCGGCCAAATCTTCTCGTCGAACTCCACTGCACCACCATATCGAAATTCTGCGACGGAACCCTGGTCGCGTGTCGTAACGTGCACGACTGCTGCCACGTACTTGTTGCCAGCCTCTTCAACAATCACAACGAGTGGCTCATCACCAGTATCGCGAATCTTTGAGCGAAACGCGCCAGCCCAAAGTAAGTTCTCGCCGTTCGCATCAATGCATCCAGCCAACCGCTTGGCGCTCAGTTTGCTCTCGAATCGCCCTGCGACCGATTGCTTAGCAATTTCCCCCGGAGATGCGCAGCCCACAAGCAACGCTCCAGCGAGAACAATCGACATCCACTTCACGTACAACTCCTAGTCACCAGAGAATCTTTATGCCCGGCGAGCTTACCGCACTAGTCGGCAACGGGCAGCTAGTACAAGCACAAGCGCGGGCGCCTAACCCTTCGCTGGAGCCGACTCGCACCGGCATGGCACTTGGCCCGCAAGGCGCTCGCTGTCATCATGCGCCTCGCGGGCCAAGCGCCACACCGGCGCTCGCGCCTCAGCTCAAACGTTAGGCAGCATCGGCTGAAGATGGCGCTTCGCCCCCTCTGCGACGCGGCCATGGGCCGCGAAGAAACGGCTACGAGTCGGGCTCGCTGTTCACGTCTTCTGCAACGCCAGGTTCGGCTGGTTCCACCCGCCCAGGCTCAATGTGGCTGGTGACCAACCTCCGTTCCGACCATTGACTTGCATCAAAGATGAGGGCGGAGTTCGGGGCGAAGGGGAGATCGTGTGTAGTGTTCTTTGCATAGGTACTTGGAGTTGGCTTATGAAGTCGTCGGTTCGAATGCTGATCGCCGTGCTTTGGCTTGCGGTTTCGACGGCACGAGGGGCTGAATCTGCAGAGCAAGAACCAGTCGGCGGCGTTCACCCTTGCGATCAGTATTCCAGTGCAATGGTCAACGTTCGCTACTACAAGGACTTGCTCGCAACTAGGAACCCCGAAGCAAGCGATGAACAGCGGGCGTTCCAGAAGAAATCTCTCGATCTGAACATCGCACGCGCCGCACGGGCAAAGGCGGTGTGCTTGGCTGGCAGCGATTCGTTGTCTCAAACTTTTCGGGATGAAGAAAAGCGCGCCCGTGAGGAGGAACGGCGCGAACGCAGCGCGCGCGACGAACGTGAACGACGATCGAAGCTGCCTGGCGTCCGCATAGGAATGACGGCGCTGCAGGTGGTCGAAGGATCGAATTGGGGAAGACCAAACTACACGCGGCGCCTGACGACCGCACAGGGTATTCGAGAGCAATGGGTGTACGGGGGAGGACGCTTCCTGTACTTCAGCGATGGCAAGCTAGTCGCCATTGAAGAGTAGAACACTCGAGTCTCGGAGCCGGACGGGTACTACCTCGCTCCACTTGCGCGGGCTCTCGCGGGGGCCGGGAAGCGCGAAGGCCCGCCGCGCGTCCCTGCGGGGGATACACAGCACCACGCCGGCATCTCTGACCCACAGCGCGGCGTGCTGCCTAACCCTTCGCTGGAGCGGGACCTCCACCGGCATGGCACTTGGCCCGCGAGGCGCTGCAGGTCTATGCTCCGCCTCGCGGGCCAAGCGCCATCCCGGCGTCGGCCCCTCAGCTCAAACGTTAGGCGTCAGATTTCACGTTTGACCGCTTGTCTACCGCATTTCACTCTTATTGCAGGTACGCTCCCTCACGTGCGCCAGATCGCACGATTTCATAACTTGGGAGAAACCTTTGAATACTCCAACTTGCGCTCTTGCAGCGTTCGCCGTCGCATGGCTCTTGTCCGCTTGCGGTGGCGGCGGAAGTGATTCACGGACGCTCGTCGATGAGCAAAAGGTCATCGCGGAGGGCGTACAGCTTTCATATGCCCTCGGTGCAGGCACTTACCATGCGTCGATCACTTCATCAAACAACGGCGTAGTTGTCTCTTGGCCAGGCGGTTCGAGTTGCGCGACCAGCGCTGAAACAAAGAGCTATGCAGGCTCTTGCACGCTCCCTTCAACTGGCCAACTGGTAATTCAGAATCCCAGCCTACTTGGCCTCGGCGGCGACGAAATCGTTACAGTGAAGGTTACCGAAGACTGACGCCTAACCCTTCGCTCGAGCCGACCCCCACCGGCTACGCGCTTGGGCCGCGAGGCGCTCGCTGACATCATGCACCTCGCGGCCCAAGCGCTTCACCGCCGGGGTCGGCTCAGCTCAAACGTTAGGCCGCACATGGAGGCGTCGCTCGTGCAGTCAGCAAAGATGGCAATCGTCGCTGCAACTGGTTTGTCCAGGGATGTATTGCACCTGCACATTGGCCTTGCCGCCTTCTTCTCTGTGGCCGCCATCACCCGTAGGTCGCTTGGATCTCTTGTCCCCTGGTTCGCGGTCGTTCTGCTCGCCTCAGTGGGCGAAGCATTGGATTGGCACGACGACGTTCGCAGCCTCGGGTACTGGCGTTGGGAGGCCAGCCTCCACGACCTTCTAAACACCGTCTTCTGGCCAACGGTGCTCCTGCTCGTCTACCGATTCAGTAGCCGCCCGTTCGGCCACCATCGGTGACTTGTGCCACATAGCTAGCGGTTGTGCACGCGGCACCGGAGGTATCAACCTTCCGGCACGCCTGAATCGAAGCCCAGAGAGTGCGGCCTAACCCTTCGCTCGAGAGGGACCTCCACCGGCAGGGCACCTTGGCCGCGAGGCGCTCGCTGTCTATCATTCGCCTCGCGGCCAAGGCACCCTTCCGGTGCCGGCCCCTCAGCTCAAACTCGGCAGACACAGGCGCCGTGGTGTTGTTGAGCAGAAGCCTGATCCCGCCTTCGTCCTGTCCGCACCTACCGAGCGCCCCGTACTGTGCGGGAAGTGGTCTTCGGAGCCCACGCCGCTACGACCTGTCTAGCGAGGTCTACAGTCCGCCTGCACCCAAGGGCCAACATGACCTCTCGCCGCAACTCCAAGTCCATCGCTGCCAAGACCGCTCAACTCTCGGTCGCCGTTCCCCAGGTTGTCTCCCATCGGGTCACGCGCATGGCTATCGCCGGTACGCCCATGTCAAAACGCGACCGCGAGGAGTTCAAGCGGATGGTGGACGAGAAGAAGGTGGCTTTCACCGAAGCGCTTGTTGCGATGGCCGCGCAAACAGCGCGCGCGAATCAGGCCCTGGCCATGTCCATGCTTCGCTCCTTCTGGTTTCCCTCGCTACGCAGAGGTCCGTCACCACTTGCACTCGCAGCGCAGTTGCAGGGCGCCGCTCTCGGCGTGCTCGCAAAGGGTATCGCGCCGGTCCATCGAAAGGCGGTAGCAAACGCGAAACGGCTCGCCAAGACGAAGCTTCGCTAAAGTGCTGCCTAACCCCTCGCTCGAGCGGACCGCCACCGGCAGAGCCGCCTGGCCCTCCCGGGGCCAGAGACTTATCGTCCCCTCCAGGGCCAGGCGCCTCTGCCGGCGGCGGCCCACTCAGCTCAAACGTTAGGGCGCAGTGGCACCGATCATCACTCTTGCTGATGCGAAACTGCCTCATCGCTTCATGCTGGGACCTCACTGTGACTCTGTGAGGTTCCTATGGCCGCTCGACTATTGATCGCACTACTTGCCTCATCTCTGACCGGATGCGCGTCTCAGCTCACAGCCTTCTACAACCGATCGGTCGTCAAGGACAACGTCGGCAGCTCGGTTGCGACGGTCTCACTGTCCGCGGATAGACGCACCGTACTGGTCGGATTGAACGGCGAGAACCAAGGGCGCTTCTGCGCCGAACCGCCCCCAGACTCGGCGACTGGCCTCAAGACCGATCTTGCAGCCTCTCTCAAGGCGAACGCGAGGTCTGGTAAGTTGAATGCGGAAGCGACTGCCGAGGGCAACGTCAACGATCGTGTCGAGAGTTCTGTGGTTCTGCTGGCGGAGAGAACTCCGGCGCTTGATGCATTTCGGACCGGTGTCTATGCACTATGCCAGTTTCATCTGAATGGTGCGGTCTCGGACGCAGAGGTGAGCGCGCTGTTCACTCGCTTGATTGAGGCGTACGAGTCCACAGCCAGTCGCGGTGCCCCAACGCAGAACACAACGGTCCCTGTCAAGACTGCGGCTGCGCCCTAACCCTTCGCTCGAGCTGGGACCTCCACCGGCCTAGCACTTGGCCCGCGAAGCGCTGCAGGTCTATGCTCCGCCTCGCGGGCCAAGCGCCATTCCGGCTCCGGCCCCTCAGCTCAAACGTTAGGCCGCTGAGGAAAACACCACGCGTAGTTGGTGGCAGGCGCCCATACACTGAACTTCTCACAATCGAGGAGAGAGAGTTCAATGTTTCAGCGCATCTCTATCGTTTCGGCCTGCATTGTATTCACGGGCTGTGCATCAGTAGTCAATGACTCAACCCACCCAATGAAGGTGGAAACCAAGACCGAGGCAGGACAAGTTGTCGCCGGAGCCGAGTGCAAACTCACCAACGACTACGGCAGCGTCTCGGTGAAGTCCGGTGATACCACTCAAGTTCGTCGGTCAAGCAAGGACTTGGACATCCTTTGCAAGCACCCGGAAAACCCGGATGCATCTGCACGTGCCATCTCCCGAGCAAACGCCGGAATGTTCGGCAACATCATTCTTGGCGGCGGCATTGGCGCGATCATTGACCACAACAAGGGGACAGCCTACACATACCCAACTTGGGTTCAGCTCGTGTACGGGAAGACGCTTGTTTTCGATCGTAGCGCCGAGAAGGAAGGTCAACCGACTCTTGGCACGGAACCCGTGCCGGCCAAATAGGCGGACAAACACAGCGGCCTAACCCTTCGCTGGAGCCGACTCGCACCGGCATGGCACTTGGCCCGCGAGCCAGTCATTCTTATCATCCGTCTCGCTGGCCAAGCGCCACACCGGCGCTCGCGCCTCAGCTCAAACGTTACCGTCCCATGCTGCACTCCTATCGGCAGCGAACTCGGCTCCTGAGCGCCATGCGCCCGTGGCGCACGACGATCTCGCGGTCCCAGCCCGGCAGGCCTTGTTCGCCGGCACATCCACAATGCTCGACGGGTGCCTCCACAGCGGTGGCGGCCGCGGCAGTTGCGATGACTTGCTTGTGATCCAGCGACTGACTGGCTGCCTGCTTCGTAGGCATGTTCTCGCCCTGCAGCTCGGCGACGTGCGCCGAAATGCTGCGCATCAGGTGGGCGTCACCCGGCAACGGTCGCGGCTTGGGCGCTGGCGTCGGTTCGGGCTTCTTGGTCTTTCGCATTGCGTTCTCGCCGCAACTGGACACCTTTGGCGAGCACGAAGGCGATCCTTCGCGCGAGGTCTATGCCTAGGTCCGGACTCTCGGGGGCGAATGGCCGAGCCTCCTCCGCTGGGGTGATGTGGCTGGCCACTAGTCGCTCGCTGAACTTGGCAGGGTTGAGCCTCGCGGCAGCCCACTGCCGAGCCTGGATGCGATTCTTCGCGCGGCTCACCTGTGCTGAATCGGCGGCTTGCTCGTCCGCGATGTCGATGGTCTGCTCGACGTAGAGCTGCGCCCGATCCAGCACCGCCAGGTCGAGCAACGCAGCGAACTCCGGGTGATCGCGGCGCCAGCGGAACACCGTGCGAACGGATGGCATGCCGCGACCCGTGCAGATGGTCTTGAGCGACTTGCCCTCGGCCGACCGCCAAGCGATCTCGACGCCGAGGTCTTCTGTGTAGATAGTCGGCCTCGCCATCACGTCACAGCCTCTTCGCGTCCCGCTGGGCGTAGAGGCGGCGCGCACGCAACTGCAGCGCAGGGTCAGCGAAGTAGCGCTGGCGGTCGTCGCGCATCAGCGTCTCGATCGCGGCGATCTGCGCCTCCAGGCTGCCGTCGCCCCTGTCGAACGTGGGCGCTCGCTGGGCCAGACCAAGCAAGGGGACTACCACGCGGGGGTCCTTCAACACTGCGCGTCCGTCATTGCCTCGAGCGTTGGCGATGCGCAAGGGGAGGTCATCGGGCAAGTTTCCTTCCGGGATCACACAGGGGTGCATGCTGCTCATCGACGCCTCGCTGCCGCGGGCCCGACAGTCGCGTTGTAGTGGTCGATCGCCAGCCGGCGCGCTCTCGTGGTCGATGATGCCGGACCTGCCCTTGGAGATCACGACGGACTCGCCGACGACGGGGTTGTCGCGAATCACCTGGCGCCTCGACGAATCGCCGGCAGGCGAAAGCACGATGCGGTAGTCGGGGGACAGGTATCGCCCAGCGGGACCAGGTCGTCCAGGGGCGACATCTCGACGCAAGCCGTCACCTTCAGGCGCACTCGCGCGGGGTCATCGTCTGCAACCAGGCCCTCGACCACACGCGGCGGCTTCCGCTCGGACTGGATGACGCGAACGTGGTCGTACAGCTTCATGCGCTGGCCGGCGGCCACCCAGACCTCCGGGCGCTCGAAGTCCTCCAGCTCGTACTCGGGACCCCCGTACACGACCCATTGTGCGTTGACAGTCTCCTGCAAGACGACGTGGCGCGGTCCCCCAGGGATGGCTCTGATCACGCGTTTCACGGGCTCCTCGGCCGGCTTGTGGCGAAACGGTGGGCCCGCGGTGGAAGGCGCGAGACCATCGGCAGGCCGATCGCCCTGCATGGTGGCTGCTTCAGACATGGGAGCCTTCAAGGGCTGTAGCGACGAAAGCCGATTGCATCAGCCCAGCAGGGAAAGACGCGTCCGTCGCTCCCTGCAGCGCGCGAACGACGCGGCGGATGGTCCTCTTGCTGGGTACTCGTTCCAGACCGAACACGTCCGGGCCGAGGTGAGAGATGCGGAGCCACACCGCGTTCACGGCCTGCGGCAAGTCCAGCCTCGCGAGCGGGACCACCTTGGCAGCCTCGGCGATTGCGTCATCGAAGCCCTGCTTTCGGGTTCGTGCGTTGCGGCGCCCACAGTCGGCGTTGCGCTTCGACGCGGCCACGGCCTGGTCGACGAGCGCCACGAGCACGAAGCGGCAGGCGACGTTGGAGCCCAGCAGGTCAGCCCTGATCCGTGCGTGATTCGCGCACAGAGTGGCCGTGTCGACGAGCTTCCCTCTGGGCATGATTCGGCACCGCGGCGCGGTCATTCCTCGATCGGCTCCACCTCTCGAGCCAGCGCTCGCCACAACGGGGCATGCTGGATGTCCAACATCGCGGCGCGGCGCGACTGCAGATCGTTCCTGCACCTCCAGCCGCGGATCGTGGCAGGCAGCCGCTGCAGCCGCTCGATCACGAGTCGGCCGGCCGGCGGGTCGACCAGCAGGCTGACGAGGAAAGCCCAGGCGTCGGTCATGCTCTGTGCGCCCCGGTCGCCAGCGCCCACGCCATGAGTGCGATCGCGTCGGCCTCGTTGTCGTCGCCGGGGTCCAGCCCCAGGGCGCGCACGGCCGCAATGACGCGCGACTTGTCAGCGTTTCCCGTGCCTGTCGCGAACTTCTTGATCGTCCCGACGCCCACACCCTGCTAGGGGATCTGATGGTGCTCGCACCAGGCGGTCAGCGTGGCGAGGAAGCCGCCGTAGACGTGCGCAGCATCGACGCCGGCATGGCGGCGTACCTCCTCGAAGTAGATGGCGGCGAAGTCTCCGGTGGCCTTCAACTCGGTCAGCCACTTGCGGAAGCGCAAGTAGCGCATTCCGCCACCCTCGAAGCGGCCGGGCTTGAAGTAGACGGTTCCGCTCAGGATGCGCCCCTCCACGTTCCGGAGCGCCCAGCCGGTCTTCGTGCCCAGGTCAAGAGCAAGGATGCTCCCGCAGGGGATGGGGTCGGGTGACAAAACCTCGGCGTCAAGCACGAGACTCTCCGTCGCATGTCTTGTGGTCCCGCCGATAGCTTCTGCCCCCTCTGGGAAACCGGGGAACCGGGAAACCGAACCGCGGGTCGGCTCTCGCTGCGAAGCTCGCCAACCGCTAGCCTGCACCGCCATTGGGTTCCCGGGTTCCCTACGTTCCCCAGGTTCTCTGGGTTCATTAGGAATGTCAGTTTCCAGAGGGGGCAGATTCATTTCACTTCCCGAGGCATCAACGCGATGTGGCGCGTGTTGTTCAGTCGCAGCCGCGTCTCGAGCCACAAGGCGTTCGGGTCGCCGAGTTGGTCGCTCAAATAGCGCCGAATGACGCGTTCGACGGTGGCGCGCGAGCGGCCGGAATCGGCGATGACGCGATCCACCAGCACCGTGTAGTTCAGCCCACCGGAAGACAGGGCGCGCTTGGTTGCATCAATCAGGGGCTCATCGTCCTCACGCTGCTGCTTGGCGTGCAGGATCGCCCAGACGTCGACAACCCGGTCCAGGAGGCGCAGTTCGCGCGTGTTCGTGTCGAGTTCGAACGTCGCGTCCTTAACGGCGCAGCGAGCCTTGTCTGGTCGGATGGTCAGGGTGCGGATGCCGCGCGCGTCCTTATCGGTGGCTTCGATGTAGAGCAGCTCGTCCACGTCGTTACGCACATCACCGACCCCTTCGAACATCAGCTTGCCATCCGGGCCTTTGTGCTTGTTCGTGTGGCCGAGCAGGATTACCGTGGCGCCGCGCTGCGTCAGTGATCGCATCAGCCTCAGGAACTCGCGCGTCCCAGCTTTGCTCATCAGGTCGGCGAACTTCTTCAGCGTGTCGAAGATCAGGACGCAGCTGTCGAGGCTGATCTCGCTTCGCACGAGTTGTCTCAAGAGGCCGAGCATGTCCTCAGGCGCACCGTTCCCGAGCGTGCTGTTGAGGAGTAGGTAGCCGTTCTCGCTGGAGTGTCGATATTGCTCCGCCAAGTCGCCGGCCGAAGCATCCTCTTGGTAGAACAGCACGGCGAACCCGGCCCTGACCAAGTCCGCAGCGCAGGCACGAGCGACTGTCGTCTTGCCGTCTCCTGCTGGCGCGCACCAGACAGCTAAGTGCTGATGCCCGACCATGTTGTGATAGAGCATTCGAGTCTGCTGCATGTTCTCTACCTGCTCCCGAGTCACGGCGAAGCGAGCGAATGCGAGCTTGAGATCGCCGTCCAATCCGGCTTGGTCGGAGCGCGATACCTCATTGGCCCGCCTCCTGGCCTGCTTGCGCGCCTCAACGGCTTCGTCCGAGTAGTCAACTCCTGCGACAGTGCGACCGCACGGGTAAGGCGCGTCCGGACACTTGAGACCCAGCACTTCATCGAGGGGTGCGGTCATGCGCGCGGCCTCCAGCCTCGCGCTATCAGGCGCCGGCGTACCTCCTCGAGTAGGTAGCCCTCAATCCACTCGCGGTGCTTCTCCCAATCATTGCCGTGGCACTGTGCAAGCAACTTCCTCTGCCGCTGCAGCCACTGCTCCGCGAGTTCCAGGGTCTGCTGGGGAGTGAGATCGCGATGCTTGACCTTCACGATCGCGCCCCCGCGCGCTTGGCCAGTTCGAGCACGAAGCTGCGGCAGGCCGCAGAACCGATGCCTCCGTGCCGGGCCTGAAGCTGGAGGAAGCAGAGCCAAGCGCTATCGGGCTTGAGCCGGCCCGCGGCGATTCCCTCCGCTAGTTGCTGTGCATCCACGGCGCCGGCAGCGATCTCTGCCGCCTCGGGCGGGCAGTAGGGATGGTCGGTGCTCATGCTGCACCGCCTGCCTGCTTCGCCCGCAGGTATGCGCGGCAGTCACCAACCCTCAGCCTCGTACAACCACGGGAAAGTTGTAGTGTTTGAGGGTGCTGCGGGTCGTTCTTGATTCGCGCCCACGCTGTTGAGCGCGACACACCCTGAATGGCTGCCCAACTGTCGACGCTTACTAGTGCGGCATCGGGAAGTTCATCGAAACCTCGTGCAAGGACCGCACGGCTCGGGCGGACTTGGTGGCGTTCTGCCATCTGTGCTCCAGATCGGTTGGATCTGGAACACTTTAGGCTTGGACTATCGATGCGTCACGCTCGGTAGAACTGGGCTACTTTTGACGGGTAAGACGCGGCGTTGTCCGTTTGCGTCGCTCTCGCTGCAGCTTGGCAGTCTCGCGCAGAGTCTCAGGAAGTCGATCGATCCCACCGATCTCAGCTAAGCAATCGCCAATCCGATCATCAACCGCGCCATCGGTCCGGAGTTCGTACTCGCGTCTCAAGTCCCCAACGATGTCCGCGCGACGATGGCCAGCCTTGATCCTGAGGAAGTAGTCAATGAGGAAGACCATGCATCGGCCATAGGTCCACTTCTTCGGTCTGTGCTTTGGTCGAGCCGATGCCTCTCGCAGCTCTTCCAGCCACTCGGACTTTTCCCTAGCCACGTTGCCGGCGACCGCGAAAAGCTCAGCGCGCAACTCGTCGTCAGACCGAGCATCGAACTCAAGTTGCGCGAGCGCCATGAGGATCCGGTTGCGTTTGGCCGACGCCTCTGCGCGCTTGCGCTCATCGTCCGTGCTGGGGTGCAGCTCGCCTAGTACTGTATAGGTCACCACTGGGGCTACTTGTGCCTTGGCCATTGTTAGGCTGCCCTGAATGGGATCACGTCTGCGCCGTCACGCAGCTTGTCGAGGTAGTCGGACCAAGTCTGCATCATCTGCCGGCGCTGCTCGAGGTAAGTGGTCCTGTTGTAGGCCCGACCAAGGCTGTCACGCACGCCATGCGCAAGCTGCGCTTCAATCGCCGCTTCGTCCACTCCCAGGCGCTCGGCAAGCAGCGTGCGGGCCATCGCACGGAAGCCGTGTCCGGTCATCTCCTCTTTCGGGAACCCCATGCGCCTCAGAGCGGCCAGCACGGCGGCATCACTCATAGGCCGCTCGCGCGTGCGCAGACTCGGGAACACATAGCGGCTGTACTCCGTGAGCGGCTTAAGGTCGCGCAGGATCTCGACGGCCTGCCTGGACAGCGGGACCACATGCGGCGCGCCGCTGGCCTTCTCCTGCTTCGTGCGCTTGATGCGCTCGCTCGGGATACGCCATTCCTCACCGTCGAGATCAAGCTCGGCCCACTCGGCCTTACGCAGTTCGCCGGGGCGGACGAACACAAGGGGAGCCAACTGCAGCGCCGCCCTCGTCACCTGGTGTCCCTTGTAGGCTGCGATCGCGCGCAGCAACTCGCCGACGCGCTTCGGGTCGGTGATGGCAGGCATGTGCTCGACGATCACCGGCTTGAGCGCGTCCTTGAGGTCCGTCGCGGGGTTGCGTTCTGCGCGGCCGGTGGCGATCGCGTAGCGGAACACCTGGCCGCAGGCCTGCTTCGCACGGTGCGCGGTTTCGATAGCGCCGCGCGCCTCGATGCGCCGCAGCGTCTGCAGCAACTCCGGCGCAGTGATCTCGCCGATCGGCCGGCCACCGAGCCATGGGAACACGTCCTGTTCGAGGCGGATCAGCGTGCGAGCCGCATGCCCCTCGCTGACCTTCTTCTGGTGGATCACCTCGTGCCACTCGCGTGCGACCACCTCGAAGCTGCCCTCAGCGGCCGCGGTGCGGCTGGCTTCCGATGCCTTGCGTGCCGCGCTGGGGTCGATCCCCTGCGCCACCTGCTCGCGCGCCTTGTCGCGCTTGCTGCGGGCCGTCGCGAGGCTGGTGTCGGGGTAAGTGCCCAGGCTGAGTAGCTTCTCTTTACCCCCAAACCGGTACTTGAAGCGCCACCACTTCGAGGCGCCGCCGTCAGCCGTCGCGCGTACCTCCAGGTACAGCCCGCGCTCGTCGTATAGGCGGACGGGCTTGTCGCCGGGTCGTGCCTTCTTGATCTGGGTGTCGGTCAGGGGCATGGGGGTAACTGTCCGTGGGGGTAGGTCTGTTACCCCAGAAGTTACCCCCAACAGATCCTAGATTCAACTGGATGGGGCTGGACTTCCCTGGAAAGACAAAGCCCCTAGAGCGTTGATTTCTCTAGGGGCTTTGGACTTCGCTGGACTTTGTTGGTCCGTTTTCTGGTGGAGCTGGGGGGAATCGAACCCCCGTCCGCAAGCCATCGTCAGGCAGATCTACATGCTTAGCTGGCTGATTTGAATTTGATGGTGCCGGCCGCGCAGCAGCACGCTGCCTTCACCACGAGTCACTTGATTTAACCCTGTGCCGAGTGACCCGGCACAGGACGAGCCAATGTGTATGACCTCGCAGTCCTCAGGTTACCCCTTGAACCCAGCCCATCGGCCAACTGTTGCGAGGCTCACCGGTTTTAAGCGGCGAGGGCGTACGAGTTATCGTTCGCAGTTACTTTGTTTCCAGTGGATTTACGAGCGAACTGGTGCTCGGCATGCACTGTTCTGACTCCGCACCCACGTCGAAGCCAGGTCAGCCCCAGAACGGCGTAGTTTAGGCCAGGGCGAGCAAGTTCAAGAGCTCGTGCGGAGATTCGATCACGTGGTGGGCACCCCAGCCATCGATCAACTCGCCCTCGCCCAGGTAGCCCCAGGCGGCCGCCACGGTGAGCATGCCCGCGGCGCGGCCGGCCTCGACGTCGCGCAGGTCATCGCCGACGTAGACGCACTCGGCCGCACGGACGTCCAGGCGCCGCGCCGCCTCGAGCAGCGGCGCCGGATGCGGCTTGGCATGGGGCGTGGTGTCGCCGCAGACCAGCGTGGCGGCCTGCTCGTGCAGGCCCAGCGCCCGCACCAGCGGCTCGGAGAAGCGTGTCGCCTTGTTGGTGACGATGCCCCACGGCCTCGTCGCGCGCCGCAGCGCCTCCAGCACCGGCTGCATGGCCTCGAAGACGCGCGTCTCGCGCGTCATGCGTGCTTCGTAGCGCTGCAGGAACTCATCGCGCAGCGCCTCGAAGTCCGGATCCCCCGGTTGCACTTGCAGTGCCCGCCCGAGCATGCCGCGCGCGCCGGCTCCGACCATCGGCCGGAAGTGCGACAGCGGCAGCGGCGGCAGGCCGCGTGCAGTGCGCATGTCGTTGCCCGCCCCGGCGAGGTCCGGCGCACTGTCGATCAGCGTGCCGTCCAGGTCGAACAGCACCGCGCGCACGCCCCGCGTCATGACGGTTTCCGGCAGGCGATCATGTAGTTGACGCTGATGTCGGTCGACAGCCCATAGCGCCGCGTGACGGGGTTGTATTCGAGGCCTCGGGTGGTCGTGACGTCGAGGTCGGCGTCGCGGCACCAGCGCGTCAGTTCGCTCGGGCGGATGAAGCGCGCGTACTCGTGAGTGCCCTTGGGCAGCAGCTTGAGCACATGCTCGGCGCCGACGATCGCGAACAGGAAGGACTTCGGATTGCGATTGATCGTCGAGAAGAACACCCAGCCACCCGGCTTGACCATCGTCGCGCAGGCGCGCACCACCGAAGACGGGTCGGGCACGTGTTCGAGCATTTCCATGCATGTGACGACGTCGAACGCAGCGGGTGACTCCGCAGCCAGCGCCTCGGCCGCAATCTCGCGATAGCTCACCGAGGGCGTGCCCGCCTCGATGGCATGCAGCTGCGCCACCTTCAGCGGCTTGCTGGCCAGGTCGATGCCCAGCACGGTGGCCCCGCGACGCGCCATCGCATCGGACAGGATGCCACCGCCGCAACCGACGTCGAGCACGCGCTTGCCCGCGAGCGGCACCATACCGGCGATCCAGTCCAGGCGAAGCGGATTGATCTGATGCAGCGGGCGGAACTCGCTTTCCGGATCCCACCACCGGTGGGCCAGTTCGCTGAATTTGGCGAGTTCTTGCGGGTCGGCGTTCGTCGTCGTGTTCATGGGCTGAATCGTAGCGAAGCGCAAGGCGGCACCCCCGAAAAGAAGAAACCCCGCCGAGGCGGGGTTTCTGTCAGAAGGATCCGACGATCACTTCTTGGTGCGGGTACCGACGACCTCGATCTCGACACGGCGATTCTTCGCCTTGCCTTCGCGGGTCTTGTTGTCGGCCACGGGCTGCTTCTCGCCCTTGCCTTCGGTGTACACGCGGTTCTTCTCGACGCCCTTGCTGGTCAGGTAGTCCTTGACCGCATCAGCGCGGCGCACCGACAGCTTCTGGTTGTACGCGTCGGAACCGTCGCTGTCGGTGTGGCCGACGGCGATGATGACTTCCAGGTTGATGCCGGCCATCTTGCTGACCAGATCGTCCAGCTTCGCCTTGCCCTCGGGCTTCAAAACCGCCTTGTTGGTGTCGAAGAACGCGTCAGCCGCGAAGGTGACCTTCTCGCTCACCGGGGCAGCCGGCGGCGGCGGCGGCGGGGGCGGCGGAGCCACAGGGGCCGGGGCCGGGGCCGGGGCAGGCGCGGGAGCAGGCGGCGGCGGCGGCGGCGGCTCCTTCTTCAGAGCCCCATCGCAGACGTCCTTCGCGGTCGCGGGCGTCCAGTTGGCGTCACGCCAGCACAGCTCATTGGTGCCGTTCTTCCAGACATTGCCGTTGCTGTCGACCCAGTTGTCGACGGTGGTCTGGGCGAATGCGCCCGAGGCCGAGGCAGCCAGGGCGGCAGATGCAAAGAGCGATGCCACCGTGTTCAGTTTCTTCATGATTCTCCTCTCGAGGGAATTGAGCAGTTGGTCTGCAATAACGTCCGACCCGGGTTCGGATGGTGCTGGTAAACCCCCGCTTACCGGGCGCCGACCACCGATGTGAGATTGTGCCATAGCAGTTTTGCCAGACAGGACTTTGGTCAAGGCCTGGTCACTCTTCCAAGGCGCTGTTGCGCCCGCACGACAACCGACGGGAACTAGAATCACATGTTTGGCCTCGCGCCTCGGCGCCGTGCGCCTGCCTGCGACTCTCTCCGCGCCCACCTTCGCCCTTTCGCATGACCCAGTTCGCCAAGGAAACCTTGCCCGTCAGCCTCGAAGAGGAGATGCGTCGCTCCTACCTCGATTACGCGATGAGCGTGATCGTGGGACGCGCGCTTCCCGACGCGCGTGATGGCCTGAAGCCTGTGCACCGCCGCGTGCTCTACGCGATGTCGGAGCTCAACAACGACTGGAACCGGCCTTACAAGAAGAGTGCGCGCATCGTTGGCGACGTCATCGGTAAGTACCACCCGCATGGCGACCAGTCGGTCTACGACACCATCGTGCGCATGGCGCAGGATTTCTCGCTGCGCCACCTGCTCATCGAGGGCCAGGGCAACTTCGGCTCGGTCGACGGCGACAACGCCGCCGCGATGCGCTACACGGAGATTCGCCTGCACAAGATCGCCCACGAGATGCTGGCCGATCTCGACAAGGAGACGGTCGACTTCGGGCCCAACTACGACGGCTCGGAGAAGGAGCCGCTGGTGCTGCCGACGCGGCTGCCCAACCTGCTGGTCAACGGCTCGGGCGGCATTGCCGTGGGCATGGCCACCAACATTCCGCCGCACAACCTCAACGAGGTGGTCGACGCCTGCCACCACCTGCTGAAGAACCCCGGCGCGTCGGTCGACGAGTTGATGGAGATCATCCCTGCGCCGGACTTCCCGACCGCCGGCATCATCTACGGCCTGTCCGGCGTGCGCGAGGGCTACCGCACCGGCCGCGGCAAGGTGGTGATGCGTGCCAAGTGCCACTTCGAGGACATCGACCGCGGCCAGCGCCAGGCCATCATCGTCGACGAGATTCCCTACCAGGTGAACAAGAAGAACCTGCTCGAGCGCATCGCCGAGCTGGTTCACGACAAGAAGATCGAAGGCATCAGCCACATCCAGGACGAGTCCGACAAATCGGGCATGCGCGTGGTCATCGAACTCAAGCGCGGCGAGGTGCCGGAGGTGGTGCTGAACAACCTGTACAAGCAGACGCAGCTGCAGGACACGTTCGGCATGAACATGGTGGCGCTGATCGACAACCAGCCCAAGCTGTGCAACCTCAAGGACCTGATCGAGATCTTCCTCGAGCACCGCCGCGAGGTGGTGACGCGGCGCACCGTCTACGAATTGCGCAAGGCGCGCGAGCGCGGCCACGTGCTCGAAGGCCTGGCGGTGGCGCTGGCCAACATCGACGAGTTCATCGAGACCATCAAGGCCTCGCCGACACCACCGGTGGCGAAGACGGCGCTGATGAGCAAGAGCTGGGATTCGTCGCTGGTGCGCGAAATGCTCTCGCGCGTCGAGGGCCAGCGCGACGCCTACCGTCCCGAGGGATTGCCGCGCCAATACGGACTGCAGGCTGATGGCCTGTACCGCCTGTCGGAGGACCAAGCCGGCGAGATCCTGCAGATGCGCCTGCAGCGCCTGACCGGCCTGGAGCAGGACAAGATCATCGGCGAGTACAAGGACGTGATGGCGCAGATCACCGACCTGCTGGACATCCTGGCCCGGCCGGAGCGCGTGACGACGATCATTTCCGAAGAACTCACCGCGCTGAAGCTCGAGTTCGGGCAGACGAAGATCGGCGCCCGTCGCAGTGTGATCGAGCACAACGCGCAGGACCTCGGCACCGAGGACCTGATCACACCGACCGACATGGTGGTGACGCTGTCGCACACCGGCTACATCAAGAGCCAGCCGCTGGGCGAGTACCGAGCGCAAAAACGCGGCGGCCGTGGCAAGCAGGCGGCGCAGACCAAGGAAGACGACTGGATCGACCAGCTCTTCATTGCCAACACGCACGACTACATCCTGTGCTTCACCAACCGCGGCCGTGTCTACTGGCTGAAGGTGTGGGAGGTGCCGCAGGGCTCGCGCAACTCTCGCGGCAAGCCGATCGTCAACATGTTCCCGCTGCAGCCGGGCGAGAAGGTCAATGTGGTGCTGCCACTGACCGATGGCTTCCGCAGCTTCCCTGCCGACCACTACGTGTTCTTCGCCACCGCGCAGGGCACGGTGAAGAAGACGGCGCTGGACGAGTTCAGCAACCCGCGCAAGGCCGGCATCATCGCCGTCGACCTGGACGAGGGCGATTTCCTCATCGGCGCTGCGCTGACCGATGGGCAGCATGATGTCATGCTGTTCAGCGATGGCGGCAAGGCGGTGCGCTTCGGCGAGGACGACGTGCGCCCGATGGGCCGTGCCGCGCGCGGCGTCAAGGGCATGCAGCTGGAGGATGGCCAGAGCGTGATCGCCATGCTGGTCGCCGAGGACGAGACCCAATCGGTGCTCACCGCCACCGAGAACGGCTACGGCAAGCGCACCTCGATCGTCGAGTACACGCGCCACGGCCGCGGCACCAAGGGCATGATCGCCATCCAGCAGAGCGAGCGCAACGGCAAGGTCGTGGCCGCCACGCTGGTGCGCGCCGACGACGAGATCATGCTGATCACCGACACCGGCGTGGTGGTGCGCACGCGCGTTGCCGAGATCCGCGAGCTCGGACGAGCCACACAGGGTGTCACCCTGATCGCGCTGGACGAGGGCGCCAAGCTGATCGGCCTGCAACGCATCGTCGAGAACGACGCCAACCCTGGCGATACGGGCGCCGATGGCGGCGCCTCCCCGGACACTGGAGAGGAATCCTGATGCGCGTACTCGTCATTCTGGCGCTGATCACCGGCGCCACGCTTGCGCACGCGCAGGCCAACCCGAAGAAGGAACTCGTCGCCAAGTTGCTGCAGCTGCAGCAAGGCAGCATCGAGGGCCTGGCACGCACCATCGTCGAGCGCCCGGCGGTGCAGATGATGCAGGCCGCCGCCACCACGCTGCAGGCGCAGGTGCCGCCGGCACGGCGCGAAGCCGTGGCGAAGTCGGTCGACGCCGACATCCGCAAGTTTGTCGACGAGGCCACGCCCATCCTCGCGGAGCGCGCGCTGAAGATCGCGCCGGCGGCTTACGGCGCGCAGCTCGAGGAGAAGTTCAGCGAGGACGAATTGCGCCAGCTGATCGCTTGGCTCGAATCGCCGGTGAACAGGAAGTTCCAGCAGCAGTTGCCGGAACTGCAGAACACCTTCACGCAGAAGCTCGTCGCCGAGGCCGGCCCGTTGCTCGACGCCAAGCTGCAGGCGCTGCAGCGCAAGCTGCAGGCGACGCTGGCACCGGCGAGCGCCGGGTCGGCGCCGGCGGCCAAGCCGGCGGCGGCCCCGGCCAAGGCTGCTTCGAAGTGATGCGACAATTTCGCGCTCGCCATGGCTGACTCTCCGACCGCGCCCCACCCCGATCTGCTCACGCTGCGCCAACAGATCGATGGGCTCGACCGCGAGTTGCTGGCACTGCTGAACCGCCGCGCGTCACTGGCGCAGCAGGTCGGCGAAATCAAGAAGATGGAAGGCTCGGTGGTGTTCCGCCCCGAGCGCGAGGCCCAGGTCATCGACGGCCTGAAGGCGGCCAACCCGGGTCCGCTGAAGTCGGAGAGCGTGGCGCCGATCTGGCGCGAGATCATGTCGGCCTGCCGGGCGCTCGAGACGCCGACGCGCGTCGCCTACCTCGGCCCGGCCGGCACCTTCAGCGAGGAGGCCGCACTGGGCTTCTTCGGCTCCTCGATCGTCAAGGTGCCCTGCGCCAATTTCGACGAGGTGCTGCACAACACCGTGGCCGGCTCGGCCGACTTCGGCGTCGTGCCGGTGGAGAACTCGACCGAGGGCGTGGTGACGCGCTCGCTCGACCTGTTCCTGACCACCCCGCTGTTCATCATCGGCGAGACCAGCCTGCTGGTACGTCACAACCTGCTGCGTCGCGAGAACGCGCTGGAAGGCATCACCGCGGTGTGCGCCCATCCGCAGGCGCTCGCGCAATGCCATGGCTGGTTGTCGCTGCACCTGCCGAAGGTCGAGCGCCGACCGGTGGCGAGCAACGCCGAAGGCGCGCGGCTGGCCGCGGCCGACGCCTCGCTCGCTGCGATCGCGAGCGAGCGCGCCGGCAGCGAGTTCGGCCTGCACGTCGTCTCGCCGGCCATCCAGGACGAAGCTCACAACCGCACCCGCTTTGCCATCCTCGCCCATCCGGACCGCCACCCACGCCCGTCGGCCTCGGGCCACGACTGCACGAGCCTCGTCGTCTCGGTGGACAACCGGCCCGGCGCGGTGCACGACATGCTCGTGCCGCTGAAGAAGCATGGCGTGTCGATGAGCCGCTTCGAGTCCCGTCCGGCGCGATCGGGGCAGTGGGAGTACTACTTCTACATCGACCTGCAGGGCCACCCCGACCAGCCGCATGTCGCGGCCGCAATGCAGGAACTGCGCGCCGTCTGCGCCTTCTTCAAGGTGCTGGGCACCTACCCCATCGACGTGCACTGATCGGTCTCAAGGATGTTCAACCAGCTCGGCGTCATCGGTTGCGGTTTGATGGGCGGCTCCTTCGCCCTGGCGCTCAAGCGCGCCGGCCTCGTCAAGCGCGTCATCGGCTACAGCAAGTCGCCGTCCACGACGGAGAAGGCGCGCCAGCTCGGCGTCATCGACCAGGTCGCCGAGTCGGCGCTGCTGGCCGTGTCGGGCTCCGACATCGTGCTGATCGCCGTGCCGGTGGCCGCCACCGAGTCCACCTTCAAGGCGATCCGCCACCTCGTCGAGCCCGGCGTGCTCGTCATGGACGTCGGCTCGACCAAGCGCGACGTGGTGGACGCGGCGCGGCGCGTGCTCAAGGAGCGCATCCCGTCGTTCGTGCCGGCGCACCCGATCGCCGGCAAGGAAGTGGCCGGCATCGCCCATGCGGACTCGGCGCTCTACAGCGGCCGCCAGGTGATCCTCACTCCGCTGCCGCAGACCACGCCCGAACTGGTGCAGAAGGCCACCGACTGCTGGGCGGCGATCGGCGCCCAGGTGCTGCGCATGACGCCGGAGAACCACGACGCCGCGTTCGCTGCCGTCAGCCACCTGCCACACATGCTGGCCTTCTCCTACTTCAACTCGGTGACCCACCAGCCGGCCGGGCGTGACTTCCTCTCGCTCGCCGGGCCGGGCTTCCGCGATTTCACGCGAATCGCTGCCAGCGACCCGACGGTGTGGCGCGACATCCTGATGTCCAACCGCGAAGAGATCCTGAAGCAGTCGCAGCGCTTCCGGCACACGCTCGACGCGATGGAGCACGTGATCAAGACGGGCAACGCCGAGGCGCTCGAGGACCTGATCCGCAAGGCCTCCGACGCACGCGGCGGCTGGCAGATGGGCGCCGGCAAACCGAACCGTTGACAAGCTGCGCCCTGCCGGGCCGATTGCTGCCGTTGCCTTTGCCGCGCCGATGTTCACCACTCGCTTCCTCGACCTTCCCTCGCTGAGCTCGGCTGCTGGCACGGTGCGGCTGCCCGGCTCGAAGAGCATCTCCAACCGCGTGCTGCTGCTCGCCGGGTTGAGCGAGGGCACGACGGTCGTGCACGACCTGCTCGATTCGGACGACACGCAGGTGATGCTGGCCGCCCTGGCTCAGCTTGGATGCCGGCTCGAGCGCGAAGGCGATGTGCTGCGTGTCACCGGCCTGGGCGGAAAGCTCGGCGTGCACGAGGCCCGGCTCTTCCTCGGCAATGCCGGCACGGCAATGCGCCCGCTCACCGCGGCGCTCGCCCTGCTCGCCGCCGAGCAGGGCGGCCGCTTCGAGCTCTCCGGCGTGCCGCGCATGCACGAGCGACCGATCGGCGACCTCGTCGACGCGCTGCGCCAGCTCGGCTGCACGATCGACTACACCGGCAACGACGGCTACCCGCCGCTGCGCCTGGGCAGCACGGGCACGCCGCCGCGCACCGCACGGCCGATCCGCGTTCGCGGCGACGTTTCCAGCCAGTTCCTGACCGCGCTGCTGCTCGCGCTGCCGCTGGTGGCGCGTTCCGGCGAGATCGTCGTCGAGGTCGAAGGCGAGCTGATCTCCAAGCCCTACGTCGAGATCACCCTGAACCTGCTCGCACGCTTCGGCATCGCCGTGCAGCGCGAAGGCTGGCAGCGCTTCACGATTCCCGCCGGCTGCGCCTACCGTTCGCCCGGCAGCATTCACGTCGAGGGGGATGCGTCATCGGCGTCGTACTTCGTCGCGCTCGGCGCCATTGCCGCCGCCGGCGATTCGGTGCGCATCGAAGGCGTGGGCACGGACTCCATCCAGGGCGACATCCGTTTCGTCGAGGCCGCGCAGGCGATGGGCGCGGCGGTCGCCGGGGGCCCCGGCTGGATCGAGGTGAGGCGCGGTCGCTGGCCACTGGCCGCCATCACGCTGGACTGCAACCACATCCCCGATGCGGCGATGACACTGGCGGTGATGGCGCTGTTCGCCGACGGCACGACGCGGCTGACCAACATCGCGAGCTGGCGCGTCAAGGAGACCGACCGCATCACCGCGATGGCGGCCGAACTGCGCAAGCTCGGCGCGACCGTGAACGAGGGCGCCGACTTCATCGCGGTCACGCCACCGGCCGCACTCTCGCCTGCGGCGATCCGAACCTACGACGATCACCGTATCGCGATGTGCTTCTCGCTGGCCGCCTTCGGCCGCGTGCCGGTGCGCATCCTCGACCCGAAGTGCGTCGGCAAGACCTTCCCCGACTACTTCGAGGCACTGTTCGACCTGGTGCGCACGCCCGTCGAGGCCGTGCCTGTGATCACTGTCGACGGACCCACCGCTTCCGGCAAGGGCACCCTGGCCAGCGCGGTGGCCAAGGCGCTCGGCTACCACTTCCTCGATTCCGGCGCTGTGTATCGTGCCACCGCGCTGTCGGCGATGCGCGTCGGCGTGACGGCCGACGACGAAGCCTCGCTGGCGCGGATCGCGGCGACATTGCCGCTGCACTTCATCGGCGGCGACGCCCACCTCGGCGACGAAAGCGTCGCCGACGCGCTGCGCGCCGAGGACGTCGGCGCCATGGCCTCCAGGGTGTCGGCCTGGCCGGCAGTGCGCGAGGCGCTTCGCCAGCTGCAGCTCTCGTTCCGGCGCGTGCCCGGCCTGGTGGCCGATGGGCGCGACATGGGCACGGTGATCTTCCCCGGGGCCGACCTCAAGGTGTTCCTCACCGCGAGCGCTGCGACGCGCGCGGAGCGCCGCTACAAGCAGTTGATTTCAAAGGGAATTTCGGCTAACATCTCCACCCTTCGCGCCGACCTCGAAGCACGCGACGAGCGGGATCGAAACCGCAGCGTCGCCCCCTTGAAGCCGGCCGAAGATGCGCTGTTGCTTGACAACTCGGCCCTCACCGTCGAAGCCTCGATGGAACAGGTGCTGGATGCCTGGGAGCAGCGTCGGCCCTTCGGCTGAAGCCACTCGCGAGTGGCTCGGCCGCCGGGTCGGAAGTGGCGAAAGAGAAGGCCCGTCGCCTTCCCTCCAGTGCCGCAAGGCACGCCGAGGCGACGGAATGGTCAAACCCAACCCCGCAGCGGAAGCTGCACCGAGAAGCTCCATGTCCCAAACCCAAACTGCCACCCCCCAAGGCGGCGAATCGTTTGCCGCCCTGTTCGAAGAATCGCTGAAGCGCTCCGAGATGCGCAGTGGCGAGGTCATCACCGCCGAAGTGGTGCGTGTCGACTACAACTTCGTGGTGGTCAATGCCGGCCTCAAGTCGGAAGCCTACATTCCCATCGACGAGTTCAAGAACGACCAGGGCGAAGTCGAAGTCCAGGTCGGTGATTTCGTGTCGGTGGCCATCGACGCGCTCGAGAACGGCTACGGCGACACCATCCTGTCGCGCGACAAGGCCAAGCGCCTGGCGTCCTGGCTGTCGCTGGAGAAGGCGCTGGAGTCCGGCGAATTCGTCAACGGCACCGTGAACGGCAAGGTCAAGGGCGGCCTGACGGTCCTCGTCAACGGCATCCGCGCCTTCCTGCCCGGCTCGCTGCTCGACACCCGGCCGGTCAAGGACATGACGCCCTTCGAGGGCAAGACCATGGAGTTCAAGGTCATCAAGCTCGATCGCAAGCGCAACAACGTCGTGTTGTCGCGCCGCGCCGTGGTCGAAGCCTCGATGGGCGAGGAACGCGCCAAGCTGCTCGAGACGCTGACCGAAGGCGCCATCGTCAACGGCGTGGTCAAGAACATCACCGAGTACGGCGCGTTCGTCGACCTCGGCGGCATCGACGGCCTGCTGCACATCACCGACATGGCCTGGCGCCGCGTGCGCCACCCCAGCGAGGTGGTGCAGGTCGGCCAGGAACTGCAAGCCAAGGTGCTCAAGTTCGACGCCGAGAAGAACCGCGTGTCGCTGGGCATCAAGCAGCTGGGAGACGACCCGTGGCACGGCGTGTCGCGCCGCTACCCGCAGGGCACCCGGCTGTTCGGCAAGGTCACGAACATTGCCGACTACGGTGCGTTCGTCGAGATCGAGCCGGGCATCGAGGGCCTGGTGCACGTCTCCGAGATGGACTGGACCAACAAGAACGTCGCCCCGAGCAAGATCGTTTCGCTCGGCGACGAGGTCGAAGTCATGGTGCTCGAGATCGACGAGGACAAGCGCCGCATCAGCCTGGGCATGAAGCAGTGCAAGGCCAACCCGTGGGAGGAGTTCGCCGCCACGGTGCAGCGCGGCGACAAGGTTCGCGGCCCGGTCAAGTCAATCACCGACTTCGGCGTGTTCGTCGGCCTGGCTGCGGGCATCGACGGCCTCGTGCATCTGTCCGACCTGTCCTGGAACGAGCCGGGCGAGTCCGCGGTGCGCAATTACAAGAAGGGCCAGGAGGTCGAGGCCGTGGTGCTGGCCGTCGACGTGGACCGCGAGCGCATCTCGCTGGGCATCAAGCAGCTCGACAGCGATCCGTTCACCAGCTACACGTCGGTCAACGACCGTGGCATGACCGTCAGCGGCAAGGTCAAGTCGGTCGACGCGCGCGGCGCGGAGATCCAGCTGACCGAAGACGTCACCGGCTACCTGCGCGCCTCGGAGATCTCGCGCGACCGCGTCGAAGACGCCCGCAACATCCTGAAGGAAGGCGACGAGGTCACGGCATTGATCATCAACATCGACCGCAAGACGCGCTCGATCCAGTTGTCGATCAAGGCGAAGGACAACGCCGACCAGCAGGAAGCGATGCAGCGCCTCGCGCAGACCAACGAGCGCGAGACCGCCGGCACGACCAGCCTGGGCGCCCTACTGCGCGCCAAGCTGGACAACAAGTCCGAGTAAGGCTGTGCCACTGCCGAACCGCCGGTCATGACCCGTTCCGATCTCGTGGCCCAGCTGGCTGAGCGATTCAGCCAGCTGACGCATCGCGACACCGAGTTCGCCGTCAAGACGATTCTCGATGCGATGTCCGACGCGCTCGCGCGTGGGCACCGCATCGAGATCCGCGGCTTCGGCAGCTTCTCGATCAATCGCCGGCCGCCTCGCGTGGGCCGCAACCCGCGCAGTGGCGAGCAGGTGATCATTCCCGAGAAGCTCGTCCCGCACTTCAAGCCGGGCAAGGCCTTGCGCGAAGCGGTCGATACGCACGTGCCCGTCATCGACGCCGACACGCCGCCTCCCCCCTCCGCCGCGACACCCTGAGCATCTCGCCCCGCTCGCTAGAATCGACGCGGGAGACCCGATGCGCTTGTTCGTCTGGCTCGTTCGAGCCGCCCTCTTCTTCCTCCTCTTCGCCTTCGCGCTGAACAACCAGCACGAAGCCTCCATCCGCTGGTTCTTCGGACACGAATGGCGCACGAACATGGTGTTCGTCGTCCTCGCAGCGTTCGCGCTGGGCTGCGTGTTCGGCATCCTCGCCATGCTTCCCAGCTGGTGGCGCCACCGACGCGTGGCGCGGCGGCGCGGGCACGGCGACGCCCAGGACGCCGGCCTCGACACCGCACAGCTGACGCCGCCCCCCCTCACCTCGGAACATCCACCACGCGATGGACTTTGACCTGCAGTGGCTGCTGCTCGGACTGCCGCTGGCCTTCGCGATCGGCTGGCTGGCTTCGCGCTTCGACCTGCGCCAGTGGAGGCGCGAGCAGAAGGACTCGCCCAGGGCCTACTACCAGGGTCTGAACCTGCTGCTCAACGAGCAGCACGACAAGGCCATCGACGCCTTCATCGAGGCCGTGCAGCATGATCCGGACACGTCGGACCTGCACTTCGCGCTGGGCAACCTGTTCCGTCGCCGCGGCGAGTACGAACGCGCGGTGCGCGTGCACGAGCACCTGCTCAATCGCGCCGACCTCCCGGCCTCCGAGCGTGAACGCGCCCAACATGCGTTGGCCCAGGACTTTATGAAGGCCGGCTTGTTCGACCGCGCCGAGCAGGCTTTCCGGGCGCTGGACGGCACGGTGTTCGACACCGAGGCGCGTCTGGCCCTGCTGGCGCTGCATGAGCGCTCGCGCGACTGGCGTGCCGCCGCCGAGGTGGCAGGCAAGCTCGAGCGCAGCGGCAGCGGCTCGTTTGCCACGCGAATCGCCAACCACTGGTGCGAGCTCGCGCTCGAGGCGGACGCGCGCCATCAAGCTGCCGAAGCCGACGAGGCGCTCAAGCGCGCCCACGAAACGGCCCCGCAGGCTGCGCGGCCGATCATCATGGCGGGCCAGCGCGCGCGCGCGCGCGGCGACCACCGCGAGGCACTTCAGCAATGGGGCGCGCTGATGGCGACCCATCCGGCGGCCTTCAATCTCGTCGCGGCCGACTATGCCGAAAGCGCCAGAGCGCTCGGCGAGACGGCTGCCGCTCTCGAGCGACTGGAGATGCTGTACCGGCGCGAGCCGACCACCGACCTGCTCGCTGCGCTCGGCCGCATCGATGGCGACGCGCAGCGTGCGCGCCGGCGCTTGGTCTCGCATCTGCAGCGCCAGCCCGCACTGACCGCCGCGGCCTCGCTGTTGGAGGCGGCGAACGACACGCCGCTGGCCGGCGACGAGATGCAGGCGCTTCGCGACACCGTGACGCGCGCCGCGAAACCACTGCAGCGCTATCGCTGCGCGGCCTGTGCCTTCGAGGCGCAGCACTATTTCTGGCAATGCCCCGGCTGCCTGGGCTGGGACACGTACCCGCCGCAGCGCCAGGAGGACCTTTGATGATCACTCCCACGCGCGAACGCCTGTCCGGGGCCCGGGTGCTGGTGGTCGGCGACGCCATGCTCGACCGCTACTGGTTCGGTGCCGTCGACCGCATCTCGCCCGAAGCACCGGTGCCGGTGGTGCGCGTCAACCGCGAGGAGGAGCGCCTCGGCGGCGCCGCCAACGTGGCCCTGAACGTGAAGACGTTGGGCGCCCGGGCGACGCTGCTGACGGTCGTCGGCGACGACGAGCCGGCACGCACGCTGAAGAAGCTGCTCGAGCGCGAGGGGGTGGCCGCGCTGCTCGGTAGCGACCCGCAGCTCTACACCATCGTCAAGCTGCGCGTCATCGGACGCGCACAGCAGCTCATTCGCGTCGACTTCGAGAACCAGCCCGATCACGAGGTGCTCTCCGGCATGCTCAGCGACTACGAGCGCGTGCTGCCCGAGCACGACGCGGTGCTGTTCTCCGACTACGGCAAGGGCGGCCTCACGCACATCCCGCGCATGATCGAACTGGCGCGGGCTGCCGGCAAGCCGGTCCTGATCGACCCGAAGGGCAGCGACTACAGCCGCTACGCCGGCGCGACGGTGATCACGCCGAACCGCGCCGAGCTGGCGCAGGTGATCGGCACGTGGAGCAGCGAGGAGCAGTTGCACGAGCGCGCGCAGAAGCTGCGCGCAGAACACCGGCTCGACGGCCTGCTGCTCACACGCAGCGAGGAAGGCATGTCGCTGTTCGATGCGCAGGGCCACACGCAGGTACCGGCACAGGCGCGCGAGGTGTTCGACGTCACCGGCGCCGGCGACACCGTGATCGCTGCCATGGCCGCGATGCTCGCCTGCGGCTTCACGCTGCGCGAGGCCATGCCGGTGGCCAATCGCGCCGGCGGCATCGTCGTCGGCAAGTTCGGCACCGCCAGCGTCAGCTACGAGGAGCTCTTCGCATGAGCACGAGAGTGGTGGTCACCGGCGCGGCCGGCATGATCGGCAGCAATATCGTCCATGGCCTGAACGCCATGGGCATCGACGACATCATCGCCGTCGACAACCTGACCCTCGGCGCCAAGTACCGCAATCTGCTCGGCGCGAGCATCAGCGACTACTTCGACAAGACCGACTTCTACGCCCGCTTCGCGCGCGGCGAATTCGGCAAGGTCGAGGCGGTGCTGCACGAGGGCGCCTGCTCCGACACCATGCAGCACGACGGGCGCTACATGCTCGACACCAACTACCGCTGCTCGAAGGACTTGCTCGACGCCTGTCAGGCGCAGGGCACACGCCTGCTCTACGCCAGCTCCGCCGCCACCTACGGCGGCAGCGCCTCGTTCCGCGAGCAGCCGCAGTTCGAGCAGCCGCTGAACGTCTACGGCTACAGCAAACTGCTGTTCGACAACGTCGTACGGCGCATGCTGCCTTCGGCGAAGGCACAGGTCGTCGGCTTCCGCTACTTCAATGTCTACGGCCCGCGCGAGCAGCACAAGGGCCGCATGGCCTCGGTGGCCTTCCACCACTTCCAGCAGTTCCGCGAACACGGCAGGGTCAAGCTGTTCGGCGAGTACGGCGGCTACGGCCCCGGCATGCAGTCGCGCGACTTCGTCTACGTCGACGACGTGGTGGCGGTGAACCTGTGGTTCCTGCAGCACCCCGGCCAAAGCGGCATCTTCAACCTCGGCACCGGCCGCGCCCAGCCCTTCAACGACGTGGCGGTCGCCACCGTCAACGCGGCACGCACCCTGAAGGGGGAGAGCGCGCTGCCCCTGGCGGATCTCCTCTCGCGCGGGCTGGTCGAGTACATCCCCTTCCCCGAAGCGCTGGTTGGCAAGTACCAGTGCTTCACGCAGGCCGATCTCTCCGGGCTGCGCACCACGGGCTGCGACCACGCCTTCGCCGATGTGGCCGCCGGCGTGCAGCGCTACGTGCACTGGCTCGCCAGCAACGGCTGAGACTTCTGCACGCCCCCCGGCGGAGGGGGCACCGGTCGGGTGGCCCGCCGTGGCGATTCACGCCGCACGGTGCCGCCGGAACACTGGCTCCCGAGCCCGCACTACCGCGGCTCGCAACCACCGAAGGAGCCTCATCATGATCAAGTTCATCACTGCCGCTGTCCTCGCCCTCGCCTCCACCGCCGCGTTGGCGGCAACCGACGTCAACAAGGCCACGCGGGCCGAGCTCGAAGCCGTCAAGGGCATCGGCCCGAGCATGGCCACGCGCATCCTCGAGGCGCGCAAGACCGGCAGCTTCAACAACTGGGCCGACCTGCAGGGCCGTGTGAAGGGCGTGGGCGACGGCAACGCGCGCAAGTTCTCCGCCGACGGGCTGACGGTCAACGGCAGCGCCTACAGCGTGACCGACATGCCGCCCAAGGCGAAGGGCGAGAAGGCGCCGGCGAAGAAGACTGCCGAGCCGAAGGCCAGGTCCTGAGCGGGCGTGATCGGCGGCGGGCTGCCCCCAAGCCGGCCGGTGCCCCTCAGGGGCCGGCGCGAAGCGACCTGGCAGCCCGGACCGTCAGGTCCAGCCGAAGAAGGCGCGCACCTCGTTCCTGCGCTCCATCGTATCGGCCATCCCCAGCGCAACGAGTTCGCGCGTGTACGGCGCCTCGAAGAGCAGGTAGCTCGCCAGCGCCGCACCGCGCGCACCCTCGCCGCGGCCCGACACGCCCACACCGCGCAGCATCGCGCGCACCGGTGTCGGCAGGCTGCCAATGTGGCGCGACGCGATGTCGTCCAGACGCTGGCTGGGCGCGATCACCAGCGTCTCGATCGGGCGCAGGGTGGTGTGCGCCAACGCCTCGGGCGGCAGCAGCCTGAGCGTGGCATTGATGCGTTGCAGGCGCTCCACGTCCACCGCCAGCGCGTCGAGGAAAATGTTCGACAGCGCATGTCCGGCGATCTGCGCCAGGTTCGGATACTCCGCGCTGTGCGCGCGCGGCCCCGGTGGCTCGTGCATGCGGCCGGCACCAATGATCAGGATGCGATTGGCCCCCAGGTGCACCGCCGGCGAGATGGGTGCGGCCTGACGCATCGAGCCATCGCCGAAATGTTCGACGCGGCCGTCGATGGGCAGCGGCACGGCCGGAAAGACGAACGGGATCGCCGCGGAGGCCATCAGGTGCGGCACGCCGATGTCGGAGCGCACCGCGATGCGCTGCGACCGCGTCCACGGCAGGATCTCCTTCACCGCATCGTAGAAGGTCACGTGCAGGCCCGAGCCGTAGCTCGACGCCGTCACCGCGATGGCCTGCAGGTGGCCCTGGCGCATCGACTGCTTGAGCTGCTCGGTGCTGACCATGCGGCGCAACAGGTCGGCCGCCGGCGCGTTGTCGAGCAGCGACTTCGGCCTGGCACGCTGCCAGCGCGCGATCACCCAGCCGAGCGAGAGCATGGTCAGCCAGCGCGCGCCGGTGCGCATCACGCCCAGCGAGTCGGCACGGTAGATCTGCTCGGCGTGGAAGCTCTCCCACACCTCGGCGAGCACGCGCACCGCGTCGTCGAAGTTGCCGCAACGGCAAGCCAGCGCCGCCGCGTTGATGGCGCCGGCCGAAGTGCCGGTGATGACCGGGAAGGGGTTTCCGGGCGGCGCCACCGACTCGCGGCGGATCTGCGCCACCGCCTTGAGCACGCCGACCTGGTAGGCGGCGCGCGCACCACCGCCGGTCAACACCAGGCCCGTGGTGCCGTGGTCAGTCACTCGTAGACCACCTCGGCCTTGCCATGGCTCGCCCCGGTGCGCCAGCGCTCCAGCGCCGCGTCGGTGGGATAGAAGCGCGCCGCGTCGCCCAGGTCGATCTCTCCGCTGGCGCGCTCGCGCTGCAGCGCCAGGCGCACCGTCAGGCCCTGCGGCAGGTCGCCGTGCTCGGTGGTCACGCGCCGCGAAGGGAAGTCGCGCAGCACCTCGGCCACCGGCGGCACGCTGCCATTGACCTCGACGCGCAAGTACTTGCCGAAGCGGCAGCGCGCCGCGGCCAGGTCCCAGACCTGCGTGACGTTCAGGCGCAGCCCGCCGGAAAAGCGGTCCGGCTGCACCTTGCCTTGCACGATGACCAGTTCGTCGTCTTTGAGCAGATCGCGGTGCGCGTTGAGCAGATCCTCGTTCGCCACCGCCTCGATCGCCTCCGTCTTGTCGTCGAGCTTGAAGATCGCCACGCGGCCGCGCTGTCCGTTGACCACGCGCAGGTCGCCGACGATGCCGGCCAGCAGCTGCGGCTCGCGGCTGTCGATCAGGTCCGCGTTGCGGCGCCGCGCGATGCGACGCACCTCGTCGGCGCTCTGGTCGAACAGGTGCCCGGAGAGATAGAAGCCCAGCGCCGTCTTCTCGAAGCCGAGCCGCTCCTTGATGCTCCAGGACTCCACGGCGACCAGCGCGGGCTCCTGCGTGCTGGCTGCGTGAGAGTCACCGAAGTCGAACAGACCGCCCTGATCGGCGTTGGCCGCCTGCGTCTCGGCGTAGTCGAAGGCCAAGCCGATGCTGGCCACCATGGCCGAACGCTCGGGGTGCAGCCTGTCGAAGGCGCCGGCCTTGATCAGCGCCTCGACCACGCGCTTGTTGATGCGGCTGCGGTCGACGCGGTTGCAGAAATCGAACAGCGACTTGAACGGACCGCCCTCCTCGCGCGCCGCGATGACCGCCTCGATCGCGCCCTGTCCCGTTCCCTTGATCGCACCCAGGCCGTAGCGCACGACGTCGTCGGCCACCGGCGCGAAGCGGTAGCCGCCGGTGTTGACGTCCGGCGGCTCGAAGGTGATGCCCAGCGCGACGGCGTCGTCGTGGAAGATCTTCAGCTTGTCGGTGTCGTCCAGCGCCACGCTCATGTTGGCGGCGGTGAACTCGGCCAGGTAATGCACCTTCAGGTAGGCCGTGTGGTAGGCCAGCAGGGCGTAGGCAGCGGCGTGCGACTTGTTGAAGCCGTAGCCCGCGAACTTCTCCATCAGGTCGAAGATCTCGTTGGCCTTGGGCTCGGGAATGCCCTTCTTCGCCGCGCCCTCGGCGAAGGTGGCGCGGTGCGCCACCATCTCCTCGAGCTTCTTCTTGCCCATCGCGCGGCGCAGCAGGTCGGCGCCGCCGAGCGTGTAGCCGCCGACGATCTGGGCGACCTGCATCACCTGCTCCTGGTAGACCATGATCCCGTAGGTCTCCTGCAGCACCTCGGCCATCAGCGGATGCGGGTACTCGACCTCCTCGCGGCCGTGCTTGCGCGCGCAGAAGGTCGGGATCAGGTCCATCGGGCCGGGGCGGTACAGCGCCACCAGCGCGATGACGTCCTCGAACACGCTGGGCTTGGCGTCGCGCAGCATGCGCTGCATGCCGGACGATTCCAGCTGGAACACGGCGACCGTCTTGCCCTCGCTCATCAGCCGGTACGAGCCCTTGTCGTTGAGCGGTAGCGTCTCGAAGGCGAAGTCTGCCTGGCCCGGCCGGCGCGCACGGATGAACTCTTTGGCGAGTTCCAGGATGGTCAGCGTGGCCAGGCCGAGGAAGTCGAACTTCACCAGGCCGATGGCCTCGACATCGTCCTTGTCGTACTGGCTCACCGCGCTGTCGCTGCCCGGCTGCTGGTACAGCGGGCAGAAGTCGGTGATCTTGCCCGGCGCGATGAGCACGCCGCCGGCATGCATGCCGACGTTGCGCACGATGCCTTCGACGCGCTCGGCCAGCGCCAGCAGCTCGGCCACCTCTTCCTCGTTCTTCTCGCGCTCCTCGATCTCCGGCGCCTCCTTGCGCGCGTAGATCACGCCGCTGTCCGGAGGATCCGGCGGCCGGCGCAGCGTCACCGTCTTGCCCGGCGGCGCGGGCACCAGCTTGGCCACGCTGTCGACATGGCCGTAGCCCATGCCGAGCACGCGACCCACGTCGCGCAAGGCCGCCTTGGCGGCCATGGTGCCGAAGGTGGCAATCTGGCTCACCGCATCGCGGCCGTACTTCTGCTTGACGTAGTCGATCACGCGGTCGCGGTTGCCCTGGCAAAAGTCGACGTCGAAGTCGGGCATCGACACGCGGTCGGGGTTGAGGAAGCGCTCGAACAGCAGGTTGTAGCGCAGCGGGTCGAGATCGGTGATCTTCAGCGCGTAGGCCACCAGCGAGCCGGCGCCCGAGCCGCGGCCCGGGCCGACCGGGCAGGCATTGTTCTTCGCCCAGTTGATGAAGTCCGCGACGATCAGGAAGTAGCCGGGGAAGCCCATCTTCAGGATGGTCGCGATCTCGAAGTCGAGCCGCTCGACGTAGCGCGGTCGTTCCCGGTCGCGCTCGGCCGCGTCGGGGTAGAGGTGCAGCAGGCGTTCCTCCAGCCCCTCGTGCGAGAGCTGGCGGAAGTAGTCGGCCATCGGCATCGGCTCGCCGTCGACCAACGGCGTCGGGAAATCCGGCAACTGCGGCTTGCCGAGCACCAGGCTCAGGTTGCAGCGCTTGGCGATCTCCACCGAGTTGGCCAGCGCCGACGGGATGTCGGCGAACAGGGCGGCCATCTGCGCGCGCGTCTTGAAGTACTGCTCGCGACTGAAGCGCTTGATGCGCTTGGGGTTCGTCAGCGTCTCGCCTTCGGCGACGCAGACACGCGCCTCGTGGGCCTCGAAGTCCTCGGCGCCGAAGAACTGCACCGGATGGGTGGCGACCACCGGCAGGCCGAGTTCGGCCGCCAGCGGCACCGCGGCACGCACATGGGGCTCGTGGCTGGGCAGGCCGGCGCGCTGCAGTTCGATGTAGAAGCAGCCTGGAAACAGTTGCCCCAGGCGCTGTGCCAGGGACCTGGCACGCGACGCGTCGCCTGCCAGCAGGGCTTGGCCGACCGCACCGAGGTCGCCACCCGACAGCGCGATCAGCCCCGCGCCGTGTTCGGCCAGCCAGTCCCATCGCACCCAGGCCTGGCCGCGATGCTCGTTGTCCAGCCAGCCGCGCGAGAGGATCTCGCACAGGTTCAGGTAGCCCTCGCGGTTGCGCACCAGCAGCAGCAGCCGGCTCGGCAGTTTGTCGCCGCCGTCGGGCTCCAGCCAGACGTCGGCGCCGAGGATCGGTTTGACGCCCTTCTTGCGCGCCGTGCTGTAGAACTTGATGGCGCCGAACAGGTTGCACAGGTCGGTGATGGCCAGCGCGCCCTGCCCGTCCTTCGCCGCCGCGCCGACCATGTCGTCCACCCGCAGCGTGCCATCGACGACGGAGAACTCGGTGTGGGTGCGAAGGTGGATGAAGTCCATGAGCGGCATTCTAGGGAACGTGCTCTCTAGAATCCGGAACGTGAACGTGCTGAACATCTCCGCCTACCGCTTCGTTGAACTGCCCGATGCGGCCACGCTGCGCGAGCGCGTCCGCGAGCGCGCTGCCACGGCCGGCCTCATGGGCACGGTGCTGCTCGCCGAGGAAGGCATCAACCTGTTCCTCGCCGGCGCGCCCGAGGGCGTGCGCGGCTTTGTCGCCTGGTTGCACGAGGACGCGCGCTTCACCGGCTTGGCGCCGAAGGAGAGCTGGTCCGCGACCGTGCCCTTCGGCAAGCTGCGCGTGAAGCTCAAGCGCGAGATCATCCGCATGAACCACCCGGCCATCCGCCCGCATGCCGCGCGCGCGCCGGCGGTCGATTCGCGCACGCTGGCGCGCTGGCTCGATGCCGGCCACGACGACGAGGGCCGGCCGGTGGTCACGCTGGACACGCGCAATGCCTTCGAGGTCGACCAGGGTCGCTTCGCCGGCGCGCTGGACTGGCGAATCGGCCGCTTCAGCGAGTTCCCGGCTGCGGCGCTGGCGCATCGCGAGCAGATGCGCGGCAAGACCGTGGTGAGCTACTGCACCGGTGGCATCCGCTGCGAAAAGGCGGCGCTGTTCCTGCACGACGCGGGCGTCGAGCGCGTGCTGCAGCTCGAGGGCGGCATCCTCAAGTACTTCGAGGAGACCGGCGGCCGCCACTTCGAGGGCGCCTGCTTCGTGTTCGACGAACGCGAGCGGCTCGATGCCGCGCTGCAACCGGTGTAAGGTGCGCGAGCGGCGGTCGACCGATCGTGATGACCGCCCCGCACGCCATGCCCACCGCCGACAACCTGCGCTCGATCGACAAGTACCGCCGCACCGCGGCCGGCTACGACGCGACCACCGGACCCACCTGGCCAATCCGCATGCGCTGCATCGGTCTGCTGGCGCTGCGCGAGGGGGACACGGTGCTCGACGTCGGCTGCGGCACCGGCCTGAGCTTCGAGCCGCTGGTGCAGCGCATCGGCCGCGGCGGCCGGCTGATCGCCTTCGAGCAGAGCCCGGAGATGCATGCCCAGGCCGAGGCCCGCGCCGTTGCGCTGCGCGCGGCCGGCTGGGCGGTGGACCTGTTCTGCGCAAGCGCCGAAGACGTCCGGCTGGGTGCCGTGCCCGACGCGACGCTGTGGCACTACGTGCACGACATCAGCCGCACGCCGGCAGCGCTGGACAACCTGTTCGCCCAGTTCCGCCCGGGCACGCGTCTGGCCCTTGCCGGCATGAAGTTCTTCCCCTGGTGGCTGGCGCCGCTGAACCTGCTCGCCTGGCTGAAGAACCGGCCCTACAACGTGCATGCGCACGAAATGCACGAGCCCTGGCGCCTGGTCGCGCAGCGGCTCGACGGTTTCGCCTGGGAGCCCACGCAGTGGGGCATGGGCTACATCGGCTCGGGCGTGGTCAAGGAGTTCGCGTGACGAAGCCGGCGCGCGCGGCTGCGGATCGGCATACCGACAGCCTCGCCGCGGAGTTCGCCCGCGTCCGTGCCACCACCCTGGCGCTGGCCGCGCCGCTGACAGCAGAGGACTGCCAGGTGCAGTCCATGCCTGACGCGAGCCCGGTCAAGTGGCACCTCGGCCATGTGAGCTGGTTCTTCGAGACCTTCGTGCTCGAGCGCTTCGAGCCCGGGTTCCGGCCCTTCGATCCGGCCTATCGCGTGCTCTTCAACAGTTACTACCAGGGCATCGGCGAGCAGTCGCCGCGGGCGCGGCGCGGCCTGATCCTGCAGCCCGGCCTGGAGGTGGTGAAGACCTACCGCGCCCAGATCGACGAGCGCATTGCCGCGCTGCTGGACGTGCGCCGCGGCGACACCGAACTGGCCGAGCTCGTCACACTCGGCCTGCAGCACGAGCAGCAGCACCAGGAACTCATCCTCACCGACATCAAGCACGCGCTGTCGTTCAGCCCGGCCCACCGCCCCTATGCGAATCGCTGGCCGATGGCGCGCGTGCAGCCGGCGCCAACCCGATGGTTCGGCGTCGACGGCGGGCTCGTCGAGCACGGCCACGACGAACTGCTCGACGGCGGCTTCCGTTTCGACAACGAGACACCCCGCCATCGCGTCTTCATCGAGCCCTTCGAGCTGGCCTCGCGGCCCGTCAGCTTCGGCGAGTTCATCGACTTCGTCGCCGACGGCGGCTACCGCCGGCCCGAGCTGTGGCTGTCGCTCGGCTGGGACTGGGTGTGCGCGCACGCACGGCAATCGCCGCTGTACTGGCAGCGCGACGGCCAGCAATGGTTCAACCACACGCTGCAGGGCCGCATCGAGATCGACCCGCACACGCCCGTGTGCCACCTGAGCTACTTCGAGGCCGATGCGTTTGCACGCTGGGCCGGGGCACGCCTGCCCACCGAGGCGGAGTGGGAACTGGCGGCGCGACGCTTCGGCGATGCACGCACCGGCCACTTCGCCGATCGGGGCGCGTTCCATCCCCTGCCGCCTTCGGTCGCGGCCGATGCGGCACCGGTGCAGTTGTTCGGCGACGTCTGGGAGTGGACCGCCTCGGCCTACCTGCCCTACCCCTGCTTTCGCCCCTGGGCCGGCGCGGTGGGCGAGTACAACGGCAAGTTCATGTGCAACCAGTTCGTGCTGCGCGGGGGCTCCTGCGCGACGCCGGCCGGCCACGTCCGCGCAAGCTACCGCAACTTCTTCCCGCCCGAGGCGCAGTGGCAGTTCAGCGGCCTGCGGCTGGCGCGCAACGCCTGAGCTCAGCCTTTCAGCACGGCCAGCACGTCCGAGCGGAACTCGCGCTGGTAGAGGATGTAGACCACGCCTGTGGTGGCGATGGCGAACACCAGCGGCGAGAAGAACCAGCCGATCGCCGCAAAGGCGAAGTAATAGGCGCGCAGACCGTCGTTGAACGTTTCCGCGGCCATGCCGACGACTCGGCCGGCACGCTCGGCGAACGACTGGCGCAGCGCCTCACCCTCGGGACCCATCTCGACGAGTTGGTCCCGCTCGGGGATCGCGCCCACCAGCAGGGCGCCGAAGGTGTACTGGCGCAGCGACCAGGTGAAGCGGAAGAAGGCGTAGACGAACACGCCGAGCAGCAGCACCACCTTCATGTCGAACACCAGCACCGAAGTGCGCGCCGCGAAGGGGATCTCGCGCACCAGTTCGCTCGCCTTCTCGGTGGTGCCGAGCACGGCGAGCAGACCGCCGATGATCAGGATGGTGGTGGAGGCGAAGAACGACGGGCTGGTCGACAGGTTCTGGATGACGATGCCGTCGACGACGCGCACCTCGCGGTAGGTGGACTGCAGCATCCATTGCCGGCGGATGCGGTTGGTGGTGTCCAGCAGCGAGGGCTGCAGCGTGCTGCGCCGTTTGGCGAACACCGCATAGCCCGCCCAGCCGACGAAGAAGGCGGCCACCGCCGCCCAGTCCGTCCAGGGCAACAACCCGAGCACCTTGATCGCCGTCTCCATGAGGGCGACTGTATCAAGCGATCACGTGCCGGCCTTCAGTGCCCCTGCCACCTTGATCAGCGAGACCACCACCGCCTCGACGGACGCCTGCTGCCGGGCATCCTTCAGCGCGCCAGCCTCGTCGAAGGCCTCGTTGGCCTTGGGCAGCGCGAACTGCTGCGGTACCACCAGCATTGCGATGGTCATGCCGAGGTAATGGCGCGTGAAGTTCAGCGAGCGCAGCGCACCCAGCGGACCGGGCGAGGCGCTGAGCAGGCCCAGCGGCTTACCGCTGCTCGCCGCCAGCCCCGACGGCGCTTCGCCCTCGGGCTGCAGGCGCGACAGCCAGTCGAAGCTGTTGATCAGCAGCGGCGTCGGGAAGCCGTTGTACTCCGGCGCCGAGAACAGCACGCCGTCGCTGGCGCGCAGCGCGTCGCGCAGGCGGCGCGCGCCTTCGGGCACGCCGGAGGCCTTCTCGAGATCGGCGTCGTACAGCGGCAGTCCGAGTGCACGCAAGTCGAGCGGCTCGACCTGCGCGCCGCGTGCTTCGGCCGCCCTCGCGGCGACGTCGACCAGCTTGCGGTTCCACGAGCCGGTTCGCGAACTCCCGGAGATCGCCAGCAGGCGCAGCGTGCCCATGGCCGTGCCCGGCTCAGCCGAAGACTTTCGCAGCGACTCCGGCCACGCGTGTGCCGAAGGCCTTGGCCGTGGCGATGTCGCCCGCCACCATCTCGTCGGGCGAAGCGTCCGAAGGCGTGGCCGTCATCAGGCCGGAGAACGAACCGACGTAGTTGACGTCGTCGCGCGTCGCCGCCTTGGCGTTGCTGGGCATCAGGCCGGTGCCGACCCACAGCATGCTGTGCTGCTGCGACAGCGTAAAGAAGTAGTGCATCGTCGACAGCTTGTCGCCATTCATCGTCGCGGAGTTGGTGAAGCCAGCCGCCAGCTTGTCCTTCCACTGCTGGGTGAACCAGGGCTTGGACGAAGCATCGGCGAACTTCTTGAACTGCCAGCTGACGCTGCCCATGTAGGTCGGCGAGCCGAACACGATCATCTTCGCGGCGGCGAGCTGTTCCCAGCCGCCGTCGGGCAGGTTGCCCTCGGCATCGATGGCCAGCAGCGCGGCGCCGGAGGTCGAAGCCACCGCCTCGGCGATCTTCTTGGTATGGCCGTAGCCGCTGTGATAGACGATGACGATCTTGGACATCTCGGAACTCCAGGGTTGACGTAGGGAAAGACAGGAATCAGGCGGCGAGGTCGAACACCAGCACCTCGGCGTCACGCCCGCCCGCCAGGGCGATACGCGACTCGCCGGCGATCAGCGCCGCGTCGCCACCGCGCAGCCTCTGTTCGTTGACGGTCAGTTCGCCGCGCACCAAGTGCACGTAGCCGCGGCGCGCCGGATCGAGCGGCAGCTCGACCGACTCGGCGCCGTCGAGCAGGCCGGCATACAGCGCCGCGTCGGCATGGATCCGCACCGAGCCTTCGCGGCCATCGCGGCTGGCGACGAGCCGCAGGCGTCCGCGCTTCTCCGCCGGCTCGAATCGACGCTGCTCGTAGCTCGGCGCGACGCCGGGTTCGTCGGGTTCGATCCAGATCTGCAGGAAGTGCGTGGTCGCGTCCTTCGCGTGATTGAACTCGCTGTGGCGCACGCCGGTGCCGGCGCTCATGCGCTGCACGTCGCCGGGGCGGATCACGCCGCTGTGCGCGCCGCCGGCCTGGCCATTGCCCATGCTGTCCTGGTGGGCGAGTTCGCCTTCGAGCACGTAGCTGATGATCTCCATGTCGCGGTGGCCGTGCGTGCCGAAGCCGGTGCCGGGGGCGATGCGGTCCTCGTTGATGACGCGCAGGTTGCCCCAGCCCATGTGTTTCGGGTCGAAGTAGTCGGCGAACGAGAAGCTGTGAAAGCTCTTCAGCCAGCCGTGGTCGGCATAGCCGCGATCGCAGGACTTGCGCAGCGTGATCATGGTGCGGGCTCTCCGGGTGGGTCGCGAAGTCGATGAAGACAATGTAGGGCGCGGGCTCCCGCGCTCCAGCCCGCCGGGCTTGAAGCTCACGTTCAAATAAGATGAACAGCTTGTCGAACCCGCCCGATGTCACCATGCCCGACCGCCGCAACGTGCTCACGCCCGAAGCCCTCGCGATGATGGACACCATTGCGCGCACCGGCAGCTTCGCCGCGGCGGCGCGCGAGCTCGGCAAGGTGCCTTCGGCACTGACCTACAACGTGCGTCAGCTCGAAGACGCGCTCGACGTGCTGCTGTTCGACCGCAGCTCGCGGCAGGCGCAGCTCACCGCTGCCGGCGAGGAACTGCTCCACGAGGGCCGGCGCCTGCTCGCCGAGATGGATGCGGTGGCCAACCGCGTCAGACGTGTCGCGACCGGCTGGGAGACGCAACTCACCATCGCGGTCGACGCGATCATCTCCCAGGTGACGGTGTTCGAGCTGTGCGAGGCCTTCTACGCGCGCTGTGCCGAGCAGAAGGTCGAGCACGGCACGCGGCTGCGGCTGCGCAGCGAGGTGCTCGCCGGCACCTGGGAGGCCCTGCTCAGCGGCCAGGCGGATCTCGCCATCGGCGTGGGCACGCATTCGTCGCCGCCGCCGGGCATCGAGTTCGCATTGCTCGGCGAGATCGACTTCATTTTCGCCGTCGCGCCGCACCATCCGCTGGCGGCGCACGAGGGGCCGATCGGCGATGCCGAGCTGATCAAGCACCGTGCGGTGGCGGTGGCCGACTCGGCGCAGCGGCTCGCGCCGATCACGGTGAACATCCTGCCCGGTCAGGACGTGCTGACGGTGAGCAGCACGCTGGCCAAGATCGAGGCGCAGATCCGCTGCATGGGCTGCGGCTACATTCCCGAGCCGATGGCGCGGCCGCACGTCGAGGCGGGTCGGCTCGTCGTCAAGCAGGTGGAGCGCACGCGGCAACCGGCGCAGATGGGCTACGCCTGGCGCGCTGGCATCGGCGCGAAAGGCAAGCGGCTGCCGCTGGGCCTGGCGCTGCAATGGTGGCTGGGCCAGCTGGAGAGCCCGGCGACACGGCGCGCACTGCTCGAGCGGCACGCCGGCCCGTGGGGTGGATGAACCGCGCATGAGCGGCTACGTCGGCCGCTTCGCGCCCTCGCCCACCGGGCCGCTGCACGCCGGCTCGCTGGTCGCCGCGCTGGCCTCCTGGCTGGATGCGCGAGCGCACGGCGGGCGCTGGCTGCTGCGCATCGAGGACGTCGACACGCCGCGCTGCATACCCGGGGCCGACCGCGAGATCGTCGCGCAACTCGCTGCCTGCGGCCTCGTGCCCGACGAAGCGCCGCTGTGGCAGTCCGAGCGCGGCGCGCTCTACCAAGCCGCGCTCGAGCGATTGATCACGGCAGGCTGGGCCTATCCGTGCGGCTGCACGCGGCGCGACATCGAACTGGCCCTGGAGGCACGCGGAAAGTCCCGGCCGCGTGGCGGCGAACTCGTCTATCCCGGCACCTGCCGCGACGGCCTGCACGGCCGCGCGGCGCGCGCGATGCGCATGCGCACCTCGCTGGGCCCGCCCGAGGCGGAGACGCCGATCGAGTGGGTCGACCGCCGCCTCGGCGCGCAGCGCCAGCTCCTCGCCGACGCCGTCGGCGACTTCGTGCTCAGGCGCGCGGACGGCCTGTGGGCCTACCAGCTCGCCGTCGTGGTGGACGATGCGGCGCAGGGCATCACCGACGTCGTGCGCGGCGAGGACCTCGCCGACAACACGCCGCGGCAGATCCTGCTGCAGCGCGCGCTGGGCCTGCCGACGCCGCGCTACCTGCACACGCCGCTGGTGCTGGGCGCGAACGGCGAGAAGCTCTCCAAGCAGAACGGCGCGACGGCACTGGACCTGCGCGAGCCGCTCGCCGAGCTGGGCGCCGCGGCGAAGGTGCTCGGCCTGACGGTCGATGCGCACGACGTGCCGACCTTCCTCGCGCGCGCCAGCGCGGCCTGGCGGCGCATGCTGGCATGATGGCGGCCCGTTTCCAACCAACCGACGAAAGCCCGCCATGGTTACGACCGATTCCGGCCTCCAGTACGAAGACACCACCGTCGGCGCCGGCGCCGAAGCGCGCGCCGGCCAGCACGTCACCGTGCACTACACGGGCTGGCTGTACGAAGGCGGCACCAGGGGCGCCAAGTTCGACAGCAGCAAGGACCGCAACGACCCGTTCCAGTTCGGCCTCGGCCAGGGCATGGTGATCCGTGGCTGGGACGAAGGCGTGCAGGGCATGAAGGTCGGCGGCACGCGAGTGCTCGTCATCCCGCCGCAGCTCGGCTACGGCGCGCGCGGCGCCGGCGGCGTGATCCCGCCGAACGCGTCGCTGATGTTCGAGGTCGAGCTGCTCGCCGTCTGAGCGAAGGCGTGGCCATGGATCCGGTGCGGTACGACATCGTCCACACCACGGTCTACCGCTACCGCGAACCGGTGCTGTTCGGTGAGCACCGGGTCATGTTCCGCCCGCGAGACAGCCACGACCTGCGCGTGCTCGCCACCGACCTGCGGGTCAGCCCGCAGGCCTCGGTGCGCTTGATCCAGGACCCGCATTCCAACTCGATCGCCATCGTGCAACCGCTCGAGGCGGGCGCGGAGCTGCGCATCGTTTGCAGCTTCACGATCGAGCATGCCCATTCGCACAACCTGGAACTGCCGATCGCGCCGGCTGCGGAGTTCTTCCCCTTCGCCTACAGCGTCGAGGAGCGCTTCGACCTGGAGCACTACCTGCGCCCGCACCACGACGACCCCCAAGGCCGGCTGACCGCCTGGGCACGGCAGTTCATTCGCACCGACGGGCCGACGGCCACGCGCGACCTGCTGGTGCAGATGAATCAGCACATCCGCGACACCTTCACCTACCAGGCTCGCGACGAAGAGGGCACGCAGGACCCGCTGCAGACGCTGGACAAGGGCAGCGGCAGCTGCCGCGACTTCGCACTGCTGATGATGGAAGCGGCTCGCCGCCTGGGCGTGGCAACACGCTTCGTGTCGGGCTACCTCTACGACCCGGCGCTCGACGAAGCGGGCGGCGAGGCGTCGGCCATGGTCGGCGCGGGCAGCACGCACGCCTGGCTGCAGGCCTACCTGCCCGGCGCGGGCTGGGTACCGTTCGACCCGACCAACAACCTGCTCGGCGGCAACACGCTGATCCGCGTCGGCGTGGCGCGCGACCCGACCCAGGCTGCGCCGGTGTCGGGCTCCTGGTTCGGTCCGGCGGATGCCTATCTCGGCCTGCAGGCCACCGTGCAGGTGCGCCGGCAGCGCGGCGACACCTGAACAGGGTTCGGTTCGACGCCCCGGGCGACGGGCAATCAGCGCTCGAACGGGCTCGAGCGGCGCGGGCCCTGCGGTCTCGCGCCCGACGGGCGCGGACCGGCCGCGAACGGCCGCTTGCCGAACGACTTCTTCTCGCCGTAAGGCTTGGGGCCGAAGGGCTTGGCGCCGAACGGCTTCGGGCCGCCGAAGCGGCCACGTTCCGGCGCGCCTTCCGGACGCTGCGCGAAGATGCGCGGCTCCGGCGCCTTGGGTTCGAGGCCGGGCACCGTCGCCACCGGGATCGGCTGCGTCGTGAAGTGCTGGATGCGGCGGATCATGCCCACGTCCATGCGCTCGGCCAGCGTCACCGCCAGGCCGTTGCGGCCGGCACGCCCGGTGCGGCCGATGCGGTGCACGTAGTCCTCGGCCTTCATCGGCAGGCCGTAGTTGATGACGTGGCTGATGGTCGGCACGTCGATGCCGCGGGCCGCCACGTCGGTGGCCACGAGAACGCGCAGGTGCTTGTTGCGCAGGCCCTGCAGCACGCGGTTGCGCCGCCCCTGCGGCATGCCGCCGTGCAGCGAGGCCACGGCGTGGCCCAGCTCTGCCAGGCGGTCGGCGAGCCAGTCGGCATCGCGCTGCGTGCTGGTGAACACCACCGCCTGCTCGAGCTCACGCTCGGTCAGGATGTGGTCGAGCAGCGCGTTCTTGTGGTGCGCGTTGTCGGCCCAGTGCAGGCGCTGCTCGATGTTGACGTGCGTGTCCGTGTGCGAGGCCACGTCGATGCGCTGCGGCTCGCGCAGCAGATTGCGCGCGAGGTTGCCGACGTTGCCGGCGAAGGTGGCGCTGTACATCACCGTCTGGCGGGACGCCGGCACGTGGTCGGCGATGGTGTTGATGTCGTCGATGAAGCCCATGTCGAGCATGCGGTCGGCTTCGTCGAGCACCAGCATCTCGACGTTCTCCAGCACGGCCTTGCCGGTCTGCAGGTGGTCGAGCAGACGGCCCGGCGTGGCAATCAGGATGTCCAGCGGACCGCGCAGCGCCTTCAGCTGCGCCGGGTAGGGCACGCCGCCGACGATCGTCGTCACGCGCAGCCCCGGCACGTGGCGGCCATAAGTGTCGGCCGCCTTGGCGACCTGCATGGCGAGCTCGCGTGTCGGCGCCAGCACGAGGATGCGCGGGCCGTAGACCACGCCCTTCTCGCGCCGCTTGCTGTGGTCGCCGCGCGCGGCGAGGATGCGCTGCAGCGCCGGCAGGATGAACGACGCGGTCTTGCCGCTGCCCGTGCTGGCCGAGACCATCAGGTCGCGGCCCTGCAGCGCCGGTGGGATGGCCTGCTGCTGGACTTCGGTGGCACTGTCGTAGCCCGAATCGGCCACGGCTTTGACGAGGGCTTCTTGCAGGCCCAGGGAATCGAAACTCATGCTTCTCTTTCGCAGATGCAACGGCGCAAGGCGCCGCCGGGCCGCCCATGCTGGGCAGCCCTGTCAGGTCGCGGGGAACGTTCGTGGGAAGGCTCGAAGCGACGGCATCGCCGCCAACCTGGCCCACGCCTGAAGGCGAGAGAGTTTCGAGAAGCGGCGCAGCAGACGCGCACCGCGAGGACCGAAACGAAGGTCGAAGGTGATGAACGGAAACGCCCGACCGGAGTCGGACGCTGGGCCGCATTGTAGCCGCTTTGCGGCGGGCCTGCTGCGCCGCACCATGAACCGCACCACATGACCTTGGTCAAGCGTTACAGGCCGGTACGCTGGCAGACTGGCCACCCATGCGCGAAAGCCCTGCCCTCGTCGAGTCCCGCCGCTTCGGCACGCGCACCGTGCCCCTGCTGCGCCCGTTGGGATGGCTGGTGGTGGGCTGGCGCGACTTCGTGCGCTGCCCGCTGCCGGGCTTGCTGCACGGTGTGCTGCTGGCGGTGTTCGGCGGTGCGCTGCTGTGGGCCGCGCGCAACCAGTTCTGGCTGCTCTCGGGCGCCTTTTCCGGGTTCCTGCTCGTCGCGCCCATCCTCGCCACCGGCCTGTACGCGGTGAGCCGCACGCTGCAACGCGAAGGCCGCGCCGACCTCGGCGTCGCGCTGCGCGTCTGGCGCCCTCGCGATGGCCGGCTGATTGTGTTCGGCGTGCTGCTCGCCTTCGCCGGCACCGGCTGGGTGATGACTTCTGCCGCACTGATCACCGGCTTCACGCCGGCGCCGGTGCGCAACCCGAGCGAGTTCATCCGCGTCGTCGTGCTCGCCGAGCAGGGCCACCTGTTCGAGATCTGGTTGGCCCTGGGCGGCGTACTCGCCGCACCGGTGTTCGCCTCCAGCGTGGTGGCCATCCCGCTGCTGCTCGACCGCGAGATCGGCGTGCTCGCCGCGGTGTTCACCAGCTGGCGCGTGGTGATGGAGAACCCGGTGCCGCTCGCATTGTGGGCCGGGCTGATCATGGCGCTTACCTTGGTGGGCATGGCCACGCTGATGCTCGGCCTGGTCGTGGTGGTGCCCTGGGTCGCACATGCGAGCTGGCACGCCTACCGCGACCTGGTCGACACCTCCGGCCTCGCCGAACGGCCCTGACTCCGGCCATCGACATGTTCGGCTACAGCGAGGACCAGATCGCGCAGTTCGGGCTGACCTTCGGCGTCAGCGCGTTCATGCTCTACATGGTCTTCATCATCCTGCAGCTCGCGCGCGAATCGAAGGCCGGCAAGTTCGGCACCTTCGTGTTGCTGCTGGGCCTGGGCGTGGGCCTGATCGGCTTCGCGGCCAAGGGCCTGATCAAGTTCTTCCTGGCGGGAGTCGTCGAATGAGCACCGGTGCGCTGCGACACGCTTGGTACGACGACGCACTCGCCTTCGTCACGGGTACGCTGTTCATCGCCTTCGGCGTGGCCATGTTCACCCATGCGGGCCTGCTCACCGGCGGCACGGCCGGCGTGGCCTTCCTCGCACACTACGCGACGGGCTTCGGCTTCGGGCCCCTGTTCTTCCTCATCAACCTGCCGTTCTACGTGCTCGCCTGGCGGGCGATGGGGCGGACCTTCACGCTGAAGACCTTTGCCGCGGTAACGCTGCTGTCGGCGCTGACGAGCGCGGTGCCGCGCTGGGCCGGCTTCGCGGTGCTCGACCCCTGGTTCGCGGCCATCGCCGGCGGCCTGCTGATGGGTGCCGGCTTCCTCGTGCTGTTCCGCCACCACGCCAGCCTGGGCGGCCTGAACATCCTCGTGCTGGTGCTGCAGAAGCGATTCGGCTGGCGCGCCGGCTGGGTGCAGATGGGCATCGACGGCGCGATCCTGCTCGCCTCGCTGGCGCTGGTGGAGCCGCAGCGCATCCTCCTGTCGATCGTCGGGGCGCTGGCGTTGAACCTCACGCTGGCGCTCAACCACCGGCCGGGGCGTTACGTGGCGTTCTGAACGGCCATGAAAAAACCCGGCGCGAAGCCGGGTTCGTGCTGCACCGCCTGCGCGGGCTCAGCCCATGTGCAAACCGCCGTTCACGGAGAAGTCCGCGCCGGTCGCGAACCCCGACTCGTCCGACGCCACCCACGACACGATCGAGGCGATGTCCTCCGGCGTGCCCAGGCGCTTGACCGGGATGCCGGCGACGATCTTGTCCAGCACTTCCTGCTTGATCGCCTTGACCATGTCGGTGGCGATGTAGCCCGGGCTCACGGTGTTCACCGTCACCCCCTTGTTGGCCACTTCCTGCGCCAGCGCCATCGTGAAGCCGTGCATGCCGGCCTTGGCGGCGGAGTAGTTGGTCTGGCCGAACTGGCCCTTCTCGCCGTTGACCGAGCTGATGTTGACGATGCGGCCCCAGCCCTTGTCGAGCATGCCCTCGATCACCTGCTTGGTGACGTTGAACAGGCTGGTCAGATTGGTCTCGATCACCGCGTCCCAGTCGGCACGGCTCATCTTGCGGAACATGCCGTCGCGCGTGATGCCGGCGTTGTTCACCAGCACGTCCACCGTGCCGTGCTCGGCCTTGACCTTCTCGAACGCGGCGACCGTCGAGTCCCAGTCGCCCACGTTGCCGACGGATGCGTAGAAGGTGTAACCCAGCGCCTTCTGCTCGCCGAGCCACTTGTTGAAGTCACGGCTCGGGCCGCAGCCCGCGATGACCTTGAACCCGTCCTTGTGCAGGCGCTGGCACATCGCAGTGCCGATGCCACCCATGCCGCCCGTCACGTACGCAAGCTTCTGAGCCATGTGTCTCTCCTGGTTGAAATCGTGTTGTGTGTCCGCTTCAGCGCTCGACCGTCAGCGCCACGCCCATGCCGCCGCCGATGCACAGCGAGGCAATGCCCTTCTTGGCATTGCGGCGCTGCATCTCGTGCAGCAGCGTGACGAGGATGCGGCAACCGGAGGCGCCGATCGGGTGGCCGATGGCAATGGCGCCGCCGTTGACGTTGACCTTGCTGGTGTCCCAGCCCATCTCCTGGTGCACCGCGCAGGCCTGCGCAGCGAATGCCTCGTTGATCTCGAGCAGGTCGAGGTCGGCGGCCTTCCAGCCGGCGCGCTGCAGTGCACGCTGGCTGGCCGGCACCGGGCCCATGCCCATGGTCGCCGGGTCGAGGCCGGCGCTGGCGTAACTGGCGATGCGCGCCAGCGGCGTCAGGCCGAGCTTGTCGGCGCTCTTGGCGCTCATCACCACCACGCCGGCGGCGCCGTCGTTCAGGCCGGACGCGTTGCCGGCAGTCACGCTGCCGGCCTTGTCGAAGGCCGGGCGCAGGCCGGCCAGTCCTTCGGCGCTGGTCTTGCGATTGAGGAACTCGTCGTTGGCGAAGACGATCGGGTCGCCCTTCTTCTGCGCGATGCTGAACGGCACGATCTCGTCCTTGAACTTGCCGGCATCCTGCGCGGCGGCGGCCTTCTGCTGCGAGGCCAGCGCCAGCGCGTCCTGGGCCTCGCGGCTGACGCCGTACTTCTTCGCCACGTTCTCGGCCGTGATGCCCATGTGGTACTGGTTGTAGACGTCCCACAGGCCGTCGACGATCATCGAGTCGACCAGCTTCCAGTCGCCCATGCGCTGGCCGTTGCGGGAGTTGGGCAACACGTGCGGCGCAAGGCTCATGTTTTCCTGGCCGCCGGCGATGACGATCTCGGAGTCGCCATCGCGGATCGCCTGTGCTGCGAGCATGACCGCCTTCAGACCCGATCCGCAGACCTTGTTGATGGTCATCGCCGGGACGTGCTGGGGCAGTCCCGACTTGATGACGGACTGGCGTGCCGGGTTCTGCCCGGCGCCGGCCTGCAGCACCTGGCCGAGGATGACCTCGCCGATCTGCCCGCCTTCCAGCTTGGCGCGCTTGAGCAGCTCGGCGATCACCGCGGCGCCGAGTTCGGGCGCGGGGGTGGCGGCGAGCGTACCGCCGAACTTGCCGACGGCAGTGCGGGCGGCGGCGACGATCACGATGTCGGTGGTCATGAGCGAGTCTCCTGCGATGGAACGGGTCGGTGGATGAGTTCTGTCAGGTCACACTGTCGCGCTTCGCCGATGAGGCATCAAGCCCCATCGACCCGGTCTCAGGCCTTCTGCTTGACGTAGCGGCCGGGTGCCGGTTCGATGGCCTTGTGGCCGCGGTTGCCGTAGGCCTTCGGGGCGGGGATCTGCTTGCCGGCGTGTCCCTTCAGCCAGTTCGCCCAGTCGGTCCACCAGCTTCCAGGGTATTCCTTGGCCTTGGCGAACCAGGCCTGCGGATCCGCCGGCAAGGCGTTCGTCGAGCCGATCCAGTGGCTGCGCTTGCCCTTGGCCGGCGGGTTGATCACGCCGGCGATGTGCCCCGAAGCGCCCATCACGAAGCGGACCTGGCCCTTCGCGCCGGAGAGCACCTGCGTGTTCAGGTACGCACCGTCCCAGGGCACGATGTGGTCCTCGCGCGAGGCGTAGACGTACGTCGGCGCCTTGATCGCACCGAGGTCGACCTTCTCGCCGCACACCGTCACCTTGCCCGGCTTGGCGAGGTTGTTCTCGTGGTAGGTGTTGCGCAGGTACCAGCAGTACATCGGCCCCGGCAGGTTGGTACTGTCGCTGTTCCAGTACAACAGGTCGAATGGTGGCGGCGTCTCGCCCTTCAGGTAATTGCCGACGACGTAGTTCCACACCAGGTCGTTGGGGCGCAGGAAGCTGAAGGTCGAGGCGAGTTCCTGCCCCTTGAGCAGGCTGCCGCCTCCCGGGCTCGCAGGGCCGAGCGTCATCTCGCGCATCTGCACCATCGCCTCGTCGATGAACAGGTCGAGCACGCCGGTGTTGGAAAAGTCCAGCAGCGTGGTCAGCAGCGTCAGGCTGGCCGCCGGCTGTTCGCCGCGGGCCGCCAGCACCGCCAATGCCGTGGAGAGGATCGTGCCCCCGACGCAGAAGCCCAGCATGTTCATCTGCTCGCTGCCGCTGATGTCCTGCACCTCGCGGATGGCGCGGATCGCCGCGTCCTCGATGTACTGGTCCCAGGAGAAGTCGGCAATGCTCTCGTCGGCGTTGCGCCAGCTGACGACGAACAGGCGGTGGCCTTGCTCGACCGTGTAGCGGATCAGCGAGTTGTCCGGCTGCAGGTCGAGGATGTAGTACTTGTTGATGCACGGCGGCACGAACAGCATCGGCCGCTCGTACACCTTCGCCGTCAGCGGCTTGTACTCGATGAGCTGGAACAGTTCGTTCTCGAACACCACGGCGCCTTCGGTGGTGGCGACGTTGCGGCCGACCTCGAAGACGCTCATGTCGGTCTGCGAGAGGTGGCCCTGCTGGATGTCGTTCCACAGGTGGCGCAGCCCCTGGCTGATGCTCTCGCCCTTCGTCTCCAGCGCCTTGCGCTGCGCCTCCGGGTTCAGGGCAAGGTAGTTGCTCGGCGAGGAGGCGTCGACCCATTGCTGTACCGCGAACCGGATGCGCTGCTTGGTCTTGGCGTCGCCTTCGACGGCGTCGGCCATCTGCATGAGCGTGCGCGCGTTGAGCAGGTACATCTGCGCGATGTAGGCGCTGGCCGGGTTCTTCAGCCAATCCTGCGCGGCGAAGCGCTTGTCGGCCGGCGACGGCGCAGCCTCTCCTTCGGCCTGCGCGACGCGCAGATTCTGGTTCCAGAGCTCGGTGGCCTGCTTGAGGTAGTCGGCCTGCAGGCGTGACACCTCGGGCAGCGGCAAGTTCAGGTCGGACAGCGACTTCCAGACCTCGCCGACGGTGGAGCCGAAGGCCTTGGCAGCCTCGGCCGGATCCATCGAAGCCCGGGTCGCCGGACGGGATGTCGTTTTCATGTAAGTCTCCTCACGGATGCTTCTGGTCGACGAAGCTGTTCTTGTGGAATCAGTGTTACCTGGAAAGCTTACCACATCATGACGTTGAATTTCATCATTCGGTAAGAAAGATGTACCTCGTCGCGATCGCCTGGGGCTACGTGGTGCTGATGATGGCGGTCGCGGAGGCGACCAGCCCGAATGGGACCGTGCTCGGTGCGGTCTTCACGGTCCTGCTCTACGGCGTGCTGCCGCTGTCCATCGTGCTCTACGTGCTGGGCACACCGGCACGCAAACGCGCACGGCGCGCCGCCGAGGCGGCCAACTCGGCAGCCTCATTGGCGGCGGTCCAGCCAGACCGCGGCGACCATGCGCCCGGTCAGACGGTCGCGCCGGTACGAAAAGAACCGTGAGGCGTCCTCCACGGTGCACCAGGCACCGCCGCTGACGTCGGTGACGCTGGCCAGGCGAAGCCGCCAGCGCGCCAGGCCGGCGAGGTCGGCCAGCCACTTGTCCGGCGCGTGCGGCGCGAAATACGGGGCGGCCGGGCCGCCGGGGATGGCGCCGAAGGCCTCGAGCACATCCGGCCCCACCTCGAACTGCCGCGGCCCGATGCACGGTCCGAGCCAGACCTGGACCTGCGCGGGCTCGCAGCCGGCGGCATCGCACAGTGACGCCAGGGTCGCCTCCAGCACACCGAGCGACAACCCGCGCCAGCCGGCATGGGCACCCGCCACACCCCGCCCTTGCGGCGCGGCGAACAGCACCGGCAGGCAGTCGGCCACCTGCACCGTGCAGGCGATGCCGGGCTCGCAGCAGACGCTCGCATCGGCCGTCGGCTGCGTGCCGATGTGCCCGACCGTGAGCCGGACCACCTCCTTGCCGTGCACCTGGTTCAGCCACACCGGCTTGGCGCCGATCGCCGCCGCGAAGATGGCCTGATTGCGCGCCACCGCCAGCGGATCGTCGCCCAGGCCACCGCGGATGTTCATGCTGGCGAAAGGCCCTTCGCTGACACCGCCGGCACGCGTGGTCATCAGCGCGCCGACGCGCGGCGCATCCCAGTCGGGGCGCAGCCAGTCGCGGTGGGCGGGAGACACCAGGCGCCTCAGGCCGCGTCGGGACAGGCCGAAGGCTGCGTCTTTGCGAAGGCATCGAGGCCCATGCAGGCCTCGAAGATGCGCATCACCGTGGGCACATGGTCGAGCCGACAGTCCATGCGCTTGGCGTTGTGGATCTGCGGCACCAGCACCACGTCGGCGAGCGTCGGCGCATCGCCATGGCAGAAGCGGCCGGTGCCCGGGTGCGTGGCGAGTTGCTGCTCGACCGCCTCGAGTCCGGTCTCCACCCAATGCAGGTACCAGCGGTTCTTGTCGTCTTCCGACACCTTGAGGTCGTTCACCAGGTAGCGCAGCACGCGCAGATTGTTCAGCGGATGGATCTCGCAGGCCACGTCGAGCGCCAGCGCGCGGATGCGCGCCCGGGCCGTCGCATCACCGGGCAGCAGCGGAGGCTGCGGATGCAGTTCGTCGAGGTACTCCACGATCGCCAGCGACTGCGTGACGATGCTCTCGCCATCCCTGAGCAGCGGCACCAGCCGTGCCGGCGACAGCGCCGCGTACGACTCCTTGAACTGTTCGTTGCGCGTCAGATGCACCGGGATGTAGTCGTACTCCAGCCCCTTGAGTGCGAGCGCGATGCGCACGCGGTACGAGGCCGAGGAGCGAAAGTAGTTGTAGAGCTGCATGGCCATGGCGTGAAATTCCTCGTGCTCAGCCCTGGATCACCTGCACCCGCAGCGATCCGACGCCGTCGATGCGCGCGTCGAGCGTGTCGCCGGCCACCACCGCGGCCACGCCCTCGGGCGTGCCGGTGAAGATCAGGTCGCCGGCCGCCAGCGTCCAGGCCGCCGACACATGCTCGATGATCTCCGGGATGCTCCAGATCAACTTGCCGATCGTGCTCTTCTGGCGCACGGCGCCATTGACCTCCAGCACGATGGCTGAGCCCTCGCCGAGGCCGCACTGCGCAGCCGGCCGAACTGGTCCGATCGGCGCGGATTCGTCGAAGCCCTTGCCGATGCACCAGGGCCGGCCCTGCTTCTTCGCTTCGCCCTGCAGGTCGCGGCGCGTCATGTCCAGGCCGACCGCATAACCCCAGACATGGCCCAGGGCATCGGCCGCGGCGATGTTGCGCCCGCCCCTGCCGATGGCGACGACCAGTTCGACCTCATGGTGCAGGTCCTTCGTCAGGCTCGGATAGTGCATGCGCCCGACCTCGCCCTCGGCCACCGGCAGCACGGCGTCGGCCGGCTTCATGAAGAAGAACGGTGGCTCGCGGCCGGTGAAACCCATCTCCTTGGCGTGTTCGACGTAATTGCGGCCGACGCAGTAGATGCGGTGCACGGGAAACTGCGTGCCGGACGCGGCGCCCGCCACGGGCACCGCGGGCACGGCAGGCGGAGTGAGGACGAAAGTCATGGAAGCGGCTCCCGGCATGCGTTCAGATGTCTGCGGCGATGATGCCACGAGGCCCTTGGCGATGCCCTGCACGCTACACTGCCGCCGCCATGTTCAACCCGCGCAGCATCAAGCACTGCCGTGCCTGCGGTGCGCCGGCGCAATACACCGTGCCGGCCGACGACAACCGCGAGCGTGCCACCTGCACGGTCTGCGGCACCATCCACTACGAGAATCCGCTGAACGTGGTCGGCACCGTGCCTGCCTGGGACGACCAGGTGCTGCTGTGCCGCCGCAACATCGAGCCGCGCTATGGCCTGTGGACGCTTCCCGCCGGCTTCATGGAGCTCGGCGAGACCACCGCCGAAGGCGCACTGCGCGAGACCATCGAGGAAGCGGGCGCGAGGGTCGAGATGCAGGCCCTGTTCACCGTCCTCAACGTCGTGCGCGTCGGCCAGGTGCACTTCTTCTACCGGGCGAAGCTGCTCGACACGCGCTTCGAGCCCGGCCCGGAGACGATCGAGGCGCAGCTGTTCCGCGAAGAAGAGATCCCGTGGGAGCAGATCGCCTTCCGCACCGTGAAGGAAACGCTGCAGCGCTGGTTCGACGACCGCCGCAAGGGCCAGTTCGGCATCCACTGCGCCGATATCGGCTGATGGCAGCGCACTCGTCCATGACCTCGACCGCTCCCCAGGACAGCGCTGCGAACCCCAAGGCGACAGCCGTGCGCCTGCGCGAGGACCTGATCCACCCCGACCCGCTGCTCGACTGCCTGGTCGAGCTGTGCCGGCTGCACGGTCAGGCCGCCACGCGCGCCTCGCTGTCGGCGGCGCTGCCGCTGCGCGACGGACGCCTGAGCATCGAACTCGCCGAGCGCGCCGCCGCGCGTGCCGGCATGGCGACGCGGCTGCAGCGGCTGGAGCTGGCCGCGCTCGACGCAGCAACACTGCCGGCCATCCTGGTGCTCACCGACAACCGCGCCTGCGTGCTGCTCGGCTGGCAGGACGACGAGGCGGGCGGCGTCCAGTCCCGCGTGCTGCTGCCGGAGACCGGCCAGGGCGCGGTGAGCCTGTCGCGCGACGAGCTCGCCGCGCGTTACACCGGCGTGGTGCTGTTCGCGCGGCCGCACTTCCGCTTCGACAGCCGCACCGAGCGCGCCGACGCCACGGTGAAGCCGCTGCGCTCCGGCCACTGGTTCTGGGGTGCCCTGCTCGAGCAGCGCTTCGTCTACCGCGACGTGCTGTGGGCCGCGCTGCTCATCAACCTGTTCGCGCTGGCCTTCCCGATGTTCTCGATGAACGTCTACGACCGCGTGGTACCGAACCATGCCGTCGAGACGTTGTGGGCACTGGCCATCGGCGTGGTGCTGGTGCTCGGCGCCGACCTGTTCATGCGCCTGCTGCGCAGCCGCTTCGTCGACGAGGCGAGCGCGCGCATCGACGTGCGCATCTCCGCGACGCTGATGGAGCGTGTGCTTGGCATGCGGCTCGAGCAGCGGCCGGAGTCGGTGGGCTCGTTCGCCGCCAACCTGCGCGGCTTCGAGCAGGTGCGCGACTTCATCGCCTCGGGCACGGTCACCGCGCTGGTCGACCTGCCCTTTGCGCTGCTGTTCGTCGGCGTGATGGCCTGGATCTCGCCCTGGCTGGCGGTTCCGGTGGTGGTCGCCGCGCTGCTCATCCTGCTGATGGGCTGGGTGCTGCAGCATCGGCTGCACGAACTTTCGGAGTCGACCTGGCGCGCCGGCGCGCAACGCAACGCCACGCTGGTGGAGAGCCTGACCGGCATCGAGACGATCAAGACGCAGGGCGCCGAGGGCGTGGTGCAGGCGCGCTGGGAGCGTGCCAACGCCTTCCTCGCCGCCACCGGCGTGAAGATGCGCGGCGTGTCGGCAACGGCGATGTATGTCACCACCTTCCTCACGCAGGCAGCCACGGTGGCCATCGTCATCATCGGCGTCTACCTGATCGGCGAGCGGGAGCTGACCATGGGCGCGCTGATCGCGGCCTCGATGCTGTCCGGCCGGGCGCTCGCGCCGGCCGGGCAGATCGTCGGCCTGCTGATGCAGTACCAGGGCGCGCGCACCGCCATGTCCAGCCTCGACCAGATCATGGCCAAGCCGGTCGAGCGGCCGCTCGGCGACAACTTCATCCACCGCCCGCAGCTGCGCGGCGACATCGAGTTCCGCAACGTCCACTTCGCCTACCCGAACCGCAAGGACGCGGCGCTCGACGGCATCAGCTTCAAGATCGCCGCGGGAGAGCATGTCGCGCTGATCGGCCGCGTCGGCTCGGGCAAGTCGACCATCCAGCGCCTGATCATGGGCCTGTACCAGCCGACCGACGGCGCGGTGCTGCTCGACGGCATCGACCTGCGCCAGCTCGACCCGGCCGACGTGCGCCGCAGCCTCGGCTGCGTGTCGCAGGACGTGATGCTCTTCTATGGCACGCTGCGCGAGAACATCACGCTCGGGCTGCCCTATGCGGACGACTCGGCGGTGCTGGCCGCGGCCGAGACGGCGGGCCTGGCCGAGTTCGTCAACCGCCACCCGCGCGGCTTCGACATGCCGGTGGGCGAACGCGGCGAGCTGCTCTCCGGGGGCCAGCGCCAGGGCGTCGGCCTGGCGCGCGCGCTGCTGCACAACGCGCCCATCCTGCTGCTCGACGAGCCGACCAGCGCGATGGACTTCACCTCCGAGGCGCAGATCACCCAGCGCGTCAGTGCGTTCGCGCAGGACAAGACGGTGGTGCTGGTGACGCACCGCACCTCGATGCTGGCGATGGTGTCGCGCGTGATCGTCATCGACGGCGGCAGGATCGTCGCCGACGGACCGCGCGACCGCATCATGGAAGCGCTGACCAGCGGCCGCGTGGCCAGGGCGGCATGAGGCCCGACGCCTCCGACCGGCTCACCGCCCGCGCCTCGCGCCGGCTGTTCGGCGCACCGGCGCAGGAGGCCGACGCCGGCCTGCGCAGCTTCGAGGCCGAGGCCGAGGCGGTGATGTCGCGCCAGGGCACGCAGCGCGCGCAGACCATCGTGCGCACCGCCGTGGTGGTGGTCGTGCTGCTCGTCGCCTGGGCTGCCCTCGCCCATGTCGACGAGGTGACGCGCGGCGAGGCGCGCGTGATTCCGTCGCGCCAGCTGCAGCTCGTGCAGTCGCTCGACGGCGGCGTGGTCTCCGAGATCCTCGTCCAGGAAGGCCAGGTGGTCGAGCGCGACCAGCTGCTGCTGAAGATCGACGAGACGCGCGCCACCTCCGGCGTGCGCGAGAGCGCCGCCCAGGGCTTTGCGCTGCGCGCCCGGCAGGCCCGCCTGCGCGCGCTGGCCGACGGCACGCCCTTCCTGCCCCCTGCCGCGAGCGGCGACGAAGAGAAGGCCATCGTCGACGGCGAGCGCCGCCTGTACGAGACGCGGCAGTCCGAGCTGAACACCCTGCTGGCGATCAACCGCCAGCAATTGCGGCAGCGGGAGCAGGAACTCTCCGAGATGCGCGCCCGGCGCACCTCGGCCGAGCGCAGCCTCGACCTGAGCCAGCAGGAGCTTGCCAAGACGCGCCCGCTACTGGCCAGCGGCGCCGTCTCCGAGGTCGACATCCTGCGCCTGGAGCGCGACGTCGCGCGCGCGCGGGGCGAGTCGGAGCAGGCCGGGGCGCAGATCGCCCGCGTGCAGGCGGCCGTCGGCGAGGCGCAGCGCAAGATCCAGGAGACCGAGCTGACCTTCCGCAACGAGGCACGCAAGGAGCTCGCCGAGGTGGTCGGCCGGCTCAACGCGCTAAACGAAGGCGCGGTGGCACTCGCCGACAAGGTCGACAAGTCGCAGATCCGGAGCCCGGTGCGCGGCCGCGTGCAGCGGCTGCTCGCCAACACCGTGGGTGGCGTGGTGCAGCCGGGCAAGGACATCGTCGAGATCGTGCCCCTGGACGACGCACTGGTGCTGGAGGCGCGCATCCAGCCCAAGGACATCGCCTTCATCGCCCCCGGCCAGGCCGCCACGGTGAAGTTCAGCGCCTACGACTTCTCCATCTACGGCGGCATGGACGCCGAGGTGGAGAACATCAGCCCCGACACGGTGGTCGACGAACGGGGCAACGCGTTCTACCTGGTGCGGGTGCGCACCAAGGGAGCCAGGTTCAACGACCGCTTGCCCATCATTCCTGGCATGACCGCCGAAGTCGACATCCTCACCGGCAACAAGTCGGTGCTGGCCTACCTGCTCAAGCCGGTGCTCAAGGCCAAGGCCTACGCGTTGCGCGAACGCTGACACGCCGCGCTCCGCGGCCGCACCTCGCCTTCTCAAGTCGCTGAGCATCGGGCCGCATGGCCGCTCAGCCGGGGATGTGTATCGCTCTCTTTCCCGGCGCTGCCCGATGCCTTATCGACACACGGATTCGCGAATCCGGTGATGTTCATCACGGGCACCTCGTCATCACGCGCCTTCAGTGCTGCGCGCTCCATTACGCTCGGTTGCCACTGCTCTGCAGCAATGAAACAAGGCCTCGTCATGCCCGTGATCGCCCGCTCGCCCGAAGGAAAAGTCGCCTCCTTGTGGGGCACTGCCCTCATCCGCGGCGCCGACGGCAAGCTTCGCCAGCTGAAGGTGGGCGACCTCGTGCGCCAGGGCGATCAACTGCTGACCACCCAGGACGGGATCGTGCAGATCGCCCACGGCGACGCGCCGGTCGCGCGGACTGCCGATGCCCAGGTGCCGAACGACGACGAGGTCGACCGCGCGATCAGCGCATTGAACGCCGGCGATCGCCACGCCGCGCCGGCCGCCGGCCTGGCAGGCGGCGAGGGCGGCAGCCTGGAAGCGGCACTGCGCGTCGACCGTATCAGCGAAGGCGTGGCGGCCGCCGAGATCCCGCGCCGCACGGCCGATGCCGAGTTGCGCGTCGCCGTTGTCGCCGGCGGCGCCACCGTGGCGCCGGCAGGCGCGGCCGGCGGGCAGCCCGCGCCGGACGCCCCTTCCAGCACCATCTCCGCGGCCGAGGAAGAGGGCCCCACCAACCTCGGACTGACGGCGCCGGGCGGTGCCGCCGCGGGTGGCACGATCCGAGTCGAACAAGTGCCGGCCGTGGGAGAAATCCGCAAGGCCGACGGCACCCTGGTCACGGCAGGCACCGTGCTGAACCCGGCCGACCTGCCCGGCCTGGTTTACGTGCCACCTGCCGACTACGACGGCAGAGCGCCGGCCGGCGACTTCGTCTACAGCCTCACCGTCGACGGCCAGACCCTCTCCGGGGGCACCTCAGTCACGCTCACCGCCGTGAACGACGCCCCGGTGGCCGCGGCTTCGATTTCGCTCGGCGCCGAGGACGGCGCGCTGCCGGTGTCGCTGTCCGGCTCCGACGTCGATGGCCACATCGTCCGCGTCACGGTCACCGCCCTGCCAGCTGGCGGCACACTGTGGCTGGCCGACGGCGTGACGCCGGTCACGGTCGGCCAGACGCTCCCGCCCGACCAGGCAGCCTCGCTGCTCTACCGCCCCGGTGCCGAGTTCCATGGCACCCAGACCCTGAGCTACACGGTGACCGACGACGGCGGCGCGACATCGCCGCCCGCCACCGTGTCGCTGATCATCCTCGCCGTGAACGATCTGCCCGTGGCCGCGGCCGGCTCCGGCGGCCGCGGCCACGAGGACATGCCTGTGGCTGTGCGACTGGGCGGCACCGACATCGACGGCACGGTCACCACGGTGACCGTCACCGACCTCCCCGCCAATGGCACGCTGACCCTGGCCGACGGCACGACGCCGGTGATGGCCGGCATGGCACTCACGCCCGCGCAGGCCGCCAACCTGGTGTTCATGCCGGACCCCGACTTCCACGGCAGCGTCGGCATCGGCTTCACGGTCACCGACGACGAGGGCGGCACATCGACCCCGGTCACCGCGCTGGTCACGGTGCAGGCCGTCAACGATGCGCCGCTCACGCAACCGGACAGCGCCACCCTGGCGGAGGACGGCATCGCCACTGGCAACGTGCTCGGCAACGACAGCGACATCGACGGCCCGTCATTGGCGGTCGCTTCGTTCCGCTTCGGTGGCATCACCCATCCCGCCGGCAGCACGGCCGTCGTCGGCGGCGTGGGCACGTTGAGCATGTCCGTCGACGGCGACTGGACCTACGCCCCGGCGCCGAACTTCAACGGCTCGGTGCCGGCGATCGAGGTGACCGTCAGCGACGGCAGCCTCAGCACGACCAGCACGCTGTCGCTGACGGTCACACCCATCAACGACGCACCGCAGGCGCAGGCGGACTTCGCGTCGACCCCGATCAACACGCCGGCGATGATCGACGTGCTGGCCAACGACAGCGACGTCGAGGGCGAGGCCCTGACGGTGACGGCCGCCAGCGTGGCCGACCCGAGCCAAGGCAACGTGGTGGTCAATGCCGACGGCACGCTGGGCTTCACGCCGGGGGCCGACTTCTCCGGCACGGCGACGATCAGCTACACCGTGCGCGACGCCTCGGGTGCCACGTCGGCCGCGACAGTCAACGTCGCGGTCGGCGCCAACGGCGCGCCGGACGGCGCCGACGTGGTCCGCACCTTGGCGGAGGACGGCGGCTACACGCTGCAGGCCGCCGACTTCGGCTTCAGCGATGCCGACACCGGCCAGACGCTGGCGAACGTGCGCATCAACAGCCTGCCTGCAGCGGGCACGCTGCTGCTGAACGGCGCTCCGCTGCTGCCGGGCACGGTGGTGTCGGCCGCGCAGATCGACGCCGGCACGCTGGCGTTCGTGCCGGCCGGTGACGGCAACGGCGCGCCCTACGCGAGTTTCACCTTCAGCGTCCAGGACAGCGCGGGCGCGTTCGATGCAACGCCGAACATCTTCCGGTTCGACGTGATGCCGGTCAATGATGCGCCGATCGCCTCGAGTTCGACCATCGCGGTGGCCGAGGAGTCTGCCGATACGCCCCTGGGGCTCACCGCCCCGACCGACGTCGACGGCGACGCGCTGACGATCACCGTCACCGGCCTGCCCTCGCTGGGCACGGTCACGCTGGCCGACGGCACGGCCGTCGCCAACAGCCAGGTGCTCACGGCCGCCCAGCTCGCCGGGCTGCAGTTCGATGCGCCGGCCGATCTGCTCGCTGCGACCAGCACCAGCTTCAGCTACTCGGTGTCCGACGGCACGGTCACCGTCAACGCTGGCACCACGATCAACCTCACGCCGGTCAACGATGCGCCTGCCGTCTCGAGCAGCACCATCACCGTCGCGGAAGAGTCTGCCGATACGCCCCTGGGGCTCGCCGCCCCGACCGACGTCGACGGCGACGCGCTGACGATCACCGTCACCGGCCTGCCCTCGCTGGGCACGGTCACGCTGGCCGACGGCACGGCCGTCGCCAACAGCCAGGTGCTCACGGCCGCCCAGCTCGCCGGGCTGCAGTTCGATGCGCCGGCCGATCTGCTCGCTGCGACCAGCACCAGCTTCAGCTACTCGGTGTCCGACGGCACGGTCACCGTCAACGCTGGCACCACGATCAACCTCACGCCGGTCAACGATGCGCCGATCGCCTCGAGCTCGGCCATCACGGTGGCCGAAGACGCCCCCGTGGTCGCTGGCGCGCTCGTCGCGGCCGACTCCGATGCCGGCGCCACGTTGAGCTTCGCTCTGAACGGACCGGCCCCGGCCGGGCTGACGTTCGATGCCGGTGGCGTGTTCAGCTTCGATCCGGCGAACGCTGCCTATCAGTCGCTCGGGGTCGGTCAGTCCACGGTCCTCACGGTGCCCTACACCGTGACCGACGACCAGGGCGCCGTCGCCACCGCGAACCTGGTCATCACGGTCACCGGCACCAACGACCTGCCGGTGGCTCAGGCCGCGGCTTTTGCGGTGGCAGAGGATGCCGTCGTCGTCACTGGCTCGGTGACGGCCTCGGACGTGGACGCGGCAAGCAGCTTCACGTTCGCCCTGAACGGTGCTGCACCGGCCGGCCTGAGCTTCGACAGCGACGGAAGCTACAGCTTCGATCCGGCCCACGCCGCCTACCAGGCGCTCGCCGACGGGCAGACGCAGCTCATCACCGTGCCGTACACGGTGACCGACAATGCCGGCGCCACGTCGACGGCCAATCTGGTCATCACCGTCATCGGCACCGGCGATGCGCCGACCATCGACGGCACGCTCACCGGCACGGTGCGCGAGGACACCACCCTCACCGCCACCGGCACGCTGACTGTCAGTGACCCCGACGCAGGCCAGTCGTTGTTCACCGCGCAGTCCAACGTCCCCGGCACCTTCGGCAGCTTCTCGGTCAGCGCGGCCGGCGTGTGGACCTACACCCTCGCCAATGGCAGCCCCAACGTGCAGGCGCTCCCGGCAGGCAGTGCAGTGACGGAGAACTTCGTCGTCGTCAGCGCCGACGGCACGCCGCGCACCGTGGTCGTCACGGTCAACGGCATCAACGACGCGCCGGTCGCGCAGGCGGCCAGCCTCAGCGTCGCCGAAGGCGCAGGCACCGTCAACGGCTCGGTCCTCGCCACCGACGTCGACAGCGGAAGCCTGCTCGACTTCGCCCTCACGGGGCTCGCGCCGCCGGGCCTCTCCTTCAACAGCGACGGCAGCTACAGCTTCGATGCGGCCGACCCGGCCTACCAAGCGCTGGGCGCCGGCCAGACGCAGCTCATCACCATCCCCTTCACGGTCACCGACGAGACCGGCGCCACCTCTGCAGCCAGCCTCGTCATCAGCGTCACCGGCACGAACGCCCCGCCCACGGCCACCGGCGGCAGCATCGCAGGCCTCGAGGACAGCGCTCTGGCCATCGGCTGGTCCGCGTTCGGTGTGTCCGACGACGACTCGACCGCGCTGAGCATCCAGCTGACCAGCCTGCCGGCCGATGGCACGCTGCAGTACTTCGACGGCAGTGCCTGGGTGAGTGTCGCGGCCAACCAGGCCGTCAGCCGCGCCGACATCGACGCCGGACGGTTGCGCTTCGTGCCGGACGCCAACGAGTCCGGCGACGGCAGCTTCGCCGCCGGCGGCGTCGGCAACCTCAACCAGGACTACGCACGCATCGGTTTCCGTCCCTACGACGGCCACAGCTTCGGCGCCACGGCCACGCTGGCCATCGACATCCAGCCCGTGGCCGACGCGCCGACGCTGACCCTCAATCCGGTGCCGCCGTCGCTCGGCCTGACGCTGCAGTTCTACGACAACGTTCCGACGGTCAGCCCCTCCAGCGCCGGCAACACGGCGACGGTGGAAACAGCCCTGCAGGGGCTCGCGGCGACCTCGACCCTCCAGACCACCAACCTCGCGGTGGCCAGCGTGGGTGTGGACGATGCTTACCGCGCCAGCGGCTACGTCTATCTCCAGGCGGGCAACACCTACACGCTGTCGGGCTACCGCGACGACACGTTGCTGGCGAAGATCGGTGGCACCACGGTCTACGACCGGGGCTTCAACAACTACGGCAACTTCAGCGCAAGCGGATTCACGCCGACCGTCAGCGGCTACTACAGCGTCGAAGTCGTCATGTACAACGGCGACGGGTCGGGCGCGCTGGACGTCAACCTGGCCGTCAACGGCGGTACGCCGATCGACCTGAGCACCGCCAACTTCAGCCTCTATCCCGACGCGGCGTCGCTCACCGCGACCGGCACTGCCGTGGGCAGCTTCGTCGCCATCGGCGACGGCGGCTACTTCCCGCAGCGCCTGTCGGGTCCGGAAGACGGCTACATCCGCCTCGGCACGCTCGGTGTCTCCGCGATCGACACGGACGGCAGCGAAACGCTGGCGGTGAGCGTGTCCGGGCTGCAAGTCGGCGGCACACTGACCGACGGCACCCACACCTTCACCGCCACCGCCGGCGGCACCTCGGTCGGGCTTGCGGGCTGGAACCTCGCCGGCCTGCAGTACCGCGCGCCGGCCGACTTCAACGGCAGCACGTCGCTGACGATCAGCGCGACGGCGAGTGAGCCGAACGGAAACAGTGCGACGACCACACTCACGTTGCCGATCGACGTGCTCGCGGTGAACGATGCACCGGTGGGCGTTGCGGACACGGCCACGGTCGGCGAAGGCAGCAGCGGCATGCTCGCCAGCGTGCTGGCCAACGACACCGATGTCGAGACCGCGGCCACCGGCGTGGCCGAGTTCGGCGCGAGCGCCGGCGGATCGGCAGTGGCGGCCAACGGCGTCAACACGATCACCACCGCCCTCGGCGGCACCGTGGTGATGAATGCCGACGGCAGCTACCGCTACTTCGCGCCAGCGGCTTCGCATGGCTCGGCGCCGGTGGTGGACAGCTTCGCCTACCGCCCGACCGACGGCAGCACGACCGGCGCATGGACCACCGTGTCCATCACGCTGACCGACAGCACTCCGGCCGCCGCGAACGACACGGGCACGGTGGCCTGGAGCGGCTCGGTCAGCGGCAACCTGCTGACCAACGACGCCGCCATCGATGCGGCGAAGTCGCTGGTCGACGTCAACGGCGTGGCCGTGCCCGCGAGCGGAACGACGACGGTGACGCTGGCCCATGGCACGCTGCTGGTCGCCGCCGACGGCTCGTTCACCTACACATCGAACCAGACTGCCAGCGGCACGGCCGGAGGCAGCAGCGAGGCGACCTGGCGCAGCAGCGTGGGCGGCCTGTGGGGCTTCTCGGATGCCAACTGGTCCAGCGGCGGCAATCTCAACCTCACGGCGCTGGCCGCGCAACCCGACCTGGTGAACTACCAGGGCGGCTCCAAGCCGGGCATCCAGGTGGGCAACAGCGGCATCGAGTTCAGCGAGAACCTGATCGTCCAGTTGCCCGAGTCCTCGACCCAGGCCACGGTGTCGCTGAGCCAGCTCAATGCCAGCCAGCCGACGGCGACCTGGTTCGCCTACGACGGCGGCGGCAACCTGGTCGGCAGCGGCACCTTCGCCCCCGGCCCGTCCAACGGTTCGACGTCGGCGCAGACGATCACGACTGCGAGCCCGTTCGAATACCTGCGCTTCACCAACACTCTGCCCGGCGGGCAGGGGTTCATGGTCTCCACCGTGCAATACAACAAGCTGGCGTCGACCCATGTCGACACCGTGTCGTACACGATGCAGGACGGTGACGGCGACACATCGGTCGCGCTGCTGACGCTGACGCCAGGCTCCGCGTCGAGCTTCTCCACCTCGCTTCCCGCTGGCAGCGCGGGCGACGACCACCTCACCGGCACCTCGGTGGCCGACACGCTGTCGGGCGGCGACGGCCATGATCAGCTGCGCGGCCTCGCAGGCGCCGACACGCTCGGTGGTGGCAACGGCAACGATCTGCTTTTCGGCGGCGCAGGCAACGATGCGCTCGCCGGCGGCGCGGGCAACGACAGCCTGATCGGCGGAGCGGGCAACGACAGCCTGGCCGGCGGCGGCGGCGTGGACGTCTTCCAGTGGCAACTCGCCGACCGCGGCACGGCCGGTGCACCGGCGGTCGACACCATCACGGACTTCGACCCCTCGGCGGTGTCGGCGGGCGGCGACGTGATCGACTTGCGCGACCTGCTGCAGGGGGAGACCCTGGGCGGCGACGTGGGCAACCTCGCCAACTACCTGCACTTCAGCTCGAGCGGCGGCACGACGACGATCCAGATCAGTTCGTCGGGGGCATTCACCGGCGGCAACTACGGCAGCGCCACGGACCAGACCATCGTGCTGCAGAACGTCAACCTGTTCAGCGGCGGCCTGACGACCGATCAGCAGGTCATCCAGGACCTGCTGAACAAGTCGAAGCTGGTGGTCGACAACGGCTGAGGCAGCGAACCGCCGGCACATGCCCGCTCATCCGGCGCGCGAGGCCTGAGCGCTGACCCAGGGTCCGGTCTGCGCGTCGACGCCGCACTGCCACAGCGCGGCAGCATCGGCCTCATCGGTCACGCCCTCGGCGATCACCTGCAGCGACAGGCTGTGCAGCATCGCCACCAAGCCGCCGACGAAGCCGGCCCGCGCGGTGTCGTGGCCCACGCGGTGGGTGATGGCCGCATCGAGCTTGACGTAGTCCAGGCCCAGTTCGAAGAGTCGCTCGACCCGGCCGAGCCGTTCGCCCGCATGCTCGAGGCCGACACGCGCGCCCGCCGGGCGCAGCTGGCAGGCGAGCTCGCGCACCAGCTCGAAGTGATTGGCTGCCGCGGGTTCCGGCACCTCCAGCCAGACCTGCCGCGCCGCACGCGGCGCTTGCAGCAGCTGCGCACGCAATCGCGCAGCGAAACCGCTGTCGGCCAGCGAGGCGAGGGCGAGATTGACCGCCCGCGGCTGGCCGTCGGAGGCGATCGCGGCCAGCGCCAGCGAGAGCGCGCGCTCGTCGAGTGCCGCCGTGAGCCGGCCCCGCGCCGCCAGTGGCAGCCAGCGTGCCGCCGGCTCCAGCTCGCCGTCCGCATCGAGGCGCACGCGCAGCGGCGATTCGAGATGCAGCAGCGCACCGCCCTTCTCGCGCACCGGGTACTCGACCAGGGCCACGCGGCCTTCCGCCAGTGCATCGTGGATGCGACGCCGCCATCCGCCCTCGCCCATCCTCACCAGGGACGCGCCGGCCTCGCCGGCAGTCTCCACCGCGAACGGGCCCTTCGCTTCGGCGCGTGCCAGCGCGAGGTCGACCGTGCTCATCAGTTCCGCGATCGGCACGCCACGTGCCGCCTCCACCGCGCCGGCAGCCACCGCCGCCTGAGCGCCGAAGGCCGGCAGCACCACGCGCAGCCCCTCGGAGAGCACCCGGGCCGTCTCCTCGGCGACGCCGCCGACCGGCAGGCACATCGCGAAGTCCGAGCCGTTGAGGCGGCCGACGAAGCAGCCCTTGACGCGCACGGTGTAGGCCTGCAGCGCCTGCGCAATCGCCGACAGCAGTCGGTCGGTGGTGTCGTGGCCGAGGGCGCGGTTCAGGCCCGCGAGATCGATCACGCGCAGCAATACCAGGCCACCCTCGGCGCTGCCATCCTCGCGTTGCAGCGCGGCGCCGAGCTGGCCCATGAAATGGCCACGCTGGGACAGCCCGGTCAGCGGGTCACAGGTGGCCTGTCGACGCAGGGTCTCCACCTGCTTGGCCTGGCCCTCGAACACCAGCTTGAGGCGCGCCACCATCGAGTTCATCGCGCGCACCAGCCGGCGCAGCTCGGGCGTGTCAGGCTCGGCCACGGTGACGTACTCGCCGCGCTCGAGCGAGCGTGCCTGCTCGACCGCCAGCTCGAGCGGACGGCGGATGCGCTGCACGATCAGCGCACCGGCCAGCGCGGCGAGTACGCCGACGAGGGCCATTGCCAGGGCCGAACGCTGCACCGCGCGCCAGAGCTCGTCGTGGGCGAAGGTGTCGTGGCTCTCGACCTCGACGCGGCCGAGCGCGCGCCAGCCGTCGGAGACCTGTGCCACCCCTGCGGCCGCTTCGATCGGCAGCCAGCGCGCGAACCAGCGCGGCGCGTCCAGCGGCTGCGGTGCAGCCTCGCGCAGGAAGCGCTGCGCGCCGTCCGGCGCGACGAGACGGATGCGCCGGTAGAAGCCGGTGTCGAACTGCGCCGACATCACCAGCTCCATCAGCGCCGCGTCACCCTTCTGCTGCGACAGCACCAGCGCGATCGCGGTCGCGTTGTCGGCGTTCTTCAGGCGCAGCTGCGCCTGCAACGTCTCGCGCAGCGAGTCGGTGTGGACGACCACACCCCCGACGAAGGCGAGCAGCACCACCAGGAACAGCTTGAGCCAGATCTGGCCGATCAACGACATGTAATTCTCCCTGCGCTCATTGGAACCCCTCGGCGCGCGCCTTCGCCAGGACCTCGCGCCAGCGCGACAGCCGTGCCATCGGATCGCCGGCCGGGGCCCCCGCGGCGCCCTGCCAGAGACCTTCGCTGTTGAAGCTGAACACCGGCGTGAGGTCGGACCGCCGCGATGCGGGTCTCACCTCGCCGATCAGGTTGTCGAGGATGAGAGGCTCGCCGCCGGGGAGCGGATAGTAGGCGAGCACCATGTGCGCCTGCACCACCCCGCCGGGTCCGCCGATGGCGGCACGCACATAGACCAGCCGGAGCTTCGCTGCCGGCACGCCCGCGGCCATCAGGCTGAAGTACTTGGCGATCGCATAGTCCTCGCAATCTCCCTGGCCCTTCTCGAGCGTTTCGAGCGGACTGGCCCAGTGGTCATCCACCCCCCAGGCGGCGACGTCGTCGGTGAACACCACAGGTCGGTTGTAGAAGTCGTTCACCACGGCGAGCAGCGCCGCTGCGTCCTTGCCGGTCGCGCCCGCGAGCAGCGGCTGCAGGGCGTCCACGGCGGCGGCGGCCCGTGGCCCGGCGCGCTGCGCGGCCCGCGACATCAGGTCACGGTCCCAGGCCAGGCTGGTCGCGCAGACCAGCATCAGCGCAGCGGCCGCGAGCACGCCCATCCGCCGCGGCCAAGGCGCGGCAGCCATGGGAATGAAGGCGGTCAGCCGCTGCAGCTTCGGAGGGCGCACAACGCCTTGTTCTCGTCCGTTCACTACGCGACTTGAGGCCGGTCGATCGCCACGCGAAGACGCGCCCTGTTGCAGGGGTGCGCGACCGTGAGGTGCGGCCGTGAAAAAGTGCGTGCATCGCATCACCGATCACGAAGCGAGCGTCAGCCCTCACTACACTCGACGGCGCTTGAGCCGCAACAAGGCGGCCATTCGGACCGTCCGGAAAGAACATGCATTCGAGACCCAGGGTGATTTGCGCAGCGATCTCGCTGCTGCTGGCAGCGGGCGGCAGTGTCGCCCAGAACGCGGACCCGCTGCGCGCGGCCGCGGAGAAGGCGGTGGCCACCAACCCCGAGGTCACGGCCCGCTTCAACGCCTATCGCTCGGCCACCGATGCGGTGGACGCGGCGCGCGGCGGCTTCCTGCCCCGCGTCGACCTGAACGCCAGCGTCGGGCGCGACGAAGACCGCATCACCGGGCGCCTGCCCGACGAAACGCAGTCGCTCAACCGCAGCCAGTTCGGGCTGAGCCTGACGCAGCTGCTGTGGGATGGCCTGGGCACGCGCAAGGACGTCGACCGGCTGACGCACGACCGGTTGGCGCGCTACTTCGAGCTGCTCGAAGCCACCGAACAGACGGTGCTCGAGGCAGCCCGCGCCCACTACGACGTGCGGCGCTTCCGCCGCCTGGTGCAGCTGGCCGAGGACAACTACGTGCAGCACCGCTACGCGTTCCTGCAGATCCAGTCGCGCGTCAAGGCCGGCGTGGGCCGCGGTGTCGACCTGGAGCAGGCCGGCGCGCGCCTCGCGCTGGCGGAGTCGAACCTGACCACCGAGCTGGCCAACCTGCACGACGTGACGGCGCGCTACCAGCGCGTCGTCGGCGAACTGCCGCCTGCGCAGCTGCCGACGCTGGCCATGCTGATGCCCGGCGTGCCGGCGAGCGCCGGCGATGCCGTGACCACCTCGCTGCGCAACAGCCCGGCGGTCAGCGCCAGCATCGAGGCGCTGCGCGCAGCCCGCGCACAGACCGGCGCACGCGAGTCGGCTTTCCAGCCGCGCGTCGAGGCCCGTCTGCGCAGCGCCGCCGGCCGCCACGTCGACGGCATGCAGGACCGGAAGCGCAACGGTTCGGCCGAGATCGTGCTGAGCTGGAACCTCTACAACGGCGGCTCCGACACGGCGCGCGTGCGCCAGCAGGTTGGACTGATGAACCAGGCCGCCGACCTGCGCGACCGCGTCTGCCGCGACGCCCGGCAGGTGGCGGCGATCGCCTACAACGACACGCGCAAGCTGACCGAGCAGCTCGTCTACCTGGAGCGCAACACGCTGGCCATCGAGAAGGCGCGCGACGCCTACCGCCAGCAGTTCGACATCGGCCAGCGCGGCCTGCTGGACCTGCTCAACGCCGAGAACGAGGTCTACACGGCGCGGCGTGCCTACGCCAATGCCGAGCACGACCTCGCGCTGGCCTACGCGCGCACCCACGCGGCGATGAACCGCCTGTCGACGACGCTGGGCATTGCCCGCACCGACCGGGACGCTGAAGAGGCCGCCGGCTGGACGGCCGGCGACGACGCCCCGGACCGCTGCCCGGTGGCGGTGGTGGGCGAGCTCGGCGCCAGCGACCGCGCCGCGCTCGATGCCCGCGCCGAGGGCCTGTCGCGCAACGCGCCCACGCCGCGCTGACGGCCCGGCGCCCCGCCGACCCTGCGGCGGCAGGCGCGCAGCGGCTGGCGGACTCCGCGGCTACTTCCGCACCGGCGGCAGGTCGGTGCAGGCGCCCTCGAAGGCCTCGGCCGCCAGACCGATGCTCTCGCCCAGCGTCGGGTGCGGGTGGATGGTCTTGCCGATGTCCACCGCGTCCGCCCCCATCTCGATGGCCAGCGCCACCTCGCCGATCATGTCACCGGCATGCGTGCCGACGATGCCGCCGCCGACGATGCGGTGCGTCTCCTCGTCGAACAGCAGCTTGGTGAAACCCTCGTCGCGGCCGTTGGCGATCGCGCGCCCCGAGGCCGTCCAGGGGAACAGGCCCTTCTTCACCTTCAGACCCTTGGCCTTGGCCTCGTCTTCGGTCACGCCGACCCAGGCCACTTCCGGATCGGTGTAGGCGACGCTGGGGATCACGCGGGCGTCGAATTCGGCCTTCTGGCCCGCGGCGACTTCCGCTGCCACATGCGCCTCGTGCACCGCCTTGTGCGCCAGCATCGGCTGGCCGACGATGTCGCCGATGGCGAAGATGTGCGGCACGTTGGTGCGCATCTGCACATCCACCGGGATGAAGCCGCGCTCGCCGACGATCACGCCCGCCTTCTCGGCGGCGATCTTCTTGCCGTTGGGCGTGCGGCCGACGGCCTGCAGCACCAGGTCGTAGACGCCTTCGCTCTTCGTGCCGTCCAGGCCCTCGAACATCACTCGGATGCCGTCCTTCGTCGCCTCGGCGCCGACGGTCTTGGTCTTCAGCATCAGCTTGTCGAAGCGCGGCGCGTTCAGCTTCTGCCAGACCTTGACGAGGTCGCGGTCGGCGCCCTGCATCAGGCCGTCGAGCATCTCGACGACGTCGAGCTTGGCGCCCAGCGTCGAATAGACCGTCCCCATCTCCAGGCCGATGATGCCGCCGCCGATGACGAGCATCTTCTTCGGCCGCTGGCGCAGCTCGAGCGCGCCGGTGCTGGTGACGATGCGCGGGTCGTCCTTCGGCAGGAAGGGCAGCTTCACCGCCTCGGAGCCGGCGGCGATGATGGCCTGCTTGAAGCGGATGGTCTGCGTGCTGCCATCCTTGGTCAGCACAACCTTCAGATGGAACGGATCGGCGAACTCGCCGGTGCCCTGCACCACCGTCACCTTGCGCATCTTGGCCATCGCGGCCAGCCCGCCGGTCAGCTTGCCGATGACCTTTTCCTTGTGCGCCTTGAGCTTGCCGAGGTCCACCGTGGGCTCGGCGAAGCTGACGCCGAGCGACTCGAAGTGCTTCACCTCGTCCATCACCGCTGCCACGTGCAGCAGTGCCTTGGACGGGATGCAGCCGACGTTCAGGCAGACGCCGCCGAGCGTGGCAAATCGCTCCACCAGCACCGTCTTCAGCCCGAGGTCGGCCGCACGGAACGCGGCCGAGTAGCCGCCCGGGCCGGCGCCGAGCACGAGCATGTCGCACTCGAGGTCGGCACCGCCGGCGTAGCTGGCCGCCGCCGGCGCAGTCACGGGTGCAGCGGCGGGGGCCGCCGTGGGCACGGCCGCAGCCGGCGCCGCGGCAGGCGCGGCCGCCGTCGTCGCGGCCGCAGCGCCGGCGGCGTCCAGCGTGAGGATCACCGTGCCTTCGTTGACCGTGTCGCCCAGCTTGACCTTCAGTGCCTGGACCACGCCAGCGTGCGACGAGGGGATCTCCATCGAGGCCTTGTCGCTCTCGACGGTGATCAGCGACTGCTCGGCCTTGACGGTGTCACCCGGCTTGACCAGCACCTCGATGATGGCGACGTCCTTGAAGTCGCCGATGTCGGGAACCTTGATGTCGATGAGAGGCATCGCGGGCTCCTTACAGCAGCACCCGGCGGAAGTCCGCCAGGATCTGACCGAGGTAGGCGTTGAAGCGGGCTGCCGCCGCGCCGTCGATGACGCGGTGGTCCCACGACAGCGACAACGGCAGCATCAACCGCGGCACGAACTGCTTGCCGTCCCAGCGCGGCTCGGTGCTGCTCTTGCACACGCCGAGGATGGAGACCTCCGGCGCGTTGATGATCGGCGTGAAGTAGCGCCCGCCGATGCCGCCCAGCGAGCTGATCGAGAAGCAGCCGCCGCTCATCTCCGCCGGACTGAGCTTGCCGTCGCGCGCCTTCTTGGCCAGTTCGCTCATCTCCTGCGAGATCTGGAAGATGCCCTTCTTGTCGGCATCCTTAATCACCGGGACCATCAGGCCGTTGGGCGTGTCGGCGGCGAAGCCGATGTGGAAGTACTGCTTGAGCACGAGCTGGTCGCCGTCCAGCGAGGCGTTGAACTCGGGGAACTTCTTCAACGCCGCCACGCAGGCCTTGATGAGGAAGGCGAGCATGGTCACCTTGATGCCGCTCTTCTCGTTCTCCTTGTTCAGTTGCACGCGGAAGGCCTCGAGCTCGGTGATGTCGGCATCGTCGTGGTTGGTGACGTGCGGGATGACCACCCAGTTGCGATGCAGGTTGGCGCCGCTGATCTTCTTGATGCGCCCGAGTTCCTTGCGCTCGATGGGGCCGAACTTGGCGAAGTCCACTTGCGGCCAGGGCAGCAGGCCGGGCAAGGCGCCGCCGCCCGCAGCCACGGCGGCCGCCGGCGCCTTGGCCTTCTGGGCCTGGGTCTGCACGGAGCCGGCCATCACGCCCTTGACGAAGCCCTGCACGTCTTCCTGCGTGATGCGACCCTTCGGGCCCGTGCCCCTGACTTCATCCAGCGGCACGCCGAGTTCGCGCGCGAGCCTGCGGATCGTCGGCGAGGCGTGCGGCAGGCCGGTCTTGACCACCGTGGGTTCGTGCACCGGCAGCGCTGCCGTGGGCGAAACGCGGCCTGCAGCGGGAACGCTCGCCACTGCTGCCGCCGTGACGGCAGCCGACGCGGCAGCAGGCGCTGCGGCGGCGGCCGGCGCGGCAGCGCCTCCGGTCGCCTCCACGATGGCCACCACGCTGCCCTGGCTGACCTTGTCACCGAGCTTGACCTTGACCTCCCTGACGACGCCGGCGTGGGAGGAGGGAATTTCCATCGAGGCCTTGTCGCTCTCGACGGTGATCAGGCTCTGCTCGACCTTGATGGTGTCGCCGGGTTTGACGAACACCTCGATCACCGCGACCTCGTCGAAGTCGCCGATGTCGGGCACGAGCACCTCGACCGGGCCGGCAGCCGCCGCCGGCGCAGCGGCGACCGGCACCGGCACCGCGGCCGCCACCGGCGCCGCAGCAGCCGCCGCCGTCGAAGCCGCGGGTGCGCTCGCGCCTGCCCCATCGGCCTCGAGCAGCAGCACCAGCGTGCCTTCGCTGACCGTGTCGCCGATCTTGACCTTGAGTTCCTTGACCACGCCGGCATGCGAGGACGGGATCTCCATCGAGGCCTTGTCGCTCTCGACGGTGATCAGCGACTGCTCCGCCTTCACCGTGTCGCCCGGCTTGACCAGCACCTCGATGACGGCCACGTCCTTGAAGTCCCCGATGTCGGGGACCTTGACTTCCACTACTGCCATGACTTGTCTCCGTCGTCGTTATGCGTACAGCGGGTTGATCTTGTCGACGTTGATGCCGTACTTCTTGATCGCCTCGGCCACCTTCGCGGCCGGCACCGTGCCCTCGTCGGACAGCGCCTTCAGCGCCGCGACGACGATGTAGTGGCGGTTCACCTCGAAGTGCTCGCGCAGCTTGCTGCGGAAGTCGCTGCGGCCGAAACCGTCCGTGCCCAGCACCTTGTAGGCGCGTCCCTTGGGGATGAAGGCACGGATCTGCTCGGCGAAGTTCTTCATGTAGTCGGTCGACGCCACCACCGGACCGGCATGCGGCTCGAGTTGCTGCGTCACGAACGCAACGCGCGGCTTCTCCGTCGGGTGCAGCAGGTTCCAGCGTTCGACGTCCTGGCCGTCACGCGCCAGCTCGTTGAAGCTCGGGCAGCTCCAAACGTTGGCGGCCACGCCCCACTCCTTCTCGAGCAGTTCCTTGGCCGCCTGCGACTCGCGCAGGATGGTGCCGCTGCCCAGCAGGTTCACCCGCGGCGTCTTCTTCTTGCCCTCCTCGAGCAGGTACATGCCCTTGATGATCTGCTCCTCGGTGCCCGCCTTCAGGCCCGGCATCGGGTAGTTCTCGTTGAGCAGCGTCAGGTAATAGAAGACGTTGTCCTGCTTCTCCACCATGCGTTTGAGGCCATGGTGCAGGATCACGCCGACCTCGTGCGCGAAGGTGGGGTCGTAGCAGATGCAGTTCGGAATGGTGCCGGCGAGGATGTGGCTGTGCCCGTCCTCGTGCTGCAGGCCCTCGCCGTTGAGCGTGGTGCGCCCCGAGGTGCCGCCGAGCAGGAATCCGCGCGCCTGCATGTCCCCCGCCGCCCAGGCCATGTCGCCGATGCGCTGGAAGCCGAACATCGAGTAGTACACGTAGAACGGCACCATGATGCGGTTGTTCGTCGAGTACGACGTCGCCGCGGCGATCCAGGAGCCCATGCCGCCGGCCTCGTTGATGCCCTCCTGCAGGATCTGGCCCGCCTTGTCCTCGCGGTAGTACATCACCTGATCCTTGTCGACCGGCGTGTACTGCTGCCCCGCGGGGTTGTAGATGCCGATCTGGCGGAACAGACCTTCCATGCCGAAGGTGCGCGCCTCGTCGACGAGGATGGGCACGACGCGCGGCCCCAGCGCCTGGTCGCGCAGCAGCTGGGTCAGGAAGCGAACGTAGGCCTGCGTGGTGCTGATCTCGCGGCCTTCGGCGGTGGGCTCGAGCACGGCCTTGAAGGTCTCGAGCGCGGGCACCGTGAACTGCTCGTCGGCCTTGGTGCGGCGCTTCGGCAGGTAGCCCCCCAGCGCCTTGCGGCGCTCGTGCAGGTAGCGCATCTCCGGCGTGTCGTCGGCCGGCTTGTAGAACGGGATGTCGGCCAGCTTGTCGTCCGGGATCGGCATGTTGAAGCGGTCGCGGAAGGCGCGCACGTCCTCGTCGATCAGCTTCTTGGTCTGGTGCGCGGTGTTCTTACCCTCGCCGCTCTTGCCCATGCCGAAGCCCTTCACCGTCTTGATCAGCAGCACGGTGGGCTGGCCCTTGTGGCTGTTGGCGCGATGGAAGGCCGCGTAGACCTTCTGCGGATCATGGCCGCCGCGCTGCAGCCGCCAGATGTCCTCGTCGCTCATCTTCGCGACCATCTCGAGCAGCTTGGGGTGGCGGCCGAAGAAGTTCTTGCGCACGAAGGCGCCGTCGTTGGCCTTCATCGCCTGGTAGTCGCCGTCGACCACGTCCATCATCACCTTGCGCAGGATGCCTTCCTTGTCGCGGGCGAGCAGCGGGTCCCAGTAGCTGCCCCACAGCAGCTTGATGACGTTCCAGCCGGAGCCGCGGAACTCGCCCTCCAGCTCCTGGATGATCTTGCCGTTGCCGCGCACCGGGCCGTCCAGGCGCTGCAGGTTGCAGTTGATGACGAAGATCAGGTTGTCGAGCTTCTCGCGGGCAGCCAGGCCGATGGCGCCGAGCGATTCGGGCTCGTCCATCTCGCCGTCGCCGCAGAACACCCAGACCTTGCGATTGGCAGTGTCGGCGATGCCGCGCGCATGCAGGTACTTCAGGAATCGCGCCTGGTAGATCGCCATCAGCGGGCCCAGGCCCATCGAGACGGTGGGGAACTGCCAGAACTCGGGCATCAGCTTCGGGTGCGGATAGCTGGAGATGCCCTTGCCGTCGACCTCCTGGCGGAAGTTCAGCAGTTGCTCCTCGGTCAGCCGCCCTTCCATGTAGGCGCGCGCATAGACGCCCGGCGAGCTGTGCCCCTGGATGTAGAGCAGGTCGCCGCCGTGGCCTTCGCTCTCGGCGTGCCAGAAGTGGTTGAAGCCGGTGCCGAACATCGTCGCCAGCGAGGCGAAGCTGGAGATGTGGCCGCCGAGGTCGCCGCCGTCGGCCGGGTGCAGGCGATTCGCCTTCACCACCATCGCCATGGCGTTCCAGCGCATGTAGGTACGCAGCCGCTCCTCGATCTCGACGTTGCCGGGCGTCCGCTCTTCCTGGTCGGCCGGGATGGTGTTGACGTAGGCCGTGTTGGCCGAGAACGGCACATCGATGCCGGCCTGGCGCGCGTGGTCGATCAGTTGCTCGAGCAGGAAGTGGGCGCGCTCGCCGCCTTCGGTGCCGATGACGGCCGACAGGGCGTCGAGCCACTCGCGGGTTTCCTGCGCGTCCGCATCGTTGGCGGCCGCACCGAGGAACGAATCAGGCACTGCTGACATGCTTGTCTCCTGGGGTGATTTCTGGGTGGCCGCGAGTGTCGCACAAGCCGATTCAATTTTCAAATAGTGCGAGTCACTTTCACAATATGGAATCCCACGGCCTACCCGAGCCCCGAACGATGGGGCCGTCGACTCCGCCGCAGCAGGCGCAACGCCTTGCCCGCCGATAATCCGCGCATGCAACCCGTCCACGATGTCGCCACCCCGGCGCGCGCCCCGAAGAGCTGGCCACAGCGCCTGTTCGGCCGCTGGTGGCGACGCCAGTCGCCAGCCCGCCAGGACCGCTACGCAACGCTCGGTCCGCTGGTCTCGGTGTTGCTGTTCCTCGCGGCCATCATCTCGGCCTTCTGGTACTTGCGCAACGAGGAAATCGAGCGTGAGCAGGCCTCGGTGAAGCGCGACACCGAAATCGCCCAGCAGCAGATCCGCCTGCGTCTGATCGAGAACCAGGAGCAACTGGTGCGCATCGCGCGCGAGATCGGCACGCGCACCATCGACCAGGAGGAGTTCCTCGGCCAAGCCGCCTCGTTCACACGCGAGCGGCCGGAGATCACCGCACTGATGTGGATCGGGGCCAACCGCGCGCGCAAGGCGAGCTACTCGGCCACCACCTTCCTCGCCGAGACCGGCGCGGCGCCTGAGACGGCCGGTGCCGAGCGGCCGCCCGAGCCCGATGCGGCCTTCGATGCGGCGCGCGAGCTGCGCCAGCCGGTCTACTCGCGCCCGTTCACCGACCGGCACGGCACCGCCGTGTTCCAGGTCCATGTGCCGCTGATCGACCGCGCCGCCTTCGCCGGCTCGCTGGTCGCGGAGTACTCGGTCGAAAGCCTGGTGCGCTACTTCGTGCCCGCCGAGGTCTCGAACCGCCACGCGATCGCCCTGCTCGACGCCAGCGACCGCACGCTGGCCAGCACCGTGACCAGCATGCCCGGCGCCACCTCGCGCCGCGCGCAGATCGTGCACGACGTGCCGGTGGCGCCGGCGGGCAACGGCCTGTTCCTGCGCGGCCAGGGCTACCGCACCTCAATCGGCCTGATCTCGAACACGCTGTTCTGGATGGTCGCCGCGCTGTCGGTGCTCACGGTGTGGATGCTGCTCGGCACCTGGCGCCACATGCGCCGACGCCTGCAGATGCAGAGCGCGCTGGTCACCGAGACGAACTTCCGCCGGGCGATGGAGAACTCCATGCTCACCGGCATGCGCGCGATGGACATGGAGGGACGCATCACCTACGTGAACCCGGCCTTCTGCGCGATGACCGGGTTCCTGGAATCGGAACTGATCGGGCGCCGCCCGCCCTTCCCCTACTGGCCGCCGGACCGCTTCGAGGAGAACAACCGGTTGCTGCAGCAGGAACTGCAGGGCCGCAGCCCGGCGGGCGGCATCGAGGTGAAGGTGATGCGCAAGGACGGCTCGCTGTTCGACTCGCGCATGTATGTCTCGCCGCTGATCGACCCGCGTGGCCAGCAGACCGGCTGGATGACCTCGATGACGAACATCACCGAGGCCAAGCGCATCCGCGACCAGCTCTCCGCCTCGCACGAGCGCTTCACGACGGTGCTCGAGGGACTCGACGCCGCGGTATCGGTGTTGTCGGTGCAGCAGTCGGAATTGCTGTTCGCCAACCGCTCTTACCGCCTGTGGTTCGGCGCCGATGCGCGCGGCCACGCGCTGCTCGCCGGCGGCGAGCCTTCGCCGTTCGAGAACAGCGAGTTCGGCGACACCATCGAGTCGCTCGGCGGCCTGCCGACCACCGAGCTGACCGAGGCCAGTTCCGACTCGCGAGAGGTCTTCATCGAACCGCTGCGCAAGTGGTTCGACGTGCGCACGCGCTACCTGCAGTGGACCGACGGTCGCCTGGCGCAGATGCTGATTGCCACCGACATCACGGCGCGCCGCAATGCCGAGAACCTCGCAGCCAACCAGGCCGAGAAGGCGCAGGTAACCAGTCGGCTGGTGACGATGGGCGAGATGGCCTCGTCGGTGGCCCACGAACTGAACCAGCCGCTGACCGCCATCACCAATTACTGCAACGGCATGGTCACGCGCGTGCGCAACGACGCGATCGGCAAGGACGACCTGATCGCGGCGCTGGAAAAGACCGCGCGGCAGGCGCAGCGCGCCGGGCAGATCATCCACCGCATCCGCGCCTTCGTGAAGCGCAGCGAGCCTCAGCGCCAGCCGGCGCAGGCGCGCGACATCGTGGAAGACGCGATCGAGCTCGCCGGCATCGAACTGCGCCGGCGCAACGTGGCGATCTCGACCTACGTCGCGCAGCGGCTGCCCACCCTGATGGTCGACCCGATCCTGATCGAGCAGGTCGTGCTCAACCTGGTGAAGAACGCCGCCGAGGCGATCGACAATGCGCAACTGCCGCCCAAGCGGCGCAGCATCGAGCTGCGCGTCGTGCCGCGCCACACCCCCGAGGAGGGGGGCGTGATCGAGTTCACGGTGACCGACATGGGCCCCGGCCTCAAGGAGGAGGTGATCGCCCGCATGTACGAGGCATTCTTCTCCACCAAGACCGACGGACTGGGCATCGGCCTGTCGCTGTGCCGCTCGATCATCGAGAGCCACCGAGGGCGGATCAAGGCGCAGAACCTCTACAATGGCGACATCATCGTGGGCTGCAGATTCTCGTTCACGCTGCCGGTCGATATCACCCGCAGCGACGCCCATCCGATCCCTCAATCGACCGCCGTCTCATGAGCCTGATCCCCAAGAAAGGCACCGTCTACGTCGTCGACGACGACGAGGCCGTGCGCGACTCTCTGCAGTGGCTGCTCGAGGGCAAGGACTACCGCGTCAAGTGCTTCGACTCGGCCGAGTCCTTCCTGTCGCGCTTCGATCCGCGCGAGGTGGCCTGCCTGATCGCCGACATCCGCATGGACGGCATGAGCGGCCTGGAACTGCAGGACCGCCTGATGGAGCGCAAGAGCCCGCTGCCCATCGTCTTCATCACCGGCCACGGCGACGTGCCGATGGCGGTGACGACGATGAAGAAGGGGGCGATGGACTTCATCGAGAAGCCGTTCAAGGAAGAAGAGCTGCTCGGCCTGGTCGAGCGCATGCTCGACAGCGCGCGTGCCGCCTTCAGCCAGCATCAGGAGGCTGCCAGCCGCGACGCGCTGCTGTCGCGCCTGACGACGCGCGAGGCGCAGGTGCTCGAACGCATCGTCGCCGGCCGCCTCAACAAGCAGATCGCCGATGACCTGGGCATCAGCATCAAGACGGTGGAGGCGCACCGCGCCAACATCATGGAGAAGCTCAACGCCAACACCGTGGCCGACCTGCTGAAGATCGCACTCGGCGCGCAAGCCAAGGCCTGAACGTTCACCACCCCATCGAGGCCGCTGCGAAGCGGCCTTTGTTCTTTGAAGGAGCCGACCGACATGAGCGCCCAATTGATCGACGGCAACGCGCTGGCCAAGAAGACGCGTGCCGCGGTGGCCCGGCGCGTCGCGGCGCTGGCCGAGATGGGCCATCGCCCCGGCCTGGCGGTGATCCTGGTCGGCCACAACCCGGCTTCGCAGGTCTACGTGAAGCACAAGGTTGCGGACTGCGAGAGCGTCGGCATGCACTCGGTGCTCGACCGCCACCCGGCCAACCTGCCCGAGGTCGAGCTGCTCGCGCGCATCCGCGCGCTCAATGTCGATCCGGACATCCACGGCGTCCTGGTGCAGCTGCCGCTGCCGGCGCACATCGACGCCAACAAGGTCATCGAGACGATCTCGCCGGCCAAGGACGTCGATGGCTTCCACGTCGCCAGCGCCGGCGCACTGATGATCGGACGGCCCGGCTTCAAGGCGTGCACGCCCTACGGCTGCATGAAGATGCTCGAGTCCATCGGCTGCGACCCCAAGGGCAAGCATGCGGTGGTGATCGGGCGCAGCAACATCGTCGGCAAGCCGATGGCGATGATGCTGCTGCAGGCCAACGCGACGGTCACCGTGTGCCACAGCGCCACACCCGACCTCGGCCACCACACTCGGCAGGCCGACATCGTGGTCGCGGCGGTGGGCAAGCGCAACGTCCTGACCGCCGACATGGTCAAGCCGGGTGCGGTGATCATCGACGTCGGCATGAATCGCGACGACCACGGCAAGCTCTGCGGCGATGTCGACTTCGGCGGCGTCTCGCAGGTGGCTGGCTGGATCACGCCGGTGCCCGGCGGCGTCGGACCGATGACGCGGGCCATGCTGCTCGTCAACACCATCGAGGCCGCGGAGCGCGCCGCCTCGACGCCGAACGCCTGAACCGACACGATGGACAACCCGCTGCTCGAACTCGACGAACTGACCGCGTACGACCGTATCCGCCCCGAGCATGTCACGCCGGCCGTCGACGCGCTGCTCGGCGCGGCGAACGCCGCGCTGGAGAAGGCGGTCAGCGACGCGGTACCGGCAGAGTACGACGCGCTGTCCGCCGTGCTCGACGTCGCCACCGAGCGCCTGTCGCGCGGCTGGGGCGCGGTGCGCCATCTCAACGCCGTGTGCGACACGCCGGCGCTGCGCGCGGCCTACACCGAGAACCTGGCGCGCGTCACCGAGTTCCACACCCGGCTGGGCGCCGATGAGCGGCTGTTCGCCAAGTACAAAGCCATCCTCGCCGCGCCGGCAGCAGCGTCCCTGAGCGCGCCGCGCCGCAAGGCACTGGCCAACGCGGTGCGCGACTTCGTGCTCTCCGGCGCCGAGCTGCAGGGCGAGGCGAAGCAGCGCTTCGCGCAGATCCAGGAGCGCCAGGCCGAGCTGTCGCGCGGCTTCTCCGAGCACGTGCTCGACGCCACCGACGGCTTCGCGCTCTACGTGAGCGAGGCCGAACTCGACGGCGTGCCCGAGGACGTGGTCCGCGCCGCGCGCGCCGCGGCCCAGGCCGAATCGCTGGAGGGCTGCAAGCTCACGCTGCACTTTCCGAGCTATTTCCCAGTCATGCAGTACGGCCGCAACCGGCCCTTGCGCGAGAAGCTCTACACCGCCTACGTGACGCGCGCCAGCGAGATCGGTCCGGCCGACCTCGACAACGGCCCGCTGATGCGCGAGCTGCTGGCATTGCGCCAGGAGGAAGCGCGCCTGCTCGGCAAATCCAGCTTCGCCGAGGTGTCGCTGGTGCCGAAGATGGCCGAGTCGCCGCAGCAGGTGATCACCTTCCTGCGCGACCTGGCGCACCGCGCGCGCCCCGGCGCCGAGCGCGACCTCGCTGAGTTGCGCGAATTCGCGCGCAGCGAGCTGGGCCTGGACGAATTGCAGGCCTGGGACATCCCCTTCGCCGGCGAGCGGCTGAAGGAGAAGCGCTATGCGTTCAGCGAGCAGGAGGTCAAGCCGTACTTCGTGCAGGAGCGCGTGCTCGATGGCCTGTTCCGCATCGTCGAGACGTTGTTCGAGGTGCGCATCCGCCCCGACGAGGCCCCGGTGTGGCACCCCAGCGTGCGCTTCTTCCGCATCGAGCGGCCGGCGGCCAGCGGCGACGCGCCCGCCGAGCTGCTCGGACAGTTCTACCTCGACCCGCACGCGCGCGCCGGCAAGCGGCCGGGGGCCTGGATGGACGGTACGCGCGAGCGTTGGGCTCGCCCCGGGCGCGATCTGCAGACGCCGGTGGCGCACCTGGTGTGCAACTTCGCGCCGCCGGTCGACGGCCGTCCCGCGCTGCTCACGCACGACGACGTGATGACGCTGTTCCACGAGTTCGGCCACGGCCTGCACCACCTGCTCACGCGAGTGGACGAACTCGGCGTCTCCGGCATCTCCGGCGTCGAGTGGGACGCGGTCGAGCTGCCCAGCCAGTTCATGGAGAACCTGTGCTGGGAGTGGGAGGTGCTGCAGCGCCTGTCGGGCCATGTCGACACCGGCAAGCCGCTGCCGCGCGAGCTGTTCGACCGCATGCTCGCGGCAAGGAACTTCCACAGCGGCTTGCAGATGCTGCGCCAGGTCGAGTTCTCGCTGATCGACATGCGGCTGCATGCCGAACCGGGCAGCGAGGCACGCATCGCCGAGATCGCCGCCGAGGTGCGCGCCGAGGTGTCGCTGCTGCCGACGCCGCCGTTCAACCGCTTCCTGAACAGCTTCTCGCACATCTTCGCCGGTGGCTACGCGGCCGGCTACTACAGCTACAAGTGGGCCGAGGTGCTCTCCGCCGACGCCTGGAGCGCCTTCGAGGAGGCGGCATGCCGGGGCAGCGTGCTGGACGTGACCACCGGGCGGCGCTACCGGCAGAGCGTGCTCGAGGCCGGCGGCAGCCGCAGCGCGATGGAAAGTTTCAAGTCGTTTCGAGGGCGCGAACCGCGCATCGATGCGCTGTTGCGCCATCAGGGCCTGGATGGCGGCCAGCCCGGCGCGGCGTGAGCAATTGCCGACAGGTCGGCTTGTGCGCTGCACCAGCGTGGGTACCATTGCCTGCGCGCCGACCTCTCGCGCGCCGGAGCTTTCCATGACCTCGTCCCCGCGCCATCTGCCCCGATCGACCCTGCTGCGCGCCGCACTCTTCGCCGCCGCCTGCCTGGCCGCCGGCCCCGGCTTCGCGCTGTACAAGGTGGTCGGGCCGGACGGCAAGGTCACTTACACCGACCGGCCGCCCGCGGCCAGCGCAGGCCGCATCAGCCCGATGAACAACATCACGGGAGTCGTCGAGTCGAGCCCGGCCCTGCCGGCCGAGTTGCGCGAGGCGGCAAGCCGTTACCCGGTGACGATCTACACCATCGCCAACGGCTGCGAGCCCTGCGAGGCGGGCCGCGCGCTGCTGCGCCGGCGCGGCATCCCCTACGTCGAGCGCCAGGTGATCAATGCCGAGGATGGTGATGCCTTCCAGAAGCTCACCGGCGGCCGCGACGCGCCGGTGCTCGCCATCGGCGCGCAGCAGCTCAAGGGGCTCTCGCCCGACACCTGGAACAGCTACCTCGACTCGGCCGGCTATCCCCGCGAGTCCAGGCTGCCGCCGGGCTACGCCTTTGCGTCGCCACAACCCCTCATCGAGCGGCAGGCGCCGGTGCCGGCCCAGCCCGCGCCGGCGGCGGCCGAGCCCGTGCCGGCCGCTTCGCCGACCCCGGGGGCGATCAGGTTCTGAGCGGCACGGCGGCGATACGCCGCGCCGGCATGCTGCCGACGCCCACCGCCGCGCCCATCAGCCAGAACAAGGCCGACGCACCGACCAGCGCGCCGAGCGCGCCGAACAGCACAGGCATCAGCGCGCTCGACAGATTGATCGTCATCGAACGCAGCGCGATCGCCTCGCCATGGCGATGGGCCGGGGTGATCTGGTGCAGCGTGGTCATGATCATCGGCTGCACCGCACCGAGCGCGAGCCCCAGCGCGGCGGCGAGCAGGCCCATCCACCCGGCGGTGTTCGCCAACGGATAAAGCGCAAACACCCCGGCCGTCCACAGCATCGCCCCGGCGAGCACCTGCCCCTCGCGCAGGTGCTGGGCGATCAGCGGGATGGCGAGCCGCACCGCCGCCACCGCGATCGCGAACAATCCCAGCACGAGACCGATCGCCGACGCGGGGAAGCCGCGCTCGTGGCCGAGCACCGGCACGAGCAAGGCGTGCACGTCCCAGCTCGACGAGAGCAGCCAGTTGACCGCCAGCAGCCGGCGCAGTCCCGGGGTGCGCAGCAGTTCGCCGGCGTGCAGCGCAGCCGCGTCCGGCGCACGACGCGCCGGCGCCTCGCGCGGCACGCGTCGTGCCCAGGCCAGCGCGGCCAGCGGCAGCATGAGCAACACGGCGTAGGCGGCGCGGAAGCCGCCCAGATCGATCAGCACGCCGGCAAGCACCGGGCCGACCATGTTGGCCAGCGCCGGCGCCAGGCCGAGCCAGCTGAACACGCGCTTCATCGCCGTCGCATCGACGGCGTGGCGCCCGGCGGTGCGCTGAATGGCGATCATGCCGACGTTGGCACCCGCGCCCACGAGCATCGCCGCCACGCACATCGCCGCGAAGGTCCACGCCGGCATCCAGCTCGCCGCCAGCGCAGCGCCGCCGCCCAGCACGGTCAGCAGCACCGCGATGCGCATCGGGTGGTGGTAACCGCGCCGGTCGGCGAGCCCGCCGGCCTGCAGCGCCAGCGCCACCGGTGCGGCGGCGAACAGACCCATCAACAGGCCGACCACCCAGGCTGCGTGGCCCTCGCGCAGCGCTTGCAGCGGCGCGGCCATGCGCACACCGGTCATGCAGGAATGCAGGCAGATCTGGCCGACGATCAGCGCGACCAGCACCCGCCCCGGGCCCACGTCAGGACACGTCCTCGTCGTCGGCGCCGGCGTCGGCGTCCAGCCCCGGCAACAGCGCCTGCGAGCGCGGCTCGCTGAGACCTTCCACCGACTTGAGACGGCGCGCCATCACGTTGGTGCGCGTCTGCGCGGCATCGATGGTGCTGGCGGCTTCGTCGAGCTTCTTCTTCGTCTTGGCCAGCACGTCGCCGAACTTGGCGAACTCGGTCTTCACCGCGCCGAGCACTTCCCACACCTCGGCGCTGCGCTTTTCCAGTGCGAGCGTGCGGAACCCCATCTGCAGGCTGTTCAGGGTGGCCAGCAGCGTGGTCGGGCCGGTGAGCATGACGCGGTATTCGCGCTGCAGCGCCTCGGTCAGGCCCGGCCGGCGCAGCGCCTCGGCATACAGGCCCTCGGTGGGCACGAACAGGATGGCGAACTCGGTGGTGTGCGGCGGGGCGACGTACTTTTCGCGGATGGTCTTCGCCTCCAGCCGCAGGCGCTGCTCGATGGCCTTGCCGGCGATCTCCGCGGCGGGCGCGTCGGCGCGCTCCTGGGCTTCGAGCAGACGCTCGTAATCCTCGCGCGGGAACTTCGCGTCGATCGGCAGCCACAGCGGCACGCCGTCGTCGCGCTGGCCCGGCAGACGAACCGCGAATTCGACCCGCTCGCGGCTGCCCGGCACGGTCTCGACGTTGGTGGCGTACTGCTCCGGCGTGAACACCTGCTCAAGCAACCCGGCGAGTTGCACCTCGCCGAACACGCCGCGCGTCTTCACGTTGGTCAGCACCCGATTGAGCGAACCGACGTCCTTGGCCAGACCCTGCATCTCGCCCAGCCCCTTGTGTACCTGCTCGAGCCGGTCGGCCACTTGCTTGAAGCTCTCGCCGAGGCGCTGCTCCAGCGTGGCGTGCAGCTTCTCGTCGACGGTGGCGCGCATCTGCTCGAGCTTCTTCTCGTTGTCGGACTGGATGCTCTGCAGCCGCTGCTCGATGGTGGCGCGCATCAGCTCGAGGCCGCGCTCGTTGCCCTGCGCCAGCGCCAGCAGGCGTTCGCCCTGCGCGTCGGCGAAACGCTTCAACGCCGCGTCCTGCGACTCGCGCGCCGCCTGCGAGAGTTGCGCGAGCGACTGCGTCGCCGCCTGCAGCGACTGGCCGACCTGTTGCTGCGTCGCGGCGAGCTGAGTGCGGAAGGAGTCGATCTGCTCGTTTTGCGTCCGCGCCACGTCGCCCTGCTGTGCCAGCAGCGTCTGCTGGAACAGCGCCAGCGCCTGCGACAGTTCCTGGCGCGTGCCACGCGCGCTGTCCTGCACCTCGCCGCGCAGCTCGCGGGCGACACGTTCGTTGTCGTCGCGAATCGCCTGCTGCAGTTCGCCGTCGCCGCGCCGCAGCAGCAGCCAGACGAGCAGGATGAGGTTCAGCGCGGCCAGCGCGGCCACGGCGACGAGCGTCCATTGCATCCATTCGGGCATGACGTGATTGTGACAGCGCGACTTCGCGGCACGCCCTGCAGACTCGGCGCCAAAGGAGTATCTTGCGCGGCCTTGGCAGACTCATCTCAGAAAGGCACGCCATGGTCACCCTCCACGTGAACGGCAAGTCAAAGACCGTCGACGCTGACGCCGACACCCCGCTGCTGTGGGTGCTGCGCGAGAACCTGCAACTCACCGGCACCAAGTTCGGCTGCGGCATGGCACTGTGCGGTGCCTGCACCGTGCATCTCGACGGCAAGCCCGTGCGCTCCTGCTCGACGCCCGTCTCGGCGGCGGCCGGCAAGAAGATCACCACCATCGAGGGCGTGGGCAGCACGCGCATCGGCAAGGTCGTGCAGGCGGCTTGGGCGAAGGTCGACGTGCCGCAGTGCGGCTACTGCCAGTCCGGACAGATCATGAGCGCCTGCGCGCTGCTCGCCGAGAAGAAGGCACCGAGCGACGCCGACATCGACGGCGCGATGAGCGGCAACATCTGCCGCTGCGGCACCTACAACCAGATCCGCGCCGCCATCAAGGGTGCCTCGGCCACGCTGGTGAAGGGAGCCTGACCATGGACACCACGCTGCAGACTTCACGCCGCGGTTTCCTCAAGGGCAGCGCCGGCGCGGCGCTGACGATCGGTTTCGCGCTGCCGCTGCTCGGTGGCCGCCTCGAGGCGGCCACGACGGCGGTGTTCGCCCCCAATGCCTGGCTGCGCCTGACCCGCGACGGCACGGTCACGGTGATCTGCGGGTCCGCCGAGATGGGCCAGGGCGTGCTGACCGCCATCCCGATGCTGCTCGCCGAGGAGCTCGACGCCGACTGGAAGAAGGTACGCGTCGAGCAGGCACCGGTCGACAAGGCCTACAACAACCCGATGTTCGGCATGCAGGCCACCGGCGGCAGCACGACGGTGCGCGCGCACTGGGAACCCCTGCGCAAGGCCGGCGCTGCGGCGCGTGAAATGCTCGTCGCTGCGGCTGCCACGCAGTGGAAGGTGCCGGCCGGCGAGTGCCGCACCGAGGCGGGCCAGGTGATCCACGCCAGGGGCCGGAGGATCGCCTACGGCGCGCTGGTGCCGGCGGCCAGCAAGCTGCCGGTGCCCGCCGAACCCACGCTGAAGGACCCGAAGGAATTCCGCATCCTCGGCCAGCGCACCAACCGCCTCGACACGCCGGGCAAGGTCAACGGCACGGCGAAGTTCGGCATCGACGCGCACGTGCCGGGCATGCTGGTGGCGGTGATGGCGCGCGCGCCGCAGCCGGGCGCCAAGCCGGCGAGCGTGGATGACCGCCAGGCCAAGGCCGTCAAGGGCGTGCGCCAGGTCATCACCATCCCGCAAGGCGTGGCCGTGCTGGCCGACGGCTACTGGGCGGCAAAGAAGGGCCGCGATGCGCTGGTCATCGACTGGGACCTGGGCGCCGCCAGGGACCTGTCCTCCGCCAAGGTCAGCGCGATGCTCGCCGAGGGCGCAGCGAATGCCGACGCGGTCGCCGTCGACGTCGGCAACGTGAGGGATGCTGCGGCGACGAGCGCGAAGGCGGTGGACGCCACCTACGAAGCGCCCTACCTCGCCCATGCCTGCATGGAGCCGCTGAACTGCACGGCCCGGGTGAAGGGCGATTCGGTGGAGATCTGGGCCGGCACGCAGAGCCAGGGTCCGAACCAGGGCATCCTCAGCCAGGTGGCGTCGGTCGCGCCGGCGAAGGTGAAGGTCAACACGCTGCTGCTCGGTGGCGGCTTCGGCCGGCGCTTCGCGCCCGATTTCACCATCGGCGCGACGCTGCTGTCGAAGATCTCCGGCAAGCCGGTGAAGCTGATCTACACCCGCGAGGACGACATGGCCGCCGGCTTCTACCGCCCGGCAGCGGTGGCGAGGTTCGAGGCCGCGCTGGACGACAAGGGCGCGCCGACGATGCTCAAGTGCGGCGTCGGCTCGCCGTCGATCATGGCCGCGTCGGGCTTCATGAAGATCCCGGACAACGGCGTCGACACCTTCGCCATGGAAGGCATTGCCGACCACCCCTACGACATCGCCAACCAGCGCCTGGCCTACGGGCGACAGGAGCCGGGGCCGCAGGTGTGGTTCTGGCGCTCGGTGGGCCACTCGCAGAACATCTTCTTCATGGAGAGTTTCATCGACGAGCTCGCCGCCGCGGCCAAGGCCGACCCATACGAGTACCGCCGCGCGCTTCTCTCCCGGCAGCCGCGCTACAAGGGCGTGCTCGAACTGGCGGCACAGAAAGCCGGCTGGGGCTCGCCGCTGCCGGCCGGCGTGTTCCGCGGCATCGCGGTGGCGCAGAGCTTCGGCAGCTACGTGGCCGAGGTGGCCGAGGTGTCGGTCGGCGCCGACGGAACGCCCAGGGTGCACCGCGTCGTTGCCGCGGTCGACTGCGGCATGACGGTGAATCCGCAGACCATCGAGCGGCAGATCGAGGGCGGCATCGTCTACGGACTGTCGGCGGCGCTGTACGGGCGCATCACGCTGAAGGACGGCCGCGTCGAGCAGGGCAACTTCCACGACTACCCGGTGCTGCGCCTGACCGAGATGCCCAAGGTCGAGGTGCACATCCTGGCCAGCACCGAGAAGCCCGGCGGCATCGGCGAGCCCGGCACGCCGCCGATCGCGCCGGCGGTGGCCAACGCGATCTTCGCGGCGACGGGCAAGCGGCTGCGCAGCCTGCCCTTCGACGCCGCGCAGCTCAGGAAGGCCTGACGGCGCCTGACTCGGCGACCCGACGCTCCAGGTGGGCGAGCGCCTCGTCCACCTGGTCGACCAGCACCAGGCAGAGGTCGCCGGCCTGCAGATCCGCCAGCGCGCGGTCGATGGCGGCGAACTCGCCGCGAATCTCGTCGACCTCGCGCGTGCGCAACGCGCCGCGCAGGCCCTCGCGCAGCAGCCCGAGCACCTCGCCGTCGCTGCGGCCGCGCTGCGCCGCGTCCTGGTACAGCAGGACGTGGTCGAACGCCGCGCCGAGGATGCGGGTCTGATCGCGGATATCCTCGTCGCGCCGGTCGCCGGCTGCGCTGATCACCACCGAACGCCGGCGCGCCGGCATCGCCTCGACGGCGGCAACCAGGGCGCGCATCGCGTCCGGGTTGTGGCCGTAGTCGGCAATGACGGTCGCACCGCGGTAGTCCATCACGTTGAAGCGGCCCGGCGCGTTGTGCGCGTCGTTGACGAAGCTGGCGAGGCCGCTGCGCACGGCGTCGAACGACAGGCCGCAGCCCCAGGCCGCGGCCACCGCGGCGAGCGTGTTCTCGACCTGGAAGCGGATCGTGCCGCCGCGCGTCAGCGGCACCTCGCGCAGCGGCAGCCGCGCGCGCGCGCTGCCTTCGATGGCGACGATGTCGTCGCCTTCGACGAACACAGAGCGCCGTCCCTGCGCGCGGTGCGCGACCAGCGCGGGCAACTGCCCGTCGACGGCGAAGAGGATCACGTCGCCCGGGCAGTGCGGAGCCATCGCCAGCGTGATCGGGTCGGCGGCGTTGAGCACCGCGAAGCCACCCGGGGCGACGTTGCGCACGATGACGCGCTTGAGCACCGCCAGGTCCTCGACGGTGGTGATGTAGTTCAAACCGAGGTGGTCGCCGGCGCCCACGTTGGTCACCACAGCCACCTGGCAGCGGTCGAAACCCAGCCCCTCGCGCAGCATGCCGCCGCGCGCGGTCTCCAGCACGGCCGCTTCGGTGTCCGGATGGGACAGCACGTTGCGTGCGCTCTTCGGACCGCTGCAGTCGCCGCTGTCGATCTGCTGGCCATCGACCCACACGCCGTCGGTGTTGGTCATGCCCACCTTCAGGCCGGTGGCCGCGAACAGGTGGGCGATCAGCCTGGTCACCGTGGTCTTGCCGTTGGTGCCGGTCACCGCCACCACCGGGATGCGCCCGTCGGCGCCGGCCGGGTACAGGCGTTCGACGATCGCCTCGCCGACCAGGCGCGGCTTGCCGAAGCTCGGCGCCAGGTGCATGCGCAGCCCCGGCGCGGCGTTGACCTCGACCACGCCGCCGCGCTGCTTCTCCAGCGGCACGCCGACGCTCTCGCAGACCAGGTCGACGCCGCAGATCTCCAGGCCCACCATGCGCGCCGCGGCCACCGCGTGTGCGGCCACCTCGGGATGCACGTCGTCGGTCACGTCGGTGGCCGTGCCGCCGGTGCTCAGGTTGGCGTTGTTGCGCAGCACGACACGCTGGCCGTTGGCCGGCACGGCGTCGGCCGACAGGCCCTGCAGCCCCAGCCGCGCGTGGGCGATGTCGTCGAGGCGGATGCGCGTCAGCGCGGTGGCATGGCCGTCGCCGCGGCGGGGGTCGGCGTTCACCGCATCGACCAGCTGGCGCACCGTGTTCACGCCGTCTCCGATCACGAAGGGCGGGTCGCGTCGCGCCGCGGCGACCAGCCGCTCGCCGACGACCAGCAGGCGGAAGTCGTGGCCGGGAAGGAACTGCTCGACCATCACCTCGCCGACCTCCGCGGCGGCGCGGTAGGCCACTTCGAAGTGCTCGCGGCCGACGATGTTGACGGTCACACCCTTGCCCTGGTTGCCGTCGCGCGGTTTGACCACGACGGGCAGCCCGAGTTCCTGCGCGGCCGCCCAGCCGTCCTCGAGATCGGCCACCGGCCGGCCGAGCGGCACCGGCACGCCGGCCGCGGCCAGCAGACGCTTGCTCAGGTCCTTGTCCTGGGCGATCGACTCGGCCACCGCGCCGGTGCTGTCGATCTCCGCCGCCCAGATGCGACGCTGGCGCGCGCCCCAGCCGAACTGCACCAGGCTGCCCTCGGTCAGGCGCCGGTAGGGGATGCCGCGCGCCATCGCGGCCGCGACGATCGAGCCGGTGCTCGGACCCAGCCGCACGTCCTCGTCGATCGCGCGCAGCTCGGCCACCGCCGCCTCGGCATCGAAGGCCTGGTCGGCGGCGGCCGCGGCGAGCATCTGCTGCGCCAGCTCGAGCGCGCGCCGGCCCACCCTCTCCTCGGTGTACTCGACGACGATCTGGTACACGCCCGGCTCCGGCGCCGGCGTCGTGCGCGCGAAGCTGACCGGACAGCCGGCGCGCGCCTGCAGCGCCAGCGTCAACCGCTCGAGCCAGCGTGCCAGCGGCACCGCCTCGGCGTTGCCGACGGTGCGCACCGGCGCCACCTCGGGCAGTCGCTCGCGCAGGCGCAACTCGAGCGGCGAACCAAAGACGATCTCGCATTCATCCGCCGCGCAGCGCGCGACGGCCTCGATCGCCGTGTGCCGGCTCCACAGGTTGGGTCCGCGCAGGATGCGGATGCGGGTGACTTCCATGGTGTCTCAGCGGTTCTCGGCAGGGGTCTGGGCGTCGAAGGTGTCGATGCCGGCGGCAAGCAGCGCCGGCGCGAGCCCGAAGGCCCAGGCGGCGGCCACGGCCGGCAGCAGCACCGCCGGCGTGAGACCGCCCTGTCCACGCAGCGCCAGCAGCGTCTCGGTCGAGCCCTCGCACAGCCGCAGGCCGCGGTCGCTCGCCAGCACGGCGCGTCCGCCCGCCTCGCGGTGCGCGGCGAGTGCGGCCGCATCGGTGGCGTAGAGCAGGACCGAGCCGTCGCAGTACTGCGCCAGGGCGGCGATGCGTTCGTCGTCGGCGTTGAGCACGCCGCAGCCGTCGGCCAGCACGACGTCCATCTGCGTGCGCAGCACGCGCGGCAGGTCCTGCGCATCGCGGATGTCGTGACGTTCCAGGGCTGCCGCACCTTCGAGGTCGGTGACCACGCCGATGCGGCACCGGTCGTAGACCAGGCCCTGGTCCAGGATGGTGCCGGCGCCGTTCTCGAACACCGCGGCATCGATGTTGCGGTTGAGCAGCAGTCGCTCGGACAGCGCGCCGTCGCCCGCGTCGCGCGCCTCGACGCAGCGCCCGCCGAGGAACAGGCCGCCGCGGCACGCGAGACCGACCTGCCGCCCCGACAGCTGCAGCAGCCAGGCCACCAGGCGCGCCACTGCCGTCGTCTGCTCGCCACCGGCGATGCCGACAATCGGGATGCGGCCGTCGTCGCCGGGCGGGAACAGGTGGTCGACGATCGCCTTGCCGACCGGTCGCGGCGAACCGACCGCGGGCTTCAGGTGGGCCAGGAGCCCGGGACCGGCATTGACCTCGACGACCGCCGCCTGTTGGCCGCGCATCGGCCTGGCGATGTCCTGGGCGACCAGGTCGATGCCCGCGATGTCCAGTCCGACCGTGCGCACCGCGAGCGACGCTGCCCGGGCGAAGTCGGGGTGGACCTCGTCGGTGCAGTCGATCGCGACGTTCCCGTTGCGCTGGATCAGCACGCGCCGGCCGGCGGCCGGCACGTCGTCCGGCGCGAGGCCCTGGCGTTCGAGGTCGGCGAGGATGCTGCCGTCGCCGTGCACGTCCAGCCATGCGAGAGGATGGTCCTCGGTCTTGCCGCGCCGCGGATCGCTGTTGAGCTGGGACTCGACCAGCCCGGCCACCGACAGGCGGCCGTCGCCGAGGACCCAGGCCGCCTCCCCCCGCGCCGCCGCGACCAGCTTGCCGTCGACGACGAGCAGCCGGTGCTCGTCGCCCGGGATGTAGCGCTCGACGATCACCTCGCTGCCGTGGAGTGCCGCCCGTTTCCACGCCGCTTCGACCTGCTCGCGGGTCGACAGGTCCAGCGTCACGCCACGGCCGTGGTTGCCGTCGGTCGGCTTCACGGCCACCGGCAGCCCGATGTCCTCGGCGGCCTCCCAGGCCTGCGCCGGGCTTGCCACGATGCGGCCCTCGGGCACGGGCACGCCGACGGCAGCGATCAGCCGCTTGGTCAGGTCCTTGTCGCGCGCGATGCCCTCGGCGATCGCGCTGGTGCGGTCGGTCTCGGCGGTCCAGATGCGGTGCTGGCGCACGCCGTGGCCGAGCTGCACGAGGTTGCCGTCGTTCAGTCGCAGGTGGGGAATGCGCCGCTCCGTCGCGGCCGCCACGATGTGCGCCGTGCTCGGTCCGAGGTAGGTCCTGTCGATCGCGTCACGCACCGCCTGCACCGCCGCCGGCACGTCGACCGGGCGGCCGTTGATGACACCCATCAGCAGGCGATGTCCCTGCTCGAGGGCGCAGCGCGCCACCGCCTCGTCGCGCGCGCGGAACACCATGCGGTACACGCCCGGTCGCGAGGTGCTGCGCGTCTGGCCAAAGCCGGTGGGCATGCCCGACAGGTTGAGCAGTTCGATGACCACGTGCTCGAGCACGTGGCCCATCCAGGTGCCCTCCTGCAGCCGTTGCAGGAAGCCGCCACGCTCGCCGACGCCGCAATGGTGCTCCTGCAGCGCCGGCAAGGCGCCCGTCAGCCGCGCCACGAAGCCGGGCAGCCTGTCGGAGGGGTGGCGCTCCAGCTCGCCGAGGTCCAGCCAGACCTCCAGGGCCGACCGGTAGGTCCACAGGTTGGGGCCGCGCAGGTAGGTCACGCGCAGCAGGCGGATGTCTTCGAAGGTGGTCATGGTGTGGGTGGCGGCCGTGGCCTCAACGACGGACATCGGACGCGGACGAGTTGCGCCGCGCGGTCGGCGGGTCGCCTGGCCGGCGCGTTACGCGACAATCGCGCGCTCCTGCCGCTCCGACCCATGCCTCCATCCGATCCGTCTCCTGTTCTCGCCGCGGCACTGGCCGCGCCGCTCGAGCCAGGGGAGAACGCACTGACCGCCCTGGACGTTGACCTCGACGTCGACGATCGTTTCGCGGCCGGCCGGCTGGTGCTGACCGACCGCCGGCTGCTCGCCCGGGACCCGGGTGCCGACGGATGGCGCGCGTGGCCGCTGGGCCCCGGGCTGTCGCTGCAGCATGCCGACCACGGTGGCGTCGGCCAGTTGTCGCTGCACGACACGCGGGCGCGCCTGGCCGTCTGGCGCTACACGCTGGGCGCCGACCCGGCGGCCCTGCGCCTGCTCGGCCTGTTCGACCGCCAGCGCGAGCGCCTCGCCCACGGCGCGACCGAGCCCGACGAGGCCGCGGAGGCGGAGGAAACCGACTTCGCCGCCGAGTCCCCTGCGGTGCCGTCGACCTGGGTGCTGCTGCGGCTGGGGCGCTTCGCGCGACCCTACCGTTGGCAACTGCTGCTCGGCTTCGTGCTGACGCTGGCCTCCACCGCCGCTTCGCTCGTGCCGCCCTACCTGACGATCCCGCTGATGGACGAGGTGCTGATCCCGTACCAGTCCGGGAAACAGATCGACACCACGCTCGTCTGGCTGCTGTTGTCCGGCCTGCTCGGGGCCGCCCTGGCGGCCTGGGCGCTGGGCTGGTGGCGCACCTGGCTGCTGGCGATCGTCAGCGAACGCATCGGCGCCGACCTGCGCACGGCCACCTTCGAGCACCTGCTGCAGCTGAGCCTGGACTACTTCGGCAGCAAGCGCACCGGCGACCTGATGTCGCGCATCGGCAGCGAGTCGGATCGCATCTGCGTCTTCCTCTCGCTGCACGCCCTGGACTTCGCCACCGACGTGCTGATGATCGCGATGACGGCGATCGTCCTCTTCAGCGTCAACCCGGCGCTGGCCCTGGTCACGCTGCTGCCGCTGCCCTTCATCGCCTGGATGATCCACCTGGTGCGCGACCGGCTGCGCACCGGCTTCGAGAAGATCGACCGCGTCTGGGGCGAGGTCACCAGCGTGCTGGCCGACACCATCCCCGGCATCCGCGTGGTCAAGGCCTTCGCCCAGGAGAAGCGCGAGGCCGAGCGCTTCCGCCGCGCCAACCGCCACAACCTCGAGGTCAACGACCGGCTGAACAAGACCTGGAGCCTGTTCTCGCCGACGGTGTCGCTGCTGACCGAGATCGGCCTGCTGGTGGTGTGGGCCTTCGGCATCTGGCTGGTCAGCCGCAACAGCATCACGGTCGGGGTGCTGACCGCCTTCATCGCCTACATCGGACGCTTCTACGGCCGGCTCGACTCGATGAGCCGCATCGTCTCGGTGACGCAGAAGGCGGCCGCGGGGGCCAAGCGCATCTTCGACATCCTCGACCACGTCAGCAACGTGCCCGAACCCGCTCAGGCCGTGCCGATCGATCGCGTCGAGGGCCGCCTGTCGCTGCAGGGCGTGGGATTCCGCTACGGCAGCCGCGCGGTGATCCGCGACCTCGACCTGGAGATTCGACCGGGCGAGATGATCGGCCTGGTCGGCCACAGCGGCTCCGGCAAGAGCACGCTGGTCAACCTGATCTGCCGCTTCTACGACGTGACCGACGGCGCGATCAAGGTCGACGGCGTCGACCTGCGCCGATTCGGCGTGGCCGACTACCGGCGCCACATCGGTCTGGTGCTGCAGGAGCCGTTCCTCTTCTTCGGCACCGTCGCCGAGAACATCGCCTACGGCAAGCCCGGCGCGACGCGCGAGGAGATCGTCGCCGCCGCGCGCGCAGCCCACGCGCACGAGTTCATCCTGCGCCTGCCGCATGGCTACGACTCGATGGTCGGCGAGCGTGGCCAGGGCCTGTCCGGCGGCGAGCGCCAGCGCATCTCGATCGCGCGCGCGCTGCTGATCGACCCGCGCATCCTGATCCTCGACGAAGCGACCTCGTCGGTCGACACCGAGACGGAGAAGGAGATCCAGAACGCCCTCGACAACCTGGTGCAGGGCCGCACGACGATCGCCATCGCGCACCGCCTGTCGACACTGCGGCGCGCCGACCGGCTGGTGGTGATGGACCGCGGGCGTGTCGTCGAGGTCGGCACGCACGACGAACTTCTGGCCCGGCAGGACGCCTACTGGCGACTCTACGAAGCGCAGGCGCGCCAGGTCGACGAGGAAGACGACGAGCGCGTGGCGCGTGTCGCGCCGCCTGCCGCGCCGGCGGCGCATCCGGCCGGGGCCGCCTGAGGAGGGCATCGATGAACGAATCCTTGCCCTTCACCCTGACGCGCGACGCCCATGGCCGCCTCGTGTTGCATGGCGCCGACGGCAGCGAACACGTGGGCGTGCTGCCGGTGCGGGCCTTTCCGCTGTCCGCCCCGGACGCCGCGCTGTCGCTGGTCGGTGCCGACGGACGGGAGCGGGTCTGGGTCGAACGGCCCGCTGCGCTGCCCGCGGGGACACGCGCGCTGCTCGCCGAGGAACTGGCGCGGCGCGAGTTCGCGCCGGTGATCGAGCGCCTGCTCGACGTCTCGACCTTCTCGACGCCCAGCACCTGGAGCGTGCGCACCGACCGCGGCGACACGCAGTTCGTGCTCAAGGGCGAGGAAGACATCCGGCGCCTGGGCGGCGACGCGTTGCTGGTCACCGACAGCCACGGCATCGGCTACCGCATCCCCGACGCCCGCGCCCTCGACCGGCGCTCGCGCCGGCTGCTCGAACGCTTCCTCTGATCAGCCGCGCCGCACCAGCACCTGCGGGTTGACGGGCGTCGGCGGCACGCCACCGGTCAGCGCCGCGATCAGGTTGTCGACCGCCAGGCCGGCCATCGCGCGGCGCGTCGCCACGCTGGCGCTGGCGATGTGCGGCGTGAGCACGACGTTGGGCACGGTCAGCAGGTCGGGGTGCACTTTCGGCTCGCCCTCGAACACGTCGAGTCCGGCGGCGGCGATGCGCTTCTCGCGCAGCGCGACCGCCAGCGCCGCATCGTCGACCACGCCGCCGCGCGCGATGTTGGTCAGCGTCGCGGTGGGCTTCATCTGCGCCAGTTCGGCGGCGCCGATGGCGTGGTGGCTGGCTGCCGAGTACGGCACCACGAGCACCAGGTGGTCGGCCTCACGCAGCAGTTCCTCCTTCGACACGTAGCGTGCCGACAGCGGCGCCTCCTGCTCGGGCACGAGGCGGCTGCGGTTGTGGTAGATCACCTTCATGCCGAAGCCGAGCGCGCCGCGCCTGGCGATCGCCTGGCCGATGCGCCCCATGCCGAGGATGCCCAGCGTGGCGCCATGCACGTCGCTGCCGGCGAACATGTCGTAGGCCCACTTGGTCCACTCGCCACGGCGCAGGTAATGCTCGCTCTCCGCGATGCGCCGCGCCGTCGCCATCATCAGCGCGAAGCCGAAGTCGGCCGTGGTCTCGGTGAGCACGTCTGGCGTGTTGGTCGCCACCACGCCGCGCGCGGTGCAGGCATCGACGTCGATGTTGTTGTAGCCCACCGCCATGTTGCACACCGCGCGCAGCTGCGGGTTGGCGTCGAGCACCTCGGCGTCGATGCGCTCGCTGCCGGTGATGAAGGCACCGGTCTTGCCCCGGAGCTTCTCGGTCAGCTCGGACTTGGTGTAGATGCGGTCGGCGGGGTTGTCCTCGACATCGAAGTGCACGCGCAGGCGGTCGACGATGTCGGGAAAGGCGGCACGGGCCACCAGCACGGAAGGTCGGTTCATATCGGGGCTCTCTTCCTTCTCACTCTCAGCGGAACCAGATGAAGGTCATCACGACGAACAGCGGCAGCAGGATCCCGCAGGACCATGCCATGTAGCCGAAGAAGCTCGGCATGCGGATGCCGCGGTCCTCGGCGATCGCCTTGACCATGAAGTTGGGCGCGTTGCCGATGTAGGTGTTGGCGCCCATGAACACCGAGCCGGCGGACACCGCGGCCAGGGTCGAGGCGAGCGTCGTCATCAGCACCTGCGGGTCGCCGCCGGCCAGGTTGAAGAACACCAGGTAGGTCGGCGCGTTGTCGAGGAAGGAACTGAGCACGCCGCTGAACCAGAAGTAGGCCCAGGGCAGCGGCTGTCCGTCGGCACCGGTGACGGCACGCGTGACCGCCGCGAACGCGCCGGCCTCGCCGGCCTTGAGCATCGCCAGCACCGGGATCATGGTCAGGAAGATGCCGATGAACAGCTTGGCCACTTCCTGCATCGGCGCCCACGAGAACTGGTTGGCGTCGCGCACCCCCTTGGGTGTGATCGCCAGCGAGACGAAGGTGACCACGATCAGGCCGGCGTCGCGCACCAGCTGCTGCAACTCCACCGGCGTGCCGAACACGTCGAAGGAGACGCCTGGCTTCCAGGTGCCGCTCATCAGCACCAGCGCCACCACCGCCAGCAGCGGCAGGAAGTTGATCGCGCCGTCCAGGCCGATGCGCGGCGTGTCCGGCGTCGGGTCCTTGGGCAGCACGCCTTCCTTGCGGTACCAGTGGCGGTCGATGAAAAAGAACAGCGTGAGCAGCGTGCCGACGAGGAACAGCGTCTCGGGGAAGATGTGCTGCATCGTCCAGAAGAAGTCCACGCCCTTGAGGAAGCCAAGGAACAGCGGCGGGTCGCCCAGCGGCGTGAGCGAGCCGCCTGCATTGCTGACGATGAAGATGAAGAACACGATCACGTGCACGACATGCTTGCGGTTGTCGTTGGCGCGGATCAGCGGGCGAATCAGCAGCATCGAGGCGCCGGTCGTGCCCATCAGGCTGGCGAACACGGCGCCGATCGCCATCAGGCCGGTGTTCAGCGCCGGACTGCCGTGCAGATTGCCGCGGATGTAGATGCCGCCGGCGGCGGTGAATAGCGCGGTGAGCAGGATGATGAAGGGGATGTACTCCGCCAGCAGCGCGTGCGCCAGCGCGCCACCGGCCGCTCCCGCACCGAAGAACAGCGCATAGGGCAGCATGAATGCAAGCGCCCAGCCGCCGGCGATCTTGCCGAAGTGGTGATGCCAGACTCGCGGTGCGGCCAGCGGCATGACGGCGATCGACAGCAGCATGCCCGCGAAGGGGATCCCCCACCAGGCGGCGAGCGCGGCACCGTCGACCTCGGCGGCGGCTGCGCTGCCGCTGGCGAGCAGCAGCGCCGCGAGCGCGACCAGACGGTGCGCGCTCATGCGTGGAACCTCGTGAAGGCTTCCATCGGTTCGCGCTCGGTGACGAGGCGGTTCTCCACCTTGTCGGGATCGGCGAATCCGAGCGACATGCCGCACACCACCATCTCGTCCGGCGCGAGGCCCAGCTGCGCCTCGATGATGCGGTGGAACTGCGTGAACGCCGCCTGCGGACAGGTGTCCAGGCCGCGCGCGCGCGCCGCGACCATGATGTTCTGAAGGAACATGCCGTAGTCCAGCCAGCTGCCCTGCTGCATGACGCGGTCGATGGTGAAGATCAGCCCGACCGGCGCGTCGAAGAAGCGGTAGTTGCGACCATGCTGATCGTGCATGCGCGCCTTGTCGGTCTTGCCGATGCCGAGCAGCCCGTACAGGTCCCAGCCGACCTTGCGGCGGCGGTCGATGTAGGGCGGGCGCCACTCGGTCGGGTAGTAGGCGTACTGCTCGACGTGCTGCGCGCGCTCGGCGGGATCGTCGTAGGCGGCCTTGATCGCCGCGCTGAGACGCTCCTTCGCCGCGCCGGTGAGCACGTGCACCTTCCATGGCTGCGTGTTCGTTCCCGAGGGCGCGCGCGAGGCGACGCGCAGGATGTCCTCGATCGTTCCCCGCGGCACCGGCGTGGGCAGGAAGGCGCGGATCGCACGGCGCGAGGTGATGGCGTCGTCGACGGCGCGGATGGCGGAGGCGGTGTCGGTCATGCGGTGGCGATCAGGGGTTGCAGGGCGGCGCGCAAGGCGTCGGGGAGTTCGACCGGGCGCCTAGTCGCCCGGTCGACGTAGACGTGGATGAAGTGGCCGGCGGCGGCCGTCTCAGGCGCGCCTTGCGCGAACAGGCCGACCTCGTAGCGCACCGAGCTGCGCCCCAGGTGGGCGACGCGCAAGCCGGCTTCGACCTTCTGTGGGAAGGCCAGAGAGGCGAAGTAGTTGCAGCGCGTCTCGATCACCAGTCCGATCACCGTACCGGCATGGATGTCGAGCGCTCCGGCCTCGATCAGGTAGCCGTTCACGGCAGTGTCGAACCAACCGTAGTAGACGACGTTGTTGACGTGGCCGTAGGTGTCGTTGTCGGCCCAGCGTGTCTGGATCGGCATGAAGTGGCGGTAGGCGCCGCGCGGCTCGGGGTGCGGTCGGTGGCTCATGGACACGCATTGTTCCATTGCCGCCAGCTGGCCAGCGCCTCCTGCAGCGTGCGCTGCTGGATGGCCACCGTGACACCGATGTCGTGGCCATAGCCACCGGCCATGCTCAGTGCCACCGGGATGCGCCGCGCGCGGCAGGCGGCGAGGACCCGCCGGTCGCGCTCGGCCAAGCCGGCGGCGCTGAGCTTGAGGCGGCCGAGGCGGTCGCCTTCGTGCGGGTCGGCGCCGGCCAGGTAGAAGACCAGGCCCGGCAGGACGGCGCGATGGCGCGCCCACAATTCCTCCAGGGCGGCGTCCAGCGCCGCTAGGTAGGGCCCGTCGGTGCAGCCGTCGGGCAGTTCGACGTCGAGGTCGCTCGCCTCCTTGCGGAACGGGAAGTTCTTCGCGCCGTGCAGCGACAGCGTGAACACCGTCGGGTCGTCGCGGAAGATCGACGCGGTGCCGTTGCCCTGGTGCACGTCGAGGTCGATGACGGCGATACGCAGTCCGCCCGCGCCACTCGAACGCCGCGAGCGGTGCCACTCGGCCTGCATCAGACGGGCGGCCACGGCGGCGTCGTTGAAGACGCAGAAGCCGCCGCCCTTGTCGGCACTGGCGTGGTGGGTGCCGCCGGCGAGGTTGGCGGCCACACCTTCGGCCAGCGCGGCACGCGCCGCGGCAATGGTCGCCCCCACCGAGCGGCGGGAGCGCTCGACCATGCGTTCGCTCCACGGAAAGCCGATCTCGCGCTGCATCGCCGCCGGCAGCGTGCCCTCGAACACCGCATTGATGTATGACGGGTCGTGGGCGAGCGCGAGTTCGCCTTCGCTGGCAGGCTCCGCCGGGCGCATCCGGATGCCGGGCTCGCCCTCGAGGCATTCGCGCAACAGACGGTACTTCGGCATCGGGAAGCGATGCCCCGGCGGCAGCGGCAGCACGAAATGGTCGGAGTGGAAGGCTTGCATGGGGCCGGGCGATTCTGCCGTGGGGCGCCGGCATGCGCTTGCCCTAGAGAAACCCCACTAAGTTTGATGCAGTGCAGCAAAACCACTTGCAGTCTGGCCGGTCAGGCATATACTTCCGACCATGCTGCAGCGCAACAATTCTGCAGCAAACCCTAGATTCACCCCTCAACGGAGACCTCCATGTCGTTCCTGACCGCTGAACAAATGATTGCCGCCAACAAGGCCAACGTCGAGACCCTCTTCGGCCTGACCAACAAGGCTTTCGAAGGTGTCGAGAAGCTCGTCGAGCTGAACATGCAGGTCGCCAAGGCCGCGCTGAGCGAAGCCGCCGACACCACCAAGGCCGCCCTGTCGGTGAAGGACGCCCAGGAGCTGTTCGCCCTGCAGGCCGGCCTGCTGCAACCGGCCGCCGAGAAGGCCGCTGCCTACAGCCGTCATCTGTACGACATCGCCGCGTCGACCAACGCCGAAGTGAGCAAGGTCGCCGAGGAAACGGCCGTCGATGCGCAGAAGAAGTTCATGTCCGTGGTCGATACCGCGGTGAAGAATGCCCCGGCCGGCACCGAAAATGCCGTCGCACTGGTGAAGTCGGCCGTCGCCGCCGCCAACAACGCCTACGAGAGCGTGCACAAGGCTGCCAAGCAGGCCGCCGAGGTCGCCGAAGCCAACTTCCAGGCGGTGACCTCCACCGCCGTCAAGGCCACCCAAGCCGCCACGCCGAAGGGCAAGCGCGCGGCCTGAAGGTAGCCCCCGCGGGGGATCGGGCCGGTCTGCAAAGTTTTGTGGCCGGCTTGAACTAACCGGGGAGGGCTCGATCTAGCGAGAACCGCAAGCTTGGCTTGCGGTCTCCCTGAAAGGTTGTCTCCTCGGTACCTCCAGGTACCTTCCAAGGCCCGGCTCTGCCGGGCCTCTTCTTTGGCGAGGGGGTGATACGCCGAGCTTGAACCAGATTTGTAACGGAGCCGAGTTGGGGCGGTTCGGCGGATAAAAAGTGGCTGGTTGGGGTTGCTGTACCGGGCTATGGTCGCCCCCAACCTCAACTACCAAGTCCGCCGCACACCGTCCCTTCTAGCCGGCCTCGTCGACAGGCGAGCCCGTGCTGACGGTCAGGTCCAGCGCCTCACCGCCATGCTGACAGACATCCGATTGGAGCTCGCCAAGGCGCTGGAGCACCGTGATGCCTGTGACGCCCTCATCAAGAGCTACTACGCCGGCGTAGAAGCCTCGGAGGTGCCTCCCATCAATGGCTGGATGGGTCGGTACGGCAAGCGCGGGGCGGTCGTGGCGGCCATCCGCGAGCTTCTGGCAGAGGCCGGCCCGACCGGTGTCACCACCAGCGAGGTCGGGGCGCACCTGGCCGGTCTTTTCGCCCTCGAATTCCCTACGCCCAAGGACCGCAAGAAGTGGATGCAGAACTCTGTGGCCACGCGGCTGCGCGAACTGAAGGCTCAGGGAGAGGCTGAGCCGTTGCATGACGCTGGGGCCGAGCTGGGAAAGGTCGGCCGGTGGCGCTTGAAGCAGGCCACGCCACAGACCGGCGCTTCGCTTCTGGCATTGGCGGAGGCGCGAGGCGTTCAAGTGGCGTTCACCGACGACGAGGGCACCTCGCCGTGAGGACGCCCGCGACGATGGTCAAAGTCCCGAGCTACCTCAAGGGGCTCGTCGAGACCCGTGCTCGCGCGGACGCCTACGTCCAACGCCTGGAGGCCGTCATCCGGGAGGCTGAGGAGCGTTTGGCCAAAGCCAAGGCAGAGCGGGAGGCGTGCGACACGCTCATCAGCGCCTACAACCCCAATCTGAGCCCCAACAGCATCGAGCCTATCCGTGCTTGGCGAGGTAAGTACGGTGGTCGTGGAGAGAAGGCACAGGCCATCCGCGAGTTCGTTCGGGCGGCGTACCCGGCCCCGGTGTCCACAGCCGAAGTGGCCTGGCACCTCACGCTGAAGTTCGAGATTGACTTTGTATCGCCTGAAGCACGTGAGGCGTGGAAGAAGACCTCGGTGCGCAACCCGCTGCGGCTCATGGCGCGACGTGGCGAGGTGGAGCGGCTTGAGCTTGAGGGCCTCGATGGGCTAGAGAAGTCAAGCTGGCGCTGGCTGCCAAAATAGCCTGCGCTTTGGTCGCCGCGCGGAAGTGGCGCGGAGCGCCTTGGTCAGCGACCCATTCGACGCAAGAAGAAGAAGGACGGCATCTCTGCCGTCCTTCGTGAAGGTCATCAGCCACGCCCGCCCATGCCGGACCGGGGCCTCGGCTGCGGGGGTGTCGGCACCGCCTGCTGGTCAAGCTGCTGCTCGAGTTGCCTGGCGCGCTCGATAATTTTTTGCACCTGCCTTTCATCCAAGAGGTACTGCTTGTACTCGTTAACTGCATAGACGAAGAGCACACTTCCAGTTGCGGCGCGAGTGCCTTGTCCTGCGTTCTTGTTCAACATCCTCAGGTAGGCGTCAAGCTCCTCAAGCGTGAAGCCAGTACCCGGAACTTTGCCGTCCACAATGTTGAGGAGCAGGCTCACCAATGGCTTCTTCTTGGTTTCTCGCTCAAGAACCGCGTCCCAGTATGAAGCCACACCGAGCATCTTCAGGGGATGTGAAGTGCTGAAGGAGGTGATGGCACCGTAGAGGTGGGCAGTGCTTGCCTTTTCTATCCCAGACAGCATGAGTGCTCGGTCGCGGTCGAAAGGGGGAACCTCGCCGCCGACGGGCGCTGACTTCTTCTGGAACTTGGACTGCTCTTGCGCCACTCCTTCGAGCCAGTCCACCTTGAGTTCAAAGATGAAGTACTCCTTCGGAAATAGCTTCGTGTCTTCGAGTTGAAGAAGCAGGTCGCCCACAGCGGGGTCGAACGGGTTGTGGCTCAGGTTGAGCGCTTCCATGTACCGCTTGTGCGAGTCTTTCTCTTCGCTGCGGGAGGTGGCGCAGGCGACCCAGCCAACGGCTTGGCAGAAGTAGCCGACGATTACGCTCTCATGCAGCTTCGCCCAGGTTTGCTCTTTCATTTGGTTGATTTTGAAGTGTGACCTGATAGGTGTAGCACCTCATCGCGGCGGCCTGACGTCCATTTCCTGGCCGGGCTGCCGCTTCTTTGGCCCGCTGCTTGAGCCAACCACGCGACGCTCTGGTACCAGCTCTTCGAACTGCCGGTTCTGGCCGACCGTGTAGTTCTTCCAGTACTGCGACTCGCCCACGTTCATCGCCCAGAACAGCAGCTTGGCCGTCCGGTCCTTCGGCGTGACCCGCCGGTGGTCCTCTCGGAACGCGGTCTCGCACGCATAGTCGTGCAGGTACTTCGGCTCGATGTTCAGGTAGATGCCATGCTCGGCGCGGTCCTGGCGGGCGGTGAAGCTCTCGGCGAGGTTCACGTGCTGCCCTTCGGGCCCGACGAGTCGCTCGCTGTGGTTGACGGTCGCGTGCAGCCGGAACTCGCGCCCCAGCTTCTTGAAGGCAACGCCTTCGTCGGTCGAAAGCACGGACTCCGGGATGAGTACGTGCCGCTCCGCGAGATGCTCGACGACTTCCGGCGTCTCAGCCATACCCACGCCCACCTTTGTCCATGCCGAGCCATCGCCTGGATTGCCGGAGCGCCGCCTGAGCGTCACGACCATGCGCCGGTTGTACGGGAGCAGTTGGCCAGTGTTGGGGTCACGGACTGCCCCTTGACGCAGCAGCTCTGCTTCTGCGTCCTTGAGCGCCTGGCGCTCTGCGGGAGACAGCTTCTTCTTGGCCTGCTTAGCGTTGAACGCGTCGACGATGGACTGGGCCTTCGCTGCCTCTTCCTCGGGCGTCTTCGGCCGCTGTTGCGCCAGCGGCTTACCCCGCCTGCCGGCCGAGTCCTTGCCGGAGGCATGCGCGCCGTCAATCTCCACCACGCCCGCAATGAGCCCGGTGTTCTGTCCACGCACGAGGCCTTCGCGCAGCCGGGAGATGAGCGAGAACGTGCTGTTGTAGCTGACTGTCCCGACCATCTCGCGTAGCGTCAGCGCTGGAATCCCGGAGCTGCCGCAGGACCACAAGAAGGTCTCGACGTAGACCGCTTGCAGGTCGCGCTGCGTGCCTTCCAGCAGCGTGTTGGTCGTGACATCGAAGTACTTCCGGCACGCGGTGTTCGCGCAACGCCAGTCCTCACGCCCTTCCGACCAGCTGTGTTCGTCGATGGTCCCGCAGTGCGGGCAAGGCATGAAGGTATGGCTGCCCCACCGAAGGCGCGCGAACTCGCGTCGCAGGCGTTGCTCGTCCCAGCGGTGCATGGTCGCCAGGTAGCCTTCGTCGATGGACCGTTTGGACGACCGGTAGCGTGCACCGGCCGAAGGCGCTCTGCGGACCGTCGTGCGACGACCGCGCGGAGGTGGCGTCGTGACGCCCGGCGACGCGATGGATGCTTCGGCGCTCATAGTGCCTTGCTCATGAAGTGCACGTAGTGCTCCTCCGGCACGATGCCGCTGGGAGCGTCGGGCGGGCGTGCCACCGTAATGCCTTGACGCACCAGCCACTGTTCGAGCCCGCCACGAGCTGGCTGAGCAATCTTCCCCAAGCCCACGTAGCGCTTCCCGCCTTCCTCGAACGGTTGCGTCAGGCGCAGGGGCGGCCGTGCAGGCAGCTGCCATTGCTTGGCGTCGGTCCAGTTCACGGCACGCACGAGCAGGTCCCAGTGCTGAAGCACCTCCGGTGCGTGGCGGAAGACCTCGGACCTGCGAGTGCCAAGTAAGTCGTCGTGAAGCTCGCAGACGTAGTAGCACTTGCCCGAGGCCTGCGTCAGTTGAGCCGTGCCCACTCGCGCCCGGCGGGTCTCCTCGAGCTCGCTCCAGTGCTCGACCACCGCACACATTCGCTTTGCGTACGCGCCTGGCTTGCCGGTCGGACCACACGGCATTTCAGGCAGTGCCTCCTTCTTGTAGAGGCCGTTGGCGACGAGCCGTGCAATCAGGTCCCAGATGCTTGCCGACCACCTCGGGTAGTCCTCAAGATAGGTGAGTCCGTGGGAGCCGATGCCGCAGGTGAACAACTCAGCCTTGTAGTTCGCGATGACGTCGAGCTTCGAGTAGCCGAAGTCCAGCTTGCCTAGCATGTTGTGCAGACAGGCGTCCTTGACATCGCCCGAGTGGAGCGTGACTTTGAACATCAGGCAGCCACCTCGATGTCCCAGGTCTGGTAGTACTGCAGGTCCTCGACAACCTCCATGCCCGTCACCCGCAGCTTGCGTCCATTCAGGAAGAGCACCCGCGCATCAATGAGCGGCGGCAGCACCTGGCCATGCTGACCGTCGAGGGGGCTGACCAGTTCGGCCTGCACGAACGCCCGGCCGAGCTCGTTGCTGCGCTCTTCGCGGAATCGAAGCACGCCAACGTACTCCTTCGCGGCCTTGCGCTCGGCCGTGCGCAACGGACGGCCGCGAACATTGATGGGGCGGACGGTGGCTCTCATGGTGGTCTCGAGGTGGTCGTGCTGTGCGCTTTAGGTCGCTGGGTCTGCAGCGTTTAGCGGTGAGCGCATTCTTTTAGGCATTACGGGTCTGCAAACGCGTGGTTGTGCGCCGGCGCACAAACGTAAATTGCGATTCCTCGACGCCGTGCGTTTTTCACACTCTGGGCTGGAGGTGGCTGCCTCGCGCTACTGACCAATCTTCAGGTCGGTGACGAGAGCCTCCACTCGTCGTTCCGCGAGGAGTACCAGCTTCAGCTCGTCGGCGGTCTTGTCTTCACTCTTCAACCTACGGAGTTCGACCGCAATGAGGTGGCGGTGCACGAGGTCCCAAACGGCCCAGGCAACACGAGCCTCCCTTCGAAGGAACGAGCCCGTCGTGATGAGTCGCGGGTCGCTGAGGGCGCAGACCTGACGCGCGGTCTTGATTCGGGCGTCGTCCAGTCGCCGATAACCCTCGATGAGCGCGTCCGACTGCTTGGGCTTGTATGGGAGAACGGGCAGCGTGCCCAGTCGCCAGCGCGCGTAGCTGCGAAGAATCCGTTCTGCCACCTGCGGGCCGTCCTCGAACGACCAAGGCTCTCGGGGTTCAGTCGACATGCAGCACCTCTGCTTCCCGGGTTTGGCAGGTTTTTCCAAGCGTTTGCCAATTCGGAGCCCGTGTGGCCCGCGCCGCAGCATCGAGCGCGGTCTGTGGGCAACCTCTTGCCGCCGAATGCCTATGCGTCGTCGCCATGAGGTGGCTCTGCAGCTTCGAAGTGATGCAGGAGCGCCGGCGCGGCATCGCTGAGCACTTCAGCACCCCAGCTCTTGACCCAGCGCTGCCAAACGTACGTGGCCTCGCCCTGCAGGCCGGGCGCGCCGAGCAGGCGGTAGATGCGGCCTGTGCTCGTCACGACGCTGCGGTTCGGCGCGTCGACCTTGGCGACCGGCGAGGACACGCGGCCTTCGCCACCCACCTCGCGCACGCCAGCAATGTGGATGGTCGGTGCGCCGAGTTCGGGGACCAGGACTTCGAATGCGCCCCAGGACACCAGGGACACTTCGGGTTGTTCTTCGGCTGTGGGTGGAAGCCACACGGACATGGTTGCTCCTTGCGCCCCTCGGGGCAGCAATCAGTTCAGGCAAGGCTCCGCCTGGCGCGCACGCGGCGCGCAGCAGCGGCTCAGTGGAGTTGCGCGGGCTAGCCGCGCAGGCGGAAGGTGCTCAGTGGGTCACCTCCGCATGCTTCGGAATGAGCCCACGACCACGCCTAGGACCTCGAGCGACTCGCCAGGCCGGATGACGTCGTAGGCCGGGTTCTCGGGCTTGAGGACGTACTGGCCGCGTTCGAGGCTCAAGGACTTCACGGTGGCCCGCCCGTCGACCACGGCGACGACGATGTCGCCGGGCTTGGTCGGCGAGTTGTGCTCGACCACGACGATGTCGCCGTCGAGCAGGCCGACGCCGTTCATCGAATCGCCACGCACGGTGCAGAAGCTAGTGCGCTCCGGGTGTGCAATTAGGCAGTCCTCAACGTTCATGAACTCGAAGCCGTCGTACTGGCCAACCTCTTGCGGCACGCCCGCGCGCACGGAGCCCAGCAGGCGGTACGAGAAGAACTTCTTCGTGGGCGCGATGCGGCCGTCGTTGCGCTCGAGGTAGCCGGCCTCTGTCAGGCGACCGACGACAGCGAAGACGCCGGCCGCGGACTTGAGGCCGATGACCTCGGCGAGCTTGGCCATCGAGGGGAACGCCTTGTGGCGCTTCCAGTGCACGCGCAGGGCGTTGAGGTAGCGGAGGTCGAGGGCTGCAGCGTCCATGTTGGCCATCTAACGGGTGTTCGATGGCGACACTGTATGGGCATCCAGCTACACGCGCAAGTGACTATCAGAGAACGAGTTTTTCCATGCGCGTTGGGCGCAGGAGTTTGTGCTTTATCGGGCTGGTGGCTTCACTGATGCGCTGTCGAGCAACACCATCCCATGCATATCCTGGCCATCGTGGACCCAGACCCCCAGACCTGCTGGAAGCGGACTTGTACCGACAATCGCGAATGTCAGACCACTCAGCTGCCCCTGCGCCGCACGTGCGTGGTCACTGGCGAGTTCGTGGTCCTCGTCTGACGGGCTTGGAAACGGCTCCGGGTGCGAGTGCCAGATTCCGATGCAGTGCCAGCCCTTTTCAAAGAGCCTGTCGCGTTCAGACTGGGCGGCAGCCACGTCGAACTTGACACGAGTGCGTCTTGCCAAGGTGGGCTTCAGCACCGTGGCGAGCTCCACCACGACTTCGGCTTGAGTCAAATCCCGGACGAATAGCTGACCGACAGATTCAGGGTCTCTGCGGCCGAACTGTGCGTTGGCGCCGAGAACGGCGAGAACTGAATCTGAGAGCTCCAGGGTCCAGCTAGCGCCTGGAAGCTGAAACGTCACCGCCTGCTTCATCGACTCTTCAGGACGTCAGACAGTAGCCGCGACGTTGTGGCAGTGTCGAAGACCGAACCGCCCGTGGGCACGATTGCTCGGACCCGAACGGGCCGGTCGAGCGCGTCAAAGTAAGCCTTGGCCCGCACCCACGACCACACTGTCGAAGGCATCGTCGGCTGGTCGATGACCGCGAGGATTCGTTCGACCACGAATGCAGCCACCTGCGTAATGTCTGCGGCACCATATGGGTGGAAGCCGCCCGCACAAGCAGGGACCGAGATGCGGGTGTCCGCCGCCGACAAGTCGCTAGCGTTGACCAACTCGTCCGCGGGGTCGTCGGCTGGCCAGGGAACCTGTGGTTGGGCTAGAACCGCGTGGGCCGCGCTACACAACGGCTCGGTCCACGCGTGAATCACCGGCACGTCACCAAACAAGCCGGCTCTTGCCTGAGTGACGAAGGACCGGACAGAGCTCTCTGCGGTGCATTCGACGACCAAGTCATACATGCCAGGCCGACAGTTCTTGAGCGCCCAAGTGCTGGCCTCAGCAACGAATCCCTTGACTCGAAGGCCAGGCACGGATTCCGCCAACTCTGCGGCAAGGGCGTGGGCCTTGCCTTGGCCCACGTGCTGAAGGCCAAGTTCATGACGACTCGTGTTCTCGGGCTCCATCAGCTGCGAGTCGACGATGTCTATGCAGCCAACACCGGCGCGAGCCAGAAGTCGCGCTACCGGGCTGCCGAGTGACCCGGCACCGATAAGCAGCACGCGGTGCACACGGCGCGAATGCATCGCCCGCACGTGATGGTCGCGCGCAAGTGCCCAGTCAGGGTCGACCCGCGTGACGTGGAGTGGCTCGATAGCGGGACTGGTCGCGATAGGAATCGACGGCGCGTAGACCTGAAAGCCGAAGAGGACGCCACCGTGCTCCAGTACCACCGTGAGCGGACGTTGTCCAGGCGGCGCCTCCTTCGGCTGGTCGCGTCGAGCCTTTTTGGAGCCTTTGAAGGGTGGGGGCTTGTCGTCGGTGACGCCCACCTGGCCCAGCCACGACGTCACAGACACTTCGTGCTCGGTTACGTGAGCAACGAGAGAATCCAAGTCGGCGTACGTAGTCGGCCAGGATGCCGGCGTCCAAGGAAACTCGGTCGGCAGCCGCACCAGCAGGGCATCGCCCTTCACCACAGTCCCATCGGCCCAGCGATGCCGCCCCGCCAACTCGTGCGGGTCGGTGCCCTTGCACGTGATGACCTCAAGCGCATATCGCCGATGCTTGCTTGCGCTTGGAAAGTATGCGGCTGTCGAGCCCAGCGACCACGTGCCCAGCCCGTCGATGTTCGCATACACGCGGGCCGGAACTGGCCTGTGGTCGCGCTCCTTCCGGCGGCGCAAACAGTACTGCCCCCAGTACGAGGCTCGCTCAGCGTGGAACTGCTCGGCGACCCACTCGGGGCTTGCGGCCGGCGCCAAGAGCTTGGACTCCAGCTGGGCCACGGCCCTGAGAACCGCAGAAACCGGGTCGTCATAGTCGTTCGGCACAGACTCGATACCGAGGCACAAGCGTCCGTCGGACTCAACGTGAGGAATCCGAAGGAACAAGTCGCGCGAAACGAAGAACTCGCACGGGCTCGCCGGGAAGTCTGGCGGCAGCACAAGTCGCACGGCCCTGACCGGCAAGGAGTCGTCTTGCAGGTCGATGTCCCAGGCAACGCCGTTGCCCACGCGCACTCGGACGTCTCGCTTGGCCCACTTCACGCCGTCGCCGCGGTCGAGCCAGTCCTCGACCAGGGCTACTGCCGTTTCGAAGGGGCTGCGACCTGACAAGGCTCACCCCAAGGTGTTGGAAGAGCCCGTCTTGACCGGCTGGCTCGGATTCGTTCGAGTGTGACCCGCGGCGCTCGCGACCAGCCCGTCGAGCACGTTGGCCTTGGGCTTGCTCGCCTTCCACGCCTCGACGCCGGCCGAACCGAACACCGCCCGAATCCTGTCTTCGGTAGGTTGCCGGTAGCTCTGGTGCAGCAGTGCTTCGAGGTCGGCTTCGAGCTTCTTGTGCCAGCGCATGAACTCCGCTTGGCGCACACCACCATCGGTGTTCCACTTGTCCGCGAAGTTCTCGCTGCTCAGCTTCGGGTTCTCGACGCGCCACGCCCCGTTGGTCCGGCCGATGTACTTCGGCATCTCCTCGACAAGAGCAAGCAATACCTCGATGGGTGAGCTGAACTCGTTCGCGCGGTTCTTCAGCAACTCCGCGTATGCATGCGTCGCGAGCGTGACGATGATGACGCTGATGGGCATCGCTTCCTGCTTCTTCTCCGAAGCGCCCCAGTACTCCGTGTCGCGGTGCAACTTCATCAGCTGCGTACCGCGGCGCAAGATGTCGTCGAGCGCAACAGGCTGGTCGGGAAGCGGCGTAACCGTAGTGCGCGCCTCCGCAGCCGCCTTGATGAGCCGCGTCTGGAACGGGAACCGCTTTTCGGCCCAGCCACAGAACCAGTCAGCGAACTCGACGGGATTCGACGGCGCCCACCTCGTGTCTGGGTCTCGCACTGAGAGGCTCGAACCCTGGCGCTTCGTCTGGTCCGCAACCGCCGGCGTGACGTCGAAGTAGTACGGCTTGTTCGGGTAGTCCAGCCGCCAGCACCGCCGCTTGGCCTTCGGCTCACCCGTCACCGACACGTTGCCCCCCAGCGCCTTGCCAAACTCCGCGAACAACACCTCGGGGTCCGGCGACGTGTACTTCGGGCCCGAGAGCTTCACGACGATGTCGAGGTCGAACTTGACCGGGTAGCGCTGACTGATGGTTGTCTGCGTGCGCATGGACCCCTGCGGGAAGATGTCGACGTCGTGGCGCGGAATGCTGAGCTTGGCCGCGATGGAGTTAGCGAGCCGCCCATAGTCTGCTTCGGCATCCGCCTTGGCATTGGCATCGAGCTCGAGCCTCCGCAGGAGGTTGGCGATGAGCTCTTCCCATTGTTGGGTTTCGCTGCGCGCCGCGAGTTCTTCGGTCAGGCGTTTGGAGAGCGTCGGATTGCCGGTCATGTCTTCTTCTCCCTTAGAGCTGGAGGTTGACGGAAGTGTTGACGCCCGAGACCAGTTCGCGCGCCGACGTGGATGCAATTTCGATGGTGGGGGCGTACACGGAACCTGGCCCGGTCAAGGCCTCGTAGCACACGTACGTGGCCTGGTGCCGCGCCTGAATCTTCTGGCCCACGGTGACGACGGCAGTCGTCGGGGCGCTAACGAACAGGTGAACGGTGCTGACACGCCATTCATCTTGCAGGCGATGGATGGCTGCATCGACCACGCGGCCGAGGCTCTGAACGTCTTCGGGGCGCTCCATGCAGTCCTTGTCGAACGTCGGGGCCGTGATGCGGAGCGTTGGCAGGGAGTACTGACCCGCGGCGGCACAAGAGCTTGGCATCCGCTCGGCGGGGATGTCGGAGGTAAGAGCCACCACCAAGCATGCTTCAGTAGCCCCGGCTCTGGCCGGCGCCGCTTCTGTCAACTTGAACTTGTCGGCGGCGACCGAGGTCAGCGGCTCCACAGTCGGCCACTCCCATCGGGTTTGCGCGCCCATCTTGTTCCTGTGGGGCTGGAATAGTTCCGTGCCGCCGTTGTCGCCCAGCAGGCGTCCAGCCAGAACGAGGAGCGACGTGCCGTGAAGCGGGAAGATGGCAAGGCGCGGTCGGGTCCCGCCACCGTGCAGAGTTCCATTAAGCAGCGCCTGCAGGCGGGGCACATCTTGCCTGAGTGACTGAAACAGAGACAGCCAGTAGGCCGGCTCGTGGACTTGGTGAAGGTTGCCGCCCAGTCGGAAGAAGTACTCAGGCTTCGCGCTCTGGCCCCTCAGGCGGCGCCCCCACATTGCCTGCTGTGCGTCGTCCATGCTGAGCTGGCCCTGCTGGCCGGCGATGTTCCCGATGAATGCCACGACCTCAGCCGGCGCGTACTGAAGCGTGTCAAGCAGTCGCTGCACCTCCGCGATGCTGTCCTCGCGCATCTTCCGAAGGATGGCCACGGTGTACCGGGACGGATTCACCTTGTCGACCAAGCGGTGACACTCATCGCACAGGAGCATGAAGTTGCTCAGGTCCGAGGCAAGCTCCTTTGATTCAGTCGCATGCCCGCGCGGCCCATTGGGGGATGCTGCGACGATGTGTGCGAAGTAGGAGAACCGCCCGCGCCGGCCGGTTGCATGGTGACGCCGCAAGTCGCGTCCGCAACCTGCGAACTGGCACCGCCATCCGGCCAGATACGTGAGCTCGTCTTTGATGGCTTGGGTGACGTCGCCCTCACGCCCACTGGTCGAATCCGTCGAGGTCTTGACCCACTTGGACATCACGCCGGCCGTCGCCTTGCAGACTTGCAGTCCGTCCAGACTCACCGACCATGGCGCCCCGTCCGTCGTCGCCCACCAGCGCTTGCCTTGCGGAACTGTCTTGGCGGCGTCGAGGGCCGTACCTGCGAACTCGCCGCAGCAGACGGCTGTCCAGGCCTGGCCGGGCTGTTGCCTCTTGTACAGGCAGACCGTATAGGCGTTACCGACCACCATCGCCTCGTCACCGGCCGCCGCGATTTGGCTCAACTCGTCGGCCATCCCGCCGTCATCGACAGCGGGAAGGCCCGGCGGAGGCTCCGGGAGCTCGAGTTGAACTGCGGTGGAAGAGTCTGAGGTCATCCGATTAGCCTGGTTGCATGTCAGAGCGTGCCGTGGCAAAGTCCGTTGTCTTCGGAAACAACGCCGTGAACAGCCGTCGTTCCAACAATCTTCATAGTAGACGAGCCAGATGCGTTGTCTGTCTGGACAACAGTATAGCAGGGGTGTGGCCGGAGTGCACAAGCAGCCGGCATCCCTGGCGTTCTAGCCCTTTGACGCCCCGCTCGGGCTTTCGGCACATCCCGCATACCGCTGCTGTGGCGAACCCCTGGCCACAGTTCGCACACCCAACTTCCCCTCTTTGGAGTTCCCATGGCTCAAACAGGCCTAGGCGTCGCCCTACGCACGCTTCGCGAGCGACGAACACTGTCGCTGCGTGAGGTAGGTCAGCTTTCCACCGTCGACCACGCTTATGTCCACCGCCTAGAGACGGGCGAGAAGACAGGGCCGTCTCCAGAGCTCGTTGCGAAGCTGCTGAAGGTTCTCAAGCCAAGTGAGCGAGACACTGAAATCGTCAAGTGGCTCGTGGAGCACCCGGACGCCGACCCGGCGCTTGTAGAGTTCGTCTTGGACGATGCGTCGATTCCAGCGGACATATTCGCTGCGGCAGCCGGTGTCAGACACCGGGGCACCGTACGGCCCGAACCCGCTGTGTTGATTGCCCGAATCAGACGCGCCTTCGAAGAAGATGACGAGTAGGGAGGCGAACCGACGTGGACGAGCTTGAGGTGCAGCAGCGAGCCCGGATGTTTGTCTCCGGGCTCGACATCAAGGATGTCAAGAACGACTTGAGCGTCTACGTCCAGGCTGCGAATGCCAAGCTTGTCAAGGAAGAGTTGGGCGAGGGAGAGTCTGGCTATACGGTGACCAAGCCAAACGGCCGGCACGTCATCACAATCAATTCGCTCGAGCCGGTGCCGCGCCAGCGGTACACGACGTGCCATGAAGTTGCCCACATCGTGCTGGGCCTGCCCTCAAGCCATGACGTGGTGCCCTCTTGGGCATACGCGAAGCGCGACATCAACGAGGTTCACTGCGACACATTCGCAGCAGAGCTATTGATGCCCTATGTGCAGTGGCGCGAGGCAGTCCCTAAGGATGAACCGTCTGTTGAGGTCATTGAGTACTTGGCGGCCGAGTTCCAGGCATCCTTCCCGGCTGCAGCTTCTCGGTACGCGACTCTCGCAGACATCCCGTGTGCCTTCGTCACCATGGAACGGGGAATGGTTCGCTACGCCGCACGCTCAACTTCGTTGAGGCGCGTTGGGGCTTGGATTCCGCCCAAGTCTCCGATACCGCCGCTCTCCGTCGCGGAGCGTCTGCGTCAGGCCGGCGTGAGTGGTCTTGATACCGACGATGTCGCGCAAGACGTCTGGTTCGAGAGCTGGGACAAGGGGCTCGTTTTGACCGAGATGGCGAGGCACTACCAACGCACGGATACGACCGTCGCGCTCCTGTGGTTCTCTGACGAAGACCTGCCAGAGGTGGAGGTGACGCGATACGGTCAGCGCTTGGTGGACGATGGCGGGTTGCCAGAGCTGACTGGCCATTTGCCCTGGCCGAGTGGGAAGCGGAAGCGCTAGCCTCGGCGGCTGCCATCCGCCAGTGCGCACCATTGGTAGGTCAATGGCGTCGACCGCTCGGAGTGCCGCGAGGCGTCGGCTTCGTCGAACCAACACCGCTCATTAGAAGATTCAATGGCCTCCGGCGCCCTGTACAGGGTGCGGAGGCAGACTTTCCCTTAAAGGACAAGGACTTAGGCGCGCCCCTGGTTCATCCTCGGCGTATCACCCTGGCGAGGCCGCCTCATCAGCGGGACTTGGCGATCAGCTTGGCGCGCAGGTCGGACAGACCCGTCAGTGCCGCCTCGCGACCCGCCTGGATGACGCGCTTGCGTGCCGCGAAGTCGGCGCCCGAGACCCCGGACAGGCGCGGCCGCAGCACGACGTCGGCATCACGCAGCTCCAGCGCGTTGATGCTGCGCCCCATGATCGCGAAGGTCTGCAGCAGCATGTGCATCGGGTCGCCGGTGGCGTTGCCCTCCGGCGCCGCCGAGATGTCGACGGCGATCACCAGTTCCGCCCCCATCTGGCGTGCGAAGCGCACCGGCACCGGTGAAACCAGCCCGCCGTCCACGTACTCCCGCGCGCCAATGCGCACCGGCTGAAACACCGCCGGCACCGCGCTGGAAGCGCGCACTGCGATGCCGGCGTCACCACGCTGGAACAGGATGGGCGCGCCGCTGTCCAAGTCGGTGGCGACGATGCCCAGCGGCATCGCCATCTGCTCGATCGTCTTGCCGCCGGTGTGCTCGCGCACGAACCGCGCCAGTGCCTCGCCACGGATCAGCCCCCGGCCGGGGAAGGCCCAGTCGGTGATCGCCGACTCGTCCATCGCGTCGGCCAGCGACAGCAGTTCCGCCGACCGTTTCCCCGAGGCATAGAGCGCCGCCACGAGGCTGCCCGCCGAGGTGCCGACCACCAGATCCGGACGGATACCGCTGTCCTCCAGCGCCTGGATGACGCCAATGTGGGCGAAGCCGCGTGCTGCGCCCCCGCCCAACGCCAGGCCGATGCGCGGCGGCTTTGGCGCCGGCGGCGGCGCGGGGGGAACGGAAGGCTCGGGCGCGGGCGGTGCCATGGGCGCCGACTGGCAGCCCGCCAGCGCGGCGGTGGCCAGCGTCCAGCCCAGCCAGCGGCGGCGGCCGCTGCTCAGCAACTCTTTATTCTCCAATGACATAAACAATCAACGATAAAGTTCTTTTCATATATATGGAGCGTCCCTAGAGTGCTCGCATCGGTCGCCACCCGGCGGCCGTTGGACTTCATCGGCGGCCCATGGACTGGATTGCGATTCTCAGCGGCTTCGGCGTCGGCGCCATCGTCGGCATGACCGGCGTCGGCGGCGGTTCGCTGATGACGCCGCTGCTGCTGTCGGTGTTCAAGCTGAGTCCCGCGGTGGCGATCGGCACCGACCTGTGGTTCGCCGCGCTGACCAAGACCGCGGGCTCCGTGTCGCATCACCACGCCGGTCACGTGCAATGGCGCATCACCGCGCTCCTGCTCGCCGCCAGCGTCCCCGCCTCGCTGGCGACGGTCACGCTGATGCACTTCACCGGCCTGACCAAGGGCTGGTCCAGCGCACTGACTTTCTCGCTGGGGATCGCGCTGCTGCTCACTGCCGTGGTGGTGGCCTACCGCAGCGCCTGGCATGCGGTCGGCCTGCGACTGGAACGCTGGCTGCCCGAATCGCGCAAGCCGGCGCTGACAGTGGCGTGCGGCCTGCTCCTGGGCGTGCTGGTCTCGCTCAGCTCGATCGGCGCGGGCGCCATCGGCGCGACGCTGCTGATGCTGCTCTACCCCCGCCTCGAATCGCACCGCGTGGTCGGCACCGACATCGCTCACGCCGTGCCGCTGACCTTCGTCGCCGGCATCGGCCACGCCACGCTGGGTCACGTCGACTGGGCGCTGCTCGGCGCCCTGCTGGTCGGCAGCCTGCCCGGCATCTGGCTCGGTGCGCAGCTGACGCGAAGGATGCCCGAGCGGCTGGTACGCGGCCTGCTTTGCGCCGCCCTCGTCACCGCCGGCCTGAAGGTAATCCACTGAAGTGATGGCCTGAGATGTACCAATACACCGAGTTCGACCGCCATTTCGTCCGCCAGCGCGCCGCGCAGTTCCGCGACCAGCTCGAGCGCAACCTCGCCGGCAAGCTCGGCGAAGAGGAGTTCCGCCCGCTGCGCCTGCAGAACGGCTGGTACGTGCAGCGCCACGCGCCGATGCTGCGCATCGCCGTGCCGTACGGGCAGATTCGTGCGCACCAGTTGCGCCAGCTGGCGCGCATTGCGCGCGAGTTCGACCGCGGCTACGGCCACTTCACCACGCGCCAGAACCTGCAGTTCAACTGGATCCCGCTGACCAAGGGCGCCGACGTGATGGACCTGCTCGCCGAGGTCGACATGCACGGCATCCAGACCAGCGGCAATTGCATCCGCAACATCACCAGCGATGCGCTCGCCGGCATCGCGCCCGACGAGGTCGTCGACCCGCGCCCCTACTGCGAGGTGCTGCGCCAGTGGAGCACGCTGCACCCCGAGTTCGCCTTCCTGCCGCGCAAGTTCAAGATCGCCGTCAGTGGCGCCGCCGAGGACCGTGCCGCGAGCGCCTGGCACGACATCGGACTGCACCTGTTGAAGAACGAGCAGGGCGAGATCGGCTTCAAGGTGCTGGTCGGGGGCGGCATGGGCCGCACGCCGGTGATCGCCAGCGTGCTGCGCGAGTTCCTGCCCTGGCAGCAGATCCTCGTCTTCATCGAGGCGATCGTGCGCGTCTACAACCGCTACGGTCGGCGCGACAACGCCTACAAGGCGCGCATCAAGATTCTCGTGAAGGCCGAGGCACAGCGGTTCGTCGATGCAGTCGAGCAGGAGTTCCACCACATCCTCCACGACGATGCCGACGGCGCGGCGCATCTCATTCCGCATGCCGAGCTCGAGCGCGTGAAGTCGAGCTTCGCGCTGCCGGAAGGGATCGGCGAGGCCGGTGCGCCGCCGGCCTGGCCGTCCAAGCCGAATGGCGCCCTGTCGCGCTGGCTGCAGCGCAACGTGCACGCGCACCGCCTGCCCGGTTACCGCGCCGTGACGCTGTCGCTCAAGCGCGTCGGCGAAGCGCCAGGCGACGTGACGGCCGGGCAGATGGAGGCCGCTGCAACGATCGCCGAGCGCTTCAGCCACGGCGAGCTGCGTGTCAGCCACGACCAGAACCTGCTGCTGCCCTGGGTCCGCGAGAGCGACCTCGCTGCGCTGTGGCAGGAAGCCAAGGCGGCCGGCTTCGCCACGCCCAACATCGGCTTGCTCACCGACATGATTGCCTGCCCCGGTGGCGACTTCTGCGGGCTGGCGAACGCGCGCTCGCTGCCCGTCGCGGCGGAGATCACCGAGCGATTCACCGACCTCGACGAGGTCGAGGACCTCGGCGACATCGACCTGCACATCAGCGGCTGCATCAACTCCTGCGGTCACCACCACAGCGGCCACATCGGCGTGCTCGGCGTCGACAAGGACGGCAGCGAGTGGTACCAGCTCACGCTCGGCGGATCCGACGGCTCGTCGCTGTCCGGCGCACCCGTGCCGGGCAAGGTGATCGGTCCGTCCTTCGCTGCCGACGAGGTGGCCGACGCGATCGAGGCGGTGCTCGCGACCTACAAGGCCCGCCGCACCAGCGGCGAGCGTTTCATCGACACCGTGCGTCGCATCGGCATCGAGCCCTTCAAGGGCCCGGCCAACGCGGTGCGACACGCCACCGCCCAGGCGGCCTGATCGCGGAGAGCTCCCATGCGATTCATCGACATCCACAAGGACCGCTGGCATGCCCTGGCCGGCGAGGACGGCCCGCCGGTCAGCATCAATCCCGCTGCGCATCTGCTGCTGGACACCAACCAATGGCATGCCGCGCGCGCGCAATGGCCCGACGGCGTGCCGGTGGGCATCCGGCTCGCGAACGATCAGGACGTGGAGGACATCGCCGCGGACCTGCCGCGTTTCGGGCTCGTCGCACTGCACTTCCCGAAGTGGGTGGACGGACGCGCCTACAGCCAGGCCCGGCTGCTGCGCTCGCGCTATCGCTTCGCGGGCGAGGTCCGTGCCACCGGCGACGTGCTGGTGGACATGTTGCCGCTGCTCGAGCGCACGGGCTTCGACGCGGTGCTGCTGCGCCACGACCAGTCGATCGACGCCGCCGAGCGCGCGTTGTCCTTCTTCCCCGGCCACTACCAGGGCGATGCGGCCGACAACCGGCCGCTGTTCGCCAAGCCGGCCGGCACCGCCGAGGCGCTCGCGAAGGCGCCGACGCGCGAGTTCATCAACGCTGGAGCCTCGATATGAGCGCAATTACCTTGTACGCACGAAAGACAGAGGGCTTCGACGAGCGCGTCGCCCACGCCGTGGCGGTGCTGCAAAGCGCCGCCGCGGAGCACGCCGGCCGCATCGTGCAGGCCACCAGCCTGGGGGCCGAGGACATGGTGATCACCGACCTGATCGCTCGCCACGGCCTGCCCATCGCGGTGGCGACGCTGGAAACCGGACGGCTGCACGCGCAGACGCTGGCGCTGATCCCGCGCATCAAGCAGCGCTACGGGCTGGCGGTTTCGGTGTTCAAGCCGGCGCAGGAGGCGGCGATCCACTTCGTGAGGACGCACGGCGAGAAGGCGATGTACGACAGCATGGATCTGCGCAAGCAGTGCTGCGCGATCCGCAAGCTCGAGCCGCTGGCGCGCATGCTGTCCGGCGCGAGCGCCTGGGTGACCGGGCTTCGCCGCGAGCAGTCGGACAACCGGGGCGGCGTGCCGTTCAGCGAAGCCGACGACAAGGGCCGCATCAAGTTCAACCCGCTGGCCGACTGGACCTGGGCCGACGTGTGGCACTACATCGCGAACCACGACGTGCCCTTCAACGCACTGCACGACGAGTTCATGCCCAGCATCGGCTGCGAACCCTGCACGCGCGCCATCGCCGTGGGCCAGCCCTTCCGGGCCGGACGCTGGTGGTGGGAGGACGAGAAGGCCAAGGAGTGCGGCCTGCACGTGAAGGACGCTCCGGCCGAACTTTCCGTCATAGGAGCCTCGCAATGAACGCCCCGCTGTCCGTCGAGCAACTGCTTCCCGAGCTCGACCACACCCACCTCGACTGGCTGGAGGAGGAAGCCATCTTCATCCTGCGCGAGACGGTGGCCGCCTTCGAGCGCCCTGCCCTGCTGTTCTCCGGAGGCAAGGACTCCTGCGTGGTGCTGCGCCTGGCCGAGAAGGCTTTCAAGAGCAAGGGGCCGGACGGACAGTACAAGGGCCGACTGCCCTTCCCTCTGCTGCATGTCGACACCGGCCACAACTTCCCCGAGGTGATCGAGTTCCGCGACCGCCGCGTGGCCGAGATGGGCGAACGCCTCGTCGTCGGGCATCTCGAGGATTCGATCCGGCGCGGCACGGTGCGCCTGGCGCACCCGCTCGAGTCGCGCAACGGCCACCAGACCGTGGCGCTGCTGGAGGCGATCGAGGAACACCGCTTCGACGTGCTGATGGGCGGCGCGCGACGCGACGAGGAGAAGGCGCGCGCCAAGGAGCGCATCTTCAGCCACCGCGACAGCTTCGGCCAGTGGCAGCCGAAGGAACAGCGCCCCGAACTGTGGACGTTGTTCAACACGCGCATCCGCCCCGGCGAGCACATGCGCGCCTTCCCGATCAGCAACTGGACCGAGCTCGACGTGTGGCTGTACATCGCACGCGAGAACATCCCGCTGCCGAGCCTGTACTACGCGCACGATCGCCAGGTGGTGCGGCGCAAGGGCCTGCTGGTGCCGGTCACCGACATCACCCCGCCGGAAGCCGGTGAGCCCGTCGAGGAAGTCGAGGTGCGCTTCCGCACCGTCGGCGACATGACCTGCACCTGCCCGGTGGAAAGCCCGGCGGCGAACGCCGCGGAAATCGTCGCCGAGACGCTGAGGGTCACGATCAGCGAGCGGGGCGCCACGCGCATGGACGACCGCACCTCGGATGCCTCGATGGAGCGACGCAAGAAGGAAGGATATTTCTGATGATCATCGACAGCCCCCACGCTCACCTTCGATCGCTGCCCCTCGAGGGGGCGCCGGCCGTGCCTGGGAGCGGCCCGACGCATGGCCGTGCCGCCCCCGCCATCAGGGATCACCGTGCCTTGCGGTTCCTGACCGCCGGCAGCGTCGACGACGGCAAGAGCACGCTGATCGGTCGGCTGCTCTACGACAGCCGCGCCATCCTCGCCGACCAGCTCGACACGCTGGAGAGGAAGGCAGCCGGTGCGCCGATCGACCTGTCGCTGCTGACCGATGGCCTGGAGGCCGAGCGCGAACAAGGCATCACGATCGACGTGGCCTATCGATACTTCGCCACGCGGCAGCGCAAGTTCATCATCGCCGATGCACCGGGACACGAGCAGTACACGCGCAACATGGTCACCGCCGCGGCCGGCAGCGATGCCGCCGTGGTGCTGGTCGACATCACCAAGCTCGACACCTCGAAGCGGCCGGTGCCGCTGCTCGCGCAGACGCGCCGCCATGCGCTGCTCGCGCACCTGCTGCGCGTGCCGAGCATCGTCTTCGCGGTCAACAAGCTCGATGCCGTCGGTGCGCAGGCTCGCGCCTATGCCGCGGTGCGCGATGCGCTGCTCGATTTTGCAGAGGCGGCGGGTATCCGCGTCGCCGGCATCGTGCCGGTGTCGGCGCTGCGCGGCGACAACGTCACCCAGCCGCTGGACGCGGACTGGTACGACGGGCCCTCGCTGCTGCAACTGCTGGAGAGCCTGCCGACCGCGCAGGAGCGCAAGGACGGCGAGTTACTGGTGCCGGTGCAGTATGTCGCCCGCGAGGGCGAAGGCACGGGCAACCAGCCGCGTACGCTGTGGGGCCGCGTCGCCCATGGGCGCGTGAAGGCGGGCGATGCGGTGCAGCTGTTCCCGAGCGGCGAGCTGGCCACGGTCGCCGAGGTGCGCCTGGCCGGTGAGGTGGCCGACGTCGTCGAGGCCGGACAGTCCGCCGGCATCGTGCTCGACCGCCAGGTCGACGTGTCCCGCGGCGACTGGATCGCCACGCCGAAAGCCATCCAGGCGGCGCAGCGCTTCTCCGCCACGCTGGCCTGGCTGGACACCGAGCCGGCGGTGATCGGCCGCAAGTACTGGGTGCGCCACGGCAACCGCTGGGTGCAGGCGCGCATCACCGCCATCGAGCACCGACTCGACATCCACAGCCTGCAGGAAACCGATGCGCACGAGCTCGCCGTCAACGACATCGGCCACGTGATCGTCGAGACACAGCAGCCGCTGCCGGTGGAGAGCTACGAGACGAACCGCGTTGGCGGCGCACTGATCGTCGTCGACCCGGCGAGCCATCGCACCAGCGGCGCGCTGCTCGTCAAGTCGCCCCTCTGAGCGTGGGCCGGGTCGTCTTCATCGGCGCAGGACCGGGCGCCGCGGACCTCATCACCCTGCGCGGGGCGCGCCGCCTGCGCGACGCGGGCGTGGTGCTGTTCGATGCCCTGACCGACCCAGCGCTGCGCGAGCTGGCACCGCAGGCGCAGTGGATCCACGTCGGCAAGCGTGGCTTCGCCGACAGCACCGCGCAGGCGACCATCAACGCACTGCTGCTGCGCCACGCCCGCGAGGCGGCTCTGGTGGTGCGGCTCAAGGGCGGCGACCCCAGCGTGTTCGGCCGCCTCGAGGAAGAGCTCGAGGCGCTGGCCGAGGCCGGCATCGCGTGCGAGGTGGTCCCGGGCGTGACTGCCGCGCTGGCCGCCGCTGCCGATACGCAGCGCCCGCTGACGCGCCGCGGCCAGGGCCGCAGCGTCAGCCTGAGCACCGCCATGACGCGCGAAGGCCGGCTGCGTGGCGCCCACAGTGCCGACACCGAGGTGTTCTACATGGCGGGCCGGCAGCTCGCCGCGCTGGCGCGCCGGCTGCAGCAGTCCGGCTGGCCGGAAGACAGCCCCGTCAGCGTGGTCTCGCGGGCCGGCTGGCCGGACATGCTGCACAGCCAGCACTGCCTGGCCACGCTGGACCAGGCGACCGTGCTGCATGCCGGCCGGCCTACGGTCGTGACCGTCGGCCCCGGCGCGCTGCCCGCCACGGCGCTGACGCGCGCGAGCACGGAATCCCCGCGCCTTGAGGCCGGTCAAGAACAAGAGGAAACCCTGAGACCTTAAAATCGCGGGCTTGCCGGCGTCGTGCCGCCCACAACAGCCAACCGTCGAATCCCATGACCCACGTCGTTCTCGAATCCTGCATCCGCTGCAAGTACACCGATTGCGTGGACGTGTGTCCGGTCGACTGCTTTCGTGAAGGCCAGAACTTCCTCACCATCGATCCCGACGAGTGCATCGATTGCGCCGTCTGCATCCCGGAGTGCCCGGTGAACGCGATCGTCCCCGAGGAGGACGTGCCCGGCAACCAGCAGCACATGATCGCGCTGAACGCCGAGCTGGCCAAGAAGTGGCCCAGCATCACCAAGCGCAAGTCCCCGCTGCCGGACGCCGAGGAGTGGAAAGACCGCACCGGCAAGCTCGACCAGTTGATCAAGTGAACTCATGCGGCCACGCGGCCGACCAGACCATGGAACCGAAGCTGAACGACGAAGTGGCTCGCACCGCCGGTGCGCACGAGGGCCCGATCGAGACCGATGCGGTGATCGTCGGGGCCGGGCCGGTGGGGCTGTTCCAGGTTTTCGAACTCGGCCTCCTGGAGATCAAGGCGCACATCATCGATTCGCTCGCCTACCCTGGCGGGCAGTGCATCGAGCTCTATCCCGACAAGCCGATCTACGACATCCCGGCGGTGCCCGTGTGCACCGGCAAGGAACTCACCGACAACCTGCTCAAGCAGATCGAGCCCTTCGGCGCCACGTTCCACCTCGGCCAGGAAGTCACCGCGGTCCAGAAGCAGGACGACGGCCGCTTCTACGTCGAGACGTCCAAAGGCACGCGCTTCCTCACCAAGACGATCTTCATCGCCGGCGGCGTGGGCTCGTTCCAGCCGCGCACGCTGAAGGTCGAGGGGCTCGACGCCTATAACGACAAGCAGGTCTTCTACCGGGTGAAGAACCCGGCGCAGTTCGCCGGCAAGAACCTCGTCATCATCGGCGGCGGTGACTCGGCGCTGGACTGGACGCTGAACTTCGTGCAGGACGGTCCGAACAAGGCCGAGAGCGTCATCCTCGTGCACCGCCGCGACGGCTTCCGCGCCGCGCCCGCCAGCGTGGGGAAGATGAAGGAGCTGTGCGACGCCTACGAGATGCAGTTCATCGTCGGCCAGGCGACCGGCATCGAGGAGCGCGACGGCCGCCTCACCGGCGTGAAGATCACCGGCGGCGACGGCGTCACGCGCGTGGTGCCGCTGGACATGCTGCTCGTCTTCTTCGGCCTCAGCCCCAAGCTCGGCCCGATCGCCGAGTGGGGCCTCAACATCGAGCGCAAGCAGATCGTCGTCGACACCGAGAAGTTCGAGACCAGTATCCCCGGCATCTTCGCGGTGGGCGACGTGAACACCTACCCGGGCAAGAAGAAGCTGATCCTGTCCGGCTTCCACGAGGCAGCGCTCGCAGCCTTCGCTGCAGCGCCCTACATCTTCCCGGACAAGCGCATCCACCTGCAGTACACGACCACCAGCCCGAAGCTGCACAAGGTGCTGGGCGTGGAGACGCCGAACTTCGATTGAGCCGCTGATCGGCAGGACGGAAGAAGGGGGCCGCACTCGCGGCCCCTTCCATTTTTTGGCCGATAATTCGTTCGCGGTGTCACTCGCACCGCATCCGCTAGGGGTGTTGGCCGTCTCTCACCGAGACGACCGACTGAGAGAGTCCCTTCGAACCTGATTGAGGTAATCCTCGCGCAGGGAAGCATGGTCAGCGCGCCGCGGTCTGCGGCGGCGCCGGCCCCGCCGACCTGCCATCGACATCCAAGGAAACACGATGGCACGCCTTCGACGCCAGACCCGCCCATTCGACCGCCGAACGCCGCTCGCGCTGGCGCTCGGCCTCGCCTTCAACACCGTCCACGCACAGACGACGCCGACCGAGACGCAGCTCGCGCCCGTGCTGGTGCAGGGCCGCGCCACGCCGGTCGTCACCGGTGCCGGCTGGGGCGATGTACCGGTCTCGCTCGCGCCGCTGCAGGCGGCGGTGTTCGGCGACGAGCAGTTGAAGGACCGCGGCGCGCGGCGCCTGTCGGACCTCACGGCCTTCGACGCGGCCGTCAGCGACGCCTACAACACCGAGGGCTACTGGGACTACCTGACGGTGCGCGGCTTCGTCATCGACAACCGCTTCAACTACCGACGCGACGGCCTGCCGATCAATGCCGAGACCTCGATCCCGCTGGACAACAAGGCGCAGGTCGAAGTGCTCAAGGGCACCAGCGGCCTGCAGGCCGGCACCAGCGCGCCGGGCGGGCTGGTTAACTTCGTCGTCAAGCGGCCGGTCGACGAGCCGCTGCGCCGTGCCTCGCTGGCGTGGCGCGAGGCGGGCAGCGTCACGGCGGCGGTCGACCTCAACCAGCGCTTCGGCGCCGGCGGTGCCTTCGGCGTGCGCGTCAACGCTGCGGCGGGCCGGCTCGAACCGAAGGTTCGCGATGCCGACGGCGAACGCCATCTCCTTGCCGTGGCGGGCGACTGGCGCCTCGGCGCCGACACGCTGATCGAAGCCGAGGTCGAGACCAGCCGCCGTTCGCAGCCCAGCGTGCCCGGCTTCAGCCTGCTCGGCGACAACGTACCCGCGCCGGTCGACCCGCGCACCAACCTGAACAACCAAGCCTGGTCGCTGCCGGTGGTGCTGGAAGGCACGACGGCGTCGCTGCGCTGGAAACAGCGACTCGCCGACGGCTGGAAGTTCGTCGCCCATGCGGCCACGCAGCGCCTGACCAGCGACGACCGCATCGCCTTCCCCTTCGGCTGCTTCGATCCCGAACCCGCGCCCGACGGCACGTACTACGCCGACCGCTACTGCCCGAACGGCGACTTCGACCTCTACGACTTCCGCAGCGAGAACGAGCGCCGGCGAACCGACGCGCTGGAACTGTCGCTGCAGGGCAAGCTGCGCACAGGCGCGTTCGAGCACGGTCTGAGCGCGAGCCTGCTGCACAGCCGCGTGAAGAACCGCTTCGAGCGTCAGACCTTTGCCTTCAGCGGCACCGGCAACGTCGATGGCAGCGTGCAGGACCTGCCCGCCAACCCGGCGCCCAACGACGACAGCACCAACCGCGACGAGCGCTCCACCGAAATCAGCCTGCGCGACGCGCTTCGCCTCGACGAACGCAGCACGCTCTGGCTGGGCCTGCGCCACACGCGGCTGCAGCGCGAGAGCGTGCGCACCGATCCGCTGGACCCGCGCGAAACCAACTACCGCCAGACGTTCACCACGCCCTTCGTCGCGGCGAGCCACGCCTGGGCGCCGGGTCAACTGGTCTATGCCAGCTGGAGCCGCGGCGTGGAGTCCGAGGTGGCGCCGAACCGACCGCGCTACATCAACGCCGGCGAGGCATTGCCGGCGCTGAAGAGCCGGCAGGCCGAGGTCGGCGTGAAAGGCGGCAACGACGTCGCCGAATGGAGTGCGGCACTGTTCGAGATCCGCCGGCCGCTGTTCGCCGACCTCGGTGCCTGCGACGCCGACCTCTCCTGCGCGCGGCAGGCCGACGGTTCGCAGCGCCACCGCGGCATCGACGCCGGCGTGGCGGCACGCCTCGGCAACTGGTCGCTGCGCGCTGGCGCGCAGTGGCTGCACGCGCGCGTGCTCGGCGTCTCGAACCCGGCGATCGACGGCAAGGCGCCGACCAACGTGCCGGCGCGCTCGCTGAAGATGCAGGCCGACCACCGCGTCACTGCGCTGCCGGGGCTAACCCTGCAGGGCGGCCTGCTGGCCGAGAGCGGGCGCATGGTGCTGCCCGACAACAGCGCACGGATCCCCGGCTACGCGCGCGTCGACCTCGGGGCGCGCTACGACATGCGCCTTGCCGATCGCGCCGTGGTCTGGCGTGCCGGCGTCGACAACGTCTCGGACCGCCGCGCCTGGCGCGAGGCGCCGTACCAGTTTGGCCACGCCTACCTGTTCCCGCTGGCACCGCGGACCCTCCGGCTCTCGGTCCAAGCCGATCTGTAGTCGGTCGCAAAGCTGGCTATAATGCCAGGCTGTTCCTCGATAGCTCAGTCGGTAGAGCGCCGGACTGTTAATCCGTAGGTCCCTGGTTCGAGCCCAGGTCGGGGAGCCAAAAACAGCGTGAAGAATCAAGGCCGTAGCGGCGTCAGTCGCTAGGGCCTTGTTCTTTTCCGGGGTCGAAGGACGCGATGTCAGTTCTTCTGTCAGTGCGCCCCTGGTTGCCGCTGTCGCAAGGAGACGCCCACCCGACCTTGCCGAGGCTCAAGGCGCGTGGGGGCCGCGTCGTCACGCCTGCTTCCAACTCAGGTGCCGATCCCGCGGACGGGAGTTGCCCCCTCCTCCCGCGGAGGCCCATTCCGGATGCGCCAACAAGCACGCCCCGGCCAACTGCCACCTGCGCCCGGTCAGTGCGACCCGACTGGCGGAACTCACCGTTGTCGATGCTTCAATTCCAAAGCTCGACCGCGACGCCTCACGCCGTCCAAGCCTTCGGCCGTTCGAACGCTTCGGCCCAGTCCGCCGCAGCCGCAGAGGACAATTGCGTCAGCGCTGTTCCCGGCAGAGTCGCGATGACAAGCGGCAGGAGGAGGCAGGACGGAGCGGGGATTGATCAGCGTGACCTCAGTCGAACGTGGCAATGGCGCCTGCGGCCGCATCGAGCGCGTGTCCTGGCCAGGGCAGTTCGGGCGCAAGGCTTCGCTCGATGGCGCGGCGAAGTGCCTTCGCAGGCGGTGGCTGGTGACCCTCCGCCCAGTCGCCCAAATGCACGCGGACGCGCTGGTCGACACGTCCCGAGTGGAGCGCATCGCTGCCCGTGAGACTCTTTAGAAACGGTGCAAGCTGATGTTCGGCATGCCAATCTGTGCGGTTCTGAAGGTACAGCAAGCTACTGCCGGCCGATGCGCTGAAGCGCGGAGCGAGGTCGACGCCGATGAACTCCTCCAGCCGACGGCGCGTTTCCGAAAGGCTTTTGAATCCGAAGGCCACCTTGCCGTAGAGCGCGACATGGCGAGAGCTGTACCGCAAGATGCTGGTTTGTGGATTCCAAACCAACGCAGCAGACTCATCAAAAGCGCTCGAGTAGTAGGCAGCGGCGAATCCCCCACCGGAGCCTCCGGCGAACAACATGCGCGAGGGGCGAGCGAAATCCCGCACCTTGGTGAGCAGTTGGGGCAGGATCTGCTGCAGTCTTTGCCGCTCCGATCCGGCATACCACGCCAGTTGAAGCTCTTCGTTCAAGTACAGCGAGGGATCGCTGACACAGACGACGCTTGCAGTCCGGGGCACGAATCGGGAGGCATCGACAAAGATCGGCAATGGGTTGGACACACCCCGCCGCTGGGCGCCGTGGAAAAGAATGACCAGCGGCTGACCCGGCCGAATGTCGATGAACAGGTCAATCGGCGGCTCGTGGTTTGCATCCAGACCAGCGATGGTGTGCCATCCCGAAGCGGGCACCCCGTCAAGGGTGAACGCATTCACCGACTTGTGCACGTAATCGGCACGCCGGGTCGGTCCGCCTCGAATGATCGAATGGTTCTGCGATCTTCCGTCACCAGCAATAGGCACCTGTTCATCTGAGGCTGATGGCGGTGCCGCACGAGTTCCTGCGTACAGGCCGAGCCCCGCCAGCGGCACCGCCTTCAGGAATAGCCGGCGCGCGGGAAGGGCTTGCAACCGCGACATCGAGCGCGGCAGCGCCTTACGCCACTTATGCACCGCCAGCGGCACGGCTCACCAAGGAAAGAGATCCGCGTGCAGCCATTTCAGGGACTCTCCCGCAACTGGAATGCGCACAGTGCGTCAGCGACCCGCAGATCCTCGTCGCTGACGTTGCTCTTCAATTGCATCGGGCCCGCAGCGACCGGCCGAGCCTGAGCGGGCGTGCCCCTGAACTGCTGCAGTTTTTTCAGCAGCGAGTCCGCAAAGAGATTCGGTGAATAGACACTCGCCTTGATCCAGGGAACGCACGACTTGTAGGGTACAGACACCGCGTGGCCGAGGACCCCGTAGTAGTCCGCATGGAACACCACGCGGTTCTGCGAAACCCTGGGAATACGCGACAGGAGTGCGAAGCTGTGATCGAAGACGTGCTGGCGATCTCCTGCCGAATTCAGCAGGCAGACGAAATTCTGCATTGGCGAGGAGTAGAGGTCCGGCAGATCCAACGGCGCACGAGGCCGCAAGTCTTCAATGCTCGACACGCCTGGCCAGCAGTAGCGCTGGTAATCAATCAGCGCGCTCGCGTGGTAGCGCATCAGGTCGACCTGCGCATTCACGGCAATTGCCAAGCTTCCAGGAAGCTTGTACGAGTGGTACAGCGCCGCGTGACCGCCCCCGGAGGCGCCGAAGAAGATGACCCGCTTGAACTTACCGGCTTGGCTGACGAGCTTGAAGTACTTCTCGAGCAGTGCGGGAAGTGGCAGGTCGTCAGTGCCGAGATACCAACTCAGCTTCAATTCGTCGCTCCGGATGAGGCACGTGTCTGAGACAGCCAACTGGTGAGCGCCGAACACATGGGGAAAGAGCGGCTGAAAGTGGGGCTTCGGTCGGACCTTCTGATCGACCGCACCGTGGAAGAGGATGATCAATGTGTCTGTGGAACCGGCGCGGTAGTGGACGGGGATCTGAACGCCATCGATTTCAGCCAGTGCTGGTTCGCCATCCGGCGGGAGTGAAGCGGCAGAGACGATCTTCATCCTGTTCCTCGTGGTGCGTGTTGGCCAGCAGCAGAAGTGCGGGGCGAATACCGCGCCGTTGCCGCCTGGGGAGCGCCGTCGAGAATACGCGAAGCTCGTGCCGACAATATCGGGCAGTTGGCGGGGATTGATGCGTGATTGAAGGTGCTGCCGGCAACAATGGCCCATGGCGGTGACAGGGCCGTGGTGAGCAAACTCGCCCCTGTGGAGAGTTGCTGCAACGTGGCCAAACCAGCACACGACTGTCCGAGGCAGCGCATCAACCAGCGCAGGGCCACGACACTCAGAAGGTGAGCGGCGTCACCGTACAGGTCAACGGCCTGGGCGCATCGCATGCCGCCCTTTTGAGCCAAGTGTCGCGCGTCGAGAACTCGAGTCACCTGGTAGTTCGCCAAGGGTGGCAATCTGCCTAGGTCATCATCGAAGCGCGGCGCTCGCACAAAGCCGCAGCAGGTCTTGCCTTTGTCCGCCTGGCCGCAAAGTCCTTTGGAGGCGCCCGCAGCCAACGGAACAGTCGCCTGGCCTGGGCATGACCTCGACTTCTACGGACGATCCTCGGGTGCCGTTTCTTGGCGAGATGACGGCACGGCGAACTGGCAGTTCAGCAACTGGGACGCCAAGGATCGGTTCAAGCAGGTGCAGTACCAAGGCACGGCCCAGATTGCATCTTCGGTACCGAAGCCTTCCGCTTAGACACTTTCGCTCGCCTCTTTGCCGCTTCTTCGGAGATCCAACTGCCCGCCACCGGGCTCACCTCTGTGGCCAAGTCCACCGCCGCGGTCGCCGCTGCCACGACGACGTCGACGCCAGCCGCTGCGCCGGCCAAGAAGCGCGTCCGTCCTCGCACGCCATGCCTTGCGAGACGTCGGCCACAATGGCTAGAGCAGACAGCGCGATACCCCGCAGCAAGCAAATGCACCAAGCGGGACGTCATGGGTGCGCCCTGGGAGCAAGAACCAGAGGGGCGACAGGCGTGGCGCGACACCGCGCACACAGTCCGGTCGAGAGACGGGAGTGCGCCGTGACCGTCGTGCCGGTGACCGGCTCGGCACCACCGGCCTCGCGGACATCCAGCATGGACCTCGGCGTCGTGGCGATTCTCGAAACCCGGCGCGGCCGGATATCCCCGTGGCACCAACAAACGGTGCGCACCTCTTGCACCGTTCGCATCTGCCGATGCGCTGCAGCGGCGTCACGCGCATGTCGGTCTCGAACAGTCGCACCTGGCGACTCAGCGTCGGCTGGGCGGCATCGAGCTTGACGCCGCCTCGCGGAAGCTGCCCATCTCGGCAACGCGGGCGAAGCAGCGCTGCTGGGTCAGGCTCGTGCCGGGCTCGCTCCAGCAGGCACAATCCGCCACACGTGCCTTGCCGTCGGCCACGGTGAGACGTCGCGAGTTTGTGAGTCCGCTGAGGCTCAGGGGGCGCTTCGATGGTGTGGAAGGATCTGGGAACCAAGGACCGCTGGCTGCTCGTCACGGCAGGGCTGCAAGCCGCGGCGACGATTGGCACCTTCCTCGTCGCCGTGGTCGGCATCTGGAAAGTCACGCCGATCATCACGTACCAGGTGCAGCAGCAGGAGGCCGAGGCCAAGCGAGCGGCGCCCGCCGTCACCGGCGAATCGGTCACCGACCGGTTCGCTGCCGACGCAGTGAACTGGTGGGGTGCACAGGTGGCGAGCCATCAGCGCATTCTTGATCTGACGGGGCCCAATGCGCCGCGCGACCGAAAGGTGACGTTCGAGGTCATCGCGGGCGGCAGCACCGCCGTTGCGCCCGGCGTGGCGGCGGACCTCCTGGTGGTGACGTCAACCGCGAAGACCGGTTCGGCCGAGACCGTCCGCGTGCCGGTCAACGAGCATGCGATGCCACCGTCGCAGTACCTGCAGTTGCGTGTCAACCACGGGGCACTCGCCGGACTCGATGAGGCGAATCGCGCCAAGGCCGAGATCGCGGTGATGAGCTATATCCAGCGCCAGATGGTGCCGCGCGTCCTCCCCGCCCATGTGCAACAGGGCATGTCGCTCAAGCAGTTGCACGACGAGATCGCGTTGGAGCAAGGCCAGCGCGTCGAGGCGCTCCAGCACCTCATCGGGCTGAAGGACATGCTCGACGGCGCGATGCGGAACTAGGCACTCGGACTGCGGCGCCGGGCGCCGGCGGGCCAAAGTTCCGCCGGCCGACAGGAGCCGATCCTGCCGCCCTTTGCCGGCATGACGCGCAGCACCGCCCCTGCTCCAGGTCCGGAGCCGATGCTGGCGGCCAGCCGATCCTGGTGGCGCTCTGGCGGTCTGCGCTTGGGGGCAGTTGCGGGCCAGCCGGCCTCTGATGAAGTTGCGCCTCGCGCGGCTGTGCGCCGCGCAGTGTCAGCGCCTTGTGCCCGTCGCGTGGTCCAAAGGCGATGCGGTAGGTGATTGCCGCGGCCCGCAGCGGTCGCAGCGTGCTTGCCTCGTCCGTGTCTGCGTCGAGATCCACCAGGTAGGTCTGGCCCTTGTCCGCTTCCGGCACGCCCCGCCGCCTGAACGGCTTCACAAGCCGGGCATTGAGGGTCTGCAGCAGCGTGTGAAGTTCGTCGTCGGAGGGCGCAGAGTTGGAGCGCGCCGGCAGGCGCCGTTTTGCTGCAGGAAGTGGCGCGCTCTCGCGGCCGCGCGGGCGACCGCGACAACCGCGGCTCAGCGCACCCTGCGCAGCGGCGCCAGCGTGGCGCGCAGGCGGTCGCGCGCATCGGCCGATTCGGCGGCCGACTGGCCCAGCGCATCTTCGACGTTGCCGATGTGATCCATCATCAGCGCCGCGGCGCGCTCGAGCTTGCCCTGCTCGATGGCCGACACGATCTGTTCGTGGTCGGCGCAGGACTGGCGCGCGTCGTGCGTCGACTGGTAGAGCGAGGCGACCAGCGTGGTGCGCGCGGTCAGGTCGCGCAGCATGTCGGACAGCAGCTTGTGGCCCAGGCATTCGGCCAGGCAGACGTGGAAGTCGGCCAGCAGGAAGGCGCGCGTGGCCGGGTCGGCGCCGTCGATCGCTTGCTGCTCGTCGTGGATGTGCTGGCGCAGGCGGCGCACCGCCGTCTGCAGCGGACGACCCTCGAACTGGCCCTCGGCCTGTCGCAGCAGCCCGGACTCGACGGCACGCCGTGCCGCAAAGGCGTCGCGCGCCTCGTCGATGGAAGGCTCCACGACGTACCAGCCCTTGCGCGTGCGCACCTCGACGAAACCGCGCGCCTGCAGCTGCATCAGCGCCTCGCGCACCAGCGTGCGGCTGACGCCGAACAGGTCGGCGAGTTCCTGCTCGCCGAGCCGCTCGCCGGGAGCGAGCTTCTGCGCGAGGATGGACTCGACGACGCGCTGCGCGATCTCAGTCTGGCTGACCATGGCTCAGGCTCGGGCCGGCTGGGGCAGCACGGTGGACTCGTCCGCGACGTCGGCATCGTCCTCGCTGGGTGGCACCGGCTGGCCGTCGAGCACCGCCTGGGCGCGCTCGCGGTCGATGTCTCCCTCCCAGGCTGCCACGGCGACGGTGGCCACGCAGTTGCCGATCAGGTTGCCCAGCGCCCGAGCGATGCCCATGAACCAGTCGACAGACAGCACCAGCACCAAGCCGATGGCCGGAATCGCGGGGATGGCCTGCAGCGTGGCAGCGAGCACGACGATCGCCGAGCCCGGCACGCCATGCGCGCCCTTGCTGGTGACCAGCGAGATGGCCAGGATGGTCAGCAGGTCGGTCATCGAGATCGGCGTGTTGGTGGCCTGCGCGATGAACACCGCCGCGAGCGTGATGTAGATCGAGAAGGCATCGAGGTTGAAGGAATAGCCGGTCGGGATCACCAGGCCGACGGTGGAATCGCGGATGCCCAGACGCTTGAGCTTGCTCATGATCTGCGGCAGCACGCTGTCGCTCGAAGTCGTGGCGAACACCACCGCGAGCTCCTCGCGCAGGTAGCGCAGCAGCTTGAAGATGGAGAAACCGGCCAGCCGCATGATCGTGCCCAGCACGATGACCACGAACAGGATCACCGCCACGTAGAACAGCGCGACCAGCATGCCGAGTTGCTTGAGCGAGCCGATGCCGTACTTGCCGACCGTGAAGGCGATCGCACCGAGCACGCCGATCGGCGCCAGCTTGATGATGATGCCCATGGTCTTGAACAGCACGTGCGAGAGGGTGTCGATGAAGCTGGCCACCGGCGCGCCGCGTTCTCCGAGTATCGCCAGCGCGCAGCCGAACAGCACCGCGAACAGCAGCACCTGCAGCACGTCGCCGTTGGCGAAGGCGCTGACCACGGTGGTCGGGATCAGCTTCATCAGGAAATCGACGGTGCCGCCGCCGGTGAGCTTGCTGGCGTTCTCGGCGTAGGCGCTCATGGCCTTCGCATCCAGCGTGGCCGTGTCGACGTTCATGCCGATGCCCGGCTGGAACACGAGGGCCAGCAGCAGCCCGAGTCCCAGCGCGATGGTCGTCACGACCTCGAAGTAGACCAGCGCCTTCACGCCGACCCGGCCGACGCGCTTGAGGTCGCCCGCGCCTGCGATGCCGTGCACGACGACGCAGAACACCAGGACAGGAATGATCATCTTGATGAGCTTGATGAACGCGTCGCCGAGCGGCTTGAGCTTGGTGGCGAACTCGGGGGCCAGCAGACCGATCGCGACGCCGACGAGCAGCGCCAGGACAACCTGGCCGAACAGGGAGCGCATGAATTTGGGCATGGGTGGATCTCCAGCGGTGGTTGCAAGCCAATCTTCCCTACAAGCTTGCATACAAGCAATGTAGGCAAGTTCTCGGACTTCATTCACAGGGAAAACCCCGAGGGTCGCTATCGAGCGGCCCCGATGGTTCCCGCGGGGGCGGATCCGACCGGCGTCGGCCCGCTTCAAGAAGGGTGTCACCGGGTTCGCCCTGACAGGCCGAGGAGGCGCAAAGGCGTGACCTTGTCCACAGCGGCAGTGGAGAACCCTGTGCACAAGGCGTGGAATCCGGCGCCAGCCCCTTGGCGCACCTCGCTCTGCGTCACATCGCCCGAAGACGCAGCAGGCGGGACATCCGCCCTTGCCGTGCTGCACCAAAGCAGCCACCATCGCTCATCCCTGCCCTGCGTGCGCTCGCGATCCGTTCCTCATGCTGAAACGTACCGGCCTCATCCTCCTCGCCCTGGTCTCCCTCCTGGGGCCATCGGCCGCGCGGGCGCAAGCCGACACGGCCAAGGCCACCGAACGCTGCGAGCAGGAAGTGACCGCAACGATCCGCCGCATGCGCGGGCGCGACGCGAAGGAAGTGCAGTTCATCGCCTCGCGCCGCGTGCTGCTGCCGAACAACGAGGACGAGACCGCGATCCGCGGCGAAGGACGCTACCGCGCTGCCACCGGGCCTGACGTGAGCTTCACCTACAGCTGCGCCTACAGCGCCGCCAGCGATGCCACCTCGGGCGTGGTGTTCCGCGAGACGGGCGGCACGCGGGCCGCGGCCGAGAAGCCCTTCGAGCCCGACCTGACCAACGTCTCGCCCGAAGCCTGCGAGAGCGCCGTCGCCGCCGCGCTGAAGAAGCAGCACCCGCGTGTCGGCCGCATCCACTTCGGCTCCGACTCGCGGCGCATGCAGCCCGGTGAGAACGGACGCGTGGAACTGCTCGGCGTGGGCTCGGTGGAGCGCGCCGCCGGCATGAACCTGATCCCGTTCAGCTACCGCTGCGTGGTCGAGCCGCGCAACGGGCGCGTCGTGACGGTCTCGACGAAGGAGTGAGCGGGGCAGTTGCCCGGCGGCGCCTGATCAGTTCACCGGCGTGAGCTTGGCCACCGACAGCGCCAGCCACTTCATGCCGTGGCGGCCGAAGTTGACCTGGGCGCGCGCATCCTCGCCGCTGCCCTCCAGCGTGACGATCACGCCCTCGCCGAACTTGGTGTGAAACACGCTCTGGCCGGTGCGCAGCCCGTGAGACGGGCTGCTCTTCGGCGCCGACGGATAGGCGCTCGCCGACCGGGGCTCCACCCGGCCTGCGCCGACGATCGAACCCAGCCCCGTGCCCCGCTGCCAGGCCTGCTGGTAGTCGCGCGCGAAGCCCGAGCCGAAGCCCTGGCTGCGCGGCGTGATCCACTTCAGGCAGGCCTCGGGCAGCTCGTCGAAGAACCGGCTCTTCACGTTGTAGCGTGTCTGGCCATGTAGCATGCGCGTCTGGCTGAAGCTGAGGTATAGGCGCTTCCTGGCGCGCGTGATCGCCACGTACATCAGGCGGCGCTCCTCCTCCAGCCCCTCGTGGTCGGCCAGGCTGTTCTCGTGCGGGAACAGCCCCTCCTCCAGCCCGGTGATGAACACCGCGTCGAACTCCAGGCCCTTGGCCGAGTGCACCGTCATCAGCTGGATGGCATCCTGCCCGGCCTGCGCCTGATTGTCGCCGGCTTCCAGCGACGCGTGGGTGAGGAAGGCGGCCAGCGGCGACATGATCTCGCCCGTCTCCGCGTCCGGCACCTGCGCGGCAGCCGTGCCCTGCTCGTCCACCGGCAACGCCACCGCGTCCTTGCCGAAGCCCTCCTGCGTGACGAAGGCCTCGGCGGCGTTGACCAGTTCCTCCAGGTTCTCGAGCCGGTCCTTGCCTTCCTTGTCGGTCTTGTAGAAGTCGACCAGTCCCGAGGCGTGCAGCATGTGCTCGATGATCTCGCGCAGCGTGAGACCCTTGGTCGCATCGCGCATCGCGTCGATCAATGCGACGAAGGCCTGCAGGTTCGCGCCGCCCTTGCCCGCCACCGCACCGACGCTCTGCGCCAGCGAACGTCCGCTCGCGCGCGCGGCGTCCTGCAGCAGCTCGACGGTACGCGCGCCGATGCCGCGCGTGGGGAAGTTGACCACGCGCAGGAAGCTGGTGTCGTCGTTGGCGTTCTCGATCAGGCGCAGGTAGGCGAGCGCGTGCTTGACCTCGGCACGCTCGAAGAAGCGCAGGCCGCCATACACCTTGTAGGGGATGCCGGCGTTGAACAGCGCGCTCTCCAGCACGCGGCTCTGCGCGTTGCTGCGGTAGAGCAGCGCGATCTCGTGGCGCGGCGTTCCGTCGCGGTGCAACTGCTGCGCTTCCTCGACGAACCACTGCGCCTCGGCGAAGTCGCTGGTCGCCTCGTAGACGCGCACCGGCTCCCCGGCGCCGGCCTCGGTGCGCAGGTTCTTGCCGAGGCGCTTGGTGTTGTGCGAGATCAGCTCGTTGGCGGCATCGAGGATGTTGCCGAAGCTGCGGTAGTTGCGCTCCAGCTTGATCACCTGCTCGACGCGGAACTCGCGCTCGAAGGCGCTCATGTTGCCGACCTGCGCACCGCGGAAGGCATAGATGCTCTGGTCGTCGTCGCCCACGGCGAAGATCGCGGTCTGCGGCCCCGCGAACATCTTCAGCCAGGCGTACTGCAGCTTGTTGGTGTCCTGGAACTCGTCGACGAGGACGTGGCGGAAGCGGTGCTGGTAGTGCTCGCGCAGGGCCGCGTTGTCGCGCATCAGCTCGTAGGTGCGCAGCATCAGCTCGGCGAAGTCGACCACACCCTCGCGCTGGCATTGTTCTTCGTAGGCCTGATAGACCTGCACCATCACGCGCGTGAGCTCGTCGCGCACCTCCACGTCCTTCGGGCGCAGGCCATCCTCCTTCTGCGCGGCGATGAACCAGGTCACCTGCTTGGGCACGTAGCGTTCCTCGTCGAGGTTCATCGCCTTGATGACACGCTTGACGGCGGAGAGCTGGTCGGCCGAGTCCAGGATCTGGAAGCCCTGCGGCAGGGCGGCGAGCTTCCAGTGCGCACGCAGGAAGCGGTTGCACAGACCGTGAAAGGTGCCCACCCACATGCCGCGCACTGGCAGCGGCAGCATCGCGGCCAGACGGGTGAGCATCTCCTTGGCCGCCTTGTTGGTGAAGGTCACCGCCATCACGCCGGCGGGAGAGACCATGCCGTTGGAGATCAGCCAGGCGATGCGCGTGGTCAGCACGCGCGTCTTGCCCGAACCCGCGCCGGCGAGGATCAGCGCCGGCTTCGCCGGCAGCGTCACCGCGGCGAGCTGCTCCGGGTTGAGCCCGCGCAGCAGGCCGCCCATGTGGGGCGGCGGCGCGGCGGCCTCGTTCTCCTCGAACAGCGGGATGTCCCGCTCGTCATGCGAATCCATCGCGGCATTCTAGGTTCCAGCCCTGTTTGGCCTTGCCCGCAGGAGCGATCACGCCACCGCGTGATGCCCAGGTGCAGCGCCTGTCCCGTCCGCGCAGGGTGAGCGTCCAGGCGAAGTCGCGACCGCCGAACCCGCGGGGCCGGCCGGCGTGACCTTCGCTGCGCCCACACCGACGGTAACGCACCCACGCGCGGGGCTGGCATGCTGGGCATGCTTCTCGCAATGCTCAGACCGTCCCATGCGCTGGTTCCGTTCCCTGCCCTTCGCTCGCCCCGCCCTTGGCCTCGCGCTGCAGGGCGGCGGCGCGCATGGGGCCTTCACCTGGGGCGTGCTCGATGCGCTGCTGGAAAGCGACCGCTTCAACATCGAGGCGATCAGCGGCACCAGTGCCGGCGCGATGAACGCGCTGGCGCTGGCCCAGGGCCTGATGCGCGGCGGCGCCGAGGCTGCGCGCGAATCGCTGGCCGCCTTCTGGCACGCCGTCGGCGCGCAGCTGCCCTTCGAACTGCTGATGGTCGGCCCGACCGACAACCCCGGGCTCGCGCCGGGTCTGCGCGCCCTGATGCACTGGACACGGCTGCTGTCGCCCTACCAGCTCAACCCTCTGGGGCTGAACCCGCTGCGCGACGTGCTGGCGGCACAAGTCGACTTCGATCGGCTGCGCAGCCAGCGGGCGCCGCGGCTGTTCATCGCCACCACGCACGCGAAGACCGGACGGCTGCGGCTTTTCGGCAACGAGGAGCTGAGCGTCGACGCGGCGCTCGCCTCGGCCTGCCTGCCGACCATGCACCACGCGGTGATGATCGACGGCGAACCCTACTGGGACGGCGGCTACAGTGCCAATCCCGCGCTCTTCCCGCTGGTGCGCACCGGCGTGCCCGACCTGCTGATCGTGTCGCTCAGCCCGCTGGACTACGACAGCGTGCCGCTCAGCGCCGAGGACATCCGCGCCCGCGCGCTGGAATTCACCTTCAATGCGAGCTTCCTGCGCGAGGCCACCCTGCTCGCCGAGGCCCACGCCGAGGCACGCGCTTCGGTCTTCGCCACCGGGCAGTTGGAACGCCGCCTGCGCGCGCTGCGCACCCACCTCATCGATGCGCACGACGACCTCGGAGCCCTGTCCGCCGAAACCCGACTGATCGCCCACATGCCCTTTCTGGAGCGGCTGCGCGACCTCGGCCGCCTGCGCGCGCAGCGCTGGCTGGGCGAGCACGGCGACCGCGTCGGTCGCGGCGCCAGCGTCGATCTGGCCGAGCGCTTCGCGCCGCCACGCTGAGGCCACGACCTGACGCCGCCGCCGTCGAACCCCGCAGCCGCGTAGAATTCGCCACCGGGCCCAAATTTTGGCGCCCGGTTCGCACTTCCGGTCCCGTCCCTTGCAGACGGCCTCGCTGGAGCACCGGGATTCCAAGTCAAGCGCTCGCCCTTGCATCTGACGGAGCCGCTGCCATGGAAATCTTCGACTACGACAACATCCTCCTGCTGCCGCGCAAGTGCCGAGTCGACAGCCGCAGCGAGTGCGACGCCTCGGTGGAGTTCGGCGGCCGCCGCTTCAACCTGCCGGTCGTGCCGGCCAACATGAAGACGGTGGTCGACGAGCCGATCACCGAGTGGCTGGCCGCCAACGGCTACTTCTACGTGATGCACCGCTTCGAGATCGACAGCCTGGCCTACGCCAAGCGCATGCGCAGCAAGGGCCTGTACGTGTCGATCAGCTCGGGCGTGAAGCCCGCCGACTACCAGGTGATCGACCACCTCGCGCTCGAAGGCGTGGGCGCCGACTACGTGACCATCGACATCGCCCATGGCCACGCCGAGAGCGTGCGCAGGATGATCGAGCACATCAAGCAGAAGATGCCGAAGGCCTTCGTCATCGCCGGCAACGTGGCCACGCCGGAGGCGGTGATCGACCTGGAGAACTGGGGCGCCGACGCCACCAAGGTCGGCGTCGGCCCGGGAAAGGTGTGCATCACCAAGCTGAAGACCGGCTTCGGCACCGGCGGCTGGCAGCTCTCGGCGCTGAAGTGGTGCGCCCGCGTGGCCACCAAGCCGATCATCGCCGATGGCGGCATCCGCCACCATGGCGACATCGCCAAGAGCGTGCGCTTCGGCGCCTCGATGGTGATGATCGGCTCGCTGTTCGCCGGCCACGAGGAGAGCCCGGGCCAGACGGTCGAGGTCGACGGCAAGCTCTACAAGGAGTACTTCGGTTCGGCCAGCGACTTCAACAAGGGCGAGTACAAGCACGTCGAGGGCAAGCGCATCCTCGAGCCGATCAAGGGCCGGCTCGCCGACACGCTGCGCGAGATGCGCGAGGACGTGCAAAGCTCGATCAGCTACGGCGGCGGCACCAAGCTCGCCGACCTGCGCAAGGTGAACTACGTCGTGCTCGGCGGCGAGAACGCCGGGGAACACCTGCTGATGTAGCGCCGCGGCGCCGCGTCGGACGGCGCTGCGGGCACGAACATGTAGCCGTGGCCGCGGACCGTCTGCAGGTGGCGGGGCCGAGCCGGGTCGGGCTCGATGCGCTTGCGCAGCCGCATCACCGCCACGTCGACGGCGCGCGGCAGCAGGCCCTCGGCGCGGCCGTGCGAGACGGCCAGCAGCCGCTCGCGCGACACCGCCACGCCGGGGTTGGCCACCAGCTCGGCCAGCACGGCGTACTCCACCGTGCCGAGCACCTGCACGTGGCCGTCGCAGACCAGGCAGCGCGAGGCGACGTCGAACTGCAGTGCGCCGAAAGCCACCGGCGCCGCAGCGAGCATCGGCAGGCCCGGCGGCACGATCGAACGGCGCAGCACCGCGTGCACGCGCGCCAGCAGTTCGCGCAGCGAGCAGGGCTTGCCGAGCAGGTCGTCGGCGCCCATCTCCAGGCCGAGCACGCGGTCGACCTCCTCGTTGCGCGCGGACAGCAGGATCAGCGGCACGCGGTCGCCCTCGGCGCGCAGCTGCCGGCAGGCCTGCAACCCGCTGAGGCCGGGCAGGGTCGTGTCCATCACGATCAGGTCGGGGCGGTGGCGGTGCATGCGGCGCAGCAGTTCGTCCGCCGACCCCATGACGGTGACGGCCAGGCCGTGGGACTCGAGATAACGCGCGAGAGCGTCGCGGTGCGCGGCCTCGGCATCGACGACATGGACGTGGTAGCGCGTGCTGATCGCCGCATCGTCGCGGCGCCCTGTTGCGGCCCTGTGCCGCAACATGTCCGAATGTGTCCGGATCTTCAGTCGGCCGTCATGCCGCGGCGTTCGCCCGGTTCGAGCATGAAGCTGCGTCGACGTGCGTCCAGCGTCGTCGCGCGCTCCGATGGCGCGGCCGCCACCGGACAGCTGCCTGTCTGCAGGTAGCTCAGCGCAGCGGCGGTGAGCTTCTCGCTCGGATCACCAAAGACACCGCTGAAGTCCTCGGCCACGGCGCAGGTGGGCGTGATGCCGGCGTCGTAGTCGGCCACGCCCTCCGCGTTGACGGCACGGAAGTTGACGATGCTGAAGGTGTTCTCGCACGAGGCCACCGGGTTGAAGCCGTAGGGCTTGCCGCAGCTGGTGCCGCCGATGGTGACCACTTGCTGGGCATACGGCCGGAGGCCGTTGACGAGCAGCTCGCTGGCCGAGCAGCTGCGCGGGCCGGTGAGCACGACCACACGGCCGAAGGCGGGTGCCGGCGCCGTGCTCAGCGTGAAGCTGTTGTTCGAGCTCTGGTGCGCCGCGTTGTAGTTCAAGGTCGTGAACACCTTGCCGCCGTGCAGCGCGCCGACGATCTGCGACGCGAAATGGTTGGCGGTGGAGATGCGGCCGCCGCCGTTGTAGCGCAGGTCGACGATCAGGTCGGTGGCGCCGTCGGCCCTGATCGCGCCGAGGCGGCTCGTCAGCTCCGCCTCCGCCTGGGTGATGAAGTCCTTCAGCGCGACGTAGCCGACTGTCGCGGTTCCGGCGCTCAGCGTCGCCGACGCGGGCACGGGCGTCAGCGTGTACTCCGCGGCGGTCAGCGTGACGCGCCGCGGCGCGCCGGCACGCTCGATGTCCAGCGTGATCTGCTCGCCGGCGGCGCCGCTGAGGACCGCCGTGTCGCTGGCCGCGAACTGCTGGATCAGCGTGCTGTCCGGCACGCCGTTGATCGCCTTGATCACGTCGCCGCGCACGAGCTGCGCGCCTGCCGGCGACTGCGGCTCGACGTAGCGCACCTTCAGAGGGAGTTGCCCTTCCAGGCCGTTGACCGCGAAGCCGTAGCCGGTGCTGCGGCCTTCGGCGAAGAACTGGTTGTAGCTTGCGCTGTCCTGGTAGTTGCTCCAGGGCTCGATGCCGTTCGGCACCCCTGCGTAGTGGTTGAACTTGAGCGCCTGGAAATAGTCACCCAGCGTCGCGTAGCCGGCCGGCTCCGGATTGGGCGACTGGCCGGACCAGAAGTACCAATCGAGCATGTAGCCGCGCAACCAGTCCTTCTGGCTGGCCAGGTCGCAACTGGCGCTGCCCGTGGGTGCGCTGCTGCCGCCGCCACAGGACGCCAGCAGCAGCGACGTCGCCACGGCGACGAAGACCTTCATGCGAACACCGAACGACATGCGGCGAACCTCCCGGGAATCCTCGCGGCCGCACCATAGCAGGCCGGCACCACCACCTACAATCGGCGCCTCCCCGCCTTGCACTCTGTTTCACGGCCGCCGGCCGTGCCTGCCTGCGCCATGACCGAACTTGCGAAATCCTTCGAACCCGCCGCCATCGAGGCCCAATGGGGCCCGCTGTGGGAGAGAAGCGGCGCCTACCGCCCCACGCTGGACCCGAGCAGGCCGTCGTTCTCCATCCAGCTGCCGCCGCCGAACGTGACCGGCACGCTGCACATGGGCCACGCGTTCAACCAGACCATCATGGACTCGCTGACGCGCTACCACCGCATGCGCGGCTTCAACACGCTGTGGGTGCCGGGCACGGACCACGCGGGAATCGCCACGCAGATCGTCGTCGAACGCCAGCTGCAGGAGGCCGGCATCAGCCGCCACGACCTCGGTCGCGAGACCTTCCTCAAGCACGTGTGGGACTGGAAGCACAGCTCGGGCGCGACGATCACGCGACAGATGCGCCGCATGGGCGACAGCGTGAGCTGGGAGCACGAGTACTTCACGATGGACGAGAAGCTCTCGAAGGTGGTCACCGAGACCTTCGTGAAGCTCTACGAGGAAGGGCTGATCTATCGCGGCAAGCGCCTCGTCAACTGGGACCCGGTGCTGATGTCGGCTGTCTCCGACCTGGAGGTCGAGAGCGAGGAGGAGGAAGGCTCGCTGTGGCACATCGCCTACCCGCTGACCGACGGCAGCGGCTCGCTGGTGGTGGCCACCACCCGCCCGGAGACCATGCTCGGCGACGTGGCCGTGATGGTGCATCCGCAGGACGAGCGCTACGCGACGCTGGTCGGCAAGGCCGTGCGCCTGCCGCTGTGCGACCGCGACATCCCGGTGATCGCCGACGCCTACGTCGACCGCGAGTTCGGCACCGGCGTGGTGAAGGTCACGCCCGCGCACGACGCCAACGACTATGCGGTCGGCCAGCGCCATGGCCTGCCGGTCATCGGCATCCTCTCGCTGGACGCGAAGGTCAACGATCACGCCCCGGCCGCCTATCGCGGGCTGGACCGCTTCGTCGCGCGCAAGAAGGTCGTCGCCGACCTCGAGGCCCAGGGCCTGCTGGTGGAGGTGAAGAAGCACCGGCTGATGGTGCCGCGCTGCGCGCGCACCGGCCAGGTGGTCGAGCCGATGCTCACCGACCAGTGGTTCGTCGCCACCACCAAGCCGGGAGCGAACGGCAAGTCGATCGCGCAGCAGGCCATCGAGGTGGTGGAGAACGGCTCGGTGAAGTTCGTCCCCGAGCAGTGGGTGAACACCTACAACCAATGGATGAACAACATCCAGGACTGGTGCATCTCGCGCCAGCTCTGGTGGGGCCACCAGATCCCGGCCTGGTACGGCATCGACGGCCAGGTCTACGTGGCGCGCAGCGAGGAGGAAGCCCGCGCCAAGGCCACGGAGGACGGCTATGCGGGCCCGCTGCAGCGCGACCCGGACGTGCTGGACACCTGGTACTCGTCGGCGCTGGTGCCGTTCTCGACGCTCGGCTGGCCGGCGAAGACCGTCGAGCAGGATCTCTTCCTGCCCTCGTCGGTGCTCGTCACCGGCTTCGACATCATCTTCTTCTGGGTCGCTCGGATGATCATGATGACGGTGCACTTCACCGGCCAGGTGCCCTTCCGCCATGTCTACATCCACGGCCTGGTGCGCGATGCGCAGGGACGCAAGATGAGCAAGAGCGAAGGCAACGTGCTCGACCCGGTCGACCTCATCGATGGCATCGCGCTCCCCGCATTGCTGGAGAAGCGCACCACCGGCCTGCGCCGCCCCGAAACCGCGCCGCGCGTGCGCAAGGACACCGAGAAGGAGTTCCCAGAGGGCATTCCGGCCTTCGGCGCCGACGCGCTGCGCTTCACCTTTGCGTCGCTGGCCAGCCTGGGACGCAACATTAACTTCGACAGCAAGCGCTGCGAGGGCTACCGCAATTTCTGCAACAAGCTCTGGAACGCCACCAAGTTCGTGCTGATGAACTGCGAGGGGCAGGACTGCGGGCTGAAGGAACACACCAAGGCGGAGTGCGCGCCGGGTCAGCCCTTCCACGGCTACCTCAGCTTCTCCAGCGCCGACCGCTGGATCACCGGCGAGCTGCAGCGCGTCGAGGCCGCCGTCGCGCAGGGCTTCGCCGACTACCGGCTGGACAACGTCGCGGGCGCGATCTACACGTTCGTGTGGGACGAGTACTGCGACTGGTACATCGAGATCGCCAAGGTGCAGATCGCCAACGGGACCGAGGCGCAGCAGCGCGCCACGCGGCGCACGCTGATCCGCGCGCTGGAGACCGTGTTGCGCCTGCTGCACCCGATCACGCCCTTCATCACCGCCGAGCTGTGGGAGAAGGTCGCCCCGGTGGCCGGTCGCCACCTGCCGCAGGGCATCGTCGCCGCGCCCTATCCGCAGGCGCAGCTCGACAAGGTCGACCCCATGGCCGATGCCTGGATCGGCAGGCTGAAAGACCTGGCGGGTGCCTGCCGTGCGTTGCGCAGCGAGATGAACCTGTCGCCGGCGCAGCGCGTGCCGCTGCGTGCCTGCGGTGACAACGACTTCCTGCGCGAGGCCGCACCGGTCCTCGTCGCGCTGGCCAAGCTTGCCGAGGTACAGGTGTTCGACGACGAGTCCGCCTTCGCGCGCGCCACCCAGCACCTGCCGGTGGTGGTGCGCGGCGAGGTCCGCCTGGCGTTGCACGTCGAGATCGACGTGGCCGCCGAGCGCGAACGCCTGGGCAAGGAGGTCACCCGCCTCGAAGGGGAGATCGCCAAGGCGACCGCCAAGCTCGCCAACGAGAGCTTCGTCGCGCGCGCTCCGGCCGCCGTGGTGGCGCAGGAGCGTCAGCGCATCGCCGAGTTCACGTCGACACGGGACCGTCTGCGAGATCAGCTGGAACGCTTGGGTCCGTCGGCCTGAAGTCGCGCTGCGGCTGGGGCGCGGTGGCGAGCAGCTCGTCGATGCGACGCGCCACCGCCCAGGCGCTGCGCAGGCGCGATTCGCGCGTGGTGCTGGCCACGCGTGGCGTGATCTGCAAGGTGCTGATGCCGGACAGCGGACGGTCGCTGTCCAGTGCACCGGGCTCCATGCTGTCGAACCAGGCCGCCGCGACGCGGCCGCTGGCCAGCACGTCGGCGAGTGCCTGTTCGTCGAACAAGGCCGAGTGCGCCGTGCTGACAATCACCTGGTTCGGCTTGCAGAAGGGCAGGAAGCGCTCCCCGAGCAAGCCCTGGTAGCGGCTGAAGTAGGTGAGCTGCACGCACACCGCGTCGCACACCTCGAGCAGTTCGCGCAGGGCCATCGGTCGGACTCGCCAGCGCTCCCAGACCGAGTCGCTGGCGTGAAGGGAGGGGTCGTAGCCCACCACCTTGGAACCGAAGGCGCCGAGCAGCTGGGACATCGAGCGCGCCGCCGGGGGCATGCCCACCAGCCCGACGGTGGCGGCACCGAGCTCGCGCCCGACCAGCATGCCGTCGCTGCCGACCACCGGAACGCGGCGCAGCATGGACAGCAGCGCGCCGACCATGAACTCCGCCTCGGCCTGCGCGCTCGCCGTCAGGCTGCGCACCACCTCGACACCGGCGCGCGCGCACGCATCGAGGTCGATGTTCTCGGCGCCCGCGCTGACGCGCCCCACCGCGCGCAGCAAGGGTGCATAGTGCAGTGCCTGGGCGTCGACCGCGCAGCTCGGCGGCACGATGATGGCGCGCACGTTGTAGAGCGCCTGCCGAAGGGCTCGCGGCTCGCGTGCGAGTTCCGGCGCGAAGCGCACGGCGTGGCGCGACTCGAGCCATTGCATGACCTCGCTCTCGAGCGGTTCAATGACCAGAAGATCCATGCGTGTTTGCGGCTCTCGGGACCGTTCCCGTCATCGTGACCGTGCAAGAATTTGGCAACTGAGAAGGGATTGTAAGTAAATGAAAGTCACCAAGGCGATCTTCCCCGTGGCCGGCCTCGGCACCCGCTTCCTGCCGGCCACCAAGGCGCAGCCGAAGGAGATGCTGCCGGTGGTCGACAAGCCGCTGATCCAGTACGCCGTCGAGGAGGCCTATGCCGCCGGCGTGCGCGAGATGATTTTCGTCACCGGCCGGCACAAGCGCCCCATCGAAGACCACTTTGACATGACCTTCGAGCTCGAGGTAGCCCTCGAACAGGCGGGCAAGCAGGAGCTGCTGGACGTGGTGCGCAGCGTCAAGCCCGACGACATGGAGTGCATCTACGTGCGCCAGGCCCAGGCGCTCGGGCTCGGCCACGCGGTGCTGTGCGGCCAGCGGCTGGTGGGCAACGACCCGTTCGCGGTGCTGCTGGCCGACGACCTCATGATCGGCGAGAAGCCGGTCATGCAGCAGATGACCGAGCTGTTCGCCGAATGGCGCGCCTCGATCATCGCCGTGCAGGAGGTGCCCCCCGAGCAAACGCGTCGCTACGGCATCGTCGACGGCACCCCGGTCAACGAGCGCCTGATCGACGTCCAGCGCATCGTCGAGAAGCCGGCGCCGCAGGAGGCCCCGTCCCGGCTGGGCGTGGCTGGCCGCTACATCCTCACCCCCGGCGTCTTTCACGAGATCCTGAACCAGCCGCGCGGCGTGGGCGGCGAGATCCAGCTCACCGATGGCATCGCTGCCCTGCTGCGGCGCGAGAAAGTGTTCGCTTACCGCTACGAGGGCAGGCGCTACGACTGCGGCAGCAAGGAGGGCTTCCTGCAGGCCAATGTGGAGCTGGCGCTGGCTCACCCGCAGCTCGGGCCGGGATTCCGTGCGTACCTCAAGTCGCTCGAACTCTGACCGCAGATGCGCTCAGCGCCGACGCAGGTAGTGCACGAATTCGTCGTTGGCGGACGACTGCTCGACCAGCTCGTTGCCCGTTTGCCGAGCGAAGGCCTGAAAGTCGCGCACCGAGCCCGGATCGGTGGCCACCACCTTGAGCACGTCCCCGCTCTTCATGTCGGCCAGGGCCTTCTTGGCCTTGAGGATGGGCAGCGGGCAGTTCAGGCCGCGGGTGTCGATCTCTTTCTGGGCATCCATGGCGGTGTGTCCTCGGCGAAGGCGGGATTCTACGGGCGCGGCGGCCACTCGATGAACGTCGGGGCATGGCCGCGCGAACGCAGCCAGTCAGCCAGCGCGTAGCCGGTGCCGGCCGGCCAGCAGCGCACGTCCTGAGGCGCGAAGAGCTTGTACTCGGCGAGCTCGGGCGAAAGAGCGATCTCGCCACGTGCCAGCACGTGGTAGGCGATGATCACCTGGTTCATGCGCTGGAAGTCGTAGACGCCGATCAGGTCGACCGCATCGACACACACCGAGGTCTCCTCCTTCACCTCGCGCGCGATGCCGTCCTGCGGTGATTCACCGGCCTCCATGAAGCCGGTGATCAGCGCGAACATGCGTCCGGTCCAGGCGGCGTTGCGCGCCAGCAGGATCCGACCGTCGCGGTCGGCCATCTCGATCACCGCGGCGAGCACGGGCGTCGGGTTGTTCCAGTGCGTCCACTCGCAGGCGGGGCAGCGCAGCCGCTGCTTCGGTCCGCCATCCTCCTCGCGCGCAAGCCACTGCAGCGGCGTCGCGCACGACGGACAGAAGCGGTAGGTCACGCCAGCCCCCGGCCGCCGGGCGGGCGCGGACCGGACGGTGAATCGCCCGCCACGCTCATGCGGGGAACACTCCGGTGGACAGGTAGCGGTCACCGCGGTCGCAGACGATGAAGACGATGGTCGCGTTCTGCACCTGCGCCGCGATCTGCAGCGCCACCGAACAGGCGCCTGCGGCGGAGATGCCTGCGAACAGACCCTCCTCGCGCGCCAGGCGCCGGGCCATCTCCTCGGCGTCGGCCTGGCTGACCAGCACGGTCTCGTCGACCCAGGAGGGGTCGTAGATCTTCGGCAGGTACTCCTGCGGCCACTTGCGGATGCCGGGGATGCGCGAGCCCTCGCTGGGCTGCGCGCCGATGACGCGCACCGCGGGGTTGCGCTCCTTCAGGTAGCGCGAAGTGCCGGTGATGCTGCCGGTGGTGCCCATGGCACTGACGAAATGCGTGATGCGCCCGTGCGTGTCGCGCCAGATCTCCGGACCGGTGGTCTCGTAGTGGATGCGCGGGTTGTCGGCGTTGGCGAACTGGTCGAGCACGCGGCCCTTGCCCTCTCGCTGCATCTGCTCGGCGAGGTCGCGCGCGTACTCCATGCCGCCCGAGCGCGGCGTGAGGATGAGTTCCGCGCCGAAGGCCTTCATCGTCTGCGCGCGCTCGATCGAGAGGTCCTCCGGCATGATCAGCAGCATGCGGTAGCCGCGCATCGCCGCGGCCATGGCCAGTGCGATGCCGGTGTTGCCCGAGGTGGCTTCGATCAGCGTGTCGCCAGGTTTGATTTCACCGCGTTCCTCGGCGCGACGGATCATGCTGATCGCCGGGCGATCCTTCACCGAGCCGGCCGGGTTGTTGCCCTCGAGCTTGCCGAGGATCACATTGCCGCGGCGTTCGTTGTCGGCGCCGGGCACGCGCACAAGCCGCACCAGCGGCGTGTTGCCGATCACGTCTTCCAGCGTCGGGTAGCGGGGGTCGTTCGCGCTCATCGCTTCTCCTCGCGGGGATTGTCGCAGGGCGGACAGGCCCGCGCAGGGCGCATGACATAATCCGTCCCCTCTAAGGCCTACCCAGCGCCCGCACCTGCCGGAGTGGCGAAATCGGTAGACGCAGCAGACTCAAAATCTGCCGAGGGCAACCTCGTGCCGGTTCGATTCCGGCCTCCGGCACCAACCCCGACGACCATGCCCGCCCTGCCGCCGATCACGCAAGCGCTGCTGCTCATCAACGTGGCCTTGTTCGCGGCCGATCAGCTGTTCGGCCGCATGCTGACCGCGCTGTTCGCGCTGTGGCCGCTGGGCAGTCACTTCATGCCCTGGCAGGTGGTGACCTACTCCTTCCTGCACGGCAGCCTCGGCCACCTGTTCTTCAACATGCTCGGTCTGTGGATGTTCGGCGCCGAGTTGGAGCGCATGTGGGGGGCCAAGCGCTATCTGCAGTTCTACTTCGCCAGCGTCCTGACGGCCGCGCTGACCCAGCTGCTCGTCGGCGTGGTCGCCGGCGGCGCGCCCACGGTGGGCGCCTCGGGCGGCCTGTTCGGCCTGCTGCTCGCCTTCGGCATGATGTTCCCGAACCGCATCATCATGCCGCTGTTCCCCCCCATCCCGATGAAGGCGAAGACCTTCGTCATGGTGTTCGGCGGACTCGAGCTGCTGTTCGGCGTGACCGGCACGCAATCGGGTGTGGCGCACTTCGCCCACCTCGGTGGCATGCTCGGCGGCTTCCTGATGATTCGATACTGGCGCGGCCAGCCTCCGTTCGGACGGCGTTGAGGGCACGCGGCGGCACCGCAAAGCCCCTGGGCTTCTCACGGCCGTCGCGAAGGATCATGCTGCGGCTTCGAGCCGTACGCCGGAGTCCGCCATGGCCTCTTCCTTCCTGCGGCTGCTGCGCCGCCAGCTGATCGCCACCCTGCTCTGCCTGCCCCTGGGCGTGGCCATGGCGCAGGCCTCACGAAGCGAGTTCGAGGCCCGCACCGAACTGCTCGAGCGCGCTCGGTCCGCCGTGGTCGGCGTGCTCAGCGAGGCGGTCGAGGAGGCCGGCTCGATCGCCGCGCTCGGCAAACACCGCCACGGCTCCGGCGTGGTCATCGGCGACGATGGCCTGGTCCTGACCATCGGCTACCTGATCCTCGAGGCAGAGCGTGTCGACCTGATCGTCGACGGCGAGCGGCGCGTTCCGGCGCGCATCGTGGCTTACGACCTCGCCTCCGGCTTCGGCCTCGTGCAGGCGCTCGCGCCGCTGCACGTGGAGCCGGTGCACCTGGGCCGCTCGGCGGCGCTGTCCCCCGACGAGCCGCTGGTGGTCGCCAGCGGACGGCCCGACAGCCCGCTCAGCGTCGTACGGCTGGTGTCGCAGCGCGCCTTCTCGGGCTACTGGGAGTACCACATCGACGCGGCCCTGTTCACCGTGCCGCCGCGCACCGACCACAGCGGCGCGGGCCTCTTCAGCCTCGACGGCGAGCTGCTCGGCATCGGCTCGCTGGTGGTGACCGATGCGATGGGGCCGGGACGCGGGCGCCTGCCCGGCAACATGTTCGTGCCGGTGGACCTGCTCAAGCCCATCCTCGCCGAGATGCGCGCGCGTGGCGCCTCGCGCGGCAGCACGCGCGCCTGGCTGGGTCTGAACTGCACCGAGAGCGGCGGCGAGGTGCACGTGTTGCGCGTGACCCGTGACAGCCCGGCCGATGCCGCCGGTGTGCAGCCTGGCGACCGCATCCTGCGCATCGACGATGCCGAGGTCGGCGCGCTGGAGACGCTGTGGAAGACGCTCTGGCGCGACGGCGCAGAGCGCGACGTGACGCTGACCATCGTCCGCGACGACGAGTTGCAGACGATCACGGTGCACGCGACCGACCGCATGAAGACCTTGCGCCGCCCGCAGGGCATCTGACCCGGGCTCAGGCGGGCAGGCCGCTTTCCACCGTCGGGTAGCGCAGCTTCAGCCGAAGCTCCCGCTTCAGTCGCGCGTTGTCCAGTCGCCGCGATTCGCTCATGAAGCTCAGCAGCATCGGCGAGAGCTGCTCGCGCGCCTGCGCGCGCGTGATGCGCGGCGGCTTCGGCAGGCCGCAGAGTTCGGCGGCGAGATCGAAGTAGTCGCCCATCTTCAGCTCGGTGTCGTCGCTCGCGTGCACGATACGCTGCGGCAGTCCGCGATGCAGCGCCGCCACGCAAGCGCGCGCCAGGTCGTCGGCATGGATGTGGTTGGTGTACACGTCGTCCTCGGCGGCGAGTACCGGTGTGCCGCGCGCGAGTCGCTCGCGCGGGTGGCCGCCCGGCCGGTCGCCGGCGTAGATGCCGGGAATGCGCAGGATGGTCACGCGCACGCCAAAGGTGCGGCCGTGCCAGCGCAGCCGGCGCTCGGCATCGACGCGGCGCCAGGCGCGGTCGGTGGCCGGCGCCACGGCACGCGTCTCGCCGAATTGCTCGCCGCCGCAGTCGCCGTACACCCCGGTGGTGCTGCCGTAGACGATGCGCTGCACGGCCCCGCGCCGCGCCAGCGCGCGCAGCAGATCGGCCGTGCGCGGGTCGCTGCGGCCCTGCAGCGGCGGCGGCGCGAGATGCAGCACCGCGTCGGCGAGGCCGGCGGCTCGCTGCAGCGTCGCCGGATCATCCAGGTCAGCGACCAACGGCAGGATGCCGGCCGCGCGCAGCTCGGCGCGCCGGTCCGTGCTCGACGTGATCGCGATCAGGCGCCAGCGACCACGCAGCAGCCTGGCAACGCGCAGGCCGACGTCGCCGCAGCCGACGATCAGCAGGGTGGGACGCGGTCGGCGCCGGGGAGACTGGCAGGCAAGGGACATGAGGCTGCGGGCACAATTCGAGGTTCTGCTCTCGTTCCCAGTCTAAGACCCGCGCCATGTCCTTCACCGTGACCGTGCAGCCCAGCGGCCGCAGCTTCAGCGTCGAACGCGACGAACCCATCCTCCACGCGGCCATCCGGCAGGGCATCGGCCTGCCCTACGGTTGCAGGGACGGCGCCTGCGGTTCGTGCAAGTGCCGCCTGCTCGAAGGCCGCGTCATCCACGGTGCGCACCAGGCCAAGGCCTTGTCGGCCGACGAGGAGGCTGCCGGCTTCACGCTGACCTGCTGCGCTGCGCCGCAGACCGACGTGGTCATCGAGGCGCGCACCGTGCCCGGCGCCGGCGAGTTTCCGGTGCGCAAGATGCCGGCACGCGTGATGGCGATCGCCCGGCCCTCGCCCGACGTGGCCGTGCTCACCCTGCAGCTGCCCGCCAACGACCCGCTGCGCTACCACGCCGGCCAGTACGTCGAATTCATCCTGCGCGATGGCGCGCGGCGCAGCTACTCGATGGCCAATGCGCCGCACACACAGACCGACAAGCCGGCGATCGAGCTGCACATCCGCCACATGCCCGGCGGCAAGTTCACCGACCACGTGTTCGGGACGATGAAGGAGAAGGAGATCCTGCGCCTGGAAGGCCCGTTCGGCAGCTTCTTCCTGCGCGAAGACAGCGACAAGCCGATCGTGCTCCTGGCCAGCGGCACCGGCTTCGCCCCGGTCAAGGCGATCATCGAGCACATGGCGTTCAAGGCCATCTCGCGGCCGACGATCCTGTACTGGGGCTGCCGCAGCAGGGCCGATCTCTACCTGCACGACTGGGCGGCAACGGCGGCGCAGCGGCTGCCGAACTTGCGCTACGTGCCGGTACTCTCGGAGCCGAAGCCCGAGGACGCATGGACCGGCCGCACCGGCCTCGTCCACCAGGCCGTGATGGCCGATCTTCCCGACCTCACCGACTACCAGGTCTATGCCTGCGGCGCGCCGATCATGGTCGAATCGGCACAGAAGGATTTCGTGGCTCGCTGCGGCCTTCCCGCCGACGAGTTCTACGCGGACAGTTTCACTTCGGAGGCGGACAAGCATGGCGCAACGGCGTGATCTCCTGACCCTGGCCGTGGCAGCGCTGGCCGCACCGGCATTCGCGCAAGGTGCGAAGCCGATCCGCATGATCGTGCCCTACCCGCCCGGCGGACCGCTGGACATCGTGGCGCGAGCCCTGGCCCACCAGGTTCGGGACAGCCTGGGCACGGTGGTGGTGGAGAACAAGCCTGGTGCGGGCGGCAACCTCGGTGCCGACGCGGCGGCCAAGGCTGCGCCCGACGGCACGACGATCCTCATGGGCGCAGTGGCCACGCATGCCATCAACCCCTGGCTGTACGCGAAGATCCCCTACGATCCAATGCGCGACTTCACACCGATCACCGGCGTGGCACAGGTGCCCAACGTGCTGGTGATGAACCCCGAAGCGGCCGACCGCTTCGGCGTGAAGAGCGTCGCCGATCTCGTCTCCGCCGCGAAGAAGAATCCGGGCAGGCTGAACTACGGCTCGGGCGGCAACGGCAGCGCCGGGCACCTCGCCGGCGAGATGTTCAAGGCGCAGGCGGGCGTGTTCATGGTGCACATCCCCTATGCCGGCGGCAACCCGGCTCAGCTGGCACTGCTGTCGGGCCAGGTGGACCTGAACTTCGACAACCTTGCCTCGGCCTCGGCCAACATCAAGGCGGGCAAGCTGCGCGCCCTGGCGGTCACCACCGCGAAACGCTCGCCGGCCGTGCCCGAACTGCCCACCATCGCGGAGGGCGGCGGCACGCTGGCGAACTTCGACATCCACACCTGGTTCGGCCTGTTCGGCCCGGCGAACCTTTCCGCCGAGGTGACCCAGCGCCTGAACAAGGCCTTCGTCGAGGCGCTCGGCTCGCCCGAGCTGAAGAGCCGGCTGGCCACGCTGCTGGCCGAGCCGATGCCGACCACGCCGGAGCAGTTCGGCGCCTTCGTGAAGTCGGAGCTCGCGAAGTACGAGGGCGTGGTCCGGCGCAGCGGCGCGCGCGTGGACTGACGCCCGCCGCGTTCACTCGCCCAGGTACGCGGCCCGCACCTTCGGGTCGGCGAGCAGCGCCTTGGCTTCGCCGCTCATCGTCACCTCGCCCGAGTCCATCACGTAGCCGCGGTTCGCGAGGCCGAGCGCGCGGCTGGCGTTCTGCTCGACGAGCAGGATGGTCGTGCCGCGACCGTGGATGTCGGCCACCACCTCGAAGATCTTGTCGACCATGATCGGCGACAGGCCCATCGAGGGTTCGTCGAGCAGCAGCACCTTGGGCCGCGCCATCAGCGCGCGGCCCATCGCGAGCATCTGCTGCTCGCCGCCGGACATGGTGCCGGCGAGCTGGTTGCGGCGCTCCTTCAGGCGCGGGAAGATGGCAAACACCTTCTCGACGTCGGCCTCGATCTCGTTGTCCTTGCGCACGAAGGCGCCCATCTGCAGGTTCTCGGTGATGGTCATGCGCGTGAAGGTGCCGCGCCCTTCCGGCACCATCACCAGACCCTGCTTGACGAGGTCCCAGGAGCCCTGGCCCTTGATGCTGCGCCCCATGAACTTGATCTCGCCGGCGGCAGACGGCTGCAGGCCGGTGATCGCCTTCAGCGTGGTCGTCTTGCCGGCGCCGTTGGCACCGATCAGGCTGACCAGCTCGCCTTCCTGCACTTCGAAGGACACCCCCTTGACGGCCTGGATGCCGCCGTAGGCCACCTTCAGGTCACTGACCTCGAGCAACGTGTTCGCCATGTCGTGATCCTCAATGCGCCTTGTGTCCGGCGCCGAGGTAAGCCTCGATCACCTTCTCGTTCTTCTGCACGTCCGCCGGCGTGCCTTCGGCGATCTGCTTGCCATAGTCGAGCACGGTGACGCGGTCGCACAGCCCCATCACCAGCTTCACGTCGTGCTCGATCAGCAGGATCGTGCGGCCGTCGTTGCGGATGCGGTCGATCAGCTCCCGCAGCACCACCTTCTCGGTGGCATTCATGCCGGCGGCCGGCTCGTCCAGCGCGATCAGCTTGGGGTCGGTGGCCAGCGCCCGGGCGATCTCCAGGCGCCGCTGGTCGCCGTAGCTCAGCGTGCGCGCCTTGAACTCCGAGTACTTGCCGATGCCGACGTAATCGAGCAGCTCCTGCGCGCGCTGCGCGATCGCCTTTTCCTCGGCCTTGAAACCGCCGGTGCGCAGCACCGCACCGATCAGGCCGGAGTGGCTGCGTACGTGGCGCCCCACCATCACGTTCTCCAGCGCCGTCATCTCGGCGAACAGGCGGATGTTCTGGAAGGTGCGCGCGATGCCCGCCTTGGCCACCTCGTGCACCGCGCTGGGCTTGTAGGGCGCTCCGCCGAGCTCGAACGTGCCCGAGTCCGGCGTGTACAGGCCGGTGATGACGTTGAAGAACGTCGTCTTGCCCGCGCCGTTGGGGCCGATCAGGCCGTAGACCTGGCCCTTGGTGATGGTGATGCCCACGTCGGACAGCGCCTGCAGGCCGCCGAAGCGCTTGGAGACACCCGCCACCTTCAACACGACTTCGCTCATCGCGCGCTCCTCACTTCACCGGGGCCGGATTCGGTGCGGCCTTGCCGTGCTCGGGCGAAGGCCACAGGCCGCGCGGGCGCGCCAGCATGATGCCGATCATCGCCAGCGCGATCAGCAGCTGGCGCAGGATGGACGCGTCGAGACGGCCGTCGGTCATCGACTGCAGCGGGCCGGCGACGTAGCGCAGCACCTCGGGCAGCGCGGCGAGCAACAGCGCGCCGACGATCACGCCAGGGATGTGGCCGATGCCGCCGAGCACCACCATGGCCACGATCATGATCGACTCCGGCAGGCTGAAGGCCTCGGGCGTGATGAACGACTGGTAGCCGGCGAACATCACGCCGGCCACGCCGCCAAAGGTGGCGCCCATGCCGAAGGCGAGCAGTTTCATGTTGCGCGTGTTGATGCCCATCGCCTTGGCGGCGATCTCGTCCTCGCGGATGGCCATCCACGCGCGACCGATGCGGCTGCGCTCGAGCCGGTAGCAGATCACCACGCTGATCACCACCAGCGTGAGGAACAGGTAGTAGTAGTTGATCACCGGCGGGATGTCGTAGCCGAAGATCTCGTGTCGCTTGCCCAGATCGAAGCCGAAGATGTGCATCGAGTCGATCGGGCCGATGCCTTTCGGGCCGTTGGTGATGTTGATCGGATGGTCCAGGTTGTTCAGGAACACGCGGATGATCTCGCCGAAGCCGAGCGTCACGATGGCCAGGTAGTCGCCGCGCAGCCGCAGCGTCGGCGCGCCGAGCAGCACGCCGGCCAGGCCGGCAAGCAGCGCCGCGGCCGGGATGACGATCCACAGCGGCGTGTGCAGGCCGTCGGGGAACATCGCGGCGATGGACGGGAAGGTCTCCCACAGGTGCGAACTGCCGAGCAGGCCGAACATGTAGGCGCCCACCGCGTAGAACGCCACGTAGCCGAGGTCGAGCAGGCCGGCGTAGCCGACCACGATGTTCAGCCCCAGGGCGAGCAGCACGTACAGCAGCGCGATGTCGATGATGCGCACCCAGGCGTTGCCGAACTGCTGCGCGAGCAGCGGAAAGATCAGCAGGCCAACGGCGGCGAGCAGGAAGACGACGAGCTTGTTGTCTTTCATGGTCTGTGCTCCTCGGGGTCAGGCGCGGTCTGCCACGCGCTCGCCGAGCAGGCCCGAGGGCCGCAGCGTGAGCACGAGTATCAGCACGATGAAAGCGAAGATGTCCTGGTAGTGGCTGCCCAGGATGCCGCCGGTCAGGGCGCCGATGTAGCCGGCACCCAGCGCCTCGATGATGCCCAGCGCCACGCCGCCGACCATCGCGCCGGCGAGGTTGCCGATGCCACCGAACACCGCCGCGGTGAACGCCTTCAGCCCGGGCAGGAAGCCCATGGTGTGCGAGGCCGAGCCGTAGTTGGCGGCCCACATCACGCCGGCGATGGCAGCGAGCGAGGCGCCGATGATGAAGGTGGCCGAGATCACCATATCGGGGCGCACGCCCATCAGGCCGGCGACGCGCGGGTTCTCCGCGGTGGCACGCATCGCGCGCCCCAGCTTGGTGTAGTTGACGAGGTACATCAGGCCGGCCAGCGTCACCGCGGTGGTGACGAGGATGATGATCTGCACCGTGTTGATGACCGCGCCGAACACGTTGATCGGCTCGGTGGGCAGCAGGATCGGGTAGCTCTTGATGGTCGGCTTCCAGATGATCATCGCCAGCGTCTGCAGCAGCAGGCTCATGCCCATGGCGGTGATCAGCGGCGCCAGGCGCGGCGCATTGCGCAGCGGCCGGTAGGCGACCTTCTCGATGGTGAAGTTCAACGTGGTGCAGACCAGGATCGCGCCGACCAGCGAGATGAGCAGGATCGCCCAGCCCGGCAGGCCGGAACCGGCCAACGCGGTGACGATCGTCCAGCTGACCAGGGCTCCGACCATCAGCACCTCGCCGTGAGCGAAGTTGATCAGGTTGATGATGCCGTAGACCATCGTGTAGCCCAGTGCCACCAGCGCGTACATGCTGCCGAGCACCAGACCGTTGATGATCTGCTGGATGAAGGTCTCCATCGGGGAATCTCCTGCCGGAACTGCTTCTTCGATCGGGCCACCTTGTTCGAGGCGGCGGCCTCGGCGGGCGGAAACGGGGCGCCCCACCCGGGCGCATTCACTCTAGTAGCAAAAAGCCCGCCGCACGTCGTGCGTCGGGCCTTGGCTTTCACCTAAGGGTTGGGCGTCGGGGGCGAATTCTAGGGGTGCCGCACTAGGCAGATCCTACGGAGTTTCCACACGTTGACGCCGCAGATCGAACGTCTGGCCGGCACCTCACCGACGTTTCTTCGCCCCCTCGTTCAAGCGGCGCAATTCGTCCAGCTTTTCGCCGATGCGGATCTCCAGCCCGCGCGGCACCGGCTCATAGAACTGCGGCGGGGCCATGCCCTCCGGCCAGTAGCTCTCGCCGGCGGCAAAACCGCCCTCCTCGTCGTGGGCGTAGCGGTAGCCACGGCCGTAGTCGAGGCTCTTCATCAGCTTGGTCGGCGCATTGCGCAGGTGCAGCGGCACCGGCCGCGTGCCGTCGGCGGCGATGAAGGCGCGCACCGCCTTGTAGGCGGTATAGACGGCATTGCTCTTCGGCGCCATGGCGAGGTAGACCACCGCTTGCGCAAGCGTCAGCTCGCCCTCGGGCGACCCCAGGCGCTCGTAGGTCTCGGCGGCGTCCAGCGCCAGGCGCAGCGCACGCGGGTCGGCCAGGCCGATGTCCTCGCTGGCCATGCGGATCAGGCGCCGCGCGGCGTAGCGCGGGTCCACGCCGCCATCGAGCATGCGCACGAACCAGTAGAGCGCCGCGTCCGGGTCACTGCCGCGCACCGACTTGTGCAACGCCGAGATGGTGTCGTAGAACTGCTCGCCTCCCTTGTCGTAGCGGCGCAGCTGTTCGCCGAGCGACTTCTCCAGCATGGGTTCGTCGATCTCGGCCACCTCGCCGACCATGGCGACGAGGTTCTCGTAGGCGTTGAGCAGGCGGCGCGCATCGCCGTCGGCGTAGCCGACGAGGCGCTGCGCCGCCGCCTCGGACAGCGGCGGCGCGTTCAGCAGTGCACGGCCGCGCTCGATGAGCGCGAGCAGGTCCTCGAGGCCGAGGCTCTTCAGCACATGCACCGTCGCGCGCGAGAGCAGCGCCGAGTTGACCTCGAAGGACGGGTTCTCGGTGGTTGCGCCGATGAACGTGAACAGGCCGGACTCGACGTGCGGCAGGAAGGCGTCCTGCTGGCTCTTGTTGAAGCGGTGCACCTCGTCGACGAACACCACCGTGCGCCGGCCCTGGGTCTGCACCGCCTGGGCGCGTTCGACCGCCTCGCGGATGTCCTTCACGCCGCCGAGCACGGCCGAGATGGCGATGAACTGCGCATCGAAGGCGCCGGCCACCAACCGCGCAAGCGTGGTCTTGCCCACCCCGGGGGGGCCCCACAGGATCATCGAGTGCAGCCGGCCGGATTCGAAGGCCACGCGCAGCGGTTTGCCGGGCCCGAGCAGGTGCTGCTGGCCGATCACCTCGGCCAGCGTGGCGGGCCGCAGCCGTTCGGCCAGCGGCGCATCGGCGGGCACGCCCGGCGGCGGCGCGTGCGGTTCGAGCGGCAGTTCCAGCGTGGACATGGACGGATTGTCGCAGCCAGCCCGGGCGCTCAAGTTCCGCGCCGAAGTGACGATGCTGGGAACGACCGTCCGCAACCTCCGATGAACGAATCTCGCCCCACCCGCGCCCCCGAGGTCATCGCCTCGCTCGAAGCCCTGGCCTCGGCGCTGTCCGGGCTGGAGCCGGAACTCGAACGCTGGCAGGGCACCGGCATCCACGACGCGGCCGAACGCGAACGCGCACGCCGTGCGGCCCTGCATCTGCGCACGCAGGCCTCGCGCATCGTCGCCTTGCTCGACGCTGCACCGACAGAATGGCCGCCGGCCTGGCACGGCCAGGAGCGGCGCGGGCCGAGCCGCGCCACCAACGTGTCGCGCTTGCCCGATCGGCCCGCCCCGGGACGTGAGCGCGGGCCCCTCGGGCCGGAAGGCTGGGAGCCGTTCCGCACGACGACGCACGACAAGGACCCCTCATGACACGACTGACACTTCTCGCCGCCGCCGCGCTCACGCTGGCCGGCACGGCCCACGCCGGCCGACCGCTTGCCACGGAAGACGCCGACGTCCTCGGGCATGGCCAGTGCGAGGCCGAGGGCTTCTACTCGCACCTGAAGCCCTCCGGCGTCGATGCGCTGAAGGGCTGGACACTGCAAGGCGCCTGCGGCGTCGGCACCCACACGCAGGTGGCGCTCGCCTACAGCCGCGCCCGCCGCGGCGGCGAGACAGCCCAGGGCCTGCTGCTCGGCGGCAAGACCGGCATCATCGCGCGCGCCGGCGACGGCGTCGGCCTGACGCTGGCGTGGGGGCTGACCGGGGAGAAGGGCACGGGAAGTTCGTTCGAGCACGAACTCACCTACATGAACCTGGTGGCCACGCGCGAACTCGCATCGAGCTGGACGGCGCACGCCAACCTCGGCTGGGCGCGCAGCGAGCGCGCCGACGCCAACAGCACAACCTGGAACCTCGCCATCGAGAAGGCTCTGGCCAACGGCGTCGACCTGACGGGCGAGGTCTACGGCGACGACCGCAGCGACGAGAGGCTCGGGCTGGGTGCACGCTGGGCCGCATCCGACCGGCTGAGCCTGAACGCGTCGTGGGCGACGCAGAACGAGTCGCCCCGCGTCAGGCTGTGGACGATCGGCTTCAAGCTCGCCTTCTGAGCGAAGGCGCGGGCGCTACTGCTCGATCACGTCCGCGCCCTTCGGCGCGACGAAGCGGAACGCGTCGGCCGAGGTCGCGGCATTCGGCTTGAACTGGCTGAACTGCAGCATCGAGCGCTGGCCGAAGCTGTCGACGATCTCCACCGAGGCAAGCTCCTTGCCGCGAAACCCGACCTTCAGCGAATCGAAGGCACTCTCTTTCGCCTTGGGCTTCGCCGCGGCCCACTCCAGCCCGTCGGCCGCGGGCAGCGGCGAGAGCTGGAAGTCCTTCTCCAGGCTGCCGCCGGCCAGCAGCGCCGCCGGCGTCGCGCCGATCGCCGCGGAGAGCCTGCGCGAGCTGACCTGGTTGAGGTCGGCGTCGTAGATCCACACCTTCTGCCCGTCGGCGACGATCACCTGGTCGAACGGCTTGGTGTAGGCGAAGCGGAAGCGGTTGGGCCGCAAGAACTCGAAGCTGCCGCTGCTCGTCTTCTGCTTCGCGCCATCCGGCGAAGTGACGGTCTGCGTGAACTGCGCCTTGCCACTCTTCACCTCGCGCACGAACTCGCGCAACGTGTCCACTGCATCGGCATGCGCCGAGAACGCCGCGCCGCAAAGCGCCAGCAAGAGCGGGAAACGAAGCTTCATGCGTCGCGGCTCGGGACGATGATGTCGCGATTGCCGTTGGTGGACATGGCACTTACGAGCCCGGATTTCTCCATTTGTTCCAGCAATCGCGCCGCTCGGTTGTAGCCGATGCGCAGGTGGCGCTGCACCAGCGAGATCGAGGCGCGCTTGTGCTGCAGCACGATGGCCACCGCCTGGTCGTACATCGGGTCGCTCTCGCCACCAACCGCACCGGCCTCGCCGGCGAGCACGTCGCCCCCCTCCCCGTCGAGCGTGCCGCCCTCGAGGATGCCCTCGATGTAGTTCGGCTCCCCCTGCGACTTCAGGTACTCGACGACACGGTGCACTTCCTCGTCGGACACGAAGGCACCGTGCACGCGCACCGGCAGCCCGCCGCCCGGCGTGAGGTAGAGCATGTCGCCCTGGCCGAGCAGGGCCTCGGCCCCCATCTGGTCGAGGATGGTGCGGCTGTCGATCTTGCTGGACACCTGGAACGACAGTCGGGTCGGGATGTTCGCCTTGATCAGGCCGGTGATCACGTCGACGCTGGGCCGCTGCGTGGCCAGGATGAGGTGGATGCCCGAGGCACGCGCCTTCTGCGCAAGGCGCGCGATCAGTTCCTCGATCTTCTTGCCCACCACCATCATCAGGTCGGCGAGTTCGTCGATCACCACCACCACGAACGGCAGCCGCTCCAGCGGCTCGGGCTGCTCGGGCGTCAGGCTGAACGGGTTGGGGACCTTCTCCCCGCGCTCGGCGGCGTCGGCGATCTTCTTATTGTAGCCGGACAGGTTGCGCACGCCCATCTTGCTCATCAGCTTGTAGCGGCGCTCCATCTCGCCGACGCACCAGTTGAGGGCGTTGGCGGCCTGCTTCATGTCGGTGACGACCGGCGCGAGCAGGTGCGGGATGCCCTCGTACATGCTCATCTCGAGCATCTTCGGGTCGATGAGGATCAGGCGGACGTCCCTGGCCTCGGCCTTGTAGAGCAGGCTGAGGATCATCGCGTTGATGCCCACCGACTTGCCCGAGCCGGTGGTGCCGGCCACCAGGCAGTGCGGCATCTTCGCCAGGTCGGCGACGACGGCATTGCCGACGATGTCCTTGCCCAGGCCCATGGTCAGCTGCGAGGCGGCGTCGTTGTAGACCTGCGAGCCGAGGATCTCGGACAGGCGGATCATCTGCCGCTTGGCGTTGGGCAGCTCGAGCGCCATCGTCGTCCTGCCGGGGATGGTCTCGACGACGCGGATGCTGACCAGCGACAGCGAACGCGCCAGGTCCTTGGCGAGGTTGACCACCTGCGCGCCCTTCACGCCGGTGGCCGGCTCGACCTCGTAGCGCGTGATCACCGGGCCTGGCGAGGCCGCGACCACGCGCACCTCGACGCCGAAATCCTTCAGCTTCTTCTCGATCAGCCGAGAGGTCATCTCCAGCGTCTCGGGCGTGACCGACTCCTGCCGGCCCGCGGGCGCGACATCGAGCAGGTCGACCTGTGGCAGCTTGGTGTCGGCAAGTTCGGTGAACAGCGGCTTCTGCCGCTCCTTGGCCACGCGCGCCGACTTCGGCAGCTCGGCCACCGGCTCCTCGATGACGATGGGCAGGTGCTCCTCGTGCAGCAGGTGCTCGACCTCGACCACCACCTCGCGCTCGCGCAGCGCGCGCTCGCCGAGGCGAATGTCCTCAGCGCGCTCGAGGCGTTCGGCGCGCTTCTCGCGGAAGGCATCGAGCCAGGTGCCGATGGCCTCGGCCACGCGCAGCCAGGAGAACTTCAACGACATCGCGATGCCGGCCACCAGCGCGGCGATCCACAGCACGCCCGAGCCGGCGAAGCCGAGCAGCGTCTGGCTCATCGGGCCGAGCAGCACGCCGAGCACACCGCCGGCGTGGCCGCCGGCCACGCGTGACTCGAACTGGTACAGGCGCGTCGACTCGAGCGCGCAGCTCGCCGCCAGCAGCACGACGATGCCGACCCAGAACAGCCAGGCCGGCGGCTCGTGCGGATCGACCGGCGGCGCCGGTGCCTGCTCGCTGCGCAGCACACCGGCCAACGCGCCGAGCCAGACGCGCAGGCTGATCAGCATCAGCCACCAGGCCGAGAAGCCGAACAGGAAGTACAGGCCGTCGGAGAACAGCGCGCCCAGCGCCCCGGCCTTGTTGGTCGCCTGTTCGACGCTGCCCGAGGTGGTGAAGGCCGGGTCCGAGGCGCTGTGCGTGGCCAGCGCGATCAGCGCGAGCAGCCACAGCACGGCGCCCAGCCCCAGCGCCAGGCGTGCGCGCCAGCGCGGCATGAGCGGTGCACCGGCGGCCTCACGCGAGACACGCCCGGACGGGGATGAAGACTGTGCCGCGCCCCCGTCGGCACGCAGCGATCCGAGTGGAAACGTCATGGCCACGATTGTGGCGCATGCCCTGTGAGGGCTTGTATCCGCTCGCAGCGCCGCGGCTCACAATGGCGCGAAGCACGCAACGACTCCACGCCGTATCGATCGGAGCCTCGATGGACACCTTGCCCCGCACCCGACGCCGTCTGATCTTCGGCAGCGCGATCGCGCTGGCCGCCCCCATGGTCTGGCGCGCTGCGCTTGCGCAGGGCCGCCTGCGACCGACGCCGGCGCAGACCGAGGGCCCCTTCTATCCGCTGGACCTGCCCGACGACATCGACGGCGACCTGCTGGTGCAGGGCGCGCGACGCTACACGCAGGGCCGGGCGGCATGGCTGGAGGGCGTGGTGACCGACACCGACGGCCGCGCGCTGAAAGGTGGCGCCGTGGAGATCTGGCAATGCGACCAGCAGGGCCACTACCACCACCCCGGCGACGGCGGCCGAGCCGATCCCGACTTCCAGGGCTTCGGCCGGGTGGCGGTCGGCGCCGACGGCACCTACCGCTTCCGCACCCTGCGCCCGGCGCGGTACAGCGGGCGGACGCCGCACATCCACCTGAAGGTCACGCTCGGCCAGCGCGAGCTGCTGACGACGCAGGTCTACGTGCAGGACGATCCGGGCAATGCACGCGACTTCCTCTGGCAGCGCCTTCGGGCCGAGGACCGCGCCGCGCTCACCGTTCCCTTCGAGCCGGCAGGTGACGCGCTGCGCGCGCGCTTCGCGATCGTCGTCGCGGCCTGATGGCGCCGCTGCCGCTGGGCCCGGCCGAGGCATCGCGCCTGGCCGCGTGTGCGCTCGCGGCGGTGCGCCAGCGCTTTCCGCACAAGCTGGACCACCTGATCCTCGACGAACGCGACCTGGCGCTGCCATCGGCGATCCACCCGGTCTTCGACGGCAGCTACGACTGGCACTCGAGCGTGCACATGCACTGGTCGCTGCTGCGGCTGTTGCGCCGGCAGCCGGCGCTGCCGCAGCGCGAGGACATCGTGGCGCACTTCGACGAGCGCTTCGTGGCGAGCCTGCTGGCGGCGGAGCGCGCCTATGCGGCACACCCGCGGCGTCGCGGCTTCGAGCGGCCCTACGGCTGGGCCTGGCTGCTCGCGCTGCAGGCCGAGCTGGACACGCCCGACAGCGCCCTGCCACGACGAGCCGCCTGGGCCGAGGCGCTGCGTCCGTTCAGCGTGGAGGTGGCGGCGCGGCTCGCGCACTACCTCGAGCGCAGCCACTACGCGGTGCGCGCCGGCACCCACGCCAACTCGGCCTTCGCCATGCTGCTGGCACGGCGCTTCGGTGAGCCGGGCCTGAACGCGACGATCGAGCGCAGCGCCCGGCGCTGGTTCGGCGACGACCGCAGCTACCCGGCCGATTACGAGCCGGGCGGTGCCGACTTCCTCTCGCCCGGCCTGCTCGAAGCGCTGCTGATGCGCATGCTGCTCGGTGAAGGGTTCGCCGCCTGGTGGACCGCCTTCGTGCCGCGCGCCGACGCGCTCGAACGGTGGATGCGGCCGGCCCGCGTGAGCGATCGCATCGATGCGCAGGGCGTGCATCTGGACGGGCTGAACCTGTCGCGCGCCTGGTGCCTGGAGGCGCTGTCGACCGCCCTGGACGCGCCGCTGGCCGCACGCTGTCGCGAAGCCGCGCAGGCGCACCGCGCGGCGGCCTGGCCGCACGTCACCGGCGGCGACTTCGCCGCCACGCACTGGCTGGTCAGCTTTGCGCTGCTGTCGCTGGGCGACTGATCAGACGCCGACCTGCTGCAGCAGTTCGTAGTGCAGCGGCGGCCCGCTGCGCGAGTGCACCAGCGCGTAGCCTGAGACGGCCCAGCGGATCGACTCGAACCCGGACGGCGGCCGCGACCCCTGCGCATGCCGGGCCAGCGTCACGTGCGGGCGGAAAGCGCGTCCTTCGGTGCGAAGGCCGAGGGCCTGCAGCCGCAGGGCCAGCTCGCCGTGCAGTTCGGCCAGTGCCGGCGGAACGGTCCCGGCCTCCAGCACCGCGATGCCGTGCGGCCACAGCGACGGCCGGTCCAGGCACAGCTCGCAGGCGAGGCCTGACGGCGGCAGCCGCTCGCGCAAGGCTTCCGCGACGGGCTCGGACACCTCGCCGAGGAAGTGCAGCGTGAGATGCAGCCGCTCGGGCGGCACGCGCACGGCGCGCGAACGCCAGCCCCAGGCCGCCTGCGCGGCGGCAAGCTGCCGGCGCACCTCGTCGTCGGGCCAGAGGGCGATGAACAGACGCATGGCGGCATTCTCGCCAACCCGAGCGGCGTCAATCCCGACGCTGCGGCCGTGCGCTAGGCTTCACCCATGAAGATCCATTTTCTCGGCGCCGCCGACACGGTCACCGGCTCGCGCCACCTCGTCGACATCGACGGCCAGACGATCCTGCTCGACTGCGGCCTGTTCCAGGGCTTCAAGACGCTGCGAGAACGCAACTGGGCGCCGCTGCCGCTGCCGGCGCGGGAGATCGACGCCGTCGTGCTCAGCCACGCCCACCTCGACCACAGCGGCTACCTGCCCGCGCTGGTCAAGCAAGGCTTCAAGGGCGCGGTGCACTGTACCCAGGCCACGCGCGATCTCGCCGAGGTGCTGCTGCTCGACAGCGCCCATCTGCAGGAGGAGGACGCGCGCCGCGCCAACCGCTACGGCTTCTCGCGCCACGCGCCAGCGCTGCCGCTGTATACAGTGGCCGACGCCAAGCGCGCGATCGCGCGGCTCACGCCGCTGCCCGCCGGAAAGACGGTACGGCTGGGCAACGTGCTCGCCGAGCTCACGCCGGTGGGCCACCTGCTCGGCGCCTGCTCGGTGACGCTGCGGCATCGCGACGTGACGCTGGTCTACTCCGGCGACGTCGGCCGCGACGACGACCTGCTCATGCCCGCGCCGAAGCGCGTGCCGCATGCCGACGTGCTGCTCGTGGAGTCGACCTACGGCAACCGCGTGCACCCGAAGGAGGATCCGCAACAGCAGCTCGGGGCGACCATCCGCGCCACGCTGCGCCGCGGCGGCTCGGTGCTGCTGCCGTCCTTCGCCGTGGGTCGTGCCCAGGCGCTGATGCTGGTGCTGCACCGCCTGAAGACCAGCGGCGAGATCCCGCAGGACCTGCCCGTCTACCTCGACAGCCCGATGGCCACCGCTGCCACGACGCTCTACCAGAAGCACCGCAAGCTGCTGCGTCTGAGCCCACGAGAGGCGAATTCGCTGTGCGACGGCGTGACCATCGTCGCCACGCCGCAGCAGTCGGAGAAGGTTTCCCGCACTCGCTTCCCGAGCGTGATCATCTCGGCCAGCGGCATGGCCACCGGCGGGCGCGTGCTGCACCACCTCAAGGCGATGGCGCCAAACCCGAAGCATTCGATCGTCTTCCCCGGCTTCCAGGTCGCCGGCACGCGCGGTGCCAAGCTGATCGAGGGGGCGACCGAGGTGAAGATCTTCGGCGAGTACGTCGCGGTGAAGGCGAAGGTCAGCCACCTCGAGGGATTCTCGGGCCATGCCGACGCCGACGAACTGATGCACTGGCTGCAGGGCTTCGACCGTGCGCCGCGCCAGACCTACGTCGTGCACGGCGAGCCGGCCGCGGCCGATGCGCTGCGCAGCCGCATCGCGGACGAGTTGGGCTGGTCGGTGCACGTGCCCGAACACCTGGCGCAGGTGCAGGTCTGAGCCCGTTCGACGCGGTCGGGGCCTCGGCCACCGGCATCGCGGTGGCGCTCGGCTGCGGCCTGCTGATCGGGCTGGAGCGCGAGCGCCGCAAGGGCGAGGGCGACGATCGCGCCGCAGCGGGCGTGCGCACCTTCAGTATCGCCGCCCTGCTCGGCGCGCTGTCGGAGAGCCTCGCGGTACCCGGCCTCGTGCTCGGCGGCGCGCTGCTCGTCGGCCTGATGGCGGCGCTGTCCTATGCGCGCAGCCGCTCGCGCGACCCCGGTCTGACCACCGAGCTGGCACTGGCCGCCACCTATCTCGTCGGCGTGCTGTCGGTGCGTTCGCCGCTGCTCGGCGCGGCCTGCGGCACCACGCTGGCCGTGCTGCTCGCCGCACGCATGCAGTTGCATCACTTCGCCACGAAATGGCTCAGCCAGCGCGAGCTGCACGACGGCCTGATGCTCGCCGGCATCGCGCTCGTGCTGCTGCCGCTGGTGCCCGACGAGCCGCTGCCCTGGCTCGCCGGCATGCGTGCCCGGCCGCTGGCCTCGCTGGTGCTGCTCATCCTCGTCCTGCAGGCCGCCGGCCATGTGGCTCTGCGCCTGTTCGGCGCGCGTTTCGGGATGGCTGCGTCCGGCTTCTTCGGCGGCTTCGTCTCGAGCACCGCCACGGTGGCGGCCTTCGGCGCGCGCGCGCGTTCGGACCACGTGCCGGCGGCGCTGGCCGCGGCCGCCGGCGCCCTGTCGGGCTGCGCCACCTGGGTGCAGATGCTCGCGCTCGCCGCCGCGCTGTCGCGGCCGGCGCTGGCGCTGCTGTGGTGGCCGGCGATGGCCGGGCTCGGCGGCACGCTGGCGGTGGCCGCGCTGTGGTCTTTCGGGCCCGGCCGAGACGCCCAGGCGCCGGTGATCGGCGAACGCGGCGCACTGCGCCTGCGCGAGGCGTTGCTGGTCGCCCTGATGCTGGCCGGCGTGGCGCTGCTCGTCGGCCGGGCCCAGCAGCGCTTCGGCACCGGCGGCGCACTCGCCAGCGCGGCATTGGCCGCGCTGGCCGACGCCCATGCGCCGATCGCCTCGCTGTTGTCGCTGTTCGCCGCCGCGCAGATCGATGCGCGCACCATGCTCGGTGGCGTGCTGCTGGCCCTCGGCTCGAACACGACGATGCGGCTCGTCACCGCCTTCGCGTCGGGCGGCACGACCTATGCGCTGCGCGTCGGCAGCGCGCTCGTCGCCGGACTGGCCGCAGCAGTCACGACAGCCCTGCTTGCAGCTTGAAGCGTCTCGACACAGTGTGACAAGCACCTGAGGCTATGGTTGGCCTTCGCACTCGAAAAGTCGTTGGAGGACCGGCCATGAGAACCACCTGGCGCACCGCCTGGCAAGGGCAGGAGATCGTCGTCTACCGCGAGGACGCAGAGGTCGACCGCGTCAATGCGCAGGACATCCAGCGTGTCGTATTCGTGCACCGCGGCGCGGGCCATTCGCCCGGCGACCTGCTGTACGCCATCGTCGAGACGGCGGACGAGGCACTGGTGTTTCCGGACTACACCGGCTTCGCCGGTCGCGTGAACTTCGAGCGCCAGGCCTTCTGGGCCGAGCGCGCCTGCGTCTACTGGGTCGGTGACGGGCACGCCGCGCTGCCCGCGCGATTGCGCCGCGGCCGCTGGCTGCTGCGCGCTGCCGGCCCTTCCTTCGCGCGACTGCCCCGCGTGGAGCTGGCGCCGCTGATCGAGACCTGGCCGCTGGAGGGCCCGCAGACCTGGGAACAGCGCAAGTGGCGGCACATCGAGAACAGCCGGCCCTTCGCGCATTCGGCACCGGGGCGTCTGCGCGCCTGATCGCGCCACTGCCGGCGCCCCACCAACGAAGAACCCGGCCGAAGCCGGGTTCTGCGCGCGGGGAAAGCACTTCAGGCGGTCGGCTTGGCCGCGGCGGCCTTGCTCTCCTTCTTGGCCACCTTCTTCGTCTCGGTCTTCTTGGCCGCGGGCTTGGCGTCCTGCTTGGCGGCGGCCGTAGCGGCCGGGGCTTCCGCGGGAGCGGTGGCTTGCGCGAGGCCGCCCGCGGAGAGTGCGGCAGCGACCGGCAGGGCGACGAACTTGTTCATGGATGGATTCCTGACGGATGTGGACGAGCGGAGCGCTCGCGAGGATCAACGGGCCGCGGCGATCGGTGGCTGACCGACGGCGTGCACCGGATGCCGGCTGAGTTCGTCCAGTCGCAATACCGGCGTCACGCAGGCATCGACCTGCTCGAACAGCTCGGCCCATCGGGCCATCGACTGCGTTGCGAACACCCGGGCCAGTTCGGCGCGCAGCGCCATCGAAGCTTCGCCGCCCGGGACCAGTCCGCGCGACCAGTGCTGCTCGATCCACTCGGGCCGCTGCAAAGCCTCGCACAGCCTGCGCCAGAACTTCATCTCCAGCGCGCCCACCGCCACGAATCGACCGTCGGCGCAGCGGTAGGCGCCATAACAGGGAGCTCCGCCTGAGAGCAGGTCACGGCCGGGCGCAGGGGTGCGTCCGGTGGCCTCCAGCGTGATGCGCGCCAGCACGTGGTGGCGGTAGACCTCGTGCGTCATCGAGATGTCGACGTAGCGCCCCTGCCCGCCGCGCTGCGCCGACAGCAGCGCGGCCAGCATGCCCGAGACCGCGGCCTGCGTGCCGCCCATCAGGTCGCCGATCTGGAAGTTGGGCACGGCCACCTCGCCGTCCGCCGTGCCGATCTGCTCCAGCACGCCGGCCATGGCGATGTAGTTGATGTCGTGGCCGGCGCGGTGCGACCAGGCGTTGTGCTGGCCGTAGCCGCTGATCGCGCACATCACGAGCCTGGGGTTGAGCGCATGAAGCGTGTGCCAGCCGAGGCCGAGCTTGTCCATCACCCCCGGGCGGAAGCCCTCGACGAGCAGGTCGGCCGTGCGCGCGAGATCGACCAGTTCGGCGCGGCCGGTCTCGCTGCGCAGGTCGATCTCGCGCAACTCCTTGCCTTCGTTGAGCAGGCGGAAGGTCAGGCTCGGCCGGCCGGCCTCGCGGTCGGCGCGTGACAGCCCCATGTGGCGCGAGCCGTCCTCCTGGCCGTCGCGCGCCGGCCCCTCGATCTTCAGCACCCTCGCGCCCATCTCGGCGAGATGCCGAGTGGCCAGCGGGCCCGGCAGCAGCCGGGTGAGGTCGATCACGGTGATGCCGGCCAGCAGACCGGCATCGTTCGTCAACGGAACACCCCTTCCCGCAGCCACTTGGTGGCAACCCACTTCTCACCCTCGACCACCGGCGCGCCGCCGTGCAGGGTCTTGCTTGACGGGTGGGCCCGCTCGTAGCTGAAGAACACCGCGTTGCCCTTCACCGGCGCGACCTCGAGTTGCACGTCGGGGAAGGTGGTGCCCCCCCCGACCACCGGATCGTTGAGGTACATCACCACGGTGGCGACGCGCTGGCCGCCGCGCTTGAGAATGGTGGGCGTGCCCGGCTGGGCGGGATCGAAGTAGTCGTAGTGAGGCTTGTACTCGGCGCCCGGCTTGTAGCTGAGCACCTGGATGCCCTCGCCGTTGTCGACCGGCCAGCCGATCAGCGCGGCGATGCGCGCCTCGATGCGGCGGCACAGCTCGTTCTCGCCGCGGTCGAAGAACATGCCCTGGCTGGTGCGGGCCGCATTGATCTCGCTGGCGCCGGTGTCGGTCTGCACCGTTTCGGAGCGGGTCAGACGCTTGGCCGCCATCGCCATCAGCTCGTCGCATTCCTGGTGCGACAGCAGGCCGCCGAAGACGATCACGCGCGGGTCGCGCATGGCAAGCACGACACGCACGTCTCGGTCCGGCGTCTTCAGCGTGGTCGGGATGCCGCCGCCGGCGGGCAGCGGGTCGGGCACGGGCACAGGCGGCGGCAGCTGCGCGGCCTTGGCACGCTCGTCGAGAAAACCGCGCAGCGTCTCTTCCAGCGCGGTGACCGCCACGTCCTCGCGCCAGCCGCTGGCCTTCATCGACGCCAGCACCGTCTCGGGCTGTGCGCCTGCCTTGGCCTGCTCGATGATCCATGCCCGCAACTCGGGCGTGACCGGTTGGGGCTGTTGCACTTCACTCATGCGCGGAATTTTGCCGCAGCCCCGCGGTACCTTGTTACGGCACGTCAAGTGCGGCGCAACGCGCCGGCCTCACGGGCAAGACGGGTGATGCGGGCCCAGTCCTTCGCGGTCACGGCCTCGGGGGGCGTCAGCCAGGAGCCGCCGCAAACCTTGACATTGGGCAAGGCAAGGAACTGCGGCGCTGTCTCCGGCGTGATGCCGCCGGTCGGGCAGAAGGCCACGTCCGGGAAGGGACCGTGCAGCGCCTTGAGCATCGGGATGCCGCCCGCGGCGGTGGCGGGGAAGAACTTGAGGAACTGGTAGCCGTCGGCGTTGGCCTGCATCACCTCGCTGGCGCTGGCCACGCCGGGCAGCAGGGGCAGGCTCAGGTTGCGGCAGTAGTGACCCAAGTCGCTGGTGTAACCCGGGCTCACGCCGAAGCGGCAGCCGGCATCGCGCGCCGATTGCACGTCGGCGCCGCTGCGGAGGGTGCCGGCGCCGACGATCGCCTCCGGCACCTCGCGCGCGATCGCCTCCATGCAGCGCAGTGCCACCGGCGTGCGCAGCGTGATCTCCAGCACCCTGACGCCGCCGTCGACCAGTGCGCGAGCCATCGGCACCGCGTCGGCGAGGTCGTGGATGACGATGACCGGGATCACCGGGCCGTGGGTGGCGAGTTCGAGCGTGTTCATCGCGAACCTTTCCTTGTTCAGAACCAGGTGCAGGCGCCCTCTTCGGCGCTGCGCACGTTGCGGCGCAGGCCGCCGAACAGCTCGCGGCCGAGGCCGTGGGCATTGTTGTCGGCCGCGGCGTCGCTCAGATGCGCAGGCTTCCGTGCGGCCCAATCGGCCGGGTCGACCAGGGCCTCCAGCGTGCCCGCCACCGCGTCGAGACGGATCAGGTCGCCGTCGCGCACCCGCCCCAGCGAACCTTCGGCCAGCGCCTCGGGGCTGACGTGGATCGCCGCCGGCACCTTGCCCGAGGCACCGCTCATGCGGCCATCGGTGACCAGCGCGACCTTGAAGCCCTTGCCCTGCAGCACCGCCAGCGGTGGCGTGAGCTTGTGCAGTTCGGGCATGCCGTTGGCGCGCGGGCCCTGGAAGCGCACCACCGCCACCAGGTCGCGCTCGAGTTCTCCCGCCTTGAAGGCGGCCAGCAGGGCTTCCTGCGAGTCGAACACACGCGCCGGCGCTTCCACCACGTGGCGGTCGTCGGGCACCGCCGAGACCTTGATCACCGCGCGACCCAGGTTGCCGGTGAGCAGCTTCAGCCCACCTTCGGCGCTGAACGGCGCCGCCGCCGGGCGCACCACGCTCGCATCGCCGCTGTGCGCCGGCAGGTCGCGCCAGCGCAGCGTGCCGCCCTCCTGCGCCGGCAGCTTGCCGAATTCGCGCAGGCCGCCCTCGACGACGGTCGCCACGTCGCCGTGCATGAAGCCACCGTCGAGCAATTCGCGGATCACGAAGCCCGGGCCGCCGGCCGCCTGGAATTCGTTCACATCGGCGCTGCCGTTGGGGTAGACGCGCGCCAGCAGCGGCGTGTCCTTGGAGAGGTCGCTGAAGTCGGTCCAGTCGATCAGGATGCCGGCCGCACGCGCCACCGCCACCCAGTGGATCAGGTGGTTGGTCGAGCCGCCGGTGGCGAGCAGCGCGACCATGGCATTGACGATGACACGCTCGTCGACCAGCTGTCCGATGGGCGTGAAGCGCCGCCCCTTGGTGATGCCGAGCACCGACCGCACCGCCGCGCGCGTCAGCGCCTCGCGCATCGACGCATGAGGGTGCACGAAGGCCGCGCCAGGCACATGCAGGCCCATCGCCTCGAGCAGCATCTGGTTGCTGTTGGCCGTGCCGTAGAAGGTGCAGGTGCCGGCGCCATGGTAGGCGGCCGACTCGGCCTCGAGCAGCTTGTCGCGGCCGACCAGCCCCTGCGCGAACTGCTCCCGCACCTTGGACTTCTCGGTATTCGACAGCCCGCTGCCCATCGGCCCGGCGGGCACGAACACGCAAGGCAAGTGGCCAAAGTGCAGCGCGCCGATGAGCAGGCCCGGCACGATCTTGTCGCACACCCCGAGCAGCAGGGCGGCGTCGAAGACATCGTGGGTGAGCGCGATCGCCGTGCCCATCGCAATGGTGTCGCGCGAGAACAGGCTCAGCTCCATGCCCGGCAGGCCCTGCGTGACGCCGTCGCACATCGCCGGCACGCCACCGGCCACTTGCACGGTGGCGCCGAGCTTGCGCGCCTCGTCGCGGATCACGGCGGGGAAGCCCTCGTAGGGCTGGTGTGCCGAAAGCATGTCGTTGTAGGCGGTGACCACGCCGATGTTCGGCGCGCGCTCGGCCACCACGCGCAGCTTGTCGCTGGCCGGCAGCGCGGCGAAGGCATGCGCCACGTTCGCGCAACCCATGCGGTCGGCGCCGCGCGGGCGGTCGATCGCCGCCTGCACGCGGGCCAGGTAGGCGGCACGGGGCGCGGCGCTGCGCTCGCGGATGCGCTGCGTGACTTCGAGGAGAACAGGTCGCATGAAAACCTCCGGAGCCGTAACTTCGCTTCGGATTGTCTAGTAACCTGGTTACATCGTCAAAACAAACCGCGCTTTCGCCCTACTGCAGACGCAGTTCGACGCGGCGAGCCTCGCGGGCGTCGGCGCCGCCGGCGGTCTGTTGCGGCTTGTCGAGCGTGAGCTGCGCCGGCGGCACACCGTTGGCCTCGAGCGCATGGCGCACCGCCTGGGCGCGCCGCTTGGCGAGGTCGGCGTTGTACTCGGGGTTGCCGCTGGCGTCGTGGTAACCCGAGATCAGCACCGCGGCACCCGGGGTGGCCCGTGCGGCGTCGGCCACCCGGTCCAGCACCTCCATCGCCCCGGCCGGCAGGACATCGGAGTCCACCTCGAAGTAGATGCGCGGCAGGTCCGTGGCTGCGGCCGCCGCCGGCGGGGTCGGTGCCGCTGCCGGGGCGCGCGGCCCGCCTCTGGACACCGCCAGCACCAGCACACCCGCGACCACCAGCGCCACGACACCGGCCACGGCCAGCAGCGCGTAACTCTGTGCATCATCGTGGGCATCGCTCATGCTTTACTGCTCGAAGTTGTTCGGATCATTCTAGAGTTCGACCATGACGGACGAAGGCGACCCGCTCGTGTTGCGCGACCCGCGCACCATGCTCGACGAGACACTGCGTCGCTGGGGCGGCGACGGCGACTTGTGGGTGTTCGGCTACGCCTCGCTGATCTGGCGCCCCGAGTTCGACGCCGACGAGCAACGCGGCGCCGCGGTGCATGGCTGGCATCGCGCCCTTCGCATGCGCTCGCGCATCAACCGCGGCACGCCGCAGCGACCCGGGCTGGTGTTCGCGCTGGTCTCCGGAGGCTCCTGCCGGGGCGTGGTGTACCGCGTGGCGCGCGAGCGCGCCGAGCAGGAACTCGAACGATTGTGGGCGCGCGAGATGCCCACCGGCGTCTACGACCCGCGCTGGCTGCCCTGTCGCACGCCGCTGGGCACGGTCCAGGCGCTGGCCTTCACCCTGGACCGCGACAGCCCGGCCCACACCGGCGACATCGCCGAGGCGGAGATGCTCGACATCCTGCGCCACGCGCGCGGGCGCTACGGCAGCACGCTGGAGTACCTGCTGGAAACCGCTGCCTCGCTGCGGCAGCACGGCATCCGCGACCGCGAGATCGAGCGGCTGGAGAAGCTTGCGCTGTCGCTGATCCAGCCGGCCTGAACAGCGCCTACAGGCGCTGCTCCGCGTCGTCCGCGCCTCGCCGCTGCGCCAGGCGAACGCTCTCCAGGTCGGCCTCGGTGTCGACGTCGATCAGCACGCCGGGGTCGTCGACCTCGACACCGATCGCCGGATAGCGTGCCACCAGGCGCCGCGCGCCCTCGTCGCCACGCAAGGCCGTCAGCTCGGAATACAGCTCGGCGGAGAAGCCCACCGGGTGGCCACGGACACCCCGATGCTGGGCGAACACCACGGCATGGTGAGCGAGCTCGCGAGCCACCTCGAGCAGCGTCTCCGTCTTCACCACCGGCATGTCGCCGGGCAGCATGAGCCAGCCTCCGGCGCCCGGGCTGGCGCTTACGCCGGCCGCGATCGAATAGCCCATGCCGAGACCCTCGTGGCCTGCCGAGCCCACCTCGGGCAGCACGATCACGTCGCGAGCGGCAACGCTGCGGCGCGCTGCCTCGGCGAAGACCTCGGTGGTGACCACCACCACCGGCAGCTGCGTGGCAACGGCGTGGCGCAGCGTCGTCGCGAGGATCGTGGCGCTGCCGATCCGCTGCGCGAGCTTGTGGTCCGCCCCGAGAAAGCGGCTGCCCCTGCCCGCTGCCAACACGATCACCGCCGGCTGCGCCTTCATCGCGCGACCCCTCTTGTTGTTGAACGCCAGATCGACGCGGCTGCGTTCGTGCGACACGTCGTTGCACCCGAGAATGGGAGCCGGGCCGTGATTGAGGTAGTGGGACGTTCACCTAAGGCCTTCCCCGTAAGCAGATTTGCCTAGCAACAACTGTCAGCCGGGTTAGCCCTAGGATGTGGCCCACGCGCCTGCACGGATGAGCCCATGACCGACAAGACCCGTTCCATCGCCGACCTGCGCAAGAGCTACGAACGCGACGAGCTCGACGAAACGGCCAGCGCCGCCGACCCGCTGGTGCAGTTCGAGCACTGGTTCCGTCAGGCGCTGAGCGCCGAGTTGCCCGAGCCCAACGCGATGACGGTGGCCACCGTGGCGCCGGACGGCCGACCGTCGACACGCGTGGTGCTGATCAAGGGCTACGACGCGCGAGGCATCGTCTGGTACACGAACTACGAGAGCCGCAAGGGTCGGGAGCTCGCCGCACAGCCGTACGCCGCATTGCAGTTCCACTGGGTCGAGCTCGAACGGGTGGTGCGCATCGAGGGCCGCGTGGACAAGGTCGATGCGGCCGAGTCCGACGCCTACTACCAGTCGCGCCCGCTCGACTCGCGTATCGGCGCATGGGCCTCGCCGCAAAGCCAGGTGATCGAGTCACGCGCGGTGCTGGTCGCCAACGCGGCGCGCTACGGCGCGAAGTTCCTGCTGCAGCCGCCGAGACCGCCGCACTGGGGCGGTTACCGCCTCGTTCCGGACCGCTGGGAGTTCTGGCAGGGACGCAAGTCGCGCCTGCACGACCGCCTGCGCTACCGCCTCGACGGCGGGCAATGGGTACGCGAACGCCTCGCTCCCTGAGGCGCCCGCCCCCGCCCGTCCGGAAGCTCGCGCGGTCCCGGCCCGGGCCAAGCAGGCAGCGTGTTGCGGTTCAGCCCTCGCGCACCCGTTGTGCAAAGGTCTTGCGGAACTTCTCCACCTTGGGCGCGACGACGAACGCGCAGTAGCCCTGCCCAGGGTGGTTGGCGAAATAGTGCTGGTGGTAGTCCTCGGCGCGCCAGTAGTCGCGCTCGGGCAGCACTTCGGTGACCACACGGCCGCCGAGCTTGGCATTCACCTCCGCGATCACCTCGCGGGCCACGCGCTCCTGCTCGGTGGAGCGGAAGTAGATGCCCGAGCGGTACTGCGTGCCGACGTCGTTGCCCTGGCGGTTCAGGGTGGTCGGGTCGTGCACGACGAAGAAGATCTCCAGCACCTCACGCAACGAGATCGCGGCAGTGTCGAAGCTGACCCGCACCGCCTCCACGCAACCGGTGTCGCCGCTGCAAACCTGCTCGTAGCTCGGCCGCGCCGACTGGCCGTTGCAGTAGCCGGACTCGACGGCGGTGACGCCGCGCACGCGCTCGTACACCGCCTCGATGCACCAGAAACAGCCGCCGCCCAGGGTGATGGTCTCGATCGTGCCCGCCATGACGAACCTCCGCGTGCTCGGTCGCGCCCGCGCTGCGGAACTTACCTGAACTCGTGCCTGACCGTGAACGCCAGCATCCAGTTGCGCGGCAGCGCCGGCTCGAAGAAGCGGCCGTTCGAATCGTTGACGATCACCGAACCTGCGTACTTCCTGTCGGTGGCGTTCTCCACGCGCAACAGCTGGCTGAAGGTCCAGGGGCCCGCCTTCTGAACGAAGCCGGCGCGCAGGTTGAGCACGGTGGCGGCGGGCGCGGCGTCGGTGTTGGCGTCGTTGACGTAGAGCTTGCCGGTGTGCACCAGCTCGACACCGCTGTGGAAGCCGCCCCAGGCCGCTTTCGGCGACCAGGCAAGCTCGGCGAAGCCGCTGCGCTCCGGCGTGCCCGGCAGGCGGTTGCCCTCGGGGATGTTCACCGCCGCCGCGCCGCTGCCGCTGACGAAGGGGTCGTCGAAGCGCGCCTTCAGCGCCGACAGGCTGAGCGTGGCACGCAGCGACTCGGCGAGCAGCCCGGTGTACATGAACTCGGCGCCGCGGCGGGTCGTGCGGCCGGCGTTCTTGAAGGTGGTGCGGCCGCCGCTGCTGGTGTCGACGACGATCTCGTTGCGCGTGACGATGTCGAACAGCGCCACGTCGATGCGGTGGTCCGGCGCGAACTTCCACTTCACGCCGACCTCGGCATGGCGGCTCTTCGAGGCCTTCAGTTCGGTGTTGAGACCGGTTTCCACGCAGCCTGCCGGCGCGGGCGTCGCGCAGGGCGGGCGATAGGCGAGTTCGGTGAAGGTCGGCGTCTCGAAGCCGCGCCCCGTGTGGGCGTAAAGGTTGAGCGTCGGCCTGGCGCGGAAGGTCAGTCCGACCACCGGGCTGGTGGCGCTGAAGTCCACGCTGCCGCTGTCGTCCGGGTTGCCCGGGACGATGAATCGGTCGTCGCTGCTGAACTTGACCTCGCTGGCGCGCACCCCCGCCATCGCGGTCAGCGAGGCGAGCAGGTCCCACGAGGCCTGCGCGAAGAAGTCGGCGTTGCGCACCGTGTTCAGCTCGTCGCGCTTGAGCGCACCCTGCACACCGCCATCGTTGATGTAGCCCTGGCGGTCCTCCTGGCTGCGGTCGTACTCCATGCCGCCGGTCAGGCGCAGCACGCGGTCGCCATCCAGGCGCACCTCGTGTCCGAGCTGGGCGAGCAGACCTGAATAGCTGCGCACGAAGTCGACGATGCCGCCCGAAGAAGTGGGCGACTGCTGAGGCCCCGGCGGGATCGACAGGCGGTTCTCCAGGTCGCGGGAGCCGAAATAGACGCGCGTGGTGAGCGTCGTCTGCGGCGTGAGCCGCCGCTCGTAGACACTGCCGATCTGGTTCTGGCTGACCACCTTGCCCGAGTTCTGCTGGGTGGCCAGCGCGACAGCCTGCGTCGGGTCGGCCTCCCACTGCGCGCGCGTCAGACCGAGCGGGTCGAGCGCCAGCGGCTGGTCGAAGGCATTGGCCACCAGGCTGATCGACGAGTCTGCGTCGATCATGCGCGTCCACTTGGCGTTGATCTGCGTGCGCTGCGCCTCGCTGTGATCGCGGTAGCCGTTGGTCGAATAGCGCATGGCGTCGAGCACCACGCTGTCGCGCTCGCCGTTGTGGCCGAACTTCACGCCGACCTTGTTCTGCTCGTACGGGCCGACGCCGAAGGTGGTGCTGAGCGTGGGCACGGTGGCGTCGGTGCCGGTGAACACCTGCACCACGCCGCCGGCGGCGTTGCCATACAGCTGCGCCAGCGGGCCGCGCAGCACCTCGATGCGCTGCGCCGAGCCCAGCGCGATCGTCGAAGCCTGCCCCTGGCCGTCAGGCATGGTCGCCGGGATGCCGTCGACGATCAGCCGCACGCCGCGGATGCCGAAGGTGGAGCGCGAGCCGAAGCCACGGATGGAGAGCTGCAGGTCCTGCGCGTAGTTCTGCCGGTTCAGCACGCTGATGCCCGGCACGCGGTTCAGCGCCTCGGACAGATTGACCTGGAAGCCGCCGTTGTCGATCACGTCGCGCGTGACGGCGGTGATCGCGGCCGGCGCATCGAAGCTGGCTTGACGGGTGCGCTCGGCAGTGACGACGACGGGGTCGAGTTCGACCTGGGCGTGCGCAGGGAAGGCAGCGGCGAGCGCGATGGCGAGCGTGGACAGCGGCAGGGGCTTGTTCATGTTGTGGGTGTGCAGACGGTCATGGCGCGAGCTCGCGCGCCGCGAGGCTACGCGAAGGCCTCGCGCGCCGCGACGGGGTTTGCCGTTAGAGATTTTCTGGAGGTGCGCGCCATCCCGGCGCGCACCTGCCTCAGGTCAAGGCGCGGTGGCCGTCACCTTGATCGACGAGAACCACGCCGCCACGTTGTCGATCTCCTCGTCGCTGAGCGACTTGGCGATGACACTCATCACCTCGTGCTGGCGCTTGCCGCTGCGGAAGGCGCGCAGTTGCCGGGCGATGTAGCCCTCGGGCTCGCCGGCGAGATTGGGCGTCTCGGGGGCAGCCGCGAGACCGACCTGGCCGTGGCAGACAGCACAGGCCTGCAAGGCCTTCTGCTTGCCCGCTGCGGCGTCGCCGGCGACCGCCGCGCCGGGAAGCGCGGCGGCCAGCAGCATGGTCAGCGTCAGCGACCTCACGGTGCGCTGTAGGTGATGCGGTAGATCGCGCCGGCGTAGTCGTCGGACACCAGCAGCGAACCGTCTTTCATCACCGCCACGTCGACCGGGCGGCCACGGTAGGTACCGGTCTCGCTGTCGAGCCAGCCCTCGGCGAACACGGTGCTCTTGTCCGCCGTGCCGTCGGCCTTGAGCGAGACGAAGTTCACCAATCCGCCGCTCGCCTTGGTGCGGTTCCACGAGCCGTGCGAGGCCACGAAGATGCCGCCACGGTACTGCGCCGGGAACATCTTGCCGTTGTAGAACGTCATGCCCAGCTGCGCCTGGTGCGCCGGGAACTCGATCTGCGGCTTCGTCCAGTTCGCCGGCGCCTTCATGTCCTTGAGGTCCGGCGCGGCGGCCGTGCCGGCGATCTGCACGTTGTTGCCGTGGATGAACGGGTAGCCGAAGTGCTCGCCGCCCGCCTTGGTGATGCGGTTGAGCTCGCCCGGCGGGGTGTCGTCACCCATGCCGTCGGTCTGGTTGTCCGTGAACCAGACCGTCTTGTCCTTCGGGTTGATGTCCATGCCGACCGAGTTGCGCACGCCGCGCGCCACCACCTCGCGGCCCGAGCCGTCGAACGGGTTCAGGCGGATCATGCCGCCGATGCCCAACTGCTCGTACATCGCCACCTTCTCGCGCGGCTGAACGTTGTACGGCTGCCCCAGGGTGATGTAGAGCTTGCCGTCGTCGCTGACGCGGCAGGTGCGGGCGCCGTGGTTGTACGACTCCTCCTCGGGCGGGACCAGCTTGCCCTGGCCCACCACCTCGATCACCGCGACGTCCGGGCCTTCGTAGAAGAACTCGGCGGCCGGGAAGTTCAGCACGCGGTTGTGCTCGGCGACGATCAGGAAGCCGTCCTTGGTCCAGCACACGCCATTGGGGTTGGTGAACTTCAGCGAGGGGGCGAAGGACTTCACCTCGTCGGCCACGCCGTCGCTGTTGCGGTCGGTGACGGCCCAGACGGTCGTCTTGCGCGTCCCGACGAAAAGCATGTTGGTGCTGGGCGCCACGGCCATGTGACGCGCATCGGGCACGATCGCGAACAGTTCGATGCTGAATCCCGGCGGCAGCTTGACCCGCTTGAGGTTGTTGCGGATGGCCTCGGCGTTCTTGCCTTCCTGCGGCACGACCGGGATGTTGAGGTCGGTGGTGGCGACCTTCATCTGCTTGAGCTTCTCGATGTTCTGCTGCGCATGGACGGGCAGAGCCAGCATGGCGGCGCAGGCAATGCCTGCCAGCAGGAATGAACCTGACGACTTCTTCACTTGTGTCTCCTCGGGAGGGGCGTGTTATGAACTACCGACTCGGCCGTCGCCTGATCCGGCCGAACCCTTCGAATCTACCGGTAATGGCCGTGGCGTTCCAGTAGTTCAATCTTGTACCCATCCGGGTCCTGGATAAAGAAGAAGCGCGCCAGCAACTCCTCGCCGCGCTTGAATTCCTTCACCGGCGCCGGCTCGTAGCCCTGGGCCAGCAGCGCGGCATGCGCCGCCGCCGCGTCCGGCACCACCACGCCGACGTGGCCGTAGCCGGTGCCATGCGTGTAGGGCTCGGTGCGACCCTTGTTCAGCGTCAGTTCGATCTCGACGTCGTTTTCGGCATTGCGCAGATAGACGAGCGCGAACTCGGGGAAGTCGAGCCGATGCGACTCGGTGAGGCCGAGCACGTCGGCATAGAACTTCATCGACTTGTCCAGATCCAGCACACGGATCATGGTGTGGATGACCTTGGCCATGCGAACTCCAGAAGAAAAGGCAAGAGGGAAAATCAGGAGCGCGCGCCCATCGCCACGACCTTGGCTCGCGACGGGGCGGACGCCACTCCGCCGTCTTCCGGGCGCGCCGACTCCCCCACGGCGGGGCCTCGCTCCAGCTCGATCAGCTTGCGCCGCAGGAAGCGCATGCCGGTGACGCGCAGGAACGAGGCGAAATTGGGCACCTCACCGCGGTGCGCCAGGATCTCGTCGTGGAACTGCACGATCAGGTGGTTGGTCGTGCAGCCCTCCGCCTCGGCCATCTCGGCCAGGATGTCCCAGACCATGTTCTCCAGCCGGATGCTGGTCAGCACGCCGTGGATGCGTATGGTGCGCGAGCGCTGTTCGTACTGGATCGGATCGGCCTTGACGAAGTATTCGCACATCGGGGATCTCCCTGCAGTCTTGCTCAGATGGTACGCGCGCTCATCTGCTTGGCGATGTACTCGGCCTGGCGGATCGCCAGCGTGACGATCGTCAGCGTCGGGTTCTCCGCGCCGCCGGTGGTGAACTGGCTGCCGTCGGAGATGAACAGGTTGGCGATGTCGTGCGTCTGGCCGTGGGCGTTGCACACGCTGTCCTTCGCCGACGCCCCCATGCGGCAGGTGCCCAGGTTGTGCGTCGACGGGTACGGCGGCGTGCGATAGGTCCGGATCGCCCCTGCCGCCTTGTAGACCTTCTCGCCCTGCGCGAAGGCGTGGTTGCGCATGGCGATGTCGTTGTCGTGGTCGTCGAAGTGCACGTTCGGCGCCGCCAGCCCCCACTTGTCCTTCACGTTCGCATTCAGCGTGATGCGGTTGCCCTCGCGGGGCATGTCCTCGCCCACCAGCCACATGCCGGCCAAGTGGGTGTAGTGGTCCATCCACCAAGCGAAGTCCTCGCCCCAGGCGCCGGGGTCGAGGAAGGCCGCCATGAAGGGCACGCCCAGGGAGAGCGTCTCCATCTCGTAGCCGCCGGCGAAGCCGCGCTTCGGGTCGTGAGCGGCCTCGTCGCGGATGATGCCGGCCATCGTCGTGCCGCGGTACATGTGCACCGGGTTCTTGAAGGCGGCGTAGACCGAGCCGGTCATGTGGCGCATGTAGTTGCGGCCGACCTGGCCCGAGGAGTTCGCCAGCCCGTCCTTGAACATATTCGAAGCCGACAGCAGCAGCAGGCGCGGCGTCTCGATCGAGTTGCCGGCCACGCAGACGATGCGCGCCTTCTGGCGCTGCTCCTTGCCGGCCTTGTCGAAGTAGACGACGCCGGTGACCTTGCCCTTGTCGTCGTGCTCGATCTTCGCGACATGCGACTCCGGCCGCAGGTCCAGGTTGCCGGTGGCCTCGGCCTTGGGCAGTTCGGTGTACAGCGTGCTCCACTTCGCGCCGCTCTTGCAGCCCTGGAAGCAGAAGCCGAGCTGCATGCAGCGGCCGCGGCCGTCGCGCGGCTGGCTGTTGATGGCCATGTTGCCCGTGTGCACCTCGCGGTAGCCGAGCTTCTTCGCGCCGGCGTGGAACACCTTGAAGTTGTTGTTGCCCGGCAGGCCCGGGATGCCGGTGGTGCGCGTCACGCCCATCTTGTCCTCGGCGCGGGCGTAGTAGGGCTCGAGTTCCTGCAGCGTCAGCGGCCAGTCCATCAGGTTGGCGCCCTTGATGTCGCCATAGTGGGTTTTGATCTTGAACTCGTGCTCCTGGAAGCGCAGCGAGGCGCCCGCCCAGTGCGTCGTGGTTCCGCCCACCGTCTTGCAGATCCACGCCGGCAGGCCGGCGAAGTCCTTGGCGACGCGCCAGCTGCCGGAGGTGGTGCGCGGGTCCAGCCAGGCGAGCTGGCCGAAGGACTTCCACTCGTCGTTGATGAAGCTGGCCGGCGACTGCACCGCGCCTGCCTCCAGCACGACGACCTTGATGCCCTTCTGGCACAGCTCGTTGGCCAGCGTGCCGCCGCCCGCCCCCGAACCGATGATGACGACGACCGAGTCGTCGTTGAAGTCGAATTTCGCCATGTCGTGTCTCCTGGTGTCTTGTGCCCTGCTGCCGGACGGGATCAGAGGTAGGGCTTGGGGCTCGCCTCGAGCGGGGGCGCCGGCAACCACTTCAGGTCCTGGAAGCCGCGCGTGATGTAGCCACCCTTCTCCCAGGCCGAGCCGGGGTAGCCGAACACCTTGTAGGCCATGTCGTTGTCGTACAGCGACGTGATGCACTGGCCGCGCACCGTGGCGAAGAAGGGCTGGCCTTCCATGCCCTTGACGATTTCCTTGCGCTTCTTCTCGCTGGCCTTGGCGAAGCTGCCGCCGGCGGCCTGGTTCAGCGCGGCGATGCCTTCCCTGAGCAGCTTTGCGGCACCGGCATCCCCCGCGGCCTTGGCGTCGAGGTCCTTGGCAAGCAGCGCATAGACCGCATCGGGCAGCTTCTTGTGCGGATAGAGCGTGCGGCCCATCTTCATCAGCGCCTCGCCCTCGGACTTGCTGAGCGACTTCAGCTCCACGGCCCACACCGTCGATGGCGCCAGCGCGGCCAGCACGCTGCCGGTGGCCAGCGTGCCCATCAGCACGCCCGAGCCCTTGAGGAAATCGCGCCGTGCCAGAGGAAGGTCGAGCTTGGGCACCTGGCCGGAGGACTCGTCCTCGCAGCCCGACTCGGCGAACATGTTCGCGATGGGAATGACTCGCATGCTTGTCTCCTGCTGAATGAGCCAGCGGCAGTGGACTGCCGTCTGATGGAATCAGTGTTGCACCGGTGCCCAGCGCCCGGGTGATACACGGCTACATACGAGGGGAAGTCCCAGGCTGTTCCATTGCGGAACAGCCTGGCGCGTTGATCGCGTCGAGATCAGCGGGTGGACAGCGAGAGCTGCACGCGCGGCGTCCAGGCCTTCTCGTCCTCGCCCGAGCCGCGCAGCTTCGGCGCGGCGAGGAAGAGGCGCTCTCCCGGCAGGCCGCTGGCAAGCAGCGCGTCGCGCACCGCCAGCCCGCGCTGCAGTGCGAGCTCGCGCATCGCGTCCGTGCTCACCGCAGTGTGCGCCTTCAGCAGCGCCTCCATCTCCGGGCCGGGGATGTCGCGCGCGAAACCGAACGCGTTGCGCGGCTTGTTCGGCAGCTCGGTGGCGCGGTAGACCGTCTTGAGCATGCGCGCGCGCGTCTCCGCATCCAGCGCGGTCAGCGCATCGGCATCGGCGGCGGAAACGCCGTCACGCAGCATCTCGCGCCTGCGCTCGGCGAGCAGCCGCGCCTCGAGCGCCGCCTGCCGGAAGGCCTCGCGCTCGCTGACCGGATCCGCCGCGCCTGTCACGGTCATCTTCAGCGCCTCGCGTTCGACCAGTGCCTTGGCCACCTTGTCCAGCGTACTGCGGCCGGCATCGCTGAGGAACGCCGTGCCGGGCCGGAACTCGACCAGGCTGAGATCCTCGCCGCCACCACCGGCGAGCAGCGCGAACGGCGCGGTGAGCGCCTTCACGAGCAGGTTGCCGATCACCTTGATCACGATGCCGAACACGCTGAACTGCGGGTCATTGATCGAACCGCTGATCGGCAGGTTGATGTCGATCACGCCGTTGCGATCCTTCAGCAGCGCGACCGCCAGCAGCACCGGCAGCTTCGTCGCGTCGGGCGAATCGACCTTGTCGCCGAAGGTCAGTTGGTTGAGGATGACCTGATTGCGCGCCTCCAGCCTGCCGTCGGGCGAGATCTTGTAGGCCACCTCCATGCTCAGCTTGCCGCGCTCGATCGCGTAGCCGGCGTACTTGCCGGCATAGGGTGACAGCGGCGCGAGCTCGAGGTCGGTGGCCTTGGCCTGGATGTCCAGCGCCAGCGGGTCCGCGGTGGGGTTCAACGAGCCGCGGATGTCCAGCAGCGCAGTGCCGGCAGCGCGGCCGCGCAGTTCCAGCGTGGCCATCTCGCGCGTGCCGGAGCGGAACGCGCCCAGCGTGCCGTTGAGCTCGGTCAGGTTGGCGCTGTAGTTGGGGCGAATGAAGCGGTCGCTGAAGTCGATGCGGCCGCTGCTCAGCTTCACGCCGCCGACGGCGACAGCGATCGGCAGTTCGCTGGTCCCGGGCGCCGACGCGGCGGAGGCCGACGCCGGGGCGGCCGACGCCGTGGCCGCGGGCGCACTGGCAGCGCCGTCGGCTGCGGCCACGCTGCTCAGGTTCAGCCGTCCCTGCTCGGTGATCACCAGACGCGCGAAGAAATCACTCAGCGCCGCCTCGCGGATCTCCAGTTGCGGGGTGCTCGCGGGCACCATCGCGAAGCGCAGGCCGTCGAGCTGCAACGACTGCCAGGCCAACAATTCGTCGCCGCCGCCCGACGCCGACGCGGCACGGGTGTGCACGCGCACGTCGGACAGCCGCGCGTCGCCGCTCGCATTGATCGCCCAGCCCGCCGGGGCGGCCCGCACGTCGAGATCGCCCTGCCAGGCAGCCTCGGCACGCAGCAGGCTGACCGGCAGCTGCTCGGCGAAGTAGGGCTCGAAGGCATGCACCGGGAACCGGTCGACGCGCAGCCTGCCCTTCGCGCTCAGAGGCTCGGCCAGCAGGCGGCCATTCCACTCGACGCTGCCGGGCGCCGCTGCCGACTGCCCCGCCGCGGTCACGCCGGCCACGCGCGCGCCGAACTGCACGCGCGCCGGCGCGCCGCCGCGTGCGGGCCAGGTGAAATCCTGCACGCGCAGGTGCACGGCCGCGGCATCGATGCGCAGCGGAGTGTCCGCAGCGCGAGCGGACGCGAAGGCATCGCTCACGCGCACGCGCCCGCCGTCGAGTTGCAGCTCCTTGAGACGCACTGCCCAGGGCGTTGCGTCCGCAGCGCTCGCGGCAGCCGCAGGTGCGGAGGGCGCCGCGTGCGGCGTCAGCGACAACAGGTTCCAGTTCCCGCGAGCGTCACGCACCGCAGTCACCGCCGGCCGCGCCAGCACCACGCGCGCGAGCTCGAGCTCGCGCGCGAGCAGGTCGATGTGCGCCCCGGACACCGTGATCTGCTTCAGTGCCACCTCGTCGCGCACCGCCCGACCGCTGCCGGACACCAGCCGCAGGCCGTCGATGCCGGCGTCGTCGATGTGGAGGCTGGCACGCGGCGCATCGGCGCCGCTTCGCCAGTCGAAGCGCCCCTTCAGCGTGGCGCGGCCTTCGAGACGCGGCAGCAGCACCTGCGCCACGTAGGGCGCCAGCTCGGGGAGGTTGAGGTCGCTCAGCGCCAACGTCCCGCTGGCCTCCCCATCGCCGACCTGCGCCTCGACGGCGAGTTGGCCCGCCGGCGGCGCCTGCGCCGCCTGGCTTCGCAGGGTGGCGACCAGGTTCACCGGCGTGCCTGCACGCATCGGCCAGACGATCTTCCCGGCCTGCACGCGGATCGCGTCGAACTGCAGCGCCGCGGCCGGCCGCGTCGATGCATCGTTCCAGCGCACCCTCGCGTCGTCGACATCGACCTGCTCGATGCTCGCCTGCCAGGCCGAACCTGCCGCAGCGCCGGACGTCGCGCCGGACGCCGGCGCGCTGGCGGCGGCCGCCACCGGGGCTGCGCCGCCGCCCAGGCGCCGCAGGTTCAGCACGCCGTCGGCTGTCCGACTGAGGTGCAGGTTCGCACCGTCGAGCTTGACGGGCCCGAGCGCCACACGCCGGGCAAACGGCTGCACGTCGCGCAGCGCGATCTGCAGGTGCCGCCAGTCGAGCAGCGCAGTACCTTCGGCGTCGGCGATGGCGAAGTTCTCGAGCCTGGTGCTGCCGCTGACTGCCATGCGCGGGTCGGCGCCCTCGGGCAGTTCGAAGCGCAGCGCCACGTCCGCGGACAGCACGCCGCGCTGCAGGCGCAGGGGCAGCGATGCGGGCAAGTAAGGTGCGTAGTGGGCGAGGTCGAGCCCGGCGACGGCCATCTTCAGCTCGCCGCTGTGCTGTGCGGCGAAGGGCGTGGCCTGTGCGCCGCTGTCGAAGGCCGCGCCGTCGAGCTTGAACGCGACATGCGGCTCGACGGTCACCTCCAGATGCGCCGGCAGGCTGGAGATGAACGGCAGCGAGACCTGCAGCGAATCGACGCGATGCACGCGCCGCGCCGGCCGGTCATCAAAGGTCAGCGCGGCATCGCGCAGCCGCAGGTTGTAGAGCGCGAATCGCGCCGGCTCGCTGTCGGCCGGCACTGACGGATCGGAGACGAAGCGGGCCAGCAGATCGTCGATGTCGTACTGCCCTGGCGCCAGTCGCGCGACGTGGATCTGCACGCCATCGAGCTCGATCGCGGAGAACACGGGCGCGCGCCGCCACAGCGAGGCGGCGTCGGCATTGACGTAGGCGCGTGACCAGCGCAGCAGCGGCTGCTCGCTGCCGGCGGAAGGGCCGACCTCGAGGTCGCGGACCGTCAGTTCCAGGCTCCAGGGCCGGAAGTCCACCTCAGCGAGGCTGACGCTGCGGCCCAGCAGCGCGGACAGCCGTCCCTGCGCCTGCGACTTGAGGATCGGCGGCACGGCCAGCCAGGCCAGCGCCCACAGCGCCAGCAGCACCGCCATCGCAATGGCCAGCCGCCGCGGCCAGGCGCCAAGCCGCGACAGCGCCAAGCCGGAGGCTGCGGCGACACGCCGGGAGACTGCGGAGTCGGCACCCATCGAACCTCCATTGCGGTGAAGCCGGCATCATGCCGCGCCGCGCGACTGCCGCACAATCGCCGCTCCCCTTCGCCGGCCACGCTGTCGCCCCCCTTGAACGACCTGTTCGTCCTGCTCGGCCTGTCGTCGTGGAAGCCCTTCCTCGGCGCCTTGCTGCTCCCGCCGCTGCCCTTCATCGCGATGATGCTGGTGGGCACGCGACTCGCAAGCTCGAGGCGCAAGCTCGGCTGGGCCGTGGTGCTCGCCGGCGCGGCGATGCTGTGGGCGTCCAGCACGACCGGCATGGCGCGCGTGCTGTCCGAGTGGCTGCTGCGCCCGCCCGGCGCCCTCGGGGCCGAGCGCATCGCGGCCTGGAAGGCGGCGGCGAAGACAGGCGAGCCGGTGGCGATCGTCGTGCTGGGCGGCGGGGCCAAGGGACTGGCTCCGGAATACGGTCTGAGCAGCCTGACCGATCGATCGATGGAGAGGCTGCGCTACGGGCTGTGGCTCGCGCGGGAGACGGGTGCGCCGGCAGCCTTCAGCGGCGGCATCGGCTGGGCGCAGGCGCGCGAGCTCTCGACCCCCGAAGCTCAGATCGCCGCCCGCATCGCGGCTCAGGAGTTCAGGCAGCCGCTGAAGTGGATCGAGGACCGCTCGCACGACACGCGCGAGAACGCGGCTTACAGCGTGAACCTGCTGCGGGCGCAGGACATCCGGCGCGTCTTGCTCGTCACGCACCAGCGCCACATGCCGCGCGCGATGCGCGCCTTCGAGGAGGCGGCCGCGGGCAGCGGCATCACCTTCGAGGCTGCGCCGGTCGACGTGCTCGGACCGGTTCGCTCCCTGCGCAACTGGATGCCTTCGACCAGCGGCATCGTGGTCACGCGCGAGATCATGCACGAGTGGCTGGGCCTGCTGTTCGGCGCATGAGCCGGGCTTGCCAAAGACGAAACGGGGCGCCTGCCTGCGCAAGCGCCCCGTTGATTGATTGGTGGGCCCTGTAGGATTCGAACCTACGACCAACGGATTAAGAGTCGGCCAGAGTGGGGCCGCATGCCGTCTTGAGAAATTCCGACCATCGCGCTGGAACCCGCCTGAATGCTTGCTCTCCGACCGATGGGCATCCAGAATCGTCCCATCGCGTTCACATGCAGCCACCCTGCTATGGCCCCTCGTATGGCTCCGCAATCTGCGACCACAGCACCTGGCCGACCGCTTGGTCGGGTTGCCGCCAGGGCGCTCACCGATGCTGCCATCCGAGCCCTGCGCAACGGGGAATCAAGGACAGACGGCGCCCTGCCGGTAGGGGCCGGGCGACTCGTCGTGGAGTGCCGAAAAGTCCGCGGGAGCTTGAGGCGTAGTTGGATCTTCCGCTATCGATCGGCCAGCCACAACGACAAGCTTCAGCTTGGCGACTACCCCGCGGTCAGCCTCGAAGAGGCCAGAGGCAAGGCCAGGCCAGGCCCCCCATAGAGAACATCAAGCAAGGCGTCAACCCGAGGATTGCCGCATACGAGGAACGAGCGGCGACCGTTCAGGCCGAACGGGAAAAGGCTTCGCTGGGTTCGTTTCAATCACTCCTTGATGCCTACGTCGCCCACCGCAAGGCCAAGGGCAAGCCTTCAGCACGCGACGTGGAAGCGACCTTCAAGCGCTACGTGCTGAAGCCCTGGCCCGAGCTCGGCCCGCTCCCAGCTCGCGCGATCACTCCCGAGATGATTCGCGACGTCTTGGCACGAATGATCAAGGCCGGGATCGGCCGGCAAACGAACATCGTCCGCGCGTACCTGCACGCAGCCTTCGTGCACGGGGCGCACTCCGACCTCGACCCGAGGCGCGCTGCCAACCAGGGCTCCACATTCAGGCTTGCCGGCAATCCCGTGCACCTGGTGCCCCGCATCGTCGACTTCGAGAATGCGCGGGATCGAGTGCTGAGCGATGACGAGTTGCTGCATCTGTGAAACGGGCTCGACGACACCGGCCTCGCCCTTGCAGCCACCGTCCGCTGCTTGATACTTCTCGCCGGACAGCGATTCCGCCAGTTGCTACGGGCCGTGTGGACGAACTACGACCCGAACACTCAGACGCTCCGCCTCGCCGACCCCAAGGGCAAGCGCCTCAAAGCGGTCGACCATGTTCTGCCGGTCAGCACGAGCGTTGCGCGAGAACTGGCAGCGCTGAGTTCGCTCCGCGGCGAAGGTGACTTCATCTTCTCCAGCTCCGGTGGCGTCAAGGCGATTCATCACACCACGATCAGCGGTGAGATCCGCGAAGTGGCGCGTAAAGGCAAATCAAGCGCCGGATACAGGCCCGGGGACCTTCGGCGGACCGCAGAGACGCGACTCCAGGCGCTGGGCGTTTCGCGCGATGTTCGTGCCCAATTGCTAAGCCACGGCCGCTCGGGCGGGGTCCAGGCAGAGCACTACGAACGACACGACTATGTTGCCGAGAAGACGGCTGCGCTCGCTCTATGGGAGCGTCACCTCAAAGGAGTCACGTCGCCCGACATGAACAAGGCCGCTGCGGCGGGTCGCGAGATCGGCGGGAGCGCAGCGGCCGAGTCAATTGCGATTGCGTAGCCGAAGAGGTTGACGCAGAGGTGGCGAGTCGACCTGCTGGGGAGCGCCGTCCCGCAGGCTGCAGAAGGCGGCTTGGCGGCGGTTGCTGCCCGTCACCCGGGCGTGCCCATCGCGCGCTGACCGTCACCAAGCTGCCGTTCGGACCAAGCACCTACGCGGGCGCGACTGGCCGCTGCCTGAAGCGAAGCGGTCGAAGGACCCCGGGCGTCAGTCCAGGTTGTGGCTGACCGCTTCCGTGCGCCGCGTACTGGAGGTCTCGACCCAAGCCTGCCCATCGCGGAGCTCCAAAGCAGTCGGACAGCAGACCATCGCTCTTCCCGCTTCGCAGCCATAAAGCGGCCCTTCGTGATCTCACACACCAGGCCGTAGCAGCCAGTCAAATCGGATCCAAGCTTCATCGAGAGCAGCTCTTGGCGCGCAACCACGCAACCTGTCATGACCAAGTCTGTTGGCCATCGCGTGCTCGTCACGCATTGACCCGCCGGCTGGCGGCAAAGTCATCGCGATGAGGTGGCTTCGCTCCTCTACCGCTTGGGTCCGACCACCTCACTCCGATGTGTTGGATCGTGGCGCCGACGCACGCGCCAACACGAATCGATGACGCAGCGTGTGCCGTGCCTGGTCGTCGTCGCCACGGCACCCGAAGTCTGCGATCAGCGACGAGCGCACGCCGAACACGACGTCGGAGTCGAGGTAACTGTCGCCGTCGTGGAACAGGTGTGTGATCAGGGTCGCGAACCCCGGCGCGCGGATGCGGAAATGAATGTGCGCCGGGCGCCACGGGTGGCGGCCGGTGGCCAGCAGCAGCTCTCCCACCGGGCCATCCGTGGGTACCGGGTAGGACGTGGGCAACACCGAGCTGAAGCGCACTTTGCCATCAGCGTCGGTGAGGAAGACGCCGCGGGCGCGACGCCTTTCGCCGAGTTCGGGCCGCTGCACGTCGTACAGGCCGTCTTCGTCGGCCTGCCAGGTGTCAACCTCGGCGCCGACGACAGGCTGACCCCGTAGATCGACCACCTCGATGTCCACATCGAGCGGCCTGCCGGGTGCGCCCAGCGCGATGTCTGCGCCGCTGTCGCAGCGCGGTGCATCTTCGACGTGAAACGGGCCGAACACGGTGGCCTCTGTCGCACCTTCGGGCCACGACTGGTTCATGGCCACCGTCAGCATTGACACACCGAGCACGTCGGACAGCAGGATGAACTCCTGGCGTTTGTCGTCACATTTCTGGCCGGTGGCGGTTAGAAAGCGAATGGACTGTTCCCACTCGCGTTCGGTCAACCGCACGTCGCGCACGAAGCCGTGCAGGTGGCGGATCAGCGACGTCATCACCTCCTTGAGGCGCGCATCCTGACAATCGCAAAGCCGGGCGATGACAGCGTCGGTGATGTTGTGCTCATCGATATTGCGCATTTCGATCTCCATTGAGAGCGAGCTGCCGCTGCGCAGGAAGGGACTTTGGCAACGGCAAGAATCGACAACTTGGAGCCGATGGTGTCACAACCCTTGAGCGACCGCTTTTGGGTCGGCACACGACTGACCGCTTGCCGAGTTCACCGCCGCAGAGCAGTCCTTCGACGTGGCCGCCCCGGGAGCAGTCTGTCGTGAGGGGGCGGACTCGACCCAAATCGGCCCGTCGGACTTCTCCGAAGCTGCCCGTCGTTCCGCGCCGGCACTTCGCGCTTCGCATCCACAAAGCAGCCAGTCGTGACTACCGGCAGCCGGCCAGGAGCCGCCGTTTACCGCCGGCCGCTTCGCGGCGGGTCAACATCATCGCCACTGTCCTGGGGCGGCCGGTGCTGCAATCGCAGATGCTGCCCACAATCCGGGCACGCGGGCCGATGTCGCACAACGTGGGCTCAGCAGAGCCTGCCGTCAGATACAGGCCGCCAGCGGCATCCAGGGTCGGCTCGGGATCACGAGCCTGGGGCCGCGCGTGAGGCATGCCCAGACCAGGATCACTAGCCCTGCACCAGGGTTAATCCTGCTTTGTGAATCGCATCTGGACCGGCCACACGGTGCTCCAATATTCTGCACAGCGGCGCTTGGGGAGGGGCGCAGGCATGCAACAAGAGCAGCAGGATCCATCCCGCGATGGGGCGGTGCGTGCCGAGCCCCATCGCGTGGCCTACACGCTCGACATCTCGCTGGCCGCTGCGGACCGGGCTACCGCTGTGCTGCTCAGCGTCGGCTATGCCGTCGCGCTTTTCCATCGCACCGCCTTCCAGGCCATCGCGCCGCAAGTGGGCGCCGAGTTCGGGCTGAGTGCGGCTGCTACCGCCGATCTCGCCGCAGTGTTCTTCTGGACCTACCTGGCGATCATGATCCCCACCGGCCTGCTCACCGACGCCATCGGCGCGCGGCGCGTTGCCGTGCTCGGGTGCGTCGTCTCGGCCGCTGGGTCGTTCCTGTTCCGCATCGGTGACTCGATCGTCGAACTGACGTTGGCACGCGTGCTGATCGCCGCCGGCTCGCCGGCCGCCTTCGTGGGTCTGATGCGTTTCGTCGCTTTGACCTTCCCTGAGCGCAGGGCCACGTTCTCGGGGCGGGGCATCCTGCTGGGCAACGTCGGCGCGGTGTGCTCTGGTGCGCCGCTGGCCCTGCTGCTCGGCGTCGTCGTCTGGCGCGACATCTGGCTTGGCCTCGGCATCCTGTCGCTGGCCCTGGCGGCAGCGCCTTTCCTGCTCGGGCGGCACATGCGCCCGCGCAACCCGCGCGTGACGCCCCCGCGCGACCCTTGGCGCGAGCTGATCACGTTGTTGGGCTCGCGTAGCGTGTTGCTCGGCGTCGCGCTCCAGGCGGGGTTGGCTGGCACCTTCTACGCCTTCGCCAACGTGGTGGCGCCACGGTGGCTCGAGGCGGGTGGCTTCGAGCCGGTCGCTGCGGGATGGATGATCTCGATACTGATCGCTGGCTACGGCCTCGGCGCCGCGTTCTGGGGTTGGATTGGCGACCGCGAGCACCAGCGCACGCGCGCCTTGTTGGTCGCGGGCCTGCTGGCCATGCTCGGGTGGGTTGCGGTCGCCTGGCTGCCGGTGTCCGGTGGCGCAGCGGTCGCGATGCTGTTCCTGAGCATTGGGCTGGTCAGCGGCGCCTTCGTGCTCATCTACGCCCTCATCACCGAGCGCCATTCGCCCAACCATGCCGGCGGCGTTGTTGCCTGCGTGAACTGCGGCATCCCGCTGGGCGCCGCCCTGCTTGCCAGCAGCACCGGGCGACTGAGCGACACGGCGGCGCCATGGCTGCTGTCTGCTGCCAGCAGCGTCACGGTGTTGGGCGCCTGCGCCCTGCTGAACGACCGCCGCCGACGCCCGCGCGCTTCCGCCCGCGACCCTGCCGTCGAGCGCCACTGAGCCGGATCCGCGGGGAACTCCCGCGGTGCTGACCCTCACAGGCGGGATGCCGCGCGAGACTATCGACGGCTTCAGCCACCACGCCGCGATGTGCTCCGAAGCACTCGATCGCAGCCGGCTGGTACAGCCATATCGCTACATGATCCGCCCGGCTCCGTCCAATGATCGGGAGCAGTGCAACGCCGCCGGGCGGATGGAGTTGAAGCTCAAGACGCCGTGGCGCGACGGCACCACGCACCTGGTGATGTCCCTGGTGGAGTTCATGTAACGACATATCGATGGGCCGCTTTGCGGCATTGAGTTCTGCGAGGGCTACGTCAACTGAGGGTCGGCTTGAGCCGGCCAGCCCAACGGACTCATCGCCGGATAGCCGACGTTAGAGGTTCGCCGCTCGGAAGCCGCCGCTCGCTGGCGACTCAGTTCGACCCATCTCGGTCGTTCGCGTGAACGAGCACAGCCACGAACTTGCAGCGGATGCTGTCGTCCGACCGTCCACGCCGAGAGGGCAAGGTCGGTCACGTCGCGGGCGCGGACGTCTGCGGTCATGTGTCGTGCGGCCGACCGCTGCCGGGGTGCTGCCGACATTCGCGAGGTGCCTGAGCACAACCCACTCACGCACCCAACCCAATGCAGAATGACACGCTATCGAACTGAGTACCAACGAGCAGACCCTCAACGCCCCGTCGATAACGCGTGCCTGATGGGACGAAGCGGCTGCAGCTAGGCTGCTTCAGCAGCAATGGTTCTATATGCATTCGCGGTCATCGGCATTCTCACGCAGAGCGGCGTCCAGACAGACTTAGAGCCTGAACTGAACCAGATCCGATTGGGCCTGCCCCAGGCTAGGGCAATCTGATCGTGCGCGCTTCGTTCGCGTCCACATCGACGTGAACCATGCACGTGCGGCCCCGCCATTCGGTCAGTCTCCTGCGAGGGGCGAGTCGCCTCGGGAATTTCGTGCCTGACGGCGTTCGCCGCCGATGCGCGATATCGCTCAGTACCTGACAACAAGAGTGCCCCGTACCAAACGAGGTACGGGGCTGACGGCCAGGAAGTGCTACTGACTACGGCGTCACCAGGATCGTCTGCGCCTCATTCTTGCGCCGGCCGTCGCTGTAGAACAGCAGCAGACCCGATTGCGACGGCGACGCCGTATCGCCGCCCGCGACTGACTGCACCGACAAGGGGCTGCTGCCGCCGGCCGGCACGGTGACGTCGGCCGCCGTGTAGCGCGGCGTTCCCGGCGTATACGTCATGTTCTCGACGTAGTCCGTCAGATTGCCGGTGAAGTAGTTGTCGAAGGCATAGATGCTGAACGTGATCTTGCTCGACGGGGTGATGCCGAGGAAGGACATCGGCACCGTCAGCACCGCGTTGGCCGAGTTCAGGTCGGCGCCGGTGAAGAAGAACACGCCGGAGGCGCCCGTAGCCAGATTCACCACGCCGACGACGTTCTGACCGCTGCTAGCGAAAGCACCGTTCTCGAGGTTGTAGGCGACGAAGTCCGGTGAGCCGTCGCCGTTGGTGTCGATATAGATGTCGAACTCGGCGGGATAGTTCGGGTGCGCGCGCTCGCCGAAGGTGTTGATCGCGAACTGCAGGTTGGCGCCTGCGGCCCGGACGCCCACCGATTTCAGGTCGATGACGGCAAAGTTGTCGCCGGCGTCGGGATAGGTCGACACCGGCACGCGCCCGCTCGTGCCCGTGAGCGAGAACACCGACACGTCGCTCGGCGCCGCCCCCTGGTTGGCCAGCGTGAGGCTGCCGCCCGCGGCGACCGAGGTGCTCGACGGCACGATGTCCGACGACTTCTGCGGCAGCACGTGCCAGGGCATCGTGATCGTGCCGGTGCCGTCGGACAGCGCCAGGTAGCCGTCGAACTCGACCGACTGCAGCCGCGGGCCGTTACCGCCCTGGCTGCCGCCGTTCAGCGTCCAGGCCGGCAGCTTGGACGCGTCGACGCGCAGCTGCACATTGAAGCTGGCGCTGCCGTTGCCGGGCACCGAGATCGAGGCCGGCGCGTTCACGCTGACCGCACCGCTGGCCTCATCGTCCGCGTAGCGGAAGCTGGGCGCGATCGACAGCCTGCGCGTGCCCGCGCCGTAGTTGTGCACGGTGACCTTGCGCGTGAGCGTGCTGTTCTTGGTGGCCGAGGTGTAGCCGAACGACAGGCTGCCGGTGAGATCCTCAGTATCCCAGGCCGCAACGGTGGATGCCAGCGCGCGGTCGACGCGCACCTCGCCCGCGCCGATGCGGGTGATGGGGGCCAGCACGCCCGGCAGCGTGGCCGGGTTGGTGAGGATGTTGGTCTCGGCCGAATTCATCAGCGCAGCCTTGATCTCGGCCGGTGAGCGGGTCGGGAACGCCTGCACGAGGATGGCCGCGGCGCCCGACACCATGGGCGCGGCGCCGGAGGTACCGCCGAAGGCCTCCGTGCCCGTTCCCGTGCCGGCGATGGCCGAAACGGACGCACCGGGCGCGCCGATGTCGGGCTTGATCGCGTTGTAGCTGTAGCTCGGGCCGCGCGACGAGGAGGCGACCATGCTGCCGACGAGCGGCACGGTGACGGCCGAACTGACGCTGGCGACGACGGCCGGGTTCACACCGGTCGCACCGAGCGCAGCCTTGATCCGATTGCCGTCCGCCTGCGAGATGATGATCGTCGGCACCATCGGCAGGTCGCCGCCGCCGAAGCTGAACGACGGGGGATCACCCGCGGCGTTGTTGGCGATGATCACCGCCAGGGCGCCGGCCTTCTGGGCGCGGTCGACCTTGAGACTGACCGAGCAAGCTCCGCGGTCGATCAGCGCGACCTTGCCGGTCGGGCTGTTGCCGTTGAAATAGGGATCGGCGGGGCTCCCGGCCGAGATGGAGTCCGCCGGGCAGCCTCGCCCCAGACGGACGACCGCGCCGCTGAACCCGGATCCGATCGGGGCCCACTCCACCGTCGCGGTATTGCTGATCGTCGACGGCGTGATCCCGGTGACGACGAGCGGGAAGGCCAAGGCGCTCGGCACTTGCGTCTGCGCGACGCTGATCACCTCCGGCGTCGACGACGGCGAGCCGACGATGTAGGGCCGGTCGGCGCTGTTGCCGGCCGACACGACGACGACGACGCCGTAGCGCACCGCGTTCGCGCTGGCCTCCGAGAGGTCGTCCTCCTTCTGCCCGTACGACGATCCCAGCGACATGTTGACGACGTCGACCGCGTCGCTGATGTCACCGTCGCCGTCGGGGTCGAGCGCGAAGTCCATCGCCTTGAGCAGCGCCACGCCATTGCACGACGTTGCGACCGCGCTGCAGACCTTCACCGCATAGACACTTGCGCCGGGTGCGACGCCCTTGTGCGTGCCGTCCGCACTCTTACCGGCGATGATGTCGGCGACGTGCGTGCCGTGGCCTTCGAAGTCGATCGGGTTCGGGTCCTCGGTGCGATCGCCCAGGGTGGGCCACTGCTCGCCGACGAAGTCGAAGCCGCCGACCACCTTGGGCGCCGTGGGGCCGAAGTAGCTGGCGCAGGCGCCGCTGGGCGCCATGTCCCTTTGGGCGTAGCAGGCGCTGTAGTCCGCCACCGTGCCCGGCCCGCCGAGGTTCTTGTGGGTGTAATCGACGCCGGAATCCAGCACGGCGACCCGCACGCCGCTGCCGTCTCTGCCGGCAATCTGCGCTGCGGCGGCGCCGATGTAGGGCACCGTATCGGCGAGATCGAGGCGGTAGGAGCCCACGGCGCGAACCGAAGTGACGCCTGGGATCTGGGCCACAGCGGACATGCGGTTGGCGTCGATCGAAACGATCACCGCATTCAGGGCCTTACTGACTCTCGCCAACTCAACACCGCCAAGCGCCCGGATCTGCGTCATTGCGTCGTCCTGCTTGCCGCGCAGGCTTTGCACGTAGGCCTGAGACTGGCTACGGCTCATGGCGCCACCGCGCTGCTTGGCGGCGGCGCCCTGCGCCTGGGCCAGCGGCGCGTCCGACAGCTTTACGACGACCTCGACCTTGCCGCTGGCCGTGGCTGGGCTAGGCGCGACAGTGCCTATGAGGCGGCTCGCCGGAGCTGTCGGCCGGCTTTGAGCTGTCGCGTAGCCTGTGAAGGCAATCACGGCAGCCAGTGCGACCAGGCTCCGCGTCACATGTGGGGTGAAATCTCGCATCGTTCGTACTCCAACAATGGTGATTGTCGTGACGTTGTCCTGCCGGTTGCCCAAGCGCCGGTGATGCCGGGCCGCGCCGCTGCTCGGGAAGTCTGAGCATTGCACTCCCGGACTGGCTCCATAGCACCCGAGGTTTCCCGTGACTGGGTCACCCTGACGGGCGCACACCCCCCCCGATCAAGGGGGGTTCGGTTGGTACTGCTGACCCAGGGCCGGGCGATCAGCCACGCGGCAGTACCGATGTCGGGGTCGAGCGCGCCGTGGTGGCGCCGTTGGTCGCGTGTAAAGGCGCATCCACGCAGGGTGATGTCACCGTCAGAGTTCAGGCAAGTTTCGATCGAAGGGCAGGCGTGCGGTGGCCAGAATTTTTGTACCGGCACCGGGTCGGGATTGCCAGTTCACCCCGTGCCCAGACGGATGTTGGTTGGCGAGCCACGCCAACAACTCGCCGTGTGCCCGCTCTTAACAGCCTCCATCGTGTAGACACGCCGTTCTCTGAGCGAAGCGCTGGCTTCGTCTGGTTCATCTCGTTCCTTGTGAAGTTCGCTCGTGTCAAGGAATCGCAGCAGCCTGTCGTGCTCCTGCTCGATGAACCTGGGCTAACGTTGCATGGCAAAGCTCAAGCCGACCTCATGCGCTTCTTCAAAGAGAAGCTGGCACCGCACCATCAAATCGTCTACTCCACTCACTCACCGTTCATGGTGCCAGCTGACGATCTTGCCTCGGTCAGGATCGTGGAAGACCAAGTCGAACTCAAAGGGCAACGACGTGTTCCGCTCGTGACCAAGATTCGGAACGACGTCTTGTCTCGTGACCCCGACACGATCTTTCCGCTCCAGGGCGCACTCGGCTACGACATGACCCAATCACTGTTCGTCGGGAAGAACACGCTCTTGGTTGAGGGGCCAGGAGACATCCTCTACATCCAGGCATTGTCGGACGCTCTTCGACGCCGAGGTCGAACAGGACTGGACACGCGATGGACCATCTGCCCGGCCGGTGGCATCGACAAAATATCTCCCTTCGTGGCTCTGTTTGCAGGCAACGCACTTCACGTTGCCGCGCTCGCTGATCAAGCCGCGGGAGACAAGAAGAAGATCGAGTTGATGCGGCGAAGCGAGGTCCTCGCTGCGGGTCACTTCCACACGATGGCGGACTTTCTTCGACGCCCCGAAGGTGACACAGAAGACTTGTTCGAGCCAGAAGTGTTTGCGGCCTTGCTGAACGATTGCTACTCGCTGGACGGAACGCACAAGCTCACCGCAGCGAAGCTCGCAGCCGCCGACGCTTCCACCACAAGGCTGCTAAAGCAAGCAGAAGCTGCGTTCAAGGTGATGCCAAGCACCATTCCAATGTTCGACCACTTCACGCCTGCGGCATGGCTGATACGGAATCCGAAGTTCACCGACGCGAAGACTGCGGCGATGAGCGCCACGCTTGATCGCGCCGAGACCGTGTTCAAGACATACAGCGACCTGCTGTGAAGGACTTGGACGAGCCCAGTGCCGGACAAAGCTGCGTAGCGCACGCCAAGACGCAAGGAGTCGAACTGGCGGGCTGGGTCTGCAGCGAGACGGCACCAGCGCAGCGCATACGCTCTGCTTACTGCGAACCCAAGAAGCAAAAAAGCACTTACTGCGCTTGCGCTGTAAGTGCTTCTTTCCAAAAGGAAATTCTTGGTGGGCCCTGTAGGATTCGAACCTACGACCAACGGATTAAGAGTCCGCTGCTCTACCAACTGAGCTAAGAGCCCGAAATCTTGCCACCTTCGGTGGTGGGTCGTGCAGGATTCGAACCTGCGACCAACGGATTAAAAGTCCGCTGCTCTACCAACTGAGCTAACGACCCGAAAAGCCTGCGATTATATAGCGGCTTGGTGCGAGCCCTCAGCTCCCGACAGCCGCACATTCTAGCGCAATCTGTGCCGCCACCATGCCGAAGGTCGCGGTGACGCTCGCTGTCGAACCGTAGCCGTGGCAGCTGAGATTGGCCTCCACGTCGCAGTCCTGCGCCGGCGCCCGCACCGGCTCGCGCGAGAACACGCAGCGCACGCCCATGCTGCCCTTGCGCTCGGCACCATGCAGCTGGCGCAGGCGCTGACGGAGCGCCGCGAGCAGCGGGTCGTGCGTCGCAGCGGCGAGGTCGTCCACCTCCACCGCCTGCGGCCGGCGCTTGCCGCCCGCCGCACCGACGACGACCAGCGATGCACGGGTGGCCAGCGACCACGCCGCGATCGCCAGCTTGGCGCGCAGCTGGTCGCAGGCGTCGATCACCATGTCCACCTCCCGGGGCAGCACGGCGGGCCAATTGTCCGGCTGCGCGAACTCCTCGACCTCGTGCACGCGGCACTGCGGGTGGATGTCGGCAATGCGCTCGGCCAGCGCACGCACCTTGGCCATGCCCAGGGTGCTGCCCAGCGCTTGCACCTGGCGGTTGATGTTCGACTCGGCCACGTGGTCAAGGTCGACCAGCGTCAACTCGGCCACGCCGCTGCGCGCCAGCACCTCGGCCGCCCACGATCCCACGCCTCCCACGCCGACCACCGCGATGCGCGCCGCGCGGATGCGCGCATAGGCCTCGTCGCCGTACAGTCGCCGCAGACCGCCGAAGCGCCGTTCCGGCTCGGCCTCGCCGGCGGTCGCCGGCAATACGCTCGTCGCGGCGCTCATGCCGAGCGCTCGACGCGCCAGAACTGGAACCTCAGCCCCGCCACCGCCCCGGCGACGATCGCCGCCACGGCCACGAAACTCGTCAGGCTGAGCGTCGACAGGCCGGAGAGCCCCTGGCCGATCGTGCAACCCATCGCAGTGACGCCACCAACGCCCATCAACGCCGCGCCGATCAGGTGGTCGGCGGTGTCCTGGGCATCACGGAAGCCCTCCCAGCGGAAACTGCCCGAGGCCAGCGCGTACGCCGCCGAGCCGACCACCACGCCGACCGTGGTGACGATGGCGATGGTCAGCAGCTTGCTCCTGTCGCTGAAGAAGATCAGCCAATCGATCGTGTAGGCCGTCGGCGAGACGAAGGTGAACGACTCCATGCGTCGAGAGTTGGTGGCGACGAAGGCCTCCTGCAGCGTGTTCGGATCTTCGGCGACGTAGCCGAGGCGTCCCGACACCCACCACAGTGCGACGACGGTCGCACCCAGGCCCAGCCCGCCGAGCAGGTTGTCGGCGCTGCGGCCCTCGCGTCGCATCAGCGCCCAGCCGAGCAGCATCGCTCCCAGCCCGCCACCGACGACCATTGCCATGGTCGTGCGTGCCGTGCCGGTGGCCGCGGCCAGGAACGAGGGCAGATCCTGCCCTGCGGCCAGCTCGATCGCCACGGCATCCACGGTATTGACCCGCAGCACCGCGGTGACTCCGCGCAAGGTCGCGAAGGCGGCGATGCCGAGCACGAAGAACACCACCAGCGACTTCAGGTTGCCGCCGCCGATGCGCACCAGCGTCTTGCTGCCGCAGCCCGAGGCCAGCACCATGCCGAATCCGAACATCAGGCCACCGATCAGCGCCGACAGCCAGATGAAGCGCGGCCCGGCATAGACGGTGTCGGCGGCCTCCAGCCAGCCCAGCGCCACCATCGCGTTGAAGCCCACCATGGCCACACCCATGGCGGCGACCCACATGCGCATGCGCGACCAGTCCCCCATGGTCATGATGTCCGAGACCGCCCCCATGGTGCAGAAGTGGGTGCGCTGCGCGATCGCGCCGAACACCACCGCCAGCGCAAAGGCGGCCCAGAGCACGATACGGCTCAGGGCCGCGAGATCGACGTCTTGCATGCCGCGATTCTATGCAGCGCCCCCGGCGCCACCCCGCTGTCGCGGCGGTTCGCGCCTACTTCAGCGACGCCAGTCGCTCGCGGCCGGCCTGCGCGGCCTCGGACTTCGGATAGGCCTGCACGAGTTCGCCAATGGTCTTGCGTGCCCCGCGCGGATCCTTCAGCTCGATCTGGCAGTTGGCGATGGCGAGCATCGCCTCCGGTGCCTTCGGGTGCTCGGGGCTCGAGGACAGCAACGAACGGAAGGAGGCGATCGCCTCCTTGTACTGACGCTGGCCGTACTGTGCATTGCCCAGCCAGAAGGTGGCCGAGCTGGCGTAGCCGCTCAGCGGGTAGCGACGCAGGAACGACGACAGGCCTGCCGAAGCCGCGACGAAATCGCCCGAGCGGATCTGCGCGAACGCCTCGTCGTACAGCCGCTTCTCCTCCGGATCGGCGAGAAACTGCTTTTCGTCCAGCGTGACGCTCACCGGCTCGAGCCTGCGGATGCGCTCGTCGATGCCGGTCTGCACGTCCTTGCTCTTGCGCTGCAGTTCGGCGACGTCGCGCGCGATCTGCTCGTCCTGGCCGCGCATCCTCGCCACCTCGGCGCGCATCGCCTCGATCTGGTTGTTCAGGTCGAGCAGGCTGCGCTTGAGCTGCGAGAGCTGGTCGGCCATCTGCGCATTCAGCTCGGCCTGCTTGGCGCGGTGCACCTCGTTGCTCTGCTCGAGCTTCTGGCGCAGGTCGAGGATGGCCTTGCGGGCCTCGTCGTCGTCGAACAGGCCGGCGTGCGCCGGCGCGATCAACGCGCCGGCCAGGCCCAGCACCGCGAACGTTCGCAGGATGACCGACATCGGCTTCTCCGCTTCAACGGTAGACGAGTTCGGCGCGGCGGTTCTTCGCCCACGCCGATTCGTCGCTGCCCTGCACCGCCGGGCGCTCCTTGCCGAAACTCACCGCCTCCATCTGGCTGTCGGCAGCGCCGAGCAACGCCAATGCGCGCTGCACGGCCTCGGCGCGCTTCTGGCCCAGAGCGAGGTTGTACTCGCGCCCACCGCGCTCGTCGGTGTGCCCCTCGATGGTGACCTTCTTCTTGCGGTCGGCGCTGAGCACCTTGGCGTTTGCCTCGACCGTGGTGCGGTACTGGTCCTTGACGACGTAGCTGTCGAAGTCGAAGAACACCACGCGCGGCAGATTGCTCATCGCGGCAGCGTCCGCCTTGGCCAGGTCCACCGGCGTGACCTGGCTCTGCGAGGTGCCGGACGACGCGCCGCCGGCACCCGCCGTGGAGCCGGTTGTGCTGCGCGACTCGACCGGTGCCTTGCCTTCGTCCAGCGGGGTGCTCGAGCAGCCCGCCAGGACGGCAGCAGCGATCAGTGCCAGCGCAGCCTTGGGCCAAGGGTTCGTGTGCGTCGCGTTCATGGAATGCTCCTCTTCGGATGGAATGGTCGTTGCCGCAACGCGCGGCGGGTTGGGACACGGGAAGGCCGAGGGCGCCATCGTGCGCTCAGCGGCCGTACGGACTCCAGGTGGGCTCGCGCACGTCGGCCGTGGTCGACACCAGCCGCGCCTTGATCTTGCCATCCAGCGTGGTGGTCATCAACACGTCGCGGCCGCCGGCGCGCGTGGCGTAGATGAGCAGCTTGCCGTTCGGCGCGAAGCTCGGGCTCTCGTCGTCGCTGGTGTCGGTCAGCGGCACCGGCTGCGCACCCGGCGTGCCAAGGTCCAGCGTGTGCAGCTTGAAGCTGTTGCCCTGACGCGAGACATAGGCGAGCGTTCGCCCGTCGGGACTGATTGCCGGGCTGATGTTGTAGCTGCCGGCGAACGTGATGCGCTCGACGCCGCCGCCACCCGCCGCCACGCGATAGACCTGCGGACCGCCGCCGCGGTCGCTGACGAAGTACAGCCGCTTGCCGTCCGGCCAATCGAACACCGGCTCGGTGTCGATCGCCTGGCTGCTGGTGAGCCGACGCACGTTGCCGCCATTGCGATCCAGCAGATAGAGCTGCGAGCCGCCGTCGCGCGACAGCGTCGCGGCGAGCGTCTGGCCGTCGGGGGCCCAGGCCGGCGCGCTGTTCGAGCCGCGGAAGTTGGCGAGCTGGCGGCGCTTGCCGCTCATCACCTCCTGCGCGTAGACCACCGCCTTCTGGCTTTCGAAGGACACGTAGGCCAGTTCGCGGCCATCGGGCGACCAGGCCGGCGAGATGATCGGCTCGGGGCTGTTCAACGCCACCTGTCCACCCTCGCCGTCCGCATCCGCCACGCGCAGCGTGTAGCGGCCGCCACCACGCGTGACGTAGGCAATGCGCGTGGAGAACACGCCCTTGTCGCCGGTGAGCTTCTCATAGATGTAGTCGGCGATGCGGTGCGCGGCCAGGCGCAGGTCGGCCGGGTCGACGGCGCTGGCCTGGCCGCCGATCTCGCTGCCCTTGACCACGTCCCAGAGCTTGAAGCGCACGTCGAAGCGACCATCGGCGAGGCGGTGCACCGAGCCGGCGGCGAGCGCGTCGACGCTGCGGCCGCGCCAGTCCCCCATCGCCGGGCGCGCGGTCTCGTCGATGGCCACGCCGTCGGCTTCGATGGGGCGGAAGAAGCCGCTGCGCTCGAGGTCGGCGCGGATGATCGCCGAGACCTGCTGCGGCGCCTTGTCCTCGTCGCGAAAGCGCGGCACGGCGATCGGCAGCTGCGTGGTGCCCACGCCAGAGATCTCGACGCGGAACTGGGCGAAGGACGGCAGCGCGAAGCCGGCCATTCCCGCGGACAACAGGTTTCTTCTTGTCAGCATGGCGGGAGAAGACTCCGGGATTGCAGAGGAGTTCAACTTGATTGCGGGCCGGCCACCCCGGCCAGCGCCATCTTCAGGTGTCGGTAGTAGGTGCCTTCGGCGATGTAGACCGCGAGCACGAAGCCCAGGCGCCCGTCGAGGAAACCGCGCTTGAGCAGGTAGCTGCGCACGAACGCCCACAGCCCGTGACCGAGCGCGCTGCCCAGGCTGCTGCGACGGCCCGCGCGCACGCGGTCGCGCGCCCGGCCGGTGGTGTAGCGGTTCATCTTGTCCAGCGCGTCTTCCAGGCTCGGCATGGTGTGGTGCAACAGATCCCCTTCGAGCCGGTCGACGCGGCCCTCGACGATCACGCGCTCGTGCACCAGGTCCTCGGTGAAGCGCCCGTGGCCACGGCGGAACAGGCGCAGCACGCGGTCCGGGTACCAATCGCCGTGGCGCATCCATTGACCACAGAAGCTGGACAGACGCGACAGCTCAAAGCCGAGTGTCGCATCATCGGAGGCCGTTTCCGACGCGAAATCTTGACCGCTTGTATCCGCGACGACGCGCTGGATCGCCGCCGCCAGCGGCGCGCTGACGCGCTCGTCGGCGTCGAGGCTGAGCACCCACGTGCCCTTCGCGCGGGCCAGCGCCCTGCCCTTCTGCACGCCGAAGCCCGGCCAGTCGGAGGTCTCGACGACCTCGGCGCCGAAGCGCCTGGCCAGCTCCCGCGTGCCATCGCTGCTGCCCGAGTCGACCACGATCCACTCGTCGGCGAAGGCCACGGACGCCAGGCAGGCCTCGATGTTGTGCGCCTCGTTCTTGGTGATCAGGATGACGGAGAGTCGGGGCTGGGTCATGGGGGCGCGCGCCGTGGCTGCGCGGCCGATTGTAGGCAGGGCCCGCAGGGGGGGCGGCGCATAATCGCGCGCCATGCCCGACGCCCCCGAGTCGCTCACCCGGCGCATCAAGCGCATCGCGCCCTACTTCGCGAACAGCCGGCGCGGCCTCGCACTGGCAGCACTCGGTGCCGTGGTCGGTGCGTTGACGGAGCCGATGATCCCGTCGTTCATGAAGCACTTGCTGGACGCCGGCTTCCAGCAGCGCAGCCTGCCGCTGTGGCAGATCCCGGTGATCGTGATCGGCCTGTTTGCCCTGCGCGGCTTCGCTGGCTTCGTGGCGCAGTATGGCCTGTCGTGGGCTGCCAACCGCGGCATGGTCGACCTGCGCGCCGCGCTGTTCTCGCGGCTGATGAATGCCGAGCCGGCTCTCTACGCGCGCAACACGGCGAGCAGCCTGATCAACACCGTCACCTACGAGGTGCAGAACGGCGCGCTGCAGCTCACCCACGCGCTGACCGGCCTGGTGCGCGACTCGCTGACGCTGGTGGCCCTGCTGGGCTACCTGTTGTGGCTGAACTGGAAGCTGACCCTGTTCGTCGGCGTGCTCTTCCCCGCCGTGGCCTGGATCATGCGCACGCTCAGCCGGCGGCTGCACCGTCTCACGGTGGCGGGCCAGAAGGCCACCGACGAGCTGGCCTACGTGGTCGAGGAGAACGTGCTCGCCTGGCGCATCGTGCGCCTTCACTCGGCGCAGGCCGCCGAAGGCGCGCGCTTCGCGCGCGCCAGCGAGGCGCTGCGCCGGCTGTCGGTGAAGGCCGCCGTGGCGGCCGCGACGATGACGCCGCTGACGCAGTTGCTGGCCGCCTGCGCGCTGTCGGCGGTGATCGTCGTCGCGCTGTGGCAGAGTGGCCGCAGCGGCGGCTCGGTGGGCGGCTTCGTCGCCTTCGTGATGGCGATGCTGCAGTTGGTGGCGCCGATCAAGCACCTGTCGGAGGTGGCCGGGCCGATCACGCGCGGGCTGGCCGCCGTCGAACGCGGCGTGCGCCTGGTCGAGACCACGCCGGTCGAGGTCGGCGGCTCGCATGATCCGGGGCGCTGCGAGGGCCGCATCGAACTCCGCGAGGTGACGCTGCAGTACCCGGGCGCGGCCGCGCCGGCCCTTGCCGATGTGTCGCTGATGCTGAATCCTGGCGAGACGGTCGCGCTGGTCGGCCCCTCGGGTGCGGGCAAGAGCACCATCGTGAACCTGCTGCCGCGCTTCCTCGAGCCGACCTCGGGCACGCTGCTGCTCGACGGCGTGCCGCTGCGCGACTGGTCGATGCACGCGCTGCGCCGCCAGTTCGCACTGGTCAGCCAGGACGTCGTGCTCTTCAACGACAGCATCGCAGCCAACGTGGCGCTCAGCGACGCCGTCGACCCGGCCCGCGTCACCGAGGCGCTGCGGGGCGCCAACCTGCTCGACTTCGTGCAGTCGCTGCCGCAGGGCCTCGACGCGCCGGTCGGCCACAACGGCAGCCAGCTGTCCGGCGGCCAGCGCCAGCGCCTGGCGATCGCCCGCGCCATCTACAAGGACGCGCCAATCCTGGTGCTCGACGAGGCCACCTCGGCGCTCGACTCCGAGTCCGAACGCCTGGTGCAGGATGCGCTGGAGCGCCTGATGAAGGGGCGCACCAGCATCGTCATCGCTCACCGCCTGTCCACCATCGAGCGTGCCGACCGCATCGTCGCACTCGAGGCCGGCCGCGTCGTCGAGCAGGGATCGCATGCCGAGCTGCTCGCCGCCGGCGGCCTGTATGCCAGACTGCACGCGCTGCAATTCCGGAGTCCCGCATGAGCCAGCCGATCTCCCGCTACCCCGTGCCCGCCCTCGACGCGCTGCCCGCCGACGTGCGGCAACGCATCGTCGAGGTACAGGAGAAGTCCGGCTTCGTGCCGAACGTGTTCCTCGCGCTGTCGCACCGGCCCGACGAGTTCCGCGCCTTCTTCGCCTACCACGACGCGCTGATGCTTCGCCCGTCGGGCCTGACCAAGGGGGAGAAGGAGATGATCGTCGTGGCCACCAGCGGCGCCAACAAGTGCCTGTACTGCGTGGTGGCGCACGGCGCGATCCTGCGCATCTACGAGAAGAAGCCGCTGCTGGCCGACCAGGTGGCGGTGAATCACCGCAAGGCCGACATCTCGCCGCGCCAGTGCGCCATGCTCGACTTCGCGATGAAGGTCTGCCTCGACTCCGCCTCCGTCGGCGAGGCCGACTTCGAGGCGTTGCGCGTGCACGGCTTCAGCGACGAGGACATCTGGGACATCGGCGCGATCACCGCCCTGTTCGGCCTGTCGAACCGCATGGCGAACCTGACCTCGATGCAGCCGAACCCCGAGTTCTACCTGCTCGGCCGCGTGCCGAAGGCGAAGGCCTGAGGCGCGCGGCGCGATGCGTCTGGCGCTGTCCAACCACGGCCTGCGCGCCAGCGGCGGCATCGAGCGCTACGCGCTGACCGTGGTGCGCGGGCTGCATGCGCTGGGCCTGCGGCCGACGGTGATCGCCAAGGCCTTCGACACCAAGCTGCCGGAGTACGGCTGGGTGGAGCCGCTGCGCGTCAACGTCGCCTGGCTGCCGGCCAAGCTGCGCGACCTCGCTTTCGACCGGCGCATCCGCGTGCTCAAGCGCAAGTTCGGCCTGTTTCCCTTGATCGCCTGCAACCAGACCGCCGCGGCCGACATCGCCATCTGCGGCAGCACGCACCCCGGCTTCCTGCAGGCGATGGCGCAGCGCGAACGTCTCAGCGACCGCTGGAAGATCGCGCTCGAGCATGCGCACCTGACGAACGCATCGGTGATCGTCGCCCACTCGCAACGCATGGCCGACGAGGTGCAGCGCTTCCACGGCATCGCCACCGACAAGATCCGCCTGCTCTACCCGCCGGTCGACGGCGAGCGCTTCGCCACGGTGGACGGCGCGGCACGGCTGCGTCTGCGCGCCGAGCTGGGTCTGGCCGCCGAGGGCCGCACCGCCTTCCTGCTCGCCTCCACGGGCCATCGCCGCAAGGGCCTGGACATGCTGGTCGAGTTCTTCCGCGCCACCACGCTGCCGGTGGACCTGGTCGTCGCCGGGCGACCGCTGCCCGCCGAGGCCAGCGCGCCGAACATCCGCTCGCTCGGCTACCGCCGCGACATCGAGAACGTCTACCGGGCGGTGGACTTCACCATCATGGCCTCGCGCTACGAGCCCTTCGGCCTGGTGGGGGTGGAGTCGGTGCTGTGCGGCACGCCGGTGCTGTGCGCCCACGGCGTCGGCTGCGCCGAGGTGCTGCACCTGCCGGCGCAGATCCCCTTCCGGCTCGATGCCGGCGCCGGCGACGCCGACGGCTTCGCGGCGGCCGTGGCCGAGGCGGTCGAACGCCACGAGAGCGGCACGCACCGCCTCGACGAGCCGCGGGCGCATCTGGGCTACGACCCGTCGGTGTCGCATCACGTGAACGAGTTGCTGTCGATGGCTCGCAGCCTGGACGAGCGCCGCAGCGCTCAGTCCGGCCGGTAGGCGACCATGGTCAGCGACTCCGCCTGCCGAGGGTCCTGCAGCGCCGCTCGGTCCCAGGCGCGTCCTTCGCGGCGAGCGGCCCGACGGCCGTCACGGTCGATGCGGTAGGGCTCACGCCCGCCACGGATGCGCTCGCTCTGACCGATGTAGAAGGCCGCATCGAGCTGCGGCGGCAGCCACTCGACGCGCGCGAAACCGCCACGCTCCAGGGCCAGTCTCAGGCTGCGCGCGCCGAACAGCACGAGGTGCCGGGGCGGCTCGAGACCGCGCCAGTCGGCGCCGTAGCGCTTCGCCCCACGGCCCTCGACGTTGGGCGTCTGCAGCCAGATGCGCCCGCCCGGACGCAGCCACTGGCGCAGCCGCTGCAGCGCCGCCACCGGCTCGTGCAGATGCTCGATGACGTGGTTGAGCGTGACCTGGTCAAGGCTGCCGGGCTCGACCGGCGCATCGCCCCAGGGGCCCTCGTGCACCGCGAACCCCTGCTGCCGCGCCAGCGCTGCCGCCGCCGGGTCGATCTCGATGCCGCTCGCCGAATAGCCGAGGGCGCGCGCAACGCGCAGGAAGCCGCCGTCACCACATCCGAGGTCGAGCAGCCGCGCGCCGGCGACGGCCCCGGGCAGGTGGCGGATGTACTGGCCCGCGCGCGCACTGCGCCAGCGGCTGGCGGCGATGGCCATCCAGCCGAACGGCAGCGCATCGGCGTGGTGATGCCCGTAGCGCCGGTTGTAGAAGCTCAGGTGGAGCGCACGCTTGAGCCACAGGTCGGGCCGGTCGCCGGGCACGAGGAAGCTCTTCTCCGGCCCGCCATGCGTGTAGTAGCTGCTGTAGGCACGCGCGATCGATTCCGGCGTGGGCCGTGGGTCCAGCGTGGCCGCGCCGCAGTCGCTGCACCGCCACAGCGACCAGCGCCCGGGAGCGGCTCGGAAGATGCGATCGCTGAGACCCTCGAGCCATGGCTCGCGCCGCGCACCGGCGCAGACCCGGCAGGTCGGCGCCGCTTCGAGATCGGCCGCGGGCCAGTCGCCGGGCTCGAAGGGGAGTGGTCGGTCGGTCTCGGCGTCGGGCTGCGTCATGGCGCAGGCATGATAGTGACACGATGCACGCCCCGATCCCGACGTCCGTCCCGCCCGCCGGCGAGCGCCCGCTCGTGTCCATGCTGCTCATCGCCTACCGTCAGCCCGACACCATCGGCGCAGCGGTGGCAGGCGCGCTGGCGCAGACCTACCAGCCGCTGGAGATCATCGCATCCGACGACGCGTCGGGCGACGCCACCTGGACGAACCTCTGCGCGGCCGTCGAGGGCTACGGCGGCCCACACCGTGTGCGACTGAACCGCAACGAGGCCAACCTGGGCATCGGTGCGCACCTCAGCGCCCTCGCGCAGATGGCGCAGGGCGAACTGCTCGTCGTCGCCGCCGGCGACGATGTGTCGCTGCCACAGCGTTGCGAACGTCTCGTGCAGGCTTGGCTGGCGCAGGGCAGGCGTCCGGACCTGCTGGCCAGCGCGCTGGCCGACATCGATGACAACGGCCGCGTGCATGGCGAGATCGTGCCCACCGAGCTGCAGTCCTACAGCTCGCTCGCCGAATGGGCCACGCGGCCGCCGTTCGTCGTCGGCGCGGCGCAGGCCTGGACGAAACGCCTGTTCGACCGCTTCGGCCCGCTGCCGGCGGGCACCGTCGCCGAGGACCTGGTGATGGTGTTTCGCGCCATCGGCAGCGGCGGCGCGCTCACGCTGCGCGAGCCGCTGGTGCAGTACCGCCGCGGCGGCATCTCGCGACGTCGGCGCAGCCTGCACGCGCGCGACGTGGTCGAGCGCCTGCTGAAGAACAACCGCCACGCGCTGGTGGAAACCGAGCAGATGTTGCGCGACGCCCAGCGCATGGGCAGGCTCGACGAAGTCGGCGAGCATCTGCGTGGCGTGCTCGCCCGCGAACGCTTCATCGCCGAATTGTTCGCCGCCGACGGGACGCTGCAGCGCCTGCGCGTCGCATGGCGGGCGCAGGGACAGCCGGTGCTGCTGCGCCTGCGCCTGCTGACCTACGCCGCCGCGCCCTGGCTGCTGTCGCCCTTCTTCGCGCTCAAGCGCCTGGCCGCGAAGCGTCGGCGTGCGGACTAGCCGAAGCGCTTGCGCAGCCGGCTCTTCCACAGCGCGCGGCGCAGCGCGGCGTTGTCTTCCGGCTCGGGCAGGCGGTCGCCCGCCAGCGGCTGGCCACGGCGCAGGTAGAAGCGGTCGAAGGTGGACTGCGTCATGCCCCACTTGTCGAGGAACTGCCGGCGGCCGTCGTTCTTCACCACCTTGCCGGTCGACTTCTGCTGGAAGTGGTAGACGAGCGAGTCGCCGACGCCGATGAAGTGGCGGCAGCCGGCGTGCCAGAGCTTCATGGCGAAGTCGTTGTCGCTGCTCATGCCGGGGCTCAGCTCGGTGCTGTAGCCGCCGACGCGGAACCACCAGCGGCGGGTCACCAGCGTGGGCGGCCAGGTGGCGCCGCACCAGTCGCGGCGCACGAGCCCGGACGCATCGCGCAGCAGGTCGGCCTCGCGGAAATTGCCGACGGTGTCGCCGTAGGGGCCGACCACCACGCAGGGGTTGCCGCTGTCGCGCGGCTCGACCATCGTGCCCGACAGCAGGTACAGGTCGGACGGCATCCCTGCGGCGCGCCGCTGCAGCGCGGTGTCCCAGCCCGGCAGGCAGTACATGTCGTCGTTCATGTAGACGAGATGCTCGTGCCTCGCATGCATGGCCGCCTCGTTCATCGCGTAGCAGATGCCGATGTTGGCCTCGGATGCGGTGTGGTCCAGACCCTGGGCACGCACCCAGTCCAGCGAACCGTCGCTGCCGTCGTTGACATGCACGACGATCTGATGCGGCTCGGCCGAATGCTCGCGGATGCTGCGCACCACCAGCTGCAGGTGGGCGAGGTTGTTCCAGGTAGGGATGACGATGGAGAACATGCGGTCGCGGCCGGTGCGGGCCTACATCAGCACGATGTCGTACTGCTCCGGGGAGGCGAACGGCTCTGCCTTCAGCGAGATCGGCTTGCCGATGAAATCGGACAGACCTGCCAGGTGCTGGCTCTCCTCGTCGAGCAGCATCTCGACCACCGAGGCCGAGGCGAGCACGCGGAATTCCTTCGGGTTGAACTGCCGCGCCTCGCGCAGGATCTCGCGCAGGATGTCGTAGCAGACGCTGCGCGCCGTCTTCACCTGGCCCTTGCCCTCGCAGGTCGGGCAGGGCTCGCACAGCATGTGGGCGAGCGACTCCCGTGTGCGCTTGCGCGTCATCTCCACCAGGCCGAGCTGCGTGAAGCCGCTCACCGTGATCTTGGTGCGGTCACGCGCGAGTTGCTTGCGCAGCTCGGCGAGCACGGCGGTCTGGTGTTCCTCCCGCGCCATGTCGATGAAGTCGATGATGATGATGCCGCCGAGATTGCGCAGCCGAAGCTGGCGCGCGATCGCCTGCGCCGCCTCGAGGTTGGTCTTGAAGATGGTGTCGTCGAAGTTGCGCGCGCCGACGAAACCACCGGTGTTGACGTCGATCGTCGTCAGCGCCTCGGTCTGGTCGATGATCAGGTAGCCGCCGCTCTTCAGGTCGACGCGCCGCGCCAGCGCCCTGGCGATCTCGGCGTCGATGTTGAAGAGGTCGAAGATCGGCCGCTCCCCCCTGTAGTGCTCCAGCTTGGCGACGGACCCGGGCATGTACGCCTCACCGAAGGCCTTGAGGATGTCGTACTGCATCTTCGAGTCGATGCGGATCGCTCCGGTGGCCTCGTGCGCCAGGTCGCGCAGCACGCGCTCGACGAGGCTGAGGTCCTGGTGCAGCAGCGTGCCCGGCGGCGAGCTGAAGCCGCGCTCGCGCACCGCAGCCCAGGTCTTGCGCAGGTAGGCGATGTCGTCGGCGAGCTCCGCATCGGTGGCATCCTCGGCATTGGTGCGCAGAATGAACCCCCCCGTCGGCGTGCCGTCGGAGGTCGCGGCGAGCCGGCCCATGCGCGCGCGCAGCTGCTCGCGCAGCTCGTGCGAGCCGATCTTCTGGGAGATGCCGACGTGGTCGTCCTGCGGAAGGAAGACGAGCAAGCGCCCGGCGATGCTGATCTGCGTGGACAGCCGTGCGCCCTTCGTGCCGATGGCGTCCTTGATGACCTGCACCATCAGCGTCTGGCCTTCGAAGACGAGGCGCTCGATCGGGGTGGGCGGGCCGCTGCCGTCGCCGCGCGGCGGGCTGCCGGCGACGTGCACGTCGGCCACGTGCAGAAAGGCTGCGCGCTCCAGGCCGATGTCGACGAAGGCCGATTGCATGCCGGGCAGCACCCGCGCCACGCGGCCGGTGTAGATGTTGCCGACCAAGCCGCGCTCGAGCGCGCGCTCGATGTGCAGTTCCTGCACGGCGCCATTCTCGACGACGGCCACGCGCGTCTCCTGCGGGGACCAGTTGATCAGGATGTCTTGCATGCGGCGGTACATCGTGGGCGTGCTGTCAGAAGCGCACGCCGGCCTGCCTGAGGAGCCCTGCCGTCTCGAAGAGAGGCAAACCCATGATACCGGAGTAGCTGCCCTCGATCCGGCTGATCCACGCCGCGATGCCGCTCTGGATGGCGTAGGCGCCGGCCTTGCCGAAGGGTTCGCCGCTGGCCACATAACGCTCGATCTGCGCGGCGGGAATGGATGCGAAATGCACGCGCGAAACGCTCGCCGCCAGCCATTCGCGCCGCCCGGCGGCGACGGCCACGGCGGTGATGACGCGGTGCGTGCGGCCGGACAGCGCGGCGAGCGTCTCGATCGCCTGCGCGGCGTCGGCGGGCTTGCCGAGGATGCTTCGGCCCAGCGCCACGGTGGTGTCCGAGCAGAGGATCGGCGCGGCCGGCAGCTTCGAGACCGCGAGTCGCTCGCGCGCCGCGTGCAGCTTGGCGCGCGTCACGCGCTCGACGTAGTCGGCGGGCAGCTCGCCGGGGTGCTCGGCCTCCAGCGCCTCGGCATCCTCGTGCGGGCGCGGCAGCAGCAGTTCGTGACGCACGCCGATCTGCTCGAGCAGCTGGCGGCGGCGCGGGCTCTGCGAGGCGAGGTAGATCCAGTGGTGGGCCATGTGCTCATTCCCGGTGGTAGGGATGGTTCACCATCACCGTCCACGCACGATAGAGCGCTTCGGCGAGCAGCACGCGCACGAAGGCATGCGGCAGCGTCAGGTCCGACAGGCGCAGCGTCTCGTCGGCGGCGGCCTTCAGGTCCGGGTGCAGGCCATCCGGCCCGCCGACGAAGAGCACCACGTCGCGCCCGTCACGCTGCCAGGCCTGCAGGCGCTGCGCCAGCTGCGCGGTGCTCAGGCGCTCGCCCCGTTCGTCGAGCACGACGCGCCGCGCACCCCTGGGTGCAGCCGCCTCGAGCCGCGCCGCTTCAGCGGCCATCAGCTGTTCGGCGGTCTTCGAGCCGCGCGGCTCGGCCTTCACCGCCTTCAGCAGGAGCCGCAATTCGGGCGGGAAGCGCTTGGCGAAGTCCTCGAAGGCTGCATCGGCCCAGCCCGGCTGGCGCAGGCCGACGGCGGCGAGCACCAGCTTCATCGAGCCGTCGTCACGCCTTGGCGACGCGCTTACGGGCCGGTGCCTTCTTCGCTGCAGCGCCGCTGCGCTTCACACCGACGCTGCGCGTGACCGCCTTCTTCGCCGGCGCCTTTCTGGCCGGAGGCTTGGCCGCGGGCGCCGCCTTTGCCGCCGGCGACTTCTTCGTCGCCGCCGCCTTCCTGGCCGGTGCCGCCTTCGCGGCGGTCGTGCTCTTCTTGGCCACCGGCGCCTTCTTCGCCGCCGCTTTCTTGGCGGCCGGCTTGGCCGCCTCGGGCTCGGACGCCTTCACCAGTTTCACCGGCGCACCGTCGACCTTGAGCTTGACCGGCTTGCCGCCCCAGATCTCCTCGAGCCGGTAGTAGTCGCGGATCGCCGGCTGCATCACATGAACGACGGCGCTGCCGCAGTCGACGATGATCCATTCGCCGTTGTCCTCGCCTTCGGTGCGCGGCACCGGGAATCCCTTGCTCTTGACCGCGTCTCGCACGCTGGCGGCCAGCGCCTTGGTCTGCCGGTTGCTCGTGCCCGAGGCGATGATCACGCGTTCGAACAGGGGCGAGAGGTGCTCGGTGTTGAAGACGACGATGTTCTGTGCCTTCACGTCTTCGAGACCGTCGACGATGGTGCGTTGCAGCTTGCGGATGTCCAGGGTGGGCTCCTCGGTCAGCCCCTGAGGGCGTGGTAGAGATGGTGCGCTTCAATATATCTCGCCACGTCGGCGGGCACCAGCGTGCTGATGTCCTGGCCCGACGCGACGCGCGTGCGGATGTCGGTCGAGGCGATGTCCAGCATGGGCAAGGGCACGGCGCGGTGCGCGAAGGCCTTCACGTCCGCATGCGGCTCGGCCAGCACCCCGGGGCGGTTGGCCACGGCCAGCGTGACGCGGCCGAGCAGCTCGCGCCAGTCGCGCCAGGTGTGCAGCGCGGCGTACTGGTCGTGGCCGATGATGAGGTACCACTCGGCGTGCGGTCGCGCCGCCTGCAGTTCGCGCACGGTGTCCAGCGTGTAGCTCGGGCCCTCTCGGAGAATTTCGCAGCGCTCGAGCACGAAGCGCGGCTCGTCGCCCATCGCCAGCTGCACCATCGCCTCGCGGTGCACCGCCGGCGTGATGACGCGCGACTTCTGCCAGGGCCGGCCAGCAGGGATCCAGCGCAGTTCGTCGAGCGCCAGCTCGCGCACGGCAAGCGAAGCCAGCGCGACATGCGCGTTGTGCGGCGGGTCGAACGTGCCGCCGAACAACCCGATGCGCGTCATGGCCGCCCCTCGGCGAACGGACGCCTTCGCCGCTCCCCCGAGGGGATGCGGGCCGGCTTGGAAGCGGCCCGGCGCTCGACCCGCGGCGCACTCAAGCCGGCGTCCAGTCCGCCCAGTCGCGCGGGCGCAGGAAGTCGTCGTACAACCTCGACTCCGGCGTGCCCTCGGCCGGATGCCAGTCGTAGCGCCACTTCACGACCGGTGGCATCGACATCAGGATGCTCTCGGTGCGTCCGCCCGACTGAAGGCCGAACAGGGTGCCGCGGTCGAAGACGAGGTTGAACTCGACATAGCGGCCGCGCCGGTAGGCCTGGAAGTCGCGCTCGCGCTCGTCGTAGGGCGTGTCGCGGCGACGCCGCACGATCGGCAGGTAGGCGTCGAGGAAGGCGTCGCCGACGGCGCGCGTCATCGCGAAGCTGCGCTCGAAGCCGAGCTCGGAGAAGTCGTCGAAGAACACCCCGCCGATGCCGCGCGGCTCGTTGCGATGCTTGAGGAAGAAGTATTCGTCGCACCACTTCTTGAAGCGCGGGAACTTGTCGTCGCCGAAGGGCGCGAGCGCGTCGCGGTTGACGCGGTGGAAGTGCGCCGCGTCCTCCTCGACGCCGTAGTAGGGCGTGAGATCCATGCCGCCGCCGAACCAGGCCACCGGCTCGCGCCCCTGCGGCATGGCGGCGAACATGCGCACGTTCATGTGCACCGTGGGCACATGGGGGTTGCGCGGGTGGAAGACGAGCGAGACGCCCAGCGCCTCGAAAGGCGCACCGGCCAGCTCCGGCCGGTGCGCGGTGGCCGAGGGCGGCATCGCCTTGCCCTTGACGTGGCTGAAGTTGCAGCCGCCGCGCTCGAGCAGGTGCCCCTCCTCCACCAGGCGCGACAGGCCGTCGCCCTCCAGCCTTCCACCGGGCTCGCGCGTCCAGCCGTCGCTGAGGAAGGTCTTGCCGTCCTCGGCCTGCATCGTCGTGACGATGCGGTCCTGCAGGCCGAGCAGGTAGCTGCGAACACCGGCGATGTCTGTCATGGCTTGAAACGGATGGGGGCGGCGAGTCGCGGATTGCGGCCCACGAAGGCGCCGAAGCCCTGCGCGATGGCGGCCATGTCCGCGGCCGCGTCGCCGCTGAGTTGCAGGAAGCACCGGAAACCCACCTCGCGGCGCGCGTAGTCGAAGAACACCAGTCCGAGCGGCACCTGCGCGGCCGTGGCCACATGGTAGAAGCCGCTGCGCCAGCCCGGCGTGAGTCCGCGCGTCCCTTCGGGCGCCAGCGCGAGCCACATGAAGCGCCCTTCGTCCCGGGCCTGCCTGAGCGATTGCGCCATCGTACTGACGGCGCCCTGCGGATTGCAGCGGTCCACCGGCACGCCGCCCACCCAGCGCAGCCAGCGGCCGAACAGCGGCACGCGGAACAGGCTGTCCTTGCCCCAGAAGCTCACCGGTATGCCGATGGCCCACTTGGCGAGGATGCCGACGACGAAGTCCCAGTTCGAGGTGTGCGGGTAGGCGATCGCCACGCCCTGCTCTGCCGGCAGACCGTCGCAGCGGATGCGCCAACCGGCCAGACGCAGCAGGGCTCTCGCCAAGTGGCTGCCGTGAAGTTGCACCGGACGCTGCATCAGCTCGACCGGCGCCGGCACGGCATCAGCGTTTGATGGCACGGAAGCCGATGTCACTGCGGTACTGGGCGCCGTCGAACTGGATCGGGCGCAGGGCCTCGTAGGCACGCGACTGCGCCTGCTTGACCGAATCGCCCAGCGCCGTGACGCACAGCACGCGACCGCCCGTCACGACGAGGTGGCCGTCCTGCAGCGTCGTGCCAGCGTGGAAGACGATCGCGTCCTCCGTCTCGACGGGGATGCCGCTGATCGCGTCGCCCTTGCGCGGCGTCAGCGGGTAGCCGTGCGCGGCCATCACCACGCCGAGCGCGACGCGGCGGTCCCAGTCGAGCTCGACCTCGTCCAGCGTTCCGGCCGTGGCATGCATCAGCACGTCGAACAGGTCGCTCTTCAGCCGCATCATGATCGGCTGCGTCTCCGGGTCGCCCAAGCGGCAGTTGAACTCTACGGTGCGCGGCTGGCCGTGCACGTCGATCATCAGGCCTGCGTAAAGGAAGCCGGTGAACGGCATGCCGTCGGCGGCCATGCCGTTCAAGGTGGGCAGGATGATCTCGTGCATCACCCGCGCATGCACGTTGGGCGTCACCACCGGCGCCGGCGAGTAGGCCCCCATGCCGCCGGTGTTCGGGCCCTGATCGTGGTCCTGCAGCCGCTTGTGGTCCTGGCTGGTGGCCAGCGGCACGACGTTCTTGCCGTCCGCCAGCACGATGAAGCTGGCCTCTTCGCCCTCGAGGAAGTCCTCGATCACCACGCGGGCGCCGCCCTGGTTGTGCGTCACGCCGAGCTTGTTGTCGAGCAGCATCCAGTCGATCGCCTGGTGCGCCTCGTCCACCGTGGTGGCCACCACCACGCCCTTGCCGGCTGCCAGGCCGTCGGCCTTGACGACGATGGGCGCGCCCCTGTTCGCCACGTAGGCATGCGCCGCCGCGGCGTCGGAGAAGGTCTCGTAGGCCGCGGTGGGGATGCCGTGGCGCTTCATGAATTCCTTGGCGAAGGCCTTGGAGCTCTCCAGCTGCGCCGCGCCCTTGGTCGGCCCGAACACGCGCAGGCCGCGCGCGCGAAAGGTATCGACCAGTCCGCCGGCCAGCGGCGCTTCGGGGCCGACGACAGTGAGCACGATCTTCTCGGCCACCGCGAAGTCGGCCAGCGCATCGTGGTCGGTGATGGCGACGTTGTGCAACCGCTTGTCGAGTGCGGTGCCGCCGTTGCCCGGCGCCACGTAGACCGTCTGCACCTTAGGCGACTGCACCAGCCTCCATGCCAGCGCGTGCTCGCGGCCGCCGCTGCCGATGACGAGCACCTTCATTCTTCGATCTCGGCGTTGTGGAACACGTCCTGCACGTCATCGAGGTCCTCGAGAACGTCGAGCAGCTTCTGCATGCGCTGCGCGTCCTCGCCGGCGAGCGCAATGGAGTTCTCCGCGCGCATCGTGACCTCGGCGATCTCGGCCTTCAGCCCGGCGGCTTCGAGCGCCGCCTTCACCGCCTCGAAGTCGCTCGGCGCGCACAGCACCTCGATCGAGCCGTCCTCGCCGGTCACCACGTCCTCGGCGCCGGCCTCGAGGGCGGCCTCCATGACCTTGTCCTCGCTGGTACCCGGCGCGAACACGAACTGCCCGCAGTGCTTGAACTGGAAGGCCACCGAGCCTTCGGTGCCGAGATTGCCGCCGTACTTGCTGAACGCATGGCGCACCTCGGCCACGGTGCGCACGCGGTTGTCGGTCATGCAGTCGACGATGATCGCCGCGCCGCCGATGCCGTAGCCCTCGTAGCGGATCTCCTCGTAGCTCACGCCCTCGAGGTTGCCGGTGGCCTTGTCGATGTTCTTCTTGATCGTGTCGGCCGGCATGTTGGCGGCCTTGGCCTTGTCCACGGCCAGGCGAAGGCGCGGGTTCATGGCCATGTCGCCGCCGCCCTGGCGGGCGGCGACCATGATTTCACGGATGATGCGGGTCCACACCTTGCCGCGCTTCTCGTCCTGGCGGCCCTTGCGATGCTGGATGTTGGCCCACTTGGAATGACCGGCCATAGATTCCTCTGCGATGGCGCCACTGCGGTCGGTGACGGCCTGTGTAGTTGGCTAGACTGCGATTTTACTTGCCGCCCCCGGACCGCCTCGCCACAGGAGCCCACGATGCCCGACCCGATCCTGGTTGCCAAACACGGTGACATCGAATGCCACCTGCTGCCCGGCCTGGCCAACCGCCACGGCTTGATCACCGGCGCCACCGGCACCGGCAAGACGATCACGTTGCAGACGCTGGCCGAAAACTTCAGCAGGCTCGGCGTGCCAGTGTTCATGGCCGACGTGAAGGGCGACTTGACCGGCATCAGCCAAAAGGGGGCTCTGCCGCCCAAGGTGCAGGCGATCCTGAAGGAACGCGGCCTGCCCGAGCCCGAGCCCTTCGTCTGCCCGTCCACGCTGTGGGACGTGTTCGGCGAGCAGGGCCACCCGGTGCGCGCCACCGTCACCGACATGGGCCCGCTGCTGCTGGCACGCATGCTGGCGCTGAACGAGACGCAGCAGGGCGTGCTGTCGCTGGTCTTCAAGATCGCCGACGACCACGGCATGGCGCTGCTCGACCTGAAGGACCTGCGTGCGATGCTGCAGTACGTGGCCGACCACGCCGGCGAGTTCCAGACCGAATACGGCAACGTCAGCGCAGCCAGCGTGGGTGCCATCCAGCGCGGCCTGATGCAGATCGAAGAACAGGGCGGCGACCGATTCTTCGGCGAGCCCATGCTCGACATCCAGGATTTCATGCAGACCGAAAGCGGCAAGGGGGTGATCAACATCCTCGCCGCCGACAAGCTGATGAACGCGCCGCGGCTGTACGCCACCTTCCTGCTGTGGATGCTGTCCGAGCTGTTCGAGCAGTTGCGCGAGGTGGGCGACCTGGACAAGCCCAAGCTGGTGTTCTTTTTCGACGAGGCGCACCTGCTGTTCAAGGAAGCGCCCGCGGCGCTGGTGGAGCGCATCGAGCTGGTCGTGCGGCTGGTGCGCAGCAAGGGCGTCGGCGTCTATTTCGTGACGCAGAACCCGCTGGACATCCCCGACACCGTGCTCGCCCAGCTCGGCAACCGCGTGCAGCACGCATTGCGCGCCTTCACGCCACGCGACCAGAAGGCGGTGAAGGCAGCGGCGACGACGATGCGCGCCAACCCGAAGCTGAATATCGAGACGGCGATCACGGAGCTGGCGGTCGGCGAGGCGCTGGTCAGCTTCCTCGACGAGAAGGGCCGGCCGAGCGTGACCGAGCGGGTGTTCGTGATCCCGCCTGGCAGCCAGATCGGACCGATCACGCCCGAGCAGCGCAAGGCACTGATCGCCGGCTCGCTGGTGGCCGGTGTGTACGAGAAGACGGTCGACCGGGAGTCGGCCTACGAGAAGCTCAAGGGCCGGGCCGCGCAGAGCGCGGACGCAGCGAAGGACATGGCTGCCGAGGCCGCCGGCGCTGCCAAGTCGCCGCGCCCACTGCCCGGCCAGGCGTCGCAGTCCGCGCCGCAAGATGCCGGCGGCGGCCTGCTCGGCGGCCTGAAGGATGTGCTGTTCGGCTCCACCGGCCCGCGCGGCGGCAGGCGCGAAGGCCTGGCAGAGTCGGCCGCGCGCTCGGCAATGCGCAGCGTCGGCTCGGCCGTGGGCCGCGAGATCATCCGCGGCGTGCTCGGCGGCATTCTCGGCGGGGGATCGCGGCGCCGGTGAGCGCAGCGCCGACGGCCATCAGGGCAAGGGGCTCGTGCGGAACCCCGGCCGCGCGAGCACGCGCGACACCGCGGCCACGCCGCTGAGCACGCCGTTGGCGACATAGCTGCCCGGCGTGTCCGGTTCCAGCGCCGCAATCGCGAGGGAGGCCAGCGGCTGGTCCAGCGGCACGTACCAGCTGCCCGGCACGACGTCGATCAGCGCCGGCACGAGTTCCACCTGCGACAGCACCGCACCCGGCGTGTCGGGCACCGCCGCGCGCGAGGTCTCGCGATAGGTTTCGCCGCGCACCACGCCGGTCTCGTCGATGCGCTGCACCGCGACGCCCAGACCGCGCAGGCGCATCGCGGCGTCGCGCTCGCCGGCCGCCAGCCAGTAGCCGCAGGGGCGCGGGCGCGACGTCAGCACCTGCAACTGCAGCGACGACTCCCAGGCCACGCTGACGCTGCGATCGGCGCCGCTGGCCGGGTCGATCAGCGTGAGCAGGTACTCGCTGGGCGTCGCCGCCGCCTCGACGACCATCTCTCCGCTGCAGGCGAGCGTCGTTGTCTCGTTCTCGACGAAGCGGCGCAGCTTGGCGAGGTCCTCGGCCCGCGCGGCGGCGCTGCCCAGCACGCTCGTCATCGCCACCACGTGGGTGTGCACGCGCCGTGCGAGATGGGTGCGGCCCAGTCCCACGCCGCGCGTCTCGACCAGCAGGCTGATGGCATGGCGCAGGCCAGCAGCGTTGCGGCCCATGCCGGGCCGCGGGCCGCCCATCGTCACGCGGCGGTCGTCGGGCGCGGTCGACAGCGTGTGATACCAGTCGCTGCTCAGCCCTTCGCGCTGCAGGCTGGCGAGCAGCGGCTGGCGGAACCACTCCTGCGCTGCACGGGTGACGAACTCGTGCACGTTTGCCGCCGTGGCGTACTGCAGCAGCACATCGGCGCGTGCCAGCGCGCCGAACTTGTCCAGGTAGGGCTGGACGGCCGGGTACTCGTGCGCATCGACCACCACCGCGGGCTGGTAGTCACGCATCAGCCCGGCGATTGCCGCCGTCTCGGGCGTGCGCAGCAGCAGGTGATCGCGGTTGGCGTCGATGCCGCTGGCCGTCGCGCGGAGGCCGGCCTGCGCACCGTCGGGGTTGGCGCGCGGCAGCACGATCACGTTCAGTCGATCGAGCAGCGGCGCCAACGCTCCCTGCACGAGCTGTCTCGCCACCACCAGCAAGGCCTCGGCACCCGCGGGCTCGTCGCCATGCTGCTGGCCGACGAGCAGCACGGTGGGTCTCCCGGCGGCGCGAAGGGCAGCAGGCGCCAGATCGGCCTGGCGCGCCAGCAGCAGCGCCTCGATCGGCTGGCCGGTCTGCGAGACGCCGGGAATCAACAGCTGAGCGCGCGTCGGCGAGGCCTGCGCAAGGCTCACCAGTTCGCGCAGCTGCGATTGCAGTTCGGCCTGGCTGGTGAAGGTCTGGCGCCCGCTGTCGAACAGCGGCGTCGCATAGCGCACCGGCGGCTCGGGGAAGCGCGCCATCACCGCGGCGCCATAGGACACCGCCGGAGAGGCTTCGGCCACGGGGCTGCTGGCGGCGGGCGACGGTGCGCTGGGTGCTGGCGTGGATGACGGCACCGCTGTCGTCGTCACGACGGGCGCGGGCGCCGTCTGCAGCGTCACCGCCGGCGGCGGCACGGTGGCGCAGGCACCAAGAAGGCTGGCGGCAAGCGCGAGCGCCAGCGGTCCGGTCGCACGCGGCAGAGATGGATCACGCAACGGTCGGTGCATCGGCATCGAAAGTTCGGCGGGGGCGGAGCGCGCACTATAGGCGAGGGCCCGCGTCGACAGGCGCGAAGCACCGCACAATCGGCGCTGTCGCATCACCCGGGCGCGCCGCCATGGCCATTCTCAAGTCGACCCTCCTCGTGCTCCTGTTGCTGGCGGTGGCCGTGGCGCTGGCGGCCCAGCTTGGCCTGCTGCGCGGGCGCATGCCGGCCGACCTGGGCGCGCGCGACGGCCGGCTCAAGCCCCCCTCGATGACGCCCAACAGCGTCAGCAGCCAGGCCCATCTGTACCACGACCACCCGCAGCGCGGCTACGCGCAGATTGACCCTGTCACGGTAACCGACAGCGGGCCGCAGACTCTGGAGCGCCTGCGTCGCATCGTCGAGGGCATGGAGGGCGCGAAGGTGGTGCGCAGCGATCCCGGCTACCTCCACGTGGAATTTACCTCGCGCTGGATGAAGTTCGTCGACGACTGCGAGTTCTGGTTCGACCCGCGCGCCGGCGTGATCCATGTGCGCTCGGCATCGCGCATGGGGCGCAAGGATTTCGGGGTCAATCGGGCACGTGTCGAGGCGATCCGCGCTCGCCTGGCGACCTGAACGATCGCGGCGCGCACCGGCGTGCAGGCCGGCCTGATCAATCTGACGCCGCGCGGCGGCCCCGCCGCCTGACCGGGCGCCAGCCGGCCCTGTGCCCTCCGCTTCCGGCCGACGCGAGGCCGGGCCTCAGTGGCCGGCAGCCGACTGCCCGACGGCGGCGCGCACCATCGCGTCCATCGTCTGCTGCAAGGCACGACCCGGGCCGGCGAGGCGGGCCGGCTCGTCGTCGAGCCGCACTTCGCAGGTTTCGCGCACGCCGGGCCGATCGGTGGCCCCGTGCGTGCTGCGCGGCCGATAAGGCCAGAGGACTGCGGGCCTGGGCGAGTGGCGGTTCATGTTGCGCTGCTCACGGCCGGCGCGCGAGCGGCCGCGAGTGGGCTCAGCACCAGCAGCGCGGTGACGGCCAACGTGGCCAACATCACCGCGCCGACCAGACCCACCGCGAACTGGCGGCGACGCCGTGCCTTGGACTCGGCGACGTAGGACTCGTAGTGCTTCATGCAGGGTCTCCTTCACGGGCATCGGCGCGTGCCGCGCCGATGCCACGAATCTAGGAGAGCCGGGCCCCGCGCGCATCGCTCGTTGGGGGGAAGGCCCTGGAGCAGCCCCTCGACTCAGTGGCGGTACTTGCGCTCGTCGCGGCGGTCATCACGGCGGTTGTCGTGGCGATCCTGCCAATTCGGGATGCCGTCGCGGTCGCGGTCCCAGTCGCGGCGGTTGTCGTAACGGTCGTAGCGGTTGGGGATGCCGTCGTGGTCGCGGTCACCCCAGCCACGGCGATGGGATGGGCCATAGACGATCGGCACCGGGCGGCTGACCACCACCGGCGCCGGATAGACCACGCGCGGCACCGGACGATAGACCACCGGCGGGGGCGCATAAACCACCGGCGCAGGTGCGTAGACGACCGGCGGCGGCGCGTACACCGGCGCCGGCGCATAGACGGGCACCGGCGCACTGGAGATGACCGTGCCGATCGGCGGCAGGCTGATGCCGATCGACCAGTGGACATCGCCAGCCCGAGCGGTGCCTGCGGCAAACAGCGTGGTCGCGGTGGCGAGGGCGGCAATCAGGGGCTTGTTCATGCGATTTCTCCTTGGGCGGCGCGCAAGCGGTGCGTGCCTGCTGTCGTCAACGCCGCCAGCGGGGGGCTGCGTTGACGGCCAAAGGTAAAGACATATTGCTGGGCGGCTCCCCCGCAAGGGGGCCCGGCGGACCGCGTCGATAGAATCAGTGCATGAGTTCCGCGACCGTCGACGACAACCCCAAAGCCAGCAACTTCCTGCGCCATATCGTCGAGCGCGACCTCGAACAGGGCACCTACGCACAGCGGCGCTTCGCCGGCACGCCGGGCGACGCCGCCCACCATGCGGCTGCGCCGCTGGACAGCGCACGCATCCGCACGCGCTTTCCCCCCGAGCCCAACGGCTACCTGCACATCGGCCACGCGAAGAGCATCACGCTGAACTTCGGCCTGGCGGCGGAGTACGGCGGCGTGTGCCACATGCGCTTCGACGACACCAACCCGGAGAAGGAGGAGCAGGAGTACGTCGACTCCATCCTCGACGCGGTGAAGTGGCTCGGCTTCGACTGGCACGCCAATGGCATCGAGCACCTCTACTACGCCAGCAACTACTTCGACTTCATGTACCGCGCCGCAGAGGCGCTGATCGGCGCCGGACTGGCCTACGTCGACGAGCAGTCCCCTGAGCAGATGCGCGCCAACCGCGGCGACTTCAACACGCCGGGAACCGCCAGCCCGTTCCGCGACCGCACGCCCGAGGAGAACCTGGCGCGATTCCGCGAGATGCGCGACGGCAAGCACGCCGACGGTGCGATGGTGCTGCGCGCACGCATCGACATGTCGTCTCCGAACATCAACCTGCGCGACCCGGCCATCTACCGCATCAAGCACGCCGAGCACCACAACACCGGCACGCGCTGGTGCATCTACCCCATGTACACCTATGCGCACCCGATCGAGGATGCGCTCGAGCAGATCACCCACAGCATCTGCACGCTCGAGTTCGAGGATCAGCGGCCCTTCTACGACTGGCTGCTCGACACGCTGTGCAGCCTGGGCCTGCTCGCCCAGCCGCGTCCGCACCAGTACGAGTTCGCACGGCTGAACGTCACCTATGTCATCACCAGCAAGCGCAAGTTGAAGCAACTCGTCGACGAGAAGATCGTCGACGGCTGGGACGACCCGCGCATGCCCACCCTCGTCGGCCTGCGCCGCCGCGGCTACACGCCCGAGGCGATCCGCCTGATGTGCGAGCGCGCCGGCACCAGCAAGGCCGGCGGCTGGACCGAGTACGCCAGTCTGGACGCCGCCCTGCGCGACGACCTCGGGGGCAAGGCGGCACGCGCGATGGCCGTGCTCGACCCGGTCAAGCTCACCTTGACCAACTGGTCCGAGGTGTTCGGCACGGCCGCCGGCGAACCCTGCCACGCCCCGGCGCATCCGCAGCGTCCCGAACTCGGCGAGCGTCGTTTCGATCTTGGCCCTGCGCTGTGGATCGAGCGCGACGACTTCGCCGAGGTCCCGCCCAAGGGCTTCTTCCGCCTTTTCCCCGGCAACAAGGTGCGGCTGAAGTACGGCGTGGTGGTCGAGTGCAGCGGCTGCGTGAAGAACGAAGCCGGCGACGTGTCCGAGGTGCTCGCCGCCATCGTGCCCGACACACGCAGCGGCACACCGGGCGCCGATCGCGTCAAGGTCAAGGGCACGATCACCTGGGTGGGCTTGCACGATGCCATCCCCGCCGAACTGCGCCTGTACGACCGGCTCTTCACGGAACCGCAGCCGGATGCCGCTGGACGCGACTTCAAGGCGAGCCTGAATCCGGCCAGCAAGCGTGTGGTGAGGGGCTACCTCGAGCCATCGCTGGCCGGCCTGGCGAAGGACACGCGCGTGCAGTTCGAGCGCCACGGCTACTTCGTCGCGGATCGCATCGATCACGCGACGGACCAGCCGGTGTTCAACAGGATCACCGGCCTGAAGGACACCTGGTCGAAGTGATCCGCACCGCAGCGGGCCTCAGCCGATGCAGGTGCGGTTCTTTCCCGTGCGCTTGGCCTCGTAGAGCGCCTGGTCGGCGCGCTCCAGCGTCGCCTCGATCGGCTCGCCGGTGCGGTAGGCGGTGACTCCGGCGGAGAAGGTGACGAACACCGTCCTGTCCTCGTGCATGAACAGGCCGCCCGACAGCGAGCGCTGCAGCCGGGTCAGGATCTGCTGGCCCTCGTCAACCGGCGTCTGCGGCAGCAGCACGACGAACTCCTCGCCGCCGTAGCGCGCCACCAGGTCGGTCGGGCGCAGCGTCTTGCTCACCACTGCGGCGAGCGAGCGCAACGCCTCGTCGCCGGCCGCATGGCCCAGTTCGTCGTTCAGCCGCTTGAAGTTGTCGATGTCGAGCAGTCCGACTGCGAGCGCGGCACCGCCGCGATCGACACGCGCGCGCTCCGCGTTGAAGGCCTGCAGCAGTCCGCGGCGGTTGGCGATCTGCGTGAGCTGGTCGGTCGAGACCTCGCTGGACAGCCGGCGCAGTTCGCCCTCCAGCTGGCCAACGCGTGCGGTGAGCTCGCTCGCGCGCGCATGCTCCTCCTGCAGCCGCGTCTGCGTCTGCTGCACCAGCGCCTGCACAGTGCGCGTTTCCTCGACCATCTCGCGCACCACGCCGGTCAGGCTCTCCAGCGAGTCGGCCTTCTCGATCACGTCGGCATAACGCCCGACACTCTCGTGAAAGCGCCCAGTCTGCGTGCCGAGTTCGCCCAGTTCGCTGAGCATGCGGTTGATCAGCGACTTGAGCGCCTCCCGCGCCTTTTCGCGCTCGGCGCGAAGCGCTCCCTGGCGCTCGCGCGTGTCGCGCAGCAGTTCGCTCACCGCGCGCACGCCACGTGCGCTCAGGCCCTCGTCCAGCTTGACGCGCATTGCGTCGCACTGTCCCCTGGCCCAGCTGTCGTCCTCGGCGAGGTCGGTCAGGCTGGCGGTGAGCTCCTGGCACAGCGCACCCAACTGGTCGACAAGGTGGTGGCGGTGCCGCAGATGCCGGCACGCCGGCACAGCGTCTCGAGTTCCTCGGCCAGCGGCGTCGAAGCGCCCTCGCGGCCGATGCGCTGGACGAGACCGGCCAGCGCCTGCGACAGCGGCGCCGCGGCATCGTCCGGCGGCAGTGCCTTGCGCGTGGTCTCGCCCAGCGTGCCGACGACACGACCCCAGGGGCGCTCATCGGCGAGTGCCAGCGCGATCGGCGTCCCGCCGGCGGACTGCGGAGGCGTCTCCAGTCCTTCCAGCGGCGCAGGCTCGGTCTCGACGCCGGCGTCCGGCGTGTCCGATTCCCAGCTCGCCGCGAGCTGCGCCAGCCGCTGCTGCAGGCGCTTGGCGTCGCCGCGGCTGCCCTCGAGCACGCGCTGCAGGCTGTCCTTGCGGCGTGCCGCCGTCCAGTGCCGCCCGCCACGCTCGACGCCTCGCACCAGCTTGCCGATCAGCGCTGCGAGTGCGGCGCCCTCGCTGGCGGCAGGCGCAGGCTCTCCCGCCTCCTGCGCATAGGCGCGCGCGCAATTCTCGGGAGTCGGCTCCAGACGGTCGAGCACGAGGCGCCGCAGCGCCGCCTTGGCAATCTGCGCCGGCAATGTCTCGGCACCGGGGCGAGTCGCCGGGGTGCGTGTGGTGTCCATCGTCGTCGTGAGAGGGGTTCAGCCGGCCGGCTTCAGGCGCGTCTCGCGCATTTCGGCCGGCCGCAGCACTTCGGTGAGGTCCATCTCGCCGGCCTTGCCGATCCACGGCGCCTTGCGCGGCAGCACCGTCTGCTGCAGCCAGCTCTCGATGTCCTCGGCCGGTTGCGGACGGCTGAACAGGTAGCCCTGCATCACGCTGCAGCCCAGGCGGTGCAGCGCCTCCATCTGGCGCAGGCTCTCCACCCCTTCGGCGACCACGCGCAGGCCGAGCGCACGCGCCAGCGCGATGATGGCGCCGACGATGTGGTTGCTCTGTGGCGTGAGACCCAGATCGCGCACGAACTTGATGTCGATCTTCAGCTCGGAGATCGGCAGTGTCGCCAGGTAGGCCAGCGACGAGTAGCCGGTACCGAAGTCGTCGATCGCGATTTCCACGCCGATCTCGTTGAGCCGGTGCAGCACGGGGATGGTGTTGCCTTCCGACATGATGCCGGTCTCGGTGATCTCGATCTGGATCGAGTGGTGCGGTACGCCGTAGGCGCTGACCGCGTTGTGGATCTGCTCGACCAGGTCGGTGCGTTCGAACAGCCGGCTCGGCAGGTTCACGGCGATCGCGTCGGCGAAGCCGAAGTTGTCCTGCCAGACGCGCGCCTGACGCGCCGCCTCGCGGATGGCCCACTCCGACATCGGAATGATCAGACCCGTCTCCTCGGCCAACGGAATGAATTCGCCCGGAGGCTCCAGCTTGCCGCCGCGCCGCCAGCGCATCAGCGCTTCCGCGCCCACCATGCGCGCGCTGCGCACATCGATCTTCGGCTGGTAGTGCAGCACCAGTTCGTTGCGCTCGATGGCCTTGTGCAGCGCGGTCTCGAGCTCGAGCTTCTCCCGCCCCTTGCCGGCGAGCATGGGCGAATACAGGGACGCGTTGTTGCGCCCGCTGGACTTGACGGCATACATCGCCACGTCGGCGTTGCGCAGCACGTCGGCCATGGTCGCGCCGTCGCGCGGGTACAGCGCGATGCCGACGCTGGCGGTCACGAAGCACTCCTGCCCGCCGACGAAGATCGGCTCGCGCATCAGGTCGAGGACGCGCTTGGCGACGCGCTCGGCATCGCGCTCGTCCGAAACCTCGGGCAGCAGCGCGACGAACTCGTCGCCGCCGAGCCGGCCCACCGCCTCGAGCGTGCGGTGCGATCGCGAGCCCATCGCCTCCAGCGAGCTCTCCATCACCTGGTCGGAGTGGCGCACGCAGGAGCGCAGGCGGCGCGACACCTCCATCAGCAGTTCGTCGCCGGCACCGTGGCCCAGCGTGTCGTTGATGACCTTGAAGCGGTCCAGATCGATCAGCAGCAGCGCCACCTGGTGGCCGAGGCGCCGCGCGTGTTCGAGCGCACGCTCGGTGCGCCAGATGAGCTGTCTGCGATTCGGCAGCCCGGTCAGGCCGTCGAAGTTGGCGAGGTGCTTGATCTTGTCCTCGGCCATGCGCCGGTCGGTCACATCCTGCACGATGCCGGTGTAGCCGACCAGGTTGCCGTGCTCGCTGAACTCCGGCTCCGCCTCGACGTGCACGATGCGCTGGCGGCTGTCGAGCAGCGTCACCGGCACATCGGTGGCCAGCACCGAGCTGTGCTTGAGCACCTCGCGCAGCACCGTCAGCAGGCCGGCGCGCTCCTCGGGGGGCAGCATGCGCAGGAGGCTGCGGAACGGCAGCGTCTGGTCGGGGGCGAGGCCGAACACGCGCAGGCCTTCGGCCGACAACACCGGCCCGCCGTCGCCGCGCTTCCAGTCGAAGCTGCCCATGCGCGCCAGGTCCTGCGCGCGCGCCAGGCGCGACTTGTTGCGCTCCAGTTCCTGGCGGGTGCGCGCCGAGCGCAGCAGGTAGCGCAGCCGACCGGCCAGCAGGCTCCACTGCGTCGACTTGACGAAGAAGTCGGTGGCGCCGGCCTCGTACGCGCGCGTGATGGAGGCATCGTCGTCCAGGCCGGTGAGCATGAGCACCGGCAGCGACTCGAAGCCGGGCAGGTGGCGCAGTTCGCGGCAGGTCTCGAAGCCGTCGAGCCCCGGCATCAGGGCGTCCAGCACGACCACGTCGGGCAGCCAGTCGGTGAGCATGCGGATCGCCTGCTCGCCGCCGGTGGCCTCGGTAATGTCGAAGCCGCGCTCGCGCAGAGCGATCGAGGTCAGCAGCAGATTGACCTCGTCGTCGTCCACCAGCAGCACCTTCGGCTGGCCGGGCAGATCGTCCTCGTCCTGGGCTGGATTCTTCTTCATGCAGGCTTGTCCAGAAGCGACCTTAGGGCCTGCAGGGCTGCCGCGAGCTCGGCGCCGAGCGCGACGATCGGCGCGTCGAGGTCCTCGCTGCTGTCCTCGCGGATCATGGCTTCGACGGCGGCGCACTGCCGCGACAGCGTCATCGCGCCGATGCTGGCCGAAGACGACTTGAGCGTGTGGGCGACATGGCGGATGCCGGCCCGGTCGCCACGGCGGCGTGACTCCTCCAGCTGCGGCCCCAGTCGGGCCACCGAGGTCTCGAAGGCCTTCAGCACCCGCTCGATGAGATGGCTCTCGCCACGAGGGTCGAGTTCCCTCAGACGCTCCAGTGCCTGCGGGTCGAGCACGGCCTCCGACGGCACGTCCTGCGGGCCGCTGTGAGAGGGCGATGGGGTCGACATGTCGTGCGCGTGCGAGAGTTCGAGAGCGTCGGCTTCGGTGACGGGGCCGGTCGCCACGGCGGCGACTGGTTTGGGCTATTGTCTTCGACAACCAACACCCTCCGGTCGGGTTGCGGGTGGTGCGCGATCACCCGTCGGCGTGAGGAAGTCACACGCGCCCACGCCCGATGCAGCCTGGGCCGCCGGCGCAGCGTGTACCGACTGCGTCAGCTGCGACAGGGTCAGTTCGAACAGCGCCTCGAGTGCCCCGGGCGGCGCCTGCAGCACGACCTCCCCCAGCTCGATCACGGCCACCCACGCGCCACCCTGCCCCACCGGCAACGCGAACGGCCCGAGGCCCCTCCCGACGATGCGTCCGTCGCGCAGCGACTCGCCCAGCGGCGAACGGTCCAGCCGCACGCGGTGTTCGACGCCGGCCGCGCCGAGGTCGCCGGCCACCAGCGTGACCAACGTGGCGATCGGCGGCGCGATCTCCAGCACGCGGTGCACGGTGGTCTCGCGCGCGCCCAATTCGGAGCGCAGGGTTGCCGCGGCAGCGTGCAGGGCTGGCTCGAAGCCCGGGCTTGCGGCAATCGCCTCCATCACCCGCCGCGCCACATCGCGCAGCGCCGCTTCGTCGAGGTGCGCGGGTGCGCCGGCCAAGTCCGCAGCGGCAGCACAGCCCGGCGCGGCCGGTGCCGCCGACCCCAGCGCGAAGGTCGAGTTGTCCGGCGCCGTCGACCTGATGGCCGGCAAGGGCACGGCCGACTTCGATGCCGAGAAGGTCGAGCGCATGTCGGAATCGATCGCCGACGGCAGCTACAAGGTCAACGCCGAGTTGATCGCCGACAAGTTGATCGCCAATGCCCAGGAACTGCTGGGCAAGGTGAAGCGCTGACGCCCCGCATGGCCGACACGCCGATCGCCCCTGCCGACTCCCGCCTCGACGCGGCACTGACCGCCGTCGACGACCGGCTTCGCGCGCTCGGTGATGCGCTGCGCGCCCGCGATGCGGCCGCCATCGAACTGCAGGCCAGCGAGTTGCACCGCGCACTGTCGGCGGTGGTCGATCAATTCGCCCGCGCTGCCAAGAGCGGCCCGATCGCCCCGGCCCTGCGCCAGCGTCTGGCCCGTACCGGTGGTCTGGTCGCTGCGCAGCGCGAATCGCTGTCGCGTGCGACCGCCGCGCTGGATCGGGCCATGGACGTGCTGACGCCGCGCGACGCGGTCACCGTCCACTCGCCCCAAGGCAGCACCGAGCGCGGCCTGTGCGGCGGCGCCATCCAGGCCTGAACCCTCCCCGGAGCGCCTTGCCGGCGCGCCTGCGCGCCGCTATGCTGTACATATGTACAGTTCCGGCGCGCCACGCCTGATCTCACACCTCGACATGGACGCGTTCTACGCGTCCGTCGAACTGCTGCGCTACCCGGAACTGCGCGGTCTGCCCGTCGTGATCGGCGGCGGCCGACGCCATCAGCCCGAGGTCCTGGCCGACGGCACGCGCCGATTCGCCCGCTTGCGCGACTACACCGGCCGCGGGGTCATCACCACCAGCACCTACGAAGCGCGCGCGCTCGGCGTGTTCTCGGCAATGGGCACGATGAAGGCGGCGGCGCTCGCGCCCGACGCCATCCTGCTGCCGGTGGACTTCGACGAGTACCGCAAGTACTCGCGCCTGTTCAAGGCGGCGGTGCGCGAGATCGCCCCTCGGGTCGAGGACCGCGGCATCGACGAGATCTACATTGACCTCAGCGAGGTGCCCGGCGTCTTCGCCGATGGTGGCCGCGCGGTCGGCGAGCGACTGAAGGACGCGGTGCGCACGGCCACCGGCTTGACCTGCTCGATCGGCATCACGCCGAACAAGCTGCTGTCCAAGCTCTGCTCCGAACTCGACAAGCCCGATGGCCTGACGTTGCTGGGCTTCGACGGCATCCCCGCGCGCATCTGGCCGCTGGCGGCACGCAAGCTCAACGGCATCGGCCCGAAGGCAAGCGAAAAGCTGGCCGGCCTCGGCCTGCACACCATCGGCGAGGTCGCCGCGGCCGACCCGGCGTTCCTGGTGCAACACTTCGGGCCGAACTACGGCCGCTGGCTGCACGACGCATCGCACGGGCGCGACGCGCGCGAAGTGGTGACGCACAGCGAGCCGGTATCGATCAGCCGCGAGACCACCTTCGAGCGCGACCTGCACGCGGTGCGCGACCGCGCCGCGCTGTCGGCCATCTTCACCGAACTGTGCGTCGAACTCGCCGGCGACCTGGCGCGCAAGGGCTACGCCAGCAAGACCATCGGCATCAAGCTGCGCTTCGAGGACTTCAGGTCGATCACCCGCGACCTCACGCTGCCGGCGCACACCCTGGACGCGCGCACCATCCGCCGCTCCGCCGGCGAGTGCCTGAAACGGGTCGACCTGACGAAGCGCCTGCGGCTGCTCGGCGTGCGCGCCGGCGCGCTGGCGAGGCTGACCGACCTGATCGCGCCGCTTGCGACGCCGCCGCAGGCCCCGCCGCGTGCCGAGGAGCCCGACGGGCGGTACGGCTTGCCGCTGTTCGACCTGCACGGCGCCGACTGAACACTCGCGGCTGCAGCGAAGGACTGCGGCCGCGCGGTTGGCGACAATCGCCGCATGACGCCGCCGGACATCCGCTTCCCCTCCATCGAAGGCCTGCGCGCCTTCGAAGCAGCGGCGCGCCTGGGCAGCTTCGAGCGCGCCGCCGAGGAACTGCACGTCACCGCCAGTGCGGTGGGCAAGCGCATCGCCGCGCTGGAAGACCTGCTCGGCACGCCGCTGTTCAGCCGCGGCCCGAAGGCGCTGGCGCTCACGGCCACCGGCAAGGAATACCTTGCGCAGGTTGGCGCGGCGCTCGGACTGCTCGCGGCGGTGCCGCTGCACCGGCGCACCGCGCAGCGCATCGAGCGGCTGCGCATCAGCGCTCCGCCGACCTTCGCCCGGCAGATCCTCGTGCCTGCGCTGGAGCGTTTCACCGCGGTGCACCCGCACGTGGAACTGGAGGTGGTGCTGTCGATCCCCTACCTCGATGCAGCGGCCACCGAGGCCGACGTCGAGGTGCGCCATGGCGACCCGGCGGCGCACAGCGGCATGCCGCTGCTCGACGAGCGCGTGTTGCCGCTGGCCTCGCCCGCGCTGCTGCAGCGACTGCCGCCCCTGGCCGAGCCGCGCGACCTGCGCCAGGCGCCACTGCTGCGCACGCCGCTCGAGCCCTGGGCGCCCTGGTTCGCCAGTGCCGGCCTGGCCTGGGACGAGCCCGCGCAGGGCACCAAGCTGGTCGACCTGGGCCTGACGCTGGAGGCGGCCGTGAGCGGCCAGGGCATCGCGCTGGCACGGCCCAGCCTGGCACGCCACTGGCTGGCCGGCGGCGCCCTGGTGCCGGTGTCCAGCGTGAGTGCACCGCCGGCCTTTCGCTACTACCTGCTGCCGCATGCAGAGCAGGGGCCGGCGGCGGACTTCGCCGTCTGGCTGCGCGGCGAATGCGACGAGGCGGCGCGCGCCGCGGCGGCGCTGATTTCGGCCCGAGCCTGAAAATCTTTCCGGGAGCAGCGGCGGCAGCGCCGCTAGCATCCGGGCCATCGATAACAGGAGACAAACGATGCCCGTGATCACCAACATCGAGGACCTGCGCGAACTGGCGCAGAAGCGCGTGCCGCGCATGTTCTACGACTATGCCGACTCCGGCTCGTGGACGGAGAGCACCTACCGCGCCAATGAAAGCGACTTCCAGCGCATCAAGCTGCGCCAGCGTGTCGCGGTGAACATGGAAAACCGCTCGACGGCAACGAAGATGGTCGGCCAGGACGCGAAGATGCCGGTGGCCATCGCGCCAGTCGGCCTGACCGGCATGCAGCACGCCGACGGAGAGATCCACGCCGCGCGGGCGGCGGAGAAGTTCGGCATCCCGTTCACGCTGTCGACGATGAGCATCTGCTCGATCGAGGACATCGCCCAGCACACCAGCGCGCCGTTCTGGTTCCAGCTCTACATGATGCGCGACCGCGACGCGATGGAGCGCATGATCGAGCGCAGCAAGGCAGCCAAGTGCAGCGCGCTGGTGCTGACGCTGGACCTGCAGGTCATCGGCCAGCGCCACAAGGACCTGAAGAACGGGCTGACCGCACCGCCGAAGCCGACCCTGGCCAACATCCTCAACCTGATGACCAAGCCGCGCTGGTGCCTCGGCATGGCGAGCACGCAGCGCCGCACATTCCGCAACCTCGTCGGCCATGTCAAAGGCGTGAGCGACATGAGCTCGCTGGCGGCCTGGACCAACGAGCAGTTCGACCCGCGGCTGTCCTGGGCCGACGTCGAATGGGTGAAGAAGAAGTGGGGCGGCAAGCTCATCCTCAAGGGCATCATGGAGGTCGAGGATGCGCGCCTCGCCGCCGACGCCGGTGCCGACGCGATCGTCGTTAGCAACCATGGCGGACGGCAGCTCGACGGGGCGCCGAGCAGCATTCAGGCGCTGCCGGCCATCGTCGAGGCGGTCGGCCACCGCACCGAGGTGTGGATGGACGGCGGCATCCGCAGTGGCCAGGACGTGCTCAAGGCCTGGGCGCTCGGTGCCCGCGGCACGATGATCGGCCGCGCGATGGTCTACGGCCTCGGCGCGATGGGCGAGGCCGGCGTGACCAAGGCATTGCAGATCCTGCACAAGGAACTCGACGTGACCATGGCCTTCTGCGGTCACACGCAGCTGACCAACGTCGATCGCTCGATCCTGGTGCCGGGCACTTACTGAAGGCTGCCGGCAGCCGCATCAGCCGCTCGTGGCGCCTGGGCTCAGAGCTGGCGTGCCTCGAAGGTATTGCACTGCTGCACGCTGCCGGTCTGCAGCCCGGTCCTGAACCAGCGGACGCGTTGCGCGCTGCTGCCGTGGGTGAAGGTCTCGGGCTGGACCGTGCCCTGCGACTTCCGCTGCAGCGCGTCGTCGCCGATCTGACTGGCAGCGTGGAGCGCCTCTTCCAGGTCACCCTGCTCGAGGATCTGCCGCGCCTTCTGCGCGTGATGTGCCCATACGCCGGCGAAGCAGTCGGCCTGCAGTTCCAGCCGCACGCTCATCGCGTTGCCCTGCGCCTCGCCGATCCGACCGCGCATGGCCTCCACCTTGCCGGTGATGCCCAGCAGGTTCTGCACGTGGTGGCCGACCTCGTGGGCGATCACGTAGGCCTGGGCAAAGTCGCCCGGCGCGCCGAGTTGCGTGCGCATCGTCTCGTAGAAGGCCAGGTCGATGTAGACCTTCTGGTCGCCCGGGCAGTAGAACGGGCCCATCGCCGACCGACCCATGCCGCAGGCGGTGGGCTCGGCGCCGCGGAACAGGCGCAACTTGGGCTCGCGGTAGGTGCTGCGCATCTGTCGGAACTGCTCGTGCCAGACGTCCTCGGTGTCTGCCAGCACCACCGAGACGAAGCGCGCCATCGTGTCGTCGGCGGGCGGCCTGCCGGCCGGCGCCTGCTGCGCGGTCGGCATGCCGCCGATCTCGCCGCCACCGCCGCCGAGCAGGCTCAGCACGGTCAGCGGGTTGATGCCGAAGATCCAGCCGGCCACGAGCGCGATGGCGATCGTGCCCAGGCCGATGCCGCGCCCGCCGCCGAGGTGCACGCCGCCCGGCAGGCGACCGCCCGACCTGCGGGCGTCCTCGACGTTGTCGCTCTCGCGGTTGCCTTCCCATTTCATGGCCGCCCCCTTCTCCGCCGGCCTGGGCGCCCGTCGAGGGCTCAGGTCTTCGGCAGCGTCACGCCGCGCTGGCCCTGGTACTTGCCGCCGCGGTCCTTGTAACTCGTCTCGCAGACCTCGTCGCTCTCGAAGAACAGCACCTGGGCGCAGCCTTCGCCCGCGTAGATCTTCGCCGGCAGCGGCGTGGTATTGCTGAACTCCAGCGTCACGTAGCCTTCCCACTCGGGTTCGAAGGGCGTGACGTTGACGATGATGCCGCAGCGCGCATAGGTGCTCTTGCCCAGGCAGATGGTCAGCACGTTGCGCGGAATGCGGAAGTACTCCACCGTTCGCGCCAGCGCGAAGCTGTTCGGCGGGATGATGCAGACGTCGGCCTCGATGTCGACGAAGCTCTTCTCGTCGAAGTTCTTCGGGTCGACCACGGTCGAGTGGATGTTGGTGAAGACCTTGAACTCGCGTGCGCAGCGGATGTCGTACCCGTAGCTGCTGGTGCCGTAGCTGACGATCTTGTGGCCGTCGCTCGCGTGGCGCACCTGCCCCGGCTCGTACGGCTCGATCATGCCGTGCTGCTCGGCCATGCGCCGGATCCACTTGTCGCTCTTGATGCTCATGTACGCATTTCCGGGTGGGTTGCGTGCATTTTAGGGACCGCGGGGCGCACACCCGGGCGAAGCTGTGCCACAGTTGGGGCTGAGAGTCGTTGTTTTCCGGAGAGAGCCATGCGCGGCGCGACCGAACTCCTCAGCCAGTACGCGATGTACCACCGCGACCGGCGCAACATCGCCAGCCACTTCGTGGGCGTGCCGATGATCGTCTTTGCCGTCGGCGTGCTGCTGGCCAAGCCGGCGTTCATGCTGGCCGGTTGGTCGCTCACGCCGGCCTGGGTCGTCTTCGCCGCCGCGGCGGTCTGGTACTTGACGCGCGGCAACCTGCAACTGGGGCTGGCCGTGAGCGCGGCGGTGGGGGTGCTGATCGCTCTGGCACACCGGGTCGGCGACAGCGGCACCGGCGCCTGGCTGGCCTGGGGCATCGGCTTCTTCGTCGTCGGCTGGGCGATCCAGTTCATCGGCCACTGGTACGAGGGCCGCAAGCCGGCTTTCGTCGACGACCTCGTCGGCCTGCTCGTCGGCCCCATGTTCGTGACCGCCGAGGCGCTGTTCGCGCTCGGATGGGGCAAAGCGCTGCTCACGGAGATCGAGAAGCGCGCCGGACCGACGATGATGCGCGACCTGGCCCGTATCGCCTAGTCAGGCAGCACTGGCCGGCCGGGGCGGTTCCGGCTGCGCGTCGAAGCGCTCGAAACCCGTGTAGCAGATGAAGTGGCGGTTGCTCGCCCGGCCGAACAGGGCGAGGCCCAGCTGGCTGGCGATCTGATGGCCCATCTGCGTGATGCCGCTGCGCGACACGATGATGGGCACGCCCATCTGCGCCGACTTGATCACCATCTCGCTGGTCAGGCGCCCGGTCGTGTAGAAGACCTTGTCGCCGCCGTCGACGCCGTGCAGCCACATCCATCCGGCGATCGTGTCGATGGCGTTGTGGCGGCCAACGTCCTCGACGAACATCAGCAATTCGTCCTGGCGGAACAAGGCGCAGCCATGCACCGAGCCGGCCGACTTGTAGGTGCTTTCCTGGCGCCGCACCGCGTCGAGCAGACCGTACAGGCGCGACTGGCTGAGGCGTGACCCCTGCACGCTCGGGGGCGGCAGCACGATGCGATCGAGGTCGTCCATCAGATCGCCGAACACGGTGCCCTGGCCGCAGCCGGTGGTCACCACGCGCTTGGCGGTCTTCTCCTCGATGCCTTCGATGCCGGCGCGCGTGGTCACCGCCGCGGCCTGCACCTCCCAGTCGACGGTGATCGACTCGATGTCCGCGACGCCCTCGACGAGGCGCTGGTTGCGCAGGTAGCCGAGCACCAGCAGCTCGGGCGCCGCGCCCAGGGTCATCAATGTCACCAGTTCGCGCTTGTCGACGAACACGGTCAGCGCGCGTTCGGCTGGAATGGCGATCTCGCGCGTAGCACCGTACTCGTCGCGCACGGCGATCGTGTGCATGAGCGGTGCGCTCGCCTGGGTCAGTCTGACGGTCATGCCGGCACTCTACGGGAACGGCGGGAAGCACAAGCACGAAGGGCCGCTGCGGCAGCGGCCCCTCGAGCGACGGTCGCGACGACGCTCAGGACTTCTTGGCCGGCGCCGCGGCAGGCGCGGCCGCGGCGGGAGCTGCCCCGCCCGGTGGAACGAACGGGCCAGGATCGGCACAAGCCGGCGTTTCGGTGGGCTTGTGGACCGACTTGCCGGCCTTCGTCGCTTCCGCCTGGTAGCGCGCCGCCACCTTCTCCATCGAGCGGCACAACTGGAATGCCGCGACCTTGTTGCCATGGGCGGTCTTGGCCGCGGCTTCGGCCGCTTTCGCCTTGGCCTCGTCGGTTGGCGGCGGCAGCTTGGCCACCGCTGCGCTGGCCAGGGCGGATGTGATCAGGGCGAAGAGAACGTGGCGCATGGTCGGGCTCTGCGGGTCAGGTTTGCGGAGCAGTCACACCGCCGGGGGGCGTGCTGCGCTGGGCCGGGATCTTGCCGGCACGGATGTCGTCGTACCAGAGTTCGTGGTGCTCCTTGGCCCATGCCTCGTCCACGTAGCCGGTACGCATGGCCTGGTAGGCGCCTTGCATGCCGACGGTGCCCATGTAGATGTGGCCGAGGAACATCGCCATCATGATCACGGCGGCGATGGCATGGATCATGTGTGCGATCTGCATGTCCGCCCGCGTGTAGGCGAGTCCCGGCACCAGCTTGTCGAGCACCAGCCCCGAGCCGACGACCACCAGGCCGGCGATGAACACCCCCGCCCAGAACAGCAGCTTCTCGCCACCATTGAAGCGATGCGACGGAATCTCATGAGCGCCGAGCAGGCCGCCGCCCTTGAGCAGCCAGGTGATGTCCGACTTGTTCGGGATGTTGTCGCGCACGAAGGTGACGATCACCACCAGCAGCGACACGGCGAAAAGCGGTCCGGCGAAGTTGTGCGCAGTCTTCAGCGCGTAGCTCAGCCAGCCGAACAGGGTCGCGCCGATCACCGGCAGCAGGAAGAACTTGCCGAAGGCCATCACGATGCCCGAAACCGCCAGGATGGCGAAAGCGATCGCGTTGGCCCAGTGCGCGCTTCGCTCGAACGGCGTGAAGCGTTCGACCTTGCGGCCCGTGTCGGGTTCGTGGCCGCCGAGCATGCCCTTGCGCCAGTAGAACAGTGCGATCGCGCCGGCGATGATCAACAGCAGCGAACCGCCGTAGGGGATGATCCAGTCGTTGCGCACCTGCCGCCAGGCCTCGCCGGCGGTGGTGAAGTCGGATCCCGGGTACTGCACGAACGACTGGATGAGCACGCCCGTCTCGGCGCCCGGCAGCGTGGTGAAGCCGGCCTTGCTGCCGGAGTCCCGCACGGCACGCCACATCGGCGCATTGTTGCCGGGCTGCGTCTTGGCACGCTCGGCGTTGGTTTCGTCGGCCTTGGGCAACTCGGTGCCCGCGCCGGCTGCAGGCGGGACCCGGTCGTCGCCGGTGTTCTGGGCAAGCGCCAATCCGGACCAGGCCAGCGTCGCCGCCAACAGCAGTGTGCGCATCACGCGGTGCATGGCGTCTCCTTGGCTTCTGGTCACTTTTGCGCCGACGCGCGCGAGTACTCGTTTTGGCCCTGGGCACGGGTCTTCATCTGCGTTTCCCAGCTGGCCTGGTCGCCGGACTTCCATCCTTCGGCCACGAAAGCGTTCTGCGCCGCGTCCCAGGACTTGCCGTCGGCCTTCTTCGAGCCGGCGGTCTGCGGCTTCTCACCGCAAGCGACAAGCCCTGCCGCCAGGGTCATCACGATCAGGATGCGCTTGCTCATGACTTCGTGCCTTCCTTGGGTTGCCCCGCGCCGCCGGCCGGCTTGCCGTAGGCCGTGCCCCAGCCCCACACTTCGCTGCCCTTGCCGCGGCTCAGCACGCGGGTCCGGAAGATGTCGGCAACGATGTCGCCGTCACCACCGAGCAGCGCCTTGGTCGAACACATCTCGGCGCAGGCGGGCAGCTTGCCCTCGGACAGGCGATTGCGGCCGTACTTCTCGTACTCCGCCTGCGTGCCATTGGCCTCGGGCCCCCCGGCGCAGAAGGTGCACTTGTCCATCTTGCCGCGCAGGCCGAAGGTGCCGTTGGTGGGGAATTGCGGCGCGCCGAACGGGCAGGCATACGAGCAGTAGCCGCAGCCGATGCAGACGTCCTTGTCGTGCAGCACCACACCTTCGTCGGTGCGGTAGAAGCAGTCGACCGGGCACACTGCCATGCAGGGCGCGTCGCTGCAGTGCATGCAGGCCACCGAGATCGATCGCTCGCCGGGTACGCCATCGCCGAGCGTGACGACGCGGCGGCGGTTCACGCCCCAGGGTACGTCGTGCTCCGCCTTGCAGGCGGTGACACAGCCGTTGCACTCGATGCAGCGCTCGGCATCGCAGATGAACTTCATTCTTGCCATGTCGTCTTCTCCTTAGGCGGCACGCTCGATCTGGCAGAGCGTCGTCTTGGTTTCCTGCATCATCGTCACGCTGTCGTAGCCGTAGGTCGTCGCGGTGTTCACCGACTCCCCGCGCACCACCGGCGCGGAGCCGGTCGGGTAGTACGGTCCCAGGTCGGCGCCACCCCAGCGGCCGGCGAAGTGGAAGGGCAGGAACACCGTCTCCTCGTTGACACGCTCGGTGACCAGCGCCTTCACGCGCAAGCCCTTGAAGTCGGGCACCGCGGCCATCGGCGGCGTCTTCACCCACACGAACTCGCCGTTGCGGATGCCGCGGTCGTTGGCGGCCTTCGGGTTGATCTCGACGAACATCTCCTGCTGCAGCTCGGCGAGCCAGGGGTTGGACCGCGTCTCGTCCCCGCCGCCCTCGTACTCGACCAGCCGGCCCGAGGTCATCACCAGCGGGAACTGCTTGCCGATGTCCTTGTTCTTCTCCTGCACCGTCTTGAACAGCGTGGGCAGGCGCCAGAACGCCTTCTTGTCATCGTGCGTCGGGTACTTGGCGATGAGGTCCGACCGGTTGCTGTACAGCGGCTCGCGGTGCTTCGGGATCGGATCGGGGAAGTTCCACACCACTGCCCGTGCCTTGGCGTTGCCGAAGGGATGGCAACCGTGCACCTGGACGGCGACGCGGATGATGCCGCCGGAGGGATCGGTCTTCCAGTTCTTGCCTTCGGCGGCCTTCTTCTCGGCCTCGCTGAGGTCGTCCCACCAGCCGAGCTTCTTCAGCAGCAGGTGGTCGAACTCGGGGTAGCCGCTGGTGAGGTCGGCACCCTTGCTGTGCGAGCCGTCACCGGCCAGCAGCGACACGCCCTCGCGCTCGACGCCGAAATTGGCGCGGAAGTTTCCTCCGCCGTCCATCATGTGCCTGCTGGTGTCGTAGAGGTTGGGCGAGCCGGGGTGCTTCAAGTCGGGATTGCCCCAGCACGGCCAAGGCAGGCCGAAATAGTCTCCGTCGAGCTTGTAGCCGGTCTCCTTGTCGATGCCCCCGTTGGCACGCAGCGACTTGACGTCGAAGACGTTCATGTTGCGCATGTGCGCCTTCAGGCGCTCGGGGCTCTGGCCGGTGTAGCCGATGGTCCAGACGCAGCTGTTGATCTCGCGGAGGATCGACTCGGCCTCGGGCTCCTCCATGCCACCCTTGCCCTTGACCATCTTGTAGTTCTTCACCAGCTCGTTGGCGAAGCCCAACTTGCCGGCCAGCTGGTACATGATCATGTGGTCGGTGCGGCTCTCCCACAGCGGCTCGATGACCTGCTCGCGCCACTGGATCGAGCGATTGGAGGCCGTGCACGAGCCGGATGTTTCGAACTGCGTGGTCGCCGGCAGCAGGTAGACGGCGCGGTTCGGGTTCTGGTCCTCGGGCTTGCCTGGCATCGCCGCCAGGGCTGCCGTGGCGCTCGGGAAGGGGTCGACCACGACGAGCAGGTCGAGCTTGTCCATCGCCTTCTTCATCTCGAGGCCGCGCGACTGCGAATTGGGCGCATGGCCCCAAAAGAACAGACCGCGCAGGTTGCTGTCCTGGTCGATCAGCTCGTTCTTCTCGAGCACGCCGTCGATCCAGCGCGACACGGTCATGCCCGGCTTGCTCATCATGCCTGGCGCGTACTGCGACTTGATCCACTCGAAGTCGACCTTCCACGCGTTCGCGAAGTGTTTGAACGAACCTTCGGCCAGGCCGTAGTAACCGGGCAGCGAATCGGGGTTCGGCCCCACGTCGGTGGCGCCCTGCACGTTGTCGTGGCCGCGGAAGATGTTCGCCCCGCCGCCGGAAACGCCGATGTTGCCCAGCGCCAGCTGCAGGATGCACGAGGCCCGCACCATCGCGTTGCCGATGGTGTGCTGCGTCTGGCCCATGCACCAGACAATGGTGCTCGGCCGGTTCTTGGCCATGATCTCGGCGACCTTCGCGCAGGTCGCCTCGTCGACGCCGCAGACCTCCTGGACCTTGTCCGGCGTCCACGTCGACATGACCTCTTCGCGGACCTTGTCCATGCCGTAGACGCGGTCCTCGATGTACTTCTTGTCTTCCCAGCCGTTCTTGAAGATGTGGTACAGCACGCCGAACAGGAACGGAATGTCGGTTCCCGAACGCAGGCGGACGTACTCGTCGGCCTTCGCCGCCGTGCGCGTGAAGCGCGGGTCGACGACGATCATCTTGCAGCCGTTCTCCTTGGCATGCAGCATGTGCAGCATCGACACCGGATGCGCCTCGGCAGCGTTGCTGCCGATGTACAGCGCCGCCTTCGAGTTCTGCATGTCGTTGTAGGAGTTCGTCATCGCGCCGTAGCCCCAGGTGTTGGCGACGCCGGCGACGGTGGTCGAGTGGCAGATGCGCGCCTGGTGGTCGCAGTTGTTGCTGCCCCACAGCGACATCCACTTGCGCAGCAGGTAGGACTGCTCGTTGTTGTGCTTGGACGATCCGACCACGAAGATCGAATCGGGGCCGCTCTGCTTGCGCAGCTCGAGCATCCTGGCGCTGATCTCGTCGAGCGCCTGGTCCCAGGAGATGCGCTCGTACTTGCCGTTGACCAGCTTCATCGGGTACTTCAGGCGGAACTCGCCATGGCCGTGCTCACGCACCGCCGCGCCCTTCGCGCAGTGCGCGCCCAGATTGATGGGCGAGTCGAACACCGGTTCCTGGCGCACCCACACACCGTTCTCGACCACCGCGTCGATCGCGCAGCCCACCGAGCAGTGGCCGCATACCGTGCGCTTGACGACGACCTTCTTGTCGCCGGAGGCGGCGCCGGCCGGGTCGGCGGCCTGCGCCTTCTTGACCAGCGAAAGCTGCGACACCGCGATGCCGGCGCCGACGCCGAGACCGGAGCGGCGCAGGAACGATCGGCGGTCCATCGTGGGGATCGCACGCGATACACCGCGTGCAAGGCTGGACACCAGCGAAGAGGCCGAGCCCTGGGCGGACGACGACGATTTGCGCGTGAGCAGCATGGGAACTCCTTGAACGTGCAGCGGCGGGCGCGTTTCGGCCCGGTCGGAATGAGGGACGGTCAGACGCGGGTGGTCTGGTAGTAGCGCAGCACGTGCTGCGTTTCCTGGTAGCCACCCTTGACGGCGTCGGCTTTCGAGGTCGCGCCGGCGACCGCCTCGGCGGGCGCCTTGGGCACCACCGCGGCCACGGCGGCGAGGGCACCGGCGGTGCCGGCACCGGCGAACACGGTGCGGCGGGAGAGCTTGGGCTGTTGCTTGTCCATCGTGGCCTCCTATGAACTCGGCACAGTCGACCTGTGCAAAAGTGTGCATATCTTAGCCATGCCTCCCGCAGTTTCGAGGGCTCCGGAGCCTTGCCCAGCGCCCCACTCGCGCCGCGACAAGCTGTCGCAACGCAACGTGGGAGGGGACCGCGACAACTTGTCGCAAACAGGACCCCAGGAGACCGGGTAACTACGGGGAGATTTCCCGGCTTGCCCGCGGCGGTTGCAGCGCCTGTGCCACAGTAGTGCCCTCTGCGGCCCCATCCCGATGCCCTCGACACCGACTCCACCCGAATGGCCCCTGGCGCATGTGCTCGTCGTCGACGACGAGGCCGGCATGCGCAACTTCCTCGAGAAGACACTGGCCAGCCGTTGCGGCGAGGTGCACAGCGCCGCCGACGCAGAGGCCGGCGACGAACTGGTGCGCAAGCACCGATACGATCTGCTCATCCTCGACATCACGCTGCCCGGCAAGGACGGCATCACGTGGCTGCGCGAATTGCGCGATCAGGGATACGGCGGCGAGGTGGTGCTCATCACCGCCTTTGCCGACCTCGACACCGCCATCGAGGCGCTGCGTGCCGGCGCGAGCGACTTCATCCTGAAGCCCTTTCGCGTCACGCAGATCCTCAATGCCGTGCGGCGCGGACTCGAGCGTGCGCGGCTGCAGCGCGAGAACTGGGTGCTGCGGCGCGCGCTGTCGCAGCGCACCCCGGGCGCCGATGGTCTGGTCGGCCGCTCGATCGCCATCAAAGGCCTGCAGGCCGCGCTGCAGCGCGTGGCGGCGGTGAACAGCACGGTGCTGCTGATCGGGGAGTCGGGCACCGGCAAGGAGTTGGCTGCGCTGGCCCTGCACCGCAACAGCCCGCGCCGGCACGGGCCCTTCGTGCCGGTGAACTGCGCGACGATGTCACCCGAGCACATCGAGCACGAGCTGTTCGGACATGCGCCGGGCGCCGCCAAGGGGCGCGGACCGGGACGCGACGGCCTGTTCGTCTACGCGCAGGGTGGCACGCTGTTTCTCGACGAGATCGGCGACCTGCCCCTGTCGCTGCAGGCCACGCTGCTGCGCGTGCTCGAGGATCGGCGCATCCGACCCGTGGGCAGCGAGCAGCAGATCCCGGTGGACGTGCGCATCGTCGCGGCCACCAACCGCCGCCTCACCGACGAGGTGACCGAGGGCCGCTTCCGCGCCGACCTCTACTACAGGCTGCAGGTGGTGGAAATCAACCTGCCGCCGCTGCGCTCGCACAAGGAAGACATTCCCGACCTCGTCGAGCACTTCGTCGCCACGCTCGCACCGCGGCTCGGCGTGGCGCCGATGGACGTCAGCGCGGACGAGCTGGCCTACCTCGGGCAGTACGACTGGCCGGGCAACGTGCGCGAGCTACGCAACCTGATCGAGCGCTCGCTGATCCTCGGCGCGCTGAACGTGTCGGCGCTCTATCAGAGCCTGGAACGCATGGAGAGCGAAGCGCGCGCCGCGCCCGCGGCGCGACCGACCGATCTGCATGCGCTGGAGAAGCGGCACATCCTGTCGGTGCTGGAATCGGTCGGTGGCGACAAGACGCGCGCCGCCCAGCTGCTGGGCATCTCGCGCCGCACCCTGGAGCGCCGCGTGGCGGAGTGGGGCGAGCCCGCCACGACGCGCGCGGCCCGCAGCGCCTGAGCCGCGCCGCGTCGCACCGCATGCTCCGCCGCTTCCGCGACCTGCCCGTCCGCGGCAAGCTGCTCGCGATGGTGCTGGTGCCGCTGGCGGTGGTGCTGCCGCTGCTCGGCGTGATCCTGCTGGTGTGGGCCAACCTGACCTTCGACCGGCTGCTCACCACCAAGGTGCGCGCCGACCTGGCCGTGGCCAACGGCTACTTCGAGCGCGTGCTCGGCGAGGTGGGCGCCAGCGCCGCCACGGTGGCAGACTCGAACGCGCTGCACCTCGCGCTGGCCAAGCGACCGACGGAGGGGCTCGTGCCGCTGCTGCAGCACTTCAAGTCGCGCGAGGGCCTGGACTTCCTCAACCTGCGGCGCGTCGACGGCACACTGCTGGTGACGGACTTCGCACCTGCGGCCGAAGGCACAGGGGCGCCGGCCTTCCGCCCGCTGGCCGACGCCAGGCGCGAGGGCAGCGTGGAGGTGCTCTCCCCCGAGGAAATGGCCCAGCTCGCGCCGGCCCTGTTGCCGCGCGTCACCGTGCCGCTGGTCGACACGCGCAACGCGGCGCCGACCACGCGCTCACAGGAAGACCGGGCCATGGTCGTCGTCGCCAGCGCGCCGGTGATCGCGCCCGATGGACGGCACCTCGGCCACGTGCAAGCCGGCATGCTGCTCAACCGCAACCTCCCGTTCATCGACCACATCAACGAGATCGTCTACCCCGCCGGCTCGCTGCCCTTCGGCAGCCAGGGCACCGCCACGCTGTTCCTCGACGATGTCCGCATCAGCACCAACGTCCGGCTGTTCGGCGACGACCCGGGCCAGCGCGCCATTGGCACGCGCGTCTCGGGGACGGTGCGCGACGCGGTGCTCGGGCGCGGCAGCACCTGGCTCGACCGTGCCTTCGTGGTGAGCGACTGGTACGTGTCCGGCTACCAGCCGCTCGTCGACGGCGCCGGGCAGCGCGTCGGCATGCTCTACGTCGGCTTCCTCGAGCAGCCCTTCACGCTGCTGAAATTCGGCGCGCTCGCTGCCATCGGCGCGATCTTCTTCGCGGTGATGGTCGCCGCGGCGATGGTCTCGCTGCGCGGTGCACGCGCCATCTTCGGCCCCATCGAGCAGATGGCGCAGACCATGCAGCGCATCGAGGGCGGCGAGATGGACTCGCGCGTCGGCCCCGTCCGCAGCCACGACGAGGTCGGCCAGCTTGCCGGCCACCTCGACCACCTGCTCGACGTCATCGCCGACAAGACACGTGCACTGGAACGCTGGAACGCCGAGCTCGACGCCAAGGTGGCCGAGCGAACGCGTGCGCTGGAAGCCGCCCAGCAGCAGCTGGTGCGCAGCGAGAAGCTCGCCGCGGTCGGCCAGCTCACCGCCAGCATCGCCCACGAAGTCAACAACCCGATTGCGGTGATCCAGGGGAACCTCGACCTGGCGCGCGAGCTGCTCGGCGAGGACGTGCATCGTGTGCACGGCGAGCTGAAGCTGGTCGACGAGCAGGTCGAGCGCATGCGACTCATCGTCACGCAGCTGCTGCAGTTCGCGCGGCCGAACGAGTTCGCCGGCTACATCGACGAGGTCGACACCGCGCAGGCGCTCGAGAGCTGCCTGGTGCTGGTGGCGCACCTGCTCTCGCGCACCCGCATCGCGCTGGTCAAGGACCTGCGCGCCACGCGCAGGCCGGCGGTGAACCGCAACGAGTTGCAGCAGGTGATCGTGAATCTGCTCGTCAACGCCATCCACGCCATGCCGGATGGAGGCACGCTGACGCTGACCTCGCGCGACGTCGGCGAGGACGGCGTCGAGATCGACGTTGCCGACACTGGTGTCGGACTCCCGCCGGACCTGCTCGCCGAGCTGTTCCAGCCCTTCGTCACGCGCAAGAAGGACGGCACCGGTCTGGGCCTGTGGATCAGCCGCAGCATCGTCGAACGCTACGGCGGCGACATCCGCGCCGCCAACCGCGCCGACGGCCGGGTCGGGGCGGCATTCACGGTGTTGCTGCGCGTCGACGGGCGCGCCGTCTGATCTACAGCTCGAGCAGGTCGAAGCCCTGCGTTTCCACCTGCAGGAAGGCGCGGGTCAGGTCGGCCAGCGCGGCGTACAACTGCGCGCGCGGATGCGCGCCCACTGCATCGCACAGCTTCTCGCCCCAAGGCTGCAGATGGCTGCGGAAGAAGCGCCGCTGGCGCTCCAGGTTGCACACCGCCACGTCGTCTCCGGCAATCAGGTAGCGCATCACCTCGCACAGCGCGGCGATGTGGTCCTCGGTCTCGCCGCGCTGCTCGTCGCGCGCCAGGCCCAGCGCGGCGAGATCGTCACGCAGCACGGCCAGCGGACGTTCGTTGAGGAAGCCGGCGAGGTAGTAGGAGCCGTAGAGGAACACCTCCGGCTTGCCCACGCCGAGGAACAGCGCGTCGTACTCCTGCGCCGCGGCTTGCGGCGTGGTGGCGCGCATCGCCGCCACCAGTGCGGCCCAGGGCCCTTCGAGGAAGGCACCCTCCTGCGGGGCCTGAGTCACCGCGACGCGGAACTGCTCGAGCAACGCCTCGTCCGGCGCGGCCATCCACAGCCGCGCCAGCAGGCCGTAGAGCTCGGCGCGCGCGAGCTCCTCGCTGTCGTCCGCGGTCGCAAAGCTGAGGGCGGTCAGTCTGTCGCTCATAGGTCGGTGATCTTGGTCTCGTTCGGGTTGCTGTAGATGTCGGCCACGCGACAGTCGCCGCACATCTGCAGCCGCTTCAGCGCCTCGCCCTGGAAGGCGCTGTGGCCGGAGAGCTTGGTGATCATGCTCTCGATGGCGCGCAGCGTGCCGAAGGGCTTGCCGCAGCGGATACAGCGGTAGGGCTCGGCCTCGTTGAGCACGCGCGCCGACTTGCGCGCCTTGCCGCCTTCGACCAGCCACAGCCGCGGTTGCAGCGTGATCGCGTCCTCCGGGCAGGTGGTGGCGCACAGTCCGCACTGGACGCAGTTCTTCTCGATGAACCTGAGCTGGGGCTTTTCCGGGTTGTCCGCCAGCGCGCTCTCCGGGCAGGCGCCGACGCAGCTCAGGCACAACGTGCACTTGGCGGCGTCGACGCGCAGCGTCCCGAAGGGCGAGCCGGCAGCGGGCAGGGCGATCTCGTCGGCGGCAGCCGGCGCCTGCGCCAGCAGGTGGTCGAGCGCGAGGTCCAGCGTGGCGCGCTTCTCGGCCTGCACAGCCAGTGCGGCGGGACTCGCCACGCCCTGCGCGGCGGGGCTTCGCAGCGCGTAGTCCAGCGCGGCGAGGTCGCGCGCATCGCGCACCTCGATGCACTTGAAGTGCTCGCCGCGGTAGCCGAGCCCGCTCAGGATGGCCTGCGCCACCGCCATCTGCTCGGACAGCGCCTGGCGGTACTCGGGCGCCTCCTCGTCGGTGAGCAGCACCCAGACCTGGCTCGCGCCGCAGGCGATGGCCGACAGCCACAGGTCCAGGCCGGTGCTCGCCGTGTGCCACAGCGCCACCGGCAGCACGCGCGCCGGCACCCCGCGCACGTTCTCGTCGGTGCGCGCGGCGCGGCCGAGTTCGCCGATCAGGCGCGTGCCGGCGCCCTCGCTGTGCAGCAGCAGCGCCGCATCCTTGCCGCCGGCCTGCCGGTAGGCGGTCAGCATGGTGCGCAGCCTGCGGCCCTGGTCTGCCGGACCGGGATAGCCGAACGCAAGCGCGCCGCTCGGGCACACCGTGCTGCAGGCGCCGCAGCCCACGCACAGGTGCGGCTCGACGACGATGCCACCAGCCTGATCGCCCTTGGCCTTGCCCTTGCGCGAGGCATCGCTGCGGATCGCGCGCGCCGAGCAGACGTCGATGCAGGCACTGCAGCCGATCTGCTCGTTGCGGCTGTGCGCGCACAGCTTCTGCCGGTACTGGAAGAACTTCGGTTTCTCGAACTCGCCGGTCAGCTCGCGCAGCTTGAGCACCGCGTCGATCAGCTTGCGCTCGCTGTCGCCGCTGCGCCCGACGTGGAAGTAACCCTGGGGCGGCTGGTGCATCGTGAACGCCGGGCTCTCGCGCAGGTCGAGCACGAGGTCGAAGCCCTCCGCGACCTGCTGCGGCACACGCTGGAAGTCGATCGCGCCGGCCGCATCGCACACCTTCACGCAGTCGCGGTGGCTCTTGCAGGCCGACAGGTCGACCTGGTAGCTGAAGTCGATCGCGCCCTCGGGGCAGGCGTCGATGCAGGCGTTGCAGCGCGTGCACAGGTCCAGGTCGATCGGGTTGCCGCTTTCCCACTCGGCGTGGAAGGCGCCCAGCCAGCCGCCGAGCCTGGTCAGCCGGCCCGCCTGCACGGCACGCTCGCGCGCCTGCGGCAGCGCGCCGCCCGGTCGGTCGACGAGCAGCGTCACCTCGAGCTTGTCGGCCAGCATCGCGGCGGCCCGCTCGGCCGCGTCGGCACCGCCGATCACCAGGCAGCGGCCCTGCGAACGGTAGCTGACCGTCGCCACCGGGTCGGGGTCGGGCAACTGGGCCGCGGCGATCAGCGCGGCGAACTTCGGCGCGGCCTCCTTCGCATCCTTGGACCAGCCGCCGGTCTCGCGGATGTTCACGAAGCGGATCGGCCGCTCGGCCAGGCCCGGCGCGCCCTCGGTCTGCTCGTTCAGCTCGAGGAAGAGCCTGCGCTCCTGCGTGCAGGCGACGAGCAGGTCATCGCCCTCCTTGGCGGCACGCTGGAACGCGCCGGCCTCGCGGCGGCACAGCAGCGTGTGGACGGTGTCGAGCCCGTCAGCGCTCGCCAGCGGCGTCTTCGCCAGCGCCTGACTCACCGGCGCCAGGCTCTGCGGGCTCAGCGGCATCGTGCGATTGCAGTCGCAGATCAGCGTTCTCATCGGGCAACTCTTCCATGATGTCGTTCGGCGCCGCGCCGTCGGCCGGGGCGGCAGCCTCGCCGGCCACGCGGGCCGGCTTCTTCTCGTCGGTGAACAGCCCGAGGAATTGCGACTGCGCCATCTTGCGCAGCATGCCCGCGGGCAGCGGGTCGGGCTTGCCGTAGTCGTCGATGTAGATGTCCAGGCCGTCCATCACGTTGAACTGCGGATCGGCGAACAGCTTCTTCAGCGCCGCGTTCTTCACGCTCGGGTCGACGTCGCGGGCGACGAAGCGGGTGAAGTCCGAGGCGGGTGTCAGCGCGGCCACGTCCTCCAGCGTCGGCGGCGCTTCGGCCGGGATTTCGGGCGGGGCCTGCGTCTCGAACGCGATCGGTGCGGCCGGGGGAGTCTCCACTTGCGGCGGCGAAGGCGGCTCGACCTTGGCGCCAGGTGCGCCCGGCGGCGCCTCGGCCGCCTCGCGGCCCTCGCGCACCAGCGCCTTGCGCCGCGACCAGCGCGAGAGGAAGCCGTCCCCGTTGCTCATGGGCGCCTCACGGCCCGCGCTGATCCGGCGCCCGGAACGACGCCGGACGCTTGCGCTGCTTGGGCTCGGGCCTGTAGTTCGTGTCGGTGAACGCCTGCAGCCAGTCGCGCAGTTCCGCCTGCAGCGGCACGTTGTCGACGCGCTCCTGGGCGTCCATGCGGCGACCGGCCTCGTTGTACGACAGCGTCACCTGCTCGGGCCAGGCGCGCGACGGATCCTCGTCGTCGCTGCGCCAGACGACGAACCACACCGGTGCGCCGCTGGTCAGATTCAGGTAGTAGCCCTCGCCCTCGTCGGCGAACAGTTCGACCGTGAAGCCGGGGTGCAGCGTGCGCTGTAGCTTGCCGTCGTCGCGCAGCACGCGGGGCGCGTCGCCGAAGGCCGCCTCCATCGGCACGACCTCGACGATGCGGTGGCGCCAGTCCTCCCAGCGGTTGGGCTGGAAGTCGCGCTCCATCACGACCGCGACGGTCACGGCAGGGCGCTCGGTCATCGGCGACGGCCTCTCAGGTGTTCTTGGAGATCGAGATGGTCGGGAACTTCGAGCTGAAGTCCTTCGCGCGCTGCGCGATCTTCACCGCCACCTGGCGGGCCACGCTCTTGTACAGGCCGGCGATCTCGCCGTCGGGGTCGCTGACCACGGTGGGCCGGCCGGCGTCGGCCTGCACCCGGATCGACAGGTTCAGCGGCAGCGCGCCGAGGTAGTCCATCTGGTACTCGGCCGCCATGCGCTTGCCGCCCTCCTCGCCGAAGATGTGCTCGACATGGCCGCACTTCTCGCACACGTGCACCGCCATGTTCTCGACGATGCCGAGGATGGGCACGCCCACCTTCTCGAACATCTTGATGCCCTTCCTGGCATCGAGCAGGGCGATGTCCTGCGGCGTGGTAACGATCACCGCGCCGGTCAGCGGCACGCGCTGGGAGAGCGTCAGCTGGATGTCGCCGGTTCCCGGCGGCATGTCGATGATCAGGTAATCGAGGTTGCTCCAGTTGGTCTGGCGCAGCAGTTGCTCGAGCGCCTGCGTGGCCATCGGGCCGCGCCAGATCATCGGGTTGTCGGGCTCGATCAGGAAGCCGATCGAGATCACCTGCACGCCGTAGTTCTCCAGCGGCTCCATGGTCTTGCCGTCGGCGCTCTCCGGGCGGCCTTCGATGCCCATCATCATCGGCTGGCTGGGGCCGTAGATGTCGGCATCGAGGATGCCCACCGCCGCGCCCTCCGCGGCCAGCGCCAGCGCGAGGTTGACGGCGGTGGTGCTCTTGCCGACGCCGCCCTTGCCCGAGGCGACGGCGACGATGTTCTTGACATTGGGCAACAACTGCACGCCGCGCTGCACCGCGTGAGCGATGATCTTCGTGCCGAGGTTGGCGCTGACGTTGTCGACGCCGGGCACGCTGCGCGCCGCGGCGATCAGCGCCTTGCGCAGTGCCGGGATCTGGCTCTTCGCCGGATAGCCGAGTTCGACGTCGAAGGACACGTCGCCGCCTTCGATCTTCAGGTTCTTCAGCTGCTTGGTGGACACGAAGTCCTTGCCGGTATTCGGATCGATCACGGACTTGAGCGCCTCGGTGACGGCCTGCGGGTTCAGGGACATGAGGTGGTCGGCTTCAGGATTCGGAGGCCGCAAGTCTAGCGGGAGTGCCACAGGCGACTCGGCAGCAGGGTGGACTCGCCGCCGCGGCCCGGGTGCCGGCCCCGGGGGGGTGGGGCGACGGCGGGGCAGCCGCCATCGCCGGCCACCGCCCATTGACGTAGTTTCCACATTTCCAGGCGGTGCGTGGGCACGTACATTTGTGCAATTCGATTTCCGTCCGACACCCCACAATAGGAGACCCCCATGAGAGTTCGCCTCCTGGCCGCATCGGCAGCCCTCTGCCTTGCGCATGCCTTCGCGCACGCGCAGCCGATCGTCATCAAGTACAGCCACGTCGTGGCCGACCAGACACCGAAGGGTCAGGCCGCGCTGAAGTTCAAGGAACTCGCCGAGAAGAAGCTGCCCGGCAAGGTCGAGGTGCAGGTCTTCCCGAACAGCCAGCTGTTCGGCGACGGCAAGGAGATGGAAGCACTGCTGCTGGGAGACGTGCAGATCATCGCGCCGTCGCTGGCCAAGTTCGCCAAGTACACGCCCAAGCTGCAGGTGTTCGACCTGCCCTTCCTGTTCGACGACATCGACGCGGTGGACCGCTTCCAGGCCAGCCCCAAGGGGCAGGAGCTGCTGAACTCGATGACCAAGAAGGGCATCAAGGGCCTGGGCTACCTGCACAACGGCATGAAGCAGCTTTCGGCCAGCAAGCCGCTGCGCACGCCGGCCGACGCCAAGGGCCTGAAGTTCCGCATCCAGAGCTCCGACGTGCTCGAGGCGCAGTTCAAGGCCGTCGGCGGCAACCCGCAGAAGCTCGCCTTCGCCGAGGTCTACCAGGCACTGCAGACGGGCGTGGTGGACGGCACCGAGAATCCGTGGTCGAACATCTACACGAAGAAGTTCCACGAGGTCCAGAAGTACGTCATGGACTCCAACCACGGCGTGCTCGACTACATGGTCATCGCCAATGCCTCCTTCTGGGACAAGCTGCCGCCCGACGTGCGCAAGGGCCTGGACGAAGCCATGACGGAATCGATCAAGTACGGCAACAAGGTGGCATTCGACGAAGACGATGCCTTCCGCAAGAAGGTCATCGCCGACAAGAAGGCCGAGGTGCTGCCGATGAGCAAGGCCGAGCAGGCCCAGTGGCGCGAGGCCATGAAGCCGGTGTGGAAGAAGTTCGAGGGCGACATCGGCAAGGACATCGTCGACGCTGCACTCGCCGCCAACAAGAAGTAATCTGCGCCCGGTTCCGCCCGGCAGGGCCACCCCCGGTGGCCCCGGCCGTGCACCTGGCCGTCGGGGGAGACACAAGATGCGCTGGCTCGATCGTCTGGAGGAGTGGCTGGTCATGCTCATGCTGGCCGCCATGACCGCGCTTACCTTCGTGCAGGTCGTCCTGCGCTACGTGTTCAATTCCGGCTTCACCTGGGCGCTGGAGCTGACCACGGTGTTCTTCGCCGTGATGATCTTCGTGGGCATCTCCTACGGCGTCAGGGTGGGCGCCCACATCGGGGTCGATGCCCTGGTCCGCCTGTTCCCTGCCGGGGTCCGCCGGGCGACGTCGATCGTCGTCGTGATGCTGTGCCTGCTGTACGCCGGCATCGTCATCGTCGGCGCCTGGACCTACGTGAGCAAGATGAAGATGGTCGGCGTCGAGCTCGAGGATCTGCCCATCCCGGTCTGGGTGGTGCGATCGATCCTGCCGTTCGGCTACCTGCTGCTGACCTTCCGCTTCCTGCAGGTGCTGTGGCAACTGGTCAGCGGTAAGTCGGACAGCCTGCACCTCGCCGACGAGGCGGCCGAAGCACTAAAGCTCAAGTCGCAGGAGTCTGAGGCATGAACACCATCATCCTGTTCACCACGCTGTTCGTCCTCATGGCCCTGGGCATGCCCGTGGCCATCTCGCTGGGGCTGTCCAGCCTGCTGACCATCCTGCTTGTCGGGCAGGACTCGTTGGCCAGCATGACCATCAAGATCTTCGAGACCAGCGAGCACTACACGCTGATGTCGATCCCCTTCTTCGTGCTCGCCGGCGCGCTGATGAGCACCGGCGGCGTGGCCAAGCGCATGGTGAACTTCGCCATCGCAGCGGTCGGCCACCTTCGCGGCGGCCTGGCGATCGCAGGCGTTCTGGCCTGCACGCTGTTCGCGGCGGTTTCCGGTTCCAGTCCCGCCACCGTGGTGGCGGTCGGCTCCATCGTCATCGCCGGCATGGTGCGCAGCGGCTACCCGAAGGAATTCGGCGCCGGCGTCATCTGCAATGCCGGCACGCTGGGCATCCTGATTCCGCCGTCCATCGTGATGGTCGTGTACGCCGCCGTCACCGAGGTATCGGTGGGCCGCATGTTCATGGCCGGCGTGGTGCCAGGGCTGCTGCTGGCCTTCATGCTGGCGTTCGCCGTGTGGTGGCGAGCCGGCAAGCTGACGCTGACCAAGACCGAGAGGGCCGGCGCTGCCGAGGTCTGGAAGACCTTTCGGGAGTCGGTCTGGGGGCTGATGCTGCTGGTCATCATCATGGGAGGCATCTACGGCGGCATCTTCACGCCGACCGAAGCGGCTGCCGTTTCCGCGGTCTACGCCGTCTTCGTGGCCGTGGTCGTCTACCGCGACATCAGTGTGAAGAAGCTCCCCGAGGTGTTTCTGGAAGCCGGCAAGACCACGGTGATGCTCATGTTCATCATCGCCAACGCGCTGCTCTTTGCCCACGTGCTGACCACCGAGCGCATTCCGCAGACCATTGCGGAGCACATCCTGGCCGCGGGCATGCAGCCGTGGATGTTCCTGCTGGTGGTCAACATCATTCTGCTGGTGGCAGGCAACTTCATGGAGCCCACTGGCATCATCCTGATCCTCGCGCCGATCTTCTTCCCGATTGCCACGCAGCTGGGCATCGATCCGATCCATCTGGGCATCATCATGGTGGTCAACATGGAGATCGGCATGATCACGCCGCCGGTGGGCCTGAACCTGTTCGTCACCTCAGGCATCACCGGCATGAGTCTGGTGCAGGTCACGCGCGCCGCCTTGCCGTGGCTCTCCATCCTGCTGCTGTTCCTGCTGCTGGTCACCTACATCCCCCAGATCAGCTTGCTGCTGCCGCAGTTGATGTTCGACTGACCCCTGCCGCACGGCGCGCCAGCAGGCCAGGGTGCCGTGGCGGGGGCGGCCTAGAATCGGCGTTTCCCGCGCCGGCTGCTGCCCCCCATGACCCGCAAGCTCTTCGTCACCACTGCCCTGCCCTACGCGAACGCGCCGTTCCACGTCGGGCACATGATGGAGTACATCCAGGCCGACATCTGGGTGCGCTTCCAGCGCATGCTGGGCCACGAGGTGCACTTCGTCTGCGCCGACGACGCGCACGGCGCGCCGATCATGATCGCCGCCGAGAAGGCCGGGCTCACGCCGCAGGAATTCGTCGAGCAGATCGCCGCCGGGCGCGCGCAGTACCTCGATGGCTTCCACATCGGCTTCGACAACTGGCACTCGACCGACGGCGCCGAGAACCACGAGCTGGCGCGCGACATCTATCTCGCGCTGCGCCGCCAGGGCCTGATCGCCGTGCGCGCGATCGAGCAGTTCTACGATCCCGTGAAGGGCATGTTCCTGCCCGACCGCTACATCAAGGGCGAATGCCCGAAGTGCGGCGCGAAGGACCAGTACGGCGACAGCTGCGAGGTCTGCGGTGCGGTCTACACACCCACCGAGCTGAAGAATCCCTACTCGACCCTGACCGGCGCGACGCCGGTGATGAAGAGCAGCGAGCACCACTTCTTCCAGCTGTCGTCGCAGCGCTGCCTGGACTTCCTGCAGGAGTGGACGCAGACGCCCGGCCGTCTTCAGGGCGAGGTGCTGAACAAGATCCGCGAGTGGTTCGCCACCGACGAGGAAGGCCGCGTCGGCCTCGCGGACTGGGACATCAGCCGCGACGCGCCGTATTTCGGCATCCGCATTCCCGACACCGAGGACAAGTACTTCTACGTCTGGCTCGACGCCCCGGTGGGCTACCTCGCCTCGCTGAAGAACTACTGCGCCAAATCCGGGCGCGACTACGACGCGCTGATGAAGGATCCGGCCCTCGAGCAGGTCCACTTCATCGGCAAGGACATCACCTACTTCCACACCCTGTTCTGGCCGGCGATGCTGCATTTCAGCGGCCGCAAGACGCCGGACAAGGTGTTCGTGCACGGCTTCATCACCGTCAACGGCGGCGAGAAGATGAGCAAGAGCCGCGGTACCGGGATCTCGCCGCTGAAATACCTCGAGCTCGGCATGAACGCCGAGTGGCTGCGCTACTACATCGCCGCCAAGCTGAACTCGAAGGTCGAGGACATCGACTTCAATCCCGACGACTTCGTCGCCCGCGTCAACAGCGACCTGGTCGGCAAGTACATCAACATCGCCAGCCGGGCCGCCGGCTTCCTCAGCAAGCGCTTCGCCGGCAAGCTGTCGTCGGACATCGGCGTGGAGGGCCGCACCCTGCTCGACGGCCTGCGTGCCCACCGCGCCGAGGTCGAGCGGCTCTACGAGGAGCGCGAGTACGGCAAGGCGCTGCGCGAGATCATGCTGCTGGCCGACCGCGTCAACGAGTACGTGGATGCGAACAGGCCCTGGGAGCTGGCCAAGAAGGCGGGCCAGGACGCCGTGCTGCACGACGTCTGCACGGTGTGCATCGAGGCCTTCCGCGTGCTCACCATCTACCTCAAGCCGGTGCTGCCGGCGCTGGCCACTCAGGTCGAGGCGTTCCTGAAGGTGGCGCCGATGACCTTCGCGGACGCCTCGCGCGCGCTCGGCGGCCACGTCATCGGCGAGTACAAGCACCTGATGCAGCGCGTCGACCCGGCCCTGCTGGACAAGCTCTTCGAGCCGCCGAAGGTCGAGCTGCCGCCGCCCGGCGGCGAACCGCTGGCCGCCGAGATCAAGGTCGACGACTTCGCCAGGGTCGACCTGCGCATCGCCAAGATCGTCCAGTGCGAGCATGTCGAGGGCAGCGACAAGCTGCTGCGCCTCACGCTGGACGTCGGCGAGGGCCGCACACGCAACGTCTTCTCGGGCATCAAGTCGGCGTACAAGCCCGAAGACCTGATCGGCAAGTTCACGGTGATGGTGGCCAATCTCGCCCCGCGCAAGATGAAATTCGGCATCAGCGAGGGCATGGTGCTGGCCGCCAGCCATGCCGACGAGAAGACCCACCCGGGCCTCTACGTCCTCGAGCCCTGGCCAGGCGCCACGCCGGGCCTGCGCGTGCGCTGAGGGAATCCGGCTCAGCCTTTCCAGGGCCGCCGGGTGCGGGCGAGGCGTTCGATCGCCGGCGTGCAGTCGGCGATCAGCGCCTCGCGCCGGGCCGCCAGCCAGCCCAGCGCGAAGCCGGCGGCCGGGTCGTGCGCAGCCGGCTCGCGGAACGCGTCGATCGCGACCATCACGTCGTTCAGCGCCCCCAGACGCTCCTGCAGCGCCGCCAGCGCACGCAGGTAGCGCGAGACCTTCTTCGCACCGAGCAGGCATTGCGTGAACTCGACGGCATAGCGCAGGCGCTTGACATGCTTGCGCAGGCGGTGCTTGCCCTCGTCGTCGAGCGCGGCGAAGTTCGCGGCGTCCCTGGCCACACCGCGATGCCAGCGGCGGAGCCGGCGGGCCAGGGCTTCGGCAGCAGGCGCTTCGGCCTCCGCCGCGTCTCCCGGCAGCGTCGCGGCGATCAGGTCCAGCAGCAAGGCTTGCGCAGCCGCCGCGCGCATCGACTCGGCCGGCTCGGCCGCCCCGCCCAGCGGCAGCGCGGGCGCCGCGAGTGCCACGCCGGCGGCGGACATCGCCTGACCCAGCCGCTCGCGCAGCGGCGCGCCCACCGCGGCCAGGTCGCGCGCCGCGCCGAGCGCACCGAACAGCGCCGCGCTGGCCTCGCTCAGCGCGACTGCCTCCCCCGCAACGTCGAACAGGCGCAGCGCCGTGCGCAGGCGCCGCAGGCCGACACGCAACTGGTGCACATGCTCGTCGCCGAAATCGCCGCCCGCCACCTGGCTGGCGTTGACGGACACCTGCTGCAGGCATTCGCCCAGCACGCAGCGACGCGCAGCGCTGACGCCCATGTCGGCGCGAAGCTCGACCGTCGCGGCCTTGCGTGCCGGTGAGCGCGGCTGGCCCGCAGCGAGCAGGGTGCCGCGTTCGGCCTTGCTGCGCGTGTCCAGCCACAAGCCGTGCCGCGCCACCCACTGGCGCGCGGTGCCGAGCAGCGCGGCAGCTGAGCCGCGCAGCAACTCGATCTCCAGTTCGCAGACGGGCAGCCGCCGCTCGCCGGCGATGATGCATCCGCGGTCGAAGGCCAGCTCCAGCGTGGCGCCGCGCACGCGCAGTTGGCGCGCCGTGCGGCGGATGTCGGTGCGGTACTGGCACTGCAGCGCGGCGTCCGGCACTCCGGCGAGCGCCGCGGCCAACCGCGCACCGGCTGCCGTGCCTTCGTGCAATGCGGGGTCCGGCAGCGGCGGCTCGCTGGCGCGGCCGGCACGCTCGACGTTGTGCTCCAGGCGCGTCATCGCGTCGTCCGATGCGGCTTTCAGCGTCTGCACCCAGCGCGGCCCTTCGCGGCGCACGCGCAGGGCCACGCCGGCCGCCGCGAGTTCGCCCCCGGCGGTGTCGAAGTAGACCGCCTGCAGGCGCTGCACGCTCGCCGCGCCGGCGCGGCCGGCCACGGCCGCCGCCACCGCCTCGCGCCGCTCCCGGGGCACCTGGAACTTCAACTCGATCTCCGTCATGGCGCCATCGTGACAGAGCCGCCCCCGAGCCTTGATGAAACGCCCGCCGGCCTGCTGCGATATGCTCCGCCGCTCAACACGGTCAGACCATCAGCACGTGGGTTTCCTCGACGACCTCAAGCGCCAGGCCGAAGCGGCCAAGGCGGGACAGACCATTGACCTGGCCGCTGCCGAGCGCAACACGCTGCTCGCCGAAGCCGCCTGCAAGACCACCTTCACCTACTTCGACACGCTGATCCGCCAGCTCGAGGTGCTCAAGCCGGCGTCCAAGGTGCGCTACGTGCTCGATCGCCGCACGTCCTTCGAGCAACTGCCGATCGTCGACCTGAAGGTCGACGCACGGCGCAAGAAGCTGCGCGGCCACGACGTGCACGACTACATCGCGCTGCACGGCCGGCTGCGCAACGGCCAGAAGCTCGCGCTGGTGAAGGACTTCCTGCCCGACATCGAGAAGATCGAGTCGCGCCTGCGCCAGGGTGGCGCGCCGGTGCACGCGCAGCCGGTACGCCACCCGGAGAACAACAAGCTGCAGGAGATGCGCTACGAGCTGGTCGTCGACTTCGCGCTGGCGGTGCAGGTCACGCCCGACCACGACAACGGCCGTCTGCACTTCAAGATGACCAACTTCGACGGGTTCGAGACCATCACCCTGGAGCTGCCGGCCATCGAGGTCGGCTCGGCGCGGCTGGACGAGCTGGCCCGGTGGCTGCTCGGCGAACCGCACCAGTTCTTCGACGCTGCGCAGAACCTGCGGCGCATCGAGGCCTGACCGGGCTCAGCGCATGCGGCCCGAGCGCGCCTGCTCGCGCGCGATCTCGATGAATTCCTGCACCACCTCGCGCGTGCGCGAGCCGCGCCGCCAGACCAGGCCGACGTCGATGGTCGGCACGGCGTCGCCGAGACTGCGCGCCTCGATGTGCTGCGCGTCCAGCGTCCAGGGGCGGTAGAGGAAGTCGGGCAGGATGGTGATCGCGGCGCCCACGCCGATCAGCGAACGCACCGCCTCCAGCGAGCCGGTGCGCATCATCACCTTCGGCTGCAGCCCGTAGCGCGACCAGACGGCGCGCAGCACGCCCTCGATGCGGTCGGCCTCCAGCACCACCAGGGGGTGCGCGGCGCAGTCGGCCAGGCTCAGCGTCGGTCGGTCGGCGAGCCCGTGGCTGGACGCCATCCACACCCGGTTCTGCGAGCGCGTCAGCTCCTCCACGACCAGCGCGTGCGGCTCGCCGAGCGCGTTGGAGACCATGATCGCCAGGTCCAGCTCGCCGTTGATCAGCAGGTGCTCGAGGAAGGGCGGATCGTCCTCCACCACCTGGATCTGCACCGAAGGATGCGAGCGCGCGAAGCGGGCGAACAGCTCGGCGAGGTAGTAGCCGGCCACCAGGCTGGTCACGCCGATGACCAGGTTGCCTGACAGCGTCTCGGCGCGGTCGTTGTCGACCGTGCCGGCCTCGGCCACTGCGGACAGCACCTTGCGCGCGCTGGCCTGGAAGCGCCAGCCCTGCTGCGTCAGCACCATGCCGCGGCTGCTGCGCTCGAACAGCGCGGCGCCGAGCGTGTCCTCCAGATCCTGGATGCTCTTGGTCAGCGCCGACTGCGCGATGTTCAGCATGCGAGCCGCTCCGGCCACCGAGGCGGCCTCGGACACCGCCAGGAAGTAGCGGAACTGCTTGAGCGTGAAGTGGCGCTGCATGCGACCTCGGCCTCGGGTTGACCCGGATATCGATTTTCGAGAACGGGCGGGCTGCCAATATTGAACTTTTCGCCACCGCTGTCCATGCGGAACACTCCGCGGCGTCCTTCGGCCGGCGAACCGTTCGCCCATGCCGGCAAGGCAGGCCTGCTCCAAGGAGATGCACCGCATGAAGTCCATCCACATCGCCGCCGTCGCGGCGGCCACGGCGGCCCTCGCCAGCGCCTCGTTCGCCCAGCAGATGCAGCCGCTCAAGGCCATCGGCAAGGGCGAGGGTCAGGTCGACATCGTCGCCTGGGCCGGCTACATCGAACGCGGCGCCACCGACAAGAACTTCGACTGGGTCACCGACTTCGAGAAGAAGACCGGCTGCAAGGTCAACGTGAAGACCGCCGGCACCTCCGACGAGATGGTGGCGCTGATGAACGAAGGCGGCTTCGACCTCGTCACCGCCTCGGGCGACGCGTCGATGCGCCTGATCGCCGGCAAGCGCGTGCAGCCGATCAACACCGCGCTGGTACCCAGCTACGGCAAGGTCGATGCGCGGCTGCAGAAGGCGCCCTGGCACTACGTCAACGGCCAGCACTACGGCGTGCCCTACCAGTGGGGCTGGAACGTGCTCATGTACAACACCAAGGTGTTCGGCGACAAGAAGCCGACGTCGTGGAGCGTGGTCTTCGAGGAGCAGAACCTGCCCGACGGCAAGAGCAACAAGGGCCGCGTGCAGGCCTTCGACGGCCCGATCTACATCGCCGACGCCGCGCTGTACCTGATGAAGAAGAAGCCCGAGCTCGGCATCAAGGATCCGTACGAGCTCAACGAGGCGCAGTACAAGGCTGCGCTCGACCTGCTGCGCGGCCAGCGCAAGCTGGTCGGCAAGTACTGGCACGACGCCTTCGTGCAGATCGATGACTTCACCAACGAAGGCGTGGCCGCCTCGAGCAGCTGGCAGTTCCAGGCCAACATCCTGGGCAGCAAGAAGGCGCCGATCGCCACCGTGGTGCCCGTCGAGGGCGCGACCGGATGGGCCGACACGACGATGATGCACGCCGAGGCCAAGCACCCCAACTGCGCCTACATGTGGCTGGAGCACTCGATCAACCCGAAGCTGCAGGGCGACCTGGCGGCCTGGTTCGGCTCGGTGCCGGCGGTGCTCGACGCCTGCAAGGGCAACAAGCTGCTCGGCGACGGCGGCTGCGAGCGCCAGGGCCTGGGCTCGTTCGACAAGATCGCGTTCTGGAAGACGCCCACTTCGAAGTGCAAGACGCAGAACGACCAGTGCGTGCCGTACCACAAGTGGGTGTCGGACTACATCGCCGTGCTCGGCGGCCGTTGAGTCGACCGACGTGACATCGACCGTGATGCTGGCCGGACGCCGGACCGCGCCCCGGCCGGCCGGCATCCCTTCGGGGAATCGCCCGGCGTCCCCGACGGACGAGGGGCCGGCATGACCGCTGTCCAGCTCGCACAGGTTTCCTGCATCTTCGACACCGCGGGCAAGGCGGTGCGCGCGGTCGACAACGTCGACCTCGCCATCGAGCGCGGGGAATTCTTCACCCTGCTCGGGCCCTCGGGCTCGGGCAAGACCACCTGTCTGCGCATGATCGGCGGATTCCAGCTGCCGAGCGCCGGCAGCATCCGGATCGACGGCGAGGACGTCAGTCGCCGCCCGCCTTTCCAGCGGCCGGTGAACACGGTGTTCCAGGACTACGCGCTGTTCCCGCACATGACGATCGCGGAGAACGTCGCCTACGGCCTGATGGTGCGCGGCACGCCCAAGGCGGAACGCGCAAAGCGCGCCGAGGAGATGCTCGAGCTGGTGCGCCTGCCCGGCATGGGCGCACGCCGGCCGGTGCAACTCTCCGGCGGACAGCGGCAGCGCGTCGCCCTGGCCCGCGCGCTGATCAACCAGCCCAAGGTGCTGCTGCTCGACGAGCCGCTGGGCGCGCTCGACCTCAAGCTGCGCGAGCAGATGCAGGGCGAGCTCAAGCGGCTGCAGCGCCAGCTCGGCATCACCTTCGTGTTCGTCACCCATGACCAGCACGAGGCGCTGTCGATGAGCGACCGCATCGGTGTGTTCAACCAGGGCAGGCTCGAGCAGGTGGCGACGCCAGCCGAGCTGTACGGCAAGCCGCGCACCCGCTTCGTCGCGGAGTTCGTCGGCTCGGCCAACGTGCTGCACGGCGAGATCGCGCGCCGCCACGCCGAGGCCGACGCGGTGATGATCCGCCCCGAACTCGTCAGCCTCGGCGCCGCCGAAGGCGCACGCGCCGGCGGGCCGCTGGCCGAGGCGCAGTACTTCGGCGCGTTCTGGCGCCTGTCCGTGGACCTCCCCGGCGGCGAACGGCTGATGGCCGACGTGCCGGTGGCAAAGCTGCCCGAGCCGCCCGCGCTGGGCGCCGAAGTGCACCTGCACTGGCCCGAGGCCGCCGTGCATGTCATCCAGGACACACCCGCATGAACACTGCGGCGGCTGCGCCCGGCCTCGCCGACCGCATCTCGGTGCTGCTGGTCACGCGCCGCGGCCTGCTGCTCGGCCTGCTGCTCGGGCCGCCGCTGCTGTGGTTCGGCATCGTCTACCTGGGCTCGCTGCTGAGCCTGCTGGCGCACAGCTTCTTCCGCCTCGACGACTTCTCCGGCCAGATCGTCCACGAGATCGGCCTGTCGAACTTCCGCGCGATCTTCGAGCCGGCCAACCTGGACGTCGCGCTGCGCACCACGCTGATGGCGCTGCTGGTCACCGTGGCCTGCACGGCGATCGGCCTCCCGATCGCCTACTACATGGCGCGCCACGCGCGCGGCGGCACGAAGGCGATGCTCTACATCGCGGTGATGCTGCCGCTGTGGTCGAGCTATCTGGTGCGTCTGTACGCCTGGAAGCTGCTGCTCGCCAAGGAGGGTGCGATCTCCTGGGCGGCGCAGACGCTGCACCTGCAGTGGCTGCTCGACGCGCTGCTCGCGCTGCCGGTGGTCGGCGGCAACTCGCTGTCCTTCTCGCCGCTGGGCACCTTCATCGTGTTCGTCTACATGTGGCTGCCGTTCATGATCCTGCCCATCCAGGCGGCGATCGAACGCATCCCACCCTCGCTGCTGGAAGCCTCGGCCGACCTGGGCGCCGCCCCGAACCAGACCCTGCGCCGGGTCATCCTGCCGATGGCCATGCCGGGCATCGCCGCCGGCTCGATCTTCACCTTCTCGCTGACGCTGGGCGACTACATCATCCCGCAGGTCATCGGCAACTCCACGCTGTACATCGGCCAGGTGGTGTACCGCCAGCAGGGCGTGGCCGGCAACCTGCCCTTCGCGGCGGCGTTCGCGCTGGTGCCCATCGTCGTCATCGCGCTGTACCTGTGGTTCGCCAAGCGCAAGGGGGCCTTCGATGCGCTCTGAGGCCTCGCTCGCGCTGAAGCTCGCCACCGGCGGGGCGGTGCTGTTCCTGCACCTGCCGCTGGTGCTGATCGTGCTCTACGCGTTCAGCGCCGAGGACAAGAGTTATGTGTTCCCGCCGCCGGCGCTGACCACGCAGTGGTTCGGCGTGGCCATGGAGCGCGAGGACGTGTGGGCGGCCATGAAGCTCTCGGCGCAGGTCGCCGCACTGGCCACGGCGCTGGCGCTGGTGCTGGGGACGCTGGCCGCCGGCGCGCTGGCGCGCACGCGCTTCTTCGGCCGCGAGGCGATCAGCCTGCTGCTCATCCTGCCGATCGCGCTGCCCGGCGTGCTCACCGGCATGGCGCTGCGCTCGGCCTACCACGCGATGGAGATCCCGTTCTCCTTCTGGACCATCGTCATCGGCCACGGCACCTTCTGCGTCGTGGTGGTCTACAACAACGCGGTGGCGCGGCTGCGGCGCATGAGCCCGTCGCTGATCGAGGCCTCGATGGACCTCGGCGCGAACGCCTTCCAGACTTTCCGCCACGTCATCCTCCCGCAGCTCGGCTCGGCGCTGCTCGCCGGCGCGCTGCTCGCCTTCGCGCTGAGCTTCGACGAGGTCATCGTCACCACCTTCACCGCCGGCCAGCAGACCACGCTGCCGATCTGGATGCTGCAGGAGCTGATCCGCCCGCGGCAGCGACCGGTCACCAACGTCGTGGCGGTGCTGGTCATCCTGCTCACCTTCGTTCCCATCGTCGCCGCGTACTGGCTCACGCGCGCCGACGAGGACAGCCAGCGCCGCTGAGGCGACGCCCACCTTCCTGCAAGGACACCACCATGGCCCACGTGGAATTCATCACCGACCTGCTCATCGACCACCAGCGCGTGCGCGGCGAGGGCGCGAGCGAGGCGATCCTCAACCCCTCCACCGGCGAGCAGCTGTGCGAGGTGCACGAGGCCTCGCCGGAGCAGCTCACGCGCGCCACCTCGGCAGCGCACCGCGCCTTCGCGAGCTGGTCGCAGACCACGCCGGCCGAGCGTTCCGGCATGCTCCTCAAGCTCGCCGACGCGATCGAGTCGCGCGCCGAGGAGTTCGCGCGGCTCGAGTCGCTGAACTGCGGCAAGCCGTACGCGCGCGCGCTCGGCGACGAGATCCCGGCGATCGCCGACTGCTTCCGCTACTTTGCCGGCGCGGCGCGCTGCATGACCGGCTCGATCGCCGGCGAGTACCTCCCCGGCCACACCAGCATGATCCGCCGCGACCCCGTCGGCGTCGTCGCCTCGATCGCGCCGTGGAACTATCCGCTGATGATGGCAGCGTGGAAGACGGCGCCGGCGCTCGCCGCGGGCAACACGGTGGTGCTCAAGCCCAGCGAGCAGACACCCTTGAGCGCGCTCCTGTTCGCGCGCATCGCCGCCGAGATCCTGCCGCGCGGCGTGCTCAACGTCGTCTGCGGCCGCGGGCCCAGCGTCGGCCAGCCGCTGGTGGAGAGCCCGCACGTGCGCATGGTGTCGATCACCGGCGACGTGTCCACCGGCCGCAAGATCCTGCAGGCCGCCTCGGGCACGCTCAAGCGCACCCACCTCGAGCTCGGCGGCAAGGCGCCGGTGATCGTCTTCGACGATGCCGACGTGGCCGCGGTGGTCGAGGGCGTGCGCACCTTCGGCTACTACAACGCCGGCCAGGACTGCACCGCCGCCTGCCGCATCTACGCCGGCGCCAGGGTGCACGACCGCCTGGTCGCCGAGCTCAGCAGCGCCGTGGCGACGCTGAAGATGGGCACGCAGGACGAGGACGGCGTCGAGCTGGGGCCGCTGATCAGCGACCGCCAGCGCAACCGCGTGGCGAGCTTCGTCGAGCGTGCGCAGATGGCCGGCCACATGGAGATCGTCACCGGCGGCAAGCTGCGCCAGGGCGGCGGCTTCTTCTACGAGCCGACGGTGATCGCCGGGGCGCGCCAGGACGACGAGATCGTGCAGCGCGAGGTGTTCGGCCCGGTGGTCTCGGTGACGCGCTTCGGCGACGAGGAGCAGGTGATCGGCTGGGCCAACGACAGCGAGTACGGCCTGGCCTCCAGTGTGTGGACGCAGGACGTGGCCCGCGCCATGCGGGTGGCCAAGCGGCTGCAGTACGGCTGCACCTGGATCAACACCCATTTCATGCTCGTCAACGAGATGCCGCACGGCGGGCTGAAGTCCTCCGGCTACGGCAAGGACATGTCGATGTACGCGCTGGAGGACTACACCGTGCCGCGGCACGTGATGGTCAAGTTGTAAGCAGGCGTGGCGGGTCGGCCGGCTAAAATCGCGCCCTTTCCTCCGAGCCCCACCCGCGCCATGCCGCTGTTCTGGAAGCCCTACACCTCCGACGTCACCCACTTCATCGAGCAGTTGAAGGCCGCCCGGCCGACGCTCGAGGAGGAGCAGCGAACCGGACGCGCCCTGCTGTGGGACAAGCGCGTCGACCGCCAGGCGCAGGAAGAGTTCCGCGACGCACGCGTGCCTCAGCAACCCTACGTCTACCAGACCAAGGGCCAGTGAGCGAGACGCAGACGGCGCCGCAGGTGCCGGAGATTCCCCCGCCCACGCCCGAAGTGCAGGCGCTGCCGCCGGCGGCGGTCGACGGCATCGCCGTCGCCCGCCTGTACGGCGAGCCCCTGTTCGCGCTGCCGCAGGACCTGTACATCCCGCCGGATGCGCTGGAAGTCTTCCTCGAGGCCTTCGAAGGCCCGCTGGACCTGCTGCTCTACCTGATCCGCAAGCAGAACTTCAACATCCTCGACATCCCGCTGGCCGACGTGACGCGCCAGTACCTCGCCTACGTCGAGCAGATCCGCAAGACCAACCTCGAGCTCGCCAGCGAATACCTGCTGATGGCGGCGATGCTCATCGAGATCAAGTCGCGCATGCTGCTGCCGCCGAAGAAGTCCGAGGACGGCCAAGAGCCCGAGGATCCGCGCGCCGAACTGGTGCGCCGGCTGATCGAGTACGAGCAGATCAAGCTCGCCGCCGCCCGGCTCGACGCGCTGCCGCTGCTCGGCCGCGACTTCCTGCGCGCGCAGGTGACGATCGAGCAGGCGCTGGCGCCGCGCTTCCCCGATGTCGACCCCGACGACCTGCGTGCCGCCTGGGCCGACATCCTGCGTCGCGCCAGGCTGAACCAGCATCACACCATCACGCGCGAGCAGCTCAGCGTGCGCGAGCACATGAGCATCGTGCTGCGCCGGCTGCAGGGCCGGCGCTTCGCGCTGTTCGAGGACCTGTTCGACCCGGGCCGCGGCCCGCAGGTGATGGTGGTCACCTTCATTGCCATGCTCGAGCTGGCTCGCGAGCGCCTGCTCGAAGTGACGCAGGCCGAGGCCTTCGCGCCGATCTACGTGCGGCTGGCCTACGAGCCGACCTAGCCTAGACTGGCTCGGGCTCCTGCAAGGGGTCCGCGCCATACCGGTTGCTGCCGGCGGTGCCGACCAGGAACATGAAGACGAGCAGCACGATGCCGCCGATGACCGGCACGAAGCCGATCAGGATCCACCAGCCGCTGCGGTCGGTGTCGTGCAGGCGGCGCACCGTGACGCCCAGGCTGGGCAGCAGCATCGCGATCCCGAACAGGTTGCCGAGCAGCCCCTTGGTGCGCAGCAGGACGTCGATCACGCCGATGCCGATGGCGATCAGCAGCGCGATGAGCGCGAACATCCAGTACTCCTTGCGCCGCGCGCGCCCGCCGAACACGGCGTACTGCTTCACCACGGCCACGAACCAGTTCATCGTTCCCTCCCTTCGTTCGAACTTCGCGCGAGGCTCAGCCCGCACTCTTCACGCCCAGCTTGAACGCGATCATCGCGCGCAGCTTGTTGGGCACCACCGGCTTGAGCAGCAGGTGAAAGTCCTTCTCCTGCGCCTCCTTGTCGAGTGCGCTCATGGTGCTGCCGGTGACGACGATCGCCGGCAAGCGCGCGCCGAAGCGCGCACGCAGCGCGCTGATCGCGTCGACGCCGTTGCGGCCGCTCTCCAGCCGGTAGTCGACGATGAGGAGGTCGGGCCGCACCAACGCCGGGTCGGCCGACGCGGCCCAGGCGCTGCACTCGGCAACGCTGTCGAACGAGGCGATCTGCGCGCCCCAGCCCTGCAGCAGCACCTCCAGGCCGCTGCGCACTGCCGGCTCGTCCTCGACGACGACGATCAGGCGGCCGTCCAGCGTCAGCCCGGGCGGCCCCTTGCCCGACGGCGGTGCGGTCTGCGGCTTCGGCTTCGCGCCGGCGGGCAATTCGAGCGTGAACACCGTGCCTCGCCCGGGTTGCGAACGCAGCGAGATGGGCGCGCCCATCAGGTCGGCCAGCCGCTTGACGATCGCCAGCCCCAGCCCCAGGCCCTTGCGCTGGTGCGGCGCCGCCGCCGGCGTGTTGGGTACCTGGTAGAACTCCTCGAACACCTTGTGCTGCTCGTCCTCGCGAATGCCCAGCCCCGAGTCCCACACCTGCAACAGCACCCTGTCGCCGCGCCGGCGTGCCGCCACCAGCACGCCGCCGTCGTCGGTGTAGCGGATCGCGTTGCTGACCAGGTTGCGCAGAATGCGCTCGACCAGCAGCGGGTCGGCGTGCACCACGCGCGCGCCGCCGCGCAGCTTCAGCGCCAGCCCCTTCTCGAAGGCGGTGGGCTCGAAGTGCAGGCGCAGCTTGCGCAGGATGTCCTCCACCTCGAAGTGCTGAGGCCGCACCTCCACGCCGCCGGCATCGATGCGCGTGATGTCCAGCAGCTCCGAGAACAGCCCCTCCAGCGCATCGACCGAGGCATTGATGCTGTTCACGAGGTGGGCCACCTCGGGCTCGTGGGTGCGCTGGCGCAGCGCCTCGGCGAACAGGCCCATCGCGTGCAGCGGCTGGCGCAGGTCGTGGCTCGCCGCGGTGAAGAACTGCGTCTTCGCCCGGTTGGCCACCTCGGCCTCCTGGCGCGCCGCCTCGGCCGCCTGCTTCTCGACGCGCAACTGCGCGGCCAGGCCGTCGGCGCGCAGCTTGTGCTCGAGCAGACGCTGCAACGTGTGCCGGTAGTTGCGCGCCAGCACCGTCGTCAGCGAGACGATCACCGCCAGCATGCCGGCGAGTTGGTAGCTGTACACGTCCGCACCGAGCGCGATGCGCACGATCAGCGGCGTGAAGCAGATCGCCACGTAGGCGACGAACATGCGGGGATGGTTGCCGAGCACCGGCACCACCGCGATGCAGAACGTGTAGATGGTCAGGACGAGCCCGGTCTGCTGGATGCCGATGGCGCTGGAGTAGAAGAGCCAGCCCGAGAGCCCCCACGCCGACGCGGAACACAGGGTCAGCACGTTCCAGCGCAGTTGCCAGCGCTTCCAGTCCATCGGCGCACCGCGCTTGTAGGTGCGGCGGAAGGCACGCGCAAGAACGACGCGCACGATCCACAGCCCGACGAAGAGTGCCGACCACGCCGCGAACAGCGGCGCCGGCACGACGCCCCAGAACAGCATCAGCATGAGGCCGAAGCCTCCGGCCAAGCCGGCCAGCGTCGCGCCGGTGAAGGCGTACAGCGCCAGCACCTCGTCGGGCAACAGCGCCTCGCGCGATGGCGCCTCGGGCCGGCCCGCGGGCACGGCCGTGGCGTTCAGCGCGTCGGGTTGCGCCATGCGCTCAGGCCGCCCTTCTGCGTCATCTGGCTCACCGCCAGCACGGCCTGGGTGCGCGAACTGACGTTGAGCGCGCGCAGCACGGCGGCGACGTGGTCCTTCACCGTCTCCACCGACAGGTTGAGGTCGCGCGCGATCAGCTTGTTCGGCTTGCCCTGCAGCAGCAGCGCCAGCACGTCGGTCTGGCGCGGCGTGAGGCCCAGCGAGGCCAGCGGCGGCTGTGCCTGTACCTCGCCGGCTTCGGCCTGCTCGCGCACCACGCGCAGCACGCTGGGCACGGTGTCGCCCTCGGGCCTGAGCGGCGAGGACTCGGAGCCCATGGTCATCGGCGGCACGTAGATGCCACCGGACATGACGACGTTGAGCGCCTCGAACAGCGTTTCGTTGCTCGCGCGCTTGGGCACGAAGCCCATCGCACCGAGGTCGATGGCATGGATGACGTCGCTGCTGCGGTCCGAGGCCGACACCACCACCACCGGCAGCGAGGGGTACTGGGCCCGGAACTCGGTCAGCACGTCGAAGCCGTGCGCGTCGCCGAGCGCGAGGTCGAGCAGCACGAGGTCGAAGTCCGAGTCGGCCTGCAGGGCCTCGCGCGCCGCCTTCGCGCTGCCCGCGCCGACCACGGTGACGTCGTCGCCCAGTCCCTGGATGACGCTTTGCAGCGCCGAGAGGATCAGCGGGTGGTCATCGATCAGCAGGACTTTCATCGCCTCGGCCTCCGCAGTTCGTGCGGCCTGGATCGTAGCCCACCGGCCGCCCGCCAACCCGTGCCGCGACGCGCCCCCCGCGGCAGGGCCGTCGCGGCGCGCCGTGCGTCAGGGCGGCTCAGAGGTAGCGCCGCGAGAGCGACTCGGCCACGCACACCGGCTTGGCGGAGCCTTCGCGCTCCATCGTCACTTCCATGGTGATCTGTGCGCCGCCCTCGATGGCCTCGAAGGCGGCCAGCTTGAAATGCCCGCGCAGCCTGCTGCCCACCGGCACCGGCGCCGGGAAGCGCACCTTGTTCAGGCCGTAGTTGACGCCCATGCGCACGTTGCGAAATTCGATCGCCGACTCGGCCATGAGGGGCAGCAGCGACAGCGTCAGGAAGCCATGTGCGATGGTCGTGCCGAAGGGGCCGGCCGCGGCACGGATCGGATCGACGTGGATCCACTGCAGGTCGCCGGTGGCGCGCGCGAACTCGTCGATGCGCTCCTGCGTGACGGTGATCCACTCGCTGGTGCCGACCACCTGGCCGACCAGCACACCGAACTGCTCCAGCGACTCGAAGCTCCTCATGCTTCCGCCCACTCGACGATCGGCTTCCACTGCGCCAGATCGCGCTCGAAGCGCGACGGGCTGACATCCCACAGGGTCAGGCCGTGCGCAGCGAGGTGGACGTAGTTCTGCGTGTCGCGCAGGAAGGTGAGCACCGGCACCTTCAGGCCCTCGACGAAGGCCCGCAGATGGTCGGAGGAGATCGTGCCCTCGCGCACGCGCATGCCGACGATGGCGAACTTCACCTTGTCGCTGCGCCGGTGGGCGAGCAGGTCGCGCACGAAGGCGTGGGTGGCATGGATGTCGAAGATGCTCGGCTGGATCGGGATGATCACCTTGTCGGCGAGCTTCATCACTTCGTCGAGGCGCTTGCCGTGCAGGCCGGCCGGCGTGTCCAGCACCACGTGGGTGGTGCCCTTGGGCGGGCGCACGGTCTCGCCGTGCGCGGTGTCCCAGGTGCCGATGGCCGGCAAGCCCTTCGGCCGGATGGCCAGCCAGGTCAGCGCCGACTGCTGGCGGTCGACGTCGCCGAGCATCACGGCATGGCCGCGCGAGGCCAGGTAGCCCGCCAGGTTGGTCGACAGCGTGCTCTTGCCCACGCCCCCCTTGGGATTGGCCACCACGATCACCGGCATCTGGACCTCCGTCCTCGCATCTGCATCTGGTTGTTCGGCGTTTGCGGTTATGGTAACGGCAGCGTTCCGGCCACCCCATCCCCTGCAACCCCACACCATGCTCCCGCCGCCCGACGCGCCCGAGGTGCTGGTCCTGGTGGCGCACCCGCAGATCGAGCACTCGCGCGCCAACCGCGCCCTGATGCGCGCCGCCGGCGAAGTGGCGGCGGCCTCGAAGGGCCGCGTGGAGGTGCGCGACCTCTACGCGCTCTACCCCGACTACCTGATCGACGCGAGCGCCGAGCAGGCCCTGCTGGCGGGCGCGAAGCTGGTGGTCTGGCAGCACCCGGTGCACTGGTACTCGATGCCGCCGCTGATGAAGCTCTGGCTCGACGAGGTTCTCGCCTTCGGCTGGGCCTACGGCCCGGGCGGGCACGCGCTGCAGGGCAAGGACCTGTGGCTCGCGATGACCACCGGCGGGCCCCAGGAGTCCTACCGGCCGGACAGCTACAACCGCTACTTCTTCGACGCCTTCCTGCCGCCCGTCGAGCAGACGGCGGCGCTGTGCGGCATGCGCTTCCTGCCGCCGCTGATCCTGCATGGCGCGCATCGCGTCGGCGACGCCACGATCGCCGAGCACGCCCGCCTCTTCGCCGACCGCCTGGCCAGCTACCCCGACTGGCCGGAACTGGCCGATCTGGCCGAGTGCGTGGCCTGCGACGTGCCGGCCTCGGCGCGGCCGCCGGCCGAGGCGGGATCGCACTGATGGAGCACGGCTCCTGGCTGACCGGCAGCCTGGTCTACCTGGCCGCCGCGGTGCTCGCCGTACCGCTGGCCAGGGCGCTGGGTCTGGGCTCGATCATCGGTTACCTCGCCGCCGGCGTCGCCATCGGGCCCTGGGGACTGAAGCTCGTCTCCGATCCGCAGCACATGCTGCACTTCGCCGAGTTCGGCGTGGTGCTGATGCTCTTCCTCGTCGGCCTGGAGCTGGAGCCGCGGCGGCTGTGGGCTCTGCGGCGGCCGATCTTCGGCTGGGGCAGCGTGCAGCTGTTCGGCTCGGCGGCGCTGATGACGGGAGCCGCCATGTTGTTCGCCGTGGACTGGCGCTTGGCGCTGGTGGGCGCGCTGGGGTTGGCGATGAGCTCCACCGCCATCGGCCTGGGCGTGCTCGCCGAGCGCAACCTGATGGCCACCCGCTCCGGCCAGAGCGTGCTCAGCGTGATGCTGCTGCAGGACGTGGCCGCCATCCCCGTCCTCGCCTTCGTGCCGCTGCTGGCCGCTGCCGGCGCGCACGAGGCCGGCCGCGGCTGGCTGGGTGCGGCCAGGGCCGCCGGGGTGATCGCGATCATCGTGCTCGGCGGCCGGCTGCTGCTGCGCCCGGCGCTGCGCTGGATCGCGCGCAGCAAGACGCCGGAGATCTTCACCGCCGCCTCGCTGCTGCTGGTGGTGGCCACCGCGGCGCTGATGCAGTCGGCCGGGCTGTCGATGGCGCTGGGCGCCTTCCTCGCCGGTGTGCTGCTCGCCGAGAGCGAGTACCGCCGCGAGCTGGAGACCGACATCGAGCCTTTCAAGGGCCTGCTGCTCGGCCTGTTCTTCATCGCCGTGGGCATGAGCATCGACTTCGCCGTGGTGCTCGCACAGCCGCTGCTCGTGGCCGGCCTCGTCACCGGCTTCCTGCTGCTCAAGGCCGCGGTGCTGTGGGCCATGGGCCGGGCGATGCCGCTGCCGCCGGCCGAACGTCCGCCCTTCATCATCCTGCTGGCTCAGGGTGGCGAGTTCGGCTTCGTGGTCTTCCAGACCGCCGCGGGCGCAGCGGTGATCGACGCGCCCACCTCGTCGCTGCTGGTCGCCGCCGTGGCGCTGTCGATGCTGCTCACGCCGCTGGTGCTGCTGCTGTCCGACCGCTTCTGGGCCCGCCGGCTGGCCGCGCAGGCGCGGGACGCGACCTACGACCGCATCGACGACACGCAGCGCGCGCCGGTGATCATCGCCGGCTTCGGCCGCTACGGGCAGATCGTCGGCCGCCTGCTCTACGCCAACGGGCTCTCGGCCACCGTGCTCGAGCACGATGCCGAGCAGGTCGAGGCCGTGCGCCGCTTCGGCTGGCAGGTGTACTACGGCGACGCGACGCGGCTGGACCTGCTGCGCAGCGCCGGCGCGGAACAGGCGCGTGTGCTGGTGCTGGCGATCGACGACGTCGCGCAGAGCCTCGAAGTCGCCCGGCTGGCGCGCCAGCACTTCCCGCGGCTGACGATCGTGGCCCGTGCACGCAACGTCACGCACCTGCTGGAACTGCGCAACCTCGGCATCGAGTGGATCGAGCGCGAGACGCTGGATTCGGCACTGATGAGCGGGCGCAGCGTGCTGGAACTGCTCGGCTTCGAGCGCCACCAGGCGCGCACCCTGGCGCTGCGCTTCCGCCGGCACAACCTCGCGCAGGTGGAGGCGATGCGGCCGCATTTCGGCGACGAGGCCAGGCTGATCGCGATGGCCAAGCTGGGCCGCCAGCAGCTCGAGGAGCTGTTCGCCCAGGAGCGCGAAGCGGCGCGGCAGCGGCGCTCGCGCGCAGGCTGGGGCGGTGAGGACGGCGGACGCCGCGAGGACGGTCCGCCGCCTGCCTGAGGCGAGCACGACTCCGCCGGCGGGCCGAAATCGCCCGGCCTGGCAAATGCAATTGCATTTGCAATAAGATGCGCCCATGGAACGCCAGACCCGTCAGAAGCAGGCCGTGCTGCGCTCGCTCGTCGACAGCGGCCGCTCGCTCGCACCGGCCGAGATCCTCGAGCTGGCACGCACCGAGGTGCCGACACTGAACCTGTCCACCGTCTACCGCCAGCTGCGCACGCTGCACGACGAGGCGCAGGTGGTGCGCGTCGACCTGCCCGGCCAGGCGGCGCGCTTCGAGGCGCCCTGCGCGCACGGCCAGGCGCGCGGCCATGCGCACCACCACCACCATCACTTCCATTGCACGGCCTGCGACCGGGTGTTTCCCATCCACGCCTGCCCGGGCGGCATCGAGCGGCTGGCGCCGGCGGGCTTCCAGGTCGAGCAGCACGAGCTGACGCTGCGCGGCCGCTGCGCCGACTGCGCGGAGGCGGCATGAGCCACCGGCACGACCACCACGACCACGCGCACGGGCATGCCCACGCCGCGGCGCGCGACGACGACGGCGTCGCATCGAGCATGCTGATGCACGGCGCCGCCTCCCGCATCGGCGGCGCCGTGGCGGCACTGGCGCTGCTGTGGGCCGCCGTGGCCTGGGCCCTGTCGGACCTGGCGACATGAGCGCCTGTGCCGTACGCCTCGTCGACCTGACGGTGACGCACCAGCGCCACCCGGCCGTGCACCACCTCAGCGGCGAGCTGGCCCTGGGCTCGCTGACCGCGGTGATCGGCCCCAACGGCGCCGGCAAGAGCAGCCTGCTCGACGCCCTCGCCGGTCGACTGCCGGCGAGCTCGGGCCGCATCGAGATCGCGCCGCGACTGGTCGGCCGCATCGCCTACCTGCCGCAGCAGGCGCAGATCGACCGCAGCTTCCCGATCGGCGTGCTCGACCTCGTCGCGCTCGGCCACTGGCCCAAGTGCGGCGCCTTCGGCGCGATCGACGGGCTGCTGCGCGAGAAGGCACGCGAGGCGCTGGCCTCGGTGGGCCTGTCGGGCTTCGAGCGGCGCCGCATCGGCGAGCTCTCGGTCGGCCAGTTCCAGCGCGTGCTGTTCGCGCGCGTGCTGTTGCAGGACGCGCAGCTGATCCTGCTCGACGAGCCCTTCAACGCGATCGACGCGCGCACCAGCGCCGACCTGCTCGCCGTGGTGCGGCGCTGGCACGGCGAATCGCGCACCGTCGTCGCGGTGCTGCACGACATGGAGCTGGTGCGCGAGAACTTCCCGCAAGCGCTGCTGCTCGCCCGCGAGCCGGTGGCATGGGGCCCGACCGCGCAGGTGCTGCGTGCCGAGAACCTGTTCCGAGCACGCCAGATGGCCGAGCGCTGGGACGAGTCGGCGCCGGTGTGCGAGAGGGCCTGAGCATGGGCCTGCACGAGCTGCTGATCCAGCCCTTCGCCGAGTTCGGCTTCATGCGCCGCGCGCTGGTGGCCTGCGTGGCGCTGGCGCTGGGCAGCGCGCCGATGGGCACGCTGCTGGTGCTGCGCCGCATGAGCCTGATGGGTGACGCGATGGCGCACGCGGTGCTGCCCGGGGCGGCGATCGGTTTCGCGATCGCCGGCTTCTCGCTGACGGCGATGGGCGCGGGCGGACTTGCCGCCGCCTTGCTGGTGGCCGTGCTCGCCGGCTGGGTCGCGCAGGTGACCACGCAGCGCGAGGATGCCAGCTTCGCCGCCTTCTACCTCATCGCACTGGCCGCCGGCGTGCTGATTGTCTCGACGCACGGCAGCCCTGTGGACCTGATGCACGTGCTGTTCGGCAGCATCCTCGCGGTGGACGATGCCGCACTGGTCACGGTGGCCGGCGTGGCCAGCCTCACCCTGCTCGTGGTCGCGGCGGCCTACCGGCCGCTGCTCGTCGCCAGCGTGGATCCCGGCTTCCTGCGCTCGGTGGGCGGCCACGAGCGCGCGCTGCACTTCGTCTTCCTCGGCCTGGTGGTGCTCAACCTCGTTGCCGGCTTCCAGGCGCTGGGCACGCTGATGGCGGTGGGCCTGATGATGCTGCCGGCCACCGCGGCGCGCTTCTGGGCACGCGAAGTGTGGAGCCTCGCCGCCGTGGCCACGCTGATCGCCCTGATCAGCGCCGCCGGCGGCCTGCTGCTGAGCTACCACCTGCAGCTGCCCTCCGGCCCGGCGATCGTGCTGCTGGCGGGTGCCGGCTACCTCGTCTCGCTCGCCGCCGGCCGGCACGACAGCTTGCTGGCGCGGCGCATCGCCCTGCACGCCCATCGCGTCGCCTGAACCGCCATGTCCGTCGCCCGCCTCGCCGCCCTCGCCTTCGCGCTGCTCGCCGTGGCGATGCCGTTGCGCGCGCAGACCGCCAAACCGCTGCAGGTGGTGGCGAGCTTCTCCATCCTTGCCGACATGGCGCGCGAGGTGGCCGGCGATGCCGCGCAGGTGCACTCGCTGGTCGGCCCGAACGCCGATGCCCACGTGTTCGAGCCGACGCCGGCCGACGCGCAGCGGCTCGCCCGCGCCGACCTCGTCGTCGTCAACGGCCTGCACTTCGAGGGCTGGATCGACCGCCTGGTGCGCAGCTCCGGCTACCGCGGGCCGGTGGTCGAGGCGTCCAGGGGCATCACCCCGCGCCGCGCCGGGCGCAGCATCGATCCGCACGCGTGGCAGAGCCTCGTCCATGCGCAACGCTACGTCGAGAACCTCCGTGCCGCGCTGGTGGCCGCCGCGCCGCATCAGGCCGCGGCCATCGACGCGCGGGCGAGGGCCTACGCGCAGAAGCTCGCCGAGCTCGACGCCAGCGCCCGCGCCGCCTTGGGCGCCGTGCCGCAGGAGCAGCGCCGCGTGGTCAGCTCGCACGATGCCTTCGGCTACCTCGGCGAGGCCTACGGCATCACCTTCGTCTCGCCGCGCAGTTGGAACACCGACAGCGAGGCCTCGGCCGCCGCCGTGGCCGCGGTGATCCGCCAGGTGCGGCTGCACCAGGCGCGCGCGCTGTTCGTCGAGAACATCACCGACCGGCGCAGCATCGAGCGCATCGCGCAGGAAACCGGTGCGCAGGTGGGCGGCACGCTCTACTCCGATGCCCTGTCGCTGCCCGGCACCGGCGCCGACACCTATCTGAAGATGGTCGCCCACAACGTGAAGACGATCGCCACGGCCCTGCAGGCCGCGACGGCGCGCTGACCCGGGCAGGCTCGGGCTGCACGATGAGACCGCTCGCCCTGATCGTCCCCTGGCTGTTCGCGCTCGCCGTCCCCGCCTGGGCCGGCCAGGCCCACGAGCATGGTGCGGCCAGGCTCGACGTCGCCGCCGATGCGGGCACGCTGAACCTTTCGCTGGACACGCCGATGGACAGCCTGCTCGGCTTCGAGCGCGCGCCGCGCAACGACGCGGAAAGGCGCGCGGTCGAGAAGCTGGTCGCCACGCTGCGCGCCGCCAACACGCTCTTCGCCTTCGACGCCACGGCAGGGTGCAGCCTGGCCTCGGTGGAACTCCGTTCGGCTGCCTTGGGCCTTGGCCCGGCCGCGATGGGCCCGTCGGACGGGCATGGTGATCTCGAGGCCGAGTTCGGCTTCCGCTGCCGGGGTGCGCCGGCCTACGTCGAGGTTGGCCTGTTCGAGGCCTTCCCGCGCCTGGCGCGGCTGGACGTGCAGACCGCCACGGCCAAGGGCCAGCGCAAGCTGGTGCTGAGGCGCCCGGCCAGCCGGATCGATCTGGCCCGCTGACGTGATCGAGTTGCGCGCGCTCCGCTACGCCTGGCCACGCACCGGCCATGACTGCCTGGCCATCGACGCGCTGAGCGTCGGCGCCGGCGAGTTGCTGTTCCTGCACGGCCCCAGCGGCTGCGGCAAGAGCACGCTGCTGTCGCTGCTGGCCGGCGTGCTGCTGCCACGCGAGGGCACGGTGTCGCTGGCGGGGTGCTCCTGGGCGTCGCTGCCCGCTGCGGCACGCGACGCTCACCGTGCCGATCATGTCGGCTACCTGTTCCAGCAGTTCAACCTGCTGCCCTGGCTGAGCGTGGGCGAGAACGTGCTGCTCGGCTGCCGCTTCTCGCGCCTGCGCGCCGCTCGTGCCGCGCAGCGCAGCGGCTCGCCGGCCGGCCAGGCGCGATCGCTGCTGCAGCACGTCGGGCTGGCGCCGGCACTGTGGCCGCGCGCGGCGCGCGAGCTGTCGGTCGGCCAGCAGCAGCGTGTCGCCGCCGCTCGTGCGCTGATCGGCAGGCCCGAGGTGGTGATCGCCGACGAGCCGACCTCGGCGCTCGACGGCCCGCTGCGCGACGGCTTCATGGACCTGCTGATCGGCGAATGCCGCGACAGCGGCAGCACGCTGGTGTTCGTCAGCCACGACGAGCGCCTGGCCCGCCGCTTCGACCGGGCCGTGTCGCTGCCCGAGTTGAACCGGGCCGCCCAGGGGACCGCGACATGAGCGCGCTGCTGCGCCTGGCGGCTGCCAGCGGCTGGAACCGCCGCGGCACGCTGTCGCTGGTCGCGCTGTCGATCGCGCTGGCCACGCTGCTGCTGCTCACCTTCGAGCGCGTGCGCCTGGACGTGCGCGAGAACTTCGCGCAGGCGGTGAGCGGCACCGACCTGGTGGTGGGCGCGCGCACCGGTCCCGTCCAGCTGATGCTCTATGCGGTGTTCCGCCTCGGCGGCGCGACCAACAACATCCGCGTCGAAAGTCTGGCCGCGATCGCGCAGCACCGCGCGGTGGCCTGGGTGGTGCCGCTGTCGCTGGGCGATTCGCACCGCGGCTTCCCGGTGCTGGGCACGACGAGGGACTACTTCGAGCGCTTCCGCCACGGCGACAGGCAGCCGCTGGCGCTGGCCCAGGGCGCGCCCTTCAGCGGCGACCTCGACGGTCTGTACGGCGTCGTGCTCGGCGCGGAGGTGGCGCAGCGCCTGCACTACCGGCTCGGCGAGCGCCTCGTGCTCGCCCATGGCGGCGGCGCCCTGCCCGGCAGCGAGCACGCCGACAAGCCCTTCACCGTGGTCGGCATCCTCGCGCCCACCGGCACGCCGGTGGACCGCACGCTGCACATCAGCCTGCAGGCGCTGGAGGCGATCCACCTCGACTGGGCGGCCGGCGTGCCGATGAAGGGCGTCGCCATCCCCGCCGAGCAGGCCCGCAAGTTCGACCTCGAGCCGCGGCAGGTCACCGCCGCGCTGGTCGGCCTGAAGGGCCGCGCGGCAGTCTTCGCGGTGCAGCGCTTCGTCAACGAATACGAGGGCGAGCCGCTGATGGCGGTGCTGCCGGGCGTGGCGCTGGACGAACTGTGGAACGTCGTCGGCGTCGGCGAGAAGCTGCTGCTGGCGCTGTCCGGCCTGGTCGCGCTGGTCAGCCTGGCCGGGCTGGTCGCGACGGTGCTCGCCGGCCTGAACGAACGCCGTCGCGAGCTCGCGGTGCTGCGCGCCGTCGGTGCCGGGCCGCGCCACATGTTGCTGCTACTCTCCGCCGAGGGCCTGCTGGTCACGCTGTCCGGCGTATGGCTGGGCTGGCTGGCCAGCCTGGCGCTGATCAAGGGACTGGGGCCCTGGGTGCAGTCGACCTACGGCGTGGCGCTGAATCTCTCCGCGCCGAGCGCGTCGCAGTGGCAATTGCTCGCCGGGGTGCTCGCCGCCGGCGTGCTGGCCAGCCTCGTGCCGGGCCTGCACGCCTACCGGCTGTCGCTGTCCGACGGGCTCGCCCCGCGCAGCTGAACGAGGAAAACTCATGACGAAGACACTGCTCTCGATGCTCACGGCACTGGCCATCGCGCTGCCCACCGCCTGGGCCCAGGACAAGCCGGCCGCCAAGCCCGGCGCCGCGCGCGGCGCCCATGCCGAGATCACCTGGGACGAGTTGGTCCCTCCCGACTGGGATCCGCTCAAGCAATTCAAGGACATGAACTTCGGCGTGTTGAGCGACGCCGACCCGCGGGCCGCGGCGATGCTCAAGAAGATGCGCGAGGTGTGGGACAACGCGCCGGTCAACAACGCGATGGACGGCAAGGCGATCCGCATCCCCGGCTACGTGGTGCCGCTGGAGGAAGGCAAGAGCGGCATGACCGAGTTCCTGCTCGTGCCCTACTTCGGCGCCTGCATTCACTCGCCGCCGCCGCCGTCCAACCAGATCATCCACGTGCGGCCGCAGGAACCGGCCAAGGGCCTCAAGTCGATGGACACGGTGTGGATCGACGGCACGCTGCGCACGCTGCGCTCCGACACCTTCATGGGCACGAGCAGCTACCGGCTCGATGCGGTGGCGGTCGAGCGCTACGTCGAGAAGCCGTCGAAGTAGGCGGGCGTCACTTCAGGCCGTCGTAGAGCAGCTTCGCGCCGGTCAGCGCCATGCCGGCGTAGGCGAGGCGGTAGAACCAGCCGGGGTCGATGCGCTTCGTGGCCCACACGCCGAGCCACACGCCGATCGGTGCCAGCGGCATCAGCGCCAGCGAGGTGGTCATGTTGCGCAGATCGATCAGGCCGAGCCAGGCATAGGGAATCCACTTCGACAGGTTCACCGCAGCGAAGAACACCGCCGCGGTGGCGGCATAGCGCATCGGGTTCAGCCGCAGCGGCAGCACGTAGGCGTTGAACGGCGGGCTGCCCGCGTGGGCGACGAAGCTGGTGAAGCCCGAGGCGATGCCGAGCACGAAGCCCAGCGGCCTGCCCGGCGCCGGACTGTCGGCGCGCGGGGGGAACAGCAGCCGCTGCGCGAGGAAAAGCAGCGTGAGCGCGCCCACCACCGCCGCCACGGTGGCCGTGCTGAGCACGCCGAACAGCAGCGTGCCCACCACCGTGCCCAGCAGCCCCGCCGGCAGCAGCAGGCGCAGCAGGTCACGATCGCAGTGCCGCCACAGCTGCTGCAACCCGGTGGCGTCCATCACCAGCAGCAGCGGCAGCATGATCGCCGCCGCCTGAGGCACGGGGATCGCCAATGCCATCAGCGGCACCGCCAGCGAGCCGAAGCCGCCGAGGAAGCCGCTCTTGGACAGTCCCATCATCAGCACCGCCGGCACGGCGACGGCATAGAAGGCCGCGTCGTGGATCAGCGGCCAGGCGTTCCATGCCGTCATAGGGTGACAATTGTCGGATGTTTGCCCCTTCCCAGAATGACGTGCGTCGCTTCTTCTGCGACACCCAGCGCAAGCGCCGCTCGGGTGCGCCGCTCACGCCGATGGAGACGCTCGCCGCCGACTGGATCGCCGCGCACCCGGAGTACCACGCCGAGCTCGACGACGTCGACGCGGCGCTCGCCGCCGTCTACGACGTCGAGGGCGGTCGCACCAACCCCTTCCTGCACCTGTCGATGCACCTGACGATCACCGAACAGGTGTCGATCGACCAGCCGCGTGGCATCAAGCAGGCCTTCGGGCTGCTCGCCGCGAAGCGCGGCTCGGCGCACGAGGCGCAGCACGAGGTGATGGAGTGCCTCGGCGAGATGGTGTGGGCCTCGCAGCGCAGCGGGCTGCCGCCGGACGGCGAGCGCTACCTGGAGTGCGTGCGGCGGCGCGCGACGCGCTGAGGCCCCCGTCAGACGACCCTGAGCGACTCGCTGGCCAGAAGCGACTGCTGGCGCGTCTCCCCGAACAGCGAGTTGCGGAACACCGAGGATTCACCGCGGTCGCCCAGTGCCCACAGCAGGAGGTTGCGCGCCGGCATCGGCTTGGCGAACAGGTAGCCCTGCAGTTCGTCGCAACCCATCTCGGTGAGGATCTCCTGCTGACGCGGGTTCTCCACGCCCTCGGCGACCACCTTCAGGCCGAGCGCGTGGGCCAGCTTCAGCACCGCGTCGACGACCGCACGCGCGTCCGGGCTGTGCTCCAGATCCTGCACGAAGCTGCGGTCGATCTTCAATTCTTCGGCCGGCAGCTTGCGCAGGTAGGCCAGGCTCGAATAACCCGTGCCGAAGTCGTCGATCGACAGGTGCACACCGAGCTCGCCCAGGCGCCGGAAGGTCTCCTGCGTCGCGCGCGTGTCCTCCATCGCCGCCGACTCGGTGATCTCGCAGGTGAACAGCGAAGGACGGATCTTGTGGCGCTTGAGCGCCTCGGTGATGCGGTCGACGATGTCGTCCTGGCGCATCTGGTAGGCCGACAGGTTGATCGCCACGCGCATGCGCAGGCCCTTGTCGCGCCAGGCGCGTGCCTGCCGGCAGGCATCCTCGACGAGCCAGTCGCCCAGCGCGCCGATCAGCCCGGAGCGTTCGGCCAGCGGCACGAATTCGCCCGGCATCACCAGGCCCTGCTTCGGGTGGTTCCAGCGGATCAGCGCCTCGGCGGCGGTGACCTTGCCGCTGCGCGCATCGATCTTGGGCTGGAAGTACAGCTCCAGCTCGTTCTTCGCGATGGCCCGCTTGAGGTCACGCACCATCTCGAAGTTCCGCCTCGCGTCGTGGTCCATCTCCGGCGCGAAGAACGCATGGCGCGTGCCGCCGGCGCGCTTGGCGGCGTACATCGCCGCATCGGCACGAGGAATCAGCTTGTTCGCGCGGCATCCGTCCGGGTACAGCGCAATGCCCACCGAGCAGGAGATGTTGACTTCGCGCGTTTCCACCTTGTAGGGCCGGCTGAGGATCTCGATCAGCGCCTTTGCCACCTTGGCCACCGCCTCCTGCGAAGTGACGGCGGGCATGAGCAGCAGGAACTCGTCGCCGCCGACGCGCGCGGCCACGTCGGCACCGCGCGTGATGGAGCGCAGCCGCACACCCACCTGTTCGAGCACGCGATCGCCGCAGGCGTGTCCGAAGGTGTCGTTGACCGGCTTGAAGCCGTCGAGGTCGATGAACAGCACGGCGAGCTCGCCGCGCTTGGCGTCGCAGCGTTTGGCAGCCGCGACCAGGCGCTCCTCGAAGAATTGCCGCGTCGGCAAACCGGTGAGCGCGTCGGAGACCGGGCTGCGCGCGCTGCGTGGCGGGGTCTCGACGGCGTCTCCGCCGTGCTGCAGCACCGCGCACAGCACAGCCGCGACGACGGCGAGAACGCCGAGCACCGCCAACTCGTCCCAGGCGGTGACCGGCACGGCCGGGTCGTTGGCCAAGAAGCCGGTCAGTGCCAGCGCGACGACCGCCGACGCCGCCAGGGCCGATGTCGCGCGTGTCCAGGCGGCCAGTCGCGGTCGCTGCCACGGCACGTACAACGCGATGCAGGCCAGCGCCAGCGTGACGATGAGCACGCCTTCACCCACTGGCAGGTCAATCGGCGCATAGCGGAACAGCTCCGGCAGCAGCAGCATCGCGAAGGCATAGGCGGCCGACGCCGTCGCCGTGGCCGCGGCCAGCGCACCGGCGATCGAGCCCATCGCCCACGCCCGCGCCGTGATCAGGCCGAGGAAGGCCAACGCGAGTGCAGGCAGCCAGGCAAGCAGGGAAGGCATGCCTGAGGCGGCAACGAGCGTGCCTTCCACGCGCAGCGTGTGCGCCGGCCACCACAGGCCGCAGGCGACCAGCACTGCCGCGCCGCCGCGAATTGCCGTGGCCAGCGGTCGCGCACGGCGGTCGGCGAGCGCCGCCATGCCGGCAGCCAGCCACAGCAGCAGCGCGGTGACGACGAAACAGGCGGCAACGAGCATCGGGCGGGACGGACCTATGGGGTGGACAGAGGCGCGACACCGCAGGACCGGGCCGGCCTCGATCGCCATCTTCATGCCGATCTGTCCCGTCCCGGGTGCCCTGAGGCTCACCAAAGCGCCTCGGCCGTGACGCACGCCGCACCCGCGCGGACATGCCCCCCCTGAATCAGTGGCCGACCAGACCGTTGCGGATGGCGTAGACCGTCAGCTCGGAATTGTTCGCGAGCGACAGTTTCTCGAGCACGCGCGCCCGGTAGACACTGACCGTCTTCGGGCTGAGCTTGAGTTCCTCGGCGATGTCCGACAGCCGCTTGCCCGACGCGATCAGCACCAGGGTCTGCAGCTCGCGATCGGACAGCTTCTCGTGCGAGTTCTCCGCCACCGGCGCGGTGAGGCTCTCGACGAGCATCTGCGCGATCTCCGGCGTGACGTACTTGCGCCCCTGGCTGACGGTGCGCACCGCCGTGACCAGCTGGGCAGGGTCTCCACCCTTGTTGACGTAGCCGAAGGCGCCGGCGCGCAGGGCCCGGATGGCGTACTGGTCCTCCGGGTACATGGAGACGACCAGCACGCGCATCGGCAGTCCCTCGTCCTTGAGAACGTGCAGCACATCCAGGCCGCTTCGCCCACCGGGCAGGTTGATGTCCAGGACCAGCACGTCGCAACTCGTCGTGCGCAGCAAGGTGCGCAACTCGCCGTAGTCACCCGCCTCGCCGACCACCTCGATGTCCGGCGCGTCCGACAGCGTGTCGCGGATGCCGCGTCGAATCAGCGCATGGTCGTCGCAAAGAATGACCTTGATCACAGAGTGCCCCACTGTGAAGGATCGTCCGGCTCGTGGATGGAGGCCACCGGCATCGGCGCCGTCTCGAGTGACGGGTTCAAGGGTACCGAGAGTATCAGCGTCGTTCCGGCCGGGCCGCTGGACAGGTCGACCCATCCGCCCACCGTGCCGGCGCGCTCGTGCAGGCCGCGGATGCCGAAAGAGCGGGCCTTGGCGAGGTCCTGCTGCGACAGTCCACGGCCGTTGTCGCTGATTTCCAGCGACATCACGCCACCTGCCAGCGACAGGTCGATCTGCACGCGCGTGGCCCGGGCGTGCTTGGTGATGTTCGTCAGCGCCTCCTGCGCGGTGCGGTAGGCCACCAGCGGCACGCCGGCCGGCCATGGCGGCGTCTGGCCGGGAAGACGCAACTCGCACGGGATGCCGGTGCGCTTCTCGAAGCGCGACGCGATCCATTGCAGCGCCGCCACCAGGCCTTGCTCGAGGATGGCGGGGCGCAGGTTGTGCATGATGCGCTTGCTCGATTCGATCGCCAGCGTCACTGTCTCCAGGGCGGAGTTCACGCGCAGCCGCACGCCGTCATCGGTGGTGTGGCGGGCGATCCAGGCGAGGTCGAACTTGAGCGCCGTCAGCGAGCCGCCGACGTCGTCGTGGATCTCGCGGGCGATCGCCGCGCGCTCCTGCTCGATGCTGGTCTGCAGGTGCTGCGCCAGTTCGCGCAGGCGCTGCTTGGACTTCCCGAGCTCGCGGTCGGCTCGTTCGCGCGCATGGCGCGTCTCGGTGGCCTCCACCGCGTGCATCAGCGCCGGCACCAGCCGCGCCAGGTTGTTCTTCAGCAGGTAGTCGCTGGCACCGTTGCGCATCGCCGCCACCGCGGTGTCCTCGCCGATCTCGCCGGAGACCAGGATGAAGGGGATGTCGCGGCCACTGGCCTTGAGCAGGTCCAGGGCCACCAGGCCGGAGAAGCCGGGCAGGTTGAAGTCGGACAGCACGACGTCCCAGTCCTGCTCCAGCGCGGCAAGGAAGCCCGGCTCCGAATCGATGCGCAGCGCCTGCACCTCCAGACCGCCGCGGCGCAGGTGGGCCAGCGTCAGCTCGTGATCGAGCGGCGAATCTTCGAGGTGAAGCACGCGCAGCGCATGGTCGAGGAGCGGGACCGCCATGCGTGAAGTATGCCGCGCCTGCGCGAGGCAATCTGACCGGTTATTCGCGCCGACATCGCCCTTATGAATCCGGGGTCGCTGCCGAAAATGAACGCAGTCCCCGGCCCATGGTCGGGGTCAGCCTCTCTTGCGGAGCAACGATGCCAGACCGCCTTTCGACCGAACCTGGCGAGGACAGCCCCTTGCCACTGATGGCCGCGGCCGATCTCCAGGACAACCTGATGACGGCCTCCAACGACCTCGATCGCCTGCAGCGCCTGCTCAGCGACGCGAGCGAGGCGCTGCTCGGCCATTTCTACGGGGCGTCGGGGCAGCTCAATCACCTGCTGCACGTGATGGCGCACCACCCGGAGTTCGATGCGCGCCAGCTGCACGACGCGATGCAGCACATGGCCGGGGCGATCACCGCGATGCAGTTCCAGGACATGGCCTCGCAGCTGATTCATCACACCAACACGCGGCTGCGCAGCTGCGCGGACCGCCTGGCCGCCGAGAGCATGGGCGACGACGAGGACGGCGAGGCCGTGATCGAGTCGGCCCCGCTGCGGCCCCGACCGCTGCCGCGCCGGCAGCCGCCCCCGCGCCCGCCGCCCTCGCGACCTCGCCCGCCGCCCCGCAAGCGCGCCAGCTCGAGCTGCGCGTCGGCCCTCTGGAGCAGCCCGAGCAGGCCGACAACCTGATCAAGCTGTTCAAGGAGATCACCGACCTCGGCACGATCGAGCCGATCGACGGCGGCCAGTCGAGCGACGGCATGCGCCGCTTCAAGATCCTCACCACCAGCAACGACAGCGATCTGCTGGATCTGTTCACCTTCCACGTGCCGCGCGAGGCCGTCGCGCTGCTGCCGCTCGGCCCGGGCTACGGCTTCCACGCGGGCAACCCCGGCGCCCCCGCGGAGGAGGAGAACAACGATCCGGGCTACGGCTTCTTCGCCGAAGCCCCCGGCGCACCCGCGGCCGACGCCCAGCCTGCAGCGGGTGCCGCAGCGACGGCACCGGCCGCCGCCGCGCCCAAGCCCGCCGCGCGTCCCGCACCCAGGGCCGAAAGCTCGGTCGCTGCGGCACCCGAGGCATCGACGCTGCGCGTCTCCGTCGACAAGGTCGACCAGCTGATCAACCTCGTGGGCGAGCTCGTCATCACCCAGGCCATGCTGGCGCAGAACAGCAAGAGCGTTGATGCGGCGCTGTACCAGCAGATGGCCGCCGGACTCGCCGACCTCGAACGCAACACGCGCGACCTGCAGGAATCGGTGATGTCGATCCGCATGATCCCGATGTCGATCGTCTTCAATCGCTTTCCGCGCATGCTGCGCGACCTCGCCGGCAAACTCGGCAAGAAGGTCGAGTTCGTCACGCACGGTGAGGCCACCGAGCTCGACAAGGGCCTGGTCGAGAAGATCACCGACCCGTTGACCCACCTGGTGCGCAACAGCTGCGACCATGGCATCGAACTGCCGGCCGAGCGCCTTGCCAAGGGCAAGCCCGAGCACGGAACCATCACGCTGTCCGCCTCGCACCAGGGCGGCTCCATCGTCATCGAGGTGCGCGACGACGGGAAGAGCCTGTCGCGCGAGAAGCTGCTGAAGAAGGCACGCGAGAAAGGCATCGACGCGCCCGACTCGCTGGCCGACGCGGAGGTCTGGAACCTCATCTTCGCGCCCGGCTTCTCCACCGCTGAGGTGGTGACCGACGTGTCCGGCCGCGGCGTCGGCATGGACGTGGTGAAGAAGAACATCACCTCGCTGGGCGGCACGGTCGAGATCGATTCGGCCGAAGGCTACGGCATGAGCGCCAAGGTGCGCCTGCCGCTGACGCTGGGGATCATGGACGGCATGAGTGTCGGCGTCGGCGAGGAGTGCTACATCCTGCCGCTGTCTTCGGTGGTCGAGTCCTTCCAGGTGGAGCCTGGGATGATCCGCAGCATCGGCAACAGCGGCCGCGTGGTCGAAGTGCGCGACGAGTACATGCCCGTGCTCGAGCTCGAGCAGGTGTTCAACGTGCCTCGCTTCGACTTCGAGAACGTCAGCGCGATCATGGTCGTCGTCGAGGCCGAGGGCGGGCGCGTCGCCCTGCTCGTGGACGAGCTGCTCGGCCAGCAGCAGGTCGTGGTGAAGAACCTCGAAGCCAACTACCGCCGCGTCGACGACGTGTCGGGCGCCACCATCATGGGCGACGGGCGTGTCGCCCTCATCCTCGACATCGGCAGCCTGGTGCGCCGCTCGCGCCATTGATCGCCACGTGCGGCCTTCCTCTTCCACTCCGCCAACCATGAACCTGAACCAACTCAAACTCGGCGCGCGCCTGTCGCTCGGCTTCGGCGCCGTGCTCGCGCTCTCGGTCGTGATGGTCGCCATCGCCTTCTTCCGCCTGGCGAGCATCAGTACCGAACTCGGCCTCGCGCAGGAGTTCGAGCGCCGCGCCGGCGTCATGCCCGAATGGATGGGCAAGACGGATATGAACGTGATCCGCGCGCTGGCCATCGCCAAGTCGACCGGCCTGCCCGCGGTGGAGGCGCACTTCGCGCCGCAGATGAAGGAAACCTCGACGCAGATCAGTGCGCTGCAGAAGGACCTCGAGCCGGTGATCACGAGCGAGCGCGGCAAGGCGTTGCTGGCCGAGATCGGCGAGAAGCGCACGGCCTACATCGACATCCGCAAGCAGGTGGGCACGCAGATCAATCAGGGCGACCCCCTGGCGGCCGAGAAGACGCTCAACGAGAAGATGATGCCCGCCGCGTCCGCCTATCTCGAGGCGATGAAGCGGTTGAGTTCGTACCAGGCCGAACTGGCGAAGAAGAACATCGACGGGGTGCACTCGTCGATCGCCACGGCGAAGATGGTGCTGCTCGGCATGCTGCTGGCGAGTTTGGGCGTGGGCGCCGCGATGGCCTGGACGATCACGCGCTCGGTCACGCGGCCGCTGCACGATGCCGTGGCGGCGGCCGAGGTCATCGCCCGAGGCGACCTGACCCAGTCGGTCGGCTCCTCGGCACGCGACGAGCTCGGCGAGCTGCTGCGCGCCCTCGGTCGCATGCAGGAGTCGCTGCGCACGCTGGTCGGGCAGGTGCGGCCGAGCACCGACAGCATCGGCACGGCGAGCGTGCAGATCGCCAGCGGCAACCAGGACCTCAGCGCACGCACCGAGACGGCGGCGAGCAACCTGCAGCAGACCGCCAGCTCGATCGAACAGCTCGCCGGCGCCGTCGGCCAGAGCGCCGACTCGGCCCGCCAGGCCAACCAGCTGGCCGCCTCCGCCGCCGAAGTCGCCCAGCGCGGCGGCTCCGTCGTCTCCCAGGTGGTCTCCACCATGGACGAGATCAACGCCAGCTCCAAGAAGATCGCCGACATCATCGGCGTCATCGACGGCATCGCCTTCCAGACCAACATCCTCGCCCTCAACGCCGCCGTCGAGGCCGCCCGCGAGATCAAGGGCCTGATCGGCGCCTCCGTCGACAAGGTCGAGACCGGCTCCAAGCTCGTCGCCGACGCCGGCTCCACCATGAACGAGATCGTCGCCAGCGTGCAGCGCGTCTCCGACATCATCGGCGAGATCACCGCCGCCGCCGCCGAGCAAAGCGACGGCATCGGCCAGGTCAACACCGCCGTTACCCAGCTCGACCAGATGACGCAGCAGAACGCCGCCCTCGTCGAGCAGTCCGCCGCCGCCGCGGAAAGCCTCAAGGAGCAGGCCCTGCGCCTGAACCAGGTGGTCGGCACCTTCCGCGTCGAGACATCCGCCTTCGCCTGACCCATCCCCCTTCAGCCCAGCCCGCGAGACAACCCATGGACATGATCACCGACGCCCAGCACGTAGCCCAGCACGAATCCACCCGCGAGGCGACCCGGGCACAGACCCACGCCGGCGGCGAGTTCCTCACCTTCCGCCTCGGCGACGAGGAATACGGCATCGACATCCTGCGCGTGCAGGAGATCCGCTCCTACGAGCCGCCCACCCGCATCGCCAACGCCCCCGCCTTCATCAAGGGCGTGGTCAACCTGCGCGGCGTCATCGTCCCCATCGTCGACCTGCGCATGAAGCTCGGCTGCGCCAGCGCCGAGTACAACGCCTTCACCGTCGTCATCGTCCTCAACGTCAGGGGCCGTGTCGTCGGCGCCGTCGTCGACTCCGTCTCCGACGTGCTCGAGCTCCCCGCCGGCTCCATCAAGCCCGCCCCCGAACTGTCCTGCGCCATCGACTCCGGCTTCATCACCGGCATCGGCGCCGTCAGGAACGGCAACGGCGACGGCGCCAGCGAACGCATGCTCATCCTCATGGACATCGAGGCCCTCATGGCCAGCGCCGACATGGGCCTGATCGACCGGTCCCGCTGAGCCCCTCATCCTTGCAGGACGACGTCCACATGACCGCCCATGCCATCGCCCACGCCGATGCCGACACTTCGCTCGGCCGCACTGCCGACCTGATCATGCTGATCACGCTGGGCGCCTTCTCAGCCACTGCGCTGGCCATCGGCCAGTAGCAGGCGCTGGCGGCATTCCGCCTGGCCGCCAGCCCCGCCTGATCCGGGCCCGGACCGCTACTCCGCGGCTCGCCGCAAGGTCTCGACGACCGGGCGATTCAGCACCTCGCGCAGGCCCCACCATCCGGCGGCCAGCGCGAGCAGCGCCCCGGCCACGCCGCTGACCAGGGGCACCCATGGCGAAGGGTTCCAGCTGAACTCGAAGGCGAAGCGCGCGAGGCCCCAGCCCACCGCCATGGCGGCGAGCGAAGCCAGCACGCCGGCCAGCGCACCGACGCCGAGCAGCTCGGCACGCTGCACCTGCGCCAGCAGCCGGCCGCCGGCGCCCATCGCACGCATCACCGCGTACTCCTTGGCGCGCGCCTCGCGCGTGGCCGTCACCGCGGCGAACAGCACCACCAGCCCGGCGGCCAGCGTGAAGCCGAACAGGAACTCCACCGCACGGATCACCTGGTCGAGCACGCGCTGCACCTGCGCGATCGACGCCGACACATCGACGTTGGTGATGTTCGGGAAGTCGCGACTGAGCGCGTTGTCGAAGGCCGCACCCTGGTTCCTGCCGGCCGGTGCGCGGAAGGCAGCGATATAGGTCGCCGGCAGATCGGCCATCGCCGCGGTGGGGAAGAGGACGAAGAAGTTGACCCGCATCGAGCCCCAGTCCACCTTGCGCAGGCTCGTGATGCGGCCCTCGGCGGGCATGCCGGCGACGTCGAAGCGCAAGCTGTCGCCGAGCTGGAGGCCGAGCGACTTGGCCAGACCCTCCTCCACGCTGAGCGCGTTCGGCTCGTCGGCGACCCAGCGTCCGCCATCCAGTTGGTTGTGCTTCGGCAGCACGGCGGTGTGGCTGAGGTTGAACTCGCGGTCGACGAGGCGCTTGGCGCGCTCCTCGGCCATGTCCTCGGGGCGCACGCTCTTGCCGTTGATCGCCACCAGCCGGCCGCGGATCATCGGGTACCAGTCGTAGCGCTGGATGCCCGCCTGCTTCAGCCGCTGCTGGAAGGCCTCGCCCTGCTCGGGCTGGATGTTGATGACGAAGCGGTTCGGCGCATCGGGCGGGGTCGCCTGCCGCCAGCTGGCGATCAGGTCGGTGCGCAGCAGCACCAGCAGCACCAGCGCGAGCAGCCCGACGCTGAGCGCCGACACCTGCAGCACCGCGAACGCCGGCCGCGCGGCGATCTGCCGCGTGGCCAGCACCAGCCAGCGAGGAGCCCGCGAATCGGGCACGGCGCGCCGCAGCAGGCCCACCGCGCCCCAGGAGAACAACGCGAACAGCGCCACCGCCGCCGCAAAGCCGCCGACCGCGATGAAACCGAGCTTGAGGTCGCTGGACACCGCCATCAGCAGCGCGACGAAGCCCGCGGTGCCCGCAGCCAGCACCGCCAGCGAGGCCGGCTTGAGCGCGCCGACGTCGCGGCGGATGACACGCAGCGGCGGCACGCGCGCGAGCTGCAGCACCGGCGGCAGGCCGAAGCCGAGCAGCAGCGTCATGCCCACGCCGAGGCCGAACAGCGCCGGCCAGACGCCCGCTTCCGGCAGCGCGCCGTCGACCAGTCCCGCCAGCAGCCAGACGAACACATGGTGCACGGCGAAGCCCAGCACCACGCCCAGCGCGCTGGCCAGTGCCCCGACGCTGCCGAATTCGATCAGATGGAGCAGCGCGATGCGGCGCTGCGACTGGCCGAGCACGCGCAGCATGGCGCAGTCATCGAGGTGACGAGCGGCGAAGTCGCGCGCGGCGATACCCACCGCCACGGCGGCGAGCAGCGCGGCGAGCAGCGCCACGAGGTTGAGGAACATCTCGGCGCGATCCAGCGTCTGGCGCATCTCCGGCCGGCCCGAGGCGAGCGACTCGACACGGATGCCGCGCAGGTCGCGAGCCTTCAGCTCGGCCTCGGCCCAGCGCACGAACTCGCGCACCGGCGCGTCGCTGTTGCCGGGCGCGGCCACCGCCAGCCGGTAGGTCACCCGGCTGGCCGGCTGGATGAGGCCGGTGGCGGGCAGGTCGGCCTGGTTGAACAGCACCCGCGGCGCGAAACCGAGGAAGCCGGCACCGCGGTCGGGTTCGACGACGATGACCTTCACGATGCGCAGCGCGGCATCGCCGAGCAGCAGCGTGTCGCCGGGCTGCAGGCCCAGTGAACTCAGCACGGCGGCGTCCACCCAGACCGTTCCGGGCGCGGGCGCCGCGGCGACCTCGCTCTCGGCACCGCCGGGCTCGTCGGCCAGGCGCAGCTTGCCGCGCAGCGGGTAGCCGTCGGCCACCGCCTTGGCGGTGATCAGGCGCGTGGCGCCGCCCTTGTCGTCCGGCGCCCGCCCCATGCTCGGGAAGGTGGTGGTCAGCGCGCTGGCCAGTCCCAGTTCGCCGGCCTTGGCGGCAAAGGCCGCAGGCGCCGGCTGGTCGCTGGCGATGATGGCATCGCCGCCGAGGATCTGCCGCGCGTCGCGCGCCAGCCCGGTGTTGATGCGGTCGGCGAAGAAGGCCACCGCCGTGAGCGCCGCCACCGCCAGCATCACGGCGGCCACCAGCAGCCTCAGTTCGCCGGCGCGGAAGTCGCGCGCCATCTGGCGCCAGGCGAGGACGAACAGCGACGCGACCGCGGGTGTGGGATTCATGAGCGCCCGACTGTGCCACGAGTCCGCGCGGCGACCACGCCGTGCGGACTTGCGGGCGTCGTGCGGCCGGCGGCGCGGCCTTGCAGCCGCGCCGAATGCTGCATGCAATCCCCCTGATCTGCGGCAGCGCCCCGCGCAGGTCCAATCGAGGCATGGACACCCACCGCCTGCCTTCCATCTTCGTCTCCCACGGCTCGCCGATGATCGCGCTCGAGCCCGGCGCGGCCGGCGCCTTCATGAAGACGCTCGGACCCCGCATCGATGCCGCCTTCGGCCGGCCGCGCGCGATCCTGGCCGTCTCGGCCCACACGGCCGCGCGTGCGCCGGTCCTGCTGGCCGGCGCGCGCCACGAGGCGGTGTACGACTTCGGCGGCTTCGATGCCGCGCTCTCCACGCTGCGCTACGACGCGCCGGGCGCGCCGGCGCTGGCCGAACGCGTGGCCGCGCTGCTCGGCGCGGCCGGGCTGCCGGCGCACCTCATCCCGGAGGGCGGGCTCGACCATGGCATCTGGACGCCGCTGCGCTACGTCTACCCCGAGGCCGACGTGCCGGTTCTGCCGCTGGCTTTCGTGCCCAGCCAGACGCCGGCGCAGCAGTTCGCGCTGGGCGAGGCACTCGCGCCGCTGGCCGACGAGGGCGTGCTGCTGCTGGCCAGCGGCAGCATCACGCACAACCTGCGGCGCGTGTTCGCGCAGGGCTTGCGCGGGCCGGTCGATCGGCCGGAGATCCCGCAGAGCCAGGCCTTCCGCCACTGGCTGCTCGAGCACAGTGCCGCGCGCGACTGGGACGCGCTGTTCGACTACCGCGTCCGCGCACCGCATGCGGTGGACATGCACCCCACCGACGAGCACCTGTTGCCCTGGTACGTGGCCGCCGGCGCTGGCGGCCGCATGGCCGCACCGGTTCGCCTGCACGACAGCGTGACTTATGGCTCCCTCGGCATGGACGCCTATGCCTTCGGGCCGCAGGCGGCGCGGCTGCTCGGCTGAGCCCCCTCAGGGCATCGTCACCCAGCGCAGTTCGAGCACGTCGTTGGGCCACTGCACGAGCTCGATGCCCGGGCGCAGCGCCCAGTTGTGCCGGCGGCGGTACAGCGGGATCAGTGCCACGTCCTCTCGAATCAGCCGCAGCGCATCGCCAACCAGCGCGCGCCGCCGCGCCAGATCCGGCTCGACGCGGATCGCCTCGATGAGCGCGTCGTAGGCCGGGTTGGAGTAGCGCCCGCCGTTGAAGGCGCCGGAGAGCAGCCCGTCGTTCGTGCGCAGCAGGGTGTTGAGCACGAACCAGGGGTCGGGGCCGGGTGCCCAGCCGAACTCCATGAAGCTGCTCGTTGCCTGCGTCACCTTCGGGAAGAAGGTCGCCGCCGGCGCGGGCACGAACTGGACCCTGATGCCCACCTTCTCCAGCATCGCCGCGATCGCCTGGCAGGCCGCCGCGCGGTACGCCACGTTGACGCAGTCGAGCGTGACCGAGAAGCCGGCCGCATAGCCCGCTTCCTTGAGCAGCGTCCGTGCTGCCGAAGGGTCGAACTTCGGCCGTGGCTCCAGCGCCGGCACATGGCCGTCGACCAGCGGCGACAGCGCCGAGCCGGTGCTCACGCCCTGCCCGCGCAGCACCTGGCGCACGATCAGGTCGGTGTCGATGGCCTGCCAGACGGCCAGTCGAACGCGGCGGTCCTTGAACGGGTTGCGGCCGACCAGGCCCGAGCCGGGCAGCTCGGCGCGGTGCTGGTCAAGCGCGAGGTACTGCGTGCCGATGTCCGCGCTGCTGACCAGCTGGAGCGTCGGGTCGGCCTTCAGACGCGGCAGGTCCTGCAGTGGCGGGTCGAGCACCAGGTCGACCTGCTTCGACGCCAGCGCCGCCAACCGCGTGGCGTCGGAGGCGATGACGACGTACTCGGCGCCGTCGAGGTTGCCGCCCCCCACGGTCGTGCCGCGGCCCCACCAGTTCGGGTTGGCCTTGAGCACGGTGCGCGCGTCGGCCTCGTAGCGCTCCAGCACGAAGGGGCCGGTGCCGTTGGCGTGGCGCACCGCGTGCGTCTCCTGGCGCGCGTTGTAGTCCTGCGGCTGCAGCACCTTGTGCTTCTCGGCCCAGGGCCTGCTCAGCATGGCCACCAGCCAGAGCTTCTCGGGCAGCACGGCGTCCGGCGCCGAGGTGGCGATCTGGATCGTCGCGGCGTCGAGCTTGCGCACGCCGAGAATGCCGCGCAGCTGGTTGGCGCGCTGCGAGGTGCGCGACATGGCGCGCTCGATCGAGAACACCGCGTCGTCGGCCGTGAACGGCGCTCCGTCGTGGAAGCTCACGCCCTGGCGCAGCCTGAAGCGCCAAGCGGTCGGTGAGACGCGCTCCCAGCCGGTGGCCAGTGAGGGTTCCAGCCTGAAGTCGCGGCCACGGTTGACCAGACCCTCGTAGACCTGCGTGACCACGCGCGACTGGTATTGCAGCGACAGCGCATGCGGGTCCATCGACTGCGGATCGTTGGCGCTGGCGATGCGCAGCGTGCGCGCGCCGGCCGCGCCGGCGAAGGCCGCGATCAGCAGGCACGACACGGCGACGCGTCGCAGCATGGCTCGACTCAGGCAGGTGGTGACGCCTTCATTGTCCCGGCAAGCTGCCGACCACGCCAGCGGCGAGCCAGTTCATGCCGGCGATCGCCGCGTCGTCGAGCGCCCCCTTCGAGAGCCGCTCGCGGCCGGTGTTGTCGACGAGGCGGCCGGAGAAGGGCTTGAGCCGGCCGGCGACCACGTCCGCACGCTTCGCCTCGAGCTGCGCGCGCAGCTCCTTCGCCAGCGAGCCGTCGACTGCGCTGAGCTGCACCAGGCCATCCTTCATGCCGGCCCACACCGGCTGCGGCTTCCAGCGTCCGTCGAGCGCCGATTGCGCGACGCGCGTGTAGTAGCCGCCCCAGTGGTGCGTCACCGCGGCGAGTTGCGCATCCGGCGCGAAGGCGTGCATGTCGCTCTGGTAGGCGATGACACGCACGCCCTTGTCCTTGAACGCCGCCTGCGCCGCCTGCGGCACGGCCGGCGAGCCGCTGTGGTTGGTCAGCACGTCGGCACCCTGGTGGATCAGCGTCTGCGCCGCCTCGCGCTCGCGCGCCGGGTCGAACCAGGCATTCAGCCACAGCACGCGCAGCTGCGCGTTGGGATTGGCCTCGCGCATGCCGATGGCGAAGGCGTTGATGCCCTGCACCACCTCCGGCACCGGGAAGCCGGCCACGTAGCCGGCGATGCCGCTTCGGCTCGTCTTGCCGGCCAACCAGCCTGCGAGGTAGCGCGCCTCGTAGTAGCGCGCGTTGTAGGTGTTCAGGTTCGCCGCGGTCTTGTAGCCGCCGGCATGCTCGAATTTCACCTGAGGGAATTCGGCGGCCACCCGCAGCGCCGGCTCCAGGTAGCCGAAGCTGGTAGCGAAGATGAGTTGGTGGCCCTGGCGCGCGAGGTCGCGCATCACGCGTTCGGCGTCGGCGCCTTCGGCCACCGCCTCGACGACGGTGGTCTTTACGCGCGCGCCCAGCGCGCGCTCCATCTCGCGGCGGCCGAGGTCGTGCTGGTAGCTCCAGCCGGCTTCACCGACCGGGCTGACGTACACGAAGCCCACTTTCAGCGGCGGCGTCTGGGCGAGGCTGGCGGGGGTGACGAAGGAACTCAGCAACGCAGCGGCGAGCGCGGCCGCGCGGGCGAGGTTTTTGTACATGGTGTTCCTCTACATGGCTCCGGATGAAATGCACAAAGCGGCAGGGAGCACTGCCGCTTTGCAGCCACGATTGTCGCCGATGGATGCAGACCCAAGCCCACGGAGGGGCTACGGGCTACTTGCGAATGGGTCTCATTTGCGGCAAGATGGCGGCGAAGGAGAACGGCGATGCCCCTCACCCACCGAAACCTCACCGAAGAACACGAGTTGCCCAGCCTGGAAGCCGTGCTGGCCGGCACGCTGGCGCTGATGACCGGCTACGCGCAGGCCCTGCAGGCCGAGCTCCATCCCGAGCAGCGGCTGCTGATGGGCGCGAAGATCGGCCGCAACCTCGAGATGCTGGCATCGCACGTGGCGACGAGCGAGGCGTTCCAGCGCATCGCGCTCGGCCTGCGCGCACGCTGGCAGCTGATGAGCGCCCGCACCGCACAATCGGCTCCTTGCGCCTGCGCGGCCACGGCCACGGTTCACTGAGCCGCGGCCGCCTCCTCGAACGCCAGGTCGAGCTGGTGGATCCAGTGCGACTTGGCACCGGCATCGGCGAAGCTCGCCTCGAAGCTGTTGCGCGCCAGCGTGTAGGCCTCGCGCGCACCGAGCTGCGGCAGCGCTGCGAAGGTCTCGACGAAGTTCTGGCCGACGTAGCCGCCGAAGTAGGCCGGGTCGTCGGAATTGAGGGTCACCTTCAGGCCCGCCGCCAACAAACCCGGCAGGTTGTGCTCTTCGAGCCGCTTGAAGACGCAAAGCTTCACGTTGGACAGCGGGCACACCGTCAGCGGCACACGCTCCTTCACCAGGCGCTGAACCAGCAGCGGATCCTCCGCGCTGCGCACGCCATGGTCGATGCGCTCGACCTTCAGCACGTCGAGCGCACTGCGCACGTACGCCGGCGGCCCCTCCTCACCGGCGTGCGCGACCACGTGCAGCCCGGCCGAGCGCGCCCTCGCGAACACACGCGCGAACTTCTCCGGCGGATGGCCGCGCTCGCTGCTGTCCAGACCCACGCCGATGAAGTGCTGCTTGTGGGGCAGCGCCTCTTCCAGCGTGGCCAGCGCTTCGTCTTCGCTGAGGTGGCGCAGGAAGCACAGGATGAGTTTCGCGCTGATGCGCAGTTCCTGGTGGGCACGCCGGCAGGCGTGCTCGAGGCCCTGGATCACCGTGGTGAAGGGCACGCCGCGCGACGTGTGCGTCTGCGGGTCGAAGAAGATCTCGACGTGCAGCACGTTGTCGGCTGCGGCGCGTTCGAGGTAGGCCCAGGCCATGTCGAAGAAGTCCTGCTCCTTGAGCAGCACGCTGGCGCCGGCGTAGTAGATGTCCAGGAAGCTCTGCAGGTCGCTGAATGCGTAGGCGGCACGCAATGCCTCCACGCTCGCATACGGCAGATGCACGCCGTTGCGTTGCGCCAGCCTGAAGATCAGGTCGGGCTCGAGCGAGCCCTCGATGTGCAGATGCAGCTCGGCCTTCGGCATGGCGCGCAGCAAGGCGGGCAGGCGCTCGCGGGGAATCTTGTCGAACGCGGTGAAGGTCATGTCAGGACTCCCGCCGGGCCGCCCCAAGGGAGGCCAGCGCCCCCTCGGGGGGCAGCGAACGAAGTGAGCTTGGGGGGTTTCATTGGACAACTCCGAAGGTGATGCCAGCCTCCCTCAGGAAGCGGCGGTAGGCCGCCGAGCTGCGGTCGGCGGCGCAATGGACCTCGCCGCGCGTCAGCGGAAGCCGCCGGGGAGACTGCGACTCGAGCACCGGCTGGTCCTGGGTGAAGATGGTGTGCTGGAAGGCGCGCAGATCCTCGTCGGACGAGTCGAAGTCCGTCAACGCCATGCGGAACCAGACCCGGCTGCGCTCCTCGTCGACCGGGCAGACGAACAGCGCGATCTCGTCGCGGTAGCCGTCCTGGCGCTGCGGCAGCTTGGTCAGCACCGCCGCATAGGGCGCGGTGACCTCGTAGCGGTAGTCGACCCAGCTGCCTTCGGCGGCCAGGCGGTTGCTCTGCGGCTGCCAGGCGCGACAGCCCTGCGCCACGAAGCCGGTGGCCGTCGGCTCGATGCGGTAGTCGGCCAGCGCCGTGTGGCCGCGGTCGCCCAGCCAGCCCTCGTGCACGAAGCCGAAATGCGCCAGGTCGAGGAAGTTCTCGACGATGCGCGGCGCACTTGCCGCCACGTCGTAGGGGCCGACGTTGAGCTTGCGCAGCCGCGCATCGCCTTCGGCGTCGAAGCGCGGCAGCACCGCGTCAGCGTCGAGGTGCAGCCAGAGCAGCCCGTGGGCCTCGCCCAGCAAGGACACGGCGAGGCCGTGCGAGGCCGGCGGCGTGAACCCGGGTAGCGCAGGAATGTCGACGCAGCGGCCGGCGGCGTCGAAGCGCCAGCCATGGTACGGGCACTCGATCTGCCCGTCGCAGACACGGCCGAGCGAGAGGCGCGTGCCGCGGTGCGGGCAGCGGTCGCGGGCGGCACGCGGCTGGCCGTCGCCGTCGCGCCAGAGCACGAACTCCTCGCCGAGCAGCCGCACCGCGACCGGCGCCTCGCCCAGGCTCGGCGCGTCGAGCACCGGGTGGGCAAAGCGCCGTTCCGCCATCATGGCCGGCCAGCGGCGGGCCGCCCCAAGCGGCCGGCCGGTCCCCGCGGGGGGCGGACGCGGTACGCCGCGGCCGGGGGCACCATCACTTGTCGCCGGGCACCTTGCCCTCGACGCCCTTGACGTAGAACTTGATGCCGCCGAGCCACTTGTCGTCGGCGACCTCGTCCTTCTTCAGCAGTTCCTTGCCGTCCTGGCCGACGATCGGGCCCTTCCAGATCGCGAAGCTGCCGTCCTTCAGGCCGGCCTTGACCGCCTCGACCTTGGCCTTGACCTCGGCGGGCACCTTGTCCGAGATCGACACGATGTCGATCGTGCCCTCCTTGACGCCCCACCAGGAGGCTTCGTTGCCCTTCCAGGTGCCTTCCAGGGCGTCGCGCGTGGCCTTGATGTAGTACGGACCCCAGTTGATGATCGCCGAGGCCAGGTGCGCCTCGGGCGAGTACGCGCTCATGTCGCTATCCCAGCCGAAGGCGAACTTCTTCGCCTTGCCGGCCGTCTGCAGAACGGCCGAGGAGTCGGTGTTCTGGAACAGCACGTCGGCGCCGCCGTTGAGCAGCGACTGCGCGGCTTCGGTTTCCTTGGGCGGGTTGAACCATTCGTTGACCCAGACCACCTTGGTCTTGATCTTCGGGTTTACCGACTGCGCGCCCATTGTGAAGCTGTTGATGTTGCGGATCACTTCGGGGATGGGGATCGAGCCGACCACGCCCAGCGTGTTCGTCTTGGTCATGCCCCCGGCGATGATGCCGGCCATGTAGGCGCCCTCGTAGGTGCGGCTGTCGTAAGTGCGCATGTTGTCGGCCTGCTTGTAGCCGGTGGCATGCTCGAACTTGACGTCCTTCATGTCGGCCGCGACCTTCAGCATCGGCTCCATGTAGCCGAAGGTGGTGCCGAAGATCAGCGTGTTGCCCTGGCCGGCCATGTCGCGGAACACGCGCTCGGCGTCGGCCGCCTCGGGGACCTTCTCGACGAAGCTGGTGACGACCTTGTCGCCGAACTCGGCCTCGACCGCCTTGCGGCCGTTGTCGTGCGCGAAGGTCCAGCCGCCATCGCCCACCGGGCCGACGTAGGCGAAGGCGATCTTCAGCGGCTCGGGCTTGGCCGGTGCGGCGGCCACCGGCGACGCAGCCGGTGCCGCAGCGGGCGGAGCCTCTTCCTTCTTGCCGCAGCCGGCCAGGGCCGCGAGCGCGGCGACGGAGCTCCAGCCGGCCAGTTTGATCAGGGAACGCTTGCTCTTGGACGTCATGTCGTCTCCAGGTTGGGTGCGAGTCGCAGAGGTGGACGATCGAAGCGCGGAATTATGGTTCAGCTCACGATCCGGGAAAGAAGGGCTTGCCGATGGACGCCGGCATGTTCACCTTGATGAAGTTGGCATTGCGCGAGATCAGCACCAGCACCACGATGGTGGCCACGTAGGGCAGCATGGTGAGGAACTGGCTGGGAATCTGCACGCCTTCTCCTTGCAGGTGGAACTGCAGCATCGTCACGCCGCCGAACAGGTAGGCGCCGAGCAAGACACGTGCCGGTCGCCAGGTCGCGAAGGTGGTGAGCGCCAGCGCGATCCAGCCCTTGCCGGCGATCATGCCCTCCACCCACAACGGCGTGTAGATCACCGAGATGTAGGCGCCGGCGACGCCGCACAGCGCACCGCCCACCACCACCGCGAGCAGCCGGATCCTGCGCACGGGGTAGCCGAGCGCATGCGCCGACTCGGGCGATTCGCCCACGGCACGCAGCACCAGGCCGGCGCGCGAGCGGTAGAGGAACCAGGCGAGCGCGACGGTGAGCAGCACGGCGAGGTAGACCATCGGGTGCTGCCTGAAGACCGCCGGGCCGACGAACGGGATGTCGGACAGGAAGGGGACGTCGAAATGTGTGCGCTCGGTGAGCTTTTCCTGGGTGTACTTGATGCCCGCGAAGGCCGAGAAGCCGGCGCCGAACAGGCTCAGCGCCAGCCCCGTGGCGTATTGGTTGGTGTTGAGCCAGATGACCAGCACGCCGAAGGCGGCGGCCAGCAGCGCGCCGGCGGTCGCGCCCGCGCCGAAGGCCAGCCAGTCGCTGCCGGTGTGCACCGCGGTGGCAAAGCCGGCGATGGCCGCCACCAGCATCATGCCTTCGGCGCCGAGGTTGACGATGCCGGCGCGTTCGTTGATGAGAAGGCCGAGTGCGGCGATGGCCAGCACGGTGCCGGCATTGAACGTGGCGGCGAGCAGGAGGGCGAAGGATTCCATCTCAGGCCTCCTTGGGGTGCTGGGCAACGACGGGCTGGGTCCGCTTCGGTGCGGTCGCCTTCCAGCGCACGCGATAGTGGATCAGCGTGTCGCAGGCCAGCAGGGTGAACAGCAGCAGCCCCTGGAACACGCCGGTGAGCGATTTCGGCAGGCCCAGCCGCGACTGTGCCAGCTCGCCGCCGATGTAGAACATGCTCATCAGGATGGCCGCGAAGATCGCGCCCACCGGGTGCAGCCGGCCGACGAAGGCGACGATGATCGCCGCGAAGCCGTAGCCGGCCGGCACATGCGGCGTGAGCTGGCCAAGCGGTCCGGCCGCCTCCAGCGCGCCGGCCAGGCCGGCCATGCCGCCCGAGATCAGCAGCGCCGTCCACAAGGCCTTGCGCGACGAGAAGCCGGCATAGCGCGCCGCCGCCGGCGCCAGACCGCCCACCTGCAGCTGGAAGCCGGCGTAGGTGCGGAACAGCAGCACCCAGAAGGCCAGCACCGCGAACAGCGCGATGAGCAGGCCGACGTTGACGCGGAAGCCGTCGACCAGCCGCGGCACCTGCGTGCTTTTCAGGAAGGTGATGGTCTGCGGGAAGTTGTAGCCCGCCGGGTCCTTCCACGGGCCGTAGACCAGGTAGCTCAGCACCATCTCGGCGATGTAGACCATCATCAGGCTGACGAGGATCTCGCTGGCGTTAAAGCGGTCGCGCAGCAGCGCCACGATGCCGGCCCACGCCATGCCGCCGGCGATGCCGGCGAGCAGCACCAGCACCACAATCCAGCGGCCGGTCTCCGGCGTCGCCTGCATCGCCACGCCGCTGGCGACGATGGCGCCGACCACGAACTGGCCTTCGGCGCCGATGTTCCACACGTTGGAGCGGAAGCACACGGCCAGGCCCAGTGCGATGAGCAGCAGCGGCGTGGCCTTCATCGCCAGCTCGGACAACGCATAGGCGCTCTTCACCGGCTCGACGAAGAACACCTGCAGGCCGCGCAGCGGATCCTTGCCGAGGGCGAGGAAGAGCAACGTGCCGATGACCACCGTGATCGCCAGCGCCAGCAGCGGCGAGGCGACGGACATGAACTTCGACGCCTCGGGGCGGGCTTCAAGCTTGAGCATGGTCGGCCTCCTTCGCGGTCGCCTTGTTCCACAGGCCGCTCATCCACTCGCCGATCATCTCGATGGTCGCCTGCGACGTGGCGATGCTCGGCGACACCCTACCCTGCGCGATGACGACGAGCCGGTCGCAGATCTCGAACAGCTCGTCGAGCTCCTCGCTGACGACGAGCAGTGCGCAGCCTTTGTCGCGCAGGGCGAGCAGCTCGGCGCGGATCTGCGCGGCCGCACCCACGTCCACGCCCCAAGTGGGTTGCGAGACGATCAGCAGCCTGGGGTCGGCATCGATCTCGCGGCCGACGATGAACTTCTGCAGGTTGCCGCCGGACAGGCTCTTCGCGGCGGCGCCGGGGCCGCCGGCCTTGACGTTGAAGCGCCTGATCAGGTCTTCGGCCAGCGTCTTCACCTCGCTGGTGCGGATCCATCCGGAACGCGCCACCGTGCCGGTGCGCGTGAGCAGCGTGTTGGCGGCGAGAGAGAGCGTGGGCACGGCCCCGCGGCCGAGGCGCTCCTCGGGCACGAAATGCAGTCCTTCCTTGCGGCGCTTGCGCGGCGAGTCGCGCGTGATGTCCTGGCCGAACAGCCTGATCGAGCCGCCCGGCGCGCGCGGGTCCTCGCCGGAAAGCGCCGCCATCAGCTCCTGCTGGCCGTTGCCGGAGACGCCCGCGATGCCGACGATCTCGCCGGCGCGCACCTCGAAGCCGATGTCGGACAGCGCGGTGGCGAAGGGGTCGGCCTTGGGGACGCTGAGGCCCTTGACATCCAGCACCACGTCGCCGAGCCTGGCCTGGATGTGCTGCAGTTGCGGCGGCTCGGCGCCGATCATCAGGCGCGACAGGCTGGCATTGGTCTCCTGCGTCGGATCCACCTCGCCGGTGACCTTGCCGCCGCGCAGCACCGTGCAGTGGTGGCACAGCGCGCGGATCTCGTCGAGCTTGTGGCTGATGTAGAGGATGGAGCAGCCTTCGTCGGCGAGCTTGCGCAGCGTGACGAACAGCCTGTGCACCGCCTGCGGCGTCAGCACCGAGGTCGGCTCGTCGAGGATGAGCAGCTTGGGATTCGTCAGCAGCGCGCGCACGATCTCGACGCGCTGGCGCTCGCCGACCGAGAGCGTGTGCACCGGGCGCACGGGGTCGACGTCGAGGCCGTAGTCCTTGGCCACCTTGCCGATGCGTGCGCTGACCTCGGCCAGCGAGAGGCTCTTGTCCAGCCCCAGCCAGACGTTCTCGGCCGCGCTGAGCGTGTCGAAGAGGCTGAAGTGCTGGTAGACCATGCTGATGCCCAGCGCGCGCGCCTGCGCCGGCGAAGCGATCTGCACGGCCTGGCCGTTCCAGCGGATCTCGCCCTCGTCGGGACGGACCGCGCCGTAGATCATCTTCATCATGGTCGACTTGCCCGCGCCGTTCTCGCCCAGCACGGCGTGGATCTCGCCGGGCTTGACGCGCAGGTTGACACGGTCGTTGGCCTTGACCGCCGGGTACTGCTTGCTGATGTCGACCAGTTCGAGGCGCAGCATGTCTCCTCCTTCTTCTGCCGGGGCGCGGCCCGTGAGCGGGCCGCGCAACCGACATGGTGCCTCAGAGTTCAGAAGTGGTACTCGGCGCGCAGCATCGGCGTCTTGGCGAACGCGCCCTCGCCGGCCGGGCCTTCGTGGTCGTTGCCGAACTTGTTCTTCCAGTACTGGTACTCGAGGCCGACCTTGAACTTGCCCTTGCTGCCCCACAGTGCGCCCACGTCGTACATGATCTGCGCGTCGATGTTGGTCTCGGGCTTGGTGTTGCCGCCGAACTCGTTGTTGCCCTTGGACGCGATCCAGTTCAGGTAGCCCTCGAACGAGAACCCGGTGCTGCCGATCGGGATGCCCCAGGCCAGGTTCAGCATCGGGTGCGTCTTGTAGTCGTAGCGCGGCGTGCTCGTGTTGCTGAAGGTGTTGTAGGGCGCGTTGCTCTCCTTGAGCACCAGCAGGCTGACGTTCAGGAAGCCGGGCACGTCGACGAACAGCGTCGGGCCGAACACCCACATGCGCTTCTTCGAGTTGTAGCCGGCATCGGTCTTGGTGTTGGCGTCGAAGCCCAGCGTCAAGCCGGCGCCGCGGATCGGGCCGAACTTCATCGATGTGCCCGTCACCTTCTCCAGGTCCAGCGTATGGCGGTAGACGATGTAGACCTCGTGCGCGCCGTCGGTGGAGCCGGCGCCGGCCGGATCCTTGCTGTCCGACATCAGCAGGTCGACGTTGAAGAAATTGGTGCCGTAGGCGTAGCCGCTGACGTGGGTGAGGTTGACGATGTTCTTGCTGATGTCCTCGCTGTTGAACGGCTCGGCGAACTTGGTGCCGTAGCGGTACCCGATGGAGGTGTCGCTCCAGTCGGCCGCGGCCGCCGCGCCGGACAGCAGCGCCAGCGCGGCGCCGAGGGTGATGGGGGAGCGCTTGTTCATGATCGTGTCCTCGCAGTGAGTGGGGGGGATACCGGCGGCGCCAGTCCGCAAGTTCCGTGCCCTCTGTAACCAATGGTCGCGCTGCTAGTGGCCGCCGACGTAGACGAACTTGAACAGGAAGACCCCGGCGATCAGCCACACCATCGGATGCACCTCGCGGGCGCGCCCGGTGCATCCCTTCAGCACCGCGTAGGTGATGAAGCCGAAGGCCAGGCCGTTGGCAATCGAGTAGGTGAAGGGCATCGCCAGTGCACAGACCGCGGCCGGGATCACCTCGGTGCTCTCGTCCCAGTCGAGCTCGGTCAGCTCGCGCAGCATCAGGCAGGCCACGAAGAACAGCGCCGGCGCCGTGGCATAGGCCGGCACCGAGCCGGCCAGCGGCGAGATCGCCAGGCAGGCGAGGAACAGCACCGCCACCGTCAGCGCGGTCAGACCGGTGCGACCGCCGGCCTGCACGCCTGCGGCACTTTCGATGTACGCCGTGGTGCTGGACGTGCCCAGCAGCGACCCGGCGAAGATCGCGCCGCTGTCGGCCAGCAGCGCCTTGTTCATGCGGTCCATCTTGCCTTCCTTCAGCAGCCCGGCACGCTTGGCCACGCCCATCAGCGTGCCGGTGGCGTCGAACAGCTCGACGAGGAAGAACACCAGCACGACGTTCAGGATGCCGACCGAGAGCGCGCCGGAGATGTCGAGCTGCAGGAAGGTCGGTGCGATCGAGGGCGGCAGCGCGAACACGCCGCCGAAGCGGTTGCCGCCGAAGAAGAACGACAGCACGGTCACCGCCAGGATGCCCAACAGGATCGCGCCAGGCACCTTCAGCCGGTCCAGCACGACGATCAGGAAGAAGCCCAGCACCGCCAGCACGACGGTGGGCGAATGCAGGTCGCCCAGCGTCACATAGGTGGCGGGCGAGGGCGCGACGATGCCGGCGCTCTTCAGCGAGATGATCGCCAGGAACAGTCCGATGCCCACCGTGATCGCGCTGCGCAGCGTCGCCGGGATGCCGCGGATGATCAACTCGCGCAGCCGGAACAGCGTCACCGCGAGGAACAGGCAACCCGAGATGAACACCGCGCCGAGCGCCACCTGCCACGGGAAGCCCATGCCCTTGACGACCACGTACGCGAAGTAGGCGTTCAGTCCCATGCCCGGCGCCAGCGCGATCGGGTAGTTGGCGTACAGGCCCATGATCAGCGTGCCCAGCGCCGCGATCAGGCAGGTGGCGACGAACACCGCGTCGCGCGGCATGCCGGCGTCGGCCAGGATGCTCGGGTTGACGAAGACGATGTACGCCATCGTCAGGAAGGTGGTGACGCCGGCCACCAGTTCGGTGCGCACGGTCGTGCCGTGCTCTTCGAGCCGGAAGAGCTTCTCGAGTGCTTGCACGCTTGTCTCCTGTGCATCTGTGGTGAAGAGGGCGCCGTCTGCCGCGGCGCTCCGGGTCCGCCGCGCGGCGGCTCAGGGCACGCCGGTGGGGGGGCGGCGATAGCGCTCGACACCGGCCACGCGCGTCGAGACGAGATTCGTCCGGTCGGCCAGCGTGATCCAGGCGAACGCCTTCTCGTGCAGGCTGCGCACGACCGCCATGCGCCGCGCGCCGACCGGCTCGCTGGCCCAGTCCCAGACGCAGACGTCGGCCAGACGGCCGGGCTCGAGGCTGCCGATCTCGCCGTCCAGCCCCAGCGCGCGCGCTGCGCCGCGCGTCGCGACATACAGCCCTTTCCAGGCCGTCAGGCGCTCACCCGACAAGGCCTGGACCTTGTAGGCGTCGCGCAGCGTCGCAGTCATCGACAGGTCGGTGCCGCCGCCGACGTCGCTGGCCAGGCTGACCGCCGCGCCGCCGGCTTCGGCTTCGCGCCAGCCGAACAGCCCGCTGCCGAGGAACAGGTTGGACGAGGGGCTGTGCGCGATCTGCGCGCCGGCCTCGCGCAGCGCGGCGCGATCCTCGTCGTCCAGCCAAATGCCGTGCGCCAGCACGCTGCGCCGGTGCAGCAGGCCGGCACGCGCGTAGACGTCGAGGTAGCTGCGCGCCGCGGGGAACAGCTCGCGCACCCACTGCACCTCGGCGCGGTTCTCGGCGACGTGGGTCTGCATGTACAGCGTCGGGTCGGCCCGGCACAGCGCACCGGCCATCGCCAGCTGCTGTGGCGTGCTGGTCGGCGCGAAACGCACGGTCACGGCGTAGGCCAGGCGCGAGCGGCCGTGCCAGCGCGCGATCAGGTCCAGGCAGTCGCGCTCGGCGCCCGCCACGTCGTCGCGCAGGCCCTCGGGCGCATGACGGTCCATCAGCACCTTGCCGGCGATCAGGCGCATGCCGCGCTGCTCGGCCGCGTCGAACAGCCGCTCGGCCGACACCTTGTGCACCGTCGGAAAGACCACGGCCGCCGTCGTGCCGCGCGCCAGCAGCGCGTCGAGGAACACCTCGGCGCCCCGCTGCGCCACCGCCGCATCGGCGTAACGCCGCTCGGCCGGGAAGGTGTAGGTCTCGAGCCAGTCCAGCAACTCGGTGCCGTAGCTGCCGATCACGTCCAGCTGCGGGCTGTGCACGTGCGTGTCGATGAAGCCCGGCAGCAGCAGGCGGCCGGCGTGGTCCTCGCGCACCCAGTCGGGGCCCGGGTCCTCGGACTGCACCGCGACGATGCGGCCCTCCGCCACCAGCAGCCAGTGGTCGGGGCGAAAGCGCACCGCGGCGGACTCGGTCTCGCCCCAGGCGGGCTCGGCGCTGAAGTCGAGCAGGTCGCCGCGCAGGGCCAGGCGAGCCTTCACCGCGCCCGCCCCGGCAGGCCGTGGCCCGCCACGTTGCGTGCCACTTCGCGCACCTGCTCGCGCAGCCAGCGGTTCGCCGCCGAGGCATGCGTCAGCTCGTGCCAGAGCTGGTAGTAGGTGAGCGGCGGGAAGGCCACCGGGCAGCGCACGATGCGCACCGGCAGCGAATCGACGTAGCGCGAGCAGAACAGCCGCCCGGTGGTCAGCACCAGCAGGCTCTGCGCCACCATCAGCGGGAACAGACTGAAATGCGCGCTCTTCACCACCACGTCGCGCTGCAGGCCCAGCGAGGCGAGGTGCTCGTCGATTACGCCCGGCGTGTTGCCGTGCAGCGGCGTGGGGGCGACATGCTCGCACTCGAGGTAGCGTTCCGCCGACCAGGCGCGTGCGCTCATGCGGGCGGCCGGATGGCCCTCCGCCACCAGGCAGACGATCTCGTCGGACATGAGTCGCCCGAGATGCAGTTCCCCCGGCGGCTCCAGCCAGTTGCCGATCACCAGGTCGACCTGGCCCTGCGCCAGGCTGCGCCGGTAGTCGAAGGCACCCGACAACGGCAGCAACTCGAGGCGCGCCGACGGTGCCATGCGCTTCAGGTGCGCCACCAGCTCGGGCAGGAAGAGCGGATCGAGGTAGTCGCTGGCGGCGATGCGGAAGGTCAGCGCGGTCTCGGCCGGCTCGAAGCCACGGGCGCGGGCACGCGGGCTGAAGAGCCGGTCGGCATCCTGCAGCAGCCGACTGGCCGGGTCCAGGAGTTGCAAGGCCGTCTCGGTGGGCGTCATGCCGTTGCCGGCGCGCACCAGCAGCGGATCGCCGGTGAGCGCACGCAGCCGCTTGAGCTGGGCACTCACCGCCGGCTGCGTGCTGCGCAGGCGCATGGCGGCACGGGAAACGCTGCGTTCGGTGATCAAGGTCTGCAACACCCGGATGAGATGAAGCTCGATCTTGTCGAAATCGCCGCGCTCTGCCATATCGCCACGATGATAGGTGCTATCAAGCTCGCCGTATCCACATCTCGCCGGATCGGCGTACCTTCCCGCTGAAGCAACGATCTCGCATCCACGACATGTCCAGCCGTCCCATCCGCTTCTACCACCGAGGCCAGGTCGTCGAGGTCGGCGACGCCGCGCCGACCAAGAGCGTGCTCGACTGGCTGCGCGAGGATGCACGCTGCACCGGCACCAAGGAAGGCTGCAACGAGGGCGACTGCGGCGCCTGCACGGTGGTGATCGGCACGCTGGCCGCGCCGGGCGACGCCGACGCGGTGCGCGGCCTGAAGCTGCAGACTGCCAACGCGTGCCTCCAGTTCCTGCCCACGCTGGACGGCAAGGCGCTGTTCAGCGTCGAGGATCTGAAGGCCATCGCCGCGCCGGGCGAACTGCATCCGGTGCAGCAGGCGATGGTCGAGTGCCACGGCTCGCAGTGCGGCTTCTGCACGCCGGGTTTCGTGATGAGCCTGTGGTCCAGCTACGAACGCCACGTCACGGCGCTCGCCACGCCGACACGCCAGGCGCTGGCCGACGAGCTCTCCGGCAACCTCTGTCGCTGCACCGGCTACCGGCCCATCCTCGCCGCCGGCGAGCGCATGTTCGAACTGCCCGCGGCGAAGCTCGACACCGCGCCGGTGCTGGCCGCGCTGCAGCGGCTGGCCTCGGACGAGACCTTCGAGTACGGCGGACGCTTCTTCGCGCCGAAGACCCCGGACGCACTGGCCACGCTGCGCGAGGCCAGGCCCGAGGCGCGGCTGCTCGCCGGCTGCACCGACGTGGGGCTGTGGGTGACCAAGCAGTTCCGCGAACTCGGCGAGATCCTCTACCTCGGCGACGTGAAGGCGCTGCAGGCCATCGAAGATCGCGACGGCGGCCTGTGGATCGGCGCCGGCGCATCGCTGGAGGACGCCTGGCGCGCGCTCGCGACGCGCTGGCCGTCGCTCACCGACGTCTGGCTGCGCTTCGCCTCGCCGCCGATCCGTCGCGCCGGCACGATGGGCGGCAACGTGGCCAACGGCTCGCCGATCGGCGACAGCGCGCCCGTGTTGATGGCGCTCGATGCACAGATCGAGCTGCGCCAGGGGCTTCACATCCGCCGCATGCCCCTGCCCGACTTCTACGTCGACTACATGAAGAACCGCCTGGAACCTGGCGAGTTCGTGCACGCGCTCGTGGTCCCCGGCCTGCCGCAAGACCGCCAGGTGCGCGCCTACAAGATCAGCAAGCGATTCGACTGCGACATCTCGGCGCTGTGCGCAGGCTTCGCGGTGGAGCTCGACGCGGACCGCGTGCGCGCGGTGCGCCTGGCCTTCGGCGGCATGGCGGCGGTGGTCAAGCGTGCGGCGAAGGCCGAGGCCGCCCTGCTCGGCCGGCCGTGGACGCAGGACAGCGTCGCCGCCGCGCAGGCCGCGCTGGCCGAGGACTTCGCGCCGCTGAGCGACATGCGCGCCAGCGCCGCCTACCGGGCGCAGGTGGCGGCGAACCTGCTGCAGCGCTTCTGGCTGGAGACGCGCCGCGCCGACCCGCTGCCGGCGAGCGCCACCAGCGTGTTCGCGTCGATGGCGCACGAGGAGGGCCCGAGATGAACAAGCCGATCGCCCCGACGCACCTCGCCCCTGCCGCTGCCCAGGTCGGCGTGAGCCGGCCGCACGAGTCGGCGCACCTTCACGTGGCCGGCGAGGCCGCCTACATCGACGACCTGCCGGAACTCGCCGGCACCCTGCACGCCGCGCTGGGCCTCTCGCCGGTGGCGCATGGCCGGCTCAAGGGCATGGACCTCGACAGGCTGCGCGCCCTGCCCGGCGTGGTGGCGGTGCTGAGCGCCGCCGACATTCCGGGCAGCAACGACTGCGGCTCGATCATCCACGACGAGCCGATCCTGGCCGACGGCGAACTGCGCTACCTCGGCCAGCCGGTGTTCGCGGTGATCGCGACGACGCGCGATGCGGCGCGACGCGCGGCGGCGCGCGCGAAGGACGTGCTGCAGATCGAGCCGCTGCCGCCGGTGCTGTCGCACCGGGAAGCGCATGCGCAGGGCCAGTACGTGCTGCCGCCGATGCACCTGGCGCGCGGCGAGGCCCGTGCCGCCATCGCGCGCGCGCCGCGCACGCTGAAGGGCAGCTTCGACGTCGGCGGCCAGGAGCAGTTCTATCTCGAAGGCCAGATCAGCTACGCCATTCCGCGCGAGCACGACGGCATGCTGGTGCACTGCTCGACGCAGCACCCGAGCGAGATGCAGCACCTCGTCGCCCATGCGCTGAGGCTGCGTGCGCACCACGTGCAGGTCGAGTGCCGCCGCATGGGCGGCGGCTTCGGCGGCAAGGAGTCGCAGTCGGCGCTGTTCGCGTGCGTCGCCGCGGTGGCGGCGAGAAGGCTGAACCGCCCTGTCAAGCTGCGCCTGGACCGCGACGACGACTTCCTCATCACCGGCCGGCGCCACTGCTTCTGGTACGAGTACGAGGTCGGCTACGACGACGAGGGCCGCGTGCTCGGGGCCGAGGTGACGATGGTCTCCCGCGCCGGCCATTCGGCGGACCTGTCGGGCCCGGTGATGACGCGCGCGCTGTGCCACTTCGACAACGCCTACTGGTTGGGCGACGTGGCGATGCACGGCTTCGCCGCCAGGACGAACACGCAGAGCAACACCGCCTTCCGCGGCTTCGGCGGTCCGCAGGGCGCGATCGCGATCGAGAACATCCTCGACTCGATCGCCCGCGCACTGGGCAAGGACCCGCTGGACGTGCGCCGGCTCAACTTCTACGGCCAGGGGCAATCGACGCCCTACGGACAAGCGGTGCAGGACAACGTCATCCACGAGCTCGTCGCGGAGCTGGAGCGGACGAGCGACTACCGAGCGCGCCGCCAGGCCATCGCCGCGTTCAACGCGGACAGCCCGCTGCTCAAGCGCGGCCTCGCGCTGACGCCGGTGAAGTTCGGCATCTCGTTCAACGTCAAGCACTTCAACCAGGCGGGCGCGCTGGTGCACGTCTACAACGACGGCTCCATCCTGGTGAACCACGGTGGCACCGAGATGGGCCAGGGCCTGAACACCAAGGTGGCGCAGGTGGTGGCACAGGAACTGGGCGTGGCCTTCGAGAGCGTGCGTGTCACCGCCACCGACACGCAGAAGGTGGCCAACACCTCGGCCACCGCCGCCTCCACCGGCAGCGACCTCAACGGCAAGGCGGCACAGGACGCGGCGCGGCAGGTCCGCGAGCGGCTCGCCGCCTGCGCCGCGGCCCACCACGGCGGCGAGCCGGGCGCGGTGCGCTTCGCCGACGGCAAGGTGCAGGTCAACGGCCGCACCCTTCCCTTCTCGGCACTGGTGGCGCAGGCCTACCAGGACCGCGTTCAGCTCTGGTCCGACGGCTTCTACGCCACGCCCGGGCTGAGCTGGGACCGCGAGACGCTCCAGGGCCGGCCCTTCTACTACTTCGCCTACGGCGCCGCGGTCAGCGAGGTGGTCGTCGACACCCTGACCGGCGAGTGGAAGCTGCTGCGCGCCGACGTGCTGCACGACGTCGGCCGCTCGCTCAACCCGGCGATCGACATCGGCCAGGTCGAGGGCGCCTTCATCCAGGGCATGGGCTGGCTGACGATGGAGGAACTGGTCTGGCACGCGCAGACGGGCAAGCTGCTGACGCACGCGCCGAGCACCTACAAGATCCCGACTGCCAACGACTGTCCGGCAGACTTCCGCGTGCGCCTGTTCGAGAACGCCAACGCCGAGGACAGCATCCACCGCAGCAAGGCGGTGGGCGAACCGCCGCTGCTGCTGCCGTTCTCGGTCTTCTATGCCATCCGCGACGCCGTCTCCGCGGTGGGCGGGCACCGCGTCGACCCGCCGCTGTCGGCACCGGCGACCGGCGAATCCATCCTGCGCGCGATCACCGCCGTGCGGCAGGCCGACTGAGATGGCGGACCTGCGCGACACCGCAGCGGCCTGGCTGTCCGCCGCCACCCCGGCCATCGTCGTCGAGGTCACCGAAGCACTCGGCTCGGCGCCGCGCGAGGCCGGCACGCGCATGCTGGTCGGCGCGAGCCGCTGCGAGGGCACGATCGGCGGCGGCCACCTGGAGCTGAAGGCGATCGAGCAGGCCCGCCGCATGCTGGCCGGCGGCGGCGGCGACGCCGCGCCGCAAGGCGCGCGCTACCCGCTCGGCCCGGCACTCGGCCAGTGCTGCGGCGGAGCGGTGACGCTCTCCTTCGCGCGGCTCGATGCGCAGGGGCTCGCCACCTGGCCGCCGGCCGCCCCGCGCTTCCACCTGCAGCTCTACGGCGCCGGGCATGTCGGTCGTGCGATCGTGCGTGCGCTCGCGCCGCTGCACGTGCGTGTCGACTGGATCGACGAGCGTGACGAGGAGTTCCCGCCCGACGCGGTGCTGCCGGCGCACACGCGCAAGGTCTGCGTCGACGCGATCGAGTCCGAGGTGACGCAGGCGCCGCGTGGCGCCTTCTACCTGGTGCTGACGCACCGCCATGACCTGGACCTGCGCATCGGCGTGGCGATCCTGCGCCGCGGCGATTTCGGCTTCTTCGGCCTGATCGGCTCCGCGACGAAGCGCGCGCGATTCATCCATCGATTCGAGGCCATGGGCATCCCGCCGGCGGCGATCGCCCGCATGACCTGCCCGATCGGCGTGAACGGCATCTCGGGCAAGGAGCCCGAGGTCATCGCCGCCGCGGTGGCGGCGCAGCTACTGCAGGCGAGCCGCTGCGCCGAGGCTCAGTCGCCGGCGAGTGCGCGCAGCGCCGCGACGTCGAGCACCTTGACGGTGTAGCCGGCCACGTAGATCAGCCCCTTGCGGCTGAGCTGGCGCAGCAGCCGCGACAGCGTCTCCGGCGTGATGGCGAGTTGCGAGGCAATGTCGCGCTTGCGCTCGTTGAGCGACACCGTGATGGTCCCGTCGCTGGCCGTCTCGCTGGCGCAGCGCTGCAGCAGCCACGCCGCAAAGCGGCCCTCCGCGTCCTTGTGCATCAGGTCGTGCGTCGCCAGCGTGAGCGACTGCACCTGCTGCGCCAGGGTCAGCACCATGCGCCGGCCCAGCTCCGGATAGCGCTGCATCAGCATCTGCAGATCGGCACGCTGCAGCGTCACCAGCTGCACGTCGGACAGCGCCACGGCGTCCTGGGCCGGGTTGCTGCCCAGCCAGGCGCTGCTGGCGTCCAGCCAGCCCGGGCCCTGCACGCTGCGTTCGGGATGGAACGCGCCGTCGGCGGAGGCACTGCCCAGCGCCGCGTCGCCACGCGCCAGCAGGCACAGTTCCCGCGACGGCTCACGGGCCGAGACGAGCAGGCTGCCGGCCGGCAGCTCACGCGTCTGCGCGATCTCCTGCAACGCCGCGACGATCTCGGCCGGCAGCGCCTGCGGGCCGAGCACCGCCGACCAGAAGGCGGCGCCACCCGCCGCAGGAGCCGGGTTCGCGCCCGGCACGACACGACGCGGCCGCAACACGCGGACGGGCCGCGCGTTCATGCCGCTGGTGGTGATGTGGGTGTCCAAGCCATGTCCCCGGATGTGGTTCTCGATGAACCGCAATGTGTCCGAGCCCCTTGACGACCGTCTTGCGGTGGATCAAAAGGCCTCCGGGGCCCGGGCGTCCGATCCAGCGGACTTGAGCCACCTCAGTCAGGCCAGTTCGTGCCCCGCGAGCAGCTCGAGCGCCCTGACCAGCGCCGAATGGTCGAGCTCCTGCAGGCCGTGGGCGGCGCAGGCCTGCATCAGCTGCGCCGCCTGCGCCGTGCCCGGCAGGGCCACCCCCAGCGCCTTCGCCCCCTGCAGCGCCAGGTTCAGGTCCTTCTGGTGCAGCCCGATGCGGAACCCCGGATTGAAGGTCCTCTTGATCATCCGCTCGCCGTGCACCTCCAGGATGCGGCTGGCCGCAAACCCGCCCATCAGCGCCTGCCTGACCTTGCCCGGGTCCGCCCCCGCCTTGCTCGCGAACACCAGCGCCTCGCCCACCGCCGCAATGTTCAGCGCCACGATGATCTGGTTGGCCACCTTCGTCGTCTGACCGTCGCCGTTGCCGCCCACCCTCGTGATGTTCTTGCCCATCAGCTCGAACAGCGGCAGCACCCGCTCGAACGCCGCCTCGGGGCCGCCCACCATGATGGTCAGGCTCGCCGCCTTGGCGCCCACTTCGCCGCCGGACACCGGCGCGTCCAGGTAGTCGCAGCCCAGCTCGTTGATGCGCCTGGCAAAGGCCTTCGTCTCGATCGGCGAGATCGAGCTCATGTCCACCACCGTCTTGCCCTTGCTCAGCCCCGCCGCCACCCCCTGCTCGCCGAACAGCACCTTCTCCACGTCCGGCGTGTCCGGAACCATCGTGAAAATCACGTCGGCGCGCTCGGCCACGCCGCGCGGGCTGGTGCACTGCGTCGCGCTGCTGGCGGCGATCTCCGCATGCACCTTGCTGCGCGTGTAGACGAAGAGCTGGTGGCCGGCCTTGATGAGGTGCATCGCCATCGGCGCGCCCATGATGCCCAGGCCGATGAATCCGATCTTCATGGCAGTGTCCTCGTTCAGCGCTGGCGCATTTCGGCCAGCAGTTGTTGGCTTCCGGCCGCGAGCAGCCGGGCGTCGGAGCTCACCGTGACGAAGCGGAAGCCCTTGGCCACGCGCGCCCGGGCCACGTCGGGCCGGCCGTTGTGGATGCCGGCCTTCACGCCATGCGCCTGCGCGTGCGCCAGGATGTGCTCGATGGCCTGCGCCACCTTCGGCTCGACGTCGTCGAAGGTCGGCTTGCAGCCCAGCGCCAGCGACAGGTCCGACGGCCCAATGTAGATCGCGTCCAGCCCTTCCACCGACAGGATGGCGTCGAGGTTGTCCAGCGCCTGCGCCGTCTCGATCATCGCGAAGCGCACGATGGTGTCGTTCGCCTTCGTCGGGTAGTCGGCACCACCGTAGAGCAGCGCGCGCACCGGGCCGAAGCTGCGTGTGCCCTTCGGTGCGTAGCTGGTGCAGGCGACGAAGCGCTGCGCCTCCTCGCGGGTGTTGACCATCGGGCAGATCACACCGTAGGCCCCGGCGTCCAGCGTCTTCATGAGGATGCCGGGCTCCAGCCAGGGCACGCGCACGATCGGCACGGTGGCGGTGGTCGAGATGGCCTGCAGCATCGTGACCATGGCCTGGTAGTCGACCACGCCGTGCTGCAGGTCGATGGTCAACGTGTCCCAGCCCTGGTGGGCCATGGTCTCGGCGGAGAAGCTGTTGGCGATGGCCAGCCAGCCGTTCACGGCGGCCTGGTCGTTCGCCCACAGGGCGCGCAGTCGGTTCTCTCTCATCGGGTGTCCTTCAGGGAAGCGGGGCGGGCGAGACCATGCGGCCGTCGCGGAAGAAGCCTTGCAGGTTGTCGAACACGCGGTCGGCCATGGCCTGGCGCGTCTCCTCGGTACCGCTGGCGATGTGCGGCAGCAGCACCGTGTTGTCGAGCTCGAACAGCGCGCGCGGCACGTTCGGTTCGTTCTCGAACACGTCCAGCGCGGCGCCGGCGATGCGTCCGTCCTGCAGGGCGCGCACCAGCGCCGCCTCGTCGATCACCGAACCGCGCGCCACGTTGACGAGGAAACCGCGTGGCCCCAGCGCCTCGAGCACGGCGGCATTGATCAGGTGCCTGGTGGCGGCGCCGCCTGCGGTGATGACGACGAGGTAGTCGCACCAGCTTGCCAGCTCGACCAGCGAGGGCTCGTGCGGCCAGGCCACGCCCTCGACCGGCCGGCGGCTGTGGTAACGGATGTCCATCTCGAAGCCGGCGGCGCGCCTGGCGATCGTCTGCCCGATGCGGCCCAGGCCGACGATGCCCAGCTTCGCGCCGCTGACCTTGCGCGCCAGCGGAAAGCTTTTCGCCCCCGGCGTGGTCCAGCCGCCGCGGCGCACGAAGCGATCCGCCTCGCTGACGCGCCGGCCGATGTCGAGCATCAGCGCCATCGCGAGGTCGGCCACGCAGTCGTTCAGCACGTCCGGCGTGTAGCCCACCGCGATGCCACGCGCCTTGGCGGCGGCGAGGTCGAGCTTGTCCAGGCCGACACCGAAGCTGGAGACGACGCGCAGCTTCGTCAGCCTGTCCAGCATGTCGGCCGTGTAGCCGACGCCCGCCGAGGTGACGAAGCCCTCGAACTCGCCGCCGCGCGCGGCGAGGAAGGCGGCCGGGTCGGCCTGCTCGGCGAGCAGCACGGTGTCGAACTCGGCGGCCAGGCGCGCCTCGAGCGAGGGCAGCAGCCGGCCCGCCTGCAGGATGCGATGTTTCTTCACGGCCTTTCTCAGTCGATCTTCACGCCGCCTTGCGCGACGACGGCCGCCCAATTCTTGCGCTCGCGCTCGAAGAAGGTGGCGAATTCGGGGGGCGTCATCGTGTGGACCTCGGCACCTTGCGACACCAGTCGCTCGCGCACTTCGGGCGTGCGAATGATGCGGGTCAGCTCGGCCGCGAGGCGGCTCACCACCGCCGGTGGCGTCGCAGCCGGCACCAGCACGCCCTGCCAGGTGCCCGATTCGAAGCCCCTCACGCCCTGCTCGGCGATGGTCGGCACCTGGGCCAGCAGCGGCACGCGCGTGGCCTTGGAGACGCCCAGCACCTTCAGCTTGCCCGACTGCACGTGCGGCAGCGTGGCCAGCATGCCGTTTATCAGCACATGCGTCTGCCCCGCGACGGTGTCACCGATCGCCTGTCCGCCACCCTTGTAGGGGATGTAGGTCCACTCTGCCTGGGTCGCCTTTTCCACCGCCACGCCGGCCATCGACTTCGTCTGCGGAACATTGCAGCTCGCCGCCGGCATGAACCTGCACATCTTCACCACGGGGCGCGGCACCCCCTACGGCCTGGCCGAATGCCCGGTGCTCAAGGTGGCCACGCGCAGCGATCTGGCACGGCACTGGCACGACCTGATGGACCTCGACGCCGGCCGCATCGCCAGCGGCGAGAAGAGCATCGAGGACGTCGGCTGGGAACTGTTCCACCGCCTGCTGGCGGTGGCCAGCGGCGAGCGCACCTGGGCCGAGCGGCACCGGCTGCACAACGCGCTGGTGCTGTTCAATCCGGCGCCGGTGACGTGAACGTACCCTCTCAGTGCACGTCCGCCTCCAGTGCGCTCGCCGCCACGACGCGGTCGCGGCCCGCCGCCTTGGCGGCATAGAGCGCACGGTCGGCCTCCGCCCAGCAGCGCTCCCAGGCGGACCGATCGGGGCAGCGGTGCGAGATGCCGATGCTGACCGTGCAGCGCATCGGCGACCTTGCGCCCGGCACCCGGATGTCGAGCTTGCGAACGCCCACGAGCAGCCGCTCGGCCAGTGCCCGCACCACGCCGTCGTCGGCGGCCACGCAGCCGACGAGGAACTCCTCGCCGCCCACGCGCGCGATGAAGTCGCTGGCCCGCACGTTGGCCGACAGCGACGCCGCGACCTCGCGCAGCACGTGGTCGCCGGCGGCATGGCCGAGGCTGTCGTTGATGCGCTTGAAGTGGTCGATGTCGACCTGCAGCAGTGTCACGGGCCTGGACTCGCGCGCAGCGAAATGGCGCGTCACCACCTCGTCCAGCCCGTTGCGGTTGAGCAGCCGCGTCAGGGCATCGCGCGAGGCCAGTTCCGCGAGTTGCGCATTCAGGCGCACGAACACCATCCACACCAGGATGAGGCCGAGCATCACCGCCGCGAGCGAAGCGTAGCCGTAGTAGATCTGCGCGAACAGGCCGTCGTAGAGCATCTCGGGGCCGAACCCGACGACCGACAGTCCGCGCGCCACCGTCAGTGCGGCAAGCACGCCCATCACCAGGGTCAGCACGCGCAGCGGCGGACCGAGGGCCGGATGCTGGCGCGAGCGTGAGCGCATCGACTCGCCGGCCAGCGTGCCGTAGATCAGGCCCAGACCGACGTTGAGCAGCGCGTGCCGGCCGACCGGGCCCCAGTGCCACACCGCCAGGCCGTGCAGCGCGGCGAAGCCGAGCAGCAGGCCCGCCAGCAAGGGCCAGCGCCCGGGCGCGCGGCCGAGGAACTGGCGCAGGCCGGAGACGAACAGCAGCGCGGCCATCACCATCGCCGTGTCGAGCGGCAGCGCCCACGCGTCGGGCAGGTGCCGCGCCGATGCCAGCCGCCCCAGGTAGGCCAGGCCGAACAGCACCGCACCGACGGCCCAGCGGTTCACGCCGCTGCGCGGCGGCATGCCACGACCCATGAGCCAATACAAGCCGCCCGAGCAGATCAGGTGGATCGCGAGGATGATGATGACGGTGCGGGGATCCATGGCGCTGCGCTGCGGCCGCGCCATTATCCGGGCAGGCCGTCAAGCGATCAGCAACGCACGGAAGTCATTCACGTTGGTGAACGTGGGGCCGGGCACCACCAGGTCGCCCAGCGGTGCGAAGAAGCCGTAGGCATTGTTCGCATCGAGGTATTCCTGCGCCTTCATGCCCTGCGCCGCGGCGCGCGCGATCGTGTCGGGCGTGACGATGGCGCCGGCGTTGTCTTCCACGCCGTCGATGCCGTCGGTGTCCGCGGCGAGCACGTGCACGCCGCGCTCGCCCTGCAGCGCGATCGCGCAGCCGAGCAGGAACTCCGTGGCGCGGCCTCCGCGGCCGCCCTTGGACTTGACCGTCACGGTGGTCTCGCCGCCGCTGAGGATCACGCAAGGCCTGGCGAACGGCGTGTTGCTGCGCGACACCGAGCGGGCCAGCGCAGCATGCACCTTGCCGACCTCGCGCGACTCGCCTTCCATCTCGTCGCTGAGGATGTGGGCGGCGAGGCCGGCGGCACGCGCGACCGCCGCCGCAGCCTCCAGGCTCTGCCGCGGCGTGGCGATCATGTGCACTTCATGGCCGGCGAAACGCGCATCGCCCGGCTTGGGCGACTCGAAGGAGCCACTTTCCAGCCCGGCGCGCGCGGCGGGCGGGATCTCGATCGCGTAGCGGTTCAGGATCGCCAGCGCGTCGGCGCAGGTCGTGGTGTCGGGCACCGTGGGGCCGCTGGCGATCACCTCCGGTGCATCGCCGGGCACGTCGCTGATCAGCAGCGTGACCACGCGCGCCGGCGCGCAGTTCGTGGCCAGGCGCCCGCCCTTGATCGCCGAGAGGTGCTTGCGCACGCAGTTCATCTCGTCGATCGCCGCGCCGCTCTTCAGCAGCGCCTTGTTGATCGCCTGCTTCTGCTCCAGCGTGATGCCGGGGGCGGGCAGCGACAGCAGCGCCGAGCCACCGCCCGAGATCAGGCACAGCACCAGGTCGTCGGCCGTCAGCCCCTGCGCCAGCTCGGCGATGCGCTGCGCGGCCCGCCGGCCGGCCTCGTCGGGCACCGGGTGCGCGGCCTCCACGACCTCGATGCGACCGGGTCTGGCCTTGTAGGCCGGCGGCACGTGCTCGTAGCGCGTCACGACCAGGCCCGACAGCGGCGCGCCCTGCGGCCACAGCGCGTCCACCGCCGCGGCCATCGCCCCACCGGCCTTGCCGGCACCGATGACCACGGTGCGCCCCTTGGGCGGCGGCGGCAGCCAGGCGGCGGTGTTCTCGGCCGGCAGCGCACGGGCCACCGCAGCGTCGTAGAGGGCGCGAAGGAAACCTCGCGGGTCTTCGTGGGGATGCGGTGCGCTCATGCGCCGGATTATCCGGCCGCGACTTCGTGTTTCGCGAGGATCTCCAGCGCCCTGACCAGCGCCGAATGGTCGAGCTCCTGCAGGCCGTGGGCGGCGCAGGCCTGCATCAGCTGCGCCGCCTGCGCCGTGCCCGGCAGGGCCACCCCCAGCGCCTTCGCCCCCTGCAGCGCCAGGTTCAGGTCCTTCTGGTGCAGCCCGATGCGGAACCCCGGATTGAAGGTCCTCTTGATCATCCGCTCGCCGTGCACCTCCAGGATGCGGCTGGCCGCAAACCCGCCCATCAGCGCCTGCCTGACCTTGCCCGGGTCCGCCCCCGCCTTGCTCGCGAACACCAGCGCCTCGCCCACCGCCGCAATGTTCAGCGCCACGATGATCTGGTTGGCCACCTTCGTCGTCTGACCGTCGCCGTTGCCGCCCACCCTCGTGATGTTCTTGCCCATCAGCTCGAACAGCGGCAGCACCCGCTCGAACGCCGCCTCGGGGCCGCCCACCATGATGGTCAGGCTCGCCGCCTTGGCGCCCACTTCGCCGCCGGACACCGGCGCGTCCAGGTAGTCGCAGCCCAGCTCGTTGATGCGCCTGGCAAAGGCCTTCGTCTCGATCGGCGAGATCGAGCTCATGTCCACCACCGTCTTGCCCTTGCTCAGCCCCGCCGCCACCCCCTGCTCGCCGAACAGCACCTTCTCCACGTCCGGCGTGTCCGGAACCATCGTGAAAATCACGTCGGCGCGCTCGGCCACGCCGCGCGGGCTGGTGCACTGCGTCGCGCTGCTGGCGGCGATCTCCGCATGCACCTTGCTGCGCGTGTAGACGAAGAGCTGGTGGCCGGCCTTGATGAGGTGCATCGCCATCGGCGCGCCCATGATGCCCAGGCCGATGAATCCGATCTTCTGCGGGGAGGAGGTCATGTCGTTCTCTCGTTCGAAATGGAAATTCAGCGCAACGGGCGCAGCTGCCTTCTTGCCTGCTCCAGCCAGCCGAGCCCGGCCTCGGTGCCGTTGGCGGGCTTGTACTCGCAGCCGACGAAGCCGCGGTAGCCGATGCGCTCGAGGTGGCCGAACAGGAAGGCGTAGTTGATCTCGCCCGTGCCCGGCTCGTTGCGTCCCGGGTTGTCGGCCACCTGGATGTGAGCGATGCGCGCGAGGTGCTTCGAGATCGTCGCGGCGAGTTCGCCCTCGGTGCGCTGCGCGTGGTAGACGTCGTACTGGAGGAACAGGTTGTCGGCGCCGACCTCGTCGATGATGGCGAGCGCCTGCGCCGTACGGTTCAGGAAGAAGCCGGGAATGTCGTAGGTGTTGATCGGCTCGATCAGCAGCTTCAGGTCGGCCTTCTTCAGTTCCGCCGCGGCGTACCTCAGGTTGGCGACGAAGGTCTGGCGCAGCGTCTGGTCGTCGGCGCCGAGCGGCACCTTGCCGGCCAGGCAGTTGAGCTGCGGAACACCCAGAGCGGTGGCGTACTCGATCGCCCGTGCCACGCCCGCGCGGAACTCGTCGACGCGGTCGGGCAGGCAGGCGATGCCGCGCTCGCCGGCGTCCCAGTCGCCGGCCGGCAGGTTGTGCAGCACGCACTGCAGGCGGTTGCCCTTCAGCCGAGCGGCCACTTCGGCCGGCGTGTGCGCGTAGGGGAAGAGGAACTCGACCGCGCCGAAGCCGGCGCGCGCGGCGCGCTCGAAGCGATCGAGGAAGGGATGCTCGGTGAAGAGCATCGTCAGGTTGGCAGCGAAGCGCGGCATGGTGGTCCTTCGTTCAGTCGAGCAGGCCCGCGAGCTCGAGGCCCTTGGTGCCCTCGGGATGGCGGCAGTCGATCGATTCGAACTCGTTGACCTTGTCGATCTCCACGCCCATCGCGATGTTGGTCACCTTCTCCAGGATCACCTCCACCACCACCGGCACGCGGTGCTTGCGCGCGAGTTCCTGCGCCTCGACCAGCGCGCCGCCGATCTTCTCGGGATCGGTCACGCGAAGGCTCTTGCAGCCCAGGCCCTGCACCACCGCCTGGTGGTCGACGCCGTAGCCCTTCAGCGAGGCGTCCTCGACGTTCTGGTTGTCGAAGGCGAGCTGCACGCAGAAATCCATGTCGAAGTTGCGCTGCGCCTGTCGGATCAGTCCGAGGTAGCTGTTGTTGACCAGCACCTGCACGTACGGCAGGCGGAACTGCGCCCCCACTGCCAGCTCCTCGATGAGGAACTGGAAGTCGTAGTCGCCGGACAGGCCGACCACGGTGCGCGTCGGGTCGGCGGCCACCACGCCGAGCGCCGCCGGGATGGTCCAGCCCAGCGGTCCGGCCTGGCCGCAGTTGATCCACTGACGCGGGCCGTAGACGTTGAGGAACTGCGCTGCGGCGATCTGCGACAGGCCGATGGTCGAGACGTAGATGGTGTCGCGCGGGAACGCCTTGTTCATCTCCTCGTAGACGCGCATCGGCTTGATCGGCGTCTCGGTGTAGTGCGTCTTGCGATGCATCAGCCGCTTGCGCTCGCTGCAGCGGAAGCGCCAGTCGGAATAGTCGCGCAGCGTGCCGGCCGCCTGGCGCTCCTTGGCGACCTGCACGAACAGCTCGAGCGCCGCCTTGGCGTCGCTGACGATGCCGAAGTCGGGCATGAAGACGCGCCCGATCTGCGTCGGCTCGATGTCGACATGCACGAAGCTGCGGTCCTTGCAGTAGACCTCGGTCGAGCCGGTGTGGCGGTTGGCCCAGCGGTTGCCGATGCCGAGCACGAAGTCGCTGGCCAGCATGGTGGCGTTGCCGTAGCGGTGGCTGGTCTGCAGCCCGCACATGCCGGCCATCAGCGGGTGGTCGTCGGGGATGCTGCCCCAGCCCATCAGCGTGGGAATCACCGGCACGCCGATCGTCTCGGCGAATTCCACCAGCAGCGCCGAGGCGTCGGCGTTGATGATGCCCCCGCCGGCGACGATCAGCGGCTTCTCGGCGGCCATCAGCATGTCCAGCGCCTTCTCGACCTGCTTGCGCGTGGCGGCGGGCTTGTAGACCGGCAGCGGCTCGTAGGTGTCGATGTCGAACTCGATCTCGGCCATCTGCACGTCGAACGGCAGGTCGATCAGCACCGGCCCCGGGCGGCCCGAGCGCATCAGGTGGAAGGCCTGCTGGAAGGCGCGCGGCACCTGCGCCGGCTCGCGCACGGTGACCGCCCACTTGGTCACCGGCTTGGCGATGGATTCGATGTCCACCGCCTGGAAGTCCTCCTTGTACAGCCGCGCGCGCGGCGCCTGGCCGGTGATGCACAGGATGGGAATGCTGTCGGCGCTGGCCGAGTACAGCCCGGTGATCATGTCGGTGCCTGCCGGGCCCGAGGTGCCGATGCACACGCCGATGTTGCCGGCACGGGCGCGGGTGTAGCCCTCGGCCATGTGCGACGCGGCCTCGACGTGCCGCGCCAGCACATGGGCGATGGATTCGCGCTCGCGCAGCGCCGCGTACAGCGGGTTGATGGCGGCGCCGGGGACGCCGAAGGCCTGGCTCACGCCCTCCTTCTCCATCACCAGAACGGCGGCCATGGCGGCTTTCATGCGGGCCATACGAATCTCCTTGGGTCTGTGGACTGCTGACCGCGATGGTCGGGCCGCAGCCCCCCGGTGAGAAGACCAGGCAAGGCATGTTTGTCATTCCGCTGGGGAATGACCGGCGGCGGCCGGTGCATCATTGGGGCCAGGAGACAGGACATCGCCATGGACCGTATCACCGGCGTGCAGCTGTTCGCGCGCATCGTCGAGACCGGCAGCTTCAGCAAGGCCTCGTCGGACCTGGGCATTACCCAGCCGACGGCGACCAAGCATGTCGCCGCGCTCGAGGCGAAGCTCGGCGCGCGGCTGCTCAACCGCAATACCCGCGGGGTGAGCGCCACCGAGATCGGCGCGCTCTACTACGAGAAGTGCAAGGCGATCCAGCGCGAACTGGACGAGGCCGACAGCCTCGCCGCGCTGCTGCAGAGCAAGGTGCGCGGGCAGCTGCGCATCAGCACCTCGGTGGCCTTCGGCCGTCGCGTGGTCACGCCGCTGGCACTGCGCTTCATGCGCGAACACCCGGAGGTGACGCTGGACCTCAGCTTCGACGACCGCTACGTCAACCTCGTCGAGCAGGGGGTGGACGTGGCGTTGCGCATGGGGCGCCTGGCCGACTCCGCCCTGGGCGCGCGCTTCCTCGGCACCAACCCCTGGCTGACCGCTGCCGCACCCGACTACCTGCAGCGCAAGGGCACGCCGGGCTCGCCGGCCGATCTGGCGCAGCACGACTGCCTGGTCTACAGCAGCGTGCAGGGCGACGACCGCTGGGCCTTCGCCGGCGACAGCGGCCAGACAGCCTCGGTGCCGGTGAAGGGGCCGCTTCGCTCGAACAACCTCTCCGCCGTGCTGTCCGCCTGCCGCGCCGGCCTGGGGCTGGCGGTGCTGCCGTGGTACGTCGCGCGCGAGTCGGTGGCGGACGGCGTGATCGTGCCGGTGCTGCAGGACTTCGCGCTGCCGGCCCAGGAACTTCACGCGGTGTTCCCTTCGCCCAAGCTGGTGCCGGGCAAGGTCAGCACCTTCATCGACTTCCTCAGGCTGCAGCTCGACGGCGAGTGGTGGAAGCGCACGCCGGGGGCCGCGTGACGATGCGCTTCCGCCGCGGCTTCACGCTCGTCGAAGCGCTGGTAGCGCTCGCGCTGGTGGCCATCCTGGCGATGATCGCGGTGCCGCCTCTGCAGGACCGGCTGGTGCGCGACCAGATCGTCGAGGCCATGCGCCTGGCCGAAGTCGCCAAGCCGCCGGTGGCGGCATCGTGGCGGGCCACGCGCAGGCTGCCCGCCGACAACGCCGAAGCTGGGCTGCCCGCCGCCGAGCGCATCGTCAGCAACCTGGTCCGCGCCGTCGCCGTGGAGCAGGGCGCGGTGCACGTCACCTTCGGCCACAAGGCGAACGGCGCGATCCAGGGCAGGACGCTGTCCCTGCGCCCCGCGGTGGTGGACGACGCCCCCGTGGTGCCGGTGGCCTGGGTCTGTGGCGCTGCGTCCGCTCCGGCGCCGATGACCGTGTACGGCAGCGACCGCACCGACGTGCCGGCGCGCTACCTGCCGTCGAACTGCCGATGAGAACCCTGCTGCTCGCCCTCGCCACGCTGACGACCGTGCCGACCGCGGCGGCGCCGCAGGACACGCTGGCGCAGCGCGTGCAGGCCTGCACCGCCTGCCACGGCAAGGAGGGCCGGGCTGCGCCGGACGGCTATCACCCGCGCATCGCCGGCAAGCCCGCGCTCTATCTGCATCACCAGTTGCTCAACTTCCGCGAGGGGCGGCGCCATTACGGGCCGATGGTCTACCTCGTCGACCACCTGAGCGACGATTACCTGCGCGAGATCGCCGAGCATTTCGCCGCACTCGACCTGCCCTACCCCGCCCCCGCGCCGGCGAGCGAGAGCCCCGCCGTGATGGCACTCGGCGAGCGCCTCGCGCTGCGCGGCGACGAAGCGCGCAAGCTGCCCGCCTGCAGCGCCTGCCACGGCCGGGCGCTCACGGGCGTGGCACCGGCCATCCCCGGCCTGCTGGGCTTGCCGCGCGACTATCTGAAAGGACAACTCGGGGCCTGGGTCAACGGCCAGCGGCAGGCCCACACGCCGGACTGCATGGCCGACGTCGCCCGGCAACTCACCGCGGACGAGGTCAGCGCCGTCGCCGCCTGGCTGGCGAGCCGGCCCCTGCCCGTGCCCTCCAAGGCGGCAGCCGCCCTGCCCGAGCCGCTGCCGGCGCAGTGCGGCAGCGTCCCCGGCCCGGCGCCGCGCTGAAGGACTGCCGATGCTGCGCCGCTGGATCGTCTTCCTGGCCGTGCTGCTCGGCGTCTTCGCCGGCCTGGTGACCTGGCTGAACGTGCGCGGCGAGACGGCCATCCCGGCCGACGCCGCCCCCTCCAGCGGTACGCCCGAGCAGGTGGCGCGTGGCGAGTACCTCGTCCGCGTGGGCAACTGCATGACCTGCCACACGCCGCGGGGCGGCGTGCCCTGGGCCGGCGGCCGCGGCATCGCCACGCCCTTCGGCACCGTCTACGCGGGCAACCTGACGCCCGATGCACAGACCGGGCTCGGCCGCTGGAGCGCCGAGCACTTCTGGCGCGCCATGCACCATGGCCGCTCCTTCGACGGGCGCCTGCTCTACCCGGCCTTCCCCTACCCGGACATGTCTCGCGTGACGCGCGAGGACAGCGACGCGATCTACCACTTCCTGCGCACGCTGCCGCCGGTGCACCGACCCAACACGCCGCACGACCTGCACTTCCCCTACAGCACGCAGGCGGCGCTGGCGGTGTGGCGGGCGCTGTTCTTCCGCCCCGGCGGCTTCGAGCACGACGCTTCGCGCAGCGCCGCGTGGAACCGTGGGGCCTACCTGGTGCACGGTCTCGGCCACTGCTCCGCCTGCCACGGCGGGCGCAACTTCCTCGGCGCCACGCCCGAGGGAGGCCTGTCGCTCGGCGGTGGCCTGATCCCGATGCGCAACTGGTACGCACCGGCGCTGACCTCGCCCGAGCAGGCCGGCGTGGCCGACTGGGACCTCGCGGACATCGTCGCCCTGCTGCGCGACGGCGTCTCGCCGCGCGGCTCGGCCCTCGGTCCGATGGCCGACGTGGTCTATCGCAGCCTGCAGCACCTGCGCGAGGACGATCTGCGCGCCATCGGGCTGTTCCTGCAGTCGCTGGCGCAGACGCGCACGCAGGCGAGCGGACGCAAGCCGCCCGATCCGGCGGTGCATGAGCTCGGCGCGCAGCGCTACGAGAAGCATTGCGCCGACTGCCACGGCGCCCGCGGCGAAGGTGCACGAACCCGCGGTGGCGCCACGATCTACCCTGCGCTCGCGGGCAATCGCCTCGTCACCATGGAGCCGCCGACCAACCTGATCCGTGTGATCGTGCACGGAGGCTTCCTGCCGGCCACCGCCGGCAACCCGCGACCGTTCGGCATGCCGCCTTTCGGGTTGGCGCTCACTGACGAAGAAATCGCCGCCGTCGCGAGTTTTCTGCGTACCAGCTGGGGAGCCTCGGCGGGAGCGGTGAGCCCCACGGAGGTCGCGCGCTTCCGCGGCAGTGCGGGCGACTGACGCCCCTCCGATACCAATTCACACATCCCGGGGGGCGATGGATACGGTTTGGCGGATGAGCAAATGTTAAATTTGCCCATTACTGGAGCACCCCGCTCCTGCTGACCCACTTCCATCGGGAGTCGCCATGCAACTTCGTTCCATTCTTCGTCCCTGGCTGGCCGCACTGGCGGCTTCCGCCGCACTGCTGGCCGCCTGCGGCGGCGGAGGCAGTTCCTCGTCGTCGAGCGAGCCGGGCATGCTGCGCGTGGCGCTGACCGACGCACCCGCCTGCGGCTACGAGCAGGTCAACGTCACCGTCGAGAAAGTGCGCGTGCACCGCAGCAGCACCGCCGACGACGCCGACGCCGGCTGGTCCGAGGTGGTCCTGAATCCGGCCCGGCGCGTCAACCTGCTCGATCTGACCAACGGCGTGCTCGCCGAACTCGGCCAGACCGAACTGCCCGCCGGCACCTACAGCCAGCTGCGGCTGCAGCTCGCCTCCAACGGCAACAGCGCGCCTTACGCCAACTCGATCGTGCTCGAGGGCGAGGTGGACGAGATTCCGCTCGACACGCCCAGCGCCCAGCAGTCGGGCCTGAAGATGAACCTCAACCTCACCGTCGAGCCCAACGAACTGGCCGACCTGGTGCTCGACTTCGACGCCTGCAAGTCGGTGGTCAAGCGCGGCAACTCGGGCCGCTACAACCTCAAGCCGGTGGTCAGCGTGCTGCCGCGCGTGCGCCTGGACGGCCTGGTCGCCGAAGGCTACGTCGCGCCGGCGATCGCGCTGGGCACCACCAGCGTCTCCCTGCAGCAAGGCGGTGTGCCGGTGCGCACCACCTGGCCGGCCATCGACGGGCGTTTCGTGCTCTACCCGGTGCCCGCCGGCATCTACGACCTCGTGGTCAGCGCCGAGGGCCGCGTCACCGCGGTGATGACCGGCGTGCCGATCAGCGAGAGCTCACGCACCTTCGTCACCCCGCCCGGCACCTTCATCGATCCGACGGAAGGCACGCCGCGCCTGGCGACGGGCGTGGTCAGCATCAGCGGCTCGACCGACGTGCCGCTGGCGACCGTCATCGCGACGCAGGTGGTGGACGGCACGACGGTGGAGCGCGGCGCGCGCAACGTCGACGCCGACACTGGAGGCTACGCTTTGAGCCTGGTCACGGGCGCGCCGATCTTCGTCGCGTACGATCCGCTCGCCGTCGCACTCAATTTCAGCGAGGACGTGGGCAACGCGGGCAAGTTCCAGCTGACGGCCGTGGCCGAAGGCAGGACGCCGGTCAGCGAACCCATCGATGTCACGGGTGGCGACGACCTGGACAGGCCGCTGGTCTTCGCCCCTTGAGGCGCGGTAGGCTGAGTCACATCACCACCACTGGGAGCCGACGATGACGAACCGTCACCTGAACGCCTGCTTGCTCGCCCTGGCCGCCGTGTTGCCGGCGCATGCAGCCGACGTCGATGTGGGCGTGTCCATCAGCGTCGGCCAGCCCGGCTTCTACGGCCGCATCGACATCGGCCATGTGCCGCAGCCGGTGCTGGTGTATCCGCAGCCGGTCATCATCCAGCCGGCGCCGGTGGCGGTGGTGCGCCAGCCGATTTACCTGCACGTGCCGCCCGGCCACGCCAAGGACTGGGAGCGCCACTGCTACCGCTATGCCGCCTGCAATCAGCCGGTCTACTTCGTGCAGGACCGCTGGTATCAGGAGGTCTACGTGCCGCAGTACCGGCAGCGCTACGCGCCGCCGCCGCCGCCGTCGCGCAAGTACCGGCATGACGACGACCGTCGCGGCCAGGGCTACGACGATCGCGGCCGCGGCAAGAAGGGCGACGACCACCGCGGCAAAGGCAAGGGCCGCGACAAGGACTGAGCGCCTGGCTCAGGGCGAGGCGGGTTTCGCCGCCTTGTCCGACCACAGCACGCCGCCGGTGGCCCAGTTCTCCCGGCGGATGTCGAAGAACACCACGTCCACGCCGTCGGCGCTGCCGCCGAGAACGCGCACGCAAGCCTCGGTCAGTTCCTTGGCGAGGGCGCGCTTCTGTTCGGGCGAGCGCCCTTCGAAGAGTTCGACGCGCAAGGTGGGCATGAGGGTCTCCTGGATCTCGTTCGGTACGGGGAATTGGAGCGGACTACCTAAAAAGGCACCCCACGAAAGAGGTGCGCCGCCCCCCCATTCTGGATGAAGCGTGGGGGCAAGCCGGCTCCTAAGCTGATTCCATCGAGAGCGTTTCCGCTCGATGGAGTCATCATGAAGCTGTCTGCCCTGCGCGCCGTCGCCCTGGCCCTGGTGGCCGCGCTGCCCGTGCACTGCATGGCAGCCTCGATCGGCATCGTGACCATCGTCGAGGGCGAGGCGACGATCTTGCGCGACGTGCAGCGTTTCACCGCTGCCGAGGGCCAGCGCGTGCACGACGGAGACATCCTGCGCACGGGCGAGCAGACCCGGCACGCACGGGTCGAACTCTCCGATGGCAGCACCCTCGACCTTGGCCCCGGCACCGAACTGCTGCTGCAGCCGCGCGCCGTCGGCGCCTTCGCCGAACGCGCCGCCACGCTCTACCTGGCGCGCGGCTGGCTGAAGATCGGCGCGGGCCGAGACCCTGGCGTGAGCGGCATCGCCAGCGCGACACTCGACCTGCAGCAGCTCGCGGGCACCGCCGTGCTGCGCGTGGCACCTGGCAGCGCGACGGCCTTCGTCGAGTCCGGAAGCGCGCGGGTCGCCGAGCCGCAGGCCGGCCGCGACAGTGCTCCCCGATCGCTGCACGAGGGTGACGCCCTCGTGACGCGCGCCGGCGAGGCCGCCTCGCTCGCGCGCCGCCCGCCTGCCGAGATGCTGCAGGATCTGCCGCGCGCCTTCGCCGACTCCCTGCCGCGCCGCGCCGCGCGCTTCCTGGCCAGCCCGGTCGAACCCGGCGCGGGCGAGCCGGTGACCTACACGGAAGCGTCGGCATGGATCAACGGCGAGCCCGCGCTGCGCACCCTCGCCGTGCAGCGCTTCGCACCGCGCGTGTCCGATCGCGCGTTCCGCGCCGCCTTGCTGCACGAGATGCGCGCCCACCCCGAGTGGCACCGCGTGCTGTTCCCCGAGAAGTACCGGCCCAGGCCTGCGCCCGTGGCACGCCGCGCCGCGCCGCAAGACGCCCCGGTGGTGAGCCTGCACGGCCTGATGACCTGGCCGGGGGCTCCCGACGACCTCGCACCGAATCCCTGAGGAAGAGACGATGAAGCTGCTGCTCAAGTTCAACCTGGTGTTCGTGCTGATCTTCCTGCTCGGACTGGGCGCCACCGGCGTGATGACGCGCCAGCTGCTGGAGCGCAATGCGCAGGAGGAGACGCTGCAGCATGCACGCTTCCTGCTCGAGAAGGCGCTCGCCGTGCGCTCCTACACGTCGACGCATGTGGCGCCACTGCTCGAGACGCAGATGAAGTACGCCTTCCTGCCGCAGTCCGTGCCCGCGTTCTCGGCCACGGAGGTGCTGGCCAGGATCCAGAAGAACCACCCGGAGTACATCTACAAGGAAGCGACGCTGAACCCGACCAACCCGCGCGACCGCGCGGTCGAATGGGAAGCCGACGTGATCGCCGAGTTCCGCAAGTCGCCCGACACCCGCGAGTTCGTCGGCGAGCGCGACACGCCGTCCGGCCGCGCTCTCTACATCGCGCGACCGATCCGGATCGCCGACGCAGGCTGCCTGCGCTGCCACAGCACGGTGGAGGCCGCGCCACGCACGCTGGTGGAGAAGTACGGCCCTGCCAATGGCTTCGGCTGGCAGCTCGGCGAGGTGGTCGGCGCGCAGATGGTCTCGGTGCCGATGGCCGTGCCGATGTCGCGGGCACAGCAGGCTTGGGCGCTTTTCATGGGCATGCTGTCGGCGGTGTTCGTCGTCATCGCGGTGGCGCTCAACGCCATGCTCTGGTGGCTGGTGATCCGACCGGTGACACGGCTGGCGCGGCTGGCCGACCGCGTCAGCCTCGGCGAGCTCTCGGCGCCCTCCTTCAACGTCGGCGCACGAGACGAGATCGGCCGGCTCGCCGCCTCGTTCAGCCGCATGCGCAAGAGCCTGGTGCAGGCGATGCGCATGCTCGAAGGAGCACCGTCGTGAGCGCCCGTCCCTTCGACCTGGCACGCCGCGCCGATAGCGCCGCACCGCTGCCGCAGCGGCTGGGCAAGTACCTGGTCTCGCGCGTGCTCGGGGAAGGCGCGATGGGCGTGGTCTACCAGGCGCTCGACCCGGACATTCACCGCCCGGTGGCGATCAAGGCGATCCGCGCGCCGCTGCTCTCGCCGGACGCGCAGGACATCTCCGCGACCGCGCGCTTCCGCACCGAAGCGCAGGCGGCAGGTCGGCTGTCGCACCCGAACATCGTCTCCGTCTACGAGTACGGTCAGGCCGACGACGCGCATTACATCGCGATGGAGTATGTCGACGGCATCTCCCTGCAGGCGCTGCTGTCGCGCGGCGACCGCCTGCCGCTGGACGATGCGCTCAGCGTGATGCAGCAGTTGCTGGAGGCGCTGGCCTGCGCCCATGCGCAGGGGGTGTGGCACCGCGACATCAAGCCGGCCAACCTGCTGCTCACGCCGGAAGGTCGCCTCAAGGTCACCGACTTCGGCATCGCACGCATCGACTCCGGCGAGCTCACGCACCACACCACCGTGCTCGGCTCGCCCGGCTACATGGCGCCCGAGCGCTACACTGACGAGATGCCGGATCGCCGCGTCGACATCTTCTCCAGCGGCGTGCTGTTCTACGAGCTGCTCACCGGCCGGACGCCCTTCTGCGGCGGCGCCGGCGCGGTGATGTACCAGGTGCTGAACACCGAGCCGCCACCGCCCTCCACGCTCGCGCTCGATCCGCCGGTGCCGCCGCACTTCGATGCGCTGGTCGCGCAGGCGATCGCCAAGCGTGCCGCCGACCGGTTCGACGATGCCGCGCAGATGCGTGTCGCGCTGTGCAAGGCCGCCGAGCGGCCGATCGCGCCGGCAGTGTCGGCGCAGACGATGCGCCGCTTGCGCTTCGGCCGCCTCGACGCGCCTACGCAGGTGCTGCCTCGCGCGATGGCGGTAATGCCGCGTGGCAGCACCCCGCAGAGGGCTCCCGGCGGGACCGCCCCGCAGTCGCTGGCCGACATCGAACAGTTGCTGCTGCCGCATCTCGGTCCGGTGGCACGCCTCGTGGTGCGCGACGCTGCGCGCCGGCATGCCGACCCGGCGGCCATGCTCGCCTGGCTCGCCGCCGAAGTGCTGGAACCCGAGGAGCGAGAGCCCTTCCTGGCGAAGGCCCGCCGGCTCGTGCCATGTGCCCCGCCCGTCGGCGCACCCGCACCTTCGGGCGCGCTGCCGGTGCTCGGCACCACGCCGATGCGACCCGAACTGGTGGAGAAGGCGCAGCAGGTGCTCGCCCGGCAGATCGGCCCGATCGCCGCCCTGCTGGCGCGGCGCGCAGCCGCCACGGCCTCGACCCGCGAAGCCTTCTTCGCCGCGCTGGCCGATGCCGCGAGGCCGGAGGTCGATCGCAAGGCGCTGCTCGCGCAGCTCTGGAAGCTGCGTTGAATGCGCCGCCGTTCAGTGCGCTTCGGCGGCCTTCGCGGCCTCGATCGCGCCGGCCCGGTCTTCCCTCGCGCCATTGAAGAAGATGTTCAGCAGCACCGCCGCCACGGCGGTGAGCAGGATGCCCGACTCGAGCAGCGGGTGCAGGCCGTGCGCCATCTGCTGCGTCCAGCGCGGCGCCACCAGAGGAATGAGGCCGAAGCCGATGGACAGGGCGACGATGTAGAGGTTGTGGCGGTTGCCCTTGAAGTCCACCGTCGAGAGGATGCGGATGCCAGTGGCCGCGACCATGCCGAACATCACCAGCCCTGCGCCGCCGAGCACGAACTGAGGGATCGACTCGACGAACGCCGCCATCTTCGGCAGCATGCCCAGCACGATCATGATGATGCCGCCGGCCACGCAGACCCAGCGGCTCTTCACGCCGGTGACGCCGACCAGGCCGACGTTCTGCGAGAAGCTGGTGTAGGGGAAGGTGTTGAAGATGCCGCCGATCAGCGTGCCCAGGCCGTCGGTGCGCAGCCCGGCGGCAAGCGACGGCTGGTCGATCTTCCTTCCCGTCAAGTCGGACAGCGCCAGGAACATGCCGGTCGATTCGATCATCACCACGATCATCACCACCGACACGGTCAGGATCATCACGGCGTCGAAGGTGGGCATGCCGAAGGCGAAGGGGGTGACCACGTCGAACCAGTGCGCCTTGGCCACCTTGTCGAAGTTCATCTTGCCCATCGCGATGGCCACGGCGCAGCCGGCCACGATGCCCAACAGCACCGAGATGTTCGCCACGAACCCTTTCGCGTACTTCACCAGCAGCAGGATGAACACCAGCACCGCGGCCGCCACCGCCATGTTGTCGAGCGCGCCGTAGCTCGGGTTGTTGCTCATCGGGATCGGCCCGGCCAGCTTGAGTGGCGCGCTCGCTGCCTCGGCCGCCGCCTTGGCCGCATCGACCATCGCCACGAGCTGGGGCACGTCCACGCTCTGCGCCAGCGGCGGCGGCCCACCCATCGCCCAACCCACGCCGACGCGCATCAGGCTGATGCCGATGATCGCGATGATGGTGCCGGTGACCACCGGCGGGAAGAAGCGCAGCAGCTTGCTGACCATCGGCGCGATCAGCATCGAAATCACGCCCGCGCCGATGATCGCGCCGAAGATCGCGCGCGCCCCGTCGACACCGGGCATCGCGTTGGCGAATGCCACCATCGGGCCGACGGCGGCGAAGGTCACACCCATCATCACCGGCAGCTTGATGCCGAACCAGCGCGTGACGCCGAGCGACTGGACCAGCGTGACCAGCCCACAGCAGAACAGGTCGGCCGAGATCAGCAGCGCAACCTGCTCGGGCGTGAGCTTCAGGGCGCGGCCGACGATCAGCGGCACGGCGATCGCGCCGGCGTACATCACCAGCACGTGCTGCAGGCCCAGCGCCGCGAGCCGCGGCGCCGGCAGTCTCTCGTCGACCGGGTGGACGGATGTCTCGCTCAATCGGGTCTCCTCGCAGTGTCCTGTGTCCAGAGCCTGATGGGGAAACCCTCCTCGGTCCGACAGGCGTACTGGCCGTTCACCGCACGGATGCGCCGGCCTCGAACCATCGCCCGAGCAAGGACCGTTCCGCGTCGGTGATCTGCGTGGCGTTGTTCATCGGCATGGTCTTCAGAACCACCGCCTGCTGGTAGAGCGCCTGGGCGTTCTTCGCGATCAGCTCGGGCGTGTGCAGTTGCACGCCCTTGCTGACCACCTGCTCGTCGTGGCACATGACGCAGCGCTGCGTCACCACCGCGCGCACCTGTGCAAAGCTCGGCGGCGCCATGCTGGTGCTCTGCGCCAGTGGCGCGGGCGCAAGCCACGCGGCGAGCCCCGCGAGAAGCGCCGTGCCGGCGATCGCGAATTCCCAGGGCACGCGATGCCCGGCCACCAGCGCCTTGTGGCGCACCACGAAGCTGTGTCGGATCAGCGCGCCTGCGAGCATCACACCCACCAGCACCAGCCAGTTGTGCTTCGCGCCGTAGAGGAAGCCGTAGTGGTTGCTGAGCATGGCGATCAGCACGGGCAGCGTGAAGTAGGTGTTGTGCACGCTGCGCTGCTTGGCCCGCTGCCCATGCACCGGGTCGACGGGCTGACCGGCCTTCATCTGCGCCATCACGGTGCGCTGCCCCGGGATGATCCAGAAGAACACGTTGGCGCTCATGGCCGTGGCCATCATCGCGCCGACGAGCAGGAAGGCCGCACGCCCCGCGAACAGCTGGCAGGCGAGCCACGACGCGACGACGACCGCGATCGTCACGCCGATGCCGACGATGCGGTCGCCGCCGGGCTTGCGGCCGAAGGCACGGCAGATGCCGTCGTAGACGAGCCAGAACACCACGAGGAAGCCCAGCGCCGCGGCGATGGCGGCGGCCGGCGACCACGCGAACAGGTTCCTGTCGATCAGGAAGGTGCCCGCCTGGTAGAGGTAGAGCACGGTGAACAGCGCGAAGCCGGTCAGCCAGGTGGAGTAGCTCTCCCAGTAGAACCAGTGCAGGTTGGGCGGCAGCGACTTCGGCGCCACCATGTACTTCTGCGGGTGGTAGAAGCCGCCGCCGTGCACGGCCCAGAGTTCACCGTCGACGCCCTTGTCGACCAGATCGGGTGCGGTCGGCTTCGTCAGGCTGTTGTCGAGGAAGACGAAGTAGAACGACGAGCCGATCCAGGCGATCGCCACGATGACGTGGGCCCAGCGCAGCAGCAGGTTGACCCAGTCGAGAACGTACGCTTCCATGCGCTGTCACTTCCTTTCGGCACGGGCCGCGCGCAAGAAGCGGGCCCATGGGCGGCCTCACCACAGCGGGCTCTGTGAGGCTGGAAGTGTCGCGACCGGTGTGGCACACCGGGCTCCGCGGCGACGCGACACATAGTGTATACAGTCTCGCGCACGCTCCGATCCGGACTTACCCGGATTCGCGCCCGAGACCCGGCCTCAGCTGCCGCGATAGGTCGAGTACGACCACGGGCTGGCCAGCAGCGGCACGTGGTAGTGCTGGCCCAGCGCGGCAAGGCCGAAGTCCAGCGGCACCTCGTCGAGGAAGGGCGGCTCGGCCAGCGCCGCGCCGCGCCGCCGGAAGTAGTCCGCCACCGCGAAGACGAGACGGTAGCGCCCGGGCCGGAACGCCTCGCCCTGCAGCAGCGGCGCGTCGGCACGGCCGTCGTGGTTGAGCGTGACGCGCTTGAGCTCCGTGGCCGTGCCATCGTCGCCGAGGCGATACAGCCGCACGGCCATGCCGGCCGCAGGGCAGCCGTTGGCGGTGTCGAGCACGTGGGTGGTGAGCTGGCCCATGGATTCCTTTCGTTCGGACGATTGGCTTGCAGTGTCGCCAAAAGTGTATACACTTTGATCCACGAATCAAGTACCGATCGAACACGATGCCGCGTTCCAATCCCACCCTGCAGGTCGTCCGCGCCGGCGCGAAGGCGAGCAGTCCGCGCGCCAGCGCCGAGGCCGGAACGAGCACGCAGCGCATCGTCGAGTCGATCACCGCGGCGATCGTCGAGCGCCGCCTGATGCCCGGCACCAAGCTGGCCGAGCAGAAGATCGCCGACATCTTCAAGGTCTCGCGCACGCTGGTGCGCCAGGCGCTCAACCAGCTCAGCCGCGACAAGCTGGTCACGCTGGAGCCGGCGCGCGGCGCGCGCGTCGCCGAGCCCAGCATCGAGGAAGCGCGCCAGGTCTTCGAAGTGCGGCGCATGCTCGAGTCGGCCATGATCCGCAGCGCCGCCAGCGGACTGACCGACGTGCAGCTTGCGGAGCTCCGCGCCCACCTGCGCGCCGAGCAGGCCGCGGTGCAGCGCACCGACGTCTCCGGCCGAACCCGGCTGCTGGCCGATTTCCACGTGGTGATCGCCCAGATGCTCGGCAACCGGGTGCTGGCCGACTTGCTCGTCGACCTGGTCACCCGTTCCTCGCTGATCGCGCTGATGTACCAGTCCTCCCACTCGGCCGAGCATTCCTTCGCGGAGCACGTGGCCATCGTCGACGCCCTGTCGAGGCGCGACGCGCGCGCCGCCGTCAAGCTGATGGACGAGCACCTGCACAACGTCGAGCACAACCTGCGCCTCGATCCGCGCACGCCCGACCTCACCGACGCCCTCAAGCCCTACGCACCATGAGCAACACCACGGCTTCCTACCCACGCGACCTGGTCGGCTACGGCCGCAATCCGCCGCACGCCCGCTGGCCGGGCAACGCCCGCATCGCGGTGCAGTTCGTGCTGAACTACGAGGAAGGCGGCGAGAACAGCGTGCTGCACGGCGACGCCGGCAGCGAGCAGTTCCTCTCGGAGATGTTCAGCCCTGCCGCCTACCCCGATCGCCACCTCAGCATGGAGTCGATCTACGAGTACGGCTCGCGGGTGGGCGTGTGGCGGCTGCTGCGCGAGTTCGAGCAACGCGGCCTGCCGTTGACGGTGTTCGGCGTCTCGATGGCGCTGGAGCGTCATCCCGAGCTGACCCGGGCCTTCGTCGAGCTGAAGCACGAGATCGCCTGCCATGGCTGGCGCTGGATCCACTACCAGGCCATGCCGGAGGAGCAGGAGCGCGAGCATCTGCGCATCGGCATGGAAATCATCGAGAAGCTGACGGGCGAGAGACCGCTGGGCTGGTACACCGGCCGCGACAGCCCCAACACCCGCCGGCTCGTCGCCGACCACGGCGGCTTCGAGTACGACAGCGACTACTACGGCGACGACTTGCCGTTCTGGACGCAGGTGACGAGGACCGATGGCACGACGGTGCCGCACCTGATCGTGCCCTACACGCTGGACACCAACGACATGCGCTTCTCCCTGCCGCAGGGCTTCAGCCAGGGCGACGACTTCTTCACCTACCTGCGCGACGCCTTCGACGTGCTCTACGCCGAGGGCGACGAGGCGCCCAAGATGCTGAGTGTCGGCATGCATTGCCGCCTGCTCGGCCGCCCCGGGCGCATGCGCTCGCTGCAGCGCTTCCTCGACCACATCGAGCGCCACGACCGCGTCTGGGTGTGCCGCCGCATCGACATCGCGAGGCACTGGAGGCAGGTCCATCCGTTCAAGGTCCAGTCATGACGATCACCCTGGAACAACTCAATGCCGCGTCCACGGCGGACGCCGCCCGCATGCTCGACGGTCTGTACGAGCATTCGCCCTGGATCGCCGAGCGCGCGATGGCGAAGCGGCCCTTCGCCAGCCTCGCCGCGCTCAAGCACGCGATGGTGAGGGTGCTCGCCGAGGCCGGCCGAGAGGCGCAGCTCGGCCTGATCCGCGCCCACCCGGAGCTGGCCGGCAAGGCCATGGTGACGCGCACGCTCACCGCCGAGTCGACCCACGAGCAGAGTGCCTCGGGACTGACGCACTGCTCGCCCGAAGAATTCGCACGCCTGCAGCAGCTGAACGCCGACTACAACGCACGTTTCGGCTGGCCCTTCATCCTCGCCGTGCGCGGGCCGCGCGGCACGGGGCTGACACGTGCCGAGATCATCGCCACCTTCGCGCGCCGGCTGGAGAACCACCCGGACTTCGAGCTCGCGGAGTGCCTGCGCAACATCCACCGCATCGCCGAGATCCGGCTGAACGACAAGTTCGGCTTCGAGCCGGTGCTGGGCAACCAGGTGTGGGACTGCGCCGAGATCCTGGCGCGCCACAGCGACCCAGGCTATGCCGAGCAGGGCCTGCTCACCGTCACCTACCTGACCGAGGCCCACCAGGCCTGCCAGCTGCAGTTGCAGCACTGGATGCGCGAGTGCGGGTTCGACGAGGTGAGCGTCGACGCGGTGGGCAACGTCGTCGGCGTCTACCACGGCGCGGATGTCTCCGCGAGGCGGCTGCTCACCGGCTCGCACTTCGACACCGTGCGCAACGGCGGCAAGTACGACGGACGGCTGGGCATCTTCGTGCCGCTGGTGGCGGTGCGCGAGCTGCACCGCGCAGGCCGGCGACTGCCCTTCGGCATCGAGGTGATCGGTTTCGCCGAGGAGGAAGGCCAGCGCTACAAGGCGACCTTCCTCGGCTCGGGCGCAGTGATCGGCCAGTTCGACCCGGCCTGGCTGGATCAGAAGGACGCCGACGGCCGCACCATGCGCGAGGCGATGCAGGCCGCCGGCCGGCCCGGCACGCTGGAGGCCATCGCCCGGATGACGCGCGACCCGGCGCGCTACCTCGGCTTCGTCGAGGTTCACATCGAGCAGGGGCCGGTGCTCAACGAGCTCGACCTGCCGCTCGGGGTGGTCACCTCGATCAACGGCGGCGTGCGCTACCAGTGCGAGGTGGTCGGCATGGCCAGCCATGCCGGCACCACGCCGATGGACCGTCGCCGCGATGCTGCGGTGGCGGTGGCCGAGCTGGCGCAGTTCGTCGAGAGGCGCGCGTCGAGCGTGCCCGACGTGGTCGGCACGATCGGCATGCTGAACGTGCCGAACGGCTCGATCAACGTCGTGCCCGGCCGCTGCCAGTTCAGCCTGGACCTGCGCGCCACCACCAACGAAGCGCGCGATGCGCTCGCTGCGGACGTGCTGGCCGAGCTGGCCGCGATCTGCCAGCGCCGTGGTCTGCACCACAAGGTCGAGGAGACCATGCGTGCGTCCGCGGCACCCAGCGCGCCGCCATGGCAGACGCGCTGGGAGCGCGCCGTCGAGTCTCTCGGCCTGCCCGTGTTCCGCATGCCCAGCGGCGCCGGGCACGACGCGATGAAGCTGCACGAGGTGATGCCGCAGGCCATGCTGTTCGTGCGCGGCCTGAACGCCGGCATCAGCCACAACCCGCTGGAGTCCAGCACCAACGACGATGCCGACCTCTGCGTGCGGGCCTTCCAGCACCTGCTCGGCCAACTGAACGACGAACTCGCATGAACGCCTACGAACAACTCGACGCCTGGATCGACGCCCACTTCGACGAGCAGGTGCACACGCTGCAGGCCCTGGTCCAGGTGCCCACCGACACGCCGCCGGGCAACAACGCACCGCATGCCGAGCGCACGGCCGAACTGCTCGAGGGCTTCGGCTTCGCGGCGGAGAGGTTCCCCGTGCCGGCCGCTCTGGTGAAGGCCGCGGGGCTGGAGTCGATCACCAACCTGATCGTGCGCCGCCGTTATGGCGAAGGCCGCACCGTCGCGCTCAATGCCCACGGCGACGTGGTGCCCCCCGGCGAGGGCTGGACTTACCCTCCCTATGGCGGTGAAGTGCACGACGGCAAGCTCTACGGCCGCGCCGCCGCGGTGAGCAAGTGCGACTTCTCGACCTACATCTTCGCCACCCGCGCGCTGGAGGCGCTGGGCCTGCCACTCAAGGGCGGCGTCGAACTGCACTTCACCTACGACGAGGAGTTCGGCGGCGAGCTCGGCCCCGGCTGGCTGCTGGACAAGGGCCACACGAAGCCCGACCTGCTGATCGCGGCCGGGTTCAGCTACCAGGTGGTGACGGCGCACAACGGCTGCCTGCAGATGGAGGTGACGGTGCACGGCAAGATGGCGCACGCCGCGATTCCCGACACCGGCGTCGACGCGCTGCAGGGGGCGACCGCGATCCTCAACGCGCTGTATGCGCAGAACACGCTGTACAAGCAGGTCAGCTCCAAGGTGGCGGGCATCAAGCACCCTTACCTCAACGTCGGGCAGATCCAGGGAGGCACCAACACCAACGTCGTGCCCGGCAAGGTGGTCCTCAAGCTGGATCGCCGCATGATTCCGGAGGAGAACCCCGCCGAGGTGGAAGCGACGATCCGCCGCGTCATCGAGGACGCCGCGAAGCAGGTGCCGGGCATCACGGTGGAAATCAAGCGCATCCTGCTGGCGCGCGCGCTGACGCCGCTGCCCGGTAACCAGCCGCTGGTCGAGGCGCTATGCAGGCATGGCAAGGCGGTGTTCGGCGAGCCCATCCCCACCTCGGGCACACCGCTGTACACCGACGTGCGCCTGTACTGCGAGCGCGGCATTCCGGCGGTGATCTACGGCGCCGGGCCGCGCACGGTGCTGGAGAGCAACGCCAAGCGTGCCGACGAGCACATCGTGCTGGAGGATCTGCGCCGCGCCACCAAGGTGGTGGCGCGCACGCTGTTCGATCTGCTGAGCTGAGCGCCCGAACCAAGCGGGTGCATCGCGCACCAGCGCGAGAGCGGCGCGCCGCGCACGCTTCTTGCGACCCGGATCGGTCTGTCCCCGATCCGGAGTCGCCCATGCCCTCGAAACCGTCCACCTCCCGTCGACTGCTGCTGCGCGCGGTGCCCTTGATCGCCGTCGTGCCGAGCCTGGTGCTCGTGGTTCCCGCGCAGGCACAGGAGACACCGGTCAAGTTCCAGCTCGACTGGCGCTTCGAGGGCCCTGCGTCGCTGTTCCTCGTGCCGGCGGCGAAGGGCCACTTCAAGGCCGAGAAGCTCAACGTGACCATCGATGCCGGCAACGGCTCGGGCGGCACGGTCACGCGGGTGGCTTCCGGCACCTACGACATGGGCTTCGCCGACCTGGCGGCGCTGATGGAGTTCCACGCCAACAACCCCACCGCGCCGAACAAGCCGGTGGCGGTGATGATGGTCTACAACAACACGCCGGCCGCGGTGCTGACGCTGAAGAAGAGCGGCATCAGGACGCCGGCCGACCTCGAAGGCAAGAAACTGGGCGCGCCGGTGTTCGACGCCGGGCGCCGCGCGTGGCCGATCTTCGCCAAGGCCAACGGCGTGAAGAACGTCGCCTGGACGGCGATGGATCCGCCGCTGCGCGAGACCATGCTGGTGCGCGGCGACGTCGACGCCATCACCGGCTTCTCGTTCACTTCGTTGCTCAATCTGGAAGCGCGCGGCGTCAAGCCGGAGGATATCGTCATGTTTCCGTACGCGAGTCACGGCGTGAAGCTGTACGGCAACGTGATCATCGCCGGCGAAGACTTCCTCAAGAAGAACCCGGAGGCGGTGAAGGCCTTCCTGCGCGCCTTCACCAAGGGCATGAAAGACGTGATCGCCGACCCCAGGGCGGCGGTGGCCACGGTCAAGGAGCGCGACGGCATCGTCAATGCGGACCTCGAACTGCGCCGCCTGCAGCTCGCACTCGACCAGACCGTGCTGACGCCGGACGCCAAGGCCGAGGGCTTCGGCGACGTCAATGCCGGGCGGCTGGCGCTGATGGCCAGCCAGGTGTCGGATGCCTTCGCCACCAAGGAGCGCGTCAACGCCAACGCCGTGTGGAACGCTGCCTACCTGCCGAGCGTCAGCGATCGGGCCATCTTCAGGAAATGACCGCCTTCGTCGATTTCCACGACGTCTGGCTGGCCTACAACGACGAACTGCTCGCCAAGGGCCAGTTCGCGGTCGAGGCCATCGACCTGACGGTGCGCGAGGGCGAGTTCATCGCCATCGTCGGCCCCTCGGGCTGCGGCAAGAGCACCTTCATGAAGCTGGCCACCGGGCTGAAGCGACCGAGCAAGGGCACCGTGACCCTCGGTGGCCAGCCGGTCGACGGGCCGCTGAAGATCACCGGCATGGCCTTCCAGGCACCCAGCCTGCTGCCCTGGCGCACGACGCTGGACAACGTGCTGCTGCCGCTGGAGATCGTCGAGCCGTATCGGTCGAGCTTCAGGCTCAAGCGCAGCGAGTACGCCGCCAGGGCGCGTGCGCTGCTGGCCAGCGTCGGCCTGGCCGGCTACGAGGACAAGTTCCCCTGGCAACTCTCCGGCGGCATGCAGCAGCGCGCCAGCATCTGCCGCGCGCTGATCCACGAGCCGAAGATGCTGCTGCTCGACGAGCCCTTCGGCGCGCTCGATGCCTTCACGCGCGAGGAGCTGTGGTGCACGCTGCGCGACCTGCAGGCGGCTCGGAAGTTCAACGTCATCCTGGTCACCCACGACCTGCGCGAGAGCGTGTTCCTCGCCGACACCGTCTACGTGATGAGCAAGAGCCCGGGCCGGATTGTCGTCAGGCGCGAGATCGAGCTGCCGCGCCCACGTGACCTGGAGGTCACCTACTCCGCGCCGTTCATCGACATCGTGCACGAGCTGCGCGGGCACATCGGGGCCAACCGCGGTCAACCCGGAAAGCCCGTGGGTGCGACCGGCGAGGTCGCCCCATGACGAAGACGCCCCTCGAACGCGCCGCGCCATTGCTGCTGCTCGTCGCCACCGTGCTGGTCTGGCAACTGATCTGCTCCGTCTTCCACGTCAGCGAGTTCATCTTCCCCAGCCCTGTGCGCATTGCCGAGCAGACCTGGGAGCACCGCGGCACCATCCTCGGCCACGCCTGGCGCACCTTCTGGGTGACGATGGTGGGCTTCGCCATCGCCATCGTGGTCGGCGTGCTGCTGGGCTTCCTGATGGGCAGCTCACGCCTGGCCTACGACGCGATGTACCCGCTGATGACCGGCTTCAACGCATTGCCCAAGGCGGCCTTCGTGCCCGTCCTGGTGGTGTGGTTCGGTATCGGCGTCGGCCCCGCGGTGCTCACCGCCTTCCTGATCAGCTTCTTCCCCATCATGGTCAACATCGCCACCGGCCTGGCGACGCTGGAGCCGGAGCTGGAGGACGTGCTGCGCGTGCTCGGCGCGAAGCGCTGGGACGTATTGACCAAGGTGGGCCTGCCACGTTCGCTGCCCTACTTCTACGGCTCGCTCAAGGTGGCGATCACGCTGGCCTTCGTGGGCACCACGGTCAGCGAGATGACCGCCAGCAATGAGGGCATCGGCTACCTGCTGATCTCGGCCGGCAGCTCGATGCAGATGGGGCTCGCCTTCTCCGGCCTGGTCGTGGTGGGGGCGATGGCCATGGCGATGTACGAGCTCTTCTCGCTGATCGAGAAGCGCACGACGGCCTGGGCCCACCGCGGCTCGCAAGGTCACTGACGTACAGTGCGCCGATGGACGAGCGCACGGAACCGACGGCGCAGCAGGTGATCGCGCTGCTGCGCCGGGCCCAGGGCCTGGCGGAGCGTGCCGTGGCCGCCGGGCATCATCCGTTCGGCGCCCTGCTGGTGGCGCCCGACCACGAGACGGTGCTGCTGGAGCAAGGCAATGTCGACAGCGTCGACCACGCCGAGGCGGTGCTGGCGCGCGAGGCGGCCCGGCAGTTCCCGCCCGAGCTGCTGTGGCGCTGCACGCTGGTCACCACCGTCGAGCCCTGCGCGATGTGTGCCGGGACGCAGTACTGGGCGCACATCGGCCGGGTGATCTACGGGCTGGAAGAGCGCGAGCTGTTGCGCCTGACCGGCAACCACGCCGAGAACCCGACGCTGGACCTGCCCTGCCGCGAGGTGTTCGCACGCGGGCAGAAGGACATGCGGGTGATTGGCCCGGTGCCAGCCGTGGCCGAGGCCATTGCCGAATCGCATCGGCGCTTCTGGACGCTGCGCTGAGAACCAGTCGCGTGCGAGGGGTGGGACCGCCGGCGTCCGGCGGCTCGCGGCCAGGAGCCGTCGGTCATGAACGATGGTGCCCAGCTCTGTCGCTACCACGCCGGGTGGACGCAGGCGGGCTCAGGGGAGCGCTGGCTTATGCCGAGTGGCCGAAGTTCATGGAGGGTCTGCGGGCCGAAGGCGCGGGGATTGTTCGCCCCAACGCCGCCGAGGCGAGGATCGAAGCTTACTTCCTGCAGACGTACGACCTTCCGCAGGACGCTCCGGCACGGGCCGCGATCGCCGCGCCGATGATGATGCTCAAAGCTGCCTCTTTCGGCAGCGTGCCGTTCACGGTTGCCGCGTCCTACGCCGTCTGCGTCGAAGCGTCATCTGACGGCTTGTTGGCGTCAGCGCTGGCACGCGGAAGGCTGCACTCGACCCGAAACGCCTGGGGGGCGTTCCCGCGAGGAGCAACGAAAGCACGTCCAGAACCTCACGCACGACCTCACCGTGCAGGCTTGGCACAAGCTGTGGATCGCCGGTCAGACGCTGCCCCGCGGTACGCGTTGCCAGGCCGCACTCGACGCCCTGTACCAAGGTTCGGAATAGCTGTCCGAAGCGTCGAAGGGATGGGGACAATCCGGGAGCCGATTCGCCGTTGTGGCCGAGGCATTTCTTGCAGGCTCCGACGGACTTCGTGCCGTGGTTGGCAAACCAGCCGCCGATGCGCCTCGTGGAACATTGGGGCCTCGTGGGAACCACCCACGCCGACGACTGCTTCATGCCGGCCAAGTCCATTCAGCGAACGTCGCAGCAGGGTCGGGTTGCGACGGCCGACCCTTCGGATTCATCGCCGGAAATCGGTGTTCAAGGTCCGATGCCCCCAAGCTGCCACTCGCTGATGAGTCTTCGACTTATCGGCGCCTGCCGCCGCCCTGATCTCGTCGCCACAAAGCCGCCCCACGGACCCATGCATAGCCACTCGACGGAGATCCCGCAGCGGTGAGCACACGCGAGTAGGCGGCCGGCCACCGCCCCCCGCTCCCCCAACGGGCCGCAGGCATGCCCCCGTGCGGGTGGTCAGGGGCTGCGTGGCGCCGAGGCCGCCTCGGCCGGGGCGGGGCCGACGATCTGCGGCGCGCGCAGGATGGCGCAGCGATCCCCGTTGCCCGCCGGGCGCTGGGTCAGGACGTAGATCTTCTGCGCCGCCTCCTCGCGCTTGGCCGCCGAGAAGAATCCCAGCGGCCCGGGCCGGTTCTGCGGCCGGTTGTCGATCACGTATTCCGCAACGACGCGATCGCCGCCGCGCACGGTCACGCGCAGTTCGCGGGCCGCCGGCCCGATTGCGCCGTGGCTGCCGCCCGCCCGGACCACGTACTCGCCGGGGACCAGGAGGACGACTTCGCAATGGTCGGGCGGCAGCTTCGCGACCTGCTGGCCTTCGACGCGGAACTCCACGTCGAAGAGCGACAGGGCCTGTATGTCGGTACGCATCACGACCAGCGTGGCCAAGTCGGGCCGCGATGGCGTGTCCGCCGGCGGCCGCGCCGGCTGCACTACCCCTCCCGTCGGTGCCGGCGCCAGCGCCGGCGGCGTGGCGTCGGGTCGCGGGCCGGTACCCGGCAACTGGGTCCAAAAATGACCCGGCGTCTTCGTCCAGCCCTCGGCTTCGAAGCCCTGGCAGCGCAGCACAGCCACGTCGCGCGTGCCCCGCAAGCTGACGATGCCCACCAAGTCGTCGAGGAGGCCGGCGGGTTCGGCCTCGTAGTGGCAGCCCCCCACCGCCAGATCGGCCGCCCGTACGCGCAGCACGTGGCCGCGCCCAGCGCCGTCGACGCGCAACTCGACCACGTTGCCGACCGTGATCGCCAGGTCAGTGTCGACCTGGGCGAGGCTCATGATGTCCTGCGTCGAGCCGTAGAGGCCGTGGCGCACGACGATCGCCCGGCCGGCCGCCACGTCAGCCTCAGTCAGTCCGCGGTCCCGGACCCAGTCCGCCAGATGTGCCCGCGGATAGCCGGGCGCGAAGTCGCCACCAGCGACCTGGTCCGGCGTCAGGACGCGCAGCACCTCGCCGATCGCCAGCGAGCCTTCGGCCGGCTGCTGGCCAGGGGAGGCGCAAGCCACCAGCGTCACCACAACGCACAGCGCCGCTGCGCGCAGACTTCCCGATCGCAACGCCATCCGGCCTCCGTCCGTGCCAACCAACGCCCGCATGCTCGACCTTGGTCGGCACGTCGACCTTGCGTTGACGCAATGACGACGCCAGGCCCTTGACACCGCAGCGTGCGGTGTCAAGGGCCTGGCCGAGAAGACGTCGAGGCGGACAATGTCGCCTGGCCGCTGGGCTTCTGCCGCGCCGGGGCGGATTTCGGCTCGGTGCAACGCGCGCCGGAGGAGGACGGCGAACGCGTTGCGGCCTCCTTCAGGGGCCTGCAGTTCCCAGATGGGTGATGATCTTCTCGATCACGGGCTGGCCCAGGGTCGCTACGCAAGTCTTATGCACCCCGCCGCAGCAGTCCAGGCAGCGCGAGGTTGTCGATCTGCAACCTGGAAGCTGCCCTCCACCAACGACAGTTGATGGCCGGTCTATGCCTGTCGCAGCGTGACCGGAAAGCGGTCATAGGGCCAGAGGCGGCAGAACGTCAGAGATCGCTTTGGAGCACAAGTCTGATTGGCTCAGTTCGGCCAGGAGCCGTCGCAGGCGACAGGCGGCTGTGCGGAAGGCCCGGCAGCGTTCAGTTGCACCCGCTCGCCGGACAGCGCCGGCCGGGGTGATGCAGCGACAGCTCAACCGAGCGCGGGGTTCTCGAGCGCCGGCTCCTGAATCAACAGCTGCGTGCGCACGCATTGCGCGTCGCGCAGCGCCAGAAACCAGGGGTCCATCTGCAGCACGCGCTGCACCAGTGCATCCACCGCCTGCTCGTCGACGTCGGTCTCGATGGCAATCGAGATGCGTGTCTCCAGGGGTGCGGCGCTGCGATCACCCAGGCCGAACAAGGCGCCGTCGTCCATGTCGGTCTCCACCGCCACGTCCACCGTGCGCAAGTCGAGTCCGCTGCGCGCCGCAGCCATCTTGATGCCGATGGCCACGCAGCCCACGATGCCGGCGCGCGCATAGAAGCTGGGCGATGGGCCGGCGCCGTCGCCCCCCATGCGGCTGCCCAGGTCGCTCACCACTTCGTAGCGCCCCTGCTGGATGTGGCACATCAGACCGGTCTCGACCCGCCCGCGGGTGACCGATGTGGTCACGGCGCGCTCGGGGCTGGCCTGCAGTCCGCGCATGAACTGGTTCTGGGCGGTCTGGATCTGTTGGTTGCGGTTCATGGCGGTCTCCTTCAAGGGGCTCAACCAAAGTCGGTCGGCATCAGGCGGCTTGCCGCCCCAGGCTGCGCGCCAGGTGATCGGCCAGTTCGCGCGCGTCATCGCCCACACCATCGAGCAGCGCCGACTTGCGACGCCGCAAGAAAGGCAGGCCCAGCACCACCAGGCCCGGGGCCACGTGGCCCTGCTGATGGCGAAGCCGGCCACGCGTGTCGAACACGGGCAGGCGCAGGCAACTGAAATCGGGCCGGAAGCCGGTCGCCCAGATCACGCTGCGGACCCGCCCGCCCGACAGCGGCAGGCGCAAGGGCGGCATGGCCGGACAACGGGTCGGTGCGAAGCGTTGGGGCGGCGGCACGTGGTCGGGCATGGCCACGGCGGCCCAGGCATCCACGCTGTCGAGCAGGCGGTTCATCTTCAGGTCCGACAGGGCGCACAGGTTGGCCAGGGAGCCTGCGAAGAGGGCGTGACCATCACGCACATCCACCAGCCGACCGGCGATCCGGACGCCGGCGTCCTGCAGGCTGTTGAGGTCCAGCCACTGTCGCTCGGGAGCACCCATCAATTGCAGCGAGGGCACACGCCGCGCGCGTTCGATGTCGTCGACCTCGTCCGCGTGCACGTCGAGCAGTCCGGCCCGGTCCATCCACCACTGGATGTCCCGCCCACGGTAGTGGCGCGGCATGCGGATGTGCTCGCCCACGGCCAGCGTCACCTCGCGCCCGGCGGCGCGAAGCTCGGCCGCCAGTTGCATGCCGCTGGCCGACGCGCCCACCACCAGCACCGGTCCGCTGGGCAGCTGGTCCGGATTGCGGTAGGTCAGTGGCGTGAGTTGCACGACGTCCGACGGCAGGGCCGCCGACAGCGCGGGCACATGGGCCACCTGGCACGCACCGGTGGCGAGCACCACCTGGCGGCATTGCCATTCGCCGTGCTGGGTCGCCACGCGGTAGCCCTCGCCGTGCGGCGTGATCGCGTGCACGCCGCTGCGGGTCTCGATGGGTGCCCGGGCGCGGCCGGCGTAAGCCGATAGGAGGTCCACGACCTCGCTCATGGACATGTAGCCGTCGGCATCCGGCCCGCGGTAGTCATGGCCCGGCAGGCGGCTCTGCCACCGTGGGGTCAGCAGTCGCAGGCTGTCCCAGCGCTGGCTGCGCCAGCTCTGGGCCACCTCGCCGCGGTCGAGCACCACGTGCTCGACGCTGCGCTCGCTCAGGCAGTGGCTCATGGCGAGCCCTGCCTGACCGGCGCCCACCACGACCGTCGTGATCCGTCTCATGGCATGGGCTCCGGCAGGCGTGCGGCTCAGTTGGCGACCTGCACCGACACGTTGATCGGGTTGGTCAGGATGTCGAAGACCGCGGAGCGCTTCTGCGACTGCGCCACCAGCGCCTGCACCTGTTCCGGCGTGGCGTCGGCGTCGATGTCGAAGGACACGCGGATCGCCGAGAAGCCGTTGCGCACGTCCGGGTCCACGCCCAGGATGCCGCGCACGTCGAGGTCGCCCTCGACCGTGGCTCGCACCGAACGCAGCTGGATGCCGCGGTGCTGCGCGACCGCCGCCACGCCACCGGTGAGGCAGCTGGCCAGGGCCGAGAGCACGATCTCGGGCGGCGTCGGGGCGCTGTCCTTGGCGGCGAAGACTTCGGGGTGGTCCGACTCGATGGCGAAGCCGCGCGAGCGGCTGTGCTCCTGGCCGAGGCCGAAGAAGCCGTCGATGGTGTTGCGGCTGTGGGTGCCGCTGATCCAGTCGCAGCGGCTGCGGAAGGTGAAGGCCGCGGCCTGCGGGGCCTGCTCGAAGGCGCCGCGCGCCCCCATGAGGGCATCGACGTTGACGCCGTTCTGGACGGGGTCTCGGGCAAGGGTGGCTTGAGACATGGTGATTCCTTTCGGGGGGAAGTGAAGTCGGGAGGCGATGAGGACAGGTGTCGGGACACTCAGGGGCGCGTGACCGTGACCTTGAGGAACGTGGCCGAGATCGTCGTGGCGTCCTTCGACGGGTTGCGGTTCTCGCGCTCGAACAGGGCGGCGAGCTCGCGCTGCAGTTCTTCCGCCTTGCCTTGTTGCTCGGCGGCGGCGAACGCATTCATCGTTGGGCCGTAGTAGTGGCGGAAGTCGCTGAGGAACGCGGCCGGCGAGCAGTCGGTACCGAAGGTGTAGGCGCTGCGCTCGAAAGCGATCTGCGCGGCGGGCACACCGGCAGCGGCAAAACGCTCGATCACGTTGGCCTCGACGCCCCAGGTCATCGGGCTGATGAACCCGGCCGGCGGCGGCGGCGAATACGCCGAGCTGATCTTCAGGATCTGCGCGACCAGGGTCGGATCGTTGGGGATCCAGTTGCCCATCACGATGCGTCCACCCGGGCGAACGACGCGGACCATTTCCTTGGCGACGTCGAACGGTTTCGGGGCGAACATGGCGCCGAAGATGCTCACGAGCAGGTCGACGCTTTGGTCCTCGATGCCTTGCAGGTCGCAGGCGTCACCCTCCTGGAAGCGCAGGTTCGACAGGCCTTCCGCCTGAGCGCGGCGGATGCCCGCCTGCACGAGCGGGGCGGAGATGTCGACACCCAGCACCTGTGCGCCCAGCCGCGCGGCGGGCACGGCGGTCGTGCCATCGCCGCAGCCCAGGTCGAGCACCTGCAGGCCGGGGCGGATGCCGAGGCCGCGCACGAGGGCGTCGCCGCTTTCGCGCATGGTGCGGGCGATGCGGGTGAAGTCGCCCTTCTCCCAGAGGGCCTTGTTTGGGTTGACGGGGGCCGCGGTGGCGAGGGTTGCGGTGGCGGGGGACGGCGGGGTCAGGGTGGCTTGGGACATGGTGATTTCCTTTCGGGGGTTGATTGACAAAGGGATGGGCGCCTCAGCGCGCGCCCGGAGCGCGGGCCGTGATCAGCCAGGAGGAGCTGTCCATCCACAGTCCCTGGCTGTCGGTTTCAACGTCTGCGAACAGGTCCGCCAAAGCGGCCTCGATCTGCGGGCGTCGTTCTTCTGCGAGCGGCCCGGCCTCGCGGAAGGTCTCGCCAGCCGGCCCGATGGCCAGCTGAAAGGCAATGGCGTCGGCGACCGTGCGGCCCACGAGAACCCGGGCATCGACACGCCGGAACTCGATCTCGGTGAAGCCCGCGGCCTCCATCTGGGCGCGGGTCGTCGCCGGGTCGGCCATCGAGAAGGGCCCGGGCCCGCAGGTCAGCGCATTGGCGCCGGGCGCTGGCAGAAAGCGCAGCACGGTTTCGCGGGCGGCCGTCAGCCAGGGGTTGTCCTCGCGGCGGCGCCATACGATGTGCGCCATGCGCCCGCCGGGCTTGAGTGCCTTGCGCATGGCGCGCAGGCCAGCCACCGGGTTGGTGAAGAACATGGTGCCGAAGCGGGCGAAGACGAAGTCGTAGGCCGCCTCGGGCAGTTCGCGTTCGGCATCGCCTTGCGCAAAGCGCAGGTTGTCGGCGCCGGCCTCGCGGCCATGGCGTTCGGCAATGTCGAGAAAGGCCTGGCAGCAGTCGACGCCCAGCACCTGGCCTTGCGGGCCGACGCGCTGCGCCAGCGCCAGTGCGGTGTCGCCGAAGCCGCAGCCCACGTCGAGCACGTGGTCGCCGGTACGGATGGGCAGCAGGGGCATCACGGCTTCGCTGTGACGCGACAGGCCGCCCACCAGCACGTGCTGGAAGCGCAGGAATTTGGGCGCCAGAATCTGGTTCCAGAACGAGACAATGGCCGTGTCGGCTTCGGGTGCAGCGAGAAGGACCTGGGTCATGACGATCTCCGGTGAATGGGTGGCGCCAGGGGCTGCTTTCAGACCATCAGGCAGCGGGCGGGCTTGAGCGCCTGGATCAGCAGCCCCTGGTGGGTGCCGCAGTGCAGGCTCTCGCCGGGGTCGAGGAAGACATCCACCGGGCAGTGCTCGAAGGTCAGCCAGAGACGCCCTTCGAGGCAGCGGACCTCGCGGCCCTGGGGATGGCGCACGCTGTGCAGTTGCTCGCGCTGCAGCGACAGCACGACGCAAGCGGCCGGTGCGGGCGCTGCTGCCGCGTCGAGGCGGCGGCGCAGCCGGCGAAAGATCTGACGGATGCGGGCGCCAAGGGGCATCGGCGCGGCTGGCAGGGGGGTCGGGAGCAGGGTCGTGGCGTTCATGGTTCGGTCCTTCGGTGTCGTGACCCGGGTGGGTCGTTGTCGATGGATGAACTGTCTCGCCGAGGGGGGCTTGCTGTCCTTTGACGCGCCTAATCAGCGCCTAAACGTTTCTAATCAGGCGCTGCTGCGTGGCCGATGTGCGCTTCGGGCGAACGGTTTGCGGCCCAACGCGGGTATGGTCTCGCCCTGAGGAGATTGCCCCCATGCCCATGCGCTACACCTTTGGCCGCGTCGAGGTCCTGCCGGACCAGCGACTCGTGCTGGTTGACGGTCAGGCCGCGGAGCTGGGTGCGCGGGCTTTCGACCTGCTCGTGTGCCTGATCGAGTCGCGCGATCGCGTGATGGGCAAGGCCGAACTCCTCGAACGCGTCTGGCCCGGGCTGGTGGTCGAGGAGAACAACCTGTCGGTGCAGGTGTCGGCCTTGCGCAAGCTGCTCGGGCGCGAGGCCGTGGCGACCATCCCCGCGCGCGGCTACCGCTTCTCGGCCGCGCTGTCGGTGACCGATGAGGCCGTTGCACCCACCGCGGCCTCGAATGCATCCGCACCCGCCGAGTCGGTGCCGGTGGCCGGCGACGAGCGCCCTGCCGATCTGTTCGTCGGCCGCAAGACCGAACTGGCCCAGTTGATGGCCGCGCTGGACAGCGCGCGCCGCGGCGCCGGACGCATGGTGCTGCTGGCCGGCTCCGGCGGCATCGGCAAATCGCACCTGCTGCAACGGCTGGCGTGGCAGGCCCAACGCGAAGGCGCGGTGGTCGGCTGGGGCCGTTGTCCCGAGGAGGCCGGCGCCCCGCCCTTCTGGGCCTGGCGCCAGTTGATCCGAGGGCAGCTCCATGCCTGCAGCGACGAGCAAGCCCTCGCCCTGCTGGGCAACGGCATCGCCGACATCGCGTCCATCGCACCCGAGGTGGCCGAGCGCTTCGGCCTGCAGGCCGACAGTGCCGTCACGACCGATTCGCAACAGTCGCGCTTTCGTCTCTTCGACGCCGTCGTCGGCTTCTGGCGCCGGGCCGCACGGCGCACGCCGGTGCTCCTGGCGTTCGAGGACCTGCACTGGGCGGATGCGTCCTCGCTGCGGCTGTTGGCCTTTCTGGCCCATGAGCTTGCGGACTGCGCGCTGCTGATCGTCGGCACCTACCGCGACACGGAACTCTCGCGCCAGCACCCGTTGTTCGACACCCTGGCCGAGCTGGCCCGCGCCAGCGGGTGCCAGCGTATCGAACTGCGCGGCCTGAGCGTCGGCGAGACGCAGGAGTTCGCCAGCGCCATCAGCGGCCAGGCGGCCAGCGCGCGCCTGGTGCAGGCCCTGCACACTCGCACCGAAGGCCACCCGCTGTTCCTCGTCGAGACGCTGCGCTACCTCCTCGACACCCAGGGCCCGCAGGGCCTGGGCGCGGCTGGCGAGGACGCGCCCTGGCTGAAGGCCATTCCGGCGGGCGTGCGCGAGGTGATCGGGCAGCGCCTCAATCGACTGTCTGCCGCCGCCGCTCGCACACTGGCGGTGGCAGCGTGCATCGGTCGCCGATTCGACCTGGCGCTGTTGAGCGATCTGGATGCCGACACCGACGAAGAGGCCTTGCTGCAGACCCTGGAAGAAGCCATGGACGAGCACCTCATCGAGCCGATGCCGGACGCGCAGGACTTCCGCTTCAGCCATGCCTTGATCCGCGAAACGCTCTACGACGAGATGCTGCCGCTGCGCCGCGCGCGCCTGCACCTGCGCATCGGCGAGGCACTCGAACAGCGCCACGGCACCGACGACCCCGGCATCTGGTCGCAACTGGCGGTGCACTTCAGCGAAGCCGGCGCTGGCGATGCCGCGCACAAGGCGCTCGACTACGCCGAGCGCGCGGCCGGTCACGCCGGCAAAGTGCTGGCCTTCGAAGAGGCCATTCGCCTGTACGACGTGGCCTTGCAGTTGCTTCAACGACACGCACCGCGCGATCTGCAGCGCCGCTGCCGCGTGCTGCAGGCAATCGGCGACGCACAGCTGTGGCACGGCAACGTGGAAGCGGCCAACGAGCTGTTTCGACAGGCCACCGCGCTGGCGCGCCAGACCGACCAGGCCGATGCGTTCGCGCGAGCAGCCATCGGCTATGCCAACAGCAGTACCCAGGCCAGCCGATCCGGCGAGGCCGCGGTGGCGATGCTGGTGGAGGCCATTGCCGGCTACCCGGCCAACGACAGCGTGCGCGTAGAGCTCGTCTCGCGCCTGTGTGTGGCCTACATCTACTGCGACCGACCCGCCGAGGCCATGGAAGCCCATCGCAATGCGGTGGCGCTGGCGCGCGAACTGGACGATCCGCGCAGCCTGCACATGGCACTGGCGGCCATCTCGGCGGCCGTGTTCTGGCCCGAGATGCTGCACGAGCGGTTGGCCGCAACCCGCGAGGCCTGGGACATCGCGGAACAGCTCAACCTGCGCGAGCGGGTGTCGCAACTGATGGCGTACTTCATGTGCGACCTGATGCACGCAGGCGACAGCCTCCAGCTGGCCAGCGTCTGTGCCCGCGGCCGGGCGTTGGCCACGCAATGGCGTTCACCCTTCTGGCTCGCGGTGTGCCAGCACATGGAAGTGCTGATGGCCATCAACGAGGGCCGCCTGGACGATGCAGAACGCTGGGCCATGCAGGCCTTGCAGAGCGGGCGCGCGGTCGCCGAGGACAAGGTCGTCAGCGCCTTCGGCATGCAGATGTTCTGCCTGCGGCGCGAGCAAGGCCGCTTGCGCGAAGCATTGCCCATGCTGGAGCATTTCGTGCGCACCAACACCGAGGCGCAGACCTGGAAGCCGGGCCTGGCCCTGATCTACGCCGAACTCGACATGCGCAAGGCCTGCGAGGCCGAGTACCACAGCGTGGCCTGGCACCGCGTGCAAGGCCGTCTGAGCGATGCCGCGCGCACCACCTCGGTCATGCTGCTCGCCGAGGTCTGCGTCTACCTTGAGGACCTGACGCGCGCCGGGCAGCTGTACGACCTGCTGAGCGGCCGCGCGGGCATGGCCTTGCTGGGAGACTCGAGCGGCCCTTGCCTGGGGTCAGCCGACCGCTTGCTGGGCAGCCTGGCCACCGTGATGGGGCGCTGGGACGAGGCGCAAGCCCACTTCGAAGCCGCGCTCGCAGCCGACAGCGCCGCAGGTTCACGGGTGTGGGTGGCCCACGGCCACCACCGCTACGCCTGGATGCTGCAGCGACGGGCCCGCAAAGGAGACGCGCGGCGGGCGCTCGCCTTGCTGGAGGTGGCGCTGGCCGAATCCACGGCGCTCGGCCTGCAGGCCCTGACCCCGCGCATCCGGGCGCTCATCGATGCCTCGCTGACCACGAACTGAGTCGCCCCTGGCGCCTCAGGCAGCCGGAACGGGGATGTGCGCGCCGTAGGCCTGCGACACCTCCACGATGGAATCGATCGGCACGCCATTGCGGCGCGCAGCCTCGCGCAGGGCCTCGGGATCCCTGGCCTCGTACAGGCAGTAGGACTTGCGCTTGTCGGCGCTGAGAAACGAAAACACCCAGTTCACGCCGAGTTCGCCATTGATCTCCGAGACGGCACGCACCTTGGCAGCATCGAGGTCGAGGGCTTCGGCAAATTTGCGTTCGACAAGGTACAGCGGCACGTCGCGCTCCTTTGATCAGAGGGGGTGTGGATCGGCACGGGTCGCACCATGGCACGACTCGCCCCTGCGCGCAAGCCGCGCTTCGCCGCGCGGTGGCAATGCCCAGCGCGCATGGGAAACTCAAACGGGCTCTCGAAAGCCCGAGCCAGGCCTGGGCGGACGGCCGGTGCCTGCCTGGATGGCTTGGAACCGGCGCCTGCGCCGTTGCCATGTCCTGACTCGCCTGCCCCGTGACGGTCCGCTTGGGGCCCGTCCGGCCTTGATCTCAGAGCTGACCATGAGTCTTCCGACGTCGAGCCGATAAGCGGCGCAGCGCCATCGCGGCTGCCTCCAGGCAGCGCAGCCCGTGTTGATGAGTCTGCAACCGCCGGCGCGGCTCAAGCGGCGAAGTCGACTCGGCTCGCGTGCCCGACCCTGGGGCGGCGGCTGCGGTTCCCGGCCCAGGTGGGTGAGGCTCCTCTCGATGACCGGCCGCTCGAGGAGCGCCGCGATGATCTTGAAGTCACCGCGGCCGCAGTTCGGGCAGTGCTGCCTTCCGGGGTCGCGGAAGTTCGAGTTCCCTGGGCGAGCGGCTGCTTCCAGGCGGCCGATCTGACCATCCAGATGCCCGGTTTGGGTCGAGCGCGGACGCTGCAGCGAGCCCCGCTCTCTTCACTCGAACTCAACAGGCCACAAGCGCGACCGATCAGAACGGGTAGTGCCGCGGCTGCGTCTGCACCGTGATCCAGCGCAGCTCGGTGAACTCGGCGATGCCGGCCTTTCCGCCGAAGCGGCCCAGGCCCGAGCCCTTCACGCCGCCGAAGGGCATCTGCGCCTCGTCGTGCACCGTCGGGCCGTTGACATGGCAGATGCCCGACTCGATGCGCCGGGCCACGTTCATCGCGCGCGCGATGTCGCGGCCGAACACCGCCGCCGACAGGCCGTACTCGTTGTCGTTGGCGCAGTCCACCGCGGCATCGACACCCTTCACACGCACGATGCACTTCACCGGCCCGAAGGTCTCCTCGTGATAGATGCGCATCTCGCGCGTCACGCGGTCGAGCACGGTGGCGGGCATCAGCGTGTCCTTCGCCTTGCCGCCGCACAAGAGCTTGGCACCCTTGGCCAGCGCATCGTCGATCAGCGCGTTGCAGTGCTCCACCGTGCCCATGCCCACCACCGAACCCAGCACCACCGGCTCGGGCTTGCGCGGATCGCCCAGCGGCAGCTGGCTCGCCTTGCCGACGAACTTGTCGACGAAGGTATCGGCGATCTTCTCGTCGACGATGATGCGCTCGGTGGACATGCAGATCTGCCCCGAGTTGGCGAAGCAGCCGAAGGCGGCCGCGTTGACCGCGTCGTCGAGGTCGGCGTCGTCGAGGATCAACAGCGGCGCCTTGCCGCCCAGCTCCAGCACCACCGGCTTGAGGTACTTGGCGCAGGTCATCGCGATGAGCTTGCCCACGCGCGTGCTGCCGGTGAAGTTGACGCGCCGCACCGCCGGGTGCGCCACCATCGCCTCCACCACCTTGCCGGCGTCGGCCGGCGCATTGGTGATGTAGTTGACGACGCCGGGTGGGAAGCCGGCGTCCTGCATCGCCTCGATGATCAGCTGGTGGGTGCGCGGGCAGTTCTCGCTGCCCTTGAGGATCACCGTGTTCCCGCAGGCCAGCGGCGTGGCGATGGCGCGCACGCCGAGGATGATGGGCGCGTTCCACGGCGCGATGCCCAGCACGACGCCGGCCGGCTGGCGCACGCCCATGGCCAGCGACCCCGGCACGTCGGACGGGATCACCTCGCCGCTGATCTGCGTGGTCAGCGACGCCGCCTCGCGCAGCATGCCGGCGGCCAGCATCACGTTGAAGCCGGCCCACATCGCCGTGCCGCCGGTCTCGGCAGGCACGGCCTCGCAGAACTTCGGCGTCTTCGCCTCCAGCGCATCGGCCGCCTTGAGCAGCAGCGCACGGCGCTCGCCGGGGCCGGTCTGGCTCCAGGTCTTGAAGGCCTCGGCGGCGGCTTCGACGGCGGCCACCGCGTCGGCCTCGCTCGCCGCCGGGGCGCGCGTGGCCACCGAGCCATCCAGCGGGTTGCGGCGCTCGAAGGTGGCGCCCTTCTCGGCCGAGACGGCCAGGCCGTTGATGAGCATCGACAGGTCGGACATGTGGGTCTCCTTGTGGGCAGCTTGAGAGGCGGTCGGGCCCGAGCCCTGACCGAGGTAGGCATGGCGGATGACGGTGGAGCGCGCGAGCAGGAAGGCCGGCCCGCTCGCGACCAGCCTGCCGCGCTCCAGCACGTAGCCGCGGTCGGCCACGGCCAGCGCCTTGCGCACGTTCTGCTCGACCATCAGCACCGTGGTGCCGGCGTCGGCAATGCGCCGCGCGATGGCGAGCAGTTCGTCGACCATCTTCGGCGCCAGGCCGAGCGAAGGTTCGTCGAGCATCAGCAGGCGCGGCGCGCTCATCATCGCGCGCGCCACCGCCACCATCTGCTGCTCGCCGCCGCTCATCGTGCCGGCGAGCTGGTGCGCACGTTCGCGCAGCTTGGGAAAGTCGGCGAAGGCCTGCTCCAGCCGCTTGGCGCGCTCCTCGGGGCCGACCAGCCAGCCGCCGAGCTCGAGGTTCTCGGCCACCGTCATCTGCGGGAAGAGCTGTCGGCCTTCGGCGACGAGTGCGATGCCGCGGCCGACGATGTCGGAGGTCCTGGCGTCCGGCTCGATCTCCTCGTCGTCGAGCTTCACCGTGCCGCCGCGCGGGATCAGGCCGGCAATGGCCTTCAGCAGCGTGGTCTTGCCGGCGCCGTTGGGGCCGAGGATGACGGTCAGGCCGGGGCGCGCCTCGAGCGTGAGGTCCCTCAGCACGAGGAACGGGCCGTAGCCGGCGCTCAAGCCCTCGATCTTCAGGTGCGCGAGCTGGCGGTTCAGCGCCGCTTCGATGTCGTTCTTCATGCGTGTGGCCCGCACGGCCGCCTGAAGGGCCGCAACGCCCCCTCGGGGGGCTGCGAATGAAGTGAGCTTGGGGGCATCATGTCTCCACCATCTCGTCGCCGAGGTAGGCCTCGACCACCTCGGCGTTGCGCACCACCTCGGCCGGCGTGCCATCGGCGATCTTGCGGCCCTGGTGCAGCACCAGCACGCGCTCGACGTGGCGCAGCAGCGTGGTCACGGCGTGCTCGATCCAGATCACCGTGAGGTCCAGGTCGTCGCGCAGGCGGCGGATCAGCTGCGCCATGGCCTCGATCTCGCTCTCGGTGAGGCCGGCCGCCACTTCGTCGAGCAGCAGCAGCTTCGGCCGCGTGGCCAGCGCCATGCCGATCTCCAGCAGACGCTGCTGGCTGGGCGTGATCGCCGCAGCGGGCAGGCCGGCCTGCGCGGCGAGACCGATCAGGTGGAGGATGCTGGTCTCGTCCTTCAGCAGCCACGACGCGCTGCGCCGACGGCCGGCGAACTGCAGGCCGAAATCGATGTTGGCAGCGACACTCAGCTCGGCGAACACGCGCGGCGTCTGGAAGGTGCGCGCGACGCCCTGCTGGGCGAAGCGGTGCGGCTTGGCTCCCGTGAGCCGTGCGCCGCCGGCGTAGAGCTCACCCGTGGTCGGCTCCACCACGCCCGACAGCGCGTTGAAGAAGGTGGTCTTGCCCGCGCCATTGGGGCCGATGATGCCGACCAGCTCGCCCGGCGCAAACGCGGCGCTGACCTTGTCGACGGCGACGAGACCGCCGAAGCGCACCGTCACGTCGCGGGCTTCGAGCAGGGGATGGCCGTTCACGCCGCCACCTTCTTCGCCTTCCCGGCGCGCAGCTCGCGCCACCAACTGCGCACGTCGTCGCGCCACATCGTGAAGGTCTCTCGCCGCAGCGAGGCGAGGCCGCCGGGCAGGTAGAGCACCGAGAGGATCAGCAGCAGGCCCAGCGTCATCATGTACAGCTGCGGCAGCTGCAGGCGCAGCGTCTCGGCCAGCAGGCTGAACACGACAGCCGCGATCAGCGGGCCCCACAGCGTGGCCGCGCCGCCGATCAGCGCGATCAGCACGGTCTGGAAGCCGATGAAGGGGTTGAACACGGTGGCCGGGTCGATGTAGGTCCAGCGCACGCTCATCGCCGCGCCCACCGCGCCGGCGAAGGCCGCGGTCAACGCGAAGCCGCCGATCTTCACGAGGCGGGTGTTGACGCCCAGCGTCTGCGCGCGCTGCTCGTCGGCGCCGATGCCCTGCATCGCCAGCCCGAAGCGGCTGCGCCGCACCAGGATGGACACCAGGATCGCCAGCACCGCGAGGCCCAGCACCGTGAGGTAGACGGTGTCGCGCTCGGGCACCACCACCAGCACGCGGCCCACCGTGCCGGTGACCTGCTTCTCCCAGTAGGTGATGGCATGGCGGATCAGCTCGGTCATGCCGAAGGTCAGCACCGCGAAGTAGGTGCCGCGCAGATGCAGCACCGCCGCCCCCATCACCACGGCGACGCCCGCTGCGATCGCCGCGCCGAGGGCGATCGCCATCCACCAGCCCGACGTTTCGAGCACCAGCGCGCTGGTGTAGGCGCCGATGCCGAAGAAGGCCGAGGTGGCCAGCGAGAGGTAGCGCGTGGTGCCGCAGAACAGGCTCCAGCTCGACGACAGGCCGACGTACATCAGGCAGGTCAGCGCCATCGAGACGGCGAACTCGCTGCCGTAGTGCGGCACCGCCAGCGCCCAGCCGGCCAGCGCGAAGAGGACGAGCAGATCGCGCCTCGTGTTCATGGGCAGGCGCTCATTGACGTGCAAACAGGCCGTTGGGCCGCCACAGCAGCACGGCGATGAAGATGCCGTAGGACAGCAGCGACTTGAGCGAGGGGTTGGTGAAGTGCATGCCGATCGCTTCGACCACGCCGAGCGCAAGGCCGCCGACCAGCGCACCGCTCATGCTGCCGAATCCGCCGAGCGTGATGACGATCAGCGCCGTCACGGTGTAGGGCTCGCCCATGCTCGGCGAGATGGTGTAGGTCATCGACAGCAGGCAGCCGGCGACGCCGGAGAGCCCCAGGCCGACGCCGAACATCATCGGGTGCAGCCGCTCGGTGTCGATGCCGACCAGCTGCGCGCCGGTGGGCGACTGCATCAGCGCGCGCACGCCCTTGCCGTACAGCGTCTTCTTCAGGGTGACGATCAGCGCGGCGCTGAAGGCCAGCGCGAGCGCCAGCAGCAGCAGCTTGTTGGCGGCGAACTGCGCCCCGCCGACGGCCACCGGCTCGGTGAGGAAGTCGTAGCCACGCAGGTCGCCTCCCCAGGCCATCTGCGCGAAGTTCTGCACCAGGAACATCAGCCCGAAGCTGACCATCAGGCCGCGGGCCTCGAAGACATCGAGGTTGGGGCTGGTGCGGGTGAGCCTTCGAAACACGAGCCGATGCACACCGAGGCCCAGTGCCATCAGCAACGCGAACGCCAGCGGGATCATCAGCAGCGGTGAAATGCCGAACTGCGTGGTGGCCATCCAGGTGAGGAAGGCGCCGACCATCAGGAACTCGCCGTGCGCGATGTTCAGGATGCGCATCAGGCCGTACTGCAGGTTGAGCCCCAGCGCGACGAGCGCGTAGACGCCTCCGGTGATCAGGCCGGAGGCGATCAGTTCGAGCCAGGCGCCGGCGGTCACGGGGCCTGCGTCTTCAGACCCACGCGGGCTTCTGCGGCACCAGCGGCGCCGTGGCCTGGGCCTTCGGCCACACCACCTCGAACTCGCCCTTCTGCCACTGGCTCACCGTCCCCGGCGTGCCCACGTTCTCGCTGCCGACGAACTTGATCTTGCCGAGGATGGTGGCGTGCTCGTTGCCCGCGACGTAATCGCGGATCGCCTTGCGCTCCAGGCCCACCTTGGCCACCGCGGCGGTGAGGATTTCCAGCGAAGCCCAGGCAGCGCCGCTGGCCCAGCGGTCCGGCTCCTTGGCCGCGCCGAACTTCTTCACGTGGGCGTCGAAGTAGGCCTTCGCGCCCGGGCTGGTCTTGGCGTTCCACGAGCCCATGCCGAGCACGCCTTCGGCGCCCGCGCCCATCACGTTGCGGTAGAGCTGGAAGGCGGTACCCACGCTGGCATAGAAGAACTTCGGGTTGAAGCCGATCTCCTTGCTCTGCCGGCTGGCGAGGATGGTGTCGGGCGGGTAGGTCAGGCCGATGAAGGCGTCGGGATTCTTGTCCTTCATCGAGCGCAGCACCGGCGACAGGTCCTTCACGCCCAGCGGGTAGCTCTTGTCCTCGACCAGGCTGATGCCGCTGCCGGCCAGCGCCACCTTCAGCGCGGCATAGTTCTCCAGCCCGAACAGGTCGTCGACGTAGATCACTGCCGCGCTCTTCGCGCCGTTGGCCTTGAGCATGTCGACCAGCGCGTCCATCATCGGCTTGGGCTGCTGCAGCATGAGGAAGAAGTACGGCAGCTTCATCTCGACCAGGCGCCGGCTGAGCGCCGTGGGCGCGAGGAACGGGTAGCCGAAGCGGTTGGCCAGCGGCGCGACGGCGAAGTTGGCGTTGCTGCCCCAGGGCGGCAGGATCAGGTCGACCTTGTCGCTGCCCATCAGCTTCTCGTAGGTGCGCACGCAGGTCTCGATGTTGCTCTGGTCGTCGCTGCTGATCAGCTCGATTGGCCGCTTCGTGCCCTTCACGTTCAGCCCGCCGGCGGCGTTCTGCTGCTCCGCCCACAGCAGGTAGTTGGGCTCCTGGCTGACCTGGGCGCCGGTGGTCCAGGGGCCGGTGCGGGCGATCGCGTAGCCGATGCGCACCGGCGCGGCCTGGGCGCGCACGATCGACGGGAAGGCCAGCGCGGCGGACGAGGCGGCGAGCGCCTGGACGACGGTACGGCGGGTGCTCATGGTCTGTCTCCTTGGATGGAAGGCCCGGCTCGTTCCGGCCGGTGGACGGGTGTCGTGCCATGCATTGTTCGGACACGCCGGCGGCGCGGCTTTGCCGAACGTGCAGCCGGGCTTGCCGATCCGTGCAGCCGGGCTAGGGCTTTCCCGACCCCCCGGCCCCAAGGCTTGAGGGGTCAATGCGCCATCGCTACCCTCGCGCATCCACCGGAGGCAGCCATGGGCAACACCGTCGTCAGCGCGATGAGCACCGACCAGGTCTCGGCGGCCGAGCGGCCAGGCTTCTGGGCCGACTGGATCCACAAGCTCTTCCACGGTCTGGACTCCGACCTCTACGGCGACACCGGATTCGATGGCCGCATGGCCACCGTGCGCGCGGGGGACATCGTGCTGACGAGGCTGGAGGCCAACCGCCACCGCGTCATGCGCTCGGCCTCGCTGGTGCGGCAGTCGGAGACCGGCTACCTGAAGATCGTCGCGCCGTGGGTGGGCTGCGCCGGTGTCGAGCAGAAGGGCCGCGAGGCTTGGGTGACACCCGACCAGTGGAGCATCTACGACACCACCGACAGTTACGCGGTGGCCAACCCGGTGCGCGTGGAGCACCTGATCGTGATGGTGCCGAAGGACCGGCTGGTGGAACGCGGCATCACGCTCGACCCGCTGATGGCGCGCCGCCTGGGCGGCAGCGGCGGCGTGGCACGCATCGCGCTGGAGACCATGCGCAACGCCTACCGCGAACTGCCCGGCATGTCGGAAACGGCCGCGCGCGGTGTCGGCGATGCGATCACGCAGCTCGTGCACCTGTCGATGCTCGACCTGGCCGGCATCGGCACCGCCGTGACGCAACGCGAGGCGCTGCGCGAGCGCATCAAGCAGCATGTCGGCGAGCGCCTGGGCGACCCGAACCTCACGGTGGACAGCATCGCGCTGGCGCTGAACTGCAGCCGCCGCCAGCTCTACAACGCATTCGCCGAGGAGCCCGACGGCGTGGCGGGATACATCCTGCGCCGCCGCCTCGAGGGGTGCCGCCGCTGCTTCGACGACCGCGCGCAATCGCATCGCTCGATCACCGAGATCGCCTTCGCCTTCGGCTTCTCGAACATGGCGCACTTCAGCCGCGTGTTCCGCACCCACCTGGGCCTGCCGCCCAGCGACTACCGGCGCGGCGCGGCCGCGGCCTGAGCCGGCGTCGAAGGCCGCGGCCCTGGCTACACTGCCGGGCCACTTTCCTCTCGACTGCCCATGGGCTGGCACGGCCACCTCTCGATCGACTACCGCCGCGACGGCGACACCACGCAAGCCCACGACCGCCACGACGGCCCGCTGCGCGTGCTGCAGCGGCTTTATCCCGAGGGCCCGTCGATCTGCCACCACGTGCTGGTGCACCCGCCGGGCGGCATGGTCGGCGGCGACCGGCTGGACATCGAGCTCACCCTCGGTGTCGGCGGCCACGCGCTGATCACCACGCCCGGCGCGGCGCGCTTCTACCGCAGCGCCGGCGAGCCGGCGGTGCAGCAGCTGACGGCGCGCCTGTCCGACGGCGCGCGGCTCGAGTGGCTGCCGCTGGAGACGCTCGCCTACAGCGGCTGCGAGGGCCAGAACCTGATGCGCTTCGAACTGGGCGCGGGTGCCGAGACGATCGGCTGGGACGTGCTCGCGCTCGGCCTGCCTGCCGCCGACCAGCCCTTCGTGCGCGGCCGCTACCGGCAGCACATCGAGATCCCGGGGCGCTGGCTGGAGCGCGGCACGATCGCCGCCGACGACGCAGTGCTGCTGGACTCGCCGCTGGGGCTGGACGGCCATCGCGTGATGGGCAGCCTGTGGTTCGCCGCCGGCACCGCCCTCGGGGCGGCGCGGCGCGAGGCGCTGCTCGACGCGGCGCGCGCCGCCTGCGAGGGCCACATCCTGGCGCGAACCGCCGGCTCGACGGCACCCAACGACGCGGTGGTGCTGCTGCGTGCGCTCGCGCCCAGGGTCGAGCCGCTGATGGCGCTGCTCCAGGACGTGCGCAACCGCTGGCGCGCCGTCGCCTGGGAGCTGCCGGCGGTGCTGCCGCGGATCTGGAAGACCTGACTCTTCGCGCCTGGCGAGCGTCGCGGGTCGGCCAAGAAGAGGCCGTGGAGCACACATTCGGTGAAGGTCGGCAACCCGCGCTGACTCTCGCGATGTCATCACCAGATGCGCGATGCCGTTGCGCCACGGCGTCTTCAGCGTTGGCACCTCCCGACATCGGTCTCGGTCAGCGGGCGGCCCGGTGTGCTCCTTGCGCCGAACGAATTGGGCGCCGGGACGAGGGCTCGACCTATGCGACCATCCACTGCATGAACTCTCGATGGCCGGCCGGCTCGTGGAAACCACCACTCAGGAACGACACATGAACATCGAAACGTCACCCGCCCGAGAGGCAGCCCGTTCGCGCTGCCGCGGCCGCATCGCGCGTGTCCAGCGATGCTGAGCTGGCTCGACCGCTTGCCGTGGATCTGGTTGCTGCTTCTGGCGGCGTGGATGGCCATTGCGCCGATCACGCCCGAGCCCCATCTGGTCGAGAAGCTGCGCCTTCTGGTCCAGGGTGCGCTGGTACGTCCGCTCGATGTCTTCGACCTGGCCATGCATGCGACGCCGCTGCTGCTGGTGGCGCTCAAGCTGTGGCGGCAGTGGCGCGTGCATCGACCCTGACGTGCCTGGTCGCACCCGGTCCTCGCGGCCCTTGCGCGGCGCCGCTTGAACTCCCACGGGTTTGGCGTGCTCAGGACGCTTGCAGTTGCTGCCAGCCGTGGGCGACGGCAATTGGCCGACTTCTGCCCCAGAGCGTCGGAGCCTTCGGGTCGGCTGAACGCCGCATGGCCGACGCCGGCGCCGGTGGGTCCCGAACAGTCGCGATGCGGCGATCTGCGACGACCGACGGATGCTTGTGACGGCGAAGAGGTATCAGTCGCCGGCAAAGCTGTAGGGGCCGCCGCGCTTGAGCGCCTTCTTGTAGGCCGGCCGCGCATGGATGCGCTTGAGCCAGTCCATCAGCTTCGGCCGCCGCGCGTCGAGGCCGGCGCGCTGCGCGGCCGCTTCGATCGGGAAGCTCATCTGGATGTCGGCCGCGCTGAACGACTTGCCGGCGAACCAGGGCCGCTGCGCCAGTTCGCTCTCCATGAAGTCGAGCTGCCGTTCGATGTTGGGCATGACGAAGCTCTTCAGCACCTGGGCCGAGATGCCGCGCGCGATCGGCTTGACGAAGAACGGCATCGGCGCGCTCACCACCTTGTCGAACACCAGCTTCATCAGCAGCGGCGACATCGCCGAGCCTTCGGCGAAGTGCAGCCAGTAGCGGTACTGCAGGAACTCGGGCGTACCGGGTGCGGGTCGCAGCTTGCCGCCCTCGCGGTCGACGAGGTACTCGATGATCGCGCCGGACTCGGCCACCGTCGCCTCGCCGTCGGTGATCACCGGCGACTTGCCCAAGGGGTGGACCTGGCGCAGCTCCGGCGGCGCGAGCATGGTCTTGGGGTCGCGCTGGTAATGCCGGATCTCGTAAGGCAACCCAAGCTCCTCGAGCAGCCAGAGCACACGCTGCGAGCGCGAGTCGTTGAGGTGGTGGACGGTGATCATGGGCGGGGATTGTGCGCGCGGCCCCGGTGCCCTGCCCTCAAATGGACATGCGGTCGCGCACGCCCTCGCGCTCCATCGTCTCGCCACGCCCGCGCTGCACGATCTCGCCGCGCTCCATCAGCAGGTACTGGTCGGCCAGTTCGGCGGCGAAGTCGTAGTACTGCTCGACCAGCACGATGGCCATCGTCTTGCGGTTGGCCAGCATGCGGATCACGCGGCCGATGTCCTTGATGATGCTGGGCTGGATGCCCTCGGTCGGCTCGTCGAGGATCAGCAGCTTGGGGCCGGCCGCCAGCGCGCGCGCGATGGCGAGCTGCTGCTGCTGGCCGCCCGAGAGGTCGCCACCGCGGCGGTGGATCATCTGCTTGAGCACCGGGAACAGGTCGAACAGCTCCGCCGGGATCGGCGTGCCGCCCTTCTTGTACGCCAGACCCATGCGCAGGTTCTCCTCCACCGTCAGGCGGCCGAAGATCTCGCGGCCCTGCGGCACGTAGCCCACGCCCTTGCGCACGCGCTCGTAGGGCGTGTCGCGCGTGATGTCCTGGCCGTCGAGCTGGATGCTGCCGGTCTTCACCGGCACCACGCCCATCAGCGACTTCAGCAGCGTGGTCTTGCCTACGCCGTTGCGGCCCAGCACCACCGTCACCTCGCCGAGCTTCGCCCCGAAGCCGAGGTTGCGCAGGATGTGCGAGCCGCCGTAGTACTGGTTGATGCCTTCGACTTTCAGCATGTCAGCGTCCCAGGTACACCTCGACCACCTTGTCGTTGGCCTGCACGTCCTTCAGCGAGCCCTCGGCCAGCACGCTGCCCTCGTGCAGCACGGTGACCTTCTTGCTCGCGTTGCCCTGCGTGAGCTCGCCGATGAACTTCATGTCGTGCTCGACCACCACCAGCGAGTGGCTGCCCTCGAGCGAGAGGAACAGCTCGGCGGTGCGCTCGGTCTCCTCGTCGGTCATGCCGGCCACCGGCTCGTCGAGCAGCAGCAGCTTGGGGTCCTGCATCAGCAGCATGCCGATCTCCAGCCACTGCTTCTGGCCATGGCTGAGCAGCCCGGCGACGCGCTGCGCGCTGTCCTTCAGGTGGATCAGCGTGAGGATCTCGCCGATGCGGTCGAGCTGCGGCCCGGTGAGGCGGAAGAACATCGAGGCGCGCACGCCATGGTCGGTCTTCAGCGCCAGCTCGAGATTCTCGAACACCGACAGATGCTCGAACACCGTGGGCTTCTGGAACTTGCGGCCGATGCCGATCGTGGCGATGTCGTTCTCGCGCAGCCGCAGCAGATCGATGGTCGAGCCGAAGAAGGCCTTGCCGGCGTCGGGCCTCGTCTTGCCGGTGATCACGTCCATCATCGTCGTCTTGCCCGCGCCGTTCGGCCCGATGATGCAGCGCAGTTCGCCGGCGCTGATCGACAGGCTCAGCGCGTTGAGCGCCTTGAAGCCGTCGAAGCTGACCGTGATGTCGTCGAGGTAGAGGATGGCGCCGTGCGCGGTGTCGACTTCGCCCGGCGTGACGACGCGGCCGTAGCTCGCCGCACGGTCACCCGACAGCACCGCGGCGGCGGCGCGCTTGGCATGCTCCTCGCGGATCCTCGCGCCCGCCTTCATCAAGTCGGGCGTCATGTGCGCGTCTCCTTCTTCACCCGGCGCACCAGGCCGATGATCCCCTGCGGCAGGAACAGCGTCACCGCGATGAACAGCGCACCGAGGAAGTACAGCCAGAACTCGGGGAAGGCCTGCGTGAACCAGCTCTTCGCACCATTGACGAAGAAGGCGCCGACGATCGGGCCGACAAGGGTGCCGCGGCCGCCCACCGCCGTCCAGATGGCCATCTCGATGCTCGCCGCCGGGCTCATCTCGCCGGGGTTGATGATGCCGACCTGAGGCACGTACAGCGCGCCGGCGATGCCGCACATCACCGCCGAGATCACCCAGATGGTGAGCTTGTAGCGGATCGGGTCGTAGCCGGTGAACATCACGCGGCTCTCGGCGTCGCGGATGGCCTGCAGCACGCGGCCGAACTTGCTGGCCACGAGCCAGCGGGCGAAGACGAAGAAGCCGATCAAGGTCAGGCCGGTGATGACGAACAGCACCATGCGCATGCTCGGCGTGGCGATGGTGATGCCGAGGATGCGCTTGAAGTCGGTGAAGCCGTTGTTGCCGCCGAAGCCGGTCTCGTTGCGGAAGAACAGCAGCATCGCGGCGAAGGTCATCGCCTGCGTGATGATCGAGAAGTACACGCCCTTGATGCGCGAGCGGAAGGCGAAGAAGCCGAACACGAAGGCCAGCAGCCCGGGCACCAGCACCACCATCGCCATCTGGAACAGGAAGCTGTCGCTGAACGCCCAGTGCCAGGGGTATTCCTTCCAGTTGAGGAACACCATGAAGTCGGGCATCTCGGACTTGTACTGCCCGTCGGTGCCGATCTGGCGCATCAGGTACATGCCCATCGCGTAGCCGCCGAGCGCGAAGAACAGACCGTGGCCCAGCGAGAGGATGCCGGTGTAGCCCCAGATCAAGTCCATCGCCAGCGCGCAGATCGCATAGCACATGATCTTGCCGACCAGCGCGACGGCGAAGTCGCTCATGTGGAAGACGCTGCCCTCGGGCACCATCAGGTTGAGCGCCGGCGCGACCACCAGCACCGCCAGCAGCGCGGCGAACACGCCGAACCAGCTCTTCAGCGACAGGAACTGCGTGCTCGGCACGGCCGCGGCAGACATCGGGAGGACGGCACTCATGCTTCTGCGCTCCGGCCCTTCATGGCGAAGATCCCCTGCGGGCGCTTCTGGATGAACACGACGATGAACACCAGCACCATGATCTTGGCCAGCACCGCGCCGGCCCAGCCCTCGAGCAGCTTGTTGAGCACACCCAGGCCCAGCGCCGCGTAGACGGTGCCGGCGAGCTGGCCCACGCCGCCGAGCACGACGACGAGGAAGGAGTCGACGATGTAGCTCTGACCGAGGTCGGGCCCGACGTTGCCGACCTGCGAGAGCGCGCAGCCGCCCAGGCCGGCGATGCCCGAGCCGAGCGCGAAGGCGTAGGTGTCCACCCGCGCAGTGTTCACGCCGACGCAGGCAGCCATGCGGCGGTTCTGCGTCACGCCGCGTACGAACAGGCCGAGCCGGGTGCGCGCGATCAGCAGCGCCACCGCGATCAGCACCAGCGCGGCGAAGGCGATGATGGCGATGCGGTTGTAGGGCAGCGTGAGGTTGCTCATCACCGAGATGCCGCCGGACAGCCAGGCCGGGTTCTCCACCGGCACGTTCTGCGCGCCGAACAGCGAGCGCACGCCCTGCATCAGCACCAGGCTGATGCCCCAGGTGGCCAGCAGCGTCTCCAGCGGCCGGCCATAGAGCCAGCGGATCACGCTGCGCTCCATCGCCGCGCCGACCAGCGCGGAGGCGAGGAAGGCGACGGGAATGGCGACGAGGATGTAGGCGTCGAAAGAGCCCGGCAGGTACTGGCGGAACAGGTTCTGCACCACGAAGGTGGCGTAGGCGCCGATCATCAGCAGCTCGCCGTGGGCCATGTTGATCACGCCCATCAGGCCGTAGGTGATGGCCAGCCCGAGCGCCGCGAGCAGCAGGATGGACCCGAGGCTGATGCCGGTGAACACCACGCCGATGCGCTCGCCCCAGGCCAGGCGCGAGCGCACCGTGTCGAGCGCGCGGGTCAGGGCGGCCCTCACCTGCGGGTCGGCCTCGGCGTCGGGCGCGAGCCGCTCCTGCAGCAGACTGGCCACCGCGCTCTGCCGGCTGCTGGCGAGCGCATCGATCGCGGCCAGGCGCTTCTCCTTGTCGGGCGAGGCGACGAGGATGGTGGCACGCATGCGCTCCAGCGATGCCTTCAGGCCGGCGTCGCTCTCGGCGGCAAGCGCCTTGTCGAGCAGCGGCAGTTGCGCCTCCTCGAGCGACTGCTTGAGCAATTCGGCCACCGAGGCGCGGCGCGTCTCGAGGTCGGGCGAGAGCAGCTGCAACGCGGCCAGCGCCGCCTGCAGCGCGCCGCGCACGCGGTTGTTGTTGATCACGTCCTCCGCTTCAGGTGGCAGCGTGGCCGGGCCGCCGGTGGCGGCATCCACCGCCTTGTCTCCCTGGACGATGAAGACCCTGTCGCCGGCGAGCTTGACCGAATCGTCGAGCAGCGCCTGCACAAAGGGTCCGAGCCCGTCGGCAGCGCTGGCGGCCGCCTCGTTGAGCGCCGCGATGCGCTCGTCGCTGTCACCCGACGCGATGGCCAGCGCCTGCCTGGGCGTCAGCGCGAAAGACGCGAGCGGCAAGCACCACAGGAGGCAGCAGAGAACGAGTCGTCGAAGCATTCGAATGAGGTTCAGAGGAAGACGCGGACCGGTCCAAGACCGTCCGCCCTTCAAGCGGACGCCGCGGATCCGGCTTCGCCGGTCCGCTGGCGTCGCCCCCTCGAGGGGGAGCGCCGTCAGGCGCTCCGGAGGTGGGTCACTTCTTCTCGGGCACGTTCTTCTTGCCCTTGTTCTCCGCGATGTAGTCGCTCCACGGGTCGGCGACCACCGGGCCCTTGGTCTTCCACACCACGTTGAACTGGCCGTCGGCCTTGATCTCGCCGATGAACACCGGCTTGTGCAGGTGGTGGTTTTCCTTGTCCATGGTGGACATGAAGCCGCCCGGCGCCGGGAAGGTCTGGCCGGCCATCGCGGCGATCACCTTGTCGGTGTCGGTCGACTTGGCCTTCTCGACGGCCTGCTTCCACATCATGATGCCGATGTAGGTGGCCTCCATCGGGTCGTTCGTCAGCGGCTTGTCCTTGTGGCCGGGGATGCCCTTGGCCTTGGCGTAGTCGCTCCACTTCTTGACGAACTCGGTGTTCGCCGGGCTCTTGATCGACATGAAGTAGTTCCAGGCGGCCAGGTGGCCCACCAGCGGCTTGGTGTCGACGCCGCGCAGCTCTTCCTCACCGACCGAGAAGGCCACCACCGGCACGTCGGTCGCCTTCAGGCCCTGGTTGCCCAGTTCCTTGTAGAAGGGCACGTTGGAGTCGCCATTGATGGTCGAGACCACGGCGGTCTTCTTGCCCTCGGAGGCGAACTTCTTGATCTTGGCGATGATGCTCTGGTAGTCGGAGTGTCCGAAGGGTGTGTACTCCTCCATGATGTCCGACTCGGGGATGCCCTTGGCCTTCAGGAAGGCGCGCAGGATCTTGTTGGTGGTGCGCGGGTAGACGTAGTCGGTGCCCAGCAGCACGAAGCGCTTCGCCGAGCCGCCGTCCTTGCTCATCAGGTACTCGACGGCAGGGATGGCCTGCTGGTTCGGCGCGGCGCCGGTGTAGAAGACGTTCTTCGACAGCTCCTCACCCTCGTACTGAACCGGGTAGAACAGCAGCGCGTTCTTCTCCTCGAACACCGGCAGCACCGACTTGCGGCTCACGCTGGTCCAGCAACCGAAGGTGACGGCGACCTTGTCCTGGTCGATCAGCTGCTTGGCCTTCTCGGCAAACAGCGGCCAGTTGGAGGCGGGGTCGACCACTACCGGCTCGAGCTTCTTGCCCATCACGCCGCCCTTGGCGTTGATCTCGTCGATCGCCATCAGGGCGACGTCCTTGAGCACGGTCTCCGAGATGGCCATCGTGCCCGACAGGGAGTGCAGCACGCCGACCTTGATGGTGGCCTGGGCCTGGGCGATGGAGCTGAAACCCATCATGCAGGCGGCGGCGGCCAGCGCGGTGAGCGATTGGGTGGCGAAGCGGCGGGACGGATTCATGGTGCGGTGCCTCCTGGCGTGTTGGCGGGGTCGTTGTGAGGAACGGCCGCAGGTTAGGTGCGGCGCAGCAAACGACCAATACGCAAGGTGGCGTAGGCCCGCCCGGCGCGCCGGGGCACGATCGGCCTCGGCCGTCCAGGGGCTCTCGCTGACATGACGACTCCGACCGGCGCCGTGACATGGCCCAACATGGACAAGGGCGGCGGCTTTCGGGCGCTGACCGAGAATCAGCGCGTGGAGTTCGAGACGACGCAGGGCCGGAGGGGTTCGCAAGTGTCGGACATCCTGGCGGTCCGCCCCCGGCGCACGGACCCTTCGCAGCCCGGCACGAAGCCGTGGCCTTCTTCTTTCCGGGAGCCCCCATGAAGAACCTGCAGGAAGCGACCGAGCGCATCTGCGAACTCAAAGGCAACGTTATCGCGCTGGACGCGCTGTGCAGCGCCCTGATCCAACAACTTGCGCCGCCGGCACGCGCGCGCTTTCGCCGCAGCTTCGAGGACCTGGCCGAGTTTGCGCGCACGGCGATGCTCAACGCGGCGATCTCGGAGCACTCGATCGCCGCCTTCGAGGGCGACACCGCCCGCATCGCGGCGCTGATCGACTCGCTCGAACGCAGCGCGCCGGCGGCGCGGGACGGCACGGCCGTCGAGCCCCTGCTGCTGGCGGTGCCGCGCGTGCTGACGTTCCAGGGCCAACGCGCCCTCACCGCGGCCAGCGGCTTCTTCTTCGCGCGCGGCGAACGTCTCTATCTGGTAAGCAGCCGCCATGTGCTGGTCGATGCACCGAGCAATCACTTTCCCGACCGCATCGAGATCGAGATGCACACCGACGAGCGCGACCTGTCGCGCACCAGCGTGTGCTCGGTGCTGCTCTACGAGCGCGGCCAGGCGGTGTGGCGCCAGGCGAGCGACACCGGCGGCGACATCGACGTGGCGGTGATCGAGCTGGACCGCGCCATGCTCGGCGGCATCGTGCCGCGCGCCTTCACGCCAGCGAACCTGCAGGAGACGCTGGGCGAGGTGGAGATCGGCACGCCGCTGCTCGTGGTGGGGTTCCCGCTCGGCTTCCACGACAGCCGCTTCCACCTCCCGGTGGCGCGTCAGGCCGCAGTGGCCTCGTCCTTCGGCACGCGCTTCCAGGGCCTGGGCCTGTTCCTCACCGACGCGCGCACGCATCGCGGCACCAGTGGCGCTCCGGTGGTGATGCGCTCGCCGGCCGAAAGTTCCGCCGATGCCGCCATCCCCTGGAAGCTGTTGGGCATCCACTCGGCGCGCATGGACATGGGCGGCCGCGATCTTGCTGCGGACGAGTCTCTCGGCCTGAACTGTGCCTGGTACGCTGACGTGCTGATGACACTGACCGCGTCTTGACGACCCGACGACGGCCGTCGCTTCGCAAAGCCGCAGCACATGGGTGAGGTTATTGCGGCCCATCATGGCCCATTTGTCCAAATGCGTTTAAGGTAAGAGGATGCTGAATCCCGATCTGCCCGATCGCGCCAGCGCGCTCTTCTTCGATTTCGACGGCACCCTCGTAGACATCGCACCGCGACCCGATGCCGTCGCCGTGGAGCCCGGCGTCCCCGAACTTCTTGCGCGACTGGCGAGCCTGCTCGGCGGTGCCGTGGCCGTGGTGTCCGGCCGCCCGCTGTCGGACATCGACCAGCACCTGCAGCTCGCCCGGCTGCCCGCCGCGGGTGTGCATGGTGCCGAACGGCGCGGCGCCGATGGCCTGGTGCGGCGCATCGCCGTGGGCGCGCTCGACGAGCCGGCCGCGCTGATCGACGCGCTGGTCAAGCGCCACCCCGGCTTGCGCGCCGAGTACAAGCCCGGTGCGATCGCGCTGCACTACCGGCAGGCGCCCGAACTCGAGGACGAATGCATCGCCACGATGACCGAGGCGATGCGTCGCATCGACGGCATGGCGTTGATGCGCGGCAAGAAGGTCGTGGAACTGAAGCCACGGCGCGCCAGCAAGGGTTTTGCCGTGCGCAGCTTCCTCGACGAGCGCCCGTTCCGCCATCGCCGGCCCTGGTTCTTCGGTGACGACGTCACCGACGAGGCCGCCTTCGAGCTCGTGCAGTCGCTTGGCGGCGTGGCGGTGAAGATCGGCGAGGGCGAGACGCTGGCGGCGCACCGCCTGAGCGACCCGGCGGCGATGCGCGAGTGGCTCGTGCGCGCCGTCGAGCGCCTGGCCGGCGCCCCGGCGGCACGGGTGACACCGTGAGCCGGCTCGTCGTCGTCTCCAACCGCGTCGCCGATCCGCGCAAGACCGCAGCAGGCGGCTTGGCCGTCGCGCTCGGCGAGGCGCTCGCCGAGACCGGCGGGCTCTGGTTCGGCAGCAGCGGTACCGTCGTCGAGCGCAGCTCCGGCGAGGGCAAGCTGCACGTCCAGCGCGCCGGCAACGTCACGCTCGCCACGGTGGACCTCTGCCGCGAGGACCACGACAGCTACTACGTTGGTTATGCCAACGGAGTGCTCTGGCCGGTGTTCCACAACCGGCTCGACCTCGCCGATTTCGATGCCGGCTTCATCGACGGCTACCGGCGCGTCAACCGCATGTTCGCGCACCGGCTGATGCCGCTGCTGCAGCCCGACGACGTGATCTGGGTGCACGACTACCACCTCATCCCGCTGGCCGCCGAGCTGCGCGCGATGGGCTGCAGGCAACGCATCGGATTCTTCCTGCACATCCCGCTGCCGCCACCGCTGATCCTGGCCGCGATCCCGGCGCACGAGTGGCTGATGCGCGCGCTCTTCGCGTACGATCTCGTCGGCCTGCAGAGCCAGGCCGACATGGTGCACCTGTCGCGCTACCTGATCAGCGAGGCCGGCGCCGAGCAGATCTCGGAGAACACCTTCGGCGCCTTCAACCGCCAGCTGCGTGCCGAGTCCTTCCCGATCGGCATCGACGTCGACGAGTTCGCCGCGCTGGCGCAGGCGGAAGAGGCCCAGGAGATGCTCGCCACGCTGAAGGATCAGTACGCGAAGCGGCGGCTGCTCGTCGGCGTCGACCGGCTCGACTACTCCAAGGGCCTGCCGCAGCGCATCCGCGCCTTCCGCAAGCTGCTCGAGCGCTATCCGGAGAACCGCAACAGTGCCACGCTGATCCAGGTGGCCGCGCCCTCACGCGAGGACGTGGACGCCTACGGCGACATCCGTCGCGAGCTCGAAGGCCTGTGCGGCGCGATCAACGGCGACTTCGGCGAGGTCGACTGGATGCCGATCCGCTACATCCACCGCACGGTGGCGCGCAAGCGCGTGCCCGGCCTGTACCGCGCCGCACGCGTGGGCCTGGTGACGCCGCTGCGCGACGGCATGAACCTAGTGGCCAAGGAGTTCGTCGCCGCGCAGGATCCCGAGGATCCGGGCGTGCTCGTGCTGTCGCGCTTTGCCGGTGCGGCCGAGCAGCTCGGCGACGCGCTGCTGGTCAACCCCTACGACACCCAGGCCACCGCGGACGCCATCCAGCGTGCGCTGCACATGCCGCTGGAGGAGCGCCGCCATCGCCATCAGCGGCTGATGGCGGAGATCCGCGCCCACGACGTGCACTGGTGGCGCAAGCAGTTCCTGAATGCCCTGATGGAGACCGTCGCATGAGCCTGTTGAAGGACCTCGTCGACGACGCCGTGGCGCTGTGGTCCGGGCTGGGCAGCGTGGCCACCACGGCCTTGCGCATCGTGGTCATCGTGATCGCGGCCTGGATCCTGATCGGCGTGCTGCAGCGTGCCATCCGCGCCTTCCGCATCCGCATCGCCAACCGCTTCGACGACCGCGAGGCGGTCAAGCGCGCGGAAACGCTGGGGCGCGTGTTCCGCTACCTGGCCGCGGTGGTGGTCTCGCTGATCGCCGGCATGCTGGTGCTCGGCGAGCTCGGCATCTCCGTCGCGCCCATCCTGGGCGCGGCCGGCGTCGTCGGCCTGGCGGTCGGCTTCGGTGCGCAGAGCCTGGTGAAGGACTACTTCACCGGCTTCTTCATCCTGCTGGAGAACCAGGTCCGCGAAGGGGACGTGGTCAAGCTCGGCGATCACGCCGGGCTGGTCGAGGTGGTGACGCTGCGCTTCGTGCAGCTGCGCGACTACGACGGCAACGTGCACTTCGTGCCCAACGGCATGATCACGACAGTGGTCAACATGAGCCGCGGCTATGCCCAGTCGGTGATGGACATCGGCGTCGCCTACCGAGAGAACACCGACTCGGTGATGGAGGTGATGCGCGAGGTCGGCCAGGAGATGCGCGCCGATCCTGCCTATGCGCCGCGCCTGCTCGACGCGCTGGAAATCGCCGGCGTGGAGCGATGGGACGACTCGGCGGTGGTGATCCGCTGCCGCTTCAAGTGCGCCCCGCTGGAGCAATGGGCCGTGCGGCGCGAGTACCTGCGCCGCCTCAAGCACGCCTTCGACGAGCGCGGCATCGAGATCCCCTATCCGCACCTGACGCTCTACGCCGGCCAGGACACGCAGGGCCGCGCGCCGGAGCTGCCGCTGCGCCTGGTCCGCGGCGAGTCTCCCGTCTGAGGCGTCGCACGCTCCGCGCTGCCCCGAAGCCGGGGCGCGCGGGAACCCGCGGGGCGGCATCGCCACCGGGCCGGCTCAGGAAGGTCGCCCGCACCCGGCCGATGCCGATGCCGATGCCGAAGCGGTCCACGGCGACGTGCGCCGCGTCCATGGACTCTCCTCGCAGCGTCAGGCGCCGATCAGCTCCGCCACGCTGGCCAGCGACGCAGCGGCCGCGACCGGCCGCAGGTGGATGTCGTCGCACAGCAGCTGCATGGCACGGTCGATCTCGAACAGCGTCAGCAGCGGCTGCGCTGCGGTGAAGGACTCGGCGTCCGCATGCAACCCGGTGGCGACGGCGTGCTCGGCGTAGGCGCCGAGGAAGGCCTCGCGCACCGTGCGCCCCCAGATTGCCGCCAGCGCCTCGCGCCGCGGCGACTCGGCGTCGGCTTGCGCGCCCAGCTGCAGGGCCGCGTCGCGCGCCTGGTCCAACGAGTGCAGCATGTCCGCCACGTCGCGCAGCGGCGACTGCTTGGCACGCCGTGCCTCGACCGGCACGCGCGGGTCACCCTCGAAGTCGACGATGGCGAAGTCGTTGTGCACGAGCAGCACTTCCTGCAGCCGGTAACCGCCGTGCACGCGGGTCTTGACGCCGGCGGGCGTCCAGCGCGCGGCGCCGGCGAAGACCGCTTCCAGGTCGGCCGCCAGCACGCGTTGCGCCAGCGCCTGCTGCGGCGCGGGCCACTGCGCCGCGTGCTCGCGCAGCAGGGCCAGCGTGGCCGCGGCGCGCGCGCGAGCCCGGTCGACCCAGCCCTGCAGATCGGCGGCGGAGATTGGCTCGGGGTCGAAGGCGGCATCGCCGGTGCGCCGGTTCAGCGCCGCGTGCAACTCCGCCGTGCGGCGGGCCATGGTGCGCACGCGGCCGAGGAAACCCTCGTCGACCGGCTCCGTCATGCCCGCGGGGCGCCCCGCGGGATGGCGGCCGAGCCAGAGATGGAGCTGGTCGACCACGAAGCTCCAGGCTTCGCCCTGGTTGGAGATGTAGGCCTGCAGCAGGATCAGCGTGCTCGAGGTCCCGTCCGCCGCCACATGCTCGACGTGACCCGCCACCGCCGCGCAGTGCTCGAAGCGGGCCACGTCGGTGAGGAAGCGGCCGACCTCGGCTTCGATGTTCACGCCCGGGCTCACCTGGCGCAGCACCTTCACGAACAGGCACTCCTCGAGCACCAGCACGGAGCTGCGCGCCTGCGGCACCTGGCGAGGCGGCGTGGGCGTCAGGGGCACGCGGCCGGCGATCTGGCCGAACGCGCCGGTGGGCAGGAAGAGCAGGCGACCCTGCGCACCGCCGACCTCGCGACGGCGGGCCAGCGCATCGAGCAGCGCGGCGCAGAAGGCCGGGTCCGCCTGCGCATCGGCCATCACGCCCACGCGCGGCCCAACACGCACCTTGGCCACGGCTGCGCTCTGCAGCTGGCGCAGCCGCTCTTCCTCGCCGTCCTCCCAGGCCAGCGCCAGCGGCGCGAACCAGCGCACCTCCTCGTCACCGCTGCGCGCATCGAGCAGGCACAGCAGCCAGTCTCGGCCGCCGTGGTCGAGCACCGCATGGTCGGCGATGTGCACGCGCGAGAGCGCCTCGTCCCGCCCGTCGAACCAGCGCTGGCGCGCGATGAAGGGTGGCAGCACCCGGCCCTCGACCTGCGCCCGCGTCTTGACCGCCATGCCGATGCGCCAAGGCACCACGCGGTCGCGGAACAGGCTGTTCCAGCCGTCGAACAGCACCACCACGACGAGATCCTCGACCGGACGACGGTCGACGTACCAGTCCGGCGGCGCCACGTCGGTGGCGAGGCGGAACCAGAAGAAGCCGTGCGAAGGCAGCGTCAGCACGTAGCCCTGCTCGCCGACGGGTGCGAAGGCGATGCCGCCCATCATCTCCACCGGCACGCGTCCCTTGAAGCGCGCCAGATCGATCTCCACCGGCTGCGCCGTGCGGCCCAGGTTGGCCACGCACAGCACCGCCTCCTCGCCCAGTTCACGCAGGTAGGCGAGCACCTTGCGGTTGCCCGGGTGCAGCATGGTGATGGCGCCGCGCCCGAACACCTGCGTCGAGCGCCGCACGGCGAGCAGCCGGCGCGTCCAGTTCAGCAGCGACGAAGGCTCGCGCGACTGCGCCTCGACGTTGACCGACTCGTAGCCGTACACCGGATCCTGGATGGGAGGCAGGTACAGGCGCTGCGGGTCGGCACGCGAGAAGCCGCCGTTGCGGTCGCTGGTCCACTGCATCGGCGTGCGCACGCCGTCGCGGTCGCCGAGGAAGATGTTGTCGCCCATGCCGATCTCGTCGCCGTAGTACAGCACCGGCGATCCCGGCATCGACAGCAGCAGGCTGTTCATCAGCTTGATGCGTTCGAGGTCGTTCTCCAGCAGCGGCGCCAGCCGGCGGCGGATGCCGAGGTTGATGCGTGCACGCGGGTCCGCCGCGTACATGCTGTACATGTAGTCGCGCTCGCGGCTGGTCACCATCTCCAGCGTCAGCTCGTCGTGATTGCGCAGGAAGATGGCCCACTGGCAGGCCGGCGAGATGTCCGGCGTCTGTGCGAGGATCTCGACGACGGGGTGCCGGTCCTCCTGCGCGATCGCCATGTACATGCGCGGCATCAGCGGGAAGTGGTAGGCCATGTGGCACTCGTCGTCCTCGCCGAAGTACTCGCGCACGTCCTCCGGCCACATGTTGGCCTCGGCCAGCAGCAGACGGTTCGGGTACTTCTCGTCGAGACGGCGGCGCAGGCCCTTGATCACCTCGTGGGTCTCGCGCAGGTTCTCGTTGGAGGTGCCCTCGCGCTCGATCAGGTAGGGGATGGCGTCGAGGCGGAAGCCGTCGACGCCCTGGTCGAGCCAGAACTCCATGATGCCGAACACCGCCTCGCGCACCGCCGGGTTGTCGAAGTTCAGGTCGGGCTGGTGACTGAAGAAGCGGTGCCAGTAGTACTGGCCGGCGACCTCGTCCCAGGACCAGTTCGACTTCTCGGTGTCGGTGAAGATGATGCGTGTGCCGGCGTACTTCTTCGGGTCGTCGCTCCAGACGTAGAACTCGCGCTCGGGCGAGCCCTTGGGCGCGTGGCGCGCGGCCTGGAACCAGGGGTGCTGGTCGGATGTGTGGTTGACCACCAGCTCGGTGATCACGCGCAGGCCGCGGCGGTGCGCCTCGTCGACCAGCCGCTTGACGTCGGCCGCCGTCCCGTATGCGGGATTGACGCTCATGAAATCGGCCACGTCGTAGCCGTCGTCGCGCAGCGGCGAGGGGTAGAACGGCAGCAGCCAGATCGTGTTGACGCCGAGGTCGCGGACATGGTCGAGCTTCTCGATCAGGCCGGCGAAGTCACCCAGGCCGTCTCCGTTCGAATCGAAGAAGGCCTTGATGTGCAGTTCGTAGATGACCGCGTCCTTGTACCAGAGCGGGTCATCCGCCGGCTTCGTCGTCCCGTCCGCGATGACGGCGAGCAGTGCGGCGTCGGTCTTCAAGGCGCGAGTCCGGGGTTCGTGGGCGGTGCGGCGGATGCTACACAGATGAGGTTCTCCTTCAAACCCCCGGGCCGGTCGCAGCCTGCGCGAGGCCGCGGGGCGCGACGCTCAGCCGAAGGCGAGCGTGGCGACCGTCGCGATGACGGCGATGCACAGCAGGTTGAGCACGAGCCCGCAACGCATCATCGTCGCTTGCGGCACCAGTTCGGTGGCAAAGACGATCGCGTTCGGCGGCGTGGCCACCGGCAGCATGAACGCACACGACGCCGACACCGCGATCGCCGCGGCGAGCAGCGCCGGCGGCAGGCCCAGCGCGGAAGCCACGCCAATGAAGATCGGCACCAGCAGCGCGGCGCTGGCGGTGTTGCTGACCAGTTCGGTGAGGAAGACGACGAAGGCGACCACGCCGAGCAGCAGCAGCCAGGTCGGCGCCGCCTGCACCGCATCGACCAGCGTGCCGGCGAGGAAGCGGCTGGCGCCGCTGCCGGCCATCACCTCGCCGAGCGCCAGCCCGCCGCCGAACAGCAGCAGCACGCTCCACTGCGTTCGCCGCTCGATCTCCGGCCAGCCGATCGCGCCGCTGGCCACCAACGCGACGATCGCTGCCAGCGCGACCGCGCTGTCGATGTCGGCCGGGATGCCCAGCGCGCGCGCCAGCGGGGCGGCGGCGATCCATCCGGCGGCGGTGAGCGCGAAGATCGCCAGTGTCCAGCGCTGCGCCGGGGTCCACGCCAGCGTCTCGGCCGACACCGCGATGCGCCCGCCCAGCCGGGGCCGCAGCACGGCGTACAGCATGCCCAGCATCAGCGGCAGCAACAGCGCCGCCAGCGGCAGCCCGAATCGCAGCCACTGGGCGAAGCCGATGCCCGCCTGCGCCGCGGCGATCGCATTCGGCGGGCTGCCCACCAGCGTGCCGATGCCGCCGATGCTGGCGCTGTAGGCCACGCCGAGCAGCACGAAGGCCTGCTCGCGCGGGCCGATCGGGTGCTCGGCGTCGGCGCCGTCGAGCAGGCCCAGCGCCAGCGGCAGCATCATCGCCGCGGTGGCGGTGTTGCTGATCCACATCGACAGCGCCGCGGTGAGGGCGAAGAGCAGCGCCACCGCACGCACGCGCCGCCCGCCCGCGACGCGCAGCATGGCCAGCGCCAGCGCACGATCGAGGCCCTGCTGCTGCAACGCCGCGGCCAGCGCGAAGCTGCCGAGGAAAAGGAAGATCACCGGATGCGCGAACGAGGCGAGCGCGCTGCGCAGGTCCATCAGTCCGGCCAGCACGGCCAGCAGCGGCACCAGCAGCGCGGTGACCGACAGGTGCAGCGCCTGCGTCGTCCACAGCCCGCCGATCAGCACGAACAGCGCCATACCGGCGCGCAGCGCATCGGGCGGTGGCGCGACCGCATGCACGGCCGCGGCCGCGCCCAGACAGGCGAGCACACGCAGCATGGCGCCGGCGGCCTGGTTCACGGCTCGCGAGCGGTCGACACGAGCACGTCCGCACTGCCCTCGGCGAGCACCTGGCTGGTCACACTGCCGAGCAGCAGGTCGACGGTGGCCGACCGGCCGTGCTTGCCGAGCACGACGAGGTCGCAGTCGAACTCCTGCTCCTTCTCGACGATGCGCAGCGAGGCGTCACCCTCGACGACGCAGGGCGTCCATTGCGGCGGCCTGAGTCCGGCCGCAGCGGCCAGGGCGTGCAGGCCGTGCGTGGCCTCGGCGCGCGCCTTCTGCCGATAGGCCTCCACCGTGGCGGGGTCGACGCCGGCAAAACGCAGCTTCTCCTCGAAGGGCACCTGGAACACGGTGAGCAGCGTGAGGTGCGCATGCGGCGCGGTGCGTCGTGCCAGCGCCAGCGACTGCACGGACCATGGCGAGAAGTCGGCCGCCACCAGCACGCGGCGGTACGGCTCGTGCGGCGTCTGCCGCACCACCAGCAGCGGGCGCACGGTGCGGCGCATCAGGCGCTCGGCGGTGGAGCCCAGCACCAGCCGGCGCAGCAAGCCGCTGCCGCGCGCGCCGAGCACGAGCAGCCGTGCATCGATCGACTCGGCCTCGCGCAGGATCTCGTCGAGCACCGGCCCGGCAGCGTCGCAGGGCGTCACCTCCGCGTGGCGCGCCAGACGCAGTTCGCCGGCGAGCTGACGCAAGCGCTGCTGCACGTCGGCGCGCATCTGCGCCTCCGGCGCATTGGCCGCACCCAGCCACTGGCGCAGCTGCGCGAGCGTCTCCCCGGGCAGCACGTGCATCAGGTGCAGAGATGCCGCCGTCTCGTGCGCCAGACGGGCCGCACGCTCGGCGGCATGGCGGGCGTGCGAAGAGAAGTCGGTGGCTGCGAGGATGGGACCCGTGCGATTCATGGCGATGCCTCCGGCTTCGAGTGCAGGCTCAACCGCCGGCCAGGAAGAGCAGGGCGGCGTTGATGCCATAGGCCGCCACCAGCCCCACGCTGACCCAGCTGGTCACGCGCAGGACGCGGCCCTGCGGCCGCATCACCAGGCCGACGATCACCAGCCCGGTCATCACCAGCGCGGTGGCGACCGAACTGGCATGGACCGGCGCGACATCGGCGAGCAGCGGGCCACGCGTGTAGGCCAGGTCGTCGATGGCGAGGATGACGACGTTGAAGAGGTTGCTGCCCAGCAGGTTGCCGATGGCCATGTCGAGCGCGCCCAGTCGCAACGCCGAGACGGTGACCGCCATCTCCGGCAGCGCCGTCACCAGCGCCATGAACACCGTACCGACGAAGCTGGGCGACAGGCCGAACGCCTGCGCAAGGCCATCGGCCGCCTCCGGCAGCCAGCTGCCGGCGGCCAGCACCACCGACGCGGCGAGACCGAAGCGGCGCCACTCGCGGCGCACGGCCGCCGGCGCGACGCGCTCGACGGGCGCGTCGCCCGCCGAGTGTCGCTGCGCCTGCTCGTGCGCGAACACGCTCTTCAACACCAGCAGGTACAGCGCCAGCAGCGCAGGGCTGTACAGACCGATGTGCAGCAGCGCCGGCGCGCCGCTGCCGGTCACCAGGCTCATCGCGACGAAGCCGAGCATGACCACGCCGAAGCCGGCCGACAGCAGGTGAGCGGCACTGGCGTGGCGGTACATCGGCTGGCGCCGCTGCAACAGGTCGACCACCACCAGGAAGGCGAGGTTGACGACGCAGGCGCCCAATGCGTTGCCCACCGCCAGATTGGGCGCGTTCACCAGCGCGACCGCGCTGATGCCCGAAGCCAGCTCGGGCAGCGAAGTGACGGTAGCCAGCAGCGCCAGCCCCACCCAACCGCGCCCCCAGCCCAGCGCGTCGGCGAGCCGGTCGGCACTGCGGCTGAGCACGAAGCCGGCGCCTGCGATCAATACCGCGCAGACGAGGAACTGCAGCGCCAGCCAGGTCGCGCTCATCGCGTCGGTCGGCGCATGGCGCGCACGATCAGCTTGCGCAGCTCTTCGGCCCAGAGCACGCTGCTGGCCAGCGCGACGAGTGGCAGCAGCGAGGCCGGCGGCAGCGGCACGGTGTGGAAGAGCTGGTTCATGGCCGGAGCGTAGAGCACCGCCGCCTGCAGCGCGACGCTCAGGCCGAGACCGCCGGCCAGCCAGCGGTTGCGCAGCAAGCGCGTACCGAGCGCCGAGGCGGTGGCCGACTGGCAGTTCAGCACGTTGAACCACTGGCACATCGCCAGCACGGTGAAGGTCTCGGTGCGCACCACCGCCTCGGGCACGCCCTGCGCGAGCCGCCAGGCGAACCAGCCGAAAGTCGCGGCGGCGATCATCGGCGTCATCAGCGCGACGCGCTGCAGCATGCGCCTGCCGAGCAGCCTGTCGTCCCGGAGCACGGGGCGGCGGCGCATCTCGTCGCCGTCGGGCGGGTCCATCACCAGGTTCACCGTCACCGTGCCCTCGGTGACGATGTTGATCCACAGAATCTGCACCGCGGCCAGCGGCAGCGGGAAGCCGCCGAGCAGTGCAAGCAGCAGCACCAGCACTTCGGCCATCGAGGTGGCGAAGAGGTAGAGGATGACCTTCTTCAGGTTGGCGTAGACCACCCGGCCCTGTTCCACCGCCCCGACGATGGTGGCGAAGTTGTCGTCGGTGACGACGATCTTCGCCGCGCTCTTGGCCACTTCGGTGCCGGTGATGCCCATCGCCACGCCGACGTCGGCGCGCGCCAGCGCCGGCGCGTCGTTGACGCCGTCGCCGGTCATGGCCACCACTTCGCCGCGCGACTGCAGCGCCTCGACGATGCGCAGCTTCTGCGCCGGCTGCACGCGCGCGAACACCGCGATGCCGGCGAGTTCGTCGCGCAGCTCGGCCTCTCCCATGCGCTCGAGCTCGGCCCCGTCGACGGCACGGTCGCCGATGCCGTCGCCCTGGCGCGCGATGCCCAGCTCGCGCGCGATCGCCAGGCCGGTGAGCTTATGGTCGCCGGTCACCATCACCGGCCGGATGCCGGCGCGACGGCATTCGGCCACAGCCAGCTTGACCTCCTCGCGCGGCGGGTCGATCTGGCCGACCAGACCGACGAGGCGGGCGCGAGCGTCCAGCGCATCGAAGCCGGCGGCAGGGTCGAGCGCATCGTCGTCGACCACCGCAAAGGCGAGTACGCGAAGTGCGCGTGCGGACATCGCCTCGGCGGCCTCGCGCGCAGCGCGCAGTTCGGCATCGCCGACACCATCGCACAGGCGCAACACCGCCTCGGGCGCGCCCTTGATCATGACGCGGCGCGGTGCATCGGCCAGGCGGTGCCGCGTGGCCATCAGCTTGGTGTCGGAATCGAAGGGAAGTTCGGCCTCGCGCGGCGCGGCGCGGCGCAAGCCGGCGAGGTCGATGCCGGCCTTCGCGGCCAGCACCAGCAGAGCGCCCTCGGTGGGGTCGCCCAGCACCGTCCAGGCGGCGCGCTCGTCCTCCGGTGGCAACAGCTCTGCATCGTTGCACAGCGCCGCGGCGGCGAGCAGTTCGCGCAGGGCCGCGTCGTCGAGCGCTGCGGGGCGGCCATGCTCGAGCAGGTCGCCCTCCGGCGCATAGCCGATGCCGCCGACGGCCAGCTCGCGCGCGCCGGGCAGCCACAGCTCGACGGCGGTCATCTCGTTGCGCGTCAGCGTGCCGGTCTTGTCGCTGCAGATCACCGTGGTGGAGCCGAGCGTCTCCACCGCCGACAGGCGGCGGATGATGGCGCCGCGCTCGGCCATGCGCTGCATGCCCACGGCCAGCGCGATGGTCATCGCCACCGGCAGGCCCTCGGGCACCATCGAGACCATCTGGCTGATCGCCACCATCAGCACTCCGGACAGCGGCAGGTCGCGCCACAGCCCCAGCAGCACGACGAGCACGAACAGGCCCAGCGCCGCCCCTACCAGCGCACGGCCGAACTGCTCGAGGCGCTGCTCGAGCGGCGTCTTCGGCTCCTGCGCGCGCTCGGTCATGCCGGCGATGCGGCCGACCTCGGTGTGGATGCCGGTGGCCACCACCAGCGCCCGCGCCCGCCCGGCGGTGACATGGGTGCCGGAATAGACCATGCCGTGCCGGTCGGCCAGGCCGGTGGCCTCGGGCACGGCCAGCACGGACTTTGACACCGGGACCGATTCGCCGGTCAGCGCCGCCTCGGCCACCTGCAGCAGCGCCTCGTCGATCAGCCGCGCATCGGCGGCCACCGCGTCGCCGGCGGCCAGCAGCATCAGGTCGCCCGGCACCAGCTGGCGCGCCTCGACCACCTGCTCGACGCCGTCGCGCAGCACGCGCACGCGCAGCCCGGACAGCCGGCGGAGCGCCGCCATCGAGCGTTCGGCACGGCCCTCCTGGAAGCTGCCGATCAAGGCATTGACCATCACCACCGCGAGGATCACCCCGGCATCGCCATGGTGTCCCAGCGCCACCGCCAGCACGGCGGCGACGAACAGGATGTAGATCAGCGGGCTCTTGAACTGGCGCGCGAAGGTGCGCCACAGCGGCTTCGGCGGCGGCTCGGGCAGCGCGTTCGGACCGTGCTCGGCGAGGCGCCGGGTCACGGCCGCGGGGTCGAGCCCCCGCGCGGGGTCGGTGCCGCAACGCCGCAGTGCCTCGAGCGGGGCGAGGGCATGCCAGTCGGCGGCGGGAGCGTCGGTGGTCGTTGGCGGCACGCCGGTGGTCTCCTGTTGCGTCGATTCTCTCCGCCAGGAGGCAGCTCGGCGCAGTACCCGACCTGGCGCTTGCGCCACGTCAACGAGGCGCGAACGGCGATGCCGCGACGGGAACTTCGTGCGAGGGTCGGGCTCACAATGCGACTGACCGTGCGCCAGACACGGACCGAGGCGGTCTTGCCGCAGGAGACAGGTCGTGAAAATCAATGAAACAAGGCCGGCGTCGGACGCGCCGGCGCGGGTGTTGGCGCTGATGATGGTGGCCAACGGGCACATCGATCCGCGCGAGCTCGAGATTCTCGAGGAGCTCGACGCCTTCGAGCGCATCGGCGTGCCGCGCGAGCGCTTCGTCGCGCTGGCGCAGGACTGTCTGCGGGAGGTCGGAAGCGGCCTGGCCGAATGCTCGTGGCTGCGGGCCCGCGACCAGGCCTACGTGGACAGGCTGCTCGATGCCGTCACCGACCCGCAGATGCGTCTGGTGTTGTGCCGGCTGGCGGCCGCCACGATCACCGCCGATGGGTGCGTCAGCGGCGAAGAACGGCTCGTCTACGAGCATGTGCTGGCACGCTGGCACATCAGCCGAGCGATGGTGACACAGGCGATCCTGAGCCATGTGGAACGGCGCCCCTGAGCAGCGCCGTCGAGGGGTTCGCTAGGGCGGCGGCAAGCCGGGCCACGGGACGGGCTCGCCCGGCGTCTCGTCCTGCGCCACCCGGCGCAGTGCCAGGCCGTACCAGGCCACGTCCCACCAGCGGCCGAGCTTGAAGCCGGCGCTCGGGTAGAGGCCCACCGGCTCGAAACCCATGGCACGGTGCAGCCCGACACTGGCCGCGTTGGGCAGCGTGATGCCGGCAAACGCCATCACCGCGCCCTGGCGGCGCAGGATGCCGAACAGCTGCGCATACAGTCTGCCACCGATGCCGCAGCGGTGACAGCCGTCGCGAACGTAGGCGGTCACGCTGACCGACCAGCGGTAGGCCTCGCGCTCGGCGAAGGCACTGGCGTAGCAGTAGCCCAGCACCCGGCCCTCGCCCTCGGCGACCAGCCACGGCCACTGCACCGTCACCCGCGCCAACCGTGCCGCCATCTCGGCCGCATCGGGCGCGTGCAGCTCGAACGAGGTCGGCCGCTGCACGACGCTGGGCGCATAGATCTCGGCCAGCGCCTCGGCGTCGCGCGGCTCGGCGGGGCGAACGACGGCTTCCATGACACCTCCTTCGGCGCCGTCAACGCGGCGCCGCCAGCTGTCTGACGCGCGCCATCGCCATGCCGGCCGCGGCGGTGCGCGTCTCGACGCCGAGCTTCTCGAACACATGTTCCAGGTGCTTGTGCACCGTGCGCGGGCTGGTGCCGAGGATCTCACCGATGTCGCGGTTTGTCTTCCCCTGCACCACCCAGTACAGCACCTCGGCCTCGCGCGCGGTGAGCCTGAAGGCGAGGCCGAGCGCCTCGATGGTCGATTCGTCGGACGACTCGCTCATCACCAGCAGCCACTCGTCGTCGCCGCCGCTCTCGCCGCCGCTGGCGGCGCTCGCCTCGTGCAGCGCGAACGACAGCCGCTTGCCGTGGCGTGCCAGCATCAGCGGCTGAGGCTTGCCGCCGGTGGCGTGCACGACGGCCTGCGCCTGCAGCCAGTCGAGCACCACTTCGCCGAGCTGCTGCCCGTCGCCGGCCTCGTGCACGGTCAGCAGCTGCCGCGCCAGCGGCGTCTGCCAGAGGATGCGCCCGTCGGCCGCGCGCACCGACAGCGTGGCGTGGCCGAAGGCATCGAGCGCGTTGCGCGCCTGGCGCCGCTCGCGCGCGCCCTGTACATGGGCGGCGATGCGCGCGAGCACCTCCATCGGCTTGATCGGCTTGGCCACGTAGTCGACGCCGCCGGACTGGAATGCCTTCAGCACGTGCTCGGTCTCGGTCAGGCCGGTCATGAAGATCAGCGGAATGGTCGCGGTGGCGGCGTCGGCCTTCAGCCGCCTCGCCACCTCGAAGCCGTCCAGCCCCGGCATCACCGCGTCGAGCAGGATCACGTCGGGCATCGCCTGCGCGGCGCGCTGCAGCGCCTGCTCGCCGTTGGTGGCCACGAGCACGGTGTAGCCGAACTCGTCGAGCGCGTCGTGCAGCATCGACAGGTTGTCGGGCACGTCGTCGACGATCAGCACGACGTCGGAGTTGTGGCGATCGAGGTCCATCTCAGTCCGTGGCGAGGGCGCGGGTGAGCACGCCGTTCATCTCGTCGAGTCGGAAGCCGCGCGCCATCACGCGCATGCGCTCGACGAAGGCGGCGCAGGCCGGCGAGTCGCTCTCGATCTGGTCGAGCCGCCGCACGATGCCGCGCACGTAGCCGATGTTGACCAGTTCCTGCAGCGCGCGCAGGTGCGGCTCGGCGGGCAAGGCCAGCGTCTCGTCCGCCGTTGCCGGCGCAGCCGGCTCGGGCAGCGGCGTGGGCGAGCTGACCCACTGCAGGGCCAGCGCCCGGCCCAGCCAGTCGAGCAGCTCGCTCACGCGCACGGGCTTGGTGATGAAGTCGGCGGAGGAAATGCCGACGTCGTTGTCGAGGCCCTTGTCGAAGGCATTGGCCGAGACGATGGCGATCGCCGACGGACCCAGCGCACCATCGCGGATGCGTCGTACCGTCTCCCAGCCGTCGATGCCGGGCATCGCCAGGTCCATGAAGATCGCGTCGGGCTGCCAGCCGTCGCGGCGCTCCCGCCCCTCGCGCAGCAGCGTCAGGCACTCCTCGCCGGAGCCCGCCGTGCGCAGCTCGAAGCCCAGCGGCTCGAGCACGCTGACGAGCAGACCGCGGTCGGCCTCCTCGTTGTCGACCACCAGGACGCGGCGGCGCGGGCCCGCATAGCCGACGCGCGCCGCCGCCTGCGGCGCGGGCAGCGCATCGGCGTGCAGTTCGGGAAGGAACAGGCGCACGCGAAACACCGAGCCGTGGCCGGGCCGGCTGTCCACCGTCATCTCGCCGCCCATCAGCTCGGTGAGCATCTTGGCGATCGTCAGGCCCAGGCCCGTCCCTGCGGAGCCGCCCTGTCCCGCCGCGGAGCCGCGCGCGAAGGGTTCGAACACCTTGGCCACCTCGTCGGGCGGCATGCCGGGGCCGGTGTCCTCGATCTCGAAGTGCGCGATCTCGCGCGCGTAGCGCAACCTGAACACGACGCGGCCGCTGCGCGTGAACTTCACCGCGTTGCCGAGCAGGTTGATGAGGATCTGGCGCAGGCGCTTCTCGTCGGCGCGCACCAGTTCCGGCGCCTGCGCGTCGATCTCGGCGACGAATCCGATGCCCTTGGACTGCGCCTGCAGCTCGAACATGCGCGCGATCTGCTGCAGGCTCTCGCGCAGCCGCATCGGCGACGGTTCGAGCGTGAGCTTGCCGCCCTCGATGCGCGCCATGTCCAGCGTGCCCTCGATCAGCGACAGCAGGTGATCGCCGCCGCGCTTGATGACGCGTACCGCCTGGCGGCGTGCCTCGGGGATGGCGGGGTCGTCGTCGAGCAGCTGGGCGTAGCCGAGGATGCTGTTCAGCGGCGTGCGCAGTTCGTGGCTGATGGCGGAGATGTAGCGCGTCTTGGCCTGGTTGGCCGCGTCCGCCGACTGCTTGGCCCGCTGCAGTGCGAGATCGGTGCGGCGATGCGACTCGATCTCCTGCACGAGCAGCTGCGTCTGCCGGTTCGACTCCTCCTGCGCCACCTTGGCGCTGCGGTGCTTGAGCACCAGCCACCAGGCGACCACCGCGCTGATCACCAGCAGCGCGGCATAGACCTTCACGAAGCCCATCTGCAGCGCGGCCTCGGCATCGGGCGAGAGCCGGCCAAGCGCGCGTCGCTCGTGGCGCCAGACGGCGGCGAACAGCGCCGCCAGCGCCGGCATGGCCAGCGCCATCAGCATCAGGTAGTGGCCGAGCTCGGTGTCCAGGCGCTGCCACAGCGCGCGCGGCATGAGACGCGCCATCGCCGCACGCCACTGCACCGCCAGGCGCGCCCGAGGCTTGCACAGGTCGTGGCAGCGTGCATCGAGCGAGCAGCACAGCGAGCAGATCGCCCCTTCGTAGGCCGGGCAGAACGCCATGTCGTCGCGTTCGTAGTCGCGCTCGCAGATCGTGCAGCGGGTCAGGCGCCTGTAGCTGCCCTGCTCGTCGACCGCGGGCTCGGGCTGGCGGGCCAGGTAGTAGCGGCCTCTCGTCCGCCACGCGATCAGCGGCGACACCACGAAGGCGGTGACCAGCGCGATCAGCGCCGAGAAGGCCTGCGCCATCGGCCCGAGCACGCCGAGGTAGGCAACGATCGACACCACCGAGGCGACGCCCATCGCCCCCACACCGACCGGGTTCACGTCGAAGAGATGGGCGCGCTTGAACTCGATGCCCTTCGGCGACCAGCCCATCGGCTTGTTGATCACCAGGTCGGCCACCACGGCCATCATCCAGCTGATGGCGATGTTCGAGTACAGCCCCAGCACCTTGCCGATCGCCTGGAAGACGCTCAGCTCCATCAGCATCAGCGCGATCAGCGTGTTGAACACCATCCACACCACGCGGCCCGGGTGGCTGTGCGTGAGGCGCGCGAAGAAGTTCGACCAGGCCAGCGAACCGGCATAGGCATTGGTGACGTTGATCTTCAGCTGCGAGACGACCACGAACAACGCGGTCGCGGCCACCGCGAGGCCGACGTTGGAAGTCACCGCGCCCCAGGCGACGAGGTACATCTGCGTCGGGTCGACCGCGCGCGCCACCGGCACCGCATAGCCGATGGCGAGGTAGGCGAGCAGGCAACCGGCCAGCATCTTCAGCACGCCCAGCAGCACCCAGCCCGGGCCGCCGATCGTCACGCCCGCCCACCACGCGAAGCGTCGTCCCGGTTGCGGCTCGGGCATGAAGCGCAGGTAGTCGGCCTGCTCGCCCATCTGCGTGATCAGCGCGACGCCCACCGTCATCGCTGCACCGAACTTCATCAGGTCGAAGCCCGCGGGCTGCGCGTTCTCGGCCGTTCCGCCCGGACCGATGCCGCCGAACTGCCAGATGTCGGCCAGCGCCGTGGGGTGCTGCTGCAGCACGTAGACGAAGGGCAGCACCAGCATCGCCAGCCACAGCGGCTGCGTCCACACCTGCAGCCGGCTGATCGTCGTCACGCCGTGGGTCACCAGCGGGATCACCACCAGCGAGCACAGCAGGTAGCCCCAGGCCGGCGGGATGTCGAAGGCGAGCTCGATGGCATAAGCCATGATGGCCGCCTCGAGTGCGAAGAAGATGAAGGTGAAGCTCGCATAGATCAGCGAGGTGACGGTGGAGCCGATGTAGCCGAAGCCGGCGCCGCGCGTCAGCAGGTCCATGTCCACGCCGTGGCGCGCGGCGTACACGCTGATCGGCCAGCCGGCGGCGAAGATGATCAGCCCGGTGGCCAGAATGGCCCAGAAGGCGTTGACGAACCCGTAGTCGACCAGCAGCGTGCCGCCCACCGCCTCCAGCACGAGGAACGAGGCAGCGCCGAACGCGGTGTTGGCCACGCGCATTGCCGACCACTTGCGGAAGCTGCGCGGCGTGAAGCGCAACGCATAGTCTTCCATGGTCTCGCGCGCCACCCAGCTGTTGTAGTCGCGGCGCACCTTGACCACGCGCTGCACTGCTTTGGTGCTTGCAGGCGTGGCGATGCCCGGCCCGAGCGTCGGGTTCTCCTGGAAAGTGCTGGCATCGGCGGACATGCGCCGTTGTGGGGCAAGGGCTGTGCCAAGCGCCCCCGGCCGCGTAGCATCTGGCACGCCTCCTGCTGCTGTGCACCGCCATGGAACTCACGCCCCGCGAGAAGGACAAGCTGCTCATCTTCACCGCCGCGCTGCTCGCCGAGCGGCGCAAGGCGCGTGGCCTGAAGCTCAACTACCCGGAGGCGGTGGCGCTGATCAGCGCCGCCATCATGGAAGGCGCGCGCGACGGCAAGAGCGTCGCCGCGCTGATGAGCGAGGGCAAGACGATCCTCTCGCGCGACGACGTGATGGACGGCGTGGCGGAGATGATCCCGGACATCCAGGTGGAGGCCTCCTTCCCCGATGGCACCAAACTGGTGACTGTGCACCAACCTATCGCATGAGATCCGACATGATCACGATTCCGAGGACGACGACGATGCTCCGCACCCTGTCGGCACTGGCCGCATCGCTGGCGAGCGGGTGGGCCGCCGCCCACGACGGCCACGGCCTGGCCAATCCGCACTGGCACGCCAGCGACATGTTCGGCGTGCTGCTGGCGATCGGCGTCGCCGGCGTCGGGCTGACGTGGTGGCGGGGGCGCAAATGATCCCCGGCGAGCTGATCGTCGACAACGGCGAGCTGACGCTCAATCCCGGCCGGCGCACGATCACGCTGGTGGTCGAGAACGGCGCCGACCGCCCGATCCAGGTCGGCTCGCACTACCACTTCGCCGAGACCAACGGCGCGCTGAAATTCGACCGCGGCGCGGCGCGCGGCATGCGGCTGAACATCGCCTCGGGCACCGCGGTGCGCTTCGAGCCGGGGCAGCAGCGCACCGTCGAGTTGGTCGACTTCGCCGGCGACCGCACGGTCTACGGCTTCCGCGGACTCGTGCAAGGAAAGCTCTGATGGCTCAGATCGGCAAGCGCGCCTATGCGGAGATGTTCGGCCCCACCGTCGGCGACCGCGTGCGTCTGGCCGACACCGCGCTGATCATCGAGGTGGAGCGGGACTGCACCCTCGCCGCAGGCGGCTACGGCGAGGAGGTGAAGTTCGGCGGCGGCAAGGTGATCCGCGACGGCATGGGCCAGAGCCAGCGCGTCAATGGCCCCGGCCGCGAAGAGGCGGTGGATTGCGTGATCACCAACGCGCTGATCGTCGACCACTGGGGCATCGTGAAGGCCGACATCGGCATCCGCGGCTGCCGCATCGCCGCCATCGGCAAGGCCGGCAACCCCGACGTGCAGCCGGGCGTGGACATCGTCATCGGCCCGGGCACCGAGATCATTGCCGGCGAAGGCATGATCGTCACCGCCGGCGCCATCGACAGCCACATCCACTGGATCTGCCCGCAGCAGATCGAGGAGGCACTGGCCTCGGGCGTCACCACCATGCTCGGCGGCGGCACCGGCCCGGCCACCGGCACCTTCGCCACCACCTGCACGCCGGGCCCGGCGAACATCGCGCGCATGCTGCAGGCGGCCGATGCCTTCCCGATGAACCTCGGCTTCTTCGGCAAGGGCAACGCCAGCCGCCCCGAGGCGCTGCGCCAGCAGGTCGAGGCCGGCGCCGTGGCGCTGAAGCTGCACGAGGACTGGGGCACCACGCCGGCGGCGATCGACACCTGCCTGAACGTGGCCGAGGCGACGGACGTGCAGGTCGCCATCCACACCGACACGCTCAACGAGTCCGGCTTCGTCGAGGACACCATCGCCGCGTTCAAGGACCGCACCATCCACACCTTCCACACCGAGGGCGCAGGCGGCGGGCACGCGCCGGACATCCTCAAGGTGGTCGGCGAGTCCAACGTGCTGCCGAGTTCGACCAACCCGACGCGTCCCTACACCGTCAACACGCTCGACGAGCATGTCGACATGCTGATGGTGTGCCACCACCTCGACGCCTCGATCGCCGAGGACCTGGCCTTCGCCGAGAGCCGCATCCGCCGCGAGACCATCGCCGCCGAGGACGTGCTGCACGACCTCGGCGCGATCAGCATGATGAGCAGCGACAGCCAGGCCATGGGCCGCGTCGGCGAGGTGGTCATCCGCACCTGGCAGACGGCGCACAAGATGAAGCTGCAGCGCGGCGCGCTGCCCGGCGACTCGGATCGCAACGACAACACGCGCGTCAAGCGCTACATCGCCAAGCTGAGCATCAACCCGGCGCTCGCGCATGGCATGTCGCACGAGATCGGCAGCGTCGAGCCCGGCAAGTGGGCCGACCTGGTGCTGTGGAAGCCGGCCTTCTTCGGCGTCAAGCCCGCGCTGGTCCTCAAGGGAGGATTCATCGCGATGGCGGCGATGGGCGATCCGAACGCGTCGATCCCGACCCCGCAGCCGGTGCACTACCGGCCGATGTTCGGCGCCTTCGGCGGCGCGCTGCACCAAGGCTCGCTGACCTTCGTGAGCCAGGCGGCACTGGACGGCGGCATCCCCGAATCGCTCGGCCTGCACAAGCGCATCGCCGCGGTGAAGGGTTGCCGTGGCGTGCGCAAGTCATCGATGGTGCACAACGGCCTCACGCCGCGGATGGAAGTCGACGCGCAGACCTACGAGGTGCGCGCCGACGGCCAGCTGCTGACCTGCGATCCGGCCCAGGTGCTGCCGATGGCGCAGCGCTACTTCCTGTTCTGACCCGTGCCCGCCCGCGCGTCGTGGGTTGCGCGAGGGATGTCTGCGTCGGACCGCCGTCAGTCGCTGCTGACGATCGGGCAGTTCACCAAGAAGCCGGCGGCTCCGAAGCGGGCGCCGCCCGGGCCGGTCACCAGGCCCTGGTCCACCAGGTTCAGCAGGCCGCTGCGGTCCTTCTGCGCCAGGTTCTGGCCGGCAGCGATGGCCGCCGCGCTCCAGGCGGCCGGGAAGACGTCCCACAGCGGGCTGTAGCGGCCCTGGTTGGGCGTCCAGAACAGCAGGTTCAGAGGGTCCGCCCCATCGAGCAGCGCCGCGTTGAGCCCCTGGCGTTGCGGGTTGCCCAGGCCGGTCTGCCCGTTGATGAACGCGGCCAGCGTCGTGCGCGCCGAGTCGGTGCCGTCGCCGCCGGCAGTGGGTGCGGCATTCAGGGCCGGCGCCAGCGTGGCGTTCTCCAGCGCCGCCGCGTCGCTCACCGATGCATCGGTCGAGATGTACTTCACCAGCCGGCCATTGGCATAGCCGAAGGACTCGGCCATGTCCACGCGCCCGCGCACGGTGTCCACGCGCACGGCCTTGGGATGGCGACCGCTGCCGTTGGCCACGTGCGGTGCGTTCAGGATGCGACCGTCGGGCAGCTCCACCAGCGGGCTGTAGCCGAACTCGCCCTCCGGACCGTGCACCGCGTTGGCTGGCGGGAAGCCGGTCGGCCCGGGCACCACCACGCGTTGGCGGTCGAAGCGCACTGTCGCGGGAAAGTCCAGCAGGCCGTTCACGATCCGTGCACGGGCCACTGCGCCGGTGCCGCGGGCCACGTCCAGCTTGCTGGATCGGTTCACCCCCAGCCGGTCGGCATCGGCGCCGTCCGAAGCGTCCAGCACGATGTACCAGACCGTGCGGCCCTGGCTGGTGCCTCGGTGCAGCGGCAGCGTGGCGGTGAGGTCGGCGTTCTCGACGGCACTGCGCATGAACAGGGTGCGTCCGTCGGCGCGTGCCGGACGGGGCAAGGCGAAACCGGTGGCCGCCGCCAGGGTGGCGGCGGCAGAAGCGGTGAATTGGCGGCGTGACATCGACATGGCATGACTCCTCATGGTGGGGGCCGGCAACGCTGCCGGTCTGCCCATGCGTCGCGCGAGGCAGCGCCTCATTACGGGCATTGCAGGGTCCTGCCTGCGCGCCCCATCCGCCACCGGCGAACGCGCGGGACAACGCAGACTGCGTCGGTCCCGCGGCCTCGCCGCTTCAGCGGAACTGGCGCCGGAAGCGCAGCACGCCGACGGCGAACAGGGCGGCGCCCAGCAGCAGCATCTTCGCGAGCACCGGCCAGAGCACGTCCAGCCCGACGCCGCGGATCAGGATGCCGTAGGCGACGACGATGAAGTGACGCAGCGGCGAGAGTTCGGTCAGCCACTGCAGCCAGCCGGGCATGCTCTCGACCATGTTCCAGGTGCCTGACAGCATCACCATGGGCACCACCACCAGGATGACGATCAGGCTCATCTGTCCGGAGTTGCGCGCGAAGCCCGAGACGACGATGCCGACACCCGCGCAGGCCATCGTGTACAGGGCGGTCATGGCGAAGAACAGCGCCACGCTGCCGCGCAAGGGCACGCCGTAGCCCGCGTGCATCACGCCCAGCACCGCCACCGCGGTGCCGGCGAGCATCACCAGCACCATCGCCAGCACCTTGCTCAGCACGACCTGCAGGGGCGACAGCGGCGCCACCAGCAGTTGCTCGATGGTGCCGCGCTCGCGCTCGCGCACCAGCGCGGCCGCAGGCAGCACGATGGCGGCGATGGTGAGCATGGTCAGCCATTCCGACACGGTGTTGAACCACGTCTCGTTCAGCGCGGCGTTGTAGGCATAGCGGATGTCGGCGCGCACCTCGGGCAGCCTCGTGGGGTCCACGCCTTCTCGCAGCAGCGTGCGCGGCGCCCATTCGGCGCCGAAGGCAGCGCAGATGCGCGCCGCGTAGCTGGCGACGAGGAAGCCCTGGTTGGCCTGCGCGGTGTCGACGAGCAGCTGCACCTCGGCCTGCCGGCCGAGCGCCAGGTCGTGCTGGAAGTTCCCGGGCAGCACGAGCGCCGCGCGCACCTCGCCGCGGTCAAGCAGGGCCGACGCCTCGCCCACCTCGCCGAGCTGCCGTCGCAGCTCGAACTCGGGCGCGCGGAAGCGGCCGATCAGATCACGGCCGGCGGCGCTGTGCTGCGACTGCACGACCGCCAGCGGCGCGCGCTGCAGCTCGATCGACGACGCGCCGGCCGCCAGCATCACGTCCAGCGTGAAGATGAAGACGGTGTAGGCGAACAGCGCGCGGTCCTTCAGCAGTTGCCTGAGCTCCTTGACCATCAGCGCGCGCACCTGCTCGCACCACACCGCGACGACCGGGGCGCGCCTCACGATGCCGTCCTCTTGCGGAACAGCGCCAGGCATAGCCCCAGCACCACGAGCGCGAAGCCGGCGATCCACGCGAAGTCCGCGAGCAGGGTCTCGAGATCGCTGCGCTTGAGGAAGGTGCCGATGGCGATCTCGCGGTAGTGGCTGGCCGGCAGCACGCGGGCCAGCCACTGGTTCGCGCCCTGCATCGACTCGACCGGCGCGAACAGGCCGGAGAACTGGATCGCGACGATCGACGCGGTGATGGTGGCGATGATGATGGCGGCCTGCTGGCTGCGCACGAGCAGCGAGATCAGCAGGCCGAGCGCGCTGGTGCCCAGCAGGTAGAGCACGCTGCCCAGCGCGAGCACCCAGGCGCTGCCCTTGAAGGGCACGCCGAAGTAGACCACCGTCACGGCCCACAGCAGCAAGGCGTTGACGCACGACACGGCGAGGCTGGGCAGCAGCTTGCCGGCCATGAACTCGGCGCGCGTCAGGGTGGAGCAGCGCACGTTGTAGATCGCCCCGGTCTCCTTCTCGCGCACCACGCTGACCGCGAGCAGCAGCGGCGGCACCATCAGCAGGATCAGCATCAGCAGCGAGGGCGCGACGGTCCAGATGCTGCGCACTTCCTCGTTGTAGAGATAGCGCACCTGGAGCCGCACCGGCTCGATCGCCGCCATCGTGCGCCCGATCGGCCGCCCGGACAGACGCGACAGCGCCGAGGCGCGGATCTCCGCGCTGGCCGCGGCGTTGATCGCCTCCACGTAGCCGCGCAGCGTGCGCGCCGGCGCGGTGAACGTGCCGTCGACGATGAACTGCACCCGGGCTTCGCCGCCGCGATGCAGCTCGCGCGCGAAGCCGGGCCCGATGCGCAGGATGACCCGCGCGCCGCCGGTGGCCAGCAGCGGCTCGATCTGCGCATGTGAGTGCAGCGCGCCGAGAAAGCGGAAGTGCCGGGTCTTCGTGAAGTGGTCGATGTAGGAGCGGCTGCTGGCGCTGCGGTCCTCGTCGAGCACCGCCAGGCCGACATGCTCCACCTCCTGGCTCATGCCGTGGCCGAACACCAGCATCAGCACCACCGGCAGGGCGAACGCCAGCAGCAGGTAGACGCGGTCGCGCAGCATCTCGCGCCACTCCTTGCGCGCCAGTGCCACGACGCGCGAGCGCTTCACGGCGCCCTCGCCTGCAGGGCGCCGACCTCGCGCACGAAGACGTCGTCCATGCCGATCTCGCGCGGCAGCACGGCCTGCAGCGTGATCTGCCGCGCGCCGAGCAGCGCGGCGATGCGTGCCTCGGCCTGCGCGCGGTCGACGGCCATCAGCAGCACGCCGTGGCCGCGCAGCATGGCATCCGCATGGCCCGCCTCGCGCAGCAGCTGCAGCGCGCGCGACGGATCGTCGCAGCGCACTTCGAGCAGTTCGCCCGAATGCTGCCGCAATCGTTGCTTCAGCTCGAGCGGCGACGCGTCGGCGACCACGCGGCCCTCGAACAGCAGCACCAGGTGGTCGCACAGCTCGGCCTCGGCCATGTGGTGCGTCGACAGCAGGATCGCGACGCCCTCCTCGCGCGCCAGCCAGGACAGGATGTTCCAGAAGTGCCGGCGGCCGAGCGGATCGACCCCCGAGGTGGGCTCGTCGAGGATCAGCACGCCCGGTCGATGCAGCAACGCGCAGCCGAGCGCGAGGCGCTGGCGCAGCCCCATCGGCAGGCTGGCAGCGGCGTCGTCCAGGTGCGCCGACAGGGCGCCGAGCTCGATCGCCCACGCCGTGCGTTCGCGCGCGCTGCGCCCGACGAGGCCATAGACGCCGGCATAGAGCATCAGGTTGTCGCGCACGCTCAGGTCGGCATAGAGCGAGAAAGCCTGTGACATGTAGCCGATGCGCTGGCGGATCTGGCGCGAGGCGCGGCGCATGTCGGCGCCGGCGACCTGGCCCACCCCCGCGGTGGGTGGCAGGATGCCGGTGAGCATCTTGATCACGGTGGTCTTGCCAGCGCCGTTCGCGCCGAGCAGGCCGAAGATCTCGCCGCGCGCGACGCGGAAGCTGACGCGGTCGGCGGCGCGGAAGCCGTCGTAGTCGCGCGTCAGGCCGATCGCCTCGAGGGCGCATGGCGGCGCAGCCGCGCCCGCGTTGCCCTCGCCGGCATGTCCGGCGGTGGCCGTCACCGGCTGGGCGGCCTGCGGCGTGCGCTCGCGCACGCGCGCGACGACCAGGTCCTCCAGCGACGGCGGCAGCGCCTGCAGCTCCGCGCGCGGCGCGCCGGGCAGCACGCTGCGCACCTGCGCCAGCGCCACGCCGGCGTCCGGCGTCGGCACGAGCACCGAGGCGCTCGCACCGTGGCGGTCGACCGGCCCGAAGGCGCGGGCCAGCCGCTGCACGGTGTCCGCGCTCGCGTCCGCAGCGACGACCACCGTGGCCGCCAGCTGCTGCGGCAGGCGCTCCGGCTCGCCTTCGGCGAGCAGCGTTCCGCCGTACATCAGGCCGACGCGGTCGAAGTGGCTGGCTTCGTCGAGGTAGGCGGTGGCCACGAGCGCCGTCATGCCACGCTCGTGAACCAGCTCGGGAAGCAGCTGCCAGAAGTCGCGCCGCGACAGCGGGTCCACGCCCGTCGTCGGCTCGTCGAGAACGATCAGCTCGGGTTCGTGGATCAGCGTGCACACCAGCCCGAGCTTCTGCTTCATGCCGCCGGAGAGCTGCTTCATCGGCCGGGCGCGGAAGGCTTCGAGCCGGGTCATCGCCAGCAGCCTGGCCTTGCGCTCCTGCCGCACGCGGGGCGGCACGCCGCGCAGGTCGGCGAAGAAGTCGACGTTCTCGTCGACGCTCAGCTCGGGGTAGAGGTTCAGGCCGAGGCCCTGCGGCATGAAGCCGATGCGCTGCTTGATCCGCTCCGCGTCGGCTTCGCTGGCGAGGTCCTGGCCGAGCACGCGCAGGGAACCGCCCTCGAAGCTCAGCACGCCGGCCACCGCCTTGAACAGGCTGCTCTTGCCGGCACCGTCGGCGCCGATCAGGCCGTACAGTTCGCCGCGCGCCACGTGCAGCGAGACGCCGGCCAGCGCCTGACGGTGCCGGTAGCGCTTGACCAGACCGTCGACACGGACCATGGGCTCGGCGCAGCCCGCCGTCAGTGCCTCGGGTCCTGCCATGCCGCACCGTCGCGCCAGCGGATCATGCCGTCGGCCGGCTGTCCCGGGTTGAGCTTGCCGTCCGGGTTCCGGTCGGCATACAGGCGCACCTCGTAGACCAGCTTGACGCGCTCGTCCACCGTCTGCACTTCCTTGGGCGTGAACTCGGCGCGCGCGGCCACGTAGCGCAGCGTGGCGGCGAACGGCTCGCCGGGGTAGGCATCGACATGGATGCGCGCCGGCATGCCCCTGCGCACGCGGCCGATCTGCGTCTCGGGCAGGTAGCCCTTGAGATAGAGCCGGCCGAGGTCGGTCAGCTCGAGCAGCGGCGTGCCGGCATTCACCACTTCGCCGAGGTTGACGAAGCGGCCGGTCACGGTGCCGCCGACCGGCGCGGTGATCGCCAGGTCGTCCAGCGCGACGCGCGCCTCGGCGAGTGCAGCAGCCGCCTCGCGCCGCCTGTCACGGGTCACGGCGAGCTCGGCCTCGCGCGCACGCACGCGCTGCGGCCCCAGTTCGGCGTCGCGCAGTGCCTGCTGCGCCTGCGCCAGCGCAGCACGCGCCGCGTCGCGCAGTTCGCCCGACTGCCTGAGCACCAGGCCGGCGCGTTCCAGCGCCTGCGGACCGACGAAGCCCTGCGACGACAGCTCGACGGCGCGCGCATGCTCGCGTGCATCCTGCTCGTGCGCCGCATCGGCGCGCCGCAGTTCGGCCTGCGCGGCGGCCACGCGCGTGCGTGCCGCCTGCACGGCCACCGCCGTCTCCGCGCGCAACAAGGCGACAGCGGCGTGCTGCGCGGCGAGTTGCGACTCCAGGCTGGCCTGCGCGGCCTGCGCCTGCTCGAGCCGCGCGCCCACCGCGCGCTCGTCCAGGCGAACGAGCAGCTGGCCCGCCGTCACGACGTCGCCTTCGCGCACGGCGAGCTCGACGACGCGTCCGGCGAACTTCGGCGCCACCGTGATGTGGTCGCCCTCGATGCGTCCGTTGACCTGCAGAAGCCCGTCCGCCGCGGGCGGGTGCCGCACCAGCAGCCAGGCAGAGACGACGGCGGCCAGCGTGACGGCAATCACCGCCAGCAGCACCAGCCGTCTGCGTCGCCAGGCAGGTCGGTCGTCCGGGGTGTTCGGCATGGTGGGTGCAAAGCCGGGATGATCAAGCAATCGCTCCCCTGCTGGTTGCGCGCAGTCAACGCAGGGGCGAACGAACCGGTGATGGTCATCCTCGCCCTCGCCGACAGGCCCTCCGGCGTCCGTGCGGCCGCGCTCCGGGGGCAGGCGGTGCGTGCCCGTGGCCTCGAGGTGCTCGCAGCGCCGCATCGGACGATCGAAGCCTCGGCGCGGGGCACAATGCGCTGATGCTGAACCTGAACAAGCTCATCCCCGGCGGCCGCGGTCTCGCCGGCGTGCTGCTCAAGCGCGCCGCCACGGTGGAACTCGACTGGGACGTGCGCCAGAAGAGCCGCTTCGACGCCACCGACTCGCTGGGCCGCGCGCTCGGCGTGTTCCTGCCGCGCGGCACGGTGGTGCGCGGCGGCGACGTGCTGGTGGCCGAGGACGGCTCGCTGGTGCGCGTGCTCGCCGCGCCGCAGCCGGTGCTGCGCGTCGCCCACTGCACGCAGCACGGCAGCCCGTTCGACCTGCTGCGCGCTGCCTACCACCTGGGCAACCGGCACGTGCAGCTCGAGCTGCAGGCGGATCACCTGAAGCTCGAGCCCGACCATGTGCTGGCCGACCTGCTGCGCCAGATGCACCTGATCGTCAGCGAAGCGAACGAGCCCTTCGAGCCGGAGTCGGGCGCCTATGCGGCCGCGGCGCCGGCGGCGCACGCGCATGGCCATGAGCACGGGCACGCGCACGGCCCGGGTCATGCCCACGCGCAAGACCACGGTCACACCCATGGCCCGGGATGCGGCCACGACCATGGCCACCACGGACACGACCACCACGAGCACTGAAGCACTGGCGCCGGGCGCCCTGCTGCAGCTGATGTGGCTGGCCTCGCCGGCGTTGCCGGTGGGCGGCTTCAGCTACTCCGAGGCGCTGGAGGCGGCGGTCGAGTCCGCCCGCATCGCGGGCGAGGCACAGGCATCGCGCTGGTTGCTCGACCAGCTTCGGCTGTCGCTCGCACGCAGCGACCTGGCCGTCGTGGCGCAGGCCCTGCCCGCCTGGCAGCGCGGCGACGTCGACCGGGTGCGCGCGCTCAACGAATGGGTGTTCGCCACCCGCGAATCGCGCGAGCTGCGCGCCCAGGCCGAGCAGATGGGCCGCTCGCTGGTCGAATGGCTGAAGAACCGCAGCATCGACGACCCGCGCGTGGCCGCGCTCGCCAGGTTCACACCCGCACCGAGCTGGCCGCTGGCCTTCGCGCTGGCCGCTGCGCAGACCGGCGCGCCGCTGCGTGAGGCGCTGCTCGCCTTCGCCTTCGGCTGGGCCGAGAACATGGTGCAGGCCGCGCTCAAGGCTGTTCCTCTCGGCCAGAGCGCCGGCCAGCGCATCCTCGCCGCGCTGGTGGAGGCCATCCCCGCCGCGGCGGAGCACGCCATCGCACTCGCCGACGACGAACGCCAGGCGTTCTCACCCATGCTCGCGATCCTGTCGTCGCAGCACGAGTCCCAGTACTCGAGGCTGTTCCGTTCCTGAACCCTCCCCTTGCGTCCACCGCCTCCATGAGCTCACTGCACCACATCCCCGGCCGCACCAAGAAGCTCCCTCCGCTGCGCGTGGGCGTCGGCGGCCCGGTCGGCTCGGGCAAGACCACGCTGGTGGAAATGCTCTGCAAGACCATGCGCGAGCGCTACGACCTGGTCGTCGTCACCAACGACATCTACACCAAGGAAGACCAGCGCCTGCTCACCGTCGCCGGCGCGCTCGAGCCCGAGCGCATCGTCGGCGTCGAGACCGGCGGCTGCCCGCACACCGCGATCCGCGAGGACGCCTCGATCAACCTCGAGGCGGTAGACCGCATGCTGGAGAAGTTTCCGGACGCCGACATCGTCTTCATCGAGTCGGGGGGCGACAACCTGGCCGCCACCTTCAGCCCCGAGCTCTCCGACCTGACGATCTACGTGATCGACGTGGCAGCCGGCGAGAAGATTCCCCGCAAGGGCGGGCCCGGCATCACCAAGAGCGACCTGTTCGTCATCAACAAGATCGATCTCGCGCCGTACGTGGGCGCGGATCTGGCCGTGATGGACGCCGACACGAGGCGCATGAGGCCCACGAGGCCCTATGTGATGACCAACTTGAAGACGAATGCCGGCTTGCAGCAGGTGATCGACTTCATCGAGACCCGAGGGATGCTCAGAACATGAACTTTCATCGACTCGCCGCGGCGCTGCCGTTGCTGGCCGCGCTGTTCGGCGCGCAGGCGCAGGGCGCCTCGCCCACCCAGGCGCCGCCGGCACGCAACGTGCCGGAAACCTTCTTCGGCACCACGGTCAACGACCCCTACCGCTGGCTGGAGGACGTCAAGTCGCCGGAGGCGGCGAAGTGGATGAAGGAATCCAGCGAGCGCAGCCACGCTGCGCTCGCTGCGATCCCGGGCCGCGCGAAGCTGCTCGATGCGCTGGAGAAGATGGATGCCTCGGTGGCCGCACGCGTCTTCGGCGTGGTGCGCGAAACCGGCGACCGCTGGTTCTTCGAACGCCGCGGCGCCGCCGAGAACCAGTTCAAGCTGCTGCTGCGCCAGGGGCTGGCCGGCCGCGAGCGCGTGCTCGTCGATCCCGAGGCGATCGAGAAGAACACCGGCAAGCCGCACGCGATCAACTACTACGCCGCGTCGCCCGGTGGCGCGCATGTGGCCTATGGTCTGTCGGCGCAGGGATCGGAGGCCGCCGTCCTGCATGTGCGCGACACGCGCAGTGGCCGTGCCATCGGCCGGCCGATCACGCGCACCGACTACGGCTCGCCGAGCTTCTCGCCGGATGGCCGCCACCTGCTCTACTCGCGCCTGCAGGAACTCAAGCCGGGCATGCCCGACACCGAGAAGTACCAGCGCTCCATGACCTGGCTGATGCGCGTGGGCAGCGACGCCACCAAGGCGCGGCCGGTCTTCGGCCTGGGCGTGCCGGGCGTGGACATCACGCCGGCGGAGATCCCGATCGCCACCTTCACCCACGACGGCCGCTGGCTGATCGGCTACGTCTTCAACGGAACGCAGCGCGAAATCACACTCTACGCCTCGCCCGCGCGGCCGGTGCTCGCCGGCAAGCCGCCGCGCTGGTCTCGGCTGGTCAGCGCTGCCGATGCGGTCAGCAGCGCGAGCTACTTCGACGACGGCCTGTATCTCGTGTCCCACAAGGACGCGCCACGCTCGAAGGTGCTGCGCCTGTCGCTGAAGGCGCCGGACATCGCCCAGGCCGAACTCATCGTGCCGCAGGGCGAGCAGGTGGTCACCGGCATCGCCTCGGCAGCAGATGCCCTCTACGTCGAGCGTCGCGACGGCAACATCAAGCGCCTGTTCAAGCACGCCCACGCCGGCGGCGCGGCGCTGCAGGAGGTGAAGCTGCCGGTAGAAGGCTCATTTCGTCTGAATGCCGACGAGAGCCTCGCGAGTGCCGCCGATCCGCGGCTGCCCGGGCTGGTGCTCGACCTGCAGAGCTGGAACCGCGCACGCCAGATCTACCTGGTGGGTGCCGATGGCACGGTGGCCAACTCGGGTCTGCAACCGCAGGGTCCCTACGACGCGCCGGCCGACATCGTGGTCACCGAGGTCAAGGTGCCCAGCCACGACGGCGCGCTGGTGCCGCTGTCCATCCTGCATCGCAAGGGCGTGTCGCTGGACGGCCGCAACCCGACGCTGCTGTATGGCTACGCCAGCTACGGCATCACCGAGGAGCCGTACTTCAGCCCCGGGCGGCTGGCCTGGCTGGACGCCGGCGGCGTACTCGCGGTGGCCAACCCGCGCGGCAGCTCGGTGTACGGGCAGGACTGGTACAAGGCCGGCTGGCAGGCCACCAAGCCCAATACGTGGAAAGACTTCATCGCCTGCGCGCAGTGGCTCATCGACCAGAAATGGACTGCGCCGGCGAAGCTGGGCATCCTCGGCGGCAGTGCCGGCGGCATCCTCGTCGGCCGTGCGATGACCGAGCGGCCCGACCTGTTCGCCGCCGTGGTGCCGGCGGTGGGTGCGCTCGACATGGTGCGCGCCGAGGTCACGCCCAACGGCGTGCCCAACATCCCCGAGTTCGGCACCCGGGCCACCGAGGCCGGCTTCCGCGCCCTGCTGGCGATGAGCACCTACCATCAGATCGTCGACGGCACGAAGTACCCGGCAGTGTTGCTCACGCACGGCATCAACGACCCGCGCGTCGAGGTGTGGCACAGCACGAAGACCGCCGCGCGCCTGGCCGCCGCTTCCACCAGCGGCAAGCCCATCCTGCTGCGCCTGGACTACGACGCCGGCCACGGCGTGGGCAACACGCGCCGCCAGCAGCAGCAGGAGCGCGCCGACATCTACGCCTTCTTCCTCTGGCAGATGGGCGTGGCAGGCTTCCAGCCCAAAGCGCCGTGAGGCGCTTGGCAGCGATCACGCCCTGAGGAGGCCCGCCGATGAGCCACCGTGCCGAGGAACTGCGCCGCTCGCTGGTGCGCAATGTCGACGAGGTGCCGCTCGAGCGACAGCACCGTCCACCGCTGTACGACACGCTGTGCGGCGGCCTGTCCGACGGCACCGCGGCGAGCAAGCTCGGCGCCGGCTACGACGTGCTCGCGCCCGGCATGCGAAGCTGCCCCTACCACCTGCACCACGCGCAGGAGGAGATGTTCGTCATCCTCGAGGGCCAGGGCACGCTGCGTGTGGCCGGCGAGATGGTGCCGGTGCGCGCTGGCGACGTGGTCTTCATCCCGCCGGGACCCGAGTACCCGCACCAGTTCATCAACACTTCGGACGCGCCGATGCGCTACCTCAGCATCAGCACGCAGGAGCGGCCCGAGCTCTGCGAGTACCCAGATTCGGGCAAGGTGGCCGGCTACATCCGGGGCCTGCGCATCATCCAGCGCCCCGGGGAAGCTCTCGACTACTGGGACGGGGAACCGTAGCGCTCAGCGGATCGGCGGCGCCATCTCCCGCAGCGCGCGCATCGCGCCGGCGCCGGCCGAGGCGCCGAAGCGCTTGGCCAGCCGCTCGACGAGGTTCTCGTGTGGGGTGTAGTCGACGATCTCCTCGGCCTTGACCACCTCGCGTGCGACGTAGTCGAGGTTGCCGGTCTTGTCGACGAGGCCGAGCTTGATCGCCTCCTCGCCGTTCCAGAACAGGCCAGAGAAGATGTCTGGCGACTCCTTCAGCCGCTTGCCTCGGCCCTGCTTGACCACCGCGATGAACTGCTGGTGGATCTGGTCGATCATCGACTTCGCATGGGCGCGGTGCTGATCGTTCTGCGGCGAGAACGGATCGAGCATGCCCTTGTTCTCTCCTGCCGTGAGCAGGCGCCGTTCGATGCCGAGCTTCTCCATCGTGCCGGTGAAGCCGAAGCCGTCCATCAGCACGCCGATGCTGCCCACCAGGCTCGCCTTGTCGACGTAGATCTCGTCGGCCGCCACGGCGATGTAGTAGGCCCCCGAGGCGCACATCTCCTCGACCACCGCGTAGACCGGCTTCCCGTGCAGCGCCTTGAGTCGGCGGATCTCTTCGTTGACGATGCCGGCCTGCACCGGGCTGCCGCCAGGGGAGTTGATGCGCAATACGACCGCCTGCGCGCCCGCGTCCTCGAAGGCGGACTTCAACGCGGCGACGAGGTTCTCGGCGCTGGCCTCGCTGTCCGCGGCGATCTCGCCGCGCACATCCACCAGCGCGGTGTGCGGCGCGCTCGGTGCCGCCGGCCCGACGCCGGAGGAGAAGATCAGCATGGCCACGGTGGCGAACAGCGCCAGCCAGGCGAGGCGGAAGAAGATGCGCCAGCGGCGTTCGCTGCGCCGCTCGGCGAGGAACTCGCGGGCGAGTTGCTCCAGGCCGCCGTCGGTTGCCGAGAGGCGCGGCGTCGCAGCGGCCGCCGGTGCCGGCGCGGCAGGGGCCGCACTGCCGAAGGCGGGTTCCACGCGCCCGGTGGAGGTCGGTTCGTCGGGTGTGCTCATGCGAAGGCTTTCGGCCTCGCCGACGGTTCAGTCGGCGAAGGCGGGTTGGGTATCGTGGGAAGGATACCAATACACCTGCCCGTCGCGCTCCTCGACCTCGATCGCCACGAGCCGCCCGCGCCCGCACGGTCCACCGGCACAGCGTCCGGTGGCGGGTTCGTAGGCCGCACCGTGGATCGAGCAGAGGATGAAGGCGCGATCGCTGTCAAGGAACTGGCCGGGCAGCCAATCCATCTCGGCCGGCATGTGGGCGCAGCGGTTCAGGTAGGCGACCACGCGGCCGTCGACGCGCAGGGCAAACGCGCGCGCCGGCTGGCGGTGCTGCAGCACGTCGAAGACGAGCGCGTCGCCGCGCTCGGTGAGCTGATCGGACGCGCACAGGAGCTGCGGCGCGCCCCGCCCGCCGCCCTCAGGCATGGCGCAGCAACCAGTCGTGCAGCTCGGCGGTGGTATGGGCGACGTGGCGCGTGTCGAAGTCCTCGAAGGTCTCGTGCGCATGGGCGCCGTAGCTCACGCCGATCGCCGCCGCGCCGGCATTGGCGGCCAACTGCAGGTCGTGCGTGGTGTCGCCGATCATCAGCGTGCGCTCGGGCGCGACGCCGAACTCGTGCATCAGCTCGAGCAGCATCTGCGGGTCGGGCTTGGAGGCTGTCTCGTCGGCGGTGCGCGTGGCGTCGAACATGCCCTGCAGTTCCACCGTGCGCAGCGCCTCATCGAGCCCGCGGCGAGACTTGCCGGTGGCCACGCCGAGCCAGTGATGCCGCGCCTTCAGCGCATGCAGCATGGGCAGCGTGCCTTCGAACAGCACGATCTCGTGCTGGCTGGCGAAGTAGTGGTGGCGGTAGCGCTCGCCGAGCTCCTTGTAGCGCTCGCGCGGCAGGTCGGGCGCGGCATGCTGCAGCGCCTCGATCAGGCCCATTCCGATCACGTAGCTGGCGTCGCGGTCGCTCGGCACCGGCACGCCCAGGTCGGCGCAGGCGGCCTGGATGCAGCGCGTGATCAGGGCGGTCGAGTCGAACAGCGTGCCGTCCCAATCGAACACGATCAGGTCGAACTGGCGGGGTCGGGTCATGCGGGCAGCGTGTCGAGGAAGGCCTCGCATTCTGCCGGCAGCGGCACCTCCAGTTCGATCACCTCGCCGCTGGCGGGGTGCTGGAAGCGCAGCCGCTGCGCGTGCAGGAACATGCGGCCGAAGTGCGCCGGTGCGCGCGCCAGCGCCTTGTTGAGCGCGAAGTCGCCGTACTTCGCGTCGCCGACGATCGGGTGCCCTTCGTGCGCAAGGTGCACGCGGATCTGGTGCGTGCGGCCGGTCTTGATCGTCACGTCGAGCAGCGTGAAGCCGGCGAAGCGCCGCGCCACCTTGACCAGCGTGATCGAGCGCTTGGCCTCGTCGTGGCCGGGCTCGACGGCGCGCACGCGGCGCTCGCCCTCCCCGGTGAGGAACTTGTGCAACGGCACGTCGATGACCTTCCTGCCCGCCGGCCAGGCGCCGATGACCAGCGCCGCGTAGCTTTTGCCCGTCTCGCGCGCGCGCAACTGATCCTGCAGCGCCACCAGCGCCGAACGCTTCTTCGCGATCAGCAGCAGGCCCGAGGTCTCCTTGTCGAGGCGGTGCACCAGTTCGAGGAACTTCGCGCCCGGCCGCGCCTGGCGCAGTTGCTCGATGACGCCGAAGCTCACCCCGCTGCCCCCGTGCACGGCCACGCCGGCGGGCTTGTCGACAGCGATCAGCTGTTCGTCCTCGTAGACCACCGGGAATTCGCGCGCCGGCGCAGGCGCCGTGTCGGGTCGTTCGGCCACGCGGACCGGCGGCACGCGCACCACGTCGCCAACGTGCAGCCGCGTGTCCGCCGAGGCACGTCCCTTGTTGACGCGCACCTCGCCGGAGCGGATGACACGGTAGACATGGGTCTTGGGCACGCCCTTGAGCAGCCGGATGAGGTAGTTGTCCAGCCGCTGGCCCTGCGACCCTTCGTCGACCGTGAGGCGCAGCACGCTCGGCAACTTGCCGCCCGCGGCGGCCGGCTTGGCTTTCCCCCCTATAATCGGCCGGTCCACGTCGTGCTCTAAGTGCTTGATTCTTAGGAGTTTAGCCTCGCAGGCACGACGGGCGGGCCGCTCAGGAGAGCGGTTCATCCGGTGATGCAACGCAACGTTGCCCGGTCGGGCGCCGTCCCCACGTGACGGCGCGGTCCGTGGAGCGCTGCGGCAGAGCAAACGAAGAACGAACCACCCAACAAGGTTTTCCGGACAGGAGACAAACCGGCCGAGCACGAGGGCGCGAGCCCCGCCGACGCCACCGTCTCTTGTCTGCGTCCAGTGATCCAGCGGATGTTGTTCCCGATCCCCCACACCCCGCGCCGCGAGCGTGAGCCTGCCAGGCCGGTTGCCTGCGCCGCGCCGTTGCGCCCGGGTGCAAGGTGGCCTCGGACCGTGAACCTCCTCGCAGCGCTCAGCCGGCCCACGAGGCCCGGGCCAGCGCTGATTGCCGCCTCCCCCACTGCCACGCACGCGCCAACGCTGCCCTTGCGGCCGGTCTGCTGACCGGCTCCGCATCCGACAGTCCAGGGCGATTCCTTCCGGTTCCCACGCGTTTCTCGTGCATCGAAGCGTCGCCTCCTGCCTCCGGCGGGCGGTGACTGTTGGCAATGCGCCGCTCGACGAGTCGGCGCTGGAGGAATGCACATGAAGCGCATGCTGATCAATGCGACGCAGCAGGAAGAGCGTCGCCTGGCGATCGTCGACGGCCAGAAACTGCTCGACTTCGAAACCGAGATCGAGGGGCGCGAGCAGCGCAAGGGCAACATCTACAAGGCCGTGGTGACGCGCGTCGAGCCGTCGCTGGAGGCCTGCTTCGTCGACTACGGCGAAGACCGCCACGGCTTCCTGCCGTTCAAGGAGATCGCCAAGGAGTACTTCAAGCAGGGCGTCAGCGTCCGCGACGCGAAGATCCAGGACGTCATCTCCAACGGCCAGGAACTGCTTGTGCAGGTCGAGAAGGAGGAGCGCGGCAACAAGGGCGCGGCGCTGACCACCTTCGTCTCGCTGGCGGGGCGCTATCTCGTGCTGATGCCCAACAACCCGCGCGGCGGCGGCGTCAGCCGGCGCATCGAGGGCGAGGACCGCGAGGAGCTCAAGGAGAACCTCGAATCGCTCGACTACCCCAAGGGCATGAGCCTGATTGCCCGCACCGCCGGCATCGGCCGCTCGGCCGCCGAGCTGCAGTGGGACCTCAACTACATGCTCAAGCTGTGGGAGGCGATCGACGGCGCGGCCAAGTCGGGCAAGGGCGCCTTCCTCATCTACCAGGAGTCGTCGCTGGTGATCCGCGCGATCCGCGACTACTTCACCGCCGACATCGGCGAGATCCTGATCGACACGGACGACATCTACGACCAGGCGCTGCAGTTCATGACCCACGTGATGCCGGAGACGGCGCACAAGGTCAAGCGCTACCGCGACGATGCGCCGCTGTTCAGCCGCTTCCAGATCGAGCATCAGATCGAGACGGCATTCAGCCGCACCGTCAACCTGCCCTCGGGCGGGGCGATCGTGATCGACCACACCGAGGCGCTGGTGTCGGTGGACGTGAACTCGGCACGCAGCACGCGCGGCAGCGACATCGAGGAAACCGCGACACGTACCAACCTCGAGGCGGCCGACGAGATCGCGCGCCAGATGCGCCTGCGCGACCTCGGCGGGCTGATCGTCGTCGACTTCATCGACATGGAGGAAAGCAAGAACCGCCGCGAGGTGGAGACACGCCTGCGCGACGCGCTGCGCCAGGACCGCGCGCGCGTGCAGTTCAGCTCGATCTCCAAGTTCGGCCTGCTCGAACTGAGCCGCCAGCGCCTGCGCCCGGCGCTCAGCGAAGGCAGCCACATCACCTGCCCGCGCTGCAACGGCACCGGCCACATCCGCGACACCGAGAGCTCGGCGCTGCAGATCCTGCGCATGGTGCAGGAGGAGTCGATGAAGGAGAACACCGCCGCCGTGCACGTGCAGGTGCCGGTGGAGGTGGTGTCGTTCCTGCTCAACGAGAAGCGCACCGAGATCACCAAGATCGAGCTGAAGCAGCGCGTCACGGTGCTGCTGGTGCCGAACAAGAACCTCGAGACGCCGAACTACCGCCTCGAGCGCCTGCGCCACGACGATCCGCGGCTGGAGAACCTGCAGGCCAGCTACTCGATGATCGACGAAGTCGAGGAAGAGGTCGGCATCACGCGCCGCGAGAAGGTCAAGGCCAAGCAGGAGCCGGTGATCAAGGGCATCCTGCCCGACGCGCCCGCGCCGCAGCCGGTGGCCAAGCCCGAGCCGGTCGCGGCAGCGCCCGCTCCGGTCGCCGCACCGGTGGCCGCTGCGCCGACGCCGGCCGGCACCGGCTTCTTCGGCTGGGTGAAGCGCCTGTTCGGCGCCGGTGAGACGAGCGCGCCGACGCCGGCAACCGCGCCGGCCGCTGCGCCGACACCGGCAGCCGCGCCGCGCAAGGAGGGCCGGGGCGACCGCGGTGGCCGTGGCGGCCGCGACGGGCGGCGCGGTGAGCGTGGCGAACGTGGCGGCGAGACCCGTGCCGAGGGACGCAACGGCCGGGAAGGCAAAGACGGTCGTGGCCGTCGTGCCGAACGCCCCGAGGGGGCAGAAGTCCCGCGCAGCGAAGCCGGCGCCGAGTCGCGCGGCGAGGGCCGGCGCGGTGGCCGTGCGGAGCGAGGCGAGCGTGGCGAACGCGCCGGCGAGCGTGCCGAGCGCCGGCCGGCGCCAGAGGCCGCCGAAGCCGTGCCGGTGCAGGCGTTCGTCGACACCGTGCCGACGAGCGAGCCTGTGGCCGAGGGCGAGGCCCAGGGCGAACGCGGCAGCCGGCGCCGCAACCGCCGCGGCCGCGGCGGTCGCGATCGCGACGAGTCGCGGGCCGCTGAGGTGACGTCCGAGGCCGTGGCCGGCGAGGCGCCGGTCCTGGCCGAGGGAGAGACCGTCAGCGAGCCGGCCGCGCTCGAAGCCGCCGAGTTGACGCCGACCGGCGCCGAAGGCGAGGAGCGTGAGAGCCGTCGACGCGGACGTGGCCGCGACCGCCAGCGCCGCGATCGGCGCGACGAAGCGGCAACGAGCGGCGAGCCGATGAGCGGCGAAGCAGCACCGCAGGCCGCCGCCGAGGCGATCACCGAAGCCGTGGCGGAAGTGGCGCCGCTCGCGGCGCCGGAAGCCGTGCCGTCGGCCGAGTCGGAGCCCCTGGCGTCCACCGCCGGCGAGCCCGCGGCCGTCGCCGTGGCGCCCTCCCCCGCGCCGGCGGTCGCCCGCGTCGAGCCCTTCGTGCTGCCCGCCGATCAACTCGCCGCGGTCGCCGAAGCGGCCGGTCTGCTGTGGGTGAACTCGGATGCCGAGAAGATCCGCGCCGTGCAGGAAGCGATGGCGAGCGAGCCGAAACCGGTGCACGTGCCGCGCGAGCGCAAGCCGGTGGTGCAGGTGGACGAAGGTCCGCTGGTGCTCGTCGAAACGCGCAAGGATCTGTCGCAGATCACCTTGCCTTTCGACACCAGCGCACAGGAGTCGCGGCCCTCCGCCTGAGCGCGGCCCGACACGACACGACGCTGCCGCGGCTCGTGCCCGGCGGCGTCGTCGTGTCAGGGTCCTTCAGGGCAGGCGCTCGAGGGCGTGCTGGTACTGCGGGTCGTGCATCAGTTCGTCCCAGGACAGCGGCCGGGTCTGCGGCAGCAGGCGGACGCGGCGGTCCTCGCTGTCGGGGTCGAGCTGCCAGCGGCCTTGTTCGAGCCCCTGCGCCAGCCCGTCGAGCAGGGCATCGACCGCCGCGCCTCCATCGACCGACTGGTTGCACAGCAGCACGAGGTCGCATCCAGCGGACAGAGCGATCGCCGCAGCCTCGGCGTAGCCGACCTCGACGCCGCCGACACGCCGCGCACCTTCCATGCTGAGGTCATCGCTGAACACTGCACCGGTGAAGCCCAGCTGCTGACGCAGGATCTCCTTCAGCCAGCGCGGCGAGAAACCGGCAGGGTGGGCATCGACCTTCGGGTAGATGACATGGGCCGGCATCACGCTGGCCAGGCTGGTGGAGAGCCACTCGTAGGGCATGGCATCGTCGGCGAGGATGGCCTTCAGGCTGCGCCGGTCCACCGGCACTTCGGTGTGGCTGTCCGCCTTGACGTAGCCGTGACCGGGGAAGTGCTTGCCGCAGTTGGCCATGCCGGCCATCAGCAGGCCATGCATCAGGCTCTTGGCCAGCAGCGTCGTCACGCGCGCATCGCGGTGGAAGGCACGGTCGCCGATCACGCTGCTGTCGCCGTGGTCGAGGTCGAGCACCGGCGTGAAGCTGAGGTCCACGCCGCAGGCGCGCAGCTCGGCGCCGAGCACATGTCCGGCCGCGGTGGCGGCGGCGGTGGCGGTCAGCGGGTCCTGCATCCACATCTCGCCGAGCATGCGCATCGCCGGCAGGTGGGTGAAGCCGTCGGTGCGGAAGCGCTGCACGCGGCCGCCCTCGTGGTCGACGCAGATCAGCAGGTCGGGTCGCAACGCCTTGATCTCTGCGGTCAGCTCGACGAGCTGCCGGCGGTCGGCCCAGTTGCGCGCGAACAGGATCATGCCTCCGGTCAGCGGGTGCACCAGGCGCCGGCGGTCGTCGGCGTTCAGCGCCGTGCCGGCGATGTCGAGGATGACGGGTGAGTGGCTCATCGAGGGTCCTTGGTTTCGACCACGACGAAGCTCGCCGCGAAGTCGGTTTCGTCGCTGACGCTGACATGCGCGCGCAAGCCGCGCGATTCGAACCATTCGGCCAGCGCGCCGTGCAGACGGATCTCTGGCTTGCCGCTGCGCGCCTTGACGATCTCGCAGTCGCGCCAGGTCATCGGCATGCGCATGCCCATGCCGATGGCCTTGGAGAAGGCCTCCTTCGCCGAGAAGCGCGTGGCCAGGTAGCTGATGCCGCGCGACTCGACGCGCGCCAGCCGTTCGCGGAACACTTCGATCTCGTGTGCGCCGAGCACCTTCAGCGCAAAACGCTCGCCGCGCCGTGCAAAGGTCTCGCGCATGCGGCGGATGTCGCAGATGTCGGTGCCGATGCCGTAGATCACGACGGCGCTACGCGTAGGCGCGGTGGATGCAGCGCAGGTAGTCGCGCACCGTCTCGCCGAGGCCGAGCTCGAGGGCGTCGGCGATCAGCGCGTGGCCGATCGACACCTCCTGCACGCTGGGCACGGCACGCAGGAAGTCGGTGAGGTTGTCGCGATTCAGGTCGTGGCCGGCGTTCAGGCCCAGGCCCTCGGCGAGCGCGGCCTGCGCAGCCGCCGCGAAGCCGGCGGTCACCTCCGCCTGTTGGGGCGTGCCGTAGGCGCGTGCATAGGTCTCGGTGTAGAGCTCGACACGGTCGGCGCCGGCCTCGCGCGCGCCTCGCATCTGCGTCGGCTCCGGATCCATGAACAGGCTGACGCGCAGACCCATCGCTTTCGACTCGGCGACCAGCGGGGTCAGCCGCGCCAGATCCTGCGGGAAGCGCCAGCCGTGGTCGGAGGTCGGCTGGTCGACGCTGTCGGGCACGAAGGTCACCTGGTGCACCGGCAACCCGCGTTGCACCAGGTCGCGCACGCAGTCCATCAGGTTGTGGAAGGGGTTGCCCTCGATGTTGTACTCGGCCTGCGACCACGACTTCAGCAGTTCGCCGAGCTCGACCACGTCGTGCGGCCGGATGTGCCGCTGATCGGGCCGGGGGTGCACGGTGATGCCCTGGCAGCCGGCTTCGAGCGCGAGCGTTGCGGCGCGCGTGACGCTGGGAATGCCGATCGCACGCGTGTTGCGCAGCAGCGCCACCTTGTTGAGGTTGACCGAGAGCGCGGTCAGGCCGCGGTGGGCATCGAGGCCGGTGGTGAGCAGCGGATTCATCAGAGATGGCGGAGGTCGTGCATCACCTGGCGGGTGCGCAAGGGGCTGGAGCCGAGATGATAGTGAAGCAGCCCGCGCAGCTGCAGCTTGAGCGGGGGCAGCGCCAGCGCACAGGTCTGCTGCAACGCTTCCTGGCCGCCATGCTGAAGTGCCGCCTGCAGACCGACCAGCACCGCGCCGGGCACACCCGCCTCGTCGTCGTGCGCCTCGGTGACACCGGCCTCGGGACGCAGCGCGTAGAGCGCCTGCGCCTGCAGCGGCTGCTGCGTCAGCGTGGCCAGGCCGAGGTCCGGCAGCAGACCGATCTCCTTGAGCAGCGTGAGCTCGAAGGCGCGCAGCGCGGCTTGCGTGCGCAGATCCTCGCCGGCGCCGAGGCCGGGCAGCGTCTGCGCATAGGCGTCGAACAGTGCCGGATGCGGGTCGTGCCTCGCGAGCAGCTTCATCAGCAGTTCGTTGAGGTAGAAGCCGCTGAACAGCGCCGCGCCGGTGAGCATGGCCTCGCCACCGCCCCATTCGGCCTGGCGCAGCGTCTGGATGTCGCCCGCTGCCTCGGCTTCCGGCACCCGGCCGAGCGACACGTTGACGCGCTGGAACGGCAGCAGCACGGCACGCAGGTTGGAGTGAGGCTTCTTCGCGCCCTTGGCCGCCACCGCCACCCGTCCCAGGGAGCGTGTGAAGAGGTCGAGGATGAGGCTGGACTCGCTCCAGTCGTAGCGGTGCAGCACGTAGGCCGCCAGCGGTGCCGCGCCGCGCGCCGTCGCCATGGCGCTACTCGTAGCCGTAGCTGCGCAGATGGTCCTCGTCCGCCGCCCAGCCGGAGCGCACCTTGACGAACAGCTCGAGAAACACCTTCGCCTCCATCAGCGACTCGAGTTCCTGGCGGGCCTCGGAGCCGATGCGCTTGAGCCGCTCGCCGCCGGCGCCGATGATCATGCCCTTGTGCGCGTCACGCTCGACAACGATCGAGGCGGCGATGCGGCGCAGATTGCCCTCCTCCTCGAACCTGTCGATCACGACCGTCGACGTATAGGGCAGTTCGTCGCCGGTGAGGCGGAACAGCTTCTCGCGAATGATCTCGCTGGCGAGGAAGCGGTCGCTGCGGTCGGTCAGCGCGTCTTCCTCGTAGAACCAGGCCTGCTTGGGCAGGTAGGGCCTGACGATCTGCAGCAGGCGGTCCGCGTCGGCCTGCTTCTTCGCGGACAGCGGCACGAATTCCGCGAACGCGTGTCGGTCCTGCATGCCCTTCAGCCAGGGCGCCAGTTCGCCGCGGCGATGTACGGCGTCGAGCTTGTTGGCGATCAGGAACACAGGCTTGCCCTTCATCGCCTCGCCCTGGATCAGCGACAGCACCTTGGCGTCGTCCAAGCCGAAGCGGCCGGCCTCGACGACGAACAACACCACGTCGACGTCGGCCAAGACGCCCTGCACGGTGCGGTTCAGCGTGCGGTTCAGCGCGGCGCCGTGGCGGGTCTGGAAGCCGGGCGTATCGACGAAGACGAACTGCGTCTCGCCCACCGTGCGGATGCCGGTGATGCGGTGGCGTGTGGTCTGAGCCTTCGCCGAGGTGATGCTGATCTTCTGGCCGACCAGCGCATTGAGCAGCGTCGACTTGCCGACGTTGGGCCGGCCGACGATGGCGATCAGCCCGCAGCGCTGCGCCGCGGGGGGCTCTTCCGCTTCAGGCTTGTCGCTCATGAGCGCAGCGGACCACCGGGCCGGTCATTGGCCTTCAGCACGTCGAGCATCCTGCGCGCCGCTTCCTGCTCGGCCTGGCGGCGCGAGCGACCTTCGCCCGCCTGCGTCAGGCCCAGCGCGGGGACCACGCACTCCACCTCGAAGGTCTGTGCATGCGCCTGGCCGCGCGTGGCGCTGATGCGATAGGTGGGCACCGGCAGGCGGCGCGCCTGCAGCCACTCCTGCAGCTCGGTCTTGGCATCCTTGGCCCAGCCCCCGATCTCGGTGCCGGCAATGACCTCGCCGAAGAGGCGTTGTACCAGTGCGCGGGCGGCATCGAAGCCTGCGTCGAGGAAGACGGCGCCGATCACCGCCTCGAGCGCATCGGCGAGGATGGAGGCGCGCTGCGCGCCGCCGCCGCGGGCCTCCCCTTCCGACAGGCGCACGACCTCGGGCAGCCCGAGCTGAAGCGCCATGCGGTGCAGGCTGTCCTCGCGCACCAGGTGCGCGCGCACGCGCGTCAAGTCGCCTTCGTCCGAGCCGGAGAAGCGGTCGAACAGCAGGCTCGAGACCGCGAGACTGAGCACGGCATCACCGAGGAATTCGAGCCGTTCGTTATGGTCGGCGCCGAAGCTGCGATGCGTCAGCGCGCGCCCAAGCAGATCCGCGTGCCGGAAGCGATGCCCGATGCGGGCCTGGAGTTCGTCGAGTCTTTCGTCCATCGGGTTGGTTGCCGTCGGGCCGCTGCGGCCCGTTTTGCCCCCCGCTGCGCTACTTCTTCGAGCGCCCCTCGTATTTGATGAGCAGATAGACCGGCGCGATCAGCTCGATCTCCTTGTCGTAGGCGAAACTCACCACGACCTGCTCGTTTTCCTTGGTGATCTGCAGATCCTTGCCGCTGATCGAGGAGATCGAGTACTCGATCTGCTTCTGCTTCTCGAATGCGTAGCGGATCTCGGACACCGTCGATCCGCCTTCCTTGGCGATCTTGTCGACGGCGCGCTGGATCGTGTAGTACTCGTTGACGGTCGGCAGCACGCGCATGACCACCAGCGCCGTGATGCCGATCACGATGGCCCAGAACATCAGTCCGAACAGGGTGACTCCGCGCTGTCGGCGGATCGATGCAATCTTTCCAGTCATGCGTTCATGCTCCCCTCGTGAACCCCGTGCTGCGGCGCATCAATGGAACGACCCGATGCGTTTCGGATTGCCGAAGTTCATCCACACGAAAAATGCCCTGCCGACGATGTTCTCGTCCGGCACGAAACCCCAGAAGCGCGAGTCTTCCGAATTGTCGCGGTTGTCGCCCATCATGAAGTAATGTCCTTCGGGCACCTTGCAGGTCACCGCTTCGGCACTGTAGCGGCAGTTCTCGCGGAACGGGAACGCATAGGCACCGTCCGCACCGAACGGGCGCTGCGCCTGCGGGTTCACGAGGATGCGGTGCTCCACGTCGCCGAGCTTCTCCTTGAATTCCGGGTAGTAGCGCAGCGTGTCTTCGTCGTAGTAACCCGGCGGCGGCAGGGGCTCAAGCGGAACTTCCTGCCCGTTGACCGAGAGCCTCTGGTTGCGGAACGTGACCTCGTCGCCGGGCAGGCCGACGACCCTCTTGATGTAGTCAATGCTGGTGTCGCGCGGGAAGCGGAACACCATCACGTCGCCGCGCTTCGGGTCGTGGTTGGCGATGATCTTCTTGTTGATCACCGGCAGACGCACGCCGTAATGGTACTTGTTGACCAGGATCAGGTCGCCGACGAGCAGCGTCGGGATCATCGATCCGGACGGGATCTTGAACGGCTCGAACAGGAAGGAGCGCAGCAAGAACACGGCCAGGATCACCGGGAACAGGCCAGCGGTCCAGTCCAGCCACCAGGGCTGCATCAGCAGCTTCTCGCGCGACGGGGAAAGGTCGGTGTCGACCTTCGTGATGCCCTGAGCCGCCAACTGCGCACGCCGCGCAGCGTCCTGCTGCTCAAGCGCCTTGGCGGCAGCGGCACGCCGCGGCGCGAAGTGGAAGCGTTCCGCCAGCCAGTAGGCCAGGGTCACGACACTCAGGATGAACAGCAGCAGCGAGAAGTTTCCCGTCCACTTGCCGAGGTACCAGCCGCCCAGGTAGATGGCGAGCGCACCATAGAGCACACCGGTTAGATAACCCATCAGTCGTCCACTTGGAGGATGGCCAGAAACGCCTCCTGCGGCACCTCGACGGAGCCGATCTGCTTCATGCGTTTCTTGCCCGCCTTCTGTTTTTCGAGCAGCTTGCGCTTGCGGGTGATGTCACCGCCGTAGCATTTGGCCAGCACGTTCTTGCGCAGCGCCTTGATTGTCTCACGCGCGATGATGTTGGCGCCGATGGCCGCCTGCACCGCCACGTCGTACATCTGTCGCGAGATCAGTTCGCGCATCTTGGTCACCACGGCGCGGCTGCGGTACACGCTCTGCGCGCGGTGAACGATGATCGACAGCGCATCGACCTTGTCGCCGTTGAGAAGGATGTCGACCTTGACGACGTCGGACGCGCGGTACTCCTTGAACTCGTAGTCCATCGAGGCATAGCCGCGGGACACGCTCTTGAGCTTGTCGAAGAAGTCCAGCACGATCTCCGCCAGCGGCATCTCGTAGGTCAGCATCACCTGGCGGCCATGGTAGGCCATGTTGATCTGGTTGCCGCGCTTAAGGTTGGCCAGCGTCATCACCGGGCCGACGTAGTCCTGCGGCATGTACAGGTGCACCGTGACGATCGGCTCGCGGATCTCCTTGATGCGGCCCTGGTCCGGCATCTTCGAGGGGTTCTCCACCTGCAACACCGTGCCGTCGTTGAGCACGACCTCGTACACCACGCTGGGCGCGGTCGTGATCAGGTCCTGGTCGAATTCCCGCTCGAGCCGCTCCTGCACGATCTCCATGTGCAGCAGGCCGAGGAATCCGCAGCGGAAGCCGAAGCCGAGCGCCTGGCTGACTTCCGGCTCGTAGTGCAGCGACGAATCGTTGAGCTTGAGCTTTTCCAGGGCGTCGCGAAGCTGGTCATACTCGCTGGCTTCGGTCGGGTACAGGCCTGCAAACACCTGTGGCTTGATCTCCTTGAAGCCTGGCAGTGGCTCGCTAGCCACACCCAGGTTGTTGGGGAGTTTCTTCTCCAGCGTGATGGTGTCACCCACCTTCGCCGCCTGCAGTTCCTTGATGCCGGCGATCACGAAGCCTACCTCGCCGGCCCTCAGCACCTCTCGCGACAGCGACTTGGGCGTGAACACGCCGAGCTGCTCGACGCCGTAGACCGCGTCGCTGGCCATCAGTCGGATGCGCTCGCCCTTGCCGAGCGAACCGTCGACCACGCGCACCAGCATGACGACGCCGACGTAGTTGTCGAACCAGGAATCGATGATCATCGCGCGCAGTGGTGCTTCGAGCTTGCCGCGCGGTGCCGGCATGCGCTGGATCACCGCTTCCAGGATGTCGTCGATGCCTTCGCCGGTCTTGGCGCTGCACGGAATGGCGTCGTCGGCATCGATGCCGATCACGTCCTCTATCTCTTCCTTGGCGCGATCCGGGTCGGCCTGCGGCAGGTCCATCTTGTTGAGCACCGGCACGACCTCCACGCCGAGCTCGATGGCGGTGTAGCAATTGGCCACCGTCTGAGCCTCGACGCCCTGGCTCGCGTCGACCACCAAGAGAGCTCCCTCGCAGGCCGACAGCGAGCGGCTGACCTCGTAGCTGAAGTCGACATGCCCGGGTGTGTCGATCAGGTTCAGGTTGTAGACCTGTCCGTCGCGCGATTTGTACTGGAGCGAGGCGGTCTGCGCCTTGATCGTGATGCCGCGCTCGCGTTCGATGTCCATCGAGTCGAGCACCTGCGCTTCCATTTCGCGGTCGGACAAGCCGCCGCAGCGCTGGATCAGTCGGTCCGCCAGCGTGCTCTTGCCGTGGTCGATGTGGGCAATGATGGAGAAGTTGCGGATGTGGTCCATGAACCTTGCTAGTGACAGCTCACGCGGCGCAGACAAAGGCGAGGCCATGGCGGCGCAAGCTCACATCGTGCAGCGATGTGCAGGCGCAGAGCGCCGTGATGAAGCCAAAAAAAAGGCACGTCGAAAGAGTGACGCGCCTTCCAACAAAACGTATGGCAACTGCTTGTTGGGCCTTCATTGTAGCCAAAAGCACCACGCTGGAGACCGCGCCAATCCTCGTTTTGTGCTCGTTGCGATGTGCCAACAAGAATTTCCATCAACAGATTATCCACAAAGTCTTGTGGATCTCCTGGGGATAGTTCCCTGGGCTGTTCTTTGTTGATCGCAGCGAGAGAAGACTCGCCTCAGGCAGGGCGATTCTAGCCTTTGCATGGGGGCAATCGCCAGCCGGATCAGTATGTCAGTATTCACTGACTTCTTGCGATCCGAAAGAGAAGCCCGAGCGGGTGGGTCCCCGCCATCATCACCACCGCTCAGATCCCGGATCATGGAAAGACCCAGACTTTCAGTCGGGTGCCCCGGTTGCCACCGGAGCGCCCGACCGATGCCCTGGCCTGTCAGCGCGAGACTGGACGGATGATGAGAAAGTTCACCGTGTCGCCGCGACGGACCAGCAAGGTGACGGCTCGCTTCTTGTCGAGCTTTGCGACGACCGCTTCGAACTGCTTGGCGCTGGTGACCTCGGTGTTGTCGATCGACAGGATCACGTCGCCTTCGCGCACGCCCGCGCGAGCCGCGGCGCCCTCGACCAATTCCACACGCACGCCGTTCTTCAACTTGAGTTCACGCTTCTGCGATTCGTTGAGGTCGGCCACGCCGATGCCCAAGGTGCCCGCCACCACCTGCGGCTTCGTCTCGGTCTCGGCGCTGCGGCGCACGCGATCGGGTTCGACCTCGGCGACGACGACGCTCAAGTCCTTGTAGGCCCCGCGGCGGAACACCTGCAAGGTGGTCTTGCTGCCCGGCTTGACGCCACCGACGATGCGCGGCAGGTCGCCCGACTTCTCGACCACCCGGCCGTCGAACCGGGTGATGATGTCTCCCGCCTCGATGCCGGCCTTCTCCGCCGGCCCCCCGGCTTCGACACTGCGCACCAGCGCGCCAGTCGGCTTGCCCAGGCCGATCGACTCGGCGACGTCCTTGGTGACCTGGTCGATGCTCACGCCAATGCGTCCCCGGCTGACCCGCCCGGTGGTCTTCAACTGATCAGCCACGCGCGTCGCCTCGTCAATCGGGATCGCGAACGAGATGCCCATGTAGCCACCCGAGCGGCTGTAGATCTGCGAGTTGATGCCTACCACTTCCCCGCGCATGTTGATCAGCGGTCCGCCAGAGTTGCCCGGGTTGATGGCCACGTCGGTCTGGATCAGCGGCAGGAACTCGCCGGTGTCGCGCGCCTTCGCGCTGACGATGCCGGCGGTCACGGTGTTCTCGAGCCCGAAGGGCGATCCGATGGCGATGACCCACTCGCCCACACGCAGCCGGTTCACGTCGCCGATGCGCACGGAGGGCAGGCCGTTCGCGTCGATCTTCACCAACGCCACGTCGGAGCGGCGATCAGCACCGATCACCCGCGCCTTGAACTCTCGCTTGTCGGTGAGCGTGACGAAGACCTCGTCAGCCCCGTCGATGACATGCGCATTGGTCATCACGTAGCCGTCGGCGCTGAGGATGAAGCCGGAGCCGACGCCTCGCTGCTGAGGCTCGGCGTCGGGCTGAGGCCGTTGGCCGCGCGGCGGCTGGTTGGGGATGGGCAGGCCGAAGCGTCGGAAGAACTCCAGCATGTCCTCGTCCATCTCCGGCATGCCGTCGGGCCGGGCCGCGCGGCGCTCGGTGGTCCGGATGTTGACGACTGCCGGCCCGATGCGTTCGGCCAGGTCGGCGAACTCGGGCAGGGCCTGGGCCATTGCCGGCGAGGAAACGATCGTGCCGGTGGCCAGCACCAAGCCGGCCAGGGCGACGACGAAGCTGCGGCGTGCCGCCGCGGTGACGGTGGAGTGCATGGTTGTCATGATTCGGAGAAGCCTCAATCGGGAAGCCTGGGCGAGAAATGGCGGTTCACTTCCGACGTTCAAGTCCGTTGGCGAACATCAGCAGCGTGGCCGGGGGAACATCACCGATAACCGTGATCCACCAGTCACCTTGGCGCCGCATCAGTGTCTGCGTGGCACCGACAGCGGTCCGCATCGAGCGCTGGTGTCGCTGCGCGTTGAACGGCTCGATGAACACCGACACGTAGGTCAGCCCATCGGAAAAGATCGTCTGCAGCACCAAGTCCGCGATGGCCTCCTGAATGTCGGAGGTCGGCGATTCCATCGGTCGGCGCACACAGCTGACTTCTCGAAACCCTGGCACCAACTGGCGCATCGCCCAGCCTTCCGCCTCCATCCGCGTGCTGGTCAGCGCAGGGCGGATGACACGGTAACCGTCGAGCTTGCGCATCGGCCCGGTCACGCTCTCGAACTGCGGCTTGACGCCGATCGTCACCTCGGAGAACGCCGAGGTCTCCAGCACCTCGTTGCGCTCGTTGATGACCTCGGAGCGAAGCAGCAGACCCGACGCCTGGTCGGACCAGAGTCTGTAGCCGAAGCGGTGGTCGTCGCGCGGCTGCACGAACAACACATGCGCCTCCCGCCCTGCCACGCGCTCGCTGCCCTGCGGCCTGACTTCGTAGTAGTCGGCGATGCGGTCGATGCTGCCCTGGAGCAGGGCCGGAAAACCCGTCATCGACTGCGCCTGCTCGACCAGCGCCACGCGGCTGGCTGGCCAGAGCGTGTGGACGAGGTCGTTGTGCCGGAACACATATCGCGTCTGCCCGTCGAGCGATTCGATGCGCTCGTACTGGTTGCGACCCTCGCCGTAGTGCGCGATGCGTGCGCTCGCCACCGCGCCGCCCCCGCTGACCACGAAAGTGCCCTGGAAGTTCTGCTTGCTGGCCGCTTCGTGGATGCGCGTCAGCCAGGCACGAACCTCGCGACTGTCGGGCGCTGCCGAAGCGGGCGTCACCCCGGCGGCGGACGCAGCACCGCCGAAGGCGCCGAGCAAGGTCAGCGCGAGGATGGGACGCAGCAACATGGGAAAGTGGTGCCGTTTGCGGTTCTATCGCTTCGACGCGTCGGTGGTGGCGCTGCGCAGGAAGGCCGATGGCACACCCAGCGCAGAAGCACCTGCGAAACGCTGATGTGCGGCGAGGTAACGATCCAGCCTCGCATCCCGAATCACCTTCCCGTCCGTGACCAGGGTTGCCTGCTCGGTGACCGCGTCGGCACGGGTCGGCGCCTGCGCCACGCGGCTCGGCTCCGCCATCGGAACCACGGTGGCGGGCGCGCGTGCCAGGCTGGGGCCAGGCTCGGGCGACGGCGCCCGGATTGCCACCAGCACCCCTGCCACAGCGACGAATCCCGCGGCAACGGCTGCACCTGCTCGCCACCGACGCAGCACCCGAGCGCCGGACGCGGGAGCGACGACCGCCGGCTGCGGCGCCAGCACCACGGGCTCCGTGGCCAGTCGCGTGCGCAGGCGTTGCAGGAACTCTTCGTCTTTCGACGGCGAGGAGGCCAGATCGTCGGAACGCAGCACATCACCGATCAGCTGATAGGCATGCCAGGTCTGCCGGGACGCGGCGTCGCTGCGCCAGACCGCGCACGCCCGCTGCACGCCTTCGGCGCCGAGCTCGCCATCGACCATGGCAGACAACTGCTCGGCATGGCCCGATCCGTTGGATTGTTCACTGGACATCATCGACTCCAAACCTCTCCCGATCCCTCACCACCGCTCGCCTTCACGGGTGTCGAGCAGCGGTCTCAGCCGCAGCGCAATCGCCTCGCGCGCCCGGAAGATGCGCGAGCGCACCGTTCCGATCGGACAGTTCATCAACTCGGCGATCTCTTCGTAGCTCAGCCCCTCGATCTCGCGCAGGGTGATCGCCTGGCGAAGATCGTCGGACAGCGCTTCGATCGCAGAGTTCACCGCCGCCGCGATTTCCTTGCTGGCCAGCACGGCGTCGGGGGTCTCGCCGTCGCTTAGTTCGTTTTCGACGCGCGAAGTTTCCTCGTCCTCGTCGCGGGACGCGAGTGCGGATTCCGTCACGATCGGATCCCGCTTGAGGTCGACCAGCGCCTTCTTGGCCGTATTGACGGCGATGCGGTACAGCCAAGTGTAGAAGGCGCTCTCACCGCGGAACTGTCCGATCGCCCGGTAGGCGCGAACGAAAGTTTCCTGGGCGATGTCAGGCACCAGGTCGACGTCACGCACCATCCGGCCGATCAGGCGTTCAATGCGGCGCTGGTACTTCACCACCAGCATCTCGAAGGCCCGCACATCACCTTGCCGGATCCGTTCGATCAGCGGTGCGTCGGCGTCGTTGGCGTTCATGCGGGAGGGTCGGCTGGAGCCTGCGCCGAGAGGCCGGCCGGATCGGGTCGCGGCGAATATACCGCACAGCGCAAGGCGTGCCAGTCACCCGAAAACTCGATGCCTGCCAGGGCCAGCCAGGTGCCGGAGAGCCACCAGCGGCTCGATTCCGTCTTGCGGAAGCGTAACAGCATCCAGGCGCCCCCATCGAATGCCAACTGCAGCGATCCCGGGCTCTCGGGCACTTCGCGCGGCGCAGATTCGGACAAGTGCCAGCCCTGTCCGTCCCAGCGCAGCCGGCCCTTGCGCGTGCGGGCCGCGGAAGCGGCCAGCAGGCAAGCCAGTACAGCCGGCACGGCCCACGGCGCCGGGGCCAGTTCGTCGCGGGAGTGAAGCGCCGACAGCCAGAGGGCAGTGAGCAGCAGCCCCGAGGCCGAAAGAGTCAACACGCTGCGACGCCACGCGCGCGCCGTGCGGAACTCGAAACTGGCTGCCGGCAGGCCCACGGGCGCGCCACCCGCGGCAAGGAGGACGGACTCAGGCTCGGCGGAACACCAGCGTGCCGTTGGTGCCGCCGAAGCCGAAGTTGTTCTTCACGGCGTACTCGATCCTCATCGGCCGCGCCTCATTGGCGCAGTAGTCCAGGTCGCACTCCGCATCCTGGTTGAAGATGTTGATCGTCGGCGGCGACACCTGGTGGTGCAAGGCAAGCACGGTGAAGACGGATTCGATGCCCCCTGCACCGCCGAGCAGGTGGCCGGTCATCGACTTTGTCGAATTCACCACAAGCTTCTTCGCATGGTCGCCGAAAGCAAGCTTGATGGCGTTCGTCTCGTTGACATCGCCCAACGGCGTCGAGGTGCCGTGCGCGTTCAGGTACTGCACCTGGTCACCGTCGATGCCCGCATTGCGCAACGCTGCCTTCATCGCGCGCTTCGGTCCGTCGACGTTCGGCGCGGTCATGTGAAAGGCATCGGCACCCATGCCGAAGCCGGACAACTCCGCGTAGATCTTCGCGCCGCGCTTCTTCGCGTGCTCGTACTCCTCGAGCACCAGCACGCCGGCACCTTCTCCGAGCACGAAGCCGTCGCGGTCCTTGTCCCAGGGCCGCGACGCGGTGACCGGGTCGTCGTTGCGCGTGGAAAGCGCACGCGCCGCTGCGAAGCCGCCGATGCCCAGCGGCGAGACGGTGGACTCCGCGCCGCCGGCAATCATCACGTCGGCATCGCCGTACTCGATCAGCCGGCCGGCCTCGCCAATGCAGTGCAGACCCGTCGTGCAGGCCGTCACGATGGCCAGGTTCGGCCCCTGGAAGCCGAAGTGGATCGACACATGCCCCGAGATCATGTTGATGATCGAGGCTGGCACGAAGAACGGCGAGATGCGGCGCGGCCCTCGGCTCGTGTACTCGCCGTGCGTTTCCTCGATCATCGGCAGCCCGCCGATGCCCGAGCCGACGATGCAGCCGATGCGTTCGGCAGCCTCCTCGCTCAGCGCGTCGTTCGTGGGCAGGCCGGCATCACGCACCGCCTGGATGGACGCCGCCATCCCGTAGTGGATGAAGGTGTCCATGTGGCGCGCTTCCTTGCCGGGGATGTAATCCTCGATCTGGAAGCCCTTCACCTCGCCGGCAAAGCGGCAGGCGAACGCCGACGCGTCGAATCGCGTGATGTTGGCGATGCCGGAGCGGCCGGCAACGAGATTGTCCCAGCCTTCGCCGACCGTGTTGCCTACGGGGCTGACCAGGCCGAGTCCGGTGACGACGACGCGACGACGGCTCATGCGCAATGCGGATGCAATGGGAACGGGAACAGGCTGCCCTCAGGCCGCCTTCTGGTGCTTCACGGCGTAGTCGATCGCCAACTGCACGGTCGTGATCTTCTCGGCTTCCTCGTCGGGAATCTCGATGCCGAACTCGTCCTCCAGGGCCATCACAAGTTCCACCGTGTCGAGCGAATCGGCGCCGAGATCGGCCACGAATGCTTTCTCGTTGCTCACATCGGCCTCGGGCACACCCAACTGTTCGGCGATGATCTTCTTGACTCGTGCTTCGATGTCGCTCATGACTCCTCCGGGAGTGTTTACTGAAAACAGGGCGGGATTCTAAGGCTTGGCCAGCCCGGGCCGCGGACGACCCGCAACGCCGGATTCAGGCCATGTACATGCCGCCATTGACGTGCAATTCGGTGCCGGTGATGTAACCGGCCTGCGGCGAGGCGAGGAATGCCACCGCATGCGCGATCTCGCTGGCCTGTCCGAGGCGGCCGAGCGGAATCTGCGCCAGCAGTGCCCCCTTCTGCGCCTCGGGCAGCGAGTGCGTCATGTCGGTGTCGATGAAGCCCGGCGCCACACAGTTCACCGTGATCCCGCGGCTGCCGAGTTCCCGTGCCAGCGAGCGCGTCATGCCGGCCACCCCCGCCTTGGCCGCCGCATAGTTGGCCTGGCCCGGGTTGCCGCTGGCCCCCACCACCGAAGTGATGTTGACGATGCGACCGTAGCGCTGCTTCATCATCGGGCGGATCACGGCGCGACTGGCGCGGAACACCGCTTTCAGGTTGGTGTCGAGCACCGCGTCCCAGTCTTCGTCCTTCATGCGCATCGACAGCGTGTCGCGCGTGATGCCGGCGTTGTTGACCAGCACGTGCAGGCCGCCGTCCTGCTTGACGATGCCGTCGATCGCAGCGTCGAGCGCGTCACCATCGGTGACGTCGAGCTTGAGCCCCCTGCCGCCCAGTGAAGCCAGCGCCTCGCCGATGGAGGCGGCTCCGGCGTCGGTCGTCGCGGTACCCACCACCTTCATGCCCTGCCCGGCGAGCGCCACCACGATCGCCCGGCCGATGCCACGCGAGGCACCGGTGACCAGCGCGACCTGTCCCTTGGTCGTGACCTCGCTCATGCCAGCATCCCCTTCGCCTCGGCCAGCGTCGCCGGATCGAGCACGTTGCCCACCGTGAGCTCAGCGTCGATGCGCTTGGCCAGCCCGGCGAGCACCTTGCCCGGGCCGCATTCGATCAGATGCGTGGCGCCTCGCGCACGTATGGCCTGCACGATCTCGACCCAGCGCACCGGCCCGAAGGCCTGGCGGTACAGGGCCTCGCGGATCGCGTCGGGCTCGGTCTGCACCGCCACGTCGATGTTGTTGACGAGCGGAATCTGCGGCGTGTGGATCGTCACCGCGGCCAGGCGATCCTTCAGCCGATCGGCCGCGGGCTTCATCAGGCTGCAGTGGAACGGCGCAGAGACGGCCAGAGGCAGCGCACGCTTGGCGCCGCGGCCCTTCAGCGCCTCGCAGGCCTGGTCGACGGCGGCCTTCGATCCCGCGATGACCGTCTGCTTGGGGTCGTTGTAGTTCGCGGCCGACACGGGTTCGCCCACCGCGGCGGCCACCTCCTCGCAGGTGGCACGAACAATCTCGGCGTCGAGCCCGAGGATCGCGGCCATGGCGCCGGCACCGACCGGCACCGCCTCCTGCATCGCCTGGGCGCGGAAACGCACCAGCGGCAGCGCGTCGGCCAGCGTCAACGAGCCGGCGGCGACCAGCGCGCTGTATTCGCCGAGCGAATGGCCGGCCACCACCGCCGGTGTGAGGCCGGTCTCGGCCATCCACGCGCGGTAGCAAGCCACCGCGGCGGCCAGCATCACCGGCTGGGTGTTGGTGGTGAGGTCGAGTTGTTCCTTCGGCCCCCCATGGATCAGTCTGCCAAGGTCCTCGCCGAGTGCCTGCGAGGCCTCGGCCAGGGTGTCGCGCACGGCGGCGTGGTCGCCCCAGGCGTCGAGCATGCCCACGGTCTGCGAGCCCTGCCCGGGAAACACAAATGCGAAGGTCGTCATCGCCGTTGTCTCACTCTTGTCGTCTTGTCGGCCCTCGGCGGGCCTCATTCTCAGAAGTCGAGCAGCACCGCGCCCCAGGTGAAGCCGCCGCCCACGCCTTCCAGCATGACCGTGTCGCCGCGCTTGACCTGCCCTTGGCGCACCGCGGCGTCGAGCGCCAGCGGAATCGACGCGGCCGATGTGTTGCCATGCTCGTCGACCGTGACCACCAGCTTGTCCATCGGCAGCTTCAGCTTGCGCGCCGTGCTCTGCATGATGCGGATGTTGGCCTGGTGGGGGATCAGCCAGTCGATGTCCGCTTCAGTGCGGCCGGCCTTCTCGAGCACCGTGCGCGCCGCGCTCTCCAGCACGCCCACAGCGAGCTTGAACACGGCCTGCCCGTCCATCTTCAGCAGCGGGTCGCCGAGGGGCTGGCCACCGGACAGCGTGCCAGGCACGCACAGGATGTCCACGTGGCGGCCATCGGCATGCAGATCGCTGGCGAGGATGCCCGGCGTGTCGCTGGCCTCCAGCACGACGGCGCCGGCGCCGTCGCCGAACAGCACGCAGGTGGTGCGGTCCTTGAAGTCCAGAATGCGCGAGAACACCTCGGCACCGATGACCAGCGCCCGGCTGGCCAGGCCAGTGCGGATCATCGAATCGGCCACTGTGAGGCCGTAGACGAAGCCCGAGCACACCGCCTGCACGTCGAAGGCCGCGCCGCCGGCCACGCCGAGCTTGCGTTGCACGATGCACGCGGTGGACGGGAAGACCATGTCGGGTGTCGAGGTCGCAACGATGATCAGGTCGATGTCCTGCGGCTTGCGGCCCGCCGCTTCCAGCGCGTGACGAGCGGCATGCACGGCAAGCTCGCTGCTCGGAACATCGGGCGCGGCGAAATGGCGCGCACGGATGCCGGTGCGCTCGACGATCCAGTCGTCGGAGGTCTCGATGCCGTCGCGAGCCAACTGCGCGGCCAGCGACTCGTTCGTCACCCGGTTGGGCGGCAGGTAACTGCCCGTGCCGGTGATGCGGGAGAAACGAGGGGTATCAGTGCTCATCGTGAGGCAGCCAGCGCGGGCAGGTCGGTCCGAGGCTCCGCGCTCGTTGCCGGCATCGCGGCCAGCGTCTCGAGGATGCGGTCGTGCACGCGGTCGAGCAGTCGGTTGCGCGCGGCATCATAAGCCCGGTTCAGCGCCATCTGGAAGGCGAACGCGTCGGCCGAACCATGGCTCTTGAAGACGAGTCCGCGCAGGCCGAGCAGGGCGGCGCCGTTGTAGCGGCGGTGGTCGACGCGGGCCTTGAAGTGGTTGAGTACAGGCAGCGCCACCAGCGCGGCGAGCTTGGTGAACAGGTTGCGCGTGAACTCCTGCTTGATGAAGTTCGAAAGCATCGCGGCCAGGCCCTCGGCCGTCTTCAGCGCGACGTTGCCGACGAACCCGTCGCAGACGACGATGTCGGTGGTGCCCTTGAAGATGTCGTTGCCTTCCACGTTGCCGTGGAAATTGAGATGGCCGCTGGCCGCCGCCGCACGCAGCAGGTCGGCAGCTTGCTTGATGGTCTCGCTGCCCTTGATCGCCTCTTCGCCGATGTTGAGCAGCCCGACGCTCGGGTCGTCCTTGCCTTCCACTGCAGCAACCAGCGCGCTGCCCATCACGGCAAACTGCAGCAGGTGATCGGCGCTGCAGTCGACGTTGGCGCCGAGGTCAAGCACGGTGGTGTAGCCGTCGCGCTCGTTGGGCATCACGGTGGCGATCGCCGGGCGATCGATGCCCTCGAGTGTCTTCAGCACGTAGCGCGACACCGCCATCAGCGCGCCGGTATTGCCGGCCGATACGCATGCCTGGGCGGCGGCACGGCCGTCCTCGCCAGCCTTCACCTGCGAGACGGCGACGCGCAGCGAGGAGTCTTTCTTGCGGCGCAGCGCCACTTCGACCGGATCGTCCATCTCGACGACCTCGGTGGCAGCCACGATGGTGCAGCGAGGCCAGGCGGCGGCGCCAGCCAGGGCGTCGGCGCGGCCGACAAGGATGAGCGCCGCCTCGGGATGCGCGTCGAGAAAGGCGCGACAGGCCGGCAGGGTGATCGAGGGTCCGTGGTCGCCGCCCATGCAGTCGACGGCGAGCGTCACCTGGAAGGGGGCGGCCGCGACGGTCGGTGCGGCAGTAGTCATGTCAGACCGAGGGGCGGGCCAGCCGCGCCACAGCCACGACGCTTCAGGCGTCGGCCTTGGTCTTCAGGACCTTGCGGCCGCGGTAGAAGCCGGTCGGGCTGATGTGGTGGCGCAGATGCGTCTCGCCGGTGGTCGGCTCGATGGCGGTGCCCGGCGCCGCAACGGCGTTGTGGGAGCGATGCATGCCGCGCTTGGAGGGCGACTTCTTGTTCTGCTGAACGGCCATGGAATTCTCCTGTGTGGGGCGGGCCTGGTCAGGCCCGGCCCGGCGGGAGGACGTCCCGCAACAATACGATCCGCGATGGACGCCATACCTGCTGCCGTTCCCACTGCATCTGGCACGGCAAGCCACGGGGCGTCCGATGAAAAGCCCGCGATTCTACCACGCGCCCGCGGTTCATCCGGCCAACCGCTCAGTGCGGTCCCGAGCGCTTGAGCGCCGCGAGGGCGGCAAAGGGATGGGGCCGCTCCTCCAGCGGCTCGGCCGACTCCGCCGGCGGGCTCAGCGGCTGCGGGCAACTGGCGTGGCGCGGCACCAGTGGCAAGCCGAGGATCAGCTCGTCCTCCACAAGTTCACCGAGGTTCAGCGCGCGAGTGAGCACCAACACGTCGTCTTCGCAGTCGGCATCGATCTCGGCCGCGGTGGCCTCGTCGGCGACGAAGCGGAAGCTGCGCTGCACCGTCAGCGGCACCGCCACCGGCTGCAGGCAGCGCTGGCATTCGAGGTTCAGGCTCGCCTGAGCGGCGACATGCAGCCAGATCTCCGGCGACCCGCCACGCACCGGCCGCAATTCGCCCTGCGCCTGCCAGGCCACCTCGTCGCCTTCCGCCGGCCCGGCCTCGGCATGGGCCGACTCGCCCAGGCGCACGAAGCCTCGCAAGGGCCAGCGGCCCTCGAGCCGCCCGCCCTCCTTGGCGAAGGCCTCGACATCGAGTCGCAGGGGGTCGCGGACACGCGCTTTCATGGCCGCCAGTGTACGAGTCGCGATGGGACAATCGCAGGCATGACCCCGCGCCCTCCGCTGATCCTCGCCTCCACTTCACGCTACCGGCGCGAACTCCTCGAGCGACTGCGCCTGCCCTTCGACGTCGTGTCGCCGCAGGTCGACGAGACGCCGCGCCCCGGCGAGACGCCCGCCGCGTTGGCCGTTCGCCTGGCTGCGGCGAAGGCGGCTGCGGTGGCGGCGCTGCACCCCCAGGCGGTCGTGATCGGCTCCGATCAGGTGGCCGAACTGGACGGCGCGCCGATCGGCAAGCCCGGAACGCACGAGCGCGCGGTGCAGCAGCTGCGCTCGATGCGCGGGCGCAGCGTGGTCTTCCACACCGCAGTGGCCGTTCAGCGCACCTCGAGCGGATACGCCGGTGCCGCCGCCGCGCCGGTGACGGTGCGTTTCCGCGCGCTGACCGATGCCGAGATCGAGCACTACCTGCGCGCCGAGCAGCCTTACGACTGTGCGGGGAGTGCCAAGTGCGAGACGCTGGGCATCGCGCTGCTGGAGGCGATCGAGTCGGACGATCCGACCGCACTCGTCGGCTTGCCGCTGATCCGCACCTGCGCCCTGCTGCGTGCGGCAGGCATCGATCCACTGCAGCCATGAACGGAGCCACCGGCAGGCTCTACCTCGTGCCCAGCGCGCTGGACTTCGGCATCGAAGGTGTCGCAGAGGCGGTTTCGCTGGACGATGTGCTGCCGCTGGGCGTGCTGCGCATCGCCGCGAGGCTGGAGCACTGGGTGGCGGAGAACGCTCGCAGCGCACGCGCCTTCCTCAAGCGCGTGGACCGCATCGTGCCACTCGCCCGGCCGCTTCAGCAGGTGTCTATCGTCGAACTGCCGCGGCCGCCCAAGGGCAGCAGGACCGTGGCGATGCCCAATCTCAGGCCGCTGCTCGCGCCGCTGCGCGCCGGCGCCGACCTCGGCCTGATCTCCGAGGCCGGGCTGCCGGCGGTGGCCGATCCCGGCGCGGCGCTGGTGCAGGCAGCGCATGCCGACGGCGCCGAGGTGGTGGCCCTGCCCGGTCCGAGCTCGCTGCTGATGGCGCTCGCCGCGAGCGGGCTGAACGGACAGAGCTTCTCGTTCGTCGGCTACCTGCCGGTCGAGGCCACCGCGAGGGCAGCGCGGCTGCGCGAGCTGGAGGCACTGTCGCGCAAGGCCCAGCAGACGCAGATCGTCATCGAGACGCCGTACCGCAATGCCGCGCTGCTGGAGGCTCTGGTCGCGCAATTGCAGCCGGGCACGCGCCTCTCGGTGAGCTGCGCTCTGACGGCACCGGGCGCATTCACGCGCAGCGACACCGTCTCGGCCTGGCGTGCCAAGCCGGCATCGCTGCCGGCAGATCGACCGGCGGTGTTCAGTTTCCTGGCCGGCTGAACGCCCCGCATTCACGTGGGACGCGCCGGGAATTCGCGCGCGCAGGCTGAGCCACAATCGTGACGCCTCCTACCCCATGCGACCTATGAGCCAACCCCGAATCGACCTCGTCGCGGGTGCCCGCCCGAACTTCATGAAGATCGCGCCCATCGTGCGCGCGCTGCGCGAGGATGGCAGGCTGCGCTGGCGCCTCGTTCACACCGGCCAGCACTACGACCGGGACATGAACGAGGTGTTCTTCGAGGAACTCGGGATTCCGGCTCCAGACGTCAGGCTCGGGGCCGGCGGAGGCAGCCACGCGGCCCAGACCGCCAAGATCATGACTGCCTACGAGGAACTGTGTCAGCAGGACCGGTCGGACGCCGTGCTCGTGGTCGGCGATGTGAACTCCACGCTGGCCTGTTCGATCGTCGCAAAGAAGCTCTGCATTCCGGTGGCGCACGTCGAGGCTGGTCTGCGCAGCGGCGACATGACCATGCCCGAGGAGATCAACCGGCTCGTCACCGACTCGATCTCCGATTGGTTCTTCGTCACCGAGCCGAGCGGCATGCGGCATCTGCTGCGCGAGGGCAAGGATCCGGCCATGGTTCACGACGTCGGCCACGTGATGGCTGACAACGTGCTCTACCAGGCCGCTCAACTCGCGCACGTCGACACGAGCGGCTTCGAGACCGACGTCTTCAAGCGCCGGCACAGCCGCTACGGAGTCCTGACACTGCATCGGCCCTCCAACGTCGACAGCCGCGAAGGCTTGGAGCGGCTCGCCGCCTCATTGCGCGTGATCTCGGCACGTCTGCCGCTCGCATTCCCCGTGCATCCCCGCACGCGCGCCAACCTAGCGAACTTTGGGGTCGATCTCGGGCCTGGCATCGAACTGATGCCTCCGCAGGCCTACATGCCGTTTCTGCATCTGTGGAAGGACGCAGTGGTCGTCCTCACGGACAGTGGCGGACTGCAGGAGGAGACCACCGCGCTCGGCGTGCCTTGCGTCACGCTGCGCGAGAACACCGAACGGCCGATCACGGTGGACGAGGGCACGAACGAGTTGGCCGGTACCGAACCCTCGCGTGTCATCGAACTGGCGTTGGCGGCCATCGAAGGCCGCTCCAAGCGCGGACGACGACCCAAGCTTTGGGACGGGAATGCCGCCCGGCGAATTGTCGGAATCCTGGCCGATGCCCTGGCCCGCTGATCGAGCCGAATCGCCGCGTCAGGACGAAGGCACTTCGTCGTGTGACTTCTTCGCGCCGAACAGCGCCGCCACCTTCTTCTTCGGTTTGATGTAGGGCGACAGGCCACGCGGCGCAGGGGTGGCCGCCTTCTGCTCCCAGGCCGGCGCCGCCTCCGGGTTGCTCGGCACGTAGGGCTGGTCGAACAGCGGGTCGGCCGGGGCGGCGCGGGGGCGCGCAGCCGCGGCGCGCGGCGCCCGCTCGTCATCGCCGTCGCGCCGGACGCGCTCGCGCTGGTAGTCGCGGCGCGGCGGCTCGTCGTCGAGCTCCAGCGGTTCGATTTCGATTTTCTTCTTGATCAGCCGCTCGATGTCGCCGACCATGCGCATGTCGTCGCGCGAGACCAGGGTGAACGCCAGGCCCGAAGCACCCGCTCGGCCGGTGCGTCCGATGCGGTGCACGTAGTCCTCGGCGTTGAAGGGCACGTCGAAGTTGAACACCGCCGGCAGGTCGGCGATGTCCAGGCCGCGGGCTGCCACGTCGGTCGCCACCAGCACGTCGACCTCGCCGCGCTTGAAGGCGTCGAGCGCCTTCAGTCGCTCGTCCTGGCTCTTGTCGCCGTGCAGCGCGTTGGTGCGCAGGCCGTCGCGCTCGAAGGAACGGGCGAGACGCGCGCAGCCCAGCTTCGAGTTGACGAACACGATCGCCTGGGTGATCGAGCGCTCCTTCAGCAGCTTGAGCACGGCACGCCGCTTGTCGTCGGTGGCGACGCTGAAGAAGCGCTGCTCGACGTTCGTGGCGGTGGCGTTCGGCCGCGCCACCTCGACAAGCACCGGATCCTGCAGGTAGCTCTCGGCCAGCCGCTTGATCTCGGTCGAGAAGGTGGCCGAGAAGAGCAGCGTCTGGCGCTGCTTGGGCAGGTAGCTGAGGATGCGCTGCAGGTCGGGCAGGAAGCCGATGTCGAGCATGCGGTCGGCCTCGTCGAGCACCACGTACTCGACCTGGTTGAGCACGCAGTTCTTCGCCTCGATATGGTCGAGCAGCCGGCCCGGCGTGGCGATCAGCACCTCGACGCCGGCCTTCAGTTCGGCCGTCTGCGGCTTCATGTCGATGCCGCCGAACACGACGGCGGCGCGCAGCTTGGTGAACTTGGAGTACTGCTTGACGTTGTTGGCGACCTGGTCGGCCAGCTCGCGCGTGGGTGCCAGCACGAGTGCACGCACCGGGTGGCGCGCCGGCGACATGCTCGGGTTCTCGTGCTTGAGCATCTTCTGCAGCAGCGGGATCGAGAACGCGGCCGTCTTGCCGGTGCCGGTCTGCGCCGCGCCCATCACGTCGCGCCCGGCCAGCACGATGGGAATCGCCTTGGCCTGGATGGGCGTCATCGTCTGGTAGCCGGAATCGGCCACCGCGCGCAGCAGCTTCTCGTCCAGCGGCAGGGTGTCGAAACGGGCCGGCGCGGGTGTCGCGGCCTCGGGGGTGGCGTCGCTCGTGGCGAGGCCGGGGGTGGGGTCACTCATCCGCGCATTATCGGCGACGCCGGGAATCCTTCCTGGGCATCAGCCAGCGGGGCGACTTGAAGCGGATGATGAGCGAGTACAGCGACACGTAGATGAGCGCGAACATCACGATGAACACGCCCAGCACGCGCGAGTCGTCCCAGAACAGCACGCTGGGCACCACCGCCAGCATGCACAGCATCCACAGGTAGGGCGCCGTCATCGCGTTGCGCTTCGTCATCGCGGCGGCATCCTTGTTGCCGACGGCCCAGCGCAGCAGCCGGCGGTAGACCAGGCTGTGCAGGTGCACGCCGTCCGGCATGTCGATCGCGCGGCCACGCACGATGCGCCGGCGGTACATCGAGAACAGCGTCTCGAAGACCGGGTAGACCGCGGCCAGCAGTGGGAAGAGGGGCGACACCTCGGCATTGCGCAGCACGAGCAGCAGCGCCACCTCCGCCGTATAGAAACCGAGGAAATAGGCCCCGCCGTCGCCGAGGAAGATCAGACCGTGCGGATAGTTCCAGACAAAGAAGCCCAGCGTCGCACCTGCGCCGACCAGGGCCAGCGCCAGCACCAGCGGGTCTGCGGTCTGGTTGGCCACATAGGCCACCGCAAGCAGGATCATGACCACGCACATCGACGCCAGACCGTTGAAGCCGTCGATGATGTTGACTGCGTTGGCCATGCCGGCGACGGCCACCATGGCCAGCAGCGTGGCGCCCCACTCGAAGGCGGCAAGCCCGTCGAGCCCCCAGACGTCGGTGCGGTGGATCGCCGTGCCGAGCACGTACACAGCCAGCAGTGCCGACACGGCAGCCGCCATCAGGCGCGGGAACGGCGGCACACGCTTGGTCAGGTCCTCCGCCAGGCCGGCGACGAAAGCTGGCAGGCCGCAGGCCACCAGCAGCCCCAGATGTTCGGCGAGTTGCGGATGCCAGCCCAGGCCGGCGGCGACGATCACCAGCAGCACGAGCGCCGCGAAGATACTCACCCCGCCGACCCGGGCGACGGGCTTGAAATGGACCTTCTGGGGACCGGAGAGGTCGTGGTCCTTCGTGGCAGCGCCGCGGTGGCGGAGCGCCCGCACGACGAACAACGTCAGCACCGCCGACACGAAGAAGGCGGCCAGGAATTGCAGCATGGGCGAGAGTGTAGTGAGGCCGCCGGGGCCACCCGGCGCGGCCGGGCCTGCCGGGCATGGCCGATAATCCGCGCGTTCTCCTTCGAGCCCCTCTCATGATCCTGGTCACCGGCGGCGCCGGCTTCATCGGCAGCAACTTCGTGCTCGACTGGATCGCCGCGAGCGACGAGCCGGTGCTCAACCTCGATGCGCTGACCTACGCGGGCAACCTGCGCAACCTGGCCGCCATCGACGGCAATCCGCGGCACGTCTTCGTGCACGGCGACATCGCCGACCGCGCGCTCGTCGCCGGCCTGCTTGCGCGCCACCGTCCGCGCGCGGTGCTGAACTTCGCCGCCGAGAGCCATGTCGACCGCTCGATCGCCGGCCCGGAAGCGTTCGTGCGCACCAACGTCACCGGGACGCTGCACCTCCTCGAGTCCGTGCGCGCCCACTGGGCCGCCCTGCCCGAAGGCGAACGCGCCGCGTTCCGCTTCCTGCAGGTCAGCACCGACGAGGTGTACGGCTCGCTGGCGCCGGATGCGCCGGCCTTCACCGAACAGCACCGCTACGAGCCCAACAGCCCCTACGCTGCCAGCAAGGCCGCCGCCGACCACCTCGTGCGTGCCTGGCATCACACCTACGGACTGCCGGTGCTCACGACGAACTGCTCGAACAACTACGGGCCGTTTCACTTTCCCGAGAAGCTCATTCCGCTGATGATCGTCAACGCGCTCGTCGGCAAGCCCCTGCCGGTGTACGGCGACGGCCGGCAGGTGCGGGACTGGCTCTACGTCGGCGACCATTGCCGCGCCATCCGCACCGTGCTCGAGCGCGGCGTGACCGGCCAGAGCTACAACGTCGGAGGCTGGAACGAGCAGGCCAACATCGACATCGTGCGGCAGGTCTGCGCGCTGCTCGACGAACTTCGCCCCGACCCGGCGGGCCCGCGCGCGCGGCTGATCACGCACGTGGCCGACCGGCCGGGGCACGACCGCCGCTACGCCATCGACGCGCGGCGCATCGAGCGCGAGCTCGGCTGGCGCCCCCTGGAGACCTTCTCGAGCGGTCTGCGCCGCACGGTGCAGTGGTACCTCGACCACGCCGACTGGGTGCGCGAGGTACAGAGCGGTGCCTACCGCGAGTGGGTGGCGCAGCAGTACGGCACAGGCGCATGAAGATCCTGCTCTTCGGCAGCCGCGGACAGCTGGGCTGGGAACTGCAGCGCGCGCTCGCGCCGCTGGGCGAGCTGACCGCGCTGAGCACCGACAGCCCCGACTGGCCGGCCGACTTCCGGCAACCGGAGTCACTGGCCGAGACAGTGCGCGCGCTGCGGCCGAACCTGATCGCCAACGCCGCCGCCTACACCGCCGTCGACCGCGCCGAGAGCGAGCCGCAGGTCGCCCATGCGGTCAATGCTGCCGCGCCCGGTGTGCTGGCCCGGGAGGCACGCGCGCTCGGCGCGACGCTGCTCCAGTTCAGCACCGACTACGTCTTCGACGGAAGCGGCGTCGAGCCGCGCGGCGAAGATGCACCGGCAGCACCCATCAACATCTATGGCCGCAGCAAGCTGGCCGGCGAAGAGGCGGTGCGCACCAGTGGTTGCCGCCACCTGATCCTGCGCACCAGCTGGGTGTATGCGGCGCGCGGAGGCAACTTCGCGCGCACCATCCTGCGCCTGGCGGCCGAGCGCGACAGCCTGCGCGTGGTCGACGACCAGGTTGGCGCGCCCACCGGCGCCGAGTTGCTCGCCGACGTCAGCGCGCATGCGCTGCGCGCGCTGCAGCGCGAGCCGGCGCTGGCGGGCACCTACCATGTCGCACCAGGGGGCGAGACCTCGTGGCACGCCTACGCTTGCCGTGTGGTCGACGCGGCGGCGGCGCGCGGCCGGCCGCTGAAGCTTCGCACGCGCGACATCCAAGCGATCCCGACGCGCGACTACCCGAGCGCGGCAGCACGGCCGCTCAATTCGCGGCTGGACACATCGCGCTTCCGCCGCGCTTTCGACCTGACCCTGCCGCCCTGGCAGCAGGGGGTGGACCGCATGCTCGCCGAGCTGCTGGACGACTGACCCCGGAAAGGCACGCACGATGGCACGCAAGGGCATCATCCTCGCCGGCGGCTCCGGCACGCGGCTGCACCCGGCCACGCAGGTTGTCAGCAAGCAGCTGATGCCGGTGTACGACAAGCCGATGGTCTACTACCCGCTGTCCACGCTGATGCTGGCGGGCATCCGCGACATCCTGGTGATCAGCACGCCGCAGGACCTGCCGCGCTACGAGGCGCTGCTCGGCGACGGCGCACGCTGGGGACTGAACCTGAACTACTGCGTGCAGCCCAGCCCCGACGGCCTGGCGCAGGCCTTCCTGCTGGGCCGCGACTTCATCGACGGCGACTGCAGCACGCTGGTACTGGGCGACAACATCTTCTACGGCCACGACCTGCAGCCGCTGCTGCTGAAGGCGGCGGCGCGGCGCAGCGGCGCCAGCGTGTTCGCCTACCACGTGCAGGATCCCGAGCGCTACGGCGTGGTCGAGTTCGATGCCGCCCAGCGGGCCATCAGCATCGAGGAGAAGCCGAAGCAGCCGCGCAGTGCCTACGCGGTCACCGGCCTGTACTTCTACGACGCGCAGGTCTGCGACATCGCCGCCGACATCCGGCCGAGCGCGCGCGGGGAACTGGAGATCACCGACGTCAACGCGCGCTACCTGGCGCAGGGCCAGCTCGACGTCGAGATCATGGGCCGCGGCTACGCCTGGCTGGACACCGGCACGCACGACAGCCTGCTCGAGGCCGGCCAGTTCATCGCCACGCTCGAGCGCCGCCAGGGTCTCAAGGTGGCTTGCCCGGAGGAGATCGCCTGGCGCGCCGGCTGGATCACCGCCGCGCAGCTCGAGGCGCTGGCCGCGCCGCTGGCCAAGAGCAGCTACGGCCAGTACCTCGCGCGGCTGCTGAAGGACAAGGCCTTCTGATGCGCGTGACGCCGACCGATCTGCCCGAGGTGCTGATCCTCGAGCCCACCGTGCACGGCGACGCGCGCGGCTTCTTCATGGAGAGCTTCAACCAGCGCAGCTTCGACGAGGCCGTCGGCCGCCACGTCGAGTTCGTGCAGGACAACCACTCGCGCTCGGCGCGAGGCGTGCTGCGCGGGCTGCACTACCAGCTGCCGCCGCATGGGCAGGGCAAGCTGGTGCGCGTGGCGCGGGGCCGCGTCTTCGACGTCGCCGTGGACATGCGCCGCAGCAGCCCGCGCTTCGGTCGCTGGGCGGGCACCGAGCTCAGCGGCGAGAACCACCGGCAGCTGTGGATCCCGCCGGGCTTCGCACACGGCTTTCTGGTGCTCAGCGACGAGGCCGACTTCCTTTACAAGACCACCGACTACTACGCGCCCGAGTGCGAGGCGGCGGTGCGCTGGGACGATCCGGCGTTGGGGATTGCCTGGCCGCTGCCCGGCAGCCCCGCGAAGGTGTCGTCCAAAGATGCGGTCGCACCAGCCCTGTCGCGTGCCGCCACCTTCGACTGATACCGAAATGCATCTCGCCGACCTCCCCACCCTACCGCGCAAGCGCACGCCGATGCGCATTCAGCGCTCCGTGATCTTCGCTCTGGTGATCCGCGAGTTGCGCGCCCGCGTGGAGGGCAAGTGGCTGAGCCTGATGTGGATGGTGTTCGAGCCGCTGGCGCACGTGCTCGTGATCCTGGCCCTGTTCGGGTTCAGACATCACGTGGTGTCGACCAATATCGAGTTTCCCGTGTTCCTCGTGACCGGCATCCTGCCGTTCTTCATGTTCCGCAATCTCGCGCGGCGACTGCCCACCGCGATCACCGCCAACCGCGGGCTCTATGCCTACCGCCAGATCAAGCCGCTGGATGCCCTGATCGGTCGGGCTATCGTCGAGCTCGGCTTGTACGCGGCCGTGATGGTGGTGGCGTATGCAGCGCTCGGCTGGCTGGGCTACCACTGGCTCCCGATCGCACCGCTGGAGCTCATCGGCGCCTACGCCCTGCTCGTCGCTCTCGGCACCTCGCTGGGACTTCTGTTTGCCGTGATCGGGCACAATCGGCCGCGGGTCCACACGGTGGTAGGCCTGGCCTTCATGCCCTTGTACCTGCTCTCGGGCGTGATCCTCCCGCTACACACCTTGTCGATCGAGGTCCGCGATGTACTGCTCTGGAATCCGGTTCTGCACCTGATCGAGCTGTCGCGGCTGTACTACGTCCCGGCCTTTCAGCCCTTGCAGGGCGTGGGCTGGTATTACCCGGCACTTTTCACGCTGGTCGTTTCGGCGCTGGCGCTGAGCCTGTACCGGCTCAATCGCCACGACCTGCTCGGTCTGGAGTGATACCTGCCATGCTCGAGCTGCGAAACCTCACCAAGTGGTACCCCACGCCGCACGGGCGCCGCTACGTGTTTCGCAACCTGAGCTTCATGTTCCCGTCGGGAGCGAATATCGGATTGATCGGCCGCAACGGCGCCGGCAAGTCGACCCTGATGCGCTTGATCGCCGGCATCGACTCACCCAACGCCGGCTCAGTCATCACCGACGCCCGGGTTTCCTGGCCGGTGGGTCTCGCCGGCGGCTTCCAGCTCACGCTCACGGCGCGCGAGAATGCACAGTTCGTCTGTCGCATTCACGGTGCCACGGGGCGTGCCATGAGGCGCATCCTCGGTTTCGTGGAGGAGTTCGCCGACATCGGCGACTACTTCGATCTGCCCATGCGCTCGTACTCCTCGGGCATGCGGTCCCGCGTCGCGTTCGGCCTCAGCATGGCCTTCGACTTCGACTACTACCTCATCGACGAGATCATGGCCGTGGGCGATGCGCAGTTCAAGGCGAAGAGCCGGGAGCTCCTCGACCAACGGCTGAAGACCTCGCACCTGATCCTCGTCTCGCACAACATGAGCGACATCGCGAAGCACTGCAACCAGGTCGTCCTGGTCGACCGCGGCAACGCCATGCTGTACTCGAACGTCAAGGCGGGCATCGCGGCCTATCAGAAACAATCCCTGACCACTGCCTCATGATCGAGTTGAATTCGCTCACGCCTCGGCGGTTGCTGCTGGCCGTGCTGGCCGTGCCCATGGCGCTCGGCAGCCTGTACTTCGGGCTGGTCGCGGCCGATCGCTACGTGAGCGAATCGACCGTCGCACTCCAGCAGGCGGGTGCCGATGCCTCGGCGCTGCCCGGCGCGGCTCTGCTGCTCGCCGGCCTCAACCCACCGTCGCGGGAAGGCACGCTCTACCTCAAGCAGTACATCCACTCGCTCGGCCTGCTGCAGCAGCTCGACTCCCGCTTCAAGCTGCGCCAGCACTACGAGTCCGAACGGCTCGACCAGATCTCGCGGCTGTGGGGCGGCGCCAGCCAGGAGGACTTCCTCAAGTACTACAGAAGCCGTGTCGAGGTCAGCATCGACGAACTGTCCTCGACCTTGACCGTGCGCGTGCAAGGCTTCGATCCCAAGTTCGCGAACGAGCTCAACCGAGCGATCCTCGAGGCCAGCGAGCGCTTCGTCAACGAGATGTCACACCAGCTGGCGCGCGAGAAGCTGCGCTTCGCGGAGACCGAAGTGGTGCGCGCGGCCGAGAAGCTGCAGAAGGCGAAGGCCGACGTGCTCGCCTTCCAGAGCAAGAACCGACTGCTCGATCCCACGGTGCAGGCGCAGGCGAGCGGCACCATGGTCGCCGAGTTGCAGGCCTCCATCACCAAGTCGGAGGCCGAGTTGCGCGCGCTGCGCACGTACCTGAACGACGACTCGTTCCAGGTGCAGGCGCTGCGCAGCCAGATCGAGGCGACCCGTGCACAACTCGACAAGGAGCGCTCGCGCGGCACCACCTCGGGCCGGGGGGGCGAGCGGCTCGGTGCGCTGGCCATCGAGTTCGAGGACCTGAAGACCCGCGCGGAGTTCGCGCTTGACGCCTACAAGCTGGCCCTGGGCGCCATCGAGAACGCGCGCATCGACGCGACCCGGAAACTGAAGAACCTCGTGGTGATCGAGCCGGCGACCCTGCCCGAGACGGCGGAGTATCCGCGGCGCTTCTACAACCTGGCGACGCTGCTGCTGGTGTGCCTGCTTGTCTACGGCATCGTCCGCCTCGTGATCGCCACCATCAGAGAACACCAGGACTGAGCCCCATGCGATCCCTTCTCACCGGCCTTGTACGCATCACCGTGTCGGCCCTCTGCGCGCTCACGGTCCTGCCTTGCGCCGCACAGTCCGGCTCCGCCGATCCGCTGAACACGAGCCCGCGCGGGCTGACCGAGATGCCGAACATCGCCCGGCCGCGACCGATGAGCGCGACCGCGCCCCAGCCGACCGGCCCCGCCCAAGGCGCGCTCGCCCCGGTGACGAATGGCGTCGCCGTGCAGCCGGCTCTGCCACCCGATCCGGCTACCGCGCTCCAGCCCGTGGTGTTCGGCTCGCAGATGTTCACCGGTCGATTCGGGACCGAGCCCTTCGCCGGCTTCAATCCCGACTACCAGATCGCGATCGGCGACCGCCTCGCAATCCGCATGTGGGGGGCCTTCCAGTTCGATGCCGTGCTGATCGTCGACGCGAAGGGCAACGTGTTCATTCCTAACGTCGGCCCGGTCGCCGTGGCCGGTGTCCGCAACGGCGAACTGAGCCGGTTGATCGAGAACCAGGTCAAGCGGACCTTCCGCAGCAGCGTCGGCGTGTACGCATCGCTCGAGGCCGCCCAACCGGTCAAGGTCTACGTGACGGGTTTCGTGCGTGCCCCGGGCCTGTACGGCGGACTGTCTTCGAACTCGGTGCTCTACTACCTCGACCGTGCCGGCGGCATCGATCCAGACCGGGGCAGCTTCCTGCAGATCGACGTGCTGCGCGGGGGGCAGCGACACTCCACGGTCAATCTGTACCAGTTCCTGCTCGAAGGCCGCATCGAGCCGCTGCAGCTCCAGGACGGCGACACCATCGTCGTGTTGCCGCGCAAGCACGCGGTGCGGGTGAGCGGCGAGGTGCTCAACCCCTACGTGTTCGAGTTTGATCGGCCGAACGTCGGCGCAGCCGAACTGCTCGCGATGGCCCGGCCGCGCCCCGGAGCCACGCACCTGAGCATCCTGCGAAACGTGGGCGCGGAGCGTCGCAGCGAATACCACGCGATCGCCGACGCCCAGAAGGTCGTCATCCAGGATGGCGACGAGGTCCGGGTCACGTCGGACAAGTACCCCGGCACGATCCTGGTGCGGATCGAGGGTGCGCACCTGGGTGAGCGCACCTTGGTTCTGCCCTACGGCTCGCAGCTGAAGGACGCCGTCGCCCGCCTCAAGCCCGCGCCGCAGGCGCGCGTCGAAGCGCTGCAGCTGTATCGACACTCGGTTGCACTGCGGCAGAAGGAACTGATCGAGGCCTCGCTGCGCAGCCTGGAGACCTATGCGCTCACGGCCCGCTCGGCCACCAGCGAGGAGGCCGCTCTGCGCAGCCGCGAGGCGCAACAGATCCTCGAGTTCATCGAGCGCGCCCGCACCGTCCAGCCCAAGGGCCAGGTGATCCTGGCGCAGGGCAGCGAGTCGGGTGAACTGCTGCTCGAGGACGGCGATGTGATTCGCCTGCCCGAACGCAGCCACCTCGTGCTCGTCAGCGGCGAGGTCATCTTCCCGAGCGCGCTCGCCTACGACAACAACGCCAGCGCCGAGGACTACGTGACCCGTTCCGGCGGCTACACGCAGGGCGCGGACCGTGCGAAGGTCCTCGTCGTTCGGCAGGACGGCAGCGTGGGCGACTCGCGAAACACGGCGCTTCAGCCCGGCGACGAGATCATGGTGATGCCCAAAATCGAGACCAAGAGCGTCGAGCTGACCCGCGGTATCACGCAGATCATTTACCAGATCGCGGTGGCGGCCAAAGTGCTGTTCGACCTCTGATCGATTGCCAATTGCGCTCGTGCGCCAGGACAAGACCTTGAGCAACATCACGCCCAAGACCGCCGTCATTTCCATCCAGGACCGCGGCCGGCCCTTCTACTTCGTGTTCCCCAGCGCCGAGGATCACATCCTCGCCACCATGCAGGAGACCGGCGGCTTCTACGAGCTCCAGATGCTGCGCGCGCTGCAGACCGTGCTGAGCCCGGGCGACCATGTTCTCGACGTGGGGGCCAACATCGGCACGCACGCTGTCTTCTTCGCCGGCATCACGGGCTGTCGGGTGACCGCCTTCGAGCCGGTGCCGGCCGTCGCCGCGCTGTTGCAGGAGAACCGTCGTATCAACGGGCTGGACGCGCTGATCGAGGTACGGGCCGAGGCCGTCGGCGCGCACTCTGGGACGGCGAGGGTGGTCTCCAGCGACGAGAAGAATTCCGGTGCCACGCGGCTGGCCGAGTCTGCCGACGGCATGCTGCCGCTGGTTGCGCTCGACGACATGCTCGGCACGCTGCCCACGGTGCGGCTGCTGAAGGTCGACGTGGAAGGCATGGAGGCCGAGGTGATCCGCGGTGCCACCGCACTGCTGGCACGCGACCAGCCGGTGGTGGCGTGCGAGTGCCTGAACCGCAGCGACTTCGAGCTGCTCGACGGCACGCTGCGGCCACTCGGGTACGTGGGCTGCAACGTCTTCAATGCCAGCCCGACGTACGTGTTCCTGCCGGTGGCCGAACTGGCGCGCCGCCCCGAACTCCTGGCCCTGATCGCCGCCTCGCTGCTGACGGTGCGCGAGGATTCGCGCGCCGCGCTGCGGCAGGCCCGCGGAGCGGCGCGCAGCGCCGACGAGTCGGCCAAGGCAGTCGGCGAGCTTCGCACGCTGCAGCAGGCCGAAGTGAACCAGCGCACGCGGCAGGAACTGGCGGCGCTCGGCGAGCGGCTCGACCGCCAGTTCGCCGCGCTGGCGAACCTGCCCGGCCGCGCCGACACGTTCGACGAACGGCTGGCCGCGCTCGACGAACGGCTGGCCGCGTTCGACGAACGGCTGGGCGCGTTCGAGGCCCAGCGACTGGCCGCGCTCGAGGCCGAACTGCAGTCCACCCGCGCGCGCTTCGCGACACTGTCCGACGACGTGGTGCGGGCCGCTCGCGCGCAAAGCGAGGGCACGCGCCAGATCGTCGAGTCCATCGAGGGACTGCGCCTGGAGCACGGACTGCTGTCGAAGGACTACCAGCGCCGCATGACGCGCGCCGAGCGGCGCTTCGATAAGCTCCTCAATGGCCGCGTGTTCGGCAGCCTGCGACGCGTCAAGCGGTTCCTGCAGATCTTCGGCCTGATGCGCAACACCGACGCGGCGCCCCCCGCCCCGCAGACCGCACCCGCGGCCGCCGCTGCGGCCGCTGCGGTCGGCGCTCCGCGCCCGCCGACCGGTGCAGCGCCCGCCAGGGCGCCAGCGGCCCCCGCGGCTCCGGCAGCCCAGCCGGCCCCACCGCCGGCGCCGGTGGTGGTGGACACCTCGTCGCCCGACACGCCGCTGCCGCGGCCCGACAAGGTGCGGCTCGCAGGCGTGGCCTACATGTCGCGCCCTCTGGGCGGCGTCACGGGCCATCACGAGACGCACTCCGGTCAGCCGCTCGTCAGCGTGATCATGACCTCGTTCAACACCGGGGCGCTGATCGAGCCGGCCATCCGCTCCATCACCGCGCAGACCTGGACCAACCTCGAGCTGATCGTCGTCGACGACTGCAGCACGGACGACACCCGCGCCATCGTCGAGCGCCTTGCCGCGGAGGATCCACGGGTCAGGCTGTTCTGCTTCGGCGACAACCGGGGCACCTACTTCTGCAAGAACTTCGGCATCACCCGCTCGAAGGGCGTCGCGGTGACCTTCATGGACAGCGACGACACCTCGGACCCGAATCGCCTGGCACTGCAGTACGAGGCTCTGAACCGCCCTGGCATCGCCGTGAGCACGTGCAACCACATCCGCGTGGACACGGAGGGCAAGACGATCGAGATCAACGGCGTCACCGAGCGCATCGCCTACATCAGCCAGATGATCAAGCGCTCGGTGATCCGCGAGGTCGGCTACTTCGACAGCATCCGCACCTCGGCAGACGACGAGATGCTGCGCCGGATCAAGGCCACCTACGGCCCCGAGTCGCACTCCAACGTGAAGCGCGTGCTCTACACGGCACTGCTGCGCGAGGGCTCGCTCACACGCGACCCGGAGAACGCCATCAACTTCATCGAGCCGCGGCGCGAGAACCAGAGCTTCCTGTCGCCGCAGCGGCGCCACTACGCCGCCATGGTGACGCGCTGGCACGAGTTCCTGTCGCAGAAGAGCCTGCGACCGTACATGCCCTTCCCGGTGGTGCGGCGCCCGTTTCCGGTCTACGGCAAGCTGGTGGTGGCGCCGGGCCGGTACGACCACAATGCCGTCTCGGCCTGCATCGCCAGCTTTCCGCCGCGCAAGGACAAGCTGCGCGAAGTGGTCGCGCGGCTGCTGCCGCAGGTCGACCACCTGTATGTCTACCTGAACGAGTACGAGGAAGTTCCCGACTTCCTGCGCCACTCGCGCATCACCGCGGAGCTCGGCGGCAAGGCGCGCGACCTGCGCGACAACGGCAAGTTCCACTTCATGCAGTCCCTGTCCTCGGGCTTCGTGTTGACCGTGGACGACGACATTGCCTACCCACCCGACTACGTCGAGACCCTGATCCGCAAGGTCGACTTCTACGAGCGGCGCGCCGTCGTGGGCCTGCACGGCACGATCTTCGCCAAGCCGATCCGGAACTACTTCCGCGGGCGCACGCTGTACCACTTCGAGCACGAACTGCCGCACGACGTGGTGGTCAACCAGCTGGGCACGGGCACCGTGGCCTTCCACACCGACCTGCTGCGCCCGGACATCGCCGAGTTCAAGACCACGGGCATGGCCGACGTCTGGCTGGCATTGGCCTGCAAGCGAATCGGCGCGCCGATGATCGCCATCGAACGGCAGGCCGGCTACCTGCAGTCGCTCGGCTTCGAGGAGTCGACCCTGTTCCGCGAGTTCCGCAAGGACGATACGCGCCAGACCAAGCTGGTGCGCTCGGTTGAACCCTGGAGCGAGGCCCTCGAGGGTGACATCGGATCCATCCTGGCCACGCGCGAGCGCACGCTGGGCGCGGCATTCGGCGCGCTGTTGCCGCGGCCGGCGCCGCCGTCTTCGGCCACGCCGGCGGAAGGCTGAGGAACGAGACGCGACCATGCAGAACATCGCCATCACGGATCTCCCATCGCACGCCCAACCGGTACTGGTGGAGTTCGAGGGGCTGCGGCTGCCGGTGCACTACCGCAAGGGCTCGAGCCCCAACCTGGTGGTCGTGTTCCACGGCGCGGTGGACCAGGCCAAGCGCCCGCTGCCCTTCTTCCAGCCGCACTTCTCGGTCGCCTCGGGGGCCCATCAGATCTCGATCTCGGACCCGACCCTGGCGCGCAGCACAGAGTTGAAGGCGGCGTGGTATGCCGGCGCGCACGACCTGCCGCTGCAGCAGGTCCTGCCGCGCTTCTTCGCGCGCCTCAGCCAGTTGCTGCAGGTGAAGCGCACCATCTACTTCGGCGCCTCCGCGGGCGGCTTCGCGGCGCTGTTCTACTCTCACGCGCATCCGGGCAGCCTGGCGCTGGTGGCGAACCCGCAGATCAACCTGTTGAACTATCTCGAGGGCCCGATTACCTCGTACCGCGAACATTGCTGGCCTCGAGCGATCGATGCCACGGCGCTCGCGTCGCAGCTCTGTGTGAACGTCGCCGAGCTCTATGCGCAGTCCGTACCCAATTTCGTCTGCCTGCTCAATGCCGCTGGCGACCGATATCACCTCTACAACCAGACCCTCGATCTGGCGAAGGGCCTGAAGCCGGATGCGCGCAACCGCGTGATCCTGCACAGTGAGTATTACGGCATCCCGGGCCACAGCGGCTCGATCCCGATGCCGGCCTGCACGCCCTGGCTCAAGGCCGCGATGTACGCGCCCAACCTGTACGCCGACTCCATCCTGACCAAGCTGCACCAGCTGCGCGCACCGGCGGCGCCCCCCGCATCCACCCCGGCATCACCGGCGAAATCGGCCGCCGTGGATGCCGAGGACCTGCGCCTGGCCGATGCCGTGGCGCAGTGGCAGCTGACGCAATAAGCTCTAGAGACGCAAACGCCATGGCCGCCAATCCCTACTCCAAGCTCGCGCCGCGCGCCTACTGGCGCTCGGCGGTGTCGGACGTCCACTTCGCCGAACTCTCCGAGTTGTGGCAGCCGCTGCCGCTGACGCGGCAGGACAAGATCGCCACCGCAGGCTCGTGCTTCGCCCAGCACATCGGCAACAACCTGGCACGGCGCGGTGCGGCGTTCATGGACCTCGAGCCGCCGCCGCCGTCGCTGTTCGCGTCGCTGGAGGACGCGCGACGGTTCGGCTACCGTGTGTACTCCTGCCGCTACGGCAACATCTACACCGCCCGGCAACTGCTGCAGCTCTTCGAGGAGGCGTTCGGCCGGCGCACTCCCGCCGAGATCGTCTGGCAGCGCGACGGCCGCTTCTTCGACGCGCTGCGGCCGAGCGTGGACGCGGTGGGACAGGCGAGCGCCGATCTGGTGCTCAAGCTGCGTCGGGCGCACCTGAAGCGTGTCCGCGCGATGTTCGAGACGCTGGACCTGTTCGTCTTCACGCTCGGCCTGACCGAAGCCTGGCTGTCGCGCGAGGACGGCACCAGCTTCCCGACGGCGCCGGGGACGATCTGCGGCGAGTTCGACCCGGCACGCTACGAGTTCCGCAACTTTGGCTACCCCGAGATCGCCGAAGACATGACGCGCTTCTGGACGGGCCTGCGCGAGGTCAACCCGCGCGCGCGGCTGCTCTTGACCGTGTCACCGGTGCCGCTCACCGCCACGGCCTCCGGAGAGCACGTTCTCGTCGCGACGACGTACTCGAAGTCGGTGCTGCGCGCCGTGGCCGGTGACCTGGCGAAGAACCTGCCCGACGCCTGGTACTTCCCGTCCTACGAGATCATCTCCTCGCACCCGTCCCGCGGCATGTTCTACGACCCGAACCTGCGCACGGTCAACGAGTTCGGCGTGAACTACGTGATGAGCCACTTCTTCTCGGGAAGGCTCGCGCAGGAGTTCGGAGCCGGCGAGGCCGCCGCCCCGGAAGAAGACCCCGAACTGGTATGCGACGAGGAGGCGCTCGACCCGAAGTGAACACCTCGGCTCAGCCAGTCACTCAGCCCTGCACCTTGTTGCACACCACCTTGGGCGCCGCGCGTCCGGCCCGGCGCGATGCCGGCACCTCGTTGTCGTCCGCCAGCCATTCGAAGCGGACGCGCACGTTGTCCGTGCGAATGCCGGTGTAGCCATACATCGTCTTGGCGGTCGGGAACGCGATACCTTCCCACACCACGTCACCGTCCACCCGCACGGTCAGCTTGCGGTTCTCGTCCAGGCTTGCCGCCAGCGTGCGCGGCTCGCCGACCTTGATCGGCGCCACCGGCTTTTCGAACCTGGCCGGCACCAGCTTGTAGCCCTTCACCCCGCACTGGGCGTGGGTCGTCTTGCCTTCGTTGACCTTCATCGAGACCACCAGTCCGGGCTCCGGCTCGATGCCCCACATGACGTAGATCACGTTGCAGCTGTCCTCGGCACGCAGCTTGACGCCGAGTTGCCGTCGCACGACACCCGACGCCAGCTTCGTCTCACCCGCGGCGGGGCCCAGGTACTCGAACTTGATCGCCCCGGCACTGTCGTCGGAACCTTTGACGACCGCCCGCGAACTGGGCGAATTGATGACGAACCTGCCGCGGGCTTCCTTCTCGACCACGCCGTTGGTGACGCAGACGTCGCCTGCCTTCACGCCACGTTCACGCGGCTCGGCCACGGACATCAGCCCGAACGTCAGCAGCGGGACGGCGACCCAGAGTCGGGCGCGGCGGAAATCGCGGGAGTGTGCGGTCACGAGCATGATGGGGTCTCCAGGTGAAGCGCGTTCAGTGCGTGCGCTGCTCAACGTCCGACCGCATCCTCACGCCGACAGACCCGCCACCGCGCCACGTCCATCGAGCTGCGCGGCCAGCGACGACCATAACGTGCGGTAGTACCCGATGTCGTAGTGGAATGGCGTCAGGTCCCACAGGTGCTCGCCACCGGCCAGCGCACCGGCAGCCCCGGGACCGATGATCGGCGCGTCCAGAGCCTGCGCCAGCCGCGCATAGGCCGCGTCCAGGTACTCGTTCCAGCGCAGGATCGGCGCGGTGTCGGGAAAGCCCCGAACTTCGCCCTCGGCCAGGTAGCGCATCGCGTAGGGGGCCGCATGCACGATGAAGCGTGTCTTCGGCAAGTCGGCGCGCAGGCGGTCGATCAGGGTCTCGAGGCTGTGCGCCTGGAGCCGCAGCCAGTCCGCGCTGAACGGGCTGGCGATACGCGGCAGGCGCTGCAGGCCATGTTCGGTGAGGAACTCCTTGCTCACCTTGGTGACCGTCAGCGCGCCGTCGTCGAAGAGGTAGGTGGCATGCCGCTCGTCGATCAGGTCCAGCACCAGCACCTCGGGCGCGTCCTTGGCGAGCACCCGGAAGTAGTCCTTGCGCGCGTCGAGCACGAAACGCCGATCGTCGAAGCGCTTGGCCACGTGCCCGGCAAGCTTGGCGACGACGCGTGCCGGCGGGCGGCCGGACATCGAGATCAGCGTGGCGCGGGAGACGTAGGGGCCGAGTTCCACCGCGTCCAGGGCCTGCGGAATGTGCGTGAACAGGTCTCGCGAGACGCAGGAGCCGAGGATTGCCAGCCTGTGCTTCATCGATCCTCCCGACACGTCTTCCTCTGCACGCGCTGACACCCTTCAGGCCGCCGAGGACGGCAACGTGCCGCGTGTCGAACGGTGTCGGGATTCTATTCGTGGCCAGCGCCGGGGCTTGACTGCGCGGCCTGCGGCAGCGCTGACGCGATAATCGCCGGCTCCCGCTTCCTCACCACGCCTTAGGCCCACCCGAACCATGTCCTTCAGAGCACGCGCGCGACGCTACGCGGCGGCCGTGCGGCTGGCCATTCAGGGCCCCCCGATACACCGGCTGCTGCGCCTGCTTCGTCGCGGCCGATCCCAGGGCGTCGAGTACTGCGACCTGTGCCTGCAACTCGGCCTCGGCGAGCGTGCCACGACCGGCATGCGCGATACGCCGGAAGCGTCGAAGCTCCCGTCGATGGCGATCCGGCTCGCTGCGTTGCTCGGCAAGGCGGACGAGGCGGTCGAACTCGCCCGTTCGCTGGCGGCCCGGTTGCCCGACCCGGCAATCCCCCGGCGCGACATCGACGCGGCCATGAACTGCACGGCGCCGCTGGCGCCCGCGGTGGCCCTCGACCTCATCCGCGCCAGCGGTCGACCCTCGGCCGCCGAGGCAGCGCTGCTGCTGCGGCTCGGCGAGCGCGACGCGTGCGAAACGCACTTGGAGGCGCATGCCGAACTGCTCGGCCCGCAGCGCTGGCTGCTCTGGGCCAACCTGCAGCCCTCAGCGCCACGGCAACTGGAGGGTCTGAACCGCTTCCTGCAGGCAAACGGACTCTCGCGCGTGCGGCTGCTCGACGCCGCGAAGGCGCTCGCCGTCGGCAACATCGACGTGGACGGCACGCCAGCGACACCGGCCCGGAACGCGGTGAAGCTGAGCGTGGTGATGACCTGCTTCGATTGCGCGGACTACGTCGAGGCGGCGGTCCGGTCCGTGCTCGGCCAGCACCATCGCGATCTCGAGCTGATTGCCGTCGACGACGCGAGCCGCGACCAGACCTGGCAGCGACTCGTGGCGATGTCGCGCACCGACACCCGACTCCGGCCCGTCCGGCTGAAGCGCAATCTGGGCACCTACGCGGCCAAGAACATCGGCCTGGCGCTCGTGCAGGGCGACGTCATCGCGTTCAACGATGCGGACGACTGGTCGTGCCCCGAACGCTTCGGCCTGTGCCTCGAGGTGCTGCGCCGGCGACCTTGGGTGCAGGCCGTCAGCTGCGAGTACATCCGGCTGCAGGACGACGGCCTCTTCTGGTCCAGCCTGGTCTGGCCGATGCAGCGGCGCACGCCGAATTCGATCGTCTTCCGCAGGCAGGTGCTGCAGCGCATCGGCTACTTCGACGAGCACCGCTTCGGCTCCGACGGCGAATACTTCACCCGCCTCCAGGTGGCATTCGGTCCGCGCTCGCTCTACCGTCTCGGCCGCCCGCTGATCGTGGCGGCCAGCCGCGAGAACTCGCTGATGACCGCCGCGGCCACGGGCCTGGACTCACGCGGACGCTCGCAGGCGCGTGCCCGGTTCCAGGAGTCATGGACGGAACGGCTGCTCCAGCAGGCCCTGGCAGGAGCCTCGCTGTACCGCGCGGCGCAGTCCGGCACGGCCGAGGCCATCGCAGAAACGACCTGAGCTCAGCGATGGCCTTCGTCACCCGCCGCATCGGCCCCTGTCTGACGCCGCACCTCTCCACGCTGCTGGGCGCGCCGCTGCGCTACCGCCCCGTCGTGCTGCGCCATGACAAGGTCGAGGCGATCGTCGGCTGGGGCTTGAAAGGCGTCTTCGCCCGCGACGCCGCCTGGGCCGCCCGGCACGGCCTGCCCTACCTCGCCCTCGAGGACGGCTTCCTGCGCTCGGTGCGGCCGGGCGACGGCGATGCCGCGCTGAGCGTCTCGATCGACCCGGTCGGCGTCTACTACGACGCGCACCGACCCTCCAAGCTCGAGCAGGACATCGCGCGAGCGCGCAGCATCGACGAACTGGCGCGCGGCGAGCGCATCGTGGCTGCATGGCGAGACGGCCGGCTGTCCAAGTACAACCACGCACGCGAGATGCCGCCGCCGGCGTCCGGGCCCTTCGTGCTGGTGGTCGACCAGACGGCCGGCGATGCGTCGATCGCCTACGGCATGGCCAGCGAGCACAGCTTCCTGCGCATGCTGGAGGCCGCGCTCGACGAGCACCCCGGCCTGCCGGTGGTGCTGAAGGTGCATCCGGACGTGGTCGAGGGTCGCAAGCGCGCCCACTTCGGCGCACTGACGCCCGGCCAGGCGTCGCGCGTGACCCTGCTCGCGACCAACGCGCACCCGCCGGCGCTGCTCGAGGCCGCGGCGGCGGTCTACGTCGTGACTTCGCAGATGGGCTTCGAGGCGCTGATGTGGCGCAAGCCGGTGCGCTGCTTCGGCATGCCCTTCTACGCCGGCTGGGGACTGACCGGCGACGAACTGCCGGCGCCCGAACGCCGGCGCGGCGCCCGCGCCGTCACGCTGGCTGGCCTCGCCCACGCCGCGCTGGTCGACTACCCCCGCTACATCGACCCCGAGACCTTCGAGCGCTGCGAGGCCGAGCGCGTGATGGACTGGATGGCGCTGCAGCGACGCATGCGCGAGCGCTTTGCGCCGCAGGTGCAGGCGGCAGGCTTCTCGCAGTGGAAGCAGCCGAGCGTGCGCGCCTTCCTCGGCGGCAGCACGGTGCGCTTCGTCGAGCAGGCGCAGCCGCTGGCCGAGGGCGAGGCGCGCGCCGTGTGGGGCCGCGGCGAGCCGGTCCCCGGGTTGCTGCGCCTCGAGGACGGCTTCCTGCGCTCGGTGGGCCTGGGCGCGAACCTGGTGCAACCGCTGTCGTGGGTGATCGACCGCAGCGGCATGTACTACGACGCCGGCGCGCCCTCGGACCTGGAGCACCTGCTCGAGGCCGGTGGCTTCGACGCCGCCCTGCAGGAACGCGCACGGGCGCTGCGCCAGGCCATCGTGGCGCGCGGCATCACCAAGTACAACGTCGGCGCCGGGGCCTGGCAGCGGCCCCCGGGATCGCGCCGCGTGGTGCTGGTGCCCGGACAGGTGGAGAACGACGCCTCGATCGCCTTCGGTGCGCCGGCCGTGCGCACCAACCTCGGCCTCCTGGAGGCGGTGCGCGCCCTGCGGCCCGACGCCTGGATCGTCTACAAGCCGCACCCCGACGTGCTGGCCGGCAAGCGCCCCGGCGAGGCCGGCATGGACGAGGCGCGGCGCTGGTGCGACGAGGTGGTGACCGACGTGCCCATCCACCGCCTCTTCGAGCAGGTCGACGAACTGCACGTGCTCACCTCGCTGGCCGGCTTCGAGGCGTTGCTGCGCGGCCGGCCGGTGGTCTGCCACGGCCTGCCCTTCTACGCCGGCTGGGGCCTGACCGAGGACCGCCACGCCTGCCCTCGCCGCACGCGCCGACTGACGCTCGACGAGCTGGTGGCGGGCGCGCTGATCGCCTACCCGACCTACGTGAGCCGCACCACCGGTGCCTTCACCACGCCCGAGCGCGTGCTGCACGAACTGGCGCACTGGCAGGCCAGCGCGCCGCCGGCGGATCCGTGGTGGCTGCGCGCCCTGCGCCGCCTCAAGCGATGGCGTGCCCGGCTTCGGCGGCCCTGAGCGGCACTTCGGCCGGGCGCGGTACCACCAGCGTCAGCCGCGCGGCGCGGAAGTGCTTCATCACCACCTCGGCCGTCGCCTCGACGTCCGCGGCGGTGTAGGCCCAGGCGTCGCCCGGGGCCTGGTAGCAGCGCAGCACGCTGGCGCGCAGCGCCGCGCCGGCCTCGGCGTCGCCCTGCGCAGCGGCCACCTCGCGCAGCCGCTGGCCGAAGCTCTGCGGCGTGGCCATCACCAGGGGCTTCGCGTCGGCGTAGAAGCTCGGCGCGAAGCAGATCACCCGCTCGCCGCGCACCAGCGCCTCGAAGCCCACCGTGGAGTTGATGCAGACGACGATCGGGTCGGCGCGGTGGAAGCGCGCGAGGTTGCCGCCGACCATGTGCGCCCCGGCGGGCAGGCGGTAGTGCGTCGCGTCCATCGGGTGGCGCTTGAACAGCACCGGCGCGCCCGGCAGCACGCGCTGCACCTCGGTGCTGACGAAGTCTATGAAATGCTGGTTGTCGGTGAACGGCGAGTGCAGCACCAGCTGCGAGTCGGTCGCCAGCTGCAGCGGCACGACGACCAGCGGCTCGCCAGGCCCCTTGGGCACGGGCACGTTCTCGCCGTCGGCGAGGTGGTGCTCGGTGCGCCACTGCGCCCAGGCCAGCCGCAGGTAGGGGCCGAGCGCGTAGCGCTTGTGCTGGATGCGGCCGCGGTCGCGGTTGACCAGGCAGGCCAGCGCGTTGTGGACCAGGAAGCGCGCGAACCGGGTGCGCAGCCAGGGCTCGGCCTCGCGCTTGTCCAGCGGGTCGTCGGCGGCGACGCCATGCAGTCCGGGCAGGCTCTCGGCGCGCTGCAGGCTGAAGCGCGAATTCAGCCCCTGCGTGCTCAGGCTGGAGGTGCTGTAGCGGAACGCACCGCGCTCGAAGTACAGCACCACCACCCCCAGCTCGGCAGCGGCCAGCCGCGCCGCCACCGAGAACGGCCGCGCATCGGAGAACACCAGGCACAGCTCGATGCCTTCCTCGGCGAAGCGCTGGCGGAACCAATCGACCGCGTGGGCGAACACCGACATCGAGCGCGGGTCCTTCATCGGCGCCCAGGTGGCGTGGTCGAACTCGTGCGGCAGCTCGCGCAGGTGCTCCGACAGCCCGGGCTGCCAGACCAGCGCGCGGTCGCCGCCGGTGTACAGCCGGTAGGCCGGCGACGAGAGCAGCGCCACCACGTCGCCGCCGGTGCGCCGGGCCAGCGTGGCGGCGAGGGCACCGAAGTGCCCGCTGTAGGCCGGGTCGAGGTAGGCGATCTTCATCGGAGTGCGGATTGTGGCACCGGCGCGGCGGCCTCCGCCGCGGGCCCCTCGCGATACTCGGGCACGCAGCCGGCGAGCCGCCTCTGCACCTCGGCATCGTCGGCCAGCGCCGTGCCTGCGGCCCACTCGAGCAGCGCCACCACCCGCTCGTTGCCGCCCGCCAGGCGCGCCAGGTGGATGCCCGGCACATTGGTCGGCAGCGTGGCGTCGGCATCGGCGAGCAGTTCCTCGTAAAGCTTCTCGCCCGGGCGCAGCCCGGTGAAGACGATCTCCACCTCGCCCGGCCCGCGGCCGGCCAGGCGGATCATCTCGCGCGCCAGGTCGACGATGCGCACCGGCTCGCCCATGTCGAGCACCAGCACCTGGCCGCTCTCGCCGATCGCCGCGGCCTGCAGCACCAGGCGCGCCGCCTCGGTGGTGGTCATGAAGTAGCGGATCACGTCCGGGTGCGTCACGGTGACCGGCCCGCCGCGCCCGATCTGCTCCTTGAACTTCGGGATCACGCTGCCGCTGGAGCCGAGCACGTTGCCGAAACGCACTGCCATGAAGCGGGTGGCCGGGTAGCGCGCGGCCAGCGTCACGATGGCCATCTCGGCGGCGCGCTTGGTGGCGCCCATCACGTTCGTCGGGTTGACCGCCTTGTCGGTGCTGATCAGCACGAAGCGCTGCGCGCCGCACTCGGCGGCGGCGCGTGCCGCCAGCCAGGTGCCGAGCGAGTTGTTGCGCAGCGCCGCCCAGGCGTTGTCGCGTTCCATCAGCGGCACGTGCTTGTAGGCCGCAGCGTGGAAGACGATGTCGGGACGCCACTGCGCGAAGGTGGCGCGCAGCTGCGCCTCGTCGCGCACGTCGCCGATCAGGCGCACCAGCGGCAGGTCCGGGAACTGCTCGCCGAGCGCCTGCTCGACGCTGTACAGGTTGAACTCGCCCAGTTCGTAGAGCACCAGCCGCGCCGGCCGGTAGCGCGCGATCTGCCGGCACAGTTCACTGCCGATGCTGCCACCCGCGCCGGTGACCAGCACGGTGCGGCCTTGCAGCACCTCGCCGATGCCGGCCTCGTCGAGCTGCACCGGCGCGCGGCCGAGCAGGTCCTCGGGCTCCATGTCGCGCAGCTGCTGGCGCATGCCCTCCTGCAGCTCCCGCGCGCTGGGCACGGTGAGCACCGGCAGCTCGGTCGGCAGCACCAGGTCGACGGCGCGGCGGCGCTGCGCCGGCGTGGCGCCAGGCATGGCGATGACGAGATGGGTGACGCCCAGCCGCCCGGCCTGAGCCGCCACCGTGGACAGGGGCCCGAGCACCGGCACGCCGGCAACGCGGCCGCCCTGCTTCCCGGCGTCGTCGTCGAGCAGACCGACGACCAGCCAGCCGTCGTGCTGGATGCCGGCGATGAGCCGGCGTGCGGCACTGCCGGCGCCGAGCACGAGGGCGCGGCGGATCTCGCCGCTGGCGCCGACGATGCGGCTGCGCATGTGCTCGTAGAGCATGCGGTAGCCGATGCGCGCCAGCGTCAGCCCCATCAGGCTGATCACCGGGTGCAGCGCCAGCACGGCGCGCGGCACCTTGCTCAGGCCCAGCCCCATCACGGCCGCGGCGCCCAGTCCGCCGGCGATGGCGCAGGCGAGCATCAGCCGCTGGATGTCGCCGAAGCCGGCGAAGCGCCAGATGCACCGCGGCACGCCGAAGGCGACGAACACGGCCATGTACAGCGCGACCAGCGCGAGCAGGACCCAGGCATCGTAGTCGGGTCGCGCCGAGGTCCAGCGCTCGAAGCCGAGGCGGAACAGGTAGGTGGCGTTCCAGGCCAGCGCGATGACCACGGCATCGACGAGCAGCGCGAAGATCCGCCGGTGCGGGCGCATGCGCACCAGCAGCCGCTCGAGCGCGACCCAGCCCTGCGTCACGCCGCGCCCCCGCGACGCAGCAGCACGCCCAGCGTGCGCAGGATGACGCGCAGGTCGGTGGCCAGCGAGGCCCGTTCGACATAGGCCTCGGCCAGGCGCAGCTTGGCCGGCATGATCACATGCACGTACTCGTGCTCCGGGTCGGCGGCGCGCGCCAGCCGCTCGCTCTCGTCGCGGTACTCGATCGAGGCCGGATCGGTGATGCCCGGCCGCACCGACAGCACCTTGTCGCGCAGCGCCGGCGGATACATCGCCACGTAGCGCGGCACCTCGGGGCGCGGTCCGACCAGGCTCATGGCACCGGCCAGCACGTCGATCAGCTGCGGCAGTTCGTCGAGCTTGGCGCGGCGCAGGAAGGCGCCGACCCGGGTGATGCGCGCGTCGGCCCCGATAGTGATGGGCGAGCCCGCCGCGCCGTGGCGCATGGTGCGGAACTTGTGGATGCGGAAGCGGCGCCCGCCGCGGCCGACACGTTCCTGGCGGAAGAACACCGGACCGGGCGAATCGAGCCGGATCGCCAGCGCGATGAGCAGCAGCAGCGGCGAGAGCAGCAGCAGGCCGGCGCCGGCGACGACGAGGTCGAACACGCGCTTGGCCATCGGCGACCGCTCAGATGACCTTGGCGCGCATCAGGTCGTTGGAGTTGAGCGCCCCGACGAGCAGGCCGTCGGCATCGACCACCAGCACGCTGGTGATGCGGTGCGTCTCCATCAGGTCGGCGGCCTCGACGGCGAGGTCGTCCACGCGCACCACGCGCGGCCGGCGGTGCATGACGTCCTCGGCACGCAGCGTGCGCAGGTCGCGCCCGGTCTCGATCAGGCGGCGCAGGTCGCCATCGGTGAAGATGCCCATCACGCGGCCCTGCGCATCGGCCACCGCGGTGGCGCCGAGGCCCTTGCGCGTCATCTCGCGCACGGTGTCGACCAGGCCGGTGGCGGCCTCCACGCGCGGCACGTCGGCGCCACTGCGCATCACGTCGCGCACGTGGGTGAGCAGCTTGCGGCCGAGCGCGCCGCCGGGGTGCGAGCGTGCGAAGTCCTCCTCGCGAAAGCCGCGCGCATCGAGCAGCGCCACCGCGAGGGCGTCGCCCAGCGCCATCTGGGCGGCGGTGCTGGCGGTGGGCGCGAGGTTGAGCGGGCAGGCCTCCTGGTCGACCGCGCAGGACAGCACGAGGTCGGCGTGGCGCGCCAGCGTGCTGTCCGGCCTGCCGGTCATGGCGATGGTCGTCACGCCCAGGCGCTTGATCGCCGGCAGGATGGCGCCGAGTTCGTCGCTCTCGCCCGAGTTGGAGATCGCCAGCACCACGTCGGCCGGCGTCACCATGCCGAGGTCGCCGTGGCTGGCTTCGGCCGGGTGCACGAACATCGCCGGCGTGCCGGTGGAGGCGAGCGTGGCGGCGATCTTGCGGCCGACGTGGCCGCTCTTGCCCATGCCCATCACCACCACGCGGCCGCGGCAGGCAAGCACGGCGCCGACCGCGTCGACGAAGCTGTCGCCCTGGCGCTGCTTGAGGCCGAGCAGCGCGTTGGCTTCGATGTCGAAGGTCTGGCGCGCCAGCGCGAGGATGCGGCCGGGATCGAGCGCCGCTGACGTGGTGGGCCGTTCGGACATGCCGGGCTGAGGGGGTGCTGGGAAAGCCGCGATTCTAGGCGCCGAGGATGCGCCGGGCCGCCTGCGCCACCCGCGCCACGTCGGCCCCGCCCATGCGCGAGTACATCGGCAGGCTGACCATGCGCTCGTAGGCGTGCTGGCTGTGCGGGAAGTCGGCCGCCTTCAGCGCGTAGCGGTCGCGCCAGTAGGGCTGCAGGTGCAGCGGGATGTAGTGCACGCTGCAGCCGATGCCGGCCGCGAACAGCTGCTCGATGAAGGCGTCGCGACCGATGCGCGCGTCGTCGGCGAGGCGCACCACGAACAGGTGCCAGGAGTGCTGCTCGCCGGCCGCCGGCCACGGCGGCAGGTGCAGCGGCAGCCCGTGCAGAGCGCGGTGGTAAGCCTGCGCGACGGCCTCGCGGCGGCGCTGGAACTCGCGCGCGCGCCTGAGCTGGTGGATGCCGATCGCCGAGGCGATGTCGGTCAGGTTGTACTTGAAGCCCGGCGCGACGATCTCGTAGTGCCAGCTCGGCCGGGTGGCGGTGAAGCGGTCGAAGGCGTCACGGCTGATGCCGTGCAGGCGCATCACGCCGATGCGCCGGGCCAGCGCCTCGTCGCGCGTCGCCACCATGCCGCCCTCGCCGGTGGTGATGGTCTTGTTGGCGTAGAAGCTGAACACGGTGGCGTCCGAGTCCAGCGTGCCGACGAGCCTGCCGCCGCAGGTGCTGGGCAGGGCGTGCGCGGCGTCCTCGACGATCTTCAGGCCGTGCCGCCTCGCCAGCGGAACGAGGCGCGCCATGTCGGCGGCCAGGCCGGCGTAGTGCACCGGGATGACCGCCTTCGTGCGTGGGCCGATGGCGCGCTCGACGGCGGCCACGTCGATGCACAGCGTGGCCGGGTCGATGTCGACCAGCACCACGTCGGCGCCGAGATAGCGCACCACCTCGGCGGTGGCGGTGAAGGTGTGCGTGGTGGTGATGACCTCGTCGCCGGGGCCGATGCCGAGCGCCTCCAGCGCGAGGTGCAGTCCGGCGGTCGCCGAGTTCACCGCCAGCGCGTGCAGGCCCGGCTCACCGAGGAAGGCGGCGAAGTCCTGCTCGAAGCGGCGCGTCTTCGGACCGGTGGTGACCCAGCCCGAGCGCAGCGTGTCGACCACCTCGGCGATCTCGTCGTCGCCGATGTCGGGCAGCGCGAAGGGCAGGAAGGGTTCGGCACTCATGGCGCGTCGGGCTTGGCGATCCAGGCGAGCAGGTGGCTGCGCAGCGCCGGAACGGTGTTGAACACAGTGTAGAGGGCCGGATGCAGGCGCACGACGCGGCGCGCGACCGGCGGCGCCAGCGTCACGCGCAGCGCGTCGACGCGGCCCTGCGGGAAGAGCTGCCGCACGCGCGCGAGCGGCACGCCGCGAACGTCGCGATTCGCCGGGTTGTCGACGGTGAAGTCGTACCAGAGCACCGCGCCGCCGGGGCGCAGCCAGCGCCACATCGTCGCGGCCAGGCGCTGCTGGAAGGCGTCGTCGAGCAGCGAGCTGAACACGGTGGAGACGAACACGATGTGCTGCGACGCCTCGGGCAGTGCCAGCGCGCAGGCGTCGCCGCCGTGCAGCGCCAGCGCTCCCGGCAGCAGCGCCCGTGCCTGCGCGAGGCGCTCGGGCAGCAGCTCGACCCCGGCCAGGTGCTCGGGGCGGAAGCCCAGTCGCAGCAGCTCCAGCAGGTTGCCGCCGCTGCCGCAGCCGACCTCAACGAGGCGCAGCGCCGCGGGGTCGTCGACGCCATGCCGCGCGAACAGTCGGCGCATGGCGCGCTGGCGCTCCTGCACGCCAAGCAGCACGTCGGCACGCAGCAGGCTGTAGCGCGGGTCGGCGGCGCTGCGGCGTGCGTAGCGCTCGGCCAGTGCATCGGTCTCCGGGCGCTCCATCATCCGATCGCCTCCAGGAACTTCCGCGCCAGCACCGGATAGCTGTGATGGGCGAGCACGAACTCGCGGCCGCGCCGGCCCATGGCGCGCCGCGCGCCAGGCGACAGCGCGGCGAGCTGGCGCAGGCCCTGCGCCACCGCCTGGGGCGATTCGGGCGCCACCGTCAGGCCGCAGCCGGCGTCGGCCACCGGGTCGTTGCCGGCCTCCACCGAGTGCAGCACCGGCACGCCGGCCATCATGTAGTCCATCAGCTTGTTCGGCGCGATGCCGAAGCGGTACAGCGGCTGGCGCTTCCAGCCGATGTAGGCGATGTCGGCCTCGGCGAGCAGCGCCGGGATCTGCGCCTTGGGCAGCGGATCGAACATCGCCACGTGGGCCAGGCCCTCGGCGGCGACGCGGCCCGCCAGCCGCGCTTTCTCGTGGCCGTCGCCGACCAGCACGAAGGCGTAGCGCTCCTCGCGCAGCAGACCGGCGGCGTCGAGCAGCACGTCCAGCGCGTTGGGCTCGCCGTGCGAGCCGGCGTAGACGACCACCTTGCACCCCGCGCGACGCTGCGCGGCGATGTGCTCGCGCAGCGCCGGCGCCAGCGGCGCGGGCTCGCCGCTCCATTCCTCCGGCGCGATGCCGTTGGGCACGACGTGCAGCTTGCGCAGGTCCAGCCCGTGCGCGGCCAGGTGCGGGCCCACCTTGGGCAGCATCGAGACGACACGGTCGGCATGGCGGCAGGCGTCGTCCTCGGCCTGCTGGCACAGCAGGATGAACGGATGCCAGCGCGACATGCCCGACAGCTCCACCGGCGAGGCGGGCCACAGGTCGTGCACCTCGTGGACGAGGCGCGCGCCGGCGAAGCGGGCGATGCGGCGTGCCGCCCAGATGTCCATCGGGTAGGTGCTGGAGGCGATCACCACGTCCGGCCGGAAGTCCTCGGCCCAGTCCCGCGCATCGCGCCACAGCGCCTTGAGGAAGGCCCAGATGTTGAGCACGCGGCCGACGCCGTTGCCGGCGTAGCGCGGCGTCGCGACCCAGCGGTAGTCGATGCCGTCGATGCGCTCGTCGCCCGCCCCTGCGGGCTGCACGCTGCGCACGTGCGAGAAGGTGGCGGCAACGATCTGCACCCGGTGGCCGAGCCTCACCCACTCGCGCGCCAGGTAGTAGGGCCGGTACTCCATGCCGTGGCGCGGCGAGCCGGCGTAGTGGTTGAGGAGCAGGATGTTCACCGCAACAGCTCTTCGTAAAGGGCGAGCAGCTCGGCCTCGGCGCTGCTCCAGCGGTAGTGGGCCTGCACGGCGGCACGGCCGGCCTCGCCCATCGCCTGCACCGCCTGCGGCGCGTCGACGATGCGGCGGATGGCACCGGCGATCGCCGCCACGTCGGTGGCGTCCACGCAGACACCGCAGCCGTGGCGCACGACGATGTCGCGCCACAGCGGGAAGTCGGAGGCAATCACCGGCAGCCCGGCGGACATGTACTCGAACATCTTGATCGGCAGCGAATCCACGTAGCTCGGCATCGGCAGCAGCGTGACCAGCCCGGCGCGGGCGCGCGACAGCGTGCGGCGCACCTCCTCGCGGCCGACCTGGCCGAGGTACTCCACCTGCGCCCAGCCGGGTTCGGCGGTCAGGGCGGCCTCGAGCACGGCGTCCTCGAAGCGTCCGGCCAGCAGCAGGCGCATGCCGGGCACCTGCGCCACCGCGCGCACCATCTCGAGCGCGCCGCGCGTGCGCATGATGCCGCCGACGTAGCACACGGCACGCTCGCGCGGCACCGCCTCGTCCGGCGGCGCGAGCTCCTCCGGGAACGGGTAGTTGGCCACCGTCACGCTGCGCCGTGCCACCGCCGCGAAGCGCCGCGCGATGTGCGGCGTGGCCGCGACCACCGCGGCCAGGCGCCGCACGCGCGCGTTCTCGTAGCGTTCGAAGGCGCGCGACAGCGTGCCGCGCAGCGCCGCCGGGATCCACTGCTTGGTGAGGATCTGCCTCGGCACGTCCTCGTGCGCGTCGTAGATCGCCGGCACGCCGCCGCGCGCCATCGCCGCGGCCAGCGGCAGCAGCTCGGGATCGTGCACGTGCACCAGCGCCGGTGCGAGCGCGCGCACCGCGGCCAGCGCGCGCGCCGGCTGCACGCGCATGCGCGCGAGCCGCCCGGCCGGCCGCGCACCGATGTCGACGATGCGCACGCCGTCGACCTGCGCGTCGCCCAGCCCGTCGCCCACCACCTGCACCACCTCGTGGCCGGCCTTGGCCAGCGACACGCACTCCTTGCGGAAGATGCGGATGTCGTCGCGCGGGTGCACGGTGGTGACGTGGACGACCCGCATCATGCCGCCGCCTCCGTCCGCATGGCGTGGCCGAGCGTGCGGCCCGGTCGGCCGGCCTCCTCGAAGAAGAGGCGGTGCCACGCCGCGAGGTTGAGCGCGCGCAGCCGCGTGGCCAGCGGCGCATTCGCCAGCGCCAGGCCGGCCGCCGCCGCGGCCTCGCGCACGAAGGCGCTGCCGTCGAGCTGCCGCGCCAGCCAGCCGGCGAGCGGGCCGCCGAACCACTCCTGCTCGGGAATCGGCCAGCCGAGCTTGTCGCGCCGCCAGACGATCTCGTCGGGCAGCGTGCCGGCCATCGCCGCACGCGCCAGCCACTTGGTCCAGCCGGCGTGCAGCTTGTAGGCCGGCGGCACGCTGCACAGGAACTCGACCAGGCGGACGTCCATGAACGGCATGCGCGACTCGACCGACCAGGCCATCGCCGTCTTGTCGGCGTAGAGCAGCAGATTGCGCAAGTTGCCGAGGAAGTCGCCGCGCAAGGCCTGCGCCAGAGTCAGCGAGGGGTCGGAGCCCATGCCGAGGCGCCGCACCAGCGCCGCCAGCGCGCCCTGCCCCGCCGCGCGCCGCAGCAGCTGTCCGCCGAGGCCGATGGCCACGTGCGGAGCGAAGCCCTGCATGCCGGCGAGCGTGGCCCGCGCCTCGGCCAGCGCCGCGACGAACGGCTGGTGCACCAGGCGGTTGCGCAGGTAGCGGGCGTAGCCGGCGAGTTGCTCGTCGGCGCCCTGCCCGTCCAGCGTGACCACCACGCCGCGCTCGGCCACCAGGCGGAAGGTGTGCCAGCTCGCCATCAGCGTGTTCGCCGGTGGCGTGTCCAGCGCCCAGACCATGCGCTCGTGCGCCGCCGGCAGATCGGCAGCACGCGGCTCGATGCGGTTGGAGCGCACGTCGAGCCGCTCGGCCACCCGGGCGATGAAGGCGCTCTCGTCGTGCGCGCGCAGGGCCGGGTCGGCGTAGACGCTGGAGAAGACCTCCTGCCTCTCGAGCGCGCCGCGCGCGCGCAGCTCGGCGTTGACCAGTGCGGCGATGCTCGAGCTGTCGAGCCCGCCCGACAGCGCGGTGCCGAGGCGCACGTCGGCACGCATGCGCAGCCGCACCGCGTCGGCGAGCAATTCGGCGTAGCGCTCCTGCAACTGCGTGGCGCGCCCGGCATCGAACGGCTCGCGCTCGGCACCGGCCGCCGCTTCGGGCCAATGCCAGAACGGGCGCGGCTCGAAGCGCTGCGGCGCGTCCAGCGCCAGCTCGGCCCAGTGGCCGGCGGGGAAGCGCGTGATGCCGGCGAACTCGGTGCCCTCCCGCCAGGCCTGCGGGCCGCTGTGCAGGAACTCGGCGCAGGCCTCCAGGTCCGCCGCCGGGCGCACGCGCGGATGGGCGAGCAGGGCCTTGATCTCGGAAGCGAGCAGCAGCGCGCCATCGTCACCGCGCCAAACGTACAGCGGCTTGACGCCGAAGCGGTCGCGCGCCACGAACAGGGTGCGCCGCGCCGCGTCGAACAGCACCAGCGCCCACATGCCGTTGAAGCGCGCCAGCGCCGCCTCGCCCCATTGCTGGTAGGCGGCCAGCAGCACCTCGGTGTCGCTGTGCGAGACGAAGCGGTGGCCGAGCGACTCGAGCTCGGCACGCAGCTCGACGTGGTTGTAGACCTCGCCGTTGTAGACGGCCCAGAGCTGCTCGCCGCGGCGCATCGGCTGGTGGCCCAGCGGCGACAGGTCGACGATGGCCAGGCGGCGGTGACCGAGCCACAGGCGGGCCTCGCATGCGCCGCCCTCGCCGAGGCGGCCCTGCGGCTGCCACGGCGTCGGCGCCTCGAGCACGGCGGCCGGCGTGTCGGCGCCCGCCAACGGCCGCACGACGGCGCCGTCGACCAGCAGGTGCCCCTCGTCGTCGGGGCCGCGGTGGCGCAGGCGCGCGGTCATCGCCGCCAGCGTGTCGGCGTGTGTCGGCGCGCCGGGCGTGAAGCTGACGACGATGCCGCACATCAGTGGCCCCAGTGCCGCAGGCGGCGAAGGATGAGCAGGTTGTAGAGCAGGATGACGGTGATCTCGGCCAGCACCCAGGCGTGCAGCCCGGCGTCGAGGCTGCCGAAGCGGGCGCCGAGCCAGAAGGCGAGCGGCCTGCAGGCGAGCAGCGCCAGGCCGAACAGCGGCGACCATTTCTGCAGCCCGAGCACGATCAGGCTGGTCGAGGTGGGCGAGCTGACGAACATGACCCACAGCAGCGGCATCAGCAGCTCGGCCATGCGGCCGGCCGGCCGCCACGGCGCGCCGAAGAGCAGCGCGAACAGCTCCTCGCCCCAGCCCATCACCAGCAGCGCCGGCGCGGCGCCGAGCAGCGCGAACAGCCGCCAGGTGTGCAGCAGCAGGGCACGCGCCTCGCGCGGCTGCTGTGCCAGCGCCGCCATGCGCTGGTAGAAGACGCTGCCGGCGGCACCGGCCAGCATGAACAGCGGCAGCGCGAGCACGCGCCAGGCGAGGCTGAACTGGCCGGCTGCCTCCTGCGCATACCAGGCCGCGATGAGCAGCAGCGGCAGTTGCTGGGTCACCACGTCCAGCAGCGCCGACGGCCACAGGTAGCGCGGCGCATCGGCGTGCGCACGCGCCGCCTGCGCCATCTCGGCCGGCCGCGGGCGCGGCGCGCCGTCGCCCGAGGTGCCGACCAGCACGCCCCAGGCGGCGAAACTGCCGACCAGCGCAGCGACGAGCATCCCCGAGGCGACGCCGGCCGCGCCGAGCAGGCTGCCGGCCGCTGCCGCGGCCAGGGCCAGCGCGATGCGCGACAGGCTCATGCGCCGGTAGGCGCGCTGCCGGTTTGCGGCATGCTGCAGCGTCGCCACGACGGCCGTCAGCGCGCCGCCCAGCACCGCCAGCGGCAGCCAGTCGCCGAGCAGATCCACGCCGATGCCGGCGCGCCAGGCCGGCGGCGCCGCCCAGGCCAGCAGGGCCAGCACCGCACCGCCGCCGAGGGCCAGCCACAGACACAGCCGCACCAGGGCTCGCGCCTGCGCATCGTCGCGGGCGATGACGATGCAGTTGTCCAGGCGCAGCGTCAGCAGGATCGCCACGATGCCGGCGACCGCCGTCCACACCCCGTAGCGGCCGAAGTCGGCCGGACCGTACAGGCGCGACCACAGCGGCAGCACGGCGAGCATCACCGCCTGCGCCAGCGCCATGCCGGCGCCGAGCGTCAACGTGTCGCGCACGAAGCCGCGTCCCGGCTCCTTCGGCAGCAGCCCGGCCAGCAGCTTCATCGCCGCGCGATCACCGATTCGTACAGCGCCGCGAGCCGTCCGGCCACGGCGGCGCGCGAGAAGCGCCGCAGCGCGTCGGCGCGAATCGCCGCCGCGTCGAACTCGGCGGCCCGCGCCCTCATCCAAGCCAGCGCCTCGGCCAGCGCGGGCACGTCGTCGACCGCGACCAGGCGCCCATTGCCGTCGTGGACGATCGACTCGGGCCCGCCGCAGCGCGTGGCCAGCACCGGCTTGCCGCAGGCCAGGGCCTCGGCAAGCACGACGCCGAAGGTCTCGTGCCGCGAGGCCAGCACGAAGGCGTGGCAGGCGACGACGTGCTGCGGCACGTCCTGCGGCGCCAGCGCGCCGAGCCAGCGCACGCGGTCGTCCACGCCGAGCGCGCGGGCCAGCTGCCGGTGCGCGGCCGCCTGCGGCCCGGCGCCGCCGATGCGCAGCTCGACGTCGCCGGCCGGCGGGTTCCAGCGGGCAAACGCGCGCAGCAGCGTGTCGATGCCCTTGTGGTGCGTCTGCGCCGCGATGCTGAGCAGCACGAAGGGCCGCGGCGCCGGGTCGCCGGGCAGGAAGCGCCGTTCGTCGACCAGGTTCGGGATCACGTGCGTGCAGGGCAGGCCCTCGGCGCGGATGCGTTCGGCCAGCGCCGGGCTCACCGCCACGCTGGCGGCGGCGTGTTCGAAGGCCTCGCGCAGCTCGGCGCGCAGGCCACCGTCGCGCGTGCGCAGGGCCGGGAACGGAAACGGACCCATGTGTTCGGTCAGCACGTAGGGGATGCCGGTCTGCGCCGACAGCCTGGCGGCGATCCAGCCGGCCGGGTAGGCGACGTGGGCGTGCATCAGCTGCACCGCGCCGAAGCGCTGCGTCATGCGCTCGAGATTGCGCCGCGTCGCGCGCAGCAGCCCGGCGGCGCCGCCGCCGAGCAGGCCCAGGGTCCAGGTCAGTGCCGGGCTGACGGCTTCGTCGATCGCACCGTGGCGGCGCCAGCCGCCCTCGCCCGCGCGCCACCGCCAGCCCAGGGCACGCAGGCTGCTGCGCAGGCTGCGCAGCGACAGCGCGCCGTCGTGATGCCCCCAGCCGCCGACGACCAGGCGCCAGTCCGGCCGCAGCGCCGCGAGCGCCTCGACCTGCTCGCGCACGAACAGGCCCGCGTGCGGGTTGGCCGCGCTCGGGTACCACGACGGGATCACGAAGACGTTCATGTCGCCGTGGCCGGCAGCGCCACGATCATCGAATGGAAGCGCTTCTCGAAGACGCTGCACTCGACCAGGCGCACCACCTCGCCGAAGGCCAGCCGGCGCAGCAGGCCGAGCCAGCGCCAGCGCGCCGCGGGGGTGCGCTCGAAGGTCCAGAAGTGCCGGTAGCCGTGCTGCCGCAGCAGCTCGATGGCCGCGGAGCTGCCGCCTTCGATCTCGGCCGCCGTCTGCTCGAAGACGACCACCGGCCGGTCGCGCGCCAGCAGCGTGGCGGCGCCGCGCAGCACGGCCGCCTCGTGGCCCTCGACGTCGATCTTGATCAACGCGACACGCTGCCCATCGAGCAGGTCCAGGCCGTCGAGGCGGCGCAGCTCGCAGTCGACCACCGCGCCGGCGCCGCCATGCAGGGTCGCCATGCCCAGGTTGTCGGCCGTCACCGCCAGCCGGGCGGGGCCGTCGGCGTCGGACAGGCCGAAGTTCCAGCATCGGATGTTGGGGCGCAGCTCGGCGTTGAGCGCGAGCAGGCGGTAGGTGCGCGGGTTGGGTTCGAACGCCAGCACGGCAGCGAAGTGATCGGCGAAGAACAGCGCGTGGTTGCCGATGTTGGCGCCGATGTCCAGGCAGACTCCTGCGGGCGCGAGGCGCGGCGCCAGCGCCTCCATCAGCAGCTCGAGTTCGTCGCGTTCGTAGCGGCCCCACAGCGCGATGGCCATGCCGACGTGGTCGAAGGCGAAAACTGCCGGTTGCGGCAGGCCGTCGCGCAGGTGCCGCTGCGCCAGCCGCTGCAGCCGGCGCCCGACGTGCGCGGTGTGCATGCGCCGCGCCACGTGAGCGAGCCGCCGCACATGGATCACCTCGCCGGCGCTCATCGCCGCGTCGCGCGCAACGCCGCCACCACCGCATCCTGCTGCGCCTCGCTCAGGTCGGCGCTCATCGGCAGGCTCAGCACGCGCGCCGCCGCTTTGACGCTCTCGCCGCAGCAGTCGGGGCAGCAGTGCCGCGCATAGGCCGGCTGGTGATGCAGCGGCCTGGGATAGTGCACGGCGGTGGGGATGCCCTGCGCCCGCAGCGCCGCCTGCACCGCGGCGCGGTCGTCGACGAACACGGTGTACTGGGCCCAGACGCAGTCGCGGTCCGGCCGTACCGCCAGCAGCTCGATGCCGCTGCCCGCCAGCAGTTCGCCATAGCGCGCCCCGATCTCGCGGCGGCGCTGCAGCTCCCACTCGAAGCGCTCGAGCTTGGCCAGCACGACCGCGCACTGCAGCGTGTCCATGCGCCCGCCGACGCCGACGCGGGTGTGCGTGTAGCGTGCGCTCTGTCCGTGCACACGGATCTCGCGGCAGGCCTGCGCGAGCGCGTCGTCGCTGGTGAAGATCGCGCCGCCGTCGCCGTAGCAGCCCAGCGGCTTGCTCGGGAAGAAGCTGGTGCATCCGAAGGTCGAGAGGTTGCCGCTGCGTCGGCCCCTGTAGCTCGCGCCGAAGCTCTGCGCCGCGTCCTCGATGACCGGGATGTCGCCGTGCCGCGCGGCGATGGCGTTGATCTCGTCCATGTCGGCCACCTGGCCGTACAAGCTGACCGGCATGATCGCCCGCGTGCGCGGGCCGATCTTCGCCTCGAGGCCGCGCACGTCGATGTTGCAGGTGTCGGGCTCGATGTCGACGAACACGGGCTTGCCGCCGAGCAGCACGATCGTCTCGGCAGTGGCGGCGAAGGTGAAAGGCGTGGTGACGACCTCGTCGCCGGGCTTCAGGTCCAACGCCATCAGCGCGATCAGCAGCGCCTCGGTGCCGCTGGCCACCGTGACGCAGTGCTTCGCCCCGGTGAAGGCGGCGAGCCGGTCCTCCAGCTCCTTGACCTCCGGGCCCATGATGTACTGGCCATGGTCGAGCACCGCCTGCATGCGCGCGGCGATGCGGTCCTTCAGCGCCGCGTACTGGCTCTTGAGGTCGATGAATTCGAGCCTGCCCGTCATGTCATGCCCCGGCGAGCGAGCAGACGCCCGCGCGCAGCACGTAGCGTTCGCCCGTGGCCGGGCAGTCGGCCTCGGCGTCGCCCGTGAGCGGCAATGCGAGCCGCTCGCCGTGGCGGCTCATCCAGCCGATCTGCCGCGCCGGCACGCCGACCATCAGCGCGAAGTCGGGCACGTCGCGGTTGACCACCGCGCCGGCGCCGATGAAGGCGTGGCGGCCGATTGTCGTGCCGCAGACGATGGTGCAGTTGGCGCCCAGCGTGGCGCCGCAGCCGACCCGCGTGCGCCGGTACTCGGCCTTGCGGCTGACCGCCGCGCGCGGGTTGTAGACGTTGGTGAACACCATGCTCGGGCCGCAGAACACGTCGTCCTCGAGCGTCACCGCGTCGTAGACCGAGACGTTGTTCTGGATGCGCACGTTGTCGCCGATCGTCACGTCGTTGCCGACGAACACGTTCTGGCCGAACGAGCAGCGTGCGCCGATGCGTGCCCCGGCGCTGATGTGCACGAAGTGCCAGACGCGGCAATCCTCGCCGAGCTGGGCGCCTTCGTCGACGATGGCGCTGGGGTGGATCGTCGTCGGCATCGGTCAATCCCGCCGGGCCGCCCCGAGGGACTGGCACGCCCCCTTGGCCGGCCGTGAACGCAGTGAGCTTGCGGGCCTCATGTGACTCAGTAGGCCAGCGGCAGGCTGACGCGCTTGCCGTCGCGCGCCGACATGTACATCGCGATCAGCAGTTCGAGCGACTTCAGGCCCTCGCGGCCGTCGGTCTCGGGCTGCGCCTCGCCGCGCAGCGTGTTGATCACGTTGTCGTAGTACAGCGGGTGGCCGAAGCCGTAGACCGAGGTGGTGCGGTAGCTCGCGTCGTCGATGTGCGCGTCCATCTCGTGCGGCGCATCGAACTCCCAGTGCTGGATCTCGTTGACGGCCACGCCGCCGATGCGCACCGAACCCCTCTCGCCGAGCACGGTGATCGAGCCTTCGAGGTTCTTCGGGTAGGTGAGCATGGTCACGTTGATCGTGCCCATCGCGCCGTTGCGCCACTTCAGCGCCGCCACGCCGGTGTCCTCCACCTCGATGTTGCGCGCCAGCGTGCCGGTGTAGGCCATCACGCTCTCCACCGGGCCGGCGATCCAGTCGAGCAGGTCGACATAGTGGCTGGCCTGGTTCATGAAGGCGCCGCCGTCGAATTCCCAGGTGCCGCGCCAGTCGGCGCTGTCGTAGTAGCTCTGCGGCCGCGTCCAGAAGACGTTGACGCCGACCATGTAGAGGCGGCCGAAGCGGCCCAGTTCTACTGCCTGCTTGAGCAACTGCAGCGTGCGGTTGCGACGGTTCTGCTTGACGACGAACAGGCGCACGCCGGTCTCGTCGCAGGCGCGCACCATCGCCAGGCCGTCGCTCCAGCGCGTGGCCATCGGCTTCTCGGTCATCACGTCGCGGCCGCTGCGCGCCACTTCGATCGCCTGTGCCGGGTGCAGGCCGCTGGGCGTGGTCAGGATCACGCAGTCGGCGTCGGTGGCGGCCAGCAGCGACGTCAGGTCGCGGTGACCGCGCGCGCCGGTGCGTGCCACGGCGGCCTCCAGCGCCTTCGCGTCGACGTCGCACACGTCCACCAGCTCGCAGCGCGCGGCATGCGCCTTGACGGCCTCGAAATGATTGGCGGCGATGCGGCCACAGCCGGCGAGGGCGAAGCGGATCTTGCGGTCGGTGATGGCTGGACGACGGACGTGCATCGCGGGGGCGTGGACCGTGCGGCGGGCGCCCGGGAAGCGCGACGGCCCAGCGTTGGAGAGGAGCGGCGATTTTACGTGATGGCACACCGCCTAAAATCCCTCGTTGACCGAAAGCCCGACATGACCGAAGTCCACCCCAACGCCCCCGCCACCGACGACAACCAGCTGATCGCCGAGCGCCGCGAGAAGCTCGCCGCCCACCGCGCCCACGCCAGGGCCACCGGCACGGCGGCCTTCCCGAACGACTTCAAGCCGAAGCACCAGGCGCTGGCGTTGCTGCGCAAGCACGGCGAGGTGCCCAACGAGGAGCTCGAACCGCAGGCGGTGACCGTGAGCGTGGCCGGCCGCATGATGCTCAAGCGCGTGATGGGCAAGGCCAGCTTCGCGACGCTGCAGGACGCCTCCGGCCGCATCCAGCTGCGCGTGACCATCGACGGCGTCGGAGCCGACGTCTACGAGCGCTTCAAGCACTGGGACCTGGGCGACATCCTCGGCGCCGAAGGCACGCTGATGCGCACCAAGACCGGCGAGTTGACCGTCAAGGTGAGCCACTTGCGCCTGCTGACCAAGAGTCTGCGGCCGCTGCCGGACAAGTTCCACGGCATGACCGACCAGGAGCAGAAGTACCGCCAGCGCTACGTCGACCTGATGACCGACGAGGAGGCGCGGCTGCGCTTCACGGCGCGCAGCAAGGCGGTGGCCTCGATCCGCAACTTCATGGTCGAGCACGGCTTCCTCGAGGTGGAGACGCCGATGCTGCACCCCATCCCCGGCGGCGCCAACGCCAAGCCCTTCGTGACGCACCACAACGCGCTGGACCAGCAGATGTTCCTGCGCATCGCCCCCGAGCTCTACCTGAAGCGGCTGATCGTGGGCGGCTTCGAGCGCGTGTTCGAGATCAATCGCAATTTCCGCAACGAAGGCATCAGCGTCCGGCACAACCCGGAGTTCACGATGATGGAGTTCTACGCGGCCTACTGGAACCACCACGACCTGATGGACTTCACCGAGCAGGTGCTGCGCCACGCGGCGCGCCAGGCCACCGGCTCCGCCAGCCTGCGCTACGCCGGCCGGCCGGTGGACCTCGACGCACCCTTCGCCCGGCTGACGGTGAAGGATGCGCTGGTGGTGCATGCCGGGCTGACGCAGGACGAGGCGGGCGACGCGAAGCTGCTGCACGAACGCCTGAAGCTGCTCGGCGAGGAGCCGCCGGCGCACTGGACGCTGGCCGAGCTGCAGTTCGGCCTGTTCGAGGCGGCGGTGGAGGAGAAGCTCTGGGACCCGACCTTCATCATCGACTATCCGGTCGAGGTCTCTCCGCTGGCGCGTGCGTCGGACACCAACCCGGCGATCACCGAACGCTTCGAGCTGTTCATCACCGGGCGCGAGTACGCCAACGGCTTCTCCGAGCTGAACGACGCCGAGGACCAGGCGGCGCGCTTCCACGCCCAGGTGGCCAACAAGGACGCCGGCGACGAGGAGGCGATGTACTACGACGCCGACTTCATCCGCGCGCTCGAGTACGGCATGCCGCCCACCGGCGGCTGCGGCATCGGCATCGACCGCCTGATCATGCTGCTGACCGACAGCCCGAGCATCCGCGACGTGATCCTGTTCCCGTCGCTGCGCAAGGAGGGCTGAGCACATGGACCGCCTCGAATCGCTCGTCGCGGTGGAGGCCGAGATCTGGCGGCAGCTCGCGCTGTGCGTGCAGGACAAGACACACCCCTGGCGCACCCCGGTGCTCGCCACCGTCGACGGCGAGCGCGCCGACGCGCGCACCGTGGTCCTGCGCGAGGTCGACCCGCGACAGAAGCAGATGCTCATCTACACGGACGAACGTGCCGGCAAGGTGTCGCAACTGCTCCAGCGTCCGCACGGCATGCTGGTGATGTGGTCGCCCGAGCTGTCGTGGCAGCTGCGGTGCAGCGTGCGGCTGGCGCTGGAGATGTCGGGATTGGCGGCCTCGTCGCGCTGGGCGCGCATCCGCCTGTCGCCGGCGGCGCAGGATTACCTCTCGCCGCTGCCGCCGGGCACGCCGCTGCAGTCTGCCGCACCGACGCACCCGGCGGTGGCGCGCGACTACTTCGCGGTGATCGACGCCACCGCCGAGTCGCTCGACTGGCTGGAGCTGCGCAGTGACGGCCAACGCCGCGCGATCTTCGACGCGCACGGCGCGAGGTGGGTGCAGCCCTAGGGACCACTCGGCTTCCGGCACCGCCCCTTCATCGCGGTGCGCGCCGAAGTTCTTCCTCGAGCCAGGGCACGGCGGCATCGAACACCCGCGCGACCGCCTGCGACATCGCCGCCGCGGCGGCGGCCGAGTCGGCGCGCGCAGCAGGAACATCGGCCTCGAAGCGGCGCCGCGCCACGCGCACGCGCCGGCGCCGGTCGAACAACTCGAGGGTCACTGCCAGCCGCGCAGCGCCTGGCGCTTCGCGCAGGTCGTGGTGCACGGTGTCAATGCCCACGGCGAGCAGCCAGTCGGCGTGCAGCGGCTCGCCCAGCAGCCCGACCGCACCGGCCACGCCGCGGTCCTCCAGCCGCTGCTGCAGCAGCCTCGGCAGCGCGCGCACCGGACGCTCGGTCCAGCTGGCGAGCCGGTAGAAGCGGAACTCGCCGTCGTGGCGCGAGTAGGCGATGGCGCTGCTGTCGGCCAGCGCATCGGCGGGCGACGGCTGCAGCACCAGGGCGGCCACGAGCGGCTGAGTGAGCCTCGGCATGGCCGATCCGCCGGCGTCCCGCAGCGCGTACTGCGACTCTGCGGCCGCCTGCTCGCCGATGCCCACCGAGACGCAGCCGCACAGCAGCAGCGGTGCCGCGAGCAAGCCTCGGCGCCTCATGGCCGCGTCTCTCCGGGACCCAGTTGGGCCGGGCCGGGTCCGAACAGCGCCGCCCTCGGATCGCGCAGCCGCTCAACCACCCGTGACGCCGACTCGACGCTCAGGCGCAGTTCGCTGAGCGCGGCGCCAAGCTGGTCGTCCAGGCCGGCCGCCGAGGCCTCGAAGCGCTTCGCGCTGGCCTCCACCTGGCGCTGCACGGCAGCGGTGGTGGCAGTCACCTGCTGCAGCGCCTTGCGCGTCTCGATCAGCGCCCCTTCGGCCTCGCCGAGCGTGCGTTCGAGCCGGTCGCCGTCGCGTTCGACCACGCCGGCGATGCGGTCGCCCACCTGCCCGAGCCGCGTCGCCGCGGCGCCCACGTCGCGCGCCGCCGTGCCCACCTGGGCTAGCGAACGGTCGAGCGCCGGCAGGCGCTGGTTCAGCCCGTCGGCCAGGGCGCGCAGGCTGTCGACGGTGTCGCGCATTGCCTGCCGGTTCTCCGCGGTCAGCAGCAGGTTGATGTTGTTCAGCGCCGCCGCCGCCATGTCGCCGACCTTGTTGACGCGGCCGGCGATCTCGTCCAGGTCGGAACGGCCTTCGGCGATCACCGGGAAGCGCTCGCCTTCCGGCGCATCGACCAGCGGCGGGCCGGGCGGCTCGCGCGTGACCAGCGCGACGCCGGCGATGCCGGTGACGAAGTTGCGCGTCACCACCGCCTCGGTGTTGGCATGCACCGGCGCGCGCCGGTCCACCCGCACCTCGACGCGGACGCGGTTGAAGCTGTCCTGCGACAGCGCGTAGTCCTCCACGCGGCCGACCTTGACGCCACGCAGCGTGACCTCGGCGCCCACCTCCAGGCCGTCGAGCGCCTGGTGCTCGAAATTGATCGTGTAGCGACGGAAGTCGCCGCCGCCGGTGTTGTGCAGCCACAGCAGCGCGGCCACCAGCCCCGCGACGAGGACCAGCACCGCAGCGCCCACGAAGGTGTAGCGGGCCTCAGCTTCCATCGCCGACCATTCTACGGACCGAGAAGTAGTCGCGGATCCACGGGTCGTCCACCGCCATCACCTCGCGCACCGGGCCGTCGGCCAGCACCCGGCCGTGGGCGAGCACGATCAGGCGGTCGACGACCGACAGCAGGGTGTCGAGGTCGTGCGTGACGAGGAAGGCGGTCAGGCCGAGGTCGTCGACCAGCGAACGCACCAGCCGGTCGAAGCCGCGCGCGGTGATCGGATCCAGCCCCGAGGTCGGCTCGTCAAGGAACAGCACCTCCGGCTCCAACGCGATGGCGCGCGCGATCGCGGCGCGCTTGCGCATGCCGCCGGACAGCTCGCTGGGCCGCTTGGCACCCGCCTCGGCGGCCAGGCCGGCCTGGCGCAGGCGCAGCGCCACCAGGGCATCGACGGTGTCGACCGGCAAGGAGGTGTGCTCTCGCAGCGGCACGGCCACGTTCTGCGCCACGCTGAGCGAGGAGAACAGCGCGCCGTCCTGGAACATCATGCCGAAGCGACGTCGCATCGCGGCCAGTTCGCCCGGCGCCGCCGACCAGACGTCGGTGCCGAGCAGCCGCACGCGCCCGGCACTGGGACGCTGCAGCCCGATGATCTCGCGCAGCAGCACCGACTTGCCAGTGCCGCTCGCTCCGATCAGCGCCACCAGCGTGCCGCGCTCGATGCGGAAGCTCACGCCGTCGTGCACGCGCTGCGCGCCGAAGCGTGTCTCGATGGCGTCGACCTCGATGACCGTGTCCATGCTCACCAGTCCAGCGCCTCGAGCAGCACGGCGAAGCCGGCGTCGAGCAGGATCACGGCGACGATGCTCTGCACCACCGTCGAGGTGGTGGCGGCGCCGACGGCGCGCGTGTCGCGCTCGACGGTCATGCCCATGCGCGTGCCGATCACCGCGATGGCCATCGCGAACACCGGCGCCTTGGCCAGCCCGACGATGACGTGCCGGCTGTCCAGTGCCTCGCGCAGCCGGGCCAGGAAGGCGACCGGCGTGACGTCGAGCATCGGCCCGGCGATCGCCATCGCGCCGACCATGCTCATCACGTCGCCGACGAAGACCAGCAGCGGCAGGACGATCATCAGCGCCAGCACGCGCGGCACCACCAGCACCTGTGCGGTCGACAGCCCGAGCGTGCGGATGGCGTCGATCTCCTCGGTCAGGCGCATGGCGCCGAGCTGCGCGGTGAAGGCCGCCCCGGAGCGGCCGGCGACGATCACCGCCACGATGATCGGCGCGAACTCGCGCGTCATGCCGATGCCCACACCGTCGACGACGAAGATGTTGGCGCCGTACTTGCTCGCCTGCAGGCCGAGCAGGTAGGCGACGACGATGCCGATCAGCAGCGTGACCAGCGCCACCACCGGCAGGGCGTTGAGCCCGCACTGTTCGAGCTGCACGGTCAGCTCGCGCGGGCGAAGCCGGCGCGGCGCACGCAGCACCTCGGCGAAGCCAGCAGTGGTCGCGCCGAGAAATTGAAGGTGCCCGTGGAGCAGCCGCAGGACGTCGAGGCTCGCCTTGCCGAGCTCCGCCAGCACGCCGTGCTGCCGCGGCGCGGCGGCCACCGCCGCGGCGTCGAGGTGCGCGCGCACCTGCTCGATGACCCTTCGCTGCGCCGGCGCGAAGCCGCTCCAGGCCGCGGCATCGGCAGCCACGCCGTCGCGGCGCAAGGCGCGCAGCAGCACCAGCGCGGCGGCTGTGTCGAGCGCTTCGAGGGCGCTGCCGTCGACGCGCACCGCTTCGGGCAGGCGCTGCGCGGCCAGCGCCCGTTCGATGCCGTCCAGGTTCGCCATCCGCCAGGCGCCCGCCAGCCGCAGGACCGGCGCACCGTCGTCGGTCTCGATGCTGCACCAGGACGTGCCGGCCATGGGGCCTGCTAGCGGTGCCTGAACGCCGCCTTGCGCTTGTTGACGAAGGCGTCCATGCCTTCCTTCTGATCCTCGGTGGCGAACAGCGAGTGGAACAGGCGCCGCTCGAACATCACCCCGTCGGCCAAGGGCCCTTCGTAGGCGCGGTTCACGCACTCCTTGGCCATCATCACGCTCGGCCCGCTGAACTCGCAGACCTGCTGCGCGGCGGCCAGCGCCACCTCGAGCAGTTCCGCCGCCGGCACCACGCGCGACACCAGCCCGGCGCGCTCGGCCTCGGCGGCGTCCATCATGCGGCCGGTGAGGATCATGTCCATCGCCTTGGCCTTGGAGATCGCGCGCGGCAGGCGCTGCGTGCCGCCCGCGCCGGGGATGATGCCGAGCTTGATCTCCGGCTGGCCGAACCTGGCCGTGTCGGCGGCGATGATGAAGTCGCACATCATCGCCAGCTCGCAGCCGCCGCCGAGCGCGAAGCCGGCCACCGCGGCGATCACCGGCTTGCGCACTGAGCGAATGGTCTCCCAGTTGCGGGTGATGTAGTCGGTCTTGTACACGTCCATGTACGACCAGGTCGCCATGGCACCGATGTCGGCGCCGGCGGCGAAGGCCTTCTCGCTGCCGGTGACGACGATGCAGCCGATCGTCTCGTCGGTGTCGAAGGCCTTCAGCGCCTGGCCGAATTCGTTCATCAGCGTGTCGTTCAGCGCGTTCAGCTGCTTGGGCCGGTTCAGCGTGATCAGGCCGGTGCGGCGCTCGCCGCTGCCGCGGGTGTCGACGAGGATGGTCTCGAAGCTCATGGGGGGTCTCTCCTTCCTGCGGGCAACTATACGGCGCTCACTGCGCCGCCAGCTCCGGCCTGCGCGACAGCACGAGGTCGATGAAAGTCTGCGGGTCCTGCTCGATGCGGATGCGCGCCGGCAGGTAGCGCAGCCGAGGCGCGAACCACACCTCGGCGACCAGTTCGCCGCCCGGCCGCGACAGGCGCCGCGGCTTCAGGTGGAAGGCATCCACCGCACCGAACAGCGTGTACACGGGCTCCTCGTCGAGCACATCGTAGATCCAGCGGTCCACGCTGCGCGGCAGCGCGAGCGCGAAGTCCACCGTGCCGCCGGTGCGCAACAGTTCCGGCCGGGTTGTGAACAGCCAGCTCATCTGCACGAACTGGCTGGCCGTGTCCTGCACGCCGACCGGTCGAGGCCGGCGCAGGCCATTGGGCATGACGATCGCGCCGGGCTCGAAATGCATCGTCAGCCGGCGGCGTTCGCGGAACATCACCTTGGTGTCCTCGTCGTAGCGCTGCGGGGCCAGTCCCTGCTCCGTGAGCTCGCCGTCGCTGCTCATGCGCCGCGTGATCAGCGGCGCCACCGGCAGGCCGACGGTGATGTCCAGGTGCACCTGGTAGCGCGCACCGTCACGCACCCACTCGACCTGCGCGTCGCCGTGCACCTCGCCGCGCACGTTGCCGCTCAGCTTGTAGCTCAGGCGGGTGGACGCTGGCCACTCGAAGGGCGCAGCGCCCGACGCCGCCACATCGGGGACGGCGGCCATCAGCGGTGCCGGCGCATCCGGCGCGGAGGCCGCCGGCTCGGGCGCCACATCGGCCACGCGCAGCGTTTCCGGCGCGGTTTCCGCTGCTGGCGGCGCGGGCTCGGGCAGGCTGGCGGCCGGTTCCGGCGCGGAGGCGGGCTGGGGCGACGCACGGGCGCGCCGCGCCGGCTTCGGCTTCGGCGACGGCGGGGTCGGCGCCACCACAGGCGGCGGCGCTGGCTCCAGCTCGCGCACATAGGCCACTTCGATGCGTGGCGGCATCGCCCGTGCGGGGTCGAGGCGGTCCAGGCGCTCGGCCAGTTCGCCGCCCAGCCAGCCGTGCACGGCGAGCACGCCCAGCACCAGCGCGGCGAAGGCAATCCGTCGTCGCGGCGAGGAGGTGCGGCTCAGCGGCCGAGCCATGCCTCGCGCAGTGCCTGTGCCGACTTGCCCGGCTTGGCTTCGGCTGCCAGCTGCACCGGCGCGCCCACGCCGGCATCGACCGGCAGCACGAGCTTCAGCGTCAGCACGCGCTGATCGCGCACCACCAGCAGTTCGGCCGGCCGGCCCGGCGTCAGCACACGCTGCGCCTCGTCGAGGCGGCGCAGCCGCCAGCCGGACACGGCGAGGATCTCGTCGCCGGCGGCGATGCCCGCCGCCTCGGCCGCGCCGCCGCGCAGCACATGCGTGGCCTTCACGCCGGTGAGCGCACTCTCGCTGATGCGCAGTCCCAGTCGCTGGGCGATCGTCGCCGGCTGCGCCTTCCACTCGATGCCGGCACCGTACAGCAGGCCCTGGAGCGGCAGTTCGGCGGTGCCGTGCACCCAGTCGGCCAGCTCGCGCGCGTACGAACGGCCGGCACAGCGTTCGAGTGCCGAGGCGATGTCGGCCTCGGCGATCGGACCGCCCCCTGCACGCACCCACAGCGAACGCATCACCTCGTCGAGCGAGCTGCCGTCACGGCGCAGTGTCAGGTCCAGCGCCAGCGCGACCAGCGAGCCCTTGGCGTAGTAGCTGATGGTGGCATTGGGCGTGTTCTCGTCGCTGCGGTAGTACTTCACCCAGGCGTCGAAGCTGGACTGCGCCACGCTCTGCACCTGCCGGCCCGGCGTGGCGGCCACGCCGGCGATCGTGCGCGACAGCAGCTTCAGGTAGCGCGGCGTGTCGATCAGGCCGGCGCGGCGCAGCAGCAGGTCGTCGTAGTAGGAGGTGAAGCCCTCGAAGAACCACAGCAGCTGCGTGTAGTTCTCCCTCGTGTAGTCGTAGCGGGCGAACTCGGCCGGGCGCAGCCGCTTGACGTTCCAGGTGTGGAAGTACTCGTGGCTGATCAGGCCGAGCAGCTCGACGTAGGCGTCGCTCGTCTCGCCGCGACCGCGCTGCGGCAGGTTGCGCCGCGCCGACAGCAGCGCGGTGCTGCCGCGGTGCTCCAGTCCGCCGTGGCCGTCCTCGGCGGTGTTGAGCAGGAACACGTAGCGCTCGAACGGCGCCTTCGCGCGCTTGCCCGAGCCGTGCCAGAAGCCGATCTGCGCTTCGCAGATGCGGCGCGTGTCGGCGAGCAGCCGCTCGCCATCGAAGTCGGGCAGCGCGCCGGCGACGACGAACTCGTGCGGCACGCCGTGGGCCTCGAAGCGGCCGCGCCAGAACGTGCCCAGCTCGACCGGGTGGTCGACCAGTTCGTCGTAGTCGGCTGCCTCGTACAGGCCGCGGCCGGTCGCGTCGACCTTCAGCGCGCGCATCGCCGTGGCCACCTGCCAGCCGTGCGGCAGCGTGCCGATCTGCAGCCGGTGCGGCTCGTCCTCGCGGCCCTCGGCGCGCAGGCAGATTCCCGTGCCGTTGAAGAAGCCGCGGCGGGCGTCGAGAAAGGCGGCGCGCACCGAGGTGTCGAAGGCATAGACGCGAGCGCTCACCACCAGCTCGGCGCGGCCGGCACAACTCGCGACCCAGCTCGCCTTGTCGAGCTGCGCCAGCGGCACCGGCTGGCCGCCCTGCTCGGCGTGCAGCCCGGACAGGTGGCGCGCAAACTCGCGCACCAGATAGCTGCCGGGGATCCATACCGGCAGACTGAGGCGCTGCTGCGCGGCCGGCCGCGGCACGCGCAGCGTGACGCGGAACAGGTGGGCGTGGACGTCCTCGACGTCGATGCGGTAGGTGATCATGGAGGGCCGATCAGCTCCCGGCGGCGCCGATGAAGCAGCTCAGCGAGGCGACGGCGGTGAGGCGGAAGCGCAGCGTCAGCCAGGTGGCCGCACCCTGCGCCGGGTAGACGCGGCGGTCGACGAGGTAGCACGCGACCAGCATCGCGCCGTGCACGACGAGACCGGCGTAGGGCGGCATGAGCACTGCGATCCAGGCGACCAGCGCGGGCACCACACCCCAGGCCGGCAGCGAGGCCGCGGGGCCGGACTGCCGCATCGTGAAGCCCCAGTGGATGCCGCCGAGGAAGGCGACGATCACCGCCGCATAGGCCGACAGGGCGGCGGCCACGTAAGGATGCGCATCGGGGCGCACCAGCCAGGTCAGCGCGGCACCGATCACGAAGGGCAGCAGGCCCGCATGCCCCAGGCGCAACGCGGCCGGCGTGGGCGAGACAAGGGTCGTGGCGAGGTTCAAGCGAGGCTCCGGACAGGCAACGGGCGGCATTGTCGCCGCAGGGGCGCCTCGCGCGGATCAGGCCTCGCTCAGGGCTTGGCGCGGCTGGCCAGCAACTGCTTCTCGATCTGCTCGGTGTTCATCGCGCCGGGCGAGCGCTTGCCGTCCTCGAACACGATGCCCGGCGTGCCGTTGATGCGGTGCTTGCGGCCGAACTCGGTGTTGCGCTGCAGCGCGGCGACGTCGCACTGGGCGGTGACCTTGGCGGGCGTGGCACCCTCCAGCATCCAGTCGCGCCAGGCGGCGGTACGGTCCTTGGCGCACCAGATGTTCTTCGACTTCTCGATCGAGTCGGCGCCGAGGATGGGGTAGAGGAAGGTGTAGACGGTGACGTCCTTCACCGCGCTGAGGTCGCGCTCGAAGCGTTTGCAGTAGCCGCAGTTCGGGTCGGCGAACACCGCCATCTTGCGCTCGCCGCTGCCCTGCTTCCAGACGATGGCGTCCTTCAAGGGCAGCTTGGCGAAGTCGATCTGGGTCAGCTTGTCGATGCGCGCCTGGGTCAGGTTGGCGCGCGTGCGCGTGTCGATCAGGCTGCCGTCGATGATGTGGTTGCCCTGCTCGTCGGTGTAGAACACCTCGGTGCCGATGCGCACCTCGTAGAGGCCGGGGATGGGCGTCTTGGTGATCTCGTCGAGCTTGGGGAAGTCGGGCAGCCGCTCGGCGAAGTTCTTGCGGATCACCGCCTCCTGGGCCAGGGCCGGAACGGCCAGCGAGAGGGCAAGGGCGAGGGTGGCGAGACGGTGCATGGGGAAGGCTTTCAGGCATCGAGCGCGCGGGCGGTGAGCCAGCGCTTCAAGGGGGTAAGACGATTGACGAGACCCAGTCCGCGGTTGCGAAGTTCCCGCGCTGCCGGGGCCGGCTGTGCAAAAAGGCGCAGCAGGCCGTCGGTGACCTGGCCCATCGCCCAGGTGGGCAGGGCGCGTTCGCGGGCGTAGCGGCGCAGCAGCTTTTCGTCGCCGAGCGGCCGCCAGGGCTCGCGCGCCGCGATGACGCGGGTCAAGGCGGCCACGTCGGCCAGGCCCAGGTTGAGGCCCTGGCCGGCCAGCGGATGCACCAGGTGCGCGGCGTCGCCGAGCAGCACCCAGCCCGGGCCGCTCCAGGCGCTGGCCGCGGCGATGGCCAACGGCCATTCGGCACGGGCCGAGGCCAGCTGCAGGTCGCCCGCCTCGCCGCGCGTGGCGTCCATCAGCGACGCTGAGAACGCTGCATCGTCCAGCGCCATCAGGTCGTTCGCCCGCTCGCGCGGCATCGACCAGACGAGCGCGTAGGAGCGCTCGGGCTGCGGTGCGTCGAACGGCAGCAGCGCCAGCACGTCGGGGGAGCGGAACCACTGCCGCGCCACGCCCTGGTGCGGCTGCGAAGCCACCAGACGCGCGGCGATGGCGCTGTGGCCGTAGTCGTGGCGCTCGAAGCGCACGCCCAGCCCCGCGCGGCTGGCCGAGGCCTTGCCCTCGCACAAGGCGCTGAGGTCGGCCTGCACACGGTCGGCCTGCTCGGCGTCGAGCACGTGCACGTGCGGCGAGAAGCGGATCGCCGCACCGAGCTCGCGCTCCAGCACCGGCGCATCGACGATCCAGGCCAGTTCGCCGACCCGCTGCTCCCACGCCGAGAAATCGATCGCCGCGCCTTCGGCGTCGCCCTGCACGTGCATGTCGTAGACCGGCGTGGCCGCCTGGGCAGGCAGCGAGTCCCACACCTTCAGCCCCTTGAGCAGCGCCACGGAGGCGGCATTGAGGGCATAGGCGCGCACGTCGGGCGCGGCATGCGCGCGCGGCTCGTCGGGCCGCAGGCCGACCTGCAGCCCGAGGCGGGCCAGCGACAGCGCCAGGCTCTGCCCGACGATGCCGGCACCGCGCACCAGCACATCCACGTGCGTCACCGGGTGTTTCATCGTCTTTCATTGTAGGCAGCGGCGCCATCCACCGTCGGGCGCATGGAGTGCACAATGCCCGCTCCCGATCGTTCACCTGCGGTCGCCGGCCGGGCGACCCGCCCTCCCCCATGTCTGTCTGGATCAAGCGCATAGGCATCGCGGTCGCGGTGCTGCTCCTGCTGGCCATCGCGGCCGGCGCCTACCTCGTCAGCAGCTTCGACCCGAACCGCTACAAGGGCGTCGCCGTCGACTGGATGAAGGCGAACCGCAACCGCACGCTGGTCATCGACGGCCCGATCGAGCTGTCGGTGTTCCCGCGCGTGGCGGTGAAGCTGAGCCAGGTCAGCCTCAGCGAGTCCGGCCGCCGCGAGCAGTTCGTCGCCGTCGACCGGGTCGCGCTCGCCGTCGACGTGCTGCCGCTGCTGCGCGGCCGCGTGGTGGTCGGCCGTGTCGAGGCCAGCGGCGTGCGCGTGCAGCTGCTGCGCGACGCCAAGGGCAAGCGCAACACCGACGATCTTGCCGGCGCACCGTCCGCCGGCGCCGCCGCCGTGCCGTCCGTAGTCGCGGTCCGGCCGCTCGACCTCGACATCGACCGCATCACGCTGAAGGATGTGCGCGCCCGCGTGAAGGACGTGATGGGCAAGCTCGACGGCGAGCTGGTGCTGGACACGCTGACCACCGGCCGCATCGCCAGCGGCAGGGCAGCGCCGATCGAGCTCGCCGCCCGGCTCGACTTCCGCCAGCCGGTGCTGAAGGGCGCGCTGTCGGGCACGACGACGCTGACGCCCGAGCTGGCCACCGGCTCGTTGAAGCTTGCCGACATGAACCTCGCCTACCAGGGCGACGTGCCTGGCGCCAGCGCGGTCGACGTGCAGGTGCGCGGCGCGCTCGCCTACGACGGCGCCAGGGGCTCGGTCGACGCCAAGGGCCTGGACGTGCAGCTCGCCGCGCGCGCCGGCGCGCTGCAGCTCGCCGGCAGCACGCTGTCGATCGCTGCCTTCGGTTACGACCCGGCGCGCCAGGCGCTGCGCGTCGAGACGCTGAAGCTGCGCGTCAAGGGCAGCCGCGGCAAGGATCCCCTCGCGCTCGACCTCGACTGGGCGCAGCTGGACGTCGAAGGCCAGCGCCTCAAGGGCAGCCCGCTGCAGGGCCGGCTCGAGCTCGGCGGCGAGCTGCCGGTCCAGGCCACCTTCAAGACCGGCGCGCCCACCGGTACCTTCGATGCCGTCGCCCTGCCCGGCTTCGAGGCGAAGCTCACGAGCGCTGGCTCGGCACGCAAGCTCGACGGCACGCTGCGCGCCGACCTCGGCATCCAGCCGGCCAGGTCGGCGGTCAGCCTGGCGGCGCTGGATCTGAAGGCCAACCTGCAGGACAAGCAGCTCAAGCCGGTGGCGCTGGCCGTGCGCGGTAGCGCCTCGGCCTCGCCGCAGGCGGCACAGTGGGCGCTGGCCGGCCAGGCCAACGCGAACGCCTTCGCCATCGACGGCAACGCCAACCTGTCGGCCAGCCCGATGTTCGTCAAGGCCACGGCGCGCTTCGACGCGCTGGACCTCAACACGCTGCTGCCCGAGGGCGCGTCTTCCGGCGCGGCGCCGGGCAGCAGCGCGCCGGCCGAGACGCCGGTCGACCTCTCCGGCTTGCGTGCCCTCAATGCGGCCGTGGCGCTGCGCGCCGGCAGCCTGGCGTTCCGCCAGTACCGCATCACCGACGCGCGCGTCGAGGCCAGGCTCGACGGCGGCATGCTCAAGGTCCCGGTGCTGCAGGCCAAGGCCTGGGGCGGCGCACTCGATGCCAACGCGCTGGCCGATGCGCGCGCCAACCGCATCGCGGTGAAGGCGGTGGCCACCGGCGTGAACGTCAACGCGCTGCTCAGGGACGTGGCGGCGAAGGACCTTCTCGAAGGCACCGGCCGCGTCAACATCGACGTCGACACCACCGGCCGCAGCGTCGGCGAACTGCGCTCACACCTTCAAGGCACTGCGGCACTGCATCTGCGCGACGGCGCCATCAAGGGCCTCAACCTCGCCAAGAGCCTGCGCCAGGCGAAGGCCGCGCTGTCGCTGCGCGCCGACGCCACCGAGCGCGCCAGCCAGGCCGAGAAGACCGACTTCTCCGAGCTGAGCGCAAGCTTCCAGATCGCCGACGGCGTGGCGCGCAGCAAGGACCTCGACATGAAGAGCCCGTTCCTGCGACTCGGCGGCGACGGCGCCGTCGACATCGGCAAGGGCCGCATCGACTACACCGCGCGCGCCACCGTGACCTCCGCAGCGACCGGACAGGGCGGCGCCGAACTGGCGACGCTGAGGGGCCTGACGGTGCCGGTGCACCTGAGCGGCCCCTTCGAGGCGATCGACTGGAGGATCCAATGGTCGGCCGTCGCTGCCGGCGTGGTGCAGAACAAGCTGGAACAGAAGCTGAAGGAACGACTCGGCGCGAAGCCGGCCGACAGCAGCGCCTCGGCACCCACACCCCAGCAAGAATTGAAGGAGAAGCTGTTGAGGGGGCTGTTCAAGTGAACGAGACGACGGGCGACATCGAGGTGCGCATTGCCGGGTTGAACGTGCACCCCATCAAGTCCTGCGCCGGCATCGCGATGACCGAGGCGCTGGTCATCGAGACCGGGCTGGAGTTCGACCGCGCCTGGATGGTGGTCGACGAACGCGGCCAGTTCGTCAGCCAGCGCGAGCTGCCGCGCATGGCGCTGGTGCAGCCGAAGCTTCGGCAGCTCGACATGGTGCTGCGTGCGCCGGGCATGCTGGCGCTGCACGTGTCGCTCGACACCGTCGAGTCCGCGGTGGAGGCGACCGTCTGGGACGACACCGTGGCGGCCTACGACATGGGCGACCTCGCCGCGCAGTGGTTCAGCGACTTTCTCGGACGCAAGCTGCGCCTGGTGCGCTTCGATCCCGAGCAGCGCCGGCTCTCCGACCGGCGCTGGACCGGACCGATCGAGGCGGAGAACGCCTTCTCCGACGGCTTCCCACTGCTCGTCGCGTCGACCGAGGGCCTGGCGGAACTGAACCGCCGCCTCGCGCAGGCCGGTCACGCCGCGGTGACGATGCAACGCTTCCGCCCCAACCTCGTGCTCGACGGGCTCGACGCGCACGGCGAGGACCACCTCGACGAGATCGTCTTCGCCGCGCCCGAAGGCCCGGTGCGCCTCAAGCTGGTCAAGCCCTGCAGCCGCTGCACCATCCCCGATGTCGACCCGGCCACCGGCGCGCAGGGCCACGCGGTGGGCGACGCGCTCGCCGCCTACCGCGCCGACGCGCGGCTGGACGGCGCATTGACCTTTGGCATGAACGCGGTGGTCCTCGAAGGCATCGAGGCCACGCTGAAAGTCGGCATGACGGGCCAGGCGACCTACCGTTTCGAGTGAGCCGCCTCAGCGAAGCGCCTCTGCAGGTGTGCAGAGCCGGCGGCTCGACGCAGGCCGACGTTGGCCAGCTTCGCGGGGCCTTCGCTTGAGCGTGAGCCGCCTCGCCAACTGGCAGCTCTTTGCCATCTGCGTGCTCGTCTGGGGCACCACCTGGTATGCGATCACCTGGCAGATCGCCGACGTCGCGCCGGAGTTCGCCGTCGCGCTGCGCTTCGCGCTGGCCGGCACGGTCGTGCTCGCCTTCGCCGCACGGCGCGGCGTGCCGCTGCGCTTCACGCCGCGCGACCACGCCCGGCTCGCGCTGCAGGGCGCGTTCATGTACGGCCTGTCCTACGTCTGCGTCTACCACGCCGAACGGCACGTCGTGTCCGGACTGGTGGCGGTGGGCTACTCGGCCTCGCCGCTGGTGGTGTCGCTCGGCGCCGCCGCGGCCTTCGGCGCGGCCCTGTCCGCGCGCTTCCTGCTCGGCGGCCTGGTCGGCCTGGCCGGGGTGACGCTGATCTTCTGGCCCGAGATCGCTGGTCCCAGCCCGGGCGCGCGCAGCGCGCTCGGCACGGCGTTCACCGTCGCCGCCGTGCTGCTCTCGGCCGTGGGCAGCCTTTCGGCGAGCCGCAATCGCCACCACGGCCTGCCCTTCTGGCCGGCGCTCGGCTACGGCATGGTCTACGGCGCACTCGCCGCATTGCTGGCCTCGCTGGCGCTGGGGCGCGAATTGCGGCTGCCGACGGACGCCGCCTGGTGGCTGTCGCTGCTCTACCTGGCCATCGCCGGATCGGTGCTGACCTTCGCCTGCTACCTGACGCTGCAGGATCGCCTCGGCCCCGGGCCGGCCGGCACCATCGGTGTGATGACGCCGCTTCTCGCGCTGCTCGTGTCGCTGGCGTTCGAGGGCTACCGCCCGCAGTGGCCGACCCTGCTCGGCGCGGCGCTCGCCATCGCCGGCAACGTGGCGATGCTCAGCCGCGGCGCGGCGGCAAGGGGATGAACTCGGTCTCGCCGGGAACCGGCGGGAAGCGCTGCGCCTCCCAGTCGTCCTGTGCCTGGACGATGCGTTCCTTGCGCGAGGCGACGAAGTTCCAGACGATGAAGCGCGGGCCGAGCGGCGCGCCGCCGATCATCACCACGCGCGCGCCGCCCTGCGCATGCAGCAGCGGCTGCGAGCCGGCCGGAAGCACCGCCATCGTGTGCGGCGGCACGGGCGTGCCGCCGACCGTGATCGGCGCATCCACGCTGTAGACGGCACGCTCCTGCGCCACGTCGGGCAGCACCAGCGAGCCCCCGGAGGCCAGCGCGATGTCGACATACAGCGTCGGCGACAGGGTGGCCACCGGCGAGGTCACGCCGAACGCCGTGCCGACCAGCACGCGCACCGCCGCGTCGGGCAGGTTGTGCTCCGGCAGCTCGTGGGCCGGGTGATGCTGGAAGGCCGGTTCGTCCTGCTCGTGCTCGACCGGCAGCGCGCACCACAGCTGCAGCCCGTGGCTACGCCGCGGCACGCCGCGCAGGTCGTCGGGGGTGCGCTCCGAATGCACGATGCCGCGGCCGGCGGTCATCCAGTTGATCGCGCCGGGCTCGATGCGCTGGACCACCCCGGTGGAGTCGCGGTGCAGCATCGCGCCCTCGAACAGGTAGGTCACCGTGGCCAGCCCGATGTGCGGGTGCGGCCGCACGTCGTGGTTGTCCTGGGGCTGCACGCTGATCGGCCCGAAGTGGTCGAAGAACAGGAACGGCCCGACCGCCTGACGCTGGGCCGAGGGCAGGCAGCGACGCACGAGGAAACCGCCGCCGAGATCCTTGGGCGACGGGTCGATGAGCTGCAGCGTGGTCATGGAAAGGCCAGTGTAGGCTGCCCGCCTAAAATCCGCGACTTCCTCGCGGTATTCCGAAAGCCCCCTCATGAGCCTCAAGTGCGGCATCGTGGGCCTGCCCAACGTCGGCAAGTCCACCCTTTTCAATGCCCTGACCAAAGCCGGCATCGCCGCCGAGAACTACCCGTTCTGCACCATCGAGCCCAACGTCGGCGTGGTCGAGCTGCCCGACCCTCGGCTCGAGCAGCTTGCGGCCATCGTCAAGCCCGAGCGCGTGGTGCCGGCGATCGTCGAGTTCGTTGACATCGCCGGGTTGGTGGCCGGCGCGAGCAAGGGCGAAGGCCTGGGCAACCAGTTCCTCGCCCATATCCGCGAAACCGACGCGATCGTCAACGTGGTGCGCTGCTTCGAGGACGAGAACGTCATCCACGTGGCCGGCAAGGTGGACCCGATCGCCGACATCGAGGTCATCCAGACCGAGCTGTGCCTGGCCGACCTGGCCACCGTCGACAAGTCGCTGGCGCGCTACACCAAGGTGGCCAAGGCGGGCAACGACAAGGAAGCGCAGCGCCTCGTCGACGTGCTGCTCAAGTGCCAGGCGGCGCTCAACGAGGCGAAGCCGGTGCGCAGCATCGATTTCAGCAAGGAAGAGCTGGTGGTGCTCAGGCCGCTGTGCCTGATCACCGCCAAGCCGGCGATGTTCGTCGGCAACGTCGACGAGCACGGCTTCGAGAACAACCCGCTGCTCGACAAGCTGCGCGCCTACGCCGAGGCGCAGAAGGCACCGGTGGTGGCCATCTGCGCCAAGACCGAGGCCGAGCTGGCCGACATGTCCGACGAGGACCGGCTGATGTTCCTGCAGGAGATGGGCCAGACCGAGCCGGGCCTGAACCGGCTGATCCGCGCCGCCTTCAAGCTGCTCGGCCTGCAGACCTACTTCACCGCCGGCGTGAAGGAGGTGCGCGCCTGGACCATCCACGCCGGCGACACCGCACCGCAGGCGGCCGGCGTGATCCACACCGACTTCGAGCGCGGCTTCATCCGCGCGCAGACCATCGCCTTCGACGACTTCGTCGCCTTCAAGGGCGAACAGGGGGCGAAGGACGCCGGCAAGATGCGCGCGGAAGGCAAGGAGTACCTCGTCAAGGACGGCGACGTGATGAACTTCCTGTTCAACGTCTGAACGCAGGCGCAGGCTTATTCTGCGTCAACGCCGGCGAGGCGCCCGGCACGCACAATGGCGCCATCGGCGCCTGCGGGCGTCTCCGCACGGCAAGCCCATGAACCACAAGCCCGAGCGCGACGCGGCGCACGAGGAAACGCCCACCGAACGCCTGGACCGCGAGTTGCACGTGGCGGCCTCGCCGCTGACGGGGGGCCTGTCGCCGGTGTCGCTGTCGCTGGCCTGGGCCGACTGGGCCTTGCACCTCGCCGTGTCGCCGGGCCGCCAGATGGAGCTGGCGGCGTTGGCCTCGAAGCTCGCGCTGGCCACCCTGCAGGGCAACGGCGCGCCATCCGGTGCAGCCGACGAGGACCCGCGCTTCCGCCACCCCGACTGGGAGGCGTGGCCCTTCCACATGATGCGCGTCGGCTTCCGCAATGCCGAGACCTGGTGGCACGCCGCCACCCAGTTTCCGGGCATGACCCGCCACCACACCGAGCTGACCGATTTCATGGCGCGGCAGTGGCTGGGCCTGCTGACGCCGGCCAACTGGCTGCCCACCAACCCGGTCGTCCTGAAGGCGAACATCGAGCAATTCGGCGTGCCGCTGCAGCGCGGGCTGGCCAACTGGCTGGAGGACATCACGACGCCGGTCGCGGCGCGTGCCGCGGCGCAGCGCGAGGCGCACTTCAAGGTCGGCCGTGACGTCGCGGTCACGCCGGGCGAGGTGGTGATGCGCAACGACCTCGTCGAGCTGATCCGCTACACGCCGCAGACGAAGACGGTGCATGCCGAGCCGGTGCTGATCGTGCCTTCCTGGATCATGAAGTACTACATCCTCGACCTGTCGCCGCACAACTCGCTGGTGCGCTACCTGGTCTCGCAGGGGCACGTGGTCTACATGATCTCGTGGAAGAACCCCGAGGGCAGCGATCACGACCTGACGATGGACGACTACCTGCGCCTCGGTCCGTTCGACGCGCTGAGGGCGATCGCCGCGCACAACCCGCCGCGCACGAGGGTGCACGCCATGGGCTACTGCCTGGGCGGCACGCTGATGGCCATCGCCGCAGCGGCGCTGGCGCGCGCCGGCGTCGTGCGCGACCGCGGCCGGCTGGCGCTGCTGGCCACGCTGACGCTGCTGGCCGCACAGACCGACTTCTCCGAGCCCGGGGAACTGGGCCTGTTCATCGACGAGAGCCAGGTGGCCTATCTGCAGGAGCTGAACCGCGGCCGTGGCTACTTCCCCGGCGAGTCGATGGCCGGATCGTTCCAGTTCCTGCATTCGCGTGACCTGGTTTGGACGCGGCGCATGCGCGAGTACCTGATGGGCGAACGCGAGCAGCCCAGCGACCTGATGGCCTGGAACAGCGACACCACGCGCATGCCGGCACGCATGCACCACGAGTACCTTACCGCGCTGTACCTGCACAACGCGCTGGCCACCGGCAGCTACCGCCTCGGCGGGCGCGAGGGCACGTCGGTGTCGCTGGCCGACCTGCATCTGCCGATCTTCATGGTCGGCACCACGCGCGACCACGTCTCGCCCTGGCGCTCGGTCTACAAGCTGCACCACCTCTGCCCTGCCGAGATCAGCTTCGTGCTCGCCAGCGGCGGGCACAACGCCGGCATCGTTGCCGAGCCTGGCCACGCGAACCGCAGCTACCGCATGGGCAAGCGCGCCGCCCATGGCCCCTGGATCGCGCCGGAGGACTGGGAACGCGGTGCCAGCGAGCACGACGGCTCGTGGTGGCCGGCCTGGCAGCAATGGCTGACCCGCCATTCGTCGCGCCGACGCACACCGCCCCCGCTGCCGCGTGGAACTTCGCTCGGTTCGGCGCCGGGCGAGTACATCACGAGGTGTTTCGCCGATTGAAGCCCGGGGGCGCGCCGGATAATGCGCGCTCCATGCCTCTGCCCCTGACCACCCTGGCCGCCGACGGCCCCCTTCTCTCGCCCGTCGTCGCCGGCGCATGGCGCATGGCCGACTGGCAGTGGGATGCGCAACGGCGGCTGCGCTGGATCGAACAATGTGCCGAACTCGGCGTGACCAGCTTCGACCACGCCGACATCTACGGCGGCTACCAGGTCGAGACGCTGTTCGGCGAGGCGCTGGCGCTGGCACCGGCGCTGCGCGATCGACTGCAGTTGGTGGGCAAGTGCGGCATCAAGCTGGTCGACGCAGCGCGGCCGGCGCACCGACTGAAACACTACGACACCTCGGCCGCGCACATCGTCGCCAGCGCGGAGGCCTCGCTGCGCGCGTTGCGTACCGACCGGCTCGACCTCCTGCTCATCCACCGCCCCGACCCGCTGCTGGACGCCGACGAGGTGGCCGGCGCCTTCGGGTCGCTGCGCGATGCAGGCAAGGTGCTGCACTTCGGCGCCTCCAACTTCACGCCAGCGCAGTTCGAGCTGCTGTCCAGCCGCGTCGCCCTCGTCACCAACCAGGTCGAGCTGCACCCGCTGCGCCGCGAGCCGCTCACCGACGGCACGCTGGACCAGCTGCAGCGCATGCGCATCCGCCCGATGATCTGGTCGCCGCTGGCTGGCGGCGCCCTGCTCGCCGGCCACGGCGAGGCCGAACGCCGCGTGCAGGCCGCACTCGCCCTTGTCGGCGCGCGCCACGGGACGAGCGCCGCCACCATCGCCTTCGCCTGGCTGATGCGCCTGCCGAGCCGGCCGGTGCCGGTGGCTGGCTCGCGCCGCATCGAATCGCTGCGCGAGGCAGTCGACGCGTTGCGAGTCACGCTCGACCCGCAGGACTGGACGGAGGTCTGGCAGGCTGCCGCCGGACGAGAGGTTGCCTGAGTCGGTCGCCGTGTCCGCGCCCCTTCACGCCCCTGCCCCGGAGGCCCTTCCCGGGCCGGCCCGGCCTCGGTGGATCTGGGTCATTGCCGGCACGGCGCTGGCCTACCTGCTCGCCGGGCTGCTGGCGCTGCAGCTCGCGATCCCGCCGAGCTACGCGTCACCGCTCTATCCGTCGGCCGGCATCGCGCTGGCCGCCGTTCTGGTCTACGGGCGCCTCGCCGTGCCCGGCGTCGTGCTGGGCGCCTTCTGCGTCAATCTGTCGCTCAGCGCGCTGCGCGGCAATCTCGACCTCACCGCGCTGGGCGTGCCCGCGCTGATTGCGCTCGGCTCGGGCGCGCAGGCCTGGCTGGGCGCTTGGCTGATGCAGCGTTTTGCACGCCATCCCGAAGCGATCGACGAACCACGCGACGTGGCCGTGCTGTTCGGCCTGGGTGGCTTTGCGGCTTGCCTGCTGGCCGCCAGCGTGGCCACCCTCGTGCTGGTGGCCAGCGGTGCCGTCCCCATGTCTGCGGCCCTGGTCACCTGGGCCACCTGGTGGGCCGGCGACTCGTTCGGCGCGCTGATCGCCACGCCGATCGTGCTCACGCTGATCGGCCGCCCGCGGGGCGACTGGGCGGCGCGGCGAATGATCGTCGGTCTCACGCTCGCGCTCGTCACGCTGATGATGGCGGTGGGCATCGCGCAGGTGGCCCGCTGGGACGAGGAACGCCTGCGCAACGCCTTTGCCCGCGACGCCGACCATGCCACCACCGTGCTGGAGGCGAGGCTGCGCGAACCGCTGATGGCCCTGGAGGCGCTGCGCGGCGTCTTCATCGCGTCCGACGAGGTCAGCCGTGACGAGATGCGGCGCGCCAGCACCGCCTGGCTGGCCGGCGGCGGCATCACCGCGATGGGCTGGTACGAAGCGATGGAGCGCAGTGCGGTGCCTGAGTTCGAGGCTCGCGTGCGTGCGGAGGGACTGGCACAGTTCCGCGTCTTCGAGCGCCCGGACGCCACGCCGACTCCGCGCGAGCCGGTGATCGCGATGCGTTACATCGAGCCGCAGAACGCCAACGCCAGCGCGCTGGGACTGAATCTGCTCTCGGTACCGGCCGCGCGCAGAGCGGTCGAACTCAGCCGCCAGCAGGGCAAGCCGGTGGCGAGTGCCGTCTTCGCGCTGACGCAGATCTCCGTCGGCCAGGACCGCAACGGCGTGGTCATCTACCGCACCATCCACCTCGACGAAAGCGACGCATCGCGAGGCGGCCTGCTGCGCGGTGTGGTGTTCGTGACGCTGCGGCCGGTGCCGCTGCTGGCCGAACTGTCGGACGATGTGCCTCGCTACCTCGATCTCTGCCTGTTCGACGGCGATGCCACGGCCGCGATGCGCCGCATCGCCGGCGCGGACGGTTGCGAGGGCGAACCCTCCGCGGAACTGGTGCACACGCGCGAGCTGAGCTATGCGGGGCGGCGCTGGGAGTTGCGCGCCACGGCGCACCCCATGGACGTGCCCGAGGGCCGCGGCGTCAACGCCTGGCTGTTCTCGCTGGTCGGCCTGCTCGGCGCCGCGATGCTGGGCGCATTGCTGCTCGTCGTCACCGGCCGCTCGCGGCGCATCGAGACCGCCGTGCGCGAGCGCACCGCCGCGCTGCAGGCCGAAGTGCACGAGCGCGAGCGTGCTCAGGCAGCGCTGCGCGACAGCGAGCAGCGCTTCCGCAACATCCTCAACACCGCGCCGATCGGCATCCTCTACACCGACCTGCACGGCCACGTGAAGCAAGCCAATCCGCGCTTCTGCGAACTCACCGGCTACACCGAAGAAGAGCTGCAGGCGATGACCTCGGCGCAGTACACCCATCCGGACGACGTGGCGCAGGATATGGATCTGTCGGGCCGGCTGGTGCGGGGCGATCTGCCGATGTACCGCCGCCAGAAGCGCTACGTCACCCGAGACGGTCGCACGCTGTGGGTGCAGGCCACGGTGACGCTGCTTCGCGACGAGTACGGCCAGGCGCGACGCATCGTCGGCGTGGTCGAGGACATCACCGAGCACTTGCGCCTGCAGGAGGCCGAGACGGCGCGCGAGCGCGCCGAAGCCGCCAATCGCGCGAAGAGCGAGTTCCTCTCGCGCATGAGCCATGAGCTGCGCACACCGCTGAACGCGATGCTCGGCTTCGCGCAGTTGCTCGAGCTCGACCGTCGCCAGCCGCTCTCGCCCGACCAGCGGCCCTGGGTGGCGCAGATCCAGCAGGCCGGTTGGCATCTGCTGGAGATGATCAACGACGTGCTCGACCTGTCGCGCATCGAGTCGGGGAACCTGAAGCTGCAGATCGAGCCGGTGCAACTGTCCGAGCTGCTCGCCGCCAGCCTCGCAATGGTCGACACCGAGGCGAAGCGCCGCCATCTGACGGTGTCCACCGACCTCACCGACGGCACGGCGGTGCTGCTCGGCGACGCCACGCGCGTCAAGCAGATCCTCGTGAACCTGCTGAGCAACGCGGTCAAGTACAACGCCGATGGCGGCCGCGTGCACGTCACCAGCCGGCTGCGACCGCACGACATGGTGGAGATCGCCGTCACCGACACCGGACTGGGCATGACGCCTGAGCAGCTCGCCGATCTGTTCCAGCCCTTCAACCGGCTCGGCCGCGAGCGCACCTCGCAGGAGGGCACCGGCATCGGACTGGTCATCAGCCAGCGCCTGGCCGAGCTGATGGGCGGTTCGCTGCGTGCGCGCAGCCTGGCCGGCGAAGGATCGTCGTTCATCCTCGCCCTGCCGCGCGCCGTCGAGGCCGACACCGTGCCATCCAACCTGGATCCGCTGGTCACCTCCAGCGCCGAGTACCACCGACGCATCGTCCACTACGTGGAGGACAACGAGACCAACGTCGAAGTGATGCGTGGCATCCTCGCGCAGCGGCCGCAGGTGCAGATGGACGTGTCGATGAACGGCGAGAGCGCGCTGCGTGCGATCCGTGCGCGCTTGCCCGACCTGCTGCTGCTCGACATGCAGCTGCCGGACATGTCCGGCCAGGAACTGCTGCGGCGCCTGAAGACGGACCGGGAGTCCGCGGACATCCCGGTGGTCGTGGTCTCGGCCGACGCGACCCGGCAACAGATCGAGGCCGCGATGGCCGGCGGCGCCCGCCTCTACCTGACCAAGCCCGTGAGCGTGGCCGAATTGCTGGCCGTCGTCGACGACGTGCTCGAAAGCACGCAGACGCGATTCGGCTGAAGCGCAGCGTCGGCCGTGCGCTACCAGCGCGCGCCGAAGGCCTGACGCAGTTCCTCCAGACGCTCCTCGCCGAGCGGCTCGACGCGGCGCTGCGACAGCAGCCACAGCTTCGCGGTCTCCTCCAGTTCCTCCAGCGTGGCCATCGCCGCCGCAGGCGTCTCGTGCCAGACGTTCGGGCCGAGGCGATCGAGCATCAGCGCGCGCAGCGGCGCGCCCGCGGCACGCGCCTCGGCGATGCGCTGCGCGACGAGTTCGGCCGCCTCCGGCGCGCCCGGACGGTGGTAGGGGATCAGCGGCACGTGCCCCACCTTCATCACGAAGTAAGGAGTGATCGGCGGCACGATGTCGTCCGGCCGCCACACGCCCTGCAGCGTCAGTGCCACCAGATGCGTCGAGTGCGTGTGGATGACGCAGCGCGCGGCGTCGTCGGCGGCATAGATGCGCCGGTGCAGCGCGAGTGTCTTGCTCGCGCGGTCGCCGCTGCGCTGCCGGCCCTCGGCGTCCAGGCGCGCCAGCCGCGCCGGATCGAGCGCGCCGAGACAGGCGTCGGTGGGCGTGATCAGGAAGCCGTCGTCCAGCTTCACGCTGATGTTGCCGGCGGTGGCATGCGCGTAGCCGCGCGCGAACAGGCTCGCGCCGACCCGGCAGACCTCCTCCCGCAGGAACGCTTCGTCGCTCACCGCAGCACCTCGAAGGCCTTGTCGAAGAAGTCGGTGCCGCCGAAGTTTCCGGACTTCAGCGCAAGATGAACCGGCTTGCCGTCCCCCGTGTCTGCATGGCACCAGGGCACGCCAGGGTCGATCTGCGCGCCGATGCGCAACGAACGCACGCCGAGCGCCTGCACGCAGGCGCCCGAGGTCTCGCCGCCGGCGACCACCAACTGGGCAACGCCGCGCCGCACGAGGCCCTCCGCAACGCGCGCGAGCGTCTCCTCGACCAGCGCGCCGGCCCGTTCGACACCGAGCGCGGCCTGGCTCGCCTTCACCGCGTCGGGCGCGGCGGTCGCATGCACGAGCAGCGGCTCCGCGCCCAGTCGCGGCAGCGCCCAGTCCAGCGCCTCGGTCGCGACGTCCTGCCCGGCGGCGATGCGCAAAGGGTCGATGGCGAAGCCGCGGCCTGCATGGCGCGCGAGAAAGGCCGCCACCTGCGCGTTAGACGCCGCCGAGCAACTGCCCGAGACGACGGCGCGCGCGCCCTGCGGCGCTGGCAACGCTGCCGCGCCGGCGCTCGGCGCGATGCCGAAGTTCGCCGGCAGGCCGATCGCCACGCCCGATCCGGCGGTAAGCAGCGGCAGTGTCGCGAAGGCGCGGCCCATCGCATGCAGGTCGTCGTCGTCGAGCGCGTCGACGATGGCGATGCCGATCCCCTCCGCCTGCAACGCCTGCATGCGTGCGGCGATCGCCTCGCTGCCACGCCGCACCACCGCCTGCTCGATCAGCCCGACGCGGCGGCGGCACTGGCGCTGCATCACGCGCACCAGGCTCGGGTCGGTCATCGGCGTGAGCGGATGGGCGCGCATGCTGCCTTCGCTCAGCAAGACGTCGCCGGTGAACAGATAGCCCTTGTAGACGGTTCGCCCGTTGGCCGGGAAGGCCGGGCAGGCGATGGTGAAGCTGCAGCCCAGCGCGTCCATCAGCGCCTCGGTGACCGGGCCGATGTTGCCGCGATCGGTGGAGTCGAAGGTCGAGCAGACCTTGAAGTAGATCTGCCGGGCACCGTTCTCACGCAACCAGCGCAGCGCCGCGAGCGACTGCGCCACCGCTTCGGCGGGGGCGATGGTGCGCGACTTCAGCGCCACCACCACCGCCTCGGCGTCGGCCGGCGCCGCGCCGGCCGGGATGCCGATGGTCTGCACGGTGCGCATGCCGGCGCGCACCAGGTTGTTGGCGAGGTCGGTGGCTCCGGTGAAATCGTCGGCGATGCAGCCCAGCTTCATTGCGCTCCTCCTGGCGCGGGAGTCTGGCACAGGCGCCGGGCCGAGCAACGCCGAGGAGTCGGTGATTTGATGTGAGTTAACGCTCACATTGTCAAGTCATGCTCCGTCAGCACTCTCCATCGTCGAGTGCTAATATGTGCGGAACGAAAGGAGTGACGGCGTGTCTGAAACTTCCATGAGCATGAACCCGACCACCACCGTGACCGTTCGCGACCCGTGGGCCCTGGTGCCCTCGCTGGGCAACCTGGATGCGTACATCAGCGCCGTGAACCGCCTGCCCCTGCTGACGCAGGAGGAGGAGGTCTCTGCAGCCCGCCGGCTGCGCGCCAGCGGCGACCTGCAGGCCGCTGGCCAGCTGGTGCTGTCGCACCTGCGGCTGGTGGTGTCGATCTCGCGCCAGTACCTCGGTTACGGCCTGCCCCACGGCGACCTGATTCAGGAGGGCAACGTCGGCCTGATGAAGGCAGTCAAGCGCTTCGATCCCGATCAGGGTGTGCGCCTGGTCAGCTACGCGATGCACTGGATCAAGGCCGAGATCCACGAGTACATCCTGAAGAACTGGCGCATGGTCAAGGTCGCCACGACCAAGGCGCAGCGCAAGCTGTTTTTCAACCTGCGCTCGATGAAGCAGAACCTCAAGGACGAGGCCGCCGATCTCGACACCCATCGCAGCACGCTGACGCAGGGTGAGGTCGACACCGTCGCCCGCACGTTGAACGTGAAGCGCGAGGAAGTGCTCGAGATGGAGACACGCCTGTCCGGCGGCGACGTGGCACTGGAGCCGCAGGCCGACGACGGAGAGGAAAGCTTCGCGCCGATCGCCTACCTGGCCGACGAGTCGCAGGAGCCGACCCGCGTGCTGGACATGCGCCACCGCGACTGGCTGGCTGGCGACGGCATCGCCCAGGCGCTGGACGCGCTGGACGCGCGCAGCCGCCGCATCGTCGAGGAGCGCTGGCTGAGGGTCAACGACGACAGCAGTGGCGGCATGACGCTGCACGAACTGGCGGCGGAGTACGGCGTGAGCGCCGAGCGCATCCGCCAAATCGAGGTCGCGGCCATGAAGAAGATGCGCAAGGCGCTCGCCGAGGTTGCTTGACGCCCGGCGGGTTCCTCCGCGGCACGCCGAACGGCCCCCCCCGCGGGGCCGTCTTCACGGCGCATCAGCCGGCGGCCAGCAACGCCTTGAGGTCTGCGCCCAACGCCTCCGCGCCACTGCCGTAGCGCACGAACAAGCGTACCCTGCCCGAAGCGTCGAACACGTACGACCCGGCCGTGTGGTCCAACGTGTAGCTGCCTTCGGCCTTGCCCGGCACCTTGGCGTAGAAGACCTTGAATTCCTTGGCGGTGGCCGCGGTCTGCTCGGGCGTGCCGCGCAGCGCCACGAAGCTTGGGTCGAAGCTGCCCATGTAGGCCTTCAGCAGTTCGGGCGTGTCGCGCTCGGGGTCCACCGTGACGAACACGCCCTGCACGCGCTCGCCGTCGGCACCGAGCGACTTCTTCACTTGCGCCAGTTCGGCCATCGTGGTCGGGCAGACGTCGGGGCACTGGGTATAGCCGAAGAAGACCACCGTCACCTTGCCCCTGAAGTCGGCCAGCGTGCGCGTCTTGCCGTCCGGGTCCTGCAGCGACAGATTGCGCGCGTACTCGGCGCCGGTGATATCGACGGCGCGGAACGAGGTCGACGCGCCCCCCGCGCCCGGTCTGTCACACGCGGCGAGCAGCGCGGCCAGGGCAAGCAGGCAGAGTCGGCGATTCGGCATCACGGCAGCAATCCCAGGTAGTGATCGACCAGCAGCGCCGCGAACAGCAGCGAGAGGTGCAGGATCGAGAAACGGAAGGTCTTGCGCGCCAGCTGGTCGGAGTAGACACGCCAGAGCCTCCATGCATAGCCGATGAACATCGCGCCGAGCACGACGGCCGACACGAGGTAGAACCAGCCGCTCATGCCCGACACGAAGGGCAGCAGGGTGGCGGCAAACAGCACCAGCGTGTACAGGAAGACATGCAGCCGGGTGAACTCGGCGCCGTGCGTCACCGGCAGCATCGGCAGGCCGGAGCGGCGGTAGTCCTCGGCGCGGTAAAGGGCCAGTGCCCAGAAGTGCGGCGGGGTCCACAGGAAGATGATCAGGCAGAGGATCAGCGCCTCGGGGCCGACCTCCCCGCGGATCGCCGCCCAGCCCAGCACCGGCGGCATCGCGCCGGAGGCCCCGCCGATGACGATGTTCTGCGGCGTGAGCGGCTTGAGCACCACGGTGTAGATCACCGCGTAGCCGACGAAGGTGGCCAGCGTCAGCCACATCGTCAGCGGGTTGGCCCACAGGTACAGCAGCGCGCTGCCGGCGGTGCAAAGCAGGGCCGAGAAGATCAGCGTCTGCGTGCGCGTGAGCTCGCCACGGGCGGTGGGGCGCCAGGCGGTGCGCGCCATGCGCGAATCGATGCGCTGTTCGATCAGGCAATTGAAGGCCGCGGCGGCGGCGGCCACCAGCCAGATGCCCGCCGTGCCGGCCAGTGCCGGTCGCCAATCGGGCATGCCCGGCGTGGCCAGCAGCATGCCGATCACCGCGCAGAATACGATCAACTGCACCACGCGCGGCTTGGTCAGCACGTAGTACTGGCGCCAGCGCGACGGCAGGGATGCCGGGGCGGCGGGATGGCTGGCGACGGTGTCGGACATGGTCTTGGGCAAAGAAGCCTACAGCATGGTGCGGGGATGCACTGCGATCGGTGAGCCGGCGCAGGCCGGGGCGCCTCCGGCGACGGCGCGCACCACCCAAAGAGCGAGCAGCGTGATCAGCGCCGCCGCGCCGGCCGTGTGGGCCAGCGCGGCCGGCAGCGGCCAGTCCAGCACCACGTTGCTCAGGCCGGATGTCAATTGAAGGGCTGCCAGCGCGACCAGCGCCGCCGCCGCGCGGCGCGGCGCGGCCCCGCCGCTGCGATGGAGTCGCCAGGCAAGAAGCAGCATCGCGACGAAGACGAGGTAGGCCATCAGGCGATGGGTGTAGTGGATCGCCGTCAATGCCTCGAACGGCAGGTAGTCGCCCTGCTTCGTCTCGCCGAGTTCGCGCAGCAGCGTGAAGCCGTGGCGGAAGTCCATCGGCGGCCACCACGAGCCCTGGCAGGTCGGGAACTCCTGGCAGGCCAGCACCGCGTAGTTGGTGCTGACCCAGCCACCGAGCGCCACCTGCAGCACGGCGAGGCCGACCACGACATGCAGCAGGCGGCGCACGCCCGTCGCAAGCACCATCGGCCTGGGCGCGGCCAGCTCGCTCTGTATGGCAAGCAGCACCAGCAGGCCGATGCCGCCGAGCAGGTGCAACGTGACGATGGCCGGGTAGAGCTTGAGCGTGACCGTCAGCGCGCCGAAGGCACCCTGGGCGCACACCCAGACCAGCGTGGCTGTGGCCCACCATGGCGAGACCGCGCCGCGGCCGCGGCGCACTTCGACCCAACTGGCCACCGTCAAGACGATGATCAGCACGCCGACGGCCATCGCCAGGTAGCGGTGGATCATCTCCACCCAGGCCTTGCCGTGCGTCACGGGTCCGCTGGGCCGCACGCTCTGCTCAGCGTGGATCTCCTCGCGCGCGCCCAGCGGGCTGGCGCTGCCATAGCAGCCCGGCCAGTCGGGACAGCCCAGGCCGGAGTCCGACAAGCGCGTGAAGGCACCGAAAACCACCAGGTCGAAGGTGAGGAACAGCGTGAGCAGGGTCAGCGCACGCAACCGCGCCGACGGCGACGCGCCGCGGTGACGCAGCCACACCCAGGACAGCGGACCGAGCGCGATCACCCCGCCGAGCAGCGCGAGGCGCAGGATCGGCGTCAGGTCGTACAGCGGTTGAGCGTCCATCGTGACCGGGCCGTCTCGGCGCTCAGGGTCGGCCCGCGGTGTCCCACCAGGACGAGGCGCGCAACAACTTCTCCAGGTCGCGCTTCAGCCTGGCGGGCTCGGGATCGCCGGGCGCACGCATCATCCAGTTGCCCATCGGATCGACGAGATAGAGGTGATCCTCGAGCGCGCGCTCCGCCGCCGGGTGCAGCCATTGCGCCAGCGCCTCGCGCGGCACGCGCAGCACGGTGGTCGGCGCAACTGCGTTGACGGCCTGCAGCGTCTCTGCGCGCACCGGCTGCGCGTCGGGGATCAGCCAGACCTTGTCGAGCCGCTCCTTCTCGCGGCCCAGCGTCTCGCGCAGCTGGCGCTGCAGCCAAAGACGCTTCTCGCAGGCCGCGTCGCACGCGCCGCCGGCGACGACGACGAGCAACCACTGGCCGCGCAGCGACTTCGCCTCGACGGCACGGCCTTGCAGGTCGGTCAGCGGCAGCGCGTCCGGCAGCGGGCGCTGCGGGTCGACCAGCTCGCCGTAGTTGCTGCGGCCTTCGGGGCGGATGACAAAGTAGCTGAGGTAGGAGGCGACCACCGGCGCCGCACACACCAGCAGGATGAGCAGCATCTTCAACCGGCCGCGGGCCGTGCGGCGGCCGACATCGTCGACGCCCGGCGTGGGCATCGAATGGACGGTGAAGCTCAGCGGCGAGGCGGCGTCACGCGGAGCGTCGGAGCCGGGGACGGACGAGTTGGAACCAGACATATAGACCCGTGATCAAGGCCGCCAGCGCGAACCATTGGAAGGCGTAACCGTAGTGCTTGTGTACGTCGAGCGCCGGCGCCGGCCATTCGCGCAGCATGCCGTCGGGCGGTGCGCCAGCGCGCGCGGACTGTTGCACCGAAAGCGGCCGCAACGCCAGACCGGTTTCGCGCGCGAAGCCGTCGAGATCGAGATTCTGCCGGATCGGCCCCTGGCCTTCGGCACCGAGTTCGTACAGCCGTGACGGCGGCGGGGCGATGCGGCCTTCGACCACGACCGTGCCGTCGGGCGAGACGACCTCCGGCACGCGCGTGCGATCGGCCGCATCGCGTGGCACCCAGCCGCGCTGCACCAGCACGGCGTCGCCTCCGTCACCGAGCAGCAGCGGCGTGACGACGTAGAAGCCCGGCCGGCCGTTCATCGGCCGGTTGTCGAGGAATACCGTGCGTCCGCCGACCCAGCGTCCCTGCAAGTTGACGCGGCGATGGTGCTGATCTGCCGCCGCCGACGCGGTGACCGCAAGTTCCGCCTGCTCCACCGGTGGCGCCGCGCCGCGCGCTTCGAGCGACGCCTGGGCGCGCTCCTTCTCGGCGGCGCGCGAGAGCTGCCACACGCCCAGGCGCGCGGTCAGCGCCGCAGCAACGAGTGCCGCGACGAGCACGACGGCAGCACGCAGGCGCGGTGTCATGCGCCGCGACTCGCTCGACCGACGCGGGGATAATCGCTTCGCATGAAGATCCTCATGGCCCTGGCCTTCGTCGGCATCCTGGGCGCGCTTGCCTCGGCCGGCGTGTTCATGATGCGCGATGGCCGCGACGGCAAGCCCAAGAGCGGCAACATGATGCGCGCGCTGGCGACGCGCGTCGCGATCTCGGTGCTGCTGTTCGCCTTCATCATGCTCGCCTGGTGGATGGGCTGGATCGAACCCAAGGGACTGCCGGTCTCGCGCTGAGGTCCTCGCCCGCCTGGCAATGAAAAACGCCGCTTGCGCGGCGTTCTTCGCGGAGCACCGGGTTGATCGTCAGGCCCAGTACACCACCACGTACAGACCCAGCCAGACCACGTCGACGAAGTGCCAGTACCAAGCCGCGCCCTCGAAGCCGAAGTGGCGCTGAGGCGTGAAGTGGCCCTTCATCAGGCGGATGGTGATGAACAGAAGCATCAGCATGCCGACAAACACGTGGAAGCCGTGGAAGCCGGTCAGCATGAAGAAGGTCGAGCCGAACGCGCCGGAGCTGAGCTTGAGGTTCAAGTCGCGGTAGGCGTGCATGTACTCGTAGCCCTGCACGACCAAGAAGGTGGCGCCGAGCAGCACGGTGATCCACATCCAGAAGATCGTCTTGCCGCGCTTGTCCGCGATCAGTGCGTGGTGAGCGACGGTCAGCGTCACGCCCGAGCTCAGCAGCAGCAGCGTGTTGATCGTCGGCAGCGGCCACGGGCCGATGGTCGTGAAGGGCTCGACGATGCCGGCCGGCGAACCGGTGGCGCCGGGGGCCGAACTCGGCCACACCGCCTTGAAGTCGGGCCACAGCAGCGCGTTCTCGATGCTGCCGAGATTCGGCAGCGCGTGCAGGCGTGTCCAGTACAGCGCACCGAAGAACGCGCCGAAGAACATCACCTCCGAGAAGATGAACCAGCTCATGCTCCAGCGGAAGGACACGTCGATGCGGTCGCTGTACAGCCCCCCCTCGCTCTCGCTGATCGCCTGGCGGAACCAGCCCTGCATGATGAAGGCCCACATGAGCAGGCCGAACAGCGTGACCCACGCGCCCCAGCCGTGGCCGTTGACCCACTGACCGGCGCCGAAGATGACGAAGAACAGGCCGGTGGCGGTGAGAACCGGGAAGCGCGAGGGCGCCGGGACGAAGTAATAGGGCGTCTGCCCGTGGTGTGTCGCTGCCGACATGGTTTCTCCTCAGGGTCCTTTTCGAATCTCTACTTCGCCACTCCGCTGGCGATGATCCAGTTGACGAGCAATGCCAGCGTGCCGATGAAGACCACGGCGCCGACCACGCCGGCAATGATCACATGCACCGGATTGAGCTGAGACACGTCCTGCTCGTAGTCGCGAGACTTGCGCACGCCGAAGAACGACCAGGCCACCGCTCGCATCGTCTGCAGGAACGAGCCCTTGCGCTGTACCGCCTCCTTCAGGCCGCCGCTCATGAACGCGACTCCTCCGTCTTGAGCGAGGCCTCCGGTGCCGCGGGCGTCTTGCCGCCCACCTCGAAGAAGGTGTACGACAGCGTGATCGTGCGCACGTCCTTCGGCAGCTTGGGGTCGATGATGAAGACGACCGGCCACTGCTTGCTCTCGCCCGGCCGCAGCACGTACTCGTTGAAGCAGAAGCACTCCAGCTTGTTGAAGTGCGCCATCGCCTGGCGCGGTGCATAGCTCGGGATGGCCTGTGCAGCCATGGTGCGGTTCTGCACGTTCCGGAACTCGTACATCACGGTGGTCATCTCGCCCGGATGCACGTCGACCGAGCGCTGCGCCGGCTTGAACTCCCACGGCCCGCGCACGTTGGCGTCGAACTCCACCGTGACGACGCGGCTCGTGTCGACCTGCGTATTGCGGCTCGATGGGGCGTTGCCCGGCACCTTGCGTTCGGCCACCGACAGCACGTTGATGCCCAGCGCCGAGCAGATCGCGCGGTACATCGGCACCAGCGCGTAGCCGAAGCCGAACATCAGCGCGGCCACGACCACGAGCTTGCCGACCATGCGCAGGTTGTCGCCGCGCAGGGTCGGGTCTTGCTGGCCGGGAACGTTCGCCATGCCGGAATCAGATGCCGAACAGCGCGCTCTTGGCCATGAAGCCGAGGAACAACACCAGCGCCACCGAGGCCAGGATCAGACCCAGGCGGACGTTGTTCTTCCTCTGCTCTCGCGTCATGGCAGCCATCTCAGCCGAGCACCTTGGTCGCCTGCGGGTTCAGCAGCGGCGGGGTTTCGAAGGTGTGGAACGGTGCCGGCGACGGCACTTCCCATTCCAGGCCCTCGGCGCCGTCCCAGGGCTTCTGCGGCGCCTTCTCGCCCTGGCCGCGCATCATCGGCAGGACGACGAAGAAGAAGAAGTACACCTGCATCAGGCCAAAACCGAACGCACCCACCGAGGCGATGGCGTTGAAGTCGGCGAACTGCATCGGATAGTCGGCATAGCGGCGCGGCATGCCGGCCAGGCCGAGGAAGTGCATCGGGAAGAAGGTGATGTTGAAGAACACCAGCGAGCCCCAGAAGTGGATCTTGCCGCGCGTCTCGGAGTACATCACGCCGGTCCACTTCGGACCCCAGTAGTACACCCCGGCGAACAGCGCGAACAGCGAGCCGGCCACCAGCACGTAATGGAAGTGCGCCACCACGTAGTAGGTGTCCTGGATCTGGATGTCGATCGGCGCCATCGCGCAGATCAGGCCGGTGAAGCCGCCCATCGTGAACACGAAGATGAAGCCGACGGCCCACAGCATCGGCGTCTCGAAGGTCATGGAGCCGCGCCACATCGTCGCCACCCAGTTGAAAACCTTCACGCCGGTGGGCACCGCGATCAGCATGGTGGCGTACATGAAGAACAGTTGGCCCGTCACCGGCATGCCCGTGGTGAACATGTGGTGCGCCCACACGATGAACGACAGGATGGCGATCGACGCAGTGGCATACACCATCGACGTGTAGCCGAACAGCGGCTTGCGGGCGAAGGCCGGGATGATCGCGCTGATGATGCCGAACGCCGGCAGGATCATGATGTAGACCTCGGGGTGACCGAAGAACCAGAAGATGTGCTGGTACATCACCGGGTCGCCGCCGCCGGCCGGGTTGAAGAAATGCGTGCCGAAGTGGCGGTCGGTCAGCGTCATCGTGATCGCGCCGGCCAGCACCGGCATCACCGCGATCAGCAGGTAGGCGGTGATCAGCCAGGTCCAGCAGAACAGCGGCATCTTCATCAGCGTCATGCGCGGGGCGCGCATGTTCAGGATCGTCACGATGATGTTGATCGAGCCCATGATCGAGCTGGCGCCCATGATGTGCATCGCGAAGATGCCGGCGTCCATGCTCGGGCCCATCTGCAGCGTGAGCGGCGCGTACAGCGTCCAGCCCGCCGCCGGGGCGCCGCCCGGCATGAAGAACGAGCCGACGAGCATCAGGCCGGCCGGGATCAGCAGCCAGAAGCTCAGGTTGTTCATGCGCGCGAAGGCCATGTCCGCCGCGCCGATCTGCAGCGGGATCATCCAGTTCGCGAAGCCGACGAATGCCGGCATGATCGCGCCGAACACCATGATCAGGCCGTGCATGGTGGTCAGCTGGTTGAACAGCTGCGGGTTGACGACCTGCAGGCCGGGCTGGAACAGCTCGGCGCGGATCAGCAGCGCGAGCACGCCACCGACCATCAGCATGGTGAACGAGAACAGCAGGTACATCGTGCCGATGTCCTTGTGGTTCGTCGCGTACAGCCAGCGGCGCCAGCCGGTCGGCGCGTGGTGGTCGTGATCGTGGGCGTGGTCGCCGTGGTGGTCGAGAACTGCGCTCATGACGTTTCCTTGGAATGCGACGAATGCTTACTTGCGGGCGGCGAGCACGTCGGCCGGCTGCACCAGCTGGCCGGTCTTGTTCGACCAGCTGTTCTTCGTGTAGGTGATCACCGCGGCGATCTCGGTGTCCGACAGCTGTTTCCAGGCCGGCATCGCGCCGTTGTTCTGGCCGTTGAGCAGCACAGCGATCTGCTTGCTCTTGTCGGCATCGAGCACCACCGGCGAGCCGTCGACCGGCTTGATCGGGCCGGCACCCTTGCCGCTCGCCTGGTGGCACGCCGCGCAGTTCGCCGCGTAGACCTTCTCACCGCGCGCGAGCAGTTCCTCGAGCTTCCAGACCTTGGCCGGGTCGTCGGCGGCGGCGGCCATCTCCTTCTTCTTGCCTTCGACCCAGGCGGCGTAGTCGGCCTGCGAAAGCACCTTCACGTGGATCGGCATGTAGGCGTGCTCCTTGCCGCACAGCTCGGCGCACTGACCATAGAAGTCACCCGTCTTCTCGGCGCGGAACCAAGTGTCGCGCACGAAGCCCGGGATCGCGTCCTGCTTGATGCCAAAGGCCGGCACCATGAAGGCGTGGATCACGTCGTTGGCAGTGGTGATGATGCGGACCTTCTTGTCCACCGGCACGACCAGCGGGTTGTCGACCTTCAGCAGGTAGTTGTCGGTCGCGGGCGGCTTGCCGCTGTTGGACATCTCGCGGTGCGTCACGTCGAGCGTGGAGAGGAAACCGATGCCCTCGCCCTCGCCCTTCAGGTAGTCGTAGCCCCACTTCCACTGGTAACCTGTGGCCTTGATGGTCAGGTCGGCGGAACTGGTGTCCTTCATCGCCACGACCACCTTGGTGGCCGGCAGCGCCATCAGCACGACGATGACCAGCGGCACGATGGTCCAGACGATCTCGACAGTGGTGCTCTCGTGAAAGTTGGCGGCCTTCGCGCCCCGGCTGCGACGGTGCTTGATGATCGAATAGAACATCACGCCGAACACGCCGATGAAGATGATCGTGCAGATCACCAGCATGAAGTAGTGCAGCCACTGCTGCTCGGCGGCGATCTTGGTGACCGGCGGGTGCAGGTCGAGCTGGTTGACCGCCGGCCCGCCCGGCAGGCTGTTGACGGCCAGCGCGGCCTGCGTGGCCAGCGTTGCGCCCGCCGTGACGGCGATGCGCGCCAGCGTTGCCCGGAGTGATTTGATCGTCTTCATCGTTATCGCGTCAGTTTCAAGATCCCGCCCAGGCCGCGCCGGGCACGAGGCCCTGCACCGCTCCATGCTGCGTCAGCACCCACCGCATCTCGTCGGCGAGTTGTCCGCGCAGTTCGGGGCGCACGAAGCGCCCCACGACCACCTTCTTTCCCCGCTCCGACAGCTCGATCAACGAGCCGTCGTCCCCCGCGGGCGACACCCTCACCCACGCGGTGCAGAACTCGCACCGCTCGGTGTGCGGACCGCAGGCCCGCTCCACCGTGAGCATGCCACCCTGCAGCCGGATGCTCTCGCGATCCGTCGCGTGCCGCGCATGCACCAGCAGCGCCACGCCGACCGCCAGAACCTCCAGCCAGGCGAAGGGCATGACCAGTCTCGCGCCCAGCCACCAGAATATTCCGGCAATGGCGAGCGAGACACTGCTCAGCCCCAGGTAAAACCCCAACATCTGCCTCGGCGTCAACGAACAGTTGCGCCGAAGATCCCACTGCACCGAACCCCCACCCACCGCTGCCTGGCTGGCCCGGCCGAACTGCAGTCGCCCGGTTTCTGTCGCCTGCGGCACAAGGGATGAGTCGATCGCCATGCCTTCTCACGTACTGCCTAACCCTGCCGCCAGAAGCACAGCCGTATCGACCGTGCTTTGATCAACTGCAAGAGTTTAGCGCACCGGCTTTGCGTTTTTGCCACGGACCATGGCGCGCATGTCGTCGAGCTGAACATTCGTCACCTCCGCCACCTTGGCGCGTGGCGCCGCGCGGAAGGCATGGCCATAGGCCACCTCGAAGCTCAGCGACGGACGTCCGTCGGCACCGGCCAGCGACTCGAGCTGATGCAGCAGCCGCTGCCGCCAGCGCGGCGTGCGGCAGCCGCTCATGCGCAGCGGCGCGGCATTGCCACCGAGCGCACGCAGTTCGTCGAGCAGGGCCTGCGCATTCGGCCACTGCAGTGTGATCACCTCCTGGTCCATCACCGGGTCGGCAAAGCCGGCGTGCACGAGCATGTCACCGAGGTCATGCATGTCGATGAAGTTCGGCGTCGGCGCGGGCCAGCCCAGGCCCTGGTAGAGCGAACGCAGCTCTCGCAGCGTGCCCGGCCCGAGGCAGGAGAACATCACGAAGCCGTCCACCGCGAGCGCACGCTGCCAGCGTGCGAACAGCGCCGGCGGATCGACCACTGCGTGCAGCATCATGTTCGCCCACACGAGTTGCGAGCCCTCGGGCAGGGGATCGGTGTCTCTGAGCACGAGCGGCGCGGCCGCCGTCCAGCGCCTGGCAGACCACCACGGCCGCGTCGACGCCGCCTCGCTGCGCGCGCGCAACTCCGCCGTCGGCTCGACGACGATGCGGCGCGCATCGGGGTAGGCCCGCTCGAGCAATCCTGCACCGCCGCCGAGCCAGCTCCACCAGTCGATCACCTGGGCCGGCTTCATGCGCACGATCGCCAGGCGCTCGGCCATGCGGCGCGCGACCTCGCAGTGCAGCCAGGGCGGCCCGCTGGCGCGCGCCAGGCGCCGCAGCACGGCGGCGATCGCCACCGGGTCCAGCCCGCGCGCGGAAGGGTCGGGGGCGGGCGTTGCACTCATGGGCGGGCAGTATATTGAGCCGGTGTCGCTCGCCCCGTCGCTTGCCACCCTGCCCGGGCAATGCAGCATCTGCCGCGCCTGGGGACGCGGGGCGCTGTGCGCGACATGTCGCTTGGCGTTCGCCGTCCGCAGGTCACGCTGCACGCGCTGCGCGATCGCGCTCCCCCCAGGCCAGCCGGTCTGCGGCGCCTGCCTGCGCGAGCCCCCGCCGTTCGAGCGCAGCGTCGCAGCGCTCGACTATGCACCGCCGTGGGACGCGCTGATCCGCCACTACAAATTCCACGAACGCCCCGAGCTCGCGGCGCTGCTCGCCGGGCTGCTGCGCGAGGCCGTGCGCGATGAGCCGACGCCCGACCTGCTGCTGCCCGCCCCCCTGAGCGAGGCCCGCCTGCGCGAGCGCGGCTTCAACCAGGCGTGGGAGATCGCGCGCCGCCTCGGACCGCGCGCCGACGCGCGGCTGCTGCTGCGTATCCGCGACACGCCGCACCAGGCCGACCTGCCGCTCGACCTCCGCTTCGCCAATGTGCGCGGCGCCTACGCCGTGGAACCGCTGCGCCTCGCGCAAGTCGAGGGACGGCATGTGGCGCTCGTCGACGACGTGCTGACCACCGGCGCCACCGCCGCGGAGATGGCGCGCACACTGCTCGCCGCCGGCGCCGCGCGCGTGCACCTGTGGGTGCTGGCGCGCACGCCGCACCCCGCCGACCCGTGAGCACGCGCTGGCGGTTGCACGACAATCGCGCGCCATGTTTAACATCGTGCTCGTCCACCCTGAGATTCCGCCGAACACCGGCAACGTGATCCGGCTCGCTGCCAACACCGGCTGCACGCTGCACTTGATCGAGCCGCTCGGCTTCTCGATGGATGACAAGTTGCTCGTGCGCGCCGGGCTCGATTACCACGAATACGCCAGCGTGCGGCGCCATGCGTCGTGGCCCGACTTCGAGCGCGACTGCGCGCCGTCGCCACGGCGCTGCTTCGCCTTCACCACGCGCGGCACGCGGTCGTTCGCGGAGGTGGCGTGGCAGGCCGGCGACTGGCTCGTGTTCGGCTCGGAGAGCGCCGGCCTGCCCCCCGCATTGCGCGAGCGCTTCGCGCCGGCGCAGCGGCTGCGGCTGCCGATGCGTGCCGGCCAGCGCAGCCTCAACCTCAGCAACGCGGTGTCAGTGGCGGTGTTCGAGGCCTGGCGGCAGTGTGGCTATGCCGGCAGCACACCGATGCCGTCGACGGCGTCGCCGCCTACTCCGGCTTGACGCCGGCCGCCTGGATCACCTTGGCCCAGCGGGTGCGCTCGCTGACCATCAGGTGGGCGAGTGCCGCCGGCGCCGTGCCCGCGGCGCTGAAGTACTGGCCCAGCATCTTGGTGCGCACCTCGTCGCCGCGGATGATGCGAACCAGTTCGCGCGACACGCGTTCGACGATCGCCACCGGCGTCCTCGCCGGCGCGAGTACGGCCTGCCAGGAGATCGCCTCGAAGGCCGGGTAGCCCTGCTCGGCCAGCGTCGGGAACTCGGGCAGCGCCGCCGAGCGGCCCAGCGTGGTGACCGCCAGGCCGCGCAACCTGCCGGCGCGCACTTGGCCCATCGCGATGCCCGGCACCATGAAGCCAGCGTGGACCTGCCCAGCCAGGATGGCGTTGACCACCTGCGGGAAGCCCTGATACGGGACGTGCACCAGGTCGACGCCGGCGCGGCTCTTGAAGAGCTCCATCGCCAAGTGGGACGCGCTGCCGTTGCCGACGCTGCCGTAATTCAGCTCGCCCGAGCGCGCCTTGGCAACACGCACGAAGTCGGCGAGCGTCTCCACGCCGAGCCGGGGGTCGACGACGAGCAGGTTCGGCGAGGTGGCGACGAGGGTGACCGGTGCAAGCTCCTTCGCCGGGTCGTAGCCGAGCGACTTGCTGAGCAGCGGCGCCGTGACCAGCGGCCCCTGGATGGTGAAGAGCAGCGTGTGGCCGTCGGGCTCGGCCTTGGCGACGAGGCCGGTGCCGAGGTTGCCGCCGGCGCCGGGCTTGTTGTCCACCACCACCGGCTGGCCGAGCGCGGTGGCCAGCGGCTCGGCGATCAGCCGCCCGATGATGTCCGGCGAGCTACCCGGCGGGAACGGCACGACCAGCCTGATCGGCCGCGACGGCCAGGGCTGCGCCAACGACGGCAGCGCGATCGCGCCCGCACAGGCGGCGGCCGTGCGCAGCAGCAGGCGGCGTTGCATGGCTTGCTCTCCTCAGTGTTCGGGACGCGCCTCGCGGCCCATCAGCAGGCCCAGCGCCTGCGCCGGTGTGATGCGGCGCTCGAGCACGCCGACCACCGCCTCGGTGATCGGCATCGCGACCTGCAGCGAATGCGCGCGTTGCAGCACCGTCGCGGCGCTGAGCGCGCCCTCGGCGACATGGCCGAGTTCGGCGAGGATCTGCGGCAATGCCAACCCCTGCGCGAGCCGCAGGCCGACCTGGCGGTTGCGCGACAGGTCGCCGGTGGTGGTGAGCACGAGGTCACCGAGGCCGGACAGTCCCATGAAGGTCTCGGAGCGAGCGCCGAGCGCCACGCCCAGCCGCGTCATCTCGGCCAGGCCGCGCGTGATCAGCGCGGCACGCGCGTTCAGGCCGAGTTGCATGCCGTCGGCGATGCCGGTGGCAATGGCCATCACGTTCTTCACCGCGCCGCCGACCTCCACGCCGATCGGGTCGGTGGAGGTGTAGACGCGCAGGCTGTCGCTGTGGAAGGCCTCGACGGCCTGCTCGGTCAGCGCGGCGTCGCTGCTCGCCGCCACCAGCGCGGTGGGCTGGCCGCGCGCCACCTCGATCGCGAAGCTCGGGCCGGACAGCACACCGCAGCGCAGCGCGGGCGCGACGTCGCGCGCAATCTCGTGGCCGAGCCTGCCGCTGCCTTCCTGGAAGCCCTTGCACAGCCACAGCACGCCTGGCGCCCCGGCCGGCAACCGGCGCAGCATGCCCTCGAGGCCCGACATCGGCGTGGCCACCACGATCAGCCCGCCGCGCGCATGCGCCACGGCGGCATCGAAATCGTCGCCGACGCGCAGTTCGGCGGGAAGCGGCGCGTCGGGAAGGTAGCGGCGGTTGCAGCGCTCGCGCCGCATGGCCGCGGCCTGCTCGGCGTCACGCGCCCACAGCAGCGTGTCCTGGCGGGTGCAGGCACTCACGGCGATGGCCGTGCCCCAGGCTCCCGCGCCCAGCACCGTCAGGTTCATGGGTGCGGCGCAGGCCCCGTCAGTTGACGCTGGTGATGATGCCCGAGCCGTTGCCCTGGGCGGCCTGGGCGCGCTGCGCCTCGTACATCGCCTGGAAATTCACCTCGGACAGCAGCACCGGCGGGAAGCCCGCTCGCGTGCAGACGTCGGAGACGATGGCGCGCAGGTAGGGGTAGACGATGCCGGGGCAGGCGATGCCGATGATCTGGTCGAGCTGATCGTTCGGGATGTTGCGGATCTCGAAGATGCCGGCCTGCTTCGCCTCGACGAGGAAGAGCACCTTGTCGTTGACCTTGGTGGTCACCGTCGCGGTGACGGCGACCTCGTACACGCCATCGGCAATCGCCTCGGCGCCCAGGCCCAGCTGGATGTCGACCGCCGGCTGCGCCTGTTCGAGCAGGATCTGCGGCGAGTTGGGCTGCTCCAGCGACAGGTCCTTCAGGTACATGCGCTGGATCTGGAACACCGGGGTCTGGTTGTCGTCGGCCATGGGAATCTCTGTGGTGGGTGCGGCCGCCGGGATGGCGGCGAGCCCGGGATTATCGCCGCGGCGCTCGACCGGCCTGCGGCGACGGCGGTCAGCGGGCCGAACCGGCGAGCAGAGGCTCGAGCCCGCCGCGCTGGTCCAGCGCGACGAGGTCGTCGCAGCCGCCGACGTGGGTGCTGCCGATGAAGATCTGCGGCACCGTGCGCCGACCGGTCAGCCGGATCATCGTCTCGCGCTCGGCCGGGTGCAGATCGACGCGGATCTCCTCGATCTGCGCGACGCCGCGCTGCATGAGCAGCACCTTGGCGCGCTGGCAGTACGGGCAGACCTGGGTGGTGTACATCTTCACGGCAGGCATGGGTGACTCTCAGGCGTTCTTCTCGACGGGCAGGTTGGCTTCGCGCCACGCCGCCAGGCCCCCGGCCAGCACGTGCGGATGCTCGAAGCCACGCTTCTTCAGAATGCCGGCCGCCCGCATGGCCCGCGCGCCGGACGCGCAGACCAGCACCACCGGCACGCTCTTGTTCTTCGGCAGTTCGTTCGACGCCTCGAGGCTGCCCAGCGGCACGCTCTTCGCGCCCACGGCATGCCCGGCGGCGAACTCCGCCGGCTCGCACACGTCGATCAGCACCGCCTTCTCGCGGTTGATGAGCTGCACCGCCTGCGCCGGCGTTACGCGGCCGGCACCGCCGCCGCGCGTGATCGCGGGCCACAGCAACAGCAGACCCGAGGTGATCGCGGCGAGGAACAGAACCCAATTGTCGAGAACGAATTTCAAGGCAGCCCTTGTCAGCAGCGACACAAAGCGCGAATCATACAATTCGACGCTCCCCCGAGCGGCCACACCCGGCCATTTCCCCACAGCTGCCCCGAACCGCGCCATGCACAAGCTCGTCCTCATCCGCCACGGCGAATCGACCTGGAACCTCGAGAACCGATTCACCGGCTGGACCGATGTCGACCTCACGCCGACCGGCGTGGCGCAGGCCAAGGAGGCCGGACGGCTGCTCAGGGCCGAGGGCTACGAGTTCGACCTCGTCTACACCTCGGTGCTCAAGCGCGCCATCTGGACCACCTGGCACGCGCTCGACCAGATGGATCGCAGCTGGCTGCCGATCGTCAACACCTGGCGCCTCAACGAGCGCCATTACGGTGCGCTGCAGGGACTGAACAAGGCCGAGACGGCGAAGCAGTTCGGCGACGACCAGGTGCTGATCTGGCGCCGCAGCTACGACACGCCGCCGCCGGCGCTGGAGCCGAACGACCCTCGCTGCGAGCGCACCGACCGCCGCTACGAGAAGCTCGCCCCCGGCGAGGTGCCGCTGACCGAATGCCTGAAGGACACGGTGGCGCGCGTGCTGCCGTACTGGAACGAGACCATCGCCCCGGCGATCCGCGGCGGCCAGCGCGTCCTGATCTCGGCCCACGGCAACAGCATCCGCGCGCTGGTGAAGTACCTCGACGGCGTCTCGGATGCCGACATCGTCGGCCTGAACATCCCCAACGGCATCCCGCTGGTCTACGAGCTCGATGCCTCGCTCAAGCCGCTGCGCAGCTACTACCTTGGCGATGCGGAAGCTGCTGCAAAGGCTGCTGCCGCGGTGGCGAACCAAGGCAAGGCCTGACGCGCATCCGCCTATTCGGGCAGTCCGAACAGGCGCTCCGGCGGCAGGCGCAGCACCAGGTTCTTCGCCGACGCCAGCGCGGTGATGGCGAATTCGGCCTTGGCGGTATCGCGCACCACCGTGTTCACGTTGGGCATGCCCTGGCGGTCGGTGATGCTGGCCGCGAGTGGCTTGCGCGCATCGGCGCTGCGCCGCACCACCACCGCCATCTCGCCCGACTTCAGCTGCACGAACTCTCCCGGCGGGTAGATGCCGAATTCCTTGATGATCGCCGCGGAGGCCGCTGTGCCGCCGCTGTCCTGGTAGAGCTGGCGCGCCGCCGCCTGTGTCGTCAGCGGCGCTCGCAGCGCGCGCGGCGCCATCTTCGCCAGGAACACGTCGATCAGGCGCAGTACCGTGGGCAGTTCGCCCGCGTCGCGCAGACCGGCGGGATAGCCGCTGCCGTCGGCGCGCTCGTGGTGCCGTGCCACGGTCTCCAGCCAGTCCGGATCGGCGATACCGGCCGCCTCGAGGATCGCCACGCCCTGCGCCGGATGGGCGCGGATCAACTCCGTCTGCGGCGGCGTCGGCGGCGCACCTTGTGCCGCCATGCGGCCCTGCAGGTCGAGGATGGCGATGTTCATGGTCAGCGCCGCACGCATCAGCGTGTGCGTGCGCCGCTCATCCCAGCCGAGCCGGCGCGCCATCAGCAGGGCCACCAGCGCGCAATGGATCGAATGAGCGAGGGCGTAGATCGTCAGCCGCTTCGGGTCCTGGCGCACGGTCAGGTAGATCGCGATATCGGGGTCGCGCAGGGTCAGCACCTCGATGCGCCGCACCAGTTCGTCGACGCGCCCCGTGAAGCCGGGTTCGGCAGCGCTGCGCAACGTGCGGTCGAGCTGCCACAGCATCTGTTCCCACTGGGCGAACAGGCTCACTGGCCGGCGCTCCTCCGCGTCGGCGCGGGAGGCGGCGCGCACTTCCTCGATGTCGACGCTGGCGCCGCGCTCGAGCACTGCGGCGAGCTGCGCCTCGCTGGCGATCACCTGGCCGCGGGCGAGCAGCAGTTGTCCGTGCTGGTCGCGCACGCCCCAAGGCAGCGGCTCGCCGAGCCGCACCTGGCTTTGCACCAGCCGCAACAGCTCCATCGTGATCCTCCGCGCCCGATACGGGACGCAGTATGGGAGCTTTGCACAGTCAGCTGCAATCGGCGATTGCCCTCGCGAGCAGGGGCGCGACGGAAATCACGTTGCTCGCGTGCGGCACGGCGTCGGTGCTCCAGATGCGGCGGATGCCGTTCGCTTTCAGCAGTTCGACCGCATTGCCGCCGAACAGCGCATGGACCACGGCGACGTCGATCGCCGTCACACCACGCTCGCGCAGCATGGTCGCGGCCTGCACCAGCGTATGGCCAGTACTCGCCAGGTCATCGATGATCACCACCTCGCGACCCGCGACCTCGTGCGCCGGCAGTTCCACCACGACGTCACGGTCGCCGCGCCGCGTCTTGCGGCAGATCACACCCTGCAGACCCGTTGCCTCGCCGGCTGCACGCACCCACTGCTCGGCCTCCTCGTCGGGGCCGACGAGCAACGGCGGCGATGCCGCCGGCCACTGTGCGGCGATCCAGGCGCCGAGCAGCGGCGCCGCCGTCAGCGCCACGCCCTGCGCGCCGGGCATCACCTCGTCGAGCGAGGCGATGCGGTGCAGGTGCGGGTCGATCGTGACCACCCGTTCGAACAGTCCACCGAGGAAGCCTGCGACGATGCGCTGGCTGACCGCCTCGCCGGGCTGGAAGGCGATGTCCTGACGCATGTAGGCGAGATAGGGCGCGGCCAGCGTGAGGCGACGCGCCCCGAGCGTGCGCGCCGTTCTGGCCGTGAGCAGCAGCTGCACCAGCCGGTCGTTGGGCTGCTGCAGGCCGCGCAGCACCACCACGCGCTCCGGCAGCACGGGCGGCAGCCTCAGCCTGATTTCGCCGTCCGGGAAGCGATGCTCGTCCACGAAGGCGAGCTCGCAGCCGATTTCTCCCGCGAGCCGGGTCGCGAGTTCGCGCTCGTCCGCAAAGGCCAGCAGCATCGTCACTTCCCCCTGTCTCAGGATTCCGAGCCGTTGATTCGAAGCGTGTAGTCGCGCGGCAGTTCGTCGGCCGCGCCGATGCGGAAGCCCGCGTCGGCGGCCGACTTGCGGCGCGCATAGTCGAGGTCGGCCTCGAATCGCGCATACACGCGGTACAGCACGTCGCCCTCCCGGACCCGTTCGCCGAGCCGGCGCACCAGTTCGATGCCGGCACCGGCCACCTTGGGCGCGCCGGCGAGCTGCGCGATGCGCGCCAGCGCGAGGTTGTCGATGCCGGTGACCACGCCGCCGCGAGGCGCGCCCACGTCGAAGGTCAGCGGCGCCACCGGTGGCGCCTGCCAGGCGAAGGGGCGCCGCCCCTGCGCGTCGATGATCTGGTTCATCTTCGCCAGCGCGCGCCCGGAGTCGAGGATGTCACGCGCGATCGCGAAGCCGTCGCCGCCGCGCACGTCGGGGTCGAATTCGATCACGCGGCCGGCCAGGCGCAGCGCCTTCTGGCGCAGGTCCATCGGCGCCGACGGGTCGTTCTCCAGCACCTGCATCACGTCGCGCGCCTCCAGCACCGGGCCGATGCCTCGGCCGACCGGCTGGCGCCCGTCGGTGATGACCACGTCGATGCGCAGTTGCAGCCGCGTCGCCACGTACTCGAACAGCTTCTTCAGCCGTTGCGCCTCGGGCATGCTGCGCACCTTGGCGCTCGGCCCGACCGGGATGTCGAGTACCAGGTGCGTCGAACCGGCGGCGATCTTCTTCGACAGGATGGAAGCGACCATCTGCCCGGGCGAGTCGATGCCCAGCGGACGCTCCACCGCGATCAGCACGTCGTCGGCCGGCGACAGGGCGGCGGTGCCGCCCCATGCCAGGCAGCCGCCGGTCTCTCGCACGATCTGCGCGAGCCGCTCGAAAGGCAGTTCCACCTCGGCGAGCATGGCCATCGTGTCGGCCGTGCCGGCCGGCGAGGTGATCGCGCGCGACGAGGTCTTGGGGATGAGCATGCCGTGCGCCGCGACGATGGGCACGACCAGCATCGACGTGCGGTTGCCGGGGATGCCGCCGATGCAGTGCTTGTCGACCACCGGCCCCCCGCGCACCTCGTGGCGCCAATCGAGGCGGCGGCCGGCGGCGATCATCGCCTCGGTGAGGTGCATCACCTCATCGCGGTCCATCTCGAATTGGTTGGCCGCGACCACGAAGGCGGCCAGCTCGATCTTCGTGTAGCGCATCTGCGCGATGTCGCGGATGATGCCGTGCAGGTCCTCGCGCGAGAGGCGCTCGCCGGCGATCTTGCGGTGCAGCGCGGCGATCGAGGCGGCGGGCTCGGCATGCTGCAGGCTGACGCCATGGCCGGCCTCGAGCCCGAGGTCGGCGAAGGCATCCTCGCTCAGGCCGAGTTCGGTGGGCCCGACGATGCACTCGTCGTCGACCACGTTGAGCACCGCCAGGATCGTCGCGCCGTTGCCGCTGACCTCGACCTTGGACAGCGCCTGGAAGCCCTCGGCGCGCACCGCGGTGCAGTCGCGGTGCAGATAGGCCACGTGCTCGCGATAGGTGTCGATCGCCACGCGGCGGATGGTCAGCGGCGTCACTGGACTGCCCTCCGCACTGCGTGCTTCGGGATTCGCGCTTGGGAACGGCCCGGCGCGCTCATGCGCCCTCCTCTCTCAGCCGGCCGACGATGGTGTCGCGCAGGTGCTCGGCGAGCGCGCGTCGGTCGGCATGGCGCGCGCCCTGTGCATTCTCGACCACGACGGAGGCGACAAGACCCTCCGCCTTCAACGTCGACCACAGCGACGCGGCGAGGCTGGTGTCGCCGATATAGGTGGGCGCCTGGCTGACTGCCGCGCGCGCATCGCGGTAGCGCAGCACCACCGGCTGCACCGGCGACTCGGTGGCGATTGCCGCCTGCAGCAGGTTGGCGTGGAAAGGCAGCACATCGTGGCCGTCGCTGGTGGTGCCTTCGGGGAACACGGCCACGACGTCGCCTTCCTGCAGCGCCTGCGCGATCTGGTGCACCACGCGCAGCGCATCGCGCTTGCGTTCGCGCTCGATGAACAGCGTGCCGCCGCAGGCCACCAGCCAGCCGAGGAAGGGCCAGTGCCTGACGTCGGCCTTGGCGACGAAGCGCGCCGGATGCACCGCGTTGACGGCGAGGATGTCGATCCAGGAGACGTGGTTGGCCACCAGCAGCACCGGCCCCGGATGCACGCTGCCGCGCACTTCGAGCGCGATGCCCAGCGCGCGCAGCATGCGCGCCGACCAGCGGCCGACATGGCCCATGCGCTGCGCCGGCCGCAGGAACGGGAACAGCATCGCGCAGATCAGCGCGCCGCCAAGCGCCTGGCCGAGCACCGCGCCGAGCCGCCAGAGCGCGCGCGGCCACTTCACCCGAGGCCGGCCTCGAAGGCGACGTGGCCACCGACCAGGGTGGCCGTGACCTTGCCCGGCAGTTCGTAGCCGGCGAACGGCGTGTGCTTGCCCTGGCTGCGCAGCGCCGACGGAGTGACGGTCCAGTGCGCGGCCGGGTCGAACAGGCAGAGGTCGGCGACGCCGCCTTCGACGATGCGCCCCGTGCTCGAGCCGAGCGAGCCGAGTGCCTCGCCGAGCACCGCCACCGGGCGCTGCGTCACGGTGGCGAGCGTCTGCACCAGCGGCAGGCCGCTGTCCTGGCCCCACTTCAGCGCGAGGCCGAGCAGCAGTTCGAGCCCGGTCGCACCGGGCTCGGCCTCGGCGAAGGGCAGGTTCTTCGCGTCCTCGTCCACCGGCGTGTGGTCGCTGACCAACGCGTCGATCGTTCCGTCGGCCAGCGCGGCGCGGATGGCGTCCCGGTCGCGCTGCTGGCGCAGCGGCGGCGTCAGACGCATCGCGGCGTCGAAGTAGCCGATGTCGACATCGGTCAGGTGCAGATGGTTGACGCTCACGTCGCAGGTGACGGGCAGGCCTTCGGCCTTGGCGGCACGCACAAGTTCGATGCCCGCGGCACTGCTCAGGCGGCACAGGTGCACGCGCGCCCGCGTGTCGCGCACCAGTTCGAACAGCGTGTGCAGCGCGATCGTCTCGGCGATCACCGGCACGCCGGACAGGCCCATGCGCGTGGCCAGCGGCCCCTTCGCGGCGACGCCGTTGCCCAGCCAGCTGTCGTTCGGCCGCAGCCAGACCGGATAGCCGAAGGTGGAGGCGTACTGCAGCGCGCGGTGCAGCACCAGCGTGTCTCGGCAGGCGACCTCCGCCTGCGAGAAGCCGACGCAGCCGGCTTCGGTCAGCTCGGCCATCTCGGTCAGCGCCTCGCCCTTCAATCCGCGCGTCAGCGCGCCGAGCGGGTAGAGCCTTGCGTGACTGAGATTTCGCGTGCGGAACTTGAGCATCTCGACCAGACCGGGTTCGTCCAGCGGCGGGTCGGTGTCGGGCGGGCAGACCAGGCTCGTGACGCCGCCGGCCATCGCTGCGGCCATCTCGCTCTCGAGCATGCCTTCGTGCTCGTGGCCCGGCTCGCGCAGCCGCGCGGCGAGGTCCACCAGACCCGGCGCGACGACCAGGCCGCCGGCGTCGATCGTGCGGTTGGGCGTGAAGTCGGCGCTGACCGTGCCGAGCGCGACGATGCGGCCGGCGGCGATCGCGATGTCGCCCCTCGCGTCGCGCCCGCTCGCCGGGTCCACCACGCGACCGTTCTTGATGAGGATCTTCATGGGTTGTTGCCCGCGATGATGGACATGACCGCCATGCGCACCGCGATGCCGAAGGTCACCTGCGGCAGGATGACGCTCTGCGAGCCGTCGGCCACCGCCGAATCGATCTCGACGCCCCGGTTGATCGGCCCGGGGTGCATGACGATGGCGTCGGGCCTGGCCAGCGCCAGCTTCTCCGGCGTGAGGCCGTAGTTCTTGAAGAACTCGCCGGCACTCGGCAACATCGCGCCGCTCATGCGCTCGTTCTGCAGGCGCAGCATGATGATCACGTCGGCGCCGCGGATGCCTTCGGCCATGTCGTGGCACACGCGCACGCCCATCTCGCGCAGGTCGCCCGGCACCAGCGTCTTCGGTCCGACGGCACGGATCTCGGGCACGCCCAGCGTGGTCAGCGCGTGGATGTCGGAGCGCGCCACGCGCGAATGCACGATGTCGCCGACGATGGCCACGGTCAGGTTGGTGAAGTCGCGCTTGTAGTGACGGATGGTGTACATGTCGAGCAGCCCCTGCGTCGGGTGCGCATGGCGGCCGTCGCCGGCGTTGACCACGTGGACATGAGGCGCGCAGTGCTGGGCGATCAGGTAGGGCGCTCCGCTCTCGCTGTGCCGCACGACGAACATGTCGGCGTGCATCGCGCTGAGGTTGGCGATGGTGTCGAGCAGGCTCTCGCCCTTGGCCGTCGAGCTGCGCGCGATGTCGAGGTTGATGACGTCGGCCGACAGCCGCTTGGCGGCGATCTCGAAGGTGGTTCGCGTCCGCGTGCTGTTCTCGAAGAACAGGTTGAACAGGCTCTTGCCGCGCAGCAGCGGCACCTTCTTCACGTCGCGGTCGTTGACCGACAGGAATGTGCCGGCCGTGTCGAGGATCTGCGTGAGCACTGCGCGCGGCAGGCCCTCGATCGACAGCAGGTGGATCAGCTCGCCGTTCGCGTTGAGCTGGGGATTGCGTCTGGACAGCATCAGTGGGCCTTTCGCCGGGCCGTCCCAGCAACGGCCACGACCCTTCGGGGGGTCTCGCGGTGGTGAAGCCGCAGGCTTGGGGGCCTCATGTCGTTTCCTTGATGTCGAAGCTGAATTGGCCCCGCTCGTCGCGGACGAGCGAGAGCCGCTGGCCGCGAGGCAGCGCGACGCGCGCCGCAGAGAAGGCGGGCTGGATCGGCAACTCGCGTCCGCCCCGGTCCACCAGCACGGCGAGCGTCACGCTGGCCGGCCGGCCGAAATCGAACAGCTCGTTGATCACGGCGCGGGTCGTGCGGCCGGTGAACAGCACGTCGTCGATCAGCACGATGTGGCGCCCATCGACCTCGAAGGGCAGCTTGGTGTGGTCGGCCCCTGCGGCCATGCCACGCGAGCCGAAGTCGTCGCGGTGCAGCGCGCTGGAGATGACGCCATGCTCGCCGGCGAGCCGGAGGTCGCGCTGCAGCCGCTCGGCCAGCCAGGCGCCCCCCGACCAGATGCCGACCAGCGCGCTGCCCGGCTGCAGCAGCATGCGCACGCCGGCCAGCAGGTCGACGTAGAGCGCTTCGGCGTCCAGGTTCAGGCTGCTCATGGCAAGGTCCTCAGAAACTGCTCCAGGATGATGGCCGCCGAGGCCGCGTCGAGATCGCGCGCCCCCGTGGCGGCTGCCTCGGTGGTGCTGTAGCGCTCGTCCACCTCGTGCACCGGCAAGCGGAAGCGTCCTTGCAGCTGGCGGGCGAAGCGCTGCGCGCGACGCGTATTGTCGTGCGGCGCGCCATCCGGATGGACGGGGATGCCGACCACCAGCGCGTCCGGCTGCCATTGCGCGATCAGCCGGCCGATCTCCGCGAGGCGCGTCTCGCCCTCTGCCGCCACGGTGCGCAGCGGCGTCGCCTGGCGCGTCAGGCTGTTACCGCTGGCCACGCCGACGCGCCGCAGCCCGAAATCGAAAGCGAGAAAGGTGCGGACCGAGGCGGGCGAGGCGCTCGCCGAGGCGCTCATGCGTGCCCCGCCTCCTGGCTGAGCATGCGCGGGTCGATGCCCAGCAGCGACAGCGCCTTCTCGTAGCGCTGCTCGACCGGCGTGTCGAAAATGATGCCGGGCTCGGCATTCACCGTCAGCCAGCCGTTGCGGCCAATCTCGTCTTCCAGCTGGCCGGCGCCCCAGCCGCTGTAGCCCAGCGTGACAAGCACCTTCTTCGGTCCGGCACCGTTTGCCAGCGCCTCCAGCACGTCCTTGCTGGTGGTCATCTCCAGTCCGCCGGGGATCTGCAGCGTGGAGTTGTAGTGCCCGCCCGCACCGTCCCCGCCGGCCAGGCTCTCGTGCAACACGAAGCCGCGCTCGGTCTGCACCGGACCGCCGAAGTAGACCGGCTCGTCGGCCAGATCTTCCCGGTCGAGCGACAGCTCGACCTTCTCGAACAGGTTCTTCAGCTTGATGTCGATCGGCTTGTTGATCACCAGGCCGAGCGCGCCCTTCTCGGTGTGCTCGCAGAGGTAGACCACGCTGCCGGCGAACGTGCCGTCGCTCATGCCGGGCATGGCGATGAGGAACTGGTTCGTGAGGTTGATCGGATCACCGGCCATGCAGGCATTTTATAGACTCGGGCCATGCCGCACGACAAGACCGCGTTCCCCCTCGACTCGGCGTTGGTGTGGTTCCGCCGCGACCTGCGTGCACACGACCATGCGGCGCTTTATCACGCGCTGAAGTCTGCCAGGAAGGTCTGGTGCGTGTTCGTGTTCGACCGCGACATCCTCGATGCGCTGTTGCAGCGCGGCCTGGTCGCCGACCGTCGCGTCGACTTCATCCGCGACTGCGTGCTGCGACTCGACGAGGCACTCGCCGCCCTCGGCCGGCAGCATGGCCACGACGGCGTGCGCCTGCTGGTGCGCCATGGCCATGCGTCGCTGGAAGTCACGGCGCTGGCGCGCGCACTGCACGTTCAGGCCGTCTACGCCAACCACGACGACGATCCGATCGCGCTGGCGCGCGACGCACGCGTGCGCGGACTGCTGGCGGAGGCCGGCATCGCGCTGCATACCTCGAAGGACCATGTGGTCTTCGAACGCAGCGAGGTGCTCACCGGCGCGGGGGCGCCCTACAGCGTGTTCACCCCCTACCGGAACGCCTGGCTGCGAAAGCTGGAGCCGTACTACCTGAAGGCCTACCCGGTCGCGCCGCATGCGCACGCGCTCGCCGGCCTGCCGGAGGGCCTCTCCAGCGAAGTGCCTTCGCTGCCGGCACTGGGCTTCCAGCACACCAACCTGCACGAGCTGAAGATCCCCACCGGTGAACGTGGCGCACGGGCGCTGCTCGACGACTTCCTCGGCCGCATCGACGAGTACGACCGCACGCGCGACTTCCCCGCCATCAAGGGACCGAGCTACCTGTCGGTGCATCTGCGCTTCGGCACCTGCTCCGTGCGTGCGCTGGCCCGCGAAGCCTGGTCGCGTGCGCAGGCGGGCAGCGAGGGCGCACGCATCTGGCTGTCCGAGTTGGTCTGGCGGGACTTCTACCACCAGATCCTGCACCACCACCCCCGCGTGATCGGGCACTGCTTCAAACCGGAGTACGACGCCCTCCGCTGGGAACACGGCCAGCACGCCGACGCATTGTTCGCCGCCTGGTGCTCCGGCCGCACGGGCTATCCGCTGGTGGACGCCGCGATGGCGCAGATCAACCAGACCGGCTACATGCACAACCGATTGCGCATGGTGGTGGCGAGCTTCCTGACCAAGGACCTGGGGCTCGACTGGCGGCGCGGCGAACAGTACTTCGCCGACCACCTCAACGACTTCGACCTCGCCGCCAACAATGGCGGCTGGCAATGGGCTGCGTCGACGGGCTGCGATGCCCAGCCCTGGTTCCGCATCTTCAACCCGGTGGCGCAGAGCCGCAAGTTCGACCCGCAAGGCCGCTTCATCCGCCGCTACCTGCCGCAGCTCGCCGGCCTGCCCGACGCACTGCTCCACGCGCCCTGGGAGGCGCGCCCGGTCGACCTCGCCGCCGCCGGCGTCGAACTCGGCGCACACTACCCCATGCCCGTCGTTCGGCATGACGAGGCACGCCAGCGCACGCTGGCTCGGTTCGCGGCAGTGAAGAAGACTTCCGGCTAGAACAGTTCGACGTCGCCAGCCCTGGCCCCATCCTGCGGAGGCCCGACGGCCACCGGATCCGCATGGTGTGGCAGCGGGTCGCGACCGTGGGTTCTGACGGAGCACACCGCCTTGTCGGCTCGCTCGAGGCCCGCAGCGGGCGTATCGCCGGTTCTGCGCTCCGTGAATCCGACGCCGTCCGTGATGCGGCCCACCCGAGGAAGAGGGTGCTGCGCGAGGCGGTCGATCATCTCGCTCACGGCCGCATGGCCGTCAGGCCGGTGCGGCTGCAGTGGTGTAGCGGCCGATCAGCGCCAGAAGGTCTTCTTCCGAATACGGCTTGCCGAGGTAGTGGTCCACGCCCAGCTCGGCCGCGTAGTCGCGATGCTTCTGCGCGATGCGCGAGGTGATCATGATCACTGGCAGGTCGCGCAGGCGGACGTCGCCGCGGATGTTGCGCACCAGGTCGAAACCGTCCATGCGCGGCATCTCGATATCCGACAGCACCACCTGCGGCCGCTCCTCGGCCAGGCGCTCCAGCGCCTCGATGCCGTCCTTGGCGAGCACGACGCGGTAACCCTCGCGCACCAGCAGGCGCTGGGTCACTCGGCGCACCGTCAGCGAATCGTCGACCACCAGCACCAGCGGCGCCGCGGCGATGCGCGGCTCCGCCATCGCGTCCGGCGCCATCGGCGAGGCGGCCTGCGGCGACTGCAGGGCGGTCATGGTGGCAGTGCGCGCAGCCTCGCCGTAAAGCGTCGCCAGCGCAACCGGGTTGTAGATGAGCGCCACGGCACCCGAAGCCAGCAGCGTCATGCCGGCCAGACCCGGCAGGCGCGACAGCTGCGGCCCGAGGTTCTTCACCACCACTTCCTGGTTGCCCAGCACCTCGTCGACGTGCAGCGCGACGCGCTGCTGCGCGCTGCGAACCACCACCACCGGACGCGTGCGGCCGACGTTCTCGCTCGATGCCGCGCTGAGCTGCAGCAGCGCGCCGAGCCAGAAGAAAGGCATCAGGCGGTCGCCCAGCGAGTAGCTGCCGTTCGCGTAGGACTGTTCGATCTCCTGCGGCGTGGCGCGGCGCACGATCTCGATCAGCGTCGACGGCACGGCCACCGTGGCCGTGCCACAACGCAGCATCACCACCTGCGTGACCGCCGTGGTCAGTGGCAGCACCAGCTTGAACGAGGTGCCCTGGCCGGGCGCGGTGGCCGTCTCGATGCGTCCGCCCATGGCGTTCACCTCGGAGCGCACCACGTCCATGCCCACGCCCCGCCCTGCCAGCTCGGTGACCGAGTCGGCCGTCGTGAAGCCCGGCGTGAAGATCAGGTTGGCGAGATCGGCGTCTGCCACCGGCTGATTCGGATCGATCAGCCCCATCGCCACGCCCTTGGCGCGGATCCTCTCCAGGTCCAGGCCGCAGCCGTCGTCGCGGAACTCGATGCCGACCTCGTTGCCCTCATGCGTCACCGAGACCAGCACCACCCCGGCCGGATCCTTGCCCCGCGCGCTGCGCACATCCGGCATCTCGATGCCGTGCGTCACGCAATTGCGCAGCAGGTGCTCGAACGAGCCCATCATGCGGTCGAGCACGCCACGGTCGACTTCGATCGAGCCGCCGACGATGTCCAGGCGCACCTGCTTGCCGGTCTCCTTGGCCGCCTGGCGTGCCACGCGGTAGAGGCGGTCGGACTGGCCCTCGAACTCCACCATGCGCGTGCGCAGCAGGTCGTCCTGAAGGTCTCGCGTGAGCCGTGCCTGCGAGGCAAGCTCGTCCTCGGTACTGTCCAACGAGCGCTGCAGCGTGCGCTGCACGGTGGCCACGTCGTTCACCGACTCGGCCATCATGCGCGTGAGCTCCTGGAAGCGCGTGAAGCGGTCGAACTCCAGCGGGTCGAACGACTGCGACATCGCCTTGGCCGCCTCCAGCCGCGAGCTCATCTGCGTCTCGGCCTGCAGTTCGATGTCGCGCAGTTGCTGACGCAAGCGCTCCAGGTTCTCCGTCAGGTCGTTCAGCGAGCCCTTGATCTGGCCGACCGAGGACTCGATGCGCGAACGCGTGATCGACACCTCGCCGGCCTGGTTGACCAGGCGGTCGAGGAGAGGTGCTCGCACTCGAACCGCCGACTGCGAAGCGCCCTGCGACTTTTCCGCGACGACGCGCGCGGTGGCGCCGCCGAGAGCGAAGCGCGACCAATCGATCGGCGGCAGGTCGAGGACCGAGGCCGGCACGGCGGCCAGCGGCGCCTCATGCTCGATTTCGGCCTGCGGCGCGGGCGGCACCTGCGGCTCGACGACCTCGGCCACCGGTGCCGGTGGCACCTCGACCGGCGCCGGTGGCGCCTCGACCGGCGCCGGAGGAGCCGCGGTGACCACCGGCGCCGGCGCGAGCGGCAACTCCGCCACGGCCGCGGCGGCTTCGGCGTAGGCCTGCGCGTCGCGTGCGCGCAAAGCCTCGAACACCTGCGACAGCCCGTCGGCGCGGGATTGCAGCTGCTCCACGTCCTCTGCCGCGACCGGCGGGTCGGCGAGCAGCTGCTCGATGCGCGTCTCGAGCCGGTGCGCCATCTCACCCAGGCGCATCGCGCCCGCCAAGCGCGCCCCGCCCTTCAGCGTGTGCAGCGTCCGCATGCACGCCGCGGCATGGCTGGTGTCGCTGGGTCGGCGTGCCCAGTCGCGCAACTTGGCGGCGAGTTGCGGCAGCAGATCCTGGCCTTCCTCCTCGAAGATCGGGAACAGTTCGGCGTCGACCGCATCGGTGGCGTCGATGTCCTCCGCGCCCTCGACCACCAGTTCGCGCTCGACATGGTGAACCGACGCGACGGGCAGCTCGGCCAGCGGTTTCAGCTCGGCGACACCCAGCGCGTCGACGCGCGGGTCGAGCACGCCGAAACCCGTGCCGCTGCCCAGCCCGCTGGTCTCGAAGAACGGCACCGGTCGGCTCGACACGGCGCCGCGCGCAGCCGGTTCCGGTGGCTTCTCGCGTACGGCGGCCGACGCGGTATCGAGGGCGATGCGCTCGAAGCCCGGCGGCTCGGCGAGTTCGCCCACGCCGGTGGTGGGGGGCAGGTCGGCAGCCGCCGAGGCGGCCTCGAGCCGGCGCGCCGACTCGATCTCGTGTTCGGCCAGGCGGGCGAGCAGTTCCTGCGCCGGCTCCTTCAGGAAGCCTGCGGCGAATTGGTGCAGCAGCCGGCGGATCTCCTCCGCGGTGTCGACGAACAGGCGCGCCTCCTCTTGCGTGCCATAGCCGATCGCCTGCGAGCGCATCTGCGCATGCTCCATCGCACGCGCCAGCTGCGACAGGTCGTTGAAGCCCACCGTGGCCGAGCTGCCGGCCAGCGAATGCGCCAGCGCGATCGGCGTCTCGCCGATCGGGCGGTGCAATTCCATCGCCCACTCGGCGACCTCGGTGGTCAGACGGCGCGACAGTTCGTCGGCTTCGTTGAGGTAAATGTTGAACAGCGGGATGCCGATGCGCAGCGGCCCCACGACCTTGACGTTCTCGTCCTCCGGCGCGGTCTGCGCGGGCGCGGCAGCCCCGAGGTCCAGCGACACGTCGGCCTCGAGCGGGACCGCCGGCTCGATGGTCTCGAGGGTCGTCTGGTTGGCGGCATCGCCACCGAGTTCGAGGTCGATCAGATCCAGTGGCAGATCGACGCTCGCCGGTGCGGCCGCCAGCTCACTCAGCGGCAGAGGCTGCGTGGCCTGCGCGTCGAAGGCGTCGCTGGACGCCGGCGCCTTGGGGCTCAGCTGGGGAAGAGACGGTGGCGCGGCCGACGCGCCATCGAGGTCCGAGAGATCGAGCTCGAAGGAGACTTCGGGGGCGGACGGCCGGGGCTCGGCCCGCGCCGCGTGCAAGGGCGGCGTCTCGGCAGTCGGCAGGCCGCGCGGCGCGGCGGTGGCCGGCTGCGCAGGCTCGGCCGCGCCCAGCGGAGCCGGCGCGGAGGCAAGCACGGGCGTCTCGCCCGCAGCGAGGCGCTGCGCCGCAGCCTTGATGGCCGCCGCGCTGCGCGCAGCGTCGCGCCGCGCCGCGATGTCCTCGATCCAGGCGCCGAGCTGAGCGAGCACCCGCTGGGTGAACTCCAGCAATGCCGGCTCGGCGGCACGATGATCGGCAAGCTGGGTGTTGTAGAGCTGCTCGCAGGCCCAGGCGGCATCGCCGAACTCCCTGAGCCCGACCATGCGCGAGCTGCCCTTGAGGGTGTGGAACGCACGTCGCACGGTGGTGAGCAGCGAAAGATCCGACGGCGCATGCGCCAGATCGCCTGTGGCCACACCGGCATCGTGCAGCACCTCGCGCGCTTCCTCGAGGAAGACCTCGCGCATCTCGTCGTCTTCGGCGAGTTCGGGCGCTGCGGCGGCGGACGGCGGCACCGGCGTGGCACGCACCTCGGCGATCTCGGGCTCCAGTCCCATCGGCTCGGAGCTGCTGTTGACGAAGTCGACCAGCACCTCGGTCAGCCCGCCGCGCACCGACGCCACTCCCTCGCGGTCGTTCGCCTCCTCGGCCCGGGTCAGGGCCTCGCGCGTGCGCTCCACGGTCTCGGCCAGCGCGGCCTGGTCGGCCACGTGCGCCTCGTGAGACAGCCGTTCGAGTTCGCGCGCCACGTCGGCCACCGGCACGTCGGGCTGCGCCGCGTGCACCGCCAACTGCTGCGCCTGCTCGATCAGTCGCGGCTCGACCAGCGCCAGCGTGCTCGGCGCGCGATGCTGTGTGCCGCGGCCCATCACCGGGTCCAGCGTGCCGGTGCGCGGATCGAACACGAACAGCGACTTGGCCATCTGCGGCTGCACGCTGAGCATGTCGATCAGAAAGCCCAGCGCGCCCAGATTGCCCGCCAGGCGGTCGAACAACCCGGTCTGCGCGACGCGCTTCGGGTCGACCTCGGTCTGGGTCAGGCCCTCGACCTCGTCGCGCATGCGCAGCAGCGCGGCGGTGGCCTGGTCGATGCCGAGCACCGAGAGCACGCCACGCATCGCCGAGAGCTGGCCCGGCACGGGAATCAGCACCTGCCGGTCTTCAGGCTTGCGGAAGAACTGATCGATCAGCTTCTCCGCCTCCGACAACGAGGCGCGCAACTCCTGCACCACGCTGCCCATGGTCTGGCGGTCGGAGACGCGGCGGTACAACTCCTCCATCCATGACTCGAGAGGCTCGGGTGCCCTGCCCTCGCGCACGGAGCCGAGTCGGTCGGCCAGGCGGCGCACCCGCTCGGCCTGCTCGGGGTTGTCGAAGTCCGAGTCCTCCAGTGCCGCCTCGACATAGAGGAGGCTGGTGGCCACTTCCATGGCCAGCGCCGCCTCGGGCGCAGCCCCACCGTTGATCGTCTGCGCGATGGCCATCTGCAGTTCGGCGGCGAAGGCCTCGCCCAGCGGGAAGAGCCGCTTGAGCGAATCGCCGACCAGCGAGAACTGCTCGTTCAGTCCGGACAGGCGGTGCAGTTCGCCGCCGGCCACCGCCGACCAGGACTCCTTCGCCGCCGCCACGCGCTTGCGCGCCTGCACGACCATCGCCGGGTCGAAACGGCCCAGCATGGCGACGTCGTAGTCGACCGGCACATGGTGGGCGAGCCCGTAGACCTGACGCACCGCAGCCAGGCGCGGCGCACGCCGGCCGCCCCCGGGCGAGGCGGCCTGGGCGCAGAAGAACAGCAGGTCCTGCGCAAGCCGCTCGGAGACCTCGTTGCGGCCGCCCTCGAGCACGCGGTACTGCGCGAGCAGGCGGGAGGCGACGCGCTTGCTGAACACGTCGAAGCCGAGCAGCCCCTGGGCTTGTGCCTCGAACACGGCGGACGCGAGCTTCCACAGCGTCGCGACCTGCGGATCGCTCGCCGCTGCGCCGAGACCTGCGCAGCCCTCGCTCATGCGTGCGGCTGCCAGTGTCGGCTGCGGCGTGCGCATCATGCCCAGCAGGTGACCTTCCATGGCCGTGCGCGTTGCGGCGTCGAGCGCACGCGGCGGCACGCTGGTGTCGGACGGCAGTTCACGCCAGCGCCAGTCCACACTCCACAGGTCGGCCGGATGGATGCGCTCCGCACCCGCCGCTTCCAGCACCGCACGGTACTGCGGGAACATCGCCAGCGCCGAGACCGGCTTGCCAGCGAGTCGCCGCGCCAGGTAGTCGAGCAGTGCGAAGGAGGACTTCTCGATGTCCTCGACGATCAGCGGCGTCAGCTTGTGCGGCTTGGCCACGTACTTCTGCACCAGCGACTCGCTGGCGCGCAGCACCAGCGCCGCCTCCGGCAGTCCGACCAGCTCGAGCGCCCCTGCGCCCTGGTGGACCTGTGCACGCGCGCTGCGCAGCACGGCGGGATCGACGCTGTCGACGTCGGAGCCGCCGATGGATTCGGCCTCCTTCAGGCAACGGCGCAGCGACTTGTGCGCCGCCTCCAGCGAACGGCGCAGTTCGTCCTGCACCCACGCCAGGGCGCTGAGGTCATCGGCGGGTTCGCCCCGCGACGTGGCATTCGGGGCGGTTCGCGTGTCCATGCAGGGCTCTCAGGCGAAGTACGTCACTCGATCTTGAATCGCGCCACCGACTGCTTCAGTTCCTCCGCAGTCCGCGACAGCTCGCGCACCATCGCCGCGGTCGAGCGCGTACCTTCTCCGGTCTGCTCGGTCACCGCGAAGATGTGCTGGATGTTGGCCGCCACCACGTTGGCGGACTGGGCTTCCTGCTGCGCCTGGTTCGAGATCTGCGCAATCAGCTCGGCCAGCTGGCGCGACACGCGGTCGATCTCGCCCAGCGCCGTACCGGCCGCGTCGGACAGTCGGGCACCCTCGACCACACCCTGCGTGGAACGCTCCATGGCGCCCACCGCATCCTGGGTGTCGGTCTGAATGGTCTTCACCAGCGCCGCGATCTGACGCGTGGCGTCGGCGGAGCGTTCGGCCAGCCGCTGCACTTCCTCGGCCACGACGGAGAAGCCTCGTCCGGCCTCGCCGGCCGAGGCGGCCTGGATGGCAGCGTTCAGCGCCAGCACGTTGGTCTGCTCGGTAATGTCCGAGATCAGTTCGGTGATCTCGCCGATCTCCTGCGACGACTCGCCCAGCCGCTTGATTCGCTTCGAGGTTTCCTGGATCTGGTCGCGCAGCAGGTTCATGCCGCCGATGGTGTTCTGCACCGCGCGCAGGCCCGACTCGGCGGCGTCCAGGGACTGGCGCGCCACCTGAGCGGTCTCTTGCGCCTTGCCCGACACGTCGTTGATTCGGCCGGCCATCTGCAGCACCGACTCGCCGGTGTCGCGGATCTCGCGCAGCTGCTCGGTCGAAGCGGCCAGCAGTTCGGTGGAGGTGGCCTCCACCTGCTGCGTGGTCTCGGTCACCCGACCCACCGTGCCCTGCACCTGCGACACCAGCTGGCGCAGTTCCTCCACCGTGTAGTTCACCGAATCGGCGATGGCGCCGGTGATGTCTTCCGTCACCGTGGCCTGCTGCGTCAGGTCGCCTTCCGCAACCGTCTGCAGTTCGTTCATCAGCCGCAGAATGGCCGCCTGGTTGGCGTCGTTGACGCGCTTGGCCTCCTGCTCCTGTCGTTCGGCTTCGAGCCGCTGAGCCTCGGCCAGCTGCGCACGCTGTGCCTGGTCACGCACATACAGGCGCAGGAAGCCCAGGCCGCCCGCCACGATCAAGGCCGCAAACAGGGCCAGGGCAAAGACGCTGCCGGCACCGAAGCTGCTCTGGGCGGACAGGCCGTCCTGCACCGTCTCCAGGCCCTTTCGCAGCGGCTCGCTGTCCGCAATGATCGAAGCCTGCGCCTCACGCGCGGACACCAGGCCCTGCAGATTGCCCAGGATGGCGCTCGCCTGGGTGCGCGTCTCCTCGTACTGCTTGAGCAAGGCGACCAGACGCTCCTTCGTCTGCGGGTCACGCGTGGCCGGCAAGCGCAATTCCTGATTGCCGTCTGCCAGCCCCTGCGCGATCTCGCGGAAGGTGTTCAGGTCCTTGCCGAGCAGGAACACCGCTTCAGGGCTCACGCCTTCCATCGTCAGGAATTCGTTCGCGCTCTTGCCGATGCGCTGCGTCAGCATCACGAGCTGGCCGACGGCCGACAGCTCGGCCGGCGAGGCCTCCTGCTGCAACTTGAGCGACGACACCGTCTCGGCGATCTCGAGCAGGTCCGAGGACTGGCGGTTGATGGTGCGCAGCGCCTGGCCCACCTGGGTCAGGATCTTCTGCTGCCCGATCACGGTGTTGGCGTTCTTCTCGGCGCGGTCGATCAGCGGCATCAGCGGCTCGAGCGCCGGCTGCACGTTCTCCGCCGCAGCGCTGAGTTCGCCTTCGCCGGTGCGCAGGTTTCGCACTGTCCTGGCAAGCACGTCGGCGCTCTCGCGCACCTCCGGGAAAGCCTGCACGCTGCCGATCAGCGCCTGCGACACCGACTTCGCCAGACGCTGCGACTGCATCAGCGCCTGGCCGGTGGCCGCCAGCTGGGCCGAAGCCTTGCTGGCCGCGTTCAGCGAGAAGCCGGTCACGGCCACCAGCCCGAACAGACCGAACAGCACCAGGATGGACAGGATGCGCTGCTGCTCGCCCAGCGGCCGGCTGCCGATCATCGGCAGACCGCCCGCCGCCGCCGGCGGCGTCTCGCCCGAGGTGCTGCGCACCTCGCCGAAGTCGGCCATCTCCGAAGGCGCCGCCTCGGTGATGATCGACGAGTCCATCTGTGCCGTCTGCTGCAGGGTGCCGATGTCCAGGGTAGCCGCGCCGCCCGGGCCAGGCAGCGGCAGGTCGCCGCCGCGGCCCATCGGCTCGTCGAAGCGGTCCTGCTCCAGCGTGTCCATGTCGGCGACACCTTCCCTGCGTCCCATTCCCTTGATCTTGTTCAGGAAGCTCATGGTTTCCTCTTGTGCTCTCGTTGAGCCTGTTCAGCCGACGATCCTCAGGAACGACTCGTCGCCGGCAAGTGCGGCCAGACTCAGTTCCTGCCATTGGCGCCCTTCGGCGTCGCGGAAGCGTGCGCCGACGAAGGCGGGGCGCACCGCGTTGTCGTCGGGTTCGCGCCGAAGCTGGTCCTCGCCACGCAGGCCGGCGAGGCGATCCACCATCAGCACGCAGTTCAAGTCCAGCGACTGGTTGAAGCCGACGAGCTGGGCTCCCTGTGGCAGCGCATCGGAAGTCTTCACCCCCAGGAAGCCGGCCAGATCGACCACGCCGTGCAGGTGGCCGCGCAGGTTGGCCACGCCCATGAACCAGCGGTGCGTGTGAGGCACCGGCACCAGCGGCGCCAGCGCGAAGATCTCGCCGGCCTCGCGCAGGGGGAACAGGATGCCGCGCCCGCTGACCTCCACCGCCAGCCAGGAGCTGCCGCGCTGCTGGGTCCGCGCCGCCTGGAGCCGCTCGGCGAGACGGCTCTGGAGTTCGCGCAGTGCTTCCTTCTTGGCCATGCGGTGCCGTCGTCAGTCGAAGGCGCGGATCTTCGACACCAGCTCTTCCGGGTCGACCGGCTTGACGATGTAGTCGCGCGCGCCCTGGCGCATGCCCCAGACCTTGTCGGTTTCCTGGTTCTTGCTCGTGCACATGATCACCGGCACGTCGTTGAAGCGCGGGTCGCGGGTGATCGCGCGGGTCAGCTGGAACCCGTTTTGCCCGGGCATGACGACGTCCATCAGGATCAGGTCGGGCTTGTCCTCGCCCAGGCGGCGCATGGCCTCCTCGCCGTTCTCGGCGGTCCGGATGGCATACCCGCGCTTGCTCAGCAGCTCGGACAGATGGTGCAGTTCGGTCTTGGAATCGTCGACCAGGAGGATCTTCTGGATCGGCATGGTGGGTCCTCAGTGAGTGCCGGCTTAGCGCCGCACGCTTTCGCTGTCGGCGCTGTCGCGCCAGTGGGGTTCGAAACAGGGATAGATCATGCGGCACGCCGATGCTGTGCCACGGCCTGCAGAAGCTGATCTTTCGTGAACGGTTTGGTGAGATAGTCCTCCGAGCCCACCATCCGACCCCTTGCCTTGTCGAACAGGCCGTCCTTGGACGACAGCATGATCACCGGCACGTCCGCGAAACGCGCGTTGCGCTTGATGATCGCGCAAGTCTGATAGCCGTCCAGCCGCGGCATCAGGATGTCGCAGAAGATCAGGTCCGGGGCGTGGTCGTTGACCTTGGACAACGCATCGAAGCCATCCTCGGCGAGCAGCACGTTGTGGCCGCCCTGCTTCAGAAAGATCTCTGCGCTGCGCCGGATGGTGTTGCTGTCGTCGATGACCAGCACCTTGATGCCGGCGGCATCGGCGGGGAATTCATTGCTCACCGAGCATTCTCCTCATCGACTCGACGTACGGCTCCGCGGCCTGAATGCCGCCGGAGTCAGACCTGGACCATCTCGAAGTCTTCCTTGCGCGCGCCGCACTCCGGGCAGGTCCAGTTCATGGGCACCTGCTCCCATGGGGTGCCCGGCGCGATACCGTGCTCGGGATCCCCGACCGCCTCGTCGTAAATCCATCCGCAGATGAGGCACATCCAGGTTCGGGGTTCGCTCACGACGCGTCTTCGCCTTCACTACAATGCAACGGAACCAGATTGTAGCCATGCGGTTTGACAAAAAATCAAGGCCGTGTAGGTACATACGCAACTTTCTTCACGTTCGGCTGTAAGTCCACGGAACCCTTTCGGCGCCCGAATCCGACGGCCTCAGCCCGCTGCCATGAACCCTGAAACCACCCCCGACGCCGTCGGCGGCGACGCGCTGCAAGAGCAGCCGGCGCCCGCCTGCGTGATGAGCTTCAACGCCAGCGACCCGAGCGGCGCCGGCGGCCTGGCGGGCGACGTGGCGACCATCGCCGCCATGGGCGCCCACGCCCTGCCCGTGGTCACCAGCATCGTGATGCGCGACACCGCCGAGGTGTTCGACCAGCACGTCATCGACGCCGAGGTGGTCGTCGAGCAGGCGCGAAGCATCCTGGAGGACGTCACCATCGCCGCCTGGAAGGTCGGCTTCCTCGGCTCGGCCGAAGGGGTCAGCGCGGTGGCGGAGATCCTCTCCGACTACCCGGACGTGCCGCTGGTGTCCTATTTGCCGAACCTGTCCTGGGTCGAGGAGGATGCCCAGCAGTCCTACCTGGACGCGTTCCGCGAGTTGGTGCTGCCGCAGACCGAGGTGCTGGTCGGCAGCCACCAGACGCTGACCGACTTCCTGCTGCCCGACTGGGACAACGAGCGCCCGGCCTCGCCGCGCGAGCTGGCCGTGGCTGCCGCCGAGCACGGCGCGCGCTTCGTGCTGGTGACCAGCGTGGTGCTGCCCAACACCAAGGGCCCGGACCAGTTCCTCGACAACGTGCTCGCCTCGGCGCAGGGCGCCATCACCGGCGAGAAGTTCGAGCGCTTCGACGTCGCCTTCGTCGGCGCCGGCGACACGCTGTCGGCCGCGCTGGCCGCGCTGCTCGCCGCCGGCGCGGAGCTGCACGCCGCGGTCGGCGAGGCGTTGACCTTCCTCGACCAGTCGCTCGATGCCGGCTTCCGTCCCGGCATGGGCAACGTCGTTCCCGACCGCTTCTTCTGGGCGCTGCCGCCCGGAGAGGAGGGCGAAGGCGAGCCGCCGGCGGAAGAATCCACCGACAACGACAACGCGCCGAAAGGGCCACGCCATGTCCACTGAGCCGCAGACGAACGCCGGCCTGTTCGAGCGCGCACAGCGCGTCATCCCCGGCGGCGTGAACTCGCCGGTGCGCGCCTTCCGGGCTGTCGGCGGCACCCCTCGCTTCATCGCGCGGGCCGAGGGCGCCCACATGGTCGACGCCGAAGGCAGGCGCTACATCGACTACATCGGCTCCTGGGGACCGATGATTCTCGGCCACGGCCACCCGGCGGTGCTGGAGGCGGTGCTCAAGGCGGCGGCCGAGGGCTTCTCCTTCGGCGCGCCGACCGAGCGCGAGATCGAGCTCGCCGAGGAGATCCTCGGCCTCGTTCCCAGCATGGAGCAGTTGCGCCTGGTCAGCTCGGGCACCGAAGCGGCGATGAGCGCGCTGCGCCTGGCGCGCGGCGCCACCGGGCGCAGCAAGATCGTCAAGTTCGAGGGCTGCTACCACGGCCATGCCGACGCGCTGCTGGTCAAGGCGGGCTCCGGCCTCGCGACCTTCGGCCACCCGACCAGCGCCGGCGTACCCGCCGAGGTGGTGCAGCACACGCTGGTGCTCGAGTACAACAACCTCGCGCAGATCGAGGAGGCCTTCGCACGGCACGGCGCCGACATCGCCTGCGTGATGATCGAGCCGATCGCGGGCAACATGAACTTCGTGCGCGCCGGCGTGCCCTTCATGACCCGGCTGCGCGAGTTGTGCACGAAGCACGGCGCGCTGCTGGTGTTCGACGAGGTGATGACGGGCTTCCGCGTCGCGCTGGGCAGCGCGCAGAGTCTCTATGCGAAGTGGATCCCCGGATTCGAGCCCGACCTCAGCGTATTCGGCAAGGTCATCGGCGGCGGCATGCCGCTGGCGGCCTTCGGCGGCAAGCGCGCGGTGATGGAGCAGCTCGCGCCGCTCGGCCCGGTCTACCAGGCTGGCACGCTGTCGGGCAACCCGGTGGCCACGGCCTGCGGCCTCGCGACGCTGCGCGAAATTCGCAAGCCCGGCTTCTACGAGGCGCTGTCGGCCAAGACAAGGCTGCTGGTCGACGGCCTGCTCGGCGCGGCGCGCGAGGCCGGCGTGCCGATGGTGGGCGACTGCGAGGGCGGCATGTTCGGCTTCTTCTTCGCCGACGCCCTGCCGCAGAACTATCCGGCGGTGCTGGCCACCGACAAGGAGCGCTTCAACAGCTTCTTCCACGCCATGCTGGATTCGGGCGTGTATTTCGCTCCGGCGCTCTACGAGGCCGGCTTCGTCAGTGCCGCGCACAGCGCAGAGGACATCGCGGCCACCGTGGCGGCTGCGGCGCGCTGTCTGAAGCGCTGAGGCTCAGGCGGGCGACGAGCGCAGGCCGTAGGTCTGCGCGCCGACGAACAGGTACTCGACGCGCAGGATCGGCTCGCCCTTCTCGGCCGGGAAGGTGAAGCCGACCATCGCCACGTCGTCGCCGTCGCGGATCTCGGCGACCTTCCACGCCAGCATGCGCGTCAGCGGCGCCAGCTCGATGTGCCAGACCTTGTCCCTGCGCATCGGCAACTGCGCCCGCGCGAGCAGGGCCGCGCCGTCGACGTTGGCCGCCTGCGCCGGCACCGCGCGCCTGGCCAGATCCGCCGGCAACCGAAGGTCGGCATCGAGCTCGAGGTCGAACTCGACATGCGGATTGCGCCAGGCGACCCTGCGCGCCTTGCCGGACAGGTAGACCGGGCGCCCTTGGTCGAAGCTGCTCCAGCCGTGGTGCGCGAAGACAGGCGACAGCGGCAGGGCCGCGGCGACGAGGAGGTGTCGGCGTTGCATCATGGCTCCGTTCGTTCGGTCAGTAGTAGGCGATCCAGCGACCGCAGATGATGATGGCGAGCCAAAGCCCCAGCGACGCCAAGGTCTGCGCCCGTGCGACGCCGTCGAGCGACTGCAGGCCGCCGCGGGCATGGAATGCCGCGGCGTTGAGCCCGGCCAGCATCACCAGTGACATCTTGACGACGAAGGCGCGGTTGGCGAGCAACTCGCCCGGCTGGCTGATGAACATCGTCAGGCCGGTGCACGCGGCGAGGCAGAAGCCCGCCAGCGACAGTGGCAGGGCGAGCCGCGCCAGCGGCGCCACCGGCAGCGCCGCGCCGAGTCCCCAGACACGAAGCTCCAGCAGCACCAGGCTGCCCAACAGCAGTGCGATGCCCACCACGTGCAGCGATTCGAGCACCGGATACAACCAGGGATGGGCGGCGATCCAGTCGAACGCAGCGATGGTTGGGGATTCGGGCATGGCCCCCGCACCTTAGCAGTCCGGGAGCGGCCAGCGCTCCATAGAATCGGTTCATGCACATCCACATCCTGGGCATTTGCGGCACCTTCATGGGAGGCCTGGCCGCGCTCGCGCGCGAGGCCGGACACCGCGTCACCGGCTGCGATGCCAATGTCTATCCGCCGATGAGCGACCAGTTGCGTGCACTCGGCATCGAGCTGATCGAAGGTTTCGACGTCGGGCAGCTCGAGCTGCGCCCCGACCTGTTCGTCGTCGGCAACGTGGTTTCGCGCGGCAACGCGCTGATGGAGGCCATCCTCAACGCCGGTGCGCCCTATACCAGCGGCCCGCAGTGGCTGTCGGACCATGTGCTGCAGGGCCGCCACGTGCTCGCGGTGGCAGGCACCCACGGCAAGACGACGACCAGCTCGATGCTTGCCTGGGTGCTCGATCGTGCCGGGCTCGAGCCCGGATTCCTGGTCGGCGGCGTGCCGCTGAACTTTGGCGTGTCGGCGCGACTCGGCGCGGGAAAGACCTTCGTCATCGAGGCCGACGAGTACGACACGGCCTTCTTCGACAAACGCAGCAAGTTCGTGCACTACCGGCCGCGCACGGCGATCCTCAACAACCTCGAGCTGGATCACGCCGACATCTTCGAGAGCCTGGCGGCGATCGAACGGCAGTTCCACCACCTGGTGCGCACCGTGCCCGGACGGGGCCGACTGGTCGTCAACGCGCGCGAGGAGAGCCTTCAGCGCGTGCTCGACATGGGCTGCTGGAGCGAGGTGATGCGCTTCGGCGCGCGCAAGGAAGAGCCGGGGGCGCTGCGCGCGCGCGGCGAGCCGCACGCCTTCGACGTGCTGCGCGGCAGCCTGAAGATCGCGCGGGTGGAGTGGTCGCTTCTCGGCGAACACAATCAGCTCAATGCGCTGGCCGCCATCGCCGCCGCCGAGCACGTGGGCGTGGCCCCGGAAGTGGCGGCCAAGGCGTTGGCGAGTTTCGAGAACGTGCGCCGCCGGCTGGAACTGCGCGGCGAGGTCAACGGCATCAAGGTCTACGACGACTTCGCCCACCACCCGACGGCGATGCGCACCACGGTCAATGGCCTGCGCCGCAAGGTCGGCACCGAGCGCATCTTCGCGGTGTTCGAGCCGCGCTCGAACACCATGAAGCTGGGCACGATGAAGGCGCAGCTGCCGTGGTCGCTGGAGGAAGCCGACCTCGCCTTCTGCCACAGCGGCGGCCTCACCTGGAGCGCCGAAGAAGCTCTCGCGCCGATGGGCGCTCAGGCGGTGGTGTGCGACGGCATCGACACGCTGGTCGATCGTGTCGTCGCCGCGGCACGCCCGGGCGACCATGTCCTGTGCATGAGCAACGGCGGCTTCGGCGGCATCCACGCCAAGCTGCTCGCGGCGCTGGCCGCGGCGGCGCGTTAGGCCCTCAGGCCACCAGCGTGCCCGTCGAGATGCCGGTGTCCCAGGCGGTGCGCAGAAGATCGTGATCGGACGGCACGTTGCGGCTGCGGCCCGCCACGTCCGCCAGCGGCACGCTGTCGATGCGGTTGCCGTGCAGCACGACCACCCGGTTGAATGCCTTCGCCGCGACGAGCCGTGCCGCGGCGTGACCGTACTGCGTGGCGAGCACGCGGTCGAAGGGCGTCGGCGAGCCACCGCGCTGAACGTGGCCGAGGATGGTCGTGCGCACTTCGCAGCCCACCAGGGGCTCGAGCTGCGCGCGCAGCACGTTGCCCACACCGCCGAGGCGGATCGGCTCCGGCGAGTCCTCGATGCGCTCCTTCACCGTGAAGCCGCCGCCTTCGGGCCTGGCCCCCTCGGCGACGCAGATCAGCGTGTAGCGCTGCCTCGCCTCGCGCTCGCGGCAGACGCGCACCACCTCGTCGAGCCGATAGGGCAGCTCCGGGATCAGGATGATGTCGGCCGCGCCGGCCAGCCCCGCATGCAGCGCGATCCAGCCGGCATAGCGGCCCATGGTCTCGAGGATCATCACGCGGCCGTGGCTCTGGCCCGTGGTCTGCAGGCGGTCGAGCGCCTCGGTGACGATGGCCACCGCGGTGTCGAAGCCGAAGCTGCGATCGGTGTGCGCGAGGTCGTTGTCGATGGTCTTCGGGCAGCCGACGATGGGCACACCCTTGAGCGCCAGCTGGTGGGCGATGGCCATGCTGCCGTCGCCGCCGATCACCACGACCGCGTCCAAGTCGAGCTCGCGCACGTAGGCGCACACGGCGTCCGACACGTCGGCGCCGCCGGCGCCGAAGTAGCCGAAGGGGTTGGCCTTGTTGTGCGTGCCGAGGATGGTGCCGCCAGTGGCCATGATGCCGGCCACCTCGCGCAGGTCCAACGTCCGCACGCGGCGCTCGATGAGGCCGAGGAATCCCTGCTCGATGCCGATCACCTCGGCGCCGACGAGCTTGACCAGCGACCTCGCCACCGCGCGGATCACCGCGTTCAGCCCCGGACAGTCTCCGCCGCCGGTGAGGATGCCCACTCGCATGCCTGTCTCCTTGTCGTGCCCTGCGTGTCAGGCCCAGTGTAGGACCGGCCGCTAGACTGCGGCCCGCCCGCTGTTGATCATGAACAAAGCACCGACCCATCTGCTCTACCTGCACGGCTTTCGCTCCTCGCCGCAGTCGGCGAAGGCCCGTCGCGTCGCGGCCTGGGTGCAGGCACAGCGGCCGGACCTGCACTGGTGGTGCCCGCAGCTGCCGCCCTCGCCGCGCGAGACCATGGCGCGGGTGTTCGACGCTCTCGTCCACTGGCCGGCCGACCGCATGGCGGTGATCGGCAGCTCGCTCGGCGGCTTCTACGCCACGGCGGTGGCCGAGCGCCTGGGCTGTCCGGCCGTGCTTCTCAACCCGGCCATCGACCCGGCGCGCGACCTCGCGAAGTACATCGGCGAGCAGACCGCGTACCACGACCCGGCCGAACGCTTCTTCTTCCGCGCCGAGTTCGTCGACGAACTGCGCGCCATCACACCGGCCGCGATCACGCGGCCCGAGCGCTACTTCGCCGTCATCGCCAAGGGCGACGAGGTGCTCGACTGGCGCGAGATGAGCGCGCGCTACGCCGGCTGCCGCGTCAAGCTGCTCGAGGGCAGCGACCATGCGCTGTCGGACTTCGACGACCACCTTCCCGACATCCTCCACTTCCTCCGACTCTCATGAGACTGAAAGACAAGGTCTGCATCGTCACCGGCGCCGCCCAGGGCATCGGTCTGGCCACGGCGCTGAAGTTCGCCCGCGAAGGCGCCATCGTCGCCGTGTGCGACCGCCGGCGCGAGGCGGTGGACGCCGCGGCCGCGAGCTGCCGTGAACTCGGTGCGCGCGCCGAGGGCTACGTCGTGGACGTCACCGACCGCTCGACGGTCGATGCGATGGTCACCGGCGTGCGCGAGCGCTTTGGCCGCATCGACGTGCTGGTCAACAACGCCGGCATCACCCAGGACGCCCGCCTGCAGAAGATGACGCTGCAGCAGTTCGACGCGGTGATCGACGTGAACCTGCGCGGCGTGTTCCACGTCTCGCAGGCAGTGGTCGACACCCTGCTCGCGCAGGGCAGCGGCGTGATCCTCAACGCCAGCTCGGTGGTCGGCATCTACGGCAACTACGGGCAGACGAACTACGCGGCCAGCAAGTTCGGCGTGATCGGTTTCACCAAGACCTGGAGCCGCGAGCTCGGTCCGAAGGGCGTGCGGGTGAATGCGGTGGCGCCCGGCTTCATCGAGACAAGCATCCTCGACACCGTGCCGGACAAGGTGCTCGACGAGCTGCGTGCACAGGTGCCGCTCAAGCGGCTCGGCCGGGCAGAGGAGGTCGCCAACGTGTACGCCTTCCTCGCCAGCGACGACGCGAGCTACGTCAATGGCGCCGTGGTCGAGGTCTCGGGCGGGCTGACGGTGTGATCAGCTGCGCGGCGAGTTCCAGGTCACGATGGTCCAGATCACGCGGCCCCAGACCTCGAGATTGAACCAGAACAGCGCGATGACGATGGTGAAGTGGCGCAGCCGCCTGCCCAGTTCGCGGAACCGGTCGTCGTCGCCCAGCACGTACATGAGGAAGGTGAACAGCCAGCCGACGGCGAACAGCCCGCCGAACACAGCCATCACCCAGCGAAAGATCGTCATGGCCTGACCTTCACAACACCGTCGCCATGCGCTCGAGGATCAGCACGGCAAAGAAACCGAGTGCCGCGATCACCGTCCACTTGACGATCCGGACACCGAGGTGACGCCATCTCGTTTGCCCGGTGCCGATGTACATCGCGAAGCACAGTAGCCCGGCCACCAGCAGCAGCAGGACGATCCAGCGGAAGATCAGCATGCTAGACGACGATCCTTACCAGGCGGGCGCCAGTTCAGCGAGCCCGCGGGGCAGTCGGGACGCGTCGTCGAAGGTGACGATCTCGTAGGCCTCGGGATCGGCCATCAGCTTGCGCAGCAGCTTGTTGTTCAGCGCATGGCCCGACTTGTAGGCGCTGTAGGCGGCGAGGACGGGCTGGCCGGCCATGGCCATGTCGCCGATGGCATCGAGGATCTTGTGCTTGACGAACTCGTCGTCGTAGCGCAGCCCCTCGGCATTCAGCACCTTGGATTCGTCGACCACGATCACGTTGTCCATGCTGCCGCCCAGCCCCAGGCCACGGGCGCGCATCATGTCCACGTCCTTGCTGAAGCCGAAGGTGCGGGCGCGGGCGATCTCGCGCTTGTAGTTGCCCGAGCCCATGTCGAAGGTGACACGCTGGCCGGTCTGGTCCACCGCCGGATGGTGGAAGTCGATCTCGAAGGTCAGCTTGTAGCCCTCGTAGGGCTCGAGCCTCGCCCACATCAGCTTCGCGCCCTCGCCTTCGCGGACTTCCACCGCCTTCTTCACGCGGATGAAGCGCTTCGGTGCGTCCTGCAGCTCGATGCCCGCGCTCTGCAGCAGGAACACGAACGACGCCGCCGATCCGTCGAGGATCGGCACCTCCTCGGCGGTCAGCTCGATGGTCAGGTTGTCCAGACCGAGGCCGGCACAGGCCGAGAGCAGGTGCTCGACGGTCTTCACCTTGGGCGCGCCGGGATCGCCGCCGGGCGACAGAGTGGTCGCCATGCGCGTGTCGCTGACCACCTCGGCCGACAGCGGGATGTCCACCGGCTGCGGCAGGTCGACGCGGCGGAACACGATGCCATGGTCGGGCGGCGCCGGCCGCAGCGTCAGCTCGACCCGCTGGCCGCCGTGCACGCCCACGCCGACGGCACGCGTCATGGACTTGAGGGTGCGTTGCTGCAGCATGACCGGAATTGTCCCCGATCCGGCCCGCCATCGCGCCGCGAAGCGATCAATCACCTCCATAGCGCCTCCGGTCTTCATCGGGCGTCGGGCGACCGCCGCGGATCCGGCTTCGCCGGCCCGCGGGCGGTTCGCCCCTCGCGGGGGCTCAATCGGCCTGCTTGCGCAGGAACGCCGGGATCTCGATCTCGTCCATGCCGTTGCTGGCCAGCGCATCCACCTTCGCCGCCGCGGTGCGGCCGTTGCGCCACACGCTGGGCGTGGTCAGCGCGCTGTAGTCGTGCGCCGGCGGCGTCGTCTGCACCGGCGTCGTCAGCACCGGGATGTTGTCGGTGCCGGTGCGCTGCACGGGCGCGCTGTGCACCACCTGGATCGGCGCCGCCTGGCGCTTCGCCGGGCTCAGGCCGGTGGCGATGACCGTCACGCGCAGCTGGTCGCCCAGGCTCTCGTCGTAGGCGGTGCCGTAGATCACGTGGGCATCGTCCGCGGCATAGCGGCGGATGGTGTTCATCGCGTTGCGGCTCTCGGCCAGCTTGAAGTTGGCGCGGTTCGCCGCGATCAGCACCAGCACGCCGCGCGCGCCGGAGAGGTCGATGCCCTCCAGCAGCGGGCAGGCCACGGCGGCCTCAGCGGCCTTGGTGGCGCGATCCGGGCCGGCGGCCAAGGCCGTGCCCATCATCGCCTTGCCCGGCTCGCCCATCACCGTCTTCACGTCCTCGAAGTCGACGTTCACCATCCCCGGAATGTGAATGATGTCGCTGATGCCGCCCACGGCATTGCGCAGCACGTCGTTGGCGTGCGCAAAGGCCTGATCCTGCGTGACATCGTCGCCCAGCACCTCGAGCAGCTTGTCGTTGAGGATGACGATCAGCGAGTCCACGTTGGCTTCCAGCTCCGCCAGGCCGTGGTCGGCCGCCTTCATGCGGCGCGCACCCTCGAACTCGAACGGCTTGGTCACCACGCCGACGGTGAGGACGCCCATCTCCTTGGCCACGCGCGCGATCACCGGTGCGGCGCCGGTGCCGGTGCCGCCGCCCATGCCGGCCGTGATGAACAGCATGTTGGCGCCCGCGATCTGCTCGCGGATGCGGTCCACCGCCTCCTCCGCCGCCGCACGGCCGGCTTCCGGCTTGGCGCCGGCGCCGAGGCCCGTGCTGCCGAGCTGGATGAGCGCGTTGGCGGCCGAGCGGTTGAGCGCCTGCGCGTCGGTGTTGGCGCAGATGAACTCCACGCCCTGGACACCGTTGGCGATCATGTGCTCGACGGCATTGCCGCCGCCTCCGCCGACGCCGATGACCTTGATGCGCGTGCCGAGGTCGAACTCTTCGATCATTTCGATGGGCATGGTGCTTCTCCGATGAATTGCTGCAGTTGCCAGAAGGTGAATTGCCGTTGATCCAACGCGTTTGCCTGTTGTCATTCCGGTCTTCGCCGGATCGCCTGGATGGGAATGGAAGGGGGATCGTGGTTGTTCATGACGTGCCCCTTCAGAAATTGCCGAGGAACCAGTCCCTGGCTCGGCCGAACAGGGTTTGCACCGACCCCGCCTGCTGCGCGGCGCGCTGGCCGCGCGTGCGCGACAGGCGGGCCTCCTCGAGCAGGCCCATCACGGTGGCCGAGCGCGGATTGGCCACCATGTCGGACAAGGGCCCGTGGTAGGTCGGGATGCCCTTGCGCACCGGCTTGAGGAAGATGTCCTCGCCGAGCTCGACCATGCCGGGCATCACCGCCGCGCCGCCGGTGATGACGATGCCCGACGAAAGAAGCTCCTCGCACCCGCTCTCGCGGATCACCTGGTGCACCAGCGAGTAGATCTCCTCGATGCGCGGCTCGATCACGCCGGCCAGCGCCTGGCGCGACAGCATGCGCGGGGCACGATCGCCCAGGCCGGGCACCTCGAGGTTGTCGCCCGGGTCGGCGAGCAGCTGCTTGGCCACGCCGTATTCGATCTTGATCTCCTCGGCATCCTTGGTCGGCGTGCGCAGCGCCATCGCGATGTCGCTGGTGATCAGGTCGCCGGCGATCGGGATCACCGCGGTGTGACGGATCGCGCCGTCGGTGAAGATCGCCACGTCGGTGGTGCCGGCACCGATGTCCACCAGCGCCACACCGAGGTCCTTCTCGTCCTCGGTGAGCACCGCGTGGCTGCTCGCGCTCGGATTGAGCACCAGTTGCTCCACTTCCAGTCCGCAGCGGCGCACGCACTTGACGATGTTCTCCGCCGCGCTGCCGGCACCGGTGACGATGTGCACCTTCACCTCGAGGCGGCCGCCGCTCATGCCGATCGGCTCCTTCACTTCGTGGCCGTCGATGACGAACTCCTGCGCCTGCACCAGCAGCAGGCGCTGGTCGTTGGGGATGTTGATCGCCTTGGCGGTCTCGACCACGCGCGCCACGTCCACCGGCGTGACCTCCTTGTCGCGCACGATCACCATGCCGGTGCTGTTCTGGCCGCGGATGTGGCTGCCGGTGATGCCGGTGTAGACGCGCGTGATCTTGCAGTCGGCCATCATCTCGGCCTCCTTCAGGGCCTGCTGGATCGACTGCACCGTCGCATCGATGTTGACCACCACGCCGCGCTTGAGGCCGTGTGTCGGCGCCACGCCGAGCCCGGCGACGCGCAGTTCGCCGTCCGCCTGCACCTCGGCCACCACCGCCATCACCTTCGCGGTGCCGATGTCCAGCCCGACGACGAGATCCTTGTATTCCTTGGCCATCCTCTAGTTCCTCCCGCTGCCGGCGCCCGCCGCGCTGGTCGACACGCCCTTCAACCGCACCGCGTACCCGTCGTTGTGGCGCAGGTCGGCATGCACCAGCGGGCGCTGGTGCTGCGCGATCACCTGCGGCACGGTGGCGACGAAGCGCCTCACCCGCTCGACGATCTCGTCGTCGCTGCCGCGGCCGATCTCGATTTCCGCGCCGCCGTCGAGTTCGGCCGCGAGCGAGCCGCGGCCGGACATCGCCAGCGTCTCGATGCGCCGCGCCAGCGGTTCCACCACCGGCTGCAGGCGCCGGTAGAGCGCGAGCAGGCGCACCGAACTGCCGTCGGGCCCCTGCAGCAGCGGCAGGTCGTCGTCGTCGACATCGCCGGGGTTGGCCTCGAACACCTCGCCGAAGGTGTTGACCAGCTTGTCGTCGCCGCTCTCGGTGGCCCACAGCGCCGCGGCGCGGTGCTCCTCCAACTGCACCGCCAGCCGGTTCGGCCAGATGCGCTGCACCACCGCGTGGCGCACCCAGGGCACCGACTCGAAGGCGCGCCGCGCTGCGCCCAGGTCGAGCGAGAAGAAATTGCCGGTCAGATGCGGCATGGCATTGGCGCGGATGGTGGCCACGCTGTTGCGCGTCACGTCGCCGTCGACGCGGACCGCGCGCAGGGCGAACACCGGCTGCCGAGCCGCCCACGTCACCATCACCGCGGCCAGCAGCACGACGCCGACCACCGCGAACAGCGTGGCGGTGGCATTCATCAGGCGCACGTCACCCGGCAGGCCGGCGGCCTGGCGCGATGCGGTGCGGGCTCTTGCCATGGTTCAGGAGTCCAGGGCGGCGCTCGCCGCGATGTGCAGGCACAGCTGCTCGTAGCTCATGCCGGCCGCCTTGGCCGACATCGGCACCAGCGAATGCGAGGTCATGCCCGGGCTGGTGTTCATCTCCAGCAGGAACGGCGCGCGGTCCCTGGCGCGCACCATCAGGTCGGCGCGGCCCCAGCCGCGGCAGCCCAGGGTGCGATAGGCCTCGACGACGATGCGCTGGATCTCGCGCTCCTCGGCCTCGGGCAGGCCGCTGGGCACGAGGTACTGCGTCACGTCGGTGAAGTACTTGTTCTGGTAGTCGTAGGCGCCCTCGGGCGCGACGATGCGGATCACCGGCAGGGCACGGGCGTTCCGGCCCGTGCCGAGCACCGGGCAGGTCAGTTCGTCGCCCTCGATGAACTCCTCGCACAGCACGACGTCGTCGTAGTTCGCCGCCAGCGCCACCGCGTCCTGCATCTGCGAGTAACCCTTGACCTTGGTGACGCCGATCGACGAGCCCTCGTGCGGCGGCTTGACGATCAGCGGCAGGCCCAGCTCGTCGGGCACGCTGCGCACGCGCTCGGGGTCCTGCGCGTCGCGCGGCAGCGTCACGTACTTCGGCGTCGGCAGGCCCGCTGCCTGCCAGAGGCGCTTGGTCATCACCTTGTCGATGGCGATCGCCGAGGCCATCACGCCCGAGCCGGTGTAGGGGATGCGCAGCAGTTCCAGCGCCCCCTGCACCGTGCCGTCCTCGCCGTGGCGGCCGTGCAGCGCGATGAAGCAGCGCGCGAAACCTGCGTGCTTCAGCTCGGCGAGCTCGCGCTCGGCCGGATCGAAGGGATGGGCGTCGACCCCCTGCGACTGCAGCGCGGCGAGCACGCCGCCGCCGGACATCAGCGAGATCTCCCGCTCGGCGGAGCTGCCGCCCATCAGTACCGCGACCTTGCCGAGGCTCTTCGGGTCGATGGTCGTCATGCTGCCACTCCCAGGAGGTCGACGACGTGCTGCGCCGTGCTACCGATCGAGCCCGCGCCCATGGTGATGACGACGTCGCCGTCCTTCGCCTGCGCGGCGATTGCCTGCGGCATGGCGACGATGTCGTCGACGAACACCGGGTCGACACGCCCGGCCACGCGCAGCGCCCGCGCCAGCGCACGGCCGTCGGCTGCGACGATCGGGGCCTCGCCGGCGGCATAGACTTCGGCGAGCAGCACCGCATCGGCGCTGCCCATCACGTGCACGAAGTCCTCGAAGCAGTCGCGCGTGCGCGTGTAGCGATGCGGCTGGAAGGCCAGCACGATGCGCCTGCCGGGGAACGCACCGCGCGCCGCGGCGAGCACCGCGGCCATCTCCACCGGGTGGTGGCCGTAGTCGTCGACCAGTGTGAAGCGGCCGCCACCGCTGGCGTTGACCTCGCCGAAGCGCTGGAAACGCCGGCCCACGCCGCGGAACTCGGCCAGGGCCTGGACCACCGGCGCGTCGGGCAGTTCCAGTTCGGTGGCCACCGCGATGGTGGCCAGCGCGTTGAGCACGTTGTGCTCGCCGGGCAGGTTCAGCGTGACCTCCAGGTCGGGCATGCGCACGCCGTTGCGGCGCTGCACCGTGAAGCGCATCGTGCCGCCCTCCTGCGCGCGCACGGCGACGGCACGCACCATCGCGTCCTCGCCGAAGCCGTAGCTGACCAGCGGGCGGGAGATCATCGGCATGATCGAGCGCACGCCGGCGTCCTCGACGCACAGGATGGCCGCGCCGTAGAAGGGCATGCGGTGGATGAACTCGACGAAGGCCTGCTTCAGTCTGGCGAAGTCGTGGCCGTACGTGTCCATGTGGTCGGCGTCGATGTTCGTCACCGCCGCCATGATCGGCATCAGGTTGAGGAACGACGCGTCCGATTCGTCGGCCTCGACGACGATGTATTCACCCGAGCCGAGACGCGAGTTCGCGCCGGCCGCGTTGAGCTTGCCGCCGATGACGAAGGTCGGGTCGACGCCGGCCTCGGCGAGCACGCTGGTGACCAGCGAGGTGGTGGTGGTCTTGCCATGCGTGCCGGCGATCGCGATGCCCTTCTTCAGGCGCATCAGCTCGGCGAGCATGACCGCGCGCGGCACCACCGGGATGCGCTTCGAACGGGCGGCGATGACCTCGGGGTTGTCGCCCTTCACTGCGGTCGACGTGACCACCGCCTCGGCCCCGGCGATGTGCGCGGCGTCGTGGCCGATGGCGACGCGGATGCCCAGCGAGGCCAGGCGCCTCGAGGTGGCGCTGTCGTGCTGGTCGGAGCCCGACACCGCATAGCCGAGGTTGTGCAGGATCTCGGCAATGCCGCTCATGCCGGCGCCGCCGATGCCGACGAAGTGGATGTGCTTGACGGCGTGTTTCATGCGGCCACCAGCCTTTCGATCTCATCGGCAACGCGCGACGCCGCCTGGGGTCTGGCCAGTGCACGCGCCTTCGTCGCCATCGCCAGCAGCGCGTCGCGCGTCAGGCCCGAGAGGGTCTCGGCCAAGCGCTTCGGCGACAGCTCGGTCTGCGGCAGGTGGATGCCCGCGCCCTGCCCCGCCAGCCATTGCGCGTTGTCGCGCTGGTGCGAGGTGGTGCTGACCACCAGCGGCACCAGCACCGCCGCCACGCCGGCGGCGCAGAGCTCGCTGACCGTCACCGCGCCGGCGCGGCAGACGATCACGTCGCAGTCGGCAAGGCGCTGCGCCATGTCGTCGATGAAGGGCAGCAGCTCGCCGTCGACGCCCGCGCGCTCGTAGCCGCCACGCACGTCCTCGAGGTTGGCGATGCCCGTCTGGTGCGTGACCCGCGGACGCTGTGCGATGTCGATCAGCGCCAGCGCCTGCGGCACCGCGTCGTTCAGCGCCCGTGCGCCGAGGCTGCCGCCGACCACCAGCACGCGCAGCGGGCCCGAGCGCTCCGCGAAGCGCTGCGCGGGCTCAGGGAGGGCCTCGATCTCCGCACGCACGGGGTTGCCGGTGACGACAGCGCGCTTGACGTGCTGCAGGGCTGGCCCGTCGAAGCCGAAGGCGATGCGGTCGGCCACCGGCAGCAGCGCCTTGTTGCTCATCAGCAGCGCGGCGTCGGCGTTGACCAGCACGAGCGGCTTGCCGAGCAGCGAGGCCATCAGTCCGCCGGGAAAGCAGACATAGCCGCCCATGCCCAGCACGGCGTCGGCGCGGCGCGCGCGCAGGATCTTCGCGCACGACCAGAATGCGGCGAGCAGGCGCAGGCCCCCGGTCAGGGTGTGCAGCGCACCCTTGCCGCGCAGGCCGCTGAAGCTGATGCGGTCCAGCGGGATCCCCGAGGGTGGCACGAGCCGGTTCTCCATGCCGTGGGAGGTCCCCAGCCAGCTCACCGTCCAGCCCCGCGCGATCATCTCGCGCGCGACCGCGAGGCCCGGGATCACGTGGCCGCCGGTGCCGGCCGCCATGACGACGAGATGGCGGCTCATGCGCGACCTCCGCGCATGAGCTGTCTGTTTTCGACATCGATGCGGACGACGATGGCCAGCGCGACCAGGTTCATCACGATCGCCGACCCCCCGTAGCTCATGAGCGGCAGGGTCAGGCCCTTGGTGGGCAGCACGCCGAGATTCACACCCATGTTGATGAATGCCTGACCGCCGAACCAGATGCCGATGCCCTGCGCGTACAGCCCGGCGAAGACGCGGTCCAGCGCGATCGACTGGCGGCCGATGTGGAAGATTCGCCGCGTCAGCCAGAAGAAGGCGACGATCACCGTCGCCACGCCGACGAAGCCGAGCTCCTCGCCGATCACCGCGAGCAGGAAGTCGGTGTGCGCCTCGGGCAGGTAGTGCAGCTTCTCCACGCTGCCGCCCAACCCCTGGCCGAAGAATTCGCCGCGGCCGAAGGCGATCAGCGAGTGGGTGAGCTGGTAGGCCTTGCCGAGCGCGTACTCGGGGTCCCAGGGCTCGAGATAGGCGAAGATGCGCTCGCGCTTCTCGGCGCTGGAGGCGATCACCAGCACGAAGGAGGCGACCAGCACGGCGCCGCTGAGCAGGAACATGCGCCCGTTCACGCCGCCGAGGAAGAGGATGCCCATGGAGATCAGCGCGATCACCATGAAGGCGCCCATGTCGGGCTCGCGCAGCAGCAGGAATCCGGTGAAGCCCAGCGCCACCGCCATCGGCCAGACGGCGCGCAGGAAGTCCTCCTTCACGTCCATCTTGCGCGTCATGTAGCTTGCCGCATACATCGCCATCGCGAGCTTGGCCAGTTCGCTCGGCTGGAAATTGATGATGCCCAGCGGGATCCAGCGCCGCGAGTTGTTGACCACCTTGCCGATGAACGGAACGAGCACCGCCACGAGCAGCACCAGTGCGAGCACGAACACCCAGGGTGCCGCCTTCTCCCACACGCTCAGCGGGATCTGCACCACCACCAGCGCGGCCATCACCGCCAGCGCGATCTGCAGCGCGTGCCGCGCCAGGAAGTGGGAGTTTGCGTAGCGCGCGAATTTCGGGCTGTCGGGCAGCGCCACCGAGGCGCTGTAGACCATCACCAGGCCGAGCGCCAGCAGGCCCACCACCACCCACACCAGCGCCTGATCGAAGCCGAGCAGGCGCGGCGGCTGGCCGCTGCCGACGTTGATCCAGTCGCGCACCGGAATCGCGGCCGTGCCGCCGGCCGGCCCGGCGCCGCGCGAGAACAGGCCGGCCAGACGCGTGCGCCACGCGTCCCAGCCGAAGCGGGTGAGCGCGTTCACGCGGACAGCTCCCCCTGGTCGGCCGCGAGTGCGTGCACGGTGGCAACGAACACCTCGGCGCGGTGCCCGTAGTTGCGGAACATGTCGAGGCTGGCGCAGGCCGGGCTGAGCAGCACCGCGTCGCCCGCATGGGCGCGCTGGAAGCACCAGCGCACGGCATCCTCCAGCGTCTCGTGGCGCTGCAGCGGCAGGCCGATGCCGGCCAGCGCCTCTTCGAGGCGCGCCGCATCGCGGCCGATGGTCGCCACGGCCCGGCCGTGGCGCTGCAGTGGCGCGCGCAACGGCGCGAAGTCCTGCCCCTTGCCGTCACCGCCGAGGATGACCACCAGCTTCGCCGGCGTCCGGTCGGCGCCCAGGCCGTCGAGCGCCGCCACGGTGGCGCCGACGTTGGTGCCCTTGCTGTCGTCGAAGGCGTCGACGCCGTTGACGGTGGCCACGTACTCGACGCGATGCGGCTCGCCGCCGTACTCGCGCAGGCCGTGCAGCATCGGCGCGAGCGGGCAGCCGATGGCCGTGGCCAGCGCCAGCGCGGCCAGGGCGTTGGCGGCGTTGTGGCGGCCGCGCACGCGCAGTGCGTCGGCCGGCATGAGGCGCTGGATGTGCAGTTCCTCTTCGGCCTGCCCCTTGCCGCGCTTGACGGTCTCGTCGGCGTCCATGGCGCGCACCAGCCAGGCCATGCCGTTCTCGGCGCGGATGCCGAAGTCACCGGGTCGCTTCGGTTCGTCGAGGCCGAAGCGCACGACATGGCGCTCGATCGGCCTGGCGCCGCGGCCCTTGACCGGAACCGGCTCGGGCACCAGCTTCTCCACCGCCGGATCGTCGCGGTTGATCACCATTACCGCGTCCTTGCCGAAGACGCGCGCCTTGGCGGCGACATACGCCGCCATCGACCCGTGCCAGTCCAGATGATCCTCGCTGATGTTCAGCACGGTGGCGGCATCGGGCTCGAAGCCCTTCGCTTCGTCGAGCTGGAAGCTGGACAGCTCCAGCACCCACACCTCGGGCAGCGGCTGCGGCTCCTCGGCGGCGTCGGCGCGGTCCAGCACATCGGACAGCGTCTGCAGCATGGTCGGGCCGATGTTGCCGGCCATGGCGACCCGCCTGCCGGCGCGCTCGACGAGCAAGGCCGCCATCGCGGTGGTCGTCGTCTTGCCGTTGGTGCCGGTGATCGCCAGCAGCTTCGGCGCATAGCCGCGCTCGGCCTTCAGGTCGGCCAGCGCACGGGCGAACAGTTCCAGTTCGCCCTGCACCAGCACGCCGGTATCGGCGGCGCGCTGCAGCGGCGCGGCGATGCGCGCGTCGGTGGGGGCGAGGCCCGGGCTCTTGAGGATCAGGCGCACCCCGGCAAAGGCCTCGTCCGTCAGTTCGCCGCGCAGCCGCAGCGCCTGCGGCACGCATTCGGCCAGCGCCGCGTCCTGCGGCGCACTCTCGCGCGAGTCCCACACGCGCACGCGCGCGCCGTGGCGGGCGCACCAGCGCGCCATCGCCAGCCCCGAATCGCCGAGGCCGAGCACGAGCACGTCGATGTCGTTCAGATGCTTCATCAGCGCAATTTGAGGCTCGCCAGGCCGATCAGGCACAGCAGCATGGTGATGATCCAGAAGCGCACGACGACCTGCGTCTCCTTCCAGCCCGACTTCTCGAAGTGATGGTGCAGCGGCGCCATCTTCAGGATGCGGCGGCCCTGGCCGTACTTCTTCTTCGTGTACTTGAACCAGGTGACCTGCGCCATCACCGACAGCGCTTCGAGCACGAACACGCCGCCCATGATGCCGAGCACGATCTCCTGGCGCGTGATCACGGCGATGGTGCCCAGCGCGCCGCCGAGCGCGAGCGCGCCCACGTCGCCCATGAACACCTCCGCCGGGTAGGCGTTGAACCAGAGGAAGGCCAGGCCCGCGCCGGCCATCGCGGCACAGAAGATCAGCAGCTCGCCGGCGCCGGGGATGTGGGGAATGAGCAGGTAGCGGCTGAACACCGCGTTGCCGGTGACGTAGGCGAACACGCCCAGCGCCGAGCCGACCATCACCACCGGCATGATGGCCAGGCCGTCGAGCCCGTCGGTCAGGTTGACGGCGTTGCTGCTGCCCACGATGACGAAGTAGGTCAGCGCGATGAAGCCGAACACGCCCAGCGGGTAGCTGATCGACTTGAAGAAGGGCACGATCAGGTCGGCCTTCGGCGGCAGGTCGGTGGAGAAGCCGCTCTGCACCCAGCGCAGGAACAGCTCCAGCACGCGGATGTTGGATGTCTCCGACACGCTGAACGCGAGGTACAGCGCGGCGATCAGTCCGATCACCGACTGCCAGAAGTACTTCTCGCCGGAGGGCATGCCTTCGGGGTTCTTCTGCACCACCTTGCGCCAGTCGTCCACCCAGCCGATCGCGCCGAAGCCCAGCGTCACCAGCATGACGATCCAGACGAAGCGGTTGCTCCAGTCGAACCACAGCAGTGTCGACACGCCGATGCCGATGAGGATGAGCACGCCACCCATCGTCGGCGTGCCGCTCTTGGCGATGTGCTCCTGCACGCCGTACTCCCGGACCGGCTGGCCGATCTTCAGTTCGGCCAGGCGGCGGATCACCCAGGGCCCGAAGGCCAGCCCGATGAGCAGCGCGGTCAGCGCCGCCATCACCGCGCGGAAGGTGAGGTACTGGAAGACGCGGAAGAAGCCGAACTCCGGCGACAGCGTCTGCAGCCACTGCGCGAGGCTAAGCAGCATGTGCGGCTCCTTCCATCAGCGCGGCGACGATGCGCTCCATCCTCATGAAGCGCGAACCCTTGACGACGATGGATGCCGCCGGCGGCGCCTCCTTCAGCGCGGCGATGAGCGCCTCGACGCCGTCGAAGTGGCGCGCGCCGCCAAAGGCCTGCGCGGCGTGGCGGCACAGCGAACCGGCGGTCCAGAGGTTCTCGATGCCACGCTGCTTCGCGTAGCCGCCCACCTCGGCGTGGAAGGCCGGCCCCTGGTCGCCCACCTCGCCCATGTCGCCGAGCAGCAGCCAGCGTGGCCCGGGCAGGCCGGCAAGCACGTCGATGGCTGCGCGCACCGAGTCGGGGTTGGCGTTGTAGCTGTCGTCGACCAGGGTGATCGTGCGGCCCGCGCGCAGGATGCGCCGCAGCTGCGAGCGGCCCTTCACCGGCTCGAAGTCCTGCAGGCCACGCACGATCGCATCGAGCGGACAGCCGGCGGCGAGCGCGCAGGCCGCCGCCGCGAGCGCGTTGCGCACGTTGTGGGCGCCGGCCACGCGCAGCGCCACGCTGGCCCGGCCGGCCGGTGTGTGCATCGTGACGTTCCAGTGGTCCACCGCCCAGGCGGCCTGCCCGGTGACCTCGGCCTCGCCCTCGGTGGCGAAACGCATCACGCGGCGCGCGCCGGCCAGCTCGCGCCACAACGGCGCATGGGCGTCGTCGGCCGGGAACACGACCGTCCCGTCGGGGGGCAGCGCGCTGATCACGCAGCCGTTCTCGCGCGCCACCGCCTCGACGCTGGCCATGAATTCCTGGTGCTCGCGCTGCGCGTTGTTGACCAGCGCCACCGTGGGCGCGGCGATGGCCGCCAGCTGCGCGATCTCGCCCGGATGGTTCATGCCCAGCTCGACCACCGCAGCGCGATGGTGCTCACGCAGGCGCAGCAGCGTCAGCGGAACGCCGATCTGGTTGTTCAGGTTGCCCAGCGTCGCCAGCGCGGCGTCGCCCAGCCAGATGCGCAGGATGCCGGCGATCATCTGCGTCACCGTCGTCTTGCCGTTGCTGCCGGTCACCGCGATCAGGGGCAGCGCATGACGGGCGCGCCAGCCGCCGCCGAGATGCATCAGCGCAACGCCGCTGTCGGCCACCTCCAGCCCGCTCAGGCCGGCGTCCTCCAGCCCGCGCTCGGCGACCGCCGCCACCGCGCCGCCGGTCTTCGCCAGCGCCAGGAAGTCGTGGGCGTCGAAGTGCTCGCCGCGCAGCGCGACGAACAGGTCGCCGGCGTGCAGGCTGCGCGTGTCGGTGTGCACGCGCTCGACCACGGTGGCCGGATCGCCGACCAGTCGCGCGTCCGGCAGCAGCGAGTACAACCGCGCCAAGCTGGTCATGCTCATGCGCGGGCCTCCAGCGCGCAGCGCGCTTCCTCGATGTCGGAGAAGGGCTGCTTCACGCCCGCGACCTCCTGGTAGTCCTCGTGCCCCTTGCCGGCGAGCAGGACAACGTCCCGGGCCGTGGCCCCGCGCACCGCCTCGACGATCGCCTGGCGCCGGTCCTCGATCACCGACACCGTGCCGGCGTCGCCGCTCAGCCCGGCGCGGATCTGGCCGAGGATGGCGCCCGGAGATTCGTGGCGCGGGTTGTCGCTGGTGAGCACGACGCGGTCGGCCAAGCGCTGCGCGATCGCGCCCATCAGCGGGCGCTTGGCGGTGTCACGGTTGCCGCCGCAGCCGAACACCGCCCACAGCCGGCCGCCACGCTGCGCGGCAAAGGGCCGCAGCGCGACCAACGCCTTCTCCAGCGCGTCGGGCGAATGCGCGTAGTCGACGACGACTTCCGGCCCCGGCCGCGACGCCTCGACGCGCTGCATGCGCCCCGGCACCGAGCTGAGCACCGCGCAGGCGCTCGCGGCGTCGGCCAGCGGCACGCCCAGCGCGCGCAGGCCGCCGATCACGGCCAGAAGATTGGAGACGTTGTACTCGCCGATCAGCGTGCTGCGCACCGTGGCACGCTCCTCGCCCTCGACGACGTCGAAGGCGAGGCCGCCGTCGCGATAGCCGATGGCGTCGGCGCGCAGCCTGGCGCTCGCGCGCAGCGAATAGGTCCAGGCCTGCGGGCCGCGCAGGCGCGCGATGATCTCCTCGCCCCTGGGGTCGTCGAGGTTGACCACTGCGGCGCGCAGGCCCGGCCAGTCGAACAGTGCACGCTTCGCCTCCCAGTAGGCGGCCATGCTGCCGTGGAAGTCGAGGTGGTCCTGCGTGAAGTTGGTGAAGAGCGCCACCGCGATGCGCGTGCCGACCAGTCGCTGATCGACGAGGCCGATCGACGAGGCCTCGATGGCGCAGGCGACGAAGCCCTCGTCGGCGAAGCGGCGCAGCGCGCGCTGCACGGTCACCGGGTCGGGCGTCGTCAGGCCGGTGGACCGCAGCCCGTGCGCCGTTTCTCCGCCCGCCGTGCGCTCGCACGGTGGTTCGCCGATGCCGAGTGTGCCGATCACGCCGCAGCGCCGCCCCAGGTGGTGCAATGCCTGCGCCGTCCACCATGCGGTGGAGGTCTTGCCGTTGGTGCCGGTGGTGGCCACCACCTGCAGTGCCTCGCTCGGATGGCCGAAGAATGCGTCGGCGATCTCGCCGGTGCATGCCTTCAGGCCGGCCAGCGCCGCCACCGGCGCGCTGCCGGCGAATTCGAAGGCCTCCACGCCGTCGGCCTCGACGAGGCAGGCCAGCGCACCCGCCGCCAGCGCCGCGTTCACGTACTGCCTTCCATCGAGCGCATGGCCGGGCCAGGCGATGAAGGCATCGCCGGGCTGCACACGCCGGCTGTCGGTGGTGAGCGCGCGCACGCCGAGTTGCGCCAGCCAGTCGCTGGCGGCGCGTGCGTCGGACAGCCGGCGCGGCGCCATCAGTAGCTCTCCTGCACCGACGGCAGGTCGTTCGCGACGATCTGCGACTTCACGTCGAGATCGGGCTGCACGCCCATCGAACGCAGTGTCTGCTGCACCACCTGGCTGAACACCGGCGCGGCGACGTCGCCGCCGAAGAACTTGCCGGCGCGCGGCTCGTCGATCATCACCGCGACGACGATGCGCGGCCTGTCGGCCGGTGCCATGCCGACGAACCATCCGCGGTGGCGGTCCTGCGCATAGCGCTTCTCCTTGTCGAGCCACTTGCGCGAGGTGCCGGTCTTGCCGGCCACCGAGTAGCCCGGCACCTGCGCCTTCAGCGCCGTGCCTCCGGGCTGCGTCACCATCGCGAGCATCTTGCGCACGGCCCTGGCCGTCTGCGCGGAGACCACTTGCTGGCGCACCAGCGGATCGACCGGGTCGCCGTCCGGCGGCAGCACCAGCGACAGCGGCACCATGTCCCCGTCGCGCGCGAACACCGTGTACGCCTGCGCGAGCTGCATCAGCGAGACCGAGACGCCGTAGCCGAAACCGATGGTGGCATGGTCGATCGGCCGCCAGGCCTGGTGCGAGCGCAGCTTGCCCGTGACGCGGCCGGGAAAGTCGATCTGCGGCTTCTGGCCGAAGCCCACGCGGGAGTACAGGTCCCAGATCTCGTGAGCCGGCATCTGCAGCGCCATCTTCGCCGTGCCGACGTTGCTCGACTTCTGCACGATCTGCTCGACGGTCATCGCGGGCAGCGAATGCTCGTCGGTGATCGGCAGCCCGGTGACGTAGAGCTTGCCGGGAAAGGTGTTGATCACGTCGCCGGCGCGGAAGCGGCCACTGTCCAGCGCCAGCGCCGCGATGAAGGGCTTCATCGTCGAACCCGGCTCGGCGGTGTCGACGAGCGCGAGGTTGCGCCGCGCGCTGGCCTTGGTGACCCCGGGCACACCGGGCACGAAGCTCGGGTAGTTGGCCATCGCCAGCACGCCGCCGGAGTGCACGTCGAGAACGACCACGCTGCCGCTGCGGGCACGGTGCTCGGTCACCGCGTCGCGCACGCGCTGGTAGGCGAAGAACTGGATCTTCGAGTCGATCGTCAGGCGCAGGTCGCGGCCATCCACCGGCGCAACGCTGTCGCCGATGTCCTCGACCACACGGCCAAGCCGATCCTTGATGACACGCCGCCTGCCGTCGGTGCCGGCGAGTTCGCTCTCGTGGGCGAACTCGACACCTTCCTGCCCACGCTCGTCCGCGTTGGTCGAGCCGACCACGTGCGCCGCCGCCTCGCCCTCAGGGTACTTGCGCTTGTACTCGCGCACCTGGTGGACGCCCTTGAGGCGGAGCGCGGCGACTTCCTTGCCGACCTGCTCCTCGACCTGGCGGCGCAGCCAGACGAAGTTCGGATGCCTCTCCAGCCGGTCATCGAGCTCGGCCGGCGTCATGCCCAGCACGCGGGCCAATTGCCGGCGCTGCGCGCGGTCGGCCTCGAAGTCCTTGGGGATCACCCAGATCGACGGCGACGGAACGCTCAGCGCCAGGATCTGCCCGTTGCGGTCGAGGATGCGACCGCGGCTGGCCGGCAGGTCCAGCGTGCGCGCGAAGCGGATCTCGCCCTGCTTCTGGAAGAAGTCCTTGCCCAGCACCTGCACGTACAGCGCGCGACCGAGCAGCACGAGGAAGCTCAGCGCCAGCAGTGCGACGACGAACTTCGAGCGCCACGGCGGCGTCTTCGAGGCCAGCAGCGGGCTGCTCGAGTAGGCGACGCTGCGCGCCGGCGCGGCGCCGCTGCGCGGGCGCACGGTGCGCTGGGCCTCGCGGCGGAACAGGCGACTGAGCTTCATCGCGCCGCCCTCGTCGCGCTCGCCGCGGTTGCGCCGGCTTCGGTGACGTACTGGGTGACGGCCGGCGTGGCATTGCGCATCGCCAGCCTGTCGCGCGCGATGCGCTCCACCTTCAGCGGCGTGGCCTGTGCCTGGCGCTCCGCCTGCAGGCGCTCGAACTCGGTGGCAAGGGTCTTCTCCTCGTTGCGGGCCTGGTCGAGTTCCGCGTAGAGCCGCCGCGCGTCGTAGGACACGCGCACGAGATAGACGCTGCTGCCCAGCAGCACGAGGAAGAGCACGACGTTCAACCGGTTCACGGCTGCCCCCTGCGCGCCACGCCCGGTGCCGCCACCTGCGTGCGCTCGGCCATGCGCATCACCGCCGAACGCGCGCGCGGGTTGGCTTTCACCTCGGCTTCGGACGGCTTGATGCGGCCGAGCGACTTGAGCCGGTGCGCCTTCTCCGGCGCGAACGGCGCGCGTCGGTCTACCTCGCTGCGGCTCTCGCGTGCGATGAAGGTCTTGACGATGCGGTCCTCCAGCGAGTGAAAACTGATCACGACCAGGCGTCCCGACGGAAGGAGCAGTTCGACTGCGGATTTCAGGCCTTGTTCGAGCTCCTCAAGCTCGGCGTTGACGTGAATCCGAAGGCCTTGAAATGTGCGCGTTGCAGGGTCCTGGCCCGGTTCACGGGTCTTGACCGCACGAGCCACGACTTCGGAAAGTTCCCTCGTGGTTCGAACAGGGTTCCCGCCTTCGCGCCGAGCAACAAGCGCCTTTGCAATCGGTACAGCAAACCGTTCTTCCCCATGTTCACGGATCACCTCTGCGATGTGGCGCTCATCGGCGCGGGCCAAGAAGTCCGCCGCGCTTTCGCCTCGCGTCGGGTCCATGCGCATGTCCAGCGGCGCGTCGAAGCGGAAGCTGAATCCGCGCGCCGGGTTGTCGATCTGCGGCGAGCTGACGCCCAGATCGAGCAGCAGTCCGTGAATACCCGTCACGCCCAGCGTGTCGAGCGTCTCCTTCAGCGCGCCGAAGCGGGCGTGGTGGATGGAGAAGCGCGCGTCCGAGATGCCCTGGCGCGCCGCCGCCACCGCCTCCGGGTCGCGGTCGAAGGCGATCAGCCGGCCGCGCGGCGACAGCCGGGCCAGCAGCGCGCGCGCGTGCCCACCGCGGCCGAAAGTGCCGTCGACGTAGACACCGTCCGGCGTGGTCAGGAGCGAATCGATCGCTTCGGCCAGCAGGACAGTGGTGTGTTGCCATTCGCCGCCGCTGTCCATCAGAGAATAAAGTTGCGCACCGACTCGGGCATCGGCGTGGAGCGCGTCAACGCCTCCTGCTCCTGGTAGCGCCGCTTGTCCCAGATCTCCAGGCAACTGCCCATGCCCAGCATGTACACATCGCGCGAAAGATCGGCGTATTCCTTCAGCGCCGGCGCGATGAGCATGCGCGACGACGCGTCGAGTTCGACCTCCGTCGCGTTGCCGAGAAACAGGCGCCGCCAGCCGATCGACTCCATCGGCAGCGCCGTCACCCGCGCCGCGAAGTCATCCCACGCCGCCGGCGGAAACACCAGCAGGCAACCGTCCGGGTGCTTGGTGATTGTCAGCTTCGTCGCGCCCATCGCGCCCAGGACTTCGCGATGGCGCGCCGGCATGGCAACGCGCCCCTTGATGTCCAAGGTGAGATCCGCTGGGCCCTGAAAGCCGAGATTCGCCACAAAAACCCACTAAAGTGCACTTTGCGCCACTTTAGCGGATGTGTCCTGGGCGGGTCAACGAACTTGTAAACAAAAAATCAGTGAAATCAACCACTTAGCGCCGCTTTTTGAGGCAGGATCGCGCAATAACCCTTTCAAAAACAAGAACCTGCGTGTCTGACTGAAAGTGAACACTGAGGTTGCATCGGGAGGAGAGGGCTGCACGAGGGGGCCTTGGGCTGACTCGATGGGCGTGGAACACCGGCGCAGTGCGTTGGCCGATCGCTCGACCTGCCAGCACATCGTCGTTGGCCGACGTGCAGGCCCAGACCACGGGCGGGAGAGCCCTTGACTGCGAGAGTCTCCCCCACCCCGCCGCGAGCTGCACTGATCCGGTACTGGGTCAGTCAGGTCACGGGTCCCGCCGCTCTGGCGCGTCGCTCTTCGACGCACCACGGCTCGCGGCCAGCGCGCTCGCGATGGCTCCCACCAGCAGCACGTCGTCCATCGGCTTGCTCAAGTACGCAATTGCCCCTTGCCCCATCGCCCGCTGGCGGCTTTCCGGCGTATCGTGCCCCGTGATGATGATGACCGGCACCCGCACGCCTTCCTGGGCCATCTGCGCCTGGACCTCGTAGCCGGTCATGCCCTGCAGATGAAGGTCGAGCACGATGCAGTCCGGAACGGAAATCCGCAAGGAACCCAGAAACTCGCGGCCCGACTCGAAGACTTCCACCCGATAACCCACCGAGCGGAGAAGTCTCTCGAGCGCTTTGCGGACAGATCGCTCGTCGTCGACGACGGCAATCAGTGGAGTGCATTCGCACATGTTGGCGACAGCCTAGAGCACCGCCGGCGCGCTGCGAATTGGACCTTGGTCCAACGCCCGCCGCCAGCGACGCGTCCGTCGCTTCCACGTCCTTGGCGGCGCTGCACGAAGTGCCGCCGTACCGCGAAGTCGCCAGGTTCGAAGCCGACTTGTCCCGACTTCCGGAAACGACGACGCTCCTACGTCCGCCTGACTCACGACATCAGGATTCGGAGGATGCGGGCTTGATTCCCGCGCGCTCGGCCAGTCGCGCCAGTTCCGCAAGCGATTGAACCTGCAGCTTTTCCATCATGCGTGCGCGATGGACCTTCACCGTCTTCTCCACGGTGCCGAGGTCGGCCGCGACCTGCTTGTTGAGCTTCCCGGCGAGGATGTGCACCATGACTTCCCGCTCGCGCGGGGTCAGAGTGTTCAGCCGGTGCTCGAATTCAGTCCGTTCAATGCGGGAATGCCGACGCTCCCGGTGTAGCTCCAAAGCGGTGTTGACCACAGTCAACAGCGCTTCTGCTTCCACCGGCTTGACGAGAAAGTCGAAGGCGCCGTGCTTCATGGCCCGGACGCTCGACGGCACATCCGCGTGGCCGGTCAGGAAGATGATCGGCAGGTCGCTGCCGCGGGCGGTCAGCGCATCCTGCAGTTCCAGTCCGTTCAACCCCGGCATGGCGATGTCCAGGACCGCACAGCCGGACGCGGCGGGGTCGTAGCCCTCCAGAAACGCCGTCGGCGAATCGAACCCGACCGTGCGCAATCCCGCGGCAGTCAACAGGCGGCTCAACGCCTTTCGCACTGCAGCGTCGTCATCCACCACATACACGACCGGAGGCTGCGCGGTCATCGGACTGCCGTGTCCCTGCGCACCCGGCGCGACGAGAAGACGCGACGCCTGGGCACGCGCATCGCTCCGGCAGGGTCAACCCTGGCGATGCGCGTCAAGTCCCCGCCCCTGGGCCGACTCCTCGCGCTCATGCGCCGGCCTCGCGAAATACCGGCACGGAGAAGCAGAAGGTGGCCCCACGCGACTCGTTGTTGACCGCCCAGATGGCGCCGCCGTGGGCGTTCAGAATCGACCGGCAGACCGACAGGCCCACTCCCAGCCCGTTGGACTTGGTCGTCTGGAACGGCTCGAAGATCATCGCCATCCGCTCCGGCGGTACGCCGTCCCCCTGATCGGCCACGCGAACCTCGATCGAATCCGCGTCGCGCAACGCGATCGACACGTCGACCACGCGGTCTTTCGAATCGAGATGCTCCATGGCATCGCAAGCATTGAGGAACAGGTTGAGCAGGACCTGCTGCATCTGGACGCGGTCACCCTTCGCCGCTGGCAAGTCCGGCATGCAGTGCACGCTGAGCCTGACCTGTCGGATCGACAAATCGCGTTGCACGAGGCGCGCGACTTCGGTGGTCACTGCGTTCATGTCGAGCTTCTGGTACTGCACCTCGCTCTTGGCGAGCATGGCGCGCATTCGCCTGATGACTTCTCCGGCTCGCCTGTCGTCGTCGACGATGTCGCCGAGAATCTCGCGCACTTCCACGAGGTCAGCCGACCCTTTTTCCAGAAATCGCAGTGCAGCCTGAGCATTGCTGAGGATGGCCGCCAACGGTTGGTTCAACTCGTGCGCGAGCGAGCTCGACAGTTCGCCCACCACAGCGACGCGGGACAGGTGCGCCACAGTGTTGCGCTGCTCCATGGCCTCGCGTTCCTGGCGTCGACGTTCTGTGAGGTCCGTGATCGTGACCAGAACCTGATCCCCATCCTCGCTGTCGATGGGTATCGTCCAGACTTCGACCGGAAACTCGCTGCCATCCTTGCGTCGACCGAAAATGTCGAGCTCCGGTCCAATCCGACGCCTGATGGGTCGTTCGAAGTATTTCTGCCGCAGGAGCACATGATTGCTCCTGAACCGTTCCGGGAGGAGGTCATCGATGCCGAGATGCTTGAATTCTTCGAGGCTGTAGCCAAACACTTCCTCTGCCGGCAAGTTCGCCAAGAGGATTCTGCCGGCCTTATCAGCGATGAACACCGAGTTCGGAAAATCGTCCACGACCAGGCGGAAGCGTCTTTCGTCCCGCACGGCCTGCGTGATGTCGCGTGACACGCCCCGCAGGACGCGCCCCCCGTCGACACCGTCAGCCGACACACCGGACTCCCAGGCGATCCAGCGACGCCTTCCATCGGGGCGCGTCACGCGGAAATTCAAGCGAAAACTGCTCCGGCTCTTCACCGCCTCATCGACAGCTCGAGCGACGGCATCCCGATCCTGGGCGTCGATGGCGCCGAGAAGGACCTGTAGGTCGAGGGGTTCCGAGGCCGCAATTCCGAACTGAACTCGCCCCCCTTCGCTCATCCACATCTGATTCCGGCCGAGATCCCACTCCCACATGCCCATGTCGACGGAATTGGCCACGAGCGCCATGCGTCCTTCCGTTTCCCGCAGAAGCGTCTCGTCCTCCATCACTCTCTTGGCGTACTCCGCCTTCCGCGAAACGTCGGAGCCCAGTTCAAAGGCCATGGCGAAGAGAACGACCAAGCATGCCGGCGTGATCAGATAGGGCGACTCGATAAGCCCTGCCTCCAGCAATGCCGAATGAACCACCGAAAACACTGTGGCGAGCGCGATGCTGCCGCCGATGAGGGCCGCGCGTCGACGCTCCAGTGGGTCACCGCGCCGCCACAGAGAGATGGAGCAGTCCACGATGAAGCCCAGATAGAGCACGCTCCTCAACACGACCAATCCCAGCCAGCGGCTTGCCGGGCCGTACGCGAGCGTGACGGTGTCCCCGCCCACCACTTCGAATGTCCGCAATACGGGCATCTCCGTGAATCGATAGCTCAGGTCCAGCGAGAGACCGACGACCAGCACCAGCAAGCTCAAGACGCACACGGTGAACGCCAGCCACATTCGGCGAGCACCCAAATACGCGCGCAAGAACGCCACGACCGCCGTGATCAGCACGAACACCGGCACGCCTCCCCAGCGAACCAGCATGACGTACTGTTCCGGGGAGGTGGCTTTCATCGTCATCACTTCCATGGCCGCGATGACGCCGATGGAGGAGGCAATGATCACGAAGAGCAGGTGGACGACAACCGCCGGCCGTCTCAGCCAGATCGTGAAGTGGACGAATGCGAGGATGGCGCAGGCGCCGCCCATCATCGACCAGAAGCCGTAGATCCAGTTCATCTCATTCCCAAGTGTCCGCGCCTGGGATGCCCGTGGGGCCACCGGAGCCGACACAGGGCGACGCCGCATGCGAAGCCCCGCGCGAGGACAGCAGATCGGTTGTCTGGCGACCCGGCCCGTCCCGTGAGGGCAGCCCATCGCAAAGGCCGCATCGCGCCACGGCGCTCGCGCCGGGCTCTGCCATCGAGGAAGCGCTCGGCACCAAGGCGAAGGCCGACGGCGGTTGGACCAAAGGCCAATAGTCGGTCAGGTCGCCTATGAGCATCATTCACTTGCCGCGCTTGGGGCGAGGTGTGATGCGCATCGCCTCGAGGGTGGTTGCTTGGAAGAGCCAGGGCCAGGACAGGGAATCAGTATAGTGGGTACTCTGGTACGTCCTCCATGGGCCTCCTCGGCTTTCGCCCGGCGGCAAGCCGTGCGCTGGAGCCGCAGAAGTCTGGATTCATGGGGCGCAGCGGCGATGCACGAGAACTGCAAGCATGCCTGCGGGGTGCTGCGCCGGACACGGAATGGCGCGGAGAGATGGGCCTCGGAACGCGGCACCCGTCACCTGCGAGGGACCCCATTCGTCGCGGGCACTGCCACCACGAGGCGACGGGTTGGTGGCCCACCCGCACTGCCCACGGGCGGCCATCCTGCCGCAGGGAAGGGCCCCAAGGGCGCGTCACTTGCGGTCGGACACGACCTTCGGGACGGGCACGCTCGCCAGGTGATGGTTGGAGTCCTGCGGCAAGGCTCCGGACCCGAACTCAGGACCGATTCCGAAAAGCTCAAGTTCGAGCAGTTCAGGCCACCGATGAACGGCCGTGGCAGGAGCTGGCGCGACGAATTATCTTGACCGACATCGAAAGGAGTTCTCATGACCAACCTATTCCGGACCTTCCTCGCTTGTGTGACGGTCGTGGTTGGATTGATCGGCCTGCAGCCGGCGTACGCCGCCGAGCCATCGGGGCTCGACCAGGACGCTCGTGCCGCGCTGAAATCGCTGTACAGCGGCTCCCCTGGCGCGAAGGCGCTGGCCGACAAGGCCAAAGGCATCCTGGTCTTTCCGAACGTGCATAAAGCGGGCTTCGTCGTCGGCGCACAAACTGGCGACGGGGTGCTGCTCGTGAATGGCATGTCGAGCGCCTACTACAACACATCGGCAGTCTCGATCGGGCTGCAGGCCGGTGCGCAGTCGTTCGGCTATGTCTTGTTCTTCATGAGCGACAAGGTGTTGACCGACTTCCGGAACAGCAAGAACTTCCAGATCGGTATGGGACCGAACATCGTCTTCATCGATGCCGGCGCCGCGAAGGACATCAACAACCTGACGAGCAAGGCCGACGTTTATGCGGTCATCTTCAGTCAGAAGGGACTCATGGCTGGCGTCGGCCTGCAGGGCTCGAAGATCACCAAACTGGGTCAGTGAGGGGCCGACCGGCCGCGCGTCCCCGAACCCTTAAGCACGGTTCGCCGGGTCTCGCAGGCCCGGCGGTTCATCCCGGATCCGACGCGCCCGTGGCTGCGGTCCCGCCGCGGGGCGGGCCACGGCTGCTGCAGCGAGCGATATCCCCCGTTTGCGGTGCCGTGGCAAGCGCGAAGCGACGTCGACGTTGCCAACGTTTCGCGCGTGACACCGATTGACGGCGCCACCGAAGGTGGTGTGTTCGTCGGTGCCGATGGAGAGACGTCCAGATTGCCCTTGACCGTCACCGGCGTGGCCCTGCGTGCCCATGGCATCGCGCCAGCCTGGATCCCATGGCGCTGGCCAGCGTCCGGCGCCGGCGCTTTCCCACGCGCTCAGCGGCCACCCCTTCCCGATCGCAAGCAGTGCCCGGATCGTGATGGCGAACTTCTTCGCAATCGTCGCGACGCTGCCTGCAGACGGTGATGATCGACGAGCCATCGTTCGTGCTCACCTGGTGAAGGCGCAGGCATCGCCGCCCGCGGGTGACCGAATGTGGCGGCTCCGGCCTCGCAGAGGCCACATCGGCCTGACGACTGTCCAGGAAGGTCGGACACGCACCGGAACGCAGCCTGCCGCGCCTGACCACGCCCATGCGCACCGTCCTCGACTCGCCCAACCTCCCAAGAGAGAGACTCATCTCCTGCCAATGCACTCACACGCGCCAGTGCGACCCGTTGGCAGGTCATGTCTCGGACCATACAGACTCTCTAGAACGGCCTTCCCAGATAGAAGTAGAACGCGCTGTTTCCATCCTCCGTGTGCCCGTATCCGAGGTATGCGGGCCCGATCGGGCTGTCAGCAGCGATGAAGACGCCGACGGACTTGAGCCATCCCTCCGGGTTGCCCGGCACCAGCGGCTGACCAACCTCGCCGGCTTCCAGCGAGACACCTCCGTAGGCACCCTCCAGCAGAGTGCCGCGCAGTATGCGGCGGTAATACATGAGCCGCCCGTAGCGCAGGCTCTGCCCAATCAGCTGACCGGTTGAATAACCGGACAGTTGCAGGAAGCCGCCCCACTGAAACTGGTCGTACACGGGCAAAGGGCTGGAACCCAACCTGCCGCCGGCTCTCATGCCGACGTTGAACGTGTGTTCGCCGATGGAATAGGCGGCACCGGCGTTGACGTCCCATTTGGTATAGGGTTGGTCTGCTCCGAGACCGCTGTCCGCGGCGAACAATTTGAGCCCGCCGCCCCAGCCTGAGCGTGGGAAGTCTGCGCTGTCGAGCTGGTCGAGCACCAGGCGCGTCCTGTACGCCCATTGGCTGACTCTCGAAGTTGCCGGCGCCAACTCGGTCGACCCGGTGTCGAGCCGCGGTCTGAGCGACTCGCGCACCACGCCGAAACGGAGTTCGCCGTACCTCTGGAGATTCACGCCGACATCCAGGCCCGCCAGAGACGAGGTGGTCTTGTACCTCGCGATCCGCTCATCGCCTTGGTAGAGGCTGGTGGAACGCCGCTCGAACGCCAGCTGCGGTGCAACGAAGAATGCGCCGCCGGGACTGAGCGGCTGGTAGAACTCGCTCGTCAAGCTGCTTGTCTGCCCGACCTGCCAGTCCGTTCGCCACTCCGCACCCAGCGAGTTGAGCCAGGTCCTTCGATAACTGCCGAGCAGGTTGAAGTAGGCATCGCCGCCCAGATCGCTCGACAGCCCCAGGCCAAAGCGCACGAAGTCCGGCCCCCAGGACTTCTCGACCGCGTCCACCGCGAGCACCCGCCGGCTCCTCTCTTCCAGGATGCGGTAGTTCACGTGCTCGAAGTCCCCGGTGCCATACAGGCGGCGCATGTCGCCATCGAGGGTGTCCTGGTCGATGGGTTGCCCGGTTCGCGTGCGCATGACCGCCATCGCGGTCTGCGCATTCACACGCTGGAGGTCGTCGAACCTGATTTCATCGATCGGCCGCTGGTCGGTCGCCACATCGACCCGCTGTCGCTCGCGCCACGCAGCGTATTCGCCGACCGGCACCGCCAGGAGCGCGAGCCTCTCGGCCACCTTGTCCGCAGCCACCTCGCCCAGGGGCGCGATCTTCGGCAAGTGGTCGAAGTCGCCGGTCGAGTAATCGCCCAGTTCTGGCGTGATCAGGATGTCGGTGGGCCTCAGCGTGGCGAGCGCGGCCTGCACGTTCTGCTCGGTCAGGATGCTGAGCATCTGGCTGGCCACTCCCCCGATCCCGGTCAGCGCCTCGCGCTTGAGCAGAGGCGTGCCCACATTGACCGCGATGACAATGTCGGCACCCATCGCTCGCGCGGTCTCCACGGGCAGATTGCTGGTGAGCATGCCGTCCACCAATATCATGTTGCCGAACTCGGCCGGCGCCACCACGCCGGGCACCGACATGCTGGCACGCATCACGTTGGCAAGCTCGCCTTCGCTGAAGATGACCGGCTTGCCAGTCACCAGGTCGGTCGCGACGGCGCGGTACGGGATGGGCAACTCGTCGAACCGCTGGAAGCCGCGCGCCTTGGAAAGCCGGCGCAGAACAGTCTCCAGCTGCACGCCGGTCACCAGGCCCTTGCCGAACTGGAGCTTGCCGGCGCTGACACCCACTTCGGGCCCCAGCAGGATGGTGTAGTCGTCAAGCTTGCGCCGCATGGACTTCTCGCGGCGCGGGGGCTGTTCCTTGAACAGCAGTTCGGTGGAGATACCCTCCAGGATCGTCTCCATTTCGGCGACGCTCATGCCTGTCGCATAAGCGGCGCCGATCAGCGAACCCATGCTGGTGCCGGCGATGCAGTCGATGGGCACGCGGTGCTTCTCCAGCGCCTTGAGCACGCCGACATGGGCCGCACCTCGCGCGCCGCCGCCGGACAGCACCAGGCAGACTTTCGGACGCTTGGCGCTGCCCGCAGGTCCAGGCGCCTCGTCGGCACCGGCGGGGGCCACCAACGCAGAGAGCATCACGAAGAACGCCAGCCGCACGGCGGCCATCGCGTCGGTCCAGCGAGATCGCTTCTTCATTCCTCGTCCTCCCTCGAAGACACGGCCGCTTTGCGCCCCCCGCGTCGCGCCTCATCGCACCCGACGGTGCATCGATCTGGCGCGCCGCCGGGGGCACCGGCATCCGCGCAGCCTCAGGGCAACCGGATGCGCCTTGAAAAATCCCGCGCCGCATCGGCAGCCCGCGCCCGGGCATTGACGTGCGCCCGGCGCTGGAGTTCGGCGAAGGGCAGGCCACCGGTATCCAGCCGCCCCTGTTCGTACAGGTACTCCGGAACATAGCCGCTCGCCAGGATCTTCCAGCTGAAGGGCAGGTGCTGCGGGTTGATCCGACTGTGGAACCAGATGTTGGTCGTGCAGTTGGTGGTCAGCGTGTTGTAGAACTCGGGGACCGCCCTGAGCGCGTTGATCTTCGCCATGTACTCCAGGAAGAGCTTCTGGCCGTTCTCCAGTGCTCCCTGCAGCCGGTACACGTAGACATCCTCGGGCGGGTCGTGCCGGTAATTGGTTCGCAGCCTGATGACGTCGCGCTCGTCGGCCACCACGTAGTAGAGCTCGTACTGCCGGAAGAATCCTCGGCTCGTGGAATAGCCCTCCCCCTTTTCCTTGCGGGCCTCGATCGAAATGGCGAGGTGGTCATCGCCGGCAAAGGCAAAGCTCAGGAATACGTGCGCGACGGCCGGTCCCATCCAGTAGACAGCCACCACATCGACACCCTCCAGCCGGCGCAGGTCGAAGCGTTTGTCGTAGTAGGCCGGGGCGTAGTCGGTTTCGCTGCGATAGTCGAAGTTGCGGATGTTGTGCACCGTGACCATGTCGCCTTCGATCGTGGCATGCGACAGCACCGCCACGTCGGCCTGCCAGTCGCGGTCGTTGGACGGCGCGATGCCGCGCCACCAGGCGACGAGCAGCGCGAACAGCACGAGGTAGGCGGCGATCACGCGCCAGCGCCAGCGCCGGAAACACAGCGCGAGCAGCGCGGCGAGCGAAGCCAGCGCAAAGGCGGCGGCCAGGACGTTGCGCAAGGCATCGTCCGGGGGCCCCGAATACGCGAGCGCGAGCATGCCCCAGCCTCCGGCGGCCGCCGTCATCAGACCGAGCAGCGAGAGGCCCGCGAGGGTGACTGTCCGTCTCATCGCGAAGGTACCGTGACGACCGGCGCCGCCGCGCTGGGGCCGGTCTCGGCCAGCGAAAAGAGGATCAGCAGGAACGTGAAGATGCGCTTGCTCGCGACATCGGTGTCGTCGATCCAGTACCAGTGCCCCCGGTACGGCACCGCCGCATAGGCATCCGCGGGCGCCTCGCTCCCCGAACGGATGCGCGCGAGCCCGATCGACGAGGGGTCCGCAGCCTGACGGGGAAACGGCATCGCCCGTTCCTGCCCGGCTGGCGCGTCGGGCAGTTCGACGCCGCCACCGAGCCGCAGCATGAGTTCCAGCATGGAGCGGCTGATGATGGCCACCTCGCGACGGTGGCGCGGGACGAGCCCGTAGACGACCTCGAACTCGCCGACACCCGGCTCCAGTCCCAGCAGTTCCACCACCCGGTCCCGGTCCCGGGCGAGCCGGACGTCCGCGCTCCCACCCCGCAACACGATCACGACGCCGCCGGCGTTCTTGCCGGCGTCGACCCGGATTCCCAGAGCCCCGGCCCGCTGCATGCGTGACAAGGCCTGCACCAGTTCGCCGAAGTCGGCTTGCTCGACTTCGCCCGGAGCGTTGCCGCGCAGTCCGTTGGCCGCGCTCACCACGGTCTGCATCACCAGTTCCACTGGCCAGCCGCCCTGCAGCAGCTGCACCAGGGCCGCCGGCGGGATGGGTCGGAGCAGGGACTGCGTGAAGCGCGCGCCCGTCAGCGGCTGATAGGTGACCGTCGGCGTGTTCGACCAGGTGCCTTCAACGCCCAGTCCGAGCATGGCGGGATCGGTGTGGCTGAAGGCCTCGACGCTGGCGTTCGCCTTCCCCCCCACCGAATAGCTGTTGATGATCGAAGCGACTTCCAGAAAGACCGGCGCATCGGCGTGGCGCAGCCGAACCACGTTGAGAAGCGTCTGGCGCTTCCAGGATTCCGCGATCACCCACCCGAAGTCGATGCGGTCGGCGGTGATCCGGGCGGGAGCGACGCTCATGCACCCAGCCAGGGCCAGCTGGGCGACCGCCGCGGTGATGCCGCAAAGGCACCGGCAAATCCCCCGAACGTCGGTGCGAATCATGGCGCAGTCCTCACGGGTGTGTCCCGCCTGCAGTCCGGTTGCGGCACGCAAATTCCCATGCCGGCCTCGGCGCCTGTCGCTGACCGGGTGCCGCACGGCTTCATAGGCCGAACAGTCTCAGGAACAGTTTCTCGGCCAGCGTCTGGACGGGAAACTTGAACAGCAGCAGCGGGACCATCGGCAGCAGCGCCGCCGATGCGATGTGCACCAGCATTCCGAAGCTGACGATGACCAGCCGCACATCGCGAACGATGCCGACGCTGCTGCTCAGGTCAGCCATCGACCGCAGGTCCGGCGTGCCGAGCAGTGACGCATCCCGGGCGCCGTCTTCCCTCAGCCATTTCCTGTCGAACTCGTTCACGTAACGCGCCGCGAGAATCGAATAGTCTGCCAAGCCTTTCACCCGGCATGCCCACAGCCTGGGGGCGAAAATGCACAGAGGGCCGAGAAACAGCGCGGCGAACAAGACGAGCATCAGGCCGAGCGCCGGGTATGTCGCTTCCAGGGCGAGCGTGCCCGCGGCAAGTTCCTCCGCGAACGACGCGGCCTGCACCGCCGAGAGCGCCAGGACCAGCGCACAGAATTCGTTGTGCACCACTTCCAGGTATCCGAGTCCGCCGGCGCGGTCGGGGTGAGTCGGCACCAGGTGGAGTTCGAGCCTGGACAGGCGCCAAAGGAAGTGAGACCAGATCGCGAGCCGCCAGAGCCAGCGAAGAAGCAGAAAGCGAAACAGCGTCATGCAGACGATCCAATACCAGGCACCGGTCAGGCTCGTGTCGCCCCCAGCTGTTCTCGCGTCGAAGTTGGCGGTCACCCCAAACAGATGCAACTGCGGTCCGATCAGCAGCGACAGCACAGCGGCCAACAAGAGGATCGACTCCGGCCACGCGGAATTCCTGTACCGGGTCGCGCGCGCAGTTTCGGAATTCAGGGCCTGCAATGCGGTATCCGGCACGACACGCGAGCGCACCAGCATGCCCACGAACATCGCCATGCGAGGATCCACAAGCGCCTCGCACATGAAAAGCAGCGGGATGGCCAGCAACAGCCGCACGTGCGTCCCGATCATGGGGAGGGAGAAGAGCTGGTTCCCGACGCCCTCGATCAGGGCCAGCGCCACCAGCACCACCCAGGTCGAAACACCGAGCGCCAGTCCGAGGGGGACCGTGTTCGTTCCGCCGTGGACCAGTCCCAATCGGTCGCCAACTCGGTGCAGCGGTCCGCCGAACAGCGAGAAGTCCTCAAGTTTCCCGCTTTCGGTCATGTCTCACGCCTTCGGTACGGCACCGTATCAACAATGACTGTGGCGCACCGATCGGGGCAATCACCCGGCAAGAATCATCGGTGCGCCGGGGGAGATCGAGCCGCTTCGGAATCGCCGGCGTGGCGGTTGTGATGACATCGATCAGCCACGGAAGAACCGGCGTCGGCATGTGGCTTGGGCCGCGTCGACCACCCGCGCACCCTTGCCCCCGGCAGTGGGGAGCAAGGCGTCCTTGGCTGCGCCATGGATACCGTGACCCACCCGGCAGTGCAGGTTCCTCGCATTTCGGACCTTCCTCATGCCCTGCATCGCTCTCGAGGGTGCACGCCGATGATCTGGGGACCTGCATATCCATGTTCGTCGGCACCACTGCGACTCCCGGGCCGTTCGCACGGTTTTCCGCGCGCATCGCTCAAGTGATCCCCTCTTACGTCCACCTCACCCCATGACCCTTGACCCTTGCCGTATCTACTTCGCCCGCATCACCGCCGGTGGCGCCCAGCGACCGTCAAGCACCTGCGCTTTGGGCCCGTACAGGCGCATGGTCACACCGAGCGCGCCCTTGGCGGGAGCCGGCAGCCAGTTGGACTCGTTGTCCGCGCCGGGCGATTCGTGCTGCATGAAGATGTCCAGCGATCCATCGGGGTTGAAATTCAGCCCGTCGCGATCGCCGATGGCAAAGCGCTCAAGCTTGTTGGCGGCCATGAAGCCTTCGGCGTCGTACATGGTGACCGACCAGAAGGCTCCCACCGGCGGCAGCCCTTCCTTGTCGAAGTGCAGCACGTACTTGTTGGCGCCATCCAGGGGTTGCCCTTCGGCATCGGCCAGGCACATCGGGTAGATCGCGTCCTCCGGCTGATTCGCTCCCAGCCCGACCATGGCGATGACGGCGCGCTTGAGATAGGCGTTGCCGTAGACCCCGATTGTGTCGGTCATCATCGTCCAGCCGTTGGTGACCCGCGCCAGCGTGTTCACTCCCGCTTGCATCAGCTTGAGGCCGTCGACAACGGCGCGCTCCAGGCCTGCCCTGACATCGGCAGGGGCCTTGTCGAATTCGAAGCTCTCTCCGGGTTCGATGCCGATGCGCCGCATGCGTGCGACGATCGACCAGTCGGTGACATGCGGCGCGTGCAGTTTCATCAACTCCGCGCCGTAGCTGTAGAACCTGGCAGCTGGCATGGTGTTCACCTGGACCAGCGGCGGGGTCTTCATGTCCACGCCGGGGTCGACGACGGTCTTCGTTGGCACGGCCGGCTTGCCCCACTGCGACAACGGCGTGGCCACAAAACCGTCCTGCACCTTGTGCACCGCGGCGTAGTCCTTTGTGCCGTTGGTTTGCGTGCGGCCGATGATCCACACGTAGGGCGTGGGTGACTCGATGCGGCCGACGCCTTGCGGGAGGGTGCCCTGCCATCTTTGCGGCACGACCGCGAAGTGTGCCGCCTGCGTGCCGCTGGTTCGCGACCCGGGCACGGCGAAGACGTCGGTCCACATGTCGATCATCGGCAGCAGGTAGTAGCGCCCGCCCGTGTCCGGCACCGAAACGACGACAGGCTCGTTCGTCAGGTCGAGCCAGACGCTCGAATAGAGCGTATCGAAGTTCGGCCGCACCACCTCGCGAAAATCGGCCGGCGGGAAGGCCCGCATGTGGGCGAACGTGTTGGCCGGCCCCGCTCCGGGCTTCGTGCCCGGCTCGTAATTGGTCGTGATGCGCCGGGTGATGTCCATGAGAATCAGCGGGTAGAGGTAGTGATAGACCTCGATGCCGATCTCGTAGGCTTGGTCTTGCATGTTCAATTGATTTGCCATGTCTGCTTCTCCACCGCGTACGCGGCAAGTTCGATGTCTTCGCCGATCGACCGTCGCTGCTTCACGCGTTCCGCGCTCCAGCCAGGATCGGGCCCGGAGATCTATCCGACGATCCTCTCTGCCTTGGGCGGCGACCAGGTCTTGAATTTCTCGAGATCCGGGCTGTACAGACGCAGGATCACGTCGATGCCGTAGTCGCCGCGATTCAACGGCAGCCAGTTCTCCTCCGGGACGCCTTCCGGCTTCCGCTCGGCAATGTGGATGGCGATGCCGCCGTCGGCGTCCAGTTTCATGCCGCCGTTCTCGCCGACGCTGTACTTCTTGCGCTCGTTCGGAATGAAGAAGCCGTTCTTCGTGTCGTACAACGTGAACGACCAGAAGGACCTGGCGGGGGGCAGGTCGCCCGCCGCCATGCGGATGACATAGTCGTGGCTGGCATTCATCGGCTTGCCGTCCGTCGTCGCGACGGCCGGGTAGACGGCTTCCTGCGCCGGTTGGCCGATCGGCCCGATCACGGACTGGAACAAAAGGTGTTCCAGGCTCATCTCGCCTTTCGGCTGGAACAGCTTGTTCACGTAGTCGGCGAACTTCGGGTTCCCGACCTTGGCCATTTCGCCCTTCCAGACACGCTCGGCAATTTCCCGGAAGTGCTTGCCGTCGATCTGCGCGACTGTGCTCGGGTCATAGGCCTTGCCGGGCACCACGCCCAAAGGCGCGTAGGCCGCGAGCAGCGGCTGGTCGATGTCGTTGTTCGGATCGAAGGTCGTATGGTTGAGGACGAACTGCATGACTTCCAGCAGGTTCGTCTCGAACACATCGAAGTCGGTCTTGCCAACCGGCGGGAACGTGATGTCGCCGATCGGCTTAGCCTTCCCACCGTGAAGCTCCGACAGAGTCGCCAGCTGGACCGCCTTCATCTGCCCCAGGATGCGCTCGAATCGCTCCGTATCGCTGGCATGCGGCATGACCCGGAACACCGCCGACACGAAATCGCCGCTGGCCTCGAAGTAGCGGTCGACACCCTGGACCTTCTCGCCCTTCTCGTAACCTTGGGTGCGCGAGGTGTAGACCAGCATCTTTTCCGGCCTGCCGAAGTTGCCCAAGCGGGTCGACAGCGGAATGTTCACGTAGTGATCGTAGGCCGTGATCATCAGCGACACGTACTTCGAGTCGATCGCCGGGATGTCCAGAATGACGGGATCCTTGCGCAGGTCCAGCATGCAGCCGATGTAGAGGGAGTCGTTGTTGGGTCGCGCGATGTCCCGCATCGTGTGATCCTTGAGGCGCGTGTCCGCCGCCACGGTGTTCCAGCCGCCCTGCTTCAGCGCGAACTTGTTGTTCACGTTGTACATGGCCACGTACTGGTACGAACGCTTGACGAGGTTCTCGACGATCGAATCGTCCAGTGCTTGACGCGAGCCCACGGTGCCTTCCTCGAATTAGGCTCTGGCCTGCATTGCCCGCGGCGCTGCGTACTTGACGTGCATCCGCTCGATCGTGCCGTTGAACTTGAACGGCGCCTTCTTGCGGTAGTCGAGCGACACTGGCGAGCCGAGCGCGATGCCGACGTCGAGGCAGTCGTTGGCGGTGAACCCCAGCGGCGCGCTGACCGGCACCGTGCCCTCGGCAAACAGCTTGCCGTTCACCTTGAGGGTCACCTTCAGCGGACCGCCCGCCCTCGGCTCGATGTAGTCCGTCTCGATCTCGATCTTCACCTTGCCGGCCGGCAGCTTCTGCTTGGCACGGATCTTGGTACGCTGGACGATGAACAGGTTGTACTCGTAGCAGAGGATCCCGTCCTCGACGAAGCAGGTGAGCCCACCGGAATTACCGCCGAGCTTGTAGAGCACGCCGTTCGCTTTGGCCGGCACCTCGGCGTCGATCGTGACGAGGTTGGGCTTGTTGCCCAGCGCGGGCGCGGCGAATTCCGGCACGCGCACCGTATCCCCCGTGAGAGTCCACTCCGTGTAAGGTGAGCCCAGGCGCAACTCCGGATGGAACAAGGCGACATAGAGGCCACCGCCGATCGGTAGCGCCTTGTTCCTCGCTGCCTCGACGATGAAGATCTCCTTCATCTGGGCGAGCTTTTCCGGCATCTTCGCCGCGAGGTCGTTGGCTTGCGTCCAGTCCTCCTCCAGGTTGTAGAGTTCCCATACATCCTTGTCCGGCGTCCACTCGGCGATGCCGGGGGGAACGCCCGGCAGCCAGGGCGTGCGCGGGCCGAAGGCGCTGGCCATCCAGCCGTCGTGATAGATGGAGCGGCTGCCCATGATTTCGAAGTACTGGGTAACGAGGCGGCCCTTGGCCTTGGCGTCACCGAACGTGTAAGCCATGCTCACGCCGTCGATCGCGTCCTGCGCCACACCGTTGACTTCGCGCGGCGGCGTGATGCCGACCACCTCGTAGATCGTCGGCACGACATCGTTGCAGTGATGGAACTGCGCGCGTGGCGTCGCATCGGGCTTGATCTTCGCCGGCCAGCGCACCGCCATGGGATTGCGCGTGCCACCGAAGTGCGAAGCCAGCAGCTTTGTCCCCTTGTAGGGCGTGCTGCCGGCCCAGGCCCAGGCGCCGTGATACTGGTTGTCGGTCAGCGGAGAGCCCAGCACGTCCAGGCCGCCAAGTTCTTCCAGCGCCTTGATGTGCTGATCGACGGTCGTGGGAATGCCGTTCTGTGCCAGCAGCTCGCTGATGGTGCCGTTCTGTCCCTCGGAGGACGAGCCGTTGTCGCCCCAGATGTAGAAGATCAGCGTGTTGTCGCCGCAGCCCATGGCTTCGATTTCGTCGACGATGCGACCCACCTGTGCGTCGACGTGCTCGCCGAAGCCCGCGGCCACCTCCATCAGGCGACGCTGAAACGGCTTCTCGTTGTCGGGGATGCTGTCCCACGCTGCCATCTGCGGGTGCCGTGGCGTGAGTTCCGCGTTCTCGGGAATCCACCCCTGCTTCTTGGCGCGCTCGAACACGCGCTCGCGGTAGGCATCCCAGCCGTCGTCGAACTTGCCCTTGTACTTGTCGGCCCACTCCTTCTGGACCTGGTGGGGGCCGTGAATGGCACCGCTGGCCCAGTACATGAAGAACGGCTTGTCCGCGGCGAGCGCCCGGTGAGTGCGCAGCCAGCGGATGGCATCGTCGGCCAGATCCTCGCTCAGGTGGTAGCCCTCTTCCGGCGTCTTCGGCGGAAGGACCACGGTGGTGTTGCGTACCAGGTGGGGCTCGTACTGCGAGGCCTCGCCTGCGAGAAAGCCGTAGAAGTATTCGAACCCCAAGCCGGTCGGCCAGTTCTCGAAGGGCCCCGCCGCCGTCGTCTCGTTGGCGGGCGTGTTGTGCCACTTGCCCCAGGCACCGGTGCTGTAGCCATAGTCCTTCAGCACTTCGGCCACGAGCGCGCTGCTGCGCGGAATGCGCCCGGAGTAGCCGTCGAAGTCGTTGGCCAGCTCGGTGATCTGGCCGTTGCCGACGCGGTTGTGGTTGCGGCCGGTCAGGAGCGACGCCCGCGTGGGCGAGCACATGGCCGTGGTGTGGAAGCGGTTGTAGGCAATCCCTTCCTTGGCGATGCGCTGCAGCGTGGGCGTATGCACCTCGCCACCGAGCGCGTCCGGAAGCCCGGGGCCGGCATCGTCGATGAGCACGATGAGAATGTTCGGCGCATCGGCGGGAAGGCGGCGCAGTGCGGGCCGCGGGCTGTAGACCGATTCGGCGATCGTCCGGCCGGCCTTGCTGCCCGACGGTTCATCGGGAAACGGAAGGGTGTCCTGCTTTGCGGCTTTGTCCTGGCTCATCTTGCGCTCACTCTTCGGATTCGGCGACCGTCGGTGGCGGAAGGTGCCGCGTGCAACTCCAGCCCGCAGCGGTCGCTCTTCACGCCACCCCCCGCCACGAGCAGGACTCCCAGTGAATCTACCGAGTGGGCCGAAGATCGAACATTGGACCTTGGTCCAATTCCCCGGCCTGCGGAAGCGCCTTAGCTTCGGCATACGAAACATCGGCGACCCATCGCCCTTGACGGGCGGAGGCAGAACACAGATGAAATCTGATCGTGGGGTGTCTTCCCGCACGGCCCCGGAGGCGTTCCATCGCCTGCTGGCGACCGTTGCGGCGTGCATGGCCATCATGTTCCCGCAGCATTCACCCGCGCAGGCACCCGCCGCGGTGGGTGGGGTCTCGGCCGTGATGTCGGCCGCCGAACTCGAGAATCTGGTCGCTCCGATCGCGCTGTATCCCGACGATCTCGTCGCGATCATCCTGCCTGCGTCGACCAATCCTCTGCAGCTGGTGCAGGCGGGGCGGTATCTCGACAACCGGAAGTCGGATCCCAAGCTCGCAGTAAACGAGGGTTGGGACGACCCGGTGAAGTCGCTGCTCAACTATCCCGAAGTCGTGCACTACATGAGCAAGGACCTCGACTGGACGGCTGCGCTTGGTGAAGCGGTCGTGGCGAGCCAGGCTGACGTGCTGGAAGCGATCCAGGCGTTCCGGCGGCGGACTTATTCGGTCGGCAACCTGAAGACCGACACCAAGCAGGTGATCGTGGTCGAGAAGGAAGTCATCAAGATCGTGCCTGCGAACCCGCAGGTGATCTACGTGCCGCAGTACAACCCGACCACGGTCATCGTGCAGGGTGGTTATTCGTCCTGGAGCTACTGGCCGTCACCCTACCCCGTTTACTACTATCCCTACCCTCCGGGCGCAGCGTTCGCCGCCGGGCTCGTGTGGGGCGCGGCGATCAGTTCCGCGTGGAGAGGCCACCATTACGTGGCGCATTACGGCGGCTACGGCCGCCAGACCTACATCAACGTCAACGTGAACCGGAATGTCACGGTCAACCGCCCCGGCATCCCGGCACAACGGCCCTCCGCGAGCCTCACGACGGGGCAGGTGTCCACATTGCCCGCGACGACCCAGTGGCGGCCCAACAAGCAGCCCGGCCAGGTCAGCGGCGCGGTGGGTCGGCCCGCGCCGCGCGTAGGCGACCGGCAGCCCACCCCGGCGCGCAAAGACGTGGGCGCATCGCCCGTGGCGACGCCCGCCACGCCCACCGCCGCGGCGAAGGTCAGCGCACCCCAGCAGCGCGCCGCAGCCGTCCCGAGCCCGGGCCGCGCCGCCCCGGGCAGCGCCTTCGACGCCTCGGGATCGGGACGCCAAGCGCAACTCGACAGCGCGCGCGGCGCCGCAAGCCGCGAAACCGTCGCGAGACAAGGACAGGCGCCGGCAGGCAGCGCCCGCCCCGTGGCGCCTCAGAGGCCCACCGGCGGCGCGCGTCCGGCAGCGCCCCAGGGCCGCGCAGGCGCTGACCGCGATGGCACCGGGCGTCGCTAGGACACGCCGATGACTTTCCATCAACCCTTGCCATGACGTTCGTCACCATGACCTCCCAACGCATGAGTGCCTTGTTCGGCCAGTTGATCCTCGCGGGGTCGCTGGTGCTGCCCCCGTTGTGTGCGGCCGCGGACCCACAGCGGTTCGCGACGCCGGACGCCGCCGTGGAGGCGTTTGTCGCAGCGCTTCGGGCGAACGACGAGGCAGCGCTCGTTTCGATCTTTGGCGACAAGTACAAGGGGCTCGTGACCACCGGCGACGCCGCCTACGACACGGCAGTGCGCACCAGTTTCGCCGCGCATCTCGCAAGCTTTCACGTCCTCGAGGAGGACGGCGACGATCGCCGGGTCCTGCTGGTCGGCGCTCAGGCGTGGCCGCTGCCCATCCCGCTGGTTCGCGAGCGCAACGAGTGGCGCTTCGCTACCGAGCGGGGCGCGGAGGAACTCATCAACCGGCGCATCGGCAGGAACGAGCGCAGCGCCATCCAGGTCCTGCGCGCCTATCTCGACGCGCAGCGCGAGTACGCCTCCGAGGACCGCGACGGCGACGGCGTGCTGCAGTACGCGCAGAAGATCGACAGCACGCCCGGCAAATTCGACGGGCTGTATTGGCCCGCGAACACCGATGAGGGCGAACAGGCCAGCCCCTTCGGGCCGCTGGTCGCCGCAGCGTCGGCGTACCTCGTCGGCCACAAGCCGGGCGATCCGTATCGAGGCTACTACTTCCGCATCCTCACGCGTCAGGGAAAGAATGCGCCGGGAGGGGCCTACAGCTACCTCATCAACGGGCGCATGATCGCGGGCTTTGCGATGGTGGCCTATCCTGCCGCGTACGACGAAAGCGGCATCATGACGTTCATCGTCAGCCACAACGGCAAGATCTTCGAGAAGAACCTCGGACCGAACACGGCGCGCGTCGCGGCGAACATGAGCAGTTTCGACCCGGGTGCGGGGTGGAAGGAAACACCACCCTGAGCGAATCCTCGGGGCCTCTCCGGCAGGGGCACCGGGCGAGACGGGCGCCTGCGGCTCGAGGATGCGACGCTGGGCCTCACGCCCGCGGCGGGACGGGTTGCCGCACGGCCGAATCCGGCGCCGGGTACTCGAGCCGGTTCTCGAACTCCGTGATCCGGGAGGGATGGAAGTCCGGGAACGGCAGTTCCCGTTCCTGGCGCCAGCGTGCCACCGTCGCGACCGCATCCTGCGTCTTCGCCTTGTCCAGGCCGGCGTCGCGGGCGAGGTAGGTGGTCGACGAGGGGAATGCGAGACTCGTGCCGCTGCCCTCGACGATGTCCATGATCCGCAGCAGCAGGTCCTCCTGCACGGCCAGGAACCTGGGGAACTCGCCACTGAGCACGTAGGCGAAGATCTCGAGGTCGAGCGAGGAGACGCCGAACCGCACGAACCGGACACGCGCCGAAGCGTGATCCACCATCGGGTGCTCGTACAGCATCCGGCGGATTTCCGCGAGGACGTAGCGCAGTTGGTCGACCTGGGTTTCGTATCGAAGTGCGAGGGTCGGCCGGAACAAGATCTTGTCGCGGAAGCCGAAGTTCTCGAGGTTCTCGCTGGACAACTGCGCGTTCGGGACGCTGACCACCGTCCGGTCGACTGTCCGGATCCGGGTCGAACGCAGGCCGATGCTCTCGACCGTGCCCAGTACATCGCCGGCCTTGCAGAAGTCCCCCACGCGCACCGGCTGATCGGAGATGATCATGACGCCACCGAACAGGTTCTCGAGCGTCTTCTGAGCAGCGAAGGCGATGGCGACCCCGCCGATGCCCAGCCCCGCCAGCGCGGTGGTCAGATCGACATGGGCGACATAGAGGAGCGCCAGCACCGCGATGATCACGGTCAGCGCCTTGCCCAGTCGCCCCGTCAGTTGGACGACGGTGATTCCGCCCAGATCGTTCAGACGTTTGAGGCGGGCCTCCACGAGTTGCATCGAGACGTCGCTCAGGCGCATCACCAGCCATGCGAGTCCGACGATACCGAGTGCGACGGCGGTCCGGGCCAGCGTGAAACGCGCGAGCACTGGCAGGCTCGCGACGGCGACCCAGACGAACACCGCCAGACTGAGCGCCAGCAGCTGGATCGGCGCCGTGACTTGCGCCAGCTGGGATGCGGCGCGCTCGCCGGTGAGCCAGTACAGCAGCGGCCGCAGAACCGCGAACACGCCACGGCTGAGGAGTCGGGCCAAGCCAAGCACCAGCAGCAGGCTCAGAGGAAATCCGAGCCACTGCCACAGCGGCACCTCGAAGTAGCGGATCTCCCGCAGAGGCGGCCAGAGATGGCCTTCGATCCACAGCGGCCGCATTTTCTCGTACATGGCCGGGACGCCATTGAGCGTCGCGGCCGAGAAGCGCCAGATCGGCAAACCGTCACGCCGTTCCTGGCGTTCGAGCAGAAGCTCGAGGGTGGAACCGCCGCTCTTGACAACGCCGACCCGCTCCACGTTCGGCGGCAGGTCGTCTTCGAGTTTGCCTTCCGGCGCCTCGCTCAGCTGATCGAGGTCTCTCGCCAGCAGGCCGCGGTTCAGGACCACCAGCAGTTGCCGCGTGCGCTCACTGACCTGCTTCGAGATCTCCCGCGTGTCGAGATACTGCGCTGCACGCTGGAAATTCTCGTCGCCGGCCGCCTTGATGAATCCGACCACGGTGCCCTTGGGCGTGCTCCGCCCGAAGGGATCGAGCTTCGCCGGCTCGGTCTTGGCGGACTCGTTGGGCGCGCTCTCCTGGCTGAACGCCGGCTGCACCAGCATCAGCGTGAGCATCAGCATTCCCGCGATCAGTCTCGGCAGCATGTCCGGCCTTTCTCCTTTCCGCGCTGCCCTCACATCACCCTTGTTCGTTGTCAGACGGGTCCGCGAGATCAAGGCACCAGCGATCCCGGCTACCCTAGCAACCGGCGCAACGAGCCGCCATTGGACCTTAGGCCAATCGCATCCGCGCACGCGGCCGCCTAATCTCCCCGTCATGAAATCAACAGCCGTGGCGCTCGCACTCGTTTCGATGCTGATGGCCGGGTGCACGTCGCCCGGCCCCGCGGGACCGGCATCGGGCAGCGGTGGATCGCAACTCGCCGGCACGCGCTGGGTTCTGCAGGCGCTCGGAGGTGATGCAGCGTCGGGTGCGCCGGCGGTGACCCTCAACTTCGAGGCGGACGGCCGGTTCGGCGGCACGGATGGATGCAACGCGTATCAGGGCAGCTACACCGCCGGGACCGGAGCCTTCAGGGTCGGCGGCAGCATCGCAGGTACCTTGATGGCCTGCCCGGAAGCGATCGAGGCGCGGGCGCACGCCTATCGCGAATCGCTGCAACGCGCAGCGCGATTCACGCTGGAAGGCGCCCGGCTCAAGCTGCACGACGGGACAGGCAGCACGCTCGCGCAGTTCGTGCCGGCGATGCACTCGCCGGTTGGGGCTTCCTGGGAAGTCATCGCCTACAACAACGGCAGGCAGGGCGTGGTCAGCGTGATCACGGGCACGAAGATCACCGCCCGTTTCGGCAACGATGGTCGGGTGACGGGCAGCGCGGGCTGCAACGCGTACTTCGCCGACTTCCAGCTGGACGGAGAGACTTTGACGGTCGGGCCGACCGGCGCGACGCGCCGACTCTGCGCCGAACCACAGGGGCTGATGCAACAGGAGTCGCTGTACCTCGCGGCGCTGCAGTCGGCCGCCAGGTTCCGGCTGGACGGCGACCGGCTCGAACTGCGCACCGCGCACGGCGCGCTGGCGCTGAGCCTCACCCGCAGTCTCGGCGAGCGATGACCTGGAACCGCCGGCGAGCCCGGTGCATCGCGCGAGTTCCTTTCGGCCTGATGAGGATCCAGGGCGCGTCGCCGTCACGGCGCCTCGCGCGCCCTGCGCTTCGCCTGCACGGTGTTGTAGATGCTGAACAGCAGGTTCGTGGGGACCATCAGCAGGCTGAAGGCAATCAGGGGCACCAGGATGGCGTGCCCCGGCGCGCTGGCTTCGACGATCGCGATGCACAGCGCCGCGTTGCGCATGCTGGTGGCCGTTGCGAGGATGCGTTGCGCATCCCGCGCGGAGCCGCCCATGAACCAGCCGACCGCCATCGAGAGCGCAATGAACAGCAGCATGGCAGCCACCGCGACCCCGCCCATCTCGCCGACCGTCGGCTGCCGCACCGAGCCGGTCGCCACCATGAAACCGACGAACGCGACGATCCCGACCAGCGCCACGAGCTTGGAGAGCTTCGCGGCGACGTCCGGGGCGCTGCCGAGCAGAAGCATGCCGACCAGGAGCGGGGCAATCAGGTACACGAGGAAGAACAGCAGCGCGCCGCCATAGGGGATCACCAGCCGGACGTCGGCAGGCAGCACAAGTTTCAGCAGCAGCGGCGAAATGAACACCGCCAAGCCGGCGAGCAGGCACATGACCGCGACCGACGAGGCCGCGCTCCCCTTCACCTGGCCGGTGAACTGAATAGCGCTCACGCCGCCGGGCGTACACGCCAGGAGCAGGAGCGCGCCGGCCACGTGCGGCTGAAGCGGCAGCAGGAGAATCAGCGCCACGCCGAGGATCGGTACGACCAGGAAGTTGGCCAGAAGCGTCCGCGCCAGAAAGCTCCTCGAAGCCAGCAGCGCACGCAGATCTGCCACCGTGGTCTGCATGCCGAGGCTGAGCATCGACGCGACCAGAAATGTCAGCACCATCATGGTTGCCATCGTGCTCAGTTCTGCCATTGATGTTTCTCCTTCCATGGGTCGGCTTGCGCCTGCGGCGTGCTTCGCAGGTCTGAACGGCGTCGTGGAGAACTCCGATGATCCGCTCTCAGGCGAGCTGACCCCTGTTCACATCCGGATGTCCTTCCGAGACTGGGGCTGGGGGCGACCCCAGCGCCGCTGCTGCGGGGCGAGCCCCAGCCTCATCCCTGCCAGCGCAGACCTTTCAGGGAAGGCTAGCGCGTGCGGCGCGCCGAGCAAATTGGACTTTGGCCCAATAGCCGAGGCGCGGCTGCGAATGGTTTCTCGGACCGGGACGCACGCACCTGCCTGTGACTCATCCGTACAGTGCACCTTCGTCGGCGGTATATTGCTCCGTCGAGGATCGAGCGCAGCATGATCCGGTTTCCATCACGCATTGCGGGCGCGAGGTTGCAGGGGCGGCTGTTGATCGCCGTCGGAGCCTGGATCGGCCTCGGCATGGTCACGCAGGCACGCGCCGACTCGAACGTCGATCCGCAGGCTGCGGCGACCTACGTCTTCGTCTGCCCCGACAGGACGGAGTTCGTGGTCCGCACCACCCGAGCCGAGGCTTGGGTGTTCCACCCCAACGGCACGCTGAAGCTGCCGGCCGCCGCCGGGGCGACCGGCAACTCCTTTTCCGAGGGCGGCGTCGAACTCCGCATCACCGGTGAGCAGGCGCATTGGCTCACCACCGGCAACCCGCCGCAGGTCTGCAGCAACGATCGGCGACGCGCAATCTGGGAGAAGGCGAAGCTCGACGGGGTCGACTTTCGTGCCATCGGCAACGAACCCCCTTGGGTGCTCGAGATCCGCCGGATGGAGCGGATCGTCCTGGTGCTCGACTACGGCGCGAAGCAGGTCGACGTGCCGCTGCCGCCGCACACGGATGACCGTGACACCGGCACGTCGCGCTGGGATGCCGGCGAACTGCGACTGGAAGTCGTCGCGCGCCCGTGCAGCGACAGCATGAGCGGCGAAGCATTCGAGTCGGAGGTCGTCGTCACCTGGCAGGGGCGGACATTGCGCGGCTGCGGTCGCGCGCTGCATTGACGGCTGGACCGATCCTGCGCAGCCGAATTCGATACCGTGCGCAAAGCGCTGAGACCGGGACCGAGGCGGGAATCGCACCGACGCGAACGGTGGCTGTTCGATTCGGCGACAGGGTCGGGCCCTTCTTGCGGGGGCCGCAAGGACGCTGCGATATGCTTTTGCAGAAGGCCGCGGAGCACTGCGTGCCATCGGGGACCTGCAGCCCTCGCCACACTGGCCCCGGAGCTGCCGCGTGAGGAACCGGATGCGTAGACACGAAGACAAGGATGCCCGTACGCGCAGCAACGGCCTCGCGCTGCTCATCGCCCTGGTCTTATTCCTGACCGCGGTCGGCCCTGCGGCCGCGGCGCCGGAAGTTGCCGCGACGCCGCCAGCAAAGGTTCAGGAGAGCGCGGAGGTCGTCATCGATGGCAGGGCGCTGTTCGCGGTCATCGGCGTGCCCGCGTATCCGGCAAAAGTCCGCGCCCGGACCTACACCGAACGGATCCAGGCGATCGCCGAGGATCGCGGGTTCCCGGTCGAGCAGCTGCGTACCGAAGAGGAGAAAGAGCAGACATGGATCCTGGCAGGCGACAGGCGCCTGCTTGCCGTTGTCGACGCCGACGCGGCCCTGCAGGGGACGACCCGCACCCTCTTCTCGCAGGTCGTGACGGGCGCCATCGCGGCCGCCATCACGTCGTACCGACAGGAGCGCACCTCCAAGGACCTCCTGCAAAGCGCGGCGACGGCGGCCGCTGCGACCGCGCTGCTGGTGCTGTTCCTCTGGGCCACACGATGGCTGCTGAAACGCTCGCTGGAGACGGCGAAGCGGCGATTCCGTTCCGAACTGGAGAAGCTGGAAGCGGAGTCGTTCGGCATCGTCGAGGCCGAGCGCTTCGAGTCCGTGCTCCTGGGGGCGGTGAAGGCGCTCTGGTGGCTGCTCGCCGCGGTGGCGACCTTTGCCTGCGTCATCAGCGTTCTGAGGCTCTTTCCCTGGACGCGCGGCGCGGCGCACTGGCTGTTCGAACTCGTTGTCGGTCCGCTGCGGATCATGCTGAACGCGGTGGCCAACTCGCTTCCCGATCTGGTGTTCCTTGCGATCCTCTATGTCGTCGTCCAATACCTCCTGCGGATCCTTGAGTTGTTCTTCGCCGGCGTCGGCCGCGGCGCCATCACCCTCTCGGGCTTCGCCCCGGAATGGGCGATGCCGACGTTCAAGCTCGTGCGCGTGGGCGTCATCGTGTTTGCCATCGTGGTGGCCTACCCCTACATACCGGGCTCCAACACCGAGGCCTTCAAGGGAGTGTCCGTGTTGGTCGGCGTGCTGGTTTCGCTGGGTTCTTCGTCGATCGTCGCCAACATTCTGTCCGGCTACGTCCTCCTGTATCGCAGGACCTTCAAGGTCGGCGATCGCGTGAAGTTCGGCAACTTCACGGGGAGCATCAGGTCCATCGAGGCGCAGGTCACGCGCTTGTGCACGATCCAGAACGAGGAAATCGTCATTCCGAATTCGCTCATCGTCAGCCGCGAAGTCGTCAACTACAGCAAGCACGCGCGCGCGCGCCAGCTCGTGCTGCACTCGGCCGTGTCGATCGGCTACGACGCGCCATGGCGGCAAGTGGAAGCCATGCTCATCGAAGCCGCACGGCGCACCGGCGGCCTGCTCGAGACGCCCGAGCCCTTCGTGCTCAAGCTGGCGCTGGATGACTTCTACGTCAGGTACGAGGTCAACGCCTACTGCGGCGATGCCGATCGGATGTCGATGATCCAATCGGAGCTCCACGCGAACATCATCGACGTGTTCAACGAGTACGGCGTGCAGATCATGTCGCCGCACCATGTCGCCCAGCCGGGCAAGGACGTGACGGTGCCGAAGGCGAAGTGGTTCGATCCTCCGGCCAAGCCACCTGCAGAGAGCTTCCGGGAGGAGGGTCCGCGTTGACCCCGGCGGCGACCGCCGTCGTCACGAGAGTCCGTGGCGACATGTCATTCGCTCTGTCGCGGGGCCGAATTGCATGGCGGGCCGCCCTGCTCGTCACCCGGCTCGAGGCTGGATGGGGTCGAGGTCCCCTCAGGCGGAGTCGACGGGTGGCATCTGCATGATCTCGTCGGCATAGCGGCCCTGCCGCAGCAGGCTCGCCATGGTTTTCATGGGCTTGTCGATGTGGGTGAAGAACGCCTTGTAGCCGGCGCACAGGTAGTTCAGTCCGTCCTCGCCGTCGGGCGTGCGAATGAAGCGGTTGCGCGGGCACTCGCCGTAGCAGGCAAACAGCACCGGGCATTCCTTGCAGTACCTGGGCAGCGTGTCGAACTTGCTCTGCCCGAAGCGTCGCTGCTTTTCCGAGGCGACCAGCGACTGCAGCGGGGTTTCCTTCAGGTTGCCCAGCCGGTGTTCCGGCTCGACATAGTGGTCGCAGGAATAGACGTCGCCGTTGTGCTCCATGGCCAAGGCGCCGCCGCAGGTGGGCGCGACGATGCAGGCATTGTGCTGCCCCATCCAACTGCCCAGCGCCACGTCGAAGATGGTGACGTACACCTCGCCGACGTCGCGCAGCACCCACTCGTCGAAGATGGCGATCAGGAATCTCCCGAACTGCTCCGCGGTCACGGAGCGACTGGTCACGAGGTCCCCCGCCTGCCGATACAGCGGCCGGTCGCTGCCTTTCGGGCCGCCCCAGCCGCGATTGGCGAACTCAATCGTCTGCGCGGTCGCGCGTTCGACGATGGGGATCAGTTGGATGTACCGCGCCTGCATCTCGTCTCGAAAGAAGCGATAGACCTCCAGGGGGTGGTCAGCGTTGGCGGCGTGGATCGTGCACAGGACGTTGACATCCACGTCGTGCCGGCGCAGGCACTGCCAGCCGCGAAGCACGTCCTCGAAGCTCCCTTCGCCGCGCTTGTCGACCCGATAGACATCGTGCAGCGCACGTGGTCCGTCCACGCTCAAGCCCACCAGGTAGTTGTGCTGCTTGAAGAAGGCCGCCCATTCGTCGTCGACCAGCGTGCCGTTGGTCTGCATGGTGTGGAGGATGCGCTGATGCGGCTTGCGGTACTTCTCGGCCAGTTGCACCGAGCGCCGGTAAAAGGCGAGTCCGCGCAACATCGGCTCGCCGCCCTGCCAGGACACCTCGACCTGCGGCCCCGGGGACGAATCCATCAGCTGCTTCAGGTAGCTGTCCAGCGTGGCCTCGTCCATCAGCGGGCTCTCCCGCGACGGGTAGAGGTTTTCCTTGGACAGGAAGAAGCAATACTTGCAGTCGAGATTGCAGGCGGCGCCCGCGGGCTTGGCCAGCAGGTGGTAGTCAGTCAATGGCGTTGGCATGGGGTCCACCGAGGGGGGGGGCGAGAGACGGCCATTGCTCACCCCAGAGGAATCAGGATCAGACCGTAGACGACACCGCCGATCATGAACGGCAGGAACCGACCGTCCCGCTCGGAAGGCAGTTCCATGATGGCGCTGTTCATGATGATGGCACCCGATAGGAAAGCCAGCAGCAGGGCGACGACGTTCGGTGGCAGCTCCAGCAACACGCCGGTCGCCCAGCCGGCCAGGCTGGCCCCGGCAAGCACGAAGCGGCCGACCCGCTCGTAGGCGTCTCCGTGCTCCCTGCGCAACTCGTTGTCCACCGCCATCAAATGACACGTGATGGCCAGCGTGTACAGCCCGATCGACACCGGCCCGTCCTCCAGGTCGCGCACCAGAAGGTACCCCAGCAGCCAGACGTAGACCGCGAAACCGCCGACGTGCAGTCTGAACGCCGGCCCTCCCTGTTGCGTCGGGCCGGGTTCGCGCAGGCGCGTACGCAGATGATCCAGTGCGTAGAAGACGAGAAAGCCGAGCAGCGCCAGGAAGTAGATCGACATGCCCTCGTAGCGCAACGGCACCGACGCTGAAGCCGCGAAGACGCGGCGCACCCGTGTCAATTCCGGCATCAGGTGCACGAACACGTAGGCAGCGGACATGCCGGCGCCGAACGAGATCACGCTGCGCCGGTCGCGAACCAGCGATCGCAAGGGATGTACGCGCCCACCGAAGGCGAATGCCGCGGCGAACAGCAGCGCGGCCGTGGCTGTTTCGAGGATCTCCGCGGACTGCATGCACCGCGTCAGAACATCTTGGTGATGATGCTGAAGAACAGCGTGACGCCCGTGATCGACATCACCACCGCCATGACGAAGGGCGGCCGTACGGCTCCGATCCGCCTGTACGCACGCAATTCCTTGAGCGTCTGCCAGTACTCGATGGTTCCGATCACGATGGCGAAGGTCCCCATTCCGGTGAGAAACAGGCCAACGTTTCGCGGCGTGTTCGACTTGGGCAGTATCCCCCCGGTCTCCTGAAACGCCTGCAGGACCTTGTAGATCGTGAATCCGAAGCTGAGCATCGACAAGGAGGTGCGCAGCCACGCCATGAGCGTGCGATCCGCTGCCATGAGCGTGCGCCTCGCGGCCATGTCGGTGCGGTCCTGGGCCAGTTCATCCGCGGACTTCCCGTCCATGCTGGCCGTGTCCCCGTCAATCCAGTCGATGAACGCGTACCGTATCTTCGCGAACAGCGTCGGCTTGCCGGTGGCCATGCCCTCGGACATGGCCTCGGGCATCACCTCGGGCATGACCTCGGGGTTTTGCGCGGACGCAGCAGGGCTCTCCTGCGGAGGGTCGACCGAATTCGATTGCGATGTCATCAATGAACTCCCGGTTTTCTGCCGCGATGGCACACGGTGATCGCCTCGGCGGCAGGATGGTCGCGGTGACGCCCGGCACGGAATGTGCGCCGGCCACCTCCGCGTGGATCGAGTGAGTGACTCGGAACAGGCGGGGGTGGGCATCCAGGTCGGCCCGGATGCTGCCGTTCAACTGTGCCTCCACCATCCACGGCCACTGCCGTATGCCATGGGATCACCCCGGTGCAGGCATCGTCGACAAGCGCCACGGCCTTCAGCGCGCGCTGGCGCCCTGGCGGGAACGCGACGAGGGCGCGCGAGTGTCCGGCCGCTTCGGCAGCGGAACCACGTTCTGATCGCATCACGTCAAGGTCCTCAGCGGTCCGAGAACACACGAGACATTGTCACACCCCGGCCTCGGGCCGCAGCAAAGCCGGCCCCTTCCACCCTGACCGAGCCCCGTGCGAGAGCCTAGCGCGAGCGTCCCGGTGCACACATTGGACCTTGGTCCAATGTGTGCAGACCGCACTGATTGTTCGGTCTGGCGTTGTCGGCAAGCCTGAGTACGCAGGTACGGCGATGCCTCGCACGACACTGGAGCGATAGCGATGCCCCATCTGGCGCGAGACGTGCGGAGGTCTCGTCATGTGGATGCTGCGATGCCGGCCCGTTGGGCCCTGGCTCACAGGCATCCTCGAGCCAGACCGAATCCGCTTTCCCCGATCCGTTGAACCAGTCAGCCCATCGATCCAGAGGATGGTGGATCAGGCGGTCGCAAGGGCCCGCGTGCGGAAGATGCGCACCGTTTCGGCGACCATTCCGGCCTGTCCGTTGAGCGAGGCCGAGGTGGCGGCGAGTTCCTCCACCATCGCGGCATTCTGCTGCGTCAGCGTGTCGAGGTTGGCCACCGCCGCATTGACCTGCACCACGCCCGTGGACTGCTGTTCCGAGGCCATGCTGATGTCCGCGACGAGCGCGGTGACGCGCTGCACCGCGGCCAACGTCTGCTGCACCGTCGCGCCGGTGTCCGCGACGAGTTTCGTGCCCGCCTCGACCTTGCGCGCCGAATCCTCGATGAGCGCGGTGATCTCCCGCGCTGCGGCGCTGGTGCGCTGGGCGAGATGACGCACCTCGGCCGCCACCACCGCGAAGCCGCGGCCGGCCTCGCCGGCGCGCGCGGCCTCGACGGCTGCATTGAGCGCCAGGATGTTGGTCTGGAACGAGATACCGTCGATCACGCCGATGATCTCGCCGATGCGCCCGGAGGCCTGCCTGATCTCCTCCATGCGCTGCATCGCGTCGCCGGCGGCGCTGCCGCCGCGGCGCGCCACCTCGGTGGCCTCGTTCGCGAGAGCTGAAGCGGTGCGCGCCGCGTCGGCGTTCTGGCGAATCGTGGCCGTGATCTGCTCCAGCGCCGCCGCTGTCTGCTGCAGGTTGCTGGCCTGCGACTCGGTGCGCGAGCTCAGGTCGTGGTTGCCGCTGGCAATCTCGCGCGAGCCGGTGTGGATGCCATCGACCTCGCGGCGCACATCGCCGACGACGGCTTGCAGGTTGACGTTCAGTTGCGCGAGGCCGCGCATCAGCCGACCGACCTCGTCGAGCCGGCCGGCCTGTGCATCCTGCCGCGACAGGTCGCCGGCCGCGAGGCGGTTCGCCAAGTCGGTGGCCCGCACCAGCGGCGCCGTGGCCAGGCGGCGCAGCCAGCAGGCGCTGATCGCTGCGGCGAGCATGCCGAGCGCGATCATCGGAGCGGCCGCTGCGTGCTCGATCACACCGCCCAGCGCAACGGCGGCTGGCGCCGCCGTTGCGGCAATGACGACACTGCCACCGTGGCCGGGGCGCAGCAGCCGTGACAGTCGGCCGGCCGTCGTGTGCACCACCACCTCACCGCGATGCAGCGTGGTGACGAGGCGGCCGTCCCGCGCTTCGGCGCGCATGGCGGCGTACAGCGCCTCGGCCGCCTCCACCTCGGCACGAGCCGGCTTGGTTCGCACCGACATGTAGCCGGTGGTGCGCCCGTCCTCGATGACCGGCGTGACGTTCGCGCGCACCCAGTAGTGGTCGCCGTTCTTGCGCCGGTTCTTCACCAGACCCGTCCACGGCTGGCCAGCCTCGAGCGTGGCCCACATGTCGCGGAAGGCCTCGGCCGGCATGTCCGGGTGGCGGATCAGGTTGTGCGGCTGGCCGATCAGCTCCTCGCGGTCGTAGCCGCTGACGGCGACGAAGCCGGCATTGCAGTAGGTGATGCGGCTCTTCAGGTCGGTGGTCGAGACGAGCGTGGCGCCGTCATCGATGATCAGTTCGCGCTGGGTGATGGGGCCGGTCTTTCTCATGGGACACTCCGAAATTGAAACGATTCGGAGATGCAATCGGCCGATGTGGTGCGACTACTAAGCGGTTTCGAACATGGAACGACCGTTCTCAGACGGTCGTTTGCGTCACATCAAGGTTGGGCTGTCGCGCCGGTCACCGCAGCGCGACACCGATCAGCCAGGCATGGCCGGACGTCACGAAGAAGCCATAGAGCGCCAATCCGCCGACCAGCGCAATCGCGTCGTTGAACTTGCCGGTCGGTGCACCGGGCACCGGCCGCGGCACGCGGCGCTTCATCGAGATGCGGTCGGCCACTGCCCAGGCGAGGAAGCCGCCGAACAGCAGCAGGTCGGCGAGGTTGCCGTTGGCCAGCAGGTGCGCGGTGGCCCACAGCTTGGTGGCCAGCAGCATCGGGTGCCTGGCGGCCGACTGGATGCGCCCCGGCAGGTAGGTGGCGATCAGCAGCACGAACACCGGAAGCATCAGCAGCAGGGCGACGTGGCGCAGCGCCACGGGTGGCGCATAGAGCACGACCGGAGACTGGCGCGCCTGCCCGTAGCCGACCACCAGCAGCACGAAACCGACGATCGACAGCAGCGTGTAGACCCCCTTCCAGGCCTGCTCGCCGCGCCGCGCCACCTGGGCGTCGCGCCAGGCCGGCGCGACGATGGAGACCGAGTGCACGCCGAGGAAGATCAGCAGGCCGAGGATCAGCAGGGTCATGGTGCGCCTCCGGGAAGTCGGGATGCGCGCGAGTCTAGACGCTGCGGCTTGCTCTCAGTTCGATTCCTTGATCAGCCGCCCCGCAGCCGACTGATCGGCCGCGCGTTCATCGGGTACAGGCGCGAGAAGATCGCGATCTGCTCCGGCGAGACGCTCACCGGTTGCTTCATCACCATCCACAGCACGCCTTCGCTGCACGGCGGCGTGGTCAGCGAGCCCATGCAGGTGAAGTAGCTGCGCTCCGGTGGCAGCAGCGCGTCGAGCTCGATGGCGCCGCGCGCCGGCACTTCGTCGCCCTTCGCCAGCGGCAGGTCGTTCCAGACCGTCTGCACGATCGGCTGAGCGCTGCCGCGCTCGAGCAGCACCGCCACCACCGCGAGTCAGCCCTCCCCGTCCTTGTGCACCAGGTGCACGACCATGTCGAACTGGCGGCCGTCGATGCGCTCCTCCGAGGGACGGTGGAAGTGGAACTGCTGCAGCTCGTAGCGGCGGCCCATCACCTCGATGTGGTTGCCCGCGGCGACGTTGACCTGCACGGTGTGGCCGTTGTCGATGACGCGAAAGCCGCTCGGCCGGTACTCGAACTGCACCGGGTCGAGCTGCACCTTGATGCCGTCGCGGATGTCGATCGGGCTCTGCCGCGCGCCGCTGCTGCACTTGGCGAACTCGGGCTTCATTGCGCCCCAGTGCGCCGGTCCGCCTTCGTGGCTCCAGTGCCCTGCGGGAGCCGGCCGCGGCTTCGCCGGCCGGGCGACCGTCTGGGCGACGGCGGCAGCGCGGCCCGCCGCGGCGGTCGCGTCGGCCCGCGTGGCCACCTGCACGACATGGGGATGGGGCTGCGAGGCCTTGCCGGCGCCGAGCTTCTCGGCCAGGCGCTCGCGCAGCTTGTCCATCGGATCGGGCGTCTGCGCGAATGCCGACGGGCCCCACAACGCGAACAGCAGGGGCGCACAGCACAGCGGGCGGGCGGCAAGCATGTCGTCGGACTCCGGAGGCGCCACGAAGGCACGGGGGATTCGACGCTTTACCGGCCGGTGCAGCCGGCGCTTGAGCGCAGCCCCGCTCAGCTCACCTGCGGCTTGACCCAGACCCAGGCGACGATGCCGATGCTCATCATCAGCAGCGAGGCCACCGCCAGCGCCACGGTGGAGTGCATCACCAGCGGCGCGATCAGGCCGGCCACGAAGCCGTTCGCGATGCTGCCCACGCAGGCCTGCAGCGAGCTGGCCATGCCGCGCCGGTCGGGCGCGAGGTCGAGCACCATCAGCGTGACCACCGGCACCATCAGCGCCCAGCCGAAGGCAAAGATGGCGATGGGCCACAGCGCCCACCAGGCCTGCGGCTCGAACAGCAGGTTGAGCGTCAGGTTGGTCAGCGAGATCAACAGCATGATCACGAAGCCGTGGCGGATCTGGTGCTTGGGCTTGATGCGACCCGCCAGCCGCCCGGACAGGAACGAGCCGGCCATGATGCCGGCGATGGTCAGCGTGAAGAACCAGAAGAACTGCCCCGGCCCGAGGTGCAGCAGTTCGCCGAGAAACACAGGCGCCGACAGCACGTAGAGGAACATGCCGTTGAAGGGGATACCGCTGGCCAGCGCGAGCATGAAGAAGCGCGGGTTGGAGACGAGTTGCCAGTAGCCGCGCAGCAAGTGCGGCACGTTGAAGGGCTGCTTGTGCGTCGTGTGCAGCGTCTCGGGCAGCAGCCGCCAGTTGGCCAGCCACAGGACCACGCCCACCGCGGTGAGGAACCAGAAGATCGCGTGCCAGTCGGCGTGGATGAAGAGAAAGCCGCCGACCATCGGCGCGACCGCGGGTGCGACGCCGAAGTAGATCGTCACCTGCGACATCACCCGCTGCGCGTCGGCCGGCGGGAACATGTCGCGGATCACCGCACGCGAGACGACGATACCGGCGCCGGCCGACATGCCCTGCACGGCGCGCCAGAACACCAGCTCGCCGATGGTCTGCGCCAGCGCGCAACCGGCCGAGGCGATGGTGAATGCCGCCACGCCCCAGAGCACCACCGGCCGGCGGCCGAAGCTGTCGGACAACGCGCCGTGGAACAGGTTCATCACCGCGAAGCCGAACAGGTAGGCCGAGAGCGTCTGCTGCATCTCGGTGGGCGAGGCACCGATCGACGTCGCGATGCCGCTGAACGCCGGCAGGTAGGTGTCGATGGAGAAGGGCCCGAGCATGCCCAGGCAGGCGAGCAGCAGCGCGAGGGCCCAGCGCGGCGCGCGCCAGAGAATTTGTGCGTCGGGGTTCATCGGGAAGCGTGGCAGTGTAGCGGCGCGCCGCGGGCGGCGCAGAATGGCTCGGTGCGACAGGAGATCGACATGTGCAGCGCGAGACGATTGCTTCTGGGGCTGGCGCTGGCAGCGCTGCTGCCGCTGGCGACGGCCGCGTCGGCCGGCCGCGACCTGCACGACTACTGGGACGGCCGCTGCAAGGAATGCCACGGCGACGCCGGCGCCTTCGCGCGGCGCACGCTGCGCGTCGAGCAGGGCCGGCTCGTCGGCACGCACCACGTCGCCGACCTCGAGCCGTTCCTGCGCAACCACTACCTCGCCGACGAGCTGGTCGCACCGGTGATGCAGATGCTGCAGGCGCAGGCGACCACCGCGCCGCTGTTCCGCGAAAAGTGTGCCGGCTGCCACGGCAGCGCCGCCGAGTTCGCTCGCAAGTCGCTGGCGATGAAGGACGGCCAACTCATCGGCCGGGCCAGCCAGCGCCCGGTGCAGGAATACCTGCGCCGTCACGGCGGCCTGGCAGGCGAGCAGGTGCCGACAATGGTGAAGACGCTCGAGCGCGTGCTCGGCGAAGTCGTCGTCAGACCCTGACGACGCGAAGAAAGTGTGAAGCGGGCCGATAGGCCGGATTCTGTGCGGCGGGGACTTCTTGCGAAGGCCCCGCCGTGACCGCCATTCCTCTGGGCCGTGCATCGCTGCACGGCTCGGTGCCACCTACCCGCCGGCTCCGCGGAGCCACATCAATGCCGGCCTATTCGGTGTTGCTGCGCGTAGAGATTGCCCGTTTCACCCGATGCGCCCATCTCGCGATGGACCCACCGACTCGTCTCTGTTGCTCTGATCCTCGGCTCACGCCGGACAGCCGTTAGCTGCTACGCCGCCCTGTGCAGTCCGGACCTTCCTCCCGTGCAACCTTTCGGTTCCCGCACCGGCGGCGGTCTGGCCCGCTTCACCAACGGGATTATCGGCGCAGCGGGCGGAACACGCTCGCGTCCTCGTAGAAGGCCGCGTCCGCGTTGTCCGGCCACCAGCCCGGCACGCCCAGCACGGGCAGCGGATGGAAAGGCTTGGTGGCCCACCGGGCCGCCTCGATGCCGGTCGGCACCTCGGGCGACGCCTGCGCGATCCAGGCATGCGCCGTGATCGCCTTGCGCGGGTGCACCAGCTTTTCCAGCAGCGCGTGCCCGATCAGCACGGGCTGCGACGCCGCCCAGAGCGCATGCCTCGCCACGAACAGCTGGCGCCAGTCGCGACGGCGCAACGCGTCGGCCAGTTCCGCGCTCGCCGGCCACCACGCGCCGTTCTCGTCGAACAGCGTCAGCGCGTCGCGCAGCGGCCCCCGCGCTGCAGCCACGCCCTCGAGGTCGATCTGCGCCGCGTGGAGTTCGTTCAGGCGCGCCTTGAGCCGCGGAAAGCGCAGCCAGACGAGGCCGTTGAACAGGTCGTGCAGGTTGTCGCGCGTGGGCACGCGACCGGTGCGGCGGATGAAGGACTCGTAGGCCTCGCCCGCAGGCAGCTGCGCGTGCGGCACGAAGCGCGGCTGGCCCAGCGCCGCGGCGACGCCTTCACCACGCTCCAGCCGCTCGATCACCGGCGGCGCCACGCCTGCATAGGGCGCCAGCCAGGGCGCGCGCCAGTCGATCGCGCCCCAGAACGGCGCGACGCTCTCGGGCATCAGCCCTTCGTCGCCTTCGCCAGCCGCTTGTCGCGCAGCACGAACTGCGTGCCGCGCCGGTCCAGCTCGAACAGCTGCGTCGCCTCGATCAGGTCAATCAGCTTGCGGTAGCCGTAGTTGCGCGGGTCGAACGAAGCCTGGTTGCCGATCTGCTGGCCCACCGAGCCGAGCGGCGACCAGCCGTCCTCGCCCGCCGCCGACTCGACCGCATTGCGCAGCAGCGTGACCAGACGCGCGTCGCGCCGCAGCGCCACCGAATCGAACTTCGCCGGCTCGGCGTCGAGCACGATGTCGACCGCCGCCGCGGCCGGCTCGGCCTTCTTGCCATTGCGCGACTTGCGCGCCGTGGACGACTCGCCGCGCGGCGCCTTCTCGCTCTCTTCGGCCTCCGGCGCCGCGCCGGCGCCGCCCAGGTGCTCGAGGAAGAGGAAGCGCGAGCAGGCGTTGACGAAGGGCATCGGCGTCTTCTGCGCGCCGAAGCCGAACACCTGCGCTCCCTTGGCGCGCAGGTGCATGACCAGCGGCGTGAAGTCGCTGTCCGACGAAACGATGCCGAAGGCGTCCGGGCTGTCGGTGTAGAGCAGGTCCAGCGCGTCGATCACCAGCCCCATGTCGGTGGCGTTCTTGCCCTTGGTGTAGTCGAACTGCTGGATCGGCCGGATGGCGTACTCGTGCAGCACGTTCTCCCAGCCCTTCAGCCCGTCCTTCTTCCAGTTTCCGTAGGCGCGGCGCACGTTGACCACGCCGAGCTTGGCCAGTTCGGCGAGGATCACGTCGATCTTGCTCGACGGCGAGTTGTCGGCGTCGATGAGCAGCGCGATGCGTGGTTGTTTCTCGATCATGCGTAGCCTTTCAGACCAGTTGCCAGGCGAGCGACTCACCGCCGCGCAGGGGCTTAAGCTCGGCCTCGCCGAAGGGCACGCGCTCGGGCAGCACCCAGGGTTGCCGCTTCAGGGTCACCGTGCCGGTGTTGCGCGGCAGGCCGTAGAAGGCCGGGCCGTGGAAGCTGGCGAAGGCCTCGAGCCGGTCGAGCGCGCCCTCGGCATCGAAGGCCTCGGCATACAGCTCCAGCGCCGACAGCGCCGTGTAGCAGCCGGCACAGCCGCTGGCATGCTCCTTCAGGTGCACCGCGTGCGGCGCGCTGTCGGTGCCGAGGAAGAACTTCGCGCTGCCCGAGGTGGCGGCGTTGACCAGCGCGCGGCGGTGCTCCTCGCGCTTGAGCACCGGCAGGCAGTAGTAGTGCGGCCGCACGCCGCCGAGGAAGATGGCGTTGCGGTTGTACAGCAGGTGGTGCGCCGTGATGGTGGCCGCCGTGCGAGGCCCGGCCTCGCCCACGTACTGCACCGCCTCGCGCGTCGTGATGTGCTCGAAGACGATCTTCAGCTCGGGGAAGTCGGCGCGCAGCGGGATCAGCTTCTGGTCGATGAAGGCCTGCTCGCGGTCGAACAGGTCGATCTCGGGGTCGGTGACCTCGCCATGCACGAGCAACGGCAGGCCCTCGCGCTGCATCGCCTCGAGCGTGGCGTAGGTCTTGCGCAGGTCGGTCACGCCCGCGTCGCTGTTGGTCGTCGCGCCGGCCGGGTAGAGCTTGACCGCGACCACGCCCGCCGCCTTGGCGCGGCGGATCTCGTCGGCCGGCAGCATGTCCGTCAGGTACAGCGTCATCAGCGGCTCGAAGCTCATCCCTTCGGGTACGGCCGCGCAGATGCGCTCGCGATAGGCCAGTGCCTGCGCCGCCGTGGTCACGGGCGGCTTGAGGTTGGGCATGATGATCGCGCGGCCGAATTGTCGGGCCGTGGCGGGTACCACGGCCGCCATGGCGGCACCGTCGCGCACGTGCAGGTGCCAGTCGTCGGGGCGGGTGAGGGTGAGGCTGTCGTGCATGCGGCGATTCTCGCACCCGGGTTCGGCGCCGAGATGGCGCCGGTTTCGGGCGCGTTTCGAGGGACCGGTTCCGCCTGCGCAGGAACACGATGGCGGCCGTGGTCGTCGATGTGAACTCCATGATGTTCCTGCCTGCCCGTCGCTGTGGCCTGCTCGTCGCCGGCGCGCTGCTGTCCGCCTGCGCCCTGCCCCCCGGAGAGCCCGTGGGCACGCCCGCGCGCGAGACCATCCACGCCGTCACGCCGACGAACCGGCTGATCAGCTTCAATGCGGGCCAGCCGCGCACGCTGCTGTCGCGACGCGCCCTCACCGGATTGCGCGAGGGCGATCGCCTCGTCGGCATCGACTACCGCGTCGCCAAGGGACAGCTGTTCGGCCTGGGCGCGAGCGGCCAGTTCTACCGCATCGATGCCGCCACCGCCGCCGCATCGCCGGTGGGCGTGCCGGTGGCGCTGCCCGCCGGCAGCGAGTTCGGCTTCGACTTCAACCCGACCGTCGACCGCATCCGCGTGGTGATGGACGCCGGCTTCAACCTGCGCCTGCACCCCGACACCGGCGCGCGGGTCGACGGCGATGCCGCCAGGCCCGGCGTGCAGTTCGACGGCATGCTGTGCTACGACCGCGTCGACGCGATGGCGGGCAGGACGACGCGCATCGTCGCCGCGGCGTACACCTACAACCAGGACGACGAGAAGGTCACCACCAACTACGCGCTCGACGGCGCCAGCGGCACGCTGGTGCACCAGGGCACGAAGGAAGGCGTGGCACCGACAGTGTCGCCGAACACCGGCCGGCTCTACAGCGTCGGTCCGCTCGGCACCGGGCCGTTCGCGCAGGCGACCCTGGACATTTCCGACATCTCGAACACCGCTTATGCCGGCATCGTCGACGCCGGAGGCCGGGCCACGCGCTGGTATCGCGTCGACCTGGCCAGCGGCAAGGCGAGCTTCATCGGCACGGTCGGCGGCGGCGAGCCGATCACGGGAAGCGCGATCGAGCCCTGAGCGAGGCGCCGGCCCGAGCGACCACCAGCACGACGCCGAGCGCGGCTGCTGCAGCCAGCACCAGATGCACGCCCTGCAGCGCCTGCGGCCCTGCGAGCGACACGGCCGCGCCGAGCGTCAGGGCCAGGCAGGCGTGGCCGATCGCGGCCCGCCAGGGCGCGCTGCGCGGCGCCGCGCGCAGCGCCGGCTCGTCGAGCTGCGCGCTCCACGCCAGGCTCCATGCGCAGCCATGCGCGAGCATGGCCCACAGCCACGCCCCGGGGAGCTGCCACCACAGCACGCACCCACCAGCCACCAGCAGCGCCGCGCAAGCGCGCGAGCGCGTGGCCATCGACAGGCGCGCCGGCCACAGCAGCGCCGGCAGGAACATCGCCGCGACATGCGCGACGATCAGCGCCGGCGCGGACAGCGCCGAGGCACGGCACAGGGCCAGCGTCTGCGGCAGGCCGGCCATCATCGGCAGCATGGCCAGCGCCGCGAGCAGCAGCGGCCAGCGCGCCGGCTCGCGCCAGCCGCCGGCCGGCCAGGCCGGCAGGGCACAGTCGAACAGGCCGGCGCGGCAGCCGGCGCGGGCCGCCCGCGTCCCGGCGGCGGGCAGCCACAGGCCGAGCAGCAGCGCCGCGGCGATCAACGCTGCGGCCAGCCGCGCGGCGAGCGCCGCGCTGTCGCCGGGGTCGCCGGCCACCCAGCCGGCGAGCAGGACGCCCGCGGCCGCGGGTGCGATCGATGCGCCGGGCGCGCGCGGCAGGGCGAGGCGCAGTGCGCGCACCGTCGTCGAGGCAAATGCCACCAGCAGCGCCCAGGCCAGCATCACCGGCCACAGCAGCGCGGCGCCGCCACCCTGCACCACCACGACCATGCCGCGCGCCGCCACCACGGCACAGGCGAGCAGCAGCGCGCGCACCAGCCAGGCGCTGGCCGTCCATCGCGCCGCCAGCGTGGCGGCCACGCCCAGCGCAAGCAGCCAGCCGGCCACCAGCATGAAGGACTGCATCGCGCCGGTCGCGTAGCGCTCGGCAAGGTGGGTCAGCCCGATCCATCCGCCCATCAGCAACGCCCAGGCGAACGCGCGCGCCGCGGCGAGCCGCGCTTGCCCCGGATCGGGCAGCGACAGCGCCATGGCTTCAGGCGGTGGCCGACGCGTTCGGCCAGCGCAGCTCGTGGCCGGTGCGTTCGCGGAAGCGCTGCAGGTCGTCCGGCGTGTCGATGTCGACGCGGTAGCGCGTGGTGTCCGTGTCGAACCAGTGCACGCGCTGCGGGTTCGCCGCGCGCCAGTTCCGGCACGCGGCATCGGCCTGCCCGGCCCGCCATTCGTCGCGCAGCCCGGCCTCGAAGATCACCGGATTGCCGGGCTCGCCGGCCACGCGCGGCACCACCATCGAGGCGTCGCCGCGCTTCTTGAAGGCACCGATCAGCGCGGTGATGTCCTGCGCATTGACCAGGGGCTGGTCGGCCAGCGCGACGATCACCGCGTCGAGCTTGCCGCCGAGCGCCTGCAGCCCGACGCGCACCGACGAGGCCTGTCCGGCATCGGGATCGGGGTTGCGCGCGAGCGTCACCGGAAAGTCGCGCACCGCCGCCTCGATCGCCTCGGCATGGTGGCCGAGCACGACGACGACCTCGTCGACGCCGGCACCCGACAGCGCGATCAACTGGCGGCGGATCAGCGGCACGCCGCCGAGTTCGAGCAGCGATTTCGGCCTGTTTCCCAGGCGGCTGCCCGCGCCGGCGGCGAGCAGCACCGCGCCGACGACGAGGCGCGCATAGAGGCCGCCGCCACCCTTGAGGATGCAGCCCATCTCAGCCTCCGCAGCAGGATGGCTTGGCCGCCGGGCCCGGCGGTGCCTGCGCGACCGATCCACCGCAGCAGGAGGCCACAGGCACGCCCTCCACGGCGACCGGCGACGTCGCGGGTTCGGTCGCCGTCGCGGCCCCTCGCCGATTCGACACCACCGCCGCCAGCACCGACAGCGCGATCTCCTCCGGCGTGCTCGCCGCCATCGGGTAGCCCGCCGGCGCCAGGATCGCCGCCACCGCGTCCGCGTCGGCACCCGCGACCACCAGCGAGTCCTTCAGCACCTGTGCCTTCTTCGCGCTCGCCACGAAGGACACCTGGCGCGCCTGCAGCGCGAGCGCCAGACGCAGCGCCTGCACGTCGCGGCGCCCCTGCGTGGCGACCACCACCCAGGCACCGGGGGCAACCTGCGGCAGCACCGTCGCCGCATCGTCGCTGGCAATGACGCGCTGGGCCTCGGGGTAGGCCTGCGCGTCGGCCTCGTGCGCGACCAGCGTGACGGCGAAACCCACGCGCGGTGCGAGCTGGGTCAGGCCCACGGCCACGGGCGAGCTGCCGATGACGACGAGCTGCGCGCGCGGCAGCACCGGGTCGACGAACAACTCCAGCGTGCCGCCCGAATGGCAGGCCATGCCGAACTCCAGCACGTCGCCGAGGTCGCGGACCTCGCCCTCGTCGGACGGCGCAATGCGGATCAGCCGCGCGCGGCCGTCGGCCAGCACCTGGCGCACCGTCTTCAGCACCGCGGGCTGGGCGCAGCCGCCGCCGACCCAGCCGTGCAGCTGACCGTCGGCGGTGACCACGGCCTTGTCGCCGGGGCGTGCCGAGGCCGGCGCCTGCGCGCGGATCACGCTGACCAGTGCGTAAGGCGTGCCGGCCTGCTGCAGACGCTGGGCGGTGGCGAGCACGGTTTCGGTGGCGTTCATGGGGCACCCTTTCAGCGCAGCCGGTCGGCCAGCGCGGCGAGATCGTTCAGGCTGTTCAGACGGTGGAAGGCCTCGACGAGGCCGGGCACTTGCCTGACCGCGTCGATCGCCTGCGAGGCCGGCGGCCGCGCGGACGGCTGGAACCAGGCAATGCGCGCGCCGCGACCGCGCACGCGGCGCAGCTCTTCGGCCAGGCGGTCGGGCGCATCGGCGTCGAAGCCGTCGGAGAGGATCCACACGCGCGCACTGCGCGTGAGCTGGGCCCGCGCGTGCACGGCGTGGAAGTCGGCCACGCTGGTGGCGATGCGCGTACCGCCAGCGAAGCCTGCGGTCACCGCATTGACCTTCTCCTGCACCGCCGCGGAGTCGCTCTTCAGAAGCGGCGTGACCTCGGCCAGGCGGGTATGGAAGACGAATACGCGGGCCCCCATCGCGGTGACGAAAGCGCGTGCGATGCGCAGGAACAGCTGCGCGTGCGTTTCCATCGAGCGGCTCACGTCGACGAGCATGAACAGGCGCGGCCGCTCGCGCCGCGGCGCGCGCCAGGCCGGCTGCAGCGGCAGCCCGCCGGTGCGCAGGCTGGCGCGCAGCGTGCGGCGCAGGTCGAGTCGCCGCCCGCGCGGCTCCTCGTGCCAGCGCCGCGTCAGGCGCCGGCGCAGGCGTTGGGCGATGCGCTCGGCCAGCCGCTCGAGCAGCGCCAGGTCCTGCGGCAGCCATTGCGACAGCGCGCGGTCGTGCAGCGCCTCGGTGCGGCTCGCGCCGCCCTGGGCCCGCGACGCGCCGGCGTCCTCGCCCACGCCCGCGGCCGGCTGCAGGGCGGTGTCGGCCGGGCCCTGCGGCGGCGCACTGCTGGCCAGGCTGTCGTGCAGGCTCTGCACGATCTGCTGCAGGTGGCGGCTGGGCCGCGTCCGGCCGGAGACACGCGTCGAGCCGCGGGTGCGCTGCGGGTGCCAGTATCGCGCGAACAGATCCGGCCAGCGCCGCCAGTCGCGCACGTCGTGGCAGGCGATCGCGCGCCAGGCCGGGTCGACCAGCCTGCAGCGCTCGACCGGCACGCGCAGCGCCGCCTGCACCATCGCCTGCTGCTCCGCGATGCCCACCGTCAGGCCATGCTCGCGCAGCATCGCTGCGAAGCCGGCAATGGCCTCCAGCGGGCGGGCGGCGGCTTCGCTCTCGTTCATGTCGGCTGAGGCGCCTTCTCGGCCACGCCCACGCTGCGCCGCCCCTCGATCAGCTGGCGCAGGCGCTCGCCGGCGATCTGGAAGCGGTCCTCGCGCGTCTTCAACAGGCAGGCCAGCGTGCCGGCCAGCGCCTCCGCGTCGTCGGGCAGCGCCCTGAAAGCCAGGCGGTGCAGCGCGCGCACCCAGTCCAGCGTCTCGGCGATGCCCGGCGTCTTGCCCAGATCCTCGCGGCGCAGCCGCTGCACGAACGCTACCGCCTGCTCGACCAGCGCCGACTCCGCCTGCGGCAGCGTGGCGCGCACGATGGCGATCTCGCGCGCCGCCGTCGGATAGTCGAGCCAGTGGTAGAGGCAGCGCCGGCGCAGCGCGTCGGACAGCTCACGCGTGCCGTTGCTCGTCAGCAGCACCTGCGGTACATGGGTGGCGCGGATGGTGCCGAGCTCGGGCACGGTGATCTGGTCCTCGGCCAGCACTTCGAGCAGGAAGGCCTCGAAGGCTTCGTCGGCGCGGTCGATCTCGTCGATCAGCAGCACGCAGCGCGTGGGGCTGGCGATCGCCTGCAGCAGCGGGCGTTCGAGCAGGTACTCGCGGGCGAAAAGGTCCGCCTCGGCGATGCGCTCGGCGCCGGTCTCGTGCAACCGGATGGCCAGCAGCTGGCGGCCGTAGTTCCACTCGTAGGCAGCCTGCGCCAGGTCCAGCCCCTCGTGGCATTGCAGGCGCACCAGGCGACGGCCCTGCGCCTTCGCCAGCGCGCTGGCCAGCGCCGTCTTGCCGACGCCGGCATCGCCTTCGATCAGCAGCGGCCGCTGCAGCTCGCCGGCCAGCCACAGCGTGGTGGCCAGCGCGTCGTCGGCAATGTAGCCGGCGCGGTGCAGGGCCTCGCGCAGCGCGGGCTCGTCCATGGCGTGCTCAGGCCGACCGCCTGCCGAACAGTCCCGCCAGCCAGCCCTTGATCAGGCCCCAGAGGATGGCCAGGGCATTGATCTCCTTGACGGGCGGCGGCGAGGGCTGGGCCGGGGCCGCACCCGCAGCCTCGGGCGCCGGCAGCGCCGCCGCGGCAGCGCGGAAGTTGTCGGCGAACTGCGCCAGCAGCATGTCCGACACCTGCACCATCATGCGGCCGCCGAACTGCGCGAACTTGCCGTTGACGATGACCGCGGCGTTGCCGACCAGCACCGACGTGGCCGGCGTGTCGCCCGCCTCGACGTTCGCCGTCAGGTCCATCGACGCGGTCGAGCCGCCGCGTTCGGAGCCCTTGCCGAACAGCTGCAGCGTGCGCGTCACCTCGTCCAGCGCCTTCACCTCGATGTCGCCGCCGAAGGCCGCGTTGGCCGGGCCGACCTTGACCTTCACCGTGCCCTTGTAGTGCGTGTCGTCGAGTTGCTCGGTGATCTCGGCGCCGGGCATGCAGCCGGCGGTCGTGCGCACGTCGCGCAGCACCTGCCACGCGCGTGCGGCATCCACCTCGAGCGGGTAGCGCTTCTCCAGCTTGACTTCCATTACAGGGCGACTCCACTGGCTTTCAGTTGCTGCCAGACACGATACGCCGAGTGCGGCATGGTCATGTGCTTGACCCCGAGGTGAGAGAAGGCATCGACCACTGCGGCGGTGAAGGTCGGGATCGAGCCGACATGCGGCGACTCCGCCACGCCCTTGGCGCCGATCGGGTGATGCGGGCTGGGCGTGACGGTGAAGTCGGTCTCCCACTTCGGCGTCTCCACGGCGGTGGGCAGGAAGTAGTCCATCAGCGTGTTGCCGAGCAGGTTGCCCTGCGCGTCGAACGGCATCTGCTGGCCCATCGCCACCGCGAAGCCCTCGGTCAGGCCGCCGTGGATCTGGCCCTCGATGATCATCGGGTTGATGCGCGTGCCGCAGTCGTCGAGGGCGTAGAAGCGCCGCACCTTGGTCTCGCCCGTACCCCGGTCGATGTCGACCACGCACAGGTAGATGCCGAAGGGGAAGGTGAAGTTCGGCGGGTCGTAGTAGTGCACGGCCTCCAGCCCCGGCTCCAGACCCGGCGGCGGGCTGTTGTACGAGGCCCAGGCGATGTCCTTCATCGACTTGAACTTCGCGTCGTCGCCCTTGACCTTGAAGCGGTCGATCTCCCAGTCGAGGTCGTTCTCGCCGACTTCGAGCAGGTGCGCCGCGATCTTGCGCGCCTTCGCGTGGATCTTGCGCGCGGCCAGCGCGATCGCCGCGCCGGCCACCGGCGTCGAGCGCGACCCGTAGGTGCCCAGGCCGTAGGGCGCGGTCGAGGTGTCGCCCTCCTCCACCTGGATCACCTCGCTGGCAATGCCCAGCTCGGTGGCGATGATCTGCGCGTAGGTGGTCTGGTGGCCCTGGCCCTGCGTGATCGTGCCCATGCGCGCGATCGCGCTGCCGGTGGGGTGGATGCGGATCTCGCAGCTGTCGAACATGCCGACGCCGAGGATGTCGCACATCTTGCTCGGTCCCGCGCCGACGACCTCGGTGAAGGTGACCAGGCCGATGCCCATCAGCGTCGGCGAGTTGGGGTCGGCCCGCTTGGCCGCCTGCTCGGCGCGCAGCGCCTTGTAGTCCACCGCGGCCAGCACCTTGTCGAGCGCCGTGTGGTAATCGCCCGAGTCGTACTCGAAACCGAAGGCGCTGGTGTACGGGAACTGCTCCTTGCGGATGAAGTTCTTCGCGCGGATCTCGGCCTTGTCCATGCCCAGCTTCTGCGCCAGGATGTCGACCATGCGCTCGATCACGTAGACCGCCTCGGTGACGCGGAACGAGCAGCGGTAGGCCACGCCGCCCGGTGCCTTGTTGGTGTACACGCCCTTGACGCGGCACCAGGCGGCGGGAATGTCGTAGCTGCCGCTGCAGATGTGGAACATCCCGGCCGGGTACTTGGTCGGATCGGCGCAGGCGTCGAAGGCGCCGTGGTCGGCAATCACGTCGACGCGCAGGCCGAGGATCTTGCCGTCCGGCGTGGCGGCGAGCTCGCCGTCCATGTGGTAGTCGCGGGCGAAGGCGGTGGTCGAGATGTTCTCGATGCGGTCCTCCACCCACTTCACCGGCTTGCCCAGCACGATGGAGGCGACGATCGCGCACACGTAGCCCGGGTAGACGCCGACCTTGTTGCCGAAGCCGCCGCCGATGTCGGGGCTGACGATGCGCACCTTGGACTCCGGGATGCCCGACAACAGCGACACCACCGTGCGCACCACGTGCGGCGCCTGCGAGGTCATGTAGGTCGTCAGTTCGCCGCGCACCGGGTCGAAGCTGGCCACGCAGCCGCAGGTCTCCAGCGGGCAGGGGTGCACGCGCGGATAGAAGATGCGCTCCTTCACCGTCACCGGCGCCGCCGCGAAGGCCGCGTCGGCGGCCGCCTTGTCACCGGCCTCCCAGGTGAAGATGTGGTTGTGGTGCTCGCGCTTGCCATGCGCGCCCTCGGTCTTGCCGGCGAGGTCCTCGCGCAGCACCGGCGCGTCAGGTTGCAGCGCCGCGAAGGGATCGATGACGACCGGCAGTTCCTCGTACTCCACCTGCACCGCCTCGACGCCGTCGGCCGCCGCATAGCGGTCCTCGGCGATGACCACTGCCACTTCCTGCATCTGGAAGTGCACCTTGCCGTCGGCCAGCACCGCGGCGACGTCGCCGGCCAGCGTCGGCATCCAGTGCAGCTTGAGCGGCTTCAGGTCCTCGGCCGTGAGCACGGCGATCACGCCGGGCACCTTCAGCGCCTCGGTCTTGTCGATCTTCTTGATGCGCGCGTGGGCGAGCGGGCTGCGCACGATGTCCATGTGCAGCATGCCGGGCATCTTGATGTCGTCGACGTAGTTGCCCTTGCCCTGGATGAAGCGGGCGTCCTCCTTGCGCAGGCGGCTGTCGCCCAGGCCCTGCAGGGCCGCGATGCGTTCCGGGGCGTTCATGCGGCCTCCTTCGCAGTCGCCTGCAGCTTGGCGGCGGCGTACATCACCGCCTTGACGATGTTCTGGTAGCCGGTGCAGCGGCACAGGTTGCCGCTCATGCCCGCGCGCACCTCCTCCTCGGTCGGGCTCGGGTTCTCCTGCAGGAAGCGGTAGGCGCGCATCAGCATGCCCGGCGTGCAGAAGCCGCACTGCAGGCCGTGCTCCTTGTAGAAGCCTTCCTGCACGGCGTGCAGCACGCCACCCTGCGCCAGGCCCTCGACGGTGAGCACCTCCGAGCCCTCGCACTGCACCGCCAGGTGCGTGCAGCTCTTCACCGAGCGGCCGTCGACGTCGACGGTGCAGGCGCCGCAATGGCTGGTCTCGCAGCCGATGTGCGCGCCGGTGAGGTTGCATTCCTCGCGCAGGAAGTGCACGAGGAGCTGGCGCGGTTCGACGGCCTTCTCGACCGTCCTGCCGTTCACCTTCACGGTGACGAGTTTCTTGCCCATGGGTCGTGTCTCCAGTCTCGTGTTCAGAGGCAGCGGGCCGCGGCGCGGGTGATCGCGCGCTTGACCATCTGTCCGGCCATCGCCGTCTTGTAGTCGCGGTCGCCGCGCAGGTCCTCGGCGGGGTCGCAGATCGCCATCGCCTTGGCGGAGGCGTCGTCGATCACCGCCGCGGTGAGCGGTTGGCCCAGCAGCGCGGTCTCGGCGTCGGCGGCGCGCAGCGCCATCGGCGCCACGTTGGTCAGCGCGATGCGCACGTGGCTGACCTTGCCGCCGTCCAGGCGCAGCACCACCGCCGCGGCGGCGGTGGCCCAGTCGCCGGTCTTGCGCTTGAGCTTCTCGTAGGCGTAGCCGGTCTTCGCGGCGAACGGCGCGACGCGGATCTCGGTGAGGATCTCGTCCTCCGCCATGTCCGTCATGTAGGTGCCCTGGAAGAAGTTCTCCGCCTTCACCTCGCGCTTGCCCTTGGCGCCCTCGAGCGTGAAGCTGGCCTCCAGCACGATGGCGATCGCCGGGTGGTCGTTGCCCGGGTCGCCATGGGCGATGTCGCCGCCGATGGTGCCGCGGTTGCGCACCTGGGGGTCGGCGATCAGCTTTGCCGCCTCGCTCAGCAGCGGCAGCTTGGCCCGCAGCAGGGGCGAACTGATCAGGTCGTTCTCGACCGTCATCGCGCCGATGACGATCTGGTCGCCCTCCTCGCGGATACCGCGCAGCGCCTCGATGCGGTTCAGGTCGATCAGGTGGGCCGGCTGGGCGAAGCGCAGCTTCATCATCGGCAGCAGGCTGTGGCCGCCGGCAAGCAGCTTCGCGTCGCCGAGGCTGCCGAGCAGCGAGATCGCCTCGGCGACCGTGCGCGGCGCGTGGTAGTCGAATCCGGGTGGGATCATGGTCATGTCTCCTGGAGGCAGGGTCGCCGTGCCGGTCGATGCGCCGGGTGGGCGAAGGCGAAGTTAAGCGGCCCACGGGAAGCAGCGACCGGGTCGTTCACGAACGGGCCGATCGCATGCACGAAATGCACGTCAGCGTGCACGAGCCGTGGCACATGACGGCGTCATCAGGGTTGCCCCTGAGAGGGCTTCCACCGGGGAGGGATCGGGCTCAGCGCGGCCCGTCGGAATCGGCGATGCCCAGGCGCTCGAGCAGCCGCGGCACGCTGGTGCGTGCCACCGGCAGCGCGGTGCTGTCGCCCTTGAGCTGCAGGCTGATGCGGCCGTCGTCGCGCAGGATCTGCTCGGCGTAGTCGAGGTTGGCGATGTAGCTGCGGTGGATGCGCAGGAAGGCGGCGCCGTCCAGCCGTTCGGCGAGGTCGCTGATGTTGAGGTTGCAGAAGCTCGAGCCGCGCGCCGTGCTCACCCAGGTGTAGTGGCCCTCGGCGCGGATGTAGGTCACCTCGTCGGCGTCGACCAGCACGATGCGGTTCTGCGACACGGTGGGAATCTTCTGCAGCTGGCGCTTGGCCTGCGGCTTGGCCGCGGCGGGCTCCTCGCGGCTGACCACGTCGGTGATGTCGTAGAAGATCAGCGTGTAGCCGGCGGTCTCGCCACGCAGGTCGGCCAGCTTGGTCACCTTGATCAGCAGCACCCGCTCGGGGATGTTGATGATCATCGTCATCGGCGGCGGATTGCTCACCGGGCACTCGGCCTGGTCGAGCAGGAACTTGACCTTCGCCACCGAGCGCTCGGGGTGGAAGGACAGCACCATCTTCTCGAAGGGCTGCTTGTCCTCCACCGGAAGCGCGCGGCGGGCGAAGCTGTTCATCGCCATCACCGTCAGGTTGCGGTCGAGCTGCACCACGCCGACGTCCGAACGTTCGAGCAGGTACAGCGGGCTGGCGGCGTGCATGCGAGGGTCCAGGGCGGGCTCCGGGGTTGCAGTCCGCATTCAAGCACCGTTCGCGAACGCGCGCATCGGGAGCCGCCCGCCACCGCGCGGCCGGCCGGGAACCGCCTCAGTGCTGCAGGATCTTCGAGAGGAAGTCCTTGGCCCGCGGCGAGCGTGCGTCGGGGTTGCCGAAGAAGTCTTCCTTCTTGCAGTCCTCGACGATCTTGCCGGCGTCCATGAAGATGACGCGGTGGCTGACCTTGCGCGCAAAGCCCATTTCGTGGGTGACGCACATCATCGTCATGCCTTCATTGGCCAGCTGGACCATCACGTCGAGCACCTCGCCGACCATTTCCGGGTCGAGGGCCGAGGTCGGCTCGTCGAACAGCATCACGATCGGGTCCATCGACAGCGCCCGCGCGATCGCCACGCGCTGCTGCTGGCCGCCGGAGAGCTGGCCGGGGAACTTGTCCTTGTGCACCATCAGTCCGACACGGTCGAGCATCTTCAGGCCGCGCGCCTTCGCCTCGTCGGGCGAGCGGCCCAGAACCTTGATCTGCGCGATCGTCAGGTTCTCGGTCACCGACAGGTGCGGGAACAACTCGAAGTGCTGGAACACCATGCCGACGCGGCTGCGCAGCTTGGGCAGGTTGGTCTTCGGGTCGCTGATGCTGACGCCGTCGACGACGATGTCGCCCTTCTGGAACGGCTCCAACGCGTTGACCGTCTTGATCAGCGTGCTCTTGCCCGAGCCCGAGGGGCCACAGACCACCACGACCTCACCCTTCTGGATGCTGGTGGTGCAGTCGGTCAGCACCTGGAAGCTGCCGTACCACTTGCTCACGTTCTTGATGTCGATCACGGCTCGTGCCTCCTAGCGGATGATCTGGATCTTCTGCTGCAGCCGGCGCACCAGCATCGACAGCGAGAAGCAGATGATGAAATAGACGACCGCGGCGACGAGGTAGGTCTCGACCGGGCGGTTGAAGTTCTTGCCGGCCACCTCGAAGCCCTTGAGCAGGTCGTAGGCGCCGATCGCGTAGACCAGCGAGGTGTCCTGGAACAGGATGATGGTCTGCGTCAGCAGCACCGGCAGCATGTTGCGGAAGGCCTGCGGCAGCACCACCAGCTTCATGCACTGCCCATAGGTCATGCCGACCGCGTAGCCGGCGTAGACCTGCCCCTTGGGCACGCTCTGGATGCCGGCGCGCATGATCTCCGAGTAGTAGGCGGCCTCGAACACCGTGAAGGTGACGATGGCCGACAGTTCGGCACCCATCGGCCGGCCGATGAGCAGCGGGATCAGCAGGAAGAACCACAGGATCACCATCACCAGCGGGATGGAGCGCAGCGTGTTGACGTAGGCCGCCGCGGGCAGCACCAGCCACTTCTTGCCCGACAGCCGCATCAGCGCGAGGATGGTCCCCAGCGCGATGCCGCCCAGCATCGCGATGATCGTCAGCTGGATCGAGAAGAAGAAGCCCTTGAGGACGAAGCCGGAGATGACGTCCCAGTTCAGGAAGCCGAAGTCGAGGGAGGTCATTTGCTGCCTCCGATCATGCCGGGGACCTGCACGCGCTGCTCGATGAACAGCGCAATGCGGTTGATCGCGAAGGCAGAAACGAAGTACAGCGCCGTGACTGCGATGTAGATCTCGATGCCGCGCGAGGTCTCTTCCTGCGCCTGCATCGCGAACATCGTCAGCTCGGCGATGCTGACCGCGAAAGCCACCGACGAGTTCTTGATGATGTTCATCGACTCGCTGGTCAGTGGCGGGATGATGATGCGGAAGGCCATCGGCAGCAGCACGTAGCGGTAGGTCTGGGGCAACGTGAAGCCAACCGCCAGGCCGGCGTAGCGCTGGCCCTTGGGCAATGTCTGGATGCCCGCCTTCACCTGCTCGGCGATGCGCGCCGAGGTGAAGAAGCCCAGCGCCAGCACGACGAGCACGAAGCTCGGCACGGCGCGCAGCGACAGGAAGATCGACGGGATCACGTGATACCAGAGGAAGATCTGCACCAGCAGCGGAATGTTGCGGAACAGCTCGGTCCACGAATTGCCGATGAACACCAGCGCCCTGCTCGGCGTGGTGCGCAGGATGCCCATGATCGACCCGACCGCCAGCGCCACGACCAGCGAGCACAACGCCACCGAAAGCGTCCAGCCCCAGGCCGAGAGCATCCAGTCAAGGTAGGTCTGCCCTCCCCCCGTGTCCTGCAGGAACACCTGCCAGTCCCACTTCATTGCGCCGCCTCCTGTTGTTCTGTGCCGGCCGGCCGCCAAAAGAAAAGCGCGACGCGGATGGTCCCTCGCCGCGCTCCCCCAGCATAAGCAAGCCCCGCGCCCGCGGTCTCAGGGCTTGCCAGGGGGCTCACTTCTTCATGTACTCCTCGACCGGCTTGTCGTTCGGGCTTGCCCAGGCCGCCTTCGTGGCCTCGCTCGCCGGCAGGCCGACCTTGGTGTTGCTCGGCGGGATCGGCTGCATGAACCACTTGTCGTAGAGCTTCGCCATCTCGCCGGACTTCATCATCGCGATGATGCTGTCGTCCACAGCCTTCTTGAAGGCCGGATCGTCCTTGCGCAGCATGATCGCGATCGGCTCGACCGACAGCACCTCGCCGACGATCTTGAACTCGCCCGGATTCTTCGACTTGGCGATGTTGCCCGCGAGGATCTGACCGTCCATCACGAAGGCATCGGCGCGGCCGGACTCGAGCAGCAGGAAGCTGTCGGCGTGGTCCTTGCCGAACACCTCCTCGAAGTTCACGCCGTTGGCGCGCTCGTGCTTGCGCAGCAGCTGCACGCTGGTGGTGCCGGTGGTGGTGGCGACCTTCTTGCCATTGAGCTGGGCGATCGAGGTGATGCCCGAGTTGGCCTTCACCGCGATGCGCACCTCCTCGACGTAGGTGGTGACGGCGAAGGAGACGTCCTTCTGGCGCGTAGCGTTGTTGGTGGTCGAACCGCACTCGATGTCGACCGTGCCGTTCTGCACCAGCGGAATGCGGTTCTGCGAGGTGACCGGCTGGAACTTCACGTCGAGCTTGGCCAGGCCCACAGACTTCTGGATGTCGCCCAGCACGCGGCTGCACACCTCGTAGTGGAAGCCGGCGTACTTGCCGTCGCCCAGCGTGTAGCTGAGCGCACCCGAGGACTCGCGTACGCCCATCGTGACGCTGCCGCTTTCCTTGATCTTCTTCAGCGTGTCGGCCTGGGCACCGGCCGAAGCCAGAGTTGCGGCCAGTGCGATCGCCGTGATGAGCAACGTCTTCTTCATGCTGACTCCTGCAAGTGAGGGTTGAGAGTGAGAGAGAAACGGAATTCTAGGGAGAGGGGACACGCGGGTTTGCCCGTGCTTGCCCTCGAAAGCAGAGGGCAGGCGCAACCTTCGTGCCACCGGGATTCAGGCTACCAGCCGCACCGGCTGGGTCAGTCGTTCCGGCACCAGCAGCGCCTCCATCTCGGCACGGCCCATGATGCCCAGACGCTCTGCGGTCTCCGCGATGGTGCCGCCCTCGGCCAGCGCCGTCTTCGCGATCCGCGCCGCCTTCTCGTAGCCGATGATCGGGTTCAACGCCGTGACCAGGGTCACCGACTCGGCCACGCGCCGGCGCAGCAGTTCATGGTTGGGGGTGATGCCCTGCACGCAGTTGAGCTGCAGCGTGCGGCAGGCGCGGGTCAGGTGCGAGATGCTCTTGTGCAGCGACCAGCCCATGATCGGCTCGAAGGCGTTGAGCTGCAGCTGGCCGGCCTCGGAAGCCATCGTGATGGTGACGTCGTTGCCAATCACCTCGAAGGCGACCTGGTTCATCACTTCCGGAATCACCGGATTGACCTTGCCCGGCATGATCGACGAGCCGGCCTGTCGCGCGGGCAGATGGATGTCTCCGAAGCCGGCCTGCGGGCCGCTGGACAGCAGCCGCAGGTCGTTGCAGGTCTTGCTCAGCTTGCAGGCCACCCGCTTGAGCACGCCGGACAGTTGCACGAAGGCGCCGGTGTCCTGCGTGGCCTCCACCAGGTTCTCCGCCATCACCACCGGCACGCCGCTGACCTGCGCGAGCAGCGGCACCACCGCCTCGGTGTAGCCGGCCGGGGCATTGATGCCGGTGCCGATCGCCGTGGCGCCGAGGTTGACCTCGCCGATCAGCGCACGTGCCTCGCGCAGCCGTTGCTCGTCCTCACGGATCATGACCGCGAAGGCGAGGAACTCCTGCCCCAGCGTCATCGGCACAGCGTCCTGCAACTGGGTGCGGCCGATCTTCAGGACGCTGCGGAACTCGGCGGCCTTGGCCTCGAAGGCGCCGCGCAGGTCGGCCATCGCGGCGATCAGCTGGTCGATGCCGGCCCACGCCGCCAGTCGCAGCGCGGTCGGGTAGACGTCGTTGGTGCTCTGCGAGGCGTTGACGTGGTCGTTCGGATGCAGGTGCTGGTACTCGCCACGGGCATGGCCGAGGTGCTCGAGCGCGCGGTTGGCGATCACCTCGTTGGCGTTCATGTTGGTCGAGGTGCCGGCACCACCCTGGATCACGTCGACGACGAACTGGTCGTGCAGCTCACCGGTGATCAGGTCGTCGCAGGCACGCTCGATGGCCTCGGCTCGCCGTGCGTCGAGCACGCCGAGCCTGGCGTTGGCCTGCGCGGCCGCCTTCTTCACGTAGGCCAGCGCGCGGACCAGCTCCGGCCAGTGCGCGACGGTCTCGCCCGAGATCGGGAAGTTCTCCACCGCCCGGGCGCTGTGCACGCCCCAGTAGGCTTCGGTGGGAATCTGCTGGGTGCCGAGAAAGTCCTGCTCGGTACGGGTGGCGGCGTGCGCCTGGGATGTGGGTTTCGACATGGGGGCGGACTGTAGGTCCGCAGGCCTCTGGAGGGCCAATGCCGTTTCAGGGCGGGGTCATGCGCACCGCGCATGATCGATCAGGGTCAACCCGTAGGCGATGGCCTGATATCGCCGCGCAGAAACTCCCACAGCGCCAAGGCGCCGGCTTTGTTGTGGCGCGCCAGTTCGGGGCGTTCGCGGTAGATGCGCACTTCCATCGCGATCTCGTACTGGCCGGGCTCGGCGGCGCGCACCAGGCGGCGGCTCTTCAGCTCCTTGCGCACCGAGCTGGCCGGCAGGAAGGCCAGGCCATGGCCTTCCAGCGCCATGGCTTTCAGGCCCTCGGCCATGTCGGTCTCGTAGATGGGCTCGAGCTGTGGCGGCACCGCGGCCTGCTTGACGATCACCTCGACCAGCCGGCCGAGGTAGGCCCCCTCGCCGTAGCCGAGGTAGGGCACCTTGCGTGCCGGCGAGCCGGGCAGGCGGAACAGCGGCGCGCCGGCCTCGTCGCTGCGCGCGTAGGGCGCCAGCGTCTCCCGGCCGAGGCTGAGCATCTCGTAGCGATCGGGGTTGAGCTGCAGCGGTTGGCTGGAGTGGTGGTAGGCGATCAGCAGGTCGCAGCTGCCTTCGGTGAGCTGCATCACGGCGTCGTGCACGTTCAACGTGATCAGCCGGCTCTTCAGCGCGCCGAAGCGGCTGCGCAGGTCCATCACCCAGTGCGGGAAGAAGGTGAAGGCCAGCGAGTGGGGCACGGCGAAGTCGATCATGTCCTGCGCGCCGCTCTGGTGCCCGCGCATCATGTTGCGCGTGGCCTGCAGCGCGCCGAGGATCTCCAGCGCCTGGCCGTGGAAGGTCTCGCCGGCCGGCGTCAGACGCGTCGGGTACGACGAGCGGTCGACCAGGGCGATGCCGGCCCAGGCCTCGAGCGCCTGGATGCGCCGCGAGAACGCCGGCTGGGTGACGTGGCGCAATTGCGCCGAGCGCGAGAAGCTGCGCGTCTCGGCGAGGCTGACGAAGTCCTCGAGCCACTTGGTGTCCACGGGCGGGGAGTGTAGCCAGGGCAGCACCCGTGCCGGCCCTGCCCGGCCTCAGGGCGCGGGAGGGATGCCGGCGGCGCGGGCGGCAGCGACGGCACGCGAGCGCAGCGACTCGACCTCGAGGTTCTTCTCGGCGAAGTTGGCGGTGGTGATGCCGGGAAGCATGCCACCGAGTCTGCGCGCTTCTTCGGCGGCGTCCGCGGCGCGCCCCAGTTCGGAAAGCGCCAGCAGGCGGTACATGCGGCACACGACATAGCGTGGCGCCTGGTCCAGGCAGGTCTCGGCGGGACGCAGCGCGTCCTCGAGCCGGCGATTCACCCAGAGCACCCGCGCATGCGCGGCATTCATGTAGGCTGGGACGATCGGACTCAGCTCGAGCGCCCGCTCGATGCTGGCCAGGGCGTCGGATCCCTGCCCCAGCCGCGACTGGACCACGGCCAGGTACATGTGGCAGTCCGCATCGCCCGGCCCCAGCGCGACGCAACGCCGCATGGCCGCCAGCGCCTCCTGCAACCGGCCGCCTTCGACGTGCACCAGCGCCAGGCTGAACCAGGCCGCCGGCAGCTGCGGATCGAGCTCGACGGCGCGGCGTGACTGCGCCAGCATCTCGTCGTAGCGGCCAGGGTGCCATTCGCCGGTGAGGCGCAGCAGCGAATCGAGGCCGTTGAGCATGCCCAGGTAGAGCCAGGCCGGCGCGTAGTCGGGGTCGATCTCGATCGCGCGCTCCAGCAGTTGCCGCGCTTCGCGCGTGGCGTCGGGGCGGAACTGGTGTTTCAGCGCCAGCGCGCGCAGGGTCATCGTGTAGACGTCGAGCGTCTTCGGCGGCCGTGCCAGCACGCGCCGCTCCTCGGACTGGCGCAGGCGCGAGTGCAGCGTGCCGGCCACGCGCTGCGCCAGCGCGTCGCGGGTGGCCAGCACGTTCAGGTTGTCGGCCGCATGCTGCGCCGACCAGACGACATGGCCGTCCTCGCTGTCGATCAGGTTCACGTCGACGCGCAGCAACTCGCCGTCGCGCCGCACGGTGCCGTCGACGAGGTAGCGGCTGCGCAGCTGCCGGCCGATCTCAGCGGACGACAGGCCGCGGTCGGCCAAGGCAAAGCTGGAGGCGGTCGAGACGACACGCAGGTCGACGTTGCGCGCGAGCTGCGCGACCACGTCGGTGGCGACGCCGCGCGCCAGCTGCTGTGCGGCGGCGTCGCCACCGGGATCATGGAAGGCCACCACCGCGATCGATGGCCGGTCGGGCATGGCCTGGGCGGTGCCGGCGGACGGAGGGGACTCGCCGCTCACCGTGCCGTACCAGACCCAGGCCGCGAACGACAGCAGCGCGCCGGTCAGCAACGCGGGCAGCAGCGCCGGGCGACCGCGGCGCGGCGGCGCGGCCGTCGCGCCGCGTCTCTCCTCCAGGGGCAGCAGCACGGCAGGCGCCGCCACCGCGTCGGCCACCAGCGTGTAGCCGCGCCGCGGCACGGTCTTGATCAGCCGGTGCTGCGCATCGCCGAGCGCGCGGCGCAGGTCGCTGACCGCCTGCACCAGCGAGTCGTCGGTGACCACCAGGCCAGGCCAGACCGCGGCGTGCAGTTCGTCCTTGCCGACCACCCGGCCGGCGTTCAGGGCCAGGAAGCGCAGCACCTGGAAGGCCTGCGGCCGCAGTTCTACCGGTGCCCCGTCGGGGCCGCGCAGTTCGTCGCTGCCGAGGTCCAGCACATGCCCGGCCAGCGGGAACTTCGTCCCGGCAGCATTCAGTGAACGGTTGGCGTCGTTCATCGGCGGGAGGCTCCGACGAGCCGCGGACGACTCGAATTCTGCGCCGATTTCGTCGCCGATCGGGGTTTATCGGACAGGGATCGGGACTTCCGCGGCGTTGGCACGCAAGCTCGCCGGCACCTCGCTGCCTGCGGGGTCGCGAACCTACCGAAGGAGACGAACATGTGCCAAGACCATCCGCGCCTCTCGACCCTCCTGGCGGCCGCAGCCGTGCTGCTGCCACCTCTGCCCGCGATGGCCGCGCCCGACGACGCCTCGCCGGTACTGAGCTACGTGCGCTACGAGGACGCCTTCAACCGCGGCCAGATCGACACCGCGCTCGAGCAGTTCACCGACGACGCCCTGGTCATCGCCGGCCCCGCCTGCACCGCCGAGGCGCCGTGCATCGGCAAGGCGGCGATCCGCGAAGGCCTGCTGGCCCGCTTCACGGCGGTCAACATCGCCGTGCGCATCCGCGAGATCCAGTTCGACGGCACCCACCTGCGCACCCGCGTCGAGATCGCCACCGACCCGCTGCGCAAGGCCGGCTACACGCGCGTGGTCGGCAACGACAATCTCGAGTTCCGCAACGGCAAGATCGCCTCGCTGGTCTTCGTGCTCGACCGCAGCGATGGCCAGACGCTGCGCTGGGCGACGCCACCGGCCAAGAAGCCCTGAGTCACCGGGCGGCGGCACGGGCCGTGCCGGGACTGCAGGCACACTGCGGGCCCGATGACCCTGCCGCCGCCGTCCACCCCCAGGTCCGCCGCCTGGATCGTCTTCGCCGCCGGCGTCTGCGCGGCGCTGCACGTGGGCAAGCTGCCGCCGGCGATCGCCGCGCTGCAGCAGGCGCTGGGCATGACGCTGCTGCAGGCCGGCTTCCTGCTCTCGCTGGTGCAGGCCGCCGGCATGGCCGCCGGCATCGCCTTCGGCGTGCTGGCCGACGCAATGGGCCTGCGCCGCAGCATGCTCGCCGGCCTGGCGCTGCTCGCCGGCGCGAGTGCGCTGGGCGCGGTCGCCTCGGGCGTGCCGCTGCTGCTCGCGCTGCGCGCCGTCGAGGGCTTCGGCTTCCTGATGGTGGTGCTGCCGGCGCCGGGACTGATCCGGCGGCTGGTCGCGCCCGGGCGGCTGAACGTGATGCTCGGCGTGTGGGGCACCTACATGCCGCTGGGCGCGGCGCTCGGCCTGCTCGCCGGACCGGCGTGGATCGTGGCGTGGGGCTGGCGTTCCTGGTGGGCCGCGCTCGGCGCGCTGACCGCGGCGATGGCGCTGCTGCTGTGGCGCGGCGTGGACGACCCGCCGGCATCGGCGGCTCCCGCGCAGGCCGAGGGCGTGCGGGCGCGGCTGCGGGCCACCCTGGGCGCCGCGGGACCCTGGCTGGTGGCGGTCAGCTTCGCGCTCTACTCGAGCCAGTGGCTGGCGGTGATCGGCTTCCTGCCGGTGATCACCACCGCCGCCGGCCTGGGCGCCGGCGCCACCGGCGCGCTGACCGCGCTGGCGGCGGCGGTCAACATGCTCGGCAACCTCGGCGCCGGCCGCCTGCTGCAGCGGCAGGTGCCGCCGCCCCGCCTGCTCGGCAGCGGCTTCGCCGTGATGGCGCTCGCCGCCGCGGCCGCCTTCCACGGCGGCGCTGGCGATGCGCGTGGCGCCGGGCGAGCGCACGGTCTCGACCACCGTCGGCTGGATGCAGCAATGGTCCGCGCTCGGCCAGTTCGCCGGCCCGCCCATCGTCGCCTGGCTGGCCGGCCGTGCCGGCGGCTGGCACTGGACGGGCTGGGCCACCGGCACCGCCTCGTTCATCGGCCTCGTGCTGGCCGCGCGCATCGCGCGGCTGCTGCGCGGCTGATCAGGCTTCCTCTTCCTCGCCCGCCTGCTGCAACTGCCACATCTCGGCGTAGCGGCCGTCCAGCGCCAGCAGTTCGGCATGCGTGCCGCGCTCGACGATGCGGCCCTGCTCCATCACCAGGATCTGGTGCGCGTCGGCCACGGTGGACAGGCGGTGCGCGATGACCAGCGCCGTCTTGTTGCGCGCCGCGCTCTTCAGTTCCTCCTGGATGGCCCGCTCGTTGGCCGAGTCCAGCGCCGAGGTGGCCTCGTCGAAGATCAGCACCGGCGGGTTCTTCAGCAGCGTGCGCGCGATCGCCACGCGCTGCTTCTCGCCGCCGGACAGCTTGAGGCCGCGCTCGCCGACCATGGTGTCGTAGCCCCTGGGCGTGGAGGCGATGAAGGCGTGGATGTGCGCCGCCTTCGCGGCCTCCTCCACCTCGGCGCGGCTGGCGCCAGGGCGGCCGTAGGCGATGTTGTATTCCACCGTGTCGTTGAACAGCACGGTGTCCTGCGGCACGATGCCGATGGCCTGACGCAGACTCTTCTGCGTCACCGAGCGGATGTCCTGGCCGTCGATCAGGATGCGGCCCTCGCCGACGTCGTAGAAGCGGAACATCAGCCGTGCCAGCGTGCTCTTGCCCGAGCCCGACGGGCCGACCACCGCGACCGTCCTGCCCGCCGGGATCTCGAAGCTCACGCCGTGCAGGATCTCGCGGTCGCGGTCGTAGCCGAAGCGCACATTCTCGAAGCGCACCGTGCCGCCATGGTGCTGCAGCGGCGGCGCGCCCGGCGCGTCGGCCACCTCGCGGTGCTGGCCGAGCAGCGAGAACATCTTCTCCATGTCGATGGTCGACTGCTTGATCTCGCGGTAGATCACGCCGAGGAAGTTCAGCGGGATGTAGAGCTGGATCATCAGCGCGTTGACGAGCACCAGGTCGCCCAGCGTCATCGTGCCCTCGACCACGCCGACCGTGGCGCGCCACACCAGCAGCACCACCGTCGCCGAGATGATCAGGCTCTGGCCGAGGTTGAGCAGCGAGAGCGAGGTCTGCGACTTCACCGAGGCCTGCTCCAGGCGCCGCAGGTTCTCGTCGTAGCGAGCCTGCTCGAAGCTCTCGTTGCTGAAGTACTTGACTGTCTCGTAGTTGATCAGCGCGTCGACCGCCTTGGTGTTGGCCTTGCTGTCCTGCTCGTTCATGGCGCGGCGGAAATGCGTGCGCCACTCGGTCACCGTGACGGTGAAGGTCACGTAGCAGACCAGCGCCGTGAGCGTGATGGCGGCGAACCAAGCATCGAACTTGGCCGACAGCAGCGAGATCACCAGCACCATCTCCACCAGCGTCGGCAGGATGTTGTAGATGGTGTAGTTGAGCAGCGCGTGGATGGCGCGCGAGCCGCGTTCGATGTCGCGCGACACGCCCCCGGTCTGCCGTTCGAGGTGGAAGCGCAGGCTCAGCGAGAGCAGGTGATCGAAGGTCTCCAGCGAGACACGCCGCGCGATGCGCGCCGCCACCGGGTAGAAGAGGAACTCGCGCAGTTCGGTGAACAGCGTCACCGACACGCGCAGCGCGCCGTAGGCGAGCAGCAAGGCCACCGGCACGACCAGCGCCGTGCGCGGGTCACCGGGCTTGAGGTCGAGCGCATCGACGAGCTGCTTGAGCACCAGCGGCACGCCGACGTTGGACACCTTGGCCGCCACCAGGAAGCCCAGCGCGGTGAGCACGCGCCAGCGCCACTGCCAGACATAGGGGGCGAGCTTTCTCAGCGTGCGCCAGTCCGAGCGCGGCGCGATGGCGCCATCGGCCTGGGCAGGCGCGGCGGGCAGGCTGAGACGGCGCATGACGAAAGGGCGTGGAAGAATGCGGCAGCAACCACCGCAGGTGCAGGATCATGCCCGAGACTTCAAGCCCCACCCCGCACGCCGACGCCCATCACCTTTCCCCGGTGCAGCTGCCCGGCGACCGGCAGCTCGTGCTGCGCGTGATGCCGATGCCGGCCGATGCCAACGGCAACGGCGACATCTTCGGCGGCTGGATCATGGCCCAGGTGGACCTGGCCGGCGCGGTGCTGCCGGCGCGCATCGCCAAGGGACGCATCGCCACCGTGGCGGTGAACCAGTTCGTCTTCAAGCAGCCCGTCTCGGTGGGCGACCTGCTGAGCTTCTACGCCAAGGTGGAGCGCATCGGCAACACGTCGATCACGGTGCACGTGGAGGTCTACGCCGAGCGCAACCCGGCCAACCTGCAGGTGGTCAAGGTGACGGAGGCGAACCTGACCTACGTGGCGATCGACATGCAGGGCCAGCCCCGCAAGATCCCGCAAGGCTGAGCCGGACCTACTTCGTCTTGCGCGGCGGCAGGCCGGTGTGCTGCGTCAGCACGCGGCCCTTGGTGACCGGCGAGGTGCGCGCGCCACCGGGCGTCGAGTTCTTGCGCCGCGCACTCTGGTAGCTGCCGTCGGTGGCCGGCTGGAAGGTCGGCACGAGGTGGTGCTTGCCGTTGCCGATCAGGTCGGCACGGCCCATGGACTTCAGCGCTTCGCGCAGCAGCGGCCAGTTGTTCGGGTCGTGGTAGCGCAGGAAGGCCTTGTGCAGGCGGCGGCGCTTCTCGCCGCGCACGATGTCCACCTTCTCGGCGCGCTGCCCATCGCGGCTGATGCCCTTCAGCGGGTTCAGCCCAGAGTGGTACATCGCCGTCGCGGTGGCCATCGGGCTCGGGTAGAAGGTCTGCACCTGGTCGGCGCGGAAGCCGTTCTTCTTCAGCCACAGCGCGAGGTTCATCATGTCCTCGTCGCGCGTGCCCGGGTGCGCGGCAATGAAGTACGGAATCAGGAACTGCTTCTTGCCCGCCTCGGCGCTGAACTTGTCGAACAGCTGCTTGAAGCGGTCGTAGGTGCCGATGCCCGGCTTCATCATCTTCGACAGCGGGCCCTCCTCGGTGTGCTCGGGCGCGATCTTCAGGTAGCCGCCGACGTGGTGCGTGACCAGTTCCTTGATGTACTCGGGCGACTTCACCGCCAGGTCGTAGCGCAAGCCCGAGCCGATGAGGATCTTCTTGATGCCGCGCAGCGCGCGCGCGCGGCGGTACATGTGGATCAGCGGGCCGTGGTCGGTGTTCAGGTTGGCGCAGATGCCGGGGTAGACGCAGCTCGGCTTGCGGCAGGCGGCCTCGATCTCGGGGCTCTTGCAGCCGATGCGGTACATGTTCGCCGTCGGCCCGCCGAGGTCGCTGATCACGCCGGTGAAGCCCTTGACCTTGTCGCGGATCTCCTCGATCTCGCGGATCACCGAATCCTCGCTGCGGCTCTGGATGATGCGGCCCTCGTGCTCAGTGATCGAGCAGAAGGTGCAACCGCCGAAGCAGCCGCGCATGATGTTCACGCTGAAGCGGATCATCTCCCAGGCAGGGATCTTGGTCGGCCCGTCGTGGCCGCCGGACTCGTCGGCGTAGCGCGGGTGCGGGCTGCGCGCGTAGGGCAGGTCGAAGACATGGTCCATCTCGGCCGTGGTCAGCGGGATGGGTGGCGGGTTCAGCCAGACGTCGCGGTCGCCGTGGCGCTGCACCAGGGCGCGCGCGTTGCCGGGGTTGGTCTCGAGGTGCAGCACGCGGTTGGCGTGGGCGTAGAGCACCGCATCGCTCTTCACCTGCTCGTAGCTGGGCAGGCGGATCACGGTGCGCTCGCGCGGCGGCAGCTTGACCTTGCCGCTGGCCGAGGGCACGAAGCGGACCGGCCGGACGGCTGCGCCCTCGGCGTTCGGTCCGTCTTCCCTGGCGCAGGTGCCGCCCTGCTGCGCCGCCTGCTCACGCGTCGTCTGGTAGGGGTTGATGTGCGAATCGATCCGCCCCGGCCGGTCCACCTCGGTGGAGTCGAGTTCGAACCAGCCCTCGGCCGTCGGGTCGTCGGTGCGGCGCATGAACGCGGTGCCTCGCACGTCGGTGATGTGCTCGACCGGTTCGCGCCGCGCGAGCCGGTGGGCGATCTCGACGATGGCCCGCTCGGCGTTGCCGTACAACAGCAGGTCGCATTTGGCATCGACCAGGATGGAGCGGCGCACCTTGTCCTGCCAGTAGTCGTAATGCGCGATGCGGCGCAACGAGCCCTCGATGCCCCCCATCACGATGGGCACGTCGTTCCAGGCTTCCCGGCAGCGCTGCGCGTAGACCAGCGAGCTGCGGTCCGGCCGCCGGCCACCGACGCCGCCGGGCGTGTAGGCATCGTCGCTGCGGATCTTCCGGTCCGCGGTGTAACGGTTGATCATCGAATCCATGTTCCCCGCGGTCACGCCGAAGAACAGGTTGGGCTTGCCCAGGGCCTTGAACGGCTCGGCCGACTGCCAGTCGGGCTGCGCGATGATGCCGACGCGGAAACCCTGCGCCTCGAGCACGCGCCCGATGACGGCCATGCCGAAGCTGGGATGGTCGACGTAGGCGTCGCCGGTGACCACGATCACGTCGCACGAGTCCCAGCCGAGCGCGTCCATCTCGGCGCGGCTCGTCGGCAGGAACGGCGCGGGGCCGAAGCGCTTGGCCCAGTAGGGCCGGTAGCCGGTCAGGGGGCGGGCAACGGCGGTGGCGCGGTGGGGAGCAAGGGCAGTCGTCACGGGGGGATTGTCGTTGCTCGGCCGGCGCCCTTCGGCCCAGGGGGAGATCGGCGCCGACAGTGACTTCCCTCAGTGCCCAGGGCCGGTCTTCGCGGACACTCGGCCCATTCGTCACTGCCAGCCCGAGGTTGCCATGAAGCTGAAGCCCTTCCGCCCCCTGCTCGCCCTGATCGCCGCTGCATCGCTCGTCGCCTGCGGCGGTGGCGGTGGCGGCAGCACCCCGACGGTCACCTTCCCCAGCGAGATCCGCGTCGGCACCGCCTCCGCAGGCGCCGACATGACGCTGGCCAACTTCCCCGAGCTGTCCACCGATGCCATCGAGGCGCTGATGTCAGCGGTCGGCGGTGACGTCGTGACGGCGCAGCCTTTTGGCGCCGATCGTTCTCGCGCGGCGTCGCTGGGCCGTTGGGCGGCCGCACGCAGTGCCTCCTACCTCGTGGCCGGACGGCGAGCGCAGGCGCAAGCCATCGCCAGCGAGACGTTTCAATGCGCAGGTGGTGGCACGCTCACCGTCACGGTGGACGACGCCGACAACAACAATCGGCTGAGTGCCGGCGATTCGGCCAGCTTCGCCTTCGCCAACTGCATCGAACCCGTCGGCGCGCCGGCCATCAACGGCAGCTTCGCGCTGGTGTTCAACGTGATCCTGCTCGACTCGCAGCAGAACCCGACCGCCTTCGACGCCTCGGTGACGATGACTGCGCTGTCCGTGGCGGGCCTGGGCAGCCTGGACGGCTCGGCACGACTGTGGTCGGCCCCGGTGTCCGGTGGCGAACGCAGCTTCGTGCGCTACCAGGACATGGTGTCGGTGACCAACACGGTCAGCGGAGAGAAGGTCGCAGTGCTGAACTTCGATGTCGACGAGACCATCGCCACGACCACGCTCCTGCGCCTCAACGGCAGCCTGCAGCTCGGCAGCGACGTGTATGCCATCGCGCAGGTCGAACCGTTCGACACCGCGACCGGCGATCCGTCGACGGGCCAGCTGCGCCTCACCGACGTGCAGGGCGACGAGTTGCTGATCACGGCACGCGGCACGCTGGTCGACCGCGACTTCTTCCTCGTGACCAACACCACGACCACCCCGGACGCCAGCATCATCGGCACGCCGTGGTCCGACTTCCGTCAATGAGCAGGCGGCCCGGCCGGGCCGCCTCGGCGGCTCAGCCGGTCAGCTGCTCCTTGATGATCACGGAGCCGTTCTCCTGGGTGTGGACCATGCCGCGCTCCTCCAGGTCCTTCATCACGCGGCTGACCATCTCGCGCGAGGCGCCGACGATCTTCGCCAGGTCCTGGCGCGAGACCTTGTTGCGGATGAGCTTGACCTCGCCTTCCATCTCGGCCATGTCGAGCAGCGCGCGCGCGACCCGTCCGTAGACGTCGAGCAGCGCCAACGACTCGATCTGCCGGTCGGCGCTGCGCAGGCGCTGCACCAGGCCGCGCATGATGGCGTAGGACAGGCTGGAGTTCTCCGGCAGGCAACGCGCGAACTCGGCGCGGCCCAGGATCAGCATGTCGGTCTGCACCTCGGCACGCACGGTGGCCGAATGCGGCTCGTTGTCGATCAGGCTCATCTCGCCGACGTAGTCGCCCGGCTGCAGCACGGCCAGGATGACCTCGCGCCCACGCGAGTCGGAAGTCAGCACGCGCGCGCGACCGGTGAGCAGGATGAACAGCGCGTTCGACTTCTTGTTGTGCTCGACGATGATCTCGCCGCGCCGGAAGCGCCGCTTGACGACGCTGTCGGCGATGCTCTGCGCCTGATCGTTGGTGAGCATCGAAAACAGGGGCACACGCCGGATCAGGTCCAGGTTGGAGAGCATCGCCATACGTTCTTCCCTTCGTTCTGTTTCGGCCTTCTGGGGCGGGTCGCAGCGTCGCCGGGTTGCGGCTGCGAGCGTGAAAATGCCACATTTCACGGCCGGCCACTATTGTCGTCATTACCAGAAGTGGCGCCAGTGGATTCCGCGTCCAGGTCAGACTGGCAAGCTCAAGTTGTGGTGTGATTGCCGACACTTCTCCCCTTTTTGAGGCGTTATTTCATGAGTTCGACTGCACTGCACGCCCAGGTCCTGATCCTCGGCTCCGGCCCGGCGGGCTACACCGCGGCGGTCTACGCCGCCCGCGCCAACCTCAAGCCGGTGCTGGTCACCGGCATCGCCCAGGGTGGGCAACTGATGACCACCACCGAGGTCGACAACTGGCCCGCAGACGTGGACGGCGTGATGGGCCCGGACCTGATGGCGCGCTTCCAGAAGCATGCCGAGCGCTTCAACACGCAGATCGTCTTCGACCACATCAACCAGGTCGACCTCTCCAGGCGGCCGTTCACGCTCGAGGGCGACTCCGGCACTTACACCTGCGATGCGCTGATCATCGCCACCGGCGCCAGCGCCAAATATCTTGGCTTGCCCTCGGAGGAAGCCTTCATGGGCCGCGGCGTCAGCGGCTGCGCGACCTGCGACGGCTTCTTCTACCGCGGCCAGGAGGTCTGCGTGGTCGGCGGCGGCAACACCGCCGTCGAGGAGGCGCTGTACCTGTCGAACATCGCCAGCAAGGTGCACCTGGTGCACCGCCGAGACAAGTTCCGCGCCGAGCCGATCATGGTCGACAAGCTGATGGAGAAGGTGGCTGGCGGCTCCATGCAGCTGCACCTGTGGCACACCCTGGACGAGGTGCTGGGCGATGCCTCGGGCGTGACCGGCGTGCGCCTGAAGGACACGCGCAGCGGCGCGGCCACCGAGCTGGCGCTCAAGGGCTGCTTCATCGCCATCGGCCATCAGCCCAACACCGACATCTTCAAGGGCCAGCTGGAGATGAAGGACGGCTACATCGTCACCAAGGGCGGCGCCAGCGGCATGGCCACGATGACCAGCGTGCCTGGCGTGTTCGCCGCCGGCGACGTGCAGGACCATGTCTACCGCCAGGCGATCACCAGCGCCGGCACCGGTTGCATGGCCGCCCTGGACGCGCAGCGCTTCCTGGAACAGTGAAGCGGGCGGGAAATCAGCTATACTCGCGGTCTTTGCCGAAATCCGTCGGCACGAATTCCACTGGATAGTCTGGAGCGAGCTATGGCACGCGTCTGTCAAGTCACGGGCAAGCGCCCGATGGTGGGGAACAACGTCTCCCACGCCAACAACAAAACGAAGCGTCGCTTCCTGCCCAACCTGCAGTACCGCCGCTTCTGGCTGGAAACCGAGAATCGCTGGGTGCGCCTGCGCGTCAGCAATGCCGCGCTGCGCTTGATCGACAAGGTCGGCATCGATCAGGTCGTGGCAGACTTGCGCGCCAAGGGCGAGCTCTGAGCTAGGAGAACGACATGGCCAAAGGTGGACGCGAAAAGATCAAGCTGGAGTCGACGGCCGGAACCGGTCACTTCTACACGACCGACAAGAACAAGAAGACCACGCCCGAGAAGATCGAAATCATGAAGTTCGATCCGAAGGCACGCAAGCACGTCAAGTACAAGGAAATGAAGCTGAAGTAAGCGCTTCGGCGCTTCCAGGCAGCAAGGGCCGCGTCAGCGGCCCTTTTGTTTGGGCCGCAGGCAGGGCCAAAGAAAAAGGGGTCGCGCAGGCGACCCCTTTTCGTCTTCGGCTGAGACGCTTCAGGCGTGCGCGGCGCGCAGCTTGCGCGAGAACTCCTGCAGCGCGGCGATGCCGCTGTCCTCGGCGTTGCGGCACCAAGCCTGGAGGTCGGCCACCAGTTGCTCGGCCGAGACGTTGGTGCGCGTCCACAGCTGGCGCAGTTCCTCGCGCATCGCCACCAGCTTCGCCAGCGACGGCGAGGTCGCCGCAGCCTGCGCCACCTGAGCCTTCAATTCGGAGGGGATCCTGTCCTCGTCGCGGTGCAGCCAGCGCTTGGCCAACAGCAGTTCCCGGGCACGCGCGGTGTTCTCGCCGCCCTGCGCCTTCAGGCGCTCGAGTTCGGCGCCGCAGGCAGCGCGCAGTTCGGTGGCGTACTTGGCCATCACTTCGTAGCGATTGGCGATGAGCGCTTCCAGCGTCTTGTCGTCGGCCACCGGCTTGATCTCGCCGAGCTTGAGCATCGGCGGCGTCTTGCGCACCTGGGCCATGCCCAGCATCTCCAGCGCGCGGATGTAGCCCCAGCCGATGTCGAACTCGTAGGGTTTGACCGAAAACTTGGCCGAGGTCGGATAGGTGTGGTGATTGTTGTGCAACTCCTCGCCGCCGATCACGATGCCCCAGGGCGAGACATTGGTCGACGCATCCGGCGCCTCGAAGTTGCGGTAGCCCCACCAGTGGCCGATACCGTTGATGATGCCCGCGGCGTTGACCGGAATCCACAGCATCTGCACCGCCCAGACCGTGGCGCCAATGGCGCCGAACAGCATCAGGTCGATGATCAACATGATGCCGACGCCCTGCCAGGAGTAGCGTGAGTAGACGTTGCGCTCGATCCAGTCGTCGGGCGTGCCGTGCCCGTACTTCGAGACGGTTTCCCGCACCTTCGCTTCCGCACGGTACAGCTCCGCACCTTCCAGCAGCACCTTCTTGATGCCGCGCGTCTGCGGGCTGTGCGGATCCTCCGCCGTCTCGCACTTGGCGTGGTGCTTGCGGTGGATGGCGACCCACTCCTTGGTCACCATGCCGGTGGTCAGCCACAGCCAGAAGCGGAAGAAGTGGGCAGGAACCGGCCCGAGGTCCAGCGCTCGGTGCGCCTGGGAACGGTGCAGGAAGATCGTCACCGCCGCGATGGTGATGTGCGTCACCACCAGCGTGAAGGTCAGCACCTGCCACAAGCTGGCATCGACCAGACCACCGGACAGCCAAGACACGAGGCCGCCCCAAACCGAGGAAAGAATATCCATGAACCCGCCCAAACAGCCGCCAACAGCGACGGCCTTGTATTGTAAGTGGTGCGCGCCCGGTTTCCCCTCGGAAACTACGTGCATTGCATGCGCCAGATCGCCGCAGATGGCGTCTTTATGGAGCCAATCAAGTCTTTTGCCACGCCGCGGCGAAAAAACCGTCGGTGGCGTGCCGGTGCGGCCACAGGCGCAGACAGCCCCTGCGCGCCAGTTCGGCCGCGCGGCCCACATGCGCGGCAGCCAGTGCCTCCTCGGCCGGCAGCGGGCGGAACGCCGCCCGGTTCGCCTCGCTGAAGGCGTCGGCGATGGCCTCGTTTTCGGCCTCGAGCAGGCTGCAGGTGGCGTAGACCAGCCGCCCGCCCGGCTTGAGCAGTCTTGCCGCGCTGGCCAGGATGGCCGCCTGCTTCACGCGCAATTCCTCGACGCCTTCCGGTGACTGCCGCCACTTCAGGTCTGGATTGCGGCGCAGCGTGCCGAGGCCGGAACAGGGGGCGTCCACCAGCACGCGGTCGATTTTGCCGGCCAAGCGCTTGATCCGTTCGTCGCGCTCGTGCGCGATCTGCACCGGGTAGACGTTGGACAAGCCGCTGCGCGCCAGCCGCGGCTTCAGCGATGCGAGCCGGTGGCCCGACGTGTCGAAGGCATAGAGCCGCCCGGTATTGCGCATCGCCGCGCCCAGTGCGAGCGTCTTGCCGCCGGCGCCGGCGCAGAAGTCGACCACCATCTCGCCGCGCTTGGGGTCGAGCATCAGGGCGAGCAATTGGCTGCCCTCGTCCTGCACCTCCACGTCGCCGCGCGTGAAGACGTCGAGTTTCTGCAGCGCCGGCTTGCCGTGGATGCGCAGGCCGATCGGCGAGAACGGCGTCGGTTCCGCCTCGACGCCGGCGGCGGCCAGCGCTGCCTTCACCTCGTCGCGCTTGGCCTTGAAGGTGTTGACCCGCAAGTCCAGCGGCGCGCTCGCAGCCATGCTTTCGACGAAGAGCCAGAAGTCTTCGCGAAGCTCCAGCTTCAGCTGGTCGGCCAGCCACTCGGGCAGGTTGTGGCGCAGCTTCTCCGGCAGGGCCGAACGGTCCACTGCCTGCACTTGGGCGAGCCACTGCTGCTCGGTCTCGCTCAGCGCGGCGCGCAGGAAGCCCTCGTTGCCCTGCCAGCCAAGGATGGCCAGCCGTCGCTCCATCTCGCCCTTGCCCGACTGCGCAAGGTGCTGGAACAGCAGGCGCTGGCGCAGCACCGCGTAGGTGGTCTCGGCCAGTGTGTGGCGCTCGCGGCTGCCCAGCGCACGGTGCTGGCGGAAGAAGTCCGACACCACACCGTCGGCCGGGTGCTTGAACTGCAGCACGCGATGCAGCAGTTCGGTGGCGAGTTCGAGCAGTGCGTTCGGATGCATCAGGTCAGCAGTTGCGGTTCGCCGCGCAGATGGCGCACGGTGGCGCCTTCGACGCGCAGCAGGTCGTCGACGAGCCAGCGCACGGCGCGCGGATACAGCACATGCTCGCGCGCCAGCACACGGGCGGCGAGCGTGTCTTCGCTGTCGCCGGGCAGCACCGGCACCACGGCCTGGGCGATGATCGGGCCGTGGTCCAGTTCCGAGGTGACGAAGTGCACCGTCGCACCGGCGACCTTGCAGCCGGCCTCGATGGCGCGGCGATGGGTGTGCAGGCCGGCGAATGCGGGCAGCAGCGAGGGGTGCACGTTGACCATGCGCCCGGCGTAGTGCGCCACGAACCCCGGCGTGAGGATGCGCATGAAGCCGGCGAGCAGCACCAGGTCGGGCGCGTAGCCGTCGATGACGCGCTGCAGTTCGGCGTCGAAGCCCGCGCGCGAGTCATGCTGGCGGTGGTCGACCACCGCGGTGGCGATGCCGCGCGCGCGTGCGAACTCCAGGCCGCTGGCATCGGACCGGCTGCTCACCACGGCCGCGATGCGCGCGTTCCAGCCCTCGGCGGCGCAGGCCTGCACGATGGCCTCCATGTTGGAGCCGCGTCCCGAGATCAGGACGACGAGGTTCTTCATTCCTCCGCCATCAGCGCCGCGAGTGCATGCGCCACGTCGTGATCGCCGACGCCCTCGCCGCGTGCGGCCGGTACGTCGGCCAGCGCCGCCCCACCCTCGCGCTTGAGGCGCGCGACCCACTGGCCGGCCTCCTTGCCGCTGGCGAAACCCTCGCTCTGCAGCAGCAGGCGGCCGTCGCCGTCGAGCAGCTTGAAGTAGAAGCGTCCGTCAGCCTCGCGGTACTGCTTGAACAACGGCAGCATGACCTTCACCCTGGCCGCCGCCTCGACAGGCGTCGTCGAGACGGCCTCCATGCGGCGCAGCCCCACCGCTTCGCGCAGCTGCGCGAGGAACGGCGCGGCGATCGCCCTTGCTCTGCGCGCGCCCTCCATCAGCGTGTCCTCGATGCGCGCCGGGTGGGCGATCAACTGCTCGTAGCGCTCGCGCATCGGCGCGAGGTCGCGGTCGAGGCGCTGCGCCACGCGCTGCTTCGCCTCGCCCCAGCCCAGGCCGGCCTTCAGGTCGGCACGGAACGCGGCACGCTCGTCGGCACCGGCAAAGGCCTCGAACAGCGGCACCAGATGGGCGCTGTCCGGGTCCTTGGGTTCGCCCGGCAACTTCGAGTCCGTGACGACGCGAGCGATCGCCGCCTGCAATCCCTTCGCGCCACCCTCGAACAGCGGCACGGTGTTGTCGTAGCTCTTCGACATCTTGCGGCCATCCAGCCCCGGCAGCGTGGCGACCTGCTCGTCGACCACCGCTTCGGGCAACACGAAATGCTCGCGCCCCTGCCCGAACAGGTGGTTGAAGCGCTGCGCGATGTCGCGCGCCATCTCGATGTGCTGCACCTGGTCGCGTCCGACCGGCACGTGGTGGGCATTGAACATGAGGATGTCCGCCGCCATCAGGATGGGGTAGCTGAACAGGCCCATGGTCACGCCGGAGTCGACGTCCTCGCCGGCCTCCTGGTTGACGTCGGTCGCCGCCTTGTAGGCATGGGCGCGGTTCATCAGCCCCTTGGGCGTGACGCAGGTGAGCAGCCAGGTCAGCTCGGGGATCTCGGGGATGTCGCTCTGCCGATAGAAGACCACGCGCGAGGTGTCCAGCCCGGCGGCCAGCCAGGTAGCGGCGATTTCCAGCCGCGACCTCTCGATGCGCGCCGGGTCGTCGCACTTGATCAGCGCGTGGTAGTCGGCGAGGAAGAAGAAACTCTCCACGCCGCTCTGGCGGCTCGCGGCGATGGCCGGGCGGATCGCGCCGACGTAATTGCCCAGGTGCGGCGTGCCGGTGGTGGTGATGCCGGTGAGGACTCGGGTGGTCATGACGGTGGGGTGATTCGGAAACGGCGGTCGCGCCGGCCTCTCGGGCGGCGCAGCCGCGTATTGTCGGGGCAGTGGACCCGCGGCCGCTCGGCGCTTAGATCGCCGCGGTGACGACGACCTCGATCTTCCACTCGGGCCGCGCAAGGCGGGCCTGCACGGTGGCGCGCGGCGGCGCGTCGCCCGGCGGCACCCAATCGTCCCAGACGGCGTTCATGCCGTCGAAGTCGGTCAGGTCGGCGAGGAAGATCTGCGCCATGAGGATGCGCGCACGGTCGGTGCCGGCCTCGGCGAGCAGTCTGTCGACCGCAGCCAGCACCTGCTCGGTCTGGCCACGAATGTCCTGCGTGGCATCGTCGGGCACCTGGCCGGCGAGGTAGACGGTGCCGTTGTGCACCGCCATCTCGGACAGCCGGTCGCCGACGTGGAAGCGATGCAGCCCGTGCTCGAGGTTCATGGCTTGGCTCCGTGCGACTTGTCGTGGCGGCGATCGTGTGCGTGGCCGTGACGTCCGTGGCCATGCTTGCCCGGGTGCACCGTGGCGGCGGGCGCAGCCTTCTGCCCGAGCTTGCTCTCCGTGCCCTTGAGCAGCTTCTGGATGTTGGCGCTGTGGCGCCAGATCAGCAGCAGGCCCATCACGGCCACGGCCATCGCCGTCGAGCCACCGCCCCAGATGAGCAGTTGGTAGAACGGCGCGAACGCCGCGGCCACGATCGCCGCGAGTGACGAGTAGCGGAAGAAGGCGGCGATGATCACCCAGGTGAGCAAGGTGGCCGCCCCCAACCAAGGATTCAGCCCGAGCAGCACACCCGCCGCCGTGGCCACGCCCTTGCCGCCCTTGAAGCGGAAGAACACGGGCCAGAGGTGGCCGAGGAAGGCGGCCAGGCCGACCAGCGCCGCCGTGCCTTCGCCCAGACCGTAGGCCGGGCCGAAGATCACCACCAGCAGCACCGGCACGTAGCCCTTCAGCGCGTCGAACACCAGCGTGAGGATCGCCGCGGTCTTGTTGCCGGAGCGCAGCACGTTGGTCGCGCCGGGGTTGCCCGAGCCGTAGGTGCGGGGATCGTTCAGGCCCATGACGCGGCTGACGATCACCGCGAAGGACAACGAGCCGATCAGGTAGGCCGCCAGTGCGGCCAGGAGCGGGAGCAGACTCTGCATGGAGCCGTTCGGAGTGAAAGCGACGGTCCACCATTCTGCACGCGCCGCCCCGGCGCGCACCCTCGTTTGCCCCGGGGGTCAGAGCGTCGGCAGCTCCAGCACGAACACGCTGCCGCCGCCCGGGCGCGCCTCGCAGCGCACGCTGCCGCCGTGGCGCTGCGCGATCTGACGCACCAGGCTGAGCCCCAGGCCCACGCCGCCGGCCTGCTCGGCATGGCCGGGGAGGCGGTAGAAGGGCTCGAAGATGCGCTCGCGCAGCCCCTCGGGCACGCCGGGGCCGCGGTCGCAGACGCGCACCTCGACGCCGAGCGACGACCGTGCCAGTTCCACCTTCACCTCGGCGCCGCCGTAGCGGCGCGCGTTCTCCAGCAGGTTGCGCAGGGCGCGGCGCAGCAGCCTTTCGTCGCCCTGCACCTGCAGCGCCGGGCCGTCGACCTCGGCGTCGACCCGCGAGGCCTCTTCGGCGACCAGGCCGAGCAGGTCCACCCTGTCCCGCCGGTCCAGTGATTCCGCCGCATCGAGCCGGCTGGCAAGCAGCACCTCCTCGACCAAGGCGTCGAGTTCGGCCACGTTGGTCTCGATCTCGCGCTTGAGCTCGATGCGCTGCTGCGGCGAGACTTCGTCGAGCATGGACACTGCCATCTTCATGCGCGCCAGCGGCGAGCGCAGTTCGTGGCTGGCATTGGCCAGCAGCGAGCGGTTCGACTGCAGCAGCGCCTCGACGCGAGAGGCCGCGCGGTTGAAGCTTGCCGCCACCGCGGCCACCTCGTCGCGGCCGCTCACCTCGACGCGGTGATCGAGCTGGCCGGAGCCGAAGCGCTCCACGCCCCTTTTCAGCGCTTCGAGCCGGCGCGTCAGGCGCCGCACCACCGGGTAGGCACCGGCGGCCACGGCAAGGAAGAGCACCGAGAGGAACAGCGCCACGCCCAGCCCACGCGGCACGTTGGGTGGCAGGAAGGGCAGCAGCACGTCGCCGGTCAGCGCGCCCGGCGGACCGCCGCGCAGGTCGGGTGGCCCGCCGGCACGTGGCGGCCCTCGGAAGCGCGGCCGCACGATCCACAGCGTGCGGCCATCGTCGAGCCGTACCGCGGCGATGCGCGCGCCCTCCTCGTCCTGCCGCCGCAGGAAGGACTCGGACGCCACGATGCGCACACCCTGCGCGTCGTCGAGCGCAATCGGCAGACGCAGCCGTTGCGACCAGTCCTGCACCGCTTCGGCCTGCTCCTGCGGTGTCGCCGTCGGCCCCGGCAGCGAGCGCTGCAGCAGCTCGCCCCAGGCGGCCATGCGGTCGCCGAGCAGGCTCTCGACACGCTCACGCTGCTGCTCGAGGTGGCGCTGGAACACCCAACCCGACACCGCCGCGAAGAGCAGCAGCACGGCCACCACCGTGAGGTAGATGCGCAGGTAGAGCGACTTCATCCGGAAGCCGACCGGTCAGGACTCGTCGTCGGCATCCTGCTTCTTCGCGAACACGTAGCCCGCTCCGCGTACCGTCAGCACGCGACGCGGCGCCTTCGGATCGTCCTCGATGACAGCGCGGATGCGTGAGATGTGCACGTCGATCGAGCGATCGAAGGCCTCCAGCGGGTGACCCTTCAGCGCATCCATGATCTGGTCGCGCGACAGCACGCGGCCCGGGCTCTGCGCCAGCACCACGAGCAGGTCGAACTGGTGGCTGGTCAGGTCGCAGGGCTTGCCGTCCAGCCGCGCCAATCGGGCGCCGAGGTCGACCTCCAGCCGACCGAAACGCAGCACCTCGTCGTCGGCCGGCTGCGGTGCGGCGCGCCGCAGCAGTGCCTTGATGCGCGCGAGCAGCTCGCGCGGCTCGAAGGGCTTGCCGAGGTAGTCGTCGGCACCGAGTTCCAGGCCCAAGATGCGGTCCAGCGGCTCGCCGCGTGCAGTGAGCATGAGCAGCGGCAGCGCGCGGGTGCGCGCGTTTGAACGCAACTCGCGACACAGATCCAGACCGTCGCCGTCGGGCAGCATCAGGTCGAGCACCAGCGCGTCGAAGCTCTCCGCCGCCAGCCGCTCGCGCCCTGCGGCCAGCGAACCGGCAGTGGTCACGTCGAAGCCTGCATGACGGAGGTAGTCGCCGACCATCGCGGAGAGTCGGGCATCGTCGTCGATCAGCAGCAGGCGTGAGCTCATGGTGCGGACAGCGTAGGGAGAGTCGGCGTTGGCGACCGGCGCCCGGCCCGGAGGCAGGGCGGCGGTCGCTCCACGCAAGGATAGCGTCACGCCTGCCACTTCACCGTCACTGCTTCGACCGCTCACGCTCCATGCGCTGCACGCGCTCGTGCATCACCGCGCTGCGCTGCTTCATGCGTTCGCCAAGCTGGGCGCGCTGCTCGGGCGTGAGCACCTGGCTGGCGTCGAGCATGGCTTGCAGCATGCGCTTGCTGGCCTGGTCGTGCTGCTGCAGCATCTGCTGGCGCACCGATTCCGCCGCGGCCGCGTCGACATTCGACGCCGAGATGATCTGCATGCTGCGCTCGCGCAGCGCGCGGCGCTGTTCCCTCTGGCCCTTCAGGTCGTCGGCTGCCGCCTTGAAGATCTGCTTGATCTGGCTGCGCTGCGCGTCGCTGGCGTTCAGGCCATCGAGCATGCGATCGATGCCGCTGCCGCCCATCATCATGCCGTAGCCGCCACGCTCGCCCAGGCCATGGTGGCCGTAGCCGCCGGGCATGGCCCAGGCGGACAGTGCGAAGGTGGCCGCGACGGCGACGACCATGCCTGACAGCATCCACTTCATGCCGCGCGCGCCGGTCGGACGGCTGGCGACGGTGACTTCGGTACGGGACATCTCTGGCTCCTGTGGTGGCGGGCCCCGGGGGCCCATGGAACGAGATGCTTGCCGCCGGGGGTGAAGCCGGCATGGCCAGGGGGTAAAGATGTGTGAATGCGTGCGGACGAAAGAGCCGCCTCGCGGGCGGCTCGTTCGTTGGCGGAGAAGGAGTCGGTCACCCCCCCTGCGCCGTTGCTTGCTCTCCGGCCGGTCCGGCGGCCTGTCCCCTGCCTGACCGCCAGTTGGCACCGAGGGGCCGATGCCGATCCGTGGCGGGGATCCGAATCGCCGATTCGAGCTGCAACGGCGCCTGCGATGGCTCACGCCGTGAGCTTGGAGCCGGCCAGACTCGACGCATGGAACCCTTGATGCGCGCCCGCTCGATCCGGCCCGCCTCGCGCCGCTGCGAGTGCTGCTCCCATGTCGACATATTCCAGAAGCCGACCGGGTACTCGGTGGGCTGCCGCCAGCAGTCGGCTACTGAAGGCGAGCTGGTTCGACCTGCCGGACTGCGCAGCTGCCGCGCGATGCATGGCGTCCACATACCGACGCCAGACTTCGGCGCTCTCTCGAACGATCAGGTCTTCGGCAAACCCAGACAACAAGTCCACACTGGCCTGCATCTGCGATGCAGCGCCCGTCACGACGACCTACCTTCGCAGGTCATCCTTTCCAACTCGCTGTTCCGCCTGGAGTAGCAGCAGCGTCTTGGCTTGAGCCTCTTGCCGGCGCTTTGACAGTGTGATGGTGCGGCAACCTTGCGCGTGGTCACTCACGTTGGACGTCGACGGTTCGTGGGCTGATCGCACCGTCAGAACTTCGCCACCATGTTGATGAACGCGCCACGGTGCGTGAAGCTGAGGTTCGTGAGGTCGTCCGAGAAATCGGTGAAGTTCCAGCCCGCGCCCAGCTTGACGTTGTTCGACAGGTGCCGGTAGGCGGCCACCAGAGCGCCGCTGCGCGTGTCGCTCGCTTGCTGGACGGACAGCAAGCGGCCTTCGATCGTGAGGTCCCACTGGCGCAGCACGCGCCAATCGGCGCGGGCGATGTACAGGTCGGCCGTGCTGTCGAAGAACACCGGGTTGACGCGGTCCTGGCTGATCTGCCCCATTCGGCGCGCGTACTTGCCGCCCACCGACCAGCGAGACGTGAGGTCGTAGATCGCGTCGATCGACACGATGTGGCTCTTCTGGATGTAGGTGGCAGCGGTGTTCGGCACCAGCTCCTGCACGGACGTCGGCAGGTTGTAGAAGTAGGTGTACTTCACGAGGGCGTTGAGGCGATCGTTGCTGACCGGTCGATAGCCGTAGCCGACGACGGCCTCGGTGTAGCTGCCGTCGTAGAACTCACCCAACGAGCTCTTGCTCTTCGAGTAGTTGAACTTGCCGATCAGGCGCCAGTCGGGATTGATCTGGTACTTCAGGCTGTTCTTCGTGAGGAAGTTCTTGCGGTTCGAGAACGTGAGGTCGAGCGACTGCACCTGATCACGCCGGTACTCGATGACCGACGCGACCTTGATCGCTTCGAACCCGTAGCCGGCCGACACGGCGAAGCCCGCGCGCTCCATCTCCGCACCCGTGAGGTTGTCGCGCAGCGTGCCGACGTCGACATGGGTGGCGAAGTTCCAACGCTCGTTGGGGCGGTACTCGACGCCCGCTGAGTGCATCAGACCGACCGGCACATCGCCGTGCGTGTATCGCTCTTCGCCGAAGATGTTGATCGTCTCCGAATACTGGCTCTTCACGCCACCAATCATGTTGCCCCGATTGGCGAGGATGCCGTTGTCGGTGCGCTCGTTCTCCAGCGCGTAGTTGAGATAGGTGACGGTCTTGTCCGAGACCAGGTACTCAGTCCCCACCCGTGCGCCGACACCCAGATCGCCGTTCGACAGTTCGCCGCTCATCTTGAGGCGATCGTTGAAGCGGTACGCGCCGCCGGCGCCGACGCGCCCGTTCTGCTCGCGGTTGCCGGTGGTCGAGGCGGTGTCCTGCACGTAGCCGTACGCGGCCCACTTGTCCTGCGAGTCGTAGCTGGCGCGCACCACCACGTCGGTGCGCTCGCCTTGCACCTGCGTCAGCGGGACCACCGGCGAGTTGTCCGTTCGGCTGTCCTTGCGCACGCCGGAACTGATCTTCCAGTGGTTGTCGAGCCGATAGTCGGCATCGACTTCGAGCGCCGAGGTCTCGAGCGACTGGTCCTGGGACCGCTTGTCGACCTTGGCCCGCAGGTCGACCTTGTCGGTGATGGCCGTCTTCACCGATGCGCCCTGGCGGTTCACATCGGTCAGCGCCATGGCGCCGGGAGCCGCATAGCCGCCTTCCACCTGTTGGCGATAGAGGGTCACCTGGCCGTTGGCTCCCTTGTGCACGTCACTGAGGTCGAGACTGCCGTCGACGCGAGTCGCGCCGTGACGTCCGTCGTCGACCGCCGGCGGCACCGGGGCCGTCGTCGTCGTGGTCGGCGTGAAGCTGAAGCCACCGTCGTTCGAGCCGAACGCGGTCGAGCCGGTGCCGGTGCTGGCGCCGGCCTCGACCTTCAGCCACGTGGTCGCGCTGTGGCGCCACATGATGTCGACCGCCCCGAGCTTGCTCTCGGCGCCGGGATCGGTGTTCCGGTTGGCCGTCGCGCCGAGCTTCAGGTTGTCGTTCACCCAGTAGTGCACGCGTCCGCCGGTCGACACGTTGTCCAGTTCCTCGAAGCCGGTGGAGTATTCATAGCGCGCGACCAGGTACACCTCGTTGCCGGAGCTGATGTCGCTGACGACGAGCAGGTTGTCGCTCGCCACCGGGGACAGCGGCGACGACAGCAGGACGCGGCCTTGCAGGTAGTCGATGGTGTAGTCCTGGATCGGAACCAGGTTCTTCACCGCGACCACGAGGCCCGAGGTCTTGTCGCGGTACTCGATGCGCACGCGCTCCGAGCCGGTCATGATGTCCTGGTGCTTGAGGTAGTACAGCGAGCCACCGGTGCCGCGGAACTCGTCGCGCCCGGCCACCGTGCCGGGCTGCGCGGCAAAGCCGTCGAACACCAGGCGCTTTTCGCCGAACTTGGTGGGGGTGGCCGGCTCGTAGTGCAGGTTGGCGCCGTACAGCGTGCGGTCCACGTGCGCGAGGCTGTTGTCGGTGTAGCCGATCCTGAAGTTGCCCCAGAGGCCATAGTGCGCCCGGTTCTGCAGCTTCGCGTAGAACTTGCCCAGCGTGGGCGCGGCCTCTTCGGTCGTGCTGTCGTCGCCGTAGCTCGGGTAGTAGTAGTCGGGATTGAGGCGGCGGAACATCGCGTCCGGCGTCTTCTGCATGAAGTTGCTGAACAAGCTGCTGAAGGGTCCTTCGAGCGTGTCCGCGCTGGCGGTGAGCTTCCACTGGTCGCCGAACTTGGCGCGCGTAAAGAACGCGAACCGTCCGTCGAGAGAGGTGTTGTTGTCGTAGTGCCCGTTGTCGGGGGCGACCAGCCTGGCCGGCCCGCTGGTGGAGGACTTCGATGCCGTCACATCGGCGATGGCGACGTAAAACCAGTCGGTCTTTTCGAGCTCGAGATCGCGCAGGTACATCTGGCCGTTGCCTTCGGCGTCGAGCACCGACACCTCGACGGTATGCATGCCCTGCGGCAGGATCTCTTCGACGACGATCTTCCTGTCCGCGGCCACGGGCACGCTTCGGCCCGCCACCGAGACACGGTGCCCATCCGGGATATCGGTCCCAAACACCTTGATGGTGCCGCCGTGGAGCGGAATGCTCTGCACCGCGAGGCGGCTCTCGCCGTAGCCCGCGAGCAGTTCGCGCTCGGCGTCCTTCTCGGCGACGTCGGGCGCCACGCTGTCGATGACCCACACCGGCTGCGGCGCGGTTTCATCGAAGCGGCCGTCCTTGTCGTACACCCGCAGCACGTATTGGAGGTCGCGCCCCGGCGCGGCGTACGAGGGGAGATCGGCGCGCCACTGCGCGTAGCCGTCCTTGTCGACGGGCACCACGGCCAGCGGCTCCTCGCGCACGGATTTGTCCTTGTCGAAGATGCGCACTTCGCCGCCGACGATGAAGGCAGGGTAGTTCGAATAGGCCTTGAAGCGGACCAGATCGTCGATCAGATCGGTGCTGAGGTCGTCCTGGTAGCGGATCGACTGGGGCCAGGCCGTCACGTTGAGCCGTGGCTTCAGGTCGAGGTTGTCGTACTTGAACTGGATGCGCGCCTTCTCGAACGCGACGTCGGTGCAGCGCTGGACGTCGGGCATGCTCTTGCCGGGATCGTCGAGCGGCTTGCCGTCGACCGTGATGCGCATCAGATTGAGCGCATACGGGTTCGCCACCGTCACGTCGCGCGTCAAGCGCGTGACGTCGAGGCCTTCGAGGTTGTCGATGGGCGCGAGATCGTCATAGACCACCTGCGCCTGCACGCGCGAGACGTCGGCCTCGACGAAGCCGTTGCTGACCACGTCGTCGGTCTGCACGTAGCCGCGGCCCTCGTGCTCGACCTGTTCGGGCGTCAGGTCCAGTTCCCTGGCGACCGTGTCCATCACGGTGCGGGCGCGCGCGGTCGACAGGCCAATGTCGTCGCCGTAGGCGAGCGCGGTGCGCCGGTCGAGTCGCTCGGTGCTGGTGGTGCCGATGAAGCGCAGGCGCACGCGCTTCCGATCCTTGATCTCGCCCATCATCGTCGCGAGGTCCTGCGCGAAATTCGGCGGCAGCAACGCCTTGCCGTTCTCGTAGACGACGGGCTTGATCGTGATGCTCGGCGATTGGTAGACGCGCGTGACCGTCTCCGGTTCGGTCGGTGCGGGGCACATCTGTGGCTCCGACGACAGTTCCTTCAGCGCATCGTCGTACCAGAACTCGACCTCGACCCGCCGGTTGGCCGCGCGGCCGTTCTCGGTGTCGTTGGGGGCGATGGGGTTGGTCGCGCCCTTGCCGTCGCTCTCGACGGCGGCAGCCGGCAGCTTGAGCGCGTCTTGCAGCGCCTGGGCCAGGCGGCGGGCACGCGCCTTCGAGATGCCAACGTGGTTGGCGTAGATGCGCTCGTCGCGGCCGGTCAGCGGCACGGTGTCGGTGTAGCCGATGAACTTGATCACCACGTTGCGCTTGTCGCCGAGGTCGTTCAGCACCTGCAACAGCTTCTGCTGGTACTCCGCCGGCACGGTGACATTGCCCTCCTCGTAGTGGAACGGCGGGATCAGGTTCTTCACACGCGTGCGCTTGGCGTGCCCCTCCTTGTAGCTGAGCTTGCACATCTGCTCGACGCGGCAGACCTTTACGCGCTGCACGTTCTCCTGCACCACCACCTGCTTGACGACCGGCTTCTCGTCGATCTCGTCGTACCAGACCTCCACCTCCATGCGGCGGTTCCGAGCGCGCCCCGCTTCGGTGGTGTTCGAAGCGACGGGCTCGCGTTCGCCCCGGCCTTCGTAGGTGACCGATTCGGGCGGCAGGCTGAGCGCCTTCTGGAAGAACTCGGCGGCGACGCCGGCGCGCTCGCGCGAGAGCCCGTCGTTGTCGCCGTATTGGATGCGGGTCTCGCCGAAGAGGGGCACGTTGTCGGTGTGGCCGACCAGATGCAGGCGCACGTTGCGCCGGTCCTTCATGCCCTCGAGGATCTTGCGCACCTTCTCGACGTACTCCTGCGAGATGTTCGCCTTGCCCGAATCGAAGTAGATCGGCGGCAGCAAGTTCTGCACCTTGATGTTCCGCACGTTCTTCTCGATCACCTCCTGGCTCTCGGAGCGCTCCTTCACCAGCGGCGGCAGGGTGTCCTCGTCGAGCTTCCACGGCTTCAGTGGCGCATCGGGATCGAGCTGCTTCTCGACCGTCTGGCCGAGCGACGGCGTCGTGATGATCTTCTGCATGCCGGGCTTCACCGGCTCATCCTTGGCCGGCGTGGACTGCGCCATCGCCACCGCCGGCAGCAGCAGGCCGAGCGCGAGACGAACGAATGGAATGAGTGATCTCCGCATGTCAGTCCCCGGCCCGCTGGCCGGGCGCCCCGGTTCGCCAGAACACCTCGGTCTCGACGGTCAGGTCGTAGCGGGCGCCCTCGCGCTTCCACGCCGCCTCGATCTCGCTCTTGATGGCGGCAAGACGCAGCTTGACGAGGCTCTCGCTCTCGTTCTCGGCCATGTAGGCCAGGCGCAGCACGGAGGTCCCCTTCTTCAGCTCACCGTGCAGCAACTTCATGCGCTGCTTCCACTGGATGCGCATCTCGGTCTTGCCGGGCTCGAACACGCCATCGGCGAGATCGAGTTTGACGACGCGATGGATCGCTGCGCCGAAGTTGAACTTGATCATCTTGCCGCGCGTGGCGCGTTGCACGAGCGGGTTCTCGGTCGTGACGCGATAGCCCGTGGGCAGCGAGCGGTCGTCGACCTTGAGAATGAAGTTGGAGCCGCGATCCGGATCGGGCACCACCGCGCAGGTCACGTGGAAGCGGCCGTGCGGGTCGGTCGTCACGATCAGGCCGTTGGCGGTCACGAGGCGCACGCCGGGCAGGCCGGGCTCCCCCTCGTCCTGATAGCCGTTCATGTTGACGTCGTCGAACACCTTGCCGATGACGTCGGAGCAATCGAGCGTGGGATCGGGCACGACCCGCACCGTCGCGCTGGCTTCGGGCGATGCCGCGGTGTCGAGCTGCGCCGAGAACACCTGAGCCCGGTTGACGTACAGCCCTTCGCTGACGCCTGAGCCGACGATCAGCACCAGCTGGATCGTTCGCTTGGTATTCGTCGTCAGCACCAGGTCGGCCCAGGTGAGCCGGTTGCCGGCCACCGTCGGCTCGATCGCCTGGCCGTCCACCCGGCCCGTTCCCGGCACGTACTTGAAGCCGGCCGGGAAGGTATCGATCACGCTGAGCCGCGTGAGCGGTGCCGCCAGCGTGTTGGTGACCGTGATCGTGTACGGCACCAGCTGGCCGCGCGGCACGTTCTGCAGCGCGGCGACCTTCGTGATGGTCACCGCATTGCCGAGGCGCGGGTCGATCGCGATGTGGTTGTTGTAGATCTGGCTGGTGCCGGGCGTGGCGCTGTTGTTCAGCGTCAGGTTCAGGTAGTAATTCGTGCCGGCGCTGCCGGCGGGCACCGCGATGGCGGGCGGTCGCTCGGACGCCTGCGCTTCGCAGTAGCTGCTCGCGTTGAGAACCGCGTCCGACGCGGAGCCCGGGCAGTTCGGCACCGAGAAGGACACCGTGTTGGCGTCCGACATCGGCGGGATGACCTTGGAAACGCCGGGCATGTACGTCGCGGGCGGCGTCACCTGGATCAGGTACTGGCCGACCGACGGGCACGACGGATCGCTGAAGTTGAGGTCGAACTTGTAATCGCCGCCCGCCAGCGTGACCTGACCCTGCTGGACCGGATCGTCGAAGCAGCCGGACGGCAGCGGCATCGTGCTGCCCGCGCGAACCATGTGCAGGGTGGCACCCATCACCGGCGTGCGCACCAGCGAGTCGTAGGTCGCACCGTTCGGCTGCAGCGGCAGGTTGAGGTTCTGCAGGTTGCTGCCTGCGGGCGCGAAGATGCCGCTGATGGCCTGCATGCCGTTGACGAACGCCGAGTCGGCGCGGCCGAGCTTGGCCGTCGTCATGCCGCTGCCGGGTGCGCTGAAGCGCAGCGCGAATTGATCGGCAGCCGTGACGGACGGCGACAAGCCGCTGATCGCGTACTGGCCGTTCGCGTCGGTGGTCACCGTACCGAGCAGCACGTTGTTGCGCAGCACCTCCACGGTCCAACCCTGCAGCGGCGCCTCGCCCGGGTCGGCGACCTTGTCAAGGCTGGCGTCGTGCCACACGCTCCCGTTGAGGCTGGCTACGCCTGCAATGGCACCCACTGCGATGGTGGCGCTGGCTGAGGCCGTGAGCGTCGGCGTGTTCCACGCGACTTGCGCCGTATTGGTGATCAGCTTGCCCGGCAACAGGCCCGGAGCGATCTGCACCCTGAAGCGCAGCTGCGCGCTCGCGCCGGGAGCCAGCGTGCCGTACGTGGCCGCATAGTCGGCCCGCAGTTGTGCGCCGACGAGGCTCACGCCGCCAGTCGATCCGTTCAGCGTGGCCGATCCCGCCACGTACGTCACCTGCGACGCGAGCGGCAGCGCACCGAGATCGTCGGTGATCACCACGTTGGTGGCGGCCACCAAGCCGGTGTTCGTCACCACCACGAAGTACTCGAGCTGCGAGCTCGGCAGCGCAGGGCCGCCGCCCACGACCTGCACGGCCTTGGCAATCAACAGCTGCTGCGCGCTGCCGACGATGATGGTCGTCGGCTGGTAGCCGTTGCTGCTGTCGCCGTCGGCGTCGGTGAGTTGACTCGGCAGCTGCGTGCTCGCTACGCTGCCTTGGTTGCTGATGACGGTGCCGGTTGCGACGCCGGCGTTCACGCGTGTGTCGAAGGTGATGACGGCCGTGGAGCGTGGCGCCACCGAGCCACTGGCGGCGGCCGGCGAGTTCACCGGGATTCCCGCGATCAGCGGCGACACGCCGCCATCGGGCCGCGCGATCGCGCTGCCGTTGAGCGTGACCGTGTCGGCGACGTAGGTCGTGTTGGCCGGCACCTCGTCGGTCAGCACGACCCCGCTGGCCGGGAGTCCCGACAGGTTGTCGATCGTGATCGTGTAGCGAATGACGTCGAGCGGATCGAGCACGCCATTGCCGTTGACATCGACCACGATCGCCACCGTCTTGCGTGCCACCAGCAGCGGGTAGGGACCGACGATGTCGCGCGTCGGGTCATCGACGGCCGGCGTGCGCGGATCGTCGGATGGCTTCTCGGGGAACGCACCGCTGCCCGCACCGGAGCCGTCGACGAAGCCTTGGTTGCTGATCAGCGTGCCGTCGAGCGTGTTGGCGTTGATCGTCACGTCGAACGTGATCGTCGCGACGTTGCTCGTCGTCGAGGCCGTGTCCGCACGCAGTGCACCCGGCGTGGGATCCTCGGGCGTGTGGATCTGCAGGCCGGCCTGCAGCGGCGAACTGTTGCCGGCATCGGCAACCGTCACGCCGTTGAGCGTGGTGCTGCCTGCGACATAGCTCGTGTTCGCCGGCACCAGATCGCGCAACGTCACGTTGACCGCGTTCTCGGTGCCGATGTTCTTGACCGTGATCGTGTAGCGCAGCCGGTCACCCTGTCGCAGCACCGCGGGATCGCCGGTCACGTCCTGCGACACCTTGCGCACCTGCAGCACCGGGTTCGATGCGATCAGCGTGCGCGTCGGATCCTCGGCGCCGCTGACGTTGGGGTCGTCGCTGACGGCGGGCTGGCTGGTTGCGCTGGTCAGTCGCGCCTGGTTCAGGACGACGGTGGCGCTCGTGATCACCGAGGCCAGGCGTGCCTCGAACACGATCGTGATCGTGTCGCCCGGCAACCCCTGGGCTGCGATGTTGACGCCGCTCACCTGCAGCAGGCCGGTGCCTTTCGCGCCGCCATTCGCACTGACGGTGGCAGTGGTACCGGCCGGCGCGGACACGAGCGTCAGGCTGCCAGGCACGAACGCGGCCGTCGCATTGAGGCGGTCGAGTTCATCGGTCAGCCTGCCGTCGGTGAGCGCCAGCGCGCTGATGTTCCGCACCGTCAGCGTGTAGCGCAGCAGGTCTCCCGGCCGCGCGTTGCTGCCGGGGTTCTGGCCTGTGGTGACGTTGACCACGCTCTTGCGGAAGTCGAGCGTCGGCGAGACGGTGGTCAGCGAGAACGCGTCCTGGAAGTCCAGCACGCCCGGTGTGCCATTGGTCAGCGTGTTCTGGGTGGTGTGGATGCGGCCCGCGCTGCCAGCGACCGCCGGGTTGGCGCTGAGCCATTGCGTGGCCCCGGCGACGTTGGTCAGCGTCACGCCGCTGCTGGTGCCAGGATCGACCGCGGTGCTGTAGGTGAGGATCAGGCGCTGGGTCGGCGCGATCGCTGCCGCACTGCCTTGCAGGTTGATCGTCATCACACAGGTCGGAGCGGGCGCGAAACCGACCGTGAAGTCGGTCCCGTTGACCAGGTCGGCGGACACCGGCGTCGTGCCGTCGGCCTGGAACACGCGCGCGGTGACGTTGGTCGGCTCCGCGGCGCACATGCCGCCGGTCGGGGCGGTCGTGATGTTCGGCAGGCGGTCAGTCAGCGCCGTGTTCCAGGCCGTGCCGCTGCCCGTGTTCTGCACGTTGAGCGTGAACGTGCCCGTGCCGCCCAGTCGCAAGGTGGCGGGTCCGCTCTTTCGCACCGTGAGGGTCGGCGCAACGATGGTCATCGCGCCGCTGGTGCCCGCCAAGCCGTTGACACGGCTCGCGTCGCTGCCGTTGATGCTGTTGTAGGTGTAAGTCGCCGTGTTCGAGAACTGCTTGCCCGGCGCGTTGTTCACCATGTCGTCGTTGAGCACCAGGACGACATCGACGACAAGCTGGTCGCCGGCAGGCACGTCGAGGCCGCCGCTCACGGTGTCCTGCAGCACGAGGCTCGTGGCCGTGCCGCTGTTGCTGAGCGTCGCCCAGGTTCTCGTGTTCGACGCCAAACGCGCGCGCGCGCTCACGTAGCTGAGCGACACGCCCCTGGCTGCGAGGCTGATGTCGTCGAGGACCCGCACGTCGTTCAGCGCCACGGGCTGCGCTGTCGCCGGCACCGTGATGCGGTAGGTGAAGGGCTGGCCGATCGCCGCCGTGGCTTGTGTCGCTGCTTTGGTCAGCGGCCCGACCGAGAGAATGTTGATGTTGGTGGCATCGGGCGGGGTCGCGCCTTCGAGCAGCGCCGCACCATTGACGTACGGGTTGTCGCTGAGGCCGTTCCAGGTCCTGCTGGCCGGGTCGATGCCGGTCATCGCGCCCTGGTTGCTGACGACGGTGCCGGCGGCGAGGCCGGGCGCCAGCGTCACGTCGACGACGACGGTGTATTGCTGGTCCTGCGCCAGCGTCAGGTTGCTGATCGTGATGAGGCCGGCGCCGTTGGTACCGCCGTTCGGCGCCACATTGAGCGTGCCGGCGGGCAAGTCGCTGCTGACCAGCGTCAATGATCCTGGCGCGAAGCCGTTCGGGCTGCGCGCGCCGAAGTTGTCGGTCACGCTGACGTTGCTGAGCGTCGGCAGCGTGAAGTTCTGGATCTGCAACGTGTAGCGCAGCCGGTCGCCAGGCAGTGCGGTCGTCGCTGGCGCCAGGACACCTTGCGTGAGGTTCGCGACCGACTTCAGGAAGTAGTAGCCCTGGAACGCCGAGGTGACGGTGAACGCGTCCTGGAAGTCCAGCGTGGCCGGCGTGCCGTCGGTCAGCGTCTTGCTGTACGCGCGGCGCCCGGCGGTGCCGGCCGGTGCGTTGAACCACTGCGTCGCACCGGCGACGTTGGTAAAGGTCAGGCCCGGCGGCGTGCCGAAGTCCAGTCGCGCCTGGTAGTCGACGACGAGGCGCTGCGACGGCCCGACCTTGACACCGTCGGCCAGGGTCAACGTGAGTTGGCCGGTGGCCGCGTTGTAGTTGACGGCGTAGTGCGTGCCCGCCGTCAGTGCCGAGAGTTGCGTCGTGCCGTCGGCGGCATAGAGCGCGGCCGTGACTGTCGGCGTCGGGTTGAAGCCGCGCATGCCACTCGGTATGAGATCGGTGACCCTGACGTTCCACGCGTCGCCGGCGCCGGCGTTCTGCACGTTCAGGCGGAAGGTGCCGGGCGCGCCGACGTTCAAGGTCGCGGTCGAACCGCTCTTGTCCACCGTCAGCCCGGGCTCGACGATGGTCATCGGCGCGGAGATGCCCGACTGGCCCGGCAGCGGCGCGTAGGTCACGCCGTCGATCACGCGGCCGAACCACCACTTGGCGGTGTTGATGAACTGCGTGCCGGCCACGTTCGCGGGCATGTCGTCGAGCACCACGGTCATCTGGATCTCGATTTGCGTGCCGGGCGCGACGCTGGTCAGCGCCGCGTTGGCGTCGGACGAGAAGACGATGTGCTTGGTGTTGTCCGATGCCGGGATGCCGAGTGACGACAAGGTGGCCGGCGACGCTCCGAGCGCCAGCGGGCCGATCGGCGTGCGCGTGCCGCCGTTGACCAGGAAGGCGGTGTTGCTGACGTAGGTGGCCGACGCGCCGATCGTCGTCAGGTCGTCGTAGATCGTCGCGTTCGACAGCGTGTTGGGCGACGGCGTCTGCAAGGTCGTGCCCGTCGCCGGGTCGTACATCACCGGCACCGTCACGGTGTAGGTGAACGGCACGCCGATCGTTGCGGTCGGCCCCGGCGTCCGCTTCGACACCGCCTCGATCGGAATGAAGAGATCCTGGCAGGCGTTGTTGTTGCCGGGGGCGTAGAAGGCACCGTTCGCGAACCAGATCTTGACCTGCGTGTTGGAGCAGGCCATGTTGCCCGTGTAGTACACGTTTTCGAAGACCACGAGCCCCGTGGTTCCGTTGGCAAAGTTCACCGTCGAAGTGAGGCCCTGCGGCCACTTGGCGGACAGCGGAAAGTTCTTGATGTAGCAGTGGAACTGGTCGGTGGCGTCGATGCTGATCGCCGATGGCAGCGTGGCGGGCGTGATCGCCGGATTGCTGCCGTCGATGACGTAGTACCCGTTGATCACGGGGTAGTCGCGGCAGAAGGCCGTTCCGGCGTGTGCCACGGACGTGCCAATCCACAGCGACAGCAAGGCGAACAACCGCAACAGCCAACGCGCCGCGTTCGCCTTGCCGAAGCAGGCTGCGCGCAGCGATGTCGCTGCCTGATTAGAGGTCCTGAAACGACACATCATGGGCTGGTGTGGCGCGGCGTTGTTGCTGCGTCGCCATTCCTGAATCGGCTTGCACGCGGTGGGGCGGGTGCGAACCATCGATGCACTGCCGCCTCGGGAACCTGGCAGACGCTTGCGCTGCAGCTCGTCGGAAACTCATCGCGAGGCGCCGCGAAACGCCAATTGCTGCCCGCGCGCGTCCCCCGAGTGCTTGAACCTATGAGCTCCGATCACGCCGTTCCTCCCACCGTGTTGATGCATTCGTAACGGTGCCGGAGTCCGAAGTTGCGGCACCTCCAACTTGCAACCGGCCGAAAAACCGGGGGGTGCCTCAGAAACAAAACGACCGAGTTGGCCAAATTGCCCACTAATTAACGAACGGCCAGATGTGGCGAATCGGGGGCATCGAGGTGCCCAGAGGCCAATTCCGCGCGAAGTCCGACACGACCGGCATGTGCCTTTTCCCCGACTGCTCCCTTGGCACCGACGGCAACTGCAGGATCGCGCGAGCGCGTCTTGAACGTCGCATCGACCGGTCTGTTGGCCATGAGATGCGACAGATTGCAACGCCGCAGAGCTCGCACAGCATGCTGCAGTGCTTCGTGATGGGTGTCACGAATCGCCAGCATGGACGGCACACGAACACATACATCTCCTCGATGTTTTCGTCAGCGCGCGACAACAAGCGATTGAGCGCCCCAAAACGGCGCGGATTGGTGTGGCAGCATGACTTCGGCTTATGTGGGAATTCGGATTCGAGCCCGTATGGACGATTGTTGCGTTCGTGCGGCTTTGCCAATCAGAGATATGCCTCTATGAACCGCTTTCGCAATCTTTTCGCAGCGCTCGCCGGCGGCGCAATGGCGTACGCGGCCCTCGCACAACCGGTGTCCAAGGAGCAGCTCAAAGGGCTCGACGAGCAGGTGCAGGACATCAAGAAGGACGCGCTGGCGATCTCCTCGGAGTTGACGCAACTCGAGGAGAAGCTGCTCTATCCGTCCAACACCCAGCTGGCGCTCTTCCTGAGCCTGGTGGGCGATGGGAAGCTGCGCCTCGATTCGGTCCAGATCAAGCTCGACGGCAAGGACGCGGCGCGCCACATCTACACGTTCAAGGAGCTCGAGGCACTGCAAGGCGGTGGCGTGCAGCGCATTCACACCGGCAATGTCCGCACTGGCGCGCACTCACTCGAGGTGTCCGTGATCGGCAAGAGCGCCGATGGCGCCGAATTCCGGCAGGTCGCGGCCTATGAATTCAAGAAGGCCGTCGAGCCCAAGCTGCTCGAAATCGTCGTCGACCGCTCCGGGCAGGGTGGGAAGGCCATCCAGTTCAAGGAATAGCGCGCGTGATCCGCAGATGTCTTGTCCTCGTCGGGCTGTGCTTGAGCCCGATGGTGTTGGCGGCGCCGCCAGAGAACAAGGCGCTCGCCAAGGACCTCTATCTGGGTGAGGCGTACTACCAGGCCGCGCAGGGCAACTACTTCGACGCCGTCAGTCGCTTGGACACCGAGCTCTGGCAGTTCTACCGCCTCGACGACCCGAAGCTCGACCCGCTGCACTATCAAGTCAACCAGGCCAAGTTCTCGGTGGGCGACTTCGAGTTGTCGTACCGCATGCACCAACGGGCAGGCCGCGCGATGAAGGCCGTGCTGGAGGGCAACGTCGACGAGGCGATCCGCAACGAGGCTGCCTGGCGGCTGGGGCGCATCCTGATGCAGAAGGGCGACGTGAGCGCCGCGCTCGCAGCCGTCGAGAAGATCAAGGGCCGCATCCCGGAGAAGATCCGCGGCGAAGAGCAACTGCTGCGCGGTCAGGTCTATCTGCACGCCGGCCGTTTGACGGAGGCGATCAAAGCCTTCGAGGGGCTCCAGAGCGAGAAGGGGTTCGAGGGTTTTGCGGCCTACAACCTCGGCATCGCGTTCGTTCTGAGCAACCAGGAGACCACAGGCTTCGATCAACTGGCCAAGGCGGGTTCGCTGCCGGCGAGCGACGAAGCGAACTTGGCGATCAAGGACAAGGCCAATCTGCTGCTGGGGAGCCGGCTGATCGCGTCCGGCCGCACGGCCGAAGCCAAGCAATATCTCGACCGTGTGCGCGTCAGCGGCCCGTTTTCCAACCGGGCATTGCTGAGCTCCGGATGGGCCGACGCCGCCGAAGGCAAGTTCGATAGCGCACTCGTGCCGTGGTCGACGCTGATCCAGCGCAACAGCACGGACAAGGCCGTCCAGGAAAGTTTGCTCGGCACGCCTTACGCGTACAGCAAGCTCGCGCTGCACGGCCGTGCCGCGCAACTTTACGCGGCGGCGCTGCAGACCTTCGGCGCCGAGCTGGGCAAGCTCGACGCGTCGCTCAAGAGCATCCGCGAAGGCAGGTTCCGCGCCGCGCTGGTTCGCGACGAGGCGAAGCTGGACAGCAACTGGGTCGTGAAGCTGCGCGAGCTGCCCGACGCGCCAGAGACCCACTACCTGCTCGAGATGATGGCCTCCGACGACTTCCAGGAGTCGCTGCAGAACTACTTCGACCTGGAGCAGCTGCGCAGAAGGCTCGTTGCCTGGAGCGAGTCGCTCGACTCGTTCGCCGAGATCATCGAACTGCGCGGCCGCTACTACGGCGCGGAGCTGCCGGCGATCGACAAGCGCTTCAAGGAGCTCGACTCGCAGTTGCGGTTGCGCATGGAGCAGCGCCGGACGCTGCACGAGCGGCTGCAGCTGCTGCTGGTCGCACCGCGCCCTGACTTCCTGCAGACCGCCGACGAACGCCTGGCGCGCGAGCGGCTCCAGCAGTTCAGTGAGAGGTACAAGAACGACACGAGCGCCGGCGGACAAGACATCCGCAGGCGGATCGAGCGGCTGCAGGGCGTGCTGCACTTTGACATCCACACGACTTACGACAGCCGGCTCACGGCCGCCTACAAGCATCTGCATGAGCTCGATGCAGACGTCGAGCGGCTGAACACAATCTACCGCTCGTTCGTCGGATCGCGCCAGGCCGCGACGCAGAGCTACCAGGGCTACGACAAGCAGCTGGGCGCGCTGCGCCGCAGGGTGCGCGAGGCCCAGGACAAGGTGACGACGCTGATGGCGCGGCAAGGCCATGTACTCGAGGCCATGGCCGTTCAGGAGCTCGATCAACGCCGTGCCCGCCTCGAGGAGTACCAGGTCCAGGCGCGCTTCGCTCTCGCCGAGAGCTACGACAAGGCCGACAAGGATCGGGAAGGCGGGACGAAATGAGTCGTCGTCTGCGGCATCTGTCGTGGCCCTGCCTGGTGATCCTCGCGTCGTGCGCCACCGGCACGCGCGACAACAGCACAGGATCGATCGGCGAGCTGCGCCGGAACAGGGTCGATCTCACCGACGTCAAGATCGATGGCGGCACCGATCTGGCCATTCAGAGCTACAAACGGTTCCTCGACGAGACACCCGAAGGCGGCATGACTCCGCAGGCGCTGCGGCGTCTGGCGGACCTGAAGGTGCAGAAGGAATATGGCACGCTCGAAGGGGTCAAGCGCAACCAGGAGCGGGCCGCGCGGCGTGACACAACGAGCGAGTCGGCCGCAGCGGTCCCTGCCCCCGCCAGCGCAACCGTCGTCGCAGCGACCGCGCCCGAGCTGACCCAGCCGACGACCAAGGCCAAGCTCGCGCAGCGCGCCACGCCAAAGATCGGTCTGCTGACCGATGCGGCCAAGAAGACCAAGGGCGCCAAGGACAAGACTGCCGAGGAATCGAGCCACGACTTCGAGGTTCGCGCGACGCAAGCCGATGCCATCCGGTCCGCCGGCTCGGCGCCGGTTGCCACACCGGATGGCACGGCGGCCGAGGTGCAAGGAGAGGCGGCCGAAGCGATCGCGCTGTACGAGAAGCTGCTTGCGACGTACCCGCACTACGAGCGCAACGACCAGGTGCTGTACCAGCTCTCGCGCGCGTACGACGAATCGGGGGCGACCGAAAAGGCGATGGGGGTGATGAACCGCATCGCCAAGGAGTATCCGGGCTCGCGCTATTTCGACGAGGTCGAATTCAGGATTGGCGAGTACCACTTCACCCGCAAGAAGTGGCTGGCCGCCGAGGAGGCCTACAAGTCGGTGGCGGACAAGGGCGCCGCGTCGGCGTTCTACGAGCTTGCGCTCTACAAGCTCGGCTGGACCTTCTACAAGCAGGACATGCAAGAGGAGTCGCTGCACCGCTTCATGGCGTTGCTCGACCACAAGATCAACACCGGCTACGACTTCGACAAGCCCAAGGACAAGCTGGAGCACCAGCGTGTCGAGGACACCTATCGCGCCATCAGCCTCGGGTTCTCCAGCCTGGGTGGAGCTGAGGCCGTCAACACGTATTTCGGCAAATACGGCCGCCGCAGCTATGAAGTCAACGTGTACGGCAATCTGGCCGAGCACTTCCTCGACAAGCTGCGCTACAACGACGCCGCCGCGACCTACAAGGCTTTCGTCAGGCGCGAGCCTTATCACAAGATCGCTCCGCACTACGACACGCGCGTCATCGAGATCTACAAGCGCGGCGGATTCCCCAAGCTCGTGATCGATGCGAACAAGGAATACGTCGTCAAGTACGGCCCCAAGGCGGCCTACTGGAATCATTTCGACATCCAAGGCTCGCCCGAGGTGGTGGGCTACGTGAAGACCAGCCTCAAGGAGCTGGCCAATCACTACCACGCGCTGTACCAAGAGAAGAAGTTCGAGAAGGACAAGCCCGAGAATTTCCGTGAGGCGATGCGGTGGTATCGCGACTACCTGGCGTCCTTCCCGAAGGAGCTCGAGTCGCCCGTCGTCAACCAGCAACTCGCCGAGCTGCTGCTCGAGAACGGCTCGTTCGCCGACGCAGCGGTCGAGTTCGAGCACACGGCGTACGACTACCCCGCGCACGACAAGGCCTCGGAAGCCGGTTATGCCGCCGTCTACGCGCACCGCAAGAGCCTTGCCGCGGCCGGCGACCAAGCGAAGGTCAAGCAGGAAACGATCCGCAGCTCGCTGAAGTTCGCGGAGACGTTCTCCGCGCACGAGAAGGCCGCCCCAGTGATGAGTGCGGCCATCGACGACATCTTCGAAGCGAAGGACTACGCGCTCGCAGTCACGAGCAGCCGCAAGTTCATCGAGCGGTTTCCGAACGCCGAGCAGACGCAACGCCGCGCGGCATGGATCACGTTGGCGCACTCGTCGCTCGAACTCGGCCGGTTCAAGGATGCCGAGGAGAGCTACCTGAAGGCGCTGCCGCTCGTGGCCGAGGGCGACAAGTCGCGCGCGAACCTCGTCGAGAACCTCGCCGCCGCCATCTACAAGCAGGGCGAGGAGGCGGGCAAACAGGGTGACCATCAGACCGCGGCGCAGCACTACCTGCGCGTGGCACAGGCGGCACCGACATCGACCATCCGGCCGGTCGCCGAATACGACGGCGCGACGGCGCTCATTCAGCTCAAGGACTGGGATGGCGCGGCGAACGTGCTGACGGCCTTTCGCAGCAACCATGCCGGACACAAGCTGCTGCCCGAAGTGACGAAGAAGGTCGCCTACGTCTACCGTGAGGCCGGCCGACTCGCGCTGGCGGCGACCGAGTACGAACGCATTGCGGCCGAGGCCAAGGAAGCCGAGGTGAGAAGCGATGCGTTGCTGCTCGCCGGCGACCTGTTCGCGCAGGCCAAGGAGACGGACAAGGCGCTGGCGGTCTATCGACGCTACATCGCCAGCTTCCCTACCCCGCTGGACCTGGCCATCGAAACCCGGTTCAAGGTCGCCAGCATCCTCAAGTCACGCCACGACACGGAGGCCTGGCGCGCGGAGCTCAAGGGCATCGTCAGCACCGATGCCGATGGTGGCAAGGGCCGTACCGATCGCACGCGCTATCTCGCGGCCTCGTCGCGGCTCGCGCTGGCCGAGCTCGTGTTCGATCAGTACACGCAAATCAAGCTGGTCGAGCCGATCGCCAAGAACCTCGCGAAGAAGAAGGAAGCCCTGAAGCAGGTCAAGGAGGGCTTCGAGGCCGTGCTGCGCTACGAGATCGGCGAGACGACCGCGGCGGCCAGCTACTACCTCGGGGAGATGTATTACGACTTCAACCGTTCACTGGTGGAGTCAGAGCGCCCGAGCAACCTGGCTGCAGCCGAAAAGGAGCAGTACGAGCTGGCCCTCGAGGAACAGGCTTTCCCGTTCGAGGAAAAGGCGATCGACGTGCATCAGAAGAACACGGATCTGGTCAAGCTGGGCATTTACAACAAGTGGGTCGACAAGAGCTTTCGCAAGCTCGCCACGCTCGTTCCGGCGCGCTATGCGAAGTTCGAGGAGAGCACTGGCTACGTCGAGACCTTCAATCGCCTGGTCGCGTTCGGCAAGCTGACCGCGCGCCCGGAGCCGGTAGTGGCGGCCGCCACGCCACAGCCGGACAAGGAAGTTCCGGCGGCCACTGCGGGGGAGCCGAAGTGAATCGAGCGCTTGGCATCAACGCAATGAAGTTGGCTTGGCCCGTGGCGCTGGCGGCGTTGCAGGCTTGCACGGCGCTGCCGCAATCGGCGGCACCGAGCGACGGCCGTCAAGCCGGCAGGGCGGTCGCATCGACGGGTGCCAAGCCCGGCTCGAGCGTGCCGCCGCAGGCCCAGGCCGAGCTCGACGCGGCCCTCGCCCTGGTGAAGGCCGGACAGCACGAGCAGGCCATCGAATCGCTGAAGAAGCTGGCGACGGCCGTGCCGGACAACGCCATTCCGCCGATCAACCTGGCACTGGTCTACAAGAAGCTGGACAAGCTGGACCTGGCCGAGACGCAGCTCAAGCAGGCGTTGGCCATCGAACCGGACAACCCCGTGGCCGGCAACGAGCTGGCGCTGCTGTATCGCGAGACGGGGCGCTTCGCCGAGGCGCGCGCGCTGTACGAAGCAACGCTGACGAAGTTTCCGCACTTCGGCATAGCTCACAAGAATCTGGGCGTTCTCTGCGATCTCTTCCTGAAGGACTACGCATGCGCGATCGATCACTACAAGATCTACGCGTCGAGCGCACCCGACGACAAGCGCGTAGAGATCTGGATTTCCGATCTTCAGAAGCGCACCGGAAGAAAGGAGGCGCCATGACAGCGAGGGCATTCATCACCACGGCTGGCCTGCTGGTGTGCATCGGATCGGCCATCGCCGCCCCGGACAAGGCACGCCCAGACAAATCGACCGCGCCGGAGAACGAGACCAAGGCGGTTTCCGGCATGTCGATCGTCGGGAACAGCGAAACGCCCAAGTCGCTGACCATCATTCCCTGGAAGAGCTCGGAGATCGGTCGGGACACCGATTTCAAGTCGAGTCTGCTGGGCCAGGACTTGACCCCCATCGACAAGCCCTCTTTTCTACGCCAACTCGAGTTCCACAAGCTCAGCAACCGCAATTAAGCCCTTGAAGGAGTTTGACCAATGAATTACCTCTCCGGCGCCGTGAATTTCATTGCCGCAGGTGGCATCTGGGTGATTCCGATCATCGTCGTGGGTGTCATCGGTCTCGGCATTGCCATCGAGCGCTACATCATCTTCTTCCGCGCGGTCCGAGCCCATCGACGGACTTGGGACGAAATCCAGCCGGTGCTTCACCAGGGCGATTTCGCCAAGGCTCGCGAGATCACGCGCGACGACAAGTCGGCGCTCGCGATGCTGGTCAATGTCGGCATCGAGAACCAGGGCGTCATGCGCCGCAGGAACGACATCGAGCTGGCGATGGAAGAGGTCATGCAGTCCATCGTGCCGCAGTTCCAGAAGCGCGTCTCGTACCTCGGGCTGCTGGCCAACCTGGCAACGCTGCTCGGCCTGTTCGGCACGATCGTGGGCCTGATCGGCGCCTTCGCCGCGGTGGCGACGGCGGCACCGTCGGAGAAGTCGGCGCTGCTCTCGCTCTCGATCTCCGAGGCCATGAGCTGCACGGCGACCGGCCTGCTGATCGCGATGCCGATGCTGACCCTCAGCTTGCTGCTCAACAACAAGGCGGGGCGGATCATCTCCGGTCTCGAGATCGCCGCCCTCAAGACGCTCAACATGATCGTGCGTGCCGGCGCCACGGCCCGCATTTCAAACATGCAAGACTATGTTCAAAAGAAAGCGTCTTGAGCCGCAGTCGGAGGATCTGGACCTCACCGCGCTGCTGAACATTCTGGTGGTGCTGGTCTCGTTCCTGCTGCTGTCGGCGGTCTTCTCGAAGATCACGATCCAGGAGATCAACATGCCTCCGCTGGCCAGCAGCCCGGAGGAGGCGAGCAAGAACCTTCCGCCGGTCGTGATCGAGGTGATGCTGCGCCAGCAGGGCCTGGAGATCGGCAACGGCACGGACATCACGACCCGTCTGCCCAAGGTGGACGACCGGTACGACACGGCCACGCTGTCGCAGAAGCTGAAGCTCCTGAAGGACGAGAACCCGGGCAAGCGCGATGTGATCCTTCTGGTGGAGCCGGACATCGACTACTCCGCCATGATCGCGGTGATGGACGCCCTGAAGTTCGTGGACGTCAAGGCCCCGCGCGAAGGATCGCCGCCGCTTCGCATCACGCTCTTTCCTAACGTGACGGTAGGTGACGCACCATGAGCATCGCCAAGGGACTGCAACGAAGAGACTTCTCGCAAGGCCACGGCGAGACCACGACCATGATGCTGACGTCCTTGATGGACATCTTCATCGTGCTGGTGCTCTATCTGCTGGTCAACCAAGGCATCGGCATCGACCTCGATCCTCCGGAGCGCGTGGTGCTGCCCGACTCCAGCGTCGACAGCATGCCGCGCCAGTCGATCGTGATCGCGCTGTCGGAGCGCGACGTGCGCATCCAGGGCGAGCCGGTCATCGAGATGGGCGACGTGGTGGCCAGCGACGAGCTGGAAATCCCCGCGATCCGCGAGGCGATCGAGCGCATCAAGGCCAGCGCGCAGCAGCGGCAGGACCAAGCCGGCTTGCACACCGAGGTCACGATCCTGGCCGACCGGGGCGTGCCGTTCAAGGTGATGAAGAAGGTCATGCTGTCCAGCAGCAACGCCGGGTTCGGCAAGATTTCGTTTGCTGTGAACCAGAAGTGAAGATCACCAACGGAGCATCTCCGCCGTGAGTACAACCACCATGTCACCGGAACTGGAAGAGCACGTTCTCGACGTGGAAGATCACGCGCTTGACGTGCACGAGCATGCTCTCGACGTCGAGAAGGTCAGTCGCCTGCTCGATGAACTCGACCAGCGGCTCAGCCACCTCGACGCCCAGCTGGTGGGCGAGCGGCGCAAGCACCAACTGCTTGGCACGATCGTGGGCTCGCTCGAGGAGCTCGACGCGGCCGGTGGCGCGGAGCTCTTCTTCGACCCCGAGACGTCGCGCGACCAGCAACTGCAAAAGCTGCGCGAGAACATCGCGGCCTTCGAAAAGAAGGTCGCCGAGATCGAGGCGCGGCGCGACCAGGTGTTCACCGAAATCGACGTCGAGACCGACAACCTGCGTCGCCTGAACACCGAGCTGGTAGAGATCGAGGAGGAGCTCGAAGACCGTCGCCACGAGCTTCCGGTCTACCGCGATCCGGCGGAGATCCCTTATCGTCCGCTGGTCATGCCGTGGGCGACCAATGGGGAGGACGACCGCCGCTACCGCAAGGTCTTCCTGGGCAGCGTGGCCATCTCGTTCGTGATGGGTGCGGCCGTCCTGATGTTCAAGCCCACGCACGAGAAGCGGCAGGAGGAATTCATTCCCGAGCGCCTCGCCGAGCTCATCGTCAAGAAGAAGGAAGAGCCCAAGAAACCGGAGGCCAAGCCCCAAGAAAGGCCCCAGGACAAGCCCCAGGACAAGCCGCCGCCCGAACGCGCGCCGGTTGCCAAGGCGACCAATCCGCATCCTGCGCCGCAGGTTCCGGCTGACAATGCGCCGCCGACCACGACGGCACGCGACCACACACCGCAGCCCGCGCCTGGCACACCCGATGCGCAGCAAGTGGCACGGGCGTCGGCGCAGACCAAGGGCGTGCTCGCGCACCAGAACGACCTTGCGGGCTTGATCGACAGCTCGGGTCCCGTCAAGGTGGGTGCCGAGGGCGTCGTGTCAAACACCGGGAAGATCGCGCCCGGCACCGCGACCACGCGCTCACTGATCGTCTCCCAAGTGGGCAAAGGCAGCGGCGGCATCAACGTGGCCGCGATCAGCCGCGACGGCAACGGCGGCGGCGGCACTGGCGGCGCCGGGACCGGCACTGGAGGCGGGGGCGGTGGCAACGGCTTCGGAGGCAGCGGTCTCGGCGGTGGTGGCGGCGTCAACGTCGCTCGCGTGCAGAGCGCCACGGGCACGGCGGCGGCGGACGCCCGGCCGTTGAGCAAAGGCGCCGCACCGTCGCGCACCGACGAGGAAATCCAGATCGTCTTCGACCGCTACAAGGCCGCGCTCTACCGCATCTACAACCGCGAGTTGCGCAACGACCCGAGTCTGAAGGGCAAGATGGTCCTGCAACTGACCATCGAGCCCGATGGGCGCGTGTCGGCATGTTCGGTCAAGTCGACCGATCTGAACTCGCCCGCCCTCTCGGGCGAGGTCGTCGATCGCGTGCTGAAGTTCAACTTTGGCGCCAAGGAAGGCGTGCCCTCACTCACCATCGTGTATCCGATCGATTTTCTGCCGGCTGCTTGATCTGCGGCGGCGATGGTGTCGAAAAGGATCGAGGGCCTTCATCGAGCAGAGCGTCGCGGGTCGAATGACCCGCCGTGAAGCGGTCTCCCTTCATGTTCGCCCGGCCGTGGGCCGACGCTGCCGGGTGAGTTTGCACCTCAGGTGTTCTGCGCCGATCAAGTACTCGGGGTTGTCGATGAGGCGCTGCGCAGCCAGGTCGATGAACGCTCGTGCGCAAGCCGGCTGCGAGGTCCCGCTGCCGAAGTAGACGAAGTGGCCGGCGTACTCGGGCATGTGTTCCGTGAGGACGGGCACCCAGGGATGACCTTCTCGCTGATCGTCGTGGACGAAGCAGGTGAAGGCCCCGAGCTGCCCGTGATCGACTCGCCATCGCTCACCCTGCGCGCGAACGCCGTGCCGTTGCGCCTGGTCCTCGCTGGCAATCCCGGCGGCGCGAATCACAGCGCCATCGCCGAACGCTACGTGACCGGACGCACTCCTGGGGCACCGTTCGAGTTTGGCGGCAACACGTGGGTCTATGCATCGTCCACGGTTGACGACAACGCACATCCGCCGGCCGCATACAAGCGCAACTTCGAAGTCTTGCGGACAACGGACCGGCGCTGTACAAGGCGCATCGGCACGGAGATTGGTCGGCCATCGTCGGTGACCACTTCGGCGGGGTGTGGCGCGCGGATCGCGTGCCAAATCCAGTGGAAACGTCATCACTGGCGGAGAAGGAGGGATTCGAACCCTCGATACGGTGAAACCGTATACCGGATTTCGAGTCCGGCGCATTCGACCACTCTGCCACCTCTCCGGTGTTCTGAAAGCGTTCGGCGGGTCGGTGCCGAGCCGCGAATTCTAGCTCACTCGGCGCACGCGATCAGGGCATCGTGCGCAGGGTCAGGCCGTGAAGCGCCGCATGGTCAATACGGCTTTGCCACACCTGTCCGGGCGCCATCGGCCAGGCGTCGGTGAGCGTGCCGGTGGTGACCACGTCCCCGGCGCGAACCTGCCACTGCGGCGAGTGAACGGCCATCGCCTCCAGCCAGAGGCTGAGCGCGGTGACGGGCCCGTCGAGCACATTGGCGCCCCGACCCGTCTCGACGTCGACACCATCGCGCGACAGGGTCAGCTCGAGACCGGCCAGTTCCTCATCGAGCCGCCCGAAGCGGCTCACCGGCACGCGAGGTCCGACGTACGCCCGGCCATGCAGAGCGAAGTCGGCTACCGTGTCCGGCGCGGTGAAGCGCCAGTCGGCGAAGTGCGTGTGCACGATCTCGAAGCCGTGGGCCACCCACGCGAGGCAGGCGAGCAGATCGCTCCTTCGCATGCCGGGCCGCGGCGCTGCGGCAAAGCCGAACACGATCTCCGGCTCCAGCCTGGGCTGCACCAGGCCTCGCATCGGCGCCTGCGCCTCGGTGCCGTCCAGCAGGGTCAGCGTGCTGCGCCACACAGGGGCCCAGATCGGCGCGAAGACGCCGTAGCGCGGCCAGATCGTGCGGTTGGTGAAGCCGATCTTGTAGCCGCACGGCGCGTCGCCGAGGGCGCAGCGTCGCTGGCGGATTGCTTCGGCCACCTCGAAGGCCTGCACCAGCGTGAGGCCGCCGGGCCGCGCACTCGGCGGGTCGATCAGCCGCGCCTCCTTCCAGGCGCTGAGCAGTTCGTCGGCGAGTGCCGCAGTGTCCACCGCCTCAGTCCCGCAGTACGTCGAGCCCGCCCAGGTAAGGCCGGAGCACCGCGGGCACGCGGACCGAGCCGTCGGCCTGCTGGTGGTTCTCCAGCACGGCCACCAGCGCGCGGCCCACCGCCAGGCCCGAGCCGTTGAGCGTGTGCACCAGTTCGTTCTTCCCCTGGGCGTTCTTGAAGCGCGCCTGCATGCGCCGCGCCTGGAAGGCCTCGCAGTTCGAGCAGGAGCTGATCTCGCGATAGGTGCCCTGCGCCGGCAGCCAGACCTCGAGGTCGTAGGTCTTGCTGGCGCCGAAGCCCATGTCGCCGCTGCACAGTGCGACGACACGGTAGGGCAGCTCCAGCTTGCGCAGGATGGCCTCGGCGTGTCCGACCATCTGCTCCAGCGCCTCGTAGCTGCGCTCGGGATGCACGATCTGCACCATCTCGACCTTGTCGAACTGATGCTGGCGGATCATGCCGCGCGTATCGCGACCGGCGCTGCCGGCCTCGGAACGGAAGCAGGGGCTGTGCGCGGTCAGCCTGATCGGCAGCGCGCTCTCGGCCAGCACCTGCTCGCGCACGGTGTTGGTCAGCGAGATCTCGCTGGTGGAGATGAGGTACTGCTCGCGCTGCTCCTCGTCTCCGCCTCGGCTGACCCAGAACATGTCGTCCTTGAACTTGGGCAGTTGTCCGGTGCCCTCGAGGATCTCGCGGTTGACGATGTAGGGCGTGTAGCACTCGGTGTAGCCATGCTCCTGGGTCTGCACGTCGAGCATGAACTGCGCGAGCGCGCGGTGCAGCCGCGCCACCGGGCCGCGCAGGAAGGTGAAGCGCGAGCCGCTGAGCTTCGCACCGGTGTCGAAGTCCAGGCCCAGCGGTCCACCCAGGTCCACGTGGTCCTTCGGCGCGAAGTCGAACGTGCGCGGCGTGCCCCAGCGCCGAACCTCGACGTTGCCGGTCTCATCGGCACCCACCGGCACGCTCTCGTGCGGCAGGTTGGGCACCGCCATCAGCATCTCGGCGAGATCCGCCTGGATCGCCTCCAGCCGTTCCGCCGAGGCCTTCAAGCCGTCGGCGATCCCGGCGACCTGCGCCATCAGCTCGCCGGTGTCCTGTCCCTTCGCCTTGAGCTGGCCGATCTGCTTGGACAGGCTGTTTCGCTGCGCCTGCAGTTCCTCGGTGCGGGTCTGGATCGCCTTGCGCTCCGCCTCGAGCGACTGGAAGCGCGGCACGTCGAGGAAGGCTTGCGGCGTCTTGCGCGCTTCGAGGCGGGCGACCACCTGCGCCAGGTCCTTGCGCAGCAGATTGATGTCAAGCATGAGAAGCCGGACCGCGAGGGCGCGGCCGCTGTGGGTCGGGAATGGGGAATTGTAGGCAGGCCGCCTGCGCGCGCCGCCGCGGGGTCAGCCCGGCTCGCCCATCATCGACTGCAGGTAGTTCGGCAGCCCGACCTTGCCCACCAGCTCGATCTGCGTCTCGAGGAAGTCGATGTGCTCCTCGGTGTCGTCGAGAATGCCCTGCAGAATGTCGCGCGAGACATAGTCGCGCACCGATTCGCAGCAGGCGATGCCGTCCTTGATGGTCGCCTGGGCGCCTTGCTCGAGCTTGAGGTCGCACGCGAGGATCTCGGGCACGTTCTCACCGACCAGGAGCTTGCCCAGATCCTGAAGGTTGGGCAGGCCGTCGAGCATGAAGATGCGCTCCATCAGCCGGTCGGCGTGCTTCATCTCGCCGATCGACTCCTCGTATTCCTTCTTCGCCAGCTTGTCCAGGCCCCAGTGCTTGAGCATGCGGTAGTGGAGGAAGTACTGATTGGTGGCGGTCAACTCGTTCTTCAGCTGGGCATTGAGATGGCCAATCACCTGGGGGTCGCTCTTCACGGTGGCTCTCCTTGTGCTCGCAGTCGCGCACATTGTGCGCTGGCGTCATGGTGCGCGCACGAAGCCGCCGCAGCGAGTGCGGCCGCATGGACTGTCGACCATAATGGTTCGCATTCAGGTGCGTCCGCCCGATGCAGTTCGCCGAACTGCACATGACCCTGCGCCTCGTGCCGTTGCAGCTCGAATCGCCGCTGATCGGCACGGTCGTGCCACACTGCCTGGCGATGCTGGCCTACCCTTTCGAGCTCAGCTGCGAGGCGGCGTTCGAGGCCTACCGCGTCACGCTCAGTCGAGCTGAGCCATCGACTTGTCGCCCAGGCCCAGCGGCAGCGGAAAGTGCACCGTCTCCTCGACGCCCGGCAGCGATCGCACCGACACCGCCCCCAGCTCGCGAAGCCGTTCGACCACCTGCTCCACGAGGATGTCCGGCGCCGACGCACCGGCCGTGAGGCCGACGCGTCGGCGACCCTCCAGCCAGTGCGCCTGCAGGTCCTTCGGCTGGTCGACCATGTAGGCCGGCGTGCCCAGGCGCTGCGCAAGTTCCTGCAGGCGGTTGCTGTTCGAGCTGGTCGGACTGCCGACGACGATCACCACGTCGACCTGGGGCGCCAGCACCTTCACCGCGTCCTGCCGGTTCTGCGTGGCATAGCAGATGTCCTGCCGCTTCGGCTCGCGCACCTTGGGGAAACGCCGCTTCACCGCGGCGAGGATCTCCGCTGCGTCGTCGACCGACAAGGTCGTCTGCGTCACCACCGCCAGCCGCTCGGTCTGCGGCAGGTTCAGGCGCTCGACGTCCTGCACCTCCTCGACGAGGAAGATACCGTCGTCGAGCTGGCCCATCGTGCCCTCGACCTCGGGGTGACCCTTGTGGCCGATCATGATGAAGTCGTAGCCCTCCTTGTGGAGCTTGGCCACCTCCACGTGCACCTTGGTCACCAGCGGGCAGGTGGCGTCGAACACCGAGAAGCCGCGCCGCGCGGCCTCATGGCGCACGGCCTGCGACACGCCGTGCGCGCTGAACACCAGCGTCGCGCCCGGAGGCACCTCGGCGAGGTCCTCGATGAAGATGGCGCCCTTGGCTCTCAGGTCGTTGACCACGTAGGTGTTGTGCACGATCTCGTGGCGCACGTAGATCGGCGCACCGAACTTCTTCAGCGCCCGCTCTACGATCTCGATCGCGCGGTCCACGCCGGCGCAGAAGCCGCGTGGCTCGGCCAGCAGCACCTCGTGCGGACCGTCGACGATGTCCCGGCCCATCACAGCACCCCGATCAGTTGCACTTCGAAGGTCACCGGCCGGCCGGCCAGCGGGTGGTTGAAGTCGAACAGCAGCCAGTCTTCGCCCAGCTCGCGCACCACGCCGGCATAGTTCGCCTGGCCGTCGGGCGTGGGGAACTGCACCACGTCGCCGAGCTGGTAGGTCTGGTCGGGGTCGCCCAGCTCGGCCAGCAGTGAGCGCTTGACGCGCTGCAGCAGTGCGGAGTTGCGTTCGCCGAAGGCCTCGCCCGCAGGCAGCTCGAAGACGCTGCGCGCGCCTTCGGCCAGGCCGATCAGGCGCTGCTCCAGCGCAGCGGCGAGCTCGCCGGTGCCGAGCGACAGCGTGGCCGGCTTGTCGGCGAAGGTGTTGACGATGTCGGCGCCATCGGGCCCGGCAAGACGGTAGTGCAGGGTCAGGAAAGACCCCGGCTGCACGAAGTTCAAGGCTTGGCCGCTCCAGTAGACTGAAGCGGATTTTACGGGGCCCGCTGCCGCGGCCCTCCCGACGGTGATCAAGGATATTCCACCCGACGCCCGCCCGCGCGAGAAACTGCTCGCCCAAGGCCCTGCCGCACTGGCCGATGCCGAGCTGGTGGCGCTGCTGCTGCGCACCGGGCTGAAGGGCGTGTCGGTACTGCAGCTCGCGCAGTCGCTGCTCGACGAGTTCGGTGGTCTGGCCGGGCTGCTGCACGCCGGGCCGGCCGACCTGAAGCGGGTCAGAGGCCTGGGTCCGGCCAAGCGAGCCGAGATGGCGGCGGTGGTCGAGCTGGCGCGGCGCTCGCTGCGACAGCGCCTGGCCGACCGGCCGGCCTTCGAGTCGCCCGAAGGCGTGCGCGACTACCTGCGACTGCACCTCGGCGCACGCGAGCACGAGGTGTTCGCCGTGCTGTTCCTCGATGCGCAGCACCGGCTGCTGCAGTTCGACGAAATGTTCCGCGGCACGCTGACGCAGACCAGCGTCTATCCGCGCGAGGTGGTTCGGCGTGCGTTGGCACTCAATGCGGCGGCGGTGATCCTCGCCCACAACCACCCATCGGGCGTGGCGGAGCCGTCGTGCGCCGACGAGTTCCTGACGCAGTCACTGAAGAGCGCGCTGCAACTCGTCGACGTGCGCGTTCTCGACCACATGGTCGTCGGGCACAGCGGGGTCGTGTCGTTCGCCGAGCGGGGACTGCTGTGACAGCGCCGAAGGTCCGCTCCCTTGCCGATCTCGGCGCACTGCGCAAGGCACTGCGCGACGCCGAGCGCGAGGCGGCCGCCGCGGCGGCACGCGCCCAGGCCGAGATCGCGCGGGTGCAGCGCGAGCGCGAGCTGTTCGCGCGCAGCGTCGGCCCGGTGGTGCCGCTGCGGCCGGTGGCGCGTGTGGCTCTCGCCCGGCCGCGCCCGCACCCCGAGCCCCGCCAGCGGCAGCGCGACGAGGCCGCGGTGCTGGCCGAATCGATCTCCGACGAGTTCGACGTCGAGTCGCTGCTCGACACCGACGAGGCACTGTCGTTCCGCCGCCGCGGCGTCGGCACCGAGGTCGTGCGCAAGCTGCGCCGCGGCGTGTGGGCGATCCAGGCGCAGCTCGATCTGCACGGACTGCGCCGCGACGAGGCGCGCGAACGGCTGGCGGCGTTCCTGCGCGAGGCGGTGCGCGGCGGCCTGCGCTGCGTGCGCGTGGTGCATGGCAAGGGCAACGGCTCGCCCGGCCGCGAGCCGGTCCTGAAGGGCAAGGTGCGCAGCTGGCTGGTGCAGAAGAGCGAGGTGATCGCCTTCACCCAGGCGCGTGCGCAGGACGGCGGGCACGGCGCACTGATCGTGCTGCTGCGGCCGTCGTCGCCGGCCGCCAGCGCCTGATCAGCCGCCCTGGTTCCTCATCCAGTCGGCGGTGTTGAAGAAGGCGTCGGCCAGACGCTGTGCCAATGCCGGCTCGATCTCTCGTTCGGCCATCGCCTGGCGCATGCAGGCGAGCCACTGGTCGCGCTCGCGGATGCCGATCGCAAACGGCAGGTGACGCGCGCGCAGCCGCGGGTGGCCGAAGCGCTCGACATAGTGCTGCGGACCGCCGAGCCAGCCGCACAGGAACCAGAACAGCTTGTCGCGCGCGTCGTCCAGCGTCGCACCGTGCACCGCGCGCAGCGCGGCGTACGCGGGCTCCAGGTCCATCAGGTCGTAGAAGCGGTCGACCAGCGCACGCACGGCGGCCTCGCCACCGATCAGTTCGAACGCCGTGGTCTGCGTGGATTCGCTCATGAGCTCAGCCTGTCGGCGGCCGCCGAGATGCCCTGCGCCGCCGGACAACCGGGTTGAAGTTCGAGCAACAGGCGGCGCTTCTGCACCGCCTCGCGCACCGCCGTGTCGGTCGGGATCTCGCCCAGCAGTTCGAGCTTGAACGGCACGGACGGATCCTGCATCAGCGGCGTCACATAGCGGTCGACCACCAGCTGCAGCTGGCTGCGGATCACGCGGCCCTCGCCCTGCCGGCCGACCTGGTTCACGAGCAGCCGCACGGTGCGGCGCCGCTGCTGCGTGGCCAGCACCTTGATGGTCGCGTAGGCATCCGTCAGCGAGGTCGGCTCGGGCGTCGCCACGACCAGCACTTCGTCGGCCAGCGACACCGCATAGAGCACCACGTCCGAGATGCCCGCGCCGGTGTCGAGCAGGATGCGGTCGAAGCGCGGCGCGACCTTGTTGATCACTTCGAGAAGCTTCTCGCTGACCTCGGGCGTGAGCCGCGAATACTCCACCAGCCCCGAGCCCGCCAGCAGCACCGAAAAGCCGCCGGGCGCGGGCAGGATGGCGTCCTCGAGCCGCGCCTGGTCGGTGAAGACGTCGTGCAGCGTGATCTTCGGGGAGAGGTTGAGCACCACGTCGAGGTTGGCCAGGCCGAGATCGGCGTCGAGCACCAGCACGCGCTCGCCGCGCTGCGCCAGCGCGGCGGCCAGGTTGGCTGAGACGAAGGTCTTGCCGACACCGCCCTTGCCGCTGGTGACGGCCAGGGTGCGGGCGCGTGCAGGCGAGTGCACGGCGGGAACGGAAGGCGAGGCGCTGCTCATTCGGGATCCTGGAACTGGGAGTGGCCGAAGAGCAGGCCCTTCTCCTCGGCACTGACGAGGGAGACGGGAGGCATCTCGAGGCAGGCCCGGTTGCGGCCCTCGCTCTTGGCACGGTAGAGCTGCTGGTCGGCTCGTTCGATCCACAGCGGCGCGGACGAGCGCACCCACTGCGGCGCGTAGGCACCGCCGATGCTCACGGTGACGGTGACATCCGCCCCCGGTGCGACCTTCACCGGCCGCGAGTTCACCTGGTTGCGCACCCGTTCGGCCACCGTCTGGCCGAAGGCGGGCGGGCAGTTGGGCAGGATCATCGCGAACTCCTCGCCGCCGAAGCGCGCCACCGTGTCCATCGGCCGGATGCACTCGTGCAGCGCCTGGCCCACCGCGCGCAGCACCTGGTCGCCTGCGGGGTGGCCATGGGTGTCGTTGACCTTCTTGAAGTGATCGATGTCGATCATCAGCACCAGTGCCGACTCGCCGGCGCGGGCCACGCGGTCGACCTCGCGCGCCAGCGCCAACTCGAACTGGCGACGGTTCGCCAGGCCCGTCAAGGCATCGCGACTGGACAGTTCACACAGTCCGTCCAGCACCGCCTGCAGCCAGGCGGCAGGGTCGCTCTGGCGCGTTTCAGGAAGCGCCACGCCGGACTGCTGCAGCAACTGCAGAGCTGCCTCCAGGCGCAGGGCGTTGGCCTTCGGCGATGCAGGGGCGGGCGGGAAGGCGTCCAAGTCGAGGTCGGTACCGGCTGTCGGACCAGTCTAGCAGCCGCACCATCGGCCTTCGACGCGAAATGACAGCTCTTGATCCGTCTCATCGAAGATGACGCGAAGCCTCAAGCCACGTCGCGACGGGTCGATAACCCAGGAAACCGCGTCGTCGGGGTCGCTCGGCCCTGACCACCACCCCCAGAGACCCGATGAACCCCCTCACCGCTGCCGCCACGACACGGCCCGTCGCCGCGCCCGCGAGCGTCGGCGCCCCCGACCAGGAGTTCAGCTTCAGCCACGCCGACTTCGAGCGCGTGCGCGCGCTGATCCACCAGCACGCCGGCATCAGCCTGCACGCCGGCAAGCAGGCCATGGTCTACAGCCGCCTGTCGCGCCGGCTGCGCGAGACCGGCCACCGCAGCGTCGGCAGCTACTTGCAGTGGCTGGAGGCGCACACCGGCACTGGCGGCGAGGCCGAGTGGCAGGAGTTCGTCAACTGCCTGACCACCAATCTCACTGCCTTCTTCCGCGAGGAACATCACTTCTACGCGCTCGCCCAGGACCTCAATGCGTGCGGCGTGGTCAACCCGCGCATCTGGTGCAATGCCGCTTCCACCGGCGAGGAGCCCTATTCGATCGCCATGACGGTGGTCGAGACGCTGGGCGCGGACACGGCGGCACGCATCGTCGCCAGCGACATCGACACCAAGGTGCTGGCCACCGCCAGCCGCGGCGTCTACGCGTGCGAAGCGCGCGGGCTGTCGAGCGAGCGGCTGCGTCGCCACTGCCTGCGTGGCACCGGCGCGAACGCCGGCTTCATGCGCATCCGCGCCGAACTCTCCAGGTTGATCGAGTTCCGCACGCACAACCTGATGGCACCGCAGTGGTCTCTCGGCGAGCCGTTCGACTTCGTGTTCTGCCGCAACGTGATGATCTACTTCGACGCACCGACGCAGCGCCGCGTGCTCGAGCGCATACACGCGGTGATGAGGCCCAGGGGGCTGCTCTACGTCGGCCACTCCGAGAACTTCGCCGATTCGCGCGAACTTTTCCGACTGCGCGGCAAGACGATCTACGAGCGGGTCTGAGCGCGTTGCGTCCGGCCTTCGCCCTTCACCCGCACACTCCGAGCAGCATGGCCGCCCCACCCACCCTCGGCGCCCCAGCCTCCGATTCGCGGCTCGCGCGCCTGAGGGCGCAGTCGCGCAAGCCGGGCGAAGCCTCGTTCTTCTTCTACGACGCGCACTTCAAGAACGACGCCGTGAAGATCCTGCCCGGCGAATACTTCGTGCACGACGAGGACATCCTGGTGATGACCACGCTGGGCTCCTGCATCGCCGCCTGCCTGTGGGACCGCAACGCGCGCATCGGCGGCATGAACCACTTCATGCTGCCCGAGAGCGGCGGCGGCATGCTGGACAGCGGCCGCTACGGCTCGTACGCGATGGAACTGCTGATCAACGAGTTGCTCAAGCGCGGCGCCACGCGCACCACGCTCGAGGCCAAGGTGTTCGGCGGCGGCCAGGTGATCAGCGGCATGAACACGATGAACGTCGGCGAACGCAACACGAGCTTCGTGCTCGACTACCTGAAGACCGAGCGCATCCCCGTGGTGTCGAAGGACGTCATGGACGCTTATCCGCGCAAGGTGTGCTTCCTGCCGCACTGCGGCAAGGCGATGGTCAAGCGGCTTTCGCCCGCCAACCCGGAGGCGCTGGTGGCGCAGGACCGTGCGGCCGCGCAGAAGGCGGTGCCGCCGGCCAGCGGCGCCGCCTCGGTGGACTTGTTCTGACAAGGCGAGGAGACGCGAATCATGGTCAAGACGCGCGTGGTGGTGGTCGACGACTCGGCCCTGGTGCGCAGCCTGCTGTCGGAGATCATCAACCGGCAGCCCGACATGGAGTGCGTGGGCGCCGCGGCCGATCCGTACGTGGCGCGCGAGATGATCCGCAACACCAATCCGGACGTGGTCACGCTGGACGTCGAGATGCCGCGCATGGACGGCATCGACTTCCTCGGCAAGCTGATGCGGCTGCGGCCGACGCCGGTGGTGATGGTGTCGACGCTGACCGAGCGCGGCGCCGACGTGACGCTGCGGGCCCTGGAACTCGGCGCGGTGGATTTCGTCGCCAAGCCGAAGATCGGCGTGGCCGACGGGCTGAAGCAACTCGCCGAGGAGATCACCGACAAGGTGCGCATCGCCTCGAAGGCGCACCTGCGTCGCCTGGCCGTGCCGGTGGCCGGCCCGGCCGTCGGCGGCGACGCCGCGACGCCGCACAGGCTGGCGCCAGTGGCCGGCATCGGGCGGCTGTCGACCGAGAAGATCGTTTTCATCGGCGCCTCCACAGGCGGCACCGAGGCCACCAAGGAAGTGCTGACGCAGCTGCCGCCGGACGCGCCGGCAGTGATGATCACCCAGCACATGCCGCCGGGCTTCACGAAGAGCTACGCGGCGCGGCTGGACGGCCTGTGCCGCATCCGCGTCGGCGAAGCGCGCGACGGCGAGCGCGTGCTGCCCGGCCATGCCTACATCGCCCCTGGCGGCCACCACCTCAGCGTGGAGCGCAGCGGCGCCAACTACATCGCCCGCGTGCAGCTCGGCGAGCCGGTCAACCGCCACATGCCCTCCGTCGAGGTCCTGTTCAAGTCGGCCGCACGTGCGGTCGGCCCAAACGCGCTGGGCATCATGCTCACCGGCATGGGCGCCGACGGCGCCCGCGCGATGCGCGAGATGCGCGACGCCGGCAGCTACAACTTCGTGCAGGACGAGGCGAGCTGCGTCGTGTTCGGCATGCCTCGCGAGGCCATCGCCCACGGCGCGGCGCACGAGGTGCTGCCGCTGACGCAGATCGCCGGCAAGCTGGTCGAGCGTCTGCGCAGCACCTCGGGCTTGTCGATCAACCGGGTCTGATCCCGGTCACGCTGCTTCAGTAGAAGCGGCCCAGGCCGCCACGCGCGCCGAGGCGGTCCGGCGACAGACCACGTTCGCGCTGCTCGCGGCGTGCCCGCGCCTCCTCCTGCATCCACAGCGGCATGCCCATGTCGCGCAGCGTGGCCTCGTCGAGGTCCAGCGCATCCTGCATCCGGCGCTGCGCGCGCCAACGCGCCACCACGCCCTGCAGCCAGGCTTGCGCGTCGGCCAGGCCGTCGCGCACACGGGCGCGCCAGCCGCGGTGCAGCGGGATCGTCGAGGACATCGTGCAGTCGTTCATGGCGGGTTCTCCGGTGACGTGCTGGTAAGAATAGTTGGAGGATTCGTACGGAGGAATTGAATTGTTCTGGCCAGTTTGGTCAGTTATGCTTACCAGCATGGCCCGCTTGCCGTTGCACACCCTGCCCACCTTCCGCACCGTCGCGAAGCTCGCCAACCTGCGCGCCGCGGCCCAGGAACTGCACCTCACGCACAGCGCGGTGAGTCAGCAGATCCGCCTGCTCGAGGAGCAGATCGGCTTCCAGGTGTTCGACCGGCGTGGCCGGCGCATCGTGTTGAACAACGCCGGCACGGCGCTGCTTCGCGCCGTCGAGCCGGCGCTGGCGCAGCTCGACGAAGGCCTGCGCGCGGCCTCGGTGGCGGCCGGCGGGGGCGCGCACTACCTGCGCGTGACCTCGCTGCCCTCGTTCGCGCAACGCTGGGTGCTGCCGCGCATGGCCTCGTGGCGGCAGCGGCACCCGGACATCGGCATGGAGTTGCACGTCTCGCAGCAGATCGTCGACCTGCAGCGCGAGGGCTTCCATGCCGCGTTGCGCACTGGGACCGGGCCGTGGCGCGGCCTCGAGGCCGAACGGCTGATCGACTCGCCGCTGATCGCCCTCGGCTCGGCGCAGGCGGCGCGGCGGCTGCTCGGCGTGAAGCCGGCCGCACTGGCCGACGAACCGCTGCTCGGCCACGGTCCCACCTGGGAGCGCTGGTTCGCGCTCGCGGGAGAACGGGTTCGCGTCAAGCCTGTGGCCTGGTTCAACGACGCCGGGATGATGCTGCAGGCTGCCGAGCAGGATCTCGGCCTGGCGCTGGCCCGCGAGGTGCTGGCAGCCGACGCGCTGCGCGAGGGTCGCCTCTATCGCCTCTCGCCGCTGGAACTGGAGGACGAGGACCACTACGCCTACTGGCTGGTCTACCCGCCCGAACTGCGCGACTGGCCTCCGATGAAGGCGCTGCGCGCCTGGCTGAGCGACGAACTGGCCGCCTCGCTGAAGGGCGCCGTCAGTCCGGCAGGAAGAGCGCCTGCAGATCCGACAGGAAGTCGAAGCCGCGCGGCGTCGGGCGCAGCCACGAAGCGTCGCGCTGGATGAGGCCGCGTCGCTCGGCCTCGGCCAGCGGCGCCGCAATGGCCGACAGTGGCAGGCCGGTGCGCTCGGCGAAACGCACGATCTCGAAGCCTTCGCGCAGGCGCAGTGCGTTGAGCATGAACTCGAAGGGCAGCGCGCGGCGCGACACCTCCTCGTCGTTGGAGATCGCCTGGCCGGCCAGGGCCTGCGCCATGTAGGTCACCGGCTCGCGCCAGCGCACCTGGCGCACCACACGGTGCGGGAAGCTCAGCTTGCCGTGCGCGCCGGCGCCGATGCCGAGGTAGTCGCCGAACTGCCAGTAGTTGACGTTGTGCACGCAGCGCTGACCCGGTGCCGCGAAGGCCGACACCTCGTAGCGCTGCAGCCCGCGCGCGACGGTGCGATCGATGATCAGGTCCAGCAGGTCGGAAGACAGGTCGTCGTCGGGCAAGCCGGGCGGCGGCGTCTTCGCGAACCGCGTGTTCGGCTCGATGGTCAGGTGATAGATCGACAGGTGCGGTGGCGAGAACGCCAGCGCAGTGTCGAGCTCGCGCGCGAGTTCAGCCACCGTCTGGCCTGGCAGCGCGTACATCAGGTCGAGGTTGAAGGTGTCGAAGCAGCGCGCCGCCTCTTCGAGCGCCGCCTTCGCCTGCGCGGCGTCGTGCACGCGGCCGAGCGTGCGCAGGCGCTCGTCGTCGAAGCTCTGCACGCCGACGGACAGCCGCGTCACGCCGGCCTCGCGGAAGGCGCGGAAGCGGTCGCGCTCGAAGGTGCCGGGGTTGGCCTCCAGAGTGATCTCGCCACCGGGCTCCAGGGGCAGCAGCGCGCGCACGTCGGCAATCAGCGTGGCGATCGCCTCCGGCGAGAACAGGCTGGGCGTGCCGCCGCCGATGAACACGCTGCTCACGCGACGCCCCCAGACGAAGGGCAGCGCGGCCTCGAGGTCGGCGCGCAGCGCGGCCAGGTAACGCTGTTCGGGCGGCGCCCCGCCCTCGCGCCACTCGTGCGAGTTGAAATCGCAGTAGGGGCACTTCTTCAGGCACCAGGGCAGGTGCACGTAGAGCGACAGCGGCGGCAGGGTATGCAGCGACAGCGTGCCCAGTCGGGTGTAGCGCGCGAGGCGGTCGGCCGTCGACTCCCCCTGTGCCGACGCAGGCTGGATGGGGATCTCAGCCAAGGTGCCAGGCCTCGCGCATCAGCCCGAGCATCTGCGCGGCGGCCAGCGCGCGGTGGCTGTGCCGGTTCTTCGTCGCGACATCGAGTTCGGCCACGCTGGCGGCCAGCGCCGGGACGTACATCAGCGGGTCGTAGCCGAAGCCGCCACTGCCGCGCGGCGCGGCGAGGATCTCGCCCTCCCAGCGGCCCACGGCGACCAGCGGCTCGGGATCGTCGGCCGAGCGAAGCGCAACCAGCGTGCTGACAAATCTCGCGCGGCGGTCGGCCACGCCGGCCAGGCGCTGCAGCAGCAGCGCGTTGTTCGCCTCGTCCTGCACGCGGCGCTGCGCTTCGCGCTCGCCCGCCGGCAACACGGCGCTGGCGAAGTGCGCCGAGGCGACGCCGGGCGCGCCGCTCAGCGCATCGACGCACAGGCCCGAATCGTCGGCGATGGCCGCGCCGCCGGTGCCGCGCGCCGCATGCCGGGCCTTCGCCAGCGCGTTCTCGATGAAGGTGTGGTGCGGCTCCTCGGCCTCGGCGACGCCCAGCGAGCCCTGGGTGACGATGTCCAGCGGCAGGGCCGCGAACAGCGTCTTCAGCTCGGCGAGTTTCTTGGCATTGTTGGAGGCGAGCACGAGACGCATCGCCTCAGACCTCCAGCGCCGCCTTCTGCGCCAGCACCAGTTCGCGGATGCCCTTGTCGGCCAGCGCCAGCAGCTTCGCCATCTCGGCATGCGTGAACGGCACGCCTTCGGCCGTGCCCTGCACCTCGACGTAGCCGCCCTCGGCGGTCATCACCACGTTCATGTCGGTGTCGCAGGCCGCGTCCTCGACGTACTCGAGGTCGAGCAGCGGCATGCCCTCGACGATGCCCACCGACACCGCGGCGACGAAGCTGCGGATCGGCGAGGCCGGGATCTTCCCCTGCCCGAGCAGCCAGCTCACCGCATCGTGCGCGGCGACGAAGGCGCCGGTGATCGCCGCGGTGCGCGTGCCACCATCGGCCTGCAGCACGTCGCAGTCCAGCGAGATGGTGCGCTCGCCCAGCGCCTGCAGGTCGAACACGCTGCGCATCGAGCGGCCGATCAGGCGCTGGATCTCCTGCGTGCGGCCGCTCTGCTTGCCCTTGGCAGCCTCGCGGTCGCTGCGGGTGTGGGTGGCGCGCGGCAGCATGCCGTACTCGGCGGTGACCCAGCCCTCGCCGGAGCCGCGCTTGTGCGGCGGCACCTTCTCCTCGACCGAGGCGGTGCACAGCACCTTCGTGTCGCCGAAGGCGACGAGCACCGAGCCCTCGGCGTGGCGCGTGTAGTGGCGGGTGATGGCGACGGGCCGCAGCGCATCTGCAGCGCGGCCATGGGTGCGGAGAAAGGAAGTCATGCTGCGATTGTCGCAGCGGCCGAACGGCTCAGCCCTTCTTCTGCGAGGAGCGGCGGATCGCCTCGTTGATCTCGCGGATCGAGCGCTCGATCTCCGCATCGTCCAGCTCGTCGGGCGCGTCGGTGCCCATCACGCTGGCCTGGATGGTCGAGGCGAACACCTCCTCGCCGAGCGACTGGGTCGAGATGCCCAGGCCGCTGTCGCTGTCCTCGGCGGCCTCCCACTCGACGGCGAGCACCGAGACGTTGTCGCTCTTCGCTCCGCCGTTGCGCAGCGCCTGCTCGACGAGCTCGGGCACGGCGTCGGAAATGGCGTTGCGCGAGAGCTGATCGGTGATCTCGGCATCCGACACGGTGCCCCACAGGCCGTCGCTGCACAGCAGCAGGCGGTCGCCGGATTGCAGCAGCAGCGGCCCGACGGTGTCGACCACCGGCTTGCCGGGGCTGCCCAGGCAGGTGAACAGCACGTTGCGGTTGAAGCGCTCGCCCATGGGCACGACCTGGCTCATGGTCTCCTGCAGCTCGGAATAGGAGTGGTCGCGCGTGCGGGCGATCAGCTTGTCGCCGCGCACCATGTACAGCCGCGAATCGCCGCAATGCGCCCAGTAGGCCATGTTGCCCTGCAGCAGGCAGGCCACGACGGTGGTGCGCGGCGTGTCGATCAGCGCCTTCTGTGTGGCATAGCGAAGCAGCTGATGATGGCCGGCGATGATGGCCTCGTTGAGGAAGCGCATCGGGTCGGGCAGCGTCGGCTTGGAATCGCGCTGGAACATCGCCGCCAGCGTCTGCAACGCGAGCTGCGAGGCCACTTCTCCCTCCGGATGCCCCCCCATGCCGTCGGCCAGCGCGAAGAGTCCGGCATCCCGCGTGTAGCAGTAGCCCATGCGGTCTTCGTTCTTCTCGCGGCCACCCTTGCGGCTGACCTGGTACACCGAGAAACGCATCAGGGCCTCGAATTCAGGCTTTCGCGCCCGTGGTGAGATTTTCGATCTGCAACTTCAGGCGCTCGCTGAAGCTGAGCTTGGTGTAGCGGCGCTCGGTCTCGCGGGCCAGTTCCTTCTGCAGCGCGAACACGCTCTGCGGTCGCGACAACGGATCGAGCGACATGCACCACTCCGTCACCTCGATCAGGTTGTCGGAATATACGTTGCGCAGGCGCGAGAGGCTGAGCGCCAGGCGGTCCTTCTCGATGCGCTGCGGCGCGTCGTTGGGCGGGTAGCCCTGCATGCAGGCGTAGATGCAGGCGCCGATCGCGTAGATGTCGGTCCAGGGGCCGAGCGTGCCGTCGCGGCGGTACATCTCCGGCGCCGCGAAGCCGGGCGTGTACATCGGGCGGATGAAGTTGCCTTCCTTGCTCAGCACCTCGCGCGCCGCGCCGAAGTCCAGCAGCACCGCCTTGTTGTCGTTGGTGATGAAGATGTTCGCCGGCTTGATGTCGAGGTGCAGCATCTTGTGCTGGTGCACGATGCGCAGGCCGCGCAGGATCTCGTCGAACAGCGAGCGGATGGTCGACTCGCGAAAGACCTTGTCACGCTTGAGGTCGCGTGCCGTCACGATGAAGTCCTGCAGGGTGTCGCCCTGCAGGTAGTTCATCACCATGTAGACGGTCTCGTTCTCGCGGAAGAAGTTGAGCACCGAGACGACGCTCGGATGACTGATCTGCGCGAGCGAGCGGCCTTCCTCGAAGAAGCTCTTCAGGCCCAGGCGGTACAGCGGCTGCTTCTCGGGCTTGACGCGCGGCGTCAGCTCGCCGGGCGAGCGTTCCGCCAGCGACGACGGCAAGTACTCCTTGAGGGCCACCAAGTGTCGATCGCTGTCTTCGGCCAGGTAGACGACGCCGAAACCACCGGCCGCCAGCTTCTTGATGACCTGATAGCCGCCCACCACCGTGCCGGATGGCAAAGGTGCGGGTTTGGGCTTTGACATAATCGCGTTTTTCGAGGGGAAAAGGGCGAATGGCAGTCTACAGCATGACCGGCTACGCCAGTGCCACGGCGGGCTCCAGCGCCCCTGGCGATGCAGCCGGAAGTGCGGAAACTGGCACGCCCCGGACCGCCTCTTCGGCCGCCGGCTCGGTATCGGTCGAGCTCCGATCGGTGAACAGCCGCTTCCTGGACCTGGTGCTGCGACTGCCGGACGAGTTCCGCGCCCTCGAACCCGCACTGCGCGACCTCGTCGGTGCCGCATTCCGCCGCGGCAAGATCGAACTGCGGCTCAATGCGCACAGCGAGTCCGACGCCGCCTGGCCGCAGCCGCAACCCGAACAGCTCAACCGGCTCGCGCGACTGGAGAGCACGGTGCAGGGCTGGATGCCGAAGGCCCGGGGTCTGACGGTGCACGAGATCCTGCAGTGGTGCAAGAGCGGAGCCGGCGCCCAGCGCCTTGACGAGGCCGCGCTCGAAGCCGCCAAGCGCTGCATCGCCAGCCTGCGCGAGGCGCGCGCACGTGAAGGCGACAAGCTGGTCGCCATCCTGATGGAGCGCGTCAAGCGCCTGCGCGAACTTGCCGCGCAGGCCGAGCCGCTGGTGCCTGCGGTCGTGCAGCGCCAGCAGCAGCGCTTCCTCGAACGCTGGCAGGAGGCGCTCGACGCTGCCGGCGCCGGCCAGACCGTGCCGCGCGAAGCGCTTCAGGAGCGCGCCCTCAATGAAGCAGCGGCCTACGCGATCCGCATCGACGTGGCCGAGGAACTGTCACGGCTGCGCGCGCACCTCGACGAGATCGAGCGCCTGCTCAGGGCCGGCGGCGAGGTCGGCAAGCGGCTCGACTTCCTCATCCAGGAACTGCTGCGCGAGGCGAACACGCTGGCCTCCAAGGCGGCCTCGCTCGAGCTGACCAACGTGTCGGTGGAGATGAAGGTCGCCATCGAACAATTGCGCGAGCAGGTGCAGAACATCGAATAGGGTTCCACGGGGTCGCATCGGGTCGCCGGAAGCAAGCCGACCGTTGCCCGGTCAGGGCAACGGGTCCCGGTCCGCTTCAGGACGTCGCAGCGAACCGCGCTGCAATCGGTTCAAGCCGACGCTGTGACGACGCCGACAGGGACCGTGGGCGACTGCAGGAAGGTCGCAGCGCCATTTGCAGGGGCCCGCGCAGCGCCACCACGCAGCGGGATCACGGCGATGCTGCAACTGGCCGGCGGGCTTGCCCACGCCTTTCTGCCACGCGCCTCAGAAGACCCCTGTGAGGTGCACCAGGAGGCCGGAATAGCCCATGCGCAACCGGCCGTTGAACGCCTCGCGCGACACGTCAACCTTGGTGGAGAAACGGTTGTAGCCGGCGCCGACGCCAAAGTGCCGGTTGTACATCCACGTTGCGCCGAGGCGCAGGTCGGACACGGTACCGTCGTATCCGTTCACCCTCACCTTGAAGAATTGTCCCTGCGCATCGACCACCCAGCTTGGCGATACGACCCAGGCCGCGCGCAGGCCGATCACCGGCAGCGGCGCCGACAAGTCACTGGCCGTCGTCGCCAGCGCAGCCTGACCGACGTTGCCATCCGCATCGGTCACTGTCGCCTCACCCGACAGGCCCAGATGAATCTTCGTGAGGTGAATGCCCAAGCTGCCGGCCAACTCGAATCCCGGCCGATGAATGAATCCGTACTCGTAGGCCAGTTCGCCGATGGTCAGCCTGCTCTGCAATTCGGTCCGTCCGCCCACCTGGAAGGTGTAGTCGCCCCATTGCACCTGCTCATCTAGCACGCGCGAGGAAGTGCGGGTGTCGTCGAAGTACAGCAGGCGCAAGTGATGCTGTCGCGTAATGCGCCAGAGCGCATCGGCCCGCACGCGCGTGGCGTTGCCGTCGCCGCCAAAGGTCTCGTCGAAATCCACATCGGGGTTGACCGTCGACCGTCCGTTGAGCCGTGCATTGAGATCCGTGCTCAGGACGAAGGCTCCGACGTTGAGCACGACGTCAGCGTCCAGCAGTGACTGAGCCGGAGCGGGCGACTGTGCCAGCGCGGGTTGGAACGGACCGACCGACGCCAGCAAGGCCGCGGCCAGCGATGAAGGACGGATCAAGGGCGGCTTGCACATGGAATGTTTCCTAGCCTGACATGGCTGAGCTTGTGCTGGACGACGGTGCCCTTCTTGCCCATGGACCGACAGCACAGCCGCGCCCCGGCGCCCGGAATGCGCCGGTCGTTCCACTCGATCGAACGAAAGAGCCATTCACTCCCGCGAGGATTGCAGGCGCGCGATCCCACCGCCTGCCCCAGGAGACCGAAAGCGGGCCGGCTATCGGGGGTCCCCGTCGAACAGACATCTGCATCGCACGTCGGTCAGGACCATCTCGCACTCTGTTTGCCGCTGCAGCGGCCCTGTTCGGTGTTCAGGAAAGACACCCTTCGACCAAAAGGCCCACGACCTTTTACCGCACCTGCAGGGTCCAGTCGATCGGACTTTGTCCCTCCCCCGAGAGCCTGTGGCTTGATGGAGATGGATCCGGCAGTCGGCGCCAAATGCTTGGCCGAGCGACCGGCTCGGCGCGACCGCGCGGCGGAGATGCTTCCTCCAGTTCTCCCAGTCGAGGACGAGCGCCAGATCGCAGGTGACGAACGGCTCCGGGCTGCCCTTGGGCACGTGGTACAGGTCGAGCGCGGTGTTGTTCACCTCGGCGCAACCCTGTCTGTAGCTCAGGTTGGCCTGACGGACCAGGGCTGGGGCAGGGGTGGCTCCGCCTTCGTGGGACCTGGCACGCAAGCCACTGGCCCTGAGGACCGCCTGCGTCGTTCTCGACTCGTTGCGCGGCGCCGAGTCGACGATCTCTTTCGGGGTGTCCACCAGCCCGCGCCCCCGATGCAGATCGGCCACGTGCGTGAACTTGGGGCCGACACCTCCCACTGCGTCGCGGCCATCTGCCACATCACGCGCGACAGGTGAGGTTCGTTGTGGGGGAATCGGCGCAACGCAACCAGGATGCAGAGACACGACAGGCATTCAGCTTCGTGCTTGAAATGCAGGTGCAGCACATCGAGTGAGGCCTTGCGGAGGGCGCTCGAGCGGCGCGGACCGAGTGCATGGGAGTATCCCCGCACATCCAGCGGGATGCAGTCGTGCCTATGATCGCGCAGCCCGGCTGTGCCGCGATCGACACGACAACACCAAGGACTCGATGGGATCCCACGCCCACCTCATCGCCCAGCGCGTCGCCGCGCTGCCTGCGGGCGCACTGACCGGACTGAAGCGCGGCATCGAGAAGGAGAGCCTGCGCGTCAACGGCGATGGCTCGCTCGCCCTCACGCCGCATCCGGCCGCCCTCGGCTCGGCCCTGACGCACCCGCACATCACCACCGACTTCAGCGAGTCGCAGCTCGAGCTGATCACCGGTGTGCACCGGGACATCACCGGCTGCCTGGCCGAACTGCGGCAGATCCATGCCGCCGTGGCGCGTGCCATCGGCGACGAGCTGCTCTGGGTGTCGAGCATGCCCTGCGGCCTGCCGCCGGACGAGACGATTCCCATCGGCCGCTACGGCAGCTCCAACATCGGCCGCGCCAAGAGCGTCTACCGCATGGGCCTGGGCCACCGCTATGGCCGGCGCATGCAGACCATCTCCGGCATCCACTACAACTGGTCGATGCCGGGGCTGTCCAGCGAAGACTACTTCGCTCTGATCCGCAACTTCAGGCGCCATGTCTTCCTGCTGATGCTGCTGTTCGGCGCCTCGCCGGCGTTGTGCTCGAGCTTCGTGGCCGGCCGGCCGCACGCGCTGCAGCGCCTGGCCGGCAGCACGCTCGGGCTGCCCCACGCCACCTCGCTGCGCATGGGCCGCCTGGGATACCAGAGTGATGCGCAGGCCACGCTGGCCGTCAGCTACAACAGCCTGGACAGCTATGCCGATTCGCTGCACGGCGCGCTGACGCAGGCCCATCCGGCCTACGAGGCGGTCGGCGTGCACAACCCGGGCGGCGAGTACAACCAACTTGCCACGACCCTGCTGCAGATCGAGAACGAGTTCTACAGCACGATCCGCCCCAAGCGCGTCATTCAGCCCGGCGAACGGCCGCTGCATGCGCTGCGCTCGCGCGGAGTCGAATACATCGAGGTACGCTGCCTCGATCTCGACCCGTTCGAGACGCTCGGCATCGGAGCGTCGACGATCGCGTTCCTGGACGTGTTCCTGTTGCACTGCCTGACAACGCCGAGCGCCGACGACACGCCGGACGAAGTGGCTGTCCTGGCGCGCAACCAGGAGCGCACCGCGGCGTTCGGCCGCGAGCCCGGCCTGAGGCTGGAGCGCGGCGGCGGCGAGATCGTGCTGGCCGAATGGGCGGCCGAACTCCTCGAGGAGTGTGCGCCAATCGCCAGTGCGCTCGACGAGGCCCGCGGCGGTTCGCGCCACTGCGACGCCGTGGCGGCGGCTGGCGCGGCCCTGCGCGACACCCGCTTGCTGCCCTCGGCGCGCGTGCTCGACACCATGGCGCGCGACTTCGACGGCTCCTACATCCAGTTCGTCCGCGCGCGTTCCGCCGCGGTGAAGCGCGAGCTGCTGGCCGAGCCGTGGCCGACGCAGGTCCATGCGCGCTACCGCGCGATGGCGGCCGCGTCGCTCGAAGCCCAGAAGGCGGCTGAGTCAGCGGACCGCATGCCGTTCGAGGAATTCCGCCAACGCTACCTCGATCCTGCGCAGCTCTCGCCCTCGGCGGGCTGAACCGGCGGCCGGCTGCGGCGATACTTCGGGCTGCCCCTGAACTGCGAGCGCGCCATGGACTACCCCGGCAACCTCTTCGTCGTCGCCGCCCCCAGCGGGGCGGGCAAGTCCAGCCTGGTCAAGGCTCTGCTCGAGCTCGACTCGCACCTCGCCGTGTCGGTATCGCACACCACGCGCGCGCCGCGTGGCCAGGAGCAGCAGGGACGCGAGTACCACTTCATCAGCGAACCGGAGTTCCGCGCCAAGATCGCCGCGGGTGACTTCTTCGAGTGGGCCGAGGTGCACGGCAACCTCTACGGCACCTCGCGCGAGGCGATCGAGTCGCGCATCGCCGGCGGCCAGGACGTGGTGCTGGAGATCGACTGGCAGGGTGCGCTGCAGATCAAGAAGCTGTTCCCCTACGCCGTGCTGATCTTCATCCTGCCGCCGAGCTGGGAGGAACTGCGCCAGCGACTGATGCGCCGCGGCGAGGACGGCGCCGAGGTGATCGACACGCGCATGGCCAATGCCCGCGTGGAGGTGGCGCAGGCCCGGCACTTCGACTTCGTTATAATCAACGCCCTGTTCGAGACGGCGCTGTTCGATCTGAAGACCGTCGTCCACTCGCAGCGTCTCAAGTACGCTGCCCAGCGCCGCAACAAGTCCCAGGTCTTCGCCGCGCTGAACCTGATCTGAGTGTCGATTTCCCCCGGAGCACCCGCATGGCCCGCATCACCGTCGAAGACTGCCTGCAGAAGATTCCCAATCGCTTCCAGCTCGTGCTGGCGGCGACCTACCGCGCGCGCATGCTCAGCCAGGGCCACGCCCCGAAGATCGAGACGAAGAACAAGCCCGGCGTGACCGCGCTGCGCGAGATCGCCGCCGGCGAAGTCGGCCTGGAGATGCTGCGCAAGGTCCCCGTCTGACGGAGCCCCCGGCGGCACGAAGGCGTGCTGCCACCCGCCAGGCGGGTGCTCGGCCGACGGGGTGCGCCCCGGCGCTCGGCTGAGCCTTCTCGGACTTCTCCCGGCAGGCCCTGTCCCGGCCTGCTAAATTCGCGGCATGGGCGCCCGCTCCTCCGATGCATTGCGCGACTCGACGGCCCCGTCGAGCCGGCGCAGCAGCGCCCCGGCGAAGCAGGTCACGGCCGACGCCGCCGCCGCGTCCTTCGCCGCGCTGACTTCCAAACTGGATTACCTCGACGCCGCCGAGATCAAGCGCGTGCGCGAGGCCTACCGCTTCGCTGACGAGGCCCATCTCGGCCAGTTCCGCGCCAGCGGCGAGCCCTACATCACCCATCCCATCGCGGTGGCCGGTCTGTGTGCCGAGTGGAAGCTCGATGCACAGGCGATCATGGCCGCGCTGATGCACGACGCGATGGAGGATTGCGGCATCCCGAAGAGCGAGCTGATCGAACGCTTCGGGGCGCCTACCGCCGACCTGGTCGACGGCCTCACCAAGCTGGACAAGCTGCGCTTCTCCACGCGCGAGGAATCGCAGGCAGAGTCCTTCCGCAAGATGCTGCTGGCGATGGCGCGCGACGTGCGCGTCATCCTCATCAAGCTGGCCGACCGGCTGCACAACATGCGCACCATGGAGGCGATGGCCGCGTCCAAGCGCGTGCGCATCGCCGGCGAGACGCTGGACATCTACGCGCCCATCGCCCACCGCCTCGGGCTGAACCAGACCTACCGCGAGCTGCAGGAACTGTCGTTCCAGCACCTGCGGCCGTGGCGCCACGCGGCGCTGTCCAAGGCGGTGCAGAAGGCGCGCGGCTACCGACGCGACGTGGTCGAGCGCATCCAGCGCGAGGTCGAGAAGGCGTTCGCCCAGTCCAAGCTGCCGGCGCAGGTGTTCGGCCGCGAGAAGACGCTGTTCTCGATCTACAGGAAGATGACCGAGAAGCACCTCAGCTTCGCGCAGGTCAACGACATCTTCGGCTTCCGCATCGTCGTGGGCACGCTGATGGAGTGCTACATGGCGCTGGGCGTGCTGCACCAGCTCTACAAGCCGATGCCCGGCCGCTTCAAGGACTACATCGCCATCCCGAAGGCGAACGGCTACCAGTCGCTGCACACCACGCTGGTCAGCCCGCTGGGTACGGCGGTGGAGTTCCAGATCCGCACCGAGCAGATGCATGCGGTGGCCGAGAAGGGCATCGCCGCCCACTGGATGTACAAGTCAAAGGGCGCCGGCGGCAACCATGCGCAGGACGCGCAGCGCCTCGGCGCGATGTGGCTGCAGTCCCTGCTCGACATCCAGGACGAGACGCGCGACGCCAGCGAGTTCCTCGAGCACGTGAAGATCGACCTGTTCCCCGACTCGGTCTACGTCTTCACGCCGAAGTCGAAGATCCTCGCGCTGCCGCGCGGCGCCACGCCGGTGGACTTCGCCTACGCGATCCACTCCGACGTCGGTGACCACTGCGTCGCCGCCAAGGTCAACGGCGAGCCGGTGGCGCTGCGCACCGAGCTGCGCAGCGGCGACGTGGTCGAGATCGTCAGCGCGCCCAATGCGCGGCCGAACCCCGCCTGGCTGAACTTCGTGCGCACCGGCCGGGCGCGCTCGAAGATCCGCCACTACCTGAAGACGATGGAGCAGGAGGAGTCGCAGGACCTGGGCGAGAAGATGCTCGCGCAGGCGCTGCGCGCCGAAGGCATGCAACTGCCGGACGAGCGCGAGGAGAACGCCCCGCTGTGGCAGCAGGTCACGCGCTGGAGCGGCAACCGCAATCGCGCCGAGCTGCTCACCGACATCGGCCTGGGCCGCAAGATCGCCAGCATCGTCGCCAAGCGCATTGCGCGGCTGCTTGCCGAGGACGGCAAGCGCCCCGACGCGCTCACGCTCACCATGGGCCGTTATGCCAGCGACGACACCGAGCCGTTGCAGGGCATGGTGCTGATCGACGGCAGCGAGGGCGCCTCGGTGCAGCTCGCGCCATGCTGCCGGCCGATTCCCGGCGACGCGATCGTCGGCTACCTCGGCCGCGGCGAGGGCCTGACGGTGCATACCGCCGACTGCAGCGTCGGCAAGCGGCTGTTCGAGCGCGACAGCGAGCGCTGGATGACGGTGGAGTGGGCCGAGCAGCCGGTGCGGCCGTTCGAGACCGCGATCACCGTGCTGCTGAAGAACGGCAAGGGTGTGCTCGCCGAGGTGGCCTCTGCAGTGGCGTCCGCCGAGGCCGACATCACCCACATCGACATGGGCGACGAGCGCGCCGCTCAGACCAGCGAGCTGCGCCTGCTGCTGTCGGTGCGCGATCGCCTGCACCTGGCCGACGTGATGCGCACACTCAAGCGCACGGCGCCGGTGCTGCGCGTTGCGCGCGTGAAGCCCTGAGCCTGCGGCTCAGGGCTCCGCCCCGACCACACCGCTCCCCCGAGCCCCCTCCGCGAGGGGGCTCCAGCTTGACTCACGAGGACGCTGGAGCGGGATAGCTGACGTCGAGCACTTCGATCCTCTCCAGCCCCCCCGGCGTCTGCAGCGTCACCTCGTCGCCGACACGCGCCTTGAGCAGCGCACGGGCGATCGGCGCGATCCAGCTCACCTCGCCCTTCGCGCTGTCGGCCTCGTCGATGCCCTTGATGGTGATCGTTCGTTCCTCGCCCTTCGGGTTCGCGTAGGTGACCGTGGCACCGAAGAAGACCTGGTCGTGGCCGTGGTGGGCGGAAGGATCGACCACCTCGGCGATGTCCAGCCGCTTGGTGAGGAAGCGGATGCGGCGGTCGATCTCGCGCAGACGCTTCTTGCCGTACAGGTAGTCGCCGTTCTCGGAGCGGTCGCCGTTCTTGGCTGCCCACGAGACCACCTCCACCACCTTGGGCCGCTCGTCGTCGAGCAGGCTCATCAGTTCGGCGCGCAGACGCGCGTAGCCCTGCGGAGTGACGTAGTTCTTCGTGCCCTGCGGCAGCGCCGGCAGCGCGATGTCGTCGTCGTCGTCGCCGTCGTTTTCCTTGGTGAAGGCCTTGCTCATCGGGCCGCAATTCTGCCAGCCACGGCTACGATGGCGGCATGGCCCACGACACCGAGGTGATCATCGTCGGCGCCGGCATCGCCGGTGCCTCGATCGCGTTCTTTCTCTCCGCGACGCACCGTGTCGTGCTGCTCGAGGCCGAGGCGCAGCCGGGCTACCACAGCACCGGCCGCTCGGCGGCGATGTTCATGGAGAGCTACGGCACGCCGACGATCCGCGCCCTCACCCGCGCGAGCCGCGCCTTCTACGCTGCGCCGCCGCCCGGCTTCGGCGACACGCCGCTGATCGCCCCGCGCGGCGCGATGTACGTGGGCACACCCGAGCAACGCGGCCTGCTCGATCTGACCGAGGCCGAACTGCGCCCTCACGCCCCGGACCTGCGTCGCCTCGCGCCGGCAGAGGCGATCGCACGCGTGCCGGTGCTGCGGCCGCAGCGGGTGGACGGCGCGCTGCTCGACCCCGCCGCCGCCGACATCGACGTGCACGCACTGCACCAGGGCTTCCTGCGCCGGGCGAAGGCGAACGGCGCGACGCTCGTCACCGACGCGCGTGTCGTGGCGCTCGATCGGCGCGACGGCGCGTGGACCGTGTGCAGCGCAACGGACCGCTGGCGCGCGCCCATCGTCGTCGATGCGGCCGGCGCCTGGGCCGACCAGCTGGCGCGGCTCGCCGGCCTGCCTGCCATCGGGCTGCAGCCGCGGCGCCGCGCCGCCTTCCTGTTCGCACCGCCAGCCGACGTGGCCGTGTCCGGCTGGCCCTGCGTCTGCGGCGTGGACGAGGGCTGGTACTTCAAGCCCGATGCCGGCGTGCTGCTCGGCTCGCCGGCGAATGCGGACCCGGTCGAGCCGCACGACGTGCGCCCCGAGGAACTCGACATCGCCACCGGCATCGCCGCCATCGAGGCGATGACGACGCTGAACATCCGCCGCCCCAGCCACACCTGGGCCGGCCTGCGCTCCTTCGTTCCCGACGGCGACCTGGTGGCCGGCTTCGACCCGCTCGCGCCGGGCTTCTTCTGGGCCGCGGCGCAAGGCGGCTACGGCATCCAGACCGCGCCGGCGATGGGTGAGCTCTGCGCCGCCTGGCTGCGCGGCGAAGATCTGCCCGAGCGCATCGCCCTCGCGGGCGTGGAGGCCGCGCCCCTGCACGTGGCTCGGCTGCGCCGACAATCGCACCCCTGAAGGAGCAAGCATGGACAAGACCTACCGCATCGCCGTGATCCCCGGCGACGGCATCGGCAAGGAAGTGATGCCGGAGGGCCTGCGCACGCTCGAGGCCGTCGGCGCGCGCCACGGCATCCGCTTCGAGTGGACGCACATCGACTGGGCCAGCTGCGACTGGTACGCGAAGCACGGGAAGATGATGCCGGACGACTGGTTCGACCAACTCGTCGCGATGGACGCCATCTACTTCGGCGCGATCGGCTGGCCGGCGACGGTGCCCGACCATGTCTCGCTGTGGGGCTCGCTGCTGAAGTTCCGCCGCGACTTCGACCAGTACGTCAACCTGCGCCCATGCCGGCTGATGCCCGGCATCCCCTCGCCGCTGGTCGACCGCAGCGGCCGCGCGCGCCAGCCGGGCGAGATCGACTTCTACGTGGTGCGCGAGAACACCGAAGGTGAATACTCCAGCGTCGGCGGCCGCATGTTCGAGGGCACGGATCGCGAGGTGGTGATCCAGGAGACGGTGATGACGCGCACCGGCGTCGACCGGGTGCTGCGCTATGCGTTCGAGCTGGCGAGCAGGCGGCCGAAGAAGCACCTCACCTCGGCGACCAAGAGCAACGGCATCGCCATCACCATGCCCTACTGGGACGAGCGCGTCGCCGCGATGGCGGCGAGCTACCCGGGCGTGAAGGTCGACAAGTACCACATCGACATCCTCACTGCGAACTTCGTGCTGCATCCCGACTGGTTCGACGTGGTGGTGGCGAGCAACCTGTTCGGCGACATCCTCTCCGACCTCGGTCCGGCCTGCACCGGCACGATCGGCATCGCGCCGAGCGCGAACATCAACCCGGACCGCAGGTTCCCTTCGCTGTTCGAGCCGGTGCACGGTTCGGCGCCTGACATCGCCGGGAAATTCATTGCCAACCCGATCGGCATGATCTGGTCGGGCGGCATGATGCTGGAGCACCTCGGCCATGCCGAGGCGGCCGCCGAGGTGCTGGCCGCGATCGAGAAGCTGCTCGCGGATCCGCACGCGCCGAAGACACGCGACATTGGTGGCACCGCCGGCACCGCGGACGTCGGCCGCGCCATCGCCGAGCTGCTGCGCTGACGGCGTGGTGCTGCTGCCCGCCGAGACGCTCGGCCTGTTCTTCGTCGCCTCGGTGGCGCTCGGCCTCGCGCCGGGGCCGGACAATCTGTTCGTGCTGACGCAATCGGCGCTGCACGGCCGCGTCGCGGGTCTGCTGGTCACGCTCGGGCTGTGCACCGGGCTGCTGGTGCACACCGCCGCGGTGGCGCTGGGCGTGGCGGCGATCTTCAAGACCTCGCCGCTGGCCTTCACGCTGCTGAAGGCGGCAGGCGCGGCCTACCTGCTCTACCTCGCATGGATGACCCTGCGCGCCCCGCCGATGCCGCTGGACGGCAGCGGCCCGCCCGCGCTCGGCGCACGCCAGCTCTACGCGCGCGGCATCGTGATGAACGTCACCAACCCCAAGGTGACGATCTTCTTCCTCGCCTTCCTGCCGCAGTTCACCGACCCGGCGCGCGGTTCGCCGACGCTGCAGGTCCTGCTGCTCGGCGCCGTCTTCATGCTCTCGACGCTGCTCGTCTTCGGCAGCATCGCCTGGGCCGCCGGCTTCATCGGCGAGCGGCTGCGGCGCTCGGCGCGCGCGCAGCTGGCGATGAACCGCATCGCGGCGCTGGTGTTCGCCGCGCTGGCGCTGCGCTTGGCGCTCAGCCCAGCCTGAGATGCTGGCCGTGCACCGCTGCGCCGACGGGCGTGGCGAGGAAGGCGATCGCATCCGCCGCCGACTCCAAGCTCACCCACGCCGAGCGGTCGGCATCGGGCATGGCGGCGCGGTTGGCCGGCGTGTCCAGGGTGGTCGGCGCGACGCTGTTGACGCGAATGCCGCTGCCAGCAAGTTCCGCCGCGAGCGTCTCCACCAGGCGCTGCAGCGCGCTCTTGGAGGCGATGTAGGCGCCCTTGAGCGCCTGGCCGCCGCCCGCCGCCGCCGCACTCACTGCGACGAGGCTGCCGCTGCCCTGGCCCTTCATCGCCGGCACGCAGGCCCGGGCGAGCGCGACGAACGACCACGCGTTCAGCGCCATCATGCGCTCCCACGAGGCGCGGCTGAGCCCATCGACCGTCTCGCCCATCTCGAAGCCGCCGGCCACGTTCACCGCGGCATCGAGCCGGCCGAGAGCGGCCAGCGCGCGCTGCAGGGTGGCCGCCACCGCCGCGTCGTCGGTGATGTCGACGGCCTCGGCGAAGGCCGCCTGCGGGAACAGCTGCTTCAACACTGCAGCATCGCGGTCGAGCAGCACCAAGCGGGCGCCTTCGGCTCCCAGGCGCTGCGCCACCGCGCGGCCGAGCGCGCCGGCGGCGCCGGTGATCAGAATGACGGGGGTCGGGTTGCTCATCGGTCATTCTCCGAACGGGCGAGGGCCTGGGCGAGATCGCGCTGCAGGTCGTCCGGATGTTCCAGGCCGACCGAGAAGCGCACGAAGTTGGGCGGGATGCCGGCGGCGCGCATCTGCGCCTCGTTCATCGTGCCGGACCACATCGCCGCGGTGTGCACGATCAGCGACTCCACTCCGCCGAGGCTGACCGCATGGGTGGGCAGTTCGAGCGCCGCGACGAAGCGGCTGGTGGCTTCGTAGCCGCCCTTCACCGCGAAAGCGATCACCGGCCCGCCACCCTTCATCTGCCGCTTCGCCAGGGCATGCTGCGGGTGGCTCTCCAGCCCCGGGTAGTGCACGCGCTCCACCTGCGGCTGCGCCTCCAGCCAGCGCGCCAGCTGCCGTGCGTTGGCGTTGATGCGCTCCACCCGCACGGCCAGCGTGCGCAGGCCGCGCAGCAGCAGCCAAGCGTCCATCGGGCTGAGCACCGAGCCCAGCGTGATGTGCATGCGCCAGATCCGCTCGGCCAGCGCGTTCGAACAGCACACCGCCCCGGCCGTGAGGTCATGGTGGCCGCCGAGGATCTTGGTGGCGCTGTGCACCACGATGTCGATGCCCAGCCGGTGCGGTTGCTGGTTCAGCGGCGAGGCGAAGGTGTTGTCGCAGACCGTCGTGATGCCGCGCTCGCGCGCCAGCGCCACCACCGCCGCGAGGTCGGTCAGCACCAGCGTCGGGTTGGCCGGCGTCTCCACCATGATCAGCCGGGTATTCGGCCGGATCGCGGCGCGCAGCGCGTCGCTGTCGCTCTGCTCGACCAACGTCGCCTCGACGCCGAAACGCGGCAGCACCTCGTCGAACAGCTTGGCAGTGCTCATGTAGTGGCGCGTCTGCGCCACCACGTGGTCGCCCGCCGCGACGAGCGCCAGCACCGTGGTGCTGATCGCGCCCATGCCCGAGCCGGTGAGCAGCGCGGTCTCGGTGCCCTCCAGGCCGGCGAGGATGGCGGCGACGCGCTCGTGCACCGGGTTGCCGTAGCGCGTGTAGTAGGCCGGGTGGCGTGCGCGGGTCGCCATGTCGGCGAACTCGGCGGCATCGCGCGCGCGGAAGGTGGCGCTGTAGTGGATCGGCGCCACCACCGCCGCATCGTCGGCGAGCGCTGCGTCGTCGTGCAGCACGCGGGTCTCGGCGTGCCAAGGGGGATCGATCGGGTTCATGCGCGAGTTGGATGGATCGGTCGAGCGCGCATCATCGCAGCACCGCGCCGTCGAACCCACCGGCCCCTATAGTGCAGCCCTTCGAGCGACAAGGAGAGAACCCGATGCATGACGAATGGATCAGCGTCGACGCCGAGGGCGGCGGCACCTGCGGCGCCTACCTCGCGCTGCCGCCGGCCGGCCGCGGTCCGGGCCTGCTGCTCTTCCAGGAGATCTTCGGCGTGAACCGCCACATCCGCGCGGTCGCGCAGCAGTACGCACTCGACGGCTTCGTCGTGCTCGCACCCGATCTGTTCTGGCGCGAGACGCCGCGCGTCGAGCTGGGCTACGAGGGCGCCGACCGCGAACGGGCGATGGCGCTGATGAAGGCCGCCCGGCCGGAGCAACTCGCCGCCGACATCCGCAGCAGCCTGACCGCCCTGCGAGCGCGGCCGCAGTGCACCGGCCGCGTCGGCGCCTTCGGCTACTGCATGGGCGGGCGACTGGCCTATGTCGCCGCGGCCACCACCGACATCGACGCTGCCACCTGCTTCTACGGCGGCGGCATCCACGACCAACTCGACCTGGCGGGCGACGTGCGCTGCCCGATCCAGTTCCATTACGGCGCCAAGGACGCGCACATCCCGCTGCCGGCGGTGGAGAAGGTGAAGGCGGCGTTCGCCGGCCGCTCCGCCGAAATCCATGTCTACGATGCCGAGCACGGCTTCAACTGCTGGGAGCGCGCCAGCTACCACGCGCCCTCGGCCGCGCTGGCACATGCGCGCGCGCTGGAACTGTTCGCACGCACGCTGTTCTGACAACCGCCGCGTCGACCCACTTGTCCTGCGTCAAGCGTCCTGCGCCGCGACCGACCAACAATCGAACCGACACGCAAAGGAGTTGACCGATGTCCACCATCTACCCGCTCGAACCGCGCAGTGCCGCCGCATCGCAGGTGCGGGCCACGCTGCAGGAGCGCGAGCGCAAGCTGCGCGCCGAGGTCGACGCGACCCGCTCGCGCAACGCCGGCGACCCCACGCGCGTGTCTCGCGAAGCGATGGATCGCATCGAGGAGGCCGAGTCGCAGGTCGAGAACGGCATCAACGATGCCGAAGTCTCGCGCGACGTGGCCGAGTTGCGCGAGATCGGTGAGGCGCTCTCGCGCCTCGACACCGGCCACTACGGCCTGTGCAAGGACTGCGAGGAGGCGATCGACGTCCGGCGCCTCGCCGCCGAGCCGTTCGCCGTGCGCTGCACCGCCTGCCAGGCCAAGCTTGAGCAGTTGCGCGCGCGCGGCGCCTGAGCGGTCTCAGTCGAGTTTCAGCGTCAGCACCGATTCGCCGCGCAGCACGACCAGACGCGTGCCGGCGGTCAGCCGCCAGCCGAGCAGGACGCGCGCCAAGTCGGCGCTGCTGGCGATCGGGCGGTCGTTCATGGCCACGACGAGGTCGTCGACCTTCAGGCCCATGCGTTCGGCCAGGCTGCCGTGCCTCACGTTCGTCACCACCGAGCCTTGCGTCGTGCCGCGGCCGGTGGCCAGCGCCAGCTGGGCGCTGACGTCGCCGAATTCGGCGCCGAGCCGCGGCCGGTCGATGCGGCCGCCTGCGCGCAGTTCGGCGGCGATGGTCAGCACGATCTCGATCGGGATCGACAGGCTCACCCCCGGCGTGCCGTAGGCGCCGACCACGGTGCGCATGTTCATGCCGACGATTTCCCCCGAGGCGTCGACCAGCGGCCCGCCGGAGTTGCCGGGGTTGAGCGCGAGATCGGTCTGCAGGTAGAGCAGTTCGGGGTCGTCGCTGAAATGGCGGTCGGTGCCGCCGACGATGCCGGCAGCCACCGAGCGGTTCAGGCCGTAGGGCTCGCCGACCGACAGCACCCAGTGGCCGGGGCGCAGCAGCGTGCTGCGGCCCAGCGGCGGCGCCACCGGGCCCGGGCTGTCGATGCGCAGCAGGGCGATGTCGAGGTCGGCGTCGGCGCCGATCAGCGTGGCCGGCATCACCCGCTGGTCGGCCAACTTGACGATCACCTCGTCGGTGTCGGTGACCACATGCGCCGCGGTGACGAGGTGGCCCTGATTGTCGATCATGAAGCCGGCGCCCACGCGGGCGTAGGGCATCACCGGCGTGCCGCGCTCGGCTTCGTGGGGCGCCGGTCCGCCGCCCACCGCCGCGGGCTCGCTGCGCGCCACCCCGTACACGCCGACGGCGAAGGGCAGCGCGCGCGCCAGCGCCGCGGCGAATCCCTCGCGCGCCACGCCGGAGGGCGGCGGCGAGACGCAGCCGGCCAGCAGCGACAGCATCAGTGCAGCGAGAAGGGCAGGGCGTGGGCTCATGGCAGCGTGCCGGCAGCATGCCCGGCGGAACCAGCCGTAGCCTGACACAGATCAGGCGCGCGAGGTCGAGCGCACACGCTGGAGCTTGCCGCTGCGACCCGGCTCGAACGAGACCACCGATCGGGTCGTCAGCCGCACCGCCGGCAGGCCCTGGCGCTGCAGCCAGGCCTGCAGCGCATCGCGCGCGCGTGCCGCGTCGACGGAACCGTGCTGCGCGCCGAGGTCGAGGCGCAGCGCGCTCGGCCCGGTCTGCACGAGCTGGAAGTCGAGCACGCCGCCATCGTCTTCCAGCACGGTGGTCAGCGCCAGCGGCAACAGGTGCACGCGCTGGCCCTGCTTGCCATGCAGGCAGAGCATGTCGTCGCTGCGGCCTTGCACTTCGATCGCCGGCAGCGGCGAGCCGCAGGTGCAGGGCTCGGCGAGCAACGTGACCCGGTCGCCGAGGTCGTAGCGGATCAGCGGCTGCACGTGGTTGGCCAGGTTGGTGAGCCAGACGCTGGCTCCGCAGACGCCGGCGGGCACGGGCCGGCCGCGTTCGTCCACCGGCTCGAGGATCACCCAGTCGGCGTTGAGATGCAGCACGCCGTGCACACAGGCAGCGGCAATGGCGAGGAACTCCGAGGCGCCGTAGCTGTTCGCCACCGGACAGCCGAAGGCGGCCTCGATGTCGGCGCGCATCGGCGCGCTGAGCGTCTCGCCACCGGTCCACACCTCGGCGAGCTGGACCTTCAGGCGCCCGGCGCGCGCTTCGCCGGCGAGCAGCAGCGCCGCGCTCGGGTAGCTGGCCAACACCGTCGGCGCGTGGGCGTTGAGCTGCGCAACGAGCGCCGGCAGCGGCTGCAGGAAGTCGAAGCCGCGCGAGCGGTTGGCAAAGCCCGGTTGCAGCCGGCACAGGCGTTGCATCGACACCGTGCTCGCGAAGTGTCCGCTGGTGGCGCCGACGAACGCAATGCGCTCGGCCACGCAGCCGGGATCCAACCAGCGGCGCAGCGGGTTCAGCGGCGGACGGCGCAGGCCTTCGAGGGCGTCGTAGACCGCCATCGCCGCGGCGTCCTGCACGAACAGGCCCGGCTCGCCCGTGCTGCCGGAACTCTCCCAGACGACGTAGCGTCCGTCGAAGGCCTCGCCGACGCGCGCGGCGTCTGCGACGAAGGCCTCCAGCCTGGCCCGGTCGAGGCGGTGATCGGCCACCCAGTCGCCGAAGCGGGCCATCAGCTCGCGCTTGCCGACGGGCGCGAGGCCCTCCAGTCCGTCCGCGGGCCGACGGCCGGCGAGGCGCTCGCGCCAGAACGCTGACGCCGGCGCCGCCTCGAGCAAGGCCCGCAGGCGCTCCTGGCGGCGCTGCTCGACCCGCTGCGGCGTGCCATGCGACACCGCCAGGGCATCGAGCGCCACCCAGCCGGTGCGCCAGGGATCGAGATCGCCATCCATGGGCCGACTCTGGGCGCGGCGACCATGCCCCGGATTGCGCGGACGCAAGCAGCGTCGCACGTCAAGCCGTGGCTTACCGGAGCCTGGCCTTGAATTGACGTATGCCAAGCCAGTGTCTAATGTCGGCTTCCCCACTTGCGTCATCCGTTTCCGTGAGCACTCCGACCCACCTTGCGGTTCTCGACGACGAGGTCGACATCACTCGGCTGCTGGGTCACTACCTCGCGAGCCAAGGCTTCCGCGTCACCCAGCTGCACGACGGCAGCTCGCTGATCGATCTGATGGGTCGCGACCCCCCGGCGCTGGTGCTGCTCGACCTCGGACTGCCCGGCGAGGACGGCTTCGCGATCGCCCGCCAGCTGCGTGAGCACTGGCATTGCGGGCTGGTCATCGTCACCGGCCGCGGCGATGCCATCGACAAGGTGGTCGGCCTGGAAGTCGGCGCCGACGACTACGTCACCAAGCCCTTCGACCTGCGCGAGCTGGTGGCGCGCATCAAGGCGGTGCTGCGCCGCACGGAGCCCGCGCCGAGCCGCCCGGCGCCGCTGGCCGCCACACCGGCGCCCAACGGCGAGCGCACGCGGCTGCGCTTCGCCCAGTGGGAGCTGGACACCGCGGCGCGCCGGCTCAGCGACACGCAGGGCCGCGACATGCCGCTGACCAGCGGCGAGTTCGACCTGCTCAGCGTGTTCGCGCGCGCGCCGGGCCGCGTGCTGTCGCGTGACTACCTGCTCGAGCAGACCCGCGGCCGCAGCGCCGGCCCGTTCGACCGCACGATCGACGTGCAGGTCGGCCGGCTGCGCCGCAAGCTGGAGGTCGACCCCGAGGACCCGCAGATCATCAAGTCGGTGCGCGGCGCGGGCTACATCCTCGTTGCGCCGGTGGCCTCGGAGTGAGCGCCGCGCCGCCGCCCATCGGCCAATCGTCGGCCGCCGAGTTCGACGAGCGCAGCGTCTTCCGCTCGCTGTTCGCCGCCTACCCCGACGGGCTGATCGTCGCCGACGGAGCAGGCTGCATCGTGCTCGCCAACGAGATCGCTGCCGAGTTGCTCGGCTACACGGTCGAGCAGCTGGCGGGGCTGAGCGTCGAGGCCCTGGTGCCCGACGCGATCCGCCCGCGCCACGCCAGCTTCCGCAATGCCTACGCCAGGGCGCCGCGGCCGCGGCCGATGGGCACGCAGATGGACCTGGTGGCGCGACGTCGCGACGGCAGCGAGGTGATGGTCGAGATCGCGCTCAGCCCGCTGCAGGACCATGGCCTGCCCTACGTGGTGGCGGCGATCCGCGGCATCGGCGCCTACCCGCGCGTGCGCCAGGCGCTGCAGCGCGCCCACTATGCCGAGCAGGTGGCGCAGTTCGGCCGCCTGGCCGTCGATGCACGCGACCCGCTGCAGTTGCTCGAGCAGATCCCGCGCGTGGCCGCCGGGGCGCTGCAGGTCGAGTCGGCCGCGGTGTTCCTGCTCGAGGCGAACCGGCTCGACTTCCGCGTCGCCTCCTGCGTCGGGCCGGTGCCGGGCGAGGATGCGGGCGACCACGTGCCCAACCGGCCGGACTCCCTGCCCGGCTTCGTGCTCGCGCAAGGGCTGCCGGTGCTCGTCGGCGACTTCGCCGCCGAGGCTCGCTTCGCGGCCGCGCAGGCCTACCGGCGCGCCGGTGACGCCAGTGCGCTGGCCGTGCCGCTGGCCGACCGCGGCCGCTTCGTCGGCGTGCTCGCGGTACGCGCCGGCACGCCGAACCGCTTCGGCGACGACGAACTGCGCTTCCTCGACTCGCTGGCCAGCCTGCTGGCCACCAGCCTGCAGCGCGCGCAGACCGAGGAGGCACTCAACCATTCGCAGCGCATGGAGAGCGTGGGCCAGCTCACCGGCGGCATCGCGCACGACTTCAACAACCTGCTGACGGTGATCTCCGGCAACCTGCAGGTGCTGGAGGAACTGCCCTCGGTGGCCGGCGATCCGTTCGCGCAGCAACTCGTGGGCGCCGCCGCGCGCGCCAGCCGCCGCGGCGCCGAGCTGACGGGCAAGCTCCTCGCCTTCTCGCGCCGCCAGGTGCTGCAGCCCACGGCGCTCGACGCCGGCGCGCTGTTGCAGTCGCTCGCCGACATGCTGCGCCGCACACTGGACCAGCGCATCCGCATCGAGGTCGACACGCCCGAGGACTGCCCGCCGGTGCTGGCCGATGCCGGCCAGCTCGAATCGGCGCTGCTCAACATCGCCATCAACGCACGCGACGCCATGCCCGAGGGCGGGTTGCTGTGGTTTGCCTGCCGCGAGGTGCCGCCACGCTCGCCCGATCTGCCGGCCGAACTGGCGGAGGTCGAGGACACCGCCTACGTGGCGATCGCCGTCGGCGACACCGGCGGCGGCATGCCCGAGGAGGTCAAGGAGCGCGCCTTCGAGCCCTTCTTCACCACCAAGGACGCCGGCCGCGGCACCGGCCTCGGCCTGTCGACGGTGTACGGCTTCGCCAAGCAGTCCAAGGGCGCGGTGCGCCTGGACAGCATGCTCGGCGTGGGCACGACGATCACGCTGTTCCTGCCCAGCGAGCGCGATGGCGCCCCCCTGGAGAGCGAGGCCGAAGCCGTCGCGGGCAGCGTGCCGCCGGGCCTGCGCGTGCTGCTGGTGGAAGACGACACCGAGGTGCGCAGCGTGGCCCAGCGCTTCCTGGCGGCGCTGGGTTGCACGGTCACTGCCCGCGCCAATGCCGAGCAGGCGCGCGAGGAGTTGCGCCCCGACGCCGGCATCGACATGCTGGTCACCGACATCGCGCTCGGCCCGGGCATGCGCGGCACCGAGCTCGCCGAACTGGCGCGGCAGCGCCTGCCGACGCTGCCGGTGCTGCTGGTGAGCGGCTACGCCAGCGCGCTGCTCGACGCGCCGCCGGGCTGGGACGTGCTGCGCAAGCCCTACACGCGGGCCGAGCTGGGCCGGGCGATGGCTCGAGCCCTGGCGCAGCGGCCCTGAGGCGTTTCCGTCAGTGCATCACCGCCGCGGCGGCGGCAGGGTTGGCCGCGCCCGCCGGAGCGACGCTGCGCTGGATGAACTCGTTGAGCGCTTCCACCTGCGGAATCTGGATCTCGCGGCGACCCTTCTCGGCGAAGCGGATCACGTCGGTGCGTGCCAGGCGCGACAGCGCGCGGCTGACCGTCTCCAGCGTCATGCCGAGGTAGTTGCCGATCTCCGCACGCGTCATGCGCAGCGTGATCTGGTCGGTGCGCAGGCCGCGCTCGGCCAAGGCCCCGGCCCAGTTGCGCAGGAAGTCGGCGACGCGGGCATCGGCCGGCAGGGTGCACAGCGACATCATCGAATCGCGGTCGCGGCCGATCTCGCGGCTCATCGCCTCGTGCAGCACCTGAAGCAGCGCCGGCTTGGCAGCGCAGGCTTCGAGCAGCGCGTCGTAGCGGAACGACCAGACTTCGCCGGTATCCATCGCGACCGCGTCGCACCCGTAATGCCCCGAAGCAATGCCGTCGAATCCAAGCCAGTCGCCACGGAAGTGAAGGCCCACAACCTGCTCGCGGCCATCGGGCGACAGGTTGACGATCTTGACCATGCCCGAGTTCAGCACGTGCAGGCTGGTGAAGCGCTCGCCGGCCTGATACAGGGTGTCGCCGGCGTGCACCACGCGGCGCTGGATGGGCAGCGACTCACGCAGCAGGTCGAGACAGGCTGCGATGCGTTGGCTGTGGGTGTGGCTGCTCTGGGCGTTGGTGGTCATGGACTTGCTCCTTGTCAATGACGCCAGTCTCCGGCTTGACCGAAAACAAACCGCGAACGGCGCTTCGCGCTCGGTAACGCTGCGTGAACCGACTGTCGCAAGCGCCGTGACGAGAGGCTGCCGTTTACATCTTTGATGGCCATCAAGGGGTCGGTGTCCCGCCCGGTTAGCGTGCGGCTTCAGCATGTACGCACGTCAAACCCTGCACCACCGCGACCTCTGGTCGGGGGAGTCGCTGTCCCGACCCGACGTGCTCGGCGTGCTCGACACGGCCCGACGCCTGAAGCAGGCCAGCCGCCAGGGTCACGCGGACGCGCCGCTGCGCGGCTGCAACTTCGCGCTGCTCAACGACACGGCGCCCGCCGACGGCACGGGAAGCCTTCGCCACGCCGCGACGGAACTGGGCGTGAAGGTTTCGCACCTGCGCCCGAGCGAGGCGCGTATTGCCGAGGACGGCGTCGATGCGGCCACCGTGCGCCTGCTCGGCCGCCTGTACGACGCCATCGACTGCGAGGACATGCCCCCGGGACTGGTGGCCCGCGTGGCGCGCGACGCCGGCGTGCCGGTCTTCAACGGCCTGGGCAACCTCCGTCACCCGCTGCGCGTGCTGGCCGACCTGCTGACCATGCAGGAGCACAGCGGCAAGAGCCTCGACCGCCTCAGCGTGCGCTACGCCGGCGACCCGCGCACCCCCTGCGCCGAGGCGCTGCTGCGCGCTGCCGCGGCCACCGGCATGGAGCTTCGCATCGCCAGCCCGCGCGACCGCTGGCCGCCGCCCGAGCTGTGGGCGTGGCTGCAGGCCGGCGCCGTGGCCGGCGGCGAGCGCCTGCGGCTGTACGAGAGCCCCGAGCAGGCCGGCGACGATGCCGACATCCTGATCGATGCGCCGTCCGAGCCGGCCTGGATGATGGCCGGCGTGGGCGAGGCCCAGCGCAGCGAAGACAGGCGCTTCGCGCTGCAGGCGCTGCTGCTGGCGACGCTCAGCTGACGCGGCGCTGCAGCCGGGCCAGCGCCTCGCGTGCAGCGGTCTCCGCGCGGACGGCGGCGTCCAGCGGTGAACGGCACAGGCCGGCATGAGCGTAGTGCAGATTCTCGTAGAGCTCGGCCGTGGCTGGGTGCAGGCCGAGCACCGCCTCCAGGCCACCCGCCGGCAGTTCGGCGCCCAAGGCGCGCCCGAGACGCTGCACCAGTTCCCGATATCGGTCGGCGGCCAGCGCGGACATGCCGCGCTCCAGACGCTCCAGCTGCCCCGCCAAGGCGAGCAGGGCCCTCAGGTTGGCAAGCTTCGAATCGAGAGCGGGTGCTGACATGTCGTTTCCTCGCAGGCCCGCTGAATCCTGCGGGCACGGCATTCAGCTGCGGCCGGCGCGCCCGGCTTCAAGGGTCAGCGGGCCGCTGCCGCGCCGGCGACCGCCAGTGTCTCGCTCCGGTCGCGGCAACGCGAACCGCATGAGGCCATGTGGCGCACGTCCCGGCCGAGCACCACGCGCACGTCGGCCCCCGTGGCACTGTCGTCCCGCTGCACCAGCGCCACTCTTGTTGGCAGGTGGCGGGCGAGCTCGCCGGCCTCGGCCGCGTAGCCTGGTCGGTAGTGGACGACGGTGGCCGGCGTGTCGTACGGCCGCAGGTTCGTCAGCCGTGCGCGCTGGCGCAGACCGTGCCGCTGCAGCCGGACGCCCAGCCAAGCCGCCAGTCCGGTGACGCCGTTGCCGTTCACGATCTCGACGCGCAGTGCAGCCAGATTCGGCGGCGGCGGCGACGGCGCCTCGTCTTTCGCGACCGCTTCCTCCCTCGTGGCCGTGTCGGCCCTCGCGGACGGTGTGCCGACGATCGGCAGCGCGGCGGCAGTGGGCTCGGTCTGCAGCGTGAGCACGGCAGCCGGGGCGCTGGCCACGGCGACGGCGAGCTGCGGCGTTGCAGGCACCCCTCGGGGGTCGAGCTTTCCCAGGTTGGCGCGCGCCGCCGTGTGGCCGGGATCCAGCGCCAGCGCCCGATGCAGCACACTGCGCGCCTCGTCGTTGCGTCCGGCCAGCATCAGCGCATAGCCCAGGTTGTTAAAGCGGCGCGCGCTGGCCGGCGCTCCTTCGGCAGCGCGGTGCAACGTCACCACAGCCTCATCGAGCCGGCCCTGGCCGCTCAGGGCGATGCCCAGGCCGTCGAGGATGTCGGCGTCGTCGGGCGCGTCGGCCGCCGCCTTTCGCCATGCCTCCAGCGCATCCTCCCAGCGGCGCTCCCCCTCGTACTGGCGAGCCAGCGCGGCATAGCCCTGGGCCATGCCCAGGCCCGCGTGCGAGATGCGATAGCTGGGCACCACGCGCCAGGCCTCGGGAGGCGGCGAGGCGCAACCCGCCAGGACCAGCAGCGCGGCGGCGAGGGCCACGGGGCGACAGTTCAGCGTGGGGCGATCGACTGGCATCGGCGGCTCCTTCGTCTTCACTTGCCGGCCATCGTGGGCAGCAGCACGCGATAGATCTGGATCATCGCGGGCCCCATCAGCACGACCATCAGCGAGGGGAAGATGCAAAAGATCAGCGGGAACAGCAGCTTGAGCGCGATCTTCGCCGCGGCCTCCTCGGCGCGCTGGCGCCGCCGCGTGCGCAGCATGTCGGCATGCACGCGCAGCGAGGCCGCGATGCTGGTGCCGAACCGCTCGGCCTGACTGATCATCGTGACGAAGCTTTCCACTTCCTCGACGCCGGTGCGCATCGCGAGGTTGTGCAGCGCGCGCTCGCGGTCGGCGCCGGCGCGCAGTTCGAGGTTGACCAGGCGCAACTCGTCCGCCAGCGCCGGGCTCTTGATCTGCATGTCCTCGGCGACGCGCAGCATCGCCGCCTCGGTGCCCAGGCCTGCCTCGACGCACACGGTCATCAGGTCGAGCGCATCGGGAAAGCTCTCGAAGATCTCGCGCTGGCGCACGAAGACCATGCGCGACAGGACCATGTTGGGCCCGTAGTAACCCACTGCCGCCAGGCCCAGCAGCGCCAACAGCAGGCCGTTGCCCTTGAGCGGAGAGCCGGCCAGCGTGAGCAGCGCGAAGCCTGCCATCGGCAGTCCGAGCGACAGCACCGTCTTGATGCCGAAGAACGCCGGCGCCGCGGAAGGATTGCGGATGCCCGCGTGCATGAAGCGCAATCGAATGCCCGACTTCTCGAAGCCCTCCTCGGGCGTAGACAGCCGGCTCACGGGCTGGGTCAGCTCGGCCACACGACCCAGCCAGCGCTCGACGAAGGGCGGCCTCGGCGCGTGATCGGTGACCAGCGCGTCCAGTCGCTGCCGCGCGGCACTCGGCCGGATCAGCGACGACGCTCCGAGCACGCCGGCGACGACGACCACGAAGATCAGCGCCAGGATGGCAAGCTGGACCATGCTCATGACAGCACCCCCTTCGTCGAATGCGTAGCGCTCCAATGATTCATGCGCTCACTCCTCAGACGCGGATGCGGATGATCTGGCGCATCCACAGGATGCCCAGGATCATCATGAACAGCGCCACGCCGACCATGCGGATGCCCGCCGGGTCGGTCCACAACACCGCCAGGAACTTCGGATTGACCAGGTTGACGACCAACGCGACGCCGAACGGCAGCGCCGTCAGGATGATGGCCGACAGCCTCCCCTCGGCCGACAGGGTGCGGATCTCGCCGAGCAGCTTGAGCCGCTCGCGCACGATGCCGGAGATCTTGTCGAGCAGCTCGGCCAGGTTGCCGCCCGACTCGCGCTGGATCATGACCGCGACGACGAAGTAGCTGACATCGGGCACCGGCACGCGCTCCGCCAGGCGCACCAGCGCATCGTTGACCGGAACCCCGTAGTTCATCTCGTCGAACAGGGTGCGGAAGTCGCGCCCGAGCGGCTCGGCCAGCTCGTCGCCCACCATCTTCACCGCCGTGGGGAAGGCGTGGCCGGCGCGCATCGCCCGCCCCATGAGATCCAGCGCCTCGGGGAACTGGCGCTCGATGCGCTCGATGCGCTGGCTGCGCCGGCTCGCCACGCGCCACCAGGGCAGCGCGGCCAGCCCCAGGCCCAGCGCAGCACCGAGGGTCGGCGGCTTGCCCAGCAGCGTGGGCAGAGACACGCCGAGCAGGCCGAGCGCTGCCGAGACGAGGATCAGCTCCACCGGCGAGACGCCGGTCGCCGACGCGCCGACGAATCGGTGCAGGCGCTGCCCGAAGCCCGCGCGACCGAGCAACTCGTTCAGGCGCGGCAGGCGCGACGCCTCGAGCGTGCGCTCGATGCTGGCCTGCGTGTGGACTTCGCCCGTCAGTTGTTGGAGCCGCATCGAAATGCGCCGGGCCTCCGGGCTGTTCTTCGACGCCCAGAGGTTGTAGAGGCCCTCGAAGGCGAGCACGACCGCGAGAAAGGCCACCACCGCGAACAGCACGAAGGACAGGTCCATGGCGAAAGCTCCGCTCGATTCAGACCACGCGCCGCACCGGCGCGAACAGGGTTTCGGGCAGCTTGATGCCACGCGTGACCAGGCGGTCCCAGAAGCGCGGGCGCACGCCGGTGGCGGCGAAGTGCCCCTCCACCGCGCCGTTGGCGCCTACGCCGGTCTGCTTGAAGGCGAAGATCTCCTGCATCGACAGGGTGTCGCCCTCCATGCCGGTGACTTCCTGGATGCTGGTGAGCTTGCGCGTGCCGTCGCTCATGCGGTTGGCCTGCACGATCACGCCGATGGCCGACGCGATCTGCGCACGCGCGGCGCGCGCCGGCAGGTCCACGCCGGCCATCGCGATCATGCTTTCGAGCCGCGCCAGCGCGTCGCGCGCGGTGTTGGCGTGCACCGTGGTCATCGAGCCTTCATGGCCGGTGTTCATCGCCTGCAGCATGTCCAGCGCCTCGGGACCGCGCGTCTCGCCAAGGATGATGCGGTCCGGGCGCATGCGCAGCGCATTGCGCACCAGCGCGCGCTGCGCCACCTCGCCGCGGCCCTCGATGTTGGGGGGGCGCGTCTCGAGCCGCACGACGTGCGGCTGCTGAAGCTGCAGCTCGGCCGCGTCCTCGATGGTGACGATGCGCTCGGAGTGCGGGATGTAGCCCGAGAGGATGTTCAGCAGCGTGGTCTTGCCGGAGCCGGTGCCGCCCGAGATGAGGATGTTGACCTTGGCTTCGGCCAGCGCGCCGATGAACTGCGCCATCTCCTGCGACATCGAGCGGTACTCGATCAGGTTGGAGATCTGCAGCGGCACCGAGGAGAAGCGCCGGATCGACAGGATCGGACCGTCGATCGCCAGTGGCGGGATGATGGCGTTCACCCGCGAGCCGTCGGGCAGGCGTGCGTCGACCATCGGGCTGGACTCGTCGACGCGGCGGCCGATGCGCGAGACGATCTTGTCGATGATCTTGAGCAGGTGCGTGTCGTCGACGAAGGTGACGTCGGTGAGCTCGAGCCGACCGCGCCGCTCGACGTAGATCTGCTTGTGGGTGTTGACGAGGATGTCCGACACGGTCGGGTCCGCCAGCAGCGGCTCCAGCGGACCGAAGCCGAGCATCTCGTACTGGATGTCGCGCACCAGGTTGCGCCGTTCGCCGGCATTGAGGACGAGGTTTTCCTCGACCAGCAGGCGTTCCACCATCTGGCGCAACTCTTCCTTGAGCAGCTCGGGCGACAGGCTCTCCATCGCCGCGAGATCCAGGCGCCCGAGCAGCAACTGGTGGATGTGCGCCTTGGTCTCGTGATAAGACCGCGTCGGGGCGCCGCCGTTGAGCGGCGCCGTCTCGACCAGGGTTGTCGGTCCCTGGGCAGCGCCCAGCCTCTCGCGCAGACTCATGGCATCCCTTTCAATTCGCGGTACGGAACAGGCCGGTCAGCCACTTGCCCCGCGGTGGCGGGGCGACCGCCGGCGCGAGTTCCTGCGCCAGCGCGCGCAGCGCCTTGGCGATCGCACTGTTCGGCGCGATGGTGTCCAGCGGCACGCCCTGGTTCACCGAGGCAGCCACCACCTCGTACTGGTTGGGCAGCATGCGCACCTGCTTCAGCGATAGCGTCTTCTTCAGGTCCTCGACCGTGAGCTGGCTGTTCTTCTGGCAGCGGTTGACGATCCACTGGATCTTGTCCTCCGGATAGTCGAGCGAGCGGAACACGTCGCGCAGGCGCTTGCCATCGCGGATGAAGGGCAGCGTCAGCTGCATCACCGCGTACACCCGGTCGGCCAGGTCGAGCGCCTGCAGCGTCACCGCGCTCAGCGAGCGGCCGGCGTCGACGACGATGTAGTCGAACATGCCCTGCGCCAGGTGCAGGATGTCCTCGACGTGCTGCGGCGTCACGTCGGTCGCCTGCGCAGGATCGTCGGGCGCGGCGAGCACCCACAGGCCGGGTGCCACCTGGCTCATGGCCGAGCGCAGCAGTTCGGGGTCGAGGCGGCTGATGTTGCGTGCCACGTCGGCCACGTTGCTCACCGGCCGCTCGCTGCTGACGAACAGGGCGGCATCGCCGAACTGCAGGTTCAGGTCGATCAGGGCGACGCTGCGCTCGCCGTCCGCGGCCAGCATGTGAGCCAGGTTCGCGGCCACGAACGTGGCGCCGCTGCCGCCCTTGCACGACACGAAGGCGAGCGTCTTGCCGGGCTCGCGCTCGGGAGCCTGGACCGGCGCGCGCTTGCGCAGTTGCCGACGCAGCGCGGCGAGCACCGCTTCGGGCGCTGCCGGCGCCGGCAGCACCTCGCGCACGCCGACGCGCATCGCGCGCATCAGGAACTCGGGGCTCAGTTCGTTGCCGACCAGCACGTAGTCGATCTCCGGGTGCGCGGCGGCCAGCCGCTCCAGTGCCTCGAAGTCCTCCGGCGTGACGGTCTCGACCAGCACCATGTCCGGCCGGCTGCCGTTGACCAGCACGTTGACGTCGAGCAGCGAGCGCAGGACGGGCGTGACTTCCAGGGCTGGTTCCGCCTGCAGGGCCTGGCTCCAGGCGTCGGCGTTTCTCGCGTCGGGGGTGATGAGCTTGATTTTCACTGGCAGACCTCGTTGGCAGCGCTATTCATGAATTCCTTGCGCAGCGTGGTGCTGAACGAGGGCAGGGTCAGCGACAGCGGCAGGAACGGAATGATGGTGTCGTGCGTGTATCCGTTGAGCGACACGCGCACCGCCTTGCAGTTGGCCGCCGTGCAGGTGTTGTCGGCGGCAGGCGGGTTGAGGTAGGTGATCGAGATGTTCGTGGCGCCCAGCGTCGGCAGGCGACCGATCATGCGGGTCTTGATGTCGCCGTCTCCGATGTCGCACACGACCGCCAGTCGCGCGCCATAGCGCGTGGCCTCGACCGCGGCGTTCCAGGTCCAGAGCAGGCGGCCCATCTCCATCACGCCGAACAGCACCGTGAAGAACAGCGCCGAGACGATGGCGAACTCGACCGCGGCAACGCCGCGTTGTGATGCGATCGATCGAGCGGCGCTCACAGCTGTGCCCTCAGGGTGACGGCGATGTCGTTGAAGGTCATGTCGGGAACCACGAACTGCACCACTGAACTGTAGGCATATCCCTGGATCGCGACTGTGACGAGGTTGACGGAACCGAGCCCCGTGGTTTGATTTGCATGTGTGGCCGGGCAGCTCAGCGCATCGCAGACCTGCACCGCCGACGTCGTCAGCCCGGGCGCCAGCGCCGAACCGCTGCATTCGGTGTTGCCGTGCACGGCCAGGCAGCGGGCCTCGGCCTGGATCGTCGCCTGACCCGGCCCGTGCTGCGACAAGTGGCGCGCAGCGTCGCGCACCGTCTTGGACAGGGTGTTGTACGTGTAGATCGCACGGCCGAGCTCGCTCGTGCCGAAGATCATCGCCACCAGCAGGGGCAGCAGCAGTGCGAACTCCACGGCGGCGACGCCGCGCTGGCTGCGTTGGGACGGCGATGGGTTGCGCATGGCTTCTCACTGCACCAGGGCCGGCACCATCGGCCCCTGGGAGTTGGTGTCGCCGGCGATGCCGGACGTGGCGCAGGGGCTGCCTGCGACGTTGGAGCGGCCCAGGTACTCGAGCCGCGACTTGATGACGTTGCCCGGGGACTTGCGGTAGGGGTCGAGCAGCAGCACGCAGGCATAAGCACGGATCGGCGCATGCTGGCCTCCGGCGAAATCGCTGCAGTCGACGATGGGCAGCACCACCAGGCGGCGATCGGCGCCGTAGGCGGTGTGCTGGGCGACCGTCGAGGCGTTGTAGGGGTTGGTATAGAACGGCGGCGTGACGCCCTCGGCGACGCCGGTGTTGGCCGGCAGGTGGCTGATGCGCGCCGAGCGGAAGTTGGGCACGCCGGCGACGCTGCCACCGTAGGCGTCACGGCCGAGCGGCCAGTTCTCGGTGCTGTAGCTGTGGCCGGAGAAGTCCGGCGGCGAGGTCGCGATGCTGTAGCTGCCCGGGCCGTAGAGGCCGAAGCGCGTGTTGAAGGCCTGCTGCAGCGAGTTGATGGCGCCGGTCTGGCCGACGCAGCCGGGCGTCGGGTTGGCGCTGCCGCTGGTGGCGCAATGCCCGGCGATCGGCTGCGGCAGGCTGCACTGGCCGCTGCCGGCGATCAGGCAGGCCAGTTCGCTGGCGCCGCCGCCCGTACAGCCCGGCGAGGTGGAACTCGGGTCGAAGTCGATCCAGCGGAAGTTGCCGGTGTAGCCGGCGCTGCCGCCCGTCTCGGAGAACTCCATGCTGTACCAGTTGCCGACGACATAGCCGTAGTCGGGCGCGCTGCCCTGGGCGCACAAGGCCATCGGCACGGCACAGTTGGTCTGCGCCGGCGCCAGCGTGGCGGTGGCCAGCGCATTGACGGTCTGCGCGCCAAAGCCCATCACCTGCATGAACCAGGGCAGGATGCCGGTGCGCGTGATCGTGCAGCGCACATAGCTCGAGTTGGCCGGCGCGCTCAGCGCGCCGGCCCAGCTGCTGCCGGAGGTCAACGAACTGCCGAAGGCCACGGTCACGTTCGCGGGCGGAATCGCCGCTCCCTGGAAGCCGACGCGGTTCAGCGTGGCCACCGCCTTGCCTGCCGCTTCGGCGCGTTCGAACGCGGCCGTCGGGATCTCGGGGGCGCCGGTGAGCTCGTAGCTGGCGGCCAGTGCGCAGGCATCGGCGCCGTTCTGCAGTTCGCTCTTGGTGAGGTAGAGGTGGCCGCCGTCGATCGCCAGTCCGATGAAACCCATCATCACCACCAGCGCCAGGCCGACGACGATGGCCACCGCCCCGCGCTGCCGCGAGCGCATCGGCCCCGCGACATGCCGGCGTTGCAGGCTTCCTGTCACTTCGGTTCTCCTCGGTGGCGCCACGTGCTGAGCTCGGTCAGCGGCTCGTGCCGCCGCCGACCCCGATGCTGATGACGCTGGCGGGCGGAGGATTGCGGTAGGTCTCGACGTGCCGCTCGCCGGCCTCGTGCACGGTGCGGCCGTCGCCGCCCAGCACCTGCTGCGCATGGCGCTGCGGGGCGGCCGGGTCGAGCAGCTGCTGCGCCGTGAGGGCGCGGGCGCTGTCGCCGAAGCGAGCATCCCACTGCGGCGATGCGCTGGCGGCGCAGCCTCCCAGGACGGCCATGCAGGCGGCCGCAGCGATCGTGGTGATGGCGCGCATTACTTGCTCTCCTTGTCGAATCCACCCTGGGCCGGGGCGCGGGCTTCGCCGGCGGCGTCCTTGCGGTCACGCTGACCCTCGAGCTTGCCGTCCAGGATCAGCTCGCTGCGGCTGGGCGGCACGTAGCCGTCGGTGGGCAGCTTGTAGTCGGACGGCAGCGGCTTCACCAGCCGCGGCGTGATCACGAACACCAGTTCCGAGCGGTCGGTCTGGAACTCGCTGCTGCGGAACAGTGCGCCGACGATGGGCAGTTCGCCCAGGAAGGGGAAGGCCTTGATGTTGGTGGTCGTGTTGTTCTTGATGAGGCCGCCGATGACGAAGCTCTGGCCGTCCATCAGCTGCACCGTGGTCTCGGCCTTGCGCGAGGTGAACGAGGGCAGCACGGCGCTGATGCCACCGCCCGTGATCGCGACGCCGGCGCTGTTGAGTTCGGACACCTCCGGGCGCACGCGCAGGTTGATGCGCCCGCTGCCGAGCACGGTGGGCGTGAAGTTGACCGACACGCCGAACTCCTTCTCCTCCAGCGTGATGGTGCGTCCGCCGCCGCCGTCGGTCTGCGCCACCGGGATGAAGATCTTGCCGCCGGCGAGGAAGCTGCCGGTCTGGCCGCTGATGGCCATCACCGTGGGCTCGGCCAGGACCTTCACCAGGCCATCGGTCTTCTGCATGTTGACCGTGACCTGGCTGACGTTCTTGCCTGCGGCCAGCGGGATCTGCGGGTTCTGCCCGAAGCTCGCATCGCCGACCTGACCTGTGTAGCCGCTGGTCGACTGCCCGTTGCTCGCCGAACCGATCACGCCACCGCCGACCAGCGCGCCGGTGGTGCCGGCGATCTGGCCGGTCAGGCCCGCGGCGCCGCCGAAGATGCCCGACAGGTAGCGCACGAACGAGCCATCGCCGGGCACGTAGGCGCGTGCGAAGTCGATGCCGAACTTGTCGAGCAGCGCCTTGGAGACCTCGGCCACCTTGACTTCGAGCATCACCTGCTGGGGCGCGCCGACCTCCAGCATGTTGACGATGCGCGGGCTGCCGCCGCCCTTGCCGCCCTCACTGCCGCGCACGTAGGCGTTGGCCAGGTCGGTCACGCGGGCCAACGCCCCGCTGTCGCTCACCGTGCCCGACAGCACGATGGAGTCGAAGGCGGCCGACACCTTGAGGTCCTTCTCGCCCGGCAGCAGCTGGGCGATCACCGACTGCAGCGCCGTCGTGTCCATGCCGACCACCACGTCGAAGGCGGTGCAGACGCCGCTGCGGTCGAGCATCACGACGTTGGTCGAGCCGATCGTCTTGCCGAGCAGGTACACCTCGGTGGGCGCCAGCAGCAGCACGTCGACATCGGCCACACCGGGGCGGGTGTCGACGGCCGGCGCCTTGACGCCCTCGTCCTTCTTCCCGTCGGGCGTCTCGGCCGGCCGCGCCGCCCGGGCATTCTCCGGGTTGCCCAGCAGGATGCGCGCGACCGGCGTGGTCGGCCGCATCACGGTGGACTTGCCCACCGGAATGTGCACCAGCGGCGCGATCTCGATGCGCGAGCACAAGGCAGCCGTGCTGGCGGGAGCCGCGGCGCGCGCAGTTTGGGCGGCAGCTGCGGGCTTGGCGGGCTGGGCGGCGACGGCCCAGGCCTGCAGGACCAGGCCGGCGGCGACAGCCAGGCGGCAAGTGGACGGAGCCTTGGCGGACAGGCGTTGCATCGACGTTTCTCCCGGGTGTCGATCGAAGAGGAGGCGAGGCATCAGAAGCACTCGTTGACCTTGTTGAGGCCGCGGATCACCTCGACACAGTTGCCGGTGGCGGCCACCGGCACGGCGGCGGTCACCGGCGCCGGTGCCGCGGCGCGGCGCACGGTCTTGCGCACCGGCGCAGGCTTGACCGGCTCGGGGGCCGGCTGGTCCAGGCCGAGCAGCTCGGCCTTGGTCACGCCCGTCGTGTCGGTGGACTTCGGGTCGGTCTGGTTGCGCAGCACCAGCGACAGCGTGCCGACGCTGCGCGCGAGGTCGAGCATCTCGGCCTCGACAGGCGTGACTTCCAGCGTCACGGCATTGACGACCTTGGGCTTGGTCTCGTCGCGATCGGCTTCCTGGGCCACCGCCAGGACGAGGATGCGCTCCAGCACGATCTTCGAGATGCTGCGGTCGCGGTCGGCGCGGCGGGCACCTTCCTCCTGCGTATTGACCATCACGTCGACAAAGGTGCCGGGCAGCGCGAAGCCGGCCACGCCCACCACGTCGTTGACGCGCACCGTCATCGCCCGCTTGCCTTCGGGCACCACGGCCGACAGGCCGCCCTTGGCACCCACCGGCGCGAGGCGGGCCTCGGTCAGCGGCTCTCCAGGCTGCAGCGAGACCAGGACCACGCGGCCCTCGAGCTTGCTGGCGTCCCGGAAGGCGCCCGGCGGCACGCTGCCCTGCGGCCAGTCGGCCATGCGCAGCATCTCGGGCGAGATGCGCCCGCCCAGCTCGATGTTGGTGTTGGCCACGGCGATGCGGCCCTTGTCGCCGCCTTGCTGCTGCATCCAGCGCGCGGCGAGCACCACCGCAGCCAGGCCGGCGATGGCGGCGATGAGCAGCATCAAAATGCCTCGGGATTTCATGGTGGTCTCCTACGGTCGGTTCCGAGATTCGGTGGCGGCTTCGATCAGTGCCTCGTTGCCGAAATAGGCCTGCCAGGCCCACTCGATGAGCTCCGGCGAGAGCGCCGGCTCGGCGCCGAGATAGCGCGAGCGGCTGGCGATCAGGTGCAGCAGGTCGCGTGGGTAGCAGGCCAGCAGGGGGCGGCCGCGCCCACGGTGGTAGTCGTCCAGCAGGCGGGCGAACAGCTCCGGCGCGAAGGCGATGCCTTCGTTGGCGCAGGCGCGGCGAAAGATCTCCTCGTAGTCGGCGCGGGCCAGCTCGCCGACGGCGATCTTGTGGCCGATGCGGCGCAGGAAGGCGGGGTCCTCGAGCTGGTCGGGGCGCAGGTTCGACGAGAACACCAGCACCAGGTCGAAGGGGATGGTGAACTTGCCTCCGTTGCGCAGCATCAGGTGGTCGTGGCGGCGCTCCATCGGCACCACCCAGCGATTCATCAGCTGTCGCGGCGTGATCACCTGGCGGCCCAGGTCGTCGACGATGAAGATGCCGTTGTTGGCCTTGAAGTGCGGCGGGGCCTCGTAGTAGCCGGCGCGGCCGTCGAAGCTGAGGTCGAGCATCTCGAGCGTGAGCTCGCCGCCGGACACCACGCAGGGCCGCTCGCACAGCAGCCAGCGTGCGTCGGGGCGGCCGCGGTTGTCCAGCGCGGTGCGCGGCGCGCCTTCTTCGGCGACGAGCCGGTGGCACTGCGCATCGAAGACACGGATCACCTCGCCATGCACCGCGATCGCATGGGGAATGGCCACGGCACCGACCAGCAGGCGCTGCATCTGCTCGGCGAGATAGGTCTTGCCGGACCCCGCCGGCCCGTAGAGCAGCATGGGGCGGGCCGAGTTGATGGCGGTGCCGAGCTGCTCGACCAGCCCGGCCGGCACGATGAGATCGGCGAAGGCGGCCTGCATCTGCGCCGCGGTGATCGCCTGCCGCACCACCGACTGGGCGCGCACGCGCTCGGTGTACGACTCCAGCGTCACCGGCGCCGCGCCGGTGTAGGAGTTGCGCGCCAGCCACTCGGCGGCGCGCGCGCGGCCGGCCTGCGTGAGCTCGAACTGCACGTCGGCCTCGTGCTGGCCACGGCGCGTCACCTCGAGCAGCGTCTCGCGGCGCATGAACTGGCACAGCGCCTCCACCACGCTGCCGGTCAGGCACAGGTGGGCACTCAGCTCGGTCAGTCGGGTCAGGCCGAGCTGGTACATGACCTTGGCGACCAGCTCGACCAGGAAGGTGCCGGACAGACCGGTCTCCTCCGGAGTCTGCGGCGCGCGCGGCAGCGCCGATCGCGTCTCATGCAACTCGGCGGCCGTCTGGGCGGCGCGGGGGAACAGCAGCAGGCTCATGCTCTTCTCCTGCTCAGCGCTGCCCCAGCGGCCACAGCAACGCGGCGCCGGTGCCCAGTGAGATCGCGACCCCGTAGGGCAGCCGTGCGGCGGTGTGTTCGAGCGGCGCGAGCCGCGCCGCGGAACCGCGGACCGTGCGGTCGAGCAGCAGCGAGCGCATGTTGGCCAGCGTCTGCAGCGCGATGCCGCGGCTCAGCATGAACAGCACCGACAGCGCGCCGCCGGCGAGCAGCGTGTAGAGCGTGGCGGCGATCGCCGTCTGGGTACCGACGAAGGCCCCGACCATCGCCATCAGCTTGACGTCGCCGGCGCCGCAGCCGCGCATCAGGTGCAACGGCATCAGCATGGCGAGGCCGACGCCGAGGCCGGCCAGCGGCGACCACCAGGCGGGCCCGGCGAGCGAGTCGCCGCCGGTCAGGCGCGCGAGGGCATGCACGGCGAAGGCCATCACGACGCCGGCGATGACCAGCGAATTGGGGATGCGACGCGAACGCAGGTCCGTGACGACGGCTGTCAACAGCAGGCTGGCGAGCAGCAGCGCAGCGAACGGCAGCATGGAGAGGGCTTGCATGGTCGGCACGGAGTTGGGTTCGGTGGTGGGCAGGGCGGAGCCATTGCCGGCTCCGCCCGCCTGCGGGGCATCAGAGCGCGGCGGCGAGCGCGGTCGCGACGGCGTTGAACACGGCGTCGAGCTGGGTGCCCACGGCGGTGGCCGCGACGATGATGGCCACGGCGATCAGCGCCGCGATGAGGCCGTACTCGATGGCGGTCACGCCTTCTTCGTCACGGGCGAACTTCTTGATGAAACGGACGATTTGCATGTTGAACTCCTTGCGGTTGATGACTCGATCGACGCCGTCGAATGGCGCCTTCCCTATCGATCCGAGTGGGCCGGATCTGAACCCTGCTGGCCTGTTGCTGGGACGCCGGCCGGCCAATCGCGTCTTGCCTGGGGCTACAAGGCGCCCTGGATGGCGGCGATGACCGCGGCCGTCCAGGCGTTGTAGATGTCTCCGACTGACGTTCCCGTTGCGGTCAGCGCACCGATGATCGCGAGCGCAATGAGTGCCGCCAGCAGGCCGTACTCGATGGCGGTGACGCCGGACTCGTCGGCGAGCCAGTGGGCGGGAGTGCGTCGTGTGTCCATGGCCTGCACTTTAGAAACCGCTCGGCGGCTGCGCATCGGAGGAGCTGCCCACCGGACCCCGGGAGCTTGTGCCCTGCCCCGCAGGAGATTCCTCCTCCCGCGAATGGGTGGCCACCATTGCCTCGAGCGCGTCGAGCAGCGCGGCCGCCGGCTCATGCTTCTCGACGAAGGCCCGTGCGCCGAGCTGGGTGGCCCGGCTGCGCGTCGCGCTGTCGCCATGGCTGCTGAGCACCAGCACGCGTGCGGTGACACACAGCAGCGGGATGAGGGTCAGTCCATCCTCGCCGGCGAGGTCGACGTCGAGCACCACCGCCTCGGGTCGCATCCGCGTGGCGATGGCCAGCGCCTCGGTGCCGCTGGCCGCCGTGGCGACCTCGCGCAACGCGAGTGAAGTGCAGGAAATCAGCCGCGCGACGCCTTCGCGCACGGCCAACTGATCGTCAACGACGAGCACGCCGATGGCGGTTGCGGCGACGACTGGCGGCGTGCGTGGGGTGGCTTGCATTGACATGACTCATGCTAAGCAGGGCACGCCTGTGCTGGCATGGGAGGAAGCGGCCTGCGACGGGGGGAACTTGTTCCCACCCGCCGCGGATCCCGGCGGCGCGAAGGCTCAGTAGACGAAGGGCACCAGGCGCCAGTGCACGCGCTGCTGGTAGCGCCGGTAGTCCTCGCTGGCGCTGGCCAGCACCGCCTCTTCACGCTGCATGCGCAGCACCTGCGCGGCATACAGCAGCAACAGCACGGCCAGGTTCTGCCACGACGCGTTGGCGAGCAGGAAGCCGACGTGACCGACCAGGTAGCCGAGGTAGATGGGATGGCGGACGACGCGGTAGGGCCCGCCGGTGACCAGGCCGCGCTGCGCCGGCAGCAGGCCGAACGAGCGGCCGAGCGCGAGCTTGGAGGCGAACTGCCACAGCGTGCCGCACAGTTGCAGCGCCACGCCGGCCCATTCCGGCACGAGGTGGGAGGTGCCGCGCGGCTCGAGCAGCACGAAGAAGAAGGCGGCGTACATCGTCGCCGCGACCGTCAGCGGCGCCATGTCGCGCATGCGCGCCTGCCGCGCGATCAGCACCAGCAGCAGCGTGTAGCCCTCGATGATCAGCAGCAGCAGCAGGGTCCAGCGTGAGCCATCGGCCCACCAGGCGAGGGCGAGGTTGGTGACGGCGAAGCCGTAGGCGAGCAGCGCGAAGCCGCGCAGCAGCCATTCGGTCAACCGGCCTTCGCGGCCCGCGTCGGCCGAGACAGGGGCGGCGCTCACTGGCAGACCCTGGGCGCCGCACCGATCGCATGCTCGGTGGCGAAGACGTGCAGTTCGAGCCGGCCGCGCACGCCGAGCTTGCTGTAGATGGTGGTCAGGTGGTTGCGCAGGGTGTGCTCGCTCATGCCGAGTTCATCGGCAACGGCGATCTGCTTCGCGCCGGCGCGGCGCACCATGGTCGTCACGATCTCGCGCTCGCGCGGCGTGAGGCTGGCGATGCGCTCGGCATCCGGATCGGCCTGGCGCGCTTCGGCCCCCATGCCGCCGTCGGTGAGCATGCCCAGCACCTCGCCGAGCAGGCCGCCGTTGAGCCAGACCTCGCCGCTGTTGACCTTCTCGATGGCACGCAGGATCACCTCGGCCGGCTCCGACTTGTGCACCACGCCCCGGGCGCCCTTCACCACCGCCATGCGATGGCGCGCGATGTCGTCGGCGCCGGTCAGCACCAGCACGCGGCCCGGGCAGCGGCGGCGCAGCTCGTCCAGCGAGTTCACGCTGTCCTCGCCGGCCAGGTCGAGGTCGAGCAGGATCACGTCCGCCGCGCCCGCGGCCTCATGGTCGAGCAGTTCGGCACGCGACGCGGCCGTGCCCACCACCTCCATGTGCGGCCTGGAGCTGTCGATCAACCGGCGCAGGCCCCACATCGTGATCTGATGGTCCTCGGCGAGGAAGACGCGGATCGCGTGCGGCGTGGTGGCGTGGCGAACCGCAGGTGCGTAGGCCAGGGTCATGGGTACAGCTCCAGCGACGAATTACAGAGGGACGCGAATGAGGATCTCGGTGTTCAGGCCGTCGGGCCGGGTCACCTCGATCGTGCCGCCGAGCTCGCGCGTGCGTTCGCTCAGCGAGCAGGGGTGGAAGTCGTCTGCGGGGCGGCCGCTCACGCTGCCGCCGTCGTCACGCACTGCCAGGCGGATGCACTGCCCGTCCTGGCTCAGCGTGATCCACACGCGGCGCGCCGCGGTGTGCTTGCGCACGTTGTTGAGCGCCTCGTTGACCATGTGGAACAAGGCCCCGGCGAAGGCCCGCGTGGTGGGCAATTGGTCCGGGCAATCGAACTCGATCTCGAGGCCGAACAGCGAGGCGAAGCGTCGCACCTGGCGACGCACGGCGGGGATGAGGGTGTTCTCGCCGCCCGGGGTGCCGCTGCGCAGGCCGGAGATGAGCTCGCGCAACGCATCCACCTCGCCGTTCACCAGCGCGGCCAGCGAGTCGATCTCGGCGCGTGCCGGGTTGTCCGGTGGGACGCGCAGTGCGACGCACTCGACCGCGTACTTCAGACCCAGGTAGGGCTGGATGGCGCTGTCGTGCAGGTCGCGTCCGATGCGGACGCGCTCGTGGCTGGCGCCTTCCTCCTGCAGCTGATCCACCAGTGCGGCCTGCTCGACGATGCGCAGCATGTCGGGGGCGGCCGTGGCCAGCGCCGGCACGTCGCAGGCCACGCCGCAGACCGAGCTGTAGCCGACCACCAGGTGGCCGTGCCGGCGGCCGTAGCGCATCAGCGGCACGACATGCAGCATGCGCATGTCGAGCAGTCCCGCGAGCTCGTCCAAGGTGCCGGCATGCGGGCCGGGCGCGACCGGCGGCTGGCCGTAGAACTTCGACGGTCGGCGCAGGTCCCACCAGTCGCGCCGCGCGTGCCTGGCGGGACGATCGGGCAGACGCTGCAGCAGCGCCTCGACGCAGCGGTGCGCGTCGGGACGGGCACGGAAGCTGCCATCCGCGCAGCTGGAGAACATCGCCGGCGCGCCGAGGCCGCTGGGCAGCACCAGGGCGACCACGTCGGCCTGCGCGGCGGCGCGCAGGCGCTCGACCAGCATGCCGCAGATCGGTTCGAGGCCGCGCCGCGGGTCGAGCTTCGCCTCGAGTTCGTCAAGCAGGGCCATGCGGCCGCGCAGCACGCCCATCGGGCGCGCCAGCAGCGCGGCGCCCGGCACGACGAGCAGCACGGCCAGCGCCAGCACCGCCTGCCTGGCGCTCATGTCCACCAGCGAGCCACCGCTGTGGTCGAACAGCAGGCCGGCGCCGGCGAACAGGGCCAGCATCACGCCGGGGCCCACGCCATAGCCGATGCTCGCGAGCACCACGGGCTGCACCAGCGTGACGACCAGCATCTGCGAACCGGTGTCCACCAGTTGCAGCGTCAGCGACGCCCACGCGACGTCGACCGCGAAATACGGCAGCGACGCGCCGCGGGCGCGGCCGGTGGCCTCGAGCCACATCACGGAAGCCGCCCACAGCACGTAGGTCAGCAGCACGGTCAACGCCCACGGGCTGATGCGCGGCTCGCCGTTCACCAGCAGCAGCGTGCACAACAGCGCCGTGATCGCGCGCATACCGGCCGCGAACCGGCGCATCTCCACCGACGGCCCACCCAACTGGGGCGTCGCATCGATCGGCACGGAGGTCGAGGTCGTCGCTGCCATGCCGGTTTTGTATCAGGATGAGGTGCCCAAAGGGGCACCCTCCATCGCGAGCCCGGCTGAAGTGGGCAATACGCCCAGGTCACCCCCCCCCTCCGTTCCGGGGATCGTGCAATCCGTCGCGGGCGAAGGCGTGCGCCCAAGGGCCCGGGCGGCGCCCGTCGCGCCGGGCGCTAGCCGTTCGCGATCCGCCCGACCAGGGCGCGCGTGAACTCCGCGGTGCTGGCGCTCCCGCCCAGGTCGCCGGTGCGCACCCGATCGACGTTGAGCGTGGCGTCGATCGCCGTGCGCAGCCGGTCGCCCAGGTCCTTGCGCTGCACGTGGTCGAGCATCATCGCCGCGGCCAGCATCAGCGCGATCGGGTTGGCCTTGCCCTGCCCGGCGATGTCCGGCGCCGAGCCGTGCACCGCCTCGAAGATCGCGGCGTCACGGCCGATGTTCGCGCCCGGCGCCATGCCCAGCCCGCCGACCAGGCCGGCCACCAGGTCCGACAGGATGTCACCGAACAGGTTGGTCGTGACCAGCACGTCGAACTGCCAGGGGTTGAGCACCAGCTTCATCGCGCAGGCGTCGACGATCACCGTCTCCATGGCGATGCGCTCCTTGTACTTCTCCTCGTACATCTGCTCGGCCGTCTCCTTGAAGATGCCGGTCAGCGCCTTCATGATGTTGGCCTTGTGCACGATCGTCACCTTCTTGCGGCCGGTCGCGATGGCATGCTCGAAGGCGAATTCGAGGATGTGGCGGCAGCCGGCGCGCGTGTTGATGCCGGTGGCCATGGCCACGGCGTGCGGGTCGTCGTCGATCTGCACGTAGTGCTCGTGGCCGATGTACAGGCCCTCGAGGTTCTCTCGCACCACCACCAGGTCGATGTTGTCGAAGCGGCCGCCGGGCACGATGGTGCGCGCCGGGCGCAGGTTGGCGTAGAGCTTGAACTCCTCGCGCAGGCGCACGTTGCTCGAGCGGTAGCCACCGCCCGAGGGCGTCTCCAGCGGGCCCTTCAGCGCCAGGCGCGTCCTGCGGATGCTGTCGAGCGTGGCCTGCGGCAGCGGGTCACCGGCGGCCTTGATGCCGGCCAGGCCGGCGGCCTGGGCGTCCCATTCGAACGGAGCGCCCAGCGCGTCGAGGGCGGCGAGCGTGGCATCGACGATCTCGGGGCCGATGCCGTCGCCGGCGATCAGGGTGGCGGGAATGCGGTTGGACATGGTCGGGTCTTCCGGGAAGCAGCGCGAAGGCACTGAGGATAAACCCCGAGCTTGGCGCCTCGCTGACGGCCCGGTCCCCGCTCAGCCGGTCGGGCAGTAGACGTTGCGCGGCCCCTCGCCGCGCAGGTACTGGCGCTCCTCCTCGTCCGTCGCCTCGCGCACGGCCACCAGCCTGGCGCGGTCGCCGTACCAGTCCTGCAGCGTGTGCCGCACCAGCTCGGCCGGGTCGAGCTCGGCGGGCAGGATCTTGAACCAGCGCCGCGGCCGGCCCTCATAGAGAAAGTCGACCACCCAGACTTTCGACATGCGGTAGAAGCCGCCGCCCCCGGCCTCAGGCGCCATCAACGCTTCGGCGCCAGGCAAGCCGCCCACGACGCGCTCGGGATTCGCCTCACATTGCACTCCGTGCTGGATGCCGACAGGCCGGCCACGATGCGCCTGCCTGCGCCGCGATTCCTTGAGTTCGCTCAAGCGGACGGGGCTCAGCCCTGCGGGCTCTCGGTCATGCGCTGGCAGTAGGCCTGCAGATGTTCCGGAAGGTCCTGCGGGCAGACGCCGCACAGCCGGTTGCCGGGCAGGGCGTGATCGATGAACTTCGGATAGGGAAGCTTGAGTTCGGCCATGAACTGCTCGAACGCCGCCAGCGTGCGGCCCTGGCCCAGTCGCGGGTTGCGCGCCTTCTCCTGGCCAATCGACGAGACGCGCCGGCCCTGGTAGTCGTGCCCGGGATAGACGAGCTGATCGTCGGGCAGCGCGAACAGCTTGCCGGTGACGCTGCGGTACAGCTCGGCGGCGCTGCCGTTCTGGAAGTCGGTGCGGCCGCAGCCATCGATGAGCAGCGCGTCGCCGGTGAAGACGCGTTCGCCGAGCACGTAGGCGAAATGCCCGTCGGTGTGCCCCGGCGTGTGCAGCGGCTGCAGTGTCAGGCTGCCGAGCTGCAGCGGCGTGCCTTCGACGATGCCGACGTCGGTGCAGGGCAGCCGGTCGATCGCCGGCGCGGCGATGCGGCAACCGGTGCGCTCCTTCAGGTGGAGCGCGCCGGTGATGTGGTCGGCATGGATGTGCGTGTCCAGCGTGTACGCCAGGCCGAGGCCGAGCCGCTGCAGTTCGGCCAGGTCGCGGTCGATGCTGTTGACCACCGGATCGATCAGCAGCGCCTGCCCCGTGGCCTCACAGCCGACCAGGTAGGTGTAGGTGCTCGACAATGGCTCGAACAGCTGACGGAAGATCATGGGTGCCTCCGGAAAGTGGCCGATTCTGTCAGCGCCCGTGACCCTCACGCCCTTCGACCCGCCAACACCCCATCGCCATGACTGGAAACCCCTTCGCCGACGCCGCCGCCACCTGGAACAAGCGCTTCGAGGGCGAGGCCTTGCTCTTCGGCGAGGCGCCCAACGAGTATCTGCGCGCGCAGGCGCCACGGCTGCGCGCGGGCGACCGCGCGCTGTGCGTGGCCGACGGCGAAGGCCGCAACAGCGTCTGGCTGGCGCAGCAGGGCCTGCAGGTCGACGCCTTCGACATCGCCGAGGTCGGCGTGGCCAAGGCACGGCGGCTCGCGCAGCGCCATGGTGTGGCGGTCCACTACAGCGTCGCCGACTGCGACGGCTGGGACTGGCCCGAGGCGACCTACGACCTGGTCGCGGCGATCTTCGTGCAGTTCGCCGACCCGGCGATGCGCGAGCGGCTGTTCGCCCGCATGGTGCGCGCCCTGAAGCCGGGCGGACTGCTCGTGCTGCAGGGCTATACACCGCGTCAGCTGCAGTACAAGACCGGCGGCCCGCCGCTGGTCGAGCACCTCTACACCGAGGAGTTGCTGCGCCGCTGCTTCGCGGGCATGGAAATCGTCGAACTGCGCACCTACGATGCGGAGCTGCACGAAGGCACGCAGCACGCGGGCCTGTCCGCGCTGATCGGCATGGTGGCACGCAAGCGCTGAAGCGCGCCCGCTCAGCTCACCGTCGCTTCGTCGGTGCGGCTGTCGCCCTTGTTGTCCTTCCAGCTGATCGCGACCTTGT
>NZ_CALFYO010000022.1 GCF_937952055.1 uncultured Piscinibacter sp.
GCTCGCTGGTGGTCAATTCGTCGCAGGGCGGCGGCACCAAGGACACCTGGGTGCTCGAGGCGTGAAGGAGTCCTGAACATGCTGTCCCGTACCGCCGACCACCTGTTCTGGATGTCCCGCTACATGGAGCGGGCAGAGAACACCGCGCGCATGCTCGACGTCAACTACCAGACCTCGCTGCTGCCGCAATCGGCCGACGCCGCGGAGAAGGGCTGGAAGGGCCTGCTGGGCATCTCCGAGCTCAGCGGCGACTTCGCCAGGCGCTATGGGGGTGCCGTCGACGCCCGCAACGTCATGCAGTACATGGTGTCCGACGCGCAGAACCCGTCGAGCATCCGCTCCTGCCTGATGGCGGCGCGCGAGAACGCCCGGGCCGTTCGCGGCACGCTGACCACCGAGGTCTGGGAGACGCAAAATCAGACCTGGCTGGAGTTCCAGCGCATGGTCGTCGGCAGCGACTTCCAGCGCGACCCGAGCGCGCTGTTCGAGTGGGTGAAGTTCCGCTCGCACCTGTCGCGTGGCGTCACCGTGGGCACGATGCTGCAGGACGAGGCCTTCCACTTCCTGCGCATCGGCAGCTTTCTCGAGCGCGCCGACAACACCGCGCGCCTGCTCGACGTGAAGTTCCACGCCGTGGACAGCGAGTTCTTCGGCGCCGCGCAGGCGCAGGGGCAGGGTGCCGCCAAGGACGTCGAGTTCGATTTCTACCACTGGTCGGCGATACTGCGTTCCGTCTCCGGCTTCGAGGTCTACCGCAAGGCCTACCGCAACGTGATCCTGCCGGAGAAGGTGGCCGAGTTGCTCATCCTGCGCCCGGACATGCCGCGCTCGCTGGCGGCCTGCATGCACGAAGTCGTGGGCAACCTGAAGATGGTGGCCAACGAGCAGTCGGGCGAGACGCTGCGCCAGGCCGGCCGGCTGCGCGCCGACCTGCAGTACGGCCGCATCGACGAGATCCTCGCCACCGGCCTGCACGCCTTCCTGACGCAGTTCCTCGACCGCGTGAACACCATCGGCGTGGGCATCAGCCGCGACTTCCTCGTGCCCGTTCAATGAGGGCGCGCTGAGCGATGAAACTCAGCATTCGCCACGAGACGCACTACGAGTACAGCGCGCCGCTGCAATACGCGCTCCAGCAACTGTGCCTGACGCCGCAGGCCAACGCGCATCAGGAGGTGATGGAGTGGCAGCTCAGCGCGCCGGGCCGGCTCTACGCGCAGCGCGATGGCTTTGGCAACCTGTCGCACAGCTGGAGCATGGCGCGCGCCCGCGGTGGCCGGCACGTCTATTGCGGCAGCGTGCAGGCGCATGGCACCGTGACGACCAGGCCGTCGCCCTGGCTGATCGACGATCCCTCCGCGCCGCACCCGGCGCTGTACCTGCGCGCCACGCCGCTCACCGCTCCGAATGCCTCGCTCGCCGAGCTCGGACGCATGTTCCTGCAGGAATCGGTCAACGAGGCTTCGCTGCTGCGACTGGCTGCAGCGGTGCGCGAACGGATCGCCTACCGCGCCGGTGCGACCGACGTCAGCACCAACGCGCAGCAGGCGCTCGCGCTGGGCCAGGGTGTCTGCCAGGACCAGGCGCACGTGTTCATCGCCGCCTGCCGCGCCGCCAGGCTGCCGGCGCGCTACGTGAGCGGCTATTTCCATTCGCCGAAGGCGCCCGAACTGGCCAGCCATGCCTGGGCCGACGTCTGCCTCGACCTCGCCGAGCGGCGCTGGCTGAGCGTCGACGTCACCCACCTCAGCCTGATGGACGAGCGCCACGTGCGGCTGGCCGTCGGTCCCGACTACGCGGCCTGCGCGCCGGTGCGCGGCGTGCGCGAGGGCGGTGGCGACGAATCGATGCGTGTGCGCGTGCTGGTGAGCCAAGCCGTCGAGAAGATCATCCTGGAGCCCTGAATGTCCATCCACGTCGCGCTCAATCACGTGACCCACTACCGGTACGACCGGCCCGTCCACCTCGGGCCGCAGGTCGTCCGCCTGCGGCCGGCGCCGCATTCGCGCACGCGCATCCTGAGCTACTCGATGCGCGTCGAACCGGCCACCCACTTCGTCAACTGGCAGCAGGACCCGCAATCGAACTACCTCGCGCGGCTGGTCTTCCCGGACAAGACGACGAGCTTCCGCATCGAGGTCGACCTGGTCGCCGAGATGTCGGTGCTCAACCCTTTCGACTTCTTCCTCGAGCCCTCGGCCGAGCACTTCCCGTTCGAGTACGACCCCTCGCTCGCCCACGAGCTCGCGCCCTACCGGCTGAAGGGCGAGCTGACACCGGCCTTCGCGGACTACCTGGCGAGCATCCCGCGCGAGAAGAAGCAGACGACCAACTTCCTGGTCGAGCTGAACCAGAAGCTGCAGAAGGACATCGCCTACCTGATCCGCATGGAGCCCGGCGTGCAGACGCCCGAGCAGACGCTGGTCAACGCGAGCGGCTCCTGCCGCGACTCGGGCTGGCTGCTGGTGCAGATCCTGCGCCACCTCGGCTTCGCGGCGCGTTTCGTGTCGGGCTACCTGATCCAGCTGAAGAGCGACGTCAAGTCGCTCGACGGTCCCAGCGGCACCGAGGTCGACTTCACCGACCTGCACGCCTGGTGCGAGGTCTACCTGCCCGGCGCGGGCTGGATCGGCCTGGATCCGACCTCCGGGCTGCTCGCCGGCGAAGGCCACATCCCGCTGGCCTGTTCGCCCGACCCCGGCTCGGCCGCGCCGGTCACCGGCCTGATCGACGAGTGCGAGACCGAGTTCGAGCACCACATGAAGGTCTCGCGCGTCTGGGAGGCGCCGCGTGTCACGCTGCCCTACAGCGACGAACAGTGGACCGAGATCGAGGCGCTCGGCCACCGCGTCGACGAGGACTTGCGTCGCAACGACGTGCGCCTCACGCAGGGCGGCGAGCCGACCTTCGTCTCGGTCGACGACCGCGACGGCGCCGAGTGGAACACCGAGGCGCTGGGGCCCACCAAGCGGCTGCTCTCCGCCGACCTGATGGAGCGGCTGCGCGCCAAGTACGGCGAGGGCGGCCTGCTGCACTACGGCCAGGGCAAGTGGTACCCCGGCGAACAGCTGCCGCGCTGGAGCCTGAACCTGTTCTGGCGCAAGGACCGCGAGCCTGCGTGGACGCATCCGGAGCTGTTCGCCGACGAGCACAAGGACTACGGTGTCACCGACGTGCAGGCGCGTCTGTTCCTCAAGGGCGTGGCCAAGCGCCTGGCGCTGGATACGAAGTACGTCTTCCCCGCCTACGAGGACACCTGGTACTACCTGTGGCGCGAGCGCAAGCTGCCCGGCAACGTCGATCCCTTCGATGCGCGGCTGGCGGATCCGCTGGAGCGCGAACGCCTGCGCAAGGTGTTCAGCCAGGGCCTGGACAAGGTGGTGGGCCACGTGCTTCCGGTGGCCCGGCATGCGGGCGGGCCGGCGCGCTGGCAGAGCGGGCCCTGGTTCCTGCGCAGCGAGCGCTGCTACCTGATCCCGGGCGACTCGGCGATGGGCTACCGGCTGCCGCTGGACTCGCAGCCCTGGGCGTCGGACACGGACATGCCCTGGGTGCGCACCCCCGACCCGACCCAGCCCTTCGCGGCATTGCCGCCTTACCAGAGGCTGCGCTTCCCGAGCCAGTTCGGCGAGCCCGCGCCTGGTGCCAGCGCCGCGCCGGCAGGCAGCTTCGCCGATCGCTCGCGCGCCGCGCTGCGCCACAGCGGCTTCGGCCAGCTCGACGAAGGGCCTGCTGCGTCGAGCCCGGCGCCGGAACTGCGCACGCCGCAGCGCTTCGAGTCGGCCGGCTGGATCACGCGCACGGCCCTGTGCGCCGAGCCGCGGGGCGGAAGGCTGTACGTCTTCATGCCGCCGACCTCGGCGCTGGAGGACTACCTCGAGCTGGTCGCCGCGGTGGAGGACACGGCGCTGGAGATGAAGCTGCCGCTGATCCTGGAGGGCTACGAGCCGCCGCGTGATCCGCGCCTGTCGACGCTGCGCGTGACGCCGGACCCGGGCGTCATCGAAGTCAACATCCATCCGGCACACAGCTGGGAGGAACTGGTCGAGCAGACCACGCACCTCTACCAGGCGGCCCACGAGACGCGGCTGTCGACGGAGAAGTTCATGCTCGACGGCCGCCACACCGGCACCGGCGGCGGCAACCACTTCGTGCTCGGCGGTGCGACCGTGGCCGACTCGCCCTTCCTGCGCCGGCCCGACCTGCTGGCCAGCATGATCGCCTACTGGCACAACCACCCGGCGCTCAGCTACCTGTTCTCGGGCCTGTTCATCGGCCCGACCAGCCAGGCGCCGCGCATCGACGAGGCGCGCAACGACTCGGTCTACGAGATCGAAATCGCCTTCGCCGAGTTGCAGCGCCAGTCCGCACTCGGTCCCACGGCCTGTCCGCCGTGGATGATCGACCGCCTGCTGCGCAACCTGCTCATCGACGTCACCGGCAACACGCACCGCGCCGAGTTCTGCATCGACAAGCTGTACTCCCCCGATGGGCCGACCGGGCGGCTCGGCCTGCTGGAGATGCGCGCCTTCGAGATGCCGCCGCATGCGCGCATGAGCCTGACGCAGCAGCTGCTGATGCGCTCGCTGATCTCGCGCTTCTGGCAGCACCCCTACCGGCCCAGCCGGCTGAAGCGCTGGGGCACCGAGCTGCACGACCGCTTCATGCTGCCGCACTTCGTGTGGGAAGACCTGTGCGACGTGGTCGAGGAGCTCAACGACTTCGGCTATGCGATGAAGGCCGACTGGTTCGCGCCGCACCTGAACTTCCGCTTTCCGCGCCTGGGCGAGTTCGGCGCGCGCGGCGTCGACGTCGAGCTGCGCCTGGCACTCGAGCCCTGGCACGTGATGGGCGAGGAGGGGGCGGCGGGCGGCACGGTGCGTTTCGTCGACTCCTCGGTCGAGCGGCTGCAGCTGCGCGTCACCGGGCTGGTCGGCGACCGCCATCTGCTCACCTGCAACGGCCGCACGGTGCCGCTGCAGCCGACCGGCCGCGTCGGCGAATTCGTCGGCGCGGTGCGCTACCGCGCCTGGAATGCGGCCTCGTCGCTGCACCCGACGATCGGCGTGCACGCGCCGCTGACCTTCGACCTGGTCGACGGCTGGATGAGTCGATCGATGGGCGGCTGCCAGTACCACGTGTCGCACCCGGGCGGGCGCAACTACAGCACCTTCCCGGTCAACGCCTACGAAGCCGAGGCGCGGCGGCTGGCGCGCTTCTTCCGTCTCGGTCACACGCCGGGCGAGATGCGCATCCCCCGCGAAGAGAGGAATCCGAACTTCCCGTTCACGCTGGACCTGCGGCGACAATCCTGAGGACCCGATCTCGACATCCTCGATGCTGCTGAAGTCCCTGCTCGCCGGCTACGCTGCCCGCAGCGGCCGTTACGACGAGCTGCTGGCGGCGCCGCACCAGCCGCGGCCGCACTGGGGCCCCTTCCTGCACGCGCTGGCCGCGCGCGGCGCCGGCAGCCTGTCGGACACGCTAACGCTGATCGAGCGCGAGGTGCGCGAGAACGGCATCACCTACAACGTCTATGCCGATCCGCAGGGCATGGACCGCCCCTGGGCGGTCGATCCGCTGCCGCTGCTGCTGTCCGCGCCCGAGTGGCAGGCGATCGAGGAGGGCGTGACGCAGCGCGCCGAACTGCTCAACCGCGTGCTTGCCGACCTGTACGGCGAGCAGGAACTGCTGCGACGCGGCACCGTGCCGCCGGCGGTGGTGTTCGGTCACGCGGGCTACCTGTCGCCGGCGCAGGGCATCCGGCCGTCGGGCGGCGTGCACCTGTTCCATTACGCCGCCGACCTGGCGCGCTCGCCCGACGGGCGCTGGTGGGTGGTGGGCGACCGCACCCAGGCGCCCTCGGGCGCCGGCTACGCGCTGGAGAACCGGCTGGTCGTCTCGCGCGTCTTCCCGCAGATGTTCCGCGAACTGCGCGTGCAGCACCTGGCCTCCTTCTTCGCCGCGCTGAAGGACTCGCTGCTGCGCTGGGCACCGCGCGGCGGCCCGGGCGACGGCGTGCCGCTGATCGCGCTGCTCACTCCCGGCCCCTACAACGAGACCTACTTCGAGCATGCGCTGCTGGCGCGCTACCTCGGCGTGGCGCTGGTCGAGGGCAGCGACCTCACCGTGCGCGAGGGCTGCGTGTGGATGAAGACGGTCGAGGGCCTGCAGCGCGTGCACGCGCTGCTGCGTCGCCAGGACGACGACTACTGCGACCCGCTCGAGTTGCGCTCCGATTCCGCGCTCGGTGTGGCCGGCCTCACCGAATGCGCGCGGCGCGGCACCGTCCTCCTCGCCAATTCGCTGGGCTCGGGGGTGCTGGAGTCGGGGGCGCTGCTCGGCTACCTGCCGGCGCTGTGCGAGCAGCTGCTCGGTGAGCCTCTCAAGCTGCCCTCGGTGGCCACTTGGTGGCTGGGCGAGCCGGCGGCCTTCGAGGACGCCTGGAAGCGGCTCGACCAGGTGCTGATCAAGCCGATCGAACGCTCGTCGCGCGAGCCCTCGGTGTTCGGGGCCGACCTCGATGCGGCCGCACGCGCCAGACTGAAGGCGCGCGTCGCAGTGCGGCCGCAGCGCTACGTGGCGCAGGAGTGGGTGCACGTCTCGCAGGCGCCGGTGCTGGAGCGCAGCGCGCATGGCCGCGAGACGCTGGCGGCGCGCACCGTCGGTCTGCGCGTCTTCGCCGTGGCCACGCCCGACGGCTATCGACTCATGCCCGGCGGCCTGACGCGCGTGGCCGGCGACGAGGAGCCGCGCGTCGTCGCCATGCAGCGCGGCGGCCGCTCGAAGGACACGTGGGTGCTGTCGGACGCGCCGGTCAATGCCTCCTTCTCGCTGCTCACCAGCACGGTGACGCCGGCCGAACTGGTCAGCTCGCGAGCCAATCTGCCGTCGCGCACGGCGGAGAACCTGTTCTGGTTCGGGCGCTACGGCGAGCGTGCCGACACCGCGGTGCGGCTGCTGCGCGTGGCCATCGAGGCGCAGCTCGACGACACCGAGGTCGATGGCGGTTCGGCCGCGCTGGCGCTGTGCGAGCGCCTCGGGCTGATCGACGCCGACGACGAGCCCGCCATCGCGCTGCTGCGCGCTGCCACGCATCCGGACGGTGCGCTCGCCGAGCGGCTGCGCCAGGTTTCGCGCGTGGCCTTCACGCTGCGCGACCGCATGTCGGCCGACCACTGGCGCACCATCAACCAGCTCATCGGCGACCCGGTGTTCCAGCGCAATGCGTCGTCCACGGCCATGCGCCTGCCGCTCGCGCTGGCCTGGCTGGACCGCGCGGTGACGGCGATGGTCACGCTGTCGGGCTTCGTGCTCGACGGCATGACGCGTGGTACCGGCTGGCGCTTCCTGTCGATGGGACGGCGCATCGAGCGCCTGTGGAACCTCGCCACGGCGCTGCAGGTGGCCACGCGCGAGGGCCGCGACCAGGGCCTGCAGTGGCTGCTGGAATGGGCCGACTCCGCGGTGACCTATCGCTCGCGCTACCTGGTCCAGCCGGAGTGGCTGCCGGTGCTCGACCTGCTGGTGCGTGACGAGCTGGTGCCGCGCTCGCTGGCCTTCCAGCTCAAGGGGCTGGCGGAATACGTCGCCAAGCTGGAGACGGTGCACGGCCGCTTCGCCAGCGACGTGGTGGCGCCCGGCCAGGCGGCGCTGGCCGCTCTGACGCCGGCCGAGCTGCATCCGGAGAGCGAGGCGCTGGCCGAGCTGCTCGACCAGCTGCAGCGCATCGCCGGCGGCGTGTCCGACGAGCTGACGCTGAAGTTCTTCTCGCACGCGGCGTCGCGCTCGGTGCTGTCGCTCGTCGCATGAGTGCCGGCGCCAGCAGTTCGGCACTGCGGCTGGGGCGCCGGCCCGCTCGCGAGCCGGCCCGCGCTGCCGCGGCGGGACGGACGGCGCATCTGCCAGCGCAGGGGCGGACGTGAAGGCCATCCGCTACCGCGTCGAGCACGAGACGCGCTACGCCTACGACGCGCCGGTCTCGCAGTCCTGGCAGCGCGCCCGGTTGACGCCGCGCGCCTTGCCGTGGCAGAAGCTGCTCACCCACGCGATCGACATCGACCCGCGCCCCGACGAGCGCCACGACGGGCCGGACGCCCACGGCAACACCGTCACCCACTTCGGCATTCACGGCGCGCACCGCCGCTTGCGCGTGCTCATGCATGCCGAGGTGGAGGTGGGGGCGCGGACGCAGCTGGTGGCGGGCGACGCTCAGCCGTGGGAGACGGTGGCCGAACTGCTGCGCCGCCCCGGTGCGCCAGCCGACCTGGACGCTGCCCGGCTCACCGAACCCACCGCGCTGCTGCCGCTGTCCGACGCTGCCCGCTGCTACGCGTCGGCGGAGCTCTCGCCCGGCCGCGACTGGCTGGAGGCGGTGACCGGCCTGATGCACGGCATCCATGCCGACTTCGAATTCGAAGCCGGCGCGACCAGCGTCAGCACCTCGGTCGACGATGTGCTGCAGCAGCGGCGCGGCGTGTGCCAGGACTTCGCCCACCTGATGCTCGCCGCGCTGCGCGGCCACGGCCTGGCGGCGCGCTACGTGTCGGGCTATCTGCTCACCGAGCCTCCGCCCGGGAAGCCCCGCCTGATGGGGGTGGACGCGTCCCACGCCTGGGTGGCGGCCTGGTCGCCGCGCCACGGCTGGGTGGAGTTCGACCCCACCAACGACCAGCTCGCCGACCAGCGCTACATCACGCTCGCCTGGGGCGCCGATTTTGCCGACGTGGTGCCGCTGCGCGGTGTCATCCTCGGCGGTGGCACGCAGGCGATGGACGTGGCGGTGAGCGTGATCCCCGTCGCGCCCTGACGCCGTCCCCCCGCCCGGGGGACGGGCTGGGGGGCCTGCCGCCGGGTGACGCGCAAGGGCGATGGTCGACGCGGCCGGGCCTCGCGAGACTGGCTTCCAGCGCAACCCGCCTGCTGGAGGACCCGATGGCCCGCTTCATCACCCGCATCGCCGACCTGTGCCGCCACCGGGCGGCCGAGGAACGCTTCCTGCGCCGCTTCTGCATGATGCGGCCGGGAGCCGACGAGGTCGAAGACTGCGGTCCCGGCTGGTACGCGTCCAGCCGCGAACTGCAGCATGGCCTGCAGGTGCGCGAGGGCCAGCCGGGGGACACGCTGCTGGCCGAGTGGACCGAAGCCTGGCGCCGGCCGCTGCCCGCGGCGCCTGCCGAGTGAGCCCGGCGCCGGCACCCGGCCTCAGGCGGACAGCGGCGGCAGCCCGTGGCGCGCGCGGGCACGGGTGCAGGCCTCGTCGCCCTGGCCCAGCGGGGCTCGCAGGCCGAACTCGCGGCAGGGCGAGGGTCGCCACTCGTAGATGCCGCACTGCGCCTGCACGCCGATCGTCCCGACGAGTGCGGCACAGCGCGGCGCGGCGTGGTCGGTGCCGCGCATGCGGCAGGTATGGTCGTTGACCTCGACCGTCAGGCCGTCCGGCACCGGGCCGCCCCTGCTGGCCAGTTCCGCGCGCGCGAAGTCGACGCGGTACCCCGCGCAGCAGGCGCCGCAGCGCGTGCAGGCGTTGTCCGGCATCAGTCCTCCGCGCTGGCGCGCACGACGGTGACGGTGCAGTCGCACTCCGCGACCACTTGCGCCGACACGCTGCCGAGGTAACGCCGCAATCCGCCGCTGCTGCGCGCGCCCATCACGACATGGTCGACGTGGTTCTTGCGTGCGTACTCGACGATCGCGTCGGCGGCGTCCGGCGCCTCCAGCACGTGGTAGGTCACCCTGCCGGCCTGCAGTTCACGCTGCGGGTCGAGCGCGCGCAGCAGCGGATGGGCCCAGTGCTTCAACTGCACCAGCAACTTGACATGCTTGCTGCTGCCGTCGGGTTCGAGGTACTCGTCGGTGGCAATGCGGTGGGTCTTCATCACCGTCAGGCAGGCCAGGCGCGCGCCGGGCTCGGTCTGCAGCAGTCGCAGCGCCGTGTGGCGCACCGCCTGCAGCAGCGCCGGCGTGGCGCCGGCCACGTCGACCGCGGCGAGCAGGATGGGGCTGCGCTCGGCCTGTTCGGCGGCGCTGGCGGCGCCTTCCGGTTCGCTGCCGATGGCCGAGAGCCAGCGTCTCAGCGTCGTGACGCCACCGCTGCGTGCGCTGCGCAGCGCGCGTTCGGTCAGGGTGACCTGGTCGGGGTTCTGCAGCTCGAACGCAAGCTGTGCAGCGCTCTGGTGGCGCTGGCCGGGTTGCACCTCGAGGCAGCGCAGGATGATCTCCTGCAGCCAGGGCGGCACCTCGGCGCGCAGCGAGCGCGGTGGCTCCGGGTCGCGGAACAGTCGCTGGCGCAGCCCCCGCACGCTGTTCGGGTTGCCGAACGGCCGCGCGCCGGTGGCCAGGTGGTACAGCAGCACACCGAGCGCGAACAGGTCGCTGCGCGGATCGTTGCGCACGAACTGCACCTGCTCCGGCGACATGTACGGGCCGGTGCCCATCGGCAGCTCGAACTCCTCGTCGAGCAGGTCGGGCAGCCGGTCATGGCGGGACAGGCCGAAGTCGATCAGCACCGCCTCGCCGGTCGGCCTGAACATGATGTTGCTCGGCTTCACGTCGAGGTGCACGACATGCTGGCGGTGCAGGTCGTGCAGCGCGGTGGCCACCTTCACGCCCACCGCCACCACTTCGTCCAGCGGCAAGGGCGAGGCGTCGAAGCGCGCGCGCAGCGAGTGGCCGGGGATCATCTCCATCACGATGTAGGGCTGGCGCGTGAAGTCGCCCTTGGCGACGAAGCGCGGCACGTGCGCGCCCGCCAGCGCCGGCATGATCATCTGCTCGACCTCGAATCCGACGATGGTCGCCGGATCGTCGCCGCCCTTGATGCGCGGCACCTTCATGATCAGCGGCGGGTCATCGACCGCATCGATGCGGCTGACGCGCCAGAGGTGGGCCATGCCGCCGCGGTGCAGGTGCTCCTCGAGCCGGAAACCGTCGATCACCTGGCCGGCGTCGAGCCGGTGCGCGGTGTGGCCGTCGTCATTCGCCATGTTCGAGCCGCCGGGCCAGGCGCTGCGGCAGCCCCGCAGCTCGGATCTTCGCGCCCGCCGCCTCGGTGTCGTAGGGCACGCGAAAGTAGGTGAGGGTGGCGGTCACGGTGTCGAAGGTGGCGTAGCAGGCCGCCGGATTGCCGTCGCGCGGCTGGCCGGCCGAACCCGGGATGACCAGCCAGCGGCGCTGCTCGGACAGCGGGATCGGCATGCCGGCGCTCGGCACGAAGTCGCCGATCTTGCCTGTGGCCGTCAGGTGGAACAGCTTGGGATCGTGCACGTGGCCGCAGAAGGTGAAGCGCGCCGACGTGGCCTGCAGGCTGCGGACCGCCTCCGTGCGGCCGAGCACGTAGGCCCACTCCTTCGGCGCGAAGGCATTGGCGTGCACGAACAGCCGCTCGCCGTCGCTGACCGACATCGGCAGCGTGGCGAGGAAGGCGAGCTGCTCGGGGTCGAGCCGCTCGCGCGTCCATTCCACCACCTGGCGCGCCTCGGGGATCATGGTCGGCAGTGCGCCCTGCACGACGGCGGCGTCGTGGTTGCCCATCACGGCGATGGCGCCGCGCGCCACGTGCTCGCGCACCAGGTCGACCACCCAGCCCGGGTCGGCCCCGTAGCCGACGAAGTCGCCGAGAAAGGCATAGCGCAGCGCGCCCTGCGACTTCGCATGGTCCATCACCGCACCGACCGACTCGCGGTTGGCGTGCAGGTCGGTGATCAGCGCGAGGAGCATCGTTCAGCCGATGCGGCCGAGCAGCAGGTACTCCATCAGCGCCTTCTGCACGTGCATGCGGTTCTCGGCCTCGTCCCAGACCACCGACTGCGGCCCGTCGATGACCTCGGCCTCGACCTCCTCGCCGCGGTGCGCCGGCAGGCAGTGCATGAAGAGGGCGTCGGGCTGCGCGGCCGCCATCATCGGGCGGTCCACGCACCAGTCGGCGAAGGCCTTCATGCGCGCCTCGTTCTCCGCCTCGTAGCCCATGCTGGTCCACACGTCGGTGGTGACGAGGTGGGCGCCGCGACAGGCATCCACCGGGCGCTTGAAGGTCTTCAGGCAGTCCGGGTTGGAGACGCCGGCGACCTGCGCGTCGATCTCGTAGCCGGAAGGTGTGCTGACGTGCAAGGTGAAGCCGAGGGTGTCGGCCGCCTGCAGCCAGGTGTTGGCCATGTTGTTGCCGTCGCCGACCCAGGCCACCACCTTGCCCTGGATGCCGCCGCGCTGCTCGATGAAGGTGAAGATGTCGGCGAGGATCTGGCAGGGGTGGTATTCGTTGGTGAGGCCGTTGATCACCGGCACCCGCGAATGCGCCGCGAAGCGCTCGAGCTTGCTGTGCTCGTAGGTGCGGATCATCACCAGGTCGACCATGCGGCTGATCACGCGCGCGCTGTCCTCGATCGGCTCGGCCCGGCCGAGCTGGCTGTCGCCGGTGGTCAGGTGCACCACCGAGCCGCCCATCTGGTACATGCCGGCCTCGAAGCTGACGCGCGTGCGCGTGCTGGCCTTCTCGAAGATCATCGCCAGCGTGCGGTCGGCCAGCGGCTGGTACTTCTCGTAGTTCTTGAAGCGCTTCTTGATGATCGCGGTGCGCTCGAAGAGGTAGGCGTATTCCTCGGCGCGCAGGTCCTTGAACTGCAGGTAGTGCTTCATCAGGCTCATGCCGGGCTTCATGGGACTCACTTCGCCGGCTCGGCCAGGAAGGCCTTGATCAGCGGCACGAGGAGGGCGACGATCTGCGCGGCCTCCGCCTCCGAAAGGATCAGCGGCGGCACGAGGCGGATCACCTTGTCGGCCGTGACACTGAGCATCAGCCCGGCCTGCGCGGCGCGGCCCAGCAGCTCGCCGCAGGGTCGAGCCAGTTCGATGCCGAGCATCAGGCCCTGGCCACGGATCTCGGTGACGCCCTGCACCCCCGCGAGTTCGCGCTGCAGTCCGGCCTTGAGTGCGGCACCGACCTTCTCGGCATTGGCCAGCAGCCCTTCCTCTTCCATGATGCGCAGCGTCTCGACGCCGGCACGCATGGCCAGGGGGTTGCCACCGAAGGTGGTGCCGTGGTTGCCCGGGCCGAGCACGTCGGCCGCGCGCGGGCCGCACACCACCGCGCCCACCGGCACGCCAGACCCCAGGCCCTTGGCCAGAGGCATCACGTCGGGCCGGATGCCGGCCCACTGGTGGGCGAACCACTTGCCGGTGCGGCCGATGCCGCACTGCACCTCGTCGAGCATGAGCAGCCAGCCCTTTTCGTCGCAGAGCTTGCGCACCGCGCGCAGGTAATCGACGGTGGCCGGGTTGATGCCGCCTTCGCCCTGGATCACCTCCATGAAGACGGCGACGATGTTCGGGTTCGTCGCGGCCAGTGACTCGAGCGCCTCGACGTCGTTCAGCGGTACGCGCGGGAACCCTTCCACGAGCGGGCCGAAGCCGGCCTGCACCTTGGGATTGCCGGTGGCGGACAGCGTGGCGATCGAGCGGCCATGGAAGGCCTTCTCGTAGACGACGATCTCCGGGCGATCAACGCCCTTGTCGTGGCCGAACTTGCGCGCGATCTTGATCGCCGCTTCGTTGGCCTCCAGCCCGGTGCTGCAGAAGAACACCTTGCTCAGCCCGGACAGGTCGCACAGCCTGGCGGCGAGTTGTTCCTGCAGCGGCACGTGGTAGTAGTTCGAGCTGTGGATCAGCTTGGCGACCTGCTCCTGCAGCGCCGGCACCAGCTTGGGGTGGGCGTGCCCCAGGGTGTTCACCGCGATGCCGCCCAGGCCGTCGAGGTACTTCTTGCCCTCGGTGTCCCAGACCCAGCAGCCTTGGCCATGCGACAGCGCGATCGGCAGGCGGCCGTAGGTGTTCATCACGTGCGGTTCGGGACTCGCGGGCACTTTTTCCGGGGCATTCATCGCGTTCTCCAGCGCCAAAGGCGAGCGCGGATTCTAAGGGTCGCCCCCTGAGGCGCCGACAACTGCCCATGGGCGCATTCGACTCCGGCATCCAACTTGCTGCGGCGCAGCAAGAGCGCGGCACAATGGCGGCTGCCGATCGGCCGCTGCTCTGGATCGAGCCGCCCTGGTGGCAGGGCCCCCGGGCACCCTTTCGCTCCCATGACCGCCCCCCAACTTCGCGAAATCTTCATCCAGGGTGTGACCCTCGAGGGCAGGACCTTCCGCCCGAGCGACTGGGCCGAGCGACTGGCCGGCGCGATGGCCTGCTTCCGCCCCGACGGGGTGCACTCAGGAATCGGCGCCTACATCGGCTACTCGCCCTACTGCGTGCCACGCGTCATCAATGGCGTGAAATGCGTGATCGTCAACGAAGCGCTGCGCGACATTGAGCCGATGGCCTGGGACTTCGTCATGAACTTCGCCCGCGACAACCAGTTGCAGACCAGCGAAGCCTGCCTGCTGCCGGAGCCGGGCGGGAAGAAGACGGGGCAGAAATGACGAAGGGCCTGCAGCGCAGGCCCTTCGGTACCACCCCAGGAATCGAAATCAGGCGGCGGCGAGCGCCTTGACCTTGGCCGACAGGCGGCTCTTGTGGCGGGCAGCCTTGTTCTTGTGGAACAGGCCCTTGTCCGCGACGGAGTCGATCACGCTCTGGGCAGCCTGGAAGACTTCGGTCGCCTTGGCCTTGTCGCCGGCGAGCACGGCCTTCTGGACGTTCTTGATGACGGTGCGGAACTTCGAGCGCAGCGCGGTGTTGGCGGCGTTGAGCTTGACGTCCTGGCGGACGCGCTTGCGTCCCGACGCGATGCGGACGGTCTTCTTGGCTTTGGAAGAGGTGGCCATGCTGTAGCTTCTGTCCTGGGTGGGGCAAAAACCGTGAGTATAGCAGGATATGACGCTGCCTATAATCCGCCCCTCCTCATGAACCTGCTGCGGGCCGCCTCCACCGTATCGCTGTTCACGCTGGCGTCGCGCATCACCGGCCTGGCCCGCGAAGCCATCGTGGCCGCCATCTTCGGCGCCAGCGGCTTCATGGACGCCTTCCAGGTAGCGTTCCGCATCCCGAACCTGCTGCGCCGGCTGTTCGCGGAAGGCGCCTTCTCGCAGGCCTTCGTGCCCATCCTCGCGGAGACCCGCGCGCGCGAGGGCGACGAGGTGACACGCCGCCTCATCGACGCCGTGGCCACGGTGCTGTTCTGGGCCCTGCTGGTGACCTGCGCACTCGGGATCGTGGCCTCGCCGGTGGTCATCTGGTTGATTGCTTCCGGGCTGGAGCAGTTCGACGCCGCGGTGGTGATGACGCGCTGGATGTTCCCCTACATCGGTTTCATGTCGATGGTCGCCTTCGCGGCGGGAATCCTCAACACGTGGAAGCGATTCGCGCTGCCGGCGGCGACACCGGTGCTGCTGAACGTCGCCGTGATCGCCGCCGCCTGGCTGCTGACGCCGGTGCTGCGCCGACACGGCATCGAGCCGATCTATGCCCTGGCACTGGGGGTGATGGCAGGGGGCGTGCTGCAACTGGGGCTGCAGATCCCGGCGCTGGCGCGCATCGGTTGCCTGCCGCGCGTCGGCCTGGGACCGAGGGCCTTGCGCGAGGCCTTCCACCACCCGGGTGTGCTGCGCGTGCTCAAGCAGATGGCGCCTGCACTGCTGGGCGTGTCGGTGGCGCAACTGTCGTTGCTGATCAACACCCAGATCGCCTCGCACCAGGGGGTGGGCGCGGTGTCCTGGCTCACCTATGCCGACCGGCTGATGGAGTTCCCCACCGCACTGCTCGGCGTGGCGCTGGGCGTGGTGCTGCTGCCACAGCTGTCTGCCGCGCAGGCGACCGGCGAGGCGCAGCGCTATTCCGGCCTGCTCGACTGGGGGCTGCGGCTGGTGCTCATGCTGGCGCTGCCCTGCGCTGTGGCGCTGCTGGTGTTCCCCAAAGCGCTGGTGTCGGTGCTCTACCACTACGGTGCGATCACGCCGCGCGACGTCGAGCGCACCGCCAGCGCGCTGATGGGCTACGGCGTCGGCCTGCTCGGCCTGATCGGCGTGAAGATCCTCGCGCCGGGCTTCTATGCCCGCCAGGACATCCGCACGCCGGTGCGCATCGCCATCGTCGTGCTGGTGCTCACGCAGCTGATGAACCTTGCCTTCGTGCCCTGGCTGGGCCATGCCGGGCTGGCGCTGTCGATCGGCCTGGGAGCGCTGATCAACGCCGGCTGGCTGTTCGTCGGCCTGCGCCGCGCCGAGCTGTACACGCCCGAGCCGGGCTGGCTGCCGTTCGCGCTGCGCGTGCTGCTGGCCAACGCGCTGATGGGCGCGCTGCTCGTCTGGGCTGCGCAGTCGATCGACTGGATCGGCCTGCGCGCGCAGCCCTGGACGCGTGTCGCAGCGCTGGCCGGCTGCATCGCCGCGGCTATGCTGCTGTATTTCGCCTGCCTGCTGGCCACCGGGCTGAAGCTACGCCAATTCATCCGCCGCGGCTAAACTGCCTGCATGGCCGGTCCGCTGCATTTCGAGGCGCCGAGCGCGCTCGACTACTTCGCGACGCTGGTGGCCGACGACGCCAGCTTGCCATTGGTCGAGGCGGCGGTCGCGATCGCGCAGGACGAGTTCCCCGAGCTCGACACGCAGTCAGTGCTGGCCGAACTCGACGCCCTGGCGGACCGGCTGCGCCGGCGCATCCCGGCCGACGCCGTGCCGTTGCAGAAACTGCGCTGGCTGAACCGCTTCTTCTTCCACGAGCTGGGCTTCGCCGGCAACGTCAACGACTACTACGACCCGTCCAACAGCTACCTGCACCGCGTGCTGGCCACGCGGCGCGGCATCCCGATCACGCTAGCGGTGATCTACATCGAGCTGGCCACGCAGGTCGGCCTGACGGCGCGCGGCGTGTCGTTCCCCGGGCACTTCCTGGTCAAGCTGAAGATGTCTCAGGGCGAGGTGGTGATCGATCCGTTCACCGGCCAGTCGCTGTCGCGCGAGGAACTCGACGAACTGCTTGCCCCTTACAAGCGCAGCCGCGGGCTCACCGGCGAATTCGACGCGCCGCTGGGGCTGTTCCTGCAATCGGCTCTGCCGCGCGACGTGATCGCCCGCATGTTGCGAAACCTGAAGGAGATCCATCGCAGCGCCGAAGACTGGCCGCGCCTGCTGGCAGTGCTCAATCGCCTGGTGCTGCTGCTGCCGCAGGCCTGGGAGGAGCGCCGTGACCGCGGTCTGACCTATGCAGAACTCGGGCTGAACAGCGCCGCGGTCGGCGACCTCGCCGACTACCTGGAGCACGCCAGCGATGCGCAGGACCGCCAGGCGATCTCGGCGCGGCTGGCGGAACTGCGCCAGCAGGGCACGCCGCGCCTGCACTGAGGCGGCCGCGGCGCGCTTCGCTGCTTGGGCTGCCCGGCAGGGGCGCCACGTAGAATGCGCGGCCGCATGAACCTCACCCCTGCTCAACGACGCAGCCTGGCCTGGGCCGCGATGGCGCTGTCCGCCACGCTGCTGCTGTGGCTGCTCGCGCCGGTGCTCACGCCCTTCATCGTCGGCGCAGTGCTGGCCTACGCACTGCATCCGGCCGTGGAGCGCCTTGCCGCCCGGCGTGTGCCGCGGCTGCTGGCGGTGCTGGCGGTCGAGGTGCTCTTCATCGTCGCCGTGCTGGCCGTGCTGCTGCTCATCGTGCCGATCATCTCGAAGGAACTGCCGCTGCTGCGCGAGCAGATCCCGCTGCTGGCCGACAAGCTGAATCGCAACCTCTCGCCCTGGCTGGCGCAGTTCGGCATCCACGTCTCGCTGGACATCGCCGGCATCAAGGCTTTCGTGCTGAAGTACCTCGACGCCAACCTGGAGGACGGATTGGCTGCCGCGCTCAGCTCGGCGCGCATCGGCGGCAGCATCGTGCTGGCGGTGATCGGCAACATGGTGCTGGTGCCGGTGGTGCTGTTCTATCTGCTCATCGACTGGCCGCAACTGGTCGAGCGCACCCAGGGCATGGTCCCGCCGCGCATGCGCGAGCGCGTGGTCGGCTTCCTCGACGAGTGCGACGCGGTGCTCGGCCAGTACCTGCGCGGTCAGATGCTGGTGATGCTCATCCTCGCGGCCTTCTACAGCATCGGCCTGGCGCTGTTCCGCTTCGACCTGGCGCTGCCGGTGGGCGTCTTCACCGGCCTGGCGATCTTCATTCCCTACCTCGGCTTCGGTCTCGGCCTGGTGCTGGCGCTGCTCGCCGGCGTGCTGCAGTTCGCCAGCTGGTACGGCGTGATCGCCGTGGCGGTGGTGTACGGCATCGGCCAGCTGGTGGAGAGCCTCTGGCTGACGCCGCAGTTGGTGGGCGAGCGCATCGGCATGAATCCGCTGATGGTGATCTTCGCGCTGCTCGCCTTCGGCCATCTGTTCGGCTTCGTCGGTGTGCTGATCGCGCTGCCGGTCAGCGCGCTGCTCGTCGTGGCCGTGCGGCGCCTGCGCACCGCCTACCTCGCCAGTCCCTTGTACCGCGGATGAAGCAGCTGCCGCTGGCCATAGGCGCGATCGGCGAGGGACCCGAGCAGAGTTTCGAGCGCTTCGTGCCCGGCCCGAACGCCGCCGCACTGGCTCACCTGGCGCAGGGCGCCGTCGCCGGGGCGCCGGTCACCTACCTCTGGGGCGCGAGCGGCACCGGCAAGACACACCTTCTGCGCGCGCTGGTGCGCCGTGCCCATGCGCAGGGTCAGCGCAGCGGCTGGTTCGAGCCGGGCAGCGCACTTCCCTGGTTGCTGGACGAGGCCTGGTCACTCATCGTCATCGACGACAGCGACCTGCTCGACGAGGCGAGGCAACATGCCGCCTTCGCGCTCTTCGTCGATGCCACCACCCACGGCATCCCGATCGCCGCGGCAGGCCGGCTGCCGCCAGTGGACCTGCCCTTGCGCGAGGACCTGCGCACCCGACTCGGCTGGGGTCACGTCTTCGCACTGCAGCCGCTGGCCGAGCCCGAGATGCGCGCGGCGCTGCGCCGCGAGGCCGACCGGCGTGGCGTGTTCCTTTCCGACGAGGTGATGGACTACCTGCTGACGCGCTTCGAGCGCAATCTGAAGCCGCTGATGGCGCAGCTCGAGCGGCTCGACCGCTTCTCGCTGGCCCACAAACGCGCCATCACCGTGCCCATGCTCAAGCAGATGCTCGCCGAGGAGGGCGCGCCGTGAACCTGACGCTGTTCGACCTCGACGAGACGCTGATTCCGCTGGACTCCGACCACGCCTGGGGCGAGTTCGTGATCCGGCTCGGCTGGGTCGACGAGGTCGCGTTCCGGCAGCGCAACGACGAGTTCTACGCCCAGTACAAGGCGGGCGCGCTGGACATCCATGCCTATATCGCCTTCGCCACCGAGCCGTTGCGCCGCCACGGGCCGGCCGAAGCGGCCGCCGCCCATGCCCGGTTCATGCGCGAGGTGGTCGAGCCGGCGCTGCGACCGCAGGCGCTGGCGCTGGTGCGCGAACACCAGGCGCTGGGCGACAAGGTTGCCCTGGTCACGGCCACCAACGACTTCGTCACCGGCCCGATCGCGCGCGCCTTCGGCATCGAGGCGCTGATCGCCGTCCGGCTGGAGCAAGGCCCAGGCGGTACCATCACGGGCCGCATCGCCGGCACGCCGAGCTACCGAGACGGAAAGGTCGTGCGGGTGGGGCAGTGGCTCGCCGAGTCGGGCCAGGACTGGGGCGACTTCGAGCGCATCAGCGTCTACAGCGACTCGCCCAACGACCTGCCGCTGCTCGAGCGGGCCACCGACCCCGTGGCCACCAACCCGTCGCCGACGCTGGAAGCCGTGGCGCGCGAGCGCGGCTGGCGCATCCTGAGACTCTTCGAAGAATGATCAAGAAACTCATCGACAAGCTGCTGGGCAAGTCGTCCAAGGCGAGTTCCGGCGCTGCGCTGGGCAGGCGCGTCGAGGTGCCGAAGGAAGAGCACGGCATCGACCTGTCACTGGTCGACGAACGTGCGATCAAGGTCGTCAAGACGCTGGCCGAGGCGGGCCACGAGGCCTACATCGTCGGCGGCGCGGTGCGCGACCTGCTGCTCGGCCTGCGCCCGAAGGACTTCGACGTGGCCACCAACGCCACGCCCGAGCAGGTCAAGGCGCTGTTCCGCCGCGCGTTCATCATCGGCCGGCGCTTCCGCATCGTGCACGTGGTGTACGGTCGCGGGCGTGACCACGAGGTGATCGAGGTCTCGACCTTCCGCGCCCTGATCGACGCCGCCGCCGCCGAGCAGGTGGCCGGCAACGAGAAGACCTCAAAGGGCGACCTCGCCGGCAAGACCAGCGTGGTCGACGCCAGCGGCCGCGTGCTGCGCGACAACGTCTGGGGCCCGCAGATCGAGGACGCCGCGCGGCGCGACTTCACCGTCAACGCCATGTACTACGACCCGACGCGCGAGGTGGTGGTCGATTACCACGGCGGCATCAAGGACGCAAAGAAGAAGCTGCTGCGCATGATCGGCGACCCGGTCACGCGCTACCGCGAGGACCCGGTGCGCATCATCCGGGTGGTGCGCTTCGCCGCCAAGCTGGGCTTCGAGATCGAGCCGAAGACGCGCGCACCGATCCGGGACTTGGCCGCGCTGCTCGACAACGTGCCGGCTTCGCGCACCTTCGACGAGATGATCAAGCTGCTGCAGACTGGCCATGCACTGGCCAGCATCGAGGAACTGCGCAAGCAAGGCCTGCACCGCGGCGTGTTTCCCGTGCTCGACGTCGCCCTCGACGAGGCGCACCGCCACGACGGGCGCGAGAAGTTCGTGCAGCTTGCGCTGGCCGACACCGATCGCCGCGTCGGCGAGGGCAAGCCGGTGGCGCCGAGTTTCATGCTCGCCTGCATGCTGTGGCACGACGTGCAGGACCGCTGGCGGAAGATCAGGGCGAAGGGCGAACCCGCCTTTCCGGCGCTGCAGCAGGCGATCGATGCCGCTTTCGACGCGCGCATCGGCGACATCTCCGGCCGCGGCAAGCTGGCAGCCGACATGCGCGAGATCTGGATGATGCAGCCGCGCTTCGAGCGGCGCGTCGGCCGCGTACCGCTGACGCTGGTGGAGCAGCCGCGCTTCCGTGCCGGATTCGACTTCCTTCGCCTGCGCGCCGATGCCGGCGAAGTCGATGCCGAACTTGCCGAGTGGTGGGAGGACTTCTCGCTCGGCAGCGACGAGGAGCGAGAGGCGCTGCTCGAGCAAGGTCGCGAGCGCGACGCCGCGCGCCGCGCTTCCGGTCCCGGCGAAGCGGGCGAACTGTCGAAGAAGAAGCGACGGCGGCGGCGCAAGCCTGCCGGCGGCTCGGGCACGAGCAGGGAAGGCGGCGACGGCGGGCCCTCGGTGCCCCCGGCCGACTGAGCGGGCGTCGTGGCCAGCCTGGCCTACGTCGGCCTCGGCGCGAACCTGGGGGATGCGCGGGCGGCGCTGGAAGCGGCCTTCGACGCGCTGGCGGCGCTGCCCCGCACGCAATTGCTGCGGCGCTCGTCGTTCTACCGCAGCGCGCCGGTCGACTCGAGCGGGCCGGACTACCTCAACGCGGTCGCCGAGCTGCGCACCTCGCTCGCCCCGCTCGACCTGCTGCGGCAGCTGCAGGCCATCGAGGGCGCGCACGGCCGCGAGCGTCCGTACCGCAACGCACCGCGCACACTCGACCTCGATCTGTTGCTGCATGGCGACCTCGTGCTCGACTCCCCCGAGCTCACGCTGCCGCACCCGCGTGCCGACCGGCGCGCCTTCGTCCTGCGACCACTGGCCGAACTGGCGCCCGACCGGGTGATTCCGGGCCGCGGCGCCGTGGCTTCGCTGCTCGCCGGTGTGGCCGATCAACGCATCGAGAAGCTGCCGCCATGAACAGCATGCCGGTGCCGCTGCAGACCATATCGCTGCTGGTGGCCTCGAACGTCTTCATGACTTTCGCCTGGTACGGCCACCTGAAGAACCTCGCCGACAGGCCCTGGTACGCCGCCGCGCTGATCAGCTGGGGCATTGCGCTGTTCGAATACCTGCTGCAGGTGCCGGCCAATCGCATCGGTTTCGCCGGTGGCATCTCGCTGGCGCAGCTGAAAATCTTGCAGGAGGTCATCACTCTGGCGGTCTTCGTGCCCTTCGCGATGTTCTTCATGCACCAGCCGTTCAGGCTGGACTATGTCTGGGCCGGGCTGTGCCTGGTCGGCGCGGTGTACTTCATCTTTCGCGGCTGACCGGGAAGGGCCCGGTGGGGCGGACGCTACACTCGCGCCCGTGACAGACCTGTGACAACCACGAAGGGGCGAGGGATGCTGTTCGGCAAGCTGCTGCCGCGGGAGGGCAATTTCTTCGAGCTGTTCAACCAGCACGGTGCGCACATCGTCGAGGGCGCGCGCGCCTTCATGCTGATGATCCAGAACTACGCAGACCTCGAACTGCGGGAGAAGTATGCCGAACAGGTGGTCACTGCCGAGCGCAGCGCAGACCGCGTCACCGCCGAAGTCAACCGCCTGCTGCACAAGACCTTCATCACGCCGATCGATCGCGAGCAGATCCACGGCCTGATCAACGCCATGGACGACATCCTGGACTTGCTGCAGGACGCCACCGAGACGATGTCCCTGTACGACGTACGCGCGATGACCGAGGAGGTGCTGCGCCTGGGCGACCTCTCGGCCAAGTGCTGTGAGCGCGTGCAGCATGCGGTGACGCTCCTCGCCAAGATCAACCACCAGGCCACGGCTGAGGCTGCCATCAAGACCTGCGAGGAGATCGACAAACTCGAGTCCGACGCCGACCGTGTCATGCGCGCTGCGATGTCGAAGCTCTTCCGCGAGGAGACCGACGTGCGCGAGCTGATCAAGCTGAAGACGATCTACGAGCAACTGGAGTCCATCTCGGACCGCTGCGAGGACGTGGCCAACCTGATCGAGGGCATCGTCCTCGAGAACTCCTGATCGGCGAGCGATCGGACTCGCCCCATGGAAAACATCCAGGTCGCCTTCTGGGTCGTCGCCCTGCTGGTCGTGCTGGCCGTCGCCTTCGACTTCATGAACGGATTTCACGACGCGGCAAATTCGATTGCCACCGTCGTGTCCACCGGCGTGCTCAAGCCGCAGCAGGCGGTGTTGTTCGCCGCATTCTTCAACGTTGCTGCGATCTTCATCTTCCAGCTCAAGGTGGCCGCGACGGTGGGCAAGGGCATCGTCGTGCCAGGCGTGGTCGACCACCACGTGGTGTTCGGTGCGCTGATCGGCGCGATCTTCTGGAACATCGTCACCTGGTGGTACGGCATCCCGTCGAGTTCGTCGCATGCGCTGATCGGCGGCATCGTCGGGGCGGTGATCGCCAAGACCGGCGCGAGTTCGCTGGTCGCCAGCGGCGTGCTGAAGACCCTGGCCTTCATCTTCGTCTCGCCGCTGCTGGGCTTCGTGCTCGGCTCGCTGCTGATGGTGATCGTCGCGCACCTGTTCAGGCGCGTGTCACCGCTGCGGGTGGACAACTGGTTCCGCCGATTGCAGCTGGTTTCCGCCGGGCTGTACAGCCTGGGTCACGGCGGCAACGACGCGCAGAAGACGATCGGCATCATCTGGATGCTGCTCATCGCCACCGGCTACACGGCGGCCAGCGACAAGTTGCCGCCGGGCTGGGTGATCTGGACCTGCTACATCGCCATCGGCCTGGGCACCATGTTCGGTGGCTGGCGCATCGTCAAGACCATGGGCCAGAAGATCACCAAGCTGCGCCCGGTGGGTGGGTTCTGCGCCGAGACGGGCGGGGCGATGACCCTGTTCCTCGCCACCGCTCTGGGCATCCCGGTGTCGACCACCCACACGATCACCGGCGCCATCGTCGGTGTCGGATCGGTGCGTCGCGCCGCGGCCGTGCGCTGGGGCATTGCCGGCAACATCGTCTGGGCCTGGATCTTCACGATCCCGGCCTCGGCCTTCGTCGCCGGGGTCTTCTACTGGGTCGGCCTGACGCTGTTCTAAGGCCTCACTGGCTCAGCTTGCGCCCTTCCTCGACCTGCCACTCGAAGTAGCGCTGGCCACTGAAGGCCACGGTGGCCATCAGCGCCGCTGCGCCGAGCATCAGCGCGACGATCACGCCGAGCACCGGCCCCCAGCGCGTCTCGCGGCTGGTGGAGCCCGGGTTGTGCCTCGCGTCCCACGTCTCGTCGGGCGTGAGGCCGTAGACGATGGCCGCAAGCATCGTGCCGGCGAGCATGAGGCCGAGCAACGGGATCAGCGCCCAGGCCAGCTTGTCGTCCTGGCCGAATTCGTTCATGCGCTGCACGCCGTACAGGCCGAGCAGGGTGGGCGGTCCGTGCAGCCAGCCCCTGGCGTCGCGCAGGCCGTGCAGGTAGAAACGGTGCAGGCCGAGCGCGCCGCCGACGACCGCGATCCAGGTGGCGAGCGTCTTCGACTTGTAGTGACGGCCGGCGCTCATGCCGCATCCGCCGGAGCCGTGCCGTCGCCCAGGCCCAACGCCTTCTGCATCAGCACCACGTCGAGCCAGCGGCCGAACTTCCAGCCCGCCGCGCGCAGCAGTCCCGTGTGCTCGAAGCCGAGCGAGCGGTGCACGCCGATCGAGCCGGCGTTGGCCGAATCACCGATCACCGCGAGCATCTGGCGGGCACCGGCCGCCTCGCATCGCGCCATCAGTTCGGCCAGCAGCAGTCGGCCGACGCCCTGGCCGCGCGCGCCTTCGTCGAGGTAGATCGAGTCTTCCAGGCAGAAGCGGTAGGCCCGACGCGGTCGGAAATGGTTGGCGTAGGCAAAACCCAGCACCCGGCCGTCGCGCTCGGCCACCAGCCACGGCAGGTCCTTGGACAGCACATCGTCGCGGCGCCTTCCCATCTCGGCCAGGTCCGGGGCGTCGAGTTCGAAGGTGCCCGTGCCGTGCGCCACGTTCCAGGCGTAGATGGCCGTGATGGCGGGCAGGTCGGCCGCGCTGCTGGGCCGGATCACGAGGGTGGAGGAGGGCATCGGGCGTTGCGGTCAGATTCGCGGAGCCGACTATAATGCCGAGTTTCGTTGCTGGCCGTTCGGGTGATCGGCGTATCTACGGCGGCGAGCTCCGATCTGCCGGCACCAGCCGTGTCTCCTGGCGAGGCGGATCACCCCGGATTCAAGGAATCAAAGTCATGGTCGTGATCCGACTCGCACGTGGTGGCGCCAAGAAGCGCCCGTTCTTCAACATCGTCGTCGCCGATTCGCGCAACCGCCGCGATGGCCGCTTCATCGAGCGCGTGGGTTTCTACAACCCTGTCGCGTCCGGTGCCGAGCAGCCGCTGCGCGTGGCCTTCGACCGCGTCGAGCACTGGACCGGTCGGGGCGCTCAGCTGTCGCCGACCGTTGCCCGCCTGGTCGCCCAGGCCAAGGCCGCCGCCTGAACGGGCGAGCCGAAGCGCGCGCGGCAGCGGCCGTGACGTCCCCCCCGTCGTCCGCAGCCGAGCCGGCTTGGCCCGACGACGCCATCGAGGTCGGGCGCATTGCCGGCGCCTGGGGCGTGAAAGGCTGGTTCAAGGTCCAGCCCTTCGCCAGCGAGCCTCAGGCGCTGTTTTCCTCTCGCCGCTGGTTCTTGAAGGCGCCCGGCGAGGCGCGACCCCAGCGTCCCGGGTCGCCGCCACTTCCCCTGCTGTTGAAGATCGCCGAGTCGCGCGAGCATGGCGACGGCGTGGTTGCACGTTCGCTGGACATCGCCGACCGCGACGCCGCCGAGGCGCTGCGCGGCGCACGCATCTTCGTCGGCCGCGCCAGCTTCCCGACCGCCGGCGCCGATGAGTTCTACTGGGTCGACCTGGTCGGCCTGAGCGTCGTGAACCGTCAGGATCAGCCTCTGGGCACCGTCGTCGGCTTGCTCGATACCGGCGCGCACAGCGTGCTGCGCGTGATGCCCGAGGGGGGCAAGGGCGAGTCCGACGAGCGCCTGATTCCCTTCGTCGGGCCCTACATCGACGAGGTCAGCCTCGAGCAGCGGCGCATCCGCGTCGATTGGGGTCTGGACTTCTGAGCCGGGCGCGGCCATGCGCTTCGACGTTCTCACACTGTTCCCGGAACTGTTCACGCCGCACCTGACGGTGGGCGTGACACGCCGCGCCTTCGAAAGCGGCCAGATCGACGTCAGACTCTGGCCGCTGCGCGACTTCGCCGAGGACAACTATCGTCGCGTTGACGACCGGCCCTACGGCGGAGGCCCCGGCATGGTGATGCTGGCCGAGCCGCTGGAGCGTGCGCTGGCGGCGGCGAGGGCCGAACGCGGCGCGGCTGCGCCCGTGGTGCACTTCACGCCGACAGGGCGGCGCATCGATCAGGCGGTGGTGCGGGAGTTCGCTGCCGGCGCCGGGGCCGTCCTGCTGTGTGGCCGCTACGAAGGCATCGACCAGCGCGTGCTCGATGCCCACGTCGACGTCGAACTGAGCCTGGGCGACTTCGTGCTCTCCGGCGGCGAGCTGCCGGCGCTGGCGCTGCTCGACGCCGTGGCGCGGTTGCAGGAGGGCGTGCTCGGTGACGCCCGCTCGCACGAGCAGGACAGCTTTTCCGATGGCCTGCTCGACTGCCCGCACTACAGCCGGCCGGAGGTGCTGGGGCAAGGGAACGCCGCCCGGCCCGTGCCGCCGGTGCTGCTGTCGGGTCACCATGCCGACATCGCACGCTGGCGGCGCGAGCGATCGCTGGAACTGACCGCGCGGCGGCGCCCGGACCTGATCGCCGCGGCCAGAGCGTGCGGCCGGCTGAGCGCGGCGGACGAGCAGTACCTTGCCGGCCTCGGGCTATAATCGCAGGCTTTTCGATCCTCTGCCGGGCAAGGCGCCAGGGAATTCCAGGCTGCCGCCACCTTCCAACACCCCCGGGCACGATCCTTGGAGAAACCTGTGGACCTGATCCAGACCCTCGAGCGGGAAGAGATTGCCCGCCTCAACAAGACCATCCCCGAATTCGCTCCTGGCGACACCGTGATCGTCAGCGTCAACGTCGTCGAAGGCACGCGCAAGCGCGTCCAGGCGTACGAAGGCGTGGTGATCGCCAAGCGCAACCGCGGCCTGAACAGCAGCTTCATCGTGCGCAAGATCTCCAGCGGCGAAGGTGTCGAGCGCACGTTCCAGCTCTACAGCCCGCTGATCGCGTCGATCGAGGTCAAGCGCCGCGGCGACGTGCGTCGCGCCAAGCTGTACTACCTGCGCGAGCGCTCCGGCAAGTCGGCCCGCATCAAGGAAAAGCTGGCCTGACCTTGGATCGGACCGCCGTGGACACGAAGCCGCCCCGATGGGCGGCTTTGTCATTGAAGAACCCATGACCCGCGCACCCGTCCTCGACCCGCTCTCGGTGCCCGTGATCGGCACCGATGCGCACCTGAGCGCCGTGCCGCACGAGCGTCTGCAGGCGCCGGCGCTGCGCGAGCGCTTCGCCGCGGGCCTGGCGTGGGAGCCGGAGATCACCGGAGACGGCCGGCTCTTCGCGGATCGTGAGCCGGCCCATGCCTCGGTGCTGGTGCCGCTGGTGGCACACGAGCGCGGACTCACCGTGCTGCTGACGCGTCGCACCGACCACCTGCGCGATCACGCCGGGCAGATCAGCTTTCCCGGCGGCCGATCCGAGGACAGCGACGACGACGCGGTCCATACCGCCCTGCGTGAGGCGGAAGAGGAGGTCGGCCTGGCGCGCGCGCATGTCGACGTGATCGGTTCGCTGCCGGTGTACACCACGGTGACCGGCTTCATCGTCACGCCGGTGGTCGCACTGGTACGCCCCGGCTTCCTGCTCGCGCTCGACCGCTTCGAGGTCGCCGAGGCCTTCGAGGTGCCGCTGCCCTTCCTGATGGACCCGGCACACCATCAGCGCCACGAGATCGAGTTCGGCGGTGTGAAGCGGAGATTCCTGTCCATGCCCTGGGACGGCCCGGGCGCCGACGGCCAGGTGCGCCGCTACTTCATCTGGGGCGCCACCGCGGCCATGCTGCGCAACCTCTACGCGTTCCTCGCGCGCTGAAGCGCCGGCCCGGCCGGTATCATCGACCGGCATGAGTTTCTTTGCCGTCCTGTTCGCCCTGCTGATCGAACAGCTCAAGCCGCTGCCGCGCGACAACGTCGTCCATGACACGCTGACGGGCTGGATGCGCTGGGCGGGCCGCAACTTCGATGCGGGCCGCGACCACCATGCGTGGGTGGTGTGGTGCGTCACCGTGCTGGTGCCGGCACTGGCCACGATGGGCATCTACCTCGCCATCGGTCATCTCAGCCTGCTGCTGGCGTTGGGCTGGAACGTCCTGGTGCTGTACCTGACGCTGGGGTTCCGGCAGTTCAGCCATTACTTCACCGACATCCGCGACGCGTTGGAGCGCGGCGATGAAGACGACGCGCGGCGCCTGCTCGCGCAGTGGCGCCACCTCGATGCGAGCGAACTGCCGCGCACCGAACTGCTGCGTCATGTCATCGAGCACTCGCTGCTCGCGGCGCACCGGCATGTGTTCGGCGTGTTCTTCTGGTTCGTGCTGCTGTCCGCGCTCGGCCTCGGCCCGGCCGGCGCGGTGCTCTATCGCATGGCAGAGCTGGCCAGCCGCTACTGGGCCTTCAAGAGCCGCACGGTGGGCGCGCCGATCAACGAGCGGCTGATGCGGCGCTCACAGTGGCTGTTCGGCCTGATCGACCACGTGCCGGCACGGCTGACTGCCTTCGGCTTCGCGGTGGTCGGCAACTTCGAGGAGGCCATCACGTGCTGGCGCCGTGACGCCGGACTGTGGCAGCACGAGAACGAGGGCATCATCCTGGCCGCTGCGGCCGGCGCGGTGGGCGTGCAACTCGGCGGCAGCGCCGCCCCGGGGGTCACTCCGGATCGCTCCAAGACCTTCGAGGCCGGGGCCTTGCCCGAGGCCGCGGGGGCTGAGGGGTCCACGCCGGGCCTGCCGCCGGTGACCGGCCATCTGCGCAGCATCGTCGGCCTGGTGTGGCGCTCGGTGGTGCTGTGGATGCTGCTGCTGGCCTTGCTGTCGCTGGCCAACCTCATCGGCTGACGCCGGTTCAGTAGCGCGAGCGATTCAGCTCGGCGAGGATCTCGCAGTAGATGCGGTGGCGCGATGCGGTGATCTGCCCGCACTGCACTGCGGCGAGCACGCCGCAGCCGGGTTCCTGAACGTGGGTGCAGTTGTAGAAGCGGCATTGGGTGGAGGGCGCGCGGAAGTCCGGCATCAGCGCGGCAAGCTGCTGCGCGTCCACCTGGCGCAGGCCGAACTCCTGGAATCCCGGTGAATCGATCAGCGCCGTGGTGCGCTGCGCATCCAGCCAGTACCACTGCGTGGTCGTCGTCGTGTGCCGGCCGGAGTTCAGCGAGCGCGAGATCTCGCCGACCTGCGCGCCGGCGTCTGGCACGAGCAGGTTGATCAGCGTGCTCTTGCCGGTGCCGCTGGGCCCCAGTACCAGCGTCGCCCTGGCCTGCAGCAGCGGCGCCAGCGCCGCGCGGCTGGCCTCGGGTCGCGCCTTCAGCGCCACCTCGTGGACCGCTATGCCCATCGCGGCGTAGGGTGCGAGCCGCTCGCGGGCCGCGGCGATCGCCGGCAGATCTGCCTTGTTCAGCACGATGGAGGCGGGGATGCCGGCGGCCTCGGCGGCGATCAGCGCGCGGGCGAGCTGCGACTCGCTGAACACCGGCTCGGCGGCCACCAGCACGAGCAGTTGGTCCAGGTTGGCGGCGAAGGACTTGGTCTTCCACTCGTCCTGCCGGTGCATCAGGTTTCGACGTGGCTCCACCGCCTCGATCACGCCCTCGCCTTCGGAGGTGGGCATCCAGCGCACGCGGTCGCCGACCACACAGTCGCTCCTCTTGCCGCGCGGCGTGCAGTGCATGCGCCGGCCTTCCGGCGTCTCGACAGTGTAGTGGCGGCCGTGGCCGGCCACCACGAGCCCGAGGTCGAGTTCGGTGTGCTGCGTCAAGCGACGAAGGCCACCAGCGCGTCCGCCTTGGCCGCGCAGATGAAGTCGTTGACCGAGATGCCGCCCACCGAGTGGGTGTCGAAGCGCACCACGCAACGGTCGTAGAACACACGCAGCTCGGGGTGGTGATCCTCGGCGTTGGCGATCCAGGCCAGCGCGTTCACGAAGGCGATCGTCTCGTGGTAGTTCCTGAAGCTGAATGTCTTCTCGATGGCGCCGTTCGACAGCTGCCAGCCGCTGACCTGGGCGAGGTGGTCACGGATCGCCTCCGCGCTCATCGGCGCACCGCCCTCGAGGCCCTTGCAACGTTGGTGGAGCAGATTCGTCATGGTTGCCTCATGCTGCCGGACGCGCCATCGCCGCGAGACGTTCCGAGGCCGGCGGATGCGAGTAGTAGAACTTCACGTAGACCGGGTCGGGCGTCAGCGTGGCGGCGTTGTCCTCGTGCAGCTTCAGCAGCGCGGCAGCGAGGTCGGCGCCGCTGGCCTGCCGGCAGGCGTAGGCGTCGGCCTGGAACTCGTGGCGCCGCGACAGCTGAGCGAGCAGCGGCGAGATGAAGAAGCCGAACACCGGTGCGACGAGCAGGAACAGCAGCAGGGCAAGCGCGTCGTTCGGCGCGCCGATGTTCGGCTCCACGCCCAGGCCCGCGTAGAACCAGGCTTGGCCCGACATCCAGCCCAGCAGTGCGAAGCCCGCCAGGCTGATGCCGAACATCGCGACGATGCGCTTGAGCACGTGCCGGTGCCTGAAGTGGCCGAGCTCGTGGGCGAGCACCGCCTCCACCTCGCTGGGCGTCAGCTTGGACAGCAGCGTGTCGAAGAACACCACGCGCTTGGCGGCGCCGAAGCCGGTGAAGTAGGCATTGGCATGGGCCGAGCGCCGGCTGCCGTCCATCACGAACAGGCCCTTGGCCGTGAAGCCGCACCGCGCCATCAGCGCCTGCACGCGTGCCTTGAGCGACTCGTCGGCGAGTGGCTCGAACTTGTTGAACAGCGGCGCGATCACCGTCGGGTAGAGCACCAGGATGAGCAGGTTGAAGCCCATCCACGCGGCCCAGGCCCACAGCCACCACAGTGCCCCGGCAGCGCCCATGATCCACAGGATCAGCGCGGCGATCGGCAGCCCGACGACGGCGCCGACGACGAGGCCCTTGAGTGCATCGGCCAGATAGAGCTTCCAGGTCATGCGGTTGAAGCCGAAGCGCTGCTCGATGCGAAAGGTGCTGTAGATCTCGAACGGCGCGTCGAGTACGCCCGCGGCGAGCGCGAAGGCGGCCAGCAGTGCGAGTTGATAGCCCATGTCGCCAAGCCGCGGCTGCAGCGCATCGCGCACGGTACCGTTGAGCGCGTCCAGCCCGCCCAGCAGCGTCCAGCCGAGCAGCACCGCGGCGCCGAAGGCGGTGGACAGCAGCCCGAAACGCCCCTTGGCGAGTGTGTAGTCGGCCGCCTTCTGGTGCGCGGCCAAGGCAATGGTGGCCGCGAACGCGGTCGGCACGCGGTCGCGATGGGCCGACACGTGGCGCATCTGGCGCGTGGCCAGCCAGTACTTCAGCGCCAGCGAGACGAGCAGCGCGGCCACGAAGCACGAAGTGAGGAGCAGGGATTGCATGGCCGCAAGTGTAGAACTGCGAGAATGCCCCCCGGCTCCGCAACCTCTCTTCTCCAGTTTTTCATGAGCGACATCCTGACCCCGAACGAGCAGAACCTGGTGTGGATCGACCTGGAAATGACCGGCCTGGTGCCGGAGCGCGACCGCGTCATCGAGGTGGCGGTGGTGGTGACCGACGCGAACCTGAACTGCCGCACCGAGGGCCCGGTGTTCGCCATCCACCAGAGCGACGCCACGCTCGACGCCATGGACGCCTGGAACAAGGGCACCCACGGCCGCAGCGGCCTGATCGACCGCGTGAAGGCCTCGACCGTCGACGAGAGCGCGGCCACCGCGCAGGTGATCGAGTTCCTCAAGCGGTTCGTCCCGGCGGGCAAGTCACCGATGTGCGGCAACAGCATCTGCCAGGACCGACGCTTCCTCGCCATCCACATGCCCGCGCTGGAAGCCTTCTTCCACTACCGCAACCTCGACGTCAGCACCCTCAAGGAGCTGGCGAAGCGCTGGAAGCCGGAGATCATGGCCGGCTTCAAGAAGGCCCAGGCTCACACTGCGCTGGCCGACATCCACGAGTCGATCGACGAACTGGCCTACTACCGCGAGCACTTCCTGGCCAGGTAGTCCGGCTCAGCCGGCGCCACGCCCGCGCAACGCGCGCATCAGCGCCACGGCCTCGGCGTCGGGCCGCCGCGGCAGCTTGCGGTACTCGGCGCCGCCATCGGTGCGCGCCAGCAGCTTCATCGCGACCAGCTCGCGGCGCAGCGTGCAGTGGTCGCCGAACAGGTGCCAGGCCTTGAGCAACTCGTTGACCTCGCGCTCGCTGTAGCGGCGCTTGCCGTCGAAGCGCATCCACAGGCCCCACAGCATCAGGCGCTGCACGCTGAACCTGATCGGCCAACGCACCAGCCGGCCGTGCGCGTCGAACTGGCGCAACGCCTTGGCGGCGGTGTCGGTCAGCGTCGCAGCCGGCTCAGGGGACTCTGGCAGCGGCGCCGCGGGTTGCGCCTTCAGACTCTGGAAGTTTCGGTGGCCGGCGGCGCGGGCCAGCATGTTGAGCAGCTCGACATGGCCGGGCGGCCGTTGCAGCCGCTCGTGCGCGGCTTTCAGATCTCGGCCGAGCGCTTTGGCGAAGCTGGAGATGTCGGCCGCATGCAGCGGAACGTCGGTACGGGTCATGAGGGTCTCCGTCCTTCATGCGCCAAGCTCGTTGCCAAGCCGCCGGGGGTTGCCGACTTCCGGCCCGGCGCACGCGGAGGCGACCAAGCAGGGAGGAGATGGCAGGTTTAGCTCGCACGTCGTGCGCGGCAACGCCTGGGTGAACTGCCGACCGGTGCGCGGATTCTAGAGCAGCGCGATGCGCTGCGCGGCGCCGTCCAGCGACGCGGCGCTGCCGTCCCACTGGAGCACCTGCACCGGCTGCGAGAAGCCGGCGAAGTTGCGTTTCATCGACTGCAGGTAGACAGGGTCGTAGTGGCTGACCAGCAGGTGACGCACCACCTCGCGGGTGCGGCCGGCTCGGGCCGCTTCCTGCCAGCCGTTGACCACCTCGTGGCCGCGCAGCACGCGAAGCGCGTCCAGGCGCCGGCAGAAGGTCTCGCTGTCGCGCACGAAGAAGTCGTAGTCCTCCATCAACAGCTGCACCCGGGCGTCGAGCGGCAGATCCAGTCGAAAGCAGGGGGCGGCGCGCATGCGCTCGATCAGTCTCTCGGGCACGCGCAGGTCGCCGATCTTCCTGCTCTCGCTCTCGACGATCACCGTCTTGGCCGGGTCGAGCCGGCGCAGCGCGTCCCAGACGCGCGACTCGAACTGCTTCTGCCCGGGCTGGGGGCTGCCCGGCACCAGGCCCAGCACCGAGCCGCGGTGGTTGGCGAGCGCCTCCAGATCGAGCACCTGCACGCCGATGTCCGCCAGCCGCTGCAGCAGCCGGCTCTTGCCCGATCCGGTGGTGCCGCAGACGACGCGGAAGTCGAAGCGCTGCGGCAGATCTTCCAGCGCCGCGATCACCGCGCGCCGGTACTCGCGGTAGCCGCCGTCGAGCAGGTGGACGCGAAAGCCGATCGCCGACAGCACGGTGGCCAGCGAGCCGCTGCGCTGGCCACCGCGCCAGCAGTAGACCAGCGGTGTCCAGTCCTTCGGCTTGTCCATCGCCTCGCGCTCGATGTGCGCGGCGATGTTGCGTGCCACCAGTGCCGCCCCGCGCTTGCGTGCCGCGAAGGGCGAGACCTGCTTGTACTCGGTGCCGACCAGCGCGCGCTCGGCGTCGTCCAGGCTCGGCCAGTTGATCGCGCCGGGCAGTCGGTCCTCGGCGTACTCGCTCGGCGATCGCGCATCGATCACCGCATCGAACTCGGCGAGCCGCGCCAGCGCATCGGCGGCGGAGATGGTGACGAGCGGCATCAGGGGCTGATCGCGTCGAGCAGCTCGCTCTCGATCTCGATCTGCTTCTTGTTCTGCTGCAGTGCCGACCCGTCGACCAGGAAGGTGTCCTCCACCCGTTCGCCCAGCGTGGTGATCTTGGCGAGCTGCAGGTTGACGTGGTGGCGTGCCAGCACGCGGGCGATGGCGTAGAGCAGGCCGGAGCGGTCGCTGGTGGACACGCCGAGCAGCCAGCGCTGGGCACGTTCGTCGGGGCGCAGCGTCACGCGCGGCGTGATCGGGAAGGACTTGACGCGTCGCGAGAGCCGCCCGCGGCTGGGTTCGGGCAGCGGGCCGGTGTCGGCCAGGGCCTGCCCGAGCTGCGTCTCGACCAGCGAGATCAGGTCGCGGTAATGCGTCGGTTCGTGGCCCTCGAGCTGCGGGCTGGTCACCTGGAAGGTGTCGAGCGCGAACCCGGCGCGCGTGGTGTGCACCTTGGCGTCGAGGATGTTGAAGCCGGCGCCGTCGAAGTAGCCGCAGATGCGCGCGAACAAGTCGGGCCGGTCGGGTGCGTAGACCAGCACCTGCAGGCCTTCGCCCAGCGACGACGGACGCGCCTTGACGACCGGATCCTTCGTCTGGACGTGGCGGAACAGCGAGCGTGCATGCCAAGCGATGTCGCCGGCGTCGTGGCGCGCGAAGTAGCTGACCTCCAGCGTCTTCCACAGCGGCCCCTCGGTGTCGGGCAGCATCGAGTGCAGGTTGAGCAGGTGACGCGCCTCTTCCTTGCGCGCCTCGATCTCCGCGTCGAGGTTGGGCTTGGCGCCGCCCAGGGCGCGCAGCGTCCAGCGGTAGAGATCCTCCAGCAGCTTGCCCTTCCAGGCATTCCACACCTTCGGGCTGGTGCCGCGGATGTCGGCCACGGTCAGCAGGTACAGGCCGGTCAGGTAGCGCGGATTGCCGACGCGCTTCGCGAAGTCCTGTATCACCTCGGGGTCGGAGAGGTCCTCCTTCTGCGCGATGCGCGACATGCGCAGGTGCTCGCGCACGAGGAACTCGATCAGGGCGGCATCTTCGCGCCCGATGGCGTGATCGCGACAGAAACGCCGCACCTCGGCGGCGCCGAGCTCGGAGTGGTCGCCCCCACGGCCCTTGGCGACGTCGTGGAACAGGGCGGCGACGTAGAGGATCCAGGGCTTGTCCCAGGTCAGCGCGAGCTGGGTGCAGAACGGATACTCGTGGGCGTGCTCGGGAATGAAGAAGCGGCGCACGTTGCGCAGCACCATCAGGATGTGCTGGTCCACCGTGTAGACGTGGAACAGGTCATGCTGCATCTGCCCGACGATGCGCCGGAACACCCACAGGTAGCGCCCCAGCACTGACGTCTGGTTCATCAGCCGGAAGGCGTGCGTCTGGCCTTCCTTCTCCTGCAGGATCTGCACGAAGGTGGCGCGGTTCACAGGATCGCGGCGAAATTCGGCGCCCATCTGTTCGCGCGCGTTGTACAGCGCCCGCAGCGTGCGCGCGGACAGGCCCTTGACACCCACCGTCTGCTGGTAGGCCAGGAAAGTGCGCAGGATCGCGTGGGGATGGCGCTGGTAGAGATCGTCGCTCGCCACCTCGAGCATGCCGCCGCGCTCGAGGAAGAACTCGTCGATCGGGCGCATCGGGGCATCCTGCGAGCCGGCGACGCGCTCCTCGATGTTGAGCATGAGGATCTGGTTCAGCTGGGCCACCGCCTTGGCCGCCCAATAGTAGCGGCGCATCAGCACTTCCGAGGCGCGCTGGCCCGGCACGGACCGGTAGCCGAAGCTCTCGGCCACGGCGGTCTGCAGATCGAACACGAGGCGGTCCTCGCGGCGGTTGGCGATGATGTGCAGGCGCGCGCGGATGAGCTTGAGCAGGCCCTCGTTGCGCTGCAACTGCTTGACCTCGAAGGGCGTGATCAGGCCCTTGGCAGCCAGCTCGTTCCAGTTCTTGCCCAGGCCGGCGGCACGCGCCACCCAGATCACCACCTGCAGGTCGCGCAGGCCGCCCGGGCTTTCCTTGCAGTTCGGTTCCAGCGCGTAGGGCGTGTCCTCGTATTTCTGGTGTCGCTGGATCATCTCCAGCGTCTTCGCTCTCAGGAAGGCGCGGGGGTCCATGGCCCGCGTGTTGGCGTGGCGGAAGGTGGTGAAGACGCGGCGGGAGCCGCACAGGTAGCGGCTCTCCAGCAGCGCGGTCTGCACGGTGACGTCGCGCTCCGCCTCGGTAAGGCACTCGTCGACCGTGCGCACGCTCGAGCCGATCTCCAGGCCGATGTCCCAGCAGGCGGTGATGAAGCCTTCGATCGCCGCCTGCGTGGCGCCCGCGTCGGCATCGGGCTGGCGCACCGCTGCCGGCGGCAGCAGCACCAGCACGTCGACGTCGGAATGCGGGAACAGCTCGCCGCGTCCGTAGCCGCCGACCGCCAGCAGCGCGGCGCCGGCAGGCATGCCCGAGCGCGCCCACAGCGCCTGAAGCGTGGCATCGACATGCTTGGCCAGCGCCTTCAGCAGCCGCGAGGCTGCCGGCGTGCTGGCACGCGAGGTCTGGAAGTGCTGCAGCAGCTCGGCCTTGCCCTGACGGAAGCGATGGCGCAGCTCGGTCACGCTGGTCGCTGCGGCACTCGCGTCGACGCGGTCGGGAATGGCGGCAGCCACGGTCTTTGTGCCCCGGGACGCCACTCAGGCGCCGACGAAGACCGGCGGCGGCGGGCTGCCGGCCGACAGCGTCAGCACCTCGTAGCCGGTGTCGGTGACCAGCACGGTGTGCTCCCACTGGGCGGACAGCGAGCGGTCCTTGGTGACGATGGTCCAGCCGTCGCCCATTTCGCGGATGTCGCGCTTGCCGGCGTTGATCATCGGCTCGATGGTGAAGGTCATGCCCGGCACGAGCTCCTCCAGCGTGCCGGGGCGCCCGTAATGCAGGACCTGCGGCTCCTCGTGGAACTTGCGGCCGATGCCGTGGCCGCAGAACTCGCGCACCACCGAGAAGCCATTGCTCTCGGCGAAGGTCTGGATGGTGTGGCCGATGTCGCCCAGGCGCGCGCCAGGCTTGACCTTGACGATGCCCTTCCACATTGCCTCGTAGGTCATCTGGCACAGCCGCCTGGCGGCGATGGAGCCCTCGCCGACGACGAACATGCGGCTGGTGTCGCCGTGCCAGCCGTCCTTGATGACGGTGACGTCGATGTTGACGATGTCGCCGTTCTTCAGCGCTCGGTCGTTGGGGATGCCGTGGCAGACCTGGTGGTTGATCGAGGTGCACACCGACTTCGGGTAGGGCGAGTAGCCCGGCGGCGCGTAGTTCAGCGGCGCCGGAACCGCTCCCTGCACGTTCACGATGTGGTCGTGGGCGAGCTTGTCGAGCTGCTCGGTGGTGACGCCGGGCTTGACGTGCGGCGTGAGCATGTCCAGAACTTCGGAAGCCAGCCGGCCGGCGAGCCGCATGCCCTCAATGTCGGCTGCGGTCTTGATCGTGATCGTCATGGGCGCGGATTATCTCATCGGCCACGTAAAATCGCGGGTTTCCACCGGGGCGCCCCTGCCCCAAGGCCGGCCTTCCACCCCGAGACCGTCGCGTGACCTCCAGCCCCAAGCACCTGTTCCACTTCGAGGGCGGCAACGCGCTGTCCGCCTTCCGCGCGCAAGCGCTGCTGCCTCGCCTGCAGGCCGTGCAGGCGCGCATCACGGCCGTCCATGCCCGGCATGTCCACTGGGTGTGGAGCGACCACCCGCTGGCCGGCGCCGAGCACGACAGGCTCGAGGCCCTGCTGCGCTACGGCGAGCCTTACGCGGGCCCGGTCGAGGGCGCGTTGCTGGTGGTGGCGCCGCGCCTGGGCACGGTGTCTCCCTGGGCGTCGAAGGCCACAGACATCGCGCACAACTGCGGCCTCGCCATCCGGCGCGTCGAACGCGTCACCGAGTTCAGGCTGGCGCTGAAGAACGGCCTGCTCGGCGGCGCGAAGCCGCTGAGCGCCGATGAACTCCGGCGATGTGCCGCGCTGCTGCACGATCGCATGACCGAGAGCGTGCTGCTGGCGCGCGACGACGCGAAGCACCTGTTCGACGAGCAACCCGGCAAGCCGATGGAACATGTCGACGTGCTGGGCCGCGGGCGAGTCGCCCTGGAGGCAGCGAACAAGGACTTCGGCCTGGCGCTGTCGGACGACGAGATCGACTACCTCGTCGCCGCGTTTACCGGCCTGCAGCGCAATCCGACCGATGTCGAGCTGATGATGTTCGCGCAGGCGAACTCCGAGCACTGCCGGCACAAGATCTTCAACGCCCGGTTCACCATCGACGGTGTGGCGCAGGACCAGTCGATGTTCGGCATGATCCGCAATACGCATCGGCTCGCGCCGCAGCACACGGTGATCGCCTACAGCGACAACGCCAGCGTGATGGAGGGGCACGAGGTCGAGCGCTGGCTGCCGCAGGGCTACACCAATGCGCCGGCCTGGGGGCCGCGCCGCGACACCGCCCACGTGCTGATGAAGGTGGAGACGCACAACCACCCGACGGCGATCTCGCCCTTCCCGGGCGCTTCCACCGGCGCCGGCGGCGAGATCCGCGACGAAGGCGCCACCGGCCGCGGCTCGCGGCCGAAGGCGGGGCTGACCGGCTTCTCGGTCTCCAACCTGCACCTGCCGGGCACCAGCGAACCGTGGGAACGGCAGCCCTACGGCAAGCCCGAGCACATCGCCAGCCCGCTGCAGATCATGATCGACGGCCCGCTGGGCGGCGCGGCCTTCAACAACGAGTTCGGGCGACCCAACCTGCTGGGCTACTTCCGCGTCTACGAGCAGACGGTCGACGGCGTGCGCCGCGGCTACCACAAGCCGATCATGATCGCCGGCGGCCTGGGCACGATCTCCGCCTCGCAGACGAGCAAGATCGAGTTCCCCGCCGGCACCCTGCTCGTGCAACTCGGTGGTCCGGGCATGCGCATCGGCATGGGCGGCGGCGCCGCCAGTTCGATGGCCGCCGGCGCGAACGCCGCCGAGCTCGATTTCGACTCGGTGCAGCGTGGCAACCCGGAGATCCAGCGCCGCGCGCAGGAAGTCATCAACCACTGCTGGGCGCTGGGCGAGAGCAACCCCATCCTCGCCATCCACGATGTCGGCGCGGGCGGCATCAGCAACGCCTTCCCCGAACTGGTCGACGGCGCGGGCAAGGGGGCGCGCTTCGACCTCTCCAAGGTGCCGCTGGAGGAATCCGGCCTGGCGCCGAAGGAGATCTGGTGCAACGAGAGCCAGGAGCGCTACGTGATGGCGGTGCGCGCCGACGCGCTGCCCCTGTTCCAGGCGATGTGCGAGCGCGAGCGCTGTCCGTTCGCAATCGTCGGCGTGGCCACCGATCGGAAGCAACTCGTGCTGGAGCAGCCTGGCAGTGACGACAAGCCCATCGACATGCCGATGGAGGTGCTGCTCGGCAAGCCGCCGCGCATGCATCGCGATGTCGAGCGCGTGGTGCGCAGTGCGCCGGCGCTGAAGCTCGACGACGTGGCGCTGGAGAAGGCCGCCTTCGACGTGCTGCGCCACCCGACCGTGGCCAGCAAGCGCTTCCTCATCACCATCGGCGACCGCACCGTCGGTGGCCTGGACCATCGCGACCAGATGGTCGGCCCCTGGCAGGTGCCGGTGGCCGACTGCGCGGTGACGCTGGCCGACTACGCCGGTTTCGCCGGAGAGGCGATGAGCATGGGCGAGCGCACGCCGCTGGCCTCACTCGATGCGCCGGCCTCGGGCCGCATGGCGGTGGGCGAAGCGGTCACCAACCTGCTGGCCGCGCCGATCGAGCTGGCGCGCGTGAAGCTGAGCTGCAACTGGATGGCCGCCTGCGGCGAGCCGGGCGAGGACGCCGCCCTGTACGACACCGTCAAGGCGGTGGGCATGGAGCTGTGCCCGGCGCTGGGCATCAGCGTGCCGGTGGGCAAGGACAGCCTGTCGATGCGCACGCGCTGGAGCGAGGGCGGGGCCGCGAAGCAGGTCACCGCGCCGGTGAGCCTGATCGTCTCGGCGTTCGCGAGCGTCGCCGATGTGCGACCGACGCTGACCCCGCAGCTGCAGCCGGGCGACACGACCCTGGTGCTGGTCGACCTCGGCCAGGGCAGGAAGCGCATGGGCGGCTCGATGCTGGCCCAGGTGCTGGAGCAGGTCGGCAGTCTGGACGTCGATGGCGTGCCCGACCTGGACGACCCGGCGCTGCTGAAGGCGCTGGTGGCGGCCGTGAACGAGCTGCGCGGCCAGGGCCACCTGCTCGCTTACCACGACCGCAGCGATGGCGGGCTGTGGGCCACGGTGTGCGAGATGGCATTTGCTGGCCAGCTCGGCGTCAGCCTGAACGTTGACCTGCTCGTCACCGAGGGCGACGGCATCGCCGACAGCCGTGCCGAGTACGGGGACTCGAAGAACTGGACGGCGCAGGTCGGTCCGCGCCGCCAGGAACTGACGCTGAAGGCGCTGTTCAACGAGGAGCTGGGCGTGGTGCTGCAGGTGCCCAGCGCGGTGCGCAACGAGGTGATGCAGACGCTGCGCGCGCATGGCCTGTCCCGGCACAGCCACTTCGTCGGCAAGACCAACGAGCGCGGCGTGGTCGAAGTCTGGCGCGATACCAAGGTGGTGTTCGCGTCGTCCCTGCGCGACCTGCACCAGGCCTGGGACGAGGTGAGCTGGCGCATCGCCGTATTGCGCGACAACCCGGCCTGCGCCGATGCCGAGCATGCGCAGGCCGGCCGCACTGGTGACCCCGGCCTGCACCTGCACCTGAGCTTCGATCCCGCCGATGACGTGGCGGCGCCCTTCGTGGCCAAGGCGCGGCCCCAGGTGGCCATCCTGCGCGAGCAGGGCGTCAACTCGCATGTCGAGATGAGCTACGCGATGCACCAGGCCGGCTTCGAGACCTTCGACGTGCACATGAGCGACCTGCACAGCGGCCGGGCGCGGCTGGACCGCTTCCAGGGCTTCGTCGCCTGCGGCGGCTTCAGCTACGGCGACACGCTGGGCGCCGGCGAAGGATGGGCGCGCTCGGTGATGTTCAACCCGGTGCTGGCCGAGCAGTTCGCCGCATTCTTCGGCCGCTCCGACACCTTCGCGCTCGGCGTGTGCAACGGCTGCCAGATGATGGCCGCGCTCGCGCCCATCATTCCCGGCGCGCAGGCCTGGCCGAAGTTCACGCGCAACAAGAGCGAGCAGTTCGAGGCGCGGTTATCGCTGGTCGAGGTGCTGCAAAGCCCTTCGATCTTCTTCACCGGCATGGAGGGCAGCCGCATCCCGATCGCGGTGGCGCACGGCGAGGGCTTCGCCGACTTCTCTCAGCGCGGCGACGCCCGGGCGGTGCATCGCGCCATGCGTTTCGTCGACCACGCGGGTGCGCCCACCGAAGCCTACCCGGCGAATCCTAACGGCAGCCCCGACGGCCTGACCTCGGTGACCACGGCCGACGGCCGCTTCACCGTGCTGATGCCGCACCCGGAGCGGGTCTTCCGCAACGTGCAGATGAGCTGGACGAGCGGCGACAAGAGTGCCTTCAGCCCCTGGATGCGCATGTTCCGCAACGCGCGCCGCTGGGTGGGCTGAAGGCTGTCACACTGCAGGCACGCGCAACGGAGGTATGTCATGGCGGGCACCGACACCCCCACCTGGGACCCGGCGAGCTGGCTGAAGCAGTGGAGCGCGGCGATGCAGCTCGCGCCGAACACGCTGGTGCAGCCCATCCTGCCGGGCTGGACGCTGAACGTGAACGCCTTCAACAGCAGCGCACCGCAGACCGAAGCCGACGTGCTGAGCAAGCACAGCTACGGTCGCCAGCTTGGCCGCATCAGCGACGCGCTGGAGGTTCTGGTGCAAGCGCGCGACCCGAAGGCCGCCGACGAACGCTTCGACGACTTCCGCGCGATGAAGGCGGAGATCGATGCGATCAAGGCGGGCAATGCCGAGGCCCGCGTGGCGAGATTGCTCGCCGACCTCGACCTGCTCAGGGTGCTCAAGCCCGAGGCTCATGCGCGGCTGAAGGACGAGCTGAAGCGGAGACTGCCGAAGTGAGCGAACTGGTCGTGCGCCGGCTGCTGATCGACCTGGAGACGCCGTTCCCGCGCCAGTGGAACGGGGGCGACGCCTTCCGCACGGCCTGGTTCAACGCGCTGTCGATGAGCTTCCCGGTCGGCGAGCAGTTCTTCATCGATGCGGTGAAGCTGGGCATGAAGGCGCTGCCGCAGGCGCAGCGTGAGGCGATGGCCGGCGAGGTGCAGGGGTTCATCGGCCAGGAGGCCACGCACCGCCGGCTGCATGCGCTCTTCAACGGCCAGCTGGAGTCGCAGGGACACGTCAATCGCTGGGCCGAGCGGGCGCTGCGCCGGCTCAGACGACTCGAGGGCCTGGACCCGCGCCACTGGGTGGCGGCCACCGCCGCCACCGAGCACATCACGGCGATCTTCGCCGATTGGACGCTGCGCCACCCCGACTGCCTGGCCGGTGCCGAGCCGCGCCTGGCGACGCTGTGGATGTGGCATGCAGCCGAGGAATCCGAGCACCGCAGCACCGCCTTCGACCTGTACCGCGCGCTCGGCGGCAATGAGTTCTGGCGAGCGCGCTTCATGCGCATCGTCACCACGCATTTCCTGCTCGACGTGTTCCGCCAGACCTTGCGCAACCTGTGGCACGACGGCGAACTGTTCAGGTGGCGCACCTGGCGCAGCGGCTGGCATCTGCTGCTCTCCCGCGAAGGCCTGCTGCGGCAGGTCTATGGGCCGTGGAGGGCCTATTTCGGCAGCGCCTTCCATCCGCGCCAGCAGGATGCCTCGCTCGGCGAGCGCTGGCTGCGCGAGAACGGCGAGGCCTACGCCGTCGTCGGCGGCTGATCGCCTGCGCCCGCGCCCGGCGCCTCGCGCAACGGCGCCGTCAGTGTGCGCAGCTCGTCCTCGGCCAGCGTCTCGCGTTCGAGCAGCATCGCCGCACCGCGTTCGAGCAGGTCGCGGTGCGCGGTCAGCAGACGCGTCGCTGCGGCGAAGCCGGCGGCGACGAGCGAGCCCACCGCCTCGTCGATGCGGCGCATCGTCTGCTCCGACAGCGTGCGCGAGCCGTTGGCCCAGGGTATCGCCAGCTCGGGCGAGGGCGCGCGCGGCGCCTCGTAGGCGACATGGCCGAGTCCTTCGTCCATGCCGTAGCGCGTGACCATCTCGCGCGCGATGTCGGTGGCCTTGGCGAGGTCGTCGGCGGCGCCGGTGGACAGCTCGCCGAGCACCAGCATCTCCGCCGCGCGGCCGCCCAGCAGCACGGCGATCTTGCGTTCCAGCTCGGCACGCGTCATCAGGTAGCGGTCCTCGGTGGGTCGCTGGATGGTGTAGCCCAGCGCGCCGATGCCGCGCGGGATGATCGATACCTTGTGCACCGGGTCGCTGCCGGCCTGCGACAGCGCCACCAGCGCATGGCCCATCTCGTGGAAGGCCACAGCGCGGCGCTCGTGCGGGTTGAGCACGCGGCTGCGCCGCTCCAGGCCGGCGACGATGCGCTCCACCGCCACGGTGAAGTCGGCCAGCGTCACCTCATCGGCATGCCTCCGCGTGGCGGCGATCGCCGCCTCGTTGACCAGGTTGGCGAGGTCGGCGCCGCTGAAGCCGGCGGTGATGCCGGCCACCTCGTCGAGCCCGGCATCCGCGGCCAGCTTCACCTTGCGGACGTGCACCTTCAGGATGTCGAGGCGGCCCTTGCGGTCGGGCCGGTCGACCAGCACCTGGCGGTCGAATCGCCCGGCGCGCAGCAGCGCGGTGTCGAGGATTTCCGGCCGGTTGGTGGCAGCCAGGATGATCAGACCCGACGAGGTGTCGAAGCCGTCCATCTCCACGAGCAGCTGGTTGAGCGTCTGTTCCTTCTCGTCGTGGCCGCCCAGGCCCGGGAAGGCACCGCGCGCGCGGCCCAGCGCGTCGAGCTCGTCGATGAAGATGATCGCCGGCGCCTTCAGCCGCGCCTGCTCGAACAGGTCGCGCACACGCGCCGCGCCCACGCCGACGAACATCTCGACGAACTCGCTGCCCGAGATCGAGAAGAAGGGCACGCCCGCCTCGCCGGCCACCGCCTTGGCCAGCAGCGTCTTGCCGGTGCCCGGCGGGCCAACCAGCAGCACGCCCTTCGGAATGTGCGCACCCAGACGGCCGTACTCCTGCGGGTGCTTGAGGAAGTCGACCACCTCCTTGAGTTCCTCCTTGGCCTCGTCGACGCCGGCGACGTCTCCGAAGTCCACGCCGGTGTCGGTCTCCACGTAGACCTTGGCGCGGCTCTTGCCGATCGACATGAATCCGCCCATGCCCTGCCTGTCGGCAAATCGGCGGATGACGAAGTACCACAGGCCGAAGAACACCAGCGCCGGCACGATCCACGACAGCAGGTCGCGCAGCAGCGGGCTCTCGACCACGCGCGTGTAGGGCACGTCGTACTTCTCCAGCCGCGCGGCGAGGTCGGGCTCGACGCGCGTGGCCACCAGCGTGGTCTTGCCGTTCTCGGGCGACTTCAGCGTGCCGGTGATGCTGCGGTCGGAGACCGTCACTTCGGCGATTCGCCCCTCGGCGAGCGCCTTCTCGAACACGCTGTAGGGCACCGCCTCGATGCGCGAGCCGCCCTGCCACAGGCTCTGCGCGAGCATGAGCAGCAGCAGCGCGAGCATCCAGTAGCCGACGTTCCAGGTCTGCTGCCGGTCGATGTTCATGGGGGCCTTGGGCACGCCGCGATGCTGCCAGCAAGCCGATTTCGGCGCTTGACCTGAATCAGGCCGACGGGATGCGCGCCGCCAGGCGCTGCAGCGCCTGGGCGGTTGCTGCGTCGGCGGGGAAGAAGGCCTCCAGTGCCAGCTCGGCGAGCGTGATGTCCACCGGGGTGCCGAACACGGTGATGGTGCTGATCAGGCTGACCGCGCCTTCGGGCGTGCGCAGCCGCAGCGGCACGGCCACGGACGACGCGTCGGCCTGCAGGGGTCCGGCGTCGTCGCCGGCCGCAGGCGGGTAGCCGGCGAGTTCCTCGGCCAGCGCGGACAGGGTCGGATCGCCGCTGGCGTCGACCTGGTGGCTCAAGCGGTGCAGCAGGTGGGCGCGCCACTGCACCAGGTTGACGATGCGCGGTGCCAGGCCCTCGGGATGCAGGCTGAGGCGCAGCACGTTCAGCGGCGGCTGCAACAGCCGGGTCGGCAGACCGGCCAGCAGCATCGGCACCATGCGGTTGCAGGAGACCAGCGTCCAGTGCCGGTCGACGGCGAGCGCGGGATAGGGCTCGTGGCCCTTCAGCACCAGGTCGATCGCGCGACGGGCGCTTTCCAGCGCCGGGTCGTCGAGCCGCCGCTCGGCGAACATCGGCGCATAGCCGGCGGCGGTCAGCAGCCGGTTGCGTTCGCGCAGGGGCACCTCCAGCCGCTCGGACAGGCGCAGCACCATCTCGCGACTGGGCAGCGCGCGGCCGGTCTCGACGCAGCTGAGGTGCCGCGTGGAGACATCGGCGGCGCCGGCGAGGTCGAGCTGGCTGAGCCGGCGCCGCCGCCGCCACTCGCGCAACAGATCGCCGACCGGCGGCGAGGCGGCGGCAAGGGGCGGGCTGAGGGCCATGGTGGCCACGATAGCGCAGCCCGCGTGGCTTGGCCGGCGTCGCTCAGGCAGCGCGGCGGCCGAGTGCAGCGAGCCTGGCGAGCCACTTCGCACGGCCCGCCTCGTCGAGGCTGTCAACCTGGCCGATCAGCGTTTCGTGGACGGGCGAGATGCCGACGAAACCGAGGATGTTGCGCTCCAGGCTCTTCACGCTGTGGGCGCGGAAGTAGTGCCGGTAAACGAGGGCCGGCATGCCCATCGTCACCACCACGCGCGCCGAGCGCCCGGCCAGTCCCTTCTGCCCGAACGGATTGCCGTCCGCCGTGCGGAACGCGAAGCCCGGCCGCGCGACCTGCTCGAAGAAGCCCTTCAGCAAGGCAGGCATGTCGCCCATCCACAACGGAAAGCACAGCACGAGGTGCTGCGCCCAGGCAATGTCGTCCTGCGGCTTCTGCAGCGCCAAGGGAAGTGGGCCTTGCTCCCACTCCTTCTGGCTGCGCAGCAGCGGAAAGTCGAGCTGAGCCGGGGTGGCGGTGCGCACCTGGTGCCCGGCCGCGCTGGCGCCCGCGGCGTATGCCTGCGCCAGCGCATGGCCGAGATGCACCTCGGTCACGTCCGGGTGACCCTGGATGATGAGGATTCGGCGCTTCTCGCCCATGCTGTGGCTCCCGGGCCTCGCCCTGATGCCTATGGTCGTGCCAGGCCGCCGAACCGGCCTTGCGATTCTTCAAGCGCGCCGCGCCGTGCATGCCTCCGGCGCTTCGCCCGGGTTCCGACACCCTGTCAATCCTGACTATTGGTGCAGTGGTCCGTCGCCGCCACAATGCGAGGAAACCGTTGCAAAGCAATGGGCCGCGCCGCGGTGCGCGTGATCTGAGAACGGCCTTGCGACGCCCATGAACTGTCGTTGGAGATTTGAATGTCGATGTTCTTCGCGGACCTCGTGGCCCGCACCGACGAGGCACGCCGTGCCTTCGAAACGCACCCGGTGGTGCTGGACGCCGTTGCCCATGGACTCCCGCTGGAGCGCTACCGCACGCTGCTGCTCGAGCTCTACCACGTGGTGTGGCACTTCAATCCGGTGAGCGCGGCCGCCGCCAGCCGCCTCGGCGACACGCACAAGCAGGTGCGCTACTTCCTCTACCAGCACATGTTGGAGGAGTCCGGGCACGAAGAATGGGTGCGCAACGACCTCGAGGCGGTGGGCGTGGCGCCCGCGGCGACCGAGGCGCACATGCCCTCGGCCTTCACGCGCACGCTGGTCGGCTACAACTACTGGGCGGCCGATCGGCATCATCCTTGCTCGGTGCTGGGCATGCTCTACACGCTGGAAGTGATTGCCTCGGTGTACGGCGGGCCGTTCGCCTCGGCGATCAAGGAGTCGTTGCTGCTCGACGGTGAACGCGGTGTCTCCTTCATCAACTCGCACGCCACCATGGACGCCGAGCACATGGCGGACCTGCGCAAGATCCTCAACACGCTGGACGACACTCCGGCCTGCGACGCGGTGGTCGACGCGGCTTTGATTAACTTCCACCACTTCACGCGCATCATCGAACAGGTATGACAACTCAGTTCCTCGCATCGGGCGGCCTGCCGCAGATGCTCGCTCGCCCTTACAAGTACCTGCGCCTGGAGTGGACGGGGGAACTTGGCATGCTGCGCGTGCGCACTTGCGTGAAACCGATCCAGTGCTACAGCCTGGCCGGCCTGACCGAGATGCAGCGCGTGCTCGACGACATCGCCGAAAACCCCGGGCTGGTGCGCCACCTGGTGCTCAGCTCGGACGTGACCGGCGTGTTCAACTTCGGCGGTGACCTCGCCCTGTTCGTGCTGCTGGTGCGCGCGCAGGACATCGACTCGCTGAAGATGTACGGCCGCCGCTGCATCGACCTGGTCTGGTGGCTGGAGCACGCGGCGCAGCGCGGCGTGCACACGACCGTGCTGGTGCAGGGCGACACGCTGGGCGGTGGGCTGGAGTCGGTGCTGCCTTTCCACAAGGTGATCTTCGAGCGCAGCGCGCAGGCCGGCTTCCCCGAGGTGCTGTTCAATCTCTTCCCCGGCATGGGCGCCTGGCCGCTGACCATCCGCAAGGCCGGCTTCTCGGTGGCGAAGGACATGATCCTCAGCGGGCGCCTCTTCACCGCGGAGCAGCTGCTGCGCCGCAGTCTGGTCGATGCCGTGGTGGACGACGGTTCGGGCGAGGATGCCATCCTCGACTTGGTGCGTGCCGTCGACCCGCGGTTGCGCGGCACGCTGGCGGCCTTGCATGCGCAGCGCCTGGTGGCGCCGATCACCTACGACTCGCTGCTCGAGGTGGTCGAGCTGTGGGCCGAGACGGCGCTGACGCTGACCACACGCGACCTGCGCCTGATGGAGCGGCTCGCCCGTGCCCAGGTGCGCAAGGCCGGCGGCGCCGATGACGGGGCGGTGGAGGAAATCAAGCGCATCGAGCTCGACACCGCCTGGGGTGAGCTGCGCAACGGCAACACCGGCTGGGGCGACGAGCGCGGCACCGGCATCACCGCCTGGGGCGCGCTCTAGCCCCGCAGGAGGGCCGAGGCGCCGTGCCGAGCGCCGGGCCGTTGCCAGGCCGGCGCGCGTCCCCGCGCGGGGCCGGCCGGCCTCACAGCCAGGACGAGATGATGTCGCGCAGCTGGTCGCGCGTGTAGGGCTTGGCGAGGTGGCCATCCATGCCCGCCTCCAGCGCGTGAGCGGCGTCTTCCTCGTAGGCGTTGGCGGTCAGCGCGACGATCGGCGTGCGCGGCAGCCGCTGCTTCAGTTCGCGGGCTCGGATGTGCTGGGTGGCGGTGTAGCCGTCCATCACGGGCATCTGGCAGTCCATCAGCACCAGGTCCACCGAGCGGCGCGCGAGCACGTCCAGCGCCTCCACGCCGTCCTGCGCCTCGATGCAGTCCAGACCCAGCGACTCGAGCATCTCCTCGGCGATGACGCGGTTCACCGGGTTGTCCTCGACCACCAGGACGGTGCCCGACAGGCGCGAGGGCAGCGGGTCCAGCGGTGTCATGGCCGAGTCGATGACGTCGCCTTCCGGCGGATGCGGGTCGGCGTCGAAGGTCAGCTCGAAGTGGAAACGCGACCCGCGGCCGCTCTGGCTCTCCAGCTCGATGCGGCCGGCCATCGCCTCGACGATCTTCTGGCTGATCGCCAGGCCCAACCCGGTGCCGCCTGCGCGGCGGCTGCGCGAACCGTCGACCTGGTGGAACGGCTGGAAGAGCTGGTCCTGAGCCTCGGGCGGCACGCCGATGCCCGTGTCGACGACCTCGAAGCGCACGCGCGGCCGATCCATGGTGCCGCGACCGGGCCTCAGCCGCAGCGACACGCCGCCGCGCTCGGTGAACTTGATTGCATTGCCGACCAGGTTGAGCAGCACCTGCTTGAGGCGCTGGGCGTCGCCGAGCACGCGGTTGGGCGTGTCCGGATCGATCTCCAGCAGCAGCGTCAGGCCCTTCGCCTCGGCATTGGCGCGGAACAGCGCCACCACCGACGAGGCGGTCGCGTGCAGCGACAGCGGGGTGCGCGCCAGGTTGAGCTTGCCGGCCTCGATCTTGGAGTGGTCGAGCACGTCGTTGAGGATGGTCATCAGCGACTCGCCCGACGAGGCAGCCGTCTTCACCAGCCGCCGCTGCTGCGGATCGAGCTTGGAGCTGCGCAGCAGTTCCAGCGCGCCGAGCACACCGTTCATCGGCGTGCGGATCTCGTGACTCATGGTGGCGAGGAACTGCGACTTGGCCATGTTCGCTGCGTCGGCAGCTTCCTTGGCGCGCCGCAGCGAGTCGTTGGCCGCCTCGGTCATCGCCTTGGCGCGCTGCAGCGAGGCGTTGGCAGCATCGACCTCCAGGCCGTGGCGCACCGCCCGCGTGGTTGCCAGGGTGAACTCTCGCGCCGCGCGGTACATGGTCAGGCCGAAGATGCCCGCCAGCACTGCCAAGGGCAGCGAGCGCACGTTCTCCACCATCACGCACACCGCAATCACGGCGCCGATCTGTGGTACGGCGAGCAGCAGGAAGGAGTGGCCGACCAGGGACATGAAATAGGCTGCGACCGCCGTCGAGCCGCACGCCATGACCATGAAGGCGGTGGCTTCGCTGCCCGTCTGATGGGCGTAGATGCCGATCACGCTGGCCGTCCAGAACGCGCCGGCCATGGCGGCGTTGCCTTCGAGCATGTGGCTCGCGCGCGCCACGCCGTCCTCGTCGAGCAGGGACGTGTCGGCATAGCGGCGCGCCAGCCACCAGCGCCACGCGGTGCCGAGGTAGCCGATGATGCCGGCGACGATCGCGTCGAACTGCTCTCCGGCGCGCCAGCCCAGCCAGACGATGAAACTCACCACGATGGCCTGTGCCCACACGCTGCGACCGGCGTTGTGCAGCGCGAGCCGCAGCAACTCGCGACGAACTTCGGCTTCAGTGGTCGTGGTCAGCATCATTAATGTGCGAGCATAACGCGGGGGGTACCGTGATGATCAAGCGTCACGCCGGGGTGGCCCCGGAGCGGGCGTGCGCTATCGTTGGAAAGTCGACACTCTTCCGAGCGCTGTGGCAGCAGGTGAACGATTCGATCGGCTCGACGCGCTGCGCGGCGCGGCCATCGTGTGGATGGCCGTCTTTCACTTCTGCTTTGACCTGAACTACTTCGGCGTCATCAAGCAGAACTTCTACACCGACCCGCTGTGGACGCTGCAGCGCGTCTGCATCGTCTCGCTGTTCCTGTTCTGCGCCGGGTTGAGCCAAGCTGTCGCGCTGGAGCAGGGCCAGTCTTGGCAGCGCTTCTGGCGGCGCTGGGCGCAGATCGCAGTCTGTGCGGTACTGGTGAGCCTCGGCTCGGCGCTGATGTTTCCGAGCAGTTGGATCAGCTTCGGCATCCTGCACGGCATCGCGCTGATGCTGATCCTCGCGCGGCTGCTCGCGCCGCTCAAGGGCGGATTGTGGGTCGCGGGCGGTGCGGCGATCCTGCTGCCGCAACTCTTTCAGCACCCGTTCTTCGACAGCCGACTGACCAACTGGGTCGGCCTGGTCACGCGCAAGCCGGTCACCGAAGACTTCGCCCCGGTGTTGCCCTGGCTGGGTGTGATGCTGTGGGGCCTGGCTGCTGGGCGCTGGGTGCTGGTGCACCGGCGCCACTGGCTCGCCGGGCCGCTGGTCCGTCCGCTCGCGCCGCTGGCTGCCCTCGGCCGCTGGAGCCTGAGCTTCTACATGGTGCACCAGCCGGTGCTGATCGGCGCGCTGATGGGCGTGCTGGCGCTGACGCGCTGACGCTCAGCCGCCGCGCAGCCTTGTGGCAGCCGCGTCGATCGCCGCGCTCAGCTCGGCATAGCTGCGCGTCACCGGAAACTGCGGGAACTGCGCGACGATGGACTCGGGCGGGTGGATGAAGAAGCCGGCGTGGGCCGATGCCAGCATGCCGGTGTCGTTGTACGAGTCGCCCGCGGCAATGACCTGGAAGTTCAGCAGTCGCAGCGCGTTGACCGCGTGGCGCTTCTGGTCGGCCATGCGCAGCACGTGGCGGGTGACGAAGCCTTCGGCGTCCACTTCCAGCCTGTGGCACAGCAGCGTCGGCCAGCCGAGCTGGCGCATGAGCGGCTGCGCGAACTCGTAGAACGTGTCCGACAGGATCAGCACCTGGTAGCGGCTGCGCAGGTCGTCGAGGAACTCCCTCGCACCTGCCATCGGGCCCATGCCGCCGATGACGTCCTGGATGTCGGCGAGCTTGAGCCGGTTCTTCGCCAGCAGATCGATGCGAAAGCGCATCAGCTTGTCGTAGTCGGGTTCGTCGCGCGTGGTGCGCGCCAGTTCGGGAATGCCCACTCGCTTGGAGAACTCGATCCAGATCTCGGGCACGAGCACGCCTTCGAGGTCGAGGCAGATCATTTGCATGGAAACGGGCTCCGGACGAGCAGTGGAGGGCGGCGCGCATGGTACCCGATGCCTCGGCCGCTACCATCGCGGAATGACAAGCCCAAGCTCACCACGCTGGCCGCCCCCGAAGGCGACATCGGTTCCTGCGCGCGGCCGGGCGGAACCGACATGAGCAAACAAGTGCTGTTCGGCTTTCACGCCGTGACCGTGCGGCTGAAGTCCGCGCCGCAGTCGGTCATCGAGGTGCATGTCGACGCCGCGCGGCGCGACCAGCGCATGCGCGCCTTCGTCGAGCGTGTGCGCGCGGCTGGCGCGCGGATCGTCGACAGCGACGACGAGCGGCTGCACAGGCTCGCCGGCACGCACCGCCACCAGGGCGTGGTGGCGCGCGTTCAGCCGGTGGCGATGAGCCACTCGCTCGACGACACGCTCGATGCGGTCGAGGGGTCCCCGCTGCTGCTGGTGCTCGACGGCATCACCGACCCGCACAACCTCGGCGCCTGCCTGCGCGTGGCCGACGGCGCCGGCGCGCACGCCGTGATTGCGCCCAAGGACCATGCGGTGGGCATCAATGCCACCGTCGCCAAGGTGGCCAGCGGCGCGGCCGAGACGGTGCCTTACTTCATGGTGACCAACCTTGCGCGCACGCTGGGCGAGCTGAAGGAGCGGGACATCCTTGTCATCGGCACGTCGGACCGCGCCGAGCAGTCGCTGTACGACGTCGATCTGAGCGGGCCGGTGGCCCTGGTGCTCGGTGCCGAGGGCCATGGCATGCGCCAGCTCACCGCAAAGACCTGCGACCAGCTGGTGCGCCTGCCGATGAAGGGTGCGGTGGAGAGTCTGAACGTGTCGGTCGCGTCGGGTGTCTGCCTGTACGAGGCGCTGCGCCAGCGCGAGCGCCGTGGGTGACCTCGACGATGTCGTGCGCGACCTGCGCGCGCGCATCGAAGTCGCTTCGCGCATCTGCGTGCTCACCGGCGCCGGCATGTCGGCGGAGAGCGGCATTCCCACCTTCCGTGACGCGCTGACCGGGCTGTGGTCGCGCTTCGACCCGGCCCAGCTCGCCAGCGAGGAGGGTTTCCGCGCCGACCCAGCGCTCGTATGGGACTGGTATGCCGAACGCAAGCTGGGCGTGCGCGCCGCGCAGCCGAACGCCGGACACCTCGCGCTGGGCGCTTTCGAGCGACGCCGGCCGGGCGTGCTGACGGTGGTGTCGCAGAACGTCGACGACCTGCACCAGCGCGCCGGCAATCGCGACACCCTCCGCCTGCACGGCGACATCCTGCGCGACCGCTGGCTCGAGCCCTGCCGGCGAGGCGCGGCCTGCGAGGTCGAGGCGGCGCAGCCCGGCCGTCCGCCGCGCTGTGCCGACTGCGGCAACCTGGTGCGGCCCGGCGTGGTGTGGTTCGGCGAGATGCTGCCGCCGGGCGCGCTGGAGTCCGCCGAGCGTGCGGCGCGCAGCGCGCAGGTGATGGTGGTGGTCGGCACCTCGGGTGCGGTGTGGCCGGCGGCCGGTCTGGCCGCGAGTGCGCGCCGCGCCGGCGCCTTCGTCGCCATCGTCAACCCGTGCCGCAGCGAGATCGACGCCGACGCCCAGGCACTGCTGCAGGGCACGGCGGCGGCGCTGTTGCCGCGCCTGTTCGCGGCCGGCGGCTAGACTCGAGGCACCGCCCTCGAACCCCGCACCCCCATGCCCGTCATCGACGTCCGCCATCCCCTGGTGAAGCACAAGGTCGGCCTGCTGCGCGAGGCCGACATCTCGACGAAGAAGTTCCGCGAGCTGACCCACGAGCTCGCGCGGCTGCTGGCCTACGAAGCCACCGCCGACTTCCCGCTGGAGGCGGCGACGGTCGCCTGCTGGAGCGGGCCGACCGAGGTGCAGCGCATCGCCGGCCGCAAGGTCACGGTGGTGCCTATCCTGCGCGCCGGCCTCGGCATGCTCGACGGCGTGCTCGACATGATCCCCAGTGCCAAGGTCAGCGTGGTCGGCCTGTCGCGAAACCACGAGACGCTGCAGCCCGAGCACTACTTCGAGCGCTTCGTCGGCCACCTCGAAGAGCGCACCGCGCTGATCGTCGACCCGATGCTGGCCACCGCGGGCTCGATGATCGCCACCATCGAGCTGCTGAAGAGCCGCGGCTGCAAGGACGTGCGCGCGCTGGTGCTGGTGGCTGCGCCGGAAGGCATCGCCGCGCTCGACAAGGCGCATCCGGATGTTCGCTGCTGGACGGCCGCCGTCGACAGCCATCTCAACGAACTCGGCTACATCATCCCCGGACTGGGCGACGCCGGCGACAAGATCTTCGGCACCAAGTGAGCGGGCAAAGCGTGTTTGACCTGCGGTAGAACGCGGCTTTCCATTCTTTACATGCTGAATCCAAAGCTGTCTTGCAGGTGACATGACCGGCGGTTAGGGTGTGTGGATGGACACCACCCGAACCCCCTTCCGGCTCTGGATGACCGGCAGTCTCGCGGTCGTGATGGCGTCGCTGTGCACCGGCCGCGGCGTGCTCGATGCCGAGCGCCTGGCCGGCTCGATGCGCGTGCTGCGCCACAGCCCCTACGGCGTTACGGAGACCGTCCGACGCATCGAGGACGCGGCGCGCGCGCGCGGCCACGAGGTCATCGCACGCGTCGGGCTGCAAGGGCCAGTGATCGTGCTTGCCTCGACGGTCGGCGGCACCCTCGTTCTGATGGAGTCTGCCGACTCGCCGCCCGATGTGCCCCTGTCCGTCCAGGTGCGGCGCAGCGCCCATGGCGGCACCGACGTGCTGGTGCCGCAGTCGCTCGACTCGGGTTGGGATGGCCTGCCGGGAGCGGTGGCGGATGAACTCGCCGGCCTGCCCGGTCTGCTCGACAGGGCGCTCGCCTAGAGTCCGCCGAAGGCGCCGACCGCGGCGCCCAGCGCCACCAGCCACATCGGGCTGAGCTTCACGCGCATCGTCGTCACCACCGTGACGGCGATCAGTGCCAGCGCCCCCCAACGCTGGTCGGGCGTGCGCACGAAGGGTTCGGCCAGCACCCAGCCCGTGGCCATCAGCAGGCCCAGCGTCAGCGGCGCCATGCCGGTCGTGAAAGTGCGCACGGCCAGGCTCTCGCGCCGCCGCGCCGCCCAGCGCGACACCGCCAGCACGAGCAGCGTCGAAGGCACCAGCGTGCCGGCCAGCGTGGCCAGCGCGCCGGCCCAGCCGGCGACGTTCCAGCCGATGACCGCGACGAACAGCACGTTCGGCCCCGGCGCCGCCTGCGCGATGGCGATCGAACTGGTGAACTGCGCATCGCTGATCCAGCCCTGCTCGACGACGACGTATCGGTGCATGTCCGACGCGGTGGTGATCGCGCCGCCCACCGCGAGCAGGCTGAGCAGCATGAAATGGCCGAGCAGGGCGATCAGCTCGGCAGCGGCCAATCCGTTCATGCGCGCAGCCTCCACCAGGCGAGCGCGCAGGCCAGCGGACCGAGCACGGCGATCACCGCCGCCAGCGGCACGCGCCCCAGCGCCACGGCGCCGAAGGTGAGCAGCGCCACGGCCAGGCAAAGCCATGGCCCGAGGCGGTTGCCGTGCAAGCTGCCGAGCAGCTTGAAGGCGGTGGCGAGCACCAGACCCGCTGCCACCGCGCCCATGCCGCGCAAGGCGCCGGCCACCGCGGGCACCGATGCGAAGTGGTCGTAGACCAGCGTCAGCGCCATCACGATGGCCAGCGGCGCCAGCACCAGCCCGCCGAGCGCCGCCACGGCGCCACGCGTGCCGAACCAGCGGTCGCCGAGCATCAGCGCGAGGTTGACGATGTTCGGCCCGGGCAGCACCTGACTGGCCGACAGCAGCTCGACGAACTCCGCGCGCGACAGCCAGCGCTTGCGCTCGACCAGTTCCACCTGCGCCACCGCCAGCACGCCGCCGAAGCCCTGCAGTGCGAGGCGGGTGAAGCTCAGGAACAGGTCGCTGAGCGAGCGCGGGCCACCGCCACAGTCCTGGCCCGACGTGTTCATGCCGGCCTCCGCGAGCGCGCTGCCGCCCAGGCGCTGAGCGTGATCGCCGCCGCCATCCAGGCACAGCCCACCCAGCTCAGCAGCGTGAAGCCCGAGTGCGTCAGCAGCATGCCGCCGCTGGCCGCGCCGACCGCCTGGCCAAGGTAGATCGCCGAGGTGTTCAGCGCCATCAGCGCTGGTGCCAGCATGGGCGCCGCGAGGCCGAGCCGCGCCTGCTGTGCCGAATTGGTCGAGAAGCAGCCCAACGCCCATGGCACCAGCACGATCGCCATCGATGCGAAGCCCGTCGCCAGTGGCCAGGCCAGCAGCGACAGCGTGATCAGCACCAGCGTCAGCGAGACGCTGCGCGCTGCGCCGAAGCGGTCGATGCCGCGCGTCAGCAGCACGTTGCCGATGAACCCAAATAGGCCGAACCAGGCGAACAGCAGGCTGATCTGGGTCGGCGTCGCCTGCAGCACCTGACGGTAGTAGGGCGCGAAGTAGGAGAAGAGCGTGAACTGCGCGGCGCTCTGCAGCGCGGTGACGGCGACGATGGCCATCAGCACCGGATGAGTGACGGCGTCGCGCCAGGCGGCCAGCGACAGCGCGGCCGGCTTCACGCCGTCGGGCATGGCCGCGTAGACCCAGGCGGCCGATGCGGCCGCGAGCAGCGCCACGGCGCCAAAGGCCATGCGCCAGCCGAAGGTCTCGCCGAGCCAGGCGGCGATCGGCATGCCCGCCACCGAGGCGACCGACCAGCCGAGAAAGACGAAGGTGATGGCGCGGCCGCGGTGCTCGGGCGCGGTCATGTGGCCGATCGCCGCGGCGGCCTGCGGCGTGAACACCGCAGCGCCAAGCATGCACAAGGCTCGCACCGGCGCGAGCGCCGCATAGTCGGGCATCGCTGCGGACAGGGCATGTCCCAATGCATACCAGGCGAGGGCGAAGGCAAGCAGCCGGCGACGATCGAAGCCCGCCACCCAGCCGGCCAGCAGCGGCGCACCCACGCCCATCACCACGGCGCCGACGGCGATCAGCTGTCCGGCCAGGGCCACCGACACCTGCAGCGACCGCGCCAGGTCGTTGAGCGTGCCGGCCACCACCATCACGCCACAGCCAATGACGAAATTGCCGCTGAGGAGCGCCCAGCGCACCTGGCCCGCGCCGGCGCTCATCGCATCACGCGCAGTGCGTCCGGGTTGACGATGTTCGTCGGCTTCTGGTGGATGAAGTTGACGACGTTCTCGAACGCCGCGCGGAAATAGAGCTCGTAGCTGTCCTGCTCGACGTAGCCGATGTGCGGCGTGCACACCGCGTTCTCCAGGCGCAGCAGCGGGTGACCCTGCAGGATCGGCTCGCTCTCGAACACGTCGACCGCGGCCATTCCGGGTCGACCGCGGTTCAGCGCGCCGACCAGCGCGCCTTCCTCGATCAGTTCCGCGCGCGAGGTGTTGACCAGCAGCGCGGTCGGCTTCATGCGCGACAGCGCGTCCAGCTTGACGATGCCGCGCGTTTTGTCGTGCAGCCGCAGGTGCAGCGTCAGCACGTCGCTGCTCTCGAAGAACTGCTCGCAGCCCTCGGCGGCGCGGAACCCGTCCGCCACGGCGCGCTCGCGCGAGGCCTCGCTGCCCCACACCTGCACCTGCATGCCGAAGGCGCGGCCGTAGCCGGCGACCATCTGGCCGATCTTGCCGTAGCCCCAGATGCCCAGCGTGCGGCCCTTGAGCACCATGCCGATGCCGAAGTTCGCCGGCATCGACGCCGCCTTCAGCCCCGACTGCTGCCAGGCACCGTGCTTGAGGTTGCCGATGTATTGCGGCAGCCGTCGCATCGCCGCCATGATCAGCGCCCAGGTCAACTCCGCCGGAGCGACCGGCGAGCCCACCCCCTCCGCGACGGCGATGCCCAGTCGTGTGCAAGTCTCGACGTCGATGTGCGGGCCGATGCGGCCGGTCTGCGAGATCAGCTTCAGCTTGGGCAGCTTCTCGAGCAGCTGGCGCGGGAACTGGGTGCGCTCGCGGATCAGCACCAGCACTTCGGCGTCACGCAGCCGGATCGACAACTGGCCGATGCCCTTGACGGTGTTGGTGAACACCTTGGCGTTCAGGGGTTCCAGCATGGTGGCGCACTGCAGCTTGCGCACGGCGTCCTGATAGTCGTCGAGGATGATGATGTTCACGGCGGCAGGTCGGAAAACTCGCGCTCGATTGTGCACGGGCGGCGCGGCCTCGTTACGGTCCGCGATTCTCCTTGCCCGCTGCGGAGAACCCGATGCTGATCAGCGGGCGCTGAGTGCGCGTTGACGAGTCGCCGGCCCGCGGTCAGGGCCACATGTCCTTGGGACTGGCGAGGCTGGCGAAGCCCGACCGCGGTGCGCGCGTTGGAAAGTGGCGGTTGAGCGTCGCCAGGCGTCGGTCGGCCTCGCTCTGGCTGAGTTCCAGAGAAACCAGCGCGAACACCTCGGCGCGCAGATGCCAGAGCTCACGCATCGACTTGGCGAATTCGATGCGGTCGAGCAGCGCGGTGGCTGCAGGAAGCTGCAGATCGGCCGCCGCGGCGAAGAAGTCCTGGCGCGCAGCCGCCAGGGACATCGAGCGATCGGCGGAGTCATCGCTGCGCGCGTCGTCGCCGGGCCAGCCGGCGGTCAACCAGGTGCGCACGCGCGACAGCCAGTCCTGCGCCGGCCGGTGGCGCTCGGGCGGACAGATTTCCAGCCGCGCAGGCCGCGTTCGGCCCGGGGGGGGGTGGTGGTCGTGCGGGTGCGACAGCATGGTCCCAACGGGTACTCGTCGAATTGCGAGAGTGGGTCCAGTGTGAACCTGCCCGCGGCGGCGTGGCGTGGCGAGAAGCGGCGGAAAGTGCGGCTTTTTCCCGCTCTGGCGTAAGCTGCGCGCCTGCCGAAGATGGACGGAGAAAAAAGAATGCGTTGGATTCGGAGACTTGGGCTGCTGCTGGCCGTGCTCGTGGCGGTGTCGGCCGTGGCCATCGGCAGCTATCGGTCGCGGGTACTGCCCCAGGCCGACGGCACGCTCCAGCTGCGCGGGCTTGCTGGCGAGGTCCGCATCGAGCGCGATGCCGCCGGCATCCCGACGATTCGTGCGGCGAGCATGGAGGACGCCTCCTTCGCGCTGGGCTTCGTGCATGCGCAGGACCGGCTGTGGCAACTCGAGACGCACAGACGCATCGGCTCCGGACGACTTGCCGAGGCTTTCGGCGCTGCAGCGCTGGAGACTGACCGCTTCCTGCGTGCGCTGGGCGTGAAGCGTGCCGCCAACGCACAGTGGGAGCGTATCGAGCCGCGCTCGCGTGCCTTGTTGAGTGCCTACAGCGAAGGCATCAACGCCTTCGTGCAGGGAGCGATGAAGGCGCGCCCGCCCGAGTTTCTCATCCTGGGGCTGCATCCCGAGGCCTGGACGCCGCAGGACAGCCTCGCATGGGCGATCATGATGGCCTGGGACTTGGGCGGCAACTGGACCACCGAGTTGCAGCGCATGCGTCTCGCACTGCGCATGCCGGTGACACGCATCAACGAACTGCTGCCGCCTTATCCGGGCGACAAGCCGCTGGTCACCGCCGACTATGCCGCGCTGTTCCGTGCGCTGAAGGTCGATGGCACGCTCGGCGCGCAGGCCCTGGCGGCGGCGCCGGAATCCGGCATCGAGGGCGTGGGCTCGAACAACTGGGTGGTGGCGGGCTCGCACACCACCACCGGCAAGCCGCTGCTCGCCAACGACCCGCACTTGAAGCTGAGTGCGCCGGCACTGTGGTACTTCGCGCGCATCGAGACGCCGGCGGGGAAGGTGGCCGGCGCCACCATGCCGGGTCTGCCGACGGTGGTGCTGGGGCAGAACGAGCACATCGCCTGGGGCTTCACCAACACCGGCCCGGACGTGCAGGATCTCTACCTCGAGCGCCTCCAGCCCGGTGATCCGGGCCGTTACCAGACGCCGCAGGGCTGGGAGAAGTTCGACACCTTCGCCGAGACGATCAAGGTGAAGGGGCAGGCCGACGTCAGCCTCACCGTGCGCGCGACGCGCCACGGGCCAGTGATTTCCGACGGTGGTGCCGGCGAGGGTCTGACCGGCCCCGCCGCGACGCCCGCCTATGCGATCGCGATGCGCTGGACGGCTCTCGACCCCGACCCCGGCACGATGGAGGCGAGTTTGGACATGGCGCAGGCGCGCTCGGTCGACGAGTTCGTCAGGGCCACCGCACGCTACGTCGCGCCGATGCAGAACATGGTGGTGGCCGACCGCGCCGGCCGCATTGCCGTCGTCTCGGCCGGGCGCGTGCCACTGCGCAAGCCCGACAACGAACTGAAGGGCCAGGTGCCGTCACCCGGCTGGGAGGCCCGCTTCGACTGGGCCGGCTTCCTCGACCCGACGGCCACCCCGCGCGAGGCCGATCCGGTGCGGGGCTGGATCGCCACCGCCAATCAGCGCATTCACCCGGTCGACTACCCACACTACATCAGCAGCGAGTGGGCGCCGCCCTACCGCATGCAGCGCATCGAGCAGATGCTCGCGGCGAAGCCGAAGCATTCGATCGAGGATCTGCGTGCGATGCAGGCCGACGACCTGTCGCTGGCCGCGCTGCGGCTGCTGCCCGTGCTGCGCCAGGCTGCCTCGGATCACCCGCTGGCCGAGGCGGCACAACGCGAGCTGGCCGACTTCGACGGACGCATGGTGGGCGGCAAGGCCGCGCCGCTGATCTTCTGGGCCTGGGCTCGGCAGCTCGCGCAAGGGCTGTTCGCCGAAGAAGCGGGACCGACTGTGTGGTCGGCGAGCGCGCGGGCGTACCGGGAAGCGCTCGAGGCGGTGATGGAGCGCAACGACGCCTGGTGGTGCGATGACAAGTCGACACCGGCGGCGGAGAGCTGCGCACAGCAGAACGCGGCCGCGCTGACGCGTGCACTCGACGAACTGCAAGCGGCCCAGGGCGCCGACCTGGCCGCCTGGCGATGGGATCGAGCGCACCAGGCGCGCTCGGAACATCGTCCGTTCAGCAAGGTGAAGGCGCTGGCCCGCTGGTTCGAACTGCGCACTTCGGTGGGCGGCGACACCTACACCGTCAACGTGTCGCGCGTCAACCTCAAGCCCGACGCCACCACTGGCGAGCTGTACCTCGATGAACATGGCCCCTCGCTGCGCGCCCTCTACGACCTCGGCGACCCGCTGCAGTCGCGCTTCATGCACTCGACCGGGCAGTCGGGCATCGTGCTGTCGCCGCTGTATGGCCGCTTCGTCGACCACTGGGCGAAGGTGGAGTACGTGCCGGTGTGGAGCGGAGCCGCCGAGCACACGCTGGTGCTGCAACCCCGTCGCTGACGCAGTTCCGCCATCAGACTTGGCCGAACAGCGCCTTGCGCTGCGGCGTGTACTTCCACCATGGGGCTGCCGGCGCGCCGCTCATGAAGTCGGTGGCGGCCATGAAGGTGTCCAGCACGCAGGGATCCTGGCGCTGCCCGGTGGCGGCGCACAGCTTCTGGTAGAGCACGAAGGCGTCCTTGCCGCGCAGGTCGGCGGGCGTGCGGATGCCGATCAGGCGCAGGTCCGCGGCCAGCGCCGGACCGATGTTGGGCAACTGCTCGAGTGTCTGGCAGTCGGCCGCACTGGCCGCCTTGGGGGCCTTGATCATCAGCGCCGCTCCCATCTCACATCAGCATGTTGTTGCGGATCAGACCGACGGCCAGACCTTCCAGCTCGAACTCGGTTTCGCCGGGGTGCACCACGATGGTCTGAAAATCGGGGTTCTCGGGAATCAGCTCGATGGCGTTGCGCGTGCGGCGGAATCGTTTCACGGTGACCTCGTCACCGAGGCGGGCCACGACGATCTGGCCATTCTTCGCGTCCTTGGCCTTCTGCACGGCGAGCAGGTCGCCGTCCATGATGCCGGCGTCGCGCATGCTCATGCCGCGCACCTTGAGCAAGTAGTCGGGGCGGCGCGGGAACATGCTCGCCTCCACCAGGTAGGTCTGGTCGATGTGTTCCTGCGCGAGGATCGGGCCGCCGGCGGCAACGCGTCCGACCAGCGGCAAGGACAACTGCGCCAGGCTGGGCAGCGGCAGGATGAACTGCTTGCCGCGCGATTCGTTCAGCGCGCGCAATGTGTCAGACTTCAAGCGGATGCCGCGCGAGGTGCCGCCTACCAGTTCGATGACGCCTTTGCGTGCCAGCGCCTGCAGGTGCTCCTCGGCGGCATTGGCCGACTTGAAGCCGAGCTCGGCGGCGATCTCCGCCCGTGTGGGCGGGGCACCGGTGCGTTCGATGGCGCTTTGCACCAGGTCGAGGATCTGCTGCTGGCGGTCGGTGAGTTTGGGCTTTTCCTGCACGGGGGCTCCTGGGCGGGAATGACGTCGTCGCTGGATAGATGTCCAGTGACTGTATTTTCATCCAGTTTCCGGAAAATGCAAGACATCGCACAGACCGTGGCTGTGCTGGCCACGGGCGGGACGATCGCCGGCACCGCCGCGAACCCCGCCGACAACATCGGCTACACGGCCGCTCAGCTCGGTGTCCGCGCGCTCATCGAGGCCGTGCCGGCGCTGCGCGAGGTGCCGCTCATCGCGGAGCAGGTGGCGCAGCTCGACAGCAAGGACATGGATTTCACGGTGTGGGCGACGCTGGCCCGGCGTGTGGCCCACCACCTGGCGAGCGAAGAGGTGGCCGGCATCGTGATCACGCACGGCACGGATACGCTGGAGGAGACGGCCTACTTGCTGCAGCGCCTGCTCGCACCGGCCAAGCCGGTGGTGCTGACCGCCGCGATGCGGCCGGCCACCGCGCTGCTGCGCGACGGCCCGCAGAACCTGCTCGATGCGGTGACGCTGGCACGCGAGCCCGGCGCGCGTGGCGTGATGGCGGCACTCGCCGGCACGGTGCATTCGTCCTACGACGTGCGCAAGGTGCACAGCTACCGGGTCGAGGCGTTCGCATCGGGGGATGCAGGGCCGCTGGCGCGTTTCGAGGAAGGCCGCGTGCGGCGTCTGCGCGACTGGCCGACCGGCAAGGCGCTCGGGCTCGACGTGCTGGCGGCCCCCTGGCCCTGGGTGGAACTCGTCACCAGCCACGCCGGCGCGCGTGCCGAGGGCGTTCAGGCGCTGGTCAGGGCCGGTGTGCGAGGCATCGTCGTGGCCGGCACCGGCAACGGCAGCTTGCACCATGTGCTGGCGGCGGCGTTGGTCGAGGCCCAGCATGCCGGAGTGACTGTGTGGCGCAGCACGCGCTGCCTCGACGGTCCGGTGCAGGCCAGAGCTGGCGACCTCATCCCCGTGGCGGGGACGCTGACGCCGGTGCAGGCGCGCATCGAATTGATGCTTCAGCTGATGCGCCGCTGAAACGCGTTCAGACGACGGCCAGCGTGACGTCGATGTTGCCGCGCGTGGCGTTCGAGTAGGGGCAGACCTGGTGCGCGGCGTCGACCAGCGCCTGCGCTTCTTCCTTCGACCACCCGGGAATGCTGATCTGCATCGCCACCTGGATGCCGAAGCCGGCCGGGATCGGGCCGATCGCCACGTCGGCGGTGATCGAAGCGTCGACCGGCACGACCTTCTTGCGCTGGCCGGCGACGAACTTCATCGCCCCCATGAAGCAGGCCGAGTAGCCGGCGGCGAACATCTGCTCGGGGTTGGTGCCGTTGCCGTTGCCGCCCATCTCCTTCGGCGGGGCCAGCGTGACGCTCAGCTTGCCGTCATCGGACCTGGAGGTGCCTTCGCGGCCGCCGGTGGTGGTGGCGCGGGCGGTGTAGATCACTTTCTCGAGAGCCATGGAACTTCCTTCAAGGATGGTGGGGCGGGGAATTGGTCCCGAGCAGCTGCGTGCGCAGATGCTGCAGGCGCTGGGTGAGCGAGACCAGTTCGTCGGCGCTGCAACCGCTGGCGGCTGCCAGTTCGCGGGGTACAGGTTGCGCGCGCTGCTTGAGCGAGCGGCCCGACGCGGTCAGGCTGACGATGACGCGGCGTTCGTCAGCGGCGGCGCGCGCGCGCTGCAGCCATCCGGCGGCCTCCATGCGCTTGAGCAGCGGCGTCAGCGTGCCGGAGTCAAGGAACAGGCGTTCGCCCAGCTCGCCGACGGACAGGTCGTCGCGCTCCCACAGCACCAGCAGCACGAGGTACTGCGGGTAGGTCAGGCCGAGCGGCTCGAGCAGCGGTTTGTAGAGCTTGGTCATCGCCAGCGACGACGAATACAGCGCGAAGCACAGCTGCCGGTCGAGCTGCAACCAGTCGAGGCTGCGGGGCGCTGCGGGAGCGTTCGTGGTGCGAGGCATGGTGTGGACTGTATTTCAAGTTGAACAATTAGATTGTGCGCAACATAATAGCCTCCGGCGATGCAGGGGCATCGTCGCAGCGGGCTCAGGGCGCCGCGCCCATCTCGTCGATGCGGGTGCTCAGCTCCAGCCAGCGGCCCTCGAGCCGCTCGATCTCGTCGTTGACCGCCTTCAGCCTCCGGCCGGCGTCGGCCAGTCGCTCGGGCGACAGCGAGGCGTCGGCGAAGCCGGCCTCGAGCTTGTCGCGCTCGACAAACAGCACGCCGAGCTTGTGGTCGATCAGGGTCAGTTCCTTCTTCAACGGCTTGACCTCGTCGGCGCGCGCCTGTCGCGCCGCGGCAGCGGCCTTGCGGTCTTCCTTGCGATTGACCGGCGACGCCTCCTCCCGAATCCGGCGCGACTGCTCGGAGGCCGCCTTGGACGCCTCGCGCGACTGCTCGAGCAGCCAGCGCTGATAGTCGTCGAGATCGCCGTCGAAGGGTTTGAGCTCCCCCGCGGCGACCAGCCAGAACTCGTCGCAGACTTCGCGCAGCAGCGCACGGTCGTGGCTGACCAGCATCACCGTGCCTTCGAACTCGTTGAGCGCCATCGACAACGCCTCTCGCGTCGTCAGGTCGAGGTGATTGGTCGGCTCGTCGAGCAGCAGCAGGTTGGGCCGCTGCCACACCAGCATGGCGAGGACGAGCCGCGCTTTCTCGCCGCCGGACATGGTGCCGACGGCCTGCGTCACCATGTCGCCGGTGAAGCGGAAGGAACCGAGGAAGTCGCGCAGCTCCTGCTCGCGCGCGTTCGGGCCGATGTCGCGTGCGAGGCGCACCAGGTGCATCAGCGGGCCGTCCGCCGGCGAGAGCAGGTCCAGCTCCTGCTGCGCGAAGTAGCCGATCGCCAGACCCTTGCCCTCGGTCATCGTGCCGGCCAGCGGCGCGAGCTCGTGCGCCACCGTCTTCACGAACGTGGACTTGCCCTGGCCGTTGGCACCGAGGATGCCGATGCGCTGGCCGGCCAGCACGGAGCGCTCGATGCCCTTGACGATGACCGTTTCGCGGCCGTCCTCGCCGCGGTAGCCGCAGGCGAGCCCCGACAGCGCGAGCATCGGGTTGGGCAGCGACAGTGGCTCGCGGAACTCGAACTGGAAGTCGCCTGCCGTCAGCACCGGCGCCAGCCTTTCCATGCGCGAGAGCGCCTTCACCCGGCTTTGCGCCTGCTTGGCCTTGCTCGCCTTGGCCTTGAATCGGTCGATGAACTTCTGCAGGTGGGCGATGCGCTCCTGCTGCCTCTCGTAGCTGGCCTGCTGCAGCGCCATGCGCTCGGCGCGCATCTCCTCGAAGGCGGTGTAGTTGCCGCCGTAGCGCGTCAGCTTGGCGTTGTCGAGGTGCAGCGTCACCTGCGTGATCGCGTCGAGGAACTCGCGGTCGTGGCTGATCACGATCAGCATGCCCGGATAGCGCTTCAGCCAGGACTCCAGCCACACCAGCGCATCGAGGTCGAGGTGGTTGGTCGGCTCGTCGAGCAGCATCAGCTCGGCCGGGCACATCAGCGCGCGGGCGAGCTGCAGCCGCATCCGCCAGCCGCCGGAGAAGCTGTTCACCGGCGCGTCGAGCTGCTCGCTGCGGAAGCCCAGACCCATCAGCATCGCCTGCGCTCGGGAGCGGGCGTCGAAGCCCCCGGCATCCTGGATGGCGTGGTGCGCCTCGGCGATGGCATGACCATCATCGGCGGCCTCGGCCTGCGCGAGGCGTGACCGCGCCAGCATCAGCGGCGTGTCGCCGGCGAGCACGAAGTCGGTCGCACCCTCATCGGTCTCGGGCATGTCCTGCGCCACCTCGGCCATGCCACCGGGCTGCTGCCAGCGCGGCGGCATCTGCACCTCGCCGCCGTCGGCCTGCAGCTTGCCCGTCAGCAGCGCGAACAGCGAGGACTTGCCGGCGCCGTTGCGGCCGACCAGACCGATCTTCTCGCCCGGCTGCAGCGTCACGCTGGTGTGCTCCAGCACCAGCTTGACGCCGCGGCGCAGCGAGATGTCATTGAGCGCCAGCATCGGGTCAGCCCTTGTTCTGCCTGGCGAGCCTGATCAGGGCGTCGCGCGTCATCAGCAGCACCTCGTCGTCGCCCGCGCTGGTGGGCAGCCAGGCCACCTCGGCGCGCGGAAAGGCTCGCTCGAAATGGTGCCGTTCGTGGCCGATCTCCAGCACCAGCACCGCGTCGGCGTTCATCTGCGCCGGCGCGTCGCGCAGGATGCGGCGCACCAGGTCCATGCCGTCGTCGCCGCCAGCCAGCGCGATCGCCGGCTCGGCGCGGTATTCGGCGGGCAGCCTGGCCATGCTTTCGCTGCTCACGTACGGCGGATTGCAGACGATCAGGTCGTAAGGGCCGCGCACGGCGGCGAGCAGGTCCGACTGCAGCAAACGGATGCGCGAGCCCAGCCGGTGGCGGTCGACGTTGAGGCGCGCCACCGCCAGTGCATCTTCGGAAATGTCGGCAGCGTCGACCTCGATCTCCGGATAGGCCATCGCAGCGATCACCGCCAGGCTGCCGTTGCCGGTGCACAGGTCGAGCACGCGCTTCGTGCGGTCCGACAGCCAGGCATCGAGCGTGCCCACTTCTTCGCCGTCGACGAGCAACTCGGCGATGAAGGAGCGCGGCACGATGACACGCTCGTCGACGTAGAACGGCACGTTCTGCAGCCAAGCCTCCTTGGTCAGGTAGGCGGCGGGTTGGCGCGTCTCGATGCGCCGCGTCACCAGCGCTTCGGCCTTGGCCTGCTCCTCGGGCGGCAGTTCGCGCTGGGCGCGTTCCTCGAGCGCATCCAGCGGCAGGCCGAGTGCGAACAGCACCAGCCAGGCGGCCTCGTCGAAGGCATTGGTCGTGCCATGGCCAAACGAAACGCCCGCCTGTTTGAGGCGGGCGCTCTGCGCGGTGATGAGGTCGATGAGCTTCATGCGAGCAATGTCTGCAAAGTGCGACGGTAGATGTTCTTCAAGGGCTCGAGGCTGGCCACCTCGACCCACTCGTCGATCTTGTGGATGCTGGCGTTGAGCGGCCCGAATTCGACCACTTGCGGACAGATCTTCGCGATGAAGCGGCCATCGGAGGTGCCGCCTGTGGTCGACAGCTCGGTCTCGATGCCGGTCTCGGCGCGGATCGCGCCCGCCAGTGCGTCGCTCAGCGAGCCGATCGGCGTCAGGAAGGGCTCGCCGCCGAGCGTCCAGGCGAGCTCGTGATCCAGCCCGTGCCTGTCGAGCACCACCTGCACGCGCTGCCTCAGCGCCTCGGGCGTCGACTCGGTGGAGAAACGGAAGTTGAAGTCCACCACCAGTTCGCCCGGGATGACGTTCGTCGCGCCCGTGCCGGCGTGGATGTTCGACATCTGCCAGCTCGTCGGCGGGAAGTAGCGGTTGCCGCGGTCCCACTCGATTGCCGCCAGCTCGGCCAGCGCCGGGGCGGCGAGGTGGATGGGGTTCTTCGCCAACTGCGGGTAGGCGATGTGGCCTTGCACGCCTTTGACCGTGAGCCGCGCGGACAGCGAGCCGCGGCGGCCGTTCTTCACCATGTCGCCGAGCCGCTGCACCGAGGTCGGCTCGCCGACGATGCAGGCATCGAGGCGGACGCCCTGGCGCTGCAGCCGCTCGACCACCTTCACCGTGCCGTCGTTCGCCGGGCCCTCCTCGTCGCTGGTGAGCAGGAAGGCGACCGAGCCGCGGTGCGCCGGGTGGGCGGCGACGAACTCCTCGGTGGCGACCACCATGGCGGCCAGCGAGCTCTTCATGTCGGCGGCGCCACGGCCGTAGAGCCTGCCGCCGCGATGGGTGGGCACGAAGGGGTCGCTCGTCCATTGCGCCAGCGGACCGGTGGGCACGACGTCGGTGTGACCGGCGAACACCAGCAGCGGGGCGCGCGCATCGCTGCCGCGTCGCAGGGCCCAGAGGTTGGTGACGCGGAAGTCGTCCGGGCCCGAGACCAGCGTCTCGAACTCGAAGCCGAGCGGCAGCAGGCGCTCGCGGATGATGGCCTGGCAGCCACCATCGTCCGGCGTCACCGAGCGGCAGGCGATGAGCTGTTCGACGAGGTGCAGGGTCCGTGTCATCGAGCTCAATTGGGCCGCAGCAGGCCCGACATCGTGCTCGTCTCCTCGCGCACATCAAGCTGGATCTCGGTGAAGGTCGGCTGGTCGTCCGACTCTTCCTTCTTCGGCTGGATGCGCGAGACGGGCGACATGTCGTTCTGCAGGCGCCACATCAGGTTGGTCGGCGAGTCGGCGTAGGCCAGGCCCTCGTCGCGGGTGATGACGTCGGTGGTGATCAGTCGCGCGAGGTCCTGCTCGAAGGTCTGCGAGCCTTCTGCGAGCGATTTCTCCATCGCCTCCTTCACGCCGCTGAAATCGCCCTGCTCGATCAGCTCGGAGACGAGCTTGGTGTTGAGCATCACCTCCACGGCGGGCACGCGTCCGCCGGCGACGGCGCGCACGAGGCGCTGCGAGATCACCCCCTTCAGCCCGGCGGCCAGGTCGGCCAGCAGGGCCGGGCGCGCTTCCGGCGTGTAGAAGGACAGGATCCGCCCGAGCGCGTGGTACGAGTTGTTCGCGTGCAGCGTGGAAAGCACCAGGTGGCCCGACAGCGCGTACGAGATCGCCGAGGTCATGGTCTCGCGGTCGCGGATCTCGCCGATCATGATGCAGTCCGGCGCCTGGCGCAGCGCGTTCTTCAGGCCGACCTGCAGGCTGTTGGTGTCGCGGCCCACCTCGCGCTGGTTGACCACCGACTTCTTGTTGGTGAAGAGGAACTCGATCGGATCCTCGATGGTGAGGATGTGCCCGGCCATCTGCTGATTGCGCTGCTCGAGCATCGCCGCCAGCGTCGTGCTCTTGCCGGTGCCGGTGGCGCCGACCATCAGGATCAGGCCGCGCTTCTCGAGGATCAGCGTGTTCAGGATCGGCGGGACGTTCAGGCTTTCCAGCGACGGGATGACCACCGGGATGCAGCGGAACACCGCCGCGACCGAGCCTCGCTGCTTGAAGCCGGACAGGCGGAAGCTGCCCACGCCGGACAGGCCGATGCTCATGTTCAACTCGCCGGTGTCGTCGAGCTCCTCAAGCTGCGTCGGCGTCAGCAGTTCGGCGAGCAGCTGGCGTGGCTGGCTGTGCGTGAGCGGCTGGTCGGAAAGCTGCAGCAGTTGCCCGCTGATCTTGATGAGGATCGGCGAGTTGGCCGACAGGTAGACGTCCGACGCGCCCTTCTCGGCCATCAGCCGCAGGACGCGTTCCATGTTTCCGCCGCTCATGCCGATCCTCCCGTGCGTGTGTCGTGGTGGGGCCCGTTCAGGCGCGCAGCAGTTCGTTGATGCTGGTCTTGGCACGCGTCTGCGCGTCGACGCGCTTGACGATCACCGCGCAGTACAGGCTGTACTTGCCGTCGGCGCTGGGCAGGCTGCCGCTGACCACCACCGAGCCGGCCGGGATGCGGCCGTAGCTCACCTCGCCGGTGGCACGGTCGTAGATCTTCGTGCTCTGGCCGATGTACACGCCCATCGAGATGACCGAGTTCTCTTCGACGATGACGCCCTCGACCACTTCCGAGCGCGCGCCGATGAAGCAGTTGTCCTCGATGATCGTCGGGTTGGCCTGCAGCGGCTCGAGCACGCCGCCGATGCCGACGCCGCCGGACAGGTGCACGTTCTTGCCGATCTGTGCGCAGGACCCCACGGTGGCCCAGGTGTCGACCATGGTGCCTTCGTCGACGTAGGCGCCGATGTTCACGTAGCTGGGCATCAGCACGACGTTCTTCGCCAGGTACGAGCCACGGCGGGCCACGGCCGGCGGCACGACGCGCACGCCCGAGGCACGCATGTGCTCCTCGTCGAGGTGCGAGAACTTGGGCGGCACCTTGTCGAAGAAGGCCAGGTCGCCGGCATGCATCGGCTTGTTGTCGTTGAGGCGGAAGCTCAGCAGCACCGCCTTCTTGATCCACTGGTTGACCGTCCACTGGCCGACACCTTGTCGTTCGGCCACGCGCAGGCGACCGGCGTTGAGATCGGCGATGACCTGCTCGACCGCCTCGCGCACTTCGGGGCTGCTGGCCGCGGTGATGCTGCCGCGGTTCTCCCAGGCGAGGTCGATGATGTTCTGCAGTTGTTGGCTCATGGCTCAGCGGGCTTGGATGAAGGAAACGATGCGTTGCGCGGCTTCGAGGCACTCGTCGACGCCGGCCACCAGGGCCATGCGCACGCGGCCGGCGCCGGGATTGATGCCGCCGGCTTCGCGGGCGAGCAGGCTGCCGGGCAGCACGGCCACATTGTATTGAGCGAGCAACTGCAGCGCGAAGGCTACGTCGTCCCCGCCCGGCACGCGCGCCCAGAGGTAGAAGCCGGCGTCGGGCAGCGCGACATCCATCACGCGCGCGAGCAGCGGAGTGACCTGGGCGAACTTGGTGCGGTACAGACCGCGGTTCTCGACGACATGCGCCTCGTCGTTCCAGGCCGCGATGCTGGCGGCCTGCACCACCGGGCTCATCGCGCTGCCGTGGTAGGTCCGATAGAGCAGGAAAGGCTTGAGGATCGCGGCATCGCCGGCGACGAACCCCGAGCGCATGCCCGGCACGTTGGAGCGCTTGGACAGGCTGGTCAGCGCGACCAGCCGGCGGAAATCGCTGCGGCCGAGCCGGGTAGCGGCCTCCAGCGAGCCCAGCGGCGGCTCGTCGCGAAAGTAGATCTCCGAGTAGCACTCGTCCGAGGCGATGACGAAGCCGTGGCGGTCGCTCAGATCGAAGAGCATCTTCCACTCCGCCAGCGGCATCACCGCGCCGGTCGGATTCCCCGGTGAGCAGACGTAGAGCAACTGCGTGTGCGCCCAGACCTCCGCCGGCACGCTGGCCCAGTCGGGGGCGAAATTGCGCGCCGGGTCGCTGTTGGCGTAGTGCGGCTGGGCCCCGGCGAGCAGCGCCGCACCCTCGTAGATCTGATAGAAGGGATTGGGGCAGACGACGGCGGCGCCGGGTTTCGTCGGGTCGATCACCGTCTGGGCCAGCGCGAACAGCGCCTCGCGCGAGCCGTTCACCGGCAGCACCTGCGTGTTGGCGTCCAGCGCCACGCCGTAGCGGCGCTGCACCCAGGCCGCGCAGGCCTGGCGCAGCGCGGGCTCGCCCGCGGTGGCCGGGTAGCTGGCCAGACCCGCGAGGTGGCCGGTCAGCGCGCGCTTGATCAGTTCCGGCGTCGCATGCTTGGGCTCGCCGATGCCCAGGCCGATCGGTGCGAGCGCCGGATTGGGCGTGATGCCGCGCGTCAGCTCGCGCAGTCTCTCGAACGGGTAGGGGTGCAGGCGCGCGAGGAGCGGGTTCATCGGCGAATTATCGATGCCTGCCTCACAGCAGGCCGGTCTGTGCCGGGTGCGCCGGCAGGTCTACGCGGGGCCGGGGTTTCCAGCCCTTCTTGCGGTGCTCGGCGACCACGTTGGTGTAGATGCCCCCGCGCACGTACCACTTGGCGGTGATGCGGATAAAGCGCGGCGCCGTGGCCGCGACGATGTCGTCGAGGATGGTGTTGGTCACTTTCTCGTGGAACGCCCCCTCGTCGCGGAAGCTCCAGAAGTACATCTTCAGGCTCTTCAGCTCGACGCACAGTTTGTCCGCGATCATGTCGATGGTGAAGTGCGCGAAGTCGGGCTGGCCGGTCAGCGGGCAGTGGCAGGTGAACTCGGGCACCTGGAACTGGATGACATAGTCGCGCTCCGGCGCCGGATTCTCGAAGACGTGCAGTTCCCTGCTCGGCGCGCTGGGTGGATTGGGCGGCATCGGACGCTGCCTGAGCGGCGGCTGGGCGGGGGTCTTCTTGGCCATGGCGGACACGTCTGGAGAGGGATTGCGCGGGGCCGCGATGCTATCATCCCGCCCCGAAGAGGACCCGCGGCAGCGCGGGTTTTCTCATATGAATCAAGGACTTGGCGAAAGTCTCCGAACTTCGACGCCGAGCAGTCACCCGCTCTCCCATGCGCCTGAACTCGATCAAGCTCTCCGGCTTCAAGTCGTTCGCCGAGCCGACCAACTTCCAGTTGCCCGGGCAATTGGTCGGGGTGGTGGGCCCCAACGGCTGCGGCAAGTCGAACATCATGGATGCGGTGCGCTGGGTGCTGGGCGAGAGCAAGGCCAGCGAACTGCGCGGCGAGTCGATGCAGGACGTGATCTTCAACGGCTCGGGCAACCGCAAGCCGGCGAGCCGCTCCAGCGTCGAACTGGTGTTCGACAACGCCGACGCGCGCGCCGGCGGCCAGTGGAACCAGTTCACCGAGATCGCCGTCAAGCGCGTGCTGACGCGCGACGGCACCAGCAGCTACTACATCAACAACCAGCCGGTGCGCCGCCGCGACGTGCAGGACGTCTTTCTCGGCACCGGCCTGGGCCCGCGCGCCTACGCCATCATCGGCCAGGGCACGATCAGCCGCATCATCGAATCCAAGCCCGAGGAACTGCGCCTGTTCCTCGAGGAAGCCGCCGGCGTCTCCAAGTACAAGGAGCGCCGCCGCGAGACCGAGAACCGGCTGAAGGACACGCGCGAGAACCTGGTCCGGGTCGAGGACATCCTGCGCGAGCTGACCAGCAACCTCGACAAGCTGGAGAAGCAGGCCGAGGTGGCGCAGCAGTACCGCAGCCTGCAGCAAAGCGGCGAACTCAAGCTGCACCAGCTTTGGTTCCTCAAGCACCGCGACGCGGCCAGCGAGGAAGAGCGCGTCAAGAAGGCGGTGCTCGAGGCCACCAACGCGCTCGAGGCGCGCCTGGCCGAACTGCGCCAGGGCGAGGCCGAACTGGAGACGATCCGCCAGGCGCACTACACCGCCAGCGACGAACTGCACGGCGCGCAAGGCCTGCTCGCCGAGGCAGCGCTGGAGGTCAGCCGGCTGGAGGAACGCATCCGCTATGTCGTCGAGGGCCGTGCGCGCGTCGAGCAGCGCCTCGCCGAGCTGAAGGCCGGCAGCGAACAGTGGGACGAGCGCCGCCGCGAGGCCGAGGATGAACTCGGCCAGATCGCCGAGCAGATCGCCGCCGCCGAAGAGCGGGGCGAGGTGCTCGCCGCGCAGGCCGAGGAGCAGGCCGGCAATCTGCCGACGCTGGAAGACGCGGTGCGCGCCGCGCAGGCCAGGAGCAACGAGCAGCGCAATGTGGTGGCCCAGGTGCAGCAGCAGATCCAGCTGCTGGCGGCCGAGAGCCGAAACATCGACGAGCAGCGCCGCCAGTTCAACACCCGTCGCGAGCGGCTCGTCGCCGAGAAGCAGCAGCTCGCCGCTCCCGACACGCAGCGCCTGGCCGAGCTGAAGCAGCAGGCCGAGGTGGCCGACGAAGCGCAGGCGACCGCCGACGCGAGGCTGCACGAACTGGGCGAACAGGTGCCGGCGCTCGACGAGGAGCGCCGCACGAAGCAGGAGCAGGTCAATGCCGAGTCGGCCAAGCAGGCCGATCTGAACGCGCGCCTCGATGCGTTGCGCGCCCTGCAGGAGAAGGTGCAGACCGAGGGCAAGCTCAAGCCCTGGCTGGCCAAGCACGGCCTGGACGGCCTGCAGGGTCTGTGGACCAAGGTGCACATCGAGCCGGGCTGGGAGACGGCGCTGGAGTCGGCGCTGCGCGAGCGGCTCAACGCGCTGGAGGTCGGCCGTGTCGAAACCGTGCGCGCCTTCGCCGACGACGCGCCACCGGCCAAGCTGGCCTTCTACACGCCGCCGAATGCCTCCATCGCCAATACCCACCAGACGCTGCCGCGCCTGTCCGACCTGCTGCGGCTGGGCGACGCCGGGCTGAAGGCACTGCTGAACGACTGGCTGGAGGGTGTCTACACCGCACAGAACCTCGACGAGGCGCTCGCCGCGCGCGGCAAGCTGACGCACGGCGAGGTGATCACCACGCGCGAGGGCCATCAGGTCAGCCAGTTCGCCGTGGCCTTCTACGCGCCGGACTCCGAGCAGGCCGGCATGCTGGCGCGCGCGCAGGAGATCGAGAACCTGGAGCGCCAGCTGCGTGCACAGGCGCTGATTGCCGACGAAGCGCGCAGCGCCCTGGTGCGCGCCGAGGCGGCCTACACCGAGGCCTCGCAGCGCCTGGTCGGCGTGCGCCGCGATGCCGCCGAGGCGCAGACGCGCGCCCACCAGTTGCAGGTGGACCTGCTGCGCCTGTCGCAACTGGCCGAGCAGACCAGCACACGCCGCGCGCAGCTCGACGAGGAGCTTGCCGAGCTCGACGGACAGCTCGACGAGCTGAACGAGCGCCGCGCCACCGGCGAGGCGAGGTTCGAGGAGCTGGACATGCAGCTCGCCACCACGCAGGAGCGCCACGCCGAGCTGGACGAGGACGTGATCGCGGCAGAGCGCAAGCTGTCCGAGGCGCGTGAGCAGCTGCGTGCGCTGGAGCGCCAGAGCCAGGAGGCGCAGTTCCATGCTCGATCGCTGGCGGCGCGGCGTGGCGAGCTGCAGCGCGGCATCGAGACGGCGGTGGAACAGGTGGCGGCCAATCAGTCGTCGGCCCAGCAACTGCAGGACGAGCTGGAGCGCCTGACGGACGCCGCCGCGCAGGCCGGACTGCAGACCGCGCTGGCACTCAAGCTGGAGCGGGAGGCGGCGCTCGGTGCCAAGCGCAGCGAATACGACGACCTGACGCTGCGCATGCGGCGCGCGGAGGAGCAGCGCCTGTCGCACGAGCAGAGCCTGCAACCCTTGCGCGAGCGCATCACCAAGCTGCAACTGGAAGAACAGGCGGCGCAGCTCGGCGGCGCACAGTACCTCGAGCAACTGACGGCCGCCAACGTCGACTTCGAGGCGCTGGCGAAGGGCATCGAGGAGAACGGCGTCAGGCTCCAGGGACTGCAGGGCGAGATCGACCGCATCAATCGCGAGATCAACGCACTGGGCGCGGTGAACCTCGCTGCGCTCGACGAACTCACCGCGGCGCGCGAGCGAAAGACCTTCCTCGACGCGCAGAACGCCGACCTCACCGATGCGATCCGGACGCTGGAGGACGCGATCCACAAGATCGACCTGGAGACGCGCGACCTGCTGGGCAACACCTTCAACCAGGTCAACGAACATTTCGGCCGCATGTTCCCGTCTCTGTTCGGCGGCGGCAACGCGAAGCTGGTGATGACCGGCGACGAGATCCTCGATGCCGGCGTGCAGGTGATGGCGCAGCCGCCGGGCAAGAAGAACAGCACCATCCACTTGCTCTCGGGTGGCGAGAAGGCGCTCACCGCCATTGCACTGGTGTTCGCCATCTTCCAGCTCAACCCGGCGCCGTTCTGCCTGCTCGACGAGGTGGATGCGCCGCTGGACGACGCCAACACGGAGCGCTACGCCAAGCTCGTCAAGGAGATGGCGCAGGGCACGCAGTTCCTCTTCATCAGCCACAACAAGATCGCCATGGAGATGGCCGAGCAGCTGATCGGCGTGACCATGCAGGAGCAGGGCGTGTCGCGCATCGTCGCCGTGGACATGGAAGCGGCGGTCAGCATGGCCGAGGCGGCCTGAAGGTGCACCGGCCATGAGCCTCACCGTCGCGCTCGCCTTGTTCGGTGCGGCGGTGCTGGCGGCGATGGCCGCGCATGCCTATTGGCAGTCGCGCAGGGCGCAGCCGAAGAGGGTCGTGCCGCCCGCACCGACTCAGCCGCGCGAGCCGGTGCTCGTCGACGTCGCGTCCGAACCAGGCCTGCAGTCGACCGATGCCGCCGCGGATTCCGACGGCACGGTCGCCGAGGTGCGTCCGCCGCGCCGCAGCGTGCCGCGCGTCGATGCGCTGATCGACGCCGTGGCCACGCTCGGCGTCGAGGGTCAGATCAGCGGCGAGATGGCGATCTCCCACCTGCCGCCGACGCGTCGCGCAGGCAGCAAGCCCTTCTTCATCGAGGGCCTGAACGTGTTCAGCAAGGAGTGGGAGCCGCCGGCCGCCGGCCAGCGCTACGGCGAGTTCCAGGCCGGGGTGCAGCTCGCCAACCGCAGCGGCGCGCTCAACGAGATCGAGTACTCCGAGTTCGTGCAGAAGGTGCAGGCCTTCGCCGACGCGATCGGTGCGATGGCCGACTTCCCCGACATGCTGGAGGTGGTCGCACGGGCCCGCGAGCTCGACGCTTTCGCCGGCGATCACGACGCCCAGCTCGCGGTGCACCTGCGTTCCCGCTCGGTGGCCTGGAGCGTGGGCTACATCCAGCAGCACGCTGCCCGGCACGGTTTCGTGGCCGGCATGGTGCCGGGGCGCCTGGTGCTGCCGGGAACGGAGGAGGGGGCTCCGCCGGTGCTGACGCTCGCCTTCGACTCTCAGGCGGCGCTGGCCGACGACCCCAATCAGGCTGCGCTGCGCGACGTGACGCTGAGCTTCGACGTGCCGCAGACCGATGCGGCCAGCGAGCCCTTCGTCGCCTGGCAGGCGAGCGCGCAAGCGCTGTCGCTGGGCATGGACGCGGCGATCGTCGACGACAACGGCAACCCGCTCGGTGCCGAGAGCTTCGCGGTGATCGGCGGCGAGCTGACGCGGCTGTACGAGGAGTTGGCGTCGCGCGACCTCGCTGCAGGGTCGCCCGCCGCGCGTCGCCTGTTCAGCTGAGCCGCCGGAGCGAGGCGCCCGTGAAGGTGCACAGCGCAGGCGGCTCGCCTCAGGCCGGCGCCGGCCGGCTTCGCCGGGCCTTCGCTCTGGCCTGAATCCCGCGGGCGCCCGGGGCGCAACGCGGCTGGTCGACAATCGCGGCATGCGTTCCCCCGATCCTTCCGTCCGCGCTGCCGAACTGCGCCGGCTGCTGCATCACCATGCGCACCGCTACTACGTGCTCGACGCGCCGGAGATCCCCGACGCCGAGTACGACCGCCTGTTCCAGGAACTGCAGGCCATCGAGGCGGCGCATCCCGAGTTGCTGACGACCGACTCGCCCACGCAGCGTGTGCTCGGCAAGGTGCTGGAGGGCTTCGAGCCGGTGCGGCATGCGGTGCCGATGCTGTCGATCCGCACCGAAACCGACACGGAGGCCTCGGGGGCGATCGCCTTCGACGCGCGCGTGCGCCGCGAGCTGGAGCTTCCGGAAGACGCCCCGCCGGTGGAGTACGCCGCCGAACTGAAGTTCGACGGCCTGGCGATCAACCTGCGCTACGAGGGCGGCGTGCTGGTGCAGGCGGCCACGCGCGGCGACGGCGAGACCGGCGAGGACGTGACGCAGAACATCCGCACCATCGGCCAGATCCCGCTGCGCCTGGAGGACGTCGACGCGCCCGTGCTGGAGGTGCGCGGCGAGGTCTACATGCGCCGCGACGATTTCGAGGCACTCAACGAACAGCAGCGCGCGAAAGGCGAGAAGACCTACGTCAACCCGCGCAACACCGCCGCCGGCGCGGTGCGCCAACTCGATCCGGCGGTGACCGCGTCGCGGCCGCTGAGCTTCTTTGCCTACGGCGTGGGCGAGGTGCAGGGCTGGCCCATGCCGGCCACGCATGCGGCGCTGCTCGATGCGCTGCAAGCGATGGGCGTGCCGGTGTGTGCCGACCGCGCCGTGGTGCGGGGCGCGCCGGGCCTGGTCGAGTTCCACCGCACCACCGGCGAGCGGCGCGATGCGCTGCCGTTCGACATCGACGGCGTGGTCTACAAGGTGAACTCGCGCGCGCTGCAGCAGCGCCTCGGCTTCGTTTCGCGCGAGCCGCGCTGGGCGGTGGCGCACAAGTACCCGGCGCAGGAGCAGATGACGGTGCTGCGCGACATCGACATCCAGGTCGGCCGCACCGGCAAGCTCACGCCGGTGGCCAAGCTGGAGCCGGTGTTCGTCGGCGGCACGACGGTGAGCAATGCCACGCTGCACAACGAGGACGAGACGCGGCGCAAGGACGTGCGCATCGGCGACACGGTGATCGTGCGCCGGGCCGGCGACGTCATTCCCGAGGTGGTGGGCGTGGTGCTGGAGCGGCGTCCGGCCGACGCCGGCGAGCCCTTCGACCTGTACAGACGCCTGGGCGGGAAATGCCCTGTCTGCGGCAGCGACATCGCGCGCGAGGAGGGCGAGGTCGACTGGCGCTGCAGCGGCGGCCTGTACTGCCCGGCACAGCGCAAGCAGGCCATCCTGCACTTCGCGCAGCGTCGCGCGATGGACATCGAGGGCCTGGGCGACAAGCTGGTCGATCAGCTCGTCGACGCCGGCATCGTGCGCACCCTGCCCGAGCTGTACACGCTGGGCCTGGCCAAGCTCGCCGCGCTGGAGCGCATGGGCGAGAAGAGCGCGGCCAACCTGCTTGCAGGCCTGGCCAAGAGCAAGGACACCACGCTGGCGCGCTTCCTCTACGGCTTGGGCATCCGCCATGTCGGCGAGACCACGGCCAAGGACCTGGCGAAGCACTTCGGCCGCCTCGACGGCCTGATGGATGCCAGCGTCGAGCAACTGCTCGAGGTCAACGACGTCGGTCCGGTGGTGGCGCAGAGCATCCGGACCTTCTTCGACCAGCCGCACAACCGCGAGGTGGTGGAGCAGTTGCGCTCGGTGGGCGTGCGCTGGGCGGAGCACGATGCGCACCACGCCGACGTGGCGCCGAAGCCGCTGGCGGGCAAGACGCTGGTGCTGACCGGCACGCTTCCCACGCTGTCGCGCGACGAGGCCAAGGAGCTGATCGAGGAGGCCGGCGGCAAGGTCAGCGGCTCGGTGTCGAAGAAGACCCACTGCGTGATTGCCGGCAGCGAAGCCGGCAGCAAGCTCGACAAGGCGCGCGAGCTGGGTGTGGCGGTGCTCGACGAGGACGGGCTGCGCGCGTTGCTCGCGGGAGGCGCAGCGTGAACGATCCGCAGTGGCTGGAGGAATTGCGGCGGCGTGCCGCGCAGGCGCCGCTGGTTCCGCGCGAGCCGCTTCGGCTGGGCAGGGTCGAGATCGGCTCGATCGAGCCGGCCATGGGCCAGCGCATGGCCGAGGCCGGCTTGCCCCTGCATACAGCGGCGGGCGCCTGGCAGATCGGCTCGCACGATGACGAGGCGCTCGCCGAGCTGGCGCACTGGCTGCGCGGCCAGGGTCTGGCAAGCCGCTGGCGCGACGAACTGCTGCCGGTGATCGATGCCGAAGGCCGGCGACAGGGCGCCATCGAGCGGGCCGCGGTGCGTCCGCTGGGCATCACCACGCACGCGGTGCATCTGGTCGGACGACACGCCGACGGGCGCTTCTGGGTGCAGCAGCGCGCCTTCGACAAGGCCACCGACCCGGGCTTGTGGGACACGATGGTCGGCGGCCTGATGGCGGCCGACGAGACCGTGGCGCGGACGCTGGAACGAGAGACCTGGGAAGAGGCCGGTCTGCGCCTGGCCGAACTCGATGTGCTGCGGCCGCTCGGCCACCTGCAGATCCGCCGGCCGGTGGCCGAGGGCTACATGGTCGAGCGCGCGACCTTGTTCCAAGCCGTTGTGCCGCGCCGCCTGCAGCCGGCCAACCAGGATGGCGAAGTGGCCGGTTTCTCCTGCATCGACGCCGATACGCTGCGCGACGGCATCGCCGCCGGCCAGTTCACGCTGGAGGCGGCGCTGATCCACGCCCATGCGCTGGAGATGGATGCGCGGCGCTGAGCCCGGACGCGCCATTCAGGCCAGCCGCAACGCCACCACGCCTGCCACCACCAGCACCGTGCCCGCGGCGCGCATTGCGCCGAAGCCTTCCTTCAGCCACAGAGCACCCAGCGCCGCAGCGAACAGCACGGAGGTCTCGCGCAGGGCGGCAACCACCGCCACGGGCGCCTGCGTCATCGCCCACAGGGCGATCGCATAGGAGCCGAACGATGCGGCCGAGCCGGCCAGCGCGAGCCGCCAGCGGCTGCCCATGTAGTGCAGCGCTGCCTCGCGCTGGCCGGATCGGCGCCACATCACCAGGGCGAAGTAGGGCAGCCCCTCGAAGAGGAACAGCGTGGCCACGTACGACGCCGCGTGGCCGGCGGCGCGCACGCCCAGCCCGTCGATCACCGTGTAGAGCGCGATGATCGCCGCGTTCGCCAGCGCATAGCGCAAGGCCTTGGCCGGATGGCCTCCCACCGAGCCGCGCGACAGGCCGATGGCGATCACGCCGGCGCTCACTGCCAGCACGCCCGCCCAGGCGGCGGGCGGCAGGGGCTCGCCGATCACCGCTGCGCTTGCAGCCGCGACCAGCAGCGGTGCGAGGCCGCGCATCACCGGGTAGGTCAGACCCAGGTCGCCGTGCCTGTAGGCGCCGACGAGGGCAACGTAGTAGGCCAGGTGCACGACCATCGAGGCGGCGAGATAGGGCCAGGCGTCTCGCGGCGGCAGGCCGACGACGGCCACCACCGGCAGCGCGATCACCAGCCCCAGGCCGTGGATCAGCGCGGTGTCCAGCGCCTTGTCGCTGCCGCCCTTGATGAGTGCGTTCCACGAGGCGTGCAGCAGGGCGCCGCACAACACGGCGGCCAGCACCGGCCAGGCGAGCGTGCCCACGGCGTCAGCGCTTGTCTTCGTCGACGCTCAGCTCGGCGAGCTTGGAGTGGCGGATGCGCGTCTGCGACAGCACGCCGGCCGAGTCGAGAATGGGGTAGGCGATCGAGCAGATGTGCGAGTTGATTCGCTTGAGGTCGCTGATCAGGTCGAGGTGCAGCGAGCTCGTCTCGATGCTCTGCGCGGTGTTGTCCTGCAGCCGCGCGATGTGGCTGGCGGCGTACTCGCGCTCCAGGTCGCGGAAGCGCGCCTTCTCCTCGAGCAGCTTCTTCGCGTCGCGCACATGGCCGTCGAGGAACACGCTCATGCCCAGGCGCAGGTTGGCCAGCAAGCGCTCGTGCAGATGGCTGATCTCGGCCAGGCCGGCTTCCGAGAAGCTGCGGCTCTTGCGGATCTTCTTGTCTTCCACGTCCTGCAGCACGCGCTCGATGACGTCGCCGATCTGCTCCATGTTGATGGTGAAGGACAGGATGTCGGTCCACCGCCGGCTTTCCCGCACGGACAGCGCCTCGCGCGAGATCTGCGTGAGATAGAACTTGATCGCCGAGTACAGCTCGTCGACGGCGTCATCCATCTTGCGCAACTGCTCGGCAAGCACCAGGTCGTTGTGGCGGATCACCGGCAGGATGCCGCGCAGCATGGTCTCCACCACGTCCGCCTGATGCAGCGCCTCGCGTGCCGCGCAGCTGATCGCCAGCGAAGGCGTGGCCAGCGCCGAAGGGTCGAGGTGGCGCGGGCGGCTGGCGTCGGCGCCCAGTGCCGGCTCGGGCAGCACGCGCTCGACGAGCCGGCCCACACCGCCGGTGAAGCTGATGAAGAGCAGCGCCAGCATCACGTTGAAGCCGAGGTGGAACCACACCACCTGCTCGTGCACCGACGCGCCGGTCAGCTGCAGCCAGACATGGGCCTGCGGCAGCAGCGGGATGGCGATGGCCGCGCCCAGGCCCTTGAACATCAGGTTGCCCAGCGGCAACCGCCGCACTTGCGGCGAAGCACCACTGGTGGCGAGCAGCGCCAGGAAGCCGCTGCCGAGGTTGGCGCCCAGCACCAGGCCCAGCGCCACGTTGGCCGGCACGATGCCCGAGCTCGCCAGCGTGGCGGTGAGCAGCACGATGGCCAGGCTGGAGTAGGACAGCACGGTGAGCGCCGCGCCGACCACGATGTCCAGCAGCACCTCGTTGGGCAGCGAGGCAAGCAGCGCGCGTACGGCCGGCGATTCGGTCAGCGGCGTGGTGGCGTCGACGATCAGCCGCAGCGCCAGCGTGATCAGCCCCAGGCCGATGAGCACGCGCCCGACGCGGCCCACGCCGGTGTCCTGTCGCGTGGTGAACATCACCACGCCGGCGAAGATCAGCAGCGGCGACAGCCACGACAGGTCGAACGAGAAGATCACCGCCATCATCGCGCTGCCGACGTCGGCACCGAGCATCACCGCCAGCGCCGCGCTGCTCGCCACCAAGCCCTTGCCGACGAAGCTCGCGACGATCAGGCAGGTCGCGGTGGCGGACTGCACCAGGCTGGTCACGCCCAGCCCGGCGAACATGGCGCTGAGCCGGTTGCTGAAGCTGCGCGACAGGATGCCGCGCAGGTTCTCCCCGGCCACCCGCAACATGCCGGTGCGCACGAGGTGCGTGCTCCACACCAGCAGGGCGATGGCGGCGAGCAGGTTGAGCAGGTGGATCAAGAGGGCTCCGCGGATCTGCGTTCAGGGCTTCATCTGCAGCATTTGCGAGATCTGCGCCGCTGCCGACCGCAAACGCGGCAAGAACTGCTCGACCATGCTGTCCGCTGAGGTGCGCGCCGCCTGGCCGCTGACGTTCATGGCCGCGATGGCGCGGCCGGCGCGGTCGCGGATCGGCACCGACAGCGACACCAGGCCCTCTTCGAGTTCCTGGTCGACGACGCACCAGCCCTGCCGGCGAACCCGCGCCAGCTCCGCCTTCAGCGCGTCCGGGTCGGTGATCGTCCTGGCGGTGTGCGCCTGCAGCGGGTGGCGTGCCAGCAGCGCGTCGAGGGTCGCCTCGTCCAGCTCCGCCAGCAGCGTGCGCCCCATCGATGTGCATGCTGCCGGCAGCCGGCTGCCGATGCCGAGATTGATGCTCATGATCTTGTGGGTCGGCACGCGCAGCACGTAGACGATGTCGGCGCCGTCAAGCACCGCGGCCGAGCACGATTCCTTCACGTCCTCGACCAGACTCTCCATCACCGGTTCGGCCAGATTCCACAGCGGCTGCGACGACAGGTAGGCGAAGCCGAGGTCGAGGATCTTCGGTGTCAGGCTGAACTGGCGCCCTTGGCTGCGCACGTAACCCAGACCTTCCAGCGTGAGCAGGATGCGACGCGCGCCGGCGCGCGTCAGGCCGGCACGCTGCGCCACCTCGGTGAGCGTCTGCTGCGGCGCCCTGGCATCGAAGGAGCGGATCACGGCCAGGCCGCGCGCGAAGGACTGGACGTAGCTGTCGCCGGGGCGCGGACGTTCGTCGGCAGGCGCGGGCAGGGTCGCGGACTCGGGCATGCGCCAGTCTATCGTCCCGGCCAGGTGGGGATTCAGAGGCTGGTCAGGCCGAGCGAGCGGCTTTCACCGAACTCCGGCTGGGCCTCCATGCCGAAGGCCGGCACGGCGCGGCTGCGGCCTTGCCGCTTGGCCTCGTAGAGCGCCTGGTCCGCGCGCCGCAGCGCGTCGTCGAGGGATTCGCCGGGATGCAGTTGCACCACGCCGAAGCTCAGGCTCAGCGGCGCGAGACTCGGCGCCACCTGGCGATCGCCCAGGCGCGCGACGATGCGTGCCGCGACGGTCATGGCGTCGTCCACGCCCGTGTCGGGCAGCAGCACCGCGAACTCGTCGCCGCCCAGTCGGCCGGCCACGTCGGGCGCGCGCAGCGAGTCGCGCACACAGCGGGCCACCTGGCGCAGCGCCTCGTCACCGCTGGCGTGGCCGAGCAGGTCGTTGATGCGCTTGAAGTGGTCGATGTCGAACATCATCAGCGCACAGGGCTGCACAGGGCCTGCGGCCAGGGCCTGGCCGGCCAGCTCGTGGAAGTGCCGGCGGTTCGGCACGCGGGTGAGCATGTCGATGTCGGCGAGGTAGCGCAGCTTGCGGTGCAAGGCACGCAGGTTGGTCTCGTTGCGCTCGTTCGTCAGCATCAGCGCCAGGTAGACCATGACCAGCGACGAGGCCACCACGACCAACCCGCTGGCCAGCAGCACCTCCTGGGCGGCCGCGCTCTCGCCGCGGCCGATCAGAGCGAGCGCCAGGCGCGCCAACTGGACCGCCGCGGCCGCGAGGTCGATCACGACCAGCAGCTTCATCGCCACGCTGCGGCGCGTCTCTGCCATGCGCCAGACCATCGCGGCGCTGTAGGCGTGCAGCGCGCAGGCGCCGCCGGCGAAGGCGGCCACGCGCGCCGCCAGCGAGGCCTGCGCCGCCCAGGTGGCCAGCCAGACGAGGTAGGCCAGCGCGAGCAGCAACCAGTCCATCGTCGATGGCACCCGGCTCGGGCGTCGCAGGCAGAAGTGGCGCATGCCGGCGAGCACGACCACCGGCCACTGCAGCAGCAGCAGATTGGCCAGCGGCAGCACTCCGGGCGTGACCCCGCGGAACAACTGCAGCAGGCAGCCCAGCGCCAGCAGCCATTGCGCCAGCACCCACCAGCCGAAGCCGCGGTAGGTGCGCTGCGTGCTGCCATACAGCGTCATCACGGTGGCCGAAGTGGCCACCGCGGCGACGCAGACAGTCAGCAGGGTGGGCAGGTGCAGGTTCATGTCGCACGACGGACCGGTCGAATTCTGGCGCGTCTGCCTGATGCGTGGGTTAACTCTTTGGGGGGGTAAAGCTAGGGATTGGCCGGAGTCGGTAGCATCTCGCCCATTTTTCGGGTGGCTCACATCGAGGAGAGGCAGAACATGGCCATGGACGTGGTGGATTTCGAGATCAGGGGTTCGGAGATGCAGTTCGTCGAGGTCGAACTGGATCACGGCGAGGCGGCGGTCGGCGAGGCCGGCAGCCTGATGTTCATGGACGCTGGCATCCAGATGGACACGGTGTTCGGCGATGGCGGCCCGCAGCAGGGCGGCTTCTTCGGCAAGCTGCTCGGGGCCGGCAAGCGGCTGGTGACGGGAGAGTCGCTGTTCACCACCGTCTACACCAACCAGTCGCCCGGCAAGCAGCGCGTGGCCTTCGCCGCGCCGTACCCGGGCAAGATCCTGCCGATGGACCTGCGCCAGCTCGGCGGCACGCTGATCTGCCAGAAGGATGCCTTCCTGTGCGCCGCGCGCGGCGTCTCGCTGGGCATCCACTTCCAGCAGAAGCTGTCGGTCGGCTTCTTCGGTGGCGAAGGCTTCATCATGCAGAAGCTGGAGGGCAACGGCCTGGCCTTCGTGCACGCCGGTGGCACCGTGGTGCGGCGCGAACTGCAGGCCGGCCAGACGTTGATGGTCGACACCGGCTGCATGGTGGCGATGACACCGGAGGTCAACTTCGAGATCCAGTATGTCGGCAAGATCAAGACCGCGCTGTTCGGCGGCGAGGGCCTGTTCTTCGCCAAGGTGAGCGGTCCGGGCACGGTGTGGCTGCAGAGCCTGCCGTTTTCCCGCTTGGCCTCGCGCGTCTTCGCGGCAGCGCCGCAGACCGGTGGCGGTGGGCGCGGCGAGGGTTCGGTGCTCGGCGGATTTGGCGCCGGGGGCCTGCTCGGCGGCGTGCTCGGCGGCGACGACGAGTAGATCGCCCTCCCGGCGACGGCGCGGGATGCGCGCCAGGACGCTGGGCTATCCTCGACCGCATGCGCCTGCTCATCGACTCCTTCTGGCGTGCCGCCGCCTACTGTCTGCACCCGCGCGTCATCGCACTGTCGGTGCTGCCGCTGGTGCTGATGGTGGTGGCGGCGCTGGGGCTGGGCTACCTGTTCTGGGACCGGTCCATCGACGCGGTCAACGCGACGCTCGAGAGCTGGTCGCTGGTCACTTCTTTCTTCACCTGGCTGGAGCGCTTCGACCTGGGCGGGCTCAAATCGGCGCTCGCACCGCTGATCGTCGTCTTCCTCGCCACGCCGGTGATCGTGGTCGTGTCACTGCTGTGCGTCGCCGTGCTGATGACGCCGTCGATGCTGCACCTGGTGGCCGAGCGGCGCTTTCCGGCGCTGGAACTGCGCCATGGCGGCTCGTGGTGGACCGGCACGCTGGGCGCGCTGGGCGCCTCCGTGGTGGCCCTGTTGGCGATGCTGATCTCGTTGCCCCTGTGGCTGGTGCCGCCGCTGGTGCTGGTGATCCCACCGCTGATCTGGGGTTGGCTCACCTATCGTGTGCTGATCTACGACGTGCTTTCCGAGCACGCCAGCCGAGCGGAACGCCACGAGATCGTGCGACGCTACCGACCCATGCTGCTGGGCATGGGCGTGCTGGCCGGCTACCTGGGCGCGGCGCCCAGCCTGGTATGGGCCTCGGGCGTCATGTTCGTCGCGCTGGCGCCGGTGCTGGTGCCGGTGGCGATCTGGATCTACACCCTGGTGTTCGCCTTCGCGGCGCTGTGGTTCGCACATTTCGCGCTCGCCGCGCTGGAGAGGCTGCGCGCTGAAGCCATCGCCCCCGCGCCGGCGCCTTCGCCCGCCATGGAGATGCTGCCTCCGCCATGAACTTCGGTCTGATCATCATCGGGGACGAGATCCTCTCCGGCAAACGCGCCGACAAACACCTGCCCAAGATCATCGAACTGCTCGAGGCGCGTGGACTCGGCCTGGCCTGGGCACGCTACGTGGGCGACGACCCCGGGCGCATCACCGCCGACCTGCGCGACGCGTTCGCCGAGGCCGAGCGGGGCGACGTGGTGTTCTCCTGCGGCGGCATCGGCGCGACGCCGGACGACCACACGCGCCAGTGCGCCAGCCGTGCGCTGGGCGCACCGCTCGCGCTGCATGCTCAGGCTGCCGAACTGATCCGCGAGCGCATGCAGGACATCGCGCGCGAGCAGGGTCTGCCCTACGAGCCGGACCGGCCCGACAACGTGCACCGGCTCAACATGGGCGTGTTCCCAGAGGGCGCGCGCCTCATTCCCAATCCATACAACAAGATCGCCGGCTTCAGTCTGCACCCCGGTGGGGGCGAGGGCGGCGTCTTCTTCGTGCCGGGCTTCCCGGTGATGGCCTGGCCGATGATCGAGTGGGTGCTCGACACCCACTGCGCGAAGGCGCATCGGCGCGTGGCCACGCGCGAGAAGTCGGTGATCGTGTTCGGCACGATGGAGGCGACGCTGACGCCGCTGATGTTGGCAATCGAGGCGCGCTTCCCCGGCATCAAGGTGTTCAGCCTGCCCAGCGTCGACCATCCGCAGTGGGGCCGCCACATCGAGTTGGGCGTGAAGGGGGCCGAGCAAGCCCTCGATGCGGCCTACGCCGAACTGCTCGGCGGTTTGGCCGCCCATGGCGCGCAACTCGGCCCTGAGTTGGTGCGTTGATTTCGGCAAGGACCGCACCAAGCCAGTGCGTCTGATGGCACCGGAATGGGTCTTCCCCTCCGCCGGCGTGGTGCATGCCTACAGGACCGACCACGGGGCGTGGCGGAGGTCGTTGGCATGCCTTCTGCTACATTCCTGTGCGCTTTTCGGGCCCCGCGCCCATCTCGCAGGGTTCCGACCCGAATACTCGACCAATCCCACAAGCAGACTGCCAGGAGATCTTTGATGGCCAAGACCGTCGCCGACGTGATGAAGATGGTGAAGGAGAACGAGGTCAAGTTCGTCGACTTCCGCTTCACCGATACCCGCGGCAAGGAGCAGCACGTGTCCGTGCCTGTCTCCGCCTTCGACGAAGACAAGTTCAGCTCGGGTCACGCCTTCGACGGTTCCTCGATCGCCGGCTGGAAGGGTATCGAGGCTTCCGACATGCTGCTGATGCCGGACCCGAACACCGCCAACATCGACCCGTTCTACGAGGAGCCGACGCTGATCCTCACCTGCGACGTGCTCGAGCCCAGCGACGGCAAGCCCTACGAGCGAGACCCGCGCTCGCTGGCCAAGCGCGCCGAGGCCTACATGAAGTCCTCCGGTCTGGGTGATGCCGCCTACTTCGGCCCCGAGCCCGAGTTCTTCGTCTTCGACAGCGTGCGCTGGCAGGTCGACATGTCGGGATGCTTCGTGAAGATCGAGTCCGAGGAAGGGGCCTGGAACACGGGCAAGGACTACGAGCATGGCAACAGCGGCTATCGCCCGGGCGTCAAGGGCGGCTACTTCCCGGTGCCGCCGGTCGACAGCGGCCAGGACCTGCGCTCGGAGATGTGCCTGATCCTCGAGTCACTGGGCATCCCGGTCGAAGTTCACCACCACGAAGTGGCCAACGCCGGTCAGATGGAGATCGGCACCAAGTTCAGCACGCTGGTGCAGCGCGCCGACTGGCTCCAGCTGCAGAAGTACGTGATCCAGAACGTCGCGGCTGCCTACGGCAAGACGGCGACCTTCATGCCCAAGCCCATCGTCGGCGACAACGGCTCGGGCATGCACGTGCACCAGTCGGTGTGGAAGGACGGCAAGAACCTCTTCGCCGGCGACGGTTATGCCGGCCTGTCGGAGTTCGCGCTGTTCTACATCGGCGGCATCATCAAGCACGCCCGTGCGCTGAACGCGATCACCAACCCCGGCACGAACAGCTACAAGCGGCTGGTGCCCGGCTTCGAGGCTCCCGTGAAGCTGGCCTACTCGGCCAAGAACCGCTCGGCCTCGATTCGCATTCCGTACGTCGCGAACCCGAAGGGCCGCCGCATCGAGGCGCGCTTCCCGGATCCCACCGCCAACCCGTACCTGGCCTTCAGCGCGTTGCTGATGGCCGGCCTGGACGGCGTGGAAAACAAGATCCACCCCGGCGAGGCCGCCACCAAGGACCTGTACCACCTGCCGCCGGAAGAGGACGCGAAGATCCCGACCGTGTGCCACAGCCTGGACCAGGCGCTGGACTACCTCGACAAGGACCGTGCCTTCCTGACCAAGGGCGGCGTGTTCACCGACGCCTACCTCGACGCCTACATCGAGCTGAAGATGCAGGAAGTGACGCGCTTCCGCATGACCACCCACCCGGTGGAGTTCGACATGTACTACGCCCTGTGAGGTTTTCACGCGGCGCAGAAGGGACGGCCTTGGCCGTCCCTTTTTTCTGGAACTTCTCTCTGCTTTCGATGCACCGACCCTGGGCGACAATTGCCCCACGACCCCTGTCGGCCGCGGTTCCCTTTGCGGCGTTGGGCAGGCAAGGAGTTCCACGCATGCACCGAATCCGTTCCAGCCTCCTGGCCCTGCTGGCTGTACCCGCGCTGTGGCCGGCATCGGCCGCGGCGCAAGGCACCACCGTCTACCGCTGCCCGGGCAACGTGTACACGAGCAGTGCCGACATCAGCGCGAAGGAAGCGGAGGCCAAAGGCTGCAAGGTGCTGGAAGGGGTGCCGATCACCGTGATCCAGGGTGCGCGGCCGCGCACTGCGTCACCCGTGCCTGCCGCTGCCAGCAACCAGCGCCCGGCCGATGCCAAGGTCGATCCGGCGCAGCAGCGTGCCCGCGACGGCGATGCCCGCCGCATCCTCGAGTCCGAACTGAAGAAGGAAGAAGAGCAACTCGAGCAGATGCGCAAGGAATACAACAACGGCGAGCCCGAGCGGCGGGGCGACGAGCGCAACTATCAGAAGTATCTCGACCGCGTCGCCGAGATGAAGTCCGCGATCGCGCGCAAGGAGAGCGACGTCGCCGCGCTCAAGCGTGAGCTGGCCAAGCTGCCGCCATCGTGAAACTTGCTGCGCCGCTCGCCCATGCCGACGACGCGGCACCGTACGCCGCCTTCGACCACCTCGCGACCATGGTCGCGGTGGTCTCGCCGGAGGGGCACTGCATCTTCGCCAATGCCTCCTTCGAGAACGTGCTCGGCCTGTCGCGCCGAAGCGTGCAGCGCGGTTCGCTGTTCGACTGGTTCGTCGATGCGGACATGCTGCGCGAGACCGTGGCGGCGGTGGCGCGCAACGAGTTCTCCACCAGCCGCATGGAGGCACTGTTGCGCCGCCCCGCGCATGGCGCCGCCGATGCGCTGCCGGTGCACGCGATCGTCAATCAGATGGACGGCACGTCGCACCTGCTGCTCGAGCTGGTGGAGATCGAGCAGCAGACGCGACAGGATCGCGAGGAGCGCGCACTCGGCCAGGCCCGTGCGAACAAGGAACTGATCCGCAATCTCGCCCACGAGATCAAGAACCCGCTGGGCGGCATCCGGGGTGCGGCGCAGCTGCTCGAGATGGAAGTCGAGAGCCGCGCGCTGACCGAGTACACGCAGGTCATCATCAACGAGGCCGACCGGCTGCAGGCGCTGGTCGACCGCCTGCTCGCACCGCACCGCAAGCCGCACGTGGTCAGCGACGTCAACATCCACGAGGTCTGCGAGCGCGTTCGTTCTCTGATCATGGCGGAGTTCCCGAAGGGGCTGCAGGTCGAGCGCGACTACGACGTGTCGATTCCGGACTTCCGGGGCGACCGCGAGCAACTCATTCAGGCGGTGCTCAACATCGCTCACAACGCCGCACAGGCGCTGGCCGAGCGCATCGTTGCCGGGGACGCCATGATCATCCTGCGCACGCGCATCGCGCGGCAGGTCACCCTGGGCAAGCAGCGTTATCGTCTGGCACTGGAATTGCATATCGAGGACAACGGCCCGGGCGTGCCGGAGTCCATCCGAGAGCACATCTTCTACCCGCTGGTGTCCGGGCGCGAAGGGGGCTCGGGGCTTGGACTCACGCTCGCGCAGACCTTCGTGCAGCAGCACCACGGCACGATCGAATGCGAGAGCGAACCGGGCAGGACGCTGTTCAAGATCGTGATACCGCTGCCCTGAGCCGCCGCGACGAAGCGGCAGAGGGTGGCCACCACAGGCAGGGCATGAAACCCATCTGGATCGTTGACGACGACCAATCCATCCGCTTCGTGCTGGAGAAGGCGCTGGCGCGCGAGGAACTCGCGGTGCGCAGCTTCACCAATCCGCGGGACGTGCTCGCCGCGATGGAGGACGAGGAGCCGCAAGTGCTGGTGTCCGACATCCGCATGCCCGGCGGCTCGGGCATCGAGCTGCTCACCAAGGTCAAGGAGCGCCACCCCGGCCTGCCGGTCATCATCATGACCGCCTACTCCGACCTCGACAGCGCGGTGAGCGCCTTCCAGGGCGGCGCCTTCGAGTACCTGCCCAAGCCCTTCGACGTGCCCAAGGCGGTCGAGTTGATCCGCCGCGCCGTCGACGAGAGCCTGCGGGAGGAAGTGCGCGACGCGGCGCAGTCGCAGATGCCCGAGATGCTCGGCCAGGCGCCGGCGATGCAGGACGTGTTCCGCGCCATCGGCCGGCTCAGCCAGAGCGTGGTCACCGTGCTGATCACCGGCGAGTCGGGCACCGGCAAGGAGCTCGTCGCCCATGCGTTGCACAAGCACAGCCCGCGCGCCAGCGGCCCCTTCGTTGCCATCAACACCGCGGCCATCCCGAAAGACCTGCTCGAGTCCGAGCTGTTCGGCCACGAACGTGGTGCCTTCACCGGCGCGCAGACCACCCGTCGCGGTCGCTTCGAGCAGGCCGACGGCGGCACGCTGTTCCTCGACGAGATCGGCGACATGCCTTTCGATCTGCAGACGAGGCTGCTGCGCGTGCTGTCGGACGGCCAGTTCTACCGTGTCGGCGGGCACAACCCGATGCGCGCCAATGTGCGCGTGATCGCCGCGACGCACCAGAACCTGGAGGACCGCGTCAAGCAGGGCGTGTTCCGCGAGGACCTGTTCCACCGCCTCAACGTGATCCGGCTGCGCCTGCCGGCCTTGCGCGAGCGTCGTGAGGACGTGCCTGCGCTGGCCCGCTTCTTCCTGCAGAAGAGCGCGCGCGAACTGGGCGTGGAAGCCAAACGCATCACCGATGCGGCGCTGGCCAGGCTGATGAGGTTCGACTTCCCCGGCAACGTGCGCCAGCTCGAGAACATCTGCCACTGGTTGACGGTGATGGCTCCGGCGCAGGTGATCGAACCCAAGGACTTGCCGCCCGAACTGATGGGCGAAGCCGCACCATCTGCGTCCGCGCCGGTTGCGGTGGTGGCCGCAGAGCCGGCCGTGGCGTCCGCGGCGCCGGCGCTGCCGGAGCCCGCCCCGCCCATCGCGGTCGCCGCAGGCAGCGACTGGCTCGCCGGCCTCGAGCAAGAGGCTCGTCAGTTGCTGAGGGCCGGCTCGCCCGAGGTGTGGGACGCGCTGACGCGCAAGTTTGAGGCGCGCATGATCCACACAGCCCTGGACATCACGCGCGGCCGGCGCATTGAGGCGGCGCAGAAGCTGGGCATCGGCCGAAACACGATCACGCGCAAGATCCAGGAACTCGGCCTGGACGACTAGTCCCCCACCGGTCGCTCGGCCCCGGATCAGTCGGACAACTCGACGGTCACGGGCGCGTGATCGCTCGGCCGTTCGTTCTTGCGCGGCAGCTTGTCGATCGAGCAGGCGCTGACCTTCGGCCTGAGCGCGTCGCTGACGAGGATGTGGTCGATGCGCAGACCCTGGTTCTTGCGGAACGCGAGGTTGCGGTAGTCCCACCAGCTCCAGCTCTTCGGCGGCTGCTCGAAGAGGCGGAAGGCATCGTGCAGCCCGAGCGCGACGAGCGAGCGGAACTGCTCGCGCTCCTCGGGCGTGCAGTGGATCTGTCCGGCCCAGGCGACCGGGTCGTAGACGTCACGGTCCTCCGGTGCGATGTTGAAGTCACCCAGCAGAACGAGCTGCGGATGGACGACGAGTTCGCGGGCCAGCCAGGCGCGCAACGCGTCGAGCCAGCGCATCTTGTAGGCGAACTTGTCGGTGGCCGGTGCCTGGCCGTTGGGAAAGTAGGCGCCGATCACACGCAGGCCGTCCACCGTCGCGGCGATCACACGGGCCTGGTCGTCGTCGAAGCCCGGAATGTTGCGTACCGTGTCGGCGGCCTGGCGACGGCTGAGCAAGGCCACGCCGTTGTAGGTCTTCTGCCCGAACCACTGCGCACGGTAGCCGGCTGCTTCGAGTTCGGCCTGCGGAAACTTGTCGTCCGTGAGCTTGGTCTCCTGCAGCACGATGGTGTCGACCGGGTTGGCGACGAGCCAGTCGAGCAACTGCGGCAGCCGTACGGCGAGGGAGTTGACGTTCCAGGTGGCGAGCCGCATGTCTCTGAAGATGAGTTGTGGGTCAGTGGGCCGCGGGACTGCACCGTGTGCCGGCTACGCGCTTGGCTGCATGTCATCGCATCGGCTCATTGTGCCCGCCATCACCCTGTCAGCACCAGGCGCCTGCAGGTCCGGCGCGCCGCCGGTCCGCTCGCCCCTTGTCGTGGGCCACGCTGCTACGTACCAGTCGCGCGAAGCAGGCGGGCATTCACCGATCGACCGGGAACAAGGCCCGACAGTGCGGCGGTGAACTGAGCATCGCTGCGGCCATCCTGCGAGCGTCATCGAGAGGACCCCACGCACCTGGGGATGCAGGCCAGGGCGCCGCCGCGGGCGCCTGCGCGTGGCCGGGCGCTGCAGACGGTTGAACCTCGTGGCACATCGGGCAGCAGTCGCTGGCGCGGCCGCTGTCGGTGCAGCGCATCCCAGCCCGCAACCTGATTGATATGCCTCAACATCGTGCTCTGTGCTCCCCTTATCGAAGGATGGTGGCGCGGGCCGATCGGACTAGGCTGCGGGCCCCCACGTTGAAGGAGCAAGCCATGGCCCGCATCTCCGCTGCAAAGAAGACGGCTCCGGCCGCCGCCGAAGACAAGGCACCGCGCTACACCCACCGCTACTGCAACGCCCGCCCCACCATGCCGCGCGAGTTCGGGCCCGGCGTGAGCGCCGACCGCGCACGTGCCATCAATGTCATCGGCGACAAATGGGTGAACGGCACCGAACTGAGCTACTACTTCTTCGATCAGCCGACCGACGGCCAGAACGTCACATTCGCCGACGGCAGTACCCAGTTCATGCCCTGGGCCGGAGCTGAGACGCAGAAGGCGCAGGTGCGCAAGGCCTTCAAGGCATGGGCCGATCTGGGCATCGGGCTGACGTTCAAGGAGGTGGCCTCGCGTGACCAGGCAATGGTGCGCATCGACTTTCAACAGGGCGACGGCGCCTGGTCGTACGTGGGCCGCGCCATCCTGGACATCGGTGCCGACCAGCGCACGATGAACTTCGGTTGGAACCTCACCGGCGACCTGGACACCCCGATCCACGAGATCGGCCACACGCTGGGCTTCGAGCACGAGCACCAGAACCCGTTCGCCGGCATCGTGTGGGACGAAGAGAAGGTGTATGCCGCGTTGGCCAAGCCGCCCAACAGCTGGAGCCGCCAGAAGACCTTCTTCAACATCATTCGCAAACTCGACGAATCGCAAGTGCAGGGCATCGAGTGGGACGCCAACTCGGTGATGCACTACCCGTTCGAGGCCGGCCTGATCAAGGTGCCCGAGAGGTTCCGGACCCAGGCGCTGCAACCGGCGGGCGGCCTCTCGGCGCGCGACCAGACTTATGTAAAGCAACTCTACCCGGCCCTGGGTCCGGTGGCCGGCTTCCCGGAGTTGAAGTTGCTGGAATCGCGCAAGCTCAACATCGCCGCCGGCCAGCAGGTGGACTTGCGCCTGCTGCCCGCACGCAGCCGCAACTATGAGATCAAGACCTTCGGCACCTCCGACGTGGTGATCGTGCTGTTCGAGGACGTGAACGGCGAGATGAAATACCGCGGCGGCGATGATGACAGCGGTGAGGACCGCAACGCTTACTTGAAGCTGCGCCTGTCGCGCGGCAAGAAGTACGTGCTGCGCCTGCGCCTGTACTACGCCGATCATGCCGGCGAGACCGCGGTGATGTGGTGGTGAACTGACTCCAAACTGGCCCTCCAGCAGTGCCCGGTCGTGGCCGAGCCTGTGTGAAATCTCCCCTCGCATCGCCTAGATTGAAGCAACTCCGCCCGGGAGGTTGCACATGGGTCGATTCGTCGAAGGCGAGCAGCGAAGCCAGGTGACGCTGCTGCCGCAGTGCCTGGACGACTTGATTGCCGAGGACAACCCGGTGCGCGCGGTCGACGCCTTCGTCGAGGAGCTCGACCTTCGCGCACTGGGCTTCGACGGCGCCGCCCCGGCGCAGACCGGACGGCCGTCGTACCACCCGGCAGTCCTGCTCATGATCTACGTCTATGGCTACCTGAATCGAATCCAGTCCAGCCGAGGCCTGGAACGCGAAGCCCAGCGCAATGTCGAGCTGATGTGGTTGACGGGCCGTCTGGCCCCGGACTTCGAGACCATCGCGGACTTCCGGCGCGACAACGGTGCGGGCATCCGCAACGTGTGCTGCCGCTTCGTCGTGCTGTGCCGCGAGCTCAATCTGTTCACGCAGGCCACCGTGGCCATCGACAGCAGCAAATTCAAGGCCGTCAACGGCCGCGACCGCAACTTCACGCCCGCCAAGATCGACAAGCGCCAACAGCAGATCGACGAGAGCATCCGGCCCTACTTGGCCCCGCTCGACACGGCCCATCGCACCCTGCCGCTGCTGGAGTTCGCGCCCCGGGCCGCGAGTTGAAGGTCAAGATCGCGACCTTGCGCGCCCAGATGCGCCGTATGGATCGGATGCGGGACAAGCTGAAGCAGCAACCCGACGAGCAGCTGTCGCTGACCGACCCCGATGCCCGTTCGATGATGTCGCAGGCCAAGGGAACGGGCCTGGTGGGCTACAACGTGCAGACCGCGGCCGATGCCAAGCACCACCTGATCGTCGCGCACGAGGTCACCAATGTCGGACATGACCGGGCGCAACTGAGCAAGATGGCGCTAACCGCACGCGAGGCGATGGCCAAGCCCGGATTGCGAGCCTACGCGAACCGCGGCTACTTCAACGGACCGGAGATCAAGGCCTGCGATGACGTCGGGATCCAGGCCTTCGTGCCCAAGCCAATGACCTCCAACGCCAAGGCCGAGGGACGCTTCGGCAAGGCTGACTTCATCGACATCGCGCGGGACGACGAATACCTGTGTCCTGCAGGGCAGATCGCCATCTACCGGTACACACGAGAAGAGAACGGACTGCAGATCCACCGCTACTGGAGCAGCGCCTGCCCCGAATGCCCGATGAAGCGTCGGTGCACACCGAGCGACTACCGACGCATCTCGCGCTGGGAGCACGAGCACGTGCTGGATGCCATGCAGCGCCGGCTCGACCGGCAGCCCGATGCGATGACGCTGCGACGAAGCGACGCAGCACCATCGAGCACGTCTTCGGCACGCTGAAGCACTGGATGGGGACGACGCACTTCCTCATGCGCGGGCTCGAGCACGTCGACACCGAGATGAGCCTGCACGTGCTGGCTTACAACCTCATGCGGGTCATGCAGGTGTTGGGTATTGCCAGAACGCTGAAGGCGATGCGAATGGCGGGGGCTTGAGCCTTCGAAGCTCATTGGCGCCGCCGCAAATGAGGCGCCGAGATGGCAAAAGCTGACTCGCGTACTGGATGCCTCGGCGACGGGCAATGCAATAGCCGAGTCAAACACCAATCCCTAGGACGTTCTCACACGGGCCCGGCCGGTCGCCGTCACTCGCGAACGTCCGTCACCCGTCGACCCACAGCGGGCATCGGCTGCCAGGCTGTGTCGCAGCAACTCCATCGCGGGCATCGCCCCGCCGCTGATGTGCGGCATGATCGCCACCCATGGCCACTGACCCCTGCTTCCGCTCCCCGCATCTCTTGCTGCCCCGTGCGGACATCGATCTGCAGCGCTGGAGCGTGATCGCCTGCGACCAGTACACGAGCGACCCGGGCTACTGGGAGCGCGTGGCAGGCCAGGTGGGCGATGCGCCGTCCACGCTGCACCTGATCCTTCCCGAGGTGTTCCTGGCCAGCGCGGACAAGTCCGCCCGCATCGCGCGCATCCAGGCCACGATGCGGCGTTACCTGGCCGCGGGACTGCTGCGCGATCACGCCGGCGCCGTGCTGGTGGAGCGCAGCCTGCCCGACGGGCGTGTGCGCCGCGGGCTGATGATGGAACTGGACCTGGAGCACTACGACCATGCACCCACCTCGACCAGCCTGATCCGACCCACCGAGGGCACCATCGTCGAACGCATTGCTCCGCGGGTGGAGGTGCGCCTGGGTGCCGAGTTGGAGCTGCCGCACATCCTCGTGCTGATCGACGACCCCCAGGGCACGGTCATCGAACCGCTGGTGGCGCAACGTGCGCGCCTGAAGCCGCTGTACGACACGCCGCTGATGCTGGGCGGCGGCCGCGTGGCTGGCCTGGCGCTGGATGCCGGCGCGCAGGCGGATGTGGTGCAGGCGCTGCAGGCGCTGGGCCATGGCGCCGCGTTCGCTGCGCGGCACGGCCTGCCGCCCGACGCGCCGCCCATGCTGTTTGCCATGGGCGACGGCAACCACTCGCTGGCCACCGCCAAGGCCTGCTGGGATCGCATCAAGGCCACCGCGGGGCCCGACCACCCCGCACGCTGGGCGCTGGTGGAGGTGGAGAACATCCACGACCCCGCGCTGGAGTTCTCGCCCATCCACCGCCTGCTGATCGGCGTGACCGGCGACATCCGAGAGGCGCTCTCGGCGCATTTCGGCACCCGGCTGCGCATCCTGGAGCAGCCCGATGCGGCGGCGATGCGCACCGCGCTTGCGGCACTGCCGCGCAGCCAGCATGCCGCCGGGCTGGTGCAGCCGGGTGGTCGTCATGCGCTGGTGGTGGTGGCGGATGCACCCGCCGCGCAGCTGGACGTGGCCACCTTCCAGGGCTTCGTGGATGCGCTGCTGGCCCAGGGAGGTGCACGCGAGGTGGACTATGTGCACGGCGACGACGCACTGGCGCAGCTGGCGAGCGAGAAGAACTGCGCCGGGCTGCATCTGGCCACGCTGGGCAAGAGCGAGTTGATCGGCCGCGTGGCGCGCCACGGTCCCCTGCCGCGCAAGAGCTTCTCGATGGGCGAGGCCGACGAGAAGCGCTTCTATCTCGAGGCGCGGCGCATCCGATAGCTGCCCCATCCGCCTCGTACCGGGCTGCCCACGCGACAGGCGACGCCGCTGAAGCGGCGTGACTCACCGCCTGTGTGGGGCGCTGCCTCGGGCTGCGCGGCGCTGTCGGAGTGCATGAAGACGAGCACCTCGTCGTGTCGTCGCTCGGGAAACCGGGCCCGGCGGTGTGCTGCGTGGTGGCGCACCGCGCAGGTCTGGCCGCGGCGCTCGCAGTAGATCGCGTCGTTGAGCACCAGGTCGTCGGGGCTCACGCTGTCCGTCGCCGCCAGCGCCATCGGGGCCTCGAGCAGCGGCTGCGGCAGCGTCGGCCTCGGGGTGGACCACGCTGCGCAGTGCCTCCTCTTGCCAGAAGTCGCGCACCGCGCTCGCATGTGCGACCCGGTCAAGCCGGTGCATCCGAGCGGGCAGGTGCCGCCCATCGCGCGGGTCGTGGGCGTGGCTGTGCACCCGCGGCGGGCCCGGCCACCGGTTCAGAAGCGGGCCATCGTGCGAACCCCGATGCTCTCGCGTTTCGTCGCCAAGGGCGGCGAGGTGGGACCGCTCGAACGCGGTGTGGCCCATGAAGCGGGGCCGACCGTCGGCCACGCCTTTCGCGCCACCCAGCTGGCACAACGCCTGGGCGGCACCACGCGCCGCCGCGTGCAGGGCGTCGAGCAGTGGCGCGACCGGCCGAAGAACTGGGCTGAACTCAGCCCGTGTTCAGCATGACGCCGCTGTTCAGCACCGTCATCGACCCATCGTCGCGCGCGTCGATCGGGTCGCCGCTGGCCAGGCGGTACTCGGTGACGCCAGTCGGCAGCCAGCGCTCCTGTCCGTCGTGGATCGACTCGTCGTGGCGCATGCGTTCGTAGGCGCAGACCTTGTATTCCTTGCCGTCGCTGCCGCGGGCATGAAAGCTGTCGATCAGGTGGAGTTTCAGGTCCATCGTGGTCTCCGGTGAATGGTTCAGCGGGTCCGGCCCATGACCGGGAGACTCCACATCCTAGGCCCGACGGGGCTGCCTGCAATGCCATTCGTCAACGATGGGAGCCAGGCCGCGGCTTCGGCGGCATGCTGCGGCTGCCATCGGGCATCGGGCGCGGCGACTGCCCGTGCCGGCTCGCCGACGTCGTCCATGCGCAGGTCCGGAGGCGCTCGCGCGCCTCGCGCAGGCCGCGCCAGCCGGGCGGCGGCTTGAACGCGAGGCCGGCGGCGATGCTGCGGGGCCTGTGGGTGACCATGCTGTCGATGCCGGCGTCGAGGGTCAGACAGGCCACTCGTGCACCGGCATGCCGCTGCGCTGGTGCTCCAGGTAGTCGGCCGTCAGGCGGAAGACGTCGCGGTGACGCTCGTGATGGGCGATCTGCCAGGCGGCGCCATTGCGCCGGGTGCGCAGGCGCACGGCCAGCGTGTCCATGTATCGATCGATGTCGGCGGAGACGATGCCCTGGCGCTGCAGCCCTTCGCGAGCCACCGGCAGCAGGTGCTCCAGCAGCTCGACGGCGCTGGTCTCGCGCCCGTGCAGCCAGGTGAGCCGAGCATCGAGCCCGTCGCGGGCGGCGCGATAGAAGTTGTCGCGCGCCTGGGCAAACGGGAGCGCCGCCTCGGGCGGCGCGACCGCGGCCGCCAGCATGTGCACCGCCCCATAGTAGAAGGCGGCGTTGGCGAGCATGTCGGGCACGCTGGGGCCTGCGGGCATGACGCGCTGCTCGATGCGCAGGTGCGGTGCGCCGGCGTCGTCGAAGCCGATCAGCAGCCGGTTCCAGCGCCACAGCGTGCCGTTGTGCAGCCGCAGGTGGGCGAAGGATTCGGGCGGCGCGTCGCTGAGCATCGGCAGCAGCACCGGATAGTGCGCCTCGTTGTCGGCGAAGACCTCGGTCGGGTCGGCGCCCAGGTAGCCGTGGCCGAAAGTGACCCGGCGCAGCTCGGGGTGGGCGTCGTCGCCGCAATCGACGGCCTGTTCGAACAGGGGCACACGCGTCTCGTGCCAGAGCCGCTGGCCGAACAGGAACGGCGCATTGGCTGCCAGCGCCACCAGCGGTGCGCTCAGCAGCACCGAGGCATTGAGGTGCCGCGCCACCTGCGACGCCGGCACCTGCAGGTGCACCTGGAACGAGGTGGTGGCCGCCTCGAGCATCACGTCCGCGTGGGTGGTGACGAGGTGATCGTGCGAACCGCTGATGTCCAGCGACAACGGCCGGCCGCCCCGCATGTGCAGCACCTCCCGGTTCAGCGCCACGTAGCGGTTGGACGGCGTCATGTGGGCCAGGTTCAGGTCGGCCTCGCGCAGCGTGGGCAGGGTGCCGATCGCCACGACCGTGGCTTCGTCCTCGTGCGCCGTGGCCACGCACTGTTTCCACGTGGTGGCCAGTTCGGCTTCCAGGGCGGACAGGCCCCGACCCTGCAGTGGCTGGGGCGTGCCGTTGAGCTCGATGTTGAAGCGCGACAACTCGGCCACCACCAACGGGCTGTCCAGCCGTGCCAGGAAACGCTGGTTGCATGGCGCGGGGAAGAGATTGCGGTCGACCAACCAGGCCTCGAGTTCGAAGCCGGCCGTGCGCGCGTCGCTCGCGAAACCGCCGGCACGAAAGCAGTCGCGCGCCAGGCGCGTCTCCGCGGCCAGGCGTCGGGCGAACTGTTCGCGGTCCGCGGCGCTGAAGGCGCTATCGGCGATCTCTTGTCCCATGGCGGGGTGGGCGTGGGTGCTGCAAGCATCATGGCCGACGACGGCGCCGCTCGGGATTGATGGCTGTCAATCGTGCGGCGTCGTGGTGGTGAGCGCGAGCGCTCAAGTCTCTGGGCAGGCGAAGCTCGTGCCGAGCGACATCAGCGTCGCCTCGCCCTGGCTCAACAGGCAGGTGGCTAGCCGTTTCGGTGTCCTGCTCTCCATGATCCGACCCGACTGCTGGCAATGGACGAGTGGCTGCCGATCCGGTCAGGTGCAGTTTCCTTCGTACAGGAGATGAATGGCCTGGATGCGACCGTCGGCCGTGACGGCCTGCACGCATTGACGCGTGCTTGCGCTCCACCACGTCGAGAAGGACCTGCTGCCCGACTTGTAGCCGCCCATGCTGACGAAACCACGCCGATGAAGTGCGTCGTCGGCACTGCTGCCGCGCGAGCCCACGAGATCGTTGAGGTTGACGAAGGCGGCGTGTCCGCTGTGATGGCCGTACGGCGAGCGGTAACTCGTCTCGGCGTCGCGCTTCTGCTGGCCGGCATGGAAGCCGTCCACGTACGACGGCGAGCGGTTGTAGTCGTGATAGGGCTGGTGGTACAGGCCATCGCGGTAGCCTCGCTCGTACTCAGCGACCTGCTGTTCGTTCTTGTGCTTTTCCTGATCGCGCTCGTGCGAGCGATGGGCGAGGGCTGCGACGCCCAGCAGCGCGGCGGCGCCGAGGGCCACCTTGGCGCCCGTGCTCATGCCGCGGTCCTTGGACGCTTCGGTGGCCGGCTGTCGATTGCAGTCGGTCGCCAGCGCCTCGACGATGCTCGTGGCCCGCCTGTCCACATAGGCCACGCGTGCGCACAGGTGGTCCTTCTGCAGCCACCAGTACTGCCATTGCTTGCTGCCACGCTGGTCGGCGTGGACATAGGAATAGCCGCGCGCGTGGAGCTGCGATTGCGTGTGATCGTAGGACTGGTACACGAGGTCGGACAGCGCCGCCACGGGGTTGGCCTGCTGCGCCTGCAGCGGGGCCGCGACGAGCGAGCCGCACAGCAGTGCCACGCCGGCGCGCTGCCGTGTCCGGCCGAGAGTCCTGCAAGAGGTCATCGTGGAGTCTCCTTGAGCGGGGGTGACGGTGGGGCAGGCATCAGCGCGTCGCGGCCCAAGGCGGGTGCTCGAACATGCGCGCGGCGCCGGCAGGCGGGTGGAACTGATGGATCTCGTCGTTGCGGAAGTAGCGCCAGAAGGCGGCCTCGAGGGCGTGGTCATGGAACACGAGGTCGCCGCGCGCCTGCGCCGCTTCGGCGAGCGTGCGCAGAGCATCCAGCGGCTCGGGCCCGCCCTGCTGGAAGCCGACACGGCCGCCGTGGCGCTCGAACAGCGCGCGGTGGATCTTCCACTGGCGCACGAAGAGGACGGCCACCTGCTCCCGTGCCGCGCGCTCTTCGGCGTCGTCGGTCCGCTCCGGGGTGATGCCGCGTGCGCGCAGCGTGGCGTCGACGTCCCGGAGGTACGCGTCGCGCTCCGCGTCCGTGACACCAATGCCTCGCTCGGCCGCAAACCGGTCGGTCAACCGCTGCATCACGACCACGCGCAGTTCGTCGGCCTCGCGCGTGTGCACCGCGTAGCCCTGCACCGTCGCGGCGACCGGCAGACTGCGGTCGCCAAAGGCCGCGGGCGGCACCGGGCGGCCGTCGCGGTACGAGGCGAACCCGGCAATCAGCACCGGCAGCGCGGCCGCGTCGTGCGCCGCTGCCGCCGGCACCGTCGTCGGGTTCGCGGGGTAGCGCCGCCCGTCGAAGGCGAGCTCCACATCCCGGGCCGGCAGGCCGCCACCGGCCACCCGCACCACGAGATTCCTCCAGCCGTTCGTCTGGCGCGGGGCCAGCCGCACCGGCGGACGCGTCACGCTCGTCTGGCTCACGACGCGCCAGCCCTGCGACACGCGTGCGAACACCCAGAGCGGGCACCCGCCCGTCCCACACACCATCGGGCTCGCCACGTAGGCGATCCGTTCATCGCGACCGTCGCCGTCGAGATCTGCCGCGGCGCCGAACCAGTGCGCGTCGGACTCGTCCTGCATGGCATCGCGGATCGCGATGCCGAGATCGGGATCGGGGGGGGCTTCAGTCGATGTGGTTGCGACTGCGCAGCCGGCCAGGACGATCGGGACCAGCCACACCGCCGCACGGGCCCGAAGCATCGGATCGATGGCCTGGCGCATTCGTGCCTGCGTGGACCGGTTCGCGCCGGGCTCAGCCGCCGAAAACGACTGCCTCGGGGATCTCGTAGCGCTCGTCGCCGGCCCGGATCATGTACAGATCGGCCTCTTTGGTGGCCTTGAACCTCATGTTGCCGTCTGCCTGGCTCAGGTCTGCGCCGATGGCCTTGCCCTTGTCGAAGAAGACCGCGCGCGTGTGGCCATCGGGCCGTGTGATGACGACCGTCGCAGATCCGCCTGGGTCGCGTGCCACAGCCATCTGGCACTGGCCCATCGGCTGGCCCCGATGCTGGGCGCAGGGGATCGGGCCACGCGCGTCGAACAGGCCTTGGCCGGCACGTTCCGAGTGCGCCGGCCGGCCGCTGGCGGCCGGCGTGCCGGCGGTGCTGGCGGTGACCGTGCACACGCCGTTCGCCCGGCGCGGACCGGTGAACGAGACCAGCACTTCGTTCCCGTCGCGTGCGATCGAGTAAATGACCTTGTCGTGCTTGGCCTCGTAGCTATCGGCGTTGATCTTGCGCACGCTGGCCTTGTGGCCGTTGACGCGCACCGTGCCATGGCGGTCGGCATCGACGTTCACGCTGCCGGGGCACTGGGCCGTGAACAGCGGCACCGCTGCGCCCGCGGCTCCGCTGGCGAGCCCGGCGGCAAGCGACACGATGAGTGCACTCCACTGCATGAGGATCTCCTTGTCGATGGAAGGTCAGCACGATGACGTGCAGGCCTGGCATTCAGGTCTCGGGCGGCTGGTTGGTGACCACCGTCATCGGCGCGCCAGTCGTGTCCGGCAGGATCGGTGCGTCGGTCACGACGAGCGCGGACCCCGGAGCGAGCGCCGGTCTCAGGGCATCGAGAAAATCCTTGGGCAAGCGCACCCGGCTGAAGTCTTCCGCGGTCAGTGTGCGACCGGCGTCCCCCGCGTGGCCCGGCACCGCCACGCCGACCCAGCGCAAGCGGCCACCGGTGGCGGAGCCTGTCGCGGCGTCGTGGGCATGCGCGATGAAGGCGTGCGTACCGAACGGCTGCGGCGGGTTCGTGATCGTGACGCGGGAGCGTCCGATCTCGATGCCGCCACGCATCACGATCACCCGCGCATCGGCACGGCTGACGACCAGCGACACAGGTCCGTCCGGAGCGTTCTGCGGCGACCAGCGGAAGTGCTCCTGATCGGACAGTCGCGGCTCGTGCTCGACGGTCCCCGTGCGCGGGTCGATCGGCGAGATCGGCAGCGGATGGCGCAGGTCGAGCGGCGTGCGCTCGCCCTTGGCGACGACGACCGTCATCCCCAGCGGGCTGACTTCGAACAGCTTCTCGGCGAAGCCTGACGGCAGGTGCACACAGCCGTGCGATGACGGGTAGCCAGGCAGTCCACCGGCATGCAGCGCCACCCCGTCCCACGTCAGCCGCTGCGTGTAGGGCATCGGAGCGTTGTTGTACTTGGAGGAGCGGTGATGCTTGTCCTTCTGCAGCGTCTGGAACACGCCGACCGGTGTCCGGTGGCCCTTCTTGCCGGTGCTGATCGTCGTCGTGCCGATCAGTACGCCGTTGCGGTATGCGTATGCGACTTGCTGGTCGAGATTGACGACGACCAGGACGGGCCCCTGCGGCGCCTCTTGAGCGCTCCACACCCACTGGCCAGGCTTGAGTTCGTCGGACGGAGTCTCGACGGACCGCGATGCCTTGTCGCCCCAGAATGGGACGTTGGCCAAGGCCGGGGCAAGCGGCAGCCCGGTGGCCAGCGCGGCCAGCAGTGTGCGGCGGTGCATCTTCGTCGCGAACTGCATCATGGCTTCTTCCTCGGCTGTCGTCCCGGAGCGGCCATGAGGGAGGCCGCCGTCCGGCGTGTGGTCGCCCGGGTCCCTTGCGAACGGTCCGCATGGCTGGCTTCCTCTGCGAAGCCCGGGTGGGCGGTGTGCTCGGGCGACGGCATGCTCCCTACCGGAGGGGAAGAGCGCCGCCATTCTTTGCGAGGGAACATCCTTCCAACTAGCAAGCGCTTGACAGTCGTTCGTCCTGCCGGAGCGTCGGCCGCCACCCCGTCGACGCCGCGCGAGTGCTTGGGATCCGCCGCCCACCGTTGGCGGCGGCGCGTGCCGCTGCTAGCGGGTGCCGTGCGCCGTCGGTTCCGCGATCGAGCGCAGGCGCGGCAGGTCGAGCAGGGTCACGCCGCCGTAGCGCCACTGCACGAGGCCGTCATGGACCATTTCGCGGACCAGTGCCGCGGCGGTCTGTCGCGAGACACCCAGCATCTCGCCGATCCGCTCCTGCGGCAGGCGCAGGCCGATCGAGACGGTTTCGTCGTCTTGGTCGGCACCGGTGGAGGCCGCCAGGGCCAGCAGCAGCCGTGCCACGCGCGAACGCAACGGCTCGAACAGGAAGTCGGACAACTGGTCGACCGTGAAGCGCGCCCGCGACGTGATCTCACGTGCGATGGACTCCCACAGTTCCGGTGTGCGCGCGAGCTCGGCGCGGACGGCAGCGACGGGAATCGCCAGCGAAGTGACCGGCTCGTCGGCCACCACGTCGTTGGACATCGGGCTGCCGTCGACCAGCGATCCGACGCCGAACAGCGCAGCGCCCGGCCGGGCGATCGCGAACACGACGGTTCGGCCTCCCGCCGCCGAGAGGCTCACATGGACGGTGCCCTCGACGACGAGATGCACCGCGTGCAGGCGGTTGCCGCGCGACAGGATGGCCTGACCGCGTCGATGCTTCGACGGGCGCGAGGCCTCGGCGAGACGGCGCACGGCCTCCGCCGGCCAGCCCATGAAGGGCGGCACTGCGGCGATCGCGCATGCGCGCGAGCCGGCTTCCGCCCAGCGAGCCGGCGTCGCCACCTCGGCCCGCGGCACTGGCCGTCGCTGATTCGGTGCTGTGAGGCGTCGGGAGTCCGGCGGTGTCGTCTTGGTACTGCTCACGTCACGAAGCCATCGAAGGGCCCCTCGGGCCTGTCGGACGATTGTCAAGCAATTGCTAGTCTGCCCGGCAAGCCATCGCCAGAATCGCTCCTCCTGCGAAGTCAGCAGCCAGGTGCTGCAGTGCTCGCGTGCGCCGGCACGTCGCCGGCAGCGTGGCTGCGTACCCGCGATTCATGAATTTCTTCCAGATGCTCCCTAGGATGGGGGCCCGGCTGCGGCCCACAGCGGTGAGTGCCCTGCTGGTCGCCCTGTGCGGCGGACCGCTGTGGGCACCCGTGCAGGCACAGCCGGCGGCGGCGTCCCCGCCTTCGTCCGCCGCGGCTTCGGCGGCCGCAGTGGGAACGGCCTTCGACGTCGTCACCGCAGCGCCGGTGGAACTGGGCGCCCCGGACTCGCCGCGTGCCTCGCTGGCGCACTATTTCGAGGCCGTGCGCACCGGCCGCTGGGACCTCGCGACCCGCTATCTGGTGCTTGAAGCCTCCCAGCGGCCGCGGGGCCCGGAACTCGCCCGTCGTCTGAAGGCGGTGATCGACGACACCGGCTGGATCGACCTGGAGACGGTGTCCGACTCGCATGCCGGACATGTTGGCGACGGGTTGCCGTCCCACCTGGAGGAGGTGGCGCGCTTCACCGTCGATGGGCGGAACGAGGCGCTGCGCATGGTGCGGCGCAGCGATGACCAGGGGGCGCATTGGGCCTTCTCGGCCGCCACCGTCGCGCGCATCGACGCGTGGTACGGAACGTTGCCGGACCGTTGGCTGCGTGAGCTGTTCGTCAGTTCGGGTTTCGAGTTCATGCTGCTCCCCGGTCCGCTGGAACTGCTGTGGTGGCAATGGTTCGCCCTCGTGGCGCTGCTGCTGCTGGCCTGGCTCGTCGGCAGCCTGCTGGGACGTGCGACGCGCTGGCTGCTGCGCCAGGTCGCCGCGCGGACCCCCAGCCTCTGGGATGACGAGTTCGTCGCCAGCATCGCCGGCCCACTGTCGCTGGCCTGGGGCCTGATGGTGCTGCTGGTGGGCTCGCGGCACCTGCTGCTGCTGCGGCCCGCCGCACGCCTGATCGACGGCCTGACGACGGCAGGCATCGTGTTCGCCCTGTTCTGGGCGTTGTGGCGCGGCACGGGCGTCGGGGCGCGGCAAATGCTCGATCGGCCGTGGGCGCGTGACAGCGCGTCGGCGCGCACGCTGATCTCGGTCGGGGGCAACCTCGCGCGAGGAGCGATCGTCTTCGGGGGCATCCTCGCCGTGCTGTCGGCGCTGGGCTATCCGATCGGTACGCTGCTCGCGGGCCTGGGCATCGGCGGGCTGGCGCTGGCCTTCGGGGCCCAGAAGACGATCGAGAACCTGTTCGGCTCGGTGTCCATCGCCGTCGACCAGCCTTTCCGTGTCGGCGACCTCGTCAGCGTCGACAGCGTGACCGGCGTGATCGAGAACATCGGCCTGCGCTCGACGCGGCTGCGCACGGCCGACCGAACGCTGATCAGCATGCCGAACGGCAAGCTGGCCGATCTGCGCATCGAGTCCTACGCGGCGCGCGACCGCTTCCGCTTCACGACCACCATCGGCCTGACCTACGGTGCCACGCCCGAGCAGATCCTCGAGGTGTGTGCAGGTGTCGAGCGGGTGTTTCGAGAGCATCCACGCGTCTGGCAGGAGGTCGTGGATGTCCACTTCGCCGGTCTCGGCGAGAGCACGCTCGACATCACCGTGCTGGCCTGGTTCGAGGTGCCGAGCTGGGCAGAGTTTGTCGACTGCCGCGAGGAAGCCTTGCTGGCGATCGTGCGGGTGGTGCAGCAGGCCGGCGCCGACTTCGCCTTCCCGACACGCACCGTGCACCTCGTCAGCGCGGCGCTGCGCTGAGCTCAGCGCTGGCAATACCCTTCCGCCAGATACCGACCCGCAACCCAGCCGGTCACGCCCTGGTACTCGATGCGGCACCAGCGGGGGTTCTCGCGCAGGCGTTGCTTCCGTTGCGCCGGCGTCAGTTCGCTGAACTCCTGGTACGTCAGGCCCCCCTGGCAGCCGAGATTGCGAATGCAGCTGCCGTCGTGGGGAATCGAGCCGATCTTGCGCGCACGCGCACTCGGTCCGGTGCGGATGTTCAGCACGTCGTCCGGCGCGACATCCCGCACGACGTAGTGGTCGGGACCGTCGGCGGTGGCGGACGCCTGGGCTGCGCCGAGCGCCAGTCCGATGGCAATGAGCCGCTGTGCAGCCTTGATTCGCATGTTCCTCGATCTCCTCGACGGACGGCCCTGCAGCCGTCGCGGAGCCACTGAGCAGCCGAGGGGCGATGGGCGTGCCTGCAGCTGAGCGACGCCGGCTGGCCGGTGGGAAGACCCACGTGGGCGCGAGGGGCGAGATTGTCAAGCGCTTGCTAGTTCTCGCCGTCGGGCACTGGCCAGAATGACCGCCAGCAGCAGAGAGGAGGCTCGGGGATTTCGTGTGGCCCCGGAAGAAGCATGGCCATGCATCGGGTGCCCCTGACGGACCCTGCCGAACGCCCCCAACCGCCGTGCGCACGCCCATGCCGGCGGTAGGCGAGGTGCGGCCTCGGGCCGTGCTGCGTCCGTACCGCGCAGCGGCATCGCGCGCCACGAGCTGGGGGGCGCTGATGATTGCGGCTGCAGTCTCGCTCGCGGCCTGTGCGACACGGGTGCCGGCGCCGAAGCCGATTCCGTCCCAGGCCGTGGCCCCGCGTGCCGACAGTGTGTTCACGGCCGCCGAGGAGCAGACTCGAACGCGCCACGGGGAAGACGTCTCGGGCTTCCACCTGCTGCATGACAGCCTCGACGCGCTGACCTGGCGTCTGGTGGCCGTCGACTCCGCGCGCTATTCGCTGGACCTGCAGTACTACGTCTGGTTCGGCGACAAGGTCGGGCAACTGCTGCTGGCGCGCGTGATCGCTGCGGCCGATCGCGGTGTGCGCGTGCGCCTGCTGTTCGACGATCTGAACACCCTGCTGCACGACATGGGGCACGTCGAGCTTCGCGATGCGATGCTGGCGCAGGTCGACGGGCACCCCAACATCGAGATCCGTGTTTTCAACGGCTGGCACGAACGCTCGCTGCTCGGCCGTGCCGCCGAGGCGGTCTGGGACTTCCAGAGGCTCAATCGCCGCATGCACAACAAGCAGCTGATCGCCGACAACCGGGTGGCGATCATCGGAGGTCGCAACATCGGGGATGAGTACTTCGGGCTCCACGAGGCGTTCAACTTCCGCGACCTCGATGTGCTCGGCATCGGTCCGGTGGCGCGGCAGGCCAGTGTCGTCTTCGACCGCTACTGGAACAGCGACTGGGTGCGCGGCGTTCCGCGGGGCGCGCCGTCGACCGTCGACCCCGTGGCATCGGAGGCCGAGCGCGCGGCACTGGCGCAACTCGAGGCCGACGGCCGCCTGCGCCGCATGCTCGAGGGCCGGCGTTCGTGGACGCTGGAGATCGAGAGCCTCCCGGCGACGCTGCATCCCGGGCGCAGCGTCGTGCACACCGACTCTCCTTCGCGCGCGGCACGGGTGCACAACCACATGCCCGAGGCCTTCCGCGAACTGCTGCTGACGGCACAGCGGGAGGTGCTGATCACCAACGCGTACATCATCCCCGACGCGGCCTTTCTCGACGATCTGCGCACCCTGAGCGGGCGAGGTGTCAAGGTGCGCATCCTGACCAACTCGCTGGCGTCGCACGACGTGCCGGCCGTGAACAGCCACTACGAGGCCTGGCGCCGGCCCCTGCTCGAGACGGGGGCACACCTGCATGAATTGCGCCATGACCCGGCGATGCGCAGTCGGGTCGTCGACCTGCCGTCAGCGCGTGGAGGATTCGTCGGCCTGCACACGAAGGCGATGGTGATCGACCGACGGCGCAGCTTCATCGGGTCGATGAATCTCGACCCGCGATCGGAGGTCATCAATGCGGAGATGGGCGTGCTGATCGACAGCGAGCCACTTGCGCAGGCGCTCGCCGACGGGATGGAGCTCGATATGCACAGCGCCAACAGCTGGCGCGTCGATTTATCCAGGCAGGGCACGCTGCGCTGGACCAGTGACGCCGGCACGCTGACGCAGCAGCCCGCGCGCACGCCCTGGCAGCGCGTCGAGAACCTGTTCTTCAAGCTCTTTCCTCCCAGCCTGTACTGACCCCGTGCCGTCCGTCGCTCGAGCCCCAATGACGCACTTGAACCTCACTGCCACGCTCCGCGCGGCGCGCCGTCCGCTGCTGCTGCTCGCCACCGCACTGGCGGCTGGCTGCGCGAGCTTCGAGCCGCAGCCAGGCCCCGGCCCCGAGCCGGAGGGCCACTACGCCGATCTGACGCTGCCGGTCATCGCCTTGGGCGACACGCAGGAGCACGAGTCCACCGGCTATCCGCTGCACGACAACGACAGCGCTGTCGACGCCTACGTGGAGGTTGCCCAGCGACCGCCGGAGCAGCCTCTGTTCGGCCGGCGAATCCTCGAATGGGTCCTGCGGCGGCATCCGGGAGCGCCGGTGATCCACCTCGGCGACGTCCTCGACCTGTCGTGCCGTTCGGAGGCCGCACGCATCGGGCACATCTTGCGCGACATGGACGGACCCGGCGCGATCCTGCCGGGCAATCACGACGGACTGATGTTCGGCATCTACGGCTATCGCATCCTCGATGCGGTGCTCGACCCGGACGCCAGGCGCTGGAATCATGCCTGCCGGCGCGGCGCCGCTCCTGACGACACCCAGCGCAAGTCGTCCAGCGAGGCGTTGAGCAAGCGCGACTTCATCAGTCTGTACCTTGCCCAACAGGCGGGTCGATCGCAGGGTGCGCCGGGTCTGCCCGTGCCTCCGGCACACGGCGGGTTCCGCGTCAGTTGGCGCCATCCCGACCCGCAGGCGTTCGTCTCCGCCATCGAGGCCAACCTGCTCGACGGCTACGCCTATGCGGACTCGTTCCTGGCACAGCGCCTGAAGATGCCCCGCGCGCCGGGAGCGACGCGCGACGTCATCGTCATCGGTCTGGACACCAACCAGGCCGGCTCATTGGTCAGCACCTGGGACACGATCATGGGCCGCAGCCCAGGCAGCATGGGCCACGTGCACTTCGAGCAGATCACGGCTGTCACGAAGTGGGTGCTCGAGGCCGCGCGCAACGGCGACATCGTGGTCTTCGCCGGCCATCACAACTGGCGATCGCTCGGCCTGCCGACACGCCTGATGCTGCGCAACCTCATGTCCAACCTGCAGCATCCGCTGGTCTACCTGTCGGCCCATACGCACCGAGGCTTCTGGGCCACGCACCGTGCACTCGACAACCGGCCGCTGCTCGAGCTGAACGTGAGTTCCCTGTCGGACTGGCCGATCGCGTATCGTCGCATCAGCTTCGCCTATGACGAGCGCGCCGCGCGGCTGCTCGTGCGCGGCGAGCTGATGCCGAACGCCGATCGTCCGATACACGATGACGCTGGCCTGCTGGCGGCCTGGGAAGCAGAGGCCTGCGCGCGGATCGGTCCCGAACCCGATGCGTTCGTGCGCTTCGATCGGGAGGTGGTGCAACGGCAGCGCGGATCGCGCGGCAGTCTGCTGGAGTGGCTCGTCGAGTCGCTCGCGGCAGTCTGCGAGACCTGCGAGCAGCCGCTGTACCAGCACGCACAGGCCTACCAGGACGCGATGCTCGACACGATCCTGCAACTCGCCTCGCACCTGGGTACTCGGGCGCATGCCCTGCACGAGGTCCAGCTGCCGGCGTGGTGCGGACCGTCGGACTTCCACGACTGTGCGCAGCTGCTGAAGGCCGAGCAGCCGGCGGACTTTGCCGCGCACGTGGCGTTGTTTCGACGCAAGGCCCAGCTGGTGGACATGCTGGGCAGCCATCTCGACGACCTGAAATCCCCCCAGGCGGAGGCGTACATGACGTGTCGCGCCGTGCAGGCGGCCAGGATCGACTTCGAGCTCACCGACGACGCGCGCAACAGCCACCGCGGAGAGGCCAAGCGACGATCCGAGCAGTTCTTCCGCATCGAAGCCAGCGTCGGCAACGAGTGATACGGCGAGGGCCCCGCCGCGACTGGGCCTCGGTAGAGGGAGCGACCGTTCCGGCCGCTCGGAACAAGGGGGACGAAGTGATGAAGAAGTTCTGGCGCCCGCAGGCCATGGCGCTCCTGACGGTCCTCGCGATCGGTGCCATTGCCGCCGAGCAGGGCACGTCCCAGCCGCTGACCGCCTGGGAGCGCTTCAAGGCATACGCGCACCAGGAGAAGGGGGTCGCCGTGCAGGAGGGCAGGAAGCTGATTGCCGCCACCGACCGGCGCATCGCCGAGATGAAGAAGCAGGCGCAAGGAGCGAACCAGGAGGCCAGGAAGGCCATCGAGGCCGACATCCGGGCGCTGGAGCTGAAAAGGAAGGAGGCGCAGTCTCAGCTCGACAGGCTGGCCAAGTCTTCGGCGAATGCCTGGGACGCGACCAAGGAGGGCTTCGCCAACGCGTACCGCGATCTGCACCAGGCATACGACAACGCCGTGAGCGCCGACAGCAAGTGACCCCGCGTGAGCTGGCGCTGGCGGGTGCCGTCGCCTGGTGCTGCGCCGGGTGCGCTCCGGTGGGACTGCTGCCGTACCGCGCCGACCAGCCGCCGACGGTGTCCCTGCCGCTGGCCCTGGCCGGCGTGCGCGACGAGAGGGCCGCCTTTGCCGAGCTGTTCGAGCGCGAGTCCGGCACGGCAGAGCGCAGTGAAGACGCGGACCGCACCCGCTGGCTGCACCTCGCGCCTGCGGCGTCGACCGCACCGCGGCCCGACCTCGCGCGGCTGCGGGCCTCGTTCGCTGCGCGTGCGCCGGCGACCGTCGTGCTGGTCGTTCCCGGACTGTTCGGCGACTGCGTCGGCGCGCAGTCCGTGCCGTTCGGCGACGGTGTGCTGCGACCGCCACCGGCCGACGTTGCCGCGCCCTATCGGCAGTACGCGGACCTGGGCCTGCGCGCCATTCAACTGCTGGAAGTGCCGGGGCGCGCTTCCTCGGCCGCCAACGGCCGCCTGCTGGCCGATGCCATCCGCGCCGAGAGCGCGCTGCCCGATCGTCGCCGCCTCGTGCTGGTCGGCTACTCCAAGGGGGTGGCCGACCTGCTCGTGGCGCTGGCCATCCTGCAGCGTGAGGGCGGCGTGCCTGCCAGCGTCGTGGCGGTGGTGTCCGTGGCCGGTGCGGTGATGGGCTCGCCGCTGGCCGACCGCTACGAGGCGGCTTTCGACGCCCTGTCACCGAGGGTGACCCCGTTCGACTGTACGGCGTCCCAAGGCGGCGAGATGGGCAGCCTGACGCGCCGCGAACGCATCGCCTGGCTGGCCGCGAACCCGCCGCCTGCCGGCATCGACTACTACTCGATCGTCGCGCACGCGCCGCTCGATGAGCTGGCGCTTCCGCTGCGTGCGACAGCGCGCCAGCTGGCGGCCTTCGATCCGCACAACGACGGCCAACTGCTGGCATTCGACGCCATCCTGCCGCGCAGCACGCTGCTGGCCGAGGTCCGGGCCGACCACTGGGATGTCGCGCTGCCGCGTGATCGCCATCCCAATCCGTTGGTGCGGGCACTGACCTCGGGGCGCCGCTATCCCCGCGAGGCGTTGTTCCGGGCGATCGTGCAATGGGTCGTCGGGACGTCGCGGTGAGCGAGGTCCGCCTGGCACATCCCCAGGTGACCGGGGCCTCCTCAGTTCGCCCGGAGCGCCTCGCGTCGACCTGCTGTCAGGACGCTGCGGGTCCGACGGGCATCGTGCCCGCGGCCAATGCGCGGATGCGCCCGGTGATCGCCGGGTTCAGCAGCGCGCCGCGACGCTGCAAGGCTTCCAGCATCGCCAGCGCGGCTTCGGGCGTGCGCTCGTAGCCCGGCATGACCCGCGGCAGGTCGGCCGCCAGCGCAGGCTGGCGGACCTCGACGCGCCGCTCGCGGTTGAAGGGGTCCGCGCCGGCGGCAGCCCGCTGCCGCAGCGCATCGAGCTCGATCAGCCGGTCCACCGCGTGCGACTGCACCATGCGCGCCGCCGACAGCTTCTCGCCGCGGTGCCAGCGCTGCAGGCCGACGAGCAAGCAGCTCAACGCTTCGCCGACGATCCAGGTCTCGTCCGGCAGGCGGTCATCGGGCAGGACCCGGCGCGGCTCGGCGATGCGCTCGTCCACGCCCTCGCGCTTCCAGACGACACGCCCAGGCGCGAACGGGATGCGGTCGAGTTCATTGGTCTCGAACACGGCGAATTCGCAGAACACGCCGTCGTCCATCAGCGCCTTGTGGCCGTCGGCGGTGTTGCGGAAATGCCAGGTGACCGGGTGCGCCGCCGCCAGCCAGTCGAGGCGCTCGACGTAGCGCGCCTTGTGGCCGGGCTCGACGATGGCGAAGAAGTCGAGGTCGGAAAAGCGGTCGAGGCGGTCGGTCTGGCGGCCGATGGAGCCGAGCGCGATCAGCGCCAAGGCGTGGCCGCTGTCGCGCAGCGCCAGGCCGATCTCGTCGATGCGTTTCAGAAGCAGGGCGGGCGTCATGGGGGTGATTTTCGTCGCGTGAGGGGGGCAATCGGGCTTCGCGGTAAAGTACGGGTATGCGTTCGCTGTGGCGTGTCCTGTTGCTGTGCCTGATGGCGGTCGCCCTGCCGGTGCAGGGCTTCGCCGCGGCCGGCATGCAGCATTGCCAGCCGATCCACGAGCGCACGCAGACGGTGACGGCGCCGCACGCTGTCCACCACGGCGATGCGCATGCGCATCCCCATGACACCGCGTCGGCACCGCAGACGCACGACGCCGGCGGCGGCGCAGTCGACCATGCGCCGGTGGCCGAGAAGTCACATGCCGTCGCTGCTTTTGCCAAGTGCAGCGCCTGTGCGGCTTGCTGCGTGGGGCTGGGATTGCCGGCCAGCGCACTGCAACTGCCGCAACTTCCAGCCGTGGGCCCGCAGCCAGCGACGATGCCCATGGAAGCAGCCGCCTTCCTGACCGGCGGCCTGGATCGACCACCCCGACCCTTCCTCGCCTGAACGGCCGGCGCGTTCCGCCGGCACGCCCGAGCTTCGCCCATCCGCGACCGCGGACGGCCCCGATGCGTTCCTGCGAGGATTCCGATGATCGATCTCATTCGTGGCGGCCTGGTGGCGGCCGCCGCCTTGTCCGCCGTGACCACGCTGCCGGCGCAGTCCGTGCGTGCCGCGCCCGACCCACTCGACGCCCGTGCCGTGGTGCCGCCGTCGACCTACGCATCGACGCTGGCGAACCACCGCAGCGCCGGCGAGCTGCGCGTCGACTCTTGGAAGGATGCGAACGAGCGCGTCAACCGCATCGGCGGCTGGCGCGCCTACGCCCGCGAGGCGGCCCGGCCCGAGCCGGCCGCATCACAGCCTGCCGCCATGCCTGCGGACATGCAGAGGCACTGAGGATGGGCCGCATGTCATCCTTCCCCTGTGGTCGGCGAGCGCGACTCGCCCTCGCGATCCTCGCCGCGACCTTGCTCGCGGGGTGTGCCTCGTTCTCGCCGGATGGCGGCTTCGCCAGCGTCGAGCAGACCGCGAAGGAGCGGCTCGGCAAGGAGGTCCACTGGGCGCGCAGCGAGGCCGACCGCGAGGCGATCGTCCGGCGTGTCGACGAGCTGCTCGCCAGGCCGCTGGCCCTGGACGACGCGGTGCAGCTGGCGTTGCTCAACAACCGTGGCCTGCAAGCCTCGTTCTTCGAACTTGGCATCGGCGAGGCCGATCTGGTGCAGGCGTCCCGCCTGCCCAACCCCGGCTTCGCGTTCGGCCGCCTGACCCAGGGCGACGAGATCGAGTGGGAGCGAGGGCTGCATTTCGACCTCGCCCGCTTGCTCGCCCTGCCGATGCGGCGCGAGATCGAGTCGCGCCGCTTCGCGCAGACCCAGGGCATGGCGGCGATGGCTGTGCTCACGCTCGCCGCCGACACGCGCAAGGCCTGGGTGCAGGCGGTCGCGGCGCAGGAGACGGTGCGCTACAGCACCCAGGTGATGCAGGCCGCGGAAGCGAGCGCCGAACTGGCCCGGCGCATGGCGCAGGTGGGCAACTTCAGCAAGCTGCAGCAAGCGCGCGAGCAGTCGTTCTATGCGGAGGCCGCGCTCAACCTGGCGCGCGCCCAGCAGGCGCAGCGCAGTGCGCGTGAACGGCTGACGCGGCTGCTCGGACTGTGGGGCGACCAGACCGCGTACCGCCTGCCCGAGCGTCTGCCCGAGCTGCCGGACGCGCCCAGCGAGCTGCCGGACGTCGAGCGCATCGCGCTGGCGCAGCGGCTCGACGTGCAGGGCGCGCGCCTGGCCACCGCGCAGACGGCGAAGAACCTGGGCCTGACGCGTACCACCCGCTTCGTCAACGTGCTCGAGTTCGGCGTCATGCGCAACAGCTCGAACGAGGCCCCGGTGCAGCGCGGCTGGGAGATCGGCTTCGAGCTGCCGTTGTTCGACTGGGGCACGGCGCGCGTCGCACGTGCCGAGAGCGTCTACCGGCAGTCCCTCGAGCACGCCGCCGAGACGGCGATCAACGCGCGCTCCGAGGTGCGCGAAGCCTATGGCGCCTACCGCACGGCGTGGGACGTGGCGAAGCACCACCGCGACGAGATCGTGCCGCTGCAGCAGCGCATCGCCGAGGAGAACGTGCTGCGCTACAACGGCATGCTGATCGGCGTGTTCGAACTGCTCGCCGACGCGCGCGTGCAGATCGCCAGCGTGAACGCCGCCATCGACGCGCTGCGTGACTTCTGGATCGCGCAGGCCGACCTCGACATGGCACTGATCGGCAAGCCCAGTCTCGAGGCTGCCGCGGCCATCTCCGTCAACCCGCCTGCCGAAGCCGGCGGCGCGGGGCACTGAACCGCAGGACTACCCATGGTCTCCCGACGCAACTTCCTCTCCGGCGCCAGCGCGATCACCGCCGCCGCCAGCGCCGCGGCTGTCAGCAAGGTGGCGATGGCCGCCTTGCCCGAACCGGTGCTGCAGACCAGGCCCGACACCATGCCGCCGCTGTCGCCGTCCAGCGGCCGGCCCTACAACCCCGTCGTCACGCTCAACGGCTGGACGCTGCCCTGGCGCATGAACAACGGCGTGAAGGAGTTCCACCTTGTGGCCGAACCGGTGGTGCGCGAGATGGCGCCCGGTTTCAAGGCACATCTGTGGGGCTACAACGGCCAGAGCCCGGGGCCGACGATCGAAGTGGTCGAAGGCGACCGCGTGCGCATCTTCGTCACCAACAAGCTCGGCGAACTGCACAGCGTGCACTGGCACGGCCAGCGCCTGCCCAATGGCATGGACGGCGTCACCGGCCTCACCCAGCCGGGCATCCCGCCGGGCAAGACCTTCGTCTACGAGTTCGTCGCACGCCGTCCCGGTACCTTCATGTACCACCCGCATGCCGACGAGATGGTGCAGATGGCGATGGGCATGTACGGCTTCTGGGTCACGCACCCGAAGGCCAGGCACCCCCTGATCGACGCGGTCGACCGCGACTTCTGCTTCCTGTTCAACGCCTTCGACATCGAACCGGGCAGCTACACGCCAAAGGTGATGACGATGCTCGACTTCAACCTGTGGGCCTGGAACAGCCGCATCTTCCCCGGCATCGACAGCCTGAACGTGCGCCACATGGACAAGGTGCGGCTGCGCATCGGCAACCTGACGATGACCAACCATCCCATCCATCTGCACGGCCACGAGTTTCTCGTCACCGGCACCGACGGCGGGCCGACGCCGAAGAGCACGCGGCAATACGAGGTGACGACCGACATCGCGGTGGGCCAGATGCGCCAGCTCGAATTCATCGCAGACGAGGAGGGCGACTGGGCCTTCCACTGCCACAAGAGCCACCACACGATGAACGCGATGGGCCACGGTGTGCCGACGATGATCGGCGTCGATCACAGCCAGGTGGCGCGACAGATCACCCGGCTGATCCCCGACTACATGGTGATGGGCGAGCGTGGCATGAAGGACATGACGGAGATGGAGATGCCCCTGCCCGACAACACCGCAGCGATGATGGCCGGCCAGGGGCCCTTCGGCGCGGTGGGCATGGGCGGCATGTTCAGCGTGCTCAAGGTGCGCAAGGAACAGAAGCGCGGCGACTACGGCGACCCGGGCTGGTTCAAGCACCCGCCCGGCACGGTGGCGTATGAGTTCACCGGCACCTTGCCCGACCCGGCGCGCTTCCAGGCCGAGGGCGGCGGTTCGATGGCGCCGCTGGCGCGGCCGCAGAGAGACGTCGAGGTGAAGGCGCGCAAGCCCACCGGCGGGCATGACAACCACTGAACGAGGAGCGACGTTGATGAATGCGATGAAGTTTTTCGCCCCCGTGCTGATCGCGGCCGCATCCACGGCCGTGCTGGCGCATGGCGATCAGGACTCCGCGAAGCATCCGGCGGCCATGGCCAAAGAGCAGAAACCCTGGGGCATCGTCGGCGACGCCAAGGAGGTGCGCCGCAGCATCGAGGTCGGCATGGGCGACGACATGCGCTTCACGCCGTCTCGCATCGAGGTCCGACAGGGCGAGACGGTGCGCTTCGTGATCCACAACCGCGGTCGGACGATGCACGAGTTCGTCCTTGGCACGAAGAAGGAACTCGACGAGCACGCCGCGATGATGATGAGGTTCCCCGACATGGAGCACGACGAACCGTACATGGCCCATGTCGCGCCAGGCCGGACGGGTGAGATCGTCTGGGCCTTCAACCGCGAGGGCGAATTCGACTTCGCCTGCCTGATCGCCGGCCACTATCAGGCCGGCATGGTGGGCAAGGTCGTCGTTGCCGCCACCGCCTCCAGGAGCCAATGAGATGGACACACCACGCAACGAACGCCTTCGCCGCGAACGCCGGCTGCTGGGCCTGGCCGGACTTGCCGCCCTGATCGTTCCCGCCTGGGCCGTCGCCCAGGCGCCGACCTTCCTTGCCGACGTCTGGAAGAGCCCGACCTGCGGCTGCTGCAAAGACTGGATCGCGCACATGGAGGCCAGCGGCTTCCGCTTCCGCGTGCACGAGGTCGGCAACACCGCGATGCGCGAGCGCATGAGGATTCCGCTGCGGCTCGGCTCCTGCCACACCGCGGTGATCGGCCGCTACGCGATCGAGGGCCACGTGCCGGCAAAGGACGTGCTGCGCCTGTTGAAAGAGAAGCCCGACGCGATCGGCCTGACCGCGCCGGGCATGCCGGTCGGTTCGCCCGGCATGGACGGTCCCGAGTACGGCGGCCGCCGCGACCCCTACGACGTGCTGCTGATCGCGAAGGACGGCAGCACCAGCGTGTTCAGTTCCTACCGTTGACTCAATCCGAAAGGCTCACCATGAAGAAACTGCTTTCCAGCCTGCTGCTCGCATTCACCACGGCGCTTCCGGCGATCGCGTCGACCGATCTGACCGACGCCGAGGTGCGCAAGGTCGACAAGGACGGCGCCAAGCTCACGCTCAAGCACGGCGAGATCAAGAACCTGGACATGCCGGCCATGACCATGGTCTTCAACGTCAGGGACAAGGGCGTGCTCGAGCAGGTGAAGGCCGGCGACAAGGTGAAGTTCAAGGCTGTCAACGAGTCGGGCAAGTACGTCGTGACCGAGATCCAGGTGGTGCGCTGAGGCTGCGGAGCGGCTGGCTGGCCTCAGACCCGCGTCGCCGTCGCCACCAGCGAGTGGCCCAGCATGCACCATTCCTTGGCGCGCTCGATGCGATGCGGCGGCACGAACCTGGCGAGCGCGCCATTGAGGCGCGGCGAGTTCACCATGCGCAGCAGGCCGCGGTCGCCGACCGGCACGAGCGACTCGATCCGCACTGTGGCGAACCTCGGCGCGAGCAGGCTCCTGAGTTCGCGGTGGTCGACCCAATGGCGGATCTGACTCGGATCGGGTTCGGCCACAACGCTCCAGCGCTGCAGGACCGGGCGATTCTGCGTGGCGAGCACGAGCGTGCCGCCGGGACGAAGGAGGTCGGCCAACCGCGCCACGAAGGCAGGCTGGTCCGCGACGTGCGACAGCACCTCGAGGCAGACGGCCACGTCGAAGCCCGCCTGCGGCAGGTCGAGTTCGAGCACGTCGCCGCAGAGGAAGCGTGCCTGCGGCACACGACGAGCCGCGTGTGCCAGCGTGACTGCGGTGATGTCGATGCCCGTGACGCTGCCGTATCGCACCAGTCGCTCGCACATCCAGCCCGTGCCGCAACCGATGTCGACGATCGACAGGTCTCGGCGTTGGTGGCCGGCAACAGCGGCTTCGACGACGTCGCCCTGTCGCTGCGACGACGGTGGCAGGCGGTCGCTGCGGGCACGTACGTTCCAGCCGTCCCAGTAGGCAGCCTGTTCCTCGATGGAAGGGGTTCTCTCAAGCATGTCGATGACTCACAAGTCCGGAACGCAGCGTCGCTACGAGAACGACCGCGAGCGCCGAAGGCTGGCGCCGTGCGGTGGCGTGACGGCCCGACGGGGCCGCGCGTGGTCAAGCCCGAGAACGGGGAGGGCGCCGGGGCCCTTCGAGACAAGGCGGTGCGAGCGCTCTCATGGCGTACGGCGTCGGCAGGTTGTGAAGGCGAAATGCGCGCGGCATGGGCTCGCCATCGGGTGGCGGAGCCGAAGGGTTGGACCCATCGCCGATGAGGTGACAGACCGACTCGGCGCTTGCCTCGACCAGCTGCGCGGCGCCTTGTGCATGCTGGTGCGTCTGTAGATTCCAATGCAGCCCGGCATCGACCGGATCGGCGAGCGCCGCGACGGTCCAGCCGGCCCGCCCCATTGCAGCGGCCTGCCAAAGCATGGCAAGCAACATCCCAACGGCAACCATTCCTTTCGACACGCACTTAATCTAGGATAAGAACCGAGTTCCTTCTCCCCCCAACCCAGGGGGAGGTCCGGGAAAGAACTTATGGCCCTGCGCACCGTCTGCTCGGCGGTTGTCAGATCTTCGCAGAGGCAGTCATCCTGACGAGGGAGAAGGGTGCACGGGCCTGCCTGTGCATGCGCCGTCGGTCGGCCGCGGTGCCTTGCTCGCGCAGGTGGCACCGGTCACCGCCGCCCGACGGCACAAGCCCGTACCATCGAGCCGATGAGAACCTGGAAACTCCTCGTCGCACTCTCTGCCCCCGCCTTCGTGGTTGTCTCGGCGAAGGCCGGGGTCATCGACATCGCCTGGAACGCCGAGCGGCGCTTCGAGCACAGCGCCGAGGTTGCACCGGGTCGGTTCGCCGAGATCTGCGGCAAGCTGGACCGGGGCGCCACGGTGCGTTGGGTGTTCGAGGCCGGCGGACCGCTGGACTTCAACATCCATTACCACGTCGGCAAGGAAGTGCTCTACCCGGCCAGGCGCAGCGCCATGAGGCGTGGCGCAGGCAGCCTGCCGGTCGCGCTCGACCAGGACTATTGCTGGATGTGGACCAACAAGGCCGCGCGACCGGTGACGCTGAAGCTCAGCCTAGAACTCTCGTGACGAAATAGATCGCTGCTTTCGCCATCGCGAACACGACGCCCGACACCAGCACGGTGGCGGCGACGGACGCAGCGATTCCGGCCAGCACCCACAGTCCGTCACGCTCGAGGATGCCCAGCGCGAGCAGGCAGATTGCCAGCGCGGGCAGCATGTTGCCCAGAGGGATTGGCAGCAGGATCATGATCGACAGCAACAGGCACAGTGCGCCGACCACCGACTCCATCGGTCCGCTCGCGAGCAGGGTGGCGCGCGGGCGCATCAGTCGCTCCGCGCGCACCATCCAGGGAGAGATGCGGCGCACCAGCGTGGTGAAGTCGCTGCGCGACATCGAGCGGCTGGCCACCACTCTGGGCAACCAGGCCTTGAGGTCGAGGGCCATCTGGGCGGCAAGGAACACCAGCGGCGCGCCGAGCAGGGCCGAGGTGCCGGGCGGCATCGGCGGCACGTTGGGCAGGGCGAAGACGATCAGCATCGCCGCGAGGGCGCGGTCGCCCAGGGCTTCGAGCAGGTCGGAGACCGAGATGCGCTCGCGGCTCGTGTCGGCCGCCATCGCCTGCAGCAGTGCCGACAACGGGATCTTGTGGGAGGCGGCGTCGGGATCGGGGGAAGTCATGCGCGGGGCGCGGTGGCGGCCGGGCCACTTTACGCCGAGGGCAGAAGGCGCGGCGATTCTAGCCAGTGCCGTTCAGGCGACGGTCAGCCGCGCCAGCACCTTCGGCGCGCCGGTAGCGTCCGCGCGCAACACCAAGCCTTCGCCGGAGCCGCTGCCCTCGCCGACCAGGGCCGAGAGCACGAACATGTGCGTCACCCACGCCTCGAAGCGGTCGCGCCGTGCCGAGGCGGCCGCCACGGCCCGGCGCAGCCTGTGGATCGACTCGGCGTTGGTGGCCTCGGGGTAGCCGCGCGGTGAGCCGAGCGAGGACTCCACCTCGGGCGGCCCGAAGGCCAGCGTGGCGGTGTCGATGCAGCGGCACCAGGGGCTGGAACGCACGCGCGCGGGCTTCAGCGAGCGCGTCGCGAACCATTCGCCGATGCGCCGGGCCTGCGCGCGGCCTTCCTCGCTGAGATTGCGCTGCGTGGCGCAGTCGCCGATGCGGAATCCCGGCGGGTCGAAGGTGCCGGGCGCGAGGGCATGGCGGAAGGCGATCACCACGCCGCCCTGGCGCAGCAGCGCCTCGGCGTCGCCTGCCGCGGCCGAACCGGGCCAGGCCGGTGCCGCGAGTCCGGCGAGCACTACGGTGCGGCGGCCGATCATGGCCGGATGCCGCCATGTCGGCGAAGGCAGATAAGCGTGGTCATGTTCCGCTGCAGACGTGATGGGACGAAGCGCAATGATGACCATCGCATTGTGGTCTCGCGCTGTCCGTCGGAAAGTCATGGCCTCCGCGGTGGTTATCGCGGTTGGGCCGCGCATTCGCAGCGAGCGGCCGAGCCGGCGCGTTGTGCCGCGGAGTCAGGCCGCTGCAATGCGCTCGTAGCGGTTGAAGCGGTAGCCGGTGCCGTCGGCGCTGGTGCGCGGCTCGGTCTCGACCAGGCGGAACTGGGCGCGTGACCAGTCGGGGAAGAACGTGTCGGCCTGGAACTCGGCGTCGATCTCGGTCAGCGCGAGTTCGTCCGCATGCGGCAGCGCCAGCGTGTAGAGCTCCGCGCCGCCGATCACGAACACCTTGGCCGCGTCGCTGACGAGCGAAAGCGCCTCGCCCAGCGAACCCGCGCGCTCGGCGCCTTCGGCCTGCCAATGCGGCTGGTGCGTCAGGACGATGTTGCGCCGGCCGGGCAGGGGGCGGAAGCGCGGCGGCAGCGAGTCCCAGGTCTTTCGGCCCATGATCACCGGACAGCCCATGGTGACGCGGCGGAAGTGTTTCTGGTCTTCGGACTCGTGCCACAGCAGTTCGCCGCCGTGGCCGATGGCGCGGTTGCGGGCGACGGCGGCGATCAGCGCGAGGGTGGGGCGGTGCTTCGTCATCCGCGGCATTGTCGGGCCTGGGCTCAGGCCAGTGCCGCGGCCTCGCGCCCGGCGTTCAGGTGCTGCCTCATCAGCGCCTGCACGCGTTCGGCATCGCGCGCCGTCAACGCCGCCATGATCAGGCGGTGCTCCTTCAGCGAGGCCTCCAGCCGGCCCTGCTTGAGCAGTGACTGGCGGCGATTCAGCTTCATCACCTTGCGCAGGTCGGCCACCATCTGCACCCGCCAGCGGTTGTCGGCGATCTCCAGCAGGCGCATGTGGAAGCGCTCGTTGGCGGCGAAGAAGCGGTCGCGGTCGTTGAGTGCGGCCTCGAGTTCGTCGTGAATGACGCGCAGCTCGGCCATCTCCGCCTCCGTGGCCTTCTGCGCGGCGACGCGCGCGGCATCGCTCTCCAGCAGCGCGAGCAGGTGGAAGACCTCGGCGAGGTCGCGCTCCGACACCTCGGTCACGTAGGCGCCACGGCGCAGCTTCATCGTCACCAGGCCTTCCGTGGCCAGCACCTTGAGCGCCTCGCGCAGCGGCGTGCGGCTGATGCCGTACTCGGCGGCGAGGGCCTGCTCGTCGATCCAGCTGCCGGGCGCGAGCTGGTGGGCGAGGATGCGCGTGCGCAACTGCTCGGCCACCTGTTCGTAGAGCGCACGCTCGGCCAGGCGGCCCGCGGCGCGCGGCTTGCCGGCGGCGAGAACGGGGGAGTCGGCTCCGGACGTTGACATGTCGACGGCAGGCGAAAGCTGGCAGAAAGCTGAGAAGCTGAAGATATAATTCAATTTTGAATTATGGCCAAGAGTGGCCTGGCCGTCCATCCCAAGCTTTGCGGCGCCGGGGGCGCCGGAACATCGAGCGAGGAGAAGCACATGTCCAACGATCCTGTCCGCGCGTCCGAAGGCATGGCGCAATGGCTGAAGGCGGCGGCAAAGTCGGCACCAGGTGGCGACGTCCAGGCGCTGAACTGGGTCACGCCCGAAGGCATCGTCGTGAAGCCGGTCTACACCGCGGCCGATCTCGAGGGGCTGCCCCACGCCGACACGCTGCCCGGCTTCGCACCCTTCGTGCGGGGCCCGCAGGCGACCATGTACGCGGTGCGGCCGTGGACGATTCGACAGTACGCCGGCTTCTCCACCGCCGAGGCCTCCAACGACTTCTACCGCAAGGCGCTCGCCGCCGGCGGGCAGGGCGTCAGCGTTGCCTTCGACCTGGCCACCCACCGCGGCTACGACAGCGACCATCCGCGCGTGACGGGCGACGTCGGGAAGGCCGGCGTGGCGATCGACTCGGTGGAGGACATGAAGATCCTGTTCGACGGCATCCCGCTGGACAAGGTGTCGGTGTCGATGACGATGAACGGCGCCGTGCTGCCGGTGCTGGCCGGCTACGTGGTGGCGGCGGAGGAGCAAGGGGTCAGCCAGGACAAGCTCAGCGGAACCATCCAGAACGACATCCTCAAGGAGTTCATGGTCCGCAACACCTACATCTACCCGCCCGAGCCGAGCATGCGGATCATCGGCGACATCATCGAGTACACGGCGAAGAACATGCCGAAGTTCAACTCGATCTCGATCTCCGGCTACCACATGCAGGAGGCGGGCGCGAACCAGGCGCTGGAACTCGCCTTCACGCTGGCCGACGGCAAGGAGTACGTCAAGACCGCGCTGGCCAAGGGTCTGGACGTGGACGAGTTCGCCGGCCGGCTCAGCTTCTTCTGGGCCATCGGCATGAACTTCTATCTGGAAGTGGCCAAGATGCGCGCCGCGCGCCTGCTGTGGTGGCGCATCATGAAGGAGTTCGCGCCGAAGAACCCGAAGAGCCTGATGCTGCGCACGCACTGCCAGACGTCGGGCTGGAGCCTCACCGAGCAGGACCCTTACAACAACGTGGTGCGCACCACCATCGAGGCGATGGCCGCCGTGTTCGGCGGCACGCAGAGCCTGCACACCAATGCGCTCGACGAAGCCATCGCGCTGCCCACCGAGTTCAGCGCCCGCATCGCGCGCAATACGCAGCTGATCATCCAGGAAGAGACGCACATCACCAACGTGGTCGACCCCTGGGCGGGCAGCTACATGATGGAGAAGCTCACGCAGGACATGGCCGATGCCGCCTGGAAGATCATCGAGGAAGTCGATGCGATGGGCGGTATGGTCAAGGCGGTCGACTCGGGCTGGGCCAAGCTGAAGATCGAGGCCAGCGCCGCCGAGAAGCAGGCGCGCATCGATTCGGGCAAGGACGTGATCGTCGGCGTCAACAAGTACAAGCTGGGGAAAGAGGATCCGATCGAGATCCTGGAGGTGGACAACCACGCGGTGCGCGAGAACCAGGTGCGTCGCCTGGAGGCGCTGCGTGCAAGACGCGACGGCGCAAAGGTGGCGTCAGCGCTTGACGCGCTGACCGCCTGTGCCGAGACTGGCCAGGGCAACCTGCTCGACCTGAGCATCCAGGCGATCCGCCTGCGTGCAACGGTGGGCGAGGTGTCCGATGCCTTGGAGAAGGCCTGGGGGCGCCACCGCGCCGACACGCAGAAGGTGACCGGGGTGTACGCAGCCGCCTACGACAGTGCCGAGGGCTGGGACAAGCTGAAGGCCGAGATCGCCGCCTTTGCGGAAGCGCAGGGCCGCCGCCCGCGCGTGATGATCGCCAAGCTGGGCCAGGACGGCCACGACCGCGGGGCCAAGGTGGTGGCCACGGCTTTCGCCGACCTGGGCTTTGACGTCGACATGGGCCCGCTGTTCCAGACCGCCGAGGAGTGCGCGCGCCAGGCGATCGAGAACGACGTGCACGCGGTGGGCGTCTCCACGCTGGCTGCCGGCCACAAGACGCTGGTGCCGGCCATCATCAAGAGCCTGCGCGAGCAGGGCGCCGACGACATCATCGTCTTCGTCGGCGGCGTGATCCCGCGGCAGGACTACGATTTCCTCCACGAGGCGGGCGTGAAAGGCATCTACGGCCCCGGCACCCCGATCCCGGCGAGCGCGAAGGACGTGCTCGAGCAGATCAAGCAGAGTCTCGCGAAGAAGGCCTGACGTGAACCTGCCGGCTGCCGAACAGGCGCTGATGGAGGGCGTGCTGCGCCGCGAACGGCGCGCGCTCGCCAAGGCCATCACCCTGCTCGAATCGACGCGCGCGGACCATCGCGCGCGCGCCGATGCGCTGCTCAATGCCTTGCTGCCGCAAAGCGGCAATGCGATCCGCCTCGGCATCTCCGGTGTGCCGGGCGTGGGCAAGTCCACTTTCATCGAGGCGCTCGGCCTGCACCTGATCGGCCAGGGGCATCGCGTGGCGGTGCTGGCGATCGATCCGTCGTCGTCCGTGTCTGGCGGCTCCATCCTCGGCGACAAGACGCGCATGGAGCAGCTCTCCGTCAACGAGGCGGCCTACATCCGCCCCAGCCCGGCGGCCGGAACACTCGGCGGCGTGGCCGAGAAGACGCGCGAGGCCATGCTGGTGTGCGAGGCAGCCGGCTACGACGTGCTGATCGTCGAGACCGTCGGCGTCGGCCAGAGCGAGACGGCCGTCTCGAGCATGACCGACCTGTTCGTGCTGCTGCAGTTGCCCAACGCCGGCGACGACCTGCAGGCGATCAAGAAGGGCGTGATGGAGCTGGCCGACCTGGTGGTCATCAACAAGGCCGACATCGACCCGAGTGCCGCCACGCGTGCGCAGGCGCAGATCACTTCCGCGCTGCGCGTCTTCAACTTCCATGGCCACCCGACCCACGCCGGCGACCGCTGGCAGCCGAAAGTGATGCAGCTCAGCGCGCTGAAGGTGCAGGGTATCGCGGACTTCTGGGCGGCCGTGAAGGAGTCCGAATCGAAGCGCCGCGCCAGCGGCGACTTCGAGGCGCGCCGGCGTCACCAGGCCTTGGCATGGATGTGGGACATCGTGCACGCCGGCCTGCGCCACGCCTTCGACCAGCATCCGGCGGTGCGAGCCGCGCTGCCCCAGACCTTGCACGACGTCGACGAGGCGCGCATCGCGCCGTCCGCCGCGGCGCGCACGCTCCTGAACCTGTTCCAGCATCCGAAGCCTTGAGGAGGCACCCACCATGCACGACATCATCCAGCAGCTCGAAGCCAAGCGCGCCAAGGCGCGCCTGGGCGGCGGCGAGAAGCGCATCGCTGCGCAACACGGCAAGGGCAAGCTCACCGCGCGCGAGCGCATCGAGCTGCTGCTCGACGAGGGCACGTTCGAGGAGTGGGACATGTTCGTCGAGCACCGTTGCGCAGACTTCGGCATGGCCGACAACAAGATCCCGGGCGACGGCGTGGTCACCGGCTACGGCATGATCAACGGCCGGCTGGTGTTCGTCTTCAGCCAGGACTTCACCGTCTTCGGCGGCGCGCTCTCCGAGGCGCATGCCGAGAAGATCTGCAAGGTGATGGACCAGGCGATGAAGGTGGGCGCGCCGGTGATCGGCCTGAACGACTCCGGCGGCGCGCGCATCCAGGAAGGCGTGGCCTCGCTGGGCGGCTATGCGGAGGTGTTCCAGCGCAACGTGCTGGCCTCGGGCGTGGTGCCGCAGATCAGCATGATCATGGGCCCCTGTGCCGGCGGCGCGGTGTATTCGCCGGCGATGACCGACTTCATCTTCATGGTGAAGGACAGCTCCTACATGTTCGTCACCGGCCCCGAGGTGGTGAAGACGGTGACGCACGAGGAGGTGACGGCCGAGGAGCTCGGCGGCGCCGGCACGCACACGACGCGCAGCGGGGTGGCCGATCTGGCCTTCGAGAACGACGTCGACGCCCTGCTGATGCTGCGCCGGCTGTTCAACTACCTGCCGCTGAACAACAAGGAGAAGCCGCCGGTGCGCCGCAGCGACGACCCGGCCGAGCGGCTGGACTGGTCGCTCGACACCCTGGTGCCGGACAACCCGAACAAGCCTTACGACATGAAGGAGCTGATCGCCAAGACGGTCGACGACGGCGACTTCTTCGAACTGCAGCCCGACTACGCCAAGAACATTGTCATTGGCTTCGGACGCATGGAGGGGCAGACGGTGGGCATCGTCGCCAACCAGCCGCTGGTGCTGGCCGGCTGCCTGGACATCAAGAGCTCGATCAAGGCGGCGCGCTTCGTGCGCTTCTGCGACGCCTTCAACATCCCCGTGCTGACCTTCGTCGACGTGCCCGGCTTCATGCCCGGCACCAGCCAGGAGTACGGCGGCATCATCAAGCACGGCGCCAAGCTGCTGTATGCCTACGCCGAGTGCACGGTGCCGAAGATCACGGTCATCACGCGCAAGGCCTACGGCGGCGCCTATGACGTGATGAGCTCCAAGCACCTGCGCGGCGACGTCAACTTCGCCTGGCCGAACGCCGAGATCGCGGTGATGGGTGCCAAGGGCGCGGTGGAGATCATCTTCCGCGAGGACAAGGGCGACCCGGCCAAGCTCGCGGCGAAGGAAGCCGAGTACAAGGCGCGCTTCGCCAACCCGTTCGTGGCCGGCGCGCGCGGCTACATCGACGACGTGATCCAGCCGCACGAGACGCGCAAGCGCATCTGCCGCAGCCTCGTGATGCTGCGCGACAAGAAACTGGAGAACCCGTGGCGCAAGCACGGGAACATCCCGCTCTAGAGGACGGAGGAGACAACCATCATGTTCAGCAAGATCCTCATTGCCAACCGCGGCGAGATCGCCTGCCGCGTCATCAAGACCGCCCGCAAGATGGGCATCAGGACGGTGGCCGTCTACTCGGAGGCCGACCGCGACGCGCGCCACGTCGAGCTCGCCGACGAGGCGGTGTTCATCGGCGCCGCGCCGAGCCGCGAGTCGTATCTCGTGATGGACAAGATCATCGCGGCCTGCAAAAGCACCGGCGCGCAGGCGGTGCACCCCGGCTACGGCTTTCTGTCGGAGAACGAGGAGTTCGCGCGCCGCGTCGAGGAGGAGGGCATCATCTTCATCGGTCCGAAGCACGCCTCGATCGCCGCGATGGGCGACAAGATCGCGTCCAAGAAGCTGGCGATGGCCGCCAAGGTCAACACCATCCCGGGCTACAACGACGTGATCGAGTCGCCGGAAGCCGCGGTGACGATCGCCAAGGACATCGGCTACCCGGTGATGATCAAGGCCAGCGCCGGCGGCGGCGGCAAGGGCCTGCGCGTGGCCTGGAACGACAAGGAGGCCTTCGACGGCTTCAGTTCCTGCCGCAACGAGGCGAAGAACAGCTTCGGCGACGATCGCGTGTTCATCGAGAAGTTCGTCGAGGAGCCGCGCCACATCGAGATCCAGGTGCTCGGCGATGCACACGGCCACTGCGTCTACCTGCACGAGCGCGAGTGCTCGATCCAGCGTCGCCACCAGAAGGTGATCGAGGAGGCCCCGTCGCCGTTCATCAGCGAGGCCACGCGCAAGGCGATGGGCGAGCAGGCCGTGGCGCTGGCCAAGGCGGTGAACTACCAGAGCGCGGGCACGGTCGAGTTCGTGGTCGGCAAGGACCAGAGCTTCTATTTCCTCGAGATGAACACCCGGCTGCAGGTGGAGCATCCGGTCACCGAGTGCATCACCGGGCTGGACCTGGTCGAGCAGATGATCCGTGTGGCCGCCGGCGAGAAGCTCGGCTTCGTGCAGGCCGACATTCCGCGCCGAGGCTGGGCGATGGAGTGCCGCATCAACGCCGAGGATCCGTTCCGCAGCTTCCTGCCCTCCACCGGCCGCCTGGTGAAGTACCAGCCGCCGGCGCAAACGATGGAAGCCGCGCATCCGGTGCCCGAGGGTGGCGGCGTGCGCGTGGACACCGGCGTGTACGAGGGCGGTGAGATCCCGATGTACTACGACTCGATGATCGCCAAGCTGATCGTGCACGGCCTGGACCGCGACGACGCCATTCGCAAGATGCGCGAGGCGCTCAACGGCTTCGTGATCCGCGGCGTGTCGAGCAACATCCCGTTCCAGTCGGCACTGCTCGCGCACCCGAAATTCGTCACCGGCGAGTTCAATACCGGCTTCATCGCCGAGCATTACCCGAAGGGCTTCTCGGCCGAGCAGGTGCCGCACGACGAGCCGGAGTTCCTGCTCATGCTTGCCGGCGCCGCGCATCGCCGCATGCGCGAGCGCGCCTCGCGCATCACCGGTCAGCTGCCCGGCCATGAGCTGCAGATCGGCGAGGACTTCGTCGTCGTGCTCACCGACGAGCGGGGCCAGCGCACGCAGACGCCGCTGCGCGTGAGTCACGGCAACGGCAGCTACGCCGTCGCCATCGGCGGCCGGACGCGGCAGCTGCGATTCGCCGGGCCGCTGCGCGACATCGCGGTCGGCGGCGAGGTCGACGGCCGGCCGTTCACCGCGCAGATCGAGCGAATCGGCCTGCACTACCGCATCACCCACAACGGGGCGCGCATCGATGCCCGCGTGCTGTCGGCGCGTGCCGCCGAACTGGAGGCGCTGATGCCCTTCAAGGCGCCGCCCGATCTGTCGAAGTTCCTGCTCTCGCCGATGCCGGGCCTGCTCGTCGACGTGGCCGTGCAGCCTGGGCAGGCGGTGCGCGCCGGCGAAAAGCTCGCCGTCATCGAGGCGATGAAGATGGAGAACATCCTCGTCGCCCAGCAGGACGGCGTGGTCGCGAAGGTGTCGGCGAACAAGGGCGAGAGCCTGGCCGTCGACCAGGTCATCATGGAGTTCCAGTGAACATGGGCACGCGTCCGTTCAAGGTGCTGGGCATCCAGCAGGTGGCCATCGGCGGGCTCGACAAGAACCGCCTGAAGACGCTGTGGGTCGACAAGCTGGGGCTGGAGGTCACCGGCACCTTCCGTTCCGAGCGCGAGAACGTCGACGAGGACATCTGCGCGATGGGGGCGGGGCCGTTCACCGTCGAAGTCGACCTGATGCAGCCGATGGACCCGGACAAGAAGCCCGCCGTTCACGCCACGCCGCTGAACCACATCGGCCTGTGGATCGACGACCTGCCCAGGGCGGTCGAATGGCTCGCGGCCAACGGCGTGCGCTTCGCCCCGGGCGGCATCCGGCGCGGCGCGGCCGGCCACGACATCTGCTTCCTGCACCCCAAGGGCAACGAGGAGTTCCCGGTCGGCGGGGAGGGCGTGCTGGTCGAACTGGTGCAGGCGCCGCCGGAGGTGATCGCCGCTTTCGCTAGCATCGGCGCATGACCGTTCGCGAGATCCTGAAGATGGGCGACCCGCGGCTGCTGCGCGTCGCCAAGCCGGTGCGGCAGTTCGACACGCCGGAACTGCACGCCTTGATCGCCGACATGTTCGAGACGATGCGCGCCGCCGAGGGCGCCGGGCTGGCGGCGCCGCAGATCGGCGTTGACCTGGCGCTGGTGATCTTCGGCTTCACGACCAACCGCCGCTATCCGGACCGCGAGCCCGTGCCCGAGACGGTGCTGCTCAACCCCAGCGTGGAGCCGCTGTCGGACGAGGAAGACGAGGGCTGGGAAGGCTGCCTGTCGGTGCCCGGGCTGCGTGCCGTGGTGCCGCGCTTCGCGAAGATCCGCTACCGCGGCTTCGACCCCCTGGGCCATGCCATCGAGCGCGAGGCGGCCGGCTTCCATGCTCGCGTCGTGCAGCACGAGTGCGACCATCTGATCGGCAAGCTCTATCCGATGCGCGTGCGCGACTTCAGCCGTTTCGGTTTCACCAGCGTGCTGTTTCCCGGGTTGGACGCCTCCGAAGACGAATGAAGGATTCGCTTGTGTAAAGCTGTGTGTCACGTGCCGGTACGACGTCGGCGGGGGCCGGCGGCGCCGCGTTGGAACAGCACCTGCGCTGCAACTCTGGCGGCGCCCCGGAGTCACGACGACAAGTGACGTGAGAGGCCACACCATGCGAAGCCCGAACCAACGTTTTCTCGGCGCCCTGGCGCTTTTCATCGCCTGTGCCTGGCCTGCGCTGCACGCCACCACAGCCGACGCGGCGCCGGTGCCCTCGCAACAGGAGGAACAGGTGGTCGACCCGCCCGGCCGCGTCGGCCGCATCTCCGAGGTGCAGGGCCAGGTCTGGCTCTACCACCCCGACGAAGGCGAGTGGATGGCCGCCGAGCTCAACCGCCCGCTGACCTCCGGCGACCGCCTTGCCACCGACGGGAATGCGCGCAGCGAGGTGCGCATCGGCTCGACCACGTTGCGGCTGGATGGTGCCACCGAGATCGAGGTGCTGCGACTGGACGACGACAGCCTGTCCCTGCAACTCCACGCCGGCAGCCTGGCCGTGCGCGTGCGCAGCCGGGATCGCGTGCGCGAGTTCGAGTTGCTGACCGGCGAAGGCCGCTTCACGCTGCAGCGCACCGGTCGCTACCGCTTCGACCGCGCCGACGAGGCGAGCTTCGTGACCGTGCTGTCCGGTCAGGCCTACTACGAGGCGCGCAACAGCGCGCTCACCGTGAATGCCGGCCAGCGCGCCGAGTTCTGGCTCGATCGCGGCGACGTACCGCAGTACAGCATCGTCGAGCCGGAGCGTGACTCCTTCTCGAGCTGGGTCGCCGAGCGCGACCGTGCCGACGATCGCACGGCCTCGACCCGCTACGTGTCGCCCGAGATGACCGGCGTCGAGGACCTGGACCGCTACGGCTACTGGCAGGACAACCCCGAGTACGGGGCGTTGTGGGTGCCGCGCGTGGTCGCGCCAGGCTGGGCGCCGTACACCACCGGCCGCTGGGTCTGGGTGGCGCCCTGGGGCTGGACCTGGGTCGACGAAGCGCCCTGGGGATTTGCCCCCTTCCACTATGGCCGCTGGGTCTATGTCGGTGCCACCTGGTGCTGGTCGCCGGGCACCTACGTGCGCCGCCCCGTCTATGCGCCGGCGCTGGTGGCCTGGATCGGCGGGCCGCGCCTGTCGATCGGCATCAGCGTGGGCGGTGGTTCGGCGGTGGGCTGGGTGCCCCTGGCGCCGCGCGAAGTCTATGTGCCGACCTACCGCGTGAGCCCGCGGTATGTGCGCAGCGTGAACGTCACGCACGTCACCAACATCACCAACATCACCACGATCATCAACAACCCGCAGCAGGCGGTGGCGAACCGTGACTACCGCAACCGCAAGTTCCCGCATGCGGTGACGGTGGTGCCGACGAGCACGTTCGCCGCCCGCCAGCCGGTGGCGCAGGCGGCACGCCAGCTGCGCGACACGCCGGCGGTGCGCGAGATCGTGTCGCAGCCTACACGCGGCGCGGTGGTGGCGGCACCGCCAGTGGCTGCGCCGACCCCTGCGCCGCGCCGGTCCGGTGCGCCGGTCGCGCGGCCCCCGGGCCTGCCTGCGACCAGATTGACGCCTGCGTTGCGCGAACAAGCGCCGGGCTTCCAGCGTGACCGGCCCGATGTGGTGCGGCCGGCGCCTGGGGGGCAGGGAGAGGCCGAGCGGCAACATGAGCGGGAACGTGTGCGTGAGCGCGATGTGCGACGCGAGGTGAAGCCGGTGCCGCCGCCGCAGACCCGCCTGGCACCGCAGCCGGCGGTGCGGCTGGTCCAGCCGGCTCAGCTGGACAGACCCCAGCAGCCCGAGCGGCCGGTGCGGCCCCAACAGCCCGAACGGCCCGAACGGCCCGAACGGCCCGCGCGGCCCCCGCAGGCCACGCAGCCCGCGCGGCCCCCGCAGCCCACGCCGCCCACGCCGCCCACGCCGCCGGCGCAAATCGTGCGACCGCAGCCGCAGGTCCAGCCGCACGACCAGCCTCAGGTCCGGCCGCATGTCCGGCCGCAGCCGACTCCGACCGCACCGCCCGCGGCACAGCAGCGAGGCAGCGGCGCGGGTCCGGCACTGCGCGAGCGTCCGGACGTGGGCAACGGACGCTCTCAAGGAAGCCCGTCACCGCGCCGCGAGCCCTGAGCGCTATTTCAGCAGCGGCGCAAGCACCGGCCAGACGTTGTCCAGCATGACCGGGTGGGCTTGCGCCACCGGGTGGATGCGGTCGGGCTGGAACATCGCCTCGGCATTCGCCGCGTTGGCCACGCCCTCGAGGAAGAAGGGCACGAGGGCCGCGCCGCCCTGCCGGGCGACCGTCGCGAACAGCGCGGCGAAGTCCTCGCCGTACTTGCGCCCATAGTTGGGCGGCACCTGCATGCCCAGCAGCAGCACCTTGGCGCCGGCCTCTCGCGACAGCCTGACCATCGCAGCGAGGTTGTCGCGCGTCATGCCCAGCGGCAGGCCGCGCAGCGCGTCGTTGCCGCCCAGTTCGATCAGCACGTGCGTCGGCCGGTGCTGCTTGAGCAAGCCCGGCAGTCGCGATCGTCCGCCGGACGTGGTGTCTCCGCTGATGCTGGCGTTGACCACGGACGCGGCGATGCCTTCGCGGCCGAGGCGCTTCTCCAGCAGTGCCACCCAGCCGCTGCCGCGCGCGATGCCGTACTCGGCCGACAGGCTGTCGCCGACGACGAGCAGTCTGGCCGGGCTCCTGTCGCGCGTGGCGCCTTTCGCCCCTGCGGTGCCCAGGCCCAGCGCGAGCAGGCTACAGTGCGCCAGCCAGGCGCGGCGCGTCGCCGCATGTCGAACCCACCACTGATCCATGTCCGAACCCATCATTGCCGTGGAACGTGTCACCAAGCAGGTGAACGACTCCAGCGGGACGCTGACGATTCTCCACGAGATCGACTTCACCTTGGCGGCGCGTCAGTCGGCGGCGATCGTGGGCGCCTCAGGATCCGGCAAGAGCACGCTGCTGTCGATCATTGCCGGCCTGGACACGCCGACCACCGGCACCGTGAGGCTGGCCGGCATCGACCTCTTCGCGCTCGACGAGGACGCGCGCGCCGAGGTGCGCGCGCAGAAGGTGGGTTTCGTGTTCCAGAGCTTCCAGCTGCTGGCCAACCTGACAGCGCTGGAGAACGTGATGCTGCCGCTGGAGCTTCAGGGCCGGCACGATGCGCGTGCGCTGGCCACCGAGATGCTGGGCCGCGTGGGCCTGTCGGAGCGACTGCGCCACTACCCCAAGGTACTGTCCGGCGGCGAGCAGCAGCGCGTGGCGCTGGCGCGTGCCTTCGTCGTCAAGCCGGCGGTGCTGCTCGCCGACGAGCCCACCGGCAGCCTCGACTTCGCCACCGGCGAGCGCGTCATGGAACTGATGTTCGAGCTCAACCGCGAGGCCGGCACGACGCTGGTGCTGGTCACGCATGACCGTGGCATCGCCGCCCGCTGCGACCGGCAACTGCGCATCGAGGCCGGTCGCGTGGACCTCGGCACGATGGCGATGTAGTCCGGCCAACCGGGCCGGACCGAATCAGTTCAACGTGTTGAACTTGTAGTCGGTCTTCGCCTTCGCGCGGATCGCGTCGCGGAACTCGGCGAGCTTCTGCTGGCCGAGGCGCTGCTGGATCTGGCCCTTCACCTCCTCGAGCGGGGGGAACTTGGCGTCGCGCGTGTCGTCGAGCCTGATGACGTGCCAGCCGAACTGCGACTTCACCGGTGCGTCGGTCATCTCACCCTTCTTGAGCTTGACCATCGCCTGCGAGAACTCGGGCACATAGGCGCCGGGCGCGGCGAAGTCGAGATCGCCGCCGTTCTCGCCGGACCCCGGGTCCTTCGAATTCTTCTTCGCGACGTCCTCGAACTTGGCGCCGCCCTTGATCTGCGCGATCAGCGCCTTGGCCTCGTCTTCCTTCTCGACCAGGATGTGGCGCGCGCGGTACTCGGTGCCGCTGGACTGTGCCTTGAACTTCTCGTACTCGGCCTGGACCTCGGCGTCGGTGACCGGGTTCTTCTTCTGGAAGTCGCTGAACAGCTCGCGGATGAGGATGGTCTGTCGCGCAAACTCCATCTGCTGCTTGTACTCGGCCGAAGCGGCCATCCCGCGCTTCTCGGCCTCCTGCAGGAAGATCTCGCGCAGCACGACTTCGTCGCGCACCTGCTGCTCCAGTTCGGGCGTCTTCGGCTGGCCCGAGCGCGTGGCCTGGCTCATCAGCGCTTCGACGCGCGACTTGGGCACCGCCTTGCCGTTGACGACGGCAATGTTCTGCGCCTGCGCGGCCAGCGGTGCGGCGAGCATGGCGGCGATCGCGAGCGAAGAAAGGCGAAACGACGGGAAAGTGGTCTTCATGGCGGGGAGATCAGAGTTCGCCCGGCTGCCGGGCGTCGATGGCCAGGGCATGGATGCCCTGGGGGATGAGGCTTCGCAAGGCATCATAAACGAGGCGGTGGCGGGCAACCCGTGACAAACCGTTGAAGCGCGCACTGACCACGCGCACGCTGAAATGGCGGCCCTCGCGGGCGCCGGCATGGCCCGCGTGCAGATGGCTGTCGTCCTTCACCTCGAGGGTGACCGGCGCTAGCGCGGCGCGCAGCGCTGCCTCGATCGCCTGCGCCGTGACGATGCTCATGCGCGCGGCGTCTCGCCGCCCTCGGTGTCGGGCGCGACGTGGCGGCTGATGTAGAAGCCCTGCGCCACCGTGAACACCAGCATCAGGCCGATGCCGCCGAAAAGCTTGAAGTTCACCCAGGTGTCGGTGCTGAAGCTGTAGGCCACGTAGATGTTCAGCAGGCCCATGAAGGCGAAGAAGGCGATCCACATGAAGTTCAGCCGCTGCCACACGCCGGCCGGCAGCAGGAGCTGTTCGCCGATCAGGGCGCGCAGCAGGTTCTTGCGGAAGATCAACTGGCTGAGCCAGAAGGTCAGCCCCATCACCCAGTACAGCACGCTGGGCTTCCACTTGATGAAGGTCTCGTTGTGGAACCAGATCGTCGCGCCGCCGAACACGGTCACCAGCGCGAGACTGACCCACAGCATGGTGTCGACCTTGCGGCCGCGCGCGACAATCCAGGCCACCTGCGCCAGCGTGGCGGCGATGACCACCACGGTAGCCAGCAGCACCGGCGCCTCGTTCGGGCCCACGACGCCTCCGGAGACCATGAATCCGAGATGGTCGGAGGCGAACTGGGCTGCCCAGTCCTTGCGTCCTTCGGTCACCTTGAAGGTGCCGAAGAACAGGATGATGGGCAGGAAGTCGAACAGCAGCTTCATTTGGCCGCGAAGTCTATCGCAGCCGAATTGATGCAATAGCGCTCGCCGGTGGGGGCTGGGCCGTCCTCGAACACATGGCCGAGGTGTGCGCCGCAATGGTTGCAGCGGACCTCGACACGCACCATGCCGTGGCTACGGTCGACCACTCGCTCGATCACCTCGCTGTTGATCGGTTGCCAGTAGCTTGGCCAGCCGCAACCCGCGTCGAACTTGGTGGTCGATTCGAACAGCGGCGTGCCGCAGCCGACGCATCGGTAGCGACCCTGTTCCCAGTGGTTCCAATACTTGCCGGTGAATGGGCGCTCGGTGGCGGCGTGGCGCGTGACCTCGTACTGCATCGGGTCGAGCTGAGCCCGCCACTCGGCGTCGGACTTCTTGACCTTGTACTCGCTCATGGTGGACAGGAGATGCGAAGGAATGGCACCCACGCCCGCGGGTTGCTGCATGGACCGGCAGTGTAGTCACGCCCGGCGCCCTCGGAGGCGCTAGGGGTAAACCGCAGGCAGAGTGCCCCTGGCGGGGTTCCTATCATCGCTGCGTCGCAGCAATTGCGGCTGCCCACCCTTCATCACTTTCGAACACGGAGCGAGACCATGCCACGCCTGATGGGCCAGATGATGCAGATGCCGCTGATGATCTCCTCGCTGCTGGTGCATGCCGCCCGCCACCACGGCGACATCGAGATCGTCTCCAAGCGCGTCGAGGGCGATATCCACCGCTACACCTACCGGGACGCCGAGCTGCGAGCGCGCAAGCTGGCGCAGGCCTTCGCGCGGCTGGGATGCGAACCGGGAGACCGCGTCGCCACGCTGGCCTGGAACGGTTACCGTCACTTCGAGATCTACTACGGCGCTTCCGGCTCGGAGCTGGTCTGCCACACCATCAATCCGCGCCTGTTCCCGGAGCAGATCGCCTGGATCGCCAACGATGCGGCCGACAAGGTGCTCTGCTTCGACCTGAACTTCCTGCCGCTGGTCGAAAAGCTCGCGCCCCAGCTCGGCAGCGTGAAGCACTTCGTCGCCATGGTCGGCCGCAGCCACATGCCGGCGGGCAGCAGCATTCCCGGGCTGCTGTGCTACGAGGACCTGGTCGACGGCGAGGACGGCGTCTTCCGCTGGCCGGACTTCGACGAGAACACCGCGTCGAGCATCTGCTACACGTCGGGCACCACCGGCAACCCGAAGGGCGCGGTCTACAGCCACCGCTCGACGCTGCTGCACACCTACGGGCTGGCGCTGCCCGACGGCATGGGGGTCGGCGCGAAGGACGTGATCCTGCCGGTGGTGCCGATGTTCCACGTCAACGCCTGGGGCACGCCCTACGCGGCGCCGATGATCGGCGCCAAGCTGGTCTTTCCGGGGCCGCACCTGGACGGCAAGTCGCTCTACGAGCTGATGGAGGCCGAGAAGGTCACGTTCAGTGCAGGCGTGCCGACGGTGTGGCTGGGCCTGATCAACTTCGCGCAGGCCGGCAAGCTGAAGTTCAGCACGCTGCGCCGCACGGTGATCGGGGGATCCGCATGCCCGCCCGCGATGATGCGCACGTTGGAGGACGACTTCGACGTCGAGGTCATCCACGCCTGGGGCATGACCGAGATGTCGCCGCTGGGCACGCTGTCCAAGCTGAAGGCCAAGCACGCGTCGCTCGACCTCGAGGCGCAGCGCCGCATCCTCGAGAAGCAGGGCAAGGTCATCTTCGGCGTCGACATGGAGATCATCGACGACGACGGCGCCCCGCTGTCCTGGGACGGCAAGGCGTCGGGCAACCTGGTGGTGCGCGGGCCATGGGTGATCCAGAGCTACTTCCAGCGGGCGGAGTCGCCACTGGTCAAGGTCAACGGCCGCGACTGGTTCCCCACCGGCGACGTGGCGGCGATCGATGCCGACGCCTACATGCAGATCACCGATCGCAGCAAGGACGTCATCAAGTCCGGTGGCGAGTGGATCAGCTCGATCGATCTGGAGAACATCGCCATGGGTCACCCTGCGGTGCTCGAGGCGGCAGCGATCGCCTGCCGCCACCCGAAGTGGGACGAGCGTCCGCTGCTGGTGGTGGTGAAGAAGCCCGGCGCCGAGCTCACGCGCGAACAGATGCTCGCCTACTTCGAAGGCCGCATCGCCAAGTGGCAGATCCCCGACGACGTGGCCTTCGTCGGCGAGATCCCGCACACCGCCACCGGCAAGATGCAGAAGCTCAAACTGCGCGAGCTGTTCAAGGACCATCGACTGCCCACCATTTGAGTTCACGTCGGCAAGCCCCCTGTCTCGACGGTGACAAGCGTTCGGGGTAGTCCCTAAAACCCGACGAAGGGTGCTTCCGTTACCGTCCGAGGGCTTTGTCCCCGATGGACACATCTGACTTCCGGAGAGCTCGATGAACTTTACGAAACACGTCCTCGGCACCCTTTGCGGTGCGATGGTGATGACCGGCGCCGCCTGGGCGCAGAAGGGCGAGACAGTCAAGATCGCCTGGATCGACCCGTTGTCGGGCCCCTTCGCCAACATCGGCCAGAACAGCCTGAAGACGTTCCAGTTCGTCGCCGAGAAGCTCAGCGCGAACAACCCGGCCGGCGTCAAGTTCGAGGTGGTCTCGTTCGACAACAAGGCCTCGCCGCAGGAAAGCCTGACGGTGCTCAAGGCAGCCATCGACCAGGGCATCCGCTTCGTCACGCAGGGCAACGGGTCGGGTGCGGCCGGCGCCATCATCGACGCGATCAACAAGCACAACGAGCGCAACCCCGGCAAGGAGGTCGTGTTCTTCAACAACGCCGCCGTCGACCCAGATCTGACGAACAGCAAGTGCAGCTTCTGGCACTTCCGCTTCGACGCCGACACCTCCATGAAGATGGAGGCCTTGACGACCTACATGAAGGACGAGAAGAACGTCAAGAAGGTCTACGTCATCGGCCAGAACTACGCCCACGGCCACCAGGTCGCCAAGTTCTTCAAGGAAGCGCTGGCGCGCAAGCGCCCCGACGTGGAGATCGTCGGCGAGGACCTGCACCCGATCGGACAGGTGAAGGACTTCGCGCCCTACATCGCCAAGATCAAGGCCTCCGGTGCTGACAGCGTGGTCACCGGCAACTGGGGCACCGACATGTCGCTGCTCATCAAGGCGGCGAAGGACGCCGGCCTGGATGCGAACTTCTACACCTACTATGCCGGCGCCAACGGCTCGCCCTCGGCGATCGGCCCGACGATGGACGGCAAGATCAAGTTCGTCTACATCGGACACGCGAACATCCCCGAGCTCGCGAAGTGGACGCATGAGTTCCACGACAAGTTCAAGGAAGACCTGTCGCTGCTGTCCACGCTGCACGTGCTGCCGACACTGGCCGCGGGCATCGCCAAGGCCAAGTCCACCGACCCGGTGAAGGTCGCCGCCGCGATGGAGGGCCTGACGGTGAAGAGCTTCTCGGGCGACGTGACGATGCGTGCCGCCGACCACCAGTTGCAGCAGCCGCTGTACATCGCCACCTGGAAGAAGATCAGCGACCCGAAGAAGCAGTGGAACGCCGAAGGCACCGGCTACACCTGGGTGCAGAACAAGGTGTTCGAGCCCTACGTGTCGAGCACGCCCACCTCGTGCCAGATGAAGCGACCGGGCGCCTGAGCGTCTGAGCTTCGACAGGCCCGCCGGAGCCCTCTCCCGCGGGCCTTGTCTTTCCCGACCCGGCCTGGCGGCCTCACGGCCGTCGCCACGATCCCCTCGCGGCCTTGGACCAACTCCTCATCAACCTCCTCAATGGCATCAGCTCCGGGCTGCTGCTGTTCATGCTCAGCTCGGGCCTCACGCTGATCTTCAGCATGATGGGCGTGCTGAATTTCGCGCACGCTAGTTTCTACATGCTCGGTGCCTACTTCGCCTACACGCTCACCGGCGTGGTCGGTTTCTGGGCGGCTCTGTTGTTGGCGCCGCTGCTGGTGGGCGCTTCCGGCGCGGTGTTCGAACGCGCCATCCTGCGCAAGGTGCACAAGTACGGCCACGTGGCCGAACTGCTCGTCACATTCGGGCTGTCCTATGTGCTCTACGAACTGGTGCAGCTGATCTGGGGGCGCACTTCGGTGCCGTTCACGCCGCCGCCGGCCCTGCAGGGCACGGCCTTCACCATCGTGCAGTCGTCGGCCGAGTCGATGCGCATCGTCGCCGGAGTCGCGCCCGAGGCGATGTGCAAGGGCGCAGCGGACGTGATCGTGCAGTGCTCCCGCTTCCCGCTGAACCGCGCCTTCCTCGCCGTGGTGGCGCTGTTCATGCTCCTCGGCCTGTGGCTGCTGCTGACGCGCACGCGCATCGGCCTGGTCATCCAGGCCGCGCTGACCCACCCCGAGATGGCCGAATCGCTGGGCCACAACGTGCCGCGCGTGTTCATGCTGGTGTTCGGTGCGGGCTGCGCGATGGCCGGCCTCGCCGGCGTGACCGGCGGCATCACCTTCGTCACCGAGCCCAACATGTCGAACATCGGGCCGATCATCTTCGCGGTGATCGTCATCGGTGGCATGGGCTCGCTGCCCGGCGCGTTCGTCGGCTCGCTGCTCATCGGTCTGCTGCAAACGCTGCCGCTGACGGTCGACAAGTCCCTCATCGACATCGGGCAGGGCGTTGGATGGACGATCGGGCCGGACAGCCCGATCTATCCGATCGCCAAGATCACCCTGGCGCAGACCGCGCCCATCCTGCCCTACCTGCTGCTCGTGCTGATCCTGATCCTGCGACCGCGTGGCCTGCTCGGCTCCCGAGAGGACTGAGGCCATGGCCAACAACGTCTACCGATTCAAGCCCTGGAACGTCAGCCGCTGGCTGATCTGGGGCCTCTTCGCGCTGCTGCTGGTCGTCGCGCCGCTGGCCTGGAAGAGCAGCCTGGGGCTGACCATGCTGTCGCAGATGGGCATCGCGATCATCGCCTGCCTGTCCTACAACGTCCTGCTGGGGCAGGGCGGCATGCTCAGCTTCGGCCACGCGGTCTACACCGGCCTGGGCTCCTTCCTCGCCATCCACACCTTGAATGCGGCGACGGCGGGCGCGCTGGCGGTTCCGGTCAGCCTGATCCCGATCGTCGGCGGCCTGGCCGGCTTCGCCTTCGCCGCGCTGCTCGGCTTCGTCACCACGAAGAAGTCGGGCACCACCTTCGCGATGATCACGCTGGGCGTGGGCGAACTGGTGTGGTCGATGTCGTTGATGCTGCCGGAGTTCTTCGGCGGCGAGGGCGGCATCTCCGGAAATCGCGTGATCGGCAAGCCCGTGCTGGGCGTCAGCTTCGGCCCGCAGATCCAGGTCTACTACCTGATCGCCCTGTACGCCTTCGTCTGCACCGCGGCGATGTTCGCGCTGACACGCACGCCGCTGGGACGCATGCTCAACGCGGTGCGCGACAACCCCGAGCGAGTCGAGTTCGTCGGCTACGACACGCAGCAGGTGCGCTGGCGCGCCTTCATGATCTCCGGGTTCTTCGCCGGCATCTCGGGCGGGCTGGCGGCGCTGAACTTCGAGATCGTCACCGCCGAGGTGGTTGGCGCGGCACGCTCGGGCGCCTACCTGCTGTTCGTGTTTCTGGGCGGCGCAACCTTCTTCTTCGGGCCGATCATCGGCGCGGTGCTGATGGTCATCGGCATCGTGCTGCTGTCGGAGTGGACCAAGGCCTGGCTGTTCTATCTCGGGCTGATCTTCCTCTTCATGGTGATGTATGCGCCAGGCGGCGTGGCCAGTCTGATCATGATGAACCTGCGTGTGGCTGCCTTCGGCAAGCTGCGGCGGCTGTGGACCGCCTACCTGGCGCTGGGCGGCGCCGGCATGACACTGCTGCTCGGCGTGGCGGCGATGATCGAGATGGTCTACCACGTGCAGCTCAACGCGGCGCTCGGCCCGACGATGAAGTTCCTCGGCGCGTCGCTGAACACGTCCAGCGCCGACACCTGGTTCGGCGCAGTGTTCGTGGTCGTGACGGGCGCGGGACTGTTCGAGCTCGCGCGGCGCAGCTTCGTGCGCGAATGGGGCGAGACGCAGGGCGAAATCGAGAAGGAAATCAAGCGGAGGGAGGCGCTGTGAGCTTCGCCGTCGAACTGAGGGACGTTCGCAAGAGCTTCGGCAAGACCGAGATCATCCGTGGTGTCAGCCTGTCGGTGAAGCAGGGCGAGCGGGTGGCCATCATCGGCCCGAACGGTGCCGGCAAGTCGACGCTGTTCAATCTGATCAGCGGCCGGTTCCACGCCAGCAGCGGCGACATCCTGGTCAGCGGCCAGTCCATCCTCGGCCGCAAGCCTTTCGAGATCAACCGCATGGGTCTGGCGCGCAGCTTCCAGGTCAGCAACCTGTTCACGCGGCTGTCGGTGTTCGAGAACATCCGCTGCGCGGTGCTGTGGTCGCGCGGCTACCGCTACTCGTTCTGGCGCTTCCTGGCCGATGCCAAGGACGCCAACGACCGCACCGAAGAGGTGCTGAAGATGATCAAGCTCGACAAACGGCGCGACGTGCTGGCGATGAACCTGACCTACGCCGAACAGCGTGCGCTGGAGATCGGCATCACCATCGCCGGCGGCGCCGAGGTGATCCTGCTCGACGAGCCCACGGCCGGCATGAGCCGCAGCGAGACGACGCGCTTCGTGCAGTTGATCCGCGAGGTGACCGAAGGAAAGACGCTGCTGACCGTCGAGCACGACATGGGCGTGGTGTTCGGTCTGGCCGACCGCATCGCCGTGCTCGTCTATGGCGAGGTGATCGCCTTCGACACGCCGGACGCGGTGCGCGCGAACCCGCGCGTGCAGGAGGCCTACCTGGGTTCGGTGCTGGCCGAAGCGCAGGCGTCGGGGGCGGCAGTATGAGCCTGCTGACCGTCGACAACCTGCACGCCTACTACGGCAAGAGCCATGTGCTGCACGGAGTGCACATGAACGTGCAGCCGGGCGAGATCGTCGCGCTGCTGGGCCGCAATGGCTCGGGCCGTTCGACCACGGTGAAGGCCATCATGGGCCTGGTCGATGGCACCGGCTCCGTGAAGTACCGCGACGAGGAGGTGCTCGGCCGCAAGTCCTTCGAGATCGCCCACCTGGGCCTGGGCTACGTGCCGGAGAACCGCGACATCTTCCCCAAGCTCACGGTGCACCAGAACCTCATGCTCGGCGAGAAGCGTGGCAAGAAGCAGCCGCGCTGGACCTTCGACGACATGTATCGCCTGTTTCCGCGCCTGAAGGAGCGGCAGCACACGCAGGCCGGCGTCATGTCCGGCGGCGAACAGCAGATGCTGACGCTGTGCCGCACGCTGATGGGCGACCCCGACCTGATCATGATCGACGAGCCCACCGAGGGCCTGGCGCCGAAGATCGTCGAGCTGGTCGCCGAGTACCTGAAAGAGCTCAAGGCGCGCGGGGTGTCGGTGCTGCTGGTCGAGCAGAAGCTCACCATCGCGCTGGAGATCTCGCAGCGCTGCTACGTGATGGGCCATGGCAGCATCGTCTTCGAGGGCACGCCGGCCGAACTGCGCGGCAACGCCTATATTCGCAAGGAGTGGCTGGAGGTCTGAACCTCGACGCGCTGTCACGGCAGCGACAACGGTGCGGCTTCCCGCCATCCTAGAATCGAACGATCGTTCTTTTCTGCTCCATCCCCTCCCTCCCGACCGAGAGGAACTCCGCATGACCGCCACCTACCAGACACGCGGCGACGTCGCCGTCATCACGCTCGACAACCCACCGGTCAACGGCCTTGGCTACGAGACCCGCCTGGGCATCGTCAACGGCCTGGAGAAGGCACTCGGCGACGACGCGGTCAAGGCGATCGTCGTCACCGGCGCCGGCAAGGCCTTCTCGGGCGGCGCCGACATCCGCGAGTTCGGCTCGCCGAAGGCGATCGCCGAGCCCAACCTGCTGTCTGTGATCCTGGCGCTGGAGGCGTCGACCAAGCCGGTCGTCGCCGCGGTGCACAGCGTCGCGATGGGCGGCGGCCTCGAGCTGGCGCTGGGCTGCCACTACCGCGTGACGGCGCCGGGCGCGCAGATCGCACTGCCGGAAGTGAAGATCGGCCTCATCCCGGGTGCCGGCGGCACGCAGCGCCTGCCGCGCGTGCTCGGCCTGGAGAACGCGCTGAACATGATCGTCAGCGGCGAGCCGGTGGCCAGCGAACTGCTGGCCAAGGCGCCGGGCCAGAAGCTGTTCGACCGCGTCGTCGAGGGCGACCTGATCGAGGGTGCGATCGCCTTCGCCCACGAGGTCGTCGACCGGAGGCCGCTGCCGCTGGTGCGCAACCTCAAGGTCGAGCATCCGAATGCGCAGGCCTACCTGCAGTTCGCGCGCAACACGGTGGGCGCGATGGCGAGGAACTTCCCGGCGCCGCCGAAGTGCGTCGATGCCGTGGCCGCGTCGACGACGATGAAGTTCGACGAGGGCATGAAGGTCGAGCGCGAGCTCTTCATGAACCTGATGCTCACGCCGGAGTGCAAGGCGCTGCGCCATGCCTTCATGGCCGAGCGCGCCACGACCAAGATCCCGGACGTGCCGCCCGACACGCCGGTACGCGCGGTCAAGAAACTGGCTGTCATCGGCGCCGGCACCATGGGCGGCGGCATCGCGATGAACTTCCTCAATGCCGGCATCCCGGTAGTCATGCTGGAGATGAAGCAGGAGGCGCTGGACAAGGGCGTCGCCACGATCCGCAAGAACTACGAGGCCCAGGTCAAGAAGGGCAAGCTGAAGCAGGACAAGTACGAGCAGCGCATGAGCCTGCTGAGCACGACGCTGAAGTACGACGACCTGAAGGACGCCGACATGGTCATCGAGGCCGTGTTCGAGGACATGGGCGTCAAGGAGCAGGTGTTCAAGACGCTCGACGAGGTGATGAAGCCCGGGGCCATCCTGGCGACCAACACCTCGACGCTGGACGTCAACAAGATCGCCTCGTTCACGAAGCGCCCGCAGGACGTCATCGGCACGCACTTCTTCAGCCCGGCCAACGTCATGAAGCTGCTCGAGGTGGTGCGCGGCGAGAAGACCGCCAAGGACGTGCTGGCCACCGTCATGCAGCTGGGCAAGAAGATCAGGAAGACCTGCGTGGTCTCGGGCGTGTGCGACGGCTTCATCGGCAACCGCATGATCGAGCAGTACTCGCGGCAGGCCGGCTTCCTGCTCGAAGAAGGCTGCACGCCGGCGCAGGTGGACAAGGCGGTCGAGAAGTTCGGCTTCGCGATGGGCCCGTTCCGCATGGGCGACCTCGCCGGCAACGACGTCGGCTGGTACATCCGCAAGCGCCGCTACATCGAGAAGCCGAACCTGCGCTACAGCAAGACCGCCGACCTGCTCTGCGAGATGGGCCGCTTCGGCCAGAAGACCGGCGCCGGCTGGTACGACTACGTGGCGGGCAAGCGCGACGCGCTCCCGTCCAAGCTGGTGGAGGACATGGTCGCCAAGCACCGCAGCGAGCTCGGCATCACGCCGCGCAAGATCTCCGACGAGGAGATCGTGCAGCGGCTGGTTTTCGCGCTGGTCAACGAGGGCGCGCGCATCGTCGAGGAAGGCATCGCGCTGCGCGCGTCCGACATCGACATGGTCTATCTCACCGGCTACGGCTTCCCGCTGTTCCGCGGCGGCCCGATGTGCTACGCCGACACCGTGGGCCTCTTCAACGTCGTGCAGGCGATGAAGCGCTTCGCGAAGAACCCCAACGACGACGCCAAGTTCTGGGAGCCGGCGCCGTTGCTGGCCAAGTTGGCGGCCGAAGGCAAGACGTTCAGCTGAGGCCGCCATGAGCGAACGGGCCACCTTCACTCGCATGGAGGAAAGCACGGCGGAGGACTGGCGCAGGATCGCCGGCGAGTACGCGCCATTCGTGAAGGCGCTGCCCGACCGGCTGATCGCGCACCTGAGGCTGCTCGAAGGCGACTACGGCGGCTTCCCGGTCGACCGCTACACGCACTCGCTGCAGACCGCCACGCGCGCGCTGCGCGACGGCCGCGACGACGAGTACGTGGTCTGCGCGCTGCTGCACGACATCGGCGACACGCTGGCGCCCTTCAACCACTTCGACGTGGCCGCGGCGATCCTCAAGCCGGTGGTCAGCGAGTCCAACCTCTGGATGGTGCAGAACCACGGCATCTTCCAGGGCTACTACTTCTTCCACCACCTGGGGCTGGACCGCAACCTGCGCGACCAGTTCAAGGGCCATCAGCACTACGAGCGCACCGCCGAGTTCTGCGCGCTCTACGACAACCCGGCCTTCGACCCGAAGGCCGAGACCTTGCCGATCGAGGAATTCGAACCCCTGCTGCGGCGCGTGTTCGCCCAGCCCCGCAACAGCATCTACAAGGCGGCGATGCCCGCCGCCTGACCGACAGGAGTCTTTCCATGACCAACGCCGTGATCGTCTCGACCGCCCGCACGCCCCTGGCCAAGAGCTGGAAGGGCGCCTTCAACATGACCCACGGCGCCACGCTGGGCGGCCATGCCGTGAAGGCCGCCGTCGAGCGCGCCGGCATCGCGCCGGCCGAGGTCGACGACGTCATCATGGGCTGCGCCAATCCGGAGGGCGCCACCGGCGCCAACATCGCGCGCCAGATCGCGCTGCGCGCCGGCCTGCCCATCACCACCAGCGGCATGACGGTGAACCGCTTCTGCTCCAGCGGCCTGCAGACCATCGCGCTGGCCGCGCAACGCATCATCGCCGGCGAGGGCGACATCTTTGCCGCCGGCGGCGTGGAGAGCATCTCCTGCGTGCAGAACGAGATGAACAAGCACATGCTCGCCGACCCCTGGCTGGTGCAGCACAAGCCCGAGATCTACTGGAGCATGCTGCAGACCGCCGAGCAGGTGGCCAAGCGCTACGGCATCGCGCGCGAGCGCATGGACCAGTATGGCGCGGCCAGCCAGCAGAAGGCCTGCGCGGCGCAGGAAGCCGGCAAGTTCAAGGACGAGATCGCACCGATCACCGTGATGGCCGGCGTGGCCGATGCGCAGCTCGGCCTGCGTACCAAGGAAGTGACGGTCAGCGCCGACGAAGGCCTGCGCCCCGGCACCACCTACGAGGCGGTGGCCGGCATCAAGCCGGCGTTGCCCGGCGGCGTGATCGCCGCGGGCAATGCCAGCCAGTTCAGCGACGGCGCAGGCGCCTGCATCGTGATGGACGAGCGCCTGGCCGAACGCAAGGGCCTGAAGCCGCTGGGCCGCTTCCTCGGCTTCGCGGTGGCCGGCTGCGAGCCCGACGAGATGGGCATCGGACCGGTGTTCGCGGTGCCCAAGGTGCTCAAGCGCCTGGGTCTGACGGTGGCCGACATCGACCTGTGGGAGCTCAACGAGGCCTTCGCCGTGCAGGTGCTGTACTGCGCCGACACGCTGGGCATCCCGATGGACCGCCTGAACGTCAACGGCGGCGCGATCGCGGTGGGCCACCCCTACGGCGTCAGCGGCCAGCGCCTCACCGGCCATGCACTGATCGAAGGCAAGCGCCGCGGCGCCAAGCGCGTGGTGGTGACGATGTGCATCGGCGGCGGCATGGGCGCAGCGGGCGTGTTCGAAGTGCTCTGAGCACGGCGGCATGAATGCGCTGCGCACGCCCGAGGCACGCTTCGCTGGCCTGCCGGGCTACGGCTTCGCGCCGCACCACCTCCAGGACCTGCCCGGCTTCGAGGGGCTGCGGGTCCACTACGTCGACGAGGGGCCGCGGAAGGCGACGGCCACGGCGCTGTGCCTGCACGGCAATCCGGCGTGGAGCTACCTGTACCGCCACATGATCCCGGTGTTCGCGGGCGCGGGGCTGCGGGTCGTCGCACCGGACCTGATCGGCTTCGGGAAGTCGGACAAGCCGGTGGATGAGGCCTGGCACACGTTCGAGCGGCACCGCGACATGCTGCTGCGCTTCGTCGAGCGGCTGGACCTGCACAGCATCCTGCTCGTCTGCCAGGACTGGGGCGGCCTGCTCGGCCTGACCCTGCCGATGGACCTGCCGGGGCGCTTCACGCGGCTGCTCGCGATGAACACCGCGCTGGGCACGGGGCAGGTGACGGAGGGCTTCCGCCAATGGCGCAGCTATTCGAACAGCCAGACCGACCTCCCGGTCGGCCGACTGATCCAGCGCGGCAAGCCGGACATGAGCACGGCCGAGGCTGCCGCCTACGATGCGCCGTTCCCGGATGCGAGCTACAAGGCGGCGCTTCGGGCCTTCCCGAACATGGTGCCGGACGGCGAGGACGCGCCCGGCGCGGCGATCAGCCGCGCGGCGCGCGCCTTCTGGCGTGAGCGCTGGGACGGGGCGAGTTTCATGGCCATCGGCATGAAGGACCCGGTGCTCGGCGAGGTGCCGATGCGCGCATTGCAGGCCGTCATCCGCGGCTGCCCGGCGCCGATGGAGGTGGCCGAGGGTGGGCACTTCGTTCAGGAGTGGGGCGCGCCGATCGCCGCGGCGGCGCTCGCGCACTTCGGGCTGTCGGCACCATGAACGCCGTCGACCCGGCCGCCTTCCTCGCGATGGGGCGCGAGATCCTGTCGCGCCAGCCGTTCAGCGTGCTGCTCGGCGCCGAACTCGCTGCGCTGCAGCCGGGGCGCTGCGAACTGCAGCTCGCGGTCACCGAGCAGTTGAAGCAGCACCACGGCTTCGTCCACGGCGGCGTGGTCAGCTACCTGGCCGACAACGCGCTGACCTACGCCGGCGGCACGGCCCTGCAGGTGCCCGTGGTGACCGCCGAATTCAAGATCAACTATGTCCGCCCCGCCGCCGGCGAGCGCCTCGTAGCACGCGCCCGGGCCGAGCATGTCGGGCGGACGCAGGCGGTGTGCCGTTGCGAGGTGTTCGCTGCCGTCGGCGACGATGAGAAGCTGTGCGCGATCGCGCAGGGCACGATCGCCCGCCTGCCGGACGCCGCCGCGAAAGGGGTGTCATGAGCTACCGCGAGACCGCCGACTTCCTGCTCTACGACTGGCTCGACGTCGAGTCGCTGCAGCAGCGCGAGCGCTTCGCCGAGCACAGCCGCGAAACCTTCGATGCGGTGCTCGACATGTGCGAGAAGCTCGCAGCCGACAAGTTCGCGCCGGCGAACCGCCTCGTCGACACCGAGGAGCCCTGGTTCGACGGCGAGAGAGTGCACGTCCCCGAAGCGTCCCGCGCCGCGGCGCGGGCCTATGCCGAATCCGGCATGCTGGCCGCCGCGCAGGACTATGAGTACGGCGGGATGCAGTTGCCTTGCGTGGTCGAGATGGCCGCGCACGCCTTCTTCTCCAAGGCCGGTATCGGCGTCGGCGGCGCCGGCATGCTGACCAGCGGCAACGCCAACCTGCTGATGGCTCATGGCACGCCGCTGCAGCGCGAGGTGTTCGCGAAGAACGAGTTCGCCGGTCGCTTCTTCGGGACGATGTGCCTGTCCGAGCCGCAGGCCGGTTCCAGCCTGTCGGACATCGTCACCCGCGCCACGCCGGACGGCGAAGGCTTCGAGGCCGATCCGCTGGGCCCGCGCTACCGCCTGCGCGGCAACAAGATGTGGATCAGCAACGGCGAGCACGAACTCTCCGAGAACATCGTCCACCTGGTGCTGGCCAAGATCCCCGGGCCGGACGGAAAGCTGGTGGCAGGCACGCGTGGCATCTCGCTGTTCATCGTGCCGAAGAAGCTGGTCGATGCCGGAGGCCGGCTTACCGGCGAGCGCAACGACGTGGCCCTGGCCGGCCTGAACCACAAGCTCGGCTACCGCGGCATCCCGAACACGCTGCTCAACTTCGGCGAAGGCCGCTACCCGGTGCGCGGATCCGCGGGCGCGATCGGGTACCTGGTCGGCCAGCCCGGCCAGGGGCTGCGCTGCATGTTCCACATGATGAACGAGGCGCGCATCGCGGTGGGTCTCGGCGCCACCATGCTTGGCTACGCAGGCTACGAGGCGAGTCTCGACTACGCGAAGAACCGGCCGCAGGGCCGGCCGATGGGGCCTTCGGGCAAGGACGCCACGCAGCCGCAGATTCCCATCATCCGCCACGCCGATGTCAAGCGCATGCTGCTGGCGCAGAAGAGCTGGTGCGAGGGCGCGCTGGCGCTGGCGCTCTACTGCGCCAGGCTGGTCGACGAGCTGCACACCGGCTCGCCCGACGCCGCCGCGCAGTCCGGACTGCTGCTGGAAATGCTCACGCCGATCGCCAAGAGCTGGCCGAGCGAGTGGTGCCTGGAGGCGAACAGCCTGGCCATCCAGGTGCACGGCGGTTATGGATACACGCGCGACTTCCCGGTCGAGCAGTACTGGCGCGACAACCGCCTGAACATGATCCACGAAGGCACACACGGCATCCAGGCGCTGGACCTGCTCGGCCGCAAGGTGCTGATGGACGGCGGCAAGGGCCTGCAACTGCTCGGCGCGCGCCTCGATGCCACCATCGATCGTGCACTGGCCGTGCCCGAGCTGGACGGGCTGGGCAATGAACTGGCCGCGGCATGGGCCGAGGTCGGCCGCGCCACCCAGGCCGCCTGGGCCACCGGCAACCCGGAGGCGGCGCTGGCCAACGCGGTGCCCTATCTGCAGGCCTTCGGGCACACGGTGATCGCCTGGATCTGGCTCGACGTGGCGCTGTGCGCGCAGGCGACGCTGGCGCAGGGTGGTGCGGATGAAGAGGCCGCCTTGCGCGGCAAGCTTGCCGCCTGCCGCTTCTTCTTCCGTCACGACCTGCCCAAGGTGGCGGCCTGGCTGCAGGTGGTGGCCTCGCGGGACGACACCTGCCGCACGATGGACGAGAACTGGTTCTGAGCATGCGCGCCTCGACGCTGGAGACCTGGGTCTGGGTGCTGATCTACGCGGGGCTGCTCGCCGTGGGCCTGGGCCTGGCGCTGCAGCGGCAGGGCGATGCCGCTCTGGGCTGGACCTTGGTCGTCGCCGGCGGGATCGTCGCCGCGCTGGGGGTGGTGCTGATCTGGGTGCGCTCGCGCATGAAGGACGACAGGGGATGATCGCCCTACCGTGGCGCCGGCTCGTCGCGCTGGCGGTGGTGTTGTTCACGCAGGCGGCGGCGGCGCAAGTCTACGAGTTCCCTCGCTACGACAGCGCGACGCAGGTGGGCGCCGACTGCGAGCGACTGCTCGCCGATCTGAAGCAGCGTGCCCGTGACATCGAGACGCTGCCCGAGGCCGGGGCCGACGTGCTGGGTGCGCTCGATGGCCTGATGCAGCGCGTCGAGGACACCATGGGGCCGCTCTGGCTGCTGCCTGCCGTGCATCCGGACAAGGCGGTGCGCGACGCCGCCGACGCCTGCGACCTCGCCTACCAGGGCTTCAGCACCGCCTTCCTGCAGAACGCCAAGGTCCATGCACGACTGCAGCAGGCCGCCGTCGCCGACGACATCGACCGCCGGCTGCAGCGCGAGCAGCTCGATGCCTTCGAGGACTCTGGTGTCGCTCTGCCGGCAGCGGCGCAGCAGCGGGCGCGGCGCATCAACGCCGAGCTGACGCGGCTCGCGCAGGACTTCGACCGGCGCATCCGCGAGAGTCGCGACGTGGTGGCCTACGACGAGGACGAGCTGGAGGGCGTGCCCGTCCCCGTGTGGAAGAACGCCCGGCGCGACGCCCGAGGCCGCGTGCTGCTGGGCCTCGACTACCCGACGGCCGAGCCGGTGATGCAGCGCGCGCTGCGCGAGCGCACGCGCGAGCGCATGTGGCGCGCGACGATGCGCCAGGGCGGCGCAGCCAACCTGAAGACGCTGGAGCGGCTCGCGCAGCTGCGGCGCGAGTACGCGAAGCTGTTCGGCTTCGACTCCTATGCCGACTTCGCGCTGCGCCGGCGCATGGTGGGCAGCGAGGACCAGGCGTCGCGCTTCCTCGCCGAGGTGCAGCAGGCGGTGGCGCAGCGCGAACGCTCCGATCTCGCCCTGCTGCGCGAGGCCAAGGCGCAGGCGACGCAGCAGCCGCTGCAGGCGACGCGACTGCAGCGCTGGGACGTGATGTACTTCATCGAGCGGTTGCGCGGGCAGCGCTACGCCGTGGACCAGGAAGCCTTCCGTCCGCACTTCCCGCCGCAGCGCAGCCTGGAGTTCGTGTTCGCGCTGTCGCAGCGCCTGTTCGGCGTGCGCTTCGAGCCCGTCGCGCAGACGCTGTGGCATCCGCAGGCGCAGGCCTACGCGGCGCGCGACGAGAACGGTGCCTTGCTCGGCACCCTGTTCGTCGACCTCTACCCGCGCGCCGACAAGTACAACCACGCGGCTGTCTGGTCGTTCCGCAACGTCTCGACGAAGGCCGGCCGGCTGCCGGCCGCGGCGCTGGTGGTCAACTTCAACGACCAGGGCCTGACGCTGGCCGAGCTGGAGACGCTGCTGCACGAGTTCGGCCATGCGCTGCATGCGCTGCTGTCGACCACGCGCTATGCGCTGCAGGGCGGCACCAACGTGCAGCTCGATTTCGCCGAGGCGCCGTCGCAGATGCTGGAGGACTGGGTCTACGACCCGGCCGTGCTGGCGCTGTTCGGCCGGATCTGTGCGGAGTGCCCGCCGCTGCCGCGCGAGCTGATCGAGCGCGCCGATCGGGCACGCCACTTCGCCAAGGGCATCGCCACCGCGCGGCAGCTCGTCTTCGCGCGCTACGACCTCGCGCTGCACGGCCGCCGCCAGGAGGAGCCGATGCGCCTGTGGGCGCGCATGGAGGGGGCCACGCCGCTCGGCCACGTGCCGGGCACGATGTTCCCGGCCAACTTCAGCCACGTGGCCGGCGGCTACTCGGCCGGCTACTACGCCTACATGTGGAGCCTGGTGGTCGCCGAGGACCTGCGCACCGCCTTCGCCGCCGACCGTACCGACCCGGCCACCGGCCGCCGCTACCGCGACACCGTGCTCGCCCAGGGCGGCCAGGTGGCGCCCGAGGAACTGGTGCGGCGCTTCCTCGGCCGGCCCGGCAACCGCGATGCCTTCTTCCGCAGCCTCAACCAGCAGTGACCCCATTCGATACCGGAGACCGACCATGAGCACCCCCGTCCAGAAACTGTTCGACCTCAGCGGCCAGACCGCGCTCGTCACCGGCGGCTCGCGCGGCCTCGGGCTGCAGATCGCGGAGGCGCTCGGCGAAGCCGGCGCGAAGATCTTCCTCACCTCGCGCAAGGCGGCCGACCTCGAGGAGGCCGTCGCATCGCTGCAGGACAAGGGCATCGACGCGCGCTGGGTGGCTGCCGACATGAGCCAGCCTGCCGAGATCGAGCGCGTCGCCGGCGAGGCGCTGCAGCGCCTGGGCGACATCGACATCCTCGTCAACAACGCTGGCGCCACCTGGGGCGCGCCCGCCGAGGACTATCCGCTGGAGGCCTGGGACAAGGTGATGAACCTGAACATCCGCAGCATCTTCCTGATGAGCCAGCAGATCGGCAAGCGCAGCATGATTCCGAGGAAGCGCGGCCGCATCATCAACGTCGCCTCGATCGCCGGCCTGTCCGGCTCGGGCGACGTGGAGTTCATCGCCTACGGCACCAGCAAGGGCGCGGTGGTCAACTTCACCCGCACGCTGGCCGGCGAGTGGGGCGAGCACGGCATCACCGTCAACGCGCTGGCACCGGGCTTCTTCCCGAGCAAGATGACCAAGGGCACGCTGGAGCGCATCGGTGTCGACACCCTGTCGCGCGCCGCGCCGCTGCGCCGCATCGGCGACGACGATGACCTGAAGGGCGCGGCGCTGCTGTTCGCCTCGGCGGCCGGCAAGCACATCACCGGGCAGATCCTGGCGGTGGACGGCGGCGTGAGCGCGGTGCACCACGGTGCCTGACATCAATCCCACAGGCCCGCTTTCGCTCGCGGCCCTCCTCCGGGGCGCCCCGGGGCGGCGAGTGGCCGGGTGCGACGCATGAAGTTCTTCGTGCACATCCCCTTCGTCGAGCACCTCGGCTTCGAACTGCTGTCCTGCGAAGCGGGCGAGGCGGAGATCGCGCTGACCCTGCGCGAGGAACTCACCAACTCGTGGAGCGTGGCGCACGGCGGCGTGACGATGACGCTGCTCGACGTGGTGATGGCGCACGCCGCGCGCAGCCCGAACCAGCCAGGCCATCCCGAGTCGCCCGGCGTGGTGACGATCGAGATGAAGACCAGCTTCCTGCGCGCCGGGCTCGGCCGGATGACGGCGCGCGGAAAGCTCCTGCACCGCACGGCGTCGCTGGCCTTCACCGAAGGCTCGGTGGTCGACGAGCAGGGCGAACTGGTGGCGCATGCCACCGGCACGTTCAAGTTCATGAAGGGCCTGCCTGCCGGCGGGCGCCGCATCCAGAGGCTCAACGCCTCCGACTGAAGGAGTTCCCATGGCAACGATGAACAAGCAGTGGCTGCTCGCCTCGCGTCCGAAGGGCGAGGCCACGGCCGACAACTTCCGGCTCGTGGAGACGCCGGTGCCGGCCTTGCAGGACGGCCGGGTGCTGGTGCGCCACCATTTCCTCTCGCTCGACCCCTACATGCGCATGCGCATGAACGACGCGAAGAGCTACGCCGCGCCGCAGGCACTGGACGCGGTGATGATCGGCGGCACGGTGGGCGAGGTGGTCGAGTCGAGGCACCCGAAGTTCGCCGTCGGCGACCGCGTCGCCGGCATGGGAGGCTGGCAGCAGTTCAGCGTGGTCGACGCCGGCCAGCCGGGCCTGCTGCGCAAGGTCGACACCACCCACGTGCCGCTGTCGGCCTACCTGGGCGCGGTGGGCATGCCGGGCGTGACGGCGTGGTATGGCCTCGTCAAGCTTTGCATGCCGAAGGCCGGCGAGACCATCGTGGTCAGCGCGGCCAGCGGCGCCGTGGGCAGCGCGGTGGGCCAGCTCGCCAAGGTGCGCGGCTGCCGCGCGGTGGGCATCGCCGGCGGGGCCGACAAATGCCGCTACGTCGTCGAGGAGCTCGGCTTCGACGCCTGCGTCGACTACAAGCAGCACCGTGACCCGAAGTCGCTGGAGGCGGCGCTGGCCGAGGCGACACCGAACGGCATCGACGGCAACTTCGAGAACGTCGGCGGCGAGATCCTCAACGCCGTGCTGCGCCGCATGAATGCCTTCGGACGCATCGCGCTGTGCGGCATGATCAGCGGCTACGACGGCGCGCCGATTCCCCTGTCCAACCCGTCGCTGATCCTCACGCAGCGGCTGCGCGTCGAAGGGTTCATCGTCAGCGAGCACATGGAACTCTGGCCCGAGGCGCTGAAGGAACTCGGCACGCTGGTGGCCTCGGGCCAGCTGAAGTACCGCGAGACGATCGCGCCGCGCATCGAGGATGCGCCCGAAGCCTTCCTCGGTTTGCTCAAGGGCAAGAACTTCGGCAAGCAACTGGTCAAGCTTCTCTGATCCGCGCCGCGGGCGGCGCGAGGAAGGACGAGTCATGACGAGCACCCACGACGTGTTCAACCAGCCGCTGCCGCTGGTCGACGTCAACCTCTATGCCGGCAACCGGGCGCTGCGCGACGCGCTGGCCTTCCACCTGCCGCGGCGCGACGAGGCGGCCAGCCTGGCGCAGGGCGCGCGCTGGGGCAGTGCCGAATGGCAGACGCATGCGCGGCTGGCCAACACGCACCTGCCGCGCCTGCTGACCCACGACCGCTTCGGCCACCGGATCGATCGCGTCGAGTTCCACCCCAGCTACCACGCGCTGATGGCCGAGGCGGTGGCGGCCGGGCTGCATGGGCGGCCCTGGTCGCTGGGTCCCGGCGCGCACATCGAGCGCGCCGCGGCGTTCATGCAGTTCACCGAGCTGGAGCCGTCGATCCTCTGCCCGATCTCGATGACCTACGCGGTCACGCCGGCACTGCGCGCCAACGCAGCCGTCTTCGAGGCCTGGTTCGGCAAGCTCGCCAGCACGGCCTACGACCCGCGCCTCGTGCCCTTCGGCGACAAGCCCGGGGTGACCATGGGCATGGGCATGACCGAGAAGCAGGGCGGCTCGGACGTGCGCGCCAACACCACGCGCGCCGTCTTCGCCGAGAGCACCGCGTGGGGCGAGCGCTTCGAGATGACGGGCCACAAGTGGTTCATGTCGGCGCCGATGTGCGACGCCTTCCTCGTGCTGGCGCAGGAGGAGGGCGGCCTGTCCTGCTTCTTCCTGCCGCGCGTGCTGCCCGACGGCTCGCTCAACGCCATCCACATCCAGCGCCTGAAGGACAAGCTCGGCAACCACGCCAACGCCAGCTCCGAGGTGGAGTTCCATGCCGCCAGCGCCTGGCGCGTCGGCGAGCGCGGCCGCGGCGTGGCGCAGATCCTCGAGATGGGCACGCTGACGCGGCTGGACTGCGCGCTCGGCACTGCCGGCCTGATGCGCCAGGCGCTCAGCCTGGCCCTGCACCACACCGCGCAGCGCCTGGCCTTCGGCAAGCGGCTCGTGGAACAGCCGCTGATGAAGAACGTGCTGGCCGACATGGCCCTGGAATCCGAGGCGGCGACCGCCCTGGCACTGCGCCTGGCGCGCGCCATCGACCGCCAGGACGACCCCTTCGAGGCGCTCATGCGCCGCGTGCTCACGCCGGTGTCCAAGTTCTGGATCTGCAAGCGCGGCAGCGCGCTGGCGCAGGAGGCGATGGAATGCCTGGGCGGCAACGGCTACGTGGAGGAGGCAGGCGAGGGCGTGATGGCGCGCGTCTACCGCGAGATGCCGCTGAACTCGATCTGGGAGGGCGCCGGCAACATCATGGCGCTGGACCTGCTGCGTGCCTTGCGCCAGGGCGGCAAGGGCGGCTCGGTGGCCGAGGCCCTGGCCAGCGAACTCGAACCGGCGCGCGGCGTGGATGCCGCCTACGACCGCTTCACCGACGCGCTGCCCGCGCGCATCGACGCGGCCAGCGACGAGGTCGAGGCGCGCCGGCTCGCGCAGGACGTGGCGCTGGCGGTGCAGGCGGCGCTGCTGCGCCAGCATGCGCCGGACTTCGTCTTCGAGGCCTTCGCCCGCTCGCGGCTGGGGCACGACTGGGGCCAGGCCTTCGGCACACTGCCCGCGGCGACGGCGTTCGACGCGATCGTCGCGCGCGCCTTGCCCTGCTGAGCGCGACCCATGAACCCGTTCATCCTCCACCACTACGCGAACTCGCCGTTCTCCGAGAAGGTGCGACTGATCCTCGGCGCCAAGGCGATGGCCTGGCACTCGGTGCACATCCCGAGCGTGATGCCCAAACCCGACGTCGTGGCGCTGACCGGCGGCTACCGCCGCACGCCGTTCCTGCAGCGCGGCGCCGACATCTGGTGCGACACGGCGCTGATCGCGCGCGTGCTCGACCGCGCCCAGCCCGAGCCGCCGCTCTATCCCCCGGGCTGCAGCGGCGCGGCGCAACTGCTCGCGCAGTGGGCGGACGGCACGCTGTTCTGGTCGGTGATTCCGTACACGCTGCAGCCGCAGGGACTGACGCACGTGATGGCCGGCGTGCCGCCCGAGGGCCTGAAGGCCTTCGCCGTGGACCGCGCGCCCTTCACCGCCGGCATGACGCGGCAGACGGCAGTCGACGCCACGGTCGCGCTGCAGACCTACCTCGGCTGGCTGGAGGGGCAGCTCGGCGACGGTCGGGGCTTCCTCTGCGGCGCGCAGGTCAGCATCGCCGACTTCTCGGTGGCGCACTGCCTGTGGTTCACCCATCTCGCGCCGCCGATGACCGCCATCCTGCAGCCCTTCGAGCGCCTGCGCGGCTGGTATGCGCGCATGACTGCCTTCGGCCACGGCAGCCTCACGCCGTTCAAGAGCGGCGAGGCGATCGCCGTCGCCGCTGCGGCGACGACGCGCGAGCCCACGCAGGTCGAGTCCGGGCTCGGTTTCGAGGCCGGCGAGGCGGTCACCGTGATGCCCATCGACTACGGCCGCGACCCGGTGCCGGGCGCCCTGGTCGGCCTGACGCGCGACGAGGTGGTGATCGAGCGCCACGACGAGCGCGCCGGCACGCTGCACGTGCACTTTCCGAGGCTCGGGTTCCAGATTCGAAAGGAAGCGAAAGCATGAAGATCTTGAGAGGCCGCACCGCGGTCATCACCGGCGCCGGATCGGGTTTCGGCCTGGAGCTGTCGCGCCTGGCCGCGCGCGAAGGCATGAACCTCGTCATGGCCGACGTGCAGCAGGACGCGCTGGAGCGCGCGGCCGAGGAGATGCGCGGCTTCGGCGTGCAGGTGATGGGCTTCCGCCTCGACGTGGCCAAGGCCGCCGAGGTGGAGGCGCTGGGCGAGGCGACGCGCGCCCGCTTCGGCGTGCCGCACCTGGTGTTCAACAACGCCGGCGTGGGCGCCGGCGGCCTGATCTGGGAGCACACGCTGAAGGACTGGGAATGGGTCGTCGGCGTCAACCTGATGGGCGTGGCGCATGGCGTGCGCGTCTTCACGCCGATGATGGTCGAGGCGGCGAAGGCCGACCCGTCCTACGAGGGTCACATCGTCAACACCGCGTCGATGGCCGGCCTGCTGAACGCGCCCAACATGGGCGTCTACAACGTCACCAAGCATGCCGTGGTGGCGATGAGCGAGACGCTCTACCAGGACCTGCGCCTGGTGACCGCGCAGATCGGTGCGTCGGTGCTGTGCCCGTTCTTCGTGCCCACCGGCATCCACCAGAGCCAGCGCAACCGTCCGGCCGAGATGCAGGAGTCCGACGTGCGGCCGACGAAGAGCCAGCTGATCGCACAGGCGATGAGCGACAAGGCCGTGAGCAGCGGCAAGGTCAGCGCCGTGCAGGTGGCGCAGCTCGTCCTGGACGCGGTGCGCGAGGGCCGCTTCTACGTCTACAGCCACCCGAAGTCGCTGGCCAGCGTGCAGACGCGCATGGAGGACATCATGCTCGGCCGCAACCCGACCGACCCCTTTGCGCTGAAGCCGGAGATCGGCGAGGCCCTGCGCCAGGCGCTGCGCGAGACCGACTGAGATGTGGACCCGCACGTCGCTTCGCGCCGGCCTGACGCCGGGGTGCTCGGACCCCCTGGCGCGGCCCGGCGGCGCCTGATGGCCCGGCCCGACGACCCGCCGGCGGGCGGCCGCGCCGACGAGATCGAAGCCTTCTGGCTTGACTGCCAGCGCCGCTGCAACCTCAAGGTGGCGGGCTTCGCGGCCACCGCGCTTGGACCGACGCGTGCGCTGGCCGACGAGCTCGCGTTGCTGGTGCGCAGCGGCGTCAAGCGCGCGCACGCCACGCTCAGGCGCGAGTTCGAGAAGGACCTCGAGCCCTTGCCCGGCCCGGGAGACCTGTTGGTCGTGCTCGACGGTGCCGGGCATCCGCGTGCCATCGTGCGCAACACCCGCGTCGAGCTTCGCCTGTTCAGCCAGATCGACGACGAGTTCGCCTTCGCCGCCGGTGAGGGCGACCTGACGCTGCAATGGTGGCTGGTCGCCCATCGCCAGCAATGGTCGGAGCAGGCCGAGCGAGAGGGCTTCGAGATCGGCGAATCCAGCGAGCTGGTGCTGGAGCATTTCGACCTCGTCTGGCCGCTTCCCGGGTCAGCAGCGCAGGCGTAGCGCCTGCAGCGGCCTGCCGGTGGCGGCGTCGATCACGACGAGGCTGAGCGCGCGCGGGTGCGCGGCGTCGAGCGCGAGCGCCGGCGCGAACTGCAGGCGGATGGTGGCGGCCATCCACGGCGGCACGTCGTGCAGTTCGCGCACCACGTGATCGTGGGCGAGCTTCTCGCCGGCGTTCTCGCCCGCGGTGACGCGGCTGAGGTGGCCGTCTTCGCTGACGGCCCAGAAGGCTGCCAGCCGTGCCGGAGCGCCCGGCCGGGCCTGCACGATCGCGTCGAAGCGCCCGCCGTCGCCGCTGATCGTGATGTCGACCTGCGCCTTCGCCGAGTTCGAGACCGGCAGGCGGATGCCGCGCCAGTCCGGCAGGTCGACGCCTTGCACCACCACCTGCGGCGTGTAGCTGACGCGCGCGCCGTTGACGGCACGCTGCGCTTGCTGGCGCCGGCTGAAGGCCGGCGAGGCGAAGCGGTCGCGCCAGCCAAGTCGGTCCCAGTAGTCGACGTGGAAGGCCAGGGCAACGTTCGGTGCGCCGGGCTGCAAGGTCGACAGCCAGCGGTCGGCCGGCGGGCAGGAGCTGCAGCCCTCCGAGGTGTAGAGCTCGATGACCGGCGTGACGGTGTCACCGCTGCGCGCGCTGCAGACCGGGGCCTGTGCCATCGCGAGGGGCGCGCAGGCGACGAGGACGACGAAGGAAAGCTGCTTCATGGTGCCTGGGTCGCGGACCGGGCGGAAATCTGACTCGTCGCGCTGTGTCACACTGCCCCGCCCTCGAATCCGCCCGCCTGCACCATGACCGCCTTGCCCGTCGAACCGCTGCACGCCGTGGTGGTCGGCGGCGGCCCGGCAGGATTGATGGCGGCGGAGGAACTGGCCGCCGCAGGCGTGTCGGTCGACGTGTACGACGCCATGCCCTCGGTGGGCCGCAAGTTCCTGCTCGCCGGCAAGGGCGGGCTGAACCTCACGCACGGCGAGGCGTTCGAGCCGTTCGTCGGCCGCTACGGCGCGGCGCGCGAACGGGTGGCGGCCTGGCTGCAGGCCTTCGGCCCGCAGGCGCTGCGCGACTGGGCGAAGGATCTCGGCATCACCACCTTCGTCGGCAGCTCGAGGCGCGTCTTTCCGACCGACATGAAGGCGGCGCCGCTGCTGCGCGCCTGGCTGCACCGCTTGCGCGGCGCCGGCGTGCGGCTGCACATGCGGCACCGCTGGGTGGGCTGGGGCGACGCGCAGGCGGGCGTGCATGCGCTTCGTTTCGCGTCGCCGGCAGGGGAGGTGATCGTGCGCGCGCGCAACGTCGTGCTGGCGCTCGGCGGCGCGAGCTGGTCGCGGCTCGGCTCCGACGGCGCCTGGGTGCCGCTGCTGGCCGCGCGTGGCGTGGAGATCGCCCCGCTGCGACCCTCGAACTGCGGCTTCGACGTGAAGGGCTGGAGCGCACACCTGCGCGAGCGCTTCGCCGGTGCGCCGCTGAAGAGCGTGGCGCTGCGCTGCACGGCGCCCGGCGGCAGGCGCTTCGAGCAGCGCGGCGAGTTCGTGCTCACCGAGACTGGCATCGAGGGCAGCCTGGTCTACGCGGCGTCGGCGCTGCTGCGCGAGACCATCGCCGCGAACGGCACGGCCGTCGCCGAGATCGACCTGCTGCCCGAGCGCCCCTTCGAGTTCGTGCGCGACGAAGTGGCACGGCCGCGCGGCTCGCGCTCGCTCTCGACGCACTTGAAGAGCCGCCTGGGGCTCGACGGCGCGAAGGCCGCGCTGCTGCATGAGCTGCTGCCGCGCGAGACCTGCGCCGACCCGCCCGCGCTGGCTGCGGCGATCAAGGCGCTGCCGATCCTGCTGCTGGCCGCGCGGCCGATCGACGAAGCGATCAGCACCGCCGGCGGCGTGCGCTTCGAGGCCCTGGACGAGACGCTGATGCTGCGTGCGCTCCCCGGCGTGTTCTGCGCCGGCGAGATGATCGACTGGGAGGCGCCCACCGGCGGCTACCTGCTCACTGCCTGCTTCGCCAGCGGCCGCGTCGCCGGGCTGGGCGCGGCGCGGCGCGGCGCCTAGCCGCGTTTGCCGCCGAACACCAGCAGCGCGCCGCCGACGACGATCGCCGCCACGCCGGCCCACAGCGGCACGTTGACCCGCTGCGTTTCCTTCACCGACAGCTCGATCGGCCCGAGCTTCGTCTGGTGTGTCTCCTTCGTGTAGCTGAAGCCGCCGTAGGCGAGCCCCAGCACCCCTGCGACGATCAGCGCGATGGCAACCATCCTGATGCTGTTCATGAGCTGGCTCCTACAGTCGTCGACCTTGAATCACTCGAATGAGGATCACCACGATCGCGATGACCAGCAGAGCGTGGATGAGTCCGCCCATCGTGTAGGACGTGACCAGTCCCAACAGCCACAGGATGATGAGGATGACTGCAATGGTCTCAAGCAAGGTGGTTCTCCCTCGTGTCGCAACGTCGCTCGATCGGTTTCACATCGGGTTGTGAGGCGAAGCTCACGGTTGGATGGCGATCTCGTTCTTGACCGACTTCACGCCGTTGACCTTGCGCGCGATGGCATCGGCCGCCGCCTTCTCGTTGGCGCTCTTGGCGAAGCCGGAGAGCATCACGGTGCCGTTCAATGTCTCGACGCGGATCGACGCGGCGTCGACCTCCTTGCTCTCGACGAAGCGGCTCTTGATCTGCGTGGTGATGGTCGCGTCGTCGACATAGGCGCCGACGGACTCCTGGCCGCGCGTGACGGCACAACCACTGATGGTCAGCAGTGCGATGGCGGTCAGGGCGGCGCTGGCGATGGTGCGGATCTTCATGGTCTCTCTCCTGTGAGTTTGTCTGGGAATGGAGTGCTTTTGGATCCGTGATGGCGGCCGGCTCCAGCCGGCGCCCGGTTACTTGGCTCGGCCGGGTCCGTCGTCGTCCTTGCCGTGGCCCTGTCCCTGGCCGCGATCGGACTGGCCCCGCTTCTGCGGCACAGCGGCCGGCGGGCGGGCCCGCTCCTGGTAGTGCTGACGCACCACCGGCTCACGCGGCTGGTAGCGATAGTTCTGACCGTGCAGCGACGGCTGCTGGTCCGGCTGCGGATAGCGTTCGTTGGGGAACTTGCGCTGGTAGTTGGGCGGGGGCGCCGGTGGCGGCGGCGGCACGCGCGTGCGACGGTCCCAGCCGTCGCGGCGCTGTTGCCACTCATGGCCCCAATGTTCCTGCCAGCGAGGCGGCCTGGTCCGTTCCCAGCCGCGGAAGTAGGGCGGCGGGTTGCGATAGTAGCGAACCGGAATCCGCAGCAGGTAGACCGGCACCACCTCGGGCGCCACCAGGCCCCACGGCCCGTTGTACCAGGAGCTGGCGTACCAGTTGTCGCCTTCGAGCACCCAGTACAGGCCGTCGTAGAAGAAGAAGTTCGCCTGCACTTGGGGCGCGTAATAGACCGGGTAGTTCGGCACGCGCACCAGCCGCGGGTAGGCCGGCAGGTTGATGCCGATGCTCACGCCGGGCGCGCTGATACCGATTCCCACGCTGACCTGGGCCAGGACCGACGTGGCCGATCCGAGCAACAGGGACAAGACGATCAATAGACGGCGCACTGCGATCTCCTTTGGAACTCTGCGAACGTACTCCAGTGGCGGCGGCTTTTCGGTTCGCTAGCGCACAGACGCTGAGTTGACACAATGTCCCTGGCGGAACGCCGATACAGCTCGCATGAGTGGCCTTCGTCAGCATGTCCGGATTGCGGCCTTCCTGGTGGCCATGCTGGCCGCAGGCGCATGCCGTGCGGCCGACCTGAGCGCCACCGAGCAGCGCTGGCTGAAGGGCGTGTGGCCGGTGGTGGCCTATGCCCGGACGTCGGGCCTGGCGCTGGACATCGTCGTGCAGCCGCAGCCGACCCCGGGCGCGGCGCCGCTCGAGCTGGGCTTCGTCGACGGTCGCTGCAAGCTGGTGTTCTCGATGCGCGACAACCCCGAGGCCCAGGCGACGCTCGATCGCATCGAACCCGGACTGCTGGCCGCCACGCTCGAACTGATGGCCGCGCACGAACTGGGCCACTGCCGGCGCTACCTCGACGGCAAGTGGCACGGACTGCCTGCCGGCTTCGTCGCCAGCGTGCCCGCGGCGATCGGCGCGGAGCTGAAGCCCGCTTACGTGCAGATGCAGTCGACACGCCGCGAAGAGGGCTACGGCGACCTGGTCGGCCTGGCCTGGACGCAGCGGCAGCACCCGCAACACTACGCGCGGCTGCATGCATGGCGGGTGGCGGAGCGCTCGCGGGACCTCATTCCGGGCAGCCACCACGACACGCTGGCCCGGGTGCGCCTGGCCGGTGCCGGCGTCGCGCCGGGCGATGTCTCGATCTTCACCGCCGCCGACGCGTTGTGGGAAGCCGGGCTCGCCGCCGGCGAGTGACTCTCGCTGCGCTGCCGCACCTGCAACGAGGCGTGTCGCCCCTTGTGGCACACTGCGCCGCTTTGCGAAACCGCCCCTCGTGGGCCCCCGGGATTTGGACAAGATTCTTCTGCAGATCGCCGCCGAGCTGAAGGTTCGGCCGGCCCAGGTGAACGCAGCCGTCGAGCTGCTCGACGGCGGGGCCACGGTGCCGTTCATCGCCCGCTACCGCAAGGAGGCCACCGATGGCCTGGACGACATCCAGCTGCGCGAGCTGGAGGCACGCCTGGGCTACCTGCGCGAGCTGGAGGAGCGCCGTGCGGCGGTGCTCAAGAGCATCGACGAGCAGGGCAAGCTGACGCCCGAATTGCGCGCCGCGATCGAGGCGGCGCCGACCAAGCAGGAACTGGAAGACCTTTACCTGCCCTACAAGCCGAAGCGGCGCACCAAGGGCATGATCGCCCGCGAGGCCGGCCTGGAGCCGCTGGCCGACAGGCTGTTCGCCGACCCGTCGCTGGAGCCGCTGGCCGAGGCGGCGGCCTTCGTCAATGCCGACGCCGGATTCGCCGATGCGCATGCCGTGCTCGACGGCGTGCGCGACCTGCTCTCCGAGCGTTGGGCGGAAGACGCGGTGCTGGTCGGCAAGCTGCGCGAGTGGCTGTGGGCCGAGGGGCTGTTCCAGAGCAGGCTGATGGACGGCAAGGACCCGAACAACGCCGACGCCGCCAAGTTCCGCGACTACTTCGACTACGCGGAGCCGATCCGCACCGTGCCCTCGCACCGAGCGCTGGCGGTGTTCCGCGGCCGCACGCAGGAGTTCCTCGATGCCAAGCTGGTGCGCGACGAGGACGTGGTGCCGGGCCATCCGACCCTGGCCGAAGGCCGCATCGCGGTGCACCTGGGCTGGCGCCATGGCAAGCGGCCGGGCGACGAGCTGATCCGCAAGACCATCGCCTGGACCTGGAAGGTCAAGCTCAGCCTGAGCCTGGAGCGGGACCTGTTCTCGCGCCTGCGCGAGGAGGCCGAGAAGGTGGCCATAAAGGTCTTCGCCGAGAACCTGCGCGACCTGCTGCTCGCCGCGCCGGCGGGCCAGCGCGTGGTGATGGGCCTGGACCCCGGCATCCGCACCGGCTGCAAGGTGGCGGTGGTCGATGCCACCGGCAAGGTGCTGGACACCCATACCGTCTACCCGCACGAGCCGCGCAACGACTGGGAAGGCTCGCTGCACACGCTCGGCCGCCTGGTGGCCACGCACGGCGTGAACCTGATCGCCATCGGCAACGGCACGGCCAGCCGCGAGACCGACAAGCTCGCCGCCGACCTGATCAAGCGCATCCAGTCCATGGCTCCGGAGGTCAAGCTGGAGAAGGTCGTCGTCAGCGAGGCCGGTGCCTCGGTCTACTCGGCCAGCGAGTTCGCCAGCAAGGAGCTGCCGGAACTCGACGTCAGCCTGCGCGGCGCGGTGAGCATCGCGCGCCGCCTGCAGGATCCGCTGGCCGAGCTGGTGAAGATCGATCCGAAGAGCATCGGCGTCGGCCAGTACCAGCACGACGTCAACCAGAGCGAGCTCGCGAAGAGCCTGGACGCGGTGGTCGAGGACTGCGTGAACTCGGTCGGCGTGGACCTGAACACCGCCTCGGCGCCGCTGCTGGCGCGGGTGTCGGGCCTGTCCAACGCCGTGGCCTCGAGCATCGTGCGCTGGCGTGATGCGAACGGCGCCTTCCGCAGCCGCCAGCAGCTGCTCGACGTCAGCGGCCTGGGCGCCAAGACCTTCGAGCAGTGCGCCGGCTTCCTGCGCATCCGCGGTGGCGACAACCCGCTGGACCAGAGCGGCGTGCACCCCGAGACCTACCCGGTGGTCGAGCGCATGCTCGCCGCGGTGGGCAAGCCGGTGCACGAGGTGATGGGCCGCAGCGACGTGATCCGCTCGCTCAAGCCGGAGGCCTTCGCCGACGAGTCCTTCGGCGCGATCACCGTGAAGGACATCCTCGCCGAACTGGAGAAGCCCGGCCGGGACCCACGCCCCGACTTCAAGGTGGCGCGCTTCAACGACGGCGTGGAGGACATCAAGGATCTGCAGCCCGGCATGACGCTGGAAGGCACGGTCAGCAACGTGGCTCAGTTCGGTGCCTTCGTCGACCTTGGCGTGCACCAGGACGGTCTGGTGCACGTCAGCCAGCTCTCCAACAAGTTCGTCAACGACGCGCGTGAGGTGGTGAAGACCGGTGACATCGTCAGGGTCAAGGTGCTGGAAGTGGACCTGGCGCGCAAGCGCATCTCGCTGACGATGAAGCCGGACACCAGGCCGGCGCCCAAGGGCGAACGCGGCGACATCGGCTTCCGGCCGGCGGGCCGCGGCGAGCGGCCGGCGCCGGTGCGCGGCGGCGCTCAGCCGCAGGGGCAGTCGGCGATGGCGGCGGCGTTCGCCAAGCTGCAGTCGCGCAAGTAGCGCGGGATCGGCTCAGGCCGCGAAGTCGCGGTCCTGCAACTCGATCGGGCGGCCGTGCGGCGTGCGCTCGGCCGCGCGGTCCCAGGCATCGCGGTAGCGGGCGAGCTCGCCCGCGCTGCTCGCACCCTTCTCGGCGACGAGCGCCTCGAGGGCGGCCAGCCAGTGGCGGTAGTAGGTGTCGCCGAGATCGGCGTCGCCCTCGGCCTGCGCGCGACGGATCTGCGCGGCCAGCGCCGCGGCCCACTCGGTCCAGCTGAACAGGCCTTGCCGGTGCAGCGAGACCGCGAGCGCAAAGGCATGGGCCTCCCAAGGCTCGCGGAACACCGGCTCGTCACCGGCGAGCGGCTGATGGGGCAGGGTGGGGATCTTCATGCCGGCTCCAGGTAGGGCTCCCAGGCGTCGATCGAGACGCTCAGCCCGGGCTGCGCCCCTGCGCCCCACAGCTCGCGCCCGTCGAAGGCCACGGTGTACAGCCACTGCGGCTGCTCGCCCAGGCCTTGAGCGTTCGCATCGGCGAAGACGTGCACGCCGTGCACACGCTCGACGGTGCCGACATGGCCGCGGGCATAGCCGGGCAGGCGGGTGTGGTGGCCGACAGGGCCGCCGCGCGTGCGCACGCGGTCTCCGACGGCGAAGCGTGCGCCGGTGACGGCGGGGCGCTGCGTGGCGGAGCCCTTGGCGAGCACGGCCGGCACGTCCTGGGCGTACAGCACGCGCCCGAGCGTCTTCGCCTCGTGCAGCGGCTGCGCTGCTGCGATCTCGCCTGCGAGCACCAGACCGCGCTCGACCATCAGCTTCTGCAGCGCCGCCAGCCAGATCTGGTAGTAGCCGAGCCGGGCGTAGTCGGGCAGCGTCTCGCGGGCGCTGCGGCTCATGTCGATGTTCCACGCGCCGGTGGCGCCCATTGCCAGCGTCAGCGCCAGGGCACGCGGCTCCCACTCGGCATGGAAGAGTTCGCCCTCGGGCTCGGGCACGACGGGGCCGTAGCCGTCGCGGCCGCCGAGATCGGCATGGCTGACGTAACTCATGCCGCCTCCATGGGTCTGCGCGGCAGCCCCGTGCCGATCATCGAATCGCGCGTGACGAGGGCGGCAAGCTGCTGCTCGCTCAGCCCCTCGGAGCCTGCAGGTCGCATCGGGATGACGAGGTAGCGCACCTCGGCAGTGGAGTCCCAGACGCGGATCGTCGTCGACTCGGGCAGCGCGATGCCGAAGTCGGTCAGCACGCCGCGCGGATCCTTCACCGCACGCGAGCGGTACGGCGCGCTCTTGTACCAGGTGGGCGGCAGGCCGAGCACCGGCCAGGGGTAGCAACTGCACAGCGTGCACACCACCATGTGGTGGGTGTCTGGCGTGTTCTCCACCGCCACCATGTGCTCGCCCTGGCGGCCGGCGTAGCCGAGCGAGGCGATCGCCGAGGTGGCGTCGCGCTGCAGCCAGTCGCGGAAGGCCGGGTCGATCCACGCCCGGGCCACCACGCGGGCGCCGTTGCGCGGGCCGATCTTCGTCTGGTAGGTGTCGATCAGCACGTCGAGCGCGGCCGGGTCGATGTAGCCCTTCGCGGACAGTACGGTCTCGAGGGCCCGCACGCGCAGGTCCATCTCGCCGAGTTCGCTGTGCTCGTGTTCGTGGTGCTCGTGTCCCATGGCGGCGATCGTAGCGGGCGCTTCGCTACAGTGCGAGCCCATGCAAGCTCTGCAGATCCACGCCGGTCCGGGCGCATTGAGACATCTGCGCGAGCGCGGCCTGTCCAGCGTCGACGTGCGCGCCATCCCTGCCGCCGCGGGCGGACCCAAGGGACTGATCCTCAATCCGCTCGACCGCTTCCTGTTCGGCGACTGGCTGGTCGATGGCGCGCAGCCGGTGCACCTGCTCGGCGCCTCGATCGGCGCCTGGCGCATGGCGACTGCCTGTCTGCCGGAGCCGGACCGCGCCTTTTCCCGGATGGCCGACGACTACATCCGCCAGAGCTACGAGCACGAACCGGGCAAGCCGCCGAAGGCCGTGCACGTCAGCGAGGTATTCGGCGCCAAGCTGGCCGAGCGTTTCGGTGGGCATGAGTCGGAGGTGCTGAACCACCCCCGCTTCCGCCTGCATGTCTTCACCAGCCGGGGCCGCCATCTGCTGAGCCGCGAAGGCAAGCTGCGCACACCGCTGGGTTACCTCGGCGCCTTCGCCACCAACGCCGTCAGCCGCAAGGCCATGGGTGGCTGGCTGGAACGTGTGGTGTTCTCGGACACGCGCGATCCGCTGCCGATCCACCTGCGCGACTTCCGCACCCACCTCGTGCCCCTGGAAGCGCGCAACCTCCAGCCGAGCATCCTGGCGAGCTGCTCCATCCCGTTCTGGCTGCAGGCGGTGCACGACATTCCCGGCGGTCCGCGCGGGGCCTACTGGGACGGCGGCATCACCGACTACCACCTGCGCCTGAACTACGCCTCGATGGACGAGGGCCTGGTGCTCTACCCGCATTTCCAGAAGACGGTGATTCCGGGCTGGCTGGACAAGGCGCTGCGCCACCGTCACCACGCCACCGCGCATCTCGACAACGTGATCGTGCTGTCGCCGCGACCGCAGTGGATCGCCACGCTGCCGAACGCCAAGCTGCCCGACCGCAGCGATTTCAAGCGTTATGGCGACGACCTCGCCGCGCGCGTGGCCGACTGGTCGCGCGCGGTCGCGGAGAGTGAGCGCCTGGCGGAGGAGTTCTCTCGCTGGCTCGAGGACCCTGCCCGCATCGCGCCAGAGCCCCTGGGCTGACGCGCCGGCTGGTGCGACGCCTGCGCGGGGTGCGCCGGAGCGCGCCGCGAACGGTCGAGCAACACTTCTTTGCTCGGCGGCAGTACCACCTGCCGCACGCTGCCACGTTGATTGAGCACGCGCCCGCGGGCATCCTGCCGGCGAGGCGCGTCTCACCGAGGAGAAGCATATGCAACGATCCCTGACTCTGGGCGCTGCCCTGCTCGCCGCGCTGATGGCGGCCGGCTGCGCGACGCACCCGGCCACCCAGCCCGCCGCACCGACGCCTTCAGCTTACCGTGTCGAGTACGGCCAAGTGCAGAGCATCGACCTGGTGCGTGCCGAGAGCCAGACCAGCGGCGGCGGCGCGCTGCTCGGCGGCGTGATCGGCGCCGTTGTCGGCCGCCAGATCGGCAGTGGATCAGGTCGCGATGCCGGGACTGCCGTTGGCGCCGTGGGCGGTGCCATCATCGGCAACCAGATCGAGAAGAACCGCCGCGGCGCGCAGAACTTCTACCGCGTCGCCATCCTCACCCAGCACGGCCAGGTGCGCAGCTTCGACTACGCGCAGCTCGGTGACCTGCGTGTGGGCGACCGCGTGCGCATCGAGAACAACCAGGTCTACCGCGACTGAAATACAATCGAGGCCCGGTTCAACAGCAAGAGCGAGAAAGGCGTGATGGTTATGACACCGCGGACTACGTGCCGGGCCTTGAAGGTCTAGCGGAGCTGCGCGCGTCGATCTTCATCTTTCCTCCCTGTTCATTCGAGGCGCGGCACGGTCCGCGCTTTTTTCGTTTCTGGAGTCTGTGATGGTCTCGATTCAGTTGCCCGACGGTTCGCGTCGCGAGTTTCCCGGCCCGGTGACGGTGGCTGAGGTGGCCGCGGCGATCGGTCCCGGCCTGGCCAAGGCGGCGATTGCCGGCCGCGTGGGCCAGGGCGATGCCGCCCGCGTGGTCGATACCAGCTACCGCATCGAGGCCGATGCGCCGGTGGCGATCCTGACGGACAAGGATGCGGACGGCCTGGAGGTGATCCGCCATTCGACGGCACACCTCCTCGCCTATGCCGTCAAGGAACTGTTCCCCGAGGCGCAAGTGACGATCGGTCCGGTGATCGAGAACGGCTTCTACTACGACTTCGCCTACAAGCGCCCGTTCACGCCGGAGGACCTGGCGGCCATCGAGGCCAAGATGAGCGAACTGGCGAAAAAGGACGAGAAGGTCGAGCGCCGTGTGCTGCCGCGCGACGAGGCGGTGGCCTACTTCAAGGGGCTGGGCGAGCACTACAAGGCCGAGATCATCTCCAGCATCCCGGCCGGCGAGGACGTGTCGCTCTACCGCGAGGGCGCCTTCGAGGATCTCTGTCGAGGGCCGCACGTGCCGTCGACGGGGCGCCTGAAGCATTTCAAGCTGATGAAGGTGGCTGGCGCCTACTGGCGCGGCGACCATCGCAACGAGATGCTGCAGCGCATCTACGGCACGGCGTGGGCGAGCAAGGACGACCTGCAGAAGCACCTGACGATGCTCGAGGAGGCGGAGAAGCGCGACCACCGCAAGCTCGGCCGCGAGCTCGACCTGTTCCACCTCGACGAGCACTCACCCGGCACGGTGTTCTGGCACCCCAAGGGCTGGGCGCTGTGGCAGGAGGTAGAGCAGTACATGCGCCGCGTCTACCGCGACAACGGCTACCAGGAAGTCAAGGGTCCGCAGTTGCTGGACAAGGCGCTGTGGGAGAAGACGGGCCACTGGGACAAGTACCGGGAGCACATGTTCACCACGGAGTCGGAGAAGCGCGACTACGCGCTCAAGCCGATGAACTGCCCCGGGCACATCCTCATCTTCAAGCAAGGCATCAAGAGCTATCGCGACCTGCCGCTGCGTTTCGGTGAGTTCGGCCAGTGTCATCGCAACGAGCCCACCGGCGGCCTGCACGGCATCATGCGCGTGCGCGGCTTCACGCAGGACGACGGCCACATCTTCTGCACCGAGGACATGATCCTCGACGAATGCGTTGCCTACACGGCCCTGCTGCAGAAGGTCTATGCCGACTTCGGCTTCACCGAGATCATCTACAAGGTGGCGACGCGCCCGCAGGCGCGCATCGGTTCCGACGAGATCTGGGACAAGGCCGAACACGCGCTGATGGAGAGTCTGCGCCGTTCCGGCGTGGAGTTCGTCATCTCCCCGGGCGACGGCGCCTTCTACGGCCCGAAGATCGAATACACGCTGAAGGATGCGATCGGCCGGCAATGGCAGTGCGGCACGATGCAGGTCGACTTCTCGATGCCCGAGCGGCTCGGCGCGGAGTACGTGGCCGAGGACGGCGCGCGCCGTCATCCGGTGATGCTGCACCGTGCCATCGTCGGCAGCCTGGAGCGATTCATCGGCATCTTGGTCGAGCAGCATGCCGGCGCGCTGCCCATCTGGCTGGCTCCGCGCCAGGTCAGCGTGCTCAACATCACCGATTCCCAGGCCGATTACGCCGCGGACGTGACCAAAATGCTGCAAAAACAAGGACTTAGAGCGGCTGGCGATTTGCGGAACGAGAAGATTACCTATAAAATCCGCGAGCATTCGATGCAAAAGGTCCCGTACATCCTCGTCGTGGGTGACAAGGAGAAGGCAAACGGGGCCGTTGCTGTGCGCGCCCGGGGCAACCAGGACCTCGGTGTGATGGCTCTGGCCGACTTCCTCGAGAAGATCGCCTCAGACGTCGCCCGCAAGCTGTGATCACGACGGTGGCCACACGCTGGTAGACCGGCGCGCAGATCGTTTTTTTGGACTTCTCTTGCCTTGGAGTCCGCTGAAAGGTACCAACCATCGCTACTTTTGCTGACCGCCGTACTCCGAACGCCGAGCGCAAACATCGGCTCAACCGCGAGATCATGGCCCCTGAAGTCCGCTTGAACGGCCCGGAGAACGAACCCCTGGGCATCGTGTCGATCCAGGACGCCCTGCGGATGGCAGGCGAGATGGACGTCGATCTGGTCGAGATCGTCGCGCAGGCGGACCCCCCGGTGTGTCGCCTGATGGACTACGGCAAGTTCAAGTACCAGGAGCAAAAGCGCGCAGCGGAGGCCAAGGCCAAGCAGAAGGTCATCGAAGTCAAGGAAGTGAAGTTCCGTCCCGGGACGGACGAAGGCGACTACCAGATCAAGATGCGCAATCTGCGCCGCTTCATCGAGGAAGACGGCGACAAGGGCAAGGTCACGCTGCGCTACCGCGGCCGCGAGATCACCCACCAGGACATCGGCATGCGGTTGCTGGAGCGCATCCGCGACGAGTTGTCCGATGTGGCGGTGGTCGAGCACATGCCCAAGCTCGAAGGCCGCCAGATGATCATGGTGCTCGCGCCGAAGCGGAAGTAGATTTTGAAGAGTTCAGTGCCCCGGTCTGGTCGCCGGGGCGCTGTCAGAAGCGGCTGCAGGCCAACAAGACGGTGGAGTTCTCACCGGCGCCTGCCAGCAGCAACACAGAAGGAGCAGTCATGCCCAAAATGAAGACCAAGAGCAGCGCGAAGAAGCGTTTCCGCGTGCGTCCGGGTGGCACCGTCAAGCGGGGCCAGGCGTTCAAGCGCCACATCCTCACCAAGAAGTCCACGAAGAACAAACGCCATCTGCGTGGCGTTGTCACCGTGCACGAGACCAACATGGGCCACATGGCGCAGATGCTGCCATTCGCCGGTCTCTGACCTACTGCTGAAGGAGAAGAGAAATGCCTCGCGTCAAACGTGGTGTCACCGCCCGCGCACGTCACAAGAAGGTTCTGGCACTGGCCAAGGGTTTCCGCGGCCGCCGCAAGAACGTGTTCCGCATCGCCAAGGAAGCGGTGATGCGGGCTGGGCAATATGCCTACCGTGACCGTCGTACCAAGAAGCGTGTCTTCCGCCAGCTCTGGATCGCCCGCATCAACGCGGCGAGCCGGGGCCTGGGGCTCACCTACAGCAAGTTCATGGCCGGCCTGAAGAAGGCCCAGATCGACATCGACCGCAAGGTCCTTGCCGACATGGCTGTCCACGATCCTGCCGGATTCGGCAGCATCGTCGAGAAGGTGAAGGCCCAGCTCGCTTGATCTGCTGCGCCGCCGGGGCACGTCAGTGCCTCGGCAGCCGGCTCAGCATTCGAAGGCCGACCTCGTGTACGGCCTTTTTTTGTTGTGTTGAAGGACATCCAGGCTCCGACGCGATGAACGATCTCGCTCCCCTCGTCGACGATGCGACGGCCGACTTCGCTCGGGCGACGACGCCCGCCGAACTCGAGAACGCCAAGGCCCGCTACCTCGGCAAGTCCGGGCGCATCACCGAGCAGCTGAAGGCGCTGGGCGCCCTTCCGGCCGATGCGAAGAAGACCCGCGGCGCGCAAATCAATGCCGCCAAGCAGCAGGTCGAAGCACTGCTGCAGGCCCGCCGCGACGCGCTCGGCCAAGCCGAGTTGGAAGAGCAGCTCAAGGTCGAAGCATTGGACGTCACGCTGCCCGGTCGGCAGCGCGGCATCGGTGGCCTGCATCCGGTGACGCGCACCATCGAGCGCATCGAGGCGATCTTCGGATCGATGGGGTTCGACGTCGCCGACGGCCCCGAGATCGAGACCGACTGGTACAACTTCACCGCGCTGAACAGCCCGGAGAACCACCCCGCGCGCTCGATGCAGGACACCTTCTACGTCGACCTGAAGGACGCTGACGGCCGCTGGCTCAACCTGCGCACGCACACCTCGCCGATGCAGGTGCGCTACGCGCGCAGACACGCAAAGAAGCACGCGGGCAAGGAGCACATGCCCGAGATCCGCGTCATCGCGCCGGGCCGCACCTACCGCGTCGACAGCGATGCCACGCACTCGCCGATGTTTCACCAGTGCGAAGGCCTGTGGATCGGCGAGAACGTCAGCTTCAAGGACCTGAAAGTCGTCTTCACCGACTTCTGTCGCAACTTCTTCGAGACCGACGACCTGGAACTGCGCTTCCGGCCGTCGTTCTTTCCGTTCACAGAACCCTCGGCCGAGATCGACATCGCCTTTGCCAGCGGTCCGCTGAAAGGCAGGTGGCTGGAGGTGGCCGGTTCCGGTCAGGTGCATCCGAACGTGGTGCGCAACTTCGGCCTCGACCCGGAGCGCCACCTCGGTTTCGCCTTCGGCATGGGGCCGGACCGGCTCGCCATGCTGCGCTACGGTGTCAACGACCTGCGGCTGTTCTTCGAGAACGACCTGCGCTTCCTGTCCCAGTTCAACTGACCCGAGATCCATGCAGTTCCCCGAATCCTGGCTGCGCGAGTACTGCAACCCGCCGATCTCCACCGCCGAGTTGGCCGAACTGCTGACGATGGCGGGCATGGAGGTGGAAGAGACGCGCCCGGCCGCGCCGCCGTTCAGCGGCGTGGTGGTCGGCAAGGTGCTGTCGGTGACGCAGCACCCCAACGCGGACCGGCTCAATGTCTGCGAGGTCGACGCCGGAAGCGGTGCGACGTTGCAGATCGTCTGCGGCGCACCCAACGTGCGCGCTGGCATTCGCGTGCCCTGCGCGCTGGTTGGTGCCCAGCTTCCGCCGGCCGAGGACGGTGCGCCCTTCGCCATCAAGCTCGGCAAGCTGCGCGGCGTCGAGAGCCAGGGCATGCTCTGCTCGGCGCGCGAGCTGAAGCTGTCGGACGACCACGGCGGTCTGTTGATCCTCGACGACGAGGCGCCGGTGGGCGCGGACCTCCGCCGGCACCTGCAGCTCGACGACACCCTCTTCACGCTCAAGCTCACGCCCAACCTGGCCCATTGTCTGAGCGTCTACGGCATCGCACGCGAGGTGGCGGCGCTGACCGGCGCGCCGCTGAAGGCGCCGAGCTTCCCGCCGGTCACGCCCTCGCACGACGCGGTGCTGAAGGTGACGGTCGAGGCGCTCGACCTGTGCGGCCGCTTCTCCGGCCGCATCGTGCGCGGCGTCGATCCGCAGGCGAAGACGCCGGCCTGGATGGTCGATCGGTTGGCGCGCTGCGGCCAGCGCTCGGTGACGGCGCTGGTGGACATCTCGAACTACGTGATGTTCGAGTTCGGCCGGCCTTCGCACATCTTCGACCTCGACAAGATCCACGGTGGCCTCACGGTGCGCTGGGGCCGTGCCGGCGAGACGCTGGAACTGCTGAACGGCAACACCATCGAGGTCGACGAGAAGGTCGGCGTGATCGCCGACGACAAGGCGGTGGAGTCGCTGGCCGGCATCATGGGCGGCGAGGCGACCGCCGTATCCGACGCCACGCGCAACGTTTACGTCGAGGCTGCGTTCTGGTGGCCCGAAGCCGTGGCCGGCCGCTCGCGCCGCTTCAACTTTGCCACCGACGCCGGCCACCGCTTCGAGCGCGGCGTCGATCCGGCGCTCACCGTCGAGCACATCGAGCGCATCACACGGCTGATCATCGACATCTGCGGCGGCCAAGCCGGCCCGATGGACGACCAGGCGCTGAACCTGCCGAAGGCCGAGCCAGTGCGGCTGCGCGTGGCGCGTGCTGCCAAGGTGATCGGCATGCCAATCGACCAGCGGCAGTGCGAGCAGGTGATGCAGCGCCTCGGCCTGTGCTTCAGCAGCGAGCCGGGGGTGCTGACGGTGACACCTCCGTCGTGGCGCTTCGACCTGAAGATCGAAGAGGACCTGATCGAGGAGGTCGCGCGCGTGGTCGGCTACCGGCTGCTGCCCGACACGCCGCCGCAAGCGCCGGTGACGGCGCGCGTGCGCACCGAATCGCAGCGGGGCGTGAGCGCCGTTCGACATGGGCTGGCCCAGCTGGGCTACCAGGAAACGGTCAACTTCAGCTTCGTCGAGGAGCGCTGGGAGCGCGAACTGGCCGGCAATGCCGACCCGATCCGCGTGCTCAATCCGATCGCCAGTCCGCTGGCGGTGATGCGCTCCAGCCTGCTCGGCAGCCTCATGGCGGTGCTGCAATCCAACCTGGCGCGCAGGGCCAGCCGCGTGCGCGTCTTCGAGACGGGGCGCGTCTACCGCCGCGATGCGTCGGTGCGCGACTCCGACCATACGGTGGCCGGCATCGACCAGCCGCGCCGCATCGCCGGATTGGCCTGGGGCCGCTTCGACCTGCTGCAGTGGGGCAGCAAGGAACGCAACGTCGACTTCTTCGACGTCAAGGGCGATGTCGAGGCGCTGCTGGCACCTCGCAGCGCCACCTTCCTCGCCGACGAGCATCCCGCCATGCACCCGGGCCGCTGTGCGCGTGTCGTGCTGAACGGCCGTGCCATCGGCCATGTCGGTGAACTGCATCCGCGCTGGCGCCAGGGCTACGATCTGCCGTCGGCGCCGGCGCTGTTCGAACTCGACCTCGAGGCTGTGCTCGAGCGTGACGTGCCCGTCTTCGCCGCCATTGCGCGGCAGCAGGCCGCCTACCGGGACATCGCTGTGGTCGCTGGCGAGCAGGTCACCCATGCGATGCTGATGGATGCCATCGGCGCGGGCCGCGGCGGGCTGGTGCGCTCGGCGCGTCTGTTCGACATCTACAAGCCGAGCTCGCCGTCAGGCGACATGAGGGCCGGTGAGCGCAGCCTCGCCGTACGCCTTGAACTGCTGGACAACGACAACACCCTCACCGACGAGCGCATCGATGCCACCGTGGCCGAGGTGATCGACCGCTTGAGCTCACGCCTGGGCGTGCGGCTGCGAGGGTAGGGGCGCCAAGACCATGAGCGACAACGACAAGTCCCGCGACCGCGTCCTCCTGCCGACGATCGAGACGCCCACACTCACCAAGGCCGAGCTGGCCGACCTGCTGTTCGAACGCCTCGGACTGAACAAGCGCGAGTCAAAGGACATGGTCGAGGCCTTCTTCGAGATCATCCACGGCACGCTGGTGACCGGGGAGGACGTCAAGCTGTCCAGCTTCGGCAATTTCAACATCCGCCGCAAGGCGCCCCGTCCGGGCCGCAACCCGCGCACCGGCGAGGCGATCCCCATCAAGGCGCGCAACGTCGTCACCTTCCACGCCAGCCACAAACTCAAGGGAGTCGTGCAAGGTGACATACCGGCCGGGGAGGAGTTCGAGTAAAGTCTAGCTTTCTCTTGCGATCTTATTGATTTTCATGGAGAAAGCGCTCCCAGCCATCCCAGCCAAGCGGTACTTCACGATCGGTGAGGTGAGCGACTTGTGCGGGGTGAAACCGTACGTGCTGCGCTATTGGGAGCAGGAGTTCACCCAGCTCAAGCCAATGAAGCGCCGCGGTAACCGGCGCTACTACCAGCACCACGAGGTGCTGCTCATCCGGCGCATCCGCGAGTTGCTCTACGAGCAGGGCTTCACCATCAGTGGCGCGCGCAACCGGTTGTCCGAACCGGCGACGGGCCGGGAGGCCAGTCCATCCGCGGTGCTCGACGAGCCCGACGAGGTCATCGACATGGCAGAGGCGCTGGACGCCACGAGCACCGTCGATCCCGCCGCGCCAGCAGACGCCTCGCATCCGCTGCTGGCACCTGCCGACATGCGCACCGAATTGCTCGCGATCCGCGCGTTGCTCGTGCTCTGATCAGGAGGGTGCGGGCGTTTGACCCTATAATGAAAGGCTTAGTCGGGGTGTAGCGCAGCCTGGTAGCGCACTTGCATGGGGTGCAAGGGGTCGCGAGTTCGAATCCCGCCACCCCGACCAAAGCCAGTCCAGGAAGACCAACGGGTTACGTCGCAAGACGTAGCCCGTTTCGTCTTTCAGCCCTGCGATCCTGACAGGGGACCGGCCGCCAGTCCGAAGAACTGGCCGTAGCGGAAACCCACCCAGGCGTGCTCGCGCATCAGCATCTCGACGCGTGCCGACTCACGGCGGTCTAGCGCGTCGACTACCAGCTGGTGCTGCAACTGCGCGATGCGCAGCTTCTCGTACTCGGCCGGCAGGGCAGCGCGGTCCAGCGCAATCGAGTCCGCGGAGGCGAAGGGCAGGTGATCATTGCGTGCGATCGCGTCGGCGATCACGCGGCTTTCGTGCGCATGGACGAGGGTGCCGTGGAAGCGCTTGTTGAGCCGGCTCCAGCGGCCGACGTCTTCTTCGACGAGGTGCCCCTTGGCCAGGATCGCCGACCCCTCGGCGATGCATTCGGCGAGCACGGCACGCACCTGCGACGACATGCCATGCTCGGCAAGGCACCGGACCGCCAATCCCTCCAGGGTGCCGCGCACCTCGATGGCGGAGCGCACGTCGGCCTCGGAGAAGCTGCGCACCACGTAGCCGCGCTTGCCGGCCTTGGAGAGCAGCCCCTCTTGTTCGAGCGATCGAAAGGCCAGCCGCACCGGCGTGCGCGACACCCCGAGAGACTCTGCCACCGGAATCTCGGCCAGGCGTTCGCCAGCCGCCAAGCGGCCGGCGACGATGAGCTGGCGCAGCGTGGCGACGACGCTTCCTGGGTCAATCGAAGAGGGCTGCATTGGATCCATTATGGCGGCAACATTGCATCGACGTCTGAGAATAGGTGACAATTGGATCCAATAGTTCATTTGAAGTGGAATCCAGGAGAGCGCAATGTTCCCGAAGAACGCATGGTATGTGGCCTGCACGCCGGCCGAAATCGACGAGAAGCCGCTGGGCCGCACGGTATGCGGCGAGCGCATCGTCTTCTTCCGCGGCCCGCAGGGGCAGGCCGTTGGCTTGGAGGACTGGTGTCCGCACCGCGGCGCGCCGCTTTCCCTTGGACGTGTGGTCGAGGGCAAGCTGGTGTGTGGCTACCACGGCCTGGAGATGGGCTGCGAAGGCAAGGCGGTGGCAATGCCTGGGCAGCGTGTGCGCGGCTTCCCGCCGGTGGCCACATTCCCGGTGATCGAGCGCTACGGCTATGTGTGGGTGTGGACGGGCGACGCGAGCCGGGCCGACCCGGCGCTGCTGCCGAATCTCGACTGGGCGGAGGATCCCGCCTGGACGTTTGGCGGCGGCATGTTCCATGTGAAGTGCGACTACCGCCTGATGATCGACAACCTGATGGACCTGACACACGAGAAATACGTGCACGCCACCAGCATCGGCCAGCAGGAGCTCGATGAAGTGCCGGCGCACACGACGGCCGAGGGCGATGTCGTCATCACCCGCCGCGAGATGCCCGGCGTGAAGGCGCCGCCGTTCTGGCAGGCAGCAATGCGCGGCAACGGCCTGGATGCCGAGGCCACCGTCGACCGCTGGCAGCGCTGCCGTTTCGTGCCGCCGTCCAGCGTGCTGATCGACGTGGGCGTGGCGCTGGCCGGGCAGGGCGGCTTCGACGCGCCGGCGCAGGTGAAGACCTCGGGTATCGTGGTCGACCTGATCACGCCGGAGACCGAGACCTCGATCTGGTACTTTTGGGGCCTGGCGCGCAATTTCCGCCCCGAGGACAAGGCGCTCACCGCCTCTATCCGCGAAGCGCAGGGCAAGGTGTTCCAGGAAGACCTGGAGATGCTCGAGTCGCAGCAGCGTAACCTGAGCGCTCAGGCCGGGCGCAAACTGCTCTCGCTGAACACCGATCTCGGTGGAGTCCAGGCGCGGCGCATCATCGATCGGCTGATCGAGCAAGAGAAGGTGGCGGGATGAACCCGGCAATGCTGAGAGTGCGCGTGGCGCGCAAGACCGTCGAGGCCGAGGGCATCTGCAGCTTCGAACTCGTCAGCGCGGACGGCACACCGTTGCCCGCCTTCTCGGCCGGTTCGCACATCGACGTGCAGCTGCCCGGCGGTCCGACACGCCAGTACTCGCTGTGCAACGACCCGACCGAGTCGCACCGCTATCTGATCGCGGTGCTGCGCGACCCCATGTCGCGCGGGGGGTCGCAGGCGATGCATGAGCGCGTGGCCGAAGGCGACGTGCTGCCCATCAGCGCGCCGAAAAACCACTTCGCGCTGGCGCACGAGGCGAAGCGCCACCTGCTGCTGGCCGGCGGCATCGGCATCACCCCGCTGCTGTGCATGGCCGAGCGGCTCGCCAACATCGGCGCCGACTTCGAACTGCACTACTGCAGCCGCTCGAAGGCGCGCACGGCCTTCGCCGAGCGCATCGCACGCTCGTCCTTCGCATCGCGCGTGCAGTTCCACTTCGACGATGGGGATGCCGCGCAGCGGCTGGACATCGCGGGCCTGCTCGCGTCTGCCCAGGCGGGCCAGCATCTCTACGTCTGTGGGCCGCAGGGCTTCATGGACGCGGTACTGCTCAGCGCACGCGCACAGTGCTGGCCGGAGGATCGATTGCACTACGAGTTCTTCGGCGCTGCGCCGGTGGAGCAGGCCGGCGACCGCTCGTTCGAGGTGCAGTTGTCCAGTTCGGGCCGCGTGGTCGTCGTGCCGGCGGGTTGCAGCGTCGTGCAGGCGCTCGCCGAGGCCGGCGTGTCCGTGGCCACGTCGTGCGAGCAGGGCGTGTGCGGCACTTGCCTGACGCGCGTGATCGACGGCGAGCCCGATCACCGCGACCAGTACCTCACCCCCGATGAGCAGGCGGCAAACGACCAGTTCCTGCCCTGCTGCTCGCGCTCGAAGTCAGCGCGGCTGGTGCTGGACCTCTAGCGTCGACTTCGGCACCGCCGCGGGAACGGTCAGGCTGTGGCGGCGGCGGCCGAGGCGGCCAGGCAGGAGTTGCACTTGCCCAAGCCGGGCAGTCGAGGGTCGGGCTTGCCGTCGCCGGTCTTGAAGTTGGCCTGGCAGCGGCGGCAGACGTACATCTTCGAACTCGACATCAACGGCCGGATGCCCGGCTCGGCGCTCGGCCGCGCCGCGGTGTACTCCGCCTGGGTCTGTCGCAGCTTCAGGGACGGCGTCTCGGGCGGGGTGGAAGGCGTGGAGCGGTGTGTGGTCATGGCGCAGTCATTCCGGAGAGCGAGAGGCAGAGATGGGGGCTCTACAGCCCCGATCAACCCGCTATTGTCCCAGTATTCCGCAACACCCACGTAAACGGTTGCACAACCGGCCACGCGTCAGCGGCGGGCGGGCTGGGGGCGGCTAGAGTGGCTGCATGCGCCGACCCGTGATTGCCCTGGACGCCGACGGCGTCCTGCTCGACTTCCACCTCGCCTACGCGGCAGCTTGGCATCGCGCCTTCGGCGAGTACCCGCAGGAGCGTGACCCGCAAGCCTACTGGCCGATGGACCGATGGAACGTACCACGGCTGGGCCTGTTCAAGAAGTCGCGCTTCAAGGCCGCGTTCGACGAGAAGTTCTGGTCCACCGTGCCGGCGCTGCAAGGGGCCGTCGAGGCCTGCCATCGCCTGCACGACGCGGGCTACGAACTGGTGTGCGTGTCGGCGGTGGAGGAACGCTTCGAGGCGGCGCGCAAGTACAACCTGCGTTGCCTCAACTTCCCGATCGAGCGAGTCATCGCCACCGGCCATCGGGAGACGGCGCGGTCGCCCAAGGCCGACGCGGTCGAGTCGCTGGGTGCCGAGGTCTTCGTCGATGACTACCTGCCGTACTTCCGCGGCATCCCGGCGTCGGTCCACACCGCGCTCGTCCTGCGCGCGCCCAATGGCAGCCCGAACACCGGTCCGGAACTGGAACTCGCGAGCAGTTTCCACCAGGACCTCCCGGAATTCACGCGCCGCTGGCTGTCGCGCTGAAGCGCTGCGGGGCATGAAAAAGGGCCGGCGTCAGCCGGCCCTCGGAACGTGCAAGGGTGCGGGCTACTTGCTCGCCGCAGGGGCCGCCGCCGGTACCACCACCGCGACGGGCGCGGCGCTGTGGGCGGTCGGCTTGCTCGTCGCGCCGCTGATCGGCAGCAGCGGCACGATCAGCAGCGCCACGATGTTGATGATCTTGATCAGCGGGTTGACGGCCGGACCGGCGGTGTCCTTGTAGGGGTCGCCCACCGTGTCGCCGGTCACAGCGGCCTTGTGCGCGTCGCCGCCTTTCTTGTGCGTCACGCCGGCATCGTCCGTGAAGCCTTCCTCGATCAGCTTCTTGGCGTTGTCCCAGGCGCCGCCGCCGGTGCACATTGAGATGGCGACGAACAGGCCGGTGACGATGGTGCCCATCAACAGGCCGCCGAGCGCGGCCGGGCCGAGGAAAAGGCCGACCAGGATCGGCACCACCACCGGCAGCAGCGACGGGATGATCATCTCCTTGATGGCCGCGGTGGTCAGCATGTCGACCGCCTTGCCGTACTCCGGCTTCGCAGTGCCTTCCATGATGCCCTTGATGTCGCGGAACTGGCGGCGCACCTCGACCACGACCGCACCGGCGGCGCGGCCGACCGCTTCCATCGCCATGGCGCCGAACAGGTAAGGGATCAGACCCCCGATGAACAGGCCGACGATCACCATGTGGTCGGACAGATCGAACGAGATGTGCACCCCGCGCGACTCGAGTGCGTGCGTGTAGTCGGCGAACAGCACCAGCGCGGCGAGGCCGGCCGAGCCGATCGCATAGCCCTTGGTCACCGCCTTGGTGGTGTTGCCCACCGCGTCCAGCGGGTCGGTGACGTCGCGCACCTCCGAGGGCAATTCCGCCATCTCGGCGATGCCGCCGGCGTTGTCGGTGATCGGGCCATAGGCGTCGAGTGCCACCACGATGCCGGCCATGCTGAGCATGGAGGTGGCAGCGATGGCGATGCCGTACAGGCCGGCCAGCCAGAACGCGGCGACGATGGCGACGCAGACCATGAGCACCGGCCAGGCGGTGGACTTCATGCTCACGCCCAGGCCGGCGATGATGTTGGTGCCGTGGCCAGTGGTGGAAGCCTGCGCGACGTGCTTGACCGGCTTGAACTGCGTGCCGGTGTAGTACTCGGTGATCCACACCAGGCCGGCGGTGAGCAGCAGGCCGACGGCGCAGGCGCCGATCAGGCGCATCTGCGTGCCTGCGCCCAGCGCCGTGTCGGGCATCACCAGCATGGTCACGCCGATGAAGGCGATGAAGGACAGCACGCCAGCGACGATCAGCCCCTTGTACAGCGCCGGCATGACGTTCTTCATGCCGGGGCTGGCCTTGACGAAGCCGCAACCGATGATCGAGGCGATGATCGACACGCCGCCCAGCAGCAGCGGGTACACGACGGCGGCCATCGGCGCCGCGGCGACCATCAGCGCGCCCAGGGCCATGGTGGCGATCAGCGTCACCGCGTAGGTCTCGAACAGGTCGGCGGCCATGCCGGCGCAGTCGCCGACGTTGTCGCCCACGTTGTCGGCGATCACCGCGGGGTTGCGCGGATCGTCTTCCGGAATGCCGGCCTCGACCTTGCCGACGAGGTCGGCGCCGACGTCGGCGCCCTTGGTGAAGATGCCGCCGCCGAGTCGCGCGA
>NZ_CALFYO010000023.1 GCF_937952055.1 uncultured Piscinibacter sp.
GTTCAGGGCCACCTGGATTCGGTTCTCGACGTCCACGTTTGGGATTATTTTCCCATTTTGCCAGCGAGTCAAGGACCCTGCCTCCAAGATTTCACCGCCGCTTCACACAAGCCCGGAAGCTTTCGAATGCCCTTCGCAAGCCGCCCGGATGCTGACGACCGTGCCGCGATGGAGCGCGGCACGCCTTCAGGAGAAGCCGCATGCGCCGCGTTCGAGGACCCGTCTTTCCGCTGTTTCGTCACCCCGTGGCGCCGCTGTCACGCACCGGCCGGGTGGTGCTGTGCGTGCTGTTCGCCATCTGGGCCTTCGCCTTGTCCGTGGCCTGGTCGCCGGCCCGTGCCGACGACGCCCAGGCCACCCCGGCCGAAGGCCCGTACTTCCACATCCGCGGCGGCGACCCCGCGCTTGACCGGCTGCCGCTGAAGTCGACCCAGGTCGACGTGCGCATCGCCGGCGTGATCGCCGACGTCACCGTCAGGCAGCGCTACGCCAACGAGGGCCAGCGGCCGATCGAGGCGCGCTACGTTTTTCCCGGCTCGACACGCGCCGCGGTGCACGCGATGCAGGTGAAGCTGGGCGGTCGCGTCATCGTGGCGAAGATCGACGAGAAGCAGCGTGCGCGCATCCGGCACGAGACCGCCAGGCGCGAGGGCAAGACCAGCGCGCTGCTCGAGCAGGAGCGCCCCAACGTCTTCCAGATGAACGTAGCCAACATCCTGCCCGGCGACGACGTGCAGGTGGAGCTGCGCTACACCGAGCTGGTGCTGCCCACCGAGGGGCGCTACGAGTTCGTCTTCCCCACCGTCGTCGGCCCTCGCTATCACCGCGCAGCAGCCGATGGCGGCAGCAGCTCCTTCCCGGCCACGTCGCACCTGAAGGAGGGCGAGGCCTCGCCGGCAGCCTTCGAGCTGAGCCTGCGCTTCGCCTCGCCGCTGCCGGTCAGCGACGTGCGTTCGCCCTCGCACGGCATCGAGGTCGCCGGCGAGGGCACGGCGCAGGCCGAGGTCGTGCTGAGCGACGTCGGCGAGCGTGCCAACCGCGACTTCGTCCTCGCCTACCGCCTGGCCGGCGAGCGCACCGCCACCGGCCTGACGCTGTTCCGCGGCGAGGGCCAAGACGGCGGCGACGAGAACTTCTTCCTTGCCATCGTCGAGCCGCCCAGGTCCATCGCACCCGCGCAGATCAATCCGCGCGAATACATCTTCGTGGTCGACATCTCCGGCTCGATGCACGGCCACCCCCTCGAGACCGCCAAGGTGCTGCTGCGCAACCTGATCGGCAACCTGCGGCCGAGCGACAGCTTCAACGTGATGCTGTTCTCCGGCAGCAGCCAGATGCTCAGCCCGACGCCGGTGCCGGCCACGCGCGCCAACATCGAGCGCGCCATCGCCACCATCGACAGCTCGCGCGGCGGCGGCAGCACCGAGATCGTGCCGGCGCTGCGCCGCATCGCCGCGTTGCCCAAGGCCGACGACGTGTCGCGCAGCGTGGTCGTCGTCACCGACGGCTACGTGACGGTGGAGAACCAGGTCTTCGAGCTGATTCGCCGCAACCTCGGCCGCAGCAACGTGTTCGCCTTCGGCATCGGCAGTTCGGTGAACCGGCACCTGATCGAAGGCATCGCGCGCGCCGGCCAGGGCGAGCCCTTCATCGTCACCAGGCCGGAACTGGCCGCCGCGCAGGCCGAACGCCTGCGCAGGATGATCGACGCGCCCGTGCTGACGGGGCTGCGCGCGCGCTTCGAGGGGTTGGAGGTCTACGACGTCGAACCCGCTGCGCTGGACGCGTTGCCCGACGTGCTCGGCGGCCGCCCGGTGCTGATCCATGGCAAGTGGCGCGGCGAGCCGAGCGGGCAGCTGGTGCTGGAAGGCCAGGCCGCCGGCGGATCGCACACCGACGTGGTGCCGGTCGGCGCACCGGACGACGGCGCCGCGGCGCTGCGCCTTCTGTGGGCGCGCAGCCGCATCCAGCAGCTCTCCGACCAGGAAGCGCTGGAAGGCGGGAGCGGGCAGCGCGAGGCGATCACCGCGATCGGCCTGCACTACAGCCTGCTCACGCAGTACACCAGCTTCATCGCGGTCGACCAGGTCGTGCGCACCCGCGACGCGGCCGTGGCAGCGAACCAGCCGCTGCCGCTGCCGCAGGGCGTGAGCCACCTCGCCGTCGGCGAGGGCCCAGGCGCCGAAGTCGGCGCCGCGGTGCCGAGCACGCCGGAGCCGGCCGCCTGGCTGTCGCTGCTGGTGGTGCTGGGGCTGGTCGGCGTGGCCCTGTCCGGCCGCGGCAAGTGGTGAGGGGGCAGCCATGCAACTCACCTCGATGTGGATGCGCCCGCGAGCCGCCTTCGCCGGCACCGCCCCGGTGCTGGCCTGCCGGCCCTCCTACCTCTCGCCGATGGGCTGGCTGGCGCTGCAGGCCGGCGCGCTGTGGCCGCACGGCGCCTGGATGGCGCGGCGCGTGCAGGATGGCTCGGACGACCCGCTCGGCCTGGCCGCCATCGCCGCGCTGCTGCTGTTGCTGACGCTGCGCGCCCACACGCTGCGCATCGCGCCGCAGACCGGGTGGCTGGCCGCGGCCGCGGCGCTCACCGCGGCCGCCAGTGCGGCGCCGTGGATCGCGCCGCCACTGCTCGCCGCGCTGCTCGCCGCGCTGGCGCTGGCCTGTGCGCTGATGGCCTGGTTGCCGGCGAGCGGGCCGCGCACGCCGCTCGCCGCGCTGGTGGTGCTGGCGCTGCCGCTGCTCTCGTCGCTGCAGTACTACGGCGGCTACCCGCTGCGCGTGCTCACTGCCGAGCTCAGCGCCTGGGCCATGCAGCTCGCCGGCCTCGACGCCGTGCGCAGCGGCGCCTCGATGCTGGTGCGCGGCCAGCTGATCATGGTCGATGCGCCCTGCTCGGGCGTGCAGATGGCCTGGCTGGCCTGGTTCTGCGCCTGCGCGGTGGCAGCGCTGACGGCGCTGCGCGACCGTGCCTTCCTGCGCCGGCTGCCGCTCGTCGGCGTGCTGGTGCTGGCGGGCAACGTGCTGCGCAACAGCGTGCTCGTCGCGCTGGAGTCGCGTCCGCAGGGGCTGGACGCGACGCTGCACGAGGCGATCGGCCTGGCCGTGCTGGCGGCGGTGTGCAGCGCGGTGATCGTGATGATGAAGGGAGGTCGTCGTGAAGTTCTGGTCTAGACACTGGCCGGCGCTCACCCTGCTGCTGCTCGTGCTCTCGGCGTCGCTGCCACTGCTGTCGGCGCCGCGCAGCGGGCCCGTGGCGCCGCACGTCGAATGGCCGCAGCAATGGGACGGCCGCGCGCTGCGCCCGCTGGCGCTCAGCGATGTCGAGCAGCGCTTCGCGGCACGATTTCCCGGCGCCATCGGCCGCTTCTCCGACGGGCAGCGCGTGCTCGTGCTGCGCCAGGTCAACGCGCCCACGCGCATGCTGCATCCGGCGGCGGATTGTTTCCGCGGCCTGGGCTATCGCATCGAGGCCACGCAGCTCGAGCGCGATGCGCAGCAGCGCCTGTGGCGCTGCTTCGAGGCGCAGGGCACCGACGGCCGGCGGCTGCGTGTCTGCGAGCGCATCGCCGGCGAGGACGGCAGCGCGTTCATCGATCCCTCGTCCTGGTTCTGGGCCGCGTCGCTCGGGCAATCGCGCGGCCCGTGGCAGGCGGTCACCGTGGTGGAGGCGTTGTGAAGAAGATCATGCTGTTCCTGGCCGGCCTGATGCTGGCCGTCTCGACGGTGGCGGCAGCGCTGGCCGCGGTGACGCTGCGTGCGCTGGCGCCGCAACCCGGCGAGTGGTCGACGACGCTCGCGCTCGGGCGCTGGCAGAAGCCGGCCAGCGTGCCCACGCTGATGCGCTGGGCGACGCACCCGCTGGTGCTGCCGCGGCTGCACGGCCGGCAGATCGCCGGGTGGCGGCTGCAGGTGAGGGGCGAGCACGGGCTCGAGGCGTCGTGCGCGCCCTGCCGCGTGCAGATCGACGCGCTGGGCCCGCAACCGGTGACGATCGATGCCATGCGGCTGACGCTGCAGGTGCGCGGCGCCGACCGCTTCGACGGCACGCTGCGGCTGGGTGCCGGCGCCAAACCGGTGACGCTGCCGTGGCATGCCGAGTTGAAGGCCGCGGGCCTGGCCCTGCAGGCCGAGTTCGCGCCGACGCCGCTGGCGAGCTTGCTCGCGCCGTTCGGCGCTGCACTGCCCGAGGCAAAGCGGGCGCGCATCGACGGCAGCCTCTCCCTGCGGGCGGAAGCCACGTGGGGCACGCAGGGCCTGCGCTTCACCCGCCTCGTGCCGCGCCTGGCCGATGTCGCGGTCGATGGCCTGGGCACCGAGTCGCTGCTCGATGCCGACGCCGGCGCACGCTGCCGGCCGCAGCCGGCCATCGGCCGCGTCGAGGGCTGGATCCAGAACGCGGTGATCGCCGCCGAGGACCAGCGCTTCTTCGAGCATCCCGGCTACGAGCTGGACGCCTGGGTGTCGGCGCTGAGGGCCAACCAGCGCGACGGCGAGCCGCTGCAGGGCGCGAGCACCATCACCCAGCAGCTCGCGAAGCTGCTGTTCACCGGCGACGAGCGTGACCCCATGCGCAAGCTGCGCGAATGGCTGTACGCGGTGGAGATGGAGCGCACGCTCGGCAAGGGGCGCATCCTGCAGCTCTACCTGGCGGTGCTGCCCTGGGGCGACGGCATCTGCGGCGCCGAAGCCGCCGCCCGGCACCACCTCGGCAAGCCGGCGAACCAGCTCAAGCCGCGCGAAGCCGCTTGGTTGGCCAGCCTGCTGGTCAACCCCGACACGCAGCTGCGCCGCTGGGCGGTGGACGAAGAGGCCGCGCGCGAGCGCGCCGCCTGGGTGTTGAAGGGCATCACGCGGCTGCCGCGCGAGCGGCGCGAAGCGGAACTGGATGCGCTGGTGAGCTGGCGGCCGCCGATCGGGCGCGGTGCGCCGCGCTGACCTGTCGTGCCGAGCTCAGAGCCGCATGCGCGGCGGCGTGGTCGTTGTTGGCGCCGCGCCGCCGAGCCAGTCATTCACCAGCGCCTCCAGGTCTCCGTCCTGCGCCGCCTGCCAGACCCACTCCGGCGCCATCACGCGCGTGCCGGCGGAACTGTCCGGCAACGCTTTCGCGAGTGCGACGACCAGTGCCGCCACCTTCGCCGCGCGCACCGGCTGCTCGCGCTGCGGCACCATCATGCGCAGCTGCGCGAGCACGAGGTCGGCCACGCGCTGCAGGCCGGGCCGGCGCAGCGCGTCGGGGCGCTGAGCGGTGCGCAGCAGCGCCACGTGATCGAAGCCGAGCGCGGCCACCGCCTGCTCGTCCAGCGTCGCCAGGCCGGCCTTCAGCGCCTGCGGCAGCGAGGCGCTGTCGTGCGGCATTACGACGATCAGGTGGCGCACGCCGCAGGCGAGCAACCGGATCGCCAGCGGCAGCAGCTGCTCCGGCTGCGGCTGCAGCAAGGCGGCCTCTCGGCCGTTGACGTGGCGCGGCCTGTCGAACACCACCGCCGCCAGTCGCACCCGAGCATCGGGTGTGTCGCCGAGCGTGGCCGCGTCCTGCGTCTCCAGCCCCTGCACGGTGGCGTGGAAATCCTGCGTCACCAGCACGCGCACCGGCGCAAAGGCGCGTGAGGCAAGCAGTGCTTCGAGCACCGCCGCGCCCAGCGCGCCGCCTCCGCCGGCGACGATCACGCCGGGCTGCGGCGCGCTTGCCGGCAGCATGCCACGGCCGGCGCGCAATGCCTGCTTGACCAGCTCCATAAAGCAATTGTCGCGGGTGCATTGAATTGACGCCGCGCGGTCCCACATCCGGCCTCGCGGAGTACCATCGCCGCGCTTCAACCGGGAGACCCGACCATGCTCAAGACCCTTGTCCGCTCCTCACGCGCCGCTGGCGTCGCGCTGCTGGCGGCCGTCGCGCTCAGCGGCTGCGGCTACAACGACTTCCAGCGCCTGGACGAGCAGACCAAGTCGGCCTGGTCGGAAGTGCTCAACCAGTACCAGCGTCGCGCCGACCTGATCCCCAACATCGTCGCCACCGTCAAGGGCGAGGCGAACTTCGAGCAGGAGACGCTGACCAAGGTGGTGGAGGCGCGCGCCAAGGCCACCTCCATCCAGGCGACGCCGGAACTGGTCAACAACCCCGAGGCGTTCAACAAGTTCCAGGCCGCGCAGGGCGAACTGTCGAGCGCGTTGTCGCGCCTGATGGTGGTGGTCGAGAACTACCCGAACCTGAAGGCCAACCAGGGCTTCCAGGACCTGCGCGTGCAGCTCGAGGGCACCGAGAACCGCATCACCGTGGCGCGCGGCCGCTACGTCAAGGCGGTGCAGGACTACAACGTGCTCGCACGCAGCTTCCCGACCAACCTGACGGCGATGCTGTTCAGTTACCAGGTCAAGCCGAACTTCAGCGTGCAGAACGAGGCGCAGATCTCGCAGCCGCCCGCAGTGAGCTTCGACAAGCCCGCCTCGAAGTGATGCCGTGACGCGTCTGTGGCGGCTCCTGGTGGCTGCCGCGCTGTGCGGCGCGGCGGCGCTCGCCCAGGCGCAGGACGTGCTGCCGGTGCCGCCGCTGTCCGGCCGCGTGATCGACCAGACCGGCACGCTGACGCCGGCGCAGCAGCAGGCGATGAGCGACAAGCTCGCCGCGATCGAGGCGAAGCGCGGCTCGCAGCTCGTCGTGCTGATCGTCGCCACCACCCAGCCCGAGGACATCGCGGCCTACGCGCAGCGCGTCGGCGACAGCTGGAAGATCGGCCGCCTGGCGGTGGGCGACGGCGCGTTGATCGTGGTGGCCAAGAATGACCGGCGCGTGAACATCCAGGTGGCCAAGGCACTGGAAGGGGCGATCCCGGACCTCGCCGCCAAGCGGATCATCAGCGAGGTGATCAGCCCGGCCTTCCGCCAGGGCGACTTCGCCGGCGGACTCAACGCGGCGATCGACCGGCTCGATGCGCGCATCGGCGGCGAAGGCCTGCCCGAGCCTTCGGCGAAGGCCGCCAAGCCCTCGGGCAAGGGCTTCAACTTCGAGGACCTGGCGATCTTCATGTTCGTCGCCGTGCCGGTCATCGGTGCGGTGCTCACCGGCATGCTCGGCCGCAAGCTCGGCTCGCTGGGCACGGCCGCGATCGCCGGCGGCATGACCTGGGCGTTCACCACCAGCACGCTGATTGCCATCGGCGCCGGCTTCGTCGCGCTGATCCTCGTCGGCGTGATGGCTTCGGGGGCGTCGCGCCGCGGCGTGTCGCGCGGACATTCGCAGGGCGGGCCGGTGATCTGGGGCGGCGGCAGCGGCGGCGGGTGGGGCGGCGGCGACGGCGGCGGCTTCAGCTCGGGCGGCGGCGGCGACTTCGGCGGCGGCGGCGCCTCGGGAGACTGGTGATGAACCGCTTCGTGCGCATCTTCAAGCATCGCTGGACCGACGAGCGCGACCTCGCCCGCGCCCTCGACGCCGCCACGCTGGCGCGCATCCAGGCGCGCGTGGCGGCGAGCGAGCGGCGCCACAGCGGCGAGATCCGCGTCTGCGCCGAGGCCGGCCTGCCGCTGAGCTACCTGTGGCGCGGCGCGACGGCCCGCGAGCGCGCGGTGGCGATGTTCGGCAAGCTGCGCGTCTGGGACACCGAGCAGAACAACGGCGTGTTGATCTACCTGCTGCTCGCCGAACACCGCATCGAGATCGTCGCCGACCGCGGGCTGAACCGGCATGTCGGCCCGGCGCGGTGGCAGGAGTTGATGGAGCGCATGCGCAGCGCCTTCCGCGCCGGGCAGTTCGAGGCCGGGCTCAACGACGCGATCGACGCGGTCGACGCCTTGCTGGTGCAGCACTTCCCATTGGCGCCGGGCGAGCACAACCCGAACGAGCTGGCGGACACGCCGCACCTGCGCTGAAAAGCCGGGCTCGCCGCACAATACCGCGGCGATGGACCTCACCGGCCTGGCCACCACCAAGATCCAGCCGCCGCGCGCGCGCAGCACCCGCATTGCGCGGCCGGCGCTCGACGCGGCGCTGCGCGAAGCGATGCGCACGCGCCGCCTGGTGCTGCTGGTCGCGCCGGCCGGCTTCGGCAAGACCTCGGCGCTGGCCGGGCAGATCGCTGCGCTCGACGCGGGCACGGCGCTGGCCTGGGTCTCGCTCGACGAGGACGACGACCCGGCGCGCCTGTTCGGTGCGCTGGCCGCCGCGCTGGAACCGTTCGACCTGCCCTGGCGCAGCGCGCCGTCCGCGCTGGCCGGCCGCCTCGGCGAGGAGGATGGCGGCGCGCGCGCCGCCGTGGCCGAGCTGGTCAACGCGCTCGCTGCGAGCGACGCGCCGCATGGCCTGATCGTCTTCGACGACCTGCACCGCGTTCAGTCGCCCGAGGTGCATGTGCTGCTCGAGGCGCTGCTGGAGCGGTTGCCATCGCAATGGACGGTGGTGATCTCCACGCGCGTCGCGCCGCGCCTGCCGCTGGCGCGCTGGCGCGCCGCCGACGAGCTGGCCGAGTTCGGCCAGGATGCGCTGCGCTTCAGCATGGACGAGGCGCGCGCGCTGGCCGAGGCCGAGCAGGCGCCGGGGCTGGAGGCGCGCCTGTCCGAGCTGATGGCGCGCACCCAGGGCTGGCCGGCCGGCCTGAGGCTGTGCTTCGCGGCGCTGCGCGGCCGTGCCGGCGCCGCGCCGCTGGGCACCGCCGGTGCGCGTCCGGCGGCGGTGGACCGCAGCCTGTTCGACTACCTCGCCTGCGAGATCATCGACGAGATGCCGATCGCGCTGCACGACTTCATGGTGCGCAGCTCGGTGCTGCCGGTGCTCACCGCCGAGGCTGCCGCCGCGGTGACCGGCGACGCGCGCGCCGCACAGCGACTCGACGAGATCGAGCGCCGCGGCCTGTTCGTCACCGCGCTCGACGCCGACGAGCGCACGCTGGTGCTGCATGACCTGTTCCGCGATGCGCTGGAGGACCGCCTGCGCAAGCGCTTCCCCGACGAGCTGCCGGTGCTGCTGCGCCGTGCCGCGGCGGTCGAGCACGATCCGCTGCGCCGCGTGTCGCTGCTGCTGCACGCCGGCGACTGGGCGGCGGCCGAGGCGGCGTTGGCCGCGATCGTCGACGAACTGCTGGTCGAAGGGCAGGGGCCGGAGGTATCGCGACTGGTCGCACAGTTCCCGGCCGGCTGGCGCGAGCGTTCGTCGCGGCTGCTGCGCTTCGAGGCGATTGCCGTGTGCATGCGCTGGCGCTGGAGCGAGATGGCGATGCTGATGGAAGCCGCGGTCGCGGCAGCGCGGCACTCCGGCGACGTCGGCGAGCTGCGTCTCTCGCAGGCCATGCTGCTCGCGGCCTGGAACGCCGACGACCAGGTCGAGCGCGCACAGGCGCTGTCCGACGAGCTCGTCGCGCAGGACTTGCCGCCGGAGGCCGAGCTGCTGGTGCTCGACGCCCAGTGCACGCTGCTGCACGACCGCGGCGACTTCGAAGCGCTGCGCGAGCGCTTCACCCAGGTGCTGCAGCGCCTCGAGGACCACGGCTCGCTGCTCAACTGGTGGGAGTGCTCGCCGCCCACCTCGTGGGCCGGCCTGCCTGGCATGGCGCCGCTGCTCGAGCGCTACGGGCGCGAGGCGCTGCGCCGCATCGGCGAGCGCGAGCTGCCGGTGCGCGCCACGCTGCATGCGCTGCAGGCCGCGTCGCTGGTGTGGGCCGGGCGCATCGACGAGGCGCAGGCCAGCGCGTGCCAGGCCGAGGCCGATGCGCGCTGGCTGGCGCGCTCCTCGGAGATCGCCGTCGCGCTGAACCTCATCCGCACATACATCGCCGCGCTGCATGGCGACGCTGCCGAGGTGCAGGGCCGGCTGGAGGCGCTCTTCACGCAGGAAACCGAGCACGCCTCGCCGAGCCGGCTGCGCTTCTGGCGCGCCCATGTGGCCCGCATCGCCGTGCGCGCGCTCGACCTGCTCGGCGCCGGCGGGGCGGCGCTGCGCCACTGGCAGAGCTGGCACCCGAAGCCGGCTGCAGCGGGCGACGTCGACCCGCTGGCCGCGCGCATCCTCGCCGCCGAGGGCCGCTGGGCCGACGCGGCCGACGCCTTCACCGCGCTGCTGCCCCACGCCGCCGAGCTGGACATGCTCGGCCAGGGCATCGAGCTGCAGCTGCGTGGCGCGCATGCGCTGCTGCGCGCCGGGCGTGCGGCGCAGGCCGGCGCGCCGCTGGCCGAGGCCCTGCAGCGTGTGGCCGACGCGGGCAGCGACGGCCATGCGCTGATGGCCGGCCCGGCGGTGCTCGGGGCACTGGCGGCGCAGGACTGGGCGCAGGCCCTGGATGCCTCGCAGCGCCGGCTGCTCGCTTCGCTGGCCGCACGCTCGGCAGCGCTGCGCGGAGCGTCCGCCGCGCCCGGCATGGCCGGGGCGGCCGGAGTCGACATGTCGGCCACGCCGGCACGGGAAAGCACGCCGGACGCGCCGGAGCCGGCGGCCCTGCTGCTCAGCAGCCGAGAGCGCGAGGTGCTCGAACGCATCGCCGCCGGCGACAGCAACAAGCTCATCGCCCGCGCGCTCGACATCAGCCCGCACACCGTGAAGCGCCACGTGGCCAACATCCTCGACAAGCTCGCCTTGCAGTCGCGCGGCCAGGCAGCGGCCTGGCTGCGCGCCAACCCTCGATAGCCCTTTCTCGGAGAATCGAACCATGCAACGCCGTTCCCTCGTCCTGTCACTGGCCACGCTCGCGCTTGCGCCGCTGGCCGCCTGTTCGAAGAAGGACGAATCCACAGCCGCCAGCCAGGCGGCCGCGCGCAAGCCCAGCGGTATCGAGGCCTACGCGATCGCCACGCGCGGCCACGGCTTCAGCGTCGGCGCGCTGATGGCGGCGAACACCGTCTACGTGTTCTTCGATTCCACCTGCCCGCATTGCGCCGAGCTGTGGCAGGCCTCGCAGCCGCTGCTGAACCGGTTGAAGATGGTGTGGATCCCGATCGGCCTGCTGCGCCCGCAGTCGGGGCCGCAGGGCGCGACCATCCTCTCCGCGCCCGACCCCGCCAAGGCGATGAGCGAGCACGAGGCCAGTGTGCTGCAGCGCGGCGGCGGCATCAGCGTGCCGTCCAGTCTGTCGGACGAGGTGCTGCAGAAGGTGAAGGACAACACCGAACTGTTCCGGCAGCTGCAGGCCGAGAGCGTGCCGTTGATCGTCTATCGCAACGCGCAGTCCGGTCAGCACGGCATGCATGCCGGCGCGGTGGACACGGCGACGCTGGCGTCGCTGGCCGGGGTCTGACGCGAGGCCCGCAGGGCTTGCGCTGACGAGGCGGATCTGCGTCAATGGCCAGCAATCAGCCATCCGTGGATGGTGCCTCGGAAGTGTGCGGACGATGCGGACAATGACTCAGGCGTGGCGGATCGGCCGGTGGGCGCTGCTCCTGGCCGTCGCAGGATGCGGCGGTGGTGGCAGCGACCCGGTCGTCCTCCCGCCGGGGCACTTCACGCAGGGCATCTGGCGCGGGAGCGCCGTGCTCGACGGACAGGATCTCGGGCTGGTGGTGGGCATGATTGCCGCCAGCGGTCAGGCGAACCTGATCCTGTTCGCGGGTGACAGCCAGCTGCGCGGCAACGTCGAGTCGGACGGGGCCGCCCTGGACACGGCGTTCTCGGGCCTGTCGTTGTTCGGCGTGTCCGGGGACTTTTCCGAGCGATACGAGGTCGACGGCGGCACGGTGGCCGCGGGCGCGAGCCTGACCGCCGAGTTGACCGGATCGCTGTCAGGCCGCCCGCTCACGCTCGACCTCCAGTACGACACGCGCTACGAACGCCCCGCGTCGTTCGGGGTGATGGCGGGCGTCTGGCGCCGCGAGCTCGATGGCCACTTTCTCGAATGGCAGATCGATGCCAGCGGCCTGCTGGCAGGCACCGACTCGAACGGATGCGCGTACGCGGGACAGGTGACGATTCCCGACCCCACGCGCAACCTGTACCGCATGAGCTACCAGATCACGGGCTGCTACTCGAGCGCGCTGCAGGTGGACGGTCAGGCCGTGCTCGACGACGGCGCGGCTGCCGGTGACACCCTGCACAGCGCCGGCACCGGCGCCCTGGGCCCGCTGAACATCGACTCCTTCGTGGAACGGCTGACGCGCCAGTAGGAAGCCCGCGCCGCGCGCGGTGCGTTTCGCCCGGCTAGGCCCCGCCGACCTCGGCATCGGGCACGCGGCGGCGTGCCGTCACCTCGATCTCGATGCGCATGCGCTCGTCCAGCAAGGCGGCGCACAGCATCGTCGCGGCCGGCCGCACCTCGCCCATGAAGCGGCGCAGTACCGGCACGCACGCGGCGAAGTCTTCGCGGCTCGGCACGATGTAGTGCACGCGCACCACATCCTGCAGCGACGCGCCGGCGCGCGCCAGGGCGCTGGCGATGTTGGCGAAGCACTGCTCGGCCTGGGCGGCCGCTCCGTCGGGAATCGTCATCGTCGCGTAGTCGAAGCCGGTCGTTCCGGAGACGAAGATCCAGTCACCGTCGACGACGGCGCGCGAGTAGCCGATCTCCGCCTCGTAGGCGGAGCCGGAACCGATGAGGACACGGGTCATGGTGGAGCGAGGTGGCTGCGGGAAGCGTAGTGTCGACCCTGCGAGCCGGACCGCGAAGTCTCGCCCTCGCGCAGGCATGACCGACAATCGTTGCCGACCGCCACCCCGGCCCGATGGCCCCGACCATGACCGACGTTCACGACCGCCCCCCGTTGCCCGACCGCCTGTCCATCGATCCGCGCAGCCCGCACCACGTGGCGGCGGTGTTCGCTCACGAGGTCGGCATCCGCTTCAACGGTGCGGAGCGCAACGACGTCGAGGAGTACTGCATCAGTGAAGGCTGGGTGCGCGTGCCGCACGGCCGTGCGGTGGACCGCAAGGGCAACCCGGTGATGCTCAAGCTCAAGGGGCGAGTCGAGGCGTTCTACCGCTGAGGCGCGGTCGTCGCGTCAGCGCGGCGACACGATCGCCTGCCGGAAGGCCGACAGCCAGCCCTTCAGGCGCTGTGCATGGGTCGTGCCGACGCGCACCATGATCTTCTGCCCGGACGACAGCGACTCGAGCTGCTCGTCCACGTACTCGTAGCGCACCCACGGCCTCGTCGAGGGCACCTCGCCCTTCACGTCGACCAGCTTCACCGCGGGCGGCCGCTTCGGCTCCGGCGCGGCGATCAGGTGGTCGACCACCTCGACGAGGCGGTCGTTGAAGTGGCCCTTCGGGTAGCCCAGCTCCGCGTAGGCCTGCTGGAACAGCGGGTACAGGCGCCGGTACAGCGCCGCCGCCTGCGCGGGCGGCACCGACGCGACGAAGGCGACGAAGGGCTCGTAGCGCGCCGCGTTGTCCGGCCCGATCAGCTCGGCGTCGCCGGCAATCAGGCGCTGCAGCTTGCCGGGCGTGGGCTGCACCGGCCACAGCCGCGACGCCGCCATCGGCCGCGCGAGGTTGTCCACCGTGACGACGGTGCGGCGCACGAAGCCGTCGACGTTCAGGAAGGCCAGCACGCCGGGCCTGCCCACGAGTTCGGCGAGCGCCGACTGCACCATGCCGTCGGACTGGTCGAGCGCCGGCAGCGGCGCCGGCGCCGGGGCTTCGGCGAGCGGCTCGATGGGGTGTTTCGGGCCGGCATCGGCCAGTGGCGCCGAGGCCGGCTCGGGCGCGGGCAGCGGCGCCGGCGCCTCGGCCACCGGCGGCGGCGGCGCCACCACCTTGCCCCGGGACAGCCACCACCAGGTGGCGCCGGTTACGGCGATCGCGACCAGCAGCCCCGCGATCAGGGCGATGTGGCGTCGTTGCATGCGGCCTCCGCGTGTTCCCTCGAACAGAGTGCGACCCGCAGGTTACGCCTGCGTTCGACCATATTTGTATCAATGTTTCGGTGCGAGCGGGGTCAATTCGGGTGCGCCGCGGCCGATTCGGGCTCCGGGCGGGCGCGCAGCGCCCACAGCACGCCGGCCACCAGCAGCGCGATGCCGGCCAGCGTCGCGGCCGCCGGCCACTGCCGGCGCAGCACGAAGGCATAGGCCAGCGCCGACAGGGTCTCGAACACGATCAGCTGCCCGGCGATGGTGGGCGGCAGGCGCTGGCTGGCCTCGTTCCAGCACAGCGTTCCGAGCCAGGAGGCGAACAGGCCGATGGCGAACATCAGAGCGACGAAGTCGGCCGCCCGCGGGCCGAACGGCATGGCGAACGGTGAACCGGACAGGGCGAACCAGGCCCAGGTCAGCGCATAGCCGAGCAGCGCCAGCGGCAGCGTCGCCAGGCCTTGCGCGGTGGCCCAGCCTCGCGGGCTGCGCTCGGGGTGGGCGCGCAGCCATTCGGCGTTGCGGATCGGGTACCAGGTCCAGCAGGCGACCGCGCCCACCGCCAGCGCCGCGCCGAGCAGGTAACGGCCGAGGTCGGCATCGGGCTCGGCCTTCAGCCGCTCGAGCTCGACATGGTTGACCAGCGCGATGCCGATGGCGATCAGCCCGAGCGAGGGTGCGAGCTGCGACCAGCGCAACGGATGCTCGCGCCGCGTGCCGGCGCGGTGGCCGCGCAGGTTGGCGGTGATGGCGATGACCACCGGCAGCGTGCCGATGATCATCGTCGGCAGCGGACCGCCGGCGCGCTGGATGGCGCTGGCAAGGAACAGGTAGTAGACGATGTTGCCGACCAGCGCCAGGCGCAGCGCTTCGCGCCAGTCGGCGCGGCTGAGCTGGCGCAGCGTGGCACGGTCGAGCCAGGCCAGCGGCAGCGCGATCAGACCGAAAGCGAGGTAGCGGCCGAACGACTGCAGCGTGGCCGGGTACTCGGGCAGCATCAGCGGGCCGACGAACACCAGGCCCCACATCAGGCCGGCGGCCAGGGCGAACAGCGTTCCGGTGAACAGGGGTGCGGCAAACATGAGGCCGCGAGTGTCGCTCAGGCCCGCCGCGCCGGTCTTGTACCGAGTTGCTGCTGGTAGCGCGCCGGCGTTACCCCGTAGCGGTGCGCGAAGGCACGCGTCAGGTGGGCCTGATCGACCAGGCCGACGGCCGCGGCCACCTGCGCCGGCGCCTCGCCGGCGGCGAGCTGCCGCTTCGCCTCGAACAGGCGCAGCGCCATCAGCGTCTGCTGCGGCGTGGCATGGTGGGCGCGCTTGAACTGGCGCAGGAAGTGGAACGGACTGAGTCCCGCCACTGCGGCCAGCTCGTCGAGCGTGAGGCGCTCGCCGAGGTGCTCGCGCAGGAACTCGATCACACCCGCGAAGCGCGGCGTGCTTGCGTCGCGCGCCGCCTGCGCCACGCGGGCCGCGGGGCGCAGCGCGTGCACCAGATCGAGCAGCAGCGCGTCGAAGGCGAGGGGCTCCTGCGCATGCCAGAGCTGGCGCAGCAGCCGGCCTACGCGGCGTGCGCGCGGCGCGTCGCGGCGCACCGCCTCGGCGAACCACCAGCCGCGCTCGCCGCTGAGCTGCTCCAGCACGTCGGCGTCGATGTAGGCCATGGCGTAGCGCCAGCCGCCGCTCGTCTCGGCCCGGCCGGTGTGCAGCTCGTCGGGGTTCATCAGCACCAGCGTGCCGGCCGGCGCGAGGTGCTCCTCGCCGCGGTAGCGGAAGCGCTCCACGCCGGCCTCGATCGTGCCCAGGCCGAAGGCCTCGTGGGTGTGCGGCTCGAAGCTGTGGCGCACGATGTGCGCGCGGTAGAGCTCCACGCCCGGGCGGTGCAGCGGGCGCTTGAACTCGGCGGCATCGAGCGCGTGCTCGAAGGTCTCGGGGACGGCTTCCATGGTGGTCGGCGAGGGCACCATTCTCCGCGCTTGCGCTACCCTTGCCGCATGAAGACCTTCAACGTCGAGCTGCAACGCATCAAGGCGATGTCCAACAGCCACGGCTTGGTGCGTGCGCGTGTGGACGCGATCGTGCAGCCGTCGCCGCCGCGTGACGAGGGCGAACCGAGCAGCACGCTGACGCTGACGGTGGAGAACGCGCGCGTGCTCTACCTGCTGCTCAAGCAGCAACTCGCCGAGGTGGACTCGCGCAAGGCGCGCAGCCAGCGCTGATCACTCGGCGGCCGTGGCGGCCACGCGCTGCGGCGGCAGCTTCCATGCGCCGCTGCGGATCTCCGCGTGGGTCAGGCGGCGCACCTCCACCTTGGCGATGCCGCCGATGCCCAGCTTGCGCGCGGCGGCGCGGCTGAGATCGATGATGCGTCCCGGCTTGAAGGGGCCGCGGTCGTTGACGCGCACCACCACCTCGCGCTTGTTCCTCGGGTTGCGCACCAGCGCGTAGCTGGGCAGCGGCATGGTCTTGTGCGCCGCGGTCATGGCGTGCATGTCGTAGACCTCCCCGGTGGCCGTGCGCCGGCCGTGGAAGGGGCGGCCGTACCAGGAGGCGATGCCGGTCTCGACCAGCGGCACATCCTCGGCCTCGGGCTCGTAGCGCTCGCCCTTGATCTCGTAGGGCACGTTGGGCGGGCCCTGCGGGATCGCCGCCACGCGCGGCACCGCATCGGGCGGATGCGGCCGGGGCGCGGGCCTGGCGGGCACCGGCGGCGCGGGCGCGGCGGCGGCTTCCTCGCCGCCGGGCCACGGCAGCGGCAGGGTGGGCAGGCGCAGCGAGCTGCAGCCCGTGAGCAGCAGCGCGAATCCCAGCAGCACGATGGGGCGGCACAGGGCAGGGTGTTGAGGCACGTCCATGGGCGCAGTGAACGGCGCAAGGCGTGTCTGCAGCGGCCGCGGAAACAGTTGTTCGCGGCGAACCGTGACAAGCGGACGGATCGCGGCGGCTCGGCAGGGGCAGATGCAAGTAACCGCAACCGACCGGCGAGGCGCGGGCGCAACAGCGGCGGCTGACATTCGGCAAGCCGAGTGCCGTCGGCGATGGACAGAATCGCCAGATCACGATCGATGACGAGGAGTGATCATGGCGACCTTGCGAAGCCTCTGGCCCGCGATCTGCGGCGCGGCAGGGCTGCTCGCCGGCTGTACGGGCGTGGAACTGCAGAACCGGCAGCCGGCCCAGGAACTCGCGCAGGCGGCCAAGCCGCCCGGCTCGGTCTACACCGGCTGGCGCGTGTTCCAGGAGCGCTGCGCCGGCTGCCATGGCGGCGCGGCCACCGGCACGGCCAATGCGCCCGACCTGCTGCAGCGGGTGCAGTCGATGGGCCAGCGCCAGTTCGTCAGCCGCGTGCTCTACCGCTACGACTGGGGCATTCCTGCCGCGCGGGCCGGCAGCGAGACCGCCGCGCGCGAAGCCCTGGTCGAGGAGATCATGCAGCGCCGCGAGGGCGCGCTGGTGATGCCGGCCTGGCAGGGCGAGCCGAGCGTGAACGCGCACATCGCCGACCTCTACGCCTACCTTTCGGCACGCAGCGAAGGCCGGCAGGGGCCGGGGCGGCCGCTGCCGTAGACACCGCCGTGCCGGGGGGCGGCTCGCGCTAGCCGGACCTGCTGTCCAGCGTGAGCGCGACCGGCACGCCAGCGCGCAGCGTCTGCAGCACCACACAGGCTCGCTCGGCGGCCCTGCAGAGCTGGTGCAGCCGCTGCGGCGGCGTGTCCGGCGCGACGCGCAATCGCGCGACGACGCGGATGTTCTGGAAACCCACCGGCACCTTCGGGTCCATGCCGAGCGTGCCGCGCACGTCGACCTCGGCGTGCACTTCGACGGACAGCGATTCGATGCGCACGCGATAGACGTTGGCAACCATGCGCAGGCTCGATTCCTGGCAACTCGCCAGCGCGGCGCACAGCAGGTCGCCCGGCACCGGCGCGTCGTGCAGGCCGCCGATGGCGCCGTGAACCGCGAAGGTGATGTCGGCCATGGCCGAACTGCCGGCGCGTACCTGGCCATGCAGCGGGTCGTGCAGATCGTCGCTCGCGATCGATGCGTGGTCGACCACCATCGCCGTCTCCGGCGCCGAGCGGTAGCGCGCGCGCAGCGGCGCCTGCCGGTCGCGCACGTCCACCTCGACCCCCCTGCCACGGGCGGTCATGACCCTGTGCCCCCGAGGCCCATGCGCCCCTGGGCGCGCTCCGGCGCGAGGCGCAGCCGGCGGCCATCCGCCTGCACGAGCACGGCCGACCAGCGATGCCGCGGCCGCTCGTCCAGCCACACGCGCAGCCGCGACGGCCGCAGCGCCGAAACCATGAGGCGCGTGGCGCGGGCGTCGAGGGCCGCATCGCCGGGCGCGAGCAGCCAGTCCTGCGTGTGGCCGTCCTGCGTGATCCACAGCAGTCCGGCCTCGGCGCCGATCGCCACAGCGCCGGGGGCGCTCAGGTAGAGCAGCGCGTCGCGGTCCAGCTCGAGGCCGTAGCCGCGGCCGACGGCCCGCGCGGAGTCGGTGTCTTCTCTCATCTCGTTCTCCTGGCTCGCGGCCCGGCAAGGACCTGCGGGCGACAAGCGCGTCAGGCGCGGGTGACCACCACTTCGAGGTACTCGCTCGGCAGGACCAGAGAGCCCGGGCCGGCGCGGTTGAATCGCTCGAGCAGCGCGTGGATGTCGCGCTCCAGCGCGGCGGCGTTCGGGCCCAGCGCGGCGAACGCCTTGTGGACAGGCCCGTACCAGGTGCGGAAGACCTCGATCCAGTGCGCCGGCGAGCGGTAGCGCATCTGGAAGTGCCGGCTCTGGATGTCGATCGCCGCGGCCCCGTCGCCGAACAGCGACTGCAGGTGTGCCTCGGTGCCCCACAGCGCGGGCGAGCGTGCACCGGCCGGTGGCGGCAGGTGTGCGCCGATGGTCTTGAAGAGCTGCCCGATGAAGCCTTCGGGGGTCCAGTTGGCCAGCGCGATGCGGCCGCCCGGCCGGCACACGCGCAGCATCTCCGCGGCTGAGCGCGAATGGTCGGGCGCGAACATCACGCCGAAGGTCGACAGCACGAGGTCGAAGCTGGCATCGGCGAACGGCAGGGCCTCGACATCGGCGACCTGGAACTGCACCGGCAACTGCTCGGCCTCGGCGCGGGCGCGGCCGCGACCGAGCAGCGCGGCGACGTAGTCCGTCGAGACGACACGGGCGCCGCGCCGGGCGGCGGCCAGCGTCGCGTTGCCGTTGCCGGCGGCGACGTCGAGCACCTGCTCGTCGGTGCGCACGTCGGCCGCCTCGCACAGCATCTCGCCGACGATCTGCAGGGTGGTGCCGACGACGGCGTAGTCGCCGGAGGCCCAGGCGGCCTGCTGCTTCTGCTTCAGTGCGGCCAGATCGGGCGCGGCGAGGGTGGGTGCGGCGGCAGGGGTGGTGAGCGTGCACATGGTGTTCCTTACAAGGTGGGTTGGAGGGCGGCATCCGGTGTGTCGGTGCCGGGCCAGTCTCGCGGCCACGCCGTCGGCTGTCCTGACCCGGCGTCCGCGCCGCCTCTCCTCGCGGCCGCCGTGCGTCCAGTGCGGCGCCACGACTGACCGACCGTCCGGCGGAACTGACCGAGCGGCCGCACACCGGCACGCGCCGTGCTGCCGCAGAGCGGCGGCCAGCACAATCGGGCGCTGTCACGCCGGAGGAAACCCATGGATGCGAAATCGATCGCCGAGGCCGTGCAGCGGGTCGAGCAGGCCTTCGCACGCAAACCCGGGCTGGCCCGGCACGACGACCTGCCTGCGCTTGCCACGCTCGCCGAAGGGCTGCGGGTGCGCGTCGAGCTCCCCGGGGGCGCCGCCCTGTACACCGACCTGCCGCCGCAGATGGGCGGCGAAGGAGCGGGTGTGCCGCCGGGCTGGCTGATGCGTGCGGGCCTGGCCTCCTGCCTGACGACGGCGGTGGCGCTGCGTGCGGCGTGTCTGGGCATCGAACTGCGTGCCCTGTCCGTGCGTGCGCTCAGCGAGTCCGACGCGCGCGGTCTGCTCGACGTCGAGCCGGCCGTTGCGGCGGGGCCCCTGGGGCTCACACTGAACGTCGCCCTCGAGGCGGTGGGTGCCGACGAGGCGACGCTGCGCGAGTTGGTCGCCTGGGCCGATGCGCATTCCCCGCTGTCGGACGCGGTGCGGCGGGCGATCGACCTGCGCGTCCGCTTCGAGGCGCAGGCGGCCTGAGCATGGACGCACTGTCCGAGGTGCTTCGCGTCGTGCGCCTGAGCGGTGCGGTGTTCTTCAATGCCAGCTTCAGCGCACCTTGGTGCTTCTCCTCGCCCGAGGCCACCTCGGTGAAGCAGACCCTGCATCCGGGCGCCGAGCGCGTGGTGATCTACCACCTGGTCACCGAGGGCGAGTGCCGTCTCGAGGTCGACGGCCTGCCGCCGACGCAGCTGCGTGCCGGCGACGTGGTCGTCTTTCCGCATGGCGACGCCCACCGCATGGCTTCCGCGCCCGACGTGGCGGCGGCGCCCTCGGCCAACCTGCGCGCGTTGCTGCAGCGGCGGCCGCGGCGCGTCCGCTACGGCGGCGGCGGGGCGGGCACGCGTTTCGTCTGCGGCTACCTGGCCTGCGATCCACGGCTGTGCCGACCGATCCTGACCGCGCTGCCGCGCGTCGTCGTGGTGCACCTGCGCGACGCGCCGGGCGGCGACTGGCTGGAGGCCTCGATCCGCTATGCCGTGGCCGAGGCCGCGTCACCGCGGCCGGGCGGGGAGGGCGTGTTGGCCAAGCTTTCCGAGGTGCTGTTCGTCGAGACGCTGCGCCGGCACGTCGAACAGCTCGCCCCCGAGCAGACCGGCTGGCTGGCCGGCCTGCGCGACCGTGTCGTCGGCAGGGCACTGGCCGCGCTGCACGAGCGGCCGGCGCACGCCTGGACGCTGGAGACCCTCGCGCGCGAGGCCGGCAGCTCGCGCACCGTGCTGACCGAGCGCTTCGGCCACTTTGTCGGCCAGGCGCCGATGCACTACCTGATGCGCTGGCGCATGGCGCTTGCCGCGAACCTGTTGCGCAGCAGCTCGCTGGACCTGGCGCGCATCGCCGAGGAAGTCGGCTACGACACCGACACGGCGTTCATCCGCGCCTTCCGGCGCGAGTTCGGCAACCCGCCGGCGACCTGGCGGCGCGATCAGCGCGAAGCGGCGGTGGCGGGCTGATGCGCCCCACTGCGGCACCTCGGCGCCGAAGTGTTGTCCCGCCGCAAATGTCGGCAGTCTGTTTGAGGCCGCGCAATGCACCCGCCCCGAGGCTGGGCGTCAATGCGGGCGCATGAGCGCTGACTTTCCGGTCCCCACGGCCCTGGCCGACCTGCTGGACATCCTGCCCGATGCGGTGGTGATCGTCACCGCGCAGGGTGTCATCGGATACGTCAACCCCGCGGTACGCGCGCTGCTTGGCTATGCGCGCGACGAGATCGTCGGCCAGCCGCTGTCGACACTCGTGCCGCAGGCGATGCGCGCGCGCCACGAGGCCATGGTCGAGAAGTTCCGGGACGGCGGCGCGCCGACGATGATGGGCTCCCGCCCGGTGCTGCGCGCGGTGCACAAGACGGGCCGGCTGGTGCCGGTCTCGATCTCCTTGTGCAACATGCCGCTGAGCAACGGCGAGGTGGCGTCGGTGGCGGTGGTGCACGACATCTCGCTGCTGCACACGCACCTCGACCGTGCGACCCTGCAGGCGCAGACCGATGCGCTCACCGGCCTGGGCAACCGCCTGCTGCTGTCGCGACAGATCCAGGCCGACCTGGAGAACGCGCGGCCGTTCGCGCTGCTGTTGATGGACCTGACCGGATTCAAGGGGCTGAACGACCGCCATGGCCACGCGGCAGGCGATGACGCGCTGTGCGTCGTCGGCCAGCGCCTGCAGAGCCTGGTGCGCGACACCGACGTGGCCGCGCGCCTGGGCGGCGACGAGTTCGTGCTGGTGCTGGACGGGCTGACCGACACCGGCCGCCTGCAGGCGATCGCGCAGTCGGTGGCCGACAGCCTGGCGCGGCCGCTGCGCCTGGAGGGTGTGACGGTCACGCTGGGCGTGAACATCGGCGGCGCACTCTACCCGGGCCACGGCGACACCGAGAACGAGTTGCTCGGGGCCGCGGACCGTGCGATGTACGAGGCCAAGCAGGCAAGGCAGGCCTACCGGCTGGCGGACTGAGGGCCTCGCCCCGCACCACGAGAAGGCCCCGGCGCCAGGCGCCGGGGCCCGGAAAGACGCGGCGGGCAGCCGCCGCGTTCAGGTCCGGTTCACACCATGCGCCGCATCAGCGCACCTTGCCGGCCTTCCACGCGTTGAGCAGCGTGTCGTAGGCGATCGTCTCGCCCTTGGGCTTCTCGTTGGCCAGCTTGGCCCACGGGGCGCCCTTGTCGCTCAGGTACTTCTTCGGGTCTTCCTTCTTGTTGAGTTTCGGGGCGCAGCGGGCCATGCCGGCGCGCTCGAGACGGGCCATCACCTGATCCATCTCCTCGGCCAGGTTGTCCATCGCCTGCTGCGGCGTCTTCTCGCCGGTCACCGCCACGGCCACGTTCTTCCACCACAGCTGCGCGAGCTTCGGGTAGTCGGGCACGTTGGTGCCGGTCGGCGTCCAGGCCACGCGTGCCGGGCTGCGGTAGAACTCGACCAGACCGCCCAGCTTGGGCGCCAGGTCGGTCATCGCCTGCGACTGGATGTCGCTCTCGCGGATTGGCGTCAGGCCGACGATGGTCTTCTTCAGCGACACCGTCTTCGAGGTGATGAACTGCGCGTACAGCCAGGCGGCCGCGGTGCGGTTGGCATCATGCTCGGCGAAGAAGGTCCAGCTGCCGACGTCCTGGTAGCCGTTCTGCATGCCCTGCTTCCAGTACGGGCCGTTCGGGCCGGGGGCCATGCGCCACTTCGGCGTGCCGTCGGCGTTGACCACCGGCAGGCCCGGCTTGGTCATGTCGGCGGTGAAGGCGGTGTACCAGAAGATCTGCTGTGCGATCTGGCCCTGCGCCGGGACCGGACCGGCCTCGCCGAAGGTCATGCCGGTGGCTTCCTTCGGTGCGAACTTCTTCATCCAGTCGACGTACTTGGTCAGCGCGTACACAGCGGCCGGCGAGTTGGTCGCACCGCCGCGCGAGACGCTGGCGCCCAGCGGCGTGCAGCCGTCCTCGCTCGCGCGGATGCCCCACTCGTCGACCGGCTTGCCGTTCGGGATGCCGATGTCGGCGGTGCCGGCCATCGACAGCCAGGCGTCGGTGAAGCGCCAGCCGAGCGACGGGTCCTTCTTGCCGTAGTCCATGTGGCCGTAGATCGGCTTGCCGTCGATCTCCTTCACGTCGTTGGTGAAGAACGCGGCGATGTCCTCGTAGGCGCTCCAGTTCAGCGGCACGCCGAGCTCGTAGCCGTACTTCTTCTTGAACTTCTCCTTCAGGTCGTCACGCGCGAACAGGTCGGCGCGGAACCAGTACAGGTTGGCGAACTGCTGGTCGGGCAGCTGGTACAGCTTGCCGTCCGGCCCGGTCGTGAAGCTGGTGCCGATGAAGTCCTTCAGGTCCAGGCCGGGGTTGGTGAACTCCTTGCCGGCGCCCGCCATGTAGTCGGTCAGATTCATGATCTTCCCGTAGCGGTAGTGCGTGCCGATCAGGTCGGAGTCGCTGATCCAGCCGTCGTAGATCGACTTGCCCGACTGCATCGAGGTCTGCAGCTTCTCGACCACGTCGCCTTCCTGGATCAGGTCGTGCTTGACGGTGATGCCGGTGATCTCGCTGAAAGCCTTGGCCAGCGTCTTGCTCTCGTACTCGTGGGTCGTGATCGTCTCGGAGACGACCGAGATCTCGGTCACGCCCTTGGCCTTGAGCTTGGCCGCCGCATCGACGAACCACTTCAGCTCCTCGGCCTGCTGGGCCTTGCTCAGCGTCGACGGCTGGAACTCGCTGTCGATCCAGCGCTGGGCGATTTCGCCGCCCGGTGCCGCGGCGGGTGCCGCGGGCGATGCGGTCGCTGCCGGGGCCTGGGCGGCGGGTGCCGCAGGCTCTTCCTTCTTGCCGCAGGCCGCCAGCACCAGCAGGGCGGCCGCCATCGCGGTGTATCGCAGTTTCATGTCCATCTCCTCGTTCTTCGGCTTCCCCGTGTGCGTTGGTGTCAACACGGCCCCGGGGAAGCTCCGGGCCGGATTGCGAAAGCGGGAACGATCAGCCGCGCCGCATGATCAGCGCGAGCAGCGCCATTGAGAGCACGAAGCTGATCCAGATCGACGGTTCGTGCGCCAGGCTCAGCCATGCCATCAGCTTGTCGCTGATCGCGACGAAGGCCAGGTTCACGTAGGCCGCGCTGAGCAGGCCGATGAAGAGGCGGTCGCCGCGGGTGGTGGCGATCGGCAGGAAACCCTTGCGCTCGACGGTCGGCGAGCGCAGCTCCCACACCGTCATGCCGACCAGCATCAGCACGATGCAGGTGAAGAAGACCGCCACCGGCAGGGTCCAGGCCATCCAGTTGAACATCTCACGCCCTCCAGAAATGACGACGTTCGCTCACACGCGTCCCATCGCGAAACCCTTCGCGATGTAGTTGCGCACGAACCAGATGACGATCGCGCCGGGCACGATGGTCAGCACCCCTGCCGCCGCCAGCACGCCCCAGTCCATGCCGGAGGCGCTGACGGTACGCGTCATCGTCGCGACGATCGGCTTGGCGTTGACGCTGGTCAGCGTGCGCGCCATCAGCAGCTCGACCCAGCTGAACATGAAGCAGAAGAACGCCGCCACGCCCACGCCGGCCTTGATCAGCGGGATGAAGATGGTCAGGAAGAAGCGCGGGAACGAGTAGCCGTCGATGTAGGCGGTCTCGTCGATCTCGCGCGGCACGCCGCTCATGAAGCCTTCCAGGATCCACACCGCCAGCGGCACGTTGAAGACGAGGTGCGCCAGCGCCACCGCGATGTGCGTGTCCATCAGCCCGAGCGTCGTGTAGAGCTGGAAAAAGGGCAGCAGGAACACCGCCGGTGGCGTCATGCGGTTGGTGAGCAGCCAGAAGAAGACGTGCTTGTCGCCCAGGAACGAATAGCGGCTGAACGCGTAGGCCGCCGGCAGCGCCACCAGCAGCGACACCACCGTGTTGATCACGACGTAGATCAGCGAGTTGATGTAGCCCGAGTACCAGGACACGTCGGTGAAGATCACCTTGTAGTTGTTCCAGGTGAAGGCGTTCGGCCACAGCGAGAAGGTGCCGAGAATCTCCTCGTTGGTCTTGAACGACATGTTGACCATCCAGTAGACGGGCAGGATGGCGAACAGCAGGTACAGCAGCAGGAAGACCACGCGCTTGTGGAAGCGGTTCTCATGCATGGCCGGCCTCCGTCTTGTCGGCAGTGCCCACGCGCTGCATCCAGTTGTAGAGGATGAAGCACAGCAGCAGGATGATGAGGAAGTAGATCAGCGAGAACGCCGCCGCGGGGCCGAGGTCGAACTGGCCGACCGCCTTCTGCGTCAGGTACTGGCTGAGGAAGGTGGTGGCGTTGCCGGGGCCGCCGCCGGTGAGCACGAAGGGCTCCGTGTAGATCATAAAGCTGTCCATGAAGCGCAGCAGCACGGCGATCATCAGCACGCCGCGCATCTTGGGCAGCTGGATAAAGCGGAACACCGCGAACTTGCTCGCGCCGTCGATGCGCGCCGCCTGGTAGTAGGCGTCGGGAATGGCGCGCAGCCCGGCGTAGCAGAGCAAGGCCACCAGCGGCGTCCAGTGCCACACGTCCATCACCAGCACGGTGAGCCAGGCGTCGGTGGCGGACCCGGTGTAGCTGTAGTCGATGCCCAGCCTCGCCAGCGCGGCACCCAGCAGGCCGATGTCGGTGCGGCCGTAGATCTGCCAGATCGTGCCGACCACGTTCCACGGGATGAGCAGCGAGATCGCCACGATCACCAGCACCGCCGAGGCTTTCCAGCCCTTGGCCGGCATCGACAGCGCCAGCGCGATGCCCAGGGGGATCTCGACCAGCAGCACCGCCAGCGAGAAGCCGATCTGGCGCACCAGCGCGTCGAGCAGTTCCTCGTCGCGCATCACCGCCTTGAACCACTCCGTGCCGACGAACACGCGACGCTCGGGCGAGATGATGTCCTGCACCGAGTAGTTCACCACCGTCATCAGCGGCAGGATGGCCGAGAAGGCCACACAGACCACGACCGGCAGGATGAGCAGCCAGGCCTTCTGGTTCACCGGTTTCATGGGGCCCCCTTCGCGCCTGCGGCGCGGTCTCCCCGAGGAGGAAGTCCGCCCGACTCGAGGCGTCTCGGTGTCTGGTTCATGCGACGAGCTCCTCGTTGGCGTCGTACCAGCAGGTGTGCGTGCCCGCGATGGCCAGCCACACCGTCTCGCCGACCTTCGGGATCGGCTGTTCGCCGGACAGGCGCGCCCGCACCACCGCCCCGTCGGCGATCGCGGCGCCGAGCAGCCAGTAGGTGCCGATGTCCTGTGCCTGCGTCACCGTGGCGGGCACCGCGCCCGCCGCGTGCGGCGCTGCGAGCGCCACGTATTCCGGCCGCACACCCAGCCGCTTGGCGCCGGCGGGTGCGCCGGGCAGCACGTTCGCGTCGAGGAAGTTCATGCCCGGCGAGCCGATGAAGTGACCGACGAAGGTGTGCCGCGGCCGCTCGAACAGGTCCGATGCGCTGCCCACCTGCACTGCGCGGCCGCGCGTCATCACCACCACCTGGTCGGCAAAGGTCAGCGCCTCGACCTGGTCGTGCGTCACGTACACCAGCGTGAGCTTGAGCTCGTGATGGATCTGCTTGAGCTTGCGGCGCAGCTGCCACTTCAGGTGCGGGTCGATCACCGTCAGTGGCTCGTCGAACAGCACGGCGGACACGTCCTCGCGCACTAGGCCGCGGCCGAGCGAGATCTTCTGCTTGGCATCGGCCGACAGGCCGGCGGCGCGCATGTCGAGCTGTCCGCTCATCTCGAGCATCTCGGCGATCCTGCCGACGCGCTGCCTGATGCGGTCCGCCGGCACGCCGCGGTTGCGCAGCGGGAAGGCGAGGTTCTCGGCCACGGTCATCGTGTCGTAGATGACCGGGAACTGGAACACCTGGGCGATGTTGCGCTGCTGCGGCGACAGCCGCGTGACGTCGCGCTCGCCGAACTTCACGGTGCCCTGCGAGGGCACGACCAGGCCCGAGATGATGTTGAGCATGGTCGTCTTGCCGCAGCCCGAGGGGCCGAGCAGCGCATAGGCGCCGCCGTCGGCGAAGCTCATCTTCAGCGGCAGCAGCGCGTAGTCCTCGTCGCGCTGCGGCTGAGGGCGGTAGCTGTGCGCCAGGTCGAGATCGATACGGGCCATGTCAGGACTCCCACCGGACCCACACGAGGAGGGCCTGCGCCCCCACGGCGGGCCGCGAACGAAGGTGAGTTCGGGCGTGCATGTCAGTTTCCCCCTGGCGCCACGAGCAGGTCGCCGCTGGCGTCGAACACGTAGACCTGCGCCGGGTTCAGGTACAGCGTCACCGAGGCGCCGAGCTCGAACTCGTGCACGCCGGTGAGCTGCGCGACCACCTCGCCGACCGGCGTGGCCGCGTGCACGAAGGTGTCGGAGCCGGAGATCTCGGCCAGCTCCACCTGGCCGGGCAGGGCCAGGTCGCCGGGGCGCTGCTGCACGCGCAGCGCGCTGGCGCGCACGCCGATGGTCAGCGTGCTGGTCGCGGTGGTCGGCAGCGGCACCGAGAGGCTGACGCCGGCGGCCAGCGTGACGCCGATGGCCGCGCTGCTGGCCGGCAGCAGGTTCATCGGCGGGTCGCTGAAGGCGCGCGCGACGCGGATCGACTTCGGGCGCCGGAACACCTCGGCCGTCGGCCCGTACTGCAGCAGTTCGCCGGCATCCATCACCGCGGTGTAGCCGCCGAGCAGCAGCGCCTCGGTGGGCTCGGTGGTGGCGTAGACGACCGTCGATTCGCCGGCGGCGAACAGCTGGGTCAGCTCTTCGCGGAGTTCCTCGCGCAGCTTGTAGTCGAGGTTGACCAGCGGCTCGTCGAGCAGCATCAGCGGTGCCTGCTTGGCCAGCGCGCGGGCCAGTGCCACGCGCTGCTGCTGGCCGCCGGAGAGCTCGGCGGGCAGTCGCTTCAGGAACGGCTCGATGTGCAGCTTGGCGGCCAGCGCCTGCACGCGCTGTGCGATGTCGCGCTCGCCGCGCAGCTTCAGCGGCGAGGCGATGTTCTCGGCCACCGTCATCGACGGGTAGTTGATGAACTGCTGGTAGACCATCGCGACATTGCGCTCGCGCACCGGCATGCCGGTCACGTCCTGGCCGTCGGCGAGCACGCGGCCGGCGTGCGGTTCGTCCAGGCCGGCCATGACGCGCATCAGCGTGGTCTTGCCGGCCTGCGTCGCGCCGAGCAGCACGGTGACGGCGCGCGGCACCAGCGTCAGGTCGAGCGGATACAGGTGGGTCTGTGCGCCCACCTTCTGCTCGATGCGTTCGAGCGTCAGTTCCATTGGGTCTCCGTCGGGGCCGAAGCCAGGGTACCCCAGTGCCGGCGGCACCAGTCGTCCACCGCGGCGCGGTGGCGTTCGTCGTAATGCAGGCCGAGCTTGCTGCGCCGCCACAGCACGTCGTCGGCGCAGCGTGCCCACTCCTCGTCGTGCAGGAACTGCAGTTCGGCCTCGTGCAGGCCGGGCGCAACCTCGGGGCCCAGCGGCCGCCTCAGCAACTCGACGGCACGCGCGCCGTAGGCGCGTGCCAGGCGGCGCACCAGCGGCGTCGGCAGCTCGGGATGGGCCAGCGCCAGGGCCTGCACGAAGCGGCTGAAATCGGTGTCGGGCCGCTGCGGCGCGCCGATGGTGGCGCTAAGGTCGCCGCCGGGCAAGAAGGTGCGCTCGGTCCAGGCGCCGCGTGCCGCCTTCAGCGGTGCGGCCAGCAGGTCGGCGGCTTCCTCGGCGAGCCTGCGGAAGGTGGTGATCTTGCCGCCCCAGACGTTCAGCAGCGGCGCCTGAGCGACGTCGAGTTCGAGCGAATAGTCGCGCGTCACCGCGGAGGGGTCGCCCGACTCGTCGTCGAGCAGCGGGCGTACGCCGGAGTAGCTCCACACCACGTCGGTCGGCGCCACGGCGCGCGAGAAGTAGCGGCTCGCCTGCGCGCACAGGTAGGCAATCTCGTCGATGTCGATGCGTGCGGCGCCGATCGCGCCGCGGTGCTCCACGTCGGTGGTGCCGATCAGCGTGAAGTCCGCTTCGTAGGGGATGGCGAAGATGATGCGCTTGTCGGGATTCTGGAAGATGTAGGCATGGTCGTGGTCGAACATCTTCGGCACGACGATGTGGCTGCCTTTCACCAGCCGAAGCGACTTCTGTCTCGGCGCGTGCGCATGTTCGGCGAGGAACTGCGCCGCCCAGGGGCCGGCGGCATTGACCAGCGCGCGCGCCGTCACCGCGCGCCGCTCGCCTTGCAGGCCCTGCAGCGTCGCCTGCCACTGCGCCGCGCCGCGCTTCGCATCAACGCAGGTGGTGCGTGTCAGCACGGTGGCGCCGTGCGAGCGCGCGTCCAGCGCGTTGAGCACGACCAGCCTTGCGTCGTCGACCCAGCCGTCCGAGTAGACGAAGCCCTGGCGGAACGTCTTCTTCAGCGGCGCCCCGGTCGGGTGCGAGCGCAGGTCCACGGTCGTCGAGCCGGGCAGCACCTCCCGGCGCGCCAGATGGTCGTAGAGGAACAGGCCGGCGCGGATCATCCACGCCGGACGCATGCCGGGGTCGTGCGGCATCACGAAGCGCAGCGGCCACATGATGTGCGGCGCGCTCTTGAGCAGCACCTCGCGTTCGGCCAGCGCCTTTCGCACCAGCGAGAACTCGTAGTACTCGAGGTAGCGCAGGCCGCCGTGGATGAGCTTGGTCGACGACGAGGAGGTGTGCGAAGCCAGATCGTCCTTTTCCGCCACCACGACCTTCAGGCCGCGGCCGGCGAGGTCGCGCGCGATGCCTGCGCCGTTGATGCCGCCGCCCACGACGAGCACGTCGCAGTCGATCGCAACATCGGCCGCGCCAGGGTCGCGCCAGCCGTCGGGGCGGGGGTGGTTCAAGCAGTCTCCGTCGGGGATGGCCGCGGCGCGGGCGGTCGGTTCGTGCTGCATTCGCAGCGTTTTCGTTTGTGTTCGTTTGTGCGCTTCTTTTTTCTTTTTAGCCCAGAAGCGCGCAGGTGGCAAGTTGGGTAAGCCCTGTGGTTTTCCCGCAAGAGCCCGCTACGCTCGCCGCCATGACGCCCAATCCCCGCCAGTCGGATCTGCTCGAGGAGGTGCGCGTGCGCGGCTCGGTGTCGGTGGAGGCGCTGGCCGAGCGCTTCGGCGTGACGTTGCAGACGGTGCGCCGCGACGTGAAGCTGCTCTCCGACGAGGGCCTGCTGGCACGCTTCCACGGCGGCGTGCGCGTGCCCGCCTCGACCACCGAGAACATCGCCTACCGCCAGCGGCAGAAGCTCAACGAGCAGGCCAAGCAGCGCATCGCGCGTGCGGTGGCGAAGGCGGTGCCGGAGAACTGCTCGCTGATCATCAACATCGGCACGACCACCGAGGCGATCGCGCACGAGCTGCTGCGCCACAAGGGGCTGCGCGTGATCACCAACAACCTCAACGTCGCAGCGATCCTGTCGGACAATCCGGACTGCGAGGTCATCGTCGCCGGCGGCGTGGTGCGCGGGCGCGACCGCGGCATCGTCGGCGAGGCGACGGTGGACTTCATCGCGCAGTTCAAGGTCGACATCGCGCTGATCGGCATCTCGGCGATCGAGGCCGATGGCACGCTGCGCGACTTCGACTACCGCGAGGTGAAGGTGGCGCGAGCGATCATCGAACATTCGCGCGAGGTCTGGCTGGCCGCCGACCACAGCAAGTTCAACCGGCCGGCGATGGTCGAGCTGGCGCGGCTCGACCAGATCGACGCGCTCTACACCGACACCGAACCGCCCGCACCCTTTCCCGCGCTGCTCGCGGAGGCCGGCGTCAGCTGCCACGTGGCCGAACCATGAGCACCTATCTTCTGGCCCTCGACCAGGGCACCTCCAGCTCGCGCAGCATCGTATTCGACGCCGGCGGGCACATCGTCGCAATGGCGCAGCGCGAGTTCCGCCAGATCTACCCGCAGCCCGGCTGGGTGGAGCATGACCCGAAGGAGATCTGGGCCACGCAGCTCGCCACCGCGCAGGAAGCGCTGGCCGCGGCGAAGCTGAAGGCGACCGATATCGCCGCCATCGGCATCACCAACCAGCGCGAGACCACGCTGGTGTGGAACCGCCGCACCGGCGAGCCCGTCTACAACGCCATCGTCTGGCAGGACCGCCGCGCCGAGCCGACCTGCGCCGCGCTGCGCGCGCGGGGCCTGGAAGACACCTTCAGGCGCAAGACCGGCCTGATCGTCGATGCCTACTTCTCCGGCACCAAGCTGAAGTGGATCCTGGACCACGTCGCCGGGGCGCGCGCCGCGGCGCTGGCCGGCGAGCTGGCCTTCGGCACAGTGGACACCTGGCTGATGTGGCAGCTCACCGGCGGAGCGGTGCACGCGACGGACGTCAGCAACGCCTCGCGCACGCTGATGCTGAACGTGCACACCAACACCTGGGACGACGAGCTGCTGAAGATCCTCGACGTGCCGGTGGAGGTGCTGCCGGCGGTGTGGCCGTCGGCCCATGTCTTCGGCCACACGCGCACCGATCTGCTCGGCGCCTCGCTGCCGATCGGCGGCGTGGCCGGCGACCAGCAGAGCGCCCTGTTCGGTCAGGCCTGCTTCAAGGCCGGCCTGGCGAAGAACACCTACGGCACCGGCTGCTTCATGCTGATGCACACCGGAAGCCAGTTCCAGACCTCGGCCAACGGACTGGTCACCACCAGCGCGGCGCAGCCGGGCACCACGCCGGAGTTCGCCTTCGAAGGCAGCGTGTTCATCGCCGGCGCGGTGGTGCAGTGGCTGCGCGACGGACTGCACGCCATCCGGGCGAGCGGCGAGGTGCAGCAGCTGGCGCAGAGCGTGCCCGATTCCGGCGGCGTGATGTTCGTGCCGGCCTTCACCGGCCTGGGCGCGCCGTACTGGAAGGCCGACGCGCGTGGCGCCATCGTCGGCCTGACGCGCGGCAGCACGGTGGCGCACATCGCGCGCGCGGCGCTGGAGAGCATCGCCTTCCAGAGCGCCGCGCTGCTGCAGGCGATGAGCCGCGATGCGGTGGCGCATGGCGGCGCGCCGGTGGCCGAACTGCGCGTCGATGGCGGCGCCTGCGTCAACGACCTGCTCATGCAGTTCCAGGCCGACCTGCTCGGCATCCCGGTGGTACGGCCGCAGGTGATCGAGACGACGGCGCTGGGCGCCGCCTACCTGGCGGGGCTGTCCGGCGGCATCTACAAGGGCCTGGACGAACTGGCGGCGCAATGGCAGGTGGAGCGCCGCTTCCATCCGACGATGTCGCGCGAGCGCGCCGACGAGCTGATGCAGCGTTGGGAGCATGCGGTCGCGCAGGCGACGCTGTAGGCTCGGCCCCTGCTGACACCACGCTGTCAGCAGGGGGCAGGCAGCATCGCGTGCCCCATCAGGACGGAACGATTGCATGCGTCGCGCCGAGCGCCTCTTCCAGCTGGTGCAACTGATCCGCGGCCGGCGGCTGTCGACCGCGCGCTTCCTCGCCGAGCGGCTCGAGGTGTCGGAGCGCACCGTCTACCGCGACGTCGCCGACCTGATGGCGCAGGGCGTGCCGATCGACGGCGAGGCGGGCGTGGGCTACCGCATGCGTGCCGGCTTCGACCTGCCGCCGTTGATGTTCACCGCCGGCGAGGCGCGTGCCCTGGTCGCCTCGGTGCGGCTGGCGCAGTCGCGGCTCGACACCGAACTGTCCGCGCAGGCCGAAGCTGCGCTGTCGAAGATGCTCGCCGTGCTGCCGCCGACGTCGCGCGCTGCGGCCGAGAGCCTGGCCATCTATGCCACGCCCAGCGGGCCGGACCCGGCGACGCGCGAGCGGCTGCAGCGGCTGCGCGTGGCGACGGAGGAGCGCCGCGTCGTGCGGCTGCGCTACCTCGACCTGCGCGGATGCATCAGCGAGCGCCGCGTGCGCCCGCTGGGCTGCTTCTACTGGAGCGAGGTGTGGACGTTGGCGGCCTGGTGCGAGGTGCGCCAGGACTTCCGCAACTTCCGCGTCGACCGCATCGAGCGGCTGGAGGTGCTGGATGAGCGCTTCCGCGACGAGGCGGGCAAGACCCTGGCGGATCTGTTCCGCCAGGTCGAGGGCGAGATGGACGAACGCGACCGCGCCACCGACGCCTGAGCGCGTCGGTGGAGGCCGGTCACTTCGCCGCCTGGGCCAGGCTGCTGTCCAGCGCGCGCAGGCCGGCGGCGCGGACCTGCTCGAGCTGGGCCGCGGAGGCCACGCGCACGCTGCCTTCGGTGGTGTCGATCAGGCCGAGTCGCTGGGCCTCGCGCGTCTCGGCGATCACCTGGGTGCGGCTCAGCGCCGAGGCGGCCATCGGCGCCGGGGAGGCTTCGCCGTAGCCGGCAGCCCCGCCGCGGACTGCCGACTGCAGGTCGGCGATCACTTCGGCGCGCGTCTTCGACGAGAGCAGCTGCGGCGCGGCAAAGTCCTGCGTGGCTTCCTGCGCGAAGGCGGCACCGCTGCCGGCGAAGGAGGCGAACAGGGCGGTGGCGATGAGGGTCTTGGCGTTCATGGTCATGTCCTTGAAGAGGTGAATGAAGGTGGGGTCCGGAGGAGCAATCGGTGTCTGTCGTCGACACGGGATGAACTCTAGGGAGCGACCCTCCCGCTTTCCCGGACAGCGAGATGACAAATTCGTAATCCAGCGCGGGCGCCATCGGTGAGAACATTCACGCCATCGCGAGACCTCCCCCACCATGCGCCTGCTCGTCATCGAGGATGAACCCAAGCTCGCCGACTACCTGCACAAGGGCCTGTCGGAGAACGGCTACGTCGTCGACGTGGCGGCCGACGGCATCCGCGGCCGGCTGCTCGCCTGCGAGGGCGAGTACGACCTCGTGCTGCTCGACCTGATGCTGCCGGGCGTCGACGGCTTCGGCGTGCTCAAGGCGATGCGCGAGCGCGGCCAGACGCCGGTGCTGATGCTGACCGCACGCGACAAGGTCGAGGACCGCGTGCGCGGCCTGCAGGAGGGAGCCGACGACTACCTCGTCAAGCCCTTCGCGTTCTCCGAGCTGCTGGCGCGTGTCGGCGCGTTGCTGCGGCGGGGGACGCCTGCCGGCGCCGCGCCAGGCGGCAACGGCACGCAGCTGCGCCTGGCGGACCTGGAGCTCGACCTCGCCAGCCGCAAGGCGCACCGCGCCGGCACGCGGCTCGACCTCACCGCCAAGGAGTTCACCCTGCTGACGCTGCTGCTGCGCCGGCGCGGCCAGGTGCTCTCGCGCACCACGCTGGCCGAGCAGGTGTGGGACATGAACTTCGACTCCGACACCAATGTCGTGGAGGTCGCCGTGCGGCGGCTGCGCGCCAAGCTCGACGACCCGTTCACCCACAAGCTGCTGCACACGGTGCGCGGCATGGGCTACGTGCTCGAGGACCGCTCGTCATGACCCTGTGCAGCTACTCGATCGGCCGGCGCCTGTCGCAGAAGCTGGCCATCGTCACGATGGTCGTGCTCGCGGCACTGTTCACCGGCGCCTGGCTGTCGGTGAAGATGTTGATCAAGGAGAAGAACGCCGAGGACGCGCAGTTCCGCGCCAACGTGATCGCGCAGATCCTCGCGCTCGAGCTGAAGAACGGCGGCGAGGCCGCCTGCCTCGCGCGCGTGCGCGCCGACGCGCCGATGCGCGCCAACACGCGGCTCGAGCTGTGGCGGGCCGACGGCAGCCCGTTCTACGCAGACAGCAACGCCGGTTCGCATGCGATGTCGGCGCACACGCACAGCGTGGACTTCGACATCGCCGCGCCGCAACTGGCCGGCGGCCTGCTCAAGGCGCGCTACACGGTGGACTTCGCCAGCGATGCCAAGTTCGGCCGCAACTGGCTGGTCGTCTTCGTCGTGGTGACCCTGGTCGCCGGCACGTTGGTTGCCGCCGGCAGCTTCTGGCACGTGAAGCGCGCGCTGCGGCCGTTGCGCGAACTCGCCGCGCAGACGCGGGCGATCTCGCCGCGGCGGCTCGAGCAGCGCCTCGCGCTGGCCGACCCTGCCGAAGAGCTGCTGCCCTGGATCGAGCAGTTCAACGCGCTGATGGAGCGACTCGAGCGTGCCATGGCCCAGCTCGAGGGGTTCAACGCCGATGTCGCGCACGAGCTGCGCACGCCGCTGGCGGCTCTGATCGGCCATACCGAGGTGGCGCTGTCGCGCGAGCGGCCGGCCGAGGCGCTGCGCGACACGCTGCTGTCCAACCTCGAGGAGGCCCAGCGCCTGGCGGCGATGGTCAACGACATGCTGTTCCTCTCGCAGGCCGATCGCGGCGCCACCGCGCGGCGCGGCCGCAGCGCCAGCCTCGCGGCGCTGGCGGCGCAGGTGGTCGAGTTCCACGAGGCGATGCTCGACGAGGCCGGCCTCGCGGTGCGCATCGAGGGCGATGCCGAGGCGGCGGTCGACGAGCCGCTGCTCAAGCGCGCGCTGGCCAACCTGCTCGGCAATGCGATCCGCTTCGCACCGCGCGGCTCGACCGTGGTGGTGCGCATCGCGCCCGATGCGGCCGAGCAGGTGCGCGTGGAGGTCGAGAACGCGGGCGAGACGATCGCGCCGCAGCACCTGCCGCGGCTGTTCGACCGCTTCTTTCGCGCCGACGTCGCGCGGCCGGACAGCCAGGCCCATCACGGCCTGGGCCTGGCGATCGTGGCGGCGATCGCGCGCATGCACGCCGGCCGGCCGCTCGCCGCCAGCGAGGGCGGCAGCACGCGGGTGGGCTTCACGCTGTTGCCGCACTGAGCGCAACGACAGCGCTGCGGCTAGCATCGCCGCATGAAGCAGCTGCACTACTTCCCGAGCAACGCCAGCATGACGCCGCACATGCTGCTCGAGGAACTCGGCATTCCCTACGAGCTGGTGCTGGTCGATCGCACGAAGAACGCGCACCACGACCCCGCCTACCTGAAGCTCAACCCGAACGGCAAGATTCCGGTGCTGGTCGACGGCGAACTGGTGCTCTACGAGACGGCGGCGATCGTGCTGCACCTCGTCGACACGCACCCCGAGGCCGGGTTGGCGCCCGCGCCCGGCACCATCGAGCGCGCCGAGTTCTACAAGTGGCTGATGTGGCTCACCAACACGCTGCAGGCCGAGATGCCGCTGTACTTCTATGCCGAACGCTGGGCCGACACGCCCGAGGGCGCGGCGCAGGTGAAACGGCACGCCGAGGCGCACATCGCCGGCATGGTCGACCAGCTCGAGGCGCAGTTCGTGCGCCACGGCGCCCCCTGGTTCCTCGGGCGTGGCTTCAGCGCGCTCGACCCCTACGTGCTGATGCTGTGCCGCTGGACGCGCGGCATGACGCGCCCGGCACGCACGCTGCCGAACCTCGGGCCTTACCTGCAGCGCATGCTGGCGCGGCCGGCGGTGCAGCGCGCCTACGCTCAGGAAGGGCTGGGCGAGCCGCGCGTCTGAACCCCGTCGGCCGGCGTGCCGACGGTCTGCGCGAGCAGCAGCCGCTGGTCGTGGAAGATCACTTCCCGCGCAGCTCGGAGCGATGCTGCTTTCGCGGCGCGGGCAGGGGGATGGCCCGCGTGGCGTCGCCGACGGGGGCCTGCGCTCGCAGTTGCCCCATCCGCCCGAGGGCGAGCGTGGTGAGGGTGCTCATGGAGTGGCTGCCGAGGTGGAGCCTGCCGACAGCAGCCTGCGCACCTGCAGCAGCAGCGCGCCCAGGCCGGCGAGCAGCGCGGCCAGCGCGAACAGGCCGCCCAGCCAGGGCAGTGCGCCGAGCAGCCCGAGCCCCACCAGTGCGGCTGCCGCGGCGCCGATGCGCCAGCCCAGCGACGCCGCGCGCGCTGCCTGCCAGCGCTGCAGCGCCCAGTCGCCCAGGGCGATGCCGGTGCTGACATAGGCCACCGGCAGCAGCGTCAGATAGAGCGCGACGAGGAACAGGCCGAGCGGGATGCCGATCAGCGTCAGCATGGCCAGCAGTGCCGCCACCGGCGCGCACACCAGCAGCACGAAGCCGAGCAGCAGGCTCAAACCCGGACGCTCGGACATCGTGCGCGCGACTCCCCCGTAAAAACGCGGCAGCGCGGCGAGCAGGGCGGCCGCCAGCACGACGAGGCCCGCGGTCCATACCACGCCGATGGCGGCGCCGCGGCGGTGGCGCTCGGGCGCGCTCGCGCCCTTGGCGGGAAAGGCAGGCCCCAGCCGTTCGACACCGCCGGCGACCTGCGCGGACGGATCCTGGCGCAAGGCGTCGCCGCTGCGATAGCGCAGCTTGCCGGCGATGCGCGCATTGGGCCCGAGCTCGACCTGCCCCGAGGTGGCGATCACGTCGCCGCCCACCAGTCCGTCGATGAGCAGCCTTCCGCCGGCCGACTGCACATGGCCGCCGACCTGCCCGTACAGGCGGACCTGCCCTCCGGCGGCCGACAGGTTGCCGGCGACTTCGGCCCTCGGACCGAGTTCGACCTGCCCGCCCACCGCGCGCAGGTTGCGTCCGACCTTGCCGTTCACCGTCACCTGGCCGCCGGCGGCGAACACCGATTGCTCGACCTCGGCGCCGAGGCGCAGCTTGCCGCCCAGGGCGAGCGTGTCCCCGGCCACCGCGGCATCGACGTCGACGGCGCCGCCGGCGGCGAACAGGTCGCCCGCCACCGGCTGGCTGACGGTCACCGCGCCGCCGGCGATGAAGAGGTCGCCGCCCAGGTGCTGCAGCGCCGGCGGTGCGACAGGTCGGTCGTCGGCGAACGCGCTTCCCAAGGTCAGGGCGCACAGCAGCGCGCCGCTCCAAGTCTTCCAGCCCATGTGAGTTCTCCCCTGCGTGGCGTCACGCCGACGCGGCGAGGCTAGGCCGCCCATGCGCCGAAGCGTTGAGGGGCGTCAACCCGTGCTGCGTTGCACCAGGCCGAGGCGGCCGCGCCAGTGATCGACCTGCGGCGTCGCCCCGCGCACCAGTTGGCGTTCGTTGAGCAGCGCGCGGCCGAGCGCGCGTTCGCCGCCCGGCAGGGCACAGGCGGCCAGCAGCGTCTGGTCGATCAGGTCGCGCTGCGCGTGGCTGCCGCCGAAGCGGTGCGCCGTCTCGCGCAGCGGTGCGAGCCAGCGGATCGCCTCGGCGGCGTCGCCGTCATCGAAGGCGAGCAGTGCGCGCATCAGGGGCAGGCCGACCTCGCGCGCCATCGGCGCATTGCTGTCGCTGCTGCGCTCGGCGCGGCGCTGCACGGCGGCGACGAGCGCCTGGGCCCTCGCCGCATCGCCCAGGCCGATCAGCGCGATGAGCATGTGCACGTCGTTGAAGGCGGAGTGGCCGGCGTCGCGCGGCGTCAGGTCCCAGCCCTGCGCGAGGTCGGCCCAGCGCCGTGCCAGGTCCGCGCCGAGCAGGCGCAGCCGCCACAGCAGTGCCGCGCCGTCCAGGCGCTGCAGCGTCAGCACGGCGTGGGCGCCGCCCTGGTGCGCGTCGTACAGCGCCAGCGCGCCGGCGAGGTCCATCGCCTCGAGGTGGAACAGTGCCTGATGCCACCACAGGTGTCCCGCGAAGCCGTTGCCTTCGGCCCAGGTCGCTTCCTGTTCGTGCAGCCAGCGCCGGCCCTCGTCGAAGCGGCCCTGCATCTCCATCACGTGCGCCACCGCGTGGGTGGCCCAGGGCACCTTGGCCTCACCCGCGACCGCCTCGCGGCCGACCGCCTCGGCCTGTGCGTAGAGGTTGCACTCCTCCAGTCCGAAGGCATGCATGCCCAGCAGGTAGGGGCGCAGCGGATCGTCGCGCGGCCACTCGGGCAGAACCCGCGCGACCCGACCGCGCAGGTTGCGTGCATCGCCGCGGTAGAAGTCGAACAGGTGTGCCCATTGCAGCGCGTAGAGGTCGCGCGGATGGTCGAGCAGGAGCCGTTCCCAGGCGGCGCAAGCGCCATGCCAGTCGCCGGCGGCGCAGCGGCTCGCCGCGGCCCAGTGGGCGCGCTCGCGTTCGGTGGCCTGGGTGGCGAGCAGGTCGGCCTGCTCGAGCGCGGCACGCGCGTCGGCGATCAGCGAGGGCTCGGTCAGCGTGAGGAGGAAGCCGGCGCGCATGACATGCGGCAGCATCCAGCCGGGGTCGGCGGCAATGGCGGCATCGATGTCCGCCAGCGGTGCGTCGAAGAAGGAGCACATGCGCCACAGCGCCGTCTCGGCATGGGCCAGCGCGTCTGCCGACGCGGTGCCGACCGGGTTGCCGCGTCGATCCTGCATGCCTCAACGCGCCGGCGGTTGCGGCCAGGGCCGCTGCGCGGGCCGCATGCGCTCCCAGGCATGGGCGACCTGCAGCACCCCGAGGTCGTCGTGGCGGTGGCCGGTGATCTGCAGGCCGATCGGCAGGCCGCTCGCGGTGTAGCCGCAGTTGATGCTCGCCGAGGGCTGCTCGCTCATGTTGAACGGCAGCGTGAAGGCGATGTGCTCGAAGGGCCGCGTGGCATCGTCGGTCGGCGCGGGCCACTCGGCGGCGAAGGCCGGGATGGGCGCGGTCGGGGAGATCACCACGTCGAAGGGGGCGCAGGCGGCGACAGCGGCGTCGCGCATCGCGCCCATCTGGCTGTAGCCGCGGAACACCTGCTCGCCGCTGAGGTTCGCGCCGCCGCGCGCCCACTCGACGATGAAGGGCAGCACCTTGGCGCGTCGCGCCGCGGGCAGGGCGGAGATGTCCAGCCAGCTGCGGCAGCGCCAGAACTGGTCCATGCCGTCGATCATGGTGCGCGTCATGAAGGGCCGCAGCGGCTCGACGATCGCACCGGCCTGCTCGAACGCCTTCGCGGCCGCCTCGACCGCGGCGCGGACCTCTGCATCCACGGCCAGGCCCCAGCCGGCGTCGAGCTGCAGCCCGATGCGCAGGTCCTTCACCTCGCGGTGCAGCTGCTGCCAGGCGATGTCCTGCCAGGGCAGACTCATGGTGTCGCGGGCATCGGGCCGACTGAGCACGCCCATCATCAGCGCCGCATCGGCCACCGTGCGCGTCATCGGCCCGGCGACGCGACCGGCATAGGGCGGGTGGATGGGGATGCGGCCGAGGCTGGGCTTCAGGGCGAAGATGCCGCACCAGCCGGCCGGCAGCCGCACCGAACCGCCGATGTCGGTGCCGAGGTGCAGCGGCCCGTAGCCGGCGGCCGCACCCGCACCCGCGCCGGCGCTGCTGCCGCCCGGGTTCTTCGTCAGGTCCCAGGGGTTGCGGGTCAGCGGGTGGAAGCTCGACAGCCCCGAGGACAGCATGCCGTAGTCGGGCATGGTCGTCTTGCCGAGGATCACCGCGCCGGCCTCGCGCAGACGGGCCGCCGGCGGCGCATCGTGCGCGGCGGGCACCAGCTCGGTGGCGGCGGTGCCCAGCGGTACCGGCACGCCCTGCGTGGCGATGTTCTCCTTGATCATCGCCGGCACGCCGTCGAGCGCGCCCTGAGGCTCGCCCCTGACCCAGCGCGCCTGCGAAGCCTCGGCCTGCGTCAGCGCGGCCTCGGCGTCGAGGGCGTAAGTGGCGTGCAGCAGCGGCTCCCAGCGGCCGATGTGGCGCAGCACGTCGCGCGCCACCTCCACCGGCGAGGCGGCCTTGCGGTGGTAGAGGTCGAGCAGCGCGACGGCGCTCAGTTCATGCAGGTCGGCCATCGCGTCCGGCTCACCAGCTCAGCGCCGCCAGGTCGTTGGCGAAGACCGGCGAGCTGCTCCACAGCCCCTTCAGCGGCTTGCGCGCCACCGCGAACTGCGGCAGCTGGAACAACCAGGCGTTGACCTGGTCGGTGGCGAGCTGCTTCTGGATGTCCCCGACCAGCTTGAGCCGCGCCTTCGCATCGGTGGTGGCGTTGTACTTCGCCAGCAGAGCGCGGAAGGCCGGGCTGTCGTAGCCCCAGTAGTAATTGGGGTCGGCGTAGCGGTCGAAGTCCAGCGGCTCGACATGGCTGATCATGGTCAGGTCGTAGCTGCCCTTGAAGGCGCCGGACAGCCACTGCGCCCACTCGACGTTCTCGATCTTCGCCACGATGCCCACCTTGGCGAGCTGCGCGGCGACGATCTCGCCGCCCTTGCGCGCGTACTGCGGCGGCGGCAGTGTCAGCGTCACGTTCAGCGGCGTGGCCACGCCGGCGTCCTTGAGCAGGCGCTTCGCCTTCTCGGGGTCGTGCGGACTCATGCCGGTGAGGTCGAGGTAGCCGGCGTCGCTGGGTACCAGATGGCTGCCGATGGGCGCGCCGTAGCCCTCCATTGCGCCGTCGATGATCGACTTGCGGTCGATCGCCGCGGCGATGGCGCGGCGCACCCGCACGTCGTCGAAGGGCTTGCGCTTGTTGTTGATGGCGACGATGGTCTTGCCTTCGGTGCCGCCGATGGCCACCGTGTATCGCTTGTCGGCCTGGAACTGCTTGAGGTTCTGCGGCGCGCCGAAGCGCGGCATGCCGTCGATGTCGCCGGCGAGCAGCGCCGAGACCTGCGCCGCCGGGTCGCTGATGAAGCGGAAGGTCACGCGGCGCATCTTCACCGTCGCGGCGTTGCGGTGCTCGGCGTGCTTCACCAGCGTGATCGCCGAGCCCTTCTTCCAGTCCTCGAACCTGAACGGCCCGGTGCCGATCGGCCTGGTCGCCGTGCCTGCTGCGCTCTTCGGGTCCAGGATCACCGCCGTGGTCTCGCCCATGCGGAAGAGGAAGTTTCCATCGGCCTGGTTGAGCACCAGGATGACGGTGTGGGCGTCGGGCGTGTCGATGCGGCTGATGTTGTCGAACACCGACTTCTTCGCCTTGTTGGTCGATCCCTCCGCCTTGGCGCGCTCGAAGCTGAACTTCACGTCGGTGGCATCGAAGTCCTCGCCGTCGTGGAACTTCACACCCTTGCGCAGCCTGAAGGTGTAGACCTTGCCGTCCGGATCGACGCTCCAGCTCTCGGCGAGCAGCGGTGTCACCGCGCCGTCCATGCCGATGCGGGTCAGGCCTTCGAGCACGTTCATGTGCACCACCTCGCCGATCGCCGCCGCCGAGGCGCTGGTCGGGTCCAGCCCCGGCGCGGGCTCCAGCACCATGCCGAGCACCACGCTGTCCTTGCGGCCCTGGGCCGATGCGGCGGCGGCGAGCGCGCCGGCGAGCAGGGCACAGGAGATTCGAACGCTGAGTGTCATCGCGGCTCCTCGAACATGCCGCCCACTCTAGCGGAAGGCGGCTCCGCCCCTTCGTGCGCGGCGAGCAGCGCGCGGGTGCAGGCGTGTGCAGGCGCGCGGAAGATCGTCTCGGTGCTGCCGCACTCGACGATGCGGCCGTGCTGCATCACCACCACCTCGTCGCAGACATGGTCGACCACCGCGAGGTCGTGGCTGATCAGCAGGTAGGTGACGCCGTAACGCTGCTGCAGATCGATCAGCAGGTTGAGCACCTGCGCCTGCACCGAGACATCGAGCGCGCTGACCGGCTCGTCGGCGACGATCAGCTTCGGCTTCGTGATCAACGCGCGCGCGATGGCGATGCGCTGGCGCTGGCCGCCGGAGAACTCGTGCGGGTACTTCAGCGCATCGCTCGCGCGCAAGCCGACCGCCTCCAGCGCCTCGGCGACGGCATGCCCGCGCCGTGCGTGGCCGTCCAGCACCAGCGGCTCGGCGACGATGCGGCCGACCTGCTGGCGCGGGTCGAGCGAGCCGTACGGGTCCTGGAACACCATCTGGAAGTCGCGGCGCGCGACGCGCAATTCGGCGGCGGGCAGGCGATGCAGATCGCGGCCCATGAACTCGACGCGGCCGCTCGTCGGCGGTTCCAGTGCCATCGCCAGGCGCGCCAGCGTCGACTTGCCCGAGCCCGATTCGCCGACCACGCCGACGCTGCGCCCGGCGTGCAGCTGCAGGCTCACGCCGCGCAGCGCATCGATCACCGGTGCAGGCGAGAGCAGACTTTCGCGCGGCAGGCTGTAGCGGCATGTGACCTCGTGCAGCGCCAGCAGCGCAGGGGTGGGCGACCTCATGCGCCGATGATGCCCGAGCCCGGCCTCGAAGCACCGGAAAGGTCCTGTCGCCTGCGTTTGCAGCCGGTCACCGATATGTGGGTCACATCTTCGTAAGGACACGTCGCGGCGCGGCCCGCGGGGGTTACCGAAGTAAGTGCCCCGGATACATGTGGGAAAGTTTCCCACTCCACTCGTATGGTGCGTCCGTCGGGCCACGGGGTCCGGCCCACCCATCCAGACGAGGAGAAAACCCATGAAGGCAAGGACATCGACGTCGTTGAAGTTGACCGTGCTCAGTCTCGCCACCGCCGTGCTGTTCGGCTGTGGCGGCAGCGACGGAGGCGCAGGCACGGCGGCCGGTTCGGCGGTGCAGTTCGACCAGACGGCGAGCGCGTTGCGCGTCAGCGTCTCGGGCAGCGACGATTCGAGCAGCGCGCAGACCGTGCTCGCGCAGATGCAGTACACCTTCGCGGCCAACGTGGTCGGAGGGACCAACGCCGGCACGTCGATCGGCGGTACGCTGATGCTCAGGACCGAGCAGGAGGACGGTGCGACGGAAATCGAGGGCCTGTTGATTCCGGCCGTCGTGGCAACGCCCGGCGGCACGGCGGGCTCGACCGAGGAGCAGGCGGCCGCGCTGCGCGAGGCGTTCCAGGGGACGCTCGAGCAGTTGCGTGAGGCCTACCGTGCCGATGTCGAGGCGATGCTGCAGGATCTGCGCGCCGCGATGGCGGCCGGCGCAGCGGCGCGAGGCGGCCAGACGCTGACGGCGGCGCAGAAGTCCACCCTCGATGCGTTCCGCAGCGACTTCGCAGCGCGCGTCCAACGCTACGAGGAAGACGTGGCGGCCGCCACGCAATCGTTCCGCGACCAGCTCGACGCGCTGGGCCTGTCCTCGGGCACCCAGGGGCGGCGCGATGACGGCGAACGCCAGGCACGGCGCGGATATCCGGTGAAGGGCACGATCGACGCCGCCGGCCAGGTCATGCTCACGATCCGCTATGGCAAGCAGGCCGTCATCCAAGCCGTCGGGCAGGTCGCCGCCGACGGCAGCCTCAGCGGCAGCTTCACCGGGCCGGCGAGCGACGACCAGGGCTCCTGGAGTGCGACCGGGTCCGGCATGACACCGGCACCTGCACCTGCACCTGCACCTGCACCTGCACCCGCACCCGCACCCGCACCCGCACCCGCACCCGCACCCGCACCCGCACCCG
>NZ_CALFYO010000024.1 GCF_937952055.1 uncultured Piscinibacter sp.
CATCACCGACCGCTTCCTGCCCGACAAGGCGATCGACCTGATCGACGAGGCCGCCTCGAAGATCAAGATCGAGATCGATTCCAAGCCGGAGGTGATGGACAAGCTCGACCGTCGCATGATCCAGCTGAAGATCGAGCGCGAGGCGATGAAAAAAGAGAAGGACGAAGGCTCGCAGAAGCGCCTGGCCCTGATCGAAGGCGAATTGCTCAAGCTGCAGCGTGAGTACAACGACCTCGAGGAGATCTGGAAAGCCGAGAAGGCCGCGGCGCAGGGCTCGGAGCAGGTGCGCAAGGACATCGACCACATCAAGTTCCAGATCGAGGACTGGAAGCGCAAGGGCGACTTCAACAAGGTCGCCGAGCTGCAGTACGGCAAACTGCCGGAGCTGGAAAAGAAGCTCAAGGACGCGCAGGCCAAGGAGTCCGGCAAGAAGGGCGGCAGCAAGCCGCAGCTGCTGCGCACCATGGTCGGCGCGGAAGAGATCGCGGAGGTGGTGGCCCGCGCCACCGGCATCCCGGTGTCCAAGCTGATGCAGGGCGAACGCGACAAGCTGCTGCAGATGGAAGTCAAGCTGCACGAGCGCGTGGTCGGCCAGGACGAGGCGATCACGGCGGTGGCCAATGCCATCCGTCGCTCGCGCTCGGGTCTGTCCGACCCGAACCGACCTACCGGTTCCTTCCTGTTCCTCGGCCCCACCGGCGTCGGCAAGACCGAGTTGTGCAAGGCGCTCGCCGCGTTCCTCTTCGACAGCGAGGAGCACCTGATCCGCCTCGACATGAGCGAGTTCATGGAGAAGCACTCGGTCGCGCGCATGATCGGTGCGCCGCCGGGCTACGTCGGCTACGACGAGGGCGGCTACCTCACCGAGGCGGTGCGCCGCAAGCCGTACAGCGTGCTGCTGCTCGACGAGGTCGAGAAGGCGCATCCAGACGTTTTCAATGTGCTGCTGCAGGTGCTCGATGACGGTCGCCTGACCGATGGCCAGGGCCGCACGGTGGACTTCAAGAACACGGTCATCGTGATGACCAGCAACCTCGGGTCGCACCAGATCATGCAGATGGCCGGGCAGCGCAGCGAGGACATCCGCGACGCGGTGTGGGTAGAGGTCAAGCAGCACTTCCGTCCGGAATTCCTCAACCGCATCGACGAGACGGTGGTGTTCCACGCGCTCGACGCCGCCAACATCGAGGCGATCGCGAAGATCCAGCTCAAGGTGCTGGAGTCGCGGCTCGAGAAGATGGAGATGAAGCTCGAGGTGTCGCCTGCGGCGCTGGCCGAGCTGGCCAAGGCCGGTTTCGATCCGGTGTTCGGCGCGCGGCCGTTGAAGCGGGCGATCCAGCAGCGCATCGAGAACCCGGTGGCCAAGCTGATCCTCGAGGGCCGCTTCGGCCCGAAGGATGTGATCCCGGTCGACGTGGAGGACGGCGAGTTCCGCTTCGGGCGGGTCGTGCACTGACGCCGCGGGGGCGGCTCGATGTCACGGGGGATCAGGCCCCCGTGGCGTCGAAGATCGCGTCCATCCGCTGCACCTGCAGGCGGGCAAGCGTCAGGTTGGCATGCGTCTTGTCGAGGACAGCGTGCAGTGCCAGGCCCGGGTGCCTGGGCACGGCACGAAGCAGCAGGTGGTGGGCGCCCAGGGTGATGGCGGCGTCCGGTATCGCGTGACCGAGGCCCATGGCGCGGCACGTGCCTGCGATGGAGGCGAGCAGTTCGGTGCCGTGATTGGCGAGGTCGTCGGCTCCCGGGCTGGCGCCGGCATGCGCCATGGCCCGGCCGGAGGAGAGCTCGAACACGCAGCAGCTCACCATGCCGGTGAGTTCGCTGAGCTGATGGACGTAGCGCTCGAGCAGGTTGGCGTCGGCCGACTTGTCCGGGGCGCGTGCCTTCGAGGTCGGCACCGCCGGCATCGGCCGCATTGCCAGCGGGGGCGGCGTGGCGCCGGGCGGCTCGCCGACCTTGGGGCCGCCCGAGGGCCTGGCGGTCGCCGGAGCCTGGCCATTCGCCGGCAGCAGTTCGCGGATTCGCGCCCAGGTGCCGTTGATGAAGCTCCACGCATCGGCAGGGCGCGTGACCTGCGGCGTGGTCCGCACGTCGACGCCGGTGCCCCGGCCCAGTTCCGACGCGAGATTGGCCACCGTGCCGGCCCCGGACAGCGGCAGCACCAGCACATGGCGATTCGACCAGGGACCGGCGACGATGTCGTCGTGCAGCGGCTTGAAAGCCGCCTCGAGCGCATGGCCGGGGAGCTCACCGACCATGATCACTGCCAGGCGGCTGTTGGCGAGCAGCGTGCGCGCGAGGCCCTGGCGCGACACCGTATCGGCGTCGGCCTCGGTGGAGTACATGAGCAGCTTGGAGCCGTCGGAGGTGGGAAGCTCGACGTACTCCAGCGTGGCGAGTGCCGTGCCGTAGCCCTGGCGGCGGATGCTCAATTTCTGTACGGCGCGCTTGCTGGCAACGGCAATTCCCGCGAGCAGGCGGCGCGACGAGGTGGTGCCCAGGTCATGGACGGCGATGAAATCCGGATTGACGTGGTCGAACTGCTGCTGCATCGCCTCTGGCGGCGCACAGGAGACGAACAGCTCGCGCTCGTTGGTGCCGACCTGTCGGCCGATTTCCTTCTTTTCGACGGCGAGATAGTCGTCGGCATCGCGCATGAGCTGCGTGGCCAGTGCAGTCTGCGCTCGCGTGGCCTGCCAAGCTTCGGGCGTGTCGGGCGCGCCGCCCGCGGGCGGTTGGATGTTGCTCATGCTTCGCGTCCCTTCTCGACGACCTCTTCGCGGAGTGTAAGTGTGCGGATCTGCACTGGCGTGCTTCGCGGCGTGGATGTTTTCACGTGGCCACCGTCCCGGCCCATCCCTATGGCGCGCAATAGGCGTCTATAGAATGCGCGATCCGTCACGGATCCGCCCATGAGCCTTTCTCCGAGCGCTGCTGCCGCCGAACCTGTCGTCATCGTCGGAGCCGGACTTGCCGGCTTGACGGTGGCCTTGCACCTGGCGCGGACGCATCCGGTGGTGGTGCTGGCCAAGCGCGAACTGACCGAAGGCGCGACGGCCTGGGCGCAAGGCGGCATCGTCGGCGTGCTGGGCAGCGACGACAGTATCGAGTCGCACGTCCGCGATACCCAGGAAGCCGGCGCAGGACTGGTGGAAGAGCACACCGCGCGCTTCATCGCGCAGAACAGTGCCGAGGCGGTGGAATGGCTGGTGGAGCGCGGCGTGCCGTTCTCGCCGGATCCCGAGGGCCCTCTGGGCCTGCACCTGACGCGCGAGGGCGGACACGCGGTACGGCGCATCGCCCATGCGGCGGATGCGACCGGCAAGGCCATCCACGACGTGCTGCTCGACGAAGTGCGCAGGCATCCGAACATCACCCTGCGCGAGCGCTGGATGGCGTTGGACCTGATCACGTCGCGCCACCTCAGGCGCGAAGAGCAGCCGCGCTGCTACGGCCTCTACGTGCTCGACATCGACCGCCAGCGCGTCGAGACGTTGCCGGCGCGCGCCGTCGTGCTGGCCACCGGCGGTGCGGGCAAGGTCTACCGCTACACCACCAACCCCGACACCTCCACCGGTGACGGTATCGCGATGGCGTGGCGGGCAGGCTGCCGCGTCGGCAACATGGAGTTCATCCAGTTCCATCCGACCTGCCTGTACCACCCGTTGGAGCGCAGCTTCCTCATCACCGAGGCGCTGCGCGGAGAGGGCGGGCAGTTGAAGCTGCCCGACGGCACGCGCTTCATGCAGGCGCACGACGAGCGCGGTGAACTCGCGCCGCGCGACATCGTCGCGCGGGCGATCGACTTCGAGATGAAGAGGCACGGCCTGGACAATGTCCTGCTCGACGCCACGCACCTCGGCGAGGCGTTCCTGAAGGAGCATTTCCCGACCATTCATGGCCGCTGCCTCTCGCTGGGGATCGACATCGCCAGACAGCCCATCCCCGTCGTGCCGGCGGCGCACTACACCTGCGGCGGCGTGGTCACGGACCTGCATGGCCGGACCGACCTTCCGGGTCTGTACGCGGTGGGCGAGACCACCTACACCGGCTTGCACGGCGCGAACCGCCTGGCGAGCAACTCGCTGCTGGAGTGCGTGGTGCTCGGCCGCAGCTGTGCCGACGACATCCTGCTGCGTCCAGCGATCGTGCACCCGGCGCTGCCGGCCTGGGACGAGAGTCAGGTCGAGAATGCCGACGAGCAGGTCGTCATTGCGCACAACTGGGACGAATTGCGCCTGCTCATGTGGAACTACGTCGGCATCGTGCGTACCACGCGTCGGCTGGAGCGGGCCCTGCACCGCATCAAGCTGCTGAGGAGCGAGATCGACGATTACTACGCGAATTTCCGTGTGAACCGCGACCTGCTGGAGTTGCGCAACCTGGTCGACTGCGCCGAGCTCATCGTGCGCTCGGCGCTGATGCGCCACGAGAGCCGTGGCCTGCACTACAGCCGCGACTTTCCCAACACCCTGCCGGTCAGCTTCCCAACGGTGCTGGTGCGCCGCGCGCGCAGCGGGGCCCGGCCAAAGGTGTACGGACTGAGCGGCTGAGCGGCTGAGCGCGCTCTCAGGCGCGCGAACTGGCGTGGATGCCCATCACGCCGATCACGACCAGTCCGATGCTGACCATCTTCATCGCGGTGGCCGGTTCCCTGAAGTACCAGACCCCGATTGCCGCCGTGATCACCGTGCCCACGCCCGACCACACCGCGTAGACCACGCTCAGCCCCAGCACCTTGACCACGAAGGTGTTCACACCGAACGAGACGGCGTAGAAGAAGAACAGCAGCAGCGAGGGCGTCAGGCGCGTGAAACCGTCGGAAAGCCGCATGCACACCGTGCCGGCGATTTCGAAGACGATGGCCAGGGCAAGAAGCCACCAGGACTGGGCGAACGAGGGCGTGAATCCTTGCAGGGTCGGCGGCATGGGCAGGACTGGGTTTGCGGCTATACTAGCGGGCTTTCCCTTGCCACACCCGGGACCGACGCTTCGGGGTGGCTTCCACGGCGCCGCGGCCATTCGGGCCACGCTGCCGGAAACCAGAAGGAGTCTGAATGCGTCACTATGAAATCGTGTTGCTGATCCATCCGGATCAAAGCGAGCAGGTTCCGGCCATGCTGGAGCGCTACAAGGGCCTCGTCACCGCCGCCGGTGGCAAGGTGCACCGGGTCGAGGACTGGGGCCGCCGCCAGTTGGCTTACCAGATCCAGAAACTCGCCAAGGCGCATTACCTGTGCATCAACATCGAGTGCAGCAAGGAGACCCTGGCTGAGCTCGAGACCGGCTTCCGCTTCAACGACGCCGTGCTGCGCCACCTTACCGTGGTGAAGAGCCAGGCCGAGACCACGCCGTCGGTGATGATGCGCATGGTCGAGAAGGAAGAGTCGCGCAAGGCGCCGCAGGAGTCGGCCGCCTGAACAGGCTGATGCTGTCGGCCACGCTGGTCGAACGCGGCGCGCTGCGCTACACCCCCGCCGGTCTGCCGGCCCTGGATCTGAGCCTCCGGCACGAATCCCAGGTCACGCAGGACGGGCAGCCCAGGAAGGTCACGGTGGAGATCCGGGCCCGGGCGATCGGGGAGATCACACGGCGCGTCTCGGCCCTCGAACTGGGAAGCGAACACGGCTTTGCCGGCTTCCTCGGGTCCCAGCGCAATGGCCGCGGCGTCGTGTTCCACGTGACCGAACTCGACTGAACATTGTTCGTACCGGATTGAATTGAAAGAGGTGACATATGCCCCCGCCCCGTGGTAAAGGCCGGTTCTCCAAGGACCGCAAACCCAAGCGCAACCAACAGTCGCTGCTGTTCCGGCGCAAGCGCTTCTGCCGCTTCACCGTGACCGGCGTGAAGGAAATCGACTACAAGGACATCGACACCTTGCGCGATTTCATCAGCGAGAACGGCAAGATCACGCCCGCACGCCTGACCGGCACGCGTGCGTTCTTCCAGCGCCAGCTGACCACCTGCATCAAGCGCGCGCGCTTCCTGGCCATGCTGCCGTACAGCGACCAGCACAAGGTCTAAGGGAGCGACGACATGCAAGTGATCCTGCTCGAAAAGGTGCAGAGCCTCGGCAACCTCGGGGACGTGGTGAAGGTGAAGGACGGCTACGCCCGCAATTTCCTGATCCCGACCAAGGCCGCCCGCCGCGCCACCGAAGCCGCCATCAAGGAGTTCGAGGCCAAGCGTGCCGAGCTCGAGAAGGCGGCCGCCGACAAGCTCGCCTCCGCCCAGACGCTGGGCGAGAAGATGAACGGCCGCACCGTGCACATCACCCAGAAGGCGGGTGTGGACGGACGCCTGTTCGGCTCGGTGACCAATGCCGACATCGCCGAGGCGCTGACCCGCATCGACTTCAAGGTCGTCAAGTCGCAGGTGCGCATGCCCAGCGGCCCGCTGAAGACCGTCGGCGAGCACACCGTGACCGTGGTGCCGCACACCGACGTGGTGGCGGAAATCAAGGTTGTCGTGCTCGGCGAAACCGACTAAGGTTGCCCCCGCGACCAAGCAAGGGCCGGCACTGCCGGCCCTTGGCTTTTGGGCGCCGAGTTTTCCGGCTGTTTCCCCCGCTTCGTCACCGGCTGTCCACAGCCTTGCCCACAGAGCACACCAGCACAGCGAATGTCCAAGGTCTACGAGTCCGCCGAAACCCCCGCACCGCCGCGTGACGACGAGGTCGCCCGGCTGCGCATTCCGCCGCATTCGATCGAGGCCGAGCAGAGCGTGCTCGGCGGCCTGCTGCTCGACAACAGCGCCTGGGACCGTGCCGGCGACCTGCTCACCGAGAGCGACTTCTACCGCTACGAGCATCGCCACATTTACGCTGCCATCGGTGCGCTGATCAACGCCACCAGGCCGGCCGACGTGATCACCGTGTTCGAGCAGTTGCAGAGCCATGGCAAGGCCGAGGAGTGCGGCGGGCTGGTCTACCTCAACGCGCTGGCTCAGAGTGTGCCGAGCGCAGCCAACCTGCGCCGCTATGCCGAAATCGTGCGCGAGCGCGCAGTGCTGAGAAAGCTCGTCGCCACCTCCGACGAGATCGCCACCGCAGCTTTCAACCCGCAAGGTCGCCAGGTCTCGGAGATCCTCGACGAGGCCGAGGGCAAGATCTTCCGCATCGGCGAGGAGGGGTCGCGCTCGAAGCAAGGCTTCCAGAGCATGGACCAGTTGGTGGTCCAGCTGATCGACCGCGTCAACGAACTGCACGAGAACGGCGCCGAGGACGTCACCGGCGTGCGCACAGGCTTCTACGATCTCGACCGCATGACCGCGGGTCTGCAGCCGGGCGACCTGATCATCCTCGCAGCGCGGCCGTCGATGGGAAAGACCGCCTTCGCGCTGAACATCGGCGAGCATGTCGCGGTCAGCGAGGGGCTGCCCGTGGTGGTGTTCTCCATGGAAATGGGGGCTGCCCAGCTCGCGCTGCGAATGGTCGGCTCGCTCGGCCGCATCGACCAGAGCAACCTGCGAACCGGCCGGCTGCGCGACGACGAGTGGGGGAGGCTGTCCGAGGCGGTCGAGAAGCTCGGCAAGGTCAGCATGTACATCGACGAAAGCCCCGGCCTCACGCCCAGCGAGGTGCGCGCACGTGCACGCCGCCAGGCGCGCCAGTGTGGCCAGTTGGGCCTGATCATCGTCGACTACCTGCAGCTGATGAGCGGCAGTGGCGGCACCAGCGAGGAGAACCGCGCCACCGTGATTGGCGAGATCTCGCGCGGCCTGAAGTCGCTGGCGAAGGAGCTGAAGTGCCCGGTGATCGCGCTGTCGCAGCTCAACCGCAGCGTCGAGACGCGTACCGACAAGCGGCCGATGATGAGCGACCTTCGCGAATCTGGCGCCATCGAACAGGACGCGGACGTGATCATGTTCATCTACCGCGACGAGTACTACACCAAGGAGGCCTGCAAGGAGCCGGGTGTGGCGGAGATCATCATCGGCAAGCAGCGCAACGGCCCGACCGGAACGGTGAAGCTGACCTTCCTGAAGCCGCTGACCAAGTTCGACAACCTGGCGCCCGGGATGGGGAGCGGCGACGACTACTGATGGCGCGATCGTCGTTTACTGTATATATTTACAGTATGCGACATGCCCGTCAGATCGCGATCGTTCGCGCCGAAGCCGAGCCTCTGAAGGGCCGCGGCACGAACTGGGCGCTGGAGCATCGCTTCAGCCGGCAGCGTGTCGAACCCTGGGACGACGGCTGGGGCACGCTGGATCAGCAGGCGAGCGGCGAAGTGCTGCCGCCCGAGACGCGAATCATCGAAGAGCACGTCAGGTCCATACTCACCAGCAACGACTCGCCGGACATCGGCTTCGACCTGTCGATCAACCCGTACCGCGGCTGCGAGCATGGCTGCGTCTACTGCTTCGCGCGACCGACGCACAGCTACCTGAACCTCTCGCCGGGCATCGACTTCGAGTCGCGCATCATCGCCAAGCTGAACGCGGCGCAACGGTTGCGCGAGGCCTTCGGTCACCGGAGCTACGAACCGCTGATGCTCAACATCGGCTCGGCCACCGACGCGTATCAGCCGGTCGAGCGCAGACTCCGCATCACCCGGCAAGTGATCGAGGTGCTGAGCGAGTGGCGGCATCCGTTCTCGCTCGTCACCAAGTCCGCGGGCGTCGAGCGCGACCTCGACCTCATCGCGCCGATGGCGGCGCAGCGGCTGGCGGCGGTGTACGTGTCGGTGACCACGCTCGATCCGGCGCTGGCGCGCATTCTCGAGCCACGCGCAGCGTCGCCGCAGCGCCGCCTGCGCACGATCGAGACGCTGGCAAAGGCGGGCGTGCCGGTGGGGGTGAGCGTGTCGCCGGTGATCCCCTTCGTCAACGAGCCGGAGCTCGAGCGCATCCTCGAGGCGGCCGCCGGTGCGGGGGCGCGCTCCGCCTTCTCCATCGTGCTGCGTCTGCCGTGGGAAGTGAACCCGATCTTCCAGGACTGGCTGGCACGGCACTACCCGCTGCGTGCCGAGCGCGTGATGGCCCGCGTGCGCGAGATGCGTGGTGGTCGCGACAACGATGCGCGCTTCGGCAGCCGCATGACGGGCGAGGGTGTCTGGGCGCGCCTGCTGCGCCAGCGCTTCGAGAAGACCTGCGCGAGGCTCGCGCTCAACCGCGAGCGGCATGCACTGGACCTGACGCAGTTCCGTGCGCCGCACGATCCCCGGTCGTCGGGCCAGGCCGCACTGTTCTGAGCGAACGTCAGGGTGCGCGGCAGGGGGCGAAGGCGTCGAGCTCGGCGCGGTACTCGGCCGCACGGATTCCGAGCGCGCCGGCCACCGTGTGGAAAAGGTGGTCGTGGCTGAGCGGCCGGTCACGCTGCGTGGCCAGGCAATCGAGGCGCGGCCCCGCCTGCAGTTGCGTCTGCCGCGGCATCCAGACGACCATCGGCACGTGCGTCTGCTCGCGAGGCGCGACCGCGTAGGGCATGCCGTGCAGGTACAGGCCGTTCTCTCCGAGAGATTCGCCGTGATCGGAGATGTAGAGCAGCGTCGGGTCGTAGCGGGGCTGTTGCCGCTGCAGCCAGCCGATTGTCAGCGCCAGCACGTGGTCGGTGTAGGCGATCGAGTTGTCGTAGGTATTGACCAGCGCCTCCCGCCCGCATTGCTGCAGCACGTTGGTCTCGCACTCCGGCTGGAACGGCTTGAGGTCGGGCGGTGAGCGCCGCCAGTAGGCCGGGCCGTGACTGCCCATCTGGTGCATGATCAGGAGCACGCCCCTGGCCCGCCGCTCGGCGGGCAGCGTGGCGAGCCGTGCGTCAAGGTCGTGCAGCAGCGCCTCGTCGAGGCATTCGCCATCCGTGCACAGGGCGGGCGGCGCGCCCTCCGACGCCCTGATCGTGGGCACGCGGTCGCACAAGCCCTTGCAGCCCGACTGGTTGTCGATCCACAGCACGGCCAACCCGACCCGCTGCGCGAGGTCGAGCAGGTCCTCGTGATCGCGCTGGCGTGCCTCGTGCGCATCCCGACCCAGGTGCGTGAACATGCATGGCAGCGAGGCCGCGGTGTTGGTTCCGCAGGAGGTCACGTCGCTGAAGCTGACCACGCCGAGCGCCTCGAGCTCGGGGTTGGTGGGGCGGCCATAACCGTTCAACGAAAAGTGGTTCGCACGTGCCGTCTCGCCGACCACCAGCACGAACAGCGGCGGCCTGCTTGCCGGCGGGCGCGGTGCCAGGACGGCATCCTCGCCAATGGCCTGCGGCGGCCTGTTCGGACTCGCATTGGCGCGGTGCGCCAGCGAGCCGAGGGCGTAGAACGAGTTCAGCGGGTTGATGAGGTAGCGCACCGACTTGTGGTTGCGCATCGTCGCCGACAGGTCGGCGAAGGTCGCGAACATCAGCGCGCCCAGCACCAGGAGCCCGATGCCCATGGCGGCGAGGTTGCGACCGAGTTGCGAGCCGAAGGCCAGGCGCTGCACCGGGAGCCGCCACAGCCACGCCAATGGCAACAGACCGATCACGCCGATGCTGGCGAACAGCCGCATGCTGAGCAGGTCGCGCGTCTCGGTGAGGTTGGTCTGCACCACGTTGGTCATCATGGTGGGGTCGATGACCACGCCATAGGTGCCCATGAAATGGGCGCCGGCCGCCGCAGGAAGCAGGAACAGCGCTGTGATCGGCTTGATGGTGCGTCGCCAGGCGGCCAGGCTCAGCAGCATGAAGGTCAGGGCGCCGACCATCGCGGCGAAGCTGCCCGCGAACAGCAACCCATGGCTGTTGCCGTTCTCGGGAAGTGCCAGCAGGGCCCGCCAAAGCGGCCAGTTCGCCACGCTGGCAAGCCAAAGGCTCGCCAGCAGCGCAAGCGTGACGGGATTCCAGCCCTGGGCCGGTCGCTGAGGCGATCCTTGCATGCCCGCCATCTTGCCGAAATCAACTTGTGCCAGCGTTAAGCAGGCGCAATCGCCCCACCGGGCAAGGTTTCAGTGGCGCAAGCTCAGCGCGCCCGCCGAGCGGCCGGGCGAGGTGCCGAGCGCGACTTGTGTGCCGCGCGTGCAGAAGCGGCGCCTCAGTCCCCCGATCTGATCGCCCAGGCCAGCGCTGTCGGGGATCTTGGCGCCATGGCGGTTCAGTACCAGGCCAGCCATCTCGAGCAGCTTGGCGTTCAGCGTCTGGCTGCCCAGTTCGAGCGGCCTGCGCACGGTGGCTTCGTGGGCGCCGTTCAGGCTGTGCGTCATCGCCTGCTCGGCGGCGGTCATGATGGCCTGATGGGCGGAGCGCACCAGCGCCACGAACGGCGGGTGCGGCGCCGCAGCGAGCGCGAGCATGTCGGTCGCGGCCCTGGAGGCGCAGAAGCGCATGGCCAGCTCGCTCACCCAGGCGTCGCCGTCGGGCAGCTGAATCTCTGTGCCGCTCATGCGCGCCAGCACGGCCAGCAGGTTGGTGGCCGCCTCGAAGTCGAACCCCTCGTCGCGGCTCTGGCGCGCGAGTTGCCGGGTGGCCTGGACCGCGGCGCCGGCGTGTCGCCCGAGCATGGCCTGCAGGATGTGCACCGTCTCCTGCATTCGGCGCAGCCTCGCACTGGCAGGCTGCTTCTCGACAGCGCGCGCCAGATGGGTGCAGGCACGGCCGAAGGCCTTCGAGTCGCGCCTGTCATGGTGAAGGAAGGCCAGCAGCAGCAGGCTCTGGCAGTCGAACATCTTCGAGCCGATGCCGATGCGCACGGTGCGTTCCAGCGTCGTGGCGGCCTCTTCGGCGGCACCGGTGTAGAAGGCGAGCATGCCCTGCTTCTGCAGCCGGCTGACGTTGGCCGGCGTCAGCTCGGTGTCGCTGCGGTAGGTCTGCAGCGCTGCCGCCATGTCGCCTTGTTCGACCTGCACCCGCCCCATCACGTCGTAGGCATCGGCGTAGGACGGTTGCTCGCCGATCAGGACCTCCAGCGTGCGCGTGGCCTGCTGCAACTGACCCGACTCGAGCTCGACGCGCGCGATGCCCAGCTTGGCCCAGGGCGCGGCGCGCGCCTCGCGCACTGCCTCGTAGAGGGCGCGGGCCTTCTGCAGTTCGTTCAGCCGTACCCACAGCTCGGCTCCGACGCGGGCGGCATACAGCCAGTACTCGCCACGCGCTGCGAAGCGGTCCTGGCAGAGGCGGGCGGCGGTCTGGAAGTCCTCGGCGGCAATGGCCTCGAAGATCGGGCCAAGCACCTTCTTGCGCCGGCGTGCCTGCAGCACGCGTTCCTCGAGCGCCGAGGCCGTGTGCGGCTTGAGCAGGTAGCTGTCGAGGGCGGCTTCGGCAGCCTCCGCGACGCGCGTGTAGCCCGCCTCGCCGGTGACCATCACGAAAACGGTCGAATAAGGCAGCAGCTGCGAGCGCCGCAGGTCATCCAGCAGGTCCTGGCCCGACATTGCCGAATGGTCGAAGTGGTAGTCGCACAGCACCACATCGTAACTGCGCGTCTCCAGCAGCCGGCGTGCGTCGGTGGCGCGGCTGGCGTAGGCGACGTGTCCGACGCCCATCTCCCGCAGCATCCCCGAGAGGATGCTGCGCGAGGTCAGGTTGCCATCGATGACCAGCGCGCGGCATTCGCCGATGTCAGGGTACAGCTGGCGTGCCATGCGGGCGGCCGGGGGAGTCCGAATGCCGCCTTATCGGCCGTTTCGGCCGGCTACTTGAACAGGTCGCGCACCCGGTCGGTCCAGCTCTTGGCGTTCGGCGAATGCTTCTCGCCGCCCTTGCGGAACGACTCGTCGAGCTCCTTGAGCAGCTTGCGCTGGTGCTCGGTGAGCTTGATCGGCGTCTCCACGGCGACGTGGCAGTACAGGTCGCCCGGGTAGCTGGAGCGAACCCCCTTGATGCCCTTGCCGCGCAAGCGGAAGGTCTTGCCGTGCTGCGTGCCCTCGGGCAGATCGATCTCTGCCTTGCCGCCGAGCGTCGGCACCTCGATGCTGCCGCCCAGCGCCGCCGTGGTCAGGCCGACCGGCACGGTGCAGTGCAGGTCGTCACCGTCGCGCTCGAAGATGTCGTGCTGCTTGACGCGGATCTCGATATACAGGTCGCCCGGCGGCCCGCCGTTGGTGCCCGGCTCGCCGTTGCCGCTGGAGCGGATGCGCATGCCTTCGCCGATGCCTGCGGGGATCTTCACCTCCAGCGTCTTGGTCTTCTTGATGCGGCCCTGGCCGCTGCAGGTGGTGCAGGGGTCGGGGATGACCTTGCCGGTGCCGTGGCAGTGCGGACAGGTCTGCTGGATGCTGAAGAAGCCCTGGCGCATGTGCACCGTGCCGCCGCCGCCGCAGGTGCTGCACACCTTGGGGCTGGTGCCCGGCTTGGCGCCGCTGCCGTGGCAGGTCTCGCAGGTCTCCCACGACGGGATGCGGATCTGTGTCTCCTTGCCGCTGGCCGCTTCCTCCAGCGTGATCTCCATCGCGTAGCTGAGGTCCGAGCCGCGAAAGACCTGCTGACCACCGCCGCGCCGCTGGCCGCCACCGCCGCCGAAGATGTCGCCGAAGATGTCGCCGAAGGCTTCGGCGAAGCCGCCGAATCCGTCCGCGCCGGGGCCGCCGGGCCGGAAGCCGCCCCCGCCCATGTTGGGGTCGACGCCGGCGTGGCCGAACTGGTCATAGGCCGCGCGCTTTTGTGCGTCGGAGAGCATCTCGTAGGCCTCCTTGGCCTCCTTGAACTTCTCCTCTGCCTTCTTCGCCTCCTCACCCTGGTTGCGGTCGGGGTGGTGCTTCATGGCCAGCTTGCGGTAGGCCTTCTTGATCTCTTCCTCGCTGGCGTTCTTCGCCACGCCGAGGACTTCGTAGTAGTCGCGCTTTGCCATGGAAATTCTCAGTGCGTCTCAAGCGGGAACGCCGCGTCGACATGCAGGCGCAGCCTGTCATGTCGAACGCGGCGAGATAGGGCGGCAGGCCGCATGGCCTGTCCGCCTTATCCTTTCTTCACTTCCTTGAAGTCGGCGTCCACCACGTTGTCGTCGGCCGGCTTGGCCGAGGCCTGCGCGCCTTCCGGCGCCTCGGCGGCACCGCCGGCCGCGGCCTGCGCCGCCTGCGCATCGGCGTAGACCTTCTCGCCGAGCTTCTGGCTGGCCGTCATCAGTGCCTCCGTCTTGGCGTCGATCACCGCCTTGTCCTCGCCCTTGATCGCCTCTTCGGCATCCTTCAGCGCGGCCTCGATCTTCTCCTTCTCGCCGGCGTCGAGCTTCTCGCCGTGCTCGGCCAGGCTCTTGCGCACCGAGTGCACCATGGCGTCGGCCTGGTTGCGGGCCTGCACCAGCTCGAGCTTGCGATGGTCCTCGGCGGCATTCAACTCGGCGTCCTTCACCATCTTCTGGATCTCTTCCTCGTTGAGGCCGGAGTTCGCCTTGATGGTGATCTTGTTCTCTTTGCCGGTGGCCTTGTCCTTGGCGCCGACGTGCAGGATGCCGTTGGCGTCGATGTCGAACGTCACCTCGATCTGCGGCGTGCCGCGCGGCGCCGGCGGAATGCCCTCGAGGTTGAACTCGCCCAGGCTCTTGTTGCCCGAGGCCATCTCGCGCTCGCCCTGGTAGACCTTGATCGTCACCGCCGGCTGGTTGTCGTCGGCGGTCGAGAACACCTGGCTGAACTTGGTCGGGATGGTGGTGTTCTTCTTGATCATCTTGGTCATCACGCCGCCCAGCGTCTCGATGCCCAGGCTCAGCGGGGTGACATCCAGCAGCAGCACGTCCTTGCGGTCGCCCGAGAGCACCTGGCCCTGGATGGCCGCGCCCACCGCGACGGCCTCGTCGGGGTTGACGTCCTTGCGCGGCTCCTTGCCGAAGAACTCCTTGACCTTGTCCTGCACCTTGGGCATCCGCGTCATGCCGCCGACCAGGATCACGTCGTCGATCTGGCTCGCGCTGACGCCGGCGTCCTTGATCGCGGTGCGGCACGGCGCGATGGTGCGCTCGATCAGTTCCTCGACCAGCGACTCCAGCTTGGCGCGCGTGAGCTTGATGTTCAGATGCTTCGGACCCGAGGCGTCGGCGGTCACGTACGGCAGGTTGATGTCGGTCTGCGTGGCGTTCGACAACTCGATCTTCGCCTTCTCGGCCGCTTCCTTCAGGCGTTGCAGCGCGAGCACGTCCTTGGACAGGTCGACGCCTTGCTCCTTCTTGAACTCGGCGACGATGTAATCGATGATGCGCTGGTCGAAATCCTCGCCGCCGAGGAAGGTGTCGCCATTGGTCGACAGCACCTCGAACTGCTTCTCGCCGTCGACATCGGCAATCTCGATGATCGAGATGTCGAAGGTGCCGCCGCCGAGGTCATAGACGGCGATCTTGCGGTCGCCCTTGCCGTGCTTGTCCAGGCCGAAGGCCAGCGCCGCCGCGGTCGGCTCGTTGATGATGCGCTTGACATCCAGGCCCGCGATTCGGCCAGCGTCCTTGGTGGCCTGGCGCTGGCTGTCGTTGAAGTAGGCGGGCACCGTGATCACCGCCTCGGTGACCGGCTCGCCGAGGTAGTCCTCGGCAGTCTTCTTCATCTTGCGCAGCACCTCGGCGCTGACCTGCGGGGGTGCCAGCTTCTTGCCGCGCACTTCGACCCAGGCGTCGCCATTGTCGGCAGCGACGATGCTGTAGGGCATCAGGTCGATGTCCTTCTGCACTTCCTTCTCGGTGAACTTGCGTCCGATCAGGCGCTTGACCGCGTACAGGGTGTTCTTCGGGTTGGTGACGGCCTGGCGCTTGGCCGAGGCGCCGACCAGCACCTCGCCGTCCTCCTGGTAGGCGATGATCGACGGCGTGGTGCGTGCACCCTCGCTGTTCTCGATCACGCGGGTGGTGTTGCCTTCCATGATGGCCACGCACGAGTTCGTGGTGCCGAGGTCGATGCCGATGATCTTTGCCATGTTCGTGTGCTCCTGAGATCGGGGAATCCGGTTGTCTGCGAGTTGTGGATAACTGGGGCTAATTCAAGGGAGGCGCGAAGCGGGCGACCTCACTTCGGCGCCGCCACCGTCACCAGGGCCGGTCGCAGCACGCGCTCGGCGATCAGGTAGCCCTTCTGCAACACGGTCACCACGGTGTTGGCCTCCTGCTCGGCCGGGACCATGGAGATGGCCTGATGGAGGTGCGGATCGAACTTGCTGCCTGCGGCCGGGTTGAGCTCGACCACCTTGTTGCGCTCCAGCGCGGCGGTCAACTGGCGCAGCGTGGCATGCACGCCCTCGAGCAGTTGCTCGTTGGTGGCGGCCGGAATGGCAATGGCCGCCTCCAGACTGTCCTTCACCGGCACCAGGCTCTCGGCGAAGCTCTCGATGGCGAACTTGCGCGCCTTGGACATCTCTTCCTCCGCGCGGCGGCGGGTGTTCTCGGCCTCGGCCTTGGCGCGCAGGTAGGCGTCGGACACCTCGGCATGCTTGGCCTGGAGCTCGGCGAGCTGGCTCTGCAGATCGCTCCCGGCGGCGCTTTCGGCGGTCGGCGCGGGGGTGGACGCGGGGTGTTGTGGGGCTTGATCGTTGTTCGACATGACGGTCCGGGACTGAATCAGGCGTCGACCTGAGGGCGTTGGCCGTGTTTTCAAGAGGGCTATTCGAGCAAATCGAGCCGGAAATCGCGCCCATCGGCCCGGCTGCCGGCGGAACGTGCAAGCCGCGCCGAGGCGACGACTTCAGAGCCGGCCGCGCCTGGGCGCTTCGGCGCTGGCGCTCCAACGCTCCCAGTCGGCCAGCTTGCGCCGGTCTCGCTTGGTGGGGCGTCCCTGCTCGATCGCCTGCGCCGGCTCGGTGCCGAAGCGGCGCTGCTCCACCAACCTGGCACGCTGCGCCACACTCTCGGCCGTCTCCTCGTAGAGCCGCTGCGCCACCGGCGCCGGGCCGCGCACCAGGCTGAGGCCCTTGACGCGCACCGAGCGCGGCATCTGCGGCTGGCGGATGGCGATCAGGTCGCCTTCGTGCACCTCGCGCGAGGCCTTGGCCGCCTGGCCATTGACCTCGATGCGGCCCTTGGCGATCTCCTCGGCGGCGAGGCTGCGCGTCTTGTAGAAGCGCGCCGCCCACAACCATTTGTCCAGGCGCACGCGGGTGCCGTCGTCTTCGCTCATCAGGCGCCATTGTCCGCCAGCGGAACGCGCACCGTCGCGTTCAATCCGGCGACGCGGCCGCCAGCATGCCGGTTGTCCAGCGAGATGCTGCCGCCGAGGGTGCGCACGATCTCGCCGCAGATCGCCAGTCCGAGACCGGAGCCGCCGCCGCGCTCGCCGGAGGCGAACGGCTGGAACAGTCGCTCGCGCAGGTCCGCGGCCAGGCCCGGGCCGCTGTCGGAGATGGTCAGTGCGGCGGTGCGGCCGTCGCTGACCAGCCTCATCGCCAGGGTGCCTCCCTCGGGGCAGTGCCTGATCGCGTTGTGCAGCAGATTGCGCGTCAGCTCGCGCAGGGCCCACTCGTGGCCGCGCACCGGCGCACTGACGGTGGCGATCTCGAAATCGAGCTGGCGCTGCGCGATCAGCGCGCCGAGGTCCAGCGCGACGGCACGGGCGATCTCCGCCCAGTCGACCCGCGGTGCGTCGCCCTGCTGGCGCAACTGCTCCACCTTGGCCAGCGAAAGCATCTGGTTGGCGAGCTGGGTGGCGCGGTCCACCGTGTGGTTGATCTCGCGCAGCGCCTGCTGCGGCTCGACATCGCCGCGCAGCGCCGACTGCAGCTGCGTCTTCAGCACCGCCAGCGGCGTGCGCAGCTGGTGCGCGGTGTCGCGCACGAAGCGCTTCTGATGCTCGAGCAGATGGGCCAGACGGCCCATCACCTGGTTGGTCGCGTCGAGCAGCGGCTTGAGCTCGCGCGGCGCCCCTTCGGAGGTGATCGGTGCCAGGTCGTTCTCCGCGCGCCCGCGCAGCTGCGCGCTCAGTTCGCGTACCGGCTGCGTCGCGCGCTGCACCACCCACAACACCGCGCCGGCCAGCACGGCCAGCAGCACCGCCTGTCGCCACAGCGTATCGACGAGGATCTGACGCGCCAGCGTCTGGCGCAGTTCCAGCGTCTCGGCCACCTGGATGGTCGCCATGCCGCGCCCTTCGGGGCTCGCCACGGGCTGCAGCAGCACGGCCACACGCACCGGCTGGTCGCGATAGACCTCGTCGTAGAAGTCGACCAGCGCCGCATAGGGCCCCTTGTCGGGCAGCCGGCCGCGCCAGCGCGGCAGGTCCTCGAAGCCCGACACCATCTCGCCCTGGAAGCCGCTGACCTTGAAGTACATGCGGCTGCGGTTGTCGGCCTCGAACGCCTCCAGGGCGGAATAGGGCACGATGGCTTGCACGCGCGCGGCATCGCCGGCGCCGCTCACCTGCAACTGCTCGCCGATCGACTTGGCGCTGGCCAGCAGCGTGCGGTCGTAGGCGGTGTCGGCGGCGCGCAGCGCCTGGCGGTACAGGCTCACCGTGTTGATGGTCAGGCCGAGCAGCACTGGAACGAGGATGCCGATCAGCAGCTGGCTGCGCAGCGAACGCGGACCGAAGCTCATGCCTGGACCTTGAGCAGGTAGCCGAGCCCGCGCAGCGTCACCAGCTGGACGTTCGTCCCGGCCAGTCGTTTGCGCAGGCGGTAGGCCACCACCTCGATGGCGTCGGGCTGCACGTCCTCTGCGGGGAACACGGCCTCGACGAGCCGCTCCTTGGCGACCGCCTGGCCGGGGCGGGCCAGCAAGGCGCGCAACATGGCGTTTTCGCGCGGCGTCAGCTCCATCGGCGCGCCGTCCAGGCGCACGGCACCGCTGTCGGCGTCGACGCTCAAGCCGGCGAAGGAGGGCGCTGCGAACGACGTCGGCCCGGCAGGTTCGCGGCGCCGGGCGAGGGCGCGGATGCGCGCCTCCAACTCGTCGAGGTCGAAGGGCTTGGCCAGGTAGTCGTCGGCGCCGCTGTTCAGGCCGAGGATGCGGTCGCCCACCGTGCCGCGTGCGGTGAGGATGAGCACCGGCGTGCGCAGCCCCTCGGCGCGCGCCTGCGTGAGGACCTGCAGTCCATCCAGCCCGGGCAGGCTGAGGTCGAGCAGCACGACGTCGGGCACGCTGGCGCGCCAGCGGTCGAGGGCACGCGCGCCGTCGGTGCAAGGCACGACCTGGATGCCACGGCGCTCGAACGAACGCTGCAGCGTGGTCTGCATGGCGGGGTTGTCTTCGATCAGCAGCAGCTTCATCGGGGCGCCAGTCTCGGTCACGGCCGGGGCAGACGATCCGCCATCGGCCCTAGAGCTTTCCCTAGGGAAACGGACAGCCGGTTGACAGCTTGCGTGCCGAACATCGCAGCATCCGTCAACCAAGCAAGGGGACAAGCACATGCGTCGCGACACCTTCCTCCGCTCCCTGGCCGCGCTCGCCGCCGTCGGCACGCTGCCTCTCTCGGCCCGCGCCAATGCCAACCTGAAGATGATGATCCCGGCCAACCCCGGCGGCGGCTGGGACAGCACCGGCCGAGCGCTCGGCAAGGCGCTGCAGGACGCCGGCGTGGCCGCGTCGGTGAGCTACGACAACAAGGGAGGGGCCGCGGGTGCCATCGGACTGGCGCAGTTCGTCAATGCGAGCAAAGGCGACCCGAACGCGCTGATGGTGATGGGCGCGGTCATGCTCGGCGGCATCATCACCGGCAAGCCGCCGGTGAGCCTGTCGCAGGCCACGCCGCTGGCGCGCCTGACCAGCGAGTACAACGTTTTCGTGCTGCCGGCCAGCTCGCCATTCAAGACGATGAAGGAGGTCATCGAGCAGCTCAAGAAGGACCCGGGCAGCGTCAAGTGGGGTGGCGGCTCGCGCGGCTCCACCGAGCACATCGCCGCGGCAATGATCGCCCGCGAGGTCGGCGTCGATCCGGCGAAGATCAACTACGTCGCCTTCCGCGGAGGCGGCGAGGCGGTCGCGGCCATCCTCGGCGGCAACGTGAGCATCGGCGGCAGCGGCTACAGCGAGTTCGCCGAGTACATCAAGGCCGGCAAGATGCGGGCGATCGGCGTCACCTCCGACAAGCGCCTGCCCGGCGTCGACGTGCCGACGCTGAAGGAGCAAGGCATCAACGTGGTGATCGGCAACTGGCGCGGCGTGTACGCCGCTCCCGGCATCACCGGCGAGCAGCGCAAGGCGCTGACCGACATGGTGGTGAAGGCCACCAAGTCCAAGGCCTGGGCGGAGGCGCTGGAGAAGAACGCCTGGACGCCCGCGCTGATGGCCGGCCCCGAGTTCGAGAAGTTCGTCGACGACGAATTCGCCAGCCTGCGCGCCGTGATGGTCAAGTCCGGGATGATCTGATGAATGTTCGCCAGGGTCTGGTGGGCGCCGGAACGCTGGCGCTCGGCGGCCTGATCGCCGTCGGCGCCACGCAGATCAGCGCCGAAGCCGGCTACGGTGGCGTGGGGCCGAACTTCCTGCCCTGGGTGGTGGGTCTCACGCTGCTGGCCTGCGGTGCGCTCCTCGTCCGGGAGGCGGCCCGCGGCGGTTTTCGCACGATGGAGCAGCCTTCGGGGGCGCAGGACGGCCACTGGCCCGGTTTCGTCTGGGTGTCGATCGGCATCCTCACCACGGCAGCGCTGATCACCCGCATCGGCTTCGTGCTGAGCTGTGCGCTGTGTTTCGTGCTCGCGGTGCGCGGCTTCAAGTCGGCCGAAGGCCGGCTGGATCTCTCGCCGCGGGCCTGGATCGTCGACCTGCTGGTCGGCATGGCGATCGCCGCACCCGTCTACTGGATGTTCGGCAAGCTGCTGGCGATCAACCTGCCCGGGCTGACCTCGACCGGCTGGATCTGAGCCATGGACATCTGGAACAGCCTCCTGCAGGGCTTCGTCACCGCCGGCACGCCGATCAACCTGCTGTGGGCGCTGCTCGGTTGCACCATCGGCACCGCGGTCGGCGTGCTGCCCGGCATCGGCCCGGCGACCGCCGTGGCGATGCTGCTGCCGATCACGCTGAAGGTCGAACCGACCGCATCGATGATCTTCTTTGCTGGCATCTACTACGGCGCAATGTACGGCGGCTCGACCACCTCCATCCTGCTGAACACTCCGGGCGAGGCCGGCTCCATGGTCACCGCCATGGAAGGCAACAAGATGGCCAAGCACGGCCGTGCCGGCGCGGCGCTGGCCACTGCAGCGATCGGCTCCTTCGTCGCCGGCACCATCGCCACGGTGCTGGTCACGCTGTTTGCCCCGCTGGTGGCCGAGCACGCGGTCAAGCTGGGCCCCCCGGAATACTTCCTGCTGATGGTGCTGGCCTTTTGCACCGTCTCCGCCGTGCTCGGCAAGAGCACGCTGCGCGGCATCACTGCGCTGTTCGTCGGCCTGGCCATGGGCCTCGTGGGGCTGGACCAGATCTCTGGCCAGGCGCGCTACACGGGCGGCGTGCCCGAACTGTTGGACGGACTCGAGGTGGTGCTGATCGCGGTGGGGTTGTTCGCCGTCGCCGAGGCGCTGTATGCCGTGCTCTACGAGGGGCGCACGGTCGAGACGCGCAACCGCATGAGCAAGGTGCACATGACTGCTGGCGAGTGGCGGCGCTCGTGGCCGGCGTGGCTGCGCGCCACCGCCATCGGCTTCCCGTTCGGCACCATTCCCGCCGGCGGCAGCGAGATCCCGACCTTTCTCAGCTATGCCACCGAGAAGAAGCTGTCCAGCCACAAGGAGGAGTTCGGCACCACCGGTGCAATCGAAGGCGTGGCCGGTCCGGAAGCGGCCAACAACGCCGCCATCACCGCCACGCTGATCCCGCTGCTGACGCTGGGCATCCCGACCTCCAACACCACCGCCATCCTGCTCGGTGCGTTCCAGAACTACGGCATCAATCCCGGACCGCAACTGTTCGACACCAATGCCTCGCTGGTGTGGGCGCTGATCGCCTCGCTGTACATCGGCAACGTCATGCTGCTGGTGCTCAACCTGCCGATGGTGGGCCTTTGGGTGAAGCTGCTGAAGATCCCCAAGCCGCCGCTGTACGCCGGCATCCTGATCTTCGCGACGGTGGGTGTCTACGGCATGCGCCAGTCGGCCTTCGACCTGGTGCTGCTCTATGCGATCGGCCTGCTCGGCGTGGTGATGCGCCGCTTCGACTTTCCCACCGCGCCGGTGGTGGTCGGCATGATCCTCGGGCCGCTGGCCGAAGCGCAGATGCGCAACGCTCTGTCGATCGGCGAAGGCCGCTGGGGCGTGTTCGTCGAGCGGCCGATGTCGCTCACGCTGCTCTTGGTGATCTTCCTCGTGCTCGGCCTGCCACGCCTGCTGCGTCTGCGTCGCAGGCTGCGCCGGGCGCCCTGATCGCGCACCGCGGCCGGTCCGCCCCGGAACGCACCCGAGGGCCGCGAGAGGGGGCCCGGTCGGGATCTGCCGGCCGCGAGCGGAGCACCTCGAGGGCGCTAGTCGGGTGCGCCCGCGGCCAGCGCGCGCCGGCGCTGTGCTTCCAGTGCCGTCGAGTCGGCGGCCTTCGCCGGCCAGCCTTGCATGTGGCGGATGGCCAGGTCGGCCAACGCTGCGATCCACGGGTGGCTGTCGTTCAGGCAGGGGATGTAGTGGAACTCCTTGCCGCCTGCCCGGACGAAGGCCGCGCGGGCCTCCTGGTCGATCTCTTCCAGCGTCTCCAGGCAGTCCGCGACAAAGCCGGGGCACATCACGTCGACCCGCTTCACGCCCTGTGTCGCCAGCGCGATCAGCGTCGGCTCGGTGTAGGGTTGCAGCCACTCGGCCTTGCCGAAGCGGCTCTGGAAGGTGACGACGAGCTGGTCCGGCTGCAGCGACAGCCGTTCGCCGAGCAGCCGTGCGGTCTTCAGGCATTCGCAGTGGTAGGGGTCACCAAGCAGCAGCGTCCGTTTCGGCACCCCGTGGAAGCTGAGCACCAGGCGGTCGCCGCGGCCGTTCGTCTGCCAATGCGCCAGCACGCGCTGGGCGAGCGCCTCGATGTAGCCGGCGTCGTCGTGGTAGTGGTTGACGAAGCGCAGTTCGGGCAAGTGGCGCACCTTCGCCGACCAGGCGCCTACCGCATCCCAGGCGCTGGCGGTGGTCGGGCCGGAGTACTGCGGGTACATCGGCAGCAGCAGGATGCGTGTGGCGCCGGCGGCCTTCAATTCGTCGAGCGCGCCGGCCACGGACGGGTTGCCGTAGCGCATCGCGTGGCGCACCAGCACGGGATGGCCGCGCTCGCCCAGATAGCCGCGCAGCAGCGCGGCCTGCTTCGCGCTCCACACCAGCAGCGGCGAACCTTCGGGCCTCCAGATGCTCTGGTACTTCTTCGCCGACTTGGCCGGCCGCACGCGAAGGATCACGCCGTGCAGGATCAGCCACCACAGCAGGCGCGGGATCTCGACCACGCGCGGGTCGCCGAGGAACTGCGCCAAGTACCGGCGCAGCGCAGCCGGTGTCGGTGCATCGGGTGTGCCCAGGTTGACCAGCAGCACCGCACGCTGTTCAGGTGAGCCGTGGTGGAACGGAGGTTCGGTGGCGAAGGTCATCGGTGGGTCTCGGACGGCGCGCGATTATCGGCGACCCGTCCCGGCCTGGCTCACTCGGGTGTGGTGCTGCGCAGCGAATCCAGCGCCGCACTGACCTTGGACATCTCGATCGGCTTGGTCCAGTAGTCCTGGAAGCCGGCCAGGCGCGCCCGGTCCAGGTCCTCCGGCAGGGCGTCGGCCGAGCACATGAAGGCCGGCAACGAGGCCAGCGCCGGCACGCGGCGCAGGAGGCCGAGCAACGCGTGGCCGTTCATGTCGGGCAGGTTGGCATCGAGGACCAGCACCTGGGGCACCCAGCTCTCCGCCATCGCCAGCGCCTCGGCGCCGGACTCGGCGATCCGCAGTTCGATGCCGCCGAGCAGGCGCATCGCCTCCTCGAAGAGCAGGGCGTTGATGCGGTTGTCCTCGACGTAGAGCACGCGCAGCTGCGGCGCCCCGGGCGCCAGCGTCTCCCTGGCCGGCGGCTCGGGTTCGCCCAGCGGCGCGGGTACGGTGCCGGGGCCGTCGGCGGCCGGCAGGTCGATGCGTGCGAGTGTGCCTGCCCCCGGCACGCTGGACAGCGAGACCGTGCCGCCCATCTGCTCGATCAGACCGCGCGTGATGACCAGGCCGAGGCCACTGCCTTCGATGTCCGAAGTCTCGTGGCCGAGGCGCTCGAATGGCTGGAACAGCCGCGCGAGCTGCTCGTCGGTGAGGCCGGAGCCGGTGTCCTCGATGGCGATCACGCAGCGGCCGGGCGGCGCCTCCGGCAGCGACACAGCCACCCAGCCACCAGGGCGGTTGTACTTGACCGCGTTCGACACCATGTTCATGAGCACCTGGCGAAGGCTGCGAGCGTCGGCCCTTACCCAGTGTCCGGAGGGAAGCTGGCTGGTCAGGGCGATGCCCTGCGAGAGCGCGGCCGGGCGCAGCAATTCGAGTGTGCTCTCCATGAAGGGGGCGAGCTCGATGGACTGCGGTTGCAGCGCGGTGCGGCCCTCCTCGACGCGCTGCAGGTCCAGCACCTCGTTGACCAGGCCGAGCAGGTGCTCGCTGGCGCGCAGGATGTGGTCGGCGTACTCGACCACCTTGCCGGTGGCGTTGTCGGGCTGCAGGCGCAGCAGCTGAGAGAATCCGATCACCGCATTCAGGGGCGTGCGCATCTCGTGGCTCATGCGCGAGAGGAACTCGCTCTTGGCGCGGCTGGCCATTTCGGCAGCCTGCTTGTCGAGCAGCGCCTGCTCGGCCTGCTTGAGCCGGGTGATGTCGGTGTGCGTGCCGACCACGCGGCGCGGGCTCCCGTCGTCCCGGCGCTCGACGATCTTGCCGCGGTCGAGCACCCAGATCCAGTGGCCGTCGCGATGGCGCAGGCGGTGCTCGGTCTCGTAATGCTCGGTGCGGCCCTCGCGGTAGTCGAGGATGGCCTGGATGACCGGCTTGTAGTCGTCGGGGTGGATGCGTCGCGACCACTCCTTGATCGACGTGCCGATCTCGTGATCTGCGTGGCCGAGAAGTTCCTTCCAGCGCGGCGAGTAGAAGACCTGCTCGGTGTCCTCGTCGTAGTCCCATACGCCGTCGCCGGCACCCTCAAGTGCAAAGCGCCAGCGCACCTCGGCGGCGGCCAGTGCCTGGGCGGCAGTGTGCTCTGCGGTGACGTCGCGGAGCGTGACCAGGCAGGACCGCGCCTCATGCCCCGCCGCATAGCGCATGGCACGCGCGGTGAGCAGGACACGGCGCACGCAGCCGTCGGGCCGGTGCAGCACCAGCGCGCGATCCCGCTCGTCGGGGCCGCCCGACAGCACGCGGTAGACCGGGTGATTCGACGGGTTCAGCGGTCGATCCTGCTCGTCGTGAAGGCGGTAGCCCAGTTCGCTCAGGCGCTTGCCCTGGAGCGCGGCCGGGTCGCAGGCCAGCGTCTCGCCAGCCGAGGGGTTGCAGGCCAGCACGCGCCCGTTCGGGCCCGCCACCACGAGACCATCGCTGATCGTCGCGGCCACGGAGCGGTACAGGTCCTCGCTGATGCGCAACTGTTCGGCCGCATGCACCCGGTCGGTGAGGTCGCGGGTCAGGTAGAGCACCTGCCCGTCGGTCATCGGGGCGACGCGGGCCTCGAAGACGCGTCGCCTGCCATCCCGTGTCGTGCACTCGTACTCGAGGCGCTGCGACTCGCCCGTGCTGCGCGCGCGCGCCAGGGCCCGGCGGGCCTGCTCGTCGTACGGCGCCGGAAGCACGGCACCGAAGGGACGGCCGCGCTGCCGCTCGAAGGGCTCGATGAGCAGCGGGTGGTTCTCGTCGCTGCACAGGAGGTAGTTGTCGTCGCGGTCGACGACGAACCAGAGGTCGGGCACGGCGCGCAGGACGGCACTCATGCGTGACTCGGCGATGCGGCGCTGCTGCTCGGCGCGGTACCGCTCGGAAATGTCGATCGACAGGTGCACGGTGCTGCCGTCCGGCAGGCGCAGGTCGCTGACCAGCACGTGCCGGTCCTCGAAGCGCAGTTCGTGCGGCGTCGCGGTGGGCGAAGCGAGCGACAACCGCCAGGCGATGAACTCTTCCTCTCGACCCAGTGCGTCGGGATAGGCGCCACTGTAGGCCATGGCCCGCACCAGCGACTCCCAGGTCGCCTCGTCGGTCTTGCCGAATCGGCCGACATGGCGCTGCCAGGCGGCGTTGCTCATCTGGACGCGCCCATCGGGTCCGCTGATCATGATGCCGGCCCGGGCCGCTTCCATGGCCTGCAGTTGCAGGTTCTGCGCTCGCTGTGCGAGGTCGCGCCGCGCGACCTCGGCGGTCACGTCGCGCGCCGCGCCGTGGTAGCCGGCGAAGCGGCCGTCGGCGTCGAAGCGCGGCTGTCCGCTCATGGCCACCAGCATCGTGCCGTGCGCGGTGTCGCGTTCGCCGATGCCGTCGCGGAAGGGGTGGCGCGCCGCGCGCTGTTGCCGATAGCGGTCCCAGCTCTCGCGTTCCGCGTCGCCCGGTGGGGGGCGGTTCAGCTTCATCGAGTGCATGCCGATCTGGCGGGCCGCCGGCCAGCCCGTGTGTGCCTCGACACTGTCGGAGACCCAGGTCAGCACCCCGTCGACGTCGGTTTCCCAGAGCCAGTCGCTGCCGGCGGCGCCGGCCCTGCGCACGCGCTCTGCCAGAGCGCGCAGCCGCAACTCGGCCTGGCGCGACTCGAGCAGGGCCGAGGCGAGGGCTGCCAGGTCGGCGAGCGCCTCGCCCGAGGCACTCTTTGCGCTGAGCACCTGCAGACTGCCGACCGGTCGCCCCGCTGCGTGCAGTGCGATCGACAGCGCGGCGCCTTCCGGCCAGTCGCCTGCGTCGGAGCAGATCAAGTGACGCTCTTGCCCGTCGTCGATGAGCACTGCGACTCGCGCCGCGTGGAGTTGCCGGCAGGCGCTGCGCGCCACGGCCTGCAACGCCTGCGTCAGCTGAGGTGCAGCGGCAAGCTGCACTTCGGCCAGCGGCGATGGACCCTCGGCCTGCGCGTTCTCGGCCATCCTTAAAGATAGAGGTCGTGCGGCTGGGTGTCCGCAAACTTCATGACCTCGAAGCGGACGCAGGGACCGTCGGCTTCGATGGGCGGCGCCCCCAGCCCGATGAGGCCGCTGCCGTGCAGTGTGCAGGTGCCGCGGCGCAGGCTGATGACCTCGGGATCGTGATCGAAGCGCACGTAGGTACCGTTGTAGCTCAGGTCGGTGAGCTGGAACGTGCCGCCATGCCAGTCGATGCGTGCGTGCGAGCGCGACACGCGGGTGTCGTCGATGCAGTAGGTCACTTGCGGGCTGCGGCCGAGAACGACCGGCAGGCTGGTGCCGCTGTAGACGCGGTTGAGATCCTGCCAGACGAGGCGGATGCCCTCGGGCTCGGGTGCCGGGGCCATGTCGCCGAAGGCGGTGGCGGCGGTGTCGCCGGGGTTGCGTTGTGCCTCGAGCAGGTAGACATGCACCGGCTCGACGCGGCCGCGCAGCTGCATGCGATCCAGGCTGCGAAAGCGCATGCGCTTGACCGGCGGCAGGCCCGCAAGCACCACGGAGGTGAGCAGCGTCTCGTTGTCGCCGGCGTGGTCGAGCAGGCGGGCGGCGACGTTGACGGCATCGCCGAAGACGTCGCCCGACATCTCCACGACCTCGCCGCAAGCCAGTGCCACCTGCACCTTCAGCGGCTGCGGCAGCGAGCTTCCGGGTCCGCCGATGCGCTCCATCGACTCGTGCATCTCGTCGGCCGCTTCCAGCGCGGCCGCGGGAGCGGTGAACATCGCCATCAGGCCGTCGCCGAGTGTCTTGACAACCTGGCCCCCCAGGGCCTCGACGATGCGCGCGAGCAGTGCCACGCTCTGCGTGACCACCGCCGTGGCCTCGGCATTGCCCATCGACTCGTACAGCGAGGTGCTGCCGCGCAGGTCCGCGAAGAGGATGGTGCGTTCGACAATCTGGGTCATGCGGTGGCGCGACGACGCTGGAAGCCCGAAAGTTTATCGTTTCGACAGATGCCTTCCGACGAAAAAAGGCCCCTTGCGGGGCCCTTTGTCGCGGCATTCGCACCGTTCGTCTTACAAGTTGTCGAGATAGGTGCGCAGCTTGTCCGATCGGCTCGGATGCTTGAGCTTGCGGATTGCCTTTGCCTCGATCTGACGGATGCGCTCACGAGTGACGTCGAACTGCTTGCCCACCTCTTCCAGCGTGTGGTCGGTGGACATCTCGATGCCGAAGCGCATGCGCAGCACCTTGGCTTCGCGCGGGGTCAGCGAATCGAGGATGTCCTTCACCACGTCGCGCAGGCCGGCCTGCATGGCAGCCTCGATCGGCGCGGTGTTGTTGGTGTCCTCGATGAAGTCACCCAGGTGCGAGTCGTCGTCGTCGCCGATCGGCGTCTCCATGGAGATCGGCTCCTTGGCGATCTTCATGATTTTGCGGATCTTGTCCTCGGGGATTTCCATCTTCTCGGCCAGCGTCGGCGCATCCGGCTCGAAGCCGAACTCCTGCAGGTGCTGGCGAGACAGGCGGTTCATCTTGTTGATCGTCTCGATCATGTGCACCGGGATGCGGATGGTGCGCGCCTGGTCGGCAATCGAGCGCGTGATGGCCTGGCGGATCCACCAGGTCGCATAGGTCGAGAACTTGTAGCCGCGGC
>NZ_CALFYO010000025.1 GCF_937952055.1 uncultured Piscinibacter sp.
AACCACCGACACGCGGATTTTCAATCCGCTGCTCTACCAACTGAGCTACTTGGCCAGGAACCGCGAAGTATAGCCCAGGCGCGGGGCCCTCCGGATCAGAGTGCCCCGCCGCGCTTGTTGCGCGAGAGGTCCACGCCGAGTTGCTTGAGCTTGCGGTACAGGTGCGTGCGCTCGAGGCCGGTCTTCTCCGCCACGCGCGTCATGCTGCCGTTCTCCTGCGCGAGGTGGAACTCGAAATAGCTCTTCTCGAAGGCATCGCGCGCTTCGCGCAGCGGGCGGTCGAGGTCGAAGCTCTGCTCGGCTTGGGGCCCCAGCATCAGCGGCGCAGACGGCAACATCGAGCTACCGGGCATCGCCGCCTCGACGGTCAGCGCGCCCTCGCCGAGATGGTGGTTGTGGTGCGGGACCGCCGCCGGCGACGCCTGCCGATGTCCCGCCGCCGGCTTGACCAGGCCCTGCTCGACGGCGCGCAGCAACTTCTGCAGCGTCACCGGCTTCTCCAGGAAGGCCATCGCGCCGAACTTGGTGGCCTCGACCGCAGTGTCGATCGTGCCGTGCCCGCTCATCATGATCACCGGCATCGTGAGCAAGCCGGTGGCGCCCCATTCCTTCAGCAGCGTGATGCCGTCCACGTCGGGCATCCAGATGTCCAGCAGCACGAGGTCCGGGCGCAGGCGCTCGCGGCAGGCGCGCGCCTCGGCAGCGTTCTCGGCCACTTCGACGGTGTGGCCCTCGTCGGTCAGGATCTCCGACAGCAACGCGCGGATGCCGAGTTCGTCGTCTACAACAAGAATGATCGCCATGGATGGTCAGTGCGTCCGGCTCTCGGTGGCAGCCGTGGCGGCCGAGTGGCCGTCGGCCGGAGCGAACTTGGAAAATGATAGCGAAACTTGCGCCCCCGTCGCAGGGGCGGCGCCCGGAGGCGCCGCAGTGTCGCCCGCGGCGACGTCGCGCGCCACCCCCAGGTTCGCGATGCGCACCCGCGCGCCGTGCTCGTCGGCGATCTTCTTCACCACCGCCAGGCCGAGGCCCGTGCCCTTGCTCTTGGTCGTGACGTAGGGCTCGAAGGCTCGCTTGAGCACCTTCTCCGGAAAGCCGTGGCCGTTGTCGAGCACCTGCAGGCGCACGGCGCGCACGTCGCCCTGCTCGGTGCGCGCCGCCTCGGTGCGGACGAGGACGCGGCCGTCGGGCTTGTCCGCCACGGCGTCGAGCGCGTTCTGCACCAGGTTGTGGATGACCTGGCGCAGCTGCGTGCTGTCGCCGACGATCAGCGGCATGTTCTGGCCGAATTCGGCATGCAGCCGACCCGACTCCTGCGCGGTGACGTACAGGCCCAGCACCTCGGCGACCAGGGCATTCAGGTCCAGGGCCTTCAGCTGGGCCGCCGGCAGCCTCGCGTAGTCGCGGAACTCGTTGACCAGCGCCTTCATCGCCTGCACCTGGTTGACGATGGTGGCGACGGACTTGGCGAGCATGGTCTGGTCCGGCCCCTCCAGTTTGGCTTCGAGCTTGTGCTGCAGCCGCTCGGCGGAGAGCTGGATCGGCGTGAGCGGGTTCTTGATCTCGTGGGCGAGCCGCCGCGCCACTTCGCTCCAGGCCTCGGTGCGCTGCGCGGAGACGACTTCGGTGATGTCGTCGAACACCATCAGCCGCGCACCCTGCGGCATGGCCGCGCCGCGCACCAGCAGCGTCAGCGTATCGCGGTCGCGACCCTGCGAGTCCTGCGTCTGCAGATCGAAGCTGTCTTGCCAGTGATCGCGCTCGCCGGCCTCGGGGCTGGTGGCATGCAGCTCGAAGCGCTGCCACACGCTCTTGGCGAAGCCTTCCAGCCCCGGCACCTCGTCGAGACGCCGCCCGCGGTAGGCCGACAGCGGCAGTTTGACGATGCGCGTGGCGCCCGGGTTGACGGTGTCGATGCGGCCCTCGCGGTCGAACACGATCACGCCCGCGGTCAGGTTGTCGAGAATGGTCTGCAGGTTGGCGCGTGCGCCCTCCACCTGGCGCACGCTGCGCTGCACCAGCGCGCGCGCCTCGGAGAGCTGCTCCGTCATGTCGGCGAACGACCGCGTCAGGCCGCCGAGTTCGTCGCGCGAGGCGAACACCGGCTTGGCGCTGAGGTCGCCGTGCGCCACCTGGTCGACTCCCTCGGCGAGCAGCAGCAGCGGCCTGGCGAGCTGGTTGCCGAGCAGCGCGGCCAGCAGCACAGCACCGAACACCGCCAGCACCAGCGCCAGCGTCAGCGTGCCGATGTACATGCGGCGCAGGCCGTCGCGCGCCAGCGCACGCTGCTGGTACTCGCGGTAGGCCGTCTGCACCGACAGCGCATCGGCCGTCAGCGTCGCCGGCAGCAGCTGGCGCACCATCAGGTAGCGCTCCTGTTCGGCGAGCGCGAAATTGGCGCTCGGCACCAGGGCGACCACGCGGATGCGGCCCTGCGCCGCGCTGCCGGCGTCCTCGTCGAGTCCCTCGAGCTGGCCGACGACGCGCTGCAGCCGCGCCTGGCGCAGCATCGTCGCGCCCGGCCGCTCCGGCAACAGCCCGGCGGCGCTGCTGCTCGCCGAGAGCAGCGAGTGGCCCGAGGCGCTGACGATCGCCACCTCCTGCACGGCGAGCTGCTCGCGCAACCGCTCCAGCGCCAGTGTCGTCGCGCTGCCGCCGCGCCCTTCCAGCAGCGCAGCGGACGATCCGCTTTCGGCGAGCTTCTCGGCGGCCAGGCGCGTGCGGTTGGCGAGTTCGTTGACCAGCGCGTCGAGCGTGCCCCGGCCGAGGTTGAGGCCGGCGTCGAGCGCACTCTCCACCTTCACGTCGAACCAGCTCTCGATGCTGCGCGACACGAACTGGTAGCTGACCGTGTAGACCAGGATGCCCGGCACCACGCCGACCAGGGCGAAGATCGCCGCCAGCTTGAGCAGCAGCCGGCTGCCGAACTTGCGCCTGCGCACCCGCACCACCAGCCGCACCGAGGCGATGCCGATGACCAGCAGCAGCAGCGCGGCCACCGTGACGTTGACCCAGAACAGCCAGACGTAGTGGCGTTCATACAGGGCAGGGCTGTTGGTGGCCACCGAGAGCAGGAAGGCGAGCACGAGGCCGGCGCCGGTCACCGCCACCAGCGCGACGATCCAGGCCCAGCGGGTCGCCTTCTTCATGGTCGCGGTGGGATCTCAGCGGCAGACGCCGGGTTTCGACGCGCTAGTCGAAGCGTTGCGTGCGCTCGACCGACAGCGCCCACTCCGGCTGCGAGCCGATGCCGATCTGCATCGGCCGTGGCAGCAACGAGGTGTCGAGGCGGAAGTTGAACTCGACGTAGTGCCTCGAGCCCTCTTCCAGCTGTGAAGGCTCGGCGACCTTCCAGTTCACGCCGCGGCGGATGGCGGCAAAGGCCTCGGCTCGCGTGGCGTAGCTCTGACTGATGCCGGCGAAGGTGACGCGGTAGTTGGAGGTGAGCGGCTGGTAGACGATGCGCCAGATGCGCGAGGCGCTGGCGACGCGCTTGTCGCGCCAGTACCAGCGGTCGCGGAACACCTCCGCCTCGGCGACGAAGTACAGCGGCACGGACTTGGCCAGCGCCTCCTCGGGGCCGCGCGGCAGCTCGAAGTTGATCGCGTAGTCGATGGTCAGGCCGTCCTCGCCTCGCTGCACCTCGAACGCGGACAGCTCGGTGCCGTCGGCCAGGGCGCCGGCCGACCACCAGGCGAGCCACGCGGCGACGATCAGCGCGACCAAGCGCCCGAGGCGGCGCCTGCCGTTCGCTGCGCGGGGGCCTGGCCGGTGGGTCGAGCGTGCCGCGCTGCGCATGGGTTGGGCGGGATTCAGGTCTTGAGGAGCAGGCCGTAGAAGAACCCGTCCGCCGATGCGGCAGCCGGTGGCGGCGAACGATCAGGCTGATTGTCGGGCAGCGGGAGCAGGTGGCCGGGCACGGAGGGGTCGGCGGCCGGTGCGGCATCGCCGTGGCGTTGCAAAAAAGCGTCGATCTGCTCCTGGCCCTCGGCCTTGAACACCGAGCAGGTGCAGTACAGCAGCCTGCCGCCCGGCCGCAGCGTGGGCCACAGCGCGTCGAGCAGCCGCGCCTGGGTGCGCGCCAGCGCCGCGATGTCGCTGGACCGGCGCAGCCAGCGCACATCGGGATGGCGGCGCACGATTCCCGAGGCGCTGCACGGCGCGTCGAGCAGGATGGCGTCGAACGGCCGACCGTCCCACCAGCTGGCGGGGTCGCCGGCGTCGGCAGCGACCGTGCCGGCGCTCAGGTGCAGCCGCGTCAGCGTGTCGTGCACGCGCGCCAGCCGCTGCGCGTCGCTGTCCAGCGCCAGCAGGTCGAGGTCGGCCAGCTCCAGCAGGTGCGCCGTCTTGCCGCCCGGTGCGGCGCAGGCGTCGAGCACCCGCGCGCCGGCCGGCAGGCCCGCGCCGATGAGCAGCGGCGCGGCGCGCTGCGCGGCAGCGTCCTGCACCGACACGTCGCCGTCGGCAAACCCGGGCAGCTGCTGCACCGGCACGGGCTGGGCCAGCACGACGGCCTGCGTGCCGGGCAGCGCCGAGGCCGTCATGCCGGCCTCGGCCAGCCGCGCGATATAGGCCGCGACGCTGCTGCGGCGCCGGTTGACGCGCAACGTCATCGGCGCGCGCTGCTGGTCGGCCTCCAGCACCGCCTGCCAACGCTGCGGCCAGTCGCGCTGCAGCCGATCGATCCACCAGCGCGGATGGTTGTAGCGCGCCGTCAGGTCGTTCTCGAGCGCGGCCAGCAGCGCCTCGCGTTCGCGCAGGAAGCGGCGCAGCACCGCGTTGACGAAACCGCCGCGCTGCCTCGCCGCCACCACCGCCTGGTCGACCAGCGTGTGTTCCGCATAGGGCGTGCCCGACCCTGGCCAGAGCAGCGCGAGCGCCGTGAGCAGCAGCGCGTCGAGCGCGGCCGGCGGCGCCTTCGGCACGAGGCGCTGGCGCGCCGCCAGCGCGCCACCCAGCCAGCGCAGCGCGTGGAAGCTCAGCGCCTGCGCGCCCGGCCGGGCGGCCGCAGGGCAACGCTCCAGCGCATCGGTGAGGCTGGCACCTGCGCGCACGGCCTGCACGGCGGCGGCGGCATGGGTCAGCAGTTGCGCGAGCGGGAGCGAGGCGGGGACATTCACCGCGCGCAGTCTACGGGCAGGGCGGCACCCGGCTGCGCCGGCCGCCCGGCTGCGCTACCCTGTGGTGTTTGACGAATCGTGACCGGACCATGCCTGCCGAACAAGCCACCCCGATCTTCCGCAGCGAGGAGGAGCTCTCGCGACTGCCCGCCTCGGAGCGCATCCGCTACCGGCTGGTGGGCGCGGAGTGCCGCTACCACGCCAACGACAACATCGCCGACTTCATCGAGGACGGCGAGCTCGAGGAGCTGAAGGCCGAGGTCGCGGCGAAGATGCAGGAGGTGCTGCGCGCACTGGTGATCGACACCGACAGCGACCACAACACGCAGGAAACCGCCAAGCGCGTGGCGAAGATGTTCCTCAGCGAGGTGTTCGTCGGCCGCTACACGCCGATGCCATCGGTCACCGAGTTCCCGAACTTCTCGCGCCTGAACGAGCTGATGATCGTCGGCCCGATCAAGGTGCGCAGCGCCTGCTCGCACCACCTGTGCCCCATCCTCGGCAAGGTCTGGATCGGCGTGCTGCCCAACGAATTCAGCAACCTGATCGGGCTGTCGAAGTACGCGCGCATCTGCGACTGGATCATGAGCCGGCCGCAGATCCAGGAAGAGGCGGTCACCATGCTCGCCAACGAGCTGCAGGACCGCGTCAAGCCCGACGGTCTGGCCATCGTGATGGAAGCCGACCACTTCTGCATGCACTGGCGCGGGGTCAAGGACGACGAGTCGATGATGACCAACTCGGTGATGCGCGGCGCCTTCCTCAAGGACGCCAACCTGCGGCGAGAATTCCTCTCCCTGCTGTCGAAGAAGAACGGGAACTGACATGCTCGTGCGCCTGATGTACGCCAGCCGCGCCGCCGACGCGGTCGACCAGGAGGCGCTGCTGGCCATCCTGCGCCAGTCCAAGGCGCAGAACACGGCCAACGGCATCACCGGGGTGCTGTGCTTCTCCGGTGGCATCTTCCTGCAGTTGCTCGAGGGCGGGCGCATGCAGGTCAACGCGCTGTACAACCGCATCGCCGCCGACAAGCGCCACCGCGACGTGGTGCTGCTGCGCTACGAGGAGATCGGCGAACGCCGCTTCGCCGGATGGTCGATGGGCCAGGTCAACCTCGCGCGGCTGAACCCGGCGCTGCTGCTGAAGTACTCCGAGACCGCGGTGCTCGACCCCTATGCGGTGTCGGGACAGGTGTCGATGGCACTGTTCGAGGAGCTGGTGGCCACCGCCTCCATCGTCGGTCAGGGCTGATCGGCCGGCAGCAGGCCGCGCAGCCAGTCCAGCACCTGCTGCTGCGGCGCGTCGATCGCCACGACCTTGCGCCGTGCCGTCTGGCCGCGCACCAGCGCCACGTGGCGCCGCGCCAGGTGGAGTTCTTCGGCCAGCCACTGCACCAGCACGTCGTTGGCCTTGCCGTCCACCGGCGGCGCGGCCAGCCGCACTCTCAGCGCACCGTCGTGCAACCCGTCGGCGCCGGTGCGCCTGGCGTTCGGCACCACGCTGACCGCGAGCCAGCAATGCTCGCCGTGGCGCGACAGGCAGGGTGGCAGCCTGCTCAAGCCGTCTTCTTCGCCGCAGCCTTCTTGGCCGGCACCTTCTTCGCCGCACGCGGCTCGAACTCGAAGATCACCTTGCCCTCCTTCTTGTCGTAGGACAGGCGCGCCTTGAACTTTCGCCGCGTCTTGTTGGAGACGAAGTTCTCCATCAGGTCGGTCTTGCCGGTGGCCAGCAGCTTGGTCATCTGCTCGCGCGCCACCGGTTGCTGAAGGATGATCTTGCCGCTCTTGAAGTCGCAGGTGACGTGGGCGCCCACGGCGTGCTCGCAGACGTAGCTGCTGCCGTGCTCGTAGACATGCCCCTGGCACTTCGGGCACGCGCCGAGCGACTCCTGGCCGGAGAAGTCCACCGGCTCGCCGTCGCCTTCGGCCTTCTTGGCGTCCTCGCCGAAGTCGAACTCCAGCTTCCAGTTCTTGATCTCGTCGTCGTAGGCGAGCTTGAGCTCGGCGGTGAACGGCCAGCCCGCCTTGGAGCGGAAGCCCTCCAGCGGGCCGATCTTCTTGTGGGCGATGAACTGCGTCACCTCGTCAAGCTCGAAGCTGCGCCCGCCGGGGATCTTGCTGATCGAGAAGCCGCAGCCCTCGCTGTTGCCGTCCTTGCCGGCGCAGGCGAAGCGGCGGTAGTTCTCCTTCACCACGCCGCCGCAGTTCGGGCAAGGCACGGTCAGCGTCGCGTAGTCGCCCGGAATGGTGTCGCGGTCGTACTCCTTGGCCTTGCGCACGATGCGCTCGGCCATCGCGGCGATCTCGGCCATGAAGGCTTCACGCTGCAGCCGACCCTTCTCCATCTCGGCGAGCTGGTACTCCCAGTTGCCGGTCAGCTCGGGCTTGGTCAGGTCTTCCACGCCCAGCCCGCGCAGCAGCGTCATCAGCTGGAAGGCCTTGGCGGAGGGCACCAGCTCGCGACCCTCGCGGTGCATGTACTTCTCGAGAATCAGGCCTTCGATGATCGCCGCGCGCGTGGCCGGCGTGCCCAGGCCCTTCTCGGCCATGGCTTCGCGCAGCTCGTCGTCGTCGATCAGCTTGCCCGCGCCTTCCATCGCCGACAGCAGCGTGGCCTCGGTGTAGCGCGCCGGCGGCTTGGTCTTCAGCGCGGTCACGGCCACGCTGTCGGTGCGCACCGCCTCGCCGGAGGCCACCGGCACGAGCGTGGCATCGTCCTCCTGCGCCTCGCGGCCATAGACGGCCAGCCAGCCCGGCTTCACGAGCACCTTGCCGTTGGTCTGGAAGTTGAACTCCCTGCCATCCTTCTTCACGGTCGAGATGCGCGTCGTGACCATGAATTCGGCGCTCGGGTAGAACACCGCGAGGAAGCGCTTGACCACCATGTCGTAGAGCTTGGCCTCCACCTCGGTCAGGCTCTTCGGCGCCTGCAGCGTCGGAATGATGGCGAAGTGGTCCGACACCTTGGCGTTGTCGAACACGCGCTTGGCCGGCTTGACGTACTGCTCGGCGAGCGCCTTGCGCGCATGGCCGCTCAGCTCGCGCAGCGGGCCGGGCAGGTCCTCCTCGGCGAGCATCTGCATGGTCTGCTTCACCACCGGCAGGTAGTCCTCGGGCAGGGCGCGCGAGTCGGTCCGCGGGTAGGTCAGCACCTTGTGCTTCTCGTACAGCGCCTGCGCGATCGACAGCGTGGTCTTCGCCGAGAAGCCGAAGCGCGAATTGGCCTCGCGCTGCAGCGTGGTCAGGTCGTACAGCAGCGGGCTCGCCTGCGTGCTCGGCTTGGCCTCCTCGGCGACGCTGGCCGGCTCGCCACGGCAGGCCTGGGCGATCGCCTGCGCGTCGGCCTCGTTCCACAGGCGATCGGCGCGCTGCTCGAGATCGTCGGGGTTTTTCTTCCACTTCGGGTCGAACCACTTGCCCTCGTACTCGCCGGCCTGCGCGGCGAAGGTGGCCTTGACCTCCCAGTAGTCGCGCGCCACGTGCTTGCGGATCTTCTCCTCGCGCTCGACGACGATCGACAGCGTCGGCGTCTGCACCCGGCCCACGGTGGTGAGGAAGAAGCCGCCGTCGCGCGAGTTGAACGCGGTCATCGCGCGCGTGCCGTTGATGCCGACCAGCCAGTCGGCCTCGCTGCGGCTGCGCGCAGCCTCGGCCAGGCCGCGCAGCTCCTCGTCGCTGCGCAGCTTCTCGAAGCCCTCGCGGATGGCCGCCGGCGTCATGCTCTGCAGCCACAGCCGCTTGACCGGGTGCTTGCTCTTGCTGTGCTGCTGGATGAGCCGGAAGATCAGCTCGCCCTCGCGCCCCGCGTCGCAGGCGTTGATCAGTTCGCCCACGTCCTTGCGCTTGACCAGCTTGACGATGGCATTGAGCCGGCTCTTGCTCTTGTCGATCGGGTTGAGGTCGAAATGCGGCGGGATCACCGGCAGGTGCGCGAAGCTCCACTTGCCGCGCTTGACGTCGAATTCCTCCGGCGCCTTGATCTCCAGGAGGTGGCCGACGGCCGAGGTGACGAGGTACTTGTCGTTCTCGAAGTACTCGTCGTGCTTGTCGAACTTGCCCGCAATCGGCGTCAGGGCGCGCACGATGTCCTGCGCGACAGAGGGCTTCTCGGCAATGATGAGTGACTTGGTCATGGTGTCTCGTGCAAGGTTCTCATGGCGGGCTCGCGCCGCATCCTCCATACAATCCGGGCTTCGCGCGCACGCACGCACACGCGCGCGCCCCTGAATTCAATGTACCCAAAGTCAATGAAGGCGCAAGCAACCAACGGCAAGTCCCACCCGGCCGCCCAGGCCACGGGCGGCCGCCGCATCCAGGTCCGCCGCTCCGGCGTGCACGGCAAGGGGGTGTTCGCGCTCAAGCCGTTGAAGAAGGGCGAAGTCATCATCGAGTACAAGGGCGAGGTGATCGACTGGCCCGAGGCGCTGCGCCGCCATCCTCACGACCCGAAGGACCCCGACCATACCTTCTACTTCCACATCGACGACGGCAACGTCATCGACGCGAAGCACGGCGGCAATGCGGCACGCTGGATCAACCACGCCTGCGAGCCCAACTGCGAGGCCGACGAGATCGACGGCCGCGTCTTCATCAAGGCGCTGCGCAACATCAAGCCGGGCGAGGAACTCTTCTACGACTACGGGCTGATCATCGACGAGAAGTACACGGCGAAGCTGAAGAAGCAGTTTGCCTGCCACTGCGGCTCGAAGAAGTGCCGCGGCACCATGCTCGCTCGCAAGCGCTGATCGACCGGATGCCATGGCCGAGCCGCCGCTGCACTGGGGAGCCGAGGCGCTGTGGCAGCAGCTGCGCCCGCTGCTGCCCGGGTTGAGCGTCGAGGTCGTGGAACGCTGCACGTCCACCAACAGCGCGCTGCTCGAGCGCGCCCGCGTCGAGGTGCGGCCCGAGCCCGACAACGCCGATGTGCTGGTGCATCGCAGCGTGGAAAGCGCCGCGTTCGGCCGCCGCGCCGCGGACATCCAGCCGTGTCTGCTCGTCGCCGAGCACCAGACGAACGGCCGCGGCCGCCTGGGCCGCAGTTGGCAGTCGGCGCCGGGTGCGTCGCTGACCTTCTCGCTGTCGCTGCCGATCGTGCGCGAGGACTGGTCGGGCCTGTCGCTGGTGGTCGGCCTCGCGCTGGCCGATGCGCTGGACCCGCCCGACGCCGGCCGCGCGCCGCGCGTCGGTCTGAAGTGGCCCAACGACCTCTGGCTGATGGACGGCCCGGCGCGTGGCCGCAAGCTCGGCGGGGTGCTGATCGAGACCGTGGCCGCGGGCCGCACCCGCCTGGCCGTGATCGGCATCGGCCTGAACGTCAAGCCGATGCGGGCCGACGACACCAGCACCGGCTTTGCCTGCCTGCAGGAACTCGACGATGCCGTCACCGCGCCCGAAGCGCTGCATCGGCTGGCGCTGCCCCTGGCGCAGGCGCTGCGGCGCTTCGACGCCGAGGGGTTCGCTGGCTTTCGGGCCGAGTACGCCCGGCGCGACCTGCTCCTCGGCCAGCCAGTGCGCACCACCCAGCAAGGCCTGGCCGAGGGGATGGCGCGCGGCGTCGACGAACGCGGCGCTCTGCAGGTGCAGACCCCTGCAGGGACCGTCGCCGTGACCAGCGGCGAGGTGAGCGTGCGGCTCGACCCGGGCGCCGTCGCGCGATAGCCATGCTGCGGATGATCGTCCTGCTCCTCGTCCTGGCCAACCTGCTGTTCTTTGCCTGGACGCGTGGCTGGCTCGAGGGCGCGACCGGCTTGCGCCCGCATCCCGAGCGCGAGCCGCAGCGGCTGGCGCGGCAGAAGAACCCCGACCTCGTCGTGGTGCTGACGCCGTCGGCAGCCAGCGCCGCCCTGACACCGCGGACGGTCCCGGGCGCACCGCTGCCCGCCGCATCGGCGGCCAGCGCGCCGCTGCGCGGCGCCTGCCTGGAGGCCGGGCCGTTCGCCACCGGCGCCTCGGTGTCGGCGGTCGCCGCGCTGCAGGCCCTGCAGCCGGCGCTGCCCGCCGGCAGCTGGGTCGACGTGACGATCGAACGCCCCGGCAGCTGGATGGTCTACCTGGGCCGCTACCCGAATCGCGACGCGCTGGCGAGGCAGCAGGACGAGCTCAAGCGCAACCGCGTGAGCTACCAGGAGGTGACCACGCCGGCCGAGTACACACCGGGCCTGTCCCTGGGCCGCTTCAACGAGCGAGCGGCGGCCGAGCAGTCGCTTGCCCAACTCGGCCAGCGCGGCGTGCGCAGTGCGCGCGTCGTCGAGTTGGCGGCGCCGACCACGCTGCACATGCTGCGCGTGCAGAACGCCGACGCGGCGCTGGCGGACAGGCTGGCGACGATCAGGTCGCCTGCACTGGGCCGAGGCTTCGTCCCCTGCGCCAACTGAGCGCGGCCACGGCCAGGGCCAGCGCGGCCAGCCAGGACGCGCCGAGCGCCCCCCCTCCCGAGTCGCCGGTCGAGGCCGCCGGGGGCACGGACGCGTTCGCCGGCCGGTCGGCACCCAGGGCCACGGCGGCGTCGACGTCGGCGTTGTCGATGACCTCGGGCTGGCGCGCCGGCGGCACGTAGCCGCCCGGATCGGCGGCGTACTGCAGGGCCCCGGTGGCGTCGAGGATGCCCGCGCCGCAAGTCGAGGTGGTGCACAGGCAGCGGCCGGGGTTCCGCTCGGAGCACTGCGCGATCTTCGGCGACACCACGTGCGGCCGCGCGCTGCGCTGCAGGCCGTCGACGAGCTGCCGCGCACTGAGCGAAGGATTCACCGACAGCATCAGCCCGGCCACGCCCGCCACCAGCGGCGCGGCGAAGCTGGTACCCGCGGCGCGCGCATAGGTGCCGCTGCCCGGCCGGCGCGTCCCGGCGTTGGAGACCGTCAGCAAGGCGTCGTCGCCGAGGTCCATGCCCCAGGCGCCGATCTGCCGGGGATCGCCACCCGCCGTGGCGAGGGCCACCTGCGTGCCGAAGCTCGAGTAGCTGGACTTGAAGCCGTCGCGGTTCAGCGACGCCACGCCCACCACGCCGCGACAATTGGCCGGCCGTGCCACCGCGCCGTGCTCGTTGCCAGCCGCCGCGACGATGATGACGCCCGCCGCCGCCAGCTCGTCGATGGTCTCCTGGTAGGCCGCGTTGCAGGGCGCGCTGCCGCCGAAGCTGATGTTCAGCACGCGCGCACGGTTCGGGTTGATCGGCAGGGGCAGGCCCCGGCCATCGAGCACCTGCAGGCCGGCGGCCCAGCGCATGCCGGCGATGATGTCCGCCACCTCGGCGCCGCACTTGCCTGCCACCCGCACCGGCAGCACCCGAGCGTTCCAGTTCGCCGCCGCGACGCCCACGCCGTTGTCCGTGGCGGCGGCGAGCATGCCGGCAATGATGGTGCCGTGCCAGGAGCTGTCGTCGACGTCGCAATCGCCGAACAGCACCGGGTCCGCCGAGCGGTCGGTGTCGCTGACCCAGTCGCCGGGGTCGCTGGCGTCAGCGTCCCAGCCGTCGCCGTCGTTGGCGTACTCCACGGTCGAGACGAAGTCGTGGCCGGGCAGCACGCCGGCACCGAGATCCGGATGCGCCGTGATGCCGGTATCGAGCACGGCCACCACCGGCACCGCGCTGCCGGTCGTCGTCGACCAGGCGCTCTGCACGCCGGGCACGCCGCGGCGCCTCTCCTCGATGTCATTGGCGTTGCTGCCGCCTGCGGCGAACAGCCACCACTGGCCGCTGCTGGAGAACGACGAGGCGAACAGCGGATCGGCCGGCACGGTGAGCCGGCGCTCGCGCTCGTTGGGCACCACCCACTCGACCTCGGGCTGCCGCGCGAGGCGCTCGCCGAGGCTCCTGGCCTCTTCGGCGCTCAGGCGCCGGCCGAAATCGAGGTGCTGCGAGCGCCGGCCGACCCCACGCGCGCGGGCCGAGATGCCGGCTTCGGCGAGCACGCGCTGCAGCTTCCCCGGCGGCGCGGCCGAGCCATCGCTCGCGTCGCGCAGCTTGATGATGAGCCCGTGCGCGGCGCCGTCCGCGACCGCCCAGCCGGGAGCCATCGCACCCACGCCACAGAGCACGGTGCCTGCGACGCGCAGCGCAAGCCGGGACCGCCAGCCCACGCTCACGAACGCCGCTCGGCTGCTTGGGCGCGCCGCAGTGCCAGCACGGCCGCCAGCAGCGCGACCAGCCAGCCTAGGCCGAGCGCACCGCCGCCGCCGCTGGAAGGCGGGTCGCCGATCACGGTGACCTCGACCGTCTGCGTGCCACTCGCACCCGTGTTGTCGGTGACGGTGAGGCTGACGACGAAGACGCCGCCGGCCGTGGGCGTGGCGGTGGCCGAAGCCGTCGTCGCCCCCGCCAGCGACGCAACGATGCCGCCGCCGTTGAGCAGCGCCCACTGGTAACTGGAGATGCTGCGGCCACTGAGCACCGAGGTCTGGTCGGACGTCAGCGTGAGCAGGCTGCCGGCCACCGGCTGTGCCGGCGTCACGCCGATGCGCACGACCGGGCCGGTGGCCGCGGTCGTGGCCGCCGCGGCGTCGAGCATGCCGGCGCCGCAGGTCGTGGTGGTGCAGTTGCACTCCAGCTGCTCGATGCCGTCGGCTTCGCGGCACATGTCCACGCCCGCGATCGCCGGGAAAGCCCGCGACGACGCCATCAGCAGCCGGCGTACCTCGGTGGGCGCGAGCTCCGGCCGCAGCGTCAGCATCAACGCCGAGGTCCCGGCCACCAGCGGCGCCGAGAAGCTGGTGCCGATGGTGATGTTGAACGCGTCGGTGTAGATCGAGCCGCCGGCGGCGTCGGTGACGGGATCGAAGGTGCCCAGGTTCGCCGTGGTCAGGATCGGGTACAGGCAGGGATCGCTCTCGTTCGAGTTGACGCAGTTGCCCGCCGGCGCGCTGATGCTGACTTCCGGCCCGAGATCGGAGTAGCCGACCTTGGTGCCCTCGTGGCGCAGGCCGGCGACGCCGATCACGCCCTCGCAGTTGGCCGGCTCCGACACCGCGTGGCCCGCGCCGTTGCCGGCGGAGGCGACGATCACCTTGCCGAGCGCGTTGATCTGGGCGATCACGTCAAGATAGGCCTGTGTGCACGCCCCTTCACCGCCCAGGCTCATGTTGAGCACCTTCGCCGGGTTCGGGTTGGCCGGCACGTTCGGGACGGCCAGGCCGGCCGCCCAGCGCATGCCGGCGAGGATGTCCGAATCCCAGCCGCCGCACTTGGCGAGCACGCGCACCGGCAGCACGCGCACGTTGCGGCCGACACTGGCCATGCCCATGCCGTTGTTGGTGAGTGCGCCGACCAGCCCGCTGACCTGGGTGCCGTGCCAGGAACTCGGCTCTTCTACATAGCGGCCGGTGACCGGGTTGAAGGTGGTGCACTGGTAGAACAGCCCGGCGGGATCGTTGGCTTCCGTGGCCGTGATGCCGTCGCCCTCGTCGCTCGGATCGGCGTCCCAGCCGTTGCCATCCTTGGCGGTGAGGTAGGTGGCGGGGACGATCAGATTGCCGACGGCGTCGCGATCCGGCCCGACGAAGTCGTGGCCGTCGAGCAGCTTGCCGGCAAGGTCGGGATGGTCGAAGCGAACGCCGGTGTCGAGCACGGCGACGACGACATTGGTGCTGCCCGTCGTGAGGTCCCAGGCCCGCTCGGCGTTGATGGCCGAGCGGAAGGTCGACGTCGGCGGACGCAGATACCACTGCCCTGCCGCCGGGCCGCCCGTCTGAAGGGCCAGATTCAACGGCGGTCCGCTGAGGTAGTAGGGATCGTTCGGCACCGCCGCCCGCCGCTTGCGCCGGTCCGGCACCGCGTACTCGACGTCGATCTCCTTGGCCAGCCGCGCCGCGAGCGCCTCGGAGGACATGCCGGCGGCGAACACCACCTGGGTGCGCTCGGCGATGCCGTGGCCGGCGCGCAGCGGCAGCCCGACGCGTGCCCCCAGCGCCAGCGCCTGCGCGGCCTGGCGCTCGTCCACGCCCGCCGCCTGCTTGCGCAGCAACGGCGAGTCGGCCTTGTACTTGACGATCACCCGCGCGCTCGCCGCGCCGGAGGGCGTCGCTGCCGCCTGGGCCGCCACCGGGGCGAGCAGCGCCAGGGCGATGGCGGCGATCAACTTCTGGGTCAGGGTCCTCAACGCATTCTCCGGTTCGTGTGCTCTGCTGCAACGCGCGAGAGCCTTCAGGGGCTGACGATGCGCTTGCGCTGGTCGCGCTGCACCGCCTCGAAGCGTGCCACGTCCGCCCGCAGTCGCTGCAGCACCGCCTCGCAGTCCGCCGCATCCGTGCAGCGCACGTGCACAGCGTGCCAGGCCGTGCTGCTGGCCGACAGGTAGCGCGCCGGTCGTCCGGCGGCGTCAGCCACCTGCGCCGCAATCGCCGCCGCGTCCATCGACGGCTGGGCCAGCTTGACCAGCACGCTCATGCCGCCGGGGGCGGCCGGTTCCACGGCACAGCCCGACAGCGCCAACGCAGCCAGGCAGGACGAAGCGGACCGGAGCAGCGACGGCATGCCGAAGTGTAGGTGGCGCACCCAGGCCACCCCCCGTGCGGATTCGGCAGGCCGCGGTAAAGCTTTGTTGCGAGGCTGCGGAAGGCGTGAGCAGCGGAAACGAAGAGAGCCCCCGCAGGGGCCCTCTTCGGCGCACGAGGCAGCGACGCGGCCTCAGCGCGCGATCACGCGCACCATCTCCAGCACCTTGTTGGAGTAGCCCCATTCGTTGTCGTACCAGGCGACGACCTTGACGAAGGTCTTGTCCAGCGCGATGCCGGCGTCGGCATCGAACACCGAAGTCATCGCTTCGCCGCGGAAGTCGGTGGACACCACCTTGTCCTCGGTGTAGCCGAGCACGCCCTTCATCGCGCCCTCGCTGGCCGCCTTCATCGCCTTGCAGATGTCCTCGTAGCTGGCTTCCTTGACCAGCTCGCAGGTGAGGTCGATCACCGACACGTCGGAGGTCGGCACGCGGAAGGACATGCCGGTGAGCTTCTTGTTCAGCTCGGGGATCACCACGCCCACCGCCTTGGCCGCACCGGTGCTGCTCGGGATGATGTTCTCGAGGATGCCGCGGCCGCCGCGCCAGTCCTTGTTGCTCGGGCCGTCCACGGTCTTCTGCGTCGCCGTGGTGGCATGCACCGTGGTCATCAGGCCGCGCTTGATGCCGAAGGTGTCGTTGAGCACCTTGGCCACCGGGGCGAGGCAGTTGGTGGTGCAGCTCGCGTTGGAGATAATCGTCTCGCCCTTGTAGCTCTTGTCGTTGACGCCGTAGACGAACATCGGCGTGTCATCCTTGCTCGGCGCGCTCTGGATGACCTTCTTCGCGCCGGCGGCGAGGTGCTTCTGGCAGGTCTCCTTGGTGAGGAACAGGCCCGTCGACTCGACGACGATGTCGGCGCCGACCTCGCCCCACTTGAGCTCGGCCGGGTCCTTCACGGCGGTCAGGCGGATCTTCCTGCCGTTGACGATCAGGGTGTTGCCATCCACCGCCACGTCACCCTTGAAGCGGCCGTGCACGCTGTCGTACCTGAGCATGTAGGCGAGGTAGTCGGGCTCGAGCAGGTCGTTGATGGCGACGACCTCGATGTCCTTGAAGTTCTGGATCGCCGCGCGGAACACCATGCGCCCGATGCGGCCGAAGCCGTTGATGCCGATCTTGATGGTCATTGGAATCCTCCAGGTTGAATCGATGGCTCAGCGCTGACGCGCCAGCACCGCACGGACGGTGTCGGCCACGTTGTCCGCGGTGAAGCCGAAATGTTTGAACAGCGCGCCGGCAGGCGCCGACTCGCCATAGGTGTCGATGCCCACCACTGCGGCGCAGCCGTACTTCCACCAACCGTCGGTGACGCCGGCCTCGACGGCGATGCGCGGCACGCCATCCGGCAGCACCGAGCGCTTGTAGGCGACCGCCTGACGGTCGAACACCGAGGTCGAGGGCATCGAGACCACGCGCACGGCGACGCCGTCGGCGGCGAGTTTCTGCTGCGCATGCAGGGCGAGCTGCACTTCGGAGCCCGTGGCGATGATCACCGCCTGGGCCTTCTTCCTCAGCCCGACCTCGGCTGGCTCAGCCAGCACGTAGGCGCCTTTGGCGATGTCGTCGAGCGTGCCTTTCGGCAGGTAAGGGAGATTCTGTCGCGACAGCAGCAGCGCGGTCGGGCGCGCGGCGCTGCCGATGGCCGCGGCCCACGCGGCGGCGGTCTCGGCGGTGTCGGCCGGGCGCCAGACGTCCAGCCCCGGGATGACGCGCAGCGCGGCGGCGTGCTCGACGCTCTGGTGCGTCGGACCGTCCTCGCCGAGGCCGATGGAATCGTGGGTGAACACGTGCACCACGCGCTGCTTCATCAGCGCGGCCATGCGGATGGCGTTGCGGCTGTAGTCGCTGAAAGTGAGGAAGGTGCCGCCGTAGGGGATGAAGCCGCCGTGCAGCGCGATGCCGTTCATGATGGCGGCCATGCCGAACTCGCGCACGCCGTAGTTGACGTGGCGACCGCCGTTGCCGCTGCCGTCGGCGCCGAAGCGCAGCGCCGGCGTCGAGCTGGTGTTGGTGAGGTTGGATCCGGTCAGGTCGGCGCTGCCGCCGAGCAGCTCGGGCAGCGCCTTGGTGAAGGCCTCCAGCGCGATCTGGCTGGCCTTGCGGCTGGCCACCGTCTCGGCCTTGGCGTGCGCGGCGGCCAGCGTGTCGGCCACCGTCTGCGCCCAGTTCGCCGGCAGTTCGCCCTTCATGCGGCGCACGAACTCGGCAGCCAGCTCGGGATGTGCACCACGGTAGGCCGCGAAGCGCGCATTCCAGTCGCTTTCGAGCTGCGCGCCGCGCGCCTTGGCGTCCCACTGCGCGTAGGCCTGCTCGGGGATGACGAAGGGCTCGTAACTCCAGCCCAGCGCCTCGCGGGTGAGCTTGATCTCGTCGACACCCAGCGCCTCGCCGTGGGCCTTGGCGGTGCCGGCCCGGTGCGGCGAGCCCTTGCCGATGGTGGTCTTGCAGCAGATCAGCGTCGGCCTGTCGGACCGCTGCGCCTGGGTGATCGCGCCGCTCACCGCCGCGGCGTCATGGCCATCGACCGCGCGGATCACGTTCCAGCCATAGGCCTCGAAGCGCTTGGGTGTGTCGTCGATGAACCAGGGCGTCACCTGCCCGTCGATCGAGATGCCGTTGTCGTCGTACAGCGCGACCAGCTTGTTCAGCTTCCACGCGCCCGCCAGCGCGCAGGCCTCGTGGCTGACGCCCTCCATCAGGCAGCCGTCGCCGAGGAACACGTAGGTGCGGTGGTCGACCACCGTGTGGCCGGGGCGGTTGAACTCGCCGGCCAGCAGCTTCTCGGCCAGTGCCATGCCGACGGCATTGGTGACGCCTTGGCCGAGCGGGCCGGTGGTGGTTTCGACCCCCGGCGTGACCCCGACCTCGGGGTGGCCCGGCGTCTTGCTGTGCAGCTGGCGGAAGTTGCGCAGCTCGCTCATCGGCAGGTCGTAGCCGGACAGGTGCAGTAACGCGTAGAGCAGCATCGAGCCATGGCCGTTCGAGAGCACGAAGCGGTCGCGGTCGGCCCAATGCGGGTTGGCCGGGTTGTGGCGCAGGTGGCCGTGCTGCGGCCCCCACAGTGCCGCCGCCACCTCGGCCATGCCCATCGGCGCGCCCGGGTGGCCGGAGTTGGCCTGCTGCACGGCGTCCATCGCCAGGGCGCGGATTGCGTTGGCCATCAGGGCCGACGTGGATGGGGCAGAGGCAACGGGAGAGGCAAGGTCGGCCATGCGGACACGCGGCAGGTGGAGTTGGCGGGCGGGGAACCGTTGATTTTAGGGCCCGGCCGCCGGCCCTCCGTATGATCCTGCGCATGCAGGGGCTGCACCTCACTGCCGACCTCCACGGCTGCACCGCCAGGCGCGCCGAGATGTCCGACGTCGAGGCGCTGCGCATGCGCTGCCTGGTGGCCGTTCACACCGCCGGCCTGACGCCCGTGGGCGAGTTGTTCCACCGCTTCGCTGCCGCGGCCCCGGGGACCTCCCCTGGAGGCATCACCGGCGTGGTGCTGCTGGCCGAGTCGCATCTGGCGGTGCACACCTGGCCGGAACTCGACGCGGTGACGCTGGACGTCTACGTCTGCAACTTCGGCGTCGACAACTCGGCGCGGGCGCAGGCGCTGCTGGACGCCCTGGTCGCCGCCTTCGCGCCGGCGAGCGTGGAACGCCATCGGCTGCTGCGCGGAGCGCGCAGCGCCGTGGCGCCGACTTGACCGGGCTCAAGCCGCCGGCGAGCCTCGGGTGCGACGCTGCAGTCCTGCCGCAACGGCCTGGAGTCTTCTCATGTCCCACCCCGCCCTGACCATCATCCGCGACGAACACGGCGCGCTGTCCGCGATGCTGCGCTCGCTGTCCATGCTGCTCGCCGAGCACCGTCGCCACGGCTCGCTGCCCGACTTCAGCGTGCTGCGCGCCATGCTGTTCTACGTCGACGAGTTCCCGGAGCGGCTGCACCACACGAAGGAAAGCGAACTGCTCTTTCCGAAGCTGCGCGCACGCTGCCCTGAGATCGCGCCGGTGCTCGACAAGCTCGACCGCGACCATGCGCGCGGCGAGAAGTCGATCCGCGACCTCGAGCACGACCTGCTCGCCTTCGAGGTGCTGGGCGAACCGCGCCGCGCCGCCTTCGAGCAGGCGGTGGAGCGCTACATCGACTTCTACCTGAGCCACATGCGCATCGAGGAGGAGGAGGTGCTGCCGCTGGCGCAGAAGAACTTCACCGCCGAGGACTGGGCCGAACTCGACGCCGCCTTCCTGGCCAACCGCGACCCGCTCACCGGCCACGAGCCGAGCGACCTGTACCGGCCGCTGTTCAGCAAGATCGTGAAGGACGCGCCGGCGCCGATCGGGCTGGGCCCCGCGCTGCAGTGAGTCCGGCGTCATGCTGCCGATAGACTGGGCAGCATGAAGGCGATCATCCTGGCCGCCGGCCGCGGCGAGCGCATGCGGCCGTTGACCGATCACACCCCCAAGCCCCTGCTCCAGGTGCGCGGCAAGGCGCTCATCGCGTGGCACCTCGAGGCGCTGGCGCGCGCCGGGGTGCGCGAGGTGGTGGTCAACACGGCCTGGCTGGAGTCACGGATCGTCGAGGCGCTCGGCGACGGCTCGCGCTTCGGCCTGGCGATCCGCTATTCGCTCGAGGGCCGCGACCATGGCGGCGCCCTGGAGACCGCCGGCGGACTGAAGAAGGCGCTGCCGCTGCTCGCGCCCACGCCGGACGAACCCTTCTGGTACGTGGCCGCCGACGTCTTCGCGCCGGACTTCGACTTCGGTGCCCGGGCAGCCGCGGCGATCCGCCCCGGACAGCTCGGGCACCTGTGGATGGTGCCCAACCCGCCCCAGCACCCCGGGGGCGACTTCGGCATCACCGACGGCCTGGCGACCGCGGTCGCCGGCGGCGAGAGCTTCACCTGGACGGGCATCGGCGTGTTCCGTCCCGGCTTCGTCGGCGAGCTGATGGCCGGGCTGGCGGTCGGCGAAAAGGCGCGACTGCGCCCCTACCTCGACGCTGCGATCGCGCAGCACCGGCTCGGCGCGCAGCGCTGGAGCGGCCTGTGGGCCGATGTCGGCACGCCGGAGCGCCTGGCCGCACTCGACGCCGCCGCCTGAACTACGCGGCCAGCGGCCGGCTGATGGCGTCGATGCGCGCCATCACCTCGGGATCGAGCTTGTCGATCACCTGCAGCGCGCCGAGGTTGCTCGTCAGCTGTTCGATGCGCGAAGCCCCGGTGATCACCGTGCTGACCTGCGGGTTGCGCGCCGCCCAGGCGATGGCAAGCTGCGCGACGCTGCAGCCCATCTCGGCCGCGATCCCCTCGAGCTGCGCCACGGCGGCGTTCTTCGCCGCATCGGTGAGCCCCTCGACGAGGAAGCCCATGCCCTGCAGCGCGCCGCGGCTGCCGGCAGGCACGCCGGCGCGGTACTTGCCGGTGAGCAGGCCGGAGGCGAGCGGGCTCCAGGTGGTCAGGCCCAGGCCGATCGCCTCGACCAGCGGGGCGTACTCCTGCTCCACGCGCTGGCGGTGGAACAGGTGGTACTGAGGCTGCTCCATCACCGGCTTGTGGAGGTGGTGGCGCTCGGCGATGTCCCAGGCGGCACGGATGTCGGCCGCGCTCCACTCGCTGGTGCCCCAGTACAGCGCCTTGCCCTGTCCGATCATGTCGCTCATCGCCCACACCGTCTCCTCGATCGGCGTGTTCGGGTCCGGACGGTGGCAGAACACGAGGTCGACGAAATCCATCTTCAGCCGCGCGAGCGAGCCGTCGATGGCCTGCATCAGGTACTTGCGGTTGAGCGTGTCCTTGCGGTTGACGGCATTGCCTTCGCGGTCCAGCCCCCAGAAGAACTTGGTGGAGACGACGTAGTTCAGTCGCGGCCACTTCAAGTCACGGATCGCCTCGCCCATCACCACCTCGCTCTGACCGCGCGCATAGGCCTCCGCGTTGTCGAAGAAGTTGACGCCGGCGTCCATCGCGGCGGCGAGCATCTCGCGCGCCGCGCGGCCGTCGACCTGGTTGTGGTACGTGACCCAGGAACCCAGCGAGAGCAGGCTCACTTGCAGGCCGGAACGGCCCAGGCGGCGGTATTGCATGGCGGTCTCGACAGTGCGGCTCGGTCCATGGTAGCGGGGCTGGCGCACGACCGCTCGGCCAGCGCAAACAGCCGTTCGTGCGTGCATTTCGCACGCCGCGGGGGTGCAAGGCTTTGATTTGCCGTCGGAACTGGCTAATGTGCGGACTGTGAACCTGCTCACTGCCGTGCTCACCCTGCCGATGGCCGTCGCAGCGGCGGTGGCGGGGCATTACCTGGCCTCGCGCGCCGTGAAGGCCGTGCTGTGGTCGGTGTCGCCGCTGTCGACCGGAGAGCCGCAGGCCTTTGCCTACGAGCGCGACGTCTACCGCACCGCGGAGATGGCAACGATGCAGATCGTCGTCGGCGCCCTCGTCTCGGGCCTGGTGGTCTGGCTCGGCGGCGTGACCGGTGCGGGCTGGCTCGTCGGCCTGGGACTGCTCGCCTGGGTCGGCGTGCTGGCGCTCGACTTGCTGCGCTGGGAGCGCGTGGCAGTGAGCGCCAACAACCTGTGGTTCCAGCGCGGCCTTGGCCAGAAGGTGCACCAGGTGGCCTACGAGAACATCCGCGACGTCCACATCGAAGAGAAGGACGCCTCAGGCTTCACGCTGCGCCACGGCCGCCACAACCGCGTCTGTCGCCTGCAGGTGCGCATGAAGGACAAGCGCATCGTCGCCCTGCCGAAGACCGATGCACAGTCCGGGCTTGGCGACGTGGAGGCGGTGGCCAACCAGCTGCGCCAGCGACTGCGCCACCTGGAGGATCGCGAGGCGATGCAGCGTTCGGAGCACGCAGCGCAGGATGCGGTCGCCGCGGCCGCGCAGACGCCGGCCAGCGGCGATGCCGAGTTGCGCCTCGCCCTGCGCAAGCTGCGCGCGGGAGCGCTGGCGCCGGACGTGCCCAAGGCCGTGAAGCTGCGGAACGATTCATGAAGCGGGGCGCTGCAGCGAGCCCCACCCTCTGCGCGCAACGCCGCTCCCGACTGGCCGAAACCATCGCCGGCCTCGGCGGCGGTGTGGCGGTGCTGCCTACCGCACCGCAGCGGCAGCGCAATGCCGACAACGACCATCCCTACCGCCACTGCAGCCACTTCCACTACCTGACCGGGTTCGACGAGCCGCAGGCCTGGCTGCTGCTCGACGCCGACGGCCACAGCACCCTGCTGTGCCGCGAGAAGAACATCGAGCGAGAGATCTGGGACGGCCACCGCGTCGGCCCCGAGGCGGCGCTGGCGCTGCTTGGTGTGCAGGAGGCGCATGCGCTCGAGTCGCTGGACAAGGTCGCCGTCGACAAGCTGGCCAACGCCGGCACGGTGTGGTTCCCCTTCGGCAGCCACGACGGACTGCAGGCGCGCATCGACGGCTGGCTGGCCGAGCTGCGCAAGCGCGAGCGCCAGGGCGTGGCGACGCCGCAGGCGCAGCGCGATCTCGCGCCGCTGATCGCCGAGATGCGGCTGCTCAAGGACGACGCCGAACTGGCGACCATGCGCCGCGCGGCGCGCATCTCGGCCGGCGCACATGCCCGCGCGATGCGCTTCAGCGCCCAGCACTTCCGCACGAACGGCGACACCGGCCTGCCCGAGTACCGCATCGAGGCCGAGCTGCTGCACGAGTTCCGGCGCCACGGCGCGCAGTCGCCGGCCTACGGCTCAATCGTCGCCGCCGGGGCGAACGCCTGCGTGCTGCACTACGCCGCCGGCGATGCGGAGCTGAAGCCCGGCGAGCTGTGCCTGATCGACGCCGGCTGCGAATTCGACGGCTATGCCAGCGACGTGACGCGCACTTTCCCCGCCGACGGCCGCTTCACGCCGGCGCAGCGCGAGCTGTACGACATCGTGCTGGCGGCGCAGGAAGCGGCCGTCGCCGCCACACGCCCCGGCGCACGCAAGCTGGACGCCCATTGGGCCGCGGTGCGCGTGCTGGCGCAGGGCATGCTGGACACCGGCCTGCTCGACCGCGACAAGGTCGGCGACGTCGATGCGGTGATCGACAGCGCCGCCTATCGCGCCTTCTACATGCACGGCACCGGCCACTGGCTGGGCCGCGACGTGCACGACGTGGGCGAGTACCTGTCGCTCAAGGAGGAGCCCGTCGAGCAGCTCGACGGCTACGGCGCGCGCGTGGTGAAGAAGCCGTCGCGCGTGCTGCAGCCGGGCATGGTGCTGACGCTCGAGCCGGGCCTCTACGTGCGCCCGGCCGAGGGCGTGCCTGAGCGCTTCTGGCACATCGGCATGCGCATCGAGGACGACGCGGTGGTCACCGAGAACGGCTGCGAGCTGATCAGCCGCGACGTGCCGGTGGACGCGCGCGAGATCGAGGCGTTGATGCGGGGCTGAGCTCGTCCGCCTCTCGCAGGGCTTCGAGCCGCTGCGAGACACGCTGCATCGAAGCTGTCACCTGCTCGAGCTCGGCGTCGGTGGCGCCGGCCACCATCGCGGCGACCACCTCCGACTGCACCTGCAGCGTCTGCCCGGCCAGGGCCAGACCGGCCGGCGTGAGGTGCAGCCGCCTCACCCGCGCATCGGCGGAATCGGCCTCGCGCCGCACCCAGCCGCGCGATTCCATCTGCGTCAGCAACATGCTCACGCCACTTTTCGCCACGAAGCAGCGCGCGGCCAGTGTCTGCTGCGTGATGCCCGGTGCGCTGGCGAGATTGGCCAGCACCTCGTGCTCGGTGATGCGCACGCCGAGCGCGGCCAGCCGCGCCGTCATCACCGCATCGCACAGGTTGTAGGCGCGCACCACCGCCAGCCAGGCCTGGGTGCCATGCGGCGAAGGAGGCCGTTTCGCGCTTCGGGGAGCGGCCATGGGATTCGTTCAGTTTTGAACTATACTGTTCAACATTGAACCAATTCTACGCCGCCATGAACCTCTACCTGCGACTGCTGTGGACCTTGCTGCGCGCCCGGCGCGCAGCGCGGCTCGCACCGGGCGACACGCTGGAGCGCACGCTGCGCGTGCTGCCCAACGACCTCGACGTCAACGGCCACATGAACAACGGCCGCTACCTCACGCTGATCGACCTGGTGCTGGTCGAGTACTTCGTGCGCTCCGGCTTCGCGGCCGCCATGCTGCGACGTGGCTGGCGGCCGATGGCCGGCGGCTCGTTCATCACCTACCGTCGCGGTCTCAAGCCTTTCCAGGCCTACACGCTGCGATTCCGCCTCGACGGCAGCGACGCGCACTGGAACTACATGCGCTTCGAATTCGTGCGCGACGGCCGCGTCTGCGCCGCCGGCTACATGAAAGGTACCGCGGTGGCGCGAAACGGGCTGGTGCCCAACGTGACCTCCTACGCCGCGATCGGATGGGAGCCGCCGGCACACGCCCTGCCCGCACCGGTGCGCGCCTGGCTCGCCGCCGAACAGGGCGTCATGCGATCGGCCTGGTGAAGGCGGCCAGCGTCTGCGCCGCGGCGCGCGTGCCGTGGAAGAACGCCTCCTCGAACACCGAGTAGCCCGACAGGTCGGCATGGGCGAAGCGCAGGCGCCTCCCGCCTTCGGCCAGCGCAGCCAGCGCGGCCTGGCCGCGCAGCCCGGGGACCGGGACGCTCATGGCATGTCCGTAGCGCATCAGGTCGATCTGGCGCACGTGCCGCGGCAGGTCGGGGTGCACCACGGCAAGTTCGTCGAGCACGCGTGAGGCCCAGGCCTCGGCGCTGTCGGCGAGCAGCTGGGTGCGCGCGCCGCGCAGCTGCGCCTCGTTGTCGCCGCCCAGCGCCCAGTAGGCGGTCAGCACGGTCGCGCCGGGATGCGGCCGCAGGCTCTGGTGCATCGCATCGACGTAGCCGAGCGCCGTGCCGCCGTAGCGCACGTTGTCCCAGGACGGCGGGGCGCCGCCCCGATCGATCGGCGGTCGCTCGCAGTGCAGGTTGGCGACCAGCCACGGTGCGTGGCGCATCACCGCGGCCGCCGCGACGAGCGCCGGCGGCGGCTGCTCGAACAGGCGCAGCGCGGCGAACAGGGGCAGCGCCAGCACGAGCTGTGCCGCAGACCAGCGCTCGATGCGCTGTTCGCGCTGATTCCACAGGTCGAGCACCACCTCGTCGCGGCGCTCGTCGATGCGCAGCGCCAGGCAGCCGGTGTGCAGGCGGTCGCCCAGTGGCGCCGCCAGGCGCGAGGCGAGCCAGCCGTTGCCTTCCGGCCAGGTGAGCACGCCGTCGCGCTCGTCGTGGCCCGCGCCCGGCGCCTGGAAACCGTGGCGGCTGGCGAAGTAGTGCAGCCCGGCCCAGGCCGACACCTGCGCGCTGCCCGCACCGTAGTCGTCGCGACAACAGTAGTCGAGGTACCAGCGCAGGGCCAGCGCGTCCAGGCCTTGGCCGGCAAGCCAGTCGGCGAAGCTCTGGGCGTCGAGCGCGGCGAGATCCGCCGTCCAGGGCGCGCGGGCGGTCGGCATGCGGAAGGCACCGCCGGCGCCGGCCCGCTCGACGGCGGCGGCAAAGCGGCGGTACTGCGCCAGCGTGCGCGCGCGATCGGCGGCCGGCAGCGCCTCGACGGGCGGCAGCAGACCCTCGTGCCATTGGCCGTCGACGAAGAGCCGCTCCTGCGGGCTGTGACAGAGGTGGCGCTCGTCGTAGACCACGCGGCCGGCTTCGAGGCGACGCACGCCGAGCTCTTCCAGCCACTCGGCCACCTCGACGGCATGATCGCCGGGCAGCGGCAGGTAGTGCGCCCCCAGCGGGCAGCCCATGCCGCCCATCGTGTGGCCGCGGCTGTTGCCGCCGGGCGCATCTTCCAGTTCGATGATCCGCAGGTCATCGACGCCGCCGCGCCGCAGAGCGCGCGCGGCGGCGAGGCCGGCGATGCCGGCGCCGACCACCAGCACGCCGGCACGCTTGGTCGCGGCCGGGACGGGCAGGCTGCCGCTCTTCGCGTCGCGCAGACGATGGCCGCGTTCGTGGTCGGCCCCGACCCAGCGTGCGGCGAAGCGTGTCGCGCCATCGCGCGAGCAGCCTGCCAGCGCGCCGCCCGCCAGCGCGGCGGCGCCGGTCAGCCAGGCACGCCGTGTCAGCACCGCGTTCACTGCTGCACCTTGCCCCACTCCTGCTCGAACAGGTGCACCAGCCGCTGGTCGGACAGCCGGTTGGGTTCCGCCCCGACGCGCGCCATGTCCGGCGGAAAGTGGAACAGCGCGGGCAGCCCGGCGAGGTCGAGGAAGCGCAGGTCGGCCGGCAGCGCCTCGGGCATGCGCCAGGGCCGCCGGCTGGCGAGGATGAAGCCCCACTCGCCGAAGCTCGGCACGTGCGCGTGGTACGGCGTGGCGGTGAGGCCGACGGCTTCGATGGTCGCTGCGACCGTCCAGAAGCTGCGCCTCGCGATCAGCGGGGAGGTGGTCTGCACCACCGCGTAGCCGCCGGCCGCGAGGTGCTCGTCGAGGCGCTGGTAGAAGGTGGTGGTGTAGAGCTTGCCGATGGAGAAGTTGGTCGGGTCGGGGAAGTCGACCACGATCACATCGAAGTGCTCGGCGTTGCGCTCCAGCCAGCCGAACGCGTCCTCGTTGACGATGCGCAGCTTCGGCGAACGCAGCGCATCGCCGTTCAGGGCACGCAGCATCGGCGCGCTGGCGAAGATCTGCGTCATGTGCGGGTCCAGCTCGACCAGCGTGACCTGCTCGACAGCCGGGTGCTTGAGCACTTCGCGCACCGCCATGCCGTCGCCGCCGCCGAGCACCAGCACGCGCTTCGGCGCGCTGTGCGCGGCCATCGCCGGGTGCACCAGCGCCTCGTGGTAGCGGTGCTCGTCCCGCGAGTGGAACTGCAGGTTGCCATTGAGGTAGAGCTTCACGTGGCCGTGGCCGGAAGTCACCACCACGCGCTGGTAGGCGCTGCTCTCGGCGTAGACGATCGCTTCGCCGTAGAAGCGATCCTCGGCCCAGCGCGTGATGGCGTCGGCGCCGGCGAACGCGCCCGCGAGCACCACCACCGTGCCGACGCACGCGAGCGCATGCGCCGCGAGTCCGCGCAGCTCGGCGCGGAACAGCCACAGCGCCCACAGCGCCACCGCAGCGTTGAGCAGGCCGAAGAAGATGCCGGTGCGGATCAGGCCGAGCTGCGGCACCAGCACCAGCGGAAAGGCGATCGCCACGGCGAGCGCGCCGAGGTAGTCGAAGGTGAGCACCTGCGACACCAGGTCCTTGAGCGCATAGCGGTCGCGAAAGTGGCGCTTGAGGATGCGCATCACCAGCGGGATCTCCAGCCCGACCAGGGTGCCCACTGCCAGCACCAGCGCATACAGCGCGAAGCGGAACGAGCCGGTGGCGACGCTGTGCAGCGCGAACAGCGCCGCCGGCATCAGCCCGCCGATCAGACCGACGAGCAGCTCGATGCGCAGGAACTGCGCGACCAGCTGGCGCTCGAGGAAGCGCGACAGGTAGGAGCCCACCCCCATCGCGAACAGGTAGGTGCCGATGATGGTGGAGAACTGCAGGACGGAGTCGCCCAGCAGGTAGCTGGCCAGCGCGCCGGCCGCCAGCTCGTACAGCAGCCCGCAGGCCGCGACGACGAAGACCGAGGCGAGCAGCGCGACTTCGGCCGGGCGGATCGGTGCCGCCGCGGTCGCGCCCCCGCCATCAGCCATGGATGGCAGCGGCGACGATCTGCCCGATCGCGATCGCGGTGGCGCCGACGACGATGGCCACCGCGACGTTCTTCTTCACGACGATCTCCTCCCACAGGCTGTAGGGCGTGAGCTTGTCGACGATGACGAAACAGAGCCAGAAGACCGCCACGCCGATCACGGCGTAGAGCATGGACCCGAAGAAGACCGCGGGTTTCAGCCATTCGATGCCCATCATGACGCTTCTCCTCGTTGAATCTCGAACTCACTTGTGGCCGCCGAACGAGCCGCCACCCCACGAGCCGCCGATGCGCCCGCCGCCGCTGCGCGCACTGCGCAGGCAATTCTGGTACTCGGTCGACGCCTCGCCGTAGGTGGCGCGCAGCTGGTCGCAGTCGCGACTGCCGTCGCAGCGGAACATCATCATCAGGACCGCCACCACAAACACCCAGAAGAACACCTTCGCCAACAGCGAGGCGGCATGGCCCGAGGTGGGCAGCGCATCGCGCTGGAACGCGACGCGCTTCTCCGGTGCGAGTCTGAACGCCTGCAGCACGGCATCGGCGCTCAGTGCCTCCCCGGCCGACCAGACGACCTCCTGCGTGTCGCCGGCACCCGTCTGCTCGCGGTTGAGCCGGCGCATGCCGAAGGCACCGGTGCCCATGTAGTCGGTGTTGAAGGTGCGGGCGTCGCGCTCGAGCCGCCAGTAGAACTCGCCGAGCACGTAGGTGGCGCGGCCGGCGTAGTCGTACAGCTTGCGGTAGAGCACGCCCTGGTATTTCACCGCCTCGCCGGCACGCTCGGGCACACCGGTGATCGGCGCCGTCCAGCTCCAGCCGTCCTCGGCGTCGACGAGGAAGGCGAAGCCCTCGGTGCGGTGGTAGAGCAGGTACTCGCGCCAGAACGTCTGGTCGTCCTCACCGGTGTCGACCTCGCAGCGCTCGGCGTAGCCGACCACCTGCCAGGGCAGCGCCTTCTTCTCGCCCGGCTTCGTCGCGAGCGCCAGCGTGCCCACGCTGCCCAGCGGGATCTGCGGCTCGCTGCCGGTGGCCTGCGCATAGTGCTTCAGATCGCCGCCGACGCCGCGCGAGACGTCGACCACGGCATGGCAGTTGAAGCAGACGATCGACTGCGTGGTGGCCAGCTTGATCTCCAGCGCCGTGCCGCAGTTCGGGCACTCGACGCCGCGCGCCTTCAGCGTCTTCTCGCTGGACTCGGCCAGGCCGCTCATCGCCAGCTCGCCGATCGCCACCGAGCGGCCGATCGACCACTTCGGCGCCGCCGGATCGCTGTAGTCGAGCGTGGCGACCTCGCCGCGCGTATTGCGCAGATCGGCGACGACGAAGCCGCGCTCCAGGCTGGGCGCGAAGGGCAGTTCGCCCTGCGCCGCGATCAGCCTGGCGGCCGACACCGAGGCCACCGACCAGCTCTGGCCGCCGGCCGCCACCGACCGTCCGGCGCGCAGCGACTCCGCCGCAGGCGCCGGACCGTCCAGCGGTGCGTCGAAGGCAAACACGTAGCGCCCGTTGTCCTCGCTCAGCCATCCGGAGCGGCCGTTGTCGAAGAGGGCATGCCACTCGTTCCAGGTGCCCTCGGCATAGCGGTACTGCAACCGTCCGACGAGCACGAAGGCCGCACCCTGATGGCGGCCGACCGCCCCGAGTTGCAGCGGCGAATGGTCGTCGAACAACTCGGCGCTCTGGCCGATGCGCCGCAGCGACTCGCCATCGCGCACGATGCTGCTGCGGCAGTAGCTGCAGACCGCGAAGGCCGATGCGGCCGAGCGGAACTCGACCGGCGCGCCGCAGTTCGGGCACGCGGCCTTGTATCCGCGCTGCGGGCTGGGCTCGGTGGCCACGCGGGCTCTAGACGAGCTTCTTCAGCAGCTCGGCCTTCTTGGCGTCGAACTCCTCCTGGGTAAGGACGCCCTTGCCCTTCAGCTCGGCGAGCTTCTCGATCGTCGCCATCACCTCGTCGGGCTTGACGCCCACCGGCGCCGCGGAAGCCGCCTGCGGCGAGGCGCCTTGCAGTCCCTGCGAGAGCTGCTGCGCCATCACCTGGCCGAGCGCCACGCCGGCACCCAGGCCCATTGCGTCGCCGACCACCCCGCCACCACCGCCTGCACCCGCCGCGCCCTCGGCGAACTTGGGGATCGCCTGCGCCGTCTGGTACTGCATGAACTTGCCCATGTCGCCGCCGACCATGCCCATGCCGATCTTCTGGTCGAGGACCTTCTGCAACTCCTCGGGCAGCGAGACGTTCTGCACCGTCACCGCCTCGAGCTTGAGGCCGAGCTTCTCGAAGGCCGGCGCGGTGGCATGCTGCAGCTGGTTCGCGAATTCGACCTGGTTGGCGGCGAGGTCGAGGAAGGCGATGCCGCTGCTGGCCACGGCGTCGGAGATGTGCTGCAGCATCAGCGCACGCAGCTGGCCATCGAGCTCGGCCACCGTGTAGGCGTCGCGCGTGCCGGAGATCTCGGTGTGGAAGAGCTTCGGGTCGGCGATGCGCCAGGCGTAGTTGCCGAATGCGCGCAGCCTCACGGCGCCGAAGTCCTTGTCGCGGATGGTCACCGGCTGGGTGGTGCCCCAGCGCTGGTCGACCTGCTGGCGCGTGCTGAAGAAATAGACGTCGCTCTTGAACGGGCTGGCGAACAGCTTGTCCCAGTTCTTCAGGTAGGTCAGCACCGGCAAGGTCTGCGTCGTCAGCTTGTACATGCCGGGGCCGAACACGTCAGCCACCTTGCCCTCGTTGACGAACACCGCCATCTGCGATTCGCGCACCGTCAGCGACGCGCCGTTCTGGATCTCGCGGTCGGCCATCGGGAAGCGCCAAGCCAGCGTGCCGTCGCGCGCCTCCGTCCACTCGATGATGTCGATGAACTGCTTCTTGACGAAATCCATCAGTGCCATCTGGCCCTCCGTGGTCGAACGTCGATGAAGCCCGGCGCGAGGTACCGGGTTGCGCGGATCATAGTGCCGGCGCTCGGCCGCGCCGCACTCATCCCGGCCGGCGCGCGCCCAGCACGAGCTGTCGGCCGGTGCCGGACATCCCGCGGGCCAGCTCGGCGGCGAACTCCCCGTGCAGCTTGAAGGCGCGGTCGGCGACGCGATCGATTGACGAGATGCGCACCAGCACGCCATTCGTCTCGCGGCGCCGCGCCGCGCGCTTCAGCCGCTCCCACCACGATGGTTGGGTGGCGCTGCCGACCTCGCCGTCGACGATGGTCCAGTAGGTGATCGGCTCGGGCCGGCCCGGCATCTCGGCCATCAGCCGCGTCACCGGCAGCATGCGCCCGCCGATCTCGAGCCGCGCCGCGTGCAGCCCGCCGACGCGGAAACCGCCGGCGCGGTAGCAGACCTCCGGGCGGTGCAGCTGCATGTCGGAGGACTGCGAGCCGAGGTAGGCCACCGACAGCATGACGCGCCTGCCGCTCGGGTCGATGAAGGTGCGCTCCAGCACCTGATCGAACAGGCCGGTCTGTCGGCCGCGGCGGTCGGCCGCGCGCACGAAGGCAGCGGCCTCGCGGTCGACCTGCCAGTCGCCGATGCGATCGGGGAACACACGATCCAGCTCCACGGCAAGGCCTGCTGCGTCTGTGTCGGGGCGCCAGCGCAGCCAGGCGGTCAGCCCCGCGACCGCGCCCATGCCGGCGGCCAGCACCAAGGCGTGGCGGCGTCCGGCGTTCAAGTCGCCGCCTCCGGCTGGCGCAGCACGCGGCCGAGCAGCGCGTCGGCGGCGATGACCATCACCAGCGCGACGAGGAACAGCACCATGCCGGCGAAGCCGTGCAGGAAGCCCTGTCCGGCCGCGTCGCCGAGGTGGTAGGTGACCAGCGCCAGCACCATGACGCGAACCACGTTGGCGCAGAAGGCGATCGGCACGACGAGGAGCGCCAGCAGTGCATTGCGCAGGGTCGAGGTGTGGTTCATCAGGCTCGCGTACAGCAGGCCCATCGCCTCCAGCGTGAACATGGTCTGCAGTCCGGCACAGGCCTCGTTGACCAGCAACTGGTACTGACCGATGGTGATGACCACGCCGGACAGGCCGATCGGGTAGCCGATGCCCGCGAGCAGCTGCGCGGCAACGTAGGACACGGCGGCCTTCATCGGTCCGGTCACGGCGAGCACCAGCGAGAACGGCAGAGGGATCGCGAAGACCAGGAAGAAGAAGGCGAACCAGACCCGGCGCAGTGCCGCGATGCCCTTGTAGAACAGCAGCAGTGCCGCCGGCAGCACCATCAGCGACATCAGCTCGAGGCGGAACACGCCGAGCAGTCGGCCGACCCCGTACAGGCCCAGTGCCGCCAGGAACAGCAGCGTGCCGACGCTGCGGGCCGGCGAGGCGTCGAGCGCCGCGATCGCCTCACGCTGGCGCCAGACCAGCCAGGCCGAGATGCCGAAGATCAGCAGTTCATGGCCTTGCGTCTCGCGCTCCCATGCACCTTGCGACCAGTCCCACGCCAGCGGCACGACCAGCAGCAGCCAGCCGGCGGCCAGCGTCAGCATGACGGCCGGCTCGATGCCGAGCCAGGCCACGTGGCGTGGCGCGGCGCGGACGCCGGCCTGCGCGGTCATTTCACGGCGGCCGCCGACGCGGCGGCGTCGACCGGTTTGGCGAAGTTGCCCCGGTATTCGATCTTAGCCTCGGCGCGCAATTGCCTCATGGCCTCGGCCACTGCCTCGGCCTTGCGCTCATTGGCCAGGAAGGCACCGATCGCGGCGCCGGCCTGGCGGCGGTCCACTGGCGCCAGTTCCGCATGCAGCACGGTGTAGATGCGAGCCTGCCCTCCCTGCACCGCCGCGATCGAGCGACCGGGGTCCAGCGTCGACAGCTTGCCCAGCAGGCCCAGAGGCAGGTCTTCCGCCGCCTGCGCCAGGGTGCGCACCTGGCTGCGCACGGCGGAGCGTTGCAGCAGGTGGGTCAACTCCTCGGCGGACTGCGTCTGCGCGATCTTCTCCGGCAGGCCCGCGAGCAGTTCCGCAGCGCCCTCGACACTGGTCTCCCGCAGCAGGTACAGCCGGCGCTGGGAGAACAAGGCCGTGCGCTCGTCGTAGTAGCGGTCGATCTCGTCGGTGGTGGCATCGCGCACCCGCGACGCCACCGACTCCTGCCATGCCTGCGCGAGGATCTCACGCTGCGCAGCCTGCAGTCGCTGGACGACCCGCGGGTCCTTGTCGAGCGATGCGCCCCTTGCGGACTGGGCTGCGAGTTCCTGGTCGATCAGACCCTCCAGTGCACGCGCGGCAGCGCTTCCGCCCTCGCTGGCCGCCAGCCGCGGCTGACGCTGCAGCACCACCTGCACCTGGTGGACCGAGATCTCGCCCTTGTTCACCTTGGCGGCGATCTGCGAGTCGCCGCTCGTGCGTTCGCCGCCGCCGCACGCGGCCAGCAGCAGGCTGCACATGAGCAGGCTCCACGACGCTCCCCGGAGAGTGCTGTGGCGCAAGCGCACGGACGTCGGGACTGGTAGGCGGGACATGGTGGGATCCGGGTGCAGGCTGCCGAGGCTAACCGATCGGTCTTTGACCGCCAGCCTCGCGCCACCAGACGAACGGGTGTTTCGTGATGGGTTTCGCGCCGGTGTGCAGCGGCACGCAGAAGCGGAACAGCGGGCCTTGGGGCCCGCTGTTCCTGCCGGCCCGAGGGCCCGTTCAGCCCTTGCGACGCCGCCTTGCGGCTGCGATCACGCCAACGAGCCCGGCGAGCATCATCGCGTAGGTCTCGGGTTCCGGGGCGGGTGACGCCACCGAGTTGCTCGAGGTGCCGATCAAGCCGACGTAGCCTACCGGCGTGTCCCACAGTCCCCATTCGCGGGTGACGTTGGACGCCACGGCCAGCGTGTAGGTGCCCGCGGCAAGCGCCCCGAAGCTGAACAGGCCAGGCGTGCTGTCGCTGGCGAGCAGGCCACCGGTGGTGGATCCGCCCAGGACGCCGCCGGCGAACAGCGAGATACTCGTCAGGTCGATGTCGAGCTTGTTGCCCCAGAAATCGATCTCGACCGAGCCGCCGAACGAGTCGGCTGCCGACGAGAGCGAGAAGCTGTAGCAGTCGAGGTAACTGCCGCTGCTGGAGAAGGATTCACCGAACCACGAAGCCCCTGGAGGACCCAGCGTGCCAAGTCCGTAGCCCCCGCTGCAGACCGCCGCAATCGAAGGCGCCGAGAGCACCATGGCAGTCGCGGCCACGACCGTTTTCAGCTTCATACGACCCCCTGTGTAGATCGGTTGGCGACCTCGGTTGCCGACCGCTTCCCTGATCCGAAATTGTGCTGGCGATGATCGACGAGGAACGCAACACCAGACACCCCGTGCCCAGGGGGTAATTCGCTGCAGTTGACGAAGGATCCCGAAGAAAATGTGCCACGCGCCCACAAATGCAAACGTCTCAGCTTTGCGTCTCGCGGTCGTCGGCGCCGGCCCAGTTGGGCTTGCGCTGGCGATCGACGCGTCGCGGCGCCTGCCCGGCGCCGACATCACGATCTTCGACGCCCGCCCGCTGGAGAAGGACGTCGGCGGCGACCCGCGCACGCTGGCCCTTTCCCTCGGCAGCATTCAATGGCTGAAGCGGCTCGAGGCCTGGCCGAGCGAGGACGTGCAGCCGATCCTCGAAGTGAACGTGTCGCAGCAGCCGCCATCGGCGCTGCCGATGCTGGGCGCCCTCTTGGGCGAGCCCACGGTGCACATCACCGCGCGCGAGCAGGCCGTGCCCATGCTCGGCGCGGTGCTGAGTTACGGCCGCATCGTCGGCACGCTGCAGCGAGCCTGGCTGGCGCGTGAGGCGCAGCAGCCGCAGCGGCTGCACACGCGCTTCGGCTCGCCGGTCGCGGCCATCAAGGCGTTGGCCGGAGGCGTCGAGGTCGACGCCGGCATCGTCGAGCGCTTCGACCTGGCCGTCGTGGCCGAAGGCGGCGTGTTCGCCGACCAGGCACGCAAGGCGGTGCGCCGCGACTACCACCAGTGCGCCTGGGTCGGCACGGTCGAACTGCCGCCGGCCGCGGCCGAAGGGGTGGCCTACGAGCGCTTCACGCGCCATGGGCCGGCGGCGCTGCTGCCGCTGCCCGGCCGGCGTGCCTCGCTGGTGTGGTGCACGAGCGACGACGACGACCCGGTCGCTGGATTGGACGACGCGCAGCGGCTGGCCGTGCTGAACACGATCTTCCCTGCCGCCGTCACGCCGTTGCGCTCGATCTCGCCGCTGAAACGCTTCGCGCTCGGCCTGAATGCCGAGCGCACGCTGTGCGAAGGCCGGACGGTACGCATCGGCAATGCCGCGCAGACACTCCACCCGGTGGCTGGCCAGGGCCTGAACCTCGGCCTGCGCGACGCCGCGGAGCTGGTACGGCTGCTGCAGCGCGACAGCGACATCGACGGCATGCTGCGCCGGCTCGAGTGGCAGCGCGGACCGGACCGCTGGGCGCTGATCGCCGCCACCGACTTCCTCGCGCGCAGCTTCACCTGGCAGCTCCCGGGTGCCGGCGCGGCGCGTGGCCTGGGCCTCGCGGTGCTGCAGGCGCTGCCGCCGCTGAAGACAGCGCTGGCGCGTCAGATGATGTTCGGACGGCGCTGAGGTCGGGCGCTCAGGACTCCAGCTTCAGGAACAGGTCGCGGTCCGGCGCGAAGTTCGCGTACAGCGGCAGCAGGGCACCACCAATCGCCCGCGCGTCCGAGCCGATGGTGCCGGCCAGCAGTGCCGGGCGGGCCACGCCCTCCCAGCTGTGTCCGTCCATGGCCCGCTCGACGCTGGCGAGCAGCCTGACCCGCAGCGCCGCGTCGAAGGAGCCGTCGATGATCACACCCTCGAGGTCGAGCAGGCAGGCGGCGCTGTTGACCGTCAGCGCGATCGCCGGGGCAGCGTCGCGCAGCCAGGTTTCGGTGGCGCCAAGCCAGGGTTCCTGCAGCGCTCGAGCATCGACCGCCGCCCCCGGTTCCAGCCCGCGCTCGAGATAGAACGATTCGAGGTTGAAGAGCGAGGCCACGCTGAGCAGCTGCGCCGGCCGGCTGCCCGCATCGCTGCTGGCCAGCCCGAGCGGCATCGAGCCGACCGCACCGGCATTGCCGTGCACACCGCCGCGCAGGTGGCTGTCGAGCACGAGGCCGCCGCCGATGAAGGTGTCGACGAAGACATAGAGGAAGCTGCGGATGCTGCGGCCGCGCCCGGCCACCAGTTCGGCCACGCAAGCCGCGGCGGTGTCCTTGACGAACTGCACGGGCAGCTCGGTCATCGCCGCGATGCGTGCGCGGATGTCGATGGCCGCCCATCTCGCCGCCTGTTCCGGGGCGATGCCCAGGAGTTCCTGCCAGCCCCCCAGCGACAGCGGCGCGGCGATGCCCACGCCGTGCAGGCGCCCGCGCACGGCCGCGGGCAACGTCTTGCGCAGCTGCTTCAGGCGCAGATCGATCTCGTCGAACAGGCTGGACGGGTCGGGAAAGGCATAGCTCAGCGACAGCCTCTCGCGCACCTGTCCGGCGAAGTCGACGAGCAGCATGTCCATGCTGCGTCGGCCGATCTTCACGCCGATGGAGAACGCGCCGTCGGGGTTCAGCGCCATCGGCACCGAGGGCTGACCCACCTTGCCGCGCACTGGGTCGAGCTTGCGCACGAGCCCGTCGGCCTCCAGGCGGGCGATGATGATCTGCACCGTCTGCGCCGTCAGCCGGGTCAGCCGCGCGATCTCCGCCTTCGGCAGGCTGCCGTGCAGGCGGATCGCCTGCAGCACCACGCGCTCGTTGAACTGGCGCATGCCGGCATGGTTGGAGCCCCGCGGTCTCAACCGCGTGTCCTGCCCGTTGGCGTTGTGGGTGGGGCTCACGGACGCAGCGCCTCGGCGATCACGCCCTTCTTCAAGATGAAGTTGGCCCAGGCCTGCATCTCGCCAGTCTGCACCACCGCAAAGGCTCCGCTCACGCGCGCGTAGAAGGCGAAGCGCTCGGTCGGCTCGCACTGCAGCGGCCGCAGGTGGCCCCGCGACGCCAGTTCGTCGATCACCTCGCGCTGCAGCGCCGAGCGGTAGGGCGGCTCGGTGCCGCCGACCTGCATGTAGGCCACCGGCCGTTCCACCATCTCGTCCAGCGGCAGCAGCGACAGCACGGCCGCCGCGGCCCGCCGCATGTCCGCGCCGGGCAGGCGCACCAGCGGCTTGCCCGCGGCGAGCGCCACGGCGGTGAAGTTCGCGTCGGCCAGCACGATCTCGTCGCCGTGGCCCATCTCCGCCAGCACCTTCAGCAGTTCCGGCGTCAGCAGCGGATCGATGCCCTTGAGCATGCGATGCTCCTCAGTGCGCCAGGCACTCGGCGGGGATCTGCTCCGGCGGCATCGCGCCGGTCATCACCGCGACGGTGTCGCTCATGCTGATCTTCTTCGGGTTGAGCACCGCGGCGCGCCTGCCGAGTCTGGCGACGTGGATGCGGTCGGCGATCTCAAACACGTGCGGCATGTTGTGCGAGATGAGGATCACCGGCAGGCCCTTGTCGCGCACGCGGCGGATCAGCTCCAGCACCATGTTGCCCTCCTTGACGCCGAGCGCCGCGGTCGGCTCGTCGAGGATCACCACGTGCTCGGCGAAGGCGGCCGCACGCGCCACCGCGACGCATTGGCGCTGCCCTCCGGACAGCGTCTCGACCGCCTGCGTCATCGAGCGGATGCCCACCTTCAGGTCGGCCATGCGCGCCATCGCGATCTCGAGCATCTTCTTCTTGTCGAGCATGCGCAGCACGTTGCCGGCGAAGCCCGGGCGGCGCATCTCCCGGCCGAGGAAGAGGTTCTCGGCGATCGTCATCGCCGGGGCCACGGCGAGGTCCTGGTAGCAGCACTCGATGCCGGCGCGGCGCGCGTCCATCGGATTGCGGAAATGCACCGGCTTGCCGTCGAGCAGGATCTCGCCCTCGTCGGGGATGGTGGCGCCGGACAGCGCCTTGATCAGCGAGGACTTGCCGGCGCCGTTGTCGCCGATCACGGCGAGGATCTCTCCGGCGCGCAGTTCGAAGTCGGCGCCGTCCAGCGCCGTCACCTGGCCATAGCGCTTGACGATGCCCTTGGCCTGCATCACGAGTTTGGTCGAGTCCATCTCAGCGCCCTCCCTTGCGGGACAGTTGGTCGATCGCCACCGCCAGGATCACGAGGATGCCGGTGATGAGCACCTGGTAAACCGAGGACACACCCATCAGCGTGAGCCCGTTGCGCAGCACGCCGACGACGACCGCGCCGATCAGCGATCCGATGATCACGCCGCGCCCGCCGAACAGGCTGGTGCCGCCGAGCACGACCGCGGTGATGGCGTCAAGGTTCTCGGTCTGTCCGGCGTTCGGATCGCCGACACCGGTGCGCGACACCGACAGCAACGAGGCGATGCCGTAGAAGACGCCGGCGAGCACGTAGACGCCGAGCAATACGCGGTCGGTCGCGATGCCGACCAGGCGCGTTGCTTCCGGGTTGTTGCCGACCGCGTAGACGTGGCGGCCGGCACCGGTCTCGCGCAGCCAGAACCAGGTGCCCAGGTACAGCAGGATCATCAGCACCGTGCCGTAGGCCACGTTGGCGCCGCCCAGCGGGAAGGTGCTGCCCAGCCAGGTCATCATCGGCGGGACTTCGGTGACGGTCTGGGCATTGGAGTAGAGCTGCGTGATCGCGAAGGCGACGTTCAGCGTGCCGAGGGTGACGATGAACGGCGGCAGCTTGATGCGCGTGACCAGCAGGCCGTTGATCAGCCCGAACAGCGCGGTCACGCCGATGCCGCAGAGGATGGCCAGCGGCGCGGGCATGCCGAGGTCGGCGGCGAACTTGGTCATCACGATGCTGCCCAGCGCCATCACCATGCCGCAGGACAGGTCGATGCCGGCCGTGAGGATGATGAGCGTCTGCCCGATGGCGATCACGCCGACCACCATCACCTGCTGGAGGATCAGCGAGAAGTTCTCCGCGCTGAAGAAGCGCTCGGCGCTCAGGCCGAAGATGGCGCAGGCGATGACCAGCGCGATGAAGGGTCCGAGCTGCCCGATCGGCGGCAACTTGCTTTTCAGGGAATCCATGCGAGGGCTCCTGGTGGGGCGATGCGGCGACCCGCCGAGACGGCATGCGCCCGGGGGTCAGCTCGGCAGCGCCGGGGTGGCGCGTCAGCTTACTTCTTGCCCCAGCACAGCTCGGTGCCGGTCTTGACGTCCTTGCTGTCGACACCGGCGACCGGCTTGGCAGCGATCAGCGTGACGCCGGTGTCGGTGTAGCCAGAGACCTTCTTGCCGCTCTTGGCGTACTCGATGCCGGCCTCCACACCCATCGAGGCCATCTTCAGCGGGTACTGCTGGCTGGTCGCCGCGATCATGCCTTCGCCGACGTTCTTCACACCTTCGCAGCCGCCGTCGACCGAGACGATGATCACGCCCTTCTCCTTGCCGGCCTTCTTCAGCGCGTTGTACGCGCCGGCGGCGGCTGGCTCGTTGATCGTGTAGACGAGGTTCACGTCGGGCGCCTTCTGCAGGCAGTTCTCCATCGCCGTCTGGCCCTTGGCGCGGTCGCCGAAGCTGTCGGCCATGCACACCACTTCGGGCGTCTTGCCGAGCTCGTTGCTCTTCGCATCCGGCGCAGCCAGGCCGAAGCCCTTCAGGAAGCCGTTGTGGCGCTGCGCGCCGACCGGGTGACCGGGAAACAGGTCCAGCGTGACGATCTTTGCCGGCTTCCCGGCCAGCGCTGCCTTGGCGTACTGGCCGATCAGCACGCCGGCCTTGTAGTTGTCGGTGGCGAACAGCGCGTCGGTGGCGTCGGCCGGGTCGGTCGGGCTGTCCAGCGCGATGACCATCACGCCCTTCTCGCGCGCCTTCTTGATGGCCGGAATGATGGCCTTCGAGTCACTGGGCGTGATCAGGATGGTCTTCGCGCCGGCGGCGATCATGTTCTCCATCGCGGTCACCTGACCGGCGTTGTCGCCGTCGGTCTTGCCTGCGCCGCTGAGCAGCTTGGCGCCGTGGGCCTTGGCGGCCTCGGCGGCACCTTCCTTCATCTTCACGAAGAAGGGGTTGGTCTCGGTCTTGGTGATCAGGCCGATGACCGGCTGCGACTGCGCATGGGCGAGGCCGGCGGCAGCCAGCAGGGCGGTGGTCAGGGTGGCGTGCTTGAAGCTCATGGCTTGTCTCCTCTGCGTGGTGCGGGTTGTGTGGGAGGAAGTGTGGGCGATGCCAATTAATAAATCAAGTTGATTGATTAATGGAAAACCCGGATGCGCCAGCCCGCTGACCGCGGGATGCTCGCGCACCGCGCCGGCCTTCCGCCGGCCGCCCGACTGGCAGGAGAAGACGATGTTCGTGGTCTGTGGAGAAGCGCTGTTCGATGTATTCGCCACCGGCGACACGCCCACCGGCATGGCGCTGGATGCGCGCGTCGGCGGCTCACCGTTCAACGTGGCGGTGGGCTTGGCGCGGCTGGCGCAGCCGGTCGCCTTCCTGTCGCAGCTGTCGCGCGGCTTCCTCGGCGAGCGGCTCATGCGCGCGCTCACCGCCGAAGGGGTCGACATCTCGACGGTGCAGCGCAGCGACGCCCCCACCACCTTGAGCCTGATCGGACTCGACGCGCAGGGCGTTCCCTCGTATGCCTTCTACGGCGAGGGTTGCGCCGACCGACTGCTCGACGAGAACGCGCTGCATGCGCTGCCCGCCGGCGTGAAGGCGATCAACTTCGGCTCCTACGCGACGGTGGTCGGCCGCACCGCCGCCACGCAGCGCGCACTGGTCGAACGCGAGCAGGGCCGTGCGCTGATCGCCTACGACCCGAACATCCGCCTCAACGTCGAGCCATCGCTGCAGGTCTGGCGTGCACAGATCGACTGGATGCTGCCGCGTACCCAGTTGCTCAAGGTCAGCGACGAGGATCTGCGCCTGGTCTGGCCCGGCCTCTCGGCGGCCGACTTCGCCGCGCGCGCCCTTTCGCAGGGCGTGGCACTGGTGGTGGTGACGCGCGGCGGCGAAGGGGCGGCCGGTTGGTCGGCGCACGGCCAGGCGGTCGTGCCGCCGGTGGCCGTGCCGGTGGTCGACACCGTCGGCGCGGGCGACACCTTCCAGGCGGCGCTGCTGACCTGGCTGGCGGAGCGCGACGCGCTGTCGGCAGCAGCGCTGGCCGCGTTGACGCCGACGGCGCTGACCGACGCCCTCGGCTTCGCCGCGCGCGCCGCCGCCATCACCTGCTCGCGCCGCGGCGCCGACATGCCGCGCCGCGCGGAACTCTGAGCAGGCACCCTGCCGTCGCTGCGCTCCTGCTCCGACGCGCGCCACTCCTCCTGGCCCATACTCGCTGCGCATGTCGACGCTCGTGTTCCTCAAGCTGGTGGCCATCTTCGTGGTCGTGGCGTTCGGCTGGGTGGTCGGCAAAGCGCGCTGGCTGGGACCGATCACCGACACCAGCGACCCTGCGCGCACGCTGGCCAACGCCGCCTACTACATCTTCGTCCCGGCGCTGCTGTTCCGCACCACCGCGCGCATCGAGCTCGCGTCCCTGCCCTGGGACACGGTGATCGCCTTCTTCGTGCCCGTGCTGGCGCTGCTCGCCGTGGTCTACCTGTGGGAGCGTCGCGCCAACCGAGGCGGCGCCCTGCCCACCGCGGCGCCGAGCGTGCGCGCCATCTCGGCGACCTTCGGCAACTCGGTGCAGGTGGGCATTCCGATGGCGGCCGCGCTGTTCGGCGAGGCGGGCCTCGCCATCCACGTCGCCATCGTCAGCCTGCACGCGCTGACGCTGCTGACCGTGCTCACCGCGCTGGTCGAACTCGACCTGGCGCGGGAGCGGCGCACGCTCGGCCACTCGAACGCCCATCTGCTGACGACGCTCGCACGCACGATGCGCAACACGATCATTCACCCGGTGGTGCTGCCGGTGCTCGCCGGACTGGCATGGAACCTTACCGGCATGGCACTGCCCACGATCGCCGACGAGATCCTCGCCACGCTGGCGCAGGCGGTGGTGCCGCTGTGCCTGGTGCTGATCGGCATGTCGCTGGCGTACTACGGCGTGAAGAACGCGGCGCGCGGCGCGGTCGTGGTCACCCTGCTGAAGCTGCTCGTGCTGCCGGCGATGGTGCTGGCCGTGGCGCGCTGGGGCTTCGGCCTGTCCGGCCTGCCCCTGGCGGTGGTGGTGATGATGGCGGCGTTGCCAGTGGGGAGCAACGCGCTGATCTTCTCCCAGCGCTACGCGGCGCTGGAAGCCGAGGCCACCGCCGCGATCGTCTTCTCCACCCTCGGCTTCGTGATGACGGCTTCGGTCTGGCTGGCGGTGCTCGCATGGCTGGGTTGACCTCTTCCCGGATAATCGCGCCATGACTTCCGCCGACCTGCAGGCCACCATCGCCCACATGGGCGTGGCCGCGCGCGCCGCAGCCACCACGATGGCCTCGGCCAGCACCGCGGCGAAAAACGCCGCGCTGCTGGCGCTCGCGAGCCGCCTGCGCGCCGGGCTCGCCGAGTTGCAGGCGGCCAATTCGAAGGATCTGCACGCCGCGCGCGCGGCAGGCCTGTCCGAGCCGATGGTCGACCGCCTCAAGCTCACCGAGAAGGTGGTTGCCACTGTCGCCGAAGGCTGCGAACAGATCGCCGCCATGCCCGACCCGATCGGCGAGATCACCCAGCTGCGCCGCCGGCCCAGCGGCATCAGCGTCGGGCAGATGCGCGTGCCCCTGGGCGTGTTCGGCATGATCTACGAGAGCCGCCCGAACGTGACCATCGAGGCCGCCTCGCTGGCCGTCAAGAGCGGCAATGCCTGCATCCTGCGCGGCGGTTCGGAGGCGATCCACTCCAATCTGGCGCTGTGGAGGTGCGTGCAGTCGGCACTCGCCGACGCCGGCCTGCCGCCCGACGCGGTGCAGCTGGTGCAGACCACCGACCGCGCCGCCGTGGGGCACCTGATTGCCTCGCCCGAGGCGGTGGACGTGATCATCCCGCGCGGCGGCAAGGGTCTGATCGAGCGCATCAGCCGCGAGGCCAAGGTGCCGGTCATCAAACACCTGGACGGCAACTGCCATGTCTATGTGGATGCCAGCGCCGACCTCGAACTGGCGCTGAGGGTCACCGACAACGCCAAGACGCAGAAGTACAGCCCCTGCAATGCCGCCGAGTCGCTGCTGGTGCACGAGGCGATTGCCGCGTCCTTCCTGCCGCGCATCGGCGCCGTCTTCGCCGCCAAGGAGGTGGAGATGCGCTGCGACGCCCGCGCGCATGCCCTCCTGGCGCCAGTTGCCGGCGCCAGGCTCGCCGAGGCCAGCGAGACCGACTGGAGCGAGGAGTACCTCGCACCGATCATCAGCGTGAAGGTGGTCGACTCGCTCGACGAGGCCATCGCCCACATCAACCGATACGGCTCGCACCACACCGATGCCATCCTCACCGACAGCCACGTCAACGCGATGCGCTTCCTGCGCGAGGTCGACTCCGCGAGCGTGATGGTCAATGCCAGCACGCGCTTCGCCGACGGCTTCGAGTACGGCCTCGGCGCCGAGATCGGCATCAGCACCGACAAGTTCCACGCCCGCGGGCCGGTCGGCCTGGAAGGGCTCACTTCGATGAAGTGGGTGGTGCTCGGCCAGGGCGAGGTCAGAGTCTGAAATGAAGCCCCCAAGCTGGCACTCGCTCGCTGCACCCCAGGGGGGCGTTCGGCGGCTGCGTGCGGCCGCTCGCCACTGAGATGAAGGATCAGCGCCGTGCCCTGGTGCTCTTTTCCGGCGGACAGGATTCCACCGTCTGCCTGGCCTGGGCGCTGCAGCGCTTCACGCAGGTCGAGACCATCGGCTTCGACTACGGCCAGCGCCACGAGGTAGAACTCGAGTGCCGCGACAAGGTGCGCCACGAACTGCGCAATCAGTTCCCCAAGTGGGGCAAGCGTCTCGGCGACGATCATGTGCTCGACCTGGCGCTGCTCGGGCAGATCAGCGAGACCGCGCTGACGCAACAGCGCGAGATCGAGATGAGCGACAGCGGCCTGCCCAATACCTTCGTGCCCGGCCGCAACCTGATCTTCCTCACCTTCGCCGCCACGGTCGCCTACCGCCGCGGGCTCAACGTGCTGGTCGGCGGCATGTGCGAGACCGACTTTTCCGGCTACCCCGACTGCCGCGACAACACGCTGAAGGCCCTTCAGGTGGCGCTCAGCCTCGGGCTGGACGCGCCGATGACGATCGAGACGCCACTGATGTGGTACGACAAGGCTCAGACCTGGGCGCTCACCGAGCGCCTGGGCGGCGAGCCTCTCATCGATCTGGTCGCCGAGCACACGCACACCTGCTACGTGGGCGACCGCTCGCGCCGACACGAGTGGGGTTATGGCTGCGGCCTGTGCCCGGCCTGCGACCTTCGGCGCGCCGGGTACAACGCCTGGGTCCAGTCCTGAGGGGGCGCATCCGGCGCCGCCACCACGGATGAGCAGCCAGGCCCTCGTCATCGCCGTCATCGCAGCCGTGCTGCTGTTCTGGGCGGTGGGCGCGTACAACCGTCTGGTCAGCCTGCGCAACGGGCTGCTTCGCCGCTTTGCGCCGCTGGACGAGCAACTCCGCAGCCGCCATGAGTTGCTGATGCGCTGGGCGGAGACGCTGCAGGACGCCGAGCCGCAGGCACTGGAGGCGCTGCGCGCCGCCTGCCAGCAGGTCGAGACCGCCTGCGCCCATGCACGGAGCCGGCCGACCAGCGCCAACCTGCTGACCAGCCTGCGCCTGGCCGAGGACATCCTGGCGCAGGTGCGGGCGCGGCTGCCGGACCTGTCCGGCGACGAGGCGCTTGGCGCTGACTTGATCGAATGCGACGCCACGCTGACCTTCGCGCGGCGCCAGTTCAACGATGCGGCGCTGGCCTACAACCAGGCGGTCTCTATGTTTCCGACCTGGGTGCTTGCCGGCCTGTTCGGCTTCCGCAAGGCGGGCACACTCTAGATCTGGCCGAATGACGATCATGAACGGCAAGGTCACGCCCGCGATGTCCGCCCATCCGCTCGGCGACGCCGAGCTCGAGGCGATGTCGCGACTCGACCGCGTGCGTGGCCCGGGCGGCATGAAGGCGGCGCTGCTGGCGCTGCTGCTGGCGCCCGCGCTGCCGGGCCGTGTGCGCATCTGGCGCGAGGAAACCACGCTGGTGACCGACGCAGAGATCATCCGCGCCGACATCGAGAGGCTGGGCAGCAGCACGCGGCTGCCCTGGTTCGAGTTGCTGCTCGCGCGCATGGGCGCGGCACCGCTGCCGGAGCGCCAGGCGCTGCTGCGCTCGGCGCGCCGCGTGCTCGGCCCACCCGGCCTGCCGATCGACCGGTTGCTCTGGCTGGCAATGCGACGCCACTTTGGCGAGCATGCGGCGACACGCGCCCATGGACCGAACGACCCGGAGATCTCGCGGCTGTCGATCGCCGACGTGCTGCACGTGGCCAACTTCACCGCGCACCTCGCGCGCATGGTGCCGAGCGACGAACCGGCGCTGGGCCAGGCCTGGTACCAGTACGTGATGTCTCGCTGGCTCAAGCCGGCGGAGACACCGGCCTGGCAGCGACCGGACGTCGACGCACTGGTTCACGCGCTCAATGGCCTGCAAACCATGTCGTGGATGCAGCGTCCGCAGGTCGTGCGTACCTGGGTCGCTGCGGCGCTGCAGGTGGGAGGGCCGGGCGGCCTCAAGCCGGGCGCGGCGGATGCCCTTCGACTGAGTTCGCTGCTGCTCGACTCGCCGATGCCGCCCGACCTCGCGCGGCACTACGCGGAAATCGACCCCGACTGATCCGGCCGCGTAACCGGCGATTCCGCTCAGCCGCGCCGGTGTGTCAGCGCCGGCAGTTGCCCCCGCACTTGCGCGATGCGTGTCTCGTCGAGTTCGGCGAGCACCACGCCCTCGCCCTCGGGCCGCACCGCGAGCACCTCGCCCCAAGGGTCCACGATCATGCTGTGGCCCCAGGTGCGGCGGCCGTTTTCGTGGCGCCCGCCCTGCGCGGGGGCGACGACGTAGCACTGGTTCTCGATCGCACGCGCGCGCAGAAGGAGCTCCCAATGCGCCTGGCCGGTGGTGTAGGTGAAGGCGGAAGGCACGCTGAGCAGGTCGCAGGGCGGCGTCATCAGCGCACGGTAGAGCTCGGGGAAGCGCAGGTCGTAGCACACGCTCAGCCCGACGCGAAGCCCGGCCGCCTGGCACGTCGTCGGCGTGGTGCCGGCGAGGATGGCGCGTCCCTCGTCGTAGCTCTCGCGCACCCCGGCCGAGTCACGTTCGAAGCGGAACAGGTGGATCTTGTCGTAGCGCGCGGCGAGCCCGCCGTCGGGTCCGAACACGCAGCAGCTGTTGAGTACGCGCTGCGGGTCGCTGCTTTGCAGCGGCAGCGTGCCGCCGATCACCCACACGGCGTGCTCACGCGCCGCCTCGGCGAGCATGCGCTGGATGGGTCCGCGGCCGGCCGTCTCGGCAACGGCGAGCTTGTCGATGTCCGCGTGGCCCATGAAACAGAAGTACTCGGGCAGCGCGACGAGCTTCGCCCCTTCGGCCGCGGCCTGCGCGATCAGGCGGCGCGCTGCGGCGAGATTGGCCTCGACCTCGGTGCCGGACACCATCTGCAGCGCGGCGATCTTCATCACGTTCTCCCAGGGTTCATTGCGCGGTGCTGCGCGGCGCCGACGGGGCAGACGCCGGCGCATCCAGCTCCGGCACCGCATCGCCGATCTTGCGCTCGACCTTCTCGACCTTGGGGTCGGCCCACGACCCGCTGACGTGGAACTCTCGCGTGCCGGCGGCGGTCAGCGGCCGGCGCAGGAACATCTGCGCGAGGAAGGTGCCCAGGCCCACCGCCGGGTTGATCGCCGCATAGGCGAGCGAGGCGGTGCCGGCGTTGATTTCCGGCACGACGACGACGCGCAGGTCCTGCGTCTCGCGCGCGATGTCGGCCTGACCCTCCATCAGCACCACCGCCTGCACGCCGCGCATGCGCAGGTTGTTGGTGGTGGCCACGCCGTGGCTGATCTTCAGATCACCCGAGAGGTTGTCGAAGGCGAAGCCTTCCTGGAACACGTCGCGGAAGTCCAGCGCGAGTCGCCGCGGCAGTGCCTGCAGGCTGAGCACGCCCAGAAGCCTTGCTGCGCCCGGATCGGCCTTGAGGAACTGGCCGGCGTCGATCGCCACCGCGACGTTGCCCGACAGCGTGGGGTAGTCCAGCGCCAGCGGCGAGCCCAGCCACGACAGCTGTCCCGAGAGCTGGCCCTTGCCGCCGCGCACCGCCTTGCCGGTGCCGAGTCGCTCGAGCAATGCACCGCCGTCGGCGACATCGAGACTGAAGTCCAGCACCGAGCGCCGGCGCACGCTGGCCGCCGCGCCCGGCAGGGTCATGAAGGTGCCGCCAACCTCTGCCCAGCGGCCGCTGCCGACGAGCTGCGCCTCGGGCATGCTCAGCGCCAGCCGGTTCAGCCGCCATTCGCGCACGGCGTCACGTCCTTCGCCGACGATCCGGTTCACCGCATCGACCTCGACGCGGCCGAGCCGCTTGCCGCGCAGCTCGAAGTCGTCGATGACGATGTCCAGCGAGGGCACGGCGGTCGGCTGCTGCTGGTCGAGCAAGGTCTCGACCTGCTCGGCCTCGCTCTTGGGCAGCGACAGGCGCGCCAGCCGCGCATAGACGCGGCCGGCCGCCGGCGCCGCCCCCGGCCGCGCGGGCCGGTACTCGACGTAGCCGCCGAATTGCTCGGCCTCGACGTTGGCGCGCCACTGGCCCTCTTCCTGAGAGGCGCCGATCACCACCCGATTGAACTGGCGCGCACCGGTCGTCAGTGTCTGGGCGCGCAGCGCGATCTGCGTGGGCAGGTAGCCGCCCATCTCGCCGGCGGGCGCACCGCCCGCCATGCTGCCGCCCGACAGGCGCTCTACCGCGGCCTCCCAGGCGTCGAGCGGCAGCACGGCGAAGTTGGCATGGAGGTGGACGCCGGAAGCCGGCTGGGGCGCCGCTTCGTTCAGGCCGATGCCGCCGCGCAGGACGCGCAGCACGTCACCCGACAGGTCGCGCTGGAATTGGGCCTGCACGAGCGTGCCGAGTTCGAGGCGCAACGTGTCTCGCGCGGTCTGGCCGGCCTGCAGTGACTCCGGCGCCAGCGTGGTCTGGAAACGCAGCGGCAGGGCGGTCTCCGCCGCCTTGCGCAGGGGCACGGGCAGGTCCGAGGCCATGCCGACGAGGTTGCTGGTGATGTTGAGCTCCGGCAGGCCGTGCACGAAGCCGAGGCTGGCGCGATAGCCTGCCTGGCCGCTGAAGGAACTCGCCAGCCGCGACAGAGCACCGAGTTCGGTGGCACGCCGCAGGCCCTCGGCACTGGCCGTGCCCTGCCCGCTGAAGCGCAGCGATCCATCGGGCTGGGTCGACCCGTCGAAGCTGGCCTCGCCGCCGAGAAGCCGCGCAGTCGCGCCGCTGACCGTCACGCCCTTCTGCGTGAAATCGACGCGCCCCCGCGCCGCAGCCAGCATCGGCGTGTCGGGCGTGAGGCGCAGGTCGTTGCCACCCAGCGCGAGGCTGCCCTGCACCGTGCTGGCCGACAGGTCGTACAGCGGCAGCGCCAGGGCGAGCTTCAGCTCCGCGTTGCCGCTCGCGCTGGCGCGCGACAGTGCCTGGCCGGTCCACTGGCCCACCGGCGTGGCGTTGACGAAGCGCAGCATCTCGGTCAGCGGCCCGCGGGCCGTGCCGTCCAGCGCGAGCACCGAACGATCGGCCAGATTGCGGATGCCGCCGTTGACGGGCCCGAACGCGACATTGCCGAGTTGCGCCCTGGTGTCGCGGATCTCCAGCGTCGACCGGTCGATGATCAGCATGCCGGCCACCTTCGTGAACGCCGGCCAGGGCGAGATCCATGCCGGCTGGTCCTCGATGGCCGGCTCGCTGGGCACGTAATCGAAGGTCGCGTCTTCGACCCGGCCGGCGATGCGGAACTCGCCCTCCCTGGCGCTCTTCGCGCCGTAGAAGGGAAATTCCCACAGGTCGCCCTTGACGCGGAAGCTGGCATCGAGCACCGTGCCGGCGCGAATCGCGCGGCCGAGGTACTGGCGTGCCCCAGGCATGCGCAGCGGCAGGTAGCGCGGGATCTTTCCGGCATTGCCGCGCACGATGCGGCCGCTCAGCTCGAACTGCCCCGGGTAGCGTCCGCCCTTGGCCAGGCCCTCGCCCGGACCGGTGGACCAGGTGGCGGTGAGATCGCCCTGCGCATCGGCGTTGGCGAACTTGCCTTCCTCCACCGTGACGCTGACCTTGGGCGTCGCCCCGCCAGCGCCGGCGTCGATCCTCCAGGCCAGCTGTGCCGCCAGCGTGTCGAAGGGCACCACCGGGTCGTCGAACACACCGGGGAACTCCAGCGCGCCGGCAGCGACGCTCAATTGCGCCTGGCCACCGGCCTCGGTGGCACTGACCTGCAGCGTGGCGTTGCGCAGGCCCGGTCGTCCGACACCGTCGGGTTCGCCCGAAGGCTTGGCGGCCAGCGACAGGCCACTGAACAGCGCTTTCGCCTGGTACCTGGTGGGCGCGTCCAGCGGTCCGCTCCAGTTCGCGCTCAGCCCGCTCACCACGCCTTGAGGGTTGAGCTCGGCCAGCAGTCGGCGCATCGCCTCGCCCAGTGGCACGCGCGCAGCGATCTGAGACATCACGTTGAGGTCGAGTCGCTGCGCACTGAACTCGCCGCCGCTGATCGGCCGACCCTCGCGTTGCCTCCAGGCCAGCGACAAGTCACCGCTCGGCCAGCGAACGCCGTCACCGGTGAGGAAGCCGAAGTCGTGCAGCGAGATCGCCACGCCCTCATCGTCCCGCTTCGCGACGAGACGCCCCTGCACCTGCTCGACCACCAGCGGCTCGACGTGCTGCGCCAGGCGCAGCGACACCGCCCGCAGCGCCAGATCCACCGTCCCGCTCCTCGGCCGCCCCCTGTCCAGCTCGATCCAGGCGCGCAACGCACCATCACCCTCGTTCAGTTCGAACGGTAGGTCGACGTAGCGGCGCAGTTCGTGCACGTCCATGCGCGGCATGTCGACGAAGGCGGTGCCGCTCCAGCGCCGCATGTCGCCGGGACGCGCCAGCAGCGGCTGCGCGAAGCGGCCGCGCATGTTGAAGCGCTCTCCCCATGGATCGTCGGGCGTCGCATCCAGCCGCACGTCGTGGTGCAACAGGCTGTTGCGCAACGCGAACTGCACATTCGTCAGGGCCAGCGTGGGCGCACCGCGCAGTTCGTCGGTCCAGTACAGGCTGCCGTCGCGGATGACGAACTCGTGCTGGCGGAAGAACCAGTCGCGCAGGCCGCCATCTTCACCGCCGTCGGCCGCGCCCATGGTCAGACCGGCGACGAAGACACGGCCGGCCGTGTCGCGCCGGATCTCGAGCTGCGGCCCGTCGACGAGCAGTTGCTCGAAGCGCAGTTCCAGCGCGACGAGCGACTGCGGCGAGATCGCCGCCACCACGCGCGGCAGCTGCAGGGCGGCGCGCTGCTGCGCGTCGAGCAGCGTCACGTCGTGCAGTTCGAAGCGGGGTACCCAGCCGCTGCTGCTCGCCTCGATGCGGCCGATGCGCACCGGCACACCCAGCACGCGGCTGGCCTGCATCTCGATCTGCGGGCGCCACTGCTCGATTCGGGGCAAAATCCCCCAGTGCAGAGTCAACCAGACCGTCAGCAATAAGCTAGACGCCACGAACAGCAACCCGATGGTGTAGCGCAGCAGCGACCGCAGCGGCCGCCGGGGCGCGGGGCTGAGGACAGGCTGCGAGGGAGCAGCACCAACGACGGGCTGGATCAGGGGCATGAATACGACGCAACGCCAGCGAGGGCCTGGGCACAGAGGAGGCGACTGCGCGCAAGCTCAGCGCGAGGCCGATTCTTCTTCGATGGGCCTGCAGCCGCAGCGCTGAAACCAATCTAGCACAGACCCCTGCCGACACGATGGGTTCCGCCCCGCTCCCCGACACAGAATCGCAACCCCCGGTGACACCGCCGGCCAGTGCCGACCACAGCCGCTTCGTTCAGCGCATCCGCCGGCGCTACGCCGCCGAGCGGCTGCTTCTGCCGCCAGGGCTGCCGCGACGCGATACCGTCAGCGAATTGGTGGCCACGCTGCAGGCACAGGGGCGATCGTTGGCCAGTGCGTTGCGCGTGACGCGGCAGTTGGTGCTGGAGCGCCTGGCCGTGCTCGACGTCGAGCAGGGCGCAGCGATGCACGACATCACGCTGGCGATGAGCGAACTCGCCGAGGCGACACTGGATCTGGCGCTCACCCAGGCGCAGGCCGACCAGGCCGTTCGCCACGGCCTGCCGCGCACCGCCGCTGGCGGCGACATCGAGTTCTGGGTCGTCGGCATGGGCAAGCTCGGCGCGCGCGAGCTCAATGTCTCCTCCGACATCGACCTCGTCTACGTCTACGAGGATGACGGCCAGACCGACGGGCCGCTGCCGATCAGCGCGCACGAGTTCTTCTCTCAGGTGGCGCGCAGCCTGTACACCTTGATCGGCGACACCACCGAGGATGGCTTCGTCTTCCGCGTCGACCTCGCGCTGCGGCCGAACGGGAACTCCGGCCCGCCGGTGGTGAGCCTGGGCATGCTGGAGGAGTACCTGCAGGTGCAGGGCCGCGAGTGGGAGCGCTTCGCCTGGCTGAAGAGCCGCGTCGTGGCGCCGCGAGCCAGCGTGACCAACGGCCGCGCTCTGGCGCTGCGTTCGATCATCAACAGCTTCGTCTATCGCAAGTATCTCGACTACGGCGTGTTCGAAGGGTTGCGCCAGCTGCACCGCAAGGTGCGCGACGAGGCGCAGCGCCGCGCCGCCGGCCGACCCGAGCGCGCCAACGATGTCAAGCTCTCGCGCGGCGGCATTCGCGAGATCGAGTTCATCGTGCAGCTGCTGCTCGTCGTTCGCGGCGGGCAGTTCCCCGAGATGCGCACCCGTTCGACGCTGAAGGCGCTGGACAAGCTCTCCGCCGGCGGGCTGATGAAGCCGGAAAGCGCGCGCAAGCTCGGCGAGGCCTACGTGTTCCTGCGCCGCGTCGAGCATCGAATCCAGTACCTCGACGACCAGCAGACCCACCTGCTGCCCACCGGCGACGGCGATCTCAACTGGATCGCGCGCAGCCTCGGACTGGCCTGCAACGCCGACGCCTGCGAGCTGCTCGACCGGCTCGGCGAGATGCGCGAGTTCGTCGCGCTGGAGTTCGACGCGCTGCTGCACGACGGACGCGAGCCCTCTCCCGCCAACAACGGCAACGGCGGCTGCAAGACCTGCGGCAACCCGCCGCCGCCCCTGGACAGCGAGGGCTTCATCGAGAAGCTGCCGGTCGAGCTGGCCGAGCGAGTGCGTCACCTGTGCGAGCTGCCGAAGATCAAGGCGCTGCGCGAGGAGAGCAAGGCACGGCTGAGCCGCCTGATCGCGCGCGCCGCGCAGGCCGCGCGCAGCGAAGAGTGCACCATGGACGCGGCGACGCGCTTCGTCGACTGGGTCGAACCGCTGCTGCGCCGCGAGAGCTATCTCGCGCTGCTGGTCGAGCGGCCCGACGTGCAGAACCGTCTGCTGCGCCTGCTCGGCCTGGCGCGCTGGCCGATGCACTACCTGATGCGGCACCCCGGCGTGATCGACGAACTCGCCGACGAACGCTTGCTGCACAGCCGCTTCGACGCCGGCGAGTTCGCCGCCGAACTCGAGGCGCGCCACGCGGCCTGGGAGCGCTCCGGCCAAGCCGATCCCGAGTCGCTGCTCGACACATTGCGCCGGGCTCACCATGCAGAGGTGTTCCGCACCCTGGTGCGCGACGTCGAGTCGCACATCACGGTGGAAGAGGTCGCCGACGAACTTTCGGCGCTGGCCGACGCCACGCTGGCGCGCACGCTCGCCTGGGCCTGGAAGCACCTGAAGCAGGCGCACCGACCGGAGCCGCGCTTCGCGGTGATCGCCTACGGCAAGCTCGGCGGCAAGGAGCTCGGCTACGGCAGCGACCTCGATCTCGTCTTCCTCTACGACGACGATGACGAGCGCGCGAGCGAGGTCTACGGCGCCTTCACGCGCAAGCTGATCGGCTGGCTGACGCTGCGCACCGCGGCTGGCGAGCTGTTCGAGATCGACACCGCGCTGCGGCCGAACGGCAATTCGGGCATGCTGGTCACCTCGATGGCCTCGTTCGAGAGGTACCAGAGTGGCCGCGGCAGCAACACCGCGTGGACCTGGGAACACCAGGCGCTGACGCGCGCCCGCTGGTGCGCCGGCCTGGCCGAACTGGAACCGCGCTTCGAGGCGGTGCGCCGATCGGTGCTGGCCGCGCCGCGCGACCATGCGGCGCTGCGCGAGGAGGTGCGCGCGATGCGCGACAAGCTGCGCGCCGCGCGGCCGGTGAAGGAAGGCCGCTTCGACGTCAAGCACAGCCCGGGCGGCATGGTCGACGTCGAGTTCGCGGTGCAGTACCTCGTGCTCGCACACAGCGCGGTGCATCCCGAGCTGCTCGACAACAAAGGCAACATCGCCTTGCTGCAGCGCGCGCAGGAATGCGGGCTGCTGCCCGACCATGTCGGCACGCGCGCCGCCGACGCCTACCGCGAACTTCGCCGCGCCCAGCACCGGGCGCGGCTCGACGAACAGCCGACGCAGGTGCCGCCCGAGACCCTGGCCGAGCCGCGCGACGCCGTCCTCGCCCTGTGGCGCACGGTGTTCGGTTGAACACGCCGGCACCGCGCGCCTGGGGCGCGCTCGCCTTGCTGCTCGCGCTGGTGGCGATCGCCGGCTGGTCGGCGCAGCCCTTGCGGCTCGACTGGCAGCCCGGCCTGGCGGCAAGCGAGCCCTGGCGTGCCTTCACCGCCGCCGCCGTGCACTACAGCCCGCTGCACCTCGGCGCCAACCTCGCCGGCGCGCTGCTCGTCGGAGCGCTCGGCATGGTGGCGCGCGTGCCGCTGCGCATCGTGCTGGCCTGGCTGGCAGCCTGGCCGCTGACTCACCTCGGACTGCTGTTGCGCCCCGACCTGGCCCACTACGGCGGACTGTCCGGCGTGCTGCACGGCGGCGTGGCAGCCGTGGCAACGTGGCTGGTGCTGCGCGACCGCGGTCGGCGCCAGCTGATCGGCGTCGCGATACTGGCGGTGCTGCTGGTGAAGATTCTCGGCGAATCGCCCTGGGGCCCCGCATTGCAGTGGCGCGAGGACTGGGACATCGCGGTCGCGCCGTTCGCCCATGCCAGCGGTGCGTTCTGCGGCCTGCTGTGTGCGCGCCTCTCGCTGCTCTTGCCCGACGCTGCCCGACATGACGACTGATCGCAAGGCCCACCTCGACACGCTGGCGGTCACCTCGCTGGTGTTCTGCTGCTTCCTGTGGGGCCTGAATCAGGTGGCGGCCAAGGTGGCCATCGCCGAGGTGCCACCGCTGGCGCAGGCGGCGGTGCGCTCGCTCGGTGGTGCAACGCTGGTGTTCCTTTGGGCACGGCTGCGCGGCATCGCCCTCTTCGAGCGCGACGGCTCGTTGCGCGGCGGTCTGCTCGCCGGGCTGCTGTTTGCCGCCGAGTTCGGCTGCATCTTCGTCGGCCTTCAGTACACCACCGCCTCGCGCATGGCGGTGTTCATCTACATCTCGCCCTTCGTCGTCGCGCTGGGCATGCCGTTCATCGCCCGGTCGGAGCGACTCAGCGTGCTGCAGGCGGCCGGCCTGACGCTGGCCTTCGCCGGCGTCTCCTGGGCGTTCGCCGAGGGCTTCACGCGGCCGGCGGCGGGGCCGCGGCAATGGCTGGGCGACGCGCTCGGCGTGGCCGCCGGCGTGCTGTGGGGCGCCACCACGCTGGCCATCCGCGGCAGCAAGCTCGCCGCTGCCTCGGCCGAGAAGACACTGCTTTACCAGCTTGCCATCTCGGGCGCGGCGCTCGCGCTGGCCGCACTGCTGCAGGACCAGGCCTGGGCTGCCACGCTGTCCGCGCTGACCTGGGCGTCGCTCTTCTTCCAGGTGGTCATCGTCACCTTCGCGAGCTACCTGCTGTGGTTCTGGCTGGTGCGCCACTACCCGGCGACGCGCCTGGCTGCCTTCACGCTGCTCACGCCGGTGTTCGGACTGTTGCTCGGCGCGCTGCTGCTCGGCGAGCCGATCACGGCGCGGCTGCTGATCGCGCTCGCTGCGGTGGCCGTCGGCATCGTGCTCGTCAATCGGCGTTGACCGAGGCGCCGTCGGCTGCCGCGCGACGCCGCCGGTCAGCCGCGGATGCGCCTGACCAGCGCCGTGGTCGAGTAGCCGTCGACGAAGGGCAGCGCGTACGCCTGTCCGCCCCAGCTGCGCACCCACCTCGTCTCTTCGAGCGTCTCGATGTCGTAGTCGCCGCCCTTCACGTAGACCTGCGGCCGCACGAGCTTGAGCAGTTCCACCGGCGTGGGCTCGTCGAACAGCGCGACCAGGCTGACGCTCTCCAGCGCCGCGAGCACGCAGGCGCGATCGGCCTCGCTGTTCAGCGGCCGTTCCGGTCCCTTGCCGAGACCGCGTGCCGAGGCGTCGCTGTTCAGCCCGACGACCAGGCTCGCGCCGAGCGCGCGCGCCTGCGCGAGGTAGCTCACATGCCCTCGGTGCAGGATGTCGAACACGCCGTTGGTGAACACCACCGGCTGCGGCAGCGCCGCAACGCGGGCGGCAAGCTGCTCGCGCGGGCACAGCTTGTCGAGGAAGTCGGTCATGGCCGCGATTGTCGCCTGCGGGTCAGCACGAAGGCACGCGGCGCCCGTAGACTGCGCCCCATTCACCCCAGGAGACCCCGATGATCACGCTGTGCGGCATGTGCCTGTCGAACTACTACAACAAGGTCAAGATGGCGCTGATCGAGAAAGGCATCCCTTTCGAGGAGCAGTTCGTCTCCACCGGCAGCAAGGACGAGGCGCTGCTCGCCTGCTCTCCGCTGGCCAAGGTGCCCTTCATCCGCACCGAGCAGGGTGCGCTGTGCGAGAGCCAGGCGATCCTCGACTACCTGGAGGCACTGCAACCGGAGCCGCGCCTGCTCCCGGCCGATCCCTGGGCAGCGGCCAAGGTTCGCGAGCTCACCACCTTCGTCGACCTGCACCTCGAGCTGGCGGCGCGCGAACTCTACGGCAAGGCCTTCTTCGGCGGCGACATCAGCGAGGGCAACGCGGCGCGCGTGCGCAAGCTGCTGGAGAAGAACATCGCCGGCTTCAAGCGCCTGGCGAAATTCTCGCCCTACGTCGCCGGCGACAGCTTCACGCAGGCCGACTGCTCGGCCTACGTGAGCCTGCCGCTGGTGGCGATGGCGTCGCACATCGTGCTCGGCGAGGACCTGCTGGCCAACTCCGGGATCGACTGGAAGGGCTACGTGAAGCTCGTCGGCGAGCGGCCGAGCGCCCAGCGCGTCACCGCCGACCGCAAGGCCGAACAGGAACGCACCGCAGCGAAGAAGGGTTGAGCGAAGGCACCGGCATCGCGCCGGTGCGCACGACTCACGCCGGCGCGCCGCCGGGCGAGGATTTGGCGGAGGCCGCCAGTGCCGCCGTCACTTCCTTGCGGAAGCGATTGAGTTCCTGGACGCTGGCGAAGCTGCGCTCCATCAGCAGGCTCATGTTGTGCAGGATGCGCTCGACGACCCTGGTTTCCCAGACGGCGTCGAACTGGATCTGCTTGTCCAGCCACTGCTCCAGCCACTCCGGGTTGGGCAGGCGGCTCTGCACGGTGTCGCGCGGGAACAGCTTGACGTTGACGTGCAAGTTGGTCGGATGCAGCGCCTGCGCCGTGCGGCGCGCGCTGGCCATCAACACACCCACCTTGGCAAACGCCGCGCGCGCCTCGTCGCCGAACTTCTGCAGCGCGCGCTTCATGTAGCGCAGGTAAGCGCCGCCATGGCGCGCCTCGTCGCGTGCCAGCGTCTCGTAGATCGCCTTGATGACCGGCTCGGTGTGCCATTCGGCGGCGCGCCGGTACCAGTGGTTCAGGCGGATCTCGCCGCAGAAGTGCAGCATCAGCGTCTCCAGCGCCGGCGCCGGGTCGAACTCGAAGCGCACCTCGTGGAGCTCCGCTTCCGTCGGCACGAGGTCCGGGCGGAATCGACGCAGGTACTCCATCAGCACCAGCGAATGCTTCTGCTCCTCGAAGAACCACACGCTCATGAACGCCGAGAAGTCGCTGTCGTCGCGGTTGTCGCGCAGGAACATCTCGGTGGCCGGCAACGCCGCCCACTCGGTGATGGCATTCATCTTGATGGTCTGCGCCTGCTCGTCGCTGAGCTTGCTGGCGTCGAACTGGTCCCAAGGAATGTCCTTGTCCATGTTCCAGCGCACGGCTTCGAGCTGCTTGAAGAGTTCTGGATAGATCATGACGCGGGCCTCGTGGAGGGCCGGATTCTAAGTCGGCACCCAAGCGGTGCGCGCAATCAGGGCTGGCCACTCAGTCCTCGGGGGTGCGCGTCGCCCAGGCGGCCAGTTCGTCTCGAATCTGCCCGATGGCGGCGATGGCGCGCACGCCGGGCACCGGTCGCCGGTGCAGCACCGGCGCCGAGCCGCCCGCCCAGAGCGTGACCGTGGCGGGCAGCTTCGCGCGCAGTTCGCGCAAGCCTTCGACGACTTGGTTCGGGTTCATGCAGCCGCTGAAGCTGAGGGCGACGATGTCGGCGTGCTGCGTCGCGCTGGCCATCACGATGTCCCACACCGGCGTGCACACACCCAGCGAGACGCAGCGAGCCCCTGCCAACGCCATCAGCGCTTCGGCCATCAGCAGGCCCAGCCCGTGGGGCTCGAGTGGGAGGGTGGTGAGCAGTACCCGCGGGCCGCCGACGCCCTGCGGGATGCGCGCGATGGCGTCGCGCAGCGTGGTCTGCACGGACTCCGTGTACAGGTGCTCCTGGTAGACCTGCAACTGCCCGCGCATCCAGGCATCGCCCACGCGCGTATTCAGCGGAGCCACCACGTCGGTGACGAAGCGCGCCAGGCCGAGGCGCTCGCGGGCATGGCTCAGGTGCCGGCGAAACGCGTCGATGTCGTGCGACTGCAGGAGGTCGACGAATTCGTCGACGTCGCGCGGCGCGTTGACTGCTTCAGGAGGGGTGCGGTGTTCCAGGCGCGCCCGCAGATCCGCCATGGACAACGACATCAGTTGCCCCGGCCGCTCGCCGGCGTCGACGAGACGCTTGAGCAGGCGCAGCTGCTCGATCTGCTCGGCGGAGTAGAGGCGCTCGCCGGACCGGTCGCGAAGCGGCACCGGAAACCCATATCGGCGCTCCCATACGCGAAGAGTGTCCTTGCTCAAACCGGTGTCCCGTTCGGCTGCGGCGATGTTCAGTAGGGGCGACGCGCCAAACGCGTGTGAGGTCATGGCAACAGCCGATTCAGCAAGACGAAGACAGATCGTTCACCACTTTGTCCTGGACAATACCTTGCAGTATCAAAGTATACCGCTTAGTATAGCGCTCATGCCAAGCCTCCATCAAAAGTGTGCGCCGATGATCATGAACTCTGCCGACGCGGCATGGATCAGCCGCCGCCACGTGATTGCCGGCGGCGCACTGGCCGTGCTCGGCTTGCGCCCCGCGCATGCGGCGTCGACCGCCTGCTCGCCCTTGCTGGAACGCGAATTCGCCCGGCTGCAGGACGAGAAGCCGCAGAACCTGTGTCAGTACGCCGGGCGGGTCCTGCTGGTGGTGAACACGGCCAGCTTCTGCGGCTTCACGCCGCAATACAGGTCGCTCGAGACCCTGTACCAGCGCTACCGCGGGCGCGGTCTGGTGGTGCTGGGATTCCCCTCCAACGACTTCGGCCAGCAGGAACCGGGCAGCGACCGGCAGATCGCGGAATTCTGCGAAAGCACCTTCGGCGTCAGGTTCCCGATGTTCGCCAAGTCGCGTGTCGCCGCAGCAGCCGGCGACGCCGCCAACCCGCTGTTCGCCGACCTCGCACGACGCACCGGGCAGTGGCCTCGCTGGAACTTCCACAAGTACCTCGTGGCACGTGACGGCCACACCGTCACCAGCCACCCCAGCGAGGTCGATGCACTCGACAGGACCTTTGTCTCCCAGGTGGAGGCCCTGCTCGCAGCAAAGTAATTACCAGTCAGTTATATTTCATACTATACAGTTCATTTCTAGCCATGACCTTCTGCCACAGCCACCACGACACGACACACAGCGTCATGTCCGGCCAAGATTCGACGGAACTCGGGCGCGTCGAGTGCGTCACAGTTCTTGTGCGCCGAGGTACGGCGCACGGTTGGTTTGTGTTGCGGAGCCTTCCAGCTTGGCTGGATGAAATCTCCGGGCGGTTCTCCTCCTCCCTCCCTCCTCCCTCCTTCGCCCGGGGGCGCTTCGCAACAATCTTCTTGACCGCGGGGGCCGCCGCGGGCGGTGCCCGCGTCGGGGCCTGAGCCATGCGTCGCGTCGCGATCATCGGCTCGGGCATCTCCGGCCTCTCCGTTGCCCACGGCCTGCAAGGGCAGGCACAAGTCACCCTCTTCGAGGCCGGCAGTTACTTCGGCGGGCACACACACACGGTCGACGTCACGCTCGATGGCCACACCCATGGTGTGGACACCGGCTTCCTGGTGCTCAACGAGCGCACCTACCCGCGACTGCTGAACCTGTTCGCGTGCCTGGGCGTGGAGATCGCGCCCTCCGACATGTCGTTCTCGGTGCAGGTGCCCAACATCGGGCTGGAGTGGAGCGGATCGGACCTCTCGACCGTCTTCGCCCAGCGCAGCAACCTCCTCAAGCCGCGCTTCTGGCGCATGCTGGCGGACATCCTGCGCTTCAACCGGCTGACCACCGCGATCGCCGTGGGCGGCAAGGACGTGCAGTTGGTCGAGCCGATCGGCGACTTCCTCGCGCGGCACCGCTTCAGCGACGCGTTCCGCGACTGGTACCTGCTGCCCATGATCGGCTGCATCTGGTCCTGCCCGACCGACCAGATGCTGCGCTTCCCTGTCGCCACGCTCATCCGCTTCTGCCACAACCACGGCCTGATCCAGGTGGCCGACCGGCCGCAGTGGTACACGGTGCGCGGCGGGGCGCGGAACTACGTCGAGAAGATCATCGCCGGCGTGCCCGATGCGCGTCTGAACACGCCGGTGCGCAGCGTTCGCCGCGTGCCGCCCGCCAGCGGCTCGGCCGGCGTATGGGTCGCCACCGACCACGGCAGCGAGCGCTTCGACGAGGTCGTGTTTGCCTGCCACAGCGACCAGGCGCTGGCCCTGCTCGCCGATGCCAGCGAGGCCGAGCGGCAAGTGCTCGGCGCGATCCGCTACCAGCCCAATCGCGCCGTGCTGCACACCGACCGCAGCGTGCTGCCGCGCCGCGAACGCGCCTGGGCTTCGTGGAACTACGAGCGCGCCGCCGACAGCGATCGCGAACAGGCGCGCGTCTGCCTGCACTACCTGCTCAACCGGCTGCAACCGTTGCCCTTCCAGACGCCCGTGCTCGTCTCGCTCAACCCGGTGACACCGCCGCGCGCCGACACCGTCGTCGGCGAGTACGAGTACGAGCACCCGATCTTCGACCTCGCGGCCATTGCCGCGCAGAAGCGCGTGCCCGAGTTGCAGGGCGTGGCGCACAGCTGGTTCTGCGGAGCCTGGACACGCTACGGCTTCCACGAGGACGGGCTGATGTCCGGCGAGGCCGTGGTTGAAGGCTTGCGCGCCGCCTGGGCGGACGAGCGCGGGATCGCGGAGGCCGCGTGACTTCCGCGACCGCGCCGCTGATCGGCTTGGGCCAGGTGCGCCACGCACGCCTGCGTCCGGCGCGCAACAGCTTCGCCTACGGCACCTACTTCCTGCTGCTGCCCATGCGCAGCCTGCGTGCACAGCCGTCGAGCGACCTCGTGCGCAACCGCTTCGGGCTGATCAGCTTCAACGACCGCGACCACGGCGACGGCCGCGTCGACAGCCTCGCCTGGCTCGACGAACTGCTCGCCCGCGAGGGCGTGGTCGACGCGGACGGCGAGGTCTGGCTGCACTGCTACCCCCGAGTGCTCGGCTTCACCTTCAAGCCGGTGAGCTTCTGGTACTGCCACCGCAAGGACGGCTCGCTCGCCGCCATCGTGGTCGAGGTCAACAACACCTTCGGCGAGCGCCACTGCTACCTGCTGCGCGGCGCACACCTCGCCTTCGGCCAGGAGCTGCGCGCCGCGAAGGTGTTCCACGTCTCGCCGTTCTGCGCCACCGAGGGCGACTACCGCTTTCGCTTCATGCGCACCGCCGATCGAACGGTGGCCCGCATCGAGCACCACGACAGTGCCGGAGCGCTGATCGAGACCAGCGTGTCGGGCCGGCTCCAGCCCCTGTCCGCCGCCAGCGCACGGCACGCCTTCTTCGGCATGCCGCTGATGACGCTGGGCGTGATTGCGCGCATCCACTGGCAGGCACTGAAGCTGTGGGCGAAGCGCGTGCCCGTCTTCCGCAAGCCCGCCCCGCCCGGAACCTTCGTCACACGCTGAGCCGTTCACCCATGACCAGCACCACCTTCGCTCCCACCACCCTGCCCGCATCGGCGCCCGCCGCCGCCTGCGCGGTGTTCCGCCTGCTGCACGGCCTCAACCACGGTTCGCTGGACGTGCAGCTGCCCGACGGCGGAAGCGCGCACTTCGGCAAGACGTCGGAAGACGGCGCGCGCGCCGCGATCCGTCTGCGCAACTGGAACGTCTGCGGCGCCGCGCTGCGCTCGGGCGACATCGGCTTCGCCGAGAGCTACATCGCCGGCGACTGGACCACGCCGGACCTGACCAACCTGCTCACGCTGCTCATCGCCAACCGCGACGAGGTCGAATCCATCGTCTACGGCAGCTGGTGGGGCTCGCTGCTGTACCGGATCAGGCACCTCTTCAACCGCAATTCGCGCGCAGGCAGCAGGAAGAACATCCACGCCCACTATGACCTGGGCAACGAGTTCTATCGCCTCTGGCTCGACCCGACGATGAACTACAGCAGCGCGTGGTTCGAGGGCGACCGGAGCAAGCCCATGCCCGGCGCCCAGCACGCCAAGGTGCGTCGCGCGTTGCGCGAGGCCGGCGTCAAACCGGGCGACCGTGTGCTGGAGATCGGCTGCGGCTGGGGCGCGTTGGCCGAATGCGCGGCGCGCGAATTCGGGGCGAACGTGACCGGCGTGACCCTGTCCAGCGAGCAGCTCGACTGGGCCAGGAAGCGCATCGCCGAAGTCGGCGTCTCGGCCGACCTGCGCCTGCAGGACTACCGCGACATCGACGACGGGCCCTTCGACGCCGTCGCCTCGATCGAGATGTTCGAGGCCGTCGGCCGCGAGTACTGGCCCAGCTTCTTCGCCACGGTGCGGGGCCAGCTGAAGGCCGGCGGCCGGGCCTGCATCCAGAGCATCACGATCAACGACAAGTACTTCGAGCGCTACGTGCGGTCGACCGACTTCATCCAGCAGTACATCTTCCCCGGCGGCCTGCTGCCCAGCCCGACGGCGTTCCGCGAGGCGGCGGCCGGCGCCGGCCTGCGCGTGGTCAACGAGCTCGACTTCGGCCTCGACTATGCGGAGACGTTGCGCCGCTGGCGCGACAGCTTCCTCGCGGAGGAGACGCGCATACGCCGCCTCGGTTTCGACACCCGCTTCATGCGCACCTGGGAGTTCTATCTCGCCTACTGCGAGGCGGCGTTCGCCACCGGCAGCACCAGCGTCATGCAGTTCACGCTGCAGCGTGACTGACCGCCATGGCCGCCACGCGCCGCAGCCTGCTGCTCGGATTCGCGCTCGCGCCGCTGGCCGCGGAGGCCGCGACCGCGCCGCCGCCCGAAGTGGCGGCCGAGCTGCCCGGCGCGCGCCTGCAGGGCAGCGGACGGCTGACCTTCCTCGGTCTGCACATCTACGACGCGCGGCTGTGGATCGCCGACGGCTTCGCGGCCGAACACTTCGAGCGCCACGCGCTGGCGCTGGAGCTGCAGTACGCCCGCACACTCTATGGCCGCCTGATCGCCGAACGCAGCCTCGAGGAGATGCGGCGCGTCGGCGGCTTCAGCGACGCGCAGGCACAGCGCTGGCTCGGCGCCCTGACGCAGACCTTCCCCGACGTCAGCAAGGGTGACCGCATCACCGGCGTGCAACAGCCCCAGGTGGCGGCACGCTTCTTTCACAACGCCATGCTGCGCGGCGAGCTGCGCGACGCCGACTTCGCGCGCCGCTTCTTCGGCATCTGGCTGGCCCCGCAGACCTCGGAGCCGAAGCTGCGCCAGTCGCTGCTTGGAGCGGCGCTGCCCAGGTCATGAGCGACACGGTGCTGACCATGGCGCGCGGCTCCCGTCGGGCGGCTGCGGCGAGCGGCGGCCCGATCGCCGGCGCCTCGTACGGCGCGCTGGGCCTGCCGCTGGCCTTCGTGGCGCTGCCGCTGTACGTGGTCCTGCCCAACCACTACGCCAGCGAGTTCGGCGTGCCGCTGGCCTGGCTGGGCGCGGTGCTGCTCGGCGCCCGCCTCTTCGACGCGCTGGCCGACCCGCTGATCGGCCGCTGGGCCGACCGCCTGTTCGCGCGCTCGTCGGTGAGCGCCTGGCTGGCGGCGGCCGCCGCTGCGGTGGTGCTCGCCATCGGCTTTCGCGCCCTGTTCTTCCCCATGGTGCAGGGCTCGGCCGCGCTGCTCGCCTGGTGCGCCGCCCTGCTGGCCGTCACCTACATCGGCTACAGCGTGGTCAGCGTCATCCACCAGGCCTGGGGTGCTCGCCTCGGTGGCGACGAGACGCAGCGTGCGCGCGTCGTCGCCTGGCGCGAAGGCCTGGCGCTGGTCGGCGTGCTGCTGGCCAGCGTGCTGCCCTCGGTGGCGGGGCTGGGCGCGAGCACACTCGCCTTCGCCATGCTGTTGCTGCTCGGCGTAGCTTGGTTGTGGCGTGCGCCACGTCCCGACGCGGACCGCACGGCCATGGCCGCGCTGCCGATGACGCTGCCGCTGGCCACCCCGGCGTTCCGCCGGCTGCTGGCAATCTATCTCGTCAACGGCATTGCCAGCGCCATTCCCGCGACGCTGGTGCTGTTCTTCATCCGCGACCGATTGCAGGCGCCCGCCTGGGAGCCGCTCTTCCTGGCCAGCTACTTCGCCGCCGGTGCCTTGTCGATCCCGCTGTGGGTGCGCGCGGTGCGGCGCTTCGGCCTGGCGCGCTGCTGGTCCGCCGGCATGGTGCTGGCCATCGCCGTGTTCGCTTGGGCTGCGCTGCTCGGCCGCGGCGACATCGCCGCCTACACCGCGGTGTGCATCGCCAGCGGCTTCGCGCTCGGCGCCGACCTCACGCTGCCCGGCGCCCTGCTGGCCGGCGTGATCCAGCGCGCCGGACATGCGGGGCGCAGCGAAGGCACCTACTTCGGCTGGTGGAACTTCGCCACCAAGCTGAACCTAGCGCTGGCCGCGGGGCTCGCCCTGCCTGCGCTGCAATGGTTCGGCTACGCGCCGGGGGGCCGCGGCGAAGAGGCGCTTTCGGCGCTGACCTTCGCCTACTGCGTGCTGCCCTGCATGCTCAAGCTCGGCGCGGTAGCGCTGCTGTACTTCACCTGGATCCGGCCCGCCGGAAGACTCTCATGATCAGACGCTCCCTCCTTGCCGCCCTGGCCGCCGGAGCCCTCGCGGCGGGCTGCGCCTCGGCACCCACGCCGGACGACTATGCCGGTGAGCAGCCGACGCTGGCGCTCGAACAGTACTTCAACGGCGAACTCGTCGCGCACGGCCTCTTCACCGACCGCTCGGGCAAGGTGGTGCGCCGCTTCACCGTGCTGATGAAGTGCACGTGGAACGGCGACGACGGCGTGCTCGACGAGGCGTTCACCTACAGCGACGGCAAGAAGGAACGCCGCGTGTGGCGGCTGAAGAGGCATGGCGGCGGCCGCTACACCGGGACCGCGGACGACGTGGTCGGCACCGCACACGGCCAGGCGGCTGGCAACGCGTTCCAGTGGGCCTACACGCTGCGCCTGCCGGTGGACGGCAAGGTCTACGAGGTGCAGTTCGACGACTGGATGTACCTGGTCGACGAGCGCGTGATGCTGAACAAGGCGGTGATGAGCAAGCTCGGCTTCCGGCTCGGCGAAGTGACACTCGCCTTCGCCAAGCAGCCGTGAGCGGGCGCTTCATGCCACTCAATCCCCGCATCCGTCAATGGCAGGGCCAGGTGGTCTGGCTCGTCGGCGCCTCCTCCGGCATCGGCCGCGCGACGGCCGAACTGCTTCACGCGCGTGGCGCCACGGTGGTGGTCTCGGCCCGCAGCGCGCCCCCCCTCACGGCCTTTGCGCAGCAGCACCCGGGCAGCCACGCGGTGCCGCTGGACGTCACCGACCGCGATGCGCTGCGCGCCGCCGCGGCTCGAATCGTCGAGCGCTGCGGCCGCATCGACATGGCGGTCTACTTCGCCGGCCACTACAAGGCGATGCGCGCCACGCGCATCGATCTGGAGGAGATGCTGCGCCACCAGCAGGTCAACTACGTCGGCGCGCTGCACATGCTCGACGCGGTGCTCCCGGTGCTGCTCGAACAGAGGTCGGGGCACGTCGGCCTGGTGGCCAGCGTGGCGGGCTATCGCGGGCTGCCGAACTCGCTGGCCTACGGGCCGACCAAGGCGGCGCTGATCAATCTCGCGCAGACGCTCTACCTCGACCTGCAGCCGCAGGGCCTGGGCGTCTCGGTGATCAATCCGGGCTTCGTCGAGACACCGCTGACCTCGCGCAACGAATTCACCATGCCTGCGCTGATCTCGCCGGCGCAGGCCGCCGAAGAGATCGTCGCGGGCTGGCAGGCCGGCCGCTTCGAGATCCACTTCCCCAGGCGTTTCACGTTATGGCTGAAGATCCTCAGCCACCTCGGCGATGCCCTGTACTTCAAGACGATCCGCCGCGCCACAGGCCTATGAAACCCGAGCATGAAGATGCGCGCGTGGCGCGGGTGGTGGCGATGTTCGAGTCGATCTCGGCGGCCGACGTGGCACGGCTCGGCGACTTCTACGCCGGCGATGCACGCTTCAAGGATCCGTTCAACGACGTGCAGGGGGTGCCGGCGATCCAGCGGGTCTTCGCCCACATGTTCGCCGCGCTCGACGAGCCGCGCTTCGTGGTGAGCGACATCGTCGTCGACGGCGACCAATGTTTCCTGACTTGGGACTTCCTGTTCCGTTTCAAGCGCTTCTCGCGCGTGCCCCGGGCGGTGCACGGCAGCTCGCATCTGCGCTTCGACGCGCAGGGCCGCATCGCGCTGCACCGCGACTACTGGGACGCCGCGGAAGAACTGTACGAGAAGCTGCCGCTGGTCGGCGGCCTGATGCGCTGGCTGAAGCGTCGCGCCAACAGCTGATCAGCGCAGCCAGCCCTTGCGCCGGAAGTAGATGAACGGCGCCGCCACAGAGGCCACCATCAAGCCCAGCGCGAACGGGTAGCCATAGCTCCAGTCGATCTCCGGCATGGCCCTGAAGTTCATGCCGTAGATGCTGGCAATCAGCGTCGGCGGCAGCAACGCCACGCTGGCCACCGAGAAGATCTTGATGATCTTGTTCTGGTTGATGTTGATGAAGCCGACGATGGCATTCATCAGGAAGTTGATCTTGTCGAACAGGAACGTGGTGTGCGAGTCGAGCGAGTCGATGTCGCGCAGGATCTGCCTCGCCTCCTCGAACTGCTCGGCATTGAGCAAGCGGCTGCGCATCATGAAGCTGACCGCGCGGCGCGTGTCCATCACGTTGCGGCGGATGCGACCGTTGAGGTCCTCCTCCTTGGCGATGGCCGACAGCGCTTCGGCGGCGATCTGGTCGTTGACGTCCTGCTTGAGCACGCGCGCGCTCACCGCCTCCAAGGCGTCGTAGATGCCCTCGAGCGCGTCGGCGCTGTACTCGGCGTCGGCGTCGTAGAGCTTGAGCAGCACGTCCTTGGCGTCCTCGATCAGCGCGGGAATGCGCCGCGCACGCAGTCGCAGCAGCCGGAACACCGGCAGATCCTCGGCATGCACCGAGAACAGCACGTTGCGGTAGAGGATGAAGGCGACGCGCACGTTGCGTGATCGCTCGTCGTCATCGATCAGGAAATCGGAGCGGATGTGCAGTTCGCCGTTGTCTTCTTCGTAGAAGCGTGCGGACTCCTCCAGGTCTTCATCGACCACGTCCTGCGGAATGGTCAGGCCGTAGTGCTGCGCGATCCACCCCTTCTCTTCGGGCGTCGGCGCATCGAGGTCGACCCAGATCGGCGTGACGCGCGCCAGCGCGTCGAGGCTCTCGATCTCTTCCTGGAACAGCCGGCCGTTGGCCAGCGTGAAGACATTCAGCATGGGGGCTCCAGCATGGCCCGGATGGAAGCGTCAGGGATGGAACTCACGACCGCCTCGCTCCGGTGGCCGGCCATGGTGTGTGGCGGCCGGCCTGGTGGAGCGGACGGTCACGGAGACGGGGGGGCGTCCAAGTCGAACTCCGCGATGACTCGATGAGAAATTATCGCATCGGGCCGCCCCGCTGCTGCTCGGCAGGGGCGGCCGCGGCAACAGGACGATGCCCTGTGACCGCGGTCAACCTGCCCCTGTGAGCGTTGGTGTCGCCGGCTTGTCAGGGGCGGCGAACGGGGGCACACTGAATTTGGCGAGTTGGGCTCGGCCCGTCGCCGCTCCACTTCCCCTGCCCCAATTCCCCCGCTTCCCCGCCCTGCTTCTCCCGCCTCCCCCACCCGTGTGAAAGGAGTACCCATGAATCTGACGATCAGCGGCCATCATCTTGAGGTGACGCCCGCTCTGCGAGAGTATGTGCTCACAAAGCTGGATCGCGTCACCCGCCATTTCGACCAGGTGGTGGACATCAACGTGCTGCTGTCAGTGGAGAAGCTGAAGGAGAAGGAGCGAAGGCAGAAGGCCGAGGTGACCGTGCACGTGAAGGGCAAGGACATCTTCGTCGAGCAATCGCACGAGGATCTGTACGCGGCGATCGACATGCTGATGGACAAGCTCGACCGCCAGGTCTGCCGGCACAAGGACAAGGTGCAGGACCACCACCATGTGTCGGCCAAGCGCATCGAGTCGTCGGCCTCCTGAGCGGCCGGCGACGCTGCTCGAGCGGCCCTGCGGGGCCGCTTTTTCATGTCGCGCGACAAGGCATCGCCCGTGAACCGGGGGGCCTACGCGTTGCTGCGACGCAGCAGCGGGCGCACAATGTGCCCATCCGCACATCGTGGTCGATACCCACCCGAGGATGCGACTTCATAATTCCGTCACCTGTCACTTGCCATGCGGCTGCCGCGGCCACGAGCCCGGCTGTCACACGAATCACCGATGAACCGCCTCGCCGCCATCCTGCCCGCCAGCAATGTGCTCGTCGACGTGGATGCCACCAGTAAGAAGCGTGTCTTCGAGCAGGCCGGGCTGCTGTTCGAAAACCAGCACGCCATCGCCCGCGCCATCGTGGCCGACAACCTGTTCGCCCGCGAGCGCCTCGGATCCACCGGCCTGGGTCACGCCGTAGCCATCCCACATGGCCGCATCAAGGGCCTGAAGAATCCACTCGCCGCGGTAATCCGCGTGCAACAGCCCATCCCCTTCGACGCACCCGATGACGAACCGGTGCTGCTGCTGATCTTCCTGCTCGTACCCGAGGCGGCGACACAGCGACACCTGGAGATCCTCTCCGAGATCGCGGAGATGCTCTCCGACCGCGAACTGCGCGAGCGCCTGAAGACCGAGCCCGAGGCCGCCAAGGTGCATGAACTGATCGCCAACTGGGAGCCGCTGAAGTCGGTGGCTTGATGGCTGCCCAGCGCGACGGCCCGCAGTGAAACCCAGCGTCATCAGCGCGGAAGCGCTGTTCGAGGAGCATCGGCAGTCGCTGCAATGGGAGTGGATCGCCGGACACGCCCATCCCGAGCGCCGCTTCGACGAAGCCGCGGTGCGCAACGCGCAGTCCGCCGCGGACCTGGTGGGCTACCTCAACTACATCCACCCCTACCGGGTGCAGATCGTCGGGCGCCGCGAGGTGGCCTACCTCAACGACGCCACGCCAGAGGTGGTCGAGCGACGCATCTCGCGCATCGTCACGCTGGAGCCGCCGGTACTGATCGTCGCCGACGCGCAGGTGCCGCCAGACAAGCTGGTGGCGATGTGCGATCGCGCCGAGATCCCGCTGTTCGCCACCGCCGAGTCGGCCGGCCACGTGATCGACGTGGTGCGCGGCTACCTCGGCCAGCACTTCGCCGAGCGCACCACGCGCCACGGCGTGTTCATGGACATCCTCGGACTGGGCGTGCTGCTCACCGGCGAATCGGGCCTGGGCAAGAGCGAACTCGGCCTGGAGCTGATCTCGCGCGGCCACGGCCTGGTGGCCGACGACGCAGTGGACCTGTTCCGCGTCTCGCAGACCTCGCTGGAGGGTCGCTGCCCCGAGTTGCTGCTGAACCTGCTCGAGGTGCGCGGCATCGGTCTGCTGGACATCAAGGCCATCTTCGGCGAGACCGCGGTGAGGCGGAAGATGCGCCTCAAGCTCATCGTCCACCTGGTGCGCAAGGAGACCATGGACCGCGAGTTCGAGCGCCTGCCCTACGAACCGTTGTACGAGGAAATCCTCGGCGTGCCGGTGCGCAAGGCGGTGATCGCGGTGGACGCCGGACGCAACCTGGCGGTGCTGGTGGAGGCGGCGGTGCGCAACACCATCCTGCAGCTGCGTGGCATCGACACCTACCAGGAATTCATCGAACGTCACCAGAAGGCCATGCAGAAGGCCGAGTGACGGGCGCGCCTCGCGACGGGCTCACCTGCCCCGGTGCGGGCAGTTCTTCTTGGTGCAGACGGCGTACAGCGCCAGCGAGTGGTCCTGCAGTTCGAAGCCACGCGACGCCGCCACCGCCTTCTGGCGCTTCTCGATCTCGGCGTCGAAGAACTCCTCGACGCGGCCGCAGTCCATGCAGACCAGGTGGTCGTGGTGCTTGCCCTCGTTCAGCTCGAACACGGCCTTGCCGGCCTCGAAGTGGTTGCGCGACAGGATGCCGGCCTGCTCGAACTGCATCAATACGCGGTAGACGGTGGCCAGACCGACGTCGGAGCCCTCGGCCAGCAGGTGCTTGTAGACGTCCTCCGCGCTCATGTGCCGCTGGGCGCTCTTCTGGAACACCTCCAGCACCTTGATGCGCGGCAGGGTGGCCTTCAGGCCGCTGTTCTTCAGCTCGTCGGCGTGGGTCATGGCAGCTCGCGGAGGGGTCGGCCCGGACGATGCCGAACGCTAGAATCCGGCGATCATATCGAGGTTGCCCCGTCGCCGGAGCGCGCCCCCTAAAGCCACCATGCCCTCTCGCTTCCGCCTCGCCGCGTGCCTGTTGGCCTTCGCGTTCGCCGCTTCGGGCTGCGCATCTCTGCAGTCATCCGACAACTTCCTGGGCGTGATCACGCCTTACCGAGTCGAGGTCGTGCAGGGCAACGTCGTCACCAAGGAGCAGGCCGCGTTGATCAAGCCCGGCATGACGCGCGCCCAGGTGCGCGACATCCTCGGCTCGCCGCTGCTCGCCGACGCCTTCCATGCCGACCGCTGGGACTACGTCTTCACGATTCGCCGCCAGGGTACGGAGCCACAGCTGCGCCGCATCGTCGCGCGCTTCGATGGCGACTCGCTGAAGAGCCTGGACGCGAGCGCCGAGTTGCCGGCTGAGCGCGAGTTCGTCGCCTCGATCGACACGTTCAAGACCTCGCGCCAGGCGCCGCCGCTGGCGCTGACCGAGGATCAGCTGAAGTCCCTGCCGGTGCCCGAGAAGCCGCCCGCGACCGCCGCCGAACCGATCGGCCCGACGCGCAGCTACCCGCCACTGGAACCGGCCCGATGAGCGCGCTGCGCATCGCCGTGGCCGGCGCTTCCGGCCGCATGGGCCGCATGTTGATCGAGGCCGTGCGCGACGCCGACGACTTGGTGCTCGCCGGTGCGCTCGACATTGCCGCCAGTCCGGCAATCGGTCAGGACGCCGCTGCCTTTCTCGGCGGAAGCAGCGGCGTGGCGATCACCAGCGACCTGCGTGCCGGCTTGGCCGGCGCGCAGGTGCTCATCGACTTCACCCGGCCCGAGGGCACACTGGCCCACCTGGCGGCCTGTCACGAACTCGGCGTGAAGGCGGTGATCGGCACCACCGGCTTCAGCGACGAGCAGAAGGCGCAGATCGCCGAGTACGCGAAGCGCAACGCCATCGTGCTGGCCCCGAACATGAGCGTGGGCGTGAACGTCGTCCTCAAGGTGCTGGAGGTCGCGGCGCGCGCGCTGAAGGAAGGCTACGACATCGAGATCATCGAGGCGCACCATCGCCACAAGGTCGATGCCCCCAGCGGCACAGCGCTGAAGATGGGCGAGGTGGTGGCCGCGGCGGTCGGCCGCGAGCTCAAGGATTGCGCCGTCTTCGCCCGCGAGGGCATCACCGGCGAGCGGGATCCGTCGTCGATCGGCTTCGCCACCGTGCGCGGCGGCGACATCGTCGGAGACCACACGGTGCTGTTCGCCGGCACCGGCGAGCGCGTCGAGATTCGCCACCAGGCCACCAGCCGCGCCAACTTTGCGCAGGGCAGCCTGCGTGCCGCGCGGTTCCTGGCGTCCCGCGCCACCGGCCTGTACGGCATGGATGCCGTCCTGGGCCTTCGCTGATGGGCGGTCTGCCGCACTTCTGGGAGCAGGGCGACGCCATCACGCGCGGCGTGGCCGTGCTGCTGCTGGCCATGTCGGTGACTGCCTGGGTGCTGATCTTCTGGAAAGCCTGGCTGCTGCGCCGCGTGCGCCGCGACATCGCGCGCGCCGTGCCGGCTTTCTGGGCCGCGCCCTCGCTGGAGGCCGGCCGCCAGCAACTCGAGGCTTTCGACCGCGAGAGCGCGCTGAGGCCCTTGCTGGCCGCCGCCATCGCGGCGCCGCGCGCCGACACCCTGGAGTCGCGGGGCCAGATGGCCTCGCAGCTGACGCGCCGGCTGCGCGATGCGCTGCACGCAGTGCTGGCTCAGCTTCAGCTGGGTCAGGTGCTGCTCGCTTCGATCGGCAGCACGGCGCCCTTTGTCGGCCTGTTCGGCACCGTCTGGGGCATCTACCACGCGCTGGCGGCCATCTCGGCAGCCGGCGCGATCACCATCGAGAAGGTCTCCGGCCCGGTCGGCGAAGCGTTGGTCATGACGGCTGCCGGCCTTGCGGTCGCCATCCCCGCGGTGCTCGCCTACAACGTCTTCGGCAAGGTCGTCGGGGCCTGCGAGGCCGAGTTGGAGGGCTTCGCGCACGACCTGCGCGAGATGATCAGCGACAGCGTGACGGAGTCGTGACGTGAGAGACCACGACGCACTTCGCTCGCGGCCCTCCGAGAGAGCGGTCAGCCGCCTAGGAACGACCGGCCGGTACTGACATGGCCTTCGGTCGTCTCGAGCGCAGCAGCGGCCCGCAGCCGATGAGCGACATCAACATGACGCCGCTGATCGACGTGATGCTGGTGCTGCTGGTCATCTTCATGATCACCGCACCGCTGATGACCTCCGCACTGCGGCTGGATCTGCCGAAGGCCGAAAGCGCGCAGCCCAGCGACGCGCCACAAGTCATCGAACTGGCCATCGATGCTCAGGGGCAGATGTTCATCGGCGACTTGCCGGCCGACGACGCGGCACTGAGCGAGCGCATCGCCGAGGCCGCCCGGCTGAACCCAGCCACCGAGGTGCAGTTTCGCGCCGACCGCAGCGTGCCCTACGGCCGCGTCGCCGAGTTGATCGGACGGGTGCAGAAAGGCGGGCTCAGCCGCATCGGCTTCGTGGCCGAGCCGGCATCGCGCTGAACTCGCCCCCTGCTTCAGCGAGCCGCGGCGACCGACAGCGACTCGGCCGGCGCGGGCGCCCAGCGCACCGAGGAGGGCGGCTGCACGAGGAAGTGGTTCGCGTCCACGGCCGGGGCGCCCTGGGCGCTGACGGCATCGGCAGGGTGCACCTGATTGGCGTGGCCGGCGCGCTGGACGAGCCCGGCCGGGTGTCCGACGATGAAATGATTCGGGTCGATGCCCGCGGCAGCGGGCGAGGTGCCACCCAGCGCGGGGTGGGTGCCGAAGGTCTGAGCCTGGCTCTGGCTGGCCGCGGCGATGAGTGCAGCGGTGACGACCGCGGCATAGGCGAAACGGGCTGCATTCATGATGCGACTCCTGTCCTTGCCCGGCGGGGTGGTGCCGGGTGGGTTGCTAATAACGTATCAGTATAAACCCTAGGTTTCACCGCAGCATGCTCTGGATCAAGGGCCAGGCTACGGGCTCACCAGGAGCTCGGCCGCCCGCAGGCTGCGGGGGCTGCGCGGACCCCTTCCTATAATCGTCCGCCATTCGAGAAGCGCGCAGCGCCATGCCCATGAGCCCCGACTTCAAGCCCAGCGAAATCGAGCGCGCCGCCCAGGCCGCGTGGAATGCCGCCGACGCCTACCGCGTCACCGAGGACGCGAGCCGCCCCAAGTTCTACGCCTGCTCGATGCTGCCCTACCCGAGCGGCAAGCTGCACATGGGTCATGTGCGCAACTACACCATCAACGACATGCTCACGCGCCAGCTGCGCATGAAGGGCATGAACGTGCTGATGCCGATGGGCTGGGACGCCTTCGGCCTGCCCGCCGAGAACGCAGCGATGAAGAACCGGGTCCCGCCGGCGCGCTGGACCTACGACAACATCGCCCACATGAAGGGCCAGATGAAGGCCATGGGCCTGGCGATCGACTGGAGCCGAGAGGTCGCCACCTGCTCTCCCGACTACTACAAGTGGAACCAGTGGCTGTTCCTGAAGATGCTCGAGGCCGGCATCGCCGAGCGCCGCACGCAGGTGGTCAACTGGGATCCGGTCGACCAGACCGTGCTGGCCAACGAGCAGGTCATCGACGGCCGCGGCTGGCGCAGCGGCGCGCCGGTCGAGAAGCGCGAGATCCCCGGCTACTACCTGAAGATCACGCAGTACGCCGAGGAACTGCTCGAGCACGTGCAGCTGCACCTGCCCGGCTGGCCCGAGCGCGTCAAGCTGATGCAGGAGAACTGGATCGGCAAGAGCGAGGGAGTGCGATTCGCCTTCACGCACGACGTCCGCGGTGCCGATGGCGCGCGGATCGGCGATGGACGCCTGTACGTCTTCACGACGCGTGCCGACACCATCATGGGCGTGACCTTCTGCGCCGTGGCGCCCGAACATCCCTTGGCCCTGCACGCGGCGCAGTCGAACCCCGCCGTGGCGGCCTTCCTCGAGGAATGCAAGGCCGGCGGCACCACCGAGGCCGAACTCGCCACGCAGGACAAGAAAGGCGTGCCGACCGGCCTCGTCGTCGAGCACCCGCTGACCCACGAGAAGGTGCCCGTGTGGGTGGGCAACTACGTGCTGATGGGCTACGGGGACGGCGCGGTGATGGGCGTCCCCGGCCACGACGAGCGCGACTTCGCGTTCGCGAAGAAGTACGGCATCGACATCCTGCAGGTCATCCACGTCGACGGCGAGCCGCACTTCAGCTACGACCACTGGCAGGACTGGTACGCCGACAAGTCGCGCGGCGTGACGGTCAACTCCGACCTGTACAGCGGCTTGACCTACCAGCAGGCGGTCGATGCGGTGGCCAAGGCGCTGTCCGCCAAGGGACTGGGGGAGAAGAAGACCACCTGGCGACTGCGCGACTGGGGCATCAGCCGCCAGCGCTACTGGGGCACGCCGATCCCGATCATCCACTGCGACGACTGCGGCAGCGTGCCTGTGCCAGAGAAGGACCTGCCGGTGGTGCTGCCCGAGGACCTGATTCCCGACGGCTCGGGCAACCCGCTGAACAAGTGCGATGCCTTCCTGAAGGTGGCGTGTCCGAGCTGCGGCAAGTCCGCGCAGCGCGAGACCGACACGATGGACACCTTCGTGGATTCGTCGTGGTACTTCATGCGCTACTGCGACCCGAAGAACGACCTGGCCATGGTCGGCGCCGGCACGCAGTACTGGATGCCGATGGACCAGTACATCGGCGGCATCGAGCACGCCATCCTGCACCTGCTGTACGCGCGCTTCTGGACCAAGGTGATGCGCGACCTGAAGCTGGTCAGGGTCGACGAGCCGTTCACGCGGCTGCTCACGCAGGGCATGGTGCTGAACCACATCTACTCGCGCAAGGGCGAGAAGGGCGGCATCGAGTACTTCTGGCCGCACGAGGTGGAGAACACCTACGACGAGGGCGGCCGCATCACCGGCGCGAAGCTCAAGTGCGACGGCTCGGCCGTGACCTACGAGGGCGTGGGCACGATGTCGAAATCGAAGAACAACGGCGTCGACCCGCAGGACCTGATCGACCGCTACGGTGCCGACACCGCGCGGCTGTTCGTCATGTTCGCCTCGCCGCCCGAGCAGACGCTGGAATGGAACGACGCCGGCGTCGAGGGCGCCAACCGCTTCCTGCGCCGGCTGTGGAACTTCGGCGTGAAGAACGCGCAAGGCATGCGTGACGCGGGTGCACTGAGTGGCGCGCTCGACGATGACGCCAAGGCGCTGCGCCGCGAGGTCCACGGCGTGCTGCGCCAGGTGAGCTACGACTACGAGCGCATGCAGTACAACACCGTGGTCTCCGGCGCGATGAAACTGCTCAACGCGCTGGAAGGCTACAAAGGCCATGCGGGCGCGGTGCTGCGCGAAGGCTTCGGCATCCTGCTGCGAGCGCTCTACCCGGCCTGCCCGCACACCAGCTGGGTGCTGTGGACCGAGCTCGGCTACGCGAAGGAGTTCGGTGACCTGCTCGACGCACCCTGGCCGCAGGTCGACGAGGCCGCGCTGGTGCAGGACCGCATCGAGCTCATGCTGCAGGTCAACGGCAAGCTGCGCGGTTCGATCCAGGTGCCAGCCGACGCCGACAAGGCGGCGATCGAGGCCGCGGCGATCGCCAGCCCGGACTTCCAGAAGTTCTCGCAGGGCCTGGGCATCAAGAAGGTGATCGTGATCGCCGGTCGCTTGGTGAACGTGGTCGTCGGATGATGTCCGCCCCCCAGTCGCTGCGCTCCTGCCCCCAGGGGGCGCCAGCCGGCTTGGGGCGGCCCGGCGCCGGCCATCGGCGCCGTTCGTTGCTGCTGCTCGGCTTCGCTTCACTTGCCGGCTGCGGCTTCGAATTGCGCCGCGCACCGCAGATGCGCTTCAACAGCATCGCGCTCGCGGGCTTTGCAGCGAAGTCGCCGCTGGCCGAGGAACTGCGCCTGAGCATCGGCAGCAGCCCGACCACCCGCCTGGTCGAGGCGGCATCGCAGGCGCAGGTGGTGCTGGAATCGCTCGCCGACGGGCGCGAGAAGAGCGTGGTGGCGAGCACGGCCTTCGGCGAGGTGCGCGAGCTGCAGCTGCGCTCGCGCTTCAGTTTCCGTCTGCGCACGCCACAGGGCCGCGAGCTGATTCCCGCCACCGAGATCCTGCTGTCGCGCGACATGAGCTATCGTGAGAGCGCCGCCCTGGCGAAGGAGCAGGAAGAGGCGGCGCTGTACCGCTCGATGCAGAACGACATCGTGGCGCAGGTGATGCGGCGGCTCGCGGCCGTGCCAGCGCCCTGAACGGACAGCCCATGCAGCTCCGCGCCGATCAATTGCCGCAGCACCTGGCCAAGGGTCTGCGGCCGCTGTACACCGTCTGGGGCGACGAGCCGCTGCTCGCGCAGGAGGCCGGCGATGCGATCCGCGCGGCGGCGCGCGCGGCCGGCTGCACCGAGCGTCAGGTGCACACCGTCAGCGGCGTGCACTTCGACTGGAGCAGTCTGCTCGGCGCCGCGCAGGCCATGAGCCTGTTCGCCGACCGCCAGCTGATCGAGATCCGCATCCCCAGCGGCAAACCGGGCAAGGACGGCTCAGAGGCGCTGCAGCGCTACTGCGAGTGCCTCGGCGAGGACGTCGTCACGCTGGTGCAGTTGCCCAGGCTCGACCGCACCCAGCAGAACAGCGGCTGGTTCAGCGCGCTCGACGCCGCCGGTGTGACGGTGCGCGTCGACCCGGTCGAGCGCAAGGCGCTGCCGCAATGGATCGCACAGCGGCTCGCTCAGCAAGGCCAGCGCGTGCAGGGCGGTGACGCAGGCCAGCGCACCCTCGCCTTCTTCGCCGACCGCGTCGAAGGCAACCTGCTTGCCGCCCACCAGGAGATCCAGAAGCTCGGCCTGCTCTACCCGGCCGGCGAACTGGACTTCGAGCAGATCGAGTCGGCGGTGCTCAACGTGGCGCGCTACGACGTGTTCAAGCTCGGCGAGGCCGTGCTCGCCGGCCAGGTGGCGCGCGCGTTGCGCATGCTCGAGGGCCTGCAGGCCGAGGGCGAGGCGGCGGTGCTGGTGCACTGGACGCTGGCCGAGGACATTCGCGCGCTCAAGCGCGTGCGCGACGCGGTCAACGGGGGCAAGCCGCTGCCGATGGCGCTGCGCGAGAACCGCGTCTGGGGCGTTCGCGAGCGCCTGTTCGAACGCGCCGTGCCGCTGCTCACCGACAACGGCCTGGCCGCGCTGCTCGACGCCGCCCAGGTGTGCGACGGTCTGGTCAAGGGCCTGCGTCACCCGGACTGGCCGCTCGACGCCTGGGAATCGCTGCGCCGCCTGGTGCTGATGCTGATCGAGCAGCTCGGCAGCGCCGCACCGGCCGGCGGACGCGGACGCGTCGTCTCGACGCGGCTGGCGCTGGGCGCCTGAGGCAAGAACTCAGTAGCCGCGCGATCGGTCGACCTGGTACTCGACCAGCAGGCCGGCGCGGAAGCGCTTCACGTTGGCCGCCGCGACGGCGGCCGCGCTGCGCGCATCGGTCGCCGCGGCCACATGCGGCAGCACGGTGACGCGCGGGTGCGACCAGAAACGGTGTCCGGGCGGCAGCGGTTCCTCGCCGAAGACATCCAGCACGGCATGGCGCAGACGCCCACCGTCCAGCGCCGCGAGCAGGTCCGCCTCGACGACGTGGCCGCCGCGCGCCAGGTTCACCAGGCTGGCGCCGGGCCGCATCGCCGCGAGCGTGGCGGCGTCGAAGAGGCCACGCGTGGCCGGCGTCAACGGCAGCAGGTTGATCACCACGAGCGCTCCCGCCAGCCGCGGCATCAGCGCGCCGTCGCGCGAACCCCAGGCCTCGACGGGAAAGCCGTTGGCGGCCAGCCGGCGCTGTACCGCGCCACCCATCTGACCACGGCCGAGCACCAGCACCGGCATCTCGTCGGCGCGCCGCTGCGGATGCGGCAGCCATTGCGCACGCGACTGCTGGCGCGCGTAGTCGAAGAAGTCGCGCTGCAGCGAGAGCACCGCCCACAGCGCCGTCTCGGCCATTGCCTCGTTCATCGCCGGATCGACCATGCGCGCGATCGGCACCTGGGCCGGTATGCTCGCATCGGCGAGCAGCCGTTCGACGCCGGCCCACAGCGACTGGATCAGGCGCAGCCGCGGCAGGCCCTGCAGCGCGCCGGGGGGCGGGTTGGCGACGATCGCGACGTCGGCATCGGCGGCCCCGGCACGATCGGTGACGAAGGTCTCCGCCGGCAGCGCCGCGCGCAACAGCGCGAGCCACTCGTCGCGCTCGCCGGCGTCGAACTGCCCCGTCAGCAGGATGCTCATGCCGCCGCCATCGCGGCGCGCAGCCGGACCAGCGCTTGCTGCACCGTCTGCTCACGCACCGCCGCGCGGTCGCCGTCGAACTGAAGCCGCTCGGCGAGCAGGACACGGCCATGGCGGGCGAGCGCCAGCCACACCGTGCCCACCGGCTTGCCCGGTACCGCGCCGCTCGGGCCGGCGATGCCGGTGACCGCCACCGCCCAGTCGGCGTGGGAACGCGCCAGCGCACCCTCGGCCATCGCGCGCACCACCGGCTCGCTGACCGCGCCGTTCGCCGCGATCAGTTCCGCCGGCACGCCGATCGCCTCGGTCTTCGCCTCGTTCGAGTAGGTGACGAAGCCGCGCTCGAACCAGTCGCTCGATCCCGCCACCGCGGTGCAAGCCGCCGCGATCAGCCCGCCCGTGCAGGACTCGGCGGTGGCGAGCTTCTCGCCGCGCGCGCGCAGCGCCTCGCCGAGGGCGAGCACGTCGGCCTCGAAGCGCTTCACCACCACCTCCACAACGCGATCACGAGCAGCGTGCACAAGGCCGCCACCAGGTCGTCGAACAGGATGCCGAAGCCCTGCGCCCAGCCGATGGGCTGGCCGTCGCGGATCTTGAAGAGCTTGTCCGCCCAGGCCACCGGCCCCGGCTTGGCGGCGTCGAAGAAGCGGAACAGCACGAAGGCCACCGCCTGCCCTCCCAGGCCCGCCGGCATGACGAACCACAGCACCAGCCAGAAGGCGATCACCTCGTCCCAGACGATCGCGCCGGGGTCGGCGCTGCCGAGGTGGCGTGCGGTGGCCGTGCAGGCCCACCAGCCGACGAGCACAGCCGCAGCCATCACCACCGCCCACTCGCCGTCGCTGAGACCGGGGCGCAGGATCAGGTAGGCGGCCCAGGCCCACAGCGTGCCGATCGTGCCCGGAGCCCAGGGCGCGAGGCCGGCGCCGAAGCCCAGCGCAATCGGCCGCGCCGGGTGCGAGAGCATGAAGCGCCAGGTGGCGCGGCGCGGCGCCGTGCCCAGCGGCGGATTCAGCGGTGGCGAGTCGTTCACCGGACGCTCAGCTGCGAAAGTGGTCGAAGGAACCGAAGCGGTGCTCGACCGCGCGGCCCTCGCGGTCGACGAGGCGCAGGCCACGGCCGGCCTCGATGCGGCCGATGCGCGTGGCAGCCACGCCGGCCGCGCGGGCTGCGGCCTGCACCCGGTGCGCCGACGCCGGCGGCGCGGTGAAGAGCAGTTCGTAGTCGTCTCCGCCGGCCAGCGTGCACTCGCGCTGCAGCGCGAGCGTCTGCGCGGCCAGCACCTCGCTGCGCGGCACGGCATCGACCTCCACGACCGCCGCCACCGCCGAGCGCTGCAGGACGTGCCCGAGGTCGCCGAGCAAGCCGTCGGAGACGTCGATCGCGCTGCTCGCGATGCCGCGCAGCGCGATGCCGAGCGTGACGCGCGGCTGCGGTCGCTCCATCACCTCGCGCACCTGTTCGAAGTCCGCGCCGTCGAGGCTCGCCGTGCCGCGGAAAGCTTCGAGCGCGAGCCGGGCGTCCCCCACGCTGCCGCTGACGTAGAGGTCGTCGCCAGCACGCGCGCCGGAGCGCAGCAGCGCCGCACCCGCGGGCACTTCGCCGATCGCGGTGATGCAGATGTTCAGCGGTCCCTGCGTGGTGTCGCCGCCGACGAGCTCGATGCCCTGCGCGTCCGCCAGCGCGAACAGGCCGCGCGAGAAGCCTTCGAGGAAGTGCTCGTCGGCGCGCGGCAGCGCCAGCGCCAGCGTGAAGCCCAGTGGCTGCGCGCCGCAGGCGGCGAGGTCGGAGAGGTTCACCGCCAGCGACTTGTGGCCGAGTCTGTCCGGCGCCACGGTGGACAGGAAGTGCCGACCCTCGACCAGCATGTCGCTGGACACGGCAAGCTGCTGGCCAGGCGCCGGCGCGAGCAACGCGCAGTCGTCGCCAATGCCCAGCGCCGCGCGCCGCACGTCGCGGGTGAAGTACTTCGCGATGAGATCGAACTCGCCCAGGCTCATGGGACGATTGTCGCCTCGGCGAACGACGCGGTCCCGGCCGGGCGCCACGTTCGGGAGCGAACTCGGCACGCCGAGGCCGGCGTCCCTATCATGAGTCGCGCAGGAGGTTCGCCAGCTCCACCGCCGAGCGCACGTCCATCTTCTCGAAAACGCGTGCGCGGTGGACCTCCACGGTACGCACGCTGATCTCCAGCGCGTCGGCGATCAGCTTGTTCGGACGGCCCTCGATGACCAGGTGCATGACGTCGCGCTCTCGCTCGGTCAGCTCCGCCAGTCGCTTCTTCACCGACACGCGACCGAGCCGCGCGACGATGGCCTGCTCGCTTCGCGCGAGCGCCTGCTCGATGCGGTCGACCAACGCGTTGTCGGAGAAGGGCTTCTCGACGAAGTCGAAGGCGCCGCGCTTGACGGCGGCCACGGCGGTGGGCACATCGCCATGCCCGGTGAGGAAGATCACCGGCAATGCCGCCAGCAGGCCGCGCTCGGCCAGCCGCTCGAACAGCGAGAGCCCGCTCATCCCGGGCATGCGCACGTCGAGCAGCAGGCAGCTCGGCGAGCTCGGCCAGTCCGCCAGCGACTGGGGCGACTTGGCCTCGAGCATCGCCTCGAACGCCTCGGCACTGGCGAAGCCCTCCGAGAGCAACCGCCGCGAGCGCAGCAGCCAGCCGAGCGCATCGCGCACCACGTCCTCGTCGTCGACCAGATAGACGATCGGCAGGCCGAGTGCGGGCGCGGCAGGTGAGGTCATCCGTGCGTTTCGGTGGGACTGTCCTGGGCGGCGGTGGCGCTCGGCGAGTTGCGTGCGGGGCGCTCGCCGCCGTCGGCCGGAAGCGTAAACCGAAACTCGGTTCCACCACCAGCGCCCGTCGCGCCGACGTTGACGAAGTCGAGGGCACCGCCGTGCTGCTCGATCACCGTACGGCACAGGCTCAGGCCCAGGCCCATGCCTTCGCTGCGCGTGGTGAAGAACGGGGTGAACAGACGCGCCGCGACCTCGTCGGAGATGCCCAGGCCGCGGTCGATCACGCTGAAGCTGACCCAGCGGGGGTGCGTCTGCCGCGCGCGCAGCGTCAGCACACGCTGCGCCGGCTCGGTGGCTGTCTCCATCGCCTGGATGCCGTTGCGCGTGAGGTTGAGCAGCACCTGCTCGACCATCGTGCGGTCGCAGACCACCCGCGGCGAGGGATCGGGCAGCTCGACCTCGATGCGCGTGCCGCTCTTGCGCGCCTGCAGGCGCACCAGCGGCAGCACGGCTTCGAACAGAACGTCGGCACGCACCGCCTCGCGCGCCTGCTCGCGACAGCGCACGAAGTCGTGCACGCTCTTGATGACGCGGCCGGCGCGTTCCGCCTGCTCGGCGATGCGCTGCGCGGCCTGGCGCAGCATCGCCAGGGACTCTGCGTCGGCATTTGCCCTCTCCTCCAGCAGGTTCAGCGACCCGGCGGCATAGCTGGCGATGGCGGCCAGGGGCTGGTTCAGTTCGTGGCTGAGCAGCGAGGCCATCTCGCCGATCGTGGCCAGCCGCGCGGTGGCCTGCAGGCGTTCCTGCTGCTGGCGCGACAGCTCCTCGACGCGCCGCTGTGCGCTGACGTCGAGGACGCTGCTCATCCAGCCGGTGTGACGGCCCTGACCGTCGACCAGCGGAGCTTCGAAGATCAGGACCGGGAAGCGTTCGCCGTTGCGACGCATGAAGATGGTCTCGAAGCCGGCGCGCGCCTCCTGCGCGCTGCGCCCCGGCACGGCCGGCAGCCCGCCCAGTCGCACGCTCTGCCGGCGCGCATACTCGGTGGCCAGCTCGGGCGGCCAGTAGGGCGGCGTGACCGGTGCCATCAACTCCTGCTCGCTGAAGCCGACCATCTCGCAGAACGCCGCGTTGACGTGGGTGATGCGCCCGTCCAGGTCGCGCGCGCGCAGCCCTGTGACGAGCGAATCCTCCATCGCCTTGCGCAGGGCCAGGGCCTCAGCCAGCCTTGCCTCGGCGGCGGCGCGGCGGCGCACGTCGCGCGCGAGCAGCGCCACCACCGCAGCGAGCGCCAGCGACAGGCCCAGCACCAGCGCCACGGCGAGGTTCGGGATCAGGCTCGGGCTGCCGCGATTGCTGTCGACACGCAGTTGCAGCGCCTGTCCTGGCAGGTCGATGATGCGCTCCGCGACGAACACGCCGGCGCCGCGCCTCGCCCCGGCCCGTGCCAACCGCGTGCCGTCGCCCTCGACGAACGAGATTTCGTTGGCGCGCACCATCTCTGCGCCCACGGCCTCCTCGAGCAACCGGCCCAGCGCGAGCGTGGAGATCACCACGCCGTCGGCGCGGCCGGCACGCTGCAGCGGGAGGCACAGGTCCATCACCTCGAGTCCGAGGCCTTCGGCAAGCGGCACGAAGTAGCTGCGCGAGAACGCCGGCGCCGCGAGCCGCTGTGCGTTCGCGCAGGCCAGCTGCGCCTCCAGCTCGATCGCCTCGCGCGAAATGCGGTTGAACAGCGGGCCCTGGTACGGTGAGTCGACGGCGTCGACGATGTGCATGCCGTTGTCTCGGCGCTCCACGCGCATCAGCTCGCGCCGCGCGTGCAGCAGCGATGCCGCATCGGCGCGCCATTGCCCCGCACTCGGATCGTTCCACTGCAGCGCCTGCAGGCTCTGCTGCTGCCGCGACAGCGCCTGGCGCACATCTGCTGCGGCGGCAGTGGCCGCCGCCTCGACCTGGTCCTGCGCACGCACCCGTTCGTAGTTCGCCGTCAGGAAGACAAGCAGCGACTGCGCCACCACCAGCAACACCACCAGCGCGCCCCACAGCGCGACGCGCCGGCTGCGCGGGCGCACGGGGGCGATGCCGTTCGGCAAGGGCTCATTCATGGTCGGAGTATTCCCCCCCGGGGGTCAAAGCAGATACGCAGTTTCGCGCATGGGTTCGCGCGGGGGGCGGGTCCACACTGCACGCTTCACCGCAAGCACCCCCTCCTACAATCCCGCAGCCCCGCGCAAGCCGGGCAAGCCCCGTGACCACCGCGAGACCAGTCCATGTCCAACGCCGACGAGAAGCGCGCGCAGTTGCGGCGCGCCGCCCTGGAGTACCACGAGTTCCCGACACCCGGCAAGGTGGCGATCGCCGCGACCAAGCAGCTCGTCAACCAGCGCGACCTGGCGCTGGCCTACTCGCCCGGCGTGGCCGCTGCGTGCGAGGAGATCGTCGCCGACCCGGCCAACGCCTTCCGCTACACGTCGCGCGGCAACCTGGTCGCCGTCATCACCAACGGCACGGCGGTCCTCGGCCTCGGCGACATCGGGCCTCTGGCCGCCAAGCCGGTGATGGAAGGCAAGGCAGTGCTGTTCAAGAAGTTTGCCGGCATCGACGTGTTCGACATCGAGGTCAACGAGAGGAATCTCGACAAGCTGGTCGACCTCATCGCCGCGCTGGAACCCACCTTCGGCGGCATCAACCTCGAGGACATCAAGGCGCCGGATTGCTTCTACGTCGAGCGCCAGCTGCGCGATCGCATGAAGATACCGGTCTTCCACGATGACCAGCATGGCACGGCCATCGTCGTCGGCGCGGCGATGCTCAACGGCTTGAAGGTCTCCGGCAAGGACATCCGCAAGGTCAAGCTCGTCTCGTCCGGCGCCGGTGCTGCGGCGCTGGCCTGTCTGGGCCTGCTCGTCAAGCTCGGCCTGCCGCGCGAAAACATCTGGGTCACCGACCTCGCCGGCGTGGTCTACGAGGGCCGCACCGAACTGATGGACGAGGACAAGGCGCAGTTCGCGCAGAAGACGTCGCATCGCACGCTGGCCGAAGTCATCGAGGGCGCGGACATCTTCCTCGGACTCTCCGCCGGCGGCGTGCTGAAGAAGGAAATGGTCGCGAAGATGGCCAAGAGCCCGGTCATCTTCGCGTTGGCCAACCCCACCCCGGAGATCCTCCCCGAGGAGGTCAAGTCGGTGCGCGACGACGCAATCATCGCCACCGGCCGCACCGACTACCCGAACCAGGTCAACAACGTCCTGTGTTTCCCGTACATCTTCCGCGGCGCGCTCGACTGCGGCGCGACCACCGTGACGGTCGAAATGGAGATCGCCGCGGTGCATGCCATCGCCGAGCTCGCGCAGGCCGAGCAGAGCGAGGTGGTGGCGGCTGCCTACGCCGGTGCCACGCTGAGCTTCGGTCCCGAGTACCTGATCCCCAAGCCCTTCGACCCGCGGCTGATGATGAAGATCGCGCCGGCCGTGGCCAAGGCGGCGGCCGATTCCGGCGTGGCGCTGCGTCCGATCCAGGACTTCGACGCCTATCGAGACAAACTGCAGACCTTCGTCTACGCCTCCGGCCAGACGATGAAGCCGATCTTCGCGCTGGCCAAGCGCGCCGCGACGAAGCGCGTCGCCTACGCCGAGGGCGAGGACGAACGCGTGCTGCGCGCAGTCCAGGTGGTCGTCGACGAGGGTCTCGCACGACCGACGCTGATCGGCCGTCCGGCGGTGATCGCACAGCGTGTCGAGCGCTTCGGCCTGCGCCTCAAGGAAGGCGTGGACTACGACGTCGTCAACGTCGAGCAGGACCACCGCTACCGCGATTTCTGGCAGACCTACCACCAGATGACCGAGCGCAAGGGCGTGACGGTGCAGGTGGCGAAGATCGAGATGCGCCGCCGGTTGACGCTGATCGGCTCGATGCTGCTGCACAAGGGCGAGGTGGACGGCATGCTGTGCGGCACCTGGGGCACCACCGCCGCGCACCTCTTCTACATCGACCAGGTGATCGGCAAGCGCCATGGCGGCAGTCCGACCACCGAGCAGGACGTGCGCGTCTACGCCTGCATGAACGGCCTGATGCTGCCGGGCCGCCAGGTCTTCCTCGTCGACACACACGTCAACGCCGACCCGAGCGCCGAAGAGTTGTGCGAGATCACCGTGATGGCCGCCGAGGAGATGCTGCGCTTCGGCGTCGAGCCCAAGGCCGCCCTGCTGTCGCATTCCAACTTCGGCACCAGCGACCATGCCAGCGCGGTGAAGATGCGCCGTACGCTGGCGCTGCTGCGCGAGCAGGCGCCATGGCTGGAAGTCGACGGCGAGATGCACGGCGACGTGGCCCTGGACGGCGCGCTGCGCCATGCGCTGATGCCGGGCAGCACCCTCAAAGGCGACGCCAACCTGCTGGTGCTGCCCAACATCGACGCCGCCAACATCTCGTACAACCTGCTCAAGACTGCTGCCGGCGGCGGCATTGCGATCGGGCCGGTGTTGCTCGGCGCGGCCAAGCCGGTGCACGTGCTGACGCCTTCGGCGACGGTCAGACGCATCGTGAACATGACGGCGTTGACGGTCGCTGATGCCAATGCCGCGCGGTGACACGAAACGGACATGCAGCACGATTGAACGTCCAGAGGGATCGCAAGAGCACCACCGTCGCGCGGGGGCTTTGCTGCAGCGCACAGTGCCCTTGATGGCGATCATCCCCGCCCCAGAAAGGCGGCAAGATCTACATATTCAAGGCAGAAAAAAGACAGCAAGCGCACACTGACATCAATCTCTGCCTGCCCCATTATGAGGCAGCAGCTTGAGATTTCCCGCCCGTTTCGGTACCATTCCGCCTTCTGGATTCAGGGATTACCCGTGTCTTCCTCCGGTCGGTCACTGCGGTGGCAAGGGCTTCGCCGAGCAGGCTGGGCCCTCGTGGTGGTGGCGGCGAGTCTGGCCGGTGCAATGCTTCCGAATGAAGCAGCACGGGCCCGGGAAGTGGCTTCGACTCCGGTCGTGACGCTTGCCGAATTGCCGCCCGAGGCCGTGAAGACGCATCGGTTGATCCTGTCCGGCGGGCCGTTTCCGTATTCGAAGGACGGCTCGGTGTTCGGTAACCGCGAGCGACTGCTGCCGGTGCACCCGCGCGGCTTCTATCGCGAATACACGGTCAAGACACCGGGTGCCAGGAATCGGGGGGCCCGGCGCATCGTGTGCGGTGGGGATCAACCCGCCGTACCGGAGGCCTGCTACTACACCGCCGACCACTACGCGAGCTTCCGCCGCATCGCGCAGTGAACGGCAACGCGATTTGTGAAACGAGGAGGAACGAGACCATGCTCTTGCAGACCGTCCGTCCGAACATTGTCCAAGCCATCCGCGCCTATCGCGTGGAGGATCTGATGTCGGCCGCCGAGGGTGCCGGCCAGCACTTCCTCTACGCGAACCTGACCAACGCGCAGTCCAAGCAGGAAGTGCTGGAGACCATCGCGCAGGCGTTCATGTTCCCCGCCCACTTCGGCAAGAACCTCGACGCGCTGTACGACTGCATGACCGACCTGGTCCACAAGGCGGGTACGCAGCCGGGCTTCGTGGTGGTGCTCGAGCAACTGCCCGACAACCCGCGCTTCGACCGCGAGGCCCGCGAGCAGTTGCTCGACGTGTTCCGCGACGCCGCCGACTACTGGGGCGAACGACGAATACCATTCAGGTGCTTCTATTCTTTTCAGTAGCCCGCTCCCAGGAACAAGGGTCATGGGAGCGGGCGATGGAAACGACCCAGAACGTCGCCGACAAGCCGGCCAAACCGGCTGCGAAGAACGCCGCCAATGCGAACTTCGGCATGAACATGCCGATGATGAGCAGCGCGTTCGACACGGCCATGTGGCTGAACGCCGCCTGAGCAGGCCACGGCATTGACGAGAGGGACGGCGGCCTGCGGGCCGCCGTCGTCATTTGGGCGCGCCGCAGGCGGCGGCCAGCGCCAGGTACTGCGCCACTGGCACCTCTTCCGCGCGCCGCTGCAGGTCGAAGCCGACGTCGCTGCCACGCGACTCGAGCCAGCGGCCGAGGGTGTGCCGCAGCAGCTTGCGCCGCTGCGAAAACGCCACTGTCACCAATTCGCCGAGCAGTGCCGCATCCACGGTCGCCGCGCCCGGCAGCGGCTGCATGCGCACCACCGCCGAGTCCACCCGCGGCGGCGGCTCGAAAGCCTGCGGCGGCACGTCCAGCAGGGGCTCGATGTCGTAGCGCCACTGCAGCATCACGCTCAGCCGTCCGTAGTCCTTGTTTCCCGGGCTGGCGGCCATGCGCTCGACCACTTCCTTCTGCAGCATGAAGGTCTGGTCGACCACGCGCTCGGCCGCGCCGAGCAGATGGAAGAGGATGGGCGTGGAGATGTTGTAGGGCAGGTTGCCGACGATGCGCAGCTTTCGCCCGAGCTGCTGCGAAAGCGCCGCGAAGTCCACCGTCAGCACGTCGGCCTCGATCACCTCCAGCCGCACATCGCGCCGCAGCCGCGCCGCGAGGTCGCGGTCGAGCTCGATCACCGTGAGCCGCTCGCAGCGCGCCAGCAGCGGGCCGGTCATGGCTCCGAGGCCGGGGCCGATCTCCACCAGTGCCTCGCCGGGCTTCGGATCGATCGCCGCGACGATCGCGTCGATGACGGCGCCGTCGGTGAGGAAATGCTGCCCGAAGCGCTTGCGGGCGACGTGGCGCATCTACAGCGGCGCTTCGCGCATCTCGATGTAGGCGCGCGCACGCAGCTCGCGCAGCCACTCGGTATAGGCCTCGTCGAACTTCTGCTCGCGCAGCACGTTGCGCGCCTGCTCGCGCTGCTGCCGGACGTCCAGCGACACCGAACGGCGCTCGATCACCTGGAGCAGATGCACGCCGAAGCGCGACACCACCGGATCGGACAGGCCGTTGAGCGGCAGGCGGTTCATCGCCTCCTCGAATTCGGGCACGAAGGTGCCGGCGTTGGCCCAGCCGAGGTCGCCGCCCAGGGAGGCGCTGCCATCCTCCGAGTTCTCGCGGGCGAGCGCCTCGAAGGTCGCGCGGCCGCTCTCGATCTGCTGCTTGAAGCCGACCAGGCGACGCTGCGCGGCCTCGACCGACAGCTGCGCCGAGGGGCGCAGCAGGATGTGGCGCGCCCGTGTCTGCGTGATGCGGAAGGCGTCACCCTCGCGCTTCTCGACCAGCTTGAGCACGTGGAAGCCTGCGCCGGTGCGCAGCAGATCGGGCGCCACCTCGCCCGGCTTGAGAGGGCGCACCACCTCGACGAAGACATCGGGCAGGCGCTCGGCGCTGCGCAGGCCGATGACACCACCTGCGGCACGGTTGGCATCCTCCGACAGCTCCCGGGCCACTGCCTCGAAGGCCTCGCCGTCCACCACGCGCTTGCGCGCCACCTCGGCACGCTCGCGCCTGCGAGCCGTCTCCTCCGGGCCGGCGCCCTCCGGCACGGTGACCAGGATCTGCGCGATGTTGTACTCGGCCACCGCGCTGGCTGCTGCACGGCGCTGGTCGAGCCAAGCATCGATCTCGGCGTCGGTGACGCGGATTCGTCCCTGCACCTCCCGCTCGCGCACGCGCTCGGTGAGCAGTTGGTCACGCACGTTGTTGCGGAAGCGCAGGTAGTCGATGCCGTCGCGGCGCAGCCGCTCGCGCAGCTGCGCCATGGTGATCTGGTTCTGCAGCGCCACGTTGTTGACGGCGCGGTCGAGTTCGACCTCGTCGATGCGCTGGCCACTGTCGCGCGCGTGGGTGAGCTGGACGCGCTCGTCGATCAGCAGGTCCAGCACTTCACGGCGCAATTGGTCGTCCGGGGGCAGCGAAGCGCGCTGGCGCGCCGCATCCTCGCGCACGCGCCTGATGCGGTTCTGCAGCTCGGAGGCCGTCACCAGTTCCTGGTTGACGATGGCGACGATGTAGTCGCCGGTGCGCACGGGGGCGGGACGTGCCTGCGCATGCGTCGCGGGAGCCGCGGCGGCGAGCAGGAGGGCCAGCAGCAGGGGCCGCAGGGCGATCAGGGCATCAGTCATAGGGTCTTATCACGGTAGGCGTGTTGCGCTCGTCGCGCAGCAGCCGGTAACCGGGGATATTGTCCTTCAAGACCTGCAGCGGGTTGGAGCCGAGCCGCGACAGGCCCACCAGCTCGAGCTGCAGCAGCAATCGCGTGGTCGCCTCGCTGCGGCCGGTGGACAGCCGCTCGGCGACGACACGCCCGATCCAGCAGCCCGCGTCGTATTCCAGGCCGAGCACCGAATCGGTGATGCGGCTGTCGCGCATGCTGTAGTTGATGCGGCCGACGCTGTACCAGCTTCCCTTGCAGCCGCCGGCAGTCGACCCCGATGCCGCCGCCTCCAGCGGCGTGCGCCCGTAGATCGGCCACTGCCAGCCGAGCTCGACCTGTTCGCTCAGCCCGCGCGCCAGGCGGTAGGTCATGCCGAAGGTGCGGTAGGGTCCGGGCGAGTAGCGGGCACCGAGGATGGACCGCACCGCGCGCTCCAGGTCGGGGCTGTACTGAATCGATCCGTCCAGCGCCCAGCGCCGCGACAGCGTGGTCGAGCCGAGCAGCAACAGGTCGGAGAAGCGCTGCGTCAGCGGCGTGCACTCGGGAGCGGCCAGCGGGTCGGCCGAGGCCGTGCATTCGGCGGTGACGCGCTGGTCGCGGAACAGGTAGCGCTGCACCACGCCGAGCCGCAGCGCTTCGGCGCCGGTGTCCGGGTCGAGGAACCGCGTCGTCACGCCGGCGGTGAGCTGGTGACTGTCGGACACGCGGTCGACGCCCGAGAAGGCATTCTCGGCGTACAGCGACTCGAAGTTGAAGTCGCGCGGCGCTGCGTCGAAGGCCAGCCGCGCGTCCTGCGCCCGGTACGGCGTGTTCACGTACATCAGCCGCGGCTCCAGCGTCTGCCGCACCTCGCGGCCGAACCAGCTGGCGTCGCGCTCGAGCTGCCAGTGGCTGTCGACGCTGAAGGTCGGGATCACCCGCGAGAGGCCGCGCTCCCCGCCCAGCGGCTCGTCCAGCGAATAGGCCGCGGCATTCAGCGAGACGCGCGGCGTCACCGTCCAGCCCGGTGCGGCGAAGGGCCTTGCCACGCTGCCCAGCGCGTGCCAGCGCAGGCCCACCGGCCGCGCCGAGGCGAGCGGGTCGGCGCGGCCGTCGGCGGGCTCGGCGAAACGGTTCAGCTCGGTCTCGAGGTTGAACTCGAAGCCGTCCGCGAGGCGCTGTATGCCGCGCAGGCCGACCTGCGGCGCGCGGTCGTACGGTGCCTCGATGCGACTGGCGGTGTCCTGCAGGATCTGCCAGCGGTGCACGCGCGCATAGCTCGTCCAGTCGCCGAAGTCGCGCCTTGCCGTGAGGTCGGCCAGCAGCAGGCGCGGTGTGATGCTGGGCACCGCACGCGGGAAGTCCTTCCAGTAGGCGTCGTCCGAAACGCGCAAGCCATCGAGCGTCAGGCCCGCGCCCAGCGGCAGCGCGGCCTCGTGCTGGAGGCCGATCGCCCAGCGCGAGCGGCCGGTCAGCCGGTCATTGGGCAGCAAGTGAAGGTTGGCCTTGCCCTGGTAGCGGCTCTCGAGATAGCGGAACTCGGCTTCGCCGCCGAAGCCGCGCTTGGCCGACGCCATCGGCGTGAACGTCGCATCGCGGTTGGGCGCGATGTTCCAGTACCAGGGGATGGAGACCTGCAGGCCGCTCTTGCTGTCGAGGTTGATGCTGGGCGGCAGCCAGCCGGACTTGCGTTCGTCGGTGAGCGGGAAGCTCAGCACCGGCGCGCCGAGGATGGGCACGCCGTAGAAGCGCAGCACGGCGTTCTCGGCGATGCCTTCGTTGGCCTCCAAGTCCATCTTCACGCGATCGGTGGAGAGCAGCCACGCCGGGCCGCCGCTTCCATCGCTCGGGCAGCTCGTGTAGGTGGCGCCGCTGGCGACGGCGCGCTGCTCGTCGAGGAAGTCGATGCGTTTGGCGGTGCCGCCGGCGCCGGTTCGGCCGAAGAAGTAGGTCGGTTCCAGGAAGAAGCCCTCGAAGCGCTGCACGTGCAGTTGCAGCTCCGGGCCGCTGTAGACATTGCCGTCACGGCTGATGCGCACGCCGCCGCGCGCCAGCGCGAGGTCTTCCGGGTGGTCGTAGCTGAGACGATCGGCACGGATGACGAGCCCGCCGCGGCGGAATTCGGCATCACCCTCGGCGACGGTCTCCAGATCGGGCCGGCCGCGCAACTCGCGGGCGCGCAGGATGATCGGCAGCGTCTTCGTGCCCTCGCCGCGCGGCAGCGGCTTCAGTTCCGACTCGAGCCTGAGCTCGAGCGAGGGTTCGCCGCCCTCCTGCGCGCGCAACACGCCGTGCGCTGCCAGCGCCAGGGCCAAGGGCGCGAGACGCCATCCGCGGGGCAGGGTCGAACGTCGAGAGCGGGGCACGTGCAGCAAGGGCAGCGGGGCACCGTGCAGCGTCGTCGGCGCGCCCTTGTCGAGAGCGAGCGCGTCCGCGGGACGGCGGGGGTGGTTTGTAGAATCGATTATCCACGAGGCCCAGCGGGCCGCATCGCCTTGACCTCCACGACCTCCCCTGCTGCCATCACCTGGGCTGACGAGTCGCGACGGGCCGCGTTCGAACGCTGGCTCGCCGACGTCCGCACGCGCCATCCGCTCGATCCGGCCACGCTTCGCAGCGCCTCCAGCGACGCGAGCTTCCGTCGCTACTTCCGCATCGACGCAGCTTCCGGCACGAGCTTCGTCATCATGGACGCGCCGCCGCCGCAGGAGGACGTGCGCCCCTTCGTCGCGGTGGCCGAGCTGTTGCACGGCGCCGGCCTGAACGCGCCGCGCGTGATCGAGCAGGACGCGGCGCAGGGCTTCCTGCTGCTCAGCGATCTCGGCTCGCGGCTGTACCTGACGGAGCTGCACGAGGCGGTGGCGTGCGGCGCCACGCAGACCGTCGACTTGCTGATGCGCGAGGCCATCGCCGCGCTGGTGCAATGGCAGTCGCGCGCCGACGCCAGTGGCCTGCCACCGTACGACGACGCCTTGCTGCGCCGCGAGCTCGCGCTCTTCCCCGACTGGTGCGTGACGCGCGAGTTCGGGATCGCCTGGACGCCCGCCCAGCAGCAGCAGTGGCAGGCCAGCTGTGACCTGCTCGTGCGCAGCGCGCTGGCCCAGCCCACGGTCGCCGTGCACCGCGACTACATGCCGCGAAATCTGATGCTGTCCGAACCCAACCCGGGCATCCTCGACTTCCAGGACGCGGTGCGCGGACCGATCAGCTACGACGTGGCCTCGCTGCTGCGCGATGCCTTCATCTCCTGGGAAGAAGAGCGGGAGATCGACTGGGCAGTGCGCTACTGGCAGTCAGCGCGCCAGGCCGGCCTGCCCGTCGAACACGACTTCGGCGAGTTCTGGCGCCAGCTCGAATGGATGGGCCTGCAGCGGCACCTCAAGGTGCTGGGCATCTTCTGCCGCCTGAAGCACCGTGACGCCAAGCCGAAGTACAGCGAGGACCTGCCGCGCTTCTTCGCCTACGCCCACAGGGTGACAACGCGCTACAACGGCCTGGGGCCGCTGGCGCGGCTGCTGGAGCCGTTGATGGGCACCCAGCGGGTCGACGCCTACTACTGAGCGTCCCGGGGCGAGCGAGTTTCACAACCCGCCGCCGTCAGCCACGGGTCGCGGTCCTCGCCGCCGAACACCGTCACGAGGAAGTCGACGAAGGCGCGCGTGCGCGCCGGCACGTGCTTGCGCGTGGGCATGGCGGCATAGAGGGCGGCGTCGAACAGCCGCCACTCGGGCAGCACACGCTCGAGCGCATGTTCGAGCAGTGCATCCTCGGCCACGAAGGACGGCAGGCCGGCAATGCCCAGGCCATGCAGCGCGGCGGCGTAGAGCATGTCGATGTGGGTGGTGCCCAATAGCGGCCGCGCAGCGGCGAGCGAACAGGTCTCGCCGGAGGGCTCGTCGTCGCCGTAGGCGCCGCGCACGAAGGTGACCTCGCGCAGGAAGGTCGGCAGCATCGCGTCGTGCTTCGCCAGTTCGGACGGATGCTGCGGCCGCCCGCGGCGGTCCAGGTAGTCGGGCGATGCGCAGGCGATCACCTCGCTGCGCGCAAGGCGCCGTGCCACGAAGTCGCCGTCCAACGGCCGGCGCGCCACCGAGATGATGCTCACGTCGAAGTTCTCGTCCACCGTCTCCACCGGGCCCGGCGCGGCGAGCTCGATCGTCACCTTCGGGTACTGCGCGTGGAACGCGCTCAGGTGTTTCGCCAACTGGTGAACGGCGAAGGCCGGGGGCGCGATCACGCGCAGGTGGCCACGCGGCTCGCTGCTGGCCGAGCTGGCCAGCGCTTCGGCCTCTTCAACGTCGGTGAGGATGCCGCGCACGCGCTCGAGGTAGAGCTCGCCGATGTCGGTGAGTGCGAGCCGCCGGGTCGTACGGTTGATCAGGCGTGCGCCGAGGTGCTCCTCGAGGTCGGCGACCAGGCGGGTGACCACCGCGGGCGAAAGGTTGAGCTCGCGCGCCGCGCCCGCGAAGCTGCCCACGTCGATGACCCGGGCGAAGACTCGCATGGAGTGAAGTCGGTCCATTTCAAGCCTGAGATTGTTTCGTCATCAGCAATGCCGTGTTTGATGTTATGCGGTTTATTGATCGATTGGCAATGCCTACAGTTCACTTCACCGATCCAAACATTGAAAGGACCCGATCGTGAACACCAAGCAACTCTTCGCTGCCGCCGCCTTCGCCGTGCTCGGCACGTCCGCCTTCGCCGTCGAGGCCGAGCAGATCGCCGCCCCCGCAGGCCAGCTGACGCGCGCCGAGGTGCAGGCCGAGTTCGCCCGCGCACGCGCCACCGGCGAGCTGGCCTACGCCAACGAAAGCTACGGCGGCATCAAGCAGCAAGTCTTCGCGGCCCGCGGCAGCGCCATCGAGCGCGCCGCCAGCCGCAGCCGCGATGAAGTGCGCGAAGAAGCGCGTGCCGCGAGCCGCAGCGCCGCGCTCAACCAGAACTACGTCGGCAGCTGACCCGGCGTTCGTCGCCTTCTCGACAAGGCCGCCCGCGGGCGGCCTTTGTCATGCGGGGACGGGCCAGGGTTGCGCCAGCCGGCCATGTCCCCGGCCGACTCATTCGCGCTCGAGGACACCTTCAACGGCGTGGCGAGCCAAGGGAGCGACGGCGAGCGCGACCGGGAGTGCGACGAGCCAGGCGGTCAGCCAAGCGCTGGTCCACAACTCGGCGAACTGGGCGCCGGGCCCAACGGCATGAGACGGATGCGCGGGCCGACAATACGCCGCCATGCTGCGAATCACCGAACTGCGCCTGCCGCTGAACCATGACGAGCCCGCGCTGCGCCAGGCGGCGCTTGCGCGGCTGCGCATCGACGACACGGCGCTGCGGCGCGTCGCGGTGTTCCGCCGCGGTTACGACGCGCGCCGCCGCAGCGACATCGTGCTCGTCTACACGCTCGATTGCGAGGTCGACGACGAGGCCGCAGTGCTCGCAGGTCATGCCGGCGACCCGCATGTGCGCATCACGCCCGACACGAGCTATCGTTTCGCCGCACACGCGCCGGCCGACTTCGCCGCGACTCAGGGGCGGCGGCCGCTCGTCGTCGGTTTCGGTCCCTGCGGCCTGTTCGCCTCGCTGATCCTGGCGCAGATGGGCCTGCGGCCGATCGTGCTCGAACGCGGCAAGGCGGTGCGCGAGCGCACCCATGACACCTGGGGGCTGTGGAGGCGGCGCGAGCTCAACCCGGAGTCGAACGTGCAGTTCGGCGAAGGCGGCGCCGGCACCTTCTCCGACGGCAAGCTGTGGAGCCAGATCAGCGACCCGCGCCACCTCACGCGAAAGGTGCTCACCGAGTTTGTCAAGGCCGGCGCGCCCGAAGAGATCCTCTACGTCAGCAAGCCGCACATCGGCACCTTCCGGCTCGTCGGCATGATCGAGAAGATGCGCGCCGAGATCGAGTCGCTCGGCGGCGAGATCCGCTTCAAGAGCCATGTCACCGACCTGCACATCGAAGGGGGTCAGGTGCGCGGCGTGGCGCTGGAGGATGGCACGCAGCTCGACGCGGACCACGTCGTGCTCGCGCTCGGTCACAGCGCGCGCGACACCTTCGCGATGCTCCATGCGCGCGGCGTGTTCATGGAGCCCAAGCCCTTCTCGGTGGGATTTCGCATCGAGCACCCGCAGTCGATCATCGACCGCGCGCGCTTCGGGCCGAACGCCGGCCACCCGCTGCTCGGCGCGGCCGACTACAAGCTGGTGCACCACGCCGGCAACGGCCGATCGGTCTACAGCTTCTGCATGTGCCCGGGCGGCACGGTGGTGGCGGCGACGTCGGAGCCGGGCCGCGTGGTCACCAACGGCATGAGCCAGTACTCGCGCAACGAACGCAATGCAAACGCCGGCATCGTCGTCGGCATCGCGCCGCAGGACTACCGCCAGGACGGGCGCAGCGACGGCCCGGTCAACCCGCTGGACGGCATCGCCTTCCAGCGAGCGCTGGAGTCGCGCGCCTACGAGCTCGGAGGCGCGAACTACGACGCGCCGGGGCAGCGCCTCGCAGACTTCCTCGCCGGACGGCCCTCGCGCGCGTTCGAGTCGGTGCAGCCTTCCTACCGGCCTGGCGTGCGGCCGACGGACCTCGGCGAACCCGGACGCGAGAGCCTGCCGGTCTACGCGATCGAGGCGATCCGCGAGGCCCTGCCCGCCTTCGAGCGGCAGATCCGCGGCTTCGCGATGCCCGACGCGGTGCTCACCGGCGTGGAGACACGCACCTCGTCGCCGCTGCGCATCACGCGCGGGCGCGACTGGCAAAGCCTGAACGTGAAGGGTCTCTATCCGGCCGGCGAGGGCGCCGGTTATGCGGGCGGCATCATGTCCGCCGGCGTCGACGGCATCGAGGTGGCCGAAGCCGTGGGTCGCGCCCTGCTGGGCCTGGCGCCGGTCGAGCGCAGTTCGGCCACTCGCACGACGAACTTCACTGGGGCTTGACCAGCAGGTCCTGGATCGCCACCGCCCTCACCGCCGGCTCCGGCTCCTCGCTGCCAAGGTAGGCATTGAGCCGGTCGCGCATGTCCTCGGCCAGGCTCGGGATGCCTTGCGGAGAGCCGATTTGCTCGCGTGTCTGCTGGGCGATGCTGACTTCCAGCACCAGGCCGACCTGCTGCACGTTGCGCTGGATGCTGGACTTGGCCGAGCTGCTCGGCACGTCCAACGCCACGCGGGCCTTCACCACAGTCCCGTCGATGGTGGTGGCGCGGACCTGCGGCAGCGCCACCCACTCCGGGACGGCCCGGGTCGGCTCCGGCTCGGACCATGGCAGCTCGATCCAGGACATGCCCAACGACACGCCCACCGGCACGCAGATCAGCGCCGCCACGACGGCCGCCACCATCAGGTTGCGCCGGCTGTCGGCGACGGGAGAAGCGAGATCGGAAGTCGAAGGAGCAGCCATCGGCAGCAAGCGGTGACGCGGAACCCCGATTAGAGGGTCCCCGCCGCCTGCGTGGCCGGTTGATCAGCACACCGAAAGCGGGCCAGTTGTGGCGGGTGCCACGAAACCCGCGACTACGGGCAGGCCGCCATCACTTGTGCCACCGCCGCCGTCAGCTTCTTGCCGTACGGCACGTGCAGGAACTCGTTGGGGCCGTGCGCGTTGCTCTTCGGGCCGAGCACGCCGCAGACCATCATCTGCGCCTTCGGGAAGCCCTGCTGCAGCATGCTCATCAACGGGATCGTGCCGCCCTGGCCGATGTAGCCGCACGCTTCGCCGAAGTGCGCGCTCGACGCTGCGTTCAGCGCCTCTTCCAGCCAGGGCGCCAGCGTCGGCGCATTCCAGCCGCTGGCGCCTTGCGCGCCGACGCGGCCATCGGCCGCGAAGGTGACCTTGGCGTTGTAGGGCGCGTTGTCCTCGAGCAGCGTCTTCAGCTCGGCGGCGGCGCGGTTGCCGTCGACCAGCGGCGGCAGGCGCAGCGACAGCTTGAACGCGGTGTAGGGGCGCAGCACGTTGCCGGCGTTCTTCAGCTCGGGGAAGCCATCGGCACCGGTCACGCTGAGCGTCGGTTTCCAGGTGCGGTTGAGCAGCGCCTGCGTCGGGTCGGTGGTGGTCGGCAGGGTGGGGCCGCCGTCGGCACCGCAGGCCCAGGGGAAGCGCTTCCACACCTCGTCACCGAGGATGGCCGCGGTGGCACGCGCCTGCTCGATGCGCTCCGCCGGGATCTGGCAGTGGAAAGCTTCGGGCAGCAGGTTTCCGGTCTTCGCGTCCTCCAGCCGGTCGAGCACCTGGCGCAGGATGCGGAAGCTCGACGGCACCAGTCCACTCGAATCGCCCGAGTGCACGCCCTCGGTGAGGATCTCCACCTTCAGCGTGCCGGTGACGTTGCCACGCAGGCTGGTGGTGAGCCAGAGCTGGTCGTAGTTGCCGGCGCCGCTGTCCAGGCAGACGACGAGTGCAACGTTGCCCAGCCGCGGCGTCAGCACGTCGATGTAGGCCGGCAGGTCGAAGGAGCCGCTCTCTTCGCAACTCTCGATGATGCCGACGCAGCGTGGCCGGGGGATGCCTTGCCGGTCGAGCGCCTCGATCGCGGTGATCGAGGCGTAGATCGCATAGCCATCGTCGGCGCCGCCGCGGCCGTAGAGCAGGCCGTTCTCGTATTTCGGCGTCCACGGCCCGAGGTCGTTGCGCCAGCCGTTGAACTCGGGCTGCTTGTCGAGGTGACCGTACAGACAGATGGTGTCGGTGCTGGCGGACTTGGTCGCCGGCACCTCGAAGAAGATCACCGGCGTGCGGCCGGGCAGGCGCACCACCTCCAGCGTCAGGCCAGCGATCTTGCGCCCCTCGACCCAGGCCGCGGCGTCGCGCACCACGCGCTCGAGGTGCCCGTTCTTCTCCCAGTCGGCGTCGAACATCGGGCTCTTCGCGGGGATGGCGATGTAGTCGGTCAGCGCCGGGACGATCTGCTCGTCCCAGACCCGCGCGGCAAAGGCGCCGATCGCGGTGATTTCGTCGCTCTGCAAGGGCTGCAGCGGATCTCGTGCATTCATACCGACGCTCCGGTCCTTCGGTTGTGGGGGTGTCGACTCGGGGAGGGGTGACTTGGTCAGAATGTTGTCACAGGTAAGTCACCCACACATCGTCATCCCATGAAGTCATCGCTACCGTGGCATGGGGCCGCTGCCTGCTTGGTCGCTCTGGCCGCCTTCGCCGAAGCCGCACTCGCCGAACCCGGCGTGGGCAGCTCGGAGATTGTCGTTGGCCAGAACATCACGCTGCAAGGTGGCAAGAACGCCTATGGCACCGAGGTCGCGGCCGGCGTCAAGACTTTCATCGACGACGCCAATCGCGCCGGCGGCGTGCACGGCCGGCGCATCGTGCTGCGTGTGCTCGACGACGACAACCAGTCCGGCAAGGCCGAGGCCAACGCCCGGCAGCTGGTCAAGGAAGGCGCCTTCATCCTGTTCGGCTCCATCGAGGGCGGACCGTCGACCGCGGTGATGAACGCGGCGATCGACCTGAAGGTACCGTTCTTCGGCCCGATGGCCGGATCGCCGACGCTGCGGCGGCCACATCAGCCGCTGGTGTTCCCTGTGCGCGCCGAGCACCGCGACGAATTCCGCGCACTGATCCGCTATGGCGTCAGCACGGGGCTCAAGCGGGTTGGCTTCCTGCATGCCGACTCCGACGTCGGCCGCCAGCACCTCGAGAACGTCAAGCTCGCCTGCGGCGAGGCCGGCGCCACGCTCGGCCTCGGCGTTCCGTTCAAGTCCGACATCAGCGACGAGCAGCTCGCCGCAGCGGTGCGCCGGCTCGAGGAGGCACGCGTCGACATGGTGTTCAACCATGGCTCCGCCTCCATCTATGCACGCCTGATCCGCCAGGCGCGCGCGGCGGGCTCGCGCATCACCTTCCTGGCCGTGAACTCGGGCTCGACGCAGATGGCCGCCTCGCTCGGCGCCCTCGCCCAGGGCATGGTGTTCGCGCAGGTGATGCCGAACCCGTGGGCACGCAAGACCGCGATCGCGCGCGAGTACCAGGAGGCCTTCGCGCGTGCCAACCCGGGCCACGACTTCTCGTACGGCAGCCTGGAGGGCTACTTGACCGCCAAGGCGCTGGTCGCCGCGCTCAGGCTGGCGGGCCCCCAACCCACGCGCGAAGGCTTCGTCAAGGCGCTGCAGGGCGCGAACATCGACCTCGGCGGCATCAAGCTGAGCTACCGGCCCGGCGACCATGGCGGAGCGAGCTTCGTCGACCTCGCGATGGTCACCCGCGACGGCAAGTTCCTGCAGTAGCGCCTCTCAGGCCAGGCGCAGCATCCAGTCGCGCAGCCGTTCGAAGACCTGGGACTGTTCGGGCTCGTTGAAGATCTCGTGGTACAGCGGCGCGAAAGCCTGCGCCTGCACCACCGCCTTCGGTGCGCCTTGCGCGAACTCGACGCTGCCGCGCGGCGCCACGCAGCGGTCGCTGCCCGCCCACATCAGCAGCGTGGGCACGCGCCAGCGCGCCGCGAGACTGCGCACGAACTCGCCGCCGTCGAGGATGAAGCGCGCCAGGCGCGGCGTGATGCGGTCATGCACCAGCGGGTCGGCGACGTAGGCCCGCACCACCGCCGGATCGCGCGACACCCACTCCGGCTTCAGGCCGTTGCCCACCGCGAAGTCAGGCGCGAGGCGGCCCAGCGACAACAGGGCCAGCTTCTGTGCGGCACTCATGTCGGCGGCCAGCGCGGGCGAGGACAGCACCAGCGCCTCGACGTCGCGGAACCAGTCCGCCGGCTGCGCCTGCAGGCCCTCGGCGACGAAGCGCGCGGCGATCAACCCGCCCATGCTGTGGCCGAGCAGGAGCAGCCGACCGGGATGGACCTCGCGCACCGCGTCGATCACGGCGCCGAGGTCCAGCAGCAGCGCGTCGTCGCGGTCGATGCGGCCGCGTGCGCCACCGCTGCGACCATGGCCGCGGTGGTCATGCGCGACGACGTTCCAGCCCCAGCGGTTGAGCTGCGCCGCGACGGTCGCATAGCGGCCGCCATGCTCGCCCAGCCCGTGCACGATCAGCACGGTGCCGTGCGGATTCGCCTGCGGCCAGTGGTGGACATGGAGCGCGAGCCCGTCGTTGGTGGAGAGCGAGAGCGGCATGGCGCGAGTGTAGGCAAGCGTGCGTCGCGCGCGGGATTGACAAGGCCCCATGCGGCGCTAGCCTGAGCGGTTCCCTGGAGGATCCTCATGAACGACTTCTTCACGCTGCAACGCGACGGCCACATCGCCCACCTGCAGCTGAACCGCCCCGAGCGCATGAACACCATGTCGCCGACCTTCTTTCCGGCGCTGCGCGACACCGTGCGCGACCTGCAGGACGACGCGCAGACGCGCGTGCTGGTGGTCTCGTCCACCGGCAAGCACTTCAGTGCCGGCATGGCGCTGGACGTGTTCGCCGGGTCGCCGTCGCCTGCGGGCGGACCGGCGCACGACCGCCGCGACCCGAACGGCGACGCGCAGCGGCAGGCCGTCGGCGCATTGATGCAGATGCTCGACACGCGCAGCGCCCGTGCGCGGCTGAGCTTCCAGGAAGCGCTGCGCCGGCTGATCGACTGCTTCAGCGCGCTCGACGAGGTGCGCTTCCCGGTGATCTGCGCCGTGCAAGGCGGCTGCATCGGCGGCGCGCTCGACCTCGCCACCGCCTGCGACATCCGGCTGTGCAGCGCCGACGCCTTCTTCACCGTGCAGGAGATCCATATCGGCATGATGGCCGACCTCGGCGTGCTGCAGCGGCTGGCGAAGATCGTGCCGCAGGGCGTGGCGCGCCAGATGGCCTACACGGGGGAACGCGTCGAGGCCCGGCGCGCGCTCGAGGTCGGCCTCGTCAACGCCGTGCTGCCCGACGCGGGGGCACTGCTCGACCACGCCATGGCGCTGGCGAAACAGATCGCCGCCAAGTCGCCGCTGGCGGTGGCCGGCAGCAAGCTGGCGCTGAACCAGGCACGCGACCACGGCACCGCGGCCGCGCTGAACCAGATGGCGCTGCTGCAGAGCGCGATCTTCGACACCGCGGAGATGGCCGAGGCCATCTCCGCCTGGAAGGACAAGCGTGACGGCGAGTTCGCGCCGCTGACGCCGATCGCGAGATTCTGAGCGGCACTGCGGCGCCTGCAAGTTTCGGCGCCTTTGGTTAGCATTCATCAAGCAGTCTCGAACACGCCGAACCTACCGGTTCGCTCGTGCGTGCCGCCCCCACCAGACTCCGTCCTGCGGCTCAAGAAGCCGCCAAGGACCGCTTTCGAGGACAGGCCATGATCCCTGGCGTTCGTGTCGTTGCGCTCTCCGTTGCCCTTGCCGGCCTCGTGTCGATCGCCGGTTGTGGCCGCAGCGAAGCCCAGGGTGGGCCGCCGATGGCGCCACCGGTGTCGGCCGCGCCGGCGGTGAGCCGGGACGTCCCCCTGCATGACGAGTTCAGCGGCCGGCTGGAAGCGGTCGAGTCGGTCGAGCTGCGCTCGCGCGTGGCCGGCACGCTGCAGCGCGTGCACTTCCGCGACGGCCAGGAGGTCAGGCGCGGCCAGCTCATGTTCAGCATCGACCCGCGTCCCTTCGCCGCCCAGCTGGCACGGCTCGACGCGCAACTCGCCTCGGCGCGCAACGCCGCTGCGCTGGCCGACACCGAGCTCGTGCGCACGCGCAAGCTGCTCGAGCAGAAAGCCGTGTCGCAGCAGGAGGCCGACCAGGCGGAGGCCGGGGCGCGCAACGCGCAGGCCGCGGTGCGCGCCGCCGAGGCCGCCGTCGCCGCCGCGAAGCTCGACGTCGCGTACACGCAGATCCGCGCACCGATCGGCGGACGCGCCTCGCGCGCCAACGTGACGGCGGGCAACCTCGTCGCCGTCGGCGAGCCCGTGCTGACCACGCTGATCGCGCAGGAGAAGGTGCATGCCTGGTTCGAGGTCAGCGAGCAGGTCTACCTGCGCGTGCGCGACCAGCTCAAGAGCCAGCCCGCGCCCCGCGTGGAGATGGGCCTGGCCGACGAAGCCGGCTTCCCCCACGCCGGCAGCGTGGACTTCGTCGACAACCGCCTCAACCCCGCCACCGGCGCCATCCGCATGCGCGCAGCCTTCGACAACCGCGACCGCCGCTTCACGCCGGGACTGTTCGCCAGGCTGCGACTCACCGGCGGCACGGCCCGCGGCGCGGTGCTGACGCCGGAGCGCGCCATCGGCACCGATCAGACCCGACGCTACGTGTTCGTCGTCGGCCCGGACAAGACGGCACAGTTCCGCGAGGTGCAGCTGGGCGCCCTCGTTGGCGGCATGCGCGTCATCACCGCGGGATTGAAGGCCGGCGAGCTGGTGGTCGTGAACGGCCTGCAGCGCGTGCGCCCCGGCGCGCCGCTGAACGCCCAGGTGCTGACGGTGGACGCGCACGGGATGCCGGTGGAGCCGCCGCCGCCCGGCGCGGCGCCCGCTTCCGCGCCATCGGGCGGCACGGGTGCGGCTTCTGCGCCGAAGAAGTCATGAGGCGCAGGCGATGAACATCTCGCGCTTCTTCATCGACCGGCCGCGCTTCGCGGCGGTGCTGTCGATCATGATCTTCCTGGTCGGCCTGATCGCGCTGCAGCGCCTGCCGATCTCCGAGTACCCCGAGGTCACACCGCCGCAGGTGGTGGTGCGCGCGCAATTCCCCGGCGCCAACCCGCGCGTCATCGCCGAGACCGTCGCCACGCCGCTTGAGGAGCAGATCAACGGCGTGGAGAACATGCTCTACATGAGCAGCCAGGCCTCGGCCGACGGCTCGATGACGCTGTCGATCAGCTTCAAGATCGGCACCAACCCCGAGGTCGCCGCCACCGAGGTGCAGAACCGCGTCAATCGCGCACTGCCGCGCCTGCCCGAGATCGTGCGCCAGATCGGCGTGACCACCGAGAAGAGTTCGCCCAACTTCATCATGGTGGTGCACATGGTGTCGCCGGACGAGCGCTACGACGCGCTCTACCTGCGCAACTATGCAGCGCTGAACGTGCGCGACCGGCTGATGCGCATTCCCGGCATCGGCACCGTGCTGACCTTCGGCTCGGGCGACTACGCGATGCGCATCTGGCTCGACCCGGACAAGCTCGCCGCGCGCAACCTGACCTCGGCCGACGTGGTCAAGGCGCTGCGCGAGCAGAACGCGCAGGTGGCCGCCGGCGTGGTCGGCGCACCGCCGGCGCCGCAGCGCACCGAGTTCCAGCTCGCCGTCAACACGCGGGGGCGGCTCTCCACCGAGGCCGAGTTTGCCGACGTCATCGTCAGCGCCGACAACGCCGACGGCTCGCTGGTGCGCGTGAAGGACATCGGCCGCGTCGAGATGGGGCCGAACACCTACGCGCTGGGATCGCTGCTGAACAACAAGGAGGCGGCGGCACTGGGCATCTTCCAGGCGCCGAACTCGAATGCGCTGGCGCTGTCGTCGCAGGTGCGTGCGACGATGGACGAGCTGAAGAAGGACTTCCCGCCCGGCGTCGACTACGACATCGTCTACGACCCGACGCGCTTCGTGCGCACCTCGATCGAGAAGGTGGTCTCCACGCTGGTCGAGGCCATCCTGCTCGTTGTGCTGGTGGTCGTGGTGTTCCTACAGACCTGGCGCGCCTCGATCATCCCGCTGCTGGCGGTGCCGGTGTCGATCGTCGGCACCTTTGCGGTGCTGCTCGCGCTGGGCTTCTCGATCAACACGCTGACGCTGTTCGGCCTGGTGCTTTCGATCGGCATCGTGGTCGACGACGCGATCGTCGTCGTCGAAAACGTCGAGCGCAACATCGAGGAGGGCCTGAACCCGCGCGACGCGGCGGTGAAGGCGATGCACGAGGTCAGCGGGCCCATCATCGCGATCGGCCTGGTGCTGTGCGCGGTATTCGTGCCGCTGGCCTTCGTCGCCGGGCTGGAGGGTCAGTTCTACCGCCAGTTCGCGGTGACCATCGCCATCTCGACGGTGATCTCGGCGTTCAACTCGCTGACGCTGTCGCCAGCGATGGCCGCCATCCTGCTCAGGCCGCACGACGTGCCCAAGGACTGGCTGACGCGCGTCATGGATGCGGTCTTCGGCGGCTTCTTCCGCTGGTTCAACCGCGTCTTCAGGCGCAACTCGGAGCGCTATGCGAACGGCGTCACCGCGGTGGTCGCGCGGCGCAAGGTGGCGGCGCTGGCGGTCTACGCGCTGCTGCTCGGCGCGACGGTGCTGCTGTTCACGCGCGTGCCGCCGGGCTTCGTGCCGCAGCAGGACAAGCAGTACCTGATCGGCATCGCGCAGCTGCCCGAGGGCGCCAGCCTGCAGCGCACGACCGAGGTGCTGCACCGCCTGTCGGACATCGCCCAGGGCGTGCCCGGCGTCAAGGACTCGGTGGCCTTCCCCGGCCTGTCGATCAACGGCTTCACCGCCGCGCCGAACGCCGGCATCGTGTTCTTCGGCCTCGACGAGTTCGACCAGCGCAAGACGCCCGATCTCAGTGCCGACGCCATCGTCGGCCAGGTCAACATGCGGCTCGGCGCGATCCAGGATGCCTTCCTGTTCGTGCTCTCGCCGCCGCCGGTCAACGGTCTGGGCAATGCCAATGGCTTCAAGCTGCAGATCCAGGACCGTGGCGCCCTCGGCGAAGCGGCGCTGCAGGGCGCGGTGCAACAGCTGATGGGGCGTGTCTACGGCGACCCGAACAGCGGCATCACGCAGTTCTTCAGCAACTACCAGATCAACGTGCCGCAGCTGTTCGCCGACGTCGACCGCACCAAGGCGAAGCAGATGGGCGTGAGCCTGACCGACGTCTACGAGACCATGCAGACCTACCTGGGATCGCTCTACGTCAACGACTTCAACCGCTTCGGCCGCACCTTCCAGGTCATCGTGCAGGCCGACGCCGGCCACCGCGCGCGCGCCGAGGACATCGGCCGGCTGAAGGTGCGCAACAGCAAGGGCCAGATGGTGCCGCTGTCGGCGATCATGACCGTGCAACCGACCTTCGGTCCCGGCGCGGTGACGCGCTACAACGGCTTCTTCGCGGCCGACATCAACGGTGCTCCGAAGCCCGGCGTCAGCTCGGGACAGGCGCAGGCCGAGATGGAGAAGCTGCTGGCGCAGACGCTGCCGCGCGGCCTCGGCTACGAATGGACCGAGCTCGTCTACCAGGAGAAGATCGCCGGCAACACGATGGCCTTCATCTTCCCGCTGTGCGTGCTGCTGGTGTTCCTCGTGCTCGCCGCCACGTACGAGAGCTGGACGCTGCCGCTGGCCATCATCCTGATTGTGCCGATGTGCATCCTCTCGGCGATGGCCGGCGTGTGGATCAGCGGATGGCTCGGCGCGCCGGGAGACAACAACATCTTCACCAAGGTCGCGCTGGTCGTGCTGGTCGGCCTGGCCTGCAAGAACGCCATCCTGATCGTCGAGTTCGCGAAGGACCTGGAGGAGAAGGGCGAGACGATGATGCACGCCATCGTGCACGCCACGCGCATGCGGCTGCGGCCGATCCTGATGACGTCGATCGCCTTCATCGCCGGCGTGATTCCGCTGGTGCTGTCCACCGGCGCGGGCGCCGAGATGCGCCGGGCGATGGGCATCGCAGTGTTCTCGGGCATGCTCGGCGTGACCTTCTTCGGCCTGTTCCTGACGCCGGTGTTCTACGCGGTGCTGCGTCGCTTCACCGAGAAGCGGCGTGCCGCCGCCGCGCACGCCAAGGCGGTGGCGCTGCAGCATGGAGGCGACCATGCGTGAGATCCTGTTCGCAGGCGCCGTGATGTCGCTGCTCGCCGGCTGCGCCGTCGGGCCCGACCACCGGCCGCCGAAAGCGGTGGTCGAGCCAGCTTTCGTCATGCCCGCCTCCGACGCCGAGCCGGCTGCCGCGTTCTGGCGCGGATTTGCCGACCCGGTGCTCGACGCGCTGATCGCCGACGCCGCTTCCGCCAACGCCGACGTGCGCCTGGCGCAGGCCCGGTTGCGCGAGGCCCGTGCGCTGGCCGGCGAGGCCGATGCGAACCGGCTGCCGAGCCTGGCACTCGGTGCGGGTGCAGGGCGCGGCAACGAGCTCGGCGCTCCGATCGACGACTACCTGACGGCCTCGGGCAGCTTCAACTGGGAGCTCGACTTCTTCGGCCGCGCGCGCCGCGCCGGCGAGTCCGCAGCCGCGCAGGTGCAGGCCGGCGAGGCCGGCGTGCTGGCGGCGCAGCGCCTCGTCGGCGCCGAGCTGGCGACGCAGTACCTGAGCCTGCGCGCGCTGCAGCAGCGCCTCGCCGTGGCGCAGGAGTCGCTCGTCAACCAGCGCGAGACGCAACGCATCGTGCGCGCCCGCGCCGACCTCGGGCGCGGCACGCCGCTGGACGTGGCGCGCGCCAACGCGCTGGTCGAAAGCACCGAAGCGAGCCTGCCCGCGCTGCAGGGCGCGATCGAGCGCACGGCGTTGCGCATCGCCACGCTGGCTGGCCGCGCGCCGCGCGCCACGCTGGCACTGCTGTCCGAGGCGAAGCCGCTGCCCAGCCTGCCGGCGGTGGGCGCCGAGACGCTGGCGGCGGGCACGCCGCAGGGACTGCTGGCGCGACGGCCAGACATCCGCGTCGCGGAGCGGCAGCTCGCCGCCGCCACCGCATCGGTGGGCGTGGCCCGCGCCGACCTCTATCCGCGCATCAGCCTGGTCGGCCTGCTCGGCTTCACCAGCACCCACGCCGCCGACCTGTTCGACCGCGCGAGCCGCAACACCAACCTGGGGGCGAGCCTGTCGTGGACGGCGCTCGACTTCGGCCGCGTGCGACATCGCATCGGCGCCAGCGAGGCGCGCGCGCAGGCCGCGCTGGTGCAGTGGGAGCAGACGGTGCAGCTGGCGCTGGAGGAGACCGAGGGCGCGCTCTCGCAGTACACGCGCAGCGTGCAGCAGTCGGCACGGCTGGAGAACGCGGCGCGCGAGTCGGCCGAGGCGGCGCGCCTGGCACGCGTGCGCTACGAGGCCGGCGCGGCCGACCTGCTCACCGTACTGGACGCCGAGCGCACGGTGCTGGCCGCGCGCGATGCGCTGGTGCAGTCGCAGCAGGGCAGCCTGGCGGCGCTGGTGGCGGTGTACCGCGCGTTGGGTGGCGGCTGGAACGTGTCCTGACGCCTCCCGCCCGCGCTCACGGCTTCTTCAGCATCGTCGTGTAGTTGGTCGGCTGGAAGCTGTAGCCGCGGCCTTCGGCACGCAGCGTGCCGATGCCGGGGAACGACAGGTGCGAGGCGCCGATGGCGTAGCCCTGCTTGGCGGCCTGCGCGAAGGCCTTGCGGCGCTGCGCGTAGGCGGCCTTCTGGTCGGTGTCGAACTGGATCGTCACCGCCGGGTTGGCGAACTGCACCGCCGCCACGTGCATCAGGTCGCCCCACAGCACCAGCTTCTTGCCCTGGCTCTCGACCACGAAGTTGCGGTGTCCCTTGGTATGGCCGTGCGTGGCGACCGCCTTGATGCCCGGCACCAGTTCGATGTCGCCGCTGATCGGCTTGAAGCGGCCAGCGTCGACATAGGGCTTCAGCGAGGCCTGCGCGCCCTGGAAGAAGCCCTTGGACTCCTTCGCCGCGGACTCGAGGTTGGCCGCGCTCAGCCAGAAGTCGGCGTCAGCCTGGTCGGCGCGCACCACGGCGTTGGGGAAGACCGCCTTGCCGTCCGCCGCGAGGCCGCCGACATGGTCCGGATGCATGTGCGTGATGTAGACCTCGTCGACCTGCTCGGGGCTGTAGCCCGCGGCCTGCAGATTGGCGACCAGCTTGCCCAGCGTCGGGCCGAACAGGCTGCCGGCGCCGGCGTCCACCAGCACCAGCTGCGTGCCGGTGTTGATCAGGTAGCCGTTGACCGAGGTCTCCAGCGGCAAGGCGAGGCGCCAGCGCGCCAGCGCCGACTGCACCTTCTTCGGCGTCGTGCGCTGCAGCAGCTGGTCGACGTGCAAGCCGACGGTGCCGTCGGACAGCGCGGTGACCTCGAAGTCGCCGAGCATCATGCGGTAGTAGCCGGGAGCCTGGGTCTGCAACTGCGGCGCACCCGCGTGGGCGAAGGGCGCGAGCGCCACCAGGCCTGCCAAGACGAACGATCGAACCATGCGCTTCTCCTGTCGTTTCCGGGCTGCGCGCAGAATACGGCGATCCGGACTTTCCTGCTGGCGGCCGCTCAGCCGCGTTCGAACTTGAACACCGCCACGCTGGCCAGCAGGTTGGGCCAGCGGCGCACGACCTCGCCGTCCTGGATGCCGAACGAGTCGAGGATGCGCAGCCCATCCTTGCGCGCCAGCACCTCGAAGTCGGCATAGGTGCCGACGCGGATGTTCGGCGTGTCGTACCACTCGTAGGGCAGCGCCTTGGTCACCGGCATGCGGCCGATGGCCACACGCAGCCGGTTCGGCCAGTGCGCGAAATTGGGGAAGCTGACGATGCCGATGCGGCCGACGCGCGCCGTTTCGCGCAGCATGCGCTCGGTGTTGCGCAGGTGCTGCAGGGTTTCAAGCTGCAGCACGACGTCGAAGCTCCTGTCCTCGAAGATGGCCAGCCCGTCCTCGAGGTTGAGCTGGATGACGTCCACCCCCCGGCGCGCGCACTCCAGCACGTTCGCGTCGGCGATCTCGACGCCGTAGCCGGTGCAGCCGCGATGTTCCTGCAGGTGGGCGAGCAGTTCGCCGCTGCCGCAGCCGAGGTCGAGCACGCGCGAGCCGTGCGGCACGAGCTCGGCGATCAGTTCCAGGTCCCTCCTCTCGCTCACGACAGCTCCCCGGCCAGGTTGTCGAAGCAGGCCCGCAGCACGCCGTGGTAGCGCGGATCCTCGAGCAGGAAGGCATCGTGGCCGTGCGGCGCGTCGATCTCCGCGTAGCTGACACGGTGGCGGTTGTCGAGCAGCGCCTTGACGATCTCGCGCGAGCGCGCCGGCGAGAAGCGCCAGTCGGTGGTGAAGCTGATCACCAGGTGGCGGCAGCGGGCGGCCGCGAAGGCGCGCGTGAGGTCGCCACCGTGTTCGCGCGCCGGGTCGAAGTAGTCGAGCGCGCGGGTGATCAGCAGGTAGGTGTTGGCGTCGAAGTACTCGCTGAACTTGTCGCCCTGGTGGCGCAGATAGCTCTCGATCTCGAACTCGATCTCCTGCGTGGAGTACCCGAGTTCCGCCGCGCGCAGGCTGCGGCCGAACTTCTTCTCCATCGCGTCGTCGGAGAGGTAGGTGATGTGGCCGATCATGCGCGCCACGCGCAGGCCGCGCTTCGGGACCACGCCGTGTTCGTAGAAGTGGCCACCGTGGAAGTCGGGGTCGGTGACGATGGCACGGCGCGCCACCTCGTTGAAGGCGATGTTTTGCGCCGACAGGCTGGGCGCGGTGGCCACGGCGATGCACTGGCGCAGCCGGTCGGGGTAGCGCAGCGACCAGCTCAGCGCCTGCATGCCGCCCAGGCTGCCGCCGATCACCGCGGCGAGCTGCCGGATGCCCAGGCGGTCGAGCAGCCGCGCCTGCGCGTCGACCCAGTCCTCCACCGTGACCACCGGGAAGTCGGCGCCCCACACGCGGCCGGTGGCCGGATTGACCTGCATCGGCCCGGTGGAGCCGAAGCAGGACCCGGGGTTGTTCACGCCGATGACGAAGAAACGCTCGGTGTCCAGCGGCTTGCCGGGACCGACGAGGTTGTCCCACCACCCCTCGCTCTTCGGCTGCTCGGCGTAGCTGCCGGCGACGTGGTGCGACGCGTTCAGCGCGTGGCACACCAACACGGCATTGCTGCGGTCCGCGTTGAGCGTGCCGTATGTCTCGTAGACCAGCGTGTAGTCGGACAGGCTCGCGCCGCTCCTCAGCGGCAGCGGCTCGGCGAACTTCATCGCCTGCGGTTGCACATGGCCCAGCGATCCCATCATGCCCCAGAAGGAAGACACCCGGCGCCGCCAAAGCGGAACGCCGGGTGTGCGTCCTGTCTTTAGCTGAACTTATAGAGCGCTCGCAAGCCGGAACAAATCAGCGCTGCTCGGAAGTATAGCGGCGGCGCCGCGAGCGGACCTCAGCCCAGCTCGCGGCTGGCCAGCGCCGCCGCGGCGGCGCGCGTCTCGACGCCGAGCTTTTCGAACACATGCTCGAGGTGCTTGTTGACGGTGCGCGGGCTCATGCCGAGGATCTCGGCGACGTCGCGGTTGGTCTTGCCCTTGGCGATCCACGACAGCACCTCGGTCTCGCGCGGCGTCAGCGCCGCGGTGGCGAGCCGCGAGGGCGCCGACTCGCCGGGCTCGTGCACGCGCAGCAGCCACATCGTCTCGCCCAGGCCGACCTCGCCGAGGCGGCGCGCCGCGAGCAGGCGGCCGTCGGGCGCGGCGCGCTCGATCTCGCCGGCCTGCGTCGCGCCCGCCATCAGCCACTCGATGCACGGCGTGTCGTCGGCGGTCGCGAAGAACTCGGCCAGCCAGCGCTGCGCCTGCGGCGAGCACCAGGCCGGACGACTGCGGGCATCGACCACCAGCACGCCGAGCCCGCCGACGTCGACCGCCTCGCGCGCGAGGCGCGCCACGCGTGCATTGCGCAGGTGCGTGGCCAGCCGCGCCAGCACTTCCTGCGCGCGCACCGGCTTGACGACGTAGTCCACGCTGCCGGCGGCGAAGCCGGCAACGATATGCTCCGTCTCGGCCAGCCCGGTCATGAAGATCACCGGAATGTGCGCCCAGGCCGGCTGCGCCTTGATGCGGCGGCAGGTCTCGAAGCCGTCCATGCCGGGCATCAGCGCGTCGAGCAGGATCGCGTCGGGCACCACCAGTTCCAGCCGCTGCAGCGCCGACTCACCATCGGGCGCGACGAGCACGGTGTAGCCCTCGGCCTCCAGTTCGCGGCACAGCGCGCCGAGCGACTGCGGCGCGTCGTCGACGAGCAGGACGACATCCCGCGTCATGCCGTCTCCTCGTCGTGGCGCGGCAGCGAACGCTGCAGCCGCTCGATCATCTCGTTCCATGCGAAGCGCTCCACCAGTGCGCGCAAGTCACCCGCCGCGGCGGCGCGGTCGGGATGCTCCCGGGCGAGCCGCTCCAGCGCCAACACCAGCCCCTGACGGTGGCCGAGCCGCGCCAGGTGGATCAGCGCTCGCGCGTGCTCCTCGGGCACCTCGCACCGGCCCGCGGGGGCGTCCACCGCCCAGCTCGGCACGGCCAGCTCGGCCACCCATTCGAGCTGCAGCACGCGCTGCAGCCCGGCCAGCAGCTCCGACTCGATCACCGGCTTGTCGACGAATCCCTGCGCACCGGCCTCGGCCAGCTTGTCGGGCTGGTTCTCGAAGGCGTTGGCCGAGACCATCAGGATGGGCAGCGAAGCGAAGCCGGCGGCGCGGATGCGCCGCGCCGTCTCCCAACCATCGAGGTCGTCCATGGAGATGTCGAGCAGCACCGCATCGGGCCGCTGCTCGGCCACGCTCTGCAGGCACTCCGTGCCGCTGGCCGCCTCGCGGATGCGAAAGCCCAGCGGCAGCAGCATGCCGGCGAGCATCTGCCGCTGCGTCGGCTGGTCGTCCACCACCAGCAGCGTGCGCCGCACGCCGATGTAGCCGGTCACCGGCCGCCGCGGCACGCCGCGCTCGTTCGCCGTCTCGGCGGTCTCGCTGAGGTACAGGCGCACGGTGAAGGTGCTGCCCTGGCCGGGCACGCTCTTCACCGTCAGCTCGCCGCCCATCAGCTGGGTGAGCAGGTGGGTGATCGTCAGGCCCAGTCCGGTGCCCGCGTCGCCGGTGCGCCGTCCGGCGCTGCCTCGCTCGAAGGGCAGGAAGATGCGCTCCAGGTCCTGCTCTGCGATGCCGATGCCGGTGTCGATGACCTCGAAGCGTGCCACCTCGCGGCTGTGATCCAGGCGCAGCGTGATGCCGCCCTTGTCGGTGAAGCGCACCGCGTTGCCCAGCAGGTTGACGAGGATCTGGCGCAGCCGCCGCGCGTCGGCGCGCACGCAGGCCGGCACGCGGCCCTCGGTCTGCAGCTCGAAGGCGAGGCCCTTGGCCGCCGCCTGCGGTGCGACCATGCCGACGATGTCGTCGAGGAACTCGCGCATCGACATCGGTGCGACGTCCAGGCGCAGCTTGCCGGCCTCGATGCGCGCGAGGTCGAGCAGGCCATCGATCAGGCCGTGCAGGTGCTCGCCGCTGCGGCGGATGGTGTCCACCGCCAGCCGCGGCTCGCCGTGCAGCCGCTCGTCCTTGAGCAGGATCTGCGTGTAGCCGAGGATGCTGTTCAGCGGCGTGCGCAGCTCGTGCGTCATGCCGGTCACGTAGCGCGTCTTCGCCTGGTTGGCGGCCTCGGCGAGGTCCTTGGCGCGCTGCAGTTCGGCGTCGGTGCGACGGTGCGCCTCGATCTCGCGGGTGAGCAGCAGGTTCTGGCGATTCGACTCGTCCTCGGCCATGTGGCGGCTCTCGCTGCCCAGCACGATCCACCACGCGCCCACCGCGGCGGCCAGCGAGAGCAGCGCGAAGGCCTGCAGGAAGGGCTGGCGCAGGCCGGCCTGCGCGCCGGCGTGCAGTGCGCCCTGCTGCTCGTAGACCACGCCGAGGATCACCGCCAGCAGCGCGAGCAGCGACACCACCACCACGAGGTAGTGCGCGACGCGGAAGTTGACCGCCTCGCTCAGCCGCTTGGGCAGCAGCCGGGCCAGCACCGCGCGCACCTGGTCGGCGGCGCGTGCATCCGTCTTGCAGCGGTCGTGGCAGCGCGATTCCAGCGTGCAGCACAGCGAGCAGATCGGTGCGCCATAGGCCGGGCAATGCGCCATGTCGTCCGACTCGAAGTGGTTCTCGCACACCGAGCATTGCACCGACTCGCCCGGCCTCCAATGCGCCGCCGGCTGGCGCGCCACGTAGTAGCGGCCGCGCGTCCACCAGGCCAGCAACGGCGAGGCGATCATCGAGGCCGACAGCGCGATGAACGGCGCATAGGCCTGTGCCACCGGACCCATCGTGCCGGCATAGGCAGCCACCGACAGCGCGGTGGCGAACAGCATCGCGCCCATGCCCACCGGGTTGATGTCGTACAGGTGCGCGCGCTTGAACTCCACCGCACGCGGGCTCCAGCCCAGCGGCTTGTTGATGACCAGATCGGCCACCAGCGCGCCGACCCAGGCGATGGCCACGTTGCTGTACAGCCCGAGCACGCTCTCCAGCGCACCGAACACCCCCAGCGTCATCAGCAGCACCGCGATGAGCACGTTGAACACCAGCCAGACGACGCGGCCCGGATGGCTGTGCGTCAACCTCGCGAAGAAGTTCGACCAGGCCAGCGAGCCGGCGTAGGCGTTGGTCAGATTGATCTTCACCTGCGAGACGATGACGAACAGCACGGTGGCCGCCAGCACCCAGCGTGCATCGTCGAACAGGTAGGCATAGCCGGCCAGGTACATGTGCGTCGGCTCGATCGCGCGCTCGACGGGCAGTTGCTGCTGCAGCACCAGGAAGGCGAGGAAGGCGCCGCCGAGCATCTTCACCATGCCCGGGGCTATCCACCCCGGCCCGGCCACCAGCACCGCGGTCCACCAGCGCACGCGGTTGGACTTCGTCTTCTCGGGCAGGAAGCGCAGGTAGTCGACCTGCTCGCCGATCTGCACGACCAGCGAGAAGGCGACGGTGGCAGCGGCGCCGAACATCAGCGCATCGAAACCCGAGCTGCCCGACACACGCCCGGCCAGCGTGCCGAACTCGGCGAACTTGCCCGGGTCCTTGGCAAGCACCGCGGCATAGGGCAGCACGAACAGGACGATCCACACCGGCTGCGTCCACAGCTGCAGCCGCGAGATCAGCGTGATGCCGTGCATCACCAGCGGCACCACGCCGAGCGAGGCGATCAGGTAGCACACCGACAGCGGCCAGCCGGTGTACATCTCCAGCGCCAACGCGAGGATGGCGGCCTCCAGCGCGAAGAAGATGAAGGTGAAGCTGGCATAGATCAGCGAGGTCAGCGTCGAACCGAGGTAGCCGAAGCCGGCGCCGCGCGTCAGCAGGTCCATGTCCAGGCCGTACTTGGCCGCGTAGTAGCTGATCGGCAGGCCGGTGAGGAAGGTGATCAGCCCCACCACCAGGATCGCCCACATGGCGTTGGTGAAGCCGTAGCTCAGCGCGATGGCGCCGCCGATCGCCTCCAGCGCGAGGAACGAGGTGGCGCCGAACGCCGTGTTGGCGACGCGGAACTCGCTCCACTTGCGGAAGTGGCGCGGCGTGTAGCGCAGCGCGTAGTCCTCCAGCGTCTCGTCGGCGACCCAGCTGTTGTAGTCGCGACGGATGCGGAAGATCTTCTGCGGGGCGAGGGCCATGGTGCCGATCCAGTCTGCAAGAAGCAGTCCCGCCTCGGCTACGTCGAATGACGTATTCGTGATGCGCACGCCCTCTCCTACCTTTGGCGCCATGCCGAAGCACCCAGCGACGCACAGCGTTGGTGCCCGGCGCACGGATTTGTCCTCAACCCGCCAGGAGAGCTGAATGTCCCACGACCATGACCATGACCCGAAACTGCTGCAGCGCCGCCGCCTGCTGCAAGGCGCTGCCGCGCTGCCATTGGCCGGTCTGCCGGCCTGGGCGCTCGCGCAACAGTTCCCGACCGCGAAGGTGAACACCACCAAGCTGGCGATCACCGACACCGAGGTGACGGTCGGCCAGCTGCACTCGGCCACCGGCACGATGGCGATCAGCGAGACCGGTTCGATCCAGGCCGAGCAGCTCGCCATCGACCAGATCAACGCGATGGGCGGGATCCTCGGCCGCAAGATCAAGGTCATCAAGGAGGACGGCGCCAGCGACTGGCCGACCTTCGCCGAGAAGAGCAAGAAGCTGCTCGTCAACGACAAGGTCGCCGCGGTGTTCGGCTGCTGGACCAGCGCTTCGCGCAAGGCGGTGCTGCCGGTGTTCGAGAAGGAGAACGGCCTGCTGTACTACCCGACCTTCTACGAAGGCCTGGAGCAGAGCAAGAACGTCATCTACACCGGGCAGGAAGCGACGCAGCAGATCATCTACGGCCTGGACTGGGGCGCCAAGGAGAAGAAGGCCAAGACCTTCTTCCTGGTCGGCTCCGACTACATCTGGCCGCGCACCTCGATGAAGATCGCGCGCAAGCACATCGAGACGGTGGGCAAGCTCGGCAAGGTGGTCGGCGAGGAGTACTACCCGCTGGGCAACACGAACTTCAACTCGCTGATCAACAAGATCAAGGTCGCCAAGCCGGACTGCATCTTCTGCGCGGTGGTCGGCGGCTCCAACGTCGCCTTCTACAAGCAGCTCAAGGCCGCCGGCATCACCGGCGACAAGCAGTTCCTGCTGACGCTGTCGGTTACCGAGGACGAGATGACCGGCGTGGGCGGCGAGAACTTCGCCGGCTTCTACTCGTCGATGAAGTACTTCCAGTCGCTGGACAACGAGAACAACAAGAAGTTCGTCGCCGCGTTCAAGGCCAAGTACGGCAAGGACGCGGTGATCGGCGACGTGACGCAGGCCGGCTACCTCGGCCCCTGGCTGTGGAAGGCGGCCGTCGAGAAGGCCGGCAGCTTCGACGTCGACAAGGTCGTCGCGGCCTCGCCCGGCATCGAGCTGAAGACGGCGCCGGAAGGCTACGTGAAGCTCGATGCGAACCACCACCTGTGGAGCAAGTCGCGCATCGCCATGGGCATGCCCGACGCGACCTTCAAGGTGGTCGCGGAGTCGCCCGAGCTGATCAAGCCGGATCCGTTCCCCAAAGGTTACCAGTGACCCACCCCCGGAGCGCCCGACAGCGCTCCCCCTCGAGGGGACACCGCCAGCGGACCGGCCAAGCCGGATCCGCGGTGGTCGCTTGATCCCACTTCCAGCCGCGGAGTCGTGCGATGAGTTTTTCGGAGATGCTGAACATCGGCCTGATGCAGGGCTTCGCGGGGCTGAGCCTGTTCTCGGTGCTGCTGCTGATGGGCCTGGGCCTGGCGATCATCTTCGGCCAGATGGGCGTGATCAACATGGCGCACGGCGAGTTCATGACCATCGGCGCCTACACGATCTTCCTCGGCTCGACGCTGTCGGAGAAGTTCGCGCCCGGCTTCATAGCCTACTACTTCCCCATCGCCATCGGCGTGGCCTTCGTGCTCGCCTTCGCGGCCGGCTGGCTGGTCGAGTGGGCGTTGATCCGCCACCTCTACAAGCGCCCGCTGGATACGCTGCTGGCCACCTGGGGCCTGAGCCTCGGCATCCAGCAGATGTTCCGCACCGGCATCGGCCCGAAGGAGGTCAGCCCCACGCTGCCCGACTGGCTGCTCGGTTCCTGGGCACCGGCCGAAGGACTGGACATCCCGATCAACGGCATGTTCGTGCTCGCGCTCACCGCGGTGGTCACTGGCGGCGTGATGCTGGCCCTGTACAAGAGCCGCTGGGGCCTGCGCGTGCGCGCCACGGTGAGCAATCGCCAGATGGCCAACGCGGTGGGCATCAACACCCGTCAGACCGACCGCCTCACCTTCGCGATCGGCTGCGGCATCGCCGGCGTGGCCGGCGCGGCCTTCACGACGATCGGCTCGACCGGCCCGACCTCCGGCTCGCTCTACATCGTCGACGCCTTCCTCGTCGTCACCTTCGGCGGCGCCGCCAGCCTGCTCGGCACGGTGGCCTCGGCCTTCGGCATCGCGCAGACGCAGTCGATCAGCGAGTTCTTCATGAGCGGCTCGATGGCCAAGGTGCTGACGCTGTCGATGATCGTGCTGATCCTGATGATGCGGCCGCAGGGGCTGTTCGCATCGAAGGTGCGGCGCTGAGACGAATGCTGAACTGTCCCGGAGATCCCGCATGAATTCGATCAAGACCTGGCTCGCGCGCCCCGGCGTGGGCAGCACGCTGATCCTCGCGCTGCTGCTGCTCGTCATCCTGCCGCTGTCGCTCGACGCCTTTCGCCTCAACCTGGTCGGCAAGTACCTCACCTACGCCTTCGTGGCCGTCGGCCTGGTGATGGTGTGGGGCTACGGCGGCGTGCTCAGCCTCGGCCAGGGCGTGTTCTTCGGCCTCGGCGGCTACGCGATGGCGATGTTCCTCAAGCTCGAGGCCAGCGACCCGGAGAGCACCAAGATCCAGAGCACGCCGGGCATCCCGGACTTCATGGACTGGAACCAGATCACCGAGTTGCCGATGTTCTGGCTGCCGTTCAAGAGCCTGCCGCTGACGCTGATCCTGGTCATCGCGGTGCCCACGATGCTGGCCTTCGTCATCAGCTTCGCGATGTTCAAGCGGCGCGTCGGCGGCGTGTACTTCGCGATCATCACGCAGGCGGTGGCGCTGATCCTGACCGTGCTGATCATCGGCCAGCAGGGCTACACCGGCGGCGTCAACGGCATGACCGACCTGAAGACGCTGCTCGGCTGGGACATCCGCACCGATTCGGCGCGCCTCATCCTCTACTACGTCTGCTGCGCGCTGCTGCTGGGCAGCATCGTGCTGTGCGCCTGGGTGCAGAAGAGCAAGCTCGGCACGCTGCTGCTGGCGATGCGCGACAAGGAAGACCGCGTGCGCTTCTCCGGCTACGACGTGGCGATGTTCAAGGTCGCCGTGTTCTGCCTGGGCGCGGCGCTGTCGGGCATCGGCGGCGCGATGTTCGCGCTGCAGGTCGGCTTCATGTCACCCTCCTTCGTCGGCATCGTGCCCTCGATCGAGATGGTCATCTACGCCGCGGTCGGCGGGCGCATGAGCCTGGTCGGCGCGGTCTACGGCGCGCTGCTGGTCAACGCGGGCAAGACGCTGTTCTCCGAGACCTTCCCCGATCTCTGGCTGTTCCTGATGGCGGCGCTGTTCATCGGCGTGACGATGGCCTTCCCGAACGGCCTGGCCGGCCTGGTCGAGAGCCACATCAAGCCGTGGTGGAACAAGCGCCAGGCGCAGCGTGCGGCACAGAAGGAAGCGCTGGCCGCGGCACACGCCGCGTATCCCGAGGCACCCCCCAAGCCGGCGCGGTCGGGCAGCGGCTCCGCCACCCTGCCCCCGGGCATCAGCGGCCAGCAGGCCTGAGGAATCGACATGAGCAGCAGCACCGACTTCGCGCTGGCGGTGGAAGACCTCACCGTCTCCTTCGACGGCTTCAAGGCGATCGATTCGCTGACCCTGTACATCGACAAGAACGAGCTGCGCGTGATCATCGGCCCGAACGGCGCCGGCAAGACCACGCTGCTCGACCTGATCTGCGGCAAGACCAAGGCCAGCGCCGGCAGCATCAAGTTCAGGAACGAGGAGCTGACGAAGCTCCCCGAGCACACCCGCGTGCGCCGCGGCATCGGCCGCAAGTTCCAGACGCCGTCGATCTACGAGAACCTCACCGTCTTCCAGAACCTCGAGGTGTCGTTCCCCAAGGGCCGCTCGGTGCTGGGCGCGCTGTTCTTCCGGTGCAACGACGAGGTCAAGGCGCGCGTGCAGGTGGTGGCCGAGGAGGTCGGCCTGGCCGATGCGCTGCCGATGGAGGCCGGGCTGCTCAGCCACGGCCAGAAGCAGTGGCTGGAGATCGGCATGCTGCTGATGCAGGAGCCCGAGCTGCTGATGCTCGACGAGCCGATCGCTGGCATGAGCGCGCGCGAGCGCGAACTCACTGCCGAGCTGCTGCAGCGCATCAGCAAGAACCGTTCGGTGATCGTGATCGAGCATGACATGGACTTCGTCAAGCAGATCGCCCACAAGGTCACCGTGATGCACCAGGGAAAGATCCTCGCCGAGGGCTCCATGGAGAAGGTGCAGAACGACCCCAAGGTCATCGACGTGTACCTGGGCCACTGAGGAGAACCCCATGCTGAGCGTGAAGGACCTGTTCGTCGCCTATGGGCAAAGCGAGGCGCTGCACGGCATCTCGTTCGAGGCGGCACCGAAGGAGACGGTGGCCATCATGGGCCGCAACGGCATGGGCAAGACCACGCTGTTCAAGAGCCTGATGGGCGTGCTGCCGACCAAGGCCGGCTCCATCAACGTGGCCGGCAACGACATCACCAGGGACGAGAGCTACCGTCGCGTCGCCAAGGGCATTGCCTATGTGCCCCAGGGCCGCATGATCTTCCCGACGCTGACCGTCGAGGAGAACATCCAGACCGGCCTGGAGAACGCGAAGGACAAGCGCATCCCCGAGGAGATCTACGCGCTGTTCCCGGTGCTGTGGGACATGCGGCGGCGCAAGGGCGGCAACCTCTCCGGCGGCCAGCAGCAGCAGCTCGCCATCGCCCGCGCGCTGGTCACCAACCCCAAGGTGCTGCTGCTCGACGAGCCGACCGAAGGCATCCAGCCGTCGATCATCAAGGACATCGCGAAGGCCCTCAACGAGATCCGCAAGCTGCGCGACATCTCGATCGTCGTCAGCGAGCAGGTGCTCAGCTTCGCGATGGACGTCGCCGACCGCCTGTTCGTCATCGAGGGCGGGCGCCTGGTGCACGAGACCAGCCGCGCCGACACCGACGCCGCGCACATCAAGCAGTACCTCTCCGTCTGACCCCCCAAGACTTCATTCCCGAAGGAGCCACGACATGCCCGAAACCCTGATCAAGGTCGACCTTTCCAAACCCGCGCCCAGCAACGAGATGGTGCACAACCGCTGGCACCCGGACATCCCGATGGCCTGCTGGGTCAAGCCTGGCGACGAGTTCGTGCTCGAGACCTACGACTGGACCGGCGGCTTCATCAAGAACAACGACAGCGCCGACGACGTGCGCGACATCGACCTGAGCACGGTGCACTACCTCTCCGGCCCGGTGGGCGTGAAGGGCGCCGAGCCGGGCGACCTGCTGGTGGTCGACCTGCTGGACATCGGCGCCAAGGACGACAGCCTGTGGGGCTTCAACGGCTTCTTCAGCAAGAAGAACGGCGGCGGCTTCCTGACCGAGCACTTTCCGCAGGCGCAGAAGTCGATCTGGGACTTCCACGGCATGTTCACGACTTCGCGCCACGTGCCGGGGGTGAAGTACGCGGGCCTGATCCACCCCGGCCTGATCGGCTGCCTGCCCGACCCCAAGATGCTCGAGATGTGGAACGCGCGCGAGCAGGCGCTGATCGACTCCGACCCCGCCACCAGCGGGCTGGCCAACCCGCCCTTCGCCGGCACGGCGCACATGGGCAAGCTCACCGGTGACGCGAAGGCCAAGGCCGCCGCCTCCGGCGCGCGCACCGTGCCGCCGCGCGAACACGGCGGCAACTGCGACATCAAGGACCTGTCGCGCGGCTCGAAGATCTTCTTCCCGGTCTACGTGGACGGCGCGGGCCTGTCCGTGGGCGACCTGCACTTCAGCCAGGGCGACGGCGAGATCACCTTCTGCGGCGCCATCGAGATGGCCGGCTGGGTGCACATGAAAGTCAGCCTGATCAAGGGCGGCATGGCCAAGTACGGCATCAAGAACCCGATCTTCAAGCCCAGCCCGATCAAGCCGGTCTACGACGACTACGTGATCTTCGAAGGCATCAGCGTCGACGAGGCCGGCAAGCAGTACTACCTGGACGTGAACGTCGCCTACCGCCAGGCCTGCCTGAACGCGATCGAGTACCTGAAGAAGTTCGGCTACTCCGGCGCGCAGGCCTACTCGATCCTCGGCACGGCGCCGGTGCAGGGCCACATCAGCGGCGTGGTCGACGTGCCCAACGCCTGCGCGACGCTGTGGCTGCCGACCGCGATCTTCGACTTCGACATCAACCCGAGCGCGGCCGGGCCGACCAAGTTCATCGACGGCTCGGTCCAGATGCCGCTGTCGCCGGACCTCTGATCGCCGCAGGAGCCGCCGCATGCCGACCTACGACTACGCCTGCCCGGCCTGCGGCGGCTTCGACGCACTGCGCTCCTTCGCGCAGCGCGACGAGCCGGCCGCCTGCCCGGACTGCGCCGCGCCCTCGCCGCGTGTCTTCACGGCGATGCCGCGGCTGGCCTGCGTCAGCAGCGAGACGCGCCGCGCGATGGAGACCAACGAGCGCGCGCGCCACGAGCCGAAGAGCTCGGGCTCGTACCAGCGCATGCGCCATCCGGCCGGCTGCGGCTGTTGCTCGCCGGGCAGCCGCCGCAGCGCGACGGTCACCGCGGCCAACGGCGCCAAGGCCTTCCCGAGCAAGCGCCCCTGGATGATCAGTCACTGACCGGATTCACCCGCCGGAGCGGGCGGCCGGCGCGGCCGTGCGCAGGGTGCTAAGCTTTCCGCCCGAAAAGCGAAAAGCGCCCCCTGCGCACGGAGATACTCATGCCCGGACTGCTGCCCGACGTCGACCCCGACGGCCTGCTCGAATATTCGGTGGTCTACACCGACCGGGCGCTCAACCACATGTCGCGCAAGTTCCAGGGCGTGATGTGCGACATCTCGTCGGTGCTGAAAGAAGCCTACAACGCGCGCTCGGCGATCGTCGTGCCGGGCAGCGGCAGCTACGGCATGGAAGCGGTGGCACGGCAGTTCGCCGCGGCCAAGCCGGCGCTGGTGATCCGCAACGGCTGGTTCAGCTTCCGCTGGACGCAGATCTTCGAGATGGGCCGCATCCCGTCGTCGGTCGCCGTGCTGAAGGCACGCACGCAGGGTTCGGGCCGCCAGCAGCCCTTCGCGCCGGCGCCGATCGGCGAGGTGGTGGCGGCGATCCGCAAGGACAAGCCGGCGGTCGTCTTCGCGCCGCACGTCGAGACCGCCGCCGGCATGGTGCTGCCCGACGACTACCTGCGTGCCGTGGCCGACGCGGTGCACGAGGTCGGCGGCCTGTTCGTGCTCGACTGCATCGCCTCCGGCGCGCTGTGGGTGGACATGCAGGCCACCGGCGTCGACGTGCTGATCAGCGCGCCGCAGAAGGGCTGGTCGGGTTCGCCCTGCTGTGCCTTCGTGATGCTCGGCGAGCGCGCCCGCGCCGCGATCGACGGCACCGCCAGCAGCAGCTTCGCGATGGACCTGAAGAAGTGGCTGAGCGTGATGGAGACCTACGAGAGCGGCGCCCACGTCTACCACACCACCATGCCGACCGATGCGCTGACGCGCACCCGCGACGTGATGTTGGAGACGAAGGCGATCGGCTTCGAGGCGCTTCGCGCCGCGCAGATCGAGCTCGGCCGCAAGGTGCGCGCGCTGATGGTGCGGCGCGGCTTCCCGAGCGTGGCCGCCGAAGGCTTCCAAGCCGCCGGCGTGGTGGTCAGCTACACCGACGACGACGGCCTGCACACCGGCAGGAGCTTCCTCGCCGAGGGCCTGCAGACCGCCGCGGGCGTGCCGCTGCAGTGCGACGAGCCGGCCGACTTCAAGACCTTCCGCATCGGCCTGTTCGGGCTGGAGAAGCTGCAGCACGTCGATCGCACGGTGGGCAACCTCGAGGCGGCGCTGGACCGCATCGCCTCGGCGGGGCAACGCGCCGCCGCCTGATCAGTTCTTCAGGCCCCGGGGCAGCGGCAGGCCGCTGGCGCGCAGGGCCGCGCGGGCGCGGTCGGGGTAGTCGGTGATCAGGCCGTCGACGCCCCAGGCGATCAGCCGCTCCATGTCGGCGCCTTCGTTGACGGTCCAGGGCAGCACGCGCAGCCCGAGCGCGTGCGCCTCGTGCACCAGCTCCTCGCTCAGGTCGATGAAGTTCGGCGACCAGATCGTGCCGCCGGCAGCCTTCACCATGCGCGGCACGCTGCCATGGTCGGCCAGGCGCAGGCCGGCGGTCCAGGCGCCGTCGGCGATGGTGTCGAAGCGCGGCGACTGCGACGACAGGTAGGCCGTCGGCAGTTCCGGCGCGAGCTGCTGGACGCGCTGCAGCGCGCGCCAGTCGAAGCCCTGCACGGTGACACGCCCGGCCATGCCGGAGGACTTCAGCTCGGCCAGCAGCGCGTCGACGATGGCCTCCCAGGGCGGGCGGTCGTCCGGCCGCCCTGGGTGCATCTTCACCTCGAGGTTGAAGCGCACGTCGTCGGCGCCGCGCTCCTTCACCAGGCCGAACGCGGCTGCCAGGGTCGGGATGCGCTGGCCGTCGTGCGGCCTCTGCGACGGGAAGCCCGCCGCGCTGCGGCTGCCCGGCCTGAGTCGTCCGACGTCGTAGCGGCGCAGCTGCGCCAGCGTCAATTCCTTCAGCCGCGGCGTCGGCGCGACGATCCATTCGCCCTGCGCGTCACGTGTCTGGTCGGCGTTCAGCGCCGCGTCGTGGTGCAGCACCAGCACGCCGTCGGCGCTGAGGTGCAGGTCGGTCTCCAGCGTGCTCACACCGATCTCCAGCGCACGCTCGAAGGCGGCCAGCGTGTTCTCCGGGGCGAGGCCGCGTGCGCCGCGGTGGCCCTGCAGGTCGAAGGCCTGCGCGCCGGCAGCCAGCCCCATCAGCAGCAGGGCCCGTGGCAGGGTGCGCAGCGTCATCGTGGGAGCCTCCGTCCCGCAAGCATGCCACGCGGCGCCGCGTCGGGCCCGGCAGCGGTCGGATTTCACGCCGCGCCGGCAGAGGGTCCCGCGATCACGGGACTGCGCGTCGCGGCTCGCGTGACCAGAATTCCTCCATCGCTCCCGCTTCAGCACTGCGCCATGTCGATGGTCAAGTTCGATGCTTCCCCCGCCTCGCCACGCTGCGTGCCGGCCCCCCGGGATCCGCAGGGATGCGGCGAGCCGGTGGAGCACGGCTGGTTCCTGTCGTCTTTCGACCTGGCCCGAGGACTCAGGGTGGTCGAAGCCGACGACGAGGATCTGCGCTCGCTGTTCGGCACGGTGCAGCCGCAGTAGCGTTCCCACGGCGCGCTACGTCGAACGACGTATTCCGCGCGACGCCCGCATTCGCTGCAATGGACCCATCCAAGGGTCAACTCAGCGGGAGCCAGTCATGCACCACGGCGATATTTCGAGCAGCAAGGACACTGTCGGTGTCGCGGTCGTCAACTACAAGATGCCGCGGCTTCACACGCGGGCCGAGGTGCTGGCCAATGCACGCCAGATCGCATCGATGATCGAGGGCATGAAGCTCGGCCTGCCGGGCCTGGACCTGGTCATCTTCCCCGAGTACAGCACGCACGGGATCATGTACGACTCGAAGGAGATGTACGACACCGCCAGCACCGTGCCCGGCGACGAGACGGCGATCTTCGCCGCCGCCTGCAGGAAGGCCAAGGTCTGGGGCGTGTTCTCGCTGACCGGCGAGCGCCACGAGGAGCATCCGCACAAGGCGCCCTACAACACGCTGATCCTGATGAACGACCAGGGCGAGATCGTCCAGAAGTACCGCAAGATCATGCCCTGGGTGCCGATCGAGGGCTGGTACCCGGGCAACTGCACCTACGTCAGCGACGGCCCCAAGGGCCTGAAGGTCAGCCTGATCATCTGCGACGACGGCAACTACCCGGAGATCTGGCGCGACTGCGCGATGAAGGGCGCCGAGCTGATCGTGCGCTGCCAGGGCTACATGTACCCGGCCAAGGAGCAGCAGATCATGATGGCCAAGGCGATGGCCTTCGCCAACAACACCTACGTTGCGGTGGCCAACGCCGCCGGCTTCGACGGCGTGTACTCCTACTTCGGCCACAGCGCGATCGTCGGCTTCGACGGCCGCACGCTCGGCGAGTGCGGCGAGGAGGAGATGGGCATCCAGTACGCGGCGCTCTCGAAGAGCCTGATCCGCGACTTCCGCAAGAACGGCCAGAGCGAGAACCATCTCTTCAAGCTGCTGCACCGCGGCTACACCGGCCTGATCAACTCGCGCGAGGGCGACAAGGGCGTGGCCGCCTGCCCCTACGAGTTCTACAGCCAGTGGGTCAACGACCCGGAGGGCACGCGCAAGCGCGTCGAGGCGATCACGCGCGACACGGTGGGCACCGAGGAGGCGCCGATCGAGGGCATCCCCAACCCGGCCACGCTGGCGCATCGCTGAAGGGCCGTGCGATGGATGCCTACCGCATCCGCAGCGAGCCCTTCTATCAGCCGGCCGACGACGAGATCGCGCTGTTCGAGGCAGCCTACGCGAAGCGCCTGCCGTTGCTGCTGAAGGGCCCGACCGGCTGCGGCAAGACGCGCTTCGTCGAGCACATGGCCTGGCGACTCGGCAGGCCGCTGGTCACCGTCGCCTGCCACGACGATCTGAGCGCGGCCGATCTGGTCGGCCGCTGGCTGCTCGACGCCGAAGGCACGCGCTGGCAGGACGGTCCGCTGGCACTGGCCGCGCGCCACGGCGCGCTGTGCTACCTCGACGAGCTGGTGGAGGCACGTGCCGACACCACGGTGGTGATTCACCCGCTGGCCGACACGCGGCGCATGCTGCCGCTGACCGCCTGCAACGAGCTGCTTGCGGCACATCCGGACTTCGCGCTGGTCGTCTCCTACAACCCCGGACCGCTGGCGCGCGAGCTGAAGACGTCGACGCGGCAGCGCTTCTGCGCGCTCGAGTTCCACTACCCGGCGCCCGAGTCCGAGGCCGCCATCGTGTCGCGCGAGTCGGGCCTGGCGCTCGATGCGGCCGCGGCCATCGTCGCCTTCGGCGTGCGCACGCGTCGGCTGCAAGGCCATGGCCTGGACGAGGGCGCCTCGACGCGCATGCTCGTGCACGCCGCAACGCTGGCCGTGCAAGGTGTGGCGCCCCGGCGGGCCTGCCGCATGGCGGCGGTCGACGCGCTGAGCGACGAGCCCGGCGTGCACGAGGCGCTGCTGGCCGCGCTGGACGCCTCCTTCTGAGGCCCGGACATGGGATCCGCCCTGCCCGAACCGCTGGTGCATGCCGCATCGCCGCCTGCCGGCGCCGCGCTCGAGCCACTGCGCCAGACCTTGCGCGCGCTGTGGGACCTGGATGCGCTCGCGCTGACCGACGCCGAGCAGCCGCACCTCGTCGGCCGCACCATCCGTCTGCCGCGCCACGCGCCGCCGGGCCAGGAGGCCGAGGCCTGGCGACTTGCCGCCGCCGCGCATGCCGCGGCGCACCTCGTCTACTCGCCGTCGGGGCTCGACGGCCGGGGCCTGAAGCCGATCGCACGCGCCATCGTGGGCGTGCTCGAGGATGCACGCGTGGAAAACCTTGCCGGCCGCGAGCTGCCCGGCCTGCACCGCTGGTGGCGCGCGCGGCACACGGTCACGCCGCTGGACGGCGACGGCGTCGAGATGCTACTGCTGCGCCTGGCGCGTGCGCTCGCCGACCCGCGCTACGAGGACCCTCACCCCTGGGTGCGCAAGGGCCGTTCGCTGTTCTTCCTCGACGCCAACGGCACGGTGCTCGCCGAACCCCGCGCCGAACGGCTGCGCGGCATCGCCTCGCGGCTGGGCCACGACCTCGGCCAGATGCGGCTGCAGTTCAACGCCAAGGGCTACCGCCCCGGCCCGGACTACCGAGACGACCACCGATGGATGTGGCCGGCACCGTCCAGCGACGCGCCGCAGGAGCAGCCCTCGCCGCCGCCGCCCGGGCGCACCCCGCCGGCAACTGAGCACGACGATTCCGTCGTCCGCCATCCGGAATGGGACCGCCTGATCGCGCGCCTGCGGCCGGCCTGGTGCCGCGTCGCCGAGTGGCGCGCGCAGGCACGGACGGTCGATGCGCCGCAGTCGCTGCCGGTCGCTACGCCGGCGGCGTGGCGGTGCGCCCTGCTCGGCGCGCGCGCCAGCGGGCGCTGGCAGTTGCACCAGCAGGGTCCGCAGCTCGACCTCGACGCCTTGCTGCGCCTGCGCGTGGCGCGCCGCTGCCGCCGACCGGGTGACGAACGGGTGCACCGCGGCCGCGCGCGCGACCGGCGCACGGGCAGCGTGTTGCTGCTGATCGACCAGTCCGCGTCGACCTCGGCCGCCTGGGGCGACACCGGCATGAGCCAGTTGCAGGCGGCCAGCGAGATGGCCTGGCAGGCCGCGCATGCGCTGGCCGGTGTCGGCCTCGCGGTGTCGATCGCCGCCTTCAGCTCGAATGGCCGCCACGCGGTCGACTGGCGCGAGGTGCTGGCCTTCGGCGAGCCCCTGGACGCCGCGAGCCATGCGCGACTGTCCGCGCTGCGCAGCGCCGGTTCGACGCGCCTGGGCGCGGCGCTGCGCCATGCGGCGCGCCGGCTCGCACGGCGGCGCGACGGCGAGCGGATCGTGCTCGTGTTCAGCGATGCCGATCCCTACGACATCGACGTGCACGATCCACGCTACCTGCTCGACGACGCACGCCATGCGGCGCGGCGCGCCCTGCGCCAGGGCCTGCGGCTGGCCTGCCTGGCGCCGTCGCCGGCGCATGCCGCGGCGGCGCGACGCATCTTCGGCCCGCGGCACGTCTCGGCGCTGGGCAGCGATGCCGGGCTGCCGCAAGCGTTGAAGCGATTGCTCGACTGAGGCGCGGGTAGCCGGCCATCCTGCCATCATGGGTCATGAGAGCCATCATGTGCGGGTGCCACCCCCGACGCCATGAAGCGCTTCTCCTGACGCCGCATGCTCGCGGTCTTTGTCCAGGAGTTCCAGCAGAGGCTGCACTACCGCCTCCCCTTCGCGGTGGCGGTGGCGGTGGCGGTGGCGGTGGCGGTGGCGGTGGCGGTGGCGAGCATCGTCGCGCTGAAGCGCTATCGTCAGACCCTGGACTGAAGACGGAGCACTGAGATGTCCGATTGGTTCCCTGGTTTCGAGGCGGCCTGGCACGAGGTCGAGGGCGTGCGCATCCATGCCCGCATCGGCGGCGCGCCGGATGCCCCGCCGCTGTTGCTGCTGCACGGCTTCCCGCAGACGCACGCGATGTGGCAGCGCGTGGCGCAACGCCTGGCCCCGCACTTTCGCCTCGTGCTGCCCGACCTGCGCGGCTATGGCGACTCCGACAAGCCGCGCGGTGCGCCGGGCCACGCCAACTACAGCAAGCGCGCGATGGCCGCCGACATGGCGGCCCTCATGCGCTCGCTCGGCCACGCACGCTACGCCGTGTGCGGCCACGACCGTGGCGCGCGCGTGGCGCACCGGCTCGCGCTCGACCATGCGCACGCGGTGACCCGGCTCGCGCTGCTCGACATCGCGCCGACGCTGGACATGTACGCGGCCACCGACATGCGTTTCGCCAGCGCCTACTATCACTGGTTCCACCTGATCCAGCCCAGCCCGCTGCCCGAGACGATGATCGGCGGCAACCCGCGCTTCTACCTGCACTGGAAGCTCGGCGGCTGGGGTTCGCACGGCATTGGCTTCATCGAGCCGCAGGCGCTGGCCGAATACGAACGCTGCTTCTGCCGCGCCGAGACCATCCACGCGGTCTGCGAGGACTACCGCGCCGCCGCCGGCATCGACCTGGAGCACGATCGCGCCTCGCGCGACACCGGCCAGAAGATCGCCTGCGACACCCTGGTGCTGTGGGGCGAGCGCGGCGTGGTGCAGGCGCTGTTCGACCCGCTGGCGCTGTGGCGCGCACAGTGCAGCGCGACGGTGAGCGGCCATGCGATGGCGGCCGGCCACTTCCTCGCCGAAGAATTGCCCGAGCAGAGCGCCGCGGCGCTGCTCGGGTTCTTCGCCTGAACGGGCCGGGCACGCGCGCGCTGTCCTGTCCGGGGGCGCTTGTCGGCGGCGGCGACGGCGCGCCCGACCCGTCGCCCGGCGCATGCCTGGTTCGCCTGGGCTCGCGCGACACCCGGCTGTCGCGACACTCGGTGCGCTGCAACGACCCGCTGATCGGTACCGGCTGGCCGATGGCGCAGGCGGACGGCGTCCCGATGACGCGCCGCTGAGGCGATCGAGGATCGGCCCGCCTCGGCGAGACACGGCGTGCGCCACCGGGTCGCGGGGGTGCATCGGCTTGGTGCGAATCCGACAATCCCTTTGTCATTCATTCGCCCGCCGCCTTCATGTCCCGCGTTTTTCTCCTCATCAATGACCCGCTGGTGGCCGGGCGCATGCGCGGGCTCATCGATGCCGCGACGGACCTGCAGACGGTGGGCTGGGTCGACACGATGGAGCATGCGCGCGCGCAGTTGCCGCAGCTCGGCGCCGACCTGGTGCTCGCCGACCTTCAGGTCGCCGACGGCTGGGTGGCCGGCTTCCTCGACGAACTCTCGACCAGCGGCCGTTACGGCCGCCCGAAGACACTGGTGGTGACGCTCACGCTCGACGACTCGCAGTTGCTGGAAGCACTCTCGCGCGGCGCCGACGGCTACTTCGTGCAGGGCCAGTCGCCGCAGACGCTGGTGGCGGCCATCGAGCAGGCGCTGGCCGGCGGCGCCGAGATGGCACCGTCCATCGCGCGCCAGGTGAAGGCCCACTTCGACACTGCCTCGTGGAGGCGCAACGACCGGCCCGACGACGAGAACCCCCTGCAGCCGAACCGCATCGAGCGCCAGGTGCTGCAGTGGACCTGCGACGGATTTCTGCCGCACGAGATCGCGCTCGATCTGCGCATCAGCACGCGCGAGGTGGGGCAGCGCGTGCGCACGCTCTACCGCAAGCTGCAACTCGAACGGCGCACCTCGTCGCCGTCTCCGCAGCCCCTCTGAGGGCGGCGCCGGTCAGGTCGGTGGCAGCGTGTCGACGAAGCTCTGCCGGGCGTTGAGCTTCTCCGCCAGCCGGGCCAGGTTGGCATGGCGGTCGCGCCAGGTGATCTGCGGGAAGCGGAAGTCGAGGTAACCGAGCGCGCAGCCGGCCGCGATGTCGGCCAGCGACATGTGGATGCCCACGCACCAGGGCTTGTCGCCCAGGCCGGTGCTCATCGCCGCCAGCGCGCCATCGACGCGGCTCATCTGGCGGTCGATCCAGGCCTGGCTGCGCTGCTCGGCGCTGCGGCCGGGCCAGGTGGCCTCCAGCCGCGCCAGGATGGCGGCATCGAGCACGCCATCGGACAACGCTTCCCAGGTGCGCACCTCGGTGCGCTCGCGGCCGGATTCGGGGATCAGCCGGCTCACCGGCGAGCGCGTGTCGAGGTACTCGACGATCACGCGCGAGTCGAACACCGCCTCGCCACCCTCGAGCACGAGGCAGGGCACCTTGCCCAGCGGGTTGGCCTTGAGGATGGTGTCGGCGTTCCACACGTCCTCGAGCACGAACTGGTAGTCGAGCTTCTTCTCCGCCAGCACGATGCGCACCTTGCGCACGTAGGGGCTGGTGAGCGCGCCGATGAGCTTCATCATGTTGTTGTGACTGCTGGTGCCCTGGTTGTGACCCATTCTAGCGAGGCTGCCTTGCGGAGCCGAAGTCTGAGCGGACAGTCGAGGGAGTGCGCCTCGCACCGAGCAAGGCGCGGGCCCGCAGGTGGGCTCGGGGCAGCGGCCGCTCAGCGCCGCAGCCGGAAGTCCACGCTCACGGGCCGGCCCGGCAGCGACATCACCGCCTGGGCCGGCGCCGTGCAGGCCACCACCGCGCCGCGGCGAACCACCAGCAGCCGCGTGGCACGCAGCCGGATCGCTTCGACCGGATCGCCCGCCTGCAGCAGCACGAAATCGGCCGACTTGCCGACCTCGAGGCCATGGTCCGGCAGGCCCAGGATCGCCGCGCTGTTGACGGTCACGGCGTCGAAGCACTGGCGCATCTGCGACTGCGAGGTCATCTGCGCCACGTGCAGGCCCATCGCGGCGACCTCCAGCATGTCGCCGCTGCCCAGCGAGTACCAAGGGTCCATCACGCAGTCGTGGCCGAAGCCGACGTTGATGCCGGCGGCCAGCATCTCCGGCACACGCGTCATGCCGCGGCGCTTCGGGTAGCTGTCGTGGCGGCCCTGGAGGGTGATGTTGATCAGCGGGTTGGCGATCGCATGCACCCCGGCCTCGCGGATCAGCGGCAGCAGCTTGGAAACGTAGTAGTTGTCCATCGAGTGCATGGACGTCAGGTGCGAGCCGGCGACACGCCCCTGCAGCCCGAGCCGCTGGGCCTGGAAGGCCAGCGTCTCGATGTGGCGCGACAGCGGGTCGTCGCTCTCGTCGCAATGCATGTCCACGCGCAGGCCGCGCTCGGCGGCGATCTCGCAGAGGATGCGCACGCTCTCGGCGCCGTCGGCCATGGTTCGCTCGAAGTGCGGGATGCCGCCGACCACGTCCACGCCCATGTCCAGCGCGCGCTTCAGGTTGGCCAGCGCGTTGGGCGAACGCAGCAGGCCGTCCTGCGGAAAAGCCACCAGCTGCAGGTCCAGGTAGGGCTTGACGCGCTCGCGCACGTGCAGCAGCGCCTCGACGGCGAGCAAGCGGTCGTCGCACACGTCCACGTGCGAGCGGATCGCCAGCAGACCCCTGGCCACCGCCCAGTCGCAGTACTGCAGTGCACGCTCGACCAGCGCCTCCTGCGTCAGCTGCGGCTTGAGTTCGCCCCACAGCGCGATGCCTTCGAGCAGCGTGCCGCTCTGGTTCACCCGCGGCAGGCCGACGCTCAGCGTCGCGTCCATGTGGAAGTGCGCATCGACGAAGGGCGGGCTGAGCAGTTGTCCGGCAGCCTCGATCACCTGCGCGCCTTCGGGCGCCGCGAGCCGGGGCGCGATCGCGGCGATGCGGCCGTCCTGCACCAGCAGATCGATGGCGGTGCGGCCGTCGGGGAGCGTGGCGTTGCGGATCAGCATGGCAGGACATGACCTCCGAGGTCATCGACGGTGGAGACGATGGGCGCCAGCATACGGGCAAGGACCAACCCCCAGGAAGGATGCAAGCAACATGGACGGCATCGATCTCCTCCCGCTCGCCGTGGGCCACATGATCGGACTGGGCGCCGTCGGCTCCTGCCTTGGCGTGGGCCTGCTCGGCGCCAAGTACCTCGAGTCCTCGGCCCGCCAGCCCGAGCTGATGGAGAGCCTGCAGAGCAAGGTGTTCCTGCTCGTCGGCGTGCTCGATGGCGCCTTCATCGTCGCCACCGGGATCGGGCTGTGGTTCGCCACCGCCAATCCGTTCCGTTGAGACGCTGACCGGAATCCCCCAAGTTCGAAGGCGCTCAAACGCGGGGGAACTGCCTTCTTCGAGGGGGTGCGCGAAAGGCGGGACAGGCGTTCAGTAGCGACATGCGCCTGACCTTCGCGATCGCCCCCCGCACCGCCAGCGCGCGGCGTGCGCAGACGCGCGCCGAGGAGATCGCCAACGCCGCCAGCCACGCGCTGGCCTGCGCGCTGCCGCTGATGGCCTGGCCGACCCTGTCGGAGGCCGCCCAGCGCCAGGCCGGCGCGCTGGGCGTGGCCTCGGTGGCGGTGTTCTGCCTGACCATGGTGATGCAGTTCATGGCCTCGGCCGTCTACCACGCGCTGCCGGCCGGCCGCGCCAAGCTGTGGGCACGCGCCGTCGACCATGCGGCGATCTACCTCTTCATCGCCGGCAGCAGCACGCCGTTCACGCTCGGCGCGATGCCCGGCCCGGAAGGCGTCGCCACCTGTGCGCTGGTGTGGACGCTGGCAACGGTCGGCGCCTCGCTCAAGCTGATGCGGCGGCTGACGAACCAGCGCCTGTCCACCGGCCTGTACCTGCTGCTCGGCTGGGGCGCCCTGCTGGCCGCCTGGCCGGGGCTGCAGGGGCTCGAAGCCTCGGCGCTGCTGTGGCTGTTCGCCGGTGGCCTGTCCTACCTGGTCGGCACGGCCTTCTTCGTGTTCGACTCGTCGCTGCGCTTCGGCCACTTCGTGTGGCACCTGTGCGTGATGGCCGGCAGCGGCTGCCACCTGTTCGCCGCGCTGCGGCCGGGGCTGAACTGACTACTTGGTGCCGAACAGCCGGTCGCCCGCGTCGCCCAGCCCCGGCACGATGTAGCCGTGCTCGTTGAGCTGCCGGTCGATCGCCGCGGTGTAGACCGGCACATCGGGGTGGTTGGCGTGAAAGTGGGCCAGGCCTTCGGGCGCGGCGAGCAGGCAGACGAAGCGGATCGACTTCGGCCTCGTCTCCTTCAGCCGGTCCACCGCCGCCACCGCCGAATTGCCGGTGGCGAGCATGGGGTCGAGCACGATGGCGTCGCGCTCGTGCATCTCCTGCGGCATCTTGAAGTAGTACTCCACCGCGACCAGGGTCTTCGGGTCGCGGTACAGGCCGATGTGGCCGATGCGGGCACCGGGCACGACGTTGAGCATGCCGTCGAGGAAGCCGGCGCCGGCGCGCATGATCGAGACGAACACCGTCTTCTTGCCGTCGATCACCGGCGAGTGCATCTTCTCGAGCGGCGTCTCGATCTCGATGAGGTGCGTGGGCATGTCGCGCGTCACCTCGTAGGCCATCAGCATGCTGATCTCGTTGAGAAGGCGGCGGAAGCTGTTGGTGCTGCGGTCCTTCTCCCGCATCAGGGTCAGCTTGTGCTGGATGAGCGGATGAGTGAGGTGGTGGACTTCGGCGGTCATGGGGTGCGCTCCTCGTTCGGGCGCAGCATAGCGTTTCAGAGCCCCAGATCGGACAGGCCCGGATGCGCGTCCGGCCGCCGCCCGAGCGGCCAGTGGAATTTGCGCTCCGCCTGCACGATCGGCAGGTCGTTGATGCTGGCGAAGCGGTGCACCATGAAGCCCTGCGCGTCGAACTCCCAGTTCTCGTTGCCGTAGCTGCGGTACCAATGGCCGGAGTCGTCGTGCCACTCGTAGGCGAAGTGCACCGCCATGCGGTCGCCGCCGAAGGCCCACAGCTCCTTGATCAGCCGGTAGTCGAGCTCCGTCGCCCACTTGCGGCGCAGGAAGGCCTTGACCTCCTCGCGCCCGACCGGGAACTCGGCGCGGTTGCGCCAGCGCGTGTCTTCGGCGTAGACGCGCGCACAGACCTCGGGGTCGCGTGTGTTCCAGGCGTCCTCGGCCCCGCGCACCTTGCGCTTCGCGGACTCTTCGGTGAAGGACGGCAGGGGCGGTCGGGTCTCCACGGTGTGCTCCTTACCAGCCGATGGCCTTCGGCAGCCAGGTGGCGATGGCGGGGAAGCAGAACACCAGCACGATGCCGAGGATCTGCATCGCCACGAAGGGCAGCACACCGACGTAGATGTGCCGCGTGGTGACCTGCGGCGGCGCCACCCCGCGCAGGAAGAACAGCGCCCAGCCGAACGGAGGCGTGAGGAAGCTGGTCTGCAGGTTCACCGTGATGAGCATCGCCAGCCACACCGGGTCGACGCCCGCGGCGTTGAAGATCGGAAGGAACAGCGGCACGGCGATGTAGCTGATCTCGATCCACTCGAGGAAGAAGCCGAGCACGAAGATCAGCGCCATCAGGAACCAGACGTCGGCGTCGATGCCGCCGGGCAGGAAGGCGAACAGGTCCTCGATCAGCTTCTCACCGGAGAGCCCGCGAAAGGCGATGCTGAACACCTGCGAGCAGATCAGGATGAACAGCACCATGGCGGAGATGCGCGTGGTGCTCTGCATCACCTCGCGCAGCACGTTCAGCGAGAGCCTTCGCGCCAGCGCGACGACGAGGATGGCACCGAGCGCGCCCATCGACGCAGCCTCGGTCGGCGCGGCGATGCCGCCGATGATCGAGCCCAGCACGGCGAGCACGAGTGCGAGCGGCGGCAGCGCCACCTTCACGACGCGCCACCACAGCTCGGCACGCGGCAATGCATCGCGCTCGGCCTGCGGCACCGGCGGCATCGCGTCCGGTTTCAGCATGCCGTAGACGACGATGTAGGCGCAGTACAGGCCGGCCAGCATCAGCCCGGGCATCACGGCGGCGGCAAACAGCGTGCCCACCGACTGCTGCATGATGTCCGACAGCAGGATCAGCACCAGGCTGGGCGGGATGATCTGCCCGAGCGTGCCGGAGGCGCAGATGGCGCCGCAGCTGACACCCGGGTCGTAGCCGCGGCGCAGCAGTGTCGGCAGCGTCAGCAGGCCCAGCGTGATGACGGTGGCGCCGACGATGCCGGTGGTCGCGCCCATCAGCACGCCGACGCCGATGATGCCCAGTGCCATGCCGCCGCGCATGCCGCCGGCCAGATGCCCGATGACGTCGAGCAGGTCCTCGGCCAGGCGCGATTTCTCCAGCATCACGCCCATGAACACGAACAGGGGAATCGCCAGCCACTGGTAGTTGGCGACCACGCCGTACAGGCGCGCCGGCAGCAGCATGAACAGCGTTTCGCCGAAGCCGAGGAAACCGAACACGAAGCCGCTGGCGGCCAGCGTGATGCCCACCGGCACGCCGGCCATCAGCAGCAGGAAGAAGCCGATCAGCAGGCCGATGGCCAGCCATTCGTTGAGGCTCATGGCGCGTCGCCGGTGAGCCGCCGCCATGCGGCCGCGCCTTGCGCCGCGGCCTGCACGGCGAACAGGGCGAAACCGAGCGGGATCAGCGCCTTGAGCACCCAGCGGTGGGTCAGCCCGCCCGGGTCGGAAGAGATCTCGTCGATCGAGTACGACTGCTGCACGTAGGGGATCGAGTAGCGGATCACCAGCAGCGCGAAAGCCACGGCCAGCAGTGCCGAGACGAGGTCGACCGCGGCCTGGCCTCGCGGCGACCAGCGCGCGTAGAAGATGTCAACGCGCACGTGCTCGCCCTTGGCCAACGCGTAGGTCATGCCGGCCAGCACCATCGGCGCGAGCAGATGCCACTCGAGCTCCTGCGACCACACTGAGCCGATGCTGAAGGCGTAGCGCAGCAGCACGTTGGTGGCCATCAGCACGACGATCACCAGCGTCAGCCACGACGCGGCGCGCCCGACCCGGTCGACCCAGCGGTCGACCGTTTCCGTGAAGCGCATGGCGTCAGGCCGTCAGGATCTTCTCGTGGTACGGGCCTTCGCTGTAGGTGCACCACGCGTCGTACTTCTTCTTGTAGGCCATGTACGAGTCATGCACCTTCTTCGTCATCGGGTCCTTGGCGGCGTTCTCCGCAAGCACTTGATTGGTGACCTCGCGCAGCTTCTTGAGCACTTCGTCGGGCAGCGGCTTGGCGATCACGCCCTGGTTCCTGATCAGGTCGTCCATCGCCTCGGCGTTGTTGCGCTGGCACCAGCCCTCGCTGATGACGTTGCAGGCGGCGGCCGCGTTCTCGACGACGGCCTGCAGGTCCTTGGGCAGCTTGTCGAACGCGGCCTTGTTGATCAGCAGTTCGGACACCGTGGCCGACTCGTGCCAGCCCGTCGTGTAGTAGTACTTGGCCGCCTTGTGCAGGCCGAGCTTGCGGTCCTGGAAGGGGCCGACGAACTCGGCGGCATCGATCACGCCTCGCTCCAGCGCCGGGAAGATCTCGCCGCCGGGCAGCAGCTTCACGTCGACGCCGAGCGCCGCGTAGACGCGCCCCGCGAGGCCGGGGATGCGCATCTTCATGCCCTTGAGGTCGGCGCTGCTCTTGATCTCCTTCTTGAACCAGCCGGTCATCTGCACGCCGGTGTTGCCGGCGGCGAAGGCCTTCAGGCCGAAGGGCGCGTACACCTCGTCCCACAGCGCCTGGCCACCGCCGTCGTAGAGCCAGCCGTTGATGCCCTGGAAGTTGAGCCCGAAGGGCACCGCGGTGAAGTACTGCGCCGCGAAGGTCTTGCCGGTCCAGAAGTAGCTGTTGGCGTGGTTCATCTCGACGGTTCCGGCGCGCACCGCGTCGAAGCCTTCGAGTGCCGGGATGAGCTCGCCCGCGCCGAACACCTGGATCTTCAGCCGGCCGCCGGACATCGCCTCGATGCGTCGTGCGAGGTCGGTCGCGCTGCCCGGCCCTTCCATGTAGAAGGGCGAGCCCTTGCCGTAGGCCGAGGTCATCTTCCAGCTGAAGGTCTGCTGGGCCGAGGCGACGGCCGGCGCGGCCAGTGCGGCACCGGCCAGGCCCGCCTTCAGGGCGGAGCGACGAGAGACTGCAGTCATGCGAACTCCAAAGGAAATGAAGGGATGTCTTGCCCTAGCGAACCGCATGCCAACGACCCGGCGAGTTGAACGGCGCGCCTCGTGCGAACGGCACGCCCGAGGCGCATCAAGACGGCAGGCGAGAGCGTGTCCGGCTCAGTAGGTCTTGTAGGGAAGGAACTTGCCGCTCATCGTGATCGACACGCGGTCACCCTTCGGGTCGGGCTCGCGCTGCAGGTCCATCTTGAAGTCGATGGCGGACATGATCCCGTCGCCGAACTCCTCGTGGATGAGTTCCTTGAAGGTGGTGCCGTACACGTTCACCAGCTCGTAGAAGCGGTAGATGAGCGGATCGGTCGGCACGCTGGTGGGCAGCGAGCCCTTGTAGGGCACCACCATCAGCCACTTCTTCTCCTCGGCGGACAGGCCGAAGATCTTGCCGACCGCATCGGCCTGCTTCTTGTCGAGCGTCATCTGTCCGAGGCAGGCGGCGGTGACCCACTCCTTGCTCAGGCCGACCTTCGCGGCCACGTCGGACCACTTGATGCCCTTGGCCACCTTGGTGGCGATGATCTTCTCGGTGACGTCCAGTCGGCTCATGCAATTCTCCTCAGGGTGGTGCCGTGGTGGTTGTGGGGCTGGGGCTCGGGGTCGACACCCGGGCTGACCTCGGCGGGCTGCGCCGGCGCGCGGCCGTGCGACATCTCCTTGCTGCGCGAGACGAGGAAGTCGACCAGGTGGTTGCGGATACGGTAGTACTGCGGGTCGTGGTGCAGCGTGGCGCGCTGGCGATCGCGCGGCATCGTGTTCCTGACGATCTCGGCCACGCGCGCCTGCGGGCCGTTGCTCATCAGCAGGATGCGGTCGGCGAGCAGGATGGCCTCGTCGACATCGTGCGTGATCATGAACACCGTCTGGTGCGTCTCCGCGCAGATGCGCAGCAACTCGTCCTGGATGGTGCCGCGCGTCAACGCATCGAGCGCGCCGAACGGCTCGTCGAGCAGCAGCATGCGCGGCTGGATCGCGAAGGCGCGAGCGATGCCCACGCGCTGCTTCATGCCGCCGGACAGCTGCGCCGGCTTCTTGTCGATCGCCGCGGCCAGGCCGACCATGGCGACGTACTTCTCGACATGCTCGTTGACCTGCGCCGCGCTCCAGGACGGCCACTTGCTGCGCACCGCGAAGGCGATGTTCCTGCGCACGGTCAGCCAGGGCATCAGTGCATGGCCCTGGAAGACCACGCCGCGCTCCAGGCTCGGGCCGGCGACCTCGCGGTTGTCCATGAAGACGTGGCCGTCGCTGGCGCTCTCCAGCCCGGCGAGCACGTTGAGGATGGTCGTCTTGCCGCAGCCGCTGTGGCCGATGATGCAGACGAACTCGCCCTGGCGCATGCCGAAGTTGACGCTGTCGAAGACGATCGCGTCGCCGTAGCGCTTGGTCAAGCCCTCGACTTTCAGAAAGTGCTCAGTCGACATAGGTCACCGCCTTCTGCAGCTTCGCGAACATCAGATCCAGCAGCATGCCGACCACGCCGATCACCAGGATGGCGAAGATCACGTTGGGCAGCGAGAGGTTGTTCCACTCGTTCCACACGAAGTAGCCGATGCCCGTGCCGCCGACCAGCATCTCGGCGGCGACGATCACCAGCCAGGCGATGCCCATGCTGATGCGCATGCCGGTGAGGATGGTCGGCGCGGCCGCGGGCAGGATCACCTCGAAGGCGCGGCGCAGCGGCGTGACCTCCAGGGTCTTCGCCACGTTGAGCCACTCGCGGCGCACGCTGGCCACGCCGAAGGCGGTGTTGATCAGCATCGGCCACACCGAGCAGATGAAGATCACGAAGATGCCGCTGATCGACGAGTCCTTGATGGTGTACAGCGCCAGCGGCATCCAGGCCAGCGGAGAGATCGGCTTGAGCACCTGGATGAACGGATCGAGCGCGCGGTAGACCAGCGGACTCATGCCGATGACGAAGCCCAGCGGAATCGCCACCAGCGCGGCGAGCACGTAGCCGAGGGCGACGCGACCGAGCGAGTAGCCGAGCTGCAGCCCGACGCCCTTGTCGTTCGGCCCGTTGTCGTAGAAGGGACTGGCGAGGTTCTTCGCCACCACCTCGGCCATCTGCGCCAGCGTCGGGAAGCCGGACTTCGCCGGCGCCGCAGCGGCGCCCGCCGTCGGGTCCTTGCCCATCAGCCTGGCGTACTCGATCTGTTCGGCGGTGAGCGCTGCGGCCGGCGCCGCCGCCGGTGCGCCGGACAGCGTGGCCAGGTGCCACACCGCCAGCAGCACCAGCAGGATCAGCGCCGACAGCAAGCCTGCCCGGAAGCCCAGGCTGCGGGTGAAGCCCATGAGTGCCTCCCGAGGCTCAGGCGCGCTTGATCGCGAAGCTGCTCGCGTAGGCCTCGGCCTTCTCCGGGTCGAAGACCTTGCCCATGATGGTGAACTTCGGATACGCCCCTTCGGGCACCTTCATGCCCAGCGACCTCATGGTCTTCTTCGCATCGGTGAGCAGGAACACCTTCTCAGCGATCTGCTTGTAGTTGACGTCGCCCTTGACGTAGCCCCAGCGCTTCATCTGCGTGAGCATCCACACCGCCATGCTCTGCCAGGGCATGGGATCGAAGTCGGCACGATCCGGCACGTTCTGCACGTTGCCCAGGCCGTCGGCGAACTTGCCGGTCAGCACCTGCGCGATCACCGTCTCCGGCTGATTCAGGTAGGCCTGCGGCGCGATCACCTTGGCGATCAGCTCGCGGTTCTTCGCCTCGCGCGCCATCGCCGCCGAGGTCAGCACCGCGCGGTACAGCGCGGCGAAGGTGTTCGGGTTCTTCTGGATGAACTCGGTGCTGGTGCCGAAGGCGCAGCAGGGATGGCCGTTCCACAGGTCCTTGGTGAGCAGATGGATGAAGCCGACCTCCTCGAACACCGCGCGCTGGTTGAATGGGTCGGGGCCGAGGTAGCCGTCGATGTTGCCGGCGCGAAGATTGGCCACCATCTCGGGCGGCGGCACGACGCGGATCTGGATGTCGCGGTCCGGGTCCAGTCCGGCCTCGGCCACGTAGTAGCGCAGCAGGAAGTTGTGCATCGAGTACTCGAACGGCACGGCGAACTTGAAGCCCTTCCAGTCCTTCGGGTTGCGCTTGTCCTTGTGCTTCATCGCCAGCGTGATCGCCTGGCCGTTGGTGTTCTGGATGGTCGCCACGTTCATCGGCGTCGCATTGCTGCCCGCGCCCATCGAGATGGCCAGCGGCATCGGGCTCAGGAAGTGCGTGGCGTCGTACTCCTTGTTGAGCATCTTGTCGCGGATCAGCGCCCAGCCGGCGGTCTTCACCACCTCGACGTTGAGTCCCTGCTTCGAATAGAAGCCCAGCGGATGCGCCATGATCAGCGGCGTGGCGCAGGTGATCGGGATGAAGCCGATCTTCAGGTCGCGCTTCTCGATCGCGCCGCCTTTTTCCTGTGCCATCGCCTGCAGGCTGGCCACCGGCAGCACGCTGGCGATCGCGGCCATCGCGGAGCCCTTGCCCACCGCGCGCAGAAACTGGCGGCGCAGCGCGTCCTGCGGGAACAGCGCCTTGACCAGCGAGGCCTCGACGAACTCGTTGGAGTACAGCTCGAAGTCGGCGGTCTCGCTGCGTGCGCGCAGTTCCGCCGCCGCATGCTCGGCACCGCTGCGGTGCCGGCCGCAACTGCAGCCCATCATCAGGGGGCGGTCGGCGTCGTAGGGATCGAAGTGTTCGCTCATGGTGCGGCCTCTCGTCTTGGCATGGTTGGATGCTAGGAACGAGAGGCCCACCGCAACATCGGGGCCAGCGGGATTCGCCTGTAGGGCTGGCCCTACAGGCGCGACGCGATGGCCGGGTCAGCGCGTCGGCACGCCGCGCACCCCGGCCCGGCGTCGCTCACGTGGCGAAGCGGCCGCAGGCTTCAAGACGGTGCGAGGTGCACCCTCCGATCGCCCTGCGGCGGCCGCTTCCGTCCGGCTCACTTCATCAGCGTGAACAGCACCGCGTGGCCGACCGGGCTGCCGCCTTCGCTCAGCTCGAGCTGCGCCTGCTGGTGGCCGCCGGCCCCCACGGCGGCCTGCATGGTCACGCTGACGGTGGTCGACGCCCCCGCATCCAGCGCGATCGCCGACGGGCTCACGCTGTAGGTCACGCCGGCCGGCTGCGCGCCGATGGCCAGCGTGAGGCTCTTCGCCACTCCGCTCAGGTTGGTGATGGTGAGGCTCAGCGTGCGGCTCTGTCCGCTGCCCGACGGCACCGCACCGAAGGACAGGCTCACCGGATCGAGCGAGACCGTCGCGCCCGTCGCGGCCAGCAGGTTCTCCAGTCCGGCGCCGACGATGTTGACGTCGGACACCGGGTTGGCTCGCGCGAAGTCCTTCAGCACGCCTCGCGAGGCGGTGTTGACGATGGCGGAGCGCACCTCCGCGGCCGACCAGTCCGGGTGCTGCTGGCGCAGCACCGCTGCCGAGCCGGCCAGGTGCGGCGCGGCCATCGAGGTGCCGCTGAGCAGCGCGAAGCAGGGGGCGCCTCCGCACAGGTAGGTCGGGATCGACGACAGCACGTTCACCCCCGGCGCCACGACATCGGGCTTGACGCGGAAGTCCACGTCGGTCGGCCCCTGGCTGCTGAAGCCGGCCATGATGTTGGCGTTGGTCGACAGGACGTAGGCGAGCGAGCTCCCGATGGTGGCCCCGGCGCCCCCCAGGCCGCGCAGCGTCTGCCCGTCGGCCAGGCCGACCATGTAGGCCGGCACCGTCGGCTGGTTGGCCGTGCCGTCGGCGGCCATCGCGGTAGGGTCTCCGGCCACGTTGTTGGCCACCAGCACCGCCACGGCGCCGGCGGCCTGCGCATTGCGGATCTTGGTCGAGAAGGTGCAGGCACCCCGCGAGACGAGCGCGACCGTGCCGGTCAGCGAACCCGCCGGCAGCGCCGCACAGGCGTTGTTCAGGCCGTTGACCGTGCCCGCCACCACGGCCAGCGGTGCCGTGAGGTCGCTCGAGACGATCGCGAAGTCGCCGCTGGCCGCGCCGAAGACCGAGCCTGCGACCGAGACCGGGGCACCGATGAAGTGCGGCACGGTCGAGGCGCCGGCCGTCAAGCCGCGCGCCGCCATGCCCGGCGAGCCGACCGTGAAATAGCCCGGCCCCTCGTTGCCGTTGGAGATCGTCACCACCATGTTGGCGCGGTCGAGGTTGTCGACGGCCACGGTGAGCAGATCCTGGATGCCCTGGCTGCCGCCGCCCAGGCTCATGTTGGCCACGTCCATGCCGTCGGCGTAGGCCGACTCGAGCGCATTCAGGATGTCTTCGGAGCGCGCGTTGTCCACGGTGCCCGGGAAGACGTTGTAGTTGCCCAGCAGCGCACGCGGTGCCACGCCGGACATGGCGTAGGGAATGGCGACGCCGTTGACGCTGGCCGGGGTCTGGTGGTTGCAGGCCACCGTGCCGGCGACGTGCGTGCCATGTTCACCGACCGCCTTGGCGTCGAAGCCGTTCTGGTTCACCTTGTTGTTGAACACGCGCGCGGCGATCACCTTGTTGTTCGTGTACCGCCGGTCGCCGAACTGTGTATGCGCCGGGTAGCCGGTGTCGGCGAAGCAGGGGTGGGTCGCATCGACGCCGGAATCGACGATCGCCACCTTCACGCCGGCGCCGGCGCCGGGCGCACCGCCCGCCTGCGCCCAGGCCTGCTCGGCATTGATCAGCGCCAGGTCGGGGTCGGTCGCCGCCGGGAAGTACAGCCCGGCGTACTGCGCCGACCGCACCATCGAGGTCGCCGAGACCTGCTCGAGCGTGGCGCCGTTGAGCTTGACCGACACGGCATTCAGCGCAATGTCGAACTCGCCGGTGACGCTCGCCTGCGGCGCGTTGGTGCGCAGCCAGGCCTTGTAGTCGTTGCGCGCCTTCGACAGCAGTGCGCGGTAGGACTTCACCGTGCTGCTGGAGAAGTCGATCTTCTTGCCCTTGGCGGGCTGGGTGCGCGCGTAGGTCGACAGCGGATCGGCGGTCAGCTGCACGAGGGCGTAGCCGGTGTCGAGCGTCGCGCGCGCCGTGCTGGCGCCGCCGTCGGGCGCGGCCAGCGCGGGCGCGCAGGCCAGCGCCGCGCCGAGCGCGACCGCGCCCAGCGAGAGGATCGAACGGGGGCGGAGACGGCTCGGCAGAGGTCGATTCATGGTGTTCCTTGGGTGCGTGCCGCGGTGGGCGGCGACCGAAGGGCCAGTATGGTTCAACCGCCCATTTGTTCACAGGGGGCGCGGCCCCAGGAGCCCCCCAGGACGCGTGGGTCAGGGCTGGAGCAGTTCCTGGCGCACGGCGTACAGCGCCAGCTCGACGTCGTTGCGCACGCCCGTCTTTTCGAGGATACGCGCGCGGTAAGTGCTCACCGTGTTGGGTGCGAGCACGAGTTGCTCAGCGATCTCGCCGACGCTGCGGCCCTCGGCGAGCAAGCGGAACACCTGGTATTCGCGGTGCGACAGCCGCTCGTGCAGCGGCGCATCGTCGGCGCGGCCCGCACCCACTGCACCGGCGAGCTGTTCCGCCACGTGCGGCGTGATGAACAGCCGCCCGGCCGCGACACGGCGGATCGCCTCGCACATCTGCTCGGCGTCGGCGCTCTTGTTGAGGTAGCCGGCGGCGCCGAGCTTGAGGCTGCGCACCGCGTACTGGCGGTCCGGGTAGGTGGAGAGCATCAGCACCGGCAGCTTGGGGAACTCGGCCTTCAGCTGCTTGAGCACGTCCAGCCCGTCGCGTTGCGGCATGGCGATGTCCAGCAGCACGACGTCGATGCCCCCGGCGCGAACCGATGCGATCGCCTCCGGACCGCTGGCCGCCTCGCCGGCCAGCGCGAGGTCGCTGGCATCGGCAAGGATCTGCTTGATGCCCTGGCGGACGATCTGGTGGTCGTCGCAGACCAGAACCCGGATCACGACGACCCCTCCAGCAACGGCATGACCAGCCGAACTCGCGTGCCCAGCCCCGGCGCGCTGTCGATCGTCAGCCGTCCGCCGAACTGCGCCGCGCGCTCGCGCATGCCCATCACGCCGTAGCTGCGCGGATCGTCGAGCGACTGCGGCGCGGCGCCGACGCCGTCGTCGCGCACATCGAGGTACAGCACCGGCTGCGGCGGATCGTCCACCACGATGCGGATCTGCACGCGGCGCGCCCGGGCATGCCGCGCGACGTTGGACAGCACCTCCTGGAAGATGCGGAACACCGCGATGGCCTGCGGACCTTGCGGCGGCGGCACGCCGGCAGCCACGTGCAGCTGCAGGTCGCTGTCGAGTTCGGCGCTGTCGACGAACTCCTGCGCCTGCCATTCCAGCGCCGCCCACAGGCCCTGGTGGTCGAGGATGCTCGGGCGCAGGTCGGTGATGATGCGGCCGACGTTGTCGACCGCGGTGTCGATCATGCGGCCCATGCCCTGGCACTTGGCGCCGAGCTCGGGGCGGTCGGCGACGCGCTTGGCCAGCCAGTGCACGTCCATCCTCAGCGCGACGAGCAGCGAGCCCAGCTCGTCGTGGATCTCGCGCGCGATGCGCGTTCGCTCCGCCTCGCGCACCGATTCCTGGTGCCGCCCCAGTTCCCGCACGCGCGAGAGTTCCTGCGCGCGACGGCGTGCACTGATGTCGGAGAAGGTGACCACCGCGCCCTGCACCACGCCGTGCTCGACGATCGGGTGGCTGGAGTACTCGGCGTAGAAGGCCGAGCCGTCGGCACGCCACAGCACCTCGTCGTCGATGCGGCAGGGCAGACCGCGCCGGAAGGCGTTGAAGATCGGGCAGTCGCACTCGGGGTAGTGGCGGCCGTCGGCATGGGTGTGGTGGATCAGCTCGTGCATGTTGCGGCCGAGGATCCGCTCGGCCGGCCAGCCGAGCTGCTGCGCGGCGCTGCGGTTGACGAACACGCAGCAGCCGGCCATGTCGATGCCGAAGATGCCCTCGCCGGTGGATTCGAGCAGCAACGCGAGGCGGTCGCGCCAGACGTCGGCGACGCGGCCCTGTTCGGGGGCGGTGGTGTGGGCCATGGTGGCCAGGTTGGTGCAATCGGCGTGCCCAGCCGCATGCACCACGGCGATGCACGGCGCACCTCGCCGGCTCAGAACACGGTGCCGTCGCTGGCGATCGTCACCGGCGGCGTGCCCCCAGGCCGGCGCTCGGCCGCCATCTGCCGCCCTGCCGCCCAGCTGCCGCCTTCGAGGATGCAGGCCAGCGGCAGCCCGGGCACACCGAGCGCCGCACGCACGCGCGGCGCGAGTTCGTCGAGCAGCGCCACGGTGAGCGCGCGCCACTCGATCACCCAGGTCTCCGACGGCAGGCGCGGGCGCGCCGCGAAGGCGGCGTCGCGCGGCACGATCACGCCCGCGTCGAGCAGCAGTCCGCCGTTGCGGTACTCGGGCAGGCCGGTCAGCGCGTCCTGGCCCTCGACGGCGACGCCGGCCCATTCGAAGGGCTCGATCAGCGAGTAGCCGAGCCACTGGGTGAGCTTGTGCAACGGCACCCAGCCGGCGCTCGCGCCCTCACCGCCGGCGGCAGGGTGCGGCCAGGCATCGCCCACCGGCACGCCCTGGAACAGCTGCCCGCTCGGCCAGATGGCGCTGAAGGCGTCGAGCAGCGCGCCGAGCAGGCGCGACGCCTGGACATGGTGCTGCCGTGGCGCAGGCTGCGGATGGTGGTGGTTCAGCCGCGGCGCGTGCGGGTGGTGCGTCAGCGCGTCGAACAGGTGGCCCGGCTGGCCGATCGACGTGAAGGTCTGCGGCTGCGCACGCAGCGCCTGCCCAAGGCGGTTCAGCAGCGCGGCACGGCCGTCCAGTCCAACCAGGGGGTTGTCGGCGCGCACCTGGAAGATCTCGGCCAGCGCCGCGGCGTCGAGCCTGAGCAGCGCGGCCGCGTCGACGCGGGTCGGATCGCCCGCGTCCGACGAGAAGCGCCCGGCCAGGAAGGCGCGGAAGCTCGCCACGCCCAGCCCCTCGCTGCGGCCGAAGTCCTGGCCGCTTTCCGCCTCGTGGAAGCGCCAGTCCGGCCCGGCGCCGGCGTCGAGCAGCACGCTGACCAGCGTGAGGTCGATGCGCGAGCGCGCCGCCGCGACGGCGCTGCGGCCGGCGAGCTTCGCGTCGAGTTCGCCCTTGCGATCGACGGCGCCGGCCTCGAAGTGGCGCCAGCGGCTGTGCACCGGGATCTTCAGGTCGGGGAAGCGCGCCCTCGTCAGCGCGGCGATGCGCTGCGCGACCTCGTCGAGCTTCGTGCGGTCGAGCGTGAAGTGCTCGGAGCGGCCGGCAGCGACGTGTGCGGTGATCGCGCCGCAGCGTGCGCGGATCGTCGCTGGGTCGCGCAGGGTGCGCACCGCGGCGTCGATCGCCTGCGACTCACTCAAGCGCGCGCCCCTTCACGCTCGCCAGCCTGGCTTCGTCGGGCACCGCACCGTCGGTGAAGTAGCCAGCGGCGATCTTCGCCTCGATCTCCACCTTGGCGTCGGCAGGCACCAGCGCGTCCGGGATCTTCACGCGCTCGCCGACCTCGATGCCGCTGCCGGTGATGGCGTCGTACTTGTCGTTGCTCATCGACACCAGCCGGTGGATCCTGCGGATGCCCAGCCAGTGCAGCACGTCGGGCATGAGCTCCTGGAAGCGCATGTCCTGCACGCCGGCGACGCATTCGGTGCGCAGGAAGTACTTGTCGGCGCGGTCGCCGCCCTCTTGGCGCTTGCGCGCGTTGTAGACGAGGAACTTGGTCACTTCGCCGAGCGCGCGGCCTTCCTTGCGGCTGTAGGCGATCAGGCCGACGCCGCCTTGCTGCGCGCCCTGGATGCACTCCTCGATCGCGTGGGTCAGGTAGGGCCGGCAGGTGCAGATGTCCGAGCCGAACACGTCCGAGCCGTTGCATTCGTCGTGCACGCGTGCGGTGAGCGTGACTTCAGGATTCGCCAGGTCACGCACGTCGCCGAACACGTACAGGGTCTGACCGCCGATCGGCGGCAGGAACACCTCGATGTCGCTGCGCGTGACAAGCTCGGGATACATGCCGCCGGTTTCCTCGAAGAGCGCGCGGCGCAGTTCCGCCTCGGACACCTTGAAGCGCCTGGCCACCCCGGGCAGCCACCACACCGGCTCGATGGCGATCTTGGTCACCGCGGCCGAGCTGTCCTCGAGCAGCACCTTGCCGTCCACCTGCAGGCGCTGGAAGGCCAGCGCCTGGCGGATCTCCGGCAGGTGGATGTGCGCCTTGGTGACGGCGATGGTCGGCCGGATGTCGTAACCCTGTTCGATGTAGTCGGCGAACGCGGTCTGCACCGAGGCGCCCCAGGGGTCCATGGAGACGATCTTCTCCGGCTCGCCCCACTGCTCGTAGGGGCCGATCGGATCGGTGGGCGCGGTATTGGTGAGGTCGGCGCGGTGGCCCTTGACGAGGTTGCCCGCAGCCACCGCCAAGGCGCGGTAGACGCCGTAGCTGCCGCTGTGCGTGCCGACGACGTTGCGCTGGCTGCGGTGCGTGGTGGTGCCGACGATGGGGCCCCGCTCCAGCGCATCGGCCGCGCCCCAGTGGATGGCCGGCGCACCGGTGCTGCCCTGCCCGGGGTGCGAGGTCAGGCGGATGTGGCGCGTGCCGGGGGCGGCGTTGTCTTGGGCCATGCGAGCGTGCCTGCGTTGCGTCGGGTGCAGCATAGCGCCGCCAGCGTCGTGCTGGCGCAGAATCGCGGCCCACGCTGACGGAACTTCGCCTTGGAATCGACGCCCGCCGAGCGGCTCCTGCCGCAACTCCTCGCAGCCGCGCAGGCCGCGCGCCAGCGCGCCTACGCGCCCTACTCGAACTTCGCCGTCGGCGCCGCGCTGCTCGACGAGCAAGGTCGCATCCATGCCGGCTGCAATGTCGAGAACGCCGCCTACCCCGAGGGCCTGTGCGCGGAGGCGGTGGCCCTCGGCCAGCTGGTGCTCGCCGGCGGCACGCGGGTGCTCGCGGCGCTGGTGGCGGGCGAGTCGGTCACACCGATCACGCCCTGCGGCGGCTGCCGGCAGAAGCTGCGCGAGTTCGCTGCCGGCAACGCACCGGTGTGGTCGGCGAACGGCCATGGCGTCGTCGCGCGACACACGCTCGGCGAGTTGCTGCCGGCGGGTTTCGGCCCCGACCATCTGGGGCCGCGGTGAGCACGCTCTCGCACGACGTGGTGGACCGCTGCGCCGCCCAGCTGCTGGCCAGCGGAAGGCGACCGAAGCTCGCCGTGCTGCTCGGCTCGGGCTGGGATCTGCTGGCGCAGCGGGTGAAGGCACCGCTGCGACTGGCGTACGCGAACCTGCCCGGTTTCCCGGCGATGGGCATCGAGGGCCACGCCGGCCAGGTGCTGATGGGCCGCATCGGCGCGCACGAAGTCGCCGTGCTGTGCGGCCGGCGCCACGCCTACGAGGGCGGCGACGCCGCGGCGATGAAGGGCGCGATCGATGCCCTGGCCGCCTGCGGCGTCGAGGTGCTGGTGCAGACCAACGCCGCGGGCAGTCTGGACGCCGCCATGCGTCCCGGCGAGCTGATGATGATCGCTGACCACCTCAACCTGGTGCAGCGCTCGCCGCTGCTCGGCGAGACCGGTGCGAAGCGCTTCGTCGACCTGCGCGACGCCTACGACCCCGACCTGCGCGCCCAGGCGCGCGCCGTCGCGGTGCGGCACGGCAGCGCGCTGCACGAAGGCGTCTACGCCTGGATGATGGGTCCGCAGTTCGAGACGCCGGCCGAGATCCGCATGCTGCAACGCCTGGGCGCGCAGGCGGTGGGCATGAGCACGGTGCCGGAGACCATCATCGCGCGGCATGCCGGCATGCGCGTGCTGGCCTTGTCGATGTTCACCAACATGGGTTGCGGACTGCAGGCCGAGCCGCTGAGCCACGCCAGCACGCTGGGCGTGGCCCAGTCTGCCGCGCCGGCGGCGGTGGCGCTGCTCGAGGCGGTGATCGCCGCGCTGGAGCTGCGATGAGCGCGCCGGGCCGCTCCCAAGCGCTCTTCCCGGAGCGCACAGCGCGCAGGGTCGTAGAGTGAGTCGCACGCCGCAGCAGGCGGCCCGCCTGGCGCTCGCCTGCCTGGACCTCACCAGCCTGAACGATGCCGACGGCGAGGCCGACATCGTGCGGCTGGCCAAGCGTGCCGCGGCGGCGCCGGGCCATGTGGCGGCGCTGTGCGTCTGGCCGCGCCTGGCGCGCACCGCCCGCGTGCATGCGCCGCCCGGCGTGGCGGTCGCCGCGGTGGCCAATTTCCCCGACGGCAGCCTCGACGTGGCACGGGCGCTGCGCGACACCGGCGAGATCGTCGATGCGGGCGCGCAGGAGGTCGATCTCGTGCTGCCCTGGCGTGCCTTGCGGGCCGGTGACGAAGCCGCCTGCGCGGCGCTGTTGCGCGCCATGCGGCGCGCCAGCGAAGGGCTGCTGCTGAAGGTGATCCTGGAGAGCGGCGAACTGAAGACGCCGGCGCTGATTGAACGCGCTTCGCGCCTCGCGCTGTCCGAGGGGGCCGACTTCCTCAAGACCAGCACCGGCAAGACCCCACTGGGCGCGACCCCCGAAGCGGCGCGCACGATGCTCGAGACCATCGCTGCCGACGCGGGCGCAGCCGCGCGCGTCGGCTTCAAGGCCTCGGGCGGCGTGCGCAGCGTCGCCGACGCCGCGGTCTATCTCGACCTCGTCGAGGACGTTCTCGGTGCGTCGGCATTGAGCCCGCAGCGCTTTCGCCTCGGCGCGAGCGCGCTGCTCGGCGACATCGAGGCAGTGCTTGCCGGACGCGCGCCGGGCGCGTCGACCGGCTACTGACTCAGGCCGGCGCCGTCTTCCGCGCCGGGATCGCCAGGCCGCGCTGCACCGCCGGCCGCGCGAGGAAGGCCTTCAGCACGCGCTGCACGTTGGCGAAGTCGGCAAAGCCGACCAGGTCGCCGGCGCCGTAGAAGCCGACCAGGTTGTTCACCCAGGGCCAGGTGGCGATGTCGGCGATGCCGTACTCGCTGCCCATGATCCACTCGCGGCCTTCGAGGCGCCGGTCGAGCACGCCGAGCAGACGGCGTGACTCGGCCACGTAGCGGTCGCGCGGGCGCTTGTCCTCGTAGTCCTTGCCGGCGAACTTGTGGAAGAAGCCGAGTTGGCCGATCGTCGGCCCGACGCCGCCCATCTGGAACATCAGCCACTGCAGGGTCTCGTAGCGCGTCGCCGGGTCGGCACCGAGGAAGCGCCCGGTCTTCTCGGCCAGGTAGATCAGGATCGCGCCGGACTCGAACAGCGCCAGCGGCTTGTCGCCGGGGCCGTGCGGGTCGAGGATGGCCGGAATCTTGTTGTTCGGGTTGAGCGAGAGGAACTCGCTCGACAGCTGGTCCTTGGTGTCGAAGCTGACCAGATGTGGCTCGTAGGGCAGGCCCAGTTCCTCCAGCAGGATCGACACCTTCACGCCGTTCGGCGTCGGCAGCGAGTAGAGCTGCAGGATGTCGGGATGCCGGGCGGGCCACTTGCGGGTGACGAGGAAGCGGGACAGGTCGGTCATGGTCGAGACGGGGTTCGGGTCCCGGCATTCTGCGCAAGCTCCGGCCTGCCCTGGCCGCCAAGGTCATTGCGTCCGCGGGCCAGAATACCGGTGTGTCCGCCCACCGACTGCCCAGACCCGGGGGAGACAAGTTCGGCGCCATTCGTGAGAATGGTTCAAATGCACAGACGGGCGTCATGCATTCAGGTGTGCCGACCGGGCGATCGCGCCATGACGACACGCCCTCGCCAGCTGCCCGCGACTGCAGCCGGCGCCTGAACCGAGAAGAACCGAGAACCCGCTTGCCGATGCTTCCGCAGGAGATCATCCGCCGCAAGGGCCACGCCCAGGCGCTGGACGCCGCCGAGATCCAGGACTTCGTGCGCGGACTGGTCGACCGCTCATGGAGCGAGGGCCAGATCGCCGCCTTCGCGATGGCGGTCTGCCTGCGCGGCATGACACGCGACGAGTGTGTGGCGCTCACGCAGGCGATGACGGACTCGGGCGACCGGCTCGACTGGTCGCGGGCCGGCCTGCACGGCCCGGTGCTCGACAAGCATTCCACCGGCGGCGTGGGCGACAAGGTGAGCCTGGTGCTCGCCCCCATCGTCGCCGCCTGCGGCGGCGTCGTGCCGATGGTGTCCGGCCGCGGCCTCGGCCACACCGGCGGCACGCTCGACAAGCTGCAGTCACTGCCGGGCTACGAGGTGGCGCCGCGACGCGCGCGGCTGGTGCGCGTGCTGCGCGAGGCCGGCTGCGCGATCGTCGGCGCCAGTGCGCGCATCGCGCCGGCCGACCGCCGGCTCTACGCGATCCGCGACGTCACCGCGACGGTGGAGTCGGTGCCGCTGATCACCGCCAGCATCCTGTCGAAGAAGCTCGCCGCCGGGCTGGACGCGCTGGTGATGGACGTGAAGCTGGGCAACGGCGCCTTCTGCACCGACGCCGGCACGGCCGACACGCTGGCACGCAGCCTGGTCGAGGTCGCCGTGGGCGCGGGCCTGCCGACGCAGGCGCTGGTGACCGACATGAATCAGGTGCTCGGCAGCACCGCCGGCAACGCGGTGGAGGTGCGCGAGGCGATCGACTTCCTCACCGGCGCGGCACGCCAGCCGCGCCTGCTCGCGCTGACGCTGGCGCTGGCCGGCCGCATGCTGTGGCTGGGGGGCCTGGCCTCCTCACCCGCCAAGGGCGAGCAGCAGGCGCTGCGTGCGCTCGACGATGGCAGTGCGGCCGAGCGCTTCGAGCGCATGGTCGCCGGGCTGGGCGGGCCGGCCAACGTGCTGGCCCGTGGTGGCGCGAGGCTGCCCGCCGCGCCGGTTCAGCGCATGCTGGTCGCGCCGCGCAGCGGCGTCCTCGCGGCGATGGACACGCGCCGCATCGGCCTGGTGATCGTGGCACTGGGCGGCGGTCGCCGCCGCGCCAGCGATCGCGTCGACCCACGCGTCGGCGTGACACGCGTGCTGCCGCTGGGCAGCAAGGTGCGCGCGGGCGACCCGCTGCTGCGCGTGCATGCCGCCAGCGCGGCCAGTGCCGATGCGGCGCTGCAAATGCTGGCCGAGGCGATCCAGATCGGCGACGGCCCGGCGCTTCCCAACCCGCCGGTGGTGCGAGGCGTGGTGGGGCGACCCGGGCGAAGCGGCTAACGCTCGCCTTCGAAGCACGCTGCCGTGATCGCCAGCGAGAAGGGGGCCCAGGACAGCCACCTAGAATTGGCGCCATGAGCCTGTCCGCCCTCACCGCCCTCTCGCCGCTCGACGGCCGCTATGCCGCCAAGGTGGCGCCGCTGCGCCCGCTGCTGTCCGAATACGGCCTGATGCACCGCCGCGTGCAGGTCGAAGTGGAATGGTTCATCGCGCTGTCGGACGCCGGCTTTGCCGAGTTCAAGCCGCTCTCGGAAGCTTCGCGCGGGATGCTGCGCAGCCTGGTGCTGCACTTCTCCGAGGCCGACGCGCAGGCGATCAAGGACATCGAGCGCACCACCAACCACGACGTGAAGGCGGTCGAGTACTGGCTGAAGAGCCGCTTCGAGAGCAGCGCCGAGCTGAGGGCGGCCAGCGAGTTCGTGCATTTCGCCTGCACCAGCGAGGACATCAACAACACCAGCCACGGCCTGATGCTGAAGGCGGCGCGAGACCAAGTCCTGCTGCCCGCGATCGACCGCATCTCTGCCAGGCTGGTGCAGATGGCGCACACTCTGGCCGACGTGCCGATGCTCAGCCGCACTCACGGCCAGACGGCCAGCCCGACCACCGTCGGCAAGGAGATCGCCAACGTCGTCGCCCGCCTCGCGCACGCGCGAAGCCGCATCGCCGAGGTCAGGCCGCTGGCGAAGATGAACGGCGCGGTGGGCAACTACAACGCCCACCTCGCCGCCTGGCCGGAGTTCGACTGGGAGGGCTTCAGCCGCCAGGTGGTCGAGCAGCAGCTCGGCCTGAGCTTCAATCCCTACACCATCCAGATCGAGCCGCACGACTGGATGGCCGAGTTGTTCGACGCCGTCACCCGCGCCAACACCATCCTGATCGACTGGTCGCGCGACGTCTGGGGCTACGTCAGCCTGGGCTACTTCAAGCAGCGCACCAAGGAAGGCGAGATCGGTTCGTCGACCATGCCGCACAAGGTCAACCCGATCGACTTCGAGAACGCCGAAGGCAACTTCGGCCTGGCCAGTGCCCTGCTCACCCACCTGTCGCAGAAGCTGCCGATCAGCCGCTGGCAGCGCGACCTGACCGACAGCACCGTGCTGCGCAACATGGGCGTGGCGCTGGGTTACGCCGTGCTCGGCTATGACTCGCTGCTGCGCGGGCTGGACAAGCTGGAGGTGAACCGCGAGGCACTCAACGGCGACCTCGACGCGGCGTGGGAGGTGCTCGCCGAGCCGATCCAGACGGTGATGCGCCGCCACGGCCTGCCCAATCCCTACGAGCGGCTGAAGGAATTGACGCGCGGCAAGACCATCACGCGCGAGACGATCGGCGCCTTCATCGACTCGCTGGAGTTGCCCGAGGCCGAGCGCGCGCGGCTGAAGGCGATGACCCCGGGTGGCTACACCGGTGCGGCCGCCGCGCTGGCGAAGCGGATGAAGGCCGAGGGCGCCTGATGGGCATGAAGTTCACCGACAAGCTCGCCGCCGCCGAACGCAGCAACGACTCGTTGCTGTGCGTCGGCCTGGACCCCGAGCCCTCCAGGTTTCCCGGCGCCTGGCAACACGACCCGTCGCGCATCTTCGACTTCTGCGCCACCATCGTCGACGCGACCAAGGACCTGGTGCTCGCCTACAAGCCGCAGGTGGCCTACTTCGCCGCGCAGCGCGCGGAAGACCAGCTCGAGCGGCTGATGGCGCACATCCGCAAGGTCGCACCCGACGTGCCGGTGATCCTCGACGCCAAGCGCGGCGACATCGGCAGCACTGCGGAGCAATACGCGCTCGAGGCCTTCGAACGCTACGGCGCCGACGCGGTGACGCTGTCGCCGTTCATGGGCTTCGATTCGGTCGAGCCCTGGCTGCGCTACGAGGACAAGGGCCTCTTCCTGCTGTGCCGCACCTCGAACCCCGGTGGCTCCGACCTGCAGGCGCAGCGCCTGGTCACCGGCGACCTGCTCTACGAGCACATCGCGCGGCTGGCCCAGGGTCCCTGGAACCGCAGCGGCCAGCTCGGGCTGGTGGTCGGCGCCACCTTCCCGGCCGAGATCGAGCGCGTGCGCGAACTCGCGCCCACGCTGCCGCTGCTCATCCCCGGGGTCGGCGCGCAGGGCGGCGACGCGGTCGCCACGGTGCGCGCCGGCTGGCGACAGCAGGCGGGGCGCACCACCGGTCCGGTGGTGGTGAATTCCTCGCGCGCCATCCTCTACGCCAGCCGCGGCAACGAATTCGCTGCGGCCGCGCGCGACAGCGCCTTGGCCACGCGTGCATCCTTGGCAGCCGGGCGCCATCCGAGTGATTAAACCTCCCCCTGTATAGGGGCATTCAGGGCAGACTACGCGGCGACCCTTCCCCGCTGGCGCCGCAGTCATCTTGAATCCGAACGTTCTGTCCGATCCGCGCCAGGATGCACGCGAGTTCGTGCGCCGCTCCCTGTTCGCCACCTTCGCAGTCGTCTTCGGCCTCAACGCGCTGCTGCTGGCCACCAACACCGTGCTGCCCGCGGGAGGCCGCGCACTTCTGCTGCTCGCCTCGTCGGCCCTGGGTGTGTTCAGCACGCTGGCCTGGCACTGGAAGCGTCTGCGCACGGAGCTGGCACTGGTGGTGACGTGCGGCGGCGGCATGGCGCTGATCGCGGTCGCGGCGGTCACACACGGCTGGGGCATGAACGGCCCGGTGATCGGCTTCCTGGCCGTGCTCAGCTTCCTCATGGGTGCCACGGTCAACGCGCGGCTGGGCATTGCCCTGGCGCTGACCGGCGCGGCCCTGCTGATCGCGTTGGGCTGGGCGGAACACGTCGGCTGGATCCGCGGCGCCGCGGCGCTGGCCGACATGCCGCTCGGGCGCCGACTCACCAACCTGCTCATCCTGCTCGGCGTGTCGCTCAGCGGCGGCCTGCTCGTGCATCGCGTCTTCGACCACTACCTCGGCGCCAGCCGCGACCGCGAGGCGCGCTTCCGGGGCCTGCTGGGCATCGCCGCGGACACCTACTGGGAGCTCGACGAGCACTTCACGCAGATGCACGTCTGGTATCGCGACAGGGACAACCGGTTCCTGCCCAGCGAACGCGTGCTGAAAGCGCCCTGGGACCAGCCCGAGTGGGAATTCGACCCGGGCGCCGACGAGGCGCACTACGCAGACCTGCGGGCACGCCGGCCGTTTCGCAACCTGCGCGCGCGTTGGCGCATGCCCGATGGCAGCCTTCGCCACGAGTTGATCAGCGGCGAGCCGCGCTTCGACGACGCCGGCCGCTTCCTTGGCTACTGGGGTGTGACGCGCAACGTCACCGCCGACGTCGACCTGCAGCAGGCCATGCGCGCCACCGAGCAGCGCTACCGCGAATTGTTCGAGCTGTCGCCGATGGCGCTGGTGATCCACCGCGACTGGCGCGTGCTGGACGCCAATGCGGCAGCGCTCCTCATGTTCGGCCATGCCGACCTCGAGGCGATGAAGCGTACCGACCTGCTGGCCACGCTCGGCCCGGCCGAGCAGGAGACGGCGCGCGCGCGGCTGGCCCACGTGCAATCGGGACAGCGCCTGCTGCCGATCACCTACCGGGCGACGATGTTCGACGGTCGGCGCCTGACGCTGCGCGTCTCCGGCACCTGCATCGAGCGCGATGGCCCGCCGACGGTGCTCTCGATCTACGACGACATCACCGGGCTGGTCGACGCGCAGGAGGCGCTGCGCCGCTCCGAGACCACGCTGTCGACACTGGTCACGACCAGCCCGGACATGATCACGCTGACCGAGGTCGCCACCGGCCGCTTCGTGATGGTCAACGAAACCTTCACGCGGTTGAGCGGCTTCACGCGCGAGGAGGCGATTGGCCGCACCTCGGTCGAGCTGCGTCTGTGGGGCGGGATGCCGAGCCGCGAGGAGTTCGTCCGGCGGCTGCGCGAGCGCGGCCGGCTGCAGGACGTGCCGGTGGAGTTTCTCGACAAGTGGGGAAGGCCGTTCACGCTGCTGCTCGCCGCGGCGCTGTTCGAGCTCGAGGGCCGGAGCTACATGGTGCTCAACGGCCGCGACGTCACCGAGTCCGAGCGTGCACGACTCGCCCACGAGGCAGTGTTGGAGAACGCCTCGCTGGGCATCGCCTTCACCCGCGAGGGACGTTTCGTGCAGGCCAACCCGGCGCTGGAGAAGATGCTCGGCTGGGAGCCCGGCACGCTGGTCGGCCAAAGCGGGCGAGCCGTCTGGGCCGGCGACGAGGAGTATGCCGAGATCGGCGCGCTGATCGGGCCGCCGCTGTCGCGCGGCGAGCCGGTGGAGTTCGTGCGCGAGCTGGCGCGCCGCGACGGCTCGATGTTCTGGTGCCGCATGCTCGCCAAGGCCGTCGACCCGACGCACCCGATGCACGGCGGCACCATCTGGATGGTCGAGGACATCACCGAGCGCCGCCGCACCGAGCAGGCGCTGGCCAAGGCGCGCGACGATGCCGAGGCGGCCAACCGGGCCAAGAGTGCCTTCCTGGCCAACACCAGCCACGAGATCCGCACGCCGCTGAACGGCCTGGTCGGCCTCGCGCGGCTGGCGCGCCGGCCCGACATCGACGAGCCGCGGCGGCATCAGTACCTCGAGCAGATCGCCGAGAGCGCCGAAACCCTCTCGGCGATCATCTCCGACGTGCTCGACCTGTCGAAGATCGAGGCCGGCAAGCTCGCCATTGAGCACCTCGCCTTCGACCTGCGCGCGCTGCTCGAGTCGCTGCGCCAGGTCTACGGCACGCTGGCCGACGCACGCGGCCTCGCGTTCGCCGTGCAGGTCGACCGCGTGCTGCCGCAGTGGGTGTGGGGCGACCCGGTGCGCGTGCGCCAGGTGCTCGGCAACTACCTCAACAATGCGCTGAAGTTCACCGCGCAGGGTACGGTGACGCTGCGCGCAGGGACGTGCGGCGACGGTCTGCTGCGCTTCGAGGTGTGCGACACCGGGCCCGGCATCTCGGCCGAGGTGCGCGCGCGGCTGTTCCGTCCCTTCACGCAGGCCGACCAGTCGACGACACGGCGCTTCGGCGGCAGCGGGCTCGGCCTGTCGATCTGCCGCGAACTGGCCTCTCTGATGGACGGCCGCGTCGGCGTGGACAGCGAGCCCGGCCAGGGCAGCTGCTTCTGGGCCGAGCTGCGCCTGCCCGCCACCGAGCCGCCGGCGCACGACTCCGGCTTCGGCGCGCTCGAGCCCTCGCCGCTGGCGGGCGCCCGCGTGCTGATGGTGGAGGACAACGCCGTGAACATGACGATCGCGGTGGCCATGCTCGAACAATGGGGCGTCGAGGTCGAGCAGGCCCTCGACGGCGCGCAGGCGATCGCCGCCGTCGAGCAGGCCGCCCGCGCGGGCCGGCCGCTGGACCTGGTGCTGATGGACGTGCAGATGCCGGTGATGAGCGGCTACGAGGCCACGCGCGCGCTGCGCGCGCTGCCGGCGGGGCGCACGCTGCCGGTCATCGCGCTGACCGCCGCGGCGCTGACCTCGGAACGCGAGCAGGCACTGGCCTGCGGCATGAACGGCTTCCTCACCAAACCGATCGACGCGCAGAAACTGCACGACACGCTGTTGGCCGCGCTGGCGCGCCCGTCGTAACATCTGCGCTTCACCTCCCCTTGCGGGGACGAGACAGATGAGCCTTCGCCCCCGCGTGCCGGCAGTGCCGGCGCCAGATGCAGTGCGGCGCCTGGTCGGCCCGATGTTCTTCGGCATCGCCTGCGCCATCGGCGTCGCGGCGACGCTGATCTTCGCGCTCGTGCCCGCCGATCTGGGGCTGGCCGAGCGCGCCGTCATGGGTGCCGCCTTCCTCGCCTTCGCGCTGTTCTCGGCCGAACTGCTGCGTCGCAGCCGCCTCCCGGACTTCCCGCTGTACGGCGGGCTGTTCGCGGTCTCGGTGCTCGCGCTGGTGATGGCCGTGGCCACCAGCGTGACCCTGCACGATGGCCTGCGCAGCCCGGCGATCGGATTCAACGCGCTGGTGCTCTGCCTGCTCGGCGCCGTGGCCGGTCTGCGCCGCGGGCTGGCCTTCGCCGCACTGTGCGCGCTCGGCGTGGCCGGGCTCGGCGCGGCGCACCTGAGCGGCCTGCTGCCCCCGCCGTCCGGCCACAGTTCGGTGGCCGTGCTGATGGTCATCCACTGGTTGCTGCTCGGCGGCGGTGTGGCGGGCGGTGCGCTAATCGCCCGCGTCATCGACCATTACCTGGCCGAGAGTGCCGAGCGCGAGCGGCGCTTTCGCGAACTGCTCGGCATCGCCGTCGACTGGTACTGGGAGCAGGACGAGGAGTTCCGCTTCACCCGCGTCACCGAGAGCCGCGCCGGTGCGGCGGCGCGCTCGCCGCAGCGCATGCTCGGCCGCACCCCCTGGGAGCACACCGGCCTCGGGCTGGACGACGCGCAGCTCGACGAGCACCGTGCCGACCTGGAAGCGCACCGCCCGTTCAGCAATCTGCTCACCACCACCGTCGACGCGCAGGGGCGGCTGCGCCACGTGGCGCTCAGCGGCGAGCCCAAGTTCGACGCCGCCGGCGTGTTCCAGGGCTTCTGGGGCGTGGGGCGCGACGTCACCGCGCAGGTACGTGCGCAGCAGGCGGTGGCGGCCAGCGAGTCGCGCTACCGCACGCTGTTCGCACGCTCGCCCTCGCCGCTGGTGCTGCACCGCCGCGGCACCGTGCTCGATGCCAACGAGGCCGCCGCGAAGCTGTTCGGCTACCGCGATGCCGAGGCCATGAAGGGGAACGCTCTGCTCGATCACCTGGCCACGGCCGACCTGCGCCAGACCATCCGCGAGCGCCTCGCCGCAGCCGAGCGTCTCGAGGTGGGCGAGGCACTGCCGGTGATCGACTATCCAATGCAGGCGCTCGACGGCCGGCCGTTCGCGGTCCAGGCCACCGCGGTGTGCGTCGACAGCGTGGCTGGTCCGGCCCTGCTGACCATCTACGTCGACATCACCGCACGCAAGGCCGCCGAGGCGGCGCTGCGACGCTCCGAGGCGCTGCTGTCGCACCTGTTCGCCACCAGCCCCGACTGCCTCACGCTGACGGAGCTCGACAGCGGTCGCTTCACGCTCGTCAACGACTGCTTCCTGCAGGTGTCCGGCTACCGCCGCGAGGAGGTCATCGGCCGCACGGCCGAAGAGCTGGGCATCTGGCACCAGACCGGCGAGCGCAACGCCTTCGTCGATGCGGTGCGCCGCCAGGGCAGCGTGCAGGGCCTGCCGCTGAGCTTGCGCCGCCGCGACGGGCGGCGCATCCCGATGCTGGTGTCGGGCGCGGGCTTCGATTTCGACGGCCAGCGCTTCCTCGTGCTCGCCGCGCGCGACGTCAGCGCCAACGAGCAGACGCGACTGGAGGTGGAGGCCATTCTCAACACCGTGTCGCTGGCAATCGCCTTCGTGCGCGAGCAGCGCATCGTGCGCATCAACGCGCGACACCGCGAGATGTTCGGCTGGAGCGAGGACGAATTGCGCAGCAACACGCTCAGCGTGCTGTGGCCCGAGCCGTCGGAATTCCAGCGCATGCGCCGCCAGGCGGTGACGAAGCTGCGCCACCGGCACGGCTACGAGTGCGAGACCCAGCTCAAGCGGCGCGACGGCAGCCTGTTCTGGTGCCTGCTGCAGGCGCAGTCGGTCGACCCGTCGAACCCGATCGGCGGCGGCACGATCTGGTCGGCCGAGGACATCACCGAGCGGCGCCAGACGCAGCAGGCGCTGGCCGACGCGCGCGACGCCGCCGAAGCCGCCAGCCGCGCGAAGAGCGCCTTCCTCGCCAACACCAGCCACGAGATCCGCACCCCGCTCAACGGCCTGCTCGGCCTGGCACGGCTGGCGATGCAGCCGGGCCTGTCGGACCCGCGACGGCAGCAGTACCTCGCGCAGATCGTCGACAGCACGCAGAGCCTGGCCGGCATCATCTCGGACATCCTCGACCTGTCCAAGGTGGAGGCCGGGCGCATCACGCTGGAGGACGTGCCTTTCGGCCTGCGCGACACGCTGGCCGCGGTGCACCACGCCTACCTGTCGCTGGCCGAGGGCAAGGGTCTGGCGCTGGTGCTGTCCGTCGCCGATGCGTTGCCGCAGACGGTGCGCGGCGACCCGCTGCGCGTGCGGCAGATCCTCACCAACCTGGTCGCCAACGCGATCAAGTTCACCGAGCGCGGCAGCGTGCGTATCGAGGCCACGCTGCGCGGCGAGACGATCCGCCTGGCGGTGCACGACACCGGCCCCGGCATCGACGAACAAACGCAGCGGCGCCTGTTCACGCCGTTCTCACAGGCCGACGACTCGACGACGCGGCGCTATGGCGGCACCGGGCTCGGCCTGTCGATTTGCCGCGAGCTGGCGCAACTGATGGGCGGCAGCGTGGGCGTGAACAGCGCCCCGGGCTACGGCAGCGCCTTCTGGGCCGACCTGCCGCTGCCCGCCTCCGAGCCGCCGCAGCAGGAGGCGGGCACCGACACGCTCGCGCCGCTGCAGGGCGGGCGCGTTCTGATCGCCGAGGACAACCCGGTCAACATGCTGATCGCGGTGGCCATGCTCGAACAGTGGGGGCTCGACGTCTCGCAGGCGGGTGACGGCGCAGCGGCCGTCGAGGCGGCGGAGGCCGCGGTGGCCGCTGGCCGCCCCTTCGACCTGGTGCTGATGGACGTGCACATGCCGGTGATGAGCGGCCACGCCGCGGTGCGCCGGCTGCGCGAGCGCTTCGACGCCGAGACGCTTCCGATCATCGCGCTGACTGCCGCGGCGCTGACCTCGGAACGCGACGAGGCGCTGGCAGCGGGCATGAACGACTTCCTCACCAAGCCGATCGACGTGGGCCGCCTGCGCGCGACGCTGGCGCGCTGGCTGCGGCGCACGACCGCGGCTTGATCAGTTGGCCAGCGGCAGCTCGCGCCAGCGCCTTCCCGTCAGCGCGAACAGCGCATTGGCCAGTGCCGGCGCCAGCGGCGGCGTCGCGGGCTCGCCCACGCCGGAGGGCGGGTTCGTGCTGTCGATCAGGTGGGTCTCGATGCGCGGCGTCTGCGCCAGCGTGAGGATCGGGTGGTTGGGGAAGTTGGTCTGCTGCACCCTGCTGCCGACGATGTCGATGCGGCCGGTCAGCGCCGCCGACAGGCCGAACACGATGGCGCTTTCCATCTGCTGCGCGACGATGCCCGGGTTGACCACGGTGCCGACGTCGGCCGCGCAGACGACCCGGCGCACCACCGGCTTGCCGTCGACGAGCGAGGCCTCGATCACCTGCGCGACGATGCTGCCGAAGCTCTCGTGCAGCGCCACGCCGCGCGCCAAGCCGGCAGGCAGGGGCTTGTCCCAGCCGGCGCGCTCGGCGGCCAGACGCAGCACGGCGGCATGGCGCGGCATGTCGGCGAGCATGCCCAGACGGAACGCCACCGGATCCTGCCCGGCGGCCTGCGCGAGCTCGTCGATGAAGCCTTCGCTGAAGAAGGCATTGTGCGAGTGGCCCACGGAGCGCCAGTTGCCCACCGGCACGCCACTGTGCGTGGCGACATGCGCGATGCGCTGGTGCGGCACCGCGTAGGGCAGGTCGAACAGGCCCTCGCTGGTCGTCTTGTCCGGCAGCTCGATCGGGCCGGCCAGCGAGGGTGCGTTGCGCTCCATGAAGCGCGGCGTGATCGCGTCGCCGGCGCTGGTGATCTTCAGCGCGAGCAGGCGGCCGTCGGCAGCGAGCCCGGCCTGCAGGAATGCCGCAGCGGCGGGGCGATAGAAGTCGTGGGTGAGATCCTCCTCGCGCGGCCAGACGAGCTGCACCGGCCGCCCGCCGGTCTCGAGCGCGACGCGCACCGCCTGGCCGACGACGTCCACTTCCAGGCGCCGGCCGAAGCCGCCGCCGAGGTAGGTAACGTGCAGGTCGACGTTCTCCTCCGGCACGCCGGCCACGCGCGCGGCGATCGCACGCGCAAAGCTCGGCACCTGCGTCGGCGCCCACAGCTCGACGCGACCGTCGGCGACGCGCGCGGTGCAGTTGATCGGCTCCATCGCCGCATGCGCGAGGTACGGCGCGCGGTACAACGCCTCGACGCGCCGGGCCGCGCCCTGGAGCGCCTCGTCGGGTTCGCCGCGGCGGTGGAAGGCGAAACCCTCGTCGCGCGCCGCGGCCTCGCGGGCGCTGGCCTCGAGTGACTCGGCGATGCGCGCGCTGTCCAGCGTGCCGGCCGGCGGCGGATGCCAGTCGATCACCAGCGCCTCGGCGCCACGCCGCGCGTGCCAGGTGCTGCGGCCGATCACCGCCAGCGCCGGCGTCGAACCGGCCTGCGGGCCGAGCCGCACGACTCGCTCGACACCGGGCAGGCGCATTGCCGGCTCGACGTCGACACGCCCGGGGCTGCCGCCGAGCATCGGACAGTGGCGCACCACCGCGTAGACCATGTCGGGCACTCGCGTGTCGATGCCGAACACCGCCGTGCCGTTCACCTTCGCCGGCAGGTCGATGCGCGGCGCCGCACGTCCGATGAGCCTCCAGTCCTCGCGCGGCTTGAGCCTGACCTGGCCGGGCGGCGTGGCCACCGCCATGCGCACCAGCTCGCCGTAATGCGCGCGCTGACCGTCGCCGGCATGCGAGACGATGCCTTCGGCGACCGTCAGTTCGTCGACCGGCAGCTTCCAGCTCAGCGAAGCCGCGCCGAGCAGCTGCGCACGTGCCGTGGCGGCGGCCAGGCGCAGCGGCTCCCAGGCGTCGGCCACGCTCGTCGATCCGCCGGTCAGGCTGAGGCCGAGTTCGCGCGCGACCTTGCCGACCAGCCAGCGGCCGAGGCGCACGCCGCGCGTCTCCCGGCCGGGCTCGCCGTCGCGCGGATGCACGGGCAGGCTGGCGACCAGCGCGGCAACGTTGCCGTAGATGGCGTCGGCGCCGGCATCGACCAGTTCGACGCTCGCCAGCGGCACGTCGAGCTCCTCGGCGACCAGCATGGCCAGCGCGGTGTGCACGCCCTGGCCCATTTCGCTGCGGTTCATCGCCAGCACCACGTGGCCGTCGGTCGCGATGCTGATCCAGCCGTTCAGCGCGATGCGGCCTTCGCCGTCGGCCAGGCGGTCGGCGCGGCCGAGGCGGCTGCGCGGCGGCAGCAGCCCCCAGCCGACGACGAGCGCGCCCGTCGTTGCGGTCGCGGCGAGCAGCAGGCTGCGGCGCCTCATGCGCGGCGGCCGCGCAGCTCGGCCGCCGCGGCGTGGATGGCGGCGCGCACGCGCGGATAGCTGCCGCAGCGGCACAGGTTGGTGATCGCCGCGTCGATGTCTGCATCGCTGGGCCGGGGCTGGCGCTCCAGCAGCGCCACGGCGGCCATCAGCATGCCGCTCTGGCAGTAGCCGCACTGCGGCACCTGCTGGGCCAGCCACGCCTGCTGCAGCGCGTGCGGCTTGCCGTCGTCGCCGAGGCCCTCGATGGTGCGAATGCGCCGGCCGACCACCGCCGACAGCGGCGTCACGCAGGACCGCTGCGGCTGCCCGTCCACCTGGACCGTGCAGGCGCCGCACGCTGCCACGCCGCAGCCGAACTTGGTGCCGGTGAGATTGAGCACGTCGCGCAGCGCCCACAGCAGCGGCATGTCGGGTGCGATGGCGTCGTCGGGAAGGTTGCGCAGGGTGCCGTTGATGAGGAGCTGCATGGGGTCTCGCGGTGGGCGGCCGCCCATGGTACGGCAGCGTGGCCAGCGCTCAGAACAGCCTGCCGACGTTGAGCAGCGTCAAGGCACCCAGCACGGCGAAGATCAGCGCCGCGATGCCGTGCACCAGCGTCATCGAGACCTTCTTCGCCACCGCGTCGCCGAGCAGCACGGCCGGCACGTTGGCGATCATCATGCCCAGCGTGGTGCCGGCCACCACGGCGACGAGGTCGGCATAGCGCGCCGCCAGCGCCACGGTGGCGATCTGCGTCTTGTCGCCCATCTCGGCGAGGAAGAAGGCGACGACGGTGGTGCCGAACACGCCGAAACGCTGTATGCCGCCCTCGGCCTCGTCGATCTTGTCGGGCACCAGCATCCACACCGCCATGGCGATGAAGGACAGGCCGATCACCCAGCGCAGCAGGTCCGGCCCGAGCGCGCGCGCGATCCAGTCGCCGACCACGCCGGCCAGCGCGTGGTTGACCAGCGTGGCCACCAGGATGCCCAGCACGATCGGCACGGGCCGGCGGAACTTCGCCGCCAGCAGCAGCGCGAGCAGTTGCGTCTTGTCGCCCATTTCACCCAGGGCGACGATGCCGGTCGAGACGAGAAAGGCTTCCAAGAGGGGGCGGATTCTAGCGGCGCCGCTGCGGCACACTGGCGGCATGACCACCGTGCTCGCCCGCCTGCCGGACTCCGGCGATCCCGAGTTGCTGTTCCTGCTCTTTCACGGCGTGGGTGCGACCGCCGAGCACATGACCGTGCTCGCGCAGCGCCTGGCGCAGGAGTACCCGCAGGCTGCCGTGCTGTGCATCGATGCCCCCGACGACTTCGACGCCGCCCCGGGCAGCGGCGGCAAGCAGTGGTTCTCCATCCAGGGCATCACCGACGACAACCGCCCGCAGCGTGTTGCCGCCGCGCTGCCTCGCTTCGTCGCCGCCGTGCGTGCGCTGCAGCTGCGCTTCGCGATGGACTGGCCGCGCACCGCGCTGTTCGGCTTCTCGCAGGGCGCGATCATGGCGCTCGAGGCGGTGCAGGCCGAGCCGGCGCTGGCCGGACGCGTGCTCGCCTTCTCGGGCCGTCACGCCACCTTGCCCGACCATGCGCCGCGCGACACCTGCGTGCACCTGTTGCACGGCATGGACGACCGCGTGGTGCCGCCCGAACCGGCGGTGGAGGCCGCCCGCCGCCTGGTCGCGCTCGGCGGCGACGTCACCGCCGACGTGCTGCCCGGCATCGGCCACGACCTGGACCCGCGCCTGATCGAGCGCGCCATCGACCAGTTGCGCAGCTTCCTGCCCCGGCGTGCGTGGCGCGAGGCGTTCGAGGCGGCGCCGGTGGTGTCGCGACCGGCCTCCAGCCGCGATCTCGAGGACTGAACGGCTCAGTGATGCAGCATCGGGCGGGCGAGCCGGCCAGGCTGGCCGGCCCAGCAGTCCGATTCGATGCGGTCGAGCAGCAGCTCGACGTTCTCGGCCACCAGCGGGCGCGACAGGTGGTAGCCCTGGCCGGACTCGCAGCCCATGTTGCGCAGCTGGGCGAGCTGCGACTCGGTCTCGATGCCTTCGGCGATCACCGCTTTGCCCAGCGACGCGCCCAGCGTGACGATGGCGCGCACCACCTCGGCCTCCTTGGAGCCGCTGCGCAAGGCGTGCACGAACGAGGCGTCGATCTTCAGGCTGTCGATCGGCAGCGTCGACAGGTAGCTCAGCGACGAATAGCCGGTGCCGAAGTCGTCGATCGACAGGCCCACGCCAAGCTCGCGCAGGCGTGACAGTGTGTCGACCGCGCCGTGGACACGGTCCATCAGCACGTTCTCGGTCAGTTCCAGCGTCAATTGGCTGGGCTGCAGCCGAGCCGCGACGATGGCGCGCGTGACGCGCTGCGCGAAACCGCTGTCGGCAATGTCGTGGCCGGACACGTTGACCTGCATCGTCAGGCCGGCGAAGGTCTCGCTGCGCGCCTGCCAGAGCTTGATCTGGCGGCAGGCGGAGTCGAGCATGAAGTCGGTCAGCGGCGCGATCAGCGCCGACTCCTCGGCGATGGGGATGAACACCGCCGGGCTGATCAGGCCCTGCACCGGATGCGGCCAGCGCGCCAGCGCCTCGAAGCCGGTGAGCACCCCCGTGGCGAGGTTGAACAAGGGCTGGTAGGCCACCGTCAGCTGGCCGCTCTCGATGGCGCGACGCAGGTCGCCCTCCAGCCGCACACGGTCGGTGACCTGCTGGTGCAGCCCGGCGTCGAACAGCGCGTGGCGCGCCTTGCCGGCCGCCTTGGCACGGTACATCGCGATGTCGGCGTCGCGCAGCACCTCTTCGGGCAGCTGGTAGCCGATGGTGCTGAAGGTGATGCCGATGCTCGCGCTGGTGGCGATCTCGGTGCCGGCAATCTGCAGCGGCTCGGCCAGCGCCCGTTGCAGCCGCTCGGCCAGCGTGACGGCATGGGCCTCGCGTTCGAGGTCTGCGCACAGGACGGCGAACTCGTCGCCGCCGAGCCGTGCGACCACGTCGCCCGGGCGCACGTGGTCGCGGATGCGCCGCGCCACCTGGATCAGGAAGGCGTCGCCGGCGCTGTGGCCCATGCTGTCGTTGATCAGCTTGAAGCGGTCGAAATCCAGGAACATCACCGCGAAGCGGCGGTTCTCGTCCTGCCTGCCGGCGTCGATGGCCGCGGCGAGATGCTCGTGGAAGCGCGATCGGTTCGGCAGCCCGGTCAGGCTGTCGTGGAAGGCGATGTGCTGCAGGCGTGACTCGGCGCTGCGCCGCGCGGTGATGTCCTGCATCTGCACGATCAGGCTGGAGGCCTCGCTGCCCGGCTCGTCGAAGAAGCTGCCGTTCAGCGCCACCCAGACATCGCTGCCGTCGCGGTGGCGGCAGCGCAGCTCGGTGGTGAATGCGTCGGCCTCGCGGCGCTGCACGCGGCCGAGCTGCGCCGCGAAGCCCTCGGCATCCCCCGGATGGAACAGCGACACGAGCCTTTGTCCGACCAGCGCCTCCTCCTGCGCACCGAGCAGCGCCATCATGGCGCGGTTGACTTGCCGGATGCTCCCGTCGGTGGACACCAGGGCCATGCCGATCGAGGCATGCGTGAAGGCGCTGTGGAAGCGCTGCTCGCTCAGCTCCAGCGCCTTCACGTGCAGCGCCGACTGCGCGGCCTCGCGCTCGGCGGCCTCCACGCGGCTGCGGCGCACGGCCTCGTCGGCCTCCTGCTGGCGGAAGAAGAAGTGCAGCGTGGCCAGCAGCATGCCGACGATGGGCACCACCGCCATCAGCACGCCCGGGCCCGACTGCGCCAAGGTGAGGAAGAGCAGGCCGGCCACCGAGGCGCTGCCGGCGTAGGCCATCGCCACCCAACCGAAGTTGGACAGCATCTCGCGCAGCACCAGTGGCTGGTTGCACTTGAGGTGGATGACCAGCGTGGCCAGCAGCGTGTTGAGCACGAAGTAGGCGACGGAGAACACCATCGCCGCGGTCATCAGCAAGCCGTCGCTGTACCAGCCGCGAGCCTGCAGCAGATGGACGCCGGCATCGAGCAGCGAGCCGGCGACGAACATCGACACGATCGCCATCGCCGGGCTGGCGATGCGGCTGGTCCAGCGCCTGGAGGTTCGCCAGGACCCGACCAGCGCTTCGCCCGCAGCGGCCAGCGAGGCCGCGACCGGTCCGTGCAGCAGCAGCACCAGGAAGATGAAGATCTCGCCGGCGGCGAAGGAGTTGGTCGAGCGCGGGATGCGCACCGGGAAGAAGCCAGCCAGCGTGGCGATCGCCGCGCCGGCGAGGATCTGCACCAGCGCCTCGCGCGGCAGCCGCGACACCTCGACGACACAGTGCGCGAGCACCAGCAGCCCGATCGTCACCATGGCGCACCAGTAGACGGTGGCCTTGCGGTTGTAGTCGGGCATCAGCGCGCCGTGCAGGCGCCGCCAGGGGCCCGAGCCCGTGACGTTGGCGGTGCCGCTGCTCATACGGTGTCGCTTCGCGGTTCGTGGAAGGGGCCGACGCGTGGGGGCGCGACGCTCAGTTCTCGCCGCTGGTCGCCGAGCGGCTGTCGCAGGTGATCACCGGCGCGCCGGACTCGCTGCTCACGACGCCTTCGCTGATGACGATGCCCGAGCCGAGCACGCTGCCGCTGGCCAGCCAACCCGCCAGCGCCGGCGTGGGGATGAACAGGCCGGTCATGCCGTTGAAGGAACGGCTGCCAGCGAGGGTGGTGGCATTGACCACGCCCGAGGTCACCAGGCTCTGGATGGCCGGCACGGTGTCGGTGAAGGACTTGACGAAGGTGCTTGCCGGCACGTTCCAGGCCGAGGGCCAGTACTGCGGCTGGCGCCAGTGCACGCGGCCGCTCGCCCAGGTCAGGCGCGGGTCCCAGATCGGCTGGTACTGGGTGAACAGGGCGTCGCCGCTGAGCACGCGGCTGCCGCCGGCGAAGACGATGCGCGACCACCCTCAGCGCCAGCCGGCTGCGCAGATTGCGCGCAAGACGCCCGACGATGTCGATGAATGGCAGCAGATGGCCCACCTTCGGCTCCCGCAGGCTGCATGGGCCTGCCCCTGGTCGACGTCCTTCAGCGGATACGCCACGTATCCAACTGTTTCATGGACCTGATCCTAGGGAGCGTGAAGTGCGGCGTGTCGGAAGTAATGCGCAGACTTCTGGGCAGGCCGTCAGGGCACCCGGGAGTTTTGCCCATTTACTGGTCAGTCAAGACTGACTTCGGTGCGCACGGTGCCCGCGCGGTCGGCACGAGCGACGAGGGCGAGACGCGTTCCCTGCGGCGCGCGCACCACCCACTCGGCAACGGCGCGGTCGGCCGTCACCTCGCGACTGGGCAGGAAGGCGATCTGCGAGTTCTTCGGGGCGTGGCCCTCGAGCTGCGGGCCTTCCATACGCTCCTTGCCGCTGATCAGCGTGACGGTCGCGTCGCCCGGCGGCAGCACGATCTCGAACATCACGCCGCGCACCACCTTGCGCTGCAGCGCGCGCTGGCTGACGTAGGCCGGCAGCCAGCCGCTGTTGGCCACTGCCATGCGCACGCGCCAGGTCTCGGGGCCGAGCGCGCGCACTTCGGTGCGCAGAAGCTCGAGCTTCGGCAGGCTCAGCGCGAGCTGCGTCATCCACTTCGGAAACCGTGCCGCCTCGCGCTCGCGCAGGTGCGGCGGCGGGTTGCGCCAGTAGTTCATCTTGTCCCAGCCACCGATTTCCACCATGCCGAGCTGAGGGTGGCGGAACGGCTTCCAGTCGACATGGGCCTGGCCGGCGCACTGCTCGTCGCTCCACTTGAGCAGCTTGAGGTCGTCCTCGACAGGGTGCTCGCGAAACCAGTCGATCCACTTGTAGTCCTTGATCTCCGCCGCCTGGTTGGGCGACCAGATCTCCACCACCCAGAACAACGCGCCGAGATGCTCGTACAGCCAGTCCTGCGTGCCGCCGATGACCTCCTTCGGGTGGTACTTGAACTCGTGCCAGATGCTCACCGCCGGGTAGCCGGTGAGCTTCTCGCCGAGCTTGCTGAAGCGCTGGTAGGCCCACAGGTCCTCGGGAATCATGTCGTCGTCGCTGCAGGTGCCCATCGGACGCAGGATCACGCCGCTGTGCGTGTGGTAACTGATCCCCGCGCCGATGTTCGGATGTGCGACGACGAAGTCGACCATCGCGCGCACCTCGGGCTCGCTGGTCGGGTAGGGTCCGGCGCCGACCTGCTCGAACTCCTGGCGCCAGAAGGCGGGGAAGTTGCGGTTCAGGTCCAGCCCCTCGACGTCCTTGTTGACCTTCACGGTGAGGCCATCCCAGTTCTTCAGCGTGCCTTCGGGCATGAGCCGGTAGTACTCGCCGCCGAACTCGCCGGGCTCGCGCGGCACCATCAGCCGCGGGTCCTGATCGCTCTTCTTGTAGGTGCCGTGCGGGTCGGGGATGCGCATCGTCAGCATGCGGCCGTCGCCGTCGACGTCCTCCATCGTCAGACCCTCGACCGGCTCCTCGTCGAACGGATAGCGCCGCGTCGACGAGCGGATGTGGCGCGGCCGCTCGGCCAGCGCCAGCTCGGCGCCGTCTGGATTCAGGCGCGGGCAGAGGTAGAGCGCGCGCGTGTCGAGCAGCTGCGTGATCTGCACATCCGTGCCGTAGCCGCTGACGAGCTGGTGCAGGAAGTACAGCACCGCAGTGCTCGCCGTCAGCTCGGCGGCGTGGATGTTGCCATCGGCCCAGAAGGCCGGCTTGTCGCTCGCCGCGCCGGTGGCGGTGTTGGTGAGCGTGGCCACCCAGATGTCGCGGCCCTCGTGGCTCTTGCCGATGGACTCCACCGTGATCAGGCCGGGGTACGCGTCCGCATAGTCGAACAGCAGCCGGGTCAGGGCGTCGTACTTGTAGAAGGTGTCGAAGCTCGGCGTGGGCGTGGCAGGCAGGGTCATGGTCGGAATGGGGGCAGGATCAGTGGAGGTCCAGTCGCGCGCCATCGCGGAACACGGCGAGCTCGCCCGGAGCCAGCGACGTCCAGCACTCGTCGCAGGTCAGCGGCTCGGTGACGACGACGGCGACGCGGTCGCGGGGCGTGGTGAGGGAGGCGAAGTCGACGCTGAGGTCCTCGTCGGCCAGGCGCGCGGCGCGGAACGGATGCTCGCGCACCAGCCAGCTCAGCTTCGTCGAGCAATGCGCCCACAGCGCCTCGCCGTTGCTGAGCATGAAGTTGAAGCTGCCATGCGCGGCAATGCCGGGCACCAGCTCGCGCAGCGTCGCGCTGAGCTCCGCGACCGTGGGCACGGCGGCGTGCGCCTTGGCGAGCTCCTGCATCAGCCAGCAGAAGGCCCGCTCGCTGTCGGTGTCGCCCACCGGCCGGAAACCGGCGTGCAGCCGCGGCGCGTAGTGCTTCAGGTCGCCGTTGTGCGCGAACACCCAGTAGCGGCCCCACAGCTCGCGCTGGAACGGGTGGGTGTTTTCCAGCGCGATGCGGCCCTGCGTGGCCTTGCGGATGTGGGCGATGACGTTGCGGCTCTTGATCGGATAGCGCCGCACCATCTCGGCCACCGGCGAAATGCGTGCGCTCTGCGCGTCGACGAACACGCGGGCACCCGGCCCTTCGAAGAAGGCGATGCCGAAGCCGTCCTTGTGCTCCTCGGCGCGCGTGCTGAATCCGGTGAAGCTGAACACCACGTCGGTGGGCGTGTTGGCGTTCAGTCCGAGCAGCTGGCACATGGCAGGGGTTACTCGGTGAGCAGTCGGGCAAAGCCCTTGACGGTGAGCAGATGTCCCGGGTTGCTGGACTCGTCGAGCACCCCGCTCATGCGACGCCGCAGCCGCGGGCTGCGCGTGCCGCGCCAGAGAATGAAGTCGGCCAGCCAGGGGTGGCGGTTCACCCAGTTGGCACGCTCGTAGAGCAGGAAGCGCGGCCGCAGCACCGCCAGCCGCGATTCGTAGTCGGCGCGCACCGACGCATCGCCGGCGGCGCGGCCGGCGATCAGCGCCTCGGCCGCGAGCATGCCGGTCTCCATCGCCTTGCCGATGCCCTCGCCGGTGAAGGAGTAGGTGCTCCCGGCCGCCTCGCCGGTGACCAGCAGGCCGGGGCGCGAGAAGCGCGCCCCTTCCAGCGTGGTGCGCAGCGGCGCCCCCTTCAGCGCGCTGAGCCATTGTCCGCCTTGCACCAGCTCGCGTGCCGGCGCATAGACGCGCGTGAAGGCGTCGAACACCTCGCGCAGGTTGACGTCGGTCTTCACGGCCCTGCCCTCGCGCTGTCGGGCGTGGCTGTCGACGAGCCCCACGCCGACGTTGAAGACACCGTCGCGGCAGGGAAAGATCCATCCGTAGCCGGGGGCCACCGCGCGATGCCACACCGCCTCGAGCTTGTCGATGCGGCCGCGCATCGCATCGTTCTTCAAATAGCCGCGCAGGGCCACGCCACTGGGCCCCTGGCGCAATGCCATGCCGGCAGCCAGCAGCGCCTGCGGCACCGCGCCGCTGGCCAGCACCAGCCACCGGCAGTGCAGCTCTCTTGCACTGTCGCCGTGCACGAGCCGCGCACCCGCCACCACGCCGTTCACTTCGATGGGCGCGACGAAGCGCACCGGCGCATGCATCCTCGCCCCCGCGGCCACAGCAGCTCGGCAGACGATCTCGTCGAGCTGGCGGCGCGGCAGCACCGCCAGCGTGCCCGGCACGTCCACGCGGATGCCGCGCGGCGAGATCAGCCCGGCGTGCGTGGCCGCCCGGGCCTGAACCATCACCTCGTCGAGCACGCCGAGCTTGCGCAACGCACGGTGCGCGTCCGGGATCAGGCCGTCGCCGCAGACCTTGTCGCGCGGGAAGGCGTGCTGGTCGACAAGCACCACGTCGATGCCGGCACGCGCCAGCGTGATGGCCGCGGCGCTGCCGGCCGGGCCGGCTCCCACGACGAGCACGTCGCAGCGGTCGGGAAGTTGGTCGATGCCGAGGTTCATGACGCAGGCCGGGCAACAGGCCACGGCAAGTGGCGGAGCATTCTAGGAGGCGGCATCGAACAGCGACGGCTGGTCGCCGAAGCGCGCCCCTTCGATCTCCAGCAGGCGCAGCTTGGTGGCCACGCCGCCCGGCGCCGAGAAACCGCCGCTGCGTCCTGCGGCGGCGAGCACGCGGTGGCAGGGCACGATGATCGCGAACGGATTGGCGCCCAAGGCCTGGCCGACGGCGCGCGCAGCGCCCGGCTCGCCCAATTGCGCGGCGAGTTCGCCGTAGGTGCAGGTGCGGCCCGGCCCGATTGCAGCGCGCCGCAGCGTAGACGCGGCGATGGAAGTCCGGCACGGCGTCCATGTCCAGCACGACATCCGCCAGGTCGACGGCTTCTCCGTCCAGCAGCGCCGCGATCGCGGCAATCGCCCGCCGCACGGCCGGGGGCGGCACGGCCTTGGGCGTGCCGGGGTGGAGGCGCTGCAGCGCGGCCAGCGTGCGCGCCGCATCGGCCCCGGGCAGCAGCAGGCCGGTGACGCCGGCCGCGCTCCAGGCGATGCCGCAGGCGCCGAGCGGCGTGTCGAACAGGGCATGACCGAGCGTGTCCATGCGTGGGCGGGTCCGTGCAGTGAAGCATTGTGCACTTGCCCTTTGCCGAGTTGACCGCCATCAAGCCGCCTCGGCCCGACTGCGGTCACGATCGGCGTCAGGCTGATCGGTCAGCGCACAACACAGAAAGGATCTTCGTGACGTCCCTCCATGCCGTGGTCTGGCTCGACCACCAAACCGCCCAGGTCCTGCAGTTCGACGCCGAGCATGTGCAGGCGCAGAAGATCAGGACGCACACGCACCACACCGCCTACCACGGCAGCAAGGTGCGCACCGAGCACGAGTTCTTCGGCGAAGTGTGCGATGCGCTCAAGGGCATCGCCGAGGTGCTGGTGACGGGATCGCGCACGGCCACCGCAGACTTCAAGCATTACCTCGACAAGCACCGCGCCGAGACGGCTAGGCAGGTCGTCGGCTACGAGACGGTGGACCATCCGAGCGAGGCCCAGCTCGTGGCCCACGCGCGCAGGTACTTCCTCAAGCACGACCGCATGGCCGGCACCCCGACGCCGACCTGATGGCGCCCCGGCCGCGGGGGTGAACCGGCCGCCTGGGAGCGGCCCGGCGCTGGCCGGCTACCGTCCCCCCGCGGGTTCGCTGTTTTCGCCTCAGGCCGACTGCGCCAGCGGCAGTGCGGTCGCCGTCTTCACCTGCAGCCGCGCGGCATGCAGCAGGGGCTCCGTGTAGCCGCTGGGTTGCACCTTGCCCTTGAACACGAGGTCGAGCGCTGCCTGGTACGCACGGCTGGTGTCCCAGTTCCCGGCCATCGGCCGGTACAACGGGTCGCCGGCGTTCTGCTTGTCCACCACCTTGGCCATGCGCCGGAACGTCGCGTTGACCTGCGACTTGCTCACCACCCCGTGGTGCAGCCAGTTGGCGATGTGCTGGCTGCTGATGCGCAGCGTGGCGCGGTCCTCCATCAGACCGACGTTGTGGATGTCGGGCACCTTGGAGCAGCCCACGCCCTGGTCGACCCAGCGCACCACGTAGCCCAGAATGCCCTGGGCATTGTTGTCCAGCTCCTGCTGCTTCTCCTCGTCGCTCCACTGCGGCTTCTTCACCACCGGAATCGACAGCAGGCCCGACAGCAGCGACTCGCGCTCGGCCTCCGCGTCGATCTTCTCCAGCTCCTTCTGCACCTTGAACACATCCACCTGGTGGTAGTGCAGCGCGTGCAGCGTGGCCGCCGTCGGGCTCGGCACCCAGGCGGTGTTGGCGCCGGCCTTGGGATGGGCGATCTTCTGCTGCAGCATCGCCGCCATCAGGTCGGGCATGGCCCACATGCCCTTGCCGATCTGCGCCTTGCCGCGCAGGCCGCACGACAGGCCCACCAGCACGTTGTTGCGCTCGTAGGCCTGGATCCAGGCGCTCGCCTTCATGTCACCCTTGCGCAGCATCGGGCCGGCCAGCATGGCGGTGTGCATCTCGTCGCCGGTGCGGTCGAGGAATCCGGTATTGATGAAGGCCACGCGCGACGCGGCCGCGGCGATGCAGGCCTTCAGGTTGACGCTGGTGCGTCGCTCCTCGTCCATGATGCCCAGCTTCACGGTGCTGTCGGGCAGGCCCAGCAGCTTCTCGACGCGGCCGAACAGCTCGCTGGCGAAGGCCACCTCGGCCGGGCCGTGCATCTTCGGCTTGACGATGTACACCGAGCCGGTGCGCGAGTTGGTGATGCCGTCCTTGCCGTGGCGCTGCAGGTCGTGCAGGGCGATCGTCGTGGTGATGACCGCGTCCATGATGCCTTCCGGGATCTCGCGCTGGTCATCGCCCCACAGGATCGCCGGGTTGCTCATCAGGTGGCCGACGTTGCGCACGAACAGCAGCGAGCGGCCGTGCAGCACCACGTCCTCGCCGCGCGGGCCGGTGTAGCGGCGGTCGGGGTTGAGGCCACGGGTGAAGGTCTTGCCGCCCTTGGACACCTCCTCGGTCAGCGTGCCCTCGATGATGCCCAGCCAATTGCCGTAGGCGAGCACCTTGTCCTCGGCATCGACCACCGCCACGGAGTCCTCGAGGTCGAGGATGGTGGACAGCGCCGACTCCAGCACCAGGTCGGCGACACCGGCCGGGTCGGTGGCGCCGATCGAATGCTGCTTGTCGATGCGGATGTCCATGTGCAGACCGTGGTGCGACAGCAGCACGGACGACGGCGCGTCCATCTCGCCCTGGAAGCCGACAAACTGCGCCGGATTCTTCAGGCCCACGGTCGTGCCGTCCTTCAGCGTCACCACCAGGTTGTTGTCGACCACGCGGTAGGCCGTCGAGTCGATGTGCGAGCCCTTCCTGAGCGGCGCGCAGCGGTCGAGCACGTAGCGGGCGTACTCGATCACCTTGGCGCCGCGCTTCGGGTTGTAGCCACCGACCTTCTCGCAGCCGTCGGCCTCGCTGATCGCGTCGGTGCCGTACAGCGCGTCGTACAGCGAACCCCAGCGGGCGTTGGCGGCGTTCAGCGCGTAGCGTGCGTTGGTGATCGGCACCACCAGTTGCGGGCCGGCCTGCAGCGCCAGCTCGGCGTCGACGTTCTTCGTCGTCGCCTTCACCTTCCCCGTTTCCGGCACCAGGTAGCCGATCTTCTCGAGGAAGGCTCGGTACTTCTTCGGCGCCGTGATCGGTCCCGGGTTCGCCTGGTGCCAGGCATCGAGTTCCGCCTGCAGGCGATCCCGCTCGGCCAGCAACGCGGCATTCTTCGGCGCGAGGTCGTGCACGATGGCGTCGAAGCCGGCCCAGAAGGTCTCGCTGGAGACGCCCGTGCCGGGCAGCACGCGGTCCTCGATGAAGCGGTACAGCGGCGTGGCGACGTGCAGGCGGTGGCGGGCGGTGCGATCGGTCATGGCAATCCTCGATGCGTCAAGGGTTCGGAAAGAAGTCCAGCACGTCGCGCAGGCTGTTGCCGATGCGCGTCGGCGCGGTGTCGAGTTGTTCGAGCGGCAGGCCCGCACGGTTCACCCACAAGGTGGTGTAGCCGTACCAGGTCGCGCCGATGGCGTCCCAGCCGTTGCTGGAGACGAACAGGATGTCGCGCGCAGGCAGGCCCAGCGCCTGCGGTCCGATCGCGTAGGCGGCCGGGTCGGTCTTGTACTTGCGCAAGGCGTGCACGCTGAGCACGTGGTCGAGCAGGCCGGAAAAGCCGGCGCTCTTGACGGCGACGCCGAGCATCTCGGGGTCGCCGTTGGAGAGGATGCCGGCCGGGATACCGCGCGCCTTGAGTGCCTGCAGCACCTCGCGGTTCTCCGGGAATGCCGAGAGGTGCCGGTACTGGTTCATCAGCCGCTCCTCGGCGCCGCGGTCCAACGCCAGCCCCAGGCGCTGCGCGGCGAAGCGCAGGCCGGCACGCGTCAGATCCCAGAACGGCCGGTACTGTCCGCTCATCGAGGTCAGGCGCGTGTATTCGATCTGCTTGTCGCGCCAGAGTACGGCGAGCGCGTCGCCTTGGCCGGGAAACAGCTGCTCGGCGAGCAAGCCGACGCTGTAGACGTCGAACAGCGTGCCGTAGGCATCGAAGAGGACTGCGCGCGGCGCGGGCAAGGCATTTCCTGGCGTGGATTCCATGACGCAAATCTATTCCACGTGCACAACAACATTAATAGCGCGAAAAGTCGTGGATTTGTGACGCCAGCGGCGGAATCTACGCACCCCCCGCGCATAATCCCGCCCCATGGACCGGCTGAAGCAGATCGAATCTTTCGTTTCGGTGGCGGCGCGTGGCAGCCTGACGGCAGCGGCCCATGCCGAGGGTGTGGCGCCGGCGGTGATCGGGCGCCGCATCGACGCGCTGGAGGAGCGGCTGGGCGTGAAGTTGCTCGTGCGCACCACGCGCAAGATCACCTTGACCCACGAGGGCAGCGCCTACCTGGAGGACTGCCAACGTCTGCTCGCCGACCTCGCCAACGCCGAGGCCAGCGTCAGCGCCGGCGGCGTGAAGGCAAGTGGCTACCTGCGCGTGACCGCGCCGGCCGGCTTCGGCCGCCGCCATGTCGCGCCGCTGGTGCCGCGCTTCATCGAACAGCATCCCGACGTCAACGTGTCACTGAACCTCAGCGACCGGGTGGTGGACATCGTCAACGAGAGCTACGACTGCGCGGTACGTGTCGGCGACCTGCCCGACTCGAGCCTGATCAGCGTGCGCATGGCCGACAACCGGCGGCTGTGCGTGGCCACACCCGCCTACCTGAAGCGCGCGGGCACGCCCAAGCACCCGAACGACCTGTTGCGCCACGAGTGCCTGACTCTCAGTTCGGACGCCAGCCAGACGCGCGGCTGGGCCTTCGTGGTCGACGGCGCGGTGACGCACCTTCGCCCGAGCGGTCGACTCGACTGCAGCGACGGCCAGGTGCTGCACGACTGGTGCGTGGCCGGCCTCGGCATCGCATGGCGCTCGACGTGGGAAGTGGAGCAGGAGGTCGCCAGCGGCCGGCTGGTGACGGTGCTCGACGACTTTGCCGCGCCGCCGAACGGCATCTATGCGGTGTTCCCGCACGCCAAGCATCTGCCGCTGCGCGTGCGGCTGTGGATCGACTTCCTCAAGCACACCTACGGCGATGCGGCCTACTGGCGGCAGCCCGTCGCGGCCTGAAACGGACGGGCCCGGCGCGCCGGCCGGGCCCGAGGTCGCACGGTCAGCCCGGCGGCGTCACTTGCTGAGACATTCCTTCATGAACGCCTTGCGCTCGTCGCCCTTCATCTCGCCGGCCTCCTGATTGCAGGTCTTCATCTTCTCCTGCTGGGTCGGCTTCTTCGCCGACAGGCACTGCTGCATGAACGCCTTGCGCTCGTCGCCCTTCATCTCGCCGGCCTCCTTGTTGCAGGTGGCCATCTTGGTCTGCTGAGCGGTGGCCTTGGGGGCGCTGGCCGCATCGGCGGCATAGGCCGGCGCAAGGAACGCCGACATGGCCAGAGCCGCGAGGGTGATCGTCTTCTTCATGGATTCTGCTTCTCCGTGTGGGCTGGGTGGACGCTGCGGATTGGAGCATCGTGCCCGGCCCGCGGCTGTGGAGGAAACGCGCCAGCCCGTCTCCCGGCATACAGGGAGTCTCGACTGATTCAAGCGGCGGCCCGGCCGCCCGGCTCAGAGGATGCGCCGCGGGTGGGCCAGAGCCTCGTGGGCGGCGTGCAGCCGCCGCACCAGCACGCGGATGAATCCCTCGTCGAACAGGTGCCGGCAGCCCGGGCTCAGCTGGGCCAGCGTGTCCGGCGTGAAGGAGATGGTGGTCGCCGTCTCGGTGACGATCACGTCGGTGCTGTGGCGGCGCAGGTCGGGGCTGGGAGCCAGGTAGGCCATCTCGCCCACCGAGGTGCCAGCGCCCAGCTGGGCGACCTTCTGCCCGTCGCGGAACACCTCGAGCTCGCCCTTGGCGATGATGTGGAAGGTGTTGCCCTCCTCGCCCTTGCGGTACAGCGCGTGGCCGAAGTCGTGCCGCTGCCACCGGGCCCGGTGCACCACCTCCCACAGCTCGACATCGCCGAAGTTGGCGAAGAAGTCCAGCGAGCGCAGCAGCGTGAAGCGCTCCGAGTCGAGTACGCCCTGCAGCTGCCCGCGCGGCACATGCTGGTGGCTAATCAGGCCCGACAGCGCCTGCGCAAACTCGTCCCAGTCGCGGTAGCGCTTGCCCGGATCCTTCGCCAGCGCGCGCTGGATCACCGCGTCCACCGTGGGCGCCACGCCGGCGCGCAGCTGGCTCAACGGCGGCGGGGCCTGCTGGTAGATCTGGTGCATCATCGCCGACTGCACCTGCGCGTCGAAGGGCGGGCGCCCGGCGATGAGGTGGTAGAGCACGGCGCCGAGCGAGTAGATGTCGGCACGGCAGTCCAGCGCTGCGCCGTCGAGCTGCTCCGGCGACATGTAGGCCAGCGAGCCGACGCGGTAGACCTGCGTCACGTCCGACGCGAGGTTGAGCACGCTGCCGAAGTCGGTCACCTTGACGTCGGTGACGGCGCCATGGGTCAGTGTCACCAGCAGGTTGGCCGGCTTCACGTCGCGGTGGATGAGCCCCTGGCGGTAGACGTAGCCCAGCGCCATCGCGCACTTGAAGCCGAGCTCGACGATCAGCTCCAGCGACAGCAGCTGGTCGGCGCGGCAGTACGGCCGCAGTGTGTTGCCCGGCACGTACTCCATCACCAGGTAGGGTTCCACCGGGTCGGGCACGGCGTCGTAGATCTGCACGACGTTCGGGTGCTTGAGCCGTCCAACCAGCGCAGCCTCGGCAGCGAAGAATCGCTCGAAGAAGCGGCCATCGCGCACGTCGCCGAAGGCCACCGGGCGCACGCGCTTGATCGCGACGTCCATGCCCTGGAAGTCGTCGTGGCAGAGGAAGACCTCGCTGGTGGCACCCTCGCCCAGCTTGCGCAGCACACGGTACTTGCCGATCAGGGCCGGCAGGTCCGGTGCGTCGCTCGCCGGGCGCTCGGGGCGGGAGATGGATGTGGTAGTCATGGGCACGGCCGGCGACACGACGATGATTCCACAGCCGCGGACCTTGGGTACACCCGATATGGCGCAGGAATTCCTCTCATTCCTCGCTGTCGACGTGCACCGCCATGCAACGGTTTGTGTCCGCCCCTGCGTCCTGGCTGCGCGAGGGTCGCGCCATAGAATCCGCGCATGATCCAAGCCAGACAGGACCTGCTCGCCGCGCTTGCGAACGCGATCGCCGAAGTCAGCCCGGGCACCGGCGTGGCCGCGGCGTTCGAGTCGCCCAAGCAGGCCGCGCACGGCGACCTCGCCTGCACCGCCGCGCTGCAGTTGGCGCGGCCACTGAAGAAGAACCCGCGCGAGGTGGCCGCCGCCCTGATCGACGCGCTGGATCGCCAGGCGGCGGTGCAGCGCTGGGTGGCCGCGATGGAGATCGCCGGTCCGGGCTTCGTCAACCTCCGACTGCGCGATGCCGCGCGTCAGGCCGTCGTCGCCGAGGTGCTGCACGGTGGCGACGACTTCGGCCGGGCCGCGCCCAATGGCCTGCCCGTGCTGGTGGAGTTCGTCTCGGCCAACCCCACCGGCCCGCTGCACACCGGACACACGCGCCAAGCCTGCCTCGGCGACGCGATCTGCAACCTGCTCGACTGGCAGGGCTGGCGGGTGACGCGCGAGTTCTACTACAACGACGCGGGCGTGCAGATCGGCACGCTGGCCGCGTCGGTGCAGGCCCGCCTGCGGGGCCTCAAGCCCGGCGACGCGGGCTGGCCCGAGGCCGCGTACAACGGCGACTACATCGCCGACGTGGCCGCCGACTTCGCCGCGCGCAAGACCGTGCACGCCGACGACCGCGAGTTCACCGCCTCCGGCCACACCGAAGACCTCGAAGGCATCCGCCAGTTCGCCGTCGCCTACCTGCGCCACGAGCAGGACCTCGACCTCAAGGCACTGGGCGTGCGCTTCGACCATTACTACCTCGAGTCCAGCCTGTACACCAGCGGCCGCGTCGAGGACACCGTCAAGCGCCTCGTCGCCGCCGGCAAGACCTACGAAGACGGCGGCGCCCTGTGGCTGCGCACCACCGAATACGGCGACGACAAGGACCGCGTGATGCGCAAGTCCGACGGCAGCTACACCTACTTCGTGCCCGACGTCGCCTACCACCTGGCCAAGCACGAGCGCGGCTTCGGTAAGGCGATCAACATCCAGGGCGGCGACCACCACGGCACCATCGCCCGCGTGCGCGCCGGCGTGCAGGCGGCCGGCGCCGGGGTGCCGCCCGGCTACCCCGACTACGTGCTGCACAAGATGGTCACGGTCATGAAGGGCGGCGAAGAGGTGAAGATCTCCAAGCGCGCCGGCAGTTACGTGACGCTGCGCGACCTGGTCGACTGGACCGGCCGCGATGCAGTGCGCTTCTTCATGCTCAGCCGCAAGGCCGACACCGAGTTCGTCTTCGACGTCGACCTGGCGCTGAAGCGCAACGACGAGAACCCGGTCTTCTACGTGCAGTACGCACACGCGAGAATCTGCTCGGTGATCCAGCAGTTCGTCGACAAGGGCGGCGTGCTGGGGGTGCTGCACGATGCCGACCTGACGCGCCTGACCGCGCCCAGCGAAGCGGCGCTGATGCTCAAGCTGGCCGAGTTCCCCGCCGTGCTGTCAGGCGCAGCGGCCGAACTCGCGCCGCACGACATTGCCTTCTACCTGCGCGACGTGGCCGGCGCCTTCCACAGCTACTACGCCAACGAGCGCTTCCTCGTCGACGATGCCGAGCTGGCACGCGCACGCATTGCGCTGCTCTCGGCCACGCGTCAGGTGCTGCGCAACGCGCTCGCGGTGCTGGGTGTGTCCGCCCCGCAACGCATGGACCGGGAACAACCCGCGCTGGAGACCGCATGAAGAGACAACGTGGCGGATTCGCCATGGGCCTGATCGTGGGCCTGCTGGTCGGTCTGGCGCTTGCGCTGGCCGTGGCCCTGTACGTGACCAAGGTGCCGGTTCCCTTCGTCAACAAGGTGCCGCAACGCACCGCCGAGCAAGACGCGGCCGAAATGGAGAAGAACAAGAACTGGGATCCGAACGCCGGGCTGTCCAAGCCGGTCGGACCCAAGTCGCCGGTGGCCGGCGCCAGCGCGCCGGTGACGGCCGCGCCGGCGACGGCGCCGGGCGCACCGCCGGTGGCCGCCGCGCCCAGGGCCTCGGCGCCGGCCAGCGCGCGCGACCCGGCGGCGATCCTCTCGGCACGCGAGACCAGCACCGTCAGGCCGACGCCGGCCGCCGACCCGTTCAACTACTTCGTGCAGGCCGGCGCCTTCGCCCGGCCGGAGGACGCCGAGCAGCAGCGGGCGCGCCTCGCGATGATGGGCTTCGAGGCGAAGGTCAGCGAGCGGGAGCAGTCGGGCCGCACCGTCTACCGCGTGCGCATCGGCCCGTTCCCGCGCAAGGACGACGCCGACGGCGCGAAGGAAAAGCTGGCCAGCGCGGGCGTCGAAACGGCGCTGGTGCGCGTGCAGAAGTGAGCGACGTCAAACGGTCTGATTGAACTTTCCGGCAAACGACCCTGTCTGGCCACAGAATCGAGCCATCGCACCCGACGAAGAGATGATCAAAATGCAACGACGCGAGTTCTCCGCCGCCCTGCTGGGCGCCAGCACCCTGGGCCTGGGTCTGCCCGCCTCCGCACAAGGCGGCCCGGTCGAGGGCACGCACTACGTGCGGCTCGGCCAGCCCCTGCCGGTCACGGCGCCGGCCGGCAAGGTCGAGGTGATCGAGTTCTTCTGGTACGGCTGCCCCCACTGCAACGCCTTCGAGCCCATGCTCGAGGCCTGGGTGAAGAAGCTGCCCGACTACGTGGCCTTCCGCCGCGTGCCGGTGCAGTTCCGCGAGGAGCCCTTCGGCACCCACCAGCGCATCTACTACGCGCTGGAAGCGCTGGGGCAACTGGACGCAATGCACCGCAAGGTGTTCTACGCCATCCACAACGACCGCCAGAAGCTCGACAAGCCGGCCGACATCGCCGCGTTCATGAGCAAGAACGGATTGGACGGCGCCAAGGTCGTCGAAGTGATGGGTTCCTTCGCCGTGCAGACCAAGGCGCGCCAGGCCAAGCAACTGGCCGAGGCCTACAAGATCGACGGCGTGCCGGCGATCGGCATCCAGGGCCGCTTCTACACGTCGGGCAGCATGGCCGGCGGCCAGGACAAGATGCTGCTGGTGACCGAGTTCCTGATCGGGGCCTCGCGCAAGGGCTGATCGGCTGCACCGCGCGTGTCGCGTCGCGGGTTCGTCGGGTTCGCCCGGCGGGGCGACTCGTGGGCTAGAATGCTTATGCAAGTTTCATGCCCTCGATCCCGACGCTTCCGATGCCCTTCCTCAGGCCCTCTTCCCGCCACCTGCGTGGCGCCCTGCTCATGCTGGCCGCGCTGGCGGGTGCAGACGCAGCGAATGCTGAAAAGGCCGACCGTTTCAAACCCTTGAACGTCGAGGCCGACCAGCCGGGCCGCATCGACCTGCTCAACCAGCATGTCGTCTTCAACGGCAACGTCGTCGTCACGAAGGGCACGATGACCATCCGTGCCGGGCGCATCGAGGTGCGCGAGACGCCCGAGGGCTACCACAATGCGGTGGCGATCGGCGCGGCGAACAAGCCGGCCACCTTCCGCCAGAAGCGCGACGGCGTGGACGAGTGGATCGAAGGCGAGGCCGAGCGTCTCGAGTACGACGGCAAGAACGACACCATCCGCTTCGTCACCAACGCGGCGGTGCGCCGCCTGCGGGGCAACACGGTGGCCGACGAGATCGCCGGCAACGTCGTCAGCTACAACAGCATCGAGGAAGTGTTCAGCGTCTCCGGTGGTGCCGCCGCCACGCCCACCAACCCCAGCGGCAGGGTGCGCGCCGTGCTGACGCCGCGCGAGGGCAGCACCGCCGCTGCCGAGGCGGCTGCCGCCGCCGCGTCGCAACCGGCACCGCCGCTGCGCCTGAGCCCCGCGCTCGGGGGCCCGAAATGAACCCCGCCATGAGCGCCGCCGCGCCACGCGCGCACCGGCTCGAAGCCAACGGCCTGCAGAAGTCCTACGGTGTGCGCAAGGTGGTGAAGGACGTGCGCCTGGCGGTGGACAGCGGCGAGGTGGTCGGCCTGCTCGGCCCCAACGGCGCCGGCAAGACGACCAGCTTCTACATGATCGTCGGCCTTGTGCGCGCCGACGCGGGCGAGATCAGCATCGAGGGCCAGCGCGTCGAGCGGCTGCCCATCCACCTGCGCTCCCGCCTGGGCCTGTCCTACCTGCCGCAGGAGGCGTCGATCTTCCGCAAGCTCACGGTGGAGGAGAACATCCGCGCCGTGCTCGAGCTGCAGCTCGACAAGGACGGAAAGCCTCTGCGCGAGGCGCAGATCGACCAGCTGCTTGACGGCCTGCTGCATGACCTTTCGATCGAGAAGCTGCGCAGCGTGCCCGCCCCGGCACTGTCCGGCGGGGAGCGTCGCCGCGTGGAGATCGCGCGCGCGCTGGCCACGCAGCCGCGTTTCATCCTGCTCGACGAGCCCTTCGCAGGCGTCGACCCGATCGCCGTGCTGGAGATCCAGCGCATCATCAGCTTCCTCAAGGCGCGCGGCATCGGCGTGCTGATCACCGATCACAACGTGCGCGAGACGCTGGGCATCTGCGACCGCGCCTACATCATCAGCGAGGGCACCGTGCTGGCCGAAGGCACGCCCTCCGAGATCGTCGAGAACGCGGACGTGCGCAAGGTCTATCTCGGCGAGCATTTCCGCATGTGACCGGGCCATGAAGCCATCCCTCCAGGTCCGCCTCTCGCAGCATCTGGCACTGACGCCACAGCTGCAGCAGTCGATCCGTCTGCTGCAGCTGTCCACGCTCGAACTCCACCAGGAGGTCGAGCAGATGCTGGAACAGAACCCTTTCCTCGAGGCCGACGAGGACGGCCCCACGCCCTTCGAGCCGCTGGTCGAGCGCACCAGCGCCGCCGAGCGCGCCGGCGAGCGCGAGACCGAGCGCTCCGCCGAATCCGGCAGCGAGGCGGCCGACGAAGCGCCAGGGCTGGACAGCGCCGAGCTCGGCACCACCGAGCGCGACGACTGGGAGAACGGCACCGAGCGCGACGATTTCGACGGCATCGGCGAGACGCCGAGCAAGTCCGCCGGCCAGGGCGAGAGCGACGATTTCGATGGCGCCGAGCGGGACGCCGCGCTGCCGACGCTGCAGGACCACCTGCGCGAGCAGCTCTCGGGCATGCGCCTGTCGGAGCAAGACGCCGCCTCGGTGCTGGTGCTGATCGAGTCGCTCACCGACGACGGCTACCTTGCCGACCCGATCGAGGAGATCGCGGCGCAGTTGCTCGGCGCGGACGCCGACGACGAATCGCTGGAGGCACTGGTCGACCAGCTGCGCTGCGGCCTGCGCTTCCTGCAGAGCATGGAGCCCACCGGCGTGGGCGCAGCCAACCTGTCCGAGTGCCTGATCCTGCAGCTGCGCGCCTTGCCGCGCAGCGAGGCGCAGATGGTCGCGATCATCGTCTGCAAGAGCCACCTGGACCTGCTGGCGCGGCGCGACCTGAAGAAGCTGGTCGCCGCCACCGGCGCCGACGAAGACCTGCTCAAGCAGGCGCAGGCACTGATCGTCGCCTGCGAACCCAAGCCGGGCCGCCCGTTCGCGCGCGCCGAGGCCAACATCATCGTGCCCGACGTGATCGTGCAGAAGTCGGGGCGCAGCTGGAAGGTCACGCTCAACCCCGACGTGATGCCGCGGCTGCGCATCAACGACCTCTACGCCAACGCGATCCGCCAAGGCCGCGGCAGCGGCAGCGGCGGCGGCGGCGGCGCCGGGATGAACGGCGCCGGCGCCGGGCTGAACGCACGGCTTCAGGAGGCGCGCTGGTTCATGAAGAACATCCTGCAGCGCTTCGACACCATCCAGCGCGTCTCGCAGGCCATCGTCGAACGGCAGAAGAGCTTCTTCACGCACGGCGAGATCGCCATGAAGCCGCTGGTGCTGCGCGAGATCGCCGACGAGCTGGGCCTGCACGAATCGACCATCTCGCGCGTGACCACGGCCAAGTACATGTCGACGCCCTTCGGCACCTTCGAGCTGAAGTACTTCTTCGGCTCGTCGCTGAACACCGACGCCGGCGGCAACGCCTCGAGCACTGCGGTGCGTGCGCTGATCAAGCAGCTGGTCGCCGCCGAGGACGTGAACAAGCCGCTGTCGGACAGCCAGATCTCGCAGATGCTCGAGGAGCAGGGCATCCAGGTCGCACGCCGCACGGTGGCGAAGTACCGCGAGGCCCTGAAGATCGCGCCCGCGAACCTGCGCAAGGCGATGTGATGGCGCCCCCAAGCTCGCTTCGTTCGCGCCCCCCCGTGGGGGAGCAGGCCGCGCTTGGGGCGGCCCGGCGCGCGGCCTGACGCGTTCCATGCCTCTCCCGCTGTTCCTGCCCTGCGCGGCCGGCGTCGAGGAATGGCTCGCCGAGGAAATTGCGCGGGTGCTTCCCGGCGCGCGCCTGCGCGTGGCGCGCGGCGGCGTCGGTCTCGACGGCGATCCGCGCGAGGTGATGCTGCTGAACCTCGAGTCGCGACTCGCCCAGCGCGTGCTGATCGAGGTGGCCGAGGGCGCGTACCGTGACGAGGATGACCTCTATGCCCTCGCGCAGGGCGTGGACTGGCTGCAATGGATCACCCCTCGCCACACGCTGCGCGTGGACACCACCGCGCAGAAGAGCCCGCTGAAGAGCCTGAACTTTGCCGCGCTGCGCATCAAGGACGCGGTGTGCGACCAGCTTCGCGAAGCCACCGGCGAGCGCCCCAGCGTCGACACGCGCCACCCCGATCTTCCCCTGCTGCTGCACGTCGGCACCGAGCGGGCCTCGCTGTACGTCGACAGCTCCGGCGAGCCGCTGTTCAAGCGCGGCTGGCGCGAGGACAAGGGCGACGCGCCGCTGAAGGAGACGCTCGCTGCCGCCATGCTGGCCGCCGCCGGCTGGCGCGGCACGCCGGAGGCCGGCGGCGCGCTGCACGATCCGTGCTGCGGCTCCGGCACCATTGCCATCGAGGCCGCCCAGATCGCTTGCGGGATCGCACCGGGCCTGCAGCGCCGCTTCGCGTTCGAGCGTCTGCTGCCCTTCGGCGGGCCGCGCGAGCGTGCGTTGTGGCAGACGCTGAAGGTCGAGGCGAAGGCGCGCATTCATGCGAGTGCCGTGCCCATCCACGCCAGCGACGTGTCCTTCCGCATGGTCGACTTCGCACGGCGCAACGCGCAGCGTGCCGGCGTCGAGGCCTCCATCACCTTCAACGGCGGCGACGCGCTGGAGCGCCCCGCGCCCGCGCTGCCCGAGGGCTTGCCGGGCACCCTCGTGCTCAACCCGCCCTATGGCGAGCGCATCGAGGTCGGCGGCAAGGCGGCGCGGCCGTCGGCGCAGGACCGCCCGGACGACAACAAGTCCATGCCGAGCGACTTCTTCGCCCGCCTGGCCTCGCACTGGAAGCAGGCCTACACGCGCCACGCCGCGGGTTGGACCGCCTGGGTGCTCAGCCCCGACATGAAGCTGCCGAGCGCGATGCGGCTGAAGGAGAGCCGCCGCATCCCGATGTGGAACGGGCCGATCGAGTGCCGGCTCTACCGCTTCGACCTCGTCGCCGGATCGGCACGCGGCGCGCGGTCGGAACGGCAGCCGTAGCGCATCGCGGGGTGCTCAGGCGGCCGCCACCCCGCGCCGGCGCCGCGCCAGCCAGGCGATCGCCGCGCCGGTCATCACCACCGGCACGATCGAGCCCAGGTTCAGCCAGGTCCAGCCCTGGGTGGTGACCAGCGCGCCCGAGCCCAGCGAGGTCAGCGTCATGGTCGACAACACCGCGGTGTCCATCGCCGCCTGGGCGGTGGTCTTCTCCTCGGGCCGGTAGGCCTGGGTGAGCAGCGTCGTGCCGCCGACGTAGAGGAAGTTCCATCCCACGCCGAGCGCGAACAGCGCGACGAGGAACTGCATCAGTTCCACCCCTGTCAGCGCCACCGCGATGCAGACGGCGTTGAGCAGCACGCCCGCGGCCATCACCGACAGCACGCCGAAGCGCCTGATCAGCGAGCCGGTGAAGAAGCTGGGCACGAACATCCCCAGCACATGCCATTCGAGCACCAGCGCGGCGCTGGAGAACGGGTGCGCGCACTGCGACATCGCGATCGGCGTCGCCGCCATCAGCAGGTTCATCACGCCGTAGCCGAGCGCGCAGCCGGTCACCGCAACGATGAACACCGGTTGGCGCGCGATCTCGCGCAGCGGCCTGCCGGGGTGCGCGGCGTTCGGTTGTGGCAGCGGCGGGAAGCGGACGAACGAGATCGTCAGCAGCGACAGCAGCGCCACGCCCACCAGCGACGCGTAGGCACCGGCGAAGGCCACCGGCAGCGCGTCACGCGTGGCGCTGGCCAGGTTGGGTCCGACCACGGCGCCGAGGATGCCGCCGGCCAGCACCCAGGAGATCGCACGTTCCTTGAAGGCCGGCTCGACCAGTTCGGCGGCTGCGAAGCGGTACAGCGCGGCGTTGGCGTTGTAGTAGCCGGCCACCAGCGTGGCGACGACGAGCAGCCAGAAGTTCTGCAACGAAGCTGCATAGGCGCACAGGGCCGTGGACGCCATCGCCACCAGCAGACCGAGCTGGAAGGCGCGCCTGCGTCCGTAGGCGCGCTGGTGACGCGCCACCAGCGAGGCGCACAGCGCGCCACCGGCCACGTAGCCGGCGACCGGTAGCGTCGCCATCCACGGCTGCGGCGCGATCGAGAGCCCGACCAGCCCGTTGATGGCGATGAAGGTGACGTTGTTGGTGAGGAAGAAGCCCTGGCACAGCGCCAGCAGCAGAAGCTGGAGGTTCAAGCGAGTCCTTCGAGGCTGATCGCCAGATGCGCCAGCAGCGCGAGAGGTGCCGTGTCGGCCCGCAGCGTGCGCGCGCCGAGCGACACCGGGATGAAGCCGCGCCGTCGTGCCGCCTCTTCCTCGGCCTCGCTCAGGCCGCCCTCCGGGCCGCTGAGGGCGGTGAGCTCGCCGAAACTGCCGGCCGCGGGCAGGGTGCCGGCATCGCGCAGGCTGAGCACGAGGCGCGGCTGCGCGGTCGCTGCGGCCAGGCCGGCGAGCCAGTCCGGCAGGCTGCGCACCGGCGCGACCACGGGCACGCGCGTGCGGCCGCACTGCTCGCAGGCCGCCACCGCCACGGCCTGCCAGTGCTGCACCTTCCGCTCGGCGCGCTCGCCCGCCAGACGCAGCACCGATCGTTCGCACACGAGCGGCTGGAGCGCCGCGACGCCGAGTTCGCAGGCCTTCTCGACCAGCACATCCATGCGCTCGTTGGCCGGCATGCCCACCGCGAGCGTCACCGCCGCCGGCAGCTCGCGCGACACCTCGTCGAACGCACCGATGCGCACGCGCACCTCGCGCCGGCCGATCTGCAGCACCCGCGCAGCCCACTCGCCGCCGCGGCCGTCGAACAGCGTCAGCGCCGCGCCGGGTTGCAGGCGCAGCACCTGGACGTGGCGCCCCGCGCCCTCGGGCAGCCCGGTCTCCAGTCCCTCGTGCAGCGGCAGCGGCACATGCAGTCGCGGCGGGGCGGCCATCAGTCGGCGCGGCCCGACAGCCAGGTGGCGAGGATCTCGCGCGTGTAGACGCTGGCCACTTCGGCGATGAAGCGCTTGAAGTCGACATGCGCGCTGTCGTCGGCGCGGTCGGAAACGGTGCGGATCACCGCGAAGGGCCGGCCGAAGTCGGCGCAGACCTGCGCCAGCGCCGCGCCTTCCATCTCGACGGCCAGGGCGTCGGGCAGATCGCCGCGCAGCGCCTCGCTCTCGGCGGCGGTGGCGATGAAACGGTCGCCGCTGACCACCAGGCCCTGGTGCAGCAGCGGGCTGTCGATGCCGAAGTCGGCCAGATGCGCCTCGCCGATGCGCTCGGCGGCGTGGTTGAGGCAGTGCAGCGCCGCGGCGGCGAGCGAGTCGCTCAGATCGGCGTCGGTGGGAAAGCGCGAGCGGCCGGTCAGCGGCACTTCGTAGCGCGGAAACAGCGGTGAGGCGTCCATGTCGTGCTGCAGCAGCTCGCGCGCGATCACCACATCGCCCACGCGCACGCCCGTGCCAAGTCCGCCGGCCGAGCCGGTGAAGACGATGCGCTGCACGTCGACTTCCTGCAGCAGCAGCGCCGCGGTGGTGGCCGCCGCCACCTTGCCGATGCCCGAGAGCACCATCACCACCGGCTGGCCCTGCATCTGGCCGAAGTGGAAGCTGCGGCCGGCGAAATCGGCCCGTTGCGGCTTCTCGAGGACGGGCAGCAACGCCCGAAGCTCCTCGTGCATGGCGCTGACGATGGCGATGCGGCTCATGCGATCAGTGTCGCACGAGGGGAAAGACCTGGACGCTCAGCCCTTGTCCCTGAGCTCCCGCCGCAGGATCTTGCCCACCGGCGTCTTCGGCAGTTCGGCGCGAAACTCCACCACCTTGGGCCGCTTGTAGCCGGTCAGGTGGGCCTCGCAGTACGAGCGCACGTCGGCCTCGGTGACGGCCGGGTTCTTCTTCACGATGACCAGCTTCACCGCCTCGCCGGCCTTCTCGTCCGGGATGCCTATGGCCGCGCACTCGAGGATGCCATCCATCTGCGTGACCACGTCCTCGACCTCGTTCGGGTAGACGTTGAAGCCGCTGACCAGGATCATGTCCTTCTTGCGGTCGACGATCCTGAAGTAGCCGCGCTCGTCGGCCACGCCGATGTCGCCGGTGCGGAAGAAGCCGTCGGCGGTCATCACCTTGGCGGTCTCGTCGGGGCGCTGCCAGTAGCCGGCCATCACCTGCGGACCGCGGATCGCGATCTCGCCGGGCGTGCCGACGGGCACCTCCTTGCCGTCGTCGTCGAGCAGCGTCAGCTCGGTGTTCGGCATCGGCAGGCCGATATTGCCGCTGTACGCGGTGCTGTCCACCGGGTTGCAGGTCGCCGACGGCGAGGTCTCGGACAGCCCATAGCCTTCGACGATCGGGCAGCCTGTCTTCTCCAGCCACAGCTTGGCGGTGGCGCTCTGCACCGCCATGCCGCCGCCCACCGAGATCACCAGGCTGCTCCAGTCCACCGTGCCGAACTCGGGGTGATTGGCCATCGCGTTGAACAGCGTGTTCACCGCCGGGAAGCTGTGGAACTTCTCGCGCGCCAGGTCCTTGAACATCGCCGGCAGGTCGCGCGGGTTGGCGATCAGGATGTTGCAGCCGCCCATGCGCATGGACAGCATCATGTTCGTGTTGAAGCCGAAGATGTGGTACAGGGGCAGCGCGCAGACGGTGTTGATCTGTTCGCCCTTCGGGATCTTCTTCAGCGCCGGCTGGTACCACGCCTCCGCCTGCAGGATGTTGGCCACGAGGTTGCGGTGCAGCAGCACCGCGCCCTTGCTGACGCCGGTGGTGCCGCCGGTGTACTGCAGCACGGCGATGTCTTCCGGGCCGACCTGCGCCGGCGTGAAGGTCTTGCCGCGTCCCTGCGAGAGCGCGTCGTTGAACCTCACGGCGCCGGGCAGCTCGAAGGCCGGCACCAGCTTCTTCACCTTGCGCACCACGTAGTTGACGATCAGCGACTTCGGGAAGCCGAGCATGTCGCCCAGCGCGGTGAGGATGACCTTCTTCGTCGGCACCGCACTCATCACCTGCTGCAGCACGTGGGCGAAGTTCTCGACGATGATGATCGCCTTCGCGCCCGAGTCCTTCAGCTGGTGCTCCAGTTCGCGCGGCGTGTACAGCGGGTTGACGTTGACCACCACGTAGCCGGCGCGCAGCACCGCCGCCACTGCGACCGGGTACTGCGGCACGTTGGGCAGCATGATGGCGACGCGGTCGCCCTTGGCCAGGCCGAGCGACTGCAGGTAGGCGGCCAGGGCGCGCGAGGCTTCGTCCACCTGCGCGAAGCTGATCGCCTTGCCCATGAACTTGTACGCCGGCAGCGCCGCGTACTTCTTCAGGCTCTCCTCGAGCAGCGCCACCAGCGAGGCGTATTGCGCGACGTCGATGTTCGCCGGCACGCCCGCGGGGTACTGCTTCAACCAGTTCTTATCCATCACTCTCTCCAGGGGGCAGCGAGGATTCTGACGGAGCGCCGCAGGCGCCCTCCTAGGGTGTTTCGATACATGCAAACGGGCACGACGAACGTGCGCAGGGATCCCGGGCCACCCGGGTAATCCCGGCGTTGAGGGCAGCCGCGGCGCGCCCTATCCTCCGCCAATTGGTCAGGCCACTTGACCGCCTCCGACTCACCCCAGCTTCCGGCATGCCGCTGCAGACCATCGAGCCCCGCCGCCTGTACCGACAGATTGCCGATCAGCTGCGCGTGCTGATCGACGGCGGCGAGTTCCCAGCCGGCTCGCGCCTGCCGCCGGAGCGCGACCTCGCCGCGCAACTCGGCGTGTCGCGGCCCTCGGTGCGCGAGGCGCTGATCGCCCTCGAAGTCGAGGGGCGCGTCGAGGTGCGCATGGGCTCGGGCATCTACGTGCGCGCGGCCGACGCCGCGGCGCGCAGCGCGGCGCCGCTGCACGAGGCCGAGAGCCCGCTGGAAACCATCCGCGCGCGCGCCCTGATCGAGGGAGAGCTCGCCGCACAGGCCGCGCTGCACATGAAGCGCGCGCAGGTCGCCGGGCTGCGCGAGGCGATCGCGGTGATGGAGAAGGAGGCGGCGGCCGGGCAGACGCCTACCGAGGGCGACCGCCTGTTCCACACCCGCATCGCCGAGGCCAGCGACAACTCGGTGCTGCTGCGCATCGTCAGCGAGCTGTTCGACGAACGCCACAACCCATTGTTCGAGCAACTCGGCAGCCACTTCGAGACGGCACGCAGCTGGGCGACCGCGATCGAGGAGCACCGCGCCGTCGTCGACGCGATCGCCCATCAGTCGCCGCAGGACGCCCGCGCCGCGATGGCACGCCACCTCGCCAACTCGCACGACCGCTTCATGGCCAGCTGGCAGGCCGAGAACGAGGCGCCGGCCAAGCCGCGACGCCGTTCGGGCCGAGCTAAACCGCTGCGCGCCTCCATGGGCGCACGCCCGAGGCACTCGTCGGAAGGAGGGCGCTCATGACACTTGCTTGCCGCATCCACGCAGCGAAGGACCTTCGCCTCGACGACGTGCCGACACCCGCCCTCGGCGAACACGAGGTCGAACTGCGCCTGGGCGCCGGCGGCATCTGCGGCTCCGACCTGCACTACTTCGGCCACGGCCGCGTGGGCGCCTTCGTGCTGCGCGAGCCGCTCATTCCGGGGCACGAGGCCGCAGGCATCGTCGAGCGCATCGGCCCCAGCGTGACGCGCGTGAAGCCGGGCGACAAGGTCGCGGTGAACCCCTCGCATCCCTGCCGCCACTGCGACTACTGCCTCGGTGGGCGGTTCAACCTGTGCCGCAGCATGTTCTTCCTCGGCAGCGCCAGCGTGTTCCCGCATGCGCAGGGCCTGTTCCGCGAACGCTTCGTGCTCGGTGAGGCCCAGCTCACGCCGGTGCACGAGGACATCACGCTGGGCGAACTGGCCTGCGCAGAACCGTTGTCGATCGGCCTGCACGCCGTGCACCGCGCCGGCGTGCTGACCGGCAGGACGGTGCTGGTCACCGGCGGCGGCACCATCGGTAGCATGTGCGTGATCGCCGCGCGGCTGGCCGGCGCGGCCGAGGTGATCGTCTGCGACATCGCCGAGCGGCCGCTGGCCATCGCGAGGCAGGTCGGCGCCGACCGTCTGATCCGCAGCGACGGGGCCGACGCCGCCTCGCTGGCCGACATCGCCGACATCGCGATCGAAGCCGCCGGCAGCCCGGCGGCGCTGGCCACCTGCCTGGCCGCCACGCGTCGCGGCGGGCGCATCGTGCAGGTGGGCACGCTGCCGGCCGAGGGCCTGCACTTCCCGGCCAACAGCATCATGGCGCGCGAGCTCGACTACGTCGGCGCCTTCCGTGCCGCGCACGCCTTCGACTGGGCGGTGCAATACCTGCGCACGCGCCGCGTCGACGTGCGGCCGCTGCTGTCGGCCCAGCTGCCTCTGTCACGCGCCGCCGAAGCCTTCGAACTCGCCGCCGACCGCAGCCGCAGCACCAAGGTTCAGCTGGTCGCGGACTGAACCGCTTGCCGTCCACCCGATCCTCGCCACCAGAGCGTTCAACCCCAGGAGACAGACCATGAAACTCGTTTGGAAGGGCCTGCTGGCCGCCGTCACCCTCGCCGCCGCCGGTGGCGCCCTCGCACAGGCCAGGCAGCTCAAGTGGGCGCACGTCTACGAGACCAGCGAGCCGTACCACACCGAATCGGTGTGGGCGGCCGCCGAGATCAAGAAGCGCAGCAACGGCAAGTTCGACATCCAGGTCTTCCCCGCCAGTTCGCTCGGCAAGGAGACCGACATCAACCAGGGCATGACCCTGGGCACGGTCGACATGATCATCAGCGGCACCTCGTTCGCCGCACGCAGCTACCCTCGCCTGGGCATCGCCTACTACCCGTTCATCTTCCGCGACGGCGATCATCTGATCGCCTACAGCAAGAGCGACGTGTTCAAGGAGATGGTCGAGGGCTACCGCGCCAAGACCGGCATCCAGATCACCGCCTACACCTACTACGGCGCGCGCCACACGACGAGCCAGAAGCCGTTCACCGACTGCGCGGGCATGAAGGGCCTGAAGATCCGCGTGCCCGACGTGCCCGCGTACCGCGCCACGCCCGAGGCCTGCGGCGCCAACCCGACGCCGATCGCCTTCGCCGAGGTCTACCTCGCGTTGCAGAACGGCACCGTGGATGCGCAGGAGAACCCGCTGCCCACCATCGAAGCGAAGAAATTCTACGAGGTGCAGAAGCACATCATGCTGACCGGCCACATCGTCGACGGCCTGACGACGCAGGTCGCGCCGCACGTGTGGAACACCTTGTCCGACGCCGAGAAGAAGATGTTCACCGAGGTCACCCAGGAGGCCGCCGCGCGCGCCAGCGCCTTGATCAAGAAGCGCGAGGCCGAGCTCGTCGACGAGTTCAAGAAGAAGGGCCTGGGCGTGCACCAGATCAACCGCCAGAGCTTCGTCGACGCGGTGCTGAAGAACAAGCCGGTCGAGTCGCTCGGCTACGACAAGAAGGACTACGACCGCATCGTCTCGATCAAGTGACATGGACCTCGACGACGCGCCCCGCGTGATGGGGGACGACGGTGAATTCCACGCCCAGGATGAAGCCGTCGACCTCTCGCACACCACCCTCGAAGGCTGGGTCTCGCTGGCGATCTTCTGGGCGCTGGGCGGCGTCGTCTTCTACCAGTTCGTCACCCGCTACGTGCTGAACAATTCGGCCTCCTGGACCGAGGAGATCGCCCGATACCTGCTGATCGGCACGGTGTTCGTCGGCGCGTCCATCGGTGTGGCGAAAAACAACCACATCCAGGTCGACCTGCTGTACCGCTGGCTGCCACGCAAGGTCGGCCGCGCGATGGCGCTGGCGGTCGACGTGATCCGCATCGCCTTCTTCGCGGCGATGGTGGTGCTCACCGCGCAGATGATGCAGAAGATGGACAGCTACCAGATGACCATCATCGACCTGCCGATGAACATCGTCTACGGCGTCTGCCTGTTCGGCTTCGCGATGATGGCGGCCCGCTCGGTGTGGGTGATGAAGGTGCACTGGCAGCGCGGCTACAGCGTGCTGGAGCGGCCCGAAACCACCATGGAAGACCGTTGAAGGACAGGCCCGCATCATGCTGAAGATCGTCTTCCTGCTGCTGATGGCCGGAGGCGTCCCGGTGGCCATCGCGATGGCCGGGGCCTCGCTGATCTACATCCTGGCCAGCGGCACCATGCCGCCCTTCGCGGTGGTGCACCGCATGATCGGCGGCATCGACAGCTTCCCGCTGCTCGCCGTGCCCTTCTTCATCCTCGCCGGCAACCTGATGAACAACGCCGGCATCACGAACCGCATCTACAACTTCGCGCTCGCGCTGGTCGGCTGGCTCAAGGGCGGGCTCGGCCACGTCAACGTGGTCGGCTCGGTGATCTTCGCCGGCATGAGCGGCACGGCGATCGCCGACGCCGCCGGCCTGGGCACCATCGAGATCAAGGCGATGAAGGACCACGGCTACGCCACCGAGTTCGCGGTCGGCGTGACCGCCGCCTCGGCCACGCTGGGCCCCATCATCCCGCCCTCGCTGCCCTTCGTGATCTACGCGATGATGGCGAACGTGTCGGTGGGCGCGCTGTTCCTCGCCGGCATCCTGCCCGGCGTGCTGATGGGCATCCTGATGATGGCCACCGTGGCCTACTTCGCGCACAAGCATGGCTGGGGCGGCGACATCAAGTTCTCCGGCGCTCGCTTCGGCAAGGCGATGATCGAGACGGCCGTGGTGGCCGGCTGGCCGCTCGCGGTTTACTGGATCGTTCAGGCCGGCGCGCAGCCGCAGCTCACCGTGGCGATCGCCCTGGTGCTGCTGTTCGCCGCCGACCGCTTCTTCCGCTTCCAGGCGGTGCTGCCGATCATGACGCCGGTGCTGCTCATCGGCGGCATGACCACCGGCCTGTTCACGCCCACCGAAGGCGCGATCGCGGCCTGCGTCTGGGCGATGGTGCTCGGCCTGGCCTGGTACCGCACGATGAGCTGGAAGATGTTCGTCAAGGTCTGCCTCGACACGGTGGAGACCACCGCGACGGTGATGTTCATCGTCGCCGCTGCGTCGATCTTCGGCTGGATGCTCACCGCCACCGGTGTCACGGCGCAGATCGCCGGCTGGGTGCTGTCGGTGACCAAGGAGCCCTGGCTGTTCCTGCTGATGGCCAACCTGCTGATGCTGTTCGTCGGCTGCTTCCTCGAGCCGACGGCGGCGATCACCATCCTGGTGCCCATCCTCTTGCCGATCGCGCGGCAGCTGGGCATCGACCCGGTGCACTTCGGCCTGATCATGGTGCTCAACCTGATGATCGGCCTGTTGCACCCGCCGATGGGCATGGTGCTGTTCGTGCTGGCCCGCGTGGCCAAGCTCAGCGTCGAGCGCACGACGATGGCCATCCTGCCCTGGCTGGTGCCGCTGCTGGGCAGCCTGATCCTGCTGACCTACGTGCCGTCGGTGTCGCTGTGGCTGCCGCGCCTGATGGGCCTGTGAATTCCCTCATCCCTGGAGAGCTTTGACATGACCGCAAGACTGGCCGGCAAGACGGCCTTCGTCACCGCCGCCGGACAGGGCATCGGCCGCGCCATTGCCGAGGCGTTCGCGCGCGAAGGCGCGACGGTGTTTGCCACCGACCTGAACGAGTCGCTGCTTGCCGCCCTGAAGGCGCCGGGCCTCGTGGCACGCCGGCTCGACGTGCTCGACCCCGCCGCCATCGCCGCCGCGGCGAAGGAGGCCGGCGCGGTGGACGTGCTCGTCAACGCCGCCGGCTTCGTGCACGCCGGCACGGTGCTCGAGTGCAGCGAGGAGGACTGGAACTTCGCCTTCGACCTCAACGTGCGCTCGCAATTCCGCACCATCAAGGCCTTCCTGCCGGGCATGCTGGCCAAGGGCGGCGGCTCGATCATCAACCTGGCGTCGGTGGCCGGCAGCCTCAAGGGCGCTCCGAATCGATTCGTCTACGGCAGCACCAAGGCGGCGGTGATCGGCCTGACCAAGGCGGTGGCGGCCGACTTCATCACCCGAGGCATCCGCTGCAATGCGATCTGCCCGGGCACGGTGGAGTCGCCCTCCTTGCGCGAGCGCATCGCGGCGCAGGCCGCGGCGAGCGGGCAGACGCTCGAACAGGTCGAGGCCGCCTTCATCGCACGCCAGCCCATGGGGCGGCTCGGGCGCGTCGACGAGATCGCCGCGCTCGCGGTGTATCTTGCGAGCGACGAAGCCTCGTTCACCACCGGCACGGCCCAAGTCATCGACGGCGGCTGGTCCAACTGACTCGAAGAGACCGACATGAAGCTGATGAGATACGGCGCGAAAGGCGCCGAGAAGCCCGCCCTGCTCGACGCGCAGGACCAGGTGCGCGACCTTTCCGGTGTGCTTGCCGACATCACCGCGCACACGCTCACGCCCAAGGGCTTGGACCGGCTGCGCGCGCTCGACCCGGCGACGCTGCCGCTGGTCGAGAAGCCCGGACGCATCGCGCCGCCGTGGAGTGGCTGCGAGAAGTTCCTCTGCATCGGCCTGAACTACGCCGACCACGCGGCCGAATCGAACCTGCCGATCCCCAAGGAGCCGATCCTCTTCATGAAGCCGATCAGCGCGCGAGTCGGGCCGAACGACCCCGTGGTGCTGCCTCAGGGCTCGGTGAAGAGCGACTGGGAGGTCGAGCTCGGCGTGGTCATCGGCAGCAAGGCCCGCTATGTCTCGGAGGCCGAGGCGCTCGCCCACGTCGCCGGCTACTGCGTGGTCAACGACGTCTCCGAGCGCGAATACCAGATCGAGCGCGGCGGCACCTGGGACAAGGGCAAGGGCTGCGACACCTTCGGCCCGGTCGGCCCCTGGCTGGTGACGTCCGACGAGGTGGGCGACCCGCAGAACCTGTCCATGTTCCTCGAGGTCAATGGCCACCGCTTCCAGAACGGCAGCACGAAGACGATGATCTTCGGCGTGGCGCAGCTCGTCAGCTACGTCAGCCGCTTCATGACGCTCTACCCCGGCGACCTGATCAGCACCGGCACGCCACCGGGCGTGGGCATGGGCGTGAAGCCGAATCCGGTGTACCTGAAGGCCGGCGACACCATCCGCCTGGGCATCGAGAAGCTGGGCGAGCAGAATCAGAAGGTCTATGCCTGGGACCCGGCAGTGATCGATGGTTGAGACGGCAACGAGACCGGCGCCGGGCCGCCCCAAGCCGGGCGAGGCCCCCACGGGGGTCCGTGAGAGGGACGCATCGAACCAGGGGCAGTCATGAGCGCCTTCATCCGCATCCACCCAGCCGACGATGTCGTCATCGCCAAACAGCAGCTGATCGGCGGCACGCAGCTGGAAGGCGAGGGCGTCACCGTGGCCGGCCTGATCCCGCCCGGCCACAAGGTGGCGGTGAGGCCGATCCGCGCCGGGCAGCCGGTGCGCCGCTACAACCAGGTCATCGGCACCGCCAAGGTCGACATCGCGCCGGGCCAGCACGTGCACACGCACAACCTGGAGTTCGCCAGCTTCGCGCGCGACTACGCCGCCGGCACCGGCACGCACCCGACCGAGTACGTGGCCGAGCCGGCCACCTTCCTGGGCATCGTCCGTCCCGATGGTCGGGTGGCGACGCGCAACTACCTGGGCGTGCTGACCTCGGTGAACTGCTCGGCCACCGCCGCGCGGGCGATCGCCGATCACTTCCGCCGAGACATCAACCCGCGCGCGCTGGAGCGCTTCCCGAACGTCGACGGCGTGGTCGCGCTGACCCACGGCGCCGGCTGCGCGACGGCCAGCGACGGCGAGCCGCTGCAGATCCTGCGCCGCACGCTCGGTGGCTACGCGCGCCACGCCAACTTCGCCGGCGTGCTGATGGTGGGCCTGGGTTGCGAGACGAACCAGATCGATGGCCTGCTCGAGCAGGAAGGGTTGCAGGAAGGTTCGCACCTGCAGACCTTCAGCATCCAGGACAGCGGCGGCACGAAGAAGACGGTGGCCAAGGGCATCGAGCTGGTCGAATGGATGCTGGAAGAGGCCAACCGCGTGCAGCGGGTGCCGGTGCCGGCCCGCCACATCACCGTGGGCCTTCAGTGCGGTGGCTCGGACGGCTATTCCGGCATCAGCGCCAACCCGGCGCTGGGCGCCGCCGTCGACCGGCTGGTGCGCCACGGCGGCACGGCCATCCTGTCCGAATCTCCCGAGGTCTACGGCGGCGAACACCTGCTGACGCGCCGCGCGGTCAGCCAGCAGGTCGCCGACAAGCTGATCGCCCGGTTGAAGTGGTGGGAGGACTACACCGCGCGCAACGGCGGCGAGATGGACAACAACCCCTCGGCCGGCAACAAGGCCGGCGGGCTGACCACCATCCTCGAGAAGAGCCTGGGCGCGATCGCCAAGAGCGGCACCACCAACCTGGTCGAGGTCTACGAGTACGCGCAAGCCGTCACCGCCCGCGGCCTGGTCTTCATGGACACGCCCGGCTACGACCCGGTGTCGGCCACCGGCCAGGTGGCTGGCGGCGCCAACCTGATCTGCTTCACCACCGGCCGCGGCTCGGCCTACGGCTGCGCGCCGTCGCCGTCGCTGAAGCTGAGCACCAACACCGCGTTGTGGCTCAAGCAGGAGGACGACATCGACATCAACTGCGGCGAAGTGGTCGACGGCACGGCGAGCATCGACGAGTTGGGCGAGCGCATCTTCCGGCTGATGCTGGAGACCGCCTCGGGCCGCAAGACGAAGAGCGAGCTGCACGGCTACGGGCAGAGCGAGTTCGTGCCCTGGCAGCTCGGCGCGGTGATGTAGGGGGGCTTGCACACCCACGGCCCCGGGGCTGGCACGAACTTCGCTGCACGTTGTTCATTCGAAGCTTGCAGGACCGGATCCCCGGCAAAGAGGCCCATTTGTGGCGTGCCAGGTGACCGGAAATCACATGAACGACAGGATTCGTCACCGCATGCCCCCCGCACCGAAGGGCCAGATGCCGAACTGGGCCCTGGTACTGTGCATCGTCAGCGCGATCGGGCTGGTCGCCCTGGCCCGCACCATCGTCTGAAGCAGGCGCCCGACACCGGCTCGGGTAGTCTCGGCCCCGTGACCACGGAGCCAAGACGATGAACAGATTCCTGCCCTGGGTGGCGCTCGCCGCCGCCGCCGGCGCGCACGCCGAACCGATCGGCGAAGTCGACACGGTCTTCAAGTGGATCGGTCCAGACCACAAGATCGTGGTCGATGCCTACGATGACCCCGACGTGACCGGCGTCACCTGTTACGTGTCGCGGGCCAAGACCGGAGGCATCAAGGGCGGCCTCGGATTGGCCGAGGACAAGTCCGAAGCCTCCATCGCCTGCCGCCAGACCGGACCGATCGCCTTCCCAAGACCGCTGCGCCAGCAGGACGAGATGTTCAGCGAACGCATCTCGCTGGTTTTCAAGAAGCTGCGCGTGGTGCGCATGGTCGACAAGGCGCGCAACACGCTGGTCTACCTGACCTACTCCGACCGCGTCATCGAGGGTTCGCCGCAGAACGGCGTCACCGCGGTGCCGGTCGACCGCGCCACACCGATCCCGCTGCGCTGAGCCACGCCGCCGGCAGCCGCTCAGCGCACCGGCAAGGTCTGCAGGTAGGCGAGCAGGTCGAGCTGTTGCTCGAGCGAGAGCCGCTCGCGCATCGATGGCATGGCGCGCCCTTCGAGCATGTGGCGGCGCATGTGCCCCCGCCCCATCATTCCGCCCGCCCCCCCGTCGGGGTCTGCCGCCGCCGCGCGCAGGCGGGGTTCGTCCATCACGGCACCAGGCTGCCCGTTGCGGATCTTGTGCAGAAGCTCCCAGGGGTTGTCGACCGCGATCGTCCCCAGGTACTCGGCGTCGCCGGCCTGCCCGGAGAAATTGAGGGCCCGGCCCTTCGCGCCGTGGCAGACGGCACAGCGCCGCTCGAAGAGCGCCTTCCCCAGGGCGGGCCGGGCATCGACCTTCTTCGTGGCTGCGTCGATGCGACGGCCCGCGTCGACCTGTCCGCGGCTGACGAACCGGGCGATGCGTTCCAGGCTCGCTCCCGGCAGCACGGCGTCGAATCGATGCGTCGAGTTGCGCAGGATCGCCACGATGGCAGCCTCGTCACCCCCGGCATGGCGGCGGATGCCGCCGATCCCGGTGGCATGCGAGCCCTTGCCGTAGGCGCCCTCGTTGCCTCGGTAGTCCCAGCCGTGGCATTCCTTGCAGCGCCACGTCGCACCGCCCTTCTGCTTGCCCGTCGCGGGATAGGCCGGGTGGGTGTCCTTCGGCTCGGGCAGGCCGCAGACCGCCCACCACTTGTCGTACAGGCGCCCGCCTTGTGCGATCAGGTCCGCCCCCTGGCCCTGTGCGCCGGGCTCGTCACAGGCCTGCGCCCGCGCTCCGTCCGCGCTTCCCAGGGTCAGCAGGATGACGATGAGCCAGCGGATCGACATGGTCTTCTCCTCGCACTGTCGGATCGACCGTGGCGACTGTGCCTGCGGGGACCGGCCAGGGCAAGCGGCGATGGCCCCGGCTCAAGGAAAACGCGAATGGGAGCGGCCGCGCCGGGCGACCAGAATTGGCCTGACCACTTGACCACTGCCGCCCATGAAGATCACCGCTGCCCGTGTCATCGTCTGCTGCCCGGGCCGCAACTTCGTCACCCTGAAGATCGAGACCGACCAGGGTCTCACCGGCCTGGGCGACGCCACGCTCAACGGCCGCGAGCTGGCGGTGGCCAGCTACCTGACGGACCACGTCATCCCCTGCCTGATCGGGCGCGACGCGCACCAGATCGAGGACATCTGGCAGTACCTCTACCGCGGTGCCTACTGGCGGCGCGGGCCGGTGACGATGAGCGCGATCGCCGCCGTCGACACCGCGCTGTGGGACCTCAAGGCCAAGGCTGCCGGCCTGCCGCTGTACCAGCTGCTCGGCGGCGCCAGCCGCACCGGCGTGATGGTGTACGGCCATGCCAACGGCCGCGACATCGCGCAGACCGTCGAGGAGGTGCTGCGCTACAAGGAGCAGGGCTACAAGGCGATCCGCGCGCAGAGCGGCGTGCCGGGGCTGGAGAAGGTCTACGGCGTGGGCCGCGGCACGATGTTCTACGAGCCGGCCGACGCCGACCTGCCGAGCGAGCACGACTGGTCGACCGAGAAATACCTGCGCCACACGCCGCAGCTGTTCGAGGCGGTGCGCGGCGCGGTCGGCCCCGACATCCACCTGCTGCACGACGTGCACCACCGCCTCACGCCGATCGAGGCGGCGCGTCTCGGCAAGGACCTGGAGCCGTACCGCCTGTTCTGGATGGAGGACGCCACGCCGGCCGAGAATCAGGACGCGTTCCGACTGATCCGCCAGCACACCACCACGCCGCTGGCCGTGGGCGAGGTGTTCAACACCGTGTGGGACTGCAAGGACCTGATCCAGAACCAGCTGATCGACTACATCCGGGCGACCGTGGTGCACGCCGGCGGCATCACGCACCTGCGCCGCATCGCGGACCTGGCGGCGCTGTACCAGGTGCGCACCGGCAGCCACGGCGCGACGGACCTGTCGCCGGTGTGCATGGGCGCGGCGCTGCACTTCGACCTGTGGGTGCCCAACTTCGGCATCCAGGAGTACATGCGCCACACGGACGAGACCGATGCGGTGTTCCCCCACGCCTACACCTTCCAGGACGGCTTCCTGCACCCCGGCGAGGTGCCCGGCCATGGCGTGGAGATCGACGAGGCGCTGGCGGCGAAGTACCCCTACCAGCGCGCCTACCTGCCGGTGAACCGGCAGCAGCACGACGGCACGCTGTGGCACTGGTAGATCGCGCCCGGCTCGATCGCAACGGGCTGCTCAACGGCATCGTGCACCTGGGCCTGGGCGCCTTCGCCCGCGCCCATCTGATCCCGGCCACCGAGGCGGCGATGCTGGCCGGCGGCGATCGCCATTGGGGCGTCACCGGCGTGTCGCTGCGCAGTCCGGCGGTGCGCGACGCTTTGGCGCCGCAGCACTTCGCCTACACCTTGGCGCTGCGCGATGCCGACGCGCAGGGGCAGCCGCGCGAGTCGCGCCAGGTGATGGGCGCGCTGACGCGCCTGCTCGTCGCGCCGGAACAGCCAGGCGCGGTGCTCGAGGCGATCGCGGACCCGAACACGCGCATCGTCAGCCTCACCGTCACCGAGAAGGGCTATCACCACGAACCGGCGACCGGCGCGCTGCGGCGCGACGACCCGGACATCGCCCACGACCTCGCGCAGGCGGCCGCACCGCGCACGGCGCTCGGCTTCATCGTGCACGGCCTGGCGCGCCGGCGCGCGCGCGGCCTGGGCCCGCTGACCCTGCTGTCCTGCGACAACCTGCCGAGCAACGGCAACACCCTGCGCGGCCTCGTGCTCGCGGTCGCGCGAACAGTGGACGCCCCCCTTGCCGACTGGATCGCCGGGGCATGCCGCTTCCCGGACACCATGGTCGACCGCATCGTGCCGCGCAGCACCGACGCCGACCGCGTGCGCATCTCGGCAGCCCTCGGCGAGGACGACGCCGCGCCGGTGGTGGCCGAGCCCTTCTTCGACTGGGCGATCGAGGATGACTTCGCCGCCGGCCGGCCCGACTGGGCGGCCGGCGGCGCGCGCTTCGTCGAACGCGCCGAGCCATTCGAGAAGCTCAAGCTGCGCATGGTCAACGGCAGCCATTCGACCATCGCCTACCTCGGCGTCGTCGCCGGCTGGGCCACGGTGGACCGTGCCATCCGCGAGCCGGCGCTGCGCCGCTTCGTCGAGGCGATGATGCGCGAGGAGATCGAGCCGACGCTGCGCGGCGTCGACGGCGTGGACCTGTCCGCCTATCGCGAGCGCCTGCTCGCACGGTTCGCCAACCCCGCGCTGGCGCACCAGACGCGCCAGATCGCCATGGACGGCTCGCAGAAGCTGCCGCAGCGGCTGCTCGGCACAGTGCGCGACCGGCTCGCTGCCGGCGCGTCGTTCGACCGCCTGGCGCTGGCCGTGGCGGCCTGGCTGCACTTCCTGCGCGGGGTCGACGAATCCGGGCAGGGCTATCCGATCGACGACCCGAAGGCCACCGAGCTGGCGCGATGCGCGGCAGGCGCCGGCGATGCCGCAGCCGCCATCGTCGCGCTGTGCCGTTTCGCGCCGGTGTTCGGCGATCTCGCCGGTGAAGGGCGCTGGGTCGCGGCCGTCGCCGCGCACGCCGCCGCGCTGCGCGGACGCGGCGTGCGCGCCACGCTCGAGGCCCTGAGCTGATGGCCGCGGGCCGACTGGCACACTGCGGCATGCCGCTCTTCCCGGCTTGGCAGCCACGCTGGAGGACCGGCCCCATGACCACCACGATCGACGACCTTCTGGCCCGCATGCGCGCGCTGGAAGGGGAGTTGCAGGGCGAGTTCGCCAAGAAGCGCCAGGAGATCGAGTTCGCCATCGAGAGCAACCGGGTGCGCTTCGCCCGCGAGGTGCTGCAGCGCCAGCGCCAGCACCGCATCGGGCTGTGGCGCTACCTGCGCGCCAGCCGGCTGAGCGTCGCGTTGAGCGCACCGCTGGTCTACGCCGGTTTCCTGCCGTTCGCGCTGCTGGACCTCTTCGTCACCGTCTACCAGCGCCTGTGCTTCCCGATCTACGGCATCCCGACGGCGCGGCGCGGCGACTACCTCCAGTTCGACCGTGGGGACCTGCCCTACCTGAACGCGATCGAGCGCTTCATCTGCTTCTACTGCTCCTACGCCAATGGCGTGGCCGCCTACGCGCGAGAGGTGGTCGCGCGCACCGAGCAGTACTGGTGCCCGATCAAGCACGCCCGGCGCATCGTCGCCGCGCACGACCGCTATCCGCGCTTCTTCGAGTTCGGCGACGCGCAGTCCTACCGCGAAGGGCTGGAGCGACTGCGCCAGCGCTACGTCGACACCGGAGGCCTCCCCAGATGAGCACAGACCTGGCGCGCGTCGGCGCCGACCCGCTCAGGCGCTGGGCGATCGAATGCCTGGGCCACTTCGACGTGCCACAGGACGACGCCCGCTGCCTGGCCGACAGCCTGGTGCAGACCAGCCTGTGGGGCATCGACTCGCACGGCATCGCCAGGCTCACGCATTACCTCAACCGCCTCGCGCACGGGTCGGTCAATGCGAGGCCGCAGCTCGTCGTCACGCGCAGCGGCGCGGCCACCGCGCAGGTGGCAGGCGACCGCGGGCTCGGCATCGTCGTCGCGCACCGTGCCAACCGCGTGGCCATGGAGCTGGCGCGCGAGAACGGCATCGGCGCAGTCGGCGTGAGCGACTCCTCGCACTGCGGCGCGGTCGGCCTGTACAGCCGCGCGGCGGCGCGCGAGGGACTGATCGGCATGGCCTTCACGCACTCGGACAAGATCGCCGCACCGTTCGGCGGGCACCGGCCGTTCCTCGGCACCAACCCGATCTCGCTGGCCTTCCCGCGCGAGGGTTCGGAGCCGGTCTGTCTGGACATGGCCACCACCTCGATCCCCTGGAACCGTGTCATGAACGCCAGGCGCGAAGGAGCGGCGATTCCGTCCGGCGTGGCCGTGGACCAGGACGGCCAGGACACCACCGATGCGCAGACCGCCCACGCGCTGCGCCCGCTGGGTGGCACCGACTATGGCCACAAGGGCTACGGTCTGGCGCTGATCGTCGAGCTGCTGTGCGGGCCGCTGCACGGCAACCCCTTCGGTCCGCAGATCGGCCCGATGTACGCCGAGCTGGAGCGGCCGCGCCGCCTCGGCGCGTTCTTCGTCGCGCTCGACCCGATGCGCTTCGCCGGCGGGCCGATGTTCGCCGCCACCGTCGAGCAGATGGCGCGCACGCTGGCCGCCGAACCAGGCTCGCCGCGCATGCCGGGCGACCCGGAGCTCGCGGCCGAGGCACGGCGCCGCATCGACGGCATCCCCATCGAACCCGGCCTGGCGGCCGAGATGCGCTCGTGGAGCGCACGCCTCGGCGTAGCCTCGCCGCTATGACGACCACCGCGACCCTCGACGTGATCACGCTCGGCGAGACCATGGTCTCGTTCGCCGCACAGGAACCCGGCCCGCTGGACGCGGCGGCCACCTTCACGAAAATCGTCGCCGGCGCAGAGACCAACGTCGCCGTCGGCCTCGCACGCCTGGGTCTGAAGGTCGCCTGGCTCAGCCGGCTCGGCGCAGACTCCTTCGCCGCCTTCATCCGCCGCTCGCTCGAAGCCGAGGGCATCGACTGCAGCGCGGTCGTCACCGATGCCGCGCGCCCGACCGGCTTCATGCTCAAGTCGCGCGCCCTCGACGGCCAGGACCCGGTGGTCGAGTACTTCCGACGCGGCTCGGCAGCCAGCGCCTTGTCGATCGCCGACTTCGATGCGGGGCGCTTCGTCGCCGCCAGACACCTGCACGTGACGGGCATCACGCCGGCGCTGTCGCAGGGCTGCGCCGATCTGGTCGAGCATGCGATGAAGGCGATGCGCGCGGCCGGCCGCAGCATCTCCTTCGACCCCAACCTGCGGCCGAGGCTGTGGCCCAGCCACGAGGCGATGGCCGGGCAACTCAACCGCCTGGCCGGCCTGGCCGACTGGGTGCTGCCGGGCATTGCCGAAGGCCGCACGCTGACCGGGCTGGACACGCCGGAGGAGATCGCCGCGTTCTACCTCGCTCGCGGCGCCCGCGCGGTGACGATCAAGCTGGGCGCCGAAGGCGCCTACTGGCGCACGGCCGAGGGCTCGGGCCGCGTGCCCGGCGTGAGGGTGGAGACGGTCGTCGACACGGTCGGCGCCGGCGATGCCTTCGCCGCCGGCGTCATCAGCGGCCGGCTGCAGGGGCTGGACTGGCCGACGGCGGTGGCACGCGGCAACTGGGTCGGCGCCCAGGTGATCCAGGTGGTCGGCGACATGGACGGCCTGCCCAGGCGCGCCGACCTGCCCGCCGCGCTGGCCGGGGCCGGCGCCTGAGGTCACTCAGCTGTTCAGCGCCGCCTGCACCTCGTCGAGCATCTTCTTCGCGTCGCCGAACAGCATGCGGTTGTTCTCCTTGTAGAACAACGGGTTGTCGACGCCGGCGTAGCCGGAGGCCATGCTGCGCTTCATCACGATCGAGGTCTTGGCCTTCCAGACCTCCAGCACGGGCATGCCGGCGATGGGGCTGGTCGGGTCTTCCTGGGCCGCCGGGTTCACGATGTCGTTGGCGCCGATCACCATCGACACGTCGGTCTCCGGGAAGTCCTCGTTGATCTCGTCCATCTCGAGCACGATGTCGTACGGCACCTTGGCCTCGGCGAGCAGCACGTTCATGTGGCCGGGCATGCGTCCGGCCACCGGGTGGATGCCGAAGCGCACGTTGACGCCCTTGGCGCGCAGGATCTTGGTGATCTCGCACACCACGTGCTGGGCCTGCGCCACCGCCATGCCGTAGCCCGGCACGATGACGACGTTCTTCGCTTCCTTCAGCAGTTCGGCAGTTTCCGCCGCGCTGATGGCCGTCACTTCGCCGGCCGGCTGTGCCGCGCCGCCGCCTGCACCCGCCGCAGCCGGCGCCCCGCCGCCGAAGCCGCCGGCAATCACGCTGATGAAATTGCGGTTCATCGCCCGACACATGATGTACGACAGGATCGCGCCCGAGGAGCCGACCAGCGCACCGGTGACGATCAGCAGGTCGTTGCTGAGCATGAAGCCGGTGGCCGCGGCCGCCCAACCCGAGTAGCTGTTGAGCATCGAGACGACCACCGGCATGTCGGCGCCGCCGATGGCCATGACCATGTGCACGCCGAACAGCAGCGCGATCAGCGTCATCACCAGCAGCGGCGTCATGCCGGCCTGCATCGTCTCGGCCTGCAGGAACACGCGGCCAAGCCAGATCACGAGCAGCAGCGCGGCGAGATTCAGCCAGTGCCGGGCGGGCAGCAGCAGCGGCTTGCCGCCGATCTTGCCCGACAGCTTGCCGAACGCGATCACCGAACCGGAGAAGGTGATGGCGCCGATGAGGATGCCGATGTAGACCTCGCCCTCGTGGATGGTCTTCTCGGCCGGCGTCGCGAACACGATCGACGTGTCGACGTAGCTCGCGAAGCCGACCAGGCAGGCCGCCAAGCCGACCAGGCTGTGCATCAACGCGACCAGCTCGGGCATCTGCGTCATCTGCACCTTCTTCGCGGCGAACAGACCGATGCTGCCGCCGACGACGAGCGCACCGACGATCCAGGCGTAGCCGGCCGGCGTGACGCGAGGGCCGAGCACGGTGGCCAGCACCGCGATGGCCATGCCGATCATGCCGAACAGGTTGCCGCGGCGCGCGGTCTCCGGGTTCGCGAGCCCTCCGAGGCTCAGGATGAAGAGGATGGTGGCGCCGATGTAGGCGACGGTAGCGAGACTTGCGGTCATGTCCGTGCCCTCACTTGCGGAACATCGCCAGCATGCGACGCGTCACCGCGAAGCCGCCGAACATGTTGATGGCCGTGAGCACGAGCGCGAGCACGGCCATGCCGAGGATCAGCCCCGACGGCCGGTCCGCCCCCGCGCCGTCGAGCGGCGGCGCGATCTGGATCAGCGCGCCGATGGCGATGATCGACGAGATCGCGTTGGTCACGCTCATCAGCGGCGTGTGCAGCGAGGGCGTGACGTTCCAGATCACCATGTAGCCGATGAAGCAGGCCAGCACGAACACCGTGAAGTGCGACAGGAACGAGGCCGGCGCGAACAGGCCGACCACCAGCAGCGCCAGCGCACCCACACCGAAGGTCGTCGCCAGCGCCTTGGCCGACATCGGCTCGCCCGCGCCATGGCCGTGGCCCTTGGCCGCGGGGGCCGCCACGGCGGCAGCGGGCTTGGGCGCCGCGGCGGGCAGCTTCAGCGGCGGTGCCGGCCAGGTGACGGTGCCTTCCTTGATCACGGTGAGGCCGCGGATCGCATCGTCCTCCATGTTGACGTTGGCGACACCGTCCTTGGCCTTGCACAGCTCCTCGGTCAGGCGCAACAGGTTGGTCGAGTACAGCGTCGACGACTGGCGCGCGAGGCGGCTGGCGAGATCGGTGTAGCCGATGATGGTGACGCCGTGCTTGACCACCGCCTGACCGGGCTCGGTGAGCTCGCAGTTGCCGCCCTGCTCGGCGGCCATGTCGACGATCACGCTGCCGGGCTTCATGCTCTGCACCATCTCGGCGGTGATCAACCGCGGAGCCGGCTTGCCCGGGATCAGCGCGGTGGTGATGATGATGTCGCATTCCTTGGCCTGCTGCGCGTACATCGCGCGCTGCGCGGCCTGGAAGCCCTCGCTCATCACCTTGGCGTAGCCGCCGCCGCCCGATCCTTCTTCTTCGTAGTCGACCTTGACGAACTCGCCGCCCAGCGAGACGACCTGGTCGGCCACCTCGGCGCGCGTGTCGTTGGCGCGCACGATCGCGCCCAGGCCGGCCGCCGTGCCGATCGCGGCCAGACCGGCGACACCGGCGCCGGCGATGAAGACCTTGGCCGGCGGAATCTTGCCCGCGGCGGTGATCTGGCCGTTGAAGTAGCGGCCGAAGGCGTTGGCCGCCTCGATCACCGCGCGATAGCCGCTCACGCCGGCCATCGAGGTCAGGGCGTCCATCTTCTGCGCACGCGAGAGCTGGCGCGGCAACGCATCGATCGCGAGCACGGTGGCCTTCTTCGCCGCCAGTTGCTGCATCAGTTCCGGGTTCTGCGCCGGCCAGACGAAGCCGATCAGCATGCCGCCTTCGCGCAGCAGCCCCACTTCCTCCGGACTCGGCGGGCGCACCTTGAAGACGATGTCGCTCCTGGCCCAGAGCTCGGCGGCGTTGGCCACGACCTCGGCGCCGACCGCCCGGTAGGCATCGTCGCCGAAGTTCGCCGCCGCTCCGGCGCCGCTTTGCACGGCCACCGAGAACCCCAGTTTGATCAGCTTCTCCACCACCTCGGGCACGGTGGCGACGCGCTTCTCTCCAGCCGCTGTTTCCAGCGGGACTCCAATCAGCATGGGATGCTCCTCGGTCCTTGTTCTGTGCGGATTCTGGCATTCTCCGCGCCCCGGCAGGCCCGATTCGGTGCATGGCTAACATCTCAGCCATGACCGAACGCTGGAAACCGAGCGTCACCGTGGCCGCCATCATCGAGCGCGACGGCCGCTACCTGCTCGTCGAGGAGCACACGCCCGAGGGCCTGAAGCTCAACAACCCGGCCGGCCACCTCGACCCCGGCGAGAGCCCGCAGCAGGGCGTGGTGCGCGAGGCGCTGGAGGAGACCTCCCGCCGCTTCACGCCCGACCGGCTGGTGGGCGTCTACCTGTCGCGCTTCCAGCGGCCGGCCTCGGACGAGGACGTGACCTACGTGCGCTTCGCCTTCGGCGGCACGGTCGGCGAGCCCGATCCGGCGCGCCCGCTGGACGAAGGCATCGTGCGGACGCTCTGGATGAGCCTGGAGGAGGTGCGCGCCAGCCGCGAGCGCCACCGCAGCGGCCTGGTGCAACGCTGCATCGAGGACCATGCCGCTGGCGTGCGCCTGCCGCTGACGGCGATCACCACCGATCCGACCGTGTACGCGCCGGAGATCAAGCGGGCCTGATCAGACGGCGCCGGACACGCGCAGCGCGGTGGCGTCGAAACCCAGCTCGGCCAGGATCGCGTCGCTGTGCTCGCCGAGGGCCGGCACCGGATCGAGGCGGGCATCGTCGCGCCCGGGCGGCAGCAGCGCCGGCAGCATGCCGGCCGGCGTGTCGATCTCGCGCCAGCGGCCGCGCTGGCGCAGCTGAGGATGTGACCACAGACCCGCCATCGTGTGCACGCGGGCGTTGGCGATCTGAGCCTCGTCCAGTCGTGCCAGCACCTGCTCCGTGTCCAGCGTCCGCAGCACGTCCTCGATGAGGCCGCGCAGCTCGCCGCGCGCCGCACTTCGCGCTGCTGCGCCGGCGAAACGTGGCTCCTCGGCCAGCGCCGGCCGCTGCAGCACCGTGCGGCAGAAGGCCACCCACTCGCGCTCGTTCTGCAAGCCCAGCATCACGCTGCCGCTGTCGCCGGTGGCGAACGGGCCGTAGGGGTAGATCGTGGCGTGCGCCGCGCCGCTGCGCGGCGGCGGCTCGGCGCCGTCCATCGTGTAGTAGAGAGGGTGGCCCATCCATTCGGCGAGCGACTCCAGCATGGCCACGTCGATGTGCCGGCCCTGTCCCGTGCGGCCGCGCTCGATCAGCGCAGCCAGGATGTTCGAGTAGGCGTACATGCCCGCCGCGATGTCCGCGATGGCGATGCCGGCCTTGCAGGGCTCCTCGGGCGTGCCGGTCACCGACAGGAAGCCGGCTTCGCTCTGGATCAGCAGGTCGTAGGCCTTGCGGTCGCGGTGCGGGCCGTCGTTGCCATAGCCGGAGATGTCGCACAGGATCAGCGTGGGCTTCTTCGCCGACAGCGCCGCCCAGCCCAGGCCGAGCCGCTCGGCGGCGCCCGGTGCGAGGTTCTGCACCACCACGTCGGCGCGATCGACCAGCCGCTCGAGCACGGCGGCAGCCTGCGGATGCTTGAGGTCCAGCGTGAGGCTTTCCTTCGCGCGATTCACCCAGACGAAGTGCGACGAAAGGCCGCGCGCCCGCGTGTCGTAGCCACGCGCGAAGTCGCCGGCGCCAGGGCGTTCGATCTTGATGACTCGGGCGCCGAGGTCGGCGAGCTGTCGCGTCGCGAAGGGCGCCGCGATGGCGTGCTCGAGGGCGACGACGGTGATGCCTTGCAGCGGCAGCATGCTCACGCCTTCAGGGTGGCGCTGGCATCCATGGTCAGCCAGCCGTCTTGGTCCTGCGCCCACAGGCGCACGGTGTCACCCTCGCGCCGGCCGCTGACCTGCACGTTGCGTCCGTCGAAGGTCGGCCGCAAGGCCTTGAAGCAGAAGCTCGCGAGCTGCGCCAGCGGCATCTCGCGGCCCAGCAGGTCGAGCAGCAAGGTCGCGATCAGCGGGCCGTGCACCACCAGGCCCGGGTAGCCCTCGACCTCGGTGACGTAGCGGCGGTCGTAGTGGATGCGGTGGCCGTTGAAGGTCAGCGCCGAGTAGCGGAACAGCAGCACATCGTCGGGCACGAGCTCGCGCGACCACTCGGCGCCTTCCGGCGCGGCCTGCGGTGGCGGCTCGGTGTCGCCCGGCCGCCTCGCGGCGCGGTAGACGATGTCGTGCCACTCGCACAGCGCCGGTGCGGCCGCGCCGTTCGCGAACACCTCGTGCCGCACCGTCACGAACGCCAGCGGCCCGCTGCGGCCGTGCTTGAGCGCGACGTTCTCGATCGTCGAAACCCGCTCGGCTGCATCGCCCACGCTCAGGATGCCCGCAAACTCGAAGCGGCTGCCCGCCCACATGCGCCGCGGCAGCGACAGCGGCGGCAGGAAGCCGCCGAGCTTCGCGTGACCGTCCGGCCCGAGTTCGCTGGCGCGGTGCAGCGGCAGGAAGTACAGCCAGTGCCACAGCGGCGGCAGCGGCGCGCCCGCCCGCCACTCGCGCGGCGGGTGGTCCAGCGTCGCCGCCAGGGCGGCCGGCGGCGTGGCGCCGAATACGTCGCGCCGCGTCTCGCGGCGACCGATCCAGCGCTGCAGTTCCTGCTCGTCCATGCCGCGAGTGTGCCGCGCGCCGGACAGGATAATCACGAGCATGGGCAAGAAAACGCGGGTCGTCGTCGGTCTGTCCGGCGGGGTCGACTCCGCCGTGAGCGCCTGGCTGCTCAAGGAGCAGGGCTACGAGGTGCTCGGCATCTTCATGAAGAACTGGGAAGACGACGACGACAGCGAGTACTGCTCGAGCAACGTCGACTTCGTCGACGCCGCTGCGGTGGCCGACGTGATCGGCATCGAGATCGAGCACGTCAACTTCGCCGCCGACTACAAGGACCGCGTCTTCGCCGAGTTCCTGCGCGAGTACCAGGCTGGCCGCACGCCCAACCCCGACGTGCTGTGCAACGCCGAGATCAAGTTCAAGGCCTTCCTCGACCATGCGATGCGGCTGGGCGCGGAGAAGATCGCCACCGGCCATTACGCGCGGGTGCGCGAGCGCGAAGGGCGTTTCGAGCTGCTCAAGGGCCTGGATCCGCTGAAGGACCAGAGCTACTTCCTGCACCGCCTCGATCAGGCCCAGCTGGCGAAGACGCTGTTCCCGGTCGGCGAGTTGCCCAAGACCGAGGTGAGGCGCCTGGCCGAGCAGATCGGCTTGCCCAACGCGAAGAAGAAGGACTCCACCGGCATCTGCTTCATCGGCGAGCGGCCGTTCCGCGAGTTTCTCGAGCGCTACCTGGCCAACCAGCCCGGTCCGATCAAGGACGACAGAGGCCGCACGATCGGCGAGCATGTCGGCCTGTCCTTCTACACGCTCGGACAGCGCAAGGGCATCGGCATCGGCGGATTGAAGGAGCGTGGCGCCGCCAAGGGCGGCAGCGAGCACGAGCCCTGGTTCGTGGCGCGCAAGGACTTGGCCGCCAACACGCTCTACGCCGTGCAGGGCCATGACCACCCCTGGCTGCAGTCGAAGGCGCTGCGCGCCGACGACGCGAGCTGGGTCGCGGGCGCACCGCCGGCGGCGGCACACTGCGGCGCGAAGACGCGGTACCGGCAGGCGGATGCTCCCTGCCGCTTCGAGCCGATGTCGGCCAGCGACTTCACGCTGCGCTTCGAGCAGCCGCAGTGGGCCGTCACGCCGGGGCAGTCGGCGGTGCTCTACCAGGGCGAGGTCTGCCTCGGCGGCGGCGTCATCGCCGAAGCCCTGGCGTGATGCTCAGCGTGGACGCGCGAGGTTCATCGTCCAGTAGCTGCGGTAGGTGTTCGACGGGCCGCCCAGCATGCAGGCCTGCCCGATCTGCGTGAAGTCCGGGTTCATGATGTTGGCGCAGTGGCCGTCGCTGGCCATCCAGCCGTCGATCACCGCGCTGACCGTCATCGGACCGGCGGCGATGTTCTCACCCAGTGCGCTCCAGCCGTAGCCGGTGGCATCCACGCGGCTGGACAGCGTGCTGCCGCCGGAGCCGGTGTGCGAGAAGAAGTTGTTCGCCGACATGTCCAGCGAGTGGCCGGTGGCGGCCTCGGTGAGTTGTGTGCTCCATCCGAGCGGCCCGGCCGCCGCGAAGCTGCCGCGCATGCCGCAGTTCGCCCCCGCGGCACGCAGCTGATTGACACGGGCAAGCACGCTCGCCGCAAAGTCGCTCAGACCGCAGGTGGCGTCGACCTGGGAAGGGGGCGGTGCAGGTGCAGGTGCAGGTGCAGGTGCAGGCGCGGGTGCAGGCGCGGGTGCGCCGGCCTGGCCCTCCGGCGCGGTGCTTTCCCCGCCACCCCCACATCCGGCCACCAGGGCCGCCAGGCACAGACGGCCCAGGTGAACGGGCAGGAAGGACTTCCACATGGGCACAAAGGCTATCCAGCGACGCCCGCCGCAGGGGTGAGGAACGGTAATCGGTGACGCGAGATCGTGCCCGGTCGTGAGATGCGGCACGAGACCCGGAGGTTCAGATCGCCGGTGAACGGGCCGATAGCACAACATCGCGGAGTGGCCTGTTTGCCTGCGCTCACCCATGCACCGTTCATCGACCCGCCTCGCCACCGGACTCGCCGCAGCGCTCGCAGCCGCGCCGGCCTGCGCGGCGTCGCTGCAGGTGGCGCTGACCGACGCCGCCGGCAAGCCACTGGCCGATGCCGTGGTGCTGCTCGAGCCGGCATCGGGCAAGGCACCGGTGAAGCCGTTGCCCGACGTCGAGATCTCGCAGGCCAAGCGCCAGTTCAACCCACGGGTGACGCTGGTCACCGTCGGCACCAAGGTCCACTTCCCGAACTTCGACGCGGTCCGCCACCACGTCTATTCCTTCTCCGCCGCCAAGACATTCGAGCTGAAGCTCTACAGCGGTGTGCCGGCGGCGCCCATCGTGTTCGACCGACCCGGCATCGCCGTGCTCGGCTGCAACATCCACGACCGCATGGCCGCCTGGGTGGTGGTTGCCGACACGCCCTGGTCCGCGCGCAGCGGGCCCGACGGCATCGCGCGCATCGACGCCGCGCCGGCCGGCGCCTACCGGCTGAGCGGCTGGCACCCGGCCCTCGCCGCCAGCACGCCGGCATCGAGCAGGCTGATCACGGTCGGCAGCGGAGAGGCCCAAGAGACACTCACGCTCGCGGTGGAGGCGCAGCCATGAACGAAGCGCGCGCTCGGCACGCTGAACCGGCTCTCGGCGATGGGCTTCAAACTGTCGATTGACGACTTTCGGCACCGGCTACTCGTCGCTCGCCTACCTGAAGAAGCTGCCGGTGGACGAACTGAAGATCGACAAGTCCTTCGTGATGAGCATGGAGCGCGACCTCGACGACGCGAAGATCGTGCGCTCCACCATCGACCTCGCGCACAACCTCGGACTGAGCGTGGTGGCCGAGGGAGTGGAGAACGCGAAGTCCTGGGACCTGTTGCGCGACCTGCGCTGCGACGAGGCGCAGGGCTACCACATGGGCAGGCCGACGCCGGCCGCGGAATTCCTGTCCTGGCCGGCGCGCCGGGTCGACAGACGCCACCTGCCCGGCGCGGCGGGCGCCGCGACGCTGCTGCACTGAGCGGTGCAGAATCGGCACATGTACCTGCCCCGCCACTTCGAGGAAACACGCGTCGAGGTCCTGCACGCGCTGATGCGCGCCCACCCCCTCGGCCTGCTCGTCTCGCACGGCAGCGACGGGCTGCAGGCGAACAGCGTCCCCTTCCTGGTCGACGCGAGCCCTGCGCCGCGCGGTACGCTGGTCGCCCACGTGGCGCGCGCCAACCCGCTGTGGCGCGAGGCGGCGGGGTCGCAGGTGCTGGTCGTGTTCCAGGGCCCGCAGGCCTACGTGAGCCCGGGCTGGTACGCCAGCAAGGCCGAGCACGGCAAGGTCGTGCCGACCTGGAACTACATCATGGTGCAGGCACGCGGCCGGCTGCGCGCGATCGACGACGCGGCCTGGCTGCACGCGCTGGTGTCGCGGCTGACGGCGACGCACGAGGCCGGGCGCGACAAGCCCTGGGCGGTGGACGACGCCCCGCGCGACTACATCGAGGCGACGCTGAAGGCCATCGTCGGCATCGAGATCGAGGTCGAGACGCTGGTCGGCAAGTGGAAGGTCAGCCAGAACCGCAGCGTGGCCGACCGCGCGGGCGTGGCGGCGGGTCTGGACGCGCTCGGGCGCGACGATGCCTCGGCGATGGCCGCGGCCGTGCGGGCGACTCAGGCGAAGTAGCGCGCCTTCATGCGCTGGCAGTAGGCCTCCGGCGTGGGCCGAGATCGCGCGTGGCGCTGCATCGGCGAGTCCACCGGCGCCCACAGCAGGTTGGCCAGGAAGGCATGGACCGTCGCGTCCAGCGACGTGGGCGAATCGCCCAGCGTGAAAGGCTTGTCGGCAAGCACGTCGGCGACCGCGGTCACGTCGCGGCAGCCGATCGCGTGGATCACCGCCGCCGGTCTAGAACGGAATGTCGTCGTCCATGTTGTCGAAGCCGGTGGCCGGCTTCGAGGCGGGCTTGCCCGCCGCAGGGCGCGCCGCCGGGGCCTGGCGCTGCCCACCGCCGCCACCGCCGTAGTCCTCGCCACGGTCGTCACCGGCACCGCCACCCATGCCCTCGCGGCCGCCGAGCATCTGCATCTCGGTGGCGATGATCTCGGTGGTGTACTGATCCTTGCCTTCCTTGTCGGTCCACTTGCGCGTCTTCAGGCGGCCCTCGACGTAGACCGAGCGGCCTTTCTTCAGGTACTCACCGGCGATCTCGGCCAGGCGGTCATAGAAGACCACGCGGTGCCATTCGGTCTCTTCCTGGCGCTCGCCGGAGTCCTTGTTCTTCCACTGCCGCGTGGTGGCCACGCTGACGTTGCAGACCGCGTTGCCGTTGGGCGTGTAGCGCACCTCGGGGTCGCGGCCGAGGTTGCCGATGATCTGGACTTTGTTCAACGAGGCCATGGCGCTCTCCGCTCGGGATGGGGGTTCGGGGCTGGTGTGGCGGGATTATCCGTCCTGCGCCCACCGGGGTTCGATCCCTCGCCGCGGGGTGCTTCGGGGGAGACCGCGAGTTCCCCCTTCCAGGTGCGGCCGGACCGTCGGGCGCGAGCGGCGACAATCGCGACACACTCCCCCAGCCCGCCGTGACCGTCTTCGAAGCCGCCCTCGCCCCTGCCTCTCGCGCCGCGCCGGTGGAGGTGCTGCAGCAGGTGTTCGGTTACCCGGCCTTCCGCGGCCAGCAAGCCGCCATCGTCGAGCACGTCAGCGCCGGCGGCGACGCGCTGGTGCTGATGCCCACCGGCGGCGGCAAGAGCCTGTGCTACCAGGTGCCGGCGATCGTGCGCCACCGCCGCGAGCAGGGCGTGGCCATCGTCGTCAGCCCGCTGATCGCGCTGATGCACGACCAGGTCGGCGCGCTGGAGGAGGCCGGCGTGCATGCCGCCTTCCTCAACTCGACGCTCACGCTGGAGGAGACACAGAAGATCGAGCGCGAAATGATGTCCGGCCGCCTCGTGCTGCTGTACGCCGCGCCGGAACGCATCACCACGCCGCGCATGCTGGCGCAGCTCGAGTCGCTGCACGAGCGCGGCCTGCTCAGCCTGTTCGCGATCGACGAGGCGCACTGCGTCAGCCAGTGGGGCCACGACTTCCGCGAGGACTACCTCGGCCTGAACGTGCTGCACCAGCGCTGGCCGGATGTGCCGCGCATCGCGCTGACCGCCACCGCCGACGAGCTGACGCGCGCCGACATCATCGAGCGGCTGCAGCTGCAGTCGGCCAAGGTCTTCATCAGCAGCTTCGACCGCCCGAACATCCGCTATGCGATCGTCGAGAAGGACGACGCGCGCCGCCAGCTGCTGCGCTTCATCCGCGACGAGCATGAAGGCGACGCCGGCATCGTCTACTGCCAGAGCCGCAAGAAGGTCGAGGAGACCGCAGCGTGGCTGAACGACGAGGGGGTCGCCGCGCTGCCCTACCACGCGGGCCTGGATGCCGAGGTGCGCCGCCGCCACCAGGACCGCTTCCTGCGCGAGGACGGCGTCGTGATGGTGGCCACCATCGCATTCGGCATGGGCATCGATAAGCCCGACGTGCGCTTCGTCGCCCACCTCGACCTGCCGAAGAACATCGAGAGCTACTACCAGGAGACCGGCCGCGCCGGCCGCGACGGCGCGCCGGCCGATGCCTGGATGGCCTACGGCCTGGCGGACGTGGTGAACCAGCGCCGCATGATCGACGACAGCCCGGCCGAGGAGGAGTTCAAGCGCGGCCAGCGGGCCAAGCTCGACGCGCTGCTGGCGCTGGCCGAGGCGCACGACTGCCGGCGCGTGCGGCTGCTCGCCTACTTCGGAGAGCGCAGCGCGCCCTGCGGCAACTGCGACAACTGCCTGCATCCGCCGGCGACCTGGGACGCGACGGAGGCGTCGCGCAAGGCGCTGTCCTGCGTCTACCGCTTCCATCAGCAGCGCGGCCAGCGTTTCGGCGCCGGCCACCTGATCGACGTGCTGCGCGGCAAGGCCACCGACAAGGTGGCGCAGTACGGTCACGACCAGCTCTCCACCTTCGGCATCGGCGCCGACCTGTCGGAAACGCAGTGGCGCGGCGTGCTGCGCCAGCTGATCGCGCTCGGGCACCTGCGCACCGAGGGCGAATACAACACGCTGGAGCTGACGCCGAGCGCGCGCGAGGTGCTCAAGGGCGAGGTGACGCTGCTGCTGCGCGTGCCGAGCGAGGCGCCGGCGCGGGGTCGCGGCTCGCGTGGCGCCCGCGCCGGCGGCGGCACGAAGGAGAAGCCCACGCCGATCGCGCTCGATGCCGACGGCCAGCGCCGCTATGCCGCACTGAAGGCTTGGCGCGCCGAGGTGGCACGCGAACACAACCTGCCCGCCTACGTGGTGTTCCACGACGCCGCGCTGGCCGAGATGGCGCGCAGCCGGCCCGCGTCGCTCGGCGAGCTCGGCGGCATCAGCGGTGTCGGCGCGAAGAAGCTCGAGGCCTACGGGGGCGAGATCCTGCGCGTGCTCGACGAGGCCAGCTGAAGCGGCGGCGCGCGCTCAGGGGGTGACCATGACCGTCAGCAGGGCGCTGTCGGCCTCGTTGCCCGCACCGTCGCGGGCGCGGGCGAACACGCTCAGTGTCGTGCGTCCGTCGGCGGGCGCCACCACGTCCCATTCGTAGGGTTCACTGCCGTCGCTGCCGAGCCGCACCGCGACGCCGCCATCGAGCCGGTAGAACGCCACGCTGTCGATGCCGCTGCCGTCGTCGGACGCCGCCGCCACCACGTGCAGCACGCCGCCGGCGGCGACGCCGGTCTGCGCCGTGGTGATGCTCACCGAGGGCGCGCCGTCGTCGTTCCAGTCGCCCCAGCCGATGTAGATTCCGCCGCCGCAGCCGGCGAGCAGCAGTGCGAGCATGGGCAGCCATCGCTTCATGACGCCATGCTACCCCCGCGGCAGCTTCGCGAGCTCGTCGCCGACCAGCCTGACGATGAGCTTGTCCAGCGTCTGCACCGAGTAGCCGCGCACGTCGTGCGGCGTCTGCGTGCCCGGCCCGCTGCCGGGCTCGCTCGCCTCCTTGTAGGTGAGGAAGACGAAACGGCCCGCGGTGTACTGCGCGATCTGCCGGTAGACGTATTCACCCACCGGGTCGAGCCCGCTGGCTCCCACGGCAAACAGCTTGATGCCCTTGGCCAGCGCGGCCTGCATGTCGACGTCGTATTGCGGGCCGCCGTCATCGAGGTGCGGTGGTGCATCCGCCACCAGCACCACCATGCGCGCCGCGTCGCGGCGCCAGCTCAGCCGGTGCACCGTCTCGTGCAGCGCCTCGTTGAGCGCCTCGGGCGTGTCGCCACCCCCGCCGGCCTGCACGCGCGCCAGCACGCCCTGGAAGGCGCCAAGGTCGTCGGTGAAGTCGTGGCTGCGCGTGAGGAAGGCATCGCCGCGGTCGCGATAGGCCACCAGGCCCCAGCAGACGTCCGGCTGGCCGGGCAACTGCGCGATCTGCTGCGACATCGCACGCATCGAAGCCTTCAGCTTGGCGATCTCGTCGCCCATCGACCCCGTGGCATCGACCAGGAAGACCAGGTCCAGACGCGGGCGCTGCACGAGCGCAGACGCGCCGCCCAGTCGCACCTGCAGGGCGGCGCGCTCGCCGCGCACCAGCGTCGCCCGCGACCAGGCCGAGCCCTTGCGCACCGCGATGCCGAGCGAGCGGTCGGCCGCGTCGGGGGCGAGGAAGGCGCGCGGGTGCAACCAGACGCGGCCACCGGTGTCGGTGCGGGCCCACATCACCGGCTCGTGGCGGCCAGCGCGCTGCACCGCGACCTCGGCGTCGTGCACCGGACGGCCTGCGGCGTCGCTCACCTCGAGCAGGTAGCGCTCGGTGACGTCGCGCTCGCGCACCGGCAGGCCGAGGCGGCGCTGCCGGTAGGCGAGGTACTCGCCGAAGTCGGCGTTGTCGTCGACCATGCCGGCAGTCACCGTCTCCGTGCGCGGCGGCCGGGGGCGGTCAGGGAATGGCGGGGGCGCCTGCCGCGTGACAGCGGCAGACTCGCGCTCGACGGGCGCAGCGGCCGGGGCCGGCGCACCTGCGGCGAGGCTCTTCGCCGCTTCGGCGCGGCGCGATGCGCGCGCTTCGGCGGACGAGGCGGCCAGGTCGTCGGCCAGGTCGCGCCGGCCCCCGTGCCGCGCGCCGCCCGGCACTTCGCGCGTGGTCGGCGCCTGCCGGCAGTGGTTCGCGCTCGGCGGCTCGAACTGCGGCACGGCGAAGTCGGGCTGCTGCATGGGCGGGTCCTGCCACGCGGGCGGCCAGTCGGCAGGCGCCGCATGCGCGAGCGGCGCGTCGATCACCGCGGCGCAGGCGGCGAGCAGGGCCAGCGCGGCCGCGACGGGCGCGGCGGCAAGGCGCAGGGCAAGGCGTTTCGATCCCATCGGTGTTCTCCATCCGTTGATGAGGGGGCATGGCGTGATACGGGCCGGACGGACCGGCGGGGTGACGGGCTTGGCGAACAAATGGAGATCACCCCGTTCGCGCGCGCTGGCCGTATCAGCCGCGGATCAGGCAGACTCCCGCTGCAATGGACGCCAGCCCCGAGGACGACGACACGCTGATGGCCGCCTACGTGCGCGGCGAGGCCGACGCGTTCGAGCAGCTCTACGCGCGCCACCGGCTGCCGCTGTACCGCTTCCTGCGCCGGCTGCTCGGCGGCGCCCATGCGGCCCAGGTCGACGAGGCGTTCCAGGACACCTGGCTGCGCGTCGTGCAGGCGCGCGCGCGCTGGCAACCGCAGGGGGCGAGCTTTCGCACCTGGCTGTTCACGCTGGCACACCACCGCGCCGTCGATCTGCTGCGGCAGAGCGGACGCGAGGTCGCGCTCGATGCCCATGATGGCGAGGACGGGCAACCCTGGCAGCCCGATGCCACCGCCTGGCAGCACTGGCCGGCACCGGCTTCGGCCACGCTGCAGGGCGACGAGCTCGCCTTCTGGCGGCGTGCCGGCGAGAAGCTGCTCGCCTGCCTGGACGAACTGCCGCTGGCGCAGCGCAGCGCCTTCCTGCTGCACCACGACGACGGGCTCTCTCTCGCCGAAGTGGCGCACGCGCTGGAGGTGGGCTTCGAGACGGCGAAGACGCGGCTGCGCTACGCGATGAGCAAGCTGCGCACCTGCATGGGCGCTTACCTCGCTCCGGAGTCGAGCCGATGAGACCGGCGGACGACAACGATGCGGTGCCGCACGACGCCTGGCTGCGCGAGGCGCTGCGCCATGCGCCCGATGCGCAGGACGGCCCGCCGCCCAAGCTCGAGGAGACCATCCTGCGCATGGGCCGCGCGGCGGTGGCGCCGCGTGTGGAGCGGCCGGCGACCGCCACGCTGGCCGGCCCGGGAGCCTTCGCCGCGATCTGGGCCTGGCTGGCGCGGCCGCCGGTGGCCGCCGGTTTCGCGGGGCTGATGGTAGCCACCGTGGTCGGCGTGATGTGGTGGGACCAGCCGCTCGAGGAAGCCTTGCCGCCACGCGAGGAGCCCGTCGCCGTGGCGCCCACGCCGACCTCGGACGAACCCCTTGCCGTGAGCTCGACGTCGCCCGCTGGGCTGCCCGAGGCAGCGAAACGCGCTGCCGCCGCGGCGCCCGACGACCTCGTGGCCCGCAAGCCGAGCGAAGCGCCGGCCGTGCCGAAGGCGGAGGCGCCGTCGCCACCGCCGAAGCTCGCCGCCGCGCCGGCGGCAGCCCTTGGTGCCGCCACCGAACCTCCCGCCCGCGAGCGCGAGTCCGCCGAGCGCCGCGAGACCGCCGTCGCCCGCATGGCCACGCCCCAGACCGCGCCGTCGGCGCCTCCCCCGGCGGATGCCGCCGCACCGGGCGCCCTCGCCGGGCGCGCCGCGGTGGCTGCAGCCCCGGCCGCCTCGGCCTACCTCGAGAGGCCCGGCCTGAGCAACCTGCGCTTCGAGATGCGCCGCCAGCTCGAGTCCTGGACCTGGCAGCGCGACGAGGGCGAGGAGCGTGCGATGGACGACGCGATGTTCGAGTGGATCGTGCAGGCCGACCGCGCGGCGCGAACGTCCTGGCAGGCCGGCGCGGTGGGCGCGGATCAGACGACGACCACGCTGCGCTTCACGCGCGGCGGCGTGGTGCGTGCGCTGCTGCGGCTGGGGCCTGGCGGCATGCGGCTGACGCGTGGCGGCAAGACCGAATCGGCCGAGCTGTCCCGCGGCCAGATGGCGACCCTGCAGTCCTCTCTCGACGCCGTGGGCCCCTGAGCCCACACGGGGTCGCATCGCTATCATGGGCGGTTTGCGCCGCCGCGACCCGATGCCCACCTCTCCTGCGCCCGTCAGCCCGGAATCGCCCATGATCCGCGTGCGCGGCGCACGCACGCACAACCTCAAGAACATCGACCTCGACATCCCGCGCCACAAGCTCGTGGTGATCACCGGGCTGTCGGGTTCGGGCAAGTCCAGCCTCGCCTTCGACACGCTGTACGCGGAAGGCCAGCGCCGCTACGTCGAAAGCCTGTCGGCCTACGCGCGGCAGTTCCTGCAGCTGATGGACAAGCCCGACGTCGACGTCATCGAGGGCCTGTCGCCGGCCATCAGCATCGAGCAGAAGGCGACCTCGCACAACCCGCGCTCGACCGTCGGCACGGTCACCGAGATCCATGACTACCTGCGCCTGCTGTACGCGCGCGCCGGCACGCCCTTCTGCCCCGACCACGAGATGCCGCTGCGCGCCCAGAGCGCCAGCCAGATGGTCGACGCCGCACTGGCGCTGCCCGAGGGCACCAGGCTGATGGTGCTGGCGCCGGTGGTGCGCGACCGCAAGGGCGAGTTCGTCGAGCTGTTCGCCGACATGCAGGCGCAGGGCTACGTGCGCTTCCGCGTCGACGGCACCGCCTACGAAGCCGCGGAGGTGCCCAGGCTGAAGAAGGCCGAGAAGCACGACATCGACGTCGTGATCGACCGCGTCAAGGTGCAGGCTGGCCTGCAGCAGCGCCTGGCCGAGAGCTTCGAGGCTGCCATGCGCATCGCCGAAGGCCGCGCCATCGCGCTGGAGATGGACTCGGGCACCGAGCACCTGTTCTCCAGCAAGTTCGCCTGCCCGGTGTGTCGCTACTCGCTGCCGGAACTCGAGCCGCGCCTGTTCTCCTTCAACTCGCCGGTCGGCGCCTGCCCGAGCTGCGACGGCCTGGGCCAGGTGACGGTGTTCGACCCCGAGCGCGTGGTCGCCTTCCCGTCGCTGAGCCTGGCCAGCGGCGCGGTGAAGGGCTGGGACCGGCGCAATGCCTACACCTTCTCGCTGCTGGAGAGCGTGGCGCGCCACTACGACTTCGACATCGACGCACCCTTCGAGGAACTGCCGAAGAAGGCCCAGCAGGTGCTGCTGCACGGCTCGGGCACGGAGGACGTGGAGTTCGTCTACCAGGCCGAGGGCGCCAAGGGCAGGCAGCGCGTGGTCAAGCGCTGGCATCCCTTCGAAGGCATCCTGCCGAACTTCGAGCGCCGCTTCCGCGAGACCGACTCGGCCGCGGTGCGCGAGGACCTGGTGCGCTACCAGAGCGCCAAGCCCTGCCCCGACTGCCAGGGCACGCGGCTGCGCCGCGAGGCGCGCAACGTGTTCCTGGTCAGCGGGGCGGAGGCGAAGGACGCGCCGCGCGAGCCGATCTATCGCGTCGAGCACTTCACCTTGCGCGAGTGCCTGGACTACTTCGAATCGCTGCAGCTCGTCGGCGCCAAGGCCGAGATCGCCGACAAGGTGGTGCGCGAGATCCGCTCGCGGCTGAAGTTTCTCAACGACGTCGGCCTGAACTACCTGAGCCTCGACCGCAGCGCCGACAGCCTGTCGGGAGGGGAAGCGCAGCGCATCCGCCTGGCCAGCCAGATCGGCTCCGGACTGACCGGCGTGATGTACGTGCTCGACGAGCCGAGCATCGGGCTGCACCAGCGCGACAACGAACGACTGATCGGCACGCTGCGCCACCTGCGCGATCTCGGCAACAGCGTGCTCGTCGTCGAGCACGACGAGGACGCGATCCGCGCCGCCGACCATGTCATCGACCTCGGCCCCGGTGCCGGCGTGCACGGGGGCCGCGTGATCGCGCAGGGCACGGCCGACGAGGTGGCGGCGAACCCCGATTCACTCACCGGCCGCTACCTGGGCCGCGCGCTGCGAGTTGCCGTGCCAGCCAGGCGCCGCACGCTCGCCGACAGCACCGACCCGCAGGTGCTGAAGATCGTCGGCGCGCGCGGCAACAACCTGCGTCGCGTCGACGTCGAGATCCCGGTCGGCCTTTTCACCTGCGTGACCGGCGTGTCCGGCTCGGGCAAGAGCACGCTGGTCAACGACACGCTCTACGCCGCCGTGGCGCGCAAGCTCTACAACTCGCACACCGAGGCCGAACCGCACGATGCCATCGACGGGCTGGACGCCTTCGACAAGGTGATCAACGTCGACCAGAGTCCGATTGGCCGCACGCCGCGCAGCAACCCGGCCACCTACACGGGACTGTTCACGCCGATCCGCGAGCTGTTCGCCGAGATGCCGACGGCGCGCGAGCGCGGCTACGGCCCGGGTCGCTTCAGCTTCAACGTTGCCGGCGGGCGTTGCGAGGCCTGCCAGGGCGACGGCGTGATCAAGGTGGAAATGCACTTCCTGCCCGACGTCTACGTGCCCTGCGACGTCTGCCACGGCCGGCGCTACAACCGCGAAACGCTGGAGGTGCTGTACAAGGGCAAGAACATCACCGAGGTACTGGACCTCACCGTCGAGGACGCGCACGCCTTCTTCAGTGCCGTGCCCACCATCGCGCGCAAGCTGCAGACCCTGCTCGACGTGGGCCTGGGCTACATCCGCCTCGGCCAGAGCGCGACCACGCTCTCGGGCGGCGAGGCGCAGCGCGTCAAACTCGCGCTGGAACTGAGCAAGCGCGACACCGGCCGCACGCTGTACATCCTCGACGAGCCGACCACCGGGCTGCACTTTGCCGACATCGACCTGCTGCTCCGAGTGCTGCACCAGCTGCGCGACGCCGGCAACACCATCGTCGTGATCGAGCACAACCTCGACGTCATCAAGACGGCCGACTGGATCGTCGACATGGGTCCGGAAGGCGGCGCGGGCGGAGGCCAGGTGGTGGCGCTGGGCACGCCGGAGGACGTGGCGGCGAATCCGGCCAGCCACACGGGGCGCTACCTGGCGCCGCTGCTGCGCGATTGACGCGCCACGGCCTGCCGTTCCGGCCTCGTGTCGCCGCTGCTCGCTCCATCCCTGCGCGGCCGCGGCGGCGCATTGACCCCGCGCAGCGCGCGCCCCGTCCGATCGCCGTAGATTGACCGCACCTTCAGCTCGATCCCGGAGATCCGTCATGGCCTCGATCCGTCGCCCCGCCGCCCCCGCGTCCCCTCGGCGCGAGGACGACCCCTGGACCGCTGCGCTCAGGCGCCAGCTCGAATGCACCACGCTGGGCATGGTGGCGATGCTGGAAAGTGCCGAAGCGATGCACCGCTATCTGCTCGAGAGCACGCGCGCGGCGCGCCGGCGTCACGAGGCTTGGCGCGCGCGCATTCACGGCGCCGCCGAGACGCCGCAGTTGCTCGCGCTGGAGGGCGACCTGTGGCGCTTCGACACCGACCTCGCCTGGCGCTGCTGGAACGAGATTGCCGAGACCATGACCCACATGGCCACCGAGTGGGTCGACGAAAGCACGAAGGCGCTGGGCGCGCCTCGCGCCTGACCACGCCCGCGACGCCATCACCCCTTCGCGCGGCGGGTCGAGGCGGCGCTGGCTAGACTGCGCCCACTCAACCGAGGAGACCACGATGGCGTCGAGCGTCGACTACTACTTCGCCCCCAACTCGCCCTGGACCTACCTCGGCCACGAGCGCTTCGCGCAGATCGCCAAGGCGGCTGGCGCGACGGTCCACGTGCTGCCGGTGGACCTGGGCGGCAAGGTGTTTCCGGTCTCCGGCGGACTGCCGCTGTCCAAGCGCGCGCCCCAGCGCCAGGCCTACCGGCTGGTCGAGCTGAAGCGATTCAGCGAGTACCTTGCCCGGCCGATCGTGCTGCAACCGAAGTACTTCCCGGTCAACGCCGACGATGCCGCCAAGCTGATCATCGCCGTCGACATGCACGAAGGCAGCGATGCGGCGATGCGCCTGGCCGGACGCATCCTGCGCGGCGTGTGGGTCGACGAGCGCAACATCGCCGACGCCCGAGAACTGGCGATGATGCTCGAGGAGGAAGGTCTGCCCGGCCGGCGTCGCGACGACTCGATGAGCCAGGCCGTGCAAGAGCGCTACGAGACGGACACGCAACGCGCCATCGACGCCGGCGTGTTCGGCGCGCCGAGCTACGTGATCGACGGCGAGATCTTCTGGGGCCAGGACCGGCTGGACTTCGTGCAGCGCCGGCTGGCGCGCGGCTGACGGCCATGCGGCGCACGCTGCTGCTCGCGCTCGCCCTGTTCGGCGGCGCCGCCACCGTGCAGGCGCAGCGCTATGCAGGACCATTGTTCGACGCCCACCTGCATTACAACGACGAAGCCTGGATGTCGGCACATCCGCTCGACGACGCGCTGGGCCGCATGCAGCGCAGCGGCGTGCGCGCGATCATCGCCAACAGCCGGCCCAACGACGGCACCAAGTCGCTGGCCAGCGCGGGCGAGAAGACACAGGCCGCCGGCGTGACGGTGGTGCCTTTCATCCGCCTGTACCGCAACCGCGCCGACTACACCGGCTGGTTCCAAGACGAGACGATCTACGAGATGGTGCAACGCGAGCTGGCCGCCGGCACCGCCGCCGGACCCTATCGCGGCCTCGGTGAGTTCCACCTCTACGACAGCGCCAACGCCAACGGGCCGGTGGCGCGCAAGCTGATGCAGCTCGCGCAGGCGAAGGACCTCGCCGTGCTCGCCCATGTGGACGACGGCGCGATCGACCTGCTGATGGCGCATGCACCGGACGCACGTCTGATCTGGGCGCACACCGGCATCGGCGGCGCGCCGGCCGAACGCGTGCGCGCGCTGATGGCGAAGTACCCGAAGCTGATGGGCGAGCTGTCGTACCGGCCCGGACTCACCGCCTCCGGCGGCGGCCTGAGCGCGGAATGGAAGGCGCTGCTGATGGGCTACAGCGACCGCTTCCTCGTCGGCTCGGACACCTGGATCAACGCGCGCTGGGCCGGCTACGAAGGGCTGATGGACGATGCGCGGCGCTGGCTCGCCGACCTGCCCGAGCCTGCAGCGAGGCGCATTGCCTGGGAGAACGGGGCGCGGCTGTTCGGCTTGCCGCCACAACCGGCTGCGCGCTGAGGCGCCAAATAAAAAGCCGGCGCAGTGCGCCGGCTTCGAGACCGCGCGGCCCGCAGGCCGCAGCGGCAACGCTCACTTCAGGTGGGCGTTGACGTACTTGGTCAACTCGAACATCGAGACCTGCGCCTGCTTGGTGACCTCCTTCAGCTTGGCGTCGGCGTTGATCAGCGTCCGCTTGATCTTGTCCTGCAGGCCGTGCTTCTTGATGTACTCCCACACCTTCTTCGTCACCTCGGTACGCGGCAGCGGCTTGTCGCCGATGATCGCGGCGAGCGCGGAGCTCGGCGTCATGGGCTTCAGGAATGCGGCGTTCGGGGTGCGCTTCTTGGCGGGAGCCTTGGCCTTCTTCGCAGGAGCGGCCTTCTTGGCGGGAGCCTTCTTGGCCGGAGCCGCCTTCTTGGCCGGGGCCTTCTTGGCGGGAGCCGCCTTCTTGGCCGGGGCCTTCTTCGCTGCCGCCTTCTTGGCGGGAGCCTTCTTCGCAGTTGCCATGTTGATTCTCTCCATCAAAGTCTGGTTGATGTGCCCGGGATGGGCGAGGCTCGCATGGAACCTCATTTCTCCATAGCACCGTGCGGAGCGAATGGTAATGCGTCACTGCTGCATTGAGAAGCAGTTTTCACTCGAAGAACGTTGATCTTGTCGAGGCAAGACGCGCTTTTGTCGCGCTTGCACGTCACCTGGGACGCTCCCAGGGAGCTCCCAGGGCGCTTCGAGGTGCGTCGAAGAGCATCTCGCGATGCACTTCGGCGAGCTCCGCGACACCCGACAAGACCATCGCGATCTCGACTTCATCGCGCAGCAGACGCAGTGCATGCGCGACACCATGCGCGCCTGCGACGGCCAGCGCCTGCACGATCGGACGGCCGACCAGCACGGCGCGCGCACCGAGCGCGATCGCCTTGAGCACGTCGGTGCCGCGCCGGATGCCGCCATCGACCAGCAGCGGCAGCGCATCGCCCACCGCATCGGACAGGCGCGGCAGCGCCCAGGCCGTGGGCAGCGCGGTGTCGAGCGTGCGGCCGCCGTGGTTGGAGACGATCAGTCCATCGACGGCATGCTGACGCGCAAGCCGCGCATCGTCGGGGTGCAGCGCGCCCTTGAGCAGCAGCGGCAGCCTGGTGTGCGCGAGGCGCTGCCAAGCCACCGGCGCGACGAGGATCGGGTGCGCCAGCGTGCGTCCGAGCAGTTCGATGCGCATGTGACCTTGGGCGAGCGAGTGCAGCCACGACGACGCCCAGGCCTCTCGGTTGGCGCGCAGCGTGCGCTCGTCGGCGGCGCCGCCGCACAGGTAGGTCCAGGTCCCATCGTCGAGAACCTGGCGCGCCTGCGCCTCGTAATCGGCCAGCGAAACGATGCCGGCAGTGTTCTTCGCGCTCACGTGTCCGCCCACAGTCGGAGCAGGTTGTGATACGTCCCGGTCAGCGCCACCGCCTCCTCGGTCTCGGCGTGGTGGGTGCGCAGCCGCATCAGCGCCACGTCCATCTCGTACAGCAGGCGTCGCTGCGCACCAGGCTCTCGATCCAGAAGAAGCTCGCGACGCGCAAGCCGCGCGTCACCGGCTCGACGCAGTGCACGCTGGTGCCAGGGTAGAGCACCAGGTCGCCGGACGGCAGCTTGATGCGCGGCTCGCCGTAGGTGTCCTGGATGACCAGCTCGCCGCCGTCGTAGTCGGCCGGTTCGGCGAGGAACAATGTGCAAGGCACGTCGGTGCGCACGCGCTGCACGCCGTCCGGGTGGTAGCGGATCGCCTGATCGACATGGGCCCCGTAGCTGTTCGCCGCGCCTCCGTAGCGGTTGAAGAGCGGCGGCAGCACGCGCTTGGGCAGCGCCGCGGAGAAGAACAGCGGGTGGCGCTCCAGTGCCGCGAGCACGATGGACTGCAGCTCCGGCAGCTCGGCGCTGCCGGCGTCCACCTGCTGGTTGTTCTTCACCGAGGCCGCCTGGGCACCTGCAGTAACGCGGCCCTCGACCCAGCTTGCGCGCGCCAGCAGAGCCTGCGTGCGCGCCAGCGCCCCGCCGGCCAGCACCTCGGGGATGTGCAGCAGCGTGGGCCAGCCTAGAACGCCATCGCCGTGGTCAGCTGGACAGTGCGCGGCTTGCCCGGAATGTAGTGGCCGGGGTAGAGCTGGTCGGCGTGGTGCTCGTCGGTCAGGTTGGTGAGGTTGAGCTTGAAGCTCAGCGGCCCGGCGTTGTACTGGGCCATGGCGTCGGCGGTGAGGTCGTGCGGCGCGAAGATCTTCGAATCCGCCGCCAGACCCACCGGGCGATCGGCACCGCGTGCGTTCAGTCCGGCGCCGACGAACACGCGCACGGTGACACGGCCGCTCTCGCCGAGCCTGCGCGAGGCGCGCGGGTAGACCGGCGCCGGCGGTGGTGGCGGCGCGGGTGGCAGGGACGCCTCGACCACCGTCGCCGGCAGCTCGCGGGGAGCCGGGTGCTCCGGCTCGTGCGGCCCCTTTTCGACGGCGAAGGGGTCGTGTTCCGGCGCAGGGGCGGCCGCCAGCGTCGGCGCTGGCGGCCGCGGTGTCTTCGCCATTGGCCTGGCTGGTGGCGGTGGCGCGGGTTCGGGCCGTGGCTCGGGCGCCGGCGGCACGATCAGGTCGACGAACATGGGCCCGACCTGCGCCACCGCCTCGCGCACGGCGTCGACCTGCATCAAGCCGCAGGCTGCTGCCCCATGCAGCACGAGGATGGCGGCGACCACGGCACGGCGCTGCGCGGGCGTGAGGTCGTGGCGGGCGGAGGCGTCGATTCGGTGCAAGAAGAAGGGCGCGACGACGGCGCGGGCGCGCCGCTCAGGTCGACTGCGGCAACGCCTTGGGCTTGGCCTCGGGCAGCCTGGGCGCCGTGCGCACGCTCCACACCATGGTGATGGCGAGGATGGCCACCACGGCACCCAGCGACAGCAGCACCGGGACCTTGACGATGTCGATGAGCAGCATCTTGGTGCCGATGAAGACGAGGATCACCGCCAGGCCGTAGCTCAGCAGGTGGAACTTCGCCGCCATCGCGGCGAGCAGGAAGAACATCGCGCGCAGGCCGAGGATGGCAAAGATGTTCGAGGTCAGCACGATGAACGGATCGTCGGTGATCGCGAAGATCGCCGGGATCGAGTCGACCGCGAAGATCACGTCGGTGATACCCACCAGCACCACCACCATCAGCAGCGGCGTGGCGATGCGCTTGCCGTTCTCCAGCGTCCAGAACTTCTCGCCGTCGAACTCCTTCGACACCGGCATCACGCGGCGCAGCAGCTTGAGCGCCGGGTTGTCCTCGAGGTCCTGCTCCTTGCCGGCGGCCCACCACATCTTGATGCCGGTGAGCAGCAGGAAGGCGCCGAACACGTAGAGGATCCAGTGGAACTTGGCGATCAGCATGCCACCGACCAGGATCATCACCGTGCGCAACACGATCGCACCGACGATGCCGATCATCAGCACCCGCTTCTGGTAGGCCGGCGGCACCGCGAAGTAGGTGAAGATCATCAGGAAGACGAAGATGTTGTCGACGGCCAGCGACTTCTCGATCAGGTAGCCGGTGAGGAACTCGAACGCGCGCGTGTTCGCTTCGGCGGCGACGGCCGGGTCGTCATGCGTCTTCAGCGCCCACCAGAAGAGGGCGTTGAAGGCGAGGCTGAGCAGCACCCAGATGACCGACCACTTGATGGCCTCGGGCACGGTGACCTCGTGCGCGCCCTGCTTCTTGAGCACGACGAAATCGACGAACAGTGCCACCAGCACCGATACGATGAAGAACGCCCACAGCCAATCCGGCGCCACGGTATTCATGGACAAGACTCCTTGTTGTCAAGCACTCGATCCGGCAGCACGAAGCCGCCGAGAAGGGTGCCGAAGAGTCTTGCGGGGTTCCAGTCGGAGGTCTGCTCCGCGCGGACTGCGAGCCCGGCCGACAGCCGCGAGGCTGTCGACGGATTGACGGGCTGCGCGACGGCCTTGCACCGTTCGCTACTCCCCCTTCAGCATCGCGGATTATCGGCGCAGACGGCTTGCCCCCATGACATTCGGGGGAATCGAGTTATTCTTCCCGCCATGAAGATCATCGTCCGCTGGCTGCTGCTGGCATCGGCTTTGTTGCTGGTGGCCTATCTCTATCCCGGCGTCTCCGTCACGAGCTTTGGATCGGCAATGATCGCCGCCTTCGTGATCGGCGTGTTCAACACGCTGCTGCGGCCACTGCTGGTGCTGCTGACATTGCCGGTCACGCTGCTGACGCTGGGCTTGTTCCTGTTCGTCATCAACGCGCTGATGTTCTGGGCCGCCGCGCAGGTGCTCGACGGCTTTGCGGTCGCCGGCTTCGCCGCCGCCCTGATCGGCTCGCTGATCTACAGCCTGATTGGCATGGTGATCGACGTGGCGATGGAACGCCTGTTCCCGAATGCCGGCCGAGCCTCCTGATCGCACGGTCGCCGGCTCGGTTCAGCAGCTCAACGCCGCTGTTCGTTCTGTTCGGCCATCAGTTGCCGAAGCTGTGACTGGATGTCGCGCAGCCGCGCGTCGATCACCGAAGCCTCGATGAAGTCGGCTGGATTGCCAGGCCGCACCTGGCGCTGGCCAGCGCGCAATCGATCCGCTGCGCCGCGCAGATCGCCCAGCGCGTAGAAAGCCTCGCCCTCGGCGCGCAGCGCGCGCAGCGGCTCACCGAGCTTGGCCCACAGGCGACCGAGCGTGGCCCAGGCGAAGGCGTCGGTCGGCTGCGTGGCCACGCGCGTCTGCAGGTCCTCGGCGCTGCGTCGCAGCGCTGCTTCGCCGCCAGCCCCCGCCAGCGCCACTTCAGCACTCATCAGCATGGCCGGCCGGCTGGTGTCTCCGGACAACGGCTTCAGGCTCGCCGCCGCGCCGGCCGCGTCGTGGCGCGCCAGCCTCGCTTGCGCCTGCAGCATCGCCAGCCAGCGCGCAGCGCTCGCCTCGTTGCGCGAGGTGTCGGCCAGCACCGATTGCGCACGGGCAATCGAGCCGTCGGCGCGCTCCGCGTCGCGAAGCATGATCGAGGCCAGCGCGCTGCTGTACGCGTCGGCCAGGCGCTGCGGCGCGGTCAGGTCGCTGCGCGGCGCATCGAGCGCCTGCCAGCGGCGCAGCGCGTCGACGCGCGTGTCCATCAGCACACGCGCCCGGGCCTGTGCGAGCGCATGCTCGTAGCTCGCGCCGCCCGGCCCAGGCGCAGGTCTTTCCTGCGCGGTGCCGAGCCGCGATCGCGCCTCGCCGATGCGTTCACTGGTCAGCGGGTGCGAACGCAAATAGGGGAAGCCGCCGCTGTCGTTCAGCCGCGAGGCCTGATCGAGTTTCTCGAACATCGTCGCCATGCCCGACGGCGCGAAGCCCGCGCCGGTGAGCAGCTGGAAACCGATGCGGTCGGCCTCGCGCTCCATGTCGCGCGAAAAGTTGAGCTGGCCCTGGATGGAGGCCGCCTGCCCTCCGGCGATCGCCGCGTTCGCGGCGTCGACGCTGCCGGCGCGGCTGGCGGCGATCATGCCGACGATCATCGCCGCCAGGCCGATCAGCGTCTGTCGCTTGCTGTTGGTGATGCCGCGCGCGATGTGCCGTTGCGTGACGTGGGTGAGCTCATGCGCCAGCACCGAAGCGAGCTCGTCGCGCGTGGCGGTGATGGCAATCAAGCCGAGGTGCACGCCGATGTAGCCGCCGGGCAGTGCGAAGGCATTGACGCTGCGGTCGCGCACGAGGAAAGCCTCCCACGTAAAACGCGCGTCGATGTCGGGCGTGATGTGGCCCTCCTTGCGCGACTGCGCCACCAGCGGCGACCACAACGATTGCACGTACTCGAGCAGCAGCGGGTCGTCGAGGTAGTCCGGGTCGCGCCGGATCTCGCGCATGATCTGCTCGCCCACGCGGCGCTCGGTGGCGACGCCGAAGTCCTCGGTCGCCGCGTCGCCCAGCGCGGGCAGGTTGTTCTGCGCACGCAGCGGGGACGCCGGCACCAGCAGGCAGGCGGCGCACAGGGCGGCCAGCAGTCGACGGGAGAGGGGGATCGTCTTCGGCACGGATGTGGGGACCACCGCCACGGCGGGGTCCGATGCGTCGCTATGATGCCCCCGAAACGTTTCCCGAGTGTTTCCTCCCATGACCTCCCCATTGACGCACTTCGACGCCCAGGGCCAGGCGCACATGGTCGACGTGTCGACCAAGAGCGAGACCCATCGCATCGCGCGCGCCACCGGCATCATCCGCATGCAGCCGGCCACCCTGGCGCTGATCCAGTGTGGCACGGCGAAGAAGGGCGACGTGATCGGCGTGGCGCGCATCGCGGCGATCCAGGCCGCCAAGCGCACCTCCGAGCTGATCCCGCTGTGCCACCCGCTTCCGATCACGCGCGTGGCCGTGGATTTCGAGATCGATGCCGCCGGCAACAGCGTGCGCTGCACCGCGCAGGTCGAGACGCTCGGCCGCACCGGCGTCGAGATGGAGGCGCTCACCGCCGTGCAGGTCGGCCTGCTGACCGTCTACGACATGTGCAAGGCTGCCGACCGCGGCATGGTGATGGACGGCATCCGCGTGCTGGAGAAGCACGGCGGCAAGAGCGGCGACTGGATGGCTGCGCAGCCCTGACCGCCGTACTCAGCGGAAGTCGCTGAAGTCGTAGCGACGCTGCGGCGGGGCACACTGGAAGGGCGGCGTGCCGCCCGGCGGCACGGGCTTGTCGCAGGCCGCGAAGAATTCCTGCGACAGCGGATTGCGGAACTCCCGCAAGCGCGCGGCCAGGTGGCGCGCACGGTCGGTCTGGCCGGCCTCGTCCAGCGCAGTGGCCCAGGCGATCATGATGCGCGTGTCCAGCAGGTAGTGCGGCGCACGCTCGAAGGCGTCCATCTCCAGCGCAGGATGCGCGGCGGTGGTCGCCGCCGCATAGTCGGCATGGTGGCCGAAGAACCAACTGCGCCGCCCCTCGGCAATGCGCTGCGACAAGGGCGCGGCGTCGGCCGGCGGCGAGAAGATCACCGCCACGCGCTGGAAGTCGTAGATCGATGCAGCACCGCCGAGCATCAACAGCGTGGCGGCGACGAGCAGCGAGCCGCCACGCGGCGCGGTCGGAGCTGCAGGGGCAGGCGCCGCTCCACCCAGCGCCAGCCCGAAGGCGAACACCGCCGGCAGCAGAAAGTAGGCGTACCACAGCGGGTACTCGAGCAGGCTGTGCAGCGAGATCATCAGCACCATCGCCAGCGCGGCACGGCGCATCGCGATGTCGCCGCGCTCGCCCTGCCTCGCGAGCTGCCAAGCCCGCCACAGCGCCCACAGCAGCAAGATGACCACCAACGCCGCGAGCGGCAGGCCGAGCTCCACCGCCAGATGCAGCGGCAGGTTGTGCGTGTGGTCGAAGAATGCGGTCGGCCGACCCGGGAACGCGTTGAGCGACCAGGCGAAATTGAACTCGCCGAAGCCCACGCCGGCCCAGGGGTGCGCGGCGATCAGCGACAGCGTGTTCGCCCAGATGCCGAAACGCGAGCTCGAGATGTCGCCTCCCGCATGCAGGCGCGTCTCGCCGGCGAAGACCGCGTCATGCTGATGGGCGATCGCGGCCACCACGGCGTAGATCAGCGCGTAGGCCAGCGGCACCAGCCACAACTGCACGCGCGCAGCGGGCGACAGCCGCCGATCCACCACGCCCCACAGCGCCAGCAGGACGGCACCGACCATGCCGGTCCTCGAGGCCGTGAGCACGACTCCGGCGAGCAGCACCATCAGGATGGCGGGCGCCAGGGGTCGCGGCAGGCGGCCGCTCTCGGCCAGCCACAGCACGGCGATCATCGCCCAGAGAAGCAGGCTGCTCAGATGGTTGGGCTGGCGCAGGTTGCCTACCGCGCGGTCGCCCAGCGCGCTCACGGCGATCCAGTCGCCGTCGGCCCACTGGGGCAGGTAGACCTGCACCAGTCCGATCAACGCGCTGGCGATGCCGGCCGCCAGCAGGGCAAAGCAGAAAGCAGCGAAGGCCTGTTCGCCCTGACCAGCGTGCTGCAGCGCGGTCGCCACGCGGGCGGTGAGCAGGGCCGCCGCGATCATGCCCAGGGCGGACAGCGACAAGGTCGACGGCAAGCCGGTCCACAGCGGCGAGACCAGCGCCGCCCCGGCCAGCAGCGCGAGCGCCGCGGTCAGCGCGAGCGTGCCGGAGTCGCGGGCCCCCGCGCGCCGTGGCAGCGACGTCGTCAACAGCATCAGCCACAAGCCCCAGCCGACCAACGCGGCCGCCTGGTTCAGGAAGGTGGACGATGGGGGAACATTGAAGGCGATCAGCGCCGGCGCGGCCACCGCGGCCGCAGCGGCGGCCAGCTGCAATTCAGGCGCGAGCACGGGGGCGTCGCGGTGACCGGAGGGCATCGGATGGACGGACGGCGCCGGACAATGAGGATGCGCGCGATTGTCGCTGCACCGATGGCCGGACGCGTCCTCAGAAGCCGTCGAAGGGCGCGTAGCCGGCGATGTCGCCGCGGCCATCGAGCAGCACGACCCAGTCCCCGCGCGCGACCGCCGGCAGGTAGCGCGCCTGATCGGGCGGCAGATTCAGTTCGGCGAGCCGGGTGCGCAATTCCTGCTGGCGCTCGGCGTGGCGGCCCAACAGTTCCGACACCGGCTTCGATTCGGCCAGGATGGTCTCGCGCGACTCTGCATAGGGCCGCCAGCGGCTCGGCCGCTGGCCGACGTCGTAGCCCTTCAGGGCCAGTTCGAGCGAGCCGAGTCGCTCCTCGGGCCGTGTCGGGCGTGTGCCGAGGATGCGCGGACCGTCGAGCCACAGCTGGCGGAACGCCTCGCTGGCATTCGGCAGGTCGTCGAGCTGCACCTCGTTCGCCGCGACGACGCGGAATCGTCCGGGCTCGTGCACCAACGCCACCGGGCGCGCCACGTAGAGGGTGTGCAAGCCGTAGGCCAGTGCGCCGAGCTGCAGCGCGGCGATGACCGCCAAGTCGCGGACCAGCTCGCCGCGCGGCTTGCGCCGGTCGAACACGACCAGCGTGAGCAGCGGCCCCATCACCACGTCCACGCCGAGGATGAGCAGGAACAGGCGGCGGCCACCAGCCATCTCGGCAAAGGCTCCGGGGTACCACAGGCCGAGGGTGACGGCGGCCACGCCGGCGGCGATGAGCGCCGACACGGCCAGGTGCGCACCGGCAGCGAGCAGGCGAGCGCGAAGCGTGTCGGTCAGGGTCATGGCGGCTGGATTGTGGGCGAATCCGGGAAGCGCAAAGAAAAACCGGCGCGCATCGCTGCGCGCCGGTTGATCGTGACGGTCCGCTGCGCCAGCGAGGCGCAGGGTCAACCGATTACTTGCACTCGGCCGGGGCGAAGCGCGGGTCGAGCGTGCCGAGCGTAGCCGGCGCGGGCAGGCCGCGGTTGGTGGCGGCAACAGCCAGCTGCGAGGCGCAGGCCCAGTCGACCGAGCCGGTGGAGCCGGCGGGAGCTGCGGCCAGCGGCACCGGAGCGGCGCCCGACACGGCCAGGTACGGCGTCAGCGTCAGGATGTTGTTGCCGCCGATGGCGTTGCCGACGTTGGCGGCGTTGTAGGTGATGGTGATCACACCGGTACCGCCCGTGACGCCCAGGCTGGTCACGTACTTGGAGGTCGGGGGCGCCAGAGCGACTTGGGCCGCGTAGGCCGCCACGCCGGGCATGCCGTCAGCCGCATAGCTGCTCGACAGGTCGGCCTTGATCGCCGACGCCAGCGACAGACCTTCCGTGACCTTCGCGCGGATCGTGTAGTCCTGGTAGGCCGGCAGTGCGACGGCGGCCAGGATGCCGATGATCGCCACGACGATCATCAGTTCGATGAGGGTGAAACCTTGTTGGATACGACGCTTCATGAGGACTCCTGAGGGGTTGGGAGAGGACACGGCCTTTTCGATGCGAACGGCGTGCCACCCGAATCGGCCTGCAAATCCGTGAAATGCAGCCTGAAGGCTGACGCAAACAGTCACTGGCCTGGCGGCCGTCCGGACGGACCGGGTCATGACTGACGCAAATGGTCACCCCACCAGGCCGTCCCTGCTCCAACGAACAACGGGCCCGCAGGCCCGTTGTTCCGGCGCTTCGCGGCCTGCGTCACGATGTGCCGAGCACCATCGTCTGGCCTGCGGCGAGCGCACGGATGCGGTGGCCGCTGGCCAGTTTGCCGATTTCGCTCATCACCGCCTCCATCTCGCCGGGCTTGATGTGGGTGATGTGCACCTCGACGCTGCCGGGCAGCTGCGCGAGTTCGTGGCCGAGCGCCGCGGGGCAGAGGTGGCGGCTGATGTAGGCCAGCTGGCGCTCCTCGTCGCTGAAGGCCGTCTCGATCACCAGGTGCGCGATCTTCATGTGGCGCAGGCGCATCCACAGCGCCGGGTTCGGCCCGGTGTCGCCGGTATAGACCCACCAGCCGGCGTCGCCGCCGTCGACCGCGAAGCCGCAGGCCGGCACCGTGTGCGATGCGCTGATCACCTCGACACGCTTGCCGCCAAGCGTGAGCTGCTCGCCCAGCGCGAAGGGCACGAGCTGCAGAATCGGTTGCTCGGCGCTCGGCAGGCGCGTGAAGTCAGGCCAGATCACGCCGTTGAAGACATGCGCGCGCAGCGCGGCCAGCGTCTCGGGCAGCGCATGCACCTGGATCGGTCCGCGACCGGCAGCGCTGCGCACACGCATCACGCTGTCGGCGAGCAGCCCGATGGACAGTACGTGGTCGAGGTGCGAGTGGCTGATGAGGATGTGGTCGATGCGCGCGAGCGCCTCGAGCGGCAGGTCGCCGACGCCGGTGCCGGCATCGACGAGCATGTCGTCGTCGACGAGGAATGCGGTGGTCCTGCAGCCGGCTGCAATGGAGCCCGAACAGCCGAGGACGTGGAAGATCATTTGCTGTCGAAGGTGCGGAGCCATCCCAGCCGGGCGGCTCGGGGCTGGCTTTCCCAACGGGCGATGCGATCGCCGAGTTGACTGTACAGACTGCTGAGCTCGAAGTCGCCGAAGTGCCTATTCGGCCGTTCCAACGAAGTCAGCGCCTGCTTGGCATCTTGCTGGCGGTGGCTGGCGAGCGCAAGCTGCCAAAGTCGCATTTCCTCGCCGAACCACGCATCGCGCGCAGCGGCCGCTGTCACCGGCGTGAAAAGCGTCACGGCCGGTTCCTCGTCTCTGACGCGAACACGACTTCGCCGAGGACGAGGCGATCTCGGAGATCCGCATGCATGCTCTCGCCGACGAGGACGTCGACGCCGTAGACACGCGTCCACGCCTCGATGCGCGAAGCCCGATTCACCGCATCGCCCACCATGGTCTGGCTGCGGCGGATGTCGGAAGCCACCTCGCCGACGCAGACCAGCCCGCCGTTGATGCCGATGCCCAGACCGGTCCCCGTGCAGCCGCTTCCGCGCCATCCGCGGTGGGTCCGACCACGCGCACGGCCATGGCGCGCCTGCTCGGCGCGCTGCGCATGTTCGGGGTCGGCCAGCGCGTTGAAGAATCCGGCGATGGGCACAGCCACTGCCAGCGGCCGACGCGCATGTCGCGCGTGCCAGGCATGGCGGTGCGCAAGCGCACCTCGTCGATGGCAATCTGCCGCGAGAGGCGCAGCGCTCGCTGCACGCTCCGCCTGTCAGGCCTGGACGAACTGCATCTGCGTGCCGGCGAGCTCCACCACGTCGCCGTTCTTCAGCTGCACCGTCTCGCCCGTCACCGGGCTGCCGTTCACCGTCGGGCGCAGCGCGCCTTCGACATGGGCCAGCACGTAGCCACCCGGACGCTTGGTGATCGAGGCGACTTGCACCCCGGGCTTGCCGACCGTGGTCACCACCTTGGTGAGCATGACCTCGCGGCCGGCCGCTGCGCCGTTGAGCACCTTGATCGAGGCCGGGCCGGACCCGCTGCCTCCCAGCGAGCCGAAGCCCGAAGCCCCGAAACCCTGGGTCTGCTGGTAGGCCTGTGCGCCGGCTGCGGCGGGGGCCGCGCCGGGCTTCATGATCATGGTCTTCTCGTAGTCGGTACCGTCCTCGACGAGGTATTTGATCTTGTACTTGCCGATCTCGACCGTGTCGTTGTGGCTGAGCAGCTGCTTCTTGATCGCCTTGCCGTTGATGTAGGTGCCGTTGGTGCTGTTCAGGTCCTCGATGAAGACGTCGGCGCCGACCATCTGCAGCACCGCATGCTCGCCGCTGACCGCAAGGTTGTCGATCACGATGTCGTTGTACGGTCGCCGGCCGAGCGTGGTCTTGTCCTTCGTGATCTGCACTTCCTTGATCACCACACCGTCCAGCGATACGACCAGCTTGCCCATGCTTGTGTCCTCGTGATCTCTGTCTTGTATGTTCTGCGGGCCCAGGTGCGCCGTCAGCGCCGGAAGGGCCACCAAGATCGCGCCGGGCCAGCCGGGCCGCGCACCCTCGCCAAAACCACCGAGATATTATCCTTTCCGCCTGCGTCATTGGCGGCGTCTACCAGCGCGGCAGCGACTTCGCCCAGGACGTCGCTGGTCTGCAACAGCTGCGCGATGCTGTCGTCGTCGAGCATGTCGGACAGGCCGTCCGAGCACAGCAGGTAGAGATCTCCAGGCAAGACGTCGTGCAGGTGGGTCTCGAGCAGCACCGTATCTTCCACCCCCACGGCCCGGGTGACGAGGTTCTTGTTCGCCGAGAAGGCAGCCTGCTCGGCGGTGATCAGCCCGGAGTCGATCTGCTCCTGCAGCAACGAGTGGTCGTGAGTGATCTGCGCCAGCCGACCACCGCGCAGCCGGTAGCCGCGCGAATCGCCAACGTGGCCCATCAATAGCCGGCCCTCCCGGAACACACCGACCACCAGCGTGGTGCCCATGCCGGCGTACTGCGGATTGGAGTTGGCGGCGTTGAAGATGGCACGGTTGGCGTTGTCCACGCAGATGTCCATCGCGCGGCGGACGTCGGTGTCCGACGCATTGTCCGAGGCCTCCGACAGCCAGCGTCCGAGCTCGCTCTTGATGAAGGAGGTCGCCATGCCGCTGGCCACCTCGCCCGCGTTGTAGCCGCCCATGCCATCGGCCAGCACGATCAGCTGCGAGTCTTCATCGACGGCGACCGAGTCCTCGTTGTTGTTGCGTGCCCGTCCCGTGTCGGTCGCGCTGAAGAACTCCAGGGTCATGGTCGGGTCGGCGTCGGGCAGGGGCATGGGCAGGGCGGCCGGGCTTGCGCCGCCCGGCACTGGCTCTCATGAGCCGGAATTGTGCCTTGGTTCCACGCGGCCGAAGGTCTCGGTTTTCTCGAACCCGTCACTTGGGGTGGGTGCGGGCGCGGCGGGTGCGCGCAAGACCGCAGCGACCGCGCGCAGATCCTGCGCCATCTGCGCCCCGTCGGCGTAGCGCGTTTCGGGCCGCTTCTGCAACGCCAGCGCCACCACGTCGGCGAGCGCGTGTGGCAGCTCCGGCCGCAGGCCGCGCACGTCGGGCGCCGGCTCGTTGACGATGCGCCTCATCAGCTCGGCCATCGACTCGCCTTCGTGGGGCAGTCGCCCGGTGAGCAGCTGGAAGAGCATGACACCCAGCGAATACAGGTCGCCGCGGCCGTCGAAGTGACGGCCGGCCAGCTGTTCGGGCGACATGAACGACGGCGTTCCGATCACCGCCCCGGTCCGCGTGCGGCTCGCATCGTCCAGCCGCGCCACGCCGAAGTCGGTCACCTTCACGAGGCCGCCGGCGAGGTCGACCATCACGTTGGCCGGCTTGATGTCGCGATGCACGACACCCTGCGAGTGCGCGTAGGCCAGTGCATCGGCGACACGTGCGACGATTTCCAGTACCTGTTGCACGGGGAGCAGCCGTCCTGGCGCCGTGTGGCGCTGCAGATCCTCGCCCCTGATGTACTCCATGGCGATGTAGGCGAGATCCTGCGCCTCGCCAGCGTCGAAGATCGTCACGATGTCCGGATGCTGCAGCCGTCCGGCCGTCTCGGCCTCGCGGAAGAAGCGCCGGCGCGACTCGGCCAGCTGGTCGCCGGCGAATTCGCGGCTCAGCGTGAGAGTCTTGATCGCCACCTGCCGACCGATCTGGGGGTCGCGTCCGAGGTAGACCGCCCCCATCGAGCCGCGGCCGATCTCGCTGTCGATGCGGTAGCGACCCAGAGTGACCGGCATCGGCTTGGCGACCGGCGTGGCGCCGGGCGGAGTCTCCGCGGTGGCGACGGTCGGCGTCGGCACGGGCAACCTTCGCGGCGCCAGCCGTCTCGACCCCAGCTGGCCGAACAGCACCGCAGCGGCGGGCCCCAGCATGGCCAAGGGTTGCGGGACCCAGGTCGCTGCGGCGAGGCTCAGCGCTGCCAGCAGCATGGCGGTGGCCCATGCGGCCTGCACGCTCAGGCGCGGCCCGAGCCACAGGGTATGCCATGCCGCCAGCGCGAAGCCGGCGAGCAGCGCGCTCAGCGACGCAGCGTCGACGATGGGGAAAGCCATGGCTGCGAGGACCTTAGCACAGGCCCCGGTCCCGCCACTGTTGGCAGAGCCTGACCTCAGGCTTGAGGCTCGGCGCTCCGCGGCTGCCGGGAGGCCACCCACTTCCCGATCGCCAGCACGATCAATGCGCCGAGCACACCGGCGCCGTAGCGCACGGCATCGGCGACCTGGGCCACCGCGCCGGCGTTCTCGGCAGGCTGCGTCGGCACCCAGCCGATCGCCGCCGGGTCGGTGACGGCCATCGTCCCCGCGATCCAGCCCAGCAGCATGCCGCCGATGGTGATGATCGATGGGAAGCGGTCCATCAGCTTGATGACCAATTGGCTGCCCCAGACGATGATCGGGATGCTGACCAGCAGGCCAAAGATCACCAACGGCATCTTGTGGTCGCCACCCGCACCCTCGGCGGCGCCGGCGATGGCGATGACGTTGTCCACGCTCATCACCAGATCGGCCACGATCACCGTCTTCACCGCGGCCCAGAGCTTGTCGCTGGCCTGGATGTCGCCATGGCCGCCCTCGTCGTCCGGCGCGATCAGCTTGACGCCGATCCAGACGAGAAGCAACGCGCCGACGATCTTCAGGTAGGGAATGGCCAACAGTGTCAGCGCGAAGAAGATCAGCACGACGCGGAGAATGATCGCTCCGGCGGTTCCCCAGATGATGCCCTGCGTGCGCTGATTGGGGGGCAGCTTGCGGCAGGCCAGCGCGATGACCACCGCGTTGTCTCCGCCGAGCAGGATGTCGATCATGATGATCTGGCCGACGGCGACCCAGAACTCGGGCGTCATGAACTGTTCCATGGGGATCGGATCCTCTGGCGGGCGGGGACAACGCAGCAGTCGGTCAGTGTAGGCGGGCGGAGAGGCGGTCCGGTTCGTGGAACTACGCAGCCGCCAATGCAAAGGGCCGCCAGCGGCGGCCCTTGCGCTCGGTGCCGGTTCGGGTCAGAGCAGGCCCTTGAGCAGTCGGCCCATCTCCGACGGGTTGCGGGTCACGGTGAAGCCGCACTCTTCCATGATGGCGAGCTTGGCGTCGGCGGTGTCTGCGCCGCCGCTGATCAGCGCACCGGCGTGGCCCATGCGCTTGCCCGGGGGCGCGGTGACGCCGGCGATGAAACCGACGATCGGCTTCTTCATGTTGGCCTTGCACCAGCGCGCCGCGTCGGCTTCGTCGGGGCCACCGATCTCGCCGATCATGATGACGGCGTCGGTGTCCGGGTCCTCGTTGAAGGCCTTCATCACGTCGATGTGCTTCAGGCCGTTGATCGGGTCGCCGCCGATGCCGACGGCGCTGGACTGGCCGAGGCCGATTTCCGTGAGTTGGGCGACCGCTTCGTACGTCAGCGTGCCGGAGCGCGACACCACGCCGATGCGGCCCTTCCGGTGGATGTGGCCGGGCATGATGCCGATCTTGATCTCGTCGGGCGTGATCAGGCCCGGGCAGTTGGGGCCGAGCAGCAGCGTCTTCTTGCCGCCCTGCGCTTCCTTGCGCTTCATCTTGTTGCGCACCATCAGCATGTCGCGGATGGGAATGCCTTCGGTGATGCAGATCACCAGGTCGAGGTCGGCTTCGACCGCTTCCCAGATTGCATCGGCTGCGCCTGCGGGCGGCACGTAGATCACGCTGACGGTGGCGCCGGTGGCGGCCTTGGCGTCCTTCACGCTGGCATGGATGGGGATGCCCTCGAAGCTCTCACCGGCCTTCTTCGGATTGACGCCCGCGACGAAGCAGTTCTTGCCGTTGGCGTAGGCCTGGCAGCCCTTGGTGTGGAACTGGCCGGTCTTGCCCGTGATGCCCTGGGTGATGACCTTGGTGTCCTTGTTGATGAGGATGCTCATGTCGGTTCTCTCTGGCAGACGGCTTGCGTTACTTGACGGCGGCGACGATCTTCGTCGCGGCTTCGGCCATGGTGTCGGCGCTGATGATGGGCAGGCCGGACTCGGCGAGCATCTTCTTGCCCAGCTCCTCGTTGGTGCCCTTCATGCGCACCACCAGGGGAACCTGCAGATTGACCGCCTTGCACGCCGCGATCACGCCCTCGGCGATGGTGTCGCAGCGCATGATGCCGCCGAAGATGTTGACCAGGATGGCCTTCACCTTGGGCGAGGCCAGCATGATCTTGAAGGCCTCGGTGACCTTCTCGGCGGTGGCGCCGCCGCCGACGTCGAGGAAGTTGGCCGGCTCGCCGCCGAACAGCTTGATGG
>NZ_CALFYO010000026.1 GCF_937952055.1 uncultured Piscinibacter sp.
TGACGCCTCCCAGGCCACCTCCCGACAAGGGGCCCCGCGGGGCCCCTTCTTCATGGGCGCCTCGGGCCTGCGCGATGGGACTGGCGCGTCGCGCAGGACGCGCCGGGCGGTCGGCGCGAACTGCGCCTCGGGAGGGATTCAGCGCGGTTCGGCGGTGTTCGCGAGGTCGGCGCCAGCGGCTCGATCCGCCAACGCCGGCAGTTCGTCCCAGCGCACCGCGTCCAGAGGCGGCAGCGGACTCGCCAGGGCCTCGCGCTCGCTGCGCGCCAAGGCACGCCACAGCAGCCCCGCGCCCACGATCAGCAGCAGCAAGGGGCCACCCCACAGCAGCGCCGTGGTCGTCTTCATGGGCGGCCGGTACAGCACGAAGTCGCCATAGCGCTGCGTCATGTACTCGATCACCTGGTCATCGCTGCGGCCGGCCTGCAACTGCTCGCGCACCTGGTTCTTCAGGTCCAGCGCCAGTGGGGCGTGCGAGTCGGCGAGCGACTGGTTCTGGCACACCAGGCAGCGCAACTCGGCCGACAGGCGGTTCACGCGAGCCTCCAGCGCCGGGTCGGCGGCGACCGGCTGCGCCGGTGCGGCAAACAGCGGCGCGGCGACCAGCAGCAGGCACAGCGCCGTGACAGCCGCGCCCACGGCGCGGCGCGACGCGACCGGCATCTCGTCGCGACGCAGCGCGACGCGGTAGCGCCGGTCGGCCGCGGCCAGCAGGCCGCCTGCAGCCATCAGCAGGGCGCCGAACCAGATCCAGTCGACGAAGGGCTTGTGATACACACGCACCGTCCAGGTGTTCTCGTCGATCGGCTCGCCGAGCGAGACGTAGAGGTCGCGCGTCAGGCCGACGTCGATCGCTGCCTCGGTCATCGGCATCTGCTGGACCTTGTAGAGCCGCTTCTCGGGGGTCATGGTGAAGGGGGCGTCTTCACCGCGACGGACTTCCAGCGTGCCGCGCATGCCCACGTAGTTGGGCCCGCTGAATTCCTGCGTGCCCTGGAAGGTGAACTGGTAGCCGGCCACCTCGATGGTGTCACCCAGGCCCATCTTCACGTCGCGTTCGATCTCGTAGCCCTTCACGAGGGTCACGCCGACGATGAACACGCCGACGCCGAGGTGGCCGAGCACCATGCCGAAGAAGCTGGGCGACGAGCGCGCGAGCTGGGCGAATCGCGAGCGCAGGCCTGCGCCCGGCTCGCCGCGCAGGCGCTGCGCAAGCACCGCCGCGGTGCTGGCGAACACCCAGGCGGCGAGCAGCATGCCCAGCGCGACGCCCGGACTCCAGCGACCGGCCAGCACCGGCAGCGCCAGTGCGGCGACCACGCTGAGCGCAGCCGGCCACCTCAGCTTGCGCGCCAGCTCGGCCGCCGCGCTCGCCTTCCAGCGTGCCAGCGGCCCCACGCCCATCAGCAGCACCACGGGCGCCATCAGGGGCACGAACACCGTCTCGAAGTAGGGCGCGCCCACCGAGATCTTGCCCAGGCCCAGCGCGTCCAGCACCAGGGGGTAGAGCGTGCCCAGCATCACCGACGCGGCGGCGGTGAGCAGCAGCAGGTTGTTGGCCAGCAGCAGGGACTCGCGCGACACCCGGTCGAATCGCCCGCCGAAGCCCACGCTCGCCGCGCGCCAGCCGAACAGCGCCAGCGACCCGCCCACCACCACGAGCAGGAAGGCGAGGATGAAGATGCCGCGCGTCGGGTCGGTGGCGAAGGCGTGCACCGAGGTCAGCACGCCCGAGCGGACGAGGAAGGTGCCCAGCAGGCTGAGGCTGAAGGCGGCGATGGCCAGCAGCACCGTCCAGGCCTTGAAGGCGCCGCGCTTCTCCGCCACCGCCAGCGAGTGGATCAGCGCCGTGCCCACCAGCCAGGGCATGAAGGAGGCGTTCTCCACCGGGTCCCAGAACCACCAGCCGCCCCAGCCCAGCTCGTAGTAGGCCCACCAGCTGCCGATGGCGATGCCCAGCGTGAGGAACACCCAGGCGGCGGTGGTCCAGGGCCGCGACCAGCGCGCCCAGGCGGCATCGAAGCGGCCCGACAGCAGCGCCGACACCGCGAAGGCGAACGCCACCGCGAAGCCGACGTAGCCCATGTAGAGCAGTGGCGGGTGGATCACCATGCCGGGGTCCTGCAGCAGCGGGTTGAGGTCGCGGCCGTCCAGCGCCGGCGGCACGAGGCGCTGGAAGGGGTTCGAGGTCAGCAGGATGAAGAGCAGGAAGCCGACGCTGACGAAGCCCATCACGCCGAGCACGCGCGCCACCATGTCCGCCGGCAGGCGCTTCGAGAACAGGCTCACCGCCAGCATCCACAGCGAGAGCATGAACACCCACAGCAGCATCGAGCCCTCGTGGCTGCCCCAGGTGGCGGCGATGCGGTAGGGCAGCGGCAGTTCGGTGTTCGAGTGCGAGGCGACGTTGAGCACCGAGAAGTCGTTGGCGACGAACGACGCCATCAGGCTGCCGAAGGCGATGGCGACGAACAGGAACAGCGCCTGCGCCGCCGGCCGCGCGAGCGACATCGCCGCCGCGTCGCCGCGCGCCGCGCCGATGATGGGCAGGGTGCCGAGCGCGAGCGCGATGAACAAAGCGAGGACGAGCGCGAAGTGGCCGAGTTCGGGCAGCATGGGCGGGCTCAGCAGCAATCGCCATGCCCGTGGCTGGCACGCGCTCTGCTGCGTGTCGCCCGATGCCTGTCCGCCGACGCGATCTCGTGCTGCCCCTGGCCGCGCTGCTGGCCGGCTGCGCCGTGCCGCCGCGCAGGGCCGCGCCCAGCCCGCCGGTGTGGCCGCCGCCGCCGGAGATCGCGCGCTATCGCCACGAAGCCACGTTGCGAGATGCCGGCAGCGTGGCCGACGAGCTGACCTCGGCACGGCTGCGCGAGCGGCTCACCGGAGCGAGCGCGATGCCGGGCTTCGGCAAGCCATCCGCCGTGGCCGCCATGGGCGGCCGCGTCTACGTCGGCGACACCGAGGGCCGCCGCGTGTTCGTGTTCGACCTCGCGCGCCGCCGCAGCTTCGCGTTCGGATTGCGCCTCGAGGGCGAACTGCGCAAGCCCGCCGGCATCGCCGTCGACGCCGCCGGATTCGTGCACGTGGTCGATTCCAGCGCGCGCCGGCTGATCGTCTACGACGCGATCGGCCTGTTCCAGCGTGCCATCGACGGCGGCAATGCCTGGACGCGGCCGACCGGCGTCGCGGTGAGCGCCGACGGCTCGGCGGTGCACGTCGTCGACACCGGCGGAGTGGAGAGCGACGCGCATCGCGTGTTCAGCTACGACGCGCAGGGACGGCTGCTGCGCACCATTGGCCGGCGCGGTGCGGCGCCGGGCGAGTTCAACCTGCCGGTCGATGCCGCGGTGGCGCCCGACGGGCAGCTGTGGGTGCTCGACGCGGGCAACTTCCGCGTGCAGGCTTTCGACCCGGACGGGCGCTTCGTGCGCGCCTTCGGCTCGGCGGGCAACGGGCTCGGCCAGTTCGGCCGGCCGCGCGGCTTGGCCATCGACCGCGACGGTCTCCTCTACATCAGCGACGCGAGCTTCGCCAACGTGCAGGTGTTCCAGCCCGACGGCCAGCTGCTGATCGCGCTCGGTTCGCGCGGCGAGAGCGACGGTCCGGCGCGCTTCTCGCTACCCGCCGGCGTGGCCTGCGACGAAACGGGCCGCCTCTACGTGGTCGACCAGTTCTTTCACAAGGTCGAGGTGATCCGCAAGCTGCCGGAGCCCGCTTGAGCCGGCTGCAGACGAGGACGTGGCGTTCCCAAGGCCGGGAACGGGCGGCTCGATTTCGGGAAAACGCAGCGCAGCTACCGGGGAGGTGCCGCCGGTACACAGCTTGCAGCGCTGCGCGTCCATGATGCGCCTCGACATCCGCCATGTGCTGCCGGCGCTGCTGTTTGGCGTGCTCGCGCATGGCGCGGCCTGGGCCGGGCCCGACCCGGCGCCCGGAGCGGCGTCGAAGTTCAGCAACCGTGGCAGCGTGGCGAACACGCGCCACAACCTGACGCAGCGGCCCACCGAAGTCGGCCCCGGCGGACCGATCAACGCCGCGCTGATGGACACCCAGCGCAACGACTACGGCGAGGTCTGCGTCTACTGCCACACGCCGCACGGGGCCCACACGACCATCGCGGCGCCGCTGTGGAACCGCACGACGAAGGTGACCACCTACCAGACCTACGACCTGCTCAACACCACCTCGTTGACGCAGCTGGTGACGCAGCCCGGCGCGAGTTCACTGACCTGCCTGAGCTGCCACGACGGCACCACCGCGGTCGACGCCATCGTCAACATGCCCGGCTCGGGGCGCTACAACACCGCGCGCATCACTTCCGACGCGCCGGCGCTGCTCAACGAGTGGCCCAACGCGGCGGTCACGCATGTCGGCCTGCGTGCGCCCGACCAGGGCTGCCTGGTCTGCCACAACCCGAATGGCGCGGGCGCGGCCTTCCCCACGGCCTACGACTTCACCGCGTTCGCGCTCGGCACCGACCTGCGCAACGACCATCCGGTGGGCGTCCGCTTCCCGACGGTGGCCGGCCCGGGCACCGACTTCAACGAGCCGCCCCGGCGCGCCGCCCGGGTGGCCTTCTTCGACAGCAACGCCAACAACCGCGCCGACGGCGATGAGATCCGCCTCTACAACAGCAGCGAGGGCTACGAGGTGGAGTGCGCCTCCTGCCACGATCCGCACGGCGTTCCCTCGGCGGGGCCCGGCAGCGTCTTCAATCCGACCTTCCTGCGCATCCCCAACACCGGCAGCGCGGTGTGCCGCACCTGCCACAGCAAGTAGCGCCCGGGCTCAGCCGCCGTCGCGGCGGAAGAAGGCGCGCATCACGTAAGCGGCCACGGCGTCGACCTCGTCCGCGGTGAACACGTCGCGCCAGGCCGGCATCGAGGTGCCCGGCAGGCCTTCGCGGATGGTCTGGCGCAGCCGGGCGGCGGGCAGGGTCTGCGGCGAGTACATCGTGAGATCGCGTGCCTTGGGCTCCATGAACTGGCCGATCCAGTTCTTGCCCGTGCCGTCGGCGCCGTGGCAGAACGCGCAGTTGGCCTGGAACAGCGCCTCGCCGCGCTTCTGCAGCGGTGTGAGGCCTTCGATCCGTGGCACCACGTCATGCTTGGCGTAGACGCTCGCGCTCGACACCGCGTCGGGCGGCGGTGCACCGTAGTCCCCGGGCACGAAGCCCATGCGCGGGTAGGACAGCGGGCGCGAACTCCAGGCCGGACCTTCGTCCTCGACGTGCGCGCGGTCGTGGCAGGACACGCAGGCCTCGAGGAACAGCCTGCGCGCGGCGCGCTGTGCGTCGTCCAGCGACTCGGCCGGCGCGTCGAGCTTGAGCGCGCCGGTGACGAAGGGGAAGGCCGCCGCGAAGCGCTGGTGGTCGGGCCAGCCGTTCTCCGCCGTGTGGTAGGCGGTGTTGCGCGCCTTGCGGCGCACGAACTCCTGCTCGACGAAGGCGGCCACGGCCTGCATCTCCTCGTCGTCGACGATGCCGACGAATGACTTCATCGCCGTGCCCGCGCGGCCTTCGCGCAGCGTCTTCAGGATCGACGCGGCGTCCAGCGGCGGCCCTTGCGTGAAGTCGCGCGGGGGCGGGCTCAGGTAGGTCGCGGCGAGCGTCTTCGCGTCGCCCGAGTAGCCGTGGCAGAAGTAGCAGCGGAAGTTGTAGACCTTGCGGCCGAGCTCGTGCCGCTCGGCTTCGTCGCGCGTGCCGCAGCCGCTCAACAGCAGGACCGCCGCGGCGAGCAGCGTCGCCGCGTATCGCCGCATCACTTGCCGGCCGCCGCCGCCTGCGGTGCCGGCGCGGGCACGATGAAGCTGCGGAACACGTACTCCGCCACGTCGGCCATCTGCTGCGGGGTGGCCACCTGCTTCCAGGCCGGCATCTCGGTGCCGAGACGGCCTTCGCTCACCGCGGCGTACAGCGCGACGCGGTTCAGGCGGGCGCGCGACTCGGCTTCGAGGAAGTTGCGCGGCTTCGGTCGGATGAAGTAGGCGCGCGGGCCGGCGCCGTCGCCTCGCGCGCCGTGGCAGGTGGCGCAGTTGGCCAGATAAAAGGCACCCCCGCGCTTCGAGTCTCCCTTCAGACCGTTGGGGAGGCCGGTCGTCATGTCGACCTGCACGGGGGTGGAAGCGATGTCGGCTTCACGCCCGCCATGGGCCCGCGTGCCGGAGATGCCTGGCGTGGCCGTGGGCGCGGCAGCGCCGGCCTCGCGGTTCACGAACGTGGCGAGAACGTGGTCGGCGAGCACGGCGATGTCGGCCTCCGACAACTGCGTCTTCCAACCGACCATGGCGGTGCCCGGCCGGCCGTGGGTGATGGCCAGCACGATGCGCTCGCGCGACAGCTCCTGGCGGCTGGCTGCGCTGGTGAAGTCGCGCGGCACCGTGGACAGCGCGCCGGTGGCGCGGCTGCGTCCGTCGCCCTTGTCGCCATGGCAGACGGAGCAGTAGTTGTGATACAGCACGGCACCGCGCGACGCATCCTTGGGCGGCGGCGATGCGCTCTGCGCCAGTGGCGGCAACAGCATTGCGGCGACTGCGGCAAGCAGCCGCAGCCAGCGCATCGCCCAGCGTGGGAAGGTGGCATGAGGCGGGATCATCGTGGCGCTCCGGTCGACTTTGCGTGGCGGCATCGTTGCAACTTCCTTGCCACTGGCACGGGGTTTGCACTCGGGAGGTCGAGCTACCGATCACCACGGAGATGACGACGATGAATTTCGCAAGAACGGGACTGGGCTTTCTCGCTTTCGGCATCGCGAGCCTCGGCGGCAACGCGCTGGCGGCCGACGGCAAGGCGGTCTACGACAAGACCTGCGTGGCCTGCCACGCCAGCGGCGTGGCCAATGCGCCCAAGTTCGGCGACAAGGCCGCCTGGGCGCCGCGCATCGCCACCGGTCGCGATGCGCTGATCGCCTCGGTGACCAAGGGCAAGGGCGCGATGCCGCCGAAGGCCGGCGCCGCGAACCTGAGCGACGACGACATCAAGGCCGCCGTCGACTACATGGTCGGCGCTGCGAAGTAAGCGGCGCTTCCTTCCATCGCCACGAAGGGCCATCCATGAGGCGCCTCGCGCCCACCGCGCTGCTCGCCGTCGCCGCGCTCGCCTTGCTGCAGTCCTGCGCGCAGGCGCCGTCGGCGTCGAAGGACGCCACGCCGCGCGAGATCGTCTTTCCCGCGCCGCCCGACGAACCGCGCTTCGTCTTCGAGCGCACCATCCGCTCGAGCGCCGACATCCTTCCGGAGGAGGCGGGCAGCGAGTTGCGCCGGCTCGTCACCGGCGAGCAGACCAGCGGCGAAGCGCTGTCCAAGCCGTACGCGGTGGCGGTGTTCCGCGGGCGCATCTTCGTCTCCGACACCGTGGCCCGCTACGTGCGCGTGTTCGACGTGCCCGCCGGCAAGCAGTCCAAGATCGGCGACGAGGAAGGCCAGGGCCAGCTCATCAAGCCGATCGGCCTGGACGTCGATGCGGCCGGCAACCTGTACGTGGCCGACATCGGCGCGAAGGCGGTGATGGTCTATGGTGCGGACGGTCGCTTCCTGCGCAAGATCGGCGGCGACAAGTGGTTCTCCCGGCTGTCCAGCGTCACCGTCGACCCGGCCGGCGCGCGCGTGTATGCCGTGGACCTCGGCGGCGTCAGCTCCGAGCAGCACCAGGTGCGCGTGTTCGACGCGACGACCGGCGCCCATCTGCAGGACATCGGCAAGCGTGGCAGCGGCCCCGGCGAGTTCAACCTGCCGCGCGACCTTGCCATCGGCAAGGACGGGCGGCTGTACGTGGTCGATGGCGGCAACTTCCGCGTTGTCGTGTTCGACCGCGAGGGCCGCTACCTGCACAGCTTCGGCAGCGTGGGCAAGCAGTACGGGCAGTTCGCACGGCCCAAGGAAGTCGCCATCGACCGCGAAGGCAACGTCTACGTGGTCGACACCGCGTTCGGCAACTTCCAGATCTTCAACGCCGACGGCGAACTGCTGCTCTTCGTCGGCGATCGCTCCGAGCGCGACGGCCCGGCCAAGTACATGCTGCCCTCGGGCATCGCGGTCGACGAGGACGGGCGGGTGCTGGTGGTCGACCAGTGGTTCCGCAAGATCGACGTCTACCGGCCGCATCGCCTGGCCGAGCGCAGCGGCTTCCTGGCCAGACCCGTCGCGGCGGCGAAGTAGCGCTGCCCGCGCGCGCCGCCACGGCGCGCCGCAGGGCCGGGTTCCCGATCACGGGAAATCCCCTTCCGGAAATCGGGACGGATTGCGCCCCGGAAGCCCGCCGCCACGGGCTTGGCGTCGAGTGCGGCCAATGGCACAGAAACTGCAGAAACAGTTCCGTCATGCGGGGCATTGGGGAGTGCCGGGCCTGACGACTGTTCAACCAACCTTCGAGAGGGGCGAAATGAAGATGGCATGGCTATCCAGCCGAGGGAGGTGGGGAGCGGCGTCCGCAGCAGCAATCGCGGCACTGTTCCTCGTCTTCAGCGGTAACGCGTCGGCGGGCATTGCCGACACCAAGCACAACCTCGGGTCCGGCACCGGGCCTGCGGGCCGCAACCAGACCTCGGACACGGCGGAGATCTGCGTGTTCTGCCACACGCCACACGGGGCCGATGTGAACGCGCCGGCGCCGTTGTGGAACAAGCGGCTGGGCACGCCCGGCACGCCGGCTGGCGGCGGCACCTACACCACCTATGCGTCGCTGCAGACGCCGTCGCTGGACGGCTCGGTGGCCGCGGTGGGCTCGATCTCGATGGCCTGCCTCTCGTGCCACGACGGCACGCAGGCGATGGACAACATCATCAACGCGCCGGGCTCCGGTGGCGTGCTCGCCGACGGCGGCGGCAATGACGGCCGGGCCTACACCTGGACCGGCACCACGGTGAATGCGGCCGGCGCCCTGTCCAGCGGCGCGGCGCTGCTCGGCACCGACCTGTCCAACGACCACCCGATCGGCATCCAGTACTGCGGCGGCGGCCTGACCGGCACCGGCACGACGGTCACCGGCACCTGCGTCGACGGCGACTTCACCGCGCCGCTGACGCAGACCATCAACAGCAACCAGGTCTTCTGGGTCGAGACCGGCGGCGCCGGCAAGCAGCGCACCGACCTGCCGCTGTACGTGCGGCCCGGCGAGACGGTTGCCACCGGCCCGCTGGTCGAGTGCGCCAGCTGCCACGATCCGCACGTGTCGACCGGCCAGGCTGGCCCGACCGGCACCGGACGAGTCGCCGGCGAGACCTTCCTGCGCATCTCGAATGCTTCCAGCGCCGTGTGCACCGCCTGCCACGTGAAGTGACGCGCTGACGCGCAGCAGTTCCACGGGGCCGGGCATCCCGCGATGCCTGGCCCCGTTTTCGTTTCAACCGCAACAGTTTTTGAGGATCACGTCCATGCCTTCGCCAACACGTGCCCTCGCCGTCCTCGCGCTCGCGCTGGGCGCGGCGACGTTCGTCCCGGCAGCCCTGGCGGCCGAGACCTTCGCGACGGTGGGCGACACCGTGATCAGCGCAGCCGACTTCCAGCGCGCGCTGGCGGTCGCGATGCGCAAGAAGTACTACCACGCCAAGCCACCCGAGGACGAGTACGCGAAGTTCCAGCGCGAGGTCGGCGACGACGTGGTCAACCGCGTGCTGCTGCTGGCCGAGGCAAAGCGCCGCGGCATCCAGCCCGACCGTGCGCTGATCGATCGCACCGTGGCAGGCTACGACCAACAGTACGCCAACAGCGCCAACTGGAAGGCCAACCGCGACAAGATGCTCGCCGCCGTGGTGCCGCAGCTCGAGGGCGACAGCCTGCTCGATCGGCTGGGCAAGATCGTGAAGAGCGTGCCCGAGCCGAGCGAGGCGGTCGCACGGGCCTACTACGACAAGCACAAGGACCTGTTCGTCGAGCCCGAGCAGGTCAGGCTCAGCGTCATCCTGCTCAAGGTCGATCCGAGCTCGCCGCAGGCGGTGTGGAACGGTGCCAAGCAGGAAGCGCAGGGGATCTACCAGAAGCTCAAGGCCGGCGCCGACTTCGCCGAACTGGCGCGGCTGCACTCGGGCGACCGTTCGGCGGCGGAGGGCGGGCAGATGGATTACACGCACCGCGGCATGCTGCCCGAGGCGGTGCACGGCGTGGTCGACGCACTCAAGCCGCGCGACATCTCCGAGCCGGTGCAGCTGCTCGAGGGCATCGCCATCCTCCGCCTCGACGACCGACGCGCCGCGCAACAGCGCGGCTTCGAGCAGGTCAAGGAGCGTGCCGCCGACCTGTGGCAACGCGAGGAGGCCGAGGCGCGCTGGAAGAAGCTGATCGCCGACCTGCGACGCGCCACGCCGGTCCGCATCGACGAAAGCCACTATGCGCCGCTGCCCGCGACCCCGGAGAAGGCGCGCGCCGGCTGATTGCTGGCGTGCGTGCAGGAGGCCCATGAGGACGGGACGACGCGCGCGCGCCCGTCTCGCCTGCGCGGCACTGCTGCTGCGCGCCGGCGGCGCCGGCGCGGCCGCCTTCCTGCCCGGCGCCCCCGAGCCCGATCCGCCCACCGGCGCCACGGGGCACACCGAGCCCGCGCTGGCGGTGCCCGCGGGCAACGGCATCCGCTGGGAACTCGCCCCGCTGCGCTACGCCGGCACCGTGTCGCTCGACGGCCGCTGGTTGCGGCTGGAAGAGGGTACGCGCACGCGGCAGGGGCTCGTCTTCAACGACATCGAGTTCGCCACCCACGTCTGGCAGCCCTGGTTCGTGCAGCTGCGTGCTGGCTTCGGCGTGCTGGCTTCGCGCGACGTCTCGCGCACCGGCGACGGCGAGAGCGACCGCAACCGCGGCACCGCCCTGACCGGCCGCTTCTCGATGGCAGTGTTCCCGGTCAGCCGCTTTCCTTTCGAGATGCGCGCCGAGGTGAACGACAGCCGCGTGCGCGGCGACACGCTGCTCAGCGACTATCGCTCGCACCGCTTCAGCGCCAGCCAGTCCTGGCGCCCGGAAGTGGGCAACGACATCGTCAATGCAAACCTCGAGTACAGCCGGCTGACCGCGGCCGACGACACCGAGGACGCGGTCACCACCGTCAGCGCCTCGGCGCTGCACCAGCGCGCCGAGCATTCCTTCGAGTTGACCGGGCAGGCGAGCCGCAACACGCGCAGCGACAGTGCCGACGCGAGCCGCATCGCGCTGCTCAGCGCGCGCCACACCTTCCACCCGGCGAACGCGCTGCACGTCGACACCCTGGCGACGTGGAACGACGTGCGACTGCGCAGCGGTGCCACCTCGGAGCGTTTCGAGAACCGCACCGACGTGCGCCAGATCTCCAGCTTCGCTACGTGGCGGCCGCGCGAGGGCGAGTGGCTGTACTCGCCGACCTCGCCGCTGTACCTGACCGGCAGCGCGCGCTTCGTCGACGCCGGCAGCGACTCCGGCACGGGCGAGCAGAGGGTGCGCGCGATGAATGCCTCGCTCGGCGCCAGCCAGGAGCTGACGCGGGAGTGGCGCCTGTCGGGCGCGGTGTCGGGCACGGTGGTCGATCCCGACATCGGCAAGCGCAGTTCGATCGGCACCGCCAGCGGTACGGTGACCTATTCGCCCGAGGGACTCGCCTTCGGCGAGTGGCGCTACACGCCGACGCTGGGCGCCAGCGTCGGCGCGAGTCGCAGCAGCGAGGACGGGCTGCGCCACTCGCTCGGCGCGCAGGCGGCGCATGGCGTGTCGCGCACTTTCATTCTCGGCCAGGCCGACAGCGTCTCCGCCAACCTGACGCAAAGCCTGGGGGTGCTTCGCGACTCCGCCACGCCGGAGCCGGCGCGCGCGCTGGCACACTCGGCCAGCCTCTTCTGGCAGGGCACCGGCGACGGCGCCAGCCAGAGTTACGTCGGCCTGTCGGCGAGCGATTCGCGCACCTGGGCGCAGGAGACCGGCCGCTTCCAGCTGGTCAATGCCCAGGTCAGCCGGCGCACGCAGCTGACGCGCCACTCCAGCTGGACCGGCAGCCTGACCTGGCAGAGCACGCGCAGCGACAGCACGCAGCTGGATGCCTTCAGCGGCGAGCTGCGCGAAGCCAGCATCGGCTGGCAGCGTTTCTACAGCGGCACGCTCAGCTACGAGAACCATCGTGTCTTCGATGTGCCACGGCTGCGCTACACGGTGCTGCTGACGGTGAACAGCCAGCAGCTGGAGAGCCGCGCCGCCGGCGACATCGATGCACCGCTGGAGCGCGTCAGCGAGTCGCTGGAGAACCGGCTCGACTATTCCGTCGGTCGCCTCGAGGCGCGCCTGGCCGCGCGGGTCGCGCGCGTCGAGGGCCGCAGCGTCGCGTCGCTGTTCGTGCGCCTGCAGCGCCGCTACTGAGTCCGCACTCTCCCATTCGCCCCCGAACCCGGAGCCACCCGTGAACCCCATACCCACTCTGCGCTCACCCTGGCGGAGCCTGCTGCTGGCGCTGGCCGCGATGCTGCTGCTGTGGAGCCTCGCGCCGCGCGAGGCCCAGGCCGAATACGGCGACGTCGTCATCAACAACTACTCCGACGCCGCCGGCATGCGGCCGGTGGTGTTCCCGCACTGGTTCCATCGCGTGCGCTTCCGCTGCAAGGTCTGCCACGCGGACCTGGGCTTCCAGTTCAAGGCCGGCGGCAACCAGATCAACATGCTGAAGATCATCG
>NZ_CALFYO010000027.1 GCF_937952055.1 uncultured Piscinibacter sp.
TCCTTGCGCGCGGCGAAGAAGGCCGCGAGCGCGTCGATCTCGGCGTCGCTGAAGCCCTTGGCGATGCGGCCCATCACCGTCGGCTCGCGTTCGCCCTTCTTGAAGGCGCGCATCGCCGCGGCGAGGTCCGCGGCCGGCCGGCCGAAGAGCCGCGGCACGGCGGTGTCGACGCTCCTGCTGATCGCGTGGCAGCCGGAGCAGGACATCGCACCGGCCGGGCCGTCGGGCGAGGCGGCCTGCGCCGCGCCGCCCGACAGGGCAAGCAGGAGAAGACCTATCCCGCGCGCCCCGGGCACCTACGCCTTCTTCAGGTCGTGGTTCATCAGCGGCAGCGAGCGGATGCGCTTGCCGGTGGCCTTGAAGATGGCGTTGAGCACCGCCGGCGCGGCCACGGCGATCGTCGGCTCGCCGACACCGCCCCAGAACCCGCCCGACGGCACCAGCACCGTCTCGACCTTGGGCATCTCGTCGATACGCATCACATTGTAGCTGTCGAAGTTGGTCTGCTCGACAGCACCATCCTTGATGGTGATCTCGCCGTAGAGCGCCGCCGACAGGCCGTAGACGAACGAGCCGGCGACCTGGCGTTCGACCTGCGCCGGGTTGACGACGTGGCCGCTGTCGGTGGCCGCGGTGATCTTGTGGATCTTCAGCACGCCGGCATCGCTCACCGACACCTCGGCGACCGCGGCGACATAGCTGCCGTAGCCCATGATCTGCGCCACGCCATGGTGGTGGCCCTTGGGCAGCTTCTTGCCGTAGCCGGCCTTGGCCGCGGCGGCGTTGAGCACCGCGAGCCACTTCGGCTTCAGCATCTTGCGGCGGAACTCCAGCGGATCCTGGCCGGCGGCATGCGCCAGCTCGTCCATGAAGGATTCCATGTAGATCGCGTTCTGGTTGGTGTTCACGCCGCGCCAGAAGCCCGGCGGCACGTGCGGATTGCGCATGGCGTGATCGATCAGCAGGTTCGGCACGCTGTAGCCGTAGGCCGCCTCGACGCCCGAGGCCGCGAAGCCCTGGAACTGCACCGGATCCATGCCGTTGACCAGGTTCTGCGGCAGCACCGAGCTCAGGATCGACTGGCCGGAGATGCGCACGTGCAGGCCGACGAGGTTGCCCTTGTCGTCCAGCCCGCCGACCATCTTGCACATGGTGATGGGATGGTACTGGCAGTGCGTCATGTCCTCTTCGCGCGACCAGACCAGCTTGATCGGCACGCCGGGCATCTGCTTGGCGATCTGCACGGCCTGGTGCACGTAGTCGGTGCGGCCGCGCCGGCCGAAGCCGCCGCCCAGCAGCAGCTTGTAGACCTCGCATTTCTGCGCCGGCAGGCCGGACGCGGCCGAGGCCGCCGCCAGCGCCGCTTCGCCGTTCTGCGTCGGGCACCACACCTCGCACTTGTCGGGGGTGTAGAGCGCCGTGGCGTTCATCGGCTCCATCGTGACGTGGTGCTGGTAGGGGTACGAGTAGACCGCCTCGACCTTCCTGGCCGCGCCCGCGATCGCCGCCTTGGCGTCGCCCGCCTTGTTGCCGACGAAGGCCTCCGACGCGTCGAGACCTTCCTTGAGCATCGCCGCGATGGTCTCGCTCGACACCTTCGCGTTCGGCGTCTCCTCCCAGACCACGGGCAGCGCGGCGATGGCGTTGCGCGCGGTCCAGTAGGTCTCGGCGATCACCGCCACCGCCGTGTCGCCGACCTTCACCACGCCCTTCACGCCGGGCATCGTCTTGACCTTGTCGGCGTCGAAGCTGACCACCTTGGCGCCGAACACCGGCGCGGCCTTGATCGTCGCCGTCAGCATGTTCGGCAGCCGCAGGTCGATGCCGTAGACCTGCTTGCCGGTCAGCTTGTCCATGGTGTCGAGCCGCTTCAGCGGCTTGCCGGCGATCTTCCAGTCCTTGGGGTCCTTGAGCTTGACCGACTTCGGCGGCTCGAGCTTGGCCGCCGCCACCGCGACCTTGCCGTAGGTCAGCCTGCGCTTGCTGGCCTTGTGCGTGATCACGCCCTTGTCGACGCTGCACTCGTCCGGCTTCACCTTCCATTCCGCCGCCGCCGCGCGCACCAGCATGTCGCGCGCCGCCGCGCCACCCTCGCGCACGTACTGATTCGACTCGCGCACGCCGCGGCTGCCGCCGGTCGAGAAGTTCCGCCACACGCGCTGGCGCGCCAGGTTCTGCGTCGGCGTGGGAAACTCCGTCGTGACCTTCGACCAGTCGCACTCCAGCTCCTCGGCGACGAGCTGCGCCAGGCCGGTGAGCGTGCCCTGGCCCATCTCCGAGCGCGCGATGCGGATCACGACCTTGTCGTCGGGATGGATCACGACCCAGGCGTTGAGCTCCGGCGCGGTCTCGGCCGCCTGCGCGCCGAATTGCGGCACGTTGAAGCCGAAGGTGAAGCTGCCGCCGATCGCGGCGGCGCCGGCCATCACGGTGCGGCGCTTGAGGCTGGTGGTGTTCGTCATGCCCGCCTCCCTCACGCCTTGGCCGCTTCGTGGATCGCCGCGCGCACCTGCTGGTAGGTGCCGCAGCGGCAGATGTTGGTCATGACCGCGTCGATGTCGGCGTCGGTCGGCTTGGGCTTGTCCTTCAGGAGCGCCACGGCGGCCATGATCATGCCGCTCTGGCAGTAGCCGCACTGCGGCACGTCCTGCGCCAGCCAGGCCTTCTGCACCTTGTGCAGCACGCCGTTGGCGGCGAGGCCTTCGATGGTGGTGATCTTCTTGTTGCCGGTGGCCTGGCTCAGCGGCACCTGGCACGAGCGTGTCGCCACGCCGTCGATGTGCACGGTGCAGGCGCCGCACTGGGCGATGCCGCAACCGTACTTGGTGCCGGTCATGCCCAGCGTGTCGCGCAGCACCCACAGAAGCGGCGTGCGCGGATCGACATTCACCTGATGGACTTTGCCGTTGATGGTAAGGGCGGCCATACAAGGTACTCCCTGGCTGCTGCGAGCTGGCTCGTCCTCGTCAACACGCGGACGGCCCTCAGCTTCCCTGTGCCGCAGCGTATGGCATTTCGCACGGCGCCGGGAAGCTCGTGTGACAGTCGTGGTCAAACGATTGTGATCCCGTCGCCGTGCAGCTACCTGACGAAAGCTCTTCATGTCGGGCGCGGTTGCGCGCGACATGCTCGTCGAGCTCCTGGAAGCCCACGGGCGGGCCGCAGTAGGGCTTCATCGCGCAGAAGTCGCGCACCACAGGAACAATGTCGCGCTTGAAGTCGCAGCCCTGGGCGATCCACTTCGCCGTCCAGCGGTCGGCGACCTCGTCGTCCATCAGCTCGATCGCCGGGTGGCGCGCCCAGTACTGGCGCAGCAGGTTCTTGATCATGCGCCGCCAGCGCTCCGGCTGGGCGATGGCCGCGAGCCTGGGCGTTTCAGGGGGCGGCTCGGGCGGCGCCTGCTCGAGCGCGTCCGCCGGCGCCGGCATGGGCGCGGGCGGCGGCGGCGGTTCCGGCACCGGCATCGCCGGATCGGCGGGGTGGCACCGCCGGGCGCGCCTCGAGACCCGCTGATGGATCG
>NZ_CALFYO010000028.1 GCF_937952055.1 uncultured Piscinibacter sp.
CTGGGCTTCCAGTTCAAGGCCGGCGGCAACCAGATCAACATGCTGAAGATCATCGACGGCCAGTACTGCGGCGCCTGCCACAACGGCGAGCTGGCCTGGTCGGCGGAGAACTGCAACCTGTGCCACTCCGGCAAGCCCGGCACGGTGACGCAGGTGCACGAGAGCACGTTGCAGAAGCTCAGCGCGCCGCCGCCGCCGGCGGCCGCCGCGGCACCACTGGCCGCGGCCGCCTCGGCGCCGGCCAAGGACACGGGAGGCCGGCGATGAAGCGCATCCTTCTCGCAGCGCTCGCCGCCGGCGCGCTGTTCCTGAGCGCCGTCGACAGCTTCGCGCAGACCGGCGGCAAGGCGATCTACGAATCGGCCTGCATCGGCTGCCACGGCAGCGGCGTGCTGGGAGCGCCCAAGCTCGGCGAGGCCGCCGCCTGGGGCCCGCGCGCCAAGGCTGCCGGTGGCATCGACGGCCTGGTGAAGAGTGCCACGGCAGGCACCGCCAAGGGCATGCCGCCCAAGGGCGGCCGCGCCGAGCTGAGCGCCGCGCAGCTGAAGGAGACGATCGAGTACATGATGAGCGGCGGCAAGACGGCCACCGTGGCCGCCGCCAAGCCGGCGGAGAAGGCGGCCGACAAGCCCGCTGCCAAGGTCAGCGAGAAGGAGAAGGCCGCGCCGGCGGTGGCGAAGCCGGCCCCGGCCCCGGCTCCGGCTGCGGCTGCGGCTCCGGCTCCGGCTCCGGCTCCGGCTGCCGCGGCGGCGCCGGCCAGCACGGCAGCCACGGCCGCACGACCCGCGGACGCCGCGCCGGCGGCCACGCTGGCCGCGGCGCGGGCGGCTGCGCCGAATCCGCCGGCCACCGCCGAGGTGAACGCCTTCAACCGCCTGCTCAGGCCGGTGGGCCGCTTCAACCGGCCGGCGGCCGAGTCGGGCATCCACGACCCGACGAACGACATGACGCTCCAACTGCAGCCGCCGTCGGTGGCCTTCGCCGCCATGCCCAAGAGCATGGCCGGCAACCACGTCGACTGGGTCAAGTCGCTGGACAGCAAGGCGATCGCGCCGCGCTGGGACCGCAACGACCCGAGCGCAGCCGCCGTGGTCATGGACCTGAACATCGTGCGCGAGGTGAAGGGGTCGATGCCCGACGTGGTCTACCCGCACAAGCAGCACACCGAGTGGCTGGACTGCTCGAACTGCCACCCGGCGATCTTCGTCCCGCAGAAGGGCGCCAACCAGATCAGCATGGCCTCCATCCTGCTCGGGCAGAAATGCGGCGTCTGCCACGGCAAGGTGGCCTTCCCGGTGTCGGAGTGCCGGCTGTGCCACTCGAAGAAGAAGACCGAAGCGGTGGTTGCGGGGGAGCGCAAGCCATGACGCTGGAGCAGCGCTTCGCGCCGGCCGCGCTGGTGGCGGCGCTGCTCATCGGCAGCATGCCGGTGCATGCGCAGGACGAGGAGGCCCAGCGCGTCCAGATCGAGCAGCGACTCAAGCTCGTGGCCTCGCTGCTGTCCGACTCGCGCTCCGCGCAGCGCATCGCCTCCAGTGGCAATGCCCAGGCGATGGCGCATCTGGACGAGGGGCGGGTGCACCATGCGCTGGCCGCGGACCTGCTCGCCAAGGGCGATCTCACCGGAGCGCGCAAGGCGGCCGACCACGCCCTGCATCACCTCGGCCTGGCGCGGCGCACCGTGCCCGACGCGCCGGCGCGGCTCGAGGTGGCGAAGCAGCGCCACGAGCAGCTGCTGGCAAGCGTCGAGCGCCTCATCCAGACGTTGCGCGCGCGCGCCGGCGCGGCTGAGGCCGACGACCTGACCGCGGCCATCGGACTGCTCGACGTGGCGCGCCAGCACGCGAAGGCGGGTCGCTACGAGGAGGCGAACCAGACGCTCGGCTCGGCCGAACGCCACGTGCTCGCCGGAATGAACCGGACGCTGCACGCCGCCACGCTCGACTACACCGTGCGCGCCTCCAGCCCGCTGGAGGAGTTCCAGCAGGAGCTGGCGCGCCACCAGAGCCTGCTCGAACTCGTGCCGCTGGCGGTTCGCGACCTTCAGCCGCGTCCCGATGCGATGGCACTGATCGATCGCTATGGCGAGACGCGCGCCACCCTCTACGGCCAGGCGATGCAGCGATTCCAGGCCGGTGAGGTCGCCAACGCACTCGTCGACCTTCGCAATGCCACGCTGTACGTGCAGCGCGCCCTGCTCGCGGCCGGCCTCGTTGCGCCGCAGCCCACCGGAAACCCGCCATGAAGAACCGACGTCCCCCCCTGTTCCCCCGCCTGGCCGCCGCCCTCGTGCTGGCCGCCCTCACCACCGCTTCAGCGGCGCAGGACCGCGAGCAGGTCGAGCGCCGCGTGCAGTCGGTCGGCACGCTGATCGAGAGCTCCTCCGCGGCGAAGCAGATCGAGAGCAGCGGCGTGGCAGCAGCACGCGAGCGGCGCGACAACGCGCGACTGATCCACCGCGAGGCGGCCGCGGCGATGCGTGCCAACGACCTGTCCGGTGCGGCCAAACTGCTCGACCAGGCGGCGCGCGAGATGATGAACGGCGCGCGGCTGGCCAAGCCGGAGCAGGTGGCCGGCGAGAAGCACAAGCGCGACTTCGAGGCGCGGCTGGAGAGCGCGCGCGCGCTGCTCGCCGCGCAGCAGCGCATCACGCAGGAGAAGTCGGCCGGCCGCGAGGCGCTGGACGCGGCGCGCAGCATCGAGCGGCAGATCGGCGAGGCGCAGTCGATCGCCGCGCAGGGCCGCTACGAGGAGGCGAGGCCGGTGCTCGACCGCGCGTACCTGACCGCGCGCGTGTCGATCGAGTCGATGCGTCGCGGCGACACGCTGGTGCGTTCGCTGAACTTCGCCACCAAACGCGAGGAGTTCGACTACGAGATCGACCGCAACGACACCCACGCGTTGTTGATCAAGGTGCTGCTCTCCGACCGCAAGGACATGGTCGGCACGATGGCACCGTTCACCGAGCGGGCGGCGGCGCTGCGCGCCGAGGCCGAGACGCAGGCGAAGCGGGGCGACCATGAAGCCGGCATCCGCCTGCTCGAGGACTCGACGCGCGAGCTCGTGCGCGCGATCCGGGCGGGCGGCATCTACATTCCCGGTTGAGCGGTCCGAGGGCGACGAGTGGGCCATGACGACAATCCGGCACGGCAGGGTGGGAGGCGGCATCGGCGGCACGGGCGCCGCGTGGCGGCCTGGGGTCTGGGCGTGCTGACCGCGGCCGCCCTCGCCGCGGCGCCGTCGCTGTGGATCGCGCTGGAGAAGGACGGCATCCACGACCCTGCCAACCCGGGCATCAAGCTGCTGCAGCAGCCGGCGGAGGCGCTGGCACCGCTGCCGCGCGACAGCGCCGGCAACATGGTGCGCTGGGTGCAGGCGCTGGAGAGCGGCGCGATCAACCCGCGCACCAACATCCTGCCCGAGACGAAGGTGCGCCTGCTCGACCAGGACATCATCGTGTCGAAGTTCGGCTCGATGCCGGCGGTGAAGTTTCCGCACCGCCAGCACACGCTGTGGCTGGACTGTTCGAACTGCCATCCGTTCCCGTTCGCCGACAAGGCCGGCGCGAACAAGTTCAGCATGAGCGCCATCCTGAACGGGGAGCAGTGCGGCCTGTGCCACGGCGCGGTGGCCTTCCCGCTGACCGAGTGCAACCGCTGCCACAGCGTGCCCAACGAGTCGCTGCGGCGCAGGACAGCCACGCCATGACGCGCCGCGCCCGGACCCGCGGCCTGCGCATTGCACTGCTCGTGCTGGCCTGCGCGATGCCGGCCGCCACGCCGTTCGCCGAGTATGGCGACGTCGTCCTCAACAAGCGCTCCGACAAGGAAGGCGTGCGGCCGGTGGTGTTCCCGCACTGGTTCCATCGCATCCGCTTCCGCTGCAAGGTGTGCCACAGCGAGCTCGGCTTCAAGATGCGCGCCGGCGCCAACGACGTGCTGATGGACGACATCATCGACGGCAAGTTCTGCGGCATGTGCCACAACGGCCAGGTCGCGTGGGGGCCGGACCGCTGCGACCTGTGCCACTCCGGCCTGCCCAATCTGCCCAGTGGCATCATCGGCGGGGCGCAGACTTCGGGGCCCGGAAGGTGGTGAGCCAATGATCCGGATCGACTTCCTGCTGCGTGCGGGTGCCGCCGCCGCGGTGCTCGCCATCCTCGCCGCGTGCGTGACGACCGCCCCGGCGGGGCGGTCGGACGGTGTCGGCGCGCCCGCCCGTCCCGCCGGCCTGAGCCCGTATCGCACGCTGCTCGGCGGCTTCCTCGCGCCGCCGGCCCAGCCGTTCGGCCTGCCGGCACGCCCGGGCACAGGCGCATTCGTCAAGCTGATGGCGCCCACCGCCCTGGCGCTGCGCGGCAACGACCTGCTCGTCGTCGACAGCGCGGCCGGCCGCGTCTGGCGCGTCGACCTGTCGCTGAACACGCTGTCGCCGATTGCCGGTGCGCCGGCCACGCTGGCCACCGTGGTGGCGCTGGGGCCGGATCTCTCCGCCTGGGTGCTCGACAGCGTCTCGCGCCAGGTGCTGCGATTCTCGCGCGACGGCCGGCTGATGCAGACCTACCGCGGCGGCGCCGCGTCGCCTTCGCCGGTGGCCTTCGCGCTGGCCGACGGCGGCGCCACGCTGCTGGTGGCCGACGACAGCCTGCGTCAATGGGTCGAGTTCCGCCCGGCGGGCGCCTTCGCCACGCCCATCCCGCAGGACGACGCGGTGCGCGGCGTCGACGGCCTGGCGGTGGCAGGCGACACGGTGTTCGTGCTCGACAAGTCGCTCGGTGTGGTCCACGTCGAGCGACGCGACGGCCGCGCGGCCGACCGGCTGGGCGAGGGTGAGCTGAAGCAGCCGGTGGCCATCGCGGCCGACCGCTTCGGCCGCGTCGCCGTGATCGACGCGCAGGACCGCGCCGTCAAGCTGCTCGCGCCCGGCCGCGCGGCCTGGGTGTTCGACGCGGCGGCGCTGCGCGTGCAGCAGATCGGCGGCATCGCCATCGACGAGCGCTTCCTCGCCGTCAGCGATCGCCTCACCGGGCAGGTGGTGATCCACGTGCTCGGCGGGGAGGGACGGCCATGACGCGCGTGCGGCTGGCTGCACTGGCCGTGCTGGCGGTGCTGGGGCTGACCGGTTGCGCCGGCGTCGAGACCGTGCGCGGCACCATGCACTACGGCATGGCCGACGCGCCGGAAGGCCAGCGCCTGCTGTGGCCGCAGGCGCCCGAGGTGCCGCGCTATCTCTACGCCGGCACGCTCACCGGCGAGGCCAACTTCCGCCGCGAGGCCGCCAGTGGGCTGAAGGCCTTCGGCCGCTGGCTGGCCGGGCTCGACGGCGCAGGCGACAAGCCGGTGGTCCTGCAGCGCCCGGCGGCGCTGATCGGCGACGAGCAAGGGCGCCTGTACGTCAGCGACACCAGCCGCCAGGCGGTGTTCGTGTTCGACGAAAAGGCCGGCGAACTGCAGGTGTGGGAGCGCGCCGAAGGTCTGCTCAACTTCGTCGCGCCGGCCGGCCTGGCGCTGGCGCCGCAGCGCGGCCTGTTCGTCGCCGATGCCGAACTGGGTGTCGTCGTGCGGCTCGACGCGCAGGGCCAGCCGCGCGCGACCATCGGCCGCGGCCTGCTGAAGAGGCCCGTGGGCCTGGCCAGCGACGCGGCCAGCGGTCAGCTGTTCGTCGCCGACACCTATGCGCACGACATCAAGGTGTTCGACGCCGAGGGCAGGCTGCTGCGCACCATCGGCCGGCGCGGCAGCGGTGACGGCGAGTTCAACTACCCGACGCACCTGACCTTCGCGGGCGGCGAGCTGTACGTCACCGACACGATGAACAGCCGCGTGCAGGTGTTCAGCGCCGACGGCGAACTGCTCGCCCGCCGCTTCGGCCAGCGCGGCCTCTACCTCGGCAACCTGGTGCGGCCCAAGGGCGTGTCGGTCGATGCCGAGGGCAACGTCTACGTCATCGAGTCCTACTACGACAGCCTGCTCGTGTTCTCGCCGCGCGGCGAGTTCCTGCTGCCGATCGGCGGCACCGGCACCTCCACCGGCCGCTTCTACCTACCTTCGGGCGTGTGGGTCGACGCGCGCAACCGCGTGCACATCGCCGACATGTTCAACGGGCGGGTGGTGCTGTTCCAGTTCCTCGGGGGCGGTTGACGATGCTGCGCCGCTTCGCCGCCATCGTGCTCGTCGTGCTGCTCGCCGCGCCGGTGCTGGCGCAGCGCGTCTCCGACGTGCGCGGCACGCGCCACAACCTGTCGACCAGCGGCACCGGCACCACCCACGCCGATGCCGGCGGCACCAGCGAGGTCTGCGTGTTCTGCCACACGCCGCACGGCGCCACCCAGCAGGACCAGGGCGGCGCGCCGATGCGCGCGCCGCTGTGGAACCGCCGCGTTCCCGACGGCGCGACCTACACGCCCTACACCTCGGCCTCGATGGACGCGCAGGCCATCCTCGACGGCCTCAATGCGCAGCCCGGCGGCAGCTCCAAGCTGTGCCTGTCCTGCCACGACGGCACGCTGGCGATCGGCAACGTCAACGTGCTCAACGGCACGGCCAACGCCTCGATCCCGATGACCGGCACCGGCCCCGGCGGCGTCATGCCGGCGGGCGAGGGCGTCACCAGCGGCTTCACCCGCTTCCTCGGCACCGACCTGCGCAACGACCACCCGATCTCGGTCACCTTCAACAGCGCGCTCGCCGCGCGCGACGGCGAGCTGCGGCCGGTCGATGCCGCGCAGCGCTGGCCGGCCGGCACCGGCAGCGTGCTCGGCCTGCGCGCGCCGGGCGTCAAGCCGCTGCTGCCGCTGGAACCCACCGGCAACAACGGCGCCGGTCAGGTGCAGTGCGCCACCTGCCACGATCCGCACGTGCGCGAGCTCGACCCGACCAAGGGCAACCAGAAGTTCCTGCGCACGCAGCGCTTCCAGGAGGCGACGCCGACCACCACCTTCAACGCCGCCAGCGACACCATCTGCCTGTCGTGCCACGACAAGAACCAGGGCTTCGGCATCTGGGCCTTCTCGGCGCATGCGCGGCCCGATGTCGCCGACGAGACCTACCGCGACGCCGCCGCCACGCTGCGCGAGTTCCCGCTCGGCACGCCGGTGTGGAAGGCCTCCTGCCTGAACTGCCACGACACCCATACCGTGCAGGGCGCGCGCCGGCTCACGCGCGAAGGCACCGACGCGCCGCTGCCGGGGGGCAACCCGCTGGCCGCCAAGCAGGGCGGCAACCCGGCGCTGGAGAAGACCTGCTACCAGTGCCACACCGTGAGCGCGTCGTCGGTGCTGAACTCGGTGCTGCAGGTGCCCAACATCGAGAGCGAGTTCAACCTCGCCGTGCGCATGCCCATCACCACGGCGGAGCAGGGCGGCACCACGCAGGAGGTGCACGACATCGGCGGTGGCTTCAGCGACGCCACGCTGGACTGCAGCGGTCCGACGAACCGCTGCGGCGCCGACTTCCTCGAGTCGCGCGATCTCCTCGCGCAGCGCCATGCCGAATGCACCGACTGCCACAACCCGCACCGCGTGGTGAAGTTCCGCAGCTTCACCGGCGGCGCCGCCGGCATCTCCGGCGCACCCGATGCGGCCGGCACGCACCGCCATGACGAGACCACCGGCTACACCCACAGCAACATCATCTCCGGCGTGCTGCGCGGCAGCTCCGGGGTGGAGCCGGTCTACGCCTCGACCTCGTTCCAGAACCTGCCCAGCGGCTACACCGTCAAGCGCGGCGACCCCGGCGCGAGCGTCGACACCTCGGTGACGGCGCCCTACGTGACGCGCGAGTACCAGATCTGCATGAAGTGCCACAGCGACTTCGGCTACGCCGACAACAACGTCTATCCGCTGGGCAACCGACCGGCACTCGGCCGCACGGGCGGCACGGTCTCAGGCACCAACGGCCTGACCGTGTACACCAACCAGGCCAAGGAGTTCCAGGCGCCGGCCGCGCACCGCGGCCAGGGCACCAAGCCGAACAGCGGCGCCGGCAGCAACTACGCGACCAACAACCACCGCTCGTGGCACCCGGTGATGGACGTGACAGGCCGCACCGGCGCCAACGCCGCCGCCTTCCGCTCGCCCTGGGGCAATGCGATCGGCGCGCAGACCATGTACTGCAGCGACTGCCACGGCAGCAACACGGCCGACACCAGCGTGGTGCCGCCGGGCGGCGACAACGGCACGCCCTGGGGGCCGCACGGCTCGAACAACAACTTCCTGCTCAAGGGGTTGTGGAACACCAGCGTGGGCGCCGACAACCGCGGCGACAACGGGCCGAACGCCAACGGCCTGTGCTTCAAGTGCCACAACCCCAACACCTACGCGAACCGCAACGGCACCGGCACCACCGGTTTCGTCGGCGGCGGTCGCGGCAACCTGCACGCCTTCCACACCGACCGCATCGGCCGCATCCGCTGCAACTGGTGCCACGTGGCGGTACCGCACGGCTGGAAGAACAAGGCGCTGCTGGTCAACCTCAACGACGTCGGGCCGGAGGCGGGCCGGGCCGGCAACGAGGAGTGGCGCTTCAACGCCTCGGGCCAGGCCTACACGCAGCAGCCCTACTACCTGAACGCCAAGCTCAAGGTGCGCACCTTCGCCACCAGCGGCAACTGGGTGGACACCAACTGCGGCTCGAACAACTCCGCGCTCACCTTCGGCACCAACGGCAACGACACGCAGAACGGCAAGAACTGGATGGGCAGCGTCTGCAGCAACCCGCCATGAGACCAACCCCCGCCGCCCGCGCGCTGATCGCGCACTTCGGCTCGCTGCGCACCACGCTGGCGGGCATGGCGCTGCTCGGCGCGGCCGTGTTCGCCGGGCAGATCGCCGAGGGCCTCGGCGCGCCCGCGCTGGTCGCCGCGATGGCGCTGCTCTCGCTCAACCTGCTGGCCGCGCTGGTGGTGCATCCGGCGTTCCGGCGCCAGCTTCCGCTGCTGGTCTTCCACCTGGCGCTGCTGGCACTCGTGCTGCTGGCCGCGATCGGCCGCCTCGCCTCGCTGGACGGTCGCTTCGAGCTGACGCAGGGCGTGCCCTTCGACGGCACGCTGCTCGACGCGCGCGCCGGGCTGCTGCACCGCGACGGCCTGGCGGCGCTGTCGTTCCGCCACGAGGGCTTCGAGATCGACTACGCGCCGGGCCGCATGCGCGGCGCGACGCGCAATCGTGTCGTCTGGACCGAGGCCTCCGGCGCGCCGCAATCCGCGGTGATCGGCGACCACCGGCCGCTGCGGCTGGACGGCTACCGCATCTACACCAGCCCGAACAAGGGCTTCGCGCCGCTGCTGACCTGGACGCCGCGCGGTGGCGAGCCGGTGACCGGCGCCGTGCACCTGCCGGCGTTCCCCGCGCACGAGCTGCGCCAGTCGCTCGAGTGGACCTTGCCGGACGGGCGCCAGGCCTGGGTGCTGCTGCAGATCGACGAGACGCTGATCGACCCGTCGGTGGCGAGCAGCTTTCGCCTGCCCGAGAAACATCGCCTGGTGTTCCGCATGGGCCCGCTGCGCCAGGAACTGCTGCCTGGGCAGAGCGTGGAGATCGATGGCGGCACGCTCACCTACGAGGGCCTGCGCAGCTGGATGGGCTACCGCGTGAGCCACGACCCGACACTGCCCTGGCTGCTGGCCGCGTCGCTGCTCGCCGCGCTGGCGCTGGCCTGGCACTACACGCAGCGCTTCTTCTTCGCGCCGCGCGGCCAGCCGGCATCGCAGCGCGTCCTGCAGGAGGGCTACCGTGCCTGAAGCACTGCTGCTGTGGATGGCGCTGGCCGGCTACGCGCTGGTGGCGCTGCTGGCCGTGCCCGCGATGGGGCCGGTGGCTGCCGTGGCGCCGCAGCCGCGCGTCAGCCGTGCACAGGTCGGGGCGGCGACCGCGCTGGGAGCGGCGCTCGCGCTGCACACCCTGTCGCTCGGGACGCGCTGGAGCATGCTCGGCCACGGGCCGTTCACGACCATGCACGAGATCCTCAGCAGCAACCTGTGGAGCCTCTCGCTGGTGTTCGCCGTCGCCTGGTGGGGCGTGCGCGAGCTGCGCAGCGCGCTGGTGGTGGCGACGCCGGTGCTGGTCACGCTGGCGCTGTGGCTGCTGATGGCCGACGGCCGTCCGGGCCACCTGCCGCCCACCTATGCCACGCCGCTGCTCTACCTGCACACCGTGGTCGGCAAGCTCTACCTCGGACTGCTGCTGGTGGCGGTGTCGCTCGGCCTGCTGCCGGCGCTGCGCCGCACCGCCTGGGGTGCGGCCCGCCTCGCGGCAGCTCCGGACGACCGCCGTCTTGACGAGTTGGCCCACCGCTTCGCGGCCTACGCGCTGGTGTTCGACACGCTGATGCTGATCGTCGGCGCGGTGTGGGCGCAGGATGCCTGGGGCCGCTACTGGGCCTGGGACCCGCTCGAGTCGTGGGCCTTCGCGAGTTGGCTGGCGCTGGCGGCCGCATTGCACGCTCGGGCCACGCTGAGGCCGGCGCCGGCGCTGTTCGGCCTGTGGCTCGCCGGCGTGTTCGTGCTGGCCTTCCTGACGTTCTTCGGCGTGCCGTTCATCTCGACGGCGCCGCACAAGGGGGCGATATGAACGCCGCCGCAAGACGCGACCGCCGGGTGATCGGCGTGGCGCTGACGATTGCGGCCGTGCTGATCGGCGGCCTGTGGATCGCCGTGCTCGAGCCCACCCACCCGCCCGAGCCGGAAGTGGCCGCAGCGGGCGAGCCGCAGGGCGAACTCGCGCGCCACTTCGATGCCGCGGTGATGTTGCTGCACGCGCGCCGCTTCGACGATGCGCAGGTGCTGCTGCACCGCGTCATCGAGATCGCGCCCGCGCTTCCGGAAGCGCACACCAACCTGGGCTTCGCCCTGCTCGGGCTGCAGCGTGCCGAGCCGGCGCTCCGGGCATTCGAGCGTGCCATCGCGCTGCGTCCCGACCAGGCCAACGCGTACTATGGCCTCGCGCTCGCGCAGGAGCTGCGCGGCGATCTCGAACTTGCGCTCGGAGCGATGCGCACCTACCTGCACCTCGCGCGCACCGAGAGCGAATCCCACCTGCGCCGCGCACGCGCCGCGCTGTGGGAATGGGAGGCGCAGCAGGAGGCGAGGCGCAAGGGCTCCACGCCCTGAACGGCATGGCCGCGCTCTTGCTAGTGCGGACCATGGTCTCACAGGAATTCGAAGCTGCGCCCGTTCGCTTCCCGATACCGGGAAATGATTCCCGTTCGTGGGGGAGGGGCCGGCCATGATGGTCTTCTGGCTGGTCGTGGCGATGCTGCTCGGCGGCGCCCTGCTGATGCTCGTGCCGCCGCTGTGGCGATCGCGCGCGAGTGCCGAGGCGGTGACGCCGATGGCAGCGAACCTCGCCGTCTACCGCGACCAGTGGCGCGAAGCGGAGCAGGATCTCGGCGCGGGCCTGCTCGCACCCGAGCAGTTCGCGCAGGCGCGCGACGACATCCAGCGCCGCTGGCTGGAGGACGGCGAGACGGCGGCGCCGTCCGCCCCGACCGCCGCGTGGCGCTCGCGCGGCAGCGCCATCGCGCTCGCGCTGCTGCTGCCGCTGGCCAGCGTGCTGACCTACCTGCAACTCGGCGACCTGCGGCCGATCGACGCGGGCGACACCGTGGCCATGCCGGCGGCGGGCGACGCGCGCCACAGCATCACGCCGGAGCAGATCGAGGCGCGCGTGGCTGCGCTGGCCGAACGGCTGAAGGCCGAGCCCGGCAACGCGGAAGGCTGGGTGATGCTCGGTCGTTCCTATGTCGTGCTCGGTCGCTTCCGCGATGCAGCCTCCGCCTGGCGGCGCGCCAGCGAACTGCTGCCCGGCAATCCGACGCTGCTCGCCGATCTTGCCGACGTGGTCGCCATGTCGCAGGGCAAGCGGCTGGCCGGCGAACCGTCGCGGCTGATCCAGCAGGCTCTCGATGCCGATCCGCGCCACGTGAAGGCGCTTGCGCTCGCCGGCAGCGTGGCCTTCGAAGCGCGCGACTATGCCGGGGCGCGCGGCTACTGGCAGCGTCTGCTCGAGGTGGCGCCGCCGGATTCCGACATCGCGCGCTCGATGCAGGGCAGCATCGCCCAGGCCAACAAGCTCGAGGCGGCGCTCGCCGGCGTGGCGACGCCGGTGAAGACCGTGTCCGCTGCCACCGCGCAGGCGCTGCGCGGCGAGGTCAGCCTGAGCCCTGCGCTCGCCGCCCGCGTGGCGGCAGGCGACACGCTGTTTGTGTTCGCGCGCGCGGCCGAGGGTCCGCGCATGCCGCTGGCCATCCACAGGCAGCCCGTGGGCGAGTGGCCGGTGCGCTTCTCGCTCGATGACAGCATGGCGATGGCGCCCGAGTTGCGACTGTCGGCGCACACGCGGGTGGTGGTGGGCGCTCGCATCTCGAAGAGCGGCAACGCCACGCCGACCCGTGGCGACCTGGTCGGCCAGAGTGCGGTGGTGTCGTCGTCGGCGCAGGGCCTGCTCCTGGTCATCGACCAGGTGCAGCCGTGAAGGCGCTGCCGCCCCGAGTTCCTCTCCGGGTCGGTCCGGCGGCAACCCGCACGCGACGTGTCTGCGCGACCGGCACGGCGCGGCTCGCGCCGCGCGGCGCGATGACCGCCGAGAAGCCCCAGTGACGCTGCCGCGTCAGCGCGATCGTCCCTTCAGGTAGGCCTGCGCATCGGCATGGCCTTGTGACGCGGCGCGCTCGATCCAGCGTCGTGCCTCGCCGTCGTCCTGCACCACCCCGGATCCGCTGAGGAAGAGGATGCCGAGGCTGTACTGGGCTTGCGCGTGTCCCTGCCGCGCGGCCTCGAAGTACCACTGCGCGGCGATGCGCACGGGGTCGGCATCGGCGCCCGGATCGGCCAGCCCATAGGCATACATATTGCCTAGCTGGAACTGGGCTTCGGCCAGCCCCTGGCGCGCGGCGCGCTCGAACCATTGCACGGCTTCCTTGTCGTTCTCGCGCACGCCGTGGCCGTGGTAATGCAGCAGTCCCAGCCGCAGCTGGGCCTGGGCGTTGCCCGACCTGGCGAGAGGCTCGAGATGCTGCAGTGCAGCGGGGTAGTCCTTGCGGTTCATCGCGGCGATGCCGTCCTGCAGCGGATCGGCCGAGGCGGGCAGCAGGAAGACAGCGAGGGTGAGGGTGGCAATGGTTCTCGAGATCGACATGTCGGTGGTGCTCCAGGCGTGCGGCGTCGTCGATGCAAGCGCTGTACCCGTCGACGTGGCTGCCGCGGGCGAGGGCCTGCCATGAAGGCTGCGGGCGTGTCCGCCGCACCCGCGCCCGCACCGGTGCCGCTGCGCAAGTCGCTGCGTGCCAAGGGCTTCCTCGCCACGCTCGCGCTGCTCGTCTACCTGCTCGCCTCGGTGATCTACGTCGCCTCGGAGCGCGGCCTCATCTACGAGAACGTTCAGGCGCTGCAGCAGATTTCCCGCCACGAGAAAGCCCTCGCCCTGGCCGAGGCGGCGGTGAACGCCGCGCTGGTCGACGCCAACCTGGCGACCAGCGCGGCCGGCGGCGGACTGCAGCCTTCGCCGGACATGGCGCTGTGTTCGGATACCTGCGCCAAGCTGTTCGTCGCGCTGGAGGAATTCGATCCTGCCTACGCGCTGGTGCAGCGCGCCATCGCGCGCAGCCACGAAGAACTGCAGGCCGCGCCGCTGCGCGCCAACTGGATCGGGCTGCGCGAAGCGCTGGCGCGTGCGAGCGACGAACTGGAGATCCGCCGCCGCAGCCTCGCCGAGCAGCGCGATGAGACGATGGTCACCTACCAGCGCCGCTACGACGCGGTGACGGCCGAGTCGCTGCTGCTCTCGCTGCTGGGCATCGCGGTGTTCGGCGCGCTCGTCGCCTGGTTCTTTGCAAGGCTCACCGGCGACATCCTCCGCCTCGAGGCGCACGCTCGCCGCATCGTTCGCGGCGGCCGCGGCGTCGACCTGCCGGTGCGGCGCGACGACGAGCTCGGCCGCCTGATGCAGGCGGTGAACCGGCTGTCGGCCGACCTCGACCAGCGCGAAAAGCAGATCGAGCTCGAGGGCCAGCGCCGGTCCCACCAGGAAAAGATGATGGCCGTCGGCGCGCTGGCTGCCGGCGTGGCGCACGAGGTCAACAACCCGCTGGCGGTGATCGCCGGCGTGGCGCATGACCTCGGCACGATCGAAGGCTGCGTGCCGGCACCCCGCGTCGCCGAGGCCGCGCAGCTGATCATCGCCCAGGCGCAGCGGGCCGCGCAGGCTTCGCGGCACCTTGCCGAGGTGGCCGCACCGCAGCCCGACGAGTTCGACTGGGTCGACGTCAACACCATGGTCACGCGCGTGCTGCAGCTGATGCGCTATGACAAGCGCTACCGCGCCATCCAGTTCGCCAGCGAGCTCGACGGCGATCTGCCGGCCGTGCAGGCGCCGGCGGCGGTGCTGCAGCAGGTGCTCATGCAGATGGCCACGCTGGGCTGCGATGCGATGGCCGTGCCGCCGGCCGGTGAGGCCGCGGTGCGGGTGCTGACGCGCCGCGGCGCGAAGGCGGTCGAGGTGCAGCTCGAGTTCCCGGTGCAGCTCGACTTCACGCGCGGCGAGGTGCAGCGCGCGCTGTTGCTCAGTCGTGCCATGATCGAGCCCCTCGGTGCGCGGCTTGCGTTCGGTCAAGACCTCGGCCCGGTGCTACGCATTAAGCTGGCGTGGCCCGCCGAGGTGGTTCGGGCCTGAAGAAGGATGTCTACGATGCCCGAACTCAACGTGCTGGTCGTCGACGACGAGCCGGCCGTGAGGCAGGTGCTCGCGGCGGCCATCGGCAAGGCCGGCTACGCGGTGGACACCGCCGCGTCGGCCTCGGAGGCCCTGGCGCGGCTGGACAAGTCGCCGTACGACGTCGTGCTCAGCGACGTCTTCATGCCCGTCACCGACGGCATCGAGTTGCTCAAGCAGGCGCGCGCACGCGGCCACGCGGCGACCTTCATCATGGTCACCGCCTTCGCCTCGGTGGACTCGGCGATCGACGCGATCAAGGCCGGTGCCTGGGACTACATCACCAAGCCGGTCCGCAACGAGGAGATCCTGCACCGGCTCGAGCAGATCGAGGCGATGCACGGCCTGCGCGAGGAGAACCGCGCGCTGCGCACTCTGGTGATGGGGGGCGCGCAGCCGGCGTTCCAGTTCGTGTCGCCGGCGATGCAGGCGATCGACCGCCTCGTCGGCCGCGTCGCGCCCACCGACAGCACGGTGCTGATCACTGGCGAGAGCGGCACGGGCAAGGGCGTCACCGCGCGGCGCATCCACGAGCTGTCGTCGCGGCGCGACGGTCCCTTCGTGTCGGTGAACTGCGGTGCCATCCCCGAGAACCTGATCGAGAGCGAGCTGTTCGGCCACACCAAGGGCGCCTTCACCAGCGCCGACCGGCCGCGCCGCGGCCTGTTCATGCAGGCCGACCGCGGCACCATCTTTCTCGACGAGATCGGCGAGCTGCCGCTGGCACTGCAGACGAAGCTGCTGCATGTGCTGGAGGCGAAGGAGGTGCGTCCGCTCGGCTCCGAGCAGAGCCGCAAGGTCGACGTGCGCATCGTCGCCGCGACCAACCGCGAACTTCCGGCGATGGTGGCTGCGGGTCGTTTCCGCGAGGACCTGTTCTTCAGGCTGTCGGTGTTCCAGATCGCCATGCCGCCCTTGCGCGAGCGCCGCGCGGACATCCCGGCGCTCGTGCAGCACCTGCTGTCGCGGCGTATCGCGCCGTCCGGTGCAGACAAGGCGCTGAGCATCGATCCCGAAGCGATGGACATGCTGATCGCCTTCAACTGGCCGGGCAACGTGCGCCAGCTCGAGAACGTGCTGCACCGCGCCACCATTCTTGCCGACGGTGACTCGATTCGTGCCGGCGACCTGCCGCCCGAGGTGTCGCGCTCCGCACCGGGTGCCAGCGCCATGCCGTTGGCGGAGTCCGGCGAGATGACGTTGCGCGAGCGCGTGCGACGCTTCGAGGTCTCGCTGATCCTGCGAGCGATCGAGGATGCCGGGGGCGACCGTCGTGTCGCCGCGCAGAAGCTCGGCATCGGCCTGTCCAGCCTGTACCGCAAGCTCGAGGAGTTCCAGGGCGAGTCGCCGCCCGGCGTCTGAGCCGCGTGGCATGGAAATCGCTCCTTGCCGCGCATGGCAAGGCTTCCTGCAGGCGTGGCAAGTTGGTTGGCGGTGGCGGCGCAGTGCTTCGCGCTGTCGCAGGCGTTCGCCGCCCCGGAAGACGACTACCGCCGCGGCATGAGTGCCTACCACCGCGGCGACGTCGCCACGGCGATGAGCGTCCTGCGCGGGCCGGCCAACGCCGGCCATGCCCCCTCCCAGTCGCTGCTGGCCTTCATCCTCGACCGCGGCGATTTCGCGGAAGAGGCGGCCAAGCTCTATACGCAGGCCGCCGCGCAAGGCGACGCCGAGGCGCTGGCCGCGCTCGGCAACTTCTACCTGACGGGTCGCGGCGTTGCCAAAGATGAGAAGCGGGCGCTCGAGCATTTCTCGAAAGCGGCCGAGGGGGGCCACGAACTGGCCATGCAAGTTCTCGCCGACGCCCACATCCGGGGCTCGATGGGCCTGGATCGCGAGCCGCGCGACTTCGCCCGCGCCCAGTCCGACCTGAAGCGTGCGGCCGACATCGGCCATCTCCCGGCCGCCGAGGCGCTGGAGCGTGCCTACCGGCAGGGCGGTTTCGGCCTGCAGGCCGACGCCGCGCAGGCCGAGCGCTGGCGGGCACGCGTGGCCGAGATCCGCGAGCAACGCGCGCGCGCCGCGTCGAAGGCGCGGCCGTGAGGCAGTCCGTCGCCGTCATGCTGGCCGCGAGCGCCTCCCTGGCCGGCACGGCGCAGGCTGCCGACACGATCCGCGGCGCCGAGTTGTATCGGCACCACTGCGCCGGCTGCCACGGCGGCGACGGCCGCCCGGTGATGCCCACCGCCCCCGACTTCTCGCGGCCCACCGCGTTGCTCAAGCCCGACCTCACACTGCTGACGGCGATCCGCGCCGGCCGCGGCGCGATGCCGGCCTACCAGGGCCTGCTGCGCGACCGCGACATCCTCGACATCGTGGCCCACCTGCGCACCCTCCGATGACACTTCGCCTCTTTCGCCTTGCCGCGTTCGTCGCGGCCCTCGTCTCGGTCTCGGCGAGCGCGCCCGCGCAGACCGCGCCGCGCGTCAAGGATGTGTACGAGGTCGGCCCCACCGTCTACGTGCGCGCGCTCACCGTGGAGGCGTCGCGCGCCGCGCTGTGGGTCGGCACGTCCGCCGGTGTGCACGAGGTCGATCTCGCCAGCGGCAAGCTGCGCAACACCTTCACGCGCAAGGAAGGCCTGGCCAACGAGTATGTCTTCGCCGTCGGACTGGATCGCGACGGCTACAAGTGGTTCGGCACCAACGCCGGCGGCGTGTCGCGCTACAAGAATGGCAAGTGGAAGACCTTCTTTCCGATGCATGGTCTGGCCGACTACTGGATCTACTCGTTCGCGCAGCAGAGGAATGGCGACTTCTGGATCGGCACCTGGGCCGGCGTCAACAAGGTCGACGGCAAGACGGGCAAGTTCAGCACCTACGTGAAGGAGCTGGTCAACGAATGGGTCTACGGCATAAGCGTCGACGCGCAAGACCGAGTCTGGTTCGGCACCGAGGGCGGTGTGTCGATGTACGACGGCAAACGCTGGGTGTCGTGGACGCACAAGGACGGCCTGGGTGCGCCGAACACGGACAACCTGCCGTTCAGCGCGAACACCGGCCTGGGCACGCGCACGCGCCATGACCTGTCGGTCAGTTCGGAGGGGCCGGCGACCTACAACCCCAACTATGTGTTCTCCATCCTCGTCGCCAGGGACGGCTCGGTGTGGGCCGGCACCTGGGGCGGCGGTGCCGCGCGCTGGGACGGCAAGGCGTGGACCAACCTGAGCGCCAAGGACGGCCTGGCCGGCAACATCGTCTACAGCATCGCCCAGGGGGCCGACGGCGCACTCTGGTTCGGCACCAACAATGGCGTGTCGCGCTGGGACGGCAAGTCCTTCACGAACCTCGGCATGAAGGAAGGTTTGCTGGAGAAGAACGTATACGCGATAGCGGTGGCGCCCGACGGCGACATCTGGGTCGGCACGCGCAAGGGCGTGGCGCGCCTCGGCCGCTGAGCAGCACTGTGAAAGGAAGACTCATGGCCATCAGCTTGCGCGCTGCGGGCATCGGCGTCATCGCGCTCGGGACGGCGCTCGCCGGGGCGTACCAACTCGGGCGCAGCAATGCCGGCGCGACCATCGCGGCGGCGCCGACTCCGGCCGCGCTCGCGCCCGCCGTCACCGCGTCGGCTGCGCTGCCGGCAGGTCACCCACCGGCCGGCGAGCCGCAACGCGAGGGCAAGATCGCGCCTGACCCGACGCAGAAGTTCACGCACTTCCGCGTCGGCAACAAGAACGTCAAGCGATTGTTCGTCGACGGCGACACGGTGTGGGTGGGCACGTCCGGCGGCGCGGTGCGCTACGACACGCGCACCGACGAGTACAAGCTGTTCGACGTGAAGTCCGGCCTGCTGTCCAACGGCGTGTTCCACGTCGGCAAACTCGACGAGCGCATCGTCGTCGGCACCTACGGCGGCGGCATGTCGCTGCTCGACCCGGCGACGCAGCAGTGGGAGACCTTCAACATCCCCGAGGGCCTGGGTGACGCTTTCGTCTACGACGTGCTGAAGGCGAAGAACGGCGACGTCTGGATCGCCACCTGGTCGGGGGTGAACCGCGTCAAGGGCGGCAAGCTGAAGGATCGGTCGGCCTGGGAACTGCACACGGTGGAAAGCACCAAGGGCGGCCTGCCGAACGACTGGGTCTATGGCCTGGCCGAGGGCAAGAACGGCGAGATCTGGCTCGGCACGGAGGGCGGCCTGGCGCACTTCAAGGACGGACAATGGCAGAACTGGAACCATGCCAAGGGACTCGGCGCACCGTACGAGAAGGTCAAGGACGACATCCAGTACAAGAACGATCCGTCCAAGGTCTCCGAGCATCACGCGATGCAGAAGAAGGAGATGGGCCTGGAGAAGATCGACGTGGCCTACAACCCGAACTACATCGTCTCGCTCGCGGTCGATGCGCAGGGCGTGGTGTGGGCCGGCACCTGGGGCGGCGGCCTGTCGCGCTACGACGGCAAGGCCTGGTCGCACTACACCGTGTCGGAGGGATTGCCGGGCAATCACGTGTTCATGCTGCACGTCGACCCGAAGGGCGTCCTGTGGGTGGGCACGAACAACGGCCTGGCGAAGATGGAAGGCGAGCGGTTCCGCGTGATGACCACGCAGGACGGCCTGTTCGGCAACACGGTCTTCTCGATGACCACTGCGAGGGACGGCACGCTGTGGGTGGGCAGCTTCGGTGGGGTGGCACGCATCAAGCCATCCTGAGAAGATTGGCGCGATGGACAGCCCGCTGCCGCACGATCTCGCGCCGCTCAACCTCGGCCCGCTGCTGGCGCGGCTGCTGGCCATCGCCGACGATGCGGTGATCGTCACCGACGTGCGGCAGAACATCGTGCTGTTCAACCAGGGCGCCGAACGCATCTTCGGCTGGCGCGTCGACGAGGTCATGGGCCGGCCGCTGGCGCGGCTGCTGCCCGAGTCGGCGCGCGTGGTGCACGAGCAGCACCTGCAGACTTTTGCCGCCTCTCCGCTGGCGGCGCGCCGCATGGGCGAGCGGCGCGAGATCCACGGGCGGCGCGCCGACGGCAGCCTGTTCGATGCGGAGGCCTCGATTTCGCATGTCGAAATCGACGGTCGCATGTTCTTCGCGGCCATCCTGCGCGATGTCAGTGAGGCGCGCGACGCCACGCGGGCGCTGGCGCGCAGCGAGGCGCGCTTCCGCGAGCTCGCCGCCAGCGCGCCGGTGGGCATTTTCCAGACCGATGCGCAGGGCCGCTGCACCTACGTCAACGAGCGCTGGTGCCAGATGGCCGGCATGGCGCCCGCCGAGGCGGCGGGCAGCGGCTGGATGCGCGCCCTCCACCCCGCCGACCGGGCGCGCGTGCAGCAGGCCTGGTCGGCGGCGGTCGAGGGGCATGCGCCGTTCGACCTGCGCTATCGCTTCCTGCGCCCCGACGGCACCGAGTCCTGGGTGATGGCGCGCGCGGTGCGCAGTCACGAGGTGGATGGCACGGCCAGTGGCTTCCTCGGTACCGTCACCGACGTCACCGAGAGCCACCAACAGGCCCAGGCCCTCGAGCGCGCCAAGGCCGAGGCCGAGGCTGCGGCGCGCGCGAAGAGCCTGTTCCTGGCCAACATGAGCCACGAGATCCGCACGCCGCTCAACGCCGTGATCGGCATGACCACGCTGCTGCTGGACACGCCGATGAGCGAGGACCAGCGTGACTTCGCGCGCACCATCCGCGCCAGTGGCGAGACGCTGCTGGAGATCATCAACGACATCCTTGACTACTCGAAGGCCGACGTCGGCAAGCTCGAGATCGAGCAGCAGGCGTTCGACCTGCGCCGCTGCGTGGAGGACTCGCTCGACCTGGTGGCGCCGCGCGCGCTCGAGAAGCACCTGAACCTCGCCTACCTGATCGAAGACGGCACGCCCGAAGCGCTGGTCGGCGATGCCACGCGCATCCGCCAGATCCTCGTCAACCTGTTGTCCAACGCGGTCAAGTTCACCCACCAGGGCGAGGTCTTCGTGTCGGTGGACAGCGAGCCGGTGGACGGCAGCATGCACCGCATCCGCTTCTCGGTGCAGGACTCCGGCATCGGCATTCCGGCCGAGCACCTGCCGCGGCTGTTCCAGTCCTTCACGCAGGTCGACGCGTCGACGACGCGCAAGTACGGCGGCACCGGCCTCGGCCTGGCGATCAGCAAGCGCCTGGCCGAGCTGATGGGCGGAACGGTCAGCGTGCAGAGCGAGCCGGGGCACGGCTCGCTGTTCCAGGTGACGGTGCTGGTCGAGGCCGCCACCACTGCGACGCAGGCGGATTTCCTGCAGCGCAACGTGCCGGCCCTGAGCGGGAAGCGCCTGCTGATCGTCGACGACAACCTCACCAACCGCCGCATCCTCACGCGGCTGGCACTGCTGTGGGGGATGGTGCCCTCGACACTGCCTTCCGCGCTGGAGGCGCTGGACCGCATCCGCCACGGCGAGAGCTACGAGGTGGCCGTGCTCGACATGAGCATGCCCGGCATCGACGGCCTCGAACTTGCCCTGGAGATCCGGCGCCGTCGCAGCGCCGAGGAACTGCCGATCGTCATGCTCACCTCGCTCGGCCAGCGTCAGGCGCTGCAGGATGCGCATGGCGCCGGCCTCGCCGCCTACCTCGCCAAGCCGATCAAGGCGAGCCAGTTGTTCTCCACGCTGGTGGCGGTGGTGCAGGGGCAGCGCAGCGCCCCGCAGCCGCCGGCACCGGTGCCGGCGCCGCAGATTCCCGTGCTCGCCGCCAGCCTGCCGCTGCGCGTGCTGGTGGCCGAGGACAACACGATCAACCAGCGCGTCGCACTGCGCCTGCTGCAGCGCCTGGGCTACCGCGCCGACGTGGCCGCCAACGGCCTGGAGGTGATCGACGCGGTCGAGCGGCAGCACTACGACGTGGTGCTGATGGACATCCAGATGCCGGAGATGGACGGCCTGCAGGCAGCGCGCTGGATCGTGCAGCGGCGCGGGGCGGACGGGCTGCCGCGCATCGTCGCGATGACTGCCAACGCCATGCCCGGCGATCGCGAGACCTACATGACCGCCGGCATGGACGGCTACGTCGCCAAGCCGATCGAGATGGGCGACCTCGCCGCGGCGATGACGCGCGTGGCGATGATCGCGCGCGGCGGCGTCGCGCCCGACGTCGACGAGGACGAGGTGCTCGATGCGCAGCGGCTGGAACATCTGCGCGGCATGCAGGACGACAGCCAGCCGAGCCTGGTGCGCGAGCTGATCGACATGTTCGTCGCCGACTCGCCGTCGCACCTGGGCGCGCTCGGCGACGCGCTCGGCGCGGCGGATGCGGCGCGGTTGGGCCGCGCGGCGCACCGTTTCCTGTCGGTCACGCAGAACATCGGCGCGCTGCGCATGTCGCAGCTGTGCGCCGAGATCGAGCGTCGCAGCCGGCTCGGCGAGGTCGACGGCGTCGCCCCATTGATCGAGTCTCTCGCGCAGGAGCACGAGCGCGTGAGCGCCGCGCTGCTGGCGGCGCGCATCCGCTACTGAGGCGACATGGGCGAGGGCACGCTCCCGACACGCCGCCGGGCGCTCGCGGCGCTGGCCGGCGCCGTGTGGCTGCCGATGCCGGGTCGGGCCGACGCGACGCTGCGCCAGGCGCAGCACTTCCTGTTCGGTTCGCCGGTCGACGTGCGCGTCCGGCAGGACGGCGATGCCCCGGCCGATCCGGCGCTCGCCGCGGTGATGGCCGGCCTGGCGCAGATCCACCGGCGCTGGAACGCGTGGAAGCCGGGCGACCTGAGCCGTCTCAACGCCGCGTTCCGTGAGGGCCGCGCGGTGCGGGTCGCGCCAGCGCTGGGGGCGATGATCCGCTCGGCGGCGCGCCTGGAGCGCGCCTCGTCCGGCTTCTTCAACCCCGGCATCGGCGGCGCGGTCGGGGCCTGGGGCTTCCACGACGACCTGATGCGCGCCGGTGCGCGGCCCGATGTGCGCGCGCTGGCCGCCTGGCGCGACGCGGCACCGAGCCTGGCGCAGATCGAGATGCGCGGCGATCTGCTGACGAGTCGCAACCCTCGACTGCAGCTCGACTTCGGTGCATACGCCAAGGGCGTGGCGATCGACCGCGCGCTCGACCAGTTGCAGGGGCGTGGCATCGATGCGGCGCTCGTCGACCTCGGCGGCAACCTTGCGGCGATGAGCCGCGCCGGGGCGCCGGGCTGGCACATCGGCATCCGCGACCCGCAGGGCGAAGGGCTCGTCGCCCGCCTCACCACCGAAGCGCGTGAGGCGGTGGTCACCTCGGGAAGCTACGAGCGCTTCCGCATGCTGGACGGCGAGCGCATCGGCCACATCCTCGACCCGGGAACCCTGGCGCCGGCGTCGGAACTGCTCAGCGTGACCGTGGTGCACCGGTCTGCAGCGTACGCCGATGCCGCGGCCACCGCCCTCCTGGTGGCGGGTCCGCAACGCTGGCGGCCCGTGGCCGAGCGCATGGGCGTGTCGCGCGTGCTGGTGATCGACCGTCAGGGTCGCGGCCAGGTCACCGCGGCCCTGGCGGGCCGCCTGCAGGGGTCGGACGCAGCGTGGCGGAGCCGCATCGCGGTGGTTTGACGGCACAGGGCACGGTCAGGGCGGCGCGCCCGGGCCCCTCGCACGGGCACGGCACGCAGGCCACTCGTCGCCGATCGTGTGCGGCGCCAGCCGTGACTGGCTGCGCGTGCAGATGTTCACGGGCCGGGCCGCGGCGGGCGGCAAGTCCATCCGGCCGGAGCCGAAAGCAGGGCGTCAGGAGTCGACGCCATGCAACGGTTCGCAATCGCAGCACTTGGGGGCCTGCTGGGGCTCCTGCCCACACAGAGTCCCGCACAGACGGAGTGGCTGTGCGGTCTGAGCGAGGATGCGATGCGGCTGGTCTGCGTGGCCGAGGCCGGCCCGCGAGATAGCCCGAAACCCGCGCTGCGGCCCGTCGCCCAGGTGAACGGAACGAAGTTTCCGCTCGACCCGCGCCGCCTCTACACGGTCGAACTGTGGGGGCCGGCGACGGAGATGGACTTCGTCGAGGAGCTGGCTCGCTCGACCATGTGCTATCGCAGCCCGGCCTGTGCGGTCACGTTCATCGGTCCGCGCATCGAGGTGGCGCTCTCGCAACGGCAGCCCTGAGCCCTCGTTGGACGGCCGCGGCTGGCCGAGCCGGGCTCCGCGAGCCCGCTTCGCCGCCGCCCGCACCGTGCGCCGTGAAGTTGTCGGACACTTGGCACTCGACCCATCACAGCCGCCTTCGCGAGGGAGAACCGCCATGAGCTGTCGCGCACGACGCGGACGCAGCGCGCAGGCGCGCAGGTCCGCATCGGACACCCGGACTGCGAGCCGCGCCCTGCTCGCGCCGACGCTGCTGGCCGTGCTGCTCGCCACGTCGACGCCGGTACCCAGCCAGGGGGCCGACGCACCGACCTATGCCGACCTGTCGCCCCTCCTCGTGCAGCGCTGCGTCATGTGCCACGGCGGGAATACGCCTGCGGCCGGGCTGCGGCTGGACAGCCTCGAGGCGGTGCTGAGAGGCAGTGCGCGAGGGCCCGTCGTGAAGAGCGGCGAGCCGGCGGGCAGCGAGCTGATCCGTCGCCTGAAGGGCATCAGCCAGCCGCGCATGCCGATGACGGGGCCGCCGTTCCTGACCGACCAGGAGATCGCGCAGTTCGAGCGCTGGATCGCCGGCGGCCTGCAGGGCGGAAAGGCGATCGCGGCGACGAAGGCCGCGCCGACAGCGCCGGCACCGGGGGAGCCCGTGACCTATCTGCACGTCGCGCCGATCCTGGCGACGCGCTGCGCGAAGTGCCACACCGACAGCGGGCTCATGGGTGCGGCTCCGGAGGGCTACAGGCTCACCTCGCACGCGTCCACGCTGTCCGCCGCGGATCGTGTGCGGGTCGTTCCGGGGCACCCCGCGGCGAGCGAACTGGTGCGCCGCATTCGCGGGCAGGCGCGACCGCGCATGCCGTTCGACGGGCCGCCCTACCTCAGCGGCGAGGAAGTGCGTCTGATCGAGGCCTGGATCAGCCAGGGTGCGCGTGATGCCGCCGGCGCGCCTGCACCCGTTCCGGTCGGCGCCCGGGTGCGCCTGCACGGGACCCTGGGCACGAACTGGCAGCTCGACGACCTGCCCCTGGCCGTGACGCCTTCGTCCCGGATCGACGGACGGGCCGCCGCGGGCAGCTACACCGAGGTTCGAGGGCGCGTCGACGAGGGCGGCCGCATCGTCGTCGACCGGTTGCGCAGCCGTTAACCGCCGCCACACGGTCAGCCGTGCCGGCTCGAGAGGTTTGGCTCCGGCGACACCGTGGGCAGGGTGATCTCGATCGCGCCGTCGACGGCCACGGCGTCCGCACCCATGTCGGCGATGCGCCTGCGGATCGCCTCCAGCCGCGGCAGCGCGAACCAGTCGGCGAGGCCGGTGGTGGCGCCGCCGATGCGCACCAGCACACGATCGTCCTGGGGGTGCGTCTCCACCACGACTCGCTTGAAGTGATGCGGCTCGTCGTCCACGCAGGCCTGCAGCAGGTTCATCACCACCTCGTTGAGATGGTCGGGCACCAGTTCGCAGGCCGGCACGCCCGCGCCCGGGCGGAACTCGATCGGCGCGCTGCGAAAGCGCCGGTCGAAGGTGAGGAATTCGCACACCGCCTTGAGCATCGCGTTCACGTCCACCCATTCGGGCGATTCGCTGCGGGCGGCGGCGAAGTCGGCGATCTGCCGCATCATGCGGGCGATGCGCTCGCCCTGCGAACGGATCTGCCGCGCGGCGTTTCGCTCGGAGTCGGGCAGTTCGCCCGCCACGCCCTGGATCACCGCCAGCGGGTTGCCGACCTCGTGCGCGACGTTGGCGGCCATGGTCGCCAGCGCGGCCATCTTCTCGCGATGCCAGCGCTGCTCGCGCTGTGCCGCCTCGGCCTGCGCCTGCGCCTGCCGGTCGATGATGCGCTGGCCGACGCGCACGATGGCCAGCGAGATCATGTACAGCAGCAAGATCAGGCTGCCGACGATGACCAGGAACTGGTCGGAGCTGCGCACCACCTTGTCCTGGTTGCTGCGGGCGGTGCTCTCCACGCGCGTCTGGTTGCCGCTGGTGATCTGCGCGAACCTGCGCGAGGCGCTGCGGATCTGATCCAGGAAGGGCGTGACGTCGGAGTAGAGTTCCACCACGCCAAGCACCGCGTCGCCACCGCCGGAGCGCACCGGCACGTAGGTGGAGATGAGGTCGCGGTTCTCGACCGTCCGCTCGAAGGCACTGAAACGATCGCGGTGCGTCAGCTCGCTCGCCGGCTGGCCCTCGGCGGCGGAGCGCCAGCCGGCGTTCTCGGCGGCGTACTCGCCGATCTGCCGGTGCTCCGACGAATAGACCGTGATGCCGCGCATGTCGAACACCTTGATCTTGAAGACGGTGGTGCTCTGCATCGCGGCGTAGGCCTTCGCGTCCATGGTCTTGAAGGCCGGCAGCGCGACGAGGCGCCGGCCCATCTCGGCGAAGCAGTCGCGTCGCGCGGCGGCAGGCTCGGCGGGCAGCGCCAGACACGGCGCGACCGGCAGCCGCTGGGACGCGGCGAGGAAGGGGCCGAAATCGCTGGCCCACAGCATGTTGGCCACCAGCCGCGTCAGGTTGACGTGGTTGGCCTCGTGCACGGCCAGCAGCGTGGCGCGCGAGGCTTCCTCGTGCTGCTGCGCCAGTTCGTCCTGCGCCTGACGGAAGAAGGCGGCCTGCTCCCGCTGTACTTGGGCGAAGAACGCCTCCTCGTTGCGCTGCAGGAAGTACAGCACGGCGCCCACCGTGACGAACGCCACCGCCGTGCTCAGCGTGAAATAGCGCATCAGCCGGAAGCCGGCGGGTGCGGTGTGCGGCATCGTCTTCCTTTCTTCGTCGCGCGCGTCGCCCATCCTAGCCGTCCGGCGCGCGGCGATCCGAATCCAGGAGGCACGGTTCGTGCGGGATTGACAAGCCGCCACAGGAATTTGCCGCGCGCCGCGCCGTCCGGGGTGACCACACCTCGCCCGCCGGCGCTTGCACGACGGCGCGCGAGGACGAGGCGATGCCCGGACGCAAGGCGCAGGCCATCGGCCCGATTGCCGTTCGCGCCGGCCGCGGCGATCAGTCCTTGCGCGCCGGCTTCAGGAAGGTGACCACCTGCATGTCCGGCGCATTGCGTGACGCGCAACTCGCCGACTCCAGTGTTGCCTCGGCTTCGTGAAGGATGTTGATGACGTCGACGTAGTCGCGGTCCTTGACCATCATCAGCGCCGTGCGGCCGACCTCGTTGCGGGCCAGCGGATCGGCGCCGCCGCGCAGCAGCGCGCTCACCACGCCGGCCTCGCCGTTGCCCGCGGCGTACATCAGCGGACGCACGCCGTAGCCGATCTTCGCCTCCTTGTCGGCCCCGGCGGCCAGCAGCAGCTCCACCACCTCCGGATGGCCACGGTCCTCGTCGGGGTTGTAGCAGGCGTGGAACAGCGCCGTGAAGCCGCGTTCGTCGGCAGCGTTCACGTCGGCACCCTTGTCGATCAGCCTGGCGACGACGTCGCGCTGGCCCAGCACGGCGGCGAGCATCAAGGGCGTGGTGCCGCCGGCACCGGCGACGTTCAAGCGCTCGGCGCTGGCCAGGCGTTCCACGGCATCGAGGTCGCCGGCTCGAATCGCGTCGAAGAGTGAGTCGGTCATGTCGGTCCCGTGCCGCGCTGCCACGCTCAGTCCGCCAGCCGGTCGGCCACCAGCTCCAGCAGGCTCTCGGTGCGCCGGTTCCAGCCGGCATGCTTGGCGCCCTGTTCCAGCGTGATGCGGCACTGGCCGCAACTGGTGACGAAGCGCTTGGCGCCCGTGGCCTCGACCTGCTGCTGCTTCAGCGCGAACACCTTGTGCCGCAGCGGAGCGGCGCGCTGGTTCGAGACCACGCCGCCGCCGCCGCCGCAGCAGTAGCCACCGATGCCGTGGTCCTGCAGCTCCCTGAGCTCGAAGCCCAGCGCGGCGAGCACGCGGCGTGCCGCCGCCTCCAGACCGCCGCGACGCACGATCTGGCAGGGGTCGTGGAAGGTGGCCGTGTCGCCGATCGGCTCGACGCGGATGCGCCCGTCGGCGAGCAGCTCGTCGAGGAACTCGGTCATGTGAATGATGCGCACCGGCAGCGCCTTGCCGTACCACTTCGCCGCCTCCCAGCGGGCGGCGCCGTAGGCGTGGCCGCACTCGGGCAGCAGCACGGTCTTCGCACCGATCTTCACCGCGGTGTCGACGATGGCGCGGGTGAGCTTCTCCTGCAGTTCCAGGTCACCGTTGTTGAAGCCGATGTTGGAGGCGTCGAAGCCCTCGCGATGCATGGTCCAGCGCAGTCCGGCGCGATTCAGGATCTTCGCCGCGTCGGCCAGCGACTTGGTGTGCTCGCCCAGCTCGGCCGGCGCCGCGGTGACGAGGATGTCAGCCTGCGGCAGGTCGCAGGGGATGGCCACGCCGTGCTCGGCCGACACCTCGGCGAGGATGTCCGGCAGGTCCTCGCCCGGTGTGGCGGTGCTGCCCCATTGCCGCGCCGTGCGATCCATCAGCGCCAGGCGCTCGGGCATCAGTCCGGCCTTGAACATGCCGTGACGCGCCACCTTGACCAGCTCGGCGATGTCGATGCCCATCGGGCAGGCGGTGGTGCAGCGACCGCACATCGTGCAGGAGTCGTAGAGCAGTTCCTGCCACTGCTGCAGTTCGTCGACGTCCGGTGCCCGCACCAGCCCGAGCGCGCGCACCAGTGGCGCCAGCGGCCCGGCCTCGCGGCGGTACGCGCGGCGCAGCAGTTCGAGCTTGCGGATCGGCGTGTACTTCGGATCGCCGGTGCTGACGTGAAAGTGGCAGGCCTGTGCGCATTGGCCGCAGTGCACGCACGACTCGAGGTGCAGCGAGGCGGTGACGCCGAACTCGCGCAGCCAAGCCCCCATCGCGGCCTGGACGCGCGCGTCGTCGCCGAGATCGCCCTGGCGGTCGAAGGTCGGGGCGGCGGCGCTCACGACAGCGCTCCGCGGTGGCCGAAGCGCAGCCCGGTGGCGCCGCGCGAGAACGCGAACAGCACGGCATGCATCAGCTTGCCGAACGGGAACCAGAGCAGCAGCAGTTCGAACGACAGCAGGTGGATCGCCAGCGGCCCGCCATAGATGACGTGGTCGCGCGCAAGGATGGCCGAGGAAGGCTCGCCCGCCACCGCCATGCCGGTGACGAAAGGCAGGAAGGTCAGCGTCCAGCTGATCATGTCGTCGGCGCTGGAGATCGATCGGCGCACCGGGTCGGTCAGGCGCATCGACAGCGCGATCAGCAGCGTGACGATGGTCAGGCTGGCCGACAGGTACATCACCGGGTCCGGGAGCGCCGTCCAGGTCAGGCCGGTGAGCCGCTGCACGAAGGCGATGTGCGGTGCGTAGCCGAAGAAGACCAGCGCCAGGCCGATGTGGAAGGCGTAGCCGTTGATCGTGACGAAGCGGCTGCGCGCGATGAACTCGCGCCGCGGCCACATCGCCCGCACATTGGCGTGCAGCACCGAGAGCAGCACGCCGGGCGAGTGCTCGCGCGGCGGCGACAGGTCGGGCAGGCGCGGCCGGATCAGAATGCCCACCAGCCGCCACAGCGTGCCGAGCACGAACACTGCCAGCGACGCGTAGAGCGCGGGCCCGCGCGCGAATTCGAGCAGTGTCATGGCGTGATCCTTCGCGGGTTCAGTCGGCCAGTCGCACGATGCCCAGCGCCTTGAGCACGTACTTCTCGTAGACCGGGTCGGAGTTGCCGGTCTTCATCTTGCGGATGAAGTACTTCTCGAAGGCGATCTTGGCGTAGTGGACCCACTTGCCCTTCTTGAACCAGTTGACGTTGCGCGGCGGGATCTGCGGCAGCGCCACGAAGGCCGCGCCGGTGTCGCCCATGTCGGCCAGGCAGATGGCGTTCCAGGTGCCCTTGGCGGTGGCCGGCCTGCCGGCGAGTTCGTCGGCGATGTTGTGCGCGATCGCCGTCACCATCGTCTCGATCATGTAGCCGGTCTTCGGCGCGCCACTGGGCACCGGCGTGGCCTCCACCGGCGGGATGGCCACGCACACGCCGGCGGAAAAGATGTTGCGGTACTTCTTGCTGCGCTGGAACTCGTCGATCAGCACGAAACCGCGGGGGTTGCACATGTCCGTCACGGCCGCCACCGGGTCGACGCCCTTGAAGGCGGGCAGCATCATGGCGAGCTTGAAGCCGACCTCGTGCTCCTTGACGACGTTGCCCTGATCGTCGAGCTGGGTGGTGAAGAGCTTGCCGGGCTCGACCTTGGTGGTCTTGGCGTTGGTGATCCACTTGATGTCGTGGCCGCGCAACTCGCTCTCCAGCATCGACTTGCTGTCGCCCACCCCCCCGAGGCCGAGATGGCCGATGTAGGGCTCGGCGGTGACGAAGGTGATGGGCACCTTGTGGCGCAGCTTGCGCTTGCGCAGGTCGGCGTCGACGATGAAGGCGAACTCGTAGGCCGGGCCGAAGCAGCTCGCGCCGGGCATGGCGCCGATGACGATCGGCCCGGGGGCCTCGAGGAACTTCTGGTACTCGGCCCAGAACATCTCCGCGTGGCCGACGGTGCACACCGAATGCGTGTGCCCGCCGTGCGGGCCGGCGCCCGGCACCTCGTCGAACGCCAGCTTCGGGCCGGTGGTGATGACGAGGTAGTCGTAGTCCAGCGCCTCGCCGCCGTCGAGCGTCACGCGGTTGGCGGCCGGGTCGATCGCCGTCACCGCCTTGCCGATGAAGGCGATGCCCTTGCGCTCCAGGTGCGGCGCGATCGGCAGCGTGACCGTCTCGCGGTCGCGCCAGCCGACCGCCACCCAGGGGTTGGAAGGGGTGAACTGGAAGGTGTCGGTGGGGTTGACCACCGTCACCTTGTGCTCCGCGCCCAGCAGCGTGCGCAACTCGTAGGCGGCAGGCATGCCGCCGATGCCTGCACCCATGACGACGATGTGAGCCATTCCGTCTCCTTCCGCGCCGCGGCGCGCCTCATTCGTTCAGTTCAGAACTTGTAGCCCCAGGCGATGCCGAATGATTTCTGCTTCATGCCGATGGTCTCGTTGCCGGCCTCGTTCTGCACGCCCGGGATCGGCAAGCCATTGAACAACGAAGGCCCGCTGACGGATTGACGCGGCGCAATCATCAGCATGCCGGTGAGCTCGCAGTTCTTGCAGCCGGCGTAGGTGAAGCCCAGGGTGAAGTGGTCCTTCATGACCCCGGGCGCCAGGATGTTGAAGGTCACGTCGCTGCTGCCGATCGGGTTGTCGCTGCGGTTGTAGCCGGCGCGCAGCGTCAGCGTGTCGCTCATCTGCCAGGCCACGCCGAGCTTGAGCACGTCGATGTCCTGCCAGCCGAATCCGGGGCCGTTGTCGGCGCCGAGCGGCGCCACCGGCAGGCTCGGGTTGCCCACGGAGGCGACCTTGCTGTAGAGGATGCGGCCCCAGTCCAGCGCGACGGTCCACTTCGCATCGGGGCTGAAGGCGACGCCGACGTTGTAGTTGGCGGGAATGTCGAAGTCGCCGGCCTCGGCGAACAGGCCGGCGTACTTGTCGAAGCGGCTCATCTTGATGCCGCCCGAGTACGACGCGCCGACGCTGAAGCTGTCGGTCAGCCGCCCCATGTAGCCGACGCGCAGGCCCACGCCGCTGGCGCTGTCGGTGCCGACGTTGGTGACGCTGCCGGGCGCGCCGGTGAAGGGCGGAAAGCCGGGCGCGTTGTCGAAGGCCTGCAGGCCTTGCGCCTTGAAGCGCTGGTAGCCCAGCAGCAGCGACAGGCCCACCGCATGCTGCGGGTTCAACTTGTAGGCCACCGTCGGCGCCACGACGAGCTGCATCAGGTCCACGCCCAGCGTGCCGCTGCCGCACAGGATGTTGGCCGGGCCGCCGCCGCAGTTGAAGTTGCCCTCCGGGTAGGTGGTGTTCATGCCGCCGTTGCCGTAGACGGTGACGCCCAGCGAGAGGTCGTCGGAGAGCATGCGGTTGTAGCCCATCTCGGGCACGAGGAAGTAGCGCTTGTCGCTGCGCACCTTGCCGTTCAGGCTCGGAATGGTCGCGCCGGCACGCTCGGCGTCGCGGTCGGGCATGAAGACCTCGGCGCCGATGTCGAAGCGCGAGCCCGCCCACACCATGCTGGCCGGGTTGTTGGCGCCGCCGTACGAGTCCTGCGCCAGCGCGGTGGACACGCCGCCCATGCCCTTGGCCTTCATGCCGTAGCCATGGGAGAAGTAGCCGTTGGTGGCCAGGGCCGGGCCGGCGACGAGCGCGGCGGCCAGGGGGATGGCCTTCAGGGCAGTGTGAATTCGGGTCATGGACTGTGTCTCCTGTCTGTAGGTCTGTGAGTCGATGGATGGGAACTCGTTGGCCCCTACCAGCGTGCGAGGACGCGGCCGCCCTCCACCCGGCTCTCCCAACGCGTGAGCGGGGTATTGCCCTTGGCGATGCACTCGCCATTGCGGATGTCGAAGGCCCACTCGTGCTTGGGGCAGGTCAGCGTGTGGCCTTGCAGCGCGAGATGGGGGATGTCGGTGGTCTGGTGCGGGCAGCGGCTGTCGTAGACGCGCCACTCCTCGCCCTCGCGGTGCACGAAGAGGGCGCGGCCGTCGCAGTCGACGCGCTTCGTCGCGCCGCTGGCCAGCTCGTCGGTACCGATGACGTCGTGCCAGACCGTCTCGCCGCGCAGCGCCTCCGGGCTGAAACCCGGCAGGTTCATCTCGAGGATGATGTCGGTCGCCCAGACGATCTTCGCCAGCCCGAGCGCCGGGAAGGCCATCAGCAGCGCGTCGAGCACCTCCATCGGCGTGCAGCCCTCGCGCAGCGCGCGGTTGAGGTACTGCTTGAAACCGCGCTCGGTCTGCGCGTGCACCTTGGTGATCACCGAGATCAGGTTGCGCGTCTTCGGGTCGAGGTGCTTGCCGCACTCCTTGAGGAACTTGAAGTAGTGGCCGACCGCGTCGGGGCGGGCCTTGACGAGGTAGTTGAGGGCGTCGCTCATGCTGTTCCTGCGTTGGATGACGAACTCGGCGGCGTCACCAGCACCGGCCCGTCGGCCAGGCCGATGACCTTCTGCGCCACGCCGCCGAGCCAGGCGCGCGCCAGGCCCTCGTCGCGGTGCCGTCCGATGACGATCAGGTCGGCGCCGCACTGCCGTGCGGCCTCGACGATCTGCTCGTGAGGCCGGCCGCTGCGCACGATCGTGTCCACTGCCACGCCGGCGCCTTGTGCCGCGCCGGCGGCCCGCTGCAACGCCGCTTCGGCGCGGCGGCGCGACTCCTCGGACGTGGTGGTCACGGCCAGCAACGTCAATGGCAGGCCGCACTCGGCGGCAATGGCGGCAGCAGTGCCGACCGAGGCCGGCTCCGGCGCCTCGGGGTCGAGCGCCGCGAGCACGCGGGCCGACCACATCGCTGCGCCGCGCGGCACGACGAGCACGCCGCAAGGCGCATGCGCCACCACGTTGCGCACCATCTCGCCGACCAGCAGGTTGGCCAGCAGGCCACGCCTGCCGCGGCGGCGGATGACGAGCAGGTCGGCGTCGCGCTGCGTGGCCTCGTCGACGATCTCGCGCCAGGCCTCGGGCCCGCGCCGCGCCTGCAGTTCCAGCACGATGCCGGCGCGCTTGGCGTCCGCCAGCAGCGCGGCGATGCGCTCGCCCGCCTGCGCCTCGGCGTGCGCGGCCAATTGCGGGGCGAGCGCCTCGTACTCCGGGTTGCTGGCGATGGGCAGCACGGCGCGCAGCGGCAGGCCGCAGCGCTGCGCCATGGCGAAGGCGAGCGCCTCGGCGCCTGCGTCGTGCTCCGAATGCTCGGTGGCCAGCAGCAGTCGCGAAAAGACATGCGTCATGGCCGCGACCCCATTCAGTGGCCTGCCGTCAGCACGCCGGAGGCCGCCAGCAGCAGCACCGCCACCTGCGCGAGGCACAGGACGGCGTAGAGGCGGTCGCCGCGTTTCAGGTACAGCGGCAGCGTGACCAGCAACGCGAGCAGCGAGGCGCCGGTCAGCATCGCGATGCCGAGCAGGTTGGCAATGTCGCCGCGGTGCGCCAGGCCCAGCCAGCCCCAGCCGGTGGGCACGCCGGTGGCGGCGAGAAACTCCGACACCGGCAGGTTCCAGACCTCCGGCAGGCGCGAGTGCGGCACGTGCGGATCGACGAGTCCGAGGCCGTAGGCGAGGAAGATCAGCACCAGCGCCGCCAGGCCCGTCCGTGTGCCCAGTTCGAGCCAGCGCGCGTAGCGCAACTGCTCCTCGGCCTGGGTGATGGCGGCCGGCGCGGCCGTCACGGCGCCGGCTTCGTAACGCTTCATGGCCACACCCCCGTGCCCTTGAGCAACGCGCGCAAGCCGGCAAACAGCAGCACGCTGATCACCATGCGCCGGATCACCGTGCCCTTGAGCACGTCGAGCAGGCGTGCGCCGATCATCGCGCCGAGCATCATGCCGATCACCGAGGGCACGGCGATCATCGGCAGCACCGCGCCCTTGTTGACGTAGACCCAGGCGGCCGAGGAGTCGACCAGCGACAGCACCAGCCCGGAGGTGCCGGCCGAAACCTTCAGTGGCGCGCCCATCAGCAGGTTCAGCGCCGGCACGTTGGCCCAGCCGGCGCCGATGCCGAACATGCCGGCGAGCACGCCGATGCCGAGGAACACCACGAGCCCGGCACCGCTGCGATGCACCTGCCAGTCGATGCGCTGGCGCGTGGCACCGTCGACGAACACGCCGTGCAGCGCCAGCGCGGCGGACAGGCGGTCGGGGGCATCGACCACCGGGAACTCCGACTTCTTCGAGACGAACATCAGCACGACGATTGCCAGCACGATCACGCCGAGCGCCGTCTGCACCACCGACACCGGCATCGCCAGCCCGAGCAGCGCGCCGCCGATCGAGCTGGCCGAGGCCAGCAGTGCCAGCGGCAGCGCCAGGCGCAGGCTGGCCAGGCCGCTGCGCAGCAGCATCGGCGCCGCTGCCAGTGCGCTGGCCAGCGCCACCAGCAGGCCGGCGCCGCGCACGAAGTCGAGATGGAAGGGGAAGAAGCCGCCGACGATGGGCACGAACAGCGTGCCGCCGCCGATACCGGCCGGCACCGCGACGATGCCCATCACGAAGCAGGTGACGAACAGGGCGACCGGCCAGAACCACCACGGCAGACCGGTCGCGGCGGCCGCCACATCGGCGGCCTGGGCCGGGCCGGCCACGCAGGCCAACAGCACCAGCCAGGCGGCGTGCCAGGGCAAGGAGGCGGGCAAGCGGCGCAGCATTCAGGAAACCGCCTGGTAGTAGAGGTTCTGCGGATGGTTCGCCTGCGCGAAGAAGAACCAGCGCTCGGCCAGCAGACCGACGAACTGCACCGCGAATGCCAGCAGCAGGGCGGTGCCCGTGCCGGGCATGGCCGCCAGCAGCAGCGTCGGCACGAGGAAGGCCGCGGCCAGGAAGAACCACTTCACCGCGCGCAGGAACGGCAGCCCGCGGCCGTGCGAGAACTCGCGCGTGTTGAACGATCCCCCCATGAAACCCTGCGAACGCTGCACCACCGTCGGATGCTTGACGCCGATCGCGGACTGGATCGTCGAGCGCGGCTTCAGCCGAGCGTTGCGCCACAGGGACGCGACCCGCCCGATCGCCGCAAGCACCGTGAGCGCGATGGCCCAGCCCGTGAGGAAGCCTGCCACCTCGGATGCGGCCAGCGCGGCCAGGCCCGCAGCCAGGGTGAAGCCGGACGCGCCGCCGAGCAGCGTGTAGTTCAGCGGCGTCAACGGCGTGTGCCACTCGGCCAGGAAGCGCAGGCACGCGTAGATCATCCCGGTGCAGACGAACAGGGCGAACGCCAGCAGCGTACCGACGATGCCGACCAGGACGGTCAGGTCGATGTCCGCGCCGTGCGGAAGGGCAATCAGCACCGGCGCCCAGCCCAGTGCGTGCAGCAAGCCGTAGAGCGCGACGACGGCCATGAAGGCCGGCAGCACGATGACCTCGCGTGACAGCCACGAGGTGCGCCATTGCGCGGCCGAGCGCCAGGCGCGCTCGGGGCGGCCGAGGTGGAAGAACGACGCCACCAGCCCGGCGACCAGCAGAGCCAGCGCCACGGCACTTCCGGTCGCGTAGAAGGCGCGCCCGGCGGGGGACGCCAGCAGTCCGACCAGTGCGTAGCTCTGCACCGTGAACAGCGCCAGGAACAGGCCTTGCCCGGCGCCGATCAGCGTGGTGAGGAAGATGACGGAGAAAGCGGGATGCATGTCGGGGTGGAGGTTGCGGTCACCAGCTGGCGTCTTCGAGCGTCGATGCGCCTTCGGACGGCTTGGGCAGGTGACCCTCGACCCGCAGCGGGTTGTCGGCCCGGACCAGCTCGTCCTCGTGGATGCGGATGCGCGTCGTGCGCCGCGGCAGGTAGTGGTTGGCGGGCTGGGTGCCCCATTCCGGCATCAGCGCGTAGCCGCCGTTCTCGCGGATCGCGCGCGATGCCTCGGATTGCGGATCGTGGATGTCGCCGAAGATGCGCGCCGAGGTCGGGCAGGCCTTGACGCACGAGGGCTTGCGGTCCACCTCGGGCAGGCGCGCGTCGTAGATCCGGTCCACGCAGAGAGTGCACTTCTTCATCACCTTCTGGTGCTCGTCGAGCTCCCGCGCACCGTACGGGCAGGCCCAGCTGCAGTACTTGCAGCCGATGCACTTGTCGTAGTCGACCAGCACGATGCCGTCTTCCTCGCGCTTGTACGAGGCGCCGGTCGGGCACACGGGCACGCACGGCGGATCCTCGCAATGCAGGCAGGACTTCGGGAAGTGGACGGTCTCGGTGAGCGGGAACTGCCCGACCTCGAAGGTCTGCACCCGATTGAAGAAGGTGCCGCTCGGATCAGCCCCATAGGGACTCTGGTCGGACATCGGCCCGGCCGCGCCGGCGTTGTTCCATTCCTTGCAGCTGGTCACGCAGGCGTGGCATCCCACGCAGACGTTCAGGTCGATGACCAGGGCGAGTTGGCGGCGGCTCATCGGCTTGCCTTCGCGGGAATGGCCGCGTCGCTCGCGTTCGTCAGCTCCGCGGGACGCGCAGCCATGCCCGGGTAGCGGCGCATCGGCTGGAACTGCGGTTCGCTTTGCGCCGGCTCTTCGGGCGCGGCCTTGACGACCCGCACGCGCACGTCGTACCAGGCAGCCTGGCCCGTGATCGGGTCGGAGTTGGAGATCTTCGCATCGCTGCCGCGCACCGGCAGCTCCTCGGAGATGACGTGGTTGAGCAGGAAGCCCTCGCGCGACTCATTGGCGTCGGGAGACAGGTTCCAGGCGCCGGAGGCCTTGCCGATGGCGTTCCAGGTCCAGACGGTACCGGGCTCGACGGCCTGCGAGTGGCTCGCCTTGCAGCGCACACGGCCCCATTGCGACTCGACCCACACCCAGTCGCCGTCCTCGATGCCCGACGCACGCGCGGTCTGGGCATTGATGTGCAGCACGTTGTAGGTGTGGATCTGGCGCAGCCAGGCGTTCTGCGAATCCCAGGAGTGGTACATCGCCATCGGGCGCTGCGTCACCGCGGCGAGCGGGTAGCGGTGCTTGTCGGTGACGTGCGATTCGAGCGGCTCGTAGAAGAACGGCAGCGGGTCGAAATACGTCTCGACGCGCTTCTTCAGGTGCGCGGGCGGCTTGCGGGTCAGCCCCTTGCCCTGCGCGGCGCTGCGGAAGCGCTGCAGCACCTCCGAATACAGGTGGATCAGGATCGGCTCGGCGTAGCGCGTGATGCGGTTGGCGCGCGACCACTCGAGGTAGCCCTGGTTCCAGTTGCGCATGTACTGGTAGCTGCGCGGCAACTCATAGTGGAAGACGCAGTTGTGCTGCTCGTACATCTCCCACTGGCGCGGGTTCGGCTCGCCCACCAGGCTCTTCTCGCCGCCCTTGCCGCGCCAGCCCGCCAGGAAGCCGATGCCGGAGCCCGGTTCGGTCTCCCAGTTGACGATGAAGTCGGGGTAGTCGCGGAACTTGCGCTGGCCCTGCGGCGTCACGAAGGCGGGCAGCTTCAGCCGCGTGCCGAGCTCGATCAGCACCTCCTGGAAGGGCTTGCAGTCGCCCGACGGCGGCACCACCGGAATGCGCACCGAATCGACCGGGCCGTCGAACTCCGAGATCGGCCGGTCGAGCATGGACATGACGTCGTGCCGCTCGAGGTAGGTGGTGTCGGGCAGGATCAGGTCGGCGAACGCCGTCATCTCCGAATGGAAGGCATCGGACACGGCGATGAACGGGATCTTGTAGCCGCCGTCCTCGCCCCTGTCGTTGAGCATCCTGCGCACCTCGGCCGTGTTCATCGTGGAGTTCCACGACATGTTGGCCATGAAGATGAGCAGCGTGTCGATCGGGTACGGGTCACCGCGCCATGCGTTGGTGATGACGTTGTGCATCAGCCCGTGCACCGACAGCGGGTACTCCCAGGAGAACGCCTTGTCGATGCGCACCGGCGAGCCGTCGTCGGTGACGAACAGGTCGTCGGGGTCGGCGGGCCAGCCCAGCGGCATGCCGTCCAGCGGATGGTCGGGCTTGACGGCGCGCTCGTCGTTGGGCGGGCGCGCGCATGGCGGAATCGGGCGAGGGAAGGGCGCCTTGTGGCGAAATCCTCCCGGCCGGTCGATCGTGCCCAGCAGCGACATCAGGATGCCCAGGGCGCGGATGGTCTGGAACCCGTTGGAATGCGCGGCCAGCCCGCGCATCGCGTGGAACGACACGGGGTTGCCGGTCACGGTGTCGTGCTCGTTGCCCCAGGCATCGGTCCAGGCGATCGGCAGCTCGATGCGCTGGTCGCGCGCCGTCACGCCCATCTCGTGGGCCAGGCGGCGGATCGTGTCGGCGGGGATGCCGGTGATCTGCGCCGCCCACTCGGGCGTGTAGTCCTTGACGCGGTCCTGCAGCAGCTGGAACGCCGGCTTGACCACGGTGCCGTCGGCCAGAGTGAACTCGCCGAGCAGGAACGGGTCGGCCCCGGGCGTGTGCGTCACGACCGGCTTGCCGGTGGTGCGGTCCCACCAGAGCTTGTCCTGCGGGTCGTAGCAGGCCTCTTCGGTGGGCACCTCGGTGCGCACGAACATGCCGAACTCGTCGCTGGCGGCATCGACGTTGACGAGTTGGCCCGCGTTGCTGTAGCGCACCAGGAAGTCGCGGTCGTACAGACCCTTGGCGAGGATCTCGTGGATCACCGCGAGCAGGAAGGCTCCGTCGGTGCCCGGGCGGATCGGCACCCACTCGTCGGCGATCGCGGAGTACCCGGTGCGCACCGGGTTGATCGAGATGAAGCGCCCGCCGTCGCGCTTGAACTTCGACAGCGCGATCTTCATCGGGTTGGAGTGGTGATCCTCGGCGGTGCCGATCATCACGAACAGCTTGGCGCGGTCGAGGTCCGGGCCGCCGAACTCCCAGAACGAGCCGCCGATCGTGTAGATCATGCCGGCGGCCATGTTCACCGAGCAGAAACCGCCGTGTGCCGCGTAGTTGGGCGTACCGAACTGGCGCGCGAACATGCCGGTCAGCGCCTGCATCTGGTCGCGTCCGGTGAACAGGGCGAACTGCTTCGGATCGGTGGATCGGATGCGCGCCAGGCGCTCGGCCAGCGTGGCGAAGGCTTCCTCCCACTCGATCTCCACGAACTCGCCTGCACCGCGCTCGCTGCCCTCGCGCCGCTTCAGCGGCTTGAGCAGACGGGCCGGCGAGTACTGTTTCATGATGCCCGACGAGCCCTTGGCACAGATCACGCCCTGGTTCAGCGGATGATCCGGGTTGCCGTCGATGTAGCGCACCTTGCCGTCACGCAGGTGCACGCGGATGCCGCAGCGGCACGCACACATGTAGCAGGTCGTGTTGCGCGTCTCGTGGGCCGCATCGGCATGCGGATCGGTGAGCGGGTCGTGCAGCGGCGATCGGGGCATGGATGGGTGGCGGATCTGGGTCGTGCGGGAGAGGTGTGCTGACGCCATGCAGAGCAAGGACCGACCCCTGGGGGCGCAAGCTCGTTCGATTGGACAATCGGCCCTTTGGGGCGTCTACTCCCGCGTTGGGGTAGCTCCACCTGCCCGACAGGGGTATGTCCGGGCCCGGCTCGATGGGGCAGTGCCGGCTACGATGCACGGTTGGAGCATGCCGTGGACCAGCAATGACGAGCGCAGACCCCCATCCCCAGGACGAGTCAGCCGCCCCGGAACCGTCAGCGCGGCCTCTGGTCGACGTTGCCGCGCTGCAGGACGCGATCGCGCAGTTCGCGCGCGCGCGTGAATGGGAGTCGTTCCACTCGCCCAAGAACCTCGCCATGGCGCTCACGGGCGAGGTGGGCGAGTTGGTCGAACTGTTCCAGTGGCTCAGCGAGGATGCTTCGCGCGACGTGGCCCGCGACCCGCTGACCGCGCGTCGCGTGCGCGACGAGATCGCCGACGTGCTGGTCTACCTGGTGCGCCTGGCTGCGGTGCTGGAGGTGGATCTCGACGAGGCGGTGCGCAGCAAGCTCGCCACCAACGCGAGCAAGTACCCCGTCCACCTTGCGCGCGGCAACGCGAAGAAGTATTCCGACCGTCAGGCGTGAACCGCCGCAGGCCACCGCTCTGCGCGGCTGGCGGCCTGATCGAAGGGTCGCCAGCCTGGCGGCATCAGCCGGCGGCTAGACCTGGCGCCACGGCAGACCGTGCTTGCGCCAGCCGCCCAGATTGCCGCGGTGGTGTTCGGCGTCAAGCTCGCCTTCGAAGCCTTCGAGCACATTGCTCACGTTCGTGAAGCCGTGCTTCTCCAGTTCGAGCCCGGCGTCCACCGAGCGCTTGCCGCTGCGGCAGATCAGAACGATCGGTCGGTCCTTGCGACCGGCCATGCGCAGCACCTCGTCAGCGAAGTGCTCGTTCACCTCGAAGTCCGGCGCGGTGTTCCACTCGATGTTGATCGCATCGGTGGGATGGCCGACGTAGAAGAACTCGACTTCGGTGCGACAGTCGATCAGGAGCGTGTTCGGGCTCTCCTTGACGATCTCGTACGCCTTGGTGGGATGCAGATGTTCCATGTCGCGCTCCGGCAAAGCGCATTGTCGCGCTTGTCAGCGGTGACGATCGGAATATCGGCTCATATGCATATTCCAGGTGGCCGGCGAGCCCGTCGCGCGCGTCCCGGGTCGTCGATGTCCCCGCACGATGCCTACGGCCGTTTCGGCGTCTTGTATTCGGCTTCCTTCTGGAACGGCTTCCAGATGGTCTCGAAGCCGACGAAACCCTTCTCGTTGGGCGGCATCTGGCGCGTGGTCAGATAACGCGTGACACCGTCTGGAACCTTGGCCGGGGGCGGCTTGTGGTCGCTCATATCGTCACCTTTCTTGCCGTGAATGGAGGACTGCAAGTGCAGTCGACGATGCCTGAGCGGCGTGCGATGCCATGGCGCACCGCCGTTCAGACGGGTTTCAGGAGCGACGGGTCGATCGCGGCGCCTGCATCGATCGCCCCACCCGCCCGCGCTTCTTCGTCCGTGGCGTCGCGCACGGTCCGTATCTCGAGCTTGAACACGACCACCCTGCCGGAGAGCGGATTGTTGCCGTCGACCGTCAGTGTCTCGTCGTCCAGGTGGGTGACGAGAAAGCTGCGCGTCTGACCCCTGTCGTTCTCCATGAGTATGGAGGTGCCGATCTGCCGATACTGCTCGGGGACGTTTTCGATGTGATCGGAAAAGACCAGCGACTCGTCCCTGGGGCCGAAGATCTGATTGCCATCGATCTCCACTTCGATGACGTCGCCGGCGGACCTGCCCTCGAGCTGGCCATGGACCGACGGGGCCAGGATTTCATTGTGTCCGTGCACATAGCCCAACGGGAACTCGACACTGGTGAGGACATGCCCCAGCTTCTTGTCGGTCACCTCGTAGGTCAGCTCGACGAACTTGCCGTCCTGGATGACTTCGCTCATCTCAAGTCTCGACGAAATATTCAGAAGATTGATGCACCGAAGATCCTGACTGTTCCATCCTCGTAGCCGAGGACGAGCCTGCCAAGCCATTCGCCGGGTTTCTTGGTACTGCGCTGCCGGTAAAGAACCGTCACGTGCTCGCCCCTGCGGATGATGCCGAGAGTATCCACTTCTTCGGACAGGTTCCGCGCCAGTTCGCTGTGCGCAAACTGGTGGCCTGCAGCGATCTGATCCAGGTTGCGGGCCAGGGAACTGGAGAAGTTCCTCGCGAATTCTCCATACTTGCCTTCGTTCGAATTCCTGACGAGGCCGAGCCACAGCGGCTCGGCCAGGGCCAGGATCTCCGCGTCGCTCTTTTCGGTGATGTTCACGCTCGCGCCCGCCTGCAGTTCTCTCTACTTCTCGTCCTCGATCAGGTGATAGCAGGGCGCCTTCTCCATGGTGTACTCGCCCGTCTTCGGATCGCGGCGCGAAACCGTCAGCACGTGCCAGTTCACGTCGTCCACCTTCATGGCGTCACCTCGATAGTAGTACCCCGGCCAACGGGTCTCCTTGCGGAACAGCGTGTGCTGCGTGACGCACTCGGCGGCGCGGTGGCGGTGCTTCAGCTCCCACGCACGCAGCAGTTCGTGGATGTCCTTGGCGGCCAGGCTCTCGAGGTCTTCCTCCATGATGGCGAGCTTCTTGAGTCCGATGTTCAGAAGCTTCTCGTTGGTCATGTAGTTGACGGTCACCCCGCCGCAGTACTCGTCCATCAGCTTCTGCAGACGATCCAGGCCCTGCTTGGGGTTGATGTAGTTCGGGTTGACGTCGCCCGCCACGATCTCGTTGCGGTAGATCCTGTAGTGCTCCAGCGGCTTGTAGATCTCCTCCTTGCGGCGCCCGATCTGCTCGTCGCTGACGACGATGCCTTCGCCCTTTCCGTCATCGACGTACTTGCACGCCGCCTTCGCAGCGAGACGGCCTTCGGTGAACGACCCCGACGAGAATGCGTGCGGCGTGCCGCCGACCGCATCACCGGCGCCGAACAGACCCTCGACCGACGTCATGCGGTTGTATCCCCAGAAGTACTCGGGCGGGGAAACGTCCTCGGGGCCGGAGCACCAGGCGCCCGAACCGGTCGCGTGTGAGCCCATGACATAGGGCTCGGAGGTTGTCAGCTCGGGATTCTCGTTCTTGGGATCCACATCGGTAGCGGCCCAAAGCACCGCCTGACCCACGGTCATGCCGAGGAAGTTCTCCCAACCGACCTCTTCCAGATGAGGATCCTGGAACGAGCGCATCGTCACCATGTGAATGGGACCGCGGCCGGCATTGACCTCGCTGATCAGTGCGTGGTTGCGCAGACAGGTCGGGATCGGCCGATGCGTCAGGTGCGAAGCTTCCGGATCGAGATACTCCTTGCCGACCATCTTCTGCAGTTCGGGGAACCACTTGGACTCGTACTCTTCGCCCAGGCCGTTCTGCGTGTAGGTCTTCAGGTGCAGGAAGTAGGCGCCGACCGGGCCATAGCCATCCTTGAAGCGCGCCAGCACGATGCGGTTTTCCATCTGCGTCATCTTGGCGCCGGCATTGATCAGGAGACCGTACGCCGACGCCGACGACCACGGTGCATACCAGGTCCGGCCGGAACCTTCGCCCACCGAGCGCGGCTTGAAGATGTTGGAGGCGCCGCCCGCACTGCAGATCACGGCCTTGGACTTGAAGACATGGAAGTTGCCCGTGCGGACGTTGAAGCCGACGGCACCGGCGACGCGGTTCTCCTTGCTCTCGTCCATCAGCAGGTGGGTGACGCAGATGCGGTTGAAGACCTTGTCCGCCGACTTCTTGGCCGCCTCGGCCACGATGGGCTTGTAGGACTCGCCGTGAATCATGATCTGCCACCGACCTTCGCGCAGGTAGCGCCCGGTCTTCGGGTCCTTCATGATGGGCAGGCCCCACTCCTCGAACTGATGCACCGTGGAGTCGACGTGGCGGGCCATGTCGAACAGCAGATCCTCACGCACCATGCCCATCAGGTCGATGCGCGCGTAGCGGACATGGTCTTCCGGGTTGTTCTCGCCCCAGCGCGTGCCCATGTAGCAGTTGATCGCGTAAAGACCCTGGGCGACCGCGCCTGAGCGGTCGATGTTGGCCTTCTCGGCAATGACGATCTTCTTGTTCTGTCCCCAGAATCTCGCCTCCCAGGCGGCACCGGTGCCGCCAAGACCTGCACCGACGACCAGAATGTCGATGCCGTCTTCGACGATCGTTTCGTAGGCCATTAGTAGTAGACCCCCATCTTCATCTTGAGACCAGCGGACTCGAGCGTGCGCAGACCGCCGTCATCCAGGCGGATGTACTTGGGCTCGTTGTAGAGCAGTTCGCTGTCGCGCATTTCCTTGCTCGGGCCCGGAACATCCGCGAGCTTGGGGATCGCCTGCCCCCACGGCTTGGTGGTGATGGGTGACAGGAAGTTCTTTTCCGTACCGTTGCGGAACTTGATCCTCCAGGCGATCGTGCCCTTCTGTTCGTCGCGGACGACTCGAACGCTGTGGCCCAGCGGAGCGAAGTCGGCATAGCCACGCACGTCGATCGCATGCTGCGGGCAGGCCTTCACGCAGGAGAAGCACTCCCAGCACATGTTCGGCTCGATGTTGTAGGCGCGCCGATAGGTCTTGTCGATGTGCATGATGTCCGAGGGGCAGATGTCGACACAGTGGCCGCATCCGTCGCACCTCGTCATGTAGACGAAGGTAGGCATAGGCTGACTCCTTGTTGTATTCCGCGAGGACCTGCGGACTTTCTCTCAATAGTGACGCGGCGCTTCGCGCTTGATGCCCAGCCCCATGTCCATCGGGGCATCGCGCAGCAGCTCCATCGAATGTCTTTCACGCTGCGCAGGATCGTCGCGAGTCTGCAGCGGCAGGTTGGCGTAGACGCCGCTGGCCTTGGAGACACGCTTCTCGAACGCCGCCGCGGGCTTGAAGAACATGTGCGCGAACTTGGACCAGTACACCCCGCCGAACAGCACGATGGTGGCGAGGATGTACAGGCCGAACACGACTCCGGCGGCCGCGCTGCCCGACCCCTGCAGCCCCGCCCAGAGAAGGCCGAGCGTCACGCTGGCGAGCAGCGAGAGGATGAAGAGGTCAGCGCGCATCAGGCGCAAGGGCGAACTGCCCTCGGCTGCGACGTCCACGCGGATAAAGAACCAGAACCAGTAGCCGCCGGCGAGAACCATCAGCCCGCCCAGCCACCACAGCTGCACCACCGGCGTCGGCGTCGGCGTGGCGGTCGTCGGATAGCCGAACACCATGATCGCGGTGGTCACCAGATACAGGATGAACCCGTACATGGTCAGGAGGTGGGCGACGCGGCGCCGCGGGTTGCAGAACTCGCCCGAGGCGAGCACGTCCACCACGACGGTCTTGACCGCGATCGACGCGACGTCGACTGGCGCGCCCTTGCCCCGAGACTTGCGCCAGTTGGCGAAGAAGTAGGTCGCACTGCCCTTGTGGACCATGTCGAGCACCGTGCCCAACAGCACCGCCAGCGCCATCAGGACCACGAAGACCTGCATCGCGCTGGCCGGCAGTGAGTCGGCCACCGCCGCAAAGGGGTTGGTCGTGAACATCGTGCATGTCTCCTGTCGATCTTCTAGGTGGCCCGGCCTGCTGGAGCGGTTGCGCGGCGGGCCGCCGGTCGCGCAACTTCGTGATCGTTCTACGCGAGCGCAGCGTCCTTTCGTGGTGCGCCCAGTTCGTGCACCTCGAACCGCAGGGCCGCCAGGTCGCCCAGCACCCAGGTCTGCGGCGCGGCCAGTCCGGCCACCGTGCCCGGATTGACCAGCCAGCTCGAACCGCCACGGACCGCATCGACCTGCCGCACCTCGGCCCGATGCGAGTGGCCACAGCACACCAGATCCCACTCGCCGGTGCACGCCATCGCGTAGCCGTAATCGTCGTAGTGCACGACGAATACACGGCGGCCGCCGAGCTCGATGCGCGCATCCGCGCCGTGATACTGCAACTGCCCGCCGCTGCTGCGCGACAGCCGGTGCAGCGCCTGCGCGTCGCCGAGGTTGTTGCCGTGGATCAAGTGCACCGGCAGCCCGGCTGCCAGTGCGGGCTTGAGCGACTGCGCGCCGATCAGGTCGCCGCAGTGGATCACCGCCTCGGCGCCGCGCTCCCTGGCCGCCTGCACGGCCTGAGCCAGCGCGTCGGCACGGTCGTGGCTGTCGGAGACGATGCAGACCTTCATGCGGTCACCGCGGCGCCGTGCCGGACTGGCTGGCATAGTAGGTACGCAGCACGTCGAGCACTTCCGGCCGGCTGAACTCGGGGGGCACGTCGTGACCCTCGGACAGCCACTTGCGCAACTGGGTGCCGCTGACCTGCAGCCGGTCGGCGTCGCCGTGCGGGCAGGTGCGGCCGCTGGCCATGCCGCCACAGCGGTAGCACCAGAACGAGACGTCGATCTTGAGCGCCTGTGTCTCGAGCGCGTCCTTGGGGATCTCGTCGAAGATGCGATGGGCATCGAACGGCCCGTAGTAGCTGCCCACGCCGGCGTGATCGCGGCCGACGATCAGATGCGAGCAGCCGTAGTTCTGGCGGAACAGCGCGTGCAGCAGCGCCTCGCGCGGGCCGGCGTAGCGCATGTCCAGCGGGTAACCGGCCTGCACGACGGTGCTGGGCACGAAATAGTTCTTTGCCAGCGCGCCGATGGCACGCGTGCGCACCTCGGCGGGAATGTCGCCGGGCTTGAGCGCGCCCAGCAGCGAGTGCACCAGCACGCCGTCACAGACCTCGATGGCCACCTTGGCCAGGTACTCGTGCGAGCGGTGCATCGGGTTGCGCGTCTGGAACGCTGCGATGCGCGTCCAGCCGTAGGAAGTGAACAGCTGGCGCGTCTGTTCCGGCGTCATGTACAGGTCGCCGTACTTCTCGGGGAAGCCGCCCTGCGAGAGCACCTTGATCGGGCCTGCGAGATTCACCTCGCCTTGCTCCATGACCATCTTCACGCCCGGGTGGGCGGGATCGGTGGTGCGGAAGACGGCGGCACACTCGTGTGCCCTGTTGATCGAATACTTCTCGGTGACGAGCATGGTCGCCAGCGCCGCCCCGCTGTCCGGGTCGATGAGCGCGATCTCCTGACCGGTCCTGAACGAAGCCGCGGTGTCGGTGTCGGTCGACAGGGTGATCGGGATCGGCCAGAACAGACCGCTGGTCAGGCGCATGCCGTCGCATACCCCTTGCCAGTCGGCGTGCGTCATGAATCCGGAGAGCGGCGTGAAGCCGCCGATGCCCAGCATCAGGATGTCGCCGCGCTCGCGCGAACTCACGCGCACCTTCGGCAGTCCGGGAATCCGCTTGAGTTCCTGCTCCAGCGCTGCGCCCTGGAGCAGCAGCGGTCGCAACTCGGTACCGCCGTGGGGACGAACCAGCATGCTCATCTGTCCTCCGGATGCAACGCGCGTGAGCCCGCCGACACAGGGCCCGTCGCGGCCTCGGAGGGCCGATCCTGGTGCGGGGCCGGAGCCATTGCACCATCCCGACGTGCGCCGCAGGCAGCGTGGCGGGAGCGGAGACAGGCAATCGCGTACATGATGGGTCGGCCGATCGTAGACATCCCCTTTCAAAAGAAAAAGCGGACAATACTGATCACTGTGACCGGAAAAACCGATCAATCCAGTGTCCTGCCGCCCAACAGCCGGCTGCGCCTGGGGCTGCGCCAGCTCGAGGTCTTCGTGGCCACCGCGCGCGCCGGGTCCACGCGCGCCGCAGCGGACCACGTGGCGCGCTCGCAGTCGGCCGCCAGCGCGTCGCTCGTCGAGTTGGAGGGCTGCCTCGGGGTACCGTTGTTCGACCGCGTGGGACGGCGCCTGGTGCTCAACGAGAACGGCCGCGCGCTGCTGCCCAAGGCGAGCCTGCTGCTCGATCTCGCCACCGAAGTGGAACATCTGTTCTCGGGGGCGCACGCCGCGCCGCTGCGCGTGGCCGCGAGCATGACCATCGGCGAGTACCTGCTGCCGGGGCTGCTGGCGCACTGGAAGATGAACCATCCGGCCAGTCCGGTGCACATGATGATCGGCAACACGACCGAGGTGATTTCGGCGGTCGCAGGGTCCGACGTCGACGTGGGTTTCATCGAGGGGCCGCAGACCCACCCGCAGTTGATCGTGCGGCCATGGCTGACCGACGAGCTGGTCATCTTCGCGGCGCCCGGTCACGCGCTGGCCGCCGGCACGGTCAGCGCACGACAGCTGCGCGAGGCCAGCTGGGCTTTTCGCGAGCCCGGCTCGGGGACGCGCCAGGCGGTCGATCGCTGGCTTCTCGAGCGCGTCGGTCCGCTGAAAGTGGAGTTCGAGCTCAGCAGCGCCGAGGCCATCAAGCACCTCGTGGCGGCAGGCGCGGCGCTCGGCTGCCTGTCGCGCGAGGCGGTGGCTCGCGAGCTGGCCCAAGGGACGCTCGTGCAACTGGACACACGCTTGCCACGCGCACAGCGACGCCTGGCCATCGTGCTGCGCCGCGACAAGCATCTCTGCCAGGGCACGGACGAGTTCGTGCGCCACTGCGCTGCGTTCGCCACGTCCGGGCGCCTGACTGCGATTCGGGCCGCACCCGGTGGCAGAGCGGCGGCGCCCGGGAAATGACCCTGCGTGCGATCAGGTGATGTCGCGGCCGGCCTTGCCGACTCCTTCGGCAGGGCTTGACGCAACGCAAGGCAGGTCGCGGGTCCGGAGAATGCCGAATGGCCGAGACTGAAGAATTCCGTTCGAATACGTCATCATTCGCCTGTCATGTCCGCCGTACCGACTAGCCTCGAAGCTACGCCCATCCGTTCGCCGCAGCCCGGCTCCGAGTTGCTGGCGGAGATCGCGGCCGGCCTGGCCGGAGGCGAGGATCTGCGCGCGTTGCTCGACCGCCTGCTCTCCCCGATCGTCGCGCTGGCCGGGGCGCAGGCCGGCGCGGTGCGGTTGCTCTCCGACAGCGGGATGCAGTTGGTCAGCGACATCGGGTTGCCGCGCGCGGTGCACCGCATCGAAGAGAGCGTCGACCGGCATTGCGGCGTCTGCGGCGCGGCGGCGGACGCGCGGCACATGGTTGCGACCTCCGACCTGCGGCTGTGCTCGGCGCGCGGCGGCGGCGACTACTTCGGCCACGAGTGCCGGCGCGTGCTGGCCGTTCCGCTGCAGCGGCGCGGGCGTGTGCTGGGTGTCTACAACCTGTTCTTCGCCGGCAACGACGAACCGTCGCCACAGGTCATGGCGCTGCTCAAGTCCGTCGGCGAGCTGCTCGGGCTGGCCCTGGACAATGCCCGCCTCGAATCCGAGAACCTGCGTGCCACGGTGATGCAGGAGCGCCAGGCGATGGCCGCGGAGATCCACGACTCGATCGCGCAGACACTGACCTTCGTGAAGATGCGACTGCCGCTGCTGCAGGACGCGGTGGTCGAGCACGACGGACCGAACGCGCTGAAGTACCTCGGTGACGTGCGCCGGGCGGTGGGCGAGGCGCATGCCAGCCTGCGCGAGATCGTCACCCAGTTCCGCACGCGCATCGACCCGCGCGGACTCGGCCATGCGCTGGACGCGCTGGTGGCGCGCTTCCGCGAGCGCAATGCGATCGAACTGAGCTTTGTCAATCGCGGCATGCCGCTGAACCTGTCCACTGAAGTCGAGACCGACGTCTTCCACATCGTGCAAGAGTCCTTGGCGAACATCGAGCGTCACTCGCACGCGCGACACGCCTGGCTGACCATCGAGGGTGGTCCGCTGGGCTTCGAGTTGCGCGTCGAGGACGACGGCATCGGGCCGAGGCCCGGCGACGAACAGTGCGACGAGGGCTCGCATTTCGGCATCGGCATCATGAGCGAACGGGCCCATCGACTGGGCGGCGAGTTCAGCGTCGGGGCGCGCCCCGGTGGCGGTACGCGGGTGCGCCTGGCCTGCCATGCGCCGGCCGGACCGGTCGGGGCGACGTCATGAGCGATCGGCCGCTGAAGGTCGTGCTGGTCGACGACCACTCGCTGTGCCGAAACGGCCTGACCGACCTGCTGCAGCACCGCGGCGGCATGCAGGTCGCGGCGGCCACCGGCGACCCCACGCAAGTGACCGGCCTGCTGCTCGAGCACCAGCCCGACCTGGTCGTGCTCGACCTGCGCATGCCCACCACCGATGGACTGAGCCTGTTGCGCCACATCCGCAGCGAGGGCGTGCAGACGCCGGCGGTGATCCTCACCATGAGCGACTCGCAGGACGACCTCGCTGCCGCGCTGCGCGCCGGCGTGAAGGGCTACCTGCTCAAGGACATGGAGCCCGAGGACGTGATCGCTGCCATCGGCCGCGCCGCGCGTGGCGAGCTCGCCGTGGCGCCGGCGTTGACCCTCAAGCTGGCGCAGATGCTGCAGTCCGGGGGCAGCGAACCGGAGCGGCGCGACCTGCTGTCGTCGCTGACCGAACGCGAACGCGAGATCCTCCAGCATCTGGCGCGTGGCGAGAGCAACAAGACCATCGCCCGTGCGCTGGACATCAGCCACGACACGGTGAAGCTGCACGTGCGGCACATCCTCACCAAGCTCAACCTCAACTCGCGCGTCGAGGCGGCCGTGTTCGCGGTCGAGCAGCGCGCCGCGATGCCCGGCGGCGCGAGCCTGGTCGAATCGGCTAGGCGAACGCCGCGCTGAGTTCAGCGGCCGGCGCTCGCGCGACGGCGGGCTCGGCGGCGGGCTGCGTCTCGTACCAGTCGAGCATCTCGCGCAGCTTTACCACCTCGCCGACGATGGTCAGGCAGGGCGATTCGAGGCCGGCGTCGGCGACGCGTCGGGCCAGATCGGCCAGCGTGCCGGTGACCACGCGCTGCGCGGCGGTCGTGCCCTGCTGTACCACCGCGGCCGGCATCGTCGGCGGCAGGCCGTGCGCGATCAGCTTCTCGCAGATCTGCGCCAGCGCCGTCAGCCCCATGTAGATCACCACCGTCTGCCGCGGACGCGCCAGGCCGGCCCAGTCGAGTTCGGCACTGCCGTCCTTGAGGTGGCCGGTGACGAAGGTGCAGCTCTGCGCGTGATCGCGGTGCGTCAGCGGGATGCCGGCATAGGCGGAAACGCCGCAGGCCGCGGTGATGCCTGGCACCACCTCGAAGTCCACGCCGGCGGCGACCAGTTCCTGCATCTCCTCGCCGCCGCGGCCGAACACGAAGGGGTCGCCCCCCTTCAGGCGCACGACCTGGCGACCCTGCTGCGCCAGCTTCACCAGCAGCGCGTTGATCTCGTGCTGCTTGAGCGTGTGGTGGTTGCGCTGCTTGCCGGCGTAGATGCGCTGCGCGTCGGGGCCGATCAGGTCCAGCACCGGCGGCGACACCAGGTGGTCGATCACCACCACGTCGGCGCCGGCGAGCAGCCGCGCGGCCTTCACCGTCAGCAGCTCGGGGTCGCCGGGGCCGGCGCCCACCAGGTAGACTTTGCCGGCGCGGGACGCGCGCTCGTCTCGCAGCAGCGAGCGGGGAATGTCGACGCAGGCGTTCATCGCTTCGGTCTCCTCGGATCTGGATTCAGCAGGTGGCGCAGCCGCCGCCGCCGCAGCTGCCGCAGCCGTTGCCGCCCTGCGCTGCGGCCTGCGGCACGAAAATGAAGCTGAACTGGCCCGGTTCCATCTCGACGAAATCGAGCTCGGTGTCCAGCAGCAACGGCTGCGAGCTGGAGGCGATCAGCACGGTCACGCCCTCGGTCTGCAGCGAAGGCTGTTCGCCTTCCTGAGGCTCGTCGAAGCCCATGCCGTAGGTGATCGAGCCGTCGGCCTCGCGGCGCGCGGCCACGCGCAAGGCCAGCTCCTCCATGCCGCCTTCGACGGCAGCCTGGCGGATGCGTGCGGCGGCATTGCGGGTCAGCGTGAACATCGTGTCGGGTCCTTCAGTGTTCGCCCTTGGTGCGCAGCAGGCCGGCGAGGCGATTGCCCTGCTTCTGCGGCCCGCCGCGCGGGAACATCTCGTGCAGGTGATGGTTGCTGCCGCGCTCCGCGCCCCAGCGGTCGCTGAAGTGGCGGATCATCACGCGCACTTGCGGCTGTACGCCATGCTCGTTCCAGTAGGCGCGCAGGAAGCGGATCAGCTCCCAGTGCGCCTCGGTCAGCTCGAGGCCCTCTCGCTGGGCCAGCGCGCGGGCGAAATCCTCCGACCAATCCGACAGGCGAAGCAGATAGCCCTCGGAATCGATCTCGATCAGCTTCTCGCCGACACGGATGGCGTCTCTCAGCGTCTCGACCATGCAGCTTCTCCGGTCGGCAGGGGCCGCGGCAGCGGCCGGTGGGCGGCGTCGCGCACGCGGCGCACGTAGGCCATGAAGCGGCTTGGCCAGTCGTTGCCGGCGGTGTGGCGCAGGTGGGCGTAGGAGGCCAGCACGTGGTGCACCAGCACGCCATCGTTCGCACCGTCGATGCCATGGCCGCGCTGCACGCGGTAGGCGAAGCGCACCGACGGGTCGAGGTTCTCCAGGCTGGAGTGGTGGAATTCGTGGCCGAGGCGCACCGACGGCGGCGACGCGGCGTCCCGCCACGGGAAATCCGCGGTCTCCTCGACGCGCACGTAGCCTCGACCCACCGGCCGCTCGTGCATCACCACGTCGCCGGGAATGGCGCCGACCATCTGCGCGCTGCGGCCGTTCCAGTTCAGCGTGCGCGCCAGGTACATCAGGCCGCCGCACTCGGCGTAGACCGGCAGGCCTTCGGTGATCGCGCGGTGCAGCGACGTGCGCAGCGAGACGTTGGCTTCCAGCTCGGCCATGAACAGCTCGGGGAAGCCGCCGCCGATGAACAGGCCGTCCAGCGCCGGTGGCAGCTGCCGGTCGGCCAGCGTGTCCAGGGGCACCAGCTCGGCACCTTCGGCCACCAGGGCGTCGAGGTCGTCGGGGTAGTAGAAGCCGAAGGCCTTGTCACGCGCGATGCCGACGCGCAGCGGGGCGCCGGCGCGGCGCGCCGGCGCGGTCGGCGCGGGCAGGGCCGGCTCCGCACACGTGCGCGATGCCGCCAGCGCCAGCACGCGGTCGAGGTCCACGCGTTCGGCGATCAGCTCGCCCATCGCGCGCACGCGCTGCGGTGCATCGCCCAGCTCGCGGTCGGGCATCAGGCCGAGGTGGCGCTCCACCAGTTCCAGCCGCGCATCCTGCGGCACCGCGCCGAGCACCGGCACGTCGGTGTAGTGCTCGATCACCGCGCGCAGCTTGGCCTCGTGGCGCGCGCCGCCGACGCGGTTGAGGATCACGCCGCCGATGCGGATGTCGCGGTCGAAGGCCTGGTAACCGAGGATCAGCGGCGCGATGCCGCGCGTCATGCCGCGCGCGTCCAGCACCAGCAGCACCGGCAGGCCGAGCTGGCGCGCCAGCGCCGCGTTGCTGTTGCTGCCGTCCAGGGCGAGGCCGTCGTAGAGACCCTTGTTGCCCTCGACGAGGCCGATGCCGGCGCCGTCCATGCGCTGCGCGAAGGTGCCCTCGATCTCGGACGCCGCCATGAGGTGCGGGTCGAGATTCAGGCAGGGCCGTCCGGCGGCCAGCGAGAGCCACATCGGATCGATGTAGTCCGGCCCCTTCTTGAACGGCTGCACGACGTGGCCGCGCGCCGCCAGCGCCGCGGCCAGGCCCAGCGTCACCGTCGTCTTTCCCGACGACTTGTGCGCCGCGGAGACGAGCAGGGCTGCCAGACTCATGGCTTGAGCTCGTCCTGCGGCAGCACGTCGAGCGCGCGCACGCCGATCAGCGTCAGCACGAAGGCCGCGCCGAGCCCGCCGAGTCCGAGCAGCCATTCCGGCCAGCGCGGCATGTACAGCTCCACCGAACCGTCCGCGAACGAACTCGACACCTCGTGGCCGGGAAAGATCTCCAGCGGGAAGGATTGACCGCCGACGATGAAGACGAACAGCAGCGCGAAGGCTCCGGCCACCACCATCGCGCTGGCCAGCAGCATGGCGTTGGGCCCGACGCCGCGCGGGTGGAACAGCAGGGCCATCGGCAGCAATGCGCCGAGCAGCACGTAGCCGCCCCAGAACAGCGCAGGGAAGACGCCGAGCGCATCGCCGCGACCGAGCAGGACGAAGGCCTCGAAGTCGCCCTGCCGGGCGAAGTAGAGGTTGGTGCCGTGGTAGACGGCGACGAGGTACAGCGCCGCCGCGACGAACACGCCGAGCAGCCGCGCCATGCGCGCGCGCACCGCCTCGGGCAGGGTCTGGCCGTTCCAGGCGTACATGGTCGACTGCACGATGAGGAACACCGCCAGCCCCCAGGCGAACGAGAGCACGATGAACAGCGGTGCCAGCACCGCCGACTGGTAGGCCTGGCGGGCGACGAGGAATCCGAAGATCGAGCCGGTGCCGGTGGTCAGCGCGAAGCGCCAGACCAGCGCGGCGATGCCCGCCGCCTTCGAGTAGCGGTTCATGCGCCGCTCGAACATCGTCCAGAGGTAGAGGGCGACGATGGCCGCCATGCCCGAGTAGAGGAACACGTTCCAGGCGAACACCGACGTGAAGTTGTAGTGCGTCGCAGCGACGATGACGCGGTCGGGCCGGCCGAGGTCGAGCATCAGCACCATCAGGCCACCGGCCAGCAGGGCCAGCGAGAGCAGGCCCGACAGCGGCGCGCGCGGCTTGTAGGCGCTCTGTCCGAACACCGAACCGATCGAGGCGACGTTGAGCACGCCCGAGGCGGCGACGATCATGAAGATCGCGAACACGTGCGGCAGGCCCCACACCACCTGGTTGGTCATGCCGGTGATGGCGTGGCCGTGCACCTCCATCGTGTGTGCGGCCGCGAGGCCGGCGAGCGTGATGGCGCCGCCGACGGCCAGCAGCGCCCAGAAGGCGCGCGGTTCGATGCGTTGGAATTCCTGGCGGTCCATGCTCACAGTCCTGCGTAGCGCACGCCCGGATCGAGCTTCAGGTCGGCGCGAAGCTGGCGCGTCGCGATGTCGCGGATGCGCCGGGAGATCGCGCTGTCGGGGTCGTTCAGGTCACCGAACAGCATCGCCTCGTGGCCGGCCTTGGCACAGGCCTCGACGCAGGCGGGCGTGCCGCCGCGATCGACGCGGTGCACGCACAGCGTGCAGCCCTCCACGCAGCCCTTGCCGCGCGGCACGTCGGGCTTCTGGTTCGTCAGCGGCTCGTGCACGAAGCTGCGCGCCTTGTAGGGGCAGGCCATCACGCAGTAGCGGCAGCCGATGCAGCTGTGGCGGTCGACCAGCACGATGCCGTCGGCGCGCTTGAACGAGGCGCCGGTCGGGCAGACGTCGACGCAGGGCGGCTCGGCGCAGTGTTGGCACATCACCGGCAGCGAGGCCTGCCGGCCGGTCTTGATCTCCTTGATCTCGACCTTGCGGATCCACTGTGCCGAGGTGGGCGAGGGCGTCGGGTCGAGGCCGTTCTCGGTGTTGCAGGCGCTGACGCAGTCGGTGCAGCCGCTGGCGCACTTCGTCGTGTCGATCAGCAGGCCCCAGCGCACCTTCGACGTCACTGCCGGCGTGGCCGCGTGGGCGATCTCGATCAGGTGGATGCCCGGGGCGAGCAGCACGCCGCCGGCGCCGGCCGCGGCCAGGCCGAGGAACTTGCGGCGCCCGGCGAGCGCTTCGGTCGAACCCTTGGTCATGGCTTGACGGCCTTCGCGCTGGCCGTGCGCTGCGCGGGCTTGCTGGCGTGGCACTCGAAACAGTCGATCTGTACCGCCGCATAGGAGTGGCAACTGCTGCAGAAGTCGGTCTTCGCCTGCGCCACGCTGCCGGTGGCCGCGCTGGCGTGGCAGTCGACGCATCCCTGCAGGCTGTCGCGCGCCTGGCGCACGCCGCGGTGCACCGTGACGTCGCGCTGGTGCTTGAGCATCGCGGGGTGGTCGCGCCGCATCACCTCGGGCGCGGCCACGCATTGCGTGCCGGCCTTGGCCGGCTCGATTGCCGGCTTCGGCGTGCGGCCGGCCGGTTCACCGGCGACCGCGGCGCCGGCGGCGATCACCAGCACGACGGCGAGCGCCAGCGCCAGCGGATGGCGCTGCACCTGGCACAGCACGCTGCAATGCACAGTGCTACTCCCCCAGCCCCATCTGGATGTAGCCGGTCGGGCAGACGTCCTTGCAGATGTGGCAGCCGATGCACTTGTCGTAGTCGGTATCGACGTAGCGGCCGGTCGTCGACTTCGACTTCGGCACCTTGAACACCGCCGTCTGCGGGCAGTAGACGACGCAGTTGTCGCACTCGAAGCACAGGCCGCAGCTCATGCAGCGCTTGGCCTCGGCCTGCGCCTCGGCCTCGGTGAGCGGCAGCACGCGCTCCTCGAAGTTGTTCAGCGCCTGCTCGGCGGTGAGCGTGACGATCTTGCGGCGGTGCCGCTCGGTGTACTGGAAGTGGCCGAGGAACAGTTCCTCGTGCGGGATCACGTAACGGTCGGAGCGATTGTCGAAGTTGTGGATCGCGACGTTGGTGCTGTCGGTGCCGCGGATCGGCTCGTGCACCTCGCTGACCGTCAGGCCCTTCTCGATCAGCTTGCGCTGGATGTCCCAGGTGTGCACGTCGATCTTCGGCCGCTTGTCCAGCGGCTCGCCGGCGAGGAAGCGGTCGATACCGTCGGCGGCGATCGCGCCGTGGCCGATCGCGGTGGTCAGCAGGTGCGGGCGCACGACGTCGCCGCCGACGAACATGCCGGCCTGGCCCTGCACCTGGTAGTTCTTGTCGGCGGCGATGCCGCCCTTGCCGTTGTTCAGCGACTCCATGCCGGTGAAGTCGACCGCCTGGCCGATCGCCGAGACGATCAGGTCGGCCTCGATGTCTTCCTCGCTGCCTTCGATGTTCTTGATCTCCAGCCGGCCGCCGGCGATCTTCGCCTCGCAGCGGATCACGCGCAGCGCGGTGGCGCGGCCGCTGGCATCGCGAATGACCTTCACCGGCGCGTAGCCGCCGCGGATGGCGATACCCTCGGCCAGCGCGTGCTCCACCTCGTGGCGGCTGGCCTGCATCTTGTCGACCGCGAAGATCGAGGTCAGCGTCACGTCGGCGCCCTGGCGCGCCGACACCGCGGCGACGTCGTGCGCCACCACGCCGGCGATGGCGTGCTCCGGGCGGTCGCTCTCGCGCATCTGCTCGATGTGGCCGAGGCGGCGCGCCACCGTGGCGACGTCGATCGAGGTGTCACCGCCGCCGACCACGACGACACGCTTGCCGACATGGCGCATGCGGCCGTCGTTGAAGGCCTTCAGGAAGGCGGTGGCGGTGACGACGTTGGGCGCGTCCGAGCCTTCCACCGGCAGCGGCCGGCCGGCCTGCGCGCCGAGGCCGAGGAACACCGCGTCGAAGTCGGCGCGGATCTGCTCCATCGTGATGTCGGTGCCGATGCGCGTGCTCATGCGCGCCGTGACGCCGAGGTCGAGGATGCGCTGGATCTCGGCGTCGAGCACGGTGCGCGGCGTGCGGAAGCCGGGGATGCCGTAGCGCATCATGCCGCCGAGTTCGGCGCGCTCGTCGAAGATGGTGACCGAGTGGCCCTTGAGCGCCAGCTGGTAGGCGGTCGACAGGCCGGCCGGGCCGCCGCCGATCACCGCCACCTTCTTGCCGGTGAGCTTCTCGGGCTTGCGGAAGGCCAGCTTGTTGGCAATCGCGTACTCGCCGAGGAAGTGCTCGACCGAATTGATGCCGACGAAGTCTTCCACCTCGTTGCGGTTGCAGCCCGATTCGCAGGGCGCCGGGCAGACGCGGCCCATCACCGAAGGCAGCGGGTTCGCCTCGGTCAGGCGCCGCCAGGCGTACTCCTGCCAGGGCATGCCGGCGGGCGGCTTCTCGATGCCGCGCACGATGTTGAGGTAGCTGCGGATGTCCTCGCCCGAGGGGCACGAACCCTGGCAGGGCGGCGTGCTCTGGATGTAGGTCGGGCACTTGTGCGAGTGGTCGGCGTCGAAGATCTCGTCCTGCCAACGCTTGGGCTTGTAGTCGCCGTCCTTGTAGCGGCGGAAGGTGAGCGGCTGGGCCTTCACCGAATCAGCTGGGGCGGACATGCTTGTCTCCTCGAAATCGTTTCAGTGCGGCTCGCCGAGCCGGATCGCCTTGCTCACCAGCTGGTGCACGCCGCCGACCATGCTCATGTCGAAGCCGTAGTAGGGAAGCACCTTGCTGAACTGCGCCTTGCAGATGGCGCAGATCGTGGCCATGAAGTTCACGCCGTGCTGGTCGACCACCTGCTGCAGGGCCTCCATGCGCGGCAGCGCACCCTTGACGCGCAGCTCCATCAGGTCGTCGGTGAGCAGCCCGCCCCCGCCGCCGCAGCAGAAGGTGGCCTCGTGGATGGTGCCCGGTGCCATGTCGTGGTAGCGGTTCGCCACCGCCTTGATGATGTTGCGCGGGATGACGAACTGGCCGCCGGGCAGGTCGCCCATGCGCGAGGCGCGCGCCACGTTGCACGAGTCGTGGAACGTGATGATGCGGTCGTCGTTCTTTTCCTTGTCGAACTTGAGCGCACCGCGCTCGATCAGGTCCCAGGTCAGCTCGCAGATGTGCATCGGCTGCTTGTAGCGCCCGTCGAGCTGGCTCTGCAGCTGGATGGCGAAGGGGTCGGTGCCGCCGGCGCCGATGCCCACCAGCGTGTTCCAGAAGCTGTAGGCGACGCGCCAGGCATGACCGCACTCGCCGACCACGATGCGCTTGACGCCGAGCTCCAGCGCGGCCTCGCGGATGCGCAGCGCGATCTTGCGCAACTGCTCGTAGTTGCCGATGAACATGCCGAAGTTGCCGGCCTCGCTGGCCTTGCTCGACAGCGTCCAGCTGATGCCAGCGGCATGGAAGACCTTGCCGTAGCCGATCAGGCTCTCCACATGCGGCTCGGCGAAGAAGTCGGCGCTGGGCGTGATCAGCAGCACCTCGGCGCCTTGCACGTCCATCGGGTAGCGCACGTCGACGCCGGTGTCTTCCTTGACGTCCTCTTCCAGGCCGAGCAGCGTGTCTTCCAGCGCCGGGGCGGGCAGGCCGAGGTTGTTGCCGATGCGGTGGACCTTGCCGATGATCTCGTTGGCGTACTTCTGGCCGACGCCCACCGAGTCCATGATCTCGCGCGCGGCCATGGTGATCTCGGCGGTGTCGATGCCGTAGGGGCAGAACACCGAGCAGCGCCGGCACTCCGAGCACTGGTGGTAGTAGGCGTACCAGTCGTCCAGCACTTCCTTCGTCAGGTCGACCGCGCCGACCAGCTTGGGGAAGTGCTTGCCGGCGAAGGTGAAGTAGCGGCGGTAGACGGCGCGCATCAGGTCCTGGCGCGCCACCGGCATGTTCTTCGGGTCGCCGGTGCCGAGAAAGTAGTGGCACTTGTCGGAGCATGCGCCGCAGTGCACGCAGGCGTCCATGTAGACCTGCAGGCTGCGGTACTTGCCGAGCAGTTCACCCATCTTGGCGATGGCGCGCTGCTCCCAGCCCTCGGCCAGCTCGCCGGGAAAGCCGATGTTCTGCTGGATCGCTGCCGAGGCGATGAAGGGCTTGCTGTGCGCCATCGCGCCCTCGGCGACCAGCGGGATCACCGGGTAGGGCTTGACTTTCGGCGTCTCGAAGGCGGCGGTGGCCATGGCGTCAGCGGATCACTTGTCGAGAGCGGCTGCCCAGGCCGCGACATGCCGCGCGTCGCGCGGGTTGTCGACCTGGTAGCGCGTCGGGCTGAAGAACAGGCCAGGGGCGTGCAGCAGCTTGCTGATCGGGAACACGATCATCAGCAGCGCCACCAGCGTGAGGTGCAGCAGCAGCAGCGGATCGGTGGGCAGCGGCTGCCAGTCGAAACGCATCAGCCCGAGCATGAAGGCCTTCAGCGCGACGATGTCCGTGTGCGTGACGAAACGCATCAGCAGGCCGGAAGCCGCGATGGCCAGCAGCAGCGCGAGGTGCAGATGGTCCGACGGCGTGGAGATGTAGCGCACGCGGTCGACGAGGACCCTCCGCGCCCACAGCCCGGCCAGCCCCGCCGCCATGGCGAATCCGGCGTAGGTGCCGAAGAACTGCACGAAGACGATCGGCGCCCACACCGGCTCCTGGAAGTAGCGCACGTGGCGCAGCAACACCAGCAGCAGCGCGGCGTGGAACAGCCAGCCGAACGCCCAGGTCCACTTGCTCGACTTGAACAAGCTCTCGAACCAGAGCACTTCGCGCGCCATGCGCAGCACCACGCCGGTGCCGCTGGTCGGCGCCGGGGTGGTGGGGATCTTCAGCGGTGCCGGCGTGCGCAGGTAGAGCCGGATGCGCAAGGCGAGTCCGACCACGAGCACCGCGGTGGCCACGTAGAACAGCAAGGCGTACGTGATGGTGAGCACGGACATGCGGTGCTGCTCCAGCGTGGCGTGCGCCGGCTCAGACGCAGCCGGTCGGCTTGGGCAGGCCGGCGATCTTGCACGCCTGCTTGGCCGGGCCGTAGGGGAACAGCTCGTAGAGGTACTTGCTGTTGCCCTTGTCGGGGCCCAGTTGCTTGCCGATCGCCTTGGTCAGCACGCGCACCGCCGGGGCGATCTGGTACTCGTTGTAGTAGTCGCGCAGGAAGTTGACGACCTCCCAGTGGTTGGGCGTCATCTCGACGTTCTCGCTCTTGGCGATGACGTTGGCCACGTCCTCGTTCCATTCGGCGAGGTTGACCAGGTAGCCCTCCTCGTCGGTCTCGTAGGTCTTGCCGTTGGCTTCGATGGGCATGGCGTTCTCCTAGGGGTCAGAGCCAGGTTTGGTTGTTGGGATGCTCGGCGACGAGGTCGACGAATCCGGTGTAGTCGACGGCGGTGACGCCGTCGACCAGGGCCGCGGCGACGCCGCGGGCTTCGAGATCGGGCCTGAGCGCGTAGACCTTCAGGCGCTTCATGGCCTCGGCCAGGCCGGCCGAGGTGGCGCCACCGGTCGTGGCGGCGTAGACGCCGTCCTCGATGAGCAGCAGCGCGTGGCCGTCCTGCGCCAGGCGCAGGCAGCTTTCCAGCGAGCGGGTCTGGCGGTGCGACTTGTTGACGATGTGCAGCATGGAATGGTCCTCAGAAGCTCAGCACCACGTCCTGCTCGGCCATCAGCGCAGCCATCTCGGTGCTGGACAGCACCTCGACGTCGACGATCAGGTCGTCTTCGCTCAGGCCGCGCGCCTCCATCGACTCGCGCTCGACGTAGAGCTTCTCGACGTCGTAGCCGTCGAGCGCGCGATAGGTCTTCGAGTGGTTCTTGATGCCGATGCCTTGCGTGTCCTGGCCCTTGGCGAGCTCGTAGACGCCGTCGTCGAGAAAGACCAGGCTGACGTCCTGGTCGAAGGTGGCGGCGATCAGCACCACCTCCAGGCTCTCCAGCGCGTAGATGGTGCCGTAGGGGGCCTTGCGGTTGACGAACATGAACTTCTTCATCGTTCAGTCTCCGAAGGTGACCATGCGGTCGGCCTTGATGCCCGAGTCGACCAGCTGGCCGAGACCGCTGATGCGGAAGCCCGGCGCCAGCACCTCGTCCTTGATGCCGCGGCGCAGCGCGGCGGCGACGCAGACGACCAGGTCCACGCCGTGCTGCTCCTTCAGCGCCGACCAGCGGTTGACGATGTGGCGGTCGTCCTGCGGAGGCTCGGTGAGCCGGGTCGCGTTGTAGACGCCGTCGTGATAGAAGAACACGCGGTGGATCTCGTGGCCCTTGGCGATGGCCGCCTGGCAGAACTGCCAGGCGCTGTCGGCCGCCTGGTGGGTGTAGGGGCCCTCGCTGACGAGGATGCCGAACTTCATCGCTGCGTCCTCAGAAGCGGATGTGCGTCGAGGCGTTCAGGTTCGCCCGCGAACCGCGCCAGTCGTCGATCAGGTACTTGGTGAAGGGCAGGTCGCACTTCTCGAAGAAGCGCGGCCAGCCGATGCGCTCCACCCAGTCGGAGATGCGCTCCCAGGAGCGGGCATCTTCCTTGTAGGTGTAGAGGATCCGCTTCACCACCTCCGACACCTCGGGCCAGCGCGGCGGGTTGTTGGGCAGCCCGGAGGCGACCATCTTCATGAAGGTCGGCTTGCCGCGCGCGTTGGAGTTCTTGCCGCCCACCCAGATGGCCAGCTTGGAATGCTCCGGGTCGTTGATCTGCATCGGCGGGCACGGGGGGTAGCAGGCGCCGCAGCAGATGCATTTCTTCTCGTCGACCTCCAGCGAGGGCTTGCCGTTGACCAGCGCCGGACGGATCGCCGCCACCGGGCAGCGCGCCACCACCGCAGGGCGCTCGCAGACGTTGGCCACCAGGTCGTGGTTGATCTTCGGCGGCTTGGTGTGCTGCACGATGATCGCGATGTCGGCCTGGCCGCCGCAGTTGATCTCGCAGCACGACGTGGACAGGTGCACGCGGTTGGGCATCTCCTCGCGGATGAACTCGGTGTAGAGGTCGTCCATCAGCGCCTTCACCGCGCCCGAGGCGTCGGTGCCGGGAATGTCGCAGTGCAGCCAGCCCTGGGTGTGGGCGATCATCGACACCGAGTTGCCGGTGCCGCCGACGGGGAAGCCGGCCTTCGTCAGCGCCTCGATCAGCGGCTCGACCTTGGCGGGGTCGGAGACCATGAACTCGATGTTGCTGCGGATCGTGAAGCGGACGTGGCCTTCGGCGTACTGGTCCGCGATGTCGCAGAGCTTGCGGATGGTGTAGACGTCCATCTGCCGCTGCGTGCCGGCGCGCACGCTCCACACCTCGTCACCGCTGTGCGCGACGTGGTGCAGCACACCGGGCCGCGGACGGTCGTGGTAACGCCAGCTGCCGTAGTTCTTCAGCAGCGCGGGGTGCAGGTATTGCCGGTTGTCCGGAACGCCGCTCTCGATCGGGGTGCGCATCGTGGCCATGCTCTCGCTTCCTCAGGCTGACTTCTTCGCATTGATGCGGGCGACTTCGTCGTCCCAGCCGTCGGTGCGAACGTAGGGGTTGGTGCGCGGCGTGGCCACCATGTTCGGGTCGATGTCCACGCCGATGCCCTCGAGGAAGTTCACCAGGCCGATGCGCTCGATCATCTCGCCGGTGCGCTCGTGCTCGAGCGCGTTCTCGGCGAAGAAGTCGATCACCTTCTGGCCCAGCTCGACCAGCGCCTCGTAGTCTTCCTCGGTCTTCAGCGGCATGAACGGGACCACCACGGTGCCCATCAGGTCGCCGATCTTCAGCGTGCGCTTGCCGCCGATCAGGATGGTCGCGCCGGTGTCGGTGCCGTGCGCCAGCGCGCCGGTCATCACGTTGATGCAGTGCATGCAGCGCACGCAGTTGCTGTTGTCGATCTCCAGCGCGTGGGTGTCGCTGATCTTCACGCTGGAGATGGTCGGCCCCTGGGCGACGTCCTTGACCTCCTTGAGCATGATGGTCTTGGTCGGGCAACGCGAGATCACGTTGTTGACCAGCTCGTTCATGCCGTGCGCGTCGAACCACTTGCGCGCCAGGGTCTCGTCGGTGCGCATGTTGTCGCGCCAGGTGCCGATGACGGCCATGTCCGAGCGCTGGATCGAGTTCATGCAGTCGTTCGGACAGCCGCTGAACTTGAACTTGAACTTGTACGGCAGGGCCGGGCGGTGGATGTCGTCGAGGAAGGTGTTGATCACCTGGCGGTGTGCCTTCGCCTCGTCGTAGCAGCTCTGCTCGCAGCGTGCCGCGCCGACGCAGCTCATCGAGGTGCGCACCGCCGGGCCGGCGCCGCCGAGGTCGAAGCCGAGCTCGTTGAGCTCGTCGAAGGCGTCCTGCACCTTCGCGGTGGTGGCGCCCTGGAACATGATGTCGCCCGACTGCCCGTGGAAGGCGATCAGCCCCGAGCCGTGCTTCTCCCAGATGTCGGCCATCTTGCGCAGCACGTCGGTGTTGTAGTGCATGCCTGCCGGCGGCTGCACGCGCAGCGTGTGGAACTCGGCTGCGTCGGGGAACATCGGCTTGTCGTTCTCGTCCTTCAGCTCGGTGAAGCGCGGGATCACGCCGCCGCCGTAGCCGAACACGCCGACGGTGCCGCCCTTCCAGTAGCCCTTCTTGGTGCGGTAGGACGTTTCCAGCTGACCCATCAGGTCGACCATGTAGTCCTTGTCCTTCGCCAGCCGTTTCAGGCCGGTGACGAAGCTGGGCCAGGGTCCGGTCTCGAGTTCGTCGAGCATCGGGGTGTCGTGCATCTTCTTGGCCATGGGCATGTCTCCTTGGAGTGGATGCATCCTAGGTAGCGCACCGGGCGCGCGCCATCACTCCGGTTGGGTGCGCCGGACCTACCCGAATGGGTTATCCGGTGCTTACCCGACGCGGTGATAGACGCTGCCGGGGCGGGCCGCGCCCAATGCCTGTCAACCGGAGAAGTGGATGACCCGCGTCACACCGCTGGACAAGCTGCGCGTGCCCCTGGGCGGGCAGGAGATCGAACTGCAGCAGATCGACTACGAGGGCGGCGGCATGAGCCTGCTGCGCACCCGCATCCGCGAGAAGAGCCGCTTCACCGTGTTCGAGATCGATGCGCGGACCGCGGCGGACTGGGGGCGGGCGCTCTTGCGCTGGGCGGAGTCCCAGCAAGGGGCGGCCTGAGATGGAAGCCCCTGTTGCCACGATGGTCGACCTGATCTTCCCGCTGCACGGCCACGCCCTGCCGCGCGACCACCGCTGGCTGCTGGCGCAGGCGCTGGCCGAGGCGCTGCCTGCGCTCGCCGACGACCCGCAGGTGGCGGTGCACCCGGTCAAGCTGGTGCACGGCTCGGGCGAGCCGGCGCTGCTGTCGGCGCGTGCGCGTCTGACGCTGAGAGTGTCGCGCGAGGGCGTGACGGGCGCGCAGGCGCTGGCCGGACGCACGCTGACGGTCGGCGGCTGCGAGATCCGGCTCGGGCCGCCGCAGCGGCGCGAGCTGCTGCCGCATGCCACGCTGTACGCCCATTTCGTCGACGCCGGCGAAGCCGACGAGGCCGGCTTCCTGTCGGCGGTTGGCGACGAGCTGGAGCGGCTGCAGGTGCGCTGCCACCGCGTCTGCGGGCGCGAGCAGCAGTTGCGAGGCCCTTCGCGCACGCTGCACGGCTACAGCCTGATGCTGCATGGTTTGCGGGAGGCGGGTGCGCTGCGCGTGCTCGAGCAGGGGCTGGGCGCGCACCGCTGGATGGGTTGCGGTGTGTTCGTGCCGCACAAGTCGGCCGCCGCCGTGGGAGATCTGGAGTGACCTCAGGAGAGACGAAGCGATGAGCTATACCGTGAACGGCCGCGAACTCGAGACCGACGACCAGGGCTACCTGCTGGAGCCCGACTTCAGCGACGAGGTGGTGAGCGTGATCGCCGCGGCCGAGAACATCACGCTGACCGACGACCACTGGAAGGTCGTCAACTACCTGCGCGACGAGTACCGCGAGCACGGCCACACGCCGAACTTCCGCAACATGCTCAAGGGCCTGGGCGACGTCCTGCCGGGCTGCGACAGCAAGGCGCTGTACGACCTGTTCCCGGTCGGACCGGCCAAGCAGGGCGCCAAGGTCGCCGGCCTGCCGCAGCCGCTCGGAAAGGGCGGCTACTGATGTTCGCCTCCAGGCCGTCGTCTGCAGCCCCCGGTGGGCCGCGAACAGGCCACCACGCCGGGCCGACGGCGTACCGCCGGCCGGGCACGGCCCGCCGACGGAGCTGAGCTCATGGCCACCCCGCCGCGCCTGAAGGCCCACTGGTTCAAGCCCGAGCAGGCGAAGAGCCCGGCGCAGAACGCCAGCGCGATCGCCTTCATGGCCTGGCGCATTGCCGGCCACATGCTCAAGCGCATGCGCGAGGCGGGCTTCGACATCGACGCCGGGCCAGCCTACTTCGGCTTCATGCGCGAGGTGCTGGTGTTCCTGCTCGCCGGCGCCGACCGCATCGCCTATGCCCGCCTGGGCGCCGACGCGCGCACGCCGTTCACCACCGCGCTGGTGCTGCGCACCGCCGACCTGCTGCAGGAGAACGAGGGCGACCTGCTCGGGCCCATCGATGGCGAGAGTTATGCCGAGCGCTTCATCGAGCAGTTCAACACCTTGTCGGAGCACTACGCCGAGTTCGCCTGGAACGAGCAGGAGGGGCCGGACTTCGGCTTCGTGCGCTACCTGGGGCACCGTCTGGAGGCCATGGTGCCCGAGAAGGACCGCCGCTGGGTGATCGACCAGGTGATGGCTGCCGAGGTGCCGGAAGTGGTGGACATGCTCCGGCGCGCGATGGACGGCGTGTTCTCCACCGAGCCGCGGCGCTCGCGGCGAGCTTCGACGAGCGGGGAGTGAGCATGGGGGCGTGTGCGGCCGTGGCGGTGGAACGCGCGATGTCGATCGAGGGGAACCCGTTCGACCTGGACGACGAGCGCGCCTGGCGTGTCTGGCGCGAGGCCAAGCTCGCCGACGCGCCGAGCGGCGCTGAGGCGCTGCTGGTCGAGGTGCGCGACCCGTGCGCGCTCAGTGCGGCCGAGCGTGACGCCCTGCTCGATCGCTGCGCGCGTTTCAACATGGCGATCTACCGCGGACCGGCCGGCGAGCCCGACGCGGCACTGCCGCGCGCGCTGGGCCGCCAGCTCGGCCTGCTGAGGCTGGACGCCAACTGGCTGGCCGACGAGGACGGCATCTCGCCGATCACGGTGCGCGAGGGGGCTGGGCCGGCAGCGGCCTTCATCCCCTACACCAACCGCGCCATCAAGTGGCACACCGATGGCTACTACCACCCGGCCGAGCGCGTCATCCGCGGCATGCTGCTGCACTGCGTGCGGCCGGCGGCGGGCGGCGGCGCCAACCGGCTGCTCGACCACGAACTCGCCTACCTCGCCCTGCGCGACGCCGATCCCGCGCATGTGCGCGCGCTGATGGCGCCCGACGCGATGACCATACCCGCGCGCACCGACGAAAGCGGCGTGGCCCGGGCGGCGCAGAGCGGCCCGGTGTTCAGCGTCGACGAGGGCGGCCGGCTGCACATGCGCTACACGGCGCGCACGCGCAGCATCGAGTGGAAGGACACCCCGGCCACGCGTGCCGCGGTGGCCGCGCTGGAGGCGCTGCTCGCCGACTCGCCGCACGTGCTGCGCGTGCGCCTGGAGCCGGGCATGGGCCTGGTGTGCAACAACGTGCTGCACGATCGCGAGGCCTTCGTCGACGACCCGCTGCGGCCGCGGCTGCTGTACCGCGCGCGCTTTCTCGACAGAGTGGCGACGAGGGGTTGAAGCCATGTCCCAATGGCTCACCGTCTGGCGCGCCGCCCACCTGGTGGGCGTGCCGCGCGGCGTGCTGCAGCAGCGCGTGCGCAGCGGCGAGCTGCCGATCAGCGACGGCCTGATCTCGACCGAATCGCTGCTGCGCCTGTACCCGTTGGCGCAGATCGAGGACGGCGGCATGCTCGAGCGGGTGGCGCAGCTCAAGGACGAGGCCTTCGGACGGCGCGTGCGCGAGCGCCTGCTGCCCAGCCAGGAGGTGTTGGCGCAGCGCCTGTTCCGCCAAAGCCAGGAACTCGCCGACCTGCGCCGCCACCTGCAGCGCTACCACGCGCTGGTGCTGGAGTTGCGCGACGCGGCGCGCGCGCAGTCTGAGGCCGCGCCCGGCGACGAGGCCTTGCAGCGGCTGGCGCACCAGGCGACGACGGGCCTGGCGCGCGTGCTGGCCACCGAATCCGTCGACCGGCTGGACGTGATGGACGACATGCTCAAGGTGATGTGTGCCCAGGTGACGGTGCGCCCGAGCGGCCACCAGTTCGGCGTGGAAGGGCACGACACGCTGCTGCAGGCCGGGCTGCGCGCCGGGCTCAAGCTCAACTACGGCTGCGGCAACGGCACCTGCGGCATGTGCAAGGTGCGCGTCATCGACGGCGAGGTGGCACGCGTGCAGCACTGCGACTACCCGCTGTCCGAGGCCGAGAAGGCGCAGGGCTACACGCTGCTGTGCGCCCACACCGCGGCGAGCAGCGAGCTGACCATCGAGACGCTGGAGGCCAGCGGCCCGCAGGACATCGCGCCGCAGCAGATCGTCACCACGCTGCGCCAGGTGCGCGAGCTCGGCCCGGACACGCGCCTGGTGCACCTGCAGACGCCGCGCAGCCACCGGCTGCGCTTCCTCGCCGGACAGTCGGTCACGCTGGGCCTGAGCGGTGGCGAAGGCAACGCCGAGGACCTGCACCGCACGCTGCCGGTGGCGAGCTGCCCCTGCGACGACCGCAACCTGCACTTCATCGTCGGCCGTGACGACGAGGACGGCTTCGCGCGCCAGGTGTTCGGGGGCCGGCTGCAGCCCGGCACGTCGGTCGACCTGTGGGGGCCGCTGGGCGAGTTCGTGCTGGAGAGCGGCGAGCGCCCGCTGGTGTTCGCCGCCTGCGACCTCGGCTTCGCGCCGGTGAAGAGTCTGATCGAGCATGCGCTGGCGCGCGACGAGGCGCCATCGCTGTCGCTGTTCTGGTTGGCCACGCGCCCCGACGGCCACTTCATGGCCAACCAGTGCCGCGCCTGGTCCGCCGCCCTTGACAGCTTCGAGCACCAGCTCACCTACCACAGCGACATCGCCGCCGGTGCGCGCCAGATGGCGCAGGCGATGCGGGCCGACCTGTTCGACATCGCCTGCGATTTCTACCTCGCCGGCCCGGAGGTCTTCGTGCAGGTGCTGCACGACGAGCTGCGCGCCAGCGGCGTGCCGGCAGGCCAGATCCACACCGAGGTCTCGGCATGAGCGACTGCAGCGGCGCCGAGGCCTTCGCGCTGCGCGTGCTCGGCCAGAGCATGACGCCGGAGTTCGAGGAGGGCGAGATCATCATCGTCGAGCCCGACGGCGCGCTGCGCGACGGCAGCTTCGTGCTCGCGCAACTCGGCGACGAGTGGATCTTCCGCCAACTGCGCCGGCACGAAGGCGGCTGGCGGCTGGAGGCGCTGCACCCCGCGTTCCCACCGCACCCGCTGGCCGATCTCTCGGCGGTGCGCGGCGTGGTCATCCAGAAGGCGCGGCCGGGCCGGCGGCGCGCCTCGAAGAGCTACCTCTGAAGCCGGGATCGACGATGCCCTACTACATCTACCGCGTCATGCCGCTGGGCGTGCTGCGCAAGCTCGAGCAGCACGAACGATTCCGCGAGGCTTCGGCGGCGGCCAAGGCGCTGCGCGCCGCCGACCCGCCGGGCACGCCGGGCAAGGTGAAGGTGATGTTCGCCGACAACGAGCTGCAGGCCGAAGACCTGCTGAGCCAGGTGCGCGAGGCGGGCCCGTCGGGCGACGATTGAGGTGACCTCGATGGACGGCCGCGAGACCGCCGCCACGTCGTGTTGCCACGGCGCGTCGGCCTGCGTGTTCACCAAGGCCTTGCTCGCGCATGCGGCACGCTGCGAGCTGGCGGTGCGCCAGTCGGTGGGCGAGGCCGACGTGCTGAGCTGCAGTTCGCCGGTGGCGCACGCCAACTGCGGCACGCTGGCCGCGCTGATGCGCGAGCGTGCGAGCTTCGCGCTGCGCCTGCCGCGCCCGCCGGCGCCGCTGGTGCATGTCCGGGCGCTGCAGCTGCAGTGCGGCGGGCTGACGGCACTGCGCGGCCTGCTCGACGCGCCGACGCCCGACGTGCACGGACTGGTCGGCCTGGCGCACGAGCGCCACGGCAGCCTGATGGACCTGCCCTGGCAGCGGCTCGTCGAGGCCATGGCCGCGTGGCAGCCGCGGCGCCGTCACAAGGGGACGGCGCCGTGAGTTCGCCGTCGCGTCACGTCGGGGGGGCCGGGCGCCGAGCGGCTGCGAAGCCGGCTCGCACCTCGAGGGCCACGGCGGGACCCCGCGTGGCGCCTGGGCGTCGAGCGACGTCCTCGTCGCGCGAGGGACTGGCATGAACCGGCCGCCGGCAGCGCTGGTCGAGGCGGTGCAGATGAACTGCCACATCGCCGACGCGACGCACGCCCAGGACCTCAGCCTGTGCACCTTCCTGCTGCAGATGCGCGAATTCCACCGCTGGGAGCGCGGCCTGCCGCTGGACGCGCCGCTGGCGCGCAGCGAGATCGGCGCCTGGATCGCCCGGCGCGAGGCGCTGTGGGCCCAGCTGGAGGGCCGCGAGTTCCTGCGTCTGCCCGGTGTTGGCGATGACGCCCTCGATGCCTTCGACACCGACGGGATGAACGCGGTGCTGATGCCGCAGGGCAGCGTCTACGGCGCCGGCTGGCTGGGTGCGGACCGCCCGGGCTTCTTCGTTGCCGAACTGGAGGAGACGCGCGAGGTTGCGGACCGCCTGGTCGTGCGGGTGTGCGGGCGCGAATGGGCGCGTGGCCTGTTCGCGCCGCCGGCGGCATTGAGCGGCGACACCATCGTGCTGCGCCGCGAGTCGATGGCGCGCTGGCTGTGGGAGAAGTTCGAGGTGTTCGGCCTGAAGCGCGCCGCGGGGCCGTTCAAGGCGGTGGCCGAAGCCTACGGCCTGGAGCACGACTTCCGCGCCGGCCTGCCGCGCATGCTCGACGAGCAGGGCGAGACGCTGATCCTGCACGAGATCGGCGAGCACCGTGCCGGACGCCGCCTGGGGCCGGCGTGGGCGGCGATGCGGCTGGACCTGCAGGACCGCCGCGCCGACCTGCACGTGCGTGCGGTGCGCGACCACCTTGCCGACCTGACGACGACGCTGCCCGCCCTGCTCGAGCGCGGCGCCGCCACGTCCATCCACTTCTGGTTTGCCGGCTACGACGGCATCCGCGAGACGCTGTTCCCGGGGCTCAAGCAGGCCTATCGCGACTGGCGCGGCGGCGACGACGGTGCGTCACTGCGCCAGGCCTGCGCCCTGGGCGAGGCGCACTTCATGACGTTGGCCGAGCAGGCGCTGGCCCTGCACGCCGAGCGCGGCGCGGAGGCCAGTGCCGCCATTGCCGCGCTGCTGACCGCGCCGCCGGCCGTGTGCCGGCGCTGAAGCCTCACTCGGGCTGGCCGATCGTCATCGGGCTGCCGAGCTGCCCGGGCGTGCAATCCGTCGCCATGTCCTGCGGACAGCGCTCGGCCAGGCGTTCGCGCACTGCACCGACGTCGCGCAGGGCGACGAGGCGGCCGACCAAGCCCCGCCCTCCGCGTCGCTCAGGCTTCGCGCTCGGCGCGCCAGGTGATGTACTTCAGTGTCGCCGCCGAGCCGGCGACGATCGCTGCCAGCGCGATGAAGGAGCCGATCGCCAGCGTCGACACCCCCGACAGGCCCTGGCCGACGGTGCAGCCCATCGCGGTGACGCCGCCGAAGCCCATCAGCACCGCGCCGACGAGCTGGTTGCGCAGGTCGGCCATCGAGGCGAAGCCTTCCCAGCGGAAGCTGCGCGTGGCCAGCGCCCAGGCGCCCGAGCCGAGGAGCACGCCCAGCGCAGTGGCAATGCCGAAGCTCAGGTGCAGCGACTTGTCGGTCCACAGCAGGAGCAGCTCGAGGCCGTAGGCCAGCGGCGCGACGAAGCTCAGCGACTCGATGGTGCGCGTGTTGGTGGCGAAGTAGCCGGTCTCCAGCGTGTCCGGGTTCTCGCCGAAGCCGAGGTGGCCGGAGACGTACCAGCCACCGGTGACGAGCACGCCGATGGCGATGCCGGCCAGCCACTGCGTCGGGTTGGCGCGGAATCGCGCATCCTTGAAGACGAACAGCAGCAGCGCCAGGCCGATCGCGCCCATCGATGCCAGCCGCGCCGTCGCCGGAGCGATCCCCGCGCCGGCCAGCAGCGAGCCGAGGCTCTGGTCCTTCCAGCCGAAGCGCGCCAGGTCGATCGAGACGGGGTCGAGCCAGGCTGCGCGCCACTGGCCGAACAGGCCCTTGAGCGTCATGTAGGCCGAGATGGCGAGGAAGGTCAGCACCACCAGCGAACGCACGCTGCCCCCGCCGACGCGGATGAGGTTCTTGTTCGCGCAGCCACCGGCCAGCGACATGCCCACGCCGAACAGCGCCCCACCGACGACCAGCGACAGCCAGTTCAGCGTGGTGCGCTGGTAGATGCTCTTGGAGAGGTCGGCCAGACCGGCCTGCGCCAGTGCATTCGCCCCGAGCACGGCCACCGCGATGGCGAGCAGCCACATGCGCATGCGGCCCCAGTGGCCCATGTTGACCACGTCGGACACCGCACCCATGGTGCAGAAGTTGGCCTTGTTGGCGATGGCGCCGAACAGGAAGGCGAGCGCGAAGCCGCCCCAGACGACCACGGTGGCGGGATTGCTGGCCAGGTCCATCGTTTTCTCCCTGCGTGTGGCCGCTCAGCGCGCCGATGCGCCGGCCAGCCGGCCCATAGTTTCATGGATCACGTCGGGCGCGCGCACGATGCGCATGAACTGGCCCATGCCCAGCGCCGGCCAGGACAGCGCGATGCGGTAGCGGCCGTAGAGCGAGTAGACCTTGCCGTCGACGATGTAGATCTCGTAGGGCAGGGCGGCGACGTGGTCGGGGCCGATGGTGCCGACCCACCAGCCTTCCCCCTGCTCGGGGTCGTTCAGCGCCACGCCCAGCACCGCCAGCTTCGCGTCGGGCATCACCACCTCGTAGACCGGGGCGGTGCCGCCGGCGCTCTGGGCAAGCTGGGTACGCACCGTCTTCAGCGCCTCGTCGAAGCTCGCGAAGGCATTCAGTTCGTTGCGCTGCGAGTCGATGCGCTCCATGCCGAACATGTAGCGGTAGTTCGGCAGGTCCGCCTCCGGAACGTCGCCGCCGAAGGCGGCGCCGGCACCCAGCGCGTGAGCCAGCCGCGTGCGCACCGAGCGCAGCGCCGGCTGCGCGGCCTCGAAGCCGCCGCGCAGGTAGGCGCGCCCCCAGTAGTCGGGATTCATGTACGACACGGCACCGTCGCTGCGCACGCCCACGCGGATCGGCGCGGCCAGAATGGCCGTCCCGCCGGCGGCGCGGATCGACTGCAGCAGCGCAGCGTCGGTGACGATCACGCTGCCATGCTTGGGAAGACCGCGCGGCAGGTGTCGGCCGATCACGGTGAAACCGTCGTCGCGCAGCTTCTGCTCGACGCGCGTCATCAGCGACGGCAGATCCCCGGCGGGCAGCGTGTCGCCGGAAAGGTAGGGCCCGATGGCGAAGCAGGCGGGCGCGAGCAGCAGGGCGACGAGCGCCGCGAGCAGTCGTTTCAAGCGTGTCTCCTCAGTGGCACCCCGGTACGTGCCGGGGATGCTCGGGCGCTCAGATGAACAGGCAGACGTCGGACTCGCCGGCGAATTTCATGAAGGTCGCGGCACCGCCGTACTCGATGTTGTCGATGAAGTCGCTCTTCTCGAACTCGAACAGGTCGACCGTCATCTGGCAGGCGATGAACTTGACGTCCGCTTCGAGGCAGAGATCGCGCAGTTCGGTGAGCGAGGCGACCCCCTTCTTCTTCATCTTCGCCTTCATCATCGAGGTGGCCATCGCCTGCATGCCCGGCAGCACCGAGACGATCACCGGCATCGGCACCGGCATCGGCATCGCCGGGTTGGCCAGCGGACTGATGGCGATGCCGCTGAGGTCCTTGCGCAGCAGCTGCAGGCCATAGAAGGTGAAGAACACCTGCACTTCCCAACCCAGCGCTGCCGCCGTCGAGGCAAGGATCAGCGGCGGGTACGCCATGTCCAGCGCACCCTTGGTGGCGATGATCGCCATCTTCTTGGTGGTCATGCGTCAGGCCTTCTTCAGGAAGAACACGTACTTCCCGCCCTCGGAGCCCGAGTGCAGCAGCGCGTTGCCGGTCTGCTCGGCGAAGGCGGCCATGTCGCACACCGAGCCCGGGTCCGTGGCGATGACGCGCAGTACCTGCCCCGAGGCCATGTCGGCCAGCGATTTCTTGGTCTTCACGATGGGCAGCGGGCAGGCCAGTCCCGAGGCGTCGAATTCCTTGTCGAAGTTCATGCGAGTCTCCAGTGCACTATCCCGCCTATTAGCGGGGCTGGGTCGTGCCACCGTCTATTACCGCGATGGGTGAGGCCCGATAGCCCATTTGGGTAATGGGGTTTCGGCCTCTGCCGGACGACCATCGCCACACGTTGCAGGGCGCATACGCCACAGGAGGCTGATCCATGTCCACCCGTCGAGAGATGCTGACGCGCAGCGCGTCCGTGGCTGCCGCGCTGGCAGGGCTGGGGCTGCTGCCCCAGGCGGCCCAGGCTGCCTGGTCGCAGGCCGCCTTCGAGGCCAAGAACATGGGCGACCTGATGAAGGCGCTGGGCACCTCGGGCCCTGCCGAGAGCAAGGACGTCACCATCACCGGTCCCGACATCGCCGAGAACGGCGCCGTCGTGCCGGTCGGTGCGGCCAGCACGCTGCCAGGGGTCAAGCGCCTGCTGCTGCTGGTCGAGAAGAACCCCAACATGCTCGCTGCGCTGTTCGATGTCACCGACGCGGTGGAGCCGAACATCTCCACGCGCGTGAAGATGGGCCAGTCGTCCCACGTGATGGCGGTGGCCATCACCGCGGACAACAAGGTGCTCTTTGCGCAGAAGGAAATCAAGGTCACCCTCGGTGGCTGTGGCGGCTGAGCGCCGGATCAAGGAGCAAGACATGGCAGACCCGATGCGCATCCGCGCTCAAGCCGCCGGCGAC
>NZ_CALFYO010000029.1 GCF_937952055.1 uncultured Piscinibacter sp.
CCGGATTGGAAGGCCAGCGCCGCATGACTCGGCGCCTCAATGTGACGCCTAACGTGATTTCGACCTCACTTTGCCATATCTAGGAACGCGTTCCTTCCTATGGACTCTTCTTCGCGGAGCAACTGCTCGACGGGAAGGGCAATGCGATGACGCAGTCCCAGACTGAGTACTTCGTGGCGTGGAAGCCGCCACAGTCTGGTCTTCGAGTCGAACCGTGCGCCCCGCCGCAATGCCTCTCGGCGCAGCGCGGACTCGCTGTCCTTGATCTTGAATGAGACGATCTCGTCGCAGCGCTTGCGGATGACGGTTCGCTCGATGATGAGTTCCACTGTGGTGAGACGCTCCTCCCCCGTTCCACTTTGCCGGTAGCGAACACACACCAGCTGGTCTCCGTATTGGCGCATCAGCCGGATGGCGCCGCGTTCACCCGGCTGCATGGTCTTGGCCACCCGCCACCAGGCGCTGAGCGCGGTGGCAGTCTTCCTTCGGGGCTGCGGTATCTGCATTTCCTCTCCAAGCCTCACGGGCAATCGTGCGGGGGCATCGGCGGCGCAGGGGGTGTCGCCGAGTCCGGTCGGGGGTTGCCGAGAGTGCCGAAACAGGGATACTGTACAAACATACAGTCAATGAATCAATCTGGAGTGGCGCATGAACCATCCGAGACCCGCCTCGTCGAGCTCGCCCCGCCTCCTCGACCTCCTGCGCATGCAGGTGCGCTACATGCACTACAGCCTGCGCACCGAGCAGGCCTATGTGCACTGGGTGCGCGCCTTCATCCGCTTCCACGGGCTGCGCCATCCGGCGGAGCTGTCGGGCGCCGAGGTGGAGGCCTTCCTGGCCTGGCTGGCCTCGGAGCGCCAGGTCTCGCCGTCCACCCACAAGCAGGCGCTGTCGGCGCTGCTGTTCCTCTACCAGAAGGTGCTGAACCAGCGCGTGCCGTGGATGGACGAGATCGGCCGCCCGCAGCGCCAGCCGCGCCTGCCGGTGGTGATGTCGCACGACGAGGTGTCGCGCCTGCTCGCGGCGATGGCGCCGTGGCCGGTGCTGCAGCTGTTCGCGCAGCTGCTCTACGGCACCGGCCTGCGCCTGATGGAAGGGCTGCGCCTGCGTGTGAAGGACATCGACTTCGAGCGCCGCGCCATCGTCGTGCGCGAAGGCAAGGGCGGCAAGGACCGCGTCGTGATGTTGCCGGCCGCGCTCGAGGCGCCGTTGCGCGCGCAGCTGGCCGAGGCCCATCGCCTGTGGGCGGCCGACCGCGCGGCCGGCGTCGCCGGGGTGAACCTGCCGCATGCGCTGGTGCGCAAGTACCCGCGCGCGGCCGAGTCCTGGGCCTGGTTCTGGGTCTTCCCGCAGGCCACGCTCTCGACCGATCCGCGCGAGCGCCCGCTCGGCCACGCCGCCGGGGACGGCCAAGCACCGCCGCCGCTGCGCCGCCACCACCTGTTCGACCAGGGCTTCCAGCGCGCCTTCAAGCGTGCGCTGCACGAGGCCGGCATCGCCAGGCCCGCCACGCCGCACACGCTGCGCCATTCCTTCGCGACGCACCTGCTGCAGTCGGGCTACGACATCCGCACTGTGCAGGAGCTGCTCGGCCACGCCGATGTCAGCACCACCATGATCTACACCCATGTGCTCAAGCTCGGCGGCGGCGCCGTGCGCAGCCCGCTCGACCAGCTGCACATGCCCGTGGCCGCCACGCCGGCGGCACCGGCCGGCGCGCCGCAGTGGCCTGCCGGCGCCGGCCGCTACGCGCGCGAGCCCGATCCGCCGGCGTGGCACTTGCCGGCCGAGCAACCATCGCCATGCGACGCCGCACGACCCTGCCGGGCTACGCCGAGCTCCACTGCCGCAGCAGCTTCAGCTTCCTGAGCGGCGCCTCGCAGCCCGACGAGCTGGTGCGCCGCGCGCACGCGCTCGGCTACGCTGCGCTCGCCCTCACCGACGAATGCTCGCTCGCCGGCGTGGTGCGCGCGCACGGGCAGGCGCGCGCGTGCGGCCTGCACCTGATCGTCGGCGCGCAGATGCAGCTCACGCTGCCCGCCGCGGGAGGCAGTGCCGCGCCGGCGCCGCATGCGCGCCTGGTGCTGCTGGCGCAGACGCGCCGCGGCTACGGCAACCTGTCGCACTGGGTCACCGTGGCGCGGCGTCGTGCGCCCAAGGGCGAGTACCTCGCGCATCCGTCCGATGTCGAAGGCCGCGTGCCCCACGCACCCTTCCTCGCCGGGCTGCCCGGATGCCTGGCGCTGCTGGTGCCCGATGCGGCGCAGGGCTTCGAGGCCGTGTTCGCGCAGGCGATGTGGCTGAAGACCTGGTTCGGCATCGACCGCGCCGGCATCGCCCTCGAGCTGCTGCACCGCGCCGGCGACGAGGCGCTGCGCGCGATGGTCAAGCGCGTCGCGCAGCTCACCGGACTGCCCGTCGTCGCCGCCGGCGACGTGCTGATGCACGTGCGCTCGCGCAAGGCGCTGCAGGACACGCTCGTCGCCACGCGGCTGAACCGGCCGGTGTCGCAGTGCGGCCTCGCGCTCGCGCCCAACGCCGAGCAGCACCTGCGCTCGCGCATGCGCCTGGCGGCGCTGTACGAGCCGGAATGGCTGGAGAACACGCTGGCCTTCGCCGCACGCTGCAGCTTCTCGCTGGCCGAACTGCGCTACGAGTACCCGCGCGAGATCGTGCCCGAGGGCCACACGCCGGCCTCCTGGCTGCGCACGCGGGTGATGGAAGGCGTGGAGCGCCGCTTCCCGCTCGACGGGCCGCTGGCCGAGCCCGGCGCCGAGGCGGCGCGTGCCGACGCGCTGCAGCGCATCGAGCACGAGCTCGCGCTGGTCGCCCAGCTCGGCTACGAGCCCTATTTCCTCACCGTGGCCGACATCGTGCAGTGGGCGCGCGCGCAGGGCATCCTCTGCCAGGGCCGCGGCAGCGCGGCCAACTCGGTGGTGTGCTACTGCCTCGGCGTCACCGAGGTCAGCCCGCGCGAGGCCACGCTGCTGTTCGAGCGCTTCATCAGCGCCGAGCGCAACGAGCCGCCGGACATCGACATCGACTTCGAGCACCAGCGCCGCGAGGAGGTCATCCAGTACATCTACGGCAAGTACGGCCGCCACCGTGCCGCGCTCACCGCGGTGGTGATCAGCTACCGCCCGCGCAGCGCGGTGCGCGACGTCGGCCGCGCGCTGGGCATCGACCCGCAGCGCATCGACGCCGTCGCCAAGGGCCAGCAGTGGTTCGATGGGCGCAGCATCAGCGCCGAGCGGCTGCGCGAGAACGGCTTCGACCCCGAATCGCCCATCGTGCGCCAGTGGGTGGAACTCACGCAGCAGCTGATCGGCTTCCCGCGCCACCTCTCGCAGCACCCCGGCGGCTTCGTCATCGCGCGCGACCAGATCGAGCAGCTGGTGCCGGTGGAGAACGCCGCCATGCCGGGGCGCAGCGTGGTGCAATGGGACAAGGACGACCTCGACGCGCTCGGGCTCATCAAGGTCGACATCCTCGCGCTGGGCATGTTGAGCGCGCTGCGGCGATCGCTGGCCGACATCGCGCGCAAGCTCGGCCGGCCGTTCGGGATGCAGCAGGTGCCGCGCGACGATCGGGCCACCTACGACATGATCTGCGCCGCCGACACCGTGGGCGTGTTCCAGATCGAGAGCCGCGCGCAGATGAGCATGCTGCCGCGCCTGCGGCCGCGCACCTACTACGACCTGGTGGTCGAGGTGGCGATCGTGCGGCCCGGGCCCATCCAGGGCGGCATGGTGCATCCCTACCTGAAGAACCGGAACCTGAGCGACGATCAGATCGACTACCCGAAGGCGCTGCGCCCCGCGTTGCAGCGGACCAAGGGCGTGCCGATCTTCCAGGAGCAGGTGATGCAGATCGCGATGATCGCCGCCGACTTCACGCCCGGCGAGGCCGACGCGCTGCGCCGCGCGATGGCGGCCTGGAAGCGCAAGGGCGGGCTGGGGCCGTTCCACGACCGGCTGGTCGGCCGCATGGTCGAGAAGGGCTACGAGCGCGACTACGCCGAGCGCATCTTCAAGCAGATCGAGGGCTTCGGCGAGTACGGCTTTCCCGAGAGCCATGCCGCCGGCTTCGCGCTGCTGGTCTACGTCAGCTGCTGGATCAAGCGCCACCATCCCGATGCCTTCCTCGCCGCGCTGCTGAACAGCCAGCCGCTGGGCTTCTACGCCCCGGCGCAGCTGGTGCGCGACGCACGCGCGCACGGCGTGGAGGTGCGGCCGGTCGACGTGGGCGTCAGCGAAGTGAACTCGGTGCTGGAAGGATTGAGCGGGCCGGTCGGTGAGCAATCGGTGCCGGTGCGGCTCGGCCTCGACCGTGTCGGCGGTCTGTCCCTGGAGGCGGCCGGGCGCATCGTCGCGGCCCGCGACGGCGGCCCCTTCGCCAGCGTCGAGGACCTCGCCCGTCGTGCCGCGCTCAACGCCCGCGACCTGCAGGCCCTCGCGCAGGCCGACGCGCTGCGCGGATTGGCCGGCCACCGCCACCAGGCCGCCTGGGCCGTGGCCGGCGTCGACACGCGCGCCACGCCGATGCTGCGCGACACGCGCGTGCACGAGCGGCGCGCCGAGCTCGCACCGCCCTCGGCGGTGGAGGACACCCTGGCCGACTACCGCGCGCTGGGCCTGTCGCTGCAACGTCATCCCATCGGCCTGCTGCGCGAGGAGCTCGCGCAGTTCAAGGTGCAGCCAGCGGCGGTGCTGAAGACCTACCCGCACGGGCGCCTCGCGCGCGCCAGCGGCCTGGTCACGCACCGCCAGCGCCCCGAGACGGCCAAGGGCACCACCTTCGTCACGCTGGAAGACGAGACCGGCGTGGTCAACGTGATCGTCTGGCCCAGGGTGTTCGAGGCGCACCGGCGCGAACTGCTCGGTACGCGGCTGCTCACCGTCTACGGCCAGTGGCAGCGCGAGGGCGAGGTGATGCACCTCGTCGCCATGAAGCTGATCGACCACAGCCCGCTGCTGGCGGGATTGGTCGCGCGCAGCCGCGACTTCAGGTGATACGCGCAGCCGCGACTTCCGTCGAGCCGTGCGGCCAATGGCAAGATGCGCGCTTTGCCCGACCGGAACCACCCCCGCCGATGCTGTACCTGCTGTCCCCCGCCAAGCGCCTCGACTACGAGAGCCCCGTGCCGCCCGAGGTGGCCGCGCTCGCCACCACGCCGCGGCTGATGGGCGAGGCGGCCGCGCTGATCGAGGTGATGAAGGCGAAGACGCCGCTGCAGGTGGCGAAGCTGATGGACCTCTCCGACGAACTCGCCGCCCTCAACGTGGCGCGTTATGCGGCCTGGTCGAAGCGCAACACGACGAAGAACAGTCGCCCCGCGCTGCTCGCCTTCGCGGGCGATGTCTACGAAGGCCTGCAGGCCGGCACGCTCGCCGTCGACGACCTCGCCTGGGCGCAGGAGCACGTCGTCATCCTCTCCGGCCTGTACGGCGTGCTGCGGCCGCTCGACCGGCTGCAGCCCTACCGCCTCGAGATGGGCACGGCGCTGGCCAGCGAACGCGGCCGCAGCCTCTACGAATTCTGGGGTGACACGCTCGCGCAGTACCTGAACAGGCGCCAGCGCGGCGAAGGTGAGCCGGTGGTCGTCAACCTCGCCTCGCAGGAGTATTCGCGCGCCGCACTGCGCCCGGCGCTGAAGGCGCGCGTGGTCGAGTGCGTGTTCGAGGAAGGCCAGGGCGGTGGCGCCTACAGAATCGTCAGCTTCTTCGCCAAGCGGGCGCGCGGCATGATGGCGCGCCACGCGATCGTGAACCGCCTGCAGACGCCGCAGGCGCTCACCAGCTTCGACGAGGACGGCTACCGCTTCGACGCGCGCGTCTCCACGGCGGACCGGCTGGTGTTCAGAAGGCCGGCACGGTGAGCGCCGTCCCCAGGCGCATCCTGCCCGTCATCGCGATCTCGCAGTTCGCGGGCACCTCGGTCTGGTTTGCCATCAACGCGGTGATGGCCGACCTGCAGCACGACGTCGCGCTGCCCGCGGCCGCGATCGGCTGGCTGACGGCGGCGGTGCAGATCGGCTTCATCGTCGGCACCTTCGTCTTCGCGCTGCTGTCGATCGCCGACCGCTTCTCGCCGCGCAAGGTCTTCCTCGTCTGCGCGCTGCTCGCCGGCGCGCTGGCCGCTGCCACCGCGCTGCTGCCGCCGCAGTTGTCGCTGCTGCTGGTGTTGCGCTTCGCCACCGGCGTCGCGCTGGCCGGCATCTACCCGGTGGGCATGAAGATCGCGGCCGGCTGGTTCGCCCAGGGGCTGGGCTGGGCGCTGGGCGTGCTGGTCGGCGCGCTGGTGTTCGGCAGCGCCTTGCCCTTCGCGCTGCGTGCGCTCGGCGCGCAGTGGCCGTGGCAGGCGGTGATGCTGGCCGTGGCCGCGGTGGCCGCGGGCGGCGGCGTGCTGATGTACCTGCTCGTGCCCGACGGGCCGCACCTCGCGCCGGCGGCGCGCATCACGCCACGCGCGCTCGGCGTGATCTGGCACGACCGCCAGGTGCGCGCTTCGGCCTTCGGCTACTTCGGCCACATGTGGGAGCTCTACGCCTTCTTCGTGCTCATCCCGGCGATCGTCGCCACGCGCTTCGTGGGGGCGGCCTCGTCCTGGTGGGTGGCCGCGACGATGGCGGCAGGCGGCGTCGCCTGCGTGATCGGCGGCGCGCTGGTGCGGCGCGTCGGCGGCGCGCGCGTCGCTGGCTTCCAACTCGCCAGCAGCGGCTTGTGCGGCCTGCTCGCGCCGTGGATGCTCGATGCGCCGCTGCTGCTGTGGGGGGTGTGGCTGCTGTGGTGGGGTGCCACCGTCTCGGGCGACTCACCGCAGTTCAGCGCGCTGACCGCCGCCAACGCGCCGCGCGCGATGGTCGGCAGCGTGCTCACCTTCGTCAACGCGATCGGCTTCACCATCTCGGTGGGCACCATCACGCTGTTCGCGGCGATGGCGGCGGTCTGGCCGCTGGGCAGCGTGCTGCCCTGGCTGGCCGTCGGCCCGGCGGTCGGGCTGTGGTTCCTGCGCTCGCTGACCCGGGCCGGGCAGTAGGCGGTTCTAGCGGCGGGTGTCGAAGACCAGGCAGGTGGTCGTGGCGTGCGCGTACAGCTTGCCGTCCGGCCCGATCAGCCGGCCTTCGGCGGTGGCCACCTGGTTGCCGCCATGCACCACGCGGCCCTCGGCGCGCACCAGCGGCACCTTGTCGGTCAGCGCACGCACGATGTTGATCTTCAGCTCCAGCGTGGTGTAGGCCTTGCCGGCGGGCAGCGAGGAGTGCACCGCGCAGCCCACCGCCGAGTCGAGCAGCGTGGCGAACCAGCCGCCGTGCACCGTGCCCAGCGGGTTGTAGTGCGCGAAGCCGGGCCTGCCCTGGAACACCGCGACGCCGGGCTCGACGTGCACGAGCAGGAAGTCGAGCGTGATGCCGATCGGCGGCGCCGGCAGGCGGCCGGCCATCATGGCCTCGAACACCTGCATGCCCGACAGCCCGGCCACCTGCTCGGGCCGAGCGACGCCGATCTCGCCACGCCGCGCGCGCGCCGCTTCGCCGTCGGCCTGCCAGCGTGCCAGGGTGGCCTCGGCCTCACTCGTCTTGTTCATTCGCACTCCAGTCGTTGCAGTTGCAATAATTGCAGATACAATAATCAGCATGAGCGATGGCGTCAAGCCGCAGGGCTGCACCAACCTGAAGCTGCGACAGCTCAGCCGTGCCGTCACGCGCCACTACGACGCCTATGTGACGCCCACGGGACTCAAGAACACGCAGTACTCGCTGCTCTCGCACGTGGTGCTGCTCGGGCCCATCCGTCCCGGCGAACTGGCGGCGCGCATGAAGCTCGGCGCCTCCACGCTGACGCGAAACCTGCAGCCGCTGATCGCTGCCGGCTGGGTGGAGCAGGGCCCTGGCGACGATGCACGCAGCCGCTCGGTGGTGGCCACCGACGCCGGTCGCGCCAAGCGGGCCGAGGGCCAGCGGGCCTGGAAGCAGGCGCAGTTGGCGCTCAACGCCAGGCTCGGCAGCGAGCGCGTGGCGGCGCTGCACGCGCTGCTCGACGACTGCCTGGCCGTCCTCGACGAACCGGAGACCGACGATGAATGACGCCGTGCGCCGCGCGCTGCCGCCGGTGGCCCTGGTGCTGCTGGCCGCCGGCGGCACCTTCGCGCTGACCATGGGCGCGCGCCAGTCGATGGGTCTGTTCCTCGGCCCGCTGAACACCGCCACCGGGCTCGGCCTGGCAAGCATCAGCCTCGCCTTCGCCTTCGGCCAGTTGTGGTGGGGTCTCACCCAGCCCTTTGCCGGCATGGTGGCGGACCGCATCGGCGCCGGCCGCGTGCTGCTGGCCGGCGTGCTGCTCGTCGCGCTGGGCACGGCGCTGATCCCCTTCATGACCAGCACCGCCGGGCTGGTGTTCGCCATCGGTGTGCTCGCCGCCGGCGGCGCCGGGATGGCCGGGCCCTCGGTGCTGATGGCGGCCACCACGCGCCTCGTGCCGCCCGACAGGCGCGGCATGGCCAGCGGCATCGTCAATGCAGGGGGTTCCTTCGGCCAGTTCCTCTTCGCGCCGATCGCCCAGGGCATCACCGCCGCCGCCGGCTGGGCGGCCGCGCTGCAGAGCCTGGCCGTGATCACGCTGCTGGCGCTGCCCGCCGCCTGGGTGCTGCGCGGCAACGCGGTGCAGGTGCAGGGGTCCGGCGCGGCGCCGGCGAAGCGGGAGGGCACGCGCGAGGCGATTTCCCGCGCGCTGGGCGACCGCAGCTACCGGCTGCTCGCCGGCGGCTTCTTCGTCTGCGGCTTCCACGTCGCCTTCCTCGCCACCCACCTGCCCGGCGTGGTGGCCTCCTGCGGGTTGCCGCCGCAGGTGGGCGCGTGGTCGCTGGCGATGATCGGCCTGTTCAACATCGTCGGCAGCTTCGCGATGGGCTGGGCGGTCGGCCGCTGGCGCATGAAGTCACTGCTCTCGCTGGTCTACGCGACGCGCGCGGTGGCCGTGCTGGCCTTCGTGCTGGCGCCGAAGAGCACGGCAGTGATGCTGCTGTTCGCCGCCGTGATGGGCCTGACCTTCCTGTCCACCGTGCCGCCGACGGCCGGGCTGGTGGCGAAGTTCTTCGGCCCCGCGCACATGGCCACGCTGTTCGGCATCGTCATGCTGTCGCACCAAGTCGGCGGCTTCCTCGGCGCCTGGCTGGGCGGCAAGGCCTTCGAGGCCACCGGCGCCTACGACTGGATGTGGTACACGGACATCGTGCTCGCCGCCGGCGCGGCGCTGCTGCACCTGCCGATCCGCGAGAAGGAACTGCCGCCGCGCGCGGTGGCGGCCTGAGTCACGCGCCGCGCGTGGCCGCGATGCCGGGCACCACGCCCTCGCCGTAGGCGTCCTTCCAGCGCTGCATCAGGCGCTGGTGCTCGTCGAGCCGCGTGCCGGGCAGGCCGTCGTCGGCATGCCACGCGGCGATGCGCGTCTCGATGGCGAAGTGCGACACCGGCCTGACGCGCGAGGGCTCGTCGAGGCTGCCCACCGAGAGGTCCATGCGCGCCGACTCGCGGTATTCGAAGGACAGCGGCGTGCCGCAGTCCGGGCAGAAGCCGCGCAGCGCGAAGCTCGACGAGGCGTAGTGCTTCGGCGGCTCGGTCAGCCAGCGCACCGACGCCTTGGGCACGTTGAGGAAGGGCACGCGCGTGTTGCCGAAGGCGAGCTGGCACATGCGGCAGTGGCAGTAGTAGCCCTCGTCCGATTCGGGCGTCACTTCGTAGCGCACGCGGCCGCACAGGCAGCCGCCTTGCAGGGTCGTCGGATCGGCATCGGTCATGTCGGCTCCAGGAAGGATCAGACGGTGTAGTTGAGCACACGCCGCCCGCCGTCGGCGTAGACGATTTCGCCGGTGAGGTAGCTGGACGCATCGCTGAGCAGAAAGGCCACCACGTCGGCGATCTCGCCCGGCTCGCCCAGCCGCCGCATCGGCGTGCGGCTCATGATGCGCGCCTTCGCCTCCTCGCTGCCGAGCACCGCGTTCTTCGCCAGCTCGGTGGCGATGGTGCCCGGCGCCACGGCGTTGACGCGGATGCCGCGGTCGGCCAGGGCCAGCGCCATCACGCGGGTGAGCTGATCCACGCCGCCCTTGCTGACGTTGTAGCTGGCGATGCTCGGGATCGCCATCACGCCGTTCACCGAGCTCATGTTGACGATCGCGCCGCCGCCGCTGCCGGCCATGCAGCGTGCCACCGCCTGCGCGACGAGGAAGGCGCCCTTCAGGTTCACCGCGATCACGGCGTCCCAGTCGGCTTCGCTGATGTCGAGGAAGTCCGCGGCCTTGAAGATGCCTGCGTTGTTGACCAGCGCGTCGATGCGGCCATGGGCCTGCAGCGCGGCGGCCAGCGCGGCGTCGACCTCGGCCTTGCGCGACACGTCGCAGCGCTGGAACGAAACGGCGGCGCCGTTCGCGCGCAGCGTCGCGGCCAGCGCCTCGCCGCGCGGTGCGTCGACGTCCCACAGCGACACCGCCGCGCCGTCGGCCGCGAGCCGCCTCGCGCAGGCCTCGCCGATGCCCTGCGACGCGCCGGTGACGATGGCGACCCGGCCGGCCAGGCCGAAGTTCACGCTGCTCATGCGGCCTCCCTGTCGAGCCAGATGCCCATGCCCTGCGCGTTCAGCTCGATGTCCATGGCCAGCAGCCGCTCGACCTCGCCGGGCGCGAGCCGGCAGCCGTGCGCGGCCACGCGCGCCTGGTACTGCCGCAGCAGGCCCTGCTTGATCGCGGCATGGCGTTGCGGCGCGGCGCGCAGCGCGCGGCCCAGCGCCACCATCTGCTCGAGCTGCTCGAGGAACTCGGCGCCGAGCCGCTGCACCTCCGTGATGCGGCCGAAGTGCGTCAGGTACATGCACTCGGGCTGGAAGGACAGCAGCCGCTGCACCGACTCGCGCAGCTTCTCCGGCTCGAACTGCACCGGCGTGGTGGTGGGCAGCAGCCAGGGGCCGACCGCGGTGTCGAACTCGCGGTAGCTCAGGCCGAAGGTGTCCCCGGTAAAGAAGCCGCGGCTGCGCGCGTCCCACACGCAGTGGTGGTGGCGCGCATGGCCGGGGGTGTCGAGGAACTGCAGCGGCCGGCCGGCGAGTTCGATCACCATGCCGTCGGCCGACTCGCGCACGCGCTGCGCGCTCACGCCGACGATGCGTCCGTACGAGCGCTCCATCTCGGCCTCGCCGTAGACGGCCGTGGCGCCCGCCACCAGCGCGGCGGGGTCGATCATGTGGCGCGCGCCGCGCGGGTGCACGATGGCGGACGCGTTCGGCAGCTGCTGCATCAGCAACCCGACGCCGCCGGCGTGGTCGAGGTGCACGTGGGTGGGGATGACGAAGTCCACCTGATCCGGCTTCAGCCCCAGGGCTTCGAGCGTGCCCAGCAGCCGCGGCACGGCGTGGTTGGTGCCGGTGTCGACGAAGGCGGCGCGGCCGTTCTCGACGATCAGGTAGGCGGCATCGAACAGCGGGCGGTGGAAGCCGGTGTCGATCGCGTGGACGCCGTGGCCGAGGGCCTGTGCGTAGGGGGGAAGCGTGGACATGGGCAGGGATTCTAGGCAGCGCCTTCGTCCGCGGCGGCGGGACTTCCGCTATCGTCTCCCCCATGGTTCGTCGCTCGATCATCGTGCTGCTCGGCGCGCTCGCCGCCGGCTGCGTCAACATGAGCAACCCGGCGCAGCTCGCACCCGGCGCGAGCGCCGAGGCGATCCGCGCCCATCTCGGCGAGCCGACCGGCCGCCACGCGCTGGCCGACGGCGCGCAGCGCCTCGAGTACGCCCGCGGCCCCTACGGCAGCGAGACCTGGATGCTCGACGTCGATGCGCAGGGCCGTCTGCGTTCGGCCACCCAGGTGCTCAACGAGGCCAGCTTCGCCACCATCACCGCCGGCATGACGCGCGACGAGGTGCTGCGCGCCATCGGGCGGCCGTCGAACATCGGCCACACTGGCTGGACGAAGCAGACGGTCTGGTCGTACCGCTACCGCAGCCCGTTCTGCCAGTGGTTCCAGGTCGGCCTGAGCCGGGCCGGCATCGTCGAGGACACCGGCTACGGTCCCGACCCCTTGTGCGACGACGTCGACAAGCCGCTCATCGGTATCCTGCGCCACCGATGAACACCGTCCTCTACGGCATCCCGAACTGCGACACCGTCAAGAAGGCGCGCGCCTGGCTCGCCGGGCAGGGCGTCGACGCCGTCTTCCACGACTACCGGAAGCAGGGCGTGCCGCGCGCCGAGCTCGAGGCGTGGATCGGTGCGCTGGGCTGGGAGAAGCTGCTCAATCGCCAGGGCACGACCTGGCGCAAGCTCGACCCGGCGCGCCAGGCCGCGGTGACCGACGCGCGCAGCGCGCTCGCGCTGATGATCGAGCAGCCGAGCGTGATCCGCCGGCCGGTGCTGGTGCGCGGCGACACGCTGCGCGTCGGCTTCGACGCTACCGACTGGTCGCAGCTGTTCGGCTGAGCCCGGCCCCGGCCTGGTTCACAGGCGCAGCTCGAAGGTCGCTGCGGCGACCACCCGGCCGTTGATGCGCATGTCGACCTCGTGCCGCCCCGCGTGGTAGCGGCGCGTCGTCACCTCGCGCATCGAGTGGCGCTTGACCAGCGTGCGCGACTCGCCCGCCGCGAGATCGATCACCCAGCCCTTGAACACCTTGGGGCGCGCCTCGCCGTTGGCCTTGACGTGATGCACCGCGTAGTCGATCGCCAGTTTCTGCGTGCGCCGGGCCGTCGAGCTCAGCGCGAGCCGGAGTTCGACGCTGTCGCCCACGGCGATGCGCTTCGGCGCCACGCTCAGGCTCGCCGCGCCGGCGAAGCGCTGCCCCAGCCCCCACAGCGTGAGCATGCGCGCGTCGCCCTGCTTGATCAGCGTGCGGCTGGCGTGCTTGAGCAGGGCGCGGCGCTCGGCCGTCGCGCTGCTCAGGTGGCGCTCGACCCAGTTGGCCACCAGCGAAGGGTGGTCCTTGGCGATGTCGTTGAGGTGGTTGGCGACGCTGCGGCGCACGTAGTCGCTGGGGTCGTCCTGCAGCACTTCGAGCAGCGGCAGCGTCGGCGAGGGGTCGGCGATCAGCGCCTTGAGCCGCATGCCCCAGGGCAGGCGTGGCCGGCTGCCTTCGCTGACCAGCCGCCGCACGTGCGGGCTCGGATCGCGGGCCCAGCGCGCCAGCGTGGCGAAGGTCAGCGCCGGATGCGCGACGAGGAACGGGCGGACTGCCCACTCGGCGGTGAAGCGCTGCGTCAGCGCATGCAGCACGCGCAAGGCGCGCTCGGGTGCGGCCAGGCCCCGGCGTGCCACGAACTCGGTCAGCGGCCAGACCGTCCATCCGGCGAGCCCGGCGTCGCCGGGGCGCAGCTCGCCGAGTTCCTCGTCGCCCCGCAGCGGCGCCAGGCTGGCCTCGATGACGGCGGCAGCGGCCTCGAAGTCCGCCGGCAGTGTGGCCTCCAGCGCCGCGCACAGGTGCTGCGCGCGGGCCTTCAGCTCCAGGTCCTCCAGACCCGGCCGCGCCAGCGCCTCGAAGCGCTGGCCGTCGAAGGCCGGCCAGGCGCGTTGCAGGTGCCGGCGCAGCCAGCCCACGGTGTCCGGATTGAGCAGATTCTTGAATGGTTCGGCCATGGCGCCCCAGCATAACCAGCCCCGCGCGCGCACGCACTTCGTGCTCGAGCGCACCAGAAGAATGCAAATCGGATCAAAGAATCACCGAAGCAGTGCGCTCTGCCTGCACCAATCAAGGCATGACACTTGCTGTCCTGGTGCGCCTTCGTCCGTTCTCGGTGCGACAGGCACGACAAGAACGCACGAGGAGCCACCGCATGGATCAGGTCAAGCAGGGTACCGACGCCCTGTTCATTCTGCTGGGCGCGATCATGGTGCTGGCGATGCACGCCGGCTTCGCGTTCCTGGAACTCGGCACGGTGCGCAAGAAGAACCAGGTCAATGCGCTGGTGAAGATCCTCGTCGACTTCGCCGTCTCGACGATCGCCTACTTCTTCGTCGGCTACACGGTGGCCTATGGCATGAGCTTCTTCGCCGGCGCCGAGACGCTGGCGGCGAAGAATGGCTACGAACTGGTGAAGTTCTTCTTCCTGCTCACCTTCGCGGCGGCGATCCCGGCCATCGTCTCCGGCGGCATCGCCGAGCGCGCGCGCTTCGGCCCGCAGCTGTTCGCCACCGCGGTGGTCGTCGGCGCGATCTACCCGCTGTTCGAGGGCGCGGTGTGGGGCGGACGCTTTGGCCTGCAGGGCTGGATCGAATCGGTGGCGGGCGTCGCCTTCCACGATTTCGCCGGCAGCGTGGTGGTGCACGCGGTGGGCGGCTGGATCGGCCTGGCTGCGGTGCTGCTGCTGGGCGCCCGTGCCAACCGCTACCGCAAGGACGGCGGCATGAGCGCGCACCCGCCCTCGAGCATTCCCTTCCTCGCGCTCGGCGCCTGGGTGCTGGCCGTGGGCTGGTTCGGCTTCAACGTGATGAGCGCGCAGACCATCGACAAGATCTCCGGACTGGTGGCGGTGAACTCGCTGATGGCCATGGTCGGCGGCACGCTCGTGGCGGTGCTGCTCGGCAAGAACGACCCCGGCTTCGCCTACAACGGGCCGCTGGCCGGGCTGGTGGCGGTGTGCGCGGGGTCCGACGTGATGCACCCGGCCGGCGCGCTGGTCACGGGGGGCGTGGCCGGCGCGATCTTCGTCGTGCTGTTCACGCTGACGCAGAACCGCTGGAAGATCGACGATGTGCTCGGTGTCTGGCCGCTGCACGGCCTGTGCGGCGCCTGGGGCGGCATCGCCTGCGGCATCTTCGGGCAACAGGCGCTCGGCGGCCTGGGTGGCGTCGGCCTGCTCGCGCAGCTGATCGGCACCCTGGCCGGCGTCGCCTGGGCGCTGCTCGGCGGCGTGGTCGTCTACGGCGGCATCCGCGCCGTGACCTCGCTGCGCCTCACGCCCGAAGAGGAACACGACGGCGCCGACCTGTCCATCCACAGGATCGGCGCGACGCCGGAGCGCGAGGCGAGCTGGTAGCTCAGGCCAGCAGCTGCCGCAGCACGAACGGCAGGATGCCGCCGTGCAGGTAGTAGTCCACCTCGATCGGCGTGTCGATGCGCAGCGTCAGCGCCACGCGTTGCGTCGAGCCGTCGGCGCGATGGATCACCAGTGAGGCATCGGCCTGCGGCCTGAGCTCGGCGCCGAGGTCGATGTCGATCAGCTCGCCGCCGGTCAGCCCCAGCGCTTCCCACGAGTCGCCGCCCTTGAACTGCAGCGGCAGCACGCCCATGCCGACGAGATTGCTGCGGTGGATGCGCTCGAAGCTCCTCGCCACCACCGCCCGGATGCCCAGCAGCTGCGTGCCCTTGGCCGCCCAGTCGCGCGACGAGCCGGTGCCGTACTCCTCGCCGCCGAAGATCACCGTCGGCGTGCCCGAGGCCATGTACTTCATCGCCGCGTCGTAGATGGGCAACTTCTCGCCGGCGGCGACGGAGGCGCCGCCTCTCGGCGCGGGCTGCAGCAGCGTCACGCCGCCTTCCTCGCGCGAGCCGTCGGCCAGCGGCGGGATCATCAGGTTCTTGATGCGCACGTTGGCGAAGGTGCCGCGCACCATCACCTCGTGGTGGCCGCGCCGCGAGCCGTAGCTGTTGAAGTCGGCCTTCATCACGCCGTGCGCCTTCAGCCACTGTCCGGCCGGCGAACTCTCCTTGATGGCGCCCGCCGGCGAGATGTGGTCGGTGGTGATCGAGTCGCCGAACAGGGCCATGATGCGCGCGCCCTCGATCTTCAGGCTCACCGGCTTCGGCTCGGGCGTGAAGCCGTCGAAGAAGGGCGGCCTGGCGATGTAGGTCGAGGCGGGCCAGTCGTAGACCTGGCCGCTCGTGCCCTCGATCGCGTTCCACAGCTGGCCCGGCTGGCTCCTGACCTTCTCGTAGTTCGCCTTGAAGGCCTGGCCGTCCATGGCGTACTTCATCAGCGCGTGGACCTCGTCGCTCGTCGGCCAGATGTCGCCGAGGTAGACCGCGCGGCCGTTCGTGCCGGTGCCTACCGGCTCGGTCATCAGGTCGCGCATCACGTTGCCGGCGATCGCGTAGGCCACCACCAACGGCGGGCTGGCGAGGAAGTTGGCCTTCAGGTTCGGATGGATGCGCGCCTCGAAGTTGCGGTTGCCCGACAGCACGGCGGCGCAGACGAGGTCGTTGCCGGTGATCGCCTCGTTGATCTCCGCTGCCAGGTCGCCGGCGTTGCCGATGCAGGTGGTGCAGCCGTAGCCGGCGAGGTAGAAGCCGAGCTTCTCCAGGTAGGGCAACAGGCCGGCCTTTTCGAGGTATTCGGTGACGATGCGCGAGCCCGGCGCGAGCGAGGTCTTGACGTGCGGCTTCACCGTCAGCCCGGCGTTCACCGCCTTCTTGGCCAGCAGACCGGCGGCGAGCAGCACGCCCGGGTTGCTGGTGTTGGTGCAGGAGGTGATGGCGGCGATCAGCACGTCGCCGTGGTGCAGCGTGATGCCGCTGGCGGTGGTGACCGGCGCATCGAGCCTCCCGGCCGGCTGGTTGAATCCGTTGGCGGCCACCGGCGCGCTGAACAACTCGCCGAACTTTGTCTTCACCTGGCCGATCTCGATGCGGTCCTGCGGCCGCTTCGGCCCGGCCAGGCTGGGGGCGACCGTGCCGAGGTCGAGCGTCACCACCTGGCTGTAGTCGATCTCGCCGGCCTGGGCCACGCCGAACAGGCCCTGCGCCTTGAAGTAGGCCTCGAAGGCCTCGATCTCGCTCTTCTTGCGCCCGGTGCCCTTGAAATACTCGACGGTGCGCTCGTCGACCGGGAAGAAGCCCATCGTCGCACCGTACTCCGGCGCCATGTTGGCGATGGTGGCGCGGTCGGGCAGGGCGAGCGTGCGCGTGCCTTCGCCAAAGAACTCGACGAACTTGCCGACCACCTTGTGCTTGCGCAGGATCTCGGTGACGGTGAGCACCAGGTCGGTGGCGGTGACGCCCTCGCGAAGCCGGCCGGTGAGCTCGAAGCCGACCACGTCGGGCGTCAGGAAGTACACCGGCTGGCCGAGCATGCCGGCCTCGGCCTCGATGCCACCCACGCCCCAACCGACCACGCCGATGCCGTTGATCATCGTCGTGTGGCTGTCGGTGCCGACCAGCGTGTCGGGGTAGCACACGCCGTCGCCGCGCCGGTGCACGCCGCGCGCGAGGTACTCGAGGTTGACCTGGTGCACGATGCCGAAGCCCGGCGGCACCACGCCGAAGGTGTCGAAGGCCTGCATGCCCCACTTCATGAACTCGTAGCGCTCGCGGTTGCGCTCGAACTCGAGCTTCATGTTCAGGTCGAGGGCGTGCTTGTTGCCGTAGTGGTCGACCATCACCGAGTGGTCGACGACGAGGTCGACCGGCACCAGCGGCTCGATCGCCTTCGGGTTCTTGCCCATCGCGGCGGCGACGTTGCGCATCGCCGCCAGGTCGGCCAGCAGCGGCACGCCGGTGAAGTCCTGCAGCACCACGCGGGCGACGACGAAGGGGATCTCGTCGCTGCGCTCGGCGTTGGGCCTCCAGTTCGCCAGCTGGGCGACATGCTCCGGCGTGACCTTCCTGCCGTCGCAGTTGCGCAGCACGGACTCCAGCACGATGCGGATCGACACCGGCAGGCGGCTCACCGCAGGATGCCGCGTCGCCAGCGCGGGCAGCGAGAAGCAGCGACCCTCCCTGCCCGAGGCCGTCCTGAAGTTGCGGAGTGTCGAGGCGAAGGGATGGGCAGTCATGAGTTTCCTAGGTGACCGTTGGCAGGTAGCGCACCGAGAGCACGCCCTCGATCGAGCCGATGTCGGCCAGCACGGCGTCGGCCACCGGGCTGTCGACGTCGACCAGGGTGTAGGCCATCTCGCCGCGCGACTTGTTGACCATGTTGTGGATGTTCAGCCCGGCACGCGCCATCGCGGTGGAGATCTGGCCGAGCATGTTGGGCACGTTGGCGTTGGCGATCGCCACACGGTAGGCCGATTCGCGCGCCATGGCCACGGCGGGGAAATTCACCGCGTGGGCCACGTTGCCATGTTCGAGGAAGTCGCGCAGCTGGTCGACCACCATCACCGCGCAGTTCTCCTCCGCCTCGCGGGTGGAGGCCCCGAGGTGGGGCAGCGCGGTCACGCGGGGCTGGCCGTGCAGCGCGGCGCTGGGGAAGTCGCTCACGTAGTGGCCGAGCGCGCCGCGCTGCAGCGCGCCGAGCACGGCGGCGTCGTCGACCACGCCGTCGCGCGAGAAGTTCAGCAGCACGCCGTGGCGCTTCATCTGGCCGAGCTTGTCGGCGTCGACCAGGTGGCGCGTGGCCGGCAGCAGCGGCACGTGCAGCGTCACGAAATCCGCGCGCCGCAGCACCTCGGCCACGCTGTGCGCGCGGCCGACCTGCGCGGGCAGGCGCCAGGCGGCGTCGATGGAGATCTCTGGGTCGAAGCCGATCACCTCCATGCCGAGCTTGATCGCCGCGTCGGCCACCAGCGAACCGACCTTGCCCAGGCCGATCACGCCCAGCGTCTGGCCGGCCAGTTCGCGGCCGGCGAAGGCCTTCTTGCCGTCCTCGACGCGCTGCTCGAGTCCGGGCGCCGAGGGGTCGAGCGTGCGCACGAAGTCCAGTGCCGCGCTCAGGTGGCGCGCGGCGAGCAGCATGCCGGCGAGCACCAGTTCCTTCACCGCGTTGGCGTTCGCACCCGGCGTGTTGAAGACCGGCACGCCGCGCGCGCTGAGCGCGGCGACGGGGATGTTGTTGACACCGGCGCCGGCGCGGCCGACGGCGCGCACGCTGGCCGGGATCTCGCGGCCGTGCAGGTCGGCCGAGCGCAGCAGGATGGCGTCGGGCCGCTCCAGGTCCTTGCCCGTCAGGTAGCGCCCGGCCGGCAGCCGCGACAGGCCGCTGGCCGAGACCTGGTTGAGCACCAGGATCTTCAGGGGTGCCGGTGCGTCAGCCATGACTCGCCTCGAACTCCCTCATGTAGTCCACCAGGGCCTTCACGCCCTCGATCGGCATGGCGTTGTAAATCGAGGCGCGCATGCCGCCCACCGAGCGGTGGCCCTTGAGCTGCACCATGCCGCGCGCCTGCGCCCCCTTGAGGAAGGCATCGTCGAGCGTGGCGTCCTGCAGCTTGAAGGGTACGTTCATCAGCGAACGGCAGTCGCGGGCGACCGGGCTCGAATAGAAGTCCTGGCTGTCGAGGTAGTCATAGAGGATCGCTGCCTTGGTGCGGTTGTGTGCCTCCATCGCACTCAGGCCGCCCTGCGCCTTGATCCACTTGAACACCAGCCCGGCGACGTAGATCGCGTAGGTGGGCGGCGTGTTGAGCATCGAGTCGGCCTCGGCCTGCAGCTGGTAGTCGAAGGCCGAGGGCGTGATCGGCAGGGCGCGGCCGAGCAGGTCGTCGCGCACGATGACGATGGTCAGGCCGGCCGGGCCGATGTTCTTCTGCGCACCGCCGTAGAGCAGGCCGTACCGGGTGACGTCCAGCGGTCGCGAGAGGATGTTGCTGGACACGTCGGCCACCAGCGGCACCTCGCCCACGTCGGGCGTGAAGTGGTACTCGACGCCGCCGATCGTCTCGTTGGCGCAGATGTGCACGTAGGCGGCGTTCGGGTCGAGCTTCCAGGTCGCCCGGCTCGGGATGCTGGTGTAGTTCGTGTCCTTGGCGCTGGCGGCCACGTTCACCGTGCAGTACTTTCCTGCTTCCTGGATCGACTTCTTCGACCATTCGCCGGTGTCGATGTAGTCGGCGCTCGTCCTGCCGCGCAGCAGGTTCATCGGCACGATGGCGTTCTCGCCGATCGCGCCGCCCTGCAGGAAGAGGATGCGGTAGTTCTCCGGCACGGCGAGCAGCTCGCGCAGCAGCGCCGTCGCCTCGGCATGGATGGCGATGAACTCCTTGCCCCGGTGGCTCATCTCCATCACCGACATGCCCGAGCCCTGCCAGTCGAGCATCTCTTCGGCGGCCTGGCGCAGCACGGGCTCGGGCAGGGCAGCCGGGCCGGCGCTGAAGTTGAAAACGCGGGTCATGGAACGGGTCTCCGGAGCAGGGGCGGGAAAGGGGCCCACAGCATAACCAGATTCAGTGCGCGTTCGATGACGCCGGCCTCTGGCGCCGCGCCGCATTTGGTGACAGCATTCCGGCGCTCGTCCCACCACCCCCGAAGAACCACCAGGAGACTCGCCATGCAGAAGTCCGGCATCGACCAGGACGCCTTGATCCAGATGTTCGCCAACGCCAGCTCCGGCGCCACCGACCAGGTGCGCAAGGGCGTGACCCAGGCGACGCTCGCCGCGCTGCAGGGCCGCGAGCTCAGCCTGAAGAACATCCGCTCGGTGCTCAAGACGGTGGCGCAAGCCGCCTCCGCCGGCGCGGCACAGAACAAGATGCCCGACATCGACGTCGAAGATCTGCTCGACAAGGCGGTGGTCGGCATGGACGAGGCGCTGCTCAAGGCGGTGGAGGCCAACCGCGTGGCACTGCAGCAGTTCGTCAACCAGGGCGCGGACCTGCGCGAGAAGAATCTGAAAAAGGCGCTCACCGACCTGGAGGCGATGGAGGACAGCTTCATCGGCGCGGTGAAGAAGGCCGCCGAATCGGCCGGCACGCAGGCGGCGTCGCAATGGGCGCCGGTGCTGGAGAAGATGCAGGCCGGCGGCACGCTGTCCGGCGCCAAGGCAGCGACCACCGCCGAACAGTTCGTCCAGCAGATGCAGACGGCCATGCGCGACAGCCGCGCCGCGAGCCTGAAGGCGGCGCAGACGCTGGCCGAGAGCTACGCGGCGCTGGTCAGCGGCGTGCTGATCGGCATGTCCGACGCGCTGGCGCAGGGCGGCACGGCCAAACCCCGCGGCAGGAAGTAGGCAGCAGGCGCGGGCAGCGGCTGGGGTATCGTGCCGGGATGAGCGATCCCGGCGCCGACTTCTCGTTCTTCTGGCACGACTACGAGACCTTCGGCCGCGTGCCGCGCCGCGACCGGCCGGCGCAGTTCGCCGGTGTCCGCACCGACGCCGAGCTCAACGAGGTCGACGAGCCGGTGATGCTGCATTGCCGGCCGCCCACCGATGCGCTGCCCGACCCCGAATCCTGCCTGCTCACCGGCATCACGCCGCAGCACTGCCTCGAACATGGCATCCCCGAGCATGCCTTCGCCGCCGCCATCGAGGCGCAGCTCGCGAAGCCCGGCACGGTGGGAGTGGGCTACAACTCGATCCGCTTCGACGACGAGGTGACGCGCTTCCTGTTCTGGCGCAACCTCATCGATCCCTACGCGCGCGAGTGGCAGAACGGCTGCGGCCGCTGGGACCTGCTCGACGTGGTGCGCTGCACGCGCGCACTGCGGCCCGAGGGCATCGAGTGGCCGGTGAATGACGAGGGCAAGGCCTCGTTCAGGCTGGAGCACCTGACCGCCGCCAACGGCCTCGCGCACGAGGCGGCGCACGATGCGTTGTCCGACGTGCGCGCCACCATCGCACTGGCGCGCTTGATCCGCCAGCGGCAGCCGCGGCTGTGGGAGTTCTGCCTGAGGCTTCGTCGCAAGGAGGCGGTGCTCGCCGAGATCGGCAGCGACCGGCCGTTCCTGCACGTGTCGGGCATGTACGCGCCGGAGCGCGGCTGCTTGGCGGTGGTGTGGCCGCTGGCGCCGCACCCGACCAACAAGAACGAGCTGATCGTCTGGGACCTCGCCGCCGACCCGCAGGAACTCTTTGCGCTCGACGCCGAGACGATCCGCGCGCGCCTGTTCAGCCGCGCCGATGCGCTGCCCGAAGGCGTGCCGCGTCTGCCCATCAAGACCATCCACCTCAACAAGTCCCCCGTCGTCGTCGGCAACCTGAAGGCGCTGAACCCGGCCATGGCCGAACGCTGGGGCGTCGACCTCGCGCAGGCGACGCGACATGCACAGGCGGCGGCAAGCGGCGCGTCGCAGCTGGCCGGCCGCTGGGCCGACGTGTTCGAGCGCCCGGCGCCGACCTCGGCGATCGACGTCGACGAGGACCTCTACGGCGGCTTCGTCGGCCATGCCGATCGCGGCCGGCTGCAGCGGCTGCGCGAGTTGCCGCCCGATCGACTGGCCGCGCGCAGGACCGGCTTCGACGATGGGCGACTGGAGGAACTGCTGTTCCGCTATCGCGCGCGCAACTTCCCGGAGACGCTCGCGGACGACGAGCGCGAGCGCTGGGCGCAGCACTGCTTGCAGCGGCTGCACGAAGGCGCGGGCGGCGCGATGACGGTGGCGGACTTCCTGGAGCGCATCGACGCGCTCAGCGACACCGCGGACGAGCGCGGCGAGGAGATCCTCGCCGCCTTGTACGACTGGGCCGAGCAGATCGCGCCGGAGCGGCCCTGATCGCGCGGGCGGCGCTCAGGGCGCCGACTGCAGTGCGCCGACCTTGCCCGCCCCGCCGCCGATGGCGCGCCACGCGAAAGGCTGCGGCGAGTCGTTGAGGTAGTTCGGGTCGAGCACCGAGGCCAGGCCGATCTGAGCCTGCAGCGTGGCATTCGGCCAGAAGCTGGGCGCGGCGATGTTGTCCGCGCCGGGCACGTTGGAGGCGCTCGAGACGATGTTGTTCGACTGCACCACGTTGGCAAGCACGAAGCCGTCCCTGACCAGCGCGGGCGAGCCCGTGCCGGCGAACAGGTTGGCGGTCATCTTCACCGACTGGGTGTTGGCCGGGGCTGACAGGAAGCCACCCCCTGACCAGGTCATCACCAGCGTGTTGTGCACCATCTCCACTGTGTTGATTGACCAGCGGATGCCCTCGGCGCCGAACGCGATGGCGGTGGAGTTGTCGGCGTTCGGCCCCTTGTGGTAGAAATTGCCGCGCAGGTACACCACGCCGCCTTCCGGGAAATCGTTCAGATAGCTGGAGGTGCCGGAGGGGCCATCCATAAAGTAGCTGTTCTCGATGAAGTTTTCCTTGGCGCGGCTCTTCAGGTTGTGGCCGATCTTCGCCTCGTGGAAGAAGCTGCGCGTGACCGTCAGCCGACCGGCTCGGCCAATGTAGATGTTGTGCGACTGGCCGTCGCCATACCCATTGCGAGCAAACTCCGATCGATCGATGACCACCGACGCGGTGGCGTCGTCCGGCCCGAGAATCCCGTTCTCATTGTCGTAGAAGCCGCTGTTGAGGATGGTCAGGCTGCCGGTCTGTTCGGCGCGAATACCGGCACCGTTCTGGTCGGGTACCGACGTGTCGTGGAACTCGATGCTGTCCACCGTCACGTTTGATCCGGTGATGACCCAGAGCCCCTTGCCTCCAGCGCTCTTGCCGTCGGCATATAGCCTGGCGCGGCCGCCGATGCCGCAGATCGTCAGGTTGTTGGCCGACCAGGTCGTCACGTCGCCGCGGTAGTCTCCTGCAGCGATCTTCACCACATCGCCTGACTGCGCGATCGCCGCCGCGGCGCTGGGCACTGCAAAGGCTTTGCCGGGGCCGACCTCGAGTACCCGCCCGGTGGCGTTGTTGCAGGCCGAGCCGGTCGTCGCAGGAGCCGGTGCCGGTGCCGGTGCCGGTGCGGGTGCGGGTGCGGGTGCGGGTGCGGGTGCGGGTGCGGGTGCGGGTGCGGGGGACGGCGCTCCGCCCGCCGCAGGGGCGGGTGAACTGCCGCCGCCGCAGGCGACCAGCAGTGCGCTGGCGTGCAGGAGGACGAGGTGGATCGATCGCTGGAACGGATGGCGCATGGCCGCGTGAATGCCGGGAAGCGGGAACAGTGCGAATGCTAGTCCGGTGGCGCCGAGGTGTGTAACCAAAGCCGCGACCAGGGTCTCCCAAAACGCGCACGGCCCGCCGAAGCGGGCCGTGCCACAGACGATCAGCGCCGTATCAGACCGTCACCGACTTCGCCGTCTCCGCGTACTCCTCGATCTGGTCGAAGTTCATGTAGCGGTAGACGCTGGCCGCGTCCTTGTTGATGATGCCCATCTCGGACTGGTATTCGGCCACGGTCGGGATGCGGCCCAGCTTGGAGGCGATCGCCGCCAGCTCGGCCGAGGCGAGGAACACGTTGGTGTTCTTGCCCAGTCGGTTGGGGAAGTTGCGCGTGCTGGTGGAGACCACCGTCGCGCCCTCGCGCACCTGCGCCTGGTTGCCCATGCACAGGCTGCAGCCCGGCATCTCGGTGCGCGCCCCGGCGGTGCCGAAGGCGGCATAGTGGCCTTCCTTGATCAACTCGCTCTGGTCCATCTTGGTCGGCGGCGCGACCCACAACTTGACCGGGATGTCGCGCTGGCCGCCGAGCAGCTTGGCCGCGGCGCGGAAGTGGCCGATGTTGGTCATGCACGAGCCGATGAAGGCCTCGTCGATCTTCGTGCCGGCCACTTCACTCAGCAACTTGGCGTCGTCCGGATCGTTCGGGCAGCACAGCACCGGCTCCTTCAGCTCGTTGAGGTCGATCTCGATGACGGCGGCGTACTCCGCGTCCTTGTCGGCCTCGAGCAACTGCGGGTCGGCCAGCCACGCCTCGACCTTCTTAATGCGGCGCTCCAGCGTGCGCTTGTCCTGGTAGCCGTCGGCGATCATGTTCTTCATCAGCACGATGTTCGACTTCAGGTACTCGACGATCGGTGCCTTGTCGAGCTTGATCGTGCAGCCGGCGGCAGAACGCTCGGCGCTCGCATCGGACAGCTCGAAGGCCTGTTCCACCTTCAGGTCCGGCAGGCCCTCGATCTCGAGGATGCGACCGCTGAAGATGTTCTTCTTGCCGGCCTTGGCCACGGTCAGCAGGCCGGCCTTGATGGCGTACAGCGGGATCGCGTGCACCAGGTCGCGCAGCGTCACGCCCGGCTGCATCTGGCCCTTGAAGCGCACCAGCACCGACTCGGGCATGTCCAGCGGCATCACGCCGGTGGCCGCGCCGAAAGCGACCAGGCCGGAACCCGCCGGGAAGCTGATGCCGATCGGGAAGCGGGTGTGCGAGTCGCCGCCGGTGCCGACGGTGTCGGGCAGCAGCAGGCGGTTCAGCCAGCTGTGGATCACGCCGTCGCCCGGGCGCAGCGCGACGCCGCCGCGGTTGCTGATGAAGGCGGGCAGCTCGCGGTGCGTCTTCACGTCCACCGGCTTCGGGTAGGCGGCGGTGTGGCAGAACGACTGCATCACCAGGTCGGCGCTGAAGCCCAGGCAGGCCAGGTCCTTCAGTTCGTCGCGCGTCATCGGGCCGGTGGTGTCCTGGCTGCCGACGGTCGTCATCTTCGGCTCGCAGTAGGTCCCCGGGCGCACGCCCTGGCCTTCGGGCAGGCCGCAGGCGCGGCCGACCATCTTCTGCGCCAGCGTGAAGCCGGCCTTCGTCGCCGCCGGCGCCTGCGGCAGGCGGAACACGGTGGAGGCGCTCAGGCCGAGGAACTCGCGCGCCTTGGCCGTCAGCGAGCGGCCGATGATCAGGTTGATGCGGCCGCCGGCGCGCACCTCGTCGAACAGCACGTCGCTCTTCAGCTTGAACTCGGCGACTGTCTGGCCGTTCTTCACCAGCTTGCCGTCGTAGGGAAGCACCTCGATCACGTCGCCCATATCGAGCTTCGACACGTCGACCTCGATCGGCAGCGACCCGGAGTCTTCCTGCGTGTTGAAGAAGATCGGCGCGATCTTGCCGCCCAGCGTGACGCCGCCGAAGCGCTTGTTCGGCACGAAGGGGATGTCCTGGCCGGTGGCCCAGATCACGCTGTTGGTGGCGCTCTTGCGGCTCGAACCCGTGCCGACCACGTCGCCGACGTAGGCGACCAGGTGGCCCTTCTTCTTCAGGTCCTCGATGAACTGCATCGGGCCGCGCTTGCCGTCCTCCTCGGGCTTGAAGGCTGCGTCGGGACGGGTGTTCTTCAGCATCGCCAGGTAGTGCAGCGGGATGTCCGGGCGGCTCCAGGCGTCGGGCGCGGGCGAGAGGTCGTCGGTGTTCGTCTCGCCGGGCACCTTGAAGACGGTCACGGTGATGGCCTTGGGCACCTCGGGCCGGCTGGTGAACCACTCGGCGTCGGCCCAGCTCTTCATCACCTCCTGCGCCTTGGCGTTGCCGGCCTTGGCCTTCTCGGCAACGTCGTTGAAGAAGTCGAACATCAGCAGGGTCTTCTTCAGTGCCTCGGCGGCGACGCCGGCGACTTCCTTGTCGTCGAGCAGTTCGATCAGCGGGTGCACGTTGTAGCCGCCGACCATGGTGCCCAGCAGCTCGGTGGCCTTGGCCTTGGAGACGAGTCCGACCTTCAGGTCGCCGTGGGCCACGGCGGCGAGGAACGAGGCCTTGACCTTGGCCGCGTCGTCCACGCCCGGCGGCACGCGGTGCGTCAGCAGGTCCAGCAGGAAGGCGTCCTCGCCGGCGGGCGGGGCCTTGATCAGTTCGATCAGCTCGGCGGTCTGCTTGGCATCCAGCGGCAACGGCGGGATGCCGAGGGCGGCGCGTTCGGCGGCATGTTGGCGATAGGCTTGCAGCATGAGGGGCTCCGGTGGCGTTGCGGTGTCGCGGGCGGGTCTTCGGGTTACCCCGATATTTTATATCTTATATAAGACTTGAGGAAGCATCGCAGTGGTGGCTGACGCCGGACTGTCGCTCCACTCGCAAGCAAAGAAAAGGCCCGCCGGAGGCGGGCCTTTGCGGGAGCGGCGGAGCTTACTTGGCGGCGGCGAGGGCGGCGCTCTTCTGCTTCTCGTGCACGCAGCCGTCGACCACGCGGCGTCCGGCCTTCTGGTCCATCAGCATCGACTTGTTGGCGATCTGCAGCAGCATCGTCTGCCCCTTCACGTCCTCCAGGCGCAGTGCACCGGTGGACGACAGCACCGGTTTCATCGTCCAGACGTGCTTCTGGTGCCTGACGTCGACGTAACCGTTCGCCTTCGGGTTCATCGACACGTCGATCGACTGGCTGAACTCGCACTGGTACTCGCCGAGGTAGGTGCGTTCTGCCGCAGCCATCTGGTCGGCGTCGGCGGCGGGCAAGGCGACGGTGGCCGCAGCGGCTGCAGCCTTGGGCGCGGACTTCTTGGCCGCCACTTTCTTGGCTGCAGGCTTCGCCGGCGTGGCGGTCTGCGCTACGGCAACGGTGGCGCCCAGGCAGAGGGCGGCGGCGACGGCAAGGGTGGTCTTCAGGTTCATGGTCGGTGTGCGCAAGCGCGTGTCGAGTGACGGTGGCCGCAGCATGAGGCTGCCCGACAGCGTACTGCAACCAATTGCTGCGCGGTGGACCGCGCGCTTACAAGTGCAAACGTGGATGGGCCGCCGTCCGTGGTGCTTGCCACAGTCGGCGGACACCGCTCAGGCCGGGGAGGCCTCGAACCAGGCGCGACGGACTTCCGCCGGCAGCGGCTGGCCGGTGCGGTGGGCGCGCTCCAGCACCTGCCAGAAGTAGCGGTAGCTGGCGCGGTCGTGCAGCGTGTCGCGGTGGCGGATCGGCGCCCACTGCGCGGCCTGGGCAGCGCGCACGATCTCGATGGCGAGGTCGACCTCCGCGGCGGTCGGCGCGAACGCGTCGACGATGGTGAGCACCTGGTCGGGGTGGATGCTCCACATGCGCGTGTAGCCAAATTCGCGCGCGGCGCGCGTCGCCGCCGCCGCCAGCGCGTGCAGGTCCTTGAACTCGGTGACCACGCAGTGCGAAGGCGTCTTGCCGTGCGCATGGCAGGCCGCCGAGATCTCCAGCTTGGCGCGCACCACCAGCGGATGGGTGAACTGGCCCTGGGCGCTCATCGCCGTGGCCGGGATGGCGCCTCGGTGGGCCGAGACGAAGTCCATCAGCCCGAAGGACACCGACTCGATGCGCGGATGCGCGGCGATCGCATCGACCTCGCGCAGCGCGCCATGCGTCTCCACCAGCACATGCACGGGGATCTGCCGGCCGTGGCCGTGGATGCGCACGAAGTGGTCGATCTCCTCGCAGGCGCGCGTGGCATCCGCCAGGCCGCGCGGCTTGGGCACCATCAGGTAAGCCAGCCGCGCGCCGGCACGGCGCACCAGCGTGTCGACGTCGTTCGCGAAGGCCGGGTGGCCGACGGGGTGCACGCGTGCGCCGACGCGGCCATGCCGGTTGGCGGCCGACATCACCAGTTCGGCGCAAAGGTGCGCATGCTCGGCTTCGCCGCCGACCGGCGCGCCGTCCTCGCAGTCCAGCGTGACGTCGAACACCGGCCCGAGGTCGCCCTGCAGCTCCAGGCTCTTGCGCATGCGCGCCTCGACGCCGGAATAGTGGTCGCACACCGGCAGGGCCGGCGCGCGATCGTCGGCGTCGAAGAGGGCGTCGCGAGGATGGGTCATGAGATCACGGCGTGCGGGGCTCGCGGCGGCCGCAGCATCGGCAGGGGCGGGCGCTGCGGCGGCCCGGCGCGATGGCCCGACACGCGTTCTCATCGGGTCAGAGCAGGTGCTTGACGCCGTCCTGCTCGCCCTGCAACTCGGCCAGGGTCTTGTTGATGCACTCCTGGCTGAAGGCGTCGATCGGCAGGTCCTCGACGATCTTGTACTGGCCGCCCTCGCAGGTGACCGGGTAGCCGAACATCACGTCCTTCGGGATGCCGTATTCGCCATTGCTCGGCACGCCCATGGTGACCCACTCGCCGTTCGTGCCCAGCGCCCAGTCGCGCATGTGGTCGATGGCGGCGTTGGCGGCCGAGGCGGCCGAGGAGAGGCCGCGCGCCTCGATGATGGCGGCGCCGCGCTTGCCGACCGTGGGCAAGAACACGTCCTTGTTCCACACCTGGTCGTTGATCATGTCCTTCACGCTCTTGCCGTCGATGGTGGCGAAGCGGTAGTCGGCGTACATCGTCGGCGAGTGGTTGCCCCACACGCACAGCTTCTTGATCGAGGCCACCGGCTGGCCGGTCTTGGCGGCGACCTGGCTGGCGGCGCGGTTGTGGTCCAGGCGCAGCATGGCGGTGAAGTTCTCGCGCTTCAGGCTCGGCGCGCTCTTCATCGCGATGTAGGCGTTCGTGTTGGCCGGGTTGCCGACCACCAGCACGCGCACGTCGCGGCTGGCCGACTTGTCCAGCGCCTTGCCCTGGGCGGTGAAGATCTGCGCGTTGGCGGCCAGCAGGTCGGCGCGCTCCATGCCGGGGCCGCGCGGGCGGGCGCCGACGAGCAGCGCATAGTCGGTGTCCTTGAAGCCGGTCTCCGGGCTGGCATGGGCCTCCATGCCGGCCAGCAGCGGGAAGGCACAGTCCTCGAGTTCCATCATCACGCCCTTGAGCGCCTTCTGCGCCTTCTCGTCCGGGATCTCCAGCAGTTGCAGGATCACGGGCTGGTCCTTGCCCAGCATTTCGCCGGAGGCGATGCGGAACAGCAGCGCGTAGCCGATCTGGCCGGCAGCGCCGGTGACGGCGACTCGAACGGGTTTCTTGCTCATGGAGGGCTCCGGAAGAGGGGAAATGGGTCTTGGAGGGGGTCAGGGCGCGAGTGTAGGACGAAGCCGGCCGCGGGGCGAGGGGAATCCCGAGTCTTATGTCTTCTATAAGACATCTGTCAGCTGATTATGGACGATGGGCGCCCGTTGTGTTGCAATCCGCCCATGTCGACCGTCGCCACCGAGACCGCCAGCCCGGCCTTCAGTCCGCTGTACCAGCAGATCAAGGCGCTGATGGTGCGCGACCTGCAGGCCGGCGTGTGGCGCCCCGGCGAGGCGATCCCGAGCGAGACCGAACTCGCGGTGCGCTTCAAGGTCAGCCAGGGGACGGTGCGCAAGGCCATCGACGAACTCGCCACCGAGAACCTGCTGGTGCGCCGCCAGGGCAAGGGCACCTTCGTCGCCACCCATGCCGAGCAGACGACGCAGTTCCGCTTCCTGCGCCTGCAACCGGACGATGGCGTGGCCAGCGGCACGCAGCGCCGCTTCATCGACTGCCGGCGCCTGCGCGCGCCCGCCGATGTGGCGCGCGCGCTCGGACTGCGGTCGGGCGATGCGGCCATTCAGGTCAAGCGCGTGCTGTCGCTGCGCGGTTCGCCGGTGGTGTTCGACGAGATCTGGCTGCCGGCGGCGCCATTCAAGGGCCTGACCGCGGAGAAGCTGTCGGGCTATCGCGGCCCGATGTACGGGCTGTTCGAATCGGAGTTCGGCGTGCGCATGATCCGCGCCGAGGAGAAGATTCGCGCGGTCGCGGCGGAAGGGCAGGCGGCCGAACTGTTGGCGGTGCCGGTCGGCGCGCCGCTGCTGTCGGTCGAGCGGCTGTCGCTCACCTACGGCGACAAGCCCGTCGAATTGCGTCGTGGCCTCTACAACACCGCGGCGCACCACTATCGCAACGAACTGAGCTGACGCACCTTCGAATCGCAGCGGCGCCATGGTGCGCAAGCACCGTGCAAGGCTGCTGCAGTGCAATAGAATCGTTTGGTTTCGCGTTGATTACACCTTCACCGAAGACAAGGATGGGCATGGCAGACACCCTCAAGCAGCGGCCCCAGTTCCGCAACATCCACGTCTCCCAGATCGTCGCGTACCGCCTGCCGCCCGCGGGCATCGTGTCGATCCTGCACCGCGTCAGCGGCGTGCTGATGTTCCTGCTGATGCCGTTCATCATCTGGATGTTCGACGCCAGCGTGACCTCGGAGATTTCCTACGCGAAGTTCCAGTCCGCCTTTGTCGCCGGCGTGGGCATCCTGCCCGGTTGGTTCCTCAAGCTCGTCGTGCTGGGGCTGATCTGGGCCTACCTGCACCACCTGATCGCCGGCATCCGCCACTTGTGGATGGACTCGACGCACGCGGTCACCAAGGAGTTCGGTCTCCGCTCGGCCATCGTCACGCTGGCGCTGAGCGTGCTGCTCACGCTGGCACTGGGCTTCAAGCTGTTCTTCTGAGACTCCGCTCATGGCACAGAACTACGGATCCAAGCGCATCGTCGTCGGTGCGCACTACGGCCTGCGCGACTGGCTCGCGCAGCGCATCACCGCGGCGCTGATGGCGCTGTTCACCCTCGCGCTGATCGTGCAGGTGCTGCTGCCCGGCGAGATGGGCTACGACAAGTGGGCCGGCATCTTCAGCCGGCAGTGGATGAAGGTGCTGACCTTCGTCGTCATCGTCTCGCTGCTGTACCACGTCTGGGTGGGCATGCGCGATGTCTGGATGGACTACGTGAAGCCGGTGGCGATCCGCCTCGTGCTTCAGGTGTTCACCATCGTGTGGCTGGTGGGCTGTGCGGGTTGGGCCATCCAGGTTCTCTGGAGACTGTGATTCCATGACTACCAACAACGTCTCGAAGCGCAAGTTCGACGTCGTCATCGTCGGCGCCGGCGGCTCCGGCATGCGCGCCTCGCTGCAACTCGCCCGCGCCGGCCTGAACGTCGCCGTGCTGTCCAAGGTGTTCCCGACGCGCTCGCACACCGTGGCGGCGCAGGGCGGCATCGGCGCCTCGCTGGGCAACATGAGCGAGGACAACTGGCACTACCACTTCTTCGACACGGTCAAGGGCTCCGACTGGCTGGGCGACCAGGATGCCATCGAGTTCATGTGCCGCGAGGCGCCGAAGGTGGTCTACGAACTCGAGCACTTCGGCATGCCGTTCGACCGCAACGCGGACGGCACGATCTACCAGCGCCCGTTCGGCGGACACACCGCCAACTATGGCGAGAAGCCGGTGCAGCGCGCCTGCGCCGCAGCCGACCGCACCGGCCACGCGATGCTGCACACGCTGTACCAGCAGAACGTCAAGTCGCGCACCAACTTCTTCGTCGAGTGGATGGCGCTGGACCTGATCCGTGACGCCGAGGGCGACGTGGTCGGCGTCACCGCGCTCGAGATGGAGACCGGCGAACTGCACATCTTCGAGGCGAAGACCGTGCTGCTGGCCACCGGCGGCGCCGGCCGCATCTTCGCCGCCAGCACCAACGCCTTCATCAATACCGGCGACGGCCTGGGCATGGCGGCGCGCGCCGGCATTCCGCTGGAGGACATGGAGTTCTGGCAGTTCCATCCCACCGGCGTGCACAACGCCGGCGTGCTGCTCACCGAGGGCTGTCGCGGCGAAGGCGCGATCCTGCGCAACAGCAGCGGCGAGCGCTTCATGGAGCGTTATGCGCCCACCCTGAAGGATCTGGCGCCGCGCGACTTCGTGTCGCGCTGCATGGACCAGGAGATCAAGGAAGGGCGTGGCTGCGGGCCGAACAAGGACTACATCCAGCTCGACATGACGCACCTCGGCGCCGAGACGATCATGAAGCGGCTGCCGAGCGTGTTCGAGATCGGCCACAACTTCGCCAACGTCGACATCACCAAGGAGCCCATTCCTGTGGTGCCGACCATCCACTACCAGATGGGCGGCATCCCGACCAACATCCACGGCCAGGTGGTGGTGCCCAAGCACGGCGAGCCGAACGCGGTGGTCAACGGCCTCTACGCGGTGGGGGAGTGTTCGTGCGTGAGCGTGCACGGCGCGAATCGGCTGGGCACCAACTCGCTGCTCGACCTGCTGGTGTTCGGCCGTGCCGCCGGCAACCACATCGTCGACAGTGCGCTGAAGACGAAGAGCCACAAGCCGTTGCCCGCCGACGCCGCCGACCGCACGCTGTCGCGCCTGGCCCGCTACGAGAAGAGCGTCAGTGGCGAGTACGCGCAGGACGTCGCCAACGACCTGCGCAAGGCCATGCAGCAGCATGCCGGCGTGTTCCGCACCCAGGCCTCGATGGATGAAGGCGTGGTCAAGGTCAAGGCGATCGCCGAGCGCGTGAAGGCGATCCACCTCGCCGACAAGTCCAAGGTGTTCAACACCGCACGCATCGAGGCGCTGGAGGTGGAGAACCTGATCGAGTCGGCGCTGGCGACGATGGTCTCGGCCGCGGCGCGCCACGAGAGTCGCGGCGCCCACACCGTCAACGACTACGGCGACACCCCGGAGCACCCGAACGGCCGCAACGACGCCGAGTGGATGAAGCACACGCTGTGGTACAGCGAGGGCAACCGCCTCGACTACAAGCCGGTGAACCTCAAGCCGCTGACCGCGGAATCGATTCCCCCGAAGGTCCGTACCTTCTGAGCAAGATCATGGCCAAGCGAACCTTCCAGATCTACCGCTACGACCCCGACACCGACGCCCGGCCGCGCATGCAGACCCTCGAGGTCGAGCTCGACGGCAGCGAGCGCATGCTGCTCGACGCGCTGATGAAGCTGAAGGCCGTCGACCCGACCCTGAGCTTCCGCCGCAGCTGCCGCGAGGGCGTGTGCGGCTCGGACGCGATGAACATCAACGGCAAGAACGGCCTGGCGTGCCTGACGAACATGCGCACGTTGCCGGATGTCGTGGTGCTCAAGCCGCTGCCCGGCCTGCCGGTGATCCGCGACCTGATCGTCGACATGACGCAGTTCTTCAAGCAGTACCACTCGATCAAGCCCTACCTCGTCAACGACGAGCCGCCGCCCGACAAGGAGCGCCTGCAGTCGCCCGAAGAGCGTGACGAGCTCAACGGCTTGTACGAGTGCATCCTGTGCGCAAGCTGCAGCACGTCCTGCCCCAGCTTCTGGTGGAACCCGGACAAGTTCGTCGGCCCGGCCGGGCTGCTGCAGGCCTACCGCTTCATCGCCGACAGCCGCGACCAGGACACGGCCGGGCGTCTCGACGACCTCGAGGACCCGTACCGCCTGTTCCGCTGCCACACGATCATGAACTGCGTCGACGTCTGCCCCAAGGGCCTGAATCCGACGAAGGCGATCGGCAAGATCAAGGAACTGATGGTCCGCCGCGCGGTGTGATCGCAGTACTGCCATGACCGCGCTGATCGACGAACGAGCCCTCTCGAAGTTGCGCTGGCGTTGCCGCCGCGGCCTGCTGGAGAACGATCTGTTCGTCGAGCGCTTCTTCGCGCGCAGCGCGGGCCGCGTCTCCGAGCAGCAGGCCGCGGGCATGGTGGCGCTGATGGACCTGGCCGACAACGATCTGCTGGACCTGCTGTTGCGACGCAAGGAGCCCGAGGGCGAGCTGGCGCGCGACGACGTGATCGAGGTGCTCGACCTGATGCGCACGCCGATCGATCAGTGCCTGAGACAAGACGACGAAGGGCCGACACGAGCCCGCCTGGTGGAGACAAGCCCGGCCTCAACCCCGACCCGCCATTCAAGGAAAGAACCATGACTCCGTCTGACGTCAAAGCCACCCTGTCATTCTCGGATGGCAGCCCGAGCATGGAACTGCCGCTCTACAAGGGCTCCATCGGCCCGGACGTGATCGACATCCGCAAGCTCTACGCCCAGACCGGCAAGTTCACCTACGATCCGGGCTTCCTGTCGACCGCCTCCTGCCAGTCGACCATCACCTACATCGACGGCGACAAGGGCGAGCTGCTGTACCGCGGCTACCCGATCGAGCAACTGGCGACCAACTGCGACTTCCTCGAGACCTGCTATCTGCTGCTCAAGGGCGAGCTGCCCAACGCGACGCAGAAGGCCGACTTCACCAAGCTCGTCAGCAACCACACGATGGTCAACGAGCAGATGCAGTTCTTCCTGCGCGGCTTCCGGCGCGACGCGCACCCGATGGCAGTGATGACCGGCCTGGTGGGCGCGTTGTCGGCCTTCTATCACGACAGCACCGACATCAACAACGCGCAGCACCGCGAGGTCGCGGCGATCCGGCTGATCGCCAAGATGCCCACGCTGGTGTCGATGGCCTACAAGTACGGCATCGGCCAGCCGTACATCTACCCGAAGAACTCGCTGTCCTACTCGGCGAACTTCATGCGCATGATGTTTGCCACGCCCTGCGAGGAGTACGAGCCGAACGACGTGCTGGTGCGGGCGATCGATCGCATCTTCATCCTTCATGCCGACCACGAGCAGAACGCGTCGACCTCGACGGTGCGCCTGTGCGGTTCGTCGGGCACCAACCCGTTCGCCGCCATCGCGGCCGGCGTGGCCTGCCTGTGGGGCCCGGCGCACGGCGGAGCCAACGAGGCGGCGTTGAACATGCTGGAGGACGTGCAGAAGATGGGCGGTGTCGAGAAGATCGGCGAGTTCATCAAGCAGGTGAAGGACAAGAACTCCAACGTCAAGCTGATGGGTTTCGGCCACCGGGTCTACAAGAACTACGACCCGCGCGCCAAGCTGATGCGCGAGACCTGCCACGAGGTGCTGGATGCGCTGGGCATGAACAACGACCCCATCCTCAAGCTCGCCATGGAGCTGGAGAAGATTGCGCTCGAAGACGAATACTTCGTCGCGCGCAAGCTGTACCCGAACGTCGACTTCTACTCCGGGATCGTGCAGCGGGCCATCGGCATCCCAGTCTCGCTCTTCACCGCGATCTTCGCGCTGGCGCGTACCGTCGGCTGGATCGCGCAGCTCAACGAGATGATCGGCGACCCCGAGTACAAGATCGGCCGTCCGCGCCAGCTCTACCATGGCTCGGAACGCCGCGACGTCAAGCCGATGTCGCAGCGCGGCTGAAGAAACCGGCTCCCTCTGGAAGGCCCCGCACGGAAGTGCCGGGGCCTTTCTCATGCGCCTAAAATCAGCGGTTTCCCGCAGAACCGCCGCGAGCTGTCATGCCACGCACCCTGTACGACAAGATCTGGGACGAGCACGTCGTCCACACCGAGGAGGACGGCACCTCGGTGCTCTACATCGATCGCCACCTGGTGCACGAGGTGACCAGCCCGCAGGCCTTCGAGGGCCTGCGCCTGGCTGGCCGCAAACCCTGGCGCGTCAGCTCGATCGTCGCCACCGCCGACCACAACACGCCGACCACCGGCTGGGAGCTGGGCTACGACGGCATCACCGATCCGACGTCCAAGCAGCAGGTCGTCACCCTGGATGCCAACATCAAGGCCTTCGGCGCCGCGGCGTTCTTCCCGTTCCTCGACAAACGCCAGGGCATCGTGCACGTGATCGGGCCGGAGCAGGGCGCCACGCTGCCGGGCATGACGGTGGTCTGCGGCGACTCGCACACCTCCACGCACGGCGCCTTCGGCGCACTGGCGCACGGCATCGGCACCAGCGAGGTCGAGCATGTGCTGGCCACGCAGACGCTGCTGGCCAAGAAGGCGAAGAACATGCTGGTGAGGGTCGAGGGCCTGCTTGCGCGCGGCTGCTCGGCCAAGGACATCGTGCTGGCCATCATCGGCCGCATCGGCACCGCCGGCGGCACCGGCTACACCATCGAGTTCGGCGGCTCGGCGATCCGTGCCTTGTCGATGGAAGGCCGCATGACGGTGTGCAACATGGCCATCGAGGCCGGTGCACGCGCCGGCCTGGTCGCGGTGGACGAGACCACCATCGGCTACGTCAAGGGCCGCCCCTTCGCGCCCGGCGGCGTCGAGTGGGACCAGGCCGTGGCGTACTGGCGCACGCTGCGCTCCGACGATGATGCGACCTGGGATGCGGTGGTCGAACTCGACGCCGCACAGATCCGACCGCAGGTGACCTGGGGCACCTCGCCGGAGATGGTGCTCTCGATCGAAGACCGCGTGCCCGATCCCGAGCGCGAGAAGGACGCCGGCAAGCGCGGTGCGATGGAGCGCGCGCTGCATTACATGGCGCTGGAGCCCAACAAGCCGATCGCCGACATCCGCGTCGACAAGGTGTTCATCGGCTCGTGCACCAACTCCCGGATCGAGGATCTGCGCGAAGCCGCCACCGTCGTGCGCAAGCTGGGCCGGCGTGTTGCCGCCAACGTCAAGCTGGCGATGGTGGTGCCGGGTTCGGGCCTGGTGAAGGCGCAGGCCGAGCGCGAGGGACTGCACGAGGTCTTCAAGGCCGCCGGCTTCCAGTGGCGCGAGCCGGGCTGCTCGATGTGCCTGGCGATGAACGCCGACCGCCTCGAGCCGGGCGAGCGCTGCGCCTCCACCTCCAACCGCAACTTCGAGGGCCGCCAGGGCGCCGGCGGCCGCACGCACCTGGTCAGCCCGGCGATGGCTGCGGCGGCCGCGATCGAAGGCCATTTCGTCGACGTCCGGCGCATCGCCTGACCTGCCCCATCCTCCAAAGGAGACCGTCCATGAAGCGCATCCTGTTCGCCCTGCTCGCCGCGGCCTATCTGCTGGCCGGCTGCAACACCATCGAAGGCATGGGCAAGGACATCAGGACCGGCGGCGAGAAGATCGAAGAAGCTGCCAAGAAGAAGTAATCCGTCATGCAAGCCTTCACCGTCCACAAGGGCCTGGTCGCGCCGCTCGACCGCGAGAACGTCGACACCGACGCGATCATTCCGAAGCAGTTTCTCAAGTCGATCAAGCGCACCGGCTTCGGACCGAACCTGTTCGACGAGTGGCGCTACCTCGATCGCGGCGAGCCGGGCCAGGATCCGGCGCAGCGCAGGCCCAACCCGGACTTCGTGCTGAACCAGCCGCGCTACCAGGGTGCTTCCATCCTGCTCGCACGCAAGAACTTCGGCTGCGGCTCGTCGCGCGAGCACGCTCCCTGGGCGCTCGACCAGTACGGCTTCCGCGCCGTCATTGCGCCGAGCTTCGCCGACATCTTCTTCAGCAACTGCTACAAGAACGGCCTGCTGCCAATCGTGCTGAGCGAGATGCAGGTCAGCCAGCTGTTCGACGAGGTGGCGGCCTTCACCGGCTACCAGCTCACCGTCGACCTGGCGCGCCAAGTGGTGGTCAAGCCCGATGGTGCCGAGCTGTCGTTCGAGATCACGCCGTTCCGCAAGTACTGCCTGCTCGGCGGCTTCGACGACATCGGCCTGACGCTGCGCCATGCCGACAAGATCCGCGCCTTCGAGGCCGAGCGGCTGATGAAGAAGCCCTGGCTCGCCCACACCCTCTGACAAGGACATCCGCTTGAAGATCGCCATCCTGCCGGGCGACGGCATCGGCACCGAGATCGTCGCGCAGGCCCAGCGTGCGATGCAGTGCCTCGACCTGAAGTTCGAGACCGAGACCGCGCCGGTGGGCGGCGCCGCCTACGAGTCGCACGGCCACCCGCTGCCCGACTCGACGCTGAAGCTCGCCAAGGAAGCCGACGCGGTGCTGTTCGGCGCCGTGGGCGACTGGAAGTACGACAAGCTCGAGCGCGCGCTGCGCCCCGAGCAGGCCATCCTGGGCCTGCGCAGGAACCTGGGCCTGTTCGCCAACTTCCGCCCCGCGATCTGCTACGAGCAGCTCACCCACGCCTCGAGTCTGAAGCCCGAGCTGGTGGCGGGGCTGGACATCCTCATCATCCGCGAGCTGACCGGCGACATCTACTTCGGCCAGCCGCGCGGCCGCCGTGAGTCTCCCGACGGCGCCTTCAAGGGCGCGCCCGAGGCCTTCGACACCATGCGCTACTCGCGCCCGGAGATCGAGCGCATCGCGCATGTGGCCTTCCAGGCGGCGCGCAAGCGCCACAAGAAGGTCACCAGCGTCGACAAGGCCAACGTGCTGGAGACCTTCCAGTTCTGGAAGGACGTGGTCACCGAGGTGCACGCGCAGTACCCGGACGTGGAACTGGAGCACATGTACGTCGACAACGCGGCGATGCAACTCGTCAAGGCGCCGAAGAAGTTCGACGTGCTGGTCACCGGCAACATGTTCGGCGACATCCTGTCGGACGAGGCGGCGATGCTCACCGGCTCGATCGGCATGCTGCCGTCGGCCTCGCTGAACGAGCAGAGCCGAGGCCTGTACGAGCCCAGCCATGGCAGCGCACCGGACATCGCCGGTAAGGATCTCGCAAACCCGCTGGCTACAATCCTGTCCGTGGCCATGATGCTCCGCTTCTCCCTGAACCAGCCCGAGGCGGCCGACCGGATCGAGTCGGCCGTCCAGCACGTGCTCGCGTCGGGGCTGCGCACCGCGGACATCTGGTCGGAAGGCACCACCAAGGTGGGCACGCGCGCCATGGGCGACGCCGTGGTCGCCGTGCTTTCCGGCAAGACCATCACCAAAACCATTACCAAGGGCTAGTTCAGCTCCGGTTCGTTTCGCCCATCCCCCGGCGACGCGACCCGGGGGACACGAAGGTTTCCACAGCAACTTCACTGGAAAGGGCGACGACGATGAGACTCACGGGATTGGTCGGCTGGCGCGGCATGGTCGGCTCCGTGCTGATGGACCGCATGCAGGCCGAAGGCGACTTCGCCCACATCGAGCCGGTGTTCTTCAGCACCAGCAACGCCGGTGGCACCGCTCCGGCGATGGCGAAGAACGAGAAGACGCTCAAGGACGCCTACGACATCGACGCGCTCAAGCGCTGCGAGATCATCATCACCGCACAGGGTGGCGACTACACCAGCGAGGTGTTCCCCAAGCTGCGCGCGGCGGGCTGGAAGGGCCACTGGATCGACGCCGCCTCGACGCTGCGCATGAAGGACGACGCGGTCATCGTTCTCGATCCCGTCAACATGCCGGTGATCAAGAGCGCGCTGGCCAAGGGCGGCCGCAACTGGATCGGCGGCAACTGCACCGTCAGCTGCATGCTGATGGGTGTGGGTGCGCTGTACAAGGCCGGCTTGGTCGAGTGGATGAGCACGATGACCTATCAGGCGGCCTCGGGCGGCGGCGCGCAGCACATGCGCGAACTGCTCACCCAATTCGGCACGCTGAACGCCGAGGTGAGGTCGCTGCTCGACGACCCGAAGAGCGCCATCCTCGAGATCGACCGCAAGATCGTCGGGAAGCAGCGTGCGCTGACCGAGGCCGAGACCGCCAACTTCGGCGTGCCGCTGGGGGGCTCGCTGATCCCGTGGATCGACAAGGACCTGGGCAACGGCGTGAGCCGAGAGGAGTGGAAAGGCGGCGCCGAGACCAACAAGATCCTCGGCCAGGGCGAGGGCTTCGGCAGCCCGGGCGTGCCGGTGGACGGCTTCTGCGTGCGCATCGGCGCGATGCGCTGCCACAGCCAGGCGCTGATGTTCAAGCTGAAGAAGGACGTGCCGGTGGCGGATGTGCAGGCCATGATTGCCGCCGACAACGCGTGGGTGAAGGTGGTCCCCAACACGCGCGAGGCGACGATCAAGGACCTGACGCCGGTGGCCGTGACGGGCACGCTGACGATTCCCGTCGGACGGATTCGCCAGCTCGCCATGGGACCCCAGTACCTTGGTGCCTTCACGATCGGCGATCAACTGCTGTGGGGCGCCGCCGAACCGCTGCGCCGCATGCTGCGCATCCTGGTCGAGGCGTGAAGTCGGCGCGATGGCAGTGGCTTCACGTTGGCGCGCTGCAACATTTATCACGCCGGCACGCTGCATGAGCAGCAAGGTACGAATATCAGCCATTGCATGAGCTTGTCATCGTATCCTCTTGATGTTATTGTGATTTCCAGCTATTCGCGCGAGGTGCGGATGTCCTTCGCCGGTAACCTAGTCGACAGCAGAGGGCAGTCATCGCGCCCGGCACGGTCCTATTGGGAGACGCCTTGAAACGAAACTCGACCTTTTCAGGGCGTCTTGCCCTGACCGGTGTGGCCGCAGCCGCCCTCTGGCTTGCCGCATCGAATGCGCACGCGCTGGGTCTGGGCAGGCTTTCCGTGCAGTCGGCACTCGGTGAGGCGCTGCGGGCCGAGATCGATGTCACCAGCCTGACGGCCGAAGAGGCCGGCACCCTGCGCGTGCGCGTGGCGCCGCCCGAGGCCTACCGCGCCGCCGGCGTCGACTACAACACCGTCTTGCCCGCCACTCAGGTCGATTTGCAGCGCCGCACCGATGGCCGGCCCTACTTGCGCGTGACCAGCGACCGCGCGGTCCAGGAGCCGTTCGTCGATGTGATCCTCGAGATCTCGTGGGCCAGTGGCCGGCTCGTGCGTGAATACACGATGCTCTTCGATCCGCCGGCGATGGCGCGTGCCCCTGCGCAGCCCGCGCCTGCGGCGGCACCGTCGATCGCAGCCGCGCCGCCGGCTCCTGCCCCGGCGCAGGCGGCGGCTCCTTCGCCGGCTCCCAGAGCCGCGCGGCCGGTGCCCGAGAGCAAGCCTGCGGTCGCGGCTGTGCCCGCGCCGTCGAGCGCCGCCGCCACGGCGCCGACCGGCGCCGACGAGTACAAGGTCCGCCAGGGCGACACGCTGTTCCGCATTGCTGGCAAGCATCCGCGCCAGGGCGTATCGCTCGACCAGATGCTGGTGTCGCTGTACAAGGCCAACCCCGAGGCCTTCATCGCGAACAACATGAACCGGCTGAAGTCCGGGGTCGTGCTGTCGGTTCCCAGCGCAGAAGACGCCAGGGCCGTGTCCACTGCCGAGGCGCGTCAGCTCATCCAGGCTCAGAGCGCCGACTTCGGCGCCTACCGGCAGCGTCTTGCGGGGGCGGTGCCCGCGGCGCGTGACGCAGGCAGCACGCGTCAGGCCGCCGGCACGGTGCAGACCGAGGTGCAGGACCGCAAGCAGGCGGCCGCACCGGCCCCCGACAAGTTGACGCTCAGCAAGGGTGATACGGCGGGCAAGGCCAGTGCCGAAGAGCAGATCGCAAAGACGGCCGAGAAGAAGGACACCGACACGCGCGTGGCCGAGCTGTCCAAGAACGTTGCCGAGTTGAAGAAGCTCGGTGACGAGGCTGCCAAGACCAAGGCCGCGGCATCCGCCGGGGCCGCCGCCGTCGCCCCGGCGGCACCGTCCGCGCCGGCGGCAGTGACCTTGCCGGTCAAGGCGCCCCTGCCGGCGGCCCCCCCGGCACCGGTGGCTGCCGCGCCGGCGTCGGCGCCTGTCGCCGCGGCGATGCCGGCATCCGCGCCCGCCGTGGCGGCGGCGCCCGCCGCGCAGCCCGAGCCCGTATCCACGCAAGCCTCCGCGGCGGCGCCCGACATGATGGCGGCCGCGTCCGTCCCGGAGTCCTCGCCCGTCGCTGCGGCCGCCCCGGCCGCGTCGGTGGCCAAGCCGGTGGCTCCTCGCCCCGCGCCGGCAGTGACGGCGCAGCAGGACGAGCCCAGCTTCCTCGGTTCGTTGCTCGACGACAATCCGCTGGCACTGGCGCTGGGGGGCGGCCTGATCGCGCTGCTCGCCGGCTTCGGCGTCTACCGCTTCACGCGACGCGCCAAGAGGGATAGCGGCGAGACCTCTTTCCTCGAGAGCCGTTTGCAGCCGGATTCGTTCTTCGGCGCCAGCGGCGGCCAGCGCATCGATACGCGCGACGCCGGCGGCAACTCCTCGTCGATGAGCTACTCGCTGAGCCAGCTCGACGCCATCGGCGACGTGGACCCCGTCGCCGAGGCGGATGTCTACCTGGCCTATGGCCGCGACCTGCAGGCCGAGGAAATCCTCAAGGAAGCGATGCGCGGCAACCCCGAGCGCATGGCTATCCGCACCAAGCTGCTCGAGGTGTACGCCAAGCGCCGCGATACCAAGGGCTTCGAGTTGCTTGCCACGCAGCTGTACTCGCTGACGCAGGGGCAAGGCGAGGACTGGGCGAAGGCCCAGGAGCTGGGCCTGCAGATCGACGCCGAGAACCCGCTCTACCAGCCCGGCGGCGCGCCCGCGGGCGGCGCCACGGTTGGCGGCCAGATGGTCGAAGCGCTCGGCGCGAGCACCATGCCGCAGTCGGTGCTGCCCTCGCCATCGCAATTCAATGCGGGAATGATGGATTCGCAGGCTGCGCCGGAGACTGGCGTCGACCTCGACCTCGATCTGGGCAGCGAGCCCGCGGACGCAACGGAAGCGGCGCCGCCTCTGGGCACGCAGCCGTTCGCGACCGCCCCCGCCGAGCCGACTTCGTTCGACTTCGAGCCGGCCGGTGCGGACCTCACGTTGCCCGACCTGGCGCCGGAACCGGCGCGCGGCGCACCCGCGAGTGCGCCGGCGGTCGAATTCGACCTGGCCGGCATCTCTCTCGACCTCGACCTGCCCGCAGGCGGCAGCACAGCTGCAGCACCCGCACCGGTGGCTGCGGCGCCTTCGGGCTTCGGCGAGTCCGGTCTGTCGGGCTTCGACGAGGACGACGCCGGCGACCCGTTGTCGCGCAAGCTCGAACTGGCCGAGGAGTTCCGCCAAATCGGCGACACGGAAGGCGCTCGCGACCTGCTGCAGGAAGTGGTGTCCAAGGCCTCGGGCTCGTTGAAGTCCAAGGCCCAGGGCATGCTCGAGCAGCTCGGCTGATGAGAGGGCGCCGCGGCGCCCGCGACGAGCCCTGAGCACGGCCGTGAGGGTTGCCCTCGGCGTCAGCTACCGCGGCACGGGCTACCAGGGCTGGCAGAGTCAGCCCGGCGGCAACACCGTGCAGGATCGGCTCGAGCATGCGCTGTCCAGCTTCCTCGACCGATCGGTGCGCGTCATGTGCGCCGGCCGTACCGACGCGGGGGTGCATGCGCTCAACCAGGTCGTGCACCTCGATTGCGCCGTCGAGCGCGACCCCTTCTCCTGGGTGCGCGGCACCAACCGCTTCTTGCCGCCGGACATCGCGGTGCAGTGGTGCCGCCCGGTCGATGCTCGGTTTCACTCGCGCAACAGTGCGCTCGGCCGTCGCTACGTGTACGTGCTGCGCCAGTCGCCCGTGCGGCCCTCCCTGGAGGCCGGCCTCGTCGGCTGGAGCTTCCGCCCGCTCGACGGTGAGGCCATGCGTGTTGCGGCGCAGCGGCTGATCGGCGAGCATGACTTCTCTGCCTTCCGGTCGGCGGAGTGCCAGGCCGCATCGCCGGTGAAGACGCTGCGGCGCATCCACATCGAGTCGCGCGGCGCCTACTGGCGCTTCGAATTCGATGCCAGCGCCTTCCTGCACCACATGGTGCGCAACCTGATGGGTTGCCTGGTGGCGATCGGCGCGGGCACGCGCGATGCGGACTGGCTCGCCCAGGTGCTGGAGTCGCGGGACCGAAGCCTCGCCGCACCGACCTTTGTCGCTGACGGCCTGTACTTCGCCGGGCCGTACTACGATCCGTCCCTCGCACTGCCGCAATCGACGGCGGCGATGGACTGGCTTCCCTGAGGCGATGAACCAACGCACGCGCATCAAGATCTGTGGCCTCACCCGCGAGGCCGACGTGGACGCCGCCGTCGAAGCCGGTGCCGACGCGATCGGTTTCGTGCTCTACGCGAAAAGCGCACGCCACGTGAGCGCCACACGGGCGGCCGAACTGGCGCGGCGACTGCCGCCGTTCGTCATGCCGGTGGCGCTGCTGGTGAACGCCAGCGACGAGGAACTCGGTGCCGCCGCCGCCGCCATGCCCCAGGCCCTGCTGCAATTCCATGGCGACGAGACGCCGGCCGACTGCGAGCGCGCGGGACGGCCCTACCTGCGTGCCGCCCGCATGGGCGCCGGGCTCGATTTGGTAGACTTCGCGCTGCAGTTCTCGAACGCCCAGGCCGTCCTGCTCGACGCCCATGTCGAAGGATTTGGCGGTGGCGGAAAGGTCTTCGATTGGTCGCTCATTCCCGCAAACGTGCCCCGTCCAGTCGTTTTGTCTGGTGGGTTGCATGCCGGAAATGTGACCGAAGGCATTCTTCAGGTGCGGCCCTGGGCCGTTGACGTGAGTTCCGGCGTGGAAACCGCAAAGGGCATCAAGGATGCCGCGCTGATCCGCCGGTTCTGCGAGGTGGTGCGCGACGCCGATGCGCGCATCGCCGATTCCGAGACCTGAACTTCTTTCCACCACCATGTTGAACTACCAACAACCCGATGCCCGGGGGCATTTCGGCGTCTACGGCGGCACCTTCGTCGCCGAGACGCTGATCCACGCACTCGACGAACTGAAGCTGGCCTATGACCAGGCACGCGCCGATCCGGCGTTCATGGCCGAGTTCCGCTACGAACTGGCTCACTTCGTCGGCCGGCCGAGCCCGGTCTACCACGCCGCCCGCCTCAGCCGCGAGCTTGGCGGCGCACAGATCTATCTCAAGCGCGAAGACCTCAACCACACCGGCGCACACAAGGTCAACAACACCATCGGCCAGGCCATGCTGGCACGCCGCATGGGCAAGCCGCGCGTCATTGCCGAGACCGGAGCCGGCCAGCACGGCGTGGCCACGGCGACGATCTGCGCGCGCTACGGCCTGGAGTGCGTGGTCTACATGGGCAGCGAGGACGTCAAGCGCCAGTCGCCCAACGTCTACCGCATGCACCTTCTCGGCGCCAAGGTCGTGCCAGTGGAGAGCGGCTCGAAGACGCTGAAGGACGCGCTCAACGAAGCGCTGCGCGACTGGGTGACGAACGTCGAGCGCACCTTCTACATCATCGGCACGGTGGCCGGTCCGCACCCCTATCCGACGATGGTGCGCGACTTCCAGCGCGTCATCGGCGACGAGTGCCTGGTGCAGATGCCCGAAATGATCGGTCGCCAGCCGGATGCGGTGATCGCCTGCGTGGGCGGCGGCAGCAACGCGATGGGCATCTTCTACCCTTACATCCCGCACGAGGGCACGCGGCTGATCGGCGTGGAGGCGGCGGGCCAGGGTCTGGACAGCGGCAAGCACGCCGCCTCGCTGTCGGCGGGCACGCCGGGGGTCCTGCACGGCAACCGCACCTACCTGCTGCAGGACGCCAACGGCCAGATCACCGAAACGCACTCGATCTCCGCCGGCCTGGACTACCCCGGTGTCGGCCCCGAGCATGCCTACCTGAAGGACATCGGCCGCGCCGAGTACGTCGGCATCACCGACGACGAGGCGCTCGAGGCGTTCCATCGCCTGTGCCGCACCGAAGGCATCATCCCGGCGCTGGAGTCCAGCCATGCCGTGGCCTACGCGATGAAGCTGGCGCCGACGATGCGGCCCGATCAGCATCTGCTCGTCAACCTCTCCGGCCGTGGCGACAAGGACATCGGTACCGTGGCCGACCTGTCGGGGGCCGAGTTCTACTGCCGACCGTCGTGCCGCGGGCAGACGGTGAAGGGGGGGGCGCTGTGAGCCGCATCGCCGACGCCTTCGCGTCGCTGAGTTCGCGCGGCCGCAAGGCGCTGATCCCTTACGTCACTGCCGGCGATCCCCACGTCGACGCCACCGTCGACATCATGGTCGCGATGGCCCGCGCAGGCGCCGACGTGATCGAGCTCGGTGTGCCGTTCTCCGACCCGATGGCCGATGGCCCGGTGATCCAGAAGGCGTCCGAGCGTGCGCTGGCCAAGGGCATCGGCATGTCCCAGGTGCTGCAGATCGTGCGGGATTTCCGCGGGCGCGACGCGAATACGCCGGTGGTTCTGATGGGCTATGCGAATCCGGTGGAGCGCTATGGCGTCGACCGCTTCGTCGCCGACGCCAAGGCCGCGGGGGTGGATGGCGTGCTCGTCGTCGACTACCCGCCGGAGGAGTGCGAAGCCTTCGCGGCCAAGCTGCGCGGCGCCGACCTGGACATGATCTTCCTGCTCGCGCCCACCTCGACCGAGCGGCGCATTCGCGAAGTCGGCCGCATTGCCAGCGGCTACGTCTACTATGTCTCGCTGAAGGGCGTGACCGGCGCCGGCCACCTCGACACCGCGGCGGTCGCGGAGATGGTGCCGCGTATCAAGCAGCATGTGAAGCTGCCGGTCGGCGTGGGCTTCGGCATTCGCGACGCTCAGACTGCACGCGCCGTGGCAGCGGTCGCCGATGCGGTGGTCATCGGCTCGGCGCTCGTGCAACTGCTCGAGACGCGCGACCGCGGCAGCGTCGCCGCGGCCGCGGCCGACTTCATCGGCGGCATCCGTGCCGCCATCGATTCTTGAAAGGAACGGCACGATGAGCTGGCTGGAAAAACTGCTGCCCCCGAAGATCCAGCAGACCGACCCGAGCGAGCGCCGCACGGTGCCCGAAGGTCTGTGGATCAAGTGTCCGTCCTGCGAAACGGTGCTGTACAAGTCCGATCTTGAGCAGAACGTCAACGTCTGCCCGAAATGCGGGCATCACCATCGCATCGGCGCGCGTGCGCGGCTCGACGCCTTCCTGGATCCGGAAGGGCGCTACGAAATCGGCCAGGAGGTGTTGCCGGTCGACGCGCTCAAGTTCAAGGACAGCAAGAAGTACCCCGAGCGCCTGAAGGACGCGCTCGAGGCCACGGGCGAGACGGACGCGCTGGTGGTGATGGGTGGGGCGGTGATGAGTCTGCCCGTCGTGGCCGCCTGCTTCGAGTTCGACTTCATGGGCGGTTCCATGGGTTCGGTCGTCGGCGAGCGCTTCGTGCGCGGTGTCGAGACCGCCGTCGAGCAGAAGACGCCGTTCGTCAGCTTCACCGCCACCGGCGGCGCGCGCATGCAGGAAGGTCTGCTGAGTCTGATGCAGATGGCCAAGACCAACGCGGCGCTGACGCGACTGGCCAAGGCGAGGCTGCCCTACATCAGCGTGCTGACCGACCCGACGATGGGCGGGGTGTCGGCGAGCTTCGCCTTCATGGGCGACGTGGTGATCGCCGAGCCCAAGGCCCTGATCGGCTTTGCCGGCCCGCGGGTGATCGAGAACACCGTGCGCGAGAAGCTGCCCGAAGGCTTCCAGCGTGCCGAATTCCTGCTCGGCACGGGGGCCATCGACATGATCGTCGACCGGCGTGAACTGCGCGGCACCATGGCCCAGGCGATCGCCATGCTGCAGGGGCTGAGCGCCGACGCGATCGCCTGACACGCCCCCATGTTCGAACCCGTGCGCGCGTCGCGGCGCACGCGGGGATCCGCATGACCCCGCGCACCCTCGACCAATGGCTGGCGCATTGCGGCGCCATGCACCCCACCGAGATCGACCTGTCGCTGGAGCGCGTGGTGGAGGTGCGCGCGCGACTCGGGCTGGAATTCAAGGTGCCGGTGATCAGCGTCGCCGGCACCAACGGCAAGGGCTCGACCTGCGCAATGCTCGAGTCCATCGCGCTGCAGGCGGGCTACCGGGTCGGTCACTATGCGAAGCCGCACCTCGTGCACTTCGAGGAGCGCTGCCGCATCGACGGTCGCATGGTCGATGCCGCCGACCTGCTGCCCCACTTCGAGGCCGTCGAGGCCGCGCGGCGGGAGATCACGCTCAGCATCTTCGAGTTCACCACGCTGGCGATCGCGCGCCTGCTGGCGCATGCGCCGCTGGACCTGGTCATCCTCGAGGTGGGCCTGGGCGGGCGTTTCGACGCCGTCAACGCCTTCGACGCCGACTGCGCCGTCATCACCAGCATCGCCCTCGACCACATGGAGTTTCTCGGCACTGATCGCGAGTCGATCGGCCGCGAGAAGGCGGGCATCATGCGCCGAGGCAGGCCGGCCGTCGTCAGCGACCCGGAGGCGCCGCGCAGCGTGATCGACGAGGCAGAGCGGATCGGAGCCGACCTGTGGCTGCTCGGCCGCGACTTCAAGTTCGACGGTGATCGGCAGCAGTGGAACTGGGCCGGTCGCGAGCGGCGCTACAACGGCTTGGCCTACCCCGCGCTGCGCGGTGTCAACCAACTGCTCAATGCCGCAGGCGTGCTGGCGGCGTTCGAGGCCATGCGCATGGTGCTTCCGATCACCGCGCAGGCCGTGCGCAGTGGCTTCGCACTGGTGGAGTTGCCCGGGCGGTTCCAGATCGTCGCCGGCCAGCCCACGCTGGTGCTCGACGTGGCGCACAACCCGCATTCCGTCGCGGCTCTGGCTCAGAACCTCGACCAGATGGGCTTCTATCCGTGCACGCGCGCGGTCTTCGGCGCCATGCGCGACAAGGACCTCGCCGCCATGCTCGCCCGAATGGCGCCGCTGGTGGACGAGTGGCACTTCACCGATCTGCCTTTGCCGCGCGCCGCGACCGCCGAAGAGCTTGCCGCGGTCCATGCATCGCTCGGGAGCAAGGGGCCGGGGCCGGTGGGCGTGCATCGTCACGCCGGGCCGGCGCAGGCCCTGGCAGCTGCGCTCGCCGAGGCAGACCCCACTGATAGAATCGTTGTCTTCGGTTCGTTCTACACCGTCGGCGGCGTGTTGAAGGACGGCGTGCCCGTGCTCCGGGCGCGGCATGTCGGCTGAGCGTCGCTTCCTGCGGCCTCCATTCTCTCGCCGAGAGGTGTGACGCGCCGGCCTAAACGCTTCATTGCACCTGACGCACCGCATGGGACTGCTGTCGTTCTTCCAGCGCCGTACGAGCGGTGCCGACGCGCCGTCCAAACCGGCGGAGTCGGCAGATTCGCTCGCCGCGGCGCGCACTCGCGCGAGGCGCCGCTTGATGGGCGCTGCCGTGTTGCTGATGGCCGGCGTGATCGGCTTCCCGCTGGTGTTCGAGACGCAGCCTCGCTCCGTGCCGGTTGACATTCCGATCGAGATCCCGCGCAAGGAAGGCGCCTCCCCTCTGACCATGCCGCCGGTGCGTACGCCAGCGGCAAAGGCGTCGTCGGCGGTCGAGGCTGCGCCGCGCGAGGAGGCGCCGCCTGCACAAGCGTCCGAACGACCGGGCGAAACAGCGCCGGTGGCCGGCGCACAGGCTCCGAAGGCGGCGGCACCCGTGACGGAGCCACCCAAGAAGGCCGCCGGCGAGACGCGTCCTGCCGCGCCTGCGCCCGAGGCTGCACGCGCCAGGGCCTTGCTCGACGGCAAGGAGGTGGCCAAGCCGTCCGTGGCCGCCGCCAAGACGGAGTCCACGCGCGATGCGGGCCGCTTCGTGGTGCAGGTCGGGGCATTCGCCGATGCTGCGGCTGCTCGCGAGATGCGTGCCCGGGTCGAGAAGCTCGGTCTGAAGAGCTACACGCAGGTGGTCGAGACCTCCTCGGGAAGCCGCACGCGGGTGCGGGCCGGTCCCTACGACTCGCGCGACGAGGCGGAGCGGGCGCTCTCCAAGGCCAAGGCGGCGGGGCTCAACGCCGTCGTCCTGACGCTCTGAGTGCGCGGCCATGGACTTCGCGCAGATCAGCTGGGTCGACGCGGTACTGCTGGCCGTGCTGGCCATTTCAGTGATCGTCGGGGTGATCCGCGGCTTCGTCTTCGAACTGCTGTCACTGGCCGGTTGGCTGGCCGCGTGGTTCGCGGCGCAGTGGTTCGCGCCGGTGGCCGCGCGCCATGTTCCCATCGGCGTGCCGGGATCGGCGTTGAACCTCGGCGCCGCGTTCGCCCTCGTCTTCGTGGCGGCGCTGATCGTGTGGGCGATCGCGGCGCGATTGATCCGCCTGCTGTTGCATGCCACGCCGCTGAGCGTGCCGGACCGCGGCCTGGGTGCGATCTTCGGCGCCCTGCGAGGCATGGTGCTGCTGCTCGCAGCGGCAGCCGTGATCGGCCTCACGCCGGCGGCCAAGGCTGCGGCCTGGCAGCAGTCGCGCGGAGCGGGGGCGCTGTCGACGTTGCTCGATGGGTTGATGCCGCTGCTGCCGCCGCAGGTGGCGGCACAGCTTCGCCGGGCATGATGCCTGCGCGATGAACAGGAGTTGAGGACATGTGTGGCATCGTCGGTGTGATCTCGCCTTCGCCGGTCAACCAACTGATCTACGACGCGCTGCTGCTGTTGCAGCACCGCGGACAGGACGCCGCCGGCATCGTGACGATGCTGGGTACGAAGTGCTTCATGCACAAGGCGCGCGGCATGGTGCGCGACGTCTTCCGCACGCGCAACATGCGTGCGCTGCCCGGCAACGTCGGTCTCGGCCAGGTGCGCTATCCGACCGCAGGCAATGCCTACAGCGAGGAAGAGGCGCAGCCCTTCTACGTCAATGCACCGTTCGGCATCGTGCTCGTGCACAACGGCAACCTGACGAACGCGCACTCGCTGAAGCAGCAGCTCTTCGACATCGACCGCCGCCACATCAACACCGAGAGCGACACCGAAGTGTTGATCAACGTGGTGGCGCACGAGCTGGAGCTCGCTGCGCGCGACCTCCCGCTGGCGCCTGAATCGGTCTTCAAGGCCGTGCGTGCGGTGCACAAGCGCCTGAAGGGCTCGTATGCGGTGATTGCGTTGATCGCCGGCCACGGGTTGCTGGCCTTCCGTGACCCGTTCGGCATCCGGCCGCTGTGCTTCGGCGAAGGCCAGACGGCCGAAGGTCCCGAGATCATGGTGGCGAGCGAGTCGGTGGCCCTCGAAGGCACCGGGCACAAGCTGGTGCGCGACGTGGCTCCCGGCGAGGCGATCTTCATCGATCTGCAGGGCCGCGTGCACGCGCAGCAATGCGCCGAAAATCCGACCTTGAACCCTTGCATGTTCGAGTTCGTCTATCTGGCGCGGCCCGACTCGGTGATGGACGGTGTGTCGGTCTACCAGGCGCGGCTGAACATGGGCGAGACATTGGCGCAGCGGCTCATCTCGACGATGCCGCCCAGCGAGATCGACGTCGTCATCCCCATCCCGGAGTCGAGCCGGCCCTCGGCGATGCAGCTCGCGCAGAAGATCGGCAAGCCCTACCGCGAGGGCTTCGTGAAGAACCGCTATGTGGGGCGCACCTTCATCATGCCCGGGCAAGGCATGCGCAAGAAGTCGGTGCGTCAGAAGCTCAATGCGATCGCCTCCGAGTTCAAGGGCCGCAACGTGCTGCTCGTCGACGACTCGATCGTACGCGGCACGACGTCCAAGGAGATCGTGCAGATGGCGCGCGAGGCCGGTGCGCGCAAGGTCTACATGGCGTCGGCGGCGCCGCCAGTGCGCTTCCCGAACGTGTACGGCATCGACATGCCGACCAAGGACGAACTGATCGCCCACAACCGCAGTACCGAGGAGATCCGCCAGTACATCGGCGCCGACGCGCTGATCTACCAGGATGTCGCGGCGATGAAGAAGGTGGTCAGCGCGCTGAACCCCAAGCTCGACGGCTTCGAGGCGTCCTGCTTCGACGGCATCTACATCACCGGGGACATCACCGCCGCCGACTTCGACACGCTGGCGGCGCAGCGCCGCTCACAGGGCGATGAAGAGGAGGGGGGCGATCGCTCCCGCCTCGCGCTGCACAACGCCACGGAGTCGCGCTGATGGGCGACAAACGCATTCCTCGCGTCGACCTGCCGGCCGACGTGCACCTCGACACGCTGGCGGTGCGCGAAGGCCTGCCCGCCAGCGCCTGGGGCGAGAACAGCGAGGCGCTGTTCCTCACCAGCAGTTTCCGTCAGCCCGACGCGGCAACAGCCGCCGCGCGCTTCGCCAACGAGGAAGAGGCCTTCATCTACTCGCGCTTCACCAACCCGACGGTGATGATGTTCGAGCGGCGGCTTGCCGCGCTGGAGGGTGCGCAGGCCTGCATCGCCACCTCCAGCGGCATGAGCGCGATCCTGCTGCTCGGCATGGGCCTGCTCAAGGTCGGCGACCACGTGGTGTGCTCGCAGAGCGTGTTCGGCTCGACGATCATGCTGTTCGGTCGCGAGTTCGCGAAGTTCGGCATCGAGACGACCTTCGTCTCGCAGACCGACGTGTCGCAGTGGCAGGCCGCAATCAAGCCGAACACGAAGCTGCTCTTCGCGGAATCGCCCACCAACCCGCTCACCGAGGTGTGCGACATCGCGGCGCTGGCGGCCATCGCCAAGCAGGCCGGCGCCTGGCTGGCGGTCGACAACTGCTTCTGCTCCCCGGCGCTGCAGAGGCCGATCGAATACGGCGCGGATCTCGTCATTCACTCCGGCACCAAGTACCTGGACGGGCAGGGCCGCGTCATCGCCGGAGCGATCTGCGGCAACGAAGCACTGATCAACGAGCGATTCGTGCCGGTGATGCGCAGCGCGGGCATGAGCCTGTCGCCATTCAACGCCTGGGTGGTGCTCAAGGGACTGGAGACGCTGTCCATCCGAATGGAGGCGCAGAGCCGCCGTGCGCTGGAACTGGCACGATGGCTGGAGGCGCAGCCCCAGGTGGAGCGCGTGTTCTACCCGGGGCTCGAATCGCACCCGCAGCACGCGCTGGCGATGGCGCAGCAGTCGGGCAGCGGCGGCGCGGTGGTGTCGTTCGTCGTGCGCGGACAGGCCGAGGGCGGGGCGACGCGAGCCCGTCGGAACGCGTTTCACGTGATCGACGGCACGAGGGTCTGCTCCATCACCGCCAATCTCGGCGACACCAAGACCACCATCACGCACCCGGCGAGCACCTCGCACGGGCGCCTCTCCGAAGAGCAGCGGCAGGCTGCGGGCATCACGCAGGGCATGATCCGCGTCGCCGTGGGACTGGACGACGTTCGTGACTTGCAGGCCGATCTGCGGCGCGGTCTCGGCTCGCTGTGAAGAAGAACGAACGATGACCCGCAGAGTCCGCACCCGCATCGCACCGTCGCCGACGGGTTTTCTCCACCTGGGCACGGCACGCACGGCGCTGTTTTCCTGGGCATTCGCGCGCCATCACGGCGGCGACTTCATCCTGCGCATCGAGGACACCGACGTGGCGCGTTCGACGCAGGAGGCGGTCGACCAGATCATCGCGGCGATGAACTGGCTTCAGCTCGACTACGACGAAGGGCCGTACTACCAGATGCAGCGGCTCGATCGCTACCGGGAGGTGATCGCGACGATGCTCGCCGCGGGCACGGCCTACCACTGCTACTGCTCGCCCGAGGAGCTCGACGCGATGCGCGAGGCGCAGCGCGCGCGCGGCGAGAAGCCGCGCTACGACGGCCGCTGGCGCCCCGAGCCGGGCAAGACGTTGCCTGCGCCGCCCGCGGGCGCGACGCCGGTGGTCCGCTTCCGCAATCCCGTCGAAGGCGACGTGACCTGGAACGACATGGTCAAGGGACCCATCACCATCAGCAACCGTGAGCTCGACGACCTGATCATCTGCCGGCCCGACGGCACGCCGACCTACAATTTCTGTGTGGTCGTCGACGACTGGGACATGCAGATCAGCCACGTGATCCGCGGCGACGACCATGTCAACAACACGCCCCGGCAGATCAACATCCTGCGTGCGCTGGGCGCGGATCTGCCCGAGTACGGCCACGTGCCGATGATCCTCGGCCCGGATGGCGACAAGCTCTCCAAGCGCCACGGCGCGGTCAGCGTGATGCAGTACGAGGAGGGCGGTTACCTGCCCGACGCGATGGTCAACTATCTGGCGCGGCTGGGCTGGAGCCATGGGGATGACGAACTGTTCGACCGCAACCAACTGGTTACCTGGTTCGACGGCAGCCACCTCGCTCGCAGCCCGGCGCAGTGGGACGCGGCGAAGTTGAACTGGGTCAATGCCCATGTCATCAAGACGACTGCCGACAGCGAACTCGCCGCCCTGCTGGCCGGAAGATGGTCCGCACGACCAGGCGACGTGGCCGCCGATGAGCGACTCGCGAGCATGTGCGCGCTGTTCAAGGACCGCTGTGCGACGCTCGTCGAACTCGCCGACTGGCTGGCCATGTACTTCGTCGACGTGCAACCGCGCGGCGAGGACGTGGCGCAGCATGTCACCGAGGTGGTGCGGCCCGCGTTGCAGGCACTCAGAGGTCGCCTGGCGGAGATCGACTGGGACAAGGCCACGATCGCTATGGTGATCAAGGAGACGCTGGTCACCCACGGGCTGAAGATGCCGCAGCTGGCGCATGCGTTGCGCGTGCTGGTGTGTGGCCGCGTGCAGACGCCCTCGATCGATGCGGTGCTGGCGCTGTTCTCTCGCGACGTCGTCCTGCGCAGATTGCAGGGCGTCTGAAATTCTGTCTATAATCGCAGTCTCGCTTGAAACTGCGACTGCTGCACCAACGCAATCGAAACGGGGGTATAGCTCAGCTGGGAGAGCGCTTGCATGGCATGCAAGAGGTCAGCGGTTCGATCCCGCTTACCTCCACCACGGTTGCACGGCGCAGGTTCGAGTCGACGAATGAGTTTCAGTCCCCTTCGTCTAGAGGCCTAGGACACGACCCTTTCACGGTTGTAACAGGGGTTCGAATCCCCTAGGGGACGCCAAGTTTCGGCAGCGCTTGCGGAGTCATCCTGAAGCTGCCGGCCACGCGGAGTGGTAGTTCAGTTGGTTAGAATACCGGCCTGTCACGCCGGGGGTCGCGGGTTCGAGCCCCGTCCACTCCGCCAATCCTTCGAAGGGCTGATCTTGCAAGAGGTCGGCCCTTTTTCTTGCCGTCTCAGGGTCTTCTCTCCCTAGGGTCGACGGCCGATTTCCCCTCGTTTGGAGGGTTTCTGCACCGAGGACGGCTCCCGAGAATCCCGTCACTCCGATCGATGTCGAACCGCGCGGTGATGCCGTGCGGGTCCGCGACGAGACCGGCAGAACAGAGGCTGATGCGATGCTCAAGGTCTTCCAACACCATATCCCGCTGTCTGCTCTCGCGGAACTGCTGGCCGATGGCTTGTTCTGCTTTCTTGCGGTCGTGTTGGCTGCCCAGGGTTTGTCGGGCGTGCAAATCGGCGACCAGTTGGTCTTGGGCACGGTGCCGTCGCAGTTGTTGCTGCATGCCGCGGCGTTCGCGTTGCTGATGTCGCTCCTGTACTCGGTGTTCGGCATCTATCGCTCGTCCGCCGTTTCGGTGGGCCTGGGGGTACTGCTCAGCCGTGCCTCGCTGGCCGTTCTGGTCGGGGCTGGCATCGCCTACTCGGTGATCAGCACGGAAGGATTGACCGACCGCGCGAGCGAGTTGCTCTTCCCGGTCATCGTGTACATGCTGCTGGGCTTGGTGGTGGTGCGGTTGCTCTTCCACGTGGTGCGGCGTGCCGTCGTGGGTTCCCCTCGTGTGCTGATCGTCGGCACGGGCAAGGAGGCTCTGAGCATCGCCACGGATCTGCGCCTTCCTGGCCGAGCTCATCGCTCAGTGGTCGGCTTCTATCCCGCTGGTGGCGGTGACGGGGCGCCGGGTGCCGGCAGGGTGTTCGACCGCGACGAGTCGATCAGCAGCCTGGTGAGGCGTTTCCAGATCGACGAGGTGATCGTCGCGGTTCGTGAGCAGCGCGGTGGCGCGGTGCCGATGGACCAGTTGCTGGAATGTCGCCTGCAGGGCACGCCTGTGCTCGACCTTGCCGGCTTTTACGAGCGCACCAAGGGTCAGGTGCCCACCGAGAGTCTGAAGGCGAGCTGGTTGGTGTATGGCCATGGCTTCGTGCAGGGGCGGGTGCGCACGGCGGTGAAGCGCGCCTTCGACGTCGTCTGCTCGACCATGCTGCTCGTGCTGGCCTCGCCAGTGATGCTGGTGACTGCCCTGCTGATTCGTCTGGACAGTCCGGGGCCGATCATCTACCGCCAGGAACGCGTTGGCCTGGGTGGTCGCAGTTTCATGTGCCTCAAGTTCCGCAGCATGTGCACCGACGCCGAGCGCGATGGCGTGGCCCGCTGGGCGAGCAAGAACGATGCGCGTGTGACCCGTGTCGGAGCGTTCATTCGCAAGTGCCGGATCGACGAGTTGCCGCAGCTGATCAGCGTGCTCAAGGGCGAGATGAGCTTGGTCGGCCCACGGCCGGAGCGCCCGTCGTTCGTGGCTCAACTTCGAGAGCAGATCCCCTTCTACGACATCCGTCACAGCGTCAAGCCTGGGGTGACGGGCTGGGCCCAGGTGCGCTACAGCTACGGCGCTTCGGTCGAGGATGCGCGTCGAAAGCACGAGTTCGACCTCTACTACGTGAAGAACAACTCGCTGTTCCTCGACCTGCTGGTGCTGGTCGAGACCGTCAGCGTCGTGTTGTTCCGCGAGGGCGCCCAGTAGTCGCGCGAGCGGTCTGCGCGCGCCGACATGTCGCGATTCCGGCTGTCGGCGGCCGGATTCCGCACTCACTCCCCGGACGGGGCCTTGGTCGGTACCTCGGAGTTTGGTAGGGTTCGCTTCTGAGCCGCACGACGACGCGTGGCACGGGAAGCGACCGCCCACGGAGGCCAACAGTCAACGCTCATGTACGAATCGCACTTCGGCTTCTCGGGTACACCCTTCAATCTCAATCCGGACCCCGCGTTCTATTTCCAGAGCAAGGGCCACGGCAATGCGCTGTCCTATTTGCGCTTCGGCGTCTACCAGGGCGAGGGCTTCGTCGTCGTCACTGGCGAGATCGGTGCCGGCAAGACAACGCTGGTGCGCACGCTTCTGTCCGAACTGGATCCGCAGAAGATCGTCTCGGCGCAGATCGTCAGCACCCAACTCGAAGCCGGCGATCTGCTGCGGTCTGTGGCCATCGCGTTCGGTATCGCGCCGAAAAACCTCTCGAAGGCTGAGCTGATCGGATCCATCGAGGCTTTTCTGACGCTGCTGGTCACACAGGACAAGCGCGCGCTGCTCATCATCGACGAAGCGCAGAACCTGAATCTGCAGGCGGTGGAGGAGTTGCGCATGTTGTCGAACTTCCAGTTCGGCAACCATGCGCTGTTGCAGAGCTTTCTGGTCGGACAACCTGAACTCCGCCAATTGCTCACGTCCAAGCCGATGGAGCAGTTCCGTCAGCGCGTCATTGCCTCGTGCCATCTCGGCCCGATGGATCACGCGGAGACACGGGCCTACGTCGAGCACAGGCTGCGCAAGGTCGGGTGGCACGATGTCCCGTCGTTCGACGACGCGGCGTTCGAGCGCATCCACCAATGGACGGGCGGGACGCCACGGCGGGTCAACTTGCTCTGCAACAGGCTGCTGCTCGCTACCTTTCTGGACTCGGCCGCGGCCATCGATGCCGCCCGAGTCGATGCGGTGGCGCGTGAGGTGCTCGCCGAAGTGGGCGAGTTCAAGGCGCACCTGACGCCGGTGTCGGACCCGTCCGATGCTGTCGTCGCCATGCCGGTGAGGGGCGCCGAACATGAAGTGCAGTCCCCGGTCGCTGTGGCCGCTGCTTCCGATGGGCCAGTGCTGTGCGTGGCGACTTCGGTCGAAGAAGATGCCAAGATGACGGTGCTGATGCGTGCACTGAAGGAGCGGCACGATGCCCCTGAAGTCGTGCTGGTTCGCGTGGGAGAACCAGCGAGCCTCGCCGAAAGTGACGAGTTTCGGCGCCTTCTTGGGCTGGAGGTTCCCGTCGTCGAACTGAGCGAATCGGACGGCACGCCGGCCCAGCGTATCGCGGAACTCATCCGGGCTTTCGATGCGGTGCTGGCGCTGCATGTGCCGAGCGTGGTCGTGATCGCCGGCGGTACAGATGCGGCCCTGGCCTGTGCGTTGGCAGCGAGCAAGCGGCCCTGCGCAGTCCTGCATGCGGACCATCCTTGGGTGGGCGTGGGCGACGCATCGCCCGGGCTCAACGATGAGTTGCTGGTGCGCATGTCGATTCAGTTCGAGCCACCGGCCGGGCGGATCTGGCCGATCGGCGGACTGTTGGCCGATGCCGTCCACGAGGTGCTCGCCCAGGGACGCAATGCCCAAGTGGTCCTTCGCAGGCTTGGCGCTGCCATGCAGGCGAACATTCGAGAGCGCGGGCATGCCTTTGTCGACGTTGACGCGATGATCCGTCAGGGGGACCGGCAGGCGATCGGGGCCCTGCTGGCAAGCCTGCGCGAAGCGAGCGAAATGATTCCCCTGATCCTGCCGCTGGGACGCGCCGCGGCCGCGAGGCTGGAGGCTTTCGGCCTGCGCAAGTCGCTGAAGGGCGATTTCATCGAGTCCCCTGGTGATCTCGACTTCGCAGAACGGGTGGCCCTGATGGCGGAAGCGCGCTGCGTTCTGACCGCATCGCGGGATTCGGGTGCCGCTGCGCGGGTGCTCGGGGTGCCGAGCCTGTGGCTGAGGGGCGGGCTTGTACCCAGGGCCGGCGAGGGCAGCGATGCCTCCGAGCAGCGTTTTGGCCGGGCAGCTCTGGAGGAACTGCTGCGCGCCGGGCGGGTCGCGGTGCCTGGTCCGTCGGAGTCCCGTCCCTTGGCTGCATCGGGTCTGGCCGATCTGCTGTTGACGTGGCTCCAAAGACCTGCCTCCGACGGGCGAGCCGGCTCACTGCGGGTCGGTGCCTGACGGGCTGGTGGCAGGCAAGTCAGCCCGTGCATTGATGCACGGACATGCCCGCGTTGCCTCGATCAGGGGGACGACGGTCTCCCATGCAGCCGTTAGCATGCGAGCCAGATGGTCGATCTCAAATGGGGGCGATACCTTGCGGTATCGCTGCAGTGCAGCACCCCGCAATTGGGGACATGGCACGGACGCATTCTGGCCGTATGCTTGCAGGAGTGATTTCACGTCACCGCGGCGGCTTCGGTGGCGGCCCGAGTCCAGTGCTTGAGTCAGTCTGCGTCGCCAGCAAACTGGCCCTCGACGATGCAGCGCAGCGACTGGCGAAGGGCGCTCGAAGGCAGTGCCGGGCGCCGAGCTGAACAACACAGGAGAGACCCCGATGAAGACCGACACCCGCAGACTCGATCGCACGATGGCTCTTGCCAGCCTGCTGGCCGTTGCCTTGACACTCGTCGGCTGCAGCACGACGCGCTATCCGGCAGCGCCGGCGACGGCTGCGACGTCGGACTATCGCTACCTCATCGGGCCGCTGGACACCGTCAACATCATCGTCTGGCGCAACCCCGAACTCTCGCTGACGGTGCCGGTTCGGCCGGACGGTCGCATCTCGACGCCACTGGTCGAGGATCTTCCGGTGCTGGGCCGCAGCCCGGCAGATCTGGCACGCGACGTCGAAAAGGCGCTGAGCAAGTACACGCGTGATCCGGTCGTGACGGTCGTGGTCTCGAACTTCAACGGCGTTGCCAGCGAGCAGATCCGCATCATCGGCGAAGCCACGCGGCCCCAGGCGATCGCCTATCGCCAGGGCATGACGCTGCTGGACGTGATGATTCAGGTGGGCGGTCTGACCGACTTCGCCGACGGCAACAGTGCGGTGCTCGTCCGCGGCAAGGAAGAAGGCAAGCAATACAGCGTCCGGTTGAAGGACCTGCTCAAGCGCGGCGACATTTCCGCCAATGTCGACGTGCGGCCCGGCGACGTGTTGATCGTGCCTCAGGGCTGGTTCTGAGTCGTCAAATACCAGCAGGCGGCGTTCATGGACGAACTGATTGCGCAGGCCATCTCCATCGCACGCGGGATGTGGCGGCGGCGCTGGGTCGGGCTGTTCGTGGCCTGGGGCGTGGCAATGGCGGGCGCTGTCTTCCTGCTGCGCTGGCAGGATCGCTACGAGGCTACTGCGCGCGTCTACGTCGACACCAAGAGCGTGCTCAAACCGCTGCTGCGAGACCTCGCGGTCGATCCGGATGTCGATCAGACGATCGCTTTGCTGGCGCGCACATTGATCACGCGCCCAAACATCGAACTGCTGATGAAGCGCACCGGACTGGACCAGTTGCCGAGAGAAGAGCGCGAACGCACGGCGGAGTTGTTCCTGCGCGAGATCAAGCTCATGGGCAGCGGCCGTGACAATGTCTTCACGTTCTCCTATCGCGACCCGAGCATGGAGCGGGCGCGTCTGATCGTGCAAAACCTCGTCTCCCTGTTCGTCGATTCGGACCTCGGCTCCAGGCAGCGCGACTCGGAAGAAGCCAAGGAGTTCATCGACGAGCAGATCAAGAACTACGAAGTGCGGCTGGCCGAGGCGGAAACTCGCCTGAAGGACTTCAAGCTGCGCAACATGGGCGTCACCGACGTGTCGGGGCGCGACTACTTCACGCGCATGACGGCACTGACCGAGGAATTGGCGAAGATGTCGACGGAGCTGCGCGCAGCGGAGCAGTCCCGAGACGCGTTGAGGAGGGAGCTCGATGGTGAAACGATGAGTCTGCTGCCCGATCTCACGTCGCCGAGTGCAACGATCAGCACACCCGAGCTCGATTCGCGGCTCGATGCGCAGCGTCGACAGCTCGACGAATTGCTGCGGCGGTATACCGACATCCACCCGGACGTGGTAGCGGCTCGCAAGCTGATCGCGCGCCTGGAGGAACAGAAGCAGCAGGAGATCGAGGCAGCCCGTCGCCGTGCCGCCGCGGAAACCAAGTCCCCGCAGACGACGACCAACCCCGTCTTCCAGCAGGTGAAGCTCGCGCTGGCGGAAGCCGAGGCCAGCGTGGCATCGCTGCGCGTGCGTGTCGCGGAAACGCAGTCTCGCGTGAATCAACTGCGCTCTTCGGCGAACAGAGTGCCTCAGGTCGAGGCAGAACTGGCCCAACTCAACCGTGACTACGAGGTCGTGCGGCGAAACTACGAAGCGCTGGTCGGACGGCGCGAGAAGGCATCCCTGTCGGAGGACGTCGATGCCCGGCGGCTGACGCAGTTCCGTGTCATCGACCCTCCGCGCACCGCGGCCAAGCCGGTCTTTCCCAGTCGCATCGGCCTGGCCCCCATGGTCCTTGTCGCGGCGCTGCTGGCGGGGCTCGGGGCAAGCTTCGTATTGTCCCAGCTGATGCCGACCTTCGAGACTGCACGGTCGCTGCGGAACTTCAGCCGGCGTGAGGTGCTCGGCAGTGTGTCGATGATCCAGTCGCCAACGGCGCTTCGCCGATCACGCTTGCTGACGCTTGCGTTTGGCTCAGGGGTCGGCACGCTATTACTCTTTTACGGCGTCGGCATGGCGTTGCTGGCGATGCGTCTTCGTGCCTAGGGAAGAGCAGATCGTGAGCATCATCGAGCAGGCCGTCCGGCGGCTGGAAGAACTTCGACGCAGCGGCATCGAGCCGCCCGCGGCAGCGCTCGGCGGCGCCGGAAACGCTCCGGTGGTCGAACGCCTGCGGTCTGCGCTGCCGGCCGCCGATGCGGCGGCGGGCGCCATCGCCGGCCGGACTTCCGCCGTGCCGGCAACGAAGGCCCATCGTCCGGCCCCGCACCACGACGTCGAAGCGAGGTCTTCCAAGTTGGTGCGCATCGATCTCGATCGCCTGGCTGCGATGGAGTACCTCACGCCAACTATTCCACGCAGCAAGATCGCCGACGAGTTCCGTGTCATCAAGCGACCGCTGCTGGCCAACGTGCGGGCCGCCGAAGGCACGCAGGACCGCGCCAACCTGATCATGGTGACGAGTTCGTTGCCCGGTGAGGGCAAGACCTTCGTCTCTGTGAATCTGGCCCTGAGCCTGGCCATGGAGCTCGACAAGACCGTGCTGCTGATCGATGCGGACGTCTCGCGGCCCTCCATCCTGGATCGCCTTGGCCTGCCCCAGGCTCCGGGCCTGCTGGACGTTCTCACCGACCCGGCGATCGGGCTTGGCGACGTCATGCTCCGCACGAACATCCCCAAGCTCAGTCTGCTGCCGGCCGGGCGTCCGCACGGTCAGGCCACAGAACTTCTGTCCAGCGAAGCGATGCACCGCCTGCTCGCCGAGATGTCAAGCCGCTACGCGGACCGCATCCTGGTGTTCGATGCGCCGCCCCTGTTGCCGTCCACCGAGTCACGCGTGCTGGCGACGTTGATGGGGCAGGTGATACTCGTCGTCGAGGCGAGCAACACGACGCAAAAGACCGTCGAGCAGGCGCTGGCCACCGTCGAGCAGTGCCCGAACGTGCTGCCCCTGCTGAACAAGATCGGGCGCTCCGAAGTCGGCTCCTACTATGGCTACTACAACCCGGTCGAAGGCTGAGCGCCGCCTGGGTGCCACTGGTCGTGCGCTGGCCTGCCTCGTGGGTCTGGGGGCGTCCGCCGCGCACGCACAGGTGCAGCCGCCGGAGTCGGCGCCGGCTCGGCGCTGGGGCATGGAACTGGGGGTGAGTTCGCAGCTGTCCTGGACGAGCAATTCGTCGTTTGGCGAAGGGGTCATCGGTGCCGGCCCTGCATCCTCCGACTCGATCATTGAGGTCCGCCCACGCATCCAGTTGCGCGGCAATGGTGCGCGTCTCCGCCTGTCCGGCTCGGCGTCGCTGGGGGGCATCGCCTATGCCAAGAATACGCAACCGGGAGCGGTCGAGCCGACCGCAGACCTGAGCGCGCGCCTGGAGGCGATCGAGAGGCTGTTCTTCATGGAGGCCGGGTACCGCGCCAGCCAGACCAGCGAGAACCCGTTCGGCGTTCGCGCCGACGCGGGCAGCACGACGAACCGACTGACGACGTCGCAGTGGCGCTTCAGTCCCGTCATCGAGGGCGTGGCTTCCGGCGACCTGCGCTACTCGCTGCGCAACGACAACACCTGGACGCGTGAGATCGGCGCCGACAACGCGGTGGCGAGTGGCGCCGGGGGCTACTTCGGGCGCGTATTCGCGTCGATCGAGCAGCCGCCGCGGCCGTTCGGCTGGCGCGTCGAGGCGGAGCGCTCGCTGACGCAGTTCGACGACCCGGCCGAGACGGACCTGGCCATCTCGACGGCGCGGCTGCGGCTCAACTACGCCATCGGCGAAGACTGGAGCGTCGGTGTGCGCGGCGGCGCCGAGCGAAACAACGCCGACCCGAGTTTCGACGAGTGGCGCTCGATCGCGGGCGTGGAAGCGCGCTGGCAGCCGTCACCGCGGACGAGCTTGTCGGTATTCCGCGAGAAGCGGTTCTTCGGCTCGGGATGGGATCTGGCCTTCACGCACCGGCAGCCTCGGCTGGCGTGGAACCTGGGGTTGAATCGTGGCGTCGACACGACTCCGGCGGAGTTGTTTCGGTTGCCCTCGAGCGACAACGTGGCAGGCCTGATCGATGCCATGTTCACCACGCGTTACCCGGACCCGGTCGAGCGCGGCCGCATCGTGCAGGACTACATCGCCAGACAAGGCCTGCCGAATGCCACGCAAGGGCCGATCACGCTGTTCTCGCAGCGATTCAGCATCATCACGACGCGTCGCGCCAGTGTCGCGTTCACCGGTGTGCGCAACTCGCTGACAGTCAGCGGCTACGTCACGCGCACCGAGGACGCGCTGGACAGCGGTCCGCTGGCGACCGGGCTGGCCGCCGACAACAACACCCAGAAGGGCGCGGCAGTCGTCTTCAGCCATCGCCTGACCCCGTTGGCGAGCCTGAGCACGACGGCCGACTGGAGCCGCATCCGGGCACTCGAGGCGCTGCTGCCCGACGAAACCACGCAGCAGGGGCTTCGCGTGCAAGTGACCCTGCAGGCCGCACCGCTGACCAGCACCTTCTTCGGTGGACGCTATCGAAAGATCGAGTCGAACGTGGCGGCCGAAGGCCGGGAAGGCTCCGTCTACATGGGGCTGGATCATCGCTTCTGACCGCAACCATCCGCAGATGACCACGAACATGAGCGCTGACCAACGCCACGATCAGCCACTGACCAATGCGCTGACGGTCGACGTGGAGGACTACTTCCAGGTATCCGCGCTGGCGCCGCACATCGAGCGTGCAAGCTGGGACGAGCGGCCCTGCCGCGTCGAGGCCAACGTGCAGCGTCTGCTGGCGATGTTCGAGGAGCGCGGCGTCACGGCCACCTTCTTCACGCTGGGCTGGGTGGCAGAGCGCTACCCGCAACTGGTGCGCGACATCGTGGCGGGTGGCCACGAACTGGCCAGCCACGGCTATGGCCACCAGCGCGCTACCGAACAGGGGCAGGAGGATTTCCGCCAGGACGTGCTGCGCGCCAAGGGGCTTCTCGAGGACATCGGCGGCCAGGCGGTGGTTGGCTACCGCGCCCCGAGCTTCTCCATCGGCTACAGCAATCCGTGGGCGTTCGACGTGCTGCTCGAAACCGGCCACCGCTACAGCTCGAGCGTCTACCCGGTTCAGCACGACCACTATGGCATGCCGGACGCTCCGCGCTTTCCGTACGACGCGCGGCCCGGACTCGTGGAGATTCCCTTGACGACCACGCGACTGTTCGAGCGCAACCTGCCGGCCGGCGGCGGCGGCTATTTCCGGCTTGCGCCCTACGCGCTCAGCCGGTGGGCGCTGCGCCGCGTCAACCGCCTCGACCGGCGCCCGGCGATCTTCTACTTCCACCCCTGGGAAATCGACCCTGGTCAGCCGCGCGTTGCGGGCACGAGCCTGAAGACGCGCTTTCGCCACTATGTGAATCTCGGCAGGACCGAGGCCCGCCTGGGCCGACTGTTGCGCGACTTCCACTGGGGCCGCGTTGACCAGGTCTTCGGGTTGCGCGCCGCGTGAACCGCGTGGACGACGCAGTGCTGGCAGCGGCGACGCTGACCGTTCGCACCTTCGCCGAAGGTGATGCCGAGCGCTGGGAGTGCTTCGTCTTCGCTTGCCCGGAGGCGACCTTCTTCCATCGCATCGGCTGGCGCGAAATCTTCCAGTCGGTGTTCCGGCATCGCACGCATTACCTGCTCGCCGAGCGTGGCGACCAGATCGTCGGGGTGCTCCCGCTGGTGGAACTGCGCAGCCGGCTGTTCGGCCATTCGCTGCAGTCGCTGCCGTTCGCCGTGTACGGCGGCGTGGCTGCGAGCGACCCCGAGGCCCTGCCGGCGCTGCACCGTGCTGCCACGGAACTGGGGATGCGTCTGGGAGTTTCCCATCTCGAGCTGCGCAACCGCGTGGCCACCGAGCCCGACTGGCCGCGCAGCGATCTGCACGTCACGTTCCGCAAGGCCATCCTGCCCGAGGTCGAGGCCAACATGCTCGCCATTCCCCGCAAGCAGCGGGCCGTGGTGCGAAAGGGCATTCAGCGTGGCCTCGTCAGCGAGATTGATTCTGGCACCGCGGTCTTCTTCGACCTGTATGCCGACAACCTGCACCGCCACGGCACGCCGCCGCAGCCGCGCCGCTACTTCGAGGCGCTGCGCCGCGTCTTCGGCGACGACTGCGAGGTTCTGCTCGTGCGATCTGCGCAAGGCGTGGCGGTGGCTGGCGTGATGTCGTTCTACTTCCGCGACGAGGTTCTTCCGTACTATGCAGGCGACCTGAGCGAAGCGCGCGATCTGGGCGCGAACGACTTCAAGTACTGGGAGCTGATGCGGCGGGCCTGCGAGCGCGGCTTGAAGGTGTTCGACTACGGACGCTCCAAGCGCGACACTGGCTCGTTCGATTTCAAGAAGAACTGGGGCTTCGAGCCGACGCCGTTGCACTACGAGTACAAGCTGTTCACCCGCGACAGCGTGCCGCAGAACAATCCGGCCAACCCGAAGTACCAGAAGGCGATCGAGATCTGGCGGCGGCTGCCGCGTGGCGTGGTCAACGCGATCGGGCCGGCGCTGGCGCGGCATCTTGGCTGAGACGGTGTGTCCATGACCCCCGCAGACAACCGTCCGCTGATCGCCCACGTCGTGTTCCGCTTCGACGTCGGCGGGCTGGAGAACGGCGTGGTCAACCTGCTCAATCGACTGCCGGCGGGCAGGTACCGCCATGCGGTGATCGCGATGACCGAGGTGAGCGGATTCCGCGACCGCGTGAAGCGCGAAGATGTCAGCTTCCACGCGCTGCAGAAGCCGCCGGGCCAGGGCCTGCGCATTGCGCCGCGCATGGTGCGGCTGCTCAGGGAACTGCGCCCCGATGTCGTGCACACACGCAACCTCGGCGCCCTGGAGATGATGCTGCCGGCCGCATGGGCCGGCGTGCCGGTGCGCATCCACGGCGAGCACGGCTGGGACAGCAACGACCCCGATGGCCGCAGGCTCGCGTGCCAGTGGACCAGGCGTGCCTACAGGCCTTTCGTGCACCGCTACGTGGCCCTCTCGCGACATCTCCAGACCTATCTCGTCGATCGAGTCGGCGTCGCCCCGACGCGCATCGCGCAGATCTACAACGGTGTGGACACGCAGCGCTTCCGCCCTGCCGGCGAATCGCGCGAAGGTCTCGCGGGTTCGCCGTTCGCTGCCGCCGACCAGTGGGTCGTCGGCACCGTGGGCCGTCTCCAGCCGATCAAGAACCAGGTGCTGCTGGCGCGGGCGTTCGTCCGCGCGCTGGTGCTCGCGCCGTCGGCCCGCGATCGGCTGCGGCTTGTCGTTGCCGGGGATGGGCCGCAACGCGAGGCGGTGCAGGAGGTGCTGCGCCAGGCCGACGCCGACTCGCTCGCCTGGCTCGCCGGCCGACGCGAGGACGTGCCCGAGGTGCTGCGTGCGCTGGACGCCTTCGTGCTGCCCTCGCGCGCCGAGGGCGTGTCCAACACCATTCTCGAAGCCATGGCCAGCGGTTTGCCGATCGCGGCGACGGCTGTCGGCGGCAACGCGGAACTGCTGCAGGAGGGCGTGACCGGACGGCTGGTGCCGTCCGACGACGTCGAGGCGATGGCCGAGGCCATCCTGCACGACTTCTCGGACCGAGATGGCGCCCGAGCACGGGGCCGCAGAGCCCGGGAGGCAGCGGAGCGGCGCTTCAGCCTCGACGCCATGGTCTCGGCCTACGACGAACTTTACGAGCAGCAGCTCGGCCGACTGGCGGCGCGGCGCGCGCTGCAGCGGGCCTGACAAGGAACGGACACATGTGCGGAATCGTCGGCATCTGGGACTCTCGCGGGCAGCGTGCCATGGCGCGCGAGACGCTCGTGCGAATGAACGAGTCGCAGCACCATCGTGGCCCCGACGAGACGGGCGTGCATCTCGCACCTGGCCTCGCGCTGGGCCACAAGAGGCTGTCCATCATCGACCTGGCCACCGGTCAGCAACCCCTGTTCAACGAAGACCACTCGGTGGTCGTCGTCTTCAACGGCGAGATCTACAACTACGCCGAGTTGATTCCCGAGCTCACCGCCCTGGGTCACGTGTTCCGCACGCGCAGCGACACCGAGGTGATCGTGCATGCCTGGGAGGCCTGGGGCGAGGAGTGCGTGCAACGCTTCCGCGGCATGTTCGCCTTCGCGCTGTGGGACGAGAACCGCCAGACGCTGTTCCTGGCCCGCGACCGGCTCGGTGTCAAACCGCTCTTCTACGCGCAGTTGCCGGACGGCCAGTGGCTGTTCGGCTCCGAACTGAAGGCGCTGCTGGCGCACGGCGGGCTGTCCCGCGAGATCGACCCGCGGTCGGTCGACGACTACTTCACCCTCGGCTACGTACCGGAGCCGCGCACGATCTACTCCTCTGCGTTGAAGCTGCCGCCCGCGCACACGCTGACGCTGCGTCGCGGGCAGAGCGCGCCGCCGCCACGACGCTACTGGGACGTGAGCTTCAGCGGTGACAACGGTATTTCCGCCGAGGAGGCGCAGGGCGAATTGATCCGCCGGCTGCAGGAGAGCGTGCGCCTGCGCATGATCTCCGAGGTGCCGTTGGGCGCGTTCCTTTCCGGCGGCGTCGATTCGAGCGCCGTGGTGGCCATGATGGCGGGACAGTCGGAAGGCCCCGTCAATACCTGCTCGATCTCCTTCGACGACCCGAAGTTCGACGAGACGCGCTTCGCCCAGCAGGTGGCCGAGCGATACCACACGCGCCACTTCGTCGACCAGGTGGCGACAGACGACTTCGATCTCATCGACACGCTGGCGGCGCTCTACGACGAGCCCTATGCAGACAGCTCCGCGATCCCGACCTACCGCGTCTGCCAACTCGCCCGGCGCCACGTGACGGTGGCGCTGTCGGGCGACGGGGGCGACGAGAGCTTCGGCGGCTACCGCCGCTACCTGCTGCACCTCAACGAGGAACGCTTCCGCTCGGCGCTGCCGCTGGGCCTGCGCCAGCCGCTGTTCGGCATGCTCGGCCGCGTCTACCCGAAGGCCGACTGGGCGCCGCGCTTCGTGCGCGCCAAGTCCACCTTTCAGTCGCTGGCGCGCGACTCGGTGGAGGCCTACCTGCACAGCGTCTCGATCTTCCGCGACGACATGCGCCCGCAGCTGTACTCGGATGCCTTCCGCCAGCGCCTTGCCGGCTACCGCACGGCCGAACTGTTCCACGAGCACGCCCAGCGCGCCCAGACCGATGATCCGCTGTCGATCATCCAGTACCTCGATCTGCAGACCTATCTGGTCGGCGACATCAACACCAAGGTCGATCGTGCCAGCATGGCTCACGCCCTCGAGGTGCGCGAGCCGCTGATGGACCACCCGCTGGTGGAGTGGGTGGCCGGGCTGCCGTCTTCGCTGAAGGTGCGCGGGGGGGAGGGCAAGTGGCTGCTGAAGAAGTCGCTCGAGCCGCACCTGCCTCACGACATCATGTACCGTCCGAAGATGGGCTTCGCCGTGCCGCTGGTGCGCTGGTTCCGCGGGCCGTTGCGCGAGCGGGTGCGCAGCGCTCTGCTCGAAGGCGAACTGCAATCCACCGGCATCTTCGAGGACCGCTATCTCGAGCACCTCGTCGATGCGCACGTTTCCGGCCGGCGCGACTACAGCAGCCCGCTGTGGGCGCTGATGATGTTCGAGGCCTTCCTGCGCCA
>NZ_CALFYO010000030.1 GCF_937952055.1 uncultured Piscinibacter sp.
TTCTCGACATTGCCGCCGAGCACGATGTCGGTGCCGCGGCCGGCCATGTTGGTGGCGATGGTGATGACGCCCGGGCGGCCGGCCTGCGCAACGATCTGCGCTTCGCGCTCGTGCTGCTTCGCGTTGAGCACCTGGTGATCGAGCCCTTCCTTGTTGAGCAGCGCCGAGACCTTCTCGGAATTCTCGATCGAGGTGGTGCCGACAAGCACCGGCTGGCCGCGCTCGTGGCAGTCGCGGATGTCCTTCACCACGGCGTCGAACTTCTCGCGCTCGGTCTTGTAGACGAGATCGAGCTCGTCCTTTCGGATGGTCGGCTTGTTCGGCGGGATGACCACGGTCTCGAGGCCGTAGATCTCCTGGAATTCGTAGGCCTCGGTGTCCGCCGTGCCGGTCATGCCGGCCAGCTTGCCGTACATGCGGAAGTAATTCTGGAAGGTGATCGAGGCGAGCGTCTGGTTCTCGCTCTGGATCCGCACGCCCTCCTTGGCCTCGACGGCCTGGTGCAGGCCGTCACTCCAGCGCCGCCCGGTCATCAGTCGGCCCGTGAACTCGTCGACGATGATCACCTCGCCGTTCTGCACCACGTAATGCTGGTCGCGGTGGTACAGGTGCTGCGCGCGAAGTGCCGCGTACACGTGGTGCATCAGCGTGATATTGGCCGGGTCGTAGAGGCTCGCGCCTTCGGCCAGCAGTCCGGCTTCGCCGAGGATGGCCTCTGCGTTCTCGTGGCCAGCCTCGGTAAGGAAGACCTGGTGGGTCTTCTCGTCGACGGTGAAGTCTCCAGGCTCGATGACGCCCTCGCCGGTGCGCGGGTCGGCCTCGCCGATCTGCTTCTTCAGCTTGGGCACCACGGCGTTGATGCGCACGTAGAGCTCGGTGTGGTCCTCCGCTTGCCCGCTGATGATCAGCGGCGTCCGCGCCTCGTCGATGAGGATCGAGTCGACCTCGTCGACGATCGCGTAGTTCAGACCGCGCGCGACGCGGTCGACGGTCTCCTGCACCATGTTGTCGCGCAGGTAGTCGAAGCCGAACTCGTTGTTGGTGCCATAGGTGACATCGGCGGCAAAGGCTTCCTGCTTCTCCTCGCGAGACATCTGTGGCGTGTTCACGCCCACGGTCAGCCCGAGGAAGGTGTACAGGCGGCCCATCCATTCGGCGTCGCGTCGGGCGAGGTAGTCGTTCACCGTCACCACGTGCACACCCTTGCCGGCAATGGCATTGAGGTACACCGGCAGCGTCGCCATCAGCGTCTTGCCCTCGCCGGTGCGCATCTCGGCGATCTTGCCGTTGTGCAGCGTCATGCCACCGAGCAGCTGCACGTCGAAATGCCGCATCTTCAGCGTGCGCTTGCTGCCTTCGCGGACAGTGGCGAAGGCCTCCGGCAGCAGCTCGTCGAGCGATTCGCCCTTGGCATGGCGCTGGCGGAATTCGTCGGTCTTGGCTTTCAGGGCCTCGTCGGACAGCGCCTCGAAGCTTGGCTCCAGCGAATTGATCTGAGCGACGACACGCCGGTACTGCTTCAGCAATCGCTCGTTGCGGCTGCCGAAAATGGAGGTGAGAAGCTTGGGCAACATGCGGCGTCGGGATTGACGCGTTCGCCACGCCCGCCGATCGCGGGACAGGCTGTCGAACGCTGGGAGCCTGGAGGTGGGGCCGTCGCCTGGCGAAACAAGGCGGGCGGCGCCTGGGAAACGTCGAAGTTTACATCCGTGCCCGTGGCCCAGCGTGCCCGTCGGTGGCGTTCAGCGGCGCGAGCGCCCGGCTTTCGCCGCCGCGGCAAGTGCCGATTCGCCGCCGGCCAGGAACTTGGCCGGATTCTGCGGCACGCCGTCGACCAGCACTTCGAAGTGCAGATGCGGGCCCGTCGAGCGGCCGGTGCTGCCGACCTTGGCAATCGGCTGGCCGCGCCGGACGATGTCACCGGTGCGAACCATCAGCTTGGAGGCATGCGCATAGCGCGTGACCAGGCCATTGCCGTGGTCGACCTCGACCATCTGCCCGTAGGCGGGGTTGGTTTCGCTCAGTTGCACCACGCCACCCGCCGCGGCCAGGATGGGCGTGCCGACGTCGGCGGGGAAGTCCAGGCCCATGTGCAAGGCCGTGCGCCCCGTGAACGGATCGGATCGGAAGCCGAAGCCGGAGCCCACCGGCCCGACCACCGGCGCGGTGTTCGGGATCATCAGCGCGCGCAGTCGCGACTCCATCAGCCGCGACTCGATCAGCGTGAACAGGTCGGCGCTGTCGTCGGCCGACTCGTCCAGGGATTCGACGATGCTGCGCAGCTGCTCGAGCGAAGCCGCCTGCGGGGGCACGAAGGGGCCGCCCTGCGCGCCCGACGCCGTCGCGCGCGGGCGGGCGCCCGGGCGCAGTTCGTCCGGCTTCACGCCGGCGAGGCCCGAGACGCGGTCGCCGATGGCCTCGAGCTTGACCAGCTTGGCCTGCATCTCGCCGACCTTCTGCGCCATCGCATCGAGGTTCTCGCGCATGAAGCGGTCGCGCTGCGCGAACTCGTCGCGCACCACCAGGCGCACGATCTGGCTGACCACCGGCCAGCCCTCGCGGGCCGCCTTCAGGAACACGAAGTGGTAGACCGTGCCCGACAGCAGCGTCAGCACCGCGACCAACGTGATCACCATGGCCGCCATCTGCCAGCGGTTGAAATGCAAGACACGCGTGCGGGCCAGCGTCCCGTGCGTGATCAGAATCTGCATCGCTACACTCCTCGTGTGAGCCCCAAACCGCCCCCGACCGTCCCCGACTCCATGCCCGTGGCCGAGGCCCTGCGGCGAAGCGCACCGCTGACTCAACTCCGCGCCCGACTCCAGGACTCGGCTGACCGCTTCGAAGCCATCCGCACTGCCTTGCCCGGCGCGCTCGCCCGGCACGTCGCGCCCGGCCCCGTGGACGAGGAGGGCTGGACGCTGCTCGCCGCCAATGCCGCCGTGGCGGCCAAGCTGCGACAGATCAAGCCACGCCTGGAGGGCCTGCTTCATGAGCAGGGCTGGCAGGTTAGCTCAATCAGGATCAAGGTTCAATCGAACTGACACGCGGTTTCACCGGTTGCCGAGACCCGCATCGGGGCCCCTTCGAACCGTGACGCATGTCACTGGTGCCGGCTTTCGGAATCGAACCGAAGACCTTCCGCTTACAAGGCGGGTGCTCTACCAACTGAGCTAAGCCGGCTCGGATCGGCAATCCGGAGCCAGTATAGGCGGCGGTGTGCGGCCTATTTGACGCGCTTGAGGGAAGGGCGGCCACCCGTTGGCGGCTCCGGCGGCACGGTCGGCACGTCGTCACCCTCGCCTCGAGATGCCTCCGTCAACGAGAGGTGACTGCCCCGAGGCGCCTCCGCCTCGGTCGCCGCGCCGGGCACCCCCGGTGATGTCTCGCTCGGTACCGGAAACGCCATGCCCTGACCGTTCTCGCGCGCATAGATCGCGATCACGTGATCGACCGGCACGACGATCTCGCGCGAGGTACCGCCGAAGCGGGCCTTGAATTCGATGAAGTCGTTGCCGAGCTTGAGCGCGCTGGTGGCCTCGAAGCCGACGTTGAGCACGATCTCGTTGTTCTTCACGTACTCCATCGGCACCTGCACGGCGGCGTCCACGAACACCGCGATGTAGGGCGTGAACCCATTGTCCGTGCACCAATCGTGAAGCGCCCGGATCAGGTACGGTCGCGTCGAGGTGCCGGCGGGTGCCGGAGCGACGGGCGGATTCGTCATGGCCTGCGCCTCTACTTGCGCATCACCTTCTCGGACGGCGTCAGCGCTTCGATGTACGCCGGGCGCGAGAAGATGCGCTCGGCATACTTCAACAGCGGCACGGCGTTCTTCGACATGTCGATGCCGTAGTAGTCCAGGCGCCACAGCAGCGGCGCAATGGCGACGTCGAGCATCGAGAAGTCGTCGCCGAGCATGAACTTGTTCTTCAGAAAGATCGGCGCGAGCATGGTCAGGCGGTCGCGGATCTGTGCCCTCGCCTTCTCGAGCTGCTTGTCGGTGGGCTTGATGCCGCGCGATTCGAGAATGTTCACGTTCGAGAACAGCTCCTTCTCGAAGTTGAACAGGAACAGCCGGACGCGCGCGCGCGCCACCGGATCGCCCGGCATCAGTTGCGGGTGCGGAAAGCGCTCGTCGATGTACTCGTTGATGATGTGCGACTCGTACAGGATGAGGTCACGCTCGACGAGGATGGGCACCTCGTTGTACGGGTTCATCAACGCGATGTCCTCGGGTTTCGCGAACAGGTCAACGTCGCGGATCTCGAAGTCCATGCCCTTCTCGAAGAGCACGAAGCGACAGCGGTGCGAATAGGGACAGGTGGTTCCGGAATAAAGCACCATCATGGCGGTGTGCTCCTAGAGGCGTCGAAAAACACGAGCGCAGTGGGTGCCAGGATCAGGCAGCACCACTGCGCTCAGGCCCGCCGACCCGGTGGGATCGGCGGACGCGGAGACGGTCACTTCACGTCTTTCCAATATGCGGCATTGAGGCGCCACGCAATGAGAGTGAACACGCCGAGGAAGATCAGCACCCACACGCCGAGGCGCACGCGCTGATCGCGGGCCGGCTCGCCCATCCATTGCAGGTAGGCAACGAGATCGGCGACCGCGGCATCGTACTCGCGCGGGCTCAATTTCCCCGGCGTGAGCTGCTCGAAGCCGTCGAAGCGGTGAATCGTCTTCGCCGCATCATGCGGATCCTTCTCCTCGACGTACTTCGCGGCGCGCTGCCCCTGCAACTCCCACAGCACGTGCGGCATGCCGACACCGGGGAAGGCGAGGTTGTCCCAGCCCGTGGCCTTGGTGTCGTCGCGGAAGTAGGTGCGCAGGTAGGTGTACAGATAGTCGGCCCCTGTGCCACCGCCGCCAGCTCTGGAGCGGGCAATCACTGTCAGGTCGGGCGGCACAGCGCCGAACCACTCCTTGCCCTGCTTCGCGGAGAGCGCGACCTGCATGGTCTCGCCGACCTTGTCGGTGGCGAACATCAGGTTGCTCTTGATCTGCTCTTCAGTCAGGCCGATGTCGCGCAGGCGGTTGTAGCGCATGTACGAGGCGGCATGGCAGTTCAAGCAGTAGTTGGCGAACAGCTTGGCACCGTTCTGCAGCGCAGCGAGGTCTGTGGCCTTCTCCTGAGGAAACTTGTCCCAAGCGATGCCGCCGCCGGCCGCGTGGGCTCCGACGGTCAGGCCGAGCGTCATGAGCAGGGAGATGAGGATCTTCTTCATGATGTGGTCGTTCCCGGCAGGCGCCTCAGTGGGCAGCGAAGGTCACGCGATCGGGCACCGGCTTGAATTCGCCGAGCCGGCTCCACCATGGCATCAGCAGGAAGAAGCCGAAGTAGAACAGCGTGCCCACCTGCGACACCCGCTCGCCGATCGGCGACGGCGGCTGCACGCCGAGGTAGCCGAGGATCAGGAAGTTGATGACGAACAGGCCGTAGACGTACTTGTGCCAGCCCGGGCGGTAGCGGATCGACTTCACCGGGCTGAAGTCCAGCCAGGGCAGGAAGAACAGGATGATGACCGCGCCACCCATCACCACCACGCCCCAGAACTTGGCGTCGATGGCGAGCATCAGCGCGACGAGCACCAGCGCGACGATCACGATCGCGCCCTTGAACAGGGCGGCGACCTTCGCCTTCAGCACACCGAGCACCGCACCGGCCAGCACGCAGGCGATCAGCGCGTACATCATCTCGCTGGTGATGGCACGCAGCATCGAGTAGTACGGCGTGAAGTACCACACCGGGGCGATGTGTGCCGGCGTCTTCAGCGGGTCGGCGGGAATGAAGTTGTTGTATTCGAGGAAGTAGCCGCCCAGTTCGGGCGCGAAGAAGATGATCGCGCTGAAGACGATCAGGAACACCGCCACGCCGAAGATGTCGTGGATGGTGTAGTAGGGATGGAAGGGGATGCCGTCCAGCGGCTTGCCCGACGCGTCCTTCTTGGCCTTGATCTCGACGCCGTCCGGGTTGTTCGATCCGACGTCGTGCAGCGCCAGCAGGTGCGCCACCACCAAGCCCAGCAGCACCAGCGGCACGGCGATGACGTGGAAGCTGAAGAAGCGGTTCAGCGTCGCGTCGCTCACCACGTAATCACCGCGGATCAGCAGCGCCAGGTCCGGACCGATGAAGGGGATGGCGGCGAACAGGTTGACGATCACCTGGGCGCCCCAGTAGCTCATCTGGCCCCAGGGCAGCAGGTAGCCCATGAAGGCCTCGGCCATCAGGCACAGGAAGATCGCGCAGCCGAAGATCCACACCAGCTCGCGCGGCTTGCGGTAGCTGCCGTAGATCATGCCTCGCCACATGTGCAGATAGACGACGACGAAGAACGCGCTCGCCCCCGTCGAGTGCATGTAGCGGATGATCCAGCCGCCCGGCACGTCGCGCATGATGTACTCGACCGACGCGAAGGCCAGCGCCGCATCCGGCTTGTAGTGCATCACGAGGAAGATGCCGGTCACGATCTGAATCACCAGCACCAGCATCGCCAGCGAGCCGAAGAAGTACCAGAAGTTGAAGTTCTTCGGCGCGTAGTACTCCGACATATGGACCCTGTAGGCCTCGAACGCCGTCGGGAAGCGGTTCTCGAACCAGGTCGTCACCTTCTGGGCGACCGGTGCGTTGGCGGGGACTTCCTTGAATTCAGCCATGATCGTGCGTCCTGTCCTGGTTAGGCCTTCTTGTCTTCACCGATCAGCAGACGGGTGTCGGACAGGTACATGTGCGGCGGCACCTCGAGGTTGTCCGGTGCAGGCTTGTTCTTGTAGACGCGGCCGGCCATGTCGAAGGTCGAACCGTGGCAGGGGCAGAGGAAGCCGCCGGCCCAGTCATCGGGCAGCGAGGGCTGCGCGCCAGGCTGGAACTTGTCGGACGGCGAGCAGCCCAGGTGCGAGCAGATGCCCACCGCGACGAGGATTTCCGGCTTGATCGAGCGGTGCTCGTTGCGCGCGTACTCCGGCGTCAGTTCGTCCGGTTTGCGCGTCGACTGCGGATCGGCAAGCTGGCCGTCGAGCTTGGGCAGGGTTGCGAGTTGCTCCGGCGTGCGCTTGACGATCCACACCGGCTTGCCGCGCCACTCGACGGTGATCTTCTCGCCCGGCTTGAGACCGCCGATGTCCACCTCGACCGCCGCGCCGGCCGCGCGGGCGCGCTCGGAAGGCTGGAAGCTGCTGACGAAGGGCACGGCGGTGAAGCCGACACCCACGGCGCCTGCGCATCCGGAGGCGATGAGCCAAGTGCGTTTGCCGCTGTCGACGGGACTGTCACTCATGGGATTCCTCTGGCGAGACTTCGTAATCGGGGTCAACCTGAGATTCTAGCGGACCCGTCAAGTGCGGCCTGTCGCCGCGCTGACGGGCCTTGCCGTGGTCAACCTCCGCGGTCGCTGCACGCTTGCCACAACCCCAATCAAGCGGACACGCGCATCACCGGCATCGCCTTGACTTCGCCGGGGGGGCAGGAATACTGCACGGCGCCGCACAGGAGTGACGGCTACCCTACGACAACGACAGAGAGGAGTTCTCCCATGGGATTCGCCACCGAGTTCAAGGAATTCGCGATGAAAGGCAATGTCGTCGACCTCGCGGTCGGCGTCATCATCGGTGCGGCGTTCGGCAAGATCGTCGACTCGATCGTCAAGGACCTCGTCATGCCGGTCGTGGGCCGAATGCTTGGCGGTCTGGACTTCTCGAACTACTTCGTCATGCTCTCCGCACCGCCCGCGGACTTCAAGGGCCCCGCCACCTACGAGGCACTCTCCAAGGCCGGCGTGCCGCTGTTCGCGTACGGTAACTTCATCACCGTGGCGATCAACTTCGTCATCCTCGCATTCATCATCTTCATCATGGTCAAACAGATCAATCGGGTGAAGAAGGAGGCCCCGCCGGCCCCACCGGCCCCGCCGGCCGCGCCGCCCGAGGATGTCGTGCTGCTGCGCGAGATCCGCGATGCGCTGAAGAAGTAGAGCGCGGCGGACTCCCGGCCGCTCAACGCGGCCGGTGTGACAGACCGCACAGTGAGAGGCCGGTTTTGGGCTCATACTTCACAGACGCCCCCCCGGCGGAGTGAGTGTCGTCCGCAGGGAAGGTCGTTGCGTCCCGCGCCACCTCGATGAATTTGACCGACCCTCGCCAGAAAGCCGCCATCGAAGCGGCCGTCAGCCTGATCAACAAGACGGCGGCCGCGGTGGCCGACCGCGTCTCGGATCTGCTCGGCACGCTGTCGATCTCGGCCACGCGCACCTCGGAGCGCGATGCCCTGCTTGCCGCCCAGTTCGACCTGCGCCGCAACATGTCGGCCTTCCACCTGACCTTCCGCGACCAGTTGCGCGCGTGCATCGCCAAGGACCTTGCGCCGCGCGCCGACGGCCGGCGCCGGCTCGAGGCCACCGACTGGCAATCGCTCAGCCTGGTCGGCGATGAAGAAGTCGAGCAGAAGCTCTATGCCGACCGCATCGCCGCCCAGATCATGCAGGAGTGCGAATGGGAGCAGTCCGAGGTGGCGACGCACCTCGCCTCGCTGCTCAACACCATCCGCCGCGACGAGGACCGCAATCCGTTGCGCCCCGCCAGCATCGGCCTGGCCGCCTACCGGGCCATCGAGGCGGCAACGTCCGAGGTCGAGCCGCGCAAGCTGCTCGCCCGCGAGATCGGCATGGCGTTGGCCAAGGCGATGAAGCCGTGCTATGCGGAGATCCTGCAGGACCTGCAGGCCCGCGGCTTGAAGGCCGCCGGCATGAACGTGCGCTCCGGCGATGGCCCGGGCTTTCACCTGCCCGGCGTCAACTCCGGCTACGCGACCCTGCAGCACGGCGAGTACCGCTCGACCAGCGGCCTCGGTACCGATGCCGGCAGCGATTTCGGGCTGCACGACTCCGCGGCCAGCTACAAGCGCGGGCCCGGCCTCGCAGGACTGCCTCCGTCCCCCGGCGGCGTCGCCAGCACGCGCAGCGGGCCGGCCTCGCTGACGCGCGCGGAACTTGGTGCGCGCGTCGCCTCCGTCCAGGCCCAGGCCGACGTCCATCTGATGACGCTGCTGCGCCGCCTCACGGTACTGGCCAGCCGGCCGGGTGCGCTCGACCCCTTGCCCAGCGGCGCATCGATCAGTGGCTTCGCCAGCACGGGTCGGCCCGGCTTCGCGCCGGACAGTCGCGTGCCGCGCGGTGCCGGCGCGGCGAGCCGTTATGCCGACGGGCTCACCGGCCTGATGGCGGTCAACCTGATCCGCGCCCACCGCGAAGAGTTGATGCAGGCGTCGAGCGGCAAGCTCGACCACATGGTGATCGACGTGGTCGGCAGCCTGTTCGACCAGATCCTCTCCGACCCGCGCGTGCCGCCGCAGATGGCGCGCCAGATCGCCCGTCTGCAGCTGCCCGTGCTGCGCGTGGCGATGCACGATTCGACCTTCTTCTCGTCGCGCCGCCACCCGGTGCGGCGCTTCGTCAACCGCATCGCCTCGCTGGCCTGCGCCTTCGACGATTTTGCGGAGGGGCCAGGCAAGCAATTGCTCGATCGCGTGCGCCAGTTGGTGCAGGAGATCGTCGAGGGCGACTTCGACCAGATCGAGCTCTACACCGCGAAGCTGGAGGAGCTCGAGCAGTTCATCGGCCAGCAGACGCAGGGCATCGTGCAGCAGACTCCGGCTGCGGCCACGCTGGAGAACAAGGAGTCGGAGCTGCGCATCCAGCAGCGCTACATGCTGCAGTTGGCCACCGCGCTGAAGGCGATGTCGTTGCCCCCTTACCTGCGCGACTTCATTTCGCAGGTCTGGAGCCAGGCACTGGTGCTGGCCGTGCGCCGCGACGGCGTCGCGTCGGAGCGCTACGCGCGCTTCAAGCGCGCCGGCCGCGACCTGGTGATGAGCGTGCAGCCGAAGGGCTCGCCGGTGATGCGCAAGAAGTTCCTCATGCAGCTGCCACAGCTGATGAAGGACCTCAACGAGGGCATGGCGCTGATCGGCTGGCCCGACGCGGCCCAGAAGGCCTTCTTCGCGCAATTGTTGCCGGCGCATGCCGAATCGCTGAAGGCGCCGCCGCTGTCCGAGCTGGACCACAACCTGCTGGCCAAGCAGATCGAGGGAGTGTTCAACACCACCATCCCCGGTGTCGAGTCGCTGTCGGTTTCCGACGTCGTGCCGGAGATCGACAACGAGGTCATCGAGAAGCGCTTCACCCCCGAAGAGGCGAAGCAGGTCGGCCTGGTGGAGGAGAGCGCCGTCGACTGGTCGGGCACGGTCGACATCGAACTCGACACCGGCGACGCAGGCGACACCGTGCCGGACGACCAGCGCGAGTCGGAGGACTCTGCGCCGATCGACCTGGGCCTGGACATCAACCTCGGTCTCTCGCAGACCGAACCCCCCGAGCCCTCACGCGGACCGCAGCTGATGGACCACATCAAGCTCGGGTTCGCCTACCAGATGCACCTGAAGGACGAGTGGCAGAAGGTAAGGCTGACCTACGTCAGCCCGGGGCGCAGCTTCTTCGTCTTCTCGCGCGGCAAGAAGCACCAGGAAACCATCTCGATGACGGCCCGGATGCTGGCTCGCATGTGCGAGACCGGCCGCATGCGCGCCTTCGAGAGTGCCTATCTGATGGAGCGCGCCACCGCCCGTGCGCGCAAGCAGCTCGCCGCGCTCAAGGCCTCGCCGACGAAGCACTAGGGCCGGCGACGAGTCGGTGCGCCAAGCGCACCGCGGCGGCCAGGCTCGACGGGTCGGCCCGGCCGCTGCCGGCAATGTCGAAGGCCGTGCCGTGGTCCGGGCTGGTGCGCACGAAGGGCAATCCCAGGGTCACGTTCACGCCTTGCTCCACGCCGAGGTATTTCACCGGGATCAGCCCATGGTCGTGCGTCATCGCCACGACGATGTCGAACTCGCCCGGGTGGGCCGGCGGTGCGTGGCGTGCGCGCATGAACACCGTGTCCGGCGGGTAGGGGCCGCTGGCGTCGATGCCTTCGGAGCGCGCCGCCTCGACAGCCGGCGCGATGACGCGGATCTCTTCGTCGCCGAACAACCCGCCTTCGCCCGCGTGCGGGTTCAGGCCTGCCACGGCAATGCGCGGGCGCGGCTGGCCCCAGCGCGCCGCCGCCGCGTGGGCGATGCGAATGGTGTCGAGCACCGCGTCATGCGTGATCGCCTCGATGGCGCGTCGCAGCGACACATGGATCGTCACCAGCACGGTGCGCAATTCATCGTTCGCCAGCATCATGCGCACCTCGGGCGGCGTGCCGCCCGGGCGGGCCAGCGCCTGCAGCATCTCGGTGTGGCCGGGGTGGCCGATGCCGGCGGCGGCGAGCGCCTCCTTGTGAATCGGCGCGGTGACGATGCCCGACACCTCGCCGGCACGCACCAGCGACACGGCGTGTTCGATGCAGCGCGCCGCTGCCGCGCCCGCGCGGGCATCGACGCGGCCCAGCGGCGCGGCGTGCAGGTCGTTCGGCAGTCCAGGCACGGGCATCACCGGCATGCACATCGGCGGCACCTGCGGCACATCGGCGACACACTCCAGTTCAGCCACGGCGAGCAATCCGCCAGTGGTGGCCGCGGCGCGGCGCATCACCGCCAAGTCACCGAGCACCACGCAGCCCTCCGCGGCGCCAGTGCGAAAAAGCTTCGCGATGATTTCCGGGCCGATGCCGCAGGCATCCCCCATGGTCAGGGCCAACGGCGCGTGCATCGGATCAGGCCGGGTTGTCGACATCGATGAACTGGTGCTCCAGGCCGAAGTGGTGCGCCACTTGCTCTGCCACCGCCGGCGCGCCGTAGCGCTCGCTCGCGTGGTGGCCGCAGGCGAGGAAGGCAACGCCGGTCTCGCGGGCATAGTGCGCCTGCGGCTCGGAGATCTCGCCCGTGACGAATGCATCCGCCCCGGCGGCGATGGCCGCCTCGAAGTAGCCTTGCGCCCCGCCGGTGCACCAGGCGACGCGTCGCAGCGGCCGTCCGTCGCCCTCGACCACGGTGGCCGGCCGGCCGAGCCGGTACTGCAGGAGCGCGGCCAGTGCCGCCACCGTCAGCGGCTTCTCCGGCGCGCCGATGAAGCCGAGGTCCTGGTCACCAAAGCGAGCGTCGGCAACCAGCTTGAGCCGGGCGCCGAACTGCGCGTTGTTGCCCAGTTCCGGGTGGGCATCCAGCGGCAGGTGGTAGGCGAACAGATTGACCTGGTGCTCGAGCAGCTTCTCCAGCCGAGACTTCAGCCAGCCGGTCACGCGTCCGTCCTGGCCTTTCCAGAAAAGACCGTGGTGCACCAGGATGGCGTCTGCCTGCGCTTCGATGGCGGCCTCGATCAGCGCCAGGCTCGCGGTCACGCCCGACACGATCTTGAGAACCTCGGGTTTGCCCTCAACCTGCAGACCGTTCGGCCCATAATCCCGGAAGCGGCCGACGTCCAGCAGCGCCTGTAGGTGGGACTCGATCTCGTTGCGACGGGCCATCTTGTCGGGCTTTCAGGTGTTTTTGATGCGCAGAACCTGGCTCATTTTCTCGCAAGCGGTCACGGTGGCCGTGGCCGTGCTGTTCGTCGTGACAACGCTCAAGCCGGAGTGGCTGCCGCGCTGGGGCGCAGCGACGCCCGAACCGGCGACCGTGTTGCTGCCGTCACCCGAGCCGGTCCCGGCCCAGCCAGTGGCGCTGGCTTCCGGCGCAACGGCGAGCAGCTACGCCCCGGCGGCCCGGCGCGCCACCCCGGCGGTGGTGAGCATCACCGCCCGCAAGGCGCCACAGCGTTCGGCGCAGAGCAACGATCCCTGGTTCCGATTCTTCTTCGGCGACGGACTGCAGCTGCAGCAGCCTCAGGTCGGACTCGGCTCGGGCGTGATCGTCACGCCCGACGGCTATCTGCTGACCAACAACCATGTCATCGAGGGCGCCGACGACATCGAGGTACAGCTGACCGATGGCCGCACGGCGACGGCCAGGCTGGTCGGCACGGACCCCGAGACCGATGTGGCCGTGCTGAAGGTGCAGCTCGACCGTGTGCCTGCCATCCGCCTGGGCAATACCGAGAACCTGCAGGTTGGCGATGTCGTGCTGGCGATCGGCAACCCCTTCGGCGTGGGCCAGACCGTGACCTCGGGCATCGTCAGCGCGCTGGGCCGCGACCAGCTCGGCATCAACACCTTCGAGAACTTCATCCAGACCGACGCCGCCATCAATCCGGGCAACTCCGGCGGCGCGCTGGTCGACGTGAACGGCAATCTGGTCGGTATCAACACCGCCATCTACTCGCGCAGCGGCGGCAACATGGGCATCGGCTTCGCGATCCCGGTGAACACCGCTCGCCAGGTGATGGAAGGTCTGATCCGCGACGGCCAGGTGACGAGGGGATGGATCGGCGTCGAGCCACGCGACCTCACGCCGGAGATCGCACAGACGCTCAACCTGGCCGTGCGCCAAGGTGTGCTGATCACCGGCGTGCTGCAGGGCGGGCCGGCCAGCAGCGGCGGCATGCGCCCGGGCGACGTCGTCGTCAAAGTGGCCGACAAGCCGGTGACGACCACGGCGCAGTTGCTCAACGCGGTGGCGGCCCTCAAGCCGCGCGAGACGACGGTGATCGCGGTGCAGCGCGGCGACAGGGCCGTGGACCTGAACGTCACGGTCGGCCAGCGACCGAAAGCCCGAACCCGCCCGCCCCAGTGACCTTCAGGAGGGCGTGCCGCTGCCCTCTTCCGCCGGCGCCTGGGTGTGCTTGACGAAGAGTTGCGCCGCGATGATGCCCAATTCGTACAGGATGCACATCGGGATCGCGAGTGCGAGCTGCGAGATCACGTCGGGAGGCGTGACCACGGCAGCGATGATGAATGCGGTGACGATGAAGTAGCCGCGGTACGAGCGCAGCTGCTCGATCGAGACGATGCCGACGCGCGCCAGCACGATCACCACGATCGGCACCTCGAAGGCGAGGCCGAAGACCACGAAGAGCGTGAGCACGAAGCCGAAGTACTGCTCGATGTCCGGCGCCGCGGTGATGCTCTTGGGTGCCCAGCTCTGGATGAACTGCGACATCGCCGGAATGACGAGGAAGTAGCAGAAAGCCACGCCGATGAAGAACAGCAACGTGCTGGAGACCACCAGCGGCAGCACCAGCTTCTTCTCGTGGGAGTACAGCCCGGGCGCGACGAAGGCCCAGGCCTGGTAGAGCACGTAGGGCAGCGCGATGAGGAACGCGCCCATCAGCGTGATCTTCAGCGGCACGAGCACGGGCGAGATGACGTTGGTCGCGATCAGCGTCGCGCCCTTGGGGAGGTGGGCCGTCAAGGGCGCGGCAAGCAGATCGTAGAGGCCGCTCGGACCGGGCCAGACCGCGAGGATGCCGAAGCACACCACCACGGCAATCGACGCACGAATCAGCCGGTCGCGTAGCTCGATCAGGTGCGAGACAAAGGGCTGCTCGGTGCCCGCCAGTTCGTCGGGCTTGTCGTCGGCGTCGCTCATGGCGTCAGGCCTGCGGCCGCGGCGGCCTGAAACGGGCGACACGCGCGGCGCCAGACTGCGCCTTGCCGCGAATGCCATGGCGCTGCTTGTACCACTGCGGCATCGCGCCGCGCTTGAGGCGCCAGTTCTTCTTCGGATGCCGGTATTCGGGTGCCGGCGTGGTCAGCCCTTCGTGCTGCCCGCCGTCGGACGGTGACGTCGACAGACCCTCGGACCATGACTTGTCGAGTTCGGAGGTGGTCTGCCGGATCTCGCTGTTCACCGTCTGTTCGACGTCGCGTGCCGCGTCCTCGAAAGAGCTCTTCATCTTCTTGAGCTCTTCGAGTTCGATGGATCGGTTGACCTCGGCCTTGACATCGGCCACGTAGCGCTGCGCCTTGCCGAGCAGATGCCCGACGGTGCGCGCCACCCTCGGCAACCGCTCGGGGCCGATGACGATCAGCGCCACCGCGCCGATCAGGGCAATCTTGTCGAAGCCGAAGTCGATCATGCGGGACAGCTCGCGCCACCTCGGGCGCAGCGCTCGGTCACGACTTGGTCTTCGCTTCCACGTCCACCGTGTTGGCGTCGGCGGCCTTGCTGGCGCTCACCTGTTGGGCCGGCGCGGACGCGTCGGCCGCGCCGGAGGCGCCATCCTTCATGCCGTCCTTGAAGCCCTTCACGGCGCCGCCCAGATCGGACCCCATGTTCCTGAGCTTCTTCGTGCCGAACACCAGCAGCACGATGACCAGCACGATCAGCCAATGCCAGATGCTGAATGAACCCATGACTTTCTCCAGTCGTCAGCGACAAGCTTTTGATTCTAGGGGAGCGACGGGGTTCAGGCCGGCGATCAACCTTTCGCCCAAGGGCGCGGTCCGCCCATGACGTGCATGTGGACATGCTGGACCTCCTGCATGCCGTCACGCCCGGTGTTCACCACGATGCGAAATCCGTTCGTCACCCCCAGGTCGCGCATCAGTTTCGGTGCCAGCGACGCCATGCGGCCCAGCATCCCTGCGTGGCCATCGTGGGTGTCGTACATCGTCGCGATGTGCTGTTTGGGAATGATCAGCACATGCACCGGCGCCCAGGGCGCGATGTCGTGGAAGACGAGCAACTCGTCGTCTTCGTGGACCTTGCGGCTCGGGATCTGCCCGGCCACGATCTTGCAGAAGATGCAGTTGGGATCGGCACTCATCGTTGCGTCCTTCAGACCATCATCGGCTTGCCGTCGTTCCAGTTCAGGAAGCCCTTCACGATGCGATAGATGCACCACACGACATTCGCGAACAGGATGACGAACCCGACCAGGATGAACAGGGTGACGAAACCGAGCGCCGCCCACAGCAGTCCCCACCAGAACGTACGAATCTGCCAGGTGAAGTGGCTCTCGTAGATCGTGCCGCGGGTGTCGTCGCGCTTCACGTAGTTCATGACGATGGCGACGATTCCGGTGATCCCCACGAACAGGCTGGCCGCCTGCAGGATGTAGATCACCATCGTGAGCTGCTTGAGGCTCTCGAGCTTGGCGGCGTCGGGCGCGGGGGGCGGCGTTGCGTCGATCACGTCGTTCATGGCTTGTCCTCCTCGTCGCGGGATTTTGCCTTGCGGGCGGCGAACTCCTCGAGTCCCGACAGGCCTTCGCGACGCCGCAGTTCGGCCAACACGTCGGCCGGCGCGAGGCCATGCAGGCTCAGTGCCAGCATGGAATGGAACCACAGGTCGGCGACCTCGTAGACGATCTTCTCGCGCACGCCGTCCTTGCAGGCCATCACCGTCTCGGTGGCTTCCTCGCCGATCTTCTTCAGAATCGCGTCGGGCCCCTTGGCGAACAGCCGCGCCACGTAACTCTTGTCGGGATCGCCGCCCTTGCGGGCCTCGATCACGGCCGCGAGACGGGCCAGCGTGTCGTCGCTCGTCATGCTCATTTGTAGATGCGCTCCGGATCCTTCAATACCGGCTCGACCGCGGTCCAACGTCCGCCATCGAGTCGCTGGTAGAAGCAGGAGTGGCGCCCGGTGTGGCACGCAATGCCGGGCTCATGGCCGAGCTGAGTGACCTTGAGCAGCACCACGTCGTTGTCGCAGTCCAGGCGCAGTTCGTGCACCTTCTGGATGTGACCGGACTCCTCGCCCTTGTGCCACAGCCTCGCGCGCGAGCGGCTCCAGTAGACCGCCTCGCCGCGTTCGGCGGTCAGGCTCAACGCTTCGCGGTTCATGAACGCGAACATCAGCACGTCGTTCGTGCCGACCTCCTGCGCGATCACGGGCACGAGGCCCTGCGCATCCCACTTCACCTCGTCGAGCCAGTCCATGCCCGGCAGTGTAGCCAGCGCTCAGGCGCCACGGTGCGTCGGGCCGGCGAAGCCTCGCTCCTGCGCAAACCAGCGCAGCACGGGAAGCGTGCCGGGCAGCACCGGCGTCACGTCCACCGGCAGTGTCTGCCAGGCCATCGCCTGGCGCTCGCGCATCTCGAACTCGCCCGTCCAGTCGAACACCTTGCAGAAGTGCAGACGCACGCGGGCATGCGGATAGTCCATCAGCTCGACTTTCCACGGGTGGGCCACACCGATGGTGATGCCGATCTCCTCGTGCAGCTCGCGACGAAGCGCCTGTTCCACCGTCTCGCCGGCCTCCAGCTTGCCGCCGGGAAACTCCCAGTAACCGGCGTAGACCTTGCCTTCGGGCCGAGAGGTCAGCAGGAAGCGGTCTTCGGCGTCGATCAACACACCGACGGCAACGTCCACCGGCGTGCGCTCATTCACCGTGGTGCCGCCCGGCGTAATCCTTGGCGAACTGGAACGCCACGCGGCCCGAGCGCGAGCCGCGCTCCAGCGCCCACACCAGGCTCTCCTGCCGCGCTGCGGCAATCGCGGCGTCCGGCACCCCGGCACCACGCAGCCACTGCGCGACGATCGCAAGGTACTCGTCCTGGCTGAACGGGTAGAAGCTGATCCACAGGCCGAAGCGCTCGGACAAGGAGATCTTCTCTTCCACCACCTCGCCGGGATGCACCTCGCCGTCCTCGGTGTGCTGGTAGCTGAGGTTCTCCTTCATGTACTCGGGCAGCAGGTGGCGGCGGTTGCTCGTCGCGTAGATGACCACGTTGTCCGAGGCCTGCGCCACCGAGCCGTCGAGGATGGATTTGAGCGCCTTGTAGCCGGCCTCGCCTTCGTCGAAGCTGAGGTCGTCGCAGAAGACGACGAAGCGCTCCGGCCGCGCAGCGACCAGATCGACGATGTCCGGCAGATCGACGAGGTCGGCCTTGTCGACCTCGATCAGGCGCAGGCCCTGCGGTGCGAACTCGTTGAGCACCGCCTTGATCAACGAGCTCTTGCCGGTTCCGCGCGCCCCGGTGAGCAAGACGTTGTTGGCACCGTGCCCGGCGACGAACTGCGCCGTGTTGCGCACCAGGCGCTCCTTCTGCGGCTCGACCTCGACCAGCGCGTCGAGGCGGATCGTCGCCACGTGGCGAACCGGTTCGAGCACGCCGGAGGCGCCGCGCCGACGGTAGCGAAAGGCGATGGACGCCGCCCAGTCGGGCGCCGCCGGCGGATGCGGCAGCACGGCTTCGAGACGCTGCAACAGCGACTCGGCGCGGGCGAGAACGGATTCGAGGTCGGCCATGGGCCCGAGAGTTTACGTGGGCAATTCGCGCACCGCCTCGCCCGCCACGGCGAAGACACGGTCGCCAGGGGTGCGACGCACCGGATGCATGCCGGTGAAGCTGCCGAAGGCCGGCAGCACCGTCACGCGCTCGCCGACATGGAAGCACGGCAGGCGCAGCCGCTCGCGCGCGCGGCCCTGGATCGACACGCAAGGGTGCAGGTGACCGGCGACCACATGGGCGCCGTCGACGGGCGCGGGGTGATGGCACAGCGCGAGGCGGCCTTGCCTCATCGGTTCGTCGACGACCTGCAGGCCCAGTTCGGCCGGAGGGTCGCCAGCGCGCTCGTCGTGGTTGCCGCGCACGAGCACGAGTTCGATCGACGCCTGCTCGCTTCGCCAGCGCGCCAGCGCATCGAGCGTCGCGCAGGCGTGCGCGCGCGCCGAATGCAGGAAGTCTCCGAGGAACACCACCCGCTTCGCGCCGTGGCCGCGGATCAGGTCGCCCAGCACCGAGAGCGTCTCGCTGGTCGTGCCGCGCGGGACCGGCACGCCGAGCGCGCGAAAGCTCGTCGCCTTGCCGATGTGCGCGTCGGCGATCAACAGCGTGCGCGAGTCGCGAAGCAGCGCCGCCCTCTGCGGCAACAACACCAGCACCTGGCCGGCCACCTCGATCGTGACCATGTGCAGGCGGCGGGCAAGCTCAGGCGACGAGCAGTTTGAGTGCCGCGTCGAGGTGCTCGGTCGGGCTGCGCTTGAAGCCCGAACGGGCGTAGCGCTGCAGCCGGCCCACCGCGAAGGCGGTGAGCACCGAGGCCTGCGCGTTGGCATCGACGGTCGGCGTGGCCGAGCCGGCCGCTTCGGCCGCCGTGCGCAGACTCTGGCGCAGCTGCGATTCGATGCGGTCGAAGAACTGGTTCATGCGCGTGAGCAGGCGATCGTTCTCGAACACCAGCGCGTCGCCGACCATCACGCGCGTCATGCCGGGGTTCTTCTCGCCGAAATGCAGCAACACGGTGAGCACCTTGCGCACCTGCTGGGTTGCGTCGCTCTCACGCTCGCCGATCTGGTTGACGAGCGTGAACACCGAGCTCTCGATGAACTCTATCAGGCCCTCGAACATCTGCGCCTTGCTGGCGAAGTGGCGGTACAGCGCCGCCTCGCTGACATCGAGCTTGGCGGCCAGCGCAGCGGTGGTGATGCGCTCGGCGCCCGGCTGCTCGAGCATGGCAGCCAGTGTTTGCAGGATCTGGATGCGACGCTCGCCCGGTTTGGGTCGCTTGCGCGCCGGCACGCTGGAGGACGAATCGTCGCTGGCGACCACCTCGGGCGCGTCGTTCTCGGCGGGAGTGTCTGACGCAGTAGGGGTGGTGTGGATCATCGCAGGGCGCGCAGGGTCTTCAGCGAAAAGATTCTGGCATACACATACGGGGGCATGTGGCAAGGGTGAACACCAACTTTCGCCTGCCGGCGCCCGCTGTTGATTCCATCACGCAAAGTCCCCTTGAACTTGCCGTCCAGGTAGCGACGCATCCACACCGTACGCATTCCCAGCCGGTGCGCCGCCTTCTGATGGGCCAGCGTGTCCTCGACCAGAACGCAGCGCTGCGGGCGGACTTTCAGCCTGGCCATCACATGGCGGAACATGCGCGCATCCGGCTTGGGCCGGTGCTCGCCGAACATCGTCATGTCCTCGATGCTGAGGATGCCGTCGAACAGGCCGGTGAGCCCGAGCGTGTTCAGCACGCGCAGCGCATAGGCACGCGGCGCATTGGTGAGGATGAACTTGCGGCCGCGCAGGCGGCGCAGCACTGCGCGATCGTGGGCGCTGGTGCGCAGCCTGGCCTCCAGTTCCGGCAGGCGATGCGTCTGCTCGAGGAAGTGAGCCGCGCGCACGCCATGGTGACGCACCAGGCCGAGCAGCGTGGCGCCGTAGTGATGCCAGTAGTGCTGGCGCAGCGCCGAGGCCTCGTCGAAGCCCATGCGCAGGTGCTCGACGATGTACTCCGTCATCGCACGGTTGGTGGGTCCGAATGCGGCGTGGCTGGCGTCGTGCAGCGTGTTGTCGAGGTCGAAGAACCAGACCGTCTCGCGCCCGAACATCAGCGCAGCTCCGCGACGAAGTGGTGGCCCGGCGCCGGCGCAGTCTGGCGGATCTCATGCACGGCGGTCACATGGTGCGCCACCGGCCGGGCGAAGCGCGGCCCGTCGAACACGAAGGTGTGGAACTCGCCGTTCTCGCCGCAGGCGTCGACGCCCTCGGGCAGGTCGTCGACGAAGGCCGCATCGAACTCGCGGCCGCAGAATCCCCGGTCGAGGATCGCGGCGTCGACGCAAACCACGCGCGCCCGGTAGCCCAGCGCGAGCAGCTCGTCGACAAGCGCACGGCGCGGCTCCTTCCACAGCGGCAGTTCGGCACGCATGCCGGCGGCCGCGCAGACTCTTTCTTCCCAGTCGCGGTGCGCCTGCAGGTCGATGTCGCCGAACAGACAATGCCCCACGCCTCGGGAGGCGAAGCGACGCAAGTTCTCGATGAATACCGCCTCGTAGTTCATCCAGCCTGCCTGACCGACGATCAGCGGAACCCCCAGCGCGTCAGCCTGGGCCTGCATCAGGTGCGGAGGGATGGCGTGCGAGCGGGATCGTTCGCCGGCCTCGTCGAACATCGCCAGCAGCGCCTCGACGCGCCAGCCTGCGGCCAGCGCGCGGTGCAGCGCGAGCATCGAGTCCTTGCCGCCGCTCCAGCTGAAGAACGCACGCACCTCAGTGCGAACGGATCATCGTTCCGTAGGCTTGGTCGGTCAGCACCTCCAGCAGCATCGCATGCGGCACGCGCCCGTCGATGATGTGCACGGTGTTGACGCCGTTCTTCGCCGCGTCGAGCGCGCTGCCGATCTTCGGCAGCATGCCGCCGCTGATCGTGCCGTCGGCGAACAGCTCGTCGATC
>NZ_CALFYO010000031.1 GCF_937952055.1 uncultured Piscinibacter sp.
CCACCAACATGGCCGGCCGCGGCACCGACATCGTGCTCGGCGGCAATGTCGAGAACCAGATCAAGTTCCTCGATGCCGACGAGGCGATTCCCGCCGAGGAGAAGGCGGCGCGCGCCAAGCAGCTTCAGGACGAATGGCAGAGCCTGCACGACGCGGTGAAGGCGCAGGGTGGCCTGCGCATCATCGCCACCGAGCGCCACGAGTCGCGGCGCATCGACAACCAGCTGCGCGGCCGCTCGGGACGGCAGGGCGATCCGGGCTCGTCGCGCTTCTACCTCTCGCTGGACGACCCGCTCATGCGCATCTTCGCGGGCGACCGCGTGCGCGCCATCATGGACCGGCTGAAGATGCCCGACGGCGAGGCCATCGAGGCCGGCATCGTGACACGCAGCATCGAGAGCGCGCAGCGCAAGGTCGAGGCGCGCAACTTCGACATCCGCAAGCAGCTGCTGGAGTACGACGACGTCTCGAACGACCAGCGCAAGGTCATCTACCAGCAGCGCAACGAGATCCTCGAAGCCGAGAGCCTGACCGAGCAGATCGGCAACCTGCGTGCGGCCACCATGGCCGAGGTGGTGCGCACTTTCGTGCCGGCCGAGAGCGTCGAGGAACAGTGGGACCTGCCCGGCCTGGAGAAGGTGCTGCGCGAGGAATGGCAGCTCGAAGTGCCGCTGGTCGCCGAAGTCGACAAGAGCAGCAGCATCACCGACGAGGACATCGTCGAAAAGGTGGTCAAGGCCGCCGACGCGCACTTCGCCGACAAGCTCGAGCGTGTCGGGGTCGAGCAGTTCACGCCGTTCATGCGCATGGTGCTGCTGCAGTCGATCGACACGCACTGGCGCGAGCACCTCGCGGCGCTGGACTACCTGCGCCAGGGCATCCACTTGCGCGGCTACGCGCAGAAGAACCCGAAGCAGGAGTACAAGCGCGAGGCTTTCGAGCTGTTCTCGCAACTGCTCGATGTGGTGAAGATGGAAGTCACCCGGGTCATGATGACGGTGCGCATCCAGAGCCAGGAAGAAGCGCTGGAGGCGGCCGAGGCGATCGAGGAGCGGGCGGAGCGCGTCCAAAACGTCACCTACACGCATCCGAACGAGGACGGCTCGGTGTCCGAGGAGGCCGACCCGGCGACGATGGTGGCGCAGGTGCCCAAGGTGGGACGCAACGATCCCTGCCCTTGCGGCAGCGGCAAGAAGTACAAGCAGTGCCACGGCAAGCTGGCCTGAACCGCGTCGTCACCCGGAGCACCCCATGCCCGTCAACCTGAGCGCCCCCCATCCTGCGGACCTTCACCCGGTGGCCGGTGTCGAACTGGGCGTCGCGATGGCCGGGGTGCGCAAGGCCAACCGGCGCGACGTGCTGGTCGTGAAGCTCGCCGCGGGCTCGTCGGTGGCGGGCGTGTTCACGCAGAACCGGTTCTGCGCCGCGCCGGTGCAGGTGTGCCGCGAGCACCTGGCGGCGGGCCTGGGCATCCGCGCGATCGTCGTCAATACCGGCAATGCCAACGCCGGCACCGGTGCCGACGGCCTGGCACGTGCGCGCTCCACCTGCGCGGCGCTGGGCAGGCAGATGGACGTGGCCAGCGAGCAGGTGCTGCCGTTCTCCACCGGCGTGATCATGGAGACGCTGCCCAACGACCGGATCGAGGCCGCACTGCCCGCGGCGCTGGCCGACGCGAAGGCGGCGAACTGGGCGCTCGCTGCCGAGGCGATCATGACCACCGACACGCTGCCCAAGGCCGCATCTCGGCAGCTGACGATCGGCGGCAGGACCGTCACCATCACCGGCATCAGCAAGGGCGCCGGCATGATCCGACCGAACATGGCGACGATGCTCGGCTTCATCGCCACCGACGCCGCGATCGCCCCGCCGCTCATGCAGGAGCTGGTGCGCGAGGCGGCGGATCGATCGTTCAACCGCATCACCATCGACGGCGACACCTCGACCAACGATTCTTTCGTGCTGATCGCCACGCACCAGGCCGGCAACACGCCGGTCGCGCAGGCCGAGTCGCCGGACGGGGCCGCCTTCCGCGAGGCGCTGTTCGCGGTGGCACAGCAACTGGCTCAGGCGATCGTGCGCGACGGCGAGGGCGCCACCAAGTTCATCACGGTGCGCGTCGATGGTGGCCGCACCAAGGAAGAGTGCCGTCAGGCAGCCTACGCGATTGCACACTCGCCGCTGGTGAAGACAGCCTTCTTCGCCAGCGATCCCAATCTCGGGCGCATCCTCGCTGCGGTGGGCTACGCCGGCATCGCCGACCTCGACCAGTCGACCATCGACCTCTTCCTCGACGACGTGCACGTGGTGCACCGAGGTGGCCGCCGGCCCGAGTACCGCGAGGAAGACGGCGCTCGCGTCATGAAGCAGCCGGAGATCATCGTTCGTGTCGACCTCAACCGAGGCAAGGCACACGCCACGGTGTGGACCTGCGACCTGAGCGTCGACTACGTGAAGATCAACGCGGACTACCGCAGCTGAACTTCGCGGCACGCCGTGCGGCGTGCAAGAGCCAGGCCGCGGCGGCGGCGGCGACCAGATGCTTCAGGGTGTGGCCGCTCACCAGGCCGATGTGCTCCAGCACCGCCTGGTCGGCCAGTTCGAAGGCCTTGGCCAGGATGTAGCCGGCGAGCACGCCCCACCAGCCGGCATCGGCCACCGCGGCGGCCGAGCGTCGCGGCAGCCGCAGCAGCAGGCCGGCCGGCACGAGGAGCATGGGCAGAAACTGCACGTACAGGTAGGCGCGCAGATCGCTGCGGCCGGCCGCTTCACTCCACCACCACAGCGCCACCGAGGCACTGGCGATGGTCAACGCGGCCCCGAGCGCACCGGGCCCGGCCCAGCGTGCGTCGACTCGCTCGGCGAGGAAAGCGCAGGTCAGCGCCGCGCAGGCCCAGGCAATCGGCAGGCGGTCGAAGGCCAGCAATGCATTCGTCGGCGCCCAGTGGTAGGTGGCCGAACCGGCCGCCGTGCCGATCAGTGCCAGCGCGAAGGCGGCCCAGGCGAGCGAGGCCTCGCGGATGGGCTGGCCGCGTGAGGTCCACAGCGCCCACAGTCCGATCACTCCGAAGGGCAGATTGCTCAGCACGTCGGCAGCGTTCGGAACGCCGAAGAGCGCCCGCCGGTCGGCGAACGCATGGTAGGCGGCCCACTGAGGGATCGGTCCGTGGACGATCAGTGCGAGCGCGAGCAGCACGCCGAGCACCGGCAGCACCCGTTCGCGGCCGAGGCGGCGGCGGGACGGTGCGGGCGACGTGGCGGCGTGGCGCATGCAAACTCCAGGCGATTCGGCGATGGCGGCATGCTGCCCGGGAAGGAGCGCAGCGCGCAAGCGTGCGGCGAGGCGATGCCGTGCGTGCCACGGCGGGTATCGCGTCGCGACACCCCACGTTTGCCGCATTGCGCGCGCTGCGAACTCGCTGCTAGCATTTCAGGACAACAGCTTGAGCAGCGCCCATGAACCACGCACGCCTCCATTCGCCACACGCCGGTCCCGGCGCGTTCGCGTTGGGCGGCGCATGGTCCATGGCGGCCTTGCGATCGCGCTGGCCGGCGGTACTGCCCGCTGACCCGTGCGCCGTGAACCGCCCGATCGATCGGGTGTTCGCCGCCTTCTAGGCCTCTCGGCTTCCCGCCTCCACCGAGGCCCCGCCGAGAGATCCGGCGGGGAGATCGGGATCTTCGATTCCCTCGCCACATCGGGTCGACCGACCCATCAGGGTGCCCACCGGTGCCCGACGAACGAGCACGAGGGGACGCAACCATGACGCAATGGCTGCTGAGTCTGAAGGAGGGGGCGCTGATCCGGTTGGTGCGCTGGCTCGATGGCCTGCTGCCGCGCGAGGACCTGTTGCGCCAGGCCACCTACCGGCGCCTGTGGACCTCGATCCTGATCAGCTCGTTCGGCGGGCAGGTGACGATGCTCGCCCTGCCGCTCACTGCCGCCGTGCTGCTGCACGCCACGCCGACGCAGATGGGCCTGCTGACGGCCATGGAGATCGTGCCTTTCGTGCTCTTCTCGCTGCCCTCCGGCGTGTGGCTGGACCGCGTGCGCAAGCTGCCGGTCTACGTGATCGGCGAGAGCGCGCTCTCGCTCGTCGTCGCCAGCGTGCCACTGGCCTGGTGGCTGGGCGGGTTGAGCATGACCTGGCTGTACGTCGTCGGCTTCGTCATCGGCACCGTCTACACGACGGCGGGATCGGCCGCACAGATCGTGCTCACGCAGGTGGTGGCGCGCGAGCGACTCGTCGAGGCGCACGCGAAGAACGCGCTCGCGACCTCGGGCGCCGAGGTGGCTGGGCCCGGTTTCGCCGGTGCGCTGATCAAGCTGGTCGGCGCGCCGCTCGCGCTGCTCGTCGACGCCGTGCTGCTGCTCGTCTCCGCGGCGATCCTGCGTGGCATCGTCGTCAACGAGGAGCGGCTGGTCCGCCACGACGCACATTTCTGGCGGGATCTGAAGACGGGCGTGCGCTTCGTCGCGCGCCACCATCTGCTCGTCGCGCTGGCCTGCGCGGTGGGTGTCTGGCAGATGTGCCACCACGCGGCGATCGTCGTGCAGATCCTCTTCGCCACACGCACGCTGGGCCTGTCCGAGCAGGCCGTGGGCCTGAGCTACATGGGCATGGGCCTCGGCACCATCGTGGCGAGCGTGTACGGCAACCGCATCAGCCGCCGGCTCGGACCGGGTCGCTGCCTCACGCTCGGCTTCGCGGTCTGCGGGGCCGGCTGGGCGATGCTCGCGCTGGCGCCGGCCAACCGCTACGGCGTGGCCGCTTTCGCACTCATGCTGCTGATGTTCTCGGCCGGCGCAGTGCTGGTGTTCATCAACTTCCTGGCGCTGCGCCAAGCGGTCACGCCCGAGCCGCTGCTCGGCCGCATGACGAGCACGATGCGCTGGTTGATCCTCATTCCCGCCGGTCCGGGCGCGCTGCTCGGCGGCTGGCTGGGTGAGCACCTCGGCCTGCGCGCCTCGCTCGGCTTCGCCGGCGGCACGGCACTGCTGCTGGCGGCGGTGGCCTCGCGGGTGCCGGTGATCCGCGACCTGCGCGAGCTGCCCACCCCCGAGCACGACGACGACTGGGTGGGTGCCGAGTCCGCCGGCATCGTGCCGCAGCCTTCCCGATGAAGGACAAGGAGAACGAACGATGGACCCGGTGCTGATCGAGGTGCCCGAACGGATCGAGACGGAGCGACTCCTGCTGCGCTGCCCACAACCTGGCGATGGCGCACTGGTCAACGAGGCCGAGCGCGAGACGCTGTCCGAGCTGAAACCCTGGATGCCGTGGGCGAAGCCGACGAAGAGCCTCGACGAGTCGGAGGCCTATTGCCGGCGCATGCAGGCGCACTACATGCTGCGCGAAGAACTGGCGATGCTCATCTTCGAGCGCGACATGCTCGGCCGCGAGGGCCGCTTCATCGGCGGTGCCGGGCTGCATCGCATCGACTGGACGCTGCGCAGCTTCGAGATCGGCTACTGGCGTCGCAGCGGTTGCGGCGGGCGTGGTTATGTCACGGAAGCCGCACGCGCCCTCTCGCGCTTCGCCTTCGATCGACTGGGCGCGCGGCGGGTGGAGATCCGCACCGACGATGCGAACGCGGCGAGCTGGAAGGTGGCCGAGCGCGCCGGCTTCACGATGGAGGCGCTGCTGCGCGGCGACAGCGTCGCAGTCTCCGGTGAGGTGCGCAGCACCCGCGTGTATGCGCGGGTGCGCGGCATCGAGGAACCGCTCGGCTCAATCCAGCACTGAACGCGCGGCGGGCGAGAACTTGTCGACGGCGTCGGTGATGATGCCGTCGATGCCCAGGCGCACCAGGCGCTGCGCTTCGGCGGCGTCATTCACCGTGTAGACGAGCGCGCGCATCTTCGCCGCCCGCAACTGAGCCATGAGCGCCTCGTCCATGAGGCCGTGGTTCGTCACGCAGGCCGAGCAGTCGATCGCCCTCGCGACCTCGAACCAGCCGCTCCACAACGTGTCCAGCAGAAGAGCACGCGGCAACGCGGGCGCTGTCTCGCGCGCACCCTGCAGCGCCTCGGGACGGAAGGAACTGAGCAGCGGCGGCACGCCAGCATCGCCGCGGTTCGCCGCCCACAGCCGTGCGGCCTCGCGGGCCACTGCGCGGCCCGTCTCCAGTTCCTGGCCGGGCGTCGGCTTAATCTCGATGTTCAACGCGAAGCCGTTGCGCAGGCAGTACGCGGCAATCGCCTCCAGGCTGGGAATCGGCTCGCCGGCGTAGGCGCGGCCATGCCAGCCGCCGGCGTCCAGCCGCGACAGCTCGCTCCAGGGGCGATCGCCAGCCGCACCGCGTGCCGGTGTGGTGCGCTGCAGCGTGGTGTCGTGCAGCAGAAAGGGCACGCCGTCGGCGCTGAGCTTCACGTCGCACTCGAAGGCGCGGTAGCCGTGCGCCGCGCCGACGCGGAAGGCCGCCAGCGTGTTCTCCGGCGCCAGTTTGCCGGCGCCGCGGTGGGCGATCCACAAGGGGTAGGGCCAGGCGCTCATGGCCGTGATCCTCTGCCGGCTCAGCCGATGCGCCGATGCGTGGCGGCGTCGAACCAGTGCAGGTGTTCGGCCGGGCCCTGCAGCGTGAGCGTGTCGCCGATGCGGGGCGCTGCCTGCGTGGCGTCGACGCGCACGGTGAAGAGCGTGCCGCCCAGCGTGCCGTGCACCAGACGCTCGGCGCCGAGCATCTCGCTCATCTCCACCTTGAAAGGCCAGCCGGGTACTCCCGCGGGTTTCAGCGTCGCATGCTCCGGACGCAGGCCGACGATCAACTCGCCGGAACGCGGCGCCGCCGCAGGCAGCGGCAGCTGCTGGCCGTCGACCGTGAGGCGCGAGCCATCGGCATGGCCGGGAACGAGGTTCATCGGCGGCGAGCCGATGAAGCCGGCGACGAAGGTGGTGGCCGGCCGCGCGTAGACCTCCTCCGGCGTGCCGATCTGCTCCATGCGCCCGGCGTTCATGACGATCATGCGCTGCGCCAGCGTCATCGCCTCGACCTGGTCGTGGGTGACGAATAGGGACGTGACGCCCAACTCGGCATGCAGTTTCTGGATCTCGAGCCGAGTCTGCGCGCGCAGCTTGGCATCGAGGTTGGACAGGGGTTCGTCGAAGAGGAACACCTCGGGCTGGCGCACGATGGCCCGACCCATGGCCACGCGCTGACGCTGCCCGCCGGAGAGCTCCCTCGGTTTTCGCTTCAAGTAGGGCTCGAGCTGCAGGATCGCCGCCGCCTTGTCGACGCGCGCCTTGATCTCGGCCACCGGAAGCTTGGCGATCTTCAGGCCGTAGGCCATGTTCTCGAACACCGACATGTGCGGATAGAGCGCGTAGTTCTGGAACACCATGGCGATGTCGCGCTCGGAGGGTTCGACGTCGTTGACGATCCGCCCGGCGATGGCGATCTCGCCACCGCTGATCTCTTCCAGTCCGGCGACCATGCGCAGCAGCGTGCTCTTGCCGCAGCCCGAGGGCCCGACGATGACGATGAACTCGCCGTCGGCGATCTCGGCGTCGACGCCGTGGATCACCTGGTTGGCCTTCGGGCCGTGGCCGTAGCGCTTGACGACCTTGCGGATGCTGATCGCGCCCATGTCTGTCTTTCTTCTGCGTTCTACTTTTCGGTGTCGACCAGGCCCTTGACGAACCACTTCTGCATGAGCAGCACCACCAGTGCCGGCGGGATCATCGCCAGCACCGCAGTGGCCATCACGATGTTCCAGTCGGTCGCCGCATCGCCACCGCTGATCATGCGCTTGATGCCGATCACCACCGGGTACATGCTCTCGTCGGTGGTCACCAGCAGCGGCCAGAGGTACTGGTTCCAGCCGTAAATGAACTGGATGACGAACAGCGCCGCGATCGAGGTCGCCGACAGCGGCACCAGCACGTCCTTGAAGAATCGCATCGGGCCTGCGCCGTCGATGCGCGCCGCCTCGACGAGCTCGTCGGGCACGGTCAAGAAGAACTGCCGGAACAGGAAGGTGGCGGTGGCCGAAGCGATCAGGGGCACGGTCAGGCCGGCATAGGTGTTGAGCATGCCGAGGCCGGCGACCACCTCGTACGTCGGCCCGATGCGCACCTCCACCGGAAGCATCAGCGTGACGAAGATCGCCCAGAAGAAGAAGCCGCGCAGCGGGAAGCGGAAGTAGACGATCGCGAAGGCCGACAGCAGCGAAATGGCGATCTTGCCGAGCGCGATGACCAGCGCGGTGATCAGGCTGACCATCATCATGCGGCCTACCGGCGCGTTCGACGCCGCGCCCATGGCCGTGCCCTTCAGCGCGGCGAGGTAGTTGTCGACGATGTGGCTGCCGGGCACCAGGGACATCGGCGCTTGCAGGATCTCCTCGGCCGTCTGCGTCGAGGCGACGAAGGTGACGTACAGCGGAAAGGCCACGACGGCCACGCCGAGCAGCAGCACGAGGTGCGCCAGGATGCCGAGGGTGGGGCGGCGTTCGACCATGTCAGGCTCCGGCGCCGGGCCGTCCCAAGCCGAAGTGGCGCCCCTCCGGGGCAGGAGCCGAAGGCGACTGGGGGGCACTCATCAGTAGGTCACCTTCTTCTCGACGAAGCGGAACTGCACCACCGTCAGCGCGACGACGATCGCCATCAGCACCACCGACTGCGCCGCCGACGAGCCCAGGTCGAGTGCCTTGAAACCGTCGTAGTAGACCTTGTAGACGAGGATCGCGGTGTCCTTGCCCGGGCCGCCCTGCGTCGCCGCGTCGACGATCGCGAAGGTGTCGAAGAAGGCGTAGACCACGTTGATCACGAAGAGGAAGAAGGTGGTCGGCGAGAGCAGCGGGAACTGGATCGTCCAGAAGCGCCGCCAGGGCCGCGCGCCGTCGATCGCCGCGGCCTCGATCAGGCTCTTCGGGATGCTCTGCAATCCGGCGAGGAAGAACAGGAAGTTGTAGGAGATCTGCTTCCACACCGCGGCCATCACGATCAGCGCCATTGCCTGTCCACTGTTGAGCAGGTGGTTCCACTCCAGCCCCAAGCTGCGCAGCGCATACGAGACGATCCCGATCGAGGGCGCGAACATGAACAGCCACAGCACGCCGGCCACCGCTGGCGCCACCGCATAGGGCCAGATCAGCAGCGTGCGGTAGACCATGGTGCCGCGCACCACGCGGTCGGCAAACACCGCCAGCAGCAGCGAGATCGCGATGCCCAGGCCGGCCACCAGCACGGAGAACACCGCGGTGGTCTCGAACGAGGCGAGGTAGGTCGGATCGTTCCAGAGATTGGCGAAGTTCTCCAGGCCAACCCATTCGGTCGAGCTGCCGAAGGCGTCGGACTGCTGGAAGGACTGCAACAGCGCCTGGCCCGCCGGCCAGAAGAAGAACACCGCGATGACCGCCACCTGGGGCGCGAGCAGCGCCCAGGGCAGCCATCCGGAACGGAAGACGACGCGCTTCTCGGAGGCCAAGGGAACCTAATCGAGGTTGGCCCTCCCCGCTGGGCGGGGAGGGACGGGGTGAGGTGCCGACATGTCTGCCGCAAGGCGAACAAGTCCGTCAGGACTTGTTCGCCTTCTCGAACCGTTGGAGCAGTTCGTTGCCCCGCTTCACTGCGCTGTCCAGCGCCTCCTTCGCACCCTTCTTACCCGCCCAGACCTGTTCGAGCTCCTCGTCGACGATGGCGCGGATCTGCACGAAGTTGCCCAGGCGGATGCCGCGCGACTTGACGGTGGTCTTGCGGATCATCTGGTTCACCGCGGTGTCGGTGCCCGGGTTCTGCTTGTAGAAGCCCGACTTCTCGGTCAGCTCGAACGAGGCCATGGTGACCGGCAGGTAGCCGGTGCGCTGGTGGCTCTTGGCCTGGATCTCGGCGTTCGTCAGGTAGTTGAAGAATGCGGCCACGCCCTTGTACTCGGGCGCCTTCTTGCCCGACATGACCCACAGCGAGGCGCCGCCGATGACGGTGTTCTGCGGTGCGCCGGGCACGTCAGGGTAGTAGGGCAAGGGTGCGATGCCGAACTCGAACTTGGCGTTCTTCTTGATGCTTGCGTAGGTCGACGACGACGCGGTGGCCATCGCGCACTCGCCCGAGTAGAACGGCGCGTCGCCGAGGTTGTTGCGCCCACGGTAGTGGAACAGGCCCTGCTTGGCCATGTTGGCCAGGTTCTCGATGTGGCGCACGTGCAGCGGGCTGTTGAACGCGAGCCGGCCGCTGGTGCCGCCAAAGCCATTGTTCTGCGTGGCGAACAGCGTGTTGTGCCAGGTCGAGAAGCTCTCCAGCTGCGTCCAGCTTTGCCAGCTGGTGGTGAACGGGCAGGCGAAGCCCGAAGCCTTCAGCTTCGCCGCGGCCGAGACCAGCTCGGGCCAGGTGGCAGGCGGCTTGTTCGGGTCGAGGCCGGCCTTGCGGAAGGCGTCCTTGTTGTAGTTGAGCACCGTGGTCGAGCTGTTGAACGGGAAACTGAGCATCTGTCCGTTCGGCGCGGTGTAGTAGCCCACCACCGCGGGAATGTAGGCCTTGGCATCGAACTTGTGACCGGCGTCGGCCAGCACCTTGCCCACCGGCACGATGGCGCCCTTGCTGGCCATCATGGTGGCAGTGCCGACCTCGAAGACCTGCAGGATGTGCGGCGCGTTGCCGGCGCGGAAGGCGGCGATGGCGGCGGTCATCGACTCGTCGTACTGTCCCTTGTAGGTGGGCACGACCTTGTAGTGCTTCTGGCTGGCGTTGAAGCCGTTGGCCAGGTCGGTGACCCAGTCGTTCAAGCCGCCGGTCATCGAGTGCCACCAATGGATTTCTGTCTGGGCGTGGGCGGGCCACGCGGCGGCAGCGGCGATTGCGAATGCGCCGAGGGCGCGTCGGGTGGTCTTCATGACAGCTCCGTGAGGGTTTCGTGACGGGCCTCGTGGGCCAGCCGGGCAGTGTCTTCGCGGTTTGTGACAGGCGCGTTTATCGGCTCCCTGCCGCGGCGCGGCAACGGGGATAACCCGCCGCGCCGTCGGTGCCGCTTGCCCGGGCCGGCGGGAGAAATGCTGCACTGCGCTACGATTGCTCCTCAAGTGCCAACACGGGGGCCGCCGCGCCCCCGGCTCCGATGAACGCACCCGCTTCCCTGACCCACATGGCCGCCGTCGCCAGCGCCGGCACGGCGGCGCAAGGGCTCGCCCCGCGCCTGCGCGAAATTCCCTACAACTACACCTCGTTCTCCGACCGCGAGATCGTCATCCGGCTGCTCGGTGCGCGGGCCTGGGAGGTGCTCAACAGGCTGCGCGAGGAGCGCCGTACCGGCCGTTCGGCGCGCATGCTGTACGAGGTGCTGGGCGACATCTGGGTGGTTCAGCGCAACCCCTATCTGCAGGACGATCTGCTCGACAACCCGAGGCGCCGCGCGGCGCTGATCGAGGCGCTGCATCACCGGCTGCGCGCCATCGAGGCGCGCCGCGCTCCTCAGGCCGACGGCGAGCGCGACGCCTTCGTCGGCGAACTGCTCGAGTCGGCGCGCTCGGCGGTCGAGCGCTTCGAGCGCCAGTTCGACGAGATGGCCGACTTGCGCAGGCGCGTGACGCGTGTCCTCGGCCGCATCACGGCCAAGCACAACGTCAAGTTCGACGGCCTGTCGCGGGTGGCTCACGTGACCGACGCGACCGACTGGCGCGTCGAGTACCCCTTCGTCGTGTTGACGCCCGACACCGAGGCGGAGATGGCTGCACTGGTCAAGGGCTGCATCGAACTCGGGCTGACCATCATCCCGCGCGGAGGCGGCACCGGCTACACAGGAGGCGCCGTGCCGCTGACCTGGAACAGCGCCGTCATCAACACCGAGAAGCTCGAGTCGATGAGCGAGGTCGAGATGGTTGCGCTGCCCGGCGTGGACCGGCCGGTGGCCACGGTGTGGACCGAGGCCGGCGTGGTCACGCAACGCGTGGCCGATGCCGCCGAGCGCGCCGGCCACGTTTTCGCTGTCGATCCGACCTCGGCCGAGGCCTCCTGCGTCGGCGGCAACATCGCCATGAACGCCGGCGGCAAGAAGGCGGTGCTGTGGGGCACGGCGCTGGACAACCTGGCCTCCTGGCGCATGGTCACGCCGCAGGCGCAGTGGCTGGAGGTGGTGCGGTTGAACCACAACCTCGGCAAGATCCACGACGTGGAGACGGCGAGCTTCGAACTGCGCTATTTCGCTGCCGACGGCAAGACGCCAGTGCGCACCGAGCGGCTCGACATCCCCGGCGGCAGCTTCCGCAAGGAAGGTCTGGGCAAGGACGTCACCGACAAGTTCCTGGCCGGCCTGCCGGGCATCCAGAAGGAAGGCTGCGACGGCCTCATCACTTCGGCGCGCTGGGTGGTGCACCGCATGCCGGCGCACACGCGCACGGTGTGCCTGGAGTTCTTCGGCAATGCGCGCGACGCGGTGCCTTCGATCGTCGAGATCAAGGACTTCATGTTCGCCGAGGCGAAACAGGGCGGTGCGATCCTCGCAGGACTGGAGCACCTCGACGACCGCTACCTGAAGGCGGTGGGCTACGCGACCAAGAGCAAGCGCGGCGGCCTGCCGAAGATGGTGCTGGTCGGCGACATCGCGGGCGACGACGCCGATGCGGTGGCGCGTGCCACCAGCGAAATCGTGCGCATCGCCAACAGCCGCGCCGGTGAGGGGTTCGTCGCGGTGAGCGCCGATGCGCGCAAGAAGTTCTGGCTCGACCGCAAGCGCACCGCGGCGATCAGCAGGCACACCAACGCCTTCAAGATCAACGAGGACGTGGTCATCCCGCTGCCGCGCATGGGCGAGTACACGGAAGGGATCGAGCGCATCAACATCGAGCTGTCGCTGCGCAACAAGCTGGCGATGGTGGATGCGCTGGAGGCCTTCTTCGTCGAAGGCAACCTGCCGCTGGGCAAGAGCGACGATGCCGGCGAGATCGCCAGCGCCGAACTGCTCGAGGACCGCGTGCAGCAGGCCCTCGGCCTGCTGCGCGAGGTGCGTGCGCTGTGGCAGCGATGGATGGATCAGCTCGACACCGTGCAAGCGGACACGGGCCGAACCGTCTTCGCCGACCTTCAGGACCACACGCTGCGCGCCTCTTGGAAGACGCAGATCCGCAGCGGCCTGCAGAACATCTTCGCCGGTGCGGCGCTCGAGCCGATCGTCGCCGAATGCCAGAGGATCCACGACCGCGTGCTCAAGGGCCGGGTCTGGGTGGCGCTGCACATGCACGCCGGCGACGGCAACGTGCACACCAACATCCCGGTCAACAGCGACAACTACGAGATGCTGCAGACTGCGCACGAGGCGGTCGGCCGCATCATGGCGCTGGCGCGGCGGCTCGACGGCGTGATCTCCGGCGAGCACGGCATCGGCATCACCAAGCTCGAGTTCCTCAGCGACGCGGAACTCGCCGGCTTCACCGAGTACAAGCGCAGGGTCGATCCGGAAGGCAGCTTCAACAAGGGCAAGCTGCTGCGCAGCGAGAGCCTCCGGGCCGACCTGACCAATGCGTACACGCCGAGCTTCGGCCTGATGGGCCACGAGTCGCTGATCATGCAGCAGAGCGACATCGGCCAGATCGCCGACTCGGTCAAGGACTGCCTGCGCTGCGGCAAGTGCAAGCCGGTGTGCGCCACGCATGTGCCGCGCGCCAACCTGCTGTACAGCCCGCGCAACAAGATCCTCGCCACCTCGCTGCTCATCGAGGCCTTCCTCTACGAGGAGCAGACGCGCCGCGGCATCAGCCTCGCGCACTGGCAGGAGTTCGAGGACGTGGCCGACCACTGCACCGTCTGCCACAAGTGCCTGTCGCCTTGCCCGGTGAAGATCGACTTCGGCGACGTGTCGATGAACATGCGCAATCTGCTGCGCAAGATGGGCCAGAAGAGCTTCCGCCCCGGCAACGCCGCAGCGATGTTCTTCCTCAACGCGACCCACCCGCAGACCATCAAGCTGATGCGTACTGCGATGGTCGACGTGGGCTTCAAGGTACAGCGCTTCGCCAACAACCTGCTGCGCGGCCTGGCAAACAAGCAGACCGCCGCGCCGCCGGCCACGGTGGGCGCGGCACCGATCAAGGAGCAGGTGATCCACTTCATCAACAAGAAGATGCCGGGCGGGCTGCCGAAGCGCACAGCGCGCGCGCTGCTCGACATCGAGGACAAGGACTACGTCCCGATCATCCGCGATCCGAAGACGACCAGCGCCGACACCGAGGCGGTGTTCTACTTTCCCGGCTGCGGCTCGGAGCGGCTGTTCTCGCAGGTCGGCCTGGCCACCCAGGCGATGCTCTGGCACGCCGGCGTGCAGACGGTGCTGCCGCCCGGCTACCTATGCTGCGGCTACCCGCAGCGCGGCAGCGGCCAGTTCGACCGCGCGGAGAAGATGATCACCGACAACCGGGTGCTGTTCCACCGGGTCGCCAACACGCTGAACTACCTCGACATCAGGACCGTGGTGGTCAGCTGCGGCACCTGCTACGACCAGCTGCAGGGCTACAAGTTCGAAGAGATCTTCCCCGGCTGCCGCATCGTCGACATCCACGAGTACCTGCTCGAAAAGGGCATCACGCTGGAGGCGGGGCAGGGCGCGGGCGGCTATCTCTACCACGACCCCTGCCACAGCCCCATGAAGCTGCGCGAACCGATGAAGACGGTGAAGGCGCTGGTCGGCGAGAACGTCCGCAAGAGCGAGCGCTGCTGCGGCGAGAGCGGCACGCTGGGCGTGTCGCGTCCGGACATTTCCACGCAGATCCGCTTCCGCAAGGAAGAGGAGCTGCGCCGGGACGAAGCCGCGCTGCGCTCGAGCGGAGCCGTGCCGGCGAAGGGCGACCTGAAGATCCTCACCTCCTGCCCGAGCTGCCTGCAGGGCCTGAGCCGCTACACCGGCGACCTCGACAACGGCCTGCTCGAGGCCGACTACATCGTCGTCGAGATGGCCAACCGCATCCTCGGCCCCGACTGGCTGCCCGACTACGTCGAGCGTGCCAACGGCGGCGGCATCGAGCGCGTGCTCGTCTAGCAGGCGCGGAGCGGCCGCACGGGCGAGCGCGCGCGCACCGGGCGCGGCCAGCGCCGCCTGCGCGGCGCCGGACTCACTGCTCCGCGGAGAGCTTGCGCTCCTTGATGAGCGCGTGCCAGAAGGTGGTCTCCTTCTGGATGAACGTGGCCAGTGCCGGCCCGTCGCCCGGCAGCACCTCAAGGCCGAAGTCCTCGAGCCTGGCCTTCACCTCCGGCGTGCTGATCGCCTTGTTCATCTCGGCGGTCAGTCGGCCGACGATGTCCGCCGGCGTGCCCTTGGGCACGAACAGGCCCTGCCAGGCCGTGACTTCGAAGTCCTTCACGCCGAGCTCGTCGAGCGTCGGCACGTCGGGCAGCGAGGGGATGCGCTTTCTCGACATCACGACCAGGGCCTTCACCTTGCCGGCACGGATCTGCGGCAGCCCGGCGGCGGTATCCAGCACCATCATCGGCACCTGGCCGGAGATCACGTCCTGGATCGCCAGCGCGGTGCCGCGGTAGGGCACGTGCACGACGAAGCTCTGGGTGCGGTCCTTCAGCAGTTCCATGCCGAGGTGGTGCGGGCTGCCGATGCCCGGCGAGGCGTAGCTGTACTTGCCCGGGTTCTGCTTCAGCGCGTCGAGCAGCTGTCGGCCGCTGCTGAAGCCGGCGTCCGGGTTGACCGCCAGGATCAGTGGAAAGCGCGCCATGAAGCCGACCGGCGCAAGGTCGCTCGGTGCATAGGGGATCTTCTTGTACATCGCCTCGTGGAACACCATCGCGCCGTTGTCGCCGGTGACGATCGTGTAGCCGTCGGGCGGTGACTTGGCGGCATTGTCGGTGCCGATGATGCCGGCCGCGCCGGGTCGGTTGTCGATGACGATGGTCTGGCCGAGCTGCTTGGACAACTGCGGCGACAGCTGCCGAGCGAGGAAGTCGGAACCGCCGCCGGCGGGGTAGGCCACCACCCAACGGATCGGCTTCGCCGGCCAGCTCTGGGCGAGAGCGTGCAGCGGCAAGAGGGCGGCCACGAGGCCGAGGCCGGCGAGGGTGCGGCGGGTCAAGGCAAGGGTCATGACGTGAAGGCACGAGTCTGAGGGGAGGCGGGCATCTTAGCGGGAGCGCCTCGCGGCGCACGACGGTTCCGGGGCGGCCGCGCCGGGGCGACAATAGCGGCCGAGCCATGCAGCTGACCTTTCGTTCCCCGCCAGGCGCCGGCCTGCGCCGCCTCGCCGCCGGCGCGGTCTGGCTGCTGGGCATGGGTGCCTTCGGCAGCGGGGTCGCCGCGCCAGCGCTATCCGAGGCACTGCGCCCTGTCCTCGTGCGGTCGCTCGACGACCCGCACGAGGCCCTGGCGCTGGCCGATGCGACACTCGACACGCTGGACTCCGAGTCCCGTTTCTGGCGCCTGCTCGGCAAGGCCGGCGTGTACACACTGCTCGACCAGCCCAGCGCCGCGCAGCGCGCCGTCGACGAGGCACGCGCCCGCCTCGGCCGCGTGCCCACCGCGACGCCGCGCCATCACCTTTGGCTCGAGGCCTACGCGATCGGCGCGCTGTTCCGCAGCGAAGATTCCGCCAGGCTGATCCCTCGCAGCGTGGAACTGCGCCGCGCTGCGGTGCCGCTGGGCGACGAGTACCTGCTGTGCGAGATCTCGGTGGGAGACCTCTTCCTGCTGCGTGACACACACGCGCTGGACGAAGCCTGGCGTGTGGCCGAGGAGACCGAGCGTTGCGGCCGCAAGCTCGGCCAACTGCACATCGAGACCTCGGCGCTCATCGCCATGGGCGGCATGGCCAGTTCGTTGTCGGGCAAGGCGCCCGCCGAGCGCTACTTCGAGCGCGCGCTCGAGGTGCTGGGAGTGCAGCCGGCGCGCTTCCAGCGTGGCTGGATCGAGTGGGAACTCGGCAACACGCTGGCGCGCCTTGGCCAGGGCGAGAAGGCAGCGCGATTCTTCGAGGCCTCGCTGGCGCGCAGCCGCGAGATCGGCGATGTCACCGGCGAGGCCATCGTCACGCTGGATCTCGCCGCGCTGCGCCTGGCGCAGGGCGAGCCGACGCATGTGCTCGAGCTGGTGCGCGGGGTGCTGCCGTCGCTGCAATCCGGCGAGGCGCCGGCACGGCTGGCGAATGCGCACGGCCTGATCATCGAGGCCCTGGCCAAGCTCAAGCGGGCCGAGGTGCTGCCGCAGATCGACAGGGCGCGCGCGCTGGACCGACTGGTCCTGCCGGCGCGCGAGCGCGCCCGGCTGGCGCAGCGCATGGCCGCCGGCTATGCCTCGCAGGGGCTGTACGCGCAGGCCTACGCCGAGCTGCAGCGCTCGACACAGGCGGTGGAACAGGGTCAGCAGTCGATCCGCGACACGCAGGTGTTGCGCCTGCAGGCGCGCTACGAGATCGCGCGCCGCGAAGCCGAACTCGCCGACTTGCGCCACCGCGCCGAAGCCGACCGACTCGCGCTGCAGGCCCGCGAGGCGCAACAGCAGGCACTGTGGGCAGCGCTGGCTGCGCTGGCCGGGCTGCTGGCGGCCGCGTTCTGGTTCGGCATGCGTGCGCTGGCGCGCCGTCGGCAGCTCGCCGACCTGGTACTGCGCGATGAGCTCACCGGCATGCCCAACCGCCGCGCGGTGCTCGCATTCGCCCAGGAGCAGTTTGACCTGTGCCGCCGGCTCGGCCTGGAGCTCAGCGTGGCGCTGGTGGACCTCGATCACTTCAAGCAGGTCAACGACACCAGCGGCCACGCTGCCGGCGATCGTGTGCTGCGCGCCTTCGCCGAGGCGGCCAGCGAGGTGTTGCGGGGTCAGGAGCGCTTGGGCCGCTGGGGCGGCGACGAATGGCTGTTCGTCATGCCGGGCACGGCCGTGGACGAGTTGCCTGCGCTGTTCGAGCGCTTGCGCAAGCAGCTTGCGGAGCGACCCATCCACGGGCTCAAGCAGCCGCACGGCATCACGCTGTCCATGGGTGCCGCGGCATTGTCGGACGAGGTCGAGTCGGTGGAGGCGCTCGTCGAGGAGGCCGACCGCCAGCTCTACCGCGCCAAGGCCGGTGGACGCGATTCGCTGCGCCACGGGCCGCGCGGGCGCAGGAGCGGCGCCGTGCGCGGCGGCACGGAAGGGCGCGACGCCGAAGGGGCGAAGCTGCCCGTCTCGGCCTGATCGCGAGTCGTCGCATGGTGCAGGAATTCGAGCCCGCCGCCGATGCCCGGCCCGGTTGCTTGCTGTGCCGCGAACACGGCGGCGTGCCGCTCTGGCAGGACGGCACCTGGCGCGTGATCCGTGCCGAGGACGCCGACTTTCCGGCCTTCTACCGTGTCATCGCGCGCCACCACGTGGGCGAGTTCTCCGCACTGCTCGCCCCCGAGCGGCAGCGTTGCATGGACCTCGTCTGCACGGTCGAACGCGTGCTCATCGAACAGCTGCACCCGACCAAGATCAACCTCGCTGCGCTCGGCAACATGGTGCCGCACCTGCACTGGCACGTGATCGCGCGCTTCGAGTGGGACAGCCACTTTCCGCAGCCGGTATGGGGCCCGCGCCAGCGCGAGGTGGCAGGCGGGGCGCTGGTGCGGCTGGGCCTGTCACTGTCCGAGCTCGACGCACGCGTGGCAGAGGCGCTTGCTGCGCGTGACTGACGGGTATCAAAGTCCCTGATCGCATCGCGACAGGCGCTTGGATACACTGCGGCGGCCCCGTCAACACCTCTCTCGTCCATGGCCGGTCTCAGCTCCGACACTCCCCAGCCCACCAACATCACGGTGCACCAGCAATCGCGCGTGCTCGAGGTCGGTTTCTCCGACGGGCAGACGTTCCGCATTCCCTTCGAGCTGATGCGCATCTACTCGCCGTCGGCCGAGGTGCAGGGCCACGGTCCCGGCCAGGAAGTGCTGCAGACCGGCAAGCGCGAGGTCGAACTCACCGAGATCGAGCCAGTGGGCAACTACGCCATCCAGCCGACCTTCAGCGATGGCCACAACTCGGGCATCTTCTCCTGGGACTACCTCTACCGTCTCGGCTCGCAGCAGATGCAGCTGTGGGAGCGCTACGAGGAACGGCTGCGCGAGGCCGGGATGGATCGCGACGCGCCGATGCCCGGCGCCGCCGCGTCGGGTTGCGGCCATCACCATTGATCGGGCGGCGATGAGCGAGACCCACTTCGGATTCGAGACCGTCGACGAGACGCAGAAGGCTGCGCGCGTGCGCAGCGTGTTCGATTCGGTCGCGTCGAAGTACGACGTGATGAACGACCTGATGTCGATGGGCTTGCACCGCGTCTGGAAGTCCTACACGGTGGCGGTGGCCAACCTGCGCGAAGGCGACCGTGTGCTCGACCTCGCCGGCGGCACGGGCGACCTGGCGCGCGCGTTCGCGCGCAAGGTCGGCGCCGGCGGCACGGTGGTGCACACCGACATCAACGAGGCGATGCTGCGTCGCGGCCGCGACCGACTGATCGACGAGGGCATCGTGCTGCCCACGGTGATCTGCGACGCCGAGAGGCTGCCCTTCGGCACCGGCAGCTTCGACCTCGTGAGCGTGGCCTTCGGGCTGCGCAACATGACGCACAAGGACCTTGCCCTGGCCGAGATGAACCGCGTGCTGCGCCCTGGCGGCCGGCTGCTGGTGCTGGAGTTTTCCAAGATTGCCCCGCCGCTGGCGAAGGCCTACGACTGGTATTCGTTCAACGTGCTGCCGCGCATCGGGCAGTGGGTGGCGGGCGACGCCGACAGCTACCGCTATCTGGCCGAGTCGATCCGCATGCACCCGGGGCAGGCTGAATTGAAGGCGATGATGAAGAGCGCCGGCTTCGCCCACGTGGACGTGCACAACCTCAGCGCCGGCGTGGTGGCGCTGCACGTGGGGATCAAGTGCTGAGACGCAGCGCAGGGCCGGGGCTGATGGCGGGTAGCGCGCCGGTGTTGTCCATCGTGCTGGCGCTGCTGCCGCACGATGCTTCGGCCGCCGCGATGACGGCGCTGAGCACCTCGATGGGGCTGGCCGGAGCCTTGCTTGCGTTGCTGGCGTCGCTGGGTGCTTCGCCGGCGAACGCGGCGACGGCGCTGGGCCTGTCGGTGCTGCTCCTGCTGCTGCTGGGCGCAGCCACGCAGTTGCGCGCGCAGGGAGCCGGCCTCCCGAAGTTGGTCGGACGCCCCTCGCGGCCGATGCTGGCGCGCGCCGTGCGTACCGAGGACGAACGCGCCCTGCTCGGTGCGGCGCGCGAGCAGTTCCTGCGCCTGCAGGCTGCCTGGGACGCGGCCGACCTGGATGCGCTGCGGCAGCTCACCACCGAGAGCATGTTCGACGAGATCGTCGCCGAACTGCCGGCGCGCGGCCCGATGCCGAACCGCACCGATGTGCTCTCTCTCGAGGCGCATTTGATCTCGCACGAGGCGGTGGGGCCGCTCGAGCTCGCCAGCATCGAGTTCAGCGGCGTGGTCCGCGAGTCCGCCGATCGTGGCGCCATGCCCTTCCGCGAGGTGTGGATGCTGGCCAAGCAGCCGCAAGATGGCGACTGGCGGCTGGCGCGGCAGCAGGCGCTGCTCTGAATCGGCGCGGGGCTCAGAGCCTCCAGCCGTGCAGGCCGAGCGCCGCCAGCTGAGCCGGCTCGTAGGCGGACTTCACGTCGACGAACACCGCCTTGTCGACGGCCTTCCCGGCGATCTTCGCCAGGCCCATCTCGGCGAATTCCTTGTGAGCCACGGCCGCGACGATGGCGCAGGCGCGCGGCAGATCGTCCCAGGGTGTCAGCGTGATGCCGTACTCGTGCTCGCACTCGGACGAATCGGCGATCGGGTCGTGGACATGCACCTTGGCCCCGAAGCTCTTCAGTTCCTTGACCACGTCGATCACCTTGCTGTTGCGCAGGTCCGGGCAGTTCTCCTTGAAGGTCATGCCCAGCACGATGACATCGGCTCCCTTGACCGGCAGGTCGGCGGCGATCATCTGCTTGACGGTCTGCTCCGCGACGAACTTGCCCATGCTGTCGTTGATGCGACGGCCGGCCAGGATGACCTGGGGGTTGTAGCCCAGCTTCTCGGCCTTGTGCGTCAGGTAGTACGGGTCGACGCCGATGCAGTGGCCACCCACCAGGCCGGGCCGGAAGGGCAGGAAGTTCCACTTGGTGCCGGCAGCCTTGAGCACCTCCACCGTGTCGATGCCGATGCGATGGAAGATCACCGACAGCTCGTTCATCAGTGCGATGTTGAGGTCGCGCTGGGTGTTCTCGATCACCTTGGCGGCCTCCGCCACCTTGATCGAGCTCGCCGGATAAACGCCGGCCGTGATCACCGAGCCGTAGACCTCGGACACCTTGCGCAGTGTCTCGGGCGTGTCGCCGGACACCACCTTGGTGATCTTCGTGACCGTGCGCTCCTTGTCGCCGGGATTGATGCGCTCCGGGCTGTAGCCGACGAAGAAGCCTTCCTTCCACTTCAGGCCCGAGTGCTTCTCGATGATGGGGATGCAGACCTCCTCGGTGGCGCCGGGGTAGACCGTCGACTCGTAGACGATGATCGCGCCCTTCTTGAGGTGCTTGCCGACGCTCTCGGAGGATTTCACCAGCGGCGTGAAGTCCGGCTGGTGCGCATCGTCGACCGGCGTCGGCACGGCCACGACGATGAAATCGGCCTCGCCGATCACCTTCGGGTCGGTGCTGCAGGTCAGCATCGTCGCCGCCTTCAGGTCGTCGCCGCTCACTTCGCCGGTCGGGTCGACGTGGCGGCCGTAGGCGGCGACCTTCTCGGCGGAGAGGTCGAAGCCGAGCGTGCGGTACTTCTTGCCGAACTCGACGGCGAGCGGCAGGCCCACGTAGCCCAGGCCGATGACTGCGATGGTGGTCATGCGTTGTGTCCCTCTGATCTCAAGCTTTGAAATAGTCGCGATACCACTGCACGAAGCGGTCGACGCCTTCCCGCACCGGCGTGGCCGGCCGGAAGCCGGTCCACGCCTCCAGTTCGGACACGTCGGCCGAGGTGGCGGGCACGTCGCCGTCCTGCAGCGGCAGGTACTCCTTCAGCGCCGTCCTGCCGAGCGATGCCTCGATCGCCTCGATGAACTCCATCAGGCGTACCGGATCGTTGTTGCCGATGTTGAACACGCGGTAGGGTGCGTTGCTGCGCGCCGGGTCGGGCAGGTCCGCGTCGAACGACGGGTCCACCGTGGCCGGCCGGTCCAGCACCCGCACGACGCCCTGCGCGATGTCGTCGATGTAGGTGAAGTCGCGCACCATCCTGCCGTGGTTGAAGACCTTGATCGGCTCGCCCGCGAGGATCGCCTTGGTGAACAGGAACAGCGCCATGTCCGGTCGGCCCCAGGGGCCGTAGACCGTGAAGAAGCGCAGGCCGGTGGTGGGCAGCCGGAACAGGTGGCTGTAGGTGTGCGCCATCAGCTCGTTGGCCTTCTTGGTGGCGGCGTACAGGCTGACCGGATGGTCGATGTTGTGGTGCTCCGAGAACGGCATCGCGGTGTTGCCGCCGTAGACGCTGGAGCTGGACGCGTACACCAGGTGTTGCACGCCGTGATGCCGGCAGCCTTCAAGAACGTTGGTGAAGCCGACGACGTTGCTGTCGATGTAGGCATGCGGGTTGACCAGCGAGTAGCGCACCCCGGCCTGCGCGGCGAGGTGCACGACGCGGTCGAACTTCTCGTCGGCGAACAGCTTCGCCATGCCTTCGCGGTCGGCCACGTCGAGCTTGACGAAGCGGAAGTCAGCATGCGGCGTGAGGTGCGCGAGGCGGTCCAGCTTGAGCTGCGGGTCGTAGTAGTCGTTCAGATTGTCCAACCCGACGACGCGGTCGCCTCGACCGAGCAGGATCTGGGAAACGTGCTTGCCGATGAAGCCGGCGGCGCCGGTGACCAGGACTTTCATGGTGTCTGAGGGTTGGCTTTCGCGCAGCGAGGGGCGGCAGACGCCCGGGTGAACGTGGATTGTCGATGAACGACGCCGCTCGCCGCACCCGCCCGTTCAGGGGCATGCGCGGCGTGACGCCTCTACTTTGCCCGGCCGTAGGTGTCCTCGAAGCGAACGATGTCGTCCTCGCCCAGGTAGCTGCCCGACTGCACTTCGATGATCTCCAGCGGCACCTTGCCGGGGTTGGCCAGCCGGTGCTTCTCGCCCAGCGGAATGTACGTGCTCTGGTTCTCCGACAGCAGGATCTTGCGCTCGCCGCAGGTGACCTCGGCCGTGCCGCTGACGACGATCCAGTGTTCGGCGCGGTGGTGGTGCATCTGCAGGCTCAGCGCAGCGCCCGGCTTGACCATGATGCGCTTGACCTGGAAGCGGCCGCCTGCGTCGATGCTGTCGTACCAGCCCCAGGGCCGGTGCACTTGACGGTGCAGCGTCTGCTCGCTGCGACCGGCGCGGTCGAGCTCGGCGACGATCTGCTTGACTTCCTGGCTGCGGCTGCGCTCGGCCACCAGCACCGCGTCGGGCGTCTCGATCACGACGACGTTGTCCATGCCGACCACGCCGACCAGCCGGCTGGTGGCGTGGACCAGCGTGTTGCGGCTGTCGCGCAGCAAGGTGTCGCCGCGTGTGGCGTTGCCGGCCTCGTCCTTGGGGCTGACCTGCCAGACCGCTTCCCAGGCGCCGAGGTCGTTCCAGCCCGCTGCCAGCGGCACCATGCGCAGCGAGAAGCTGCCAGGCGCCGCCGACACCGGCTCCATCACCGCATAGTCGATCGACTCGGATGGTATGGCAGCGAATTGCTCGCGGCCCGGTCTCACGAAGGCGGCGTCGGTCTGCCGCTCTTCCCACGCCAGGCGCGTCGCGGCGGCGATGTCGCCGCGGAAGCGCTCGATGGCGGCCATCCAGACGGAGGCGCGCACGACGAACATGCCGCTGTTCCAGAAGTAGTGGCCGTCGGCCAGGTAGCGCTGCGCAGTCGCCAGGTCCGGCTTCTCGACGAAGCGCTCGACGCGCATGCCCGAGGTCTCGTTGCCGGAAGCGTTGATGTAACCGTAGCCGGTCTCCGGCCGGTCGGGCTGCACGCCGAGGATGACGATCGGGCCCTCGCTCGCCAAGCGCGCGGCCCGCTGCAGCGCGGTGGTGAAGGCCGGCTCGTCGACGACGGTCTGGTCCGCCGGCGTGACCACCAGCACCGGGTCGCGGCCGGCCTGCATCGCGTGCAGCGCGGCGAGCGTCATGGCTGGTGCGGTGTTGCGTCCCATCGGCTCGAGCAGCAGCGTGGCACCCGAGTCGCCGAGTTCGCGCAACTGCTCCAGCACGAGGAAACGGTGCTCCTCGTTGCCGACCACGCACAACGGTGCCACGGCGATGTCGGACGCGGCCAGCCCTGCCAGGCGCTGCGCCGCCTGCTGAAAGAGGCTGCGGTTGTCGTTCAGCACGAGGAACTGCTTCGGGTACTGCGCGCGTGACAGCGGCCACAGGCGCGTGCCGCTGCCACCGGCCATCACGACGGGTTGGAGATCGATGTGCTTCATGGTCGGGTCCGTCCAGGGGTCATCGCATCGGCGCGAAACCGTTCGGGTTCAAGGATTGCCAGCGCCAGCTGTCGGCGCACATTGCATCGAGGCCGTGCCGCGCGCGCCAGCCGAGCAGCTGCTGTGCGCGGGTCGGGTCGGCATAGCAGGCGGCCACGTCGCCGGGCCGGCGCGGCACGATCTCGTAGGGGATGATGCGGCCGCTGGCACGTTCGAACGCCTTCACCACCTCCAGCACGCTGTGGCCGCGACCCGTGCCCAGGTTCACGGTGAACGAGTCGCCGCCGCCGAGCAGGTGCTGCAGGGCGGCGGCATGGCCCTCGGCAAGGTCGAGCACGTGGATGTAGTCGCGCACGCCGGTGCCGTCGGGCGTGTCGTAGTCGTTGCCGAACACGCGCAGCTTGTCCCGCTGGCCCACCGCGACCTGGGTCAGGTAGGGCATGAGATTGTTCGGCGTGCCTTGCGGCGCCTCGCCGATCAGGCCGCTCTCGTGCGCGCCCACCGGGTTGAAGTAGCGCAGCAGCGCGATGGCCCAACCCGGCTCGGAACGCTCGAGATCGCGCAGGATGGTCTCGCCCATCAGCTTGGTGGCGCCGTAGGGATTGGTCGCCGCCAGCGGCGCGTCCTCGGTGATGGGCAGTCGCTGCGGATCGCCGTACACGGTGGCGCTGGAGCTGAAGACGAGGCGCCTGCATCCGTGGCGCTGCATGGTGAGCGCCAGGGCGATCAGGCTGCCGAGGTTGTTGCGGTAGTAGGCCAGTGGCTTCGCGGTGCTCTCGCCCACCGCCTTGTAGGCCGCGAAGTGCACCACCGCGTCGATGCTCTCGCGCTCGAACAGCGCCTCCAGCACGGCCTCGTCGCAGACGTCGGCGCGCTCGAACTCGGGACGCTGGCCGGAGAGTCGAGCGAGCCGATGCAGGACCTCTGGCGAGCTGTTCGAGAAGTCATCGACACCGATCACGCGCAGGCCCGCCGCCTGCAATGCGAGCCAGGTGTGTGAGGCGATGTAACCGGTGGCGCCGGTGAGGAGGATGGTGGGGGGCATGCTCATCGATTCGGGGCCGACCGATTCTGGCGCGGCGCGGCCGCTCCGACGGCCCTCGACATTGGGGGTAACTGTGGCGTCGTGCCTACAATCCGTGAATGCTGCACAGCTTGCAAGCGCTCGCCTCACAGGCGGTGATCGAGCGCACGATCCTACTCGCCAACCACGTCATCGCCAGTGAGCCGGTGGCTGCGCAGCGTCTGCGTGCGCACACCGGCCGCAGCCTGGTGCTGCATCTCGACGGCTGGCCGGCGCTGCTGCCGGTGCTGCCGCCGCTGGCGCTGCGTGTCACGCCGGCCGGCCTGCTCGAGTGGTGCGGCGAGAACCTGCCCGATTCGCCCGACCTGCGCGTCTCGGTCGACGCCTCCAACCCGGCGCTGGCCCTGGTGCGCACGCTGGCCGGCGACAAGCCGCGCATCGAGGTGGCTGGCGATGCGCAGTTCGCCACCGACGTCAACTGGCTGTTCGACAACCTGCACTGGGACCTCGAGGACGATCTGGCCCGGCTGATCGGCGACGCGCCGGCGCATGAGCTGTCGCGCTTCGGCACCAGCCTGGCGGCGGCGCTGCGCGAGGCCGTGCGCAGCATCGGCAGCATCGCCTCGCGCCTGCGCGGCGCGGTTGACGACGCGGCCGGGCCCAAGCCGCGATGAGGCACGTCGGCCGGCTGATCTTCATCTGCGTCACGGTTCTGCGCTACGGGCTGGACGAGCTGGCGCTGTCCAGCTTTCGGCAGCGTTGGGTGCGGGCACTGGTGCGCGTGCTGACGATCGGACGCCGGCTCGATGCGCCTCGCGGCGTGCGCCTGCGCCTCGGGCTCGAGCGCCTGGGGCCGATCTTCGTCAAGTTCGGCCAGGTGCTGTCGACGCGGCGCGACCTGCTGCCGCCGGACTATGCCGAGGAACTCGCCAAGCTGCAGGACCGCGTGCCGCCTTTCCCGGCGGCGCAGTCGCGTGCCCTGGTGGAGAAGGCCTTCGGGCGCCCGATCGACGCCATCTTCGCCAGCTTCGACGCCGAGCCGGTGGCCAGTGCCTCGATCGCGCAGGTCCACTTGGCCGTGCTGAAGGACGGCCGCGAGGTTGCAGTGAAGGTGCTGCGTCCTGGCATGCTCGAGGTCATCGACGACGACCTCGCGCTGATGCGCACGCTGGCGGTGTGGGTGGAGCGGCTGTCGGTCGACGGCAAGCGTCTCAAGCCGCGCGAGGTCGTGGCCGAGTTCGACAACTACCTGCACGACGAGCTCGACCTGGTGCGCGAAGCCTCCAACGCGGCCCAGCTGCGCCGCAACATGGAGGGGCTTCGCCTGGTCATGGTGCCCGAAATGATCTGGGATCTGTGCACCCAGAACGTCATCGTGATGGAGCGCATGAAGGGCCTGCCGATCAGCCAGGTCGACCGCCTGCGCGAAGCCGGCGTGGACATCCCGAAGCTGGCGCGCGACGGCGTGACGATCTTCTTCACCCAGGTGTTCCGCGACGGTTTCTTCCACGCCGACATGCACCCGGGAAACATCCAGGTCAGCGTCGCGCCGGAGACCTTCGGTCGCTACATCGCGCTCGACTTCGGCATCGTCGGCACGCTCACCGAGTTCGACAAGGAGTATCTGGCGCAGAACTTCATCGCCTTCTTCCGTCGCGACTACAAGCGGGTGGCGGAACTGCACGTCGAGAGCGGCTGGGTGCCGCCGGAAACGCGCGTCGACGCACTGGAAGGTGCGATCCGTGCGGTGTGCGAGCCGCACTTCGACCGACCCCTGAAGGACATCTCGCTCGGTCAGGTGCTGCTGCGCCTGTTCCAGACCTCGCGGCGCTTCAACGTCGAGATCCAGCCGCAGCTGGTGCTGCTGCAGAAGACGCTGCTCAACGTCGAGGGTCTCGGCCGGCAGCTCGATCCGGACCTCGACCTCTGGAACACCGCCAAGCCATTCCTCGAGCGCTGGATGAACGAGCAGATCGGCTGGCGCGGCTTCGCCGAGCGGCTGAAGAACGAGGCACCGCGCTACGTGCAGCTGCTGCCCGAACTGCCGCGGCTGATCCATCAGGCGCTGCAGCAGCAGCCGGGGCCGGACACGCGTGTGCTCGAGCTGCTGGTCGAGGAGCAGCGGCGGCTCAACCGGTCGCTGCGCTGGCTGCTGTGGCTGGCGACCGGACTCGCGGCCGGCGCGATCGTGGCCCTCGTCTTGCTACGCATGGCCTGACCCGCGGGTAAACTCCGCGCCAGTTTTTTGCCCCACTTCCTGCCTGCGAGGAATCTGCCGTGCTGATCACCTTCGTCGTCATCTACATGGCCGTCACCATCACGATCGGCCTGATCGCCGCGCGGCGGGTGCACAACGCCAAGGACTACCTCGTCGCCGGCCGCAGCCTGCCGCTGTACATGAACGTGGCCACGGTGTTCGCCACGTGGTTCGGCGCCGAGACGGTGCTGGCGGTTTCGGCCACCTTCGCCAAGGATGGCCTGAACGGCATCCCCGGGGATCCCTTCGGCGCCTCGATCTGCCTGGTGTTCGCCGCGCTGCTGTTCGCCAAGCTGTTCTACAGGATGAACCTGCTGACGATCGGCGACTTCTACAAGCACCGCTACGGCAAGTCGGTGGAAGTGCTGACCAGCGTGGCGATCACCGCCAGCTACCTGGGCTGGACCTCGGCGCAGATGACGGCGCTGGGCCTGGTCATCCACGTGCTCTCCGGCGGAGCGGTCGAACTGAACACCGCCATCCTCATCGGCGCGGGCATCGTGCTCGTCTACACCATCTTCGGCGGCATGTGGTCGGTCGCCTTCACCGACCTGTTCCAGACGGTCATCATCATCCTCGGCCTGTCGCTGGTGGCCTACGTCGTCAGCGACATGGCCGGCGGTGCCGGCAAGGTGGTCGCCCAGGCGGCGGCCGAGGGCAAGCTCGTCATGTTCCCCGCCGAGATGGACGGCGCGGCGTACTGGGCGATGGCCGGCGCCTTCTTCGCCTTCGCCTTCGGCTCGATCCCGCAGCAGGACGTGTTCCAGCGCATGACCAGCGCGAGGAACGAGAAGACCGCGGTGCGCGGCACGATCATCGGCGGCCTGGTCTACTTCTGCTTCGCGTTCGTGCCCATCTTCATCGGCTACGCCGCGCTGGTGACCGATCCGGGCCTGAAGGAACTGTTCGACTCGGACGATGCGCGCCAGATCCAGCGCATCCTGCCCGACCTCGTGCTCGGCAAGATGCCGCTGTGGACGCAGGCGCTGTTCTTCGGCGCACTGCTCTCGGCCATCCTGTCCACTGCCAGCGGCGCGCTGCTGGCGCCCACCGCGATCTTCACCGAGAACGTGCTGCGCCCCTTCGTGCCGAACATGGGTGACCGGCAGTTCCTGCTCACGCTGCGCATCATCCTCGTCACCTTCTGCGCCGCGGCGCTGGTGTTCGCGGTGAACAGCACGAGCACGATGTACGAAATGGTGCAGAACGCCTACAACGTGACGCTGGTCGGCGCCTTCGTGCCGCTGCTGGCCGGTGCCTACTGGAAGAAGGCGACCACGCAGGGGGCGCTGGCGGCGATCGTCTTCGGCGTCGGCTTCTGGCTCGGCGCCACCATGCTCGCGCCGGAGGCGATGATCCCGGCCAACCTGGTCGGCCTGTTCGCCTCGGCGATCTTCATGGTCATCGGCTCGCTGGCGCCGCAGGTGCTGGCGCACCACGGCCACTCGATCGAGCACACGCTGCAGCAGGCCGCCAGCCACGCGCACCACGAGCGCCGCCACAGCACGCAGCACTGAGCCCGTGCGTCCCCAACGGGCGCGGCGCCGGCGGGTCCGGCGCCGCGCCTTTATAATTCCAGGTTTTCCTTTCTGCATCAAGGATTTAGCCATGCCGATCTACGCCTACCGCTGCGCGGCCTGCGGCCACGCGAAAGACGTGCTGCAGAAGATCTCCGATCCGGTGCTGAGCACCTGCCCGGCCTGTGGTGCCGAGAGCTTCCAGAAGCAACTCACCGCTGCCGGCTTCCAGCTCAAGGGCTCGGGCTGGTACGTCACCGATTTCAAGAGTGGCGGCGGCGCTGGCTCGGACAAGCCGGCCGACGCCGCAGCGCCGGCCAGCGCGCCGGCGGCCGGCAGCAGCCCGTCGTCGACGAGTTCGTCGGACGCGGGCGGCGCCGCCGGCGGCTGCGGTGCCTCCTGCGCCTGCCACTGAGCAGGCCGCGCCGGAACCGCCGTGAAGAAGTACCTCATCGCCGGCCTGCTGGTCTGGCTGCCGATGGCCATCACCATCTGGCTGCTGCACTCCGTGCTGGGCCTGATGGACGGCGTGTTCGGCTGGTTGCTCAGCGCTTCGCAGGCGGTGCTGCCGCAGGCGGCCACCGCGCCGCTGGAGGCGCTGCGCCACATTCCCGGCCTGGGCGTGGTGGTAATGCTCTGCGGCCTGCTGCTGACCGGCATGTTCGCCACCAACATGGTCGGCCAGTGGTGGCTGCGCCAGGGCGGGCGCCTGCTCAACCGCATCCCGATCGTCAAGTCGATCTACAACTCGATCAAGCAGGTCTCCGACACGCTGTTCTCCAGCAGCGGCAATGCCTTCCGCGAAGCGGTGCTGGTGCAGTACCCGCGCGAAGGTGCGTGGACGATCGCCTTCGTCACCGGCCGGCCCGGCGGCGAAGCGGCGCAGCACCTCGTCGGCGACTACCTCAGCGTCTATGTGCCGACCACGCCCAACCCCACCTCGGGCTTCTTCCTGATGGTGCCGCGGCGCGACGTGATCGAGCTCGCCATGAGCGTCGACGAAGCGCTCAAGTACGTCATCTCGATGGGCGTGGTGGCGCCGCCGCTGCCGGCCGCCGCCGCAGGCGCGGTGCGAAATTGAGGGGGCGCTGCCGCCGCGCAGCGCCCCTTCGCCCCACGTGTCCCCATCGCCCCCGAACCGATCCCGGAGTGAACCCATGAGAACCACGTATTGCGGCCTCGTCAGCGAGGCCCTGCTCGGCCAGACTGTCACGCTGATGGGCTGGGCGCATCGCCGCCGCGACCACGGCGGCGTGATCTTCGTCGACCTGCGCGACCGCGAGGGCCTGGTGCAGGTGGTCTGCGACCCGGACCGTCCCGACATGTTCAAGGTCGCCGAGCATGTGCGCAACGAGTTCTGCCTGAAGATCGTCGGCAAGGTGCGCGAGCGGCCGGCCGGCACCACGAACGCCAACATCACCAGCGGCAAGGTCGAGGTGCTGTGTCACGAGATCGAGGTGCTCAACGCGTCGGTCACGCCGCCGTTCCAGCTCGACGAGGAGAACCTCTCCGAGACCACGCGCCTGACGCACCGCGTGCTCGACCTGCGTCGCCCGCCGATGCAGCGCAACCTGATGCTGCGCTACCGCGTGGCGATGGAGGTGCGCAAGTTTCTCGACGCCAACGGCTTCATCGACATCGAGACACCGATGCTCACCAAGAGCACGCCGGAAGGCGCGCGCGACTACCTCGTGCCCAGCCGCGTGCACGACGGCATGTTCTTCGCGCTGCCGCAGAGCCCGCAGCTGTTCAAGCAGCTGCTGATGGTGGCGGGTTTCGACCGCTACTACCAGATCACCAAGTGCTTCCGCGACGAGGACCTGCGCGCCGACCGCCAGCCCGAGTTCACGCAGATCGACATCGAGACCTCCTTCCTCACCGAGGAGGAGATCCGCACGATGTTCGAGGGCATGATCCGCAGCACGTTCGAGCACGCCATCGGCGTCAAGCTGCCGGCTTTCCCGGTGATGAAGTACGCCGACGCGATGCGTCTGTACGGTTCGGACAAGCCCGACCTGCGCGTCAAGCTCGAGTTCACGGAGCTGACCGACGTCATGAAGGACGTCGACTTCAAGGTCTTCTCCGGCCCGGCCAACGCCGCCGACGGCCGCGTCGTCGCGCTGCGCATTCCCGGCGGCGGCGAGATGAGCCGTGGCGAGATCGACGCCTACACCGAGTTCGTGAAGATCTACGGCGCCAAGGGGCTGGCCTGGATCAAGGTCAACGACGTGGCCAAGGGCCGCGAGGGCCTGCAGTCGCCGATCGTGAAGAACCTGCATGACCGGGCGATCGAGCAGATCCTGGCACGCACCGGCGCGGCCAGTGGCGACCTGATCTTCTTCGGCGCCGACAAGGCGAAGATCGTCAACGATGCGATCGGCGCGCTGCGCGTCAAGGTCGGCCACAGCGAGTTCGGCCGCGCGCGCGGCCTGATGCAGGGGCAGTGGGAGCCGCTGTGGGTGGTCGACTTCCCGATGTTCGAGCACGACGACGAGGCGCAGCGCTGGAACGCGGTGCACCACCCGTTCACCAGCCCGAAGGACGGCCACGAGGACTGGCTCGAGAGCAATCCGGGGGCCTGCATCGCCAAGGCCTACGACGTGGTGCTCAACGGCATCGAACTCGGCGGCGGCTCGGTGCGTATCCACCGCGAGGAGGTGCAGAGCAAGGTGTTCCGCGCGCTGAAGATCGGCGCCGAGGAGGCACAGCTCAAGTTCGGCTTCCTGCTCGACGCGCTGAAGTACGGCGCGCCGCCGCACGGCGGCATCGCCATCGGCCTGGACCGCTTCGTCATGCTGATGACCGGCGCCGAGAGTCTGCGCGACGTGATCGCCTTCCCGAAGACGCAGCGCGCGCAGTGTCTGCTGACCAACGCGCCCAGCGAGGTCGACGAGCGGCAGCTGCGCGAACTGCACATCCGCCTGCGCAACCCGACGCCGGCCGCCTGAGCGACACGGCGGGCGGCTGACCGTCGTCAAGCCGAGGGCCGAGCGCGGCGGTGATGCTCGCCCTTGTGCAGTTCGCGACCATCCGGCATCACCTGCGCGCCACGCGCCCTGGCTTCTTGTCCGTGACCGCGATGGCCTGCGTGTTGGGCATCGTGGTCGCGCTGGCCTGCGGCTCCGGCGCACGGCCGGAGGCCGCAGCCGCCACGATCGTGCTGGCGCTGCTGGCCCATGCGGCGGCCAACGTCTACAACGACTGGGCCGATGACGGCCTGGGCTCCGACGCCCTCAACCACGACCGCGTGTCGCCGTTCTCCGGCGGCTCGCGGCTGATCCAGGACGGCGTGCTCAACGCTGCGCGCATGCGCGAGTGGGCCGGCTGGCTGGCGCTGCTGGCGATGGGGGGCGGCATCGTGCTGGCCGCGCTAAGCGGACCGGGACTGCTGATCATCGGCCTGGCCGGCGGAGTCATCGGCTGGGCCTATTCCAGCCCGCGCGTCGCGCTGATGTCGCGCGGTGCCGGCGAGATCGCGGTGGCCGCGGCCTGGTGGCTGGTCGTGCTGGGCGCAGACTACGTGCAGCGCCAGCGCCTGCACGACATGGCAGCGATCGCCGGCGTCAGCTATGCGCTGCTGGTGGCGACGGTCCTGCTCGTCAACGAGTTTCCCGACCGTTCGGCGGATGCGGCGGCGGGCAAGCGCACGCTGGTCGTGCGCCTCGGCCCGTCGGCGGCCGTTCTCGTGTACGCGGCGCTGGCGGCGCTGGCCCACGGCTGGGTGCTCGCCTGGTGGTGGGCGGGCTGGCTGCCGACGCAGGCTTGGTGGGCGCTGCTGAGTGCGCCGGCGTCGCTGGGCGCGACGGTGCTGCTGGCGCGCCACGCCCGCGCGCCGCATCGCATGCGTCCGGCCATCGTGCTGACGCTGGCCGCGGCGCTGCTGCACGGCGCGCTGCTCGCTGCCGCGTTCGGGGCGGTGCTGTGGCTGCGCTGAGCCCGGCGCGCCGGCGCGGGGACGGCTTGGCTATGCTCGCATCCATGTCGTCCACGCGCGCGGCCCCCACGACGCACAAGATCCCCGAGTCGGTGCTGGTGATCATCCACACGCCCGGCTGCGAGGTGCTGCTCATCGAGCGCGCCGACAAGCCCGGCGCCTGGCAAAGCGTCACCGGCGCGAAGGACCAGGTCGACGAGCCGTTCGACGCGACGGCCATCCGCGAGGTCGCCGAGGAGACCGGCATCCGCATCGGCACGCCAGCGGTGCCGCGCACGGCGCTGGTCGACTGGGGCCTGCGCAACGTCTACGAGATCTTCCCGGTCTGGCGCCACCGTTACGCGCCGGGCGTCACGCACAACACCGAGCACGTGTTCGGCCTGACCGTGCCGCGCGACACGCCGATCACGCTGGCGCCGCGCGAGCACCTGGCCTGGCGCTGGCTGCCCTGGCGCGAGGCGGCCGACGCCTGCTTCTCGTTCAGCAACGCCGAGGCCATCCTGCAACTGCCCCGTTTCACGCCATGCGACACGCCCCTCCCTCGACGCTGAGCCACGGCGACACGCTGCGCGTGGCGACCTACAACATCCACAAGGGCGTGCGCGGCGTCGGACCGCGCAGGCGGCTGGAGATCCACAACCTCGGCCTGGGCATCGAGGCGCTGGACGCCGACCTGGTGTTCCTGCAGGAGGTGCGCAGTTTCCACCATCGCGAGGCGCGTCGCTTCGAGCGCACCTGGTTCGGCTGGCCGCGCGAGGGTCAGGCGGAGTTCCTCGCCCCCGAGGGCTACGAGGTGGCCTACCGCACCAACGCGGTCACCCGCCATGGCGAGCACGGCAACGCGCTGCTGTCGCGCTGGCCGCTGGGTGACATCGGCCACCACGACGTCAGCGACCACCGCTTCGAGCAGCGTGGCCTGCTGCACGTGCCGGTGCACTGGAACGGGATGACGCTGCACGCCGTGGTCGCCCACCTGGGCCTGATGCACGCCAGCCGGGTGCGCCAGGTCGATCGGCTGGCCGCCTTCATCGAGGCCAACGTGCCGCACGACGAGTTGCTCGTCGTTGCCGGCGACTTCAACGACTGGGGCGAGAGGCTCGATGCGCCGATGCGCGAGAGCGGCCTGCAGCGCGCGGCGGCGGAGGGCGCCGGCGCCGCGCGACAGAACACCTTCCCCTCGCGTGTGCCGGTGTTCTCGCTCGACCGCATCTATACCCGCGGGTTGCGCTGCCTGTCGACCTCGGTGCCGCGCGGCACGGCCTGGGCGCGCATGTCCGATCACCTGCCCCTGGTGGCCGAACTCGTGCCGGCATGAAGAGCCGCGACACGCCGCGCGCCGAGCATGAGCTGGCGCTGCTCAAGGGCGGCGTCGAACTGTTCCCAGCCATGATCGAGGCGATCGACGCAGCGCGCAGCGAGGTGCTGCTCGAGACCTACATCTTCGACTTCAACCGCTCTCCGCTGAGGGTGGCCGAGGCGCTGGAGCGTGCCGCCCGGCGCGGGGTGACGGTGCGCGTGGTCGTCGACGGCATCGGCACGCCCGACCTGCCCGCCGAATGGAAGCAGCGCTGGCACAGCGCCGGGGTGCGGTGGCGCGTGTTCGGGCCGGTGCGCGGCTGGCGGTTGATCGTGCCGCGCCACTGGCGGCGCCTGCACCGCAAGCTGTGCGTGGTGGACGCGGCGGTCGCATTCTGCGGTGGCATCAACCTGCTCGACGACCACTACGACCCCAATCACGGCGAACTCGCCGAGCCGCGCCTGGACTTCGCCGTACGCGTGCTCGGGCCGCTGGTGGCCGACATGCACGACACCATGACGCGCCTGTGGTGGCGGCTGCAGGTCGCACGCCCGCGCGATCTCGAGGGCGCGCTGGAGGCGGTGCGAGCGGCCGCTCGCGCCGGTGTCGAGGAGGCGCCGCACATCAGCCGCCTGCAGCCCGGCTCGACCGCATCGCTGGTGCTGCGAGACAACTTCCGCTTCCGCCGTCGCATCGAGAGCACCTACCGGCTGGCGATCGCGCAGGCCCGGCGGGAGATCGTCATCGCCAACGCCTACTTCGTGCCGGGCGTGAAGTTGCAGCGCGCCTTGCTGCGGGCGGCGCGCCGCGGCGTGAAGATCACCCTGCTGCTGCAGGGCCGCTACGAGTACTTCATGCAGTACCACGCCAGCCGCGCGGCGTACGGCCCGATGCTGGAGGCCGGCATCGAGATCTTCGAGTACGAGGCGAGCTTCCTGCATGCCAAGGTGGCGGTGATGGATGCGCGGCAAGGCGCCCTGTCCACGGTGGGCTCGTCCAATCTCGATCCGTTCAGCCTGCTGCTCGCACGCGAGGCCAACGTGTTCGTGCGCGACGACGCCTTTGCCGCCGAGCTCATGACCCACCTGCACCATGCCATCGCCCATCAGGGGCGGCGCGTCGAGCCCGACTCGCATGCGCGCCGTTCGCTGGCGACGCGGGCGATGAACTGGGTTGCCTACGCGATGATGCGGCTGATGATCATGGTCGCCGGCAAGCGCTACTGATCGGGGCGCCTCGTGGACCTCGTCGTGCAGCGCCCCGAGGGCCTCTACTGTCCGGCCGGCGACTTCTACATCGACGCGTGGCGCCCGGTCGAGCGCGCCGTCATCACCCACGCCCATGCCGACCATGCGCGGCGCGGCCATGGCCACTACCTGGCCACCGCGGCCGCCGAAGGCGTGCTGCGTGCGCGGCTGGGCGACATCACGCTGCAGCCGCTGGCCTACGGCGAGATCGTCGAGCACCGCGGCGTGCGCATCAGCCTGCACCCGGCCGGCCATGTGCTCGGCTCGGCGCAAGTGCGGCTCGAACAGGGCGGCAGGGTCTGGGTGGCCTCGGGCGACTATTTCGTCAGCGGTGCGGGCGACGACAACCGCACTTGCGCGCCCTTCGAGCCGGTTCGCTGCGACTGCTTCATCACCGAGTCGACCTTCGGCCTGCCGGTCTACCGCTGGGCGGCACAGCGCGAGGTGTTCGCTGCCATCGATGACTGGTGGCGCGCCAACGCCGCGCAGGGCCGCACCAGCCTGCTGATGGCCTACAGCTTCGGCAAGGCGCAGCGCATCCTTGCCGGCGTGGACGCGAGCATCGGGCCAATCCTCGTGCACGGGGCGGTGGAGCCGCTCAACGACGCCTACCGTGCTGCCGGCGTGGCGCTGCCGGCGACGACCCTGGCCACCGAGGTGACCGACCAGGGCATGCTGCAGCGCGCGCTGGTGATCGCTCCGCCGGCGGTGCAAGGCTCGGCTTGGCTGAAGCGCTTCGTCGACTGCGCGGATGCCTTCGCCAGCGGCTGGATGCAACTGCGCGGCGCGCGACGGCGACAGGGCGTGGACCGCGGCTTCGTGCTCTCGGATCATGCCGACTGGCCGGGGCTGCAGCGTGCCGTCGCGGCCACCGGCGCGTCGCGCGTGATCGTCACGCACGGCTACGAGGCGGTGATGGTGCGCTGGCTGGCAGAGCAGGGGCTGCAGGCCAGTTCCTTCCGCACCGAGTACGGCAGCGAGGACGATGCGGCGCGGGCGGAGGCGGTCGCGTGAACCGCTTCGCGCAGTTGTTCGACGAGCTCGACGCAAGCACGTCCACGACGACCAAGCTGGAGGCGCTGCAGCGCTACTTCGCCGAAGCGGCGCCGGCCGATGCCGCCTGGGCGGTGTACTTCCTTGCCGGCGGCCGGCCGCGCCAGCTGGTGCGCACCGCCTCCCTGCGCACGCTGGCGGCGCAATGCGCGGCCATCCCCGACTGGCTGTTCGACGAGTGCCACCAGGCGGTGGGCGACCTGGCCGAGACCATCGCCCACGTGCTGCCGCCGGCGGGCTCGCGCAGCGACCTCGGCCTCGCGCAGTGGCTGCAGGAACGCCTGCTGCCGCTGCGCGGCGCCGAATCCGACGACCAGGCCGCGCGCATCGCCGCCTGGTGGAACGAGCTCGACGCGCGCGGACGCTTCCTGCTGGTCAAGCTGATCGGCGGCGGCTTCCGTGTCGGCGTCAGCAGGCAGCTGGTGCAGCGCGCGCTCGCCGCCCATGCCGGCCTGGACGCCAAGCGGATCGCGCAGCGCATGATGGGCTACACCGATGCCAACGCGCGGCCCGATGCTGCGGCCTTCGCGGCGCTCGTCGCGCCGGCGGACGCGGGCCGATCCGACGCCGGGCAGCCCTATCCCTTCTTCCTCGCCCACGCGCTGGACATCCCGCTGACCGAGTTCGAGACGAGGCTCGGTCCGGCCGGCGACTGGCGCGTCGAGTGGAAGTACGACGGCATCCGCGCGCAGATCGTGCGCCGTGTCGGCCAGAGCTGGATCTGGTCACGCGGCGAGGAGCTGGTCACCGAGCGCTTTCCCGAGCTGGCCGATGCGACGGCGCAGCTGCCCGATGGCACGGTGCTCGACGGCGAGATCGTCGTCTGGAAGGACGGCCGGCCCGCGGCGTTCAACCTGCTGCAGCAGCGCATCGGGCGCAAGACGCTGAACCGGCGCGTGCTCGCCGATGCGCCGGTGAGCTTCGTTGCCTACGATCTGCTCGAATGGCAGGGCGAGGACCGTCGCGAGCGGCCGCAGGACCAGCGCCGTGCGCTGCTGGAAGAGGCGCTGCAAGGCACGCCGCTGCAGCTCTCGCCGATCCTGGCGGGCGAGGACTGGCCTGCCCTCGCCGCGCGGCGCCAGCAGTCGCGCGCCCGCGGTGTCGAGGGCTTCATGCTCAAGCACCGCGAGGCGCGCTACGGCAGCGGCCGCACGAAGAGCGGCGGCACCTGGTGGAAGTGGAAGATCGAGCCGCTGTCGGTGGATGCCGTGCTCGTCTACGCGCAGGCCGGCCATGGCCGCCGCGCCAGCGTCTACACCGACTACACCTTCGCCGTGTGGAACCGTGCGCCGCGCGACGCCGAAGAGGCGCGGACCGCGCTCGACGCCATCGAGCGCCGCGAGCCGGCGCCGCCCGGAGCGCTGCAACTGGTCACCTTCGCCAAGGCCTACTCGGGCCTGAGCGATGCCGAGTTCCAGCAGGTCGACCGCGTGATCCGCCGGACCACGGTCGATAAGTTCGGCCCGGTGCGCAGCGTGCGGCCTTCGCTGGTCTTCGAGCTCGGCTTCGAGGGCATCCAACGCAGTGCGCGGCACAAGAGCGGCATCGCGGTGCGCTTCCCGCGCATGCTGCGCCTGCGCGGCGACAAGCCTCTGCACGAGGCCGACACCCTGCAGGCGCTCGAAGCCCTGCTGAGCGCACAATGAGCCGCGCGGAGGACGAAGGATGAAGTGCAAGACAAGGATTGGCGCCGCCATCGCGATGTGCGCCATGTTCGCCGGCTGCGGCAGCCTCGAGGAAAGCGATCCGAAACCGCGACTCGACGCCGTCAGCACGCCCGGCACGGACTACGCGAGCACGCTGGTGGGCACGCGCAAGCGGCTGGATTTCCGGCTGCGCAACAGCGACTCCGGCTTGCCGAAGGTCAAGCCGCTGGAGGACATCGTACCCACCGTCAGCGGCGCCGGCCTCACGCTCAGCCACAACTGCCCGGGCACGCTGGAGGAGGGCGAGGAATGCTTCCTCTCCGTCTACTACCTGCCGACGGCCGCCGGCACGCTGACCGGCGAGCTGCGCGTGACGAGCAATGCCGCGACGGTGGCGCTGCCGCTGAGCGGCGGCGCCGTCACCGAGCTCGATCCCCCCAGCGGCGTGCTGGCCTTCGTCGGCACGCCCGACGGTAGCTTCGGCAGCGTTTCCGTCGGGCAGACGCGGACGCTGATTTACGCGGTGCGCAACATCGGCAACGCCGACGATGCCATCTCCGTCGTCGGTCCCACAGGCAGCGGCTGGAGCGTCAGCGACGACTGCCCGGACACGCTGGCGGTGGACTCCAGCTGCAACATCAGCGTGGTCTTCGCGCCGACCGAGAGAGGTCTCTCGGTGCCCACGCCGTTGATCGTCAACGACGCCTACGGCGCCGACTACGGCGGGCTGGTGCTGAACCTGACCGGCACGGGCAGCTGAAGGGCGAGCGCCAGGCCTCATACTCGGCGCCTTCCTCCTGTCCGAGGCCCTTCACGCGGGTTTCGATCCGCGACGTGCCCGGCTACCTGACCAAGCAAGAACAGATCGCCGTCGCCGGCGTCGACGTCCTCGTCATCCGCTCGCTGCTCGACCGCCAGCAGTTCAGCGACCCCAGCGGCGATGCCGGCCGGCTCGGCATCTCGTCAGCTGCGTGGCCGCTGTTCGGCCTGCTGTGGCCATCGGGCGCCGAACTCGCGGCGCGCCTCGCGCGGCGGCCGGTGCGCGCCGCCGAGCGCATCCTCGAACTCGGCTGCGGCCTGGCGCTGGCCAGCCTGGTCGCGCACCGGCGCGGCGCCGACGTCACCGCAAGCGACTGCCATCCGCTGGCACAGTGCTTCCTGGCCGAGAACCTGCGCCTGAACGCGCTGGCGCCGATGAAGTACCGGCATGGCCACTGGGGCGGCCTGGCAGCGGCGCCCGCACGCGCTGGCGTGCCGGCCGCTGCCGATCTCCAAGGCCGCTTCGACCTCATCGTCGGCAGCGACCTGCTCTACGAGCGGGACGAGTCCGGCGCGCTGGCCGCCACCGTCGTCCGGCATGCGGCGCCGGGGGCACAGGTCTGGATCGTCGACCCGGACCGCGGCAACCGCAGCGCCTTCAGCCGCCGCATGGCGGCGGCCGGCTTCGCGCTGCTCGAGGAGCGGCTCGACCGGCCGGCCGACGGCGGCGGAGCGCCAGCCTACAAGGGCCGCCTGCTGGTCTATGCTGCGCCTGCACCCTGAGCCCCGTCCAGCGTCCGGCGCAGCCAGCTGCTGGCCCGCAGGCGGCCGACCTCGCGGCCGTTCCAGTTGCGCAGGGTCGCATCGCCGAGGGAACGCAGCAGCGTCGCCGGCTCGCCGGCCAGCGGCAGCAGCGCCTCGATCACCGCCGCCATCACCACCTCGGCAGCGCGCGCGGTGTTGCCGTCGTCGACCTTGATCGCCACGCCCAGGCCCTGCTCGGGCAGGGCGGCGCAGTACACGCCCTCGGCGCCGACCTTGCAGAAGACACGCTCGCCGAGCGCCTGCATGACCCGGGTGTCGAAGCGGCCGCTGCCGCCCAGCATGAAGGGCGCGCGCGCCGCCGCCTGGCGCAGCCGCCGCGCCGCGCGCGCATGGTCCGGCGACAGGCCGTGGCCGGTGGCCACCCGTGCAAAGGCCAGCGCGAGCTGGCGCAGCGGGATGGCGAAGGTGGGGATCGAGCAGCCGTCGGTGCCTCGGGGCGCCGCGGCGAGGTCGCAGCCGGTGGCCGCCTGCAGCGCCGCAGTGATCTCGCGCATCAGCGCATGCTCCGGCTCGACATAGCCGCGTGCGAAGCCGCGCAGGCCTGCGCGGCCATGGCGGTGGCAGGCCAGGCAGAGGAAGCCGGCGTGCTTGCCCGAGCAGTTGTTGTGCAGCGCCGTCGGCCGCTCGCCGCGCGCCGCCAGCTCGCGGGCGGCCACGTCCAGTCTGGGCCAGTGCGTGCCGCACTCCAGCGCCGCGCCGTCCAGCCCCGCCTTGGCGAGCATGCCGGCCGCGGTGCGCACGTGCGCCGGCTCGCCGGTGTGCGAGGCGCAGGCCAAGGCCAGTTCCTCGTCACTCAGCGCCAGCGCCTCGGCGGCGCCGCTGGCCACCAGCGGCAGTGCCTGCAGCAGTTTCACCGCCGAGCGGGGAAACACCGGCCGCGCGATGTCGCCGATGGCAGCGAACACGGCGCCCTCGGCATCCACCACCGCCAGCGCGCCGCGGTGCATGGACTCGAGGGTGGTGCCGCGCAGCAACTCCACCAGGATCGGGTGGTGACCCATCGCCTTGCCGAGTCAGCGCCCGAGCAGGCCCTTGATCACGCTGCCCACGCCCTCGACCACGCCGCCCAGGCTCACGCCCAGCACCTCGGCCAGTCCCCCGGCGAGCTTGGTGGCGAGGTTGTCGTTGATCGAGAACGCGGGGTCGTCGATGCGGCCTTCGAGCGTGAAGCCGACTTCGATGCGGCCGTCGCGCTGCATCGCCGCCAGCACCGCCTGCCGCGGCACGCCGCCGAAGGTGGAAAGCAGGCCGCCGCTGCTGGCCAGCTCCAGCCCGGTCAGCGTGACGTGCCCGGGGGCGTGCAACTGCTTCGCCTTCACGCGGGCGTCCAGGCTCAGGTCCAGCGTGCCGCGCTTCACGCCAGCCTCGTTCACCTTCAGCAGGTAGGGCTGCAGGGCGACGAGGTCGACCGCGTGCACCGCCGCCTTGAGCCTCGCATCGAGCGTGGCGATGGTGAACTCGCCCTGGATGGCGATGCGGCCGTTGCGCTGCGGGCCCTTCAGCACGGCCTGCAGATCGATCTCGGTCGGGCTGTCGAAGGCCGGCAGATCCAGCGGCCCCACGTCGGCGTGCAGCGACTCGAAGCGCAGCTTGTGCATCCCCGATCGCACGCTGGCGTCGTGGAAGTCGATCGCCACGTCGCGCAGCACCACCTCGGCGATATGCACTCGTGGCGCCGGGCGGGGCGTGCCGTCGGCCGGCCTGGGCTTGTCGAGCAGCGCCGGCAGCACGCGCAGTCTGCCCTGGCGCGTGCGCAGCAGCGAGAGGTAGCCGTCCTCGACCTCGATGCGCGCGATGTGCCAGCCGGGCGACCACAGGCTGGACAGGGCCGGCCGCAGGCTGACGCGCTTCGCGATCAGCTCGTCGGCAGCCGGCCAGCTGCCCGGTGCGCCGCGGATGCGCAGGTCGGTCACCTCGACGCCGGTGAAACCCAGGCGCACCGCTGCGATGCTCGCGCGCGGGCCGAGCGCCTCGCGCAGGCCGGCCTCGAGCCGGCTGGCGGCACTGCGCAGGCCGAGCACGACGGCCAGCAGGAGCACGGCGATGAAGGCGGCGAGCACGAGAAGTCGCTGACGGTTCACGGCCCCGATTGTCGCCTGCTGGTCTGCCGATGCAGGCGCAGGGAGGCCGCCGGCACGTGATAGCGTGCGCCGATGCAGCACCCGACCCTGGCAGGCATCGACTTCACGAGCCGGCCGACACGGCGCAAGCCGATCACCGTGGCGCTCGGCACGCTCGACGGCCAGGGCGTGCGCCTGCACCGCCTCGAAGGGCACGCGGGGTTCGACGGTTTCGCGGCCTGGCTGCGGGCGCCCGGGCCCTGGCTGGGCGCTTTCGACTTCCCCTTCGGCCTGCCTCGCGAGCTGGTGCTGACGCTGGGCTGGCCGCGCGAGTGGCTGCCGCTGATGCGCCATTACGCCGCGATGTCGCGCGAGCAGATCCGCGCCACCTTCGCCGCCTTCTGCAAGGCGCGGCCGGCCGGCGGCAAGTTCGCCCACCGTGCCTGCGACCTGCCCGCCGGATCGTCGCCCTCGATGAAGTGGGTGAACCCGCCGGTGGCCTTCATGCTGCACGCCGGCGTGCCGATGCTCGTCGACGCCGGTGTGCACCTGCCGGGGCTGCACGCGGGCGACAGCGCGCGCGTCGCGCTGGAGGCCTACCCGGGTCTGCTGGCGCGCGAGCTGATCGGCCGGCGCTCCTACAAGAGCGACGAGAGGGCGAAGCAGACGCCGCAGCGTCTGATCGCCCGCAAGGATCTGCTCGAGGCACTGGAACAGGGGCGCTCGCGGCTCGGGCTGCGACTGCGGCTCTCGCATGCACAGCGCGATGACCTCACCGCCGACGCCTCGGGCGATCGGCTCGACGCTGTGCTGTGCCTGATGCAGGCGGCGTGGGCGAGCCTGCAGCCGGGCTACGGCCTGCCGCCGGATGCCGACCCATTGGAGGGCTGGATCGTCAGCGCACCCGCGCCCAGTCCAGCGCCCAGTCCAGCGCCGCCTCCAGGTGACTGAGCGCCGCGGCGCCCGGCGGCTCGCCGAGTTCGAAGCGCTCGCCGCGGATGGCCAGCAGCGTGGCCGGCGGCGGCGCCTGGCCGTGCAGCTCCAGGTAGACCTGCAGCACCGCGTGCGGTGACATGGCGTGACTGCTGAAGCTCGGGTCGCGCCTCGGCTGCAGCGGTGTGGCCTCGAAGGGGGGCGGGCAGGACAGGCTGGCGTCGACGAACAGCACGCGCTGCCGGCCGACGAGGTCGAGCGCATGCTCGACCTGCAGCTGGTAGTCGTCGAGGCACTGGACATGTTGGTCGGCCGCCTCGCCCAGCCGCTCGCGCAGCCGTTCGACGAACAGCGGCCCGAGTGCGTCGTCGCCACGGCTGGCGTTGCCCCAGCCGAACACCAGCAGCGGGGCGGTCATCCGTGCAGGCCGACCGGAGCCTGCAGCGCACGCTGCAGCGAGCCGTCGTGCGACTTCAGCACGTGGTCGACCACGGTTCCGTCGGCATCGAGCAGCGTCACGTCCAGCGGCATGCGGCCGAGGGCATGGGTAGCGCAGGACAGGCAGGGGTCGTAGGCGCGGATCGCCACCTCGATGCGGTTGAGCAGTCCCTCGGTGATCTCTCGGCCGTCGAGGTACTGCCGTGCCACCGCCCGCACCGCCTCGTTCATCGCCTGGTTGTTGTGCGTCGTCGAGACGATCAGGTTGCACAGCGTGACGAGGTCGTCGTCGCCGACGTGGTAGTGGTGGACCAGCGTGCCGCGCGGCGCCTCGATGATGCCCACGCCCTCGCCGGTGCGCACGCCGCCGCTCATCAGCTCGCCGGCGAGGATGTCCGGGTCGTCGAGGAGTTGCGCGATCACCTCGGCGCAGTGCAGCAGCTCGATCATGCGCGCCCAGTGGTAGGCCAGCGTGGCGTGCACCGGAGCGCCCTGGCCCCAGGCGAGGAACTCCTGCCGCTGCGCCTCGGCCCGCGGCGTGGGGATGAAGTCGCAGTTCTGCACGCGCGCCAGCGGCCCGACGCGGTACCAGCCCGCCTCGCGGCCGAGCGAGCGCAGGTGCGGGAACTTCATGTAGGTCCAGGGCCGCACCTCTTCCTCGATGAGCCCGCGGTAGTCCTGGTCGCTGGCACCGTCGACGAGCACGGCGCCGTTCGCGTCGCGCGCGCGCAGCACGCCGTCGTAGAGGTCCATCGCGCCGTCGCGGCGCACCAGCGAGAGCATGTTGGAGCGGAAGCTGCCGAAGCCGTCGTAGAGCTCGCGGTTGCCGGCGTGCAGCCGCTTGGCGATCGTCACCGCGTCCTGCGCCCAGTCGAGGATCTGCGCCATGTCGCGCAGCAGCAGCTCGCGGTCCTCGCGGCTCACGTGCTTGTTCATGCCGCCGGGCACGGAGCCGGTGCCGTGCACGCGCTTGCCGGCGGTGACGCGGATCACCTCCTGGCCGAACTTGCGCAGCATCACGCCCTTCTTCGCGATGTCCGGATGCGCCTCGATCACGCCGACGATGTTGCGCTTCTGCACCTCGGAATCGAAGCCGAACAGCAGGTCGGGCGAGCTGAGGTGGAAGAAGTGCAGTGCATGCGACTGCAGCACCTGGCCGTAGTGCATCAGCCGGCGGATCTTCTCGGCCGAGGGCGGCACCGGGTGGGCGCCGATCACGCGGTCCATCGCCTTGCTCGCGGCGAGGTGGTGCGACACCGGGCAGATGCCGCACAGCCGCTGCACCATCACCGGCACCTCCCAGTAGGGCCGGCCCTCGATGAACTTCTCGAAGCCGCGGAACTCGACGATGTGCAGCCGCACCTGCTGCACGCGGTGGGCCTCGTCGAGCAGCAGCGTCACCTTGCCGTGGCCTTCGACGCGCGACACCGGATCGATGGCGACGCGGCGCAGTCCCTGCGGTTGCGCGGCGGACTCGAGATCGAAGCTCATGGCGCGTCAGTCGTAGTGGATGAGGCCGTGGCCGAGGTGCGGCGTGCGCCCGGCCATCAGGTCGGTGAGGAACTGCCAGAAGGCGTCGGCGGAGGGCGGGCAGCCGGGCAGCACGTAGTCGACGTGCACCACCTCGTGGATCGGGTGCACGTTGTTCAGCAGAAGCGGCAACTCGGGGTCGTTCGGCACGCCCTGCGGGTAGACGTCGGTGAGCAGTCTGCCCAGGTGCAGATGGTTGCGCTGTGCCGGCAGGCCGCCGTTGATCGCGCAGGCGCCCACCGCCACCAGCGTCTTGCAGTGGGCGCGGAACTGGCGCAGCACCTCGACGTTCTCGGCATTGCACAAGCCGCCCTCGACGAGGCCGAGGTCGCAGTGGCCGACCTCCTTGATGTCGGTGAGCGGCGAGCGGTCGAACTCGACATGCTCGATCAGCTCGAGCAGCCGCTCGTCGATGTCGAGGAATGACATGTGGCAGCCGAAGCAGCCGGCCAGCGAGACGGTGGCCAGCTTCAGCTTGCGCGGCGCGTGCAGCGGGGGCGTCGGCGTCGCCATCACGAGGCCTCCTGGCACGCGGGATCGGCCGCGGTGGCCTCGTCGTAGCGACGCTGGCCGATCGGGATCACGAAGCCGCGCCGCTTCGGCAGGATCACGCCCACCGGGCAGATGCCCGTGGCGCGGTCGGTCAGCGCCAGGGCGGTGTCGACCAACTGGCCGCTCTCGCTGTTCACCACCAGGTGCGTGCCGATGCCGTGGCCGGCGATGGCGAAGACGTTCTTGCGGTCGACATCGTGGCTGGCGCGCACGCACAGCTCGCACAGGATGCAGCGGTTGAACTCGAGCAGCACGTCGGGATGGCTCGCGTCGACCGGCCGGTCGGGGTAGAACTCCTCGAAGTGCGGGCCTTCCATGCCCATCTGGTAGGCGGTGGCCTGCAGCAGGCAATTCCCGCTCTTCTCGCACGATGGGCAGAAGTGGTTGCCCTCGACGAAGAGCATCTGCAGCAGGGTCTTGCGCTGCGCGTTCAGCTCCTCGGTGGCGCTCTCCACCTCCAGACCGGCACTGGCCTGCACGGTGCATGCCGCGCCCATGCGGCCACCCACCTTCACCGTGCAGATGCGGCAGGAGCCGTGGGCGCGGAAGTCCGGGTGCCAGCACAGGTGCGGGATGTAGCGGCCGGCGCGACGCGCAGCCTGCAGGATGGTCTCGCCGGGGTCGAAAGGGATGTCCTCGCCGTCGAGCGAGAAGGTCGGCGCCTCACTCATGCGTGCGCTCCAGGTGCGAAGCCGGGTCGTCCCGGCCGGTCACGGCGCGCGCCTCGGACAGCTCCGCGTCGAGGTCGAAGGCCGGCTCGAAGTGCAGTGACTTCAGGTGCCGCTCGTAGGCCGGACGGAACTTGGCGATGGTGTCGCGCAGCGGGTTGCAGGCGGTGGCACCGAGTCCGCAATGGGTGGCGCCGTGCATCAGCTTGTCGAGTTCGTAAAGCACGTCGACGTCGTGCCGGGAGCCGTGCCCTTCGGCCAGCTTGTCCATGCGCTTGACCACCAGCGCCGTGCCGACGCGGCAAGGCGTGCAGAAGCCGCAGCTCTCGTGGGCGAAGAAGTGGGCGAAGTTGCGCGCCACCTCGAACATGTCGCGCGAGCGGTCGAACACCATGAAGGCGCCCGCGGTGGGCACGTCCTCGAACGCGATGCGCCGGCCGAACTCGAACGCCGACACGCACAGGCCGGAGGGGCCACCCACCTGCACCGCCTGCGTGTCGCGCGCGCCGCAATCCTCGAGGATGCGGCCGATGCGCGTGCCGAAGGGGTACTCGTACAGGCCGGGGCGCTCGCAGTCGCCCGACACGGAGTGGATCTTCGTGCCGGTGGACTTCGGCGTGCCGATGCCGGCCCACCAGGCGCCGCCGTTCAATGCGATGTGGGCTGCGGCGCAGAAGGTCTCGACGTTGTTCACCGTGGTCGGGTGGCCCAGGTAGCCGTGCTCGACCGGGAAGGGTGGACGGATGCGCGGCGTGCCGCGCTTGCCTTCCAGCGACTCGATCAGCGACGACTCCTCGCCGCAGACGTAGGCACCGGCGCCGACATGGATCTGGATGTCGAAGTCGAAGCCCTCGTGGCCCTGGATGGCGCGGCCGAGCAGGTTAGCCTCGCGGCGGCGCTGCAGCACCGCCTGCAGGTGTTCGAGCAGGTAGCGGTACTCGCCGCGCAGGTAGACCAGGCCCTGGCGCGCGCCGACCGCCGCGGCGGCGATCGTCATGCCCTCGAACACCAGATCGGCATGGCGGTTGAGCAGCACGCGGTCCTTGAAGGTGCCGGGCTCGCCTTCGTCGGCGTTGCACACCACCACATGCATCTCGCCCGGTGCCTCGCGGCACAGCGCCCACTTGGTGCCGGTGGCGAAGCCCGCGCCGCCGCGGCCGCGCAGGTTCGAGTGCCGGATCTCGTCGAGCATCGCCAGTGGGCCGCGCGCCAGCGCCGCGGCCAGCGCCTCGCCCGGCGCGACGCTCGTGCCGAGCAGCACGTCGGCACGGCGGATCGGGTCCTCGACGTGGAACCACTCGGCCGGCCATTGCGACACCGGCGTGTCGGTCTCGATCAACTCGGCGATGCGCGTCACGCGCTCGGCATCGAGCCGCGTGACCACGTGATGGTGGTTGACGAGCAGCGCCGGGCCCTGTTCGCACAGGCCCGTGCAGGAGGTCGTCGCGACGCTGACGCGGCCGTCGGCGCGCATCTCGCCGGGCGTCACACCCAGCCGCGCGCACAGCGCGTCCATCAAGGCCTGGCTGCCGAGCATGCGGTCGGTGATGTTGTCGCTGAAGAGCACGCGCCAGCGACCGACTGGCTCCAGATGGAGGAATCGGTAGAAGCTGGCCACGCCCTCGACCTGGGCGAGCGTGAGGCCGAGCTCGCGCGCCAGCGCGGCCAGCAGCGGGCGGGGCAGCCAGCCGTGTTCAGCCTGCGCTTCGCGCAGGATCTGGACCAGCGAGTTCGGGTGGCGGGGATACTGCGACATTGGCGCGCGCATGGTGTGTCTCGCGCAGTGGATCAGACTTGATCCCGGGCAAAAACACAAGGCCGAGAGGATCAAGGGGGTTACGGCACACTCGTGCGGATGCCCGAGGCGCCGCCACTCCGCACCGATGCCGAACCGGCCTTGCAGTGGTTCGCCGCGCGTGGCTGGCAGCCGTTCGACTTCCAGCGCGAAGTCTGGTCGGCGCTGACCGGCGGCCGCAGCGGCCTGCTGCATGCGACCACCGGCGCGGGCAAGACCTACGCGGTGTGGCTGGGCGCGCTGCTGCGTGGCCTGGCCTTGGCACGGCCCGCGCGCGGTGCGCCGCCGCTGCAGGTGCTCTGGGTGACGCCGATGCGTGCCCTGGCCGCGGACACCACGCGTGCGCTTTCGCTGCCGCTGGCCGACCTGGCGCCGCACTGGACGCTGGACCAGCGCAGCGGCGACACGCCGGCGGCCGAGCGTGCGCGGCAGGACAGGCGCTTTCCCACCGTGCTGGTCACCACGCCCGAGTCGCTCAGCCTGATGCTGACACGCGAGAACGCCGCCGGGGAACTGGCCGCGGTGCACACCGTCGTCGTCGACGAATGGCACGAACTGATGGGCAACAAGCGCGGCGTGCAGGTGCAACTGGCGATCGCGCGGCTGGGCCGCTGGAATCCGTCGCTGGCGGTGTGGGGACTGTCCGCCACGCTGGGCAACCTCGACGAGGCGATGCGCGTGCTGGTGGGTTCGCGCCAGGCCACGCTGGTGCGGGGCCGCGTCGACAAGGCCCTGGTCATCGACACGCTGCTGCCCGCCCACCCCGGTCGCTTCTCCTGGGGCGGGCACCTCGGCGCGCAGATGCAGCAGCCGGTGGTCGCCGAGATCGAGCGCAGCGGCACCACGCTGGTCTTCACCAACACCCGCTCGCAGGCGGAGATCTGGTACCAGCTGCTCCTGCAGGAGCGGCCGCACTGGGCCGGACTGGTGGCGCTGCACCACGGTTCGCTCGACAAGGAGGTGCGTGAGTGGGTCGAGCGCGGCCTGAAGGAGGGCCGGCTGAAGGCGGTGGTTGCGACCTCGTCGCTCGACCTCGGCGTGGACTTCCTGCCGGTCGAGCGTGTGCTGCAGATCGGCTCGCCCAAGGGCGTCGCGCGGCTGCTGCAGCGCGCCGGCCGCAGCGGCCATGCGCCGGGCCGGCCCAGCCGCGTGACGGTGGTGCCGACCAACACGCTGGAGCTGATCGAAGCCGCCGCGGCGCGCCGCGCCGCGCAGGCCGGCCGCATCGAGAGGCGCGCCGCGCCGGACAAGCCCCTGGACGTGCTGGTGCAGCACCTCGTCACCGTCGCGCTGGGCGGCGGCTTCGAGCCGGAGTCGCTCTACGCGGAGCTGCGCGGCACGCATGCCTACCGCGAGCTCACCCGAGCCGAGCTCCAGTGGGCGCTGGATTTCGTCGAGAAGGGCGGCGCGAGCCTGACCGTCTACCCCGAGTATCACCGCGTGGCGCTCGTCGACGGCCTGTACCGCGTGCCCGACCCCGGCATCGCCAGGCGCCACCGACTGCAGGTGGGCACCATCGTCGGCGACGCCTCGATGCAGGTGAAGTACCTGTCGGGCGGCAGGATCGGCAGCATCGAGGAGAGCTTCATCGCGCGGCTGCGCCCGGGCGACTGCTTCGTGTTCGCCGGCCGTGTGCTGGAGTTCGTGCGTACGCAGGACATGGCGGCCTATGTGCGCAAGGCGGCGAAGAGCCGCGGCATCGTGCCCTCTTGGGCGGGCGGGCGCATGCCGCTGTCCACCGAACTGGCCGATGCGGTGCTGGAGCTGCTCGCCGAGGCTGCGCAGGTCGACGGACTGCGCGACGCGCAGGCGCCCGAGATGCAGGCCGCGGCGCCCATGCTCGCCACGCAGGCGAAGCTGTCGCGGCTGCCGACGCCCGGCACGCTGCTGATCGAGCGCTACCGCTCGCGCGAGGGCGAGCACCTCTACCTCTACCCGTTCGCCGGGCGGCATGTGCACCTGGGCCTGGCCAGCCTACTCGCCTGGCGGCTGGCCCGGCATGCGCCCAATACCTTCAGCATGAGCGTCAACGACCACGGCTTCGAGCTGCTCAGCGCCGAGCCGGTGGACCTGGCCGCGCTGCTCGACAGGCGTGTCTTCGACACCGCGCAGCTGCTCGACGACGTGCTCGCCAGCCTCAACTCCGGCGAGCTGGCGCAGCGGCGCTTCCGCGAGATCGCGCGCGTCTCCGGGCTGGTCTTCAGCGGCTATCCCGGCGCGCCCAAGAGCACGCGGCAGCTGCAGGCCTCCAGCGGCCTGTTCTACGAGGTGTTCCGCAAGCACGATGCCGGCAACCTGCTGCTCTCCCAGGCGCAGCAGGAAGTGCTGAGCCAGGAACTCGACCTGGTCCGTCTGGCCGCCAGCCTGCAGCGCATGGCGGTGCAGCGGCTGGACTTCGTCGAATTGAAGGCGCCCAGCCCGTTCAGCCTCCCGCTGATGGTCGAGCGCTTCCGCGAGAAGCTCAGCAACGAGAAGCTCGCCGACCGGCTCGAACGCATCGTGCGCGATGCGGAGAGAATGGCCGACCGATGAGCAAGTTCACCCGTCTGTTCCAGTTCGCCAACGCCGCACGCCTGGCCACCTACCTGATCGCGCTGTGGAAGCTGTTCAAGCATCCGCAGACGCCGCGCGCCGCCAAGCTCGTCGCCATCGCGGTGATCGCCTATGCGGTCAGCCCGATCGACCTGATTCCCGACTTCATTCCCGTGCTGGGCCAGCTCGACGAGCTGATCCTGCTGCCGCTGGGCGTGGCGCTGGCGGTGAAGCTCACGCCGCCGCCGCTGTGGGAGGCGCGCCTGCGCGAGGCCGAAGCTTCGGCCGAGAACCTGCCGCGCCTGTGGTGGGGCGCGCTGCTCATCCTGCTGGTCTGGGCGGCGATGTTCGGGCTGTTCGTGTGGTGGCTGCTGCGCCTGTTCGCCTCGGCATGAAGGCTGCCCTGCTGTTCCTGGGCCTGGCCTGTGCGGGTGTCGCCCAGGCGATGAGCGGCGTGGTGATCCGCGTCAGCGACGGCGACACCGTCTGGGTGAGGCCCGACGGCGTGCCGGCGCGCAAGCCGGTCAAGCTGCGCCTGATCGGCATCGACGCGCCCGAGCGCTGCCAGGCCTGGGGCACCGAGGCGACCGCGGCGTTGTCTTCGCAGGTGCTGCAGCGTCGCGTCGAGGTGCCCGCGCGCGGCGTCGATGCGTATGGCCGGCTGCTTGGCGGCCTGCTGCTGTCCGACGGGCGCGACGTGAGCGCGTGGATGGTGTCGCAGGGCCATGCCTGGAGCGCGCGCTTCCGCCGCCATCCTGGCCCCTATGCGTCGCAGCAGCGCGATGCGCAGACCCGCCGTGCCGGCTTGTTCGCCGACCCGGCGGCGGTCGAGCCCTGGGTGTTCCGCAAGGCGCACGGCCCGTGCGAGGCCGGCGCCGGCGTCAGAAGTTCTTCATCACCAGGGTGAAGCCGGGCTGGACGATGCTCACGCGAGCCCTTGTGCCCAGGGTGCCGTCTTCGGCCATCTGGAAACAATCGCTCTCGCGGCCGATCACCTGCAAGGTGGCATCGCGGGAGACGCTGCTCAGACACAACAGCACGATGCCGCGCTCGAAGTCGATCGTCCAGGTCGACTCGGTGGTGCCGACGGGCAGTGAGGCGGGCAGGCAGCCGTTCAGATCGTTCAGCGACGCCAGCGCGCCGCTCGCGAAGACCTTCGCCGCACCCGGGGGCAGCGCGCTGGCGGTGGCCAGGCTGCACAGGGCCGCGCCGTTCGCCGGCGTCACACGAACTGCCTCCAGCCGGAAGTCGCTGCTGCGGAAGAACTCGACCGTGCCGCTGCCCAGCGACACGCCGTCCTGCGTCAGTGTCGATGTCAGGATGCTGCGGTCGTGGCTGGTGTCCGTCACCGGGAAGACCGCGGGCGTCGACGGCGCGTAGCTCAGCGTCGCCGAGTAGGCGAGATTGTCCGATCCGGTGCCGCTGACCGTCCAAGTGCCCCCCGTGCCGAGAAGGTTCTGCCAGCCGACCAGCGGGTTGAAGTCCGACGTCGGCGGGACGAACGGGCTGGTGCCGCTGTCGTCATCCCCACCCCCGCAGGCGCTCATCAGCGCGGCGCAGGCCAGCGCGATCCAGACATGGCGTCGATTCATCGGCCTCCTCCTGGCGTCAACGGCCCTCCTGACGCATCAGCGTGCTCTTGCCGAACAGGCTCTCGATCAGGTCCACGGCCAGGGTGGCAGTCTTGTTCCGGACGTCCAGCGCCGGGTTGAGCTCCATCACGTCCAGCGATGCGAGCCGGCCGGTGTCGGCGATCATTTCCATGCACAGCTGCGCCTCGCGGTAGGTCGGTCCGCCGGGCACGGTGGTGCCGACGCCGGGGGCGATCTCCGGGTCGAGGAAGTCGACGTCGAAGCTGACGTGCAGATGCGTGTTCGTGTCCAGCGTGGCCAGGGCCAGCTCCATGGCGTGGCGCATGCCCATCTCGTCGATGTAGCGCATGTCGAACACGTCCAGGCCGGCCTGGTGCACGAAGCGCTTCTCGCCGGGATCGACGCTGCGGATGCCGATCTGGCGCACCGACTTGGGGCTGATCGCCGGTACCGCGCCGCCGATCTCGACCAGTTCCGTCGGCCCGTGTCCGCACAGGCAGGCCACCGGCATGCCGTGGATGTTGCCGCTGGGTGTGAGCTCGCTGGTGTTGAAGTCGGCGTGGGCGTCGAGCCAGAGCACGCGCAGCTTCCTGCCCGTTTCGCGGCAGTGCCGCGCCACCGCGCTGATCGAGCCGATGCCCAGGCAGTGGTCGCCGCCGAGCAGGATGGGCAGTCGGCCGGCCTTCAGCTCGGCATGCACCGCCTCGTGCACCGCGCGGTTCCAGGCCACGACCTCGGCGAGGTGCCGGTAGCCGTCCACCGGCGGCAGCCAGGGGTTGGCCGGACCGGCGAGGTTGCCACGGTCGACCACCTCGAGCCCGTGCGATTCGAGCACCGGAACGATCTGCGCCACGCGCAGCGCCTCCGGCCCCATGCTCGCGCCGCGGCTGCCGGCACCGATGTCGGTGGGTGCGCCGATCAGGCTGACCTGCTTGTTCATGGGCGGCGCCTCCTCAGGTGTCGTCGGCGAACTCGCCGGTGCTCGTCTCGGGCAGGTCGAAGCCGTATTCCTCGGCAAGCACCGTCCAGGCCTCCTCGGCGGTCTCGACGAAGCGGAACAGGCCCGTGTCCCCCGGGCTGATCATGCCGGTCTCGATCAGCCAGTCGAAGTCGATCAGCCGCGTCCAGAACTCGCGTCCGAAGAGCAGGATCGGACGGCGGCGCGACTTGCCGGTCTGCGTCAGCGTGAGCGTCTCGAACAGTTCGTCGAGCGTGCCGAATCCGCCGGGGAAGCACACCAGCGCGATCGAGCGCATGACGAAGTGCATCTTGCGCAGCGCGAAGTAGTGGAACTGGAAGCACAGTTCCGGCGTGATGAAGGGGTTGGGCTGTTGCTCGTGCGGCAGCACGATGTTCAGCCCGATGCTCTTGCCGCCGGTCTCGTGCGCGCCGCGGTTGCCCGCCTCCATGATGCCGGGGCCGCCGCCGGTGACCACGTAGACCGGCGACTCCAGCTCGCGCGACTTGCGCGTCACGATCGCGGCGAAGCGCTGCGCCTCGTCGTAGTAGCGCGACATCGCCACTGTCATCTCGGCGCGGCGGATCGCCTCGGCCTCGCCGGCGGCGCGCGCCGCCTCCAGGCGCTGGAAGGCCACGTCCGGCGGCACGATGCGCGCGCTGCCGAAGATCACGATGGTCGAGCGGATGCCGTGCTCGCTTTGCACCATCTCGGGCTTGAGCAGCTCGAGCTGCATGCGCACCGGGCGCAGTTCCTCGCGAAGCAGGAACTCGGTGTCGGTGAAGGCGAGCCGGTAGGCGCTCTCCGGGCCGGCGTAGCGCGAGGGCTGGATGACGGCTTCGGCGTCCTCTTCCGCGGTCGGGAAGTTGCGCGCGGTCAGGTCCTGTTTCTTGTCCATGGCGCGGAGAATACCCGCGATGCGCCGGGCCTCAGCGTCGCGCGGCGCACACCGGGCAATGCGGCGCGCGCTGCATGCGGATCTCGTGCCACTCCATCGTGCGCGCATCCAGCATCTGCAGCCGGCCGGCCAGGGAGCTGCCGATGCCGGCAAGCAGCTTGAGTGCCTCGGCCGCCTGCACGGTGCCGATGATGCCCACCAGCGGCGCGAACACGCCCATGGTGGCGCAGCGCACCTCCTCGAAGGTGGCCTCCGGCGGGAAGATGCAGGCGTAGCAGGGGTTGGCCTCGGCACGCGTGTCGTAGACGGAGATCTGGCCGTCGAAACCGATCGCCGCGCCCGACACCAGCGGCTTGCGGTGTGCCACGCAGGCGGCGTTGACGGCCTGCCGCGTGGCGAAGTTGTCGCAGCAGTCGACCACCACGTCGGCGCCGGCGACCAACTCGTCCAGGCGCTTCGCATCGGCGCGCTCCTGCAGGGTGATCACGCGAACCTCCGGGTTGATCGCCGCGATCGACTGCGCCGCCGACGTCACCTTGGGCTGGCCGACGCGCGCGAGGTTGTGGGCGATCTGTCGCTGCAGGTTGGTGAAGTCCACCGTATCGTGGTCGACCAGCGTGATCGTGCCGACGCCGGCGGTGCCGAGGTAGAGCGCCACGGGCGAGCCCAGCCCGCCCGCGCCGATGACCAGCGCGTGGCCGGCCAGCAGCCGCGCCTGCCCGTCGACGCCGATCTCGTCGAGCAGGATGTGGCGCGAGTAGCGCAGGAGCTGCGCGTCGCTGAGGCCGTCTTCTGGGTCGTCGCTCATGTGTGCAGCATAGCCTGCGGAAAACGACGACGCCCGCATGGCGGCGGGCGTCGATGGTGGGGCGAAGCGCCCGCTCAGTTGTTCGTCTGCGCTTCGGCCTTGCGCTCCACGGCGGTCTTGCTCACGAGCACCGGCTTGCCCTTCAGGCGGTTCAGCGCCTGGGCAAGCTGGAAGTCGTCGGAGCTGCCGAACTCGGGCAACGGCTTGATCGCGGCCTTCTTCTGCGCCTCTTCCTCGAGCTTCTTGCGCGCTTCCTCGCGTGCCTTCTCGCGTGCGTCGTCCTTCTGCTCGGCGCCCTGGCCGCTGGCGATGTGCTTCTCCAAATCGGCCTCGCGCACGCGCAGCGCCGCGAACACGTTGCCCTCGGCGGTCTCGTCGAGCATCACGTCGGGCACGATGCCCTTGGCCTGGATCGACGCGCCGCTGGGCGTGTAGTAGCGCGCCGTGGTGATCTTCAGCGCGGTGTCGGGGCCGAGCTGGCGCACCGTCTGCACCGAGCCCTTGCCGAAGGTCTGCGCGCCCATGATGGTGGCGCGCTTGTGGTCCTGCAGTGCGCCGGCAACGATCTCGCTGGCGGAGGCGGAGCCTTCGTTGACCAGCACCACCAGCGGCACCCTCTTCACCGCGTCGGGCAGGCGGCGCAGCGGGTCGGCGCCGCCACGGCGCATGTAGTACTCGGGCGAGGCCTTGAAGGTGGCCTTGGAGTCGGCGATCTGCCCGTTGGTGGTGACGACCACCACTTCGGCGGGCAGGAAGGCCGAGGCGATCGCCACCGCACCCTCGAGCAGGCCGCCGGGGTCGTTGCGCAGGTCGAGCACCAGTCCCTTCAGGTTGGGGTCCTGCTTGTAGAGTTCCTCCAGCTTGCGCGCGAAGTCGTCGACGGTGCGATCCTGGAACTGGCTGACGCGCAGCCAGCCGTAGCCCGGCTCGACCATCTTCGCGCGCACGCTCTGCACGCGGATCTCCTCGCGGATGATGGTCACCGGGAAGCTGCGGCTCTCCGCCTTGCGGAACACGGTGAGCACCACCTTGGTGTTGGGCTCGCCACGCATCTTCTTGACCGCCTGGTCCATGGTCAGGCCCTTGACCACGGTGTCGTCGATCTTGGTGATCAGGTCGCCGCTCTTGAGGCCGGCGCGGAAGGCGGGCGAACCCTCGATCGGCGAAACCACCTTGACCAGGCCGTCTTCCATGCCGATCTCGATACCCACGCCGACGAATCGGCCGCTGGTGCCCTCGCGGAATTCCTTGAAGGTCTTCTTGTCGAAAAACTGGGAGTGGGGGTCGAGCCCGGACACCATGCCGGCGATGGCGTCGTTGATGAGCTTTTTCTCGTCGACGGGTTCGACGTAGTCGCTCTTGACCATGCCGAACACCGCGGCGAGCTGCTGCAACTCTTCCAGCGGCAGCTGCGATACCGAGCTGCGGGCGATCGCCTGGAACTGCATGGTGGTCAGCGCGCCGGCGACGGCGCCCGCGGCCAACCAGCCTGCGACCTTGAGTTTGCTACCCATCAACTACCCTTTCAGACCCGCGCGCGCTTTTCCGCACGATTGAACGGCCAGTATAGGGCGCGGGCCGCCTTTGGAGTCGCGCCCCGGCGGGAAAGTTGCACGTCGCGACGGGCTTTCGGGCCGCGCGGTGCCGCCGGCTGATCAGCCGCCCGGACGCTCGAAAGTGACGACGTGGTCGACCTCGGCACGGATGCCGATCCACTCGCCCACCTGGTGGTCGTGGTGGGAGGGCACGTGCGCCAGCAGCTTCTCGCCGCTGGCCAGGCGCAGCGTGTAGAGGAACTCGGCCCCGCGGAAGGCCTTGGTCTCGATGCGTGCCTTCACCGGGGCGTTGTCGTCGTGGACGATGTCGTCCGCACGCAGCAGCACCTCGCACTCGCCGTTCGGGTAGGCGTCGGGCAGCGGGCACTCGGCCATGTCGGTCAGGTCGCCCAGCGGCGTGCGCACGATGCAGTTGCAGTGGCCGCCCACCGGCTCACCCTGCGAGACGATCTTCGCCGGCGCGAACACGCCGTGGCCGATGAAGTCGGCGACGAAGCGGCTGGCCGGGCGGTGGTAGAGCGTGTAGGCATCGTCCCACTGCTCGAGCCGGCCGCGGTTCATGACGCCGATCAATTCGCCAACCGCGAAGGCCTCCATCTGGTCATGCGTGACGAAAAGAGCGGTGGTGCCCGCCTGCTTGAGGATGGCGCGCAACTCCTGGGCGAGGCGCTCGCGCAAGTCGACGTCCAGGCTGGAGAACGGTTCGTCGAGGAGCAGCAGCCGCGGGTTGGGCGCCAGCGCACGCGCCAGCGCGATGCGCTGCTGCTGGCCGCCGGACAACTGGTGCGGAGCACGTCTGGCGGCATGCGCCAGCCCGACCAGGTCCAGCACCTCCTGGGTGCGTGCGCGGCGCTGCGCCGCGCGCAGGTGGCGGATGCCGAAGTCGACGTTGGCTTCCACGCTGAGGTGCGGGAACAGCGCATAGTCCTGGAACACCATGCCGATGCGCCGCGCCTCGGGCGACACGTGCAGGCCGCTGCCGGCGTCGGCGAGCAGCTCGCCGTCGATGACGATGCGGCCTTCCGCCAGCCGCTCCAGCCCCGCGACGGCGCGCAGCAGCGAGGTCTTGCCGCAGCCGGAAGGGCCGATGAGCACGCCGACCTCGCCGCGCCGGAGCACCAGCGACACCGCATCCACCGCTGCTTTCGCCGAGGGGGCGCCGGGGTAGGTCACGCAGGCATGCTCGATGGCCAGGAACATCACCCTATGATATCGGCCTTCGTCCAAGAACGAGAATCGTTCGCATCAGGCTTGCGCCGCGTCAAGCCGTGATGACGATGGCCACCCCCATCCTCGCGCATGTTCCGCCTGCTGACCTTCGCCTGCCTGCTGCTCGCCGTGCCCGTGCTGGGCGTGCTCGGCTCCTGGGTGGCGCTGGACGCCGCGAGCCTCGCGGTGCTGCGCCATCAGCTCGACACGGTGCTGCCCGAGTACGCCCTCAACTCGCTGCTGCTCGCGGCGACGGTGGCGGTGGGCGTGGCGCTGCTCGGCGGCGCCACCGCGGCGCTGGTCGCGCTGTTCGAGTTTCCGCTGCGGCGCCTGTTCGAGTGGGCGTTGCTGCTTCCGCTGGCCATGCCGGCCTACGTGCTCGCCTACGCCGCCACCGACTTCCTGCAGTTCAGCGGGCCGCTGCAGAGCTGGCTGCGCGCCCTCAGCGGCGCCCAGGGTGCGCTGTGGCCCGACGTGCGCAGCCTGTGGGGGGCGGCGGCGATGTTCATCCTCTGCCTCTACCCCTATGTCTACCTGCTGACGCGCGCCGCGCTCAGCGAGCGGGCCGTGCCGCTGATGGAGGCCGCCCGGCTGCTCGGTGCCGGCACGCTGCGCCGCGTCCGCGAGGTGGCGCTGCCGCTGGCGCGGCCGGCGCTGGCTGCCGGGGTGGCGCTGGCGCTGATGGAGACGCTGGCCGACTACGGCGTCGGCTCCTACTTCGGCCTCGCCACCTTCACCACCGGCATCTACAAGGCCTGGCTGGTGATGGTCGACCGCGACGCGGCGGCGCAGCTGGCCTCGGTGCTGCTGGTGCTGGTGGCGCTGCTGCTGTGGGTCGAGCAGCGGGCGCAGAAGCGCCTGCGCTTCGCGGCCACGCGAAGCGGCGCGGTTCATGCCGCCGAAGCGCGGCCGATCGAACTGCACGGCGGCCGCGCTGCGCTGGCGGTGGCGACCTGCGCGCTGCCGGTGCTGCTGGGCTTCGTGCTGCCGGTGGCCGTGCTGCTGCGGCTGGTCTGGCTGGAGGCGGCGAATGCCGAATTCGGCCTGCCCCTGGTGCGCTTCGCGCAGTGGGCCTGGACCAGCTTCCAGCTCGCCGCGCTGGCGGCGCTGCTGGCCACCGCCATCGCGCTCGCGCTCGGCTTCGCGCTGCGCCTGCGCGAGAACGTCGCGCTGCGCACCGCGGCGCGCGTCGTCTCGCTCGGCTATGCCGTGCCCGGCGCAGTGATCGCGGTGGGCATCCTTCTGCCGGTGGGCTGGCTGCAGCAGCAGGTGCCTCAGGCCGGCACCACGGCGCTCGTCACCGGCACGATCTTCGGCCTGGTCTACGCCTACCTGGTGCGCTTCTCGGCGGTGGCGCTGCAGTCGGTCGAGGCTGGCTACGCGCGCGTCCCGCCATCGATCGACGAGACCGCGCGCATGCTCGGCGCCACGCGCGCGCGGCTCTTCGCCGAGTTGCACGCGCCGCTGCTGCGCCGTGCCGGCCTTGCAGCGATGCTGCTCGTCTTCGTCGACGTGATGAAGGAGCTGCCGGCCACCCTGGTGCTGCGGCCGTTCGACAGCGACACGCTGGCGGTGGTGGCCTACCAGCTGGCGCGCGACGAACGTCTCGGCGAGGCAGCACTGCCCTCGCTGGCGATCGTCGCGGTCGGGCTGCTGCCGGTGCTGCTGTTGTCGCGCTCGCTGCGGCCGGACGCGTCGCGCGACTGAGCGGGCCCGCTCAGGCCTCGCCGCGTTCGCGGTCGGCGGTGGTGCGCAGCCACTGCGCGAAGGCGATCACGTCGGGCCGCTGCGCCGCGAAGCGTGCGATGACCAGGAAGTAGCCACGCGGCGTGGCGAAGCGCTTGCCGAACAACGCCACCAGCCGGCCCTGACGCAGGTGACGCTGCACCAGGGCGCCCACGGCCAGTGCCACGCCCTGGCCTTCAAGGGCGGCGTTGAGCAACTGGTCGTACTGGTTGAACTTCAGCGAGCCGGCCGGCTTCAGGCCATGCTGGTTCATGGTCTCGAGCCACACCGACCAGGCTGCGGTGGGCCAGTACTGCTCGGCCTCCGCGAAGTGCAGCAGCACGTGATGGCGCAGGTCGGCCGGTTCGGCCAGCGGCCTTGCGGGGTTGGTGAGCAGCACCGGGCTGCACACCGGCAGAACCTCCTCGCCGAACAGCTTGGGCGAACCGGCGGGGGCCAGGCTGGCCGTGCCGAAGCGAACGGCGATCTCGACCCGCTCCCTCTCGAGGTCGAGCATCTGCTGGTTGGCATCGATGCGGATCTCGATGTCCGGGTGCAGGGCACGGAACTCGGCCAGGCGCGGGACCAGCCACAGCGATGCGAAGCCGATGGTGCACGATACCGTGAGCACCCGCGGCCGCTGCTCGCTGCGGATGCGATCGGCCGTGTCGTTGAGCAGCCGCAGCGCCTCGGCCGTGGCACGGTAGAGCTGCTGGCCGGCGTCGGTGAGGCGGATCTCGCGGTGACGCCGCTCGAACAACGCCAGACCGAGGTGTTCTTCCAGCGCCTGCACCTGTCGGCTCACCGCCGACTGGGTCAGGAAAAGTTCGGCCGCCGCGCGCGTGAAGCTCAGGTGCCGCGCTGATGCCTCGAAACCGCGCAACAGGTCCAAGGACGGCAGGGATCGCTGGGTCATGTTGGGGTATGCATGCGTGTGGCGCATGCAGTGAATTCGGATTTCTCGTTTGATGCGGGCGGCTGCATCGACGAATACTCCGACACAAGCCTCCAGTCAGAAGCTCCACGAGAGTTTCTTCCATGTGTTCAAGGCATGCAAGGAGTAGAAACATGATGGCACCCACAACCGCCGTACCGACCCAGATCGTCTGCCTGTCGCGGCACGAGATTCGGACATTCGAAGGCCGACCCGGCCTGCGCATTGCGAGCCACGGAGGCAGCGTCTGGATCACGCAGGACGGCGACCTGCGCGACGTGGTGATCGACGCCGGCCAGAGCCATGCGCTGGACCGCGACGGTCCGGTCTACGTGCAGGCGCTCGACGACGCGTGGGTGCTGATGCCGGTGACGGTGGCGCCGGCGTCGCATGCGCCCGGCCTGTGGGGCCGTCTGGCGCGAGCCGCGTTCAGCGCTTGAGCTTCATGAACTCGTCGATCAGCTCGCCGGGCAGGGTGTCCATGGGCGCCTCGCTGACGCGCACCCCGCCGAGCAGCTCCAGCGACGAGGCCAGCCAGCCGTTCTCGCGCGGGTCGACCGTCTCCTTCGACGGTGGCGAGTTGATGGCCTTCTTCGGATCGACGTACTCGCCCATCGGCGCGTTCGCAGTGACGCGCCAGACCAGCTTCGCCGGTTGCTGCTTGTTCACCGGGATCCGGGCCATGGGAACCGCCTGTTCTCTACGCCGCGTCCCGAATGGGTCGCCTGCCCACGCATCGTAGCGGAGCGCGGGCGCGGCTGCGTCGGCAAATCCCTAGCTTGCAGTAGGGCGCCGGACTGGCCCCCCCGACAGGAATCGAACCTGTATCTGCCGCTTAGGAGGCGGCCGTTCTATCCGTTGAACTACGGCGGGACGGCGGGGATTCTCGCATCCCTCGCGGCCGGTGCTTCAGTTCCAGCGCCAGGTCCAGATCACGTCCAGCGCGCTGTCCTCGCCGGACTGCGCGCGCAGCGTGAAGCGCTGGGCGATGCGATAGATGAGCTGCCAGGTGCCCGCGGTGGCGTTGAGGCTGCGTTCGTAGCCCACGTACCAGCGGCGCGACAGCTGCTTGCCCAGCGACACGACGGTCTCGCGCAGCTCGTCGTCGCTCTGCCGCACCGACAGCTCGTCCAGCCCGATCGCCTTGGTGAGCGGGCCGGTCGGCCCTTGTCCGCCGCCGCTGAGCAGAGCGATCGCCGCGCGCTGCAGCAAGACGGTGTCGGCCCGGCCCAGGCCTTCGCTGGCACGGCCGAGGACCAGCCAGGACAGCTTGTCGAGGTCGGACATCTCCGGCTCGGAGAACAGTCGCACGCGCGGGTTCAGCGCGCTGCCAGTGACGGCCACGCCGACGCGGACGTCGAGGTTGGGCCGCGTCGCCTCGATGTCCAGCCGCGGGTTCTCGGCCGGGCCGCTGAAGACGAGGTTGCCTCGGTCGATCTGCAGCTTCTGGCCGTAGGCCGCATAGGTGCCGTCCGCGGCGCGCACGGTGCCATTGACCGCCAGCTTGCCGCCCGGCGAGGTGAGTCGCAGTTCGCCTTCCAGGCCGGTCTCCAGGCCGCGGCCGCGCACCCGCAGCCTCTCGCCGAGGTCCACGCGCAGATCGAGCTCGACGCTGGGCATGCGTGCGGATCCGGTTGGACGCGGCGGTGTGCCGGTGGTGGCCGTGGGTCGGCGCGTGACGACCACGTCGTCGGAAAGACTGGGCGCGTCGCTGCGCGTGAAGTCGATCAGGCCCTCGTCGACACCGAGCGTGCCGTCCAGTCGGAGCTTGTCGCGGTCGAGCTGCAGCTGCGAGCGGCCGCTGACGACGATGCGGCGGTCCACCCGGCCAAGCAGCTGGAAGCGCTGCGCCTCGAGCTGCAGCCGCGCCTGCGGCGTCGCCCCGAGCGTGGCGTCTCCGCGGAGCTCGAGCGTGCCGTCGCCGGCGCGGGCGCCGAAGCGCTCGATGCGGGCGCGGTCACCCTGCAGCGCGATCGCCACCTCGCCATCGCTGACGTGTACGCCTTGCAGGAAGTTGCGGACCGACAATTCGCGGCCCCGCACTGCGCCGGTGTACTCCGGCGCGCCGAAGCGCCCGCCGATGCCGGCGCTCACGCTCAGGGCGCCGCCGAGCCGCCAGCCGGCCGGCACCCAGGGCCCCCAGGTGCCGAGATTGGCCACCTGCAGCTCGAGCACCCCCGAGACCGGCGTGTCTGGCGGCGGCCAGGTGGCCTGCGGCGAGGTGCGCGCGACGAACGCGCCGGCGGCCACGCCCACGGTCGATCCGGCCAGGCCCTGGGTGAAGCTCCAGGTGCCGTCGGCCACGTTCAGCCCGAAGCGCAGGTCGGTGAGGCCGAGCGACTGCACGCCGGTCTCGTCGGTGACCGTGAGGTCGCCGCGCTGGCGCTCGAGCACGATGTCGGCGCTGAAGCTCGGCGCGCTGCGCAGCTCGAGCTGGCCGCGCACGGCCAGGTCGCCGCCCCATCCGAAGTCCGGCTGCAGCCGCGCCAGCACCGGCGCCACGGCGAGCGGCTCCATCTCGGCCTGCGCATCGATGCGTGCCGGTGCACCGCCATGCGCGGCCTCCCAGGCCACCCGGGTCCAGCGCAGCATGGCGCCGAACACCTCGGCGCTGCCGGGCTGCAGCAACAGTGCCGCAGCACCGCTGTCCAGCCCGCGGAGTTCGAGTGCGACGTCGCGACTGTGCAGCCAGGCCGATTCACTGCCCGCGGCGCGGGCGTCCAGCAGTTGCAGCGTGCCGCGCCAGCCGCCGACGGCCGCCGCCGCCCCCGGGACAAAGCCGCCTTGTGCCAGCAGCCTTGCCTGGCTCGGCGCCGGCGCCGGCGCCGAGCCGGACGCCGCGCCTGGCTGCAGTGCGTCGGTCCAGGCGGGCGGGCGGGCGTTGCTGCGCGCGACGACCTCCAGCCGGTGTGCGCGGCCGCTGCCCTGTGCGCGCAGCTGTGCCGAGTCGATGCGGGCCGTCCCGAACGTCAGCCCGGCGAGCTCGAGCTCCGCGTCCACCGGCGCGTCGAGCGCCGTGCCGGCCTGCCAGCGTGCCGTGCCGCGCTGCACCTGCAGCGAGCCGGCGCGCAAGAGGTTCGCGTCGATGCGGCCGGTCGAGGCGATGTCCGGCCAGCGCCCGCGGGCCTGCACGCTGGCATCGAGCGATCCGGCCATGCCGAGGCTGGCCGGGTCGGCGCCGGCCAGGCGCACCAGCGGCGCGAGCTTGGCCAGGGCCGGCGCGGCGATGTGGAACTCCCAGCGGTCCTCCGCGCCGCTGCGCCCGGCGACCAGGCGTCCGTCGGCGTCGACGCGATTGCCGTCCAGCTCGGCCTTCAGCGTCGCCTGCATCGCGCCCGCGGCAGCGCCGCGCAGCGTGAGCCGGCCGCGCAGCGGCACGCCGGCGAGCTGGCTGTCGGCCACCGCCAGCGTCGCTTCGCCGCGGACCCGCGCCAGCCGGTCGAGCGCGCTGCCCGCAGCGGCGGTCGGCAGCGTGAGGTCGAACTCGGCGCGCGCATTGAGCTTGTGCGGCCCGCGCCGCCAGGGGGAGTCCTCTTGGCCGCGCCACCATGACGCCGGGTCGAAGTCGGCCAGCGCCGCGCGGCCTTCGAGCTGCCAGGGTGCGCCAGCAGCATTGCGGCGTGCGTCGCCGGCCAGCGTGGCGCGTGCGCCACCGGCACTGGCCTGCGCGCTGCGCAGCACGATGCGCTCGGCAGCGCCGTCGAGTTGCCACTCGCCGTCGAACTGCAGGCGCACGGGAAGGTTCCTGCCGCGGTCGAGCACGGTGCCGGCCAGCTCGCCGCGTGCCGCCGCCGCTTGCGGCACGGCGCCGGGCGGGCTGCCGGACAGCGTGAGCGGGCCGTCCAGCCGCATCGTCGGCGCGCGCGCGTCGAGCCGCTCGGGCTGCAGCGCCGCCAGGGTGGCCTGCAGCGCCCAGCCCTCGCGCGACCAGTGTCCCTGGCCCTGCACCCGGCCGGCCGGCAGCCGCGGCGAGCCGAGTTCTGCCTGCAGCGTGCGGAACTCCAGCCGTGTCGGGTCGTCGGGCCGCGCGCGCAGCGCCAGCACGAGGCTGCGCAGCGGCAGGCGCCCTTCGTTCCAGCGCCCTGGCGCGGCGTTGTCCAGCGTCGCGTTCACTTCCGCCAGCTGGTCTGCGGCGCGGCTGGTCACGCGTGCCGAACCGCTGAGCGCGGTGGCTGGGGCTGCGGGGTGGAAGGCCGAGAGGTCCAGGCCCTGCGCCTTCGCCTGCAAATCACCGAGCGGCCAGGCATCGAACGGATGCAGCGTGGCGTCCAGGTCCAGCGTCTGCGCCGGCAGCGGCGGCCCGCCCGCAGCGCGTTCCGGCTGGGCGCGCAGCATGGCCTGCAGGCGCGGCGCGGCCAACGGCCCGGCCAGCGTGGCGCGGCCCGACCACAGCGCGTTGGCCAGTGCGCCTTCCTGCACCACTGTCGCCGTGGCGTGCAGCGGCAGCGGCGCGTCGCCGCCCAGCGTGGCGCTGCCGCTGGCACGCAAGCGGCCGAAGGCGAGGCTGAGGTCGTCGAGCCGGTGCGCCGTGCCGCCCTCGCCGCCGAGTTGCAGGCGGGCGCGCACCTGCTGCACGGGCGTCTGGCCCAGCGGGGTCAGGGTCAGCGTCTCGACCTGCAGGGAGGCCACCTGCAGTTCCACGGGCAGCCACAGCGATGACGGTGGCGGCGTGGGCGTCGGGGCCGCCGCGCCGGGCTTCACCATCACCGCGCCCGCGGCCAGACGGTCGATCGTCAGGCGAGGCCGCCAGGACGACGCACGCCCGAGGTGCAGTCCGCGCCACGACGCGCCGTCGATGGTGAGCAGGCCACCGCGCGGCAGTGCGATCTCGAGACGTTGCACGTCCAGGTCGCCGAGCAGGGCGCCTCGCACGCCACTGGCCTGCAGCCCGGGCAGGCGCGCCAGCACCCAGGCAGCACCCGCCTCGGTGCGCAACAACCACAATGCGGCCGCGAACAGGCAGGACGCCGCGGCGACAGCGACCGCCGCCGCCCCTCCCCAGCGGCCCCATCCGGGCCTGCGCTCGCGTGCCGGTTTCATGGCGCTAGAAGGCGATGCCCACGCTCAGGTGCAGGCGCACTTTGCGCACCTCCTCGCCGTAGGCGAGGTCCACGCGCAAGGGCCCGACCGGGCTGCGCCAGCGGATGCCGAGACCGTAGCCGACGGCCGGGCGCAGCTCGTTCCAGTGGTTGGCGGCATTGCCGGCGTCGACGAAGGCGGCCCACCACACGGCCGGCAGGCGCGCCGACACCGGCCGGGCGATTTCGGCGCTGCCGGTGAACATCACGCGGCCGGAGGTCAGCACGCCGTCGACCAGCGGGCCGAGCGTGCGGTAGGCGTAGCCACGCACCGAGTCGTCGCCTCCGGCGCGAAACAGCAACGTGTCGGGCACGCCCACATTGTTGGCGGCGAACAGGTTGCCCAGTTCGACGCGCGCGTTCCCGTACCACGACGTGCCCAGCGGCCGGTAGACGGTCAGGCGGCCGTATCCGCGACCGAAGGGGCCGTTCTGCTCGGTAGAGTTGCGCGAGCGTCCGATGGCCGACTGCAGCGACAGCGTGTAGCCGGCGGTCGGCAGCAGCACGCTGTCGAGTTCGCGGAAGATCCAGTGGTAGTTGGCGGTGACCGCCTCGCTGCGCGTGCGGCCGGCGGGGTTGTCGACGCGGGCATGGGTCAGCTCGGCGAAGTACAGGCGCTCGATGCGCTGCGTGTCCTGGGTGCGGCCCAGTCGCGCCGTCCAGGCCGTGCGGATCTCCTCGCCGCTGCGCAGTCGCTCGGCATTGCCGGCGACGAGGTTGCGGTACTGGTCTTCGAGCGGGTGCGAAATCAGTTCCCCCTTCCACGACTTCAGCGCCGAGCCGAGCTCGAACTTGTTGCTGGCCACCCAGTCGATGCCGAAGGGCCGGCGGTGCCGGTGCTCCAGCGTCACGCGCGGGCCGGTGTTGGCGCTGATGCCCACGCCGACGGTGGCCTGCTGCAGGCTGAGCTCGCGCACGCGCACCATCACCGGTGCCGCCGCCGCAGTGGCCGGGTCGGGGTCGAGCTCGACCGAGGCGCTCTCCAACAGGCCGAGTTTCTGCAGCCGCTCCTGGTAGTCGAGCAGCAGCTTCTCGCTGTAGGGTGTGCCGGGGCCGAAATTGGCCAGGCGCCGCACCACGTCGTCGTCGTAGCGCTGCATGCCGTCGACGTGGATGTCGCCGAGGCGATAGAGTGCGCCGCTGTCCAGTTCCAGCTGCAGCGCGACGCTGTGCTTCGTGGTGTCGACGCGTGCCACGGTCTGCTGCCAGGTCGCGGCCGGGTAGCCCTCGGCGCGGACGCGCGCCAGCGTGGTGGTCTTCGCTGCGGTCCAGTCCGGCTGGCGGAAGGGCGCGCCGACGGGCAGCGGCCAGTCGGCCTGCAGCGCCCCCAGCAGTTGCGCAGCCGGACTGCCGGCCTCCGCCGCGAGCGTCTGCAACTCGCCGCGTGCCACCAGCGTGACGCTGTCGATGCGGCTGCGCGGGCCCGGGTCGACCTTCACCCGCACCACCGGAATGCCCCCTGCATCCATGCTGCGCGAGGTCGTCACCGCCGCGGCGAAGTAGCCCTCGGTCTCCAGCAGCGTGCGCGCCTGCGCCGGCGCCGCCGCGGCCAGCCGCGTCAGTTCGGTGCTGTCGATGGCCTCCGTGTCCGGCGCCTTCTGGAAGCGCGACAGGTCGAGATGCTCCAGCAGCAGTTGCCGCAGTGGACCGGGTGCGTCGACCTCGACGCGGTACTGGGCAGGCGACGGCGTGGTGGCCATCGTGCCGTCCTCGTCGCCGACGGCCGACAGGGCGGCGCAGCCCGGCAGCAGCGACAGCGCCAGCACCGCGATGCCGGCGACGAGCGCCGGACGCGACGCGGCCAGGGTCATTTGCTCAGCAGGCGCATCGCCCCTTCCAGCCCCTGCAGCGTGAGCGGGAACATGCGCTGGTTCATCAGCTGTTGGACGATGGAGATGCTCTGCCGGTAGCCCCAGACGCCCTGTGGCTCGGGATTGATCCAGGCGAACTTGGGGAAGGCGTGGGTCAGCCGCTGCAGCCACTCGGCGCCCGGCTCCTCGTTGTTGTACTCAACGCTGCCGCCGGGCTGAAGGATCTCGTAAGGGCTCATCGTCGCGTCGCCGACGAAGATCAGCTTGTAGTCCTTGTTGTACTTGCGGATCACGTCCCAGGTGGGGAACTTCTCGCTGTAGCGGCGCCGGTTGTTCTTCCACATGAAGTCGTAGACGCAGTTGTGGAAGTAGTAGAACTCGAGGTGCTTGAACTCGCTCTTGGCGGCGCTGAACACCTCCTCGACGCGGTGGATGTGCTCGTCCATCGTGCCACCCACGTCCATCAGCAGCAGCACCTTCACCTTGTTGTGCCGCTCCGGCACCATCTTGATGTCGAGGTAGCCGGCGTTCGCCGCGGTGCTGCGGATGGTGTCGTCGAGGTCGAGTTCCTCGTCCGAGCCCTCGCGCGCGAAGCGGCGCAGCCGGCGCAGCGCGACCTTGATGTTGCGCGTGCCGAGTTCCAGCGTGTCGTCGTAGTCCTTGTACTGCCGCTGGTCCCAGACCTTCACCGCGCTCTTGTTGCGGCCTTTGTCCTGGCCGATGCGGATGCCCTGCGGGTTGTAGCCGTAGGCGCCGAACGGACTGGTGCCGCCGGTGCCGATCATGCGGTTGCCGCCTTCGTGGCGCTCTTTCTGCTCCTCGAAGCGCTTCTTCAGGGTCTCCATCAGCTCGTCCCAGCCCATCTTCTCGATGGCTGCCTTCTCCTCCGGGCTGAGCTCGAGCTCGAGGTGCTTCTGCAGCCACTCGAGCGGGATGTCCTGGCTGAAGTCGGTGAGCATCTCCACGCCCTTGAAGTAGGCTGCGAAGGCACGGTCGAACTTGTCGAACTGGGCCTCGTCCTTGACCAGGGTGGTGCGCGCCAGGTAGTAGAACTGGTCCACCGAGTTGTCGATCACGCCTTCCTTCAGGCCTTCGAGCAGCGTCAGGTATTCCTTCACCGAGACCTTCAGCTTGGCCGCGCGCAGCGTGTAGAAGAAGTTGATCAGCATCGGATCACCAGCCTGGTGCGAGGTTGTCCGCGCAGGATACACGCCCGGCGGGCGCACCGCGCCGGCCGGGTGTTTCGCTGCGCGATCGTGGAGGGATCAGGCCCGGCGCCGGACGCCGGGGTCGTGCCGCTTCAGCCAGTCGAAGTACTCCGAGTACCAGAGCCTGGCGTTGCGCGGCTTGAGGACCCAGTGGTTCTCGTCCGGGAACCAGACGAGCCGCGCGTCGACGCTGCGCGCCTTCAGCGTGTTGTAGTAGGCCAGGCCCTGGCCGTCGGGGACGCGGTAGTCGAGCGCGCCGTGGACGACCAGTGTCGGCGTCTTCATCTTCGCCGCGAAGGCGTGCGGACTCTGCGCATGCACCTTGGCCATGTCGTCCCAGTAGGACGCGCCGAGCTCGCGCGGGAACCAGGCGTAGGCGTCCTCGGCGAACATTGCCACCCAGTCGAAGCAGCCGGCATGGCAGACGTAGGCCTGGTAGCGGCCGGGCTTCGCGTGGGCATTCATCCAGGCGACCAGGTAGCCGCCGTAGCTGCCGCCGCCGGCGAAGACGCGGCGCCGGTCCGCCCAGGGCTTCTTCAGCAGCCAGTCGGTGGCGGCCTCCATGTCCTGCAGTTCCAGCTCGCCCCAGCGGTGCGTGATGCTGTCGAGGAAGGAGTAGCCGAATCCGCTGGAGCCGTGGTAATTCACGCCGGCCACCACGTAGCCCTGCGCGGCGAATACATGGTGGTTCCAGCGGTAGTGGAAGGTGTCGCCGGCCGCCGCGTGCGGGCCGCCGTGGATGCTGTGCAGGATCGGGTACTTCCTGCGCGCATCGAAGCCCGGCGGGTAGACCACCCACATCTGCACCTCGTCGCCCTGCGCGCCGGTGAAGCGCACGTCCTCGTGCGTGCCGAACTTCAGCGTGGCGAGCAGGTTGTCGTTGAAGCGTTCCAGCCGCCGCGGCGCCTCCCCCTCGCGGTGCGCATGCACACGCGCCGGGTGGTCCATGGCGTCGGCGGCGCTGACCAACACGCCGGCGGCAGCATCGAAGGACTGCACCCAGCCGCCGCTGACCACCCGCGTGGCGCTGTGCTGGCGCAGGTCGAAGCGCCAGAGGTGGTTGCGCGCCTGATCCTCGGCAGCGAAGAGCACGCCCTGGCCGTCTTCCGTCCAGCGCAGTGGCGGGTGCAGCGCATGGTCCCAGTCGGCGCTGAGCACGCGCCAGCGCCCGCCGCGTTCCATCACCGCGAGCTGCCCCGGCATGGTGTGCTTCTTTGCCTGGTGCGCGGCGACGAAGGCGATGCGCGAACCGTCCGGGCTGTAGCGCGGCGCTTCCATGTCCCAGCCCTTGTCATGCGCCACGACGGCGATGCGCCGCGTGCGCAGGTCGAGTTCGGCCAGCGCGCGGCAGTTGTCCATGCGCTTGTGCGCCTGCGGATCGTGCGCGAAGACGATGTGGCGGCCGTCGGGCGCGATGTCGAAGCTGTTCGCATCGGGCTCGGCGCGCGGGAGCTCGTAGGGCTTGCCCTCGAACAGGTCGGTGACGCGGCCGCTGGCGACGTCGAGCACGTGCAGGTGCGCGACGCGGCCCATCGGCAGGTGGTGGTCCCAGTAGCGGTACTGCGCCTCGCTGGTCACGTAGGCGGATTCCTTGCGCTCCTTGAATTCCTTGAAGCGCCGGGTCTGCGCGCGCGTGCCCTTCAGCTCGGGCCACACCCAGGCGATGAAGGCGATGTGCCTGCCGTCCGGGAACCACTTGAAGGCCTCGACGCCCGGCGCGAAGTCGCTCACCCGACGCGCCTCGCCGCCGTCGGGCGCGATGACGTAGAGCTGCGGCGTCTCGTCCTTGTGACCCTGCTGCTCGCGCCGGGCCACGAAGGCGATGCGCTCGCCAGTGGGCGACCAGGCGGCCTGGCCGTCCTTCTCGCCGCACTGCGTCAGCCGGCGCGGGCCGCCGCCGAAGGTGGACAGCAGCCACAGCGCCGACTGGCCCTTGTTCTCCTCCATCGAGTACGACTGCAGCGTGCACACCGCCTGTGCGCCGTCGGGCGACAGCGACAGGCCGCCGATCCGCTCGAACTTCCAGAGGTCCTCGACGCTGAGGTTCTTCTTGCTCTTCGCCATGGTCTCCTCGTGGGGGGTGGTCGTGCTCAGCGCGGCCGGGTGAGCTGCCAGAGCAGGTGGGCCTTGACCTCCGGCCATTCGCCGGCGGCCAGGCTGTACATCACGGTATCTCGCACCGTGCCGTCGCGGCGCAGTGCGTGATGGCGCAGCACGCCGTCCTTGCGCGCCCCAAGGCGCTCGATGGCGCGCTGACTGGCGAAGTTGTAGTTGTCGGTGCGCCAGCCGACGAGCCTCGCGCCCAGCGTCTCGAAGGCATGCTGCATGAGCAGCAGCTTGGCGGTGGTGTTGACGGCGCTGCGCTGGCGGCTCGTGGCGTACCAGGTCCAGCCGATCTCAAGGCGCTCCACCGCCGGCACGATGTCGTGGTAGCTGCTGCAGCCGATCACCTCGCCGGTGCCGGAGTCGAGCACCGCGAAGGCGAATCGGTGCCCCTCGGCGCGGCCGCGCAGCGCGGCCTCGATGTAGGCGCGGGTGGCGCCGGGTTCCGGGACGGACGTGAAGCGCAGGTTCCACAGCTGGCCGTCAGCGGCAGCGCGCTCGAGTCCGGCCTCGTGTTCGAGCCCCAGCGGCACCAGCCGAACCGGCGCGCGCTCCAGCGTGACCGGTCCGACGGGCAGCATCAGCCTTGCAGGCCGCGCCGCTGTCGGACGCAGCGGCCCTTCGCTGGGCATTGGTCAAGACGCAGGTCTCGTCGCATGTCCTGGCTCAGCGGTTGTGACGTTGCATGAAGACGAGCTTCTCGAACAGCGACACGTCCTGCTCGTTCTTCAGCAGCGCGCCCACCAGCGGCGGCACCGACACCTTGTCGTCCTTGCTCTGCAGCGCCTCGAGCGGGATGTCCTCGGCCACCAGCAGCTTCAGCCAGTCGAGCAGTTCCGAGGTGCTCGGCTTCTTCTTCAGCCCGGGCAGGTTGCGCACGTCGTAGAAGTTCTTCAGCGCGGCGCCGAGCAGGTCCTTCTTCAGCTTCGGGAAGTGCACGTCGACGATGCTCTGCATGGTCTCGGCGTCGGGGAACCTGATGTAGTGGAAGAAGCAGCGACGCAGGAAGGCGTCGGGCAGTTCCTTCTCGTTGTTGGAGGTGATGAACACCAGCGGGCGGTGCCGCGCGCGCACCAGCTCGCGCGTCTCGTAGACGTAGAACTCCATGCGGTCGAGTTCGCGCAGCAGGTCGTTGGGGAACTCGATGTCGGCCTTGTCGATCTCGTCGATCAGCAGCGCCACCGGCTGCTCGGCGGTGAAGGCCTGCCAGAGCACGCCCTTGACGATGTAGTTGTGGATGTCCTTGACGCGCTCGTCGCCGAGCTGGCTGTCGCGCAGCCGGCTCACCGCGTCGTACTCGTACAGGCCCTGCTGCGCCTTGGTGGTGCTCTTCACGTGCCACTGCAGCAGCGGCATGTTCAGTGCGCCGGCGACCTCCTCGGCGAGCATCGTCTTGCCGGTGCCCGGCTCGCCCTTGACGAGAAGCGGACGCTTCAGGGTGATCGCCGCATTGACCGCGAGCATCAGGTCCTGGGTGGCGACGTAGTTCTGGGAGCCTTGGAACTTCATCTCGGCGGTCTTGATTCAGGTTCAGGTCAGTATAAGGGGCCCCTATAATCGCCGGCTGGAGACGAAAACCAGCCACTTTTTGACCATGAACAAAGCGCTCTCGTTGATCCTCGCCCTGGCCGCTGCCGCCGGCTTCGCCACCGCCGCGCAGGCGCAGGATGCCAAGGCCGGCGAGAAGAAGGCCGCCATGTGCATCGGCTGCCACGGCATCCCCGGCTACCAGGCGAGCTTCCCCGAGATCCACAAGGTGCCGATGATCTCCGGCCAGTCCGCGAAGTACATCGTCGCCTCGCTGGCCGCCTACAAGAAGAGCGAGCGCAAGCACCCGACGATGAAGGGCATCGCCGCCTCCCTCACCGACCAGGACATGGCCGACCTGGGCGCCTTCTACGAGACGAACGGCGGCCCCGCCGGCAATGCCGCGGCGGCACCCGCTGCGCCGGCCAACGTGGCCGAGTTGCTGACCAAGGGCAACTGCGCGTCCTGCCACGGCGAGAACCTGAACAAGCCGATCGACCCCAGCTACCCGAAGCTGGCCGGCCAGCATGCCGACTATCTCTACGTCGCGCTGAAGGCCTACCAGACCGAGAACAACGCGCAGGTCGGCCGCAGCAACGCGATCATGGCCGGCATGGCCAAGCCCTTCAGCCATGCCGAGCTGAAGGCGATGGCGAACTACATCGCTTCGCTGCCGAGCGACCTGAAGACGGTGCCGGAGTCGCGCTTCCGCTGATCCACTCGCTGTCCCTGCAAGAAGCCGCTGGATGCCAGCGGCTTTTTTGCTTTTCGGGTCGCTCAAGTCGGCCCGGGGCCGGTCGATATGCAGACACGACGGCATTGCCGGCCGAGTCCCTCCGATGCTGAAGAAGATCCCCGTCGAAGAACTGCGCCTGGGCATGCACCTGCACGCGATGTGCGGGGCCTGGCTCGACCATCCGTTCTGGCACACCAGGTTCGTCCTGCGCGACCCGGTCGACCTGGACAAGCTACGCGCAAGTTCGGTGGCCGAGGTGTGGATCGACGTCGCCAAGGGGCTCGACGTCGCGCCGCCCGCCCCTGGGGCAGCGGCGCCGCGCGACGCCGTCCGCGAGCAAGCGCGCGCTGAACACGCGGCACCGGCGCCGCATGCGAAGCCGCCCGCGGAAGGTGCGGCCAGCGCCGATCTCGGCGCCGAACTGCGGCGCGCCTCGGTGCTCGTCAACCAGTCGCGCCAGGCGGTGTCTTCGCTGTTCTCCGAAGCCCGCATGGGCCGCGCGCTCGATGCCGAGAAGTGCCTGCCGCCGGTCGACGAGATCGCCGCGTCGGTGTGGCGCAATCCGGGCGCCATCGTCAGCCTGGCGCGCCTGAAGACCCACGACGACTACACCTACATGCATTCGATGGCGGTGTGCGCGCTGATGGTCTCGCTCGGCCGCCAGCTGGGCATGGACGAGACGGCCGCGCGCGACATCGGCCTGGCCGGCATGCTGCACGACATGGGCAAGGCGAAGATGCCGCTCGAGGTGCTGAACAAGCCGGGCAAGCTGAGCGACGCCGAGTACTCGATCATGAAGACGCACCCCGAGCACGGCCATGCGTTGCTGCTGGAAGGCCAGGGCGTCGGCGAGGTGGCGCTGGACGTGACGCTGCACCACCACGAGCGGCCGGACGGCAAGGGCTATCCGCACGGCCTGTCCGGCGACGCGCTCAGCCACGTGGCGCGCATGGGCGCGGTGTGCGACGTCTACGACGCGATCACCTCCAATCGCCCCTACAAGAACGGCTGGGATCCGGCCGAGTCGATCGCCAAGATGGCGTGCTGGACCGGCCAGTTCGACGCCGAGATCTTCCAGGCCTTCGTGAAGAGCCTGGGCATCTACCCGATCGGTTCGCTGGTGCGCATGCGCTCGGGCAAGCTCGGCGTGGTGGTGGAGCAGAACGGCAGCTCGCTGGTCTCGCCCAAGGTCAAGCTGTTCTTCTCCACGCGCTCGAACATGCCGGTTCCGGTGGAACCGGTCGACCTCTCCGCGTCCGGCTGCCACGATGCGATCGTCGCGCGCGAGAGCAACGCGCAGTGGAAGTTCCCGCACCTCGACGAGCTGTGGGCGGGTCCCGAGGTGCTGCGCAAGATCGGCAGATCCTGATCAGTCCGCCCGCCCGCCCGCCAGGTCGTCGAGGATCGGGCAGTCCGGCCGCTCGTCACCATGGCAGCCATGTGCCAGGTGCTGCAGCGTGCGCTGCATCGCGCGCATCTCCTCGATGCGCCGCTCCAGGTCGGCGGCGTGCTCCAGCGCGATGCGCTTGACGTCCTTGCTGCTGCGCCGGCGGTTGTGCCACAGGCCGAGCAGGGTTTCGATCTCCGGCAGGCCGAAGCCGAGGTCGCGTGCACGGCGGATGAAGCGCAGCGTGTGCACGGTGGCCTCGTCGTACTGCCGGTAGCCCGAATCGGTGCGGGGCACCCTGGGCAGCAGGCCCAGGTCCTCGTAGTGGCGGATCATCTTGGCCGACACGGCCGATTGCCTCGAGGCTTCGCCGATGTTCATGACTGTGGCTTCCATCGCTTCAGCAACAGCGCGTTGGTCAGCACGCTGACGCTGGACATCGCCATTGCAGCACCTGCCACCACCGGGTTGAGCATGCCGAAGGCGGCCAGCGGGATGCCCACCACGTTGTAGAAGAAGGCCCAGAACAGGTTCTGGCGGATCTTCGCGGTGGTGCGCCGAGAGATGTCGATCGCCTGCGCCACCAGCGACGGGTCGCCGCGCATCAGCGTGACGCCGGCAGCCTGCATCGCGGCGTCGGTGCCGCCGTGCTCTCCGGCCATCGCCATGCCGACGTCGGCGGCGGCCAGCGCCGGTGCGTCGTTGATGCCGTCGCCGACCATCGCCACCTTCCCGTGACCGGCCAGTTCGTCGCGCAGCGCCGCCACCACGCCGGCCTTCTGCCCGGGCAGCACCTCGGCGCGCACGTCGTCGATGCCCAGCGCCCGTCCGACCGCGTTGGCGCTGCCGGCGTTGTCGCCGCTGATCATCAGCGTGCGCAGGCCGAGGTCGCGCAGCCGAGCGACGGCGGCGGCGGCACCGGGCTTGAGCGTGTCGCCGAAGGCGAGCAGGCCGAGCAGCTGCCACGGCCCGTCGCCGTCGCGGCCGGCCAGCCAGGACACCGTGCGGCCCTCGGACTGCAACTCGAGCGCGCGCGCCTCCAGCTCGCCGCGCGCAACGCCGCTCTCGTCCATCAAGCGCGAACTGCCGAGCTGCAATGCGCGTCCGTCCACAAGGCCGGCGATGCCGCGTCCGGGCAGTGCCTGCACGTCGCTGGCCGAGGACAACGGCGGCTTCGCGACGGCAAGCACCGCCGCCGCGAGCGGGTGCTCGCTGCCCGATTGCAGGGCAGCGGCCAGCGAGACGATCTGCTCGCCGCTCAAGCCGGCCTGCGGCGCCGGCTCGGCGGCCGTCAGGCGCGGCCGGCCCTCGGTCAGCGTGCCGGTCTTGTCGAAGGCGACCACGCGCACCGCGTGGGCGACTTCCAGCGCCTGCGCATCCTTGATGAGGATGCCGCGCCGCGCAGCGGTGCCGGTGCCGACCATGATCGCCGCCGGTGTGGCAAGGCCCAGTGCGCAGGGGCAGGCGATGACCAGCACTGCCACCGCATTGAGCACGCCGGCGGACCAGTCGCCGCTGAACAGACCCCAGCCGAGCAGCGTGAGCAGCGCCACCACCACCACCGCCGGCACGAACACCGCGCTGACCTGGTCGACGAGGCGCTGGATCGGCGCCTTGCCGGCCTGCGCCGACTCGACCATGCGCACGATGCGCGCCAGCGTCGACTCCGCACCGACCGCCTGCGTGCGCACCAGCAGCAGGCCCTCGGCGTTGAGCGCACCGCCGGTGACACGATCGCCCGCCTGCTTGGCCACGGGCAGGCTCTCGCCGGTGATCAGCGACTCGTCGACATGGCTGCGGCCGTCTTCGACGACGCCATCGGCGGCCACGCGCTCGCCGGGACGCACGACGACGAGGTCGCCGACCGCCAGTTCGGCCACTGGCACGTCGAGGTCGATGCCGTCGCGGCGCACCCGGGCGTTCTCTGGCCGCAGCGCCTGCAGCGCGCGGATGGCATCGGTGGTCTGCCGTTTGGCGCGCGATTCCAGCCACTTGCCGAGCAGCACCAGCGTGATCACCACGGCCGAGGACTCGAAGTACAGGTGTGCCATGCCGCCGCCCGACTGCCACAGCAGCCACAGGCTCAGCCCGTAGGCGGCACTGGTGCCCAGCGCGACGAGCAGGTCCATGTTGCCGCTGCCGGCGCGCAGCGCCTTCCAGCCGGCGCGGTAGAAGCGCGCGCCGAGCCAGAACTGAACCGGCGTGGCCAGCAGCCACTGCAACCAGCCTTCCAGCATCCAGTGGCGGCCGAACAGGTCGCCGACCATGGGCACGGCCAGCGGCAGCGACAGCGCTGCGGCCAGTGCGACCTTCCAGCCGTCGCGAGAGCGGGCGGGGGGTGCGGCCGGCTGCTGCGCCGACACCATGTGCGCCGCGTAGCCGGCCTTCTGCACCGCCGCCATCAGCGCGGCCGCGCCGGCGGCGCCGCGCACGCGCTCGACATGCGCCTGCTCGGTGGCGAGGTTCACCGTCGCCGACAGCACGCCGGGCACGGCGGCCAGCGCGCGCTCGACGCGGCCGACACAACTCGCGCAGGTCATGCCCTCGATGCGCAGGTCGGCCCCGTCGTGCGGCACGGCGTAGCCGGCCTTCTCGACAGCCGCGGTCAGCATGGCGGTGGTCACGCGCTGCGACAGCGTGAGCGCCGCCGACTCGGTTGCCAGGTTGACGGTGGCCGCGCCGACGCCGGGCACGCGCGAGAGGGCTTTCTCGACGCGGCCGACGCAGGAGGCGCAGGTCATGCCCTCGACGGGCAGCGACAGGGTGGATTCGGTGTTCATCGCGACAGTGTTCAGCTTGACATCATGTCAGGGTCAAGGGCTTTCGGACTTGATCCAACCGCTTGACCTTGCCATGGTGTCAAGGTCTATCGTTGCGCCATCGTCATTCCTTGAAGGAGCCATCCATGATCGAACTGACCCTGCCCGACATGACCTGCGGCCATTGCGTGAAGGCCGTCACCGGCACGGTGAAGAACCTCGACGCGCAGGCCGAGGTGCAATGCGACCTGCCCACGCACACGGTGCGCATCCAGACCACGCAGAGCCCCGAAGTGATCAGGCAGGCGCTCGCCGAGGAAGGCTATCCCGCGCGCTGATGCGGGCATCCCCGGCTGCCCCGGGCACGGGGCTTGCCTACACTGCGGCCACTTTCCAACCCCCGGAGTGGACCGCATGCTTCGACTGATCGCCACCGGCGCCCATGCCGTTGTACTGAGCGCCGCACTCGTCGCCGCCCCTCAGGCCTTGGCGCAGACCTTGCGCTGGGCCAGCCAGGGCGATCCGCAGACCATGGACCCGCACTCGCAAAACGAGTCCATGACCAACATGATGAACGGGCAGGTCTACGAGAAGCTCGTCACCCGCGACAAGACGCTGGCCATCGTGCCGGCGCTGGCCACCGAGTGGCAGCAGGTCTCTCCGACGCTGTGGCGCTTCAAGCTGCGGCCGAACGTGAAGTTCCACGACGGCACGCCCTTCGGCGCCGACGACGTGGTGTTTTCCATCGAGCGCTCGGTGGCGCCGACCTCGACCATCAGCCAGTACGGGGCCGCGGTGGGCAAGCCGCGCAAGGTCGACGACCTGACCGTCGAATTCCAGCTCGCCGCGCCCAATCCGATCTTCCTGCAGCATCTCGAAACGCTGTGGATCATGAGCAAGGTGTGGAGCGAGAAGAACAAGGTCACCCGGCCGCTGGACTTCAAGAACAAGGAAGAGAGCTACGCCGGACTGAACGCCAACGGCACCGGCCCCTACATGCTGGTCAGCCGTGCGCCAGGCATCAAGACGGTCTACAGGCGCAACCCGAACTGGTGGGGCCGGTTCGAGGGCAACGTGCAGGAGATCGTCTACACGCCGATCGGCAACGATGCCACGCGGCTGGCCGCGCTGGTCTCCGGCGAGATCGACTTCGTGCTCGATCCGGCACCGCGGGACGTGCCGCGGCTGCGCAACACCGCCGGCGTGAAGATCATCGACGGGCCGGAGAACCGCATCGTCTTCATCGGCATGGACCAGTTCCGCGACAAGCTGCTGTACGGCAACGTGCCTGGCGACCGGAACCCGTTCAAGGACCTGCGGGTGCGCAAGGCGATGTACCAGGCGATCGACATCGAGACGATCAAGACCAAGCTGATGAACGGCCAGAGCTTCCCGACCGGCGGACTGACGCCATCGCCGCTGGGTGCGTACAACGACCCCGAGATCGAGAAGCGGCTGCCCCATGACCTGGCGGCGGCGCGCAAGCTGATGGCCGACGCGGGCCTTGCCGACGGCTTCGAGGTCACGCTCGACTGCCCGAACAACCGCTACATCAACGACGAGGAGATCTGCATCGCGCTGGCCGGCATGTGGGCGCAGTTGAAGATCAAGGTGAAGGTCAGCGCGCAGCCGCGTGCCACCTACTTCCCGAAGATCGAGAAGCAGGACACCAGCCTGTACATGCTCGGCTGGGGCGGCGCCATCACCGACGCCGAGACGACCTTCACGCCGGTGCTGCGCAACCGCGGCGAGAAGGGCCAGGGCTACTGGAACTTCGGTGGCGTGAAGAACGACAAGTTCGACGCGCTGGCCGCGCAGTCCAGCGTGGAGCCGGACCCGGCCAAGCGCGAGGGGCTGATCAAGGCGGCGATGCGCGAGTACAAGGAGCAGGTGCACGTGATCCCGCTGCACCGCCAGGTCATTCCCTGGGCGGCGCGCACCAACGTGAGCGCCGTGCACCGCGCCGACAACTGGCTCGAGGTGCAGTGGATCACCATCGCCAAATGAGCCCGGCGGCGATCGTCCACATGACCAACGCGATTCCCGCATCCAGCGCCCGCCAGGCGGCGGGCCGGGCGAACCAGGGCGCGAGCAGCCTCGCGCCGTAGCCGAGCGCGAAGAACCACACCGCACTGGCCGAGGCGGCGCCCGCGCCGAAGGCCGCGCGCGTGCCCTCGGGCTGCTGGGCGGCGATCGAGCCGAGCAGCACCACGGTGTCCAGCCAGCAGTGCGGGTTCAGGTAGGTGAAGGCGAGGCAGGCGGCAAGTGCGCCGCGCAGGTCATCGACCGCCGGACCTTGTGTCGTCAACGCATGCGGTGCGAGCGCCCGCCGCGCGGCGAGTGCGCCATAGACGAGCAGGAAGGCCGCGCCGCCCCAGCGGGTGAGCGCGAGCAGGTCGGGGTGATCCTGCACCCAGCGTCCCAGCCCGGCGACGCCCAGTCCGATGAGCAGGATGTCGGACAGCGCACACACCAGCACCACCGGCAGCACGTGGGCGCGCTGCAGGCCCTGGCGCAGCACGAAGGCGTTCTGCGCGCCGATGGCGACGATCAGCGCCGCCGAGGTCGCGAAGCCGCGAAGGAAGACAGCGTCCATGGCCGCCATGCTGCCGGCGCGAAATGAATCGATCCAGCTAAACTTCCTTAGCTTCCATTAGGAAAATTGATGCAGTTGGATTCCCGCCAGCTCGCCGCCTTCGCTGCCGTGCTGCGCGCGGGCAGCTTCGACGCGGCGGCGCGCGCGCTGCACGTCACGCCCTCGGCGGTGAGCCAGCGCATCAAGGCGCTGGAGGAGCGCCTCGGCCGTGTGCTGATCCGCCGCGGCAGCCCCTGCGTGGCCACCGAGGCCGGCGAATCGCTGCAGCGCCATGCGCAGCAGCTGCAGCTGCTCGAGGCGCAGGCGCTGGCACCCTTCGGCCTGGCCGAAGCCTTGCCGGCCGCGAAGCGCGGCCCTGCGGCGACGCCGCTGCCGCTGGCCATCGCGGTGAACGCCGACTCGCTGGCCACCTGGTTCGTGCCTGCGCTGGCCGCGCTGCGCCAGCGGCACAACGTCTGCCTCGACCTGCACGTCGAAGACCAGGACCATTCCAGCGAGCTGCTGCGCCAGGGGCGTGTGCTGGCGGCGGTAAGCGCCGAGCCGGCGCCGGTGCAGGGCTGCAGGGTGCGACCGCTGGGGCGCATGCGCTACCTCGCGGTGGCCAGCCCCGCGTTCATGCAACGTCACTTCCCGGATGGCCTGACGGACGCCGCGCTGGCGCAGGCGCCCTGCAACGTCTTCAACCAGAAGGACCAGCTGCAATCGCGCTTCCTGCGGCAGCTGTCGACGCGCAGGCTGTCACCGCCGCAGCACCGGGTGCCCAGCACGCATGGCTTCGTGCACGCCGCGCTGCATGGCCTGGGCTGGGGCATGAATCCCGACGTGCTGGTGGCGCCGCTGCTGGCGCGTGGCGATCTGGTCGAACTGGCGCCGGGACAGGCGCTCGACGTGCCGCTGTACTGGCAGCACTGGAGCCTCGAGGCGGAGGTGCTGCGCACCCTCACCGAGGCGGTCACGTCGGCGGCGAAGGCGGCGCTGCGGCCGATGCGCGGACCTGCATCCGCGGGGGTGGAGCGTTGAAGCCGCGCGGCCGTCTGCGTACATTTGCGTGGATTGCGGCGCGCCGGCCGGTGGCGCGCCGCCGCGCAGGGGGGCGGCATGATCACTGCAATCGTCGTCGTCGTCGGGGGCGTCATCGCCTGGCTGCTGGTCGATGTCGGCCTGGCCTGGTGGCGGGAGCGGAACCACGAAGGACCGTCGAGCTGGCACGGCCAGGGCCCCGGCACGACCTTCCACTCCTCGGGCTTCGAGGACACGCTGCCGCCGCACGAGGTGGTGGAGCCGGTGCGGCGCAGCTGAGGCGCCGCGCGACCGCTACTGGAAGTGCTGGAGCATGCGCTCCAGCGCCATCATGAACGGCGCCTGCATCAGCGGCAGCGTCAGCAGCACGCCGACCAGGCCGACCGACAGGGTGATCGGGAAGCCGATCGCGAACAGGTTGAGCTGCTGCGCGACCCGCGAGACGATGCCCATCACCAGGTTGACGAACAGCAGCATCGCCACCAGCGGCAGGGCGATCCACAGGCCGACGGCGAACACCTCCGCGCCCCAGCGATGAGGTTCGGTCGCCCTCAGGAAGGCGAAGGGTTCTGGACCGACCGGGAAGCTGTGGAAGCTCTGGATCACGCCGGCGACGACCAGCAGGTGACCGCCGCTGACGATGAACACCCAGCTCACGGTGACGCCGAAGAAGCGGCTCACCGCCGTGGTCTGTCCGCCGGTGACGGGATCGAAGAAGCCGGCGAAGTTCAGGCCCATCTGCAGTCCGACCAGCTCGCCGGCGAACTCGACCGCCGCGAACACGATGCGCACCGCGAAGCCGAGCGACACGCCGATGACGATCTGCTGGAGCACCACCAGCAGCGTCAGTGCCGAGTCGAGCGGGATCGGCGCGATCGCAGGCAAGGACACCTGCGCGCACACCGCGACGAGGAAGGCCAGCGCGACGCGCACGCGCATCGGCACCGCGCGCTGCGCCAGCACCGGCAGCGTGCCGAACAGCGCCAGCACGCGCAGGAACGGCCACAGCACCGGCGTGACCCAGGCGAGGATCTGGGCCTCGGTGAAGGTCAGCATGGCGCGCTGGCCAGACTATCCGACGACGGTCGGGATCGCCTGCAGCGTGCGCTGCAGGTATTCCACGAGCGTGGTCAGCATCCACGGCCCGGCGATGGCCAGCACCGCGACCGCCGCGATGACCTTGGGCACGAAGGACAGCGTGGCCTCGTTGATCTGCGTGGCCGCCTGGAAGATGCTGACCGTCAGGCCGATGGCCAGCACGGTGAGCAGCATCGGTGCGGCGATCAGCAGCAGCGTGTACAGGCCCTGCTGGCCGAAGGTGAAGACGACTTGCGGGTTCATGGCGGAGGGCCCCGGGTCTAGGTGACGAAGCTTGCCGCCAGCGAACCCAGCAACAGGTTCCAGCCGTCGGCCAGCACGAACAGCATCAGCTTGAACGGCAGCGCCACCAGCGCCTACCTCGACGAGCGCGTGCAACCCTGTGACCGGGACAGGGCCGCCTTCATGCGCCTGACGCTACGCAAGATCGAGACCACTCCTGCCGAGCGCATGCACGCGCAGGCCATGCAGCCGCAGGTGCGCGTGCCCGACGATCCGTTCGAGCTGGCCGTGCCGGCGGGCAGCGTGCACGACGTGCTGCCGCTGCGCGGCGAGGCGATGGCCGTCAACGGCTGAGACACGGTCAGGAGCGGCTGCCGCGACGGGCTGAAGCTGCGGCTGCCGGACGCGGCGCCGCGGGGCCTCTGCCGCCGCAAGGCGGTGATCGCCGTTGCGCCGCGCCGCTTCACGGGCGCAGCAGCCCGAGCAGTTCGCGCCACAGGCCGTGCCCGCCGCGGCCCTCACGTGCGGCTTCGTGCACCGCCACGCCGGGCTCGGCGCACACCACGTGGCAGTGGTCGACGTAGACGTTCTTCTTGCTCTTGCCCGATTCGACGCGGAACAGCGTGCCCATCACCCAGCCGACCACGCGGGCCTGCGCCACCGAGGTGCGCTGCGCGCTGGCCCGCGTGTAGGCATGCTGCACCAGCAGCCCCGGCCCGCGCGCCGTGGCCACGCTCACGTGGCCGAGCACCACGGTGCCGAGCTTGAAGCTGAACACGCGCCGCAGCCGCACCGAGCCCGACATGCCGGCGAAGCGGTCCCAGCGGAAGGCCACCTCGGCGTCCTCGGGGATGTCCCAGCAGAAGAAATTGGTGCCGGGCGTCGACTTCAGCGTCAACGTGCGCGGCTCGTCGCCGGCCTCGATCTCCTTGAGGAAGTAGCAGCCGTGGCGGATGCGCGCCAGCGCCGCACGCCAGGGCTGCGGCGGCAGCCACAGCGTGTTGGGCGCCGCGCCGTCCACATCGAAAGCCGGCTTCATCAGCAGCCGTCCGCGCTCGAGGTGCAGATGCAGTTCGTCGCCCTCCGGCACGTCCACCCGCACCGGCCGGGCCTGCGTCGGCAACGACCGCTCGCGCGGCGTGATCGTCATGAAGGCGTCCTTGTTCTGCGCGAACAGCAGCCGCGCCAGCATGAGCAGGAAGGCGCGCGCCGCGACGAACAGCAGCGTCGCGCTGCCCAGGGCCGAGACCCCGGCCGAGACGAGCAGCAGGTCGTCGATCTGCTCGCGGGTGAGCTTCGACACCTGGGCCGCCTGGCTGCGCAACGCGGCTTCCACGCTGGCCGAGCCGGCGTCGGCGGCCTGGCGGGCGTCCGCGATCGCCGCCTCCAGCCTGGCTTCCAGGTCGGCCCGGATCCGGTTGCGCGGGCCCTGGTAGGCCGCGTTCGCCATGTCCAGCGGGATGTTCGCGATGCAGGCCAGGGGATCCCACAGCAGGCAGGCGCGGCGCCGGGGCACGCCGTCGTACTGGAAGATGCTGTCGCGCAGCACGTCGTCGAAGGCCTCCATCGAGGCCTTCTTCATGCGCTGCGCCGCAGCCGCCGTGTTGCCTCCGGCGCCGCGCGCCGCGCCGATGCCCTTGTCCTCGATGTCGGCGTACAGCCGCGCCACGGCCACATGCAGGTCCTCGCGCAGGGTGGGACGCGTGTCGTCGCTGTCTCTCAGCAGCGCCGGCGCGGGCGGCTGGCCCTCCGGCACGGGCAGCGAGATGCGGTAGAGCGTCTGCTCCACCGCCTGTCCGATGGTGCGGCCGGCCCAGAAGTTGGCGCCCAGCACCAGCGCGAACGGGCTCCACAGCAGCAGCGACCACAGCAGTGCACGGCGCAGGGCCGGCGCCGGCGTGCTGCGCCAGATCTCGCGGTTGTCCAGCCAGGCGCGCGCCAGCAGGCGCAGCATCAACAGGGCCAGGGCGCCCACCAAGACCGGCTGCAGTGCCGCGATGGCCAGCGCCACCCAGCCGCCCCCGGTGCAGCCCGCCGCCGAGACGAACGATGCGAGCAAGGCCAGCCCGACGAAGGCCAGCACCACGCGGTGGCCGACGCCGAGCGCGCCGATCACGGCCAGCACGAGCAGCGACCCGGCGAGCTGGTACGGCGCCTCCAGCCAGCGCGCGCGCTTGTCGGCATGCCACAGCTCGTGAAGTCCGAGCTGCGCACGCAGCGCCCAGACCTGCGCTGCCGGCGGCGGATGCCCGGCCATGAGGCGCCGCAGCCGCTCGTGGTCGGCGAAGGCCTGCGCATAGCGGGCCGCGAGCTCCTTGCGCTGCGGATCGGCGGCGCTGGCCTGCGCCCTGGGCGCCTGATCGAACGCGGCCTGCAGCTGGGCCAGGTCCACCGACAGCTGGCGCAACCGGGCACCGCCGCCTTGCATGCGATCCGGGCGCGCCGCGTCCAGCGCCTGCCACTGCGATCGCAGCGCGGCCGCGTCGGGCAGCGCCGGCGGCAGCCGTGCCAATGCACGTTCGACCCGGCCGGCCGGCGCCGCGAGGCGTTCGATCGCCGTACGTTCGGCCTCGAAGGCCGGATCCTCCGCGCCGCGATCCCGCTCGATCCAGTGCAGCGGCCCGTCCGCCGCGCCGACGCGCGAGATCGGGGTCAGCACGAGCAGCAGCAGCGGCAGCATCGCCAGCCACAACCAGCGCGGCCGCAACGGCCAGCCCACCACGCTGGCGGCCAGCAGCAGCGCGAGCGACAGCGGTCGCGCCAACGACAGATCGAACCACGCCCAGCGGAAGCCCTCGGTGCCCGGCAGCCAGCTCGTCGCCGGCAAGGTGCCGGTGACGAACGCCGGCACCACGCCCAGCAGGCACAGCATCAGGAACAGATCCCGCCGCTGTGGCCGGATCAAGGAGAGGCCCACCCCGTCTTGCTCCCTGCGTGTGTGGATGGCCGGTCCGCCGGGGCGGACAGGCCGTGCGTGGCGCGGCGGCCGCTGAGGGGGCCGGAACGCGGACTCTGGCGCCGAGCATGCACCATCGACCGCCCCGGGTCCACCGGGTTGGCGCCGTCGGGGCGCCCGCGGGGGGGCTAAGCCGCGCCCGGCTCCGCCGGCGGGCCCGGCAGATTGATGCGCGATGCGATGCGTGTGAAGCCGCAGTACTTCATGTTCTCGAGCGACGGATTCGCCTCGCCTGGCCGATGGGGCTCGCCGGTCTCGGTGAAGATCCACTCGGCGCCGCCCGCGATTGCCTCCTGCACGCGGCGGGCCATCACGCGCCGCTGCCCGTGCCGGCGTCGCTGCGCGGGCAGCACCGCGCCCATGCCCAGCCAGGCCTGGGCGCCGTCGCTGAACATCGCGCCGCCGCCGGCCGCCTGGTCCCCGTCGCGCAACAGGTACAGGTGCCAGCCTGGCCGCCCGTGCAGCGCGCGCAGCCACGGCGCGAGCGCCGCCATGCCGTTGCCTTCGGCCACGGCTGCGGCCCAGGCGTCGGCGGCCTGTGCGCTGTCGACCTCATCGACGCGAAGCGCCGAATCGACTGCGGCGACCGGCTCGCGGCCGCGCCACATCTTGGCCCAGCGCGAGGAGGGCGCGCCGAAACGCATGCCCTGCGCAACCTCCGGCAGGCCGGCGGGCTCCGCGAGCTCGTTGCACTGCAGCACCCAGGTGCCCACCCGCGCCTCCCGGTAGGCCGACACGATGGCGCGCAGATCGTCCGCGCTGGCCGGCCGGTGCAGGCCAAGGCCGATCGCGCGGTTGAACAGGCCCGCTGCGATGCCGGGCGCCATCAGCAGCGTGGCGCCGGCCACCGACACGACGCGCTGGCCGCCCCGGGCGCGCACTTCCGCCGGTGCGGCGTCGTACCAGTCGGCCCACGCGCGCGCCTCGGTGCGCTCGGCCGCCACCGCGATGTCGAAGGGCGACATGGCCTCAGAAGGACTCGCCGTCCTGCTGCGCCGCGGCGGGCATCGAGAAGTGCGCGTGGCACACCAGCCACCGGCCGTCACGCTGCTCGACCACGAAGGTGGCGCGCGCCGGCATGGCCATGTCCTGCCCGCCGACGCGCACGCGGAACGCGCCGTCGCTCGCCATCCAGGCCACGGACCCGGCCGACGAGACCTGGCTCCAGTCGATTGCGTAGGCGCAGGCCTCCGACTGCGTCCAGTCGCGGTCCAGCTGGGCGCGCACGGCCGCTGGGCCGACGCGCTTCTCGTCGGCGCCGGTGCCGAACAGCACGACGTCGGCGTCAGGCGCCAGTTGCGCCATGGCGGCGTCCATGCGGCGCTCGGCATAGGCGGTGAGGAAGGCATTCACGCAGGCGCGTGCGGCTTGCTCGGTGAGGGCATCAGCTTTCATGGAAGCGCTCCTTGGTCGAGGGGTGCAAGCGGGAAGCGTCGCCAGGCGATGGACCTTACGACGTAAAGCCATTATCGACGCTCAACCGTACGATGTAAAGTAGGGGCCATGCCGCGTTCTTCCGCCACCCGTCCGACGCGCCGCCAGCGCGAGCCGCTGAGCCGCGAGCGCATCGCCCGTGCCGCGCTGGCGCTGATCGATGCCGAGGGGCTGGAGGCCTGCACGATGCGCCGCCTCGGCGCCTCGCTCGGTGTGGAGGCGATGGCGCTGTACCACCACCTGCCTACCAAGGGCGACCTGCTCGACGCCGTGATGGAACTGCTGCTCGACGAGATGGACATGCCCACGCGTGCCGAGGCACCGCCCTTGCAGCGCGTGCGCCGCGTGATGCGCAGCTACTGGGAGATCGCGGTGCGGCACCCGCGCGCGTTCATCCTGCTCGCCGCCCGGCGCTTCAACACCGATCGGGCGTTCCGGCTCTACGAGCAGCTCCTCGAGGCGTTCGCCGACGCCGGGCTCGACGCCGCCGGCAGCGCACGCTGGTTCCGCCTCATCGGCGGCTTCGCCAGCGGGGCCGGCATGGCCTACGCCGCGAGCAGCGAGGCGGTGGCCGATGCCACCTCGTTGCGGCTCGAGCACGCGCCCGATCGCATCCCCTACCCGCACGTGCGCGCAGTGGCGCCGTATCTGCGCGTGCAGAACCTCGATGCCGGCTTCGAGTTCGGCATGGACCGGCTGATGGCGCAGCTGACACTCGAACTGCACGGCGAGCGCCGCTGATGCCGCCCGCGCCCGCTCGCGAGCCAACGGGCCCTCGCGGGTGGATCCTTCACCGGCCGGCAGCCGGGCGGCGGCCCGAGCTGCGTCGGCGCCGGTCGGTGGCCGCGTGGGATGGCGCGCTGAGCTCGGCGGCCAGCGAGAGCAGCGCGCCGGACTTGCGCACAATCCCGTCGCGGTCGATCGTGGTGATCGCCGCATCCACTCCGGCTTTGCCGTCCCGTCGAGGGGGTCCAGCATGCGCTTCGTCCATTCCGTCGTCTGCGTCGCCGCGCTGTGGCTCGCCGGCTGCACTGCCTCGCCGCCGGCCGCGCCCGGCGAGCCGCCGGTTTCGCTGGACGTGCACGGCACCTGGGTGATCGAGCAGGCACGCTCCGCGCCGCTGCTCGACAAGCGCCGTGCACGCCTGGTGCTCGGTGACGATGGCCGGCTGTCCGGCCACAACAGCTGCAACGCGATGAACGCGGCGTTCACGCTGGCAGGCGATCGCATCCGCATCGGGCCAATCGCCACCACGCGCATGGCCTGCGGCGAACTGCTGCGCGAACAGGAGGACCGCGTGCTCACCGCGCTGGAACTCGCCGCCACCGCGCGCGTGCGCCCAGACGGCTTGCTCGAATTGCGCGACGCCGAGGGCCGCGGCGTGCTGCGTGCGACGCGCGCTCCAGCCGCACCCTGAACGGCGGCGCGCCGGGCCGAGGGCGCTGCTCGTGCCGGCCGCCACAGCCTGGCAGCGGCCCTGCCGACCTGCGCTTCGCGACCGGCTGCACAACCGGACCCCGTTGCAGCCGGGGATGTAGGAATCCGTCCGACAAGCGGCCTGGACGAAAGTGGACTCAAGCCACGGAGAAGGGCTGATGTTCCAGTCCAGATGCACTGCTCACAATTCGTTCCATGCCGTCACACAGTGCGGCTTGCAGACCCAAGTGACAGACGACGAACGCGAGACGACCCGGAGTACCGCATGAACGCCGACCAGATCCTCACCGAAATCCGCGAAGCCAACCTCTCCTAGCTGATGCTGGCACAGAGCCTGATCCGCGCGGACCGCGAGCAGGCGCTGTACCGCCTGGGCATCAGCGAGGAGACCGCCGCGATGATCGCGCTGCTCACCCCGGCGCAGATGATGAAGATCGCCGCCGGCAACACGCTGCTGTGCAAGTTCCGCATGGACGACGACCTGGTCTGGGGCCTGCTCACCAACCACGGCAAGTCGGCCGCCAACGACACCACCACGCGACTGCACGCCTCGATCCTGATGGCAGGCCGTCACCCGGAAGCCGCCTGACCATGGCCCGCACCAAGAGCATCCTCACCGAAGCCCGGCAGATCGAGCGTGCCGTCACGCTGATCCACCTGGGCGCGCGACTCCAGGTGCTGGAGTCCGAGACCGACCTGTCCTACGAGCGCCTGCTGCGCCTGTACAAGGAAGTCTCCGGCAAGTCGCCGAGCAAGGGCCAGCTGCCTTTCTCGACCGACCGGTTCATGACCTGGCAGCCCAACATCCACGCCAGCCTGTTCCTGAACATCCACGAATACCTGAACAAGGTCGCCGAGATGGACGAGATCGACACCGTCATCAAGGCCTACCAGCTCTACCAGGAACAGACCACCGCCCAGGGCCTGGAGGCGCTGCTGTCGGTGACGCGCGCCTGGCGCCTGGTCAAGTTCGTCGACAACGGCATGCTCACCATGACGAAATGCTCGAAATGCGGCGGCCACTACGTGACCCATCCGCACGAGATTGCGAAACACTACGCCTGTGGTCTGTGCCATCCGCCGGCCCGCGCCGGCAAGGGCCAAGCCGCTGGCGCCATCAGGATGGAAGCGGCCAAGTCAGGACTTGCTTCGGCGCATTGAGGTTTGTGGGCGACCCGCCGATACAGGGTCCGGGTGAATCGGTTTCTTGCTTGTCTCCTCCTGGCACGTCCCTCGTGCCTTCGCAGCGGGTCCCTCGGGACCCGCTCTTTTTGTTCGTGGGTGCGCAAACCTGCGCGCATGCGCCGCTCAAGACACGCGCTCGCGCTGCCGATAAGACCTGCAAGCCGTGCCACGGGCCGTGTGCGGCGCACCACCACGAAACAACGCAAGTCATGTTCGTCATCATCGGTTGGGTTGTCGCGATCGGCTGCATCTTCGGCGCCTACATCGTGCACGGGGGCAACATGGGCGTCATCCTCAAGGCGCTGCCCACGGAGATGCTCGCCATCCTCGGCGGCGCCGTCGGCGCCTTCGTGGTGAACAACCAGCCCAAGGTGCTGAAGGCCACGCTCGGCGGCCTGGGCGGGGTGTTCAAGGGCTCGAAGTACACCAAGGCACGCTACATGGAGCTGCTCGCGCTGCTCTACGACATCCTGCAGAAGGCGCGCAAGGAAGGCCTGATGTCGATCGAGAAGGACGTCGAGGAGCCGGCGAACTCGGCGCTGTTCCAGAAATACACCACCGTGGGCAGCGACCACCACGTGGTCGAATTCGTCACCGACTACCTGCGCATGATGGTGTCGGGCAACCTCAACGCGCACGAGATCGAGTCGCTGATGGACAGCGAGATCGAGACCCACCACCACGAGGCCCATGCCCCGGCCGCGGCCGTCGCGCGACTGGCTGGCGCCCTGCCGGCGTTCGGCATCGTGGCCGCGGTGCTCGGGGTGGTCAACACCATGGGCTCGGTCGGCCAGCCGCCGGCGGTGCTCGGCGGCATGATCGGCTCGGCGCTGGTCGGAACGTTCCTCGGCATCCTGCTCGCCTACGCCGTGGCCGAGCCGTTGGCGGGGCTGATGGCGCAGAAGTGCGACGAGGGCTCGAAGGAGCTGCAGTGCATCAAGACGACGCTGCTCGCGAGCATGCAGGGCTACGCGCCGCAGGTGGCGGTGGAGTTCGGCCGCAAGGTGCTGTACTCGACCGAGCGCCCGTCCTTCTCCGAGCTCGAAGGCCACGTGAAGGGGAAGAAGTAAATGGCTGGCGACTCGAAGAAGCTCCAGCCGATCATCGTCAAGAAGATCAGGAAGGGCCGCCACGGCCACCATGGCGGCGCGTGGAAGATCGCCTACGCCGACTTCGTCACCGCGATGATGGCCTTCTTCCTGCTGATGTGGCTGCTCGGCTCGACCACCGAAGGCGACAAGAAGGGCATCGCCGACCACTTCAACTCGCCGCTGAAGATCGCCATGCTGGGCGGCTCGGGCTCGGGCGACTCGTCCTCGATCATCCGCGGCGGCGGCGCCGACCTGTCGCGCAACAGCGGCCAGGTCAAGCAGGGCGAGGTCGAGGCGAAGAAGCGCGCCATCAACCTGCAGGCCCTCAAGGCCGAGCAGCGCCGCGCCGAACTGGCGCGCCTGCAGGCGGTCAAGGAGAGGGTCGAGGAGGTGCTCGCCTCCAACCCCAAGCTCGCCGCACTGCGTTCGCAGATCCGCCTGGACATGACCAGCGACGGCCTGCGCAGCCAGATCGTCGACGAGCTCAACCGCGCGATGTTCGACAGAGGCAGCGCCGTGGTGCAGCCGCACATGCGCGAGCTGCTGCGCGAGATCGGCGCGGTGCTCGCCGAGGTGCCGAACCGGCTGACGCTGGAGGGACACACCGACGCCCAGCCGTTTGCCTCTGGCGAGCGCGGCTACAGCAACTGGGAGCTGTCCAGCGACCGCGCCAATGCCTCGCGCCGCGAACTGGTGGCCGGCGGGCTGCCCGAGGACCATGTGCTGCGCGTGCAGGGGCTCGCCTCGAGCCAGCTGTTCGAACCGGCCGAGCCGGCGAGCCCGGCGAACCGTCGCATCAGCATCATCGTGATGAACCGCGAGGCGCAGGAGCGCATCCTCGATCCCGCGGCGCCACCCGAGCACGAGCCGGTCGCGCTGCCGGCGCTGGTCGACCACACCGTGGTGTCGCCGGTCCCAACTTTCGTGCCGCCCGCCCGATAAACACCCGAGCTTGTCCGCAACGAGGACCGACATGAGCAACGCCACCGACCTGAAATTCCTGATCGTCGACGACTTCTCCACCATGCGGCGCATCGTGCGCGGTCTGCTCAAGGAGATGGGCTGCAACAACGCCGAGGAGGCCGAGGACGGCGCCGTGGCGCTGAACATGCTGAAGGCGGCGAAGTTCGACTTCGTGGTCAGCGACATCAACATGCCGAACATGAACGGCTTCGAGCTGCTCGCCGCCATCAAGAAGGACGAATCGCTCAAGCACCTGCCGGTGCTGATGGTCACCGCGGAAGCGCGCAAGGAGGACATCGTGCGCGCCGCGCAGGATGGTGCGGCCGGCTACATCGTGAAGCCCTTCACCAAGGCCACGCTGAAAGAGAAGGTGCAGACGATCCTGCAGAAGCTCGCCGCCACCGCCTGATCGTGGACCACCCAGGGGACAACAACGTGAAGATGGACGACCTTTCCGCCCTCGCTCCGCAGATGGCGGCCGGCGCTTCGCCCGAGGTGTTCCACCAGCTCGGCATCATCACCCGCCAGCTGCACGACACGCTGACGCAGCTCGGCGTGATGCCCAAGCTGCAGTTGGCGGCCGACGGCCTGCCCGACGCGCGCAGCCGCCTCAACTACATCGCCAGCAAGACCAGCGACGCCGCCAACAAGGTGCTGAACTCGGTCGATCAGGCCAAGGCCGACCATGCCCACATCGCCAGCGAGACGCGGCGCATCGCGCAGGCGGTGTCGGCACTCGCCCAGCGGGTGCAGGAGATCACGCGCTCCCAGGAGGCCATCGGCGAGGTCACGCAGGCCAGCCTGAGCGCGGTGGACCGCGCCCGCGAGGCGGTCGAGGGCGTGGGCCAGGAGGTCTCGCTCATCGTGTCCACGTTGCGCCAGGTGGCCGATGCCGCCGGCGGCATCACGCAGATCGCGCTGCAGACCCGGCTGGTGGCGTTCAACGCCTCGGTCGAGGCCAAGCGCGCCGGCGAGGCCGGACGCGGCTTCGGCGTGGTGGCCGATGCGGTGAAGGATCTGGCCGCCAAGGTGGAGGCCAGCTCCAAGCAGATCATGAGCACGGTGGCCGAGCTCAATGCGCGCATCGAGTCGCTCGCCACCGAAATCCGCACCGAGGCGGACGCGGCGCAGCAGGGTGCGTTCCACCGCGCGCTGGCGGACGTGCAGGACGGCGTGGGCCGCATCAGCGAGGCCGCCGGCGGCAGCCGTGCGATCTGCGCCGACCTCGGCGAGCGCATGGTGTCGATCGAGGGCGAGATGCGCGGCACCGGCGCGGCGCTCGACGCGGCGATGACGCGCAGCGAGTCCTTCCTGCGCATCTCCGAGCAGTTGATCGAGACGGTGGCACAGTACGGCATCCAGACCGAGGACACGCCCTACATCCAGGCCGCACGGCAGGCCGCGGCGCGGATCTCGCAGCTGCTCGAAGGCGCGCTGCGCACCGGCAACGCGACCATGGCCGACCTGTTCGACGAGGCCTACTCGCCCGTGCCCGGCAGCAACCCGCTGCAGCACACCACGCGTTTCTGCGCGCTGGCCGACCGGCTCTTCCCGCAGGTGCAGGAGCAGGCGCTGGCGATCAGCCCGAAGGTGGTCTACTGCATCGCGGTGGACCGCAACGGCTGCGTGCCCACGCACAACCAGAAGTACTGCCAGCCGCAGCGCGCCGGCGACGTGGTGTGGAACACCGCCAACAGCCGCTGGCGGCGCATCTTCAACGACCGCACCGGTCTGGCCTCGGCGCGCAACGAGCGGCCCTTCCTGCTGCAGACCTACCGGCGCGACATGGGCGGCGGCCACTTCAGCCTCATGAAGGAGGCCGCGGCACCGATCGTCGTCGGTGGGCGCCACTGGGGCGGGTTGCGCCTGGCCTTCCAGTTCTGAGATGAAGCGCCCGCCACGCTGGCTGTCGCTCGCTGGCTCCCGACAGGGCGCTCCAAGTCTTCAGGTGGCTGGGCGCCACTGAGATGCGCTGGCCGGCGCTCGCGCTGCCCGCGTCCACGCGTTGGCGGCGGGACTTCGTCGCGGCCGGCTTCCCGCTCTCGCTGGCGGCTTCCGGCTTCGCCGGCGGACTGCCGGCCTGGGGCTGGTTGATTCCGCTCGTCCTGCTGGCGCTGCTCTATCCGCTCAACGCCTGGCGCGATGCGCCGATGTTTCCCACGCCTTCCGGTGCGCTGCAGGGGATCGCGAGGCTGGTCCACCTGCCCGGCGGGGCACGCGTGCTCGACGCCGGATGTGGCCTGGGCGACGGCTTGCGCGAGCTGCGACGCGAGTACCCGCTCGCGCGCCTGGCCGGCGTGGAGTGGAGCTGGCCGCTGCAACTGGCCTGTGCCTGGCGCTGCCGGTTCGCGCAGGTCAAGCGCGGCGATCTGTGGGCCTCGGACTGGTCGCAGCACGATCTGGTCTACCTGTTCCAGCGGCCGGAGAGCTTGCCCCGTGCGCTGGAGAAGGCTCGGCGCGAGCTGCGCCCGGGGGCCTGGCTGGCCAGCCTCGAATTCGAGGCCGCGGGCGCGTCACCGGCGGGCCGTGCTGCGCGGGTCCGGCCGCAAGCCGGTGTGGCTTTACCGCGCGCCGCTGCGGTGAATAGGCAACAAACCCCCCGAAACAAGCCCCCCGGTCCATGCGTTGCGGCCGCTTTGGATGCAATGCGTCACACCGTCGTGTTCTCCGCGCCCGGTAACATGACCACCCTGTGACCGATTCTCTGCCCGACTCTGCCACCCCGCCCGGCGAGCAGCCTGCGCTGCTCGAGGCTGCACGCCAGCTGCTGGTGCCGCTGGCGCGCCTGGCGGTGGCGCGTGGACTCACGCATGCCACCGTCGACGAGATGCTGCGTGCCGCCTTCGTCGACGCGGCGCATGCCGCCTACCCGCAGCTGCTCGAGCATCGTCGCGTCAGCCGCATCAGCGCGGCCACCGGCATCAACCGGCGCGAGGTGACGCGTCTGGTGGAGTCCCGCCAGCGGCGCGCCGAACCGGCGCGCTCCTATCCCAGCGAGGCCTTCGCGCGCTGGACCACGCATCCGGAATACCTCGACAAGGACGGCCGGCCGCGCGACCTGCCGCGACTGGGCGCGGCGCCGAGCTTCGAGTCGTTGGCGCAGTCGGTGACGCGCGACATGCATCCGCGCAGCCTGCTCGAGGAGCTGCTGCGCCTGGGCCTCGCCCAGCACGACTCGGCGTCGGACGTCGTGATGCTGCGCCGCGAGGCGTTCGTGCCGCGCGGCGACCAGGAACGCATGGACGGATTCCTCGGCGCGAACGTGGGTGACCACCTCAGCGCTGCCGTCGACAACGTGCTCGCCTCGGGCAGCGAGCACTTCGAGCAGGCCCTGTACGCCGACGGCCTGTCCGACCAGTCGCTGGCGGCCTTGCGCGAGCTCGTCACCCTGCACTGGCGTGCCATCACCAACGACCTGGTGCCGCGCATCGAGAAGATGATCGCTGACGACGACGTCGCCGGCATCGGCAGCACCCTGGGCGCCGGGCATCGCCTGCGCATCGGCCTGTTCAGCTACCAGGTGCCCCTGGAACCGCCGGCGGCGCCGCAGGTGCCTCCCAAGCGTGCCTCGGCCAAGAAGGCAGTACCGAAGACGCGACGTCCCGAAGGAGACCCGACATGAACCCGACCTGCAATTCGGCCTGGCCGTCATGGCTGCGCTGGATCAGCGCGCTGACGCTGCTGGTCGCCGCGGCGATGGCCGGCTGCGGCGGCAGCGTGGGGGTGGGCGGCACGGGGTCCTACGCCTCCGGCCCCATCGAAGGCTTCGGCTCGATCTTCGTCGGCGGCATCGAGTTCGACGACGCTTCCGCGAGCGTGGTCGACGAGGAGGGCGGCGCCAGCACGCGCGACGCACTGCGTCTGGGCATGTTCACCGAGGTGGACAGCGGCGAGCTCGGCGGCAGTGCCGACGCGCCGACCGCCGCGGCCACGCGCATCCGCATCGTCAGCGAACTGGTCGGCCGGGCCGGCGACATCGACGTGGCCGGCGGCACGCTGGTCGTGTTCGGCCAGACCGTGCAGCTGACCGAGATCACCGTGTTCGACACCGCCTTCGCCAATGGCCTGGCCAGCGTGACCGACGGCACGGCGGTGGAGGTGTTCGGCTTCTACGACGCCGCAGCCAACCGCTTCAACGCGACCCGCATTGCGCCCAAGCACGGCACGCTGGCCGCGTTCAAGGTGCGCGGGCCGGTGCAGGATCTGAACCCGGATACGAAGACCTTCCGCATCGGCGCGGCGCTGTTCTCCTACGGCGGCGCGCAGCCGCTGCTGGCCGACGGCGCCTACCTGCGCGTGGTCGCCGAGACGCTGCCGGTCGGCGGCCGCTGGGTGGTGCGCAGCGTGTCGGAGGGCGTTCGCCTGCTGCCGGATCTCGACCGCGTCAAGCTTCGCGGCACCATCACCCGGTACGTGTCCGAAACGGAGTTCAGCGTCAACGGCCAGCCGGTCGATGCGCGCGCGGCTGAGTTCATCGGGCGTCCCGGCGACCTTGCGCTGGGCAGGGCCGTGGTGGTCGATGGCCGCTCGGTGGCCGGCGTGCTGGTGGCCGAGAAGGTGCGGCCGGACGATAACGGTGGCGCTCAGGGCAACTTCACGCTGCAAGGGGCGATCGAGTCGGTGGACGCCGCGGCGCAGACATTCGTGCTGCGCGGCGTGACGGTGTTCTACGGTGCCAACGGCGTGCAGTTCGAGGGCGGCACGGCCGCCGACCTGCAACCGGGCCGAGCGCTGACCGTGCGCGGCGTGCTGTCCGCCAGCGGCACGCAACTCACGGCACGCCGCGTCAGCTTCGACTGATCAGGCCGCGAGCCTGGCACGGTGCCGCGCCACCTGCGCGCGCACCTGCGCCGGCGCGGTGCCGCCGAGCACGTGACGGGCGTTCAGCGAGCCACGCAGCGTGAGCACCTCGCGGACGTCCTCGCCGATGGCGGGGTGGAAGCCCCGCAGGGTGGCCAACGGCAACTCGGCGAGGTCCATGCCTTGGCCGATCGCCAGCTTCACCGCATGGGCCACGGCCTCGTGCGCGTCGCGGAAGGGCAGGCCCTTCTTCACCAGGTAGTCGGCCAGGTCGGTGGCGGTGGCGTAGCCGCGCTTCGCGGCGCGCTCCATCGCCTCGGGCTTGACGACGATGCCGCCGACCAGCTCGCAGAAGATGCGCAGCGTGTCGCGCAGGGTGTCCACCGTGTCGAACAAGGGTTCCTTGTCCTCCTGATTGTCCTTGTTGTAGGCCAGCGGCTGGCCCTTCATCAGCGTGAGCAGGGCCATGAGGTGTCCGACCACGCGACCGGTCTTGCCGCGCGCGAGTTCGGGCACGTCGGGGTTCTTCTTCTGCGGCATGATCGAACTGCCGGTGCAGAAGCGGTCGGCCAGGTCGATGAAGCCGAAGTTTTGGCTCATCCACAGCACGAGCTCTTCGCTGAAGCGGCTGATGTGCACCATCGCCAGGCTGGCGGCGGCGCTGAACTCGATCGCGAAGTCGCGGTCGCTCACCGCGTCGAGGCTGTTCTGGCACACGCCTTCCATGCCCAGCGTGCGCGCCACGCGCTCGCGGTCCAGCGGGTAGCTGGTGCCGGCCAGCGCGGCACTGCCCAGCGGCAGGCGGTTGGTGCGCCGTCGCACGTCGGCCAGGCGCTCGGCGTCGCGCGAGAACATCTCCACATAAGCCAGCAGATGGTGGCCGAAGCTCACCGGCTGGGCCACCTGCAGGTGCGTGAAGCCGGGCAGGATGACCTCGGCGTTGCTGTCGGCCAGCTCGACCAGGGCGCGCTGCAGCTCGACGAGCAGCGTCGAGATGCCGTCGATCTCGTCGCGCAGCCACAGGCGCACATCGGTGGCCACCTGGTCGTTGCGCGAGCGGCCGGTGTGCAGCCGCTTGCCGGCGTCGCCGACGAGTTGCGTGAGGCGCGCCTCGATGTTGAGGTGCACGTCCTCCAGCGCGAGCTTCCACTCGAAGCTGCCGGACTCGATCTCGGCGCGGATCTGCGCCATGCCGCGCTGGATGGCGGCGAGGTCTTCGGCACCGATGATGCCCTGCGCGGCCAGCATCTCGGCATGGGCGAGGCTGCCCGCGATGTCGGCCCTCCACAGGCGCCGGTCGAAGCCGACGCTGGCGGTGTAGCGTTGCACGAGCTCGCTCATCGGCTCGGAGAACAGCGCGGACCAGGCCTGGGACTTCTTGTCGAGTTGGTTGGAGGACATGGCGGGTGGGGCGGGCGCAACAGGGCAAGAACGGGGGCTGCACGCGCATGGAAGTTGCGCCGGGTTTGGAGACAATGCGCGAAGCGTCGTGATTCTATCGGCGCCCCCTGCCGCCACCCATGACCGCCAAGCCCAGCGTCCTTTCTGCCAGCAGCCAGGCTGCCGAGGTGCGCAGCTCCGGCTTCGGTATGACCACGCTGGACACGCTGATGCCGGGCGATGCCGGCGAGCGCCGGCCGGCCTCGGTGTTCGACGTCTGCCACGCCGGCGTGGTGCTGCGCACGCTGCTCGCCGTCGAGGCGGCCGTGGCCCTGGGGGTGCTGTTCGTGGCTGCCGACTTCGCCGCCTGGCTGTCGCGGCTGGCGGCAGCCTCGGCGGTGGCCGTGCCGGCGGTGCTGCTCTGGCTCAGCACGGCCTGCCTGCTCAAGCGGCCGCTGGGCGCGCTGCCGCCGATCGTGCGCTGGGCGAGCGCGATCGGGCTGGGCGCGCTTTCCGCAGCGGTGCCGGCCATGCTGGTGCTGCCGCTGGGCCTGGACATGCTGGGCGCGCACCCGCTGCTCGCGCCGGTCATCGCCGGCGCCGTCGGGGCGGCGGCGGTGTACGGCTGGCTGCAGCTGCGGGCGCGCACCCTGCTGCCGGCAGAGACGACGGCGCGCCTGGCCGAGTTGCAGTCGCGCATCCGGCCGCACTTCCTCTTCAACACGCTGAACACCGCGCTCGCGCTGGTGCGCGTCGATCCGGCGCGCGCCGAGGGCGTGCTGGAGGACCTGGCCGAGCTGTTTCGCGTCGCCCTCACCGACATCGGCGAATCGGTCTCGTTGGCCGAGGAAGTGGAGCTGGCGCGTCGCTACCTCGCCATCGAGCAGGTGCGCTTCGGCGCGCGGCTGAACATCGTGTGGGAGCTCGACGACGAGGCCGGCGGCGCGCGCGTGCCGCCGTTGATCCTGCAGCCGCTGGTCGAGAACGCGGTGCGCCACGGCGTCGAGCCTTCGCCAGAAGGTGGCACCGTGCGCATCCGCACGCGCGTCAAGCTCGGACGCGTCCAGGTGGTGATCGCCAACACCGTGCCGAACCAGCCCTCGCGGCCGGGCAGCGGCATGGCGCTGAACAACGTGCGCGAGCGGCTGAACCTGATGCACGACATGGCGGCGCAGTTCGAGACGCGGCGTGCCGACGGCGTCTTCCGCGTGCAATTGGCGGTGCCGCTGTGAGCGCCGCGCGGCCGTACCGGAGGCGCTCTCGCCCCCGCGGGGGGCCGGGCCGCAGGCCCTGGGGGGCAGGAGTGAGCGCCGCGCGGCCGTACCGGAGGCGCTCGCGCCCCCGCGGGGGGCCGGGCCGCAGGCCCTGGGGGGCACGATGAACGCGCCGATCCGCGTCCTGGTGGTCGACGACGAAGAACTGGCGCGGCTGCGCCTGCGCGCGCTGGTGGCCGATTGCCGTGAGGTCGCGGCCACGGTGGTCGGCGAGGCGGCGAACGCGGCGCAGGCGGTGGACTTCCTCGCTGCGCACGACTGCGACCTGCTGCTGCTGGACATCCACATGCCCGGGCTGGATGGCGTGCAGTTCGCGGCACGCTTGCGCCAGCAACCCAAGGCGCCGGCGATCGTGTTCGTCACCGCGCACGCCGAGCACGCGCTGCAGGCCTTCGAGTTGGAGGCGGTGGACTACCTCACCAAGCCGGTCAAGCGCGAGCGGCTGCAGGCGGCGCTCCAGCGGGTCGCGCAGCGGCTTTCGCTGCAGCCGGAGCGCCCCGCGCCGTCGCCCGTCGACGACGGCATGCTCGTCGTCAGCGACCGCGGGCGTGTGCTGCGCGTGCCCGTGACCGAGGTGCTCTATCTGAAGGCCGAACTGAAGTACGTGACCCTGCGCACCGCGCGGCACAGCTACGTGCTCGACGACTCGCTGGCCGAGCTGGAGGGGCGTCTCGGCGAGCGCTTCCTGCGCGTGCACCGCAACGCGCTGGTGTCCCGCACCGCGGTGCGCGCGCTGGAGCGTCGAGCGCTGGCCGCGGAGGGCGACGAGGAGGGCGGCGAAGCCTGGGCGGTGCGCGTCGCACCGGTCGACGAGTGGCTGGCGGTGTCGCGGCGGCAGCTCGCTGCGGTGCGCGAGGCGCTGGTCGCCGTAGGGCGCTGACCGGCGGGCGGCACGGACATGCGGCCGACACGCATCTGGTTCAACCGCCCCGGCGTGCGCTGGGGGCGTGCGCTGACCCTGGCCGGGCTGGGCACGGCCGCCATCGCGCTGTGGGTGGCGGCCGAGCGCGGACTGTGGGACGCGCCGGAGCTGGCTGTGCAGTTCGATGCGGCACCGGCCGCCGCGCCGGCGAGCGTGGCAGCGGCCCGACGCGTCGATGCAGGCGCGCAAGCCACGAGCGCGCGCGCCGCCGATGACTCCGCGCCGTCACCGGGTGCGGCCGGCGAGGTGCGCGTCTGCGGCCTGGGCAGCATCGCCGTCGGCCCCGACGGACCGGACCTGGCCGCGCGACGACTGCGCGCCGAGCGCAGCAAGCCGGTGATGGCGCGCTGGCTGGAAGCGCTGCAAGCGGCGCCCGAGCCGCGCAGCAAGGCCGCCGCGCTGGTGCTGGCGCCGCTGCTGGCCGCGCCGCCGCTGGCGCCGGTGCGACCGGCGTGTGCCGACGAAGCCGATTGCCCCACGCCGGCCCCTGCGGCGGCCACCTCGGCCTGGGTGTCGCAGCGCGAGCGCCTCGCCGAGATCGCTGCACAGGCCGGGCGCGACGCCGGCGTGCTGGGCCTGGCCATGCAGGCCTGTTCGACCGGCGCGCCGGCGCCCGAGACCAGCGCCTGCGCCCGCCTCGCGGTGGAGGACTGGATCGCCGTCGATCCGACCCATGCCGAGCCCTGGCTGCAGCTGGCCGACCGCGCGCAGGCCGCAGGCGATGCCGAGGCGACTGCGGAGGCGTTGCGCCGTGCGCTGGCGCAGCCCTTCGGGCGGCTGGCCGAGCAGGCGCTGTTCGGCGCCGTGCAGGCCGCACAGCCGGCCGATGCCGGGGTGCTGGAGCGGCTGCAGATGGGCGATGTGCTGGCCATGCTGCGCGCGGCCTGGCGCGAGCCCGGCTTGGCGTCCGCGGCGTCCTGGTGCGGCGCGCCGGCGCTGGCGGAGGTCGGCCGACGCGAACTCTGCCAGCAGCTCGCCGAGCAGCTCGTGCTGCGCGGCACGACGCTGCAGCAGGTGGCCGGTGGCCGCGCGCTCGGCCGCAGCCTCGGCTGGTTTCCCGAGCGCATGGCCGCGGCCGGTCGTGACCTCGACGCTGCCCAGCGCCTGTTCGCGAGCTTCAGCGGCGAGCAGGCCTACGACTGCCCGGCGCTGCAGCGCCAGCTCGACTACCAGGCGGCGGTCGCCGCCCAGGGCGAGGTGGCCGCCGTGCGGCGCTTCGCGGCGACGCTGCGGCGGCCTTGAGCCGGCTCAGCCGGTGTTTCGCAGCCCCGCCGCCACGCCGTTGATGGAGATGTGGATGCCGCGCTTGACGCGGTCCATGCCCGGGTCGTCGTCGCGGCCGGCGCGGTAGCGGCGCATCAGCTCGACCTGCAGGTGATTCAGCGGGTCGAGGTAGGGGAAGCGGTGCTCGATGGAGCGCGCCAGCGACGGATTGGACGCAAGGCGCCTCTTCTCGCCGGTGATCAGGGTGAGCGCGTCGTGGGTGCGCTGCCATTCGGACTGGATGAGGCCGAAGATGCGGCGGCCGAGCTTGCGGTCCTCGACCAGCTCCACGTAGCGCGCCGCGATGCCCAGGTCGCTCTTGGCCAGCACCATGTCCAGGTTGGACAGCAGGGTGCGGAAGAAGGGCCACTGCCTGTGCATCTTCTGCAGCAGCGCGAGGCGCTCCTTGCGCGACTTCGCCTCCTTGCCGAGCCAGGTCTCGATGGCCGAGCCGAAGCCGCACCAGCCGGGCAGCGCGACGCGGCACTGGCCCCAGCTGAAGCCCCAGGGGATGGCGCGCAGATCCTCGATCGCGCGCGAGGACTTCCGCGACGCCGGCCGCGAGCCGATGTTCAGCTCGGCGATCTCCCGGATCGGCGTGGCGCTGAAGAAGTAGTCGGTGAAGCCCGGCGTCTCGTAGACCAGCTTGCGGTAGGCGGCATAGCTCGCCGCGCTGATCGCGTCGGCGGCCTCGATGAAGGCCTTCGGCGCACTCTTCGTCGGATGCAGCAGCGTGGCCTCCAGCGTGGCCGCGACCAGGGTCTCGAGGTTGCGCAGGCCGATCTCCGGGTGCGCGTACTTCGAGGCGATCACCTCGCCCTGCTCGGTGAGGCGGATCTGGCCGTTCACCGTGCCGGGCGGCTGCGCGAGGATGGCCTGGTAGCTCGGGCCGCCGCCTCGTCCCACGGTGCCGCCGCGGCCGTGGAACAGGCGCAGCGTCAGGCCATGCTCGCGGCCGAGTCCGTCGAACAGCGCCACCAGGTCGATCTCGGCGCGGTAGAGCTCCCAGCTGCTCGTGAAGGTGCCGCCGTCCTTGTTGCTGTCGCTGTAGCCGAGCATGATGTCCTGCTCGGCGCCGGAGGCCTTCATCATCGCCGCGATGCCGGGCAGCGCGTAGTAGTCGCGCATGATCGGCGCCGCGTTGCGCAGGTCGCCGATGGTCTCGAACAGCGGCACGACGATCAGGTCCGTCACCGCACCCTCGTGCAGCTCGCCGCGCATCAGGCCGGTTTCCTTGAGCAGCAGCAGCACCTCGAGCAGGTCGCTGGCGTCCTCGGTGTGCGAGATGATGTAGTGGCGCAGCGCATCGCGGCCGAAGCGCTGCAGCATGCGGCCGGCGGTCTCGAAGATCGCCAGTTCGCTCACCGCGTGGTCGCTGTAGGTGGCGGCGCGCACGCGCAGCGGACGCGCGTCGTTGAGCAGCCGCACCAGCAGGTCGCGCTTCGCCGGCTCGGACAGCGCCGTGTAGTCGGCCTCGATGCGGGACGCCTTCAGCAGCTCGGCGACCACCGCCTCGTGCTTGTCCGAGCTCTGACGCAGGTCCACGGTGGCGAGGTGGAAGCCGAACACCTGCACGGCGCGCATCAGCGGCCGCAGGCGCGGGCCGATCAGTGCGTCGGCATGGTGCGAGCGCAGCGAAGTCTCGATCACGCGCAGGTCGGCGTGGAACTCGGCGGCGTGCAGGTAGGGGCTCTCCGGCGCGACCGCGTGGCGCAGCGCCTCCGTGCCGGTGAGCTCGTGCAGCGTCGCGGCCAGGCGGGCGTACATGCCGATCAGCGCGCGGCGGTAGGGTTCGTCGATGCGATGCTCGCTGCGGTCCGGCGAGCGATCGGCGAGCGAGCGCATCTCGGCCGTCACCGGCGCGAGCATCGCCGACATCGACAGCTCGCCGCCCAGCAGGTGCACCTCGGTCAGGTAGTGGCGCAACACCGTTTCGCTCTGGCGGCGCAGCGCCATCTGCAGCGTGGCTTCGGTGACGAACGGGTTGCCGTCGCGGTCGCCGCCGATCCAGTTGCCCATGCGGAAGAAGCTGGCGATGTCGTGGCCGGGCAGCGCCTGTTCGACCTCGCGGTACATGCGCGGGATCTGGCGCAGGAAGGTCGCGTGGTAGTAGGACAGCGCGTTCTCGATCTCGTCGTCGACGGTGAGCTTGGCGGTGCGCAGCATGCGCGTCTGCCACAGTTGCGTGATGCGTGCGCGGATCAGCGCCTCGTTGTCGGCACGATCGCGCTCGGTGCGCAGTTCGTCGCGCGCGCCGATCAGCTCGGCGATGGCGCGCTCGGCGCCGAGGATGCTCTGGCGCTGCACTTCGGTCGGGTGGGCGGTGAGCACCGGGCTGATGTAGGCGTGGCGCAGCGTCTTGACGATCTCGCTGGCACGGATGTCGGCGCCGGCCAGGCGCTCGAAGGTCATCGCCAGCGAGCCCTCCTGCAGATGGCCCTGGCCCTCGTGATGCATGCGCCGGCGCACGTGGTGGCGGTCCTCGGCGATGTTCGCCAGGTGCGAGAAGTAGCTGAAGGCGCGGATCACGCTGACGGTCTGGTCGCCCGAGAGGTTCTTCAGCAGGCGGTCGAGCGCGCGGCCGGCCTGCGCGTCGCTCTTCAGCCGGTATGCCACCGACAGCTTGCGCACGCGCTCGATGAGCTCGAAAGCCTCCTTGCCCTCCTGCTCGCGGATCACGTCGCCGAGGATGCGGCCGAGCAGCCGAATGTCCTCCACCAGCGGGCGGTTCTTCTCGGCGGCGTCGCTCGCGCTGCGGCGTGTCGCGGTGTTCATGGAACTTCTCCGAAGCTGTAACTTGGTTACGTCGCCCGCATGCTAACAGCCCGGGCTCGGCGGATCGGCTGACGCAAGACGCGGGCCTGCTAGCATGCCGTGCATGGCCGAACCGATCGTCATCGCCACCCGCGAAAGCCGCCTGGCCCTGTGGCAGGCCGAACATGTGCGCGACCTGCTCGCGCAGCGTTTCGGGGCGCAGGTCGAACTGCTGGGCATGACCACGCGCGGAGACCAGATCCTCGACCGCACGCTGTCCAAGGTCGGCGGCAAGGGCCTGTTCGTCAAGGAGCTGGAGACGGCGCTCGAAGAGGGCCGCGCCCACCTCGCGGTGCATTCGCTCAAGGATGTGCCGATGGACCTGCCCGAGGGCTTCGCGCTCGCCGCGGTGCTCCAGCGCGAGGACCCTCGCGACGCCTTCGTCTCGCCGCGCTACGCGAGATTGGCGGAGCTGCCCCAGGGCGCGAAGGTCGGCACCTCTTCGCTGCGCCGCTGGGTGCAGCTCGGTGCACTGCGCCCTGACCTGGTGGTCGAGCCGCTGCGCGGCAACCTCGACACCCGCTTGCGCAAGCTCGACGAGGGACAGTACGACGCCATCGTGCTCGCCGCGGCGGGCCTCAAGCGCCTGGGCCTGGGCGGGCGCATCCGCAGCGTCTTCGAGGCCACCGAAATGCTGCCCTGCGCCGGCCAGGGTGCGCTGGGCATCGAGGTGCGTGCCGACCACCGGACGCTGCTCGAGCAGCTCGCCACGCTCACTCACCGGCCGACCTGGCTGGCCGTGCAGGCCGAACGCGCCGTGTCGCGCGCGATGGGCGGCAGCTGCAGCATGCCGCTGGCCGTGCACGCCAGCTGGCGCGGCGACAGGCTGTGGCTGCGCGCCGCGCTGGGGCACCCGCAGCAACCGCTGGCCGCGCTGCTGCGCAGCGAAGTGGAAGACACGGTGGGCACCGATACGGAGGCGCGCGCGCTCGGCGAGCGCGCCGCGCAGGCGCTGCGCGCACAGGGCTCGGCCGGCTACCTCGCCGAGTCCTGAGCGGCGCGCCATGAAGCTGCTCGTCACCCGTCCCGCGGCGCAGGCGGCCGAGTGGGTGGGGTGGCTGTGCGAGCGCGGCATCGGGGCCGAGGCACTGCCCCTGATCGGCATCTTCCCGCCGCGCGAGGTCGCGCCGGTGCGCGAGGCCTGGGCCGCCTTGGCCACGAAGCGACTGGTGGTGTTCGTCAGCCCGAACGCCGCTGAGCAGTTCTTCGATCTGCGGCCGCCGGCTCTGGCCTGGCCGGAGCACACGCTCGCCGGCTCGCCGGGACCGGGCACCAGCCGTGTGCTGCGCTCGCTGGGCGTGCCGGCGGCATGCATCGTCGAGCCGGCAGCGGACTCGCTGCAGTTCGACTCGGAGTCGCTCTGGCTGACACTGCGCGGACACGACTGGCACGGCGCCGCGGTACTGATCGTGCGCGGAGAGAGCGGCCGCGACTGGCTGGCCGACACCCTGCGCGCGCGCGGTGCGCAGGTCGGCTTCGTCACCGCCTACGAGCGTCGCGCTGCGGTGCTCGACGACGCGCAGCGGGCTCTGCTGCGCGCCGCGCTCGCCGATCCAACGGCGTGGTTGTGGATGTTCAGCAGTTCCGAGTCGATCGACCACCTCGAGTCGCTGGCCCCGGGCAGCGACTGGCGTGCGTCGGTCGCGCTGGCCACGCACCCGCGCATCGCCGCGCGTGCGCGCGCCGCCGGCTTCGGTGCGGTCCATGAATGCCGGCCTTCGCTGGACGCCGTGGTGGCCTGCCTACAATCGATTGGATTCCGATCCCGCAGTCCGACGTGAGCGACACCGCCAACCCCGATCCGAACGACGCCGTCGCGGCACCGCCGAGGCCGGCGCCCACCGCGACGGCGGCCGCTGCCGGCCCGGCGCGCTGGTGGGCGGCGGTAGCCGCCGTGCTGCTCGTGCTCGGCGTGGTGGCGTTGGCATTGGCCTGGAAGACCGACCAGCGTGTTGCCGCGCTCGAACAGGAACTCGTGCAGCGCCAGCAGGAAAGCGCCAAGCAGGCCGTCGAGGCGCAGATGCTCGCCAAGCAGGCGCAGGAAGGCATGGGCGCCGCCGCAGCCAAGGTGGCGCTGCTCGAGGCACGTGTCTCCGAGGTGGCGCTGCAGCGCACCCAACTCGAGGACCTGATCCAGTCGCTTTCCCGCTCGCGCGACGAGAACCTGCTCGTCGACATCGAGGCGGCGCTGCGCATGGCCATGCAGCAGGGCGCCATCACCGGCAGCACCGAGCCGCTGGTGCTGGTGCTGCGCCAGAGCGATGAACGGCTGGCGCGTTACAGCCAGCCGAGGCTGGACGGGGTGCGCCGCGCGATCGCGCGCGACCTCGACCGTGTCAAGGCATCCGGTGCACTGGACATCGCCTCGCTCACCATCAAGCTCGACGAGGCGATGCGCGTCGTCGACGAACTGCCGCTGCTGGCCCGCGCCGAGCCGCGCCGGGACCTGCCGCGCTCGCCCGCCGCGCCGGTGGACATGCCGCGTGCGGCGCAGGCCGCCTCGGCCCCGGCCGGCGGGTGGCTGCCGGCCGCCTGGGGCGAGGCCTGGCGCCGCGTCTCGTCGTCGGTGTGGGCCGAGGCGCGCGCCCTCGTGCGGGTGACGCGCATCGACCACCCCGATGCGGCCTTGCTCGCCCCCGAGCAGGCCTTCTTCGTGCGCGAGAACCTCAAGCTGAAGTTGCTCAACGCGCGTCTGGCGCTGCTCAGCCGCCAGTTCCCCACCGCGCAGGCCGACCTGCAGGCGGCGCAGCAGACGATCGACCGCTACTTCGACCGCAGCACGCGCCGCACCACGGCGGCGAGCGACCTGCTGCGCCAGGTCGCGATGCAGGCCCGCCAGACGGCGCTGCCGCGGCCCGACGACACGCTCGCGGCGCTGGCGACGGCCGCCGCGGGCCGCTGAGCGCAGGCGCGCCGACCCATGCGCACGGTCATCTGGTTCGTGCTGCTGTTCGTGGTGGCGGTGGTCGCCGCGACCACGCTCGGCACCAACGACGGTCTGGTCAGCGTCTACTGGGCCGGACAGCGTCTGGACCTGTCGCTCAACCTCTTCCTGCTCCTGCTGGCCGGCACCTGCGTCCTGCTGGTGACGGTGTTCAATGCGATCGATGCGCTGGTCGGGTTGCCCAGGCGTGCGCGCGAGTGGCGCGTGGCGCGGCGCGACCGCACCGCTCAGGCCTCGTTGCGCGAGGCGCTTGCGCAGTACTTCGGCGGTCGCTACAGCCGGGCCCAGAAGGCGGCGCAGCGCGCGCTGACGATCCAGGCCGACACCCCCGAGCTGGCGCAGGACAACGAGTTCACCGTGCTCGGCCACTTGCTCGCCGCGGGCAGTGCGCACCGGCTGCAGGATCGCGCCGGCCGCGACCGCGCCATCGATCAGGCGCTCGACCTGGCGCGCCACAGCGCCGCTGCACGCTCGGCGGAGGAGGGCGCGAGGCTGCTGGCCGCCGAGTGGGCGCTCGACGATCGCGACGCCGATCGGGCACTGGAACTGCTGGGCGCACTGCCGCTGGGCGTCGCGCGCCGCACCCATGCGCTGCGCCTGCGCCTGCAAGCCACGCGGCTGGGTCGGCAGCCGCAGGAGGCGCTGAAGACGGCGCGTCTGCTCGCCAAGCACCAGGGCTTCTCGAAGGAGGCTGCGCAGGGCCTGCTGCGCTCGCTGGCCTTCGAGTCGCTCGACACGGCGCGCGACGCCGAGCAATTGCGCCGCGTGTGGGCGCAGCTCGACCCGCTGGACCGCCGCGACCCCTACGTCGCCGCGCGTGCTGCCGCGCGGGCGGCCGCCTATGGCGGCAGCGAGGAAGCGCGCGGCTGGTTGCGGCCGTTCTGGGAGCGGTTGGCGGAACTGAGCCCCGACGAGCGCGGTGCGCTCGCCCTGGCACTGGCCGACGCGACCCAGGGTCTGGGCGTCGAGTGGCTGCCCAAGCTGGAGGCGGCGGCGCAGGCCTATGGCCGCGAGGCGGCGATGAGCTTCGCCGTCGGCATGGCGCTGGCCGAACGGCAGCTGTGGGGAAAGTCGCGCCGCCTGCTGGAAGAGTCTGCGGTCGACGACGGCCTGCCGTCCGGGGCGCGGCGCAAGGCCTGGTTGACGCTGGCGCGCATTGCCACCGAGGAGGGCGACGCCGAGCGCGCGGCGCGCGCCTACGAGTCGGCCGCCCTCCTGCCCTGACCGGACGATCCGCCAAAGCCTGCTATACTTTCGGGCTCGCGCGGCTGTAGCTCAGTTGGATAGAGTACTTGGCTACGAACCAAGGGGTCGTGGGTTCGAATCCTGCCAGCCGCGCCAATTAGTTTTTGTAGATCAAAGGGTTAGCTTCTTCGGGGCTGACCCTTTTTTCTTGCTGCGTACCAATCGATGGGCTCTGTACCATTCGATTGGCGCGTGTGCCTGAGCGTGGGCTCACCGCTACCCACGTCGTGTTGCATCGCGCAGCGCTCGTTCAGCGCTCACTTCTTCCCTGCAGCGGCTTGCGCCTCAGGAAGCTTGGCTGAACCGCTTCGTCGGCGATGCTCAGGTGCTCAGTTTCTTCGCGCGCAGCGAGTCGCTCGCTCATCCGAGCCGACGCGTAGCGCGCCTCCTTGAGCATTCTTGCCTCGTCCCGCCGCTGTGCGAGGTCCGCCATCGACGCGAGCACCGCTGCCACCCACGGATTGTCGGCGTAGCGCTGCTGTGCGTCGCGCATGAGCGCCTCTGCTGCGGACCAGTCGCGATGCATCACGGCCTCTCGAACCTGACGCAAAGCGGCCGCGGCATCCACCTCATCGATCCGCCGGCGCACCAGAGCGTCTTCCGTGAGTCCGGCCAATGCGTCCGTGGTCAGGACTGGCAGCGAAAGGTTCACGCGCTCCACCTGAACCTCCTCGTCCGCAAGGCTCCTGGCACTGATGACGGTGCGCAGCAGCGGCATCTGGTTGCCAAGCGCCGGAATCGACCGGGTGTCGACCGTCAACCGGACGACGGCCATGCCTCTGCGCCCCAGGCGAGGTCGGGGAGTCTCCACGTGCCGTCCGAGAACTGGAGGTCGTTGAGCATGGTCGCCGTCACGCCTTCGGGAACGGTCACCGACAGCCTCAAGTCCGATAGGCAGAGGTTGCCCAGCAGGTCCAATTCCTGGACGAACGGGTCCATCAGGTCTTCGGCGGTGTCGCCGTAGTAGCTGTTGCCTCGCCCGGCGCGAGCCATCTCCACCATGAGGTCCTCGTGAAAGTGCTCGCCGAGTCCGCAAGTGCTCGTCGTCACCCCTGCGGCGGCGAGCTCGGCGCACTGCGGTGCGATCTCGTCGATCTTCGTCGGCCCTGCGTTGGCCTTGCCGTCAGACAGAAGGATGACGCGCCGCAGAGCAATGCCCGGCAGGGCGACGAGCGCGTCCGCACCATGCCGCCAGCCACCGTGCAGGTTTGTGGCTCCGCCTTCCACGACCTGTGCGATGGCGGCGCGGATTGCGTCTCCGTCGCCCACTGACTGCGGGGGGTGCAGTTCGGTGATTCGGTTGTCGAATACGACCAGGCCCACTATGTCCGTCGGCCGCAATCGGCCGACCACGTACTCTACGCAGCGCCGTGCCTCGGCCAGTGGCCGGCCAGACATCGATCCGGAGCGGTCCAGCACCAGCGACAAGGCCTGCGGAGGGCGCTCGGACAGTGTTCCTGCCGGTGCATCGGGCGACTGGATTCGGACCAGAACGTCGACCAATTCTGTCTCTCGGTGCAGGCCACCGTTCAGCGGCGTCAGGATCACCTGGGTATTTAACGAGAGAGCTTCGTTCATGGTAGCTCTCCAATCGGGCAGAAGCGGGCATCCTGGCTGGTCACTGGCTCAAAGAGCGAGCGAGCACTCTGCAGGGTCATAGCCAGCGGGCTGTGGAGTCGTTCGATTTCACGATGCTGCTGCTAGCCCCCGGGACTCATCGTCTGAAAGAGCGGAGCCCCGACATCAAGCTCAAGGGTTGAGCTGCCGGACAAGCCCCTGAAATGCGGGGGTTAGCCTTTGGGGGCTCAGGCTATGAGCTTGTCATCATCAAGGCTGACGACATGGCTGGCAGGTGCGCTGTGACGTGTCAAAGGCAGGACGGAACCATTGCTCCTGCGGATAGAGTTAGCGACGTTCACCGGGTGAGCGAATTCTCTTGCAGCGTCATGACCAAAACTGCCCGCGTCTACAAGATTTAGATGCTCATCCGCAATCGCGGGCATGTGAGCTTTCAGACGCTGCTTGATGAGCTGGAGGTTTCGCCGGCCACGCTCAAGCGTGATCTGGACTACTTGAAGGACCAGTTGGGCGCGCCGATCGTGTACGACCGGTACCTCAACGGCTACAGGTTCGGCGAAGAGGCCCGGGGCCAAAAGCACGAGTTGCCCGGCCTGTGGTTCAGTGAGCGGGAGCTCTACTCGCTCTTGATGACTCATCAGCTGCTGAGCGACCTGGACTCTGACGGGGTGATCAGCCGACACCTGCAGCCCCTGCTAGATCGTATTCATCAGATGTTGGGTACGAGCGAGGCCGATACCAAGGAGCTGCTCAAGCGCGTGAAGATCATCGGCTCCGCGAAGCGCCCGGTGCCCAGTCAGTTCTTCGAATTGTTGGGGGAAGCGCTTCTGAAGCGCCGCCGGATTCACCTGCGTTATCTGACGCGCGGGCGTGGCGAGGTGAGCGAGCGTGACGTCTCCCCCCAGCGGCTGATCCATTACCGAAACACTTGGTACCTCGATGCGTGGTGTCATACCCGCGGGAGGCTCCTGCGGTTTGCCCTTGACGCCATAGAGCAGGCGACTGCGCTCGAGGCGAAGGCCAAGGACGTATCGCTCAGGCAGGTTGAGGCCGAAATGGACGGGGGCTACGGCATCTATGCGGGAGCCAAGCGTCAATGGGCCCGGCTTCTTGTCAGGCCCCAGGCGGCCCAATGGATCAGCCGTGAACAGTGGCATCCCAAGCAGCGCGGGCGCTGGCTTGACGACGGAGCGTTCGAGCTTGAAGTCCCGTACACCGATGAAACCGAGATTGCGATGGATATCCTCCGCCAAGGCGATCAGCTTGCCGTGCTGTCTCCCGCAGCGTCCGCGTTGGCCTATGCTTAGACGCTAGGAGCGTCGTGGGCTGCACTGGCAGAACTCCCCGGGCGGGAGATTGCTAGCGCCTTAGTCAAAAAGGGGACGCTGCATAGTGCAACGGTGACACCGCACCTTGGCACTGTCACCAGAGGACTACACGGTGCACGGTCCCAGTTGCCGTTTGACCACGCCGACTAGGGTCAGAGTAGGGCTACGTCTAGGCGCCGCCGGATTCCCTAGAGCTGAAGCCTTGGGTGATAGTTCAACGGGGACGCCTCACCTTGGCGCGGTCACCAGAGAACCGCATCGGTGAGCGTCACCGTTGGACCGAGTGGGCAGCGTCACCGTTGAACTACGTCTCCAGCGTGACCGGAGGACTGCGTCGCCCAGCACACCCGCAGGACTTCGTCTAGGCGTCGCCACGCTCGTTAGCGTGAAGGCGCTGGTTCGTCGTTCAACGGGGACGCTTGACCCTGGCACCGTCACCGGAGGGCCGCATAGGGCAGCGTCACCGTTGGACTACGCCTGGGCTCCGGGCTTAAGCCAGCGTCCCTAGTGCAACGCTGACACCTGAGCCTGGCAGCGTCACCAGAGGACTACCCCGCTCAACGTCGCCGGTACCGTTGAACTACGTCGAGCAGGGTCACCGTTGAACTACGTCGCAGCCGGACTCCCGAGGGTTGAGGCCCTGGGTCGTAGTTCAACGCTGACGCTGCATAGTTCAACGCTGACGTCTCACCCTGGCACCGTCACGAGTGGACTACACCGCTCACGGCTACCGCTACCGCTACCGCTACCGTCGAACTACGTCTAGCAGGGTCACCTACCGCTGCAGTCATCACAATCGCCGAAGGCGTGGCTCTATCGCACAGAAGCGAGTCGCTAACGATTCAGCAACTCATGCATCGTGCGGCCCGGGCAGCGATGCGCGCAAAGTTCGAGGCGCGCCGGAACCACGTGCACGTCGCCTGACCTAGTGAGCAAGGCGCGAAGGGGCGAGGGCCAGTATGCAGCAGGCTTCTTCGCAGCGTTTGCAGTCGTTCAATCTCCGCCTCTTGGCTGACCGCCAACGGCCAATAGCTGAAGTTCGCCGTTGTCCGCTTTAGGGCAGGTCTTCCCGACCGCGGCGGTGGTCGGGTTTCAATCCCTATGCTTCCGCCCGAGCGCTGGGCTCATCTCTCGTTGCATAGCCCGCCAGACGCGCTCAAGACCCGCGCACATCCATGGCTGTCCGTCCCGGAACACCCGCCACTGCCTTACGTCCCTTGGGTTCGGCTCGAAGTGCAAGGACCAAGAGACGCCTCCACAACAGAAGGTCCAATCGAAGGGCTGTCGGCCATCTTGGGGGGCGTCCAAGGTCGGAAGTGGCCCGACATTCTCAGTGCGGAGTCGTCGCTGTTCGGCGCGAGCATCACGCTCAGCACGACTTGCAGGGCGATAGCGGCGCATGCTCAAATGTTAAGCAGAGTTCGTAAACAATCCGCATACATCACGTTAGGCCGCACAACCGGAGTACCGAGGTCCCTCGATGGATGTCTATACCTTCAGCGTTGCCGACAACACAAACATCTGGGCTGCAGTTGGCGCGCAAATGTGGGCCATCTCAGAGAAGCAGGCTGCCAACCCTTCAAATCAAGGGAAGGCGAGGAAGTTTCAGATCGGTTCCATAGGCTTGTTCTACTGCGTCGAGGAGGAGTCTCTAACCACTCCCTTCATCGTGACGAGTGCGCCGCGCTTCAATGAGCAGGTCGTCAACATCTGGAAGGGTACCTGGGCCTTACCTTTTGGCATCCATCCCTTCGGTAACCCCAATCGGCAACTGAAGGTCGCAGCGCTAGCCGAGCGCCTTCCGAGCTTGCGAGCCGAGAAGCGCTCATGGACTACCTTGTTCCACGTTTCGCCAATGACCATCTTCGCTGCGTCACACCTAACGCAAGAGGACTGGGCGCTTCTTGTTCAAGAGCTCGCCGTCACGAGTGCGGCCTAACCCTTCGCTCGAGCGGACCTCTACCGGCAAGCCGCTTGGCCCGCGCGCCAGCCAGTGTCATCATCCGTCGCGCGGGCCAAGCGCCTTCCCGGCGCTCGCGCCTCAGCTCAAACGTTAGGCCTCAAGTGACCCAAGCAGTAGCGCCTCGTCCCAATCAAGCACTCG
>NZ_CALFYO010000032.1 GCF_937952055.1 uncultured Piscinibacter sp.
AGATGTCCCAGTTCTGGCAGAACTTGCAGGCGAGGTTGCAGCCGGCGGTGCCGAAGGAGAACACGCTGCTGCCGGGGTGGAAGTGGTTGAGCGGCTTCTTCTCGATCGGGTCGATGCAGAAGCCCGAACTGCGACCGTAGGTGGTCAGCACCATCTCGTCGCCTTCGCGGGCGCGCACGAAGCACAGGCCGCGCTGGCCCTCGTGCAGCCGGCAGTCGCGCGGGCACAGGTCGCACTGGAGGCGGCCGTCGTCGAGCCTGTGCCACCACTGCGCCGGCACCACGCCGTTGTCGAGGTCGTGGGTCGCGCTCATGCCTCGATCACCTCGTCGAACTTGCGCACCCGGTAGCGGCGCAGCCGCAGCGAATCGGCCCAGAAGTCCTCGGGCAGGCCGGCCTTGCGCTTGAGCGCGCCGAGGAACTCGGCGGGCGACGCGAGCTGCTCCCACACCTGCGGCAGGAAGGTGGCCCGCCGGCCGCGGTATTCCAGGATCACGCCGTCGACGCCCGGCTGCATCGCCTGCAGCGCCTCGGCCTCGCTGGCCGCGGGCAGCACCTCGCTCGGCCCGATCAGCGAGACCTCGATCTCCAGCGCGGCGAACTCCTCCTCGTGCAGCGCCTCGAAGCGCGTGTCCTGGAAGGCCGCCGCCAGGGCGTGCAGGCGCACGTCGTGCTCGAGCGGGCGGCATGCCTCCAGCGTGCCGATGCAGCCGCGCAGGCGACCGCCGAGGCGCAGCGTCACGAAGGTGGCACCGTGCTCGGCGAGCGCCGCATGGACGGGTTCCGGGCCGGTGGGCAGGCGCAGCGCGTCGGCGATGGCGTTGCGGGCGCGGGTGAGCAACGCTCGGCCGAGCGCGTCGTCTCCGGTCCTTGCGCGGTCTTCGTCGTCCTGCGCTGACCTCGGTTCGCGCGGCTCGAAGGCCATGGCGCAGTAGCCCACCACGCGCGAGCGGTCGCCGGCGGTGTCGCCCGAATTGCGCAGGTCGAGCAGGCGCGGTGCCAGACCGCGCTCTCGCGCAGCCAGCAGCGCGCCGGCCAGCGGCGTGGCGCCGCAGGCCTGGTGGTGGTCCAGCGTGGCATCCAGGCGCAGGATGGCCTCGACCGTGTCGCGGTCGGTGGCCCGGGCGTGCTGGTAAGGCAGGTAGTGCGACAGGTCGGAGCTGATGACGATCAGCGTCTCGTCGCCGCCCCAGAGATGCGCCAGAACCTCGGCCACCTCGGCGGCGTCGGCACGCCCGACCACCAGCGGCACGAGCGTGAAGCGGTCGAGCACCGTCTGCAGGAAGGGCAGCTGGACCTCGAGCGAATGCTCCTGCGCGTGGGGCCGGTCGTCCGCCACCACCTGAGGCAGCGCCGCGAGGCTCGCCAGCGCTGCGCGGTCGATCGGCACCGCGCCGAGCGGCGTCTCGAAGGCGGCCGTCGTGGGCGCCGCGAGGCCGCGCAGGGGTACGCGATGGGCCGGACCGAGCAGCACCACGCGGCGGATGCGTTCCCGCCCGGCGGCCAGGGTCGCGTAGGCGTGGCCGGCCACCGGGCCGGAATAGATGTAGCCCGCGTGCGGCACCAGCAGCATCTTCGGCGCGACGGTCGGCACCGGCGTGCCGACGCCGTCGAGCGCCGAGGCCACCTCGGCGCGCAGCGCGCCCGGTGCCTGTGGGTAGAACTGGCCGGCGACCGCGGCCGGGCGGGTGGCGTCGTGAAGCATGTCGGTCTGTCTCCTCCACTGCACATGGGACCTGCTGGGCGTACGTCAAGACCGCTGCGCTGGTTCCAGACTCAGGTCCCCAAAGTGGGGCCGTCCGCCAGACTCGCGGCCAGCGCTTCGCAGCGAGCCTGCACCGTGGCGAGATCGGCATCCGTGTCCAGCGTGAGGCCGGCCTCCGCCGGCGCCACCGGTTCGCGCACGCGGAGCTGGAAGTCCAGCACCTCCAGCGTCGCATCGGAGGGGTCGCGGTCCGCCGCCATGCGCTGCGCGATGCGCCCGCGCAGCACCGCCTCCGGCGCCACGCACTCCACCAGCGAGAAGTCCGCGCCCTCGGCGGCGGCCAGCGCGCGCAGTTCGTCGCGCTCGTGGCGGCGCAGCGCGGCGGCATCGACGATGACGTTCAGCCCGGCGCGCAGCAGGTCGCGCGCGATCGCTTGCAGGCGCGCATAGGTGCGCAGCGTCATCGTGCCGCCGTACAGGCGCTGCGCCTGCGCGGGCGTCGGCCGGGCGGTCAGCGGCACCTCGGCGAGGCGCTTGCGCTCGACGTCCGAGCGCACGCGCAGCGCGCCGAGCGGAGCCAGCAGCGCCAGCGCCACCGTGCTCTTGCCCGAGCCGGACAGGCCGCTGGTGAGCACGAGACGCGGCTGCGCCCGGCGCATGCGGGACAGCGCCTCGGCCACGTGCAGGTCGCGCGCGAGCGCGCCGAGGGCCTGCGTGCGCGAGGCTTCGTCGGGCGCCTGCGTCGCGCGCAGTGCCGCCACCTGCGCCCGCACCATGGCGCGGTAGACGGCGAAGAAGGGCAGCAGCGCGAGCCCCTGGTGGTCGCCGCGCTGCTCCGCGTAGCCGCTGACGAAGCGCCAGGCCAGCCGCGGCAGGCCGTGCCGCCACAGGTCCATGAAGGTGAAGGCGACGTCGGCCATCGTGTCGGTGTGGCGCAGCTCGGCGTTGAATTCGATGCCGTCGAAGGGCAGCGGCTCGCCGTCGACCATCACGATGTTGCCCAGGTGCAGGTCGCCGTGGCACTCGCGCACGCAGCCCTGCGCACGGCGCAGCGCCAGCAGCGGCGCGATGCGCTCGAACTCTTGTTCGGTCCAGTCGCGCAGGCGGCCGGAGGCATCGACGCCCGGCGCCGCGAAGTTGGCACGTGCCCAGGCGAGCACGCCTTGCGGATCGCCGTGGGCGGCGGGCGACGCCGGCAGCGCGGCGTGGAAGGCGGCGACGCGCCGCGCCAGAGCATCGATGTCCGCTTCGCCGAGCTGGCCACGCGACGCCAGCCGGTCGAGCAGCAGCTCGTTGTCGAAGCGGCGCATGCGCAGCAGCCAGTCGATCGCCGCGTTGCCCTCCTCCGGCTGGCCGACGCGCGGCGCCCGCGCCGGGCCGAGCACCGGCCGCACGTCCAGGTAGAGATCGGGGGCCGTGCGCCGGTTCAGGCGCAGTTCCTCCGCGCAGTCGTGCCGGCGGCGCTCGGCGGTGGAGAAGTCGAGGAAGCCCAGCGCCAGCGGCTTGCGCAGCTTGTAGGCGAACTCGCCGGCGAGCAGCAGCGTGGAGATGTGCGTCTCGATCAGCGCGCAGTCGGGCCCGAGCCCGCGCCGCAGCGCCGCCACCATCGCGCGGTGCTGTTCGAGCGTCATGTCGCGGGCCGTCACCCGCGCGAGGTTACAGCCCGTCGCGGGTGAAGCGCGCGACGATGGCGGCGAACCGGCCCGGCCATTGACGGATCGCAGTCTCGTCGCCGTCGAACACGCGCTTCAGGAAGGCCACCGACAGGGCGCGCGTGGCCTCCTTCACCTGCGGGTTGAGCGCGGCGCCGCCGGTGCCGCGCCGGTCGGTGAAGATGCTGTGCGAGCCGCCTTCGAACACCGCCAGCGCCTTGGCGCGGCTGCCGGTGGCCTCGAACACCGAGACGCGGTCCTGCGCGCCCGAGTAGTAGCCCGGGATGCGGATGACGTCCTCGGTGGCGGTGACGTGCAGCGTGGGCACGGTGACGTTGGCGAGGATGCGTGCCGGATCGCTCTCGCCGTAGAACGGCGGGGCGGAGAGGATGATGGCCGCCTTGATGCGCGGGTCGCGGAAGTCGACCAGCCGGCCCTGGCGCTCGACCTGCGCACCGGCGGCGAGCAGCGTGGTGTTGGCGCCGTAGGAGTGGCCGGCGGCGACGATGCGGTCGGCATCGATGCGGGTCGCCAGCGGTCCGGCCAGCAGGGTGTCGAGGGCGAAGCGCAGGTCGAGCACGCGGGCGATGGCCTCGCCGTCCTGTGCCGCGCTCTGCAGCCGCTCGACCAGCGAGAACGGGTTGCCCATCCACAGCGCCCGGTCACTGCCCACATGCTGCAGGTGCAGGCTGGCGTAACCCTGGCGGGCCCAGTGTTCGCCGAGGTAGCGGTAGCCCATGCGCGATCCGCCGATGCCGTGGGAGAACACCACCAGCGGCACCGGCTGCGCCGCATCGGCCTGCACCGGCAGGTACAGCCGCACTGGCACCGGGCGCTGGCGGACGTCGTCGTGCCACTCGAAGTCGAGCGTGCCGAATTCTCCCGCATGCGCCGCCGGCGCGAGGGCGGTGGCCAGCAGCAGGCCGAGGCAGTCGCGGCGCTTCACGGCTGGGCCTCCGTCGCGGGCAGAGCGGTCGCCGCATGGCGTCGCCGGTGCGCATGGCGGCCCACCCACTGCACCAAGTCGTCGACGAAGGTGAACACCACCGGGATGACCAGCAGGCTGAGGAAGGTGCTGGTGATCAGGCCGCCGATCACCACGATCGCCATCGGGGCGCGGAAGCTCGGGTCCACGCCCAGGCCGATGGCGATGGGCATCATGCCCGCGCCCATCGCGATGGTCGTCATGACGATCGGCCGCGCGCGCTTGCGGCAGGCGTCGAGCAGCGCCTCCCAGCGGTTCAGGCCGTGGTCGCGGCGCGCCAGGATCACGTAGTCGATGAGCAGGATCGAGTTCTTCGTCGCGATGCCCATCAGCATGATCAGGCCGATCATCGACGGCATGGACAGCGAGGACTGCGTGATGAACAGCGCGAGGAAGGCGCCGGGGATCGACAGCACCAGCGCGGCCAGGATGGTCACCGGCTGCACGAAGTCCTTGAACAGCAGCACCAGCACGACGTAGATGCAAAGCACCCCGGTGGCCATCGCCAGGCCGAAGCTGGCGAACAGCTCGGCCATCGCCTCGGCGTCGCCCACCGAGGTCTGGATCACGCCCGGTGGCAGGGTCTTCAGCGAGGGCAGCTCGAGCGCGTTCTTCTCGACCTCGCCGAGCGGCACGCCGTTGAGCTCGATCTCGAAGTTGACGTTGCGCAGCCGGTCGTAGCGGGCGATCTCGGCCGGGCCGGAGTCGATCGCCAGCGTCGCCACGTTGGACAGCGGCACCGGGCCGCGCGCACCGGGCACCGGCAGGCGCGAGAGCAGGTCGATGTCGGCACGCGCGTCCTCGGCGAGCTTGACCACCACCGGCACCTGGCGCTGGCTGAGGTTCAGCTTGGGCAGGCCCTGGTCGTAGTCGCCGCTGGTGGCGATGCGCAGCGTGTCGGCGATGGCCGACGAGGTCACGCCCAGGTCCGCGGCACGTGCGAAGTCGGGCCGCACGATCAGTTCGGGCCGCACCAGGCTGGCGGTGGAGGTCACCGCGCCGATGCCGGGAATGCTGCGCAGGTCGCGCTCCACCTTGGCGGCGTGTTCGCCGAGCGCACGGCCGTCCTCACCGGCGAGCACCAGCACGTACTTCTCGCTGGAGGCGCCCAGGCCCACCTTGATCCGCGCGCCGGGCAGCACCGCCAGCGCCTCGCGCAGCTGGCCCTCGATGTCCTGCTTCGAGGTGCCCCGGCGGTCGTTGCGGTGCGTCATGTTGATGGTCAGCACCGCCTTGCGCACCTCGGGCACGCCGCCTGCCGCGAACGGGTCGGAGCCCGCGGCACCGCCACCGATGGCGGTGTAGACGAGCTTGACGTGCTCGTTGCTCTGCACGATCTCGCGCGCCTGCTCGGCAGCGGCGTAGGTCTCCTTCAACGTGCTGCCCGGCGGCAGTGTCACGGTCACCTGTGTCTGCGACAGGTCGTCCGGAGGGATGAAACCGGTGGGCAGGAGGGGCACCAGCGCGAACGAGCCGGCGAAGAACACTGCGGCGCCGATCAGGGTCATGAAGCGGTGCTTCAGGCACCATCTTGCCCATCCCATGTAGATCGACAGCCAGCGCGGCTCCTTCTCCTCGTGCCGCGGCGGCTTGAGGAGGTAGGCGGCCATCATCGGCGTGAGCATGCGCGCGACGACCAGGGAGAAGAACACCGCGATCGCCGCCGTCCAGCCGAACTGCACGAAGAACTTGCCGGCCACGCCGCTCATGAAGGCGGTGGGCAGGAACACCGCGATCAGCGTGAAGGTCGTGGCGATCACCGCCAGGCCGATCTCGTCGGCCGCCTCCATCGCCGCCTGGTAGGGCGTCTTGCCCATGCGCAGGTGGCGCATGATGTTCTCGATCTCGACGATGGCGTCGTCGACGAGGATGCCGACCACCAGCGACAGGCTGAGCAGCGTCACCACGTTGATGGAGAAGCCCATCAGCCACATGATGAAGAAGGTCGGGATGGCCGACAGCGGCAGCGCCACCGCCGAGACGAAGGTGGCGCGCCAGTCGCGCAGGAACAGCCACACCACCAGCACCGCCAGCAGGGCGCCTTCGTAGAGCAGCTTCATCGAGCCGTCGTAGTTCTCCTCGACGGGGTCGACGAAGTTGAAGGCCTCTGTGATGCTGATGTCCGGGTGCTCCGCCTGGAGCCTGGCCAGCGTGGCGCGCACGCCCTCGGTGACCTCGATCTCGCCGGCGCCGCGCGAGCGCACGATCTCAAATCCGACCACCGGCTTGCCGTCGAGGAGCGCGGCCGAGCGCGGCTCGGCCACGGTGTCGTGCACCTTGGCGACATGGTCGAGTCGGATGCGGCGGCCGTCGGACAGCGCCACCTCCAGTGCCGCCAGCTCCTCGGCCGACTGCACGGTGGCGATGGTGCGCACCGACTGCTCGGCGCCGCCGAGGTCGGCGCGCCCTCCGGAGGCTTCCTGCTGCACCTGGCGCAGCTGGCGCGAGATGTCCGCGGCGGTCGCGTTCAGGGCGAGCAGCCGCGCGGGGTCGAGTTCGACGCGCACCTCGCGCGTCACGCCGCCCACGCGCGACACCGCGCCGACACCGCGCACCGACAGCATCGCCTTGGTGACCTGGTGGTCGACGAACCAGGACAGCGCCTCGTCGTCCATCTGCTTCGACGCCACCGTGTAGGTGAGGATGGGCGTGCCGGCGAGGTCGACCTTCTTGATCACCGGGTCGCGCAGGTCGGCCGGCAGGTCGGAGCGCACGCGCGCGACGGCGTCGCGCGTGTCGTCCAGCGCCTCCTGCGTCGGCTTCTCGAGGCGGAACTCGGCGGTGAGCGTGGCGGTGCCGTCCTGGATGGTGGCGTAGATGTGCTTGATGCCCTGCACCGCGGCCAGCGAGTTCTCGATCTTGCGTACCACCTCGGTCTCGAGCTGGCCCGGCGAGGCGCCAGGCAGCGAGGCGGTGACGGTGACCATCGGCAGGTCGATGTCGGGAAAGTTCTGCACCTTCATCGACCGGAAGCCGAGCAGGCCCGCCAGCGTGAGCATCACGAACAGCAGGAGCGCCGGGGTCGGGTTGCGGATCGACCAGGAGGAGACGTTGATCGCCATGGCACGCGCCCCTTACTTCGACGCGGTGTGATGAGCTGGTTCCGGCGCAGCGTCGACCACGCGCACCAGGTCGCCGTCGCCGAGGAAGCCGCCGCCGGCGGCGACCACGCGGGCGTTCCGGTCCAGGCCGCCGGTGATCTCGATGCGGTCCGCCCAGCGGCGGCCGATCGTCACCTTGGTCTGCGCGACCTTGGCGTCGGGGCCGACGCGCAGGACGTAGCTGAAGCCGTCGCGCAGCACCACCGCGCTCTGCGGCAGCGACAGGCCCGTGGCGTGGCCGATCTCGAACTCGCCGCGAGCGAACATGCCGGCGCGTGCGGCGCCGGGCTGCGGAAGGTCGACGTAGACGATGCCGTTGCGCGTGGCCGGGTCGACGGTGGGCCCGACCATGCGCAGCTTGCCGACGATGGGTGTGCCGCCTGCCGGCGTGACGCTGGCCGGAAGTCCGGGCTTGAGTTGCGCAAGGTCGGCCGCGGCCACTTCGGCGCGCCATTCGAGCCGGCCGCCGCGGATCAGGCGGAACAGTTCCTGCCCGGCCGGCAACACCGCGCCGACGGTGGCACTGCGCGCCGAGATGATCCCGTGGTCCGGCGCCAGCACCTGGGTCTGCGCCAGACGCAGCTGCTGCGTACGGGCGGCGGCGCGCTGCGCTTCCAGCCTGGCCTGCGCGGTGCGCTCGGCGGTGAGGTACTGGTTGATTTGCTGGGCCGACAGCGCGCCGGTGCTCTGCAGGTCGCGGGCGCGCTGCGCGTTGGCGCTGGCTTCGGCCAGCGTGGCCTCGGCCTCGGCGACGGCGGCGCGCGTCTGCGCCAGCTCGGCTGCAAGGGTGTCGGCGGCGAAGGTGGCCAGCACCTGGCCGCGCTTGACCACGTCACCGACGTTCACGCGCACCTCGGCCAGGCGCAGCCCGTTGGCCTCGGTGCCGACGCTGGCCTCCTGCCAGGCGCTGATGTTGCCGTTGGCGGCGATCTTCAGCGGCACGGTGGTCTGCTGCGGCGAGGTGACGGTGACGGTCAGCGCCGGCTTGGCCGCGGCTGCGGATGCAGGCTTGTCGGCGGCATGCACGCTGAGCGTGACGAGCACGGCGGTGATGGCGATGGCCAGCGGGGCGGCGACGAGAAGGATTCGGGTCGAGGTCGGCATGGTGGTGGTCTCGGAAGGGCGGCGGACCTTGTGGGTCTTGGGCACGGTGTCGAGGAAGTTTCAGCTGCGCGGCGGTGCGGTTGGATCGCCGGCGGACGAGCCGCTGCGGGCCTGTGGGTCGTCGGCGGTCCAGCCGCCGGGGGACTGCGAATCGTCGGCGACCCAGCCGCCGCCGAGGGCGCGGTACAGGGAGATCCAGGCGGCGACACGCTCGCGCTGCAGCTCGATCAGCGCGGCCTGCGCGGCCACGGCGCTGCGGCGCGCGTCTTCCAGCTCGAACAGACTGGCCAGGCCGCCCTTGTAGCGCGATTCGACGGCGCGGTAGGAGCGCTCGAAGCCTTCGGCGGCGGTGCGGGCGTCGTCGCCGCGCGCCGCGGTGCTGTGCAGCGCCACCAGCGCGTCTTCGACTTCGCGCACGGCTGTGCGCAGGCTTGCTGCGTAGTGTGTCGCCGCGGCCTCGTAGGCCGCCTGTGCAGCCTCGGCATGAGCGCGGCGCACGCCACCGTCGAACAGCGGCAGGCTCACGCTCAGCGGCCCGATGTTCCACAGCGTGCCGCTGGTGCTGACAGCGCCGCCTTCGAAGCGCGACGGCGTGATGGCACCTGCCAGCGCCACGCGCGGGTAGCGATGCGCGCGCGCCTGCGTGGCGTCGGCCGCGGCGGCGGCGAGTTCGCGTTCCGCGGCGGCCAGGTCGGGCCGCTGCGCGAGTGCTTGCGCCGGCACGTGAGCGACGCCGAGTTGCGCCGGTTGGGGCAATTGCGCCCGTCCGGGCTGCAGTTGGGCGCGCAGCCCGGGTTCCGGCATGGCGGTCAGCGCGACCAGCGACTTCACGGCCAGGTCGCACTGCGCGCGCTGCTGCGTGAGCGTGGCGCTGCCCTGCGCCGCACTGGCGCGGGCGAGGTCGGCGCTGGCGGGCGCCTGAAAGCCGGCGCTGGCGGCCAGCGCGGTCAGCCGCGCGGTCTCGGCGCGCGAAGCGGCATCGAACTCGGTCTGGGCGAGCTGCGCCTCGCAGGCGCGCAGCGCCAGGTATGCCGAGGCGGTCTCGGCGGCCACCGAGATGCGCGCGTCGTGCCACTGCGCCTGTGCGCCCTCCAGCCGTGCCTGGGCGGCATCTCGGCGGGCACCGCTGCCGCCGAAGAGGTCGATCTCCCAGGTGGCCTGCAGTCCCGCGCTGGCGAGGGTACCGACCGGGGCGCCGAGCTCGAGGCGGCCACGTGTTGCGCTGGCGCTGGCGTCCAGCGTCGGGCCGAGCGCCGCGCCGCCGGCCACGCGCGCGGCGCGTGCCTGCTCGATGCGCGAGCGGGCGTCGGCGATCGACGGGCTGGCGGCCTGGGCGGCGTCGATCAGCGCCGTGAGCAGCGGGTCGTTGAACTGCTGCCACCAGCGCTTCAGTTCGGCGCCGGGATCGGCGGCGGGCAGCGCAGCCTGCCACTGCGCCGCAGGCGTGGCCGGCAACGGAGCGGGCAGGGCCGGCCCGAGGCTGGCGCAGCCGGCCAGCGCGAGCGTGGCGAGCGCCCCGGCCGCGACGGCACTGCGATGGGTGAGGGGGATTCCGGGCATGTTGTTGTTCTCCCTGGCGTGTGGCGTCGGGTTCAGGGGCTGCCGCGCCGCCGTCGCACCTCGGCAGCGACCATGGCCTCGGCATACATCACCAGTCCGTCGAGCCAGCGGTCGAGCGCGTCGGGCGCACGGTTGAGTCCGGGCGCGAGGGCGTCGGTGACGTCGCGACCCACGTGAAGATGCACGCCGAGCGCTGACACGCACACCGCCAGACGCTGGATCTCGTCGTCGGGGCCGTCCACGCCGACGTGGCGGCAGAGCACCCGCACCAGCGCCTCGTGCATCGGGCGGATGCCCTGGTCGATCTCCTCGGCCCACAGGCCCGTCGGCTCGAGCATCTCGCGCATGTGCAGCTTCATGCACAGCGTGGTCAGGTCGCCCTGCTTGAGCGGTTCGAGGAAGCCGACGTACAGGCCGCGCAAGGCCTCGCGCAGGCTGAGGTCCTCGCCGCCATAGCGGCCGATCTCCTCGTCGGGAGTGGCCTGCAGATCGAAGAACACGGCACGGTACAGGCCGGCCTTGTCGCCGAAGTAGTACTTGATGGCGGCGAGGTTGGTGCCGGCAGCCTCGGCGATCTCGCGCGTCGAGGTGTTGGCATAGCCCTGGTGCGCGAACAGCGACAGCGCAGCGTGAAGCAGGCGCTCGCGCGATTGCTCACCGTCGCTGCGCGGCGTTCTCGTGCGGGCGGGGTTGATCTCGGTCATGCCCGACATGCTAGCAAGTAAATCAAACGATTGATTCACTTGGGGTATTAATGACCGAGTGGTCAGCATGGACATCGGGTTGACCCTGGGGTTCGAGGTCCGACATGCTGACAAGACCCTGCTGACAACGTCGTGTCAGCAGGGGTAGGCGCTCACATAGGCGCGTGGGTATCAGAGCGGCAGGCTGGCCTGACGCGGGGAGGTCGGGCTGCGGCGCATCAGCACGGCATGCGGGACGTAGCCGCGCGACTCGAGGTTCCAGCCGTCGGTGGCGCAGGCCGCGTCGAGCTGTTCGATGCGCTGCGTGCCGAGCCGGCGCGCCGCGGCGAGGGCGAGCAGGGCCTCGCACTGCGCCGGCGTCAGCAGCCGCGCGAAGGCCGTCCAACGCTTCATCACCAGCGGGTTGCGCCAGGCGTCTTCCACCGCCCAACGGGCTTGCTGGGCGTCGTCGCTGCGGCCGGCCTCGAGCACGCGTGGCAGCAACGCATGGAAGAACATCTGGAAGGCGCGGCGTGCCGGCTTGCCGGGCAGCAGCACCTCGAAGCGCGCGATGCGCTGGCTCCAGCCGGGCGTCAGCAGCTGGCGGCTGACGAAGGCCTGCAGCGCCTGGACCGGGTTGAACAGCCGCAGCCGGTTCGGCGGCAGCACCAGCAGGGGCAGCGCGCTGGCTTCGTCGTGGGACAGCGGCTCGACAAAGCTGCACAGCACGGCGACGCGCGCCCATTGGGCCACGCTGAGGCCGCCGGTTCCGGTGGAGCCGGCCGCCTCCATGTCGCGCACGATGCGAAGTGCGTCGCGGAATCCGCAGGCCGCCTTCGCGTGGTTGGCCTTGGTGCTGAGCATGGCCAGGTTGCCGGCGGCGTAGCCGGCGTCGTTGCGCACCCGGTCGACCGAGGCGTCGCTGCCTTCGAGGGTGGCGGTGGACAGCGGCGCGCGGGTGATCGGGCAATGGCTCACCTCGAGCTGCTGCAAGTGGTTGGGCGTGACCTGCACCAGTTCGACGCTGCGTCCGCGCAGCCAGGCGTGCAGCCGCAGCTGCAGCCACTTGCGCACGTGGCGCGTGGGCAGCAGCGTGCGCGTGCCGAAGGTGGCCTGGCCGGCGAGCAGGCCATGGCGCAGGCTGGAGGGCTCCTGGTCGTAGGGCGCCGGCGGTGTCAGGCCGTGGTGGGCGTAGTCCCAGCCGAGCTCGAAGCCGATGTGCTCGTGCGCCGTGAGCGTGGTGGCGGGGCAGGGTTCGGTGGAGAAGGCGGTGGCCATGGTCGGTTCCTCGGTGGCGCCGCGGGCTGCGGCATGGGAGGCAGTCTCCAGCCCGGGTGGCTCAGCACGTGAGCCACCTGCGGCAACGGCGCTCGGGGTAAGCTCGCGTCGCCTGGCTCACCGGATGAGCCACCGACCCGGTAGATCGCCGCCATGGACCGCACCGAACGCTTTTACAAGATCGAACTGCTGCTGCGCAGCCGCGGCTGCGTGAGCTTCGCGACGCTGCGCGAGGAGCTGGCGGTGTCGCCGGCCACGCTCAAGCGCGACCTGCAGTACCTGCGCGACCGGCTGCATGCGCCGATCGTCTACGACGCCGACGACAACGGCTATCGATTCGACGCTGGCGCCACGGCGCGCGGCGAGCGCCACGAGCTGCCGGGACTGTGGTTCAGCGAGCACGAGATCCACGCGCTGCTGACCATGCACCAGCTGCTAGCCGGGCTGGACGACGACGGCGTGCTGTCGCGCCACCTGCAGCCGATGCTCGAGCGGCTGCAGGGCATGCTCGGCGCCGATGCCGGGCCGTCGCGCGAATTGATGCGCCGCATCAAGGTGATCGGGACGGCGCGGCGCCGCGTGCCCAGCCGCTGGTTCGAGCTGCTCGGCAGTGCGCTGGTGCAGCGCCGGCGGGTCTGGCTGCGCTACTTCAAGCGCAGCGACCGCAGCCACAGCGAGCGCGAGGTGTCGCCGCAGCGCCTGGTGCACTACCGCGCCACCTGGTACCTCGACGCCTGGTGCCACGCCAGCGACGGCCTGCGCCGCTTCGCCCTCGACGCGGTGCGCGACGCCCGGGTGCTGGAGACGAAGGCGAAGAACGTGCCGGTGCGCGATCTCGAGGCCGCGCTCGATGCCGGCTACGGCATCTACGGCGGCGGCGACGCGAAGGTGAAGTGGGCCACGCTGGTGTTCAGCGCCGAGGCGGCGCAGTGGGTGGCCAACGAGGAATGGCACCCGCAGCAGAAGTCGCGCCACCTCGAAGACGGCCGCTACGAGCTGCAGGTGCCCTACGCCGACGCCACCGAGCTGACGATGGACATCCTGCGCCACGGGGACAGCGTCGAGGTCGTTGGCGACAAGGCCCTGGCCGACACGATCGGACACCGGCTGCGCCGCGCCGCCGCACAGTACGCTTGAGCCCTTCGCGAAGGAGAGTCCGATGAAAGCGGTCTGGAACGGCGTGGTCATCGCCGAGAGCGACGACACCGTGGTGGTCGAAGGCAACCACTACTTCCCCGAGAGCAGCGTGAGGCGCGAGTACGTGAGCTTCAGCAACCACCGCACGAGCTGCCCGTGGAAGGGCCAGGCGCACTACTACAGCCTGCTCGTCAACGGCGAGATGAACCCCGACGCCGTCTGGTACTACCCCGAGCCCAGCGAAGCCGCGCAGTCGATCAAGGGCCGGGTGGCTTTCTGGAAGGGCGTGCAGGTCACCGAGTGAGGCGGGCACGAGCCGCGCGTCGGCGCGCTGAGTCAATGGCGCGCGGGCCGCCCGCTGCTCCGGCGGCGAGGGCGGCCTAGAGCGTGGCTGCCAGCCGCGTGCCCTGGTCGATGGCGCGCTTGGCGTCGAGCTCGCTGGCCTCGTGCGCCCCGCCGATCAGGTGCACCGCCACGCCGGCCGCGCGCAGCGGCGCCTCCAGCTCGCGCAGCGGCTCCTGTCCGGCGCACAGCACCACGGTGTCGCACTCGATGAGCTGGCCGTCCTGGCGCTTCTCGCCGTAGGTGACGAACAGTCCCTGGGGGACGATGCGCTCGTAGTTCACGCCACCGATCATCTCCACCTGCTTCATCTGCAGCGCGGCGCGGTGGATCCAGCCGGTGGTCTTGCCCAGACCCTTGCCGAGCCTGCCGGCCTTGCGCTGCAGCAGCGTCACGCGGCGCGCCGGCGCGGCAGGCTGGGCGCGCACCACGCCGCCGCGCACCGCGGCGGGGTCGGCGACGCCCCATTCGGACAGCCATTCCGCGAGGTTCAGCGTCGGTGAATGGCCGGCCGGGGTGACGAGGAACTCGGCCACGTCGAAGCCGATGCCGCCCGCGCCGACGATCGCCACGCGCTCGCCGACCGGCTTGTCGTGCAGCAGCACGTCGATGTAGCTGAGCACGTTGGGGCCGTCCTGTCCGGGGATCCTCGGGTCGCGCGCGGTCACGCCGGTGGCCAGCAGCACGCCGTCGAACTGCTGCGCAGCCAGCATCTCGGCGCTCGCGCGGGTGTTCAGGTGCAGCGTCACGCCGGTGGCCTGCAGCCGCGTTGCGAAGTAGCGCAGCGTTTCGCTGAACTCCTCCTTGCCGGGAATCCTCCTGGCCATGTTGAACTGGCCGCCGATCTGCGCCGCCGACTCGTACAGATGCACCTCGTGGCCGCGCCCGGCCAGCGTGGTCGCCGCCGCCAGCCCGGCCGGGCCGGCACCAACCACGGCATAGCGCCTGCGCGCGGGCGCGCGCCGCAGCACCAACTCGGTCTCGTGGCCGGCGCGCGGGTTGACCAGGCAGCTGGCGAGCTTGAGCTGGAAGGTGTGGTCCAGGCAGGCCTGGTTGCAGGCGATGCAGGTGTTGATGTCCGCGCTGCGGCCCTGCTTTGCCTTGGCGACGAAGTCCGGATCGGCCAGCAACGGCCGCGCCAGGCTGACCATGTCGGCGCAGCCGTCGGCGAGGATCTGCTCGCCCACCTCGGGCATGTTGATGCGGTTGCTGGTGACCAGCGGGATGGTCAGGCCCGCGGCGCGCAACTCCTCGCGCATCTTCTTCGTCACCCAGGCGAACGCGCCGCGCGGCACGCTGGTGGCGATGGTCGGGATGCGCGCCTCATGCCAGCCGATGCCGGTGTTGATGATCGTTGCGCCGGCGGCGGCGACCGCCTTGGCCAGCGTCACCACCTCGCTCCAGCTGCTGCCGTCCGGGATGAGGTCGAGCATCGACAGCCGGTAGATGAGGATGAAGTCGGGGCCTACCGCCTCGCGCACGCGCTGCACGATCTCCACCGGCAGCCGCATGCGGTTCTCGTAGGCGCCGCCCCAGGCGTCGCGGCGCTGGTTGGTGTGCGTGACGAGGAACTGGTTGATGAAGTAGCCCTCGCTGCCCATCACCTCGACGCCGTCGTAGCCGGCCTCGCGGGCGAGCCTTGCGCAGCGCACGAAGGCGCGGATCTGCCGCTCGATGCCGCGCGCGGAGAGTTCGCGCGGGGTGAAGGGCGAGATGGGCGACTGGATGCGCGAGGGCGCCACGCACAAGGGGTGGTAGCCGTAGCGGCCGGTGTGCAGGATCTGCAGCGCGATCTTGCCCCCCTCGGCATGCACGGCGTCGGTGACCTGCCTGTGGCGCCTTGCAGCGGCGGACGTTGCCAGCGTGCCGGCGAAGGGCTTGGCCCAGCCCTCGATGTTGGGCGCGAAGCCGCCGGTGACCATCAGCCCGACGCCGCCGCGCGCACGCTCGGCGAAGAAGGCGGCCAGGGCGGGGAAGTGCTTGCGCCCGTCCTCCAGCCCGGTGTGCATGCTGCCCATCAGCACCCGGTTGGGCAGCGTGGTGAAGCCGAGGTCCAGCGGGGCGAGGAGGTGCGGGTAGGCGCTCATTCCGGCATGCTAGCCGGTGAGCTTCCCTCGAGCAGTCACTGCGGATCGGGCGGCGCCAGCCCGCTGGCGGCGCCGCCTGGAGAGGAGGCGCGGGGGTGCCTCCGGGGGCGGTTCGTCAAATGCCGAGGATCTGCTTCGCCTCGCCCAGCGCCTTCATCGAGTCGGCGTGCTTGCCGGCCTTGTGCGCGGCTTCACCGTCGGCGCGCAGTTGCTTGACCTTGGCGGCGTCCGCCTCGGCCAGCTTGGGATTGGTGGCGAGCTTGGCGTCGATCGCCTTCATTTCGTTCGGGCAGTTGTTGGCGAACGCGGTGCCCGCGGCGAGAACGAGCGCGGTGGCCAGGAGAGCGTGTTTCATCGGGGACTCCTTCTGCTTGTCACGGCCAGGATGGGCCGTGGCGCGGAATCTATGCGCGCGCGACCACGTCCGCAACAGGGAGTAGTTACCGGATCTTGCCCAGCAGTGTCTCGACGTTGTCGAGCATGTGGCCCAGGTCGGCGCGTGCCGCAGGCTTGTCGCCCAGCTTGGCCGAAAGCTCCTGTTCCATGAAGCACACCGTCATGCGCACGTAGGCACTGTCCAGCGCCTTGCGCACGGCCGACATCTGGCCCGCGATGGCGAGGCACTCCTCGCCTTCCTCGATCATGCGTTGGATGCCGCGCAGCTGGCCTTCGGCCCGCTTGAGGCGGTGCAGCAGGTCGGTGCGGGACTTCTCGTCAGTCAGGACGGACATGTTGCATGGCTCCGCGGCGCGCGGGGCAGGAGTCGGGCGATGGGTCGGCATTGTGCGTCACGCGCGCTGCTTATGCAGCGCCGGCCTGCGGCTGGATGGGAATGACCGGCGGGCCCTCGGGCACCAGCAGGGTGCCGGCGCGCAGGCCGCGCACCGTGGCGAAGCTCAGGCCCAGGATGATCAGCGAGGCCAGTGCCAGCAGCGCCAGCGCCGGCACCTGCAGCCAGCGGCCTTCGGGCGTGTCGGCCAGGCGCAGCGTCAGCACGGCCAGCGCCGCCAGCGGAAAGCTGATGCCCCAATGGGGAATGCCGAAGGGCATCGAGGCGATGCGGCGCGCCAGCGTCGCGGCCCACAGCGCCAGGAACAGCGCCATGCCCCAGAGCATCCAGGTGAGGACCGGGGGGGCGCCGAACTGCATCGCGCCGGCGCCGACCACCGCCGGCGGCGCGACGAAGATGAACATCGTCGGCAGCATGCGCTCGGGCGGCATGCCGGCCTGTCCGATGCGCACCAGGATCAGCACCATCACCGCGGGCCAGAACAGCAGCCCGAGGCCGAACTGCGCGGCCGCCCAGGCGCCGTGGCCGAGCGGCAGGCCGGCCAGCGGGGCGAGCACGTTGCCGACGATGGGAATGAACAGCACCGGCGTCACCGCGCTCCAGTTCGGCTTCGTGTTCGGTCCCCCCACCGGACCGGCGATCCAGCGCGACAGCACCCACAGCGTGACGCCGAACTGGGCCAGCGAGGACAGCCACCACAGTGCGGACACGCCCGGAGCCTCGGTGCCGAACAGGGCCACGCCGAGGGTGGCCAGCAGCAGGCCGGAGATCGGGATGGCGGCGAAGAAGGTGTGCCGCACCGGATGGGCGAGATCCTCGCGCAGCGCGGGGCCGTGGGCCTGCCAGCGCCAGAGCATGGCCAGCGACAGCGCCACGAAGATCCCTGCGGCGATCGCCGCGGCGACCAGCGAGACGCTGGCGGCCGTCTCGCCCATCGCCGGCGCAGCGCGGTGCCAGGCGAGCGCCAGGCCGCACCATCCCATCACGATGGCGAACCAGCCGGGCATCAGGTGTTTCAGGGGGGGGTGGTCTTTCTTCATGTGGCTCATCGGGTCGGGCTACTTCAGCACCGCGCCCTGGGCATCGAGCACGCTGACGCGCACCGCGATGCCTTGCGCAATGCTCTGCGTGACGGTGCAATAGGCCTCGAAAGAGGTGAGCACACGCTCCAGGTGCTCGAGCGCCTCGGCCGGCACGCCCAGCGTCAGGGTCGCCTGCATGGCGAGCACGCGCAGCCTGCCTTCGGCGTTGCGCCCGACTTCGGCCGTGACCTCGCACTGCAGCGGTTCCGGGTGCTGCTTGTACTTGGCGAAGGCAAACAGCAGCGAATCCGACAGGCAGTTGCCCACGGCGGACGCGAGCAGTTGCACCGGCGAGGGCCCCAGGCCCTGGCCGAGTGGTGGCGGCTCGTCCGACAGGAGCGCAGGCACGCTGCCGCCGAACTGCACCTCGAACTGGTAGTCGTGGCGCTGGGCCAGGCGGACGGTGACATGCTCTGCGGACATGATCGGATCCTGGGTCAGCGGGAGCAGGCCGTGCCTTCTTCCTTCATGCCGAGCTTGCGCAGCAGGAAGCTCGGCGGGCAGAAGCCGGTGAAGCCGGACTGGAACAGGTTCAGGCCGACGAAGGCGGTGAAGGCGAGGAACCACTTGCTGACGAAGATCGGGCTGGCTTCGACGCCGAGCGCCAGCGAGAGCATGACGAAGAAGCCGGCCATGATGCGGATCGCACGTTCGATGGTCATGAGGAACTCCTTGAGGTTCAGGTGGGTGAGGATTCGAAGCGCTTGCGGTACAGCGCGTAATAGAGCACCGGGATGACGACCAGCGTCAGCAGGGTGGAGACGAAGATGCCGAAGATCAGCGACACGGCGAGGCCGTTGAAGATCGGGTCGTCGAGGATGAAGAAGGCGCCGATCATCGCGGCCAGCCCGGTGAGCGCGATCGGCTGCGCGCGCACCGCGGCGGAGCTGACCACCGCGTCCTTGAAGGCCAGACCCTGCGCCGTCTGCAGCTCGATGAAGTCGACCAGCAGGATGGAGTTGCGCACGATGATGCCGGCCAGCGCGATCATGCCGATCATCGACGTGGCGGTGAACTGTGCGCCGAGCAGTGCGTGGCCGGGCATCACGCCGATGATGGTCAGCGGGATCGGCGCCATGATGACCAGCGGGGTGAGGTAGCTGCGGAACTGCGCCACCACCAGCAGGTAGATCAGGATCAGGCCGACGCCGTAGGCCGCACCCATGTCGCGGAAGGTCTCGTAGGTGATCTGCCACTCGCCGTCCCACTTGACGGCGTACTGGCGGAACGGGTCGCTGGGCTGCCTGATCCAGTACTCGCCCAGCCCTTCGTCGGCGAGCTTGGCGCGGATGGCAAACAGGCCGTACAGCGGCGAGTCGACCAGCGAGCGCTCGTCGCCGACCACGGCGTGCTCGCCAACGTCGCCCATCACGTAGGACACCGGCTGCAGGTCCTTGGTGTAGCGCGGCTTGTCGATCACGCCGCGCTCGACGCGCACCAGTTCGGACAGCGGCACCAGCTGGCCGTTCCCCGCACGCAGCGGCAGCGCGAGCAGGGCGTCGAGCCCGATCTGCTGCTCGGCGGGCAGTTGCAGCCGCACCGGCACCGGGTACTTGCTCTGGCCGTCGTGCAGGTAGGCGGTGTCGGCGCCGGACAGCGCGGCGTTGACCGTCTGCGCGATCGTGGCCACCGGGATACCCAGCGTCTCGGCGCGCTGGCGGTTGATGCGCAGCCAGGCGCGCGGTGCGTCGGCGGTCAGCGTGCTGTCGATGCCGACGATGTGCGCGGTGTCGCCGAACGCCTTGACGACGCGCTCGGCGACCTTCACGCGGCCGGCTTCGTCGGGGCCGTAGATCTCGGCGACCAGCGGGGCGAGCACTGGCGGCCCCGGCGGCACTTCCACCACCTTCAGGCGCGCGCTGTACTTCGCCGCGATCGCGTCCAGCGCCGGGCGCAGGCGCTGCGCGATGGCGTGGCTCTGATCGTGGCGGTGCGCCTTGTCGACCAGGTTGACCTGCAGGTCGCCCTGCTCGGCGTCGGCACGAAGGTAGTACTGGCGCACCAGGCCGTTGAAGGTGATCGGGCTGGCGGTGCCGGCGTAGCCCTGCAGATCGCGCACCTCGGGCTGGCGTGCCAGATGCGCGCCGAGCTCCTGCAGCGTGGCGGCGGTCTGCTCCAGCGGCGTGCCGGCCGGCATCTCCAGCACGACCTGGAACTCGCTCTTGTTGTCGAAGGGCAGCATCTTCAGCACCACCCACTGCACGAGCGTGAGGCCGACCGACAGCATCAGCGCCGCGAGGATGCCGGCCAGCAGCAGCCAGCGCTTGCGCGCGCTGTCGAGCAGGGGCAGCAGCACGCGCGTGAACACGCGCTGCAGCCGGGTCGTCGCGTGCGCGTCGGCCGGCGCGCCGTGGCCGGCGGCATGCGGCTTCATCAGCTTCAGTGCCAGCCAGGGCGTCACCGTGAAGGCGATCGCCAGCGACAGGGCCATGCCGAGGCTGGAGTTGATCGGGATCGGGCTCATGTAGGGGCCCATCAGGCCCGAGACGAAGGCCATCGGCAGCAGCGCGGCGATCACCGTCAGCGTGGCCAGGATGGTCGGGCCACCGACCTCGTCGACCGCGGCCGGGATGATCTCCAGCAGGGGCTTGCCCGGATCGAGCTGCTGGTGGCGGTGGATGTTCTCGACGACGACGATGGCGTCGTCGACCAGGATGCCGATGGAGAAGATCAGCGCGAACAGCGACACCCGGTTGAGCGTGAAGCCCCAGGCCCAGGAGGCGAACAGCGTCACCGTCAGCGTGAGGATCACCGCCGCGCCGACGATGACCGCCTCGCGCCGGCCGAGCGCCAGGCCGACGAGCAGGATCACCGAGCCGGTGGCGAAGGCCAGCTTCTGGATCAGCTTGTTGGCCTTTTCGGCGGCCGTCTCGCCGTAGTCGCGTGTCACCGTCGCCTCGATGCCCTGCGGCAGCACGGTGTTGCGCAGCTCGTCGAGCTGCGCGCGCGCGGCGCGCGCCACGTCCACCGCGTTCTCGCCCGGCTTCTTCGTGACGGTCAGCGTGATCGCGGGCTGCACCTGGCCGGCGGCGGCATCGGAGGCGGCGGCGCCCGGCGTGAACCAGACGTAGCGCGCCGCGAGCCTGGCGCCGTCCTCGATGCGCGCCACTTCCGACAACCGCACCGGCTTGCCGTTGCTGACGCCGACGATCAGCTCGCCGACCTGGGCGGCCGAGCGGATGAACTCGCCAGTCTCCACCGTCAGCATTCGCGGCCCGACCGACTTCTCGTCGATGACCGCGCCGGACGGCATGGCTTGGTTCGCGCCGGCCAGCGTGGCCTGCAGCCGCGCGATGTCGATGCCGCGTTCGCGCAGGCGGCCCGGGTCCAGCCAGACGTTCACGGCGCGGCCGGGGCCGCCGATCGACTGCACCTCGCGCGCGCCGGGCACGCGCTTGAGCTCGGCCTCCATGGTGTGCGCGACGCGCTCCAGTTCCGCCGCGGGCGTGCCGTCGCGCGTCCACAGCGTCACCGCGAGCACCGGCACGTCGTCGATGCCCTTGGGCTTGACCACCGGCGGCAGCACGCCGAGGTGGGCGGGCAGCCAGTCCTGGTTGGCGTTGAGCACGTCGTACAGGCGCACCAGCGCCTCGGTGCGCGGCACGCCGACCTTGAACTGCACCGTCATCACTGCCAGGCCGGGCCGCGCGACGGAGTAGGTGTGCTCTATGCCGGCGATCTGGCCGAGCACCTGCTCGGCCGGCCGCGCCACCATGTTCTGCACGTCGGCGCTGGAGGCGCCGGGGAAGGCGATGAGCACGTTGGCCATCGTCACGTTGATCTGCGGCTCCTCCTCGCGCGGCGTGACAAGCACGGCGAACGCGCCGAGCAGCAGTGCGACGAGGGCCAGCAGCGGCGTCAGCGCATGGGTCTGGAAGACCCGCGCGAGGCGGCCGGAGACGCCGAGGGCGGTCTGGGGCGATGCGCTCACGGCTTCACCCTCATTGCGCGGCGCGCGCGCCTTGCAGGCCGGCGCGCACCGGATCGGCGGCGACGCGCTCGCCGGCCGCCAGGCCCGCGAACACCTCCACCTGGCCGGCCACCGCCGGGCCGACGCGCACCGTGCGCAGCACGAAACCCTCCGGCCTGGCGACGTAAACGGCCGTCAGCTCTCCGCGGCGCAGCACCGCCTGCGCGGGAATGCTCGGCCGCGGGCCGGCGGCGGCCGCGGGCAGGCCGGCGGCGAGCACGCGGATCGTCTGGCCCGGGCGGGTGGTGTTCGCTTCGGCCGGCAGGTCGAGCCGCCATTCCACCGTCTGCGACACCGGGTCGGCGGCGGGCAGCAGTTCGCGGGCGATCGGTTTCAGGCTGCGCCCGTCGGGCAGCAGCACCTGCACGTCCTTGGCGGCGGACACCGCCGTGGCACGCGAGGCGGGCACCTGCACCACGGCGCGCATGCGGCCGGGTTCGTAGAGCGTGACGAGGGCGCGGCCGGGCAGGGCAAGGTCGCCGGTCTCGACATGGGTGGCCGTAACCACCGCGTCGTAGGGCGCCAGCACTTCAGCGTTGCCCTGCGCCACCGCCGCCTGGGTGCGCGCGGCGCGCGCCTGGTCCAGGCCGGCCTTGGCGGCGCGGTACTGCGTGTCGGCGCTGTCCACCGCGGCCTGGCTGACGAAGCCGCTCTTCAGCAGGTCGCGGCTGCGGTTCAGCGCCACCTCGGCGTTGCGCGACTCGGCCTCGGCCTGCGTCACCGCGGCGTCGCTGCGCGCCACGCCGGCGCGGGTGTCGCGGTCGTCGATGCGCACCAGCGGCTGGCCGCGCTTGACGCTGTCACCCGCCTTGACGCGCAGCGCCAGCACGTTGCCGCCGACCTGCGCGGTGATCGTGGCCTGGCGCACCGGCTGCAGCACGGCGTCCAGATCGGCGACGCCGCCGGCGGTGGTGGCGGAGACGGCGACCGTGGGCACGACGATCTCGGGGGCCGCCTGGGCAGCGCCCGCCGCGATCAGCGCCGCCGCGAGAAATGCAAGGAGTGGCTTCATGGCAAGGGGGTACGACATACGGGGTGGAGTATATACCCTGGTGGGTATACGGCGCAAGCCGGGAGGACATTCAGGCTACGCTTGCGACATGGCCGTGGCTACCCTTTCCGTCAATGTCTCGCCGGTGCACCAGCGGCGGCTGCGCGAGATCTGGCGCTCCGCCGGCTGGCCCTGCCAGGACCTGATCGAGGCCGAACTGCTCGCTGCCGGCCTGCTCGAGCGGGTGCGTCACGGCAGCGGCCACGAGACGCTGCGCGTCACCGACGCCGGCGTGGCCGTGCTGGCCGGTACGCTGCAGCGCAACCGGGCCCGGCGCGAAGCCCACGAGGCGCTGGTCGAGCGGGTGGCGCGCGAGATGACACGCGCCGGGCGCATGGCCTGGCGCGGCTTGGCGCTGCGCGCCCATGTCGACGAGTCCGCCGACGGCGGCGCGGGCCGCTGGGTGATGGCCCTGCCGGATGTGTTTTCGATCCGCCACACCACGGTGGAGGACTGGCTGGAACCCGCCGCGCACGAGATCAAGGTCACGCGCGCCGACCTGCTGTCGGACCTGCGCCACCCGCACAAGCGCCACGCCTACCTCGCGATGTCCAGCCAGTGCTGGTATGTGCTGAAGGAAGGCATCGCCGAGCCGGGGGAACTGCCGCCGGAGTTCGGCGTCATGTTCGCCTGCGCCGACGGCACGCTGGACGTGGCGCGGCCAGCGCCCAAGCGAGCGTTGCGGCTGCCGCTGGCGACCTGGATGGCACTGGCGCGCACCAATGCCGAGCCGGGGCTCGACGGCGAGGCGCAGGCCTGGTTGAGGGACGCAGCGTGAGGCGGTCGGCGGCAGGCTCGGCGCGGCAAGCCGCGCGCCGGGTGGTGCGCGTGCCGGCCCGCATCGCCTGGGGGAAGCGTCGGACGTGCTTGCCGGACGGGGGGCGGTCATGAGCGAACACGCCGCGCGGGAGCGTGCGGCCCTGTGGGCCGCGCTCGCGCTGATCGTCGCCTGGGGCGCCAACTTCAGCGTGCAGAAGGAGGTGTTCGCCGCGCTCTCGCCTGGCGGCTTCCTGTTCGTGCGCTACCTGATCATGCCGGTGGCGGCGGCGGTGCTGTTGCTCGCGCACTTCGGCACGCGCTGGCCACGGCTGCCGCGCCGCGAGCTGCTCGCTCTGCTCAAGCTCGGCGTGGCGGGCCACCTGCTGCATGTGGGTCTGGTGACCTACGGCATCCACTGGTCGACCGCCTTCTCCAGCTCGCTGATCCTTGCCATGGGCCCGGTGTTCACGCTGCTCATCCTGCGCTGGCATGGCACCGAGCAGCTCACGCGCGCGCAGGTGGCCGGCGTCGCGCTGGCCGTGGTGGGCGTGCTCGTGTTCCTCTCCGACAAGCTGCTCGGCGCCCAGTGGCAGGCCAGCGGCGGCGACCTCACGCTGCTCGTCGCCGCCTCGTTCTTCTCCTATTACACCGTGGCCGCCAAACCGCTCATCGAGCGCCACGGCGGCGTGGTGGTGATGACCTACGGCACGCTGCTGGGCAGCGCGCCGGTGGTGGCCATCAGCGCCGCCGCCGGGCTGCAGGTGGACTGGGGCAGCGTCAAGCCGATGATCTGGCTGGGCACGCTCTACGCGGTGCTGATCGCGGCCTTCCTCGGCTGGATGGTGTGGGGCTGGGTCAACGCGGTTCGTGGCGTGGCCCGCACCGCGCCGCTGATGTACCTGATGCCGCCGGTGGCCGCGCTGGTCGCCTGGGCGGTCACCGGCGAGCGCTACACCGCCATCAAGCTCGCCGGCGCGGCGATCACGCTGGCCGGGGTGGCGCTGGCGCAGTTCGCCTCGAGATCGCGACCCGATCTGGTGCGCGACTCGGTGCCACCGGTGGATTGAACGAACGCCTGCCCGGCTATGATGCGCGGGCTTCAGGTGCTTCCGGTCGATCCTCGACCGGTCGTTAAACGGGAAGCAGGTGCTGCGTCCGAGAGAACGCCCAAGCCTGCGCTGCCCCCGCACCGGTAAGCGGGTACACGACCATCTCAGTGCCACTGCGGACGCGCTCCGTGGGAAGGCGATGGCCGCGGCGCGACGCCCATCGCACCGACCCGCGAGCCCGGATACCGGCCTGCCAAGCGCAGCCGCCGGTGTCCCCTCGGGTCATCGGATCTTGCCAACAACGCAGCCTGCGGGGACGCTGGCTGCTTGGAGTCCACGCGATGATCGCTTCCCGCCGTCGCCCTCGCGCCTTGCGCGGCCTGGGCCTGCTCGTCTCTTCCACGCTTCCCTTCGCGACCCTTGCCGCCGAGCCGCAGACGCTGCAGCCGGTGGTCGTCACCGCCACCCGCACGCCGCAGCCGATCGACACCGTGCTGGCCGACCTGCGCGTCATCGACGCCGATGCCATCGCCAACGCCGGGCCGATGACACTGACCGAACTGCTGCAGCTTCGCGGCGGCGTCGAGATCAGCGCCAACGGCGGGCCGGGCCAGGTGTCCGGCATCTTCCTGCGCGGCAGCAACGCCGGCCACGTCGTGCTGCTCGTCGACGGCGTGCGCGTCAACTCCGCCACCACCGGCACCAACGCCTTCGAGCATCTGCCGCTCGCACAGATCGAGCGCATCGAGATCCTGCGCGGCGTGGGCAGCAGCCTGTACGGCGCCGACGCGATCGGCGGCGTGATCCAGGTCTTCACCAAGCAGGGCAGCGCCGACCGCACCGAGGCCAGCGTCGGCGCGGGGCGCTGGGGCACGCGCGACGCCAGCGCCGGGCTGGGGCGGAAGTTCGGCACCACGCGGCTGTCGCTGCAGGCGGGCTGGCGCGAATCGGACTCCTTCTCGGCCACCAAGCCGACGAACACCTTCTCCTTCGACCCCGACGACGACGGCTACCGCAATGCCAACCTCGGCGTGCACCTCGACCACGACTGGGCCGACGGCCAGAGCCTGGCCTTTCGCGGCATGAGCAGCCGCGGCCGCACCGAGTTCGACGCCGGACCCGGCACCGACGACGTGAACCGCCAGCGCCTGTCCAGCGTCGCGCTGGAGAGCCGCAACCGGCTGGACGTGAACTGGCGCAGCCTGCTGCGGCTGGCGCGCGGTGCCGACCACATCCGCACCGAGGGCGGCTTTCCCGGCTTCTTCGACACCGACCAGGACCAGGCCACCTGGCAGAACGACGTGGTCGCGCTCGGCGGGCAATGGGTGGCTGGGCTGGACTGGCGGCGCGAGAAGGTGACCAGCGATACCGCCTTCACGACCACGACGCGCAGCTTCCGCGGCCTCTTCGCCGGCTACACCGCGCGGCTCGGCGACCACCTCGTCGAGGCCTCGGCCCGCCACGACGACGATTCGCAGTTCGGCGGCCACGGCACCGGCAAGCTCGCCTACGGGATCAAATTCACGCCGCAGTGGCGAGCGTCGGCGAGCCTCGGCACGGCCTTCAAGGCGCCGAGTTTCAACGACCTGTACTACCCGCTGTCGTTCGGTTTCTCCGGCAACCCCGACCTGAAACCCGAGCGCGCACGTAGCGCCGAGCTCGCCTTGCGCCACGACGGCGGCGCGCTGCAGGGCGGGCTGGTGGTGTTCGCCAGCCGGGTGCGCGACCTCATCGCCGTCGACCCGAGCTTCACCACGGTGGTCAACGTGAACCGCGCGCGCATCCGCGGCGCGACGCTCGACGCCGCGTGGCGCGAGGGGATGTGGACGGCGCGCGGCGAGCTCACCCACCAGGACGCCGAGGACGCCGACACCGGCGATCGCCTCGTGCGCCGCGCGCGCCGGTTCGGCAGCGCGAGCCTGAGCGCGACACCCGGGGCGTGGCGTGCCGGCGTCGAATGGGTGGTCAGCGGCGACCGCTTCGGCGCGGCGAGCAACAGCCAGGATTCGCGCATGGGCGGTTACGGGCTGCTGAACCTGAACGCCGCATGGTTCGTCGCCCCACGCTGGACGCTGTCGGCGCGGCTCAACAATGCGGGGGACAAGCGCTACGAGCTGGTGCAGGGCTACAACACGCCCGGCCGCAACCTGTTCGTGTCGCTGGCCTATTCCGACCTGTAGTCGACGAGGACGACCCCGCCATGGCCCGTGCGCTGCGACTCTGGCTGCTGCTGGCCGTGGCGGCCGCGGCGGCGGGGCTGCTCGCGCTGGCCAGCGGCAGCGTGCTGCTGCCTCCGGCCGAGTTGCTGCACCTGCTGCTGCAACCCGACGGCAGCAGTGCCGCGCTGGTGCTGCACGGCCTGCGTCTGCCGCGCGCGCTGGCTGCGTTCGGCGTCGGCGGGTTGCTCGCGGTGGCCGGTGCGCTGATGCAGGTGCTGCTGCGCAATCCGCTGGCCGATCCCTACGTGCTGGGCGTCTCGGGCGGGGCGTCGGTGGGCGCGCTGCTCGCGCTGCTGATCGCCGGCAGCGCCTGGCTGGTGCAGGCCGGCGCCTTCGCCGGTGCGCTGCTCACCATCGTGCTCGTCTTCGCGCTGGCGCAACGCGACCTCTCGCGACTGGACACCACGGCTCGGCTGGACAGCGCGCCTCGCCTGCTGCTCACCGGCGTGATGCTGGCGGCGCTGTGGTCGGCGGTGATCACGCTGATGCTGATGCTGGCGCCCGAGGCCAGGCTGCGCGGCATGCTGTTCTGGCTGGCCGGCGACCTGGGTGGCAGCGAGGCGGCGGGTTGGCCGATCGTGGTGCTCGGCGGCCTGCTGCTGCTGAGCTGGCCACTGGCGCGCGAACTGAACGTGCTGCTGGGCGGCGCAGCCAGCGCGCAGGCGCTGGGCGTGCCGGTGGTGCGGCTGCGCCGGCATGTCTATGTGCTGGCCTCGCTGGCCACGGCGATCGCGGTGACCACCGGCGGCGCGATCGGCTTCGTCGGCCTGGTCGTGCCCCATGCCTTGCGGCTGCTGATGGGCAACGACCAGCGGACGCTGCTGCCGGCCTGCGCGCTGGCCGGCGGCACGCTGCTGCTGCTGGCCGACACGCTGGCGCGCACCGTCGTCGCGCCGCAGCAGCTGCCGGTGGGCGTGATCACCGCGCTGCTGGGCGTGCCGACCTTCATCGTGCTGCTGCTGCACCGGGGAGGGCGGCGATGAGCGGCTCCTCCAGGCTGCTGCTCGAGACGCAGGGCCTGAAGGTCGATGCCGGCACCCGCACGTTGATCGAGTCGCTCGACCTGCAGGTGCACCGCGGCGACCTGTGGTGCGTGATGGGCCCGAACGGCAGCGGCAAGACGACGCTGCTGCACACGCTGGCCGGCTTGCGGCCGGCGCAGGCGGGGCACATTGCCTTGAAGGGCAAGTCGCTGGCCGATTGGCCGCCCGGCGAGCTGGCGCGCCAGCGCGGCCTGCTGCCGCAGACGCAGCACGACGCCTTCAGTGCCGCGGTGCTCGACGTGGTGCTGCTCGGCCGCCACCCGCATCTGGGCCGCTGGGCTTGGGAAAGCGCTGCCGACCGGCGCACGGCCGAGGCGGCGCTGCATGCCATGGACCTGGATGCGTTCGCCGACCACGACGTCACCACGCTGTCCGGCGGCGAGCGCCAGCGCGTCGGCCTGGCTGCACTGCTGACGCAGGATCCGCCGCTGCTGCTGCTCGACGAGCCGGTGGCCCACCTCGACCTGCATCACCAGGTCACCGTGCTCGACCACCTGCGCCGCCTCGCGCGTGAACGCGGCCGGGCGATCGTCATGTCTATCCACGACCTCAACCTGGCGGCGCGCTTCGCCACGCATGCGCTGGTGCTCGGGCCCGGCGCGCTGATGCACCAGGGCCCGGCGGAGTCGACGATGAACGAGGTGGTGCTCAGCGCCGCCTTCGGCCATCCGGTGGCCAGTGAGCGCTACGGCAACCGCCATGTCTTCGTCGCCGATTGACCGACCATGCTGCGCCGCGCCCTGCTCATCGCCTCGCTGATCCTGAGCGGCCCTGTGGCCTGGTCGGCCGTGCAGGTGCGAGACGACGGTGGCGCGACGATCACCCTCTCGGGCCCGGCGCGGCGCATCGTCAGCCTCGCGCCGCACCTCACCGAGCTGCTGTTCGCCGCGGGCGCCGGCGGCGCCGTGGTCGGCGTAGGCGCCTACAGCGACTTCCCGGAGGCGGCGAAGGCGCTGCCGCGCGTGGGCGACAGCGCGATGCTCGACCTCGAGCGCATCGTCGCGCTCAAGCCCGACCTGCTGGTGGTCTGGCGCGACGGCAATTCGCCCCAGCAGCTGCAGCGACTGGCCACGCTGGGCATCCCGGTCTACGCCAGCGAGCTCGGCACGCTGGCCGACATCGCCGGCACGCTGCGCCGCTTCGGCCGGCTGGCCGGCACGGAGGCTGCAGCGAACGCGCGCGCCGATCGCTTCGAGGCCGAGCTGGGCGCGCTGCGCGAGCGTCATGCCGGCCGGCCGCCGCTGCGGGTCTTCTATCAGATCTGGCACCGGCCGCTGCTCACCGTCAATGGCCGCCACCTGATCAGCGAGGGCCTCGCGCTGTGCGGCGCGCGCAACGTGTTTGCGGCGCTCGCGCCGCTCACGCCGACGGTCAGCGAGGAAGCGGTGGTGGCCATCGACCCGGATGTCATCGTCACCGGGCGTGCCGGCCGCGACGGGCCCGACGGCCTGGACACCTGGCGGCGCTTCGGCCAGCTCAGGGCGACGCGGCACGGCGCGCTGCTCGTGGTCGACTCGGACACGTTGCACCGCTCGTCGGACCGCATCGTCGAGGGCATCCGCGACCTGTGCGAGAAGCTCGACGGCGTGCGGCGCGCGCCCTGATGCGGCACACTGGATCGCAGTTGCGGGAGTGCCCATGGACCATGTCGCATCGATCGCCCTGGCGGTACTGGCCGCGGCCGCGCTGAGCGCCTGCTCGAAGCGCGAGCCCCTGCCGCCGGCGTCGCCGCCGGTGGCGAGCGCGGCGAATCCGGCGCCCGCCGACGGCGGCGTCGCCTGGCTGCGCGCCGCCACCGACGTCGAGGTCGATGCCGCCTTCGCCCGTGCCAGGGCCGAGGCCAAACCGGTGTTCGTCTACTGGGGCGCCAAGTGGTGCCCGCCCTGCAACCAGCTGCAGGCCACGCTCTTCAACCGCCAGGACTTCATCGAGCGCTCGCGCGCCTTCGTGGCGGTCTATGTCGACGGCGACAAGCCCGGCGCGCAGAAGCTCGGCACGCGCTTCGCGGTGCGCGGCTACCCGACCACGGTGCTGTTCGACCGCGATGGCCGCGAGGTGACACGCCTGCCCGGCGAGGTGGACGCGCAGCAGTACCACGAGGTGCTGACGCTGGCGCTTTCCGCGCGGCGTCCGGCCGGCGAACTGCTGGCGCTGGCGCGGGCCGGCGGCCAAGGGCTGACGGAATCGGACTGGCGGCTGCTCGCCTACTACGCTTGGGAGACCGACCAGCAGCAACTCGTCGGCGCGGGCGGCGCCGGGCCACTGCTGCGCGAGCTCGCGCAGGCCTGCCCGCCGGCTTTCGCGGACAGTGCGATGCGCCTGCGCCTGAAGGCGCTGGCGGCCGTCGAGGCGAAGGCCGCGCCAGCGCCGGACGCGGCGGCGCAGAGCGCGCCGGTGCTGGGGCTGCTGGGCGATGCGGCCTCGGCACGCCGCCACGTCGACGTGCTGGCGCTGAACGCGCGGCCGATCGTCGCCGCGCTCTCCGCGCCCGGGTCGGCGCAGCGGCGCTCGCTGGTCGCCGCCTATGACACGGCACTGGCCCGGCTGCAGGCCGACGCCACGCTGTCGCGTGCCGACCGCCTGGTGGCACTGGTCGCGCGGGTCCGGTTGGCGCAGCCCGACGTGCCGCAGGCACTGCAGGCCGAGGTGCGCGAGATGGCGACGCGCTTCGACCGCGAGATCAGCGACGGCTACGAGCGCCAGGCGGTGATCACCACGGCCGCCTGGGCGCTCGAGCAGGCCGGCCTGATGAACGATTCGGATGCCTTGCTGAAGGCCAACCTGGCGAAGAGCCATTCGCCCTACTACCTGATGAGCGACCTGGCCGACAACGCGAAGAAGCGCGGTGACAACGCCGCGGCGCTGGACTGGTCCGCCCAGGCGTTCGAGAGGAGCGAGGGCACGTCGACCAGGCTTCAATGGGGCGCCAGCCACTTGCGCCTGCTGACCGAACTGGCACCGGAAGACGCGGCGCGCATCGAGTCCGTGGCGGAGCAGCTGATCGACGAAGCGGCCGCACAGCCCGATGCCTTCGACGCGCGCAGCGGCCGCTCGATGCAGCGCATCGGCAAGCTGCTGCGCGACTGGGACGCGATGGGCGAGCATGCCGCCATGCAGCGCCGGCTGCAGCAGCGCCTCGACGTGGTCTGCGCCAGGCTGCCGCGCGGCGAAGCGCGCACGCTCTGCGAGGGCGTGCTCAGGCCGGGCCCGGCGACCTGAGGCGGCAGCGCGTCAGCGTGAGCCGGTCCGCGGCGCCAGGTGCAACTCGTAGCGGGTGCGCTTCTCCTGGTCGAAGAACTGCAGCGCGTTGCCGTGCCACTCGTAGTTTGCGAAGAAGCCGTCGATCTGCATGGTGCCGTGCATGAGCACGACGTCGAGCTGGCTGCTGTGCAGGGTGAGCTGGTAGACGATGTCGCTGATGCGAACGTTCAGTCGCCGCCGGCGCTGCACCTGGACCTGGGCGGGCCCGCACTCGGCGGCGGCGTCGCCGACGGTCACGCAAAACCGGCCGTCGTAGCGGCCCGATGGCGGGGCGTCGGCGCGCGCGGCAGCGTGCAACGCGGCCAGGGCGGCGAGGAGAAGGGCGGCGGTCGGATGCTTCATGGGTGGCGTCGGTCGGCGGTGGCGGCGGGGTCATTACAGCCGCACGGGCGCGGCGCATGCAAGATGATTCAGCGCCGCGTGCAATTCCGCTGACTCGCGTGGTCGGCGGACGGCCACTACATTCAAACCATGAACACGACCGTCTTCGCCTCTGCGGTTTCCATTGCCCGCTCGCGCGGCATCGAGCGCCTGGTGCGCGGCCAGCCCACCTCGGACGGCGCCGGGGTCAAGCTCACCCGCGTTCTCACGCAGCCGCTGCAGCAGCGGCTCGACCCCTTCCTGATGCTCGACGCCTTCGGCAGCGACTCGGCGAGCGACTACATCGGCGGCTTTCCTGACCATCCGCACCGCGGCTTCGAGACGGTGACGATCATGAAGGCCGGGCGCATGCGCCATGGCGACAGCGTGGGCAACACCGGCTTGCTCGAGCCGGGCAGCGTGCAGTGGATGACCGCCGGGCGCGGCATCATCCACTCGGAGATGCCCGAGCAGGAGGAGGGGCGCATGGCTGGATTCCAGCTGTGGGTGAATCTTGCCGCCCGCGACAAGATGCAGCCGCCGGCCTACCGCGACGTGCCGCCGGACCGGGTGCCGGCGTTCGTGCTGGAGGGCGGCGCCGCCGTGCGCGTGATTGCCGGTAGCACGCACGGGGTCGACGGGGCGGTGATCCGTCCGACCACCGAGCCGCTGGTGCTGGACATCGTGCTGCCCGCCGGGCAGACGCTCGACCTGCCGGTGCCTGCGGGGCACAACGCCTTCGCCTACGTGTACGGCGGCGTGGCGGTGGAGATCGGCGGTTCGCCGGTGGCCAGCGAGCACATGGCCATCCTGCGCAACGACCCGCACAGCGACGGCGTGCGCTTCAGCGCGCCGGCGGGCGGGGAAGCGGCACAGATCCTGTTCGTCGCCGGAGCGCCGCTGCGTGAGCCGATCGCGCAGTACGGCCCCTTCGTGATGAACACGATGCAGGAGCTGCAGCAGGCGATGGTGGACTTCCAGCGCGGCGTGCTCGCCACCTGAGGCGAGCGGCGTCGCTCAGGTCAGCAGCGCCTTGACGAGGTCGAGCTGACGGTCCGGCGCGTCCTGGTCGAGGCGCAGGCTGGACTCGACCCGGCTGAGGTGCCCGACCATGCTGCGCACCGCCGCCTCCACGTCGCCGCGGCGGCACAGCGCGAGGAAGTCTGCATGCTCGTCGGACGAGCAGTGCGGGTCGTTGCTCGACTGGTAGAGCATCGCGATGAGCGAACTGCGCGCGACCTGCTCGGCCACCAGTTCGGCGAGCACGCGGTGGCCGCAGGCCTCGGCCAGCACGACGTGGAAGTCGCCAAGCAGCCGCTCGCGCACGCTGCCGGGCGAGGGGCCGCGCAGCGTGGAGCGCTCGATGCGCACGTGCTGCTCGAGTCGCTCGTAATCGGCGGCGGTGGCGCGGGCGCAGAACAGGCGCACCACTTCGCTCTCCAGCAGGCGGCGCACCGAGAACACTTCGCGCGCCTCTTGCACGCTGGGCTTGCTGACGAAGCTGCCCTTGTCGGGCACCGTTTCCACCAGCTTGTCCTTGGCGAGCATCAGCAGCGCGCCGCGGATCTTCGTGCGGCTGACCGCGTAGACACGGCCGAGCGCCTCCTCGCGCAGCCAGGTGCCGGGCGGGAGGCGCTTCTCGATGATGGCAGTGGCGATGTCCTGCGCGATGTGTTCGACGCTGGGACCCCGGTCGCTGGCGGAGTCGCTGGCGCTCTCCGGGGCGTTGGGGTCGGCGCTCTTCATCGCGCGGGGCGGACGGGGCATGCCCGCATTCTAGGCACCCCCCGTGCCGGGTCTCAGCGGTGCGCGGCCGGTCGCAGACCGTGCGCCGTGCCGCGGCCGGCGACCTGCGGTAGGGCGGTGTCGACGTCGTCGAGGAAGCGGCGGCACGGCGCCCAGTGCTTCATCAGCAGCCAGTAGGTGAGGCCGGCGGGCAGCAGGCTGGCGTACCAGGAGATCGCCGGCAGCGAGAGAGCGACCGCGGCGCCGACCAGCGAGGCCACGATGCCGCCCCAGTTGATGCCGCGGTAGGGCCCGTCGGCGTCGTACAGGCGGCCGAGGTCGAGCGTGCGGCGGCGCAGCAGGTAGTAGTCGACCACCAGCACCGCGAAGATCGGGCCGAGGAAGGCCGAATAGGTCTGCACGAAGATCTGCAGCCCGGCGGCGGACTCGTCCTTCACCAGCACCCACGGAAAAGTGGCGAAGGCGAGCAGGCCGACGAGCACCGCCGACTTCTTGAACGACAGCTTGAACACGTCCATCAGCACGTAGGCCGGCGGCACGACGTTGTTCAGCACGTTGGTGGTGACCTGCGCGAAGGCGATGAACAGCAGCGTGGTGACCAGCAGGGGCTTGTTGTCGACGGCGCTGGAGAACACGGCGATCGGGTCGGCGGTGCCGGTGGCGCCCGAGACCATCAGGCCGATCAGGCCCATGAAGATGGTCGCCGGCAGGATCGACATCGAGTAGATCAGCGTCAGAGGTGCGGGGCGCACGTCGCGGTGCAGTTCGCGCGAGTAGTCGCTGACGTTGAGCATCATGGTGCTGTAGATGCCGAGGAAGAGCATGGTCGCGCCCCAGAACGGCAGCCCCCAGGTTCCCTCGATGCTGGTGATCTTCGCGTCGATGGCACCGCCGTACTTGGTGATCACGGCCCAGAACATGTAGATCAGCGAGGCGATGATGAACACGCTGCCGACGTTCTCCAGCCACTTGATGCCCTTGAAGCCGTAGACGGACAGGGCGATCTGCAGCAGCTGGAAGGCGATGAAGAAGAACACCAGGTTGTCGAAGCCGAACAGCGTGGCGGACACCGCGTTCAGCGCGCCGGCGCCGATCCAGCTCTGGAAGCCGAACCAGACGACCGCGGGGATGGCGCGCACGAAGCCGGGGAAGCGCGTGCCGGCGAAGCCGAAGGCACTGCGGGCCTGGACCATGAACGGGATGCCGTACTTGTGGCCCGCCGCGCCGTTGATCGCCAGCGCGACGCCGATGACGAAGCAGCCGATCGCGATGGCCGTGACCGCCTGCAGCATGTTGAGCTGGCCGACCAGGCTGGAGCCCATCGCGAAGGTGCCGATGGACACGCAGCCGCCCAGCCAGGCGAGCAGGTAGGACCATCGGTCCATGATGCGGGTCTGTTGCGGCGCCAGCGATTCCTCGCCGGCGGCCTTGTCGTCGTGGGTACTCATGCTTGTCTCCTCATGCTGCACTGGGTTGGGGATGCGTTCAAGCGCCGAGCTGCGCGAACGTGCCGGTGAAGGCCTTGGGCCGCGGGAAAGCGAGGTCGCCGTGCTTGCTGGTGTGAAGTCGCAGCGCGACCAGTGACTCGGCCAGCTTGACCGCGGCGGTGACGCCTTCGACGACGGGCAGTCCGACCGCCTCGGCGATGGTCTCCGTCAGGTCGGCCATGCCGCCGCAGCCGAGCACGATCGCGCCGATGCCGTCCTCCGCCTTGGCGCGCCGGGATTCCTCGACGATGCGGCGCAGCGCGGCGTCCGCGTCGTGCTCCAGGTCGAGCACCGGAATCTCCGCCGCGCGCACGCGCCGGCAGTGGTGGGCGAAGCCGTACTGTGCCAGCAGGTGCTCGGCGATGATGGACGTGCGCCCCAGCGTGGTGACGACCGAGAAGCGCGTGGCGATCATCGTGGCCAAGTGGAAAGCCGCCTCGGCGATGCCGATCACCGGTGCGCGGGTCAGCTCGCGCGCGGCGAGCAGGCCAGGGTCGCCGAAGCAGGCGATGACGTAGGCATCGGCGCGGTCGCGCTCGCCGGCTCGTACCTCCTCGAGCACCCCGACGGCGGCGATCGCCTCGTCGAAGTGGCTCTCGATGGAGGCCGGCCCGCTGGCCGGATGGGTGGCGACGATGCGCGTGCCGGGGGCAGCGACGCGGCGCGCCGCTGCACCGATCGTCTCGGTCATGGCGGCGGTGGTGTTGGGGTTGATGACGCGGATCTGCATGGCGGCGGCGGTTGGGTGGTTGGGGAGGTCAGGTGCATTGCGCCCTAAAGTTGTATGCAATCTTAGGATTCGATTCGCAGCTTGTCACGCTCGGCATGCTCCGTGGAAACCCTAGGGCGTGGCCGCCTGCGCTAACCTCCGCGCTTTCCGCTCGAGACGCAATCCATGCCCCGCAGCATCCTGGAAGAGAGCCGGTTGCATCCGGCGATCCGCGACAAGGTCGCCAACCTGCATGCCGACATCGTCCACAACGTGCAGGCGGCGGCGGCCTCGAACCGGCTGCTCGTCGTCGGCATGTCCGGCAACCCGCACGTGCGCCGCGCGCGCAAGCTGCTCGATGCGGCCGGCCTGGCGCATCAGTACCTCGAGTTCGGCAGCTACTTCGGCGGCTGGCGGCGGCGCAACGTGCTGAAGATGTGGACCGGCTGGCCGACCTTCCCGATGGTGTTCGCCAAGGGCGTGCTGATCGGCGGCGCCAGCGACCTGCAGCGTCTGCTGGACAGCGGGGAACTGATGCGCTTCCTCGGCGAGCCGTGAGCGTCCGCTGCCACACGGTGACGCTCGCGCTGGCCGCGGTCGCGGCGTCGGCGCAGGCGGGGGCGGGGGCGGCACAGCCTTGCCGCATCGACGGCCTGGTGCACGAGGTGCAGTGCGGTTCGGTCGCGCGGCCGCTGGATCCGACGCGCCCCGACGGCACGCGCATCGACGTGCACTACGTCGTCGTGCCGGCGCTGGCACGGCGCAAGCTGCCCGACCCGGTGTTCCTGCTTGCCGGTGGCCCCGGCCAGAGTGCCATCTCGCTCGCGCCGGCGGTGATGCCGGTGTTCTCGCGGCTCAACAACCGCCGCGACATCGTCTTCGTCGACCAGCGCGGCACCGGGCGTTCAGCGCCGCTGGACTGCGCCGAGCCGCGCGAGGCGGGGTTGGGTGCGGCTGCCGACACCGAAGCACAGCTGCGTCGTCTGGCAGCGTGCAAGGAGCGGTTGCTGAAGCTGCCCCACGTGAAGGAGGCCGCCGACCTCGGCTTCTTCACCACCACGCTGGCGATGCAGGACCTCGACGCGGTGCGCCAGGCGATCGGCGCCGAACGCATCAACCTCGTCGGTGCCTCCTACGGCACGCGCGCGGCGCTGGAGTACCAGCGGCAATTCCCGCAGGCGCTGCGGCGCAGCGTGCTCGACGGCGTGGCGCCGCCGGACATGGTGCTGCCGGTCAGTGCGGCGGCCGATGCGCAGGCGGCGCTCGATGCCCTGTTCGCCGCTTGCGCTGCCGAAGCGGCCTGCGCGCGCGAGTGGCCGACGCTGCGTCAGGCATGGGACAGCCTGCTCGCCTCGCTGCCGCGCGACGTGACGGTGGCCGACCCGCTGAGTGGCCGGCCCGCGTCGTTCAGGCTGACGCGCGACCTGCTGCTCGGCGCGGTACGCGCGCCGCTGTACGTGCCTGTTCTCGCTGCGGCGCTGCCGGCAACGATCACCGCGGCCGCGCAGGGGCGCTACGAGGCGTTGTCCGCGCTGGCCGGGGCCTTGTCGCGGCGCGGCGCGCCGCGCCTGTACACCGGCATGCACTTCTCGGTGGTCTGCGCCGAGGATGCGCCGCGCGTCGCGGCCTCGGCTTCCACGCCGACGCGCGACTTCGGCAGCGGCCTCGCGCCCTTGTACGAGCGCGCCTGTGCGAACTGGCCGCGCGGTGCGGTGCCCGAGGCTTTCTACCGCATCGGCGCCTCCGCGACGCCGGTGCTGCTGCTCAGCGGGGGCATCGACCCGGCCACGCCGCCGCGCCACGCCGAGCGGATGGCCGCGGCGCTGGGGACGCAGGCGCGCCACGTGGTCGTGCCGCAGGCCGGCCATGGCCTGCTCGGCAGCGGCTGCGTGCCCGACCTGCTCTTTCGATTTCTCGACACCCCCGCGGACGACCAGGCGCTGGCGCTCGACGCCAGCTGTGCCACGGCGATGCCGCGTCCTCCGGCCTTCGTGCCGCCGCTGCCGGAGCCGACCGAGTGATCCGCATCGAACGCCTGGCCAAGACCTTCGCGGCGCCGCGCCCGCGACTGTTCGGCGCGCGAGCCGCACCGGTGCTGGCGGTGCGCGAGGTCGGACTCAATGCCGTCGACGGCCGCATCACCGGCTTGCTCGGCCCCAACGGCGCGGGCAAGACGACCACGCTGCGCATGCTCGCCGGGCTGATGCAGCCCGATGCCGGCACCCTGGAGGTGGACGGCATCGACGTGGTCAGCCGGCCGCGCGAGGCGCTGGCGCGCATGGGCGTGCTCAGCGATGCGCGCGGCCTCTATCCGCGACTGACGGCGCGCGAGAACATCGTCTACTTCTCGGCACTGCAAGGCATGGCGCACGAGGAGGCCCAGGCGCGCGCCGAGGCACTGGCGCAGATGCTCGACTGCGTCGGCCTGCTCGAGCGCCGCACCGAGGGCTTCAGCCAGGGCGAGCGCATGAAGGTGGCGCTGGCGCGGGCGCTGGTGCACGACCCGGCGAACATCGTGCTCGACGAGCCGACCAACGGCCTGGACGTGATCGCCACGCGTGCGCTGCGCGAGACGCTGCAGTGGCTCGCCTCGCCGGCCGGGGGCGGCAAGTGCGTCGTCTTCTCCACCCACATCATGCAGGAGGTGGAACGGCTGTGCGACAGCGTCGTCGTCGTCGCGCGGGGACGTACGGTGGCGCAGGGCACGGTGGCCGAGCTGCGCGCACGTTGTGGCACGCGCGACTTCGAGGAGGCTTTCGTGAAGCTCGCCTATGCCGACGTGGCGGGGATGGTGGCATGAAGCGCTGGCCGGCCTGGACGGTGTTTGCCAAGGAGTGGGTGGACGCGCTGCGCGACCGGCGCACGCTGATGGTGGTGCTGCTGTCCAGCGTGCTGATGGGCCCCCTGGTGCTGGTGGCGCTGTCGGCCCTGGTGGCCTCGTTCGAGTCGCGCGCCGAGCGGCGCGAAGTGGTGCTGGCCGGTGCCGAGCATGCGCCCACACTGGTCAACTACATCGCGCGGCAGGGCTTCGCGGTGAAGCACGCGCCGGCCGACTACGAGACGCAGCTGCGCCGCGCCGAGTTCGGCGACCCGGTGCTGGTGCTGCCGCAGGACTTCGAGGTGGCGCTGCAGCGCGCCGAGGTGCCGCTGCTGGTGCTGGTCAGCGACAGCGCCAACAAGCGTGCCGAGGCCGGCGCCGGGCGGCTGCAGGGGCTGGTGGCCGGCTTCAACCGCGAGCGCGCGACGCTGGCGCTGGCGCTGCGCGGCGTGTCGGGCGAGCTGCTCGAGCCGGTGCGGCTCGACGAGCGCGACCTGGCCAGCCCGCAGACGCGCGGAACGCAGATCACCGGCATGCTGCCTTTCTTCGTGCTGATGGCGGTGCTCTACGGTGCGCTCAACGCCGCGCTGGACAGCACCGCCGGCGAGCGCGAACGCGGCTCGCTCGAACCGCTGCTGATGAACCCGGCGTCGCCGCTCGCAGTGGTGTTGGGCAAGTGGGCGGCGGTCTCGGCGGTGGCGCTGCTCATCGCGGTGCTGAGTTGCTTCAGCTTCATCCCCGCGCAGTGGCTGCTGCGCAGCGACACCCTGGCGGCCCTGTTCCAGTTCGGCTGGGTCGAAGCGGCCTGGTTCGTGACCATCATCGCGCCCTTCGCCGCGGCGCTGTCGGCGCTGCTGATGGCCGTGGCGATTCGCTGCAAGAGCGTCAAGGAAGCGCAGGCGAGCTCGGCGGTGGTGGTGCTGGGCGTGTCGCTGATGCCGCTGGTCGGCCTGCTCAACCCTGGCGGCGAGGAGCCGTGGCACTTCTGGGTGCCGGCGCTGGCGCAGAACACGCTGATGACACGCGTGCTGAAGGGCGATGCGCTCGGTGCCGAGCCGCTGCTGGCGTCGCTGGCGGTGTGCGCGCTGCTGGCGCTGCTGGGCGTCGGGTTCGTGGCGCGGGTGCTGCGCCGGGCCGCGGTGCGCTGAGCGCGAGGGGCATCATCGCGGCATGGACGATTCCGCTTCGGAGATCCGCTGGCGCTGGTGCCGCTTCGACGCGCTCGACGTGCGAGAGCTGCAGGCCATCTATCGCGCGCGTCAACAGGTGTTCGTGATCGAGCAGGCCTGCGTCTACCTCGACGCCGACGGCGCCGACGAGCGGGCCTTCCACCTCGCCGCCTGGTCGCCGCGGCAACGCGAGCCGCTGGCCTACGCGCGGGTCGTCGAGCCCGGCGTGAAATACGCCGAGCCGTCGATCGGCCGCGTCGTCACCACGGCCGCTGCACGAGGCACCGGGCTGGGCCGCGAACTGATGCGCCGGGCCGTGGCGCACACCGCAGAGGCCTTCCCGGGCCAGGGCATCCGCATCTCCGCGCAGGCCCACCTCGCCCGCTTCTATGCGGACTTCGGCTTCGCGACGGTGGGCGATGAATACCTGGAGGACGGCATCCCCCACGTGGAGATGCTGCGCCCCGCCGGGACTACTTCGACGCCTTCATCGGGCAGGTGCTGATGCCCAACAGCGTGTAGGCCGGGCACCAGCCGATCAGGCCCGTGGCCAGCGGCACCACGCCGACCCAGCCCCACACGCCCACCGTGCCGGTGGCGGCCAGCGCAATCAGCACCAAGCCGGCGATCACGCGCAGCGCGCGGTCGATGGTTCCTTCGTTCGTCTTCATGTCTGCTCCTTGATGTCCGGCAAGACTCGCCGGGGTGCGCGCAGTGTCCGGCGCGGCAGGTGCAAACGTCTGTGACTGCGGTCACACAGCCTGGCTCTCCCCGGCGGCGAGCCGTCGCAGCGCGGCAGCGTCGCGCAGCTCGATGCGCTCGCGTCCCAGGGCCAGCCAGCCGGCGCGCTCGAAGCGGCGCAACAGCCGCGTGACCATCTCGCGCACCGTGCCGAGCTCGTCGGCGAGCGTCTGATGGCTGGCATGCAGCACCTCGCCGTGGCCGAGCAGGGCCGAGGCGAGGCGCTGGTCGAGGCGCTGGAAGGCCACCGCCTCGGCGAGCGCCATCAGGTCGGCGAGCCGATCGGCGAAGACGCCGAAGACATAGCGGCGAAACGGCTCGTGCGCGCAGCAGGTGTCGAAGGCGGCCGGCGAGAGCACGGCGAGCCGGGTCGGGGCGGTGGTTGCGCCGTGCGCGCTGAGCAGGTGCTGACCGAACAGGCAGGAGGCGGAGACCACGCACAGCTCGCCCGGGCCGACCCGGTACAGCTCCAGCGAGCGGCCTTGTGGCGTACCGCGCGCCACGCGCACCTCGCCGGCGAGAACCATCGGGAAGCCCTGGCAGGGTGACTGCTCCTCGAACAGCGTCGCGCCGGCTGGCACGGCAAGCCAAGTGGCCTGGCGCTGCAGCGCGTCGTCGCGCAGCGCGGGTGGCAGCTCGGCGAGCGCCGGGTAGAGCTCGGACAGGCGGGACAGCTCGGCCGGGGTGGGCGCGGCGCTCATCGGGGGAGGGTCGCTTCTTCCAGGTGGCCGAGCCAGCGCATCGCCTGCTCGCGGTTGTCGCCGCACATGGCGGCGGACGCTTGCAGCGAGCGGCAGACGGCGGGTCGCTCGGATCGCCCGAAGATCGCGCAGCGCAGGTCGGCGTCGAGCTGTACGCAGCGCGTGCCGGCCGGCTTGCCGGTGGGCATGCCGGGAATGGCGCTGCTGATCGACGGCGCGATGCAGCAGGCGGCGCAATGCGGGCGGCAGTCCATGGCGGTCGTGGGCTCCTTGGCTGCACGATAGCCGATCCGGCGCGAACGACCCCTCCGGATGACTGTGGCGGCCGCGCTGCCTACAATGCCGGCTTGCTCAAAATTTAGGCACCCGGATGGCACCCCCAAGCTCACTTCGTTCGCGGCCCCCCTCGGTGGCCCTGGGTGGCTTCGGTTCGACCGGACACCACTGACATGTTGTTCCCGAAGGACTTCGACGTGATTGTCGTCGGCGGCGGCCATGCCGGCACCGAGGCGGCGCTGGCCGCGGCCCGCATGGGTGCAGCCACGCTGCTGCTCACGCACAACATCGAAACGCTGGGCCAGATGAGCTGCAACCCGTCGATCGGCGGGATCGGCAAGGGCCACCTCGTCAAGGAGGTCGATGCATTGGGTGGCGCGATGGCGCTGGCCACCGACGAGGCGGGCATCCAGTTCCGCATGCTGAATGGGTCCAAGGGCCCCGCCGTGCGTGCCACGCGTGCGCAGGCCGACCGCATCCTCTACAAGGCGGCGATCCGCCGGCGCATCGAGAACCAGGCCAACCTGTGGCTCTTTCAGGGTGCCTGTGACGACCTGATCGTGCAAGGGGACCAGGTAACGGGGGTTGTGACGCAAGTGGGTATCCGCTTCAGTACTCGCTCGGTGGTGCTGACGGCGGGCACGTTCCTCGATGGCCGCATCCACGTGGGCCTGCAGAACCACTCGGCCGGCCGCGCGGGCGACCCGCCGTCGATCTCGCTGTCGGCGCGGCTGAAGGAACTGAAATTGCCGCAGGGGCGGTTGAAGACAGGCACACCGCCGCGCATCGATGGCCGCTCGATCGACTTTGCCAGGCTTGTCGAGCAGCCCGGCGACGGCGTGCGGGGATCAGGCGCGCCGATGCCGGTGTTCAGCTTCCTGGGCGATGTCGCCATGCACCCGCGGCAACTGCCCTGCTGGATCACCCACACCAACGAGCGCACGCACGAGATCATCCGCTCCGGCTTCGACCGCAGCCCGATGTTCACCGGGGTGATCGAAGGCGTGGGTCCGCGCTACTGCCCGAGCATCGAGGACAAGGTCAATCGCTTCGCCGACAAGAAGTCTCACCAGATCTTTCTCGAGCCCGAAGGTCTGAGCACGCACGAGGTCTATCCGAACGGCATCTCGACTTCCCTGCCCTTCGATGTCCAGATCGCCGCCGTGCGCTCGATGACTGGGCTGGAGAAGGCGCACATCCTGCGCCCAGGGTATGCGATCGAGTACGACTACTTCGACCCGCGCGAGCTGAGGTCCAGTTTCGAGACGCGCGCCATCCGTGGCTTGTTCTTCGCGGGCCAGATCAACGGCACCACGGGCTACGAGGAGGCGGCGGCGCAGGGCCTGTTTGCCGGACTGAATGCGGCATTGCAGGTGCGGGGCGATTCGCCCTGGCTGCCTCGGCGCGATCAGGCCTACCTTGGCGTCCTGGTCGACGACCTGATCACCAAGGGGGTCACCGAGCCCTACCGCATGTTCACCAGCCGGGCGGAGTTCCGCCTGCAGTTGCGTGAGGACAACGCCGATCTGCGCCTGACCGAAGAAGGCCGCCACATGGGCCTGGTCGACGACGTGCGCTGGGATGCCTTTTGCCGCAAGCGCGATGCCGTGGCGCGCGAAACCGAGAAGCTCAAGTCGACCTGGGTGCATCCGGGGCTGCTGCCGGCCAGCGATGCCGAACGGCTGATCGGCAAGGCGCTCGAGCACGAGTACAAGCTGGCCGACTTGCTGTGCCGGCCCGGCCTGGATTTCGACCGGATCGCCGAGGTCGCCGCGATCGGCAGGCCCGATGCGAAGGTTTCACGTGAAACGCTGCGTGCGGAGTTGGGCGACAGGCTGGCGGACGCGGTCATCGAGCAGGTGCAGATCGGCATCAAGTACGCCGGCTACATCGACAAGCAGAACGACGAAGTGCAGCGTGCGGCGGCTTACGAAGGCATGAAGCTGCCGGCCGAGCTGGACTATTCGCAAGTCACCGCCCTGTCCTACGAGGTGCGCCAGAAGCTGGCCCGCCATCGGCCCGAGACGCTGGGCCAGGCCTCGCGCATCTCCGGCGTGACGCCGGCGGCGATCTCCTTGCTGCTCATTCACTTGCGCAAGGGCCGCTTCAAGGGCTTTGCCGCCAATGCCGGCCAGGCCAGCGATGCGGCCTGAGGCGCTGCGAGCGGCACTCGGCGATGTCTGCGGCCAGCTCGGTGTGGGGCTCGACGAGCCGACTGCGGATCGCCTGCTCGCCTACCTCGCGTTGCTTCAGCGCTGGAACGCGACCTACAACCTGACCGCGGTGCGCGACCCGGGCGACATGCTGACGCAGCATTTGGCTGACTGCCTGTCGGTCGTGGGTCCGCTGCGCCGCCATCTCGGCTCCGGTGCCGGCAGGCGGTTGCTCGATGTCGGCAGTGGGGGCGGCCTGCCTGGCGTGGTGCTGGCGGCCCTGGAGCCGGCCTGGTCGGTGACCTGCGTCGACGCGGTCGGGAAGAAGGCGGCATTCATTCGGCAGGTATCGGTGGAACTGGGTTTGCGCAATCTCGTCGCCGAACATGCGCGCATCGAGGCGCTGAGGCAGGCGCCGTTCGACCTGGTCACGTCGAGGGCCTTCTCTTCGCTGGCGGACTTCGTGAGCCTGACCCGCCGGCTGCTTGTCCCTGGCGGCGTCTGGGCGGCGATGAAGGGCAAGACGCCCGAAGCCGAACTCGCCGCCCTGCCGTCCGGGGTGGTCGTGTTTCACGTGGAACCGTTGCAGGTCCCCGGCCTGGACGCGGAACGCTGCCTCGTCTGGATGCGCCAGTCGGCTTCGGCCTCGCCGGGGCTGGTACATTCCTGACTCGCGGTCCGGGTCATCCGGACCGCGCTGCTCCTGGGCCTCCGGCCCCTACTTCCCCGCTCTCGCTGCGCTCATGGCTCGAATCTTCTGCATCGCCAACCAGAAAGGCGGCGTCGGCAAGACCACCACGACCGTCAACCTCGCCGCCGGACTGGCGCGCATCGGGCAACGGGTGCTGGTGGTCGATCTCGACCCGCAGGGCAACGCCACCATGGGATCGGGCGTGGACAAGCGCGCCCTGCCGCTGTCCGTCTATGACGTGCTGCTGGAAAGCGCCAGCGTCGCCGAGGCTCGGCAGCGCAACGAGAAGACAGGCTACGACGTGCTGGGGGCCAATCGGGAACTGGCCGGCGCCGAAGTCGAGCTGGTCGAGCTGGAGCGGCGTGACAAGCGGCTGAAGGGCGCGCTCGCCGCGGTGGACGGCGAGTACGACTTCGTGCTGATCGACTGCCCGCCGTCGTTGAGCCTGCTCACGCTCAATGGCCTGTGCGCCGCCCACGGCGTGGTCGTGCCGATGCAGTGTGAATACTTTGCCCTCGAAGGCCTGTCGGACCTGGTTAACACCATCAAGCAGGTGCACGCCAACCTCAACCCCGACCTGCAGATCATCGGCCTGCTGCGCGTGATGTTCGACCCGCGCATCACGTTGCAGCAGCAGGTCAGCGAACAGCTGAAGGCGCATTTCGGCGACAAGGTCTTCGACACCGTGATCCCGCGCAACGTGCGCCTGGCCGAGGCGCCGAGTTACGGCCTGCCCGGCGTGGTGTTCGACCCGAGCTCGCGCGGCGCGCAAGCGTTCGTCGATTTCGCGGGCGAGATGGTCCGACGCATCGACGCGATGCGGTGACCGCCGTGCGCATGAACCCGGTCGCCGCGCGCGGATTCGATCCCATGCTGCTCTCCCGCGTCGAAGACGCCGGACTGAACGCCAGTGCGCCGCCCCAGCAGCGCTGGGTCGACGGCTGGCTGGTGCGGCTGTCGCCGGGCAAGGCCAAGCGGGCACGCTGCATCAACGCGGTGGCTGCCGGCCGCATGCCGGTGGCGCGAAAGCTGGCACTGTGCGAGCCGGTGTACGCGCAAGCCGAACTGCCCTTGATCGTGCGCATCACCCCCTTCAGCGAGCCGGGTGGACTGGACGCGACACTGGACGCCTTGGGCATGCAGCGTTTCGACGACACGCGGGTGATGCTGTTGGAGGCACTTTCCAAGGTCGAGCCCCCCAGCCTGCCGGCGGGGCTGACCATCCAGCCGATCGGGCTGGAGCCGTTCGCGCAACGCGTCGGCGCCCTGCGCGGCTCACCGCTGTCGCAGCGCCTCGCCCATGGCCAGCGTCTGGTGCAGTCGCCGGTGCCCTTCCGGGCCTTCGAGATGCGCCTCGACGGCGAGGTGGTGGCCTGTGGACAGTACGCGCAGGAGTCCGATCTCGTCGGCCTCTACGACATCTTCACCGCCGAATCGGTGCGGGGGCGTGGCTTCGCAGGCCGATTGTGTGCCCACCTGTTGGCCGAGGCGCACCGTCATGGTGCGCGGCATGCCTATCTGCAGGTGGATGGCGACAACCATGCAGCGCGCGCCGTCTACCACCGGCTCGGCTTCGGCGACGCCTATGCCTATCACTACCGCGCGCGCGATCCATCGGTCGCTTGAGCGGGCTGGCCCTCAAAGCCCGAGGCCCTCGTCCACGCCGAGATGCACGTTCATCGCCTGCACGGCCGCGCCGCTGGCGCCCTTGCCCAGGTTGTCCAGCCGCGCCATGAGCAGCGCCTGGGTGTCGCTCGCAAAGACGAAGATGTCTACGCGGTTGGTGTCGTTGCAGGCCTGGACGTCGAAGAAGCCGCCCTCCAGCGTGGCGGGATCGGACAGCGGCATGACGCGAATGAAGCGTTCGCCGGCGTAGCGGCTGGCCAGGGCGGCGTGCAGCTTGGTGCCCGTCGTGCCCGCCGGTAGCTGGCAAAGATGCAAGGGCACACTTACCGCCAGACCCTTGTAGAAATTGGAGACGATCGGCATGAAGTTTGGCGCTTGGGCCAGTCGCGCATGCACCGTCATCTCCGGAATGTGCTTGTGTGAGAGCGCGAGCCCATAGGGGCGAGGCGCCTCCAGCCGGACGTCGCCTCCGGTCTGGTACTGCTCGATCATCTTCTTCCCACCGCCGGAATAGCCGGTGATCGAGGTGGCGCTGATCGGCAGCGAGTCTGGCACGAGGCCCGCATCGACGAGCGGCCGCAGCAGCAGGATGAAGGCCGAGGCGTGGCAGCCTGGATTGGCGATGCGCTTGCTTGCCCGCAGCGCGGCGCGCTGCTCAGGGGCGAGTTCGGGCAGACCGAACACCCACCCCGGTGCGGTGCGGTGGGCCGTGCTGGCATCGATCAGGCAGGTCGTCGGACTGGTGACCAGCGCGGCCGCTTCCTTCGCGGCCGCATCGGGCAGGCAGAGGAAGGCGACGTCGGCGGCATTCAGCAGGCGGGCGCGTTCGGCGGCGTCCTTGCGCCTGTCAGCGTCGATGCGCAACACCTCGATGTCGGCACGCTGCGCGAGATACTCGTGGATGCGCAGGCCGGTGGTGCCCTCCTGGCCGTCGACGAACACGCGGGTCTTCATGTCACGCTTCCCGAAAGATGGACGATAAGGATAAGGCAAACCCTGATCCGGACGGCCATGCCGTGCTGTTGCTGCCCGGCTGGCTGGACTCCGGTCCTGAACATTGGCAGAGCCGATGGGAGGCGTTGCATGGACACCGCCGCGTCGAACAGGACGACTGGCTGTGGCCGCGGCGCGGCGACTGGATGGCAAGGCTCGACGAAGTGCTGATCGAGACGCCTGGGCGCGCCGTGTTGGTCGCGCACAGCCTGGGCTGCCAGCTGGTTGCCGCGTGGGCTGCGCACTCGAATCATGTTCACCGCGTCGCCGCGGCACTGCTCGTCGCGCCACCGGACACCGAGCGCGAGGACATGCCGCCGAACCTGTTCAACTGGCGACCGATCGTTCGCGAACGCTTGCCCTTCGCCAGCCTCGCCGTGCTCAGCAATGACGATCCTTTCTGCAGCATGCCGCGCGCCCTGAAGATGGCTGCCGACTGGGACGCCGAAGTGGTCGAGATCGGCGCTCGCGGCCACATCAACGGCGAGTCGGGTCTGGGCGACTGGCCGGCCGGCCTGGCACTTCTGCACGGGCTGGCCGGGCGCGCCCTCTGATCGCGGACAATCGCGCCCCATGGTCACGAAGAAACCCAAGGGCCTCGGGCTCGGTCTGGAGGCGCTGCTCGGCCCCAAGGTGTCGGATACGCCCCGCCCCGCGGGCGACGCCGCCCCCACCGCGCTCAAACTCGACGTGCTGCAGCCCGGCAAGTACCAGCCGCGCACGCGCATGGACGAGGGATCGCTGTACGAGCTCGCAGAGAGCATCAAGGCACAGGGCGTGATGCAGCCGGTGCTCGTGCGTCCGCTGGGCGGCGGGCGCTACGAGATCATCGCCGGCGAGCGCCGCACGCGCGCCGCGAAGCTGGCCGGGCTCGACGAAGTGCCGGTGCTGGTCAAGGACGTGCCCGACGAGGCCGCCGCGGCAATGTCGCTGATCGAGAACATTCAGCGCGAAGACCTGAACCCGCTGGAAGAAGCGCAGGGCCTCAAGCGCCTGACCGATGAGTTCGGATTGACCCATGAGCAGGCCGCGCAGGCGGTCGGCCGTTCGCGCAGCGCGGCGAGCAATCTCTTGCGCTTGCTCAATCTGAGCGAGCCGGTCCAGCACATGCTGATGGCGGGTGATCTCGACATGGGCCATGCGCGGGCATTGCTGCCGCTGGATGGAGCGCAGCAGATCCTCGCCGCTGGCGACGTGGTGGCGCGCAAGCTGAGCGTGCGCGAGGCCGAGAAGCTCGTCACCAAGCTGCAGCACCAGCGCCAGCAGCCGCTGCTGCGCGTCGCACGCGAGAAGCCGCGCGACGTGGCGCGCATCGAGGAGGAGTTGTCGGACGCCCTGACCGCCAAGGTGGAAATCCGCATCAAGAAGCGCACCAAGCGCGGCGAGCAGGGCGAAGTGGCGATCGCCTTCGGCTCGCTCGAGGAACTCAACGGCCTGCTCGACAAGCTGGGCCTCGGCACTCGCTGAGACCCTCTCCTGCCGTCGCTTCGCGGAACTTTGCACGCAGCGACGTGCTCAGTTTCACGATGAGGTTCAACCGTTTGGCCGTGAGGCACGTTACTTGCTGAAGTCACTGGGACACGCGCCGCGTGACAAAGGGCCATCCAATGCCCGGTTTAATCGGGTTTACGGCAGGAGCGATTTGCAGCAAGCTTGACCACACGACCACAGCCCAGCGCAGGCCGATCGATCTGGAAAGCTCTGATGGAGCCCTTAGGACTTCATCAGAACTTCCCCCCTCGCGGCAGACCGGATTCACGCCGGTGTACCGCAGTCCTGATGCGTAGGAGATCGGCATGGATGTGATCAGCAGCTTCACTGCGCGCTACGAGCGCACCCGCGAGGAAGAGCTCACGCTCGAGGAGTACCTCGCCGAGTGCAAGCGCAACCCTGTCGCCTACGCGACCGCCGCCGAGCGCATGCTCCAGGCCATCGGCGAGCCGCAATCCGTCGACACGCGTAACGACCCTCGCCTGTCACGGCTGTTCGCCAACAAGATCATCAAGATCTATCCCGCTTTCGCCGAGTTCTATGGCATGGAGGACTCGATCGAGCAGGTCGTGTCCTACTTCCGCCATGCGGCGCAGGGGCTGGAGGAGAAGAAGCAGATCCTCTACCTGCTCGGGCCGGTGGGCGGCGGCAAGAGCTCGATCGCCGAACGCCTGAAGCAGCTGATGCAGGAGGTGCCCTTCTACGCCATCAAGGGCTCGCCGGTGAACGAATCGCCGCTGGGGCTGTTCGACGCCGCCGAGGACGGCCCGATCCTGGAGAAGGAATACGGCATTCCGCGTCGCTACCTGAACCGCATCCTGTCACCCTGGGCCGTGAAACGTCTGGAGGAGTTTGGCGGCGACATCCGCAAGTTCAGGGTCGTCAGACGCTACCCATCGGTGCTCAAGCAGGTCGCGATCGCGAAAACCGAGCCGGGAGACGAGAACAACCAGGACATCAGCTCGCTGGTCGGCAAGGTCGACATCCGCAAGCTCGAGACCTTCGCGCAGGATGACCCGGACGCCTACAGCTTCTCCGGCGGCCTGTGCCTGGCGAACCAGGGCCTGCTCGAGTTCGTCGAGATGTTCAAGGCGCCGATCAAGGTGCTGCACCCGCTGCTGACGGCCACGCAGGAAGGCAACTTCAAGGGCACCGAGGGCTTCGGCGCGATCCCGTTCGACGGCGTCGTGCTCGCGCACAGCAACGAGAGCGAGTGGAAGGCCTTCCGCAACAACAAGAACAACGAGGCCTTCCTCGACCGCATCTACATCGTCAAGGTGCCGTACTGCCTGCGCGTCAGCGAGGAGGTGAAGATCTACGAGAAGCTGCTGCGCGGCTCGTCGCTGGCCAACGCCACCTGCGCGCCGGGCACGCTGAAGATGATGAGCCAGTTTGCCGTGCTCACGCGACTGAAGGAGCCGGAGAACTCGTCGCTCTATTCCAAGATGCTCGTCTACGACGGCGAGAACCTGAAGGACACCGACCCGCGCGCGAAGAGCTTCCAGGAGTACCGCGACTACGCCGGCGTGGACGAAGGCATGAGCGGCATCTCGACACGCTTCGCCTTCAAGATCATCTCCAAGGTGTTCAACTTCGACAGCACCGAGGTTGCCGCGAACCCGGTGCACCTGATGTACGTGCTCGAGCAGCAGATCGAGCGCGAGCAGTTTCCGCCGGAGACCGAGCAGAAGTACCTGTCGTTCATCAAGGAGCACCTGGCGACCAAGTACGCCGAATTCATCGGCAAGGAGATCCAGACCGCCTACCTGGAGAGCTACAGCGAGTACGGCCAGAACATCTTCGACCGCTACGTGACCTATGCCGACTACTGGATCCAGGACCACGAGTACCGCGACACCGACACCGGCGAGGTGTTCGATCGCGCCTCGCTGAATGCGGAACTGGAGAAGATCGAGAAGCCGGCCGGCATCGCCAATCCGAAGGACTTCCGCAACGAGATCGTCAACTTCGTGCTGCGCGCCCGCGCCAACAACGCCGGCAAGAACCCGTTGTGGACGAGCTACGAGAAGCTGCGCACGGTGATCGAGAAGAAGATGTTCTCGAACACCGAGGAGCTGCTGCCGGTGATCAGCTTCAACGCCAAGGCCAGCGCCGACGAGGCGAAGAAGCACGAGGATTTCGTCACCCGCATGGTCGCCAAGGGCTACACGGCCAAGCAGGTGAGGCTCCTGTGCGAGTGGTACCTGCGCGTCAGAAAGAGTTCGTGAGCTGAGCCCGGGCTCGGAGGCACACCTTGCAGCAGATCATCGACCGGCGGCTGGCGGGGAAGAACAAGTCCATCGGCAACCGCGAGCGCTTCCTGCGCCGCCACAAGGAGCAGATCCGCGAGGCGGTCAAGCGCGCGGTGGACGGGCGCGGCATCCGCGACATGGAGAAGGGCGAGGACATCCACATCCCGCGGCGGGACATCACCGAGCCGGTGTTCGGCCACGGTCAGGGCGGCAAGCGGGAGATGGTGCATCCGGGCAACCAGGACTACATGCGCGGCGACCGCATCGAGCGGCCCAAGGGCGGCGGTGGTGGCGGCAGCGGCGGGGGGCAGGCGAGCGATTCCGGCGAGGGCGAGGACGACTTCGTCTTCCACCTCAGCAAGGAAGAGTTCATGCAGGTCTTCTTCGACGATCTGGCGCTGCCCAACCTGGCGCGCACCACGCTGGCCGACACGCCCGAGTTCAAGACGCACCGTGCCGGCTTCTCCAGTGACGGCACGCCGAACAATCTGCACGTGGTGCGCTCGATGCGCGGCGCGATCGGCCGGCGTATTGCGCTGGGCAGCGAGAGCCGTCGCGAGCTGCGCATGCTGGAGGAGAAGCTCGAGAGCATCAAGCGCCATCCGCAGCCGAATCCCTTCGCACACGAGATCCCGGAGCTCGAGCGCGAGATCGCCGAGTTGCGCGCGCGGCTCGAGCGCATTCCCTACCTCGACCCGATCGACCTGCGCTACCGCAGCCGGGTGCGCGTACCGGTGCCGACCAGCAAGGCGGTGATGTTCTGCCTGATGGACGTGTCGGGCTCGATGGACGAGGCGCGCAAGGACCTCGCCAAGCGCTTCTTCATCCTGCTGTACCTGTTCCTGACGCGCCACTACGAGAAGATCGACATCGTCTTCATCCGTCACCACACGCAGGCGCAGGAGGTCGACGAGCAGAACTTCTTCCACGCCACCGAAACGGGCGGCACGGTGGTCTCCAGCGCGCTGGTGCTCATGGAGGAGATCGCCCGAGCGCGCTATCCGACCAGCGAGTGGAACATCTACGGTGCGCAGGCGAGCGACGGCGACAACTGGCACCACGACAGCGGCCGCTGCCGCGAGTTGCTGGCCGAGAAGATCCTGCCGCTGTGCCGCTACTTTGCCTACGTGCAGGTGGCCGAGGAAGAGCAGAACCTGTGGGACGAGTACGCGGCGCTGGCGGCCGAGACAACGGCCTTCGCGATCCGCAAGGTGACCGAGGCGTCGCAGATCTACCCGGTGTTCCGAGACCTGTTCAAGAAGGAAGGGGCGGCGGCATGACGCGCAAGGCCAACTTCGTGCCCGACGGCACCGCGGACCTCTTCGAGCCCGAGTTGAGCCGGCCGCTCAAGGGGCGCGTCAAGCGCGCCGCCGACATCGTCAGCCCGCCGCGCGCAGCCGAGCACCTGCCTGCGCCGAGCGACTGGTCGTTCGAGCTGATCGAGCAGTACCACGCGGTCATTCGCGAGACGGCGCAGCGCTTCGGCCTGGACACCTACCCGAACCAGCTCGAGATCATCACTGCCGAGCAGATGATGGACGCCTACGCGTCGGTGGGCATGCCGGTGAACTATCGCCACTGGAGCTACGGCAAGGAGTTCATCGCCACCGAGAAGAACTACAAGCGCGGCCACATGGGCCTGGCCTACGAGATCGTCATCAACAGCAACCCCTGCATCAGCTACCTGATGGAGGAGAACACGATGGCGATGCAGGCGCTCGTCATCGCCCACGCTGCCTACGGACACAACAGCTTCTTCAAGGGCAACTACCTGTTCCGCATGTGGACCGACGCGGCGTCGATCATCGACTACCTGGTCTATGCGAAGAACTACGTCGCCGGCTGCGAGGAGCGGCATGGCCTGGATGCGGTGGAAGCCCTGCTCGACAGCTGCCATGCGCTGATGAACCACGGCGTCGACCGCTACCGCCGGCCGAGCAAGCTGAGCCTGACGCAGGAACTGGCGCGCAGCAAGGATCGCGAGGCCTATGCGCAGCAGCAGGTCAACGACCTGTGGCGCACGCTGCCGAAGAAGGCCGGGAAGATGGCGAGCGAGAAGGAGGCGCGGCGCTTCCCTGAGGAACCCCAGGAGAACCTGCTCTACTTCATCGAGAAGAACGCTCCGCTGCTCGATCCCTGGCAGCGCGAAGTCGTGCGCATCGTGCGCAAGGTGGCGCAGTACTTCTACCCGCAGCGCCAGACGCAGGTGATGAACGAGGGCTGGGCCACCTTCTGGCACCACAAGCTGCTCAACACCATGTACGACGACGGTCACCTGTCCGAGGGCATGATGATCGAGTGGCTGAAGTCGCACACCAACGTGGTGTATCAGCCGCCGGTGGGCCACAAGCACTACAGCGGCATCAATCCCTATGCGCTGGGCTTCGCGATGTACACCGACATCAAGCGCGTCTGCGAGAACCCCACCGACGAGGACCGCGCGTGGTTCCCGGGCATGGCCGGCAGCGACTGGCTGGAGACGCTGGACCACGCGATGCGCAACTTCAAGGACGAGAGCTTCATCGGACAGTACCTGTCGCCGCGGCTGATGCGCGAGTTCCGCCTGTTTTCCATCGTCGACGACGAGCGCGAGAGCGAGCTCGAGGTCTCGGCCATCCACGACGAGGCCGGCTACCGCGCGGTGCGCGAGGCGCTGTCGCACCAGTACGACCTGGGCAGCCGCGAACCCAACATCCAGGTGTGGAGCGTCAACCTTCGCGGCGACCGCTCACTGACGCTGCGCCACACGCAGCACAACGATCGGCCGCTGCACGACAGCGCTCAGGAGGTGCTCAAGCATGTCGCGCGGCTGTGGGGCTTCGGCGTGCACCTGGACAGCGTGAACGGCCAGGGCACGGTGACCAAGCACTGGTCGGTGCCGGCTCCACCGAACCACCACCAGTAGGTCAGAGCGAGAAGATCTTCCCGGGGTTCAGGATGTTCTTCGGGTCGAGCGCTCGCTTGAGCGTGCGCATCATTTCCACGCTGCCCGTCCCTGCCTCGTCGACCAGGAAGCCCTGCTTGTGCAGGCCTATGCCGTGCTCGCCGGTGCAGGTGCCCTCCATCGCCAGCGCGCGGTGCACCAGCTGATCGTTGAGCCGCTCGGCGGTCTCGCGTTCCGATGGGATCGTCGGGTCGATCAGGTAGGCGATGTGGAAGTTGCCGTCGCCCACGTGGCCGACGATGTAATAAGGCAGCCCCGCTGTGTCCGCGTCGGCCACCGCCTGGCTGATGCACTCGGTCAGCCGCGAGATCGGCACGCAGGTGTCGGTGGTCACGGTGCGGCAGCCCGGCTTCATCTGCAAGCCGGCGAAATAGGCGCGGTGGCGCGCGGTCCAGAGCCTCGTGCGCTCCTCCGGCGTGGTCGCCCATTGGAAGTCCTCGCCACCGTTGTCGCGTGCAATCTGCTGGGCCATCTCGGCCTGCTCCTGCACGCCCGCCTGGCTGCCGTGGAATTCCATCAGCAGCATCGGCCCTTCACGCAGGCTCATCCTGTCGTGGCGGTTCACCGCGCGCACGGCGTTGACGTCGAGCAGCTCGCAGCGCGCGATCGGCAGGCCGAGCTGGATCATCTGGATGGTGGTGTTCACCGCCGACTCGATGGTCGAGAACATCACCACCGCCGCCGAGATCGCCTCGGGAATGGGGTACAGCTTGAGCGTGATGCCGGTCATCACCCCGAGCGTGCCCTCGCTGCCGACCATCAGCCGCGTGAGGTCGTAGCCGGCACTGGACTTCTTCGCCCGCGTGCCGGTGTGGATGACCTCGCCGCTGGCCGTCACCACGGTCAGGCCGAGCACGTTCTCGCGCATCGTGCCGTAGCGCACCGCGTTCGTGCCGCTGGCGCGCGTGGCCGCCATGCCGCCGAGCGAGGCATTCGCGCCCGGGTCGATCGGGAAGAACAGGCCGGTGTCGCGGATCTCGCGGTTGAGCTGCTCGCGCGTCACGCCGGGTTCGACCGTGGCCGTCAGGTCCTCCGGATTCACGCGCAGCACGCGGTTCATGCGCGACAGATCGATGCTGATGCCTCCCTGCACGGCGAGCAGGTGGCCCTCGAGCGACGAGCCCACGCCGAAGGGGATCAACGGCACCGCGTGGCGGTCCGCGAGCGCGACCACCGCCGCCACTTCCTCGGTGTTTTCGCAGAACACCACCGCATCGGGCGGGCGCACGTCGAAAGGCGACTCGTCGCGGCCGTGCTGCTCGCGCACGGCCATCGCGGTGCTGCACCGATCGCCGAAGCGCGCCTTCAGTGCATCGAGCATCGAGGCGGGGACCTCGCGCGGTTGGACTTGGAAAGGCAGTTCGGTGGCGGCGTTCATGACGGTCCATTCTAGGCATTGGCTACCATCGCGCCATGGGACAACGACTGACGCAGATCGCCACCCGCACCGGCGACGACGGAACCACCGGGCTGGGTGACGGCACACGCGTGGCCAAAGACCACTTGCGCGTTCATGCGATGGGCGATGTCGACGAGCTGAACTCGAACATCGGCGTGCTGCTCGCCGAAGCCCTGCCCGACGACGTGCGCGAACTGCTCGTCGTGGTTCAGCACGAGCTGTTCAATCTGGGGGGCGAACTCTCCATTCCCGGCTTCGAACTGCTGAAGGCCGAGGCGGTGGCTCGGCTCGACGAGGCGCTGGCCCAGCACAACGCCACGCTGCCCAAGCTGCAGGAGTTCATCCTTCCCGCGGGAACGCGCGGCGCGGCGATCGCGCATGTCTGCCGCACGGTGGCGCGCCGCGCCGAACGGGCCGTGGTGGCGCTGGGGCTGACGCAAGCCGTACGCCCCGAGCCGCGCCAGTACCTGAACCGCCTGTCGGACCTGCTGTTCGTGCTGGCCCGGGTGCTCAACCGCGCCAATCTCGACGGGCGTGGCGGCGACGACGTCTACTGGAAGAGCGAGAAGCTGGCGCGCGGCGCCGAGTGACCGGCGAGGTGGTAGCCGGCGGCGAACTCGGCCAGGGTCAGCGTGCCGTCCCGGTCCTCGTCGAGCGAGTCGAACTGGCCTGCAATGACCGGCAGCCCGGCCGCCTCGTCCTTCGAAACCTTGCCGTCGCCGTTGACGTCGGTCTTGCTGAAGGCTGCCTCGATCGCCATGCGCCCCTTGGCGTCGGTTGTGACCGGAGCTGCCGGCTGGGCCTCGCCGGCGACTGCCAGGCCGGTGCAGGCTGCGGCGAGCGTGAAGCGAATGAGCGAAGCACGCAGGGGCATGACGGACCTCCTCGGCGGTTCTGTCGGTCTCGATTGCAGCCCCGCACGCGCCCTCGCGCCAGCGCTCTTGCCGGGCATTACTGCGGTTACCCCCTCAGCCAGCCTGCTTACCGGTCATTTCAAGTGCTTGCCTGCGCCCATGCCGCCAGGCCTTCTCGGCCTCCGCGGCAAGGTACACCACCCCCGCGGCGGCAAAGCAGATCGCCAGCTCGGCAGGGGCCAGTGCCTCGGTCTTGAAGATCGGCTGCAGCCAGGGCACGTAGATCGCCGCCAGCTGCAGCAGCAGCGTCAGCCCCACCGCGCCGAGCAGCGGCAGATTGGATGCCAGGCCCTGCCGCCACAGCGGCTCGCTCTCCGAGCGGATCGCCAGCACATGCGCCATCTGTGCGAAGGTCAGCACCGTGAACACCATGGTCTGCCAATGCATGTGGCCGCTGGAAAGTGCCCATGCCTGCACCGCCAGGCACAGGCCGCCGATCAGCAGGCCGATGAAGAGCACGTGCTGCCACAGACCGTCGGCGAACAGGCTCTCGCCGGGCGGTCGTGGCGGACGCTTCATGACGCCGCGTTCGGCCGGCTCCGCAGCGAGCGCCAGGCCGGGCAGGCCGTCGGTGACCAGGTTGACCCACAGGATGTGGATCGGCAGCAGCGGGATCGGCAGGCCGAGCATGGGGGCGAGGAACAGCGTCCAGATCTCGCCGGAGTTGCCGGTCATCGCATAGCGCACGAACTTGCGCACGTTGTCGTAGATGCGCCGGCCCTCGCGCACGGCCGCGACGATGGTGGCGAAGTTGTCGTCCAGCAGCACCAGGCTGGAGGCCTCGCGCGCCACGTCGGTGCCGCCCCGACCCATGGACACGCCGATGTCGGCGCGCTGCAACGCCGGAGCGTCGTTGACGCCGTCGCCGGTCATGGCGACGAAACGGCCCAGCGACTGCAGCGCCTCGACGATGCGGATCTTCTGTGCCGGGTCGACGCGGGCGTAGATGCGCACGTCGGCGCAGCGCGCGCGCAGGCCGGCGTCGTCGAGTTCCGCCAGCGCCGTGCCGGTCAGCACCGGGGACGCCGGATCGTCGACGATGCCCAGCCGCAGCGCGATCGCTCGGGCGGTGGCCGGGTGGTCGCCGGTGATCATCACCGGCGTGATGCCAGCGCTCAGGCAGTCGCGCACCGCGGCTGCGGCCTCGGCGCGAGGCGGGTCGATCAGGCCGACCAGCGCGATCAGCGCGAGTTCGCGCTCCAGCGCATCGGCGCCCGCCTGGACGTCGGCGCGGGCCAGCGTGCGGCGCGCGAAGGCGAGCACGCGCAGGCCCCGCGCCGCCATCGCCTCGGCCTGTGCGATGAGCGCGTCGATGTCGATCGGCAGCGTGCCGCTCCCGCCCCACCGTGCCGTGCAGCGCGGCAGCAGCGACTCCGGCGCGCCCTTGGTGTAGAGCACGAAGCCGCCGTCGGTCGAGTGCAGCGTGCTCATGCGCTTGCGTTCGGCGTCGAAGGGCAGTTCGGCCACGCGCGGGCTGGCGGACTCCAGGGCGACCCTGTCCTGCCCCTGCGACGCCGCCAGTTCGGCCAGCGCGGCCTCGGTCGGATCGCCCTGCCAGCCGCCGTCCGCCCCGCGGACCGCATCGTTGCACAGTGCGGCGGCACGCAGGGCCTCGGCCATCGCTGCTTCTTCGGCCACCACCTGCTCGGCCTGCATGCGGTTCTGCGTCAGCGTGCCGGTCTTGTCCGAGCAGATCGTGCTCACCGAGCCCAGCGTCTCCACCGAGGGCAGCCGGCGTACCAAGGCGTTGTGCTGGACCATGCGGCGTGCGCCGAGCGCCAGCAGCACCGTCACCACGGCCGGCAAGGACTCGGGAATCGCCGCCACCGCCAGGCTGACCGCGGTCAGCACCATCAGCAGCGGGGGTTCGCCGCGCATCACGCCGATGAGGAAGATCAGTGTGCAGATCGCCAGCACCACCAGCGCAAGGCGCTTGCCGAAGGCCGCCAGTCGCTGCTGCAGGGGGGTCTTCAGTTCCCCGGCGCGGTCGAGCAGGCCGGCGACCTTGCCCAGCTCGGTGGCCATGCCGGTGGCGACGACGAGCCCGGTGCCGCGGCCATGGGCGGCGGTCGTGCCCTTGAACGCCATGTTGAGCCGGTCGCCCAGCGCCGCGGCGGCCTCGTGCAGTGTGCGTGCGTGCTTGTCCACCGCGACCGACTCGCCGGTGAGCGCCGATTCATCGACGCGCAGTTGCGCGATCTCGATCAGCCGCAGGTCGGCCGGCACCTGATTGCCGGCCTCGAGCAACACGATGTCGCCCGGCACGAGCTGGCTGGCCGGGACAAGCTGGCGCTGCCCGCCGCGCAGCACGGTGGCGCGCGCGGCGGCGAGTTGCCGCAGGGCCGCCAGCGCCCGGTCGGCGCGCCAAGCCTGCGCGAAGCCGACCAGGCCGTTGAGCAGCACGATGACGACGATCGCGAGCGTGTCGACCACGTCGCCGATCAAGCCCGAGATGATCGCCGCGGCAAGCAGCACGACGATCATGAAGTCCTTGAACTGCTCGAACAGCAACGCCAGCAGCGAGCGTCGCGCGCCACCGGCGATCACGTTCGGACCGTGCTGCACCGCGCGCAGGGCGACCTCGGCCTCGTCGAGTCCGAGCGCCGGGTCGACGCCATGCTCGCGGGCCAGGTCGCGGGCGTCGCGAAGGTGCCAGTGGGTATGCATCGGCCCCGATTCTCGGGGGCGGATCAATACACCGTATGAACGGACTGCCCGATCATGTCCGGCGTCACCAGCACCACGCCTCGTTCGGTGACGTGAAAGCGCTCGCGGTCGGCCTCGGGATCGACGCCGATCTGCATGCCGTCGGCGATCACGCAGCGCTTGTCGATCACCGCGCGGCGGATGGTCACGTCGCTGCCGACCACCACGTTGGGCAGCACCACCGAGTCCTCGACCAGGCTGCGGTCGCCGACGCGCACCTTGGAGAAGAGGATGGAGCGCCGCACCGTGCCGCCGCTGACGATGCAGCCGCTCGAGACCAGCGAGTCGACCGCCATGCCGCGCCGGCCCTCGTCGTCGAAGACGAACTTGGCGGGCGGCAGCTGGCGCTGCAGGCTGAGGATCGGCCAGCGGTCGTCGTAGAGGTCGAGTTTGGGCACCACATGCGTGAGGTCGAGGTTGGCCTCCCAGTACGCATCGACCGTGCCGACGTCGCGCCAGTAGGGGCGCGTGCCGGCGCGGCTGACGCACGAGTCCTCGAAGCGGTGGGCGAACACGCGGTGCGTCTGCAGCATGCGCGGAATCAGGTCGCGACCGAAGTCGTGGGAGGAGTCGGCGTCGAGTGCGTCCCGCACCAGCTCGTCGACCAGCACCTTGGCGTCGAACACGTAGATGCCCATGCTGGCCAGCGTCACGTCGTCGCGGCCGGGCAGAGGCTCGGCGTGCTCGGGCTTCTCGACGAAGGACAGCACGCGCTGTTCGCCATCGACGCGCAAGACGCCGAACTCGCGCGCCTGCGCGAGCGGCACCTCGATGCTGGCCACCGTCAGGTCGGCGCCGCGGCCGACGTGATCGGCCAGCATGCAGGCGTAGTCCATCTTGTAGACATGGTCCCCGGCGAGCACCAGCACGTGGTTGGCCTCGGCCTCGTGGAGGATGTCCAGGTTCTGGTAGACCGCGTTGGCGGTGCCGCTGTACCAGCCCTCGTCGATGCGCTGCTGTGCCGGCACGACGTCGATGTACTCGCCCAGGTTCATCTCGAGGAAGCCCCAACCGCGCTCGATGTGGCGGATCAGGCTCTGCGCCTTGTACTGCGTGAGCACGCCGATGCGGCGGATGCCCGAGTTGACGCAGTTGGACAGCGGGAAATCGATGATCTTCAGCTTGCCGGCGAAGGGAACCGCCGGCTTGGCGCGCCAGTCGGTGAGTTGGTGCAGGCGCGTGCCCCGTCCGCCGGCCAGCACCAGCGCGTAGGTGCGCTGGGTCAGGCGCATGTCGGGGGCAGCGGCAGTGCGGGCGCGACTCGGCATCGTGGACTCCTCACGCCGCAACCCGGCGCGGAGGGAAGGACAGACAGCGTAGGCCCCGGGCCGCCCGCGTCGATTGCCATTCATCAATGGCCGGGCCGCGGCAATATCGATTGACCACGATCAAGGGTTGAGGCGAGGATCCGTCACGATCCCGGGCCATCATCGAGCCCCATGAGCATCCGCCACCTCGACCATCTCTTCGACCCCGCCTCGGTGGCGGTGATCGGTGCCTCGCAACGACCGGGCAGCGTCGGCGCGACGGTGTGGCGCAACCTGAACGGCGGTGGTTTCGAGGGGCGCCGCTTCGCGGTCAACCCGCGCCACCAGAGTCTCGACGGCGAGCCGGTGTATGGCCGCGTGGCCGACCTGCCCGAGGTCCCGGAGCTGGCCATCCTCTGCACACCGCCGGCCACCGTGCCGGGGCTGGTGGCCGAACTGGGCGCCGCCGGCACGCGCGCCGCCGTGGTGCTGACCGCCGGGCTCGACAAGGCGCAGCGCCAGGCGATGCTCGATGCAGCCAAGCCCCATCTGCTGCGCATCCTCGGCCCCAACTGCATCGGCATGCTGGTGCCGCATCGGGGGCTGAATGCCAGCTTCGCGCATGTCGACGCACTGCCCGGCGAACTGGCCTTCGTCACCCAGTCGGGCGCGCTGATGACGGCCATGCTCGACTGGGCGCGCTCGCGGCGCATTGGCTTCTCCCACCTCGTCTCGCTGGGCGAGCACGCCGACGTCGATTTCGGCGACATGCTCGACTTCCTCGGCAGCGATGCGAACACGCGCGCGATCCTGCTCTACATCGAGTCGGTCGAGGCGCCGCGCAAATTCATGTCGGCGGCTCGCGCGGCCGCGCGCAACAAGCCGGTGATCGTGGTGAAGTCGGGCCGTTCGGCGCAGGGCCAGCGCGCCGCGGCCTCGCACACCGGGGCGCTGGCGGGCTCGGACATCGTCTACGACGCCGCCATCGCGCGCGCCGGCATGCTGCGCGTGGACACCATGCAGCAGCTGTTCCTCGCGGCCGAGACGCTGACTCGCTTTCGCGCCAACCGCGGTGAGCAGCTCGCCATCCTCACCAACGGCGGCGGCGCCGGCGTGATGGCGGCCGACTGCGCGGCGCTGTCCGGCGTCGATCTCGCCGAATTCGGCGCCGGGACGATGGCGCGGCTCGATGCGCAGATGCCTGCCAACTGGTCACGCGGCAACCCGGTGGACATCATCGGCGATGCGCCGGCGCAGCGTTACGTGCAGGCCCTCGAGGCGATCAACGCCGACCCGTCCGCCGGCGCCGTGCTCTTCATCCACGCGCCCACCGCGATCGTGCCGAGCGCCGACATCGCCCGTGCGCTCGTGCCCCTGGCCAGCCAGAGCCCGCCGCGCGTGCTCGGCTGCTGGCTGGGCGGCGACTCGGTGGCCGAGGCGCGCACCATCTTTCGCGAGGCCGGAATCGCCGGCTACGAGACACCAGAGGAGGCGGTGCGCGCCTTCGGCATGCTCGTCACCTACCGGCGCAACCAGGCGCAGCTGATCGAGGCGGCGCCGGCGCGGCCAGCCCAGAGCGCCGAGCCGGACCTGAAGGCGGTGCGCCAGCTCGTGCAGCACGTCCTCGGCAGCGGCCGCGAGATGCTCACCGAGCCCGAGGCGAAGACGGTGCTCGCTGCCTACGGCATCCCGGTGGTGGCGACGCAGCGTGTCGGTGCCGACCCCGCCGAGGCGGCGGCGGTAGCCAAGGCGATGGGCTTCCCGGTCGCGCTGAAGATCCTCAGCGCCGACATCTCCCACAAGTCGGACGTGGGCGGTGTGGTGCTCGGGCTCGAGGGCGATGCGCAGGTGCAGGCGGCGGCCGTCGAAATGCTCGCGCGCGTGCGCGCCCAACGACCGCAGGCGCGCATCGACGGATTCACCGTGCAGGCCATGGTGCGGCGCGCGGGCGCGCAGGAGTTGATCGTCGGTGCCAGCATCGACCGGGTGTTCGGCCCCGTGATCCTGTTCGGCCAGGGCGGCACGGCGGTCGAGGTGCTGGCCGACCGCGCCGTGGCCCTTCCGCCGCTGAACGAGCCGCTCGCGCGTGCGCTGGTGTCGCGCACGCGCGTGGCCAGGCTGCTGCGCGGATTCCGCGACACGCCGCCGGCCGACGAGGCGAGCATCCTGCGCGTGCTGATCGCGGTGTCGCAGCTGCTCGCCGACGTGCCGCAGATCGCCGAGCTCGACATCAATCCGCTGATCGTCGATGCGAGCGGTGCGGTGGCGCTGGACGCGCGCATTCGCGTCAGCATGGCGGCGCCGGCCGGTGCGCTGAATTTCGCCATCCGTCCCTACCCGGCGCAGCTCGCGCAGACGCGGATCTGGCAGGGCCGCCCGCTCACGCTGCGGCCGATTCGGCCGGAAGACGAGGCGCAGCACCTCGAGTTCCTGGAGCACCTCGACCCCGAGGACGTGCGCATGCGCGTCTTCTACAGCCGGCGCAGCATCGAGCGCAGCGAGCTCGCGCGCCTGACGCAGATCGACTACGCGCGCGAGATGGCCTTCGTGGCCACCGCGCCCGGACCCGACGGCGTCGAGCAGACGCTGGGCGTGGTGCGCGCCATCGCCGACCCCGACAACATCGATGCCGAGTTCGGCATCATCGTGCGCAGCGAGCTCAAGGGAGCTGGCCTGGGCGAGCTGCTGATGAAGCAGATGATCGACTACCTGCGCGAGCACGGCACGCAGCGACTGGTGGCCACGGTGATGTCCGAGAACACACGCATGCTGCAGCTCGCGCGCGACCTCGGCTTCAGCGACGAGCCGCACCGCCACGAGCCGGGCACGCGCTGGATCGAGCTTGATCTGGCTGCGGCCGCCTGAGCGACGGCTGGGCACAATCGTCGACGCGCCCCGGATGGTCGCGCGAGAGGAGCGAGCATGGCCGATGTTCCACAGGTGTCCTTCGCCGGCGCCACCTTCCACAGCCTGCGCGGCAAGGGTGTGATCGTCACCGGCGGCGCGGGCGGGATCGGCGCCGACATCGTGCGCGCATTCGCCGAACAGGGCTGCCGCACCGGTTTCGTCGACCTCGATGCGCTGGCCGGCGCCGCGCTCGCCGCCGGCCTGCCCGGTACGTGCTTCGAGGCCTGCGATGTCGCCGACGTGCCCGCGCTGCAGGCGGCGATCGCGCGGCTCGCCCAAGCGGTGGGCGGCGTCGACGTGCTGGTCAACAACGTTGCCAACGACCAGCGCCACCGCCTCGAGGAGCTCACCCCCGCCTACTTCGACGAGCGCATCGCCGTCAACCTGCGGCCGCACTTCTTCGCCACCCAGGCGGTGCTTGCCTCGATGCGCGGGCGCGGCGGCGGCAGCATCGTGAACATCGGCTCGGGCAGCTGGAAGAACAAGGCGCGGGAGCTGGCCGTCTACGCCACCGCCAAGTCGGCGATGCTCGGCTTCACGCGCTGCCTGGCGCGAGAGCTCGGGCCCGACAGCATCCGCGTCAACTGCGTGGTGCCCGGCTGGGTGATGACCGAGCGCCAGCTCGCCTTGTGGGTCGACGCCGAAGGCGAGCGCGAGATGGACCGCAACCACTGCATCCCGGGACGCATTGTCGGCCGCGACATCGCGCACATGGTGCTCTTCCTCGCGGCCGACACCGCGCGCATGGTGACGGCGCAGGAGTTCGTCGTCGACGCCGGCTGGGCCTGAACGCACGATGCCGGCCGAACTGCTCTGGGACTGCCGCTGCCGGCTCGGCGAGGGCACGGTGTGGAACGTGGCCGACGCCTCGCTGTACTTCGTCGACGTGCTCGGCTGCGAGGTGCTGGCCTTCACGCCGGGTACCGGTCGGCAGCGCCGCTGGACCATGCCGCAGCGCATCGGCTGGCTGTTGCCGCGCCGCGGCGGAGGCTGGATCGCCGGATTCCAGTCGGGCCTCGCCGCCCTGACGCTCGAGCCCGAGGTGTCCATGCAATGGCTGCACCGCCTGCACGCCGTCGACTCCACGATGCGCCTGAACGATGCCAAGGTCGATGCGGAAGGCCAGCTCTGGTTCGGCTCGCTGAACCACCGCCACGAGGCCTCGCCCGACGGCCGCTTCTATCGCTGGACGGCCGGCAGCGTGCCGGTGGAGGTGGACGCCGGCTACCACGTCACCAATGGCCCGACCTTCTCGCTCGACGGCCGCACGGTCTTTCACACCGACAGCGTGCGGGCGACCGTCTATGCGTACGACTGGCGCGAGGACGGCACGCTGTCGCCGCGCCGCCCCTGGCTGACCTTCGGCCCGGGGGAAGGCTATCCCGATGGCATGACCACCGATGCCGGCGGGCACCTGTGGATCGCGCACTGGGACGGCGCGCGCGTCACGCAGCGAGACGCCGATTCCGGGCGCGTGCTGCGAACCATCGAATTGCCGGTGCCACGCGTCACCGACGTTGTCTTCGGCGGCGCCGACGGCAGCGACCTGTTCATCAGCAGCGCACGCGCCGGGCTGGACGCGGCCGCGCTGCAGTGTGCACCGCTGTCCGGCAGCCTCTTCGTCGTGCGTGGCGCAGGCCGCGGCCTGCCGGCGCGCGCGTTCGCCGGCTAGGCGCGGGCCTCAGCCGCGCCGCTGCTTGACCGCACCGGCGAGGATCTCCAGCACTTCCAGCGAATCGTCCCAGCCGATGCAGGCGTCGGTGATGCTCTTGCCGTACTCGAGCTTGGCCGGATCGTCCTTGCCCGGGCTGAACTTCTGTGCACCGGCGTGCAAGTGGCTCTCCACCATCACGCCGAAGATGCAGCGGCCGCCGGCCTTCATCTGCTGCGCGATGTCGCGCGCCACGTCGACCTGCTTGTCGTGCTGCTTGCTGCTGTTGGCGTGGCTGCAGTCGACCATCAGCGTGCAGTCGAGCTTGGCCGCCTCGATCTCCTTGCAGGCCGCGGCCACGCTCGCCGCGTCGTAGTTCGGCGCCTTGCCGCCGCGCAGGATGACGTGGCAGTCCTTGTTGCCCTTGGTCTCGACGATCGCCACCTGGCCATTCTTGTGCACCGACAGGAAGTGGTGCGGCCGCGCCGCCGCCTGGATGGCGTCGATGGCGATCTTGATGTTGCCGTCGGTGCCGTTCTTGAAGCCGATCGGCGCCGACAGACCCGAGGCCAGCTCGCGGTGCACCTGGCTCTCGGTGGTGCGCGCGCCGATCGCTCCCCAGGCGATCAGGTCGCCGATGTACTGCGGGCTGATGGTGTCGAGGAATTCGCTGCCGGCCGGCACCCCCAGGCGGTTGATCTCGACGAGCAGTTGCCGGGCGATGCGCAGGCCCTCGTCGATGCGGTAGCTCTCGTCCAGGTAGGGGTCGTTGATGAGTCCCTTCCAGCCGACCGTGGTACGCGGCTTCTCGAAGTAGACGCGCATGACGATCTCCAGCCGGTCGGCGTACTTGTCGCGCTGCACCTTCAGCCTGCGGGCGTATTCCAGGGCCGCGGCCGGGTCGTGGATCGAGCAGGGGCCGATGACGACGAGCAGCCGGTCGTCCTTGCCCTGCATGATGTGGCGGATCGCCGAGCGGGTGTGGCCGATCAGCTTCTCCACCGGCGTGCCGGCGATGGGGAAGAAGCGGATCAGATGTTCGGGCGGCGGCAAGGGTGTCACGTCCTTGATGCGTTGGTCGTCGGTCTGGCTGGTGCGCTCCGTGTGGGCGTACCAACCCTCGGCGGCGGACTTGGCGGGCATGGCGGGCGGCTCCTCGTGGTGTGTCGTGTGGGGAGCGCAGGCCGAAAAAAAACCGCCGGGCGGGGGCCCGGCGGTTTCGGATTCGGTGCGCTGTCTTCGCTTACGCGCTTGCCTCTCCATCCGCCGGGCGGTGCGAGAACCAGAAGTACGCAAAAAAGAAGCTGCGCGAAGACATGGCCGCGACTCTAACACGGCCATGATGCAGCGCGTCAAGCCGCTGTGGCGCGCCGGTCACGCCGTGCCCCCGACCGTCAGGCGGTCGATCCTCAGCGTCGGCTGGCCCACGCCCACCGGCACGCTCTGGCCGTCCTTGCCGCACACGCCCACGCCGGTGTCGAGCTTCATGTCGTTGCCGATCGCGCTCACGCGCGTCAGCGCATCGGGACCGTTGCCGATGATGGTGGCGCCCTTCACCGGGTACTGGATCTTGCCGTTCTCCACCCAGAAAGCCTCGCTGGCCGAGAAGACGAACTTGCCGCTGGTGATGTCCACCTGGCCGCCCCCGAAGTTGCTCGCATACAGCCCGCGCTTGAGGCCGGCGATGATCTCCTCGGGCGGCCTGTCGCCGCCGAGCATGTAGGTGTTGGTCATGCGCGGCATCGGCACCGCCGCGTAGCTCTCGCGCCGGCCGTTGCCGGTGGGCTTGACCTTCATCAGCCGCGCGTTGAGCGAGTCCTGGATGTAGCCCTTGAGGATGCCGTCCTCGATCAGCACGTTGCGCTGCGAGGCATGGCCCTCGTCGTCGATGTTCAGCGAACCGCGGCGGTCGGGCAGCGTGCCGTCGTCGAGCACGGTCACGCCTCGGGCCGCCACGCGCTGGCCGATACGGCCGGAGAAGGCACTCGAGCCCTTGCGGTTGAAGTCGCCCTCCAGGCCGTGGCCCACCGCCTCGTGCAGCAGCACGCCGGGCCAGCCGGGGCCGAGCACCACGCTCATCTCGCCGGCCTTGGCCGGGCGCGACTCGAGGTTGGTCAGCGCGGCCTGCACCGCCTTGTCCACGTAACTCTCAATCATCGCATCGTGGAAGTAGCCGAAGCCGAAGCGGCCGCCACCGCCACCGCTGCCGACCTCGCGGCGCACCTGGCCGTCGACAGTCTGCTCGGCGATCACCGTCACCGACAGCCGCACCAGCGGCCGCACATCGGCGGCCAGCGTGCCGTCGGCGCGTGCCACCAGCACCACGTCGTACTCGCCGGCCAGCCCGGCCATCACCTGCACGATGCGCGGATCCTTGGCGCGCGCCAGTCTCTCCACCTTCTCCAGCAATTCGACCTTCTGCGTGCTGTCCAGCGTGGCGATCGGGTCCATCGGCGCGTAGAGGATGCGGCTGGCCGCGACCCTCTGCGGCACGTCGACCTTCACGCGCCGGCTCTGACCGGCCGCGGCGATCGTGCGCACCGTGGCCGCGGCGTCCAGCAGCGCGGCCTCGGAGATGTCGTCGGAATAGGCGAACGCGGTCTTCTCGCCGGCCACCGCGCGCACGCCCACGCCCTGGTCGATGCCGAAGCTGCCGCTCTTGACGATGCCCTCCTCCAGGCTCCAGCCCTCGCTGCGCGTGTACTGGAAGTAGAGGTCGGCATCGTCGATGCGGTGCGTGGCGATGGTGGCGATGGCCTTGGCGAGCGTCGCCTCGGTCAGGCCGAAGGGCTCGAGCAGCAGCGAGCGTGCGATGGCCAGGCGTTCGATCGTGGGTTCGCGGGAGATCATGGCGGCGTCCTCGGCAGGTGCGGCCCATTCTAGGATCGGTGTGGCCTCGCCCTGCCCGACGAGGGGTTACGCACCGGGCGGGCCGCTGTTCAGCCGCCTTCGCTGTCGCGTTTGCGCGCGAGGGCTCGCTCGTAGAGCCCGTTGCGCGGCGCCCCGGTGAGCTCCACCGCCAGCGCCACCGCCTGCTTGAGCGGCAAGGCGGCAAGCAGCGTGTCGAGCACGCGGTCGTGCGCCGCGGCGGCGTCATCGTCCTGGCGGCGCGGCGCGGCGTGCAGCACCAGCACGAACTCGCCGCGCAGCCGGTTCGCATCCTCGGCCAGCCAGGCCGGCAACGCACCGGCAGCCAGCGTGTGCACCGATTCGAACTGCTTGGTGAGCTCGCGACACACCGTCACCCGGCGCGCCCCGCAGGCCGCGGCCAGATCGCGTGCCAGAGACTGCATGCGGTGCGGCGCCTCGAACAGGATGGCAGTCTGCGCATCCGCAGCAATGCGTTGCAGCGCCTGCGCGCGCTCACCACCCTTCGCGCTTAGGAAGCCGCGAAACACGAAGCCGCTGCCGCCGACGTCTCCAGCCACGCTCAGCGCCGCGGCGGCGGCACTCGCGCCGGGCACGGGAATGCAGCGATGTCCCGCCGCGCCGACCGCCGCCACCAGCATGGCACCCGGGTCGCTGACGGCCGGCGTGCCCGCGTCGCTGACGAAGGCCACGCGCTCGCCGCGTGCCAGGCGCTCGATCACCGCGGCGGCGGCCTCGCGCTCGTTGTGCTCGTGCACCGCGAGCAGCGCCTTGCCTTCGATGCCCAGCGCGCGCAGCAGCGGTGCGCTGTGCCGCGTGTCCTCGCAGGCGATCGCGTCGACCAGGCCGAGCACGTGGATCGCGCGCAGGCTCAGGTCGGCGAGGTTGCCGATGGGCGTGGCCACGACGTACAGTGCGCCGGTCGGAAAGTTCTGGCCTCCGGCCGCCGCGGCGGCGGCTTGCCGCAACAGCGGGGCGTCGATGGTGTTCAAGGGACGGCGGACGACGAAGGCAATCGGTGACGCGGGCGAGGACCTCGCGCTCGCGCACCTGCGACGCGCCGGCCTGGAACTGGTGGAGCGCAATTATCGGGTGGCGCGCGGGCCGCACGCACGCGGCGGCGAGGTCGACCTGATCCTGCGCGAGCGCGACGGCACGCTGGTGTTCGCCGAGGTGCGCGCCCGGCGCAGCGCCGCGCACGGCGGCGCGGCAGCGACTGTCGGCACGGCCAAACAGCGCCGCATCGTGCTGGCCGCACGTCACTACCTGATGCGCTGGGCCAGCCCGCCCCCCTGCCGCTTCGACGTGGTGGCGATTGATGGTGGCCAGGTGCAGTGGCTGCGCGGCGCCTTCGACGCTCTGTGACAGCAGGTCACGTGCTGCGCGGAACCTTGTCAATAGGGGTGTGTCTTATCATCCGCCACCATGCTCGAACAACGCATCCAGCAGCAGTTCTTTGACAGCGCGGACCTGAAGTACGCGGCCGCGGAGATCCTCTCGAAACCCATAGCCGACGCGGTGGGGGCCGTGGTGGGCTGCATCACGGCCGGTGGCAAGGTGCTGGCCTGCGGCAATGGTGGTTCGGCGAGCGACGCGCAGCATTTCGCCGCCGAGTTCGTCGGGCGCTTCGAGCGCGAGCGCCCTGGCCTCGCGGCCATTGCGCTGACCACCGACACGTCGATCCTCACGGCGATCGGCAACGACTATGACTTCAATTCGGTCTTCTCCAAGCAGGTGCAGGCGCTCGGCGCGCCGGGCGACGTGCTGCTGGCCATCAGCACCAGCGGCAACTCGGCCAACGTGCTGGCGGCGGTCGAGGCGGCCAGGGCGAAGGACATGACGGTCATCGCGCTGACCGGTCGCGGCGGCGGCAAGCTGCGCGAGCGCCTCGGTGAGACCGATGTGCACATCTGCGTGCCGCACGAACGCACCGCCCGCATCCAGGAAGTGCACATCCTCGTGCTGCACTGCCTGTGCGACGCGGTCGACCTGCAGTTGCTCGGAGAACAGGAGAACACATGACACGACGCACCACGCTCTCTCGCACCGCCGTGCTGCTTGGCACGCTCGCGGCCGCCGCGCTGACTTCGGCCTGTGCGCCGTTGCTCGTGGGCGGCGCCGTGGTCGGCACCTCGATGCTGGTCACCGACCGCCGCACCTCCGGCACCCAGCTCGAGGACCAGGCCATCGAGCTGAAGGCCCGCACGCGCATCCGCGAGGCGGTGGGCGAGCGCGGCCATGTCAACGTCACCAGTTACAACCGCACGGTGCTGCTCACCGGCGAGGCGGCGGCCGACACCGACAAGGTCGCGATCGAGCAGGCCGTTGCGAAGGTCGAGGGCGTGCGCAGCGTGGTCAACGAGGTGGCGGTGATGGGCTCGTCGTCGCTGGCCAGCCGCTCGCAGGACGCCATCCTGACCAGCAAGGTCAAGGCGAGCTACATCGACGCGAAGGACGTGTTCACCAACGCGATCAAGGTGACCACCGAGCGCGGCATCGTCTATCTGATGGGCCGCGTCACTGAGCGGGAGGCGAACCGCGCCTCCGACATCGCGCGCGGCGTCAGCGGCGTGCAGAAGGTGGTGCGCGTGTTCGAGGTGATCACCGAGGCCGAACTCGCCGAGCTTCAGCCGAAGCAGGCCCAGAAGCAGTGACCCGCCTCCGGGCGGGCAAGCTCAGCGCAGGCGCTTGATGAGGCTCGAGGTGTCGAGCCGGTTCGCGCCCTGCGCCTGCAGGTCGGCATAGAACTGGTCGACCAGCGCGGTGACGGGCAGGCGGGCGCCGTTGCGGCGCGCCTCGTCGAGCACCAGGCCGAGGTCCTTGCGCATCCAGTCGATGGCGAAGCCGAAGTCGAAGCGGTTCTCGATCATCGTGGGGCCGCGGTTGTCCATCTGCCAGCTCTGTGCCGCGCCCTTGCCGATCACGCCGAGCACGGCCTTCATGTCCAGGCCGGCCTTCTCGCCGAAGGCGATCGCCTCCGACAGTCCTTGCAGCAATCCGGCGATGGCGATCTGGTTGACCATCTTGGCGAGCTGCCCGGCGCCGTTCGGCCCCAGCAGGGTGACGGCCTTGGAGAAGGCCATCGCCACCGGCTGGATGGTCTCGAAGGCCTGCGCGTCGCCGCCGCACATCACCGTCAGCGCGCCGTTGATGGCGCCGAGGTTGCCGCCGGAGACCGGTGCGTCGATGAACTTTAGGCCGCGCTTGTCGGCCTCGGCGCCCAGCTCCCGCGCCACCTCGGCAGACGCCGTGGTGTGGTCGACGAAGATCGCGCCGCGTTCCATGCCGGCGAAGGCGCCCTGCTCGCCCAGCGTCACCGAGCGCAGGTCGTCGTCGTTGCCGACGCAGGCGAACACGATGTCGGCACCCTGGGCAGCTTCGCGCGGCGTGGCGGCGTGCCCGCCGCCGTACTCGGCGGCCCAGGCCGCGGCCTTGGCGGCGGTGCGGTTGTAGACGGTGGTGCGGTGGCCGGCGCGGGCCAGGTGGCCGGCCATCGGGTGGCCCATCACGCCGAGTCCGAGGAAGGCCACGTCGCGCGGCGGGATCGGGTCGTAGGTCTTCGTGCTCATCGTGGCTCCGAAAAGGATCACGGCCTCGTCAGAGGCCGTGTTGATTCAGTGGAGCGCCAGATTACACGATCGTCAGGTGCTCGGTGCCGGCGGACAGGTCGGCGCTGCGCGCGCGCTGGCTGTGCAGCTTGACCTGCAGGCGCAGGTCATTGACCGAATCGGCATTGCGCAGGATGTCTTCGTAGGTGACGAGATTGCTCTCGTAGAGGTCGAACAGCGCCTGGTCGAAGGTCTGCATGCCGAGTTCGCGCGAGCGCTTCATCAGGTCCTTGATGTCGGCAACCTCGCCCTTGAAGATCAAGTCCGCGATCAGCGGCGTGTTCAGCAGGATCTCGACGGCGGCGATGCGGCCCTTGCCTTCCTGGCGCGGCAGCAGGCGCTGCGACACCAGGCCCTTGAGGTTGAGCGACAAGTCCATCAGCAGCTGCGCGCGCCGCTCTTCCGGGAAGAAGTTGATGATGCGGTCCAGCGCCTGGTTGGCGCTGTTGGCGTGCAGCGTGGCCATGCACAGGTGACCGGTCTCGGCGAAGGCCACGGCGTGCTCCATCGTCTCGCGGTCGCGGATCTCGCCCATCAGGATCACGTCGGGCGCCTGGCGCAGCGTGTTCTTCAGCGCCGCCTCCCAGCCTTCGGTGTCGATGCCGACCTCGCGCTGCGTGACGATGCAGTTCTTGTGCGGGTGCACGAACTCGACCGGGTCCTCGATGGTGATGATGTGGCCGAACGAGTTCTCGTTGCGGAAATCGACCATCGCCGCCAGCGAGGTGCTCTTGCCCGAGCCGGTGGCGCCGACGAAGATGACCAGGCCGCGCTTGGTCATCGCCACGTCCTTCAGCACCTGCGGAAGGTTCAGGCTGTCGATGGTCGGCAGCGTCTGCGGAATCGTGCGCATCACCAGCCCGACGTTGCCCTGCTGCACGAAGGCGTTGACGCGGAAGCGGCCGATGCCCTGCGGCGAGATCGCGAAGTTGCACTCCTTGGTGCGCTCGAACTCGGCGGCCTGCTTGTCGTTCATCACCGATCGTGTCAGCGCCAGCGTGTGCGCGCCGGTCAGCGGCTGCGGCGACACCTTGGTGACCTTTCCGTCGACCTTGATCGCCGGCGGGAAGTCGGCGGTGAGGAAGAGGTCCGAGCCGTTGCGGCTGACCATCAGCCGCAGCAAGTCGTTGACGAACTTCGATGCCTGGTCGCGTTCCATGATTCAGTCCTCTTTCCGGCTCAGCCAGGGAAGTTCTCGGGAAACTTGGCTTTCGCGCGGGCTTCCGCCGGCGAGATCACGTTGCGTCGCACCATGTCGGCAAGGTTCTGGTCCAGCGTCTGCATGCCCAGGCTGTTGCCGGTCTGGATCGACGAATACATCTGCGCGATCTTGTTCTCGCGGATCAGGTTCCGGATGGCCGCAGTGCCCAGCATGATCTCGTGCGCCGCCACGCGGCCGCTGCCGTCCTTGATCTTGCACAGCGTCTGCGAGATCACGCCGATCAGCGACTCCGACAGCATCGCGCGCACCATCTCCTTCTCGGCCGCCGGGAACACGTCGACCACGCGGTCGACCGTCTTGGCGGCGCTCGAGGTGTGCAGCGTGCCGAACACCAGGTGGCCGGTCTCCGCGGCGGTGAGCGCCAGGCGGATGGTCTCCAGGTCGCGCATTTCGCCCACCAGGATGGCGTCCGGGTCCTCGCGCAGCGCCGAGCGCAGCGCGTTGGCGAAGCTCAAGGTATGCGGGCCGACCTCGCGCTGGTTGACCAGGCACTTCTTCGACTCGTGCACGAACTCGATCGGATCCTCCACCGTCAGCACGTGGCCGAACTCGTTCTCGTTGAGGTGGTTGACCATCGCCGCCAGCGTGGTCGACTTGCCGGAGCCGGTGGGGCCGGTGACCAGCACCAGGCCGCGCGGCTTCAGCGACAGCTCGGCGAAGACCTTCGGTGCGTTGAGCTGCTCGAGCGTGAGGATCTTCGACGGGATCGTGCGGAACACCGCGCCCGCGCCGCGGTTCTGGTTGAAGGCGTTGACGCGGAAGCGCGCCAGACCCTGGATCTCGAACGAGAAGTCGCACTCCAGCGTCTCCTCGTAGGCCTTGCGCTGCGAGTCGTTCATGATGTCGTACACCATGTCGTGCACTTGCTTGTGCTCGAGTGGGTCGACATTGATGCGCCGTACATCACCGTGCACCCGGATCATCGGAGGCAGGCCGGCAGACAGGTGAAGGTCGGAAGCCTTGTTCTTGACCGAGAACGCCAGCAGTTGAGTGATGTCCATGAGGTAACGGGATGTTCGAGTCGCGGAGGCGGCGAGGCGGTCGCCATCGCGTGGATACTCTCGATGCATTATGGCGACGACCCTCGGCAACATACAACAAGTGCGCGCTCGCATTGCGAAGGCCTGCGACAGCGCCAAGCGCCCCGTGCAAAGCGTCACGCTGCTGTGCGTGAGCAAGACGTTCGGCCCCGAGGCGGTGCGTGCTGCGCATGCCGCCGGCGAGCGCTGCTTCGGCGAGAACTACGTGCAGGAGGCCATCGACAAGATCGACGCGTTGTCCGACCTGCGCGGATCGATCGAGTGGCACCTCATCGGGCCGCTGCAGAGCAACAAGACGCGTGTCGTCGCCGAGCGGTTCGATTGGGTGCATTCGGTCGACAGGCTGAAGATCGCGCAGCGGCTGTCGCAGCATCGGCCGGCACAGCTGCCGCCCTTGCAGGTGTGCCTGCAGGTCAACATCAGCGGCGAGGCGAGCAAGAGCGGACTCGCGCCGGACGACGTGCTGGCGGTGGCCCAGGCGGTGGCCGCGCTGCCGCACCTGCACCTGCGCGGCCTGATGGCGATTCCCGAACCCGCCGGCGAGCTCGAGGCACAGCGCGTGCCGCACCGCGCCCTGCACCGATTGCTCGATCAGCTGAACGCCGCCGGACTGGCGCTGGACACGCTGTCGATGGGCATGAGCGCCGACCTCGAGGCCGCGATCCTGGAAGGCGCGACGATGGTGCGCGTGGGCAGCGCGATCTTCGGCGCGCGAGCGCGGTCTGCTTGATGCCGCCTAGATCGGCAGCAGCGCGGTGTTCTTCACCTCTTCCATCACCGCATAGGTGCGCGTCTCGCGCACGCCCGGCAGCGCCCAGATCACCGAGCCCACCAGCTCGCGGTAGGCCTGCATGTTGGCCACGCGCGTCTTGATCAGATAGTCGAAGCCGCCGGCCACCAGGTGGCACTCCTGGATCTCGGCGCGCACCTGCACCGCCGCCTTGAACGCGTTCATCGCATCGTGCGTCGTGCGGTCCAGCACGACCTCGATGAAGACCAGCATGCCCGCACCGAGCTTGTCGGGATTCAGGCGCGCCTCGTAGCCAAGGATGAAACCGTCGCGCGTCAGACGCTTGACGCGCTCGAGCACCGCAGTGGGCGACAGGTGCACTTCCTCGGCTAGCTTGAGGTTGGAGATGCGACCGTCCTTCTGCAGCACGCGCAGGATGCGGATGTCGATCTTGTCGAGCGAATGGGGGCGGGCGTCGTCGTCGGTGGGCATGGCGCGGGCCGAAGTTCGTTCGGTGAACGATGGCCTGTTTGGCGATTAATCCTAGCAATGTCTCGCTAACCTAGCAACATATTCGACGCCTGCCGCCATTCCGGAGACTCGCCATGTTCGTTGCCCTGCCCGAGTGCACCCGCCTGCCCGACCCCTATCGCCCCGAGCGCCAGGTGCTCGACGCGGCGCTTGCCAGCCTCGCCGGCCAGCTCGACTGGCCGCGCGCGATGCAGCGCGCCCGGCCCTGGGTGAGCGCGGTGCGCGAGTCGCCGGCACCGTTCTGGGCGATGGAATCGCTGCTGCGCGAGTACCCGATCTCGAGCGCCGAGGGCCTTGCGCTGATGCGGCTGGCCGAGGCGCTGCTGCGCGTGCCCGATGCCGAGACCGCCATCGCGCTGACCGCCGACCAGCTCGGCAAGGCCGAGTTCGACGCCCACGCCCACGCCGGCGAGGGCCCGCACCGCATGCTCGCCAGCCTGTCGGCCAGTGCGATCGCGATGTCCAAGCGCTTCCTGCCGGATGCCGAGGGCGAATCGGGGCTGCTCAGGCGGCTGGGCGCGCAGACGGTAGTGGCCGCCACCGTGCGCGCCATCCAGCTGCTCGGCCGCCAGTTCGTGCTCGGACGGCACATCGGCGAGGCGATGGGCGAAGCCGATCACCAGCGCCGCGCCCACCCGCTGCTGCGCTTCAGCTACGACATGCTCGGCGAGGGCGCGCGCAGCGAAGCCGATGCCCAACGCTATCTCGCGGCCTATGCGAAGGCGATCGCGCGCATCGCGGAGTCCGGCCGCAGCGCCGGCCCCGAGGCCGCAGACGGCATCTCCATCAAGCTCAGCGCGCTGTTTTCGCGCTACGAGGTGGCGCAGCGAGAACGCGTGTTCGCCGAACTCCTGCCGCGCGTGTGGCAACTCGTCGAGGCCGCGGCAGGTGCCGACATGAACCTCACCATCGACGCCGAGGAGAGCGATCGTCTCGAGCTCTCGCTCGACGTCTTCGAGGCGCTGGCCGCGCGCATCGCGCAGGCGTTCCCGCGGTGGCGCGGCTTCGGCCTGGCGGTGCAGGCGTACCAGACGCGCTCGCTCGGCGTGGTCGACGAGGTCGCGCGCATCGCCCGCCAGCACGGCCTGCGCTTCATGGTGCGACTCGTCAAGGGCGCCTACTGGGACGGCGAGGTCAAGCGCGCGCAGGAGTTGGGCCTGGCGGGCTACCCGGTGTTCACCCACAAGCACCACACCGACATCTCCTACCTCGCCTGCGCGAGAGCGCTACTCGGCCATGCCGACGTGATCTACCCGCAGTTCGCCACGCACAACGCCGGCACGATCGCGGCGATCCTGCAGATGGCCGCGGCGGGCGAGGCGAAGTTCGAGATGCAGCGCCTGCACGGCATGGGCGAGGCGGTCTACCGCGAGGTGATGGCCGGCTCCGACGTGCCGGTGCGTGTCTATGCGCCGGTGGGCGAGCACCGCGACCTGCTCGCCTACCTGGTCCGCCGGCTGCTGGAGAACGGCGCGAACTCCTCCTTCGTGCACCAGCTCGCCGACCCGCAGGTCGACGTCGATGCCCTGCTCGCCTCGCCGCTGCAGCCGGCGACGGAGCCCGGCCTCGTCATGCCGGCGGCGCTGTACGGCACGCGAGCGAACTCCACCGGCGCCGACCTCGCCTGCCTGGCGCAGCGCGAGCCGCTGCTGCAGGCGGTGGCGGCCGCGCGCCCGCAGCCGGTGCGCGAGGCGACGCCGGCGGACATCGACGCGGCGATGCAGCGCCTGCACGCAGCCTTTCCGCGCTGGAACGCGGTGCCGCTGGCCGCGCGCGCGGCGACGCTGCGCCGCGCCGCCGCTGCACTCGACGCGCGGCTGGCCGAGTTCTGCGGCCTGCTGGTGAAGGAAGCACACAAGACGCTCGGCGACTGCGTGGCCGAGGTGCGCGAGGCGGTCGACTTCCTGCGCTACTACGCCGACCAGGCCGAGGTCCGCCTGGCGGTGCAGACGCTGCCCGGCCCGACCGGCGAGCACAACGAACTGCGCCTGCACGGCCGCGGCGTGTTCGTCTGCATCAGCCCGTGGAACTTCCCGCTGGCCATCTTCGCGGGCCAGGTCGCCGCCGCGCTGGTGGCCGGCAACAGCGTCGCCGCCAAGCCGGCCGAGCAGACACCGTTCGTGGCGCAGCGCCTGGTCGAGCTGCTGCACGAGGCCGGCGTGAGCGACGACGCGCTGATGCTGCTGCACGGCGCCGGCGAGACCGTCGGCTCGGCCCTCGTTGCCGACGCGCGCACCGCCGGCGTGTGTTTCACCGGTTCCACCGCCGTGGCCAAGCTCATCAACCGCGCGCTGGCCGCCAAGGACGGCCCCATCGTGCCGCTGATCGCAGAAACCGGCGGCATCAACGCGATGATCGTCGACAGCACCGCGCTGCCCGAGCAGGTGGTCGACGCCGTGGTGCAGAGCGCCTTCCGCTCCGCCGGGCAGCGCTGCTCGGCGCTGCGCCTGCTCGTCGTGCACGAGGGCATCGCCGACGCGGTGATCGAGATGATCCGCGGCGCGATGGCCGAACTCGTCGTCGGGGACCCGGCGCTGCTCGCCACCGACGTCGGCCCGGTGATCGACGCCGAGGCCCATGCCGGCATCAGCGCTCACCTCGAGCGGCTGCAGCGCGAGGCGACGTCGATCGGCCAGACGCCCGTGAGCTCGACCTTCCCGCGCCTGATCGCACCGGCGGCCTTCGAGCTCGCCGCCATCGCCGACGTGAAGCAGGAGATCTTCGGCCCCGTGCTGCACGTGGTGCGCTGGCGCGGCGACATCGATGCGGTGGTGGCGCAGGTCAACGCGCTCGGCTACGGCCTCACGCTGGGCGTGCAGACGCGCATCGACAGCCGCGCGCTGCGCATCGCCGCTGCCGCGACCGTCGGCAACGTCTACGTCAATCGCAACATGATCGGCGCCGTGGTCGGCGTGCAACCCTTCGGCGGCGAAGGGCTGTCGGGCACCGGGCCGAAGGCCGGCGGGCCGCACTACCTCTACCGCTTCTGCGCCGAGCAGACGCTGACCGTCAACACCGCGGCGGCGGGCGGCAACGCCGAGCTGCTGGCCGGCCTGGCGCATTGAGGCGCGCAGCGTTGTGCGAGGATTGCGCCCGTCGCTGCGGCACCCTCACGCCCCCATGATCAAGAACATCGTCATCGCCGTCGTCGCGCTCGTCGCGCTGATCACCGGCTGGTTCGCCTTCGCGTTGAACTGGAGCTACTCCAGCGGCGAGCGCGCCGGCTGGGTGCAGAAGTTCTCGCACAAGGGCTGGCTGTGCAAGACCTGGGAAGGCGAGCTGGCACTGGTGTCGCTGCCCGGCAGCACGGTGGAGAAGTTCTACTTCACGGTCCACGACGATGCGGTGGCGGCCAAGATCAGCGCCGCGATGGGCAAGCGCGTCAGCCTGCACTACGAGGAGAAGGTCGGCCTGCCGACCAGCTGCTTCGGCGACACGCGCTATTTCGTCAACAGGATCGTCGAGACGCCGGACATTCCGCTCGGCCCCGGCGTCTCGCTGCCCACGCAACCGGCGGCGTCGGCCGCGCAATGAGGATCCTCGCATGAGCCACGACACGCTGGCCTTCATCGGCGGCGGCAACATGGCCGCGGCCATCATCGGTGGGCTGCGCGCCGGCGGCCGCAGCGGTGAGTCCATCCTTGTCGTCGACCCGGGCGAGGCGCAGCGCGCCAAGCTGGTCGCCGAGCACGGCGTGCGCACCTTCGCGGCGGCCGATCCGGCGCTGGCGGCGGCGGGCGTGGTGGTGTGGGCGGTGAAACCGCAGCTGTTCCAGCAGGCCGCCGCGCCTTGCGCGGCCCACGTGCGAACTGCGCTGCAGCTCAGCGTGATGGCCGGCATCCGCAGCGATGCGATCGTGCGCGCGACCGGCAGCGAGCGCGTGGTGCGCAGCATGCCCAACACGCCGGCGCTGATCGGTCAGGGCATCGCCGGCCTCTATGCGCGCGAGGCGGTGAGCGCCGAGGAGCGGCAGACCGCGCAGGCGCTGCTCGCGCCCACCGGCCGCACGCTGTGGGTGGCACGCGAGGAAGACCTCGACGCCGTGACCGCCCTGTCGGGCTCGGGCCCCGCCTACGTCTTCTACTTCGTCGAGGCGATGATGCAGGCGGCACAGGAGATGGGCCTGTCCGCCGAGCAGGGCAAGCAGCTTGCGCTGGCCACCTTCGCCGGCGCCACCGCGCTGGCGCAGGCGGCCGACGAACCGCCGGACGTGCTGCGCGAGCGCGTCACCTCCAAGGGCGGCACCACGCACGCCGCGCTCACCTCGCTGGAGGCCAGCGGCGTGAAGGCGGCGTTCGTGACGGCGCTGAAGGCGGCGCAGCAGCGCGCCCGCGAGCTCGGCGACGAGTTCGGCTGACGACGCGCTGTCGCGACTCAGTCCTCGGCGCCCGGAATCCCTGCCGCGAACCAGGGTTGCAAGCCGGCGGTACCGCGGATCAGCAGCACCGGGCTCAGGCAGGGGCTGGGCGGCGTCGCACCGAGCTTGCCCTTGATGACGAGGTTGCCGGCCAGGTCGAGATCGACGATCGGCGAGTGGTGCGCGACACCGCTGCAGAACAAGGTGGCGAACACCTGCCCCACGCTGCCGCGCGTGCCGATCGCGTTGCTGCCCGTGAACGGCAGGCCGCTGCCCTTGGCCGAGATGCTGCCGTCGGGATCGATCTCCGCGCGCAGCTTGCGCAGGATCCAGCCGCGGCCGCCCGGCGGCACGCCGAGCACGGCGTTTTCCACCGGTTCCTTCTGTTTGGTGATGGGGTCGGTCACGAAGCCGGCCACCGGGTCGACACCGATCGCGCCGCTGAACTGCACGAGAGGGTCCGAGGCCTGAACGGTGCCGGCGGCGAGCGCAGCGAGGGCGACAAGGGCGATCTTCTTCATGCGGGTCTCCCGATGTGGGATGGGCGCGGCGGGCCGCCGCGTGCATCGTGTTCGGCAGCCTGGCGTCACTCATTCCGCGCTCTTTCATGCCCGCCTCGGCGTGAGCCATGCAAACCCGGCATGACGAACGGTGAAAAACTCGGGGCGGTCGCGCCTACAGTCTCGGCGCATGCAGCCGGTCACCCCACGAGCGCGGCCGGCGTGAGCATGCAGAACCTTGGAGACATCGAGCATGAGCGAGAGCAGCCTGTCCTACGTCACCCACCACGCCCACGGCGCCTGGCAGACCTACCTGTCCCAGGTCGACCGCGTCGTTCCCTACCTCGGCCACCTGGCGCGCTGGGTCGAGACGCTCAAGCGCCCGAAGCGGGCGCTGATCGTCGACGTGCCGATCGAGCTGGACGACGGCAACGTGGCGCACTTCGAGGGCTTCCGCGTGCAGCACAACCTGTCGCGCGGTCCCGGCAAGGGCGGCGTGCGCTACCACCCGGACGTGACGCTGGAGGAGGTGATGGCGCTGGCGGCATGGATGAGCATCAAGAACGCCGCCGTCAACCTGCCCTATGGCGGTGCCAAGGGCGGCATCCGCGTCGACCCCAAGCTGCTCTCGGTGAAGGAGCTCGAGCGCATGACGCGCCGCTACACCAGCGAGATCGGCATCATCATCGGCCCGCAACAGGACATCCCGGCGCCCGACGTGAACACCAACCCGCAGATCATGGCGTGGATGATGGACACCTACTCGATGAACACCGGCACCACCGCCACGGGCGTGGTCACCGGCAAGCCGATCCACCTCGGGGGTTCGCTGGGACGCGTCAAGGCCACCGGCCGCGGCGTGTTCGTCACTGGCCGCGAGGCGGCGCGACGTCTCGGGCTGGAACTGGACGGTGCACGTGTCGTGGTGCAGGGCTTCGGCAACGTGGGCTCGGCGGCGGCCGAACTGTTCGCACAGGCCGGCGCGAAGATCGTCGCCATCCAGGACCACAGCGGCACCATCTTCAACGACCGCGGCATCGACATGGCCGAACTGATGCCCACGCTCAAGCAGTACGGTGGCGTGGGCGACTTCAAGGGCGCGGACCGCATCGACAACGAGTCGTTCTGGGACGTGAAGTGCGACATCCTCGTGCCCGCCGCGCTGGAGGGCCAGATCACGCCCGAGCGTGCCACGCGCACCACCGCCAAGCTGGTGCTCGAAGGCGCCAACGGCCCGACGCTGCCGGAGGCCGACGACATCCTCGCCGAGCGCGGCATCCTCGTCGTGCCCGACGTGATCTGCAACGCCGGCGGCGTGACGGTCAGCTACTTCGAATGGGTGCAGGACTTCAGCTCGTTCTTCTGGACCGAGGACGAGATCAACCTGCGCCTGGACAAGATCATGGTCGGCGCGCTCAAGCGCATCTGGGACACCGCCGACAGGCACAAGATCACGCTGCGCACCGCCACCTTCGCGGTGGCCTGCGAGCGCATCCTGACGGCGCGCGAAGAGCGCGGGCTCTATCCCTGAGTCCTTCCGTCGGCTGGCAGGGGCTCGGCCGTTGACATTCGTTCACCGATATGAAGCGCGGCGGGGGCGAGAAGTTGATCGGACTCAACGCCGGGCTCAGGGTTTCCACTCAGCATGACCTTTCAGGTCTGCCGGCTTGCGTTGGTGAGCCTGAGCGAGTGTCGAAAACCAAGGAGAACCAGCAATGACGGCAAGAAGAGTACTTCCCTGGCTGATGGCCGGCGCCCTGGCGGCATCGGCGGCCATGGCCGCGGACCAGGCGCGCGACCGTGATCGCGACCAGACGCGCGACACGACCGCGGACCAGACGCGAGACCAGGACCGCACGCGCGACCAGACCCGCGACCAGGACCGCACGCGCGACCAGACCCGCGACCGCGACATCTACGGCTACAGCCTGATGACGGAGCAGGAGCGCAATGAGTACCGCAACCGCATGCGCGCGGCCAAGACGGCCCAGGAGCAGGAGCAGGTTCGCGCCGAGCACCACGAGCGCATGAAGGCGCGCGCCAAGGAGCGTGGCGTGACGTTGCCGGATGCGCAGCCCGCAGGGCGTGGTCCGGGTTCCGGTGCCGGCAGGGGTGCCGGCGGAGGCGCTGGGGGCGCTGGGGGCGGCGGTGGTGGCGGCGGTGGCGGTGGCGGCGGCGGTGGCGGCGGCGGCGGCGGCGGCAAGTGAGCCGGTGACGCCTCGATCCAGCGGGCCGGCCGATCAGTTCGAGTCCGGCCCGCAGCGCGCTGGGTGAGACGAGTGGCTTGGCTGGCGGCGCAGCGCCGCTGCTCGTGCTCGACGGGCCCTTCGCTCTGAAACTCCGAGAGCAGGCGCGATCTGCTGGGCCGGTGCCCATCCGATCGGGCCAGGCGCGCGCGCGAGGCGGCCGCGTCGATCGGTCGCCCCAGACAGTGTGCCGGTTCTTGAGCCAACGCACCCAGCATGCGGTCAGCACGCTCGCCGCGCGACGCCGACAGGCGGGTGTTGATCGTTCTCAACAGGACAGGGCGCAGCGCCGTCCACACTTGAATGCCATATGCCAGTAGGGGTATATGCCGATCCGGACGGAGTGGGGGAGCGTGCCTTGAGGACAAGCGGCAAGGTGGGGCTGGTCGCCGCGGCCATGGCCGCAGTGGCGGCGTCTTACGCGGCGACGGTGCTGCAGCGCGGCGCGGCAGTGAACGTGAGCCAGACGCCCTCGCCCACCGAGAAGGCGAAGGTCGTGAGACTGGCGTATCAGGATGGTGCCCAGTTCAAGAAGGCGTGGCTGTTCACCTATGGCGACGGCCCGGTCGGCCGGCAGAACGTCTTCGTCAAGTACTCCTTCGACGAAGGCGCCACCTGGTCCGCGCCGGTGCTGCTCTCGCGCGACGCTGCGAACGGCGCCACGGGCGGGCAGTCGATCCTCACGAAGGATGCGCTGATGTTCGTGGCGGACAACGACAAGCCGAACATCTTCGCGCCGCCGGTCACCTCGGGCCCGCATGCGGTGGTCACCTGGGCCAGCGGCTACTGCCCGGAGAACCCTGCGGCCACCAACAATGCGGGCTCGTACAGCAGCGCGCTGCAGGGCGCCGGCGACCTGAACGAAGACGGCCAGCCGGACCGGCCGTTCAACTGCGTGTGGACCGCCACGACCACCGATCCGTCGCTCGCGACCTGGGACGTGCAGCAGATCACCAATGGCGAGCGCGACGCCATCGGCGAGGTGGTCAACGGCAACGCGACCGGCACCGCCTTCGCGCTCGCCTGGCAGGAGGATCCCGCCGGCCTGCGGCCGGGCGAGGCCGAAGGCCCGGGGGATGGCGGCAGCGGCGCCACCGTGCACGGCGGCACCAACATCTGGTACACCCACGCGCCGACGCCGGACGGCGCGACCTTCCGAGCCAACGTCGCGAAGGTCAGCGACAACAACACGCTCGGCACCGGGCAACCGGGCGCCTCGCGGCCGAACCTGCAGATCAGCGGCGGCACGGCCGTCCTGGCCTACGAAGAGACGGCCTGCCCGGGCAGCTCGGGCGGCAAGTGCATCGTCTACCACTCGTTCCCGTTCGCGAAACACGACACCGACGCCAGCGGCACCATCCTCAGCGACGTGACGCGCACCGCGCGGCGCGTGCGTTTCGTGCTGCAGGGCGCCACCGCGGCGGGAACCTCCAACCTGCGCACCGTGGTGCTGTGGCGCGAGTCGCCGACCGTGGCGCCGGGCGCGCCGGCGGACATCGTCATCCGTCGTGGACTCGTCGACCCCGTGGCTCGACCCGGCTCCACCGGATACCTCGCCAGCGACATCCTGGCCGACACGCCGCAGCAGATGACGAACCTGGCCGCCTCGGGCGGCAACGCCAATGCGCACCGGGCCATCGTGCGCGGCGGCCTGGTCGTGCTGGCCTACGACCAGACGCCCGACATGGTGGGCGCCGATCCGGATCGGACCGCCACGCCGACGGCCAACTACAACCTCTTCGTCACGCGCTCCACCACCGACGGAAGCCCGGGCAGCTGGAGCGTGCCGCTGAACCTGTCGCAGATCGCCTCGCCGGCGCATCGCGTGGTCGAGCCTCGTCTGGTGCCGACGCCAGGGACCATCGTCAACCCGCTCACCGGCATGGCCGACGCGGGGGACACGCAGGACACCAACGTGCTCTATGTCGCCTTCGCGACCGAAAGCAACTCGCCGGCGGGCACGTCGGGACGCGTCTACCTGTCGCGCTCGAGCGATCAGGGCGCCAGCTTCGAGCCGTTCGTGCCGGTGTCCGACGACACGGCCGGCCAGTCGGAAGCGCAGTTGCGTGCCTCGCCCGACGGCACGTCGGTCAGCGTGCTGTGGATGGCCGAGCAGACGAGCGGCGACGTCGACACCAAGGATGCGATGTTCACGACGGTCGCGTCGGTGCAGGTTCCCGACCTGAATCTTGGCGCGACCGGCGTCTCGTTCGAGGAGGAAAGGCGGGGTGCCGTCACGCTGACGATCCTCAACGAAGGCACCGGAGCCGCACGCAACGTGGCGCTCAGCGGATCGGTGCCCGCCGAGCTGACGCCGGTGTCCATCACCGGCCTGAGTGGGTGCGCCATCAGCGGCGCGACGTTCAGTTGCGCCATCCCGGAGCTCCTGGCTGGACAGAGCGTGCAGATCGCGTTGAAGGTGAGCGGCTTCATCGAGGGGAGCTACTCCATCGACGCGGCGGTGAGCAGCGACGGCGTTGAGTTCGACCTGGCGGACAACCAGACGACGGCGACCGTGACCGTGACCCATAACGGCAGCGGTTGCACGATGGCGCGCGGCGACACCCCGTTCGACCCGAGCCTGCCCCTGCTCGCGGCGCTTGGCCTGGCGGGGCTGGCGTTGCGGCGCGTGGGTGCAAGCCGGTCACCTCCCTGACGCGGGCATCCCACGACGCGGCCGTCTTCGTGCGGCGAAGGCAGGAGACGCATGAGTTCCAGGGCCGAGGAGTGCGGCTTGGCGCGGCCACCCGCGGGTTGGTGGGCCTGTGTGGCTGACGCCCATGCGCTTGGCGCCTTGCTGCTCGCGCTGCCGGTCTGGGTGGCGCTCGGCCTGACCGTGGCCGATCGCATGCGCGCGCCGGTCGGCTGGGTCGGCTGGCTGTCGCTGGTGCTGGTGCAGCCGATCGCCGAGGAACTCGTCTTCCGTGGTGTGCTGCAGGGACAGTTGCTGCGGCTGAGCGCGGGTCGTCGGCTCGGCCCCGTCACCTGGGCGAACCTCGTCGTGACGGCTGGCTTCGTCGCGTTGCACATGCCGGCCCAGCCACCCGGCTGGGCGCTGGCGGTGGTGGTTCCGTCGCTGGTGTTCGGTCACCTGCGCGATCGCCTGGGCAGTGTCTGGCCGGCCGTGCTGGCGCATGCCGTCTACAACGCCGGCTTCGGCCTCGTGGCCTGGTGGGCGCACGGCTGAGTGTGGTTCGGCCGCATCGGCCGCCGCGCAATCCGGGCCAGCAGGCGACACGGACCAACAATCGTTGATGGTACTCAACTGGGTATGAGGGACCGAGGCACAGCATGCATGCATCCCGTGTCGCCAGCAGGCGGGCCAGCGGCCGTCGTGCATGGCGGCGCCATGAGCCAAACCCAACCCAGAGGAGTACGAAATGTTGGAGAGGTGGATCGATCGAACTCGAAGGTTCTCGATCTGGGGGTTCATCGCGATGGTGACCCTCGGATTCCTGTCGGCCTGTGGCGGCGGTGACGACGTGCCCGGCGCCCCGTCGCAACTCGCCGGCGTGGCGGGAGACGGGCAGGCCACGCTGACCTGGACGGCGGCGTCGGATGCCGACAGCTACAACCTGTACTGGTCCAACACCGCCGGGGTGACGCCGCACACGGGCACGAAGATCGCGGGCGTGACGTCGCCGTACGATCACACCGGCCTGACCAACGGGCTGACCTACTACTACGTGGTGACGGCCAGCAACGGCGAGGGCGAGGGCAGCCCCTCGAACGAGGCGTCGGTGACGCTTGCGCCGAGCGCGCCGACCACCTTGTCGGCCGTGTCGGGCGACCATCAGGTCACCGTCGACTGGCGAGGCACGCTGGGCACCACCTCGCACAACCTGTACTGGTCCAACTCGCCCGGCGTGACGCCGGGGACGGGCACCAAGATCGAAGGCGTCACGGCCCCCTTCGTGCACACCGGACTGACCAACGGCTCGACGTACTACTACGTCGTCACCGGCGTCGGCGCCGGCGGCGAGAGCCTGGCCTCCGAACAGGTTTCGGCCATGCCGCAGGTGCCGGTGCCCGGCGCGCCGCAGTCGCTGGCCGCGGTGCTGACCCCGGAGACGACCAAGTCGGTCACGCTGCAATGGTCGCCGCCCCTGCCGCCGACCGACCCGGCCGACGTGCTGTCCTACAACCTGTACCGCAGCACCACGCCGGGCATCGACGTGAGCACGGCGGACAAGTTCGAAGGCGTGGTCTCGCCGCACATCGACGTGGTGCCGGCCGGCCAGGTGACCTACTACTACGTGGTGACGGCGGTCACCGCCGGTGGTGAAGGTCCGGTCTCGGCCGAGGTGTCGGCCACGCCGCGCGGGTCGCCCGGCACGGGCGGCGGCGGGGGTGGGGACACCGGCTTCGGCAACAACCTGTCGACGCCGCTGGTCTTCGCCGACGGCATCGGCCTGCTGGGCGGCGTGATCACCGGGACCGACCACACCGACCTGGCCACCGGATTGCGTCCGACGGCCACCGACGTGACCGACCCGTTCCCCTACTTCAACGTCGCGGACATCCATACCGTGGGAGGCGTGGACTACTATCAGCAGCAGACCTCCAGCACCTGGCAGGCGAGCTGGCTCAACGGCAAGGCCGCGACGCAGAACGTCGAGGTGGACTGGGGTGACAACCTGACCAGCGCTGCGCTGTCGCCCAACCAGGTGATCCGCGTCGAGACGGTGCTGCGCCAGTACCCGGGCGGCACCTCGTGGCCGGCGACCGAAACCATGCTGGCCTATCCGATGACGTTCCTGTACGGGCAGGGCATCAACGAGATGCAGGGCACGGTCGGGACCACCGTCGACGCGACCGAGCGTCGCGTCTACACGGTGACGGCGCGCCTGAAGATCCAGAAGCTCGTCAACGGCGTGCCGACGGACCATGCCTGCGGATTCAACGGCTCGATCGCCGAAGGCCTCGCGGTGCCGGACGGTTCGCAGGTGCCGAAGTACTCGTCGGAGATCAACGTCGGCGGCAGCCTGACCTACGGCTTCAACTGGCGCCTCAACCAGTGCACGGCGGGCGACAAGGCCGGGACCTACCGCATCACCTTCTCGCTGGACGACACGGCGACGGTGGGCGGCACGGACTACACCAACAACGTGCTGCTCGAGAGCCTGCATTCGTCGGAGACGACCTCGACGCTGGTCGACAGCAAGACGACCTACATCGACATTGGCGTGAACTGAGTTCGAGCCTCGCTCGACGGCAAAGCCCGGCATCCAGCCGGGCTTTTTTTCTTTGCGCGGGTGGCTGGGGTCATCCACCGCACATGATCGTGGGGCGAGGAAGCAGCAGGCTCAGCCGCCGCAAGTCTCGCGCGCCGAGTAGGCGATCGCGTCCCACTCCTCCTGGCTGATGACCTGCGCGACGTAGGTCACACCCTGGTCGAGCAGTGCACCGTTGAAGGCGCGCAGGTGGTTGCGCGAGCCGCACAGCAGGCTGTCGTAGACGCGCAGGATGTCGGATTCGTCGGTGACTTCCTTGCGTTCCTCGATGTCCTCGATGTCGGTTTCCTCGATCAGCGCGCCGACCTTGAGGCCCTCGATCAGGTTCGCGCTGCCGGCCGCCACCAGCGTGTCGTAGAGCGCCTGCAGCTCGGGATCCTCGAACACGCCCGCGGCCTTGCCGGCGGCCGGATCGTCGACGCCGTACTTCGTCAGCAGCGCGAGGATGGCCTCGGTGTGCGTGGTCTCGCTCTCGGCGATGTTGGCGAAGGTCTGGTGGCCCCACAGCGCGAACATCGCGATGTAGACGTCGTGTGCCAGCTTCTCCTCCTCGCGCATGAACTTCAGGCCGGCGATCTCGGCGGCCGACAGCACGCCGACGCTGCTCGACTGCGTCGCGGTGGGCGCCGCCGCCGTGCTCGTGTCGGTGACCGCGGTGGGGGTCGCGGTGTCGGCATCGCTGCCACCGCCACCGCCGCAGGCTGTGATCAGGGGGGCGAGCGCCGCGCCGCCGATGAGGGCGCCGACGTGGCGGAGGAACTGTTTGCGTTGCATGGTTTTCCTTTCGAGGAGGGCCGTGCGCGCTGTGCGCACGGCGCGGAGTCAGCGGACGGTGTAGCCGCGCGCATCCATGCACGCCGCCACGGCGCGCTGGAACACGCTGGCGTCGTTCATCGCGGCGGGCTGCGTCGTGGCCCAGCGGTTGCACTCGCGCCGGTCGGCCTCGGTCTGTTCGACGCTCTGCCCGTTGCGCGGGTAGATGACCGGCTCGGGCGCTGCGGCCGGCGAGGCCGTCTCGGTCGCCGGCGGGGGTTCGACGACGACGTAGCCGCTGCTGCCCGCCGGCGCGTAGTAGACGCCGTTGGCGTAGTAGACGTACGAGCCGCCGATCCACAGCGTGACGTAGGCCGGCGGCAGGATCGGCACGAAGATGCCGATCGGCGGCAGCACCACGATGAAGCGCGTGCCCGAAGGCCGGTACCACACGCCGCCATGGAAGAAGTAGCTGCTGCCGCCGAAGGCGATGCTGACGCTGCCCGTGGGAAGCCGCGGCACCACGTAGCCGCGCTCGGGGTAGTAGTGGTTGTGCAGGTGCAGCGCGTCGAAGCGGATGTGCGGCGTGCGGAACGGCGCTGCGGCCGCGCGCCGGACGTCCGGCCCGGCGCGCCGGTCGGACCCCGGCGGGGCGGCGGCCGCGCTGCCGAGCAAGCTCAGGGCCGCGAGGGCCGCGAGGGCCGCGGCCAGGCTGCGAGTCGTGTTCGTCATGCTGGCGTCTCCTGTCCGGGCCGGCGATCAGCGGCCGCGGCCGCCACCACCACCGCCAGCACCACCGGCGCCACCACCACCGGCGCGGCCGCCCGCACCGGTGCCGGCCGAAGCGCCCTGGCGGCTGCGCGTCTGTTCTTCGGCGCGGGCCTGGGCCTCGGTCCGGGTGCGCGTCTGCGCCTTCACCTGTTCCTTGGCCTGGTCTTTGGTCTGGTCCTTGACGCGGTCCTGGTCCCTGACGCGATCGCGGTCCTGATCCCGCACCTGGTCCTTGCTCTGCTCCTTGGCCTCGGTGCGGACCTGATCGCGCGCCTGGGTGCGGGTCTGATCCTGCGTTTGCGCCGAAGCGCCCGCCGACACGGCCAGCGCCGCGACAGCCATGAAGGTCTTGAGGGTCTGACTTGCGTTCATCGTGACAACTCCTGGGTTGGAAGAAAGAGGCACTCCGCCTCGATGGAAAATTCCGTGGGCCTCATCGGCCCCTGCTGGCACCGCCGCGCGGCGCGGCGCCCGCACTGCCCTGCGGGCCGGGGCCTGCCGCCCCCGTTCCCGCAGCCGCTGCGCCGAACGCCATGCCGGCTGATTGCCGCGACATGCGCGCCTCGTAGCCCGTGCCATAGGGCTGATGACGCGCGCGAACGGTCAGGCCGCGTTCCGCCTGCATCTCGCCGATGTCCTGTGGACGCGCCTGCGGCTGCACGCGCGACGCCACGCCGGTCCACTGCCCGGCATCGCGTGGCAGCGACAGGTCGAGCGGCTTCGCGGCCGGCGAGCTGGCCGGGCCCGCCGCCTGCGCCGCCGTGGCGGCGCAGGCGGCAAGCAGCAGCATGGCGATGCGACGGAGGGTGCGAACGACCCCAGTCGGTACGGTGGTGGTTCGATGCGTGACCATGGCCGACATGTTGCGCAGCCGCCGTTGCCTGGCGATGTCGAGACTGCAGCAGCGCATTTCATTGCGTTTCAGCAAGCGTCAATGCATGTCCGCGCGGGGCGCTGGCTACACTGCACGGCGATGAATGCCGCCGTGCCGTCACGCATCCTCGTCGTCGATGACGACCCGGCGCTGCGCCAGCTGCTGGCCGACTACCTGAGCGCCAGCGGCTTCGTCGTCGACACCGCGGTCGACGGCCGGCAGATGCACGAGCGCATGGCGCAGGTGGCGCCGGACGCGATCGTGCTCGACCTGATGCTGCCCGGCGAGGACGGCCTGAGCCTCGCCCGCGAGCTGCGCAAGGTCAGCGAGGTGCCGATCCTGATGGTGTCGGCGCGCGGCGAGGAGATCGACCGCGTCGTCGGCCTCGAGGTCGGCGCCGACGACTATCTGCCCAAGCCCTTCAGCCCACGCGAGCTGCTGGCCCGGTTGCGCGCCCTGCTGCGTCGCGCACGGCCGGCGAGCGCGGTGGCGCCGGCAGACGCGCCGCCGGCGACGGGCCAGTACAGCTTCGGCCCCTACACGCTGGACAGCGCCGCCTGGCGGCTGATGCGCGGCGACACCGAGGTGCCGATCTCGACCGCCGAGTTCCAGCTGCTGCGCGTGTTCGTCGAGCACCCCCAACGCGTGCTGTCGCGCGACGACCTGATCGAGCGGTTGAAGGGCTACGAGCGCAGCGCGTTCGACCGCAGCATCGACGTGCGCGTCACGCGGCTGCGCCGTCGCATCGAGGCCGACCCGGCGCACCCCGCCTACATTCGCACCGTGCGCGGCGAGGGTTACCTGTTCAATCCGCAGGGCGAGTCGGCCTGATGGGCGGGCCCCGGCGGCCGGCGGGGCTGGCGCAGCAGTACGCGCGCTGGCTCGCCGCGCTGTTCATCACACTGGAGCTGGTCACCGCGGCGGCGGCGCTGGGCTTCATCTTCCTGCCGATGGCGCGCCGCGCCTCCGACGACCTGGCCGGACTGATGGTGCTGTCCGCGCAGACCTGGAACGAGTTGCCGCCGGAGACCCGCCCGGTGTTCGAACAGGAGCTGGAGCGCAGCCACCACATCGCGCTGCGGCCGAGCATGCAGCCGCCGCCGGACACCCGCCTGCGCCATGGCCCCTACCTGCGCTTCCTCGAGCAGGCCTTCGCGCGCCGCATCGGTCACGAGGTGTTCTTCGTCGAGGAGCCGGCCGCGGATGGCCGGCTCTGGCTGTGGACGGCGGTACCGGCCGCCGGGCGCACGATGGGCGTCGGCTTCGCGGCGGACCGCATGAAGACGCGACCGCTGGGCGCACTGGCACTGCCTTTCGGCCTCGGCATGCTGATGGTGGCGCTGCTGTCCTGGTGGCTGGCGCGGCGCATCGTGCAGCCGATCGCCCAGCTCGAGCAGGCGGCGGCACAGCTGGCGCGCGGCGCCAGCCCCGCGCTGCTGCCCGAGACGGGTCCGCGCGAACTGGCCGACCTGGCGCGCCACTTCAACCGCATGGCGCTGCAGGTGCGCGAGTTGCTGGATGCGCGCACGACGCTGTTCGCCGGTGTGTCGCACGACCTGCGCACGCCGCTGGCGCGCATGCGACTGGCGCTGGAGATGCTGTCGATGCGCCCCGACCCGGCGCTGCTGGCGCGGCTGGAACGCGACATCGAGGAGATGAACGCGCTGATCGGCCAGATGCTCGAGATCGCGCGCGGCATGAACAACGAGACGGCCGGCGAATTCGAGCTGTGTGCCTGGCTGCGCGAGCGCGCGCAGGCACACGACGCTGCGGCGCGCTCGGCCGGCGCGCAGTTGTCGGTGCAGTGCGACGAGACGATCCGCGTGCACGCCGCGCCCGGTGCACTGGCGCGCATCGTCGACAACCTGCTGAGCAATGCCCTGCGCTACGCACCCGGCCCGATCGAGCTGGTCGCCCGTGCCGCCCCGCCGGGCGAGGCGGGCCGCGTGACCATCCGCGTGCTCGACCGCGGTCCGAGCATCGCGCCGGACCAGCGGGCGCTGGTGTTCCGTCCCTTCCACCGCGCCCCGGGTCAGGGCGACCCGGCGCCGGGCGCCTTCGGCCTCGGCCTGGCGATCGTGCAGCAACTCGCCCGCGCCAACGGCTGGCAGGTCGGGCTCGACCCACGCGAAGGCGGTGGACTGGACGCGTGGGTGGTGGTGCCGGCGGCCTAGCGCCGCGTCGAGCGTGCGCGCAACCGCGCCTCGTGCAGGGTGCCGAGCGTGATCTTGCGCACCTCGGCCTTGCTCTGCTCGATGTGGCTCCTTAGCAGCAGCTGCGCCTGGTCGAGCTTGCGCTGCAGCACCGCGCGCAGGATCTTCGCGTGTTCGGCGTAGGTGGCGTCGACGCGGTCCTCGCGCGTGAAGTCCAGGCGCCGCACGATGCGGATGCGCTCGGTCACGTCCCAGTGCACCTTGGCGATCTCGCCATTGCCGGCGGCGCGCACCAGCGTGGCGTGGAACTGCTCGTCGAGCGCGCCGACCTCGCGCATGTCGGACAGCCGCTCGGCGACCGGCACCAGCCAGGCGGACTTCAGGGCCTCGAGCTCCGGCGGGTCGCTCTCGCGCGCGCACAGCCGCGCCACGCTGGCCAGCTCGAGCAGCACGCGCAGGTCGTAGAGCTGGTCGAGGCGGTCGAAGTCGATCGGCCTGACGTACCAGCCGGCCTTGCTCTCGACCTCGAGGAACCCTTCGTTGCGCAGCCGGAACAGCGCCTCGCGCACTGGCGTGCGGCTGACGCCCAGCCGCGCGCTCATCTCGTTCTCGGAGAAGCGGTCGCCGGGCAGCAGCTGGAAGTCGTGGATCAGCGCCTTGAGCTGCGCATAGGCCTGCTCCGCCAGGTTGCTGCGGATGCTCTCGGTCGGTGGCGAAGAAACGGCGCGCAGCGGCATGAAGCGAGTCTACGGTGCGGGCGAAGCGGCGAAGTGGCAGGCGACGCGCTGCGGCCCCAGCGCGCGCAACGGTGGGGCCTCGCGTGCGCAGCGGTCTTCGCCGCGCGGGCAGCGGCCGTGGAAGCGACAGGCGTGCGGCGGCGGATCGATCGGGCTGGCGACCTCGCCCGACAGGCGGATGCGCGGCCCCTGGCCAGGGATCGCCGACACCAGCGACTGCGTGTACGGATGCTTGGGCGAGCGGAACACCTGCTCCGACGGGCCGACCTCGACCAGCTTGCCGAGGTACATGACTGCCACGCGGTCGGTGAGCAGCCGCACCACGTTGAGGTCGTGCGAGACGAACAGCAGCGACAGGCCCAGCTCGGCGCGCAGCTGCTCGAGCAGCTGCAGCACCACCGCCTGCACGGACACGTCGAGCGCGGCGGTCGGCTCGTCGAGGATGAGCAGGCGTGGCTTCACGGCCAGCGCACGCGCGATGCCCACGCGCGCCTTCTGCCCGCCCGAGAGCTGGTGCGGGAAGCGCGACAGCAGCGCGGCCGGCAGGCCGACCTGCGCCGCCACTTCCTCGACGCGCGCGTCGGCCGCGCCGCGGGCCAGCCCGGACAGCAGCGTCAGCGGCTCGCGGATCGCCTCGCGCGCGGTGAAGCGCGGGTTCAGGCTGTCGGTCGGGTCCTGGAACACCATCTGGATCGCGCTGCGCTGGGCCGCCTTGGCGAAGCGCCGCGCCGGCAACGCCGCGAGGTCCTCGCCGTCGAAGACGATGCGGCCTTCGCTCGGATCGAGCAGGCGTGCGATCAGACGCACCAGCGTGCTCTTGCCGCAGCCCGATTCGCCGACCAGGCCGAGGCTCTCGCCGGCGGCCAGCGAGAGCTCGAGGTCGTCGACGGCGTGCAGCTGACGCCCCCCCGCCAGGGCGAAGCGCTTGTGCAGCCGCTCGATCTGCAGCAGGGGGGCGCCGGGCGTTTGCGTGGCCGCGGCCCGCGGCGCGGCCGGTGCGAGGGAATTCATCAGGGGCACGGCGTCAAGCATGGTGGGTCGGGCGGCGCGAGCGCGCCGGTGGTCCGAACAGCGGGTGCCAGCAGGCGGCACTGTGCGCCGCAGCCGGGTCGAGCGACGGGCGCTCGTGCATGCACAGTTCGCTGCGCCGCTCGCAGCGCTCGGCGAAGCGGCAACCGGGCAGGTCGTCGCGGCGCAGGTCGGGCAGGTTGCCCGGCACCGGCTCCAGCGACTGTGCGGTGCGCGTGCGCTCGTCGGGCGTGGAGCTGAGCAGCCGCGCGGTGTACGGATGGCGCGCCTGGCTGAAGAGCGCGCGCGCCGGCGCGGCCTCGACGGCATGGCCGGCGTGCATCACCACGATGCGGTCACAGTGGTCGGCGGCCAGCGCGAGGTCGTGCGTGATGAACAGCGTGGCCATCTGCCGCTCGCGCGCCAGCGACGTGAGCAGGTCCATCACCGCGGCCTGCGTGGTCACGTCCAGGCCGGTAGTCGGCTCGTCGGCGATCAGCAGCGCGGGCCGGCAGGCCAGCGCCAGCGCGATCATCACGCGCTGGCACATGCCGCCGGACATCTCGAACGGGTAGGCGCCGTGGCGCCGCTCGGGATCGGAGATGGCCACGTCGCGCAGCGCCTGCACGGCACGCTCGTGCAGGCTGGCGCGCAGGTCGGCGCCGCGCGCGGCGGCATGGCGGCGCAGCACGTCCTCGATCTGCGGGCCCACCGGACGGATCGGGTTGAGCGCGGTGCGCGGGCTCTGGAAGATCATCGAGATCTCGCGGCCGCGCAAGTCGGCGAGGGAGCGCTCGTCGGCCTTCAGCAGGTCGAGGCCGCCGAACATCGCGCTGCCGCTGGTGACCTTGGCGGCGCGGTCGGAGATGCCCAGCAGCGCATAGCTCAGCACCGACTTGCCCGAGCCGCTCTCGCCGACCAGGCCGACGATCTCGCCCCTGTGGATGCGCAGGTCGACGCCTTGCAGCGCGTGGACGGTACCGCTGCGGGTGCGGAACTCGAGGCCGAAGTCGGTCACCTCCAGCAGGGGTGGGGCGCTCATGTCCTCCTCCGCGGATCGAAGATGTCGCGCAGCGCGTCGCCCAGCAGGTTGAAGGTGAACACCGCCAGCATCAGCACCGCGCCGGGGAAGAAGCTCACCCACCATTCGCCGGAGACGATGAACTGCGCACCCTCGGCCACCAGGATGCCCCACTCCGGCGTCGGCGGCCGCACGCCCAGGCCGATGAAGGACAGCCCGGCCGCATTGAGGATCGCCCAGCCCATGTTCAGGCTCACCTGCACCATCGCCGGCGGCAGGATGTTGGGGAACAGGTGCACCGCGAGGATGCGCACGTCGCCGTTGCCCGACAGCCGGGCCGCCTCGATGAAGCCGGCGCCACGCCGCACATTCGCCTCGGCCCGCGCCACGCGGATGTAGAAGGGCAGGTTGATGATCGCCGTGGCCAGCACGATGTTGCCCACCGTGTTGCCCAGCGCGGCGACAATGCCCATCGCCAGCACGAACAGCGGGAAGGCCATGATGGTGTCGGAGACGCGCGTGATCGCGGTGTCCCACCAGCCGCCGAAGAAGCCGGCGGCCAGGCCCAGCGCGATGCCCAGCGCGAAGGACAGCGCGACGGCGCTGATCGCGATGCCCAGGTCCAGGCGCGTGGCCACCAGCGTGCGCGAGAAGATGTCACGGCCTAGCGCGTCGGTGCCGAACCAGTGCGCCGCCGACGGCGGCTGCAGCGCCGCGGTCGCGTTGCTGGCCAGCGGGTCGTGCGGCACGATCGCCGGGCCGACGAGGGCGACCAGGATGAACAGCAGGAACAGCGCCGCGGCGACCAGGGTCACCGGATTCTCGGACAGGACGTGGCGGATGTGCTTGAGCGTCTCGTTCATCGCTCAGGTCTCCAGCGAGACCCGCGGGTCGATCAGCGTGTACAGCATGTCGACCAGCAGGTTGAGCAGCACGAACAGCACGCCCATCGCCAGCACGAAGCCCTGGATCGGCGCGTAGTCGCTGGCCGTCAGCGCGTCGATGGCGTAGCTGCCCACGCCGGGCCAGCCGAACACCTTCTCGATCACCACGCTGCTGCCGAGCATGAAGCCGAACACCATGCCCAGCGTGGTCACCACCGGCAGCAGCGCGTTGCGCAGCGCGTAGGTCACCAGCACGGTGCGGCTGGTCAGCCCCGAGGCGCGCGCGGTGCGGATGAAGTCGCTGCCCAGCACCGCGAGCATCGAGGCGCGGGTCATGCGCGCGATCGGCGCGAGCACGAAGATCGCCATCGTCAGCACCGGCAGGACCAGCTGCTTGAAGCAGGCCCACCAGAGGCCGGCATCGCCGGCGATCAGCGCATCGATCAGGTAGAAGCCGGTGACCGTGGCCGGCGGCGACCACATCGGGTCGAGCCGGCCCAGCGGCGACGGCGCCCAGCCGAGCAGGAAGTAGAAGACATAGGCCAGCACCAGGCCGGTGAAGAAGGTCGGCAGCGACACGCCGGCGGTGGTCACCAGCCGGCACAGCTGGTCGACCCACGAGCCCGGCCGCGTCGCCGCGAGCACGCCCAGCGGCAGCGCGATCGCGCAGGCCAGCGCGAGGGCCAGCAGCACCATCTCGATCGACGCCGGCAGCCGCATGAGCAGCTCGTTCAGCACCGGCTGGCCGGTGGTCAGCGAGGTGCCGAGCTCGCCGCGCGACAGGTCGGCCACGTAGCGGAAGAACTGCTCGATCAGCGGCTTGTCCAGGCCGAGCTGGACGCGCACCTGGTCCACCGCTTCCTGCGTCGCCGCGCCGCCGGCGAAGTAGGCGGCCGGGTCACCGGGCAGCGCGCGGGTGAGCAGGAAGGTCACGATGATCACGCCGAGCAGGTTGGGCAATGCGCCGAGCAGGCGCCTGGCGATGACCTTGATCACGAAAGCGCCCTCTCGACCTCGGCCAGCGGCGCCGCCCAGCCGACGATGCCGCCTTGCGCGACGACCATCTCGACCACCGCGGCGTGAAACTCGGGGAAGTAGCTCGCCGCGCAGTCGGTGACGAGCAGGCACTCGTAGCCGCGGTCGTTGGCCTCGCGCATCGTCGTCTGCACGCAGACCTCGGTGGTCACGCCGCCGATCAGCAGGTGGGTGATGCCCTGCGCATGCAGGATCGCGTCGAGGCTGGTGGCGTAGAAAGCACCCTTGCCCGGCTTGCGCAGCACCAGGTCGCCGGGCTGGGGCAGCAGGTCGGGGACGAAGCCGGCGCCCGGCTCGCCGGCCACCAGCACACGGCCCAGCGGGCCGGGGTCGCCGATCCCGCACGCGAGGCCGCCGCGGGCCTTCTTGCTCGGCGGGCAGTCGGCCAGCTGCGGGTCGTGCGCCTCCTGCGTGTGGATCACGGTCATGCCGTGCCGGCGCGCCAGTGCCAGCAGCCTCGCGCAGGCCGGCACGATGGGCGAGAGCCTGCTGACGTCGTTGCCCAGCATCGCGCCGAATCCGCCGGCCTCGAGGAAGTCGCGCTGCATGTCGATCATCACCACGGCGGTGTGCGCCGGATCGAACGGGAAGTCGTAGGGACGGGCGTGGATGGTCTTCGTCACGCGGCCTCCGCCTGCGGTTCGTGGCGGTCGCCCGCCATGGCGCGGCCGATCGCGCCGATGTCGGCCTGCGCGGCGGGGCAGGCCATCGCGATGTGGCCGTGCGACAGCACCAGCAGCCGCGACGACAGCGCGAGCAGCTCGTCGAGGTCCTCGCTGATCAGCAGCACCCCGGCGCCGCCGTCGCGTGCGGCACGCAGCCGCGCATGGATCTCGGCGGTGGCCTGGAAATCGAGCCCGAAGCACGGGTTGGCGACGATCAGCAGGCGCGGCGGCGTCGGGTCCGGCGCCAGCTCGCGCGCCAGCACGGCACGCTGCACGTTGCCGCCGGACAGCGTCTCGATCGGCGCCTCCGGCCCCGGCGTCTTGACGCGGTAGGCCTCGATCTGCGCCAGCGCCTGCGTGCGCATGGCCGGGCGCGACAGCCAGGCGCCGCGGGCCAGCGGCGCGCGGTCGAAGTTGCGCAGCGCCAGGTTCTCGGCCACCGACAGCCTGCCCACGCAGCCGTTGTGCAGCGGCTCCTCGGGCAGGCTGCGCACGCCGAAGCGCTCCATCTGCGCGCGGGTCGGCCGGTACGGCTGGCCGTCGATGGCCACCTCGCCGCCAGCCACCGGCATCGCACCGGTCAGCGCCGCCAGCAGCTCGCGCTGGCCGTTGCCGGAGACGCCGGCCACGCCGACGATCTCGCCGGGCATCACTTCGAGCGACAGGCCGTCGATGGCGCGTCGCCCTTCGTGGCCGTCCACCACCAGGCCGCGCAGCGCGAGTCGTGCCGGCCCGCCGGCGGCCACCGGCGCCGTGGCGGTGGACTGTCCCGAGGTCGCCGCCGGCAGCGCCGCCGCGTCCGTGGCCACGCCCATCATCCAGCCGGCGAGCTCGTCGCGCGAGGTGGCCGCCACGCGGGCCGCGCCGGTGCGTCGGCCGCGGCGCAGCACCGTCACCTCGTCACAGAAGCCGAACACCTCGCGGAACTTGTGCGTGATGATGAGCACGGTGAGCAGGCCGTCGCGGCACATCGCCTTGACGCGGCCGAGCACCTCGTCGGCCTCCTGCGGCGTCAGCACCGAAGTCGGCTCGTCGAGCACCAGAAAGCGCCGCTTCGCATACAGCGCCTTGAGGATCTCCAGCTTCTGCTTCTCGCCGGCGGCCAGCTCGGCCACCCGCGCATCGAGCGCGAGCGGGAACGGCGCCGTGGCCATGAAATCGGCCAGCTTGTTGCGCTCGTGCTTCCAGTCGATGAAGGCGCCGAGGTCGCGCTGCGCCAGCGCGAGGTTCTCGGCCACCGTCATGCCCGGCACCACGGTGAAGTGCTGGAAGATCATGCCCAGGCCGAGCGCCGCGGCGTCCTTCGGACTGCCGATCGCGCGCTCGCGGCCGTCGACCATCACGCTGCCGGTGTCGGGCCTGTAGAAGCCGATCAGCGACTTGACCAGCGTCGACTTGCCCGCGCCGTTCTCGCCGAGCAGCGCATGGAAGCTGCCGGCCTCGACGGTCAGCGACACGTCGTCGAGTGCCTGCAGCGCGCCGAAGCGTTTGCTGAAGTTCAGCATCTCGACCTTGGCGGCGCCGGTCGGCTCGATCTGCGGCGGGATCAGATCACTCATGGCCGTTCAACCCAGCGCGGCGAGGATCGCCGCCGACGAGGCCACCGCGCCGAACACGCCACCCTGCATCGTCACCATCTTCAGCGCGGCCTCGTGGTTGCCGCGGTCGGTGGCGCCGGTGCCGTCGCTGACGATCAGGCATTCGAAACCGCGGTCGTTGGCCTCGCGCATCGTCGTGTGCACGCACACGTCGGTGGTGATGCCGGTGAGGATCAGGTTGCGGATGCCGCGCGTGGTCAGGATCAGCTCGAGATCGGTGGCGCAGAACGAACCCTTGCCCGGCTTGTCGATGATGGGCTCGCCGTCGGCGGGTGCGAGCTCGTCGATGATCTGCCAGCCCGGCTCGCCGCGCACCAGGATGCGGCCGCAGGGGCCGGGGTCGCCGATGCCGACGCCGCCCTCGCCGATCTGTCGCGATCGCCAGCGCTTGTTGGCCGGCAGGTCGGCGAGGTCCGGGCGGTGGCCCTCGCGGGTGTGGATCACGTGCATGCCCAGCGCCCGTGCCTTCGCGAGCAGGCTCTTGATCGGGCCGATCGGTGCACGCGTCATCGACAGGTCGTAGCCCATGCGGTCGACGTAGCCGCCGAGGCCGCAGAAGTCGGTCTGCATGTCGATGATCACCAGCGCGGTGTTCGCCGGCGTCCAGTCGCCGTCGAAGGGCCAGGCATAGGGGTTCGCATCGACGGTGGCGAAGGGCTTCATGGGGGGCGTCCTTGGTCAGCGGTTCAGCGACAGTTCGCCGGGCGCGCCGTGGCTGGGTCCGGGCTTGCCCAGGCCGACCAGCAGCGCCAGCGTCAGCGCATAGGGCAGCGCGGCCAGCAGGTAGTAGCCCTGGCTGTAGCCCAGGGCCTGCAGCGCCGGGCTGATCGCGCTGGCGCCGCCGAAGAGCAGCCCGGCCAGTACGCAGCGGCGCGGGTCCCAGCGCGCGAAGATGACCAGCGCCACGGCCATCACGCCCTGGCCGCTGGACAGCGCCTCGCTCCACGCGCCGGGATAGACCAGCGACAGGGAGGCACCGCCGACGCCCGCGCAGGCACCGCCGAAGGCCGTCGCGGCGATGCGGTAGGCGGTGGGCGAGAGGCCGAAGGCGCGCGCGGCGTTCTCGCTGTCGCCGACCACGCGCAGGCGCAGGCCGAAGCGGGTGCGGCCCAGCGCCCACCACGTCGCGAAGGCGAGCGCGAGGCCGAGCGCGAAGAGCGGATTGATGGCCAAGGCCGCCTTCACCGGCGCCAGCGTCGACCAGTCGCCCAGCGCGATCGGCGGCAGGCCCGGCGCGCTCGGCTGGATCAAGGGCTTGCCGAGCCAGAACGCGAGGCCCGAGCCGGCCAGCATCAGTGCGATGCCCATCGCGGTGTCGTTGACGCGGTTCAGGCTGCACAGTGCGCCGTGCAGCGCGCCGAGCAGGATGCCGACGCCGGCCGCGGCCAGCACGCCGAGCCAGGGGCTGCCGCTGGCCAGGGAGACGGCGAAGGCGGTCATCGCGCCCATCAGCAGCGTGCCCTCGAGGCCCAGGTTGATGCGGCCGGCCTTCTCGGTCACCGTCTCGCCCAGGCTGACCCACAACAGCGGCGTGCCGACGCGGATTGCGCCGCCGAGGATGGCCAGGGGCACGCCCCACCAGCCCAGCGCACTGGCGTCACTCATGCCCGCCCCTTGAAGAACGACCGCCCGCGCAGCGTCTCGCAGGCGATCAGCGCGACAAAAGCAAAGCCCAGCAGCACGGTCACCGAGGCATCGGGCAGGCCGAGCCGGCGCTGCAGCAGGCTGCCGCTGGCGGCGATGCCGCCGACCAGGATCGCCACCGGCACCACGCCGGCCGGTGAGAAGCGCGCCGCGAAGGCGATGAGGATGCCGCTGTAGCCGTAGCCGGCGATCAGCGACGCATTGGCCGCGCCGTGCACCGCCCCGACCTCCACCGCCCCGGCCAGGCCCGCGCAGGCGCCGCCGGCTGCGCAGGCGCCGATGGTCAGCGTCGACACCGGCAGGCCGACCCCCAGCGCCGTGCGTGCGTTGCCGCCGGCCACGCGCAGCGCCAGGCCCAGCGGGGTGAAGCGCATCACCCCCCAGGCCAGCAGCGCGGCGAGCAGGCCCAGCAACAGCCCGTAGTGCACGTCGAGGCCGGGCAGGGTCGGCAGCATCAGCGCATCGGGCAGCGGCTTCGTGGACGGCTTGTTCAGGCTGGCCGGGTCGCGCAGCACCGTCTCGACGCACTGGTTGAACAGCGCGATGGCGATGAAGGACATCAGCAGACCCGAGATCGTCTCGTTGACCTCGCGCTTCTCGCGCAAGAGGCCGACCAGGCCGATCCACACGCCACCGGCCAGCATGCCGGCCAGGGCCATCGCCGGCCACACCAGCCAGGCGCCGGCCTGCGCCGCGGCGAGCACATTGCCGAAGGCCGAGGCGGCCAGGCCGCCGAGCACCAGCGCACCCTCGTTGCCGATGATCACCCGCCCGGCCTGCGCCGGCAGCGCCACCGCCAGGCCGGTGAGGATCAGCGGCGCGGCGCGCTGCAGCGTGTTCTGCCAGGCGAACGCGTCGCCGAAGCCGCCGAGCAGGATCAGCCCCCACACTTCCAGCGGGCTGAAGCCGGCCAGCGCGACGGCGACGGAGAAGAGCAGCACCGTCAGCGCCAGCGCGGCAGCCGCCGGCGCCAGCGCCTGCGCCAGGGCGCGCACCTTCGGTGCGGCGGCCGCCGCTTCGGCGGCGGGCATGCCGGCAGCAACGGGGAGGCTGCTCATGCGGTCGGGCCCGTCAGCCGGGAAGCGATCCGACCACACCCTCCACGAGGTAGTTCATCCGCTCCAGTTCGGCATCGAACTGGTCGAGGTTCTTGCCCGCCGGGATGACCACCGAACCCTTGTTGTCCTTCAGGCCGCCCTTGAAGATCGAGTAGCCGCCCTTGATCATCGCCGCCTTGATCTCGTCGGCCTTGGCCCGTGCCGCCGCGCCGACCGCCGCGCCGTACGGCGACATCTTCACGTAGCCGTCCTTCAGGCCGCCACGCAGGAAGTTGGGCATGGCCGCGCCCGACTGCGCCGCCTTGATCTGCGCGTTGTAGGGCGTGGCCCAGTCCCATTCGGCACCCGTGAGGTAGCCCCTGGGCGCCAGCGCGGCCTGGCTCGCGTGGTAGCCGCTGGAGAAGATGCCGCGCTTCTCGGCCGTCTCGACGATCACCTTCGGGCTGTCGACGTGGCAGGTCAGCACGTCCACGCCCTGGTCGATCAGGCTGGTCGCGGCCTCGGCCTCCTTCACCGGCATCGACCACTCGCCGGTGAAGATCACCCGCGTGGTGATGCTCGGGTCGACCGAGCGTGCACCCATCGTGAAGGCGTTGATGTTGCGCAGCACCTGGGGGATCGGCTTGGCGGCGATGAAGCCGAGCTTCTTGGTCTTGCTGGTGTAGCCCGCGACGACGCCGGCGAGGTACTGGCACTCGTCGATGTAGCCGAAGTAGCTGCCGGTGTTCTTCGGGTGCTTGCCCTCGGTCCACATGCCGCCGCAGTGGGCGAAGCGCACCTTGGGGTACTTCTCCGCCATCTTCAGCATGTGCGGGTCGAAGTAGCCGAACGAGGTCGGGAAGATCAGCGAGGCCTTGTCCTGGTTGATCATTGCCTCCATGGTCTTCTGCACGGCGACGGTCTCGGGCACGTTCTCTTCCTCGACCACCTTCACGCCGGGCAGCTTCTTGATCGCCGCGGCGGCCTGTGCCTGCGCCTGGTTGTAGCCGAAGTCGCCGCGCGGGCCGACGTAGATCACGCCGACGGTGATCGGCGTCTGGGCGAGCGCGACGCGCAGCGCGCCGGGCAGCACCATGGATCCGGCGCCCAGCGCGCCGGCGGTCAGCAGCTGGCGGCGCAGCGCATCGGGGGTGGGATGGCTCATGCGGTTCTCCTCGTTCAAGATGGTGTGGAAACGGGCGGCGGCAACAGGCTCACGTGGGCGGCGACCACGCGCCAGCCGCCATGCCCCGGGGCGGCGGTGCGCACCCAGGTCTGGCTCTGGCGGCCGCTGCCGGTGGGCCGTACGAACTCGGTCATCGCGGTGGCGAAGTCACGACCGAAGGTGGTGATCACGGTGTTCTTCAGCGCGCGCTGCAGGCCGACGGGCGAACGGGCCGCGCGGAAGGCGCGGATGGCCTCGATGCCGACCAGGTTCTCGGCCACGCCGTAGCGCACGGTGTGCGGCGAGTCCCAGAACAGCGCGTCGAGCAGGCTCACGTCGTTGCTGACGAGCGCGTGCTCGTAGATCGCGAAGACCGCGCTGACCTCGGCATGCACGTCGGGCAGGTTCACGTCCACGTGCATGCCCCTTACTGCAGCGCCGCTGCCGGCGATGCGGCCAGCCCCAGCGACTCGAGCTGCGCCGCGACGCGCAAGGCGTGGTCCTCGCGCCATGGCGCGGCGATCACCTGCACGCCGATCGGCAGGTGCGGCAGCGCCGGATTCATGCCCCACAGCGGCACGGTCACCACCGGCAGGCCGATGCACGAGATCGGCTGCGTCAGCAGCCCCAGGCTCGGGCGCGCCGGCAGACGCTGACCGTCGATCTCCAGCCACTCGGTGCCGATCGCCGGCGCGACGCAGGGGGTGGCGGGGGCGAGCAGCACGTCGACGGTCTCGAACACGCGTGCGAGCTGGCGGGCGAAGGCATGGCGCACGCGCTGTGCCTGCACGATCCAGGCCGCGGGCAGCAGCGCGCCGGCGAGGAAGCGGTCGCGTGACAGCGGCTCGAAGTCCTGCGCCCGCCTCGTCAGGTCGGCCAGGTGCAGGTTGGCGCCTTCGGCGTTGGTGATCAGGAAGGCGGCGGCGCGCGCCCGGTCCACGCCGTCGAGCTCGACCAGCCGCGAGGTGCCCAGCGCCTGCGCGACCGCGTCGACCGCGGCGGTCGCCTCGGGCATCGCCATCTCGCGGAACCAGCCGCCGAGCACGGCCACGCGCAGGCCTTCGGCGCGTGCATCCAGTTGGGTGCGCGTCGGCTCGGGCGGGCGTTGCGCGCAGTGCGGATCGTCCGGCGCCGGTCCCTGCATCGCGTCGTAGGCGAATGCGAGGTCGGCCACACTGCGTGCGAACGGGCCCAGGTGATCCAGGCTGGCGGCGAAGGGGTAGCTGCCCAACCGCGGCAGCCGGCCATAGGTCGGCTTCAGGCCGAAGGTGCCGCACAGCGACGAGGGCACGCGGATCGAACCGTTGGTGTCGGAGCCCAGCGTGATCGGCACCTGACCCGCAGCGACGGCGGCGGCCGAGCCCCCGGAGGAGCCGCCGGAGATGCGCGCGAGGTCGTGCGGATTGCGCGTCGGCCCGTAGTGGGTGTTCTCGGTGGTGAAGCCGTAGGCGTACTCGTCCATGTTGAGTGCGCCCACCAGGATCGCACCGGCCGCCTCCAGCCGGCGCACCAGCAGCGCGTCGCGCGTCGCAGGCGGCGCGTCGCGCTCGATCTTCGAGCCGGCCAGCGTCGGCAGGCCGGCGACGTCGAACAGATTCTTCACCGCGAAGGGCACGCCGGCCAGCGACAGCTCGGCGCGGCGCGTGTGCTTGTCGATCTGCGCCGCGCGCCTGAGCGCTCGCTCGGCGAGCACGGCGGTGAAGGCGTTGACCTTCGGCTCGGTGGCGGCGATCCGCGCGAGGCTGGACTGCACGGCGCTGCTCGCCGACAGCGCGCCGGAGCGCACCTGCGCCGCGATCTCGACGGCCTTCATGCGACGGGTCCTCGTGGCGGGACCGGGCGGAACACGCTGCCGGACTCGTCCTCGTGCGTCAGCGGTTCGGCCAGCACCCGCTCGGCCATGCCGGCGGCGAGCGCGAAGAAGGCGTTCACGCCGGGCCGGTGGTCGGCGGCGATCGGCAGGCCGAGCGCGTCCGCGTTCGCCCTCACGATGGCGTCGACCTGCTGCGGCGAGAGCGCGCTCATGGCTCAGGCCTTCGAGAGCTGCCGATAGTCCGGCTGCAGGTGGAACCAGTACATGTAGCCCTGCACACCCTTCTGCATGGCCACGTCCATGGTCGGCTGGAACAGCGGCACGCGCGGCACCTCGTCGTAGGCGATCTGGATCATGTCCTTCACGAACGAGTCGTACAGCGTCTTGCTCTCGGCGAAGCGCGCGTTGCTGATGATCTTGTCGAGCTTGGCGTTCTGGTAGCTCATCGTGTTGAACACCGCGTTCTGGCCGTGGTAGCACCAGAAAAAGAAGTACTCGGGGAAGTCCAGCCAGCCGCCGAAGCGGTTGATGACCATTGGCAGGTCCTTCTTCAGCAGCGCCGCGCGCCAGGTGGCGCCGGGAATCTTGTTGATCTGCGCCTTGATGCCGATCTGCGCGAGCGATTCCTGGATCAGGATCGCCATCGGCTCGCTGATCGTGCCGCTGCCGAGGTCGAAGCTCAGCGTGGTCTCGAAGCCGGCGCCGGCGCCGGCCTCGTCCATCAGCGCCTTGGCCTTCGCGAGGTCGGTCTTGTAGGGGGTGGGCTGCGGCCAGGCGGTGCTGGTGACCTTGGCGTTCGGCGCACCGTACAGCTTGATCGCGCGTCCATACAGCGCGTTGTCGAACATCTTCTCGTAAGGCAGCACCAGCGCCACCGCCTGACGGATCTTCGGGTTGTCGAACGGCGCCTTGGTGACGTTCATGCCGAGGTAGAACATCGCGTTCTCGATCGGCGTGCTGGTCACCTTCACGGCGGCGCCCTCCTTCGACAGCTCGGAGAAGTCCTTCGGCGGCAGGTCGTAGGTGATGTCGATGTCGCCCTTGAGCAGCAGCGCGCGGCGGTTGCCGGCGTTGGGCACCTCGCGCTGCACGACCCGGCGCAGCTTGGGCAGCGCGCCGCTCTTCCAGTCGTCGAAGCGCACGTAGACGATCTCCTGCCCGGGGCGGAAGGCCTCCACCTTGAAAGCGCCGCCGCCGGCGGTGTTGTTGCGCGTCCAGGCCAGGCCCCAGGGGTCCTGCGGCGTCGCGTTCTTCTTCACCAGCTCGCTGTTGAAGATGCACGGCACCGGCACCGCCAGATCGTTCATCGTCAGCTTGTCCTTGCGCAGGAACTTGACCAGGAAGGTGTGGTCGTCGACAACGACGAATTGCTCGGGCTTCTCCAGCGACCCGGCGGCCATCTGGAAGGTCGGGAAGCCGCCCACCGTCACGGCGCGGTCGAAGCTCCACTTGACGTCCTTCGCGGTCACCGGGGTGCCATCGTGGAACTTGGCGTTCTTGCGCAGCTTGAAGGTCACCGAGCCGCCGTCCGGCGCGATCTGCCAGCTCTCGGCCAGCTCGGGGTCGAGCTTGTTGCGGTCGTAGACGACACGGCCGTCGGGCAGGGTCTTCTTGCCGTAGGTCATCAGCCGGTCGTAGCAGAGCCAGCTCACGCCGTAGGCCGGGCGGTTGGCGCCGACGGTATGGATGTCCAGCGAGTTCGGTCCGAACTCGTTGGCGACGACCAGCACGTCCTTCGGCCGGGCCTGGGCCTGTGCGGCGATCGGCAGTGCGCCGAGGGCGGCAGCGGCGCTGCCCGACTGGATGAAGCGACGACGGTCCATCGATGACTCCGGTTCAGTGAAGAGAGGCGAGATAGGCGCGCCAGCCGCCGAATGCGCTCACGTCGGGCGCCGCGGCAGCGGCGTGCGCCTCGCAGAGGAAGCCGTGCACGCGCCGGCCGTCGGCCAGTTCGATCGAACCGAGGCCGAGTGGCGCGGGGATCAATGCAAGAAAGCTGCCTACCGCCGACTGCGGCATCGCCCAGATTTCGAGCGCGATGGCAAGACCGCTCGCTTCGTCGCGCACCAACCCGGGCTTGGGCGGCACCGTGCCGGGCAGTGCATGCAGCCGGTAGCGTGGCGCAGTGGTCGTGGCCTCGAGCAGGGTGGCACCGCGTTCGATCAGCTGGCCGTTGAGCGGCAGGCCCGACAGGTGCGCGCCGACCACGGCGATCGGCAGCAGCGGCTCGCTGCACGGCCAGGCGGCCGGCGGCTGCGCGGGCAGCGTGCGCATCGCGCCCGTGGCCCCCAGCGGCAAGGCCGTCGCGCTCTGCCAGCGGCGCGCGAAGCGGGCCAGCGCCGCGTCGTGGCCGGAGCGCGCGATGAAGCTCACGCCGAAGGGAAGCTCCGTGGCGGTGGTGCCGGCCGGCACCGCGATCGCGCACCAGTCCAGCAGGTTGACGAAGTTGGTGTAGCGGCCGAGCTGCGAGTTGACGCCCACCGGATCGGCGTCGACATCGGCGAATCGCGGGTGGCCGGTGGTGGTGGGCACCATCAGCAGGTCGCAGCTCGACCAGATCGCGGCGGCGCGCTGCGCCAGCTCGCGCAGACGGTACTGGGCGACGAACGCGTCGGTGGCGCTCATCTCGAGCGCGCGCGAGATGACGCGCCGGACCGTGTCGTCGAAGGCTTCGGGGTGCTGCGCCAGCAGCGTGCGCACCGCGGCGTGGCGCTCGGCCACCCATGGGCCGTCGTAGAGCAGCGCGGCGACCTCGTGCAGCGGCTCGAAATCCACCGTCACCACCTCGTGGCCGAGGGTGGCGAGACGTTCGATGGCCTGCGGCCAGGCCGCCACATAGCCTGCGTCGCCGAAGAACTCGGTGCGGCCCGGCACGCCGACGCGAAGGCGCGGCGCCCACGCGGCCGGACCCGGCGCGAAGCGGCTGTAGGCGTCGGCGGCGTCGGCGCCTTCGATGCCGGCGAGCACCGCGGCCGCGTCGTCGACGGTGTGGGCGAACACCGAGACGCAGTCCAGGCTGCGGCAGGCCGGCATCACGCCGACGGTGCTGACCCGCCCCGGCGTCGGCTTCAGCCCGACGATCTGGTTGAAGCCGGCCGGTACGCGGCCCGAGCCGGCGGTGTCGGTGCCCAGGGAGAACGGCACGTCGCCGCGCGCGACGAGCACCGCCGAGCCCGAGCTCGATCCGCCGCTGATGCGCTCAGGGGCCAGTGCGCTGGCAGGCCGCCCATAGGGCGAGCGCGTGCCGACCAGGCCGGTGGCGAACTGGTCGAGGTTGGTCTTGGCGATCCATACCGCGCCAGCTGCCTCGAGCCGCTGCACCACGCTCGCGCTGCGCGCCGCGCGGTGCGCGAAGGCCGGGCAGGCCGCCGTGGTCTCGACACCCCCGACGTCGATGTTGTCCTTCGCCGCGAAGGGCACGCCGAACATCGGCATCGCCGCGAGCAGCGCGGCGCGGTCGGCATGCGCCGCGGCCGCGCCATCCAGCGCGGCGAGTCGCGCACGCAACTCGTCGTCCTTCACCAGGCGGATCACCGCCGGGTCGGCGCCGCGCGCAGCAAGCCGCTCGCGCAGCGCGCCCAGCAATGCCGCCGGCGAGGCGCCGTCGCGGTAGGCCTGCTGCCAGTCAGCGAGCGTGACGGGGGGCGGAATCACGGTTTGGGTGCACCTGCTGGTATACAAGCAGGAATGCAGCAGAAACCATGCCATGGCCCGCGCAAGGGGGTGCACCTCCGGGAGGGCGAATCAGCGCAGCGCCGGGCGTGGTCGCGGCGCGAGCCGCGGCGGTGCGCCGCGCGCCGAATTGGGGCGCGTGCGGCTCAGCGCAACGCGAAGTCCGCGACGATGCCCGCGAACGCCGCGAATCCGACCCAGTGGTTGAGGCGGAAGGCGCGGAAACAGCCGTCGCGGCTGCGCGCGCGAATCAGCGTGTAGTGCCAGCCGGCGATGACCGCCGCCGCAGCGAGTCCGGCGAAGTACGGCCAGGACAGCCCGAGGCTTGCGCCGAGCCAGGCCCAGATGGCCACGAAGCCGGCGTAGAAGGCCATCACGCCGGCGACGTCGAAGCGGCCGAGGGTGATCGCCGAGGTGCGGATGCCGATTTTCAGGTCGTCGTCGCGGTCGACCATGGCGTACTCGGTGTCGTAGGCGAGCACCCAGAACAGGTTGCCGAGCAGCAGCCACCAGGCCAGCGCCGGCACCGCGCCGGTCACCGCCGCGAAAGCCATCGGAATGCCGAAGCTGAACGCCACGCCCAGCACCGCCTGGGGCATCGAGAAGAAGCGCTTGGTAAACGGATAGAAGATCGTCACCGCCAGCGCCGCAAAGCTCCACAGGACGGCGGCGAGGTTGGTGGTGAGCACGAGCAGGAAGGCGACGAAGGCGAGCGCCGCGCCGAACACCAGCGCCGCGCGCGCGCTCAGCGCGCCGCTGGTCACCGGGCGCTGCGCGGTGCGCTTGACGTGGCGGTCGAACTCGCGGTCGGCCACGTCGTTGACGGCGCAGCCGGCGCTGCGCATCAGGAAGGTGCCGAGCACGAAAACGGCCAGCAGATGCCAGCCCGGAAAGCCCTGTGCGGCCAGCCACAGCGCCGACAGCGTCGGCCACAGCAGCAGGTAGGTGCCGGCGGGGCGGTCCCAGCGGATCAGGTTCAGGTAGAGCGCCAGGCGCGACGGGGCGGCGAGCGTGTTCATGACTGCCATTGTGCGATGTCCTGGCGAAGCCCCTCGGGGCCTGCCATTGCACTTGCACATGAATGACAATTGATCTAATCTTTCATCTGACATGCGTACAGCGTCCCTGCCCTCACGCCGCCAGCCGGCCCCCGATGCGGCGGCGCAGGCGGCCGTGCTGGCCACCGCCACCCAGCGCGCGGCTGCGCTGCTGGGCCTGAACGGCGCGGCGCTGGCGCGCATCCTCGGCGTCAGCGAGGCCACGGTGTCGCGCATGCTGCGCGGCGAGCGCGGTCTATCGCCGGACTCCAAGGAGGGCGAGCTGGCGCTGCTGCTGGTGCGCCTGTACCGCTCGCTCGACGCGCTGGTCGGCAACGATGAGCCGCGCCGTCTGGCCTGGATGCGCAGCCACAACGACGCACTCGGCGGCGTGCCGGCCACGATGATCCTCGGTGCGCAGGGCCTGGTGGCGGCCGTGGCCTACCTCGACGCGATGCGCGCGCCGGTCTGACAGGGACCATGCAGCCCTGGCGCGACGACTGGTTCGCCACGCCGCTGCGCAGCGCCTCGTCGCTGCTGTGGCGCGGCGTCGAGGCCCAGCACCGCGTGGCGACGCTGCGCCTGGTCGACAGCCTGGACGACCAGGCCACGCTGGAACGCCTGCTCGAAGCCAGCAAGCCGGCGCTGCCGACCGCCGCCGAAGGACTGCACTACCTGCTGGCCACGCCCTTCCGCTACCGCTCGCCCTACGGTTCGCGCTTTCGCTCCGGCACCGACCCGGGCGTCTGGTACGGCGCGAAGGAGCGCGGGACCGCCTGCACCGAGGTCGGCTACTGGCGCTGGCGCTTCCTGATGGACAGCGAGGGGCTGCGAGACGGCGAGCTGGTCACCGAGCACACCTTCTTCCAGGCCCAGGTGAAGGGCGTGGTTCTCGACCTGCGCCGCGCGCCCTGGTCGGCCGCCGCCGATGCCTGGACGCTGCGCAGCGACTACGGCCCCTGCCAGGCCCTGGCCCGCGCGGCGCGTGCGCACGGCAAGGCGCAGTGGATCCGCTATGCGTCGGTGCGCCGCAGCGGCGGCACCTGCGGCGCGGTGCTGGCCCCGCAGGCCTTGAGCCTGCCGGCGGCGCACAGCCTCGAGACCTGGGTGTGCAAGGTCACCGCCACGCAGGCGCTGATGCTGCACGACGAAGACCGGTTGACGATCCCGATCGAGACCTGAGCCGGCTCAGCCGTCCATCTGCTTGTGGAAGACCAGACCCGCGTGCTCGCGCAGCGCGTGGAACCTGATCTTCGGCCAGTTCTCCTGCATCGCGCGCAGCTCACCGGCGTATTCCAGCAGCACGCAGGGCGCATCCACCGCGTCGTAGGCGACGCGGTGCGAGTTGCCGTCGACGAAGCGCTTGAGCTCGCGCTCGCCGCCGTCGGCGTCGTCGCAGGTCACCCAGCGCGCCACGTTGTAGCGCGCCGGCTGGATGCGCGCCTTGCAGCCGTATTCGTGCTCGAGGCGGTGCGCCACCACCTCGAACTGCAGCTGGCCCACCGCGCCGAGCAGCAGCATCGAGCCGCCCACCGGGCGGAACACCTGGATCGCGCCCTCCTCGCCGAGCTGCGTCAGGCCGGCGCGCAGCTGCTTGGTCTTCAGCGGGTCGGCCACCTCCACGGTGCGGAACATCTCCGGCGCGAAGAACGGCAGGCCCGTGAACTGCAGGCTCTCGCCCTCGGTGAGCGTGTCGCCGAGCTGCAGCACGCCGTGGTTGGGAATGCCGATGATGTCGCCGGCGAAGGCCTCGTCGAGCAGCTCGCGGCGCTGCGACAGGAAGCTCACCACCGTGTTGGGCCGCAGTTCCTTGCCCGAGCGCACCACCTTCAGCCGCATGCCGCGCTCGAAGTGGCCCGAGGCCACGCGCACGAAGGCGATGCGGTCGCGGTGTGCCGGGTCCATGTTGGCCTGGATCTTGAAGACCACGCCGCTGAACTTGGGCTCGTCGGGCTGCACCTCGCGCTGGATGGCGTGGCGCGGGCCCGGGCTGGGCGCCAGGTCGACCAGCGCGTCGAGCACCTCCTGCACGCCGAAGTTGTTGATCGCCGAGCCGAAGAACATCGGCGTCTGGTGGCCCTCGAGGAACTGCTGCTCGTCGAAGGCCGGCGCGGCCTCGCGCACCAGCTCCACCTCGCCGGCCGCCTGCGCGTAGGCAGCGCCGAAGCGCTCGGCGAGTGCGAGATTGGCCAGGCCGTCGATGATCTCGTCGCCGCCATCCTTCATGCGGTCCTCGCCGGGCGAGAACACGCGCATCTGGTCCTTGCGCAGATCGAGCACGCCGCCGAACACCTTGCCCATGCCGACCGGCCAGGTGAAAGGCACGACCGACATGCCGAGCTCGCGCTCGATCTCGTCCATCAGCGCCAGCGGCTCCTGCACCTCGCGGTCCATCTTGTTGACGAAGGTGAGGATGGGCGTGTTGCGCGCGCGGCAGACCTGCAGCAGCCGCCGCGTCTGCGGCTCGACGCCATTGGCCGCGTCGATCACCATCAGCGCAGCGTCCACTGCGGTGAGCACGCGGTAGGTGTCTTCCGAGAAGTCCTGGTGGCCCGGCGTGTCCAGCAGGTTGATGACGCAGTCGCGGTACTCCATCTGCATCACCGACGAGGCCACCGAGATGCCGCGCTGCTTCTCGATCTCCATCCAGTCGGAGGTCGCATGGCGCGAGGCCTTGCGTGCCTTCACGCTGCCGGCGATCTGGATCGCGCCGGAGAACAGCAGCAGCTTCTCCGTCAGCGTGGTCTTGCCCGCGTCAGGGTGGGAGATGATGGCGAAGGTGCGGCGGCGCCGGACCTGGGGGGTGAGATCGGACATGGGGCCGCGATTATCCCTGTCCGGCTGATGCACACTGCGCCGCATGCCGGAACTGCCGGACATCACCGTCTACGTCGAGAGCCTGGCAGCCAGGCTGCAGGGCGCGACGCTGCAGCGCGTGCGCGTGATGAATCCCTTCGTGCTGCGCACCGCCGTGCCGCCGGTGGGCAACGCCGAGGGTCGCCGCGTCGCCGGGCTGGGGCGGGTCGGCAAGCGCGTGGTGATCGCGCTCGACGGCGAGTACTTCCTCGTCATCCACCTGATGCTCGCCGGCCGGCTGCAGTGGCTGGCGGCCGGCGCCAGGCCGGCGAAGAGCGCGCTGCTCGCGCTCGAATTCGACGCGGGCACGCTGGTGCTCACCGAAGCTGGCACGCGGCGCCGTGCTTCGCTGCACCTGCTGGCCGGCCGGGAGGCGCTGCAGGCGGCCGACCCGGGCGGCATCGAGCCGCTCGGCAGCGACAGCGCAGCCTATGCCCAGCGCCTGCAGGCGGAGAACCACACGCTGAAGCGCTCGCTCACCCACCCCGCGCTGTTCAGCGGCATCGGCAACGCGTATGCGGACGAGATCCTGCACCGCGCTCGCCTCTCCCCCGTGGCGCTGAGCCGTTCGCTGAAGCCCGAGGAGATCGAGCGCCTGCGCGACGCCGCCCAGGCCGTGCTGCGCGAGTGGACCGATCGGCTGCGCGAAGAAGCGTCACGGGCCGGGGGCTGGCCGAAGCGCGTGACGGCCTTTCGCTCCGAGATGGCGGTGCACGGCCGCTTCGGCCTGCCCTGCCCGGTGTGCGGTGCGCCGGTGCAGCGCATCGTCCACGCCGACAACGAGACCAACTACTGCGCGCGCTGCCAGACCGGCGGCAAGTTGCTCGCCGACAGGGCGCTGTCGCGCCTGCTCAAGGCGAGCTGGCCGCGGCACATCGACGACGTGTGAGCCTCAGGCCGCACCGATGCGCCGCTTGAGCAGTTCGTTGGCGAGCAAGTAGGCGAGCAGTACGCCCGCCAGGGCGGCCAGCATCGGCGGCGCCAGCTCGACGAAGCCGAACAGCGCCCGCACGGCCGGCACGAGCGGCAGCAGCAGCGCGGCCGCGCCGACCCCCAGCGTGGTCAGCCACAGCAGTCGGCTCGGCGCGCTGCGCCAGAAGGCGCCGCGCGTGCGCAGCACCAGCACCACCGCCAGTTCGGTCAGCAGCGACAGCGTGAACCATGCCGTCTGGAAGGTGGCCTCGTCGGCATCGAACCAGCGGTGCAGCACCACGAAGGCGAGCAGGTCGAAAACGGTCGACACCAGCCCGAAGGCGATCATGAAGCGCCGCAGCTCGCCCACCTGCCAGCGCTGCGGCGTGGCCAGCCGCTCGGCATCGACGCGGTCGGTGGAGATGGCGATCGAGGGCAGGTCGGAGAGGAAGTTGTTGAGCAGGATCTGCTTGGCCGCCAGCGGCAGGAAGGGCAGGAACAGGGTGCCCAGCGCCATGCTGACCATGTTGCCGAAGTTGGCGCTGGTGGTGATGCCGATGTACTTGAGCGTGTTGGCGAAGGTGCGTCGGCCATCCTCGACGCCGCGCCGCAGCACGTCGAGGTCGGGGCGCAGCAGCACGATGTCGGCGCTCTCGCGCGCCACGTCGACTGCCTGGTCGACCGAGATGCCGACGTCGGCGGCGTGCAGCGCCGGCGCGTCGTTGATGCCGTCGCCCAGGTAGCCCACCGCGTGGCCGGTGCGCTGCAGCGCGTGCACGATGCGCTCCTTCTGCTGCGGGTCGATCTCGGCGAACACGTCGGCGCGCTGGGCCAGTTCCCACAGGGCCTCGTCGCGCATGCCGGCGAGCTGCTCCCCCGTCAGCAGCGTGTCGGTGGCCAGTCCCAGCGCACCGGCCACATGCGCCGCGACGTGGCGGTTGTCGCCGGTGATCACCTTGACGCGGATGCCCAGCGCGGCGAGTTCACGCAGCGTCTGCGCGGCGCCGGGCTTGACCGGATCGACGAAGAGCAGGAAGCCTTCGAAGCACAGGCCGGTCTCGTCGGCCACCGCGTAGCGTGGCTGGGCCGGCAGGCGCCGCGTGGCCAGCGCCAGCACGCGGAAGCCTGCCTCGCTGCGTTCCCGGAAGAACGCGGCAAGCTGCCGGCGCGCGCCGTCGTCCAGCGGCCGTGCCGCATCGCCCGCACGCCACTCGGCACACACCGCGAGCACGTTGTCGAAGGCACCCTTGGTGACGATGCGATGCGTGGCCACGTCCTCGGCGACCACGATGGTCAGCCGCCGGCGCTGGAAGTCGTAAGGGATCTCGTCGACCTTGTGCAGACCGTCTGCGCTCAGGCCCTGCTGCCGGCCGGCGGCCACCAGCGCGGCATCCAGCGCGTTGGCGATGCCGGTCTCCAGCGCCGCGTTGGCGTGCGCCCAGCGCAGCACCGACGGCGAAGGCTCGCCGGCGGGGCCGAGCGCACCGTGCAGCGCCATGTCGCCGACGGTGAGCGTGCCGGTCTTGTCGGTGCACAGGACATCGATGCTGCCGAGGTTCTCGATCGCGTCCAGACGCCGCACCAGCACGCCGCGCTGTGCCATCGCGCGGGCGCCGCGCGAGACCGTCACGCTGACGATGGCCGGCAGCAGCTCGGGCGAAAGCCCGACGGCCAGTGCCACGGCGAACATCAGCGACTCGACCATCGGCCGGCCCAGCCACTGGTTGACCACCACGACGAACAGCACCATCACGATCATCACGCGCAACAGCAGCTCGCCGAAGCGGCGCACGCCGCGCGCGAAGTCGGTCTCGGGCTCGCGCTGCGAGAGTCGCGCCGCGACGGCGCCGAAGGCGGTGTCGGGACCGGTCGCGGCCACCACCACGGTGGCCGTGCCGCTTCGCACCGACGATCCGAGGAAGACGCAGTTCTCGCGCCGCGCCATCGGCGCCAGCGGCGGGCTGATGCCGGGACGCTTCTCCACCGGCAGCGACTCGCCGGTGAGGGCCGATTCGGTGACGAGGAAGTCCTTCGCCGCGAGCACCAGCGCGTCGGCCGGCACCAGGTTGCCGGCGGCCAGCGTCACGACGTCACCGGGCACCAGCTGCCCAGCCGGCGCGGTGCGCGCCACGCCGCCGCGCAACACCTGCGCGTGCAGGGCGAGGCGGCGACGCAGCCGCGCGATCGCTGCCGAAGCGCGCGCTTCCTGCGCGAAGCCGAGCAGCGCGCTGCCGGCCACGATGGCGATGATGACCAACGCCTCGGTCCAGTCGCGCAGGGCCATCGAGACGGCGGCGCCGAACAGCAGGATCAGCACCAACGGGCTGGCGAACTGGCGCAGCAGCAGCCGCGGCCAGCTCGGCGAGTCGTCGTCGCGCACCGCGTTGCGGCCATGGAAACGCAGCCGCCGGGCGGCTTCGCGCGGGGAGAGGCCCTCGCGGCTCGAACCCAGCGCGGCCAGCAGGTCGTCCGCGCCGAGGCTCCACCAGTGCGCGACCGGGTCGAGGCGCCCCGCAGGGCGCCCCGGCCCGGAGGACGGTTCAGGCCGCCGGTGCATCCACGAACGGCCGCACCACCTGCAGCAGCCGCTCGACGTAGGCCTCTTTCTCGCCCACCGGCGCCGCGTAGTGCAGCGCCTGTGCAGCAGCGTCGAATCCCGCTCGCCGCGCCATGATCCAGGCGGCAAGGTACTGCGAAGCGAGACATCCGCCGGCCGTGGCCACCGGGCCGCGCGCATGGAAGGGCGCGTCGATCACGCGCACGCCTGCTTCCACGACCCAGGGCTTGGTGGTCAGGTCGGTGCACGCGGGCACGTCGGCGAGCAGGCCCAGGCGCGACATCAGCAGCACGCCCGAGCATTGCCCGCCGATCAGCTGGCGCAGGGGGTCGAGCTGCAGGCGGTCGAGCAACTTGCTGTTCTCGGCGATGGCGCGGGTGTAGATGCCGCTGCCGAAGATCACCGCGTCGGCCTCGTTGGCGAACTCCAGCGGCCGCTGCGCCTGGACCGTCACCCCGTTCATCGAGGTGACGTACGAGGTCGGGCTGGCGATCTCGGCCTTCCACCCCATGGTGCCGAGCCGGTTGAGCAGGCCCAGCGCGATGAACGAGTCGAGCTCGTTGAAGCCGTCGAAGGTCAGGATTGCGATGCGCACGAGGCCTGCTCCGCGCTCAGTCTTCGAGCAGCGAGCGCAGCATCCAGGCGGTCTGCTCGTGCACCGTCAGGCGCTGGGTGAGCAGGTCGGCGGTGGGCTCGTCGCCGGCGGCGTCGGCCAGCGGGAAGATGCTGCGCGCGGTGCGCGCCACCGCTTCATGGCCGTCGACGAGGATCTTCACCATCTCCATCGCCTTGGGCGGCTTGGCCGGTGCGTCCTTCATCGAGGCCAGTGCACCGAACTGCGCGTAGGAGCCCGGCGCCGGTGAGCCGAGCGAGCGGATGCGCTCGGCGATCGGGTCGACCGCGTTCCACAGCTCGGTGTACTGCGCCATGAACATCGCATGCAGGGTGTTGAACATCGGCCCGGTGACGTTCCAGTGGAAGTTGTGCGTCGTCAGGTACAGCGTGTAGGTGTCGGCCAGCAGGCGCGACAGGCCACCGGCGATGGCCGCGCGATCCTTCTCGCTGATGCCGATGTTGATCGCCGGGCCGGCCGACTTCGAGGGGGTCTTGCTCTTCTTCGCCATGCGCGAGGCTCCTTGTTCGGGACGGGTGCGACCCTGCCACTGTAGCGAAGTGGCAGGGTCGAGCCAATGACAGGCGACAACGCTCAGGCGATGTCGTAGCGGTCGAGGTTCATCACCTTGGTCCAGGCGGCCACGAAGTCGCGCACGAAGGTGGCCTGCGCGTCGCTGGCCGCGTAGACCTCCGCGAGGGCGCGCAGCTGCGAGTTCGAGCCGAACACGAGGTCGACCACGGTGGCGGTCCACCGGAGTTCGCCGGTGGACCGGTCACGCCCTTCGAGCACACCCTCGGTGGCGGACCTCTGCCACTTCGTGCGCATGTCCAGCAGGTTGACGAAGAAGTCGTTGCTCAGGGTGCCGGGCCGCCGGGTGAAGACGCCGTGCGCCGCCCCGTCCACGTTGGCGTTCAAGGCACGCAGGCCGCCGACCAGCACCGTCATCTCGGGCGCGGTCAGGGTCAGCAATTGCGCCTTGTCCACCAGCCACTCGGCCGCCGATTCCTCCAGGCCCTTGCGCGCGTAGTTGCGGAATCCGTCGGCCTGGGGCTCCAGCACCGCGAACGAGGCCGCATCGGTCTGTTCCTGCGAGGCGTCCATGCGGCCCGGCGTGAACGGCACGGTGACCTCGACGCCGGCCTGCTTCGCCGCCGCCTCGATGGCCGCGCCCCCGGCCAGCACGATCAGGTCGGCCAGCGAGACCTTCCTGCCGCCGGTGGCCGCGCCGTTGAAGGCCTCCCGGATCGCCTCGAGCCGGGCCAGCACCGTGGCTAGTTCGGCCGGCTGGTTGACTTCCCAGTCCTTCTGCGGCGCCAGGCGGATGCGCGCGCCGTTGGCGCCGCCGCGCTTGTCGCTGCCGCGGAAGGTCGACGCCGACGCCCAGGCGGTGCGCACCAGCTGCGGGATGCTCAGGCCGCAGGCCAGCACCTGGGCCTTCAGCGCCGCGATGTCCTGCCCGTCGACCAGCGCATGGTCGAGCGCCGGGATCGGGTCCTGCCAGATCAGCACTTCCTCGGGCACCAGCGTGCCGAGGTAGCGGGCGCGCGGGCCCATGTCGCGGTGCGTCAGCTTGAACCAGGCGCGGGCGAAGGCGTCGGCGAACGCCTTCGGGTCCCGGTGGAAGCGGCGCGAGATCTTCTCGTAGGCCGGATCGAAGCGCAGCGACAGGTCGGCCGTGGTCATCATCGGCGGATGCTTCTTCGCGGGGTCGTGCGCGTCAGGGATCAGGTGCTCGGGCTTGCAGTTCTTCGCCACCCACTGGTGCGCGCCGGCCGGGCTCTTCGTCAGCTCCCACTCGTAGCCGAACAGCATGTCGAAGTAGCCGTTGTCCCAGCGCGTGGGGTGGGGCTTCCAGGCGCCTTCGATGCCGCTGGTGGTGGTGTGCACGCCCTTGCCCGTGCCGAAGCCGTTCTTCCAGCCCAGGCCCTGCTCCTCGATCGACGCGCCTTCGGGTTCGGGGCCGACCAGCGCCGGGTCGCCCGCGCCGTGGGCCTTGCCGAAGGTATGGCCGCCGGCCACCAGCGCCACCGTCTCTTCGTCGTCCATCGCCATGCGCGCGAAGGTCTCGCGCACGTCGCGGCCCGAGGCGACCGGATCCGGGTTGCCGTTCGGCCCTTCCGGGTTCACGTAAATCAGGCCCATCTGCACGGCGGCCAGCGGGTTGTCGAGCCGGCGGTCGCCGCTGTAGCGCTGGTCGCCCAGCCAGGCCTTCTCGGGGCCCCAGTAGATGTCCTCTTGCGGCTCCCAGATGTCCGGCCGGCCGCCGGCAAAGCCGAAGGTCTTGAGGCCCATCGATTCCAGTGCCACGTTGCCCGCGAGGATCATCAGATCGGCCCAGGAGAGCTTGCGGCCGTACTTCTGCTTGATCGGCCACAGCAGCCGGCGCGCCTTGTCGAGGTTGCCGTTGTCCGGCCAGCTGTTCACGGGCGCGAAGCGCTGGTTGCCCGTGCCTGCGCCGCCGCGGCCATCGGAGATGCGGTAGGTGCCGGCGCTGTGCCAGGCCATGCGGATCATCAGGCCACCGTAGTGGCCCCAGTCGGCGGGCCACCAGTCCTGCGAGTCCGTCATCAGGGCATGCAGGTCCTTCACCACGGCGTCCAGGTCCAGGCTGTTGAACGCCTCGGCGTAGTCGAAGTCCCTGCCCATCGGGTCGGACCGGTCGGAGTGCTGGTGCAGGATCTTCAGATTGAGCTGATTCGGCCACCAGTCGGCGTTCGTCGGAGCGCCCGCCACGGCGTTCCTGGGAGCACCGTGTCCGAACGGGCATCCCGAAGCGGTGGCGGCGTGAGGTGCGGAGTGCGTCATCGGGTCTCCTGACAGGGGATGTTGAAGCGATGCATCCACTCTAGGAACCCTGTCGCCGCCGGTCAAAGCAATTGCCTCGAAGGGCGCGATAGCCTTGTGGACTATGGCCGCGATAGCCGCGGCGCGGCTCAGTCGGTCAGGCGCTTCACGCCCGGCAGCTCGCAGGCGTAGATGGCGTTGCGCAGCGCCGCGATCGCTTCGTAGCGCGTGAAAGTGCGCCGCCACGCGAGCACCACGCGGCGCGTGGGCACCGGCGCCGCGAACCGGACGTAGGTGACGTGCGACTGCGGTTCCTTCGGCACCGAGAGCTGCGGCACCACCGTCACGCCCATGCCCGAGGCGACCATGTACTTGATGGTCTCGAGCGAGCTGCCCTCGAAGCTCTTGCGGATCCCCTCGGCATCGCTGGAGAAGCGCGCGTACTCCGGGCAGACCTCGAGCACGTGATCGCGGAAACAGTGGCCGGTGCCCAGCAGCAGCATGGTCTCGTTCTTCAGCTCCTCGGCGGTGATGCTCCGGCGCTTGGCCAGCGGGTGCGTCTTCGGCACCGCGGCCATGAAGGGCTCGTCGTACAGCGGCGCCACCGCCAGGCCGGTGTCGGGAAAGGGCTCGGCCATGATCGCCGCGTCGAGGTCGCCGGTGCGCAGCATCTCCAGCAGCTTGGTGGTGAAGTTCTCCTGGATGATCAGCGGCATCTGCGGCACGCGCTCGATCGCCTGCTTGACGAGGTCGGGCAGCAGGTACGGCCCGATGGTGTAGATGATGCCCAGGCGCAGCGGGCCGGAGATCGGGTCCTTGCCGCGCTTGGCGATCTCCTTGATGGCTGCCGCCTGTTCGATCACCGACTGTGCCTGGCGCACGATCTCCTCGCCCAGCGGCGTGACGCTGACCTCGCTGGCGCCGCGCTCGAAGATCTTCACGTCGAGCTCCTCCTCCAGCTTCTTGATCGCCACGCTGAGCGTGGGCTGCGAGACGAAGCAGGCCTCGGCCGCGCGGCCGAAGTGCTTCTCGCGGGCGACAGCGACGATGTAGCGGAGTTCGGTGAGCGTCATGCCGGCAAGTATCGCAGTGCGGCGCATCGCCCGCTGCGACGCCCGGCATCGCGCTTCGATACCGGCGCGCTTGCGCCTTGCGGCCGTCCGTGCGCCGGAGGACTCTGCGTGGGCGGCATGTACCGCGCTACGGCTTCACTCATGCAAACCGAACGATCCAATCCTGCCCCACGCCTCGCTCTCGCGGCGGCCTGTGCCGCCGCAGTCGCCGGGCTCTCCGCCTGCTACGTCGTGCCCATCGATCCGCGCACCGGTCAGGCCTACCCTGTTGCTGCCTACCCAGCACGCGAGCCGGCCAGCGTCACCGTCGTCGCGCCGCCCGCACCCAGCGCGCCGCCGCAGCCCGGTGTGCTCAGCGTGCGCCTGTATCCGCTGAATCCGCAGGCCAATCAGGGCGGCCTGCTCACCGCCATCGTCGTCGACAGCCACACCGGCCGAGGCACCTTCACGCTGGCCTACCTGGGCGACACGCTGCAGGGCGAAGCCACGCGCGTGGACGCGAACTACGCCGCCTTCGGCCGCCTGCACATCGAGGTGCTGGGCAGTGCGGCACGCAACTTCAGCGGCCGGCGCGGCATCGCCAACGCGTTCGGCAGCAAGGGCGTGAACGTGCAATGCGAGTACCTGATCAGCGGGCCGACACTGGGCACCGGCGTGTGCCTGTTCTCCGACGGGGCGAAGTACCAGATGCACTTCGGATGAGCCGAGCGCTTCAGGCCTTCAGGTAGTCCGTCTTCGAGCCCAGCCATCTCGCCACATGACGCTCGGCGGCCTGCGGGTGCTTCGCGAGCAGCGCCAGCGCGCTGGCGCGGGCCTGGTGCACCAGCGGTTCGTCGAGCGCCAGGTCGGCGAACCGCAGCAGCGGCGCGCCCGACTGCCGCGCACCGAAGAACTCGCCCGGACCACGGATCTCCAGGTCGCGCCGCGCGATCTCGAAGCCGTCGTGGGTCTCGACCATCGCCTTCAGCCGCGACTTGGCAGTGTCCGACAGCGGCGTGCTGTAGAGCAGCACGCACACGCTGGCCACCGCGCCGCGGCCGACGCGCCCGCGCAGCTGATGCAGCTGGCTGAGGCCGAAGCGCTCGGCGTGCTCGATGACCATCAGCGAGGCGTTGGGCACGTCGACGCCGACCTCGATGACGGTCGTCGACACCAGCACGCCCATCTGCCCGCCGCCGAACAGCGACATCACCGCCGCCTTCTCGGCCGCCGGCATGCGTCCATGCAACAGGCCGACCATGCGGCCGGGCAGCGCCTCGCAGAGCTGCCGGTGCGTGGCGGTGGCGTTCTGCAGGTCGAGCGTCTCGCTTTCCTCGATCAGCGGGCAGACCCAGTAGACCTGCCGGCCGGCCGCCACCTCGTCGCGGATGCGCGCGATCACCGCCTCGCGCTTGTCGTCGGCGAACAGCTTGGTGACCACCGGGGTGCGGCCGGGCGGCAGCTCGTCGATGGTGCTGATGTCGAGGTCGGCGAAGAGCGTCATCGCCAGGGTGCGCGGGATCGGGGTGGCGCTCATCATCAGCGTGTGCGGCTCCAGCGGCCCGTCCTGAAGCTTGCTTCGCAGCGCCAGGCGCTGCTGCACGCCGAAACGGTGCTGCTCGTCGATGATCGCCAGGCCGAGCCTGGCGAACTCCACCTGGTCCTGGATCACCGCGTGGGTGCCGACCACCAGCGCCGCCTCGCCAGAGGCGACCTGCGCAAGCATCTCGCGTCGCGCCTTGCCCTTGCGGCTGCCGGTCAGCCACGCCACGGTGATGCCCAGTGGCGTCAGCCAGCCGACCAGCTTGCGCAGGTGCTGCTCGGCGAGGATCTCGGTCGGCGCCATCAGCGCGCATTGCCAGCCTTGTTCGATGGCAATGGCGGCGGCCAGTGCCGCCACCACCGTCTTGCCGGAGCCGACGTCGCCCTGCAGCAGGCGGTGCATCGGCTGCTCCTGGCCCAGGTCGCGGGCGATCTCCTCGACGACGCGTCGCTGCGCCTCGGTGAGCGAGAAGGGCAGCGCGGCCAGCAGCTGCTCCTGCAGCCCGCCGGACCGCAGCGCGAAGGCCGGCGCGCACTGCTGCTCGCGCTCCTGCTTGGCCTTCAGCTGCGAGAGTTGCTGGGCGAGCAGCTCTTCGAACTTCAGCCGCTGCCAGGCCGGGTGGCTGTGGTCCAGCAGCGCCTCGACGCTGACGTCCGGCGCCGGGTGGTGCAGGAAGTCCAGCGCCTCCCGCAGGCTCATCATGTCCGGCGGCACCGTGCCCGGCGGCAGCTGCTCCGACAGATCCGCGCGCGACAGCCCCGCGGCCACCGCCTTGCGCAGGTAGGCCTGCGGCAGCTGCGCGCTGGCCGGGTAGACCGGGGTCAGCGCGCGGGCCAGCGGCGCGCCCTCCGTCACCGCCTTGAAGCTCGGGTGCACCATCTCCAGCCCGAAGAAGCCGCCGCGCGCCTCGCCGCGCACGCGCACGCGAGCGCCTTCGGCCAGCGCCTTCTGGTGCGAGGGGTAGAAGTGCAGGAAGCGCAGCACCAGGTCATCGGCGCCGTCATGGATCTTCACGACGAGCTGCCGCCGCGGGCGAAACTGCACGCGGCTGTCGGTGACCACGCCCTCCACCTGGGCGGTGTCGCCGTCGCGCAGCGCCGCGATCGGCACGAGTCTCGTCTCGTCCTCGTAGCGCAGCGGCAGGTGCAGCGCAAGGTCGATGTCGCGCACCAGGCCGAGCTTCTCCAGCGCCCGCTGCGGCGCCGACTTCGGCTTCTTCTCGTTCGACGGCGGAGCGGTCTCGGCCATGCGCCGATTCTCGCCGGTGGCGCTGGCGTGACTTCCTGCCGCAGTTCGTCGCGCAGCAGGGGGCGCCGGTGGCGAACAATGGCCAACCGAGGGCTGCCTCTAGAGACTTTCGCCGCCGCCGCCCTTAGCATCGCGCGCTGTCGCGTCCAACCCCGCCACCGTCCATGCGCATCGTCGCCCGTTTCGCCCTGGTTCTCGTCATCGTTGCCGTCGTCAGCGCGCTGTCTGCGCTCGCCTGGGACCGCTCCGAGCGGGCGGCCGCCCAGCCCGCAGTGCACATCGACCCGAACTGACGCGGCCGCAAGGCGGCGGGCCGTCGCCGGCACCGCCGCCGGGGCATGGCAACATCGCGGCCTCGCATCACAGGCCGGTACAGCCTCCATGCCCTCGACGCCACGTCCCCTCGCGCTCGCCGACTTCGACTTCGAACTCCCGGCCGAGCTGATCGCCCAGCATCCCGCCGCGCAACGCAGCGCCTCCCGGCTGCTCGACGCCACCGGCGCCGAGCCGGCCGACCGGGTGTTCCGCGACCTTCCCGGGCTGCTGGTCCCCGGCGATCTGCTCGTCTTCAACGACACGCGCGTGATCAAGGCGCGCCTGCTCGGCGCCAAGGCCAGCGGCGGTGCGGTGGAGGCGCTGGTCGAGCGTGTGCTCGGCGGCCACGAGGTGCTGGCCCATCTGCGCGCGAGCAAGTCGCCCAGACCGGGCAGCCGCGTGCGTTTTGTCGCCGCCGACGGCGCCTCGTCCTTCGAGGCCGAGGTGCTCGGCCGCGGCGGTCCGGATGGCTCGCTGTTCCACCTGCGTTTCCCCGCTGAGCCGCACGGGCTGCTCGAACACCATGGCCACGTGCCGCTGCCGCCCTACATCACCCACGCCGACAGCGCCGAGGACGAGCGCCGCTACCAAACGGTGTTCGCCAAGCACCCCGGCGCGGTGGCCGCGCCGACGGCGGCGCTGCACTTCGACGAAGACCTGCTCGCCGCGCTGCGCGAGCGTGGCGTCGGCATGGCCAGCGTGACGCTGCACGTCGGCGCCGGCACCTTCCAGCCGGTGCGCAGCGAGAACCTGGCCGAGCACCGCATGCACAGTGAATGGTTCGAGGTCGGCCAGGCCACCGTCGATGCCATCGAAGCCACCCGTGCGGCAGGCCATGGCGTGGTCGCCGTGGGCACGACCACGCTGCGCGCGCTCGAGTCGGCCGCGCTGTCGGGCCGCCTCACGGCCGGTGCGCGCGAAACCGACATCTTCATCACGCCGGGCTTTGCCTTCCGCGTCGTCGACCGGCTGCTGACCAACTTCCACCTGCCCCGGAGCACCTTGATGATGCTGGTCAGCGCCTTCGCCGGGCACGAGAAGGTGATGGCGCTGTACCGCCACGCCATCGCGAGGCGCTACCGCTTCTTCAGCTACGGCGATGCGATGCTGCTGCCGCGCGACACAGGCACTGCTCCTCGCTGACACAGGCCGTGGTGTTCGCGCCGTCCGGCCTGCTCCACCCTGGCAAAACGCGGTGCGCGGTTGACATTGGTCAGAAGGACGCGGCGCCTGCTTTCTAGCATGGCTCGCAGATCAACGATCCGTCCGAGGAGGACCCGATGAAGAACAAGATGGTCGCCATCACCCTGGCGGCGATGCCCCTGCTCGCCATGGCCGCCGGCAACGACGACTCGATGACCGCACTGGCTCGGCATGCCGGCTGTCTGACCTGCCACCAGGTCGAGCCCGGCGGCAAGGGCCCGGACGGGCTGCCGCCGGTCGGTCCGGCGTGGCGCGACGTGGCCGCCAAGTACAAGGGCCGCAAGGGTGCGGTCGAGGCGCTGACCGCCACCGTGATGAAGGGGTCGAACCCCTACGACAGCCACTGGAAGGGTCAGGCCAGCGGCTTGGCGATGCCACCCAACGCGGTGGCGATCGCGCCGGCCGATGCGAAGCGGCTGGTCGGCTGGATCCTGGCGCTCGAGGCACCGAAGAAGTAGCGCCGCCGTGCCGGTCGTCGCAGGGGGCCCTGCGACAATCGGCACATGCTCCAGTTCGAACTGCTCCGCACCGAAGGTCGGGCGCGCCGCGGCCGGCTCACCCTCAACCATGGCGTGGTCGAGACGCCGGTCTTCATGCCGGTGGGCACCTACGGCACGGTGAAGGGGGTGATGCCCTCGTCGCTGGAAGCGATGGGCGCGCAGATCATCCTCGGCAACACCTTCCACCTCTGGCTGCGTCCGGGACTCGAGATCCTGCAGCAGTTCGGCGGGCTGCACCGCTTCGAGGCCTGGCGCAAGCCCATCCTCACCGACAGCGGCGGCTTCCAGGTCTGGTCGCTCGGCGACATGCGCAAGATCAGCGAGGAGGGCGTCAAGTTCGCCTCGCCGGTCAACGGCGACAAGCTCTTCCTCACGCCCGAGGTGAGCATGCAGATCCAGCGCGTGCTCAACAGCGACATCGTCATGCAGTTCGACGAATGCACGCCCTACGAGACCAAGGGCCACATCACGACGGAGAAGGAAGCGCGCGCCTCGATGGAGCTGAGCCTGCGCTGGGCGGGGCGCTGCCTGGCGGAGTTCCGTCGGCTGGAGAACCCGAACGCGCTGTTCGGCATCGTGCAGGGCGGCATGTTCGAGACGCTGCGCGAGCAGTCGCTGGCGGCCCTCGTCGAACTCGACCTGCCCGGCTATGCGATCGGCGGCGTCAGCGTGGGCGAGCCCAAGGAGGAGATGCAGCGCATCATGGCGCATACGCCGCACCGCCTGCCCGCGCACAAGCCGCGCTACCTGATGGGCGTGGGCACGCCGGAGGACCTGGTCGAGGGCGTGGGCTGCGGCGTGGACATGTTCGATTGCGTGATGCCGACGCGCAATGCGCGCAACGGCCACCTGTTCACCCGCTTCGGCGATCTGCGCCTGCGCAACGCGCGCTACAAGACCGACGAGCGGCCGGTCGACGAGACCTGCAGCTGCCACACCTGCGCGAACTTCAGCCGTGCCTACCTGCACCACCTCGACCGCTGCAACGAGATGCTCGGGCCGATGCTGGCGAGCGTCCACAACCTGCACTACTACGTGAACCTGATGCGCGAGGTGCGCGCGGCGCTCGATGCAGGCCACTTCGAGACCTTTGCGGCGAAGTTCGCCGAGGATCGCCGTCGCGGCGTCTGAGACTGCGCGGGCGTTGACCGGGGTCAGCGCGGCCTGCGGCGAGCGCGCTCAGGATCGTCGCCTCCTCGACCACGCCGACCCGCCATGCCCTCGTCCCGGACGCCCCACGACACCGACGTGCTGATCATCGGCGCCGGCCCGAGCGGACTGGCGCTGGCGCGCGCACTCGCCGATGCGCAGATCCGCAGCATCGTGCTCGATGGGCAGAGCGCCGAGACGCTCGCCGAGCCTGCACCCGACGGCCGCGACATCGCGCTGACGCACCGCGCGCAGGCGATCATGCGCCGGCTCGACCTGTGGGAGCGCCTGCCCGCGGCCGAGGTGGCGCCGCTGCGCGAGGCGGTGGTCTACAACGGGCGCGACCCGCAAGCGCTGCACTTCGACGCGCAAGGCTCGGGCGAGGACGAGCTCGGCCACCTCGTCGCCAACCACCTGGTGCGCCGTGCGAGCTGGGAGGCCGTGCTGGGACGAGAGGCCATCGGTCTGCGGCCGGCGACGCGCGTGATCGGCCTGCGCATCGACGCCGAAGGCGCGATCGTGTCGTGCCGGAGCGAGGACGGTGCCGAGGTGGAACTGCGCGCGCCGCTCGCTGTGGCCGCCGACAGCCGCTTCTCCGAAGCGCGCCGGTGCGCCGGCATCGGCGCACAGATGCGCGACTTCGGACGCAGCGTGATCGTGTGCCGCATGACGCACAGCGCGCCGAACCGCGCGGTGGCGCAGGAGTGCTTCCACACCGGCCACACGCTGGCGGTGCTGCCGATGAACGGCGGCGAGAGCTCCATCGTCGTCACCGTCAGCACGGACCGGGCCGGTGCGATGCAGCGCTGGAGCGACGAACAGTTCGCCGGCTGGGTGCAGCAACAGCTCGGTGGCCGCCTCGGGACGATGGCGCTGAAGGGCGTGCGCCATCTCTATCCGCTGGTGGCGGTGTATGCGGATCGCTTCGTCGCGCCGCGTTTCGCGCTGATCGGCGACGCTGCCGTCGGCATGCACCCGGTCACCGCGCATGGCTACAACTTCGGGCTCTACGGCGTGGACGTGCTGAGCGACCTGCTAGCCTCGGCGCGGCGCAACGGCCGCGACCTCGGCAGCCCGGAGGTGCTCAGGCCCTACGAGACGCGCCACCGCCGCGAGACCTGGCCGATCTACCACGGCACCAATGCGCTGGTGGGCCTGTTCACCGATGACGGCGAGCCGGCGCGCTTGCTGCGCCAGGCGGTGATCCGCGTGGCCGAGCGGCTGCCGCCGTTGAAGGCCGTGATCACCGACCGCCTCACGCGCAGCGGGCCGACGCGATGGCCGCCGCTGTCCCGGCCGCCGCTGCCGCCGATGCTGGCGTCGCTGTGGAAGCCCTGAGGCCTACCAGTAGCCCCAGTTGCCGGTGACCACCACCCAGATGGCCAGCGCGCCGTTGGTCACCGCGTGCGCGAGCACGGCCACCCACAGCTTGCCGCTGCGGATGTAGAGCCAGGCGTAGACGGCGCCGGCGACGATGGCCGCCAGCCACAGCGTGTGGGCGAGCATGAAGACAAAGGTGGACAGCGCCAGCGCGCGCAGGCTGGCGCGCTGCGGCGGCACGGCCTCGAAGCGCGGGCTGTCGATCCAGCGCATCAGGAAGGAGCGCCAGAAGAGCTCTTCCATCAGCGGCACGATCAGCGCGGCGCCGAGCGCGCGGACGATCACCAGCGGCCAGATCAACTCACCCTCTGCATCGACCGGGCGGAAGCCCGCGGTGGCCTCGCCAAGCCTCATCCACGGCTGGTCGAGGCTGGTCCAGAGGAAGAACACCGCCGCGCCGGCCAAGATGGCGAGCCCGACCTCGCGCCGCTCCGGCCACAGCGGCCTGGCGAGCTCGCCGTAGTCGCGCCAGAAGACGGCCAGCAGCGCCGCGACGCCCAACGTCGAGACGGCATACAGCCAGCGCTCGTCGAAGCCCCAGGCGCCGTCGGCGGCGAAGCCGCGCGCCGCCAGCAGCGCCATGAACAGCGCGAACGGCGCGATGCGCACCAGCGCCTGGCGGCCGAGGCTGGAGATCACGAGGCGAGCAGCGCGCCGACGCGCTCGCGCAGCCCGGCCGGGCTGACCTGGGCCGCCGGCACCGGTTCGCCCGCCACCAGGCCGACGCGGCTGAGCAGGCCGCGGCGGAACGGCCGCGTCATCGCCGTGCCGTCGATGCGCGAGAAGAACGAGCCCCACAGGTTCTGCAGCGCCAGCGGCACCACCGGCACCGGATTGGATTCGAGCAGTTTCATCACGCCGCCCTTGAACTCGCCGAGCGTGCCGTCGCGGGTGATCGCGCCCTCCGGAAAGATGCACAGCAGGTCGCCGCCGTCGAGCACCTGCCTGGCGCGAGCGAAGGCCCGCTCGTAGGCCTGCGGGTCCTCTTTCTGCGGCGCGATCGGGATGGCCTTGGCCAGGCGGAACAGCGTGCCCAGCACCGGCAGCCTGAAGATGCGGTGGTCCATGAGGAAGACGATGGGCCGCGGGCTGGCCGCCATCAGCAGGATCGCGTCGACGAAGCTGACGTGGTTGCATACCAGCAGAGCCGCGCCCTCGAGCGGGATGTTCGCTTCGCCGCGTACCTTGAAGCGGTAGACCACTCGGGTGGCCACCCAGGCGATGAAGCGCAGCAGGTACTCGGGCACGAGCAGGAAGATGTAGCCGGCCACCAGCAGATTGAGCAGCCCGGTGACGAGGAAGATCTGCGGCACGCTGACGCCGGCCTTGAGCAGCAGCGCGGCCATCGCGGCGCTGGCGATCATGAACAGGGCGTTGAGGATGTTGTTCGCCGCGATGATGCGCGAGCGGTGGCTGGGTTGCGCGCGCAGCTGGATCAGCGCGTACATCGGCACGCTGTACAGGCCGGCGAACAGCGCGAGCAGCGCGAGGTCGGCCATCACGCGCCAGTTCTGGCCGAGCGAGACGAACTGCATCAGCGTCAGCGCCGCCTGCGGGTGGCTGATGCCGCGCGAGGCGAGGTACAGGTCGATCGAGAACACGCTCATGCCGAAGGCGCCGAAGGGCACCAGGCCGATCTCGACGTGGCGGCGCGAGAGCGTCTCGCACAGCAGCGAGCCGATCGCGATGCCCACCGAGAACACCACCAGCAACAGCGAGGCGACCTGCTCGTTGCCGCCGAGCACGTCCTTGGCGAAGGAGGGAAACTGGGTCAGGAACACCGCGCCGAAGAACCACATCCACGAGATGCCCAGCAAGGAGCGGAACACCACCAGGTTTCCGTGCGCGAGCTGGAGGTTGCGCCAGGTTTCGGTGACGGGGTTCCAGTTGATCTTCAGGCCGGCGTCGGTGGCGGGTGCGCCGGGAACGAACTGCGCGCTCACGCGGCCGAGCACGGCGAGCGCGAGGCAGCACGCGGCCACGTAGGCGGGCCCCACCTCGGGCAGGGCGATGAGCAGGCCGCCGACCACGTTGCCCAGCAGGATGGCCACGAAGGTGCCCATCTCCACCATGCCGTTGCCGCCGGTGAGCTCGCGCTCGTCGAGGTGCTGCGGCAGGTAGGCGTACTTCACCGGCCCGAACAGCGTGGAGTGCATGCCCAGGCCGAAGGTGCACAGCAGCAGCACCGGCACGCTCTTCGCCGTGAAGCCATAGAGCGCGACTGCCATGATGGCGATCTCCAGGCTCTTCACGAGGCGGATCAGCACCGCCTTGTCGAACTTGTCGGCGAGCTGGCCGCTGGTGGCCGAGAAGAGCAGGAAGGGCAGGATGAACAGCGCGGCGATCAGCTGCACGACGAGCGCCGGTTCGAGGCCGCTGGCGTTAGCGCTGCCGAAGGTCACCATCACCGTGAAGGCGAACTTGAAAAGGTTGTCGTTGCCCGCGCCGAGGAACTGGGCCGCGAAGAAGGGCGCGAAGCGGCGCTGGCCGAGCAGCGCGAACTGATTGGGATGACGGTGCGGTGTGCTCAAGCGCTGTGCTCCCTGTTGCCGTGATGCGGTTCAGCGGACCACCTGGACCGGGCCGCCCAGGCCGCTGCGATTCAACCATGCGAACACCGAGTCGACGGTGACCGTCTCTATGCGGTCCGTGAATCGCTTCTCGTTCGGGTGGTCGTCGAAGGCGATGTTCGCCGCGGTGGCGCGGGCGCCGAGGCGCGTCAGCGCGCCGAGCCGCAGCGGGGTCGGCTCGTAGCCCTGCAGCATCAGCCAGGCCTGGGCGCGCTCGCGCGTGCTGGCCGCCGGGTCCTGCGCCATCGCCATCGTCTCCAGCGCCCACTGATTGGACTGCTGGTAGCGCTGCGACCAGGGGTAGGCGAGCATGCTGTAGGCGGGCGTGTTCAACCGCGTCACGCGAGCGTCGTCGCGCAAGGTCATCAGCAGCTTCGCCTGCACCGCCGGCTCAGGCACGAGGATGCCGGCCTTGTACTCGTGCAGGTCGTCGAGGAAGAACTCGCCCAGGCCCTGGCGGTACAGCGCTGCCCGGGCGCTGCCGCACTGGTTGAGCTTGTGCACGACGCGCCAGTGCCTGCCCTCCCGGTAGGCCAGGCCGAGGTGCGACCAGGCCAGGCCGTAACGGCTCAGGTCCTGCCCGGCGCGGGCGAGCACCACCACCTGCGCGCCGCTGGCGTCGAGCGCACGGGCGGTGCGCTCGGCCAGCGTCATGGCGCGCTGGACGTCGACGGCGTCCGGCGCCTGGTTCTCGCAGGTGCGTCCAGCGTGAGCCGCGCCGGCGCTCAGCGCGAGCGTGAGAAGCAGCGCCGCCTTCATCGGGTCAGCCGTTCGTTGTGCAGCAGCGCCGCGCCGATCTCGTTCGGGATGTAGGCGAGCGCCTTGCCCGCCGCCGACAGCACCCAGCCGGCGCTGAAGGCGGTGACCGACACCGCCGTGCCGGCCGCCACCGACAGGCCGCCCGCTGCCGCGGCCGACAGCGTGACGCTGGCGCGCGCGCCGTCCGAGGCGCGCTCCAGCACCCACACCGTGCCTTCGGCCGAGGCCTCGATGGCGACCACGGTGAGCATCACGCCGCCGGACAGGAGCATCGCTGGCGCGGCGACCGAGACCGCGATCGGCAACGCCGACAGCGTGCTCGCGTCGGAGGCGTTGACGTGAGCGCGCGCCGCGCCGTGCAGGCTGGAGGCCAGCACGGCCGCCGCGAGGGCCGAGCGGAACAGGGCGTTCGTCATGGCGCACCTCACTGCTCGTTCGCCATGCGGCGGGCATCGTGGCGGATCGCGGCGACGCGGGCCTCGTGGGCGTCGCGCAGCGTCTTGGCCAGCGTGAACACGCTGGAGATGAGGAACAACCAGCACACGCCGAGGAAGGCCTTGTAGGTCGGGTTGATGTCCATGCGCCACAGGCCCCATCCGGTCAGCGTCATCGCCAGCGCGAAGCCGCCCCAGACCACCATGCCCCACATCGGCGTGTCGATGCGCCGGTGCTGGTTGTCGCGCACGTGCTTGGCGACCATGAAGGCCGCCGACAGGCAGAAGCCGTAGCCCATGAACATGAAGGCGCGGTCCAGGTCCTGGCCGGGCAGGTAGGCCAGGCCGATGGCGCACAGGCTGGCGGCGATGCCGAAGGAGATCCAGACCTGAGCCTTCCAGGCCTTGGTGTCGTGTTGGATCGTGGCGCTGTTCATGCGAAACCCCTGTCGGGTGGTTGAAGATGGGCGCATCCTCTCGAAGCTCCGAGCGGGTATCTATCCCTCCTAGGAGGGTTGCAGCGAAGCGGGCCTTGGGTATCTCATAGCGGTACTTTTCGGGGGTACCGGGCATGAGCACGACACACGACCTGATCACCGCGCTGAAAGCCGAGCTGAAGGCGGCCGGCCTGACCTACGCCGACCTGGCGCGCGAACTCGGCATGGCCGAATCCAGCATCAAGCGCATCTTCGCCAAGGCCGACATGCCGCTGTCGCGCATCGACGAGGTGCTTCGCGTGCTGAAGATGGACTTCGCCGACCTGGCGAGGAAGGTCGCCGACGCGCAGCCGCTGCGCCGCGAGCTGACGCACGAGCAGGAGTCGGCGGTGATCGCCGACCGCAAGCTGCTGCTGGTGGCGATCTGCGCCTTCAGCCAGTGGACCTTCGAGCAGATGATCGCCACCTACACCTTCACCGAGGCGGAGTGCGTGAAGTACCTGGTGCAGCTCGACAGGCTGGGCATCATCGAGCTGCGCCCGCTCAATCGGTACCGGCTGAAGGTGGCCAAGGGCTTCCGCTGGCGGCCGCACGGCCCGGTGATGACGTACTTTCGCGAGCATGTCGCCGACGACTACTTCAGCGGCGGCTTCGACGGCGAGGGCGAGATGCTGATGCTGGTGCACGGCCAGATCGGCCGCAGCCTGGCCGCCACCTTCGTCGAGAGGCTGCAGCGCGTCGGTCAGGACTTCGCGCAGCAGCATCTGGCCGATCAGAAGCTGGCACCCGAGCAGAAGCGGCCCTACACGCTGGTGGTCGGCATGCGCTCGTGGCTGTTCGCCGCCTTCCGCGACCTCAAGCGCGACGACCGCTGAGCCGCGCGGCGCCCGATCGTTCAGCGGCGCGGGAAGATTGCCGCGGCTGCGGCCACCGGTGCGGCGCCGCGCGTGGTCGCGACGCGCGGCCCGGCGAGTGTTTCGGCCAGCGGGCTGTGCATCCTCATCGCCAGCGAGGCCGGCGTCTGCTGCGGGTCGTGCGGCAGCGGCCGCCAGGGCTCGGCGCCATGGGCGAGCAGGTAGGAAACCACCTCGCGCTGTCTGACAAGGTCGGGCAGGAAGGCCGGCGTGATGGCGCGCGCCAGCGGAGCCCAGGGCAGCTGGTTGCCGCGGGACGGTGGCGCACGGTCAACCAGGGAAGGCACGCGCTGGATCCACCAGTCGAGTGCGTCGAAGTCGGCGACGCGCAGCGCCTCTTCGAAGCCTGGGGCGAGCTGGCCGTTGTAGGCGCCCAGGCCGGCGACGGCGGTGTGCCCGCGTGCTTCCAGCGTGCGCGCGAGCGTCGAGTTCAGGTGCGAGGGATGCAGCGCGCCCAGCATGCCGAAGGGCAGCGTGTCAGCGCGCAGCTGATCCTGCGCCAGCCACTGGTCGAGCACGAGATCCAGGCCGGCACGGCGTGCGCTCGGGCAACTCAGCGCGCGCACCACGTCGTGGTGGATGGCGCGAGCATCCGCCTCGGCGAGCCAGCGCAGCGAACGGACCTGCTCGGGTGAGGCGCGCGCGAAGTCCGGGCAGGGATGGGCTTGCGCGAGCGCCACCCACGGCGCCGCGGTGCAGGCCTCCGGCGTGGCACCCTTGTCGATCAGCTCCGGCAGCACCGGCCAGAGTGCGGGGTCGCGCGCCGCCAGGGTCAGCGGGCACACTGGCAGCCCGGGCGCGGCCACGTCCCTGGCGGAGATGCTGCCGGCGACATAGGGCCCGCAACGCGGCTGCAGCGCACGCTCGACGCTGTTCAGACGGAAGCAGGAGGTCGGGTCGCCTTCGGTGATCTTGTCGTACAGATGCGCGATCACCAGCGACGTGGTGCAGCCACCGAGCAGCAACGTGCCGGCGGCCAGGGCCAGAGCGGCAACGAGTCGGTGCGGGGCGGTCATGGCGGCGTCTCGGGCACGGATGGGAGGCAGAGCCCATCAAGATCCGTGCCCTGTGCCGAGCTGACAGGGCCTGTCGCCCGGCCGTAAGCGCTTGTTGCCTGGCGCGCCTGCCGCAGCCCGCGCCGAGGGGCCGGGTTTCTACCGTCCCGTGCCTCCAGAGCAGCGCTGGCGCTTGCCAAATGCGATTGTGGGGTTGGTGCTCGCTTCGCCAGTCAGCCAGCAGTCAAGTGCGCTGGCGAAGGCGGCAGGGCTGGCTGCGCCCGTCGACGGGTTCCAGCGCGCCGGGATCACGCATCGCGGCGCGATGTCCCTGCCCGCGCCGGATGCCGGCATCGACACGCATGGCGGGGGGGGCATTTCACGTCGACTTCGGCCCGCTGACGCAACCCGGCCCGATGCGCGCCGACGACGGGCGTTACAGGGCGCTTCGGCCATTGCTGCGGCCCGGCGTTCACCCGGCCGACGGGATGGCGTGGCGGTGGGGCTGCGCGCAAGCCATGCTCAGACCCCCGTCAAAGCCTAGGCAGCGCGCTGGTCGAGCAGGAAGTTCGCACCCTCGAACTGCCCCAACACTTCCACCAGCCAGGGAAGGACGCCGGCGAGCGTGTCGTGCAGCGTGTAAGGCGGGTTGATGACGAACATGCCGCTGCCGGCCAGACCGAAGCCCTGCGAGTCGGGCCTGGCCACCGTGAGGCGCGCATGCAGCCAGGCCTTCGGGGCAAGTGCCTCCAGGCGGCGCGGCAGCTCGGCGGCCTCGACCTTCTGCACCTGCGGATACCAGACGAGGTAGACGCCCTCGGCGAAGCGCTGCAGCGCGTCGCGCAGCGTGGCGATCACGCGGCCGTAGTCGCCGTGGCCCTCGTAACTGGGGTCGATCAGCACCACGCCGCGGCGCGTGGTCGGCGGCAACTGGCTCTTCAGGCCGTCGAACCCGTCGGCATGCTTGACCTCGACGCCGCGCTGCGCGCCCAGGTAGGCGTCCAGGATGCGGTGCTCGGTGGGGTGCAGCTCGAACAGTCGCATCTGGTCGGTCGGCCGCAGCAGCATGCGCGCGATCGCGGGCGAGCCGGGGTACTGCTCGAGCACGCCCTGCGGATTGAACTCGCGCACCCGCGCCACGTAGTCGGCCAGCGGCTCGGGCAGATCGTCGCGATCCCACAGCAGGCCGATGCCGCGCTCGTACTCGCCCTTCTTCTGCGCGTAGCGGCCCTCCAGCGAATAGCCGCCCGCTCCGGCATGGGTGTCGACGAATCGATAGGGCTTGTCCTTGCCGTTCATGTAACGCAGCACCTGTACGAGCACCAGGTGCTTGAGCACGTCGGCGTGGTTGCCCGCATGGAAGGCGTGTCGGTAGGCGAGCATGGCGTGGTCGGCAAGGGATGGGCTCGTGACTGTATCGTCCCGGCCCATGCATCCCCTCTTCTCACCCTTCCAGGCCGGCGACATCGCGCTGGCCAACCGCATCGTCATGGCGCCGCTGACGCGCAACCGCGCCGGTCCCGGCCGCGTTCCCGGCGACCTGCAGGCCGAGTACTACCGGCAGCGCGCCAGCGCCGGTCTGATCGTCACCGAGGCCGCGCAGATCTCGCCGCAGGGCCAGGGCTATCTGGACACACCGGGCATCTACAGCCGCGAGCAGGTGGCCGGCTGGCGCCGCGTCACCGACGCGGTGCACGCCGCGGGCGGGCGCATTGTCATCCAGCTTTGGCACGTCGGCCGCATCTCGCATGTCTCACTGTTGCCCGAGGGCATGGTGCCGGTGTCGTCGACGACGCGGGCGGCCAATGCGAAGACCTTCACCGCGAAGGGCTTCGAGCCGGTGTCGGTGCCGCGCGCCCTGCGCGCCGACGAACTGCCGCGCATCGTCGCCGACTACCGCCAGGCGGCGCGCCATGCCGTCGAGGCCGGCTTCGACGGCGTCGAGGTGCATGGTGCGAACGGCTACCTGCTCGAGCAGTTCCTGCGCGACAGCATCAACGACCGCCGCGACGGCTACGGCGGCTCGATCGAGAACCGCGCGCGGCTGATGCTCGAGGTGATGCAGGCGGTGGCGGACGAGATCGGCGCGGGCCGCACGGGGCTGCGCCTGTCGCCGGTCACGCCGGCCAACGACGCCGGCCAGGACAGCCACCCCCAGGCGCTCTACGGCCATGTCGTGGAGCGACTCGCGCCGCTGAAGCTGGCCTACCTGCACGTCATCGAGGGCGCCACCGGCGGCTCGCGCGACGCCGTGCCCTTCGACTTCGAGGCGCTGCGCCGCAGCTACAAGCAGGCCCACCCGGCTGGCGCCTGGATGGTCAACAACGGCTACGACCGCACGATGGCGCTGGACGTGGTGGCGCGCGGCGCGGCCGACCTCGTCGCCTTCGGCAGGCCCTTCATTGCCAACCCCGACCTGGTGCGCCGGCTGCGCGAGGACGCGCCGCTGAACGTGCCGCGGCGCGAGACCTTCTACGGCGGCGGCGCAGCCGGCTACACCGACTACCCGAGCCTGGAGCCGGTGGCCCCCTGACGGCGACCCTCGTCAGGCCGGCGGAATGCGCAGCAGCTGGCCGGGGTAGATCTTGTCGGGGTGGTTGAGCATCGGCTTGTTCGCCTCGAAGATCTTCGGGTAGGCGTTGGCGTTGCCGTAGTACTTCTTGGCGATCGCCGACAGCGTGTCGCCGCGCACCACGGTGTGGTACTGCGACTCGTCGGCCGGCTGCGCTACCGTCATCATGTCCGCCACCGAGGCGACGCCCTGGACGTTGCCGCAGCACAGCAGGATCTTCTCCTTGGTCGCCTGATCCGGCGCGACGCCCGCCACCGTCACCTTGCTCGACGCACCGTCGAACTCGACGCGCAGGCCATCCGCCGACAGGCTCTGCGCGGCGATGTACTTCTCGATGGCGGCGGCGGCGGCGGCATTGGCCTGCTTCGACCGCTCCTGCAGCTCCGCCTGGCTCGGCGCCTGCGCCGCCGCGGCCGCCGCGGCCTCGGCGTCCTTGCTGCCAAACAGCTTCTCGCCAGCCTCCTTGAAGAAACTCACGATGCCCATGTCCGTTCTCCTTCCTGGTTGATGGCCCGCTGCCGCGAGGCCTGCACGGCATTCTGCACGCTGTGCGTTGACGGGCCGGGCGCAGCCGGCTCGAGGGCGGGCACGCCGCGCGGGGTCTCGCCTCAGCGGCGCTGCGCCGCCACTCGGGCGCGGAACAGCTCCACGATGCCGACTTCGCGCGGCCCGTGGACCAGCGTGAAGGACTCGCCGGCGCGCAGCGTGCCGGCCACCCGCACCGACAGGTAGAAGCCGCACCAGGCATTGGCGAACATCAGCTTGCTCGCCTGGTCGAAGCCCATTGCCGCGTTGAACTTGAAGCAGGGAAAGCGCGGCTCGCTGACGGCGAGCTCGCAGTCGGGGAAGCGCAGCACGTCGCCGACGCAGACGTCCTGCTCGAGCAGCCCGGTGATCGTCAGGTTCTCGCCCAGCGCGCCCGGCAGCAGCGCTTCATCCCACAGCGCGGCGCGTGCCTGCGCACGCACCGTCTGCCAGAACGGATAATGCTCCGAAGGGTAGGCGTAGACGGCCTTCGAGAGGCCGCCGTGCACCGACAGGTCCGCCTGCTCGTCGCCCTCGATCCCCATGGCGCCGACGCGCCGGCTGCCCTCGACCGGGCGCTTGCCGATGCCCGTCATGACCTTGCGGCCCTTGATCTCCACCGCGCGGGCCAGTGCGACGTTGAGGCTGGCGACGCGCCGATCGACCATCTTCTGCCTCACGCCGGCACGCGGTAGCCGCGCTGGGAGGCCACCACGGCACGCCCCTTCGGCCCGGTGACCCAGGCGGCGAACAGTCTGGCCGCCGGGTGGCTGGCGCGGAACGAGCGCAGCAGGTGCACCGGCATCGCCATGCGCGCGTCGCCTTCGACCAGCACGGCCAGCGGCGCCCCGGCGCGGTCCAGCCAGACGCCGCGCTCGATCAACGCATAGGCGCGCTGCTCACGCGCCTGGGCGGCCAGCGGACCCGGCTGCGCTTTCGCGTACCAGGGGGCTTCCGGGGCGATCCGGGCCGCTCGCCACAGTGCCTGCTCGGCGATGTGCGACCCCGAGCCGTCACCGGCGGTGAGGAAGCTGACCGTGCCGGGATTGGCCAGCGCGGCGTCACGCAGGGTGACCAGCGCCTGGGCCACGTCGCGCATCCTGGCGATGCCGGCCGGGTCGGGCTTCTTCTTCGTCGCCGCCGGGCCGACCAGCACCAGCGCCGTCTCCGCGACGCGGCGGCGATCGTGGGCGAGGCCCTGGGCGACCAGCCGCTCCTCGGCTTCGGGCACGTTGCTCAGCGCGACATCGAGTTCGCCGCGCTCCAGCGCCCCGAGCAGCGGCACGGCGAGCTCTGGCACGAGCTGCATGACCACGCCGGTGTCGCGGCCGAACCCCTTGCGCAGCGCCGCGGCCAGGCCGGAATCGACCAGGGCCTGGTCGGCCCCCAGCCGCAGCGGGTTGTCCAAGGACTGGCGCTGCTGCGCGCCGACCTGACCGGGCAGGGCGAGCGCGGTGGCGGCGCCGAGAAGCAGGCGTCGGCGTGTCGTCATTCTCGAAGGTCGTCTGGTCCTGAACCGATTCTCGCCGTAAATCAAGCACTTACGAGTGCCGATTCAGTCGCCTCTGGGTCCTCGATTCACGCGAGGCAGAAGTCTTCCGCTGATCTGCCCCCTGGCGCAGCGCCGCGGTGGGCGCGACGGTACTCAGCAGCCCGCGGCCTCGTCCGACAGCCAGCGCACCAGGTAGTACAGACGCACGCCTTCCGACGAACGCGAAGGCCCCATCACTTCGGCCGCATGCTGCTGGCGTGCCGGGTCGGCGCGCGCCAGTGCGGCTTCGGCGCTGGGCAACAGCTCGACGCAGCCCTCGGCGAAGCGCTTGCGGCTGCCGCGCCGGGCATGGATGACGGCCCAGGCGCGCGTGACGAGTTGGCCCGCCTCGGGGTCCAGCGTCAGTCCGCCCTTCATGTCAGCTCGCGCAGCGCCTGCAACTGTGCGCCGATGGGCTGCAGGACCGGCGCGAGATGCCGGCGCATCAGCGGTCCGACCGCGGTGGTGCGGCTGAGCACCGGCTCGGCCGTCGCCGCGCTGGTGTTGCCGAGCACCTGCAGCGCCTCGGCCAAGTGGCTCGGCACGGCGGCGCCGGCAGCGGCCCCGCGCGCTGCGGCGAAGCGCTCGCCGATCAGGTCCAGCAGCCGGTAGGTGGCTGCATGCGTGGGCAGCTTGTCCAGCGCGAGCTGCATCACGCGCAGCACCGCCTGACCGCCCGGCGCGGCGCACTGGCGCAGCAGGCCGGCGAGTGCGTCACCCCGCTCGGCCGCGGCCTCGACGGCAGGCGGCAGCGCGCGTGCCGCCTCGGGCGGCAGCGTCTCGGGCGCACGCTGCAGCCAGCCGATCAGGTAGTGCGGCCGGTGCTGCGCTGCGCGCCACAACCGCTCGCGCGCCGGCGCATCCAGAAGTCCCGCGGCGGCCACCACGTCGATGGAGGCCATGGCGGTGTCGGGGTCGGTCTCGAAGGGCAGGAGCTCCAGCAGGTGCGCGGCCAGCACCGGACCCATCGGCCCGCGGCGCACCACGGGATGGCCGAGCATCGCACGCGCGGTCGGTGCATCGGCCTGCAGCCACCAGACGCGGCGCGCCAACTCGTCGGTCAGGTGGGCCGACAGCGACACCGCCGTCACCGCCTCGGGCTCGGCCAGGCACAGCAGCGCAGCCAGGTTGCTGGGGCTGGCGTGACCGCTGCGCGTCCAGCGCCGCAGATGGACCGGGTACCCGCCGGGCGAGCCCATCGCATGGCCGGCCAGCGCCTCGCGCACGCGCATCAGGTAGCGCTCGGCGCGGGTGTCCGGATGCAGCGCGATGCACGCCTCGCCGCGCGGGGTGAGCGCGTGCAGCGTGAGCGTGCCTTCGTCGATGCGCACGGCATGCAACTCGCCGGCCAGCAGCACGGCCAGGCGAAGCGCGTCTTCTGAGGCGAGTTGTTCCAGGGCCAAGGTCGTCGCACCGCGTCGGGCGCAGGGGGAGGGGCCGGGCGAATATGACACGGTCACGGGGCGCGCGAACCCACCCGGAAGAGCTACCCGCAACGGGCAGGCCCGGCGGCCGCAGCTCAGTTCAATGGAATGCGCCGCCCCCAGGGCACCGGGGCGCGGCCCTTCACGAGCCACATCACCGGATAGTCGGGCGGATGCGAGGGAAACTCGCCCTCGCCATCGGTGAAGTACACCAGTGCATCCGGCCGCTGGCCCGATCGCGCCAGCCAGTCGAACACCGGCCGGAAGTCGGTGCCGCCGCCGCCACGCAGTTGCCGGGGCAACTCCAGCGGCTCCCAGGGTTCGGCCACCCAAGGCCCGCCCTCGGCCAGGGCGCTGTCGCAGGCGAGTAGCGTGGTGCGCACGCTGAGCGTGCCCTTCAACGCATTGATCTCGCCGACGAACTGCGCCAGTTCGTCATCACCGACCGAGCCCGAGATGTCCAGCGCCACCACCACATGGCCGCTGGCGCTGCGCAGGCTGGGCAGCAACGCCTCGCCCTCGCGCCGCGAGGGGCGGAGCCAGGAATAGTCCTCGCGCGCGGTCTGCATCAGGTGGTGTGCCAGTGCCGCGCGCCACGACACGCGCGGTGCGAGGCCCGTCTCGACCAGCCGTGCCAACGCGCCGCCGAGCTTGCCCACCTCGCGCGCGCGCTGCGCGGCCGCGGCCATGTGGCGCTGCCACTGCTGGCGCAGTTGTTCACGCTCGCCGGCCGAAAGCGGCTGCGGGCGGTTCGTCGCCAGGTCGGTCGGCGCGGCGCTGTCCTGCGGCGGTGCGCCGCCGCCGTCGGGTGGCGGGGGCCGCTCGGGCCCCTCGCCGCCGCCCTGGCTGCCGTCTTGCGATGGCTCGTCCCAGGCGTGATCGTCGAGCGTGTCCTGCGCCACCTGCTCGTCGCTCAGGCAGGGGTAGATCTCCTCCGCGCTCATGCCACGGTACAGATCCAGCACCTGCGCGCCGGCGGGTGGCTGCAGGCCTTCGTCGAGCAGCAGCGGGTTGATCGCGAAGTCGCAGGCCAGGTCCCAGCGCCGCCGCACACGGTGACCGCGCCGCGCGAAGTGGCCCAGCGCGCAGTGCAGCGCCTCGTGCGCCAAAGCGAACTGCAGTTGCGCCGGACCGAGCGCGGCAACCCATGCCGGGTTGTAGTACAGCGTGCGCGCGTCGGTGGCGGTGGTGGCACACCATGCGCCGGCGGGCTTGAGCGGCAGCCGCAGCGCCAGCGCGCCGAGGAAAGGGTGACCGAGGATCAGCCGCGTGCGCGCCACGGCGAGCCGCCGTGCGGCCTCGGCGGCGGCGCTGGCGGCCGGCTCAGTCATAGAGCAGCACCTCCGCCGCCCGCTCGGCCCAGCGCTGGAACGCCGGCACCGCGAACAGCGGCGTGCCCAAGCCGCGGTGCAGGTCGGCCACCAGCATCACGCCCATCTCTCGCGTGGGCAGCCGCTCCGCATAGTCGAGGATGTGGCCCCACACGCGCGCCGCTTCGGGCGTGCCCTTGGCGCGCAGCGCGCGGCCGACCAGCGCGGCGGCCACCGCGTATTGCAGGTCGATCTCACGCGGCACGCCGGCCTCGCGGCCGTCGACGATGGCGTCGACGTCGGGCAGGCGGTCCAGCGTCGCCAGGTAGGCGGCGCATTCCACGCCAGCGGCCTGGCCGACGGAGGCCGCGAGCGCTGCCTGCAGCAACGCCGGCCGGTCGGCGAACTTGGCGAGCGCGCGGTGCGCGAACTCCCAGGTGCGCGGACTCGGGAAGGCCATCTCGCCGGCCAGCGTGCGTGCGGGGTCGAAGTCGAACAGCAGCTCCGGCTTGAAGCGCAGGAAGCCGATCAGCCGATCGTCGATGCCCTGCGTCCAGGCCCATTGCACCCAGTCGTCCAGGTCCACGTCGAGCTCGAAGTGCGCGAAGCGGTTCGCCAGCGGCGCCGGCATGGTGTAGGTGACGCCGCGGTCGCCCTGGCGATTGCCGGCGGCGACGATGGCCCAGCCCGCGGGCACCACGTAGTCCCCGAGCCGGCGGTCCAGGATCAGCTGGTACGCCGCGGCCGACACCGCCGGCGCGGCGCTGGTGATCTCGTCGAGGAAGATCACGCCGCGCGGCCCGTGCCGCGCCGCGTCCGGCAGCAGCGCGGGCACGGCCCACTGCACCAGGTCGCCGACGCGGAAGGGGATGCCGCGCAAGTCCGACGGCTCCATCTGCGACAGGCGGACGTCGATCATCGGCACGCCTTGGCGCTGCGCCATCTGTGCCACCAGGCCCGACTTGCCGATCCCGGGCGGGCCCCACAGCATCAGCGGGGTGTGCAGCCCCTGCAGCGTGGCATTGAACTCACGGTCGAGGACTTGGCTCAGGTGGGTGGGGCGCATGCGGACGGCGAGGGGTTGGCGGAGCAGTCTGGTCGGGCGGGGTGCGGCATCAGCCGGGTGATCATCACTGCTTCTGCAGGCTTCGAAGGGCAACATGACACCGCCTTCGCGGCATGCCGTGCCATAGCCCATTTGGGTTATCGCGCCGTATCCCAAGTGGCTATGGCTGGCGGGAGTGCAGGTCGCCTAGGATGGGGCGGGCACTGGCGGCTCCATCCCGCGATGGGGTCCGCCCGCTCGAGACGCATGACACACAGGAGATGTCAGGCAAGGCGGCAGTCGACCAGCCCCAGACCATTCTCCGCATCGTCCTGGACGGCCGGCTCGACGCCGACGGGGTCAAGGAGGACCACCGGCATGGATCAGTTCGTGCCCGTGCGTGGCACGATGGACGAAGCGCTGGCGCTGTTCCGAGCTGCCCACCGGTGGCCACCGGTGGTCGGGACCATGGATCGGGGTCTCGCAGGTGATGGCGCCTCCGCCGGCGTGCGACGGCGTTCGCTGGTGGGCCCGATGGGGCCGGCGCTGGTGGGTGCGATCGGTCGCTGGTGTCAGGTCTTGGGCGACGAGGCAGAGCTCAACGCGCAGGTTCGATACCGCCTGGAGCTGTGTGCTGCGGGACTGACCACCAACCTGCTCAAGTACGGCGGCGAAGCCTGCGAGGGCAGCCGGGTCCATGTGCAGGTGGTGCTCGACGCGCACCGCCTGAGCCTGACGCTGGTCGACCGCTGCGCGCCCTTCGATCCGTTGGCCGCACCACCGCGCACGCCGGCGCAGCGCGTGGAAGACATGCCTGTCGGCGGCCAGGGCCTGCATCTGCTCGCTGCTTCACGGACGAACGCCACTACGAGCACCGTGACGGCTGCAACCGGCTGACGCTGGTCTTCGAACTCGCACGGCCGCCGTCGGGCGCGATGGACCTCGGCGTGCTCTCGCAGGCGGCCAAGGCGCCGATCTTCCAGGGTGTGCCGGCGGGCGCACTCGAGCCGCTGCTCGTCGGTCTGCCATTGCTCGACGTGACGGAGGACCTGCGGCTGCTGCAGCGCGGCGATGCCAACCAGTCGGTCATGCTGGTGCTGCAGGGCTCGCTGCATGTCTCCCTGGACCAGTCCGACAGCGGCGACTTCATCGAGGTGGCCGCTGGCGAATGCGCCGGCGAAATGTCCGTCATCGACGATCAGCCGGTGTCGGCACATGTCGTGGCGGTGGCGGGCACGCGGCTGCTGCTGATCGACAGCCTCACTTTCCTCGACCGCGTTCTGGCGATGCCGAGAGTGGCGCGCAACCTGATGTCGGCGATGGCCGAGCGCATGCGCCGCAGCGACCGGTTGACGATCTCGCGCATGCGCCAGCTGATGGCGCTGGAGCAGGCGCGACGCGAGCTGGCCTTCGCGCACGACATCCAGTCCAGCCTGTTGCCCGCAGAGTCGCTGTTCGCCGGCGACGTGCGGCTCGATTGCGCAGGCCGCATGCGCCCGGCGCGCGACGTGGGCGGCGACTTCTACGACCTGTTCTTCCTCGACGAGCATCGCCTGCTCTTCGTGATTGCCGACGTCTGCGGCAAGGGCCTGCCCGCAGCGCTGTTCATGGTGCGCGCCATCGCCGCGCACCAGTTCATCACCGCCTTCTGCGGCGTGCTGGATCTGCACACGCACCGACTGCAGTACGTGAATGCAGGCCACCACCCGCCGCTGGTGGCCCCGGCCGGGCAGCCCTTCACCTACCTGGAGGGGCCGATCAGCCCGCTGGTCGGCATGATCCCCGGGCTGTGCGATCGCAGCGACGAGCTGGAGCTCGCGCCTGGCAGCGCGCTGCCGCTGTACACCGACGGCGTCACCGAGGCCGAGGACGCCGAGCGCCGCCTGTTCGGCGAAGCGCGGCTGCTGCAATGCCTTCAGTCGCAGGCCCGCGCTGCCGCGGCCCGGCTGCTGGACGCGGTCTTCGCCGAGGTGGACGCCTTTGCAGGCGGGGCGCTGCAGTCGGACGACAACGGGCAGGGGACCAGACCTTCTTCGACTGCTTGGCAGCGGTTGCGGTCGGTGGTGGCCGCAGCGTCTGCACACGGTGTCTCGCGCGAAGCAGTCTTCCGCTCGGCGGCGAGATCGTCGGCTCAATCACCGCTCATGGAGGTCCAGCTGACCTTGTATGCGTCGAGGCCCTCTGAGGAGGCTCGGGCGGCAGCTTCCTCCATCAACGAACTGCTACTCCCGCCCCTCCTGGGACGCTCGGTTTGCGGACTCCACCACCCAGAAGAAGACGTCCAAAGGGGCGCTGTCGGCTCCGTTGCCTTGCTTGGCACCTGACAGGGGGCATGCGAGACGCGCCTGGCGCCGTGGCCGCAGTTCACGTCGGGAGGTTGGACCCCGAATGCGACGCCTCCGATGGTGTGGAACGGAGCGCCTTCGTCATGCTTCCAGCCCAGAGGAAGTCAAGAACCGAAGCGCGTCTATCGCCTTGAAAGGGATGGCCCGGGTGCTGTGCTGACCGAGCAGCCTGGACAGGCCTGTGCGTCAGTGCGGGGCATCGCCCGCCAACCGACCAGCACCGAACACCGTGGCGTCGATGCTGGCCAGCAGCTCGCTCACCCGGACCGGGTCGATCGCGTACTCCGGGTGGGCGCGGAACAGCTGGGCGGCCGACTGCAGGCGGCGGATGTCGCGCAGACCCTGCCGGGCGACCGTGTTGTGCAACACGGGCGCTGCGGTGCCGCGCGACAACGGTTGGCGGAGCAGCCACACGACTTGGCGTTGGTCGAGCGCCAGCAGCTGGCGGTCGCAGGTGCAACGCGCCGTTGGCGAGACGAGGCCGCAGTGGGCGTCGACGAAGCTGCGCAGCGCCTGCCGGGCGCGCGCCAGTTGCTGCCGCATCGCGGCCGGCGAAACTCCCGCGATGTGCGCTGCCTCCGGGCCTTCGAGGTCCATCACCTCGCACAGCACGTAGGCCAGGCGCTGCGCGGCCGGCAGCGCCATCAGCATGCCCTGGGTGCATACGAGCGCAAGCTCCACCACGGCGACCCGCTGCTCGGGCGTGACGGCGTCGACGGGTGCCGGCAACGCCTCGGCACGATCGATGCCAGCCTCGAGGTCGAGGCCCAGCTCGGTGAAGTTGCGCTCGGCGCGGCGGCGCTCGCCGGCGCGCCGCTCGTCGAGGAGCGCGTTGACCGCGATGCGGTAGACCCAGGTCGAGAAGCGGCTGTCGCCGCGGTAGTCCGACAGGTGTGTGGCCACGCGCAGCAGGATCTCCTGCGTGGCATCGAGCGCGTCCTCGCGACGGCCGAGCATGCGTTGCGCGAGATTGAAGACCAGCGGCTGTGCCGCCCGCAACACGCGTTCAAGCGCGCGTGCGTCACCCTCGAGGGACTTTGCGAGGTCAACTTCGAGTGTCGGGTCGTCCATGTTCATGCGTGATCCTTGGGGCCGGCGGTCTGCCCGATCCAGGTCAGCTGCTGCATCGTCAGGGCCAGTCGCCCATCGGGCCACCACAGCGTACCGCGCTCCAGGCCGAAGCCCTCGGTGCAGGCGTCCTCCTCGTGGCAAGCGGCGAAGAAGCCGTCGGTCGAATCCGGGCCGGGCGCCACGTCGTGGAAGACCACCTGCATCGACACCGTCGACACCGGCACCGGCTGGGACGACGTGGCCCAGCGCGGCGGGAACCATGCGTCGGCCAGCAGCAGCAACGCCGCGGGGCCTTCTGGCAGTGGCTCGCGAGACCGCAGCCACCCCCCCGATCGCGCCGCGCCTCCACGGGCGAACGGCAGCCCAAACGCCACGCGGTGGTCGATGGTGCGCACGAATGCCGCCAGTGCGTCGAGCGAGGTCAGCCGCGGAAGCGTGACGGGATCCGGCAGGACGGGGCGTTGCCGCTGCGTCGACGGCGCGCCGGGGCCGGCTTCGCCAAACACGGCCTCGGCCGTGACCGCGACGCCCATGTGGCCTTCGGGCTGCAACGTGGCGCGCAGACCCGCCACACGGCGCTGCAGGCGCAGGCGCTCGACCTCGATGTCGATCGAGCCGGCCGGCAATCGACCGAGGAACTGAAGCGTCACCGCGCGCAACGGCCAGCCGCCGGGCGCCTCGCGCTGCAGCGCCGCCACCGCGAGCCCCGCGAGCCAGCCGCCGAACGGGCCGATCTGATTCCAGTATCGCGGGTCGGTGGGGGCGCGGAAGCGGCCCGGTCTCGTCGCTTCGATCGAGAAGCCTGAGCTCATGTGGGTGCCCCCGCGTCGCGCCGCATCGGCCGCTTGTCCTGGGACGGCAAGGCCCGTCGCAATGCATCCGCATGGCCGAAGCTGGTGTAGCCGTTCAAAGCTTCGAGGCGCAGCGCATCGTCCAGCGGGCGGCCGATCAGGTCGAGAATGGTCTCCTTGGCCGACGCCACGGCGTGCCCGCTGTGGCGGGCGATCGCGGCGGCCGTTCGAGCAGCCTCCGCGAGCAGTTGATCGCGCGAGACGACGCGGCTCACCAGACGCAGGCGCAGGGCTTCGTCGGCACCGACAGGCCGGCCGGTCAGCGCGAGGTCAAGCGCCACGCCGGCGCCGGCGATGGCCACCAGCCGAACGAGGCCGCCATCGCCCGCATGCAGGCCGTGACGGATCTCGAAGGCGCCGAACGTGGCGTCGTCCGCCGCCACGCGGATGTCGCAGGCAAGCGCAAGCTCGAAGCCGGCACCGACGGCGTGCCCGTGCACGGCAGCGATCACGGGCTTGCGTAGCCGGTGCCGGCCGCGTGTGAGGCCGCCCCCGAGGCCGCATGCCACATTGGCGCGCAACATCGCGGGGGTCGCATCGGCCCAGCGCGGGATCACGCTCTTCAGGTCGGCCCCGGCACAGAATGCCGGACCTTCGCCGTGCAGCACAGCCACACGCACGCTGGCGTCGGACTCGAACTGCTGCCAGGCCCGGGCGAGCGCGGCATCCATGTCATCGTCGATGGCGTTGCGCGCCTCGGGACGGCACAGGCGAACCCAGGCAACGCCGTCGCGCGTCGCGTAATCCAGTCGGCTCATTGAACGCTCCTGGTGGCGGGCCCGCAGCGTGCGTTCCCTGCTCCCTTGGACGTCCGTCAGTGCCGCTGTGTGACACGGCGGGGCGCTCAGAACGAACTCTTGACCTTGCCCCTGTGGCAGGGTGAAGGCTTCCGGTCCATGACGCAAGGGCAGCAGGGCTGCCGACCCATGGGACCCGCACACTCAGCCGTCGACGGCTCCTTGCCTTCGGGCTGGCCCCGCTTCCGTCCCTCGCCTTGGCCGCCTGTGGGGGCGGGGGCGACGACGTCGTGCTGTCGGATTGCGTGAGCGTCTTGGACGCCTTCGCCGGCACATGGAGAGAGGCCGCTCGAATGGGCACGGGCCGAGCCGAGGCCTGCGTGGTCCCGCTGGGCTCGATGCAGCTCTTTGTGCATGGCGGCGCGCGCAGCCTCGCAGGATCACGCACGGCGGAGTGGGTCGATCTGAGCACGGGCACGACCTTGCAGGCGGTAGCCACTCCCACGTGGCTGCACCACACCGCCACGCGGCCATGGCGCAGCCCGACGGCCGCGTGCTGATCGCCGGCGGAGAACAGGGGCCGCTCGCGCAGCCGGCCACGCCGAGCGCGGTGTGGCTGGCCTGCGAACCGTGGACGGCGGCCCCGGTCGCCGGCGCGCCGCCTTGGATTGAAACGGCGGCGGCCAGCGCCGTGCGCGGCGAAGAACTGTTGCTCTTCGGCGGACTGGACGCAGCGGGTCACGCCGTCGCTGCCGCGTGGGCGTTCGGCACCGCGCCACGCCGGCTGCCGCCCATGCCGGACCCGCGTGCGTGGCATCGCGCGACGGCCTTGCCTGGTGGGCAGGTGCTCGTCGTCGGTGGCGAATCCGGTGGTCGGCTGTTCGCCACCGCAGTTCGCTACGGCTGAGGCCCACCGTGTCACACGCACGGCCCTCAGATCGTCAAAGGAGTGGTCGGCCACGGCCGGCATACCACGCTCTCAAGGAAGGACACTCGATGGACCGTCACCACCTCATCACGCGCCAGGCGTTCGACGTGCAGATCATTGCCGACGGCGTCGACGTCACATCCCGCTCGCCCATTGTCAGCGTCCGCTACGCGTCCGACGGGTCCGGCACGCGCACCTTGCGCGACGGCAGCACCGTACCGGGACGCTGGCGATTCGCGAACCCGGAGCAGACACAAATCGAGGTTGTCGGTCCAGAGGGGTCCTCACGGTGGGTCATCGTCGAGCTCAACGCCAACGTGTACCGCAAGGTGAACGTCGACAGCGGCATCGAGTTCATCCACCGTCCCCCCGCCGTCAGCGCCTGACCACCCCACGCCCACGAGTTACACATCCCCACCCAAACGGAGAAACTGATGTCCGCCTATTGCTTGTTCGAGAACCTCGAGATCACTGACTTCGCCCAATTGGAGGCCTACAAGGCACGCGTCGCCCCCCTGGTGGGGCGCTTCGGCGGCCGTTACGTGGTGCTGGGCGGAAACGCCCGCCGCGTGGAAGGCGACTGGACGCCGGCCTATCTCGTCATGATCGAGTTTCCGGACGCAGCCCAAGCGAATCAGTGGTGCGACTCGCCGGAGTATGGCGAGGTGAAGCAGCTGCGCCTTGCGGCCGGGCGCTTCAATGGCGTGATTCTCGAGGGCCTCTGAGGCGAACCACCTCCCGACGCAGACCCGATACCGCTCCCCTCATGCGGTAGCCCCCGTGAGCCTCGACACCCTTGATGCGCTGTCTACCGACCGGCTCGTGATCCGTCCGGTGGACGACACTGATATCGCCGACCTGCTCGCGGTGAATGGCGACGCCGAGGTCGTGCGGCACCTGCCCTGCGGCGCATGGCGCTCGCTCGCCGATGGGCAGGCGTGGCTCGGGCGCATGCGTGCACTTCAGGATGCCGGCACCGGGCGCCAGTTCGTCTTGGTCTCTCGCGGCGAAGGGCGAGCCATCGGCACAGTGCTGCTGTTCCGCCACGAGCCCTCCAGCGCCCGCGCAGAAGTCGGTTACGTGCTCGGCCGCGCGCATTGGGGCCGAGGCCTGATGCGTGAGACGCTGCGGGCGTTCTGCAAGGCCGCGTTCATGCAGGTCTGCCTGCACCGGATCGAGGCCGAGGCCCTTCCCGAGAATCAAGCCTCCAACCGGTTGCTCGCCTCGCTGGGTTTCACGCTCGAAGGACGGCTGCGGCAGCGGTGGCGCACCGAGGGCGGAGGCCGCGACGTGAATCATTGGGGCCTGCTGATCGGTGAACTGCGCTGATGGTTCGTCGTGCGTCGGCGTCGAACGTGTCGGGACCGATGGACCGGTCCTTTGGATCCGGCTCACGCAGGAACGACCCATCTCCTGCGTACCAGCACACCGACGATCAGTTTCGAGAGACCGGTGACGGCCAGCAGCGGTCGGCCCGCTCGACGTGCCACGCGACCGCTTCCCACTGGTTGCTGCCGGTTAGGTTCAGCCGCTGAGCGGCGACCACGGCCGGAAGCGGTCTTCGGTGGCGCTGCAAGTCGGATGACCGCTGCACCTCCTCGACCGGTCACTCGCGCATGGCCATCCGCCCGACGGTCCGCGAACGGCTCCTTCAGCTCGGGACGACCGGGCGAACCCGACCCTCTTCGGAAAGGCTCACCGCGTTACCAAGGCGCCGGGAAGCGGCCATTCAGCCCTCATGCGCGCGGCTGCGACGTGCCGCCGGCCTCGTGCCCGCACAGAGTGGCGAAGAGTGAAGCAAGCTCCTCCGGAGTCGTGACGTGTGCCTTGTGGCTCGCGTCGATCTGGAAGTGCCGCCAGCCAGATGCCATGCTCGGGCTGTCGACGCCCCGATGGTGATTGATATCGATGGAGCGCCAGGCACTGCCTGCGGTTGCCATCGACGATGTGCGCCTGCAGCAGCGGCCGGGCTTCCGGACCTGCCGCTGCAGCGGCCTGACGTCAGGGCCGTGCTCCTTGCGACAAGCAGAGCCGGTCGCCGGTGTGGCGTCAGTGCCGGCCGTGAGCGTCGTGGGCCGCTCGGGTCCACGCCATCAGGTCAAGGTACGTCGTGGTTCCCGGTAACGACTCGGTTGCGCGAGCCGGCCGGTGAGCCCCGCGTTCTTCTGCACTCGTCGACATGCGTACCGGCTTGGCTCCGACAGCCCCGGGTGGTGGCGCCTCGGGGCTGTGCACCGCGAGCCCCTCGAGGATCGCGCAGTGGGGATCGTCGTCGCCGTGACACGATGCGACCAGGCGCTCCAGCGCGGACTGCATCTGCGCGAGCTCGCGCATCTTCTGGTTGAGGGCGTCGAGGTGCGACCGTGCCAGTGCCTTGACCTCGCGGCTGGCGCGGCTGCGGTCGCTCCACAGCCCCAGCAGTTCGGCGATCTGCTCGATCGAGAAGCCGAGTTGCCGAGACTGGCGAATGAAGCGCAAGATCGAAACCTCGCGCTCGCTGTACTGGCGGTACCCGGACTCGGTGCGCGTTGCCTCGGGCACCAGACCGATCTGCTCGTAGTGGCGGATCATTTTTGGCGACACCCCCGCGGCTGCGGCGGCTTCGCCAATGTTCATCCAGCGTGCCATGGGAACCTCCCGTCGATCGATGGCATGGTGGGACGCCAGCTTGGACCTTGCCACAGGGTGAAGGTCAAGCCCGCGCCGATGACCGGACGGGCTTGGCGCGCGTCGACGCGGGTCAGCGGCACTGGCCGCAACACGACCCGCCGTCTGCCGCGTTCGCCGCCGCGCTCATGGCGTCCGCCCGGACCGGTGTGTAGCCGGCTTCGGCGATCGCGTCGCGCAATTCGTCCGCATCGGCAGCCTCGGGCTCCACGGTCACGAGATGCCGGGCGAGGTCGACGGTCACCCGGGCTTGCGGGTCGGTGGCCTTGAGGGCCTTGGTGATCGTGCTGGCGCAATGGCCGCAGGTCATGTCATTCACTTCGAATGCAATCACGGTGCTCTCCATGTTGAGCGGTTGAGGGAGGCTTCACTGTTGGGCTTGCCCCGACAGCAAGGTCAAGGGGCCGCGGTCTGGATGACGCTGACCCGGCGGACGGGAGTGCGGCCCAAGCCGCCGCTTGACCTTCCCATGAGGTCAAGGACGAAGCTCCCGTCCATTGCCAAACCGACCCTGCGGAGACCGACACCATGAGCACTCTCGCGTTCGCAACGCAACTTCAGGACTTCAAGCTGCCGATCGACGGCATGACCTGCGCCTCGTGCGTGCTGCGGGTCGAGAAGGCGCTGAAAGCCCTTCCCGGCGTCGAGAGCGCCACCGTGAACCTGGCCACCGAGGAGGCGACCGTGCGGGCCACGGGTGGTATGGAGGCCGTCGCGCTCGCCGACGCCGTGCGCCGGGCCGGCTACGAGGTTCGGTCGCGTCAGGTCGAGTTGCAGGTCGAGGGCATGACCTGCGCGTCCTGCGTGTCGCGGGTGGAGAAGGCTCTGCTGAAGGTGCCCGGCGTCTCCGCGGCGGCGGTCAACCTGGCCACGGAGAAGGCCGCCGTGACCGCGCTGGCCTCGGTGTCGTTCGCGACCCTGGCCGCCGCCATCGGCAAGGCAGGCTACTCGGCGAAGCCGGTCGAGGCGACCCCGGACACCCCTGCGACGCGCCGCCTGCCCGAGTGGTGGCCGGTGCTTGTCGCGTCGCTGCTGACCCTGCCGCTCGTGCTGCCGATGCTGCTGCAGCTGTTCGGCATCCACTGGATGCCCGATGGCTGGGTGCAGCTCGCACTGGCGACTCCGGTGCAGTTCTGGCTCGGTGCACGCTTCTACCGCGCCGGATGGAAGGCCGTGAAGGCGCGCGCCGGCAACATGGACCTGCTGGTGGCGTTGGGCACCAGCGCGGCCTGGGGCCTGTCGGTCTACCTGCTGTGGAAACACGCCGACCACGGCACACCGCACCTGTACTTCGAGGCGTCGGCCGCCGTCATCACGCTGGTGCTGCTTGGCAAGTGGCTGGAGACGCGCGCCAAGCGGCAGACCGCCGACGCGATCCGCTCGCTGAATGCGCTGAGGCCGACGGTGGCCCGCGTGCTGGTCGACGGCGCGGAGGTGACCACACCGGTCGAGCAGGTGGCGGTGGGGGATGTTGTCGTGATCCGGCCTGGCGAGCGGGTACCCGTTGACGGCCAGATCGTCGACGGCCGCAGCCACGTCAACGAGTCGCTGATCACCGGCGAGAGCCTGCCCGTGGCCAAGGCGTCGGGCGACACCGTCACCGGTGGCTCGGTCAACGAGGAGGGTGTGCTGCAGGTGCGCACCGGTGCCATCGGTGCGGAGACCACGCTCGCGCGCATCATTCGCATGGTCGAGTCGGCGCAGGCGGCCAAGGCGCCGATCCAGCGCATCGTCGACCGCGTCAGTGCGGTCTTCGTTCCCGTGGTGCTGGGCATCGCGGTGCTGACCTTCGCCGGCTGGCTGGCGTGGAGTGGCGACTGGGAGCAGGCGCTGATCAGCGCCGTGGCGGTACTCGTCATCGCTTGCCCCTGTGCACTGGGGCTGGCGACGCCGACCGCGATCATGGCCGGCACCGGCGTGGCCGCTCGTCGCGGCATCCTGATCAAGGACGCAGAGGCGCTCGAGGTGGCGCACTCGGTCACCACGGTCGCTTTCGACAAGACCGGTACGCTCACCGAGGGCAAGCCGTCGCTCGTCGCGGTTGAGGCCGGCGCAGCGGTTGACGCGAGCCGCGTGCTGCAACTCGCCGCCGCGCTGCAGCAGACCAGTGACCATCCGCTGGCGCATGCCGTGATGGAGAAGGCCAAGGCCGACGGCGTCACCATGCCTGAGGCCCGTGAAGCCCGGGCGCTGCCCGGCCGCGGCGTCGAGGCGGTGGTCGGCGGCCAGCGCCTGCTGCTGGGCAGCACGCGGCTGATGAACGAGTCGGGCGCCCAACCGGGACCGCTGATGATGTTGGCGCAGCGCCTGGAAGGCGAGGGCCGCAGCATCTCGTGGCTGCTCGCGCCGGGCGAAGGCTCGGGTGAGCGCACCCAGGTGCTCGGCCTGCTGGCCTTTGGTGACACGATCAAGCTGTCTTCCCGGGCTGCGGTCGAGCGGCTGCGTACGCTCGGCATCCGCACCGTGATGCTGACCGGCGACAACCAAGGCAGCGCCCAGGCCGTGGCGCGCGAGCTCGGCATCGACGAGGTCCGCGCCGAGCTGCTGCCGGGGGACAAGGCGAGCATCGTGCAGCAGCTGCGCGACGAGGGCCAGGTCGTCGCGATGGTCGGCGACGGACTGAACGATGCACCGTCGCTGGTGGCCGCCGACGTGGGCCTGTCGATGTCCACCGGCACCGATGTCGCGATGGAGGCCGCCGGCATCACGCTCATGCGCGGCGACCCGCGCCTGGTAGCCGACGCCTTCGACGTCTCGCGCCGCACCTATTCGAAGATCAAGCAGGGACTGTTCTGGGCCTTTGCCTACAACGTGCTCGGCATCCCGCTTGCAGCCTTCGGCCTGCTGAGCCCGGTGATCGCCGGTGCGGCCATGGCCTTCAGCAGCGTGAGCGTCGTCGCCAACGCCCTGACGCTGCGGCGCTGGCGCGGGGCAGCGACCGAATAGAGCACCGACCCCCTCGCCGGTTGCAGGCCTGCCGATCCCGGGCCTGCTACGGCGTCCACCGATCGACCCTCTGGAGCCCTTCCATGAATACCCTCAAGCGTCAGTTTCTCCTCGTTCTGCCTGCCCTCGTTCTCGGCCGGTCCGGGCCCGTTCGAGCCCACGGCACCGACGGCCATGCGGCGCACGCCCGCCCGGTGCAGGGCGATCAGATGGCATGGGGCATCGCTGGCCATGCGGCGGCAGTGCATCGCACCATCGAGATCCGCATGAACGATGCCATGCGCTTCACGCCGACTCGAGTCGACGTGCGTCAGGGCGAGACGCTGCGATTCCGAGTCCACAACGACGGCCGGGTGATGCACGAGTTTGTCATCGGTACGCGGGCGGCGAACGCGAAGCACGCCGACCAGATGATCAAGTTCCCCGGCATGGCGCACGACGAGCCGTACATGGCCCACGTCGCCCCGGGCCGCGTCGGGGAGGTCGTCTGGACCTTCAACCGCGCCGGTCGCTTCGAGTTCGCCTGCCTGATCGCCGGCCACTACCAAGCCGGCATGGTCGGCACCCTCAGTGTCGATGGCGCATGACAGGCGCCAGGTGAACGCCGTGCCGACTCCTCCCCAAACTCTTGACCATGGTGTCCTCATGAACCCCCTTGCTCTCTCGCTGTTCGTTGCCGCACTGCTCGGCGGCCCCGCCTTGGCCGAGCCGAAGGCGGACGACCACTCCGCACACCTCGCCGCCGGCACTGTCGCGGACACTGCCACCTTGACCGACGGCGAGGTCCGCAAGGTCGACGCGCATGCCGGCCGGCTAACGCTCAGGCACGGCGCGATCAGGAACCTCGACATGCCCGGCATGACGATGGTTTTCCAGGTCCGGGACCCGGGGCTGCTGTCGAAGGTGAAGGTCGGCGACCTCGTGCGGTTTCGCGCCGAGAGGTCCGGCGGCGCCTTCCTCGTGACTGCCATCGAGGTGGCGAAGTAGATCCCCATCGGGGATGCGGAGCTGCAGGTCGGGGCATGACCTTTCGGCTGCCGGCGCGGGCCCTGCGCCTTGGTGCCCGGCGAACTCATCAGCGTCCTTCAGGGACCTCGTGCTGGTGGCTCGCGGTTGCCTCGCCCGGCCCAGCTCGGCTCAGCCACTTCCGCTCCAGTCAAGCGAGTGGAAAGCGCAGATGCGCCAAGCCCTTGCGGATGCCAGTGGCGGTAGTGTTAGACGATACCTGTCGTAATAGACGACGTAAGGTTTTCCTCACTAACACTTTAGGCGCCGCAGAGCAGTCGCTGGTCTCCTTGGTGCCGCCTTCGCCGCAACGGTTTCGTGCGGCTCTGGACGGTGGCATACAGTGCGCAGCCGCACAAGCTCAACTTGGGATAAACCGATGTCTGGCGGGAACTGGAAGGAACTGTTCAATGCGGGGTGCGAAGGTGACCTTGTCCTCGTCGAGTACCACGTGAAGTGCGGGGTCGACGTCAACTATCCAGAGTTCCTGTCGACGCCGTTGGTCGGAGCAATCCTCGCCAGGCAGGAGCACGTTGCCCTGTACTTGCTGGACCATGGCGCGGTCCCGGATCGGTCGTCTGAGTTTGCTGATGCCGTGGTTGAGGACTGCTTAGGGTAGGTATCGCCCGTTGAGGCGCTCAGGAAACGGTCGGTGAGCCAGCTCGCGGGAGATCCTGAGGCCAACGACAGCACCACCTCAAACAGCCGCTGTTGGCGTCGACAACGGTCGCTCATGCGAAAGGCTGCTTTGGATCAGCCAGTGTGATTGGGCAGTGCGCGGTCGAAGGACTGAAACCGCTGCCCAACGGGCGTCGTAGGCCCCTGCGGCCACTTCCGCTGAGGGTCGGAAGCACCAGTTCGCTCCGAGCGAAACCGGTCCTTCACTGCGGGCTTGTTGCCACTAGTCGGCGAGTACCCGGTCTTGCATGTGAAGCAGTCGTACGAGTGGTCGATCGTTGAACGACTGCTCACGGCCGCCGCCGCCGCCGTTCAGACCGGCGGGCGCGACTGTCTCAGATCAGTCTTGAGGCGACGGTCTGCTCACATCGAGATGTCTTGCAGCGGTCCACGCCATCCGTACTCCGCGAAACCCGGAAGTTTCGACAGCGACGCATGCTCCGGACCTCGGGGGCTTCACGGCCAATCGACAGGAACTCGACCCCGACTTCTTCGGTTGAATGGTACAAGGGCGGCGCCGACACCTTCAACAACGCTTGAGCCTGCTGTCCGCCGTCGACGACGATGTCGCTGTCCATCTTCCTATTGCTCGCCACCGCAGGGCCCGGCCGGGACGTCGAGGCCCGGACATGGCGACCTGTCGGTGCATCGGCGCCTGCCCGTTCGACGCGCGCGATGGCATCGCCGCCATGAAAGTCGCCATCGTCGGCGGTGGCGCGGCGGGTCTGGTGACGGCGTATCTGCTGCGCGGCCGACACGAGCTGACCGTCTTCGAGGCCTGCAACAAGCTCGGTGGCCACGTGCGCACCCTCGGCGAGAACGTGCGCTGCGAACGAGTCCCGCCCCGGGTTCTTCTCGACGCCGGAGTCATCGAGTTCGACGAGCACCACTTCCCCTCGGTGGGTCGGCTGCTCGACGAGCTCAAGGTGGCGCGGCGCGCGGCGCCTGGCACCACGGCGCTGTTTCTGGCCGATGGCCGGCACTTTCGCTCCCTTGAGAACATCGAACTCGGGAGCGGCAGCTGGATCGAGCGCGTTGCCGCCACCGCGCGTGTGCTGCCGGTGGCGCCTCAGAAACGGCGGTTCGAGCGGCGCACCCAGGCCCTGTCGGCCGCGGAACTCCATGCGCACTCGATCGGCGACTATCTGGAGGCCGGTACCTATGCAACCTGGCTGCGCATGCTGTTGATGTACGCTTACTCGATCCCGTATGCGCAAACCGGGAACATCCCCGCGGCGCTGGCCGTGCCCGTGCTGCGCGCGTTCACCGGCACCGTGAACTGGACGGCCATCGTCGGCGGGACCTACGCATACCTGCGACGGATCACCGAGGCGACGCATGCGCGGTACCTGCTCGACGCGCGCATCGAGGCGGTATCGCGAGCCGGCGGCGGCGTCGAGATCCGGCTGCAATCCGCCGAGACGCTACGCTTCGACGCGGTGGTATTCGCGACGCCGCCCGACCAGGTGCTGAAGCTGCTCGCGGACCCGACGCCCGCGGAGACGCGGCGCTTCGCGGGCTGGCGCGCGAACCACATTCACACCGTGATCCACACCGATGCGAGCCTGTATGCACGCCGCCGTGCCGGCTACTTCTCGGAGTTCGACCTCTTCGAGACCCCCGACGGAGGCGCGGGCTACAACGCCTACCTGAACCGCCTTGCCGGCCTGGGGCCGGATCATCCGGTTCACTACTTCCTGGCCTACGGCCTCGACCACGAGATCGACCCAGACAGCATCGTGCACGAGCAGGCGCACCACACGCCGCTCTACACCGTCGAGGCGCTGCGCTACCGGGTCGAGGTCATCGAGACTCAAGGCGAGGGGCATACCTTCCACGCCGGGGCCTGGCTCGGCAACGGCCTGCACGAGGGCGCCGTGACGTCCGCCGTGCAGGTCTCCCGGCGGCTCGGCGGACAGTTGCTGTGAATGACCGGCCCGCGGGTGCCGTAAGGGTATCCGCCGCGCATCCACTGCGGCCAGACAGTTGCATTGGCAGTGGGTCGACTGCGACCAATGACCGCTGCGTCGCGGCGACTTCTGGGGCATGCTTCGGATATCGGCACGCCAAGGAATGGAATGCAGGACAAGCACATGGAACCCCTGGACACGTCCGCGCTGCCGGCGCCCAGGTCGATGGCCGCCGTCAACACGAGCGACACGAAGCTCACGTTGCCATTCTTCGACCGCAACAGTGGGCTGAATGTCGCGCTGGTTGCCTTCAGCCTCATCCTCGCTGTGGTCTGGAGTCCGCTGGGATTGCTCCTTTGGCCCGGCTTTCTCCTCCTCGAGGACGTCCTGTATTTCGGATTCGGGCGCTCGCTGCTCGACACCGAGGTGGCCGTGCAGAGGGGCTACCAATTCGCACACGTCTTTCTCGACCGTGTCTCCGGGCATGGCCGTGACCTGGGTTTCAACCTCTACGACGGCGAGCTGACCAAGACGGGGCCTCGCGCTCAGGCCGACAAGTGGGCCTTCATGTTCGCCCAGCTTGGCCTGAAACCCGGCGATCGGCTCATCGACATCGGCTGTGGGTACGGTGACTGGCTGGATTACGCCCGAAGCCGAGGGGTCGACGTCGTCGGCGTCAACATCTCGCTTGAACAGGCGGACTACGCGAAGACGCACAGAGGGCTCGAGATCGTTGCGCGAAACTGGAAGGACATTTCCGGTGATGCGCGTCTTCGTGAGCAGCTCTTCGGGCAGTTCGACGCGGTGACCTTCATGGACACGATCGAGCACTACGTGCCCTCGACGCACCGCAAGTCCCTCGAGAAGCAAGGTGAGATCTACCGCCAGATGTTCGAACTCGCCGCACACCTGCTGCGTCCGCAGGCCAGGCCCGGGCGGGTGTTCATCTCCTGCCTGCACCAGAACGACAAGACCTGGGGGTTGCAGGCGAACGTCTCGGCCTACTTCCTGACGCGCTACCACTCCGGCTTCTATCCCATGGGCCCCGATGGCCTCTCCCGCTGGTCACGTGACTGGTTCAACGAAAAGGCACGCTGGGACAAGACCGAGGACTATCGGCTGACGGGCGTCCTCGACCGCGATCACTTCCAGGCGCCCAAGATCCGCTGGACATTGCGCAAGCTGGGCATGATTCCATTGCTGCTGCTGTGCGATCCCCATCACCTGCACAAGTGGATCGAGATCAAGGCCGACACGTGGATGCGCTTGTTCGGTGAACGAAGATGGGACGAGCACTACGACCCGCAGTTCCGGCAGAAGGTGAGCTACGTGATCTTGTGGTGGCTGCTGCTCGAGCGCGCGGCGCCTGTCGGTGCAGCGGCCGAGAAGAGGTCCGGGAACTGACCCACGACGATTCCGTCGATGGCGGGCTCGCGGTCGGCCCGCGCGCGGCCGCGGAAATGTGGCGGCGCACCCGCTAGCGAAGCCTGTCGCCGCTTAGGTGCTCGTAGAGCCGACAACCGGTCCAGCACGCACCGGCGAATCCCGCGTATCCGGCCGATGCGCTGCAGAAATGGAAATGGGCGAGCGAGCTCCGGTGGTCCAGGCGGCCGGGGCCGATGTTCTGTGGCGTCATGTTCGAGCCGTACGAGTGACCGGCCGGGCTGTGGCAGTAGCGCTGATTCGTCGTCGGGCTACCGGTCATCTTGAACACCATGTGCCTGCGCAGGCCAGGCACGTAGTCGCGCTCCATCACGTCGAGGATCGCGTCGAAGATCTCGCGCTTCTTGTCGCGGTAGGCGCGCGGATCAGCGAGCTTCAGGTCGCGGAAGCGCGCGTGGTCGGCGACGGTCAGGAACTGGATGATCTGCTGGCCCTCGCGGCAGTCGCCCTTCACGTCGGTGAGCAGGCCAGGCGTGGTGACGGCGAAGCTCGGCCGCGAGTAGTCGCCACGCAGCAGCATATCGTGGAACGCCTGGTTCAGATCCGGATGTTCGGCGTGGAAGAGATTCCAGCGGCCGAAGCCGTGGTCGCGCAGGTCGATCCCCTCGACGACGCAATAGGCCACGAAGTTCGATGGGGAGTAGTCGTAGTCGAGCTTGCGGCGCACCGAACGCGAGAAGTGCCCCAGGCCGATCATCTCGGCCGCCCGCCGCGGGTCCATGTTGCACACGACCTCGGTGCCGCTGTGTTCCGCGACCGGCCCGGTCGGTACGCCGCTGTCGTCGACCTGTTCGGCCACCACGCCGCGCACCCGATCGCCGTCGAGCACGAACTCGATCACCTTGTGCCCGGTCAGCACCTCACCGCCATGCTTCTCGATCACGCCGACCAGCGAGTCGATCACGTGCTCGAAGTGTCGGGTGGGGTAGTACGCGCCGCGGGTGTAGCCGACAAACAGCATCACCCAGGCAAAGAAGGAAAGCTGGCCGGGCGGCAGCAGAAAGTCCGGCCATTGCAGCGCGAGCAAGGTCTGCGCCTCCAGAGGCAAGCCGAAGCGATCGAAGACCTGCTGCAATGTTGCCTTGCGGTAGCGCAGCACCCGGGTGAAGCGGTGCAGCCGGGGCAGCAGCGCCAGCGTGCTCAGCGGCTCCGGCAACGCGTCGATTTCTTCTGCAGTGCGCCGCACTTCTTCCACGAAGCGCGCCAGCGGCCCGGCGTGCCGGGGGAAGAGCCGGCCCAGGCGCGCCGCGAGTTCGTCCAGGTCATAGGGGATGTCGAGCGCGTAGCCCGGCATGCGCATGTGGTCGAAGCCGTTGCGGTCGTATTGCTCGAAGGTCACCTCGTCGGCCAGGCCCAGCTTCGAGAGCAGGCGGTGCACGGTCTGCCCCTCGCCGCAGTTCCACACATAGTGGAGCTGGGCGTTGAAGCGATAGCGTTCGCCCATCTCGAAGGTGTGGCCGTAGCCGCCGGGCAGTGAGTGTGCCTCGAGCAAGCGCACCCGCTTTCCGGCTCGCGCCATCAACGCCCCGAACGAGAGCCCCGCCAGTCCGCTGCCGATGATCAGGTAGTCGGGCTGCATGGCCCCGAGGCTACCGCAATGCCGCCGGCACGCAGGAAGGCCGGCCGTCGTTGTGTTGACGGAATGTGGCGCGTGATCGCCAACGCGCCCGCGTACCGGCTCATTCGAGCACGCCGGGGCCGACCACCTCGAAGGCCCGGAAACAGGCCATGGCGGCGCCGCCATGCTGGTCCAGCGCTCTGGCTCAGCGGCCAACCTCAACATCAGGCTGCATGGCCTGGTGCCGTATCGTGTGTACCGGTGCGACGCGGACGGCATGCACAGTTTCGTCGAGGCGGGCGCGCCCACCGACGACGAACTGGACGCACCGATGACCAGCCGGAGACCGACCCCCTGTGGAACGCGATCGTCGGCAGCGGCGGTCAGGCCAGCGAATGCGGCTGGTGCAAGGACAAGTGGGGCCTGTCGTGGCAGATCACGCCTCGCGCGCTCACCGCAGCGCTGGCCGACCCCGACCGGGCCGCGGCCAAGCGTGCCTTCGAGGCGATGATATCCATGGGAAAGATCGACATCGCCGTGATCGAGGCGGCGCGGCGTGGTTGACGCGCCGCGGCATCGAGGCGGATCGCCGGACACGGACGATCACGCGGCGCTCAAATGACGCGGGCGCTGCCACCGAAGTGTGCAGCGCCCGCGGGTCTGGCTACAGAACCAACTACAAGAGGTAGGGCTCCGCCCCAAACCGAGACGTCTTAGACATGTCACCTCCTTTCGCAGTTGATCGGAACCCGTAGCGTACACCTTCCTGAGGTGCCCGTAGGGCTGGGCGCGGCGCCGACGGCGTGCCCCAGTGTTCGTCGAGGTGGGCGCACCCACCGACGATGGGCTGCACGCGCTGCTGCAGACGATCATCACCCGGCCGATCAAGCTGCGCACGCGCCGGGGCGTGCTGATGGCGGAGACGGAGCGGACACGCAAGCTCGCAGGAGCATCGGCCGCCCTGCCAGATGCATGGCCATGAGCCTTCCCATCGAGCGTCGAATGCGGTCTATCCACTCACTTGGGCCAACCCGCGGCTGCGGGCCGCCTTGGCCGGGCAGCGGAGCAAGCTGCGCCCGTTTCCCGCCGCCCGGCCGAGCCGTCCTGCCGCCGCGGGCGGCTCAGCCCAAACGATGGGCCGCAAAGCGACCAGTTTGCACACGCACCTTCTTGCCAGGCTGCGACAGTTGCGTGAAGCAAGACCTTTGGTTTGCTCCCTCTTCCTCCCAGTGACCGAAGCATGTTGACCATTGACGACGTCCGGGCCGTGCCGCTGTTCTCGACACTCGCCGAGCCGGAGCTCGAGCAGCTTGCGCAGACCTCTGCCGACCTGCACCTCGCGCCTGGGGAGTTCGCGGCGCATGAGGGTGCGGACGAGCGCGCGCTGTACGTCGTTCTCTCCGGCAAGATGGAGGCCATCAAGTTTTCGCCGGAGTCGAGCGCAGGCTCGGCTGGCGCCTTCCAGGCGTGTTTTTCGGCGAACTGCCGATTGCGATCGGGACGCCGCTGTACGGAAGCTATCGTGCGTCCGAACCCTCTCGCGTCATGCGCGTGGGCATCCGCGAGTATTACGCGATCGCCGCGGCATCGCCCGAGATTGCGCTGAAGGTGGCGGCGCTGGCGCGCGAGCGCATCGGCGGAATGCAGGGCATCGCGGCCGAGTCGCCCAAGCCCCGCGTGATCATGGTCGGGCACCGCTCGGACAAGGCCTGCAGCGATCTGCGCGAGTTCCTCGCCCGCAACCAGATCTCCCACGAATGGATCACGCCCGATGCGCCCGACCTGGGGGCGCGCTGGCCCGGACCTCCTCCGGCGGACGCGGATTGCCCGGTGCTGCTGCTTGCCGACGGAACGCGCCTCAGTCGGCCCGCGACGCGTGAACTGGCCCAGCACCTCGGCCTGCAAACGCAGGCGCGGTTCGCCGACTACGACACCGTCGTCATCGGCGGCGGCCCATCGGGCCTGGCGGCGGCGGTGTACGGCGCGTCCGAGGGATTGCGCACGCTCGTGATCGAGCGCGAGGCACCCGGTGGGCAGGCCGGAACCTCCTCGCGCATCGAGAACCATCTTGGCTTCCCGAGCGGGGTCTCGGGTGACGAGCTCGCGAGCCGGGCGCTCAAGCAGGGAATGCGGCTCGGCGCGGAGATCCTGGTCACGCGCGCGGTCGATCGCATCGATCCGCAAACGCGTGAGATCCACCTCGATGGCGGGGATGTCGTCCGGGCCCGCACCATCATCCTTGCGACGGGAGTCTCGTGGCGCCGCCTCGAGATCGAGGGATTCGATCGACTGATCGGCAAGGGCGTCTACTACGGCGCCGCGCGCAGCGAAGCCTCGGGGACGCTCGGACTCGATGTCCACCTCATCGGGGCCGGCAACTCGGCCGGCCAGGCGGCCATGTTCTTTGCGAATCACGCGCGAACCGTGACGCTCGTCGTCCGGGGCGATTCGCTGGAAAAGAGCATGTCGCATTACCTGATCGAGCAGCTCGCCGGGAAGTCCAACGTGAAGGTGCAGTTGCGCTCGGAAGTCGTGTGCGCGTACGGCGACACGCACCTGACGGCGTTCGACATCCGCGACAACGCAAGCGGCGAGGTGCGCCGCGAGGACTGCGGTGGCGTGTTTGACTTCATCGGCGCCGACGCCGAGACTGCTTGGCTCCCGCAGAGCATCGCGCGCGATGCGCGCGGCTACGTCCTGACCGGCGACGACGTGGTGAAGGCCGGGCGCTGGCCGCTCGAGCGAGACCCCTACCTGCTCGGAACGAGTGTGCCGGGGGTCTTCGCCTGTGGGGACGTGCGCCTGAGCCCGGTCAAGCGCGTCGCCGCCGCGGTCGGCGAAGGCAGCATGGCGATTGCGTTCGTCCACAAGTTTCTTCAGCAGAGCGCTTGGCAGCGCACGACGGGCGAACGAATCGTGATGAAGTCCCGCGTCCTCGTGCTGGGTGCCGGTTTCGGCGGCATGGAGCTGTCCACCCTGTTGTCGGAGGCGCTCGGAGAACAGGCCGACGTGACCGTGATCGACAAGGGCGACGCCTTCGTCTTCGACTATTCCAAGATCGACGTGATGTTCGGCAAGGCTAGCCCGGAGTCGGTGCGCCTGCCCTACCGCAACTTTGTCGAGCCCGGCGTGCGCCTGGTGCACGAGACGATCACCGCGATCGATCCCGTGGCGCGGCGCGTGACCACCAGCGGCGGCACCTACGAAGGCGAGTGCCTGGTGGTCGCGCTGGGCGCCGACCACGACCTCGCCGCGACGCCGGGCCTTGCCGAGGACGGCAACGAGTTCTACTCGGTGGCGGGTGCAAGCCGGGTGCGCGAGATCCTGCCCGCGTTTTCCAGGGGCCATGCGATCGTGGGCGTGTCCGCCTTTCCCTTCAAGTGCCCGCCGGCGCCGAGCGAGTGCGTGCTGACGCTGCACCACTACCTCGCGACGCGCGGCGTGCGCGGCGCGTGCGACCTCACGCTCGTACTGCCGCTGTCCAGCCCGATGCCGGCCTCGGCCGACGTCTCGAAAGCGCTCGTCGACGCGTTTGCCGAAACGGGCATCACACTGCTGCTGGGTCGCTCGGTCAGGGCACTGGAGCCGGCGCGCAAGACCGCCGTGCTCGACGACGGAACCGAGTTGCCCCATGCGCTGTACCTCGGCGTGCCCAAGCACCAGGTACCGCTGCCGGTGCTGGAAAGCGGCCTGGCAGTGAACGGCTGGGTGCCGGTCGACGTGCGCACGCTGGAGACGCGCTTTCCCGACGTTTACGCCATCGGCGACGGAGCCGCGACGGGGCTACCGAAGGCCGGGTCGTTTGCCGAGAGCGCAGCCCGCGCCGTAGCGAGCTCGATCCTCGCCAAGCTCGGCATCGGCGAACCGGCGCCCAATACGGGAACTGGCAGTTGCCTGGTCGAGTTCGGCGACGGCCGCCTCAGCTGGGCGGACCTGGATTTTTTGACCGGACCGAACCTGAAGAGCGTTTTCCACCCGCCCTCGGTCTCCGGGCGGGCGCACAAGTTGCGTTTCGGATCCAGCCGCTCGGCTCGTTGGTTTGGGCTCTGACACCTGCCGTTCGATTCATCACTGAACACGATCCGACCACCCCTGCCAGCGCTTCGGGCATTGGGCCGAAATCCAAGTGCACGAGCGAGATGAGTCGCCAAACTGTCCACACACTTTGTCCACACACTTGCCGGCGTCCAGGCCTCTTGGGTCGCCACCTCGGCAGGCAATTCCGCTGGCGTTGACCCCAGTGCGCTCCCATGCCGACATCCCCTGTCGCGAGACTGACTTGCTCCTTGGTCTCGTGCAGTTGAACCGACCTCGTGCTTGCGCAGGAGATTTCCATGGTGCGACAACTCCTTGGTGGCGCGCGCGGCCCCGTCAGGCGTCCAGGAATCAAAGAACAAAGTTCAGAAATCGATGAACCTCGTGTCGAACGTCGCCCAGCTCTGAATCAAAAATACAGGTGAATCAATCACTTCGGCGCGACGGATTCGGTGGATCCCGAACCACCTATTCATTCAAGGCTGAACCATTCAGGCTTCGCTTCACTGAAGTCTGAACTCGCCCATCGCCCTTGGTCGTGCCAGTCCAGTGAGCTTTCGATATCCGCGCCAGTGTCCTGGGAGCGGCGGATACCGAACTGTCTCCGCGTTCAATTGATCGGCCCGGGGCGCGAGGTCCGCTGTCTGCTCACGCCTGGCTCAATGGCGGTGGCGGGAGGTGGGACGCCATCTCTTGGCTCTCGCTGCATCAGACTGATTTCTGCCAGTCGGGGGGTGCACGTCAAGCCAACGCTGTCGGCGAGAGCGATCTTGGACTGTCTTGAGCCTTGTCGAATGCGAACTCTCGATCCGAATCGGACACGCCCACCGCTCATCGCGCCAGGAAGAGCGCCGGATCGACCGGCGTCGCGTTCAGATAGACGCTGAAATGCAGATGGGCTCCGGTCACGCGACCGGTCGCGCCAACCCGGCCGATCTGCACGCCGGCGTCGACGATCGCACCGACGGTGGTCTCGATCTCGGAAAGGTGGCAGTACAGCGTTAGGAACCCCTGACCGTGGTCGACGATCACGGTGTTGCCGTTGAAGAAGTAGTCGCCAGTGTCGGCCACTGCGCCGGCAGCAGCGGCGACGACCGGCGTGCCCGCCGGTGCGGCGATGTCCATACCGCTGTGCGGATTGCGCTTCTCGCCGTTGAAGATCCGGCGCAGGCCGAACGACGACGATCGCGTTCCCTCGGCCGGGCTCGCGAGCAGCAGTGTCGCCGGCTCGTGCGACGCCGTGAAGCGGCTCGACACGTCGGCGAGGTGGATGCGCTCGCGTTCGTAGCGCATCAGATCCTGCGGCGACAGATCGACATGCCGGCGAGGGACCGTCAGCCGCTGCTCGGCGTAGCGCTTGGGCTCGAGCGCGAGCGCGATCTCACGCGCCGGGCCGTCGCCGGCGAATACGCTGAGCGTGTGCCGCCGCTTCGGATCTGCAGCAAGCCCGATGCCGACGACGGCTGTCCAGAATCCCGGCCGTTCGGGCTTGGACAGCACCATCACGCGGCGGCCATCGAACGTTGCCGACGGGCGCAGCGCCGCGGCGCCGAGTTCGACGATCGCGACACCTCCCGGCACTGCGGCAACGCGTGGCAGCCTTGCCCCTGAGGCACGCGCGACCCACGGCGCGGCGACTCCGGCTGCGAGCGATGTGAGAGCGAGGCGACGCTGCACGATGCACGCTATCGTAGCCGCGCGCTGGGCCGCGAATGCCGCTCGCACCGCACGGGCGTGATCACGTCGCCGCATGCGAACGAAGGGCGGCTGAAGACAGGCCTGAGTCAGGCGCGGTCGATGACCCGAACGACGGCGATGGCCGTCACCGGTCATTCGACTGCCGGCCGGTCGTTACCGTGCCGCGCGCCGACGAGGCGGTGGTGCTCCATGTCGAGGACAACCCTGCCAACCTGGTGCTGGTACAGGAGATCGTTCTGCGCCACCCGGGCACTCGACTGATCACGGCGCCTTCGGCGCGTCTCGGGCTCGATCTCGCGCGCGGCGCCTCGACCTGATCCTGCTGGACATCCACCTGCCCGACATGAATGGGTACAAGGTGCTTGAGCAGTTGCGTGCACTCGAATCGACACGGGCCGTTCCGGTCCTCGCGCTGACCGCGAATGCCATGCCGGGCGAGGATCTGAAGGCGCTTGGCGCCGGCTTCAACGAGTTCGTGACGAAGCCAATCGACGTGCCCCGATTTGACGCGCTTCTGACCTGCCACCTGGCCGGGCGCGAGGTGCCGCGCGGCTAGAGTGCGGTACACCCGCCCGAGGACCACGGCCACAACAGCGGGGCGCTGCCCAAGGCGCGGCAACCGACCACGATGGAAATCGCTACCTGATCAGTACAGCCCTTGACCGCGACTGCGAATCCGCGCAGCGTGCGGGCCAGTGCCGTGCAGCGGGAGTTCTTCAGGTGACCGCCTTGCCGGTCCATCGGACACAGCACGCCAAAAGGAATGCCAGAGAGCCACCCCTGACCACCGACATCCGATGACGGCGCCGGTCAACATTGAGGCTGCCTTGACCTGAACTTGTCCGGCGAGGCCTCCGAACTCGAGGTCCGCTTCTTGCCTTGACCCCGAACTCACGGACCCGGCCATCTGCGGTCGCACACGACCGACGGCGTCAAGGCGAGTTGAAGATCATCGTGGCCGGTCCCTCGAGGGTCCGCGCCGCGAGCGACCGCTGAACTCGCGAAGCGTGCGGTCGAGGTCGGCCGATAAGCCGGCGTCGGGCGGATGACTGCTTCCACTTCGGGCGAACTCAACAAGCCGACCCGTTGCCGACATCCGGAGTCTTGACCTTGTTCGTGCAAAGCCGCCGCTCGCGGCGACATGCCGAGCGAGCCGGATGAGCCGTCACGGCTGTGGAGACTGTCTGGTCGGCCGCTGTCATGCAGGTGGCGCACTGCACGCGGACTGAGGGCGCCCACAGTTGCCAGCATCTGGCGGCCAAGCCATCGGCAGGCAAGCGCAAGCGCCAGCAGGTCGAGGCCCGCCAGAGTGGATCCTGCCCAGCTTGCGATCCAAGTTTGATCAACTGTACAATTTGTCCGATTGATCAATTTGACCATCGTCATGAATTCGACTGCCCCAACACCTGCTGCGCCGATGTCGGCTGGCTTGCCGCTTCAAGTGGTCGCCCGCGGAGGCGAGCCTGCCTCGCACGTCCGGGGTCCATGGCTGCAACGGCGGTGGTGGTGGCTGATCGTGCTTCTCGCCACAGGGGCAGCGGGTGGCGCTGTCCTGCTCGATCAGCCAGCGGCCCTGGCCCCGGGGCTTGGATCGGTCCGGCCGCAGCCAACCGCTGACGTACCGCCTCACGTCGCGGCCCTCGGCCGGCTGGCTCCGTCGGGCGAACTCCGCACGCTGGCTGCGCCGTTCGGTGCCGGCGATGCCCGGGTGGCGGAGATCCTGGTTACCGAGGGTCAGCAGGTGCTGGCCGGCACGCCACTGGCCGTGTTCGACAGTGCACCGGCACTGCAAGCCGCGCTTGCCGTCGCGGAGCAGCAGCTGGCCAGCCGCCGGGCGGCGCTGGCTCAAGCCGAGCGGGCCGTGTCGTCCAGCCAGGCCGAAAGTGCCGCAGCGTTGGCCCGGGCCGACGTAGCGGCACGTGCTGCCGAAGTGGAGTACCAGCGCTGGGCAGCGCTGGTCGACCAAGGTTTCGTGTCCCCGGCTGCCGCCGACCAGCGCAAGGCCCTGCGCGACGAGGCGGCGGCGGAGCAACGTCGCGCGCGTGCCAGTCTGGCCCGCCACGCCGGCCAAGGCTTGGAGCAGCCTGATCTGTGGGTGGCGCAACGCGCCGTCGAAGCGGCAGCGGCCGAGCGCGATCGGGCCGTGAAGGACCTTGCCCGTGCCATGCTGCGCGCACCCGGCGACGGCACGGTGATCGCCGTCCACGCGAAGCCGGGCGAGCGTCCGGGCGGCGCCGGTGTGCTCGATTTCGGCGACACCCGCGTGATGACGGCCGAACTCGAGCTCTATCAGGCCGATGTGACCCGAGTCGCCACGGGCCAGCAAGTGACGCTGCACTCGCCCGCGCTCACGACTCCCCTGTCCGGCGTTGTCAGCCGCATCGGCTTGAGCGTGGGCCGCCAGCGACTGACCGACACCAGCCCGGGCGCCAACGTCGACGCCCGCGTCGTGCGCGCTACGGTGGTGCTGGATGAGGCCTCATCGGTCCGCGCCCGTCGCCTCGTGGGCCTGGAAGTGCAGGCCGACATCGAAACCGGCACACCATGAGCACCGCCGCCTTGCCGCGCGGAAGACTTGCGCGTCTGGACGACGCCGTGGGCCGCGCGATCGAGCGCGCGCTCGGCCGCCTGCCCATCGGCTGGCTGCAGTTGCGCCACAACCGCACACGGCTCATCGCCGCCATCGGTGGCGTGGCCTTTGCGAGCCTGCTGGTGCTGATGCAGTTGGGGTTCCAGGGCGCCTTGGTCGGCAGCATCGGTCTGCCGTACCGCGCGCTGGATGCAGAACTGCTGATCAGCGCCTCAGACATGAACACCCTGGCCGATGCCAACCCGGTGGCTCGCGCCCGCCTGCTGCAGGCGGCCTCCGTGCCCGGTGTGCGCAGCGTGACGCCGGTCTACCTGGGCCGGCTGGACTGGCGTCAGCCCGACGGCACGCTGCGTGCCCTGGACGTGCTGGGCTTCGAGCCGTCGACCACGCCGCTGCGCGCCGCGGAGATCCGCCGCCAGCAAAACGTGCTGGCAAGGGCTGACACCGTGCTGATCGACATCCGCACCCGCAACATCGACTCGGCCGCGTTGCTGGCGGCCACGCCCTCGGCGCCCCTGCGCCTGGAGATGCGCGGCCGCAGCCTGCAGGTGGCGGGCCATTTCTCCATTGGCGGCGGCTTCTCGGCGGACGGCTACCTGCTCGCGTCCGACCAGACCTTCCAGCGCCTGTTCCCCAGCCGCAGCGCCGGCGCGCCCAACCTGGGCCTGGTCACCCTGGCGCCCGGCGCCGACCGTTCGGCGGTCACCCAGGCGCTGCGCGAACGCTTCGGTGGCGCCGACGACGTCAAGGTGCGCCCCTTGGAGGAGGCCATCGTCGGTGACCAGCGATTCCAGACCACGCAGCGGCCCATCGGACTGATCTTCGGCTTCGGAATCGTGATCGGCGTGCTGGTGGGCATCGTCATCGTCTACCAGGTGCTGGCCAGCGACGTGGCTGACCACTTGAAGGAGTACGCCACCCTCAAGGCCGTGGGCTACCCGCCACGCTTCTTCCTGGGCATCGTCTTCGAGGAGGCCGTGATCCTGGGTTTGCTGGGCTTCGTGCCGGGGCTGCTGGCCTCGATCGGCCTCTACGCCGCGGTAGCGGCCCAGACCGGCCTGCCGTTGGAAATGACGGCCGCGCGCGCCGCTGTCGTATTGCTTGGCACGGTGGCGATGTGCACCTTGTCGGGTGCGATCGCCACACGACGACTGACGCGCGCCAATCCCGCGGAGCTGTTCTGATCGTGGCGCCGACCACCAGTCCAGGTCTCTCTTCGGTGACCGTGCGCGGACTTCAGCATTGGTTCGGCGAAGCCGAAGCGCGCAAGCAGGCCCTCTTCGACATCGACTTGGACATCCATGCCGGCGAACTGACCGTGCTGATGGGTGCCTCGGGCTCGGGGAAGACGACGCTGCTCACCCTGGTGGGCTGCCTGCGGGGCTTGCAGCACGGCAGCGCGCGCCTGCTCGACCAGGAGTTGCTGGGCGCCGACGAGGCAACACTGGTGCGCATGCGCCGCCAGCTGGGCTTCATTTTTCAGGCCCACAACCTGCACGACAGCCTCACGGCGCTGCAGAACGTGCGCCTGGGCCTGGCAGTGCACGGCGGCCGCGCCGACCGCGAGTGGGAGACCGCCGCCACGCACCTTCTCGGCCTGCTGGGCCTGGGCGAGCGCCTGCACTACCTGCCTTCGCGGCTTTCGGGCGGGCAGAAGCAGCGCGTGGCCATTGCACGGGCGCTGGTGGGCAACCCGCTGGTGGTCTTGGCCGACGAACCGACCGCCGCGCTCGACCGCGACTCGGCACTGCAGGTGGTCTACCTGCTGAAGGCACTGGCGCGGGAACGCGGCACCACAGTGCTGATGGTCACGCACGACAGCAAGGTGATCGATCTTGCCGACCGCATCGTGACCATGGAGCAGGGCCGGCTAGTGGGGGACCGTCGGCCGGCTGCTGAGGTGTAATCCGCCGCATGGCCCGTATGTCCGCCACTGGCAACCCACGCAGCGACGCCACCCGGTCGGCGCTGATCACCGCCGCAACCGAGGTGTTCGCGCGATCGGGCTTCGAGTCCGTCGGCACGCGCGACATCGCTGCGGCGGCGGGCGTCCACCCGGCCCTCATCGGCTACCACTTCGGAAGCAAGGAGGGACTGTACCTCGCCGTGTTCGAGCACATCGCCGCGACGATGGAAGAGCGGATCGGCCCGGCGCTGGCGGGCATCGACCAAGTCCTTGCCAGCCCTGGCCCCCCGGCAGAGCTGGCCCAGCGCAGCCTGGAGCTGCTGGGCCAGCTGTGCGACGCCATGCTCGCCACGTTGGCCGACGAGACGAGTGGCCCCTGGGGCCCGCTGATGATGCGCGAACAGCAGGCGCCGTCACCCGCCTTCGATCTGATATACGAGCGCTTCATGGAGCGTGTACTGGGCACGATGACCCGGCTGGTGCTCGCCGCCGACCCCACGCGCACGGAGCCGGCGGCCCGGCTGACGGTGGTGAGCCTGATGGGTCAGGTGATGGTGTTCCGCGTGGCTCGCGCCGGTGTGATGCGACACCTGGACTGGAGCCGAATGGGGCCAAACCAACTCGCGCAGGCTCAAGGCATCGTGCGCGAGAACCTGCGGCGAATCTGCTCCGAAATGCCACAGCGCACCTCAGGGGCAGCGACCCCTGTTCCATCCCGCTCCGGCAAGTCACCGAGACGAAGTTCCTGACCTCCTTCGATCAGCCCACCGCTTGCTCGCTGCTTGCATGAACCAGGCTGGGTGAGTTGCCCAGTAGCTGCCCTTAGTATGTGACGGCTCCTGGCCGGGACTGCCAGACCGACAAAGCGCCACTTGACTGCCATTGGAGGCGGCCGCCCGTGGCACGGCGGCCCGAGCGGCCGGGACAAATGACGTCAGATCTCGGTCTGCTCCGAGATCTCCAGTGCGACATCCACTTCGATACCAAGATACCTCACCGTCGACTCCAGCTTGGAGTGTCCAAGCAGCAGCTGAACGGCGCGAAGGTTCTTGGTGGCCGGTAGATCAGCGTCGCCTTTGTCCGTCGCATCGAGTGCGTCCCGTAGTCGGCGCGGTCCAGTCCCAGTTCGTCGACCCAGTGGCCAACAATCCGAGCGTACTGACGGGTTCCGAGATGGGTGAGTCGCGGAGCCGGCTGGGGAACAGGAAGTCCTCTGTCCTTAGCCCGGTCTGCTTGATCCATGCTTGCAAGGCGTCCCGGGTGGACTGCGTGATCTCGACCTGCACTGGGCGTTGGGTCTTGTGCTGCATGACGATGGCGCGTGACGCCATCTGGTCGCCATGGCACACGTCCCGCACCCTGAGCGCGACGAGGTCGCATCCGCGCAGCTTGCAGTCGATGCCCAGGTTGAACAGGGCCAATTCGCGCACCCGGCCTTCCATCTGAAGACGGACGCGCAGCGCCCAGATGTCCTTTGGTTTGAAGGGTGCCTTCTGCCCGACGATCTTGCCCTTGTTCCACGGCTCCCGATGAGTGGCGATGCCTGGGGTTTCCATGTTGGTCTCCATGGAGTGGAGGGCCACGCAGGATGCGTCTGCAGACACCGTTCGTATCTGGGTTCCGTCAACCAGCCAATGCCGGCACCGGTTCCCCGTGGGGGTCGGCTGTGGGGAGTGCGAGTGGGCTCGCGGTCCCGGCCAGCAGCAGACCGTCGATCCGACGACACGAACCAGTCGTCCGCGTCAATCCAGCGTGAAGCGGATGCGCTGGCTGCCCGGTCCAAGCGTCTCTGCCAGGCCATCCACCTGGGTGACGCGCCCAATTCGCGTGTAGCTGTAGCTCGATGGGAAGGTCTTATAGAAGACGACCAAGGTGTCACTGCCGTACAGCATCACGTCACCGGTCCGGATCGTTCCCGGCCGTTTCGTATCGGTCGGCAAGCTTCGCGGCAACCGAACGTGCTTCTCGTTGTCATTCAGGTCGGGCATGTCGAGCGTCATGGGGAGCATCTGCACAAACGCCCGCGCGGTCGGGTTCTCTTCCAGAGTCACGGCAAAGCGGTGTGTGCCGTCGATGATCATCCACATCCGGGTCTGCTCCTGGGCTGCCGTGGCACCTCCTGCGGGTCGAAGGCCGTCCGCGGCTCGGCCATCGCCGATGCCGATCATCGCGAGCGCCGAGGCCACGCACAGCCAGGCGACCTGGCGCAAATGCCAGCTGGCGGGACCGAACGATGAGCGCAACACAGTCTCCTTCATCCGCTTGCCGGGATGCCAGTGCCTCACATGCCTCAGGCCAGGCTCTGCTTGAAGAACGACTCCAGCCGGTCGAAGGGAATTTTCTTCACGTCGTCGTACAGACCGACGTGATCCGCATTCGGCACGATGACCAGTTCCTTAGGTCCCGAGGCCGCCTTGTACACGTCTTCCGAGAAGTAGCGCGAGTGGGCATTGGCGCCGGCCACCAGCATGATCGGCCGTGGCGCGATCATGTCGATGTTCGCCGCCATCGGGAAGGCGAAGAAGGCCATCGGCGTGGTGGCCGTCCACGCGGAGGCGGAGTTGATCGAGCGGGGGTGGAAGCCACGCGGTGTGCGGTAGTAGTTGTAGAAGGCGGTGAGCACTGGATTGGCATCGGCCGGCAACTTTTCGGGCAGCGCGCGGTTGCCCTTCATGAGGTTGCCCTTCTCGTCGAACGGGACCTCGTGGAAGCCCGGCGCGAAGTGACCCTTCTCGGCGTCGACCCAGCGTTGCCGGCTCAGGTAGTCGATGACCTTGTGGCGCTGCTCGCGGGTGTAGCTGTCCTTGTAGCTGCGGCTGATGCTGCGCGACATGTCGTACATGGAAGCCGTCGCCACCGCCTTGATGCGTGAATCGGCGCTTGCGGCCGTCAGCGCCATCCCGCTCAGGCCGCAAATGGCCATGATGCCGATGCGATCGCGATCGACGAACGGCAGCAGGCCGATGTGGTCGATGGCGGCGCTGAAGTCTTCCGTGTTGATATCGGGCGATGCCACATCGCGCACGTCGCCGCCGCTTTCGCCGGTGAACGACGGGTCGAATGCCAGGGTCACGAAGCCGCGCTCGGCAAGCTGCTGTGCATACAGGCCGGACGACTGCTCCTTGACCGCGCCAAACGGGCCGCTGAGCACGAGCGCCGGCAGCTTCTGGCCGTCGCGCTTCTTCGGCTGGTACAGGTCGCCAGCCAACGTGATGCCGTACCGGTTCTTGAAGGTCACTTTCCGGTGCGCCACTTGCGTGCTCTGGGGGAAGGTCTTGTCCCACTGCCGCGTAAGCGGCATGCGCTGGCCTCCCGGCGAAGCGGCAGACGATTGAGCCAGGGCAACTGGCGCGGCGGCAAGTCCAGCGGCGCCGATGGAGATTGCACCTTGCAGGGCGAGGCGGCGAGAGATCGGGTTGTCCATGTGTCACTCCGTTGAATCGGTCGTTGCCGGAATTCTGTGCATGCGACGAGGAGCGGACTAGCTGTCCAATGGTGATCTTTCTTATAAGATGAGCTAATCAAAACACCGGGGCTGAATCCTTGCCGCGGCGCAACCTGAACGACTTGGTGGCCTTCGTCACCGTGGCACGCGAGGGCAGTTTCACGCGTGCCGCCGCGGTGCTGGGTGTGACCCAATCGGCCCTCAGCCAAGCCGTTCGCGGACTGGAAGAGCGGTTGCAGATCCGCCTGCTCGCCCGCACGACGCGCAGCGTGGCGCCCACGGCCGCCGGCGAGCGCCTGGCGCGCGCCATCGGCCACCGTCTCGACGAGATCGAGGCGGAGCTGGACGCACTGACCGAGCTGCGCGACAAGCCCGCAGGCACGGTTCGCATCACCTGCGGCGAGCACGTGCTGCAAAGCATCCTGATGCCCAGGCTGACGTCGTTGCTGCGTCACTACCCGGAAGTCACGCTGGAGTTCGACATCAGCTACGGATTTCGCGACATCGTCGCGGACCGCTTCGACGCCGGCGTGCGCATCGGCCGCACGATCGACAAGGACATGATCGCTGTGCCGATCGGCCCGCCACTGCGCATGGCCGTGGTGGCCTCGCCGGCCTACTTCGCGACCCACGGCAAGCCCAGGACGCCCGCCGAACTGACGGCGCATCGCTGCATCAACCAGCGCATGGCGACCTCCGGCGGGTTGTACGTCTGGGATTTCGCACGGCGCGGGAAGGCGATCAATGTGCGGGTCGACGGACCGCTGATCTTCAACACATCGCCGCCTCAGGTCGATGCGGCCGTCGCCGGACTCGGCATCGCGCTGTTGCCCGAAGACGAAGTGTCGGCGCCCCTGGCAGATGGTCGGCTCACGCGCGTGCTCGAGGATTGGTGCCCGCCGTTTGCGGGCTATCACCTCTACTACCCCAGCCGTCGTCAGCCGTCGCCAGCGTTCCGTTTGGTGATGAACGCTCTGCGCTACGAAGCGTGACCTGCGGTCGCGGGTTTCGAGCGCGTCGCATCAGAGTCAGCGCCCCCTCTGCATGAGTGTCCGCTCGCTCGCTTTGTGAGCGACCACTCGGGGTCGGGCACAGCCGATCGTCTGGTGCGCAAGGGGTCATTCGCGAACCGCCACCCAGCCAGCCACGGGCGAGTGACCGGTGACGAAGGTGCAGCGGTCGATCGTGGCCGCGTCATGGACCGACGGGTGATGGCATGGCCGACCTGTGGCCGTCGGTCGCGAATGATCGAGCTCAGTCTTGACGCAATCCGTCGCCGACCAACGGCCTGAGCAGGCCTAGCGCCGCCCCTCGAGCCGCGCCTTCACGAAGCTGTTTCCGCCGTAGCGCGTCACGCGGGCGTAGTAGCGCTCGGTGAGCCGCTGCACCATCGCGCTGTAGACCTCCATCAGCTCGGGCCGGATGCTGAAGTGGTCGTAGTTGACGATCACGTCCACACGCTCGCCGAGCGGCGCAACGCGCGCCGCCACCTCGCGCTCGATCTCGTCGATGTCGGCATGCCCCTCCACGGCCAGCCCTTCGAAGTTGATGAATAGCATGCGCTTGGCGGCGTCCACGTCGATGCGCGCACCGATGGGGATCGTCAGCATCCGGTTGCGCAGGCCCATCGGCTCTTCGGCGAACAGCCGCGGCTCCATCGGCCGCAGCTCGGGGCTGATCGCGGGGATGAAGTCCATCTGCGCGAGGATGTCGCGCTCCAGGTCGATGCCGGGGGCGATCTCGATCAGCTCGAGCCCGCCGCCCGCGGCGAGGCGGAACACGCAACGCTCGGTGACGTAGAGCACCTTCTGCCCGAGCTGGCGGGCCCGTTCGCCGCTGAAGGTGCGGTGCTCGACTTCGCGCACGAACTTGCGCATCGTGCCCTCGCTGGCGATGCGAACCCGCCCGCCCTCGATGCGCACGTCGAGGTCGCCGGCGGTGAACGTGCCGACGAAGACCACCGCATGCGCCGACTGGCTGATGTTGATGAAGCCGCCCGCACCGGCCAGCCGCGGGCCGAACTTGCTGACGTTGAGGTTGCCCTGCGCGTCGGCCTGTGCGAGGCCGAGCACGGCCACGTCGAGACCGCCGCCGTCGTAGAAATCGAACTGGTTCGGCTGGTCGATGATCGCCTGCGTGTTTACCGCAGCGCCGAAGTTCAGGCCGCCGGCCGGAATGCCGCCGATCACACCTGGCTCCGCCGTGAGCGTGAGCAGCTCGATGATCTCCTCCTCGGCCGCCACGTCGGCCACACCCTCGGGCATGCCGATGCCGAGATTGACCACCGCGTTGCGCGGCAGTTCGAACGCGGCGCGCCGCGCAATCAGCTTGCGCTCGCTCATCGGCAGCGGCTTCAGCGTGTTCTGCGGCACGCGGATCTCGCCGGCATAGGCGGCGCTGTAGGGCGTCGCGAACGTCTGCAGGTGGTGTTCCGGCTTCTCGGCCACGACCACGGCATCCACGAGCACACCCGGGACCTTGACCTGCCGCGGGTTGAGCGAGCCGCGCTCGGCCAGCCGCTCCACCTGCGCGATCACGACGCCGCCGCTGTTGTGGGCCGCCATCGCGATGGCCAGCGCTTCGAGCGTCAGCGCCTCGCGCTCCATCGTGAGGTTGCCATCGGGGTCGGCCGTGGTGGCACGGATGATGCCCACCTGGATCGGGAAGGCGCGATAGAACAGCGCCTCCTGTCCGTCGATCTCCATCAGGCGCACCAGGTCCTCGGTGGTGACGGCGTTGATCTTGCCGCCGCCGTGACGCGGGTCGACGAAGGTGCCGAGGCCGATGCGGCTGAGCGTGCCCGGCTTGTGGGCCGCGATGTCGCGGAACAGGTGCGCGATCACGCCCTGCGGCAGGTTGTAGGCCTCGATCTTCCCGGCCACGGCGAGAGCCTGCAGCTTGGGCACGAGACCCCAGTGGCCCCCGACCACGCGCTTGACGAGCCCGTCGTGACCGAAATGGTTGAGCCCGCGCGTCTTGCCGTCGCCCTGACCCGCGGCGTAGACGAGCGTCAGGTCACGCGGCGAGCCGGTGCCGGTCTCCGCCTCGTTGGCGAGGAAGCGCTCCTCGAGCGCGATGGCGATCCCCTCGGCGAAGCCGATGCCGACGAAGCCGCCGGTGGCCACCGTGTCGCCGTCGTGGATCAGCCGCACGGCCTCGGCCGCGCTCACGATCTTGTCCGGCCGTGCCGGCGACGACGCGCCGGCCATGGTGCTTGCGATGTGCATCTGTCGGGGCGCCCGCGCTTGCTGTTCCGGCGCCGATCATGCCCGAGCGCCGCCGCGCCGCAACTCCGGATCATCGCGGGGCTGGGGCGCTCACCCTGGGGCGGCGCGCCGGCCGCCGCGCGGTCGAGCGTCCGAGCGTCTGGTCGGTCAACTCGCACCCGTCGCCCACTGCCATGGGGTGAAAGCGGATGCCCGCCTGCGGCCGGTCAGGTCGGCGAATCCATGACCGCCACCGGTGGGCGGGAGCCGTCTCCTTGCTGGCCAGGTCGACCAACGGAGGCGCGTTGGATTCGCAGGGGCAGTCGTCGTCCCGTAGCCATCGACCGCGTTACCTGGCGAAGAGGCGCGCGAACGACTGCTCTTCCTGGCCGCGAGCTGGCACTCGCGACCCACTCCTGGCGCTCACTGCCGTGTACCTGTCGCCGCAGAGCTGCCGCACGCGCGGCGCGCCTGATCTTGGAGCCTGGAGCTTCCACACGACGCCCTCTGTTCAGGTTCGCATGGCCACTCGATGAGTCACGTCACGCAGCCACGCGTTGCAGCCTGTGGGTGCTGGGACGTTGTCATGCCCGGTCCGGCTCGCGGGTCAGAACATCCCCGGCACGCAGACCATGCCGGCATACTCCGAGCGACCGCCACTGGCGAAGCTGAACGTGCCGACGGCTGTCATCACGCCGCTGGCACCGAGGAAGTCGCCGGTACCGCCGACAATGGTCTGCAGGTCGACGATCTCGCCCGCGCCGGTCGTCCGAGTGGCGCCTGTGTTGCGCACGTACAGCCCGCCCGCACGATTGCCAATGCGCACGTCGAGGATCGAGCCTGCGGTGAACTGCGCCACCCCGATTGAAAGAGCGTCGGGGGTCGGTACGAAAGTGTCGACGGCGGTCGTAAAGCTGCCGAGGACAACGCCGCTGAAGACACCTTGCAGGCAGACACCGACCATCGAACTGCAGGGGGTCGACGTCGCCAATTGCTCGGTGTAGTGGCCATTGACATTGCGGCAGTCGGCCAGCGCAGGCATGGCAACGCCGCCGGCGCAGGCGATGGCGACCGCGGCGACAGGAAGTGCCGGGAGAACTGGGGCGTGAAGACGCATAGGAAGCCTCCGTGGGTTGCGAAGCGGCACGAGTGGTTGCCGCGCATGCACTGTCGGACCCAAAGGTCACAGCGCCGTCTCGTGATGGTCACTTGATGGTCCCGTGCCGGGACGGAAACACGCGCTCGAGCAACGCCGCGGCCAGTGCGCGGCGGCGCGCCACGCAAAGGGCGCCGACCTCGGCGAGTCCTCTGGACGGGGCCTCGGCCATGACGCCCACGCTTCCTCTCAGCCTCGCCGCGTGCCCAAAGCCTCTTCTAACGGCCGCCCGTCGGGCGCGGCGAGTCGTCGAACTCAGGATCATCACAAGGCGGGCGTCGGTGAAAGACCGGTTGTGACGGGGACCGTCACATCGTGGCTGCAGCCGACAGCAGACCTTGGCCGGTGAGACAAGGCGAATGTCAGCTTCTAACGATCGCGGCTGGCGACTCCCGACCCCAAGGTGACATCCGCGGTCCGCATCTCGTTGCCCCAAACCTGCCGGTCGGGCACGCACACAGGCCCTCGACGCGAGAGTGATTGGACATTCGACCGTCGCGGCGCTTCAAGCGAAAGCGATGCGGTGGCCCTAGACGAGCGTCGGACCGCTGAGGCGGCAACCCGAGGAGCCAGAACAGCAAGCATGCACTGGCAGCTACCTCGCTTGGACGCCTGGGTCCGAGGTGTGGTGACCGTAGCGGCTGCAAGCGCAGCGACCGTCCGATCGGCAGCGGACGGTCATGACTCAGGTCGAGTGCGCGCTACTTGCCGGGCGGACGGAACTTCGCAGCGACCCCCCCGGCCGCCTTCATCGCATCGACCATCTGGCTCATCGTGACCAGTTCGGTCGAATCGACATCGGTAAAGCCACCGCTGGCCATCACGACCATGGTGGCGGTGGACCCGGCAACCGCATTGCCCTCGACGACACAGATGACCTCGCCATTGCCCGAGTACCACATGTGGTGAAGCTTGATGCCAGCAGCCTCGAACATCGCCTTGGCGGCTGCCTCCCGGTCAGAGGGGTTGGCGATCATGCCCTTGAAGGCTTCTTGTGAATACTTGGCTCGGGTCAGATACAGACTCATTGGAAGTGCTCCTGGGTGGTTCCGTTGGGCTGGCATTGCGCACTCCGGCAGCTACAGCCGGCAACAGCTACACCGGCCATGATTCCCGTTCATCGCTGGGCCTCGCCTCCGGTCGGAGTGAGCGCGGACGCTGCGCCAGAGCTTGGATTCTGGCAATCCCTAGGATCACCGTCTTGCAGCTGACGCCACCGAACGTCCAGCCTCAGCCCGAGGCCGCCACCCGCGGAGCCAACGCCACGATCCGCACGTGGCCGGGACCGCGAGTGGACAGCAACATCGGGTTGCTGACGTCTTTGGGTTCCCCAGTCCGAAGGGCCGCTTCCTTGGGCCGTGGTCGGCGAGAGTCGACCCATGTCGGACATCCGCCTGCCGCGATGGACAACGGACATGCAGTCTTGGCGGATGCAGTTGTAGCCTGCCAAGGGCGCGTCTAGCCGCTGCATGAACTCCGCACTGACAGGCCCATGGCGCGCAGCGTGCGCGGCGCGCGCCGTTCCCATCTCAGCGCGGCGCGCCCGACGCCGCCGCGCGGCGGCGCTCCATCGCCGCGTAGAGGGCGCCGAGGCCGACGAGCGACGCCGGCACCGCGACCACGGCCACGAACGCCGGCCGCGAAGGATCGAACTCTTCCCAGGCGCGCCAGGCGCCGACCGTTAGCAGCGCGAGCCAGATCAGCATGCTCTGGATCAGCACGCGCCAGGCGGACCAGCGCGGCTCTGCCGCGAGCACCAGCCCGCCGACGCCCGACAGCGCAAGCCAGCCGCCCATGGCGCACGCCGAGAGCGGCGTCAGCTTCCAGGCCCAGGCGGCGATCGCCGCCTGCGGCACGACCAGCATCCACAGCGCTGTCAGCACGAGCGCGCCGCCGATCACGCCCATCGTCGCGCGCACCGTGGCCGGCACGACGATGGCGCCGGGCTCTATCCGGTGCGGGTCGTGGCGGCGGTTGCGCCACCACAGCGCCGGCACGACGATCGGCGTCGCCACGTAGAGCACGAGCCAGAGCTGGAACGGGAAGTGATGGATGTCGAAGCGCCCCCAGAACAGCACCGTGAGCAACAGCATCAGCCACACGAAGACCGTCACCGGCAGGAAGCCGAGCGTGACTTCGTGCCATCGCCGCACCCGTGTCACGCGAAAGAAGAACCATGCCCCGCCGAGGTAACCGGTGGCGAGCCAATAGGCGGTGAAGTTCGGCGCGATCCTCCACGCGAAGTGCGTCGCGCTGAGGTCCGGTCGCAGGTACAGCGACGCGAACGCGATCAGCAGGAAGGGCACGACGCAGGCGGCAACGACGCGGGTAACGGGCAGCACGTGGTCGTCGGCGCAGTCGTTCTCGGGTGATCGGGCGGTCATCGTCATCTCCACGGCGCCGCGCGGCGCGTGGCAACAGGCCGGCGCCGACCCCGCGGCGGGCACCCGGTCGCGAACTCGGGCAAGGTCATCGTGCCAGATCGCCGGATGCGTGAAAACTGCCGGAACCAGGGCGGCGCGGCCAGCGCCTCATGCTGCCGCGGCGCAGACCGGGCGATGCGCCTGTCCTCCCGCAAGCGGACCCGCAAAGGCACATCACGGCACCCGCGACGCGTTGCCCCCGTGACTCGCGCTCGGGTGTCTGAAGGTCGGTGGCCCCGATCACCTCTCGGTCGGAGGCCGCAGCCTCGACCGACAACTGCGCATCGGCACCGGGCCCCCGGAGGAGGCCCCCCCGCGGAGCGCGCACACAGGCAGCCGGCACGCTGAGCGATTGAAGCTCGCCGCACGGCTCGAGACCGTGCGGGCTCACCACCTCGGGAGCCGATCGTGCACGCCACAGACCGGCAACCCCACCGGGCGCCGGATGGCGCCCCGCTCCACTACGTCTTCAATCCTTCCCACGGGCGGCCTGAACGGCCTGCGACCGCCGGCGGTGATCGCCGACATGAACGGTGACCTCCGCGACGACATTGTGCTCAGGTTCGTGAGCCGGGTCGGCGCGCAGAGCCGCATGTGGCAACAGATCCTGCGCAGCGACCCGGCGCCGCCCGGCAGGCTGGTGCTGCAAGCCTACGGCCAGATCGGCGCCTTCACCGACTACTACAACACCAGCCCGGCGCCGGCGCGCTTCACGGTCATCGCCACCGCCACCGCCACCGACAGCGACGGCGACCGCGACACCGACCTGGGGTGGCTGCGCACCGATGCCGGCACCGTCGGCACCGTGCACGAGGCGGCCTACAACGCCGGCACCAGCGCCTTCGAGCAGCGCACCTCGCAGTCCTGCAGGAATGTGGGCGATGCGAGCAGGCCGGTCACCGTGCTCAAGGTGCTGGCCAGTGCCAGGCACCTGTTCGTAATCGACAGCAACGGCGACGGCCTACAGGACGTGCTGCGAAACAACGCCGCCCTGGACTACAGCGTGTTCATCGCGCTCGCCAAGCGCGACGCCGAGCAGTCGACCTTCTGACCCGCAGGCCTCTCGCCCGCTGCGCGCCGTGGCGACCACGCGCCGCCGGCTCGCGGCGCGACCATCCCCGTGTCGGCCGGTTCGGCCACGCGGCAGAGTGCGAGGCCTGTCACGAATCGCCGGGGCGAATCGTAAGAAGTTGGTAAGCGTCCTTGCCGCGCGTCGTGTCGATACTAAAGTCACGTCGAATCGGCGCGGCGTTCCGTGCCCCACTCCAACCCCAGCCAGGAGCCGTCGCGTGCTCGAACAACAGCAATTCCACGATGCCAATCTGCAACCGGCCGCTTCTGCCTACGCGGCGACCTCGCCGGTGGTGCGCGCCATCGACGTCGGCTTCGGCCAGGTCAAGCTGAGCCTGCGCTCCGGCAACGACGTCGAGTTCACGAGCTTCCCGTCCATGGCGATCCCGGCCGACGGCAGCGCCGTGCGCACGCTCGGCACGCGCCGCCGGGATACCTTCGACGTTCCGGTGCGCGGCGCGCTCTACGAGGTCGGCCGCGACGTCGCGCTCGCCCATGCCGGCGGCAACTTCGGCCGCGACGTGACCGACGAGTTCTACCGCGGCGCGATCTACGAGGCGCTCACCCGCGGCGCGCTGCGTTACATGCACCAGGCCGGCGACCACCTGATCGACGTCCTCGTGCTCGGCCTGCCCGTGAACCAGTACAACGACGCCAAACGGCGCGACTACCTACGCACGGCCTTCGAGGGCTCCATCGACGTCGGCGACGGCAAGACGGTGATCGTGAAGCGGGTCATGGTGCAGGCCCAGCCTGTCGGCGGCTACGTTGCCATCGACGAGCACCTGGACCAGCTCAATGCGGTGATCGCGCGCACCGGCGGGGCGTTGACGCCGCTGCCCAGCGGCGACGCACTGGAGGACCTCGCGGTGCTGATGGTCGATCCCGGCGAACACACGCTCGACTGGCTGCTCGTGCAGCAGGGCGTGATCAATCCGCGGGCCAGCGGGGCCGCATCGGACGCCGGCCGCCATCGCGTCGTGCGCGCCGTGCAGGATGCCCTGAGTGCCCAGATCGGTCGTCCGCTGGGCCCCTCGGTGGAGCCACGCATCAACGATGCGCTGCGCCTGGGCAAGCCGGTGAAGCTGTCGGGTGTCTCGCACGACCTGCGCCAGTTCGAGCCGGTGGTCGTCAGCGTGATCGACGACTCGATCAACCGGATGGTCGACGGCCTGCGCGATGCCCACGAGCTCATCGACCTGATCGTGCTGGTCGGCGGACACCCCGAGCACTATCGCGAGTTGCTCGCCAAGCGCTTCCCGGCCATCCCGGTGTTCGTCCTGCCGGATGCCATGTACGCCAACGTGCGCGGCTTCCAGATGATCGGCGAGGCGGAGGCAGCGACGTCCGATCTGCGCCACTGATCGGCGACCGGCACCCGGCATGCCGACGCTGCAGCTGCAGGTCGAAATCGACAGCGAGGTCCACCCCGAGCTGTACGCGCTGCTCACGGCCGTCGGCCGCGCCTCGCTGCGGCCCGAGCGGTTGCGCCAGCTCGCCGCGGGTGGCCTGATCTGGGAGCACCTGCGCGCCCAGCCGCGGCTCGACGCGGGCGCCGGCCCGGCGCTGGCCGAATCCGCTCGCACGGCCGACGGCTCGGCCCTCGAGCGCGCGCTGGCGCGGGTGTCCGCGGCGCCGGCCGAGCCGGTCTCGGAAGAGCCCCCGGTGTTGCAGGACGTGGTCGAACTCCCTGGCCGTGCCGCGTCCCGTTCGCGGAGTCGCGGCGCGGCAGGCAAGAGCGAGCGCACGCGCGAACCGCGCGAGGCCACGGATCGCGAGAAGAGCGCCGCCGTCTCAGCGACCGAGGCAGTCCCGCCCGTGCCGGCGGACGAGCCGCCGGCCGCCACGACGCCACCGGACGAGACGGTCGCCAAGAAGCCGGGCACGCGCTCGCGGCTCCTGCTCATGAGGGAGCGCGGGCTGTTCAAGAACGGCTGACGCCGCCGGCCAGCCACGCGACACGGCCCGCCCGGCCAAAAGCCGCCACGTTCAGGCCCGCCACTCTTGCGCACGCCGCCGCAGCAGCGTGGCGAACGCCGTGACCGCTGCGATCAATCCCGCCGCCCCGACGGCCAGAAGCGGCGCAATGCCGAACCGGCCTACCGCCAGTCCGCCCAGGGACACCTCGGCCGACTGGCCGCGGAAGAAACACGCCGCGAAGGCGGAGACGGCGGCGCCGCGGCGGTCCGGTGCCATCTGGGCCCCGTGGACCTGCAGCGTGTTGTGCATCATGCAGAAGGCCAACCCGAGCAGCAGGCAGCCACCGACCGGCTCAGCCCCATGTGGGCGCGAATGCGATCTCCAGCAGCGCGCCTCCCGTGCCAGCCCCGCCCCAGCGGGCGAGGCCGGCCTCGCCGAGCCGGGCGACGAACGAGCCGGGCAGCAGCGCGAACACGAAGCCGCCGCGTCCGAACAGCATGACGACGGCGCTCGCGGACATCAGCAGGTGGTCCATGGCTGGATGGCCAGCGACGGCCACTGCGCCAACATCATGAATCCGGCGTTCGTGCACGTCGGGCTGTCCTGCGCCTATGGGAGGAGCAGCGCGACCTACCGCATACAGGACGCTGGATCTCGCGCGGCCGCGTTAGCGTCGACGGGCCTCAGAGCGCGGCGATTTGTGCCAGCGTCTCGCGCCGGTCGGCAGGGTGCATCTCAAGGCTGTCCAGGCTGGCGCGCAGGCTCGCGCGGATGCGCTCGATGCCAGCTTCGACGAGTCTCGCGTCGAGTCGGTCGACGAGCTGCCAGGCGCGCAGCGTCCGCGGCGCACTCATCAGCAAGCCGCGGCACGAGCTCGGTCTGCCGATCATCTTCGGGTATTCGATCGTCGCACGCAGGAAGAACTCGACCGCGAGCGCGTCCGGGCTGGCGTAGGGCCCGGCATGCCCGCGCTCGCACAACTCTTCGAGCAGCTTGCGTGCGTGCGGGATCAGGTGGGCGCGATCCAGTCCGAGATCGGACAACGCGCTCCAGGTGCGGTCGCGGAATGCGCGCAGTCTCTGGCGCTCGCCGAAGCGGGCCATCAGGCTGGCCAGGGTGCCAGCGCCTGAGTCGGGCTGCCGGCCGGTACCGGGATCGTGAGTCATGTCGGTGATCTGAAGCTGTGGACCGTAGCGTGCCATCAGCTTGCGGGGGCGTGGCACCCTTGACCCCGGGGTCGGCCCCCCCAGCGCGACAAAATTCCGCAAAGAATTCGCCTCAACGGGCACGGCGGCTCGCTAGATGGCGCCGGCCCAGGATTTCAACGTTGGGGAAAGAGGCAATGGAAATCGGACATGCACCCGTGCCGGCACCGCCGGCGCACACCACCGTGCCGTGTAAGACCGAGCGCGGTCACGAGGAGATCAGCAGGCGCAGCCCGCTGATCGGCCCGCGCATGCGCGCCATCCTGCTGCTCGTCGACGGTCGGCGCACGCACGCCGAATTGCGCCGGCTCGGCGAGAATTTCGGCGTGCCCGAGGGCAGCCTCGAGTCGCTCGAGTCGCTTGGCCTGATCCGCATTCCGAAGGCCGCCGAACCGTCGGCAAGCATCGCGGCACTGCCGACGATGGTCGTGCAGCCGGCGCCCGAACCTCCGGTCGTCGCGGCTGCCGAGTCGATCCAGATGTCGTTGCAGCCGACGCACCCGGAGCCGCCGCCGCCGGAGCCGCTGTGGCCGGAGCAACTCGCGCACCCTGTGCAGGGACTGCAGCAAATCCAGCCGGCACAGTCGATCGAGAGCAAACCGGCGCAGCCAGCGGAGCCGGTGCGGCCGCCAGCGATCGAAGCGCAGCCGCGGGCACCGCAGGTGTTCATCGAGGCAGAGGAGCAGCACTCCGAGGACACGCCGGCCGAACTGCGCGACCTCGATTCGCAGCGTTCCGGGCAAACGACGCTCGGCGGTCTGCTTGACACGATGCGCAGCTCGATCTACCCGCTGCTCGAGTCGGCCTTCGGGGGTCTCGACCCGGTGAGCGACGACGAGGGTCCGACGTCCGATCCCGAGCTGGTCGAGGTGCGCCGCATGCTCATGCGCGAGGTGCGCTCGCGTGCGCCGGTCGCCGGCGCGATGACGGTCATGAAGCTGCGCCGTGCCGGGACCCGCGAGGAACTGCTGGCCCGGCTCGGCGAGGTCTCGCAGCACATCACCCAGCCGATGCGGCAGCTGTCGGCGCAGCAGATCCTCACGAACGCGCGGAACCGGCTCGAGCGTCCGCACTGAGGCCTGCACCGATCGCGGCGGCGATCACGCCGCCGCCGAGACAGACCTCGCCGTCGTGCAGCACCGCCGACTGCCCGTGCGTCACCGCCCACTGCGGCAAGTCGAAGCGTGGCACGAAGTCGCCTGCCGACTCCGGCTCGAAGCGGCACGCGGCATCGGGCTGGCGGTAGCGCGTCTTCGCGCCGTGTGCGCCGGCCACGCAGCTCAGAGCATCGCCGTGCAGTGCCGGCGAGAGCAGCCACGGGTGGTCGTGGCCCTGCATCACGTACAGCGTGTTGGTCGCCATGTCCTTGCGCGCGACGAACCACGGATCGTGCCCGCTGCTGCCCCGCGAGACGACTTCGCACCAGCCCCTGTGTGCCGGCATCGACGGCTTCAGTCTGCACGCCGCGGTGCGGGTCGAAGCTCACGACCGCGAGCGGCTGGAGCAACTGTGCCGCTACATCAAGCGACCGACTCTAGCGGACGAGCGGGTGCAGCTCAAAGCAGCAAGGCAGGTGGAACTCATGCCCAGGACGCCGTAGCGCGACGGGACCACGCACCTGGTGATGAGCCCGTTGGAGTTCCTGCAGCGGCTGGCCGCGTTGGTCCTGCGGCCGCGGCTGGGTCGCATCAGGTTCCATGGCGTGCCGGCACCTAATGCCGGGTCGCCCGCGCTGGTGGTGCCGCAGGGGCCACCCGAGCAAGAGGAGCCGGCCACCGGAGCCGATGCGGCCGCCAAGTGCGAGGTGGTGACTGTCCAGACCCGGCCGCACCGCATCAGCTGGGCGCGGCTGCTCAAGCGAGTCTTTGACTTCGACATGCAGCACGCCCGCACTGCGGCGGCGAACTCAAGTCCATCATCGCCATCCTGGAACGCACGGTGATCGAGACGATCCTGACGCACCTGGGGCTGGATTCGCAGCCTTCACCGAGGGCACGCTGGCACCACGCCGATCTCGACGGCGTTGGCTGGGCCGCATCCACAGGTTTGATCGAAGTTAAGTCTGGGTGACTGTGGCCAGCCCTTGCGCTGCCCATGGCGAGCGGCAGACAGTGGCCTGCTGCTGCCGTGTAAAGATCCGAAGCCGAACGGCCGAGTTCACCGTCTGAAGCAGTTGCCCAAGTGCGCAGCTGAGCCGGTTTCGGGCGGCTACTCGAACTGCACTTTGATCTCGTTTACGCCGATGGTGATTCCCTGGACCCTGAGCCCGAAACGAAGCTCCTCCGGGCGGAATGTCCGCAACGGATAGCCTTGCAGCGCCTCCTGAACAACGGCCGCGCTGATGCGCTCAAGGTTCTGTGCGTCGCTGCCGGTGACGCCGTCGATGCGCAGTTGCTCCGCGCGTGGGTCCTGGAGGCGCACGGCCAGGCCCGCGGCATCCCAGCGCAGGCCGCTGCTCACAGCCACCTGCCCGCCCATGGACGATGGGCGCAGCAATGGGCTGACGATCACCAATCGAGAAGCCAGCGTGGCCCGGTTGGCACTGCCGTCCAGCAGCAGCTGCGGGTCGTGCAGCGACACCGAGGCCAGGTCGCCATAGCGGCGCGCGATCGGGAAGCGTCGGGCCAGTTCTGCTTGCAGTTCATCGCGCGTGGCGGTGAACTCGTTCAGCAGCAAGTTCAGACCGGCACGGACCGGGCGCGCCTGCACGCACAGCGTAGGAACCAGGATCGCTCCCAGTGCGGCGCGCAGCAATGCCCGCCTGCCTGGCAAAAACGCGTCGGATCCGCAGCGTCGGACCGAGAACAGCCCGTGGAACATGGTGACGAGCTTGCCACACACCTGGTGCGCACTGGGTATCAAGACACTCCACGGCGCTCGACGACCGCTTGCCAACCATCAGAATCACCGGTCTCACGGTCGGGAAGGTGCAGGGACATCGATGACTACTCTTGTCGTCAACGGTCGACTGAGTAGCCGTGCTGGCTGACGGACGCCGCGGCAAAGCGCGCTTGGCCGTATCCCGGAGGTGGCCTATGTGGACTGGACGGCGGTGCACAGATCGCAAGACTTGGGCAGGGGTCTGGCGAGGCTCACGCACGGGGTCGCGAACTTCGCGGCGAGGCTGAACGACGAAGTTCCCAGCGGCTCTCGGGGCTCTGCGCGCGACCAAGCTACCCGTTGCGACGCGTGCGACATCGATCAAGGTGCGCCAGGAGTCGGGCCGCCTGCGGCGGGCGTTAGTGGGCAACCTTTCGCGGCAAATCAACCACTTGCGCGCCTCCCTGGCCGCTTTCGGAGTTCAATAATCAACAAATGAAGATCAGAAATTGATGGATTTCGACACGATCTTCATCAACGACGAACTTCGACAACGGTTCCGACGGTGGCGGGGTCTGCATCGTTCTGCATAAGACTATTCCAGAAATGCATGACCCCCCGATCTCTGGTGGTTACCGGGCCATTACACTGGATCGACAATCGTTCCAGCCTGTTTCGCACGTGGCCCGCCGCCGTGATCCGGCGCCGCCGCGAAACCCGCCGTAACCCCCTCGGCGAAGCGATCAGCGGCATTGGGCAAGCCCTCCGGGCCGTCGAACCGGGCTCAGCAGGTTTGCCCAATCCCGCCTTTTGACTTTGAAGATTGGACCTGACATGAATCGTCCCGTGCTGGAAGGGGTGCGCCTGAACGCGCCCGCCTATGTTCGTCATGCCCGGCTGCTGGCCTGGGTCGCCGAGATGGCGGCGCTCACCGAAGCGAGGGAGGTCTACTGGTGCGACGGTTCGCGGGAGGAATACGACCGCCTGTGCAGCCAGCTCGTCGAGGCCGGCACGATGAAGCGGCTCAATCCGGAACTGCGGCCGAACAGCTACCTGGCCTGCAGCGACCCCAGCGACGTGGCGCGCGTCGAGGACCGCACCTTCATCTGCTGCGAACGCAAGGAAGACGCCGGCCCGACCAACAACTGGGTGGCGCCGGCGCAGATGCGCGAACTGCTGCAGACAGGAGACAAGGCCCTGTTCCGCGGCGCGATGCGCGGCCGCACGATGTACGTGGTGCCTTTCAGCATGGGTCCGATCGGCTCGCCGATCGCGCACATCGGCGTCGAGCTGAGCGACAGCCCGTACGTGGCGGTCAACATGAAAATCATGACGCGCATGGGCCGCGCCGTGCTCGACGTGCTGGGCAGCGACGGCTTCTTCGTGCCCTGCATGCACACTGTCGGGGCGCCGCTCGAACCGGGTCAGAAGGACGTGGCCTGGCCCTGCAACAAGACGAAGTACATCGTCCATTACCCCGAGACGCAGGAGATCTGGAGCTACGGCTCCGGCTACGGTGGCAACGCCCTGCTGGGCAAGAAGTGCTTCGCGCTGCGCATCGCCTCGACCATGGGCCGCGATCAGGGATGGCTCGCCGAGCACATGCTGATCCTCGGCGTCACCTCGCCGCAGGGCAAGAAGTACCACCTGGCCGCCGCGTTCCCCAGCGCCTGCGGCAAGACCAACTTCTCGATGCTGATCCCGCCGCCGGGACTCAAGGGCTGGAAAGTCACCACCATCGGCGACGACATCGCCTGGATCAAGCCGCATGCCGACGGTCGCCTGTACGCGATCAACCCCGAAGCGGGCTACTTCGGTGTGGCGCCGGGCACCAACCACAAGACCAACGAGAACTGCATGGCCAGCCTCGTGCGTGACGTGATCTTCACGAACGTGGCGATGACCGACGACGGTGACGTGTGGTGGGAGGGCATGACCGACACGCCGCCGGCGCACCTGATCGACTGGCAGGGCAAGGACTGGACGCCAGCCCTGGCCAAGGAAACCGGTGCCAAGGCCGCGCATCCGAACGCTCGCTTCACGGTGGCCGCCACCAACAATCCGGCGCTCGACGCCGAGTGGGACAACCCCAACGGCGTGGCGATCGACGCCTTCATCTTCGGCGGCCGGCGCTCGACCACCGTGCCGCTGGTGACGGAAGCACGCGACTGGACCGAAGGCGTCTACATGGCCGCGACCATGGGCTCGGAAACCACCGCCGCCGCGGCCGGCGCGCAAGGCGTGGTGCGCCGCGATCCGTTCGCCATGCTGCCCTTCATGGGCTACAATATGAGCGACTATTTCCAGCACTGGCTGGACCTGGGCGCGAAGCTGGAGGCCGCGGGCAGCAAGCTGCCGAAGATCTATTGCGTCAACTGGTTCCGCAAGGGCGCCGACGGCAAGTTCGTCTGGCCGGGCTACGGCGAGAACATGCGCGTGCTGGAGTGGATGGTCGAGCGGATCGAAGGCTCGGGCGGCGGCGAGGAGCATGTGTTCGGCGTAACGCCGAACTACGAGCACCTCAACTGGGCAGGTCTGGACTTCAGCCAGGCGCAGTTCGATCAGGTCACGCGCATCGACGCGGCCGAGTGGCGGGCCGAGATGGCGCTGCATGGCGAGCTGTTTCAGCAGCTCTCGTACCACCTGCCCGAAGCGCTGAAGGCCACCAAGGCGAAGATCGAGGCGCGCCTGGCCTCCGCCTGAGCGGGCCACGCACCGAGACAAAAGGCCGGCAAGAGCCGGCCTTTGTCATGGGGGTGGTGCGTGCGGCTCAACGCTCGCGATGGTCGGCCAGCATGGCCGCGGCGCGCAGGTCGGCCGCGTAACTCGGCTGGGTGGCCTCGTACGCTTCGGCCATAAGCAGCAGCTGCACGGTGGCCTCCGGCACGCCCGGTGCGGGCATGCGCAGCAGGTGGCCGTAGGACTGCAGCTTCAGGATGGCGCGGGCCAGCCAGTCGGCCAGCTTCGGGGCCATCATGTCGGCGACGCGCACCACCTGGCCGGAAGGCAGGGTGATGGTGGTCATGGTGTGAATTCCTTCGGTGTGGACGATGGCTCAGGCCTTCTCGTCCTTCAGTTCGTGGCGGTCAGCCGCGGCCATCAGGTCGGCGGCGAAACCGGGGTCGGTGCGCAGGTAGGCGATGGCGAAGTTGCGCAGCTCGTTGGCTTCCTCGACGACGCTCAGGCGCCGGTTTTGGCGCACCGGGCGGCGCAGCGAGAACATCAGCGCCTGGGTGAGGCGCGCGGTGGCAAGAGCCAGATTGCTCAATGCCTGGCCGACGCCCAGCGGGCGAGCCGACCGGAAGGATTGCGAAGGCAGGATGTGGCTGGTCATGGCGTTTACTCCTTGGGCATCGGGATGATGCTGCAGCGCAGTATAGGGTAAACACTCATGCGTTGCAGTGAATGCTCTGAATACTGGACATTCACCATCATGATGAACAGGCCTCTGTGAACTTCCGCACGCTCGACCTCAACCTGCTGCGCGTGTTCGACGTGGTGATGGCCGAAGGCAGCATCACCCGCGCCGCCCAACGGCTCTCCATGACCCAGCCCGCGGTCAGCAATGCATTGAAAAGGCTACGCGAAAGTGTAGGTGAAGACTTGCTCACAAGGGCGCCCAGAGGGGTCCAGCCAACCGCCTTCGGCGAGGCGCTGTGGCCGCAGGTGCGCTCCGCCCTGGGCCAGCTGCGCGCGGCGCTGGAGCCGGGAGACTTCGACCCGGCCGCCGAAGCGCGGGTGTTTCGGCTGACCATGGCCGACGCGGTGGCTGCACTGATGCTGCCGGCGCTGATGGCGCGTTTCCAGGCGCTGCAGGTGCGTGCCCAGGTCGAAGTGCGGCCGCTGCTCGATCGCGACCCCCGTGGCCTGTTCAGCCATGGCGACATCGATTTCGCGATCGGCCACTTCCCGGAGACGGTGGCCTCGCTGGTGTCGCAGGGCCGCGTGGCACCGCTGCGCCACCGCCGGTTGGCCGAGGGTCGTTACGTTTGTGCGATGCGGTTTGACCACCCGCTCGCCGAGCAGCCGCTCACGCTCGACGCCTTCTGCAGCGCCAGCCACGTGTTGGTCAGCTTCAGCGGGCGGGCGCATGGCTTCGTTGACCAGGCGCTGACCAGCCAGGGTCGCACACGGCACGTCGCGCTGACCGTCAACCAGTTCTTCACCGCCGCGCACGTGGTGGCAGGCTGCGACCTGCTGACCGTGCTGCCCGACGGCTTCTTGCCGCTGACCGGCCTGCAGGAGCGCCTGGTGGTGCGCGAGCTGCCGGTGGAGCCCGGCACCGTCTACGCCGACGCGCTCTGGCACGTGCGCCACGACCGCTCGGCGGCGCACCAGTGGCTGCTCGCGCGCTTCGACGAGGTCGGGCAGGAGCTGGCGGCCGAAGCGGCGCCGACTTGACGCGCGTCCCGACTTCGATCATGCTTCTCCAAGTGGTCTAGGCCAGTTTGCCGAGATCCCTGCGCAACCATCCACGGAGCCGCCGCCATGAACTCACCCGCCGACCAGAGCCGCGTTGCCCACGCCGCTGCCCAGGCCGCCCGCAGCGCCCCCGGCCGCGTCGTGCGCGCGCCGCGCGGCAGCACGCTCGCCTGCAAGTCGTGGCTCGCCGAGGCCGCGTTCCGCATGATCCAGAACAACCTCGATCCCGAGGTGGCCGAACGCCCCGAGGAACTGGTGGTCTATGGCGGCATCGGCCGCGCGGCGCGCGACTGGGCCTGCTTCGACCGCATCCTCGAGTGCCTGAAGGAGCTGAACGACGACGAGTCACTGCTCATCCAGTCGGGCAAGCCGGTGGGGGTGTTCAAGACGCACGCCGATGCGCCGCGCGTGCTGCTGGCCAATTCCAACCTCGTTCACAAGTGGGCCACCTGGGAGCACTTCCACGAGCTGGACCGCCAGGGCCTGTTCATGTATGGCCAGATGACCGCGGGTTCGTGGATCTACATCGGCACGCAAGGCATCGTGCAGGGCACCTACGAGACCTTCGCCGAAGCCGGACGGCAGCACTACGGCGGCGACCTCGCTGGCCGCTGGATCCTCACCGCCGGCCTCGGCGGCATGGGCGGCGCGCAGCCGCTGGCGGCCACCTTCGCCGGCGCAGTGTCGCTGAACATCGAGTGCCAGCAGACGAGCATCGACTTCCGGCTGCGCACGCGCTACCTCGACAAGCAGGCGAAGGACCTCGACGACGCGCTGCGGCTCGTGCAGGAGCACACCGCCCGAGGCGAGGCGGTCTCGATCGGCCTGCTCGGCAATGCGGCGGAGATCCTGCCGGAGCTGGCCCGGCGCGCGAGGGCCGGCGGCCTCAAGCCCGACCTCGTCACCGACCAGACCTCGGCCCACGACCTGATCAACGGCTACCTGCCCGCCGGCTGGACGGTGTTGCAGTGGCGCGCTGCTCAGGCCGACCCGGCGCAGCATGCCAGGCTCAAGCAGGAGGCGGCCGCCTCCTGCGCGGTGCACGTGCGCGCCATGCTCGACTTCCACGCGATGGGTGTGCCTACCGTCGACTACGGCAACAACATCCGTCAGGTCGCCTTCGACCAAGGTGTGAAGAACGCTTTCGACTTCCCCGGCTTCGTGCCCGCCTACATCCGCCCGCTGTTCTGCGAGGGCAAGGGGCCGTTTCGCTGGGTGGCGCTGTCGGGCGACCCGGAAGACATCCGCAAGACCGATGCGAAGATCAAGCAGCTCTTCCCGCAAAACGCACACGTGCACCGCTGGCTCGACATGGCCGGCCAGCGCATCGCCTTCCAGGGCCTGCCGGCGCGCATCTGCTGGCTGGGCCTGGGCGAACGGCACCTCGCCGGCCTGGCCTTCAACGAGATGGTGCGCACGGGCGAGCTGAAGGCGCCGATCGTCATCGGCCGCGACCACCTCGACACCGGCTCGGTGGCCAGCCCGAACCGCGAGACCGAAGGCATGAAGGACGGCACCGACGCAGTGTCCGACTGGCCGCTGCTCAACGCGCTGCTCAACGCGTCGGGCGGCGCCACCTGGGTGTCGCTGCACCACGGCGGGGGCGTCGGCATGGGCTACTCGCAGCACGCAGGCATGGTGATCGTCGCGGACGGCACCGACGCCGCGGCGAAGCGCCTCGCGCGCGTGCTCGTCAACGACTGCGGCAGCGGCGTCATGCGCCACGCCGACGCAGGCTACGAACTGGCCATCCGCACGGCGCGCGAGCAGGGTCTGAACCTGCCGATGCTGCGCGCATGAACGCCCCCGCCGCACCGCAACGCATCGACATCGACGCACTGCCGGCGCAACGCTGGAAGAACGGCGCGGGTTTCACGCGAGAACTCGCTGCCGGCCCTGCCGGCGCGGGGCTGGACGACTTCGACTGGCGGCTGAGCGTGGCCGAACTCGAGCGAGACGCGCCGTTCTCGGCCTTTCCCGGTGTCGACCGTTGCATCGTCCTGCTGCGTGGAGATGGCATGGAGATGCTCTCGCGCGAAGGCGCCATCGTGCACTCGCTGCGGCCGCTGCAGCCCTGGTGCTTCGACGGCGGAAGCCCGCTCACGGCGCGGCTGGCAGGCACCACCTGCCGCGATCTCAACGTCATGACGCGTCAGGGCCGCTGGCGCGCCGACGTGCGGGTGCTGCACGGCGCGGCCGCGGTGGCGTCCGGTCAGGTCACCCTGCTGCTGTGCGTGGCAGGCCGCTGGCAGGCCGGCGGCGACACCCTCGCACCGATGCAGGCGCTGCTGTGGCGCGCCCTGGACGCGCCCCTCACCGTCGCGCCACAGGAGGCGGGCGCGGCTGCGATGCTGCATGTGCGCCTGTGCCAAGACCCCTTCCGATGAGCATGCTGTACGCCACCGATGCCCTGCTGCCCGGCGGCTGGGCCCAGGACGTGATGCTCGCCTGGGAAGAGGATGGCACCCTGCTGCGCGTCGAGCCCGGGAGCACGGCGCCGACGGGCGTGCCGCGCGCCCCTGGCGTGCTGCTGCCAGGCATGCCGAACCTGCACTCGCACGCCTTCCAGCGTGCCTTTGCCGGCCTGACCGAGTACCGTGCCGCGGCGCAGGACAGCTTCTGGACCTGGCGCGACCTCATGTACCGCTTCGCGCTGCGGCTCTCGCCCGACGATCTGGAGGACATCGCGACGCTTCTCTACCTCGAGATGCTGCGCTGCGGCTACACCTCGGTGTGCGAGTTCCATTACGTGCACCACGACCAGGCTGGCCGTCCCTACGCCAATCCGGCCGAGATGTCGCTGCGCCTGGCGCGCGCCGCGCGTCGCGCCGGCATTGGGCTGACGATGCTCCCGGTGCTGTACCAGCACAGCGGCTTCGGCGCCTCGGCTGCGCGCGAGGATCAGCGACGCTTCGTGCTCGACGTCGACGGCCTGATGCGCATCGTCGAGGCGCTGCGCGCGCAGGGTGTGCGCACCGGCGTGGCGCCGCATTCGCTGCGGGCTGTCGGTCCGGCGGCGCTGGCTGAACTGCTCGACGCCATGCAGCGGGTCGACGCGACCGCACCGGTGCACATCCACGTCGCCGAGCAGCTGCAGGAGGTGCGCGACTGCGAAGCTTGGTGCGGACAGCGGCCGGTGCAGTGGCTGCTCGACCACGCGCCCGTCGACGCGCGCTGGTGCCTGGTGCACGCCACGCATCTCGACGACCGCGAGCGCGCCGGAGCCCTCTCGCGCGACGCCGTGATCGGGTTGTGCCCGACCACCGAGGCCAACCTCGGCGACGGCATCTTCGATGCCCCGGCCTGGCACGGTGTCTGGGGCATCGGCTCGGACAGCCACGCCAGCGTCGACGCCGCCGAGGAGCTGCGCCTGCTCGAGTACACGCAGCGCCTCGCGCGGCTCCAGCGCAACGTGCTCGCCGACGCCGCGCTCCCCGGCGTGGCCGAATCGCTCTGGCTGTCGGCGGTGGCCGGCGGCGCGCAGGCCACCGGCCGGCCGGTCGCCGGGCTCGTCGCAGGGCAGCAGGCCGACTTCGTCGTGCTCGCCGATGCCGTGCTCGACGGGCTGACACCGGCGCAGCAGCTCGCCACCCATGTATTCGCCAGCCATCGCCGCGCCAGCATCCGAGAGGTCTGGGTCGGTGGCCGCTGCCGCGTGCAGAATGGCCAGCACGCCGGGGCGGAGGCCGCTGCCGAGCGCTTCGTGGCCGCGCGCGGTCGCCTGCTCTCCGAACTGGGATGACACCGTCGATCGACCTGCTGCTGCGCAACGTGCGCATCGTCACCTGTACCGACGCTGCGTGCAGCATCACGCCGCCGGCCTTCGTGGCGATCGTCGGAGGGTTGATAGCCGGCCTCGGGCCGATGTCCCAGCTCGACCCCGACGCGCCGGTGGCCCAGGAGCTCGACGGCGCGGGCGCCTTGCTCACGCCCGGGCTGATCGACTGCCACACGCACCTGGTGCATGCAGGTCACCGCGCGCGCGAGTTCGAATTGCGCCTGCAGGGCGCCAGCTACGAGGACATCGCGCGCGCCGGCGGCGGCATCGTCTCCACCGTCAGGCAGACCCGCGAGGCGGTGCAGGCGGACCTGCATGTGCAGTCGGCGCGACGTCTGCGCGAGATGATGGCGCATGGCGTCACCACGGTGGAGATCAAGTCGGGCTATGGCTTGTCGCTGAAGGACGAGCTGAAGTGCCTGCGCGTGGCGCGCGAGCTCGGGCTGCATCATCCGGTCACCGTGCGCACCACGCTGCTCGCCGCGCATGCGCTGCCGCCGGAGTATGCCGGGCGACCGGACGACTACATCGCCCATGTCGTCGAGCACATCGTTCCGGAGGCGGCACGGCTGCGTCTGGCCGATGCGGTCGACGCCTTCTGCGAGACGATCGGATTCGACCTGCTGCAGACGCGCCACGTCTTCCAGGCCGCGCGGCAGCACGGGCTGCCGGTCAAGTTGCATGCCGAGCAGCTGTCCAACATGCACGGTGCGGCGCTCGCCGCCGAGTTCGGTGCGCTGTCGGCCGACCACCTCGAGCATGTCGACGAGGCCGGCGTGGCCGCCATGGCCAAGGCGGGCACGGTGGCGGTGATGCTGCCAGGCGCCTACTACTTCCTGCGCGACACCCATGTGCCGCCGATCGACCTGTTCCGCCGCCACGGTGTGCCCATGGCCGTGGCCACCGACTGCAACCCCGGCAGCAGCCCGACCACGCACCTGCCGCTGATGATGAACATGGCCTGCACGCTGTTCCGCATGACGCCGGCCGAGGCGCTGCTGGGTGTGACACGCCATGCGGCGCAGGCGCTGGGGATGTCCGTCACGCATGGCACCATCGAACTCGGCAAGGCCGCCGACCTGTGCCTGTGGAACGTCGACCACCCGGCCGAGCTGGCCTACGCCGTCGGGGCGAGCCCCTTAAGGGCGCGCCTCCAGCGCGGCCGCCAGCATGCGCTGTAGCAGCGGCTGCACCCGCGCCGCCAGGTCGGTGCGGTAGGCGAAGGGCGCGGTCTCGTCCATGTAGGTGCACTGGCACAACTCGAGCTGCAGGGCGTGGATGCCCTGCTGCGGCGCGCCGTAGTGCCGCGTGATCCAGCCGCCCTTGAAGCGCCCGTTGCTGACATGGTCGTAGACCGTCTGTGACGCCATCTGCCTCTCCACCGCCGCCTGCATCGCCGGCGCGCAGGAACGGCCATCGGCGGTGCCGAGGTTGAGGTCGGGCAGGCGGCCCTCGAAGAAGCGAGGCAGCACGCTGCAGATCGAGTGCGCATCCCACAGCACGACTTGCCCATGGCGCGCGCGCAGCCGCTCGAGCTCGCCGCGCAGCGCGTCGTGGTAGGGCTGCCAGTAGCGCTCGCGCCGCTGGTCGCGCTCAGCGTCGTCGGGCGCCTCGCCGGGCAGGTACAGCGGCTCCTTGCGGAAGGTGTCCAGCGGCAGCAGGCCAGTGACGTCCTGCCCGGGGTAGAGGCTCTCGTCGTGCGGCGGCCGGTTCAGGTCGATGACGTGGCGCGCGTAGTTCGCCGCCAGCACGGTCGCGCCCATCGCCTGCGCGAAGTCGTAGAGCTGCGGCAGGTGCCAGTCGACGTCGGCGCGCTGCAGCGCGGCGGGCGTCATGCGACGCTCCAGCTCGGGCGGGATGCGCGTGCCGGCGTGCGGGATCGACACCAGCAGCGGCGCCGATCCCCGAGTCAGTGCGAAGATGTCCGGATCCATGCGAGACAACCCTTGGTCAACTGGTCTAGACAAGTGAATGCCGCAGTGTAGACTGCGGCACGCGCCTTGCAAGGCGACGCCACCCACTCAACGCAGGAGCTGCCATGACCCTCCCACGCATGCTGGCCGGCGCCGCCGCCGCTGCCGCCATTCTGACCGCCTTGCCCGCTGCCGCCCAGGAAACCCCGGTGGCCATCGGCATCTCCGGCTGGACCGGCTTTGCGCCGCTGACGCTCGCCAAGGAGGCCGGCCTGTTCAAAAAGCTCGGACTCGACGTCTCGATCAAGAAGATCCCGCAGAAGGATCGCCACCTGGCCATCGCCTCGGGCGACATCCAGTGCGCCGCCACCACGGTGGAGACCTGGGTGGTGTGGAACGCTAACGGCGTGGCCACCACGCAGATCTTCCAGCTCGACAAGAGCTACGGCGCCGACGGCATGGTGGTGAAGCCCTCCATCGCGAAGATCACCGACCTGAAGGGCAAGACCGTCGCCGCCTCTGCGCCCGGCACGGCGCCCTACTTCACGCTGGCCTGGATGCTGAAGAAGAACGGCCTGTCGGTGAAGGACGTGAAGGTCGTGACACTGGAGCCGCAGGCGGCCGCCAACGCGATGATCGCCGGCAACGCCGACCTCGACGCCGCGATGACGTATGAACCCTACCTCGGCGCGGTGCGCGCCAAGCCCGAGGCCGGCAAGATCATCGCGACCACGCTCGACTACCCGATGGTGATGGACACCTTCGGCTGCACGCCCAAGTTCCTGAAGGACAACCCCAAGGCCGCCAAGGCGCTGGCCGACGGCTACTTCGCCGCGCTGGACATGATCAAGGCCGACCCGAAGAAGAGCTTCGAGATCATGGGCGCCGACGTCAAGCAGAGCGGCGAGGCCTTCGAGAAGAGCCAGGCCTATCTGCGCTGGCAGGACCGTGCGGCGAACCAGAAGTTCTTCGCCGGCGAGCATGCGCAGTTCAGCAAGGAGGCAGCCGATCTGCTGCTGGAGATCGGCATCATCAGGCAGATCCCCGACCTGAAGTCGCTCGCCGACACGCAATTCATCAAGTAGGCACGCTGCGCCTTGAAGCCGCTTCGCGACGTGTCGCCCGGGGCCCGCATGGCCCTGGGCATCAGCTTCTTCGTGCTGTTCTTTGCCGCCTGGGCGGTCGCCACCTTCGGCGGCTACGTGTCCAAGACCTTTCTCGCCGACCCGCTGACGATGCTGCGGTCGGGCTGGACCCTGCTGGCCGAGCAGGGCTTCGCCACCGACATCGGCTACACCGTCTGGCGCGTGGTCGGCGGCTTCGTGCTGGCGGCGATCGTCGCCGTGCCGCTGGGCGTGGCGATGGGCGCCTACAAGCCGGTCGAGGCCTTCTTCGAACCCTTCGTGTCCTTCGCGCGCTACCTGCCGGCCTCGGCCTTCATCCCGCTGCTGATCCTGTGGGCCGGCATCGGCGAGGCGCAGAAGCTCGCGGTGATCTTCATCGGCTCGTTCTTCCAGCTCGTGCTGATGATCGCGGTCACGGTCGGCGGCACGCGGCGTGATCTGGTCGAGGCGGCCTACACGCTGGGCGCCAACGACTGGGGCATCGTGCGCCGCGTGCTCATCCCTGCGGCGGCGCCGCAGGTGGCCGAGACGTTGCGCCTGGTGCTCGGCTGGGCCTGGACCTACGTGATCGTCGCCGAGCTGATCGGCGCCTCGCACGGCATCGGCCACATGATCACCGACAGCCAGGCGCTGCTGGCCACCGACCAGATCATCTTCGGCATCATCACCATCGGCGTGATCGGGCTCGTCTCCGACCTCGCCTTCAAGCGCGCCAACCGCGCGCTGTTCCGCTGGGCCTCGCTGTGAGTCGACTCTCGATCCGCGGCATCGGCCGCACCTTCCCCGGCGTGCACGGCGGCGCGCCGACGCTGGCGCTGCAGCCCACCGACCTCGAGGTGGCCGACAACGACTTCATCACCGTGCTCGGGCCCTCCGGCTGCGGCAAGTCGACGCTGCTGCGCATCGTCGCCGGACTGGACGGGCCCACGCAGGGCGAGGTGCGGCTCGACGGCGAGCCGGTGCGCGGCCCCGGCGCCGAGCGCGGCATGGTGTTCCAGAGCTACACGCTGTTCCCCTGGCTGACGGTGCGCGAGAACATCTGCTTCGGCCTGCGCGAGAAGGGCATGCCGGCCGCGCAGCAGGCCGAGATCGCCGCGCGCTTCATCGCCGAGGTGGGCCTGAGGGGTTTCGAGAGCCACTTCCCCAAGCAGCTCTCCGGCGGCATGCAGCAGCGCGTGGCGCTGGCCCGGGCGCTTGCCAACGACCCGAAGATCCTGCTGCTCGACGAGCCCTTCGGCGCCCTCGACAACCAGACCCGCGCGCTGATGCAGGAGCTGCTGCTGTCGATCTGGGAACAGCACAGGAAGACCGTGCTCTTCGTGACGCACGACGTCGATGAGGCGATCTTCATGGCCAACCGCTGCGTGGTGTTCAGCGCGCGCCCCGGGCGCATCAAGAACGAGCTGGCGATCGACTTGCCCTACCCGCGCCACTACACCGTGAAGACCACGCCGCGCTTCTCCGAGCTGAAGGCGGTGGTCACCGAGGACATCCGGGCGGAGAGTCTGAAGACCGCCCAGATGGAGCACTGATCAGATCGAGGCACCTTCCTCGACCAGCGCCGTGGCTGCCGCGATGTCCGGCGCCATCAGCCGGTCCTGCGAGAGCCGCGGCACCCTGGCGCGCAGCCGCGAATGAAACGCCTCGATCGCCGGCGACGACTGCATCGGCCGGTGGAAGTCCAGCGCCTGTGCCGCCGAGAGCCACTCGATGCCGACGATGCCGGCGGTGTTGTCGAGCATCTGGTGCAGGCGCCGCGCGGCGTAGGTGGCCATCGAGACGTGGTCCTCCTGGTTCGCCGAGGTCGGCAGCGAATCGACGCTGGCCGGATGCGCCAGCGACTTGTTCTCGGAGGCCAGCGCGGCCGAGGTCACTTGCGCGATCATGAAACCCGAGTTGAGGCCGCCGTGCTCGACCAGGAAGGCCGGCAGGTTCGACAGCACCGGATCCATCAGCATCGCGGTGCGCCGCTCCGACAGTGCGCCGACTTCGGCGATGGCCAGCGCCAGGTTGTCGGCGGCGAAGGCCACCGGCTCGGCGTGGAAGTTGCCGCCCGACAACGCCTCCATCGTGTCGGCGAACACCAGCGGGTTGTCCGACACACCGTTGGCTTCGGTGAGCAGGATGTCCCAGGCGTGCGCCATCTGGTCGAGGCAGGCGCCCATCACCTGCGGCTGGCAGCGCAGGCAGTACGGGTCCTGCACCTTCTCGCAGTGCAGGTGCGAGGCGCGCAGCGGGCTGTCCTTCAGCCAGGCGCGATAGCGAGCGGCCACCGCACGCTGGCCCTTCTGGCCGCGCACCGCGTGAATGCGATCGTCGAAGGGGGTGTCAGAGCCCTTGGCCGCGTCCACCGTCATCGCGCCGACCGCCAGCGCGGCATCGAACACGCGCTCCAGGCGCAGCGCGGCGTGGATGGCCAGCGCGGTGGACGCCTGCGTGCCGTTGAGCAAGGCGAGGCCTTCCTTGGGGCCGAGCTGCATCGGCGTCAGGCCGGCATGGGGCAGCGCCTCCAGCGCGCTCATGCGCTTCCCGCCGACGAAGGCCTCGCCCACGCCGATCAGCACGCCGGCCATGTGCGACAGCGGCGCGAGGTCGCCCGAGGCGCCGACCGAGCCCTTCTCCGGGACCACCGGCAGCACGTCGTGCGCGAGCAGCGCGAGCAACGCCTCGATCACCTCGAGGCGCACGCCCGACACGCCGTGCGCGAGGCTCGCCGCCTTGAGCAGCAGCATCAGTCGCACCACCGGCGCGGCCAGCGGCTGGCCGATCCCGGCGCTGTGCGACAGCACCAGGTTCTTCTGCAGCTGCACGAGTTGGTCGTCCGCGATGCGCGTCTGCGCCAGCTTGCCGAAACCGGTGTTGATGCCGTATACCGGCTCGTGCCGCGATACCAGCGTGCGCACCGCCGCCACGCTGGCTGCAATGCCGGGCCGGGCAGAGTCGGCGATGGTCAGACGCAGCGGGCCGGCCGCGACGCGCTGCAGCAGGGGCTTGTCGAGTTCGCCGGGAACGATGGCATGCATGATCGGGCTCCGAAAGTGGTCTAGACAACTTTAGCATGGCGACGGATAGAATGGAACCATGACGCCGCCCGTCGCGCCCCGCCGCTTGCCATCCGAGGAAGTCAAGGCCTCGATCCGCCAGCGCATTGCCGAGGGCGGCTGGCAGGCCGGCATGCGGCTGCCATCCGAGCGCGAGCTGGTGCAGCAGTTCGGCTGCGCACGCATGACGGTGCACCATGCGCTGCGCGAGCTGGAGGGCGAGGGCCTGATCGAACGGCGCCAGGGTTCGGGCTCCTACGTGGCGCAGCTGCACCCGATCTCCAACGTGCTGCAGGTGCGCGACATCCACGAGGAGATCGCCGAGCGCGGCCATGTGCACGTCACGCGCGTGCTCGACGTGGCGCGCGAGAAGGCCGGCGCCGAGATCGCCACGGCGATGCGGCTGCGCAAGGGCGCGACGGTCTACCACGTGCGTCTCGTGCACCTGGAGAACGGCGTGGCCATCCAGCTCGAGGACCGTCACGTCAATCCGGCCCTCGCGCCCGACTTCCTGGCGATTGACTTCACGCAGGTCACGCCCTCGCACGTGCTGTTCCGGCATGCGCCGCTCACCGAGGCCGAGCAGGTGGTCGAGGCCGTGCTCGCCGACGCCGAGCAGGCCAGGGCGCTCGAGGTGCCCGAGGGCAGCGCGCTGCTGATGGTGTCGCGGCGCACCGTGTCCCAGGGCGCGGTGGCCTCGGTGGCGCGCCTGTACCATCCGGGCTCCCGCTACCGGCTGATCGGGCACTTCTCGGTCTGAGCACGACGAAAGCGCGCCATGCAGACTCCCGCCCACCGACTGCCCTCCCAGGACCTCACCGACGCCGAGTTCGCCGAGCTCGACGAACTGCTCGCCGTGACGCCGGAGCCCTTCGAGCCGCTGGATGCGGTGATGCTCGACGGCTACCTCTGCGGCGTGCTCGTGCAGCCGGTGCTCATCGAGACCGACGCCTGGCTGCCCCATGTGTTCGACTTCGACGGCCAGCCACTGCCGGACGACACCGACCCGGTCTGGCGCGAGCGCATCACCGCGCTGATCCTGCGCCGGCACGCCGCGCTGAACCGCGCGCTCGCCGAGGACGGCTGGTTCGACCCGCTGATCCTCGAACCCGACGACTTCAACCCGCCGCGAACCGACGAACCGGCGGCCAGCCTCAATCCGCTGTCGCAGGCGCTGTTCCCCTGGGTGGCCGGTTTCCAGCACGCGATGGAGACGTTCCCCGACCTGCTGGAGCTGCCCGACGCGGCGATCGACGTCGCCCTCGCCAGGCTGTACCGCCACCTGCCGGCGCAGACCGACGAGGAGCGCGAGGTGGTGGCCACGCTCGACCGCGAGCATCCGCTGGCCACGCTGGACGAGGCGATCGAGGACATGATCGTCATCGTCGCCGATCTCGAGGACCTGACGCGCGAGCGTCGCTACAAGGTCGAGACGGTGAAGCGCGACGCGCCCAAGGTCGGCCGCAACGACCCCTGTCCCTGCGGCAGCGGCAGGAAATTCAAGCAGTGCCACGGCAAGGCCTGAGCGTCCGGCGAGGGGGGCGATGAGAGCCCAGCTGCTGTCCGACCTTCACCTCGAGACCGAGGACTTCGAGCCGGAGCCGAACCCGGCCGCCGAATTGCTCGTCCTGGGTGGCGACATCGACAGTTCGTGGGAAGCGCTGGCGCGCTTTCGCGGCTGGCCGGTGCCGGTGCTCATGGTGGCGGGCAACCACGAGTTCGACGGCCGCGACGTCGACGAGGCCTGGCCTGCGCTGCGTGCACGCTGCGACGCGCTCGGCATCGACCTGATCGAGCGCGAGTGCCGCGTGCTGCAGGGCACGGGCGGGGAGCGCATCCGCTTCGTCGCCACCGTGCGTTGGTGCGACTTCGACCTCTTCGGCGAGCCTGGCCGGGCCACCGCGATGCGCGCGGCGGGCTACTACATGCGCATCATGCGCAGCGTGCGCCGCGGCGAGCCCTTCGATCCCGATGGCGTGCGAGAGGAGGCGCTGGCCTGCCGCGCTTGGCTGGCGGACGCGTTGCGTGCGCCGCGCGGTGACTGGGACCGTACCGTGGTGCTGACGCACTTCGCGCCGTCACTGCGCAGTGCCGATCCGCGCTACGGCGCCCAGCCGGGCACGGCGAGCTTCTGCAATGCCGACGACGCGCTGCTGCCGCTGGCGTCGACCTGGATCCACGGCCACCTGCACTGCCGCCATGACTACCTGGTCGAGCACGAGCACGGCCGCACCCGGGTGGTGTGCAACGCGCGCGGTCATGGCCGCAAGGGCGAGGCCGAGGGCCACGACCCGCTGCGCGTCTACGAGCTCTGAGGCGTCCCGCGGTTCATTTCAGCTCTTCGGCGATTTCGATCTTCAGCCCGCTGGCGCCCACGGCGGTGGGTGGCGAGAAGCCCTGCAGGTCGCCCGGCTGCGGCATCGCGTTGCCGCTCTTGCTGACGCGTGCGCCGACGACCACCTGCTTCGCGGTGGACAGGCGCGTGGCCGGACTCATCGCCATCGAGTCGTCGAGGGTGAAGTTCAACGGCAGATCCTTCACCTGCTTGCGCAGGATGGCCAGCGGCACGCGCGGGCCGTCGACCGCGCGCGCGAAGACGAACACCGTGTCCTCGGGCGAGACCCGACCCTTCAATGCCGCAGCGAGCTGCACTTCGCCGGCCACGCTGGCCCCCGCCACGGCCTGCGGCGCGGGCGGCGCAGCGCCCGGCGAAGCCTGACCGGCACGCGAGCGTGCCTCGGCCACGCCGCCTTGCAGGTTGCGCGCGAGCTCGCTGCCGGGCTCCGCGGCCGCGACGGCGGCCTCCCACAGCCTCGCCGCCTTGTCGTAGTCGTTGTTGTCGAAGGCGATCGTGCCGGCCAGCGCCAGCGCCTTGAGGTTCTTCGGATCGAGCTCGAGGGCCTTGGCGATCAGCGCCGCCGGCTCGCCGGCCAGCTTGCGCCCGGCTGCCATGGCGGTGGCGTCGGCCAGGTCGGCATAGGCTTGCGCGTCCTTCGGCGTCATGTCGATGACGCGCTGGAAGGCCTTCACCGCTTCGGGGTAGCGGCCCATGGCGCTGTAGCTGCGGCCGAGCATGGACCAGCCCTCGGCATCCTCGGGCGAGTCCTTCAGCCGCTGTTCGAGCTTGGCGACCATCGCTTCGATCTGGGCCATGGCACTGCCGTGCCCGCCGTCGCCCTCGCCACCGGCGACCGGCACGCCCTTCCACGCGCCCGGCGTGCCGTAGACGGCATAGCCGGCCACGGCGACGACGACCACGAAGCCCGCGATCGCAGCGAGCAGGCGGCGCGACGGCCTGGGGGCCGCCGGCGCCGCGGGGGGCGCGGAGGCATCGCCGGATTGCAGGACGAGCGCGAGCAGTTCCTGCTCCAGCGTGCTGCGCGAGGCCGCGGCCTGGTCGGCCGGCAGCGCGCCGGACGCGGCGAGCTCTTCGAGCTGCCGCAACTGGCGCTTGATTTCATCGATGCGAGGGTTCATGGGGCGTGGATGGTAAGGCCGGGCGAGGTTGCGGGTTGTCAAGAACGGTGTGGCACCCTGTGCGAGACTTGCGGCGCTTTCGAAGATTCCCCTTGCGGAGACGACGCCCATGAAGATCCTCATCGCCGCCGACGGCAGCCCGTTCACCAAGCGCATGCTGGCGTACCTCGCCGCGCACGACGAGTGGCTCGGCGGCGGTCGCCACCAGTTCACGGTGCTCAACACCGTGGCGCCGGTGCCGCCGCGTGCAGCCGCGGTGATCGATCGCGACACGTTGAAGAGCTACTACGCCGAGTCCAGCGAGGCGGTCTTCAAGCCCATCCGCGCCTTCTTCAAGAAGCAGGGCATCGAGGCCGAGTTCATCGGCAAGGTCGGCCACGCGCCGGAGGTCATCGCCAAGACCGCCGACTCCGGCAAGTACGACCTGCTGGTGATGGGCTCGCACGGCCACGGCTCGCTGGGCAACCTGGTGATGGGCTCGGTGGCGACCAAGGTCCTCTCGGCGTGCAAGACGCCGGTCCTGCTGGTGCGCTGATCGAAAGGCCGGGGGGCGCCGAGCTCAACGCTTCGCCAGGCCGTCGAAGCAGGTGGACAGCAGCAACTCGACGATCTGCTCGTCACTGTACTGCCCGCTGAGCTTCAGCAGGCCGAGCACCGGGTCACAGGCACGGGCGAACAGGGTGTACAGGACGAGTTCCGGCGGCAGCGCCGGATTGAGGTCGCCGGATGCCTGCGCGGCGGTGATCCAGGCGCCGAGCCGGTCGCTCACCGCCATCAGCCGGTCGAGGTAGGCCTTGTTGGCCGTCAGCGCCGCGCGCAGGCTGGAGTTCTGCGCCGGCAGTGACGGCATCTCTCCGGCCAGCTGCACCTGCATGGTCCAGCGCGCCACCGACTTGAGCTGATCGATGGCGCGTGCCGGCGACTTCGCGGCGGTTTCGTCGAGCAATGCGAGCGCACGGTCGAGGACACGAATCATCGCCGCCGCGGCCAGCGCCTCCTTCGAGGCAAAGTGCTTGTACAAGCTGGCCTTGGCGATACCCACGTCGGCCGCCACTTCGTCGACCGTCATCAGGTCGAAGCCCTTCTCCGCCAGCAGGCGGTTCACGGACGACACGATCGCGTCTTCTCGGGCGCGCAACACCTGCTCACGGAACGACACCTTGGCCATCGGCACATTCTAGCCAACGCGGGGTGAAACGGGACGCTGGAGTCTTTGTGTGACCTGACGGTCACCAATGGAACTCGTGGGTTGCTCCAGTGCTGAGTCACTCTGTCTTTCGGGACGCTCGCTCCCGTTCATGCGACAGCCGCCGGCGGTCCACCCGGCTCGAGCGGGGTGATCACGCGAGCGGCAGCGCGGTGCTGCCGAAGTGCGCTCGAGCCGACGGCAGTCAGCGCTTCTTGAGGGGGCTGGCGCCGGAGCGCGCTGGCACGCCCTTGTCGCCGCTGGCGTCGCGAGGGCCGGGCATCGCCGCCTTGCCGAAGCTGGCATCGAGACCGAAGGCCGTGCCCATGTCGGCATAGTCCGTGTCCTGCGCCGGTGCCGTCTTGGCGAAGCCCAGCGCTGACCACCAAGGAACTGAAGACGATTTGTCCATGTGCACCTCCGACCTGATCACCACCGCGATGTCGCAATGATTCCAGTGTGGTGAACGCCCCGGTGGGCCGAAGCCGAGAACAACCGCACCCCTGCCGTGCATTTCGATACGAGAGGCCGACCGGCGTGACAAAAGGGCGGATCGAGCGTCAGTCGCGCACCACACCCGGCTGGCCGGCTTCGACGACGAAGCGTGCCTGCGAGTGCAGCCTCGCGTCCGCCTGGGCTGGGAACGGCGTGGCGCGGAAGTCGCAGAGCGCTGCCTCGGGCGTGATCTCCAGCAGTGCATAGCCGCGTTCGTCGCTGCGCGCGTGCAGCAGGTCCGGGTTGCTCGCCCTGATCAGCGACGTCACGGCTTCCGACAGCCCGCGGCTGGTGATCGAACTGCAGACGAACTCGCTGGCCACCACCGGCGAGCGAGGATCATCGGGCCGCAGCCGCAGGTTCGCCGACACGTGGCGGTGCACGTCGCCGCCGAGCACCAGCACGTCGCGGCGTCCGGCCGCGGCGATCGCATCGAGCAACCGCTCACGGGCGCGCGGGTAGCCGTCCCAGCCGTCGCTGAAGAGGCGGCGCCCCAGCGGCGTGTCGAGGCCGCACGGGCTGAGCTGTGTGGACTGGGCAAGCAGCTGCCAGCGAGACTGGCTGCCGGCCAGGCCGCGGGCCAGCCACGCTTCCTGTTCGCGGCCCAGCATCGTGCGGGCGGGATCGGCGAGCTCGTCGCAGCCGGCGAGCAGGTCGCCGCCCCTTCTGTAGGGCGTGCTGCAGGCCTGCAGGCTGCGGTACTGGCGGTTGTCCAGCGTCCACAGCTCGGCCAGCCGGCCCCAGCGGAAGTCCTGGTGGATGCGCATCGCCGCGCCGCGCGGCGCCATCGATGGCGACACCGGCAGGTGTTCGAAATAGGCCTGGTAGGCCGCGGCTCGGCGCTGCAGGAACGTGTCGCGGTCGCGGCCGGCCGGGCCGACCTCGCCGGCGTAGTCGTTCTCCACCTCGTGGTCGTCCCAGGTCAACAGCCAGGGATGGGCGGCATGGGCGGCGCGCAGGTCGGCATCGAGCTTGTAGGTGGCGTGGCGGGCCCGGTAAGCGTCCAGGGTGTGCGGTGCCGGACCTTCGTGGGCGCGCAGTCGGTAGCGCGGACTGGAGGACTCGTAGATGTAGTCTCCGACGAACAGCACCAGGTCGACCTCGCGCGCGGCGATCTCGCGATGCGCCACGTACCATCCCTGCTCGTAGTGCTGGCAGGAGGCGAGCGCGATGCGCAGGCGCCCCACGGCTTCGTCCTCGGCCGGCGCGGTGCGCGTGCGGCCGATCGGGCTCGCCGCGTCGCCGGCGATGAAGCGGTAGTACCAGGTGCGGCCGCTGGTCAGGCCACCGACATCGACGTGCACGCTGTGCCCATGCTCGGGCCGGGCGACGAACTCGCCGCGGCGCACGCCCTTCGAGAAGCGCTCGTCCTCGGCGAGCTCCCAGCGAAGCGCCAGCGGCGTGGCCGGCAGCCCGCCGCCCGGTTCCAGCGGGCGCGGCGCAAGCCGCGTCCAGATCGCCACCGAGTCCGGGCGGGGCATGCCGCTGGCCACGCCCAGCGTGAACGGGTTGCCCAGCCCCGGCGGCCAGCGCGCGGCGGCGGCCTGCGCTCGCGCGGCGTGACCGAACAGGCTGGACAGGGCCACGGCGGCGGCCTGTCGGCCGAGCTGCTGGAGCAGTTGGCGGCGATCCATGGTCAGCCCTGCATTGTGCCGGCTGGCTCACGGGGCCCCTACAATCGCGCCCCCTCGCGCCCGACACCGCCGCCATGTACTGCGCCATCGACTTCGGCACCTCCAACTCCGCCGTCGCCGTGCCCGACGCGGCGCTCGGCATGCGCCTGGTCGAACTGGAGCCCGGCCACACGACCATGCCGACGGCGGTCTTCTATTTTGTCGAAGGCTCCGAGCACGACGGCCCGCCGCGTGCCTTCGGCCGCGCCGCGGTGGCCGCCTATGTCGACGGGCTGGACGGGCGGCTGATGCGGTCGATGAAGAGCATCCTCGGCAGCAGCCTGATCGAGCAGACCACCGACGTCGGTGGCGGGCGCGGTGCGAAGTACCTCGACGTCGTCGCCGGCTACCTGCGCCACCTGAAGCGCTGCGCGGAACGCGACGCCGGCGCGGCGATCGACCGCGCGGTGCTCGGCCGGCCGGTGTTCTTCGTCGACGACGACCCGGCGCGCGACGCGCAGGCTCAGGCGGCGCTGGAGAACGCGGCGCGCCAGGTCGGCTTCGCCGACATCCACTTCCAGTACGAGCCGATCGCCGCCGCCTTCGACTACGAGCGGGGCGTCGAGTCCGAGCAGGTCGTGCTGGTGGCCGACATCGGCGGCGGCACCTCGGACTTCTCCATCGTGCGTGTCGGCCCGCAGCATGCGGGCAAGCTCGAGCGCAAGGACGACATCCTCGCCAGCCACGGCGTGCACATCGCCGGCACCGACTTCGACCGCCGCATCGAGCTGGCGGCCATCCTGCCGGAGTTCGGCTACGGCGCCTACGGACGCAGCATCGACGGCGCCGCGCCGCGCGAGGTGCCCAGCGGCATCTACTTCGACCTCGCCAGCTGGCATCTCATCAACACCGTCTACAACCCGGCGCGCGTGGCCGAATTGCGCGCCATGCGCGGCTTCTACGCCGACCCGCGCCACCACGAGCGGCTGATGACGGTGCTCACCGAGCGGCTGGGACACGAGCTGGCGGCGCGCGCGGAAGGCGCGAAGATCGCCGTGTCGGAAGGCGGGCGCACGGTCATCGACCTGTCGCACGTCGAGCGTGGCCTGGCCGTCGAGCTGACCGAGCCGCAGGCCATGGCCGCGCTCGATGCCGACATCGGGCGCATCGTCGCCGCAGCCCAGGAGACGGTTCGGCTCGCCGGCCTCGCGCGCCGGGCGATCGATGCGCTCTACTTCACCGGTGGATCGACCGGCCTGCGCCTGCTGGCGCAACGCATCGCGGCGGCCTTTCCGGACGCGCGAGTCGTCCGTGGCGACCGCTTCGCCAGCGTCGCCAGCGGGCTCGCGGTGTTCGCGCAGCGCTGGTACGGACGCTAGTCAGCGTCGCCGAACAGCTCGAAAGACTGCTGGCAAGGCAACTGTTCGGTCGGGACGAGGGGCGAATCTGCTGCGCCGTTTCAGGCAGCTGCACGGCAGCGCTGGCGCCTCGACCACTGCAGCATGCGCATCTGCGGCTAGCGGCACTGCCATCGCAAGGAGTGAGTCTGCCCCCTGCTTCCTGTCGAACTGCACCCTCCAGGGCGACCCCCAGGACGTGCCGCAGCGGCGCGGCGTCAAGCAGCTGGTCGGGGGCACCGCCGCGTATGGATCGCGCTCAGCTGAGGTCGAACAGGCTGGTGGCCTCCAGATCCAGCACCTCGGTGGCGTGCTGGTTGAAGAGCTGCCAGCGCCAGCGCAGGATGCCCAGCGCGGTGCGCCCCTTCGAAAGGCGCGCCTCGACGACGGTGGCGCGCATCGTGAGGCGGTCGCCCGGTCGCACCGGATGGGGCCACTTCACGTAGGCCAGGCCGGGCGAGGCGAACGACTCGCTGCCGGCGAGTGCCGCGTCGGCCACCAGCCGCATCGCGATGCCGCAGGTGTGCCAGCCGCTGGCGATCAGACCCTCGAAGCGCCCAGCCTTCGCGGCCCGCGCATCGGTGTGGAACCACTGCGGGTCGTACTGCGTGGCGAAGCGGACGATCTCCTCCTCGCTGACCGCATAGGGCCCGGCCTCGATCACCTGGCCGGGCTGGAACTCGGCGAACTTCATGATCCGGCGATCAGTGGTGCGCGCGCCGGCGCAGCCAGGGGCTGAGGCGGTAGCGCTCGCCGCGGTACTCGGCGTCGAGCGCGTCGACCACGCCAGCGACTCCGTCGACGCTCCAATGCGCCAGCCATTCGAAGGGGCCGGCCGGGTAGTTGACGCCGAGCTTCATCGCCGCGTCCGCGCCGCTGCAGTCGCACACGCCCTGCAGCACCGCGTCGGCGGCTTCGTTGATGAGCATAGCGATGGTGCGCGCCACCACCAGGCCGGGCGAATCGGCCAGCGGCAGCGGCGTGAAGCCGAGCGCGGCCAGCCAGGCGCCGGCCTGAGTGCGCCAGGCGGTGTGCGCGCCCGGCGCGACGGCGTAGGCGAGCGCCGTGCCGGGCGCGATCGGCTGCAGCAGCGGCCGGTCGAACACCGCCACGTCGGCCGCGCCGATGTCGCGTGCGAGCTGCTGCGCGCTGCGGCCGTCGGTGAGCACGAGGCGTGCGCCGTCGACGGACAGGCCGATCCAGTCGCTCGCCAGGTCGCGCGCCGGGCCCCAGCCCTGCGGCGCCAGCGCCGCGATGGCGGCGTGCTCGAGGTGGTCGGCGATGGGCCCGATGCCGTGCACGGTGACCTGCTGTGCCGTCGCCGGCGCCTCGTGCACCGCCACCGGCAGCGGTGGCACGCCGGCCGCGCCGCCTTCGTAGGCGTAGAAGCCGCGCCCGCTCTTGCGGCCCAGCAGTCCGCCGGCGACCATCTCGCGCTGCACCAGCGAGGGCACGTAGCGCTTGTCGTAGAAGGTGGCTTCGTAGACCGAGCCGGTGACGGCGAAGTTGGTGTCGTGGCCGATCAGGTCCATCAGCTCGCACGGCCCCATGCGGAAGCCGGCAGCCTTCAGGCAGGCGTCGAGCACCTGTGGCGTGGCCGCCTGCTCCTGCAGCAGCGCCAGCGTCTCCGCGTAGTACGGACGCGCGATGCGGTTGACGATGAATCCCGGCGTGCTCTTCGCGTGCACCGGCACCTTGCTCCAGTGCCGGCTCAGCTCGAAGATGGCCGCCGCCACCTGGGGCGAGGTCTGCAGCCCGCTCACCACCTCGACCAGCTTCATCAGCGGCACCGGGTTGAAGAAGTGCATGCCGACCAGACGCGCCGGATGCCTCAGGCCGTTGGCGATGGCGGTGACGCTGATCGACGAGGTGTTGGTGGCGAGCACGGCCTCGGGGGCGAGCAGGGCCTCGAGCTCGCGGAACAGCGCGCGCTTGGCGTCGAGGTTCTCGACGATCGCCTCGACGACGAGGCTGGCCTCGCGCGCCTCGGCCAGCGCACCGATGGGCGCCATGCGCTCGAGCGCGGCGCGGGCCGCGTCGGCGCTCAGCCTGCCCTTGTCGACCAACGACTTCAGCGTGGCGGAGAGCTTGTCGAGCGCCTGCAGCGCCGCGCCCTCGCGCATGTCGAACAGTTGCACCCTGTGGCCGGCCAGCGCGGCCACCTGCGCGATGCCGGCGCCCATGATGCCGGCGCCCACCACCAGCACGGGCGCGCCGCGAAGATCGATCGTCATGCTCAGTAGGTCTCCAGGTGCAGTCGCCCTTCGCGCTTGAGCGCCGCGCCGACCGTGTCCCAGTCAAGGCCGGCGCCGCGCGCGATGTCGCGCAGCGTGGCCACCACGCCCTCCTCCATCGATTTCAGGCCGCAGACGTAGAAATAGGCGTTCGGGTCCGCCAGCAGCGCGGCGAGGTCGGCGTTGCGCTCGGCCATGGCGTGCTGCACGTAGCGCTTCGGTTGCCCCGGCGTGCGGCTGAAGGCGAAGTTGATGTCGATGAAGTCCTTGGGCAGGTTCTGCAGCGGGCCGAAGTAAGGCAGCTCCTCCTTGGTGCGCGCGCCGAAGAACAGCATCAGCTTGCCGCCCTCGAACTTGCCCGATTGGCGCAGCCGTCGGCGCCATTCGGTCATTGCCCGCATCGGCGCGCTGCCGGTGCCGGTGCAGATCATCACGATGTGGCTCTTCGGATGATTCGGCATCAGGAAGGTGCTGCCGAACGGGCCGATCACCTGGACCTTGTCGCCGACCTTCAGGTCGCACATGTAGTTGCTCGCCACGCCGCGCACCGGTTGGCCCTGGTGGTCTTCCAGCACGCGCTTGATGGTCAGCGAGACGTTGTTGTAGCCCGGGCGCTCGCCGTTGCGCGGGCTGGCGATGCTGTACTGGCGCGCATGGTGCGGTCGGCCGCCGGCGTCGGTGCCCGGGGGCACGATGCCGATGCTCTGCCCTTCGAGCACCGGGAAGGGCATGGCGCCGAAGTCGAGCACGATGTGGTGGGTGTCGTACTCCGTGCCCACCTCGGTGACGCGCACGTTGCCGACCACCGTGGCGGTGACGCTCTTTTCCGCCGCCTTCGGGCCGTAGAGGTTCGTGTAGGCGTGCGCTGCCGACCACGGCGGCAGCGTGGCGTTGTACTGCGCGCTGTTGAAGGCCTGTTCGCTGCCCGGCGTGGCGCTCGCCGCGGCCGACGGCGTGGCGGGCACGGGCGCAGGCAGCGTGTCGGCGGTGACGCCGGCCTCGGCGAGCTGCTCGGGCGTCAGCTCGGCGGGAAGCTCGTCCCAACCCAGCTGCTCGGTGACGCTGTAGGCCTTCACGCGCGGCACGGTGCGCCAGTTGTCGATGCTGCCGGTCGGGCAGGGCGGGATGCAGTCCATGCAGAGGTTGCACTTCTCCGCATCGACCACGTAATTGCGCGAGTCGTGCGTGATCGCCTGCACCGGGCAGGTGGCCTCGCAGGTGTTGCAGCGGATGCAGATCTCCGGGTCGATCAGGTGCTGCTTGATGACACTGACGGCCATGTCCATCGCCTTGTCTCCTCTGGACACGAGGGGCCCGCAGGCCCCTCGCGACTGCCTCGATGATGCGCGAAATCAGTTGAAGCGCACGTACTCGAAATCGACGGGTTGACGGTTGATGCCCATCACCGGTGGCGCGATCCAGTTGGCGAATCGGCCCGGCTCGACGACGCGGCCCATCAGGCTGGCCACGAAGGCGCGGTCCTCGTCGCTGGGCAGCCACTGCTCGACGTTGGCGTTCCATTCGTGGTCGTGGATGTGGCGGCCATCCGGGCTCACCTTCACCCCGGCCAGCGCGCCGATGTTGCGGTGGAAGGCCTTGTGCGGCACCTTCAGGCGGAACGGGATGCCGGCCTTCTCGATCACCTTGTTCCAGCGCTCCACGCCGGCCCTGGAGTCGGTGATGTAGTCGTCGCGCAGCACCTCGTTGAGCGCGTTGAGCATCGGCACCTCCTTCTCGACGAGCATGCCGTTGCTGACCTCCAGCACCTTGTAGGTCTGGCCCTTGAGCAGGTGGTCGTCGTTGCGCTTGCCTTCCTCGAAGCGGCCCTTCAGGCCGGTCGAGTAGAAGATCGCCGCGTTGCTCGACTGGTCGGCACCGAACAGGTCGATCGTCACGCTGAAGTGGAAGTTCAGGTAGCGCTGGATGGTCGGCAGGTCGATCACGCCGGCGGCGCGCAGCCTGGCCGGGTCGTCGGTCTTCAGCTCGTTCATCGCCTGGCAGGTGCGCTGGATGACGCGCGACACGCCGGACTCGCCCACGAACATGTGGTGGGCTTCCTCGGTGAGCATGAACTTGGTCGTGCGGGCCAGCGGGTCGAAGCTCGACTCGGCCAGCGCGCACAGCTGGAACTTGCCGTCCCGGTCGGTGAAGTAGGTGAACATGAAGAACGACAGCCAGTCCGGCGTCTCTTCGTTGAACGCCTGCAGGATGCGCGGGTTGTCCTGGTTGCCGCTGCGGCGCTCGAGCAGCGCCTCGCCCTCCTCGCGCCCGTCGCGCCCGAAGTACTTGTGCAGCAGGTAGACCATCGCCCACAGGTGACGGCCTTCCTCGACGTTCACCTGGAACAGGTTGCGCAGGTCGTACTGGCTCGGGCAGGTCAGTCCGAGGTGGCGCTGCTGCTCCACCGAGGCGGGCTCGGTGTCACCCTGGGTGACGATGATGCGACGCAGGTTGGCGCGGTACTCTCCAGGCACGTCCTGCCAGGCGTCCTCGCCCTTGTGGTCGCCGAAGTGGATCTTGCGATCCTTCTCGGCCGGGTTGAGGAAGATGCCCCAGCGGTAGTCCGGCATCTTCACGTGGCCGAACTGCGCCCAGCCCTGCGGGTCGACGCTGATCGCCGTGCGCAGGTAGACGTCGAAGTTCTGCGAGCCGTCCGGACCCATGTCGCCCCACCACTGCAGGTAGTTCGGCTGCCACTGCTCGAGCGCACGCTGCAGCGTGCGGTCCTCGCTCAGGTTGACGTTGTTGGGGATCTTCTCGCTGTAGTTGATGGTGCTCATCTGTCGCTCCGGTGCATGTGTCGTTCAAGCAGGCGCCGTGGATTCGGCTTTGCCGGGCCATTGGCGTCGCCCCCTCGAGGGGGAGCGGCGTCAGCCGCTCCGGGGGGTGGTCGTCAAACTCTGTTCCAGTCGAAGGCGGCCTTGTCGCCCTTGCCGTACACCTTCAAGGCACCCTTCTCGCCGACGGCGTTGGGGCGCTGGAAGATCCAGTTCTGCCAGGCGGTCAGTCGGCCGAAGACGCGGGTGAACATGTTCTCGGGGCCGTTGAAGCGCAGGTTGGCTTCCATGCCGGTCAGCGCGTCGGGGCTCATCGACACACGCTCCTCGATGGCGATGCGCGTTTCGTCGGCCCAGTCGATGTCGTCCGGATTGCTGGTCACGAGGCCGAGCTTGAAGGCGGCGTCGGCGTCCAGCGCCCGGCCAGCCTGCGCGCGGACGGCGTCGAGCGCGGGCGCCTCTTCGTAGAAGCGGCGCTGCAGGCGGCTCTGGCCGGTGATCATCGGGTAGAAGCCGAAGTTGGCCTCGCCCGCCGTGATCTTCGGTGTCTTCGCCTCGTCGTCGGGCAGCATCAGCATGTAGCTGCGGTCGCAGGCCAAGGCCAGCTCGAGGAAGCTGCCGGCGAAGCAGGAGCCCGGCTCGATCAGCGCGTACAGGCTGCGCGACGAGAGATCCAGCCGGCTGAGCGTGCGGCGCAGGTAGCCGATGGTCTCGCGCACCAGCCAGTGATCCTGATGCGCGGCGAGCGTGGCGTCCATGGCCAGCACCGCCTGGGCGTCGCCTTCGGTCTTCACCAGCCACAGGCCGATGTCGAGCTCGTTGGTGCGCATCTCGAGGATGGCGTCCTCCAGCTGGCGGGCCAGCTGAAGCGGGTACCAGTCGGAGCCCGCGGCTTCGATGCCGGCGACGTCGCTCGGCTGCGTCCCGGTCGGCGCCTTGACGGTGAAGACGGCGGTGCGCTTGGCGCGGTCGATCTCGACCGTCACGCTCGGGTAGCGCAGCGCGTTGGCCTCGATCGTGCGCTGCAGCGGCGTGAGCGTCACACCCTTGCCGTGGGTGGGACGGTGGCTCTGCTTGGCGAGCTCCAGCGCACGCTCCTGCACCTTGGCGGCGAACACCGCCGGCTTGGCGATGTCGTCCACCAGGCGCCAGTCCTTGGCCTTCTGGCCGCGCACGCCTTCGGTGGTGGTGCAGAAGATGTCGGCCAGGTCGTGGCGGACCTTGCGCTTGTCGGTCACGCGGGTCAGGCCGCCGGTGCCGGGCAGCACGCCCAGCAGCGGCACCTCGGGCAGGCTGACCGCGCTGCTGCGGTCGTCCACCAGTACGATCTCGTCGCAGGCCAGTGCCAGCTCGTAGCCGCCGCCGGCGCAGGCGCCGTTGACCGCAGCGAGGAACTTCAGGCCGCTGTGCCTGGAGGAGTCTTCCAGGCCGTTGCGCGTCTCGTTGGTGAACTTGCAGAAGTTCACCTTCCAGGCGTGGCTGGAGACGCCGAGCATGAAGATGTTGGCGCCGGAGCAGAACACCTTCTCCTTGGCGCTCGTCACCACCACCGTGCGCACCTCCGGGTGCTCGAAGCGGATGCGGTTGACGGCGTCGTTCAGCTCGATGTCGACGCCGAGGTCGTAGCTGTTCAGCTTCAGCTTGTAGCCGGGGCGCAGGCCGCCGTTCTCGTCGAAGTCGGCGGCCAGCGTCGCCACGGGGCCCTCGAACTTCAGTTTCCAGTGCTTGTACTGGTTGGGGTGGGTCTGGTAGTCGACGCGGTCAGTGCTCATGGGGTGTCTCCCGGTCAGGATGCAAGGGGCTGCTGGTGTTCGTGCAGTGAATGATGAGCAGCATAGTGCATGAACTTTCGACCGTCAAGCAAAAGATGCAATTTTCTGCATGCCTTCGCTGAACCATGATCAGGCGGGCAGTTGCAGCGCCTCGCGCACCAGAGCGCGCAGCGCCACAAAGGTGGGTTCCAGCGCCTGCGAGCTGGTGTCGAGACGGAACTCGGCCTTCGAATAGAAGGCGGCGCGGCCGGCCAGGATGGATTTCAGGTCCTCCATGGCCTCTCGGCTGGCTGCCATGGGACGGGTATCGCCTTGAGCAAGCACTCGCTTCATGTGATCCTCCGCATCGGCCTGCAGCCAGACGGTGGTGCAATGGGCGAGCAGCAGGTTGAAGTTGGCCGGATCGGAGACGATGCCGCCCGGTGTGGCGATCACCGCCTCGGGGTAGATCTGGATCGCCTCCTCCAGTGCGCGGCGCTCGTAGCGTCGGTACGCGTTCTGGCCGTAAAGGGCCTGGATCTCGCTGATGCTGCAGCCGGCGAATTTCTCGATCTCGCGACTCAGTTCGACGAAGGTAAAGCCGAGGTCTTCCGCGAGCATGGCGCCCAGCGTGGACTTGCCCGCGCCTCGCAGGCCGATCAGTGCCACCTGCTGGCTGCGCGCGCGACCGCCGCTGGCGTTGGCGCCGCCCGTGCCGAGCATCTCGCCGACCATCACGCGCACCCGGTGCAGCGTGGCCTCATCGCGGTTCTCGAGCAGCTCCCGAAGCATCAGCCATTCGGGTGAGCTGGTGGTCACATCTCCGAGAAGCTCGGCCAGGGAGCACTGGAGCGCGCGCGCAACATCGAGCAGCACGAGGATGGAGGCGTTGCCCACGCCGTATTCGAGATTGGCCAGGTGGCGTTCGGAGACATCCGCCGCGAGCGCCAGCGCCTTGCGCGTCATGCCGCGGCGCGAGCGCAGGGCACGGGCGCGCTCGCCCAGCGCCACCAGGAACGGGTTCTTCGCCTCGTCTGCCCCCTCCAGGACCTCGGCTTCGCCCTGGGGATTCCCCGAAGCTTGCAATATAGTGCTTGACATGGTTCAGTCTGGCCCCTAAAGTGCCTTCAAGCACAATACTGCATCCCCTGGGGCAAGGCAAGGTGGATGTGGGTTCTGGAGAGCTCAGCATGACCCCCGACAAATTCCGTGCGCAGATCGCCGGGCTGACCGCGCAGCTCGCCGGCCAGACCCTCGACGCCGAACTCGACGCCTGGCTGAATCGCGAGCATGGTGCCGGCAGCGCCACCTTCGCCGAGCTCAAGGCCAGCTGCGAAGCAGGCGTCGCCGATGGCTGGCTGTGCAACCGCGAAGGCGGCGGCATCAAGTACGGCCGCATCTTCAAGCCGGCCGACGACCTGCAGGGCTTCTCGGTGGACGTGGTCGACATGCAGGACATCGCCGGCCCGCACCATGTGCATCCGAACGGCGAGATCGACTTGGTGCTGCCGATCGAAGGCGACGCGCGCTTCGATGGCCGTCCCGCCGGCTGGGTGGTGATGCCGCCCGGCAGCGCGCACCGCCCCACCGTGAGCCAGGGTCGCGCCCTGGTGCTCTACCTGCTGCCGCAAGGCGCGATCGAGTTCACTAAGTAGACAGAGATGAGCGAACTGCTGAAGAACTACCTGGGCGGCCGCTGGATCGCCGGCGCGGGAGCCGGCGTGGCGCTGTTCGACCCGGTGCTGGGCGACGAGCTTGCCCGTGTCGACGCCACCGGCCTGGACCTGCGCGCCGGGTTCGCCTTCGCCCGCGAAGCAGGCGGTGGCGCGCTGCGCGCCATGAGCTACCGCGAGCGGGCCGCGATGCTGGCCGCCGCGGTGAAGGTGCTGCAAGGCAAACGGGACGACTACTACGCCATCGCCACCGCCAACAGCGGCACGGTGAAGAACGACTCGGCGGTGGACATCGACGGCGGCATCTACACGCTGTCGACCTACGCGAAGCTGGGCGAATCGCTCGGCGAGCGCCACTTCCTGGCCGACGGTGAATCGGCGCGCCTGGGCAAGGAGCCGCTGTTCCAGAGCCGCCACGTGATGGTGCCGACGCGTGGCCTCGCGCTCTTCATCAACGCCTTCAACTTCCCGAGCTGGGGCCTGTGGGAGAAGGCGGCGCCGGCGCTGCTGTCCGGTGTGCCGGTGGTCATCAAGCCGGCCACTGCGACGGCCTGGCTGACCCAGCGCATGGTGCACGACGTGGTCGAGGCCGGCGTGCTGCCCGCCGGCGCGCTGTCGGTGGTGTGCGGCAGCTCGGCAGGCCTGATGGATGCGCTCGACCCCTTCGACGTCGTCTCCTTCACGGGCTCGGCCGACACGGCCGCGCTGATCCGTTCGCATGCCGCGGTGACGCAGCGCTCGGTGCGCGTCAACATCGAGGCCGACAGTGTCAACAGCGCCCTCCTGCTGCCGGGGGACGTGCCGGGCAGCGAGGCCTTCGAGCTGCTGGCCAAGGAGGTGGCCCGCGAGATGACGCAGAAGTCCGGCCAGAAATGCACGGCGATCCGCCGGATCTTCGTGCCCGAGACTCTGTACGCGCAGGCCGCCGAGGCGATCGCAGGGCGGCTGGCCAAGACCACGGTCGGCAACCCGCGCAACGAGGCGGTGCGCATGGGCGCGCTGGTCAGCCGCGCGCAACTCAACGCCGTGCGCGAGGGGCTGGCCCATCTGCAGGCGCAGGCCGAGACCCTGCATGACGGCAGCAAGCATGCGCTGGTCGACGCCGATCCGGCGGTGGCCTGCTGTGTCGGCCCGACGCTGCTGGGCACGCGCGATGCCGCCGGCAGCGACACCGGCGACCACATCCACGACACCGAGGTGTTCGGCCCCGTGGCGACCCTTGTGCCCTACCGCAACCGGGCCCATGCGCTGCAGCTGATCGGCCGCGGCCAAGGTTCGCTGGTGGCCTCGCTGTACGGCAGTGACCCCCAAGCCCTCGCCGAAGCTGCGATCGAGCTGGCGCCGCTGCACGGCCGCGTGCACGTCGTCAGCCCCGACGTCGCCGCGCTGCACACCGGACACGGCAACGTGATGCCGCAATCGCTGCACGGCGGCCCCGGCCGCGCGGGTGGCGGCGAGGAACTCGGCGGATTGCGCGCCTTGAACTTCTACCATCGCCGCGCCGCCATCCAGGCGAGCACGGCGACGCTGAACCATCTGGCCTGAGCCGGAGGAGACAACCATGACCCAGACCGACACCGCCAACGTTCCCGCGCCGCCGGAATCCTTCAACTTCGCGCAGCACCTGCTCGGCCAAAACGCCGCGCGCGCGAGCAAGGCCGCCTTCATCGACGACGCCGGTACCCTCACCTACGGCGAGCTGGCAGAGCGTGTGAGGCGCATCGCCGCCGGCCTGCGCTCGCTCGGACTCAAGAGAGAGGAGCGTGTGCTGCTGCTGATGCAGGACGGCACCGACTGGCCGGTGAGCTTCCTCGGCGCAATGTACGCCGGCGTGGTGCCGGTGGCGGTCAACACCCTGCTCACCGCGGACGACTACGCCTACATGCTGGAGCACAGCCGAGCCCAGGCCGTGCTGGTGTCGGGCGCGCTGTTGCCGGCGCTGACCAGCGCGCTGATCAAGTCGGACCACGAAGTGCAGAAGGTCATCGTGTCGCGCCCGGTGGCGCCGCTGCACCCGGCCGAGGTCGAATTCGAGGCCTTCATCGCCGCGCAGACGCCGATGGCCAAGCCCGCCAGAACCGGTCCCGACGACCCGGGCTTCTGGTTGTATTCCTCCGGATCCACCGGACGCCCCAAGGGCACGGTGCACTCGCACGCCAATCCGTACTGGACCTCGGAGCTGTATGGCAAGGCGATCCTCGGATTGACCGACAAGGACGTGTGCTTTTCCGCCGCCAAGCTGTTCTTCGCCTACGGCCTGGGCAATGCGCTGACCTTCCCGATGAGCGTGGGGGCTACGACGATCCTGATGGGCGAGCGCCCGACGCCCGATGCCACCTTCCGGCGCTGGACCGGCGGTGTCGGCGGCACGAAGCCGACCGTGTTCTACGGTGCGCCCACCGGCTTCGCCGGCATGCTGGCTTCGCCGAACCTGCCGAAGCGGAGCGAGGTCGAACTGCGCCTCGTCTCTTCGGCCGGCGAGGCCCTGCCGGCCGAACTCGGCGAGCGCTTCAAGGCGCATTTCGGCGTCGACATCGTCGACGGCATCGGCTCCACCGAGATGCTGCACATCTTCATCTCGAACCGGCCCGACAAGGTGCGCTACGGCACCACCGGCTGGCCGGTGCCGGGTTACGAGATCGAGCTGCGCGGCGACGATGGCCAACCCGTGCCCGACGGCGAGCCGGGCGACCTCTACATCCACGGCCCCTCGGCGGCGATGATGTACTGGGGCAACCGCGCCAAGACGCGCGAGACCTTCCAGGGCGGCTGGACGAAGAGCGGCGACAAGTACATCCGCAACGCCGACGGCAGCTACACCTACGGCGGACGCAGCGACGACATGCTCAAGGTCAGCGGCATCTACGTCTCGCCCTTCGAGGTCGAGGCGACGCTGGTGCAGCACCCGGCCGTGCTGGAGGCCGCGGTGATCGGCGTGCCCGATGCGGAGGGGCTCACCAAGACCAAGGCCTTCGTCGTGCTCAAGTCCGGCGCCAGCGCGACCGACGCGGAACTGAAGGCCTTCGTGAAGGACAAGCTCGCGCCCTACAAGTACCCGCGGCAGATCGCCTTCGTGGCGGACCTGCCGAAGACGGCCACCGGGAAAATCCAGCGCTTCAAGCTGCGTGAGCAGGAAAAGGGCGCGGGACAGTGACTCCATCGTTCGTCGAGATCGAGTGGCGCGGCAAGCGCGTGCGCATCGAGCACGCGTTCATCGCGCCGCAGCGCAAGACGGCCCCGCTGGTCGTGTTCCTGCACGAGGGGCTGGGCTCGCTGGCCATGTGGCGCGACTTTCCGAGCGCGCTGTGCGACGCGGCGGGGGTGCGCGGCCTGGTCTACTCGCGCCCCGGCTACGGTCGCTCGACACCGCGCGCGCCACAGGAGGCCTGGGACCTCGACTTCATGCACCGCCAAGCGCACGAGGTGCTGCCCGCGCTGCTGCAGACCCTGGACATCGACACCGTCCACGACAAGCCCTGGCTGTTCGGCCACAGCGACGGCGGCTCGATCACCCTGCTCTACGCCGCGAAACTGCGCGAGGCGATTGCCGGCGCGATCGTGCTGGCGCCGCACATCCTGGTCGAGGATCTGTCTGTCGACAGCATCGCCAAGGCGAAGACCGCCTACGAAACCACCGATCTCAGGCAGCGCCTGGCGAAGTACCACGACGACCCCGACTCGGCTTTCTGGGGCTGGAACAGCATCTGGCTGCATCCGCCGTTCAAGCAGTGGTCGATCGAGGAGGAGATCCGCACCATCACCTGCCCGCTGCTGGCGGTGCAGGGCCTGGACGACGAGTACGGCACGCTGGAGCAGGTCCGCGGCATTGCACGGCGCGTGCCGCAGGCGCAGTTGCTCGAACTGCCGCAGTGCGGCCACTCGCCGCACAAGGACCAGCCACAGGCGCTGATCGAGGCCGCCAACCGATTCATTCGCTCGCACACCACCGGAGACAAGACGCCATGAAGCTGAAGACCATCGCCCTCGCCGCTGCGCTCGTCGCGGCCGCCGCCACCGCCCAGGCCCAGGGTGCCAAGCTCAAGGTCGGCCTGATGCTGCCGGCCACCGGCACCTTCGCGGCGCTGGGCACGGCCATCGAGAACGGCTTCCGGTTGTACGTGGAGGAGCAGGGCGGCAAGCTCGGCGGCCGCGAGATCGAATACGTCAAGGTCGACGACGAGAGCGATCCGGCCAAGGCCACCGACAACGTCAACAAGCTGATCAAGCGCGACAACGTCGACGTGCTGGTCGGCACGGTGCACTCGGGCGTGGCGATGGCGATGGCCAAGGTCGCCAAGGACACCGGCACGCTGCTGCTGGTGCCCAACGCCGGCGCCGATGCGGTGACCGGCCCGATGTGCGCGCCGAACATCTTCCGCTCCAGCTTCAGCAACTGGCAGCCGGGCTATGCGATGGGCGAGGTGATGGCCAAGAAGGGCCACAAGAACGTCGTCACCATCACCTGGAAGTACGCTGCCGGCGACGAGTCGGTCAGGGGCTTCAAGGAGGCCTTCGAGAAGGCTGGCGGCAAGGTGGTCAAGGAACTGAACCTGCCCTTCCCGAACGTGGAGTTCCAGGCGCTGCTGACCGAGATCGCCGCCAGCAAGCCCGACGCGGTCTACACCTTCTTCGCCGGCGGCGGCGCGGTGAAGTTCGTCAAGGACTACGCCGCCGCCGGCCTGAAGAAGAACATCCCGCTGTACGGTGCCGGCTTCCTCACCGACGGCACGCTGGAGGCGCAGGGCGCCGACGCCGACGGGTTGCTCACCACGCTGCATTACAGCGACAGCCTGAACACGCCGCGCGACAACGCCTTCCGCCTGGCCTACGCGAAGGCCTACAAGCTGCAGCCCGACGTGTATGCGGTGCAGGGCTACGATGCGGCGCAGATGCTCGGCATCGGCCTGGCGGCGGTGAAGGGCGACGTGAGCAAGAAGGCCGAGTTCGCCGCGGCGGTGGAGAAGGCCAAGATCGACAGCCCGCGCGGCGCCTTCAGCGTCTCCAAGGCGCACAACCCGGTGCAGGACATCTACCTGCGCCAGGTCAGCGGCAAGGAGAACAAGCTGGTCGGCGTGGCTTCGAAGTCTCTCGCCGACCCCGCCCGCGGCTGCAGGATGTAAGGCCGCTCCGGCACTCCCGATTCAACCGACCAACGGCCGCCGGAAGGGCGGCCGCAGGGGAAGGCTTCGCCCATGGATCTCGCCACGTTCCTCATCCAGTGCCTGAACTCGCTGCAGTACGGGCTGCTGCTGTTCCTCGTGGCCAGCGGCCTGACGCTGATCTTCGGGATCATGGGCGTCATCAACCTGGCGCACGGCAGTTTCTACATGATCGGCGCCTACATGGCCTTCGCGCTGGCGCCGGTGGTCGCGGCCACCTTCGGTGGCGGCTTCTTCGCCGTGTTGGTGGTCGGCACCGTGCTCGCGGTGCTGCTGGGCTACGTGCTGGAGTGGGCCTTCTTCAGCTTCCTCTACGAACGCGAGCACCTGCAGCAGGTGCTGATGACCTACGGGCTGATCCTCGTCTTCGAGGAGCTGCGCAGCCTGCTGGTGGGCGACGACGTGCACGGCGTGCAGCCGCCCGAGATCCTCGCCGGCACGCTGCCGCTCGGCGAGATGATGACCTACCCGGTCTATCGCCTGTTCGTCAGCGGCGTGTGCCTGGCGCTGGCCATCGGCATGTGGTTCGTGTTCACGCGCACGCGGCTGGGCATGATGATCCGCGCCGGCAGCACCAACCGAGAGATGGTGCAGAGCCTGGGCATCGACATCAAGTTCCTCTACCGCGTGGTGTTCGCCGCAGGCGTGGCGATCGCGGTGCTTGCCGGGATGGTGGCCGCGCCGGTGTCCAGCGTCTACCCGGGCATGGGCAACACCGTGCTGATCATCTGCTTCGTGGTGGTGGTGATCGGCGGCATCGGCTCGATCCGCGGCGCGCTGCTGGCAGCCCTGCTGATCGGCGCGGTCGACACCTTCGGCAAGGTGCTGCTGCCGCAGGCCGCCGGTGTGCTGGTCTACGTGCTGATGGCGCTGATCCTGCTGTGGAAGCCCGACGGACTCTTCAAGGCGGCCTGACGATGAACGGGATCGATCGCTCCAAGGCCGGCTTCGTCGCCGCCTGCTTCCTCGCCCTCGCGCTGCTGCCGATGCTGGCCGGCAGCTACGGCGTGGACCTGGTCACCAAGATCATGGTCTACGCGATCTTCGCGCTGAGCCTGGAACTGCTCGTCGGCGCCACCGGGCTGGTGTGCTTCGGGCAAGCCGCCTTCTTCGGCATCGGGGCCTATGCGGCCGTGCTGCTGTCGCCGCAGAGCGAGGCGGCCGGCCTGGGGTGGCTGCTGCCGGTGAGCGTCGTCGCGGCGGCGCTCTACGCGCTGGCGGTGGGTGCGCTCAGCCTGCGCACCAAGGGCGTGTACTTCATCATGGTCACGCTGGCCTTCGCGCAGATGGCCTACTACGTGGTGCATGACACACCGCTGGGCGGCGGCACCGACGGCATCTACCTCTACGTCAAGCCGGTGCTGGGCTCGCTGGTCGACCTCGACGGTGCGCTCACGCTGTACTTCTTCACGCTCGCCTGCCTGGTCGCGGTGTTCGCCTTCCTCGCCGTGCTGCTGCGCTCGCGCTTCGGCCGGGCGCTGGCCGGCATCCGCGTCAACGAGCAGCGCATGCGCGCCACCGGCTTCTCCACCTACCCGTACAAGCTGGCGGCCTTCACGATCTCCGGCGGCGTCGCCGGCCTGGCCGGCTTCCTGTTCGCGGTGAAGGACGGCTTCGTGAACCCCGAGCTGATGAGCTGGCACCTGAGTGGCGCGGTGCTGATCATGATCATCCTCGGCGGCATCGGCCACCTGCGCGGCGCGCTGATCGGCGCCTTCGCCTTCGCGCTGCTGCAGGAGTTCTTCAAGAGCGAGGCGATCTTCGCTGGCTTCGCCAAGCACTGGCACCTGGGCCTGGGCCTGACCATCATCGCCAGCGTGGCACTGCTGCCGCGCGGGCTGGTGGGGATGCCGGGCCAGTGGCGCGAGCGGCTGGTGGGCCGCAGCCGCCCGGCCGTCACCGGGAAGGAGGCGCTGAATGAAGCCTGAAGCGAACGGCGTGCTCTTGCGCGGCCGGGACATCACCCGCCGCTGGGGCGGCCTGGTGGCGGTGGACCGCGTCTCGATCGAGCTCGAGCGCGGCAGCGTGCACGCGGTGATCGGCACCAACGGCGCCGGAAAGTCCACGCTGATCAACATCCTCTCCGGCGAGATCCCGCCTTCGGGCGGCAGTGTCGAGCTGCTCGGCCAGGACGTGACGCGCTGGACACAACCCAAGCGCGCGAGAGCGGGCCTCGGCCGCAGCTACCAGCGCAACACCATCTACCCGAGCTTCACCGTCTTCGAGAACTGCCGCCTCGCCGCGCAGGCGCGCACGCAGAAGCCGTGGGCCTGGTGGCAGGACGCACAGCGCTGCGCGGCCAGTACCGCCGCCGCGCGCCTGGCGGCGACGAAGGCCGGGCTCGACGCACTGCTCGAGCGCCCGGCCGGCCTGCTCAGCCACGGGCAGAAGCGCCAGCTCGAGATCGCCATGTGCCTGGCCACCGCACCCGAGGTGCTGCTGCTGGACGAGCCGCTGGCCGGCATGGGTGCCGAGGAGACCGAGCGCATGCTGGCGCTGCTGGCCGAGCTGCGCGCCGACCACGCCATCCTGCTCGTCGAGCACGACATGGATGCGGTGTTCCGCATCGCCGACCGCATCACGGTGATGGTCAACGGCTGCGTGATCGCCTCCGACACGCCCGATGCGATCCGCACCAACCCGCAGGTGCAGTCGGCCTACCTCGGACATTGAGATGAACCACGACTACCTCGTCGAAGCGCGCGGCCTGCACGCGTGGTACGGCTCCAGCCACGTGCTGCACGGCATCGACCTCACGATCGCGCGTGGCCAGACGCTCGGCCTGCTGGGCCGCAACGGCATGGGCAAGAGCACGCTGATCCGCACGCTGCTCGGCCACGTGGCGCAGCGCGAAGGGCAGATCGCCTTCTTCGGGCAGGATGCCTCGAAGGCGAAACCGCACCAGGTGGCGCGCCTGGGCGTGGCCTACGTGCCCGAGGGCCGCGGCGTGTTCGGCAACCTGACGGTGCGCGAGAACCTGGTGATGGCTGCGCGGCCCGGCCGCGATGGCCGCGCAGACTGGAGCTACGAGCGCGTGCTCGAGACCTTCCCGCGGCTGAAGGAGCGGCTCACGAACCTCGGCGCGCAGCTCTCTGGGGGCGAGCAGCAGATGCTGTCGATCGGCCGCGCGCTGATGACGCACCCGGAGCTGATCATCCTCGACGAGGCCACGGAAGGCCTGGCGCCGCTGATCGTGGCCGACATCTGGCGCGTCATCGGCGAGATCCGCGCCAGCGGCATCGCCACGCTGATCGTCGACCGCGACTACCGCCGTGTGCTCGCGCGCAGCGACCGCGCGCTGGTGCTGCAGAAGGGCCAGGTGGTGCTGGAGGGCGAGAGCGAGACGGTGGCGGCGAGCCCGGCGCTGGCGGGCTACCTCGGCGTCTGATCCGGCGCAGCGAACATCGCGGGCGAAGAACGGGCCTGTTCGTGGCGTCCGTTCCCGGCCAGGAGCGGACCTATCGAAATGCCGGCTTGCGCCCTGCGCAAACCTTGAAGGCCATCGGCAAGCTGAGCCCGTCTTCGGCCAGGTACTGATTCGCATGGCGGATGAACGCAGCCTGGATTCGCGCACGAGTCTCCGGAAGCTGTGCGCAGATCAGGGCAGAGTTGCGAGCCATGCAGCCCAGCGAGCCCGACCAGAGCGCCTGGGCATCGGGCAGGCGCCACTCGAAGGTGTGCGACGCAACGCCGACATCTCGAAGTCCGGCGGATTCGAGCAGGCCACGGAAGGCGTCATCCTCTGAGTACCTGAACAGCGGCGGCCCCGCCGGAAGATCCGGCGGCGCCACGGGGTTGATCTCTTCCAGCGCCGCCATTAGCACGCCATGCAAGCGATTGCGTGCCGGAAGATCCCACCAGGCGAGTGCGCAGATACGACCGTCGCGCAATACACGGGCGCACTCGGCCACCGCGACTGGCGGGTCGGGAAAGTGGCCGATGCCGAACGCGCACACCACCGCATCGAACGCGCCATCGTCAAAGAGCATCGAGTCGACGCTCGCTTCGCGAAACGTGCAGCCGGGGTTGAGCCTGGCGGCAAGCTCGATCATGCGTGGGGAGAGATCCACGCCGGTAACGATTGCGCCAAGCAGCGCGGCGTGCCTCGCGATCACGCCGGAACCGCATGCCGCATCGAGAACCTGCGTGCGCGCGCCGACGTTGGCCTTGGTCAGAAGCGGACCTGCGGCTCGCTCGGTGACCGGCGCAAAGAAGGCATGGTAGGTGCTCGCGAGCCGGTCATGGGCGCTGCGCTCGAAGTCGCGGAACGCATTCCGATCGATGTCGTCCGACATGCCACACCCCCTTGCGTCGGATCCATGCGCAGACGTGGACCCAACATTTGGGACCGTGAACAGATGCCCGCAGGAGATGCTCGATGCTTGCCGCCTTGGGCGGGCAGCTACGTCTCGTCGACCCGAAACAGGTTGCGGCGTGGGTCAATTCTTGTCAAGGCGACCATCCCGCTCGAAAGGTCAAGCAGTGCCTCACCCAATGGTGAAAACGGCGGCCTCGAGGCGACGACTTCAATGCGCCCGATGTCTCGGACGGGTCGGGAACTGCCGATCTCCCGTGCGACCCCGAGCCTGCGAACGCCTCAGGCCGAGAAGGTCACGCGCACCGCCAGTCCGCCCAGCGCCCCGGAGCGCGCGGTGTCGACATGCGCGCCATGCACCGCCGCAATGCGCCGGACGATCGACCAGCCCAGGCCGCTGCCCGGCGCGGCCGTGCCGAGCACGCGGAAGAAGCGCTCCCCGAGGTGTGAGCGCTGTTCGTCGCTGAGGCCCGGCCCGCTGTCTTCCACGCGCAGCACGGTGCGCCCATCCTCGCGCGCCAGTGTCACCACCACGCGCACGCCGTCACCACCGTAACGCAAGGCGTTGTCGGCAAGGTTGCGCAGCAGCACGGCCAGCAGCGTGGCACTGCCGCGCACCGGCTGGGCGCCTTCGGCCTCCAGCTCCAGCGACTGGCTGCGCGCCAACGCCGCCGGGGCCAGGTCAGCCAGCACCTCGCGCGCGACGGCGGCGAGGTCCACCGTCTCGCCCGGGCCTTCGGCGGCGGACTCCAGCCGCGCCAGCGTCAGCAACTGCTCCACCAGGCGCGTGGCGCGGTCGCAGCCGGCCAGCGTGGCCGCCAGCGCCTGCGCGCGTGCGGTGTCGTCACCACCGGCACCCTGCGCCACCTGCGCCTGGGCGCGGATCGCGGCGATCGGCGTGCGCAACTCGTGTGCCGCGTCGGCGGTGAAGCGGCGCTCGCTCTCCAGCAGCGCGGCAATGCGAGCGAACAGGCCGTTGAGCGCCTCCACCAGCGGGGCGATCTCGCTGGGCAGGCGGTCGCCAGCGGCGTCGGCACGGATCGGCTGCAGTGCCTTCGGTTCGCGCGCCGCGATCGCCACGCCGATGCGCCGCAGCGGCAGCAGCCCCCGGTGCACCGCCCACCACAGCAGCAGCGCCATCGGTGGCAATGCCACGAGCATCGGTCCGACCAGCCCGGCGAGCAGACCCTCGAGGATGGAATCGCGCGACGCGAGCTGCTCGCCGACGTAGACCTGCACATCGCGCTTGTCGCCGTGCGCGGCGAACACGCGCCAGCGTTCCCCCGCGATCTCCGGCGAGGCGAATCCGCGACGCAGCGCGGTCATCGGCGTGGCCGGCGCGTTGGCCGAGCGCGCCACCAGCCGGCCCTCGTGCCAGATCTGGAACGCCACCTTGGGCGCATGACGGTGCAGCGTCGGCGCATCGATGCGCGCGTCGTCCTCGGTCTCCTCGATGTCGTCGACCTGGCGCACGATGAGCAGCGCGGCGGCCTGGGCGAGATGGCCGTCGAGCAGTTCGCCCAGCTCGTTCCTGGCCTCCCACCAGGTGAAGGCCGCGGCAGCGAGCCAGACCAGGCTCACCGTGGCGAGCGCCAGGGCGAGCACGCGTGCCTGCAGGGAGTGCAGGATCTTCACGAGGACGAGGGGCGCGCGATCGCGTAGCCGATGCCGCGCACGGTCTGGATCAACGAGGTCTTCAGCTTGCGCCGCAGGTGGTGGATGTGCACCTCCACGGCGTTGCTCTCCACCTCCTGGCCCCAGCCGTAGATGCGCTGCTCAAGCTGCTCGCGCGAGAGCACGCGGCCGTCGGCCAGCATCAGCGCGTGCAGCACGTCGAACTCGCGGGCCGACAGGGCCACCGGCTCGCCGTCCATCGTGACCATGCGCTTGGCCGGATCGAGCACCACGCCGTCGAGGGCGAGCTGCTGGTCGGCCTGGCCGTGGGCGCGGCGCACCAGCGCGCGCAGCCGCGCCGCCAACTCGTGCAGGTCGACCGGCTTGAGCACGTAGTCGTCGGCACCGAGGTCCAGCCCGCGGATGCGTTCACTGACCGCGTCGCGTGCCGTCAGCACCAGCACCGGCAGCTTGACGCCCTCGGCGCGGACGGCGCCGAGCACGTCCATGCCATCCTTCATCGGCAGTCCGAGGTCGAGCACCGCGGCATCGTGGCTGGCGCCGCGCAACTCGCGCTCGGCCGCCTGGCCGTCGCGCACCCAGTCGACCTGGAAGCCGAGCTGCCTCAAGCCGGCACGCAGGCCGTCGCCGAGCAGGGGGTCGTCTTCGACGAGCAGGATGCGCATGGCCGGATTGTCAGTCGTCGTCGCGGTCGCCGTCGTGCACCAGCCGCGTCAGCTGTGTGCCGGCGTCCTGCGGCGCGGCTTGCCACTGCGTCCACCAGAAGCCCAGCACCGCGGCGATCATCACCGCAGCCAAGGTCGCCCAGCCGCGGCGGATGCCCTCGCCCTGCGGCACCGGCTTGCGGCCGGTGAACATCGATCGCACCAGATTCTCCTTGTGCACGAGGCTGCCCACCACCACGCCGGCGACGTGAATCACCACCAAGGCCATCAATCCGTTGGCGGCGAGTTCATGCAGTTCCTCGAGCCATTCCCCCCCGAGGTCGTTGTAGGTCGCGAAGCCGCTCGCGGCCGTGACGCCGATCAAGGCGAGCAGTCCGACGATGGCCAGTGCGCCGGCCGGGTTGTGGCCGGTGTGGTGCTCGGGCGAGCGGCCCAGCAGCGAGCGCAGGTAGGCGAAGGCCGCGCGCGGGCCGCGCACGAAGCTGCTGAAGCGCGCGTAGCGGGTGCCGACCAGGCCCCACAGCACGCGGAAGGCCACCAGGCCGGCCATGGTGTAACCCAGCGTCACGTGCACGAGCCGCCAGTGTTCGCTCTCCGCGGTGATCCAGGCGCCCGCGAAGCTGGCCACCAGCAGCCAGTGGAAGACGCGCACGGGCACGTCCCACACCAGGGTGGACGGAGTCCGGGATTCGGTGTTCATCGTGATCTCCTTCGGCTCAGCGCGGAATGCTGATGCGGTCTTCGTTGTATTCGCCCTCGGCGGCACCGCGGTGGCAGGCGCCGCAGTTCGAGGCGCTCTTGATCGCCGGCCGCGTCCAGGCCGCCTTGGGCACCTCGCGGTGCTCGCGCACGAACCAGTCGCTGCGCGTGATGCGGTCTTCGGGCGGCGCCGTTCGGGCACGCTTGCCGCTGCCGGCGTAGGCCACCAGCCAGTCACCGATGGACTTCTGCGCGGCGGCGTCGAGCGAGGCGTCGGTGCCGTAATGCTTGCCGAGGTTGGCCATCAACCGCTGCCAGGATTCCTTCGGCAGCAGGGCCGGCGGGTAGGGCGTGTGGCAGGCGCCGCATTCCTGCACGTAGGCCGGCGAGAGCATGTAGCGGTCGTCGTCCGCGTGGGCCAGCGAGGCGGCCAGCGTGAGCGGAGCAAGGAGGGCGAGGCGGATCGGGTTCATGGCAACGCTCCTCACTTCAGCGTCAGCAGCCAGGCCAGCACGTCGGCCTTCTCGCCGGGCGTGCACTCGCGGCCGAGCACGTCGTTGCAGTTGCGGCGGAACCACTTCTCGGTCTTGGCGACGTCGGTGAAGCGCTCGGCGTTGGCGGCCGGCGCGAGCGGCTGGATGAGCTTGCCGGTGGAGGCGTGCTTGCCCGTGCCGGTGGGCGTGGCGCCGTGGCACGACGAGCAGCTCCAGTCCTTGGGGCCCTGGGTGGTGAAGAACTTCTGGCCGCGCGCGGGCTCGGCGGCGGCCTTGGCGGCGCTGCTGTAGCCGGCGAGCTGCTCGGCCGGCGTGGCGGCGCGGGCGACCGCCGTGGCGGCCAGCGCCAGGGCGATCACGAGAACGGTGGATTTCTGCATGGCGACTCCTTTCGGTGTCGCCATGGTCGCGGCGCGGGTTTAAGGAACTCTTAGCGCCCCGCGCCGCTTGACCTGCGTCACATCACGGCGGCCATGGCCCGGGCGGTGGCCTCGACGTTGCCGCTGTTCAGCCCGGCCACGCACAGGCGGCCGGAGCGGATCAGGTAGACCGCGAACTCCTCGCGCAGCCGGTCCACCTGCGCGGCCGACAGACCGGTGTAGCTGAACATGCCGCGCTGGCTGAGGAAGTAGCCGAAGTCGCGGCCCGGCAGCTTGGCGCTGAGCACTGCGTGCAGTTGCTGGCGCATCGCCAGCATGCGCGTGCGCATGGCGGCGAGTTCGCCCTCCCACAGCGGACGCAGCTCGGGGTCGCTGAGGACCCTCGCGACGATCTGGCCGCCGTGGATCGGCGGGCTGGAGTAATTGCGCCGCACGGTGAACTTGAGCTGGCCGAGCACCAGCGCCGCCTGCGCCGCGTCCGGGCAGACCACGCTGAGCGCGCCGGCACGCTCGCCGTAGACGCTCATGCTCTTGGAGAACGAGTTGGCCACGAAGGCGGGAAGCCCGGCCGCCGCGATGGCGCGGATCGCATAGGCGTCTTCCGCGATGCCGTCGCCGAAGCCCTGGTAGGCGAGGTCGAGGTAAGGGATGAGGCTGCGGCGCTTGAGCAGGGGGATCAGCTCGTCCCACTGCGCACGCGTCAGGTCGACGCCGGTCGGGTTGTGGCAGCAGGCGTGCAGCAGCACGACACTGCGCGCCGGCAGCGTCTCCAGCGTGGCCAGCATGTCGGCGAAGCGCAGGCCGCCGCTCTGAGCGTCGTAGTACGGGTAGGTGTTCACCGCGATGCCGGCGCCTTCGAACATCGAGCGGTGGTTGTCCCAGGTGGGGTCGCTGACCCACACGCCGCTGCCGGGGAACCAGCGCGCGATGAAGTCGGCGCCGACCTTCAGGCCGCCCGAGGAGCCGACCGACTGGAGGGTGGCCACGCGACCGCTCTTCAGCGCCTCGTGCTCGGCGCCGAACAGCAGCGCCTGCACGGCGCTGCGGAAGTTGGCCGCGCCCTCGATCGGCAAGTAGGGCTTGGCGCCGCCCTCGGCCACCACCCTCGCCTCGGCGCGCCTGACCGACTCCAGCACCGGGATGCGCCCGGCGTCGTCGAAGTAGATGCCGATGGACAGGTTGATCTTGTGCGGCCGGGGGTCCTTCTGGAAGTCCTCGTTGAGGCTGAGGATGGGGTCGCCGGCAAAGGGTTCGACGTGGGCAAACATGGGAAGGGTCCGTGTTCTCAGGCCGCCAGCGCGGCCTCGATGTCCTGGCGCAGGGATTCAGGGGTGTCGGTGGGCGCGTAGCGCTTGAGCACGGTGCCGTCGCGGCCGACGAGGAACTTGGTGAAGTTCCACTTGACGGCCTGGGACCCGAGCACGCCGCGCGCCTCGCGGGTGAGGAACTTCCACAGCGGGTGAGCGTGCGCGCCGTTGACCGCGATCTTGCCCATCATCGGGAAGCTCACGCCGTAGTTCATCTCGCAGAACGAGGCGATCTCGCCGTTGTCGCCTGGATCCTGGCCGCCGAACTCGTTGCTCGGGAAGCCGATCACCACCAGGCCGCGGTCGCGGTAGTCCTTCCAGAGCTGCTCCAGCCCGGCGAACTGCGGCGTGAAGCCGCACTGGCTGGCGGTGTTGACGATCAGCAGCACCTTGCCGCGCTGGGTGGACAGGTGGGCGGGTTTGCCTTCGATGGACAGGGCCTCGAAGTCGTAGACGCTGGGCTGGGCCATGGGCTCCTCCGCGGGTGGAGCCGCGATGGTAACGGCGGTGTGAGGAATCACCGTGCAGATCCGGCAATTCCGCACAGCGCTTCTTGACGCGGGTTCGCGGCGCGCGATGATGCACGCCGATGTCCGTCTCCGGGTTCACCGACACCTTCACCGTGGCCATCGAAGGCTTCTCGTCCTTCGAACGCCAGGCGCTCGCCTCCTGTTTCCGTCTCGCCGCCCGGCGTGCGCCGGCCTTCCGCCAGGTCGACGAACCCGGCATGGCCGACTTCCTCATCGCCGACGCCGACAGCGCCGCCGCGATGGCGGCGGTCCGGCGCGGCCGGCGAATGGGCGACACCGTCTTCATCGGCGCCGCGCCGCCGGAAGGAGCCAGCGCCTGGATGCCGCGGCCGATCGATCCGATGCACGTGATGCGCGAACTCGACGCGCTGGTCGAACTGCGCCTGACCACGCCGGACCCGCCGAGCGCGATGATGGATCTCGATCCGTTCGATGGCGATTCGCGGTCGCCGGTGATCGACTTGAGCCCCTTGGCCGCACCCGCGCTTGCGCCGACGCCCGTGGCGGCGCCCGCGCGTGCCAGCGCCGCGCTGCGCCGCGAGGTGCCGGTGGCACGAGCCGTGGAGCCCGTGACGCCGCGTGGCGGCGGGGGGCGCGAGGTGCTGGTCGTGGAGGACAGCGCGATCGCCCGCCAGTTCCTCAAGCGGCGGCTGCAGACCCTCGGATACCGCGTGCACGAATGCGCCTCGGGCGAGGCCGCGATGGACATGCTGGCCAAGCGCACCTTCGTCATGGCGTTCCTCGACGTCACGCTCGGCCCGCCGGGCAGCATCACCGGACTGCAGTTGTGCCAGCGCCTCAAGCAGCGCGGCGCGCAGGGCGCCGGCCTGCGCACCGTCGTGGTGATGGTCACCGGTCTGGACGGCGCCACCGATCGCGTGCGCGCTTCGCTCGCCGGCTGCGACGCCTACCTGACCAAGCCGCTGCACGAGGCCGAGTTCATCGCCGCGCTGCTGCAGGTCGACCCGGACTTCGAGTGGGACACCGACACGCCGGCCTCAGTGTGAGGGCGCCTTGGACAGCGTCGACAGCAGCGCCGCGAGCAGGATCAGCAGGCCGCCGGCAAACAGCTGAGCAGTCAGGCTGCCGCCGCCCAGCGCCAGCGCCGAGACCGAGGCGAACAGGATCTCGGTGAGCATCACCACCGCGGTCACGTTGGCCGGCAGACGCGCCGCGCCGTACTGCAGCGCTAGGTTGCCGACGAGGAACAGCAGCGCCATCGCCGCCACGCCGGCGATCCACAGCGTCGCGGGCGCGGGGATGCCGGGCACCGCGGCGTCGCCGGACAGCACCAGCGCGAGCGCGCCGGCGACCCCCATGCCGCCGCAGAACATCGCCAGCACACGGCCTTCCTCCGGGCGGTGCGCCTCGCGGCGCAGCATCACGTTGTTCAGCGCGAAGCTGAAGCCGCCGATCACGCCCAGCCAGTCGGGCAGCGAACGCGGCAGCGGCAGAGCCTCCCAGCCGCTGCGCTCGGCCGGCCACAGCACGATGGCCGCACCGGCCAGCGCCAGCACGACGCGGGCGCTGGCTGTGCGGGTGAGCGGCTCGTGCAGCAGCAGCCTCGCCAGCAGCACCGTCCACAGCGGCATGAGGTAGAACAGCAGCACCACGCGCACCACGTCGCCCAGGGTCACCGCCCAGTTGAAGGCGGCATTGGTGGTGCCCGAGGCGAGCACCAGCACCCACAGCGTCGGCGTGCGCACGAGCTGGCCAAGCGCACGCGGGCGCAGCGCGAGGATCACCAGCACCGCCACGGCATAGATCAGCACGGTGGCCCACAGCGGGTGCAGCCCACGGGCCTCGAGCTGGCGGAAGGGCCACCAGGATGTGCCCCAGACGAAGGCGTTGAGCGTGAGGGCCAGGGCGGGCCAGAGGAAGGGTGTGCGGTGGCTGGCCAGGGACATCCGCGCGATTCTCGCCGCTGGGCATGCCGCGCCTTCCCAAGCTTGTCGGATTGCCTGGCGCGGCGGGCGGCGTTACCTTCACCGTCCGCAAGGAGGAGCTCCGCCATGCCAAAGCTGAAGATCCACCCGCCATCCGACCTGGACACCCCCGACCTGGCACCGAACCTCGGCGAGTTCGGCATCCGCTTCCTCGCCGAGGGCGACTCGTGGTTCACCATCGGTGCATTGAACCCGCTGAAGAACGCCAACCTGCTGTTCGAGATGCGCTTCGCGCAGAGCGCGGTGGCGATCAATTGCGCGACGCCCGGCGACACGCTGCAGCGCATGGCGCAGACGAGCAGCGATCCGGTGTTCACCGACCTGCTGGTCGGCAAGCGCCGACGCCCCTGGGACGGCATCCTGCTGTCGTGTGGCGGCAACGACCTGATCGACGCGCTGGCCGTGCGCGGCCCCGGCATCCCGTTGCAGCTGCGCCTGCTTCGCGAAGCGGCCGAGTGGGGTGACCCTGTTCAGGGCGCGTCGCGCTACCTCAGCGATGCCGGCTGGCAGACATTCAGCACCTACCTGAAGGCCAACCTCGACCACATCGTCGCCTTGCGCGACGCCGCGTCGTCGCAATCCAAGGGGGCGCCGATCTTCATGCATGGCTACGCGGTGCCGACGCCTCGTCCGGCGCCGGCCGAACTGGGCATCGGCCCGTGGCTGCTGCCTTCCGTGCAGGCCTACGCCATTCCCGAGGTCGACTTCGAGGCCGTGGCGGCACTGCTGATCGGTCGGCTGGCGGCGCTGCTGGCGGGCTGCGCGGCCGATGCGGCGCGCTTCCCGAACCTGCACTTCTTCGACTCCACGACGATCGCGGTGACGCCGGCGGCCCAGGGCAGCACCGGCGAAAGCGGCGACTGGATCAACGAGATCCACTTGAACCGCGCCGGCTGCCAGAAGCTGGCGGTGCCGTGGGCGGCGGCGATCGAGAAGGTGATCAACGACCAGAGGGCCTGAGGTCCGCCGCGGGCTGGTGGCTGTGTCTCGGGGGCCTGCGGTGGCACGACACTGCGCCCCGCAGGCGCGGACCGAGGTCAGTGCTTGTCGGTCCGGGCGATCGCCAGCAGGTGATCGAGTTCGGCCTTGTGCTTCACCAGGTTGGATCGATGCCAACCGCGAATCAGCCACATCGTGCCGGTCACCACGAGGCCGAAGAGGGTGATGGAGCCGAATGCCGACATGCCGAACTTGGTGAGTGCGGCGTAGAAGGCGCCCAGGCCGAGGATGCAGGCCTGTTCGTTGAAGTTCTGCACCGCGATCGAGCGGCCGGCTCCCATCAGGTTGTGGCCGCGGTGCTGCAACAGCGCGTTCATCGGCACGACCAGATATCCGCCGATCGCGCCGAGGACGATCAGGAACGGTGCCGCTGCCCAGACGTTGGTGATGAAGTTCAGGCCGATCACCAGCACGCCCATCGCGACGCCCAGCGGGATCACGCCGGTGGCCTGGTCGAGCCGGCAGCGCAGCGAGGCGACGATCGCGCCGGCGGCGGTGCCGATGGCCACCACGCCGACCAGCGACGAGGCCTGCGTGGTGCTGTAACCCAGCGCCGCCGCGGCCCAGGCGAACACGATCACGCGCAGGTTGCCCGACACCCCCCAGAACAAGGTGGTGGTGGCCAGCGAGATCTGGCCGAGCTTGTCGCTCCACAGTCTCGCGTTGCAGCTGGAGAAGTCGCGCACCAGCGCGACAACGTTGCCGCTCAGCGCCTGCAGGGGCGCCTCGGTGCGCGGAATCTTCAGGTTGAACAGCGCTGCGATCACGTAAAGGATGACGATCAGCGAGATCGCCGCTTCCGGCGCGGTGTCGATCGAGGTGTCGATGAGCGGCAGATTGAAGGCGAGCAGCGCGCCGGCGACGCGCTGGCCGACCAGCTGGCCGCCGAGCAGGATGCCGAAGATGATCGACAGAATGGTCAGACCCTCGATCCAGCCGTTGGCCTTGACCAGCTGCGAGGCCGGCAGCAGCTCGGTGAGGATGCCGTACTTGGCCGGCGAGTAGGCCGCCGCGCCCAGGCCGACGATGGCGTAGGCGAGCAGCGGGTGGCCGCCGAACAGCATCAACAGGCAGCCGACCACCTTGATCGCGTTCGAGACGAACATGACCCTACCCTTGGGCACCGCGTCGGCGAAGGCGCCGACGAAGGGTGCGAGGATCACGTAGAACAGCGCGAACATCGGAGACAGCGCCGGCACGTGCCAAGACGGCGCTCCGGCGCTCTTCAGCAGTTCGATGGCCGCCACCAACAGTGCGTTGTCGGCCAGCGAGCTGAAGAACTGCGCCGACATGATGGTGTAGAAGCCCTTTTTCATTCGCTCCGTATCGCGCGCACGTGGCCCGGGAATGCGGGGGATGTCGTCGGCGGCGCAGGTTTATAGCATGTGGTTACGCGCCCTCGTCCGGGTGGTCTCCTCGGGCGTGAAGGCGCTGGCAGAATCGGTTGCACCATGCCCCGTCCGATCTCGGCGACCATCCATACCGAGGCGCTCGCCCACAACCTGCGCCGCGCGCGGCAGGCGGCGCCGCAGTCACGCGTCTGGGCGGTCGTCAAGGCCAACGCCTATGGTCACGGCATCGAGCGGGCCTATGCAGGGTTGTCCGGCGCCGACGGCTTCGCGCTGCTCGACCTCGACGAGGCGCAACGCGTGCGCGACCTCGGATGGCGCGGGCCCATCCTGCTGCTCGAAGGTTGCTTCGAGCCGCGCGATCTGGACCTGTGCTCTCGGCTCGGCCTCTGGCACACCGTGCACCATGAGGCGCAGATCGACATGCTCGCGGCGCACAAGACCCATGCGCCGCACCGTGTGTTCCTGAAGATGAACAGCGGCATGAACCGGCTCGGATTCCGACCGCAGCACTACCGTGCCGCCTGGCAGCGGCTGTCGGGGCTCACGCAGGTCGACGAGATCACGCTCATGACGCACTTCGCCGATGCCGACGGCGAGGGCGGCGTGGCCGCCCAGCTCGAGGCCTTCGAGGCGGCCACGCGCGACCTGCCCGGTGAGCGATCGGTGGGCAACAGCGCGGCGACGCTGCGCTTTGCCGGCGCCGAGGGCGACGGCCTGCGCGTCGCCGCCGACTGGGTGCGACCGGGCATCATGGTCTATGGCTCAGCGCCCGACCACCCGGCCCACGACGCGCGCGACTGGGGTCTGCAGCCGGCCATGACGTTGAGCGCGAAGCTGATCGCCATTCAGGCGCTGAGCCCCGGCGACCGTGTCGGCTACGGCGGCAGCTTCACGGCCGGCGAGGCCATGCGCATCGGCATCGTCGCCTGCGGCTATGCCGACGGCTACCCGCGCGTGGCGCCGACCGGCACGCCGGTGCTCGTCGACGGCGTTCGGACGCGCACCGTGGGCCGCGTGTCGATGGACATGATCACGGTCGACCTGACGCCGGTGCGCGCCGCCGGCCTCGGCGCCGAGGTCACGCTGTGGGGTCGGGGCCCGAAGGGCAGCCTGCTGTCGATCGACGAGGTGGCGCGCGCGGCGGGCACCGTCGGCTACGAACTCATGTGCGCGCTCGCGCCGCGCGTGCCGGTGAGCGCAGCATGAGTCGGGGGCACCCCGACCCGAGCCTGTTCGAGCGCCGCGTGCGCGCCGACCTGCAGCAGCGCCGCTGGCTGCGCGTGCATGCGTTCCTGATCGGCACGCTGTGCTTCCTCGCCAGCTGGGCGTTCTCGGCGGCGCTGATGCGCGCCGGCATCGGCAGCCTGGCGCTGCGCTGGTCGGCGGCGCTGTCGGGCGGCTACCTCGTCTTCCTGGGACTGCTGTGGTTGTGGTGCCGCTGGCTGCTGTCTCGCGGCGAGGCCGACTGCGACCTGCCGCTGGACGGCTTCGTGCCGACGCGCGGCGGCGGCGGCGTGGAATGTGGTGACAGCGGCCTCGAGGCGGGCGACCTCGCCGAGGGCTCACTGCAGTTGGTCGGTTCGGCCGACGAAGCGGCAGTCGTGGCGGTCCCGCTGGCCGTGGTGATCGGCATCGCGGTGCTGATCGCCAGCGGTCTGAGCGTGGCGGTGTTCGGCCTGTTCGGCGTCGAGGTGCTGCTCGGCGTGGCGGTGGAGATCGCCTTCGCCTCGGCCGGTGGCGCGTTCGCCTTCCGCGCACGCCGCGAGGGTTGGCTGCAGCATGCCTTCGGCCGCACCTGGCGGCCGATGCTGATCCTCGTCGTGCTCGCTGCGCTGCTCGGCGCGACGATCGACCACTGGCTGCCGCAGGCCGGCTCATTGCCGCAGGCGGTCAGGCTGCTGCGCGGCTGACGCCCATGCGCATCCCCTTCGCCATCGATCCGGCCGAGGTGGAGATCAGCGCCATCCGCGCCCAGGGCGCGGGCGGCCAGAACGTCAACAAGGTGTCGAACGCCGTGCACCTGCGGTTCGACGTGCGCGCCTCCTCGTTGCCCGAGCCGATCAAGGCGCGCCTGCTCGCGACCCGCGATCAGCGCATCAACGACGAGGGGGTGGTGGTCATCAAGGCGCAGCAGCACCGCAGCCTCGAGCAGAACCGCGCGGACGCGATGGCACGGCTGCACGAGCTGGTGCAGGCGGCGGCCACCCTGCCGCGCGTGCGCCGCCCGACCCAGCCCACGCGCGCCTCGAAGCAGCGCCGGCTGGAGGGCAAGTCGCTGCGCAGCGGCATCAAGGCCGGGCGGGCAAAGGTCAGTCTCTGACGGCGAGCGCGACGCCGCGCGGGTCCGGTTCACCGGGACACGGGCGAGGACGAGGGATGTCCCGAAGTCGACTGGCGGAAATGGATTGATACAAATACAATCCACTTCGCTCGCTCTGTCTCAGGGCGGCGAGCAAGCCAGGAAGAGTCTTGTCCTCATGGGGGCCCCGCGCGGGCCCCCTTTTTTTGGGCCGCTGCTCAGCGCGGGCCGGGTGGCGGCAGCCGCTCGAGCTGCAACCGCGCCAGCGTGGGGTACAGCGGCCGGCTGATCAGCCGCGAGATGCCGCTGGCCACCAGTGCGCAGGCCATCAGGCTGAGCACCATCGCGTGGCCGTCGACCATCTCCATGACGATGATGAACGCCGTCAGCGGCGCCTGCGTCGCCGCGGCCAGGAAGCCGGCCATGCCCAGGGCTATGAGCGCCGGGGCATGCGGGTAGCTCGTCAGCAGTGCGATGTCGTTGCCCAGCGAGGCGCCGATCGTCAGGGCCGGCGCGAAGATGCCGCCGGGCACGCCCGACCAGGCGGTCAGCCAGGTGGCGACGAACTTCAGCACGAAGTGCAGCCCCGGCGTGGTCTCGCCGCCGCCGAGCATCTCGCGCGTGTAGCCGTAGCCGCTGCCGAAGGTGGCACCCAGCGTGGCCACGCCGATGATGGCCACCGCCAGGCCGCAAGCCATGGCGAAGCGCACCGGGTACCGAGCGCGCCAGCGGCTCGCGCCGTCGGCGGACTTGCCCGACAGCGAGGCGATCAGCAGCCGCGAGAACAGCCCGCCGGTCACGCCTGCGGTCAGTGCGACGAGCAGGCCGGGGCCGAGCAGCGAGAGGTTGAGCGCGGGCACCTGGATGACGCCGAAGTAGGTGCCATTGCCGAGAATGGACACCGCCACCAGGCCGGCGAGCACGATGCCGGCGACGAGCAGGCCGCTGTTGCGCTGCTCCGGAGCGCGCGAGAGTTCCTCGATGGCGAACATCACGCCGGCCAGTGGCGTGTTGAAGGCGGCAGCGATGCCGGCGGCACCGCCGGCCACCAGCAGGCCGTGCTCGGTGACGGCGCTGCGCTGGGGCAGCCAGCGCTTGGCGGCGTGCATCACGCCGGCGGCGATCTGCACCGAGGGGCCTTCGCGGCCGAGCGACAGGCCGCCAAGCAGGCCCGACGCGGTGAACAGCATCTTCGCCGCCGTCAGCCGCAGCGACACGTACAGGCTGCGGCTGGTGCCGTCCACGCTCGGGTCGAGCGCCGCCATCACCTGCGGGATGCCCGAGCCGGCGGCCCCCGGTGCGAAGCGCCGCGTCAGCCAGACGATCGCGCCGGTGATCAACGGCGTAGCGATCAGCGGCATCCACCACCACGACGCACGCACCGTGAAGAACAGCTCCAGCGCACGCTCGGTGATCCAGGTGAAGGCGACCACGGTGAGCCCGGCGGCCGCGGCCACGGCGATGACCACGCTACGCGCCAGCCACAGCCGCCAATCCGACAACTCGCGCCGGAACGCGGCAACGATGCGCAACTCGTGGTTCACGTCCGGCCCTCTATCATGTTGCGATGACCGCTCGCAGCAACCCCCGTCGCAACGAGATGCCTGCCGTCAGCGACGCGACGCAAGACACCCTGGTCGACGAGATCGGTGAGCCGGCGGCCCGCGTGCTGCGGCGCTTCCGTCTCGTGTTCAATGCGGTGAAGACGCATTTTCAGCAGGTCGAGCGCCGCGCGGGGGTCGGCGGCGCGCAGCTCTGGGCCTTGAGCATCATCCACGCCCGTCCGGGTCTCGGCGTGAACGAACTGGCGCGCGCGATGGACGTGCACCAGTCCACGGCAAGCAATCTCGTCAGGGCGCTCGCCGAGCGCGAGCTGATCGTCGCCGCACGCGAAGGGCCGGACCGCCGCGCCGTGCAACTGAACGTTCTTGCCGCCGGGCGCAAGGTGCTTCGCCAAGCTCCGGGGCCCTTCACAGGTGTGCTGCCGCAGGCGCTGGCCGGTCTCGACGCGAAGACGCTGACGCGGCTCGACGCCGACCTGGCGCGACTGATCGCCGCGCTCGGTGTCGACGAACGCGGCGCCAACATCCCGCTGGGCCAGTGAAGCCGGCAGCTTCGCGGCCTTACTGCTTCGGGTAGACGAGGTCGGCGCGGCGGTTCTTCGCCCAGGCGGCCTCGTCGTGGCCGCTGGCCACGGGGCGCTCTTCGCCCCAGCTCACCGCTTCCATCTGCTGGTCCTTCGCGCCGTAGATCTTCAGCGAGCGCAGTACCGCTTCAGCGCGCTTCTGGCCGAGCGCGAGGTTGTACTCGGTGCTGCCGCGTTCGTCGGCATTGCCCTCGACCTTGATCGCCAGTGCCGGCGAGCCGGCGAGGTACTTGCCATGGCGCTCGATCAGCGCGGAGAACTCCGCCTTGATCGAGAAGTCGTCGAAGTCGAAGTAGACGCTGCGCTCCTTCGAGATGGCATTGTTCGGATCCAGGTGGGCCGGCAGGTTCACCGTGGCCACGGTCGACGCGGGTGCCGGCTTGGCCGTAGCGGTCGGTGCCGGCGCGGCGGGCGCCGCGGCGGCGGGTGCGGGCGCAGCGGCGGTCGGGGTCACCGGCGTGCTGCTGCAAGCGGCGAGCAGGGCGCTCGCCAGGGTGAACATCACGCCCAACGTTCTCTGATTCATGCGGTCTCTCCTGAGTGACGGCGTGCAGCGGAGTCGCCGCGCCGCCCGGGATGCTATAGGAATATTCGGACAAATATAGTAATGGTCGGTGACGGGGCCGAACGACGCATCAGGCGCGCTTGAACAAGGCAAGCAGTGCTCCGGCGGCGACGAAGAGCCCGCCGAACGCGCGGTTCATGGCCCTGATGTGGCCCGGCGCCTGCAAGGCACGAAGCACACGTGCAGCGAGTGCGGTGTAGCCGGCCATCACCACCAGGTCGGTGAAGGCCAGCGTCAGCGCGATCACCGCATACTGCGGCAGCAGCGGCTGCGCGAGCTCGAGGAACTGAGGCACCACGGCGAGCAGGAACACCGTGCCCTTGGGGTTCAGCGCGTTGACGATCCAGCCGCGCACGAACAACTCTCGGCGCGACACCGTGGCGCTCGGGCCGTCGGCGGCGGCCATCGGCGCGGCCGGTGCGCGCCACTGTCGAATGCCGAGCCAGACGAGGTAGGCCACACCCGCCCACTTCACGACGGCGAAGGCCAGGCTGGACGCCGCGATCAGCGCGCCCAGGCCGACGCCGACCACCAGCACCTGCGTCCAGATGCCGGTGACGAGTCCGAAAGTCATGGTGTAGCCGCGCCGGAAGCCGTGGTTCATCCCGGCGCTCATGGCGGCGACGGCGCCGGCGCCGGGCGACAGGCTGATCGCCCAGGCGGCGGCAAAGAAGGCGATCCAGGTGGCGGGCTCCATGGCACGAATTGTCGCGCAAGGCCTGCAATGCGCACGGCCAGCGGGCTCGCGCAACGTGGCCGGCTCAGGCGCTCCTCAGTTCTTCTCCACCGGCAGGCCGGCGGCCTCCCATTCGGGCAAGCCGCCGCGGAACCAGTAGACCTCCTTCAGGCCGCTGGACAGGGCGACGCGGCTGGCCTTGTACGACTTCCAGCACTCCGCGCCGTTGCAGGCGAAGACGGTCGGCTTCGCGCGGTCCAGCTTGGCCACACCGGAGAAGTCGTCCTTGCTCGCATCGAAGGCGACGTCCTTCAGGCTCTTTTCGTGGTACGGCACGAACACCGCGCCCGGAATGCGCTTCGTGGCGTACTCCTTCTCGGTGCGCGTATCGACCATGACGGCGCCGCGCGCGATCAACTGCTGCACTTCGCGCGCCGTGACCATCCTGGCGCCCGGCAGCAGGGTGGGCGTGAACAGGCCCAGCTCGGCGACGGTCTTGTACTCGGCCAGCTCGGCGCGCAGGACCACCGGTTTCAGCCCGGCGGTCTGCGCCGCGCTGGCGAACCAGCTGGCCACGCGTGAGCGTACGTCGGCCGGCAGGTCCTTCTTGACGACCACCGTGAAGCCCCCGGGCACCGGAGAAGAAGAGGCCAGCAACTTTCCGGCTCCGCCATGGTCCCTGGACCATTCCTCCCAGTCGCTGCGGCGCACGACGGTCGCGTCGGCCTGTCCGAGCAGCAGTGCGGTCAGGCCGGCCTGCGGGTAGCGTTCATGCTGAACCGAGCTCAGGTCCTTGAACGACAGGCCGCTGGCGTTCAGCATGCCGCGGGCCATGTAGGTGTAGATCGAGTCCTGCTGCGGCAGGTAGATCCTGCCGCCCTTCAGGTCCGCGGTCGAACCGAACTGCGGCCGTCCGACCAGCACGTAGTGCTCGGCGCGATCGGTCGAGCCGACGAGTTCGTAGCCGCGCATCAGCGCCGAGGCCGCCACCTGTGGTGGCGCGATGAAGATGTCGAAGCCGCTGCTGCGCGTGGCGCGCATCACCTCGGCGAGGTCCTCACTGGTGAGCACTGTGACGGGTGCTCCGGCGGCCTTGCCCAGGCTCGCGGCCAGGGCCGACCGGGAGACCACCATGCCGTCCTTCTTCGAGGTCGGCTCGATGGCGACGATGGCGGACAGCTCGGCCGCGGAGGCTGTGATGGCAGCCAGGCTCAGCGCAACGGACGACAGGACGGTTCGCATTCGGACACCTCTCTTGCCCAGTGGCCCCTCGTGCCGCGCGCGGCAATCGGTGCGGCCGCCCATTCTGGCCTTGCGAGCGTTCGACGCATGCGCCGGCGCGCAGCGGGGCGTGAAGAAATTCCGGCACGAACGAATGGACGAACTCCACAGCTGCGTCGGAGCGCCGGGTGATGCACGGTCCTCGCTGCACGCCTTGCGCCGGAGACAATGCGCCATGGCCAAGGATAAGTCGATCTACACGTGCAACGAATGCGGCGCCAGCAGCCCGAAGTGGCTGGGCAAGTGCCCGGGCTGCGGGGCCTGGAACACCCTGGTGGAGTCGGTGGCGGAGACGGGCACGGGCAAAAACCGCTTCCAGTCGCTCGCGAAGAGCCAGCCGGTGGCCACCTTGTCGGAGATCGAGGCCAGCGAGATCGAGCGTCAGCCCACCGGCATCGCCGAACTCGACCGGGTGCTCGGCGGCGGCATCGTCGAAGGTGGCGTGGTGCTGATCGGCGGCGACCCGGGCATCGGCAAGAGCACGCTGTTGCTGCAGGCGCTCGATGCACTCTCGCGCTCGATGAGGACGCTCTACGTCACCGGCGAGGAAAGCGGCGCACAGGTGGCGCTGCGCTCGCGACGCCTCGGCCTGGAAGGCTCGCAGGTACGCGTGCTCGCCGAGATCCAGCTCGAGCGCATCCTCGCCACCCTCGAGGCTGAACAGCCGGCGGTGTGTGTGATCGACTCGATCCAGACCGTCTACTCGGACCAGCTCAGCTCCGCGCCCGGCTCGGTAGCGCAGGTGCGCGAGTGCGCCGCGCACCTGACGCGCGCTGCCAAGGCCAGCGGCACGACGGTGGTGCTCGTCGGCCACGTCACCAAGGAAGGCACGCTGGCCGGACCGCGCGTGCTCGAGCACATCGTCGACACCGTGCTGTACTTCGAGGGCGACACCCACTCCAGCTTCCGCCTCGTGCGCGCCATCAAGAATCGCTTCGGCGCGGTCAACGAGATCGGCGTGTTCGCGATGACCGAACGCGGCCTCAAGGGCGTGGCCAACCCCAGCGCGATCTTCCTGTCCACGCACGGCGAACCGGTGCCGGGCTCCTGCGTGCTGGTCACGCTGGAGGGCACGCGGCCGCTGCTGGTGGAGATCCAGGCGCTGGTGGATGCCGGCGGGCCGAGTCCGCGCCGCCTCAGCGTCGGTCTCGAGCGCGACCGGCTGGCGATGATGCTCGCCGTGCTGCACCGCCACGCCGGCATCGCCGCCTTCGACCAGGACGTGTTCGTCAATGCGGTCGGCGGTGTGCGCATCAGCGAGCCGGCGGCCGACCTCGCGGTGATGCTGGCCATCCAGGGCTCGCTGCGTGCGCGCGCGCTGCCGCGCGGCTTCATCGCCTTCGGCGAGGTCGGGCTGGCCGGCGAGGTGCGTCCGGCGCCGCGCGGCCAGGAGCGGCTGAAGGAAGCCGCCAAGCTCGGCTTCTCCGTCGCGGTCGTACCCCACGCCAACGTGCCGAAGAAGCCGATCGAGGGCCTGACGATCCATGCGGTCGAGCGCATCGAGGAAGCCATCGCGCTGGTGCGCAACCTTTGATCACGATCCGCCATGCGCATTGCGGTGATCTCCGATATCCACGGCAACCTGCCGGCGCTCGAGGCGGTGCTCGACGACATCGCCGGGAGCAATGTCGACCTCAGCGTCAACCTCGGCGACATCCTCTCCGGCCCGCTGTGGCCGGCGCAGACGGCGCAGCGGCTGATGGCGCTTGGGCTGCCGACGATCCGCGGCAACCACGAACGGCAACTGCTCTCGCTGCCGCGCGGGCGCCAGGGGGCATCGGATGCCTTCGCCAGCGATGAGATCACGGCCGCTCAGCGCGACTGGCTGGTCGCCCTGCCGGCCACGATGGAGCTCGCCACCGACGTGTTCTGTTGTCACGGCACGCCGAGCAGCGACCTGCAGTACTTCCTGGAGACGGTGACGCCAGCGGGCTGGACCGGCACCGCCGAGCCCGGTCTGCGCGCCGCCACGCCCGACGAAGCCGCCGAGCGCGCTGGCGGCGTCCGCCACAGCCTGATCCTTTGCGGCCACACCCACGTGCCGCGCATGTTGCGGCTCGCCGACGGGCGCCTGGTGGTCAATCCCGGCAGCGTCGGGTTGCAGGCCTTCGACGATGTCCACCCGCGGCCGCACGTGGCCCAGACCGGCACCCCACATGCGCGCTATGCGCTGCTGACGCGGCGCCGCGACGGCTGGCAGGTCGAGCTGCGGGCGCTGCCGTACGACTGCGAGTCCGCCGCGCGCCGCGCCGAGGCGAACGGCCGCGCCGACTGGGCCGATGCGCTGCGCAGCGGATTCGTCGGTCGCTGGGAGGCCGGCGCGCCGCCCGTACCATCGCCGCCATGAATCCCGTGATCGGCTGGGCGCTTGCCGCCCTCTTCGTCGCACTCGCCTGGCAGGCCTATGGCTGGCAGGGGGTGCTGTTCGCCTTCTCGGCGGTGGTGTTCTGGCTGTTGCTGCAGTTCAGCCGCGTGATGCGGGCGATGCGCCTGGCCGGTCGGGCGCCGGCGGGGCGCGTGGACAGCGCGGTGATGCTGCATGCGAAGCTGCGCCCCGGAATGACCCTGCTGCAGGTGATCGGCTTGACGAGGAGCCTGGGCCGCAAGCTCAGTGACGGCGACGACGACTGGAGCTGGCGCGACGAAGGCGGCAGCAGCGTGCATTTGCACTTCGCGCGTGGCAAGCTGGTGCGCTTCCAGCTGGAGCGCCCGCCGGGTGCCGGCGAGCCCTCCCCCCCTGCGCCGTAAAATCGCCAGTTCGAGGAAACCTGGAGAGTTGCCATGTCGATGGCCGACCGCGACGGAAAGATCTGGATGGATGGCCAGCTGGTGGACTGGCGCGACGCCAAGATCCACGTGCTGAGCCACACGCTGCACTACGGCTGCGGCGCCTTCGAGGGCGTGCGCGCCTACAACACGGTGGACGGCACGGCGATCTTCCGGTTGCGCGAGCACACCGAGCGACTCTTCAACAGCGCAAAGATCCTGCGCATGAAGATCCCCTTCAGCCTGGAGCAGGTGATGGAGGCTCAGCGCGAAGTGGTGCGAGTCAACAAGCTGGAGAGCTGCTACCTGCGCCCGCTGACTTGGATCGGCTCCGAGAAGCTCGGCGTCAGCCCCAAGGGAAACACCATCCACCTGATGATCGCCGCCTGGCCCTGGGGCGCCTACCTCGGCGAGGAAGGCATGAAGCGCGGCATCCGCGTCAAGACCAGCAGCTATACCCGCCACCACGTCAACATCACGATGACGCAGGCCAAGGCGGTGAGCAACTACACCAACTCCATCCTCGCCAACATGGAGGCCACCGACGAAGGCTACGACGAGGCGCTGCTGCTCGACGCCTCGGGCTTCGTCTCCGAAGGCGCGGGCGAGAACCTGTTCGTCATCAAGAAGGGCGTGGTCTACACGCCGGACCTGTCTGCCGGCGCGCTCAACGGCATCACGCGCGACACCATCTTCGCGATCTGCCAGGATCTGGGCATCAGGCTGGTCGAGAAGCGCATCACCCGCGACGAGGTCTACATCGCCGACGAGGCCTTCTTCACCGGCACCGCCGCCGAGGTCACGCCGATCCGCGAGCTCGACCGCGTCGAGATCGGCAGCGGGTCGCGCGGCCCGATCACCGAGAAGATCCAGAGCGCCTTCTTCGACATCGTCAACGGGCGCAATGCGAAATACGCCGAGTGGCTCACCAAGGTCTGAACATCATGAGCAGCGAACCCAAGGCCGTGGTCGAGGTGACCGCGAAGGACGTGCAGGGCCCGGGAGTGGTGGCCTGCCCGAACCCGAAGATGGCGCTGTGGAGCACCCACCCGCGCGTGTTCATCGACGTGGCCACGGAGGGCGAAGGCAAGTGCCCGTACTGCGGCACGGTGTACCGGCTGAAGGCCGGCGAAGTCCTGCACTCGCACTGATGCCGGGTGTCTGCCCGCTGAGAACACGCCGTCCATGACCCGCTCGCTGGTCATCGCGCCGCAATGGATCGGCGACGCGGTGATGTCCGAGCCGCTGCTGGCGCGCCTGGCGGCGCGTGGCGACACGCTCGCGGTGGCGGCGCTGCCGTGGGTGGCGCCGGTCTACCGCGCGATGCCGCAGGTGCGCGAGGTGATCGAGCTGCCCTTCGCCCATGGTCGGCTCGACTGGGCGGCGCGGCGTCGCATCGCGGCCACGCTTCGCGGCCGCTTCGACACTGCCTACGTCCTCCCCAATTCGATCAAGGCGGCGCTGATCCCCTGGTTCGCCGGCATCGCGACGCGCGTCGGCTACCGCGGCGAGGGGCGCTGGCTGCTGCTCAATCGGATGCTGCCCAACCCGGGGGGCCGGCCGCCGATGGTCGCCTTCTATGCCGCGCTGTCGGGCGAAGGGCCGCGCGCGGACGAGCGACCTCGGCTGCGCTTCGAGGCCGGCGTGATCACCTCGGCCGCGCATGCCGCCGGCGTCGTACCGGGGCGCTACTGGGCCTTCGCGCCGGGCGCCGAGTACGGCCCGGCCAAGTGCTGGCCAGCCTCGCACTATGCGACGCTGGCGCGGCGCCTGCACCAGCGCGACGGCCTGCCGGTGCTGCTGCTCGGCTCGGGCAAGGAGGCGGCGCTGTGCGAGCAGATCGCCGAGGCCGCGCCCGGCGCCTGCCGCGTGATGGCCGGCCAGACCGCGCTGATGGACGCGATGGCGATCATCGCCGGCGCGCGCGGCCTGGTCAGCAACGATTCCGGGCTGATGCACGTGGCTGCTGCCTTCGGCATCGCGCAGGTGGCGGTGTTCGGTTCCACCAGCCCCGAGCACACGCCGCCGCTGAATCCGCGCGCCCGCGTGCTGTGGCTGAAGCATGAACTGAAGCTCGACTGCATGCCCTGCTTCGAGCGCAGCTGCCGCTACGGCCACACGCGCTGCCTGACCGAGGTGGCGCCGCAGCGTGTCGAGGCCGCGCTGGACGAGGCGCTGGCGCCATGAGGGACGAGACCGGGCGCATCACCGAGGCGCTGATGCGCGATGCGCTGCTCGGTGCCGGCACCTCGGTGTGGGAGTGGGAGGTGCCCAGCGACCGGCTTTCCAGCACCGACGCCAGCGCGGCGCTGCTCGGCTACGGTCCGGGCGAGATCACGATGTCGCAGCAGGCGTGGAACGCGCTGATCCATCCCGACGACCTGGCCGAGAACCACGCCGCCTACCTGCGCCATGCGCGCGGCGAGGTGCCGATCTACGAGCACGAGTACCGCGCGCACTGCAAGGACGGCTCGTGGCGCTGGATCTCCGAGCGAGGCCGGGTGGTCGAGCGCGACGCGCAGGGCGAGCCGCTGCGCGTGGTCGGTACGCTGTCCGACATCACGCAGCGCCGCGATGCGCAGCGCGAGGCACTGACGCTGAGCGATCGCCTGCGCCGCATCGTGCGCAACGTGCCGGGCATCGTCTACCAGTACCGCACCCTGCCCGATGGCGGCGGTGAGTTTCCTTTCATCAGCGAGAGCTGCATCGAGCTGCTCGGGCTCGAGCCGCAGGCGTTCATCGAGAACCCCTCGCGCGCCATGCGCCTGATCGAGCGCGCGGACCGCGAACGGGTGTTCGCCGGCGTCGCCGACGCGCTGCGCGCGATGCAGCGCTGGCGTTGCGAGTTCCGTCTCCATCTGGGCGATGGCCAGACGCGCTGGGTCCGCCTGCATGCCACCCCGCAGCGCGAGGCCGCCGGCAGCGTGCTGTGGCACGGCTACATCGAGGACATCACCGACACCCACGACCTCGAACAGGCACGCGCCGACGCAGTGGCGGCGCAGGCCGCCAACCGCGCCAAGACCGACTTCCTCTCTCGCATGAGCCATGAGCTGCGCACGCCGCTGAACGCGGTGCTCGGCTTTGCGCAACTGCTCGAGATGGACGTGCGCGAGCCGCTCACCGAGACGCAGCGCCGCCGCGTCGAGCTGATCCGCGAGGCCGGAGCGCACCTGTTGCAGATGATCGGCGAACTGCTCGACCTGACTCGCATCGAGTCCGGCCAGCTCGCCGTCACGCTTGCCGAGCTGCCGCTCGCGCCGCTGATCATCGACTGTCTCGCGCTGGTGCGGCCGCAGGCGGATGCGGCAGGCATCGAGCTGGACTTCGACGGTGCCGGCGCCGCGGTGTCCGCGCGCGTGGACACCACGCGGTTGCGCCAGGTGCTGCTCAACCTGCTGGGCAACGCGATCAAGTACAACCGCCGCGGCGGCCACGTCGGCATCGCGGTGCGCGGCGTCGATGGCGGCGCCGTGGTCATCGAGGTGCACGACTCCGGCATGGGCATCGCCGCCGAGGACATGGCCACGCTGTTCGAGCCTTTCCAGCGTGGTGCCCAGGCGACGAGCGCGATCGAAGGCGCCGGCATCGGCCTGGCGGTGACCAAGGCGCTGGTCGAACTGATGGGTGGCCGCATCGACGTGGCCAGCGCACCCGGCCGCGGGTCGACCTTCAGCGTGACCTTGCGGGGCGCTGGGCGCTGACGCCGTCCCGGCGCCTGCCGACGGCCGACAGAGGCGCTCCGTACAATGCCCGGACCTCAGGAACGCACCGATGTCCAGCCGCAACCAATTCGTCCTCACCCTGTCCTGCCGCGATACCAAAGGCATCGTGCACGCCGTCTCCGGCCTGCTGTTCCAGGCCGGCTGCAACATCATCGATTCGCAGCAGTACGGCGACGTGCTCGCCAGCGACGCGACGGGCCTGTTCTTCCTGCGCGTGCATTTCGAGGCACCGCCGCACTTGGCCGACACGGCCAAGCTCGACCCGCTGTTCACCCACCTGCGCGAGCAGTTCGGCATGGACGCGAAGCTGCACTCGCTGGCACGCAAGCCGCGCGTGCTGCTGATGGTCAGCAAGCACGGCCACTGCCTGAACGACCTGCTGTTCCGCTGGCGCTCCGGGCAGCTCGACGTCGAGATCCCGGCGATCGTCTCCAACCATCCGGACTACGCCGATCTGGCGGCCAGCTACGGCATCCCCTTCCACCACCTGCCGCTGCCCACCGGCGCGGGCGCCGAAGCCAAGCGCGCGCAGGAGCAGCAGGTCGAGGCGCTGGTCGACCGGGAGCAGGTCGACTTGGTCGTGCTGGCGCGCTACATGCAGATCCTCAGCGCCGAGTTCTGCCAGTTCCTGCGCGGCCGCGCGATCAACATCCACCACAGCTTCCTGCCCAGCTTCAAGGGTGCGAAGCCCTACTATCAGGCGCATGAGCGCGGCGTGAAGCTGATCGGCGCCACCGCGCACTACGTCACCGCCGAACTCGACGAGGGCCCGATCATCGAGCAGGACGTCGAGCGCGTCGACCACACGCTCAGCCCCGAGGACTTCACCGCCGTCGGCCGAGACGTCGAGTGCGTGGTGCTGGCCCGCGCGGTGCGCTGGCATGTCGAGCACCGCGTGCTGCTCAACGGCAGGAAGACCGTCGTGTTCCGCTGAGGCCGGACGGGAACAGAAGATGCCGCGCGCCAAGCCGCCACCGCCGCCGTCGACGCCCGACGAGATCGAGCAGCAGTTCTACGAGGCGCTGCAGCGCGCCGACATCGAGGCGCTCATGGCCGTCTGGTCGGACGACGACGAGATCGTCTGCGTGCACCCGGGCGGGCCGCGGGCGGTCGGCGCCGCCGCGATCCGGGCCGCCTTCGAGGCCATCTTCGCCAACGGCGCCATTGCCGCGCGCGCGGAGAAGGTGCGCCGGCTGCAGGCCATGAACTGCGCGGTGCACAGCGTGCTCGAGCGCATCGAGATTCCCACCGACGAAGGGCCGCAGACGGCCTGGGTGGTGGCGACCAACGTCTATGTGAAGTCCGGCGCCGGCTGGGCGATGGCGGCGCACCACGCGAGCCCCGGCTCGCCGCGCGAGGTGCAGGACATCGCCGAAGCGGCGTCCACGCTGCACTGAGCGGCGGTGAGGCTGTACCGAGCGCCGCGTTGGTTGCCCGGCGGCAACGCGCAGACCATCTGGCCGGCGCTGTTCGGGCGGCGGCACCATGGGCCGAAGCTTGCATTCCGCCGCGAGCGCTGGGTCACACCGGACCACGACTTCGTCGACGCCGACTGGTTGGGCGAGGACCCGCGGGCCCCGCTGCTCGTGATGTTCCACGGCCTCGAAGGCTCGACGCGCAGTCACTATGCGCAGGCCTTCGCCGGCTGGGCGCGCCGCCATGGCTGGCGCTTCGTGATGCCGCACTTCCGCGGCTGCTCGGGGGAACTGAACCTGGCGCCTCGCGCCTACCACTCCGGCGACCACGAGGAAATCGGCTGGATGCTCGCGCAGGCGAGAGCGCGACATGCCGGAGCGCTGGTGGCCGTGGGCGTGTCGCTCGGCGGCAATGCGCTGCTGCGCTGGGCCGAGGAGGCCGGCGAGACGGCCTCGGCCACCGTGAAGGCGGTCGCCGCGATCAGCTCGCCGATCGACCTCGCCGCCGGCGGCCACGCCATCGGGCGCGGCTTCAACCGGCTTGTCTACACGCGCATGTTCCTGCGCTCGATGAAGCCCAAGGCACTGGCGAAGCTGGCGCAGCACCCGGGCCTGTTCAGCCGCGAGAAGCTGCTCGCGGCGCGCGACCTCTACGAGTTCGACAACGTCTTCACCGCGCCGCTGCACGGCTTTGCCGGCACCGACGACTACTGGGCGCGCGGCTCGGCGAAGCCGCACCTGAGCCTGATCCGCATCCCGGCGCTGGTGCTCAACGCGCTGAACGATCCCTTCGTGCCCGGCGCCTGCCTGCCGCAAGGGCACGAGGTGGGTCGCCACGTCACGCTGTGGCAGCCACCGCACGGCGGCCATGTCGGTTTCCCGGGTGGCCGCTGGCCTGGCCACGTGATGACCCTGCCGGAGCAGGTGATGGGCTGGATCACGCGCCAGCTTTGACGCAGCATCGGCGCATGGACGAGATCGTCAAGGCGGCGCTGAAGAAGTGGCCCAACGTGCCGCACTGCTGGGGCTGGCTCGCGCTGGACGCTCGCGGCGACTGGTACATGCGCGACGACCGCGTGCAGGCCGCCGGTCCCTTCCCGCGGGTCAAGGGCAGCCGCATCCTGCACGACAAGCTGCGCGACTTCATCCACCGCAACTACCTGGTGGACGAGGCAGGCGCTTGGTACTTCCAGAACGGGCCGCAGCGCGTCTACGTCGAGCTGGAGGCCGCGCCGTTCGTGTGGCGGCTCTCGCCCGCCCCGGGCATGCCGCTCATCACCAGCCACACCGGGCAAGCGGCACGCTTCGACTCGGCGTGGCTCGACGAGCACGGCCGGCTCTTCCTCGCCACCGACCTCGGCTTGGGGCTCGTGCACACCCTGGACATGGAGACCGCGGCCGACGCGGTGGAGCGCGGCCTCTGGGTACCGCAGCAGATCCGCTTCGCCGAACTGCCGGCACGCTTCGGTTTCCGGCTCAGCCCGGCCGGCGAGCGGTCATGAAAAAACCGGCCCGCGGGCCGGTTTCGTCGCAGGGCGCGAGACCTACTTCGCGGCAGAGGCTGCCGCAGCCGGGGCCTTGGGCTCGTCGAACTTGGCGCCGCTCGCGTTGGCCATGTGCACCACGGCGCGGCCGATCTCCAGGTCGCTGAAGTCGCCGCCGCCTTGCGCGCCCATCGCTCCCTTGCCCTTCAGCGCCGAGCTCAGCAGCGCCTCGTAGCCGGTCTGGATGCGCGGCGCCCAAGCCGCGGTGTCGCCGATCTTGGGTGCGCCGGCGGCGCCGGAGGCGTGACAGGCGCTGCACTGCGCGGCGTAGACCTGCTCGCCGGTCTTCAGCGTGGTCGCGTCGCTGGCGTCTTTCACCTCGATGCTGCCGATCGGCTGGATGCGGCGGGCCACGGCCTCGGCGCCCAGACCTTCGCTGCCGGCGGCCTGGCCGTGCTCGGTGGTCACGTACTTCACCAGGAGCACGATCGCGAGGATCGGGATGACGAACGAGAACACCACCGCCAGGATCAGCTGCTTGGGCGTCTTGATCGGGCCTTCGTGCGGGCCGTCTTGGTCGTGGGAGTCGCTCATGAATTCCTCGGCTTCGGGTGCGCTGCGGGTGCGATGCTTCCCCGGAACACGCCCGGGAGAGCAAAAACCCGCAGATTATAGGGGTGCCCACGGGGCGCCTTCGCGCGCCCTTGCCGCAAGCGTCCCGGGTCGCAGGCAGAATCGGCGCTCCATCGTAGGGGGAACCGCCCGTGCGTCCGTGTGACCTCGTCCTCGGCTTCGTGCTGTGCGCCGTGGGCCTGCCGGCCCTGGCTGCCGACGCCGGCCGGCTGGTGGTCGGCTCGAAGCGCTTCACCGAGTCCTACATCCTCGGCGAGATCGTCGCGCAGACGGCGGCGCCACATGTCGCCGCCGTCGAGCATCGACAGGGCCTGGGCAACACCGCCGTGGTCTTCGAGGCACTGAAGGCCGGTGCAATCGACGTCTACCCGGAGTACTTGGGCACCGTCGACGCCGAGATCCTCAAGCACCCCCGGCCGACCGACATTGCGACGATGAACCGCGAGCTGGCGCCGCTCGGTCTGGGCGTGGCGGTGCCCTTGGGGTTCCAGAACGGCTATGCCCTGGCGATGCGCGGGGAGCAGGCGGCGCGACTCGGCATCACCCGGCTGAGCGACCTCGCCACGCATGCGCAGCTGGTGTTCGGCCTGTCCCACGAATTCATCGGCCGCGCCGATGGCTGGCCCGGTCTCGCAGCGCGCTACCGGCTGCCGCAGCGGCCGACCGGCATCGAACATGGCATCGCCTACGAGGCGCTGGCCACACGGCGCATCGACCTCACCGACATCTACTCGACCGACGCGAAGATCGCCGAGATGAAGCTGACGGTGCTCGACGACGACGCAGGCTACTTCCCGCGCTACGACGCTGTGCTGCTGTACCGCCTCGACCTCGCGCAGCGCGCCCCGGCCGCCTGGCGCGCCATCGCGGCGCTCGAAGGACGCATCGATGCCGCGAGGATGATCGCCATGAACGGCGACGCGGAGCTGCGCGGCCGTCCGTTCATGGAAATCGCACGCGATTTCGTCGCGCCGCCGCGGGGCGAGGCGGCGGCAGGCCGCAGCGGCTGGCGCGAGCGGCTGTTCGCCGACGACCTCGGCCGGCTCACGCGCGAGCACCTCATGCTGGTGCTGGTCGCCGTCGGTGCCGCCGCGGCCATCGGCATTCCGCTCGGCGCGGCGGCGGCCGCACTGCCGCGTCTGGAACAGACGGTGATGGCACTGGTCGGCGTGCTGCAGACGGTGCCGTCGCTGGCGCTGTTCGCCATGCTGATCCCGCTGCTCGGGCGCATCGGCACCGTGCCGGCACTGGTGGCGCTGGCGCTGTACGCGCTGCTGCCGATCGTGCGCAACACCACCACCGGTTTGGCGCAGGTGCCGCGCGGCTTGCGCGACGCCGGCACGGCGCTCGGCCTGAGCCCCTGGCAGCGGTGGTGCACGGTCGACCTGCCGCTGGCGGCGCCAGTGATCCTCGCCGGTCTCAAGACGGCGGCCGTCATCACGGTGGGCACGGCGACGATCGCCGCCTTCATCGGCGCCGGCGGCTACGGCGAGCGCATCGCCACCGGGCTGGCGCTGAACGACCACGCGACGCTGCTGGCCGGCGCGCTGCCCGCTGCGGCGATGGCGTTGGCGACGCAGGCGCTGTTCGAGGGCGCCGAACGCTGGTTGAAGCGTCGCCGGCGCTGAGGCCTCCCGCGCCTCGCGGCGACGGGCCCCGCTTCGGGCGCAGGGCTTGGGCGGTAGAATCCGCCCCTCGCGAGCGACCGTGGTGAAGTGGATATCATGCAGCCCTCCGAAGGCTACGTCGCAGGTTCGATTCCTGCCGGTCGCGCCAGGCTCGGCATGCGCGCCTGACGCCGGCGCCAGAACGGCGTCTCGAAGCGCCCCTCCATTCCGTACTGCTGTGCGCGCTCGACCAAGTAGCGCGAGCATTCCCCGTCGAGCGCCGATTCGTAGGCGGCCAGGACTTCGACAGAACATTGCGGCCGATCCAGGATCCCCGCGACGGCCTCGGCCGCCTGCGCCGCCTGGCGCAGCGCACGCAGCACGCCACTGCCCGACAGGGGGTCGACCGCCAGCGCCGCATCGCCGACGGCGAGCCAGGGGCCATCTGCGGTCGATGCCTGCCGGCGGCGCAGCCGCTGGCTCTGCGCGACGTGGACCCGTGGCGCCGCCACTGCCCGCGCCCCGCTCAGTCGCCGTCGCGTCGCGTCGGCGCGCGCCAGTGCTGCGTGCCATGGCCCGGCACGCTGCAGCTGCTGCGCGGCGCAGCCGTCCGCGTCGGTCATCAGCATGGTGATCATCGAGCGCACAGCGCCGGGCGCCGGTAACGGCGCGGAGTACCACCAGCCCTCCGGCACGGCTTCGACGAGCAGGTGGTGCTGCTGCGCTTCCTCCACGTCCCGCCACGCCGCGGCGATGCCGACGAGCGGATCGAGCATCAGCCGGCATGCGCCCAGCTGCCTCGCGACATGTGCGCTGCGTCCGCTGGCGTCGACCAGCACCTTCGCGCGCAGCGCTGTCGATCCGGCACGCAGCCACCAATGCCGGCCGTCATGCCGCCACTCGCGCGCCGCGGCGCCTTCGGCCAGGCAGGCTCCGGCGGCCGCGGCGGAATGCGCGAGCAGGCGGTCGAATGCCTCGCGGTCGACGTGCCAGCCGCAGCCCCAAGGGCTGAGCAGGTGCGACTGCGAACGCAGCTCGCCGTCGCCCCAGGCGCTGCTGGTGCCCCACGACGGCAGCGGGCCCAGCGCCAGGCAGGCGTCCCACACGCCGAGCGCGCGCAGTTCGCCCTGCACGGGCGGCGACAGGGTCTCGCCGACGCGCGGCTGCTCGAAGCGGCTGCGTTCGAGCAGGGCCACGCGCCGGCCCTGCCGGGCCAGGCGCAGCGCCAGCGCGGCGCCGGCGGGGCCGGCACCGACGATGGCCACGTCGCAGCGCAGCGCTTCGGTGGCTGCCATGGCGATCAGCCGTCCATGCGTGGCGAAAGCTTCTCGGCGGCGCAGTGGCCGGCGACGCACTTGCGCAGCCGGCCGAGGTCGACGCCGGATTCGCGCAGCCGCTTCTCCAGCTCGGGACTGATCAGCCCGCCCTCCCTCAGCAGGCATTGCAGCAGCTCGCACAGCTGCTCGTTCGCGCCGCCGCCCGGACGGCCGACGCCCGTTTCGGCGTCGCGGTCGCCGCCGCGCCAGACCGCAGCGGTCAGGCTGCGCTCGCGCGTGAACGGCATGCCCTGGCGCGTCTGGCCATGGGCACGCACGCGCAGCCGGTAGACACCGGTGCTGTCGGCCGTGAACTCGGCGGCGTAGCGTCCGGCCTCGCTGCTGTGCAGGGCGAACGTCGTGCTGCTGCCGTCAGGCCGCAGCAGCTCGGCCCACACGCTGGCCATGCCTTCCAGCGGCACGGCCGACTGCGTCAGCGTGGCCTGCACGCGCACCGTCGCGCCGGGCTCGTAGCCGCTCTGGTGAGATTCGGCGCGCAGCGAGATGCTCGAGTAGCTGTGCACGATCAGGCTGTAGGGCAGCGTGCGCCGCGCCTGGCCCGTGGCAAGTTCGCCGGAGGCGTTGCCGATCACCGTGGCCGCCAGCCCATCGCGATCGAAGTGCTGTGCCACCTCGAAGCGCCGCTGGTTCTCGCTCGGCATGCCGGCGGCGCGCAGCTCGCGCTGGCGGCTCGCAGGGCTCGCGTGCAGGCCGCGCAGGATCGACAGGTCGACGCCGTCCTCGCTGCCCTTGGACGGCCGGGTGCGTGGCTTGCCGATGGTCAGCAGCGCGTGCCAGGTGCCGCCCTGGTCGAAGCGGTCCTGCAGGAGCTGCATGGGCAGCACCAGCCGGTAGTAGCTGACGCCGCGCCCCAGCACCCAGCGCATCGCCGGCTCGCCGGCCGCACGCCAGGGCTCGAGAATCAGGCCGGAGGGCGTCTGCAGGCGGAAATCCACCGCCTGCACGAACGGGCTGAGCAGGATCACGTCCACCCCGGCGTCGGCGTCGGTGAGACGGAACGGGATGCGATGCACTGCGCCGGGCACGAGCTCGCCGTCGGGATCGAGCACCACCTCCGCGTTGCTCACGCCAGCCAGGACCTGGAGGAAGTACTTCTGCAGCAGGAAGCGGTTGTTCTGATCGATCGCGCCGGTGATGAGCAGGAAGCCACCGTGGTTGCCGGAGATGTTCTGCAGCGCGGCGGCGCTGGTGTTCTGCGGCGTGCCCAGGCCGATGGCGTAGGTGAGCTCGTTGATCTCGCCGGCCACGTCGGCAATGAAGCGGGGGCTGTTTTCCACGCCGTCGGTCAGCACGACGAGCGACTTGACGTCGAAGCCGCCCGCGCTGTCGAGGATCTGCCGCCCTTCGAAGATGCCGTCGCCGATGCTGGTGGCGCCGGCCGGGTCGAGGCCGTTGCCGCGGATCAGATCGATGGTGCCGCTGCGGTTGAGGTCGCTCAGCCCGCCTGCGCCCAGTGGGACCACGCCCTGCAGCACCTGCGCGTCCTGGTTGTAGCGCACCAGTCCGATGCCGTCGCCTTCGAGCATCACGTCGACGAAGGTCTCCGTCGCCTGCTGCAGCGAGGCATGCTTGCTCTGCCCGTCGCCGCGGTCCTGCGCCATGCTGCCCGAGCGGTCGAGCACCAGCGCCACTGCCGCCGTCTTGCGCGCGACCGTGTTGGCATCGATGCCGATGCTCCAGCTTTGCCCGCTGACCGGCTCGCGCACCGTGACGGTCTGCGTCGAGATCGCCGATGGCGCGGCGCCGGTGCGATAGATCACCCACAGCCGTGCCGTGGCCACGCCGCTGCCACCCGTCGGCCCCACGGTCACGCTGGTGTTGCCCGGCACCAGCTGGGCGTGCGTCGGACCGCCGCCGGGCGCGTACTCCAGGGTCACCGCCGCGCTCGGCGCAACGACTTCGAAGCTGATTGCCAGCGGCTGCTCGCGCACCATGCCCATCGGCCCCTGGGGCACGTCGATGAAGTTCAGGTGCGGGGTCAGCAGGTTGATGGTCGCCGTGTCGCAGCGCTCCACCTCGACATGCGACGCGCCTTGTGCGACGACGAAGCCGAGCGTGTGCCAGCGCTCGACCAGGTCCTCTGAACCGGTGATGCCGCGCGTCCAGTCCTGGTAGCTGTTGCTGCCTTGCGGGATCACCGACGACGGCCGCGGCACCGGCCACCAGTTGCCGCCGCAGGCCATGAAGTCCGCCTGCCAGGGCAGCGCCATCGAGGCACTGAGGGTGCCCGGCAGGACGGTGGCGTGATTGATGCGGAAGGCCTCGCTGTAGTTGGTGGCAAAGAGGATCGGCCGGTTCGACGGATCCTTGCCGCCGGCCTCGATGCCGGGGAAGAAGGAGCCGCCGACGCAGGCGTCGAGCGCCGCCCGGTCCAGTCCCGCCGGGGTGATCGCAGGCTCGACCACCGGCACGGCGCCCCAGTCGTCGGCGAAGTTGCCGGCTTCCCAGCGCTGCAGGTGCGCAAGCTGGAGGGCGGTCGGCCCCGGGTCGGAGCCGGCGAGCTGCGGCATGTTGCCGTTGGGGCGCATGCGGTTGAGCACCGCAGTGCGCAGGGCCGGCGCGGTGACCGGGTCGGCCCAGGTGTGGGCCGAGGGGAAGCCGCCGAGGTTGTAGACCCACCGCGTATCGCGGCCGCGCTGCAGGATGGGCTGGATGTCGCGGGTGTAGGACGTGGCGGCGGGCGCGGCGGCGAGGCCCGCGTCGACCATCACCTGCAGCAGCCGGTCGTACAGCGTCGTCGAGGTGTCCTGGTGCGGCGCGAACTTCGGCGGCGCGGTGACGACCCAGGCGCCGACCACCGGCGGCGAACTGTTGTCGGCACGCAGCGTGATCGTCGCCGACACCGGCCCGTCGGCGATGTCGTCGTACCAGCCGGCGTTGGCCCAGAAGTTGCCGATGCCGTTGCCGGCCGGCGAGGCCGAATGGCCCGCGCCGGCGAAGACGAGCAGCCGGTTTTCGGTGTCGCTGCGCATCTCGCCCAGCGGCACGGCGACGGCGCCCTGCCCGGAGAAGCGGATCGTGCCGGTGTCGAACAGGCGCCGCTGGTTCGGCCCGTTGGTGCTGCGCGCACCGGGATCGATGGCGAGGTCGCCGGCCGGCTCGCTGTTGCCGCGGCCGGGGTAGCTGGCCTTGCGGTTGGCCAGATGCACGGTCCAGGTGATCGTCGCGTCGGCGTCGGTGATCTCCTCGACCGTGCCGTCGTCGTGGTGGGCGAAGATGTGGAAGCGTGCCGCCTGCCGCTTCACGCGGCACTGCGCGTCCTTGAAGCCGCCGGCAGGCTGGGGCCGTTGCCCGATGCGCTCGGGCCCGATGAAGAATTCGTCGCTGTTGCCGACGCGCGCGACACCGATCGCGGGGTGGATGCGGAAGACAGTGGCCATGCGGGCCTCCTTGGCAGGGCGGACGTCACGTCCGCGTGGCCTGCCATCAAAGCCCTGTCGACGCGCCGTTCACATCCCTATGCCTTGGCGCTCGGCCCCCCATGTTTGCAGTGGAACGCCGTGCTCGAGCTCAGCCGTTCGTGCCGTGCCGGATCAGGTGGTCGAAGGCCGACAGCGCCGCCTTCGCGCCTTCGCCAGCGGCGATGATGATCTGCTTGTACGGCGTCGTCGTCGCGTCGCCGGCGGCGAACACGCCGGGGATGCTCGTGGCGCCCTTGGCGTCGACGATGATCTCGCCGTACTTCGACAGCTCCAGCGTGCCCTTGAGCCATTCGGTATTGGGTACCAGACCGATCTGCACGAACACACCGGCGAGATCGATGCCGTGTTCGGCGCCGGTCGTGCGCTCCTTGTAGCGCAGGCCGGTCACCTTTTGACCGTTGCCGACGATCTCGGTGGTCTGTGCGCCGGTGTGGATCGCGACGTTGGGCAGGCTCCTGAGCTTGTTCACCAGCACGGCGTCGGCCTTCAGCGCCTCGGCGAACTCGATCAGCGTGACGTGCTCGACCACGCCGGCCAGGTCGATGGCCGCCTCGACGCCGGAGTTGCCGCCGCCGATCACCGCCACCTTCCTGCCCTTGAACAGCGGGCCGTCGCAGTGCGGGCAGTAGGCCACGCCCTTGTTGCG
>NZ_CALFYO010000033.1 GCF_937952055.1 uncultured Piscinibacter sp.
CGGCTAGACGGAAAGACCCCATGAACCTTTACTGTAGCTTTGCATTGGACTGTGAACAGATCTGTGTAGGATAGGTGGGAGGCTTTGAAGCGGCGCCGCTAGGTGTCGTGGAGCCAACGTTGAAATACCACCCTGGTGTGTTTGAGGTTCTAACCTTGGCCCGTGATCCGGGTTGGGGACAGTGTATGGTGGGCAGTTTGACTGGGGCGGTCTCCTCCCAAAGCGTAACGGAGGAGTTCGAAGGTACGCTAGGCACGGTCGGAAATCGTGCTGATAGTGCATTGGCATAAGCGTGCTTGACTGCGAGACTGACAAGTCGAGCAGGTACGAAAGTAGGACAAAGTGATCCGGTGGTTCTGTATGGAAGGGCCATCGCTCAACGGATAAAAGGTACTCTGGGGATAACAGGCTGATACCGCCCAAGAGTTCATATCGACGGCGGTGTTTGGCACCTCGATGTCGGCTCATCTCATCCTGGGGCTGTAGCCGGTCCCAAGGGTATGGCTGTTCGCCATTTAAAGAGGTACGTGAGCTGGGTTTAAAACGTCGTGAGACAGTTTGGTCCCTATCTTCCGTGGGCGCTGCAAGATTGAGAGAGCCTGCTCCTAGTACGAGAGGACCGGAGTGGACGCACCTCTGGTGTATCGGTTGTCACGCCAGTGGCATTGCCGAGTAGCTATGTGCGGAAGAGATAACCGCTGAAAGCATCTAAGCGGGAAACTCGTCTCAAGATGAGTCTTGCCGGGGCCTTGAGCCCCCTGAAGAGTCGTTCGAGACCAGGACGTTGATAGGCCGGGTGTGGAAGCTGGGTAACCAGTTAAGCTAACCGGTACTAATTGCTCGTGAGGCTTGACCCTATAACTTTGACCGGAGCGTCAAAGTTTGAGTGAGGCCGTTGTGCCGATCTTCAAGGAAGCTTCGGTGTGCAATCAAACTGATTCAGACTCTGCGAATTGGCTGTCTTGCTGAAAATGCAAGTTGGCAACAAGTTAAGCCTGATGACCATAGCGAGGTGGTCCCACTCCTTCCCATCCCGAACAGGACAGTGAAACGCCTCAGCGCCGATGATAGTGCGGATTCCCGTGTGAAAGTAGGACATTGTCAGGCTAATACAAGCAAAGAAGCCCTCGTCATTTGACGGGGGCTTTTTTCATTGATCTTTCGCGGCTCTCAATCCCTTGTCGGTATGCCGATGAGCGACGAAAGGACGTAGATGGACCAAGAGCAAATTAGCCCGAGCGACAATCTACCCCTACCCGCGCAATTCGCGGCGCAAGATCTTCCCCACGTTCGACTTCGGCAGGTCGTCGCGAAACTCGACATGCCGCGGACGCTTGTACGCCGTGAAGTTCTCCCTGCAGTAATCCATCACGTCGGTCTCGGACAGGGCAGGGTCACGTCGCACCACGTACAACTTGACGGCCTCACCCGATTTCTCATCGGGCACGCCCACCGCGGCACACTCCAGCACGCCTGGATGCAGGCTCACCTGCTGCTCAATCTCGTTCGGGTAGACGTTGAAGCCGGACACGAGAATCATGTCCTTCTTGCGGTCGACGATACGAATCGAACCGTCCGGATCCATCACGCCCACATCGCCGGATTTGAAAAAGCCGTCTTCGGTCATGACCTTCGCGGTCTCATCGGGCCGATTCCAGTAGCCTGCCATCACCTGCGGGCCCTTGATGCAGATCTCGCCTGGTAGGCCGACGGCTACATCCCTTCCGTCGTCGTCGCGTATCGCCACCAAGGTCGAAGGCACAGGCAGGCCGATGCTGCCGCTGAACTCGTCGATGTCAAACCGATTGATCGTTGCCACCGGCGAGGTTTCGGACAAGCCATAGCCCTCGACGATCGGACACCCCGTGACCTTCTTCCACTTCACCGCAGTGGCCCGTTGCACCGCCATGCCGCCCCCGTTGGAGATGACCAGGTCCGAGAAGTCCAACCGGGCAAAGTCGGGGTCGTTGGCCAGGGCGTTGAACAAGGTGTTCACAGCCGGGAACATGCTCACGCGGTGGCGCGCCAGGGTCTTCACGAAGCCAGGAATGTCGCGAGGATTGGGGATCAGCAGGCACTTCATGCCGAAGCGCGCACCGAGCATGAAGCAGGCCGTCAGGGCAAAGATGTGATACAGGGGCAGAGCGCAAACCACCGTCAACTGTCGATTCACAGGCAACGTGTCGAGCTTGGGCTGAAACCACGCTTCCGACTGCAGCACGTTCGCCACCACGTTGCGATGGAGCAAAGTCGCCCCCTTCGAAATACCAGTCGTCCCGCCCGTGTACTGCAGAAAGGCGATGTCGTCCGGGCCGATCTCAACACGACGAAGGCTCATCCGCGTCCCTTCAGCCAACGCCATGTTGAAGCGTGTCACCGTGCGCCCTCCATCTAGCGGGAGGTCGAATTCCGGCACCATCTTGCGCACATGGCGCACGGCCAGGTTGACCAACTGACCCTTCCAGAAGCCGAGCAGGTCGCCCATCGCCGCCAGCACGACATGCTTCACCGGTGTCCGGTCGATCACCTCCGCAAGCGTGTGCGCAAAGTTCTCCAACACGACGATGGCCTCGGCCCCGGAGTCCTTCAACTGGTGCCCGAGTTCGCGCGCGGTGTACAGCGGATTGACGTTGACCACCACATAGCCGGCGCGCAACACCGCCGCAATGGCGACCGGGTACTGCAACACGTTGGGCATCATGAGCGCCACGCGCGCGCCACGCGCCAATTGCCTGCTCTGCAACCAGGCACCCAGCGAAGCCGAGAGCTCGTCGAGCTGCGCGAAGCTCAGTTCGCTGTCCATGCACACCGCCGCGCAAGAGCGCGCGTGGTTACGGAAAGCCTCCTCGAGCAGCTGGGTCAGCGAGTTGTAGCGGGTGGGATCAATCTCGGCGGGGACGCCGGGCGGATAGCTCGCGAGCCAGGGGTGGGCGAGGTTGGTCACTGAGCGCTCTCGTGAGTAGGAGTCAAACTAGCGATGCTCGCGGCCGCGGCAAACGGCCGCTATGGTAATTGTCCTAACGGATCGAGCGCGGAGGGCGAGCGCGGAAGTGGCATCTGCGGCCTCGCCTCGAACAGGACCCTGGCCAATCGCCGCTCGCGCTCGCCCACCGTCGACAGGAAAGTGTCGGCTCCGCCCATGTCCTTGAAGGTGTCGAACCCCGTTTCCAAGAACTGCTGGAGAGCGGGCAGACCTGCGGCACGCGCAGGCCCGCGCATGAGGTGGAGCGTCCTGCGCAGGAGCGGCTTGCGCGTGAGCCGGTCGAGCTCGCGACCGATGGTGAGCGTCAGGGCGATCTGTCGCTCGCGAGACGCTTCATCGCCCGTGGCTTGCCAAGCCAGCAGGTAGGACCTGCGATCCACGGGGCGGTCGATCAGCTGCCTCGCCATCGTCGTATCCAGCGTTTCCGACAGCGCATGCAAGCGGGCAAGCACATCCACGGTCTCGACGATCTCCCGAGGAAAGAGTCGGACCAGGGCTGGCACCACGCGCGCAAACTGAGCGTCTCGCTCACTGAAATCCTTGGGCCCGTAGAGTTCGTCGAGGAAGAAGCGCGATGCCGCCGCGTAGCGGGGGCTGGCCAGCAGGTCCGCATAGGTCAGACAGAAGCGTCGCTGCTGATACTCCTTCAGCTTCACCACGGCCAGCGCCAGCAACGGATCAGCGGCCCGCAATTCGCGTTCGCGCGAGACGATGTCGAGTTGCGCAAGGATGGATCGGGCGTCTGCGGGCATCGTTGGCAAGGACTCCACGGTCGAATGTAGCGCCGCGGCCAAGGACTCCATCCACCCCGGTTAGTCGGGCCGCTCTAGCCCCGCCGTGCCGAATGATGCAACACTGCGCGCGGCCGAGAGACGCGTGCGGCCACACCAACCAGGACGATGCAACGACGAACCCTGCTCAAGTTCGGTCTCGGCGCGACAGTGGTTCTTGTCGTCGCCGGCGGCGGAATTGCCTTGCTCCAGCCCGGGGTGTCGAACGGCCGACTCGGCGAAGGAGCCCGTGCCGTCATGCGCGCCATCGCGATCACCGTGCTCGATGGCGCCTTGCCAGCACCCGGGACGGATCGGGAACGTGCACTCGACGAGCACCTCATCCGGCTCGAGGCCACGATCACCGCCTTCCCCGAGTCGACGCGGGGCGAGATCTCGCGATTGCTCGCGCTGCTCGCCAGCGCACCGGGACGAGTTGCGCTGGTCGGCCTGGGAACGCAATGGCCCGACGCCAGCGTCACTCAGGTACACACCGCCCTGCAGGGGTTGCGCCTCTCTTCGCTCGCTCTCAAGCAGCAGGCCTACCACGCGCTGCGTGACCTGACCAACGCGGCCTACTTCTCCGACCCATCAGCCTGGGCGCACATGGGCTACCCCGGCCCGATGGACATCTGAGCGAGGTAAGACACGTGAGCCGATTGCCCGATCCCGTGCGTGAAGGGCTGGCCCGAGGCTGGCGGGTGTTCGGCGGCCGCCAGGCTACGCTGCCCGAGAACATTGGCTGCGATGTCGTCATCGTCGGCAGCGGTGCCGGCGCGGGCATCACCGCCGAGTTGTTGACCCAGGCCGGCTTGTCGGTGGTGCTCGTCGAGGAAGGGCCGCTGCGCAGCAGCACCGACTTCCATCAGCGCGAAAGCGAAGCCTATCCGGCCTTGTATCAGGAGAGCGCGGCACGCAAGACGGCCGACAAGGCGATCAATATCTTGCAGGGCCGCTGTGTCGGAGGCTCGACGACAGTCAACTGGACCAGCTCCTTCCGCACACCGGCGCCGACGCTGGAACATTGGCGGACACACTTCGGCCTCACCGACTTCGGCGCCGAGGCGATGGCACCGTGGTTCCGGCAGGCCGAGCGCCGGCTGAACATCGGGCCCTGGCTGATGGCGCCCAACGACAACAACGAACTGCTGCGCCGGGGCGCCACCGCGCTGGGGATGACTGCGCCGATGATCCAGCGCAATGTCAAGGGCTGCTGGAACCTCGGCTCCTGCGGCATGGGCTGCCCGACCAACGCCAAGCAGTCGATGCTGGTGACGACGATTCCCGCCGCGCTGGAGCGTGGTGCGACATTGCTTGTGCAGACTCGCGCCGAAGCGCTGGAACTGAAGGGCGGCCGTGTCGAGGCGCTGCGCTGCGTGCCGGTGGACTTGGCCGGGCGTCCAGCAGGCGCAGGCGTCGTGCGCATCACGGCCAAGCACTACGTGGTCGCCGGCGGCGCGATCAACTCGCCGGCCCTGCTGCTGCGTTCGGGCGTGCCCGACCCGCATGGTCGGCTTGGACGACGCACCTTCCTGCATCCAGTGGTGATCTCGGCGGCTTTGTTCGACCGTGAGATCGCGGGTTGGGACGGCGCTCCGCAGACCATCTATTCCGACCACTTCCTCGAGACCCAGCCGCTCGACGGCCCGATCGGCTACAAGCTCGAGGCGCCACCCATCCACCCGGTGATCTTTGCCTCCACGCTGCCGGGCTTCGGCCGCGATCAGGCAGACCTGCTGGCTCAGTTTCCGAACACGCATGCCCTCCTCGCACTGATGCGCGATGGCTTTCACGAGCAGTCGCCGGGCGGTCGCGTGGCGCTGCGCTCCGACGGTTCGCCAGTGCTCGACTACCCGTTGAACGAGTTCGTGATGGACGGCGCCCGCCGTGCCTACCTGAGCATGGCCGAGATCCAGTTCGCCGCCGGCGCGCAGGTCGTGCTGCCGGTGCACGAGATGGCACAACGCTACACCTCCTGGAGCCAGGCCCGGCAGGCGATCGCCGAGCTGCCGATGAAGCCGCTGCTTGCCCGAGTGGTCAGCGCGCACGTGATGGGCGGTTGCGGCATGGCAGCCGACGAGCAGCGCGGCGTGGTCCGCTCCGACGGCACGCACTGGCAGGTCGCCAACCTGTCGGTGCACGATGGTTCGATCTTCCCGACCAGCATCGGCGCCAACCCGCAGCTCTCGATCTACGGCATCGTCAATCGCCTTGCCACCGACCTGGCGAAGCGCCTCGCCGGGCGCGACGTGGCGCTCGCGTAGCATCGTCGCATGCTCGCACGCCTGCAGCAGGCCATCACCCTCTCGCTGCTCGCGCTGGCTGCCGCCTGGGCACTGTGGTTTGCGCGCCAGCAGCGCTGGGGTTGGGCGCTGGTCGGTGCCATGCTCGTGCTGTTCGGCTATGCGCTCTTCCTCGGCCTCGAGTTCGTGCTGCTCGCCTGGACGCGCGACGACGACCCTGCGCCCCGCGCCAGCGCCGCCCAACTGCTGCGCGCTTGGTGGGGGGAGGCGCGGTCGGCGCCGCGTGTCTTCTGCTGGCGCCAGCCGTTCCGCTCGCAGGCCCAACCGGACTTCCTCGATGCCGGACATCGCGGCCGCCTCGGCGTGGTGCTGGTGCACGGCTTCGTCTGCAACCGCGGTTTCTGGAACCCGTGGCTCGCGCGCTTTCGCGCGGCCGGCGTGCCCTTCGTCGCCGTGAATCTCGAGCCGGTGTTCGGACGCATCGACGACTACGTGGGCACCGTGGACGATGCGGTTCGGCGCGTGCGCGAAGCCACGGGGCGCGCGCCCCTGGTCGTCGCGCACAGCATGGGCGGACTGGCCGTGCGCGCCTGGCTGTCACGCTGTGTGCAGCGTGACGCGGTCGAGCATGTGGTCACCATCGGGTCGCCGCATGCCGGCACCTGGCTGGCCCGCTTCGGCGTCACGCCCAACAGTTTGCAGATGAGAAGGCGCAACGCCTGGCTCGACGGGCTGCGCGCGGCCGAGCGTGCGCGGGCGGGCCAGTCCCCCTACGCGCAGTTCACCTGCTTCTACAGCCACTGCGACAACATCGTCTTTCCGCCGTCGACCGCAACCCTGCCAGGCGCTGACAACCGGCACGTCCCGGGCAGCGCGCATGTGCACCTGGCCGATCAGCCGGAAGTATTCGCCGAGGTCTGGGCGCGGCTGTCGGCATCGAACTCCGGCTCGCCGGCCACGCGCTTGTAGATCGGTGCGAAGTCCGGTGCGGTCGCCGCGAACAACTGCTCGAAGCTGTCGATGACGAAGTAGCTGGCCTGGTAGCTGTCGATCCTGTAGCGCGTGCGCATGATGCGCTCCAGTTCGAACGGCAGGCGCTGCGGCACGGGGCTGGTGACGCTGTAGCGCAGTTCGCCGGCGGACGACAGGATGCCGGCGCCGTAGGCGCGCAGGCCTGCCGGCGTGGCGATCAGGCCGAACTCCACCGTGTACCAGTACAGCCGCGCCAGGTACTCGCAGGCCTCGAGCCGGCTCGCCTTCAGGCCGCCGGCGCCGTAGGCCTGCATGTAGTCGGCGAACATCGGGTTGAACAGCAGCGGCACGTGGCCAAACAGGTCGTGGAACACGTCGGGTTCGACGACGTAGTCGAACTCCTCCGGCCGGCGGATCCAGCCGGTCACCGGGAAGCGCCGCTGGGCGAGCAGCGCGAAGAATGCCTCCTCGGGAATCAGTCCCGGCACGGCGACCACTTCCCAGCCGGTGGCGCGATGCAGCTTCTCGCTCAGTGCGTCGAAGCGCGGGATGCGATCGGGTGCGCCCAGGTGCCGCACGGCCTCGATGAACTCCTCGCAGGCCAGCCCCGGCAACTGCCTGGCCTGGCGCTCGTAGAGTCGGCGGTAGAGGTCGTGCTCGGTCGCGCTGTAGCGCTCCCAGTGCTGCTCGGAGGTGTAGTCGGCGCGGGCCTGGGCGTAGTCCCCGCGCGGCGGGCGGTCGCCCTGCCCGTAGGTGACCGGCGCGACGCCGAGGTTGACGCCCGAGTGGAAGTCCGGCTGCGTGTTCATGGCGGACCTCAGGCTGCCGTCTGGTCCTGCAACACGCCGCGGCGGATCTGGTCGAGTTCGATGCTCTCGAACAGGGCGCGGAAGTTGCCCTCGCCAAAACCCTCGTCGCCCTTGCGCTGGATGAGCTCGAAGAAGATCGGGCCGATCACCGTCTGCGTGAAGATCTGCAGCAGCAGCTCGTTCGGCGCCCCTTGGTGCGTCGCGCCGTCGATGAGGATGCGCAGGCGTTTAAGCTCGGCGAGGTTCTCGCCGTGATTCGGCAGCCGTTTGTCGACCAGGTCGTAGTAGGTCTCGATGGTGTCCTGGAACTGCACGCCGGCCTGCTTCATGCCGTCCACCGTGCGGTAGATGTCGTTCGTGCCCAGGGCGATGTGCTGGATGCCTTCGCCGTGGTAGAGGTCGAGGTACTCGGCGATCTGGCTCTTGTCGTCGCTGCTCTCGTTGATCGGAATGCGGATCTTGCCGCAGGGGCTGGTCATCGCCTTGCTCTTCAGGCCGGTCAGCTTGCCCTCGATGTCGAAATAGCGCACTTCCTTGAAGTTGAACAGCCGCTCGTAGAACTCTGCCCACTCCTTCATGCGACCACGGTGCACGTTGTGGGTGAGGTGGTCGATGTAGGTGAGGCCGTGGCCCAAGACGGCGGCCTGCGCGTCGCCCAGCGGCACGAAGTCGACGTCCCAGATGCTGATGTTGCCGATCGCGCCGGGCTTGGCGCCATCCTTGCCGTGCCAGCGGTCGACGAAGTAGATCAGGCTGTCGCCGATGCCCTTGATCGCCGGGATGTTCAGTTCCATCGGGCCGGTGCGGTTGTCGAAACCCCAGGCTCCGAGAGACAGCGCGCGTTCGTAGGCCTGCTTCGCGTCCTTGACGCGGAAGGCCATGGCGCAGACGCAGGGGCCGTGCAGACGCGCGAACCGCTGCGCGAACGAATCCGGCTCTGCGTTGACGACGAAATTCACCTCGCCCTGTCGGTACAGCAGCACGTTCTTCGTGCGGTGCCGGGCGATGGCGCGAAAGCCCAGCGTCTCGAACAGCCGACCCAGCGCCGCGGGGTCCGGCGCCGCGTACTCGATGAATTCGAAACCGTCGGTGCCCATCGGGTTGTCCCAGGGGGTGAATTGCATGCGGCGCTCCTGTGTTCGCGGCGTTTTGACCTGCCTCAACGCTGGATCGCACTGTAGAAGCGCCAGGGCGCAGGATTCTTGCAAGTTCACGCGTCGATCTGGCAGTTTGAGCATGAAAACTGCAAAATCTGGCGAATGGAAACCGCCATCCCGCTCGATGCCATCGATCGGCGCATTCTTCGCGCGCTGCAGACCGATGGCCGCGTCACCTACGACGTCTTGGCCGCGCAGGTGAGCCTGTCGCCCTCGGCCACGCTGCGCCGTGTCAAGCGCCTTGAGGAATCCGGCGTGATCGCCAGCTATGTGGCGCTGGTGTCGCCGGAGCGCGTCGGCCTCGGCCTCACCGCCTACCTGAACGTTCGGCTGGAAAAGCACGCCGAGGTGCACAAGCGCAACCCGATGGACCTGTTCCGCGCGGCGGTGCAGACCTGGCCGGAAGTGGTGGAATGCGCCGCGCTGACCGGCGAGATGGACTACCTGCTGCGCGTGGTCGTCGAGGACATGGCGCACTACTCGCGTTTCGTGATGGACACGCTGCTGCGCCACCCCAGCGTGGAGGACTGCAAGACAAGCTTCGTGCTCGACCGCGTGAAGAATACGACCGCGCTGCCGTTGTGAGCGCAGCGCCACACGATCGAGAAGCTTCAGGCCTCGACGCTGCGCACGAGCTGCGGCGCGGCGCCCTGCGACAGGTTGAGCAGCGCAGCAATGTCGGCCACGTCGTCGGGCAGGGCGGCGTTGTCCCACCCCTGCGCGGTGTGGCGTGCCAGGCGCACGGCAAGCAGTACGTTGCGTACCTTGGCCTGCTCGGCGTGGCGATCGTCGGTGATGCGGGCCAGCATCTCGGGCAGCCGCCATGCCCTCATGAGGGCCTGCTGCAGGTCGGCCAGTTCGACATTGAGCAACTGCTTCTGGATCGCCGCAGAGCGCAACGTCGGGTCGGCGCGCTGCGCCGAACGGATCTGCAGCGCCAGCGTCGGCGCGTGACACCACAACAGCATCTCCGCGAAGTCGTGCAGCAGCGCGGCCTCGTGCAGCAGCGGTGCGTCGGGATCCATGCGATGGACCGCGAAGGCCAGCGCGAAGGTGGCGCCGCGGTGGGCGCGTTCGATCACCTCGGCGAGCCCATGAAGGGCCTCGGGCTGTGCCGCCAACGCCTGGTCGACGGTGGGCTGCGGTCCGAAAGCGCGGAAGAACGGCGAGATGCCCATCATCACCAGCGTGGCGGTGACCGTCTCGATGTCGGTGACCATGCGCGCCGGACGGTGCGTCGCCGCGTAGGCCAGCACCTTCAGCGTCATCAGCGGGTCGTGGGACACCATCTCGCCGATGGCGTTGGCGTCGACCGCGTCTTCGTTCTCGCGCATCGCCTCGATGGCTTCGGCGGTCGGAGCGAGTACCGGGATCACGGCACCGCGGAAGTGTTCGGTCCAGGCGGCGAGATCGCGAAGCGGCTGTGTCAGTGAAGCGTTCAGGTCCGGCACGGCGAACCTCAGGGGCAGTGATCGTGCCTCGTTATCGGCTGCCTCCCGCGCGGCTTGAGGCCGGTCATCTGCCGCCGAGCTTCTCCTTCAGGTCCAGTCCGACCTTGCGATTGACGAACTGGAAGGTTGCCACTCTGGACAGATCCACCTCGCCGGTCCTGTACAGACCGGCCCTGACCATCTGCGCGTAGAAATCCCGGATGCGGCCTTCGTTCATGGCACCGATGCCATTCGCCAGCGACTCGCCCGAGTCGACGATGCCCTGCTGCTTCATCAGCGCGACCGAGGCCTCGAGCTCCGCCTCGGTCATCTCGGGGTTGTCCCTGATCATCAGCGCGTTGGCCGCTTCGCGCTTGCCGTACAGGTAGTTCACCCAGCCGAGAATCGACGCGTCCACGAAACGCTGCACCAGGTCGGGCTGGGTCTTCACCGTCTCCAGCCTCGCCTCGATCACCGTCGAATAGGTCGAGAAACCGTGGTCGGCGAGCAGGTGCACCACCGGCTTGAACCGGCCCTGGTTCTCGACGTAGATCGGTTCGGCCACCGAGTAGCCCTGCTGGATCGCCTTCTTGTTGGCCAGGAAGGGGCCGAGGTTGTAGTTGTAGGGCTTGAGCGCCTCGTCCTTGAAGCCGTGCGTCGCCTTCAGCCATTGCCACCAGCTGAACTGGCCGTCCTTGGCAATCAGCGCCACCGATGCGCTCTTCAGTGCCTCGAAGCGTTCGTAGCCCTGGCCGGGGTGCGCGATCAACGCCTGCGGGTCCTTCTGGAACATCGCCGCGACGACGACCGTCGGCACGCCGTTCTTCACGTTGTCGAAGTTGTGCAGCAGGTTGCCGGTCATCAGGAAATGGATGCGTCCGGCCGGCAGCAGTGGTCGGTTGTTGACCTGCGGGCCGCCGGGCCGGATGGTCACGTCCAGTCCGTACTTCCGGTAGGTGCCGTCCGCCAGCGCCTGGTAGAAGCCGCCGTGCGCGGCCTGCGCCTTCCAGTTGGTGGCGAAGATCACCTTGTCCTGCGCGAGGGCGGGGGCCGCGACGAGCGCGGCGGCGAGCAGCATCGAAGCGCGGAGCGGCATGCAGGACATCCTTCAGTCGGCTTGCTCGCTAGCATGCCACCGGCCGAGCAGTGCGCGCGACAGCGCTTCGAAAGACCAGAAGATCAGCACGCCGGTGAGCACGAGCAGCAGCAAGGCGGCGAACATCTTCGGCGTCTCGGTGCGGAAGCTCGCCTCGAGGATGCGCGAGGCCAGCCCGGTTTCGCGGCCGGCCGCGCCGGCGACCATCTCGGCCGTCACCGCGCCGATCAGGCTCAATCCGCCCGACACCTTCAGCCCGGCAACGAAGTAGGGCAGTGCGCTCGGCACCAGGAGCAGCCTCAGCCGCTGCCAGGGCGTGGCGCGATAGAGGCGGTAGAGGTCGCGCAGGTTGGCATCCGCTGAACGCAGGCCGATCACGGTGTTGGACAGGATGGGGAAGAAGGCCACGATCCATGCACACAGCAGCAGTGCGGCGGTGGTGCTCTCGACGTAGATCAGGATCAGCGGCGCGATGGCCACCACCGGCGTGACCTGCAGCACCACGGCGATCGGGAACAGGGCCAACTCGAGCGTGCGAGACAGCGCGAACACCGAGGCGATCAGCACGCCGCCGGCACAGGCCAGTGCGAGCGCGCCGACGGTGATCTTCAGCGTGAACCACCAGCTGCCGGCCAGCGAGCCGAAATTGGCAGAGAGGGTCTGCAGCACCAGCGAGGGCGCCGGCAGCGTGTAATGCGGGATCTGCGCCAGGCGCACCAGCGCCTCCCAGCCGATCAGCGCGGCGAGCAGCGTCAGCGCGGGCAGTGCTCGCTTCGTCATGCATGCGCCGCCTCGAGGGCGCCCGACAAAGCCGCACAGGCCTGCACGAAGGCCGGCGAGCTGCGGAACGCTGCATCGCGCGGGTAGGGCGCATCGATGGCGAGCTCGGCGATCACTCGGCCCGGCCTGGCGCTCATCACCAGCACGCGCTGGCTGAGGAACACCGCCTCGTAGACGCTGTGGGTGACGAACATCACCGCCATCGACTGCGCCAGCCAGGCGGCCAGCAGGTCGGCGTTGAGCTTCTGCCGCGTGATCTCGTCGAGGGCTGCGAACGGCTCGTCGAGCAGCAGCAGCCGCGGCCGCGTGACCAGGGCGCGGGCGATGGACACGCGCATCTTCATGCCGCCGGAGAGCTGGTTCGGGAAGGCCGTGGCGAAGTCCGACAGTCCCACGGTCGCGAGCGCCGATTCGACGCGCCCTCGCGCCGAGGCGCGGCCTTCGCCGACCAGCCGCAGCGGCAGCCAGACGTTGTCGAACACGCTGGCCCAAGGCATCAGCGTCGGCTCCTGGAACACGAAGGCGGTTTGTGCGGTGCCGCCGGCCAGCGCCGGTGCGGCGATGCGGCCGGCACTGACCGTGTCCAGCGCCGCCGCCAGGCGCAGCACCGTGCTCTTCCCGCAACCGGAGGGGCCGAGCAAGGTGACGAACTCGCCCGGTGACACCTGCAGGCCGAGCCCCGCGAGGGCCTGCACGCCGCTGGCGAAGCGCTTGTCGACGCCCTCCAGCACGACCAGCGGCTCGCTCATCGGGCGAGCGTCAACACATGTCCGTCCTGCGGCGCGGCCGTGCCGTCGAGCAGCGCGCGGTAGACCGCTTCCACCGCTTGCGTACCGGCGCCCTCGACGACCTTCAGCCAGGGTGGCTGCGCGCTCGTCACCGGCTTCATGAAAGCGTTCCAGGCCTCGGCCAGGCGCTGCTGCAGGCCGGCCGCGCCCCATTGTTCGATGCGCTTGCTCGCCTGCGCGGGGGCGAAGAACAGGGTCGGTCGCGGGCCGGGCAGGTCGCGGCCGGCGCCCTTGGCGCCGAGCTCGTCCCAGTGCGTGCCGCCCACCGAGCAACTGTAGGCGAGCCTGTCGCCGAAGCCCTCGTGCACGGTGCGGCGCACTCGCGCGCTGCCGCTGAAGTCGACGTAGACGGTCGGCACGGAGGTGTCCAGGCTGGCCATCTCGTCGTAGCTCAGCACGGCGTCGTAGCAGCCGAGCGAGCGCGTGAAGGCCAGGTTGTTCGACGAGGTGAGGCCGATGGTGCGCAGCGCGCCGGCGAGGCCGCGGCGCTGCGCGAGGCAGAAGGCGGTGCCGTAGGCGGTCTTGCTCGAGGCGCTGGACAGCAGCACCTGCTGCGCGCCGAAACCGCCGTTGTCGGCGAGGAAGTCGTCGATCAGGAACGAGGTGGTGAACAGCGGGCGCAGCAGCACCTGCTCCGCCTCGCGATCGGCGCGGTAGCCGGGGTCGGTGCTGCAGCGTGCGTAGTGGTTGTAGATGGTGTGCAGCGCGCGGCGATGCTCCGCGCCGTCGAGGAAGCCGGCCGCGTTGGCGCGCGCCGGCTGCACGATCAACTCGTCGGCGACCGGGAAGTAGCCGTAGAAGCGCTCGCCTTCCTGCACCGACGGATGGCGCGATTCCACCGCGGAGCCGAAGCCCCATACCGGCAGGCAGCCCGTCGACGCGTCACCGCTGGGGAAGAAGTCCCAGTAGCGCATCGCCTCGCCGAAGGCGGCATAGGTGATGTTGTTGGCGGTCAGTGCGAAGCGGTCGATGCGCAGACGCAGCTCGCCTTCGGCGAGAGCTCGCGAGGGGGTTTCGTCCCAGCGCGCCTCGTGAAGGTGCTGGCGGTCGATGAGCAAGCGCAAGGTCATGTCGGACTCCTTCGCGGCGGGCCCGGACGGGCGCCTACCATCGAGTATCGCGTCAGAGGACCGCGCCATGCAGCATGTCAGCTTTCCCGATGGAACCTCCTGCCCCGCGCTCGGGCTCGGCACCTGGCGCATGGGCGAGTCGGCCCGAGCGCGGGCGGCCGAGGTGGCCGCGGTGCGTCTCGCGCTGGAGATCGGATATCGCGTCATCGACACCGCCGAGATGTACGGCGAGGGCGGCGCGGAAGAGGTGGTCGGCGAAGCGCTCGCGCAGGCGCTTCGCGCCGGCACGGTGACGCGCGACGAGGTCTTCGTGGTCAGCAAGGTCTACCCGCACAACGCCAGCCGCGCGGGCGTGCGCGCGGCCTGCGAGCGCAGCCGCCGGCGGCTGGGGCTGGAGCGCATCGACCTCTACCTGCTGCACTGGCGCGGCCAGCACGCCCTTGGCGAGACGGTGGCCAGCTTCGAGGCGTTGCTCGCCGCGGGACACATCGCGCGCTGGGGCGTGAGCAACTTCGATGTCGACGACATGGCGGAGCTGATGCGCGTGCGCGGCGGGGCGGCCTGCGCGGCCAACCAGGTGTATTACTCGGTGGGCGAACGCGGCGCGGGCCACTCGCTGCTGCCCTGGCTGCAGCGGCACGGCATGCCGCTGATGGCCTACTGCCCGATCGACCAGGGCCGGCTGGCGGGCGACGGAGCGCTGGCCGATCTGGCGGCGCGCCACGGCGCCACTGCGTCGCAGCTGGCGCTGGCCTGGGCGATGCAGCAGCACGGCGTGATGGTGATCCCGAAGGCGGTGCGCGAGGCGCATCTGCGCGAGAACTTCGCAGCGGCCTCGCTGCGCCTCGGCGCGGAAGACCTGGGCGCGATAGACGCCCGATTCCCGCCGCCGCGGCACAAGACCTCGCTGGCCATGGTCTGAGAGGGAAGAGGGGCACGCCCCGCAGGACGAGATCTTGCGGGGCGTGCGTTCGGGCTCACAGGCGATTCACGCCGGACAGCCAGCCGACGAGCTGGCCGTCGAGGTAGAGCGCGCCTTCGGGTGCGCCGGCCTCGGCGTAGAACTCCAGCCGCGGGTCGGTGCGCTGCGGCGGCGCTGCCACCGACAGGCGCCGCGCCAGGCGGGCCAGCATGGCGCTGGTGCTGCGCAGGACGCCCGCTGCGGCGTGGCGGGCGAAGGTGGAGGCACTGGGGCGTTCGGCCAGCGGGCTCCAGCGGGTGACTTTCGGGCTCATGGTCGTCTCCAGGGCGCGGTGCGGGCCGCGCGTGATTCAGGGGCTGTGTTGCTGCATCTGCTTCAGTTCGCGCTGCACGGCGCGTTGTCCTTCCTGCCGCGCGAGGCGGCTGCCGGATCGGTGCATGCCGGCGCGGCGGAAGTGGGCGGGCACCACCAGCGGATTGCGGGGCTTGAGGGTCTTCACGGTGATCTTCATGATGGTCGTCTCCTGCGGTGGGCGGCCACGAAGGCCGGAAAGCGCGACGGCCCGGGTGCTTGCGCATCCCGGGCCGTCTGGGCTGGAGCTGGCAAAGGCTCTCAGCCCGGGGCGGTTCCGGTCGGCGCGATGCGCGCGGCGATGTTCCGAAGCAGCGTCGGCGAGGCGACGCGAAGGCGGCGCGTGCAGGCTGCGGCGAGGAACATCGAAGGGGTCATCGGGCGGTGCAACGGGTGCACGGACGGTGGATCGGAGGGTGTCGCCGCGGCCAGGTCCGGCCGCGACTTGCGCGCATGATAAACGATTGATTATCTTTGGCAAGATCCCTTGATCTAGGGATCAACGCTTGCGTTTCAGCGGCGCCACACCGGCCTGCGTGCGCGCCCACAGCTCGGCAGTCTCGTCGTGCGCACCGCCGGCCGGCTGGCCCGGTGCAGGGGTGCGCGGCGGCGCGGGTGGCGGCGACGGCGAAAGCACTTCGCCGAGCAGGTCGAGCAGCCGCGTGCGGGCACGCTGCGGGTGGCGGCGGTAGTAGGTGAGCACGAGACCGACGATGAAGCGCTCGTCGTCGTCCTGCGGCACGTTGTGCGGCGGCTCCTCGGGCGCAGCCGCCGATGCGGCGAGAGCGCCGTGCGGCTGCTCCATCCAGCCCGGCGGCTTGTGGCACAGCACCTCGAACTGGCGAGCCAGCCGCTCGCCGATCTGCCGCGAGCGGCCCTTGATTTGGCTCCAGTAGCTTGGCTGGATCTGCAGGCGCTCGGCGAAGCGGCGTTCGAGCCCGCGCAACGTGGCGGCGTCGGGATGCTTCACGGTCGCCTGCACGAACTCGTCGAAGAGCAGCAGGGTGTTGTCGAGGCGGATCTGGGCGACGTCGCGCGCAGCGGAGGTCATGCCCGAATGATAAAGGGCCGTTGAGCAGGGCCGCGCGAGACAATCCACGCCGACTCCGAAAGGCCCCACGATGACGACGCTCGGTACCCCGCTGTCTCCCACCGCCACCAAGGTCATGCTGCTCGGCAGCGGCGAACTCGGCAAGGAAGTGCTGATCGCGTTGCAGCGGCTCGGCGTCGAGACCATCGCCGTCGACCGCTACGAGAACGCGCCGGGCCAGCAGGTTGCCCATCACGCGCGCACCATCGCGATGAGCGACCCCGAGCAGCTCAGGACGCTGATCGAGGCCGAGCGGCCGATGCTCGTGGTACCCGAGATCGAGGCGATCGCCACGCCGATGCTCGAGCAACTCGAGGCTCAGGGGCGGGTGCGCGTGATCCCGACCGCCCGTGCCGCGCGGCTGACCATGGACCGCGAGGGCATCCGGCGCTTGGCCGCCGAGACGCTGCGCCTGCCGACCAGCCCCTACCGGTTCTGCGACTCGCTGGAGGAACTGCAAGCCGCCATCGACGGCGAGGGCGGTCAGGCCATCGGCTACCCGTGCATCGTCAAGCCGGTGATGAGCAGTTCGGGCAAGGGGCAGAGCAAGATCGACGGTCCGGCCGACGTGCGCAGGGCCTGGGATCACGCGATGGCCGGCGGCCGCGTCGCCAAGGGCCGCGTCATCGTCGAGGGTTTCATCGATTTCGACTACGAGATCACGCTGCTCACCGTGCGCGCGATGGACGAGCGAGGCGGCGTGCAGACGCACTTCTGCGATCCCATCGGGCATGTGCAGGTCAGCGGCGACTACGTCGAGAGCTGGCAACCGCACCCGATGAGCGAGGCCGCGCTGGACCGCGCACGCGGCATCGCCGAGGCGGTCACCGACGACCTCGGCGGCCTCGGCCTGTTCGGCGTGGAGCTGTTCGTGAAGGGCGACCGGGTCTGGTTCAGCGAGGTCTCGCCGCGCCCGCACGACACCGGCATGGTGACGATGGCCACGCAGTGGCAGAACGAGTTCGAACTGCACGCCCGCGCCATCCTCGGCCTGCCGGTGGACGCGTCGCTGAGGAGTCCGGGCGCGAGCGCGGTGATCTACGGCGGCGTCGATGCGAGAGGCATCGTCTTCGACGGTGTCGACGCCGCCCTGCGCATTCCTGGCACCGAGCTGCGCCTGTTCGGCAAGCCCGAGAGTTTCGCCAAGCGCCGCATGGGGGTGGCGCTGGCGCGCCACGAGGATGTGGAGATGGCACGGGTGCGCGCCAAGCAGGCGGCGGCCTGCGTGAAGCCGCGTGCAGCCTGAGGTTGCTCACGTGTCGTTTTCGCTGCAGCCGTGCGGCAATTCATCGCGCTGACGAAGATTGAGCTCGAATTCGCGCGACTGATTGGTTACGCTCCGGGGCACCGACAGAGGGGAGCTTTGATGGGCACGGCAGGTTCAGTGGGCGTCGCGGTGGTCGCACTGCTCGCCGGCGTGGTGATCGGCTGGCTGCTCGCGCGATCGCGCGGCCGGCCCGAACTGTCGGAGCGCCTGGAACGGGCAGAACGTGCCGTGAAGGAAGAATCGGCGCGCGCCCAGTCGGCCGCGGCGGCAGCGCAGGCGAACGCCAGACGGGATGTCGCTGCCCTGCAAGCCGAGATGGCCAGCCGCATCGAGCGGCTCAATGCCGAGCATCGCGCGGAGTCGGAGAAGTTGGCCCGCCATCTCACCGAGGCCTACGACGAGCTCGACAAGATGCGCGTGCGGGCCGATGCCGCGAAGGGCCGCAATCCTCCCGACACGGGCCAGGGCTTCCCGCCCACCATGCCCCTGGGCGACCTGTAGCCAGTCGCCCGCTGGCCCGGACGCGGCCGCTACTCGTCGTCCTTCAGCTTGAACTGGCTGGCGAGCTGCGTCTGCAGCGTCGGCGGCACCGCCTCGTAGTGGCTGAGCTCCAGCGTGTAGCGCCCCTGACCCCCCGTCAGGCCGTTCAGCCGCGCCTGGTAGGCGCTCAGCTCCGACAGCGGTGCCTGGCCATTCACCACCATCGTGCCGCCGGCCAGCGCGCGCGTGCCGCTGACCTGGCCGCGCCGGGCCGAGAGGTCGCCGGTGATGTCGCCCATGGCGCTCTCCGGCGCCGTGATCTCCACCTTGACGATCGGCTCGAGCACGATCGGCCTGGCCTTCAGCACCGCGTCGATGAAGGCCTTGCGGCCGGCCGTGGCGAAGGCGATGTCCTTCGAGTCCACGCTGTGCGACTTGCCGTCGTAGACGATGACGCGCACGTCCTTCACCGGGTAGCCGGCCACCACGCCGGCGTCGAGCGCCTGACGGATGCCCTTCTCCACCGCGGGGATGAACTGGGTCGGGATCGTCCCGCCCTTGACCTGGTCGACGAACTCGAAGCCGGCGCCGCGCGGCAGCGGCTCGATGCGCAGGTAGACCTCGCCGAACTGTCCGGCACCGCCGCTTTGCTTCTTGTGGCGGTGGTGGCCCTCGGCCGGTGTGGTGATGGTCTCGCGGTAGGCGATGCGCGGCGGCCGCGTCGTCACCTCGCACTTGTAGACCTCGGTCATGCGCTCGAGCAGCGTGCGAAGGTGCAGTTCGCCGAGGCCGTAGACGACGGTCTCGTTGGTCACCGCCACATGCTCGACCTTCAGGCAGGGATCCTCGTCCACCAGCTTGGTCAGGATCTCCCACATGCGCTGCTCGTCGCCGCGCCGCTTGGGCTCGATCGCCAGGCCGTGCACCGGCACCGGGAAGGGAAGCGGCTTGAGGTGCAGATGGTCGTCCTCGGCGGCGTCGTGCAGCACCGCATCGAAGTGCATCTCGTCGACCTTGGCCACCGCACAGATGTCGCCCGGCAGGCCGCAGGGCACCTCGACATGCTCCTTGCCCTGCAGCATGAACAGGTGACCCACCTTGAAGGGCTTGCGGCCATCGCCGATGTAGAGCTGGCTGTCCCGGGTCACGGTGCCCTGGTGGATGCGGAAGATGCCCATGCGGCCGACATACGGGTCCACCGTGACCTTGAAGACATGGGCGATGACGTGCCGTGCCGGGTCGGGGGCCGCATGAAGCTCTTTCGCGTCCGCGCCTTCGCCCTTGTAGAACTGCGGCGGGTTGCCCTCGCCCGGGTGCGGCAGCAGCAGCTCGATGACGTCGAGCAACTCGGCCACGCCTGCGCCGGTGCGTGCGGAGACGAAGCAGATCGGAATCAGGTGCCCTTCGCGAAGCGCCTGCTCCAGCGGCGCGTGCAGTTCGCGCGGATCGACGTCCCCGTCGTTGAGGTAGCGGTCGACGAAGGCGGCGTCCACCTCCACCACCTGCTCGACCAGCGCACGGTGCGCGTCGGCCACCGAGCCGAAGTCGCTCTCGCCCGCGGTGTTGAAGAAGCAGTCGACCACGCGGGTGCCGTCGGCCGCGGGAAGGTTCAGCGGCAGGCATTCCTTGCCGAAGGTGGCACGGATCGTCTCCACCAGCGCAGGCAGGTCGACGCCCTGCGCGTCGATCTTGTTGACGACGATGAGGCGATCCAGCCCGCGCTCCCGCGCCCACTCCATCATGCGCGCGCTCATCATCTCGATGCCGGTCGTGGCGTTGATCACCACGGCCGCAGTCTCCACCGCCTCCAGCGCGGTCATCGACTGGCCGACGAAGTCCGGATAGCCCGGCGTGTCGATCAGGTGGATGTGCGTACCATGGTGTTCGATGTGCATCACCGCCGAGTTCAGCGAGTGTTGCGCACGCCGCTCCATCGGATCGAAGTCGCTGACGGTGGTGCCGCGCTCCAGGCTGCCGGGCGCGCCGATGGCGCCGGCCTTGTGCAGCAACGCCTCGGCGAGGCTGGTCTTGCCCGCAGCCGACTGGCCGACCAGCGCCAGCGTGCGGATGCGCTCGATGGCGTGGGTATCGGCGGCGGCAGGGGAGTTGGTGCTGGGCATGACGCGCTCCTTGGTGAGGCGCGTCTCCTGCGCCCGTCCGGGTTGGCTGGAAGTTCGCGCCCAGCGTAAGGGATCGCCGCCCGTGCGGCAATACGGTGTGCCGCTTGGCCCACGGCCCGGGCCGGGCGGGATCAGCGACGTGCCGTCGTCGTCCGCAGCGCCGGAGCGGCCGCCTGCCAGGCGCGCCAGCCCAGCCAGGCCCAGCGCAGCCATGCGCGAGGGCGGCGGCGCGCCACGTAGCGCGCGACCAGCAGGCCGAGCAGCCCGGAGAGGAACAGCCCGGCAGGGTGGTGCAGCAGAGCCCGAGCCTGGGCCACGCGCCGCGCGACGGCGTCCGCGCGGCCGGCCAGCTGGTCGAAGGCGGTCACGGCCTCCCGACGCAGGGCGCGGGAGGCCAGCAAGAGATCCTGCTTGCGCTGCGCGCGCTGCTCGCCGGACGTTGCCGCGGAAGTCACGGCGGCTCGCGGCGGTGCAGGCCGGCCTCGTCGTCACGCAGTTCGCTCAGGCTGGCCGAAAAGGGCCCGTCCGGGTCCGACAGCAGCTGCCGCACGCGCAGCGCAGCGAACAAGCCGAGGCCGAGAAAGACGGCGCAACTCAACGCCAACGCCAGCAGGCGATGGGTATCCCAGAACGCCACCGTCATCCACAACGCCAGGAACACCAGCCCGAATCCGCTCAGCAGGGCCGCGAACACAGCCCAGAAGAGCAAGGCGGTGAGGCGCTCCTTCTCCTCGCGCAACTCGATCGAGAGCAGCTCCAGGCGGATGCGCCCGAGCGCAAACAACGATGCGCCGAGCCGCCGCAGCGAGCCGGTCACCGAATCCGCCGGCGCCATCGCCGCGCGGCGCTCAGCGCCGGCCGATCAGCACGCCGAGCGCCAGCCCCACGGCCGCGGCGGCGCCCACGGCCTGCCAGGGATGCGTGTGCACGTAGTCGTCGGTGGCGCGTGCGGCCTTGCTGGCGCGCTCCACGGCTTCGTGCTGCACGTCGCTGATGCGGTCCTTGGCGGAATCGAGCCGTTCACGAATGCGCGTGCGCAGGGCCTTGATCTCGCCTTCCGCCTTGTTCGTGGTGGCGTTCATCAGCGCGTCGATGTCGTCCATCACCATGCGGAAGTCGGCGTTCAGCTTTTCCTTCGAGACTGCGGTGTCGGTCATGAGCATGCTCCTAAGTGGCGGGAGCCACTTTAGGCTTCCCGCGCGTGGGACAAGGTTGACTTTGCTCAGTCAAGCCCGGATGGAGCCCGTCGCGCCGTCATAAGTTCCCGCCAATGTTCAGCGCTGCGGCACCACCTGCGGCGCGCCCGGCATCACCGGCAGCGTGCCGGCGGCGCGGCGGGCCTCCCATTCGGTCTGCAGTTCCTTGTCGGTCTTATAGTGCGGCACGCGGAAGATCAGACGCTTGATGCGCGTGTACAAGGCCCAGGAGCCGGCCACTTCCTCGTTCCAGTAGCGATGGGCACGCTGCAGATTGAGTTCGGTGTCCATCTCGAACTGGTCGCGCGAGGCCTGGCCGCCGAACACATAGAGCTTGCCGCGATAGATGCGCCAGGTGTTCGGCCCGCCGCCGGCGCCCCAGGGCACGGCGTAATTGATGCCGTTGGCGCAGAAGCCGCCGAATTGCGGCATGTATTTCTCTGGCGACCTGAGGAACTCTGCCTTGTTTGCCTGGCTCGCGAAGCGCCAGGTGACGCCCTTGTGCACCGCCTTGATGGCGGGGTCGCCAGCCAGGGCGGCATTCTGCGTGAAGTAGGCCACCGCGTCGTGGCCGAGCAGCATGAGTTCCTTGTCGGCGCCGTCGCTCAGCGTCCGCCAGGGCCCGTCGTTGGGCGATTCGTTGGCCTGTGCGCCAGCCAGCGGCAGGGCCGGCAGCAGCATGACAACGACAGCGCAGCGGCGCAGCGCGGCAAGCAAGCGTGACAAGGGGCACTCCTGAGTGAGGGTCGTGAAGTATGGCGCGGGTTGTCGATGGCGAGCGCCTTCGTGCCTGCGGGATGCGTTCACGCGGCGCGACCCCGTACAGGGGGCGTCGGGAGCTTGTCCTGCAGATGCGAAGGATGCCCAAGCGTCGCAGGGGCCGAGCACGTGCCATGCTGCCACGGCTATGCATCCGCCCATGTGCCCCACCCACCAGGGCATCAAGGACGGCGTCATGGAATCCTTCCGCACCGAGGCACAACCGGACAATGCGCGTGGCCCGTGCCTGGATCGTCATCGGATTTGCCGTCGTCGCAATCGCTGCGGTGATGGCCAACGCAAGCGCCATCACGCGCACTGCCGAGCAGTCGTCGTCGGGCGCGGGGATCGCGCTGCCGGCGCAACTCGCCGAACCCTCCGATCAGGCCGGCCGAGTCGGTCGGCGCCTGCGATCGATGATGTCCGTGCCGCGCGGCTGCGTCACTCGTGGCGCAGCGCGTCGATCGGATCGAGCCGCGCGGCTCGGCGTGCCGGGAAGTAGCCGAACACCACGCCGATCACCGCCGAGAAGGCGAAAGCGAGCAGGTTGATCGGCGCGTCGAAGGCGTAGGGGATCTGCATCAGGCGCGCCAGCACGATCGACGCGCCGGTGGCCAGCACGATGCCGATCAGGCCGCCCAGCGCGGCCAGTACCACCGCCTCGACGAGGAACTGCAGCAGCACCTCGCGCTCCAGCGCGCCGATGGCCAGCCGCACGCCGATCTCGCGCGTGCGTTCGGTGACGCTGACGAGCATGATGTTCATGATGCCGATGCCGCCGACGACGAGGCTGACCGCGGCCACGGCGCCGAGCAGCATGGTCATGATCTGCGTGGTGCCCGACATCGTGTCGGCGATCTGCCGCGTGTCGAGCACGCTGAAGTTGTCGTCCTCGTTGTCGGCCAGCTTGCGCCGCTCGCGCATCAGCTGGGCGAGGCTGGCCTTCGTGCGCGCGGCGTCGCTGCCCTCGCGCATCGACACCAGGATGGTGTTGACGCGCGTGTGACCGACGACGCGCCGCTGCATCGTCGCCAGCGGCAGCACCAGGAGGTTGTCCTGGTCGTTGCCCATCGCGCCCTGTCCCTTGGAGGCGAGCAGGCCGACGACGGTGCAGGAGAACTTCTTCACGCGGATCTGCTCGCCGAGCGGGTTGGCGCTGCCGAACAACTCGCGCCTCACGGTGGCGCCGATCACGCACACCGCGGCACCGACGCGTTCCTCGTCGGGCTCGAAACCGCGCCCGCCGGCCAGCGTCCAGCTGGCGACGCCGAACCAGTCCTGCGTCGAGCCGGTCAGGCTGGCGGACCAGTTGCGCCCGTTCGCCACCAGCGTCGCGCTGCTGCGCACCTCCGGCGCCACCGCGCGCACCCCGCCGATCTGCGCCGCGACGGCCTCCACGTCGGACACGCTGAACGCCGGGCCGCCGGGGCTGCCCGGGCCCATGCGCTGACCGGGCAGCACCATCAGCAGGTTGCTGCCCAGGCTGGCGATCTGCGCCTGCACGGCGCGCGTTGCACCGTTGCCGAGGGTGACCATGGTGATCACCGCGCCCACGCCGATGACAATGCCCAGCATGGTGAGGAACGAGCGCAGCAGGTTGCGGCGGATCTCCCGCAGCGCCAGCAGCAGCGTGTTGAACCACATCACGCGACTCCTTCGGTCGCGGCGCGCGTCTGACGGCTGTCGATCTCGACGCGGCCGTCGATGAAGCGCACCACGCGCTTCGCGTACGCTGCCATGTCGGGCTCGTGCGTGACCATGATCACCGTGATGCCCTGCTGATTCAGGCGCGTCAGCAGTTCCATGATTTCCCGGCCGCGCTGCGTGTCGAGGTTGCCGGTCGGCTCGTCGGCGAGCAGCACCTCGGGATTGGTCACGATCGCGCGCGCGATCGCCACGCGCTGCTGCTGGCCTCCGGAGAGCTCGGCCGGCGTGTGGTGTTCCCACCCCGTCAGTCCGACCGAGGCCAGCGCGGCGCGCGCCTGCGCGTGGCGTACCGCCGCCGCTTCGCCGCGGTAGAGCAGCGGCAGCTCGACGTTCTCCTGCGCCGAGGTGCGCGCCAGCAGGTTGAAGCCCTGGAAGACGAAGCCGAAGTACTTTCGGCGCAGCCGCGCGCGCTGATCGCGCGAGAGCTTCTGCACCGCCATGCCGCGGAACAAGTAGTCGCCCGAGGTCGGCACGTCGAGGCAGCCCAGCGTGTTCATCGCGGTGGACTTGCCCGATCCGCTCGGTCCCATGATGGCGACGAAGTCGCCGCGCGCGATGTCCAGGTCCACGCCCTTGAGCGCCTGGAAGGCGGCCTGGCCCTGGCCGTAGGTCTTGGTGATGCCGCGCAGCCGAATCAGCGGCGACGTGTCTTCCGTCACTTCGCGGCTCCGCTGCGCTGGTCGACGATCACCGCGTCGCCCTCGGCGAGTCCGGTACCGGACACTTCGGTGCGCCGCCCGTCGCTGGCGCCCACGGTCACCCTCACGGCCACCGGCCGGCCGTCGCGCAGCACCCACAGCTGCCGGCTGCCGCCGTTGCCGGCGACGGTGGCGCTGCGCCTTGTAAAGCTGCTCGGAGGCCGCGGCATCAGCTTCGCGACGATGCTGGTGCTGCCGGTCGCCGCCGGCGCTGAGGCCGTCGCGGCGGCGTCAGCGGGCGTGAAGCGCAGCGCCGTGTTCGGCACCAGCAGCGCGGGCTGGCGATCGCTGGTCTGGATCGTCGCGGTGGCGGTCATGCCCGGGCGCAGCGTGAGGTCCTGGTTGTCGACGTCCAGCCGCGTCGTGTAGGTGACCACGTTGTCGGTCTTCGTCGAGCCGTAGGCCACGCGCGTCACCGTGGCCGGGTAGCGGCGATTCAGGTAGGCGCCGACGGTGAAGCTCGCCTTCTGCCCGTTGGCGACCATGCCGACGTCGGTCTCGTCGACGTTGACTTCGAGCTGCAGCTTGCTCAGATCCTCGGCGAGGGTGAACAGCGTGACGGCCTGCAGAGAGGCGGCCACCGCGTTGCCGGGTTCGACGGTGCGCGTCAGCACGACGCCGTCGATCGGCGAGCGGATCGAGGCCTTCGACAGGTTGGTCTCGTCCGTCGAGAGCTGTGCCTGCGCGCTGGCCACGCTGGCGCGGGCGCTGGCCTGCTCGGCCTGCGCGCGTTCGACCGCGGCGCGCGCGGTGTCCAGCTCGCTCTGCGCCGGCACCTTGCCGCCGGAGAGCCTGGACACTTCCTGCAGCCGCGCGAGATTGCCCTGCGCTTCCTTCAGCGTCGCCGCGGATTGAGCGACTTGCGCCTGGGCCGAGGCCAGCGAAGCGCGCGAGCGCACGATCTGGTCGCGCAGCTTGGCGGTGTCGAGCTCGACCAGCACCTGGCCCTTCTTCACGCGATCGTTGACGTCGACGAGCACGCGCGACACCGTGCCGGAGAGCTCGCTGCCGATGTTCACCGAGCGCGTCGGCTGCAGCGTGCCGTCAGCGCTGACGGTCACGCTCAGCATGCCGCGCACGACCGCCTCGGTCACATAGCCCGGCGCGGCGCCAGCGCGCTGGCCCGACTGCCACCAGACCAGCGCGGCAATGGCGGCGAGCACCACGAGCACGCCGCCCCACAGCAGCGGACGCTTCCACATCGGGCGGGCGGAAGGCTCGTCGAGCAGGGTGGCGATCTCGGTGGCGCTCGGACCGGCGGCAGTGGTGGTGGCGTTCATGGGCGTTGCTCTTGGGAAGGGAGCGCGGGCTGCGGCTCGGCCGTGGGTGACCAGCCGCCGCCCAGCGCCTTGTACAGGCGCACGTGGTCGCTGGCCCAGTCGGCGTCGCTGCTGGCCACGCTGTCCTGCGCGGCGAGCTGCGAGCGCTGCGTCTCCAGCACGGTCTGGAAGTCGACCAGGCCGCTGGCATAACGCTGCCGTGCCAGCAGCGCGGCGTTGTCCGCCGCCTCGGCGGCGCTGCGCAGCCGTGCCCGCCGTTCGCGGTCGCCTTGAAGCGCAACGAGCGCGTCCTCCACCTCCTTCAGCGCCGCGAGCACGGCGCCACGGTGGGAGGCGCTCGCCTGGTCGAGGGCGGCCTGCTGGGCACTCACCTGCGCCTTCGCCGCGCCGCCGTCGAACAGGGGCACCGACACGCTGGCCAGCAGAGAGCTCGCCACCGCGCCGCCGGCGCTCAGACCGGACAGCGTCAGCGCCGACAGGCCCAGCGAGCCGCTCAGGCCGAAGCTCGGGTAGCGCGCCGCGTCGGCCTGCACCACGCGTTGCGCGGCGGCACTCACTTGCAGTTCGGCCGCGCGCACGTCGGGGCGCTGGCGCAGCGTTTCGGCGGGGAAGGCCAGCGCGAGATCGGCCGGCGGCTGCGGCAGGGCCCCACCGGCGTTCAGCTCGAGCTGCGCTGCGGTGCGGCCGGTGAGCAGCGCGAGCTGGTGGCGCGACTGGGCGATGGTCGTCTGCAGCACGGGCAACTGCGCGCGCGTCTGCTCGACCGCGGCGCGGGCCTGCTCGGCCTCCAGCGACGTGGCCAGGCCGGCCTGCACGCGCCACTGCGTGATCTGCAGCGTCTCCTGCTGGCTAGCGAGGTTGTCCTGCGCGATGGCCAGGCGCTGCTCCGCGCTGCGCAGCGTGATGTAGGCCTGTGCCACTTCGGCGGCCACCGAGACCTGCACGTCGCCCAGGCTCGCGGCGCTGGCCTGCGCATCGAATTCGGCGGCGTCGTTCGCACTGCGATTGGCGCCGAAGAGGTCGAGCTCCCAGCTGGCGTCGATGCCGGCGCGGAAGCTGTTGCCCGCCGGACTGGAACCCGAGCGGCTGCGCTGCGCGGCGGCCGAGGCATCGACGGCAGGGCCGAGCCGCGCCGATTGCACCCGCGCCAGCGCTCGCGACCGGCGCAGTGTGGCCTGTGCGGAGGCCACGCTGGTGTTGGCAGCGAGCGCCTGTTCGATCAGCGCGGTCAGCGCCGGGTCGTCGAAGCGCAGCCACCAGGCAGCCAGGGACGCGGCGTCACGCGCGGCGCTCGCGTTCGACCACGAGGCCGGCAACGCCACGCCGGCACTCTCGTCGGTGGGCGCGGCGGTCAGCGTCGCGCAACCGGCCAGGGCCAGCGCGGCGAGCAGGGTAGTCGTTCGGGGCAGGGCGCGGACAGCGGGCATGGGGGCAGTCTGGCGCGCTGCGATTGCCCGCGTGCTTGCGTGGCGTCAAATTGTGTAAAGCGCCCGTGGCGCTGCCGCCGTCTACTGGAACGCCACCTCGGCGAAGCTGCGCAGCTTGCGGCTGTGCAACTGGTCGACGCCCTGTTCGCGCAGCCTCTCGATGGCACGGATGCCAATGCGCAGATGCTGGTCGACGCGCTCGCGGTAGAAGGTGTTGGCCATGCCGGGCAGCTTGATCTCGCCGTGCAGCGGCTTGTCGCTGACGCACAGCAAGGTTCCGTAGGGCACGCGAAAGCGGAAGCCATTCGCCGCGATGGTGGCGCTCTCCATGTCCAGCGCGATGGCGCGGCTCTGGCTGAAGCGCCGCTCCGGCGTGGTCGACACATTGCGCGACGGCAGCAGCTCCCAGTTGCGGTTGTCGGTGCTGGCCACCGTGCCGGTGCGCATCAGCCGCTTCAGCTCGTAGCCCTTGAGCTGGGTGATCTCGGCCACCGCGGACTCGATCGCCACCTGCACCTCGGCCAGCGGTGGGATCGGCACCCACAGCGGCAGTTCCTCGTCCAGCACGTGGTCCTCGCGCACGTAGCCGTGGGCGAGCACGTAGTCGCCGAGCTGCTGCGTGTTGCGCAGGCCCGCGCAGTGGCCGAGCATGATCCAGGCGTGCGGACGCAGCACCGCGATGTGGTCGGTGATGGTCTTCGCGTTGGCCGGACCGACGCCGATGTTGACCATCGTGATGCCGGCGTTGTCCGGCCGCACCAGGTGGTAGGCCGGCATCTGCGGCAGGCGCGGCGGTGCGATGCCGAGTTCGTCGCCCGGTTGTGCACTCAGGCCGGCGCGGCGCGTCACCACGTTGCCCGGCTCGACGAAGGCCACGTAGTCCTGCGCGCGCGCGGCACTTGCCATGGTCTCGTGACCGAGGCGGACGAACTCGTCGATGTAGAACTGGTAGTTCGTGAACAGCACGAAGTTCTGGAAATGCTCGGGTGCGGTACCCGTGTAGTGGCGCAGGCGGTGCAGCGAGTAATCCACCCGCGGCGCGGTGAACAGCGACAGCGGATGCGGCTCGCCGCGGCGCGGCTCGTGCGTGCCGTTGGCGATGCCGTCGTCCATCGCGCCGAGGTCGGGCAGGTCGAACACGTCGCGCATCAGCTGCCGCCGCTCCGCGCTCAGCGTGCCTTCGACATGGTCGCCCTCGGCGAACGAGAAGTGCACGGGGATCGGCTGCGTGCCGGTGCCGACCTCCAGTGCCACGCCATGGTTGCGCAACAACAGGCGGAACTGCTCGAGGTAGTAGTTGGCGAACAGGTCGGGCCGCGTCAACGAGGTTTCGTAGGTGCCGGGGCCCGCGACGAAGCCGTAGGACAGGCGCGAGTCGGCGCGCGCCACCGTGTCGGTGTGCACGCGCACGAAGGGGTAGCAGGCCCGCACCTTCGCGCCCACGTCCTCGCCGGCGACGAAGCGATGCAGGGCCTCGCGCAGGTGGGCAATGCCGGCGTCGTAGATGGACTTCACCTGCGCGAGCGCACGATCCGGATCGTCGAAGCGGGCGGGAGCGACGAAGGCGGGCTGGAAGCTCATGGTCGGATTGTGGCGGCGATTGAGGGTGGCGGCGGCGATCTGGATGAACTGCGGTACGACCCATGTTTTGGGAACGAAAATTCCGAGATCCTGGCAATTACCTTCAATCTGCAGCGAAATACTCCAAGTCTGCCTCGATAAGCTCACGCATCGAATCAATTGCGGAGTGCGCTGTCATGAAGGTCATCGTTCTGGGCAGCGGCGTCATTGGCGTGACCAGCGCCTGGCATCTGGCGCTGGCCGGTCACGAGGTCACCGTGGTCGACCGCCAGGACAGCGCTGGCAAGGAGACCAGCTACGCCAATGCCGGCGAAGTGTCGCCCGGCTACTCGGCGCCCTGGGCCGGCCCGGGCGTGCCGGTGAAGGCGATCAAGTGGCTGCTGATGCAGCACCGGCCGCTGGTCATCCGCCCCCATCTCGACATGGGCCTGGTGCGCTGGGGCCTTTCGATGCTGCGCAACTGCACCTCCGCGCGCTACGAGCTGAACAAGAGCCGCATGGTGCGCCTGGCCGAGTACAGCCGCGACGTGCTGCGCGAGATGCGCAGCAGCATCGGCATCGGCTACGACGAGCGCTCTCAGGGCACGCTGCAACTGTTCCGCACGCAGAAGCAGTTCGACGGCACCGGCGCCGACATCGAGGTGCTCAAGCGCTACGGCGTGCGCTACGAACTGCTCGACCGCGCCGGCTGCATCCACCACGAGCCGGCGCTGGCGCGCGTGAAGGACAAGTTCGTCGGCGGCCTGCTGCTGCCCGGCGACGAGACCGGCGACTGCTTCAAGTTCACGCAGAACCTCGCCGCGCGTGCTGCGCAGCGCGGCGTGCAGTTCCGCTACGGCACCTCCATCGAGCGCCTCGACACCAGTGGCGGCCGCATCAGCGGCGTGGTCACCGGCGCGGGCACGCTGCAGGCCGACGCCTACCTCGTCGCCTTGGGCAGCTACTCGCCGATGCTGCTGTCGCCGCTGGGCATCCGCATCCCGGTCTATCCGGTGAAGGGCTACTCGATCACCGTGCCCATCACCGATGCGAGCGGCGCACCCGAGTCGACCGTGATGGACGAGACACACAAGGTCGCGGTGACTCGCCTGGGCGAGCGCATCCGCGTCGGCGGCACCGCCGAACTGGCCGGCTACACGTTGCAGTTGCACGAGCCGCGTCGGCGCACGCTGGAGCATGTCGTCACCGACCTGTTCCCGGCCGGCGGCGACGTCGCGCAAGCCGAATTCTGGTGCGGGCTGCGGCCGATGACGCCAGACGGCACGCCGGTGGTCGGCGGCACGCGGCTGCCCAACCTCTACCTTGCCACCGGCCACGGCACGCTGGGCTGGACCATGGCGGCGGGCACGGGGCGCGTGATGGCCGACCTGATCTCCGGCCGCGAACCGGCCATCGACATGGCCGGCCTGACGATCGACCGCTACGCGAACGCCTACGCCTGAGCGGCCTCGCTGATGGCGGCCGATTCGACGGCCGGCCGGCGCGGCAGCTTGGTGCTCACCACGCTGACGGCCGCGGCGCGAATGCGCACCTCGAAGCGGCGCAGCGGCGCCAGCGGCTCGCCGTCGGCGGCCAGCGGCAGTTCGTCGTCGCTCTCGATCTGCATGGCCTGGAAGGTCCAGGTGTGCACCTTGGGGTTCGCGAGGTGGGTGCCGTTGAGCAAGCGCGGCAGCATGGCCAGCGTGCCGAGCCGGCTGAAGCGGCCGGCCACCAGCAGGTCGAGCTTGCCGTCGCCGACGCGCGCGCTGGGCACCGCGGGCATGCCGCTGCCGTAGCTGCGCGTGTTCAGCACGGAGGCGAAGATCGCCTCGCCTTCGTGGCACGGCGCGCCATCCAGCGCGATGCGGATGCGGTGCGTGCGCAGCGAGGCCAGCTCGCCCAGCGTCGCCCACAGGTAGCGTGGCAGGCCGTCGATCCAGCGCGGTCCTGCCAACGCACGGCGCGCCACGGCGGCGTCGAAGCCGGCGGCGAGGCTGGAGAAGAAGGGCACGCGAAGCCGCGGCGTGATCAGCTCACCCACGTCCATGCGCCGCGTCGGCCCGCGCAGTGCCAGGTCCAGTGCCTTCTGCCAGGGCAGGCCGGCGACGCCGAGCGCGCGCGCGGTGTCGTTGCCGCCGCCCAGCGGCACCACGCCGAGCGCGAGGCGGTGCGTCAGCAGCACGGGCAGCATGTGGTGCAGCGTGCCGTCGCCGCCGACGAGCACGACACGGCTGCTGCGCGGCAGGCATTGCAGCGTGGCTCGCGAACGCTCGATGCTGTCGGACTCGACCAGCGCCACGCCCGGCGCGTGCGACGCGAGCCAGGCGCGCACCGGCTCGGCCAGCGCCGCTGCCTGTCCGCTGGCAGCGCGAGGGTTGAGCAGCACCATCGTCGGCCGCTCGGGGCGGTAGACGATGCGCTCCTCCTCGTCGTCGGGCTGGGTCGATGGTGGCGCGAGCATCGACCGAAGAGCCTAGCGCAATTTCCCGGGCCTGCCGCCGGCATGCCGGCGTGCCGCGCAAAATCGCACGCTTGCCCGAGTCCGAAGCCACCATGCTGATCGTCCACAACCCCGACCATGCCCGCCACGCCGGACGCCAGGAGATGTTCCGCGGTCGGCTGGTGCCCTGCCACGAGGTGCCGCAGCGGCTGGACCACGTGCTCGCCGAGCTGGCGCGCCGCGGCTTCGGGCCGCGGTTCACGCCCGCCGAACTGCACAATGGCACGGACGCCGCCTGCGACGACGTGCTGCAGCGCATCCACGCGCCGCGCTATCTGCGCTTCCTGGCACAGGCCTGGGACGAATGGCTCGCGCTCGACCCGGCGAACGCCGACCTCGACGCGCTGCCCTCGGTGTGGCCGGTGCGCGGCTTCCGCGCCGACATCGAGCCGGACAACTTCGCTGCGCGCCTGGGCCTGTACTCGTTCGACGCCGGCACGCCGCTGACCGCCGGCAGCTGGGTGGCCGCGCGCACCGGTGCGCATGGCGCCGTGCTCGCCGCGCGGGCCGTGGCGCAAGGTCGCGAGCGGGTCGCGTTCGCGCTGAGCCGCCCGCCGGGGCACCACGCGGGCGCCGACTTCTTCGGCGGCTACTGCTTCCTCAACAACGCGGCGCTGGCGGCGCAGACCTTGCGCGACCAGGGCGCCGCTCGCGTGGCGGTGCTCGACATCGACTACCACCACGGCAATGGCACGCAGAGCATCTTCTACGAGCGTGCCGACGTGCTGACGATCTCGATCCACGGTGACCCGCGCACCGAATATCCCTTCTACCTCGGCCACGCCGACGAGCGTGGCGTGCTCGCCGGCGAGGGCTTCAACCTCAACCTGCCGCTGCCGCGAGGCACCGGCTTCGCGCGCTGGCACGAGGCGCTGCGACAGGCGACTGCCGCGGTGCGGGCCTTCGGCGCGCAGGCGCTGGTGGTGCCGCTGGGCGTCGACACCTTCGAGGGCGACCCGATCTCCGGCTTCACGCTGAGAAGCGAGGATTACCTGCGTATTGGCGCGGGCCTGGCGGCACTGAATCTGCCCACCGTGTTCGTGTTCGAGGGCGGCTATGCCGTGGCCGAAGTCGGCATCAACGTGGTCAACGTGCTGCAGGGTTTCGAAGTATGACCCCCATGCCGACCCCGGCCGTCGCGCCCGGTGAGGACGGCAGACCTCACGCCGGAGCGGTGCGGGCGCTGCACCTGATCTGCCTCGTGCTCGTCACGCACGGCTCACTCTATCCCTGGGAGTTCGGCTGGCCAGTGGGCGGCTTCGCGTCCGCTTGGCGCAGCTTGTGGACGCCGGGGCCCTTGTGGAGCGGCCTGGGGGACGTGGTGGGCAACGTCGCGTTGTTTGTCCCGATAGGTGCATTGATGTTGCTCGATCTCAGGCAGTCGCGCGTCATGCCGCGCTGGCTCGTGCCGATCATGTTGCTCCTGGGCACGCTGTTCGCGATCCTGCTGCAGGTCCTCCAGATCGCTGTGCCGGCGCGCGACCCCCAGCTCTCGGATGTGGCCTGGAACGTACTCGGCCTGCTGATCGGTGCCGCGCTGTCGGGTGCGCTTCGGCGCCTTCGGCTCGCGACGACATCGGTCGACGGCCGCCGAGCCGTTCAACTCTGGCTCATCGGCGTCTGGCTGGTGACTGAGTGGTGGCCGCTGATTCCCACCATCGACTGGCAACACGTCAAGGATGCGCTCAAGCCGTTGTTGCTGGCGCCGCGCTGGAGTGTGCACAGCGTCGCCGAGTCGGCTTTGATGGTCGTCGTTGTGGCGCGCTTGTTGCGCGGGTTGCCGGCTGCCGGCTGGCTGCTGCTCGGTGTCGTGGGGTTCGCGCTGGGTGGGAAGCTGTTCATCGCGGAGCAGGCGATCTCGCTGGGCCGCGCCTGCGGCATGGCGGCCGGCCTGTTGCTCGGCGCAGCCAGCTTGCGCCTCGATGCGACACTCAGCGCGCGCTGGCTGGTCGCCTCTACGTGGGTATGGCTGAGCCTCGACGAACTGCGGCCGTTCGAGTTGGCTGGATCGGTTGGCGTCTTCCAGGCGATCCCCTTCGTCGCTTTGTTGCAGGGGTCGCTCAGCGCCAACACGCTCGGATTGCTGCTGCTGACGTTCTGGGTCGGCGTGATCCTGGTGTTCACGCTCGAGGTGGGCGCGCGGCCCGGTGTGATGGCAACAGGTCTCTGCATCTGGTTGCTGACGCTCGAAGTGGCGCAGATGTTCTTGCCTGGGCGCGTGGCCGACATCACGCCGATGCTTGTTCCCGCGCTGTGGGTTCTCGCTCTCCATGCGGCGGGAGCGGTGCCGCCAAGCGCATCTCGCGCGCCTCGCAAGCGACAGCACCGTCGAACCGACGCCTGAGCACGCAACCCTCGCCGGACGTCAGTCCACCACCTCGGCGCCACTCATGAGGGCCACGAAGCGGTCGATGCCGATGTTGCCGCCCGACAGCGTGACGCCGACCCGCCGTCCGCGAAAGCGCTCGCGGTGATGCATCAGCGCCGCCAGCGCACAGGCGCCCGAGGGCTCCAGCACCAGCTTCAGGCGCTCGAAGGCGAAGCGCATCGCCTCCACCACCACCGGGTCGGGCACGGCGAGCACGTCGGTCACCTGCGTGCGGATGACCTCCCAGGGGTGGCGGCCCACTGCCTGCGTCTGCTGGCCGTCGCAGATGGTGCGCGGCACGTCGATGTGCACGATCTCGCCGCGGCGCAGCGACTGCTGCATGTCGTTGCCGCGCTCGGGCTCGGCACCGAACACCTCGATCGCGGGCAGCAGGTGTTTCGCCGCGACCGTGCAGCCGGAGAGCAGGCCACCGCCGCCGGCGCAGACGATCAGCGCGTCGAGCGCGCCGGCATCCTCGATCAGTTCCAGCGCCGCCGTGCCCTGGCCGGCCATCACCGGCAGGTGATCGAAAGGCGGGATGAGCGCGGCGCCGCGCTCGCGCGTCAGGCGCGCGGCGATCTCGGCGCGGTCCTGCGTGTAGCGGTCGTAGACGATCACCTCCGCGCCGTAGCCGCGTGTGGCGGCGAGCTTGAGTGCCGGTGCGTCGTGCGGCATCACGATGGTGGCGGCGCAGCCGTGCAGCCGCGCGGCCAGCGCCACCGCCTGCGCGTGGTTGCCGGAGGAGAACGCGACCACGCCGCGCGCCCGTTCGGCCTCGCTGAGCACGTTCACTGCGTTGTAGCCGCCGCGGAACTTGAAGGCACCCATGCGTTGCAGGTTCTCGGCCTTCATCAGCACCTGCATGCCGAGCAGGCCGTCGAGCGTGCGCGAGGTGACCACGGGGGTGCGGTGCGCCACCCCCTTCAGGCGGGCGGCGGCGGATTCGATCGCGGCGAACTGGAGCATGGTGCGGGCTGGCGGTTGTCCCGGGCGCGACCACTGTAGCGCGCGGCCCGGCGCTACAGTGGTCGGACCGGGAGTGACGCGCATGACGCAAGAGATCCGTTCGCCGATGGCCGCCACGGTGGTCGAGTTCGCGGTGGCCGCGGGCCAGGCGGTTCGCGCCGGCGACTTGCTGGCCATCGTCGAGGCGATGAAGATGGAGCACGAGCTGCACGCGCCGCACGACGCGCGCGTGCTGGCGCTTCTGGCGCAGCCGGGTGAGCTGGTCGGCGAGGGCGACGGGCTGCTGCGCCTCGGGCCCGCCGAGCCGCGGGAGGCGGCCGAGGCGGTGGTGTCCCTGCCGCACGAGAGGCCGGAGTTGCGCGCCGACCTGAAGGAACTCTTCGAACGCGAGGCGCTGTTGCACGACGCGGCGCGGCCCGACGCGGTCGCGCGCCGCCACGGCAGCGGCCTGCGCACCGCGCGCGAGAACGTCGCCGACCTCTGCGACGACGACAGCTTCGTCGAGTACGGCGCCTTCGCCTACGCCGCGCAGACGAAGCGCCGCAGCGTCGACGAGCTGATCCGCCAGACGCCCGCCGACGGCATGGTCACCGGCATCGGCCGCGTCGACGGCATGCGTTGTGCCGTGCTCGCCTACGACGCCACCGTGCTCGCCGGCACGCAAGGCCTGCGCAACCATCAGAAGACCGACCGGCTGCTCGGCCTCGCGCTGGAGCACAGGCTGCCCGTGATCCTGTTCGCCGAAGGGGGCGGCGGTCGCCCGGGCGACACCGACATGCCGGTCGTCGCCGGCCTGCACGTGGGCACCTTCGCCAGCTTCGCGAAGCTTTCCGGACGGGTGCCGCTGATCGGCGTCGCCGCGGGGCGCTGCTTCGCCGGCAATGCCGCGCTGCTCGGCTGCTGCGACCTCATCGTCGCCACGCGCGGCAGCAACATCGGCATGGGCGGGCCGGCGATGGTCGAGGGTGGGGGCCTCGGCCTCTTCGCGCCCGAGGACATCGGGCCGGCCGCCACGCAGTCGGCCAACGGCGTGATCGACCTGCTGGTCGACGACGAAGCGGCGGCGGTGGCGGCGACCAAGCGGCTGCTCGGCCTGCTCACCGGCCGGCATGTCGCGGGCGAGGCGCCTGACGCGCTGGCGCTGCGCGATCTGCTGCCCGAGCAGCGCGTGCGCAGCCACGACATGCGCCGCGTCGTCGACGGCCTGTTCGACCGCGGCAGCACGATCGCGCTGCGCGGTGACTTCGGTGTCGGCATCCACACGCTGCTCGCGCACCTAGGCGGCCGGCCCGTGGGCGTGATGGCCAGCAACCCGCTGCACCTGGGCGGCGCCATCGACCCCGACGCCGCGGACAAGGCTGAGCGCTTCATGCAGCTGTGCAATGCGCATGGCCTGCCGATGATCTCGCTGATCGACACGCCGGGCTTCATGGTCGGACCGGAGGTCGAGGCGAGGGCGCAGGTGCGGCATGTCAGCCGCATGTTCGTCGCCGCGGCGCAGCTGCGCGTGCCTTTCCTCGCCGTCGTGCTGCGCAAGGCCTATGGCCTGGGGGCGATGGCCATGGCCGGCGGCGGCTTCCACGTGCCGCTGGCCACCGCCGCGTGGCCGAGCGGCGAGTTCGGTGCGATGGGCCTGGAGGGGGCGGTGCGCCTGGGATACCGCAAGGAGCTCGAGGCTCTGCCCGAGGGAGCGCCGCGCGAGGCGCGTTTTCGCGAGCTGCTCGATCGACAGGTTGGCGACGGGCGTGCGCTGAACATGGCGGCGACGCTCGAGATCGACACCGTCATCGACCCGGCGCGCACGCGCGACTGGCTGCTGCGCCAGCTCGATGGCACGGAGCTGCGCGAGCGCGGGTTGCCGGGCATCGACCCCTGGTAGGTGCGGCTACACAGCGCCTTGCCTGCGGCGTAGCATGCGCCGCTCTGCCCCCTCACCACGACAGGAGACACGCCATGGCATCGAACGACACCTGCTGCACCCTGGTCCCGTACTTCAAGGTCGCGACTGGCAAGATGGACGAGTTCCGCGCGCTGTGCGACACCTTCGTCGCCAAGACGCGCACCGAGCCCGGCTGCGTGCACTACGCGTTCTCGTTCAGCGGTGACGAGGCGCATTGCCGCGAGGGCTACGACGACGCAGCCGCCCTGTTGGCGCACCTCGACAACGTCGGCCCGACCCTGCAGGAGGCGCTGAAGATCGCCCAGATCACGCGCCTCGAGGTACACGCGCCGGCCGGCGAGATCGAGAAGCTGAAGGGCCCGCTGGCCGCGCTGAATCCGCAGTGGTTCAGCGTCGAAGTGGGATTCCGCCGCTGATGAGTTCGGACGAGAAGCCGCCGCGCCCTGCCGCCACCGTGGTGGTGGTGCGCGACGCAGCGCTGGGCATCGAGGTGCTGCTGCTGCGCCGCGCCGAGCGTGGCGACCTCAACAGCGGCGCCTGGGTGTTCCCCGGCGGTCTGGTCGATGCAGCAGACCGCGCCGCGCTGCCGCATTGCCGCGGGCTGGACGCCGCCGTGGCCGACGCGCGCCTCGGCGTCGGCGCGCATGCGCTCGACTACTGGGCGGCTGCCGTGCGCGAGTGCTTCGAGGAAGCCGGGCTGCTCTTTGCGCGCGAGCGCGACGGCCGGCCGCTCGTGCTCGATGCCCAGCGTGCCGCGCGGCTCGATGCCTGGCGCGGCCCATTGCAGCGCGGCGAGCAGTCGCTGGCGGCGCTGTGCCACGAGGAAAGGCTCACGCTGGCCATTGACGAGCTCGTCTACTTCAGCCACTGGGTCACGCCGATCGGGCGGCCCAAGCGCTTCGACACGCGCTTCTTCATCGCCCGTGCGCCCGCCGGGCAGGAATCCGCGCACGACGACGGCGAGCTCGTCGAGCAGCTCTGGCTGAGCCCGACCGCGGCGCTGACGCGCACCGAGCCGCTCAAGCTGATGACGCCAACGCAGAAGACGCTGGAGGCGATCGCGAGGTTCGACGATGTCGACGCGCTGCTTGCCTGGGCGCGGCAGCCGCGCGAGGTGCCGCTGATCCAGCCGCAGATCGGCACCGGCCGCCAGGGCACGCGGCCGGTCACGCCCGACGAGCCAGCCTTCGCCGAACTGCGTCGCATCGACCCCGAATGCCGTGGCGACGTCTCCTACGACATCAACCCCGGGGTGGCGGTGCGGCTGTCGGCGCGGGTGCTCCGCGTCACCGCGCACAACGGCAGCGTGATGACCGGGCCGGGGACGAACAGCTACCTGGTCGGCGGCGGCCCGCGCAACGAATGGGCCGTCGTCGATCCCGGACCGGCCGAGGCGTCGCATGTCGGCGCCATCCTGGCTGCGGCGCCGGGGCCGATCCGCTGGATCTTCGCCACGCACACCCACCTCGACCACTCGCCCGGCTGCGCGCTGTTGAAGGCGCACACCGGCGCGGCGGTGCACGGCCGCAAGGCCGACCACCCGGAGTGGCAGGATGCGAGCTTCGCGCCCGACCGCGAGCTCTGCGGAGGCGAGCGCTTCGCGATCGACGAGGGCGTCACGCTGACGGCGGTCCACACGCCTGGCCACGCCTCCAACCACCTCTGCTACCGGCTCGAGGAAGAGAGGACTCTCTTCACCGGTGACCACGTCATGCAGCTCAGCACGGTGGTCATCAACCCGCCGGACGGCGACATGGCGGCCTACCTCGCCTCGCTGCGCGCACTGTGCGCCGAGGAGCTGGACTGGCTGGCGCCTGGCCACGGCTTCCTCATGGCACAGCCGCGCGCCGCCTTCGAGCGGATCATCGCCCACCGGCTGCAACGCGAGGCCAAGGTGCTGGCGGGACTGCGCGAACTGGGCCAGCCCGACGAGTCCGCCCTCTTGGCGCATGTCTATGCCGACGTGCCGGAGCGCATGCACCCGATGGCACTGCGCTCGCTGCGGGCGCACCTGTACAAGCTGCGTTCAGAGCAAAGAGTTCACGAGCAGGCGGGTTCGTGGCGGCTGCTTTGACCGTCGCGCCCTTCCTGCGGTCAGAGCTGCAGGAAGGGCGGGGTCGGATCAGGCGCGTTCGAAGATCGCGGCAATGCCCTGGCCGCCGCCGATGCACATCGTCACCAGCGCGTAGCGGCCGTTCACGCGCTGCAGTTCGTAGAGCGCCTTGGTGGTGATGATCGCGCCGGTGGCGCCGATCGGGTGCCCGAGCGAGATGCCCGAGCCGTTCGGGTTCACCTTGGCCGGGTCGAGGGCCAGTTCCTTGACCACCGCGCAGGCCTGCGCGGCGAAGGCCTCGTTGGACTCGATCACGTCGAGATCCCCGACCTTCAGGCCGGCCCGGGCCAGCGCCAGCTTGGTCGCCGGCACCGGGCCGATGCCCATGATGGTCGGCTCCACCCCGGCGTGCGCATAGCTGACCAGGCGCGCGATCGGCTTGAGGCTGCCGGCCTTCACCGCCTCGGCGCTGGCCAGCACCACCGCGCCGGCACCGTCGTTGATGCCGCTGGCGTTGCCGGCGGTGACCGCGCCATCCTTCTTGAAGGCGGCGCGCATCTTCGCCAGCGCTTCCATCGTCGTGCCCGGCTTGACGTGCTCGTCGGTGTCGAAGGTGATGTCGCCCTTCTTGCTCGGGATGACGACCGGGACGATCTGGCTCTTGAAGCGACCTTCGGCAATGGCGGCAGCGGCACGCCGGTGGCTCTCCACCGCGAGCTCGTCCATCATCGAGCGGCTGATGCCGTACTGCTCGCCGACGTTCTCGGCGGTGATGCCCATGTGGATCTTGTGGAAGGGGTCATGCAGCGCCCCGACGACGAAGTCCAGCATCGGGCTGTCGCCCATGCGCGCGCCCCACCGCGCCTGCGGCAGCAGGTAGGCGCCGCGGCTCATCGATTCCGCGCCGGCGCCCACTGCGAGCTCGCAGTCGCCCAGGGTGATGGCCTGCGCGGCCGACACGATGGCCTGCAGTCCCGAGCCGCACAGACGGTTCACGTTGAAGGCCGGCGTCTCCTTGGGGCAGCCGGCACCGATGGCGGCGACGCGGCTGAGGTAGGCGTCGCGCGGCTCGGTGGGGATCACCGTGCCCATCGCGAGGTGGCCGACGCTGGCCGCGGCGGCGCCGCTGCGCTCCAGCGCGGTCTTCACCGCCAGCGTGGCCAGTTCGGCCAGGGGAACGTCCTTCAGCGAACCGCCGAAGGTGCCAATGGCGGTGCGGGCTGCGCCGACCACGTAGACGTCGCGGGGAAGGGCCATGTGGGGTCTCCTCGAGTTGGAATGCGTGGAAGTTACGCCCGAAGCGATACAAGCGGCTTACAGGACTCACCCACCCGACAAGGCCAGAGGGTTGTCCGACGGCCCGCCACCGAGGTGGGCCGTGCAGTCGACCCGCGTCGCACGCGGCGGCACGCCGTCCTCGATCACCGTCACCGAAGTGTTGGCGATGCGGGACGGAAGCGTGTTTCCCGCCGGCAAGGCCAGGCGCCGCGCCAGCAGGCTGTGGATGACGAGCCCGTGCGTGACGACGACGACGGTGCCGCTGCTGCCCCGCGCAGCCGCCAGCGCCTGAGCGAGGGCCTCGTCCACCCGCGCCTCGAAGGCGGCCACCGACTCGCCCTGCGGCGGTGCCGAAGCCAGGGCCAGTGGATCGAAGCCGAGGGCATCGTAGGGTTGGCCGCGCAGCACGCCGAAGTTGCGCTCCCGCAGCAGCGGCTGTGGCACGAGGGGGAGGCGGCAGGCGAGGGCGACGGACTCGGCCGTCTGCCATGCCCGCGACAGGTCGCTGGACCAGAGCAGGGAAACCGGTTCGTCGCTCAGCCGCTGCGCCAGCGCGGCGGCCTGTGCGCGGCCGCGCTCGCTCAGTGGCGTGTCCGGCGGTTGCAGGACGCGCGCCGCATTCAGCGCGGTTTCGCCATGGCGAACCAGCAGCAGCCGCATCGGCCGCGGCTGATCAGCGCGGATACCGGATGGGGGCGGGGCGGGGCTGCTTGCCGGCGAGCTGGCGGATCTGGTCGATGCCCACGAGTGCCAGCATCACCGGAACGACCAGCAAGGCCGCGATTCCGGCGGCGAGAAGCACCGGCACCACAAGCACCAGCAACAGCGCAGTGGCGACATGTCGCCAAGTCACCCCAGCCTGCGGGCGGCCTGCGCCGAGCCCCTGAGGGCGGGCGGACTGGCCACTGGCGACGACATCTTGGCGCATGGGCAGGCTTTCGATGATTGGCGTGAGGTGCACCTTAGCGGCTGAAGCCCCCCCTGAACAAGGGGTGCCATTCACTTCAAATGTTACGAAATGTCAGATGATGTCATTCGTGTCATACACCGCGCACCCGCCAGAAGCGTCGAACTGGGGCGGCGTGTCCGTGCTGTTGTGCCGATCGAGGATCCGCGTGCTTGGCGAGAATCCCTTCTCCGGACCGTGGCGGTGCTCGCGGCGGTCACGCACACACCACTGACTGCCCATCGACCTGCGCACCTTGCTGGTGGCCTTGATGATCAACCTGGTCACCATGGCCGTCGTGCTGCCGGCCGTGATGGGGCGTGTCAACGCGCTGGCGCGGCGCGCGCAGTGGTCGGCCGCGCTTCAGGCGATGGGCTGGGTGCTGATCCTGCTATCGGGGCTGGTCGAACGTGGCGCCTGGGCCGACCGGCTGCTGTCCTCCGCGGCGATGGCCGCCATGGCGTCCAGCCTTGCCCTGCTGGGCGAGGCATTCGACCGCTGGTGCGGCCGATCCACGACCGACCGCCTGCAGTGGCTGATCGCCGGACTCATGCCGATCGTCTATGCCATCGGCTTCCCGCACGACGCCTTCCGCGTCGGCTGGGCGAACGCCCTGCTCGCGCTGCAGATGGTGCTCGTCGCTGTTTGCGTCGGCCGTCCGGCGCGGTTCCCGGTCGGACGCTGGCGCTGGCTGGTGATGGCCAGCCTGCTCGCTCAGGCCACGGTGACGCTGTGGCGTGGCGTGGCGTGCTCGGCGCCTTCTTCACCGATGCCTACCCGCGCTTCCTCGCGCCGCACCCGGTCAACTACGCCTCGGCCATCGTCGCGCTGGCCGCCTCGCTGCTGACCCTCGTGGGCGTCCTGCTCGCGCACCGCGACGAAGCCGCCCGCGAACTCGAGCGGCTCGCCAGCGTGGACGGTCTGACCGGCGTGCTCAACCGCCGTGCCTGGATGGTTCTCGCACGCGCCCGGCTCGCCGACGCGGCGCGCCGTGCTCGGCCGATGGTCGTGCTGATGATCGACATCGACCGCTTCAAGCAGATCAACGACGGACAGGGTCACGATGCCGGCGATCGGGCTCTGCGTCTGGTGGCGCGCAACCTGGGCGCGTCGGCGCGCCCCGGCGACTTGGTGGGGCGCTACGGGGGCGAGGAGTTCTGCGTGCTGATGGAGGATGCCGACGAAGAGGCAGCGCAGCGCTTCGATCGAAAGCTGCGCGAGCGCCTGGCGCAGACCTCGCGCGAGGAACTGGGCCTGGCGGTCGATTTCAGCGCCGGCGTCTCGCGCTGCCACGGGCCGGCGGACACGCTGGAGGGCATGCTCAGGCGGGCCGACGCGGCGCTCTACCGGGCCAAGGACAGCGGCCGCGCCCGCACGCTGGACACCTCCTTCGGGCTGCTGCAAGCCGCGTGAGCGGCCGGCCCGCGCTCACATGCTGCGCCGGTACTGCCCGCCGACCTCGAACAGGGCATTGGTGATCTGGCCCAGCGAACAGCAGCGCACTGCGTCCATCAACACCTCGAAGACGTTGCCGTTGTCGATGACGGCCTGCTGAAGCCGCTGCAGCATCGGGGGCGCATCGTCGGCATGGCGCGCCTGGAAGTCCTGCAGCCGCGCGAGCTGACTCTGTTTCTCTTCCTCGGTGGAGCGCGCCAGCTCCAGGCTTTGCGGGACGGGGTCGCCGTGCGGATTGCGGAAGGTGTTCACGCCGATGATGGGGTACTCGCCGGTGTGCTTGAGCATCTCGTAGTGCATGCTCTCTTCCTGGATCTTGCTGCGCTGGTAGCCGGTCTCCATCGCTCCGAGCACGCCGCCGCGCTCGGCGATCTTCTCGAACTCGGCGAGCACTGCTTCCTCCACCAGCTCGGTCAGCTCGTCGATCACGAACGCGCCCTGGTTCGGGTTCTCGTTCTTCGCCAGGCCCCACTCGCGGTTGATGATCAGCTGGATGGCCATCGCTCGGCGCACGCTCTCCTCCGTCGGCGTGGTGATCGCCTCGTCGTAGGCGTTGGTGTGCAGCGAGTTGCAGTTGTCGTAGATGGCGATCAGCGCCTGCAGCGTGGTGCGGATGTCGTTGAAGGCGATCTCCTGCGCGTGCAGGCTGCGGCCGCTGGTCTGCACGTGGTACTTCAGCTTCTGGCTGCGCTCGTTGGCGCCGTAGCGTTCGCGCATCGCCACCGCCCAGATGCGCCGCGCCACCCGGCCCAGCACGGTGTACTCCGGGTCCATGCCGTTGCTGAAGAAGAAGCTCAGGTTGGGTGCGAAGTCGTCGATGTGCATGCCGCGCGCCAGGTAGGCCTCGACGAAGGTGAAGCCGTTGGACAACGTGAAGGCCAACTGCGAGATCGGGTTCGCGCCGGCCTCGGCGATGTGGTAGCCGGAGATCGAGACCGAGTAGAAATTGCGCACCTGGTGGTGCACGAAGTACTCGGCGATGTCGCCCATCACCTTCAGGCTGAACTCGGTCGAGAAGATGCAGGTGTTCTGGCCCTGGTCTTCCTTGAGGATGTCGGCCTGCACCGTGCCACGCACGTTCGCCAGCGTCCACGCGCGGATCTTCGCGGCCTCGTCGTCGGTGGGCTCGCGCCGGTTGTCGGCGCGGAACTTGTCGAGCTGCTGGTCGATCGCCGCGTTCATGAACATCGCCAGGATGCTCGGCGCCGGGCCGTTGATCGTCATGCTCACCGAGGTGGCCGGGTCACACAGGTCGAAACCCGAGTAGAGCACCTTCAGGTCGTCCAGCGTGGCGATGGACACGCCGGAGTTGCCCACCTTGCCGTAGATGTCCGGGCGCAGGTCGGGGTCGTTGCCGTACAGCGTGACCGAGTCGAAGGCGGTGGACAGGCGCTTGGCCGGCATGCCTTCGCTGACCAGCTTGAAGCGCCGGTTGGTGCGGAAGGCGTCGCCCTCTCCGGCGAACATGCGCGTGGGATCCTCGTTCTCGCGCTTGAAGGCGAAAGTGCCGGCCGTGTAGGGAAAGCTGCCGGGCACGTTGTCGAGCATCAGCCACTTGAGGATCTCGCCGTGGTCCTCGTAGGCTGGCAGGGCCACCTTGCGGATCTTGTTGCCCGACAGCGTGGTGTGCGTCAGCGCCGTGCGGATTTCCTTGTCGCGGATCTTCACCACGTACTCGTCGCCCGCGTACGCGCGCTGCATGTCGGGCCACATCGCGAGCAGCTTCTTCGCGCGCGGATCCAGCTTCGCCTCGCGCAGTCCGGCCTGCTCGGTGAGCGCGTCGCGTGCGCGGTGCTTCTCGGGGATGGCGTCGTACAGCATGCGCGCGCTCTCGCGCAGCTGCTGGATCTCGCGTGCCAGTCTGGCCTGCTCGCGCGCATGGCGCTTGTAGCCGCGCACGGTGTCGGCGATGTCGGCCAGGTAGCGCACGCGCGCGCCCGGGACGATGGGCACCTGGTGGGTGCTGTGGCGCGTCGCGGCCGGCGGCAGCCGGCCCGGCCGGACCGCCATGCCCAGCGACTTCAGCCGCGGCAGCAGCGCCTGGTAGAGCGCCGTCACGCCGTCGTCGTTGAAGCGGCTGGCCATGGTGCCGAACACCGGCATTGATTCCGGCTTCTGCTTCCACGCCTCCTTGTTGCGCTGCACCTGCTTGGCGACGTCGCGCAGCGCGTCCATCGCGCCCTTGCGGTCGAACTTGTTGATGGCCACGAACTCGGCGAAGTCGAGCATGTCGATCTTCTCGAGCTGGCTGGCGGCCCCGAACTCCGGCGTCATCACGTACATCGGCACATCGACGAGGGGCACGATGGCCGCGTCGCCCTGGCCGATGCCGGACGTCTCGACGACGATCAGATCGAAGCCGGCCACCTTGCAGGCGGCGATGACGTCGGGCAGCGCCTGGCTGATCTCGCTGCCGAAATCGCGTGTCGCCAGGCTGCGCATGAACACGCGCGGGCCCCGCTGCCAGGGGCCGATGGCGTTCATGCGGATGCGGTCGCCGAGCAGTGCGCCGCCGCTCTTGCGCCGGCTCGGGTCGATCGAGACCACCGCGACGCGCAGGTCATCCTCCTGGTCCAGCCGCAGGCGGCGGATCAGTTCGTCGGTGAGGCTGGACTTGCCCGCGCCGCCGGTGCCGGTGATGCCGAGCACGGGGACCTTCACGTCCTGCGCTGCCGCCTGCAACGATTGCCTGAGCGCGTCGCCCGCCTTGCCGTTGTCCAGCGCCGTGATGAGTTGCGCCAGCGCTCGCCAGGCCGACTCGGTGTGCCCGCGCACGGCAGCGACGTCGCTCGGCGCGTGTGGCGACAGGTCGAGGTCGCAGCGCATCACCATCTCGCCGATCATTCCCGCGAGGCCCATGCGCTGCCCGTCCTCCGGGCTGTAGATGCGCGCGACGCCGTAGGCCTGCAGCTCGGCGATCTCGCTGGGCACGATCACGCCGCCGCCGCCGCCGAACACCTGGATGTGCGCGCCGCCGCGCGCGCGCAGCAGGTCGACCATGTACTTGAAGTACTCCACGTGGCCGCCCTGATAGCTGCTCATGGCGATGCCTTGCGCGTCCTCCTGCAGCGCGGCGGTGACGACCTCGTCGACCGAGCGGTTGTGGCCGAGGTGAATCACCTCCGCGCCCATGCCCTGGAGGATGCGGCGCATGATGTTGATCGCCGCGTCGTGGCCGTCGAAGAGGCTCGCCGCGGTGACGAATCGCACCTTGTTCGTCGGGCGGTAGGCCGCCAGTGCCTGGTATTCGGCGGAAAGATCGGTCACGGGGTGTCTCCGTTGATGGTCATTCGACGCGCAGATTCGCGAGTTCGGCGCTGCCCGGCGGGTAGCGCAGCTTCAGGCCCTTCAGCGTCTCGACGACGGCGCGGGCGATCATCAGATTGCGGTGCGTCTTCGAGTCGGCCGGCACGATGGTCCAGGGTGCCCATGGCGTGCCGGTGGCGGTGATGGCGTTCTCGTAAGCCTGCTGGTAGGCGTCCCACTGCTTGCGCACGTCGAGGTCGCCGGCAGCGAATTTCCAGTGCTTGGTCGGGTCGTCGAGCCGCTCCTGCAGCCGGGCGCGCTGTTCGTCCTTCGAGAGGTGCAGCATGAACTTGCAGATCACCGTACCGGTCTCGACGAGCAGCTTCTCGAAGGCGTTGATCTGCGCGTAGCGCTGCTGCGTCTGCTCGGGCGTGATCCAGCCGTTGACCACGGGCACCAGCACGTCCTCGTAGTGGCTGCGGTTGAAAATGACGATCTCGCCGTCGGCCGGCACCTTCTGGTGAATGCGCCACAGGTAGTCGTGCGCGCGCTCGTCGGAGGTCGGCGCCTTCCATCCCACCGCGTGCACGCCGAGCGCACTGGTCTGGCCGAACACGCCGCGGATGGTGCCGTCCTTGCCGCTGGTGTCGGTGCCCTGGAGCACCACCAGCAGCTTGAAGCGCCGGTCGGCGTAGAAGAGATCCTGCAGGCGGTCGACCTCGAGCGCGAGTTCCGCCACGCGCAGCTTGTCGCGCGCCTTGCTGCCACTGGAGAACGGCTTCGCGCCTGCATCGAATCGACCCAGGTCGAAGCGTCGTCCGCCAGCCTTGCCGTTGCCGGCGCTGCGGTGCTGGAAGTCGGCGAGCTGGGGTGAACTGCGGGCCATGCGGCCTCCCGGGCTGGTGCGGCGTAATTGACGTATACGTCAATTGGCAGTGTAGCGCCTGCGACGCCGCGCCGGCCTGACGCCGGCCCTGTCGCGCCCCGGGGTTTACACGGTGCGCCCAACTTGATCGAAGCGGTCGGCACGCGTGGCGTTTGGCGGCACAATCGCGCCCGTTGGGAGATGGGGCGCACGACGCCGCCGCTGGAGAAGTCCTTGGGCACAGGCAACGCACCGATCAAGACGCCGGACGGCCTGGCCGAACTGGCGACTCGAGCGCGCCAGTTGAGCCAGCGCCACCGCACCTTGCTGCTGCTGGTCGACGGCCGTCGAACCGAAGAGCAGCTGAAGCGCCTGGCCGAACGGGCCGGCGTGCCGCCGAGCTGCTATGACGACCTGCTCGAGATGGGCCTCATCACGGTGCCCCAGCCGATGATGCCGCTGGAAGCCGCGCCCCACCCGACGCTGCCGCCGATGAACGTGGATCTGCCGCTGCCGGACCTCGATAAAGAGCCGCCGCTGCCGCCTTCGGGCGCACTGGCGCCGGCCTCGACGCTGAACGGCGACCTCGGCGCCTACGAACCCTGGGCGATGGTCGAGACCGACTACTCCGATCTCGGGGACCTCGACGGCGCGCTCGAGCAGGCGCGCGACATGCTGATCCGTGCCGTGCGCGCCGAAGCGCCGGTGGCCGGCTCGCTCACGCTGATGCGCCTGCGCCGCGCGCGCAACCGCGACGACCTGGAGGGCCTGCTCGACGAGGTCGAGCAGCGCCTCGCGCGACCACACCGCCAGTTGGAGACGTCACAATTGATCCGCCGGGTGCGCCGTTTGATCGACGTGCCGGCCGATTCCTCCCTGTCTGACTTCTGACGCCCGACGCCGCATGACCTTCCTCGCCATCGACGTGGGCAACACGCGCCTGAAGTGGGCGCAGTACGTCTCCCCGCAACCCGGCGCCGTGCTGATTGCGCACGGCGCGGTGTTCCTGGAGACCATCGACAACCTCGCCGACGCAGACTGGAAGTCGCTGAGCGCACCGTCCAGCATGCTCGGCTGCATCGTCGCCGGAGAGGCGGTGAAGCGCCGCGTCGAAGAACAGCTCGAGCTGTGGGACGTCGAGCCGCGCTGGGTCGTGTCGGCCCGCGAGGCCTGCGGCGTGAGCAACGGCTACGACCATCCGAACCGTCTCGGCGTCGACCGCTGGGTGGCGATGATCGGCGCCCGGCACCGCGTGCTGGCCCGGGGACGGCCGCGGCCGGTGCTGGTGGTGATGGTTGGTACGGCGGTGACGGTCGACGCGGTCGACACCGGCGGCAGGTTTCTCGGCGGGCTGATCCTGCCCGGATTCGGCCTGATGCTGCGTGCGTTGGAGATGGGCACGGCGGGGCTGAAGGCGCCGACCGGCGAAGCGGTTGACTTCCCCACCAACACGAGCGATGCGCTGATGAGCGGCGGGGCCGACGCGCTGGCCGGCGCGGTGGAGCGCATGTACCGCAAGCTGCGCGAGCGCACCGGCGAGGAGCCGGCGCTGATCATGAGCGGCGGTGCGGCGGTGAAGCTGGCGCCGATCACCGAGCTGCCCTTCGAGACGGTGGACACGCTGATCTTCGACGGCTTGCTGCAGTTGCAGTCGCACCGCCTGGCGCTCTGATCCCGGGGCGCGAGGCGTCGTGCGCCGTGCCGCCTGAAACCCGCTGGCGCCCCCGGGTCCGCGAGAACGGGCCTCTTCGTGGCCCGCGGCGCAGGAGCGCGGCGTCCGGGGGCCCGGGTCAGAGGATGTAGCGCGACAGGTCCTCGTTCTTGACGAGTTCGCCGAGCTTGGCATCGACCGTCGCCGCGTCGATCGTGACCGTCTGGCCGGCGCGGTTGGGCGCCTCGAAGCTGATCTCGTCGAGCAGGCGCTCCATCACCGTGGCCAGGCGCCGTGCGCCGATGTTCTCGGTGCGGTCGTTCACGTCGTAGGCGATCTGCGCGATGCGCCGGATCGCGTCGGGTGCAAGCTCCAGCGTCACGCCTTCCGTGGCCAGCAGCAACTGGTACTGCTTGACTAGGCTGGCGTGCGTCTGCGTCAGGATGGCCTCGAAGTCGTCGACGGTCAGTGCACCCAGTTCGACACGGATCGGGAAGCGGCCCTGCAGTTCCGGGATCAGGTCGCTGGGCTTACTGAGGTGGAAGGCGCCGGAAGCGATGAACAGGATGTGGTCGGTGCGCAGCATGCCGTACTTGGTGTTCACCGTCGTGCCCTCGACCAGCGGCAGCAGGTCTCGCTGCACGCCCTGGCGCGACACGTCCGTGCCCTGCGCGCTGCCGCGCGAGGCCACCTTGTCGATCTCGTCGATGAAGACGATGCCGTTCTGCTCGGCATTGGCCAGTGCCGCGGTCTTCACCTCCTCGTCGTTGACCAGCTTCGCCGCCTCTTCGTCGGCCAGCAACTTCATCGCCTCGGCGATCCTCAGCCGGCGTGTCTTGCGCGGCGGCGCGCCGAGGTTGGCGAACATGCCCTTGAGCTGCTCGGCCATCTCCTCCATGCCGGCCGGACCCATGATCTCCAGTGCCGGGCGTGCCTCGGCGAGTTCGACCTCGATCTCCTTGTCGTCGAGCGCGCCCTCGCGCAGCCGCTTGCGCATCACCTGGCGCGCGGTGTTGTCGGCGGCGGAGCCCGGCACCAGGATGTCGAGCACGCGTTCCTCGGCGGCGTCCTCGGCCCGCGTGCGCTGGCGCTTCATCGCCGACTCGCGCTCCTGCTTGACCGCCATGTCGGCCAGGTCGCGCACGATCGAATCGACGTCCTTGCCGACGTAGCCCACCTCGGTGAACTTGGTCGCCTCGACCTTGATGAAGGGCGCGTCGGCCAGCCTCGCCAGGCGCCGCGCGATCTCGGTCTTGCCCACGCCGGTCGGGCCGATCATGAGGATGTTCTTCGGCGTGATCTCGCCGCGCATCTTCTCGTCGACCTGCTGGCGGCGCCAGCGGTTGCGCAGCGCGATCGCCACCGAGCGCTTGGCGTCGCGCTGGCCGACGATGTGGCGGTCGAGCTCGGAGACGATCTCCTGCGGTGTCATGCTCGATTTCATGCGGATCCGCTCAGGCGAGCGTCTCGATGGTGTGGTGCTGGTTGGTGTAGATGCACAGGTCGCCGGCGATCTCGAGCGACTTCTTGACGATCTCCTGCGGTGCCATCTCGGTGTGTTCCAGCAGCGCGCGGGCCGCGGCGTTGGCGTAGGCGCCGCCCGAGCCGATGGCGATGATGCCCTGCTCGGGCTCGAGCACGTCGCCGTTGCCGGTGATGATCAGCGAGGCTTCGCGGTCGGCCACCGCGAGCATCGCCTCCAGACGGCGCAGCACGCGGTCGGTCCGCCAGTCCTTGGTCAGCTCGATCGCCGCGCGCACCAGGTGACCCTGGTGCTTGTCGAGCTGCGCCTCGAAGCGTTCGAACAGCGTGAAGGCGTCGGCGGTCGCGCCGGCGAAGCCGGCCAGCACCTTGTCGTGGTGCAGTTTGCGCACCTTGCGCGCCGAGGCCTTGACGACGATGTTGCCCAGCGTCACCTGGCCGTCGCCGCCGAGCGCGACGACGTGGCCGCGGCGCACGCTGACGATGGTCGTGCCGTGGTAGTTTTCCATGCGGATGAGATGGCGCCAGGCGGCACCGGTTCAAGTCTGAAGCTCAGACGCTGCGGACCTTGACGCGGGCATGCTCGTTGATGCCCATGGCGCCGAAGAACAGCGCCACCAGTCGGTGCGCCTCGACGAACACCACCGTGCGGTTCTCGTTGCGGCGCGTCAGCACCCAGTTCAGCAGATCGCCGGCGGCGATGAAATCGACGCGGATCAGCTTCGCGCAGGTGACATTCACGATGGTCGCCGAGCCGAGCTCGCCCTCGAGCTTCTTCAGTGTCGCACCGATGTCGCCGACCAGCTGACCGGACAGTTCGACACTGGCCACCTGCACGGTTGCGCTCGGGTCCTCGGTGAAGCGGGACTCGATGAAGCTGGTCGACACCTCGCTGACCATCGACAGCGGCGGCGAGGTCGTGCTGGAATGCGATCCGCTCACGCGAACCTCGCACTGCGCCGGTTCCCAGGACGGCGGCGACACCTCGTAGGTGACGCAGTAGTCGATCGCCGCCTCGTCGAACTGGTCGGGTCGGTTGGTCATGCGCAGCGCGTCCAGGCGCAGCAGCCAGTAGGCCGGATCGGCGTCGCGCACCCCGGTCGGCGCGGCCTCAGCCAGCACACCAAACAGACGCTCACCACCGAGCCAGCGCATGTCCAGCCTCTGGCGAATCCAGTTGCGGAACAGATCCGACATGCGCGAGGCGGCCTCCGGGTCGATGCCCTTGAGGGCACTCCAGTCGAACACCCAGGGCAGCGGCATCTGCAGACTCTGCGACGACAGGTGCGCCACCGCGTCCGCGTCGACGAACTCGGGGCAGACCCAGCCCACCTGGCCGTCGATGCGGCTGTTGCTCGGCGCGCGCTCCTCGCTGGCGGCTTCGGCCACCAGGCGGGGCAGCGAGAACCACTGTGGCGCCGACCAGCCGAACTGCCGCGCATAGTCGAGTGCCAGGCTCTCGAACTTGTGCTGCTGGCCGATGGCGCGGTAGAGGTCGAACAGCACCAGCCAGGTCTCGGCATGGGCATGGCGCTGGCCGCCCATGCTGGTGAGCGAGGCGAGCGACTGCTCGCACTGCTCGAAGTCGGCGTTGGCGAAGGCGATCACCGCCTCGTCGAGTTCGGGGTCGTGCGCGACCTCGCTGACCTCGACGGCGAAGGCGTTGCCGAAATCGCCGGCACTCGCTTCCAGCGACAGCGGCGACAACGGCGAGAGGCCGTTGCCCATCACCGCGGCCGCAGGGGCCGCGACCGGCGCGGCAGCCGCTGCGGGCCGGTCGACGGTAGCGCCGTTGAGCGGCGCGGGCCGGCTCGACGCGTTGCTGCCCATCGGCGCCGGCTGGGTCGGTGCGTTGTAGAACTCCGGCCCGCGCCGCGACGGGGTGCCGAAGCCGTCGCCGACCATCTGCTGCTCGATCTCGTCGATCTTCTCCTTGACACTGGCGTCCTGCTTGGCGCCGCTTTCGGCCACCGAGAGCTTGCCTTCGGAGTCGTCGATGCGCGAGGAGCCGCCCAGCGCTGCCAGCTGCTCGGGCGTCAGGCCCTCGCGGCGCACCTTGCGCAACATGTCGAACTCGCGCTTGCGGACGAAGTCATTGCGCCGCTTGCGCTCGATCATCGCCTTCAGCTCGGACTTGGCGAACTCCGTCTCGCGCGCCTCGTCCTGCGGCAGGCCGATCTCTGCCCATTCCGTGGTCGGATTGGCCACGAACTTGACGACCTTGCGAAAGAAGCTCGTGGTGTCTTTGGGTTCCGACATGACGGGTGAGGAGATTCGCGTCCGAGCCGGGCTCAGTCGCCGAACATCTTCTGCTTGAGCTCTCGCCGCTGCTGGGCTTCAAGGGACAGTGTAGCGGTCGGTCGCGCGATCAGGCGCCCGAGCCCGATCGGCTCGCCGGTTTCGTCACAGAAACCGTAGTCGCCGGCGTCGATGCGGGCAAGCGACTGTGAAATCTTCTTCAACAGCTTGCGCTCACGGTCACGCGTGCGCAGCTCCAGCGCATGCTCTTCCTCGATGGTGGCGCGGTCGGCCGGGTCCGGCACGATCGACGTGTCCTCGCGCAGGTGCTCGGTGGTCTCGCCGGCATTGGACAGCAGGTCGTCCTTGAGGGTCTGCAGCTTGTGGCGGAAGAACTCCAGCTGCTTGTCGTTCATGTACTCCGATTCCGGCATGGCCAGCAGCTCGGCCTCGGTCAGCTCGCGGCCGGCCTTGGCCTTCCAGGCGTTGGCCAGCCGGGGATCGGATTTCTGCGTCGGTTTCGGGATGTCGAGTCCGAGGTTGTTCATCTGTCGGGTGGGGGGCCGGGGCGGCGCGAACCGGTCGGCAAAACGGGACGTGGCCGGCGGCAGGGGCGCGCTCACCGGCGGGGGAGGGGCTGCTCTGGACGATCTGGACGTGGCCATCGGCTTGGTGGGTGCGGGCACCGCGGGTGGCGGTGTCACCGGTTTGGGGGCGGGCGCGGCAGCGGCCTTGGCGGCAGGTGCCGGCGCCTGGGGTGGCGCTTTCAGGGGCGCGGCCTTCGCCGAAGCGCTCTTCGCGGGCGCCTTGGCAGGGGCAGTCTTCTTGGCGGGTGTCGCCGCCTTGGCGTCCAGCTTGGCCTTCGCGGCCGGGGCGGCAGGCTTCTTCGTGCTTGCTTTGGTAGCCGGTGTCTTGCTCACGGGTGTCTCCTCGCATCGACGGTTATACCCCGTCCGCAAGGCGCGGGCGACGGCTGGGCCCGGTTTCAGGCGCGGCGGATTGTAGCCATGTGGATTCCGTCGGAAATTGACGATTCAGGCCAGGCACTGCTCAAGGCCCTGCACGAATACGTCGCGGGGTAGATCCAGGCCGATGAACACCATCTTGCTGGTCTTCTTCTCGCCCGGGGCCCATTTGGGCCCCAGGTCGCTGCCCATCAGCTGGTGCACGCCCTGAAAGATCACCTTGCGGTCGCTGCCCTTCATGTGGAGCACGCCCTTGTAGCGCAGCATCTTGGGCCCGTAGACCTGCACGATGGCGCCGAGGAAGTCTTCCAGCTTGGCTGGGTTGAAGGGCCGGTCGGAGCGGAACACGAAGGACTTCACGTCGTCGTCGTGATGATGGTGGTGCGGGTGGTCGCAATGCTCGCCGTGCTCATGGTCATGGTCGTGGTGCTCGTGAGCATGGCCGTCGCCGGAGAGGAACTCCGGGTCGATGTCGAGCTTGGCGTTCAGGTTGAAGCCGCGCAGGTCGAACACCTCCGCGATCGGCACCTCGCCGAAGTTCACCTTGCGCTGGGGGGCGCGCGGGTTCATGTGCTTGACGCGGTGGATCAGCGCGTCGACGGTGGCGTCGTCGACCAGGTCGGTCTTGCTGATGAAGATCTGGTCGGCGAAGCCGATCTGGCGCCGCGCCTCCTGACGGCTGTCGAGCTGGCCGTCGCCGTGCTTGGCGTCGACCAGCGTGAGGATGGAGTCGAGCAGGTAGCTCTCGGCGATCTCGTCATCCATGAAGAAGGTCTGCGCCACCGGACCAGGGTCGGCCAGGCCGGTGGTCTCGATGACCACGCGCTCGAAGTCGATCTCGCCCTTGCGCTTTCGGGTGGCCAGGTCGGACAGCGTGGTGCGCAGGTCCTCGCGGATGGTGCAGCAGACGCAGCCGTTGTTGAGCTGGATGATCTGTTCTTGGGTGTCGTGGACGAGGATCTCGTTGTCGATGTTCTCGTCACCGAATTCGTTCTCGATCACCGCGATCTTCTGTCCGTGCGCCTCGGTGAGCACGCGCTTGAGCAGGGTGGTCTTGCCCGAGCCCAGGAAGCCGGTCAGGATGGTGGCAGGAATGAGAGCCATGGAGCGGAAACCTCGGAAGCGTTGCGAAAGCGCCCCAGTTGGGGGGCCGTGACTGTGGTTCAAGCCTTCGGGCCTGTCAAGCGAGGGGCATGCCAGCTGTCACACGCCTTCGGTTAAGCTTGACCTCCCGGAACTCCCTCCTCGCGCCCGCGCGATGTCCGATCCTCATCCCGCGCGCCCGTCACGCTTCGGCGAGCGGTCAGCGCCCCCAGCCGCCGAGCGGCGGACGCTGTTTCGAAAGCTGGTCGAGTTCGTCTCGCCCGGCCCCGACTCGCGCGACGAGTTGATCTCCACCCTGGCCGACGCCGAGAACCGCGAGCTGATCTCGCCCGAATCGCGCGTGATGCTGGAGGGCGTGCTGCGCATGGCCGAGCTCACTGCCGGCGACGTGATGGTGGCTGCGCCGCGCATGGACCTGCTGGACATCGACGCGCCCTACGAGGCACTGCTGCACACCGTCATCGCCACCGCGCATTCGCGCTTCCCGGTCTACGAGGGGAAGCGCGAGAACGTCATCGGCATCCTGATGGCCAAGGACCTGCTGAAGCTGCAGCGTGCACCCGAGCTGAACCTGCGCACCCTGCTGCGCCCGGCGGTGTTCGTGCCGGAGTCCAAGGGGCTGAACGACCTGCTGCGCGACTTCCGCTCCAACCGCAACCACCTGGCCATCGTGATCGACGAGTTCGGCGCGACGGCCGGGCTCATCACCATTGAGGACGTGCTGGAGGAAATCGTCGGCGAGATCGAGGACGAGTTCGACGAGAAGGACGGCGAGTCGGGCGTCTACACCCTCGCCGACGGCAGCCAGCGCGTCGCCGGCGACGCCTCCATCGACGCGGTCAATGAGGTCTTCGGCACGCAACTCCCCGCCGAGGAGTTCGACACCATCGGCGGCCTGGTCGCCCACGAACTGGGGCGCGTGCCGCGGCGCGGCGAGTCGACGCAGGTCGGCCCGCTGGTGTTCACCGTGATGCTCACGCGCGGCGGCGCCGTACGCTGGTTCAAGGTGACGCGCGCGCCGGCAGAGGCGCCCGGCTCCGACGGCGCCTGATGCCCGCCCGCGCCTGGCCCTGGCCGCTGGAATTGCTGGCCGCGCTGGCGCTGGGCGCGCTGCAGACGCTGGCCTTTGTCCGCACCGAGATGTGGTGGCTGCAGATCGCCTGCATCGGTCTGCTGGCCTGGCGTGCCCGGCATGCATCGCCGGGACGGGCCGCGCTGCTCGGTGCGGCCTACGGCACGGCCTGGGTGGCGGCTGGCACCTGGTGGTTGTTCATCAGCATGCACCGCTACGGCGGGCTGCCGGCCTGGATGGCGGCGGCGGCGGTGCTCGCCTTGGCGGCCTTCCTGTCGCTCTACCTGGCCGCCGCGCTGGCCGCGTTCGCACGCTGGCGGCGCGGCCGCCCGATCGGCGACGCCTCGATCTTCGCCGCCGTCTGGCTGCTCGCCGAGCTGGCGCGCGGCGTGCTCTTCACCGGCTTCCCCTGGGTGGCCGCAGGCTATGCCCATGTCGACGGGCCCCTGGCGGCCTGGGCGCCGTGGATCGGCGTGTACGGCATGGGGGCGGTGGCGGCGTTCGTCGCCGCGCTCGCGGCGCTGCAGCCGGACCGCTCGGCCGCCTCCTGGTTGCGCGGCGTCGGCCTGCCACTCGTTCTGCTGGCCGGCCCGGCGCTGCTGGGCGTGCCCGAGTTCACGCGGCCCAGCGGCACGCTCTCGGTCACGTTGCTGCAGGGCAACATCCCGCAGGACCAGAAGTTCGAGAGCACCCACCAGGCTGCTGCCCTGGAATGGCACCTCGGCGCGCTTGCCGCGGCACGCGGCGACCTGGTGATGGCGCCCGAGACGGCCATCCCCTTCCTGCCGCAGCAGATGCCCGAGGGCCTTTGGGAAGGCCTGCAGGCCCGCTTTGCCCAAGGCGGGACAGCGGCGCTGGTGGGCGTGCCGCTGGGCGACGAGCGCACGGGCTACACCAACTCCGCCGCCGGCTTTGCGCCGGGTCAGCCGCTCTACCGCTACGACAAGCAGCACCTCGTGCCCTTCGGCGAGTTCATCCCGCGCCTGTTCCGCTGGTTCACCGAGATGATGAACATCCCGCTGGGCGACTTCAACCGCGGGCCGCTGGTGGCGGCGTCCTTTGCCGTGAAGGGCGAGCGCGTGGCGCCCAACATCTGCTACGAGGACCTGTTCGGCGAGGAGCTCGCGGCGCGCTTCCGTGACCCCGACGCCGCGCCGACGATCCTCGCCAACCTGAGCAACATCGGCTGGTTCGGCCGGACCATCGCCGTCGATCAGCACCTGCACATCTCTCGGTTGCGCAGCCTGGAGCTGCAGCGGCCGATGCTGCGCGCCACGAACACCGGCGCGACGGTGGTGATCGACCACCACGGCGCGGTACGCCACGGGCTCGAACCCCACACCCGCGGCGTGCTGGAAGGGCGGGTGCAGGGGCGCGAGGGCAGCACGCCGTTCGCGCTCTGGGCATCGCGCTTCGGCCTGTGGCCGGCCCTCCTGCTAGCGCTCGCGGTGCTGGGCGGGGCCGCGCGCCGCAGGGCCGCCCCGTAAAATCGCGGGTCGACCTCCGCGGCCCGCCATGCTCACCTTCCAGCAACTCATCCTCCGTCTGCAAGACTACTGGGCAGCCCAGGGCTGCGCCTTGCTGCAGCCCTACGACATGGAAGTCGGCGCCGGCACCAGCCACACGGCGACCTTTCTGCGCGCCATCGGCCCCGAGCCGTGGAAGGCCGCCTACGTGCAGCCCAGCCGCCGCCCCAAGGACGGCCGCTACGGCCAGAACCCGAACCGGCTGCAGCACTACTACCAGTACCAGGTGGTGCTCAAGCCGGCACCGGCGAACATCCTCGAGCTCTACCTCGGTTCGCTGGAGGCGCTGGGATTCGACCTCAAGGTCAACGACATCCGCTTCGTCGAGGACGACTGGGAGAATCCCACGCTGGGCTGCTGGGGCCTGGGCTGGGAGGTCTGGCTCAACGGCATGGAGGTGACGCAGTTCACCTATTTCCAGCAGGTCGGCGGCATCGACTGCAAGCCGATCACCGGCGAGATCACCTATGGCCTGGAGCGGCTGGCGATGTACCTGCAGGGGGTGGACAACGTCTACGACCTGCAGTGGACGGCAGACCTGAAGTACGGCGACGTGTACCACCAGAACGAGGTCGAGCAGAGCACCTACAACTTCGAACACAGCGACGTCGACTTCCTGCTCACCGCCTTCGGCGCGCACGAAGGACAGTCGAAGTACCTGATGGAGCGCCAGCTCGCGCTGCCCGCCTACGAGCAGCTGCTCAAGGCGGCGCACACCTTCAACCTGCTCGACGCGCGCGGCGCGATCAGCGTCACCGAGCGCGCCGCCTACATCGGCCGCATCCGCAACCTCGCCCGCGCGGTGGCGCAAAGCTACCTCGACAGCCGCGCGCGCCTGGGCTTTCCGATGGCGCCGAAGGCCTGGGCCGACGAAGTCGCCGCCCAGCTCGAACAGAAGAAGGCGGCCTGAGCACCATGTCGAACACGAAGAACCTGCTCGTCGAACTGTTCGTCGAGGAACTGCCGCCGAAGTCGCTGAAAAAGCTGGGCGAGTCCTTCGCGGCCGATCTGGCCAAGAGCTTGCGTGCGCAGGGCCTGGCGGGCGAGCACTCCGCAGTGACCCCGTTTGCCTCGCCGCGCCGGCTGGCGGTGCATGTCTCGTCCGTGCTGGCCCATGCGGCCGACCGCAGCGTGTCGCAGAAGCTGATGCCGGTGGCCGTGGCCCTCTCGGCGGATGGCCAGGCCACGCCGGCACTGCTGAAGAAGCTCGCCGCATTGGGAGCCGACGCCGCGGTGGTGCCGAAGCTCAAGCGCCAGCTCGACGGCAAGTCCGAGGCGCTGTTCCTCGACAGCACCGTCAAGGGCGCGACGCTCGCCGAAGGCCTGCAGAAGGCGCTCGACGACGCGCTCGCCGCGCTGCCCATCCCCAAGGTGATGCAATACCAGCTCGCCGACGGCTGGACCAGCGTGAACTTCGTGCGCCCGGCCCATGGGCTGGTCGCGCTGCATGGCGCCGACGTCGTGCCGGTGAAGGCGCTGGGCCTGGAAGCCGGCCGGCAGACGCGCGGCCACCGTTTCGAGGCACAGATGGACCCCGTCGCGCTGCTGGACGCGGACCACTACGCGCGCCAGCTGGAAGAGCAGGGCGGCGTGATCCCCGGCTTCGCCGATCGCCATGGCGAGCTGCTGCGCCAGCTCAACGTCGCGGCGGCGAAGGAGGGCCTCAGGCCGATCGAGGATGAGGCGCTGCTCGACGAAGTCACCGCGCTGGTCGAGCGGCCCAATGTGTTGCTGTGTCAGTTCGAGCCGGACTTCCTCGCGGTGCCGCAGGAATGCCTGATCCTGACGATGAAGGCGAACCAGAAATACTTCCCGCTGCTCGGTGCCGACGGCCGCCTGACCAGCAAGTTCCTCGTCGTCAGCAACATCCGGCCCGCGGACGCCAGCCGCGTGATCGGCGGCAACGAGCGCGTGGTGCGACCGCGCCTGGCCGATGCAAAGTTCTTCTTCGACCAGGACCGGCGGCGCACGCTCGCCTCGCGTGTCGACGGCCTCGCCAAGGTGGTCTACCACGCGAAGCTGGGCAGCATGGGCGAGCGTGTCGAGCGGGTGCGCCGCGTCGCCGCCGAGATCGGCCGGGCGCTGGGCGGCGAAGTGATGGCGCGGCAGGCCGATCAGGCCGCGCAACTCGCCAAGGCCGACCTGCTCACCGACATGGTGGGCGAGTTTCCCGAGCTGCAGGGCATCATGGGCGGCTACTACGCACGCCACGACGGCCTGGCCGAGGACATCGCGTTCGCCATCGAGGACCACTACAAGCCGCGCTTCGCCGGCGATGACCTGCCGCGCAATGCCGTCGGCCTGGCCGTCGCGCTGGCCGACAAGCTGGAGACGCTGGCCGGCCTGTTCGGCATCGGTCAGGTGCCCACCGGCGACAAGGACCCGTTCGCGCTGCGTCGCCACGCGCTCGGCCTGATCCGCATGCTGATCGAACGCGAGCTGCCGCTGGAGCTGGCGCATCTGGTCTCGATCGCCTTCGCCGCCTTCCCTGCCGGGCACGGCCAGGCCCATGCCGAGCTGAACTACTTCCTGCGCGAGCGGCTGGTCGGCTACCTTCGCGAGGCGGGCTACCAGGTGCAGGACGTCGAGGCGGTGGTCGAGGCGCGCCCGCCGCGCTGGGCCGAGTTCCCCAGGCGGCTCGATGCGGTGCGCGCCTTCAAGGCACTGCCGGAATCGCAGCCGCTTGCCGCCGCAAACAAGCGCGTCGGCAACATCCTCAAGAAGAGCGAGGAGAAGGTCGCGCCGGTGACCGACGCCACGCTGTTCGCCGAGCCCGCCGAGCGGACCCTCGCCGATGCGCTGGAGGCGGTGGCGCCGCGCTCCGAGCGTGCCTTCGAGGCCGGCGACTACACCGCCTCGCTGCAGGCACTGGCCGCGCTGAAGGCGCCGGTCGATGCCTTCTTCGACACGGTGATGGTCAACGTCGACGACCCGCGGCTGCGTGCCAACCGGCTCGGCCTGCTGGCCCGGCTGCACGCCGCGATGAACCGCGTCGCCGACCTCTCCAAGCTGGCGGCCTGACATGGCGGCACACCACGCCCACGCGATGAAGCTCGTCATCCTCGACCGAGACGGCACCATCAACGAGGACCGCGACGACTACGTCAAGTCGCCCGAGGAATGGGTGCCCATCCCCGGCGCGCTGGAGGCGATCGCGCGGCTGAATCACAACGGCTGGCACACCGTGGTGGCGACCAACCAGTCCGGCATCGGCCGTGGGCTGTTCGACATGGCAACGCTCAACGCGATGCATCTGAAGATGCACCAGATGCTCGCCAAGCATGGCGGCCGCATCGATGCGGTGTTCTTCTGTCCGCACACGCCCGAAGACCACTGCGACTGCCGCAAGCCGCAGCCCGGCCTGTTCCGCCAGATCGGCGAGCGCTTCGCGGTCGACCTGACCGAGGTGCAGGTGGTCGGCGACGTGCTGCGCGACCTGCAGGCCGGCGTCGAGGTGGGCTGCGAACCGCACCTGGTGCGCACCGGCAAGGCCGCTCCCGAGCGCATGGGAGATGCCCAACTGGCAGCGCTGTGCGCGCAGATCCCGGGCACGCGTGTGCATGCCAGCCTGGACGCCTTCGCCGAGTGGCTGATCGCGCGCGATCGCGCGTCGCGCCCGGTCACCGGCACGCTCGACTCATGAGCGTGCTGCGTTCGGCCCTCTACGTGGTCTGGCTCGCGCTGACGGTGGTGCCGTGGGCCCTCCTGGTGCTGGTCTACTCGATCTTCGTGCGCGGCGATCGCCTCTACTGGTTCACCATGATCTGGCTGCGCATGGCGATCTGGGGCGCGCGCGTGATCTGCGGTGTGCGCCATCGCATCCTGGGCTGGGAGAACCTGCCCGACGGAGCGGTGGTCCTCTGCCCGAAGCACCAGTCGACCTGGGAGACCTTCGCTTTCCCGACGCTGATGCCCAGGCCGCTGTGCTACGTGTTCAAGCGCGAGCTGCTGATGATCCCCTTCTTCGGCTGGGCGATGGGCCGGCTGGACATGATCCACATCGACCGCAGTCGCCGCACCGAGGCGTGGAACAAGGTGGCCGAGCAGGGCCGGCGCTTCATGGCCGACGGCCACTGGGTGATCATGTTCCCCGAAGGCACGCGCACGCCGCGCGGCAGCCAGGGCCCCTACAAGAGCGGTGCCACGCGGCTGGCGGTGACGACCGGCGTGCCCGTGGTGCCGATCGCCGTGACCTCGGCGCGTTGCTGGCCGCGCAAGAGCTTCGTGCTGCGTCCAGGCGTCATCGACGTCTCGATCGGCAGGCCGATTCCCGCCGAGGGCCGCGAGCCCGACGAGCTGATGCGCGAAGTGGAGCGCTGGATCGAGGCCGAGATGCGCCGCCTCGACCCCGAGGCGTACGTGCACGAGGCGAAGCCGGCGCCGGCACCGTAAACTTCGCGCTCATGCCGCGCCGCGCCGCACCCGCCTCAGCCCAGCAGCTCTCGCTGTTCGACGTGGCGGTGCCGGAGCTCTCCGCCCCCGCGACGCCGCCGTCGCCGTCGCCGTCGCCGGCGCCTGCCGCGCCGGCGGCCGCGCCCGTCACGGCGCCGGCCGCGGCGATCTTCCGCCACCCGCAGGCCGAGCGCGAGATCCGCTTGCGCGAGCACCTCGTGGCCTACGCGCTGCGGCGGGCGCGGCGCCGCACCATCGGCTTCGTCGTCGGCGCCGAGGGGCTGGCGGTGAACGCACCGCGCTGGGTCGGCATCGGCGACATCGAGGCGGCGCTCCGGGAGAAGGCCGACTGGATCCTGCGCAAGCTGCGCGAGCAGCAGGATCGCGCACAGCGCCAGTTGCAGGCGCGCATCGACTGGCGCGACGGCGCCGCCGTGCCCTTCCTCGGCGAGACGGTGATCGTGGTGCTCGACCCGCGCGCCACCGGTGCGCTGCTCAATGCCGATGCGCAGTCGCTGCCGGGCGTGCCGCGACTGACGCTGCATGTCGGTCTGCCGCACACCGCACTGCCCGAGCAGATCCGCGACGCGGTGCAGAGCTGGCTGCAGCGCCAGGCCCGCCGAGTCTTCGAGGAGCGCGTGCGCCACTTCGCCGACAGGCTCGGCGTGCGCTGCACGCGGCTCGCGCTGTCGTCGGCGCAGACGCGCTGGGGCAGCGCCAGCGCCGACGGCTCGATCCGCCTCAACTGGCGGCTGGTGCACTTCGCGCTGCCGACGATCGACTACGTCGTCACCCACGAGCTCGCCCACCTGCGCGAGATGAACCACAGCCCGCGCTTCTGGGACGTGGTGCGCTCGGTGATGCCCGACTACGAGCAGGCGCGCGGCCAGCTCAAGGACGACGTGCTGCCGGCGTTCGACTGAGCGCATGGCGCGCGGCGCTTGAGATGCGCCTCGCGGCCTCCATCTGCAGGCCTCCCGGGTCGGTGCCCGGCAGGAGTCGATGCGATGGTGGAAACGGTCACGCTGGTCTCGGCCAATCCCTGGTGGTGGGTCCTGGCGATCGCACTGATGGTGGTGGGCGTGGCGGGGGTGATCCTGCCGGTGCTGCCCGGTGCGATCCTCGTGCTCGCCGGCGTGGTGCTGGGCGCCTGGATCGACGGCTTCGCCAAGGTGTCGGGATGGACGGTGGGCTTCGTCGCGCTGCTCGCCGTGCTCGCCTGGGCGACCGACTTCGTCGCCGCGCTGCTCGGCGCGAAGAAGGCTGGCGCCAGCCCCGCGGCGGTGGCGGGCGCGGCGATCGGCACGGTGCTGGGCATCCTGATGGGCTTCGTCGGCCTGCTGTTCATGCCGCTGGCCGGCGCGATGGCCGGCGAATACTGGCACCAGCACCGCCGCAACGGCGGCTTCGCCAGCCCGGCCGAGCACGCGACGGCGGGCCGCCAGGCGGCGCGTGTCGGCGTAGCCACCTGGATCGGCCAGCTGCTCGGCACCGTGGTGAAGGTGGTGCTGGTCTTCCTGATGATCGGCGTGTTCGCCGTGGCCTGGCTGGTGTGAGGCTTCAGGCCGGCGAGAAGCGGTAGACGCCGTCCGCCCCGAGTTCGCGCCGCAGCTGCCCGCGCAGCCACAGCGCGTGCAGGTGGGCAATCGATTCACCCATCGCGAAGGTCGTCTGGTGCAGGTCGAGCGGGCGCCTGAAGAGCACCGGCAGCAGGCTCGCTGCCGTCTGTGGCGCCTGGACGCAGGCGGCGCGCAGGTCGGCGAAGCGCTCGTCGTGGTGCGCCACCAGCTGGCCGATGCGCGCGTGCAGGCCGCGGAAGGGCCTGCCGTGCGACGGCAGCACCAGCGTGCCGGCCGGCAGGGCGCGCATGCGCTCGATCGACGCGAGGTACAGCGGCAGCGGATTCGCCTCCGGCTCGAGGTCGATCACGCTGACGTTGGTGGAGATGCGCGGCAGCACCATGTCGCCGCTGATCAGCACCCCCAGCGCCTCGCAGTGCAGCGAGATGTGCTCCGGCGCATGGCCATAGCCGGCGTGGCAGCGCCACGCATGATCGCCGATGCGCAGCACGTCGCCGTCCATCAGCCGGCGAAAGCGCGACGGCACCTGCGGCACCATGCTGGCGTAGTAGTTGCTGCGCCTGCGCACCTTCTCCACCGCATCGGGGTCGGTCAGTCCGTGGCTGGCCATGAAGGCCGCCGCGCTCTCTCCGCCGAAGCCGGTGGTCGACTGGCTGGCCAGGCGTGCGGCGTTGAAGTCGGTGGCGCTGATCCACAGACGCACGCCCCAGCGCTCGGTGAGCCAGTGGGCGAGGCCGATGTGGTCGGGGTGCATGTGGGTGACGATCACGCGCAGCACCGGCAGGCCCTGCAGCTCGTTCGCGAACACCTGCTCCCAGGCGGCGCGCGTGCTGTCGCTGCTGATGCCGCAGTCGACGATCGACCAGCCCTCGTGGCCGGCCTCGTCGCGGTCGCGCAGCAGCCACAGGTTGATGTGGTCCAGTGCGAACGGCAGCGGCATGCGCAGCCAGCGCACGCCGGGCGCCACTTCCCGCGCCGTGCCGGGCTGAGGCAGGGCGTCGCCGAAGGGGTAGTCGAGTTGTCGTTCGTCAGGGTTCATGGGCGGCCGGCTTCGCTACACTTGACGTAAACGTCAATCGAGCCAGTGTAAGTCGCCATGCCGCCCCCCGCTGTCGCCCAAGCGTCGTCGAACGCCGGCGTGACCTACACCATCGGCGAGCTGGCGCGCGAGTTCGACCTGACCACGCGCGCGATCCGCTTCTACGAGGACTGCGGGCTGATCACGCCGCAGCGCAGCGGGCGCAACCGCGTCTACACGGCGCGCGACCGCACCCGGCTCAAGCTCACGCTGCGCGGCAAGCGCCTCGGCTTGACGCTGGCCGAGGTGAAGGAACTCGTCGACATGTACGAGTCGCCGCGCGACACCCAGCCGCAGCTGAAGAAATTCCTTGTCGTGCTGACGGCGCATCGCGCGCAGCTCGAGCAGCAGATGGCCGACCTCAACGCCACGCTCGACGAAGTGCGCGCGCACGAGAAGGAAGCGCGACGGCTGCTCGCCGAGGGCGAGCGCCGCCGATCCGGCTGAACCGCGCCGCAACCCGCTTCAGCCGCGCCGTCGCAGGATGGCGTGCAGCAGGATCGCGCCGAAGGTGGCGGTGCCGATGCCGCCGAGGGCGAAGCCGCCGAACTTCAGCGTGAAGTCGCCCGTGCCCAGCACCAGCGTGACGGCGGCGACGATCAGGTTGGTGTTGTTCGAGAAGTCGACCTTGTTGTCGACCCAGATCTTCGCGCCGGCCACGGCGATCAGGCCGAACACGACGATCGACACGCCGCCCATCACCGCCAGCGGGATGGCCTGGATCAGCGCGCCGAACTTCGGGCTGAAGCCGAGCAGAACGGCGATCAGCGCGGCGACGACGAACATCGCCGTCGAGTAGATCTTGGTGGCCGCCATCACGCCGATGTTCTCGGCATAGGTGGTGACGCCGGTGCCGCCCGAGGCGCCCGAGACCATCGTCGCCACGCCGTCGCCGACGAAGGCGCGGCCCATGTACCGGTCGAGGTCGCGGCCGGTCATCGCGCTGACCGCCTTGATGTGGCCGAGGTTTTCCGCGACGAGGATGATCGCCACCGGTGCGATCAGCAGCATCGCCTTGCCGTCGAACACCGGTGCGGCGAAGTCCGGCGCGCCGAACCAGGCCGCGCTGGCCACGCCGCTCAGGTCGATCGGCTTGCCCAGCCCCAGGCCGTTGGTGAGGATCGCGTAGACGACGCTCGCCGCGATCAGGCCGACGAGGATCAGCAGGCGTTGCGTCATGCCGCTGGTGTAGACCGCCACGAGGCCGACGCTGAGGAAGGTGACCGCCTGCATCCAGGCATCGAAGCCCGTCGGCGCCATGTTCTTCACCGGGATGCCGGCGAGGTTCAGGCCGATCACCGCGACCACCGCACCGGTGACCACAGGCGGCATCAGAGATTCGATCCACTTCGTGCCGATGCCCATCACCAGCAGCCCGATGAGCGTGTACAGCATGCCGCAGGCGACGATGCCGCCGAGCGCCACGCCGAGGTTGGCGTTCGCCCCCGGGCCGGCATAGCCGGTGGCAGCGATGACCACGCCGATGAAGGCGAAGCTCGAACCCAGGTAGCTGGGCACCTGGCCGCCGACGAGCACGAAGAAGATCAGCGTGCCGATGCCGCTCATCAGGATGGCGACGTTGGGGTCGAAGCCCATCAGGATGGGTGCCAGCACGGTGGCGCCGAACATCGCGATGACGTGCTGCACGCCCAGCGCCGCGGTCTGCGGCCAGGGAAGGCGTTCGTCGGGCGCGACCACGGCGCCGGGGGTGGCGGCGACTTCTCGCCATTGCGGAAACAGGCTCATGGGTTCTCCTCGAGACGATTGGACTTCTTGTGCACCGCCGGTGGGCGGCGGCGGAAGTGTAGGCATGCACAGCAAGAAGCGTGCATCCGCTATGATTGACGTTTACGTAAACGTAAATCGCGCAGCGGCGGTACCCGTCCGTGCGCGGGAGAGTCCGATGAAGCCCCACGACGACGGCTACGCGCAGCGCACGCGCGACTCCTTCGCCCGCCAGGCCGCGATGGCCACGCTGGGCGCGACGCTCGAGTCGGTGCAGCCCGGCCGCGTGGTGCTGGCGATGGCGCACCAGGAGGCGCTGACGCAGCAGCACGGCTTCATCCACGCTGGCATGGTGTCGGCCGTGCTCGATTCGGCCTGTGGCTATGCGGCGTTTTCACTGATGCCCGACGACGCCGCGGTGCTCACCATCGAGTTCAAGATCAACCTGCTGGCGCCAGCGCGCGGGCCGCGCTTCCGCTTCGAGGGCGCCGTCATCAAGCCGGGCCGCACGATCAGCGTGGTCGATGGCCGCGCGACGCAGCATGACGAGGACGGCGGCAACGAGAAGCTGATCGCCACCATGACCGCGACCGTGATGACGGTGCGCGGCCGCGAAGCGCTGAAACACTGAGGAGACACGCCCCATGAACCTGCCCGGACTCAACTTCCAGCTCGGCGAGGACATCGACGCGCTGCGCGATGCGGTGCGCGCCTTCGCCGACGCCGAGATCGCGCCGCGCGCTGCCGAGATCGACGCCACCGACCAGTTCCCCATGGACCTGTGGCGCAAGATGGGCGAGCTCGGCGTACTCGGCATCACCGTGCCCGAGGAATACGGCGGCGCCGGCATGGGTTACCTCGCGCACATGATCGCCATGGAGGAGATCAGCCGCGCCAGCGCCTCGGTCGGCCTGTCCTACGGCGCGCACAGCAACCTGTGCGTCAACCAGATCAAGCGCAACGGCAACGAAGTGCAGAAGCGCAAGTACCTGCCCCGGCTGATCAGCGGCGAGCATGTCGGCGCGCTGGCGATGAGCGAACCGGGCGCCGGCTCCGACGTCATCAGCATGAAGCTGAAGGCGCAGGACAAGGGCGGCTACTACCTGCTCAACGGCACGAAGATGTGGATCACCAACGGTCCGGACGCCGACACCATGGTCGTCTACGCGAAGACCGAGCCGGAGATGGGCGCGCGCGGCGTGACCGCCTTCATCGTCGAGAAGGGCATGAAGGGGTTCTCGACGGCGCAGAAGCTCGACAAGCTCGGCATGCGCGGCAGCCACACCGGCGAGATGGTGTTCGACAACGTCGAAGTGCCGGCGGGCAACGTGCTGGGCGCGGTCAACGGCGGCGCCAAGGTGCTGATGTCGGGGCTGGACTACGAGCGCGCGGTGCTCGCCGCCGGGCCGATCGGCCTGATGCAGTCGGTGATGGACAACGTGGTGCCCTATATCCACGACCGCAAGCAGTTCGGCCAGAGCATCGGCGAGTTCCAGCTCATTCAGGGCAAGGTGGCCGACATGTACACCGTGCTGCAGGCGGCACGGGCCTTCTGCTACACGGTGGGCAAGAATCTCGACCTGCTCGGTGCCGAGCACGTGCGCCAGGTCCGCAAGGACTGCGCCAGCGTCATCCTCTGGTGCGCCGAGAAGGCCACCTGGATGGCTGGCGAAGGCATCCAGATCTTCGGCGGCAACGGCTACATCAACGAGTACCCGCTCGGCCGCCTGTGGCGCGACGCCAAGCTGTACGAAATCGGGGCCGGGACCTCGGAGATCCGCCGCATGCTGATCGGACGAGAATTGTTCGCCGAGACGATGTGAAGCGGCCGGCTGCGTAAACTGCCCGCATGAGCACCCATCTCGACGAACTCTTCGAAAGCAACCGCCGCTGGGCGGCCGAGACCGAACGCCGCAGCCCCGGCTTCTTCACGAGGCTGCTCGCCCAGCAGGCGCCGCAGTACCTGTGGATCGGCTGCGCCGACAGCCGCGTGCCGGCCAACGAGATCCTCGGCCTGCTGCCGGGCGACGTGTTCGTGCACCGCAACGTCGCCAACGTCGTCGTGCACTCCGACCTCAACGCGCTGTCGGTGATCCAGTTCGCCATCGACATGCTGAAGGTGCAGCACATCATGGTCGTCGGCCATTACGGCTGCGGCGGCGTGCTGGCGGCACTGCGCAACCAGCGCATCGGCCTGGCCGACAACTGGATCCGCCACGTGCAGGACGTGCGCCACAAGCACCGCACCTGGCTGGACGGCATCGGCGACGAGGCGCTGGCGCACAAGGCGCTGTGCGAGCTGAACGTGCTCGAGCAGTCGCTCAACGTGTGCGAGACGACGGTGATGCAGGACGCCTGGGCGCGCGGCCAGTCGGTGGTGGTGCACGGCTGGGTCTACGGCCTGCACAACGGTCTGATCGACGACCTGAAGATGACGGTGGCCGATGCCGCCGATGTCGCCGCCGCCTACGGCCTCGCGCTCGGCGCGATCAAGACGCGCTACGACGCGATCCGCAAGAACGGCCGACCCTGACGAGGCGCCGCGATGTTTCCCACACGCCTGACCGATTCGCGCGGCTTCGACATCGCCCAGGCGCTGCTCGAGGGCTTTAACCGCCACTACCGGCTGTTCCGCGAGACCAGCGCGGCGGCCAAGAAGCGCTTCGAACAGGCCGACTGGCATGGCCAGCAGCGCGCGCAGCGCGAGCGCATCGAGTTCTACGACAAGCGCGTGGAGGAGGCGGCGGAGCGGCTGCAGACCGAGTTCCAGGTGAGCAGCCTCTCGATGGACGTGTGGCACCAGGTCAAGCTCCACTACATCGGCCTGCTCACCAATCACCACCAGCCCGAGCTCGCCGAGACCTTCTTCAACTCGGTGACGACGAAGATCCTGCACCGCAGCTACTTCAACAACGACTTCATCTTCGTGCGGCCGGCGGTCAGCACCGAGTACATCGAGAACGACGAGCCGGCCTCGCTGCCGACCTACCGTGCCTACTACCCGAGCAAGGACACGCTGCGCGACACGCTGCTGCGCGTGATCGACAACTTCCAGCTCGAGCGCGAGTTCGAGGACCTCGGACGCGACGTCGACCACGTGCTTGCCGCGGTGATCTCGCGCCTGGGCGAGTTCCGCATGCGCGCGAACTTCCAGCTGCAGGTGCTGTCCTCGCTGTTCTATCGCAACAAGGGCGCGTACGCGGTCGGCAAGATCATCAACGGCTTCAACGAGATGCCGTTCGCGCTGCCCATCCTGCACACGCCGCACGGGCAGCTCGCCATCGACGCGGCGCTGTTCGGCGAGGACGACCTGCTGATGCTGTTCAGCTTCGCGCGCGCCTACTTCATGGTCGACATGGAGGTGCCCTCGGCCTGCGTGCAGTTCCTGCGCTCGATGATGCCGCGCAAGCCGAAGAGCGAGCTGTACAACGCCATCGGCCTGCAGAAGCAGGGCAAGAACATCTTCTATCGCGACTTCCTCTACCACCTGCGCCACAGCAGCGACCACTTCCGCATCGCGCCGGGCATCAAGGGCATGGTGATGCTGGTGTTCGACTTGCCGAGCTATCCCTACGTCTTCAAGGTCATCAAGGACTTCTTCCCGCCGCCGAAGGAGACCTCGCGCGAGATCATCCAGAGCAAGTACCTGCTGGTGAAGACGCACGACCGCGGCGGCCGCATGGCCGACACGCTCGAGTACAGCAACGTCGCCTTCCCCATGGCACGCTTCGAGCCCGAGCTGATCGCCGAGCTGAAGCACTATTGCCCAAGCCTGATCGAGGAGGACGGCGACACGCTGGTGATCCGCCACCTCTACATCGAGCGGCGCATGATCCCGCTGAACATCTACCTGCAGGAGGCCAACGCCCATCAGCTCGAACATGCGGTGGTCGAGTACGGCAACGCCATCAAGGACCTGGTGCGCGCCAACATCTTCCCCGGCGACATGCTGTGGAAAAACTTCGGCGTCACGCGCCACGGCAAAGTGGTGTTCTACGACTACGACGAGATCGAGTACCTCACCGACTGCAGCTTCCGCCGCGTGCCCGAGCCGCGCAACGAGGAGGAGGAGATGTCCGGCGAGGTGTGGTACCACGTCGGCCCACGCGACGTCTTTCCCGAGACCTTCGGCCCCTTCCTGCTCGGCAACGCGGCGGTGCGCGAGGTGTTCATGAAGCACCATGCCGACCTGCTCGACGTGGCGTTCTGGCAGGGCCACAAGGATCGCATCCTCGCCGGGCACGTGCACGACGTGTTCCCCTACGAGCAGGGCAAGCGCTTCCGCCGCCACCGCCACAGCGAGGCCGAGGCGGTGGAGGCCGGAATCTGAAGAAATGAAGCCCCCAAGCTCACTTCGTTCGCTCCCCCCCGAAGAGGAGTTCGGTGGCTTCGGAGCGGCCGGGCGCCACTGAGATGGACTGGCGCGAAACCTTCGAGATCGCCAGCTACGCGGTGACCGTGGTGGCGCTGCCGTTCGCGGTCTGGGTGTTCCTCGTCGAACAGCGCAAGGAGCGCGAGAACGAGGAGGAGGAGGCGTACCAGCACCTTTCCGACGCCTACAACGAGTTCCTGCGCATCGTGCTCGACAACGCCGACTTGCAGCTGCGCACCAACACCGCGCTGCCCGACCCGACGCCCGAGCAGAATGAGCGCATGCTGGTGATCTTCGATATGCTGATCTCGCTGTTCGAGCGCGCCCACCTCGTGGCGCACAAGGAGCAGATGTCGCCCACCGAGCAGCGACGCTGGAACTCGTGGGACGATTACATGCGCGAGTGGTGCCGCCGCGACGACTTCTTCAATGCCTTGCCGCTGCTGTTGCGCGGCGAGGATCCGGAGTTCCAGACTTACATCAAGCGTGTCGCGCAGGAGGAGCGCGGCATATCCCTCTTCACGACCTGACCCGCAAGGAGCCTGCCATGTCCGACCCCATCGTCATCGTTTCCGCTGCCCGCACGCCGATCGGCGGCCTGCTGGGCGATTTCTCCAATCTCGCCGCCTGGGAACTGGGCGCCGTCGCGATCAAGGCGGCCGTCGAGCGCGCCGGCGTGCCCGGCGATGCCGTCGACGAGGTGTTGTTCGGCAACTGCCTGATGGCCGGCCAGGGCCAGGCGCCGGCGCGACAGGCGATGCGCAAGGCCGGCCTGCCCGATTCGAGCGGCGCCGTGACGCTCAGCAAGATGTGCGGCTCCGGCATGCGCGCGATGATGTTCGCGCACGACATGCTCGCCGCGGGCAGCGCCAACGTGATGGTCGCCGGCGGCATGGAGAGCATGACCAACGCGCCGCACCTGATGTTCGCGCGCAAGGGCATCAAGTACGGCGCCAGCGCGGTCTACGACCACATGGCGCTGGACGGCCTGGAGGACGCCTACGAGCGCGGCAAGGCGATGGGCGTGTTCGCCGAGCAGTGCGTGGGCAAGTACAGCTTCACGCGCGAGGCGATGGACCAGTTCGCGATCTCTTCCACCCAGCGCAGCAAGAAGGCCAACGAGGATGGCAGCTTCGACTGGGAGATGGCGCCGGTCACGCTGCCCGGCAAGGCCGGCGACACGGTGGTCAAGTTCGACGAGCAGCCCTTCAAGGCCAAGCTCGACAAGATCCCCGGGCTGAAGCCTGCCTTCAAGAAGGACGGCGCGATCACCGCCGCCACCTCGTCGAGCATCTCCGACGGTGCGGCCGCGCTGGTGATGATGCGCGAGTCGACGGCGAAGCAGCTGGGCGTCAAGCCGGTCGCGCGCATCGTCTCGCACGCCGTGCATGCGCAGGCGCCGGAGTGGTTCACCACCGCGCCGGTGGGCGCGATCCAGAAGGTCCTCGCCAAGGCCGGCTGGGCGGCCAAGGACGTCGATCTGTGGGAAGTCAACGAGGCGTTCGCCGCGGTGACCATGGCGGCGATGGCCGAGTTCAAGCTGCCGCACGAGATCGTCAACGTGCACGGCGGCGCCTGTGCGCTCGGCCACCCGATCGGTGCCTCGGGCGCACGCATCGTCGTCACGCTGCTCGGTGCCTTGCGCAAGCAGGGCAAGAAGAGGGGCGTGGCGGCGCTGTGCATCGGCGGAGGCGAGGCGACGGCGCTGGCCGTCGAACTGCTGTGACGAGCCCGAACGGCTGACATGAGCCATGCGCTGATCGTCGGCGCCTCGCGCGGCATCGGCGCCGAGTTCGTGCGCCAGTGCCTTGCCGACGGCTGGCAGGTCACCGCCACCGCGCGCAGCGAGGAGGCGCTGGCGCACCTGCGCAGGCAGGGCGCCAGGGCCATCGCGCTGGACGTCGCCAGCGCCGCAAGCGCATCGCACCTGGCCTGCCAGATCGACGGCACGGCCTTCGACCTGGTGCTGCTCAACGCCGGCGTCTACGGCCCGCGCACGCAGGGGATGCAGCCGCCGAGCGTCGCCGACTTCGATGCGGTGATGCACACCAACGTGTTCGGCGCGATGTGCGTGCTGCCGCAGATCGCCGAGGCACTGGCCCCGGGCGCGACGCTGGCGGTGGTCTCCTCGCGCATGGGCTCGATCGGCCAACGTGCCGGCGGCAGCGGCTGGCTCTACCGTGCCTCGAAGGCGGCGCTGAACTCGGTGCTGAAGGACGCCTCGCTGGCACTGGCCGGCAAGGCGGTGTGCGTCAGCTTCCACCCGGGATGGGTGCGCACCGACATGGGCGGTGCCGGCGCCGACCTCGACGTGGCCGACAGCGTGCGCAACATGCGCCGTACGCTTGCCGGCCTGACCGCGGCCGACAAAGGCCGCTTCCTGAATCACGATGGCACGCCCATCGACTGGTGAGCAGACGACCATGCTGTTGAGCGACGACCACCGTGCCGTGCAGGAGGCCGTGCGCGCCTTCGTGCAGGAGCAGATCGCCCCGAACGCGGCGCGCTGGGACAAGCAGCACCACTTCCCCGCCGAAGAACTGCGCGGCCTGGCGGCACTCGGCTGCTACGGCGTGGCCGTGCCCGAAGCCTGGGGCGGCGCGGGGCTGGACTACCTGGCGCTGGCGATCATCCTCGAGGAGGTCGCCGCCGGGGACGGCGGAACCTCCACCGTGGTGAGCGTCAACAACTGCCCGGTCTGCTCGATCCTGATGGCCTGGGCCGACGACGTTCAGAAGGAGCGCTGGCTGAAGCCCCTGGCGCGCGGCGAGATGCTCGGCGCGTTCTGCCTGACCGAGCCGCATGTGGGCTCGCAGGCCGACGGACTGAAGACCACCGCCGTGCGCGACGGCGGCGACTACGTGCTCAGCGGCGTCAAGCAGTTCATCACCAGCGGCAAGCATGGCGACGTGGCCATCGTCATGGCCGTGACCGACAAGGCCGCCGGCAAGAAGGGTATCAGCGCCTTCATCGTGCCGACCGCCACGCCGGGCTACACAGTGGCGCGGCTGGAGGAGAAGATGGGCCAGCACAGCAGCGACACCGCGCAGATCCTGTTCGAGAATTGCCGCGTGCCGGCCGCGAACCTGATCGGCGAGGAAGGCCAGGGCCTGAAGATCGCGCTGTCGGGACTGGAAGGCGGGCGCATCGGCATCGCCGCCCAGAGCCTGGGCATGGCCCGTGCGGCTTTCGAGGCGGCGCTGGCCTATTCGAAGGAGCGCGTCGCTTTCGGCCAGCCGATCTTCGAGCACCAGGCCGTGCAGTTCCGCCTCGCCGACATGGCCACGCAGATCGAGGCGGCGCGGCAGCTCATCCACCACGCCGCCAGCCTGAAGGACGCCGGCCGGCCCTGCCTGAAGGAGGCCGCGATGGCCAAGCTGTTCGCCAGCGAGATGGCCGAACGGGTGTGCAGCGCGGCCATCCAGACGCTGGGCGGCTACGGCTACGTGAGCGATTTCCCCGTCGAACGCATCTACCGCGACGTGCGCGTCTGCCAGATCTACGAAGGCACCTCGGACGTGCAGAAGATCCTCATCGGCCGAGCCCTGGCATAGTTCGCGCTGGCAGTACGGCGCGCACGCATGAACATCATCATCCTCGGGGCCGGCCGCGTGGGGGAGAGCGTGGCCGAGAGCCTGGTGTCGGAGAAGAACGACATCACGGTGATCGACACCAACCCGCAGCGGCTGCGCGAGCTGGAAGACCGTCTCGACCTGCGCGGCGTGCCCGGCAATGGCATCCAGCCCTCGGTACTGGAGGCCGCCGGCGCGAAGGATTGCGACATGCTGATTGCCTGCGCGCCGCTGGACGAGACCAACCTCGTCTGCTGCAAGGTCGCGCACGACATCTTCAACATCCCGACCACCATCGCGCGCATCCGCTCGCCGGAGTTCCCCAACGACAGCCCGCTGATGTCCAAGGAAGGCTTCGCGGTCGACCAGGTGATCTGCCCCGAGCAGTCTCTGACCACCTATATCCGCAAGCTGATCGAGTATCCCGAGGCGCTGCAGGTGCTGGAGTTCGCCGGCGGCGCGGTGAGCCTGATCGCGGTGCGCGCGGTCACCGGCGGGCCGATGGTGCGCCACGTCATCAGCGAGCTGCCGCAACTGGTGCCGAACGTCGAGATGCGCTTCGTGGCCATCTATCGCAGCGACGAGCTCGGCGTGGACCGGCAGGTGGTGTGCGACGGCACCACGCGCATCGAGCCGGGCGACGAAGTCTTCGTGCTGGCCGCCACGCGCGACATCCGCCGCGTGCTCGACGCCCTGCGCCGCCGCGACGAGCCGGTGCGCCGCGTGATGATCGCCGGCGGCGGCCGCGTCGGGCTGCGCCTGGCGCGCGAGATCCAGGACACCTGCCACGTCAAGGTGATCGAGTCCAGCCTGTCGCGCTGCGAGTACCTGACCACGCAGCTCCGCAGCGAGGCACTGGTGCTGCAGGGCGACAGCACCGACGAGGACCTGCTCGAGACCGAGAACGTGCAGGACTCCGACCTCTTCCTCGCGCTGACCAGCGACGACGAGGACAACATCATGGCCTGCCTCCTGGCCAAGCGCATGGGCGCCCGGCGCGTGCTGGGGCTGATCAACCGGCGAGCCTATGCCGACCTCGTGCAGGGCACGCAGATCGACATCGCGCTGTCGCCGGCGCAGACGGTGATCGGCGAGCTGCTCGCCTACGTGCGGCGCGGCGACGTGGAGGCCGTCTACAGCCTGCGCCGCGGCGCCGCCGAGGCGCTGGAGGCGGTGGCGCACGGCGACCGCAAGTCGTCCAAGGTGGTGGGGCGGCGCATCGACGAGCTGCCGCTGCCGGCGGGTGCGCAGATCGGCGCCATCGTGCGCACCATCCACGACGCCGAGGTCTACGAGAAGGTCATCATTCCCCATCACGATACGGTGATCGAGAGCGATGACCACGTCATCGTGTTCGTGCCTCGAAAGCGCATGGTGCGCGAGGTCGAGAAGCTGTTCCAAGTCAGCGCGACTTACCTGTTCTGATGACCTCGCCGCTCGCCGTCGTCGCATTGGTCGGCCGCATGGTCGTGCTGTTCTCGCTGCTGATGCTGGTGCCGATGACTTTCGCACTGGCCGAGCACGATCCTGCCGAAGGCGCGTTCCTGACCGGCACCGCGGTCACCTTCGGATGCGGTGCGCTGATGAGCCTGGCGACGCGGCGCTTCCGCCGCGAACTGCAGCCGCGCGACGGCTTCGTGCTGGTCGGGCTGACCTGGCTGGTGCTGCCGGCCTTCGGCGCCGTGCCGCTGCTGCTGGCGGTGCCGGAGCTGAGCGTGACCGATGCCTACTTCGAGGCCATGTCGGGCTTCACCGCCACCGGCGCGACGGTGATCACCGGGCTGGATGCGCTGCCGCTGTCGGTCAACGTCTGGCGCTGCTTCATGATGCTGATCGGCGGCCTGGGCATCATCGTGCTGGCGGTGGCCATCCTGCCGATGCTGGGCGTGGGCGGCGCGCAGCTCTTGAAGGCCGAGACCGCCGGCCCGATGAAGGACACCAAGCTCACGCCGCGCATCGCCGAGACGGCGCGCGGCCTGTGGGCGGTGTACTTCATCGTCTCGGCGGCCTGCTTCCTTGCCTACCGCTGGGCCGGCATGAGCTGGGCCGACGCCTTCATGCACATGTGCACGACCATGGGGCTGGGCGGTTTCTCGTCGCACGACCTGAGCTTCGGATACTGGAACTCGCCGCTCATCGAGGCGGTGGCGGTGCTGTTCATGATGCTGTCGGGCGTCAGCTTCGCGCTGTACTTCCTCGCCTGGCGACAGCGCTCGCTGCGAGTGCTGTGGGGCAATGTCGAGGTGCGCGCGTTCTACCTCGTCGTGCTGGCGACCGTCGTGCTCATCTCCGTCTACCTCACGGCGTACGGTGTCTACCCGGACTTCCAGCAGTCGATGCGCCACACCGTCTTCCACGTCGTCTCGATCGCCACCACGACGGGCTACGCCTCGCACGACTATGCCCAGTGGCCGCTGTTCGCGCCCCTGCTGATGATCCTGCTCGGCTGCTTCGCCACCTGCGCCGGCTCCACCGGCGGCGGCATCAAGATGGTCCGCATGCTGCTGCTGCTCAAGCAGTCGTATCGCGAGCTGGTGCGCATCGTGCACCCCAACGTGGTCAATCCGGTGGTCATCGGCGGTGCGGCGGTGAGCCCGCGCGTGCTTCAGAGCGTGATCGCCTACATGATGGTCTACGGCGCCTCGCTGGTGGCGCTGACCATGCTGCTGCTGTTCAGCGGCCTCGACGTGGTGACCGCCTTCACCGCCGTGATCGCCTGTGTGAACAACATCGGCCCGGGCCTCGGCGAAGTGGGTCCGGCGGTGAACTACGGCGGACTCACCGATTTCCAGACCTGGGTGTGCACCTTCGGCATGCTGCTGGGCCGGCTGGAACTGCTGGCGGTGCTGGTGCTGTTCACGCCGCAGTTCTGGCGCGGCTGAGGGTCAGTCCTTCGGCAGGTAGCGGGCATCCGACCAGGTGGCCAGCCACTGCGGCTTGAAGGCGACGAAGATGGCCACCAGCATGCCGGTGGAGAAGGCCTCGCCCCAGGCCATCAGCCAGTGGCTCACCAGCAAGGTGGCCAGGTCGGTGCCCTCCGGCGGCGGCTGCACCAGGGCCGACAGCGTGCCCGCGCCCATCATCGCCAGCGCCGTCGTGATGAAGCCGCGACCCAGGATGAACACGAAGGGGTGATGGGGCAGCCATCGTCGCGTGGCCAAGCCGATGGCCAGTGCCAGCGTGGCGGCGACCATGCCGCTCCAGGCGAGGTGGTGCAGCGCCTGAGGCCAGGCGATCCCGCCCAGCCAGGCACCGGCCAGTCCGATCGGCAGCAGGCTCAGCACGGCCAACGGCCAGCCGAGCATCAGCACCATCAGACAGGCCCCGGAAAGCTGCACCGCCATGCCGCCAGGCATCACCCGCTGCGCCGCCCACAGCCATGGCACCAGCACCAGACTGGCCAGCCAGGGGTGCCAGAGTGGCGTGCCGCGCAGCTGCCGCCAAGGCCGCAGCGCGAGCGCGACGGCCACCGCCATGAACACCAATGCGAGCGACAAGCCCATGAGTTCATGCTATCGACCCGCGCCGGCTCGCGCGTGACCTGAGTCAAGCAGCGCCGGCGGTTCGGCACGTGAGGGAAAGCGACCAAGCGCACGCCTGCCTGCAGGCGCTACGCTGTGGTGCATGAGTTCCATGCCTCGCCCCATCGATTTCTACTTCGACTTCTCGTCGCCCTACTCCTACATCGCGTCCGAGTGGATCGACGCGCTGGCGGCGCGTCATGGCCGCACGGTGAACTGGAAGGCCATCCTGCTCGGGGCCACCTTCCAGGCCGCCGAGCTGAAGAGCCCGGTGTCCTACCCGATCAAGCGCGAGTACTCGCTGCACGACTTCGAGCGCTCGGCGCGCTTCGCCGGCGTGCCGCTGAAGAATCCGCCCAAATTCCCCATCGCGACGCAGAACGCGGCGCGCGTGTTCTGGTGGCTGGCCGACCAGGACCGCACGCGCGCGGCGGCATGGGCGCGGCATTGCCTTCGCGCCTTCTTCGCGCGCGGCGTCGATCTCAGCGACGTGGCGCAGCTGCGCGAGCTCGCCGAGGATTTCGGCCTCGGCGCCGATACCGCCGAGGCGGTGTGGAACGACCCGCGGTGGAAGCAGAGGCTGAAGAGCGAGAACGAAGCGGCCATCGCCGCCGGTGTGTTCGGCGCGCCCTTCTTCATCGTCGACGGCGAGCCCTTCTGGGGCAACGACCGCCGCCCGCAGATCGAGCGCTGGCTGGAGAAGGGGCCCTTCTGATGCCGACGCTGGCTGGCCAGCTGCGCATCCAGGCGCACGCCAACCGACTCGCCAACCACCGGTTGCACCGCGTGATGAGCGCATTGTCGGAGGCCGAGTTCCGTGCGCCACGGACGAGCTTCTTCCCCAGTCTGGCGGCCACGCTGAACCACGTCCTCGCGGTCGACGAGTACTACATCGGCGCGCTGCACGGCGAGGCCGGCCTGCCGCAGCGCTACGCCGCCTTCGTGCACGCGCAGACGCTGGCCGCACTCGCCGCCAGGCAGCGGGCCAGCGACGAGCGGCTGATCGTCTGGTGCGCGACGCTCACCGACGCCGGCTGTGACGCGCTGGTCGACATGGACCGCGGCGAGCACGTGCAACGCGACCGCGTCGCGCATGTGCTCGCCCATCTGTTCATGCACCAGACGCACCACCGTGGCCAGGTGCACGCGATGCTGTCGTCGACGCAGACCGCTCCGCCCCAGCTCGACGAATTCCTCATGCCCAGCGACGCGCCGCTGCGCGTCGCCGACATGGCCGAGCTGGGCTGGCACGAAGGCGATGTCTACGGGTAAGCCGCAGGGGCCGGGCGGGTCCGGAGCGCCGATAGAATCCCGACTTGACGTTTACGTAAACGTCAACCGCCGAAGCGGTGCCACAGTCGGCTGCCCCGTGGAGTTCCCATGCCAGTTCTCGCCTCCAACCTCAGCCCCCGCTCCGAGGACTTCAAGGCCAACGCCGCGGCGATGCGCGCGCTGGTCGACGACCTGAACGCGAAGCTCGCGCAGATCGCCCAGGGCGGCGGCGAGGCGGCGCGCGCCAAGCATGTCGCGCGCGGCAAGCTGCTGCCGCGCGAGCGCGTCGAGATGCTGCTCGACCCGGACACACCCTTCCTCGAGGTGGCGCCGCTGGCCGCGCTGCACATGTACAAGGAGAAGGGCGGCAGCGACGCCGCACCTGGCGCGGGGCTGATCGCCGGCATCGGCCGGGTCAGCGGTGTCGAATGCATGATCGTGTGCAACGACGCCACGGTGAAAGGCGGCACCTACTTCCCGATGACGGTGAAGAAGCACCTGCGCGCGCAGGAGATCGCGATGCAGAACCGCCTGCCGTGCATCTACCTCGTCGACAGCGGCGGCGCCAACCTGCCCAACCAGGACGACGTCTTCCCCGACCGCGACCACTTCGGCCGCATCTTCTTCAACCAAGCCAACATGAGCGCCCTGGGCATCCCGCAGATCGCGGTGGTGATGGGCTCGTGCACGGCCGGTGGCGCCTACATGCCGGCGATGAGCGACGAGTCGATCATCGTGAAGAACCAGGGCACCATCTTCCTCGGCGGCCCGCCGCTGGTGAAGGCGGCGATCGGCGAGGTGGTCAGTGCCGAAGACCTGGGCGGCGGCGACGTGCACACCCGGCTGTCCGGCGTGGCCGACCACCTGGCACAGAACGACACCCATGCCCTGGCGATTGCACGCGCCTCGGTGGCCAACCTGAACTGGCGCAAGTCGCACGAGCAGCGCCTGCTGCCGCCCAAGTCGCCCCTGTTCGATCCGAGCGAACTGCACGGCATCATCCCGGTCGACCCGCGCAAGCCCTACGACGTGCACGAAATCATCGCGCGCATCGTCGACGGCTCCGAGTTCGACGAGTTCAAGGCGCGCTACGGCACCACGCTGGTCTGCGGCTTCGCGCACATCGAGGGCATGCCGGTGGGCATCGTCGCCAACAACGGCGTGCTGTTCAGCGAGAGCGCCCTCAAGGGCGCGCACTTCATCGAGCTGTGCGGCCAGCGCAAGATCCCGCTCGTCTTCCTGCAGAACATCACCGGCTTCATGGTCGGCCGCAAGTACGAGAGCGAGGGCATCGCCAAGCACGGCGCGAAGATGGTCACCGCGGTCTCGACCGTGAACGTGCCCAAGTTCACCGTCATCATCGGCGGCAGCTTCGGCGCCGGCAACTACGGCATGTGCGGCCGCGCCTACTCGCCCCGCTTCCTCTGGATGTGGCCGAACGCGCGCATCTCCGTGATGGGCGGCGAGCAGGCCGCCAGCGTGCTCGCGACCGTCAAGCGCGACGGCATCGAGGCCAAGGGCGGCCGCTGGAGCGCCGACGAGGAGAAGGCATTCAAGCAGCCCATCCTCGACCAGTTCGAGCATCAGGCCCATCCGTACTACGCCAGCGCACGGCTGTGGGACGACGGCGTGATCGACCCGGCCGACACGCGCCGCGTTCTCGCGCTGGCGATCAGCGCCAGCCTGAACGCGCCCATCCCGGACGCGAGGTTCGGCGTCTTCCGCATGTGAGGCCGAGGTCGATGGAGAACATCTACCTCACCCCCGAGCACCAGACGCTGCGCGACCAGGTGGCGCGCTTCCTCGCGCGCGAGGTCGAGCCGTTCGCCGAGCAGTGGGAGCGCGACGGCTGCGTGCCGCGCGAGGTGCTGCGCAAGATGGGCGACGCCGGCTTTCTCGGGTTGATGTACGCGTCGCGGCACGGTGGCGCCGAGGCCGACGCGCTGACCAACCTGGTGTTCGCCGAGGCCTTGTCGCAGTCGACCTACGGCGGCTTCATCATCACGGTGCTCGTGCACACCGACATGGCCAGCCCGCACCTGCACCATGCCGGCAACGCCGCGCAGCAGGCGGCCTACATGCCCGGCGTGATCGCCGGCCGCACCATCACCGCGGTGGGCATCACCGAGCCGGGCGCGGGCTCGGACGTGGCCGGCCTGAAGACCACCGCACGGCGCGAGGGCGACGAGTGGGTGCTGAACGGAAGCAAGCTCTTCATCACCAACGGCGTGCACGCCGACCTGTACTTCATCGCCGCGCGCACTGGCACGGCCCGGCACGCGCTCTCGATGTTCATCGTCGAGAAGGGAACGCCTGGCTTCAGCGTCGGCCGCTCTCTGGAGAAGACCGGCTGGCTGTCGTCGGACACGGCGGAACTGGTCTTCGAGGACTGCCGCATTCCGGCCGAGAACCTGCTCGGCGAGCAGGACAAGGGCTTTTACTCGGTGATGAAGAACTTCCAGACCGAGCGCATCGCCCTGGCCGCGATGGCGATCGGGCACTGCACGCGGGCGCTGGAACTGACGCTCGAGTACGTGCGCGACCGCCGCGCCTTCGGTGCCACGCTGTTCGACAAGCAGGTGGTGCGCCAGCGTCTGGCGATGCTCGACGCCAAGGTGCGTGCCGCACGACAGTACCTCTACCACTGCGGCTGGCTGGTCACGCAGGGCCGCGATGTGGTGCAGGACGTGTCGCTGCTCAAGTCGCTCACCGGCGAGCTGGTCAACGAGGTGGTGCAGGCCTGCCAGCAGTTCCACGGCGGCATGGGCTACATGCGCGGCACGGCGATCGAACGGCTGTGGCGCGACGCTCGCATCCTGGCCATTGGCGGCGGCGCCACGGAAGTGATGCTCGACGAAGCCGCCAAGCGCTACTGAGGAACGACGATGACCACCACGCTCGACGTCCAGCGCAGCGGCCCCGTGGCCCGCGTGTACCTGAACCGCCCCGAGGTGCGCAACGCCTTCAACGACGGCGTGATCGCCGAACTGACGCAGGCCTTCGCGGCGCTCGGCGCCGACGCCACGCTGCGCTGCATCGTGCTCGGTGGCCACGGCAAGGCCTTCTGCGCCGGGGCCGACCTGAACTGGATGCGCACCATGGCCGGCTACAGCTGGGAGCAGAACCGCGCCGACGCGCAGGCGCTGGCCGACATGCTGTGGACGATCTACAGCTGTCCGGTGCCGGTGGTTGGCCGCGTGCACGGCGACTGCTACGCGGGCGGGCTGGGCCTCGCGTCGGTGTGCGACGTGCTGGTGGCGGCCGAGGGCGTGCAGTTCTGCCTCAGCGAGGCGAAGCTGGGTCTGCTGCCGGCCACCATCGGGCCCTATGTCGTGAAGGCGATGGGCGAGCAGGCGGCGCGCCGCTGGTTCGTCACCGCCGAGCGCTTCTCGGCGGCGCAAGCGCAGGCCATGGGCTTCGTGCACGAATGCGTGGCGTCCGAAGCGCTGGACGCGAAGGTCGACGAGCTCGTCGCCGCGCTGGTGGCCAACGGCCCGATGGCGGTGCGCGCCTGCAAGAAGCTCGTGCAGGACGTGGCCGGCCGGCCGATCGATGCCGAACTGCGCGCCGATACCGCACGCCGCATCGCCGACATCCGCGCCAGCGACGAGGGCCGTGAAGGCATCCAGTCCTTCCTCGGCAAGCGCGCGCCCGACTGGCTGGGCTGATCGACATGACGGACACGCTGGACACCGCGCAGCTGCTCGCCATTGCCGCTGCCCTCGGCTGGGCGAGCGGCATGCGGCTGTACCTGGTCGTCTTCCTGACCGGCGCGGCCGGCTGGTTCGGCTGGGTCGAGCTGCCGGCCGGCCTGAGGGTGCTGCAACACCCGGCCCTGCTGGGCGCCAGCGGATTCATGCTGCTCGCCGAGTTCTTCGCCGACAAGATCCCAGGCATCGACACGCTGTGGGACCTCGTCCACACGCTGGTGCGCATCCCGGCCGGTGCCGCGCTGGCCGCGTCGGTGTTCGGCGCCGATCAGGGCACCTGGGCGATGGCCGCCGCATTGATGGGGGGCACGCTGGCCGCCACCAGCCATGTGGCCAAGGCCACCACGCGGGCGGCCGTCAACACCTCGCCGGAGCCCTTCTCCAACGTCGGGTTATCGCTGCTCGGCGATGCCTTCGTGCCCGCCGCGCTGTGGCTGTCCTGGACGCACCCGTTGGCGCTGGCCGTCGTGCTGGCGATCGCCATCGTCCTGGCCATCGCGCTCATCGTCGTGTTCTCGAAGTTCCTGCGAGCGCTCGCGCGCCGCGCCACCGTCTGGCTGCGTGGCGGCCAGCCGACCGTCTGAGGTCTGACCGAGGTCCGCATGTTCACCAAGATCCTGATTGCCAACCGCGGCGAGATCGCCTGCCGTGTGGCGGCTACGGCGCGCCGCATGGGCATCCGCACCGTGGCCGTCTATTCCGACGCCGATGCCAGCGCCAGGCATGTCGCCGCCTGCGACGAGGCAGTGCGCATCGGCGGCAACGCTCCGCGCGACAGCTACCTGCGCAGCGAGCGCATCCTCGAGGCGGCGCGAGCCACCGGCGCGCAGGCCGTCCACCCGGGTTACGGCTTCCTCAGCGAGAACGAGGACTTCGCGCAGGCCTGCGTCGACGCCGGGCTGGTCTTCATCGGCCCGCCGCCCGCGGCGATCAAGGCGATGGGCCTGAAGGCCGAGTCCAAGCAGTTGATGGAGCGGGCCGGCGTGCCGCTGGTGCCGGGCTACCACGGCGCCGACCAGGCCCCCGAACTGCTGCGCCGCGAGGCAGACCGCATCGGCTACCCCGTGCTGATCAAGGCCAGCGCGGGCGGCGGCGGCAAGGGCATGCGCATCGTCGCCGCGGCGGAAGAGTTCGACGCGGCGCTGGCCTCGTGCCAGCGCGAGGCGCGCAACAGCTTCGGTGACGATGCGGTGCTGATCGAGCGCTACGTCACGCGGCCGCGCCACATCGAAATCCAGATCTTCGGTGACACGCACGGCCACTGCATCTATCTCTTCGAGCGCGACTGCTCGGTGCAGCGCCGCCACCAGAAGGTGCTGGAGGAGGCGCCCGCACCCAGCCTGAGCGAGGCACGCCGGCGCGAGATGGGGGCGGCGGCGGTGGCTGCCGCCAAGGCGGTGGGCTATGTCGGTGCCGGCACGGTGGAGTTCATCGCCGAGCCCACGGCCGACGGCGACCTGCGCTTCTTCTTCATGGAGATGAACACGCGGCTGCAGGTCGAGCACCCGGTCACCGAGGCGGTCACAGGGCTCGACCTGGTCGAGTGGCAGCTGCGCGTGGCGGCTGGTGAGCCGCTGCCGCTGCGGCAGGAGGAACTGCGCCTGAACGGCCATGCGATCGAGGCGCGCATCTGCGCCGAGAACCCGGACGCCAACTTCCTGCCCGCCACCGGCGCGCTCGACGTCTACCGCACGCCCGCGTGCAGCCACTTCGAGCGCGGCGACGTGCGGGTGGATGCCGGCGTGCGCGAGGGCGATGCCATCTCGCCGCACTACGACTCGATGATCGCCAAGCTGATCGTCTGGGGCGCCGACCGCGCGCAGGCGCTGGCGCGGCTGGACGCGGCGCTGGCGCGCACGCACATCGTCGGCGTGCAGACCAACGTCGCCTTCCTGCGCCGCGTGGTGACAAGCCGATCGTTCGTGCAGGCCGACCTCGACACCGCGTTGATCGAGCGCGAGCGTGCCGCGCTGTTCGACGCCGCCCCGCTGGCGCTGGAGGTCGCGGCGGCCGGCGTGATCGCCCATGCGCTGGCGCACGAGCGCGCGGCCGAGGATGCCGATCCCTGGTCGGCGCGCGACGGCTGGCGCCTGCACGGCGCGGCGGCGCGCCGCTTCGACCTCGAGGCCGACGGCACGCACCATGTCGCCACGCTGACGCGCAGCCACCGTGGCGAGGCCGTGATGGCGATCGGTGGGCAGCAGTGGCCGTTCGCCGCCTCGGCGCGCGGTGGCACGCAACACGACGTCACGCTCGCCGGGCGGCGCTGGCCGCTGGCGGTCTATGCGGTCGGCGAGCGCGTCGCGGTGTTCGCGCCCGAAGCCATGGCGACATTGCACGAGATCGACCCGATCGCCCACGCCGGGGACGCGGCCGGCGAAGGCGGCCGACTCACCGCGCCGATGCCGGGCAAGGTGGTGGCGCTGCTGGCGAAGACCGGCGAGGCGGTGAAGAAGGGCCAGCCGCTTGCGGTGATGGAGGCGATGAAGATGGAGCACACCATCACGGCGCCGCGCGACGGCACGGTGGCCGAACTGCTCTACGCGGTCGGCGACCAGGTGCTGGAGGGCGAGGAACTGCTGCGGCTGGAGGCCGCGGCGTGAGCGCTCAGCCGTGGCGCGGCGCGTTGCCGCGGCGCACCCAGGTGGACGGCTTGAGCCAGCTCGTCGTGGGCTCTGCCTTGACGTCCAGTTCGACGGGGCGCGACACGCCGAAGCCGGAGGTGTCGCCGGCCCAGGCCGTTTCCTGCGGCGCGGCGCCGGTGGACTGTTCCGTGCCCAGGCGCAGCTGCCGGGCCATGGTGGCCAGCTCGGGGTCGCCCGAGGCCTCGCAGACCCAGATCGCTTCGCGGACGTCGCCCGCGCCCTTCATCAGGTCTCCGATCTCCACCTTCTCGCCGTAGTGGCGAAGCAGCGCAAAATGAATGCGGGTGGCGAGGCGGAGGCGGGTGCTGGTGTCCACTGCATGTCCTGATTCGGTGTTTGTATCTTGCTGTATCAATCGCCGGACCGCCATCCCTAGCCAAGGGGTAACGTGGCGTAACGGCGGGTTTGAGTGAGACTTTTTTCATGATTCCATCGACTGTCAGCATCGTCGACGTCGGGCCGCGGGACGGATTGCAGAACGAGAAGCAGCCCGTCGAGACCGCGCACAAGGTCGAGCTGGTGCACCGGCTGCAGGCGGCTGGCCTGCGCGAGATCGAGGTCACCAGCTTCGTCAGCCCGAAGTGGGTGCCGCAGATGGCGGACAACGCGGCGGTGATGGCCGGCATCGCGCGGCGCGCGGACGTTCGCTACTCGGTGCTGACGCCGAACCTGAAGGGCCTGGAAGCGGCCCTGCCGACGAAGCCTGACGAGGTGGTGGTGTTCGGCGCGGCCAGCGAGGCCTTCAGCCAGCGCAACATCAACTGCTCGATCGCCGAGTCGGTGGAGCGCTTCGCGCCGGTGGTGGCGTTGGCTCACGGGCGGGGTCTGAAGGTGCGCGCCGCGGTGTCCTGTGCGCTCGGCTGCCCTTACCAGGGCGAGGTGAGCGCCGACGAGGTCGAGCACGTGGTGAAGCTGATGAAGGCGATCGGCGTGGACCACTGTGGCATCGCAGACACCATCGGCGTGGGCACGCCCAAGCGTGTGCAGGCGGCGATGGAGCGCGCGCTGAAGCATTTCCCGCTCGCCGAGGTCAGTGGCCACTTCCACGACACCTACGGCCAGGCGCTGGCCAACATCTACGCCTGCCTGGAGATGGGCGTCCACGTCTTCGATGCCAGCGTGGCCGGCCTCGGCGGCTGCCCCTACGCCAAGGGAGCCACCGGCAACGTGGCCACCGAGGACGTGGTGTTCATGCTCGACGGGCTGGGCATCGCCACCGGCATCGACCTCGACGCGCTGGTCGATGCCGGTGCCTACATCTCCGGCGTGCTCGGCCGTGCGCCGGCGTCGCGCGCCGCCAAGGCGCTGCTGGCCAAGCGCGACAAGGCTGCCGCGTGAGTGCCGTGCTGAACGACAGGCCGGAGGGCTTCAGGCGCGTCACGCAGGCGCTCGCCGAGCGCGGCCATCCGCATGCGCCGTTGTGGCTGGAGGTGGCGGCACGCACCTCGCAGGAGGCCGCCGATGCGCTCGGTGTGCAGGTCGGCCAGATCGCCAAGAGCGTGGTCTTCCGGCGCAAGTCCGACGAGGCCGCGGTGCTGGTGGTGACCTCGGGCGACAGGCGCGTCGACGAGAAGAAGGTCGCCGCGCAGGTCGGCGCGCTCGGCCGCGCCGATGCGGAGTTCGTCAAGGCGCGCACCGGCTTCACCATCGGTGGGGTTTCGCCGCTGGCGCATGCCACACCGCCGGTGACGCTGATCGACCGCGAGCTGTTCCGCTTCGAGGAGATCTGGGCCGCGGCCGGCCATCCGAACGGCGTGTTCAGGCTCAGCCCGGCGCAGCTGGAGGCGCTGACCGGCGCGCCGGTGGCCGACGTGGTGCAGGCATGACGCCCGCGAGCTCCGGCGTGCCTTCGCCGTGCATCAGCGTGTGCAGGATGGATGCGGACACGGGCTGGTGCGAAGGCTGCCTGCGCACCCTCGACGAGATCGCGAACTGGTCGGTGATGGCCGACGAGGACAAGCGCGCGGTGTGGAAGCTGCTGCCGGCGCGGCGCGAGGCATTCGCGGCGCTGAAGGACGCGGCCCCATGAAGCAGCTGCAGTTCTGGTTCGATCCCGTTTCGCCCTACGCCCATCTCGCCTTCGAGCAATTGCCGCAGGCGCTGGAAGGCCTGTCCTATAGCGTCGACTACCGTCCCATCCTGTTCGCCGGGCTGCTCAAGCAATGGGGCCAGAAGGGCCCGGCCGAGATCGAACCGAAGCGCGCCTGGACCTTCCGCCAGGTCGCATGGCAGGCGCACCGCCTCGGCATCGAGATCGCCACGCCGGCGCAGCACCCGTTCAACCCGCTCGCGCTGCTGCGCCTGCTGCACGCCTGCGCACCCGCGGGCGGCTCGCCCAACCGCTGGCAGTGCGAGCAGGTCTTCCACCATGTCTGGCATGGTGGCGGAGATGCCAACGACGCACGGCGCCTGGCCGATCTGCGCACGACTCTCGCACCGGCGACCGACCCGGACGCCGACGCGATCAAGCAGTCGCTGAAGGACCTCACCGCGCAGGCCATCGCGCGAGGTGTCTTCGGCGTGCCCACCGTCGAGGTCGACGGCCGCTTGTTCTGGGGCCTCGACGGGCTCGACATGCTTGCCGCCTGCCTGCGCGGCGACGCCTGGTTCGACGCGCCCGACTGGAGCGCTGCCGCGCAAACGCGCCCCGGCGTCACGCGCGGTTGACACCGCTGTCAGCCTTGCCTCAGTTCCGCGTCAGCGGGTGTTGGTTCAGCGTCAGAGGTGGGTCAGACGGGCTGCGGATGATGCACGCAGGGCTCCGCCGGAGCCAGGAAAGCGTGAGGAGACCCGCATGGACGACGATCTCGTTCGAAAGATTTCGACCCATCCCAAGTACCTGGAGCTGAAGGCCAAGCGCACCGGCTTCGGGTGGTGGCTGACGCTGGCGATGATGCTCGTGTACTACGGCTTCATCCTGCTGGTGGCCTTCAACAAACCCTTCCTGTCGCAGCGCATGGGCGACGGCGTGATGACGGTGGGCATTCCCATCGGCTTCGGCGTGATCGTCTTCACCGTGGTGATCACGGCCTTCTACGTGCTGCGTGCCAACAAGCAGTACGACGACCTGACCGAGGCCGTGCGCCAGGGAGTGCTGAAATGATCCGCTTGAACGACACCCTGCGCCGCGGGCTCACGCTGGCCGCGTTGATGGGCGCGGCCGGCGCCGCGCTGGCCGCCGGTGCCGACCTCGGCCAGGCGCAGAAGCAGGCGACCAACTGGACCGCCATCGGCATGTTCGGCGTGTTCGTGATCTTCACGCTGTTCATCACCAAGTGGGCGGCCGCGCGCACCAAGAGCGCGGCCGACTTCTACACCGCCGGCGGCGGCATCACCGGCTTCCAGAACGGCCTGGCGATCGCCGGCGACTACATGTCGGCGGCCTCCTTCCTCGGCATCTCGGCGGCGGTGATGGCCTCCGGCTTCGACGGCCTGATCTACTCGATCGGCTTCCTCGTCGGCTGGCCGGTGATCACCTTCCTGATGGCCGAGCGGCTGCGCAACCTCGGCAAGTTCACCTTCGCCGACGTGGCCGCATTCCGCTTCGAGCAGACGCCGGTGCGCATGTTCGCGGCCTCGGGCACGCTGGTCGTGGTGGCCTTCTACCTGATCGCGCAGATGGTCGGCGCGGGCCAGCTCATCAAGCTGCTGTTCGGCCTGGAGTACTGGATCGCGGTGGTCATCGTCGGCGCGCTGATGATGGTCTACGTGCTGTTCGGCGGCATGACGGCCACCACCTGGGTGCAGATCATCAAGGCCTGCCTGCTGCTCGGCGGCGCGACCTTCATGGCCTTCATGGTGATGTGGAACTTCGGCTTCAGCCCCGAGGCGATGTTCGCCAAGGCGGTGCAGATCAAGGCCGACCTCGCCACGGCCGGGGGCAAGACGCCTGACGAGGCGGCCAAGCTCGGCCAGTCGATCATGGGCCCGGGCAACTTCGTGAAGGACCCGATCTCGGCGATCAGCTTCGGCATGGCGCTGATGTTCGGCACCGCCGGCCTGCCGCACATCCTGATGCGCTTCTTCACCGTGCCCTCGGCCAAGGAAGCGCGCAAGAGCGTGATGTGGGCCACCGGCTGGATCGGCTACTTCTACTTGCTGACCTTCATCATCGGCTTCGGCGCGATCACCTTCGTGCTGACCAACCCGCAGTTCCTCGACGCCAAGGGCGGCCTGGTCGGCGGCGGCAACATGGCGGCCATCCACCTGGCCAACGCGGTGGGCGGCAACGTGTTCCTCGGCTTCATCTCGGCGGTGGCGTTCGCGACCATCCTCGCGGTGGTGGCCGGCCTGACGCTGTCGGGCGCATCGGCGGTGTCGCACGACATCTACGCCACGATCGTCAAGAAGGGCCAGGCCGACAGTGCGGCCGAGCTGCGCGTCTCGAAGATCACCACCATCGCCCTGGGCATCGTCGCGGTGGTGCTGGGCATCGCCTTCGAGAAGCAGAACATCGCCTTCATGGTGTCGCTGGCCTTCGCGATCGCCGCCTCGGCCAACTTCCCGGTGCTCTTCATGAGCGTGCTGTGGAAGGACTGCACGACCAAGGGCGCGGTGATCGGCGGCTTCCTCGGGCTGATCTCGTCGGTGGTGCTGACCGTGGTCTCGCCGTCGGTGTGGGAAGCCACGCTGGGCAACCCCAAGGGCTCGGCGCTGTTCCCCTACACCTCGCCGGCGCTGTTCTCCATGACCATCGGCTTCGTCGGCATCTGGCTGTTCTCGGTGCTCGACCGCGGCGCCCGCGCCCGGGAGGACCGCGCGGGCTTCCTCGCCCAGCAGGTGCGTTCGGAGACGGGCATCGGCGCGGCCGGCGCGTCGGGGCATTGAACGGCTGAACCGCCAGACGCACGTCAAGCGACCGGACGGGACTGCAGGCACACTGCCTGCAGTCCCGTTCTCACGTTCGCACGTCCCATGCCGGAGCACCGTGGTCCCGAGTCGCAGCGCGAGATGCTCTCGCTGGTCACCGCACGCGTGCGCGACGCCTATGTACGCAAGCCGTTCTACGTGGACGGCGCGCTCGACCTGGTGTCGGTGTGTCGCCTGCTTTCGGCGCAGGGGCTGACCAGCGCGCTGGTGAGGGACGGCGGCCGGCTCGGCATCTTCACCACCACCGACCTGCGCGACGCGCTGCTGCGCGCGGAGTCGCCCGCGGTGCTGGCCGTGCGCGAGGTGGCGCGCTTCGAACTGGTCGAGATCGAGGCGGACGCTGAGCTGTTCGAGGCTCTGTGGCTGATGGTGCGCCAGCGCGTGCACAGGCTCCTGGTGCGCGACGGCAGCGGGGTGCTGGGCGTGCTCGGGCAGCTCGACCTGGTCAGCTTCGTCGCCAACCACTCGCACATCGTCGCGGTGCAGATCGACGAGGCGACCTCGGTGGCCGAGCTGAAGGCGGCAGCACAGCGCGTCGATGCCATGGCGGTCTGGCTGCACGACGACGGCATCCGCGTCGAACGCATCGCCCGGCTGGTCGGCGAGCTGAACCGCCGCCTGTTCGCGCGGCTGTGGCAGCTGCTCGCGCCACCGGCCCTGGTGGCCGACAGTTGCCTGCTGGTGATGGGCAGCGAAGGGCGTGGCGAGCAGATCCTCAAGACCGATCAGGACAACGCGCTGCTGCTGCGCGACGGCGTGTCGCATCCCGAGCTCGCAGACGTTGCGGCGCGCTTCAACGCCGCGCTGATCGAGTTCGGCTATCCGCCGTGCCCGGGCGGCATCATGTTGACGCGGCCGCCGTGGCAGGCCAGCGAGACGCAGTTCAAGGCGACGCTGCAGGCGTGGCTGTACGGCGCCGACCCGCTGGGCGTGGTCCATCTGGCGATCTTCTTCGACGCCGTGGCGGTGGCCGGCGACGAATCGCTGCTGCGCGGCCTGCGCGAGTACCTCGACGGCATGCTCGCCGGTGGTGACGCCTTCCTCGCGCGCTTCGCGGCTGCGGCCGACCAGTTCGAGGAGCATCAGAGCTGGCTGGCGCGACTGACCTCGCGGGCCGACGATCAGCTGCTCGACCTGAAGAAGCTCGGCACCTTCCCGATCGTGCATGGCGTGCGTGCGCTGTGCCTCAAGCACGGCGTGCGCGAGGCCGGCACCGCCGCGCGGCTCGAGGTTCTGGTGGCGCGCAGACTGCTCGACGCACCGCTCGGGCGCGACCTCGCCGAAGCGCTGCACTTCCTCATGGGTCTGAGGCTGCGCCACCAGTTGCGTGCGCGGGCGGCCGGCGCCGTGCCCGACAACACCGTGCGCCCCTCCGCGCTGTCGACCATGGAGCGCGACCAGCTGCGCGACGCGCTGGCGATCGGCAAACGCTTCCGCACGCTGCTGCGCCAGGTCTTCCGCCTCGACGCGCTCTGAGGCCCCTCGACGCCCGCCCGCGGGGCGGGCTTGCTCGAAATCAAGAAACCGCCCCCTTTGTCGCGGCGACGGCGTTGCGCGGTCGGGTCTTCGGCGAGACTCGGGCTTGTTGCACCCTCCTGTTGCTCGCCGTGCCATGAAAGACGACCCCGCCGCTCCTGCCGCCGACGTTGCCGCGCTGCTCGCCGGGCACGCCGCGTTCGCGGCGCTCGACGATACGGATCGCGCCGGCATCGCCGACGCCATGGCGCGGGCGCGATTCGAGGCCGGTGCCGTCGTTGCAGAGGGCACCGGCCTGCGCGAGCATCTGCATCTCGTGCTGCGTGGCCAGGTCATGCTGATGCTCGGCGACAACGCGACGACCGCCCTTCGGGCGGGCGGATGGTTCGGCGCCGGCGTCGGTCCGCATGGCGCGGTCGGGCCGTGGCGCGCGGTGGCGGGCGATGCCACGGAAGTGGCCCTGTTGCCCGCCGCGGCCGTGCAGCAGCTGCTCGAGCGGCATCCGGCCCTGGCGCTTCACCTCGCCCCTCCGATCGGCGAGGCGGCTTCCGGCGCAGCCGGCGGCGATCCGCACCTGAGCCTGATGACCACGCCGGTGCGCGCGCTGCTCAAGCGCCCGCCCGTGACGCTGCCGCCGACGGCGAGCATCCTCGAGACAGCGCGGACGATGCGCGAGCAGCGTGTCTCCTCCGTGCTGCTGCTCGAACGCGAGCACCTGTTCGGCCTGGTGACCGACCGCGACCTGCGCAACCGCGCGCTGGCCGCCGGGCTCGACACGGCGCTGCCGGTGCTGGAGATCGCCACCGTGGCACCGCTGGCGGTGGACATCGCGCAGCCGGCCTTCGAGGCCCTGCTGCTGATGGCCAGGCACAACATCCACCACGTGCCCGTGCTCGACGGCCAGCGCGTGGCTGGCATGATCACCGCGACCGACCTCACCGAGCAGCACAGCACCTCGGCGGTGTACCTGGCCGGCGAGGTCCACAAGCAGACCACCGTCGAGGGGCTGGCCGAGGCAGCAGGCCGAGTCAAGCAGCTTCAGCGCAGCCTCGCCGCCGCCCAGGCCAGCGCCTACAGCACCGGCCACATCGTCACCGCGATCACCGACGCGATCACCGTGCGGCTGCTCCAGCTGGCCGAGGCCCGTCTCGGCCCGCCGCCGGTCGACTACGCCTGGGTGGCCGCCGGCTCGCAGGCGCGCAGCGAGCAGACGGCGAAGAGTGATCAGGACAACTGCATGATCCTCGACGACCGCTACGACGAGGCGGTGCACGGCGACTACTTCAAGGCACTGGCGAACTTCGTCAACGACGGGCTGGACGCCTGCGGCTATGTCTACTGCCCGGGCGAGATGATGGCGCGCACCGACGAATGGCGCCAGCCGCAGCGTCGCTGGGCGGACTACTTCCACCGCTGGACGAACGAACCCGAGCCGAAGGCGCTGATGCTGACCTGCGTGTTCTTCGACCTGCGCCTGATCTACGGCCGCGCCTCGCTGCTCGACGAACTGCGTGCCGACGTGCTGGCGCGCACGCGCGACAACCGCATCTTCCTTGCCTACATGGTCGGCAACGCACTCGACCACCGCCCGCCGCTGTCACTCTTCGGCGGCATCTCGACGGTCAAGCACGGAGAGCTGCGCGACACCGTGGACCTGAAGCACAGCGGCATCGTGCCGATCGTCGACCTCGCGCGCATCTATGCGCTGGCCGGCGGACACGACGCCGTCAACACGCACGATCGCCTGATGGTGGCGGCGCAGAGCAAGGAGATCAGCGAGCGCAGCGCGCACGATCTGCGCGACGCGCTGGAGTTCATGGCCACGCTGCGCATCCGCCACCAGGCGGGCCAGATCGCGCGCGGCGAGGCGGCGGACAACTTCCTCTCCCTCTCGGAGCTGAGCAACTTCGAGCGCGGCCAGCTCAAGGATGCCTTCGGCGTCGTGCAGACGCTGCAGAGCGTGCTGGCGCAGCGCTACCGCTAGCCGCGGCGCGGCTCAATAGCGCACGCGCGCGAAGTAGCTCTTCTGCGCCGCCTCGCGCGCCTGGCCGAGGGTGTGGATGCCCCGCTCGGCGAGCAAGGGGATCAGCTTCTGGAACACCTCGGCCGTGACCATCGCATCGCCCAGCGCGGTGTGCCGACCGATCACGGTGATGTCGAAGCGCTCGGCGATCGCCTCGAGGCGGTGAGAGTCCTGGTTCGGGTGCACCACCGCCGAGAGCAGCAGCGTGTCCAGCACCGGCTGGTCGAAGCGCACGCCGGTGCGTTCCTCCTTGAGCTGCAGGAAGCGCATGTCGAAGGCGGCGTTGTGCGCCACCAGCACGGTGTCCTGCGCGTAGGCGTGGAAGGCGGGCAGCACCTCGTCGATGGTCGGCTGACCGTCGACCATGTCCTGCGTGATGCCGTGGATCGGGATCGACGCCTCGGGGATGCTGCGGCGGGGATCGACGAGCTGCTCGAAGCACTCGCCGCGCAGCAGCTTGCCGTTGACCACGCGCGCCGCGCCGATCTGGATGATCTCGTCGCCGGCCGAAGGCTGCAGGCCGGTGGTCTCGGTGTCGAACACGGTGTAGGCCAGCTCGACGAGGCGGCGGTCGTCGAGCGCATGGCTGCTCTCGCTGCCGGCGAAGAGGTCGAAGTCGTAGTACTCGGGCCGGCTCTCGCTGCGCAGGAAGGCAGCCTCGCTGGCCTCCTGCGCCGCCGCGCTGGGCGCCAGCGGCAGGAGGAAGCGGAAGAAGGCCTGGTGGCGCACGCGGTCGCGCTCGAACCAGAACTCCCCGCCGTGCCGCTGCACCACGTCGCGCACCGTCAGCGAGCTGCTCTCGCTGCCCGTGACGATCGGGTCCATCTCCCAGCTCATCACCGTCTCGGTGCTCATCGCCTGACCCGACCAGACCAGGTCCAGCCGTGCGCGCTGCGCATCCCCGGCGGCCAGGCGCAGGTGCAGGGCCTTGACCTCGAACTCGTCGCGCAGGCGCTGCGCCAGGTAGCCCAGCGCCTGCAGCAGCGAGAAGCTGTCGAGCTTGAGCCACAGCGCCGCGTCCACCTCGCCCGTGCCGGCCGCCAGGCCGGTCTGGTGCTCGATGCGCCGCCGCGCCGCCTGCACGAAGTCGGCGCCGAGCATCTCCTCCAGCGGCCAGCGAGTGGCCAGCCCCTGAGCGCTGCGCGCGGCGAGCTCGTTGATGCGCCGGCTCATCGTGCGGGCCTCTTCGCGCACGACGCCGAGGAAGCGCTCGCGCATCGCCGGCTCGAGCGCCTCGTCGTCGAGCATCTCGGCCGCCGCCTGCAGGTTGGCCAGCGCGCCGCGGCTGCCCTCGGTGAGGCCATGCAGCAGCCGCTCGCGCTCGCTCTCCTGCTCGTAGTCGCGCGTGATGTTGTCGAGCATGAGCACGAAGCCGGTGATCGCGCCCGCCGATGCATCGCCCTCGGCGGCGCGCACCGGCGCCATCTGGGCCCGCAGCAGCTGCCCCGAGCGCGTGACGGTGACGAACTGCGCGCTCGGGTGCGCGGCGCCGCGCTGGATGCGCTGCGTCACGCTCTCCAGGGCGTGGGCCACCAGCTTGCGCTCGAACACCGTGTAGATGGATCGGCCCAGTCCGATCAGCTCGGCGCCGTCGGCCAGCGTCGGCGCGTCGGACAGGGCGCGGAACTGCATGCGCGCGCGGTTGTTGTAGAGCAGGATGCGACCGTCGAGGTTGCACACGACCACGCTCTGCGTCAGCTCGCTCATCAGCGCGGCCAGGCGGTTGCGTTCCTGCTCGATGCCGCGGCTGGCGCGCGCCACCTCGTCGGCAATGTCGCGGCGCAGCTGGTCGCGCTGGCGGGCCAGCTCGTTGAGGGCCTGCGCCAGCCCCTGCAGGTCGGCGCTGCCGGCCGGCGCTCCGATGTCGCGCCGGACGTCGGTGCTCAGCAGGACGAGCGCCTCCTCGCGCAGCTTCGCCGGCGCGGCAATCCAGCGCCGGAACAGCGGCTGGGCCGCTGCGGCAGCCCCGGCGACCAGGGCCAGCGCCACCATCGCGAGCAGCGCGATGCGGTCGCCGAGCATCGTCTGCAGGGCATCGCGCTGAGCCACGTCCAGCGTCGACCAGACCAGCAGGCCACCACCGAGCGCGAATGCGGCCAGCAGTGCTGCCGCCACGCCGGCGGCGGCCGCCATCGCCAGCAAGAGCGGCCGGTCGCGACTCATGCGCCGGCTGCCCCGCCGGCCAGCATGTCGCGCACCTTCTGCACCAGCTCCTTGGTGGAAAACGGCTTCGTCATGTAGGCGTCCGCGCCCATGGCCAGACCCTTGGCCACATCGGTGTCGCGGCCCTTGGCGGTGAGCATCAGCACCAGCGTGCCCTGCAGGGCTTCGTCGGCGCGCAGCTCCTGGCAGACCTCGAAGCCCGACTTGCCCGGCATCATCACGTCCAGCAGCACCAGCCGAGGGCGCTCGCGGCGCAGCACGTCCAGCGCCTCGACGCCGTCGCGCGCCACGTGAACCTCGTAGCCCTCGCGCTTCATCAGGTACTCGAGCGAGATCAGGATGTTCGGCTCGTCGTCGGCGATGAGAACCTTGCTCGTCATGGCTTGTCTCCTGGCGTGGCCGCTGTCGCGCGCGCGGGCGCCGGCTCTGGGTTCATGGTCCAAGGTAGCGTGAAGGCGAAGCAGGCCCCTTGACCGACATCAGGGCGCAACTCCATGCGCCCGCCGAAGTGCTCGACGATCTGGCGGCTGATCGGCAGGCCCAGCCCGGTGCCCTGCGGCCGCCGCGAGGCGTCGCCGCCCTGACGGAAGCGCTCGAAGATCAGCGCGCGCTGTGCCTGCGGCACGCCGGGGCCGTTGTCCTGCACTTCCACGGTGGCGCCGTGCTCGTCGGCGACGAGGCGCAGTTCGATCCGGCCGCCCGGGGAGGGCACGAACTTCGCCGCGTTGGACAGCAGGTTCATCAGCACCTGCATCAGCCGGTCGGGGTCGGCGCGCAGCGACGGCACACGTTCGGGCAGCGTCAGCACGAGCTCGGCGCCGCGCTCGCGCAGCATCTCGCGCACCGTCTGCGCCGCCTGGCGGATCAGGGCGACGAGGTCGACCTCGGCGTTGTGCCATTCGGCATGACCCGACTCGATCTTCGCCATGTCGAGCACCTGGTTGACCAGCCGCGTCAGGCGCTCCGTCTCGGCGACGACGATGCCGAGGAACTGCTGGCGCTGCGCCTGCGGCATCTGCGCATCGTCGAGCATCATCTCGGCGAGCGCGCGGATCGAGGTCAGCGGCGTGCGCAGCTCGTGGGTGACCGAGGACATGAAGTCGTCCTTCAGCCGGTCCAGGCTCTCCAGTCGTTCGTTGGCGGCGCGCAGTTCGGCCGTCGCCTTCTCCAGCGCCTGCGAGTAGCTGCGCAGCTGGGAGGCCTCGTCGAGGATGCGCAGCACGTCGTCCATGTCCAGCGCTTCCTCCTCCACCACCGAGGCGACCATCACGCGCGCCGAAGCACTGCCGATCGCGCCGGCCAGCTGCGTCTCGACGAAGTGCACCAGGCTGGCGTCCGGCACGATGGACTCGATGCCGGCCGCGCCGCGCGAGCGCGCATAGTCCTCGAACAACCGCGTGGTGCGCCCGACGCCGAGGAAGCGCACCGCCAGCGCCAGCAGGTCCGCGACTTCGGCGCGGCCGCGCCAGAACACGGGCCGCACCGCCGCCTGCTTGCGGTCGAACACGTCGACGAAGAGCAGGGCCTGGCTGGTCTCGTGGGCCGACGGCGTGCGCACCAGCGGCACGGCCACGTACAGACCCAGGTTGGCCAGCAGGCTCCAGAACAGCGAGTGGGTGAGGTTGTCCAGCCCCGCCAGGCCGAACAGCTGCTCGGGCCGCAGCAGTGCGATGCCGAACGCGCCATGGGCGATGAAGTCGGTCTGCCACCAGCCCGACTTGGCGATCGAGGGCAGCATCAACGTGTAGGCCCACACCCCGAAGCCGGCCAGCAGGCCGGCCAGCGCGCCTTCGCGCGTGCCGCCCTTCCAGTACATGCCGCCGAGCAGTGCCGGGGCGAACTGGGCCACGGCGGCGAAGCTGATGAGGCCGATGCTGACCAGCGCATACGCTTCGCCGGCAAGGTGGAAGTAGAGGTAGCCCAGCAGCAGCACGCCGACGATGGCGGCGCGCCGGATGCGCAGCAGCAGTTGCGTCAGGTCGCCGCGCTGCGCGACGCGGGGCAGCTTGAGCAGCAGCGGCATGACGAGGTCGTTGCAGACCATCGTCGAGACCGCGATGGCCTCGACGATCACCATGCCGGTTGCCGCCGACAGGCCCCCCACGAAGGCGGCCAGCGCGAGTCCCTGCTGGCCGGCGTCCAGCGGCAGCGAGAGCACGAAGGTGTCGGCGTTTGCCGCGCTGCCGAAATGCAGCAGGCCACCGAAGGCGATGGGCAGCACGAACACGTTGATCGCCAGCAGGTAGGCCGGGAACACCCAGCTCGCGCGCCGGAGGTGGCGCTCGTCGACGTTCTCCACCACCATCACCTGGAACTGCCGCGGCAGCATCAGCACCGACAGCATCGACAGCAGCGTGAGCGCGAACCACTGCTCGTAGGCGAACGGCCGCCCCTGCGGCGAGAGCGTCATCAGGCTGCGCAGCTCCGGGTCGGCCTGCACGCGCGCGAACAGATCGCCGGCGCCGCCGAACAGCCCCCAGGTGACGAACACGCCGACCGCGATGAACGCCAGCAGCTTGACGACGGACTCGAAGGCGATGGCCGCGACCATGCCCTCGTGCCGCTCGGTGCTGTCGAGGTGGCGCGTGCCGAACACCATCGTGAAGCCAGCCAGCGCCAGCGCCACATACAGCGTGCCGTCGCGCCACCATGCGCCGTCCGCCGCCACCGGGACGCCTGCGGGCGTGGTCAGCAGCGAGTAGCCGCTGGCAATCGCCTTCAGTTGCAGCGCGATGTAGGGAACGATGCCGACGACCGTGATCAGCGTCACCAGGCCCGCGAGCGCGCGGCTCTTGCCGTAGCGGCTGGCGACGAAGTCCGCGATCGACGTGATGCGGTAGGTGTGCGCGATGCGGATCATCTTGCGCACCACCATCCAGGCCAGCAGCATCGCCAGCATCGGGCCGAGGTAGATCGGCAGGAACCACACGCCGCCGGTGGCCGCGCGGCCGACGCTGCCGAAGTAGGTCCAGGCCGTGCAGTACACCGCCATCGACAGCGCGTAGACCCAGGCGTTGCCGATCACCGAGCGGTTGCGCTGTGCCCGCAGGTCTGCCCACCAGGCGACGACGAACAGCAGCAGCAGGTAGAGGAACGACGCGCCGAGGACGAGCGAAGGCGCCAGCATGTCAGTGGCGCCCGGCCGCCCCGAGCGGCCGGCGCGCTTCCTCGTCGGACGGCAGCGGACGAAGCGTGTGCAGGCCTTGCATGCTAATCGGGGGCGCGTTCCATCAGCCAGGCCAGCGCGGCGATGAGCAGGGCCCAGATGAGGAACAGCGCGGCAGGAAAGAGCGGTACGCCCAGCAGCGTGGTGCCGCGGTCCCACAGCGCGAGCAGCGGGAAGTTGAACAGCAGCAGGGCCAGCGCGAACAGCCCGGCCAGGCGCTGGTGCAGCAGGCGGGTCTTCACGATCGTCGCCTCAGGCCTTCGTCTTCGGGCCGAAGCCGTGGGCGTGCCGGCCGAGCGCAAAGCTGGCGAAGAACTTGCACCAGATGGTGCTGCCGGCGATCGCCGTCCAGGTCTCGTAGGGCGTGCCGAAGGCGATCACCGAAACGATCACGAACACCGCCACGATGCCGGCCAGGCCGTTGATCGCCATCTCGTAGGGCGCCCAGCGCTCGGCATCCGGCGGCGGCATGCCGCGCTTGAGCGCCACCTCGGAGAAGTCGCGCCTGACGAGGATGCGCCAGGCGCGGCGCAGCCAGAAGAAGGCCATCGGGAACAAGGCCAGAAAGAGGATCCAGGTCAGCGCGACGCCGACGTCGAAGGCCATGATCGGCTCCTGCAGGTTCGCAAAACACAAAGGGCCTCGCCAGCTCGGCCGGCGAGGCCCCCGTCGGCAGCTGCGACCCTCGCGGGCCGCGCTGCCTCAGGTCACGCGCGGGCGGACCTCAGTGTGCACCATCCACTGCCTTGGATCCGCGCGGGATGCGCACCGCCTCGACCATGTGCTGGATGTGCTCGGGCGGCTCCTTGGTGACCTTGTCGACCGCGAAGGCGACGATGAAGTTCACCAGCGCACCGACCGCACCGAAGGCTTCCGGCGTGATGCCGAAGAAGCTGTTCGCGCCGCCGATCACGCCGAGGAACTCGGTGCCCTTGATGAAGAAGATGCCCTTGTGCGCGAACACGTAGAACAGCGTCACCGCCAGGCCGGCGAGCATGCCCGCCATCGCGCCTTCCTTGTTCATCTTCTTGCTGAAGATGCCCATCATGATGGCGGGGAACAGCGAACTGGCCGCGATACCGAAGGCCAGCGCCACGGTACCGGCCGCGAAGCCAGGCGGGTTCAGTCCCAGCCAGCCGGAGATGACGATGGCGATCGCCATCGAGATCTTGCCGGCGAGCAGCTCGCCCTTTTCGCTGATGTCCGGCTTGAACACGCCCTTGATCAGGTCGTGCGACACCGCGGAGGAGATCGCCATCAACAGGCCCGCCGCCGTCGACAGCGCCGCGGCCAGACCACCGGCCGCGACCAGCGCGATCACCCAGTTGGGCAGCAGCGCGATCTCGGGATTGGCCAGCACGATGATGTCGGCGTTGACGTTCAGCTCGTTGCCCTTCCAGCCGGCCTCCTCGGCCTTCTTCAGGACCTCGGCGTTCTTCGTCTTATCGTTGTAGTACTGGATGCGGCCGTCGCCGTTCTTGTCCTCGAACTTCAGCAGGCCGGTCTTCTCCCAGCGCTTCATCCAGTCCGGACGCTCTTCGTACTTGATCGCGCCTTCCTTGTCGAAGACGCTGGCGTCCTGCAGGACCACGCCCGGGGTCACGGTGCGGATCAGGTTGGTCTTGGCCATCGCGGCCACGGCCGGGGCGGTCGTGTACAGGATGGCGATGAAGACCAGCGCCCAGCCGGCCGAAGAACGCGCGTCGGCGACCTTCGGCACGGTAAAGAATCGCATGATCACGTGCGGCAGGCCCGCCGTGCCGATCATCAGCGACAGCGTGTAGACGAACATGTTCAGCGTGCTGCCCGGCAGCGAGGTCGTGTACTTGCCGAAGCCGAGGTCGGTGACGACCTGGTCGAGCTTCTGCAGCAGCGAGACGTCGTGGCCGGCGAGGTTCGAGCCCAGGCCCAGCTGCGGGATCGGGTTGCCGGTCAGCTGCAGCGAGATGAAGATCGCCGGGATCGTGTACGCCAGGATCAGCACGATGTACTGCGCCACCTGGGTGTAGGTGATGCCCTTCATGCCGCCGAACACCGCGTACAGGAACACGATGCCCATGCCGACGTAGATGCCGACTTCGCTGGAGACGCCGAGGAAGCGCGAGAACGCCACGCCCACGCCGGTCATCTGGCCGATGATGTACGTGATCGAGGCGGTCAGCAGGCAGATCACCGCCACCGTCGAGGCCGACTTCGAGTAGAAGCGGTCGCCGATGAATTGCGGCACGGTGAACTTGCCGAACTTGCGCAGGTACGGAGCCAGCAGCATGGCCAGCAGCACGTAGCCGCCGGTCCAGCCCATCAGGAACAGGCCGCCGCCGTAGCCCATGTTGGAGATCAGGCCGGCCATCGAGATGAACGATGCTGCCGACATCCAGTCGGCGGCGGTGGCCATGCCGTTCATCACGGGGTTGACCTGGCCGCCCGCGGCGTAGAACTCGCTCGTCGAGCCGGCGCGTGCCCAGATCGCGATGCCGATGTACAGCGCGAAGCTCAGGCCGACGACGATATAGATGGTGGTTTGGAGTTCCATGGTGGCCTCAGTCCTCGTGCACGTCGAACTGACGGTCGATGTCGCCCATCTTCTTGGCGTACCAGAAGATCAGCGCGATGAAGATGTAGATCGAGCCTTGGTGCGCGAACCAGAAGCCGAGCGGGTAGCCGCCGAGCTTGATGCCGTTGAGCAGGTCCGCGAACAGGATGCCGGCGCCGAAAGAGCACAGGAACCAGATGACCAGGATCTTGGTCAACAGTCCCAGCGTGGCCTTCCAGTAGCCTTGGGAGTCGTGTTTCATGCGACTGTCTCCTCGCTGATGGGAACAAAGGGATGCGCGACGCACGCTTGTCGCGCCACGACCGGCCGCACTATCGAAGCGGGCTCTGACCTCGTTCTTACATAGCCCCAACAGAGGCTTACGTTCTAGTCACAAACCCGTAGATTTCGTTTCGTCATGTGGGCTGGGCGCCCGACCGAGGGTATGTCCTCAGTCCGCGGCAGGTGCCGAGCTTCGCCAGGGTGTCCACACCAGCCAGGCGCCCACGGCCAGATTGGTGCGCGAGGCGAGCAGCGGGCTGGCCGTGTTCGCCGCGCCGTGCAGCGACATCAGGTTGGCAGCGACGAACCACGACAGCTCGCGGCTCACCCGCTGCCGCAGCGTGGCGCCGAACTCGGTGCCGAAGTAGCCGGCGCGCGCCGTGTAGGCGGGCCGTGTGGGCGTGGCCTGCGACGCGTCGACCTCGTAGAAGTAGCGGTGCAGCGGCCGGCTCGCCCAGGTCGGTTCGATCGACAGCGTCAGGGCGGAGGCCGCTCCGGCGACACCCTGCCAGCGCCAGCGCAGCTCGGGCACGAAGCTCGCGCCGCGCGAGTCGATGCGCTCGAAGTCGGTGGAGCCGAGGGCGCGCAGCTTCAGGTGCAGCGAGGGGCCGCCGGCGGGCGCCAGCCAGCCCTTGTAGACCAGCTGAGGGCCGATGCCGAACATGTAGTCGAGTTCCGGCATGCCGTCGCGCAGGTCGTTGCTGCGCGAATTGAAGGCGGCGGTGCCCGTGAGGTCGAACTCCCAGTCGGCGGTGTCGAGGAAGCGGCTGCGGATGCCGCGTTCGTCGACGCGCAGCACCGGGCCGCGGTAGACGAGGTAGGGCAGCACGAGGCCACGCAGCTGCGACGTGTCGGCACCGGGATAGTCGGGCACGCGGCCGGCGCCCGCCGCGATCCCGGCCTCCCAGCGAGGCAGCTGGCCGCCTCCGGGCGGCGTCGAGGTCTGCGCCGCGGCGCCCGCCGCGAGGCCGAGGAGAAGCGCCAACGGCAACATCGCCAGCAGCGGACGAACGACACGAGCCATGGGGCGGAGTATCGCCGCCGGCCGGCCGATTCGATCTTGCGCATCGACATGCCCGAGCGCGGCGAACGGGTGCATATTCCTGCCATGGCCTGCCCGTCGTCCGCGCTGTTCCGCTTCCTGTGCGCACTGCTGCTCGGCCTCGCGCTGCCGGCGCAGGCGCTGGAGCTGCCGTCCGCCTCCGCGGCCGTGTTGCAGGCGAAGCGCATCGAGTTGCAGCCGCTCCTGCGCAACAGCCCCTTCGGCGAGCCGCTGGCCCTGAGTTCGCGCGAGTTGCCCGACCGCATCGAGGGCGACGTTCACGCCGAGCTGGCGCATGCCTTCGAGACCGTCAGCGGCGCCTTCCGCACGCCCGCCGCGGTCTGCGAGTTGCTGTTCCTGCACCTCAACGTCCATGCCTGCGCGCCGACGGGCGCGAGTGGCGTCGTGCTGGTGGCCGGGCCGAAGAAGGCTGGCGGTGCGGGCATGACGGCGCAGATGCGCTACACGATGCGCACCGAGGCGGATGAACCCGGCTACCTGCGCGTGGTGCTGACGGCGCCGAGCGGGCCGCTGTCGACCTCCGACTACCGCATGGTCTTCGAGGCGGTGCGCATCGACGCGGAACGCAGCTTCGTGCACTTCGGCTATGCGCACAACGTCGGGCTGGTGGCGCGCATGGCGATGCAGGCCTACCTGGCGACGGCCGGGCGCGAGAAGATCGGCTTCACCGTGGTCGGGCAGGAGGCCGACGGCGGGCCGAAGTACGTGCGCGGCGAGCGCGGCTCGCTGGAGCGAAACGTGATGCGCTACTACCTCGCCCTGCTGGCGCACTGCCGGGAGCGCGGCGGCTCGCCGGACGAGCGCATGCAGGCGCGGCTGCGCACCTGGTTCGCGCTCACCGAGCGTCACGCGGCGCAGTTGCACGAGTACGCGCTGGACGACTACCTGCGCGAGAAGCAGCGCGACCTGGCAAGGCAGGACGCGGCGCGATAGGTCTGCGGCGCCTGCATGGCCCGGGCCGGACGGGCGTCAGTCAGCGGTCAGAGCAGGCGAGGACAGTGCGCTTCCGGCCGTCGCAGCGACGGCGTTTCCATCGCCCACGTTCATGCACACGATCACCCGCACGCTCGGCCACGCCGCTGCGGCGCCGGCGCCGATGACGGCGCAGCACAAGAGGGTCATCCTCGCCTCGTCGCTCGGCACGGTGTTCGAGTGGTACGACTTCTATCTCTACGGCGCGCTGGCGGCGATCATCGCCAGGCAGTTCTTCGCCGGCCTCGATGCCGGCTCGGCCTTCGTCTTCGCGCTGCTCGCCTTCGCCGCCGGATTCGTCGTGCGCCCGCTCGGCGCGCTGGTGTTCGGCCGGTTGGGCGACATGATCGGCCGCAAGTACACCTTCCTCGTCACCCTGCTGATCATGGGCCTGTCGACGTTCATGGTCGGCATCCTGCCCGGCTACGCACAGATCGGCGTCGCCGCCCCGGTGCTCCTGATCATGCTGCGACTGCTGCAGGGCCTCGCGCTGGGCGGCGAGTACGGCGGCGCAGCGCTCTACGTGGCCGAGCACGCCCCGCGAGGCCAGCGAGGCGCCTACACCTCCTGGATCCAGACCACGGCCTCGCTGGGCCTGCTGCTGTCGCTGACGGTCATCATCTGCACGCGCGGCCTGCTCGGCGAGCAGGCCTTCGGCGAGTGGGGGTGGCGCGTTCCCTTCCTCGCGTCGATCGTGCTGCTGGGCATCAGCACGTGGGTCCGCCTGGCGATGGGCGAGTCGCCCGCCTTCACGAAGATGAAGGAGGCGGGCCGGACCTCCAGGGCGCCGCTGGCCGAGTCGTTCGGCCGCTGGAAGAACCTGAAGGTGGTCGTCCTGGCGCTGGTCGGGCTGACCGCCGGCCAGGCGGTGGTCTGGTACACGGGCCAGTTCTATGCGCTGTTCTTCCTCACCGAAGCACTGAAGGTCGATGCCGCGACAGCCAGCGTCCTGGTCGCCGTCGCGCTGCTGATCGGCACGCCGTTCTTCGTCGTGTTCGGCACCCTGTCGGACAAGGTCGGTCGCAAGCCGATCATCATGGCCGGTTGCCTGATCGCCGCGCTGGCCTATTTCCCGCTGTTCAAAGCGCTCACCGCGGCGGCCAACCCCGACCTCGCCGCGGCCCAGGCACGCAACCAGGTCGTCGTGACGGCCGATCCGGCGGAGTGCGCCTTCCAGTTCAGCCCGACCGGCACGGCGAAGTTCACCAGCGCCTGCGACGTCGCCAGGCAGGCCTTGGCCGCCGGCGCGGTGAGCTACCGCAGCGCGGATGCAGCGCCGGGAACCCCGGTGACGGTCTCGGTCGGCGAGACGGTGATCCCGGTGCTCGGCGCGAAGGGCCTGCCCGCCGCCGAGGCGAAGTGGCGGGAAATGGAGTTCAGGCGCTCGCTGGCGGACGTGCTCAGGTCTGCCGGCTACCCGGCGCGGGCCGATCCGGCCAAGGTGAACGAGCCGCTGGTCGTGACCATCCTGGTCGCGCTCGTCGTCCTCGTGGCCATGGTCTACGGCCCGATCGCCGCGATGCTGGTGGAGATGTTTCCGACGCGCATCCGCTACACCTCGGTGAGCCTGCCCTACCACCTCGGCAACGGCTGGTTCGGCGGTCTGCTGCCGGCCACTGCCTTTGCCATCGTCGCGCACACCGGCAACATGTACGCGGGCCTGTGGTACCCGGTCGCCGTCGCCGCGGTCACCTTCGTCGTCGGCATGCTGTTCCTGCGCGAGACGAAGGATGTGGACCTCGACACCCGCGGCTGAGCGCCGCGCGTGCGACGCTCAGAACGCCACCTCGAAGCGCTGGCCGCGGATGTTCAGCACCGCGGCCTTCGGCTTGATCTGCTCCAGCGTCGCGCCGGGGCCGAGCGCATCGCCTTCGTGCAGCAGCTGGCCGTTGACGATGAGCAGCCGGTTGGCCGGCGTCGCCGAATAGATCGAGCCGCCGAAGGCCAGCGCCGGCAGGCCCGCGCGCACGTCGGCGGGCAACTCCGCGAGCGAGCCGACGCGCTGCGGCGTGGGTGCCGCGGCGGAGGCCGCAGGAGACGGGCGCACGGTGCCCTGCGCCTCGACCGGATCCTTGGGCGCGACCGGCGGCGGTGAGGCACGCATCGGCGCGATGGCCACCGGGGCGGTGGCTGGCGCCGGCGCGGCCGTGACGGGCGCCGGTGCCGGCATCGCCACCGGGGGCGATGACGGCGGAGGCGGCGACACGGGCGGGGGCGTCGGTTCGGCGGCTGGCCACTGCCAAGCCACCGCCACGGCCAAGCCGCCCAGCAGGCCGATCGCCAGCCAGTGCCAGGGCTTCAGACCGCGCGGGCGCGAACGGCCGTCGTCGTCGCCGAGCTCGGGCATGGCCTGCGTGTGCAGTCCCGGCACGCCGCCTCGCTCGCGCTCGGCATCGGCACGGCGCAGGGCATCGAGGATGTAGGACATCGCTTACCTCTCCGACTGCAGGCGTGGCTCGGCGACGCCGGTGGCACGGTTGATCTGCATGAGCGTCAGCGGACCGGCCAGGCCGTCCGGCTTGAGGCCCTGCGCGACCTGGAAGGCGTTGAGCCGGTTGCGCAGCGCCGCATCGAAGCGTGTCGGCGCCGGAGGAGGGGGGTCGCCCTGGGCAGCGGCGAGCTGTGCCGACAGCCAGTCGACCGGCGCGCCATCGTCGTAGCCCGGCGGGGTTCGCCACAGCGTCGCGAACTCGCCGTGCCACAGCTCGGCCAGTGCGGTCAGCGGCAGGTTCATGGCGCCTTCGCCGGTGGCCAGGGTCGCGCTGCGCATCGTCAGCGCGGTGAGCAGCGCATAGACCGGCTTGCCGCCGGCCGGCTGCAGCGTCAGCAACACGGGCCGATCGAGCTGGCGGATCAGCGCCAGCGTGCTGTTGCTGCTGCGGAAGCATTGCAGCGCCTGGCGCGCCGCCGACGCGCAGGGCTCGCCGTCGCCGAGCGTGACCTGCCACGATTGCGCCAGCGCACGCAGCGCGTCGCCTTCGCTGCGCCAGGCCGCGGCGGCCACTGCCTTCGGATCGGCCGGCGCGGGCGCCGATCCCGCCACAGCCGCCGCGGTCGGCGCCGACGCGGCTTCCGACGCGGCCGGCGCCTGCGCCACCGCCGAGGCCGCCGGCGCGGAGGCGGCGGCGGCCTGCGGGCCCGCGCCGCTGCGGCGCTCGACGACCACACCGGCCCAGATCGCCAGGCCCAGGCTCGCCACGCCTGCCGCGACCAGCATGGCGCGCCGCCAGATCGCGCGTTCGGGCAGCGCGTCCTCGGGCAGGCGTCCGTCGAACACCTCGCGCGCCGCCTTCTCGACGATCTCGGCATCGACCGATGCCTTGTTGCCCGCATAGGCGCCGAGCAGCGCGCGGTCGCACAGCAGGTTGATGCGCCGCGGCACGCCACGCGACAGCTCGTAGACGCGCTTGAGCGCCTCGCGCTCGAAGGGCAATGGCCGGCTCATGCCAGCCACTGCGAGCCGGTGGCGGATGTAGTGCACCGTCTCCTTGGGGGTCAGCGCCGGCAGGTGGAAGCGCGCGATGACGCGCTGCGCCAGCTGTTCCAGCTCGGGCCGCGCGAGCATGGTGCGCAGCTCGGGCTGGCCGATGAGCACGATCTGCAGCAATTTGCGCTCGTGGGTCTCCAGGTTGGTCAGCAGACGCAGCTGCTCGAGCACGTCGGCCGACAGGTTCTGCGCTTCATCGATGATGAGCACGTTGGTCTGGCCGACGGCATGCGTCTGCAGCAGGAACTCGTTGAGTGCGTCGACGTAGTCCTTCACGGTCGCGCCCTCGGGCCGGCGCGGGATGCGGAATTCGTCGCACACCGAGCGCAGCAGCTCGGTGACGGTCTGCTTGGGGTTGAAGATGTAGGCGACGTTGCAGCGCTTCGGGATCTGCTCGAGGAAGCAGCGGCACACCGTGGTCTTGCCCGCGCCGATCTCTCCGGTCAGCAGCACGAAGCCGCCGCCGCCCTTCACGCCGTACAACAAGTGCGCGAGCGCCTCTCGGTGGCGCTCGCTCATGAAGAGGTAGCGCGGATCCGGTGCGATCGAGAAGGGCTGCTGCCTCAGGCCGAAGAAGCGGGCGTACATGGGACGCAGGATACCCGGGACGCTCCGGCCGCCAGTTCACGCAGGCAGTTCAGGCACAGGCAACCGTGGAATCGTTCGCTCAGCTCGGCGCGCAGCGCCGGCGTGAGGCTGAGCGTGGTGCAGGCGCAGGGCCCGGCATCGCTCGCGCCGCAGTGGAACGCGCTGCCGCAGCGCGGGCAGCGCGATTCCGGCGGTGGCAGCTCAGGCACCGAACAGTCCCTTGTGCTGCTCGCGCAGCAGGTTCTTCTGCACCTTGCCCATGGTGTTGCGCGGCAGCGCGTCGACCACGAAGCAGTGTTTGGGCACCTTGAAGTTGGCGATCTTGCCCTTGAGCTCGGCGACCAGCGCGGCCGCGTCTGGCTTCGCGCCGGGCTTGGCGACCACCACCGCCACCACGCCCTCGCCGAAGTCGGGATGCGGCACGCCGATCACCGCGCTCTCGGCCACGCCGTCCATCTCGTTGAGGTAGCCCTCGATCTCGGCCGGGTAGACGTTGTAGCCGCCGGTGATGATCAGGTCCTTGCTGCGGCCGACGATGGTGACGTAGCCGCGTTCGTCGACCTTGCCCACGTCGCCGGTCTTGAACCAGCCGTCGGCGGTGAACTCCTCCTTGGTCTTCTCCGGCATGCGCCAGTAGCCCTTGAAGACGTTCGGGCCCTTCACCTCGATGCCGCCGATCTCGCCGGTCGGGCAGGGCTGGCCCTGCTCGTCGCTGACGCGCAAGGCCACGCCGGGCAGCGGAAAGCCCACCGTGCCGCCGCGGCGCTCGCCGTCCTCCGGATGGTACGGATTCGAGGTGAGCATCGCCGTCTCGCTCATGCCATAGCGCTCGAGGATGGTGTGGCCGCTGCGCTCGCGGAACTCGTTGAAGGTCTCGATGAGCAGTGGCGCCGAGCCGGCGACGAACAGGCGCATGTTCCGGCAGGCCTCGCGACCGAAGCCGGGTTCGGCGAGCAGGCGCACGTACAGCGTCGGCACACCCATGAACACGGTGGCCTCGGGCAGTCGCCGGACCACCGCGGCGGGGTCGAACTTCGCGAACCAGATCATCTTGCTGCCGTTGAGCAGCGCGCCGTGCGAGGCGACGAACAGGCCGTGCACGTGGAAGATCGGCAGCACGTGGATGAGCACGTCGCCGGGCACCCAGCCCCAGTAGTCCTTCAGCACCCGGGCGTTGGACAGCAGGTTGCCGTGCGTGAGCATCGCGCCCTTGCTGCGCCCGGTGGTGCCGCTGGTGTAGAGGATGGCCGCGAGGTCGTCCGCCCACTTGGTCGCCGGCGTGTGGGTGTCGGCATGGTGCGCGGCGCGGTCGAGCAGGGTGCCGGTGCGGTCCTCGTTGAGCGTGAAGACATGCTGGGTGCCCGCCTTGAAGGCGATCTTCGACACCCAGCCGAAGTTCCTGCCCGAGCAGACCACCACGCTGGGCTCGGCATTGCCGATGAAGTACTCGATCTCGGCGGCCTGGTAGGCAGTGTTCAGCGGCAGGTAGACGTAGCCGGCGCGCAGCACGGCGAGGTAGAGCAGCAGCGCCTCGACCGACTTCTCGGTCTGCACCGCCACGCGCGCGCCGGAGGGCAACTGCAGCGACGCCAGCAGGTTGGCCATCATCGCCGTGGCGCGTTCGATGTCGCGCCAGGTGTAGAAGAGCGGCGCGCCGGGTCCGTCGGCCGTCTCGATGGCGGTGGCGTCGAGGTCGTCGGGGAAGGCCTCGCGCAGGGCGACGAACAGGTTCTGGTGGCTGGTCATGGGGGCTCCGGGCCGCGTCATCCCCTCTGGAAGCGCGGCGTTCTCTTTTCGATGAAGGCCATCACGCCTTCGCGGTGCTCGTCGCTGTCCGCATAGGCGTAATGGGCCAGGCGCTCGATCTCGCCCGGGCCGCCGGCCGCGATCTGGCGCAAGGTGCGCTTGTTGATGCGTGCCGCCTGCGGCGACAGCAGCGCCAGCGCCCGGGCGCGCGCGAGCGTGTGTGTGGCGACCTCGGCGTCCGGCACGACGGCGTGCACCAGACCGTGCTGCAGCGCCGCGACCGCGCTCAGCAACCGCGCCTCGAGCAGCATCTCGCGCAGCAGCGCAGCACCGGCCAGGCGCGCGACCACCTGCAGCTCAAGCGGTGCCATCGGGAAGCCCAGCTTCGCGATCGGCGCGCCGAAGCGGCTGCCCTCGCCGCAGACGCGGATGTCGCAGCAGGCGGCGATCTCCAGGCCGCCGCCGATGCAGTGACCCTCGATCTGCGCGAAAAGCGGGATGTCGCAGGCCAGCATGGCGTGCAGCGCCGGCGCGACGACGTTCTCGTGGAAGTCGCGCAGCGACGACTCCTCGAAGCGGAAGCTGGCGAACTCGACGATGTCGCCGCCGGCGGCGAAGTGGCGGTCGGCGCCGCGCACGATGACCGCGTGCGGCGCCTCGTGCGCCGGCAGCTGCTGCAGGTGCAGCATCAACGCGTGGAGTTCGCGCCACATCGCGATGTCAATCGCGTTGAGCTTGTCCGGGTTGGCCAGCGTCAGGTGGGCGACGCCCTCGACGTCGCCGCGCTCCAGCGTGATCGAGCCGGGCATCTCAGTGGCGCCCGGCCGTTCCGAAGCCACTGAGCGCCCCCGCGGGGGGCCGCGAACGAAGTGAGCTTGGGGGCCTCATGGTTCAGTCCAGCTTGGCGCCCGAGGCCTTGACCACCTCGGCCCAGCGCTTCACCTCGCTGGAGACGAACTTGCCGAAGGCCTCGCCGTAGAGATTGGGGGCGTCCGCGCCGAGGTTGGTCCAGGTGGCCTTCAACTCTTCCGAGTTCAGCGCCTTTCGCATCTCCGCCTGCATCGTGTCGACGATCTCCTTGGGCGTGCCCTTCGGCGCCCACAGGCCGTACCAGGTGGCGACCTGGTAGCTGCCCAAGCCGCTCTCCTTGGCGGTGGGCACGTTCGGGAAGCCGGGGTTGCGCGCCTCGCTGGCCACCGCGATGGCCTTGATGCGGCCACCCTTGATGTGCGCGGCCGACGAACCCAGGCCGTCGAACATCATGTCCACCTGCCCCGCGATCAAGTCCTGCAGCGCCGGGCCGGCGCCCCGGTAGGGGATGTGGGTGACGAAGGTCTTCGACTGCAGCTTGAACAGCTCGCCGGCGAGATGGTGCGAGGTGCCGTTGCCCGCCGAGCCGTAGTTCAGCTTGCCCGGGTTCTTGCGGATCTGCTCGAGCAGGCCGGCGAGGTCGTTCGCCGGCACGCGCTGCGGATTGACGACGATCACCTGCGGCACGCTGGAGATGATGCCCACCGGCACGAAGTCGGTCTCGATGTTGTAGTCGAGCTTGGGGTACATCGACGGCGCGATGGTGTGATGCACCGCGCCCATGAAGAAGGTGTAGCCGTCCGCCGCGGCCTTGGCGGCCACGCCCGCACCGACGGTGCCGCCGGCGCCGCCCTTGTTGTCGATGACGAACTGCTTGCCCATGTTCTTCGTCATCTGCGCGAACAGCGGCCGCGCGAACGCATCGGTGCCGCCGCCGGCCGGGAAGGGCACGACGATGGTCACCGGCTTGGTCGGCCAGGCCTGGGCAGCGGCCCAGGGGGAGGCGGCAGCGAGTGCGGCGAGGACGAGGGTGGCGCGTCGCAGGCGGGATGGCAGCGGGCGGTTCATGGGGTGTCTCCTTGCTTGTGGTGTGTGGATCAGAGCAGTGCGGTCAGCAGCCGTGACTGTGCCACTTCTCCGTGGACGAACTTCTCATGGTGCGACTCGACCTTGTCCAGGTCGTACAGGTAGTTGACCATCATGCCGAAGGACTGGCGCAGGCCCTTGGCGGAGAGGTCGCCGAGCGGGTCGAGCCGCTCCAGGCGTGCACCGTTGTCGAGGTGGAAGCGGGCCACTGGATCGCCGCCGGCGCTGGTGGCGTGCCAGCCCAGGTAGTAGGCGGCCAGACGCAGCAGCGCCTGCGTGGCGTCGGGCGGCAGGGCGCGCAGCGTGGTCGCCTGGGTCAGGCGGTCGAACTCGCCGGCGCAGGCCGCGGAGAGGCTGGCCAGGGCCTCGGCCAGGCGTTGCGCGCGCGTCTTGCTCAGCCCCTCGCAAGGCGCGCCGGCACGAACCCAGCGCGCGAAGCCGGGGATCGGCGACAGCGTGCAGAAGGTCTTGAGCTGCGGCAGCTCGCGCTTGAGCGCCTCGGCGACCCGCTTGATGAGGAAGTTGCCCATCGACACGCCCTTGAGGCCCGGCTGGCAATTGCTGATCGAATAGAACGCCGCGACCTTGAACTGATTCTCCGGCAGCGGCGTCGAGGCCTTGTCGATCAGCGGCGCGATCGCCTCGGGCATGGCCGGCAGCAGCGCCACCTCGACGAAGATCAGCGGCTCGTCGGGCAGCTGCGGGTGGAAGAAGGCGAAGCAGCGCCGGTCGGGCTGCAGGCGGCGGCGCAGGTCGTCCCAGCCGTCGATCTGGTGCACCGCCTCGTGGCGGATGATCTGCTCGAGCAGTTGCGCCGGCGAGTTCCAGTCGACCCGCTTCAGCTCCAGGAAGCCGGGGTTGAACCAGCTCGACAGCAGGTGCAGGAAGTCGGCCTCGACGGCTTGCAGCTCGGGCTGCCTGTTCAGTCGCGGCAGCAGCGCGCGGCGCATCGCGACGATGCTCGAGGTGCCGCCGGGCGAACGGTTGATGCGCCGCAGCAGCTCCTGGCGCGGCGGCTCGGCGCTGCGCGTGAGTTGCGCGAGGTTGGCCGCGTTGGGCGCTTCGGCGTAGGCCTGGGCGCGCTTGAGCACCAGCTTCGGATCGGGGCTGAAGTCGCGCGCGAGCCGCTCGAAGAAGCTGCCCTGCTCGTCCTCGGGCAATTCGCGAAAGCGCGCCACCAGCTCGCGCGCAATGGCCACGCTGTTCGCCTCGCCGCGTTCCGAGAGCAATCGGCGGCAGTCGATCAGCAGGCCGCGCAGGTGGTGGGCGCCCTTGACCTTGCGCGCGGCGCTCTTCAGCTCATCCAGCATGGGGCGTCCCTTCGGATTTCTCGTGCTGGCGCAGCGCCTTCAGCGCGGCGAGCTGCGCCAGCAGGTGGTCGTGCATGACCCGCTCGGCGCGCGCGGCGTCGTGCTGCACGATGGCGTCGAGCAGCACGCGGTGCTCGTTGATGGAGGCTTCGATGCGTCCGGGCCAGCTCAGCTGCCGGCCGCGCAGCAGGCGCACGAAGCGGCGCAGGTCGCCGGTGGCACGGTCGAGCCAGCGGTTGCCGGCGAGCGCCTGCACGGCGGTGTGGAACTCGTGGTTGGCGCGGTAGTAGGCCTCGATGTCCTGCGCTGCGGCGTGCTTCTCGAGCTGCTCGTGCAGTCCCTGCAGTCGGCGGACGTCGGCGTCGCTCGCCTTGCGCACCGCCTCGTAGGCGCAGCGCCCTTCCAGCAGCGCCATCACCGGCAGCAGTTCGTCGGCCTCCTCTTCCGCGATCTCGGCCACCCTGCAGCCCTGGCGCGGCACCGGCACCACCAGCCCTTCGGCCGCCAGCACCTTCAGCGCCTCGCGCAGCGGCGTGCGGCTGATCTGCCACTCGCGCGCCAGCGCCAGCTCGTCGACCCACTGGCCGGGGGCGAGCTGGCGCTCGAAGATCATGCTGCGCAGCCGGGTGGCCACTTCTTCGTGCAACGAGGACGGGCGCAGCGGGATCGGATCGACCATGGGTTCTCTGCCGTCGGCGGATGCCTCACTCTACAATTACTAATTCATAATTACAAGCGCATCGATGGCGCCGTGGTGACATCCCCGGCGATCGGGGGTGGTGCCGCTGCGCTGGAGGGCTAAAGTGTCCGCCTTTCCGACACGCCGCCGCGATGCCCGTCAACCCGCACGCCCTGCCGCTCGATGCCGACAGCCTGATCCGCCTGGCCGCGCAGTCGATGTTCGACACCTTCGCGCAGACCGCGATGGGCATGATGGTGGTCGACCGCCAACACCGCATCGTCTGGATCAGCGAGGGCTACAAGCGCTTCCTGCCGGCGCTGGGCCACGCCGAGGAGGACTTCGTCGGCCGCCGCGTCGAGGAGGTCGTGCCCAACACGCTGATGGCGCAGGTCATCGAGAGCGGCCAGCCCATCCTCGTGGACCTGCTCACCAACCAGGCGGGCACCTTCCTCGTCAGCCGGTTGCCGCTGCGCGACGCGGCCGGCCAGGTGATCGGCGCGATGGGCATGGTGCTGCTCGACCACCCCGAGACGACGATGCAGCCGCTGATCGGCAAGTTCAGCCGCCTTCAGCGCGACCTCGACAACGCCCGCCAGCAGCTCGCCGAGCACCTGACGCGCGAGCGCCGGCCCAAGCACACCATCACCAGCTTCATCGGCGCGAGCGCGCCGGCGATGGAGGTCAAGCGCCAAGCGCGGCGGGTGGCGCAGACCGACAGCACGGTGCTGTTGCTCGGCGAGACCGGCACGGGCAAGGAACTGCTCGCCCATGCCATCCATGCGGCCAGTGCACGCGCCGCCAGGCCCTTCGTCGGAGTGAACATCGCCGCGGTGCCCGACACGCTGCTCGAGGCCGAATTCTTCGGCGTGGCCGGCGGCGCCTTCACCGGCGCCGACCGCAAGGGCCGCGACGGCAAGTTCAAGCTGGCCCACGGTGGCACGCTGTTCCTCGACGAGATCGGTGACATGCCGCTGCCGCTGCAGGCCAAGCTGCTGCGTGTGCTGCAGGAGCAGGAGGTCGAGCCGCTGGGCAGCAACCAGGTGCAGCACGTCGACGTGCGCGTCATCGCCGCCACCAGCCGCGACCTCGCGGCCATGGTGCGTGCAGGCAGCTTCCGCGCCGACCTGTTCTACCGTCTCAACGTGCTGCCGATCCGCGTGCCGCCGCTGCGCGAGCGGCTCGCCGACCTGGAGGCGCTCGCCGACGGGCTGGCCGACGACATCGCGCGGCGCAGCGGCATGGCGCACAAGGGGCTGGCCCCCGACGCGCTGGACCTGCTGGCGCGCCAGCCCTGGCCAGGCAACATCCGCGAGCTGCGCAACGTGCTCGAGCAGGCCAGCCTGATGACGGACGACCCGGTGCTGGAGGCGCGGCACTTCGAGGCGGTGCTCGGGGAGCACGAGCCGGTGATGGCAGCGCCGCGCGCTGCCGCACCCGTCGCGCCGCTCGCAGTGGGCGTACCGAAGATCGCCGGTGTGAAGTCGCTGCCGCAGGCGGTGGCGGAACTCGAGGCGCAGGCGATCCGCGAGGCGCTGGCCGCCACCGGCGGCAACAAGCTGGCGGCGTCGCGCCTGCTCGGCATCTCGCGCGCCACGCTGTACGAAAAGCTCGCGCCATGAACCGCGACCGACTAAAAACCAAACACTGTCCGCCTCTCGGACAGTATGTGCCCGGAATCTGTCCAAATCTCGTGCAAAAAGCGGGCACCGTGCTGGTGCTCGGCCTGGCGCTGAACGGCGTGGCGCACGCCGCCGTCCGCTCGCTCGAGAACGACGAGGAGCGCAGCGTGCGGGTGCTGCTGCGCCAGGAGGCGCTGGGCTACGAGAACGGCGAAGGCGTCGAGCGCAACCCCGCCAAGGCCGCCGCGCTGTACTGCAAGGCGGCGCGGCTGGGTGATGCCGATGCGCAATTCAACCTCGGCTGGATGTACGCGAACGGCCGCGGTGTCGAGCGCAGCGACGCCACCGCCGCCTTCTTCTTCCACGCCGCCGCCGAACAGGGGCTGGAGCAGGCGGTGCGCATGCTCGCCACCGTGGGCGGCCCGCCGAACTACGTGCCCGACTGCATGATCGACCACGCCCCGCCGCAGATGGCCGAGCTGCGGCCGAAGGCCGTGCCGCTGGCGGCGCGGCCCGAGGTGATCCCGCCGGACGCGCCGCGGCACATCGTCGAGATCGTCAAGAAGCATGCGCCGCAGTACAAGCTGTCGCCGCAGCTCGTGCTCGCCTTCATCAAGGTCGAGTCCAACTACGACACCATCGCGCTGTCGCCGAAGAACGCGAAGGGGCTGATGCAGCTGATCCCGGAGACGGCCGAGCGCTTCGGCGTGAGCCGGCCGTACGACGCCGAGCAGAACATCCGCGGGGGCATGGCCTACCTGCGCTGGCTGATGGCCTACTTCGAGGGCAACGTGCCGCTGGTGGCCGCGGCCTACAACGCCGGCGAGGGCGCGGTGAACCGTTACCGCGGCGTGCCGCCGTATGCCGAGACGCGCGCCTACGTGCTGCGCATCCTTGCCGGCTTCAGCCGCATCAGCCATCCGTACGACGCGAGCGTGACGGGCCCGTCGCCGCAACTGCCGCAGATGCGCTCGATGGGGCGCTGAGCCTCGGCCCAGGGTTTCCACGGTGCCTCGTGGCACGTGCCTTGCCTCCTCGGTGGGACGGGCCACGAGCCCCTTCCCCAACACGACACGGAGACACACCGCATGCCGCACGCCCGCCGCCGACTCTGGCAAGTCACCCTCGCCGCCGCCGCACTGAGCCTGCCTGCCTTCGCCTTCGCGCAGGCCAAGAGCGAGATCCGCATCGCCCATGTCTACAGCAAGACCGGTCCGCTCGAAGCCTATGGCAAGCAGACCGCCACCGGCTTCATGATGGGCCTGGACTACGCCACTGGCGGCACGATGACCGTGGCGGGCAAGAAGCTCGTCGTCATCGAAAAGGACGACCAGGGCAAGCCCGACGTGGGCAAGAGCCTGCTTGCCGCCGCCTATGGCGACGACAAGGCCGACATTGCCGTGGGCCCGACCTCCAGTGGCGTGGCACTGGCGCTGCTGCCGGTGGCCGAGGAGTACAAGAAGATCCTGCTCGTCGAGCCGGCGGTGGCCGACTCGATCACCGGCGACAAGTGGAACCGCTACGTCTTCCGCACCGGCCGCAACAGCAGCCAGGACGCGATCAGCAACGCCGTCGCGCTCGACAAGGCCGGCACCAGCATCGCCACGCTGGCACAGGACTACGCCTTCGGCCGCGACGGCGTGAAGGCCTTCAAGGACGCGGTGAAGAGCGCGAAGATCGTCCACGAGGAATACCTGCCGACCAACACCACCGACTTCACCGCTGGCGCGCAGCGCCTGATCGACAAGCTGAAGGACCAGCCGGGCCGCAAGGTGATCTTCATCATCTGGGCCGGCGCGGGCAACCCGTTCAAGATCGCCGACCTCGACCTCAAGCGCTACGGCATCGAGATCGCCACCGGCGGCAACATCCTGCCGGCGATGGCCGCGTACAAGAACTTCCCCGGCATGGAAGGCGCCACCTACTACTACTTCGGCATCCCGAAGAACCCGGTCAACGAGTGGCTGGTCGCCAACCACTACAGCCAGTTCAAGAACCCGCCGGACTTCTTCACCGCTGGCGGCATGAGCGCGGCGATCGCGGTGGTCGAGGCGCTGAAGAAGACCGCCGGCGACGCGGGCACCGAGAAGCTCATCAAGACCATGGAGGGTATGAGCTTCGAGACACCCAAGGGCAGGATGACCTTCCGCAAGGAAGACCACCAGGCCATGCAGTCGATGTACCACTTCAAGATCAAGGTGGACCCGGCCTTCGCCTGGGGCGTGCCCGAGCTGGTGCGCGAGATCAAGGCCGAAGAGATGCAGGTGCCCATCCGCAACAAGCGCTGACGCGCTTGCTGCGGCGAACCGCGGGAACACCGCTCTCGCGAGCCGCCTCCGCGAGGGGGCTCCAGTCAGATCGTTGATGGCCGCACCGTGCTGGAAACCAAGGACCTCTCCATCCGCTTCGGCGGCCACGTGGCCGTCGACCGCGTGTCGTGCCGCTTCGAGCCGGGCACGCTGACGGCCATCGTCGGCCCGAACGGCGCGGGCAAGACGACCTACTTCAACCTCATCTCCGGGCAGCTGCGCGCCAGCGCCGGCACGGTGCACCTGGATGGCCGCGACATCACCGCCGACAGCGCCCCGCAGCGCACGCATCGTGGCCTCGGGCGCGCCTTCCAGCTGACGCAACTGTTTCCCAACCTGTCGGTGCTGGAGAACGTGCGGCTGGCCGTGCAGTCGCGCCGGCACGAGGGCCTGAACCTGTGGTCGGTGTGGAGCGACCACCGCGACACGCTGGAGCGCGCCCATCAGCTGGTCGACCGCGTCAAGCTGTCCGACCGGGCCCACGTGCACGCCGCCAGCCTGCCGCACGGCGATCAGCGCAAGCTCGAGGTGGCGATGCTGATGGCGCTGGAGCCGACCGTCTACATGTTCGACGAGCCCACCGCCGGCATGAGCGTCGACGACGTGCCGGTGGTGCTGGACCTGATCCGCGCGCTGAAGGCGCAACGCGACAAGACCATCCTGCTCGTCGAGCACAAGATGGACGTGGTGCGCGAGCTGGCCGACCGCATCATCGTGCTGCACAACGGCCAGCTCGTCGCCGACGGCGAGCCCGAGGCGGTGATCGCCTCGCCCGTCGTTCAAGAAGCCTACCTCGGCACCAGCACGGTGGAGGAGGCTGCATGAGCACCGAGCTGCTGAATCTCACCGGCGTGCACACGCACATCGGCAGCTACCACATCCTGCACGGCGTGGACCTCACCGTGCCAACCGGGCAGGTGACCATGCTGCTCGGCCGCAACGGCGCGGGCAAGACGACCACGCTGCGCACGATCATGGGCCTGTGGCAGGCCTCCGCCGGCACGGTGACGTTCGACGGCCAGCCCATCCACCGCCGCGCCACGCCGGACATCGCGCAGCTCGGCATGGCCTACGTTCCCGAGAGCATGGGCATCTTCGGCGACCTTGCGGTGCGCGAGAACCTGCTGCTGGCCGCGCGCGGCGCCAAGCGGCTGGCGGACATCGACACGCAGCGGCTGGAGTGGATCTTCGGCCTGTTCCCGGCGCTGAAGAAGTTCTGGCTCTATCCGGCCGGCAAGCTCTCCGGCGGGCAGAAGCAGATGCTGGCGATCGCGCGCGCCATCGTCGAGCCGCGCCGGCTGCTGCTCATCGACGAGCCGAGCAAGGGCCTCGCGCCGGCGATCGTCGCCAATCTGATCGCCGCGTTCCGCGAGCTGAAGGCGACGCAGACGACGGTGCTGCTGGTCGAGCAGAACTTCGCCATGGCGCGCGCGCTGGGCGACACGGTGGCGGTGATGGACGACGGCCGCGTGGTACACGCCGGCGCCATGAAGGAACTCGTCGAGGACGACGGCCTGCAGCAGCGTCTGCTCGGACTCTCGCTGGGAGCGCACCAATGAACACCGCCGTCGCCTCCGCACCGGCGAATGCCGCGGTGCCGAAGGCCGCCTTCGACTGGCTGCCTCTGGCCCTCGTGCCGGCACTGGCGCTGCTGGCACTGCCGCTGGTCGGCTCGCCCTCGACCTGGCTGACGCTGACCGTCGCCGGCCTGGCGATGGGCATGATCGTCTTCGTCACCGCTTCCGGCCTGACCCTGGTGTTCGGCCTGATGGACGTGCTGAACTTCGGCCATGGCGTGTTCATCGCGTTCGGCGCCTACGTCGCCACCACGGTATTCGCCGGGATGGCGGACTGGACCTCGGTGGACAGCCTGCTGCGCAACCTGGGTGCCGTGTTCGCGGCGATGCTCGCCGCGATGGCGCTGGCCGGCGCGATCGGCTGGGGCTTCGAGCGTGTGATGGTGCGGCCGGTGTACGGCCAGCACCTCAAGCAGATCCTCATCACCATGGGCGGCATGATCATCGGCGAGGAGCTGATCAAGGTGATCTGGGGCCCGGAGCAGCGCCCGCTGTCGCTGCCCGAGGCGCTGCGCGGCTCGATCCTGATCGGCGACGCGGCGATCGGCAAGTACCGCGTGCTCGCGGTGGTGATCGGCGCCGTGGTGCTCGCGCTGATGCTGTGGGCGCTGAACCGCACCAAGATCGGCCTGCTGGTGCGCGCCGGCGTGCAGGACCGCGAGATGGTCGAGGCGCTGGGCTACCGCATCCGCCGCCTGTTCGTCGGCGTGTTCGTGGTCGGCTCGGCGCTGGCCGGCCTGGGCGGCGTGATGTGGGGGCTGTTCCAGCAGAACGTCATCCCGCAGCTCGGCGCGCAGGTCAACGTGATGATCTTCATCGTCATCATCATCGGCGGCCTGGGCTCGACGCTGGGCTGCTTCGTCGGCGCGCTGCTGGTCGGCCTGCTCGTCAACTACACCGGCTTCGTCGCGCCGGTGTTCACCGCCTTCGCCAGCATCGCGCTGATGGTGGCGGTGCTGCTGTGGCGGCCGCAGGGTCTGTATCCCGTGGCCAACCGGTGAACGCCATGCTGAGCAGACTCCTGTCGCACGACACGCCGCGCAGCCGCTGGCTGGCGCTGATCCTCCTCGCCATCCTGATCGGCCTGGCCGTCACGCCCTTTGTCTTTCCCGGCACCAAGGCGCTCAACGTGGCGGCGAAGATCATCGTCTTCATCGTGCTGGTGGCCAGCTTCGACCTGCTGCTCGGCTACACCGGCATCGTCAGCTTCGCGCACACCATGTTCTTCGGCATCGGCGCCTACGGCATCGCCATCGCCAGCACGCGCATGGGCGAGGGCTGGGCGGCGGTGGCGGCGGGTGTCGGCGCCGCGCTTGCGGTGTCGCTGGGGCTGTCGCTGCTCATCGGACTGGCGTCGCTGCGCGTGAAGGCGATCTTCTTCGCGATGATCACGCTGGCGGTGGCCTCGGCCTTCCTCACGCTGGCCTCGCAGCTGTCGGACTTCACCGGCGGCGAGGACGGGCTGAACTTCAAGGTGCCGGCGGCGCTGCAGCCGGGCACGCAATACCTCGAGGAGCCGCTGCTCGGGGCCTCGATCGACGGCCGTCTGCTCACCTACTATCTGCTGTTCTTCAGCGCGCTGCTGCTCGTGCTGGCGATGCTGCGCATCGTCAACTCGCCCTTCGGCCGCGTGCTGCAGGCGATCCGCGAGAACGACTTCCGCGCCGAGGCGATCGGCTACCGCACGGTGGTGTGGCGCACCATCGCGTCCGTCCTGTCGGCGCTGTTCGCCACGCTCGCCGGCTGCCTGCTCGCGCTGTGGCTGCGCTACCAGGGCCCGGACACCTCGCTGTCCTTCGAGATCATGCTCGACATCCTGCTCATCGTCGTGATCGGCGGCATGGGCACGGTCTATGGCGCGGTGATCGGCTCGGTGCTGTTCGTCATCGCGCAGAACTACCTGCAGGACCTGCTGCGCGTTGGCGCGGGCGTGCTCGAGGGCGTGCCGCTGCTGGCCGCGCTCGTCTCGCCCGACCGCTGGCTGCTCTGGCTGGGTCTGCTGTTCGTGCTCTCGGTCTACCACTTCCCCACCGGCGTGGTGGGGCGACTGCGCGCGCTGCGCGCGCGACCACCAGGAGGAGAGAAGCCATGAAGAAGAATCGCATCCTCATCGCGCCGCTCGCCGCGGCGGCGCTGGCCGCCTGCGGCGGCGGCGGGGACGACGCTGCCACCGGCGACGCGCGCGTCGCCGCGCAGCACGCCGCTGCGCCGGCGCCGGGTGGCGCGCAGGGGCGCGGCCCGCGCAGCCTCTTCAACCACCTGCCCGACTTCGTCGTCGCGGGCAGCGTGCGCACGACCGAGTACGACGGTACGAGCGACGACCTGCTCACCGCCGGCCTGGGCGCGGCCGGACTGGCCGGCGCGCTGCCGCCGTTCGCCAACCCGCTCGCGCCCACCGCGGCCGAGTTGCGCCGTGCCGCCATCTACAACAACTACCGTGCCATCGTCGACATGACGGCGGCCGGCGGCTACGGCACGCTCTACGGCCCGAATGTCGCCGTCGACGGAACCGGCGCCAGCGGCGATGGCCGCATCGCCGGCACCGAGGTGCTGGCCTACAGCCGCGGTGCCGATGGCAGCGCCACGGCACAGAACGTCGTGCTGATGGTGCAGGTGCCGGCACATTTCGATGCGCGCAAGCCCTGCATCGTCACCGCCACCTCCTCGGGCTCGCGGGGTGTCTACGGCGGCATCAGCACCGGCGAGTGGGGCCTCAAGCGCGGCTGCGCGGTGGCCTACACCGACAAGGGCACCGGCGCCGCGCCGCACGACCTGATGAACGACACCGTGCCGCTGATCGACGGCACGCGCGCCACGTCCGCGGCGGCCGGCGACGCGGCGCAGTTCCGCGCGCCGCTCGATGCCGCGCAGCTTGCCGCGTTCAACGCGGCCACGCCGCACCGCTTTGCCTTCAAGCACGCGCATTCGCAGCGCAACCCCGAGAAGGACTGGGGACGCTTCACCCTGCAGGCCATCGAGTTCGCGTACTGGGTGCTCAACGAGCGCCACGGCGTCAAGCTGCCGGAGGGCCGGACGCTGTCCACCATCCACCCGGGGAACACCATCGTCATCGCGTCGAGCGTCAGCAACGGGGGCCACGCGGCGCTGGCTGCGGCGGAGCAGGACCGTGACCGCCTCATCGACGGCGTGGCGGTGTCCGAGCCCTCGGTGGAACTGCCTCCCGATGCCGGCGTCGCGGTGGTGCGCGGCGGCGCCACGCAGTTCAGCGGCAAGGTGCTGCTCGACTACACCACCCAGGCCAACCTGCTGCAGAGCTGCGCGGCGCTGTCGCCGCAGGTGGCCGACGCGCCGGGCAAGGCCTTCGTGGTGGCGGCTTTCGCGGCCAACCGCTGCGCCTCGCTGAAGGCCAAGGGCGTGCTGGGCGCAGACACGCTCACGGCACAGGCCGACGAGGCGCTGGCCAGGCTGGCCGACTACGGCTGGGAGCCCGAGTCGGCGGTGCTGCACGCCTCGCTCGCCGCCTTCGAAGTGGCCAGCGCCGTCAGCGTGACCTACGCCAATGCGCTGTCGCGTTCCAGCGTGGCCGACGCCCTGTGCGGCTACAGCTTCGCGGCTGCACCGGCGCCGAGCTTCACGGTCGCGCCGCTGGACGCGCCCTCGCTCGCTGCCATGGCCGCCACCGGCAACGGCGTGCCGCCGTCGTCGAACGTGCAGCTGGTGAACAACGCCGGAGCCTTCGCGGTGCTGCGCGACCTGGTCTCCTTCTCGCCGTCGACGCTCACGCAGGACCTCAACCTCGACGGCGCGCTGTGCCTGCGCGGCCTGCTCACCGGCAGCGATGCGAAGGCGCTGGCGCTGCAGCAGGGCATCGGCGAAACGCTGCGCAGCGGCAACCTGCAGCGCAAGCCGGCGATCATCGTTCACGGCCGCGCCGACGCGCTGATCCCGGTGAACCACAGCTCGCGGCCCTACACCGCGCTGAACAAGCGCGTCGAAGGCCATCACAGCCGCCTGTCGTACATCGAGGTCACCAACGCTCAGCACTTCGACACCTTCATCGGCCTGCCGACGTTGCTGGGTGGCTACGACACCCGCTACATCCCGCTGCACGTCTACCTGAACCGCGCACTCGACGCGATGTGGGCGCACCTTCGCCACGGCCAGCCGCTGCCGGAGAGCCAGGTGCTGCGCACCGTGCCGCGCGGCGGCACGCCGGGAGCTGCGCCGGCGATCACCGAGGCCAACGTGCCGCCGATCCCGCGCCGTCCGGCGGCGGAAAACGCGATCCGCATGGTCGGGCACACGCTGGTGGTGCCCGACTGAAGGCGAGAACGGCATGAGTTTCACGTCGAACTACCTCCAGTGCGAAGGCCGCGAGCTCCACTACACCGAGTGGGGCGCCGAACATGCCGAGACGGTGATCGCCTGGCACGGCCTGGCGCGCACCGGCCGCGACATGGACGACATTGCGGCACACCTGTCGCACCGCTACCGGGTGATCTGCCCCGACACGATCGGACGCGGCCTCAGTCAATGGAGTCCCCTGCCGGAGCAGGAGTACTGCCTGGCCTTCTACGTGAAGCTCGCCACCGCGCTGGTGGACGCGCTCGGCATCGAGCGCTTCCACTGGCTCGGTACCTCGATGGGGGGAGCGATCGGCACGGTGGCGGCCGCCACCTCGCTGCGCGACCGCGTCCGCCGCCTCGTGCTCAACGACAACGGCCCGCAGCTTGCGGACGCGGCGATCGAGCGCATCCGCAGCTACGCCGGCAGCCCGGCGGCCTTCGCCACGGTGAGCGAACTGGAGCAGTACTTCCGCACCGTCTACAAGCCCTACGGCTGGCTGAGCGACGCGCAGTGGCGGCGCCTGACCGAGACCTCGGTGCGGCGCCTGCCCGACGGCCGTGTCACGCCGCACTACGACCCGGCGATGGTGATGCAGTTCACCCACCACCGCAACGACTACCTGCGCTGGGACGAGTGGGACACGCTGGACATCCCGGTGCTTTGCCTGCGCGGCGAGGACTCCGACCTGCTGCTGCGCGACGCCGCCGAAGCGATGCGCAACCGCGGCCCGCGGGCGGTGGTGGTGGAGATCGCCGGCTGCGGCCATGCACCGGCGCTGAACACGCCGGCGCAGTTCGCGCTGGTGGAGCGGTTTCTGGCGGGCTAGCTGCGACCGCCACAGCATCGGCGCAGACTGTCGATCCGACAGCCTTGCCGGCGTCCGCTGCCCCTCCCACGCCGGCGGCGCCGCGAGCAGTGCACCAGTGACGGCCGCCATGCCCTGGACCCCGATGCGCTATCCCGCCGCGATGCGCCACCTCAGCGAGGCGGCGCGCGAGAAGGCCATCGAGATCGCCAACGCGCTGCTCGACGAGGGCATGGACGAGGGCCTGGCGATCCGCATCGCCATCGCCAGGGCCAAGGACTGGGCGCGCGGCCGCGGGCTGCCGGTGCGCGACAGCGAGGAATGAGGGCGGCGCGCCGCCGCCCTCGTGGGCCGCTGGCTCAGAGCCCGAAGGCGTACACCTTCTTCGGCCCGAAGCCGCTGAAGGTGCCGGTGCCCCAGAACACCATGCCGTCGGCGATCGACGGGCCCGCGTTGCACGGCCCGCCACTGTCGAACGACCACAGCACCGCCCCGGTGCGCGCGTTGAGGGCGTACATCGTGCCGGCGGCAGACATGTTGCAGCCGAACACGACGCCGTCGGTGGCGCTCACGGCCCCCTCGGCGCGACTGCCCAGCGGATCCTTGGTCGTCCACAGTACCTCGCCGGTCCGGCGGTCCAGGGCGGCCCAGCCACCGGCGGTGGTGGTCGTGCCGTCCTTGAGCGTCCACGGCAGCGCTCCGGCTCCGCCGCCGTTGGTCGACGGGCCGCTGTTCGACGCGGCCACGAAGATCCGGTGGCCGTCGGTGGCCGAACCCCACTGCAACCCGCCCGTCACGCCGCCCGGCGTGACCTGGGTCGCCCACGCCAGCGCGCCGGTCTTGTGGTCGAAGGCCCAGAACCGGCCGCTCTTCTGACCGGCGCCGACGAGCCCGCCGCCGAGCCACATCGGGCCCTGCGCGAAGTCGTAGTCCGGTCCCGCGGTGGCCGGATTGGCGTTCGGGCAGTTGTCGTAGACGCCGGGGAAGAACGGTCCCGGCGCGACGACGAAGACGCCGGGCACGTTGAGTCCGCAGGCCACGCTCCAGGTGTCGGAGTCGAGCCCGCGGCTCGCCCAGTTGATTGCCCCGGTGCTCAGGTCGAGCGCGACGATGGAATCGAAGTGGTTTGCGGGCGAACTGCACGACAGCTGGGTACCGCCTGCGCTGATGCAGTCGAGCACCGCTTGAGGGACCATGTAGTTGTTGCCGGTGGCGACGAAGAACTGGTTGCTCTTCAGATCGATCGCGCCGGTGCTGCCCCACACCGCGCCGCCGGAGTAGCCTTCGGGCACCATGTAGCTCTTCCACTTGACCTTGCCGGTGGCCACGTCGAGCGCGCTGACGCTGCCCCGGAACTGCCACTGCCAGTAGAGCTTGGGCACGAACGCCGAGACGAGTTCCTCGTTCGACGCCGTGCCGACGAAGACCGTGCCGTTGGCGACCACCGCGGAGTGGGTGACGAACGACAGCGGCGTATCGTCGATCTGCGTCGTCCAGGCCGGCGCGCCGGTATGCTTGTTCACCGCGAACACCCGCGCCGCCTGCGGATTCGGCTGCCCGAGCGCCGGGCCGAGCAACTTGCCGCTCTGGTTGCCGAGGATCAGCAGATCGCCGGCCACCGCCGGGGTCGCGCGCGCAAAGTCGCCGGTGATGCCGGTGTAGTCGCTGATCGGCTTCTTCCAGGCCACGGCACCGGTGGCCTTGTTCACCTTGTAGAGAAAGCCCGCCGAGTCGGGGAAGTAAAGGAAGTCGCCGTCGACTGCAGGATTGGCGGTCACGTCGCCGTCGGTGGCGAGCGCCCACCTCAGCGTCAAGCCGGCAACCGTTCGCGTCGTGATCGCCGACTCGTCGGCCTGGTAGCGCGAATTGTTCAGGTCACGGCCGGCACTGGGCCAGTCGGCCGCGTACACGGCGGGCGCGGCCAGAAGGGCCAGGGTGAGCGCGCCGAAGCACGCCGAGGTATTTCTCATGGACATACAAAGCCCTCCTCGAGGACGAACAAGGATGTGAAGAACCGCGCGGGGCGCTGCCCCGCCGGCCTCATGCCGTGGTGTACGGGACCGCCGTCGCCGTCAGAGGCGCAGGGGCAGCGCGACGGGCGTCGGCGCCGAGGCGGACCGGGAGCAACACGGTTCACTCGAGGACATGCACCGCAGTAAGGTGATCAGCATGGCCAGCGTCTCCTTTGCTCCTCGGTCAGTGTCAGCCGCGCGGTGTCCGGAACGCCGAGGTCGTTCACGGAAGTCAACGGTGGCCGGGGCCACCTCGCGCCGTGGATCGGCGCGCGCATCGACTTATCAAGTGTTAACTTTGCACATCTGTGCCGCAATGAAGATATACCCGCGGCAGTGCCTGCGGCGCGGCACACGGAGCGGTCGGCTTGGCGCCGGCACCTGCGGTCGGACCCGACGATCGACCGGTCGACGACCTCGACGGGCTTCGCCACGGCGGCGACGCCCAATCCCAGCCCGATGGGGGTCTGAGCGGGCGCCGTGCGGTCAGTGCAGGCGCTTCGCCGCATGGACGTCCCCCTGGTCGCGCTGGAGGTGCTGGCCGGCGGCATCGAGCCGGTCCTGGCCGACCGTCGCGAGCGTGGCCACCCGCTCGGCGGCCAGTCGGCCCTGCTGCTGCAGCGGGCGCAGGTCGTAGACGCCGACGCTGTGCGCCATGAGGTGGTGCACGTACAGCGCCAGGCCGTCGGCAGACAGCGCCAGGCCCTGCGGCGCGAGGCCGGTGTCGATGCGGAACAGCTCGCGGCGGCGGCGCGCGTCGATCACCGCGACCTCACGGCCACGCTCCGGTGCCACGTAGCGGAACAGGCCCCTGGGGTCGAAGGCAATGGAACTGGCCAGGCTGGCGTTGACGTGATCAATGCGGCCGGCGAGCTCCTCGCCGATATCGGCCAGCTCGACGCGGCGCACGATCGACAGCGCAGGCAGGGCGACCTGCAGCAGCTCGCTCCTGCCGGCCCGCTGCGCGGCCGCGGACTCACCGGGCTCGGCTTCGCCGATGGCGCGCGTGACGTAGGCCGAGTCGCCGTCGGCGCTGATCGACACGTGACGCGCGTTCGTGCCGATGGCCAGCGTGCCGGTCGGCGCATAGGTGCTGGTGCTGAAGCGCACCAGCATCCCGTCGGCCTCGAGCACGACGAGGGCGTAGCCGCTGTTCAGCGCGGCCACGCCATGGGGTTGTGAACCGCGCGGCAGCGCGAGTGTGCGGCTGACGGTCAGGGTGGCCGTGTCGATGACGCTCACCGTGTCGTCGGCCTGGTTCGTCACCCAGACCGTGCGGTTGCTCGTCAGCGCCAGCGTGCGCGGGGATTCGCCCACCGGGATCTCGGCGAGGCGCTTGCGCGTGACGGTGTCGAACACCGAGACCGAGTCGGTGTCTGCGTTCACCACCCACAGGCGCGGGTTGGCGCCGCTGCGCGACTCGAAGGCGATCGAGCCGGTGGTACGCGGTGTGCCCGAGAGCGGTGGCACGCGGACGGACTGAAGCGAGGCCAGGCGCGCTTCGACGCCGCTGTCGTCGGTGGCCGTGACGGTCACCGTGTAGAGGCCCGGCCGCGTGTAGATGTGGCTCGCGTGCGGTGACGCGCTCCAGCCTGTCTGCGCCGTGCCGTCGCCGAAATCCCATTGGTAGCGCGGGTTGCGGCCGGCGCCGGTGGCGGCTGCGGTGAAGCCGGTGTGGCTGCCGGCGGCTGCGGGAACCGCGGCGAAGCTCACTGCGAACTGCGTTGCGTCCGCAGGGCCGCCGGTCCGCTCGGAGCTAGGGTCCGGCGGCAGCCTGGCTGCTTCAGTCGGATCGTCTGCTCCGCCGCCTCCGCCCAAGGCTGCCAGCACGATGGCGAGCGCCAAGCAGAGGTGACGCAAGCTCAGGGTGAGCGGCATCGCGGATGGGACGCCGCTTCTTCTCGCGGGCCCCGCATCGGTGGACTTGTTTCAAACAGTGTCCGGCCCGGGCTTGATCTGCGGCAACCCCCGAAGCCCGGGGAGATTGCCGGCATCTCTAGAATGCCTGCCCTTGCCCCTGGAGGCCCATGGACAGCAGCAGCTCGACCGGTGATGGCCGCGGCACGATCCGCATCCGCGGCGCCCGCCAGCACAACCTGAAGAACCTCGACCTCGACATCCGCACCGGCGAGATGACGGTGGTCACCGGACCGAGCGGTTCGGGCAAGTCCAGCCTGGTGTTCGACACGCTGTACGCCGAGGGGCAGCGGCGCTACGTCGAGACCTTCAGCGCCTACGCGCGCCAGTTCCTCGACCGCATGGACCGCCCGGCGGTCGACCGCGTCGATGGCGTGCCGCCCGCGATCGCGATCGACCAGACCAATCCGGTGCGCAGCTCGCGTTCGACGGTCGGCACGATGACCGAGCTGAACGACCACCTGAAGCTGCTGTTCGCGCGCGCCGCCGAACTGTTCGACCGGCAGACCGCGCAGCGGGTGCGCCACGACACGCCGGAGACGATCTACGCCGAGCTGCTGGCGCGCACCAGAGAAGCGGATCCGCGCCTCGTGGTCACCTTTCCCGTCGAACTGCCGGCCGGCACCAGCGCGCAGGACATCGAGCAGTGGCTCGCCGCCAGCGGCTTCACGCGCGTGCAGGCGCAGCGCGAGGTCGCCTCGCCCACCGGGCCGCGCATCCTGCTCGACGTGGTGGCCGACCGCTTCCGCCTGCAGGGCGTCGAGAAGGTCCGTGCCATCGAGGCGATCGAGACGGCGCTCAAGCGCGGCAGCGGGCGCGTCAACGTCTACGCGCTGCGGGAGGAGGGTGAGCCCGACCTGTGGCGCTTCAGCACCGGCCTGCACTGCCCCGACAGCGACATCCGCTACGCCGACCCGCAGCCGGCGCTGTTCAGCTTCAACTCGGCCTACGGCGCCTGCGACACCTGCCGCGGCTTCGGCCGCGTCATCGGCGTGGACTACGGTCTGGTGATTCCCGATCACCGCAAGACGCTGCGCGCCGGCGCCATCAAGCCGATGCAGACGCCGGCCTGGAAAGAGTGCCAGGACGACCTGCTGAAGTACGGCGGCGAGGCCGGCATCCCGCGCGACACGCCGTGGTCCGCGCTCACCGAGGCACAGCGCGACTGGGTGATCAACGGCTCGCCGCACTGGAGCGGCAACTGGAACAAGCAGTGGTACGGCGTGCGGCGCTTCTTCGAGTACCTCGAGTCGAAGGCCTACAAGATGCACATCCGCGTGCTCTTGTCCAAGTACCGCAGTTACACGCCCTGCCATGTCTGCGGCGGTGCCCGGCTGAAGACCGAGGCGCTGCAGTGGCGCCTGGGGTCCAAGGAGGATGCGGATGCGGTGCTGGCGCCGGACCAGCGCTTCCTGCCGCTGGGCGTGCAGTGGTCGCGCACGCAGCTCCAGGACCTGCCCGGCCTGACGGTACACGACCTGATGCTGATCCCGATCGAGCGGCTGCACCGCTTCTTCGATCGCATCTCGCTGCCGAGCTCAATGCTCGACGAGGCGCTCAAGCTGCTGCTCGACGAGATCCGCACGCGGCTGAAGTACCTGTGCGACGTCGGCATCGGCTACCTCACGCTCGACCGCCAGAGCCGCACGCTCTCGGGGGGCGAGGTGCAGCGCATCAACCTGACCACCGCCTTGGGCACCTCGCTGGTCAACACCATGTTCGTGCTCGACGAGCCGAGCATCGGGCTGCACCCACGCGACATGAACCGCATCATCGAGGCGATGCAGCGGCTGCGCGATGCCGGCAACACGCTGGTCGTCGTCGAGCACGATCCGGCCGTGATGGTCTCCGCCGACCGCCTCATCGACATGGGCCCGGGGCCGGGCGAGCGCGGCGGCAGCATCGTGTTCGACGGCACGCCGGAAGCGATCCGCTCGGCCGACACGCTCACCGGCGCCTACCTCGGCGGGCGCAAGCACGTCGGCATGGGCATCAAGCGGCTGGTGTCGGCGTCCACACCCAAGCTGATCGTCGAAGGGGCGCGCGAGCACAACCTGAAGAACGTGACGGTCGAGTTCCCGCTGCAGCATCTCGTCTGCGTGACCGGCGTGTCGGGCTCGGGCAAGAGCACGTTGATGCAGGATGTGCTGTTCCCCGCGCTGCAGCGGCACTTCGGCAAGGCGACGGAGAGCCCCGGCGAGCACGACCGCCTGCTCGGCGCCGACTGGCTGGCCGACGCGGTGTTCGTCGACCAGTCGCCGATCGGCAAGACGGCGCGATCCAACCCGGCCAGCTACGTCGGCGCCTTCGACGAGATCCGCAAGCTGTTCGCGCAGGCGCCGCTGGCGCTGCAGCGCGGCTACGGCGCCGGCATGTTCAGCTTCAACGCCGGCGACGGCCGCTGCCCGACCTGCGGCGGCTCGGGCTTCGAGCATGTGGAGATGCAGTTCCTCTCCGACGTCTACCTGCGCTGCCAGGACTGCGACGGCCGCCGCTACCGCGCCGAGATCCTCGACGTGAGGATCGACCGCCGCGCGCCGGGGGAGGTGATGCGTGACCTGTCGATCGCCGACGTGCTGGAGCTCACCGTCAGCGAGGCGGTGCAGCTGTTCCGCGACGACCGCGAGGTGCTGCGCGTGCTCCAGCCCATCGTCGACGTGGGCCTCGAGTACGTGAAGCTCGGCCAGCCGGTGCCCACGCTGTCCGGCGGCGAGGCGCAGCGCCTCAAACTGGCCGGCTTCCTCGCCGAGGTCCAGGGCGGTCCCGCGCAGGCGGTGGCCAGGAAGGGCACGCTGTACCTGTTCGACGAGCCGACCACCGGCCTGCATTTCGACGACATCGCCAAGCTGATGCGCGCCTTCCGCAAGCTGCTCGAGGCGGGCCACTCGATCGTCCTCATCGAGCACAACCTCGACGTCATCCGCGCCAGCGACTGGCTGATCGACCTCGGACCCGAGGGAGGCGACGCCGGCGGCCTGGTCGTCTGCACCGGCACGCCCGAAGAGGTGAAGCGCCATCCCGCCTCGCACACCGGCAAGGCCCTCGCCGACTACGAGCGCGCCGTCGGCATCGGCGTGCCGGTCGCCCAGGAGGGCCTGCCGCTGCAGAGCCTGCTCAAGCGCTCGCGCGACGAGCGCCGCACGGCGGAGGAAGTGATCCGCATCGTCAATGCGCGCGAGCACAACCTGAAGTCGCTCGATGTCGACATCCCGCGCGGCAGGTTCAGCGTCATCACCGGCGTGTCGGGCTCGGGCAAGAGCACGCTGGCCTTCGACATCCTCTTCAACGAGGGCCAGCGGCGCTACCTCGAGTCGCTCAACGCCTACGCGCGCAGCATCGTGCAGCCTGCGGGCCGGCCCGAGGTCGATGCCGTCTACGGCATCCCGCCGACGGTCGCGATCGAGCAGCGCCTGTCGCGCGGCGGGCGCAAGAGCACGGTGGCCACCACCACCGAGGTCTGGCACTTTCTGCGCCTGCTCTACGTGAAGCTGGGCCTGCAGCACTGCACGCTGGACGGTGCGCCGGTGAAGCCGCAGAGCGCCGAGAGCATCGCGGCCCAGCTGCTGCGGGATCACAAGGGCCAGCACGTCGGCCTGATGGCGCCGCTGGTGGTCAACCGCAAGGGCGTCTACACCGACCTCGCCAAGTGGGCCAAGGCGCGCGGTCACACGCACCTACGCGTCGACGGCGAGTTCGTGCCGGTGGATCCCTGGCCGCGGCTGGACCGCTTCAAGGAGCACACGCTGGAGCTGCCGGTGGGGGACCTGATCGTGTTGCCCGAGAACGAGGCCGAGCTGCGTACGCTGCTCGCCAGGGCGCTGGAGATCGGCAAGGGCGTGATGCACCTGCTCGCGCCGCTGGACGGCCTGAAGGGTGCGATGCTCGCCGGCACGCCGACGTCGCAGATCGGCGCGCTGAAGGTGTTCTCGACCAAGCGAGCCTGCCCGGTCTGCGGCACCAGCTACCCCGAGCTGGACCCGCGCATGTTCAGCTACAACAGCAAGCACGGCTGGTGCACCACCTGCGTCGGCACCGGCCTGGCGCTGACGCGCGAGCAGCGCAAGGCCTACGACGACTCGAGGCGCGACAACGACGACAAGGGCCGCGAGCAGAGCTTCCCGTCCGAGGAGCCCGAGGTCGAAGGCTTGGCCGACGCGCCCTGCCCGGACTGCGCCGGCACCCGATTGAACGCGGCCTCGCGCGGCGTGACCTTCGAAGGGCAGGCGATCACGGCGCTGGCACGAATGAGTGTCTCGGACTGCCGCGTGTGGATCGAAGGGCTGAAGCTGGTGGGCCGCGACGCCGACATCGCGCGCGATGTGGTTGCCGAGATCCGCAGCCGGCTCGAGTTCCTCGAAGAGGTCGGCCTGGGCTACCTGACGCTGGACCGCGCGGCGCCGACGCTCTCCGGCGGCGAGGCGCAGCGCATCCGCCTGGCGGCGCAGCTCGGCAGCAACCTGCAGGGCGTGTGCTACGTGCTCGACGAGCCGACGATCGGCCTGCACCCGCGCGACAACCAGATCCTGCTCGACGCGCTGCACAAGCTGGGCGACAAGGGCAACACGCTGGTGGTCGTCGAGCACGACGAGGACACCATCCGCCGCGCCGACCACATCATCGACATCGGCCCCGGCGCCGGCAAACGCGGCGGACGCCTGGTGGCCGAGGGCGGCACCGCGGCGCTGGCGGCGCATGCCGACTCGGTGACCGGGCGCTTCCTCGCGCACCCGATGCTGCACCCGCTGAATCCGCGGCGCGCGGTGCAGACGAATGGCGAGCAGCTGTTCGTGCGCGGCGCCTCGCTACACAACCTGAAGGGCCTCGACGTGCCGGTCCCTCTGAAGCGTCTCGTCGCGGTGACCGGCGTCAGCGGCTCGGGCAAGTCCACGCTGGCGCGCGACGTGCTGCTGGCCAATCTGCAGTTCGTCAACGTGCGCGGGGCGAAGCCGAACTGGCAGGGCTGCGTGTCGATCGAAGGCTGGCAGCAGATCGACCGCGTGCTGGAAGTCGACCAGACGCCGATCGGCAAGACGCCGCGCTCCTGCCCGGCCACCTACATCGGCTTCTGGGATGTCATCCGCAGGTTGTTCGCCGACACGCTGGAGGCGAAGGCGCGCGGCTACGCGCCGGCGCGATTCAGCTTCAACACCGGCGACGGCCGCTGCCCGGCCTGCGAGGGCCAGGGCATGCGCACCATCGAGATGAGCTTCCTGCCCGACGTGAAGGTGCCCTGCGACGTCTGCCACGGCCAGCGCTTCAATGCCGAGACGCTGGCCGTCACCTGGCGCGGCCGCAACATCGGCGAGGTGCTGACCATGGAGGTCGACGAGGCGGTGGACTTCTTCGCCTCGATGCCGGCGATCAGCCACCCGCTGCAATTGCTGAAGGACGTCGGCCTGGGCTACCTGACGCTGGGCCAGCCCTCGCCGACGCTGTCCGGCGGCGAGGCGCAGCGCATCAAGCTGGTCACCGAGCTGACCAAGGTGCGCGACGACGTCACGCGGCGCGGCAACAAGGCGCCGCACACGCTCTACGTGCTCGACGAGCCGACGGTGGGCCTGCACATGGCCGACGTGGAGAAGCTGATCCGCGTGCTGCACCGGCTGGTCGACGGTGGCCACAGCGTGGTGGTGATCGAGCATGACCTCGACGTGATCGCCGAGGCCGACTGGATCGTCGATCTCGGCCCCGAGGGCGGCGCGCGCGGCGGTGGCGTGGTGGCGTCGTGTCCGCCCGAGGGGCTGGCCAGACTGGCCGCCAGTCACACGGGCGTCGCCCTGCGGCCGGTGCTGGCGCGCGGTCCTACTCCGGCCGCGCGTAGCGTTTCGTCCGCAGGTTCTTCTTGATCTCCTGCAGCATCGGCCGAAGTTCGCCGGGCAGGCGCAGCGCCACGGCGGTGGTGAGGATGTCGATCACCATCAGGTGCAGCAGGCGCGACACCATCGGGCTGTAGCGGTCGTAGTCCTCGGGGTGGTCGACGGCGAGCAGGACCTGCGTCGCGCCGCCCTGGCCCATCTGCGCGAGCGGCGAGCCGCTGGCGGTGATCAGGATGGTGGTGGCGCCCTTGCGCCGCGCGATCTCGGCGACGTCCAGCAGGTCGCGGCTGCGACCCGAGTTGCTGATGATGACGGCACAGTCGCCCGGGCCGAGCATCGTCGCGCTCATCACCTGCACGTGGCCGTCGCTGACCGCCGCGGCGTGGACGCCGAGGCGGAAGAACTTGTGCTGCGCGTCCTGCGCCACGATGCCGGAGTTGCCGACGCCGTAGAACTCGATGCGCTTGCCGGAGCGCCCGGCTTCCGCCAGTGCGGCGATGGCCCGCTCGAAGGCGTGGCTGGCGGCATCGTTGCGGTACTTGAGCAGCGCGCTGACCGCGTTGTCGATGACCTTCACGACGATGTCGCCGGTCTTGTCGTCCTCGTCGACCGCGCGGTGCACGAAGGGCACGCCTTCGTTGACGCTGCCCGCGAGCTTGCGCTTGAAGTCGGCCAGGCCGTCGTAGCCGACGCTGCGGCAGAAGCGCACCACGGTCGGCTTGCTGACATGGGCGCGCTCGGAGAGCTCGGCCACCGGCAGGGTGGCGAACGCGCGCGGGTCGGTGAGCAGCAGCTTGGCGACTCGCTGCTCGGCCGGCGGCAGGGCAGGGATCGACGCCTTGATGCGGTCGAGCATGCCAGTCACTGCTCTTCGGCCCAGGCGAAGCCGTCGCGTGCGACCAGGGCGCTGGCCGCTGCCGGGCCCCAGGTGCCAGCGGCGTAGGGCCGCGGGCCGGTGCTGTCGCGCGACCAGGCACCGAGCACGGGTTCGACCCAGCGCCAGGCCTGTTCCTGCTCGTCGCTGCGCACGAACAGGTTGAGCTTGCCGGCGATGGCGTCGAGCAGCAACCGCTCGTAGGCGCCGACGCGGTTCTCCGCAAAGGCCTTGTCGAAGTCGAGGTCGAGGAACACCGGCGCCAGCGCGTCGCTGGTGCCGGCGCCCTTGGCGGCCATCAGGTGCAGCTCCAGGCCATCCTCCGGCTGCAGCTTGATGACCAGCTTGTTCGGCTGGTTCAGGCCCGGGAAGATGCTGTGCGGCGCGGGGCGGAAGTTGACGACGATCTGCGCGTCGCGCGCCGCCAGCCGCTTGCCGGTGCGCAGGTAGAAGGGCACGCCGGCCCAGCGCCAGTTCTGGATCTCGGTGCGCAGGGCGACGAAGGTCTCGGTGCGGCTGCCCGCCGGCACCTTGATCTCGTCGAGATAGGCCGGCGCGGCCTGGCCGTCGCAGTTGCCGGCGCGGTACTGGCCGCGCACCACGTCGCGTGCCACGCTCTCGTCGGTGAAGGGCTTCAGCGAGCGCAGCACCTTGAGCTTCTCGTCGCGGATCGCGTCGGCGTCGTTGCGGCTGGGCGGCTCCATGGCCACCATGGTGAGCAGCTGCAGCGCGTGGTTCTGGATCATGTCGCGCAGGGCACCGGTGCGGTCGTAGAAGTCGCCGCGCGTGCCCACCCCCAGGCTCTCGGCCAGCGTGATCTGGATGTTGGCGATGCTCTCGCGCCGCCACAGCGGCTCGAACAGGGCGTTGCCGAAGCGCAGCGCCATCAGGTTCTGCACCGCCGGCTTGCCGAGGTAGTGGTCGATGCGCAGCGCCTGGTCCTCGCGGAAGGCGCTGCGCACCACGCGGTTGATCTCCTGCGCGCTGGCCAGGTCGTGGCCGAGCGGCTTCTCCAGCACCACGCGCACGTTCGGCCCGTTCAGCCCGACATTGCCGAGCTGCGCGCAGATCTGCGGGAACAGGTGCGGACTGGTGGCGAGGAACAGCACCACCGTGTCGGCATGCCGCGCATCGACCCATTCCTTCAGCCCGGCGTAGTGCTCGGGCAGCGCCAGGTCCATGCGCCGGTAGTGCAGCAGCTCCGCGAAGCGGGCGAACTCTTCGTCGCTGGGCCGCTTGGCGCTCTCGACCTCGACGAAGCGCTCCTTGATGAAGTGGCGGTAGTCCTCGTCGCTGCGCTCGTCGCGCGCCACCGAGAGGATGCGCCCGCCCTCCGGCAACTTGCCGTGGCGCCAAGCCTGGAACAGGGCGGGCATCAGCTTGCGCCAGGTGAGGTCGCCGGTGCCGCCGAAGAAGACGAGGTCGAAGGACATTTCCGTGCACCGACAGGAGTCGGCGTGTAACTAAGTTTCACTTTCCATGATGCATGAGTTTCTTCCGTCGGTCAAATTCCCACGGCGCGGCGCGGCAGCGACATCTCTTGCAGGGGATGGGGGAAAACACTAGCAAGCAATGCAAATAAGTACAGAGGAGTGCCGATGGAGTATCGATGTCTGCATGGAGCGGCGACTAGATTTCGCAGGCCCCGGCGGTGATCGCCGCCGGCACAGATCAACCAAGGAGACAAGACCATGACCATGAAGGCTTGCGTTTCACTGCTGCTCGGCCTGGGCGCCATGGCGTCCGCCGCCGCCGGCGAGATCGTGGTGGCCACCGTCAACAACGGCCACATGATCGAGATGCAGAAGCTCACCCCCGAGTTCGAGAAGGCCAACCCGGGCATCAAGGTGAAGTGGGTGACGCTGGAAGAGGGCGTGCTGCGCCAGCGCGTCACCACCGACATCGCCACCAAGGGCGGCCAGTTCGACGTGATGACCATCGGCATGTACGAGACGCCGATCTGGGGCAAGAAGGGATGGCTCAACGAGCTGAAGATGGACGCTGCCTACGACGTCGACGACCTGCTGCCGGCGATGCGCAACGGCCTGTCGGTGGAGGGCAAGCTCTACGCCGCGCCCTTCTACGGCGAGAGCTCGATGCTGATGTACCGCAAGGACCTGGCCGGCAAGGCCGGCATCAAGTTCGCCGAGCGCCCGACCTGGAAAGAGGTGCGTGACGCCGCCGCCAAGATGCACGACCCGAAGAGCGGCGTGTACGGCATTTGCCTGCGCGGCAAGCCGGGCTGGGGCGACAACATGGCCTTCCTCACCACCATGGCCAACAGCTTCGGCGCGCAGTGGTTCGACATGAGCTGGAAGCCGCAGCTGGACAGCCAGCCCTGGAAGGATGCCGTGACCTTCTACGTCGACCTGCTGAAGAAGTACGGCCCGCCCGGCTCGAGCGCGAACAGCTTCAACGAGATCCTGGCGCTGTACAACGAGGGCAAGTGCGCGATGTGGATCGACGCCACCATCGCCGCTTCGTTCATCACCGACCCGAAGCAGAGCAAGGTAGCCGACAAGGTGGCCTTCGCGCAGGGCCCCTACCAGGCCACGCAGAAGGGCGCCAACTGGTTGTGGGCCTGGGCGTTGGCGATTCCCGCCGGCACGAAGAACGCCGCCGACGCGCAGAAGTTCATCACCTGGGCGACCTCGAAGGAGTACATCCAGCTGGTCGCGAAGACCAACGGCTGGGGGCATGTGCCGACCGGCACGCGCAAGTCGACCTATGCCAACCCCGAGTTCCTGAAGGCCGCGGTGTTCGCCGAGGCCGAGAAGAAGGCGATCGACAGCGCCAACCCGAACGACAGCACGCTGCCCAAGAGCCCGTACGTGGGCGTGCAGTTCGCGGCCATCCCGGAGTTCCAGGCGATCGGCATCGCCGTGGGCCAGCAGATGAGCGCGGCACTGGCCGGCCGGACCAGCGTGGACGCGGCGCTGAAGGCCGCGCAGCAGGCCGCCGACCGCGAGATGCGCAAGTCGGGCTACTACAAGTGACCCCCCCGTAGCGCCTGCGGCGCTCCCCCAGGGGGGGCGCCGCCAGCGGCCCGGCACAGCCGGTTCCGCGACGGCCGCTTGACGCACTGAGAGCCACTCATGAACAGACTGCTCCCCCGCGCGCTGATGGCGCCCGCAGTGGTCACGCTCTTCCTCTGGATGATCGTGCCGCTGGCGATGACGCTGTACTTCTCGGCCGTGCGCTACAACCTCATGCAGCCCGGCCCGAAGGACTTCATCGGGCTGGCCAACTACGAGTTCTTCGTCACCGATCCGGACTTCCTCGCGTCGGTGCTCAACACGCTGCTGCTGCTCGGCTCGGTGATCGCGATCACCGTGGTGCTCGGCGTGGCGCTGGCGCTGCTGGTCAACCAGGCCTTTCCGGGACGCGGCATCGTGCGCGTGCTGCTGATCTCGCCCTTCTTCGTGATGCCCACGGCGAACGCGCTGCTGTGGAAGCACATGATGATGAACCCGGTGTACGGCGTGCTCGCGCAGGTCAGCGGCTTCTTCGGCACCGCGCCAGTGGACTGGCTCACCGACCACCCGCTGTTCTCGGTGATCCTGATGGTGTCGTGGCAATGGCTGCCCTTCGCCTGCCTGATCTTCATCACCTCGCTGCAGTCGCTGGACACCGACCAGATGGAGGCAGCCGGCATGGACGGCGCCAACGCGTTGCAGAAGTTCTGGTTCCTCACGCTGCCGCACCTGGGCCGGCCGATCGCGGTCGTCGTGATGATCGAGATGATCTTCCTGATGAGCGTGTTCGCCGAGATCTTCACCACCACCGGCGGCGGGCCCGGCAACGCGAGCACCAACGTCGCCTTCCTGATCTTCAAGCAGGCGCTGATGAACTTCGACGTCGGCGTGGCCTCGGCCGGCGCGCTGTTCGCGGTGGTGCTGGCCAACATCGCCGCGGTGTTCCTGATCCGCCTGATCGGCAAGAACCTGGACTGAGAGCCCACCCATGAAGAACCTCGCCCTCATTCTGCGCACCGTGGCCGCCTGGGGCCTCACGCTGCTGGTGGTCTTCCCGCTGATCTGGCTGGTGCTCACCGCCTTCAAGACGGAGCAGCAGGCGATCGCCATCCCGCCGCAGCTGTTCTTCTCGCCCTCGCTGGAGAGCTTCGAGGAAGTGAACCTGCGCAGCGACTACCTGCTGTACGCGCGCAACTCGGTCATCACCAGCGTGATCTCCACGCTGCTCGGACTGGCCATCGCCGCGCCGGCGGCGTACTCGATGGCCTTCTTCCGCACCAAGCGCACGCGCGACATCCTGATGTGGATGCTGTCCACCAAGATGATGCCGGCCGTCGGTGCCTTGGTGCCGGTCTATGTGATGGCGCAGACGGTGGGCATGCTGGACTCGCTCACCGCGCTGATCGTCGTCTTCACGCTGTCGAACCTGCCGATCATGGTGTGGATGCTCTACTCGGGCTTCAAGGACATCCCGCCGGACATCCTCGAGGCAGCGCGCATGGACGGCGCCAGCATCTGGGGCGAGTTCAAGCACGTGATCCGGCCGCTGGCGATGGGCCCGCTGGCCTCGACCGGCCTGCTGTGCCTGGTGCTGAGCTGGAACGAGGCGTTCTGGTCGCTCAACCTCAGCTCGGCCAAGGCCGGCACGCTGGCCACTCTGATCGCCTCGTATTCCAGCCCCGAGGGCCTGTTCTGGGCCAAGTTGTCGGCCGCATCGCTGATGGCCATCGCGCCCATCGTGGTGGTCGGCTGGTTCAGCCAGAAGCAGCTGGTGCAGGGCCTGACCTTCGGCGCCGTCAAGTAAGGAGCAGTCACATGGCATACCTCGAACTCAAGGGCGTCGAGAAGTTCTTCGGCAGCCTGCGCGCCATCAAGGGCGTGAATCTGCAGATCCAGAAGGGCGAGTTCGTCGTCTTCGTCGGGCCTTCCGGCTGCGGCAAGTCGACGCTGCTGCGCATGATCGCCGGCCTGACCGAGATCGACGGCGGCAGCCTCGAGCTCGACGGGCGCGACATCACCAGGCTCTCCTCGTCCAAGCGTGACCTGGCGATGGTGTTCCAGAGCTACGCGCTCTACCCGCACATGAGCGTGTTCGACAACATGTCGTTCGCGCTGCGGCTGGCCAACGTCGACAAGGCGGTGATCAAGGAGAAGGTCGGCCGCGCTGCCGAGATCCTCAACCTCACGCAGTACCTCGACCGCACGCCGCGGGAACTGTCCGGCGGCCAGCGCCAGCGCGTCGCCATCGGCCGCGCCATCGTCCGGGCACCCAAGGTGTTCCTGTTCGACGAGCCGCTGTCCAACCTCGACGCCGCGCTGCGCGGCCAGACGCGCGTGGAGATCGCCAAGCTGCACCGCGACCTGGGTGCGACGACGATCTACGTGACGCACGACCAGGTCGAGGCGATGACGCTGGCCGACCGCGTGGTGGTGTTGCGCGACGGCGCGATCGAGCAGGTCGGCTCGCCGCTGGAGCTCTACGACCGCCCGGCCAACCAGTTCGTCGCGCAGTTCATCGGCACGCCGCAGATGAACGTGGTCGACACCGCCAGGCTGCCGTCGCTGCGCGAGGTGGTCGGCGCGGCCAACGCGCCGGACGGCTTCATCGGCGTGCGGCCGGAGAACGTGCTGGTGCGCGCGGCCGGGGCGGGCAAGCTCAGCGGCCGCGTCGAGCTGGTGGAGTCGCTCGGCGCGGACACGCTGATCTATACCCATGTCGGCAATGGCGACGGGCGCGGCGTGCAGATCGTCTCGCGACAGTCGGAACGCACCGCGCTGCGCCCCGGCGACCCGGTCGGGCTGGACATCGCGCCGGCCTCCTTCCACCTTTTCGATCGCCAGGGCCAGACCGTCGCCGCCCAGGTCGGCAGGGCGTGAGCATGGCCGCGACACTGCAAGGCCAGGTCGCCGTGATCACCGGCGCGGCCTCGGGCATCGGCCTGGCCAGCGCCGAGGCGATGCTGGCCGCCGGCGCGCGCGTCGTGCTGGTCGACCGCGACGCCGCACGGCTGGCGGCGCTGCGCGGGCGGCTCGGCGAGGCGGCGATTCCCCTGGTGCTGGACCTGCTCGATCCGGCGGCCTGCAGGACGCTGCTGCCGCAAGTGCTGGAGCGGGCAGGGCGGCTCGACATCCTGCACGCCAACGCCGGCCTGTACATCGGCGGCGACCTGGTCGACGCCGACGTCGACGCGATCGACCGCATGCTGAACCTCAATGTCAACGTCGTGATGAAGAACGTGCACGACGTGCTGCCGCACATGATCGAGCGTGGCGCGGGCGACATCATCGTCACCAGCTCGCTCGCGGCGCACTTCCCGACGCCGTGGGAGCCGGTCTATGCCGCGTCCAAGTGGGCGGTGAACTGCTTCGTGCAGACGGTGCGTCGACAGGTGTTCAAGCATGGCATCCGCGTCGGCGCGGTCTCCCCCGGGCCCGTCGTGACCTCGCTGCTGTCCGACTGGCCAGCCGAGAAGCTGAAGGAGGCGCGCGAGGCCGGCAGCCTGATCGAAGCCAGCGAGGTGGCCGAGGTGGTGATGTTCATGCTGACGCGGCCGCGCGGCATGACGATCCGCGACGTGGTCCTCATGCCCACCCATTTCGACCTCTAGGTGACTGCGATGAACACGATGCTGCACCTCGGCCTGGGCTCGTTCCACCGCGCTCACCAGGCCGTCTACTTGCACGATCTGATCCAGCGCGGCGATGCGTCCTGGACGCTGGCCGGCGGCAACACGCGTCCCGACATGGCCGAGACGATCGCGGCGCTGGCGGCGCAGGACGGTGCCTACATGCTCGAGACCATCTCGCCGGCCGGCGAGCACCGCTACGAGCGCATCTCCTCGATCCGCCGAGTGATCCCCTACACCGCCGATCTGGCCGGCTTGATCGCCGAGGGCGCGAACCCGGCCACGAGGATCGTCTCCTTCACCGTCACCGAGGCGGGCTACTACCTCGATGCGAAGAACCGGCTCGACCTGAACTTCGCGGACCTGGCCGCCGACCTGCAGGCGGCGAGAGCCGGGCGGCCGGGCGGCACGATCTACGCCGCGCTCACCGCCATCCTGCGCGCGCGCCGGACCGCCGGCGCGGGGCCGGTGACGCTGCTGAACTGCGACAACCTGCGCCACAACGGCGACCGCTCGCGCCGCGGCCTGCTGCAGTTCGTCGAACTGCTCGGCGACACCGGCCTGCGCGACTGGATCGAGGCGAACACGACCAGCCCGAACGCCATGGTCGATCGCATCACGCCACGCCCGACCCCGGACGTGCGCGAACGCGTGCTGGCCGCGACCGGCGTCGACGACCCGACGGCGCTGATGGGCGAGAGCTTCATCCAGTGGGTGATCGAGGATCGCTTCGCCGCCGGCCGCCCGGCCTGGGAGAAGGTCGGCGTCGAGATGGTCGAATCCGTCGCGCCTTACGAGGAGGCCAAGATCCGCCTGCTCAACGCCACCCACAGCTGCATCGCCTGGGCCGGCACGCTGGCCGGCTTTCTCTTCATCCACGAGGGCACGCACGATGCCGAGATCCGCCGGCTGGCGTACGACTACGTCACCGACGACACCATCCCCTGCCTTCACGCGCCCGGACGGCCCAGCCCGATCGACCTGCCGCGCTACCGAGACATCGTGCTCGACCGCTTCGGCAACCCGGCCATCCGCGACACCAACCAGCGCGTGGCGATGGACGGCTTCAGCAAGATCCCCGGCTTCATCGTGCCGACCATCCGCGAGCGGCTGGTGACCAATGCGTCGATCGCCAGCGTGGCCATGCTGCCGGCGCTGTTCCTCGCCTATCTGCAGCGCTGGCATCGCGGGCAGATCCCCTACACCTACCAGGACCAGGCGATGGACCCGGCCGCGGCGCACGCGATCTGCGAGGCCGGCGATCCGGTCGCCGCCTTCGCCGCGGACAAGGTATTGTTCGGCACGCTGGCCGGCGACGCGCGACTGGTGGCCGCGCTGCGCGACGCGAGTGCGCGCGTGGCCGACTTCGCGCGCCGGCGCAGTACCTGACCGCGACGAACCAGGAGATCCGCCATGGCCCTCCAGCGCCCCCGCAGCCCGGAGCTCGAGCACGATGTCGGCCGCACGCCGAATCTCGGCTACGAGCCACCGGGGACCTACGGTCTGGTGCGCTTCCTCGAGCATGGCTTCCCGAATCCGCTGGTGCGCTGGCACTATCACGAGGAGTACGAGCTGCACCTCATCGTGTCCACGCGCGGCAAGGTCTTCGTCGGCGACTACATCGGCCACTTCGAGCCCGGCCACCTCGTGCTGACCGGCCCGCGCCTGCCGCACAACTGGATCTCCACCGACGTCCCCGAGGGCGGCGTGCCGTTGCGCGACATGGTGCTGCAGTTCGGCGATGCGCCGCTGCGCCACGCCGCCGCGCAGATTCCCGAGCTGGCGGAGGCCTTGCCGCTGCTCGAGCGGGCACGCCACGGCGTGGAGTTCTTCGGCCTGAGCGCGAAGGCCCGCGAGCACATCGAGCGCGTGCGCGAGGCGCATGGGTTGCAGCGCCTGGCCGAATTCGCCGCGCTGCTCGACCAGCTGGTGCGCTGCAGCGACTACCGGCTGCTGTCGACCGTGCAGCTGCAGAGCTTCGACGACGACGCCGGGCTGGCGCGCATCAGCGGCATCGTCGACTTTCTCACCGAACACTACGCCGAGAACTTCTCGATGGCCGCGCTGTGCGCGCGGCTGGACATGACGGAGAGCAGCTTCTCGCGCTACTTCCGCCGTGCCACCGGCAACAGCTACACCGACTTCGTCAACCGGCTGCGCATCAACAAGGCCTGCCAGCTGCTGATGGAGACCGACCGCTACATCACCAACGTCTGCTACGACGTCGGCTTCAACAACGTGGCCAACTTCAATCGCCGCTTCCTGCAGATCAAGGGCATGACGCCGAAGGAGTTCCGCCGCCAGGCCGAGGCCCGCTTTGGCCCGGGGGGCTGATCGCCATGTACCTCGGCCTCGATCTCGGCACCTCCGAGCTGAAGGCGCTGCTGCTGTGCCCGCGGCGCGGCCCCGTGGCCACGGCGCGTGCGCCGCTTCGCGTGTCGCGCCCGCGGCCGCTGTGGTCCGAGCAGGACCCGCAGTCCTGGTGGGCCGCGCTCGAGTCGGCGATGGCGCAGCTGGCGGCGCAACACCGGCCGCTGCTTGCGCAGGTTCGCGTGATCGGGCTGTCGGGTCAGATGCACGGCGCGGTGCTGCTCGACGGCGCCGACGCCGTGCTGCGCCCGGCCATCCTGTGGAACGACGGCCGCAGCGCGGCGCAGTGCGGGGCGCTGACGCGCGCGCTGCCGGCGCTGCCCCAGATCACCGGAAACCTCGCCATGCCCGGTTTCACCGCGCCCAAGCTGCTGTGGGTGCGCGAGCACGAACCGGCGGTGTTCGAGCGCACCGCGCGCGTGCTGCTGCCCAAGGACTGGCTGCGCCTGCGCCTGACCGGCGAGCACATCGCCGACCTGTCGGACGCCTCCGGCACGCTGTGGCTGGACGTGGCGCGACGCGACTGGTCCGACGATGTGCTCGCCGCCTGCGGCCTGACGCGCGCGCACATGCCGTCGCTGGTGGAAGGCAGCGCGCCGGCCGGGCGGCTGCGGGGCGAGCTGGCGGCACGCTGGGGCCTGCCGGCCGCCGTGGTGGTGGCCGGCGGCGGCGGCGACAACGCGGCCAGCGCGGTGGGCATCGGCGCCACCGAGCCGGGGCAGGGCTTCGTCTCGCTCGGCACCTCGGGGGTGATCTTCGTCGTCAGTGACGCCTTCCGCCCCAACCCCGCGCACGGCGTGCACGCCTTCTGTCATGCGCTGCCGCAGCGCTGGCACCAGATGTCGGTCATGCTGTCGGCGGCGGCCTGCCTGGACTGGGCCGCGCGCCTGGCCGGTCTGCAGGACGTGGGCGTGCTGCTGGCCCGCGCCGAGGCGCTCGCACCGGCACAGCGCGGGCGCGCGCCGCTGTTCCTGCCCTACCTGAGCGGCGAGCGCACGCCGCACAACGACCCGAGCGCGCAGGGTGTGCTGTTCGGCCTGACGGCGGAGCACGACGCCGCTGCGCTCGCCTGGGCGGTGCTGGAAGGCGTGGCCTTCGGCTTGCGCGACGGTCTGAACAGCCTGGCGCTGCCGCCCGGTCCGGCCACGCTCACGCTGGTCGGTGGCGGCTCGCGCAGCACGCTGTGGGCGAACATGCTGGCCTCGATCCTCGGCGTGGCGCTGGAGCGGCGGCCGGGCGCCGAGGCCGGCGCCGCCCTGGGTGCCGCGCGCCTCGGCTGGCTGGCCGATGGGGGCACGCTCGAGCAGGCCTGCCGCGCCGCGGCGGACCAGGCCGAGCGCTTCGTGCCCGATGCCGACGCGGCGGCACGGTTCGAGCGCCGCTACCGGCGCTTCCGTGCGCTCTACCCGGCGCTTTCGCCCCAGTTCCATGCCAGTGACGAGGATCCCACGGCACCGGCCGGGTTCTAATAGCGCCACCGGCCCGTGCCGGGGGCTCCGACTTCGCCATGAACCAGCTCGACCAGCTCAAGCAGTACACCACCGTCGTTGCCGACACCGGCAACTTCAAGCAGCTCGCGCAATTTGCCCCGCGCGATGCCACCACCAACCCGTCGCTGATCCTCAAGGCGGTGCAGCAGCCCGACTACGCGCCGTTGCTGGCCGACACGGTGGCCGCCCACAAGGGCCAGCCGCTGGAGGAGATCGTCGACCACGTGCTGGTGCGCTTCGGCCGCGAGATCCTCAAGGTGGTGCCGGGCCGGGTGTCGACCGAGGTCGACGCGCGTCTCAGCTTCGACACCGCGGCCACGGTGGCGCGCGCGCGTCGCGTCATGGCGATGTACGAGGACGCCGGCATCGAGCGCGGGCGCGTGCTGATCAAGATCGCCTCCACCTGGGAGGGCATCCAGGCCGCGCGCATCCTCGAGCACCAGGGCATCCACTGCAACCTGACGCTGCTGTTCGCCTTCTGCCAGGCCGTCGCCTGCGGCGAGGCCGGCGTGAAGCTGGTCTCGCCCTTCGTCGGCCGCATCCACGACTGGCACAGGAAGACCGCCGGCGCGGCCTGGGACGAGGCGGCGAACGCCGGCGCCAACGACCCCGGCGTGAAGTCGGTGGCGCAGATCTACACCTACTACAAGAAGTTCGGCATCGACACCGAGGTGATGGGCGCGAGCTTCCGCAACACCGGGCAGATCCTCGCGCTGGCCGGCTGCGACCTGCTGACCATCAGCCCCGAACTGCTCGCACAGCTGCAGTCCGGCGAAGGCAAGGTGGAGCGGGCGCTCGACCCTGCGGCAGCCGCCACGGCGCCCGTGCATGCCGTCACCTACAACGAGGCGAGCTTCCGCTGGGCGCTCAACGAGGACGCGATGGCCACCGAGAAGCTTGCCGAGGGCATCCGTGCCTTCGCGGCGGATGCCGCCAGGCTCGACCAGATGATCGAGGGGATGTGATGGACGCTCCGCGTTGCGACAAGACCGAGGCCTGGGCCGCCCTGGCCGGTCACTTCGAGGCCCATGGCCGCGACCTCGACCTGCGCGAGGCGTTCGCGCGCGATCCGGGCCGCTTCGGCGCGCTGTCGTTCGAGGCGCCGGAGGTCTTTGCCGACCTGTCGAAGAACCTCGTCGACACCGCGACGTTGAAGTTCCTCGTCGACCTGGCGCACGAGTGCCGGCTCGAGCAGCGCCGCGATGCGATGCTCGCCGGTGCGGCGGTCAATCCGACCGAGGGCCGTGCCGTGTTGCACACCGCGCTGCGCGCCCCGAAGGGGCAGGGGCCGTTCTCCGATGACGTGCACCGCGTGCTGGAGGCGATGCTGGCCTACGCCGAGACGGTGCGCGACACGGCGGCGAGCGGCATCCGCCACGTCGTCAACATCGGCATCGGCGGCAGCGACCTGGGACCGCAGATGGCCGTGCCGGCGCTCGATGCCTTCGTGCACCCCGGCTTGACGTTCCACTTCGTCGCCAACGTCGACGGCCACGACATCACGCCGGTGCTGCGGCAGCTGAACCCGGCCGAGACGCTGTTCATCGTCGCCAGCAAGACCTTCACGACGCAGGAGACGATGGCCAACGCGCATGCGGCGCGGAACTGGTTCGTCGCCAACGGCGGCACCGACACGGCGAAGCACTTCGTCGCCACGACCACCAACGTGAAGGCGGCGGCCGAGTTCGGCATCACCACCACCTTCGGCTTCTGGGACTGGGTGGGCGGCCGCTACTCCCTGTGGAGCGCCATCGGCCTGCCGGTGGCGCTCGCCATCGGCGCAGAGCACTTCCGCGCGCTGCTCGCCGGCGCCCATGCGATGGACCGGCACTTCGCCGAAGCGCCGCTGGCCAGGAACCTGCCCGCCCTGCTCGGGCTCGTCGACGTCTGGTACCGCAACTTCCACCGCTTCACCAGCCGCAGCGTGGCGCCCTACCACCAGGGCCTGAGGCGTCTGCCGGCCTACCTCCAGCAGCTGGAGATGGAGAGCAACGGCAAGCGCGTCGATCTCGACGGCGAGCCGCTGCCCTACGGCACCAGCCCGGTGGTGTGGGGCGAGCCGGGCACCAACGGCCAGCATGCCTACTTCCAGATGCTGCACCAGGGCACCGACGTCATTCCCGTGGAGTTCGTGCTGGTGAAGCGGCCCACCCACGCGCTGGCCGATCTGCATGCCAAGCTGCTCGCCAACGGCCTGGCCCAGTCGCAGGCGCTGATGCTCGGCAAGACCACCGCGCAGGCGCTCGGGGAGAAGGCGCCGACCGCCTCGAAGGAGCTCGAGGCGACGACCATCGCGAAGCACCGCACCTTCCCCGGCAACCGGCCCAGCACCACGCTGCTGCTGGAGCAGCTCACGCCGCGCTCGCTCGGCGCGCTGATTGCGCTGTACGAGCACCGCGTCTTCACCAGCGGCGCCATTTGGGGCATCAACAGCTTCGACCAGTGGGGCGTGGAGCTCGGCAAGGCGCTGTGCAACGACCTGCTGCCGCGTCTGGCTTCGGGCGACGCGAGCGGGCTCGACGCGTCCAGCGCCGGGCTGCTGGCAAAGCTCCGCGCGTGAACATCGTCTTCGACTTCGGCGGCGTGCTGTTCCACTGGCACCCGCCGGAGTTGCTCGCGCGGCTGCTGCCGCACCGCGTGCCGGACCCCGACGCCGCGCAGCGCCTGGTGGACGACTTCTTCCAGGGCTACAACGGCGACTGGGGCGACTTCGACCGCGGCAGCGTCGAGCCGGGACCGCTGGCCGAGCGCATCGCGCGGCGCACCGGACTGACGGTCGACGAGACGCGCCGCGTCATCGACGGCGTGCCCGCCGAGCTGACGCCGATGGCGCCGACAGTGGCGCTGCTGCGCCATCTGCATGCGACGGGGCGGCCGCTGTACTTCCTCTCCAACATGCCCGAGCCGTACGCGCGTCACCTGGAGGCGGCGCACGACTTCCTCGGCCTGTTCCGCGGCGGCGTGTTCTCGGCGCGGGCGGGGCTGTGCAAGCCGGAGCCGGCGATCTTCGAGCATTGCGCCAGTCGATTCGACCTCGACCCGTCGAGCATCCTCTTCATCGACGACGTGGCGCAGAACGTCGCGGCGGCGCGCGACGCCGGCTGGCAGGCGCTGCAGTTCGTCGACGCGGCGCAGTGCGCGCAGGCGCTGCGCGAGCGCGGCGTTCTCTAGCCGGCGAGGCCGGCCACCGCCTGCCGTGCTGCCGCGAAGGCCTGCGTGAGTACGGCGTCCTTCCACGCGGCCGTGTCGGTGTAGAAGGCCTCCTGCATGCGGCGCTTGATGGCCTGGCGCTGGGCTTCGGGGGCCTCCGGATGGTTCTCCAGCCACTGGTCGGCGCGCAGCGCGTCCAGCACCGCCGTCAGCGGCTCGGTGCCGTACTCCAGCGCGATGCCGGTGTACTCGGCCTGCGGGCACTCCTCGTAGGCCGACATCCACATCATGCCGGTCAGTCTTGCCGAGGCCGAGCTGCCGTCGTAGATCGAGGTGATCCCCGGGCCCCACCAGGCGCGGGCACGGGCGAGCGCGTCGGCATCGTCGCGGCAGGCGAAGATGCGCTCGCCGACGCCGCTCGGCCCCAGGCCGGTGTGCAGGTCGATCCAGCCGAGCCGCTCGCAACGCCGCGCATGCTCCTGCAGCACGTGGCGCAACGTCACGTTGCTCCAGGTGGGGTTGCGGCCGCCGTAGAAGAGGCCCTCGGGATGGTCGTGCTGGCCGCTGGTCACCGCCTGTTGGAAGGCGCGAGGTCCGTGTCTGGCGATCCAGCGCTCGAGCGCTGCCGCCGCTTCCGCCGAGGGGGGCCAAACCGGCGGCACGATCAGTGCGGCGATCTCGTCGTAGGCCGGATTGGCCGGCAGCGGCTGCGAGAAGTCGTGGAAGTTGCGGTTGAGGTCGACGTTCTCCTGCGTGGTGCGACGCCACCAGGAGAAGCCGTGCGGATTCAGCGCATGCAGGTAGAGCACCGCGACGCTCGATTCGTGCACGAGCCGGTGCCAGTCGGCATCCGACAGCAGCGCATGCTGAACACCGGAGCCGCAGAATCCCTCGATGCCGTGGCAGCCGCTGCTGACCACCAGCAGCGACCGCGCGCCCTTCGCCCCTTCCAGCGCAACGTCCATCGCCAGCACTTCGCCGTCGCGACCGAGCAGCGGGTGGGCGTGGCTCTCGGCGTCGAGGCCGGCCGCATCGGCGGCCGCCAGGAACATCTGCCGCGCTTGCGCGTAGCTGCCGGCAAAGTGTGCGGTGGCGTTCACGGCCGCGTCTGGTTCAGCCACGCTTCCGCCAGGCGCACCCACATCGTCGCGCCGAGCGGGATCAGCTCGTCGTTGAAGTCGTAGCTCGGGTTGTGCAGCATGCAGGGCCCCAGACCATGGCCGCCCTCGCGATGGCTGCCGTCGCCGTTGCCGATGAGGAAATAGCAGCCGGGCTTGTCGAGCAGGTAGTAGCTGAAGTCCTCGGCTCCCATCGTGGGCTCGAACTCGAGCACGTTGTCGGCGCCGACGATCTCGCCGAGCACGCGGCGCGCGAACTCGGTCTCGGACGCATGGTTGATGGTCGGCGGGTAGTTGCGCGTGAACTCGAAGTCGCAGCCCGTGCCGAACGCGGCGCAGGTGTGCTCGGCGATCTCCTTCATGCGCTGCTCGATGAGGTCGAGCACCTCCAGCGTGAAGGTGCGCACCGTGCCCTGGATCTCGCAGCTGTCTGGCACGACGTTGGTCGCCTCGCCGGTGTGGATCATCGTCACCGAGATCACCCCGGCGTCGATCGGCCGCTTGTTGCGCGTGATGATGGTCTGGAAGGCCTGCACCATCTGGCAGGCCACCGGCACCGGGTCGACGCCGTTGTGCGGCATCGCGGCATGCGAGCCCTTGCCGCGGATGGTGATCCTGAATTCGTTGCTCGACGCGAAGCAGGGCCCGGTCTTCAGCGCGAACTGGCCCGCCGCCATGCCGGGCCAGTTGTGCGCGCCGAACACGGCCTGCATCGGGAACCTCTCGAACAGGCCGTCCTTGATCATCTCGCGCGCGCCGCCGCCGCCTTCTTCGGCGGGCTGGAAGATCAGGTAGACGGTGCCGTCGTAGTTCCGGTGCTTCGCCAGGTGCTTGGCCGCGCCGAGCAGCATCGCGGTGTGGCCGTCGTGGCCGCAGGCGTGCATCCTGCCCGGGTGGCGGCTGGCGTGGGCGAAGCGGTTGTGCTCGGTCATCGGCAGCGCGTCGATGTCGGCGCGCAGGCCGACGGCGCGGTCGCTGCTGCCGTGCTTCAAGATCGCGACGACGCCGGTCTTGCCCAGGCCGCGGTGCACGGGGATGCCCCAGTCGGTGAGTTGCTGCGCGATGACGTCGGAGGTGCGCACCTCCTCGAAACAGAGCTCCGGGTGGGCGTGGATGTCGCGCCGCACGGCCGCGATGGCCGCGGCGTCGGCGAGGATGGATTCGATCAGCTGCATGGTCACTCCGTCGGCGCAGTCGCCGTGGAAGGGAGTGCCATCTTATCGGTCTGCCTCGACCCGCAGTGCGCCGGGGTCACCCCGGGCCGCCGGTCAGCGGCGCACGCGGCCGTCGGCGGTCAGGATGGTGAGGTCGACGTACCGGGAGCCGGTGTGCTTGTTCGGCGCGAAGTCGACGAAGAAGCCGCCGAGATTGAGCTCGCGCAGCGACTCCAGCCCGGCGATCAGGCTCTCCGCGCTGCCGGCACCCCCGGCGCGCTTCAGGCCCTCGACGAAGGTGCGCGCCGCCACGTAGCCCTCCATGCTGCTGTAGTTGGGCTCGAACTTGTCGCCGTGCGCCGCCTTGCCGGCGGCGAGGTACTCGCCGGACAGCGCCGACGCCGGCGTGTAGGGATAGGGCATCACCTGGCTGACCACGACGCCGCGGGCGTCCTGCTGCAGCTCGTCGGCCAGCGCCTTGGTGCCGACGAAGGAAACGTTGTAGAAGGTGCCGCCGAAACCGGCCTTGCGTGCGGCGCGGATGAAGGCGGCGCAGGACTTGTAGGCGCTGATCTGCACGATCGCGTCGGGCTTGCCGGCCAGGATGGCCTTCACGGCCGCATCGACGTCGACGGTGTTGCGCTCCACCGTGCCCAGGCCGGCAGGCTCCAGGCCGAGAGGCTTGAGTGCACGCGTCACGCCTTCCAGGCCTGCCTTGCCGTAACTGTCGTTCTGGTAGAAGACGCCGATGCGCTTGATGCCGATCGCCGTGGTCTGCTTCACGATCTCGGCGGTCTCGTCGAAGTACGAGGCGCGCACGTGGAAGGCGTAGCGGTTGAGCGGCGCGCGCAGCGCCTCGGCGCCGGTGAAGGGCGCGAAGAAGGGCAGCTTGGCCTGCGTGGCCAATGGCAGGGCCGCGATGCTGGTGGGCGTGCCGATGTAGCCGAACAGCGCGAAGACACCGCCCTCGATGAGCTTCTTCGTGTTCTCGGCGCAGCGGTCGGGCTCGTAGCCGTCGTCCAGGGTCTGCAATTCGATCGTCCGGCCGCCGATGCCGCCCTTGGCATTGATCTTGTCGAAATTCAGCATCGCGCCGAGGCGGAACTGCGTGCCCAGTGCCCCGGCCGGGCCCGATATCGCGGCCGACTGGCCGAGCAGGATGCGGTTGGCCGACTGCGCCCACAGCGGAGCGGAGATGCAGGCGACGCCGAGGCCGGTGGCACGCTTCAGGATCTGGCGACGGTTCATGACGACTCCTTCGGCCGGCAGGCGGCCCGGGTGTTCAGCGGCGGACCTTGCCGTCCTCGGTGATCATCGAGACCTCGACGAAGTGGGAGCCGACGTGGTCCTTGGAACTGAAGTCGACGCGGAAGCCGCCGAAGTTGGCGTTCTGGATCGACTCCAGCGAGGTGACCAGCGAATCTCGCGAGGGGTTGCGGCCGGCGCGGCGCAGTCCCTCGGCGAAGACCTTCGCCGACAGGTAGCCCTCCATGCTCGAATAGTTCGGCTGCGCGTCCGGGCCGGCCTTGGCCACGGCATCGAGATACTCGCGCGAGATCGGCGTGGTGGTCGAGAAGGGGAAGGGCATCACCTGGCTGACCATGATGCCCCGGCCTTCCTTGCCCAGTTCGTCGGCCAGCGCCTGCGTGCCGACGAAGGACACGTTGAAGAAGGTGCCGCCGTAGCCGGCCTTGCGCGCCTCGCGGATGAACGCAGCGCAGGACTTGTAGGCGCTGATCTGCACCACCGCGTCGGGCATCTTGGGCGCGATCGCGGCCACCGCCTTGGCGACGTCCACGGTGTTGCGCTGGACCGTGCCGAGCGCGACCGGCTCCAGGCCGAGCGGCTTGAGCGCGCGCTTCACGCCCTCGAGGCCAGCCTTGCCGTAGGCGTCGTCCTGGTAGAACACGGCGATCTTCTTCAGGCCCAGCGAGGTGAGCTGCTTCACGATCAGGCCGGTCTCGTCGTAGTACGAGGCGCGCAGGTGGAAGACCCACCTGCTGAAGGGGTCGCGCAATGCCTCGGCGCCGGTGAACGGGCCGAAGAAGGGGATCTTGGCATCGTTGATCAGCGGCAGCGCGGCGACGCAGGTCGGCGTGCCGACATAGCCAAGCAGGGCGAACACGTCTTCCCTGATGAGCTTCTCGGTGTTGGCCTTGCAGCGGTCGGGCTCGTAGCCGTCGTCCAGCGTGCGCAGCTCGATGGTGTGGCCGTTGACGCCGCCGCTGGCATTGAGCTGGTCGAAGTAGATCTTCGCGCCCTTGTTCATCTGGATGCCGAGCTGGGCGGCCGGCCCGCTGAAGGCGGCGGACTGGCCGAGCACGAGGCGGGAAGACTGCGCCCAGGCGGGCAAGGCGAGCGCGGCGCCAGCGGTGGCCACGCGGCGGATTGCGTCACGACGATTCATGAGGAGCTCCAACGATGCTTTCGGGCTTCGGCAAGCCTGACCGCTTCGTGCGCGGCGGCTCGCTCGAGCCCCGACGGTTTTCTTGCGCTGGCGCGGAGAATAAGGCGGTGCTCAGCCGGTTGGGGCGGGCATCCTTCACTAAGTCCGAGAGTTCGTCGGTTCGCTGTGCAATAGTTCGCGCATGGATTCCCAGCTCGTCCGCGCCGCCTGCCCGCACGACTGCCCCGACACCTGTGCGATCCGTGTCACGGTTCAGGACGGGCGGGCCGTCAAGGTGCAGGGAGACCCCGACCATCCGCCCACGCACGGCGCGCTGTGCACCAAGGTGTCGCGCTATCCGGAGCGCACCTACCATGCAGAACGCGTGCTGCAGCCGCTCAGGCGGATCGGTCCCAAGGGCAGCGGCAGGTTCGAGCCGGTGAGCTGGGCGGCGGCGCTGACTGACATCGCGGCGCGTCTGAAGGCGATCGCTGCGCGAGGGCCGGACGCCGCCCAGGCCATCGTGCCCTACAGCTACGCCGGCACCATGGGCCTGCTGCAGTCCGAGAGCATGGCGGCGCGCTTCTTCCACAGGCTGGGTGCCTCGCTGCTCGATCGCACCATCTGCGCCAGCGCCGGCGGCGACGCGCTCGTGGCCACCTATGGCGGCAAGGTCGGCATGCACCTCGCGCACTACGCCGACAGCCGGCTGATCCTCGTCTGGGGCAGCAACTCGATCGCCTCCAACCTGCACTTCTGGACTTTCGCGCAGGCGGCCAAGCGCCACGGAGCCAAGCTGGTCTGCATCGACCCGCGCCGCACCGAGACGGCCGACAAGTGCCACCAGCACATTGCCCTGCTGCCAGGTACCGACGGCGCGCTCGCGCTCGGGCTGATGCGCGAGCTGATCGTCAACGACTGGCTGGATCACGACTACATCGACCGGCACACCGATGGCTGGCCGCTGCTGCGCGAGCGTGCCATGGCGTGGACGGCCGAGCGCACCGCCCAGGTCTGTGGCATCGATGCCGACGAGGTGCGCGGACTGGCGCGCGATTACGGCACCACGAAGCCGGCGGCGATCCGCCTGAACTACGGCATGCAGCGTGTGCATGGCGGCGGCAACGCGGTGCGGCTGGTGGCGGTTCTGCCCTGTCTCGTGGGAGCCTGGCGCGACGCGGCCGGCGGCATGCTGCTGTCCGCCTCGGGCTGGTTCAAGCGCTGGCGCAACGACGCGGCGCTGCAGCGGCCCGACCTGCTCGCCGGACGGTCGGTGCGCACCATCAACATGAGCACCATCGGTGACGACCTGCTGCGCGAGGCCTCGCCGGCATTCGGCCCGCGGATCGAGGCGCTGATCGTCTACAACAGCAATCCGGTGGCCGTGGCTCCGGAGTCGCCCAAGGTGGTGCGCGGCTTTGCGCGCGACGACCTGTTCACCGTGGTGCTCGAGCAATTCATGACCGACACGGCCGACCATGCCGATTACGTGCTGCCGGCCACCACACAGCTCGAGCACCTCGACGTGCACACGAGCTACGGCCACACCTATGCGCTGATCAACGAGCCGGCGATCCAGCCGCTCGGCCAGGCCAAGCCGAACACGCAGATCTTCCGCGAGCTTGCCGCGGCGATGGGTTTCGACGATGCCTGCTTCCGCGACGACGACGAGACGCTGGCGCGCAACGCGTTCGTGCCGGAGATCGACTTCGACGTGCTGCGCCGCGACGGCTGGGTGAAGCTGCCGCTGCCGCAGGCGCCGTTCGCCGACGGCGGCTTCCCCACTCCCTCGGGCAAGTGCATGATCGACGCGCCGGGGCTGGGCGTGCCGGACTTCGTGGCCAATCACGAGTCGGCGCAGAGCGCCCCCGAGCTGGCGCGGCGCTATCCGCTGGCGATGATCTCGCCGCCGGCGCGCAACTTCCTGAACAGCAGCTTCGTCAACGTGAAGAGCCTGCGCGATATCGAGGGTGAACCGCTGCTCGAGATTCATGAGGCCGACGCGGCGCCGCGCGGCATCGCCGACGGCGCCACCGTGCGCGTCTTCAACGACCGCGGCAGCTACGTCTGCAAGGCCCGGCTCAGCACGCGGGCGCGCCCCGGCGTGGTCAACGGGCTGGGCATCTGGTGGCGCAAGCTGGGCCTGCGCGGCACCAACGTCAACGAGGTGACGCACCAGAAGCTGACCGACATCGGCCGGGCGCCGTCGTTCTACGACTGCCTGGTCGAGGTGGCGCCCGCCGGATCGTGACGCGACGGCTTCTGATGGCGAGTCTCGCTCTGATCGGCACGTTCGCGCTGGCCACGGCGGCCGTTTGCCTGACGGCCGGCTGCAGTTCGGTGGGCTACTACGCACAGTCGATTGGCGGCCACCTCGCGCTGCTGCGTGCGGCCCGGCCGGTGCCCGAGCTGATCGTCGATGCCGAGGCCGAAGCGGCGCTGAAGGAGCGGCTCGCGCTCAGTCAGCGCATGCGGGACTTCGCGGTGACCGAGCTCAAGCTGCCCGACAACGCCAGCTACCGCCGCTTCGCCGACCTGAAGCGCAGCGCCGCGGTGTGGAATGTGGTGGCCGCGCCGGAACTGAGCCTGCAACTCAAGACCTGGTGCTATCCGATCATGGGCTGTGCCGGCTACCGCGGCTACTTCGATCGCGACGAGGCCGAGAGCTACGCGACCGCGCTGCGCGAGGACAGGCTCGAAGTCAGCGTCTACGGTGTACCGGCCTATTCGACGCTCGGTCGCCTGCCCGGCGACTGGATGGCCGACCCGCTGCTCAACACCTTCATCCACTGGCCCGAGGGTGAACTGGCGCGGCTGATCTTCCATGAGCTGTCGCATCAGATCGCCTACGCGAACGACGACACCGAGTTCAACGAGTCCTTCGCCACCGCGGTCGAACGCATCGGCGGCGCGCGCTGGCTGGCCACGCGGGCCTCGCCGCAGGCGCGCGACGAGTACGCGAAGTTCGATGGCCGCCGCCAGGACTTCCGCGCCCTCACCATGGCGTACCGCGACAAGCTCGACGCGCTGTACCGCTCTTCCGCGAGCGAGTCCGACAAGCGCGAGCGCAAGGCGGCGCTGATGGCGCAACTGCATGCCGACCACGAGACGCTGAAGCGCGAGCGTTGGGGCGGATTTGCCGGCTACGACGGCTGGTTCGCGCGCGCCAACAATGCCTCGTTCGGCGTGCTCGCTGCCTACAACGCGCTGGTACCCGACTTCGAACGGCTGTTCCGGCGCAGCGGGGCTGACTTCGAGCGCTTCTACGCCGAGGTGCGCCGGCTCGCCGCGCTGCCGAAGGCCGAGCGCCGCGCCGCGCTGGCATCACCCGGAGACTGACCCATGCCCGACATCCGCATCCACCGCAACCACTCCCTCGGCCTGGCCAAGGCGCGCGAGGTCGCCTGGAAATGGGCCGAGGAGGTGGAGAAGAAGTTCGACATGGAGTGCACCGTGCTCGAGGGCGAGACGAGCGACACGGTGGAATTCACGCGCACCGGCGTGAGCGGCCGACTGATCGTGGCGGCCGATCACTTCGACCTGGATGCGAAGCTCGGCTTCCTGCTCGGTGCCTTCAGCCGGACGATCGAGGGCGAGATCGAGAAGAACCTCGATGCCCTCCTCGCCGCGAGCGGAAAGGCAGCGGCGAAGAACGCCGCGGCAAAGCGGTCCCCGACGAAGAGGAAGTAGGCAGGGAGCCAGGCCCTTCGCCCGCTGCGCGCCGGCCCCGCAGGGGCGGCGTCCGGCCCGGGCCGCCCCGGCGCCGCGAGCCTACTCCTTCAGGCCCTCGATGAGGTCGATGTACTCCTGCATCGCGTCGTCGCCCGACTTGCCCTTCAGCTCGTTCCAGGCGTCCCACTTGGCGCGGCCGACCATGTCGGTGAAGCCCGGGCGCTTGCCTTCGACGTCGCCGCTGGTCGCCTGCTTGTACAGCGAGTAGATCTTCAGCAGCGTCTGGTTGTCGGGCTTCTCGGGCAGGCTCTTCGAGTCGGCGACAGCCTGCTCGAAGCGCTTCTTGAGGTCGGCCATGAGTGCGTCTCCTGTGGGTGAAAATGGGCATTGACGGTGCGGATGTTACCCAGCATCTTGCCCCACCCCGAGTACGCCGCGAGGAGATCCCCGATGTCGCAATCCGTCGAGCGCATGTCGCGCGTGGACACCGCGTGGCTGCGCATGGACAACGACGTCAACCTGATGATGATCGTCGGCGTCTGGCTGCTCGAGCCCGGCATCACCTACGAGGCGCTGTGCGAGCGCGTGCAGGACAAGCTGCTCAAGTACGAGCGCTTTCGCCAGAAGGTGGTGCAGGACGCGATGGGTGCCAACTGGGTCGAGGACGCGGACTTCGACATCCGCCACCACGTGGTGCGCGAGACGCTCGATGTGCCGCGCAGTGTCGACGCTCGACTCGCACGCGAGGCCCTGAAGGCGCGCGCCGGCGAGCTGGCCACCACGCCGCTCGATCCGCAGCGACCGCTGTGGCAGTTCCACCTCGTCGAGCAATACGACGGTGGCAGCGCGTTGATCGCGCGCGTGCACCACTGCATCGGCGACGGCATCGCGTTGATCTCGGTGATGATGTCCATCACCGACGGCGGCATGGACCCGCCGAAGCGAAAGAAGCGCGAGCAGCCCGACGAGGCGCACGAGGAGGACTGGCTGTCGGAGGCGGTGCTCAAGCCGCTGACCGACATCACCGTGAAGGCGATCGGCATGTACGGCAGCGGCGTGGCCAGGTCGATGGACCTGCTGGCGCACCCGCAGCAGCCGCTGCTCGGCTCGCTGGACATGGCGCGCGTGGGCTACCAGGTGATCAGCGACGTCGCCGCGCTGGGCCTGATGCCCGATGACTCCCCGACCGTGCTCAAGGGCAAGCCGATCGGCAAGAAGCTCGTGGCCTGGAGCGAGCCGATGTCCATGGACACGGTCAAGGCCATCGGCAAGGGCCTGGGCTGCTCGATCAACGACGTGCTGCTCGCCTGCGTGGCCGGCGCGATCGGCAGCTATCTGCGCGAGGCGGGCGATGACCCGGCGGGCAAGGAGATCCGTGCCATGGTGCCGGTCAACCTGCGTCCGCTGGAGGAAGCCTGGAAGCTCGGCAACCGCTTCGGCCTGGCGCCGCTGGTGTTGCCGATCGGCATCGAGAATCCGGTCGAGCGCGTCTACGCGGTGCGGCAGCGCATGAGCGAGCTCAAGGGCAGCTACCAGCCGCTGCTCGCATTCGCCGTGCTGGCGGTGGCCGGCCTGCTGATCAAGCCGGTTCAGGACGCGCTGCTGGGCATCTTCGCGAAGAAGTCGACCGCGGTGATGACCAATGTGCCGGGCCCGGCGAAGCCGCTCAAGCTGTGTGGTTCGACACTGCGCCAGACGATGTTCTGGGTGCCGGCCTCCGGGGACATCGGCATGGGCGTGAGCATCCTCACCTATGGTGGTGGCGTGCAGTTCGGCTTGATCACCGACGCGAAGCTGTGTCCGGCGCCGCAGAAGATCATCGAGCGCTTCGAGCCCGAGTTCGAGAAGCTGCTGCTGCTCACCATGATGCTGCCCTGGAACTGAGCGCTGCGCGCACCGCCCGTCTGGCCGAGGTCGGAAGCCGGATGCCGCAGGGGCAGTCAGGGTTCAGGCGTTTCTGAGCGGACCGCGGAACACGTAGCCCACGCGCGAAAGCGCCTGCAGCGGCACGGGGCTGGCCGTGGCGCGTTCGATGCGCCGTCGCAGCCTGTAGATGATGGCGCTGAGGGTGTTGTCGGGCTCCTCGGTGACCGGGCGGCCGAGGTGATGGCACAGCGACTCGCGCGTCACTGCCTGGCCCTCGGCCTGCACGAAGCGCTCCATCACTGCCAGGTCCAGGTCGCTGAGATCGATGCGCACGCCGTCCGGGGCGATCAGCCGGCCGGACTGGCGGTCGAGCAGCCATTCGCCCGAACTGCCGCTGTAGGACGCCACGCGCCGGTGCACCGCGCGGATGGCGACAACCACCTGGTCGAAGCTCGCCGGCTTGGCCAGGTGCATGTCGGCGCCGGCGTCGACCACCGACGAGAACACGTCCGGCGCCAGCCGGCCCGAGACCACCAGCAGCCCGGCCTGGGTGCGCCGGCGCAGGATGCGGATCAGTTCGACGCCGTCGACGCCCGGCAGCATCAGGTCGAGGATGTAGAAGTTGAAGGCGAAGGGCGAGGTGTGGGCCAGCAGTTCGTTGCTGTCGCTGAAGGTCTGCACCTCGATGTCGAGCCCGCGCAGGTGGGCCGCGAGGTACTCGCGGTACTCCGGATCGTCGTCGACGAGCGCCAGCGTACGCGGCAGCGGTGAGGCGGGGTTGTTTGTCATCTCGCGTGTCGGGCCCAAAGATGCACTCGAAAAATTCTAGCCATCGATCACGCCACCCCAGCGCTTCTGACACGCCGTTTCTTGAGGTTCGTCCCGCAATTTCCCGGAACCGCCGTCAGATGTGAGAAACGCAAAGTGATGTCAGGTCACTTTCCCTGGGAATGATGTGTCCTGTGCCGGCGCCTGCACGTGACCGGTTCGGTCGAACTGCCCCGCTGCCGCTGGCCCGCCCGCATCGAGGCGCAGCCGATCCGCTGCCGTCGCGGCCTGCCGCGACAGACGGCCCGATCAGACGCGCTCGACCTCGACCTGCGCGCGCAGCCAGTCGGGTGCGGCGTCGCTGATCACGCGGTCGATCTCGTCGAGCCGCGAGACGGCGCAGGGCGCCACCACGTCCAGCTTGGTCGCGTCCGTGAGCACGATGCGCTGCGCCGCGCCGTCGACCATCGCACGCTTGATCGCCGCCTCCTGCGGATCGTGCGCCGTGAGGCCCGCTCGCGGGTGCAAGGCGCAGGCACCGAGGAACGCGATGTCGGCACGGTGCGCACGCACCGTGGCCAGCGCGGCGTCGCCGACGAAGATGCGCGGCGCTGCCAGCCAGGCGCCGCCGGCCAGCACGAGGCGGATGCGCGGCTCGTCCGCCACCGCCAGCGCGACGTCGAGCGCGTGCGTGACGACGGTCAGCGGCCGCGGCGCGTCGGCCGACTTCAACGCGTTGACCAGCGCGAGTGTCGTCGTGCCGCCGTCGACGAACAGCGTGTGGTTTGCCTCCACCCGCTTCACCGCCGCACGTGCGATGGCGCGCTTGGCGCCGGTGAGCAGGCCCGCGCGTTGCGTCGTGGGCAGCACGGTGGCATGCAGAGCGACAGCGCCGCCATGCGTCTTCTGCACCAGACCACGCGCCGCGAGCTGGCGCAGGTCGCGCCGCACCGTGTCTTCGGAGACGCCGTACTCGGCGGCAAGGCTCGCCACCTCCACACGACCGTGCTCCCGCAGTGTCTCGGCGATGCGCTGCTGGCGCTCGGCGGCAAAGCGCGGCGGTTCGACGGGGGCGCGGTGGGCGGGCATGAAGATGATGCGCTTATGTGCACGAATGTGCAAATTACAGCACAATACAGCACATGCAAGCAAGTCAATGCCTGGCCCCCGCCGGCGACGCCGAAACATCGCCGCTCGGCTGGCACCGTGCCATCCGCGTGCTCTTCTTCGTGCTCGGCATGGCCATGGGCGTGTGGGGCGCGCAGGTGCCGGCGGTCAAGTTCCACTACGGTCTCGACGAGCAGTCGCTCTCGCTCGCGCTGCTCGCCGCGGCCGCTGGCGCGGTGCTGTGCCTGCTGACCGCCGGCGCGCTGGTGGCGCGTTTCGGCGCGCGGCGTTGCGTGCAGGGGGCGGGGCTGCTGATGTGTGCCGCCCTTGGCGCCGTGCTGCAGACGCAGCAGCTCGGCGTGCTGTTCGCGCTGATGCTGCTGCTCGGCGCCGGCAGCGCGCTGTTCGACGTCGCCATCAACGCGGAAGGCAACGCGCTGGAGATGCGCTCGCCGCGCAAGGTGATGAGCGGATTGCACGCGATGTTCAGCCTGGGCGGCATGGCCGGGGCACTGCTGTGTGCCGGGCTGCATCGCGCCGGCGTGGCGCCGCTGCTGCAGGTGGCCGGCAGTGCGCTGGCGCTGGCAGCGGTCCTGTGGTTCGCCGCGGCCTGGCTGAGCTCGCATCGCTCGGACAGCGACGAATCGCCCGCGCCGATCGCCTGGCCGCGCGGTGTCCTGCTCTGGATGGGCGTGCTCACCGCGCTGTGCATGGTGGCCGAGGGCTCGATGTACGACTGGAGTGCGCTGTTCGTGCACCAGGAACTGCAGACCGATGCGGCCACCGGTGCGCTCGGCTTTGCCGCCTTCAGCGCGGCCATGGCGGCAGGCCGGCTGTTCGGCGACCGCGTGCGCGAGAGGCTCTCGCCGGTGGCCTTGATGCACGCCTCGGGCGCACTGGCTGCCGCCGGCATGGCCATGGCGCTGACGGCAGGTGCGCCCTGGGCTGCGATGCTCGGCTTCATGCTCGTCGGCCTCGGCCTGGCCAACGTGGTACCGGTGATGTTCGCTGCCGCGGCGCAGGTGCCGGGCGTGGCGCCAGCCCATGGCGTGGCCGCGGTGTCGTCGGTCGGCTATCTCGGCTTCATGGTCGGGCCGCCGCTGATCGGTGCCCTGGCACGCTGGAGCTCGCTTACCGCCGCGCTGTGGGCAGTGGCGCTGTTCGCGATGCTGATGGGCGCGGCGGCGCGGGCGGTGCTGGGCCGCGCGCGCTAGCCAGACCCGGCGCGATCAGTCTTCGAGTTCGGCCTTCGCCATCTCGACGTCCAACCGCTCCATGGCGTCGGCCGGCACGAAAGCGGCCGCATCGGCGTAGAGCTTCTCGGCCTCCTTCATCTTCTTGTCGCCCTCGAGCATCACCAGGCCGTTGGCATACTCGACCATGGCAATGGCCGAGTTCGGGTTGAGCTTGAGGGCGGTCTTGTACATCAGCAGGCCCTGGTCCTTGCTGGCGCCCTGGGTGCGACCCAGCAGCGAGCCGACCTTGTCGATCACCTCGGCATGGAAGGCGCCGAGCGCGATGTGCGCGTCGGCGTGGCGCGGCTGCAGCTTGATCGCTGTCTCCAGGCAGCCCTTCACCTTGCTGCCCAGACCCTGCGCGAGTGCCTTCGCCACGCTGATGCCCTGGCTGTAGCGGCCCAGCGCATAGGCCTGCCAGTAGTAGGCATTCGCGTTCTGCGGCGCCTCGGCCTGCTGCGCCTCGGCGCGATCGGACACCTCGAGGAACAACGCCAGGCGGTTCTTCTCGCTCTTCTCGAGGTAGTTGGCGTAGATCGACTGCGCCTTGTTGGCCACGGTGATGCCCGCGCCACCCGCCTTCAGGCCGGCCTCGCAGGCCTTCTGGAACTCGCCGGCATGGAACAGCGCCCAGGCGGCCAGCACCTTGTCGTCCTTCGGCAGGGGCTCGGCGTCGCCGGCATGCAGCCGCGCCCACTTCTTCTTCAGCGTCGCCGCGTCGTAGAGGTACTCGGCATTGTCGTGGGGGAAGGCGGTCCACTTGGCCATGGTGAAGTCTCCTGGGATGTTGCGATGGCTTGTTCAGCTCTTGTCGTAGCGGCCCGCCAGCGCGTGAAGGTGTTCGCGCTGATCGGGTTCGAGGTAGGGGATCAGCAGGCTGAGCACGTGATAGGCACCGCGCAAGAGCGCCGCGCCGGCGCTCTCGGGCTCCAGCGCACGGCGCGGATCGCGCACGTACTCGTAGCTGAGCCAGTAGGTCAGCACCACGGCCATGGCGGTGGCCACCGGCTCCATGTCGCGCGGCTCGATGCGCATCGCGCCGCCCCGCGTCAGACCGGCCATCACCGACTGGATGGCCTGGTTCTTGTTGCGCAGCACGAACTGGAAGTGCGTCTCCAGCCGGCGGTTCTTGGAGAGCAGATCGTTGAGGTCGCGGTAGAGGAAGCGATACTGCCAGATCAGCTCGAAGAGCATGTGGAACAGCAGCCAGGCATCCTCGACGTTGCGCACCTGGTCGGCGGCCTGAAGCAAGTCGCCGAGCGACTTCTCGTAGCGGTCGAACAGGCTGTTGATCAGCTCGTCCTTGGCCGGATAGTGGTAGTAGAGGTTGCCCGGGCTGATGTTCAGCTCGGCCGAAATCAGCGTCGTCGAGACGTTCGGTTCGCCGAAGCGATTGAACAGCTCGAGGGTGACCTCCAGGATGCGTTCGGCCGTGCGGCGCGGTTTTTTGGCTTGCGTGGCCATGTGCGGCTGCGGTGGGTGGCGGGAATCTAGCACCCTTCGCGGCGCACACACACGAGCGTCGCCCCTAATGAGCCGGCTCAGGCGACCCCGCAGGGCGCTCCCTACAATCCGTGCCCCATGCCAGCCATCTCCTTCCAGAACGTCGGCAAGACCTACCACGGCGCGCGAGGCGACGTGCACGCCTTGAGCGACGTCAGCTTCGACATCGAGGCCGGCGAGTTCTTCGGACTGCTCGGCCCCAACGGGGCGGGCAAGACCACGCTGATCAGCATCCTCGCGGGTCTTTCCCGCGCCACTGCCGGCCGCGTCACGGTGATGGGCCACGACGTGGTGAGCGACTACGCGGCGGCACGCCGAAGCCTGGGCATCGTGCCGCAGGAACTGGTGTTCGACCCCTTTTTCAGCGTGCGCGAGGCGCTGCGCATCCAGGGCGGCTACTTCGGCGTGAAGCGCAACGACGCCTGGATCGACGAACTGCTCGCGCACCTGGGTCTTGCCGACAAGGCCGACGCCAACATGCGCCAACTCAGCGGCGGCATGAAGCGCCGCGTGCTGGTGGCACAGGCACTGGTGCACCGCCCGCCGGTGATCGTGCTCGACGAGCCGACTGCCGGCGTCGACGTGGAGCTGCGCCAGACGCTGTGGCAGTTCGTCGCCCGCCTGAACAAGGAAGGCCACACGGTGCTGCTGACCACGCACTACCTCGAGGAGGCCGAGGCACTGGCGGGTCGCATCGCGATGCTCAAGCAGGGGCGCGTGGTGGCGTTGGACCGCACGTCGGCGCTGCTCGCCGGAACGGCCAGCACCATGCTGCGCTTCAAGATGGACCAGGCGCTGCCGGCCTCCCTGACGGCGCAATCGCGCGTCACCGGGCGCATCGTGCAGGTCAAGGCGCACGATGCGGCCGAGGTGGAATCCATCCTGGCCACGCTGCGCAGCGCCGGCTGCAAGCCGGAGGACCTGGAGATCGGCCGCGCCGACCTGGAGGATGTGTTCCTCGAGATCATGCAAGGCGCACCGGCGAGGGAGGCAGCATGAACGGTGCCTTGTCCGGCGCGAGCACCCTGCTCTACAAGGAGGTGCTGCGTTTCTGGAAGGTCAGCTTCCAGACGGTGGCCGCACCCGTCCTCACTGCGGTGCTGTACCTGCTCATCTTCGGCCACGTGCTGGAAGATCACGTCAAGGTCTACGACCAGATCGGCTACACCAGCTTTCTCATTCCCGGCCTGGTGATGATGAGCGTGCTGCAGAACGCTTTCGCGAACAGCAGCTCCTCGCTGATCCAGAGCAAGATCACCGGCAACCTCGTCTTCCTACTCGTCGCGCCCCTGTCGCACTGGGCCTGGTTCGTGGCCTACGTGGGAGCCTCGATGGTGCGCGGGCTGGTGGTCGGTACGGGGGTGCTGGCGGTCACGGTGTGGTTTGCGCCGCTGCACGCGGCCGAACCCTGGTGGATCGTCGTGTTCGCCATGCTCGGCGCGGGCATGCTGGGCTCGCTGGGGCTGATCGCCGGGCTGTGGGCGGAGAAGTTCGACCAGATGGCCGGCTTCCAGAACTTCGTCATCATGCCGATGACGTTCCTGTCGGGTGTGTTCTATTCGGTGCACTCGCTGCCGGTGTTCTGGCAGACGGTCAGCCACCTGAACCCGTTCTTCTACATGATCGACGGCTTCCGGCGGGGGTTCTTCGGCGTCAGCGACGTCTCTCCGTGGCTGAGCCTGGCCATCGTCGGCGCGAGCTTCGTGGCGGTCGGATCGCTGGCCTTGAACCTGCTTCGCACCGGCTACAAGATCCGCCACTGACGGCGCCGTTGGTCACGCGTCGGGCCGCGGCGGGTGAATGCGGTCCAGCTTGTCGTCCACCTCGGCGACGAAGGCGGACAGGCTGCGCTCCGACTCCGCGATGCGCTCGAGCAAGGAAGCGTCGAGCCGGTCCAGCCGCTCCGTCAGCGCTTGCTCGCTGCGTTCGCCACGCCCGGCGAGGTCGGCGAGTTCCTGGGCGATGTGGCCCCTGAGCTCGGTGAAGCGCGAGGCTTCCGCGCTGTCGGCCAGTTCCCGCTGCGCCTTCAGCTCCTTGGACATGCGCCGCGCCTCGCGGATCACCCCGGCCTGCTGGAAGACGATGTAGGCGAGGAAGAGCACGCACAGGAAGGCCGTGACGATCAGCATGACCAGGCCGAGCGGTGCCTGCACCTCGGCAAAGCCCAGCGACAGCGTCGTCGGCGCGGTGAACGCGGTCCAGTTCAGCAGCGTGAAGGCACCGAGCAGGGCGAGCGCGATCACCACGGTGGCGGAGCGAAGGTTCATGGTTTCACCTCTCTGGCGGTGGCGACGAGGGCGGCCTCGGCCGCGTCCTCGTCAGGGTGGCCCGGCGGGCGCTCGCGGCCCGGCCACGTCAGGTCGAAGTCAACCGGCTTGCCCAGCACCAGCGACGGCAGCACGGTCGAGACTGCGGCGTAGAAGAGCAACGCGCCGTACAGCGCATCGGAGATGCCGAAGCGCTCGCGCAGGATCGTCGCCAGCACCAGCGTGAAGATCAGCGTGGGCGTCAGGGCAGTGGCCACGCGCAGGCTGGCCAGCGGACTTTCGCCGCGGTTGATGACGCGGCGCTGCAGCCACAGCGCGCCGACGCGCAGCGGCAGCATCACCAGCGTGATCAGCGCGCCGATCAGCAGCGCCTCCAGCGTCAGCGCTCCCGAGGGCACGCTCATGCCCTTGTAGAAGAAATAGAAGGGCACGAAGAACGACGCGAACAGCTGGATCGCATGCAGGTTCGCGTCCGAAGCCAGCGTGGGCAGCCGCTGCCGGAGCATGCGCGCGACGAAGCCGGCGAGGAAGGCACCGACCAGGTAATACACGCCGAGCTGGTAGGTCAGGTAGGCGGAGATGAGCCCCACCATCACCAGCAGCGAGAACTCGGAGCCGGGTGCGTGCGGTGCGACGAATCGGCCGAGAAAGAGGAAGAGCAGCGGCAGGCCGACGATCATGGCCACCAGTGCACCGCTGGACCAGGCCAGGCGCGCCGGCGACTCGGACTGCAGCACGACGAACAACACCGCCAGCGCCAGCAATTCGCCGCCCACCGCCTTGATGGTCACCCAGTAGCGCTCGGCCGGCTTGAGGCCCAAGCCGGAGAGGGTCTCGAGGATGAATCCTGTCGACGGCGTCAGCAGCGCCAGGGCGAGCAGCGCGGCTGTCTGCCAGGGAAAGCCGAACTGGTACATGGCCAGCCAGCCGGCGCCGGCGAGCGTGACGGATCGCACCAGCAGGTGGCCCAGCAGCGGCCACTTGCCGCGCGACAGGTCGTCGGTGTCGATCTCGAGGCCGGCGAACAGGAACAGGGACGAGATGCCCAGTGTGGCCAGCAGCGACAGCGTGGCATCCTGGCTGAACCCGGCCAGCAGCGCGGCGGCCGCCATGCCCAGGCCGAAGCTGGTCAGCGGCGCCGGGATGCGCAGGCGCTGTAGCGCCCTGGGGACCAGCATCAGACCGACGATCAGCGCGAGGAACGCGATCTCGTTGGTGACGTGGGGCATGGTGAAGGACATCGGGGCCGGACTCGCGCGGGCCCGTTGCCGGGCGGGCCGCTAGAATAGCTTGCTTATGGCAGCCGACCCGACCCCCGCCGACGTGCAGCGCTTCATTGCGCAAGGCATGGCCTGCGAGCATCTCGAGGTCGAGGGCGACGGGCGGCACTTCTTCGCCACCATCGTGTCGGCCGAGTTCGAGGGCGCCAGCCGCGTCAAGCGCCACCAGCGGGTCTACCAGGCCCTGGGCGATAGAATGCGCGAGCAGATCCACGCCCTGTCGATGAAGACGCTGACCCCCGCCGAGTGGGCCTCGCAGGCCGATTCGGCCACCACCCACCACCACTGAACCCCGCCGCAGTGTTCACTGCGGCGCTCGGGCCTGCGCCCAGCGCGGGTCTCGGGAGCCAGGTGGGCCTGGGGCAAGGCACTCATCCTCATGGACAAACTCCTCATCCGCGGCGGCCGCCAGTTGGCAGGCGAAGTGGCCATTTCCGGCGCCAAGAACGCCGCGCTGCCTGAGCTCTGCGCCGCGCTGCTGACCGCCGAGCCGGTCACGCTGCACAACGTCCCGCGCCTGCAGGACGTCAGCACCACGCTGAAACTGTTGCGCAACATGGGCGCGAAGGCCGAGCGCAGCGAGGCGCAACCGGATGTCGTCGCGCTCGACGCCAGCACGGTCAGCTCGCCCGAAGCGCCGTACGACCTGGTGAAGACCATGCGCGCGTCCATCCTGGTGCTGGGCCCGCTGCTGGCGCGCTTCGGCGAGGCCACGGTGTCGTTGCCCGGCGGCTGCGCCATCGGCTCACGCCCGGTCGACCAGCACATCAAGGGCCTGCAGGCCATGGGTGCCGAGGTCACCGTCGCGCACGGCTACATCATCGCCAAGGCGGCGAGGCTCAAGGGCGCCCGCATCACCACCGACATGGTGACCGTCACCGGCACCGAGAACCTGTTGATGGCCGCCACGCTGGCCGAGGGCGAGACGGTGCTGGAGAACGCCGCCCAGGAGCCGGAGATCCCCGACCTGGCCGAACTGCTGATCAGGATGGGCGCGAAGATCGAGGGCCACGGCACGAGCAGGATCCGCATCCAGGGCGTGGACAGGCTGCATGGCGCCACCCACCGCATCGTGCCCGACCGCATCGAGACCGGCACCTTCCTGTGTGCCGTGGCAGCGGCCGGCGGTGACGTGCTGCTGCGCGACGCCCGCGCCGACCACCTCGACGCGGTGATCGACAAGTTGCGCGAGGCCGGCGTCACGATCGAGTCCGGCGAGGGCTGGATCCGCGTGAAGGGCCAGGGGCGGCCAAGGGCGGTGAGCTTCCGCACCAGCGAATACCCGGCCTTTCCGACCGACATGCAGGCGCAGTTCATGGCGCTGAACTGCATCGCCGAAGGCACGTCGCGGGTCACCGAGACGATCTTCGAGAACCGCTTCATGCACGTCAACGAACTGGTGCGCCTGGGCGCCCACATCGTCGTCGACGGGCACACCGCGGTGGTGCAGGGGGTGAACGGGCTGTCGGGTGCCATCGTCATGGCCACCGACCTGCGCGCCTCGGCCAGCCTGGTGATTGCCGGCCTGGTGGCCGAGGGCGAGACGGTGGTCGACCGCATCTACCACCTCGACCGCGGCTATGACCGCATGGAAGCGAAGCTGCGCGGCATCGGCGCCGACATCGAGAGAGTCAAATGATCACGCTCGCGCTGTCCAAGGGACGCATCTTCGACGAGACGCTGCCGCTGCTGACGGCGGCCGGCATCGAGGTCTCGGAGGACCCGGAGAAGAGCCGCAAGCTCATCATCGGCACCAGCAAACCCGACGTGCGCATCGTGCTCGTGCGTGCCACCGACGTACCGACCTACGTGCAGCACGGCGGTGCCGACCTCGGCGTGGTCGGCCGGGACACGCTGCTCGAACACGGTGGCCAGGGCCTGTACCAGCCGCTGGACCTGAAGATCGCCAGGTGCCGCATGAGCGTGGCGGTACGCGCCGATTTCGATTACGCCGGCGCGGTCAAGCAGGGCTCGCGCATCCGCGTCGCCACCAAGTACACGCAGATCGCGCGCGACCACTTCGCCAACAAGGGCGTGCACGTCGACCTGATCAAGCTCTACGGCTCGATGGAACTGGCGCCGCTGACCGGCCTGGCCGACGCGATCGTCGATCTCGTCTCCACCGGCAGCACGCTGAAGGCCAATCACCTGGTCGAGGTGGAACAGATCATGCAGATCTCGTCGCGCCTGGTGGTCAACCAGGCCGCGCTCAAGCTCAAACGCGAGCCGATCCGCGCCATCATCGACGCGTTCGAAGCCGCCGTCGGGACGAAGCCATGACCGTCGCCATCCGCCATCTCGACACTGCCAGCGCCGACTTCGAGACCGAGTTCGCGCGCGTGCTGCACTGGTCGGCGGAGACCGATGCGGCGATCGAAGGGCGGGTGGCCGACATCCTCGCCGACGTCGAGCAGCGTGGCGACGCTGCGGTGCTGGAGTACACGCAACGCTTCGACGGCCTGGCCGCCTCCTCGATGGCGCAGCTGGAGATCACGCAGGCCGAGTTGAAGGTGGCGCTGGCGCAGATCACGCCCGCGCAGCGCAGTGCGCTCGAAGCCGCCGCGGCGCGGGTGCGCGACTACCACCAGCGTCAGCTCGAGGCCTGCGGCCGCAGCTGGACCTACCGCGACGCGGACGGCACGCTGCTCGGCCAGAAGGTGACGCCGCTGGACCGCGTGGGCATCTACGTGCCCGGCGGGAAGGCGGCCTACCCGTCCAGCGTGCTGATGAACGCGATTCCGGCGCACGTGGCCGGTGTCGGCGAGATCGTCATGGTGGTGCCGACGCCGAAGGGTGAGCGCAATTCGCTGGTGCTGGCCGCGGCAGCGGTGGCCGGCGTCAGCCGCGCCTTCACCATCGGGGGGGCGCAGGCCGTGGGTGCGCTGGCGCATGGCACGGCCAGCGTGCCGGCAGTCGACAAGATCACCGGGCCGGGCAATGCCTACGTGGCCAGCGCCAAACGGCGCGTGTTCGGCAAGGTCGGCATCGACATGATCGCCGGGCCAAGCGAGATCCTCGTGCTCGCCGACGGCACGACGCCGGCCGACTGGGTGGCGATGGACCTGTTCAGCCAGGCCGAACACGACGAACTGGCGCAGAGCATCCTGCTCTGCCCGGACGCCGCCTACATCGCGCAGGTGAGGGCCGAGATCGACCGCCTGCTGCCCGGCATGCCACGGCGCGACGTGATCCGCGCCTCGCTGGAAGGCCGCGGGGCGCTGATCCACACCCGCTCGATGGAGGAGGCCTGCACGATCAGCAACCGCATCGCGCCGGAGCACCTGGAGGTGTCCAGCCGCGACCCGCACCGCTGGGAGCCGCTGCTCAGGCACGCCGGTGCGATCTTCCTCGGCGCCTACACCAGCGAGAGCCTGGGCGACTACTGCGCCGGGCCCAACCACGTGCTGCCGACCTCGGGCACGGCGCGCTTCAGCTCGCCGCTGGGCGTGTACGACTTCCAGAAGCGCAGCAGCCTGATCGAGGTGAGCGAGGCCGGCGCCCAGACGCTGGGCCTGATCGCTGCCGAACTGGCCTACGGCGAAGGGCTGCAGGCGCATGCGCAGGCCGCCGAATTCCGGCTGAAGGGACCGCAGCGATGAGCCTCGACGACCGCATGAAGCGCGTGATCCGCCAGGACGTGCAGTCGATGCACGCCTACGCGATCCAGCCCAGTGCCGGCTTGGTCAAGCTCGACGCGATGGAGAACCCCTTCCGCCTGCCGCCCGAACTGCAGCGCCAACTGGGCGAACGACTCGGCCGCGTGGCGATCAACCGCTACCCGACGCAGTGCGTGGCCGACGTGATCGCCGCGCTCACGGGCCACGCGAAGCCGCCGCCCGGCTGCAAGCTGATGCTGGGCAACGGCTCCGACGAACTGATCAGCCTGCTCGCGCTGGCCTGCGACGTGCCCGGCGCCACCATCCTCGCGCCGCTGCCCGGCTTCGTGATGTACGAGATGTCGGCCAGGCTGCAGGGGCTGAAGTTCGTCGGCGTGCCGCTGACGGCGAACTTCGAGCTCGACGAGGCCGGGATGCTCGCCGCGATCGAGCAGCACCGCCCGGCCATCACCTACATCGCCTACCCGAACAACCCGACGGCCAACCTGTTCGACGACCGTGTCATCGACCGCATCGTCGCAGCGGTTGGCGCGCAGGATGGTCTGGTGGTGTTCGACGAGGCCTACCAGCCGTTTTCCTCGAGAACCTGGATGCAGCGCATGGGCGAGCACGAGCACGTTCTGGTGATGCGAACGCTGTCCAAGTTCGGTCTGGCCGGCGTGCGCCTGGGCTACATGGCCGGTGCGGCGGCGCTGATCGACGAGGTGGACAAGGTGCGCCCGCCCTACAACATCAGCGTGCTCAACGCCGAGGCGACGCTGTTCGCCCTGGAGCATGCCGACGAGTTCGCGCGCCAGGCCGCCATCCTTCGCGAGGAGCGCGCGCGGCTGCAGAAGGCGCTGGCGGCGATGCCCGGCGTGAAGCCCTTCCCCAGCGAGGCCAACATGATCCTCGTGCGCGTGCCCGACTCGAAGCGCAGCTTCGAAGGCATGAAGCAGCGCGGCGTGCTGGTCAAACACATCGCCGGGTTGCACCCGCTGCTGGCCAACTGCCTGCGTCTGACGGTGGGCACGCCGGAAGAGAACACCCTGATGATCGATGCGCTGAAAGCGAGCCTGTGAGATGAGTAACCAGCGAACCGCGGACGTCACCCGCAACACGAAGGAGACGCAGATCCGCGTCGCCCTCAACCTCGACGGCAGCGGCGAGGCGAAGCTGGCCACCGGCATCGGATTCTTCGACCACATGCTCGACCAGATCGCCCGCCACGGGCTGATCGACCTCGACATCGCCGCCCAGGGCGACCTGCACATCGACGGCCACCACACGGTGGAGGACGTCGGCATCACGCTGGGCATGGCGGTGGCGCAGGCGGTGGGCGACAAGAAGGGCCTGACGCGCTACGGCCACGCCTACGTTCCGCTGGACGAGGCGCTGTCGCGCGTGGTGGTCGACTTCTCCGGCCGCCCCGGGCTGCACATGAACGTGCCGTTCAAGAGCGGCATGGTCGGCGGCTTCGACACCCAGTTGACCTACGAGTTCTTCCAGGGCTTCGCCAACCATGCGCTGGTGACGCTGCACATCGACAATCTGAAGGGCGAGAACGCCCACCACCAGGCCGAGACGGTGTTCAAGGCCTTCGGCCGCGCGCTGCGCATGGCGCTGACGATCGACCCGCGCTCGGCCGGCGTGATTCCGTCCACCAAGGGCAGCCTCTGACATGAGCCGAACCGTCGCCGTCGTCGATTACGGCATGGGCAACCTGCGCTCCGTGTCGCAGGCGGTGATGCACGTCACCCAGGGTACCGACTTCGAGGTGATCGTCACCTCGCGGCCGGAGGTGGTGTTCGCCGCCGAGCGCATCGTGCTGCCGGGGCAGGGCGCCATGCCCGACTGCATGCGGGAACTGCGCGACTCCGGCCTGCAGGAGGCGGTGCTCGACGCCGCCGCACGCAAGCCGATGATGGGCGTTTGCGTCGGCATGCAGATGCTGCTGGCGCGCAGCGAGGAAGGGCCCACTGACGGGCTGGGCCTGATCCCGGGCGAAGTGGTGCGCTTCCGTCTCGAAGGGCAACTGCAGCCCGACGGCAGCCGCTTCAAGGTGCCGCAGATGGGCTGGAACCAGGTGATGCAGGCGAGGCCACACCCGATCTGGGCCGGTGTGCCGGACAACGCGTACTTCTATTTCGTGCACAGCTTCTACGCCCGACCGTCGGACCCTCGCCATAGCGTTGGCGAAACCGACTACGGCGGCCGCTTTACCTGCGCGGTGGGGCGCGATAACATTTTTGCCACCCAGTTCCACCCCGAGAAGAGCGCCGAGCACGGCCTCGCGCTGTACCGCAACTTCCTGCACTGGAATCCCTGACGGCTTTCCCCTGCTGATGCGACACCTGCTCGGGTGCCCCCCCTCCTTCCCCACCAGCCCCTTCGGCCATGCTGCTGATCCCCGCGATTGACCTGAAAGACGGTCGATGTGTCCGCCTCAAGCAAGGCGACATGAGCGAGTCCACCACCTTCGGCGAGGACCCGGCCGCCATGGCGCGCCGCTGGCTCGACGCCGGGGCGCGGCGGCTGCACCTCGTCGACCTGAACGGTGCCTTCGCCGGCAAGCCGGTCAACGAGGGCGCGATCAAGGCCATCCTCGCCGAGGTGGGCGACGAGATTCCGGTGCAGCTCGGCGGAGGCATCCGCGACCTCGACACCATCGAGCGCTACCTCGACGACGGCCTGTCCTACATCATTATCGGCACCGCGGCGGTGAAGAATCCCGGCTTCCTGCACGACGCCTGCTCGGCTTTCGGCGGCCACATCATCGTCGGCCTCGACGCCAAGGACGGCAAGGTCGCCACCGACGGCTGGAGCAAGCTCACTGGCCACGAGGTGGTGGACCTGGCGCAGAAGTTCCAGGACTACGGCGTCGAGGGCGTGATCTACACCGACATCGGCCGCGACGGCATGCTCAGCGGCATCAACATCGAAGCCACCGTCAGGCTCGCGCAGGCGCTGACCATCCCGGTGATCGCCTCCGGGGGCCTGTCGAACCTGGCCGACATCGAAAGGCTCTGCGCGGTCGAATCCGAGGGCATCGAAGGCGTGATCTGCGGCCGCGCGATCTACACCGGCGACCTCGACTTCGCTGCCGCTCAGGCGCGCGCCGACGAACTCAACGGCGAAAGCTGACCTTGCTGGCGAAACGCATCATTCCATGCCTCGATGTCACCGGTGGCCGGGTCGTCAAGGGCGTCAACTTCGTCGAGTTGCGCGATGCCGGCGACCCCGTCGAGATCGCCGCGCGCTACAACGAGCAGGGTGCCGACGAGCTGACCTTCCTCGACATCACCGCCACCAGCGATGGCCGCGACCTGATCCTGCACATCATCGAGGCGGTGGCCTCGCAGGTGTTCATCCCGCTGACCGTCGGCGGCGGCGTGCGCACGGTGGACGACGTGCGCCGCCTGCTCAACGCCGGCGCCGACAAGGTCAGCTTCAACTCGGCGGCGGTGGCCAACCCGCAGGTGATCCGCGATGCCTCGGCCAAGTACGGCGCGCAATGCATCGTGGTGGCCATCGACGCCAAGCGGCGCCACGGTGACGACCTCGCTGCGCGTGGCACCGGCTGGGATGTCTACACCCATGGCGGACGACGGAACGTCGGGCTGGATGCCGTGGCCTGGGCGAAGCAGATGACCGCGCACGGGGCCGGCGAGATCCTGCTCACCAGCATGGACCGCGATGGCACCAAGATCGGATTTGACCTCGAGCTCACCCGCGCGGTCAGCGATGCGGTGGACGTGCCGGTGATCGCCTCGGGCGGTGTCGGTGCGCTGGAGCATCTCTCCGAGGGCATCCGCATCGGTGGCGCCGATGCGGTGCTGGCTGCCAGCATCTTCCACTACGGCGAGTTCACCGTCGGCCAGGCGAAGGCGCTGCTGGCGCGCGACGGCATCCCGGTGCGGCTATGAGGCCCGCCGCGCGGGGCGGCCGGGGCCAGCTCCCACGCGAGGTGCGCATCGTCGGCGGGCAGTGGAAGCGCAGCAAGCTGCCGGTGGCCGACCGCCCGGGCCTGCGCCCCACGCCCGACCGCGTGCGCGAGACGCTGTTCAACTGGCTGGGCGCGGACCTGCGGGGCTGGCGCTGCCTCGATGCCTTCGCCGGCTCGGGAGCGCTGGGCTTCGAGGCCGCATCGCGCGGCGCCGACGAGGTGGTGCTGCTCGAGCGCGACCGGGCGCTGGCAGCGAGCCTGAACCAGTCGCGCGAGCGGTTGAAGGCACAGGCGCTGCGCATCGAGTGCGCCGATGCCTTGAGCTGGATGGCCGCCAGCGCGCCGCAGCGCTTCGAACTCGTCTTCATCGACCCCCCCTTCGACGCGGCGCTGTTCGAGCCGGCGCTGGCCGCGGCCGTCCGGCTGGTCGTGCCGGAGGGCTTCGTCTACCTCGAGGCGGACCGCGAGTACGGCGCGGATCGGCTGGTGCCTCTGGGCCTCGTCGTTCACCGCCACCTGCGCGCCGGCAACGTGCACGCGCACCTGTTACAAATTGCAAGCTCCGGCTGACGCGCGGCTACACTGCGGCGAATTCGCCGTGCAAAGGGAAAGCGCCTTGACCTCCGTCACCCGACTCACCGCCGTCTACCCGGGTACCTTCGACCCGATGACGTTGGGTCATGAAGACCTGATGCGCCGCGCCAGTCGCCTGTTCGAACGCCTCATCCTTGCCGTGGCGGTGGGCCACCACAAGCGCACGATGTTCACCATCGCCGAGCGGCTGGAGATCGCCACCGAGTTGGCCGCCAAGCACCCCAATGTCGAGGTGATGCCCTTTCGCGGGCTGCTGCGCGACTTCGTCGTCGGCCACGGCGGCAAAGTGGTGGTGCGCGGACTGCGCGCGGTGAGCGATTTCGAGTACGAGTTCCAGATGGCCGGCATGAACCGCCAGCTCATGCCAGAGGTCGAGACGCTGTTCCTCACGCCCAGCGACCAGTACCAGTTCGTCTCCGGCACCTTCGTACGCGAGATTGCCACCTTGGGTGGTGATGTTTCCAAGTTCGTGTCACCCTCCGTGCTCGACCGGCTGCGCGACCGCGTGAAGTCGAGCGACAGCTGAACGAACCCTGCACTGACGCGCCATGGCTCTGCTCATCACCGACGAGTGCATCAACTGCGACGTGTGCGAGCCTGAGTGTCCCAATCAGGCGATCTCGCTGGGCCCCGAGATCTACCAGATCGATCCCGAGCGCTGCACCGAGTGCGTCGGGCACTTCGACGAGCCGCAGTGCGTGCAGGTCTGCCCGGTGAGCTGCATTCCGGTCGATCCCGCGCACATCGAGTCGAAGGAGACGCTGTGGGCTCGCTACCGTCGCCTGCAGCTACAGGCGACGGCGTCAGCGTCGGCGTCGGGTTAGCGGCTCAAGGGCTGGCAGCCGCCTTGCCGCCGGGCACGACGGCCGTGAAATTCTTGCCGCCCGCGCTGTCGGGCTTGGGCTCGCCCCGCTTCGCACGCTGGCCCTCGCCGTCACGCGTTGCCGCCGAATCGGCCGTCACCGGGCCCAGGGAAGCGACCGCCGGTGCCTGTTTCCGCTTCTTCTCGAGGGCCAGTCGATCGCGCTCCATCTTCTGCGCTGCCTTGCGCTCGGCAGCCTGCACGCGGCGGGCCTCCGCACGCTGCGCCGCGGTGCGCGGGTCGGTGCTCTCGACCACGCGACCGCCGGGGCAGGGCGTCTGGGAGTAGGTGCCGGCTCCACATCGGTAGACCGGGGCTGCCGCAGCACTGGCCGTGACCAGAAACATGGCGAGTGCGAGGACGGTGCGTCTGCTCATGAGTTCTCCTTCGGTACGACGACCACCTCCGGCGACTCTCGTCGTGGCGGCTTCGGCCGCGGTGGCTTGGCGTGGATCTTCATCATCGCGCGCTCCATCTCGCCGGAGAGCAGCAGATCGAGCACGCCGAGCGACTGCTCGATCGCCTTGTCGATCGCTTCGCGGTGCTCGGGCGAAGGCTTGCGCAGCACGTAATTCACCACCTCGGTCTTCACGCCCGGATGGCCGATGCCCAGGCGCAGCCGCCAGAAGTCTGTGCTGCCGAGTTGCGCGTGGATGTCCTTCAGCCCGTTGTGACCGGCATGGCTGCCGCCGAGCTTGAGCTTGGCCTGGCCGGGCAGCAGGTCGAGCTCGTCGTGCGCGACGAGAATCTCGTTCGGCGCGATCTTGAAGAAGCGCGCCAGCGCGGCCACCGACTTGCCGGACAGGTTCATGTACGTCATCGGCTCGAGCAACCAGAGCGGCCCGTCGGCGGTGTTCGCGCGCGCGGCCAAGCCGAAGTAACTGCGCTCGTGTGCGAGCGAGACCTTCAGCTTGCGCGCCGCCTCGTCGATGAACCAGAAGCCGGCGTTGTGCCGGGTGGCTTCGTATTCGGCGCCCGGGTTGCCCAGGCCGACCAGCAGACGGATCATGCGGCGGATTATCCGCGGCGTTTGGGCATGAAAAAGCCCCGCCGGGGCGGGGCTGGAGGGGCAACGGGCCGCGCGGGGCAGGGCCCGTGCAATCCATCACTTCTTGTTCTGCTTCTCGCTCTTCTTCGCCTTGGCGGGGGCCGGGGCAGCGGCGACGACCGGGGCCGCCGCGGCTTCCTCTTCGGCGGTCTGCGTGGACACCGACACGATCACCGGGTCCTTCTTGCCGTGCGTGACCACCTTGATGCCCTCGGCCAGATTCAGATCGCTGACGTGCAGCGACTGGCCCTTGGCAAGGTTGCCCAGGTCGACGGTCAGGAATTCGGGAAGCTGCGAGGCCAGGCACTGGATCTGCAACTCGGTGACCACGTGGTTGACGAGGCACTTGTCGGTCTTCACGGCCGGCGAGTTCTCCTCGTTGACGAAGTGCAGAGGCACCTTCTTCGTCACCTTGGTCGTGGCGTCGACGCGCTGGAAGTCCACGTGCAGCACTTGCGGCTTGAAGGCGTGCATCTGGTAGTCGCGCAGCAGCACCTGCTGGCTCTTGCCGTTCAGTTCCATCTCGAGGATGGACGAGTGGAAGGCTTCCTTCTTGAGGGCGAAGAACAGCGCGTTGTGATCGAGCTCGATCATGGATGGCGTGCCCGCACCGTAGACGATGCCGGGAACCTTTTGCGCATTGCGCAGGCGGCGGCTCGCTCCGGTCCCCTGCAACGTGCGCTCGTAGGCGACGAATTTCATAATGACTCCAATGGAAAGAGGGCCCGCGACCAGGCTCCTCGGTTAGAAGTTCGCGTTTTGTTCCGCGAACAGGGACGTGACGGACTCGCCGTCGGAAATGCGGCGGATCGTCTCCGCGAACAGGAAAGCGACCGACAGTTGCCGCACCTTGGGGCAGCCCTTGCCGGCGTCATTGAGCGGGATCGTGTTGGTGATGACCACTTCATCCAGCGCCGAGGCCTTGATGCGCTCGATCGCCGGGCCGGAGAACACCGCGTGCGTGCAGTAGGCGTACACGCTCTTCGCGCCGCGCTCCTTCAGCACTTCGGCAGCCTTCACCAGCGTGCCGGCGGTGTCGATCATGTCGTCCATGATCACGCAGTTGCGGCCCTCGATGTCGCCGATGACGTGCATCACTTCGGAAACGTTGGCCTTCGGGCGGCGCTTGTCGATGATGGCGAGGTCGCAGCCGAGTTGCTTGGCCAGCGCGCGGGCGCGGACCACGCCACCGACGTCCGGCGACACGACCACCAGATTCTCGTAACGCTTGGAATGCAGGTCGGCCAGCAACACCGGAGACGCGTAGATGTTGTCGACCGGGATGTTGAAGAAGCCCTGGATCTGGTCGGCGTGCAGGTCCATCGTCAGCAACCGCTCGACGCCGACCGCTTCGAGCATGTTCGCCACCACCTTGGCGCTGATCGGCACGCGCGTCGAGCGCGGACGGCGATCCTGCCGCGCGTAGCCGAAGTAAGGGATGACCGCCGTGACACGCCGGGCCGAGGCGCGCTTGAGCGCGTCGACCATGATGCACAGCTCCATGAGGTTCTCGTTGGTCGGCGCGCAGGTCGGCTGCACGACGAAGATGTCGCGTGCGCGGACGTTCTGCTCGATCTCGATGTCGACTTCGCCGTCGGAGAAGCGGCCGACCTTGGCCTTGCCGAGATCGATGCCGAGATGAGCAGCGATTTCCTGCGCCAACGCCGGATTGGCGTTGCCGGTGAACAGCACGGTGTTGAACAGCACGATCGCTCCGTCAGGTCTTGCCGGGCTCGTTGCGCACCGGGTTCGCGTCAACTCGATCCGTCAGATGATTTGGCAGGGGAGGAAGGACTCGAACCCTCGCATGTCGGAATCAAAATCCGATGCCTTAACCAACTTGGCGACTCCCCTACACCGGTCCGCCGCTTGCGCGCCGAACCTTCAACCGGCTTCAGTCAAGAGCCCAACCGACAAGCGGATGCTGCTCCAGGCTGCGGCACACGCGCCCCACCCACCCCGGCGGCAGATCCGCCGGCATCGCCGCCGTGGGTTCGGCGCCTGTGCCTGCTCTCGCGAACACGGCACTGCCCGAGCCGGTCATGCGCGCGTTGCCGAAGCAACGCTGCAGCATGTCGAGGGCGGTGACCACGTCCGCACAGTGCGCTTCGGCGGGCGGCTGCAGGTCGTTGCGGCCGAACCCTTCGAGCACACGGCGCACGCTGCCGGCCGTGTCTGCAAGAAAGCCCGAAAGTATAACAGCTTCGGTGTCGCGCACCAGCAGCGGGCTGCCGAAGATCGCACGTGTCTCGATCGGCGCGGCCGGTTTGAGCACGGCCAGCCAAAGCGGCGGCACGGGCAGCGGCGTGAGCTGCTCGCCGATGCCCTCAACGAAGGCGTGGCGGCCGCCGACGAAGAACGGCACGTCGGCGCCAAGGCGCAGGCCCAGCGCCATCAATCGTTGGCGAGGCCAGTTCAGGCCCCACAGTCGGTTCAGCGCAAGCAGCGTGCTCGCCGCATCGGAACTGCCGCCCCCCATGCCAGCGCCCCAGGGCACCCTCTTCTCGATCGAGATGTCTGCGCCCAGCGAGGTGCCGCTTTCGGTTTGCAGCAGCTGCGCAGCGCGCAAGCAGAGGTCGTCCTCGGGAAGGGGTGTGCCAAGATCGTGCCGGGCGACCCGGCCGTCGTCGCGACGCTCGAAATGCAGGTTGTCGCACCAGTCGATCAGCACGAACACCGACTGCAGCAGGTGGTAGCCATCGTCGCGGCGCCCGACCACGTGCAGGAACAGGTTGAGCTTGGCCGGAGCGGCCACTTCGTACAAGGCGCGCACGCTCATCGTCGCTTCAGCTCCGGTCCAGCTTGACGCGCACGGTCACGATCGGCGTCCGCTCGCGCACGGCGACGATGGTGTCCTGCGCGAAGCTCGCCAGGTCGACCGTCCAGCCGAGCTGGCGGAAGCCCGGCGCGGCGGCCGAATGCGCGGCGCCGGGCCAGGGCCGGCCACGCAACCAGTCGAACATCGCCGCCACTGGCAGGCTCTCGCCGAGCACGTCGCGGGTCAGCGCCTCGAGGCTGGGGTAGGGGGTCTCGCCCTGCGGGGTGACGAGCACGACGCGACCGGGTTCCCAACGTGCCTGCGCCAACACCGTGCCCATGGGCGTGGACAGGTTGAGCCGTCCGGCCTCGGGTGCGCCCTGCAACTCGAAGGCGGCGATCACCGAACGCGGCTGCTCCTCGCCCATCGCGTCGACGCGCAGCGCCAGCCGGCCGGCGAGAGTCTCTCCGGCTGCGGGGCGCGTCCCGGAGGGCAGCGAGGCACATGCCGCCAGCAGCGCGGCCAGCGGCAGCGCCAGCGCGGCGGCCCGCCGCCTCACAGGTCCACCCGCAGCCGTGCGAGCGTTTCGCGCAGCACGTCGTTGGCGCTGTCGCGGGACTTCGCTTCGCGCCAGACGCGGCGCGCCTCCTCGTGCTCGCCCATCACCCACAGCACCTCGCCGAGGTGTGCGGCGATCTCCGGGTCGGGGCGCGACTGATAGGCCTGGCGCAGCAAGCGCAGCGCCTCGGCACGGTTGCCGAGCCGGAACTCGACCCAACCCAGGCTGTCGGTGATGAACGGCTCTCCGGGGCTCAACTCGAGCGCCTTGCTGATCAGCTGCCGTGCCTCGCCCAGGCGGAGGTTGCGTTCGGCCAGCGAGTAGCCCAGCGCGTTGTAGGCGTGTTGGTGGTCAGGCTTGAGTTCGATGACCTTGCGCAGCAGCCGCTCCATCTCGTCCATTCGGTTGAGCTTCTCGGCCATCATCGACTGTTCGTAGAGCAGGTCGACATCGTCCGGGAACTGCTTGTTGGCCTGTTCGAGCACCGCGTTGGCGTCTTTCCACAGCTTCACGTCGCGCAGCACCTGAGCCTCGGCAAGCAGCTTGGCGCGTGCGTCCGACGGTGCCTTCTCCGGCACCAGGCGCACCACCTCGCGGGCCTCCTTCACCTTGCCCTGGCGGGCGAGCAGCGAGGCGCGGCGAGTCTGCACCTCGAGGGCACGCTGCGGATTGTCGACCTTGGCCAGCCAGCCCTCGGCGGCCTTGAAGTCGCGCTGTTGCTCGGCGGCTTGTGCAAGCAGCAGCCAGGCCTGCGTGCGGCCCTGCTCGCGCAGGGTGGCGGGATTGCCGTCGTCGTCTTCGCCGTGGACGGCCGCGCTGCTCGCCGAAGTGGCGCCGTCGAGCCGCTCGAGGTAGGTCTTCAGGGCCACACTGGCCTCTTGCGGGTGCCGCAGTTCCACCTGCAGTGCACCGAGCGTCAGCCATGGCGGCGCCAATTCCGGTGCGAGGCGGGTGATGATCTCCAGCTGCGCTGTCGCGTCGCCGTAACGCTGCGAGGTTGTTAGCACCCGCACGTAGGACAGGCGCACGGCGTGACTGTCCGGCTTCGCCTTCAGGTGCGAGACGACGATCGCCTCGGCGTCGGTCGAACTCGCCACCAGACCGGTGGCCAGCAGGGCCACCGATTCGTTGGTCGCGTCGTCGGCATGGGTGCGCTGCAGCAGGGTCAGGGCCCTTGCGTTGTCCGGCACGCCCAACCACGCCCGCGCGAGCGCGACGCGCGAGGCGTTGCGGGTGGCGGGCTGGTCCTGCCAGCCCTGCACGACGCGTTCGACGAGGCTGGGCGTCTGCGACTTGTCGCCGGTGCGTGCGAAGAAGCTGGGCAACGACTGGATCAGCGCCGGACGGTCGGCCTCCGCGGTGAGCTCGATGAGCGAGCGCAGCGGCTCGACCGACTCTTCTGCGCGGTTCAGCGCGATGAGCAACTGGATCAGGTAGCGGTGCGCCTCGATCGAGCGCGGCAAGGCCGTGCGCCATGCCATCACCGCGGCCAGCGCCTGGTCGCCGGCGCGGGCCTGCAGCGCGATCTCGGTGCTGCGCCTGAACAGCTGCTCGTCCTTCGTGCGCCGCGCCGCGTCCAGCATGACCTGGTAGGCCGTGCCAGCCTCGCCGCTGCGCAGTTCGATCTCGCCGATGAGCAGTTGATAGAACAGTTGCGCGTCCAGCGCCGAGTTCTCGACCGGAGGCTTGCCGGCCGGACTTGTCGCGGTCGCCGGTGCCGCGAGGCACAGCAGCGTGGCCAGCAGGGCGCCGAACAGCGGCTTGCCCGGACGGGACGTGGGGGACGGCATCGACGACTCCTGGAGGCTCGAAATCATTCTAGTGGGGGGACCAGACCCCTGCGATCCGCGCCGCTCGCGATAATTCCGCACATGCCCGAACTTCCGGAAGTCGAGACGACGCGGCGCAGCTTCGCGCAGCGGATCGAGGGTGCGACGGTCCGGCAGGTGCGCGTCGGCAAACCGCTGCGCTGGCCCCTGGGTTGCGAGCTTGCGGCGTTGGTGGGGCGGTCCGTCGGGCCGGCCATCCGACGCGGCAAGTACCTCTGGTTACCGATGGACGACGGCGGCCTCCTGCTGCATCTGGGCATGTCGGGCTCGTTGGCGTTCAGCGAAGCGCTGACTCCACCGGGCGCGCACGATCATTTCGACCTCGTCACCGACCGCGGCACGCTGCGCCTGACCGACCCGCGACGCTTCGGCGCGGTGGTCTGGTCCCCATCGATCGACGCCGGGCCGGCGGCCAAGCTGCTCGCCGGTCTCGGACTCGAGCCTTTCGATCCGGCATTCACCGGCGAGCACCTGCACCGCGCGCTGCGCGGGCGGCGGATCGCCATCAAGCAGGCGCTGCTGGCCGGCGATGTCGTCGTCGGCGCCGGCAACATCTATGCTTGCGAGGCGCTCTTCGAGGCGCGCATCGACCCGCGCACGCCCGCCGGACGGGTGAGCCGGGCGCGCTGCGAGCGGCTGGCGGCGGCGATCCGGCGCATCCTGGCGCAGGCGCTCGAATTCGGCGGCAGCACGCTGCGCGACTTCCGCGATGCCCACGGCGTGTCGGGCAGTTTCCAGCAGCACGCGGCGGTGTACGGCCGCGAGGGCGAACCCTGCCTCGCCTGTGGCATGCCCCTTCGACGCATCGTGCAGGCACAGCGATCGACCTATTTCTGCCCCCGTTGCCAGAGGCGCTGAGCGCACGTCACGAGACGTATCCGGGTTTCCCCTGCAGGGGCCGTTTTGCCATGCGACAATCCGCCCGCTTGGCTGATCACGTCCGACCGCGTGCCTGCGGCCCAGGCAGAAGAAAACAGCACCCGCGCAATGCCGAGTGACAAATCCAGCGCGAGCGCCGATACCCTGATCGAGATCGACCACGTCACGTTCGGGTACGACGCGAGCCGCATCATCCTCAACGACATTTCGCTGCGCTTCCAGCGCGGCAAGGTCACGTCCATCCTCGGCAGTTCGGGTTGCGGCAAGACGACGCTGCTGCGCCTGATCGGCGGCGTGCATGCCGCCAATTCCGGCACCGTGCGCTTCGACGGAGAGACCGTCGACGCGCAGGACCGGGAACTGCTCTTCCGCCTGCGTCGCCGCATGGGGGTGCTGTTCCAGTTCGGCGCGCTGTTCACCGATCTCTCGGTGTTCGACAACGTCGCCTTTCCGCTGCGCGAGCAGACCGACCTCACCGAACCGATGATCCGCGACATCGTGCTCATGAAGCTCAATGCGGTGGGTCTGCGCGGCGCGGCAGGGCTGCGCATTTCCGAGGTCTCGGGCGGCATGGCGCGGCGCATCGCACTGGCGCGAGCGATCGCGCTCGACCCCGAACTGATCATGTACGACGAGCCTTTCGCCGGACTGGACCTGATCTCGATGGGCGTGGCCGCACGCCTGATCCGCACGCTCAATGACGTGACCGGCTCGACCTCTCTGGTGATCTCGCACGACGTGCCGGAGTGCATGGCAATCAGCGACCATGTCGTCTTGCTCGCCAACGGCGGGCGCATCGTCGCACAGGGCACCCCATCGGAGCTGATGGAGTCCGTCGAGCCGGAAGTTCGGCAGTTCGTGCGTGGCGAGCCCGATGGCCCGGTCAAGTTCCACTACCCGGCGCCACCGATCGCGCAGGACTTCGGCGTGTCGCTCGGAGGTTCGGCATGAACCCGCTCGCATTGCTCGGCGCGCGCTCGCTGCGGGTGCTGCGGTCGTTCGGCCACGCTGCATTCTTCTTCCTCGACCTGCTGCGCGCCATACCGGTCTCGCTGCGTCGCTTCAACCTGGTGGTGGTGCAGGTGCACGCGCTGGGCAATCTGTCGCTGGTGATCATCCTGGCCTCCGGGCTGTCGGTGGGTTTCGTGCTGGCGCTGCAGATGTACTATGCGCTGGTCACCTATGGCGCGACCGAGTCGCTCGGCCTGATCGTCAACCTGGCGCTGGTGCGTGAACTCGGCCCGGTGGTCACCGCGCTGCTCTTCGCCGGCCGCGCCGGCACTTCGCTGACGGCCGAAATCGGCCTGATGAAAGCCGGCGAGCAACTCGCCGCCATGGAGATGATGGCGATCGATCCGAAGGAGCGCGTGCTCGCGCCGCGCTTCCTTGCCGGCATGTTCTCGATGCCTGTGCTCGCGATCCTCTTCTCGGCAATCGGCATTCTCGGCGCCTACGTCGTTGCGGTGCTGTTGATCGGGGTGGACGAGGGCAACTTCTGGTCGATCATGCAAGACAAGGTCGACGTCTGGCGCGACGTCGGCAACGGCATCGTGAAGAGCGCAGTGTTCGGCGTGATCTGCACCTTCGTCGCGCTCTACCAGGGCCACGAGACCGACGCCACGCCCGAAGGTGTGGCTTACGCCACCACGCGCACCGTGGTGATCTCGTCGCTGGCAGTGCTGGGCATGGACTTCATCCTCACGGCGCTGATGTTCTCGACGCCGTAGACTGAAAAGGAAAGCGCAAGATGGGCAAGAAGGGCATCGAAACCCTGGTGGGGCTTTTCGTGTTGCTGGGCATGCTGGGGCTGCTGTTCCTCGCGTTGAAGGCCGCCAACCTCACCAGCTTCGGCGGCGGCGACACCTATGCGGTGACTGCCAAGTTCGACAACATCGGTGGCCTGAAGGCACGGGCGGCGGTGCGCAGCGCGGGCGTCACTGTCGGGCGCGTCGCCTCGATCACGCTGGACGCGAAGACCTACCAGGGCGTGGTGCGGCTGGAGATCGACCGCGGTGTGCAGTTTCCCAAGGACTCTCAGGCGCGCATCCTCACCGCCGGCCTGCTCGGCGACCAATACATCGGCCTCGAGCCCGGCGCCGACGAGAAGAACCTGGTCGCCGGCGACACCATCACGCAGACGCAGTCGGCCGTGGTGCTGGAAAGCCTGATCAGCCAGTTCCTGTTCAACAAGGCGGCCGATGCGGGATCGTCGGACGCGGGATCCAAGAAGTGAGACGTGCCCTGGCCCTTGCCACGCTGGTTTGCGCCGGCGCGCTGCTCGGCGGCTGCGCGACGCTGAACGACATTCGCGGTGGCCCCGGCGCGAAGCTCGACCCGTGGGAGAGCTGGAATCGCAAGGTCTTCGCCTTCAACGAAGGCCTCGACGAGCATGTGCTCAAGCCCGTGGCCACGGTCTACTCGAACGTGGTGCCGGAACTGGTGCGGCGTGGCGTGGACAACTTCTTCGGCAACGTCGCCGATGCCTGGTCGGCGGTCAACAACCTCCTGCAGGGCAAGGCTACGGCCGGCGTCTACGACATCGTGCGCGTGGGCACGAACACCGTCTTCGGCCTGGGTGGCTTGCTCGACATCGCCACCGAGATGGGCGTGGAGAAGACGCGCGAGGACTTCGGACAGACCCTGGGCGCCTGGGGCGTGGGCACCGGCGCGTACATCGTCTGGCCGCTGTTCGGGCCGTCCAGCCTGCGCGACTCGGTCGCCCTGCCGCTGGACATGGCGGCCTCGCCGGCCACCTTGTTCAACGATGGCGCCTCGCGCTACAGCCTGTCGGTGCTGCAAGTGGTCAACACGCGCGCCAACCTGCTCGGCGCGACGCGCGTGCTCGATGACATCGCGCTCGACAAGTACAACTTCGTTCGCGATGCGTACCTGCAACGCAGGGGCAGCCTGGTGTTCGACGGCTACGAGCCGCCGCCGGAGGATCCGAGCGCAGCCGAGGAGCCGGCCTCCGCTCCGGCGGCCAAGTGAACCGTGGCCGGCCCGGACACGTTAAGCAACAGTAAGGCACTGAACCAAGCAGCCCGGGAAGGCTCTCAGCACCGAGGATGCCTTGCGGCGCCAACGAAAGGAAGAAGACATGCTCTCGAAACGAATCACGGCCTGGATGACCTCTTTCGCGCTGGTTTTCGGACTGGGCTCGGCGCTGGCTGCCGATGCGAGCAAGGCCCCCGACCAGCTGATCATGGAGGTCTCCACCGACGTGCTCGACGCGGTGAAGGCCGACAAGTCGATCCAGACCGGGGACGTGCAGAAGATCATCCTGCTGGTCGACGCGAAGGTCATGCCCCACGTGAACTTCCAGCGCATGACGGCGTCGGCGGTGGGCCGCTACTGGCGTCAGGCCACGCCGGAGCAAAGGCAGCGCCTGCAGGAGGAGTTCAAGATCCTGCTCGTGCGCACCTATTCCGGCGCGCTGTCGCAGGTGAAGGACCAGACCGTCCAGCTCAAGCCGATGCGCGCCAGCGCCGACGACAAGGACGTGGTGGTGCGCACCGAGGTGCGCGGCAAGGGCGACCCGATCCAACTCGACTACCGCCTCGAGAAGAAGGACGAGGGCTGGAAGATCTACGACGTCAACGTGCTCGGCGTGTGGCTGGTGCAGAACTACACCAGCAGCTTCGCCCAGGAAATCGGCGCCAACGGCATCGACGGCCTGATCGCCAAGCTGGCCGAGCGCAACAAGGCGGCTGCCGGCGGCGGCACCAAGTCCTGAGGCGTCGTGCGATGCTGCTGCTGCCCGCCACCATCACGCTGCACGACTCGCGCGACACGCTGCGCCTGCTCTCCCAGGCGCTGCGCGGCGAGCAAGACGGCGAGGTGATCGTCGATGCGGGGCCGCTGCAGCAGTTCGACACGTCGGCGCTGGCGGTGCTGCTCGAGTGCCGTCGGCTCGCACAAGCCTTCGGCCGTCCGTTCAGCGTGCGCAACGCGCCACAGAAGCTTGCGGCGCTGGCGGACCTCTACGGCGTCGGCGAACTGCTGCTCACGCCCGAGTCGGGCGCGGCCTGAGCCGCAGCACGCGCCAGCCGAGCAGCAGCGCGATCACAGCGGCGTAGACCGCCACCTCGGCGAAGTCGTTCTTGCCGGCGCGCATCCAGAAGAAATGCAGCAGCGCGAGCAGCGCGATGGCGTAGACGGCGCGGTGCAGCACCTGCCAGCGCGGTGCGCCCAACGCCTTGATCGCTCGATTGAACGAGGTGGCCGCCAGCGGCACCAGCAGCAGCAGTGCGAGGAAGCCGACCAGCGCGAACGGCCGCTTGGGAATGTCGCGCGCGATGGCCGCGGCGTCGAAGCCCATGTCCAGCCACGCGTAGGCGAGGAAGTGCAGGACGGCGTAGAAGAACACGAACAGGCCGAGCATGCGGCGAAATCGCGCCAGCGCGGGTTGCTTCGTCCATTGCCGCAGCGGCGTCACCGCGAGCACCGTGCAGAGGAATCGCAGCGTCCAGTCACCGGTGGCACGGATCAAGGCCTCGGCCGGATTGGCGCCCAGGCGGCTCGCCAATGCAGCGTAGAGCAACCACGCGAACGGCAGCAAGCAGGCCGCGAACAGCAGCGGCTTGGCCGCCGGGTGCAGCAGCGTCGGGCGCGCGGCCGGGCGACGGTCGGCGGCCGGCGGCGGGGACATCACGGCAGACATGGCCTCAGTAGTTCTTCTTCAGATCCATGCCGGCGTAAAGCTGGCCGACCTGTGACTCGTAGCCATTGAACATCAGCGTGGGGCGCTTCTTCTGGAACAGGCCGTCCTCGCCGATGCGGCGCTCGGTGGCTTGGCTCCAGCGTGGGTGGTCGACGGTCGGGTTCACGTTCGAGTAGAAGCCGTACTCCTGCGCGGCAGCCTTCACCCAGGCGGTGCGGGGCTCCTTCTCGACGAAGCGGATCTTCACGATCGACTTGCCGCTCTTGAAGCCGTACTTCCAGGGGATCACGGCGCGCACCGGTGCGCCGTTCTGGTTGGGCAGCACCTCGCCGTAAAGGCCGAAGCACAGCAAGGTCAACGGGTGCATCGCCTCGTCCATGCGAAGGCCCTCGACGTAAGGCCAGTCGAGCACCGTCGAGCGCAGGCCCGGCATCTGCGCGCGTTCGGCCAGGGTTACGAACTCGACGTACTTCGCGTTGCCCGTGGGCTCGACGCGCCGGATCAGTTCGGACAGCGAGTAACCGACCCAGGGGATCACCATCGACCAGCCCTCGACGCAACGCAGGCGGTAGATGCGCTCTTCCATCGTCGTCAGCTTGAGCAGTTCATCGATGTCGTAGACCTTGGGCTTCTTCACCTCGCCTTCGACGCTGACCGTCCAGGGGCGTGTCTTCAGCGTCCCGGCGGCACGCGCCGGGTCGGACTTGTCGGTGCCGAACTCGTAGAAGTTGTTGTAGCTCGTGACGTCGCCATAGGCGGTCGGCTTCTCCATCGTCAGCGCACCGGCCACCGCGCTGCGCGCGCCGGTCAGCGCGGCGAGCCTGCCAGGACGCGCCGCCTGCGCGAGCGCGTCGCGGTTCGCCCAGCCGGCCAGCGCGAGGCCGGCAGCGCCGGCGGCGAAGCCCCGCAGCAAGGCGCGGCGCCCTTCGTAGACGGAGCGCGGGGTGATCTCGCTGGCGTGTGGATGCGTGAAGCCTCGGTCCTGAAGGTAATGCATGGTCGGTTCCTGCTCGTGGATTGGCGATGCCCGAAACTCGGTCGCCTGGGCCGGACGTGTCTTACAGCCCGAGCGCAGTGATCAAATCACGTCGCCGAAGTCGGTGGGCTCGAACAGCCGCAGTGAACTCTTGGACACACGCTCGCGGAAGCTCTTGCGCGCGAACAGCTTCGCCTGCGCCTGCTCCGGCAGGTCCGTGATATTGAGGACGTTCTTGACGATCAGGGTGTCGATCACGTCCTCGAGCACGCGCACGAAGTCCGCGTCGAGCCGCGAAAAGTCCTCGCGCGCGTCCGAGTCGTTGCCCACGAAGGCCTGCACCTCGGGGTGCGCGTCGGGCAGGAACTCGCCGCCGTCGCTGCCGCTGCGGTGCAGGCTCTCGATGCGGCCTTCGGCGTTGCGTCTGACAAATGGCATGGGCGGTGCGGCGTCGGGCGTCGGCGCACTATACGACGCCCCGTCAGCCCCTGCGGCTGTCCATGAAAAAGGCCGGCACGAGGCCGGCCTTCATGGACGCGCGTCGAGTCTCAGCGCAGCCCGGCGATGTAGTCGGCGACGGCCTTGATGTCGGCGTCGGTCATGCCTGCGGCCACACCGGTCATCTGCGCATTGTTCATGCGCGCGCCGCCGCGGAAGGCGAGCAGCTGGGCTTCGGTGTAGGCGGCGTGCTGGCCGGACAGGCGCGGGTACTGCGAAGGGATGCCCGCACCTGCGGGGCCGTGGCAGCCCGAGCAGGCCGGCACCTTGCGGTCGGCGATGCCGCCGCGATAGATCTTCTCGCCCAGCGCCACGGTCGACTTGTTCGTCGCGACGCCCGGCTTGGCCTTCTTGCTGGCATAGAAGGCCGCAACGTTCTTCATGTCCACCTCGCCGAGCGTCCCGGCGAAACCCTGCATGATGGCGCTCGCACGCTTGCCGGACTTGAACTCGCCGAGCTGCTTGACGAGATACTCCGGGTGCTGGCCAGCGAGAATCGGATTGGCCGGGCTGCCGCGCGAACCGTCGAAGCTGTGGCACGCGGCGCACACGCCCGTGGCCGTTGCTTCTCCCTTGGCGAGATCGGGCTTGGCAGGCGCCGTCGCCGGCGCCGCCGCAGCCGGAATGGCCAAAGTGGCGGCCAGCAGGCCGGACATCAGACTGGACAGCAGGGCGGCGGCAGCGTTCATGTCGGGGTGGTTCTCTCGTGCAAAACCCGTAGATTTTACAATGAGCCTCCAGGACGACCCATGGCCGATCAAAAAACAACCCACCCGCCGGCCCCCGCCGCGTCCGACCACGCCGCACGCCACGCGATGGCCTGGGCCCACACGGCGCGTTTCCTCACCACGGCCAGCCGGCTCGACCAGTTGCCCGCCAGCGAGCTGCCCGAGATCGCCTTCGTCGGCCGCTCCAATGCCGGCAAGTCCACCGCGATCAACACGCTGACGCAGCAGAAGCGCCTGGCCTTCGCCTCCAAGACACCTGGCCGCACGCAGCACATCAATCTGTTCGAACTCGGGCCGCGCGATGCAGCCGACGCGCTGTTCGCCGACCTGCCGGGCTACGGCTACGCCGCGGTCTCGCGCGGCGACAAGGAGCGCTGGCAGAGGGTGATGGCCGACTACCTCGAAGTGCGGCGCAGCCTGACGGGCGTGGTGTTGATGGTCGACTCGCGTCTGGGATTCACAGAACTCGACCTGCAACTGCTCGAGTTCGTCGCACCACGTGTGGCCAATGGCTCGGTCAAGCTGCTGGTGTTGCTGACCAAGGCCGACAAGCTCAATCGCCGCGACGCCGACCGCGCACTGAAGGCCTGCAGCGACACGTTGGCGGCGATCGGCACCGAGGAGTCGGACATCGGCATTGCGCTCTTTTCGGCGCTGGACAAGCGCGGCGTCGACGACACCGCGGTGCTGCTGAGAAGCTGGGTCGCGGCATGACGATCGAGACCTTCGACCTCGTGCTGCCGCACGGCATCACGCTGAGTTGCCGCGGCGCCGGCACGACCGGCGCGCCGCTGCTGCTGTTCCTGCACGGATTCCCGGAGGCGGCCTTCGTCTGGGACGAGCTGCTTGCGCACTTCGCGCCGCGCTACCGCTGCGTCGCGCCGAACCTGCGCGGCTACGGACGCTCGTCGGCGCCGGCCGGCGTCGAGGCCTATCGGGCGAAGCACCTGGTGGCCGACATTCGCGCGCTGATCGAGCAGCAGGGGGGGCGAGCGGCCGCAGTGATCGCGCACGACTGGGGTGGCGCGGTGGCCTGGAGCCTGGCGGCGGCCCATCCGTCGCTGGTCGAGCGGCTGGTGATCGTCAACTCGCCGCACCCGGCGACCTTCCTGCGGGAGCTGCGCGACAACCCGGCGCAGCAGGCGGCGAGCGCCTACATGAACTTCCTCTGCCGGCCCGATGCGGAGGCCCTGCTCGCCGAGCACGGTTTCGCGCGACTGTGGACCTTCTTCGAGCGCATGGGGGCCACCGATGCGGCGCAGCCAGGCGGCGGGTGGCTGACGCAAGCCGTGCGCGATCGGTACCGCGAGGTCTGGCAACAGGGGCTGAGCGGCGGCTGCAACTACTACCGTGCTTCGCCGCTGCGCCCCCCGCTCAAGCCCGACGATCCGATCATGACGCTGCAGCTGCCGGTCGAGATGATGACGGTGCGCGTGCCCACCCATGTTGTCTGGGCCGAGGCCGACACGGCCTTGCCGCCGGCGCTGCTCGACGGGCTCGAGACTTTCGTGCCGGACTTGAGCCTGACGCGCGTGCCCGGCGCGACGCATTGGATCGTGCACGAACGTCCGGCGCTCGTCGCGGCCGAGATCGAGCGCGCGCTGGCCGCGTGAGCGGCTCAGGGCCGGCCGACGAACAGGTACAGGCCCGTCGAGCCGCGCGGTGCATAGGTGAGCCCGAAATAAAGCGGGCCCAGCCCGGTGTCCGCGCCCAGGAAGAGGCTCATGCCGCTGCGCAGGGCGCTCGCCCGCACGTCGCTCCAGCGCAGCCAGGCGTTGCCCGCCTCCAGCGTGGCGCCGACGAAGAAGCCGCGGGTGAAGACCGGCACGGTGTGTGAGCGGCGGTACCAGGTCAGGCGGGTGAAGACGACACTGTTGCCGTCGAGCTGCTCGCTGCGATAGCCGGAGAGCTGATGGAAGCCGCCGAGGGTGTAGCGGCCCAGCGCGCCGAGGTCATCGCGCAGTGTGCGCTGCAGGCGTGCGTAAAGGTTGAGCGAATGCTGTCCCCAGCTGCGCACCAGCGTGCCGTCGGCCTCGAAGCGCGTGAAGTCGGCGCGCAGCCCACCGTTGCTGCGGCTGCGCCGTCCGCCCACCAGATCGGCATCGAGTCGATAGCCGTGCTGCGGGAAGTTCGCGAAGTCCAGTTGGTCGATCACCACGCCGAGGCGCAGGCCGGACTCGCGCACCGTGCTCGGCCCTTCTCCGCCACTTTCCGCGGACACCAGCACGTCGGGCGTGGTGCGCTCGATCAGCTGCACCAGTCCCAGGCGCAACTCGCCGAGCGCTGCCCAGGGCTGGCCGAGGTCGAGCCCGAAGATCGCTCGCTTGCGGTTGAAGAGACTGAGAACCGCACCGCTGTCGTTGTCGTAGCGCGTGATGTCGCGGCGACTGGCCTCGGCGTGGGCGGAGACGAACCAGTCGTTGCTGAGGCCCAGCGTCCAGTTCAGCGGATGGTAGAGCTCGGTGTACCAGCGTGGCTCCTTGCCGATCTGCACCTGGTTGCGCCACTCGCTGCCGTTGGCGTCGAGCCAGTGGCGGTTGTGGCTGATCTTGACGTTGAAGCCGCTGCCGCCGCGGAAATCGGTCTCCAGGTCCAGGCCGATGCGGAAGTAGTGAGGTCCCCAGGGCTTGTCCTCAAGATCGAACACCAGCCCCTCTCCGTCAGGCGTGGTGACGAGCAGGTAGTCGGCGCGCATGTAGTCGCCGCTGGCCGCCAGTCGCCGTGAGTCGCGTTCGGCCTTGTTCGCGTCGAAGGGTTGGCCGGTCTTGGATTCGAGCTGCGCGGCGAAGCGTTGCGGATTGGTCAGATCGGTGCCCTCGAAGCGAATGAACGACAACCGAGCCTCCGCGAGTCCCGGCCGCGCATGCGACTGGCGCCACTGGGCGTAGGCGGCTTCGTCCAGCGCAAGCGCGGCGAGCCGCGGCGCCAGGGACTCGGCGCCGCGATGGCCAAGGTCGATCAGCTCGCGGGTGCGGGCGAAGTCCGCGGAGCCGAACTTGCCGAGGTCCGGCGCGATGAGCACGTCGCTGGCCGACAGCGAGGCGAGGCTGCGCTGCACGTTCTGCTCGGTGAGGATGTTGATCATCTGCGCCGTCAGGCCGGCGACCGAGCCCAGCGTCTCGCGACCCGCGATCGGCGTGCCGATGTTCACCACGATGAGGATGTCCGCGCCCATCGCTCGCGCCACGCCGACCGGCACGTTGTCGACCAGGCCGCCGTCGCCGAGGATGCGCCGGTCGACCTCGGTCGGCGCGAACACGCCGGGCACGCTCATGCTCGAACGCAGCGCGAGCGCGAGGTCGCCCTGCGACAGCACCACGGGCTGGCCGGTCTCCATGTCCGTGGCCAGCGCGCGGAACGGGATCGGCAGCGCGTCGAAATTTCGCACCTCGCGAACCGGCAGCGTGTAGCGGCGCAGCAGTGTTTCCAGCCCGCGGCCCGAAAGGGCGCCCAGCGGTGCGCGCAGTTCGCCGTCGCGCATGCCGAATTCGAGCACCGGCGAGATTTCGAAGTCCTCTTCCTTGCGTCGCTGGGAGAGCAGTTGGCGATCGACGCGACTGGCGAACACGGTGTCCCAATCGACCTTGACCAGTTCGGATTCGATCTGCGCGGCGTCCATGCCGCTGGCGTAGAGCCCGCCGACGATGGCGCCCATCGAGGTGCCCGCAATCAGGTCGATCGGCACGCGCTCGCGCTCCAGCAACTTGAGCACGCCGACATGCGCCAAGCCGCGTGCGCCGCCCCCGGAAAGAACGAGTCCGATGCGCGCTCGCTTCACGGGCTCGGCGGCGCCTGCTGGAGGCAGCGGTGCGGTTTGGGCGAGGGCTGGCTGCAGGGTCGCCGCAGCCAGCGCCCAGGCGGCAACCAGAGCGTGCAAGCTCGGCCGCCATGGAGCCGCTCCGGTGTCCGCCGGGTGACGGGATACGTGCTGCCTGGCCGTCCTCCTGCGTCGCGGGGAAGATTCATTCCCCTCTCGCGGAACCACAGCAACTGCGAGCGTGCAGCGACCTCGCAGCCATGCACGAAGACGATCCCCTGGTCGCCGTGCGGCGCCGCGCGCGAACTCTTCCTCGTGGGACCTCAGCAGCGTGAGCGCAGTCGCCATGCTCGGTGTCGCTGGGTCATGGCGGGGATTATCTCGCTGCCCCCCAAAGAAAAAGGGCTGCCCGCGGGCAGCCCTTTCGTGAGCAGAGGTTCGCTCAGGCGGACATCACATGTCCATGCCCATGCCGCCCATGCCGCCCATGCCGCCGGGCATGCCGCCGGCCGGGGCCTCTTCCTTCGGCGCCTCGGCGACCATGCATTCGGTGGTCAGCATCAGCGACGCCACGGAGGCGGCGTTCTGCAGCGCGGTGCGGGTCACCTTGGTCGGGTCGAGGATGCCCATTTCGAGCATGTCGCCGTAGGTGTCGTTGGCGGCGTTGTAGCCGAAGTTGCCCTTGCCCTCGAGCACCTTGTTGATCACCACGCTCGGCTCGCCGCCGGCGTTGGCGACGATCTCGCGCAGCGGCTGCTCGATGGCGCGCATGACGATCTTGATGCCGGCATCCTGATCGTGGTTGTCGCCCTTCAGATTGCCCACCGCGGTGCGGGCGCGCAGCAGCGCGACGCCACCGCCGGCGACGATGCCTTCCTCGACGGCGGCACGGGTGGCGTGCAGCGCGTCTTCCACGCGGGCCTTCTTCTCCTTCATCTCGACTTCGGTCGCGGCGCCGACCTTGATCACCGCCACGCCGCCGGCCAGCTTGGCCACGCGCTCCTGCAGCTTCTCGCGGTCGTAGTCGCTGGTGGCTTCCTCGATCTGGATGCGCACCTGCTTGACGCGGGCCTCGATGTCGGCTGCCGAGCCGGCGCCGTCGATGATGGTGGTGTTCTCCTTGCCCACTTCGACGCGCTTGGCCTGGCCCAGGTCGGCCAGCGTGACCTTCTCCAGCGTCAGGCCGACTTCCTCGGCGATGACCTTGCCGCCGGTCAGGATGGCGATGTCTTCCAGCATGGCCTTGCGACGGTCACCGAAGCCCGGCGCCTTCACGGCCACGACCTTCAGGATGCCGCGGATGGTGTTGACCACCAGGGTGGCCAGGGCTTCGCCCTCGACTTCCTCAGCGATGATCAGCAGCGGGCGGCCGGCCTTGGCCACCTGCTCCAGCGTCGGCAGCAGGTCGCGGATGTTGCTGATCTTCTTGTCGAACAGCAGGACGAACGGGTTCTCGAGGATCGCGCTCTGCTTGTCCGGGTTGTTGATGAAGTACGGCGACAGGTAGCCGCGGTCGAACTGCATGCCCTCGACGACGTCCAGCTCGTTGTTCAGGCTCTTGCCGTCCTCGACGGTGATGACGCCTTCCTTGCCGACCTTGTCCATCGCGTCGGCGATGATCTTGCCGATCGATTCGTCGCTGTTGGCCGAGATCGAGCCGACCTGCGAAATTTCCTTGCTCGTGGTCGTCGGCTTGGAGGCCTTCCTCAGTTCCTCGGTCAGGGACAGCACGGCCTTGTCGATGCCGCGCTTCAGGTCCATCGGGTTCATGCCCGCGGCGACGAACTTCATGCCCTCGCGCACGATCGACTGGGCCAGCACGGTCGCGGTGGTGGTGCCGTCACCGGCGTTGTCGCTGGTCTTGGAAGCAACTTCCTTGACCATCTGCGCGCCCATGTTCTGCAGCTTGTCCTTGAGTTCGATTTCCTTGGCGACCGAGACACCGTCCTTGGTGACGGTCGGAGCGCCGAACGAACGCTCGAGCACCACGTTGCGGCCCTTCGGGCCCAGCGTGACCTTGACCGCGTTGGCCAGGATGTTCACGCCTTCCACCATGCGATGACGCGCATCCGCGCCAAACACCACGTCTTTTGCTGCCATGTGTATCTCTCCGGATTCGAGTTCTGGGGTGGATTACTTCTCGACGACGGCGAAGAGGTCTTCTTCGCGCATCACCAGCAGTTCGTCGCCGTCGACTTTGACGGTCTGGCCGCTGTACTTGCCGAACAGGACGCGGTCGCCGACCTTGATGTTCAGGGCCACGAAGTCGCCCTTGTCGTTGCGCTTGCCCGGACCGACGGCCAGCACCTCGCCCTGGTCGGGCTTCTCGGCGGCGTTGTCGGGGATGACGATGCCCGAGGCGGTCTTGGTTTCCTGTTCCAGGCGCTTGACGATCACGCGATCGTGCAACGGACGAAGTTTCATAGCATCTCCTTGATGACTCGGAACTGATTCGTGATGGGGAATGAACGCTAAGTTAGCACTCATTTACGTCGCCCCTGCGGCTGCATGCAGACCCTTTCGGTGGCGGCGTTAGCACTCATGGCTGATGAGTGCTAGCAGACTCATTATAGGGTTCGGACCTCACCTTTCAAGCGTTGCTGTCCGCCAGGGACCGATGCGGGGGGGAGACCAGGTCGGCCGGCGCAGGGACCCCCTCGAACCTGCGACCCGCCAGGCCGATTTCGATCCGTGGCACGGGCGGGAAAGCGGCTCGGCAACGCGACAGCGCCTTCGCGCCCGTACGGGGCCCCGATCCACGGCCGGATCGGCGCCCGGGACGCACCGGGGTCGCCAACACAGCGCCGCCTGATCCTGCGTCATGTCGCGTTCCGCTCCGCTCCGCTGCAATCCGGCGCCGGCGGTGCCGGCATCGAACGTTCGCCCAGGAGACGCCTGATGCCCCATGCCCCATGGGGCGGGCGATGTCGGCGATGTCTGCCGCGCATGGCCATCAGAAGTACCACTGCAGTTGCACGAAGCCGAGGTCGTTGAACGTGCCGTACTCGCTGGCCGCCCGGCCAGCGAACCACTGCGCACCGATCGCCGCGTCGACGTCGGGCCGCAGGGACCAGGTGAGCGATGGCGAGAGGTAGTGGCTGCCATCGCGCAGATTGACGACGAGGTCGGTGTTCAGCTTCAGCAGCGGCGTGATCTCGCAGCCGGCGTACGCGCCCACGTAGTCGCGCCCGACGGTCTGCCGTTGGCCGCTGAACAGCGCGGCGAAGTCGTAGTCGCGGCTGCGGTCGGCGCCCGTTCCATCGCGATAGATCTCCGCGCTCAGGGAGAGGCTGTTTGCGAACGCATGGGCAACGCCGACCAGCGCGCGTGCATGCACCCGGCCGGCGGCGCGAACGAGCGCCAGTTCGGCACGCACGCCGGCACCACCGACCTGGGTCGCGAGGTCCGCCCCGACGACTTCTTCGCCCGCGAAACGACCCACGATGAGCGAGTAGTCGGCCGCGCCGGCGTTGGCGTGCCAGCGCAGTGCATGGCTCGAGCCTCCGGCCCCACGCCGCGGCGCGAGCACCGCGCTCGCCCGCGACAGCGCGCCAGGTCGGAACTCGGCCAGCAGGGCATCGACGCCAGGACGCTCGCTGCGCTCGAGCGACGTCGGACTGAACGGGTTGAGCCGATCCAGCGCGCTGAAGAAGCGCCCCGTGCCCCATGCGATGCGCTGCCGGCCGACGTGCAGGTCGAAGCGATCGCGCGACCAGGTCACCGAAGCCCGGTGCAGACGGTGCTCGCCGTGCAGGTCGCGTCCGTCGGCATACGTGGCCTGGGCGTCCCAGTAGGTTGCCGGCGGGACCGCCTGCTGCAGCTGGAACTGCCGTGTGTCCAGATAGCTGCCCAGCAGGATCTCGTTGTCATACTGCACGTCGATCGCGAAGCGGGGCGAGGGCCGGCCGCGCAATTCCAGGCGCAGACGGTTCAGATCCTCCGTGTAGCGCTCGCCCGCCGGATGCACGGTGCGCGAACGTGCCAGCAGGTTCTTGTAGTAGCCGCCGAATTCCCACGCCTCGCCCGCGAGGGCGCCCGAGCTCGGCAGCGCGAAACCCAGCGCGATCGCGGCAGCGAGCCTACGCATGGCGAATCGCCTGCGCCGGGTCGAGCCGGGCGGCGCGCGATGCGGGCAGCAGCGACACCAGCACGCTCGCTGCGAACAGCGCCACGCCCGGCAAGACGATGCTCGAGAGGACGAGACGAGGGTAGGTGATGCCGGTCAGTCCGGGGATGGTGTCGTAGCCGGCGAACAGCCCCGACAGGTCGAGCCCGAAGCGGCCGAAGTATCCGACCAGCGCGGCGCCGAGCGCGTAGCCGAGCACCGAGGCCAGAACCATCAGCGCGGCGGTCTCGTACAACACCATGCGCACGACCGCCGCCGGCGTCGTGCCGAGCGCCATCAGCACGCCGAACTCGCGCGTGCGTTCGGTCACCGACATCACGACGGTGTTCATCACCGCCAGCGCCACCACGGTCAGGAACAGACCCACCACGACGGCCCGGATGGCCTTGTCCAGGCCGATCATCTGCTCGACGGCCGGCAGGAGTTCGGGCCACGGCACCACGGCCAGGTCGCCGCTGCGCGCGCGAAGGGTGGCCAAGAACGCCGGCAGCCGGTCGCGCGACTTCAGCCGCACGTTGATGGTCGATACCTTGCCCGCCAGGCCGAGCAGCGCCTGCGCGTCGGGCAGCGTCATGAAGGCGATGCTGTCGTCGAACTCGACGCTCTCGGTGGCGAAGATGCCCTCGAGCCGGTACGCCGCCGATCCCAGTTCGCCATCGACCGAGCTCGCGGTCACGACCAGCTTCTCGCCCAGCACCACCCCGAGCCGCTCGGCCAGCTTGCGTCCGAGCACGATGGCGTGATCGTCGCCGGCATTCAGCATGCGTCCGCGCAGGATCGCCTGCCCGATGAGCGTGAGCCCGGCCTCGGCCGCCGGATCGACCCCGACGAGCAGGACCCCGGCCGACTTGCGCGCCGTGCTGACCAGCGCCTGCGCCTGCACGCGCGGCGCGGCGGCCGCAACCTCCGGCAGCCCGCGCAGCGTGTCCAGCTGCGGCTGCACCGGGCCGAAAGCGAGCTGCGGTGACTGGTCGCGTCGGAAGCCTGGGCGCTCGAGCTGAACGTGACCGGTGATGTAGCGAGTGGCGGTGTCGATCAACTGCTCGTCGAAGCCGTCGAAGTAGGCGTTGATGAAGACGTACGACACGATCGCGAACGCGGTGCCCCCGACGGTGAGCGCGCTACGACGCGGATTGCGCAGCAGATTGCGCTGTGCGATGCGCACGAACAGCGGCAGGAAAGCGACCCTGCGAAGCCGGCCGGGAACCCGCCGCTGCGCGCGCGCGGTGGAACTGCCCGCCATGCCGCGCAGTGCTGCCACCGGTTCCAGGCGGGCGGCCTTGGTGGCGGGATACACAGCCGCCAGCAGCGCCAGCGTGAACACGAGCACGGAGATCAGCGCGCTGCGTTGGGGCTGCAGCACGGGGTAGACGATGTCGGCGAGGCCAGGCATCGTTCTCATGCCGGCCTCGAACGCCCCCAGGTCGATGCCCAGTCGGCCGAACAAGGCCGTGGCGGCCAGTCCCAGTGCATTGCCCAGCAGCAGGCCGAACCCGCCCAGCAGCACCGATTCGGCAAGCACCAGGCCCAGCACGCGCGCCCGCCCGGCACCCAGGGCGAGCATTACGCCGAACTCGCGCGTGCGCTCGAGCACGGCCATCAGCACCGGGTTGGCGATGCCGGCGCCCACCATCACGAAGAAGATGGTCAGCACCACGTAGCCCATCACGTCGTGAAAGCGGATCATGCCCGGCAGCGACGGCAGCAGCCGCGGCCAACCGATCACTTCGTAATCCGGGCCGAGGCGCTGTGCCAATCGCGCCTGCACCGCGGCCAGCGCGGTGCGGTCACGCAGTCGCAGCGCCACGGCGGTCGCTGCCCTCGGGGCGACGAAGAACTCGCGCACGACTTCCATCGACGCCACCGCGAGCGTGCCGTCAATCGCGTCGATCTGGGTGCGGAAGACGCCGCGCACCGGCAAGCGCGCGCTCGCCACCGAGCCATCGAAGCCCTGGCCGAGCAACACGATTTCCTGTCCCGGACCGACGGCGAGCGCGCGGGCGAGCGTGCTGCCGATCAGCACGCCGGGGTCGCCCGCCGCGAGCCCCTGCCCCTCGACCACCGCGCGCGCAAGGTCGGTCACCCGATCCTCGCTCGCGATGTCGACGCCGACCAGCCTCACGCCGCGCGACTTCTCGCCGCGGCTCGCGAGCGCGGCAGCCTCCAAGCGCGGCGTGGTCGCCAGGACGCCGGGGTCGAGCCGCGCGGCGTCGATCGCCGGGCCGGCGTCGGCCATCGCACGCTCCGGCCCCGGGTCATCCTGGTAGCCTCGCGCGTGCACCTGGGCGTCACCAGCGAAGTAGCGCGTGCTGTTCTCGACCATCTGCGCGTTGATGCCGTCGATGAAGGCCCACAGGAAGGTCAGCGCGGCCACGCCGACGGCGATCGCCAGCGCCGTGATCAGCGAGCGCCGCCAGTGCCGCAGCACGTTGCGCCAGGCCAGTCGCAGGACCATCAGCCGCTCCGGCGTTCGTCGGCCGCGATGCGGCCGTCATGCAGGCGGATCACGCGCCTCGCCCGCTCGACCACCATCGGGTCGTGAGTCGAGAAGACGAAGGTCACCCCCTGGCGTTCGTTGAGGCGCCGCATCAGGTCCATGAGCGATGCACCAGCGCTCGAGTCGAGGTTCGCGGTGGGCTCGTCGGGCAGCACGATCGTCGGTCCTGCCGCGACCGCCCGTGCGACCGCGACCCGCTGCTGCTGTCCGCCGGACAACTCGCCCGGTCGCCGCTGTTCGAGCCCGGCGAGACCGAGCTCGTCGAACAGCGCCAGGGCGCGCTGCCGGCGCTCGCGCGCGCCGACCCCTTGCAGCAGCATCACGAACTCGACGTTCTCGATCGCCGACAGCACCGGAATCAGGTTGAAGTCCTGGAACACGAATCCAATCCTGCGCAAACGCAGTGCCGCCAGTTCCGCGCGGCTCATGCGGCCGATCTCGGTGCCGGCGACGACGATGCGCCCGCTGCTGGGCGTGTCCAATCCGCCGATCAGGTTCAGCAGCGTTGTCTTGCCCGATCCCGAAGGCCCGACGAGGACCGCGAAGTCGCCAGCGGGGATGTCGAGGTCGATGCCGTCGAGTGCCCGTACCTCGGTGCCGCCCTGGCGATAGACGCGGCAGACGGCGCGCAACTCGACGGCGTTGGCGGGTTCGTTCATCGCCGTTGCAGGTGGCGCTGGCTGAACACGTCCTCGGCAATCGGCTGGTCGTAGACGGCGTCCTTCAGGATCACCGTCGTGCGCTGGCCGGGCGTGTCTGCCGGCTGCATCGCCCAGCGCGTGGGCACGCTGCGGCCGCCGACCACGCGCACGTCCGAGAAGTTCAACGTGCGCACGAGCTTGCCACGCTCGTCGTAGTACTGCTGAGCAAGCGGCACGAAGTCGTTGCGGCGCGCCCAGAACACGATGCTGCCCCACACGACGGCGGCGTCCGGCTTCGGCGTCGCCCGGACCTGGTAGGCCGGCTGTCCCTCGAACGTCGTGGCCTCCAGCCGCTCGTGCACGTAGTCGTCAAGCACGCTGCTTTCCTTGACCAGGTCGTCGTTCGTGAAGTCGGACCCCATCCACGGCTGCAGCATCATCGACGGCGGGATCTTGATGGTGCGTTCCACCGCTGGCAGGTAGTTCCACATCTGTGCGCCGATGCGCAGCGACCCGATGCCGGCTTCCTTGGCCGGCGACTCGATGCGCACGAAGCTGCGATGCGGGCGCTCGATCCATACACGCAGCACGAGCGTGCGCTCCCAGCGCGGCGTGGTGATCGTCATCTCGTAGCGGCCTTGCAGCGTCTGGCCCCAGAGAAGTGCCTCGCCGCGTTCGACGATCGCACGCCCGCTCGGTTCGTCCGCCCACGACGGTGCGGGCAGCAGCGTCGCGGCGGCCAACGCCATGAAGCTGCGGCGCCCGGTCATTGGCTTCGGCCCGTCATGTCGTGCTGCCCGCGCGGCGACGGCAGGGGGTGGGCTGCGCGTGCACCGGGAGCATCCGGGCCCGCAACGTCGAGGGCGGCAAGGTGCGCCAGCGCCAATGTCCTGACCTGGCGGCTCGGGCGCGCGTGGTCGCGCCAGCCCTCGAGCAGCCGGCCGTTGTCACCGTGGCGGATCATCTCGGGCGACACGCCGGAGGCGAATGCCCCCCGGCTCCTGTTCAGCGTGTCCATGCAAGCTCCTTGTCGGAACGGTGCATGAGTCACCTATGCGCCGCAACGATGGGAAGGTCAAGTCCGGCCCGGCGTCCGATGTGATCACCCTCAACCATCCGGGAGGTTCGACTTGACGCCCCCGCGGCGCCGACGCCGATGCCGCCGAAGTCGACCGGCAGGCCGAATGCAGCTCGCGACGCGAAGCGACGCGCCGCACAGTGGCGGGCGCTGGAGCCAGCCCCATGCGGTCACCTCACGATGGCATCTGAGGACCGGTAACGCCCGGCGATCGTGTTCATCGTCGGCCGGCGATGGCCTGGGGCCAGAACGCGGGCATCGTGATGCCGAACGCCGACGGCGGGAGGTCCTTGATGCGTTGACCCCTAGCGGCCGACGCCGAAAGGATCGCCAGAATGATCAGCGCGAGCCTGGCGGCGGCGACGGGGCGGCGTGCCTGCGGGCGGGAGGGAGGGAGGGAGTCATCGGATCGCCTCGTCGGATCGGGTCGGGGCCGTGTGGGTGCCGCGCCGCCGGTGCATGAGGAGCGCGACGCCGGCGGCGGCAAGCGCCAAGTAGTTCAGCGCCATGAACCAGGGTGTGATCCAGGCGATGCCGTCGAAGCCGCGCTCGGTGAAGGGGTACAGCACCGGCGAGGCGTAGTAGTCCGCCGAGTGCGTGAACACGTCGATCACGATGTGCGACCACCAGCCCAGCAGCGGCACCCACAGCGTGCGCCGCCAGGCCCACAGCAGCAGCGTGGCGCCGGCCGCGATCACGGCACTGTGGGCGATGCAGTGGATCGTGTGCGACCACCAGGTCACCAACTCGGGCATCGCCGGTTCCTGGCCCGGCATCGCGATGGCGAAGGCCCGCACCGCTTCGAGGCTGCCGCCGCCAAACCACCACCAGCCCAGCACCGGCAGCATCTGGATCACGTCGGGAAGCGCCGCCAGCGTCATCGTGGCCGCGACGGTGCCCCGCGCCACCGGACGGCGCCGCGCCAGCGCGGCGGCGCCGAGACCGGCCCAGAGCGTGTGCGCGACGATGTCCATGCGGCGCTCGCCCGCTCAGACCCGCACCGAGCGCAGCTGCAGGGCGTTGAGCGCCACCGACAGCGGCGAGGCGCTCATTGCGAAGGCCGCGAAGATCGGCCCGATCGGCACGCCGGCCGCGTTGTAGCTCAGCGCGAAGAACAGGTTCTGCCGGATGTTGTGCATCGTCGCGCGGGCCAGGCGGCGCGCGCGCACGATGCCGGTCAGGTCACCCTTCACCAGCGTGAAGCCGGCGCTTTCGATCGCCACGTCGGCACCGGTGCCCAACGCAATGCCGACATCGGCCTGTGACAGTGCCGGCGCGTCGTTGACGCCGTCGCCGGCCATCGCCACCCTGCGGCCCTGGGCCTGCAGCTCCTTGATGATGCGCGCCTTGTCCTGCGGCATCACGTCGGCGCGGATCTCGTCGATGCCCAGCTGCTGCGCCACGGCCCTGGCCGTGCGCTCGTTGTCGCCGGTGGCCATGACGACATGGAAGCCCAGCTTGTGCAGCGACTCGATCGCCGCGGGCGTGGTGGCCTTGACCGGGTCGGCCACGCCGACCAGCCCCGCGATGCGGGCGTCGAGCCGGAGGTCCTGGACCAGCTTGAGGTTGCCCAGCGCCACGGCCTTGCCGTCGACCCGGCCCGTCACGCCCTTGCCGGTGACGGCCTCGAAATCCTTGGCTTGGCCGAGCTTCACGCCGCGCTTGTCGGCGCCCCGGACGATGGCCTCGGCCAGCGGGTGCTCCGAGCCCTTCTCCAGCGTCGCGGCCAGGCGCAGCACCTCGGCCTCGTCGTGCCCGGGCTCGGGCAGCACCGCCACCAGCTGGGGCTGGCCTTCGGTGAGGGTGCCGGTCTTGTCGGCGATGAGCGTGTCGACCTTCTCGAAGCGCCCGAGCGCCTCGTCGTTCTTGATCAGAACGCCCATCTGCGCGCCACGGCCGGTGGCGGTCATGATCGACATTGGCGTGGCCAGGCCGAGCGCGCAAGGGCAGGCAATGATGAGCACTGCCACCGCCGCGACCAGCGCGTAGGCCAGGGCGGGGGGCGGTCCCCAGATGGGCCAGGCGATGAAGGCCAGGGCCGCGATGCCGATCACCGCCGGCACGAACCGGCCGGCCACCATGTCGGCCCATTTCTGGATTGGCGCGCGACTCTTCTGCGCGCTGGCGACCATGTCGACGATCTGCGCCAGCAGGGTGTCGGCACCCACGCGCGTGGCCTCCATCACCAGGCTGCCGGTGCCGTCGATCGTGGCGCCGGTGAGCTTGTCGCCGGCCACTTTCTCCACGGGCACCGGCGAGCCGTCCACCGGCACCTTCTCCCCGGGACGCACGCGCAGCCGGTCGCCGCCCTGAACCTGTTCGAGCGGGATCTCTTCTTCCGTGCCGCCCGGCCGGATCACGCGCGCGGTCTTGGCCGCGAGGTCGAGGAGCGCGCAGACCGCCTTGCCGGTGCCCTCGCGTGCACGCAGTTCCATCACCTGGCCCAGCAGCACCAGCGTCACGATCACCGCCGCGGCTTCGAAGTACCCCCCCACGATGCCGGTCGAGGGATCACGGAAACCCGCCGGCAAGACGTCCGGCTCGACCAGCGCCACCACCGAGTAGAGGAATGCCGCGGCCACGCCCATGCTGATCAGGCTGAACATGTTGAGGTTCCGGCTGCGGAACGACACCCAGCCGCGCTCGAAGAACGGCCAGCCGGACCACAGGATCACCGGCGCGGACAGCGCGAGTTCGATCCACATGGCGGTGTGCTCGCCGAACAGCTCGCGCACGGCGGCGACGCCGAGGTACGGCGTCATCGTGAGCACCAAGAGCGGAACCGTCAGGGCGACGGCGATCCACAGCCGGCGGGTGAAGTCGACGAGCGCCGGGTTCGGGCCTCCGTCGGGAGCAGTCCAGCCGGCTTCGAGCTGCAGCCCCATGCCGCACTTCGGGCACCTGCCGGGCGCGTTCAGGCTCACCTCCGGGTGCATGGGGCAGGTCTACCGTTTCGCGGTGGCGCGCCTGCAGACGGCCCCGTGGTTTGCCCCTTCTGGTCGTGATGGTGGCGCTTTGGCATGTCCATGTCTTCACCCCTTGTCAGAGTCGATGTCGTCGCGGCGCGTGCTGCCATGCCCGCCATGGCCCCCATGTCCACCGTGACCATGCAACAGATGCATCAGCGGGCACGCGAGCAGCAGCAGATAGACCCAGTTGCCGGCCACATGATTCCAATGCTCGCGCAAGAGGTAGAAGCCGCCCACCAGCGCCACCATGAGCAGCGCGGTCTTCACCGGCCTGCCGAGAGGCGTTGGCATCCTTTCCCTCGGTGCAGGAACGGGAATCGCATCGTGCGGGTGCTCATGTGCGCTCATCGCTGGATCCTTTCTCGCAGGCGCGTGATGGTCGACACCAGCTTCGTGCTGCCGACGGTTCGGAGTCAAGGCATTCACCCCTGCCGCATCGTGTTGATCGCATGCCGATCAACCGCCGGAAGGACGGTCACGGTCCAGCAGCGCCTTTCGCTTCTCGTACTCGTCCGGCGTGCATTCGCCGCTGGCCAGGCGCGGCGACGGGGCGGCTGCACAGCCGTCTGGGCTACGGACGGGAAAGGGCTGGTCGCCCGAGCGCAGCGCTCGGGCGAAGCAGGCCGCCGCGCAGGCGCTACAACGCGAGTCGCGACAACAGCGTCCGCGGCGGGACGGTTGCGCGCGGCGACGCCGCCGTGCCGCCCTGCGGCCCAGGCAATGGGGCCGGTCCGTCGGCTGCCCACGCGAGAGCCATCGAGGGCCCCAGGGCAACGGGAGTCACACCCATCACCCTGTCCGGCTGCACTGACGTTTGCGAGGTGGCGTCGCAGACCTCGAGGCAGATGGACTTCCCCGCCGAGGCTTCGCCACCGTGCGCGGCGACGGCACCGGCATGCCCTGCCATCACCGTCAGCGCGTTGGATTCAAGCACGCTGGACGAGGCATGCGGGTGCGTCTGCCGGTTCTACAGAACGCAGGCGTTGGCCCATGACGATGTCAGCGCGAACAGCCAGAACAGCAACATCGCCGTGGCGGTCTTGTGCCTGGGCACCATCCAGGCGAAGACGAAGGCGCCGGGCACGCCGTGACGTCGCCGGGCCGGCATGGGAGACTGTGTGCAGGAGAGAACGAGCATGCGTACCAAGACGGCAATCGCCATCGGCCTTCTTCCAATCATCGCCGCAGCTGCATGGTGGTGGCTCGCCGATGTCGCGACACAGCACGGGGACGAAGTCGGGGCCCTGCGCCCCGACGATGGGAAGGTCACCGCCCGAGGCGCCGTGATCTACCGGCAGCAGTGTGCTTCATGCCATGGTGAAGCGCTCGAAGGTCAACCGAACTGGCGTACACGCGGTGCCGACGGCCTGCTGCCAGCACCACCCCATGACGCCAGCGGCCACACTTGGCATCACCCGGACGAGTTGCTCATTCGCATCACGCGGGACGGCGTGGCTGCCGTCGTGGGTGACCCCGGCTACAAGACCTCCATGCCCGTCTACCGCGACGTGTTGAGTGACCAGGAGATCGTCGCCGTGCTCTCCTGGATCAAGTCGCAATGGCCGCCGGAGGTGCGTAAACGACATGATCAAGTGAACGCCTCGAAACGCTGACCGCTCGCCAGCGCGAACCCCGAATGACCACTGTCCGCGCCGCGAGACATCCGTTCCTGCTGCGACAGGACCGTTCCCTTGGCGCCGGACGCGGAGCGTCACGCGCGATCCTTGGCGGAGGCCGCCGCTCGCGCGCAGACGCGACGGCTCCATGTCGTCGGCCATGAACTGCGGGCGCCGCAGGCACGGCGCATGCCGGTCCGCGGCGTCTTCAAAAGGTGCCGTGGAGACTCTCATCCCGTGCCGTCAAGTACAAGCGTGTTCGAGGGACCGTATCCATCGGCGGCCACGTGATGTCTTCCATCCGAGGGCGAAGCGTCTTGCCGCGGCCAGGGGCCCGGAGTGCCGAAGCGAGGCCGCGTCGCTCCGGGTGACGGTGGCTCGTCGGCACCATCCACCCGAAGGTTGCACACCGAAGGCGACGTTCGTCGCCCCGAACCGATGGCCGCCAAGCCGCTGCTCGAGCAGATGGTTCGCCATCCGTGGCAGGTCGACCCGATGGTGCTCCGCCAGCGTCTGCGCGCCGCGTCGGATCCGCTACCCGAAAACAATGCTCGGCCGTTCCGAAGACTGCACGGCGCGCGCCCCAGGGCGGCGAGGAGCTTCAGCCCCAGGCGCTGTCGCCACGACAGACCCACGGCCCATCCGCGCCGCGCTCGATCTGCAGCGACTCTTGAGGCCCGTGGAGCCGTCACGCCTCCGCGCAGAGGCGCCAGCGCGCGTGCCGGTCGATCCTTCGACGAAGTTCTCCGCGACGCGACGCATTCCCGACAGGGGACGCAACCTCTTGCGCACGACGATGTGCCCGCGCGAGCACCACCCAGTCTCTCGCGGTCGGCATCGCAATCGCGGCCGATGAGTCCATGCAAGGTTCACTCACTTGTCGGCGATGTCGATGTGCATTCGGAGTCGGCCTGCAGGTCGAACGGTGCCTGCCGGGAAGGGGAAGACGAGCGCGAGGAACCCACGACACGATTGATGCGCCTCAACTCCGCAGCTCGACGCCGGTAGGAGTCTTCGCATGCAGGCGCCGCGCTTTCTGGCCCTTGCGCCACGAGGGTGCGTCGCGGCTGCGGGCAGTCTGCAGTCGTCCGGTCATGGTCACCAAGGAGGTCCATCGTGAAGACAGCCGCCTACATCCTCAAGTCAAAGGCGAATCAGACCGTCCATACGATCACGCCCGAGGTCTCGGTCCTCGATGCGGTCAAGCTCATGGCGGACAAGAACATCGGCGCGCTCGTGGTGATGGCAGGCGCGAAGGTCGTCGGCCTCATCACCGAGCGCGACTACGCGCGCAAGATCGCACTCATGGCCCGGTCGTCCAGGGACACGCCGGTGCGCGACATCATGACTTCCGACGTGTTGTGCGTGGGCCCCGAACATACGACCGAGCAGTGCATGGCCTTGATGACCGAAAAGCAGGTCCGACATCTGCCGGTCATGAACGACGACAGGCTGCTGGGCCTCATTTCGATGGGCGACCTGGTCAAGGACATCATCTCGGAACAGCGATTCATCATCGAGCAGCTCGAGCGCTACATCACCGGCGATCGAGGCTGAACCGGTCGTCTCAGCCCGGTGTGCAGCCCCTGCATCGCGTGATGCCGGATGGCGGATGCCGGTGTGGTGTGATCGTGCCCGGCATTCGTCGACGTCAGCGGGTCCGTCGACGAAGAGACGTCTGCCCAGACCCGGACCTTACCGGCCGAGCCCCACGTGGATGGAGACCAGGCACGAATGCCGAAGCGGCTGCAGGTGGCGCCGGCGACAGCTCCGTATCGGGTCACGTCGGCGTGACAGTCGGGTGCTGGTGGGCCGCCGTCGGGCGCCGGATCACGCGAACCCTCAGACCGGTCGGGGCGGGATGGCTGCTTCGGGCCATCCGCTTCAGACGGATTCGGGCGGCTCGACACCTGGAAGCTCTCGCGCCGGCGGCGTCCGACCGGGGCGCGGTCAGCGGGTCGCGATCGGCGGCCGATGGCCGGTGCCTTGGCCGAGCCTGTCCGCGAAGGCCAGTACCTCCGCGGGAAAGGCCGACGCTGGCGCATCGGCATGGTTGTCGAGAACGGTGGCGCGCAACAGCCGGAGCAGCGTGTCGGCCTGCGGCCGGACTGGACCGGCGAAGCGCACCTGGCCGTCCGCCACGATGACGATGGTCGGGAAAGTCTCGACGTCGAAGCTGCCCACCAGCTCGGCGTCGTCCTCGATGTCGATCCAGTGCACCTGCAGCGGCACATCGTGGGTGCGGAATGCCTCCGTCGAAGCAGTCAACACGGCGGCGTACTCGTCGCACAGACGGCACCAGGCGGCGCAAAGACAGGCCACATGAATGTTTCGAGCCATGACGCGCTGCGGGGGCTGCCCGATTCCGGTTGGTGAAGGAAATCGCTCTGGAGCGAGTCGACGACTCGAGAGTTCCACCGGGCAAGATCCGGGTGGAAGAGCTCCACTGCCGCGGCGGCTTCCCAGTGGTCGAGCGCGGGGCCGCATGCCCAAGGCGCCGCCGATCACGGTGGGCATGGTGACGAGGGTCCAGCCGACCCGCGCCTTCACTCGGTGGAGATGCGGCGGCCACCCGGGCTTTTCAGAGAGCCGGGGGTCGTCGGCAACGGGGAAGCTCCACTCGTGGTCTTCCCCGGGGCAGGCATGGAACGACATTCGCGCACCAACGGCAGCGCGGCTTGCTGTCATGACTGCGAAGCACATCATCGTTCATGCGGTGACACAGAGGAGGAGCTTCAGGCGCGAGGCCCGCATCAGTGCCGCTGCGTCGACTCGGCGCCGGGATCGACGTCGACGGAGCGGGCAGGTTCGCTCACGCGGTAGCTTTCGCTGGCCCAGGCTCCGAAGTCGTGGTTCTTGCAGCGCTCGCTGCAGAAAGGCCGCCAGGCGTTGGCGGCGCCGTACTCGCTCGGCCCGCCACATGCAGGGCAGCGCACCGTGCGGGGCGTCGTCGGTGTGGTCATGCGCAGAGGGTCAACTCGAAGCTGGTGTCCTCGCTGCTCGGCTTGAGCCGGCCCTCGGCATCCTGGCGCATCAGGCGGATCGACACCAGCAGCCGATGCCCACTGATCTCGGGCACAAGTTCCAGCGATTCGGGCAGACGCATGCGCAGCAAGTGGTAGCTGCGGCCCTGCGGCAGACTCTGCTGGAACTGTCCGCCCGCGGCCATCACCTTGTGAGGCACGCCCGAGTCGCGCAGCAGTCCGAGCAGCACCGACAGAGCCTCCGCCAAGGGCATCAGCGAACTCGCCCAGTGCAACAGGTCGTTGCGCCGACGCTGTGCTTCCTGTTTCTGCCACGCGTAGTAGGCCGGCAGGTCGAACTCGCAGGTGCCGCCGGGAATGCTGATGCGGCTGCGGATGCTCATCAGCCACTCGTTGCCGGTCAGCACGGCACCGGCCTTGCCCGGAAGCTGGTTCAGGCCGTGGAAGGCGTGATCGACTCGGGCGAGCACCTGCTCGAGTGCAGACTCCGAGATCGACGGATTCCCGCGATAGCCGTTGAGCTGAACCTTCTGGCGCTCCAGGTCCTTGAGCAGATCGGACTTGAGGTCGGCGCGCGAGGCGACATCCATGATCTCGAAGATCGTTGCCAGCGCGAAGTGATGATCGACAGGAGCTTGGCGCTCGATCAACTGCCCGAGCCGGTCGAACAGGTGCTCGAGCCGCAGCATCGTGCGGATGCTCTCGTTGAAGGGGTATTCGTAGAGGATCAAGGTCGCTGATTCCGAGCCGCGGGGCGAGACCCTGCCGCCGGTTCATTGTTTCACAGGCCTGCGCACCACAGATCCCACAGAGCCCGAATCTCGCACGTCAGTTCCGCGCGCGCGATCCCGTCGTTGAAGATCACCGCATCGGCGCAGGCCCGCCGTGCGCGGCGAGGAGCCTGCTGGGCTATCACGGCTTCCACGGCCTCGCGCGTCCAGCCCGAACGGCTCATCACCCGTTCCGCCTGGACGGCCTCGCGGCAGTCGATCACGAGCACCTTGTCGACCTCTTCGCGCCAGCGGCCGGACTCGACGAGAAGCGGCACGTCGAACACGATCACTGGGGTACCTGCCGCATCGGCCCGGCGCGCGGTCTCCACACGAATCAACGGATGAAGAATGGCCTCCAGGCGCCGCCGCGCCGAGGGATCGGCAAAGGCGTGACTGCGCATGCGCGCACGATCCAGTGCGCCCGACGCATCGATGTACTCGGCGCCGAACTGCGCTGCGATGCTTGAGAGCGCCGCGCCGCCCGGCTGCGTCAAGCCGCGAGCGATCGCGTCGGTGTCGACGATCGCGGCACCGAGGGCAGCCAGTTCCTGTGCGACCGTGCTCTTGCCGCTGCCGATGCCGCCCGTCAGGCCGATGCGCAGTGGGTGGCGATGCATCATGGCCGTGGAGGGCTCAGGCCCAGCCGATCCAGCCCAGCACGCGCGTTGGCCCCGCCAGCATCACCGTCAGGCCGGCGCCGGCGAGGAAGGGTCCGAAGGGCACGTACTGCCCTTCGCGCAAAGCGCCTCCCAGCTTCATGGCGATACCCACCAGGGCGCCGATCAGCGAAGCAAGCAACACGATCGGCAGGATCATCTTCAATCCGAGCCAGGCGCCCAGCGCGCCCAGCAGCTTGAAGTCGCCGAAGCCCATGCCTTCCTTGCCGGTGGCCAGCTTGAAAAGCCAGTAGACGGACCAGAGCGACAGGTAGCCGGCGACCGTTCCCCACACGGCGTCGGACAAGGGCAGGGTCCAGCCGGCGGCACTGGCGACGAGTCCGGCCCACAACAGCGGCAGGGTCAGGTTGTCCGGCAGGAAGGTCGTGTCCCAGTCGATGCCGGCCAGAGCGATCAGCGCGGCCGCGAAGCCACACCACAACAATGCTACCGGCGACGCACCAACGTGCCATCCGATCAGCGCGAACACCACGGCGGTGAAGACCTCGACCAGCGGGTAGCGCGGCGAAATCGGGGTCTTGCAGGATGAGCACTTGCCACGCAGCCGCAGGTAGCCGAGCACGGGGATGTTCTCATGCCACCTGATCGCGTGCCCACACGACGGGCAACGCGAGCGCGGCTTCGACAGCGTGAGCGGTTCCTGTGCGTCGATGGTCACGCCGAGCAGATCCGCACTCTCGGCGCGCCACTCGCGCTCGAGCATGAGTGGCACACGGTGGATGACGACATTGAGGAAGCTGCCGATGCACAGGCCAAGCAGTGCCAGGGCAGGGGGCGAGAGAAGCCCCTGCAGAACTTGCGCGTCCATCGGGCGCGCGTCAGACCACCTGGCCCAGCTTGAAGATTGGCAGGTACATCGAGACCACGATGCCGCCGATGATCGTGCCAAGGATCACGATGATGAACGGCTCCATCAGGCTGGACAGGCCCTTGACCGCCTCATCGACCTCGTCCTCGTAGAACTCGGCCGCCTTGCCCAACATCTGGTCGAGTGCACCCGACTCCTCGCCGATCGCGCACATCTGGATCACCATGGTCGGGAACACGCCGGTGGTCTGCATCGAGGTGGTCAAGGCGGAGCCCGTGGAGACGTCCTTCTGGATCTGCTCCGTCGCTTCCAGGAACACCGCATTCCCGGACGCGCCACCGACGGAGTCCAAGGCCTCGACCAGCGGTACGCCAGCCGCGAACATCGTCGACAAGGTGCGCGTCCAGCGCGCCACGCAGGACTTGTTGACCAGATCACCGAATACCGGCACGCGCAGCAGCAGCCGGTCCATCGCCTTCTGCATGCGCGGAGAACGCTTCCACGACTCCATGAAGAAGTAGATGCCGCCGCCAATGACGCCGAAGATGAGATACCAGTACTTGACGAAGTACTCGGAGACGGCCATCACGAACAGCGTCGGGGCCGGCAGGTCAGCACCGAAGGAGGTGAACACATCCTTGAAGGCGGGAATCACGAAGATCATGATGATCGCCACGACGATGAATGCCACCACCAGCACCGCCACCGGATAGATCAGCGCCGACTTGATCTTGTTCTTCAGCGCCATCGTCTTTTCCTGGTAGATCGCCAGGCGATCCAGCAGCGCTTCGAGGATGCCGCCTGCCTCGCCCGCCTCGACGAGGTTGCAGTACAGCGCATCGAAATGCAGCGGATGCTTGCGGAAAGCGGACGAAAGGCTGGTGCCGGTCTCGACGTCGGAGCGGATTTCGGTGAGCAGTCGGGTGAGCTTCGGATTGGAGCTGCCGCGCGCAACGATGTCGAAGGACTGGATCAGGGGTACGCCGGCCTTCATCATCGTCGCCAGCTGGCGCGTGAAGACGGCGATGTCCTTCTGCTTGATCGCGCGGCCGCCGCTGAGGCGGCGCTTCTTGACCTTCGTGGTGAGGATGCCCTGGCGGCGCAGGCTCGCACTCACCATGGCTTCGCCGCCGGCGCGCATCTCGCCGCGCACGATCTTTCCGTTCTTGTCCTTGCCTTCCCACTCGAAGACGAGGTCCTTGATGTTCTTTGCCGCTACCGCAGTGGCCATAGTCGTTCCGAGAGGTCCCCCCCCCGCCCTTCGATTGACACCTTACTCGTTGGTCACCGAGATCACTTCTTCGAGCGTCGTCACGCCTGCCCGGACCTTGATGAGGCCTGACTGGCGAAGATCGCGCACACCCTCGCGCTGCGCTTGCGCCGCCAGATCCATGGCCGTGCCCTCCGCCAGGATCAGCCGCTGAATCTCTTCGGAGATCGGCATCACCTGATAGATGCCGACACGGCCCTTGTAGCCATTCGTGCAAGCCGAGCAGCCGACCGCGCGATACGGCCTCCAGCTGCCGTCGAGGTCGATCTCCTGGAAGCCCGCCTTGAGCATCGCCTCGCGCGGATAGTCGGCAGGTGACTTGCAGTTCTCGCAGAGTTTTCTGGCCAGACGCTGTGCGGTGATGAGCAGCACCGCCGAGGCGATGTTGAAGGGCGCCACACCCATGTTGAGCAAACGCGTCAGCGTTGTCGGCGCATCGTTCGTGTGCAGTGTCGACATCACCATGTGGCCCGTTTGCGCCGCCTTGATGGCAATGTCTGCGGTCTCCAGGTCGCGGATCTCGCCGACCATGATGATGTCCGGATCCTGTCGCAAGAATGACTTCAGCGCGACGGCGAAATTCAGCCCGGCCTTGTCGTTGACGTTGACCTGATTGATTCCGGGCAGGTTGATTTCCGCCGGATCCTCGACCGTCGCGATGTTGACGCCCGGCTGGTTGAGGATGTTCAGGCAGGTGTACAGGGATACCGTCTTGCCCGAACCGGTCGGGCCGGTGACGAGCACCATGCCATAGGGGCGAGCGATGGCCTTGAGCAGGCGATCTTTTTCGATCTTCTCGTAGCCCAGAGCCTCGATGCCAAGCTTCGCGCTCGACGGGTCGAGGATGCGGATCACGATCTTCTCGCCGAACAGCGTGGGCAGCGTGCTGACGCGGAAGTCGATCGCCTTGTTGCCGAACTTCAGCTTCATGCGTCCATCCTGCGGGACGCGCTTCTCGGCGATGTCCAGTCGAGAGATGACCTTGATGCGCGACGCCAGCTTGTCCTTGATCGCGATCGGCGGCTGGGTGATCTCGCGCAGTTCGCCGTCAATGCGGAAGCGGACGCGGTAGTGATATTCGTACGGTTCGAAGTGCAGGTCGGAAGCGCGCGCGTTGATCGCGTCGATCAGCATCTTCTGCAGGAAACGTACGACGGGCGCATCCTCGACGTCGGTCGAGGCCTCAGCCTCCTGCGGTGCCGTGACGTCGTCGGTGACATCAAACTCGAAATCGCCGGAAGACAGAGATTCCAGCGCCTCGTTGGCCGACGCGCCGGTGGCCTCGAGGAGCTTGGCCAGTTTGTCGTGCTCGACGATGACCCATTCCGGCGAGAGTTGCGTCGCGAACTTGATGCGCTCGACCGCCTCCTGGTCGGTCGGATCTGCACCGCCAATGAACAGGCGATTGCCGCGCTTGCCGAGCACCACCACCTGATACTGGAGTGCGAGCTTGGCGTCGACGACGTTCTTCGGCAGCTTTTGCAGGTCGATGGCGGCCAGGTCGAGCAGCGGAAGCGCCAGCGCCGAGGAGAGCGTGTGCGCCAGATCGGAGGGTGCCACGGCGCCGGACGCAATCACCGAGGAGATGAAACTGGACTTCTTCTCCCTGGCGCTCTTGACGAGCTCTTCCGCGGTCTTGGCATTCAGCCGGCCGGCATGCACCAGCACCCGGGCCACGCCGGAGAGGGCCGACTGGGGGGCTTCTGCCAATGTGTCCACGTTGGAGGGGTCGCCGCGAAAGTGAGTGGTAGCGGATCATGATCGCTGATCCGCTGGGCACTGTAAACGAGAGAAGCGGGCGCCGTAGCCAACAATTCCCGCCAGCGAGACGCGGAAGGTGCAACAAATTGAAGCACGCAGAAGCGGCGCGATGTCGATGGTCGGGGTGAGAGGATTCGAACCTCCGGCCTCTACGTCCCGAACGTAGCGCTCTACCAGGCTAAGCTACACCCCGATTCCGGTCGCAGTGGTCGAGAACACCGCCGTGGTCAACGCTCTACGACGAACGCTCCACCGACCGAGCACAGAATTCTAGCAGAGCTTCACGGTACTCCGACGCGGGCAACCGCGACAGTTGTGCGGCGGCCTGGGTCGCCTCCGCGCGCGCGGCAGCCCGGGTCGCGTCGATGGCGCCGGTGCGACTCACGATGTCCACGATGTCGGCCAGCCGCGCCACTTCGCCGTGCTCGATGGCATGGCGAATCAGCTGGCGCTCTTCCTCCGTGCCTCGCTCCATGGCCAGCAGCAGAGGCAGTGTCGGCTTGCCCTCGCGCAGGTCGTCACCGACGTTCTTGCCCAGTTGAGCCGTGCTGCCCTCGTAGTCGAGCAGGTCATCGACCAGCTGGAATGCTGTACCCAGGGAGCGGCCGAACGATGCGCAGGCCTCTTCGACCTCGCGCGGCGCTTCGGCGAGCACGGCGCCAAGCCGCGCGCTGGCCTCGAACAGCTTGGCTGTCTTGAAACGGATGACTCGCAGGTACTCGGAGACCGCGATGTCCGGGTCATGCATGTTCATCAGTTGGAGCACCTCGCCCTCCGCGATGACGTTGGTTGCATCGGCCAGGACCTCCAGCACACGCATGCGATTGACCGACACCATCATCTGGAAGGCGCGCGAGTAGACGAAGTCGCCCACCAGCACGCTGGCTGCGTTGCCGAACAGGGCATTTGCAGTCTGACGCCCCCGCCGCAGGGCCGATTCGTCCACGACGTCGTCGTGCAGCAGTGTGGCGGTGTGGATGAATTCGACGGTCGCCGCCAGCTCGTGCTGCTCCGACCCGTTGAATCCCAACGCCCTCGAAAACAGGATCACCAGCATCGGCCGTACGCGCTTGCCGCCAGCACCGATGATGTACTCGGAAATCTGATTGACCAGCGCCACGTCCGAAGCGAGCCGGCGCCGGATCACGGCGTCGACCTCCCGCATGTCGGTTGCAACCAGACTGGCGGCGCCCGTCGGCGTGATCGTGGAGGTCGTGGTGGAAGTCTGCACGTCGCGCTCGGATTGGTCGGCGAATTATAGAAAGCCGGGCCGGCGTGCCAACGCATGGCCGGAGACTGAAGGGAGCGTTGATGCTATACTGAAAGGCTCTTCGCGCTGCGGAGGGGCTCTGGCAGCTCAACGCCGGAGCGAACACGAGAAAGGGCTGATATGTACGCGGTCATAAAAACCGGCGGCAAGCAATACCGAGTTGCTGCTGGCGAAAAGATCAAGGTAGAACAGATTGCTGCGGACGTTGGCCAAGAGATCACGATCGACCAGGTGTTGGCAGTTGGAAACGGCGCCGATCTGAAGGTCGGGACTCCCTTGGTGGCGGGTGCCAGCGTGAGGGCCACGGTCGTGGCGCACGGCAAGCACGACAAGGTGCGCATTTTCAAGATGCGTCGCCGCAAGCACTATCAGAAGCATGGCGGGCACCGCCAGGCGTTCACGGAGTTGCAGATCGGCGCCGTCAACGCCTGATCGGGTAGCGACACACACCAAGGAGTCAGAACATGGCACAGAAAAAGGGCGGCGGCTCGACCCGAAACGGCCGTGACTCGAAGCCGAAGATGCTCGGCGTCAAGGTCTTCGGCGGGCAGAAGGTTCCGGCCGGCTCGATCATCGTGCGCCAGCGCGGCACCAAGTTCCATGCCGGCACGAACGTCGGCGTCGGCAAGGACCATACGTTGTTCGCGCTGGTTGACGGCGAAGTCAAGTTTGCTGTCAAGGGCCCGCTGAACCGCCACACGGTCAGCGTTGAAGGGGCCTGACCAGCCGGTCGTACCCGCGGCCTGCAACACGAAGCCCCGGCCATCCGGGGCTTCGTTGTTTGCGGGACTGCACTACCATCCCTTCAACGTGCAGACGCCAGCATGAAGTTCGTCGACGAAGCCACCATTGAGGTCGTTGCCGGCAATGGCGGCAATGGCTGCGCCAGCTTCCGCCGCGAGAAGTTCATTCCCTTCGGCGGACCGGACGGCGGGGACGGCGGTCGCGGTGGCAGCGTGTTCGCCGTGGGCGACCGCAACCTCAACACGCTGATCGACTTCCGCTACGCGAGGCGCCACGAGGCACGCAACGGCGAGAGCGGCCGCGGCTCCGACCAATACGGTGCGGCTGCCGACGACATCGTGTTGCGCATGCCGATGGGTACCATCATCACCGACCTGGACACGGGCGATGTGATCGCGGAACTCCTGGTGCCGGGCGAGAAGGTGTTGCTTGCCAAGGGCGGCGACGGGGGCTTCGGCAACTTACACTTCAAGAGCAGCACCAACCGGGCGCCGCGACAGAAGACCCCCGGCTGGCCTGGCGAGCACCGCAAGCTGCGGCTCGAACTGCGCGTGCTCGCAGACGTCGGACTGCTGGGCATGCCGAACGCCGGTAAGTCGACCTTGATCGCTGCCATCTCGAACGCCAAGCCGAAGATCGCCGACTACCCTTTCACGACGTTGCACCCGAATCTCGGTGTGGTCCGTGTCGGACCGGAGCAGAGCTTCGTGGTCGCGGACGTGCCGGGCCTGATCGAGGGCGCCGCCGAGGGCGCCGGGCTGGGGCACCTCTTCCTGCGTCACCTGCAGCGCACGCATCTGCTGTTGCATGTGGTGGACCTCGCGCCGTTCGACGACACGGTCGATCCGGTGGTGCAGGCCCGCGCGATCGTGGCCGAACTCAAGAAGTACGATCCCGCACTGCACGCCAAGCCGCGCTGGCTGGTGCTCAACAAACTCGACATGATCCCCGAAGAGGAGCGCGAGCGCCGCGTAGGCGAGTTCGTGCGCCGCTTCCGCTGGAAAGGGCCGGTGTTCCAGATCTCTGCCCTCACGCGCGGCGGTTGCGAGCCGCTGGTGCGCGCGGTGTACGAGCATGTGGCCAAGTTGCGCAATGTGACCCCCGAGGATCCGGATCCCCGCTTCGACGCCGTCGATGACGGCCGCGCACCGTGAGCCAGGCACTGACACTCGCGCGACGCATCGTCGTCAAGGTCGGCTCCAGCCTTGTCACCGACGAGGGCCGTGGTGTCGACGCGCGGGCGATCGGCCACTGGTGCCGACAGATGGCTGCACTGGCGCGCGAGGGCCGTGAGCTGGTGATGGTGTCCAGCGGCGCCATCGCCGAGGGCATGAAGCGTCTCGGTTGGGTCACGCGGCCGAAGGAGGTGCACGAACTCCAGGCCGCCGCCGCCGTCGGGCAGATGGGGTTGGCGCAGATCTACGAGTCGAAACTGCGGGAACAAGGCATGGGCAGTGCCCAGGTGCTGCTCACGCATGCCGATCTCGCCGACCGCGAGCGCTATCTCAACGCGCGCTCGACCTTGCTCACATTGCTCGGCCTGGGCGTGCTGCCGGTCATCAACGAGAACGACACCGTCGTCAACGACGAGATCAAATTCGGCGACAACGACACGCTCGGCGCCCTGGTGGCCAACCTGATCGACGCCGACGCGCTCGTCATCCTTACCGATCAGAAGGGTCTGTACACCGCCGATCCGCGCAAGGATCTGGCGGCAACTCTCGTGCACGAGGCGAGGGCCGGTGATCCCGAGCTCGAGCGCATGGCGGGTGGGGCGGGCTCCAGCCTCGGCCGCGGCGGCATGCTCACCAAGATTCTCGCGGCCAAGCGCGCCGCTGGCAGCGGCGCGAGCACGGTGATCGCCTGGGGGCGTGAACCCGATGTGCTGATCCGACTGGCGCATGGTGAATCGATCGGCACGGCACTGATCGCGGCGACGCCGAAGCAGGCGGCACGCAAGCAATGGATGGCCGACCATCTGCAACTGCGTGGCGCCGTGGTGGTCGATGCGGGTGCAGCAAAGAAGGTCTGCGAAGAAGGCAAGAGCCTGCTGCCGATCGGCGTGGTCGACGTGCACGGAGAGTTCCATCGCGGCGACGTCATCGCGGTGCGCGGGCCCGAAGGCGCGGAGATTGCCCGCGGCCTGGCCAACTACAGCAGCGCCGAAGCGCGCCTCATCTCTCGGCGGCCGTCGACCGACTTCGAGCGTCTGCTCGGCTACAGCGCCGAGCCGGAGATGATCCACCGCGACAACCTCGTGCTCGTCTGAACGCAGGTGCCGTGTTCAACCGCCCTCGGTCGCGGGCGGTAGGGCGTCGCCTTCGTCCGCGTGACCGTGCTCCTCGGCGCGGTGATGCGGGCGCAGTCCCGAGCGCAGGTAGCGGTTGTGGTGATGGGCGCGCGGCAGGAAGCGCGCGAGTTCGGTCAAGGCCATCTGATAGACATCGCGCTTGAAGTCGATGACCACCTCGAGCGGCACCCAGTATTCGTTCCAGCGCCAGGCATCGAACTCCGGGTGGTCGCTGGCGCGCAGATTCATGTCGCTGTCGCGGCCGGTGAGCTGGAGCAGGAACCAGATCTGCTTCTGGCCGCGATAGTGACCCCGCGCATCCCGGCGGATGTAGTGCTCGGGGACTTCATAGCGCAACCAGTCGCGCGTGCGCGCCACGATGCGTACATGCTCCGGCCTCAGCCCCACTTCCTCGTGGAGCTCGCGGTACATCGCCTGCTCAGGCGTCTCGCCGTGCTTGATGCCCCCTTGCGGGAACTGCCAGGAGTGGGTCCGTATGCGCTTGCCCCAGAAAACCTGGTTCTTGTGGTTGAGCAGGATGATGCCGACGTTGGGTCTGAACCCCTCACGGTCGAGCATAATCAACCCCGAATTCTGCTAGTTCAAATCATTATTGCATCGGCATGACGGGATTCAACCCCTTGGGTTTCCCGCATCCCCGCCCGATGTCTCCTCCATGAAAGCCACCCAGTTCTTCGTCTCCACCCTGAAGGAAGCGCCGGCGGATGCCGAGGTCATGAGCCACAAGCTGATGATGCGTGCCGGCATGATCAAACGCCTCGGTGCGGGCATCTACAGCTACATGCCCATGGGGCTGCGCGTGATCCGCAAGGTCGAGCAGATCATTCGCGAGGAGATGAATCGCGCCGGGGCCGTCGAGCTGCTGATGCCGGTGGTGCAGCCGGCCGAACTGTGGCAAGAGACGGGCCGCTTCGAGAAGATGGGCCCGGAGTTGCTGCGCGTGAAGGACCGTCACGAGCGCGACTTCATCATCCAGCCGACCTCGGAAGAGGTGATCACCGACATCGCGCGCCAGGAGCTGCGCAGTTACCGCTCGCTGCCGAAGAACTTCTATCACATCCAGACGAAGTTCCGCGATGAGCGGCGCCCTCGATTCGGCGTGATGCGAGGGCGCGAGTTCACGATGAAGGATGCGTACTCGTTCGACCGCGACGTCGAATCGGCAGGGCGCAGCTACGAGCAGATGTATGCCGCCTACGTGCGCATCTTCGAGCGGCTCGGCCTGACCTTCCGCGCCGTCGCCGCCGACACGGGTGCGATCGGCGGCGATCGCTCGCACGAGTTCCAGGTCATCGCCGAGACCGGCGAGGACGCGATCGTCTACTGCCCCGACTCCGACTACGCCGCCAACATCGAACTGGCCGAGGCCCTTGCGCCCAAGTCGCCGCGTGGCGCTGCGTCACAGCCGCTGCGCAAGACGCCGACGCCGGGCAAAGCCACCTGCGAAGATGTCGCGACGCTGCTCGGACTGCCGCTGCAACACACGGTGAAGTCGCTGGTGCTTGCCACCGACGAGCACAGCGCTGCCGGCGACGTGGTGCGAACGACCGTCTGGCTGCTGCTCGTGCGCGGCGACCACCAGCTCAACGAGGTGAAGGTCGGCAAGCTGCACGGCCTGAACCATGGCTTTCGCTTCGCCACTGCGGCAGAAATCGAGAGCCACTTCGGCTGCAAACCGGGCTACCTGGGGCCGATCGGCACGGTGTTACCGGTGAAGGTGGTGGCCGATCGCACCGTCGCGGCGATGAGCGACTTCGTCTGCGGCGCCAATGCTGCCGACTACCATTACACGGGCGTGAACTGGGGCCGCGACCTGCCCGAACCCGATGTCGTGGCCGACATTCGCAACGTCGTCGAGGGTGAGCCTTCGCCCGATGGCAAGGGCACGCTGGCCATCCAGCGCGGCATCGAGGTCGGCCACGTATTCTTCCTCGGCACGAAGTACAGCCTGGCGATGAACGCGACTTACCTGGACGAGAACGGCAAGCCGCAGCTGATGCAGATGGGCTGCTACGGCATCGGCGTGACGCGCATCCTCGGCGCGGCGATCGAGCAGGGCCACGACGAGCGTGGCATCGTCTGGCCGGACGCCATGGCGCCGTTCACCGTGGTGATCTGCCCGATCGGCTACGACCGCAGCGCCGACGTGCGGGCGGCGGCCGATCGACTGCATGCCGAACTCGATGATCTCGGTGTCGACGCGATGCTCGACGATCGCGGCGAGCGGCCCGGCGCGATGTTCGCCGACTGGGAACTGGTCGGCATCCCGCATCGCGTCGTCATCTCGGATCGCGGCCTGAAGGATGGCAAGGTCGAGTACCAGGGGCGCCGCGACACGCAGGCCGAAGCCCTGGCGGTGAGCGACGTGCTCGCCCACCTGAAGGGGGTGCTGAACCGATGACTGGCATGCGCTCCCCCGCCGGGAGCGCGCGGCGCCGGCTGTTGCTCGCCGCGATGTTGGCGCCGGCGTCCGCCCTCGTGTCTCGGCATGCCCAAGCCGGAGCGCAGGTCGAGGAGCCGCTGGCCGACTCGGTGCGCGGAGCGCTCTCCGCCGCGATCGGCAACAGTGCGCCGCCGAAGCCGTCGTTCGACAGCACGGAGGCGCGCCTCGCCTACCTGCGCTGGCTGGGGGCGATGAGCACGCGGCTGCAGCGGCGCAAGGCAGAGCACATCACGCGTGTCGAGTTTCTCGAGGCCACTTGGTACGAGAGCAAGCGTGCTGGCCTCGAGCCGGCGCTGGTGCTCGGCCTCGTGCAGGTGGAGAGCGGCTTTCGCAAGTACGCCATCAGCTCGGCCGGTGCCCGCGGCTACATGCAGGTGATGCCGTTCTGGGCGCGCTTGATCGGTGACGGCGATCCTTCCCGCCTCTTCCACATGCAGACCAACCTTCGCTTCGGCTGCGTGATCCTGCGGCACTACCTCGATGTCGAGCGGGGCGACCTGTTCATGGCCCTGGGCCGCTACAACGGCAGTCGCGGCCGGGCCGAGTATCCCAGGGCGGTGCTCGGCGCGCGCAAGGCCTGGCTGCACCCCGACGGTTAAGTCAGTCCGGGGAGAGGCCGGCCCAGGACTTCGGCGCCGCCTGGCCCACGCCGATCAGCGTCAGTACGCGCTCCACCGTTTCATCGATCAGCTCGTCGATCGTCTGCGGTCGGTGGTAGAAGGCCGGCAGCGGCGGGAAGACCACCGCGCCCATCTCGGTGGCAGCGCTCATGTTGCGCAGATGCGCCAGATTGAGCGGCGTCTCGCGCACCATCAGCACGAGGCGGCGGCGTTCCTTCAGCGTGACGTCGGCTGCACGTGTCAGCAGGTTGTCCGACAGTCCGTGGGCGATGGCCGCGAGAGACTTCATCGAGCAAGGGGCGACGACCATGGCGTCGGTCGCGAAGGAGCCGCTCGCAATGGCCGCGCCGACATCGCCCGGTGCATAGGCCACGTCGGCCAGCGACTCGAGCGAGCGGCGATCGATGCCCAGTTCGTGGTGGACGTTGAGCACGCCCGCCGGACTGGCGACGAGATGGGTCTCCCGCTGCGTCTCACGCAGCCGCCGCAGCAAGCGCACGGCGTACACGGCTCCCGTCGCACCGGTGATGCCGACGACGACGCGCCGGGCAGTGGTCATGCGTTGAGCAGCGGCTGCAGCTCACCCGACTCGTACATTTCCATCATGATGTCCGAGCCGCCGACGAATTCGCCGTTGACGTAGAGCTGCGGAATGGTCGGCCAATTGGCGTATTCCTTGATGCCCTGACGAACCTCGTCGTCCTCGAGGACGTTGACGGTCTTCAGGTCCTGCACGCCGCAGGCTTTCAGGATCTGCACTGCGCGGCCGGAGAAGCCGCACATCGGAAACTGGGCGGTGCCCTTCATGAAGAGCACCACATGGTGGTTCTTGACGATCTGGTCGATGCGGGTCTGGACGTCGCTCATGGTCTTGGTCAGGCTGTGTTCGGACAGAGCCCGAGGTTATACGGCATGCGCCCTCCCCGCGGCCACGGCCGGCCCGAGAGTCCCCGCGGCGCAGCGAGGTTCAGAAGGCGTAGGAGGCGCCGACCTGCAGCACAGGCGTCAGACGCAGCTCGCGAACGAGGTCGTCGAGGCCTTGGCTGCCACCCGCTCGGCCGAGCCGCACGGAGTTGCCTGCACCGATCGCCATCAGTCCGAAGTCGGCGCTGAAGCTCCAGCCGCCGCGCCCCGCCAGCCCGCTGTAGCCGATGCCCAGGTAGGGCAGCGCCGATTGTTCATCGCGCGTGTCGCCGAGCAGACTCGACGCGAGACTCGGCGCCCCCAGGGCGCCGCCCGGCTGTCCGGCCCACAGAGTCGACCGCGGCCCCACCACGAGGCCGCTGGTGGCACGCAGCACGCTGGCACTCCCGTCATCCGCCAGTGAGCGTCGGAACAGATAGTCGCCCATCAGGCTCAAGCTTCGAGGCTTCAGTCCCTGTTGGGTGTTGTCGCCGAAAGCCGCGCGCCACGGCGGCGCGGGTTGACTCACGGCCAGCCTTGCCTGCCAGCGCGACCAGGGCAGGCTGTCTGCGCTCAGGACCAGTCCATCACCTTGGTCGGACCGTGCACTGAGCGGTAGCGCGGCCACAAGAACGGCAGTGAGTACCCACTTGGTAGTCTGCATGGCAAGCTCCCCGTGAACCGAGATTCATGCTACGCCCGACTCGGCGGCTTGTGTGCCCTGCGACCCCCCCGCCCGTGGTGGTGTCGCTATTTCCGCCAAGAAACCACGTTCAGGACGATGTTGCACCCCGACACGCCGCGGCGGGCAGATCGAGGCAGCCACCGCTGCAGCGCGCCCGACCCGCCAGATCGTGCCGGGTGTTGACCCGTGAGAAGCCTCGGACGTGGAGGAGCGATCGCACGGCATCCGCCTGGTCGAAGCCATGCTCCAGCAGCAACCAGGCGCGGGGCTGCAGGTGGGCGGCCGCACCGGCGACGATCTGGCGCAGCGACTCGAGGCCGGTCTCGCCGGGTGTCAGTGCGGCGCGTGGCTCAGCATGGAGCGCGGCGAGATGCGGGTCGCCCGCAGCGATGTAGGGCGGATTGGACAGGGCCAGGTGGACCCGGAGTCCGGGCACCGCGTCCCACCACGAGCCGCACGCCGTGTCGATGGGCAGGCCCAGACTGGCGGCGTTCGCGCGCGCCACCTCGAGCGCCTCGGGACTGGCATCCGTGGCCGTCACATGCGCCGTCGGACAGGCCCGGCTCACCGCCAGCGCGATCGCTCCGCTGCCGGTGCCCAGATCGACGACCTCGGGGCGCTCGGTGTCCGACAGCTCTCCGCGCAGCAGCTCGATCGCCCAGTCCGCCAGCACCTCGGTGTCCGGCCGAGGCACCAGCACACGTTCGTCGACCTGCAGCGACAGCCCGTGGAACTCCTTGCCGCCGACGATGTAGGCGAACGGCTCGCCTGCCGCTCGGCGTGCGACCAACTGCTCGAAGCGGGCTGCCTGTTCGCTAGCGATGTCCCGGTCGTCGTGGGCAAGCAGCCAGGCGCGATTGCAGCCGAGCACATGGGCGAGCAGCAGCTGGGCATCGAGCCGCTCGAGGCCTCGGGCCCGCGCCGCTGCCAGAACGTCGCGCAGTGTGCTCACGGGCTGACTTCCAGGGCGGCAAGCTGCTCTGCCGCGCGAGCGGCCTGGAGCGCATCGATGACCTCGTCGAGGTCGCCGTCAACGATCGCCTGCAGCCGATACAGCGTCAGGTTGATGCGGTGGTCGGTGAGCCGGCCCTGCGGAAAGTTGTAGGTCCGGATGCGGTCGCTGCGGTCGCCGCTGCCGATCAGGCCCTTGCGCGTCGCGGCTTCCCTGGCGGCGCGTTCGCTGCGCTCCTTGTCACGCAGCCTCGCCTGCAGCACCGCCATCGCCTTGGCCTTGTTGCGGTGCTGCGAGCGGTCATCCTGGCACTCGGCCACCAGGCCGGTCGGCAGGTGGGTGATGCGGATCGCGCTGTCGGTCTTGTTGACGTGCTGTCCGCCGGCGCCACTGGCCCGGAAGGTGTCGATGCGCAGGTCCGCCGGATTCAAGGTGATCTCCTCGGCTTCGTCGGGTTCGGGCAGCACGGCCACTGTGCAGGCGCTGGTGTGGATGCGTCCCTGCGCCTCGGTGGCCGGCACGCGCTGCACGCGGTGGCCGCCGGACTCGAACCTGAGCCGTCCATAGACGCCATCCCCCTCGATGCGAATCACGACCTCCTTGTAGCCGCCGAGCTCGCTGGCGTTCTCCGACATCAGCTCGGTGCGCCAGCCGTGGCGCTCCGCATGGCGCAGGTACATGCGGGCGAGGTCGCCGGCGAACAGGGCGGACTCGTCGCCACCGGTGCCGGCGCGGATCTCGACGAAGACATTGCGTGCGTCGTCCGGATCGCGCGGCAGCAGAGCGGTCTGCAGTTCGGCGTGCAGCCGCTCGATGTCGCCGCGCGCCGAAGCCATCTCCTCCGCGGCCAGCGCCGCCATCTCGGGGTCGGCAAGCAGTTCCTGCGCGGTGGCGAGGTCGCGCTCGCGCTGCTCGTAGTGGCGGAAGCGCTCGATCAACGACGAGGCCTCCGCATGCTCCCGGGTCAGTTCGCGGAAGCGCTTCATGTCCGCGGCAACGTGGGGGTCGGCCAGCGTGGTGTCGAGCTCGTGCAGGCGCAGCGCGAGGCGTTCGAACTGCTGGCGGAGGGACTCTTTCATCGACGACGGCTGAGGCGGGGAGGGCGGCGCATGCGGCGCCGGCAGGATGAGCCGGCGTGGCGCCGGCAGTGTCTCAGCGCGCCGCTAACGCGGCTCGTCCGCCGGGTCGCGCGGGTTCTGGCGCAGGAACAGCTTCGAGACGGTGTGCGCGAGCTGGCTGCGATGTGCCGGGTCGGCGGCATGCAATTCGGCCATCGTGCCGTGCAGCATCTTCTGCGTCAGGCCGCGCGTGAGCGCTTCCAGCACCGCATCGACATCCTCGCCGCGGGCGAGCATCTTGCGGGCACGCGCGATCTCCGCGTGCCGCCAGTCGTCTGCCTGCTGGTGCAGCGCCTTGATCAACGGCACCGCCTCGCGCTGCCCCAGCCAGTGCTCGAAGCCCTGCACGCCGGTCTCGATGATCGCCTCGGCCTGCTCGACCGCGGCCTGGCGCTTCTCGCCCGCCGTCTGCACGAGGGCCGACAGGTCGTCGACCGTGTAGAGGTAGACGTCCGACAGCCGAGCCACTTCGGGCTCGATGTCGCGCGGTACGGCCAGGTCCACCATGAACATCGGGCGCCGCCTGCGCGACTTGATGGCGCGTTCCACCGCGCCCAGACCGATGATCGGCAACGTGCTCGCCGTGCAGGACACGACAATGTCGAACTCGGCCAGCCGGGCTGGCAGGTCGGACAGGCGCAACGCCTCGGCGCCGAAGCGGCCAGCAAGCTTCTCGCCGCGCTCCAGCGTGCGGTTGGCCACCGCCAGAGCCTTCGGCATGCGCGCGGCGAAGTGCGTGGCGACGAGCTCGATCATCTCGCCGGCGCCAACGAACAGCACCTTGGTGTCGCGCAGGTCCTCGAACAACTGCGATGCGAGGCGAACGGCGGCGGCGGCCATGCTGATCGAATGCGCGCCGATCTCGGTCGAGGTGCGCACCTCCTTCGCCACGGCGAAACTGCGCTGGAACATCTGGTGCAGTGTCGTGCCCAAAGTGCCGGCGGAGTCGGCTTCGCGCACCGCCTGCTTCATCTGGCCGAGGATCTGCGGTTCGCCGAGCACCATCGAATCCAGCCCGCTGGCCACGCGGAAGGCATGGCGCGCCGCGTCGCTGCCCTCGAAGACATACGAGTGCTGGCGCAGCGTCTGCCTGTCCACGCCACCCAGATTGGCCAGCCAGTCCATCGACGGCGCCAGCAGCGACGGGCTCGCCCCGACGTAGACCTCGGTCCGGTTGCAGGTGGAGACGATTGCCACCTCGCCGGACTTCTGCAGGCGCTCGCGAAACGCACGCAGCGTCGGAGCGATCTGCTCGGGCGAGAACGCGAACCGCCCGCGCAGATCGACCGGCGCGGTGGTGTGGTTCAAGCCAAGGGCGAAGACGCTCATGGTCAGATTATAAAATTCGATCCCCGACGGCCTGCATCATGCCGATCGTCAATCCCCCGGGCTTGACCGGAGTCAAGGCCCACGTCATCTTCCCAATTTCCCCGTGCGCTGGCGAATGGGTCCCCTCGACGCCCTCTGGCATCTGCTGAACTTCTTTGCCCCCGCGCTGGGAGTGGGCCTGATCACCGCCGCGATGGCGCGGATGGTGTGGCCCCGCGAGCTGCGTCCGCTCGGCTTGCGCCGGCTCGCAGCCTGGGCCTGTGGCGGCTGTACGGTGGGGCTGATCGCGGCGCTGGTCGTCTTCGGACGCGACGGCAAGATGGGCGGCTATGCCCTGATGCTGGCGAGCGGCTCGCTGGCCTTGTGGTGGGCCGGCCTGCGCGGCGCCCGCAGCTGAGCGCGCCTCAGGCCGCAACGTCCTCGCGCCGCGGCACCTCGGCGCGCAGCGAGTGTGGATAGGCCTGCGTGATGCGTACGTCCACCATCTGGCCGATCAGTCGGCTGGCACCCTCGAAGTTGACGATGCGATTGCACTCGGTGCGACCCATCAACTCGTCCGGGTCCTTGCGCGATGGGCCCTCGACGAGGATGCGCTGCATCGTGCCGACGCGCGACTGGCCGATGCGGCGGGCGTTCGCCTCGATCGCCGCCTGCAACTGCTGCAGCCGCTGCAGCTTGACCGCCTGCGGCGTGTCGTCCGGCAGGTTCGCGGCCGGCGTGCCGGGGCGCGCGCTGTAGACGAAGCTGAAGCTGCTGTCGAAGCCGATGTCCTCGATCAGCTTCATCGTGCGGGCGTGGTCGTCCTCGGTCTCGCCGGGGAAGCCGACGATGAAGTCGCTCGACAGGCTGATGCCCGGCCGCACCGCACGCAGCTTGCGGATGGTGCTCTTGTATTCCATCGCCGTGTAGCCGCGCTTCATGGCCATCAGGATGCGGTCGCTGCCGTGCTGAACCGGAAGGTGCAGGTGGCTCACCAGCTTGGGCACCGTGCCATACACGTCGATCAGCCGCTGCGTGAACTCGTTCGGGTGGCTGGTCGTGTAACGGATCCGCTCGATGCCGGGAATCTCGGCCACGTATTCGATCAGCAGCGCGAAGTCGGCGATTTCGCCCGTGTCACCCATCGCGCCGCGGTAGGCGTTGACGTTCTGCCCCAGCAGCGTCACCTCCTTCACGCCGAGGTCCGCGAGGCCGGCGACCTCGGTGAGCACGTCGTCGAAGGGGCGCGAGACCTCTTCGCCGCGCGTGTAGGGCACGACGCAGTAGCTGCAGTACTTGGAACAGCCTTCCATGATCGACACGAAGGCGCTCGCGCCTTCCTTGCGCGGCGGCGGCAGGTGGTCGAACTTCTCGATTTCGGGGAAGCTGATGTCGACCTGCGGCCGCCGCTGCCGCGTCCGCTGCGCCAGCAGTTCCGGCAGGCGGTGCAGAGTCTGCGGGCCGAACACCACGTCGACGTAAGGGGCGCGCTCGATGATCGCCGCGCCCTCCTGGCTGGCGACGCAGCCGCCCACGCCGATCAGCACGCCCTTGGCCTTGAGGTGCTTGATCCGTCCGAGGTCGCTGAACACCTTCTCCTGCGCCTTCTCGCGCACCGAACAGGTGTTGAAGAGGATGAGGTCGGCTTCGTCGACGTTGCCAGTCAGCTCGTAGCCTTCGGCCGCCTGGAGCACGTCGACCATCTTGTCGGAGTCGTACTCGTTCATCTGGCAGCCGAAGGTCTTGACGAAGACCTTCCTGCCCGGGGTGCCCGTCATGGCGCGCTCCTTCAGGGCTTGGCCCACGCCTGCGCGACGGGGTCGAAGGCCCAGGTCTGCGCCTCGCGCACCGTGCTCGGCCAGGGCTTCTTGGCGGCCTCCGCCGCGGTCAGGATCCAGACATCGCGAAGGTAGCCTTGCGTGTCGACCGTGTAGTGCACGAGCAGCTTCTGGCCCGCCAGCGACGCCGACATCTTGATCAGGTTGTCGGGCCCAAAAATGCGCGCGCTGGCCGACAGACGTGCCGGCTGGCCATTCAGGGCGACCTCCGGTGCCTGCAGAACCTGGAAGCTGCCGCGCAATGCGCTCGGCGGGAACTTGCGCAACGACTGCGCGGCCGCGGGACTGGCCCACAGCAGGGCCGCCAGCAGGGCGATGAAACAGCGGTACATGGTGTGGATCCAGTGGCTGCCGGGGAGCGGGTGAGCGGCGCCGTTCTCGGACAAGGGGCTCGCGCCGGGCGAGAACCGTCCCAGGGCGACCGTGGTGCGGCGGCGGAAGCGTTCGAGAGCGACAGGAGGCAAAGTGTACCTGCGTGCCAGGCGACGATCACTTCCCGCTGCGTTACGACCCGGCTACCCGTGAGGGCGGCATGGCACCCGCGAGTGCGGAAGCGGCGGGTCGACACGGTGCTCCTCGACCCGCCCCTCGCCGCGGGCGATGACGGTGGCGATGAGGCGCTCGGTGGCGACGATGCGGTCCGCGAGCCTGTCGATTCGCTGTGTCGGCCACGGACGTGCGCCGTAGGCCACAGACAGCTCGTGCCGCAGGCGAAGGTAGCGCTGCATCAGCAGAGTCAATCTCATCGCCAAGTTCTCCCTTGTCGGCGGCGATTGTCGAGAACGGAGGGTGCTGGCGGCGTTCGGCTCCCTCGGACTCGGGGCCCACGATCCAGGGGGCGCCATACGGTGGCCGCGACGACGGTTGCCCTGCAGGCTGGCTCAGATATGTCCCGGTCCGACCCCGCGCAGCGGAACTTGGAACCGGAACGTGGTGCCGCTGGCGCCGTCGCTGTCGACGCCGATGCCGCCGCCATGCAGCTCGACGATGCGCCGCGCGATCGCCAGGCCCAGTCCCGCGCCGCCGGCATCACCGTGGTGGCTCTTCTCGCCACGGTAGAAGCGGTCGAACACGAAGGGCAATTGCGCAGCCGGAATGCCGTGCCCGCTGTCCACCACGCGCACTTCCAGCTGCTCGCCGTCGCTGCACACCTTCAGCACGATCCGGCCACCGGGGGGCGTGTGCCTCAGGGCGTTGCCGATGAGGTTCTCCAGCACGCGCTCCATCAGGCTGAGGTCGGCTTCGACGAAGGGCAGGCGCTGCGGCGCGTCGACCTCCAGCGCCACCTGCTGCCGCTCCGCAGCGAGCTGGAACTTCTGCAGCACGTCGGCAGCGAGCTCGTCGAACGGGAAGGGCTCGCGCTCCAGGGCCACGCCCTTGAAGTCGAGCTTGGCGAGCTCGAACAGCTCGTCGATCAGCGTGGCCAGGTGCTCGCTCTGCCGCACCGCGACGCCGAGATACTGCGTACGCTGCTCGGCACCCAGCGTGTCGCCGCGGCTGGCCAGCACCTCCAGGTAGCCGCGCATGGCGACCAGCGGCGTGCGCAGGTCGTGCGAGACGTTGGCGATCAGGTCGCGGCGCAGGTAGGTGTTCTCCGCCTCGAGGTCGTCCTTTAGGCGCTGCACCTCGGCCAGCGCGTGCGCCAGCCCGTCCTGGGCCTGCTGCCGCTGCACCACCTCGGCCCGCAGCCCCGAGACCAGGCGCGCGTTCTCGATCGAGACCGCGGCCTGCGTGGCGAGCATTTCCAGCGTACGCAGCCGCGGCAGGGTGAACACGTCGTCGGCGCGCCGGTGCTCGAGGTAGAGCACGCCGATGGCACGGCCGCGCTTGCGCAGCGGCAGGCACATCAGCGCCCGCGGGCGATTCTCGTGAAGGTAGGCCTCACCGCCATGCTGCTCCTCGATCTCATCCTGTTCGAGGCGCAACGTTTCGCCGGTACGCCGCACGAAGTGCACCAGGCCCTGCGGAACGCAGTGCGAGGCGTCGAGCGCGACCCCGGACTCCGCCCTCGACGCATCGGTGCTGTCGTCGGCGTGCACCACCGGTCCCGCGTCGGTCTCCAGCACCAGCGCGCCGCGTTCGGCGCCGGCATTCTCGATGGCGATGCGCATCAGCCGCGCGAGCAGCGCGTCGAAGTCCACCTCCTCGGCGATCGCCTGCGAGGCCTTGAGCACGCTCAGCAGGTCGAGACCGTCGACGGCCTCGCCCCGCCAGTCATCGCGGCGGACGGCCTCGATCGCTTCGCTTGCCGCTGCGGCCTCGCCTTGTCCGCCCCCGGAGTCCAGCTGGCCGAACTCGAGCGACAGTGCCTGCAGCTTGGCCGACGCGCCCCAGCGGGCATAGCGCTCTCTCGCTTGGGCCAGGTGCAGTTCGGCCAGGCGCGGCTGGCCGTGGCGCAAGCGCAGCCGCACGGCGATTTCGTGTGCCAGCGCTTCCAGCGCCAGCAGCGGGCGCGACGCGGCGAACTCGATGGCCTGCTCGGCGAGCTCGATCGCGTCCCGCAGCCGGCCCTCGATGCGGGCGATCTCGGCCGCCAGCAGCAGCGCCTGGGTGCCGAAGTTCTCGGCGCAATGCGCGGCGCGCTCCTCGAAGCCGCGCTGCGCCTCGCGCAGCGCCGCCAGCGCCGTGACACCACCCTCGTCGTGCAGGTTCTCGACGGGTGCGCCCAGCGCGAGCGCGTGCCAGAAGTCGTGCAGCACCGGCCACACCGTGCCCGGCACATGCTGGATCAGCGACGCCGAGTGCCGGGCCGCCTGCAGCGCCTGCTGCGACGAGCCCAGCAGCACGCACAGCGGCACGCGCATCGCGGCATGGATGCTGGCGAAGAACGGGTTGTCGCGGTAGCGGCGCAGGTACTCGGCCTCGACGAACTCCCCGTCGTCGAGCGACGTGCCCGCCACGCCGCTGCGCTGCAGGGCGCGGGCCCACGCCAGCATCATGCGCAGCGAGTCGGCGAAGCCGGGGTTTTTCAGCCGCTCGATCAGTGCCACGCTCGGCGCGTAGTCCTGCACGAAGCGCCCCAGGTCCTGCGTGGCCATCAGCGCGGCCCACGGCTCGGTGCCGGCGCCGTAGGCGGCGTAGAGGAAGTCGCCGCTGTCCAGTCCGGCGCGGCAGGCCTCGCGCGCATAGGGCAGACAGGTACGCCACGGCTGGCACCACAGGTTGACGTGGGCATGGAACTGCTGGTGGATCTTGGCGCGCAGGCGCGTGTCGTCGAAGCGCCGGTTCACTTCCAGCGCGAGCAGCCCGTAGGCGTGGGCGCCGGCGTACTCGCCGCGCACCGGGCCGACCGTGATCGCATGCGTCACGTAGCCGTAGGCCGACTCCTCGACATTGCCGTGCTCGAGCGACAGCCGCACCATGGTCGCCGAGATCAGCCGCGCGAGCGTCGGGTCGCCGAGGATGTAGGCGGCCGACCACATGTCGGTGAGCATGCGCATCAGCAGGCGCATCGACTCGTCGGTCATGCGCGGCAGATCGGCCAGCGCGGCGATGTCGCGCGCGCCGCGCAGCGAGTCGATCGCGGCGATCTCCCGCTCGAGCGCGAGCGCCTTGTCGGACGGCACGCTCGGGAACACCAGGCCGAACAGCGCCAGGCCCTCGTGTGCGCTGGCCAGCGCATCGGCGTAACGTCCCATGTTCTCGAACGCCACGCTGCGCAGCCGCACGACCTGGGCGCGCTCGATCGCGGGCCGCGGGCGCTCCAGCAGGGCGCCCAGGTCGGCCAATGCGGCATCGAACTGGCCGCACAAGTAGCGGCTCTCCGCCGCCTCCAGGCGCAGCGCGAAGTCGAGCTCGTCGTCGGCTGCGTTGCCGAGCAGCTCGATGCCGGCCTGGAACAGCTCGAGCGCGCTGTCGTGTGCGGTGGCCGACTTGGCGCGGCGCCCGGCGGCAAGGTTCAGCGCCGCAACGGCACGGCGCTCGTCGGTGTCGCGGATCAGCCGGCGGCCGAGGTTGAGGTGCTGCACGATGTCGAAGGCGCCGGCCTCCAGGGCCTCGGCCGAAGCCCGCGCGCGCAGCAGCCTGCCGACGCTGAGGTGCACCATCTCGCGCCGTTCGGCGGGAATCAGCGCATAGGCCGACTGCTGCACGCGGTCGTGCAGGAAGGCGTAGCTCGTCGGCTCACCCGCCGCTGCGTCGACGGCGACAAGCAGGCCCTCGTCGACGGCGGGCGCCAGGTCCTCGGTGAGTGCCGCCGGCGACCGCTCGCTGGCCAGCGCCAGCGTGCCGGCGTCGAAGCGGCTGCCGATGCAGGCCGCCAGCGTCAGCGCGTACTGCGACTTCGGCGCCAGGCGCTGGATGCGGCTCGTCATCAAGGCCACGACGTTGTCGGCCAGCGGCGCGCCGGCGATCTCCTCGAGTCGGTAGCGCCAGATGCCGGCGTCGGCGTCGAAGCGCAGGTGGCCCTCGCGTTCGAGCAGCTTGAGGAACTGGATGACGAAGAAGGGGTTGCCGCCGGTCTTGCGCTGCACCAGCTGGGCCAGCGGCGCGGCCTGCGGCACGCCGATGCGCAAGGTGTCGGCGACCAGCTCCGCCAGGTCGGCGCCGGCCAGCGGGCCGAGACTGACGCGCTGCAGCGTCACGCCGGCGCGGTCGAGCGCGGCCAGCGTGCGCGCCAGCCGCGGCGTCGCCTCGACTTCGTTGTCGCGGTAGGCGCCCATCAGCATCAGGCAGCCGCAGTCGCCGCCGGTCAGCAGCGGTTCGAGCAGCGCCAGCGTGGCCGCGTCTGCCCATTGCAGGTCGTCGAGAAAGAGCACCAGCGGGTGCTCGGGCCGCGCAACCGCCGCGACGAAGTTCTGCAGCACGCGCTGGAATCGGTTCTGCGCCTCCACGCTGCCCAGCGCCACCGGCGCGGATTGCGGGCCGACGATGTACTCGATCTCGGGAATGACCTCGGCGAGCACGCCGCCGTTGACGCCCAGCGCGCCGGCCAGCGCTTCGCGCCAATGCGCCAGGCGCGGCTCGCTCTCGGTGAGGAGTTGCCGCACCAGCGCCCGGAACGCCTGGATCAGCGCGCCGAAGGGAACGCCGCGCGCCACCTGGTCGAACTTGCCGGACAGGAAGTAACCCTTGCGCCGCACGATCGGACGCACCAGCTCCTGGATCAGCGCGGTCTTGCCGATGCCGGAGTAGCCCTCGACGAGCACCATCGAGCGGCCGGCCCGACCCAGGCAGGCACGCTCGAAGGCCTCGAGCAGCTGGTGCAGTTCGCGCTCGCGACCGTACAGCCGCGACGGAACGGCGATCCGCGCACCGAGGTCGCGCCGCCCGAGCGCGAAGGGCGCGATGTGCTCGTGCGCGGCCCAGTCGAGCGAGCAGCGGGTCAGGTCCTGCACCAGGGCCGCTGCGCTCTGGTAGCGATCGTCCGGTGCCCGCTCGATCAGTTTCATGACGATCGCCGACAGCGTATCGGGGATCGCCGGATCGTGCGCGGCCGGCGCCCGGGCACGCCCCGCGATGTGCCAGTGGATCAGCTCGAACGGGTCGTTGGAGCGGAACGGCGGCGTGCCGGTGAGCATCTCGTAGAGGACGATGCCCAGCGCGTAGAGGTCGCTGCGCACGTCGGGCGCGCGCTCCAGGCGGCCGGTCTGCTCCGGCGACAGGTAGATCAGGCGTCCCGGCGGCAAGGCTACCGGGCGAGGGACAGGCCGCGTGCCCGGCGGGCCCGCGTCGTCGAAGTCGACCAGCCAGGCCTGCGCCTCGTCGGGCCCGCACAAGATGACGCCGGGCCGCAGGCCGTTGTGCAGCAGGCCGCGGCGGTGCATTTCGGCGAGTGCGGTGCCGACCTGCAGCGTGACGGCCAGCGCCATGCCGACCGGCAGCGGCCCGCGCGCCAGCCGCCGGGCGAGCAGCTCTCCGCCCGGATCCTCCATCACCAGCAGCGCCGGCGGCGGCACGTCGATCACACGCGGCAGCAGCGTCGCGGCGCCCGGAGCGGCGCCGGTCAGGCCGCATTCGCGCTGCAGCGCGGCGAGCTCGGCCGACGTGGAGGTGGCCAACCCTTGCCTGAGGCGCCGCAGCAACACCGGCGCGCCGGTGCGCACGCGGCGCGCGCTCAGCAACTCGAAGCGGCCGTCCTCGCTCAGCGGCGCCAGGATCTGGTAGTCGGGGTTCATGCGGTCCTCCCGCCGCAGGCCGGTGACCGGTCCTGCCCATGAACGCACTCTAGCGCGCGTCCCCGCGGCGTGAGAACGCGTGACCAACACGTGAACTTTCGTTGACGCCGGCGTGAAGCGCGGCCACCAGAGTTGTCAGCGGCACGGATGCCCCGGCAGACCCGCCGCGGCACGGCCGGAAACCCACCCCTCGGACCTTCGGGAGAACATCGCCATGAACACCATCAACCTGTACCGCCCCTCCGTCTGGCCGCGCATCGCGATCGGCGTCGCCGCCTTCTCCGCGCTGGCGTTCGCCGCCAGCGTCAGCTTCGCCGGCGAATGCCCGGCCGACAAGCGTGTCCCCGACGGCCAGGGGCAGAAGCCCGGTGCCACCGCGCCGGTCGGCGTGAAGGACGTGGTGCGTGCCAGCACCGACCTGGCCAAGGAGCCGGCGGCCATCAAGGGCCGCCAGTTCCGCCTGCGCCAGCTCGACATCCAGCCCGGCGGGGTCGTGCCCTGGCACAGCCACAACGAGCGCCCGGCGATGATCTACATCGTCTCCGGCGAGGTGGTCGAGTACGCCAGCAGCTGCGCGGTGCCGATCGTGCACCGCGCCGGCGACGTCGCGCCGGAGAAGAACGGCACCTCGCACTGGTGGAAGAACACCGGCGGCACGCCGGCCGTGCTGATCTCGGTCGACCTGTTCCCCGGTGCGGCGCAGATGGACGAGCACGTGATGTGACGCCGCTGCGAAGGACCCCCGCCATGAACAAGCTCCTTCAACGTGGCGCCGCGGCCTTCGCGCTCGGTGCGGCGCTCGTCGCCGCGCCGGCCGCGATGGCCCAGGCCACGCCCGGCCCCGACGGCCTGATCAAGGTGCGCAGCGCCTACCCGATGGACGAGACCGTGGCGCGACTGCGCCGCGACATCGAGGCCAAGGGCATCCTGTTCTTCCAGGCCGTCGACCAGGCGCAGCTGGCGAAGAACGCCGGCATCAGGCTGCGGCCGTCGACGCTGCTGACCTTCGGCAACCCGCCGCTGGGTGCCCAGTTCCTCACCGCCAATCCCTACGCCGGGCTCGACTGGCCGGTGCGCCTGCTGGTGCTGCAGGACGAAGCGGGCGTGGTCTGGGCGGCGTACACCGACTTCGCCTGGATCGCGAAGCGCCACGGCATTGCCGACCGCGGCGAGCAGTTCGCCAAGGCGAGCAGCGTGGTCGATTCGATCACCTCGACGATCCGCGCGCGCTGAGCGCGTTCGCGCGGCCGCTGCGCAGGCTTGCGCCGGCCGCGCTCCCCCGAATCAGGAGACAACCATGCCCACGCCCTGCGACGCGATCGTCATCGGCAGCGGTCAGGCCGGCCCCTTCCTCGCGGCCCGGCTGGCCGCAGCCGGCCTGCGCACCGTGCTGATCGAGCGTGAACACCTCGGCGGCACCTGCGTCAACGACGGCTGCATCCCGACCAAGACGCTGGTGGCCAGCGCACGTGCCGCCCACGTGGCGCGCCATGCGGCCGACTGGGGCGTGCAGGCAGGACCGGTCCGCGTCGACATGAAGGCGGTGAAGGCCCGCAAGGACCGCATCGTTGCGCAATCCGTCGACGGGCTGACGCAGTGGCTCACCGGCATGGAAAACCTGACGCTGGTGCGTGCCCACGGACGATTCGTCGGCCCGCACGAGGTCGAGGCCGGCGGCAGCGTCTACAGCGCGCCGCGCATCTTCATCAACGTCGGCGGCCGCGCCGCCTTGCCGGACTGGCCCGGCATCGAGCGCGTGCCGGTGCTGACCAACACCTCGATGATGGCGCTGGACACGCTGCCCGAGCACCTGATCGTCGCCGGCGGCAGCTACATCGGGCTGGAGTTCGCGCAGATGTTCCGCCGCTTCGGCAGCAAGGTCACCGTGCTCGAGGTGGCCGAGCGCCTGATCGCGCGCGAGGACCCCGAGGTCTCTCGCGAGGTGCAGGCCATCCTCGAGCGCGAAGGCGTGGCTTTTCACCTCGGCGTGCGCAACGCGCGTGTCGACGGCTCGCCCGAGGGCGGCCAGGTGCGCGTGACGCTGAGTGCCGGCGGCGTCGAGCGCGACGTCGAAGGCAGCCACCTGCTCGCCGCGGTCGGCCGCCGCCCCAACACTGGGGACCTGGGGCTCGGGCACGCCGGCATCGCGACCGATGCGCGCGGCTTCATCCCGGTCGACGACGAACTGCGCACGCGCGTGCCCGGCATCTGGGCGCTGGGCGATGTCAATGCGCGCGGCGCCTTCACCCACACCTCGTACAACGACCACGAGATCGTGGCCGCGAACCTGCTCGACGGCGGCGCACGCCGCGTCAGCCAGCGCATCCCGGCCTACGCGCTGTTCACCGACCCGCCGCTGGCGCGCATCGGCATGACGGAGGCGGAGGCGCCTGCCTCGGGCCGGCCGGTGCTCGTCGGCGTGCTGCCGATGACGCGCGTCGGGCGTGCGCGCGAGCGTGGCGAAACGCAGGGCTTCATGAAGGTGCTGGTCGATGCCGACAGCGAGCGCATCCTCGGCGCGGCACTGCTGTGCATCGAGGGCGACGAGGTGATTCATGCACTGCTCGACGCGATGTACGGCGATCTGCCGTACTCGGTGATCCGCCGCGCGGTGCACATCCACCCCACCGTCAGCGAGCTGATTCCCACGCTGCTGGGCCAGCTGCGGCCGCTGGAAGCGTCATGAGCGCCGCGGCCGCGCGATCCTGCCCGCCGCTGATGGCGCGCTTCCGCGACTGCCGCCAGGCCACGCTCGCGCTGCTCGAGGGCCTGCGCGAGGACGATCTGGTCGCGCCCGCCGGCCCGGATGCGCACTCTCCGCTGTGGCACCTCGAGCATGTCACACGCTGCTTCGAGACCGAGGTGCTGCCTCGTGCGCCGCGGCTCGTCCCGCCTGCGGCGCGCTCGCTGCTCGGCCAGCTGCTGGCGCGGCGCCGCCGCGTCGACATGGCAGTGGCCGCCTGGCTCGACGACAGCGTCGATGCCGAGGGACGGGCCAGGCTCACGCACGGCATGCAGCACGAGGAACTGCACCAGGAGCAGATGCTGGTCGACCTGCTGCAGCGCGCCGCACGCCATCCGCAGCGCGCGGCCCCGCACGGGCGCGGGCCGCTGCGTCCGAGCGCACGCCGCTTCGGCGGCCCTGCGTGGATCGACCATGCCGGCGGCCGCGTCGCGATCGGCCGCGACGAGGACGGTGTCTGCCTGCCGGCCGAGCAGCCGCGGCACGAGCTGCTGCTGCGGCCGTTCGCGCTCGCCGCGCAACCGGTGAGCAACCGCGAGTGGTGTGACTTCATCGCCGACGGCGGCTACCGGCGTGCGAACCTGTGGCAGCGAGAGGGCTGGCAGCTGCTCCGTTCGCAGTCGTGGCAGGCGCCGGCCTACTGGCGCGGCGGCTGCATGGAACCGGTGCAGGCGACGCTGGCCGGCGAGTGGCCGCTGGACCCCGACGCCCCGGTGTGCCACATCGGCTGGTACGAGGCCGACGCCTATGCCCGCTGGGCCGGCAAGCGCCTGCCCACCGAAGCCGAGTGGGAGGTCGCGACGCAGTGCTCGCCGGCGCTGCGCCACGGCGAGGTGTGGGAATGGACCGCCAGCGCCTGGGGACCCTATCCCGGCTACCAGGCGCCGGCGCATCCCGTCGGCGAGCACGACGGCAAGTTCGAGCCCGGCCGCCTGGTGCTGCGCGGCGGTTCCTGCGCCACCCCGGTGACGCCGTTGCGCGCGACCTATCGCCACTGTCTTCAACCCCATCGGCGTGGCCATTACACCGGCCTGCGCCTCGCGGAGGACCGATCATGAGTGCCGTTCTCGACCGCCTGCCATCCACCTCTGCCGCCGTCGCGCCCGCGCCGCCGGAGCTCGGCGCCGCGTTTGCGCGCGACGTGCTCGCCGGCCTGTCGCGCGAGCGCAAGAGCATCCCCTGCACCTGGCTCTACGACCACCGCGGCTCCGAGCTGTTCGAGCAGATCACGCGGCTGCCCGAGTACTACCCGACGCGCACCGAGACCTGGCTGCTCGAACGCTGTGCCGGCGAGATCGCGGCGCTCGCCGGGCCGCAGGCCAGCGTGGTCGAGCTCGGCAGCGGATCGAGTCGCAAGACGCCGCTGCTGCTGGCCGCGCTGGACGCGCCGGCCTGCTACATGCCGGTGGACATCTCGGCGCAGTTCCTCGCCGAGTCCGTGGCGGTGCTGCGCGAACGATTCCCCGCCTTGCCGATCGTGCCGCGTGTCGCCGACTTCACGCGCCTCGGTCCGCTCGACGGCCTGAGGTCCGGCGGCCGGCGGCTGGTGTTCTTTCCCGGTTCGACGATCGGCAACTTCGTGCCCGAGGCGGCCGTCGCGCTGCTCGAGCAGATCGGTGCCGCGGTCGGGCCGGGCGCGCTGATGGTCGTCGGCGCCGACGCCACGCAGGACCCGGCCGTGCTCCTGCCGGCCTACGACGATGCGCAGGGCGTCACCGCGGCGTTCAACAAGAACCTGCTGCTGCGCATCAACCGCGAGCTGGGCGGCGACTTCAGCCTCAGCGCGTTCCGCCACGAGGCGCGCTACGAGCGTTCGCAGCAGCGCGTCGAGATGCACCTGGTGAGCGAATACACCCAGCGCGTGTCCGTGCTCGGCCGCAGCTTCCGCTTCGCGGCGGGCGAATCGGTCCATACCGAGAACTCGTACAAGTTCGGCATCGTCAAGTTCCAGGCGCTGGCGCAGCGCGCCGGCTGGGCACACCGGCAGCTGTGGATGGACGGGCAGTCCCGCTTCGCGCTGCACGTGATCGAGCGGCTGCCCCAGGGGGCGTGCGCGGCCGCCGAACGTGATCGAAACGTGATCGGTGGTTGACGGGCGCGTGAATCCTGCCGACCAGACTGCACCTCATGGACACCCCACGCCACATCGTCATCGTCGGCGGCGGCTTCGCCGGCACCACGCTGGCCCGCGCGCTGGAGTCACGCCTGCCCGCCGGCTGGCAGGTGGTGCTGGTCAGCGAGGAGAGCTACACCACCTTCAACCCGATGCTGGCCGAAGTGGTCGGCGCCTCGGTGTTCCCCGAGCACGTCGTCGCGCCGATCCGCCAGATGCTGACGCGCAGCCGCTTCGTGATGGGGCGCGTGGTCGCGGTCGACACCGCGCGGCGCACGCTGCAGGCGAGCACGCTGGCCGGACTGCAGGCCATCGACTACGAGCATCTGGTGCTCGCCTTCGGCACGCGCGCCAACCTCGCGCTGGTGCGGGGCCTGGCCGAGCACGCGCTGCCGCTCAAGCTGGTCGGCGACGCGCTGCACATCCGCAACCGCGTGCTGCAGCGCATCGCGCGCATCGAGCTGGAGAGCGATCCGACGATCCGCCGGCGCCTCGGCCACATGGTGGTCGTCGGCGGCGGCTTCTCGGGGGTCGAGGTGGCCGGCGAACTGGCCGACTTCCTGGCCGGCGCGCGGCGCTACTACCCGCGCGTGCGCGCCGACGAACTGCGCGTCACGCTGCTGCAGGACGCCGAGCGGCTGCTGCTCGAGCTGCCGGCGCCGCTGGGCCTGTCGGCGGCCGCGTCGCTGCGCGCGCGCGGCGTCGACGTGCGGCTGGGTGCGCGCGCCACGCAGCTCGACGCCGACGGCGTGACGCTGGAGCGCGGCGACCGCCTCGAGTCGGCCACTGTCATCTGCACCATCGGCACGCGCGCCAATCCGCTCGCCGAGCGCCTCGGCCTGCCGTTGCAGCGCGGCCGCGTGGAGACCGCCGCCGACCTGTCGGTGCCGGGTGCCGTCGGCGTGTGGGCGATCGGCGACTGCGCGCTGGTGCGCAACCACGCCGGCGACCGCCATCGCCCGGCCGAGACGGGGCCGGCCGCGCCGGCGAGATTCGCACCGCCAACCGCGCAGTTTGCCGTCGCACAGGCCCAGGCGCTGGCGCGCAACCTGCTGGCCTCGATCGCCGGCCAACCGACGCAGCCCTTCGCGCACGTCACGCGCGGAATGATGGCCACCACCGGCCACCTGAAGGGCGTCGCGCAGGTCGCCGGCGTGCAGCTCACCGGCCTGCCGGCCTGGCTGCTGTGGCGCGCGGTCTACCTGCTGCGCATGCCGACCCTCGGCCGGAAGCTGCGCATCTGGGTCGAGTGGACCTGGGGCATGTTCTTCGCCGCCGACATCACGCATCTGCGCTTCACGCGCACCCACGAGGCCGACGCCGATCCGGCGCCGGCCCCGCTCGCCTCCCTCTCCCGTCCCCACCCCTAGGAACGACACCATGCTTCAGCAGAAATCCGCCATCGTCACCGGCTCCACCAGCGGCATCGGCTTGGGGCTGGCCCGCGCCCTCGCCCAGCAGGGTGCCGACATCCTGCTCAACGGTTTCGGCAATGCCGAGGAGATCGAGTTCACGCGCGCCGAGCTGCAGCGCCAGTTCGGCGTCAAGGTGCGCTACTCGGGCGCCGACATGAGCCAGCCGGAGCAGATCCGCGCGATGGCCGCGCTGGCGCAGGCCGAGTTCGGCAAGGTCGACATCGTCGTCAACAACGCCGGCATCCAGCATGTCGCGCCGGTCGAGGACTTCGACGACGCCAAGTGGGACGCGGTGCTGGCCATCAACCTGTCCTCGGCCTTCCATCTGATCAAGGCCGTCGTGCCCGGCATGAAGGCGCGCCGCTTCGGCCGCATCATCAATGTCGCCTCGGCCCACGGGCTGACCGCGTCGCCGTTCAAGTCGGCCTATGTCGCGGCCAAGCACGGCATGGTCGGGCTGTCGAAGACGGTGGCCGTCGAACTCGCCGAGTTCGGCATCACCGCCAACACCATCTGCCCCGGCTACGTGAAGACGCCGCTGGTCGACAAGCAGATCGCCGACCAGGCCCGCGCGCACGGCATATCGCCCGAGCAGGTGGTGCGCGACGTGATGCTGTCGCACCAGGCCCGCAAGGAGTTCGTCCGCGTCGAGGAGCTGGCCGCGCTGGCGGTGTTCCTCGCCTCCGACGCCGCCGCCTCGATGACCGGCACCGCGCTGGCCATGGACGGTGGCTGGACGCTGCACTGACCGCCCCCCGACGGAGAACTGCCATGCAAGACTACGCCGAACAGCTCGTCGCACTGCGTCCCATGCTCGTGCGTATGGCGCGTCAGCGCCTGCGCAACGACGCCTGGGTGGAGGACGCGGTGTCCGAGACGCTGGTGGCCGCCCTCGAGAACGCCGGCGGCTTCGCCGGCCGGGCCCAGCTGCGCACCTGGGTGGTCGGCATCCTGAAGCACAAGCTGGTCGACCAGATTCGCCGCCACACGCGCGAGTGCCAGATGCACGAGAGCGCCGATGCCGACGAAGCCGATGTCGGCCTGCTGGCCGAGGCAGCGGGCGAAGGCGTGGTCGAAGCCCCGGCCGACTGGGGCGATCCGCAGGAACGGCTCAGCCAGCGGCAGTTCATGGCGCAGCTCGAGCAGGTGCTTCGCCAGCTGCCGCCGCAGCAGGGCCGCGCCTTCCTGATGCGCAACTGGATGGAGGCCGAGACCGAGGACATCTGCAGCGAGCTCGGCGTGACCGCCAACCACCTGGCGGTGATCCTGCATCGCGCCCGCCAGCGCCTGCAAGGCGCGCTGCGCACCCACTGGCGTCCGGCCGGCACGGCGCTTGCGCGTGCCGCCTGACCCACCACCAGAAACCGACATGGCCAAGACCCGCCCGCCTGCCATCGAGCCGATCGACGGACCCCTGCCGCTGCCTGCGCGGCGCCGCCCCGAGCTGCCCGGGCAGGTCGTGCTGGTGCTGCAAGGCGGCGGCGCGCTGGGCGCCTACCAGCTCGGCGTCTACGAGGCGCTGCACGAGGCAGGCATCGAGCCCGACTGGGTGATCGGCACCTCGATCGGCGCCATCAATGCCTCGCTGATCGCCGGCAACCCGCCGGAGCGCCGCATCGCGCAGCTGCATGGCTTCTGGGACCAGATGCAGTCGGCGCTTGGCAGCGTCTCGGCGTTCGACTGGCTGGGCCTGGGCAACACGGCGAGCAACCTGGCCACGGTGTGGCGCGGCATCCCGAATTTCTTCACGCCCAACCTGCACGCGCTGCGCGGCTCGGCGGCGCCGCTGGGCGTCGAGTCGGCGTCCTACTACAGCACGGCGCCGCTGCGCGAGACGCTGCTCGAGCTGGTCGACTTCGACTACCTGTGCGAGTGCCGCACGCGCATGACGGTGGGCGCGGTGAACGTGGTCAGCGGCGCGATGCGCTACTTCGACACGCGCAACGAGAGGCTGTCGGTCGAGCACGTGATGGCCTCGGGCGCGCTGCCGCCGGCCTTCGGCGCGATCCGCATCGACGGCCAACCCTACTGGGACGGCGGCATCTACTCGAACACGCCGATCGAGGCGGTGCTCGACGACAAGCCGCGGCGCGACTCGCTGATCTTTGCCGTCAACGTGTGGCACCAGCAGGGCCCCGAGCCTGAATCGATCTGGCAGGTGATGGGCCGCCAGAAGGACATCCAGTACGCCAGCCGCGCCGACAGCCACATCGCCCGTCAGAAGCAGATCCACAAGCTGCGCCACGTGATCCGCGAGCTGCACCGGCAGGTCCCGCCGTCGCGGCGCAACGATGCGCAGGTGAAGGAGCTGGCCGCCTGGGGTTGCGGCACCACCATGCACGTGGCCCATCTGGTGGCACCGCGCCTCGAAGGCGAGGACCACACCAAGGACATCGACTTCACGCCGGCCGGCGTGCGCGCACGCCGCCAGGCCGGCTACGCCGACACGCTGCGCATGGTCGAGCGCAGCCCGTGGTCCACGGCGAGCAGCGACCCGATCGAGGGCGTGATCGAGCACAGCTGAGGCCGATGTGATCCACGACATCGAGACCCTGCCGGCGAACAACCGTGCCTTCGTCGCCGAGCGGTTGCGCGACGACCCCGCCGACTTCGAGCGCCTGGCCGAGGGCCAGCACCCGGAATGCCTGTGGATCGGCTGCTCGGACAGCCGCGTCGGCCCGGACCGGCTCACCGGCACGCACCCCGGCGACATGTTCGTGCATCGCGACATCGCCAACCTGGTCGTCAGCACCGACATCAACCTGCCGTCGGTGCTGCAGTACGCCGGCGTGGTCGGTCACTGAGGGGACTGGCACGATGGACATCATGCTGGCCTCGGTGGCCTTCGCCCTCGCCGTGCTGTGCGCAGCGACGATGGGCTTCGCGATCCAGCGCGGCGCCACCTGCACCGTCGCCGCGGTCGACGAGTTGCTGGGCAAGCGCAGCGCGCGCCGCCTCGCCGCCTTCGGCGAGGCTGCGTTGTGGGTCGCCGGCGGGCTGCTGGCTGCGCGCGCCGCCGACCTCGTGCCGCAGCTGCCGCCCGGTTATGCCACGAGCGTCTGGACGGTGGCCGGAGGCGCGCTGCTCGGCCTGGGCGCCTGGCTCAACCGCGCCTGCGTGTTCGGCGCGATCGCGCGGCTCGGCTCGGGCGAATGGGCCTATGCCGCCACGCCACTGGGCTTCTACCTCGGCTGCCTGGCGGTGCCATGGCTGTTCGCGCCGCCGCAGCAGCCGCTGGCCGGCGGCGCGCCGGTGCTCGCCGCGCCCGGCATCGCGCTCGGCGCCTTCCTCGTCTTCGTCGCCTGGCGGCTGTTGGGCACGCTGCGTCGCGGCGGGTTGGCGCGCTGGCGCGAGCGGGTCTGGGCGCCGCACGCGGCGACCACGGTCATCGGCATCACCTTCCTGGCCATGCTGCTGCTCGTCGGTGCCTGGGCCTACACCGACGCGCTGGCCGCGCTGGCACGCGGCATGACCACCAGCCTCCCGGCGCGGCTGGCGCTGGCCGTCGCGCTGCTCGCCGGCGCGGTGTGGGGGGGCTGGACGGCCGGCCGCTTCCGCGCGACGCGCATCGGCGCATGGGACCTGTTGCGCTGCACCGCCGGCGGCGCCCTGATGGGCGCCGGCACGCTGCTCATCCCCGGCAGCAACGACGGCCTGATCCTGGTCGGCATGCCGCTGCTGTGGCCCTACGCCTGGGTCGGCTTCGCCACGATGTGCGCGGCGATCGGGCTGGCCCGCCTGGCTTTCTCACAATTCGATCACGGCGGCGAGCGCGCCACGGCCGCTTCCTAGAATGACTTCATGGTCATGCAGGTCAACCCAGCCAAGGTGGGCCCAGGCGTCACGCGGCGCGTGCTGGTGATCGAGGACGACCCCGACATCGGCCGCCTGGTCACGCTGCAACTCGCCGAGCTGGGCTGCGAATGCCGTCTGGTCGACGACGGCGTGACCGGCCTGGCCGAGGCGCAGGAGGGCCGCTACGACCTCGTCATCCTCGACCTGATGCTGCCACGCCTGGACGGCCTGCAGATCTGCCGGCGACTGCGCGCCGCCGAGCACCACACGCCGATCCTGATGCTCACCGCCAAGTCCTCCGAACTCGATCGCGTGCTGGGCCTCGAGCTCGGCGCCGACGACTACCTGACCAAACCCTTCAGCATGCTCGAGCTGGCGGCGCGCGTGAAGGGCGTCTTCCGCCGCGCCGAGGTGGTGGCGGCCGCGCGCGCGCAGGAGGCGCCGCAGGCGCAGCTCATCGAGCAGGGCGCACTGCGCATCGACCTGCAGCGCCACGAGGCGCGGCTGCAGGGCCAGCCGCTGGAGCTGACGGCGAAGGAATTCGAGCTGCTCGCGCACTTCGCGCGCGCGCCGGGCCGCGTCTTCACCCGCGCCCAGCTGCTTGACCAGGTCTGGGGCTACCACCACAGCGGCTACGAGCACACCGTCAACTCGCACATCAACCGGCTGCGCAGCAAGATCGAGCGCGACCCGGGCAATCCCGAGTTCATCCAGACCGTCTGGGGCGTGGGCTACCGGTTCGCCGAGCGCACGAGCTGAGCACGCGGCGATGGATGCGCTGCTGCTTCTGCTCGTCGCCGGGCTGGCTCTGGTCGGGTGGTTCGTGCATCGGCGCTGCGCCCGCCGCGAGGCCGAGCTGGCCGGTCGGGTGGCGACGCTCGAGCTGCAGCTTGCCGAACGCGACGCGCAGCTGTCACGTGTGGCGCTGCAGCGCCGTGAACTGCTGGCCAACGTCTCCCACGACCTGCGCACGCCGCTGGCGGCCATGCAGGGCTACCTCGAGCTGCTGCTGCTGCGGCACGGCAGCCTCGGGCCGGCCGAGGAACGCAACTACCTGCTCACCGCGGCGCGCCAGGGCGAGAAGCTCGGCCGCCTGCTCAACGATCTGTTCGACCTGACGCGGCTCGAGGCCGGCGAGCTGGCGCCGCAGGCGGAGGACTTCGCGCTCGGCGAACTGGTGCAGGACGTGGTGCAGAAGTTCGGCCACGAAGCGCGGCAGCGCGGCGTGCGCCTGGCGGCCTGCAACGCAGCGGCCGCGCCGCGCGTGCACGCCGACCTCGCGCTCGTCGCACGCGTCCTGGAGAACCTGCTCGACAACGCGCTGCGCCACACGCCGGCGGAAGGCAGCGTGACGATCGGCATGCTCGCCGACGGCACGCGCACCGCGCTGACGGTGAGCGACACCGGCGAAGGCATCGCTGCCGCCGACCTGCCGGGCCTGTTCGACCGCTACGACCGCGCCTCGCGCGTGCAGGGCGTGGGCGCCTCGCCGGGGCTCGGTCTGGCGATCGCACGTCGCATCGTGCGTCTGCACGGCGGCGAGCTCGCGGTCCGCAGCACGCCCGGGGCCGGCACCGTGGTGTCGTTCGATCTGCCGGCGGCACATGCCCCGGCCCGGCCCCAAGGCATGGCCGCCTGAGCACCGGCCGTTCGCCGTTCACGCCTCCGGAAGGAATGCCCATGCTCAGCCAGCCCCTTGTCCTCGCCCCCCTGTTTGCGCTGCTGGTCGCGCTCGGCTGGGTGGCCGGCCGGGCCCGCCGGCAGCGCCGCGAACTGGTTGCCCGCGTCGCTCTGCTCGAACAGACCCTGGCCACGCAGCGCGCCGAAGTCGAGCGCAGCGAGGCCGCGCGTGCCCAGGCCGAAGCGGGGCTGCGCTCGGCCGAGCAGCGCTTTCTGCTGGCCGTGCGCGGCAGCCAGGACGGCCTGTGGGAGTGGGAACTGGCCACCGGCACGGTGCAGCTGTCGCCGCGCTGGAAAGGCATGCTGGGTTACGAGACGGACGCACTGCCCGACAGCCTGCCGGCCTGGCGCGACTGCATGCACCCGGATGACCGTGCCGGCTTCGAGGCCGCGCTACAGCGCCACCTCGAGGGCGCCACGCCGCACGTCGACGAGGCGCTGCGCCTGCGCCACCGCGACGGCAGCGTGCGCCACGTGCTGTCGCGTGCGGTGGCGATCCGGCGCGAATCGGGGGCGCCCTACCGCGTCGTCGGGCTGGACACCGACGTGACGGCCCTGCGTCGCGTGCAGGCGGTGCTCGACGCGGTCGCTGACGGCACCGCCGCCACCAGCGGCGCGGGCTTCTTCGACGCGCTGGTCGAGCACTTCGCGCGCGCGCTGGAGGTCGAGTGCGCGTTCATCACCGAGTGTGCCGATGCACCGCCGACACGGGTGCGCACGCTGGGCTACTGGTCGGCACGCCGCGGCACGCGCGAGAGCTTCGAGTTCGATCTCGCCGGCACGCCGTGCGAGGAGGTCGTGCAGCAGGGCCGCACCTGCTTCCACCGCGAGCGGCTGGCGACGCTGTTCCCGCGCGAGGCCGGCTACGAGTCCTACCTGGGCATGCCGATCACCGGCAGCGACGGCCGCGTGCTCGGCCACCTGGCGATCTTCGACACGCGGCCGCGTGGCGACGACCTGCTGATGGAGCGCATCTACCGCATCTTCCTGGCGCGCGCTGCGGCGGAGATCGAGCGCTGCCAGGCCCTGCAGCGCTGAGGCACGGCGCTCAGCCGCCGAAGGCCAGCGCCAGCCCGACGGGCAGGAACAGCAGCGCCAGCAGGGGGTCGACCAGCACCATCGAGGCCACGTCGTCGGGGGCGCGCTGGTATCGGTCGGCGAGCAGGAAGTTGAACACCGCAGGCGGCAGGGCGGCGAACACGAACAGCGTGCCGCGCTGCAGCGGCTCGAGCGGCAGCATGGCCAGCACGGCGGCGGCCACGCCGCCGAGGCTGCCGATGCGCCAGGCGTGCCAGGGCGTGGCCACCAGACGCGCGCCGAGCGTGAAGAGCAGCAGGTCGGAGAGCACCGGCAGCAAGGCCGGCGCCAAGCCCTCCGTGCCGAAGGCGAGCATCGATACCGGCAGCCCCACCGGTCCGACGTTGCCGGACACGACCGTCGGCGCGAGCGCGCGCGGGTCGGTGCCGAGCCGCCGCGCCAGCGGCCAGGCGAGCGCTGCGCTGCCGAGGATGATCACCACCGCGGCAGCGAGGAAGGGAAGCTGGCGGCGTGACGCTGAACTGGCGCGTCGACGGCGAGACGAGCACCAGCGCCGGCCGGCAGACGTCGACGGCGAGGCGGTTCGCCCCGCCGAGCTCGGGCCTCGCGCGACGCGCATAGAGGCAGCCGAGCGGCACCACCGCCAGCAGCGGCGCCATCGTGGCGGCGATGCGCGAGAGCATCGGCCGTCTCCTCGCTCGCCGCCGCAGCGGCTCAGCCGCCGGCGTAGTGCAGCAGGCGGATGAACTCCTGCATCTGCGCTTCGGTCAGCATGCCGCCGCGCGCGGCCATGGCCTTGGACTTCATGTCGTAGGCCTTCTCCATGGCGGCCATGAACTCCTTCTTCGAGACCATGCCGTCCTTGTCCTTGTCCATGCTCTTCATCTTGAAGATCAGCATGAAATCGTCCTGCGTGCCTTCCTGCGCGTGCGCGGGGAAGGCGGTGCCGCCGAGACCGGCGGCGGCGACCACGAGGGCCGCGGTGAGCTTCTTCGGGAACATGTGCATCTCCTGTGGGTGGTGGGTGAGGCGCGACATCGGCCGTGCCTGCCCATGCGTCGATGCCGCATGCCCGGCATTACGGCCGCATCAGTCGGTCGGCGGATACAGCGGCGTGAGCGCCTTCTCGCGCCGCCAAGCGCGCAGGAACTCGGTGATCGACATCGGCCGGTGGCCGCGCGCCCGGTTGGCGGCGCCGATCTCGAACAGCCAGCGGTACTGGCGCATCAGGTCGCGCCAGGCGACGAGCAGCGGCGTGCGCCGGTCCCAGATGTGCGTGCTCTCCGCGCCGGCCCCGTTGACCTCGACGATGGTGAAGTCGCCGCCGGCGCGCACCTGCGCGAAGTCGGCGAAGCGCACGTCGAAGCGGCCGAACCAGAACTCGGGCAAGGCGCGCGCGATGGCGTCGAAGCGCGCCTCCATCGCCGGCGTGACCAGGTGACTGCCGTCGCGGAAGATCGCGCCGCGGCTGTGGCTGCCGGCGAAGGCCAGGCGTACCGCCTCGCCGGCGCGCGGCACGCTGTCCAGCCGTTCGGCATGACGATGCAGGTAGAGGTGCGGCAGGCGGCCGGCGCGCGGGTCGGCCAGGATCAACTCGCGCAGGCTGCGTTGCCCGTCGCCGACCACGTGCGGAAAGTACTTCAGCGTGATCGAGACGATGCGGCCATGCGCCTGCGCGGGCTCGCGGACGTAGAACACGCCGGCCTCGCCCTCGAAGTCGACGAAGCGCTGCAGGACCAGGCGTGCGCCGCGCGGGAAGGCGGCGAGGTAGCTGCGCAGCTGCGCTGCCGTGCGGATCAACTTGACGCCGACGCCACGGCAGCCGAGGTCGGGCTTGGCCACCACCGGCAGCGACAGTCCGCCGCGCTGCAGGTGCTGCAGCGCGGCGCGCACCTCGTCGTCCAGCGTGTGTCCATGCACGGCCTGCTCGACCCGGTCCGGCCGGTCGATGGCGACGAAGCCGGCCACCGCGTCGGGCGCGTGACGCAGCGCCAGCCCGAGAATCTGCGACTTCGACTCGCCGACGAAGCCGCCGGCCGGAAACGAGGGGTTCGCCACGGTGGGCAACAGCACGCCGCGGTGGCGGATCATCAGCCAGGCGGCGTACAGCGCGACCGGCGGATAGAAGGCCCACATCGGCCAGAACTCGAAGAAGCTCAGCGGCGCGCCGTCCTGCTCCAGCGGCGGCATGCCCTGATGGGGTCGCACCGGCACGGCGACGTCTGCATCCCTCGCGCGGCCGGGCGGCACGGTCAGTGTGTTCATGTCGGTCTCCTGGTGGAACGGGATCGGATCGCGCGCCACAGCGGCACGGCCACGGCCAGCACGACGATGGGCAGGGCCACGGCCAGCGGCGCGCTCAGGCCCCAGGCCTGCGTCAGCCATCGGCCGATCGAGACGCTCGCCGCATAGAGGCCGGCCGTCCACAGCACGACGGCCAGCAGCACCCAGGCGCCAAAGGCCACCGGCGGCACGCGCAGGTAGCCGCAGGCGGTGTAGGTGACCAGGCGCAGGCCGGGGATGACGCGTGCCAGCAGCACGGCGCCGGCCAGCCGCCGCACCAGCTCGCCGCGCACCCAGTCATGGCGCGACGGCGCGATGCGCCGCTGCAGCCAGCGCCAGCGGCGCGCGCCGAGGCCGAGGGCATAGAGACCGAGGTCGCCCGCGGCGATGCCGCCTGCCACCGCCGCGAACGACAACGGCCAGGCGAGCAGTCCCTGCGCCGCGACGGCGACGCCGGCCGCGATGGCCAGGTCCTCCAGCAGCAGCGTGGTCAGCGCCAGTGCGAGGCAGACCGCCCACGGTTCGGCCATGCCGGCCAGGGCCGCCTCGAAGGCGGCGGACAGCGCGCTGCCGTCGCTCAGCATGGCCCGCCTCCGGCCCAGGCGATGGCCGCACGTACCTCGGGCTCGGCGTTCCACGGCAGAAAGTGGTTGCGCCCGGGCAGCAGCCGCGTCTGCAGGCAGCGCACACCGCTCAGGCGGGCCTGCAGGTAGGGCACGTTGGCCACTGGCACCAGGTCGTCGTCGCTGCCGTGCACGATCAGCACCGGCGCGCGCACGCGCGGCAGCAGTGCCTCGAGATCGACCAGTTGCTGCCGCAGCGCCATCAGCTCGGCATTCGAGTTGCGGATCGCGCGTGGCAGCAGGGCCTGCACCGGCGGCCACGCGCCGATCCGCTGCAGCCGATGGATGCGCTCGAGTGCCGGGTCGAGCGACGCCGCCAGCAGCACGACGGCGGCCACATGATCGGCATGTTCGGCAGCCACGCGCGCGACGATCGGCCCGCCGAGCGAGTGGCCGACCAGCACGGCACGACGGCCGTCGTCGGGCAGCAAGGCGGCGACCGCGGCGGCCTGATCGGCCAGGCGCACCAGCGGGCCGTCGGGCCCGCTGCGCCCGAAGCCGGGCCGGTCGAGCGCGACCAGCTCGATGCCCGGCGGCGGCTCGAGCAGGTAGTCGGTCCAACCCTCGGCCGATCCGGGCGTGCCGTGGACCAGCAGCGCGCGCGGGCCGCGCGGATCGCCAGCCACCAGCGTGCCGAGCGTCGCCCCGAGCGACGCCGGCACCGCCACGCTGCGGCGCAGCGGCGCGGTGTCGGCCACCGGGCGGCGCGGCCCGTACGCCGCACAGCCCAGCGTCGTCAGCACCACGGCCAGCGCGCTCCAAGTGCGGTCGCTCATCCCGCGCCGCGCATCTGCGCGAACCAGCCTTGCTGCGCGGTGCTGCCGCCGAGCAAGTGCATGCGCGCGGCCAGCGGCTGCAGTTCCTGCGCCGCCTCGCGCAGTCGGCGTCGTGCATGCGCGACCACGCCCCGGGCCGCCGGAAGCGCCAGCTCGCGCCAGGCCGGCGCATTCGAGCGACACGCTTTGGCCGCGATGCCGCCGAGCAGTTCGGCCACTGCCTCGTCGTCGCCGGCGCGCGCCAGCGCATAGGCGAAGTGCAGGTCGAGGAAGGCGCTCTGGCGGTCGTGGATGCGCGGTCGCACGTGCGCGGCCAGGTCGTTCCAGCGCGAGCCGGCATCGACGCCGCGCTGCTCGATGCGCGCCAGCAGCGACACGGCATTGACCTGGTCCTGGACATAGGACTTGCGCACGCCCCAGACGCGCCGGTCGTAGAGCAGCAGGGCCGCATCGGCGTCGCCTCGCGCGAGGTGAAGCAGCGCGACGTGCCACCAGTTGTGCGTGAGCATGAAGCTCGAGCAGCGTTCCCAGCGCGGCGCATGGGCGCACATCCAGGTCAGGCCGTCTTCGAACTGCCGGCGGGCATCGAACACATGGGCCACCGCGTGCTGCGCCCACGGGTCGTCGGCGTTCATCGCGACGGCGCGTTCGCCCGCGCGCAGCGCAGCGTCCAGCTCGCCGACCTGCTCGAGCGCGAAGGCGTGCAGGCCCCAGGCGTAGCTGACGTGCGCGTTGTGCTGCAGCATCTGCGCGGTGAGCGCATGCATGCCGGCGCGGTCGCCGAGCCCGAGCTGGTGGATCTGCGCCAGCTTGGCGTTGAGCAGGTCGCGCGGCCAGCGGCGTGCGATCTCGACATGATGCGCCAGGGCGTCCTGGGGCCGGCCATCGGCCCAGGCTTCCAGCGCCGCGAGCAGGAGGTGCTCGCGCGCGCTCGCCCCGCGTGCAGCGGCCGTCCTGGCGCGCACGAGCCACGGCCGCGCGCGTTGCACCCCCTCGCTCGTCTGCAGGAACAGGTGGAGCGCCGCGGCACAGGCCTGGGCGAGCGTGGCATCGGGGTCGCGTTCGGCGGCGTCGAGGATCATCGCGGCCTGCTGGCCATGGCTGAGCAGCTCGTCGACGAAGCGATCGATCGCCTCGACGACCTCGCGCTGGCCGGTCGAGACCTGCAGTCCGGCGCGATCGTGCAGCATGCGCTGGCCTCAGGCGGCTGCGGTGCGGCGCCGCTGCCGCAGCGCGCGGAAGGTGCCGCGGTGCATCGCCAGCAGCACGGCCGACGCGATCCACACGCCGCAGGCCAGGGCGAACAGCTCGCCGCCGTCCAGGCTGCCATCGGTGTTGCGCACCTGCACACCCAGCGGCGTGAAGAGGTGGAAGAAGATCGCACCGCTGATCACGCCGATGGCCAGCAGCGCCCCCCCCGCGTGCAAGAGCGGGCGCCGCAGCAGCAGCCCGGACAGCAGCAGCACAGACGCGATCAGCTCGGCGCTGCCGACCGCGTACTGGCTGAACGGGCCGCTCGGCGCGAACAGCCCTGGAACACCGAGGCTGGCACCCCAGGCATCGAGCGTGCCGAAGATGTACTGCGTCTCCGGCGAATCGCTGAACTTGAAGAACAGCGACTGCAGGAAGACGAACGCGATGTACAGCGTGAGGCCGCCGGCGAGCCAGCGGACGAATCGGGAGTCGGTCATGTTGCGCTCCTCACTGGCCCAGCACCTTCGGCCAGTTCAGCCGGCCCTTGGCGATGAAGCCGGGGATGTCCTGTTCCCACTTCTTCTGCACCTCGGCGTCGTAGTTCAGGTAGAGCTTGTCGTCGACGATCTTCCAGAACAGCGGGTCGCCCGAGGCGGTGTAGCCCTGCGACACCGCCCAGGCGCAGTAGCCGCCGAACTGCGGCGCATAACGCTCCGGCATGGCCACGAACCGATCGCGGTTCTCGGCGCTGGCGAAGCGCCACTCGGCGCCCTGCCAGCTGTGCACGAAGCGCTTGTCGCCCTTCACCGGCCTGTGCTCGGTGAAGTAGGCGACGGTGTCGTAGCCGCCGACGGCGGCATTGCTGAAGGTGCCGGTGTAGACCGGGTCGTCCTTCGCCGCCGCGGGCTGGGCCTGCAGGCCCAGCGTCGCCACGACGGCCACGAGCAGGTGGTGGACAGCACGGAGCATGGCAGGCCTCTTGCGTTGGGGTGTTGTCGCTCTGTCGTGACGGCGCGGGCGGGATTACAGCGGGGCTGGCTGTAAGCCGGCCGATCGACGGCCGACCACCGGGTGACGGCCGCCGTGGCCGCAGGAGGAACCGATGCATGCCACCGCCTCGATCGCCAGCCCGGGCCTCGCGAGGGCCGGGAACGCCGAACGCAGCTACCGCCTCCGGCTGGCCGCCGATGCCGCAGACCTGCGCGCTGCGCAGTCGCTGCGATTCCGCGTCTTCAACCTCGAGCTGCGCGAAGGCCTGAGCGAGTCCTGGGCCACCGGGCTCGACGCCGATGACTTCGACACCTGCTGCGACCACCTGCTCGTCGAGCATCTGCCCAGCGGGGCGGTGATCGGCACCTACCGGCTGCAGACCGGCGCGCGCGCCGCGGCCGGCAGGGGCTATTACAGCGAGCGCGAATTCGACTTCACGCCCTACGAGCCGCTGCGCGCCGAACTGGTCGAACTCGGCCGCGCCTGCATCCATGCCGAGCACCGCAGCTTCGCGGTGCTCAACCTGCTGTGGAATGGCATCGCTGCCTACGCACGCGAGCGCCAGGCGCGCTGGCTGATCGGGTGCAGCTCGCTGACCTCGCAGGACGGCGCCGCCGGCGCGGCCGCCTACGAGCGCCTGTCGCCGCATCTCAGCGCGCCGGCGCTGCGCACCTGGCCGCATCCCCGCTTCGCCTGCCCGCTCGATGCACCCGCAGCGCAGGCGCCGAAGATTCCCAAGCTGCTCGCTGCCTACCTGGCGCTCGGCGCCGAAATCTGCGGCCCGCCGGCGATCGACCGCGAGTTCAGGACGATCGACTTCCTGACGCTGGTCGATCTGCACGCGCCGATGCTGCGCGCCTTGCAGCGTCGCGGCCGATTCGTCGGAGCGCTGCGCTGAGCAGCCGGCGGCCCCGACAAGCGCAAGGGCCGGGCCCGCGAACGACGCGGACCCGGCCCAGGCGCGACGGTGGCGCTTCAGCTGCCGCTGCGGGACGGCGTGCCGGCGGCGCGGGCTTCGTTCGCGATGCGAGCCTGGCGCTCGCGAGCCTCGCGCTCGGCCAGGCGAGCCCGGGCCAGGCCGCGCGGCGTGCCGTCGCCCCCGGCGTAGAAGCTTCCGTCGGCGCGCGCCGGGGCGATCTCTGCGATCACCTGCGCTCGCGTCTTCGCGCCGTCGGCATCGGCCGCCAGGGCGTGGAAGCTGCTGCCGGCGGTCAGCGTGAGGGCGATCGCGACGATGAGTTGCTTGCGGGTCATGGTGAGTCCTCGGTGAGTGTGGGTGGGTGGGGTGAGCCCCGGCGCGGCGACCTGTGCCGCATCGCGTCGGTACCCGTGCGTCGCCGTCGCATGGCGGCCATGACTCACAATCTCGTCCACCACACTCACGAATCCATCACGCCGCGCGGCTCAGGTGCCCGAAGGCGCGCCGACGGAGCGACCGAGGATCTTCTCGAGTTCGTGCAGTTGCTCCAGGGTCATGCGTCCCTTGACCTTCATCTCGGCGGCCTTCATGTCCCAGGCCTTCGCGACCATGGCGAGGTATTCCGCCTTCGACACCATGCCGTCCTTGTTGCGGTCCATCTGCTGCATCTCGAACAGCCGCGAGTAGGTGTCGCCTTGGGCGAACGCGGCGCCGCCGCAGGTCGCCAGCGCGAGCGCGACGGTCGCGCCGCGAACGAGGGAAGTCAGGTTCATGTCGATCTCCTGGTGGTGCATGCGCATGCCATGGGGGTGGGGTTGCCGTTCGCGGGACCGGCCGTGGCCGGATCCGCGTGACCTTGGGTCGACGGATGCTCGGCGGCATTACAGGTCGCCGCGCGCCGTCCCGGCGGCGCGGAAGGGATCCGGGGCAGCGTCTAGAAGAGCGCGGTGATGATCACCGAGTCCTCGTCGCGCTCGACCGTGATGTCACCGTCGCCGCCGCGGGCCAGGGCGAGCATCTTGGCGTTCTGCGGCAGGATCTCGGCGGTGAAGCCGCGCAGGCCGCGCGCCTGCGCGTGTTCGGCGAGTCGGCGCTGCATGGCGCTGCCCAGGCCGCACCCCTGCCACTCGGGGTCGACCAGGAAGGCGGTCTCCGCCGTGTTCGACGATGGGTTCACGAAGTAGCAGCACTGGCCGACGATGGTTTCGTTGTCGCGCGTGCCGACGGTGGCGACGAAGCCCACCTCGCTCTCCTGGTTGTAGTTGCACAGGCGCCGGATGTCGTCGGAAGACAGCGCGCGGACGCGGCGGAAGAAGCGCGTGTAGATGTCGCCGTCGGGCAGCTTGAAGAACAGGTCGCGGATGCTGTTGGCGTCCGACGCACGCGCCGGGCGCAGCATGACGACGCGGCCGTTCTTCAGCGTCACGCTGCGTTCGTCCTCCACCGGGTAGGCGCGCATGTTCTGCAACGTCTGCTCCGGCGGCAGGAGGCCGAGCGCCTTGGCCTGCTCGAGCAGCCAGGGCCGGAAACCGGGGTGGGCCAGTTCGATCATCGCGATGGCCCGTTCACGCACCGACTTGCCGAACAGGTAGGCGATGCCGTACTCGGTGATCACGTAGTGCACGTCGCTGCGGGCGATGGAGACGCCTTCGCCCTCCAGCAGTTGCGGCCGGATGCGCGACACGCTTGCGTCATCGGTGGTCGAGGCCAGGCACAGGATCGCCTTGCCGCCCGCCGAACGCGAGGCGCCGCGCAGGAAGTCGCCCTGTGCCGCGATGCCGCCGTAGAACTCGCCGGCGAACTGGTCGGAGCAGGCCTGGCCGGTCAGGTCGATCGCAAAGACCTGCGTCACCGACACCATTCTGTGCTGGGCCGAGATCGTGTAGGGATGGCACACGGCCTCGATCGGCTGGAACGAGAACAGCGCGTTGCGATCGACAGTCTCGTACAGCCGGCGCGAGCCGAACGCGAAGCTGCAGACGATCTTGCCGCGGTGCTGCGTCTTGTGCTCGCCGGTGAGAATGCCCTTGTCCAGCAGGGGCAGGATCGCGTCGGTGATGACGTCGGAATGGATGCCCAGGTCGCGGCGATCGTCGAGGTAGCGCAACGCTTCCTGCGGGATGCGGCCCATGCCGATCTGCAGCGTCGAGCCGTCGTCGATCGTGCCGGCGATGTAGCGGGCGATGCGGTGCACCACCTGGTCGTCCGTCGGCGGGTGATGGTACTCGGGCACTTCGGGCGCCACGTCGACGAGGCAGTCGATCTTGCCGATGTGCAGCGTCGAGTCGCCCATCGTCCACGGCAGCGCCGGGTTGACCTCGGCGATCACGAGCTTGGCGCACTCGATCGCCGCGGCCGCCACGTCCACCGAAACCCCCAGGCTCACGTAGCCGAAGGCGTCCGGCGGCGTCACCTGGACGATGGCCACGTCGACGCGGATGCGGCCCTTGCGCATCAGTTCCGGCACGCGCGCGATCGGCACCGGCACGTATTCGGCGACGCCCTGGAGCACCGCCGCGCGCATCTCCGCGCCGACGAAGAAGGCTCGGTGCCGGAACGCCGTCGAGACGCGCCCCTGGTCATCGACACGCAGTGCGCCGTCGGAGAGGAAGTGGATCATCTCCACGTCCGCGGGCGGCGACTTCAGCGCCTCGAGCGCGCGCACCATGGTTCGAGGCGTGGCGCTGGCCGTACCGATGAAGACATGGTCCCCCGGCTTGACGAGCCGGGCCGCCTCTTCGGCGCAGAGATGTCGCGCCGTGCCGGCGCTGCGGGGCGGAGGCATCGGCAGGGGCTCCATGCAGGGACGGGCCGCGGGCTCGATGGTGTGGGCGCGCCGGCCGGCTCAGAACGTGGGTGTCTCGGGCTCGACGATGTACGCGCCCAGCTGGCCGGGGCCGAACACCGTGGCGGCGTCGGGCACCGTCGTGCCGTTCGGCGTGTCGGTCCGGGTGGCCGGAGGATCCGGCACCATGGCGCCCGCGACCTCGGCATGTGTCGGCCCGAAGTCCAGGAGAATCCCCGCCAGCATGATGCCCATCGCGACGGCGACGGCCGTCGCGATGAAGGCGTTGCCTGCGCGATCGGATCCGGAACCGCCGCGCCAGGCGGGGCCGGCGAGGTCGACCGGGGGATTAGCTGCGTGTCCGTGCTTCGCCACTTTGTCGTCTCCTGCGGGTCCCGACGGGATGAATGCCGCACCTGTGCACGTCAAGGGATCCGGCGCCATGGTGGTCGGAGGGCATCAATCGACAGCAAAGATTGCGCAAAACTTCCGTAAACTGCGCCGGCACAAGCCACGAAGGTCGGCCGCGTTGGGGAAAGGTGGCACACGCGGCATGCCACGTGTGAACTCTCGGTCGGAAGGAGTCTGGGGTGGTACGACTGAAGATCCGCGTCCTGGGGGGCTTCGAGGTCCTGCGAGAGGCGGATGGCGAGCCGATTCGACTCCATTCCCGCAAGCTCGACGGCCTCCTCGCCTACGTGGCGATGGGTCCGGGGCAGGGCCGCTCGCGCGAGACGCTGGCGACCCTGCTGTGGGATCGCAGCGGCGAGGACCAGGCGCGGGCCAGCCTGCGCCAGGCGCTGGCGGTGTTGCGCAAGTCGATCGACGCCCCGCAGGGGCATCTTCTCGTCGCCGATCGTGACCGCATCGCGTTGTCGCCCGATGCCGTCTGGGTCGACGCCGACGCCTTCCAGCGGCTGATCGCCGAGGGCACGATCGAGGCGCTGCAGCAGGCGGTGTCGCTCTACCGGGGCCGCTTTCTCGATGGCTCGAGCCTGCCCTCTTCGGCGTTCGAGGAGTGGGTGCGCGGCGAGTGTCAGCGGCTCGAGGATCTCGCCCTGAGGGCACTGGAGAAGCTGCTCGAGCACCACGGCGCGCGTGCGGATGTCGATGCGACGCTCGAGGTGGCCCACCGCATGCTCGCGATCGATCCTCTGCACGAGAAGGCTCATCGCGCCCTGATCGCCCTCGGGGCCGAACAGGGCGCGCGCGGCGCGGCCCTGGAACACTTCGAACGCTACCGCAACGCGCTGCAGCGGGAACTGGGGCTGGAGCCGGACGCGCAGATGCGAGCGCTCGCGCACACGCTGCGCCCCGACGAGTGGAAGGCGGTGACGACGCGACCACCCACGGCAGAGTCCGCGGGGCCACGCGGCGCGCTCGGCGTGGACGGGCTTTCCGTGCAGGCGACGACGCCGGGCGAAGCTGGCACCGACGACGCGCCTGAGGCGGCGTACGGGGGCGGCAGCCGCTGGGTGACCCTTCTGTCGTGCAGCCTGGCCGACGCCGCCGCGATGTCGGTCCGCCTCGACTCGGAGGACCTGGGCAAGGTCATCGCGGCGTTCCGCACCTGCTGCGAGCGCGTGATCGCCCGATGCGGGGGGCACGTCCTGCACCACCACCTGGGTCCGTCCGTGTCCGCCTGCTTCGGTTATCCGCGGGCGGACGAGCACGGCGCGGAGCGGGCGGTGCGCGCGGCTCTCGAGATCGTGGCGCAGGTCGGCCAGCTGACGTCGCTGCCGGAGCCCGCGCTGCGCACCTGCGTCGGGGTGGCCAGCGGTCACGTCGTCGTGACCGAGCGGGCCCTGGCAACCGGAACGCGCGAGATCACCGTTGCGGGCGCGGGATCGCACATCGTGGCCGCACTCCGGACCGCGGCAGCGCCGGGCGACGTGCTCGTCGCCTCGAGCACGAAGACCACGCTCGGCGCGTTGTTCGAGTGCGAGGACCTCGGAACCCGGCCGATCGAGGGGGCGGCCGCGCCGGTGCGTGTCTGGCGGGTGCTTGCCGAGCGCCACGGGCCGAACCGGTTCGCCGCGACGCGTGCGTCGGCGACGCTCGCGCCGCTGGTCGGACGCGAGGAGGACCTGGACCTGCTCGCGCGCCGGTGGCGGCAGGCGCGTGCCGGTGCCGGTCAGGTGGTGGTGCTCGTCGGTGAACCTGGCATCGGCAAGTCGCGCCTCGTCGAGGCGCTTCGACAGTCGCTGCGTGTCGAGCCCGTCCTGCAGATTGCGTACTACGGCTCGCCGCATCACCAGCAAAGCGCCCTGTACCCGGTGATCCGGCAGCTCGAGAGTGCGGCGGGCATCTCGAGGAGCGATGCCCCGGCGCTGAAGCTGGACAAGCTCGAGGCCTTGCTCGCGCAGGCCGGCGGCAACCGGCCCGGCGAGATTCCACTCGTCGCGGACCTGCTGTCGATCCCGGCGGACGATCGTTACCCTGCGCTGGATCTCACGCCGCAGCGCCGGATGGAGAAGACGCTGGAGACCCTGGCCGCGCAGCTCGTCGGCCTGACGAGACGACAGCCGGTGCTGATGATCTTCGAGGACCTCCACTGGAGCGACCCGACGACGCGCGAGTTCCTCGACCGGCTCGTCGAGTCCGTGCCGAGTCTCCCGGTGCTCGTGCTGGTCACGCATCGTCCGGGAGAGACGATGCCCTGGTCGGGCGAGCCGCACGTCACGTCGCTCGTCATCCGGCGGCTGCGCCGCAGTGACAGCGAGGCACTGGTCGCCGGGCTCGCCGGCGAAGCGGGGCTGCCTGCCGATGTGCTGGCGCAGATCGTCGACAAGGCCGACGGCGTGCCGCTCTTTCTCGAGGAGCTCACCAAGCACACGCTGGACACCGGCCATGCGGAGGACCCGCCGACGCGCCGCGCGCCGGATGCCGTGCCGGACACGCTGCAGGACCTGCTGCTGGCGCGCCTGGACCGGCTGGGGCCCGCCAGGACGGTGGCCCAGGAGGCAGCCGTCATCGGCCGGCGGTTCACCTACGGTCTGCTCGAGGCGGTGTCGAAGCTGAAGGCGCCACGGCTGCAGGCCGCGCTGGCCAGGCTCTGCGAGGCCGAGCTCGTCCATGCGCAAGGCACGCCGCCGGAGGCCAGCTACAGCTTCAAGCACGCGCTGATCCAGGAGGCTGCCAGCGCGAGCCTGCTGCGGTCCGACCGTGCACCGCTGCATGGACGGATCGCCGTCGCCCTCGAGGAGCGCTTCCCCGAGATGAAGGACGCGCAGCCGGAGGTGATCGCGTTTCACTTCGCGTCGGCGGGCGCCATGGACAAGGCCGTCGCGTATTGGCACAAGGCCGGCGAGCTGGCGATGCGGCGATCGGCGCAGCGCGAGGCGATCACCTATTTCGAGCGGGCCGTGGCGGCGCTGGACGGTCTGCCGCCAGGCGCGGCGCGCAGCGGCCAGGAACTCGCGCTGCGGGTGCTGCTCGGCCAGGCGTGGGTGCTGGCCGCGGGTTATGCGGCCCCCGAGGTCGAGGCGGCCTACCGTCGGGCGCGCGATCTCTGCGAAGAGCTCGGCGATGCCGGCCATCTCTTCTTCGTCCTGCTCGGCTTGTGGCAGCTCTACCTGGCGAAGGCCGACGTGGCGCGTGCGACCGATGTGGTCGACCGCCTGCTGCCGCTGGCGACGCGCATGGACAGCACGGACTTCGCGATCGAGGGCCACGTGGCACAGCTCGTGACGCTGCACACCCGCGGCGCATTCGAGGCGGAGCTGGCGCACGCAAACGAAGCCATCGCCCGCTACGACCCCGATGCCGCAGCGGGGCGCATCCAGCGCTTTGGCTACGACGGCTACGTGATCGCGCTGACCGGCGCAGCATGGGCGCACTGGATGCTCGGTCGTCCGGATCAAGGCCTGGCATGGGGCGCGAGGGCGCTCGAGACGGCGCGTGCCATCGGTCACCCCTACAGCCTGGCCATGGCCACCTACACCGTCGCGTGGCTTCACCTGTACCGACGCGAGGCCGACGATGCCCTCAGGCTCGTGGAGGAGTCCATCGCGCTGTCGATCGAGCATGGCTTCGCATGGCCCGAGGCGTACGCGGCGCCGGTCCATGGCTGGGCGCAGGCCGAGCTGGGCCGCGCGAGCCAGGGACTCGAGACCATTCGCAAGGGCCTGGCCGCGCTGGACGGGATGGCGCACCGGCTGTGGCGCCCACAGCAGGAGGGCCTGCTCGCAGCGGTCTTGGCGCGCGCGGGACGCACCGGCGAAGCGCTCGACGTGCTCGAACGGGCGATCGAGGCGGCGGACCGCACCGGCGACCAGGAAAATGCCGCCGAGTTGCATCGGCTGAAGGGCGAGTTGACGCTGCGGCAGGGGGCACCAGGCGCGGCGATGCAGGCCGAGCGGAGCTTCCGGCATGCGATCGAGATCGCGCGCCGCCAGCATGCGAGGTCCTGGGAACTGCGTGCCGCCACGAGTCTGGCGAGGCTCTGGCGCGAGCAGGACAAGGGCGATCAGGCGCGCCAGCTGCTCGGGCCGCTGCACGCCACCTTCAGCGAGGGCTTCGACACGCCCGACCTGCAGGACGCGAAGGCGTTGCTCGACAGTCTGCCCGCGGGACCGATCCCGCGGGCGGATCAGCGCTCGGTCGGCAGGTCCGGCGCCGCCGAGTCCGCGGCCGGCATCGCGGCGTCCCGGCGTCGTCGCATGTCGAGCGCTCCGCGACGGCGAACGCGCTGACGGCAGGCCGGGAAGGTCCAGTCCGAGGCGCTCTCGGAAGTGGCCGACGCGCTGGAGAAGACGATCGCCGCCCTGGCTTGGCGCAAGAAGGCGCCCGGTCCTTCAGTACGGCCAGTGATCGCGCCGCGCTTCGCCGCGCCGCAGGCGCCACGCGATGACGCGGCCCAGCGCGAACAGCAACTCCCGGGCGCGCGCCGGTCGCTCGTCGGCGAACGCCAGGAAACCGTGGAAGTCCAGTCGCAGCAGCTGTGTGCGTTGGCTCGCCCACACGGTGGCCGAGCGGCCGCGGCCGTCGAAGAACGAGATTTCGCCGATCACCGAGCCGGGTGTCTCACGGAACAGGCCTCCCAGTGCCCCGCCGCGCGCGGCCGCGGCGCTGACCTCGAGCGCGCCGCCGACCACGAAGTACAGTGCGCGGTCACTCTCGCCGCGGCGAAGCAGTGCCTCGCCGCTTTCCAGGATCTGGGTTGTGGTGTGCACGAACAGCGCGCGCCAGTCTTCCAGGCCCCAGTCCGGCAGGAAGAGGCCGTCGTCGTCGCGGTCCTCGGCACAGCGTCGGTAGAAGTCGGCCGCGGCGTCGAGGGCAAGGTCGGTCGGCATGGTCATGCCGGAGCGTAGCGCCGTCGCGCGCCATCGAACAGATGCGGCACGCACGGTTGACGATTTGCCACAGGCCCCTCAACCTTGCGGCGTCGGACAGCGCGGTCCGGGGAGGCTCGTCGAAGGCGATGAACAACGTGATCCTGCTGCTGGCCTGTTTTGCGCTCGGCATCGCATTGCGGGCCAGTGGCCGACTGCCGGCCAATGCACCGTCGGCGCTGAACGGCTTCGTCATCAACGTCTCGCTGCCGGCGCTGACCCTGGTCACGGTGCGCGGTCTGACGCTGGAACTGCAGCTCGCGCTCGCCGCGCTGACCCCGTGGCTGCTGCTCGGCGTCGGCGCGGGCTTCTTCTGGGCGGTAGGGCGCCTGTTGTCGCTGCCGAAGCCGACCATCGGGGCGCTGATCCTCACAGGTGCCCTGGCCAACACCTCGTTCATCGGCATCCCGATGATCGAGACCTGGTACGGCGCCGAACACGTCGGGATCGGCATCGTCGTCGACCAGCTCGGCTCGTACATGGCGCTGTCGACGCTCGGCATCGTGCTCGCCGGCCTGTGCGCGAGCCGCGATGCACGCTTCGATCCGAAGGCGTTCGCACGCAAGCTGCTGGGCTTTGCGCCATTCATCTCGCTGCTGGTGGCGCTGGCGATGACGGCGTTGTCGTTCAGCTATCCGGACTGGCTGGACACCTTGCTGCGCCGGCTTGCGACGACGCTCGTGCCGCTGGCGCTCGTGTCGGTGGGCATGCAGTTGCGGCTCAGCCAGATCCGCGGGCGCATGAGGCTGCTGGTGCTGGGCCTGGGCTTCAAGCTCGTGATCGGGCCGGCGCTGGTGCTGGCGGTGCTGGCGGGCCTGCTGGGGCAGCGTGGGCTGGTGATCCAGGTCTCGGTGTTCGAAGCTGCGATGGGCCCGATGATCGGCGCGGCGATCGTCGCGATGGACCATGACCTCGACCCCTCGCTGGTGACCCTGATGGTGGGCCTGGGGGTGCCGCTGTCGTTCCTGACGCTGCCGGCGTGGTGGTGGATGCTCCAGGGCTTCGGTTGAAGCCTCCGGCCGCCGCTGGACTGTTCGATGGCCACGGGCTGCGCATGCCCACGGTCGTTGACGGCGACACCGACGCGGCGCCCGGTCCGTGAACATGCAGGTGGGTCCGATCGACGCCTCACGTCACTGTCTGGTCGTAGACTGATAGCGGGAGCGTCCGACCGATCATGAGCACCGACTCTGGCATGGCTGATCTGTGTGTGAACGGAGATCGTCTTTGGGCTTCCCTGATGGAATTGGCCGACATCGGCGCCACCCCGAAGGGAGGCGTGTGCCGCCTGGCCCTGACCGATCTCGACAGGCAGGGCCGCGATCTCGTCTCGCGCTGGGCGCGCGACGCCGGCATGACGGTGACGATCGACCGGATCGGCAACGTGTTCATGCGCCGTCGGGGACGCAACGCCAGCCTCGCTCCGGTGATGACGGGCAGCCACATCGACACCCAGCCCACGGGCGGCAAGTTCGACGGCAACTACGGCGTGCTCGCGGGTCTCGAGGTGGTGCGCACGCTGAACGACCAGGGCATCGAGACCGAGGCGCCGATCGAGGTCGCCTTCTGGACCAACGAGGAGGGTTCGCGCTTCGTGCCGGTGATGATGGGATCGGGCGTGTTCGCGAAGGCGTTCACGCTGGAGCATGCCTATGCGGCCACCGATGCGCAGGGGCGCACCGTGAAGGACGAGCTCGAGCGCATCGGCTACGTCGGCAGCGAGGAGCCCGGGGCGCACCCGGTCGGCGCCTACCTGGAGACGCACATCGAGCAGGGGCCGGTGCTGGAAGACCACGCGAAGACGATCGGCGTGGTCACCGGCGTGCTGGGCATCCGCTGGTACGACTGCACCGTGCTGGGCATGGAGGCCCATGCCGGCCCGACGCCGATGGCGTTGCGCCGGGACGCGCTGCAGGTCGCGACGGCGCTGATGCAGGAGGTGGTGGCCTGCGCGCGCCGGCACCCGCCGCACGGCCGCGGCACGGTGGGCATGGTGGAGGTGCACCCGAACAGCCGCAACGTCATCCCGGGCCGCGTGAAGTTCTCGATCGACCTGCGCAATGCCAGTGACGCGCTGTGCGACGCGATGGACGCCGACATCCGCGGCGCGGCCGCGCGGCTGAGCGAGCGCAGCGGGCTGGGCATCACCATCGACCAGGTGTCGGCCTACCCGGCCCAGCCCTTCGACGCCAGCTGCGTGAACGCCATTGCGGCGGCGGCCGCGAGACTCGGCCACAGCCAGATGCCGGTGGTGTCCGGCGCGGGGCACGATGCGGTCTACATGGCGCGGCTGGCACCGACCGGCATGATCTTCATTCCCTGCAAGGGCGGCATCAGCCACAACGAGATCGAGGCTGCGGCGCCGGAGCATGTCACCGCCGGCGCGGACGTGCTGCTGCACACCCTGCTCGAGCTCGCGGGCGTGGCGCGCTGAGGCCGGCGGCGCGTCAGCGCGTCAGGCACGCCAGGGCCCAGTCGGCCCACGCGAGCAGGCGGTGGTCGTCGCCGTGGCGGCCGACGAGCTGCAGTCCGAGCGGCAAGCCGTTCGCACCGTGCGTGAACGGCAGGTGCACGCAGGGCAGGCCGAGCAGCGTCCAGGCGCGGCAGAACACCGGGTCGCCAGTGGCCTGCAGCCCGGCCGGTGCGGTGCCGGTGGCGCTCGGCGCGAGCAGCACGTCGTGCTGCCCGAACAGCGCGTCGACGTCCCGGCGCAGGCGGTCGGCGGCCGCTTGATGGCGGGCCTGGGTCTCGCCGTCGATCGCCAGACCCTGGTCGAGCAGGGCGCACAGTGCCTCGCTCAGCTGCCCGCGATGCCGCAGCCGCTCGTGGGCCAGCGCGCGTGCCGCCTCGTGGGCCATGGTCGCCTTCTGCAGCGTCACCAGGGTGTCGAAGCCGGCCGGCAGGACCGCGTCGACGCAGGCGGCGGCGCGTGGCGCGAGCGCGGCCGCGGCCTGCTCCCAGGCGCCCCGCGTGTCGGCGTCGGCCAGCGGCCACTCGGGGGTTCGGCACAGTCCGATGCGCGGCGCGTCCGGCGTCGCGCCGGGCAGCAGGCGTCGGTCGCCCGTCAGCACCGCGCCGAGCAGCGCCGCATCGCGCACGCCGTGCCCGAAACCGCCCACGGTGTCGAGCGACTCCGACAGGCTCTTCACGCCGGCGCGCGGCACGCGGCCGAAGCTGGGCTTGTAGCCGACCACGCCGCAGTAGGCCGCCGGCCGGACGATCGAGCCAGCCGTCTGCGTGCCCAGGGCAAGCGGCACCATGCCGTCGGCCACGGCGGCGGCCGAGCCGCTGGACGAGCCGCCGGGCGTGTGCGTCGGGTTGCAGGGGTTGCGTGTCGGCCCGGGGTGGAAGGTCGCGAACTCGGTGGTGACCGTCTTGCCCAGCACCAGCGCGCCGGCTTCGCGGCACAGCGCCACCACGGCAGCGTCGGCGGCGGGCCGCTGGCCGGTGTAGATCGGCGACCCGTAGGCCGTGGGCAGACCGGCCGTGTCGAACAGGTCCTTCACGCCGAGCGGAATGCCGTGCAGCGGGCCGAGCACCGGCCCGGCATCGAGGGCGCGCGCCTGCGCCAGCGCCGCGTCGGCGTCGATGGCGACGAAGGCCTGCACGGTGCCGTCGCGTTCGTCGATGCGCTCCAGGCAGGCCCGCAGCAGGTCTTCCGCGCGCAGCTCCCGGCGCGCCAGTTGCCGCGCCAGTACCCAGGCGCCCTGTCGCACCAGCGCGGCGGGGGTCAAGCCGCCACCCCACACCAGTCGCGGATCAGGTCGGCGTAGAGGGCCGTGGCCTCGTGGATGGCCTCGACGCGGCAGTACTCGTCGGTCTGGTGCGCCATCGCCGCCTCGCCGGGACCGAGGATGACCGTGGGCGGCATGCCCAGCGGGCCGCGCAGCGCCGCGGCGTCGGTGAAATAGGACACGGTGGCGGGTCGCGGGCGCACGCCGCGACGCGCTTCGCAGAGCGCGAAGATCCGCTGCATCCAGGGATCGTCGGGTTCGGTATAGACGCTGCCGACGTCGAGCAGCGTGCGCAGCCGCACCTGCGGGCCGAGCGCGTGGCACAGGCACTGCAGCACCTGGCGGTGGTCCTGACCGGCGACGCTGCGGATGTCGATGCCGAGTTCCGCCGCGTCGGGCACCGAGTTGATGTTGAGGCCGCCGCGCGCGGTGCCGACGTTCAGTGTCGGTGCGCCCATCAGCGGGTGCGCGTCGGACTCGAAGCGGAATGCCTCGAGCGCCAGCGCCGCACGTGCCATCTTGTAGATCGCGTTGTCGCCGCGTTCGGGCATCGAGCCGTGCGCGGTGACGCCGGACAGGCTGGCCGAGAGCCAGAAGGCGCCCTTGTGGCCGACCAGGGGTGCGTTGCCGGTGGGCTCGCCCACCACCAGCGCGCCGGCCGCGCCGAGCAGGGCGCGCGTCTCGTGCGAACCGACCATGTGGAACGCGCCCTCGCAGCCGGTCTCTTCACCGGCGGTGATGACCAGGGTCAGACCGGCGCCGTCGCGCGCGCAGTCGGCCAGCTCGATGGCCGCCACGGTGAATGCCGCCACGCCACTCTTCATGTCGCTCGAGCCGCGGCCGTACAGCCGCCCGTCGACGATGTCGGCGCCGAACGGGTCGTGCTGCCACGCCGCCGCACCCAGCGGCACCACGTCGACATGGCCGGTGAAGCACAGCGGCGCGCGGTCGCTGCGGCCGCCGATGCGGGCGATCAGGCTGCTGCGGCGCGGCGCGAAGGCGACGCTGCGGCAGTCGAAGCCGGCGCCGGAGAGCAGGTCGGCGAGCTGCGTGGTGCACAGGTCTTCGTGGCCGGGCGGGTTGACGGTGTCGGCGCGCACCAGCGCCTGCGTCAGCGCGACGGGATCGATTCGGGTCATGGATAGTGCAACGCGGCGGCCGCGTCGAGGGGGTGGATGGGCCGCCGCACGCGGCGGAAGTCGAACAGCGCGTAGTCGGAGCTGGTGACGCCACGGCTGTCGCATTCGACCAGCCCGCAGCCGATCGGCCCGAACGCCGGCCGACAGTACATGCGCGACTTCAGGATCAGGTGCTCGAAGCCGCGTGGATCCACGCCGAGACTGGTGAACACGCCGAGGTCGAGCGGCTCCATCGGGCGCTCGCTGACCACCAGCGTGCCGGCGGCGTGGTCGAGCACCACGCTGCGGCCCATGGCCCAGGTCTCGCCGGTGTAGATCGGCCCGGTGATGCGGAAGCGCCCGTCGCCTACGGCGCGCACACGCACCTGCAGCGACAACGGGGCAGGCTGTCCACCCGGCAGGCCGAGCGGTGTCTTGTTGCCCAGCGCCACCTGCAGCTCGCTGCCGACGCCTGCGGCCACGCACTGGGCGACCGTGGCCGGGTCGGCCAACGGGCCCATGCCGATGTGGCGCAGGCCCTGGCGCAGGCATTCCTCGAGCAGGGTGGTGGTGTCGCAGCTGCCGCCGGACATGACGTTGTCACCATGGTCGAGCAGCAGCACCGGGCCGGCCTCGCGTGGCGCCGATGCGCGCAGCCCGCGCGCCCGTGCAACGCTCGCCTCGAGCGGCTCGCTCGCGTAGACGAAGCCGTCGCGCTCGCGCCAGATCTGGCGCGCCAGCTCGTCGGCGGCCGACTGTGCCTGCGCGGCGTCGTCGCCGACCACCACCACGCTCATGCCGGCGTCGCGGATGTCGGCCAGCGAGAAGCCGGCGAACACGCTCGCCGCCTGCAGTCCGTCGGCCTCGAGCTGCTGCGCTCGCTGCACCGCGCGCTGCATCGCGCCCTCGCCGGTGGCGCTGCGCAGCGTGTGCGACAGCAGCGGCGGCTGCGCCCAGGCCAGCGCGGGTCGCCGCCCCGTGTCCAGCATGCGAAAGGCGAGCCGTGCGACATGGGCGCCGGTCTCGAACATGTCGACGTGCGGGTAGGTCTTGAAGCCGACGATCAGGTCCGCGTGGTCGACCATCGTCTGGCTGATGTTGCCGTGCAGATCGAGGGCGACGGCCATCGGCGTATGCGGTGCGAGCGCGCGCACGCGCCGCAGCAGCTCGCCTTCGCCGTCATCGAAGGACTGTGTGGCCATCGCGCCGTGCAGGTCGAGCAGGATCAGGTCGCAGCCGCCGCGCAAGGCCTCGACGATGCGGCCGGCCATGTGCTCGAAGGCGTCGTCATGGACCCGCCCGCTCGGGTTCGCGGTGGCATTGACGGCCACCGAGATCTGCGCGCCGCGCGCCTGCGCCGCCGCGATGAAGGCGCCCAGGCCGGTGCGCGTGCCCTGCGCCCGATCCAGCGCTGCGTCGCCGAAGCTCGGCCCGTCCGGGCCGAAGGCCTGCAAGGGCGTGGGCACCGGCGAGAAGGTGTTGGTCTCGTGATTCAGGCGTGCGCTGACGATCTTCATGACGAGGCTCCGGGGGCCGCGCGACGCAGCACGCGGCCTGCGCGTGCGCCGGTGCCGGCGCCGGCATGCCAGGCCAGTCGGCCGTTGACGTAGACGCGCGCGATGCCGCTCGCCGGGCGCTGCGGCTCGGCGTAGGTGGCGGCATCGATCACGTGCTCCGGGTCGAACACCACCAGGTCGGCGGCGAATCCGGGCCGCACCAGGCCGCGCCCCTGCAGGCCGAAGCGCGAGGCCGGCAATCCGGTCATCTTGTGCACCGCGGTCTCGAGGCTGAACAGGTGCCGATCGCGGGCGTAGTGGCCGAGCACGCGCGGGAAGGCGCCCCACAGCCGCGGGTGCGGAAAGGTGTCGTGCGGCAGGCCGTCGGAGCCGATCATCGTCTGCGGATGGACGAGGATGCGTTCCACGTCGGCCTCGTCCATCGAGAAGTAGATCGCGCCGGCGGGCTGCAGCGCGTCGATCATGGCGTCGGTGTCGAGCCCCTGCTCGCGGGCCAGGTCGTCGAGGTCGCGCCCGGCGGCGGCGGGCCGCGCCTTCGACCAGGCGACCAGCGTGCGCGAAGCCTGTCGCGCGGTGTCCTTGCGCAGCACGGTGGACGAGGCGGTGTAGGGGTAGCAGTCCAGGCACACGTCGCCCTCCAGGCGGGCCTGGTCCAGCAGCGCCAGCGTTTCGCGCGAGCGGCCGAAGTTCGCGCGGCCGACCACCTTGTGGTGCGAGATCACCTGCCGCACGCCCAGAGCGTTGGCGATCTTCATCGCCTCGGTCATGGACTCGAGCACGCGCTCGCCCTCGTCGCGGATGTGCGAAGCGATCAGCGCGCCGCTGCCGCGCAACGGCTCGCACACGGCGAGGATCTCCTCGGCGCTGGCCGCGCTCGCCGGCGCGTAGTAGGTACCGGTGGACAGACCCAGCACCCCGGCCTGCAGCGCCTCGCGAACCAGCCCCTGCATGTGCGCGATCTCGCCGCGGTCGGCCGGGCGGTCGAGGGCCTGCATGGTCACGACGCGCAAGGTGGTGTGGCCGACCAGCGCGGCCATGTTGACGGCGGGCGGCTCGTGTTCGAGCGCGGCGAAGTACGCCGCGAACGAGTCGAAGCGCTGAGCCGGCCCGTCGGCGACCAGGTTCAACGGTGGCACCGCCTCCCGTCGGCCCAGAGGCGCCAGGCTGATGCCGCAGTTGCCGGCGATCACGCTGGTCACCCCCTGGCTGAGCTTGGGCGCCATCGTCGGGTCGGCGAGCAGCAGCCGGTCGTCGTGCGTGTGCACGTCGATGAATCCCGGCGCGAGGGCCAGGCCACTCAGGTCGACCACCTCGCGCGCCGGCGCGTGGCCGAGGTCACCGACCGCGACGATGCGGCCCGCCTCGATGGCCACGTCGGCACGCCGGCGCCCGGCGCCCGACCCGTCGAACAAGAGTGCATCGCGCAGCAAACAATCGTGCTCAGGCATCCCGGCATTACTCCCAATAGACCCCACCTATAGTCTGGATCATTGTCTGTGGACCGACAAATGACCGATTTGGTGCGCGTGCACCGCCGCGGCACAACGATGCCGCCGCGACGGCAGGCGATGCCTGCGCCGATCGATGCCGGGTGGCGGGAACGGGTCTTGCTGATCCGTGTGTGGGCTGGCGGTGCCGTGTGCGGCGCCAATCAGGCCCTGTGCAGTTCACCGAAGAGGAAAAGGACATCATGACGGTTGGGTTCCCGAGATTCAAAGCGCGTCTGCATCAGTTGGCGACTGGCCTCGTGCTGGCGACGGGTGTGGCATTCGCTGCCCCGGTGCTGGCACAGGACAAGGTGCTGAAGTTCGTGCCCGAGGCCGATCTGCGCAGCCTCGATCCGATCTGGACCACGGCATACATCACGCGCAACCATGGCTACATGGTGTACGACGTGCTGTTCGCCACCGATGCGAGCTTCAAGGTCCAGCCGCAGATGGTGGACAAGTGGGAGGTCAGCAAGGACAACCTCACCTACACCTTCACGCTGCGCGACGGTCTCAAGTTCCACGACGGTGCGCCGGTGCGATCGGCCGACTGCATCGCATCCATCGAGCGCTGGGCCAAGCGCGACGTGTTCGGCCAGCGCCTGGGTGAGATGACCGAGGCCTGGACGGCGGTCAACGACAAGACCTTCCGCCTCAAGCTGAAGAAGCCGTTCCCGTACGTGCTGGAAGCGCTCGCCAAGCCCTCGTCGAACGTGCCCTTCATCATGCCCGAGCGGATCGCCAAGACCGATGCGTTCACGGCCATCACCGATGCCACCGGCTCGGGCCCCTTCAAGTTCGTCAAGGAACAGTGGGTGCCCGGCAACAAGGTCGTGTATGTCAAGAACACCGACTATGTGCCGCGCAAGGAGGCGCCGTCCTGGGGCGCCGGCGGCAAGGTGGTGAAGGTCGACCGGGTCGAGTGGATCTACATCCCTGACTCCGCCACCGCGGCGGCCGCGCTGAACACCGGCGAGGTGGACTGGTGGCAGCAGGTGCCGGTGGACCTGGTGCCGGTCGTGGCCAAGAACAAGGACATCAAGGTCGAGAGCGTCGATCCGCTCGGCTCGATCGGCCTGCTGCGCTTCAACCATCTGAATCCGCCGTTCAACAACGTGAAGATGCGCCAGGCCGTGCTCGCGGTGCTGGACCAGAACGACTACGCGATCGCGATCGCCGGCGACCCGAAGAACGGCAAGCCCTGCCCGTCGTACTTCACCTGCGGCACGCCGATGGCCAGCACGGCCGGCTCCGAGGCGCTGACCGGCAAGCGCGACGTCGAGCGCGCCAAGGCGCTCGTCAAGGAGGCCGGGTACAAGGGCGAGAAGATCATCTTGATGACGGCCACCGACCAGCCCATCGTCAACTCGCAGGCGCTGGTCACGCAGGAACTGCTGCGCAAGATCGGCCTGAACGTCGAACTCGCGGCGAGCGACTGGGGCACGCTGATCACGCGCCGCTCCTCCAAGGAGCCGGTCGAGAAGGGCGGCTGGAGCGTCTTCCACACCTGGTTCGTCGGGCCGGACATCACCACGCCGGCGTTGAACTCGCCGCTGCGCGGCGCGGGAGACAAGTCGTGGTTCGGCTGGCCGACCGATGCCAAGCTCGAGGAGCTGCGCGATGCGTGGTTCAACGCGCCGACACTGGCCGACCAGAAGAAGGTCGCCGAAGACATGCAGCGGCGCGCCTTCGAGACCGTGCCCTACATCCCGACGGCACAGTTCATCATCCCGACCGCGTACCGGAGCAACCTGTCCGGCGTGATCAACTCGCCGGTGACCTTCATCTGGAACGTCGAGAAGAAGTAGCGGCCCCGCCGCCGGGCGGGCCCGCTCAGCGGGCCCGCGATCGATCCCCTCACCGATGCTCCGATACCTGCTGAAGCGCCTGCTCGCCACCATTCCGGTGATGGGCGTCGTGGCGCTGTTCGTGTTCTCGCTGCTCTACCTGAGCCCGGGCGACCCGGCTGCGGTGATTGCCGGCGACATCGCCACCGAGGCCGACATCGCGCGCATCCGCGCCCAGCTGGGGCTGGACCAGCCCTACCTCGTGCGCTTCGGCAGCTGGCTGTGGGCGCTGGCGCACGGCGACCTGGGCACCTCGATCTTCACCACCTTGCCGGTGACCACGCTGATCGGGCAGCGCGTCGAGCCGACGCTCGCTCTCACGGTGTGCACGCTGATCGTCGCCGTCGGACTGGCGGTGCCCCTGGGCGTGCTGGCGGCCGCGCGCGCCGGCGGCTGGATCGATCGCGTCGTGATGGCCGTCTCGGTACTCGGCTTCTCGGTGCCGGTGTTCGTGATCGCCTACGGGCTGATCCTGCTGTTCGCGGTGCAGCTCGAATGGCTGCCGGTGCAGGGCTACCGCAGCCTGAAGGAAGGGTTCGGCCCCTTCATCCGCCACATGATCCTGCCCAGCCTGGCGCTGGGCATCGTCTACATGGCGCTGATCGCGCGCATCACGCGGGCCACCATGCTCGACGTGCTGGCGCAGGACTACGTGCGCACCGCGACCGCCAAGGGGCTGGCGCCGCGCACCGTGCTGGTCCGTCATGCGCTGAAGAACGCCGCGGTGCCCATCGTCACCGTCATCGGCATTGGCGTGGCCTTGCTGATCGGCGGGGTGGTGGTGACCGAGACCGTCTTCGCGATCCCGGGCCTCGGCCGACTCACCGTGGATGCGATCCTGCGCCGCGACTACCCGATCATCCAGGGCGTCACGCTGCTGTTCTCCGCGGTGTACGTGCTGGTCAACCTGCTGGTCGACCTCAGCTACTCGCTGTTCGATCCTCGCATCCGCTACTGAGCCGATGAGCATGTCGACGAGCGCCTCAGCCGTGATCATCGCGCCCCGCTCGGTGTCGCCGACCTGGCTGCGCTTCAAGGACGCGCTGCGCCGCCATCCCACCGCCATTGCCGGCGCAGTGGTGCTGGTACTGATGGTCTGCGTGGCGCTGTTCGCGCCCTGGCTCGGCACGACCGACCCGCTGGCGCTTTCGCCTGTCCGGCGCCTCAAGCCGCCGTCGGCCGAACACTGGTTCGGCACCGACATGATCGGCCGCGATGTCTACAGCCGGGTGGTCTACGGCACGCGGGTGTCGCTGTCGGTGGGCCTGGCGGTGGCGCTGCTGGCCAGCGTGATCGGCCTGGCCGTCGGACTGGTGACGGGCTACCTGCGCTGGCTGGACGCGGTGGTGATGCGTGTCATGGATGGGCTGATGTCGATCCCGTCGGTGCTGCTGGCGATCGCGCTGATCTCGCTGACCAAGGCCAGCCTGCAGAACGTGATCGTCGCCATTGCCATCACCGAGGTGCCGCGCGTGGTGCGCCTGGTGCGCTCGCTGGTGCTGACACTGCGCGAGCAACCCTACGTGGAAGCGGCCACGGCCTCGGGCACCCGTCTGCCCGCCATCCTGCTGCGCCACATCCTGCCCAACACGGTGGCGCCGCTGCTGGTGCAGGCCACCTACATCTGCGCCTCCGCCATGATCACCGAGGCCATCCTGTCCTTCATCGGTGCAGGCACGCCGCCCAACATCCCGAGCTGGGGCAACATCATGGCCGAGGCGCGCAGCCTCATCCAGGTGGCGGGCACCATCCTGCTGTTCCCGGGAATCTTCCTGTCGATCACGGTGCTGTCGGTCAACCTGCTCGGTGACGGCATGCGCGATGCGCTCGACCCCCGACTGGCGCGCCGGATGTGAGCATGGCGCAGCCTCGACCTCTCTTGCGCGTCGACGACCTGAAGACGCACTTCCACACCCGCGACGGCGTGGTGCGCGCCGTCGACGGCGTGAGCTTCGACGTGATGCCCGGCGAGACGCTGGCCATCGTCGGCGAATCGGGCTGCGGCAAGAGCGTCACCGCGATGTCCATCCTGCGCCTGCTGCCGATGCCGCCGGCGCGCATCGCCGGCGGGCGCATCGAATTCGACGGCCGCAATCTGCTCGAGTTGAGCGAAGCGCAGATGCGCGCCGTGCGCGGCAATCTGGTCTCGATGATCTTCCAGGAGCCGATGACCTCGCTCAATCCGGTGCTGACCATCGGGCAGCAGGTGGCCGAAGTGCTGGTGCTGCACCGCGGCCTGTCCGAGCGCGAGGCGTTGGCGCAGGCCGTGGAGGGTCTGCGCAAGGTGCAGATCTCCGAGCCCGAGCGGCGCGCACGGCAGTATCCGCACGAGCTCTCGGGCGGCATGCGCCAGCGCGTGATGATCGCGATGGCGCTGGCCTGCGGTCCGAGGCTGCTGATCGCCGACGAGCCGACGACGGCGCTCGACGTCACGATCCAGGCGCAGATCCTCGAGCTGATGCGCAAGCTCGGCGCCGAGACGGGGGCGTCGATCATCCTCATCACGCACGACCTCGGCGTGGTGGCCGAAATGGCGCAGCGCGTGGTGGTCATGTATGCCGGGCGCAAGGTGGAGGAGGCCGGCGTCGAATCGCTCTTCGCGCACCCGCGCCACCCCTACACGCGCGGGCTGCTCGGATCGATGCCGCACCTGAGCCGCACCTCGGTCGGCGATGAAGAGGCCGCCCCCAGGCGCCTGGTCGAAATCCCCGGCATGGTGCCGTCGCTGAAGCACGCCACGCCCGGCTGCCTGTTCGCGCCACGCTGCCCGAACGCCAGCGAGCGCTGCCGCAGCGAGGTGCCGCCGCTGCAGGCCTTCGGTCCCGACCACCAGGCCGCCTGCTGGCATCCGATCGCGGAACCGGCGTCGGCGCGCGAGGCGGTTCGCAGCGCATGAACATGGCAGACACCCCCAAGGACCTGCTGCTCGACGTTCAGGGGCTGCGCAAGCACTACGCCACCGAGCAGGGCTGGCTGGGCCGCAGCGGCGGCAAGGTGCGCGCGGTCGACGGCGTCAGCTTCTCCATCGCCGCCGGCGAGACGCTCGGCCTGGTGGGCGAGTCGGGTTGCGGCAAGTCCACCACCGGCAAGCTCATCCTGCGCCTGCAGGATCCCACCGAAGGCCGCATCCTGTGGCGCGGCCAGCCCATCGAGGCCCTGAGCCAGGCGCAGATGCGTCCGGTGCGGCGCGAATTGCAGGCGGTGTTCCAGGATCCGTACTCGTCGCTTAATCCGCGCATCCGCGCCGCCGACATCGTGGCCGAGCCGCTGCGCAACTACGAAAGCCTTTCTGACTCGGCGACCCGCGAGCGCGTGGCACAACTGTTCGAGCGCGTGGGCCTGCGCCCGGACCAGATGGTGAAGTACCCGTTCGAGTTCTCCGGGGGTCAGCGCCAGCGTCTGGGCATCGCGCGAGCACTGTCGGTGCAGCCCAGGCTCATCGTCTGCGACGAACCGGTGTCGGCGCTCGACGTCTCGGTGCAGGCGCAGGTCATCAACCTCATGATGGACCTGCAGCAGGAGTTCCACCTGTCCTACCTGTTCATCGCGCACGACCTGGCGGTGGTGGAGCACATCAGTCACCGGGTGGCGGTGATGTACCTGGGCAAGATCGTCGAGATCGCGCCGCGCAAGGCGATCTTCACGCAGCCGCTGCATCCCTACACCGAAGCCTTGCTCGACGCCGTGCCGGTGCCCGACCCCACGGTGCGCAGGCAGCGCCGGGTCCTGAGCGGCGACGTGCCCAGCCCCATGAAGCCTCCCCCCGGGTGCCATTTCCACACCCGCTGCCCGCACGCCGAAGAACGCTGCCGGCGCGAGGAACCGCCGCTGCAGCAGGTGCAGGCGGGCCAATGGGTGGCGTGCCATCTGCGCCAGCCCGCCTCCATGCCCAAGAAGGAGCAGACTGCGGCATGAGCATGACCAGCACCCCTGAAGCACGCGCCTACGCCAATCCGGCGGCCGCTGCGCCCGCGCTGCCCTATGACGGCGGGCCGCCGCGCAGCCTGACGCGCGCCGGCTTCGATGCCGCGCTGGCCGAGATCTCGAGCTGGCCCGGTTATGCAGCGACGCCGCTGCGGGAACTGCCGGGGCTGGCGCGGCAGCTCGAAGTGGGCGAACTGCTCTACAAGGACGAGCGCGACCGCTTCCGCCTCGGCAGCTTCAAGGCGCTCGGCGGCGCGTACGCGGTGGCCAATGTGCTGCGCCACAAGGCCATGTCCGCGCGCGGTCTCGCGCACGTCAGCTCGCGCGATCTGCTGTCGGGCGCCTTCGACGACGTCGTTCGCGGCGCGACCGTCACCTGCGCCACCGACGGCAACCATGGCCGCTCGGTGGCCTGGGGTGCACGGCTGTTCGGCTGCCGCTGCGTGATCTATGTGCACGAACATGTCAGCCAGGGCCGGCGCGACGCGATTGCCCGCTATGGCGCCGAGGTGCGCGAGGTGAAGGGCAACTACGACGACGCCGTGCGCCATGCGGCTGCGACTGCGGCGGCCGAAGGCTGGACCGTGGTGTCCGACACCTCGTACCCCGGCTACCGCGACATCCCCCTGGATGTGATGTGCGGCTACGGCGTGATGGGCGCCGAGATCGTGCAGCAGCTGGCCGGCCGCCCGGTGCCGACGCATGTGTTCGCGCAGGCCGGAGTCGGCGCGCTGGCGGCGGCGGTGTGTGCCACCTTCTGGCTACGCTGGGGCGAACGACGCCCGCGCTTCGTGGTGGTGGAGCCGACCCGGGCCGACTGCGTCTATCGCAGCCTGCAGGCGGGACGCCCGGTCGTCGTCGGGGGTGCCCTCGACACCGTGATGGCTGGGCTGGCCTGCGGCGAAGTGTCGGACCTGGCCTGGGAGGTGCTGCACAGCGGCGCCAACGTGGCGGTGGCGGTGGACGACGACTATGCGCTGCAGGCGATGCGCGTGCTCGCCGATCCGGCACCTGGCGACCCGCCGGTGGTGGCCGGCGAGACCGGGGGCGTCGGTCTGGCCGCGCTGCTCGCCGCCCGCGATCACCCGGCGCTGCGGCAGACGCTGGCACTGGACGATTCATCGCGCGTGCTGCTGCTGGGCAGCGAAGGAGACACCGACGCGGTGATCTACCGCGAGGTCGTGGGTCGCAGCGCCGAGGACGTGCTCAGGTGAGCACGGCCGCCGTGCACATCGACCCGGCGCGCCTGCTGGAACGCCTGGACAGTCTGGCGGCCATCGGCGCGACCGCCGAAGGCGCGTGCTGCCGTCTCGCGCTGACCGACGACGATCGCGCCGGGCGCGACAGGGTGGTGGCATGGATGCGCGAACTCGGCCTGCAGATCGCCGTCGATGGCATCGGCAACATCTTCGGCCGCCGTCCCGGCCGGGAAGACCTGGCGCCGGTGATGACCGGCTCGCACATCGACACCGTGCGCACCGGCGGTCGCTACGACGGCAACTACGGCGTGCTGGCGGGCCTGGAAGTGGTGCAGGCCCTGAACGACGCGGGCCTGACGACACGGCGCCCGCTGGTGGTCGGTGTGTTCACCAACGAGGAAGGCGCGCGCTTCCAGCCCGACATGCTGGGCTCGCTGGTGTACGCGGGCGGCCTGCCGCTGGAGCAGGCCTACGCCACGCGCGCCATCGATGGCGCGGGGCTGCGCGCGGAGCTCGAGCGCATCGGCTACCTGGGCGAGGCGCCACTGCCCCTGTGCACGCCTCATGCCTTCGTCGAACTGCACATCGAGCAGGGGCCGGTGCTCGACGCGGAGGGCGTGACCATCGGCGCCGTGCGCGACCTGCAGGGCATCTCGTGGCAGGAAGTCGACATCCGCGGACAGTCCAACCATGCCGGCACGACGCCGATGCGGCTGCGTCACGATGCCGGCTATTGCGCCGCCGCGATCGGCAGCTTCCTGCGCCGCTTGGCCGACGAAATGGGCGGCAGCCAGGTGGCGACCATGGGCGCGCTGACGCTGCAGCCGAACCTGATCAACGTCATCGCCGCCCGTGCCAGGCTCACCGTGGACCTGCGCAACACCGACGAGGGCCTGCTGCAGCAGGCCGAGCGTCGGCTGGCGCAGTTCCTCGCGGAGCTGGCGTCGAACGAAGGGGTGAAGATCGAAACCCGGCCGTTGGCTCGCTTCGAGCCGGTGCGCTTCGACTCGGGCGTGGCCGATCTCATCGCGCGCACCGCGCAGCGGCTCGGCCATTCGCACCGCCCCATGAGCTCAGGAGCCGGGCACGATGCGCAGATGATGGCGCGCATCTGTCCCACCGCGATGATCTTCGTGCCCTCGGTCCAGGGCATCAGCCACAACCCGGCCGAACACACGGCGCCCGCGCACCTGCATGCCGGCGCCGAGGTGCTGCTGCACACCCTGCTCGAACTGTCGGCCTGAGGAGCCACCATGCCGAGAATCATCACCGTGGGCGCCGCCCAGCTCGGGCCCATTGCCCGCAGCGACTCCCGTGCCCAGGTGGTCGAGCGCATGCTCGCGCTGATGCGCGACGCCCGGTCCAACGGCTGCGACCTGGTGGTGTTCCCGGAACTGGCGCTCACCACCTTCTTCCCGCGCTGGTACTTCGAGCATCAGCAGGACATCGACGCTTTCTTCGAGCGCGCCATGCCCAGCCCGGACACGCAGCCGCTGTTCGATGCGGCGCGCACGCTCGGTGTGGGTTTCTGCCTCGGCTACGCCGAACTGGTGGAGGAGGGCGGGAGGCTGCGCCGCTTCAACACCGCCATCACGGTCGACAAGCAAGGCGCCATCGTCGCGCGCTACCGCAAGATCCACCTGCCCGGCCATGCGGAGCACGAGCCGTGGCGGCGCTTCCAGCACCTGGAGAAGCGCTACTTCGAGGTCGGCAACCTGGGCTTCCCGGCCTTCCGGGCGAACTTCGGCGAAGGCAAGGCCGGCATCTTCGGCATGGCCATCTGCAACGACAGGCGATGGTCCGAGACCTATCGCGTGCTCGGCCTGCAGGGAGTCGAGATGATCCTCATCGGCTACAACACGCCGGTGCACAACCCGCCCGCGCCCGAGCACGATGCGCTCTCGCACTTCCACAACGAGCTGGTGATGCAGGCGGGCGCGTATCAGAACGGCACCTGGGTGGTGGGCGTGGCCAAGGCCGGCAACGAAGAGGGCGTCGAGCAGATCGGCAACTCGATCATCGTGGCGCCTTCGGGAGAGATCGTCGGCGCCTGCACCACCACCGGCGACGAACTCGCCGTCGCACGCTGCGACCTGGATCTCACAGCGTCCTACAAGAACACCACCTTCAATTTCGCCCGCCATCGCGAGCCCGCGCAGTACCGCATGATCGTGGAGCGAAAGGGCGCGGTGCCGCCGGCCCAGGATTGAGCCCCAGCAGACGGCTGCCTGGACGCCATGCGGCCATCCAGGGACACGGGCGCCAGTTCAGTCCCTGAGATCCGGATCGCTGGCGACGATGTCGTCCCACAGCGTCTGGAACGAAAGCCAGCCAAAGCGAGGCGAGCCGAGCGTCGACGCCAGCCAGCCTGCGTCCTCGGCGGGGTACTGCGTCGGCGTGCCGGCTGCTTCCGCACGCAGCTGGTCATCGCAGCAGCGATTCATCAGCACGAACCACCAGGCGGCCTCGTCCACCGAAGAGCCGGTCGTGAAGATGCCGTGGCCCGCGTGGATCGCCACTCGCTCGTCGCCAAAGGCGCGCGCAAAGCGCTCGGCGGACGCGGTGTCGCGTACCAGTCTCGGCTCGCGGATCAGGGCCTGCTGCCCATAGAAGACGCTGGCATCTTGAGTGATCGGATCGAGCAGGCGTTCGAGCGCCGCCCAGGTCGACGCGGCGGATGCATGGGCGTGGCACACCGCCGCCACGTCGGGTCTTGCGCGGTGCAACGCCGTGTGCAACAGCAGGCCGACTGGGTTGACCGCACCGTCGCCCTGGACGACGCGGCCCTGGTGGTCGACCTGCACCAACTGCGAGGCCTTGACGCGGTGCATCGGAACGCCAATGGGGTTGACCCAGAAGCAGTCGGCCCGCTGCGGATCGCGAACCGTGATATGGCCCAGCAGCCCCTCGGACAGTCCGCGGCGGCCCAGAATCCGACAGGCGGCCGCGAGCCGTTCCTGCACGTGCCGACGTTCGGCCTCCTTCGTCTCGAAGACAGGCGGCTCGCGGGTGGCAAAGGCATTGATCGAGACGGTGGTCTGCATGTGGCCCGCTCTCAACTGGGGGGGCTGCGCCGGGACAACGCAGTGCGCAAAGCGAAGGCACCGATGATGCGCCACAGCGCGAGCAGCGCGCAAGCGCCGGCCAGCGCGAGCAGGCGCGTGTAGTGCTTTCCTCTTGTCCTGGCGTGCCCACCTGTTCACGATGCGGCGAAGACAAGGTGGACGAACTGAGACGTCGAAAGTCGCGTTCGGCTCGTGACCTGCCGCGCGCGCGTGCCGGTGCGACAGTCGGCAAGGGATCTCGCGCGCTGCTCCAATCGTCATGGCCAGGGTCAGCGCCCGCAGCACGTCCGATGGCGGGCGTTGGCGCCTGCGCACGGAGTCCCGGACGAATGGCCGCAAGCGGCCTGGGATCGTGAGTACCGCCCGCGTTGGCTGCGGACGGCAAGCGCTGCAAAGCGATCGGAAGCCGCTGTGGGCGCCTGTGTCAGCAACCGGTCGGAGCTGGACAGGCAGTGCGCATTTTCAGGGATGATGCGGGACTGCATCGTCCGACGGATCAGAACCATTCAAGGTCAGATCCCGTCGACTTGCCCGCCCATTTCACGCTGATTCGCGCCGACGGACCGGACCATCTGGCAAATGCGGGCTGAGAGCAATGAGGGGCCACTCAGTTCGTGCACTCACAGTTGAGTCGGTGCAAGTGCCGAACCTCTAAGTGGCAGACCAGATCGCTTCTGAACGTCACTCCTTGGTCTCGACTTGCGGGACGAGAGCGGTCGATCCGCAGGGGTTGAGTAGTTGCCAGCGGCAGACTCTGCGTCCTCGTATTGAGACCGCACGTGCAGGGCTACCTCGCCATCGAGATGCGAGCCGACGATCAGTCCCAATGAAATCAACGACTTGCGAGAAAAATGTCTGACAGATGACAGCAGATGGCTGTCAATGTGTTGTCGTTGAAAGCGTCTTTGAGCGCTACTTGCATGCGCGGGCTACCTCGGAACTCGACGACGAATATGGTTGTGTGACGTCCGAGGGGGCGGCATTCCGAGCTCAACGAACTCGACGCCGAACCCAAGGGTGCCCGCATTCACCTCGTCGGCAAAGCCGGACGGCGTCGCAGCATTGTGCGTCCGCTTCAGACTGGCTGCTGCCGTGCGCGTTCGGCGGCAAGAAGTCGGCGGACCTCGGAATCCTGACTTTGGCTGTCTCTCAGTCCCAGCGTCGGCTACGACCCTGCAATCAGTAGGTCACTAACGGTTGATCGGTGACGCCGACAAACTACGGCTGGAGCAAGTCGAGTGACCGGTCTGGCCGTCGGCGAACTCATCATCCCGACCCTCTGCTGACTCAGCATCTGCGGATCTGACTGCCGCAAAGCGGGCATTGAGCTCAACTTTCCCGCTCACCGCGGCTCGGCGGGCTTCGACGTCGAGACCTCGCCGTTGGACCGCAAGCTGGTGGTGCAACTGGCTACTTGCGGGTTCACGCAGGTCGGGCTGAGCGTGGTTCACTGCGGCGGGCACAACGGAAACATCGAGTTCGCTCACCACGGGCGCACGATCGTCTCCTGATGGTCGATTTGTGGCTCGAGATACAGGGACCACAGCCTCGGCACGGGCCGAGGCTGTGTCGTTTCAAGCACCGGAGCGTTCGAAAGCGCGGTGTTGTGCCCGCTGCAGGGGCCAAGTCTGGAGGCAGTCCGATGATCTACAAGTCCCAGTGCAAGGCCACCGGCGACGTACTCATGCTGGGCCTGGGCGGCGATGAGGTGCCGCGCGCGATGGGCATCGCCCTGGCAACCCGGGGCGTTATCGAGCCTGCGGCCAGGTCCGTGGCGATTGAGGCGATCGAGGCAGCCGTGGCACGTGACAGCGCGGCGCAGGACCTGTCCGGGCATGCGGCCCGAGAGGGCGCGGCGCCACCCGAAGACGGCGGCATGACCCTGCGCCAGAGGGCGTGGCCGCTGACGGAGATGATCAAGCGGGCCCAGGCGGCCCGGAAACCTATCGTCACGGGCACCTGATCCGGCCCCGGGGCTCGACCGCCGCCGTTGGTCGTCGACGCCATGGCTGGCCCCGGCCGTTGTCGTGCGGAGCACGGCAGCACGTCGGCGATGCCGAGCGGGTCCGATGACCGCGGGAAGCAAGGTGCGTTCGTGGATCTTCACGCTGCGCGAGCGTCGATGTGAGGCTGGCGGGCCGCGGCACGCGATCGCGGACGTCAGGCCCTTCTGCCGCGCCCGTGTGGCGGGCTGCGACTCGCGCTACGCCGATCGTGCGATGCATCGAGAAGGACCGACCCGCCGCCTCCTCGCAGTGGCAGACGCTGGGCTCAGGCCATCCGCTGCGGACCGAGTCCGGGCCCGTGGTCAAGGCGAGGATACGCACTGACCTCCGTCAAGACCGGGGCGCGGCGGCCAAGGTAGAAATGGTCGCGGCGGTTGCGTATGGGGAAGATCTGATCCGATGACGACTGTGCCCTCGCGCGCCGCCCGGCAGGGCGGCCTATCCTTGTCACAGGCGCTGGTTCGGCGCATCGTCGACAGCGTGGCCGAGGGCCAGAAGTACCACCTGAAGGTGGTCTTCGCCGACGGCAGCGTTCACCACAGCAGCCGGCTCGGAGAGCCGGACATCACGATCATCTTCCGCAAGACCTCCGCGCAATGGCGGATGGCGTTCGGCGGCGTCTTCGAGTTCCTCGAGTCGTACTTCAGAGGCGACGTCGACATCATCGGCGAGCACGGCCTGCGCCGGTTGATCCACCTCGGCTACCGCAGGCCGTTCGGGCGGTTCGAGCATCCGCTGACGTGCCTAAAGCGGCACTGGCTCGAGTGGCGCCAGAACAACCGGGATCGCGATCAGGCCAGGCGCAATGCCACCTTCCACTACGGCCTGCCGATGGAGTTCTTCCATCTCGTGCTTGGCGAGACGTACGGTTACAGCGAGGGGCTCTGGACCGATGCGACGCGCGGACTCGACCAGGCGCAGCACGACAACTTCGATCTCATCTGCCGCAAGCTGCGGTTGCAGCCGGGCGACAGGCTGGTCGAGGTCGGCCCGGGCTGGGGCTACATGTCCATGCTCGCCGCGCGGAAGTATGGTGCCGTGGTGACGGCCTATGGACTCGTCGCCAGCCAGAACGACGGCATGCGCCGGCTGATGCAGGCCCGGGGCTTCCGCGGCGACCTCACGCTTGTCGAGAAGGACCATCGCGACCTCTCCGACGAGCCCGGCCGGTACGACCGCTTCGTGTCGATCGGCGTGCACGAACACGCGGGACGCGACTGCAACGAGGCGTGGATTCGCAGCATCGCCCTCGGGCTGCGGGCCGGTGGCATCGGCCTGATCTCCGCCACGTTCAACATGCAGGCGCGGCCCACCAACTACTGCACGATCAAGCACATCTTCCCCGGCGGCTACATTCCCAGCCTGGCACAGACGCTGTCGCTGATGGAAAGGCATGGGTTGAACCTGCTCTCGATCGAGAACCGGTCGTACCACTACCACCGCACGGTGGTCCATTGGCTCACGAACTTCGAGACGAACTGGGAGCGCATTCGCTCGATAGACCCCGCCCGATTTGACGAAGCCTTCCGCCGGGCGTGGCTTTTCTATCTGGGCGGCGCGGCAGAAACCTTCGAGGCTGCGCAGGAAACTATCAACTGCTACCACGTCACGTTCGTCAAGGGGCACGGCACGGATGCCGATCCGCGTTGATGGCGAGCGACTCGCCAGGTCCATGGCCGACGAGCTGGCGGTGGCTGACCGCAACTTGCTGGCGTCGGCGCCGGTAAGCCACGCCCGGACGGGCGTTCCGCCGAGCCGCGATGTCATCCCACCTCCCGTTCGAGAAGCCCGTCATGCGCGGGCAACGACATGAGCAGTGCAACACCCGCCACCGCGGAAAGGACGGATGCCGCGAAGATTCCCAGCTTCGCGCTGTTGACCAGACTCGAGTCGAAGGCCAGATTGGCAATGAAGAGTGCCATCGTGAAGCCGATTCCGGCGAGCACCCCCCCGCCAGCCAGTGATCTCCAAGTCAGATCCGGGGAGCGCACGGCGATGCCAGAGCGCACCGCCAGCCATGTGAACGATAGGACACCGATGGGTTTGCCAAGAGCGAAACCGACGAACACCGCCAGCGTGACGGAGGTGCCGAGACCCTCCGAAGACAGCGGCAGGCCGGCGTTGGCGAACGCGAAGAGCGGCATGACCACGAAGGCGACCCACGGGTGCAACTGGATTTCCAGACGCTCGACCGGAGACAGCGCCTCGCGCGCTGCGATCTCGGCCATCTGCAAGGTCTGACGACCCTTGGTGTCGCCGCTTCCGTGGTCGCCGGCTGGATGCGCTACGACCTGGTTCAAGATGCCGTAAAGACGCTCGTCGGTGACCCATCTGCGGGCCGGCGTCATCAACCCCAGTACCACGCCAGTCAGCGTTGCGTGGATGCCCGATGCGTCCACCGCGAGCCAGATGAAAGCGCCCGCCAAGGAGTAAAGCGCAAGACTTCGTATGCCGATCAACGCCATCCCGTGAACAAGCACGATGCCGAGCGCGCCCAAGGCGAGCGCGCCCCAGGCCACGTGGCTGCTGTAGCCGATGGCGACGACAAGAATCGCACCGAGATCATCGACGATCGCCAGCGAGAGCATGAACACGCGCAGGCTCTGCGGGATGCGCGATCCCAGAAGCGCAAGGCAGCCGATGACGAACGCGGTATCGGTTGCCATGACGGTGCCCCAGCCGCTTTGGCCCGGTTGGCCCGACTGCAGCACCAGATAGAGCGCGGCCGGCACCAGCATCCCACCGAGCGCAGCGGCAATGGATAGCGCGGCCACGCGCGGCTTGTTCAGTTCGCCCAGGACCAGCTCTCGCTTGAGCTCCAATGCGACGACGAAGAAGAACAGCGTCATCAGCCCATCGTTGATCCACTCCCGCAGCGAGCGGGCGAATGTCCACGTGCCGATCTGAAGACCGATCGGCGTCTCCCAGATCTGCTCGAACTGGTGCGCCCAGGGGGAGTTGGAGATCAGCAGGGCGGCGACCGTGAGCAGCAGAAGAACGACTCCCCCGGCGGCCTCGATGCGAAAGAACCGGGTCACCCGTCTTGTGAGCCGATCGACCAGTTCCTTCGGCAGTTGAGTGGTTCCGGTCGTGACGGTTCGGTCTTCACTCATGGTCAGTGCCTGGGATGCATTGCAACGGAAGGATCGGGAGGGCTGAAGCCCGTGCCGCAGGCCGATCAGCTGCGCGGCGCCGCAGTTTCTTCGAGGTGAAGGGTCAGCTGCGACGTGGGCGCGAGACCGAGGGCACGGGCCTCCTGGTCCCAGTGCGACAAGTCCGCCGCATCAATGCCGGCACGCGCCGCCCGTGCCAAGGTCCGCTGCACCAGTTCCTGCGCCGCTTTCGCCACGGCCGGCGGCGCGTTGTGAACCAGCGCGTCGAGATGGCGCAGCAGCTGCCGCATGACGTCGAACTGCTCCGCGCTGCAGCGGGCAATCGGCTCGTAGGCGATGGCCACCAGCGCCGCCGGTGACGCCGGGGCGGCCGTGACGCGGTCGCGGACCTTGGCGTCGGCGTCCTCCGGCGCGCTGAAGGTCTGCACCAGCAGGCGCGTCTGGCTGCCCAGCACGGCGATCGCCGTGCCGGGGTCGTTGACCGCGGGCGACAACGCACGCTGCGCGATCTCCGCCAGCATGATCAGCCCGTAGGCGGCGTCCTGCTCGATGGTGCGCTCGGCCCCAATCACGAAGGCCTTGCGCACGCCAGTTTCCAAGGCGTCGCGACCGTCGTCGTCCGCCATCGTCAGCAACCAAGCCAGCGGCGACATCGGGTGCACCAGGTCCCCGGGACTCGCGCTCACGTGAACCTGTCCATCGCACCCTTCTGCGAGCGCCTGCAGTGCGTCCACGTCGACGAACTGCACGTGGCCCGTGAGCGTCGAGCGCACCGGCTTGGCGCCGGCCGGTGGCTCGGCGGCAGCGCGCGCGCCACTCAGGGGTGCCCGGGCATAGCGCCCGAGGGTCTTGCCGGTGGCGCGCTCGACGGTTTCGATGGTGTGCGACACGCGGCCGATACGCGTCAGCACGTCGATGTAGCTCATGAACGAGACCACGACCCAGGCCAGCACGCCCAGCGTGCACATGAACAGCGCCATGCGGCCGGGCGCGCCGTAGCGGCCCGTTCCCAGCGCGATGAAGCCGACGATGGAGAAGATGAAAGCGGCCAGGAACACCGCCACCGCTTTTTGGGACCGCGGCTCCGCCACGACCAGCCGGGTCGCGCTCGGCGTGCCGGCGTTGGCGGCCGACGCGTAGGCGTTGACGAGCACCGACAGCGAGAAGGTGCTCACCGCCAGCATGCTGGACGCCATGATGCGCAACAGGTCGTCGACCACTTCGGTCTGGAACGGAGGCAGCCAGTCCGAGGGCACCCAGAGATCGGCCAGCGCCGAGGCGAAAGCCGCCCCCACGGCCGCCGCGCTCCAGACTGCCGGGCGCCACCACAGCGTCTGGCGGACACGCCCCCACAACAGTCGAATTCGGTTCAGGTCGGGCATCGAAGCGATGGAGACTGCTCGGAGCAAGCGGCGCTCTGGGTTTCGAGCATGGCGCCAGCGTATCCGAAACCGTGCCGCCCTACGCGGGACTGCCATTGATCGTGCGCAACCGCCAAGTCGCACCAACGGCGCAGCCTCGGACTGTTGGTCTCGGCGTCTCGCCAAGAGTGGCCATGAGATCCGTGACGAGCCTGCGGGGGTTGGGGCGTCGTGGCCGGCGTGGCTCGTCTGTACGTTGCCGAACAGACTGCGCGGCGTCATGCGCGCAAATTTTGAATGATGAGGTGCCCTTTCCCCATCAACAGGAGCCGAATCATGAATTTCCGCAGCACACTTTCCGCCGTCGTGACCGGCGTCGCCATCCTGACCACCTCCGGCTGCGCAGTCGTGCGCGGACAGGAAAGCGCTGGCGCCTATGTCGATGACACCACGATCACGACCCAGGTCAAGGCCCGCATGCTCGACAACCCGGCCGTCGCCGGCACCAGCATCAGCGTTGAGACGCTGAATGGCACCGTGATGTTGTCCGGCTTCGCCAAGAGTGCCACCGAGAAGGCCACCGCCGAGAAGATCGCTCGCGGCGTCAACGGCGTGAAGGCGGTCAACAACGAGATCGCCGTTCGGCCCTGACCGCGGTTCGGGCCAGGTCGCGACGGGTTGCATGGGCTCGCCCGGGCATCGGGCGTCGACTTTCAAGGAGATTCGAATGAACTGGGACCAGATCGCGGGGAACTGGAAGCAAGCTCGAGGCAAGGCCAAGGAACAATGGGGCAAGTTGACCGACGACGATCTCGATGTCGTGGCCGGGCGGCGCGATCAGCTGGCCGGCAAGATCCAGGAACGATACGGCGTGGCCAAGGACAAGGCCGAGGAGCAGCTTGCCGAATGGGAACGCAAGGCAAGCGACTCGTGGTTCTCCACGGACACGAAGAAGTAGAGCCTTGCGCGCGCGCAAGCGCGTTCAGGTTCAACGACTCGGCGGCTCGGTGAGCGGCCGACCAGGAGTGTCACCATGCTGCGTTACGCCATCGTCTTTCTTGTCATCGCGTTGATCGCCGCCGTGCTGGGCTTCAGCGGCATTGCAGCCAGCGCTGCAAGCGTTGCGAAGATCCTCTTTGTCGTCTTCCTGATCCTCGCAGTCGCCAGCTTCATCTTCGGCCGCGGCCGACGTTGACGCCACCATTGGTGCGGCCATCGATCTTGCGCAGGTTTTGGCGAGCGGGGTCGCTCGTTGCGCGACCGCTGCTGCCTTGGTCCGGCCGAGCGCAATTTCCCATGCCGCGCTGCGAGTCGCGAGAATCGAATGAGTGAAGATCAGCATTCGGCAGGTGATGCGCTCCCTTCGGGCTGCGAGCTGATCGAAGTCCACGTCACGGCGCTGAGGCAGCTCTTCAATGCGATCGATGCATCACCATTCCGCGAAAGGGACCTGGATCCGGGGGCAGATGAGTTCATCGTCGGATGGGCACGTGAAGCTTCGCACGGTGCACCTCTGGCACTACTGGTGTCTCTGGACAGGGATCCAGGCCCGGCCGACGAGCCGGCTGCCCTGCGCGACACCATCCATGCGCACTTCAGCCATCGGGCGAGGATCACGAGGAGTCGCCTGCGTCAGTTGCTCGGCATTGGTCGCATCAGTCTTCTTCTGGGGCTGGGATTCCTGGCCATCGCCGTCGGGCTGGGCGACCTCGTCGCAAGCGCGATGAAGGGTCGGCAGGTGGGCGAACTGCTGAGGCAGGGCCTGGTCATCTGCGGCTGGGTCGCCATGTGGCGTCCCTTGGAGATCTTCTTGTACGGCTGGTGGCCGATCCGCGCGGAGGCCCGGCTCTACGACCGGCTGAGCGCGATGCCCGTTCGCATCCTCTACAGAGGCACGGACCAACCTGACGCCTGGCGCCACGACTGGCCGGTGGTGCTGCCGACGCAAGTCATCCCGCAGAAGTCGCCGCCGCATGCCGCATCGGCTGAACGCATGGCGGAGCCGGCAGTGGACAGCAGCGTCCCCGAGCGGCAACCGATTGGCTCGGTGGCATATGACACCTGTTCACCCAGCCGAAGACCAGGGGGAAGCAGAGCTCAACGTTGACGCGCGGCTGCCCTGACCGGCAATGAGGCTCGGCGGCCTCACGTACCGAGCCATCGGCCACCGATGCTGAGGGTGTGGCCACAGGACGCGCATCCCAAGGCAATGGCCGACGTGGCAATTCGCCGTGAAGACCACGCTGCCCCGCATCTATCACGCCGATGGATTCCCCAGGCATGGCGCGGGTCAGATCCCCGGGGTGCAGTGCAGCGCCAACAGGCGCTCAGAGCGGCATGCCGGCCCTCCTCGTCGGGCACGCGCCACGACCGAGTCTTGGAGTCCTCCTCCTGGTGCGCACGCCATCGTTCTTCGTTCGCATCAACGACCCCCACAGTGGGCATGCCGGTACCGGACAGTCGACAACGGTCGCTCCTGGACGGGTCCGGGTTCTCCCCGGACTCGCCATGACCTGACGCAGGCGGCCGATGGCCGCGTCCCGGAAGTCGGCTTCCTGGCGTGGCCTCGTACTCACACCATCGGCCAATTGCAGTCGTTCAAAATGCGCGAGGCCGTACGTTCTTGGAGATCTGGAGCAGCGGAAAGTCCAGGCTTTCGAGCAGTGCCGGCCTTGCCGCGCTCGGGTCGTTTGCAGTGTTCAACGGCCGGTAGGTGCGCGCTTTGGCGAGGTCATCTCCGGTCTTGCGCACGCATCGGTCGGCCGGTGGAGGCCGATCTGGCGGTCGAGCGCCGTGTAGTAGCGCGCATCGCTGTCGGCCAGTCGACGGAGTCGCTCGATCGCATACCATCGGCCATTCACCACCACGCCAGCGATTTGCCGAACGTTACCGACGTAGTCGAGCGGGTTGGCGCGCAGCAGTACCAGATCGGCCCGCTGCCCAACCGCGACCGTTCCGGTCTCCCCGGGACGTCCAAGCAGCCGGAAGGCCGTCTGCGTCGCCGACTTCAGCACGTCGCCAGGCGGCAACCCGATCTTGTTCAACTCGATCATCTCGTCCGGCACCGAGGATCCGTACGCCACGCCCGGGATGGTTGCGTCCGTACCGACGACCAGGGGAACGCCCCGTTTCCACAGTTCGCGGGCGATGACGCGCTGGAAGTCATACGCCGGCGGGATCAGGGCGGCATTCGGCTGATCGCGAAATTCGTCGCGCAGGTACCGGTTATTGGGTCCTAGCCAGCGCGACAAGAGGAAGGAATCCACGTATCGCAAGTCCGCCGGCGGCGGCAGTGGAACGCACCGAGACGCATACATCTGGACAATGTTTCGGCTGGTGACGAGAGTAGTAACCACGGCCTGCCCCGCAGCCTTCACGCGATTTGCGAGTTCTATTGCAGCGCTAAGTTGGAGGCCAGGCAGGCCGTATGTTCCCAGTTCCTCCAGATGGGCGATGCCGTCAAGCCGAGCCACGAAAGCGTCGTCGGGCGTTGCGCAATTGGCGCAGCCGAGCTCTGGTAAGTGCCCGACCGCGCGCAGCCCTAACTCATGCGCCGTTCGCACTACCGCATTGAACGTCTCGCGATTCAGGAATGTGTAAGGCTTGATGAAGTCGTAGCCCTGCTGCTTCGCTCGTGTGACGCGACGCCGGCCGTCCTCCGCGGTACGTGGCGATTCGATCGTCGACGCAGTGCCGCGGTCTTGATCAGCGTCGGCGCCATCGATAAGGTCGCCAACGAGCAGGCGTGGACCGATTATCTCGTTGCGGTCCACCAAAGTCCTTAGCTCCAGCTCGTCGCCGCCACCAGGTGTCAGAGTTCCAAACGACACTACAGTCGTGACTCCGTTCAGCAAGAAGGCGCGCAGGAGACGGCGATCGAACGAATGTGCAGCGCCCAAGCGCCGCCTTCCCGATGTCAGGGTGAAGTCGCCGCGGGCGATCAGTCCGTCGATCACTCGCTGTGTCGCGAGATGCGCGTGACCATCTACGAGACCCGGGATCAGGAACTTGCCGGTGCCGTCGATGACGACGCCGGTCGGGGTGGCCGCGCCCCGTTTCTCCGGCTCGACGCGCTCTATTCGGCCATCGCGCACGACGACCGTGTGGTGCGGGCGCGCGATGGCGGCATCGACATCGATGACCGTGACGTTGCGGATCACGAGGACGGATGCGTCGGGTGCCGCGCTTGCCGAACCCGCGTACATGAGCACGAGCGCGATCACCGCGAACAGCGTCGACATTCGCGCAGTCATTCATAGCTCCTGGGATGGGGCATGCCGCGCGCTTGGATGAAGGTAAATCGCGGGTGCAAAGGAATCGCCCAAGGACCGCAGGTTGGCGGGCCGCGCGTCACTCGGTATGTCCTGAGCGAGTTGGCGCGACCAATTCTAGTCATCGCTACCGTCGGCTTTGGGTCGAGACTTCCATTTCGCCCAGTTTGAAAGCGCTCTTCTCGAGTGCGCGCCGCGCGAGCAACGCAGCGGAGGACCAGGACGCACTGCGGTCACCCGTCGCGCCGCCGGGCCACTGACTGCTCATGATGGCCGCGCCACTCGGCCGCCAGCCTCGAATGTCCGTGCCCGGTCTTGAACGGGCATAGCGAGCACTCGAACTCCCGATGTGGCGCTCACACATTGCTAAGGCAAGTTGCACGTTTTCGCCCTGTCCTACCTATCGTCCATACTTGCAGTGCCGTCTGGTGACGCTGAACCACTCGACCGTTGAATCGCTGAACCGACGCTCAGTTGCCCAACAAGGCGCACAACTGGCGTGCAAAGACGGGGCAAGAAGGGCTCGGAGCCGCTCAGTTGCCAGAACTCACCGCGTGCTTGCTACACGGGGCGATGCGCTAGTCGATTGAGTCCGATGTTGATGCGGTGGCCAAAATATGGGACCAAGACGACACTTCCCCGACACACAAATGCAGCACGGGCCGGGCGGATCCTCAATGGATTGGCCACGTTATGGGTTACGAAGTGGTCAGCTTATGAGGGGAAGCGCACATTGGTTTCCAAGACGTCCGGAAAGCCTTAGAGATTCAACGCTCTGGGGCCTGCTTCATGTCCCGCGGAGTTCCTGCAGGTCGCCTGAAATCCGGCCGGTGGTGCAGTCTCCTGAACAGTCACTCGACTGCGCCTGCTCGAAGGGGCAGCGGTTACTGCAGCGGCCCGGACCCTGGTGTCCTCCGACTCGACGATCGAGGCCATTCGGACCGGAGTGCCATGGTGTACCTCTCCACCACCATTGCCGCAACAGTGTCGCGCCAGACGATCGACCCATAATTGCGCGTCACGAGCGGTGCCGAGCAGCAGCAGCGCCGCGTGGAGGAGCGAATGACCGAGACGGCTGACGACGCCGGTGCCGCGGCACAGGATCCCGCTTGGCGCACGTTCGCACGCCACCATGCGTTCGTGGTCGGCATCGATGCCTATGCCAACGGCATCGCACCGCTGCGCACCGCCGCGGGCGACGCCCGCCGCCTGTGCGAGTTGCTGGCGCGGCAGCACCACTTCACCGTGCATCCGCCGCTGATCGACGAGGGGGCCTGCGGGGCACCGCTGCGCGAACTGTTCGGCACGACGATGAAGCAGGCGGTCGGCCCCGACGACCGCGTGCTCTTCTACTTCGCCGGCCATGGCATCGCGGCCGACGGCGACGATGGCCCGGCCGGCTATATCGTCCCCGCCGACGCCGAGCCGGCCAGGCTCGACACCTTCATCGCGATGGCCGAGCTGCAGGCCGCGCTCGACGCGCTGCCGTGCCGGCACCTGCTGCTGATCCTCGATTGCTGCTTCTCCGGCGCGTTCAAGTGGTCCAGCCAGCACCGCGCCATCTTCATGACGCCCAAGCGCATCTACCCGACGCGCTTCCGCCGCTTCGTCGAGGACCCGGCGCGCCAGGTGATCACGTCGGCGGCGCACGACCAGAAGGCGCTCGACGTGCTGCACGGCAAGGCCACCGGCGAGCGCGGCAGCCGCCGCACCGAGGACGGCCGCGAACATTCGCCCTTCGCCGCTGCGCTGTTCGATGCCCTGGAAGGGGCCGCCGACGTCGCCCGTGGCGAGCAGCAGGAAGGCGACGGCATCATCACCGCGACGGAGTTGTACGCCTACATCCGCGACCGTATCGAGCCCGCCACCGAGGCCACCGGTGAACGCCTTCGGCAGACGCCCAGCTTCTTCCCGCTGAAGGGGCACGACAAGGGCGAGTTCATGTTCCTGCATCCGCACCATCGGCTGAACCTGCCGAAGATGGAACCCGCGGATTCGCCATACAAGGGGCTGGATTCGTTCAACGAGGCCGACCAGCACCTGTTCTACGGGCGCGACCGCGTGGTCGCTGACCTGCGCCAGCGTGCGCTGGACGCGCAGCAGCGGTTGCTCGTCGTCGCCGGTCCCTCGGGCACCGGCAAGTCATCGGTGATCAAGGCAGGGCTGCTGCCCGAACTCCGCAAGGCGGGCCTGGAGATCCTGCCGGTCATGCGCCCAGGCGCCCAGCCGCTCGCTGCGCTCGAACGTGCGCTCGAAGGCGCCACACGGCCCTCGGTGCTGCTGATCGACCAGTACGAGGAGGTGGTGACGCGCTGCGGCAATGCGGCCGAGCGTCGGGAGTTCGACGAGCGCCTGTACCACCTGCTGGAGCAGGGCGACAAGGTGCAGCGCCTGATCCTGACCGTGCGCTCCGACTTCGAGCCGCAGCTGAACACCGGGATGCTCGCGCGGCACTGGGCCCGCGGACGCTGCTCGGTGCCGCCGTTCAGCCCGGAGGAACTCCGCGAGGTCGTCGTGATGCCGACGCTGCAGGCCTCGATGATCTTCGAGCCGCCGGAGCTGGTCGACACGATCGTCGGCGAGGTGGTGCAGTCGCCGGGCGCGCTGCCGCTGCTGTCCTACGCGCTGTCGGAGCTGTTCCGGGCCTACCAGGCCAGCGGCCGCGAGGACCGGGCGCTGACGCGCGCCGACTTCGACCGCCTCGGGGGCGTGATGGGCGCGCTGCGCACCCGTGCCGACGCGTTGCACGACGAGTTGCCGCCGTTGCCGGACCGGGAGGTGCTGCGCCGGGTGATGCTGCGCATGGTGTCGCTGGAGGGCGATCTCGCCGGCCGGCGCGTCGCCACCTCGGACCTGGTCTTCGACGACGCCGATGCGGCCACCGTCGAGCGGGTGATCGAACGGCTGGTCGACGCGCGGCTGGTGGTGCGCGGCGCCGAGTCGGACGTGGCGGGCGATGGCACGACCCACCGTAGCGACCACATCGAACCCGCACACGACGCATTGGTCCGGGTGTGGCCGCGCCTGCGCGCCTGGATCGATCAGGCCGGGCGCGAGAACCTGATCCTCGGCGCGCAGGTCGAGGCCGCGGCCAAGGCGCTGGACCGCCATCGCGACGCCGGCTACCTCTGGCACGACAACGCCCACCTGCCCGCGGTGCTGGCCGAGCTGCACAAGCCTCACTGCTGGTTCACCGCCGGCGAAGCGGCGTTCATCCGCCGCAGCGAGCAGCGGCGCAAGGCGCGCCTGATGCGCCGGCGGGCGCTCGCGCTGGCGACCTTCACGGTCGTCGGCGTGCTGGGTGCGTGGGGCTGGTTCGAGCAGCGGCTGGCGGCCGGGACGATCCGGGAGGCGCAGGGAATGACCGACCGGCTGCTGTTCGACGTCATGGGCCGGTTGCAGGCGATCCCGGACACACGCGACGTGCGCGTCTCACTCGTCGAGCAGGTCAAGACGCTGCAGGACCGCCTGAGCGACATCGGCGCCCGGGCGGACCACAGCACGAGATACTGGACCGCCGTGCTCGACGGCGATCACGCGGTCGAGCACAGCGAATACGACAAGGCGCGCAGCCGCTACCAGGATGCGATCGAGCTCATCGGCACGGCGGTCGAGCTGGACGCGAACTGGCGGCGAAACGGGTCGCTGGTCTACAGCAAGGTCGGCGAGCTGGAAATGAAGCGCGCCGAGGCCGCAGGCGAGGACCCGGACCTGCGGGCAGCGGCGCAACCCTACGAACGGGCGCTGGCCATCGACAGGCAACTGGTCGCGGAGAACCCGGACAACCCCATCGTCCTGCGCGACCTGTACGTCAGCCTGTACCGCCTTGCGGATCTCGCCCATCGGGACGGCCGCGAGACGCCGGAAGGCCTAGAGGGTGCGGAGAAGGAACGTGCGGAGCAGCAGCAGCGCGCCAGCCGGGAGCGGGCCAGCGAGCTGTACACCGAGGCTCGTGAGGTGGCGGCGCGCCTGCGGGCCTGGCCGGCGGCGACGGGCGGATCGTCGCGGCACCACGATCCGGATCAGGCCCAGCGCGACCACATCAACACGACGCTGCAGATCGGCCACATCGCCTTCGTCCTGTGGGAACGACATGCCGAAACGGCGCACCGCAGCCGTAGCCTCGCCGAGTACAGGTCCGCATTGAACCAGGCCCGCGACGCGCCAGGCGCCGTCGCCAAGGAGGCGGCGCTGATGGAGGACCTGGCGATTGCAGCGCAGCGCGTGGCGATGCTCCGCATGCACGACGGCGAGGCGGCGCTGGATGCGGCGCGCAACGACGCGCTGCATGCCATCGAGTGGGCGACCCAACTGATGCCCGAGCCGCCCACCGTGGACCGGCGATCGGTCGTCGCCCAGGCCTTGCACTACGAGTCGCAGCTCAATCTGGCACGGATCGAGGCGCGCCGCAAGCGCCCCGACTTGGCCCGCACCGCCCTCGAGCAGGCAGCACGGATCGCGCGGGATCAGGCCGGCACGAACCGCGCGTGCACGGACCCCCAGCAGGTCTGCTGGAGTGATCTGGAAGCGGCGGCCTGGATGGAGATCGGCCACCTGGAGGCCGACCAGCGACGCCGGAGCGCAGCCCGGCAGGCCTTCGACCGGGCACAACGTGTCGCCGCCGAGCCCGGGCTGAAGAGCAAGGCGCAACGCTGCTTCGCTGCACCGAAGCTGCCTTGCCCCACCTGAGCCGCCGCGCTCCGGCGGCGCCCGCTGCCGGGCTACTTGGCGCTGAAGACGACCTTGATGAGGCTCTTCTGCGTGGCGAGCACGGCGCTCTTCGGGGGCCTGACGAACAGGCGCGCCGCGCCTTGAGCGATCAGCAGCTCGAGTGCATCCCAGGAGGACGCCGGGTCGGGTTGACCCGAGGGCGACTCTGCAAAGGCGAGCCTGACGCCCGACGCGTCGGCCCGACGCTGGACCGACGCCACCGCAGCACGCACCACATCTTCGACGTGCGTGCCGGCCTCCTCGCACTCGGCCTCCAGGTCGTCGATGTCGAGGTCGTCCTCGTCGTCGCCATCGTTGTCATCGCCCAGGGCACACATCAGGATCTCGACCAGGTCTTCCGACGACACGGCACCGTTCAGGTCGGCGAGTCCGCACTCGATGAGGTCGTCGTCGTCGAGTTCATTCTGCAGCAGGGCGCTGACCTGAGCCTGGCTCAGGTTGTCCATCTCGAGGTCGGGGTGGCGTGCCATCGCTGGCGACTGACCCAGCCCCAGTGCGACCGCGCAGGTCGCCACCAGGGCACGCAATCGAGGTGGGCGCGCGCGGGTCGACTCGTTCACTGACTTCTCCTGAATCCGACGATGACGGGCGCGTCGACCACGCATCGCGTCGACGTCGCGGCGCAGTGTAGTTGCCGGCGGTGCTGAACGGTAAGCCCCCGCCGCGGGGCGGCGCGGCTGCGCCGGCGACGAACTAGGGGGGAGAATTCGTCCAGTGCCACTCGACGCGCCCGGTCGAACGCTGCACGATGCGCAGCGGCCGCACGCACGCGGACGCCATGAACGGCCACCAACGCAGGATCGACACCCATGACCAGCCAAGTCCGCGCTCTGCTCATCGGCATCAACGACTACACGCCGCCGGTGCGTCCGCTCGGTGGCTGCGTCAACGACGTGGAGCGCCTGCACGGCTGGCTCAAGTCCAGCGTCGGGCCGCGGCTTGCCGCGGAAGTGCTGACCAACGGCGATGCCACGCGCGCCAACGTGCTGAAGCTGTTCCGTGAACACCTCGGCCGCGCCGAGGCGGGTGACGTGGTGCTGGTGCACTACTGCGGCCATGGCGCGCAGTCCGGCTCGGCCGCCGAGTTCCTCGAGTTCTATCCAGACGGTCTCGACGAGGGCCTGGTGCTGGCCGACAGCCGCGCCCCTGGCGGCCACGACCTTGCCGACAAGGAACTCGCACTGCTGATCGCCGAACTGTCGCGCAAGGACGTGCACCTCTCGTTCATCCTCGACTCGTGCCACAGCGGCTCGGGGACGCGCAGCGTCGATGCCTTCGCCGGCTTCCAGTCTCGGCTCACGCTGGGCGACACCGCCACCGCGCGCCCGCTGGAGACCTACCTCGATGGTGCCTACCGGCTTCGCCGTGCCAAGGGGCAGGCGCTGCGCCCGCCGCCGGGCCGCCACATGCTGCTGGCCGCCTGCAACCGCGGGCAGGAGGCCAAGGAGTCGATTGCCCGGCGCTCCGGCGTGTTCAGCATGACGCTGGTCGACGTGCTCGAGGCCAGTGGCGGCAACCTGTCCTATGCCGACCTGTTCGTGCGCTGCCGCTCCGCGGTGCGGCAGCTCGCGAAGGACCAGGACCCGCAGTTCGAGCCGATCGGCGGGTTCGACGCCTGGAGCGGCTTTCTGGGCGGCGCCGCCGGCTCGCGTGCCCTGCGGCACAGCGTGTTCTTCGACGGACCGGCCGGTGCGTGGAAGGTCGATGCCGGCGCGATCCACGGCCTCGGCGATGCGCCGGACCGCGCCATCGGCCTCGCCCTATACGACGAGAAGGACCAGAGCCGCGCCGCCGGCACCGCGCACACGATCGAGATCGGCGCGCAGTCGTCCATCGTCATGTTCGACGGCAACGAGACACCGCCAGCCGATGCCCGCTTCCGCGCCGCGCTGACCAGCATGCCGGCGGCGCCTCTGCTGATCTACTGCGATGCCGATGCGGCCAGGCGCGGGGCGCTGCAGCAGGCGCTTGACGATGCCGCCGCGGGCGCCGCGGGCGCGCCGCTGGGCGGCTCCGGCGTGGTGCTCAGCGGCGACCGCGACGGCCTGCGCCACGGGCTGCTCGAGCGGGACGGCGCGCTGGTGATCGTGCAGCTCGACGCCGGCGCGGAACTCGGCCGCGAACGGATCCAGCGCGGCGATGTCGCCGGTGCCCTTGCCAGACTGCGCCCGACGATGAACACGATCGCGCAATGGGAGCGCCTGCTCAGCCTGCGCAACCGGGCTTCGCAAATCGCCGACGACGCGATCGAATTCGTGCTGGCCGAGGCACTCGCCGGCGGCGGTGAGTTCGTGCACGAAGACGGCAGCGCGACGCTGGAGTGCAGTCTGCAGGGCGGCGAGTGGCAGGAGGTGCGCGCCCGCGTGCGGATGCGCAACCGCAGCGGCCGGCCCTTGCACTGCGTGCTGCTGCACTTCAGCGCCGACTACGGCATCCAGGTGCTGGCCAACGACCCCGTCCCCAGCGGCGACGCCTGGATCACGCTCTACGGCGACAGCTCGGAGCACAGCTTCTTCCTCGACGAGGCGCCCGACGGAGAGGGCATGGTCGAGGCGCTGGAGCGCTTCAAGCTGCTGGTGAGCAGCGAGCCGGTGGACAGCTTCCACTTCGAGCAGGAGGGACTCGGTCCGCGCACGCGGGGCATCGGCGTGCGCAAGTCGCAGAAGCCACGCCAGCAGGACTGGCTGATCAAGGACCTGCGCGTGCGCATCGTTCCGCGCATCGATGCCATCGGTGCGCAGGCCTGGGCCTCGGCCGACGGCGCGATCACGATCAAGCCGCACCGCCGGCTGCGCGCCAGCCTCAACTTGGCGAGCGCCCGCCCGGCCACGCGCGGCCCCGGCGAGGACCTGGCGTTCGTCGCCGCGTTCGAGGGCGCCGGTCTGGCGGTCGCCACCCTCTCGAACTCGCGCTCCGCCGCCGGCGCGCCAAGCGTGATCGAGCTGACCGGCATCCAGGGCGAGGAGTCGCTCGCCGCCGAGCCACTGGAGATCGAGGTTCGCCAGGCGCTCGCGGACGACGAAACGCTGCTGACCTTCGCCTGGGATGGCCGACACGTGATCCCCTGCGGCCAGGTCGTTCGCGACGGTGACCTCACCCGCGTCACGATCAACGCGATCCCCGACGCGCCGTCGGACCGGCGCAGCCTTGGCGGCTCGCTAAAGCTCTACTTCTTCAAGACCTACCTGAAGCAGACCGACCTGAACCGGCTGCGCTGGATTGACTACAAGTCCGACGGCCGCTGGGCCTACCGCGAGGACGGCCTGCCCGGCAAGGTGGCCGCCGCGAAGCGCGTGCTGCTGATGGTGCACGGCATCATCGGCGACACCGAAAGCATGGCCGCGGGCGCCCCTCAGATCGGGCTGCACGAGAAGTTCGACCTCGTGCTGACCTACGACTACGAGAACCTCAGCACGCCGATCGGCGAGACCGCGCGCACGCTCAAGCGGCAGCTCGCGGAGATCGGATTGCAGGCCGGCGACGACAAGCACCTGACGCTGCTGGTGCACTCGATGGGCGGCCTGGTCTCGCGCTGGTTCATCGAGCGCGAGGGCGGCAACGAGATCGTCGACCACCTCGTGATGTGCGGCACACCGAACAACGGCTCGCCTTTCGGCCGCATCGACGGTGCGCGCAAGATCCTCGGCGTGCTGCTCGGTCTGGCGGCGAACTACGCGCCGCCGCTGCTGCCGTTCACCGCGCCGGTGCTGATGCTGCTGAACCGCACGCAGAAGGTCACGCCGACGCTGCAGCAGATGGACCCGGGCTCCGACTTCATCCGCGAGCTCAACGCCAGCCCGGATCCCGGCATCCCGTACACCATTCTCGCCGGCAACGTCGACGAGTACCGCGAGCCGACCGACGACGTGTTCGCCAAGCTGGTGGCCAAGCTCGGCCAGAGCGTGGTGTTCGATGCGCTGTTCGCGATGAAGGCCAACGACATCGCCGTCAGCATCGACAGCATCACGCGCATCGGCGCCACGCGGGCCAAGGTGCCGGCGGCGCAGCAGGTGGCGTGCCACCATCTCAACTATTTCGTCTCGGCCGCGGGGCAGAAGGCGCTCCAGACCGTGGCCTGGTAGCCGGCGATGGACATCCCGGTGCGGGAATCGGTCGCGGCCGAGGCTCTGCAGCAGTTCGGCGTCGCGTTCACGCTGGACCAACACGCTCGCGACGAGGCGCAGCACCCGCCCCTGACCTTCAGGCACTGACCGGATGACCGCCCCCGATCTCCTCTTCGAAGCGCTGCCCGCCGGCTACGGCGATGCGCTGCTGGTCACCTGCAGCGTCGACGGCCGGCCGTGGCGGATGCTGGTCGACACCGGGCCCGACGAGAGCTGGCCGATGCTGCGCACGCGGCTCGCGGCAGTCCCGCTCGGTGCGGACGGCAAGCGGCGGATCGACCTCGCCGTGATCAGCCACATCGACCACGACCACATCGGCGCTACGAGGCAGCTTTTCGACGACCGCGAACTCGGCCTCGACTTCGGCGACGTCTGGTTCAATGCGCCACCGACCCGCGGCGTCGCGGAAGGTGCCGCGCTGGCAACGCTGCTGCGCGCGACTGGCCGGGCGCTGCCGTGGAACCTGGCATGGCACGGCGGACTTGCCGTCACGCCAGTCGAGCGCCCATTCGTCGAAGTGCCCGCCGGGCCGCATGCGCCGAAACTGACCCTGCTGTCGCCGACGGCCAAGGGGCTCGAGACGCTGTTCGCCGTCTGGGAGCGCGAGCTGGCAAAGCTCGGCCGGCGCCCGCGGGTCCGGCCGCGGCACGCCTCACGCGGACTCGTGCAGCCGGGCGTCGCCGAACTCGCGGACCGCAAGACGCCGCTGGACCGAGCGCCGGCCAACGGCTCGTCGATCGCACTACTGCTCGAACATGCCGGCGCCTCGCTGCTGCTCGCCGCCGATGCGCACGCGCCGGTGCTCGTCGCGGCGCTCGAGGCGCTGGCCGCGCACCGCGGCCAACCATTGCCGCTGCCGGTGGACGTGTTCAAGCTCAGCCACCACGGAAGCCGCGCGAACATCACGACGGCGCTGCTGCGCACGGTGCGTGCACAGCACTACGTTGTCAGCACCAACGGCGCGATGTTCGACCACCCGGACGAGGAGGCGATCGCCCGCACGGTGTGCGAGGGCCCGGGCGGCCACACGATCTGGTTCAACCATGCGAATGAGCACTCGGCGCGCTGGGCGGCGACGCCGCTGAACGCGTGGCGCTGCAGCGTCGTCGAGCCCGAAGCCCCGGGCGGCGTGCGGCTGGAGGCGCGTGGCGGCCGCTGGCGTGCCACGGCGGCCGCGTGAACGAACGACGACCGACACTGTTCCCACCACGAGACAACACAGGAGAGCACGACCATGGCAACGAAGGCGAAGAAGGCCCCGGCGAAGAAGGCCCCGGCGAAGAAGGCAGCAGCGAAGAAGGCAGCCGCGAAGAAGGCAGCCGCGAAGAAGGCAGCAGCGAAAAAGGCCCCGGCAAAGAAGGCTCCGGCAAAGAAGGCCCCGGCGAAGAAGGCGGCAGCGAAGAAGGCACCCGCGAAGAAGGCCCCGGCGAAGAAGGCCCCGGCGAAGAAGGCGGCCCGCAAGGTGGCCGCCAAGAAGGTCACTGCGAAGAAGGTTGCAGCCAAGAAGGTCGCCCCGAAGAAGGTCATCGCCGGGAAGACGCCCGCCGCGCGCAAGGCGCCGACGAAGCGAGCACCGCGCAAGACCCTTGCCGGCCTGGGCTACGACCCGGCGCGCCAGCTGGAGAAGCTTTCGCCCCCGGACGAGTTTGCCAGCAGAGGTGCCAGCGACAGTGTCGACGTCAATACCGTGCTCGGCGAGTTCTTCGCGATGCGCCGCGACGAACCGCTCACCGAAGAGCGCGCCGCGGAAGCCGCGCAGGAACTCGGCATCGAGGTGGCCGCGCTGAAGGCGATCGCGAAGGTCGAGTCCGGCGGTGCGGGATTCGACGCCCAGGGTCGGCCGAAGATCCTCTACGAGCGCCAGGTCTTCGCGCGCTGCTGCTCGCCCAAGGGACGCTTCAACGCCGAGCATCCCGACATCTCGGCGCCTACCGGCTACGGCCGCGGCAACTATGGCAGCCCCGACTCGCAGTGGACCAAGCTTGCGCGCGCGTTCCAGCTCGACCAAGACGCCGCACTGAAGGCCTGCTCGTGGGGCACCTTTCAGATCCTCGGCGAGAACTACAAGAGCAGTGGCTTCCCCGACGTGCGCTCGTTCGTCGCCGAAATGTTCGCGTCGCCCGCCGGGCACCTGCGCGCGCTGGTTCGCTTCATCCGTGCCAACCCATTGATCCACCGGGGCCTGAAGAACCGCAAGTGGGACGACGTCGCCCGGGGCTACAACGGACCGGGCTACAAGGAGTTCAGCTACGACACGAAGATGGCCCAGGCCTACGCGCAGTTCGCCGCCAAGGGCTGAGACCCGCCGGCGCCGCTCGATCGACGACGCACGGAGCGCACCGCCGAAATGCCGTGATCGAGACCGTGCGGCGGGGGTGCCGCCTTGTCGGGGGCAAGTCGCTTCGGAGCGGACGACAAGCGTTCCCACCCGCGGGTTTGCCGTGGACCACGACCATCCTTTCGCTCGGGAGGTTGTTGCCCTTTCCACGCCATGGCGGTTCGCGAGGCGGCTACCGGGTCGGGCTGGTGACGCTGCTCTGGGGTCAGGCGAGGGCCGGCCTGACCAACAGCACTGAGCCGGGTGAGCAGCGCAGGCGCATGCAGGTGGAGACCAACGCCACATAGTGCGAGCTGGCAGACAACGAATGCGGCCGACTTGTCTTGACCGGCTCGGCGGTTGCGGTGCCGTTCGCCGACGCGCTCGCAGCAAGCATCGTTGTGCCCGAGATGCTCAAGCGCGCGATCGGCCGCTACTACCTGAGCGAGTCGAAAACTCGGGCTTGTTTGCTGGGATTGCAGTCGCCAACCAGATCAGGCACTGCTCAGGTGCGACGTCTCCGCGGTCTGCGAACGGCGCCCGCGCAATCGCTGGGGTAGCTCTGCGTGGCATCGAACTTGCGCGACAACAGGGCCACCGCTTTGCGGCTGTGGCACCGGACAGGATCTGCACCCTTTGGGGCCCGTCGAATGGGCCTGACCCGAATGACGGAGATGCGGCGTAGATCAGTCCTCGAGCCCGGGACCCGCCACTGACCGCTAACGCTGCGAAGCAGTCTGCGGACACTTGGCCATCCGATCTGCGGACTCGTGCAGGTTTCGCGCTCACTGAAACGACCCTCACCGTGCGTCAGGCAAGTTCTTCGATCGCGCCGACGGTTCGGTCGAGCTCGTCCACGATCGCGGTGCGGCCGTGGGACACGAAGGCCCGAACCAGCGCGCGGTAGTACCACAGCGAACCCTCCTTGCCGGCCCTGAAGCGCGTCCACAGCGATGGCCCTTGCACGCGCAGGTCGGCGAGGATCGATCGCGCGTTGTGCAGCTTGTCGGAGGCCGACACGAGCCGTACCGACCGCGACGCCTGGGCCAGATGCGCCAGGTACGCTTCCTTGCGCGGCCTCCAGTCCGGCTTGGGCTCCTCGTAGGAATCGGTGCACCCCTCGACGATGTCGGCCACCGCCTCACCGAACCGTGCGCGGATCAAGGCCAGCGTCGGCTTGCCGCCGGCGTCTTCGACTGCATCGTGCAACAAGGCCGCGATGGCTTCGTCCTCATTCGCCCCGTGCTCGAGCGCGAGGCTGGACACGGCGATCAGGTGCGACACGTAGGGAATCATCGTTCCCTTGCGGAACTGCCCGTCGTGCAGCTTCCTGGCGAGCTGCAGGGCATCGGCATATCGCTGGGTCAGCATGAGGCGCCTCCCTGCTTGGCCTTGCGGATGGCGCGATCGGCAATGCTCTCCGGAAGATCCGGGTTTTCCGACAGGAACTCGCGATTGAGCAACAGGCTCGTGATGAGCTTGTCCGCCGGATCGCGGGTCCGTTCCACCAGCTCGCTTGCACTCAGCCGCCGGTGGGGCGGAACGCCCTCGTCGATCTCTCGCTGCCGAAGGGCCTGCATGCGAAGAAGGTGCTTTGCCGCCGCCACCAGGCGGGCCGGGCTTGCTGCCATGAGTCGCTCCTTTCTTGGACATCCAAACAAGTCTGAACACCGCCATCCTGGCATCCAGATGGCTCATGCCATGAGCCACCCACCTCCGATACTGAATCACCCAACCCAGGAGGTGCCCCATGACCCAGACCATTCCCGTGCCCGCCGCCTTGTCCACCCGTGTGCTCCTCCAGCCGCTGCGAGCCGGCCTGGTCGAAGGGCAGGACACCACCGTCGATGTGCTCGTGCGCGTGCAGGCGCCCGACGCGCCCGCAGGGCAGTTCCCCGACCGTGCGCCGCACGCCCTGGCGCTCGTGATCGACAAGTCCGGCTCGATGGCCGGCCAGCCGCTGGCCGAGGCCATCCGCTGCGCGCGCATGGTGGTCGACCGCCTGCGCCCCGTGGACAGCGTCTCTCTGGTCGAGTTCGACGACTGCGTGCGCCGGCTCTGGCCTGCCGTGCCGCGTGGCGACGGGACGGCGTTGCACCGGGCGCTGGACGGTGTCCACGACGGTGGCTCGACCGATCTGCACGGCGGCTGGCGCGAGGGCGCGGAGACGCTGGCCGATGTGGCCGGCAGCGGGCTCAAGCGCGTGGTGCTGCTGTCCGACGGAGCGGCCAACCAGGGGCTGCAGGACCCGCGAGCCATCGCGACTCAATGCAGCGAGTTCGCTGCCCGCGGCATCACCACCAGCACCTACGGGCTGGGCAACCACTTCAACGAGGAGCTGATGGTGGCGATGGCCCGCGCCGGCGCGGGCAACAGCTACTACGGCGACACCGCCGAGGACCTGGCGGAGCCGTTCCAGCGCGAGCTCGATCTGCTGGGCAACCTGTGCCTGAGTGATCTCCAGATCAGCCTCCAGGCGCCCGCCGGCGTGCAGACCGAGATGCTCAACGACCTGCCGCGAACCGCGGCGGGGTGGCGACTCGCGGATCTGGCGTGGGGCGCCGAAGCCTGGGCCGTGGTGCGCGTGCGGGTCCCCGCGTCCCAGGCATCTACGATCGGTTCGTCGGTCTCGGTCCTGAAGGTGCGGGTCGCAGGCCTGGAGTCCGACGGGACGGCCATCGATCTGGAGCGCGTCGGGCTGACCTTGCCCGTGCTGACCTTCGCCGATTGGGCGCGTTTGCCCGAGGATCCGCTGGTCGCGCAGCGGCTGGCGGAGATCGAGGCGTCGGCCGTGCTGCAGCAGATGCGCCATGCCGCAGGGCAGGGCGACTGGTCGTCAGTCGACCGCATGCTGGAGGATGCACAGCGGCGCTTCGGCGGCCACGAATGGCTGGCAGCGGTGCTGGAGTCGATGAAGCAGACTGCCGCCAGCCGTTCGCGCGAGCGGCTGCGCAAGGAGGCGCTGTATTCCGCGAGCAGCATGAACTACCGGCTCAGCGACAAGGACGAGCAGATCCACTTCTCGGCGGTCGACGAATCGACCTCCAAGCCGTCGTATCTTCGGCGCAAGCCCACGCAGGGGAAAGGTCGGCAGTGACGGACTGGTTCGAACGCATCACCGGCTTCAAGGAAGCGGACTACGAGGCCACGCGCGCCAGGCTCGCCGTCGAGGACGGCCGGCTCGTGTCGGACGCTCACGACCGGCGGTACGCGGTCGGTCGGCTCGAACTGCCGAGCCTGGCCGACCTGCGCGCTCGGGCGTCGGCCTTGCTTCAGTGCGCAGCACGAACGAAGCTGCGGGCGGTCATCGGCGACGTCCGCGCCCTGCACCGCGACCCCGTCCATGCCGGAGCGCTCTTCCAGGTGGCCTCGCAGTTCAACCTGCTCGAGATGACCGGCCCGTCGGTGAGCCCGGAAGAGGGCGTGACGCGCTACATGCACGACCGCACCCAGGGGCCGGCCTGCGCCATCGCGGCGGGTGCCGCCACGATTTACCGCAACTACCTGGTGCCGATCGGCAGTGAGCAGGGGCAGACGCGGCAGCGGCAACTCGACGCGCTGGCGCCGCTGGGCGAGGCCTTGTCGGCCGCGCTGCGCCGGCCCGTGCGCTCGTTGTGGACGATGCGCAATGGCTATGCGTTGTGCACGCCGGAGGGTCTGGCGGCCATCGGCGACATGCTGGGGCGCGCCGATGAAGCCACTCGCGACGGGCTGCGGTCGCGGCTGCGCATCGGCCTGCATCATGACGTCGAGGTCACGGACGCCGATCCAGCACAGGCGCAGTTCGTCACGCAGGCGTTCTGCTCCGCCTTGCCCGTGGCGTATACGACCATCGCGCCGGCCATCTGGAAGCCGTTCGCCATGCTGGTGCTGGAGGCGGCTTACGAGGCCACGCTGCTGGCAGCGGCGATCCGCTCGGCGCAGGGGCAGCCGCGCACCGTGTTCCTGACCAGCCTCGGGGTCGGCGCCTTCGGCAATGACGAGGCGTGGATCGATGCTGCACTCGAGCGTGCGCTGCGGCGGGTCGATCACGCGGGGCTGGACGTGGCGATCTTCAGCCACGGCTCGCTGCGCAGCGGGTTGCACAGGCTGGTCGAGCGCTTCCAGTGAGCGGGAGTTTCGCAGCAGAGCCAGCAGAGCCAGCAGAGCCAGCAGAGCCAGCAGAGCCAGCAGAGCGTGCACGCGATATCCAGCCTTGGGGCGATGGGCCGCCAAGCGCGCTAACGCGAAGGACTGCTTGCGTTGCAGAACGGACGAAGAACATTCTCGAATCGAGCTTCAGCGACTGATCGGGGCGGGGCTACACCAGCCGTTTGGAAGGATCTCAGCACCTGTGGCCGTCGGATCAATCATCCGAGGGTCAACTTTGATGCCGATGCCTCCTCGACGCTTCCCAGTCCGCCACGCTCTTGGGTCCGGCGTCGCGGTTTCGGTGACACGAATGCGGCGATTGCAGTCCGTAGGTCACGACCACCGAACTCAAGGTGTCGATCCCATCGCTACCGTTCAGAGGCCTGACCAGGGCTCACACGGCTGACCGAACCTGGAATCGCGGCTGGCGCTCGGGGTGTGGCCGCCTACCCCCCAACAACTGCTCGCTCGCCAAAGGCCGCGGCTTCGGTCCGTCCACCCACCCGGTCGAGCCCACGCCGAGAATCGTTGCCCTGGTCTCGGTGCCCCCGACGTGGCTGCAGGGATGGGGCCGTGGGCCGACAATACGTGGCCCGGCTACAAAGCCCCGGTGACCGACCTGCTTCGTTCCGATGCCTGACATCCCCAAGATTCCCGAGACTGCTCCGGGCCCGCCGCCCAATGCGACGCTGGGCACGCCGAGCGAGGCGGCGCCAGCTGCCCCCGCGGCGACTGTCGCACCGGCGTCGCGGCTCGAACCCAGCGTGGCCGACACCGCGCGCCTGCTGGCCATGCACTTCCCGGCGCTGTTCGGTGCGGGCGTGATCAAGCCGATCAAGCTTCGCATCCAGGCCGACATTCATCAACGGGCGCCAGGAGTCTTCACCAAGAAGGCACTCTCAATCTTCCTGCAGCGCTACACCACCGGGACCGCCTACCTGCGGGCCCTGGTGGCCGAGGGCGCGACACGCAGCGACCTCGACGGCCAGCCGGTCGGCGAAATTACGGCCGAACACCGCGATGCTGCGGGCGTGGAACTCGAGCGGCGCCGGGCCATCGTCGAAGCAAAGAAACAAGCGGGGCGCGAGGCGGCCCGGGCTTCGCGCCATGACGCCCGACCGCTGCGGCCGGCCCGACCGCCACTCCTTTCGCAGCAGGCGGAGGTGTCGCAGTCCGCTTCGCCAGCGACCGGCGAGCGGCCTGCCACTCGCGGCGCACGCTCGGTGCAGCCCGGTACTTCCGATCGCCCGGACCGCTCTCCGCGGCCATCTCAGCCCAGCCAAGCGCAACGGCGCTCCCGACCGCCCCAACCTGACGTACAACGAAGCTCCGGCCGGCCCGGCGATCCTGGCTCCGGTGCGCCGCGGCGCCCGCACAAGCCCCTGCCCGAGCGGAAACTTGCCCGTGCACATGAACAAGAGCCCGTCAACGCGCCGGCCCTGCCGCTGACTCCCGAGCAGGCTGCCGAGGCCGAGGCTCGCCACCAGCGCGCATTGCTGCTGCGCAGCTTCGAGCAGAGCCCACTTTCGAAGGCGAACTTTGGGGCTTTGAAGGGACTGAGCGAGGAAGCCCTGGACGCGCTCTTGACCCTGGCGCGGCAGGAGCGTGGCTCACGGTGATGGCCCCAGCGCCGCAGGTATCGGGCCCATTCACCATCCAGACCTCCATCGGCAAGTACAGCGGAAATTGCCTGGGTCCCCGGAGGACACTCGCGCTCTACCTCAAACTGGTTGGCGCCAGCACTGGTGACAAGATGGAGGTCGAACAGCTATCGCAATGCAGCGGGTGCGGTCCTTCACTTTGCCAAGCTCGACGCCTGAAAGCGGCCCCACAGCGCCCGACGTAGGGAGTTGACCGCAGGCAGGTCCGCCGACGACAGCCCGGGCTTGTAAGCTCCGCCAAAAGACGGATGCAGGGAGCGCCAAAGGTATGGCGAAGCAAGGTTCTGTAGGTCCATCCAGGAGCGGCGACCAGTTCCACTAACAACGGGCCGCCCGGCAATGCCTCGGGCTGCTTGCCGGAGCGCATGGCCTGGTGGCAGTGGCGATCGAAGGCGCGTCGCTGGACGAGGGGGACGCATCTACGAGCGTCGGAGACGAGGTCATTGACGTCGGCCTGTACTACGGGAGCGAGGATGTCAAAGCGGCAAAGTCCATCCGCTGTGTGCAGCTCAAACACTCGTCTAGGCACGCGCACGCCCCCTGGACTGCAAGCGGCCTCAAAGGAACCATCGAGGGCTTCGCAGGGCGTTTCAAGGAGTTGGAGGCGTCGCTTGGCCTGGACGTCCTGGCGAAGAAGGTTCAGTTCACTTTTCTGACGAACAGGCCCATGGATGGAGCCGTTCTTGAAGCGTTGGCCGATATTGCTGCGGGATCGACAGCGCCGCGGCACCGTGAAACTGATGACTTGCTGAAACGGTACGCCGCGTCAGCCGGCAGCAACGTACAAAGCTTCTTCGCCACCTTCTCGGTTGAAACTGGCGAGCCGGATCCATGGAAACAGCGCAACCTCCTAAGTCAGGACCTGAGCGCATACCTGCCCCGTTCTGCGCAAGTGCAGATGCGCAGGAGTGGCGCAGGTCATGGAACCGGAACGACTTGATGTTCGCCAGCGCCAGTGCCTTCTCCCAGGCGGGTTCGAAGTTGAAGGCCACGTCGGGTCGCCGTTTGGAGGCGAAAAGGAGCTCTCGATCCCCGCCAAGGTGCTTCCTCAGCTCCTCGACGACGGCAGGGATGAGCACCAAGGTCTTTCGATCGCCCTTCTTGGAGCGATGAACGCTCGCCTCCGCGCGCTCGAGGTCGATGTCTTGCCAGCGCAGGGCTTTGAGCTCGCCGCGTCGGGCGCCGGTGGTGAGTCCCATGAGGACCAGCAGGTAGAGCTTTGGCCAGCGAGACGCCTTGCATGCAGCGATAGGGGCGTCGCGCTCCGGTGCATCCAGGAATCGCACGACCTCGTTGCGCTCCGGCCGCATCTCGAGACTCCGGCACGGGTTCGTCGAGTTCCTGGGGGCGATCCGCCGCCTTTGGGCCCAGGAGAGCAGGGCGGACAGGGCAGCCTGGTATCGATTCACCGTGGCCGGCGCCAGACGCTGCTTCTTGGCCTTGAGGATGCGCTGCCCCAGCGCATCGTGGCCGGCGAAGTAGCGGCCACGCCGGTTGGCCAGCGCCTCCAGGGCGTCAAAGACATGGTCGTCGTCGAGCTCACCCAGGGGGATGTCGCCGAGCGTCGTCGCCCAGTACTCCAGCCGCTGTGCGCGGCCGGCGTACTCGGCCATGTAGACGTGAATGAACTCGCGGATGGTCACACGACCGTCGTGAGTTCCGGTGGCCGAAGCGGCCTGCCGGCGGGGTGTCGGTGCAGCGCTGGCGGGCGCAGTTACATCGCCGACGGACTCGAAGATACCGTTCATGGTCAGACTCCATCAACACTTGCCCGCCTTTTTCACCGGCGGACTAGGTGGAGAGTCTGGAACGGCCCGTCCCGACTGGAATTTGGTGGCGCTTCAGGGAGCCTCAGACGACACCCCAAAAGCTCCAACGCAATCAACAACTTAGGCCCGAAGTTTCCCGACCGGGAGCTGGTGTTGATCGGTCCAACAAGTGTATCACCGGCCTCGCGGGACCAAGTTGCGCGCTTGTGACCCAACTGGGCTCCGGTCTACCAGTGAATCGTGCTCCTTCGGGGCAACGATGCTAGTGAGCGGTACTGGATGTCTGTACATTAACGCAGTTGCACAGACAAACGCTGGGCTGCCATGAGATTCAATGACACTAAGAGCGAAACCCTGAACCTGCGGGTCTCGCCAATCTTCAAGCAGGTGCTTAAAGAGGCCGCAGACCACGAGCAACGCAGCATGGTGAACATGCTGGAAGTGCTGCTGGCAGACTACTGCGACCGAAAGGGCATCGTTCCCATTGGCCAAAAAACTACTCGTCCTGCGCACAAGCGGGCGCGTGCAGACCGTAGGGCGCACGTGGGAGCTGTGGCATGACCTTCCGCTACATCGGCTCGAAGTCTCGACTCATCGATCAGATCACGGCCTACATGAGGCACCCCAAACAGGGTGCCTTCTTTGTGGATGCCTTCTGTGGCACGGGGGTGGTGGCTGAGGCTGCGGCTGACCTCGGCTGGAACGTGCGCATCAACGACAGCCTGCACTCTGCAGTGATTTCCGCAGGAGCACGCCTCATCAGCACAGAGCAGGCGGCTTTCAAGAAGCTCGGGGGCTATGCCAAGGCCATCGCCAAGCTGAATGCTGCCAAGCCCAAGCACGGCTTCATGTGGCGCGAGTACAGCCCCGCGTCGACGGACACGTGTGGCCTTGAACGGCGCTACTTCACCCAAGAGAACGCAGCGCGCATCGATGCGATGCGGTCATTGATCGGTGAGTGGGTGGAGGCCGGAACCATTGATGAAGTGGAAGAGCGCCTGCTCATTGCAGACCTCTTTGGAGCGCTCAATCGTGTGGCCAACATCGCGGGCACGTTTGGCTGCTTCCTCTCCAAGTGGACCAGCCAATCGCAAGACAAGATCGCTATGCGTTGCCGCGAGCTCAAAGCCAGTGGTGTGCGCGTGCGGGATCGAAGATGGCCTTGAGGTCTTCGTCGGTGAACGGGATATAGCTCTTGGTCAGCTGCTTGATCTTGCCCTTCGTGCTGACGCGCATGGCCTCAAAAGGGTTGCCCGTGTGGCGCATGCCGTTGTTGATGGCCCAGCGGAACAGCTCTTTGAGGTGGCTCAGCTTGCTGTTGATGCGCACGATGGACAGCACCTGTGCCAGCAAACGCTGCTTGTACGCCACGGCTTGCTCGGCCGCGATGGTGTTGAAGTCCATGTCGCCGAAGAGTTCGACGAAGGTGTCAAAGGTGGCCTGCTTGTCGTCCAACGTCTTGCGGCCGTTGTCGAGCTGCTTTTCAGCCATGTACATGGCGGCGACTTTGCTGAACGGTTTGCTCTTGCCAGCAGCAGGGGCATGGGAGGCTGACACCATGCGCGCAGCCTGCGCGGCGTCGTCGAGGGCTGCGGTGTAGTCGCGCTCGCCGCTGCCAGCCGTGCTGAGCACATCGCGAAGGAAGGTCGCGGCACGGCGGGCTTCGATGTCGTCGTCGATGCCCATGAGCTTGATGCCGTTCGGCAGCACGACGTCAAACTTGGACAGGATCGCAGGAAGGTTGAGCATGGCGGACGGCCTTGGAGTGGGTACCTCCATAGGTACGACCGCTGAACCAAAGTTTTTCGCGCTCCCGGCGAAGGAAAATGTTTCTATTTGTTTGCGGTCGTGATCCGCGCACGGGCCACCGCCTGCTGCCCGATCCACCAGGGCAATGGTTCCGCCTGCCTTCGCCAAGGCGAAAGCCAAGGCGGCCTTCTTTGCCAGCGCGGGCTCCTTGGTGCCCAAGCTGCGCTTGATCTCACGGCCGTTGATCTTGATGCGCAGGTAGTAAGTGCCCAGCCTGTTGCGGTACAGGTTCGGGAGCTTGTGCATGGCGCCCTCGTGCCCTCGCGGGGAAAAAGTGGCTCACCGAGGGGCTCACTAGGGGCACCAAGAAAAAAGCCCGCTCAGCGAGTGCTGACGCGGGCTTTTCTGATGATTGGTGGCGCTTCAGGGACTCGAACCCCGGACCTGCGGATTATGATTCCGTCGCTCTAACCGACTGAGCTAAAGCGCCTGAGCCCGCGAGTATAACGCGGCTCCGGTTCCCGCTTGCGCGGCACCCCCTCCAGTCCCCCCGATGTTCAGCTTCTTCAAGAAAAAGGTCGCGCCTGACCCGGCGGTTCCCGCTCCCGTCCTGCCCATCACCCCCGTTGCCGCTGCGGAGGCGAGCGGCGAGCGCAGTGGCTGGCTGGCCAGGCTGCGCCAGGGTCTGCGCCGCACGGGCAGCGGCATTGCGCAGGTCTTCACCGGCACGCGCATCGACGACGCGCTCTACGAAGAACTGGAGTCCGCTCTGCTGATGGCCGACGCCGGCGTCGCGGCCACGCAATTCCTGCTCGATGATCTGAAGCGCCGCGTCAAGGAGGCCAAGGCCACCGAGCCGATGGCGGTGAAGGCGCTTCTCGCCGAGGCGGTGGCCGAATTGCTGGAGCCTTTGCAGCAGCCGTTGCGGCTGGGCGAGCAGTCGCCGACGGTGATCATGGTCGTTGGCGTGAACGGGGCGGGCAAGACCACCAGCATCGGCAAATTGACGCGCCACCTGGCCGCGGCCGACCAGAAGGTGCTGCTCGCCGCGGCCGACACGTTCCGCGCCGCCGCACGCGAGCAGTTGCTTGCCTGGGCCGACCGCAACCGCGTCGAAATCGTCAGCCAGGAAGGTGGCGACCCGGCGGCGGTGACCTTCGACGCGGTGGTTGCTGGCAAGGCACGCGGCTGCGACGTGGTGATCGCCGACACTGCCGGTCGCCTGACCACGCAGGCGCACCTGATGGAGGAACTGAAGAAGATCCGCCGGACCATCGGCAAGGCGCAGGCGGGCGCGCCGCACGAGGTGCTGCTGGTCGTCGACGGCAACACCGGGCAGAACGCGCTGTCACAGGTGCAGGCGTTCGACGCCGCGCTGCAACTGACCGGCGTCATCATCACCAAGCTGGATGGCACCGCCAAGGGAGGCGTGCTCGCCGCGCTGGCGCTGTGGAACCGTGGTCGGGGACGGCCGCTGCCCGTCTACTTCATCGGCGTGGGCGAACAACTCGAGGACTTGCAGACCTTCGACGCGCAGGAGTTCGCGCAGGCGCTGCTCGGCTGATCCCGCAGAGGCGGTCGCGCGTTTCAGCGATCGCGCTTGTCGCTTCCGGACAGCGGCGCCGCGCCGGTATTGAACTCGTCGAACCAGGTCGACGGCGGCGGCTCGCGCATCTCGATGCGCTCGTCCTGCGTCGAGTCTCGCTGCGAGTCGTCGAACGGCGTCGGCCGCGAGGCACGCCGGCGGGTGTCGGCCACTGGCGCCGCCACGGATGGCGCCGCCGCTGCAGGAACCTTGGGCATGATCATTTCGCGCGTCGCCTCGACGGACGGCAAGGCGTTGTCGGTCCACACGTGCATCGGGATGCCTGCGGCCTTGAGCACGCGCGCCATGCGGTTCAGCCGCTTGCGCGAGCGTTCGCTCTCCGAGCCGGCCGGCGGCTGCACATTCACCACCGCCAGCACTTCGGTGGCCATGTCGCAGACCACCAGGTCGGCGCACTGCGTGCCGAGGCGGCGCAGCCATTCGGCGTAGGAATGGCGCGTCGGCACCTTCAGAAAGCGCGCCAGCGGCACCTGCGCCAGGATCATGTAACCAGGCAGAGCTCGCTCCAGCGTGCTGTAGGCCATCCGCTCGGCACTGGTCAGGATGCGCGTGGCCGTGGGTGGCCAGGAGGCCACGGTGTCGAGCCGGTTCGTCTCGGCGCCCCGGCCGCCGGGCCGCGAGCGGCGGCGCAACAGCACGGTCAACAGCAAGACCACGATCACGGCCAGCGCCGCGACAGCCCAATCAGGCATCAACCTTCCTCGACATACATTCTGAGGGGGGCAGCATAACGCGGCGCCGTGCAGGCGTCATCGCGGACGACGCTCAGCGCGGACCGCCCGGCAGCTTCATGCCGCCCATGCGCTTCATCATCTTCATCAGGCCACCGCCCTTCATCTTCTTCATCATGCCCTGCATCTGCTCGAACTGGTTGAGCAGGCGATTCACCTCCTGGACCTGCACGCCGGCACCGGCAGCGATGCGCCGCTTGCGCGTGGCCTTGATGAGGTCGGGCTTGCGGCGCTCCAGCGGCGTCATCGAGCAGATGATGCCTTCCATGCGGCGCACGTCGCGCTCGGCCCGATCCATGTCGGCCTGACCGAGATTGGCCGTCTTGCCGCCTGTCATCTGGGTGGGCAGCTTGTCGATCAGTCCCGACAGGCCGCCCATCTTCTTCATCTGCGAGATCTGCATCAGGAAATCGTTCAAGTCGAAGGCGTCGCCCGACTTCACCTTGTCCGCCAGCTTCTGCGCGGCAGCGACGTCGACGCCCTTCTGCACCTCCTCGACCAGGGCGACGATGTCGCCCATGCCGAGGATGCGGCCGGCGTGGCGCTGCGCGTCGAAAACCTCGAGGCCGTCGATCTTCTCGCTGGTGCCGGCGAACTTGATCGGCGCACCGGTGATCTGGCGCACCGACAGCGCCGCGCCTCCGCGCGCGTCGCCGTCCATCTTGGTCAGCACGATGCCGGTCAGCGGCAGGGCCTCCTTGAAAGCCTTGGCGGTGTTGATCGCATCCTGGCCCTGCATCGCATCGACGACGAAGAGTGTTTCGACCGGGCTCAGCGCGGCGTGGAGTTCGGCGATCTCCTTCATCATCGCCTCGTCGATGCCCAGGCGACCGGCGGTGTCGACCAGCAGTACGTCGAAGTAGTGTCGCCGCGCGTGATCCAGCGCGGCCTGGGCGATTGCCAGCGGCTTGTCGTTTGCTGTCGACGGGAACCACTCGGCGCCGGCCTGTTTCGTGACCGTTTTCAGCTGCTCGATGGCGGCCGGACGGTAGACGTCGGCCGAGACCGTCAGCACCTTCTTCTTGCGCTTGTCGATCAGGTGCTTGGCGAGCTTGGCGGTGGTGGTGGTCTTGCCGGCGCCCTGCAGGCCGGCCATCAGGATCACCGCCGGAGGCTGCGCGGCGAGGTTGATGTCGGCCACCCCGTCGCCCATGGTGGCGGCGAGTTCGCGGTTGACGATGCCCACCAGCGCCTGGCCCGGCGTCAGCGAACCGACCACGTCGGCGCCCAGGGCCTTTTCCTTCACGCGCGCGATGAAGTCGCGCACCACGGGCAGCGCGACGTCGGCCTCGAGCAGCGCCATGCGCACCTCGCGCAACATGTCCTGCACGTTGCTCTCGGTGATGCGGGCCTGGCCACGCATCGTCTTGACGGCGCGACTCAGGCGTTCGGTGAGGGTGGAAGCCATGCTGTGGCGCAGCCCGAGACCCGGGAGCGCGAAAGTACACTGTGAGCATGATTTTATCGTTCGGTCCCGAAGCGCCCGCGGGCTGGGCATTGGCCGTGCCCACGCTGGCGGCGCTCGTGGCCTATGCGGTCGCCGCGTTCCTGCCCGCGGTGCGCGAGGCCGCGACCCGCAATGCGCTGCTCGCCGGTTGGGCGATCCACGCGCTGGCCATCGCGGTCGACATCAGCGGCATCGGCGTGGATCACACCGGCGCGCGATTCGGCTTCGCACCGGCGCTGTCGGTGACGATGTGGTTGGTGCTGGCGGTGTACGCGGTAGAGAGCCGCTTCGTCCCGCTGGCCGGCGTGCGGCGCACGCTGGCGCTGCTCGGCGCGGCGGCGGTGCTGCTGGCATTCGTCTTCCCGGGCGAATTGCGGCCGAACGCAGTGTCGCGCTGGGCGCCGCTGCACTGGGTGCTGGGCATCGCTTCCTACGGACTGTTCGGTGCCGCGGTGCTGCACGGCGCGATGCTCAATCGCGCTGAGCAGCAGATGCGTCAGCATGCTGCCGCGCCGCCGACCGGCATGCCGCTGCTGCGCTTGGAGCGCCTGACCTTCCGCTTCGTCGGCGCCGGTTTTGTCGTGCTGTCGGCGGCGCTGCTGCTCGGCGCCTGGTTCGCGCAGCCTTGGCGCTGGGACCACAAGACGGTGTTCTCCATGCTGGGCTGGGTGGTGTTCGCGGCGCTGCTTGCGGGCCGACGTGCGTTCGGCTGGCGTGGCCCGCTGGCCACGCGCTGGCTGTACGGCGGTGCGGCCCTGTTGCTGCTGGCTTACGTGGGTTCGCGCTTCGTGCTTGAAATCCTGCTGCAGCGCGGGCCGGCGAACTGAGAGCAGACGCCGATGAAGTACCTGCTGCTCATTGCCGCCATCCTGCTGCTGGTGTGGCTGCTGCGTGGCTCGCGCCGCCGCAGCGAGCCTCCGCCCTCGCGACCCCGGCGTGACGCGCGCGCCCAGCCGATGGTTGCCTGCCGGCAGTGTGGTGTGCACCTGCCGCAGCACGAGGCGTTGCCCGGACGCGGCGGCATGTTCTGCGGGGAAGCCCATCGTGCCGAGTACGAGAAGCAACATCCGGCGGGCTGACGGGTCGGCCACCAGCCCCCGGGGGTGCCGATGAGCGAAGCACCGCGCAACCGCGAGCGACGCGTCGGGGACCGGCGCGCCCAGCGGCGGGCACCCACCGCCGACGAGTCCTGGTTCGGCGCCTTCGGATCCGCGGAGGACACGCAGGTCTCGCCCGACGATGCCACGGTGACGTCGGCGCCGGACAGTTCGACGCGCCCGGCAGCTTCGACCCTGGACTCGCGGCTGTTCTCGCGACAGGCCGAGCGCATCGTCAGCGCCGGCCAGACGGCCTTCGACCGCATCTACCGGACTTTCATCGGGGCGCGGGCGGCGCTCGGCGTTGCGCTGGTGGTGGCGCAGGCGATCACGGGGCTGTTCGGTGCGAGGCCCTCGCTCGAGGCCGCGCTCGTCAGCGTCGCCTATGGAACGATGGCGCTCATTCTGTGGCTGTTGCCACGCAGGCGCACCGTCGAGCCGAAGGCGCTGGCGCGTGTGTTCGGTGCGCCGTGGCTGTCGACGATCGGCATCGATCTGGTCGCCTTCAGTGCCCTGCACATGCTCGCTCCGGGCTCCAACCTCAACTACGTGGCGCTGCTCGTGCTGCCGGTGCTGATGGCCGGTGTGCTCACACCCCGACCGCTGGCCCTCGCGACCGCGGCGGCCGTGGCGATGATGCTGCTCGTTACCGCCTGGCTGGATGCGGGGGCCGGCGGCAGCATGACGCAGCTCATGGCGCAGGCGGCCCTGGCCGGCAGCGGCTTCTTCGTCATCACCGTGCTGGCCGGCGAGCTGGCCGGCCGCCTCGCGCGAGAAGAGCTCACCGCGCGCGGCAACATGGAAATGGCGCGCCAGCAGGCGGCCTTGAATCGCCTCGTCATCGAGGAGATGCAGGACGGCATCCTCGTCGTCGACCGCCGCGGCCGCGTCCGCGCCGCCAACCCGGCGGCGCGACGGCTGCTCGCACCCTCGGGCATGAGCCGCCCGGCACCGTTTCAGCTGCGCGGCGTCGAGGCGTGGTCGGGGCTGGTGCGCACGGTGGAGCAGGCCTTCATCGAGTCGAGCTGGCCCGAAGCCGGGCGCGACGTCACGCTCGAGTTCGAGCCGGGCTCGAGCCGCACCTTGCGGGTGCGCGTGCGCTTCACGCGCCACAAGGCGGCACAGGCGAGCGAAGACTTCTGCGTGCTGTTCCTGGAGGACGTGCGCAACATGCAGGCACGCAGCCGCCAGGAGAAGCTTGCAGCGATGGGCCGAGTGTCGGCGGGCATCGCCCATGAAATTCGCAATCCGCTGGCGGCGATCGCCCAGGCCAACGCCTTGCTCGCCGAGGACGCCACCGACGCGTCGCAGCGCCAGCTCACGCGCATGGTGGCGGACAACGTCGATCGCCTCAAGCGCATCGTCGACGACGTGATGGAGGTGGCGCCGGGCGAGGTGCAGGATCTGCGTGCGATCGACGCCACCGCACTGGTCGCCGCCGTGTGCAGCGACTGGGCTCGCGCGGCCGGCATCAAGCTCGACGAGCACAGCGTGCTGCGCGTGGAACTGCCGCCGCAGCCGATCGGCGTGGCCTTCGACGCCGAGCATCTGCGCCGCGTGCTCGTCAACCTGCTCGACAACGCGCTGCGCCACGCCAGCGGCGCGCCAGGCGCCGTCATGCTGCGGCTGGACTCGCGCGACGAGTCGCGGGCCTTCCTCAGCGTGGCCAGCGACGGTTCGCCAATTCCGCCCGAGGTGGAGCGCTACCTCTTCGAACCGTTCTTCTCCACGCGAAGTCGCGGCACCGGGCTGGGCCTGTATATTTGCCGCGAGCTGTGCGAGCGCTACGGCGCGAGCATCGACTACCGGGCCCGGGCGGGCGGCGACCCGCACTGCAACGAGTTCTTCGTGGTGATGCGCCGCATGCCGCTGACCGACACCGAAGCCCGACTGCACTTGACCTCATGACTTCCGCCTCGCATTTCAGCCTGTTGGTCGTCGATGACGAGCCCGACCTGCGCACGCTGTACGAGCTGACGCTGCTGCGCGAGGGCTACGACATCGAGACGGCAGCCACGGTCGAGGAAGCATGGATGCACCTCAAGGACCGCACCTACAGCGCCGTCATCACCGACATGCGCCTGCCCGACGGCACCGGCCTGGACCTGCTGCGGCGGCTGGAGGAGGCCGGCCGGCGCGAGAAGGCGATCGTGATCACCGCCTACGGCTCGGCCGAGAATGCCGTGGAGGCGTTGAAGGCCGGTGCTTACGATTACCTCACCAAGCCGGTGGACCTGAAACAGTTCCGCGCCGTGGTCGCCTCGGCGCTCGGCCGCGGCGGACCCACGGTGCCGACGATGGACCCGTCGACGCTGCCGTCGAAGGATGGCACGCTGCCTCAGGCGCGCATCCCGCGAGCGCCGACAGCGCCCACGGCACCGGTCAGCATCGCCCTTCGACGCATGGCGGGACATTCGGCGGCGATGCAGCAGGTGCGAGCCTTGGTCGAGAAGGTGGCGCGCAGCATGGCGCCGGTGCTGGTCAACGGCGAGTCGGGCACCGGCAAGGAGCTGGTCGCCCGTGCCATCCACGAGATCAGCCCGCGTGCTGCCCAGCCCTTCATCGCGGTCAATTGCAGCGCCATCCCCGAGCAGTTGCTGGAAGCCGAGTTCTTCGGCTACCGAAAGGGAGCGTTCACCGGCGCGGCCGAGGACCGCGAGGGCTTCTTCCAGGCTGCCAACGGCGGAACGCTCTTCCTCGACGAGATCGGCGATCTGCCGCTGTCGATGCAGAGCAAGCTGCTGCGTGCCATCCAGGAGCGCTCGGTGCGGCCGGTCGGCGCGGTGAGCGAGCAGGCCGTCAATGTGCGGCTGCTCAGCGCCACGCACAAGGATCTCGGCGCCGAGGTCCACGCGGGCAAGTTCCGCCAGGACCTCTACTACCGCCTGAACGTGATCCAGATCCGCGTGCCGCCGCTGCGCGAACGGCTGGAGGACCTGCCGGATATCAGTGAGCGCGTGCTCGAGCGCATCGCTCACGATGCCGGGGTGTCGCCGCCGCCGCGGCTCACGCGCGAGGCGTTGCAGCACCTCGCGCGCTACTCGTTCCCCGGCAATGTGCGCGAACTCGAGAACCTTCTGCACAGGGCCGTCGCGCTGTCCGGCGGCGAGACCATCGATGTGGCAGACCTCGGCCTGCCGGAGTCGGAGGTGGGAGAGCCATTTCTGAGCGAGGCGGAATCGTTCGACGCCATGGCCCGCGACGAACCAGCCGCCCGATTCCCTCCGCCCGTGGTGGCCATCCCCGTCGAGGAGGCCCTGCCGAGCAACCTGGCCGCGCATCTCGACGAAGTCGAGCGGGACATCCTGGTGCGGGCATTGGAGCGTCATCGCTTCAATCGCACGGCCGCCGGTGCAAGCCTCGGACTGTCGTTGCGGCAGATGCGCTATCGGATGGCGCGGCTGGGCGTCAACGTCGGCACCGACGGTGTCGGGGCCGATCGCGACTGAGACCGCGCGCGCCGTGAGGCCGCGCTGGTTCCGCGGGTGGTGGTCGCCGGCGCGGCGCTGCCCTTCGCCGAACTGCGGGCGTCGTCCTCCAGGTGCGGCGGTGTCGCTGCTGGTCGTGCACTCCATCAGCCTGCCACCCGGCGTCTACGGTGGCAATGCGATCGAAGAGCTCTTCACGAACCGACTCGACTGGCGCGCGCATCCGTATTTCGAGACGATCCGTGGGCTGCGCGTGTCGGCCCACTTCTTGATCCGTCGCGACGGTTCGCTGCTGCAGTTCGTGTCCTGCGATCGGCGGGCGTGGCACGCGGGGGTGTCGTCGTGGCACGGGCGCGAGAACTGCAACGACTACTCCATCGGCGTCGAGCTCGAGGGCCTCGAAGGCGACGCCTTCGAGGAGGCCCAGTACGTGTCGCTGTCTTCCCTTGCGGGCGGCCTGGCGCGGCGCTATCCGATCGAGGCGGTGGCCGGACACGAGCACATCGCCGCGGGTCGCAAGGGCGACCCGGGCCCGGCCTTCGACTGGGCCAGGCTGCGGGCCTTGTCGCTGGCGGCCGGCGTGACCGATTGGGACTTTCCCGAGAGTGCAACACGACGCAACAGCGAAGGCTGACGTGCACGCCGAGCGTCGGCGAGAACCGCGGCGCAGCCTGGCGCGCTGAATGCGTCGACGAGCGCGCAGGCGTGCGCCCTCGGCTCCGGGAGGGCCGGGTTCTCGCAGCGCGCGCAGCAGTCGCTAGCAACTCGGAGACGAACTGGCAAGCTCGCTTGCACGCTATCGCTAGTGCTTGAAGGCCAGGAGGACCCTAGATATAGTGTGTCGCCGTGCTATGCTCATTCCTCCTCCACAGCGCCGTGCTCGCCCCGTCGTCCGCTGCCGGCCTCCCGGTTGGCAGTGTGGCCGAGCAGCGTGCGCCGAGCTCATCTGCCATGTCGAATTGCGACCGCCCCTGAAGGGCGGTCCTCCTTCCTGTCGCCCTCGCCCATGACCATCGAAACTCTGCCCACGACCAACACAGGGGAAGCCATGCAAGCCATTCATGTCCCGACGTCCACGCCAGCTGCCGGCTTGCGCGCCCCGTCGACGTCGGCGGCAGCGTCGGCGTACCAGGGCTATCAGATCATTCGCCGCAACGGCGCCGTGGTGGCTTTCGAGCCCAACAAGATCGCCGTGGCGCTGATGAAGGCATTCCTCGCCGTGCACGGCACGCAAGGCGCTGCGTCGGCCAGCGTGCGCGAGACGGTTGATGGGCTGACAGAGGCGGTGGTGCGCGCCCTGTTGCGTTCGCGTCCGGGTGGCGGAACCTTCCATATCGAGGACGTGCAGGACCATGTCGAACTCGGCCTGATGCGTGGTGGCCACCACGAAGTCGCTCGCGCCTACGTGCTGTACCGTGAGCGCCGCGCCCAGGAGCGCGCCAGGCAGGTGCAGCGTGCCGTGCCGGCCGAACCGGTGCTGCATGTCACCGACAATGGACAGCGCGTGCCGCTGGACTTCGGTCGTTTGCAGGCGCTGGTGGAGTCGGCATGCGCCGGGCTGGGGGCCGACGTGAAGGCCGAGCCGGTGATCGCCGAGACGCGCCGCAACCTGTATGACGGTGTGCCGATTGGCGAGGTGCACAAGGCGGCCATTCTCGCGGCGCGTACGCTGATCGAGAAGGACCCGGGCTACACCCGGGCCACCGCGCGACTGCTGCTGCACACCATCCGCCGCGAGATCCTCGGCGAGGAGGTGACGCACGAGCAGATGCACAGCCGCTACGCCGAGTACTTTCCGGGATTCATCAGGAAGGGCGTGCAGGCCGAATTGCTCGACGAAAGGCTGCTGCAGTTCGACCTCGCCAAGCTCGGCGCTGCGCTGAAGGCCGACCGTGACCTGCAGTTCGACTACCTCGGCCTGCAAACGCTGTTCGATCGCTACTTCTTGCATGTCGACGAGGCGCGCATCGAGCTGCCGCAGGCCTTCTTCATGCGAGTGGCGATGGGTCTGGCGCTGGGCGAGATCGACCGCGAGGCGCGCGCGATCGAGTTCTACGAAGTGCTGTCGAGCTTTGACTTCATGAGCTCCACGCCGACGCTGTTCAACTCGGGTACGCGGCGCTCGCAGCTATCGAGCTGCTATCTGACGACTGTGTCGGACGACCTCGAGGGCATCTACGAGGCGCTGAAGGAGAACGCGCTGTTGTCCAAGTTCGCCGGTGGCTTGGGCAACGACTGGACGAACGTGCGTGCGCTGGGCAGCCACATCAAGGGCACGAACGGCAAGAGCCAGGGCGTTGTGCCGTTCCTGAAGGTGGTCAACGACACTGCAGTTGCCGTCAACCAGGGCGGCAAGCGCAAGGGCGCCGTGTGTGCGTATCTCGAAAGCTGGCACCTCGACCTGGAGGAGTTCCTCGAACTGCGCAAGAACACAGGCGACGACCGCCGCCGCACGCACGATATGAACACGGCGAACTGGATTCCCGACCTGTTCATGAAGCGCGTCGTGGAGGGGGGGGACTGGACGCTGTTCTCGCCCTCCACCTGTCCGGACCTGCACGACAGGTTCGGCAAGGAGTTCGAGGTCGCGTACCTGCGCTACGAGGCGAAGACGCAGACCGGCGAGATCAAGTTGTTCAAGAGGGTGCCGGCCAACGACCTGTGGCGCAAGATGCTCTCGATGCTGTTCGAGACCGGGCATCCCTGGATCACCTTCAAGGATGCCTGCAACGTGCGATCGCCGCAGCAGCACGTGGGCGTGGTGCACTCGAGCAACCTCTGCACCGAGATCACGCTGAACACCAGCGACACCGAGATCGCGGTGTGCAACCTCGGTTCGGTCAACTTGGCGCATCACCTGAAGGACGGCAGGATCGATCAGGCCAAGCTGAAGCAGACCGTGGCGACAGCGATGCGGATGCTCGACAACGTCATCGACATCAACTACTACGCCGTGAAGAAGGCGCGTGACTCCAACCTGAAACATCGGCCGGTAGGGCTCGGCATCATGGGCTTCCAGGATGCGCTGCACGAGCTTCGCATGCCCTATGCGTCGCAGGCCGCCTTGGAGTTTGCCGATCGTTCGATGGAGGCGGTGTGCTACCACGCCTATTGGGCCTCGACCGAGTTGGCGCAGGAGCGCGGCCGCTATTCGAGCTACCGGGGATCGCTGTGGGACCGCGGCATCCTGCCGCTGGACTCGCTGAACCTTCTCGAGGAGCAGCGCGGAGGCTATGTCGAGGTCGATCGCAGCACGTCGATGGACTGGGAAGCGTTGCGCACGCGCATTTCGGAGTACGGCATGCGCAACTCCAACTGTGTGGCGATTGCGCCCACGGCGACGATCTCCAACATCATTGGCGTCAGTGCCTCGATCGAACCGTCGTTCGGCAACCTGTCGGTGAAGTCCAACTTGTCAGGGGAGTTCACGGTTCTGAACGAATACCTGGTGCGCGACCTGAAGTCGCTGGGTCTGTGGGACGACGTGATGGTGATGGACCTGAAGCACTTCGACGGCTCGCTGCGCCGCATCGATCGTGTGCCCGAGGATCTGAAGTCGCTCTACGCAACGGCCTTCGAAATCGAGGCGCAATGGTTGGTGGAGGCGGCGGCGCGCCGCCAGAAGTGGATCGACCAGGCGCAGTCGCTCAACATCTACATGGCCGGGGCATCGGGCAAGAAACTCGACGAGACCTACAAGCTTGCCTGGCTTCGCGGGTTGAAGACGACGTACTACCTGCGAACCGTGGGCGCCACGCACGCGGAGAAGTCGACGGTGAAGGCGGGCAATCTCAATGCGGTGTCGAGCCATGCGGATGGCGGTCTGCTGGCGGGAGCCTCGGCGTCGCACGCGGAGGCTGCGAGCGACGTGAAGTTCTGCGCGATCGACGATCCGACCTGTGAAGCGTGTCAGTGAATCGAGCGGCGATTCGATGCGGGACAGCAACAAGCACTCGGCCCAAAAGTCAAGAAGTGCTTGGTGTTTCGATGCAACATTCGGATAATTGAAAAGATTGGGAAGAGAACATGCTTGTTTGGGACGACGAAGTTAAGCCCTCCAGATCACAAGGCGCGGTGAACGCGCAGGGACAAGCATCCGCGTTGCGCGTGCAGGAGCACGTCTTCCAAGCCGCGCCGGTCGCCGCTGACATCACTACGGCGCAAATTGCTGCTGATGCGCGCCGGGTCAAGGCAGCCGACAAGCGCATCATCAACGGTCAGACCGACGTCAACCAGTTGGTGCCGTTCAAGTACAAGTGGGCCTGGGAGAAGTACCTGGCGACCTGTGCCAATCATTGGATGCCGCAGGAGATCAACATGTCGCGCGACATCGCGACCTGGAAGGATCCGAACGGGCTGACCGAGGACGAGCGCCGCATCGTCAAGCGCAATCTTGGCTTCTTCGTCACTGCGGACTCTCTCGCGGCGAACAACATCGTGCTTGGCAGTTATCGGCACATCACGGCGCCGGAGTGCCGCCAGTTCCTGTTGCGCCAGGCTTTCGAAGAGGCGATCCACACGCACGCGTACCAGTACATCGTCGAGTCGCTGGGTCTGGACGAGAGTGAAATCTTCAATGCGTATCACGAGATCGCTTCGATCCGTGATAAGGACGAGTTCCTGCTGCCCTTCATCGAGCAGATCATGGATCCCGCTTTCCGCACCGGCACGACGCAGAACGACCAGCGCCTGCTCAAGTCGCTGATCGTGTTCGCCTGTCTGATGGAAGGACTCTTCTTCTACGTGGGCTTCACGCAGATCCTGGCGCTGGGTCGGCAGAACAAGATGACGGGCGCGGCGGAGCAGTACCAGTACATCTTGCGTGACGAGTCGATGCACTGCAATTTCGGCATCGACCTCATCAACCAGATCAAGCTCGAGAACCCGCATCTTTGGACGCCGGAGTTCAAGGCCGACGTGAAGGCGCTGTTCCTCAGGGCGGTCGAACTCGAGTATCGCTATGCCGAGGACACCATGCCACGCGGAGTGCTCGGCATGAACGCTTCCATGTTCAAGGGTTACCTGCGATACATCGCGAATCGCCGTGCGACTCAGATTGGCTTGGAGGAACTGTTCCCCAACGAGGAGAACCCGTTCCCCTGGATGAGCGAAATGATCGACCTGAAGAAGGAGCGCAACTTCTTCGAGACCCGCGTGATCGAGTACCAGTCGGGTGGAGCGTTGTCCTGGGATTGAAGGGTCCCGGGTCGCAGTCGCTCAGGTCAGTGCGAGAGATCAAGATTGGTGGGCCAGGGATGTCTGACGCAGAAGCAGCGTCTTGGGCCACGGTGGATTCATCGGATCGGGGCGTCCCTCCTGGACAGTCCTCGGGCGATGGATGGCCACGTTGCCTCGGCCTCAAGGCGAGGGGGCGTGGTTCTTTTTTAACTTGATCAAGGAGAACTGTGATGGCAACTGCGAAGAAGGCTGCGGCGAAGAAGGCCCCGGCGAAGAAGGCTGCGGCGAAGAAGG
>NZ_CALFYO010000034.1 GCF_937952055.1 uncultured Piscinibacter sp.
AGTCTGGGCCGTGTCTCAGTCCCAGTGTGGCTGGTCGTCCTCTCAGACCAGCTACAGATCGTCGCCTTGGTAGGCCTTTACCCCACCAACTAGCTAATCTGACATCGGCCGCTCCAATAGCGCGAGGTCTTGCGATCCCCCGCTTTCACCCGTAGGTCGTATGCGGTATTAATCCGGCTTTCGCCGGGCTATCCCCCACTACTGGGCACGTTCCGATATATTACTCACCCGTTCGCCACTCGCCACCAGGATTGCTCCCGTGCTGCCGTTCGACTTGCATGTGTAAGGCATGCCGCCAGCGTTCAATCTGAGCCAGGATCAAACTCTTCAGTTCGATCTTGAATGTTTGCTCAAAGAATTGAAGTGAACTTCACTTCAGTGAGCGTTTAAGGTCCAAGAGACCTCGAGCCCTGCGGCTCTTGGCACTCGCCTTCAAACGCCCACGCTTATCGGCTGTTAGTTTTTAAAGAGCTTGCCTTGCGGCGCCGCTGAATTCGTTTCCGTGTTCAGCGAAGAAAGCGATTCTGACATGTTTTTTTAAACCCTGTCAAGCACTCGGCTTTCCGTATTCGCTGCTTGATGCGTCACCTGCTCAGGTGGCGCTGCATTCAGCGAAGACCGCGACTATAGCATGCAATTCGAAGCCGTCAACTGGCGGCAAGGCTTCCAGCCTGAACGAGCCCGCCGAGCGAATGCCGCTCCGGGTCATCCGAACTGAGCAACTCTGGGACCATTGCCGCGCACCTTCGCGCCTCGGCGCGCAGCACTCGCTGCTTGATGGATGCGATCTGCGCCGGGTGCATCGAGAAGCTTCGCAGACCCATGCCGAGAAGGACCTCGGTGAACGCCGGGTCGCCCGCCATTTCCCCGCAGACGCTGACGTGTTTCCCGGCCTGACGCGCCTGCTGGATCGTGTTGGCGATCAGGCCCAGCACGGCCGGATGCCAAGGATCGTAGAGGTGCGCCACGGTTTCGTCGGCGCGGTCGATGGCCAACGTGTACTGGATGAGGTCGTTGGTGCCGATGGAAACGAAGTCGAAGTAGCGCAGGAACCTCGACAGGACCAGCGCAGCCGCCGGCACCTCGATCATCGCGCCGATTTCCACGTCCACGAAGGGCCTGCCCGCATCCGCCAGCTGCTGCTTCGCACGAGAAAGCGCGTCCAGGGTCAACTTGACTTCGCTGACATGCGCCACCATTGGGATCAGCAGTCGCACCTTGCCGTAGGCACTTGCCCGCAGGATCGCCCGCAGTTGTTGCCGGAACATGCCCGGCTCGGACAGACTCCAGCGGATGGCGCGCAGGCCCAGCGCGGGATTCAACGCATGCTCGTGCCGCAGCTCATTGACCGACATTCGATCGAGTGGCTTGTCTGCGCCTATGTCGACCGTACGAATCGTCACAGGCAACCCGTTCATCGCCTCGACCGCGGCACGGTAGGCTTCGAACTGCTCGTCCTCGCCAGGCAGTTCACCTCCGCGGTTCATGAAGAGGAACTCGCTGCGGAAGAGGCCGACACCCAGCGCCCCTGCCTCCAACGCCGCCTTGGCATCCGCCGGCAGTTCGATATTCGCCAGCAGCTCGATGCGCTCGCCGTCAAGCGTCACGGCCGGGGTGTGACGTAGGCGCGAGAGACGCTCGCGCTCGAGCTCGCTCTGCCGCTGCCGGAATCGGTACTCTTCGAGCACGATCGGCGACGGGTTGACGACGACGATGCCGTTGTCACCATCGATGATGACCCAGTCGTCCTGCCGGATGATGCGGCTCGCCTCGCGGGCACCGACCACAGCCGGAATGTCCATGCTGCGCGCAACGATCGCCGTGTGCGAGGTGCGCCCGCCAACATCCGTGACAAAGCCGGTGAACACGCCGCCCTTGAAGTGCAGCATGTCGGCCGGCGCAATGTCGTTGGCGACGAGTACCAGCGGGTCCTCGCCGGCGAAGTCGCGCGGCCCGACCGCCGGAGTGGCGGTGAAGGAAGCGCCCGGGCCGCGTGCCAGCGCGCGCAGCAGTCGCTCGACGACCTGTTCGAGGTCGGCCTTGCGCTCACGCAGGTACTCGTCCTCCATCTCGTCGAATTGCCGCGCCAGAACTTCAAGCTGCGCTGACAGCGCCCACTCGGCGTTGTAGTGCCGCTCGTGGATCCATTGTTTGGTGGCGCCTGTGAGCGAGTCGTCGTGCAGCAACATCAGGTGCACATCCAGCAGCGCCGCGAGCTCTGCCGGCGCCTCGACCGGCATGTCACGCTTGAGCAGGCTGAGTTCGCTGGCGACTGCATCACGCGCCACCCGCAGCCGAGCGACCTCGCCCTCGACGCGGGATTCGTCGATGAAGTAGTGCGCGACGTCCACACGGCTCGAAGCCACCAGCACCGCCCGGCCGATGGCGACCCCGCGCGAGACGGGCAATCCGAACACCTGGAAACTCATGTCGGAATGCTATTCCTTCGGCCCGGGCCCGCCATCGGTACTTCTTACAGGCGGCGCACTCTCACTCGCCCTCACCGAACTTGTCGTTGATCAACGCCGTCAGGGCATCGATGGCTTGCTGTTCGTCGGGTCCGGCGGTCTCGATCTCCACTTCGCTGCCTATGCCCGCCGCCAGCATCATCACTCCCATGATGCTCTTGGCGTTCACGCGTCGACCATTTCGGCTCATGAAGACGTCACTCTTGAAGCTCCCGGCCAGTTTGGTCAGCTTGGCCGACGCTCGTGCATGCAACCCCAGCTTATTGTTGATGGTGACGGTGGTCTTGATCATTTGCGCCCGGTTTGAAGGTCTGGTTTTGCGGCCTTGAGGTCGCGACCTGCATCACGCCTTGGGTGGCGCCGGACACTGCCCGCGCCACCAGCGCGTCGAGCGACTCGTCGGCATAACACAGCGAACGCCAAAGCATCGGCACGTTCACGCCCGCGACGACCTTCACCTGCACCCCGTCGGCAAGCCGCTGCGCGACGTTGCACGGCGTAGCGCCGAATACGTCGGTGAAGATCAACGCCTCAGGCCGACGCACGCGCGCGAGAAGTTCTCGCGCCCGCGCTTCGATCTGTTCCGGCGACATGTCGGGACTCACGTCGAGCGCCTCCAGCCACGAGGCACGGTCTGGATAGGCATGGTTGGCCACCGACTTCAGCGAAGACGCGAGCGGCGCATGGGCAATGATCAGCAAGCCGGGCATGGGGATCGAAATTATGGGCTTCTGGCGCTCAATCACCCGCATTCCCGGCCGCAGGCCGTTCGCCGTGCCGCAAAAACCACAGATAGGCCGCAAGCGCACATATGCCGAACAACGTCATGGCCCCCCGGTAGGCCGACAGGATCGAGGCGTCGGAGTGAACGAAGAAGTCGATCGCCAAGCCCAGCCCCCACTGCAGGCTGAAGATGCCCGCGAAGATAACCAGGTTGTAGGCTGACAGGGCGCGACCGGCCAGTTCGGTTGGGAAGGCCTGGCCGATGGCCGGCTGGGAGAGGGAGACCACCGAGCAACTCACGCAGAACAGGGCCCAGATCCAGGCCGTTGCCCGCTCGCCCATCACGATGGCGAGCACGAGCACGGCCAGATTGAACGGAACGCCCCAACGGATCAATCGCGGCGCGCCCCAGCCCGCGCGATACAGCCGCGGCACGACCAAGCCCCAGCCGAGGAAGGCCAGCAGCATCGACAGGTTGATTCCGAACAGGCCCGCCGCGGCCTCGCCTGGCGTCCAGCCGCAAACGCGCACCAGCCAAGGCCCCGCCCAGAGGGATTGGATCGCAATCATTCCGCCGTAATGGAAGAAGCCCAGCGGCGCGAAGCGAACGAATGTCGGGTGGCGCCAGATCGATGCGTAGCCCGACTCGATCTGACTGCCGGCACGGCGCACCGCACCGTCGGCCGGCACCAGCAGCACGATGCCCACCATCGACACTGCAAGTAGCGCGCCGATCAGCCAGAACAACCCGCGCCAGCCGAGCATCGGCATCAACCATTGCACCGGCAGTGTCGAGGCCACCATGCCGAGCGAGCCCGTCATCAGCATCCAGGAGTTGGCACGCAACTGCGCCACCGGCGCGAAACTACGCCGGAACAAGGTCAACGGGGCCATCAGACAGGCGCTGAGGCCGACACCGATGAGCCCGCGCGCGAGGGTCAGCGCGGCGAAGTGCCGTGCCATCGCGAACGCCGCGCAGCCGACCACTGCCACCGCCATCAGCGCGAGCAGCACCCGCCGCGGCCCGTAGCGGTCGAGCGCGCGCCCCAGCGGCAATTGCGTGGCGGCAAAACCGAGAAAGTAGGCCCCGGCAAGCAGTCCCAGATCGCCGGCTGTCAGCCCGAGCTCCGCGCTGAAGCTCGGTGCCAGCGTGGCCGTGACGGCGCGCACCAAGGCGGAGAAGAAGTAGGCGAAGGCGAAGCTGAGGAAGACCAGCACCGCCTCGCGCCTGGGCAGCGTCTGTGCGTCGACGCCGGCCTGCGACGCGGTCATGCCGGCAAACGCAAGCTGCCCAGGAACGTGTCGGCCGCCTCGATGGGCACGCGCTTGCCGAGCACGGTCGCCTGGTAGATGCGCAGTCCCTTCACGAAGAAGGCCGCCTGCTCCTGCATGGCCGTGCCGTCGGGGCGCCGGCCGTCCAGCCGGATGCGGGCAGCCATCGGATTCGGCGTCATGCCCGGCACCTGCAGTGGCAGGGTCTCGCCGCCCGGGCTGGCGAGGTTTGACACGGCCAGCGCTCGCAACTCCTGCAGCGCGGCCGGGACGCGCGCCGGATCGTCCAGGTCGGCAAAACTGAGCGCGAAGCTGACCTCGCCCACGCTGCACACCAGCATCTCCATGCGCACCGTCTGCACCTCCAGCTTGACGCTGCGCGCATGCCGATCCGGCTTGCAGGGAAAGGCCGCGACGATGCCGCTGCCCTCGGGCTGGAACTCGCGCCAGTCGAGCGCGGGTGAACAAGCCGCCAGAATGGCGTTCAGGGCGGCCAGCAGCCACAGGACAAGGCGATGCATCGGCCGATTATCCCGGCCCGGACGCAGCCACAATGGCCACATGACCGCCGATTCCTCGCCCTGCGCGCCGCTGGCCGGCGTGCGCGTGCTCGACCTCTCCCGCGTGCTCGCCGGCCCCTGGTGCACCCAGACGCTGGCCGACCTTGGCGCCGACGTCATCAAGATCGAGCGACCGCTGCGCAATGGTGTCGGCGGCGACGATACCCGCGGCTGGGGCCCGCCCTTCCTGCGCGATCGCGACGGCCGCGACACCGCCGAGGCCGCCTACTACCTCGGTACCAACCGCAACAAGCGCTCAGTCACCGTGGACATTGCGCGGCGGCAGGGGCAGGCGCTGATCCGCCGACTGGCCCAGGGCAGCGACGTCTTTGTCGAGAACTTCAAGGTCGGCGACATGGCCCGCTACGGACTGGACAGTGCCAGTCTGCTCACGCTGAACCCGCGCCTCGTCTACTGCTCGATCACCGGGTTCGGACAGACCGGCCCCTACCGCGACCGCGCGGGCTACGACTACGCCGTGCAGGGCATGGGCGGGCTGATGAGCGTGACCGGGCCGTCGCGCCAGGAGATTGCCGACGACGCCCCGGGCGGCGGGCCGCAGAAGGTGGGCGTCGCCGTCGCCGACCTGTTCACCGGCATGTACGCCACCACGGCCATCCTCGCTGCGCTGCGCCACCGCGATGCCACCGGCCAGGGCCAGGCCATCGACATGGCACTGCTCGACACGCAGGTGGCGATGCTCGCCAACCTGGGCGCCAACTACCTCGTCACCGGCGTGCCGCCACAGCGCGCCGGAAACGCACACCAGAACATCGTGCCGTACCAGGTGTTTGAGGTGGCCGACGGCCACATGATCCTCGCCGTCGGCAACGACGGCCAGTTCGTCAAGTTCTGCGAGGTGGCGGGGCGGCCTGAACTGGCCGCCGACCCGCGCTTCGCCCGCAATGCCGACCGCGTGCGGCATCGCGGTGTGCTGGTGCCCCTGCTGGCCGAGGTGATGCGCAGTCGGCGCAAGTCAGATTGGCTCGGCGCGCTCGAGGCCGCCAAAGTGCCCTGCGGGCCAATCAATGATCTCGCCGAGGTGTTTGCTGACCCGCAGGTTCGCGCGCGCGGCATGACCGTCGAACTGCCGCATCCGCTCGCCGAGCGCGTCACGTTGGTCGCCAGCCCGATGAAACTCTCCGCCACGCCGGTGCAGTACCGCCGACCGCCGCCGCTGCTGGGCGAACACACTGACGAGGTGCTGATCGAGGTCGGCCTGAGCGCCGACGAACTTGCTGAGCTGAAGCAGGCAGGCGTCATCTGACCCACCCTGGGGTGGGGGGGTGGTCACAGTTCGTGACATCTGCCCCCCCGGGACCGAGGGAAAGACAGCCCGGACCCTGGAATCTCGCGGCCTGCGGCGCGACACTCTAGTCCACACATCGCGGCGCGCCTGCTCCCGCTTCCGGTCATCCGCCCAGTCCCGCCAGAGGATTCCACGGATGCACCTTGCCGCGCCGTAGGGAAGGACAAGAAGCACGTGGACATGTCAGATCTCGATCGACGGGGCGCCCCCGCAGCGCCCGCTGCGCGCTCGCATCCGGCGCCTGCCGCCGATGACTCCGAGGCGACCCAGCGCTGGCACCGGCTGGTGACAGAAATCGGAGCAGACACGGCAATGCGACTGAGTTCCGCGCTGGAGCGCATCCATGCCCTCATCGCCACCGGCAAGATAGATCGCGCCGGCTTGCGCGCCCTGCGCGACGAAGTCAACCAGGCGCGCCAGGCCGGCATGATCGGCCAGCAGATCGCGCGCTTCGCCTCCGGCCGCCTGCGCCAATCGCATGAGCGGCTGCAACTGGCCGACACGCTCAGGAGCGTGCTGTCGCACCGTCACCGCGAGACGCATGCGCGCGGCATCGTCCTCAAGCCGATGCTCAAGCCGGTCGAGGTGATCGTCGATGCCTCACTGCTGTTCAGCCTGCTCAACTCCGTGCTCGACTGGGCGCTGATCCATGCGCAGTCGAACATCGATTTCCGCATCGACGTGAAGTCCTGGCCTCAGCACGCTCAGCTCATCTGCCGCTTTGCGCATCGACCGGTCGACCAGATCGATGCCGCCGATCGAACGCCCGAGCCTGCTGCCCTCGAGTGCCTCGGCTGGCGGCTGCTCGAGCAGACAGCCTGGACCATGGGCCTGCCGCTGGACCGGCACGACGACGCGCTGAACACGACGCTGACGATCGAGTTCCCACGCACCGCGACCGACGAGATCGAAGGCGTGACCACGCTGGAGATCGACGAGGGCTTCGCACCCTCGTCGAATTCGAAGCCACTGGCGGGCAGCCACGTACTCGTCATCGCCTCGCGGCGTGACCTGCGCGTGCAGATTCGCGACGCGTTGCGCAGCATGGGCCTGATCATCGACTTCGTCGGCTCGGTCGACGAGGCCGCCGAGTTCTGCCGCGAGGGATTGCCGCACGCCATCATCATCGAGTCGATCCAGCGCGGAGAGAAGTTCGCCCATCTGCACGACGAGATCAGCCACGAGGTGCCAGACTTCGTCTTCATCGAGATCATCGAGGAGGGCAACACCTTCGAGATGTCTGGCTTCGGCGGTTCGAGCGTCGCGCGTGTCGGCCGCGACCTGATCGACAGCTCACTGCCGTCGGCACTGATGTTCGAGCTGTCGAAGGGCCTCTGACCGTACCCCTCTACCAAGGTGCCGGCCACTGCAGCCGCGCACAGATGCGTTCGTAGCGGTCGCGCAGATCGACGGCATCGCGGCCGGGGAGATTGAGCACGGCCCACCGGTGCGAGCCCAACCACTTCATGTCTCGCTTCAAGGCCCCACCGCGCTTCGGATAAATCTCGAGTCGCGCTTCCGGGTACTCGCGCTCCAGCCAGTCGTGGTCGGCCCGCGTCGGCAGCCGCGGACACGTGCTGCCGTCGAAGCTGCGCCAGACGAAACTCGCCGCGGCACCGAAGCGTGGCGCGTGCGGCGCGGGCAGCGGGCGGCCCAGCGCCATCGCGAAGCCGAGCTCGTAGGTGTCGATGCCGCAGGCCCACTCGTAGAACTGCGCAAGCTGCGACGCCAGCCGCGGGTTGACTTCGATCAGCTTGAGTTCGCCCGTGCGCTCGTCGACGAAGAACTCCAGGTTGAAGAAGCCGTGGCCCAGCCCGAAACCGCGCAACACCTTCTCCGCGGCCTGCTGGATGCGCTGCCGCAGCCGCTCGTCCAGCGGCGCCGGGAAGGCGAAGCGCAGGAAGGCCATCGTGCCGGGGTACATGACTTCGTCGGTCACACCGAGCAGATGAACCTGCCCCCCATGCACGTAGCCGTCGACATTGATCTGTCTGCCCTCGAGGACTTCCTCGACGAGCATGTGGTGGGAACCTATGCGGAACTGCGGGAAGCGCTCAATGGCCTGGTTGTGCGGCGCGATGAGCCGCCGGATGATGTGCTTCTCCCAGGGCGCGAAACGCAGGTGCTCGATGAGCTGCTCGGGCGTTTCGCAGCGCCGCGCCAGCACCGAGAACGTGGCCTTCACCGGTTTGGCGAAGAGCGGATAGCGCAGCGACCGCGCCCGCTCCAGGTCGATGTCGTAGGCAATCAGCTCGAACGCGGGGCACAGTTCGGGAGCCACCTCGCGCAGGCGCAGCCGCGCCTCGTACTTGTGCTGCACCTGCAGCAGAGACTCCGGCCGCGCGCCCGGCAGACCCAGACGCTGCGCTACCAGCGCGGCGGCCAGCGCGCCGAACTGCTCGTTGGAGCTGAACACCGCGTCGATGCGGCCGCGGTAGCGCTCGACCATGCGGTCGACGAAGCGCCACAGGTCGAACCACATCAACCTCGCGTTGCTGGGGAAGCTGAAGAGGTCGAAACCGTGCTCGTGGAAGTGGTATCGCCCGCCGCTCGCGTAGCGCGGCAGCAGGCGGCCGTCCCAGTCGGCTCCGAACAGCACGAGCACCCTGGCTGGCGACCGCTTCACTGCAGCGACCCGAAGACTTTCCTCAGGATCGCGCTGCCAGCCGCTGCCGGATTCTGGCGAATCTTGCGTTCCTCCTCGCCGATCATCAGGTAGAGGCCATCGAGCGCCTTGCCGGTGACGTACTGCTGCACGTTCGCTTCCTCCTTCCTCACCAGGCCGAAACTCAGCGCCTTACCCGCGACGGCGTTGTACTTGGCTGCGAGCGACACCCTCTCGGTGGCACGAGTCACGATGGGCAGGAACTTCTCCGACAGCGGCGCGCGCGTCTTGGCGGCGAAGAACTGCGTGACGGAGTCGTCACCGCCGGTGATGACCTCACGCGCGTCTTCGACGCTCATCGACTTGACGGCGTTGATGAGCAGGGGTTTGGCCTCGGGCACGGCCGCCTCCGCGGCGCGGTTCATCGCCGTGACCAGCTCATCCACACGTCTTCCCTGGCCGGTCGCTCTGAGGAACTGCGCCGCATCCTCCAGAAATCCTGGCAGCGGGATGCGCACCTTCGGATTGCCGAGAAAGCCGTCGGTGCGGCCGAGCAGGCCGACCGCCGAGACCGCCCCCGTCCGCAGCGCGGCGCGCACCCCGGCGGCTGCGTCGGTCTCGCCGAGGTCCAGCGCCCTGGCGCCCGTGGTGAAAGCGAACAGGCTCGGGCCGACGAGAAGCCCTGCCGTAAACTGCCTGCGCCGCATGCGTTTCCCCTCCCCGATGACGAAAGCTTCCCGCCATCTTGCCGTCTTGCTGATCACCCTGGCAATCGGGGCGGGCGTCTATCTCAGCCTCGACCGTGCGGGGCCGCCCCAGCCGTTGCCCATCGTGCCGTATACGCTGCTCGACGGCCAAACATCCTCGACCGCGCAGTGGCAGGGCCGGGTGACGCTGGTCAATTTCTGGGCGACGAGCTGCGCCGTCTGCATCAAGGAGATGCCGAAGCTGGTCGACACGCACGAGCGCTTCAGGTCGCGCGGCTTCGACACGCTGGCGGTGGCCATGAGCTACGACCCGCCTGCGGCGGTGGTCGATTACGCGCAGTCGCGCCGGCTGCCATTCGGCGTGGCGATCGACAACACCGGCACGATCGCGAGGAGCTTCGGCGACATCAAGGGCACGCCAACCTCCTTGCTGGTCGACAAGCGCGGTCGCATCGTGCGGCGCTTTGTCGGCGAGCCCGATTTTGCTGCGCTGCACGAAATGATCGAGCAGCTGATCGCCGAGATCTGAGTGGGCTGTGCGGCGGGCCCGCTCAACCCCAGAAGTACCAGACGAACCAGACCAGCAGGGCAATCAGCACCGCGCGCAGCGGGTTGGTGCCCGAGCCGAGAAGGTCACCCCAGTCAACGCCGTCGGCGAGACTGCCGTGACCGCGGCGTTGCGCCGCTTCGGCCTGCATCTTCGCGGCGAACTCGCGCCGCCGCGGCAGGTCGGCATCGAGCACCTCCAGCCTGCGCTTCACCACTTCGGGCGCCGGCCTGGCTGCATGGGCGCGCAGCGCCGGGCCCAGCGTCGCGACACGCTCGTGGGCTTCGGCGAGACGGCTGATGGCCAGGGTGGCGCCGCACTGCGCGCAGTCGACCGACTGGCCTGGCGGCAGTGCCGCGCCGCAGGCGCTGCACTGCAGCGCCTGCTGTCGCGCGGCATCTCGGTGCACCCGCTGCGACACGATCGCGCCTTCCGGATCCAGCGCTCGGGCCAGCCGGGCCACGTCGAGCAGGCTCGGCACCGAGCCGCAGTAGGGGCAGGTCTCGTCGTTCTGGCCGACCGCCGCTCCGCAGTTCACGCAGTCGACGCGGCCCTGTCGCTGCAGCAGGCGCGCGCGGTCGATGCGAGACATCGGCCGCAGCAGGCCCTTCTCCTGCAGGAACTGCGCGAAGGTCTGGTAGGCGCCGTGCCCGGCACGGCATTCGAGTTGCAGCGACTGACCCCAGCGCGAGCGGTTGTGCACCGTCTTCAGCGACGCGCCGCAACGCGCGCAGCCGGCTTGCGGGTCGAGGGTGCGGTGCGGCAACGCCTGCGTGCCGGCCATCGTGCCGACCAGTTCCAGCAAAGCCGGGCCGCTCAGCCGCGCAGTCTCGGTCATGTCGAACCAGACCAAGTGGCAATGTCTGCACAGGTCGACTTCGACCGTGCGGCCGTAGTGGCCGGGCAGCAGCAGTCGCCGCATCGGCTCGCGGCAGTTGCCGCATCGGATCGCCGGTTCGGAAGCCGCGGGCGCGGCGCCGACGGCCATCACCACGCCGTACTCAGGCCACGCCCGCCGAGGCCGCTTGCTGGTCGGCGTGGTAGCTGGAGCGCACCAGCGCGCCGACGGCGGCATGGGTGAAGCCCATCTTCGCCGCCTCGGCCTCGAACATGCGGAAGGTGTCCGGATGCACGTATCGGCGCACCGGCAGGTGGTGGCCACTCGGCGCGAGGTACTGGCCGATGGTCAGCATGTCGATGCCGTGTTCGCGCATGTCGCGCATCACCTGCAGGATCTCCTCGTCGCTCTCGCCGAGGCCGACCATCAGGCCGCTCTTCGTGGGAACGCCGGGCGCGAATTCCTTGAAGCGCTTGAGCAGGTTCAGGCTGAAGGCATAGTCCGAGCCGGGGCGCGCTTCCTTGTACAGGCGCGGCACCGTCTCGAGGTTGTGGTTCATCACGTCCGGCGGCACGGCCTTGAGGATGTCGAGCGCGCGGTCCATGCGGCCGCGGAAGTCGGGGGTGAGGATCTCGATGCGTGTCTGGGGCGACCGCTCGCGCACCTGGCGGATGCACTCGACGAAGTGGCCGGCGCCGCCGTCGCGCAGGTCGTCGCGGTCGACGCTGGTGATGACCACGTACTTCAGCTTCAGCGCGGCAATCGTCGTGGCCAGGTTGAGGGGCTCGTCGGCGTCCAGCGGGTCGGGCCGGCCGTGTCCGACATCGCAGAACGGGCAGCGCCGCGTGCACTTGTCGCCCATGATCATGAAGGTCGCCGTGCCGTGGCCGAAGCACTCGCCGATGTTCGGGCAGGAGGCCTCCTCGCACACCGTGTGCAGCTTGTGATCGCGCAGGATCTGCTTGATTTCGTAGAAGCGCGTGGTCGGCGAACCGGCCTTCACGCGGATCCAGTCGGGCTTCTTGAGCGTCTCGGCGGCGGCGACCTTGATCGGGATGCGCGCCGTCTTCGCCTGGGCCTTCTGCTTCGCCGTGGCGTCGTAATCGGCAGCGCCCTTGGCTTCGTGGGTGACGTTCTCGGTCGGCATGCTGGTGCGCCCTGTTCAGGGACTCAGGTGCGACGCCAGCCTGTCTCCAAGCCGCCGCGCGACGGTGTCCCAGTCGGTGGAAACCCCGAGTCTAGCCAAGTCGACCGTTGCCAGGCCGGCGTAGCCGCACGGGTTGATGCCTTCGAAGGGGCTCAGGTCCATCGTCACGTTGAGCGCCACACCGTGGTAGGTGCAGTGCCGCGTCACCTTGATGCCCAGCGCGGCCACCTTGCCCAGCCCCTCGAAGGGATCGCGGCGCGGGCCGGCCAGGGCGGCGTGGCCGCTGGGATCATCCAGCCGCACATAGATGCCGGGCGCGCCCGCCACGCGGTGGCCGGTGATGCCGAAGTCCTCCAGCGTCTTGATGACGCAATGCTCCAGCCGGTAGACGTATTCCTTGACATGGATGCCCAGCCGCTTGAGGTCGATCAGCGGATAGGCCACCACTTGCCCAGGGCCGTGGTAGGTCACCTGGCCACCGCGGTTGGTCTGCACCACTGGGATGCCACGCGGGTTCAGCACATGCTCGGCGCGGCCGGCCACGCCCTGCGTGAAGACCGGTTCGTGCTCGCACAGCCAGATCTCGTCGGGCGTCTCCATGCTCCGCTGCTCGGAGAAGCCGCGCATCGCGTCCACCGTCGCCGCGTAGTCGACGCGGCCAAGCGTGCGGACGATCGGCATGTTCAGAGCACCACCTTCACCATCGGGTGGGTGGACAGCGTGCGGTACAGCTCGTCGAGCTGCTCGCGGCTGGTGGCCGTGACGGTGATCGTCACGCCGAGATAGTTGCCGGCCCTGCTCGGCCGCGTCTCGATCGAGCTGGCGTCGAAGCCCGGGTCGAACTGCTGCGCCACCATCACCACGGCTTCGGCGAAGCCCGCCACGTTGGCGCCCATCACCTTGATGGGGAACTGCGACGGATACTCGATCAGCGACTGCTCGGGCGGGATGTCTCTCATGGCGGCGTTCATGCAGTCGCAGATGGGTCCGAAGGGCCGCGATTCAACTAGATCGACTGCGTCTGCTTGGCGCGCTGGTACGCCTCGAACAGCCGGGCGTAGACTGGCCCGGGCTTGCCACGCAACGCCCCGTGCCCGACCGGCTGGCCGTCCAGCGACGTGACCGGCAGCACTTCCTTCGTGGCGGAGCTGAGCACCAGCTCGTCGGCGCAGAGCACGTCGGCCTCGGGGATGGGGCGCAGGTTGTAGGCGATGCCCTCCTCTTCGCACAGCTCGCGGATCAGGTCGTAGCGGATGCCCTCGAGCACGTGTTCACTCTTCGGCGGCCCGAGCACCGCGCCTTCGTGCACCACCCACACATTGCTCGCCGAAGCCTCGGTGAGGTAGCCGTCGCGGAACATGATGGTCTCCACCGCGCCCTTGTCCGCCGACATCTGCCGCGCCAGCACGTTGCCGAGCAGCGAGGTGCTCTTGATGTCACCGCGCTCCCAGCGGAAGTCGCGCGCGGTCACGCAGGCCACGCCGTGGTGTCGCTGCTCGGGCGTCGCCGGCTTCATCGGGCTGGCCATCATGAAGACGGTGGGCTCGATGTCGGTGGGCATGACGTGGTCGCGCGGCGCCACGCCGCGCGTCACCTGGATGTAGACCAGCTGGTCCTGGACTCCGGTCTTCTCGGCCAGCGCAGCGACCAGCCGGCGCGAGCGCTCGAGCCACTGCTCGGGCGTCGCAGGACTGGCAATGCGCAACTTGGCCAGGCTGCGGCCCAGCCGCGCCAGGTGCTCGTCGAAGCGGAACAGGCGCCCACCGTACACGGGCACGACCTCGTAAATGCCGTCGCCGAAGATGAAGCCGCGGTCGAGCACCGACACCTTGGCGTCGCGCAGCGAGCTGTACTCGCCGTTGAGGTAGCACAGCGTGTCGGGCAGGGTCTGCATGGCGGCTCCTGGCAAGGCGTTCAGCTTACTTGATCCACAAGCGGATGGCGTCCCAGGCGCGGCCGAAGATGCCGGCCTCGTCGATCTGCTCGAGCACGAGCAGCGGCACCTCGGCCACCGGCGCGCCGGCCGGCGTGCTGACCTTGAGCACGCCCACCCTCTGGCCCTTGGCCAGCGGGGCGACGAGCGGGTCGGTGCGCTCGATCCTCGTCACGAGCTTGCTGCCCTCGCCTCTGGCAACCGTCACGAACACGCCGGCATCGGCGCCGAGCTTCGCCTCGTTGGACTTGCCCTTCCACACCGGCGCCGTGGCGATCGACTTGCCCGGCTCGAACAGTCTCACCGCATCCCAGGCGGCATAGCCCCAGTTGAGCAGCTTCTGGCTTTCAGTGGCGCGCGCCTCCATCGACGCCGTGTTCAGCACCACGCTGAGCAGGCGGCGCTTGCCGTTGGGGAAGTCACGCTGCGCGCTGGCGATCAGGCAATAGCCCGCCGCCTCGGTGTAGCCCGTCTTCATGCCGTCCACCGTCGGGTCGCGCGACAGCAGCACGTTGCGGTTGTTCTCGTTGCTGGCCGGCGCGCCTTCGTAGCGATACTTCTTCGTTGAGTAGATCGGGTAGAACTCGGGGAAATCCTTGATGATGTGCGACGCGACCACCGCGAGGTCGCGCGCCGTGCTGTGGTGCCCGGGTTCGGTGAGGCCCGTGACGTTCTTGAACGCCGTGTTCTTCAGGCCGAAGGCCTGGGCCTGGCGGTTCATCATCTCGACGAAGGCCGGCAGGCTGCCGCCGACACCCTCGGCGAGCGCCACCGAGGCGTCGTTGCCGCTGTTGACGATCATGCCGCGCAGCAGGTCGGACACCTTGGGCGTGTTGCGCGGCTCGATGAACATCAGCGAACCGCCGTGCTTGCGCTCTTCCCAGGCGCGCAGCGACACCGGTAGCGCCTGGTCCTCAGAGATCTTCTTGTCTCGAATGGCGCTGAACACCACGTAGGCGGTCATCAGCTTGGTCAGCGAGGCAGGGTCGGCCGGGGCGTCGGCATTGCGCTCGGCGAGCACCTGGTTGCTCGTCAGGTCAAGCAGCAGGTAACTCTTGGCGGCGATTTCCGGCGGCTGTGGCGCCTGGGCGCGCGATGCCAGGGGAAGGGCAAGGGCCAGTGCGGCCAGCCATGCGGTCAGTCTCTTCATCGGGAGGTGGGGTTCGAGAAAGGATCATGGGTCCGAGCGTGCCCGGGCCCGAAGGTTCAATGGCGGCGGATCATTCGGCCGCGGTTCGCAGCTGCTGCACCAGCGTGTGCTTGAGCAGGCCCAGTTGACCGTGGAAGAAGTGACCCACGCCGGGGAAGACGATCACGGGCAGCGCCTGCGGTCGCGCCCAGTCCAGCGTGGCCGACAGCGGTACGACGTCGTCGGCCTCGCCGTGGATCACCACCGTGTCGGGCGGCACGGCGGGCAATTGCTGTTTCTGCGTCGACGGACCGACCAGCACCAGCCGCTGCGGCTTGGCATCATCGGGCAGCCGCGCCGCAGCCTGTGACGCGACGTAAGCGCCGAAGGAGAACCCGGCCAGCAGCAGCGGCTCGCCCGGCACGCGCACGGCGGCGATCACGGCCAGCGCGTCGTCGATCTCGCCGCGGCCCTCGTCCCAGACGCCTTGTGATGCGCCGACGCCGCGGAAGTTGAAGCGCACACTGCGCCAACCCAGCGCCACCGCGGCACGTGCCAGTGTCTGCGCCACCTTGTTGTCCATCGTGCCGCCGTGCTGCGGGTGCGGATGGCAGATCACCGCCACGCCGCGCTGCGGCGGCGATGGCGCGTCGATCGCGCACTCGATCGCACCGGCGGGTCCCGGCACGAGCTGACGGACAGTCTGGCTGTTCACCGGCCGACGGTCGGCGGAAGCAGCAGGCGCTCCACCACCATGCCCTGCTTCAGGTGCAAGTCGACGATTTCGTCGATGTCGTGCTGGTCCACGTACGTGTACCAGACCGCCTCGGGGTAGACCACCGCCACCGGCCCGCCCGCACAGCGGTCGAGACAGCCGGCCTTGTTCACGCGCACGCCTCCCGCGCCGGCGAGGCCCGCGGCCTTGACGCGCGACTTGCAGTGGTCGAAGCCGGCCTGCGCGCCGTGCTGCGCACAGGCGTTCTCGCCGTTCTCGCGCTGGTTCAGGCAGAAGAAGATATGGCGCTGGTAATAGCTCATGTCGTGATTCTAGGAGCGCTCAGTCGTCGCCCCGGGCGGCCACACGCACGAGCAGATAGACAAGCGCCACGTACGGCCACAGCAGGCCGATCCAATGCGCCGCTCCGTGGAAACGGATGAAGCGCCCCTGCTCCCAGGCCTGCAGGCTCTGGGCGAAGTACGGATCGGCCGGTGCATGCGCGACCAACGCGACCAGTGCCGACAGCGCGACGAGCCCGACGCCGGCGGCCACACGCCGCGGCAGCAGCCCGATGCCCACCCCCAGCAGCGTGCCCAGCGCGAAGCCGGCCGCCGCGTTCGGCGTGCGCCAGGCCAGCGCATGCTCCGGGCCGAAGTTCATCGCCGTCGACAACGTGGTCGCACCGGCGCCGATCAGTACCGCACCGATCACCAGGACCAGGCGCCGCCAGCCGGGCTGCGCGATGGTCAGCGCGATCATGCACGGTGCCAGCAGACCCAGCGCCACGGTGGCGAGTTCCTGTCCGGCCGTGAGCGGCTCCAGGCTGGCCTCAGTGTTCAGCCAGGGTTCGAGCAGTTCCTGCGCGGCGCTGCCTTCGAGCGCAGCGCGCACGCCTTCCTGCAGGCGCGGCCACAGCTGGCCAAGACCAAGCGGCACCGGTGCAGGAAACAGCAGCCCGAGCGGCCACAGGAGCAACAGCGCGAGCCCGCCGGCACTGCCGGCGATGAACCAGCGCTGGCGCACCGACTGCCAACGCTCCAGGCCACCGAGCGTGTGCACGGCCATGCCGATGGCGGCGCCGCAGGCCGTGCCGGCCGTGTTCAACACCAGATCGATGTTGGAGGGCACACGCCGCGGCAGGTAGTTCTGCAGCAGTTCCATGGCGAAGGACAGCGTCGCGCCGGTGACCACGGCCGCCAGCGCGCTGCGCCGCGGCGCCTGCCCCACGCGCACCAGCGCGCCGAAGACCAGCGCACCCAGCGGCAGGTAGCCGACCAGGTTGGCGACCATGTCGAAAGTCGTCCAGTAGGGGGGCCAGGCCAGCGTCAGGAACTGCAGGGGCGAGTGCCCCGGAACGCGCCAGTCGCCGAACGGATACAGGCTCGCGTAGACAACCAGCCCGGCGAAGAGCCAAGCCAGCGGTACGGCGGAGCTGCGCTGGCGGGCCACGGCCGAGCCCCGACGTCCGCTCAGAACGGTTTGACCACCGCCAGCACCACGATGGCGGTGAAGAACAGCACGGACACTTCGTTGAAGACGCGAAACCAGCGCTCGCTGCGGCGGTTGGCGAACTGCTCGAACTGGCGCAGCATGGCCCGGCAGACATGGTGGTAGCCGATCACGCCGGCCACCAGCAGCAGCTTGGCGTGCATCCAGCCGCCGGCGAAGCGGCCGATGCCGCCGAAGCCGATCCACAGCCACAGGCCCAGACTGACCGCCACGACCATCAGCAGGCTGGCGAAGCGGTACAGGCGGCGCGCCATCAGCAGCAACCGCTCGCGCTCGGCGTGGCTGTCGGCCGGCACGGTCGCGAGGTTCACGAAGATGCGCGGCAGGTAGAACAGCCCCGCGAACCAGCTCGCGACGAAGACGATGTGAAAGGCTTTGACCCAGAGCATCGGCCGATTATGGCGACAAGCGCGCGCCCGCCCGGACGGTGGAGGCGGCCCAAGAAAAAGCCCCGGCGCGGGGCCAGGGCTCGAAAGCCTTATCGCTGTCATCACGGTAAGGCACCTGCTCAGGGAGGAAAAGCAGGGAACGATACCCTTGCGGCTATCATTCAGAAGTAACTCTAGCAGATGCAACTGGGACTTGCGAACATTCCGGTGCGCGACCCGTGATGCATGAAACACCGATGCAGCCGCCGCCGCCCTACCCGTCCAGTCGTCCGCGCCGCCTGCGCCGCGATGCCTTCACCCGCGAGCTGGTACGTGAGCACCGACTCCATCCGAGCGACTTGATCCTGCCGGTGTTCGTGCTGGCTGGACAAGGGCAGGTGCAGGACGTCGCCTCCATGCCCGGCGTGCAGCGCCTCAGCCTGGACCGCTTGCTGCCGGTCGCCGAGGACTGCGCGACCCTCGGAATTCCGGTGATGGCGCTGTTCCCGGTGATCGACCAGAAGCTCAAGTTCGAGGACGGCCGCGAAGCGCTCAATCCCGAAGGGCTGGTGCCCACCGTCGTGCGCGAACTGAAGAAGCGATTTCCCCAGCTCGGCGTGATGACCGACGTGGCACTCGACCCCTTCACCTCTCACGGCCAGGACGGCCTGCTCGACGACACCGGCTACATCCTGAACGACGAGACCGTCGCGGTGCTCACCCGGCAGGCCCTGGTTCAGGCCGAGGCCGGCGTGGACATCGTCGCACCCAGCGACATGATGGACGGCCGGATCGGGGCCATTCGCGCGGCGCTGGAAGCCAAGGGCCGCATCCACACCCGCATCATGGCCTACAGCGCCAAGTACGCCAGCGCCTTCTACGGTCCCTTCCGCGACGCGGTGGGCTCCGCGGCCAACCTCGGCAAGAGCAACAAGAAGGTCTACCAGATGGACCCCGGCAACACCGACGAGGCGCTGCGCGAGGTCGCACTGGACATCGCCGAGGGCGCCGACATGGTGATGGTCAAACCCGGCATGCCCTACCTCGACATCGTGCGCCGAGTGAAGGAGCACTTCCGCGTACCCACCTTCGCCTACCAGGTCAGCGGCGAGTACGCGATGCTCAAGGCTGCCGCCGCCAATGGCTGGCTGGACCACGATGCAGTGATGATGGAAAGCCTGCTCGGCTTCAAGCGTGCCGGCGCCGACGGCGTGCTCACCTACTTCGCGCGCGATGCCGCGCGGCTGCTGAAGGCGGCCTGAGGCGGCGACCCGCCCCACGCATGCGCGTCTTCCACATCAGCGGCGAGCAGTTCAGCGAGCTCGGCGGCCTGCCCGAGTCACTTCCAGCTTCCGGCTACCTGTGGGTCGGCGCGGCGCGGCGCGAGTTCGAGGCGCAAATCACGCCGCTCCAGTCCCGGCTTGCGCAGTGGACCGGCGGAACGCTGGTGGACTTGCACGTCTCCGACCTGCTCAACAACCAGCTGCCGTCGCACTTCGACTACACCTCGGGCTACGACCTGCTGGTGTTCCGGCGGTTGGCCGCCGGGGCGGGCACGACAGGCAGCTTCATCGACGAATCCCAACCCAACATCGCCTCGGCGCGGCAGGCGCTGGAAGCGATCGACACCAGCCCGGTCGGCTTCGCGGTGTTCGACCGCGTGCTGTTCACCGTGCACCCGGCCGACTGCCTGGTGCGCGACTACTTCGCCACGCGGTTGGCCCAGCAGGCGCAGCCGACCGAGGCGCGCGGCGGCCCGCGGCTGCCATCGAGTCCGGCCGACCTGATGCTGCGCATGGTCAATCACATGGTCGACAGCTACCTCGAGCTGCGCCGGCTGCTGACGCGCCAGTTCGGCCACCTGCAGAGCCAGCTGTTCCGGCCCGGCGGCAACTTCCGCAACTGGCAGCTGCTGCTCGAATCGCGCAACGCGCTGCACTTGCTGGAAGACACCTGCGAAGACCAGCGCAGCGCGCTGGTCGAGTGGATCGACGCGCTGGAGGAGTGGCCCGACGAGGGCGAGCCGGCCGCGCGCCGCGAGCGCGAGATGCTGCGGCTGCGCTCGCGCGACGTGGTCGAGCACATCGAGCGCGTGCTCGCCCACGTGCGGCGGCTGGAGTCTTCGGCCGAGACCGCGGTGCAGATGCACTTTTCGGCGCAGAGCCATCGCACCAACTCGATCATGCGCACGCTGACCGTGCTGACGGCGATCTTCCTGCCGCTGAACCTCGTCACCGGCTTCTTCGGCATGAACTTCGATGCGTTGCCGCTGATCCACAGCGCCACCGGCTTCTGGATCGCGGCGGGCATGATGCTCGCACTGGGGATCGGCCTGAGCCTGTTCTTCTGGCGCAAGAACTATCTGGGCAGCCGGCATTGAGTGCGGCCCACTTCAGCGCGCGCCAGCTGGCGCTGCTGGTCGTGCTGACGCTGGTCTGGGGACTGAACTGGCCGATCATGAAGATCGGCGTCACGCACTTCCCGCCGCTGTCGTTCCGCGCGATGTCGATGTGGCTGGGCCTGCCGGTGCTGTTCCTCGCTGTGCGTGCGATGAGGGTGCCGCTGCGCATCGAGCGTGCTCAGTGGCCGGAACTCGCCAAGCTGACCTTCACCAACATGATCGTCTGGCACGTGCTCGCGATCATCTCGGTGCAGGCACTGTCGTCGGGCCGTGCCGCCATCCTCGGCTACACGATGCCGGTGTTTTCGGCGCTGTGGGGCGTGGCGATGTTCGGCCAGCGGCTCAGCCCCCGGCAGGTGGCAGGGGTGACCGCGGCAGCGATCGGAGTCGCGCTGCTGCTGTGGCACGAACTCGGTCGCATGGCCGGCAAGCCCTGGGCGGCGCTCGGCATGCTGGTCTCGGCGGCAGTGTGGGCGCTGGGCACGCAGCAGCTGCGCCGCACCCGCATGAACGCGCCGACGCTGGCCATCGTCTTCTGGATGACGGTGATCACCACCCTCGTCATGACGTTGCTGGCCACGGCCTTCGAGACAACGTACTGGCAGAGGCCGGGCGCGGTGGTGTGGGCGGCGATCGCCTTCAACGCGGTGATGATCTTCGGCTTCGCGCAGCCCGTTTGGCTGTACCTCGCGCGCAGCTTGGCGCCGGTGGCGTCGACGCTGTCGGTGATGATGATCCCGGTGCTGGGCACTCTCTCCGGCGCGTGGTGGCTGGACGAGCAGTTGCATTGGCAGGATCTGGCTGCCATCGTGCTGATGCTCGCAGCGATCGCCTCGGTGCTGTGGCCTGCGCGCGCGCCGCGCGCTCAGCCGGCGTAGGGATCCGCGAAACCGAGCGCCGCGAGGATCTGCGTCTCGCGCGCTTCCATGCGTTTGGCCTCGCGCGCCTTCTCGTGCTCGTAGCCCTGCGCGTGCAGCGTGCCGTGCACCAGCAAGTGGGCGTAGTGGGCCTCGACCGACTTGCCCTGCTCCGCCGCCTCGCGTTCGACGACGGGCGCGCAAAGCACCAGATCGGCCTGGACCACCGGAGCGCGCACGTAGTCGAAGGTCAGCACGTTGGTGGCGTAGTCCTTGCCGCGGTAGCCTCGGTTCAGCGACCGGCCCTCCTCGGCATCGACGATGCGCACGGTCATCTCGGCCGGCGAGTCGAGTGCAGCGCGGATCCAGCGCGCCACCCTGTGCCGCGGCAGCAGCGCACGGTGCGTCGCGTCGGCGAACTGCAGAGACAATGCGAGCCCGGGCCGTGACGACATGTCAGCGTTCATCGCCGCGTGCGGCGTCGTAGGCCTCGACGATGCGCGCCACCAGCGGATGGCGCACCACGTCGGCGGCGGTGAAGCGCGTCGTCGCGATGCCGCGCACGCGCCTGAGCACGCGCTCGGCGTCGATCAGGCCGCTCGGCATGCCCTTGGGCAGGTCGATCTGGCTGACGTCCCCGGTGACCACCGCCTTGGCCCCGAAGCCTATGCGCGTGAGGAACATCTTCATCTGCTCGGGTGTGGTGTTCTGCGCCTCGTCGAGGATGACGAAGGCATGGTTCAGCGTGCGCCCCCGCATGAAGGCCAGCGGCGCGATCTCCAGCGTGCCCTTCTCGAAGGCCTTCGTGACGCGGTCGAAGCCCATCAGGTCGTACAGCGCGTCGTACAGCGGGCGAAGGTAGGGGTCGACCTTCTGCGCCAGGTCGCCCGGCAGGAAGCCGAGGCGCTCGCCGGCCTCGACTGCCGGGCGCGTGAGGATGACGCGCTGCACCTGGCTGCGCTCCAGCGCGTCGACCGCGCAGGCCACCGCGAGGAAGGTCTTGCCGGTGCCGGCCGGCCCGATGCCGAAGGTGATGTCGTGCGCGAGGATGTTGCGCAGGTAGGTCACCTGGTTGGGTGTGCGTCCGGCGAGGTCGCTGCGCCGCGTGTGCAGCACGATCTCGGCATCCTCGGCCGGCGCCGCATCGGCCGTTCCGGCAGCGCGCAGCGGCGGCGCGTTCAGGTCGGCCATCGCCTCGACGATGGCGAGCTGCACCTGCTCGGCGGGGATGACGCGTCTGGCCCGGTCGTAGAGTGACTGCAGCAGCGCCACGGCGCGTTCGGCCTGGCGCTTGCCACCCTCGACACGGAATGACTCGTTGCGCCGCGAGATGGTCACGTCAAGCGCCGCCTCGATGCTGCGCAGGTGCTCGTCGAGGCTGCCGCACAGGTGCGCCAGCCGCGCATTGTCGGAGGGGATGAAGGCGTGGCGCAGGATCACGGCGTGGTGTGAGGTCGACAAAGGCGGGATTGTCGCCCCAAGCCGGGCTCCGGCGTGCCGTCCGATCGCTCGCTCGGTGCGACCATCCTGCACAATCGCCGGCGATGTTGCCCGCTGACCCGCTCCGCACCGCCGCGCACTTCGTCTTCGTCGTGGTGCTGGCCTTTGCCGCGGTCGCCCGTGCGGCCCCGCCGCCGAACCAGTTGATCACCCAGGCCCTTGCGGTGGCGAGCAACGCCGATCGCTTTCCGGAAGGCGACCCGTCGGCGATCACCGTCGCGCTGCCCGACGACTGGTCGGAAACGCACCCGCGCCATGACGGCGCGGTCTGGTATCGCGTCCACTTCGATCCGGGCCTGTCGCTGGACCGCACCGACCTGCTCGGCCTGTTCATCGAGCGCGCCTGCAGCCACCTCGACGTGTACCTGAACGGACAGCGCATCCACAGCAGCGGCCGCGCGTCCGATCCGGCCGCGCGCGACTGCCACTACCCGCAGCTCGCCTCGGTCCCCGGCGGACTGGTGCTGTCGCAGGGCAATGTGCTGGACCTGCATGTACGAGGCCACGCGCTGCAGAACGTCGCCTCGCGCGAGCGCGCCGGGGGCATGTCGGCGCTGCGCATCGGCGCCTACGACGACATGGCGGAGCTGCACGCCAGCGCGCTGCTCTCGAACGTGACGATGGTGAAGATCGTCAACCTCTCGCTGGCCATGCTGGGCATCGTGATGGTGGCGCTGGCGTGGGTGAACCGCCGCGATGCGCCGCTGGGCTACTTCGGGCTGATGGCCGTCGGCATGGCGCTGCTCTCCGCACGCGCTTGGTGGCGCAGCGTACCGCTGGACAACGCCACCGTCGAGTTCCTCGTCTGCCTGTCGTTCGCGCCGGTTCTCGCGCTGGCGGTGCAGTTCCTGCTCAGCTATGCGGGCGTGCGCTCACGCATGATCGAGGCGGCCCTGCTGGCGCAATGCGTGGTGCTGCCCATGAGCCTGCTGCTCGCCGGGCCAACCCGGTTGTTCGCGATGACCAGCGCTTGGTACCTGGTGCTCGCACTGGAGACGCTGGGCACGATGTTGCTGCACCTGCGCCTGAGCTGGCGCGACCGCAGCGGCGAGTTCTGGCCGATGGCGGTGACGCTGGCCGCCACCTCGGCGGTGCTGCTTTACGAATTGGCGGTGCAGCGCGGCTGGCTTCCGCTGCCGCCGGCGCCGCGCATGCAGGTGCTTGTGCCGCTGATCCTCATCGCCTTCGGGCTGCGCCTGCTGGTGCGGCGCGCCGGGGTGCAGGCGACTCCGGAGGTCGCCCGGCACGCCCTCGACGTGCGGGTTCGCGAGATCACCGGGGAGATCGAGCGCAGCCACGCGCAGCTGGCCGAGATGCGCATCGAGCAGGTCACCGCGAAGGAACGCAAGCGCATCGCCGCCGACCTGCACGACGACCTGGGTGCCAAGCTGCTGACCATCGTGCACACCAGCGAGAGCGAGCGCATCTCCACGCTGGCCCGCGAGGCGCTGGAGGAGATGCGCCTGTCCGTGCGCGGGCTGACCGGCAAGCCGGTACGACTGTCGGACGCGCTGGCCGACTGGCGCGCCGAGACGGTGATGCGGCTCGGCCAGGCGAACATCGAGATCGACTGGAAGAGCCTCGCCGAGGACACCGAGCAGGTGTTGCCGGCACGCGGCTACGTGCAGACCACGCGCATCCTGCGCGAGGCGGTGAGCAACATCATCAAGCACAGCGGTGCGTCCCACGTGAAGGTGCGCTGCGCGATTGCCGACGGACAGTTCGGCATCAACATCCAGGACAACGGCAAGGGCATCCCGATGGAGCTCGACGGCAAGCTCGACCGCGGCCACGGCATGTCGAGCATGAAGCACCGCGCCAAGCAGATGCAGGGCCAGTGCCTCGTGGAGTCCGGCCCGGGCTACGGCACCGTGATAAGGCTCACGCTGCCGCTGGGTCCGGAAGTCCCGGCTGCCCCCTCCCACTGATAGCATCTTTGCTCAGGGGCTCTTGCGCCCCGAGTGAGGGCTCACCATGAAGAACATCCTGCTTCTCGAGGACCTGCCCGAGATCCGTGCCTGGCTGAAGGTGCTGATCCACCAGGTCTTCCCGGACGCGCAGATCTCCGAATCCGCCCGCGTGCACGACGCGCTGGGCATGGTCAGCGCGGTCAAGTTCGACCTCGCGCTGATCGACCTCGGCCTGCCCGACGGTTCGGGGGTGGACGTGGTGGCGGCGCTGCGCGAGCAGCAGCCCGAGGCGCAGTCGGTGGTGGTGACCATCCACGACGACGACGAGCACCTGTTTCCGGCGCTGCAGGCCGGCGCCTTCGGCTACGTGCTGAAGGAGCAGGCGCGCGAGCTGATCGCCGAGCAGCTCAGCCGCATGAGCCAGGGCGAGCCGCCGCTGTCGCCGTCGATCGCGCGCCGCGTCATCGCCTACTTCGCCGCGCAGGCCAAGCCGCAGAAGGACACCATTCCGCACGTGCAGCTCACCGACCGTGAGAACGAAGTGCTGCTGCGCGTGGCCAAGGGCTTCACGCTGCCGGAAATCGGCGTGCAGCTGAACCTGTCGCGCCACACCATCGCCGACTACGTCAAGCAGATCTACCGCAAGCTCAACGTGAGCTCGCGCGCGGAAGCGGCGCTGGAAGCGCAGCGTCTCGGCCTGTTCGGCCGCGGCAGATGACGGCACGGGCGGGATAATCCCCGCCCATGATCGGACGCCTCACCGGAACGCTGGCGGAGAAGACGCCGCCGCAACTGCTCATCGACGTCAACGGCGTCGGCTATGAAGTCGACGTGCCGATGAGCACCTTCTACAACCTGCCCGGGCTCGGCGAGCGTGTCGTGCTATTGACGCACTTCGTGGTGCGCGAGGACGCCCAGGTGCTGTTCGGCTTCCTCACGCACGAGGAGCGCAGCACTTTCCGCCTGCTGGTGAAGATTTCCGGCGTGGGGCCGCGCACCGCGCTGTCCATCCTCTCCGGCCTGAGCGTGGCCGAACTCGCGCAGGCGGTGAGCCTGCAGGAGAGCGGCCGGCTGGTGAAGGTGCCGGGCATCGGCAAGAAGACCGCCGAGCGGCTGCTGCTGGAGCTCAAGGGCAAGCTCGGCGATGCGCTCGCCGCGCCCGCGGCCGTGAAGGGCGATGCGCAGGGCGATATCCTGCAGGCGCTCGTCGCCCTGGGCTACAGCGATCGTGAAGCCGCCGCCGCGCTGAAGGCGCTGCCCGCCGACGTGGGCGTCAGCGAAGGCATCAAGCTCGCGCTCAAGGCCCTCGCGCGCTGAGCGCCGTCAGTGCTTGGGCGCTGGCGTGGCCAGCGCCCTGACCGGCAGGTTCAGCTGCAACGTCTCGCGCTTGCCGTCCCGGGCCTCGAAAGTCAGCGTCACCGGAACGGTCTCGCCCGCCTTGAGCGGCTGCTCAATGCCCATCAGCATCAGGTGATGGCCCCCGGGCTTGAACTCGACAGTCTTGCCGGGCGGCAGTTCGAGCGACTCGATCGCGCGCATCGCCATCACGTCGCCCTGCATCACCATCTCGTGCACCTCTGCAACCCGGGCCACCGGCGTGCTCACGGCTACCAGCTTCGCGCCCTGTGGCGAGGTGATCTTCATGAACGCCCCGGTGGCGCGCTGGGGCGCCACCATGCCACGCACCCAGGCGTCCTTGACGGTGGTCTGTGCGTAGGCGGTCGCGCTGGCGAGCAGGCAGGCAGTGAACGTGAGCTTGAGAAGAGTCTTGTCCATGGTCGTGTTCAGGAAGCGCAGGCGCGGCACGGCGGTCGCCGCCGCGCAGAATCAATCGAGGAGGACCGGCATTCGGCCGGCCGCTGTCGCTCAGAGCCGTGCAGCGAGCGGCGGCGCGCGCGAGGGTGGCGCGGCCCAGGCGGTGGTGGTGGCAGCCGGCGTCGCATTCCGCGCCAGCGGCAGGGGATCGGGGCCCGGCGCCACGCACCGGCAGGTCGCGGCAGGGACAGGCGGCACGGCAACCTGGCCGGCCGGCGCGCAAAGCGGGCAATGCGCGAGGGTTGCGCCGGCTGCCTTGCCGCCCTCGACCGAGCACACCTCCGTCCAGGGCGTCGCCGGAGCGCTGGCCGCCAGCGCATGCGACAGCGTCGGCGCGAGCGCGAGCCCGAGCATCGCGACGAGCGCGACCCAAGCGGCATGATGGAAGCAGCGGCGGATGCGGTGCACGCCGGCATCTTAACCACCAGGGCCGTGCCCATAATTGCGCATGAGCATCCAGACCGACGATTTCGCCCCCGCGAGGCGGGTGGTCAGCGCGGCGCCCGCCTCGCCCAACGAGGAAGCGATCGAGCGTGCGCTGCGCCCCAAGGGCCTGGCGGATTACGTCGGCCAGGCCAAGGTGCGCGAGCAGCTGGAGATCTTCATCGGCGCGGCCAGGAAACGCGCCGAGGCGATGGACCACGTGCTGCTGTTCGGCCCGCCCGGCCTGGGCAAGACCACGCTGTCGCACATCATCGCCAACGAACTCGGCGTCAACCTGCGCCAGACCTCCGGCCCGGTGCTTGAGAAGCCCAAGGACCTGGCCGCGATCCTGACCAACCTCGAGCGCAACGACGTGCTCTTCATCGACGAGATCCACCGGCTCAGCCCGGTCGTCGAGGAGATCCTCTACCCCGCGCTGGAGGACTACCAGATCGACATCATGATCGGCGAAGGCCCGGCGGCGCGCTCGATCAAGCTCGACCTGCAGCCGTTCACGCTGGTCGGCGCGACCACGCGCGCCGGCATGCTGACCAACCCGCTGCGCGACCGCTTCGGCATCGTCGCGCGGCTGGAGTTCTACACCGCCGAGGAACTGGCGCGCATCGTGCACCGCTCGGCAGGGCTGCTCAACGTCGCCACCGACGCGGAGGGCGCCTTCGAGATCGCGCGCCGTTCGCGCGGCACGCCGCGCATCGCCAACCGGCTGCTGCGCCGCGTGCGTGACTACGTCGAGGTCAAGGGCGACGGCCGCATCGTCAAGGCGCAAGCCGAGATGGCGCTGCAGATGCTCGACGTCGATCCGCTCGGCTTCGACCTGATGGACCGCAAGCTGCTGGAAGCCGTGATCCACCGCTTCGACGGCGGGCCGGTCGGCCTGGACAACATCGCCGCGGCGATCGGCGAGGAGCGCGACACCATCGAGGACGTGATCGAGCCCTACCTGATCCAGCAGGGCTTCCTGCAGCGCACGCCGCGCGGCCGCATCGCCACGCTGGCGGCCTACCGGCACCTGGGTGTCACGCCGCCGAAGAACCAAGCCGCCGCGGCCGACCTGTTCGGCGAGTGATCGAACGCAGGCTCAGATCAGGTCTTCGATCACCAGCCGGTGGTATTTCTCGGCCAGCAGCGCGCCGTGCTCGCGCGCGGCGGCGGCCACCCGCTCGGCCTGCTCGTCCTCGGGCGCGAAGACGATCAGCCAGCTGGCGCCCTGCCCGGCGAGTTCCTTGTAGCGGCGCATCAGCGTGACCTCGTAGCCGAAGCCGGCGAAGTCGCTGGTGTACTGCAGCATGCGGTCCATCTCGTCGTTCTCCTCGGCCGCGGTGTATTCGAGGATGTCGTCGCGCTCGAAACCCTGTGCCTGCAGCGCCTGCACGGTGCGTGCGGCGCGGGTGTCGTCGGGCATCGCCAGGACCACGTGGCCGACCGGCTTGAAGGCGCCGAGCGACTGGGGATGATCCGCCTTGGTCATGCGCTTGAGGGCCATGATCGTCACCTCCTTGAAGGGTGTGCAATCACTGTACGCCGCGCTTGAGTGGCGTCAAGGCCGCCGGTCGGGCCCCAGGGCGCTCAGCGCGGGCCGCTGCGCTTCTTCTGCCAGGCCAGCAGTTCGCCGACGAAGCCGCGCCGGAAGGCGACCACGCAGACCACGAAAATCGCGCCGATGATCACCGTCACCCAGGAGCCGACACGGTCGGCCAGGAAATTCTGCAGCCCGATGATGGTGAAGGCGCCGATCACCGGTCCGGCGAATGTGCCCATGCCGCCAAGCAGCGTCATCAGCACCACCTCGCCGGACAGCGACCAGTGCGCGTCGGACAGCGTCGCGAAGCCGAGCACCACGGTCTTCAACGAGCCCGCCAGCCCGGCCAGGCCGGTGGACAGCACGAAGGCGAGCAGCTTGTACTTGTCGACGTCGTAGCCGAGCGAAACGGCGCGCGGCTCGTTCTCGCGGATCGCCTTGAGCACCTGGCCGTAGGGCGAATGCACGATGCGCACGATGAACAGGAACACCGCGACGAACACCGCCAGCACGACGAAGTACAGCACCGTGTCGTTGGCCAGGTCGATCAGGCCGAACAGCTTGCCGCGCGGCACGCCCTGCAAGCCGTCCTCGCCGCCGGTGAAGGGCGCCTGCAGCCAGACGAAGTAGACCATCTGCGCCATCGCCAGCGTGATCATCGCGAAGTAGATGCCCTGGCGGCGGATGGCGATCAGCCCCACCACCAGCCCGATCGCCGCGCCGAACAGCGTGCCGCCGATCACGCCCAGTTCGGGGGTCCAGCCGGCACTCTTGATCAGCCAGCCGGTGCCGTAGGCCGCGGCCCCCAGGTAGGCGGCGTGGCCGAAGTACAGCAGCCCGGTGTAGCCGAGCAGCAGGTTGAAGGCGCAGGCGAAGATCGCGAAGCACAGCGCCTTCATCATGAAGATCGGGTACAGGCCGACGAAGGGCGCGGCGATCAGGATCGCCAGACCGACCCCCCAGGCGATGCGGCCGAGGCGTTCGGTCGTCATCACTTCTCCTTCCCGAACAGGCCGGCCGGCCGGATGATCAGCACGATCGCCATGATCACGAACACCACGATGTTCGAAGCCTCGGGATAGAACACCTTGGTCAGGCCCTCGATGATGCCCAGCGCCAGGCCGGTGAGGATGGAGCCGAGAATCGAGCCCATGCCGCCGATCACCACCACTGCGAAGACGACGATGATCAGGTTGCTGCCCATCAGCGGCGTGATCTGGATGACCGGCGCGGCGAGCACGCCGGCGATCGCCGCCAGCCCGGCGCCGGCCGCGTAGGTGAGCATCACCATCAGCGGCACGTTGACGCCGAAGGCCTGCACCAGCGCCGGGTTCTCGGTGCCGGCACGGAGGTACGAGCCCAGCCGCGTACGCTCGATCAGGAACCAGGTGCCGAAGCAGACGAGCAGCGAGGCCAGCACCACCCAGGCGCGGTAGTTCGGCAGGATCATGAAGCCGAGGTTGGTGGCGCCCTGCAGCAGTTCGGGCACGGCGTACTGCTGGCCCGACACGCCGAACTGGTCGCGGAAGATGCCCTCGGCGATCAGCGACAGGCCGAAGGTCAGCAGCAGGCCGTAGATCGGGTCGGTCTTGTAGAGCTGCTTGAGCAACGTGCGCTCGATCACCAGTCCGAGCGCACCGACGACGATCGGCGAGACCACCAGCGCGAGCCAGTAGTTCATGCCGAAGTGCTCGAGCCCGATCCAGGCCACGTAGGCGCCCATCATGTAGAGCGCGCCGTGGGCGAAGTTGACGATGCCCAGCGGCCCGAAGATCACCGCCAGTCCGAGGCTGAGCAGCGCATAGAACGAGCCGTTGACCAGCCCGAGCAGCAGCTGGCCGAGAAAGGCCTGCAGCGGGATGCCGAAGATCTCCATGACGTGCGGAGCGTCGTCAGATCAGCCGATCACTTCCACAGCGCGCACTTGGACTCGGCCTTGGTCGTCCAGGCGGCCTCGCCCTTGATCGTCTCGGCGACGTTGTAGTAGTCCCAGGGCTCGGTCGACTTGTCCGGCGACTTCACCTGCATCAGGTACATGTCGTGCACCATGCGGCCGTCCTCGCGGATCTAACCGCCCTTGGCGAAGACGTCGTTGATCTTGGTCTTGCGCATCTGCGCCAGCACCTTGTCGCCGTCGTCGCTGCCGGTGGCCGTCACCGCGTTGAGGTACTGCAGCGTGGCCGAGTAGTCGCCCGCCTGGATCGACGAAGGCATGCGCTTCATCTTGTCGAAGAACTTGCGGCTCCAGGCGCGCGCCTCGGGATCGCGGTTCCAGTACCAGCTGTCGGTCAGGTACATGCCCTGCGTGGTCTTCAGGCCGAGCGAGTGGATGTCGTTGATGAAGATCAGCAGGCCGGCCAGCTTCATCGTCTTGGTGACGCCGAACTCGTTGGCCGCCTTGATGGTGTTGACCGTGTCGCCGCCGGCGTTGGCCATGCCGAGGATCTGCGCCTTGCTCGACTGCGCCTGCGGCAGCAAGGAGGAGAAATCGCTCGCGTTCAGCGGGTGCTTGACCTGGCCGACGATGGTGCCGCCGGCCGCGGTGACGACCTTGCTGGTGTCGTTCTGCAGCGCCGCGCCGAAGGCGTAGTCCGCCGTCAGGAAGAACCAGCTCTTGCCGCCGGCCTTGACGACCGCGTTGCCGGTGCCCTTGGACAGCGCGACGGTGTCGTAGGCCCAGTGCACCGTGTACGGCGTGCACTGGTCGTTGGTCAGCGCCGAGGTGGCCGCGCCGACGACCAGGAAGGGCTTGTTCTTCTCCGCCGCCACCTTGGACATGGCCAGCGCGGTGCCGGAGTTGGTGCCACCAATCAGCATGTCCAGGCCCTGGGTGTCGAACCATTCGCGCGCCTTGGCCGCGGCGATGTCGGCCTTGTTCTGGTGGTCGGCAAACAGCACCTCGATCTTCTTGCCGGCGACCGCGCCGCCCATGTCGGCGATGGCCATCTTGATGGCCTCCACGCCGCCCTGGCCGTCGATGTCGGCATAGACGCTGGACATGTCGGTGATGAGGCCGACCTTGATCACGTCGCCCGAGACCTGTGCCTGGGCGCCCGACAGGGCCGCGAACGAGAGGGCGCAGGCGGCAGCGATCTTCTTGAGCTTCATGGTGTTCTCTCCGTGGGTTGAGCGGGCGGGGAATCGACCTCTTGGCGTCAGACGCCGAGGTACTCGTGGAGGCGCTCCAGGCGCGCCGGCAGTTCGGACTGGGTGAACTCCTGGATCACCTGGCCGTGCTCCATGACCAGGAAGCGGTCGGCCAGCGGTGCAGCGAAGCGGAAGTTCTGCTCGACCATCACGATGGTGTAGCCCTGCTGGCGCAGCGCGACGACCATCTCGGCGAGCTTCTGCACGATCACCGGGGCCAGGCCCTCGGAGATCTCGTCGAGCAGCATCAGGCGCGCGCCGGTGCGCAGGATGCGCGCCACCGCCAGCATCTGCTGCTCGCCGCCGGACAGGCGCGTGCCCTGGCTGGAGGCCCGCTCCTGCAGGTTGGGGAACATCGTGTAGATCTGCTCGACGCTCATGCCGCCTTCGGCGAGCCTGGGCGGCAGCAGCAGGTTCTCCTGCGCCGAGAGGCTGGAGAAGATGCCACGCTCCTCGGGGCAGTAGCCGATGCCCAGCCGCGCGATGCGGTGCGTGGCCAGGGCGATCGCCTCGGCGCCGTGCACCTTGATCGAGCCCTTGCGGCTGCCGGTCAGGCCCATGATCGCGCGCAGCGTGCTGGTGCGCCCGGCGCCGTTGCGGCCGAGCAGCGTCACCACCTCGCCCTCGTCGACGTGGAAATTCACGCCGTTCAGCACGTGCGACTCGCCGTACCAGGCGTGCAGGTCTTTCACTTCGAGGAACCGGGTGGCCATGTCAGTGGGCTCCCTTCAGTTCCACGTTGGCGCTGCCCATGTAGGCCTCGATCACCGCCGGGTTCTTGGCCAGCTGCTCGTAGGGCCCTTCGGCCAGCGTGGCACCGCGGGCCAGCACGGTGATGGTGTCGGCCAGGCTCGCCACCACGCTCATGTTGTGCTCGACCATCAGCACGGTGCGGTCGGCGGCGACCTTGCGGATCAGCTGCTTGATGCGGTCGACGTCTTCGAGGCCCATGCCCTGCGTCGGCTCGTCGAGCAGCATCAGCTTGGGCTCCATCGCCAGCGTGGTGGCGATTTCCAGCGCGCGCTTGCGGCCGTAGCTCAGCTCGACGGCGGTCAGGCCGGCGTACTTGCCGAGGTCCACCGCTTCGAGCAGTTCCATCGCGCGGCCGTTGAGCAAGTCGAGCGTTCGCTCGGCGCGCCAGAAGTGGAGCGAGGTGCCGAGCTTTCGCTGCAGGGCCACGCGCACGTTCTCCAGCACCGTCAGGTGCGGGAACACTGCCGAGATCTGGAACGAGCGGATCACGCCGCGGCGCGCGATGTGCGCCGAGCTCTCGCGCGTGATGTCGGTGCCGTCGAAGACGATGCGCCCCGTCGTCGGCACGAGAAACTTGGTCAGCAGATTGAAGCAGGTGGTCTTGCCCGCCCCGTTCGGCCCGATCAGCGCGTGGATGCTGCCGCGCTTGACCTTGAGGTTGACCTGGTTGACGGCCACGAAGCCCTTGAACTCCTTCGTCAGGTCGTGCGTCTCGAGGATGATGTCGTCGGCCATGCTCAACTCTCTTGCCCCTGCGGCTGCCGGCCGCCGAGACGCTGCGTCAGCGTGCTCGCGGCACGCAGCACGGTCTCGCGGTGGGCCGCGACGGCCTCGTCGCCGAGCGTGGTCTTGTTCAGGCACACGCCGATGCCGGCTACCGGATGCGCAGCAGCGTCGAACACCGGCGCGCCGATGCAGTAGACGCCGGCGCGCACGCCCTCGTCATCGATGCTGTAGCCTCGCCGGCGGGTGAGTTCGAGTTCGCCGAGCAATTCGTCCACGCTCGCCGGCCCGCGCCGGTTCATCGGCGCGAGCTCGGCAATGCCGAGGCGCTGGCGGACCGTCTCTGGCGGCTGGAAGGCGAGCATGGCCTTGCCGGTGGCCGCCAAGTGGGCGGGCAGGCGCATGCCGACGTTGAAGGCCAGCCCCAGCGGCCGCCGGCCGTTGCGCGCGGCGATGTAGACCACGTCGCGCCCGTTGAGCACGGACAGGATGATGGTTTCCTCCGGCTCGGCGTCCATCCACAGCGCATTGAACTCCTGCGTGATGCCGGTGCCCGCCACGAAGGCCTCGGCCAGCGGCATCACGCCAGGTCCGATGCGGAAAGCTCCGTCGTCCTGCCGTTGCAGGTAGCCGAAGCGCAGCAGCGTGCTGCACAGCCCGTGAACGCTGCTTTTCGGCAGTTCAAGCTCGCTGGCCAGCCGCGCCAGGCTCATCGGCTCTCGCCGCTGCGCCAGCCGATCGAGCAAGGCCAGCGCGCGCGACACCGCCGGCACCAGCGCCGGGGCGGCGCGGGCTGGGGAGACGGAATCGTGGCTGCGCAGGCGCATGGGGGGCAATGGCGTTGTTCAATGGGCTGAACGACTTTCAGCCAATCGAACGACCCCAGTGCAGGGAGCGCGCCGCGCCGTGTCGCCCTCTTCGCGGGTTATCGCTCTGAGGGATTGCCCGCGGTGTTGGCGACGCGCGGCGTGCAGATCCGGCCCACCCACCACAACGCCGCCACCACGGCCGCCGAGCCACCCGCCAGCGACAGCGGGCCGAGACGATGGGAATGCCACAGCAGCCAGGCCGTGGCAGCGAGCAATGCAGCGAAGAGCACGCCGGCCTGACGGGCCGCGGCCGGTGCGATCGGCGGGTCGTAGCGAGTCACTGCGGCGATGTCGAACGCCGGCTTGGGCCAGCGCGCCTCGACGTCGGCCGGCCGCCAGCCTGGCGGCGCGAACCACACGCGAAGCTTGTCGGCCCAGGAGGCGGCGTGCCAGGAGTCCTTCGCCAGCTCCGCATAGACCTGCAGGTTGGCCCACAGCGGGTTCCAGCTGCGCAACGGCGAGCGCGTGCCATAAATGCACGGCTCGCGGTCGTCCTCTTCGGCGTAGGTGCCGAACAGACGGTCCCAGACGATCAGGATGCCGCCGTAGTTGCGGTCGAGGTAGCAGTCGTTCACCGCGTGGTGCACGCGGTGGTTGCTCGGCGCGCAGAACCAGCGGTCGAACCAGCCCAGGCGGCCGATCTGCTGCGTGTGCACCCAGTACTGGTAGAGCAGGTCGATCAGCGCGACGACCGCGAACACCAGCGGCGGCACGCCCGCCAGCGCCATCGGCAGGTAGAAGATCCAGCCGGCCAGCCAACCGCCGCTGGTCTGGCGCAGCGCCGTGGACAGGTTGTAGTCCTCGCTCTGATGGTGCACCGCATGCGGCGCCCAGAACAGCGCGATGCGATGGCCGGCGCGATGGTGCCAGTAGTAGAAGAAGTCGTAGGCGACCAGCGCACCCAGCCAGACCCAGGGCGAATCGGCAGGCAGCGAAGCGATCGCGAGATGGGCGTGCACCGCGCCGTAGATGCCCACCGTCAGCGCGGTGACGAACAGCCCGGTGAGCTGGCTCATGATCCCCAGGCCGATGCTGTTCAGTGCGTCGCTCAGCCGGTAGGTGTCGCGCCCGCGTGCCCGGCCGACGAGGACCTCGATGCCGATCAGCGCCAGGAACACCGGCGTGGCCAGCACGATGACCTGCGGCCCGGTCAGCGCCATCGCAGGTCAGTGGCGCCCGGCCGTTCCGAAGCCACGCAGCGCCCCTTCGGGAGGCGTCGGGCGAAGTGTGCCGGGGGGCTTCATCTCAGCGGATGCAGCCGCGCGCGTCCACCGGCCAGATCGCCTCGACGCGACCCGACTCCAGCCCGCCGCGCACGACGACGTAGTGGTCGTGCAGGTTGACCGTTGGGTCGCAATGGCCCGGGATCAGCCAGACGGTCTCGCCCAGCGCGGGCAGCGCGTCGCTGCCGCGGCGGCGCAGGATGCCGTGCTCGTCACCGCCGTTGATGAACTCGAGATCGAGACCGCGCACGCGCGGCGGCCCCGAGTCGATCGCATGCGACTTGTGGCCGGCGTCGACCACCGCATGCGAGGTGCCGGCGCTCATCACCTGGGCCTTGACGAACAGCGCATGCTCGAAGGCCGGCGCGTGCGGCGCAGCGTGGTTGTCGGCGTAGTCGCGGTCCATGAAGACGTAGCTGCCCACCTGCAGTTCGCCGTACAGGCCGCTGGCTGCCTCTAGCACGAAGGTGCCGGTGCCTGCGCCGGTGACCAGCGGGCAGGCGATGCCGGCGGAGGTGACACCCGCCTGCGCCGCCCTGGCCTGGCCGACCGCGTGACGGATCGCCGTCTCGCGCTCGGCCGGCGTGCGCAGATGCTGCGCCCGGCCGTGATACGCCTGCAGACCGGCGAAGCGCAGGCCGTGCGAGACCACCTGGTGCGCCAGCGCCACCGCGGCCGCCGGCGCGACGCCGCAGCGGCCGTGGCCGACGTCGACCTCGACGAACACGTCGGCCATCGTGCCCGCGGCCTTCAGCGCCGCCGCCAGGCGGTCGATGCCGAGCGCCGAATCGACGGCGAGCGAGAGCCTCGCGCGACCGGCCAGCGCGGCGAGCTCGGCGAGCTTGGCCGCGTCGATGACCTCGTTGCTGATGTAGATGTCGGCCACACCTGCCGCGGCCAGTGCCTGCGCCTCGGAGAGCTTCTGCACGCACACGCCCACCGCGCCGGCGGCCATCTGCAGCTGCGCGATCGCCGCGCTCTTGTGCGTCTTGGCGTGCGGCCGAAGCCGCATGCCGTGCTCGCGCGCATAGCCGGCCATGCGCTGGACGTTGCGCTCCAGCGCGTCAAGATCGATCACCAGCGCCGGTGTGGCGATCGCCGCGACAGGATCACCCGTCCGGGCCGCGGCGCCGACGCTCATGCCGCCTTCCCCAGCGCGGCGCGATTGACCCCGGCATCGCTGAATTCGTCGTGCACCTGCGCATCGAGATGCCCGGTGTCGGCCCAGCCGACCAGCGTCAGGCCCTGCGGGGTATGCAGCAGGCGGTTGATGCTCGCGTTGCCGAGTTGCCAGGAACGCGGCGCGCGCAGGTCGACGCGGGTGGCGGCGCGGTAGAGGCAGTCGAGCACGCCGCCATGCGCGACGAGGGCGAGCACCTCGCCCGGATGCCGCTCGGCCAGCGCGGTGACGCAGGCCACGCAGCGGTCGTAGAACGCGGACAGGGTCTCGCCGCCCTCGGGCCCGAACCCCGGCTCGCGGCGGCGCCAGCGCTCGCTCTGCACCGGATGGTCGCGCTCGATCTCGGCCCAGGTCAGGCCCTCGAAGACGCCGAAGGCGCGCTCGCGCAGTCCCGGCTCGGGCTGGGGCGCGACGCCGGTGACCGCGGCCAGCGGCTGCGCGGTCTGCCAGGCGCGCTGCAGGTCGCTGGCGTAGATGCGGGTCACGCCTTCATCGGCCAGCGCCGCAGCCAGGCGCTGCGCCTGCCACTGCCCCTTGTCGTTGAGCGGCACGTCGAGCTGGCCCTGGATGCGGGTGTCGACGTTCCAGGCCGTCTCGCCGTGCCGGATGGCGACGATGCGGGTGATCTCCCCATCCAGCGGGTCGGGCATGGCCTGGCTCACGTCGCGAGGCGGCGATTGAGCGTGTAGGTGCCGGAGTAGGTGGCCTCGGCAAGAACATGCGGATAGATGGCCTGGCGCACCTGAGGGCCGGTGAACGTGCCCTCGATCGGCGCGCGCGCCACGTCCAGCGCATACAGCGTGAACACGTAGTGATGCACCAGCGAATCGTTGAAGGGCGGGAACGGGCCGTCGTAGCCGAAGTAGTTGCCGCCCATCTCGGCGTCGCCGGCGAACCAGCCGGTGTAGTCGTTCAGGCCGTGGCGCGCGCCATGCAGCGTGGCCGGGCCGCTCTTGCCGCGCGCCGTGAAGCCGCGGCTGAACTCGCCCTCGGCAATCGCCTGCAGCGTCGGCGGCAGGTCGACCATCACCCAGTGAAAGAAGTCGACGCGTGGCAGATCCTCGGGCACCTCGCGGTCGGGCTTGTTGACGTCGTCGCCCTTGCTGGGCACGTCGAAATCGTGGCAGATCAGCGCGAAAGACTTCGTCCCCGCCGGCACCTCGCTCCACGACAGGTGCGGGTTGAGGTTGTCGGAGAAGCCGACACCGCCGTCGGCGAGCTGGCCCGCGGCGTAGCGCGCGGGGATGCGGTCGCCGTCGACCCAGCTGTCGCTGCAGAGCTTCATGAGTTCCTCCTCAGATCAGACACCCCAGACAATGTCCTTCCCGGCAGTGTGCGCGCGCTTCATCATCTCGATCATCGGCCAGGCGCGCTGGCGCAGCGATACGCCCTCGCGCGGCGGCAAGGTGCGACCTTCGGCCTCGGCCTCGCGCTCGGCCCGAGCCCGAGCGGCTTCTTCGTCGGCCACGGCGCGCTCGATCGCGGCCATCGCCGCGGGCATCGCCGCCGGTTCGATGATGCCCTGGGTCGCCGGCTCCTTGCCGATGATGCGCAGCACCTGGTCGCCCGAGGGGCCCATCATGATGAGATCGCCGGCAGCCTTGGACTTGAACTTGTAGATCATGGCTCGCGTGCGGATGCGTACATGTAGCCGCGGTTGAACGGATAAGCCGATTGTGCCCCCCTCAGCGCACCGCCCGCCACGTTGCCGTCGGGCCTCGACGCGAGCATCTGGTAGAGCGCGATCCAGCCCTGCTCGAAGCTCATCGCGCTGCCGGCGAGGTACATGCGAAAGGCACGCGCGACACGCTCGCCCGCGATGCGGCGTGCCGCCTCCATCTGCGCCTCCAGGCCGTCGCTCCAGGCCCACAGCGTGCGCGCGTAATGCGGACGCAGGTTCTCCACGTCCAGCGGCTCGAGGCCCTGCTCGGCCAACGTGCGCATCACCTGCGAGACGTGCAGCAATTCGCCACCGGGGAAGATGTAGCGGTCGATGAAGTCTCCCATGCCGGCGCCGAGCTGGTCGTTGCGCGTGCCGCCGGCGGTGATGCCATGGTTCATCAGCAGACCGCCGGGCCGCAGCAGGCGCTGGATCTTCGCGAAGTAGGCTGGCAGCTGCGCCAGGCCGACATGCTCGAACATGCCCACTGAAGCGATCTTGTCGAAAGGCTCGTCCTCTGGCAGATCGCGATAGTCTTGCAACTGCATCGTCACCCGCCCACGAAGGCCGCGCTGCTCGATCAGCGCGTTGACGTGCGCATGCTGGTGACGCGACAGCGTGATGCCCTCGGCACGCACCCCGTACTGCTCGGCGGCCCAGAGAAGCAGGCCGCCCCAGCCCGCGCCGATGTCCAGGAAGCGTTCACCCTCGCGCAGCATCAGCTTGCGGCAGATGTGGTCGAGCTTGGCCTCCTGCGCCTGCGCCAGCGTCATCGCGCGCTCGCGGTAGTAGGCGCAGGAGTAGACCCGCCGCGGGTCCAGCCAGAGCGCATAGAAGTCGTCCGACACGTCGTAGTGGAACTGCACCTGCTTCGCGTCGGTCTCCGGGTGGTGGCGCTGGCGCGAGCGCACCTGGCGCCACAGCTGGCGCCACCAACTCAGCGCCGGCAGGGGTGTGGCCAACTCGCGCGGGTCGGTGCCCACGATCTGCGCCGCGATTGCCATCAGGTCGCGCAGCGTACCGTCGAAGTCGAGCCGACCTTCGACGTAATCCTCGCCGATGCGGCCGATATGACCACTGGCGAGATGCGCCAGCGTGGACCACTGCTGCAGCCTCAGCGTCACCACGGCCGACTCGGGGCCGAAGCGCTGACCGCCGGGCAGTTGCAGGGCGAGGGGTAGCGACAGGCCGGCGAGCCGGCGTTCCAGGACGGCGTCGAGAGCACCCATGCGAGACCTCCTTGCGCCGGGACTCTAGCGGCGGGAGCCTGTTCGCGACAGTGCGTCGGCTCAATCCCCCGAGGCGGCGGCGGGGAAGTCGTGGCCCTCGCCCGCGCGGTGCCTGTGCAGCGCCACCGCGCGATGGTCCGCGGGAGGCGGGAGCAGCGCTCCGAAGTCAGTGGCCACCAGGGCGGGCGCGAACAGAAATTCCTGGAAGTCGTGGCAGCCGGAACGCAGCAGGAACTGGCGCTGCGCCTCGGTCTCCACGCACTCGGCAATCACCTGCAGGCCCAGCGCCCGGCCGAGGTTGACGACGGCATTGACGATGCACGCGTCTCTGGCGTCGCCCAGCAGGTCGGTGATGAAGCTGCGGTCGATCTTCAGCCGGCCGATCGGCAGCCGCTGCAGGTAGCCGAGGCTGGAGTAGCCGTGCCGAAGTCGTCGATGGCGAGATGTGGCGCGTCACCGGTACGGTCGTGCTATCGAAGCGGCGCACCAGACTGACTGAAGCGAGCGGCGCGCGTGCGCCGGCGGAGGCTTCTTCCCAGAAGCACAGGTCCTCGGGGGTGGCAGCCAGCGCCAGCGCGGTGTGGCTGACCAGCTGCGGTGGGTCGCAGCCCAGCAGTCTCGCGGCAACCGCGTTGGCGGCGATCACGCGCTGCGATTCGGCCTCGACCACCCACACGGCGTTCGGCAACGCCTCGATCAGCGCCTGCCAATCAGGCGCCGCGCTCACGCCGGATCGTCGGCGCCGCGGGCCGGTTCGAAGAAGTAGGCGACGCGCGGGCGGGGCGACAGGTAGGCGAGCGTGGTGGGCGGCAATTGCTGCGGGCGCAGGCTGCGGCGGATGCCCAGTCCCTCGGTCTTCTCCAGGTCGAGGATCAGCGCCTCGTCGCGCGGCACCTTGGGCTCGTGCACCATCACGCGCGGCTTCAGCGGGCGGCTGGAGTTCACCGCCACCACCAGCGCGTAGCGGTCGTCGGTGAGCTGCACCGCCGAACCCGGCGGGTAGACACCCATCATCTTGATGAAGGCGCCGAGGATCGCGGTGTCGAACTTGGCCTTGCTCTGCGCGAACAGCATCGACAGCGACTCGTGCGGCGTCAACGCCCTGGCGACGATGTGCGGATTGCACAGGTTGTCGTACCGATTGACCAAGGCGACGATGCGCGACAGCGCACTCATGCGGTCGGTGTTGAGGTTGAGCGGAAAGCCGCTGCCGTCGGCGTGCTCGTGGTGCTGTGCGATGACCAGCTTCGCGCCGGGGCTCAGGCCCATATTGCGCGCCTGAGCGATGCCGAAGGCGACGTGCTCCTCGTACAGGCGCAGCTCGGCAGCGCTGAAATGATCTTCGCGGTGTCGCACTCGGTCGGGCAGTTCGAGCTTGCCGACGTCGTGCATCAGCGCGCCGACGGCGAGGTCGTGCATGTCGGCATCGGCGAGGCCGAAGGTACGACCCATCAACATCGAGATCAGCGTGACGTTCAACGCATGGGCCGACGTCTTCTCGCCCGCCGCCTCGGACAGCAGCCGGATGCACAGTTCGTCTTCGCCGAGCATCTTCTCGGCCAATGCCCTGGCCAGCGCTCCAACCTGCACGCCTGCGTCCGCCGGCCGGATGGGCACGAGGTCAAAGGCCTGCTTGAGCTCGCGCGTCGCCTCGGCGAACTGGCGTTCGCACAGCTGCAACGCGGCACGTTGTGCGGCGAGCCTTCGCTTCAGTTCGTGGCTGGCCTTCGCCTCCGGCGAATCCTCGCGGGTCGCGGCCGAGACCGGCCGCGCTGCCAGGCCGGACTTGGTCGCCGCGACCGGTTCCGCCGCGCGCTCGTCCTCGCGTGCGAGGTCGCTGTGCTGGCTGCTCCAGCGCACCCGCTTCAGCCCGAGCGCACGGAGCGTCCCGATCTGCTCCTCGGAGACGATGCGAAAGCTGCTCAGTGGAACGGGGTGAGCCAGCCAGCCGAGGTCCAGGTGAACGAACATGCCTACACGCAGGGACGCGACGTCGATGGTTTCGTGGGCGGTGGCAGTGGACATGGTGAGACCGGTACAGCAGCCCCAGCGGGACTTGCCAGGGTTTCGGCAGCCGAGCCGACCGACTTGAGCGGCCGCTTGCACATTCGCGCCGGATGGCCCTATACTGTTCCATAGTAGAACTTGAGTTCTACTGGCGAACTTTCTGCTCCTAGCCACCGCATCCAGTTCATGATCGACAAGTGCGTCAGCGACCCCGTCGCCGCCCTCGCGGACGTGCCGGACGGCGCGACGGTGATGATCGGCGGCTTCGGCGGTGCCGGTCAGCCGGCCGCGCTGATCGAGGCGCTGATCGCCCAGGGCGCGCGCGAGCTCACCATCGTCAACAACAACGCGGGCAACGGCGAGACCGGGCTGGCCGCGCTGCTCAAGGCCGGGCGGGTGCGCAAGATCGTCTGCTCCTTCCCGCGCCAGGCCGACTCGCAGGTGTTCGACGCGCTCTACCGCGCCGGCAGGATCGAGCTGGAACTGGTGCCGCAGGGCAACTTGGCCGAGCGCATCCGCGCCGCGGGTGCCGGCATCGGCGGCTTCTTCACGCCGACCGGCTACGGCACGGATCTCGCGCGCGGCAAGGAGACGCGCGAGATCGGCGGCCGCATGCACGTGCTCGAGTCGCCGCTGCACGCCGACGTCGCGCTGATCCAGGCCGAGCGAGGCGACCGCTGGGGCAACCTCGTCTACCGCAAGACGGCGCGCAATTTCGGACCGATCATGGCCACCGCCGCCACGCTGACCATCGCCGCAGTGCACGAGGTCGTGCCCCTGGGCGGGCTCGACCCCGAGCACATCGTCACACCGGGGATCTTCGTGCAGCGGATCGTGAAGGTGCCGCGATGAAACGTCGGAACCGCGACCAACTGGCCGAGCGCGTGGCGCGCGACATCCCCGAAGGCGCCTATGTGAACCTGGGCATCGGACTGCCCACGCGGGTGGCCAACCACCTTCCGCCCGATCGGGAGGTGATCCTGCACAGCGAGAACGGCGTGCTCGGCATGGGCCCGGCACCGGCGCCCGGGGAGGAAGATCCCGACCTGATCAACGCCGGCAAGCAGCCGGTGACGCTGCGGCCCGGCGGCGCCTTCTTCCACCATGCCGACTCCTTCGCGATGATGCGCGGCGGCCACCTCGATCTGTGCGTGCTCGGCGCGTTCCAGGTGTCGGTGAGGGGCGACCTGGCCAACTGGCACACCGGCGCGCCCGACGCGATCCCCGCGGTTGGCGGCGCGATGGACCTGGCCATCGGCGCGAAGAAGACCTGGGTGATGATGGAACACCTCACCAAGTCCGGGCAGAGCAAGATCGTCGCGCAGTGCAGCTACCCGCTCACCGGCATCGCCTGCGTGAGCCGAATCTACACCGACCTCGCCGTGATCGACGTGACGCCGCAGGGGCTGACGGTGATCGAGATCATCGACGGACTGACCCACGCCGAACTGCAGCGTCTCACCGGCGTGCCGCTGAATGCCTGAATCCGAACCGGAGACACCATGACCCACGCCTTCATCTGCGACGCCCTGCGCACGCCCATCGGCCGCTACGGCGGCGCCCTCTCGTCGGTGCGAACCGACGACCTTGCCGCCGTGCCGCTGAGGGCGCTGATGGCGCGCCACCCGAACCTCGACTGGCAGGCGGTGACCGACGTGATCTTCGGTTGCGCCAACCAGGCCGGCGAGGACAACCGCAATGTCGCGCACATGGCCAGCCTGCTCGCCGGCATGCCGGTCGAACTGCCGGGCGCGACCATCAACCGCTTGTGCGGCTCGGGCATGGACGCGGTGGGGACCGCCGCGCGCGCCATCAAGAGCGGCGAGGCCGAACTGATGATCGCCGGCGGCGTGGAGAGCATGAGCCGCGCACCCTTCGTGATGCCGAAGGCGGAAAGCGCCTTCAGCCGTGCCAACGCGGTCTACGACACCACCATCGGGTGGCGCTTCGTCAACAGGCTGATGAAGCAGATGCACGGCGTCGACTCGATGCCGGAGACGGCCGAGAACGTGGCCGCCGACTTCGGGATCGAGCGAGAGGCGCAGGACCGCATGGCGCTGGCCTCGCAGCTGAAGGCGGTGGCGGCGCAGAAGGCCGGCTTCTTCGACGCCGAGATCACGCCGGTGACGGTCACACAGAAGAAGGGCGACCCGATCGTCGTCGGCAAGGACGAGCATCCGCGCGAGACCAGCCTGGAGTCGCTGGCCAAGCTCAAGGGGGTGGTGCGTCCCGACGGCACCGTGACGGCGGGCAATGCCTCGGGCGTGAACGACGGTGCCTGCGCGTTGCTGCTCGCCGGCGAGGCGGGCGCCTCGCGCCACGGCCTGTCGCCGCGTGCCCGCGTCGTCGGCATGGCCACCGCCGGCGTGCCGCCGCGCATCATGGGCTTCGGCCCTGCACCGGCCACGCGCAAGCTGCTGGCGCAGACCGGCCTGACACTGGCGCAGATGGACGTCATCGAACTGAACGAGGCCTTCGCCGCGCAGGGCCTGGCGGTGCTGCGCGATCTCGGTCTCGCCGACGACGATCCGCGCGTCAACCCGAACGGCGGCGCGATCGCACTCGGCCATCCGCTGGGCGCCAGCGGTGCCCGCCTCGTCACCACTGCGGTCAACCAGCTGCACCGCATCCAGGGCCGCTACGCGCTGTGCACCATGTGTATCGGCGTCGGCCAGGGCATCGCACTGATCGTCGAGCGGGTGTGATCGCCACGGCCGAGATCGAAGCTGCGGCGGCGCGAATCGCGCCGCACGTGCGTCGCACGCCGCTGTGGACGCTGCCCAGCGTGGCGCTGGGCCTGACCGGTCCGCCCTTCGAGGTCTGGCTCAAGCTCGAGCAGCTGCAGGTTTCGGGAAGCTTCAAGGCGCGCGGCATGTTCAATCGCCTCCTCGCCAACCCCCTCCCGACTGCCGGCGTGATCGCCGCCTCGGGCGGCAACGCCGGCATCGCCACCGCCACCGCGGCACGGGCGCTGGGTGCGCCGGCAGAGATCTTCGTGCCCACCGTGATCTCGCCGGCCAAGCGCAAGCGCTTGGAAGGGCTGGGCGCGCGCGTGGTGGTCACCGGATCGGTCTATGCCGACGCTCTGGCCGCCTGCGAGCAACGCCAACGCGAAAGCGGCGCGCTGATGACGCATGCCTACGACCAGCCCGAAGTACTGGCAGGTGCCGGCACGCTGGCGCGCGAGATCGAGCAGCAGGCGGGTCTGCCCGATGCGTTGCTCGTCAGCGTCGGCGGCGGTGGGCTGGCGGGAGGCATCGCCTCCTGGTTCGGCGGTCGCACGCGCATCGTCGCGCTGGAACCCGAAGGTGCGCCGACGTTGCACGCCGCACTGGCCGCCGGCGCACCCGTCGATGTCGAGATCAGCGGCCTCGCCGCCGACGCGCTTGGCGCAAAGCGCATCGGTTCGCTCGCTTGGGCGGTGGCGCAGCGCCATGCCATGGAGTCACTGCTGCTGAGCGATGACGCCATCCTCGACGCACAGCGCTGGCTCTGGCAGTCGTTCAAGCTCGCGGTGGAGCCGGCCGCGGCCTTGCCGCTCGCCGCGCTGCGTGGCGGCGCCTGGCGACCGCGCGAGGGGCAGCGCGTCTGCCTCGTGCTGTGCGGCGCGAACGTGGATCCGGCAACGCTGACCTGATCGCTCGCGCAACCGATGCCGCGACGGCAGCGCTGGCCATCGGCGGTGCTGGTGGGGGGGCGCCGCCATGCCGGCCGATGCCTCGTTGACGGCATCGCTGGCTGCCTTCCGCACTGCCAAACGATGGGGTTCAAGGGGACCCATCGGCGCTTCGACAGCGCCCGCCTCGGTCAGACCGGCGCCAAAGCGGCGCGCGGCTTCGTGCGTGGTGCCACGCGTGACAGCACGCGGCCGAGCGCGGCCACCGCCTCCTCGACCTGCGCGCGCTCGATGACCAGCGGCGGCGCAAGGCGCACCACGGTGTGGTGGGTGTCCTTGGTCAGCACGCCTTCGTCCATCAGCGCCTCGCAGACAGCACGGGCGCTGGCGAAGGCCGGGTCGATCTGCACGCCGACGAGCAGGCCTCTGCCCCGGATGTCGAGGATCGCCGGATGGCGCAGCGCCTGCAGTGCGACCGTCAGATGCTCACCCTGCTCCCGCGCGCGCTCGGCGAGGCGCTCGTGCGCCAGCGTCTGCAGCGCCGCCAGGCCCACCGCGGCGGCCAACGGGTTGCCGCCAAAGGTGCTGCCGTGGTCGCCGGGGCCGAACTGCGCCATCACGTCCTCACGTGCGAGGAAGGCGCTCACCGGCAACAGCCCTCCGCCCAGCGCCTTGCCCAGTGTGAGTCCGTCGGGCTTCACGCCTTCGTGGTCGCAGGCGAGCATCGTGCCGGTGCGGCCCAGGCCGGTCTGCACCTCGTCACAGATCATCAGCACGCCGTGCCGCGTGCAGATCTCGCGCACGGCGCTCAGGTAGCCGGCCGGCGGCACGACGATGCCGGCCTCGCCCTGGATCGGCTCGACGATGAAAGCCGCGGTGTCGGGCGTGATCGCCGCTTCCAGCGCCGCCGCGTCGCCGTATGGCACGCGCGCGAATCCCGGTGCGAAGGGGCCGAATCCGTCGCGATATTGCGCCTCGCTGGAGAAGCCGACGATGGTGGTGGTGCGGCCGGCGAAATTGCCCTCGGCCACGAGGATGCGCGCGCGCCCCTCGGGCACGCCCTTGACCTTGTAGGCCCACTTGCGTGCGGCCTTGATCGCGGTCTCCACCGCCTCGGCGCCGGAATTCATCGGCAGCGCGCGGTCCATGCCGGTGGCTTGTGTCAGCGCCTGCAGGAAGGCGCCGAGCCGGTCGGTGTGGAAGGCGCGCGAGGTCACCGCAAGACGCTGCGCCTGTTCGTTGAGCGCCGCGAGCAGCGCCGGGTGCCCATGGCCGAAGCTCACCGCCGAGTAGGCCGACATCATGTCCAGGTAGCGGCGGCCTTCGGTATCGAACAGCCAGACGCCCTCGCCACGCGTCAGCACGACCGGCAGTGGGTGGTAGTTGCGGGCGCCGTGGCGCGTTTCGAGTTCGATGGGGTCGGGAAAAGCGCTGCGCGTGCGCAGTGCGGCGGCGCGGGCGGTGGTGCTCATGGCGGATCGGTCCTGCAGTCTGTCGGTAGACGCACTGTAGGCCGCAAGGCAGGAAATGTGCTTTCGACTGCTTGCACGGTTGCACCAAAGAATGCAAGCTTCGTGCACTGATCAAGTCACACTCCATGAATGAACTCGATCTTGACGCCATAGACCGCAAGATCCTGGCGACGCTGCAGGCCGAGGGGCGCGCCACCAACGTGGATCTGGCGGCACGCGTGCATCTCTCCGCCCCGCAATGTTTCCGCCGCGTGCGCGCGCTGGAGGAGCGGGGCGTGATCCGCCGCTACGCCGCGCAGGTGCAGCCCGAGGCTGTCGGCTTGGGTGTGATGGCCTATGTCAGCCTGAACATCGCCGGCCAGCAGTTCGGCCGCGTGCGCGAGATCGAGGCCAGCATCCGCAGCTTTCCGCAGATCCTTGAATGCCATACGGTCTCCGGCGACAGTGATTACTTGCTCAAGGTGGTGGCGCGCGACCTGAAGAGCCTGTCGCAGTTCCTCACCGACGGGCTCATGCAGGTGCCGGGCGTGGATGACGTGCGCTCGATGATCTGCCTGGAAGAGATCAAGGCCCCGTCACCGATGCCCGTCGGCGACTGAAACATTTGCGCGATGAGCGCGCGCAAGTTTGCTTTTTGAACATTCGCGAAGGCTTTGCCGGTAAATTGACCTGGCTCACGAGACCCTTCGCATGCTGGCCCCGCTCCCCCTCGACGACTCGACCGCGCACCATGCGCCGCAGCGCCGCGACCTGGTCGCCGGGCTGGAGAAGGGCCTGGCGGTGATCTGCGCCTTCGACCAGGAACGCCCGCTGCTGTCCGTCACCGAGGTGGCCGAGCGCTGCGGCCTGACGCGCGCCGCCGCTCGCCGCTACCTGATCACGCTGGAGCACCTGGGCTATGTGCGCAGCGAGCGCGGGCGCTGGTCGCTCTCCGCCAAGGTGCTGCGCTTGGCGCAGAGCTATATGCATTCCGGCCGCCTGCCGCGCGTGGTGCAGCCCGAACTGCACCGGCTCGTCTCCGCGCTGAAGGAGGCCTCCTCGGCTGGTGTGCTCGACGGCGACGATGTGATCTGCATCGCTGCACTGACGGCGGGCCACCTGGTGTCGAGCACACTTCAGCCGGGCACGCGCGTGCCGGCCTGGTGCACCGCCAACGGCCGCGTGCTGCTCGCCGCGCTGTCCACTGCGCACCGAGATGCCTGGCTGGCCAGCCGCTCCTTCGCGCCGCGCACGCCGTACACCGTTACCGATCCACAGCGCCTGGGCGCCGAGCTGGCGCGCGTGCGCGCCCAGGGCTACGCGCTGGTCGACCAGGAACTGGAGATCGGCCTGCGCACGATCTCCGTGCCGCTGGAAAGCAGCGACGGCCAGGTGCTCGCCGCGATCAACGTGAGCGCACATGCGGCACGCCGCTCCGCCGAACAACTCGTCGACGAATGCCTGCCCGCGCTGCGCCAGACCCAGGCGACGCTGCGCCGGCAACTCTGACCCACCCGCACCAGGAGACTGACCATGAAGACCCAGGTCGCCATCATCGGCGCCGGCCCCTCCGGCCTGCTGCTCGGCGCGCTGCTGGCCAAGGCCGGCATCGATGCCGTGATCCTCGAGGCAAAGAGCCCGGACTATGTGCTCGGCCGCATCCGCGCCGGCGTGCTCGAGCAGGTCTGCGTCGACCTGCTGGACAGCGTGGGCGTCGGTGCGCGCATGCACCGCGAGGGCCTGGTGCACGGCGGCTTCGAGCTCGCCTTCGGCGGCGCCCGCCACCGCATCGACATGAAGGGGCTCACGGGCGGCAAGCAGGTGATGGTCTACGGCCAGACCGAGGTGACGCGCGACCTGATGGACGACCGTGCTGCGAAGGGCCTGACCACCGTCTACGAGGCCGCGGACGTCAGCCTGCACGACTTCGACGGCAGCAGGCCGAAGGTGCGCTACCGGAAGGACGGCGCCACGCACGAGATCGAGTGCGAGTTCATCGCCGGTTGCGACGGCTACCACGGCGTCAGCCGCGCCAGCGTGCCGTCCTCGGCAATCCAGAGCTTCGAGCGGGTCTATCCGTTCGGCTGGCTGGGGGTCCTGTCGGACACGCCGCCGGTCGCGCACGAGCTGATCTACTCCAATCACGAACGTGGCTTCGCGCTGTGCAGCATGCGCTCGCTGACGCGCAGCCGCCACTACGTGCAGTGCTCGCTGGACGACAGGGTGGAGGACTGGTCGGACGACGCCTTCTGGGACGAACTGCGCCGTCGCCTCGACCCCGAGGCGGCCGAGTCGCTGGTGACGGGCCCGTCGATCGAGAAGAGCATCGCGCCGCTGCGCAGCTTCGTCGCCGAGCCGATGCGCTTCGGCCGCCTCTTCCTCGCCGGCGACGCCGCGCACATCGTGCCGCCCACCGGCGCCAAGGGCCTGAACCTCGCCGCCACCGATGTCGGCTACCTCGGCGCGGCACTGGCCGAGTTCTACAACGTCAAGTCCAGCGCCGGCATCGACAGCTACTCGCAGCGCTGCCTGCGTCGCATCTGGCGCGCCGAGCGCTTCTCCTGGTGGTTCACCAGCCTGATGCACAAGTTCCCGGACACCGGCGCCTTCGGCCAGAAGATGCAGGCCGCGGAGCTGGACTACCTGGTGAACTCGGTGGCCGCCTCGACGACGATGGCCGAGAACTACGTCGGCCTCCCCCTGTAGCTTGCGCTCAGTGGCTGGCCACGGCCAGCCACTTGTCCAGGGTCCCGGGATCCAAGAGGAGCGCGTCGCTCTGGCCTTCGTGCACCACGGCGCCTCGATCCAGTACCACCGCGTGACGGGTGATCGGCAGGATCATTTTCGGGTTCTGCTCGACGATGATCGCCGACATGCCTTCGTCGCGCACCACGCGCGCGATCGATCGCAGCAGCTCCTCGACGATGATGGGCGCGAGGCCTTCCAGCGGCTCGTCGAGCAGCAACAGCTTGGGGTTGAGCACCAGAGCCCGCGCCACCGCGAGCATCTGCTGCTCGCCGCCGGAGAGCTGGTTGCCGAGGTTGCCGCGCCGCTCGGCCAGGCGCGGGAACATCTCGTAGGCACGCGCCACCGTCCACGGCCCCGGTCGCGCCACCGCGGTGAGATTCTCGTCGACGCTCAGCGACTTGAAGATGTTGCGCTCCTGCGGCACCCAGCCAATGCCGGCGGCGGCGCGCTTGAACGAGGGCAAGGGGGTGATGTCCCGCCCGTCGAGCACGATGCGACCGGCATGGTGGCGCGTCGCGCCGACCAGCGTGTTCAGCAGCGTCGTCTTGCCCGTTCCGTTGCGGCCGAGCAGGGCGAGCGAGGCGCCCTTCTCCAGCACGAGGTCCACCCCCTGCACCACCACGGCCTCGCCGTAGCCGGACTTCAGGCCCTCGACGCGCAGCAGCTCAGCCATGGGGCGTGCCCTCGCCGAGGTAGACCGACTTGACGCGCGGGTCGCTGGCGATGCTTTGCACGTCGCCCTCGGCGAACAGCGAGCCGTTGACCAGCACCGACACCGTGCGCGCAAAATTGAAGACGAGGTCCATGTCGTGCTCGATCAGCAGCACCGTCACCTCGGCGGGCAGCGCGTTGACGATGTCGAAGATCTCCTGGCGCTCCCCCTCGGGCACGCCGGCCACCGGCTCGTCGAGCAAGAGCACGCGGGGCCGGCAGGCCAGCGCCGTGGCGATCTCCAGCTGCCGCCGCTTGCCGTAGGCCAGCAGCGCGACCTTCTGGTCCTGCACGTCGTCGAGGTGGAACTGCCTCAGCAGCTCGTCGCAGCGTTGCGCGACGCGATCGTCTCCGCCCAGCGCCTGCCAGAGGCGGCCCCCGATGCCGAGCTGATTCGAGACTGTCAGTGCCAGAGACTCCAGCGGGGTCAGCTCGTTGAAGAGCTGGTTGATCTGGAACGTGCGCACGATGCCGCGGTGCACGCGCTGGTGCGAGGGGATCGAGGTGATGTCCTCGCCTTCGAGGATCACGCTGCCCGAGGTCGGCTCGAGCACGCCGGTGAGCAGGTTGATCAGCGTCGTCTTGCCCGCGCCGTTCGGGCCGATCAGCGCCTGGCGCGCGCCCTTCTCGACCTTCAGCGAGACGTCGTTGGTGGCGGCGAAGGCGCCGAATCGCTTGACCAGGTTCCGGGTTTCGAGGACGACGGTCATGACTTCTTCCACCACGTCCATGGCTTGAAGAATCGCTCACGGCCGACCATGACGAGCACGACGAGGAACAGCCCCAGCCAGAAGGTCCAGTACTGCGGCGTCCAGGCCGACAGGAGGTCGTGAAGCAGCTTGAAGGCGATCGCGCCGAACAGCCCCCCCCACAGCCAGCCGGCGCCGCCGATCACCACGATCAGCATGGCGTCGGCGCTGCGGTGGAAGTCCAGGCCGTCGAGCGAGGCGAAGCCGGTGGTCTGCGCCAGCAGCGCGCCAGCCGCTCCCGCCATCGCCGCCGAGATGGTGTAGATCACGCCGAGGCGAGCGTCGACGTTCAGACCGATCGCCGCGGCGCGCAGCCGGTTGTCGCGGATCGCCTGCAGGGACCAGCCGAACGGCGACTTGACGATGCGCCGTGCGACCAGCAGTCCGATCAGCAGCACCACCAGCGAGTAGGCGTAGGCGGTGCGGCCGTAGAGGTCGAACTCGAAGCGGCCGGCGAGCGCACCGATGGTCACGCCCTGCAATCCGTCGGCACCGCCAGTGAAATCGAGCTTGTTCGCCAGCTCGTAGAGGATGGCGGCAACGCCCAGCGTGATCATCAGGCGCGCCAGGTCGGAGCCGCGCATGACCAGCACGCTGCTGGCCGCCCCGAGCAGCGCGGTGATGGCGATCGCCACCGCCAGGCCCACCAGCGGCTCGGGCATCACATGCTTGGCGAACAACGCCGCCGCATAGGCCCCGGTGCCGAAGAAGGCGGTGTGACCGAGCGACACGATGCCGGCATAGCCGAGGATCAGGTCCAGCGAGACGGCGAACAGCGCGATGATGGCGATTTCGTTGGCCAGCAGCGAATGCTGCTCGCCGACGGCGAACCACGTCAGGGGCAGCGCGACAAGAATGGCCAGCTCCCAGGGCTTCCACCGTCGCAGCGCTGCAAGCGAAGGGGCGGAACTCATTTCGTCGCCGCCCGTCCGAACAGTCCCTGCGGGCGCCAGAACAAAATCGCCACCATCAGGGTGTAGACGACGAAGGCGCCGAGCTGCGGCACGTAGTACTTGCCCATCACATCGGCAATGCCCAGCAGCAGCGCGGCGAGCAGCGGACCGGTGATGGTGGTCGTCCCGCCCACCGAGACGACGATGAGAAAATAGATCATGAACTTGAGCGGGAAGCTCGGGTCCAGGCCCAGCACCTCGGCGCCGAGCGCGCCGCCCAGGCCGGCCAGGCCCGAACCCACCGCGAAGGTGATGCTGAACACCTGGTTGACGTTGATGCCCAGGCCGGCAGCGACGCGCGCGTCGTCCACCGCGGCGCGCAGCCGGCTGCCAAAGCGGGTGCGCGCGAGGATCAGCTGCAGGATCGCGGTCAGCACGAGGCAGACGGCGATGATGAAGAGCCGGTAGCGACCGATGCCGACCCCGGCGACCTCGAAGCGGCCCTGCAGGAACTCCGGGAGCTTGATGATCTGCTGCTGCGAGCCGACGACATAGTCGACCGCCGCCACCGTCATGAAGACGATGCCGATGGAGAACAGCACGTGGTCGAGGTGCGGCCGCTTGTACATCGGGCGGTACAGCGTGCGCTCGGCCACCGCGCCGATCGCCGCCGGGATAAGGAAGGCCAGCGGCAGCGTGGCCAGGAAGGGCACGCCGGCGCGCTCCATCAGCAGCACCGTGACATAGCCACCGGCCATCGCGAAGGCGCCGTGCGCCAGGTTGACGAAGTTCATCAACCCGAGCGTCACGGCCAGCCCGACCGCGAGCACGAAGAGCAGCATGCCGTAGGCGATGCCGTCGAAAAGGAGAGTCAGCATCGAAAGGCCGCCCCCGCCGTCAGCCCCGGGGCGTCGCGGTCACTTCTGCTTGCCCGGGTCCTTCATCGCCTTGATCGCATCGAATTCGACGTTGTGCAATTCGCCGCCGACGCGCTCGACCTTGCGGAAGTACATGTCGTGCACGATGTCGCGCGTCTGCGCGTCGATCAGAACCTGGCCGCGAGGGCTCTCGAAGACCTGCCCCTTCATCGCGTTGAGCAGCGCCTCGCCGCCAGCGCCCTTGGTGACCTTCAGCGCCTCCATGATGACGCGCATACCATCGTAGCCGCCCACGGCCATGAAGTTGGGGCGCATGCCGTTGTTGGCCTTCTTGAAGGCGTCGACGAACTTCTGGTTGGCGGCGGACTTGTGATTCGCTGAGTAGTGGTGGGCAGTCACCACGCCCAGCGCCACGTCGCCCATGTCGTTGAGCTGGTCGTCGTCGGTGATGTCGCCGGTCCCGATCAGCCGGATGCCGGCCTTGTCCAGACCGCGCTCGGCGAACTGCTTCATGAACGCCGCGCCCTGGCCCGAAGGCAGGAACACGTACAGCGCCTCGGGCGCCGCGTCACGCACCTTCTGCAGCACCGGCGCGAAGTCCGGGCTGCGCAGCGGGGTGCGCAGCTTGTCGACCACGGTGCCACCGTTGAGCACCATGCGGTCCGCGAAGTAGCGCTCGGCGTCGATGCCGGGCGCGTAGTCGCTGACCAGCGTGACGACCTTCTTGATCTTGTTCTTGTTCGCCCACTCGGCCATCGCGACGGCCGCCTGCGGCAGCGTGAAGCTGGTGCGCACGACGAAGGGCGAGGCCTCGGTGATCGCCGACGTGGCCGCGGCCATCACGACCATCGGTGTCTTGCTCTGCGTGGCGATCGGCGCCGTGGCCATGGCCGCCGGCGTGATCCCGAAGCCGGCCAGCGCGACCACCTTCTCCTGCACCACCAGTTCCTGCGCGAGTCGGCGCGTCGTGTCGGGCACGGTGGCATCGTCCTTGACGATCACCTCGACCTTTCGCCCAGCGATCGTGTTGCCGTTCTGAGCCAGGTAGAGCTTCACCGCCGCGTCGATCTGCCGGCCGGTGGTGGCCTGCTGGCCGGTCATGGGCAGGATCAGGCCGATCTTGATCGGGTCGGCAGCGAGGGCCTGCGAGCCCGCCAGGCCGAGGCCCAACGTCAGGGTCGCGGCGGCAATGCCGCGCAGGGTGGTGCGCTTTTGCATGAGACGGTCTCCGAAGAAGGGCCCGATTCTCGCGCCGGGCCGTTCCAGACATATCGTGGGGTTCACCTACCGCGGGAGAACCCTGAGGCAACTCCGCGCTGGGGCAGCATTTTGCCGGGGGGATGGTGCTGCGGGGCCCGTGCGCGCACAACGGGCGCCACCGACTAGCAGCTATCGCAATCGGGCATGGCAGGCATGCCGCCGTGCGTGGCCGCCGGTCGCGGCGCGAACCTATCATCGACGCGTCCAGTCCCGGGAGATCGCCATGACCGTACGCACCACGCCGCCCTTCCGCGCCGACCATGTCGGCAGCTTCCTGCGTCCGAAGTTCCTGCTCGACGCCCGCGAGCAGTTCTTCGTCAAGAAGGAGATCAACGCCGAGCAGCTGCGCGCGGTGGAGGACAGGGCGATCACGGAAATCGTCAGGTTCCAGCAGGATGTCGGCCTGCAGTCGATCACCGACGGTGAGTTCCGGCGCACCTACTTCCACATCGACTTCCTCGAGCAGCTCGGGGGCGTGAAGACCGACATTCCGGTCACGGTGAAGAAGCCCGACGGCACCGAGGAGCTGGCGCCGCCGGTGATCCGCGTGATCGACAAGGTGCGCCACGTCAAGGACATCCAGAAGGCCGACTTCGAATACCTGAAGCGCCAGGTCGCGGCGGGCATGACGCCCAAGGTGACGATCCCCAGCCCGACCATGCTGCACTTCCGCGGCGGCCGCGCCGGCATCAGCCGCGAGGCCTATCCCGAGCTGGAGCCGGTGTTCTACGACGACGTGGCGCAGGCCTACGGCGAGGAACTGCAGTCGCTCCACGACGCAGGCTGCCGCTACGTGCAGATGGACGACACGAACCTCGCCTACCTGTGCGACGAGCGGATGCGCGAGGCCGCCCGGCAGCGTGGTGACGACCCGAACGAGCTGCCGCACCGCTACGCCAAGTTCATCAACAAGGTGGTGGCGCGCAAGCCCGCGGGCATGACGCTGGCCATGCACCTGTGCCGCGGCAACTTCAAGAGCACCCACGCCGCGGCCGGCAACTACGAGCCGGTGGCCGAAGCGCTGCTGGCCGAGATGAATCTCGACGCCTTCTTCCTCGAGTACGACGACGAGCGCTCGGGCGACTTCCGCCCGCTGCGCTACCTGCCCAAGGGCAAGATCGTCGTGCTCGGCCTGGTGACCACCAAGTTCGGCCAGCTGGAAAGAAAGGACGACCTCAAGCGCCGCATCGACGAGGCGACCCAGTATGCGCCGCTGGAGCAGCTGTGCCTGTCGCCGCAGTGCGGCTTCTCGAGCACCGTGCACGGCAACAACATCGCGGTAGAGGACCAGCGCAGGAAGCTGGCACTGGTGGTGGAGACCGCGAAGGAAGTGTGGGGGTGAGGCGCTTGCATTTGCGCACGACCGTGCTAAATTCTCGTCCATGGACGGATCGATCACGGTCGAGGCGAAGACGCAGCGCAGCGGGCTGACGCTCGCCGCCATCCTCGACACCGCGCTCGAGATGGCGGCGGCGGATGGCCTGGAGAGCCTGACCATCGGCGAGGTGGCCAAGCGCCTGGGCCTGTCCAAGAGCGGCGTGTTCTCGCGCATCGGCTCGCGCGAGGCCCTGCAGAAGGCGGTGATCGAGGAGTACGACCGCCGCTTCCTGCAGGACGTGTTCGTGCCCGCGATGCGCGAGCCGCGCGGCCTGCCGCGCCTGAACGCGATCATGCGGCTGTGGCTGCAGCGCGCCCGCGACGTGGAAATCCGCACCGGCTGCATCTACTGCGCCGGCGCCTTCGAATTCGACGACCGCGAGGGCCCGCTGCGCGAGCTGCTGCTCGATGGCACGCGGCGCTGGCGCACGGCACTCAAGCGCACCGTCATCCAGGCCATCGACGCCGGTCACCTGAAACCCGACACCGATGCCGAACAGCTCGTCTACGAACTTGACGGACTGTTCGTCGCGCTGATGCGCGAGGCGCGCTTCCTGCGCGACCCGAAAGCGGCCGACCGCGCCTGGGCGGCCTATGTACGGCTGGTCGCATCGCTTCAGGTGCAGCCCGAGCACCGCGCGGCGCGCTGAGCCGCCGACCGACATGATTCACCCACCCCACTCCGCGGTCATCCGCCGCGCCCACATTTCGCACGCTCGTGCGAAGAAAGGAAGCTCACCATGCTGATCGTCGTTCTCGGGGCCGCCGCGGTGGCCGCCGTCGTCTGCACCGTCGGGGCTGCGTCGCGCCTGTGGCGCGCAGTGCCGCGCCGCAACGCCGACCTGGTGCTCTTCTGACCATGGCCGCCCCCTCCTCTCCCGGCGCCAACCCGGCCGCCGCCTTCTACGCCGCCAGCCCTTCTGCGCGCGCCATCGGCGCGGCGCTGCGCGTGGCCGACCGGCTCGCGCCGACCTGGACCACGCGCGGCGCGCTGCGCCTGTTCTTCACCCCGCTGCCGTGGAAGCTCGCCGCACGCCGGCCGCTGCCCGCGCCCTGGACGGTGACGCATTGGCCCTTCGAGGGCGTTCAGCTCGCCGTGCACCGGCGCGGCGACATCGACCCCGGCCGGCCGGTCGTGCTGCTGGTGCACGGCTGGGCCGGCAGCGCGGGGCAGATGCGGCGCCTGGCCGACACGCTCGCCGCGGACGGCTTCGACCCGGTGCTGCTGGACCTGCCCGCGCACGGCCGCAGCGGCGGCTGGCGCGCCACGCTGCCGCAGTTCGCGCGCGCCGTCCATGCGGCGTCCGCGCGGCTCGGCCCCCTGCACGGCGTGGTGGCCCACTCGCTCGGTGCGCTGGCCACGCTGCATGCCAGCGCCCGCGGCCTGCCGGCGCAACGCCTCGCGCTGATCGCGCCTTCGGCGCCGCCAGCGCAGTTCATCGACTGGTTCGCCGGCAGCTTCGGGCTGCCGCCCGCCCTCGGCGAGCGCATGCGGCAGCAGATCGAGCATCGCGAAGGCGTGCCGCTGGCCGAGTACGAGCCCGGTTGGCTGGGACCGCGCGTGGCGCAGCCGGTGCTCTTGCTGCACGACGAGGGCGACCGCGTCGCCCCCTTCGCGGCGAGCCGCCGGCTGGCCCAGGCGATGCCCTCGCTGCGGCTGGAGCCGCGGCAGGGGCTCGGCCACCGGCGCATCCTGGACGACGAAGGCGTGGCGCTGAGCGTGGCCGCGCACCTGCGCGGCCAGGCTTCAGCCTGAGACGGTGGTCCCTTCGCGCACGCCGCGCCGGCGCGGCGGCGCGCGCAGGCCCACCTTGAGCAGCAGCTCGACGAGCAGGGCGCGCTCCGCCTGCGAGAGCACGGCCAGCGTGTCTCGTTCCATGGTGGCGGCGATCTTCTCCGCGCGGTCGACCAGCTCGCGGCCGGCCGGCGTGAGGTGGATGATCATCGCGCGGCGATCCTGCGTGCTGCGCACACGCTCGACCCAGCCACGCTCGACCAGGCGGTCGAGCGTGATCGCCATGTTCGGCGCCGACACGTCCAGCGCCTCGCCGAGCTGCTTCTGGTTGACCTCGGCGTTGGCCGCGACGAGCACGAGGATGGAGTAGTCCAGCACCTTCAGCCCGAGCGGTCCGAGCTCGCGCGCGAAGTCCTTGCGCAGCTCGATCGCCGCGCGACTGGCAACGTATCCCACCAGGCTCGTCAGGCGGGAGTGATCGAGCCCGGTCGGGCTGCCGTGTCCGCTCGTCATGCCGTCCGCGGCAGGTCCAGCCTCGCGAACGGCTGCCAGCCGGCGCGCGCCTGCGCGAGCGCATGGTCGAATTCGGGCCGCAAGTGTGTGAAGCAGTGCGCGGCACTCTCTCGCTTGGTGGCGTGGAAGGCATCGCCGTCATGGACGGTCCGCGCCGACACCGCCTCGGCGCGCGCCCAGGCGTGTGCGATCAGCGCCAGGCCGGTGGCTCGCAGCAGGTCGTCGGCGACGCGGAACGGCAGTTCGGCATCGCCGCGCGACGCAGTGGCCACGTCGCGCGCCAGCTTGCACAGGCACATCAGCTGCTCGGCCGCCGCGGCGCTGTAACGCGCCTCGCGCGGCAAGGCTGCCGCCAGCACCTCCAGCCAGTCGCAGAACCTGCGCCCGCCGTCGGCCACCAGCTTGCGCACGACGAGGTCGATCGCCTGGATCTGGTTGGTGCCCTCGTAGATCATCGCGATGCGTGCGTCGCGCACGCATTGTTCGATGCCCCAGTCATGCGTGTAGCCGTGCCCGCCGAACACCTGCAGCGCGTCGCTGGCGAGCGCGAAGCCGTTGTCGGTGAGGAAGGACTTCAGCACCGGCGTGAGCAGCGCGGCGTGGTCCTGGGCGCGCTCGCGCAGCGCGGCATCCTGCGCGTGCTCGGCGAGGTCGAGCAGGTGCGCGGCTTCGTAGGCGATCAGGCGCGAGCCTTCGACCAGCACGCGCTGGCGCAGCAGCGTGCGGCGCATCGCCGGGTGCAGCACGATGGGGTCGGCCGCCCCGCCACCGTCACGCACCGGCGCCCTCGACTGCAAGCGTTCGTGCGCGTAGACGAGCGCATTGCGGTGCGCGTTCTGCGCGTGGGCCAGGCCCTGCAGCGCGACATGCAGCCGCGCCGCATTCATCATCGCGAACATCGCCGCCAGGCCGCGATTCGGCTCACCGACCAGCCAGCCCGTGGCGCCGTCGAAGGCCATCACGCAGGTGGCGCTGCCCTTGATGCCCATCTTCTTCTCGAGGCCGTCGCAGCGCAGCGCATTGCGCGCACCGTCAGGCAGGATCTTCGGCGCGAGGAAGAGCGAGATGCCCTTGGTGCCCGCGGGCGCATCGGGCAGCCGCGCCAGCACCAGATGCACGATGTTGTCGGTGAGGTCGTGATCTCCGCCGGAGATGAAGATCTTCGTGCCCCGCAGCGCATAGCTGCCGTCGGCCGCCGGCGTTGCCTTGGTGGACAGCAGCCCGAGGTCCGAGCCGGCATGAGCCTCGGTGAGGCACATCGTCGACAGCCATTCGCCGCTGACCAACTTGGCGAGGTAGCGCTGCTTCAGCTCGGCGCTGGCGTGCAGGTGCAGGCACTCGTAAGCACCGTGCAGCAGCCCCGGGTACATGGTCCAGGCATGGTTCGCCGCGGCCAGCATCTCGTAGAGCGCGGCATTGAGCACCTGCGGCAGGCCCTGGCCGCCCAAGGCGGGATCGCAGGCCAGCGCCGGCCAGCCGGCCTCGACGAACGCACGGTAGGCCGCCTTGAATCCCTTCGGCGTGCGCACATCGCCGTCGGCGAGCGTGCAGCCTTCGAGGTCGCCGGGCCCATTCGTCGGCGCCAGCACCTCGGTGGCGAAGCGTGCCGCCTCCGCGAGCACCTGGCGCGCGGTGTCGGCATCGAGCTCGGCGAAGGCTGGCATGCCCGCCCAGTGCGCCGGCAGGCTCAGCACCTCCTCGATCACGTAGCGCATGTCGCGCAGCGGCGCTTCGTACTGCCACATCGCGGCGTTCCCTCAGGCGTTGCTCTTCTGCCGCGCGGCACCGAGATAGGTGTCGATCACGCGCGGGTCGCGGGCCAGTTCCTCGGCCGGTCCCTCCAGCGCGATCTCGCCCATCTCGAGCACGTAGCCGTGGTCGGCCACCTCCAGCGCGGCGCGTGCGTTCTGCTCGACGAGCAGGATGGTCACGCCGGTGGCGCGAAGCTTTTCGATGGTGCGGAAGATCTCCTTCACCACCAGCGGCGCGAGACCCAGGCTGGGCTCGTCGAGCATCAGCAGCTCCGGCTGGCTCATCAGCGCACGGCCGACCGCGAGCATCTGGCGCTCGCCGCCGGAGAGCGTGCCCGCAAGCTGCGTGCGGCGTTCCTTCAGGCGCGGGAACAGCGTGTAGACCTGCTCCAGCACCTCGCCGCCATTCTTCCGGCCGAGCAGCACCTGGCGGTAGCCCCCGAGCAGAAGGTTGTCCTCCACCGGCATGGTGCCAAACAGGGCACGCGTCTCGGGCACCAGCGCGATGCCCTGCATCACTCGCTCTTCCAGCGTCTTCAGGCCCATGGGCTGCCCGCGGTAGGCGATCGTGCCGCGCGAAGGCAGCACGCCCATCAGCGCGTTGAGCAGCGTCGACTTGCCGGCGCCGTTCGGGCCGATCACGGTGACCACGCTGCCCTTCCCGGCCTGGATGTTCAGGCCGTGCAGCACTTCGGCGCGGCCGTAGCCAGCGTGCAGGTCCTTGACGTCGAGAATGAGTTCAGACATCTCAGTGCTCCGTGCCGAGGTAGGCCGCACGGACCGCCGGACTGGCCTGGACTTCCTCCGGTGTGCCCTCGATCAGCCGGGTGCCGAACTCCATGACCACCACGCGGTCGACCAGGCCCATGACCAGGTCCATGTCGTGCTCGACGAGCAGGATGGCCATGCCTTCGTCGCGCAGCTGGCGCAGCACGTCCGCCAACGCCTGCTTCTCCTTCAGGCGCAGTCCGGCGGCCGGCTCGTCGAGCAGCAGCAGCATCGGGTCGGCGCACAGCGCGCGGGCGATCTCCATCAGCCGCTGCGGACCCAGCGCGAGGTTGCCGGCGAGCTCGTGCATGCGGTCGGCCATGCCGATGCGCTCGAGCTGGCGCTGCGCCTCGCGCAGCAGGCGCTTCTCTTCCGTGCGGTCCAGCCGCAGCACGGCGGAGGCCACACCGGCGGAGCCGCGCAGGTGGGCGCCGAGCGCGACGTTCTCCAGCACGGTCATCGTCGGGATCATCTTCACGTGCTGGAAGGTGCGTGCCACGCCGCGCGCCGCGATCTCGCGCGAGGGCAGGGTCTGGATCTCCTGGCCGCGCAGCATCACCTTGCCGCGCGTCGCCGGCAGCACGCCGGTGACGAGGTTGAACGTGGTCGACTTGCCCGCCCCATTCGGCCCGATCAGGCCGAGGATCTGGCCCGCGCACACCTGGAAGCTGACGTCATTGACGGCCACCAGGCCGCCGAACTCCTTGCGCGCGTCCTTCACGTCGAGCACCACCTCGCCGCGCGGTGGCTGCTCCCGGTGCGGCAGCGGCTGCGCCTCGGCCCAGTCGACCGTGCGCGCCGGCTTGGGAAAGCGCGCCTCGACGAAGGCCCAGATGCCGTCGCGAGCGTACTGCAGCACGAGGATCAGCAGGATGCCGAAGACGATGACCTCGTAGTTGCCGCTGGTGCCGAACAGCCTGGGCAGCCAGTCCTGCAGCTGCTCCTCCATCACCTTGACCACGGTGGAGCCGACGACCGCGCCCCAGACGTGGCCGACGCCGCCGATCACCGCCATGAACAGGTACTCGATGCCCTTGTTCAGCCCGAACGGCGACGGGTTGACGGTGCGCTGGAAATGCGCGAACAGCCAGCCCGACACGCTGGCCAGCAGCGCGGCGAGCACGAAGGCCGTCACCTTGAGCCGGAAGGTGTTCACGCCCATCGCCTCGGCCATGGTCGTGCCGCCCTTGACGGCGCGCAGCGCGCGGCCAGTGCGCGAATCGAGCAGGCGAATCGCACCGAAGGCCGCCAGCAGCACCAGCAGCCACAGCAGGTAATAGAAGTGGCGTCCGGTGTTGAGCACGATGCCGAAGAACTCGATGGCCGGGATGCCGAGCAGGCCGTCGTACTTGCCCAAGGCGTCGATGTTGCCGAGCAGGTAGTACAGGCTCAGGCCCCAGGCGATGGTGGCCAGCGGCAGGTAATGTCCCGACATGCGCAGCGTCACCCATCCGAGGATGAGCGCTGCGACAAAGGTGAAGGCCAGGCCGAACCACACCGTGATCCAGGGCGACACGCCGTGCGTCAGCGTCAGGTAGGCCGCGGTGTAGGCGCCCATGCCGACGAAGGCCGCCTGGCCGAAGCTGGTGAGGCCGGCCACGCCGGTGAGGAGCACGAGGCCGATGGCCACCAGCGAGTACAGGCCGATGTAGTTGGCCTGGGTAATCCAGAACTCGGGCACCGGCAGCAACGGCAGCGCGGCGACGAGCAGGACGAAGGCAATCAGGACGTTGCGGCGCATGGCGTCACTCTTCTTCATCGTGATGGCCGTGCTGGAACGAACGCCACAGCAGCACGGGGATGATCAGCGTGAAGACGATGACCTCCTTGAAGGCACTGGCCCAGAACGAGCCGAAGCTCTCGATCAGGCCGACGAAGATGGCGCCGAGCGCGGCGGCCGGGTAGCTGGCCAGCGCGCCGAAGATGGCGGCGACGAAGCCCTTCAGGCCGATGAGGAAGCCGGAGTCGTAGAACATCGTCGTCGTCGGCCCGATCAACAGTCCCGACAGCGCGCCCATGAAGGCGGCCAGGCCGAAGCTCAGCCGGCCAGCCCCCGACGTCGAGATGCCCATCAGCCGCGCGCCGAGGCGGTTCACCGCCGTCGCGCGCAGTGCCTTGCCGCGCAGCGTGCGCTCGAAGAACAGGAAGAGCGCGACGATCAGCGCGATCGAGACCATGAAGATGATCAGCGTCTGGCCCGACAGCGTCAGCGGCCCGGCCGAAAAGCGCGCATCCCAGAAGCTCGGGTTGCGGAATCCCTCGGCGCCGAAGAACACCAGGCCCAGGCCCGTGAGCGCGAAATGCGCGCCGACCGAGACGATCAGCAGCACCAGCACGGTGGCGTCGGCGAGCTTCTCGTAGGCCAGGCGGTAGAGCAAGGGGCCGAGCGGGGTCACGATCGCCAGCGTCAGCAGGCTCTGCAGCAGCAGCGGCAGCTGCCTCGGCGCCGCCCACCAGGCGAAGGCCGTGACCGCCACCGGGAATGCGAGCGCCTTCAGCGCGCCCGTGGCCACCGACGCCGCCGGCAGCCCGCGCCGCAGCGCGGCCACGGCGTCGAGCACGGCCGCGACCACCGCCATCACCAGCAGCAGCCACACCGTGCCCGGCACCTGCCCGAGCTGCAGCAGCGCGAGCGTGAGCGCGCCGTAGGCGACGAACTCGCCCTGCGGGATGAAGATCACCCGCGTGACGGCGAACACCAGCACCGTGGCCAGGGCCAGCAGCGCGTAGACCGCGCCGTTGGTGACGCCGTCCAGCGTCAGGATGCTGGCGATCGTGAAGTCCATCGTTTACTCGACCTTCCAGTCGCCGTTCACCACCTTGAGGATGACGCCGGTCTCCGTCGTGAAGCCCCAGTGGTTGTCCTTGGTGTAGTTCAGCACGCCATGCGAGACGACGGTGCGGCCCATGTTCTCCACCGCGTCGCGCAGCGCGGCGCGGAACTCCTTGGTGCCGGGCTTGCCCTTCTTCAATGCCACAGGCACGGTCTTCTCGAGCACGATGATGGCATCGTAGGCATGGCCGGCAAACTGGTTGCGGCTGCCCGCTCCGTAGGCTTTCTCGTACTTGGCGACGAAGTCAGCCGCGATCGCCTTGGAAGGATGGTTGGCCGGCAGTTGCTCGGGAATCACGGCCGGGCCGGAGGACACGAAGGCGCCCTCGACATCCTTGCCGCCCACGCGCACCAGGTCGCGCGAAGCCGCGGCATGCGTCTGGTAGATCTTGCCCTTGAAGCCGCGCTCGACGATGCCCTTGTGCGGCATCGCGGCACCCGAGCCGGAGGCGACGATCAGCATCGCGTCGGGGTTGGCGGCCACCAGCTTGAGGGCCTGCCCGGTCACGCTGGTGTCGGCGCGCGCGAAGCGCTCGACGGCGATGATCTGCGGCCCGCCGAGCAGTTGCGACTGCGCCTTGAAGTCGTTCAGCCAGCTCTCGCCGTAGGCATCGGTATAGCCGAGGAAGCCGACGGTCTTCACGCCGTTCTTCTTCATGTGCTCGATCATCGCGTGCGCCATCACCGCGTTGCCCTGCGGCAGGCGGAAGGCCCAGTGGTCCTTGCCCGCGGGCAGCACGGCCGGCGAGAACATGAACTGCACCGTGCCCGACTCGGCGATGGTGTCGGCCATCGCGATGGCCACCGGCGTGGCCGCCGAGCCCATGACGATGTCGGCCTTGTCCTCGGTGATGAACTTCTTCGCGTTGGTCACGCCCTTGGTCGGGTCGGTGCCGTCGTCGAGCACGGTGACCTTGAGCTTCTCGCCGGCGATCTCGGTCGGCCACAGCTTGATGTAGTTGGCCATCGGGATGCCCAGGCCGGAGGCCGGGCCGGTCAGCGGCAGGCTGATGCCGATGGTGATGTCGGCCTGCGCGGCGCCGGCCAGCAAGGCTGCCGCGACGGCGACCATTGTCTTCAGAGCTTTCATCGTCATGTCTCCGGAGTTGAGAGGGGAAGGGTGATCAAGAGCACATGGCCTTGATGTCGTCGGGAACGGGAATGGCGCGCAGGCGCTCGGGGTTGTCCGGGTCGCGCTTCACGAAGGCACGCACCTCGCGGCCTTCGCAGATGAGCTCGTCGCCGCGCGTCACACGGTGCATTTGCACGAACACCTTGTCGCGCCACTCCTCGATCCAGGTGGCGATGGTGATCGTCTCGCCATAGGTCACGGACTTGATGAACCTGGTGTTGATCTCGAGCAGCGGCGTGCCGACGATGCCGCGCGTCTTCACCAGTTCGCGCCAGGGCGGCAGTCCGCAGTCCATGAAGAACTTCAGCGAGGCAGCATCCATCCAGCGCGAGAAATTGGGGAAGAACACGATGCCGGCCGGGTCGCAATCGCCGAAGTGCACCTCGACGCGGTGAAGGGTGGTCTTGGCCATGTTGTTCAGCGCGGCGCCATGCGCAAGGCACCGTCGAGGCGGATCACTTCGCCGTTGAGCGAAAGATTGCGGATGATGCCCGCGGCGAGATGCGCGAACTCTTCGGGTTTGCCCAGACGCTTCGGGAAGGGAATGCTCGCCGCCAGCGAGTCCTGCACCGCCTGCGGCAGTTCGGCCATCAGCGGCGTGAGGAACAGGCCCGGTGCGATGGTGCACACGCGCACGCCGAACTGGGCAAGGTCGCGCGCCAGCGGCAACGTCATGCCGACGATGCCGCCCTTGGACGCCGAATAGGCCTCCTGGCCGACCTGGCCGTCGAATGCCGCCACCGAGGCGGTGTTGACGATCACGCCGCGCTCGCCGTCAGCCAGCGGCTCGAGCCCGACCATCTCGGCCACCGCGAGCCGCGTGATGTTGTAGGTGCCGATCAGGTTGACGCGCACCACGCGCTCGAAGTCCTCCAGCGGCGCGGGCGAGCCGTCCTTGCCGACGATGCGGCGGGCCGTGCCGATGCCGGCCACGTTCATCAGCATCCGTGCCGGGCCGTGCAGGGCACGGGCGGACTCCAGCGCCGCGAGCACGCTGTCGGTGTCGCAGATGTCGCAGCCGACCCCGATGCCGCCGATCTCGGCGGCCACTGCCGCCGCACCCTCGGCGTTGCGATCGAGCACCGCGACCTTCGCGCCCTGGCGCGCGAGCTCGCGCGCGGTGGCGGCGCCGAGGCCCGAGGCCCCGCCGGTGACGATGGCGGCTTGTCCGGAGATGTCCATGGGTGTCCGTCCTCAGTGCCGGGACGGCAGGATCACGCCCTCGCCGCCCGCGTAGAGATGCTCGACCAGCGAATCGCGGTGCGTGAGCACGGCGCGCTGGTTGATCGAGCCCTTGTCAGTGACTTCGCCACGGTCGATGCTCGGCGGGTCGGCCAGCACGATCGCGCGGGCCACGCGGGTCGCGCTGCCGGTGCCGGCGCTCCACTGGCCGTCGATCAGGCGCTGGAAGAAGGCACGCACGTCCGGCGCGCCGAGCACGTCGAGTACAGGCGCCGAGGCGCTCAGGTTGGCGAACGCGCGGCAGGCGTCCAGGCGCGGGAAGATCAGCACACCGATCTCGTCGCGGTTCAGGCCGGCCACCACCACGTCCTGCACGCAGGGGTCGCCGGCGGCGATCATGCGCGCGCGCAGCGGCCCGACGGAGACGAAGGTGCCGGTGGAGAGCTTGAAGTCCTCGGCGGTGCGGCCGTCAAACAGGAAACCGCGGCCGGGCTCGGCGGGATCGATCGGCTTGACGGCATCGCCGCTGCAGTAGAAGCCCTCGTCGTCGAAGGATTCGGCAGTCTGCTCCGGCGCACGCCAGAAGCCCGGCGTGACGTTGGGGCCGCGGTAACGCACCTCGGTCTTGTCGCCGGTCGGCACCAGCTTGAGCTCCATGCCGGGAGCCGGCAAGCCGATGTGGCCGGACTTCACCTCTTCGGCATTGGCGCACATCGCGAACGGCGCGGTCTCGGTCATGCCCAGGCCGGTGAGCATGCGGATGCGCTCGCCGCAGCTCGCCTCGGCGAGGCGGTCGAGCTTGTCCCACACCGGCTGCGACAGGCCGGCGCCGGCGAAGAAGAACATGCTGACGCGTGCGAACAGCGAGTCGCGCAGCGTCGCATCGTCCTCCATCGCGTTGGCGATCTCCTCGAAGCCCTTGGGCACGTTGAAGTACACCGTGGGCGAGATCTCGCGCAGGTTGCGCAGAGTCTCGTGAATCAGCGCCGGCGTCGGCTTGCCTTCGTCGATGTAGAGCGTGCCGCCGTTGTAGATCGTCAGGCCGACGTTGTGGTTGCCGCCGAACGTGTGGTTCCACGGCAGCCAGTCGACCAGCACCGGCCGCACTTGGCCGAGGCCGGGGAAGCACTGCAGGATCTGCTGCTGGTTGGCGCAGATCATGCGCTGCGTGTTGATCACGCCCTTGGGCAGCTTCGTCGAGCCCGAGGTGAAGAGGAACTTGGCGATGGTGTCCGGCCCGACGCGTTCGTGCGCAGCGTCGACCGCGGCGGTGGCCGGGGCGGCGAGCAGGTCGTCGAAGCACAGCGTCTTGCGCCCTTCGATGCCGCCCGTCGTCAGCACCACCGGCGTATCGGCCGGCACCGTGGCGGCAATGGCACGGCCGTAGCCGCTCGCGCTGGAGGCGAACACCAGCCCCGGGGTCAGCACGCCGAGGATGTGGCGCAGCTTGCCGTAGTCCTGCGAGACGGTCGAGTAGGCCGGGGAGATCGGCGCGAAGGGCACGCCGGCAAACATCGCGCCCAGGCCGAGCAGCAGGTGCTCGAGGTCGTTGTCCGACAGGATGGCCACCGGATGCTGGGCGGACAGGCCCATGTCGAGCAGCGACTGGGCGATGCGCTTCGCGGCGTCGACGGCCTCGGCGTAGCCGATGCGGCGCCAGTCGCCGCCGTGCACGCGCTTGGCGGCCAGCGTGTGCCCGGGCGACAGCTGCGCCCAATGCAGCAGCCGGTCGGTGAGCCGCCCGGGGTACTCGCCGAGCGCCTCCTTCGACGTGACCAGCGTCGTGCCGTCGGCACGCCTGTCGAAGTGCGCCGCCAGCGAGCCACCGACGGGCAACGGACGATATTTCGCCGCCACCGCGCTCATGAGGACTTGCCCACCTTGCCCGCGCGCTTCTCCAGGAAGGCTCGCACGCGCTGCTTGGCCGCGTCGTCGCCTTGCGCGATGGCGGCCATCAGCGACTCGACGAACAGGCCGTCGCTCTGCGACAGGTCGGCGATGCGCGGCAGCGCCTGCATCACCGCGAAATTGGACAGCGGCGCATTGCCCGCGATCTTCGCCGCCAACTCGCAGCCCTTGGCGAAGCCGGCACCGTCGGCGACGACGTACTGCGACAGGCCGCGACGCTCGCCCTCGTGTGCGTCGAGCACACGGCCGGTGAGCATCATGTCGGTCATGGTCTGCACGCCGGCCAGTCGCGGCACGCGCGCCGAGCCGCCGCCGCCGACGAAGATGCCGCGCTGGCCTTCGGGCAGGCCGTAGTACGCGCTCTCCTCAGCAACGCGGATGTGGCAGCTGCTGGCGATCTCCAGACCGCCTCCGACCACCGCGCCATGCAGCACGGCCACCACCGGCACGCGGCCGAACTGGATGGCGTCCATCGCCGCATGCCAGGTGCGCGAGTGGATCACGCCTTCGGCGACGCTGCGCTCGCTGAGCTCGGAGAGATCGAGGCCGGCGCAGAAGTGGTCGCCCTCGCCGGTCAGCACCGCGGCGCGCACGCCCTCGGGCAGCGAGACGAAGGCGCTGTGCAGCTGGGCCACCAGCGCGTCGTTGATGGCATTGCGCTTGGCCGGCCGGTTCAGCCGGATGTGGGCGACGGCATCGGCGACCTCGATGCGCAGAAGGTCCAGGGACGCCAGCACGCCAGTGGCGGGAACGAAGTGGAGGCTCATGGTGGGGTCTCGCGAATTTAGTTAGAAGTCTTAACTAGTTTGCGCGCCACATCCACCGGGTAAACCCGCTCTTTGTCTTGTGCCGCCTTGGCGTTTTAGTTATCGTTCGGAAGCAATTGCGCCGACTGCCGGAGACGTCATGAACACCGCCGACCTGATCGCCATCGACGTGCACACGCACGCCGAGGTGTCCTGCTGGAACCCCTTCGACAACTACGGGGAGGAGTACGACCGCGCCGCCGACAAGTACTTCGGCTCGAACCGCCGGCCAACCATCGACGAGACCGTCGCCTACTACCGCGAGAAGAAGATCGGCCTGGTGATGTTCACCGTCGACAGCGAGGCCCAGTTGGGCCGGCGCCGCATCCCCAACGAGGAGATCTGCGAGGCGGCCGCGAAGAACAGCGACATGATGATCGCCTTCGCCTCCATCGACCCGCACAAGGGCAAGATGGGCGCGCGCGAGGCGCGCCGCCTCGTCCAGGAGCACGGCGTCAAGGGCTTCAAGTTCCACCCGACGGTGCAGGGCTTCCTGCCCTACGACAAGATGGCCTGGCCGATCTACGAGGTGATCGCCGAGTACAAGCTGCCGGCGATCTTCCACAGCGGCCACTCCGGCATCGGCTCGGGCATGCGCTGCGGCGGCGGCCTGCGGCTGCAGAACAGCAACCCGATGCTGCTGGAGGACGTGGCGATCGAATTTCCCGACATCCAGATCGTGGTGGCGCACCCGAGCTGGCCGTGGCAGGACGAGGCGCTGAGCCTGGCGCTGCACAAGCCGAACGTGTGGATCGACCTTTCGGGCTGGAGCCCGAAATACTTTCCGCCCCAGCTGGTGCAGTACGCCAACACGCTGCTGAAGGACCGCATGCTGTTCGGCAGCGACTACCCGCTCATCACGCCCGAGCGCTGGATGAAGGATTTCACCGAGGCGGGATTCAAGCCGGCCGTGCACGAGAAGATCCTGAAGACGAATGCGATGAGGCTGCTCGGACTCGGCGAGCCTCAGCCGGCGGCCTGAGGGTTCTCCACGAGCAGGGCGATGCCTTGCCCGCCGCCCACGCACGCGGAGGCCACACCCCAGCGCGCGCCGATCTCCTGCAGCTGGCGCGCCACCGTCACGGTCAGGCGCACCCCGGTGGCGGCCAGCGGATGCCCGAGCGCGATCGCACCGCCCTTCACGTTCAGCTTCGCCGGGTCGAGCCCCAGCTCGCGCTGCACCGCCAGCGTCTGCGCGCCCTGCGCTTCGTTGATCTCGAAGCGGGCGATGTCGTCGAGCGCCAGGCCGGTGCGCTCGAGCAGCAGCCGGATTGCCGGCGCCGGGCCGATGCCCATGATCTCCGGCGGCACCCCGACCGCGGCAGCCGCAGCGAGTCGCGCCAGCGGCCGTCCGCCCCAGTCGCGCGCCGCAGCCCCCGAGCCCACCAGGGCCGCCACCGCCGCGTCGGTCAGCGCCGAGCTGTTGCCGCCGGTCTGCACGCCGTCCTTGAACACCGGTCGCAGCCTGGCCAGCACCTCGGGCGGCGACAGGCGCGGATGCGTGTCGCGGTCGGCCGTCGGCGCCTTGCCCGCGAGACGCAGGCCACGCGGCTTGTAGCCTTCGAGCTCGAACACCTCGCTGGTGACCGGCACGATCTCGCCGGCGAAGTAGCCGGCCTCCTGCGCCGCCACCGCCCGTGCGAACGACTCGCTCGCAAAGGCATCCACCGCCTCGCGCGTGATGCCGTACTTCTTCGCGAGGTTCTCGGCGGTCTGGATCATCGAGATCGCCGGTGCCGGATCGGTCAGCGCCTCCCACATGTAGTCGCGGAATTGCGGCGCCATGCCCAGCTTGAAGCCCTGGCGGTGCTCGAAGGCGGCAATCGGGTTGCGCGTCATCGACTCGGTGCCGACGACCAGCGCCAGGCTCGCCGCGCCCGTGGCGATCTGCTCGCCGGCCTGGCGGAACAGCTCGAAGCCGGTGCCGCAGATGCGCTGCACCATGATCGACGGGATCTCGCAAGGCACGCCGGCGTACAGGCCGATGTGCCGCGGCACGTAGAACTGGTCGAAGCCGCCCGGCGCCATGTTGCCGGCGAGCACCGAGTCGACCCGGTCGGCGGCGATGCGGGTGCGCCTCAGCACCTCGCGCGCGACCTTGATGCCCAGGTCGATCGGGTTGGCGTCGGCAAAGGCGCCGCAGTAGTCGACCATCGGCGTGCGCACGCCGTCGAGGATCCAGGTGTCGTCGAAGGACTGGAAGAGGCCGCGGGACATGGTGTTCGAACTCCGGTTCAGGCGCGGACGACCCGCGCGTCGGGCATGGCGGCGTAGAGGGCTTCGACCTCCGCCGCGCGGCGGCGCAGCACCGCGCCCTGGTTGATGTAGCCCTTGTCGGTGATCTCGCCGGCATCGGCGCTCGGCGGCTCGGCGAGCCAGAGCGCGCGCACCGGGGTCTGCGACGAGCCTCCGCCTTCAGCGCGCAGCGCGGCGAGGGCGGCGCGGGTGCGCTCGGCCAGCTCCGCGGCCGGCACGTCCTTGGCGGCCGGACTCGGGAACAGCAGCACGCCCACGTCGCCGCGGTCGTGCCCGGCGATCACCGCGTCCTGCGCCAGCGGCGCCAGGGCCGACACCACCCTCAGCCGCAGCGTGCCCACCGACACCCAGGTGCCCGACGACAGCTTGAAGTCCTCGGCGACGCGGCCGTTGAACGCCACGCCGCGCTCGGGGCGCTCGACATCGACCAGGTAGCCGGCGTCGCCGATGCGGTAGTAGCCCTCCTCGTCGAAGGCCTGCGTGGTCAGTGCCGGCGCATTGCGGTAGCCGGGGAACACCGACACGCCGCGCACGCGCATCTCCAGCTTCTCGCCGTTCGGCACGAACTTCAGCTCCATGCCGGGCAGCGGCGCGCCGATGCAGCCGGCGCGTTCGAGCCGCCAGTGGGCCGAGGTGATGGCCGGCGAGGTCTCGGTCGAGCCCCACGAGGTGGTGAACCACACCGGCTCGTCGCGCACCTTGCGCGCCACCGCCTCCAGACGCTCCCAGCTCGACTGCGCCAGCGCCGCGCCGGCGTAGAACACCATGCGCAGCCGCGCGAAGAATTCGCGCGCCAGCGCCTCGTCCTTCTCGAGGAAGGGCAGCAGCATGTCGAAGCCGCGCGGCACGTTGAAATACAGCGTCGGCTTCACCTCCAGCAGGTTCTTCACCGACTTCTCCACCAGCCCCGGCGCCGGGCGGCCTTCGTCGATGTAGAGCGCACCGCCGTTGCGCAGCACGAGGTTGAAGTTGTGGTTGCCGCCGAAGGTGTGGCTCCAGGGCAGCCAGTCGAGCACCACCGGCTTCTCGTGCTCGAGGAAGCGCCAGACCTGGGCGATCATCTGCTGGTTGGCGCACAGCATGCGGTGGGTGTTGATGACCACCTTGGGGTGGCCGGTCGACCCCGAGGTCAGCAGGTACTTGGCGTGATCGTCGGGCTGGATGGCCTCGAAGGCCTGCATCACCGCCGGGCTCTCGGCGGTGCGCGTCAGGCTGTCGAAGCTCAACGCGCCGGGATGCGACTCGGCGCCCTGGCTGAACACCGTGACCACGCCAAGCGCCGCACTGGCGATCGCCGGCCCGTACACCGCGGCGTCCGACGCGTAGACCAGCGCCGGGCCGAGCGTGTTGAGGATGCCGTGGATCTTCGTGTGGTCCTGGGTCAGGCGGCAGTAGGCGCTGGACACCGTGCACACCGGCCGGCCGACGTGCATGGCGGCGAGCATCAGCAGCGCGTGGTCGACGGCGTTGTCCGACAGCACCACCACCGGCCGCCCCGGCGGCAGGTGCAGGCCGATCAGGCTCTGCGCGATGGAGCCGACGGTCTTGCGCACCTGCGCATAGCTCAGCCTGCGCCAGCCGCCCGCCGCATCGCGCTCGGCAAGAAAGACGGCCTCGGGCGTGGCCTGCGCCCAATGGTCCAGCCATTCGCCGATGCAGCGCGCGTAGGGCTTCAGCGGCTCGGGCGAACGCAGCACGAAGGCACCGCCGTCGAACCGGACCTGCACGGTGCGCGGCGGCGCCAGCATCGCCGGGTCGTCGAAGAAGCTGCGGGCCATGTCTTGCTCCATACACTAATGTATGGAAAGGATGGTAGGCATCCTGCACGATATTGCACTCGGGGATTGCCCCAAGTTCCGTACATTTGTGTATGGCATCATCGGCACATGACGGCACGCCCCGCCACCCGATCGCGCACGCGCCGCGCCGCCGACGAGCCGGCGCGCAGCACGCTCACTCCCGAGGCCTGGATCGCCGCCGCCACGGAGCTGCTCATCGACCAGGGCATCGACGCGGTGCGCGTGGACGTGCTGGCCAAGGCGCTGGCAGTCACGCGTGGCAGCTTCTACTGGCACTTCAAGGACCGCGAGGCGCTGCTCGTCGCCGTGCTCAACGGCTGGCGCGACGGCGCCACCGAGCAGGTGATCCGGCGCTTCGAAGGCCAGCAGGGCGACCCCCAGGCACTGATCGGCGAGCTGATCTCGCTGCCCTTCCGCGGCCGAGCCGCGCAGCGGGCGGCACGCGTGGAGCTCGCCATCCGCGCCTGGGCCCGGCGCGACGCGCTGGCGCGGCATGCGGTCGACGAGGTCGATGCGCGGCGCCTGTCCTACATCTCGCAGTGCTTCTCGGCGCTGGGATTCACCATCGCCGAGGCGCGCGGGCGCGCCTTCATCCTCTATGCCTACGAGGTGGCCGAATCACTGCTGGCCACGCAGGGCACGGCAGCGCAGAAGAAGGACCGCAGCGCGCTGCTGCAGCGCCTGGTGACGACACCACTGACTTGACGGTCGTCAACGCCGCGACCGCCCCGTCGCCTTAGCGTGTCAGCATCGTCCCCTGCCGGAGATCTCGATGAGCACGCTGAAAGCCCTCCTCGTCCACGTCGATGCCTCGCCACGCGCGGCGGTGCGGCTGCAGCTCGCCGAACAGCTCGCGCTCGCGCACGGGGCGCAGGCGACGGCCATCTACGCCGTGACCTCCGCCTTGCTGCGCTACCCGATGGCGATGGCTGCCGGCGCCGACGTCGCGCCGATGCTCGCCGAGGTCGACGCGCAGCGGCTCGAGGCGGCGCGCAAGCTGTTCGCCGCCAGCGTCGACCGGCAGCGCGTGAACTGGCTGGAGGTCACCGGCCGTCCCATCGTCGACGTCGCGCAGCAGGCTCTCTATGCCGACCTGCTGGTGATGGGCCAGCGCAGCACCGACGAGATGCGCGACGTCGACGTGCCGCCTGACTTCGTCTCCTCGGTGCTGATCGACAGCGGCCGGCCGGCCATCGTGGTGCCGCACATCACGGCTGCACCGCCCAAGCTGGAGCGCGTGCTGGTGGCCTGGAAGCCGACGCGCGAGGCGGCGCGCGCGGTGAGCGCCGCGCTGCCCATCCTGCTGCAGGCACGCGACGTGACGGTGGCGGCCTTCGACGAGGGCGAGTCGCCGGCGGCCGAGTCCGGCATCGTCGGCTACCTGCGCCAGCATGGCGTGCAGGCGCGGTTCAAGCGCGAGGTCGCCTCGGAGATCGACGTCGGCGAGCAACTGCTCTCCCTCGCCGCCGACGAGCAGTCCGACCTGCTGGTGATGGGCTGCTACGGTCACGGACGCGCGCGCGAGTGGGTGCTCGGCGGCGCGACGCGCACCGTCATCGAGTCGATGACCGTGCCGGTGCTGATGTCACACTGAGGCGCGCACCACGGTGACCGGCAGCTGCGCGTCGTGCAGCAGCGCGTGCGCCACCGAGCCGAGGCGGCTGCCGACTGTCTCGCCCTTGCCGTGCGCGCCCAGCACGATCAGCGCGCAGCCTTCGTCCTCGGCGATGTCGATCAGCGTGTGGGCCGGCTCGCCCTGCGCCACCTCCAGCTCGAAATCGACGCCGGCGGTCGTGCACAGCGCCGCAGCCTCCTGCAGCAGGTGCTCGCCGGCACCGCGGGCGATCGCCTCGATCGCGTCGGCATCGTGCACGCGCAGCAGTTCGTACAGGCTGGCCGGCTCCTGGACGTTGGCCAGCAGCAGGGTCGCGCGCAGGCCGTCGCGCACGAGCTGCAGCGCATGGCTCACGGCGGCGAGCGACTCGGCCGAGCCGTCGACGGGAACGAGAATCTTCATCACGGGCCTCCACAGTCCATTGCGACCAGTATCGCGCAGTGGCGCGAGGCTGCGGCGGGGCGGCCGTGGCCCCGCTGACTTCTGTCAAACCCCGATGGCCCGCTCCGATGTGCGGCCCTAGCATGCCGGCTCCCGAGTCCTGGAGCCTGATGATGCCTGTCGCCACCCGTCTTGCCGTCGCTGCCGCCTGCGCGGCTGCCCTCACCTCGCCGGCCCTGGCACAGGGCAGCGGCCCGATCAAGGTCGGCCTGATGCTGCCCTACACCGGCACCTATGCCGCCCTCGGCAACATGATCGAGAACGGCTTCAAGCTCCACGTCCAGGAACAGGGCGGCAAGCTCGCCGGCCGCGAGATCCAGTACTTCAAGGTCGACGACGAGAGCGATCCGTCCAAGGCCACCGACAACGTCAACAAGCTGATCAAGCGCGATCAGGTCGACGTGCTGGTCGGCACGGTCCACTCGGGCGTCGCGCTGGCCATGGCCAAGGCGGCGCGCGAGAGCAACACCCTGCTCATCGTGCCCAATGCGGGCGCCGACGCCATCACCGGCCCGATGTGCGCGGCCAACATCATCCGCAGCAGCTTCAGCAACTGGCAGCCGGGCTATTCCACCGGCGTGGTCGCCGCGCAGAAGGGCTACAAGCGCGCCATGACGATCACCTGGAACTACGCGGCCGGCACCGAGACGGTGAAGGGCTTCACCGAGGCGTTCGAGAAGGGCGGCGGCAAGGTCGTCAAGGACCTCAGCCTGCCCTTCCCCAACGTCGAGTTCCAGGCGCTGCTGACCGAGATCGCGGCACAGAAGCCCGACGTGGTGTTCGCCTTCTTCGCCGGCGGCGGTGCGGTCAAGTTCGTCAAGGACTACGACGCCGCCGGTCTGAAGAAGAGCGTCCCGCTGTTCGGCTCGGGCTTCCTCACCGACGGCACGCTGGAGGCCCAGGGCCCGTCGGCACAGGGCCTGCAGACCACGCTGCACTACGCCGACAGCCTGAACATCCCGAAGAACAACACCTTCCGCAAGAACTTCGCGTTGGCCTACAAGACCAATGCCGACGTCTACGCGGTGCAGGGCTACGACGCGGCGCAGATCCTCGCCGCCGGCCTGAACGCGGTGAAGGGCGACATGGGCAGGCGCGACGCCATGCTTGCGGCGATGCGCAAGGTGACGGTGGACAGCCCGCGCGGCAAGTTCACCATCTCGCCGGCCGGCAACCCGGTGCAGGACATGTACCTGCGCGAGGCCAAGGGCGTCAACAACGAGTACCGCGCCGTGGCGGTGAAGGCGCTGGCCGACCCGGCGCGCGGCTGCAAGCTGTAAGCTTCGCCAGCATGAAACGGGCGGCTCGAGCCGCCCGATTCCTTCTTTGCCGGCAGCCACCGTGGACCTCGCCACCTTCCTCGTCCAGTGCCTGAACGCCGTGCAGTACGGCCTGCTGCTGTTCCTCGTGGCCAGCGGGCTGACGCTGATCTTCGGCATCATGGGCGTGATCAACCTGGCGCACGGCAGCTTCTACATGATCGGCGCCTACATGGCCTTCGTGCTGGCGCCGTGGTTCGGCGACTGGTACCTGAGCAAGCTGCTCGCCGGCGTGATCCTCGCCGCGCTGTTCGGCTACCTGCTCGAGTGGGCCTTCTTCAGCTTCCTCTACCAGCGCGAGCACCTGCAGCAGGTGCTGATGACCTATGCGCTGATCCTCGTCTTCGAGGAACTGCGCTCGCTCACCGTGGGCAACGACGTGCACGGCGTGCAGGCGCCGTCGTGGCTGTCCGGCGGCTTCAAGCTCGGCGAGCTGATGAGCTATCCGTGGTACCGGGTGTTCGCCTCGCTCGCCTGCATCGTGCTCGCGGCAGCGCTGTACGGGGTGGTCAACCGCACCCGGCTGGGCATGATGATCCGCGCCGGCGCGAGCAACCGCGACATGGTGCGCGGCCTGGGCATCGACATCCAGCGCCTGTACCGCATCGTCTTCGCCGGCGGCGTGGCGCTGGCGGCACTGGCCGGCATGATCGCCGCGCCGCTGTCGTCGGTCTATCCGGGCATGGGCGGCAGCGTGCTGATCATCTGCTTCGTGGTGGTGGTGATCGGCGGCATCGGCTCGATCACCGGCGCGCTCATCGCCTCGCTGCTGGTCGGCTTCGTCGACACCTTCGGCAAGGTGTTCTTCGCCGAGTACAGCGGCATCGGCGTCTACCTGCTGATGGCGATCATCCTCGTCTGGCGGCCCGAGGGCCTGATGAAGCGGAGCTTCTAGATGCCGAGGTGGCTCGCTCCCTGGCTGGTGGCGCTGGCGCTGGCCGCACTGCCCGCCGTGCTGACGCCCTACACGCAGGACCTGGTCGTGAAGATCGCCGTGCTCGCGATCTTCGCGCTCAGCCTCGAGCTGCTGGTGGGCAGCACCGGACTGGTCAGCCTCGGCCACGCCGCCTTCTTCGGCATCGGCGCCTACGTGACGGTACTGGCCACCGGCGACGCCGGCCCGGCATCGCTGCTGCGGCTGCTGCCGGCGGCGATCGGCGCGGCGGCACTGTACGCGCTGTTCGTCGGCGCGCTCAGCCTGCGCACCAAGGGCGTGTACTTCATCATGGTCACGCTGGCCTTCGCGCAGATGGCCTACTTCGTGTTCCACGACACCAAGGTCGGCGGCGGCAGCGACGGCATCTTCCTGTACAGCAAGCCGGTGATCGAGATCGCCGGCACGGTGTGGCTCGACCTCGAACGCAAGCACCACCTCTACTACACCGTGCTCGCGGCGCTGGTGGCGAGCTATGCGTTGCTCGCGCTGATCAACCGCTCGCGCTTCGGCCATGCGCTGGCGGGCATCCGCGTGAACGAGCAGCGCATGCGCGCGGCGGGCTTTCGCACCTACGGCTACAAGCTCGCCGCCTTCGTCATCGCCGGTGCCCTGGCCGGGCTCGCCGGCTTCCTCGTCGCGGTGAAGGACGGCGCGGTGAATCCCGAGCTGCTGTCCTGGCACGAGTCGGGCGCGGTGCTGCTGATGATCATCCTCGGCGGCATCGGCAGCCTGCGCGGCGCGGTGATCGGCGCATTCGCCTTCACGCTGCTCAAGGAACTGACCCAAAGCGAGGCGCTGCTCGGCCCGCTGGCCGGCCACTGGCAGCTCACGCTGGGTCTGACCATCATCGCCTTCGTGGCCTTGCTGCCGAAGGGCCTGATCGGCCTGAACGCACGCCTCGCCGGAGCCTCGCATGGCTGAGCCGCGGACCGATGCGAACGCGCCGCTGCTGCGCTCCAACCTGCTGACGCGCCGCTTCGGCGGGCTTACCGCGGTGAACGGCGTCTCGCTGGCCTTCGAGGTCGGTCAGGTCCACGCGGTGATCGGCACCAACGGCGCGGGCAAGTCGACGCTGATCAACATGCTGTCGGGCGAGATCCCGGCATCCAGCGGCAGCATCCACTTCGACGGTCACGACATTACCGACTGGTCGCAGCCGCGGCGCGCGAGCGCCGGCATCGGCCGCAGCTACCAGCGCACGACGATCTTCCCGGAGTTCAGCGTGCTGGAGAACTGCCGCCTGTGCGCGCAGGCCGCGCGGCCGCGCGCCTGGGCGGTGTGGGAGAGTGCGCAGCACTGCGCCAGCAGCCTGCAGGTGGCGCGCGAGGCGCTGGCGGCGGCCGGCCTCGCCGACGAGGCGGCGCGCGGCGCCGGCACGCTCAGCCATGGTGGCAAGCGGCAGCTCGAGATCGCCATGTGCCTGGCGACACGGCCGCGCGTGCTGCTGCTCGACGAGCCGCTGGCCGGCATGGGCGCCGAGGAGACCGACCGCATGCTCGCGCTGCTGGCCTCGCTGAAGCGGACGCACGCCGTGCTGCTGGTCGAGCACGACATGGACGCGGTGTTCCGCATCGCCGACCGCATCACGGTGATGGTCAACGGCGAGGTCATCGCCAGCGACGCGCCGGCGGCGATCCGCGCCAACCGCGAAGTGCAGACGGCCTACCTCGGCGAGGGGCATTGAGATGCTCTCGGTCAGCGAGATCAACACCTATTACGGCGACAGCCACATCCTGCGCGGGGCCAGCCTGGAACTGCCGGCGCACACCGCGCTCGGCCTGCTCGGCCGCAACGGCATGGGCAAGACCACGCTGATTCGCACGCTGATGGGCTACGTGCGCCCGGCCTCCGGCCGCGTGGCCTGGGAGGGCCGCGAGGTCACCGGCTGGGCGCCCGAGCGCATGGCGAAGCTGGGCATCGGCTACGTGCCCGAGGGGCGCGGCATCTTCCCGAACCTCTCGGTGCGCGAGAACCTGCTGATGAGCGCACGCGCCGGCGTCGACGGCCGGCGCGACTGGACCGAGGAGCGCGTGCTCGCCACCTTTCCGCGCCTGGCGGAACGGCTCGGCCACGGTGGGCAGCAGCTCTCCGGCGGCGAGCAGCAGATGCTGTCCATCGGCCGCGCGCTGATGACCAACCCGAAGCTGATGATCCTCGACGAGGCGACCGAGGGCCTTGCGCCGTTGATCGTCGCCGAGATCTGGCGCGTCATCGGCGAGATCCGCGCCACCGGCATCAGCACGCTGATCGTCGACCGCGACTACCGTCGCGTGCTCGCCCACACCGACCGCGCCGCGGTGATGGAGAAGGGCCGCATCGTGCTCGCCGGCGCGAGCGACACGCTGGCGTCCGACCCGGCCGCGCTGTCGCAGTACCTCGGCGTCTGAATCCCACCGCAGAAGGAGCGACCATGATCCTCGAACTCGCCGACATCCGCATCCAGCCCGGCCAGCAGGCCGCCTTCGACGAAGCCATCCTGCGCGGCGTCGGCAGCGTGATCAGCCAGGCGAAGGGCTTCCGCGGCTTCAAGGTCAACAAGGGGATCGAGTCGCCCGAGCGCTACATCCTGCAGATCTTCTGGGACACCCTGGAGGACCACACGGTGCACTTCCGCGGCGGCCCGCTGTTCGCGCAGTGGCGCGCCATCGTCGGCCCGTATTTCGCGCAGCCGCCGGTGGTCGAGCACTTCGAGCTGCTCGGCAAGTCCGACTGAGCCGGCGCTACAGGCGCGCCAGCGTCTGCGCGTCGCGGCGGCCGCCGAAGAACCTGGCGATCGCCGCGCCGAACAACGGCTCCTGCGGTGCCACCGCCTCGAACAGCGTCATGCAGGAGTGGAACTTCAGGTCGTCGGGCGAGCCGAGGATCTGCTGGATGCCGCGCCCCTGCACGGCGTTGACCAAGGCGGTGCACTCGCGCAGCCGCGCACCGAGCAGCGGGTGCGCCAGGTAGGCCGCCGCCTCGGCGCACCCCGAGATCGCGTAGCGCCGCGCCATGTCGCTCCTGCCCAGCCCCTGGAGCTGGGGGAAGACGAACCACATCCAGTGGCTCGCCTTGCGGCCGTCGCGCAACTCGGCCACGACCTGCGCGTAGACCGGGTCCTGCGCCTGCAGGAAACGCTGCAGCCCGAAGCGGTCTTCAGCCGATGGCGACGACATCGAAGTCGCGCTGCAGCGCGCGCCACACCGTCGGCGCGGTCAGCGGCATCTGCACGCGCTCGGCGTCGCGCCCGAGGCCGGCGTCCGCCAGCGCATCGACCACCGCGTTGACCACCGCCGGCGTGGCGCCGATGGTGCCGAGCTCGCCCACGCCCTTCACGCCCAGCACGTTGGTCGTGCAGGGCACCGAGGTGTCGAACACCGTCTTGAAGCCGCGGAAGCCGTCGGCGTGCGGCAGCGCGTAGTCCATGAAGCTGGCGGTAAGCAGCTGGCCGCCGTCACGCTCATAGACCACCTGCTCGCACAGCGCCTGGCCGATGCCCTGCACCGCGCCGCCTTCGACCTGGCCGCGCACGATGGTCGGGCTGACGACCCTGCCGATGTCGTTCACCGAGGCGTAGGCGGCGATCTCCACCACCCCGGTGTCGGGATCGACCTCGACCTCGCAGACGTGGCAGGCGTTCGGCCAGCTCGGCGCGCCGGCGGTGGCGCCGCCCTCGGCGGTGATGCGCGCCGCAGGCTGCTTCGCGGCCAGCTCGAACAGGCCGATGCCGCGGTCGGTGCCGACGATGCCGAAATGGCCGGCACGGTATTCGATGTCGCGGGGCGCGGCCTCCAGCGCCTCGCCGGCGAGTTCCTTCGCCTGCTCGATCGTGCGCTCGGAGGCCACCTGCACCGCCGAGCCGCCGGTGAACAGCGAGCGCGAGCCGGCGCTGCCGAAGCCGTTGGCGCGGTCGGTGTCGCCGTGCAGGATGCGGATCTGCTCGATCGGCACGCCGAACACGTCGACGGCGAGTTGCGCGAAGCTGGTGGCAATGCCCTGCCCCATCGGCAGCGTGGCCACGGTCAGCTCGATCAGGCCCTGCGGAAGCACGTTCACCGTGACCTGCTCGGACAGCGCGTTGCCGCCCGTCCATTCGAGGAAGGTGGCGATGCCACGGCCGCGCAGCCGGCCCCGGGTCTTCGACGCCGCGCGGCGCGCCTCGAAGCCGTGCCAGTCGGCCAGCGCCAGGCCCTGGTCGAGCATCTTCTCGAACTGGCCGACGTCGTAGGTCTGTCCCATCGGGTTCTTGTAGGGCATCTGCGCAGGGCGGATCATGTTGCGGCGGCGCAGCTCGGCGCCGTCGAGCTTCATCTCCCGCGCCGCGGCGTCCATCAGCCGCTCGATGATGTAGATCGCCTCAGGCCGGCCCGCGCCGCGATAGGCGCCGGTCGGCGTGGTGTTGGTCATCACCGCGCTGAGCCGCAACGAGATCGTCGGGATGTCGTAGATGCTGGTCGACACCCAGGGCCCGATGAGCAGCTGGATGGCCACGCCCACCGTCATCGCGTAGCCGCCCACGTTGGCGTAGGACCGGGTGCGCAGCGCCAGCACCTTGCCGTTCGCGTCGAGCGCGAGTTCGGCGCGCGTGACCACGTCGCGGCCGTGCACCGAGGCGCTGAACTCCTCGAGCCGCTGCGCGCACCACTTCACCGGCCGCCTCAGTTCGCGCGCCGCATGGGCGACGACGATGTCCTCCGGGTACAGGCCGGTCTTCATGCCGAAGCCGCCGCCGACATCGCCGACGAGCACGCGCACCTGCTCCTTGGGCAGGCCGAGCGAAGCGGCCACGCCGTCGCGCACCGCGGTGGGCATCTGGCTGGACAGCGTGATGACGAGCCGGCCGCTGCCGGCCTCGGTCTCGGCCAGCACCACGCGCGGCTCCATCGAGGCCGGCGCGAGACGCTGGTTGACGAGGTCCAGCGCCACCACATGGGCCGCCGTCTCGAAGGCCGCATCGGCCGCCGCCGCGTCGCCATGGCGCATCTCGGCGGCGATGTTGTCGGGTGCGGCATCGCACAGCACGGGCGCGCCGGGGCGGATGGCCTGCAGCGGATCGGTCACCGACGGCAGGTCCTCGTAGTCGACCATCACCGCCTCGGCTCCGTTCATCGCCGCCTCGCGCGACTCGGCCACGACAGCGGCAACCGCCTCGCCGACGTAGCGCACGCGGTCCAGCGCCAGCGCATGGCGCGGCGCCGAGGCGCCGGGCTGGCCATCCGGCCGCGGGAAGGGCACGGCCGGGCCGATCGGCTTGACCCCGGCGGTGGCGAGGTCGGCGCCGCTCCACACCGCCAGCACGCCCGGCACGGCCCGCGCCGCGCCGGTGTCGACGCCGCGAATGCGCGCATGCGCGTGCGGTGAGCGCAGGAAGACCAGGTGCGTCTGCGCGGCACGGGCCAGGTCGTCGGTGAACTGGCCGGCGCCGCGCACCAGCGCCGGGTCCTCGATGCGGCGCACCGCCTTGCCGCTGCCGTAGCGGCCTGCTTCCACCGTCGCGCTCATGCCTTCTCCCCCGACGCGGCCATCGCCTGCGCCGCCTGCTGCACGGCGGCGACGATGTTGACGTAGCCGGTGCAGCGGCACAGGTTGCCTTCCAGCGCCTCGGCGATCTGCGCCTCGCTGGGCTGCGGCTGCTCGCGCAGCAGGCCGCAGGCCGCCATCAGCATGCCGGGCGTGCAGAAGCCGCACTGCAGGCCGTGGCAGGCCATGAAGGCCTCCTGCAGCGGGTGCGGCCGATCGCCGCTCGCCAGCCCCTCGACGGTGGTGACGCGGCGGCCCTGCGCCTGCAGGGCGAGGATGCTGCAGCTCTTCACCGCCTGGCCATCGAGCAGCACGGTGCAGGCGCCGCACTGCGCGGTGTCGCACCCCTGGTGCGTGCCGGTCAGCGCCAGCGGGCCGCGCAGCAGTTCGACCAGCAAGGTGGTGGGAGCGACGTCGGTCTCGACCGGCCGGCCGTTGACTTCGATGCGGAGGGTCGTCATGCGCAGGTACCTCGGGACAGTGCGGCTGCCATCCTAGTGCCGATCGACGCCGGCTGCAGCACCGCCTGGTCGAAGGAACACGGCCGGCCGCGAACCTCACCGCAGCCCTCGGAGGGAGAAGGATCCGATGCGACGCCAGGCCCTCTGCCTGATCGCCCGCCTGCCCCTGCCAGCGTGCGAGACGGCCCCCGAGGATCGCGCCGCTCAGCGCCCGCTGGGCGCGCCGGCCAGCGCGTCGGCGAGCAAGCGCTCGAAGCCCGGGTAGGCTTCGCGGCGGATGGCGACCTTGCGCACGTGCGCGCCCCAGGGCTCCCCGCTGCGCAGTGCGGCCTTGAAGGCGGCGGCATCGACGATCCAGCTGCCGCCGAGCAGCGTCACGCCGCGTGCGAACAGCGGGTCGGGCAGGCAGCCCGCGCCGGGGCCGATCAGCGCCACGCGCTGAGCCTGCCGGCAATGCGAGAGCACCTCGTCCAGCGTGTCGTTGAGCAGCACCGTGCTGGTGGAGAGGATCTTGTTGCAGCGCGCCAGCGCAGCCGGGTCGAGCGTGACCTGCCAGCCCTCGCGCGGCCCGGCCAGGTCCTCGCGCAACTCCACCACGGTGAGCTGCGCGCCGGTGGCCAGCACCTGCTTCACCAGCGGCGGGAACAGCCCCACCATGCCGACCTGATCGCCCGCGGCGAGATCGAGGTCGCCGATCGAACCGCCCGCGGCCGGTGGCACGTAGCCGGCGCGGTCGAACAGATGGCGCGTCAGCGCGTTGACGGCGGCGAAGCCCAGTGCACGCTCCTCGCCATGGCCTTCGGCGTAACGCCGCGCCAAGGCCAGTGAGTCCATGCCCAGCAGGCCGGTGCGATCGCCCGGCGCGCGCAGCTGCGCCAGCGTGCCGCCGAGCAGCACGAAGCTCAGGCCAAGCGACCCGTCGTCGAGCTCGATGGCGCAGAACTCGCCATCGCGCGTGCCGTCGGCGGCGGGCGGCGGCAGGTGCAGCGCGTGCACGCGCGGCAGCGGGCAACGCGCGGCAAACCGCTCGAGCAGCACGAGAAGGTCGTGGGCAACGTCGCTCATCGGCGCACTATCGGCGAGTCCGCCCGCTTCCGGCTTGATCTTTCACAGGCCGACACGTCCCGGAGCGGGCCGCGCGGACTCCGGCATGCCGCGCGGCCCCTTCACCTTCGCCTCATGTCGGCGCGGCGCCGGCTGGCATCATCCGCCCATGCGCGTGCTGCTGGTGGAAGACGACGCCATGATCGGCGAAAGCCTGCGCGAGGCGCTGCGCCGCCAGGCCATGGCCTGCGACTGGGTGCGCGACGGCCGCGCCGCCGAGGCCGTGCTCGCCAGCGAACGTTTCGACGCCGTGCTGCTCGACCTGGGCCTGCCGCAGCGCGACGGGCTGGACGTGCTGCGCAGCCTGCGCGCCCGTGGCGACGCGACGCCGGTGATCGTGCTCACCGCGCGCGACACGCTGCCCGACAAGGTCAAGGGTCTGGACAGCGGCGCCGACGACTACCTCGTCAAGCCCTTCGAACTCGACGAACTGCTCGCTCGCCTGCGCGCGCTGCGCCGCCGGCACGACGGCCGCGCGAGCCCCGTGCTGCAGGTGGCCGACCTCACGCTCGACCCCGCCACGCGCGAGGTGAAGCGGGCCGGTCGCCCCGTGCTGCTCTCGGCGCGCGAGTTCGCGCTGCTGCAGGCGCTGCTGGAGCGGCCCGGCGCCATCGTCTCGCGCGCACAGCTCGAAGACCGGCTCTACGGCTGGGGCGAGGAGCTGGAGAGCAACGCCATCAGCGTCTACATGCACCAGCTGCGCAAGAAGCTGGGCGACGACCTGCTGCACACTGTGCGCGGCCTGGGCTACTACGCCGGCCCGCCCAAGGACGGCAGCGCTTGAAGTCGGGCGCACTGCACTCGCTGCGCGGGCGGCTGTTCGCCTTCCTGCTCGCGCTGGCCGGCATCACCGCCCTCGCGGTGGGCGGCGCCACCTACGTCAGCGTGCGCGCCGAGGCCGACGAACTGTTCGACTACCACCTGCGCCAGATGGCGCTGTCGCTGCGCGACCAGGGCCGCATCGGCGACGACGAGCGCGACGCGCTGGCCAACCCCGAGTTCGACTACGTGGTGCAGGTGTGGTCGGTACAAGGCGTGACGCTCTACACCAGCCGGCCGCGCGGTCTGACGCAGGCGCTGCCGCCGCGCGCCGTGCTCGGCTACAGCCAGGTGCGCCTGGCCGGCGAGGAGTGGCGCCTGTTCGCCGCCGCCACGCCGCTGCGCGTGGTGCAGGTGGCGCAACCGCTGGCGGTGCGGCGCAGGCTGGCCACCACGGCGGCGCTGCGCAGCGTGCTGCCCATCGCCATCGCTGCGCCGCTGGTGGCGATGGGGTTGTGGTGGATCATCGGCCTGTCGCTCGCGCCGCTGCAGCGCGTGGTGCAGGCCGCGCGCTCGCGCAGCGCCGACAGCCTGCAGGCACTGCCCGAAGCCGGCCTGCCGCAGGAACTGCAGCCGCTGGTGGGCGCCTTCAACGGCCTGCTGGCGCGGCTGGCCGAAGCCTTCGAGACGCAGCGCCACTTCGTGGCCGACGCCGCGCACGAACTGCGCACGCCGCTGACGGCGCTGAAGCTGCAGGTCGGCCTGCTGCAGGGCACGCCCGCGGGCGCTTCGCAGGACGAGGCGATCGCCCAGCTGCGCGCCGGCGTGGATCGCGCGACGCACCTGGTGGAGCAATTGCTCGCGCTGGCCCGCGCCGAACCCGGCGCCACCGCCGCGCCGATGAGCCAGGTCGACCTCGCCGAGGTGGCCCGCCAGGCGATCGCCGACGCCGAGCCGCTGGCCGCCCGCCGTGGTGCGGCGATCACGCTGGACGCCACCATGCCCGTGCGCATGCGCGGCGATCCACAGGCCCTGCGCAGCGCCATCCGCAACCTGCTGGACAACGCGGTGAAGTTCGGCGGCAGGCGCGTGGCGCTGACGGTGCAGGCCACCGAGGGCGAGGGATGGCTCGTGCGCGTGGACGACGACGGCCCGGGCATCCCGCCCGGGCAGCGCGAGCGCCTGGTCGACCGCTTCCAGCGCGGCGAGACGCGCGAGGTGGAAGGCAGCGGCCTGGGCCTCGCCATCGTGCAGGCGGTGGCACGGCGGCACGGGGCGACGCTCACGTTCGGCACGGCGGCGCAGGGCGGACTGCGCGTCGACATGCGCCGGGGTCCGATCACCTGACCCCGGACGTCCGGCCCCCGGCCGCAGGGGTCGCGCCGCGGGTCGATCGGCGCTACCCTCGCGTTCACAACAAGGATGCGGTGCGTCGCGGCGCCTTCGTGGCCTGCGCGCTGCCTCGCAAGGAGACGACGATGCGGCCAAGCTCACGGCGCGCCTGCGGCATGCTGCTCGTGCTCGCACTGGCCGGTTGTTCACGCAACGACGCTGCGACCCCGGTGCCCGCGCTGCCGGTGGCGCACCTGGCGGCGTCGCTGGAGGATGAGCTCGCGCTGATCCTGCCCGACCTGATGGACCTGCTCGTCGATCCGGCGGCCGGCGTGCTGTTCGCCGCAGCCGACCGTCATGCCCGGGCCGACCCCGAACCCACGGCCGCCGAAGCCTGGCAGGCCGTGGTCGACGCGGCGTCCCAACTGGCGCGGACCAGCGACACGCTGGCCGATCCGGCGCTGGCCAGGGGCCGGGCCGATTGGCTGCAATGGACCGATGCGATGCGCGACGGCGCTGCCGCCGCGGGTGCGGCGGCGCGGCGTCGCGACGCGCGCGGCCTGTATGCGGCGGGCCTGCAGCTGCGGGCCAGCTGCCAGGCTTGCCATGCGCGCTTCGCGTCGCAGATCGCCGAGCCGCTCGCGCTGCGCGCGCCGCGCTAGCCGCTTCGCGCCTTGCCCTTGCACTATCTGATGTTCGATCTCGGCGAGGCCGGCGACGGCGTGGCCACGCTGGAGGCGATGGCGTCGACGCCGCGGGACCAGCATGCCGCCGTGATGGCCGAAGTGCAGCAGATCCTGGATTGGGCGTGGCGCCATTTCCCGCACAGCCATGGACCGGCCGACGACGGCAACGACTGGGATCACGACCTCCAGGTTGCGATGGAGGACGGTGGCTGGTGTGCCGTCAACCTGTCGTTGACCGGCTCGCTGCACTTCGTGGCCGAGTTCCTCGCGGCCTTCGGCGAGCCGCACGACTGAGGCGTCGGCTTCCAGCCTGCCCATCCATCCGGCGCCACGACGCCGGCGGTCCTGCCGAAGACACGAGATGGGGCGCCCTCAGCCGCGGCTCTTGAGGGCCGCATCGGCCTGCGGCCAGACGCGTTCGCCGCGGGCGCGCACCGCGGCCGCCTCGGCCGCATTGCCCTGCGCCGCGAGCGCGCGCGCCAGGCCGCGCAAGGCCCAGCCGCTGTCGGGCAGCACCGCCAGGTCGGCGCGGAAGGTCGCCTCGGCGTCGGCCGCGCGGCCGAACTGCAGCTGCAGGTCACCCAGCGCCAGCCGCGCGCCGGCGGCCAGCAGGGGCGGCTCCTTGTCGTCGGCATCCCTCGCTGCCGCCACCGCGCGGGCTTGCTGCGCCAGCGCCTCGTCACCGCGGCCGTCGGCGGCGGCCAGTTCGGCGCGCAGACGCGCGAGCATCGCGTCGGCGATGTTGCGGATGCCGAGGTCCTCGTCGCTGGCCGACGCGTGCGTCGCGCGCAGCGTCGCCGCGCCCGCATCGGCGGCCTGCAGCGCCGCTTGCGCTTCGGGCAGGCGCCCGAGTCGCACCAGGGCGACGCCGCGCGCCGACTGACCGACGGCCGCGGCCATGCCGCGCGCGCCCGTCGCCGGCGGCTCGTCCAGCAGCGCCTCCCAGCGTTCCAGGCGCAGCAAGGTCAGCTGCGGAACGCTGCGGAAGTACTCGCTCCATACCGTGTCGCGCTTGGCGCGCCCGGCGACGCTGCGCGCTGCGGCCAGCGCGGCCTCGCCACGCCCTTGCATCAGTGCGGCATACCAGAGGAAATGCGTGTTGTGGCCGCGCCAGTCCTTGCTGACCCCAAAGCCCTGCGCCTTCTGCGCCTCGTCCTGCGCATCCTCTGCCGCCAGGGCGCTCTCGTTGCGCGCGGCCGCATCGGCATAGCGGCCCACGCGGATGTAGATGTGGGCCGGCATGTGCACCAGGTGCGGCGCACCCGGTGCCAGCGTGGCCAGGCGGTCGGCCGCGGCCACGGCGCGGGCGGCATTCGAGGGAGCATCCGCGGCGTGGATCAGGTAGTGGTTCAAGCCGGTGTGGCCGGGCTGTGCCTCGAGCAGGGCCTCGAGCCGTTCGACCATCTCGGCGATGCGCGGCAATGGCTTGCCGGTGGTCTTGTCGTACCAGTCGTCCTTGGCGACGATCATGGCCGCCTCGGACCACAGCGAGAGGATGTCGGCGTCGTCGGGATAGGCCATGACGAGCGCGTGCAGGCGCTCCGCATAGGCGATGTCCAGCGGATGGGCGGCCTTGTCGCCCCGTGCCCCCCGGCACACATCGGCGTCCGACGGCGTGAAGGCCGGACCGGTGCGCGCGGCCACGTCGTAGCGCGTGGCCATCGCGTCGATCAGCGCACGCTCGCGCGCGCTGGCGTCCTGCCCATGGCGCGAGGCATGGTCGATGTACCGCCGTGCCTCGGTGAGATCACCGCGCTCCCGGGCATTGATGTTCGGACCGAGCTGCCAGGCCACGCCCCAGGCGCACATCGCGCAGGTCGGGTCGATCGCCAGCGCGGCCTTGAACTGGCGCACGGCCTCCTTTTCGTTGAAGGCGTAGGCCTGCAGGACGCCTGCGTGGTAGAGCCGGCGTGCGGCGTCGCTGCGTGTGGTGACCGGCGCGTCGATGCGGCCGAAGCCCTCGAGCTGCGGCGCCGTGGCGCCGCGGTCGGGCTGCAGCGGCACGAGGGCGCAGGCAGCGAGGACACCCAGCACGACCAGACTCATGCCGCGCAGAACGGCGTGCGGGCGCTTGTTCATCGGCACTCCTTCGTGGCCGCCCCTTGTACTGAGGCGCCCCGCAGGTGTCAATCTCGAGCTCGGCTCAGGGCCCCCCCACCCGCGCTGCCCGCATCAGCAAGTCCGAGGCCTGCAGGACCTTGGCGCGCAGCCGCGGGGGATAGTCCGCCGGCAAGGCGTCGATGAAGCGCGTCACCGCCGAAGCGACCTGGGGCGAGGAATGCCCTCCCAACGTGGCAGCCAGCCAGGATTCATCGAAGAACAGCGCGCCGGTCCGGTGGACCTCCAGCAGCATGTCCAGCGCCTCGGGCACCAGCGCCGCGGAGGCTTCGGCCCGCTGCGGACCGTTCAGCAGACTCAAGCCCTGCACGACCCAGATCTCGCGGCCGCGGTTGGCGGGGTCCCGCAATGCCCGGAACCAGCGCTCGCGCACGCCTGCGTCGGCCGAGACAGCCCCGCGGACGAACTCGAAGCGTGCCCTGCGGTCCGGGTTGGTGATGCGGTCGCGCTGCGCATCGAGCAGAGCCTGCTCGCCGTCCACGTCACGCAGGGCCAGCGCGAAGGCAAGCGCCGTCTCGTCGGCTTCGACCAGGGGAAGGCCTGGGAGGCTTGCTTCGCGCTGCCACAGCGCGCGCAACCAGGCGACCGTCTGAGGCGTGGTGGCGACTCTTCGCAGCCCGGCGAACCAGGTCGATTTCAGGCCCGGCTCGGGCGCAGCGTCGAGGCGACCGCGCAGCAGCGACTCCAGCGCCGGGGCTCGTTCGGCCCGTTGCACCGGGGTCAGGAACCGCCACCACACGACGTTCAGGTCGCCGAGCCAATCGCCGATGAGCTGAGCGTCGCGCTCGCTGCGCAGGTTCAACGTGGCCATCTCGAACCAGCGGCCCGGCGCCATGCGGCCGCCGAGCAGCGCGTCCCACAGCGCGGACCACGCCACGCTCCGCGTCAGCGGGTCGCCGATCTCGGGGATGCGGGTTTGCAGATGGTCCTGCGAACGGGCATCGAGCTCGAATTCACCATAGCCCCAGCCGTCGCCGCCCGCCAGCACGTAGTCGGGCACGCAGCCTGCGAGCAATCCCGTCAGGTCGACCTCGCGGCCCACCAGCCCGGCCACGATGCGACGCGGCTGCGCGCCGCAGCCCGCCGTGACGCGCAGCTGCTGCGGCCACAGGCGGTTCCGCCCCTGCGGGTCGCGCTGCTGCAGCGCCAGCCGTCGCACGCGGCCCTCGTGCACGTCGAGCTCGGTGCGGATCACCGGGCGTCCCGGCTCGTCGACCCACATGCGGCTCCACTGTCTCAGGTCCCGCTTCGTGCGCCCGGCAAGGGCGGCGATCAGGTCGTCCCAGGTGGCGTTGCCGAAGGCGTGCCGGCGCAGGTAGCTGCGCACGCCGTCGCGAAAGGCCTTCTCGCCCAGCAGCGCTTCGAGCTGGCGCATCACCACCGGCGACTTGTCGTAGACGATGGGGCCGTACAGGCTGCCTGCGTCGCCGAGGTTGTCCAAGGGCTGGCGGATCGGGTTCGCGCCCGCCGAGCGGTCGACGGCGTACGCGCTGCCGTGGTGCGCCAGGAAGAACTGCAGGTCGTGCCGCACCTGCGGGAACTGCGGCTCGATCACCTTGTCGGCAATGAAATTGGCGAAGACCTCCTTGGTCCAGACGTCGTCGAACCAGCGCATCGTGACCAGGTTGCCGAACCACATGTGGGCCGTCTCGTGCGCGATCACGTGGGCGCGCGCGAGAAGTGCGTCCTGCGTCGCCGACTCGTCGAGCAGCAAGGACTCGGCCCTGTAGGCGACGTTCCCCGCGTGCTCCATGGCACCGGGCTGGAACGCCGGGATCAGGACGAAGTCGAACTTGGCGAACGGATAGGGGATGCCGGTGTAGCGCTCCAGGGACGCCAGGGACTGCGCGTGCAGATCGAACAGCACGTCGCGGTTGCGCGCCAGCTTGGCGACATCGTTCTCGCGGTGGAACATGCGCATCGTGCGGCCGGCGCGCGTCGCGGTCTCGACCTTCATGTCGCCGACGACGAAGGCCAGCACGTAGGTCGGCAGCGGCCGGGTGGCGTGGAAACGCACACGCACACGGTCGCCGATCGTCCGCCGGTCGCGCTCGGCGCCGTTGGCCACCGACTGCCACGGGGCCGGGTGTTCCAGCGAGACGGTCCAGCGGCCCTTGAGATCGGGCTGGTCGAAGCAAGGCAGCGCCCGCCGCGCATTGGCCGGCACGAACCAGGTGTAGAGCAAGTTGCCGCTGCGGTTGAGTGGTGCGTCGCCGGCACGAAAGTCGATGCGCACCGTGTTCTCGCCGCGACGCAGCCGCGACGCGGGAATCACCAGATGGCCGTTGACCGCGCGGGTGGGCACCACGACGCCGTTGGCAGTGACGGTCGCCTCGGCTGCGCCTTCGGCGTCGAAGTCGATCACCAGCGGCTTCGTCCGGTCTGCCAGTCGAAACCGCAGCACGTTGGTGCCCGACACCGGTTGCGCCTGGGCCGCCGGAATCGACATCGTCAGTTCGTAGCGCAGGTGGCTGATCTGGCGTGCCCGCGCCCTGGCCAGATCCAGCGCAACGCCTGCAGCCGGTTCGCCGGTCTGCGCCCCCGCATCGGCCGGCGCGAGCAGGGTCATGACAGCCGCCAGCGCCCAGCCACACCACGTCGCCTGCCGGACCATTTCTTTTCGCGCCCCCTCGGTTGACGCAAGGGCGTGCGGACAGGTGGCCACGCCGACCGAGGAATTATGGGTGCGTGCGTATCGGGTGTCACGCTCGCGGCGTCGCCGGACTGGAACGGAACGTGGTCGCTGCGGGCGTACCGGAGCGGCAGAGCACCCGCGTCGTCACCCGCGATGGCATCACCGAGGGATGCCCGATGCGCGAGCCCGCGCCGACATGGGCGCAGCAGTACGGCGCGCACCCTCGAGGCGGTTGCACGGGGGACCGGGTTGCGGCGCTGACCACGCGCCGTCACGCATCGTGCGGTGCTGCCCGCCGCCGACCGCGTGCCGCACGCCCGAAGCATCGAAGGCCACTGCCGGCCCTCGGAGATTGAGGCGACTCAAGCCGCCCGGCGCACGCGCGACGCCACGCGATGTCCCCTTTCCCCGGCCGGCGGCGACGATACGCCTCATGCTCTCGATCTGGTGGCGCGTCCTGCCGCACCGGATGAGGCGTGCCACCGGGACGTGGTGGCCGTGATCCGGCCGCGCCGGTGATGCTCCGCCGAGGTCCGTCTTGCGCACCGTAGCGGTAGCGGTCTTCACTTTCACCTCACCTTCGCCTCACCGCCCCCTCACCCCCACTTTCTAGAGTGCTCCTCATCCGCTGCCGCCACGCAGCGTTCCCGACGAAAGGAGCCTCACATGTCCCGCAAGCTCACCGCCACCGCTGCCGCCTCGGCGCTGCTGGTGCTCTCCCTGGCCGCCACGGCGGCCGATGCCTGGACACTGCCGTCCTGGCTGCATCGCGGCGAGGCCGCGGCCGCCGCCACCTCCACCGTCACCGCGCCCGCCACCGCGGCGCCACTCGCCGCGAGCACGCTGGCCACCGGCCATCTGCCCAACTATCGCGCCATCGTGCAGTCGCAAGGTCCGGCGGTGGTGGGCGTCACGGTGGCCGGCCTGCGCAACGCGTCCGACCCGGGCGACGACGACGGCGGCCCCGATGCCGACAGCGAGCCGTTCTTCCGCTTCTTCCGCGGTATCCCCGGCCTGCGCCTGCCGCCGCTGGACGCACAGCCCTTCCGCGGCCAGGGCTCGGGCTTCATCGTCAGCGCCGATGGCCTGATCCTCACCAACGCGCACGTGGTGCGCGGCGCCAAGCAGGTGACGGTGAAGCTGTCCGACCGGCGCGAGTTCGCCGCCAAGGTGCTGGGCAGCGACGCCACCACCGACATCGCCGTGCTGAAGGTCGACGCCAAGGGCCTGCCCACCGTCACGCTGGGCGACGCGCACGCCGTGCAGGTGGGCGACTGGGTGCTGGCCATCGGCGCGCCCTACGGATTCGAGCAGACGGCCACGCAGGGCATCGTCAGCGCCAAGGGCCGCTCGCTGCCCGGCGACAGCGTCGTGCCCTTCATCCAGACCGACGCCGCCGTGAACCCCGGCAACTCCGGCGGCCCGCTGTTCGATTCGGCCGGCCGCGTGGTCGGCATCAACGCGCAGATCTACTCGCAAAGCGGCGGCTTCCAGGGCCTGGCCTTCGCGATTCCCGTGGACGTGGCGTTGCACGTGAAGGACCAGATCGTCGCCCACGGCCGCGTCGACCATGCGCGACTGGGCGTCACCGTGCAGGACCTGTCGGCGCCGCTGGCGGCCTCGTTCGGCCTGTCCGCGCCGAATGGCGCGCTGGTGTCCGCCGTGGCGCCGGGCAGCGCGGCGGAGAAAGCCGGCCTGAAGGTGGGCGACGTGATCACCGCGGTCGACGGCCAGAGCGTGCAGGTGGCCGGCGACGTCTCCAGCCGCATCGGCCTGGCCAAGCCGGGCGAGCAGATGAAGCTCTCGGTGTGGCGCGACAAGTCGCGCAGCGAGCTGGCGGTGACCCTCGGCCGCGCCGAGCCGCCGCGCCAGCAGGCCTCGGCGGAGGCCGAAGGCGGCACGCTCGGCCTGGCGGTGCGGCCGCTGGAGCGCGACGAGCTGCGCCGCACCGGGCTGGACCACGGCCTGCTGATCGAGCAGGTGTCGGGCCCCGCGCAGCTCGCTGGCGTGCGGCCGGGCGACGTGCTGCTGGCACTCAACGGCAAGCCGGTGCAGCGCATCGAGCAGGTGCGCGAGGCACTGCGCACCAAGCCGGCCTCGGTGGCGCTGCTCGTCAGCCGCGGGGGGCAGCAGATCTTCCTGCCGGTGAACCTGGGCTGAATCAGCGGGCGCGACAAGCGGTCCGCGCGCGCGTAGCATGACCGCCAACATGCTGGCGCGTCCGGCTGCACGGAAGCGCCGAGCGCGGCCATGGAGATTCATCGTGCCCTACGTCCATCGCAACGCCAGGGGTGAGATCGAGAGCCTGCATCGCTCGCCGACGCTGGACGCCGTCGAGTACCTGCCGCAGTCCGCGCAGGAGGTGCAGCGCTTCCTCGGGCGGGAGGACTCGGCCGACGCCTACGCGCGCCTCGATGCCGACGTCGTGCGCGTGCTCGAGGACCTGCTGGAGGTGATGCTCGCCAAGGGGCTGCTGCGCGTCACCGACCTGCCCCCGGCCGCGCAGGCGAAGCTCTTCGCCCGCAAGCAGCATCGCGAGCGCCACGGCGCGCCGGCCCCCTTCGCCGCCTCCGGCTTCGTCGACATCATCGACGACAGCGCGTTCGCCGCCCTGGGCCGGCGCGACGCGCCCGGGTAGCCTGCGGCTTCGGCGGACCGCATGTCGGCCCGCCTGGCGCCATCCTGAAGGAGTCGTCCCGTGCTCGGAGCCATCGCCGGCGATGTCATCGGTTCCGTCTACGAGCGGAACAACGTCAAGACCAAGTCCTTCCCGCTGTTCGATGCGGCGAGCCGGTTCACCGACGACACCGTGCTGACGGTGGCGCTCGCGCACTGCCTGCTCAGCGGCGACGCGGTCGGCGCCGTGATGCGCGACTTCCACGGCCGCTATCCGCAGGCGGGCTTCGGCCCCACCTTCCTCGCCTGGGTGAACGCCGGCGAAGGCGCGAGCGCGCCGCGCAGTTCGAGCAACGGCGCGGCAATGCGCATCAGTCCGGCGGCCTGGGCCTTCGACACGCTGGACGAGGTGCTCGCCGCGGCCGAGCGCTTCACGGTGGTCACGCACGACCATCCGGACGGCGTGAAAGGCGCGCAGGCCGTGGCTGCTGCCGTGTTCCTGGCGCGGCAAGGCGCGACCAAGGCAGACATCCGCCGTCACGTCGAAGCGGCATTCGGCTACGACCTCGCGGTGCCGCTGGACCGCGTGCGGCCGGCCTACGCCTTCGACCTGTCCTGCGCCGGCACGGTACCGCACGCGATTCGCGCCTTCCTCGAGGCCGAGGACTTCGAGGATGCGCTGCGCAACGCCATCTCGATCGGCGGCGACTCCGACACGCTGGCCTGCATCGCCGGGGCCGTCGCCGAGGCGCACTTCGGCGGCGTGCCACCGCACATCGCCGTGCCGGTCTGGCAAGCGCTCGATCCGTCGCTGCGCGAGGTCACGCAGCGCTTCTGCGACCGCCATGGCATCAAGGTGGCGGTCGATCCTGCCGCGCCGGCGTGCGAGCATGTCGAGACGCCACCCGCCCGTTCGTCGCGGCGGTGAAGCGAAGCCTGTCGCTTCGGCGCGCTGCACGCTGGCAGCCTTCAAGGAGGGATCCTCATGAACTCATCGTCGACCCGCCTCGTGCTGATGGTGGCCACGCGCAAGGGCGCCTGGCTGTTCCATGGCGATGCGCAGCGCGACGCCTGGACGGTCGACGGCCCGCACTTCCTGGGCCACACCATCAGCCACGTCCGGCTCGATCCGCGCGACGGACGCACCCTTCTGGCCGCGGCCAGGACCGGCCACCTCGGGCCGACGGTGTTCCGCTCCACCGACCTCGGCCGCAGCTGGAAGGAGGCGCGCCAGCCGCCGGCTTTCGACAAGCCCGCCAACGGCTTGGCGGCGCGCTCCGTGGACCACACCTTCTGGCTGACGCCGGGCCACGCCGGCGAGCGGGACAGCTGGTACGCCGGCACCTCGCCGCAGGGCCTGTTCCGCTCCGAGGACGGCGGCGTCAGCTGGAAGCCGCTGCCGGCCGTCAACGACGACGCGCAGTTCCGCGAGTGGATGGGCACGGTGCAGGACGGCACGCCCGACGGCCCGAAGCTGCATTCCATCATCGTCGATCCGCGTGACCCGGCGCACCTGTACTTCGCGATGTCCGGCGGCGGCGTGCACGAGTCGCACGACGCGGGGCGCAGCTGGTCGACGCTGATCGAGGGGCTCGAGGTGGTCGAGGGCTTCGACGTCGGCACGGTGACCTTCCACGACCCGCACTGCGTGCGCCTGTGCCCCGGCAACCCCGACCGGCTCTACCAGCAGAACCACTGCGGCATCTACCGGCTCGACCGGCCCGCCAGACGCTGGCAGCGCATCGGTCGCGCGATGCCGGCCGAGGTCGGCGACATCGGCTTTCCGATGGTCGTGCATCCGCGCGATCCCGACACCGCCTGGGTGTTCCCGATGGACGGCACCGAGGTGTGGCCGCGCACCAGCCCGGCTGGCCGCCCGGCGGCCTACGTGACGCGCGATGCGGGCCAGTCGTGGCAGCGGCTCGACCAGGGCCTGCCGCAGGTCCAGGCCTGGTGGACCCTGAAGCGCCAGGCGATGACGGTCGATGCGCTGCCGGAGCCGGCGCTGTACCTGGGCACCACGAGCGGCGAACTGTGGATCGGCCACGACGGCGGCGCGCGCTGGGTCAACCTGGCACGCCACCTGCCGGAGATCTACGCGGTCGAAGTGGCGCAGACGGCCTGAGCGCACCGCGATGAAGGTGCTCGTCCCCGGCGCGCTGCGCTCCTACACCGGCGAGTCGCGCGTCGAGGCGGCCGGCGAGACGCTGTCCGCGCTGTTCGCCGACCTGGACCGCCGCTACCCCGGCCTTCGCTTCCGCGTCGTCGACGAGCAGCAGCAGCTGCGGCCGAACATGCGCGTGTTCGTCAACGGCCGCTGCGTGCGCGACCTCGGCCACGCCCTGCAGCCGCAGGACGACGTCGCCATCGTGCTGGCGCTCAGCGGCGGCTGAGCCGGGGCGGCGCGGGCCCGGCGCCGGTTCAAGGGACAATTGGCGCCTGCCCGTCCCGGGCCCCACCTCTCCGCGGAACCGGCCATGGACCTGAAGCTACCCATCACCATCATCGACGAACTGAGCGAGGACGAAGTCCGCGCCCAGGGCGAGCTGGACTTGGCCAGCGGCGAGATCCGCAACGTGCGCTACGAGGACTACGACGCCGCCGCGCAGGGCCTGCCCGCCTCGCGCAAGGACTACGAGTTCAGCGTCGGCGTCCTGCGCAACGGCCAGCGCGAGGTCGAGTTCCGCATCGAGGCCGACGCCCTGGGCGGCCGCTACTCGGTGGCGCCCAGCGAGCTGCTGGAGCTCAAGGGCCGGGCAGCCAAGCTGTTCAGCCAGCCGCCGTCGAACCTGCACTGAGGCCCGCCGGCCTCAGGCCGGCAGCATGAAGCCGGCGAAGAAGTCGGCCAGCGACCGGTGCGCGTCCAGCGGCAGCACGTGGGCGATGTATTGGTCGGGACGCACCACCACCAGCGCACCGCGGCGGCGGTCGATGCCGCGCAGGTCGAAGATGTCCGGCCCGCTCTTCAGGTCGGGGCTGAACACCTTCTCGTAGTCGCGCAGGCCGAGTCGCCCCTTGCGTGGCAGCAACAGCGCCGGCATCGATTCGATCGCCAGCTCACGGTGGCCCTGCGGGAAGACGGCGCGCAGGTCGAACACCGCGTCGACGTCCTGGCCCGCCCGCGTGAAGCGGCGCAGCGGCGACTCGCTCGACTCCTCCAGGAAGCGGCACAGGCCGCGCACGCCCGCGGCCGGGTCCGCGTGATCGTTGGCGCCGGCGAAGGCATACAGGCGCCAGCGGCCGTCGGCCTTGCCGACATGGCCGAGCTGCATCGGCCGCGCGTCGGCGATGCGCAGCACCGGCGCCGAGTGGAAGCGCGTGCCGATCACGAAGCCGGTGGCCAGGTGCTGGTGCGTCGCCTCACCGCAGATGATCGACGGTCGGTAGTGCGTGCCCATGCCGGCCGTGAAGCGGCCGTGGCGCTCGAAGTACTGCTGGAACGCCTTCGGGTCGACGCCCTCGGCGTTGCCGCCGGCGCCTTGCCTGGCCCGGTCGCTGAACATCTTCGCCCACTCGCGGTCGAAGTCGATCAGCTCCTGCGCCGCCGGCTGGCGCTCGGCCGAGTAGGTGTGCAGCAGCTGCGGCGTGCACTGCCCGCGCAGCACCGCGGCGAGCTTCCAACCGAGGTTGAAGGTGTCCTGCATCGAGAAGTTCATGCCCTGCCCGGCCTTCGGGCTGTGGGTGTGGCAGGCGTCGCCGGCGATGAAGACGCGCGGCTGCTGCGTGGCGAGGCCCCCGGCCGGCACGTCGTCGTACTGGTCGCAGATGCGCTGGCCGATCTCGTAGACCGACCACCAGGGCACCTCCTTCACCTCCAGCGTGTAGGGCGCGAGGATGCGCTGCGCGGCGCCGACGAGCTGCTCGAGCGTGATGTGGCGGCTGGCCACACGCTCTTCCTCGCCGAGCTTGTCCATCTCGACGTACAGGCGCACCAGGTAGCCGCCCTCGCGCGGAATCACCAGCAGGTTGCCGTGCGCCGACTGCACCGCCGACTTGTAGCGGATGTCCGGGAAGTCGGTCACCGCCAGCACGTCCATCACGCCCCAGGCGTGGTTGGCCGAGTCGCCCACCAGCTGCCGGCCGATGGACCTGCGCACCTGGCTGCGCGCGCCGTCGCAGCCGACCACGTAACGCGCGCGCACCGTCTCGGCCTGGCCCGCATGGGCGGCATCGGTGCGCTCCAACCGCACGGTCACCGGGTGGTCGGCAGCGGCGCGCTCGACCGACACGTCGAGCACCCGGCGCGCATAGTGCGGCTCGAGCCGGCTCGGCGACCGGCGCATCGTCTCGAGGTAGAAGTCGTGCACCCGCGCCTGGTTCAGCACCACGTGCGGGAATTCCGACAGGCCGTCTTCGGTGTCCTGCACGCGGCCGTGGCGCACGATGCGGCCGGGTTGCTGCTCGTCGGGCCTCCAGAAGGTCACCTCGTTGATCCAGCAGGCCTCCTTCACCACCCGCTCGGCGAAGTCGAAGGCCTCGAACATCTCCATCGTGCGGCAGGCAATGCCGTCGGCCTGGCCGAGTTGCAGCGGACCGTCCTTCTGCTCGACGATGCAGGTGCGGATGTCGGGGAAGGCAGCGAGCTGCGCCGCCAGCGTGAGGCCCGCAGGGCCGCAGCCGACGATCAGCACGTCGACCTGCGACGGCGCGGCGTCCTGGTGCGGCGCCGCCCGGGGAGACGCGTCGAAGACGTGGGGATCGCCGGGCCTGAAGCCGTTCAGGTGGAACTGCATCGCGCGTGCTCTGTGGGTTGCGGAGACCAGAGTGTGACGCGGCGCGCGTTCCTGCCGAGAGGAACGCCGGGCCACGGTCGTCGCACTAGCTGGCTCGACGGCGTCGCAGGGCCCCCGCGGCACGTCGGGTGCCGCCGCGTGCAGGCTCGGGCCGACGTGCCATCACCCAGTCGTAGAAGCCTTGCGCCGCGACGGACATCCCTCGGTCGCGCCGCCGCACGAGGTAGATGCGGCGCGTCAATCCGGGCCAGCGGAGCGGCCGCGTCACGAGATCAGGCGCGCGAAACTGGTAGAGCGTCAGCGCCGGGACGACACTGATGCCCAGGCCGGCACGCACCATGCCGGCGACGGTGGCGAGCTGGTCGACCTCGAGCACCGCGGGCAGCCGCTGAGGGTGCGTGGCCGCGTCGATGTACTGGCGCACGCTCGATGTGCGCGAGAGATGGATGAAGGGCCAGGGCGCCAGGTCGCGCGGGCGCGGGTCGCGCTGCGTCGCCAGCGCGTGTGTCGCCGGGCAGACGAGGTGGAAGTCGTCGCTGCAGAACAGCTCCGCGCGCAGCTCGGGGGTTTCGGCGCGCGTCGCGGCGAGCGCGAAGTCGGCGCGGCCGCTGCGCACGAGTTCGATGCAGGGCTCGGAGAGCACGTCGGCCACCTCGAGCTCGATGCCGGGGTACTCGGCATGGAAGGCGGCCAGCACCCGCGGCAGCCAATCGGCTGCCAGCGAAGGCAGCAGCGCGATCGACACGCGGCCGCGCTCGCGGGCGGCGCGCTCGCGCATGCCTGACAGCGCAGCTTCGAACTCCGCCAGCACGCGTCGCGCCGAGCGGTCGAACTCATCGCCCTCGGGGCTCAGTTCGACATGGCGCGTGCTGCGCTCGAACAGGCGCACGCCCAGCGACTCCTCGAGCTGGCGGATCAACGCGCTGAAGGCCGGCTGCGAGAGGTGACAGGCCGCCGCCGCGCGCGTGAAGTTGCGCTCGGCAGCCAGTGCCATGAAGGCGCGCAGTTGGCGTGTGGAGATATTCATCTGTGAAGCAGATCAATCGATCGCGAGTTTCGATTTCACAGATTAGCGCGGCCTGCCTAGAGTCGCCCCCGAACAAGCACCGAGTCGCCGCCGGACACGCGGCGACCGCAGGAGACGATGACTCAACCCCTATTGCGCATCGGCTGCGCAGCCGGCTTCTCCGGCGACCGCACCGACGCCGCCGGCCCGGTCGTGGACGCGCTGGTCGCCAGCGGCGGCGCGGCTGTGCTGATCTTCGAGACGCTCGCGGAACGCACGCTGGCCCTCGCCCAGCTCGCGCGCCGCCAGGATCCGACGCTCGGCTACGAGCCGCTGCTCGACGAACTGCTGCGCCCGGTGCTGGCGCGCTGTCTGGGCGCCGGGGTACGCATCGTCAGCAACTTCGGCGCGGCCAACCCGGAGGGCGCCGCGCGCCGCATTCACGCACTGGCGCGCGAACTCGGCCTGCGCCCACCCCGTGTCGCCGTCGTCGTCGGCGACGATCTCGGCGGCGGGGCGCAGCGAGCGCTCTGGCAACACGCAGCCGAAGGCCTGAACGTCGTGTCGGCCAATGCCTACCTCGGTGCCGGCTCGATTGCCGACGCGCTGCTCGACGGCGCGGACATCGTGGTGTGCGGCCGCGTCGCCGATCCCTCGCTGGCCGTCGGCCCGGCGCTGGCCCACTTCGGCTGGCGCCGCGACGACTGGGACCGCATCGCCCGCGCGACCATGGCCGGCCACCTGCTCGAGTGCGGCGCACAGGTCAGCGGCGGCTATTACGCCGACCCGGGGCTGAAGGACGTGCCCGACCTGGCGCATCTGGGCTACCCGATCGCGGAGATCGATGCCGAGGGGCACTGCACCATCACCAAGCCCGCGGGCACGGGCGGTCGCATCGACGAGCACACCGTCAAGGAGCAGTTGCTCTACGAGGTGCATGATCCCTGCGCCTACCTGACGCCCGACGTGGTGGCGGACGTCGGTGCGGCCGCGGTCACGCAGCAGGGCACGGATCGGGTTCGCCTCACGGGGGTGCGCGGCCACCCGCGCCCCGAGGGCCTGAAGGTCAACATCTGCCACGAGACCGGCTGGCTCGCCGAGGGCGAGATCTCCTATGCCGGCGCACGCGCCGAGGCGCGCGCGCGCCTGGCCGCCGAGGTGCTGCGCGAGCGCTTGAAGGGCCTCGGCCCGTTGCGCGCCGACCTGATCGGCGTGGCCAGTGTGTTCGGCGACGACGGCGGCCGCTGGCTCGCCGCGCTGCCGGCCGGCGAGGCGCGCGACGTGCGGCTGCGCGTCGCGCTCAGCCATGCCGACCGGGGCCGCGCCGAACGGCTGCTGCGCGAAGTGACCGCGCTCTACACCTGCGGCCCGGCCGGCGGGGGCGGCGTGCGCACGGCACTGCGCGCACGGCTCGGCACGGTGTCGTGCAGCGTGCCGCGCGCGCAGGTGCCGTCGTCGCACCGCTTCGTCGAGGCCTTGACGTGATGGCCGCCGCCATCGTCGCGCCGCTGCACCGGCTCGCCCACGGCCGCACCGGCGACAAGGGCAACCGCTCGAACATCAGCGTGATCGCCTGGCATCCGGCGTTCTGGCCGCTGCTCGTGGCCCAGGTCACCGAAGAGGCGGTGGCGCGCCAGTTCGCGCATCGCCGTCCCGCGTCGGTGACGCGCTACCTGCTGCCATCGCTGCAGGCCATGAACTTCGTCATCGACGACGTGCTCGACGGCGGCGTCAACGACTCCCTGAACCTCGACAGCCACGGCAAGGCGCTGTCGTTCCTGCTGCTCGACCTGCCCGTCGAGGTACCGCCCGACCTGGCACGGCACCTCGTCGGGCCGGACTGACGATTTCCACCGCCAACGACCCCATCACCCAGGAGACACACGCCATGACCCCCAGCTTCTGCCTGCGACGACGCATCCTCTCGGCCGCGCTCGGCGCGGCCCTTGCCCTGCCCGGCCTCGCCGCGGCGCAGGCCTACCCGGCCAAGCCCATCAACTTCGTCGTGCCTTTCGCGGCCGGCAGCGCCACCGACCAGCTCGCACGCGCGCTCGGCCAGTCGCTCACCGAGCAGACCAAGCAGCCCGTGGTGGTCGACAACAAGGCGGGCGCGAGCGGCATGCTGGCGGCGCAGCAGGCGGCGCGCGCGCCGGCGGACGGCTACACCGTGCTGATCACCACCAACACCACGCACGCCGCCAACGAGCATCTCTACAAGAAGCTGCCGTACGACCCAGTGAAGGACTTCGCCCCCGTGACCGGCCTCGGCAAGGGCGGGCAGGTGCTGGTCGTCAATGCAGCTTCGCCGTACAAGAGCGTCGCCGAGCTGCTCGCCGCGGCACGCCAGTCGCCGGGCAAGCTGAGCTTCGGCAGCGGCAGTTCCTCCAGCCGCGTGGCCGGCGAGATGCTCAAGCAGCTGGCGGGCGTCGACGTCCTGCACGTGCCCTACAAGAGCAATCCGCTGGCCATCACCGACCTGCTCGGCGGCCAGATCGACCTGATGATCACCGACACCTCGACCGGCGTGCCGCAGGTCAAGGCCGGCAAGCTGCGCGCGCTCGGCTTCTCGACGCAGACGCGCAGCCCGCAGCTGCCCGACGTGCCCACGATCGACGAAGCCGGCGTGAAAGGCTACGACATGGGCTACTGGTTCGCCGCCTACGTGCCGGCAGGCACGCCCGCGCCGGTGGTCACGAAGCTCAACGAGCTGCTCGGCGCGGCCGTGAGGAGCGCCTCGGCCAAGGCCTTCTTCGAGAACGGCGGCGTGGCCGGGTGGTCCACCACGCCGGAGGAACTCACAAAGTTCCAGGCCGCCGAGACGACCAAGTGGGGCAAGGTCATCAAGGCGGCCGGCATCGAGCCGGAGTGAACCCGGCCAGGTGCCGCCACGCCTTCTTGAACCGAGCTGCCGCCGGTCCCGCGCGGCCGGCGCAGGTGCAGGCATGCCCGACTCGTTCGAGGGCTCCGGGGTGAGCATGGGGCCCTGGGGCCACCGGCCGGAGCGCCCTCCTCAAGTCAGCTCCGGTCGGATCGGAGGTCGACGAGTCCCTCAGCCGGTGCCCCCCTAGCGCCGCTCGCTGCCTTCCCTAGATCGTGCGATCCGCATCCGCGCAGACTGTGCTCCAGTGCGAGGACAGGAATGACGATGCGGAGGTGATGCCATGGCCCGTCGTGCGAGGAGCGTCATCGACCCCGGCCGGCGGCGCACGCTGGCCGCCGCTGCGATCGGAGCCGCCGGCCTCTGGCTGCCCTCGGTCGGCCGGGCCTCGGTGTGGGGCAGCATCCCGGCCACCGCCGGCACCGTGTGGCCCACACCGCCCGACCTGCGCATCCTGGAGATCCATCTCTACGGCGGCCTGTCGCCGTGGGAGACCTTCTACGTCCGCGCGCCCGGCGCCGCCAATCGCTTCCGTGGCTTCGATGCCGAGGTCGCCGCGCTGCCCTTCGCGGGCTGCGACGCCGCCTTCACCGACCCGGCCCCCTCGCCCTTCGCCAACGATGCCAACGGCCGGCCTGTGCACCTCGGGCCGGCCACGCGGCCGCTGTGGAAGCCGGCCATCCTGAACAAGATGCGCGTCGTCGTGCTGGCGCACGAGTTCCAGCCGCACGAGGCCGCGATCCCGCTGACGATGACCGGCCAGCGCCTGGGCAACCCGAAGCTCGCGGGGCTCGGCGCGGCCATCCAGCACCACTTCGTCTCGCGCGACATCGAGGCCGGCCCGCCGCCGCCGCGCCCCTACTCGTACGTGCTGTGGCCGGAGACCTTCAGCTTCCCCACCGACAACCTGCAGGCCTCGGCCGCCATCGGCATGCACCCGGCCTACGCGCGGCCGCTGGTGCTGAAGGTGGGTGCCGGCCTGCCGGGCTTCCTGGGCTCGCTCACGCGCAGCGGCATCCGCAGCGAGCGCGATGCGCTGCTGCGCCAGTACGTCGACCAGTACAGCGCCAGCCTGCGCCATGGCTCGATGCTCTCCAGCACGCCGGCGGGCCGCACGCGCTCGAAGGGCTTCGCCGCCTTCGAATCGAGCAGCGCGATGGTGTTCGGCGCGGCCTCGCTGCACGGCCTGCTCACCGCGCCGGGCTCGCCCGCCCCGCTGGCGCTGCCGAGCGACGCGGCCTGCCCCAGCGCCGGCACCTTCGAGAACATGCCGGGGCACGGCATCCGCCTGGCCGCCTACCTGCTTGCGCAGACCGGCGCCAACGCGCCGCGCTACGCCTGCGTGATCGACAAGGGCATGCAGACCGCCTCCGGCGGCGGCGCCTACGACACCCACGGCGGCCCGCACGCCAGCGTGACGACGGGCAACCTGTTCAACATCTGCAAGACGCTGCGCGAACTGGTCGACGCCGGCACGCTCGACCTGAGCAAGACGATGGTGGTGCTGACCACCGAGTTCGGCCGCACGCCGACGCGCGCGGGCAGCGGCCGCGATCACTGGCCGGAGGGCTTCTGCCAGGTGCTGATCGGCGGGCCGGTCACGCGCGGTGTGTCGGGCGCCCTGCTCGACAGCAACGCCTCCGGCGTGGCCGCGGGCGACGACGGCCGTGCCGACCCGGCGCACCACTTCAAGCCCGCCGACCTGCGCGCCGCGATCCTCACCGCGTGCGGGATCATGCCCTTCGAGAACGACGCCTACGCGGTGCCCGACATCAGCTTCTCGACCGCCGGCTCCAGCCACGGCGACCTGATGCGCGGCCTGAAGACCCAAGTGCTCGGCGCGTAGCCCAGGGAGCCGCACCATGAAGACACCGTCCATCCGCGTTCTGCGCTGGTTCGCGCTGCTGCTCGTGGCCCTGGTGGGCGGCTGCAGCCCGAGCTGCTCCCTGTTCACCACCATCCCCTCCGACGACGCCGGTGACGCCTCGTTCGTGCGCCAGGCGGTGCCCAAGCTGCTCGGCCGCAAGGTGCGCGGCACCGAAGAGACCCGCCTGCTGGTGGACGTGATCGCCGCCACGCCCAACGGCCGCGGCCGCGAGGAACTGCTGGGCGCACTGATGCAGGACGCCGAGTTCAGCACCCACTGGCAGGAGAACCTGGTGGACATGCTGCGCGTCAACCGCAGCGGCCACAAGGCGCAGACCAGCTGCTACGGCGCGCCGCTGCGCGCGAGCAGCGATGCCGCGCTGGCCGACTTCCTGCTGGCGCGCCGGGCCGATCTGTCCGGCTTTGGCGGCACACCGCCGGCGGCCTTCAACATGAGCGACGTGCTCGCCTCCTCGTTCGCCACCGACAACGTGTTTGCGGCCTACTCGGCGCACCTCTTCGCGATGCAGAGCAAACCGCTGCAGGGCGCCGAGGCCAACGAGGAGAACCAGCGCACCGACATGGCGGAGACCTTCATGCACGCCTACCTGCACCGCAAGAGCGAGTGCATGCAGTGCCACAACAGTTCGTTCTCCACCACCGGGCCGCAGACCTACTGGAAGCGCGCGTGGCCCGTGTTCGGCAAGTTCGAGAAGGCGGTGTTCGCCAACGAACAGGGTGGCGACCCGGGCCAGATCTCGTCGCTGTTCCGCACCGGCGCGTCGGGCGGCGTCTTCGACGACCCGAGCAGCGCGCCGCCGCGCACGCCCTGGAGCTCGCTGACCAACTGCGGCTCGTTCCGCAGCGCGGCCGCCTCGGTCGACACGCACGGACCGGCGCCTCACCTGACGCAGCCGCTGCCCGTGGGCAGCTCGATCTGGACGGTGCAGAGCCTGCTCGACGAGGGCCGGCGCAGCCTGGCGCTGAATGGCCTGGTGCGCCACAAGCCCGCGGCCTGCAGCGCCTGCGGCACGCCCGCCTGCGCTGGCGGGGTCGGCCCGGCGCCGCTGCCCGAGCCGGCCACGGGCGACGTGAAGACGCTGCTGACCAGCAAGGGCTGCACGGAGTGCCACGGCGGTGCGAGCCCGGCCGGCGGCTTGAACCTGGCCGCCGCCAACTGGACCGACAACCTGCTCGACCAGCCCAGCCAGCGCGACGCGACCGTGCTGCGCGTGGCACGCGGGAACGCCGCGGCCAGCATGCTCTCGCGCAAGGTGCGCGGCACGGCCGGCTCGGGCACGCGCATGCCGCCGGGCGGGCCCTACCTCAGCGCCGCCGAGATGACGCAGATCGACAACTGGATCGCCAGCCTGCCGCCCGCCGGCGCGCCCATGGCCTGCGCCGCGTGCACGACCGACGTGTGCACCGCAACCCCCAGCGAAGTCGACGGCCCGCCGGCGCTGGCCTTCCTGCTGGCGATGAACATCACCGACCAGGTCTGGACCGAGACCATGGGTGCGCCGCTGACCATTGCCAACTACTTCCCGCGCACGCAGTCGCAATCGAACGTGCTCTGGTATCTCTCCGAGTACACGCTGGTGCCGAACGACTGGTCGCTGCGCTCGCTGCTCCAGCGCATCATGCTGAGCGACTACTTCAACCGCAAGTCACCCCAGAGCACGGGCGCCGCCTCGCCCTACGACGAGCCGCTGGTGCTCGACCCCTGGGCCGAGATCGACCCACGCTTCCCGCCGGTGGCGCAGCCGGGCTGGACGGCCGCCTCGATGGCTGCACCGGTGCCCGACCCCGTCTACAGCGCGGCCGCGCAGCCGGCCAACCACAAGAACTCGATGGCCGAGGGCATCCATCGCTACAGCGCACGCTCGCTCACCTACTCGATGCACGCCGCGCTCGGCTGGCCGGCGCCCAAGCGCTTCGCCGACGCGAGCTACCCGGGCTCGGAGCTGACCAAGTCGATCGGCCAGTTCGTGCGCGATGCCGAGCCGGGCTTCCGCGACACCGACTTCCAGGGCCTGCTGACCTGGGAGGCGCAGCACAAGACCTGTACCAAGCCGGTGGCCGGGGCCGACTGGATCAACCGCTTGGTCGACGCGGTGGGCCCCTTCAACGCCGCCAACCCGGGCGCGCCGATCCGGATGCGCGACGCGGTGCTGACGATGAAGGACTGGTTCATCAACGACCCGCAGATCCGCGTCGACGCGCTGCCACACGACGGCGGGCTGCTCGAGAAGGCCCTGCTCAACGACTTCTTCGGCGTGCCCGATCTCGACACCGCGCTGGCCGACGTCTCCAGCCCTGCCGCGCGCAACACGCTCGAGGGCCAGCTGCGTGAGTACTGCGGTGTGCTCGTGCAATCGCCGCAGTACTGGCTGGCAGGCATCGCCGCGGCCGGCAGCCTCGGGCCGGCGCCACGCCTGCGCGTGTGCAACGGCACGCCCTGCACCTACCAGGAGATGTGCCAGCAGCTCGCCGGCGGCATGACACGCGCGGGCTCGGCACTGCAGCTGAACTGCTCGGCCGGCAGCGTGACCGTGACCGAGCGGCCGCAGCTGCGGCCCTGGCGCGACTGGCAGCAGCTCTGCACGGGTGGCCGCTGCGGCTTCTGGCGATTGCCGATCGCGCTCGATGCCTGCCTGCGCCAGGGCGATCCGCAGGCATGTCTGCCGCGTCAGCCGCCACGCTTCGACATCGGCTGCCAGCGCATCGATTGCGGTGGCGGCCCGCTGCCGCCGCTGGATCGCACCGGCCGCTTCGCCCCGGCGCTGCTGCTCGGCTGGTTCGAAGGCGCGAAGGTCGACGCGGCCCGCGGTGTGCGCGTGCTCGGCGAGCCCGGCAGCAAGTCGCCGCCTAGGCCGCTCGAGCGCGGGCAGACCCTGGCGGTGGGCGACCTGATCGAGATCCCGCGCGGGGCGACGCTTGCGGTGGACACCGCGCGCGGCGGCTTCAAGACGCCGAAGGACGGGCTGCCGATGGAAAACGGGCAGCGCGCCTGGTACCTGATGGTGACCGGCCCGAGCGTCGTGCAGGGCCGCCACCAGGCCGTGCCGGAGCTGCGCTGGGGCTTCTCGGTGCAGGACGAGGCCTTCATCCGCGCGCAGCGCGAACGCGTGATGGGCATGGGGCCGCAGGAGCGGCGCGCGAAGCGCGGCGTCTACGACGAGGCGGTGCGCGATGCCTCGCGGGTGGACGAGGCCCCGCAGGAGAAGAAGCCGTAACGCGGGCTGGGCGCGCGCGGGGGATCGACGCCCGCGCCCGCCGCCGCTTCAGACTTTCACGGCCTTCCACCTCCCGCGGGTGAACAGCCACAGCGTGAACAGGCCCACCGAGGTCTCGGAGACGAACACGGCCCAGAACACGCCGGTGGCCTGCAGGTCGAGCTGCAAGGCCAGCAGCCAGGCCAGCGGGATCTGGATCAGCCAGAAGAACACGAGGTTGATCTTCGTCGGCGTGACCGTGTCTCCCGCGCCGTTGAAGGCCTGCACCGAGACCATCCACCAGCCGTAGACGAAGTAGGAGTACGACAGGATGCGCAGCCACTCGGCACCGATGTCGACCACCGCCTGCTCGCTGGTGAACAGGCCCATCAGCTCGCGCGGGACGAGGAAGAACACCACCGACACCGCGAGGGTGAAGACCATGTTGTACCAGCCGATGCGCCACACCGACGTCTCGGCGCGGCCGGGCTCGCCGGCGCCGAGGTTCTGACCCACCAGGGTGGCGGCGGCGTTGGACATGCCCCAGGCCGGCATCAGGGTGAACATCATCAGGCGGATGGCGATCGTGGCGCCGGCCACTGCCTCGCTGCCGACGGCGGCGAGGATGCGCATGAGGAAGATCCATGCCGTCATCGCGACGATCATCTGGCCGATGCCGCCGAGCGAGGTGCGCACGATGTGCCACAGGGCCTCGGCCTGCAAGGCGAAGTGCGCCTTGGCGACGCGGATGTGCTGGCTGCCGCGCAGCAGCATCCACAGCTGCATCGCCACACCGGTGCCGCGACCGATGACGGTGGCGATCGCCGCGCCCTCGACCCCCAGCGCCGGGATCGGCCCGAGCCCGAAGATCAGGATCGGATCGAGCACGATGTTCACGCCATTGGCGACCCACAGCACCCGCATCGCCACCGCCGCGTCGCCGGCGCCGCGGAAGATCGCGTTGCAGACGAACAGCAGCATGAGGATGACGTTGGTGCCCAGCATCCACTGCAGGTAGCCCACGCCGTGCGTCAGCGTCCACGCATCGGCGCCCATCAGCTGCAGCAGCTCGCGCGCGAAGACGATGCCGACCCCCGCGAACGGAAGCGAGGCCAGCACGGCGATCCAGATCGCCTGCGCGGCGCTCAGGGCGGCGGCCTCGCGATCGCCCTCGCCGGTGCGCCGCGCGACGACCGCCGTCACCGCCATCGCCAGGCCGATGCCGATGGCGTAGAGCAGGAACAGGAAGGTCTCCGTCAGCCCGACCGTCGCGACGGCGGAGGCGCCGAGCTTGGCAACGAACCAGATGTCGACCACCGCGAACGTCGACTCGAGCACCAGTTCCAGCACCATGGGCACCGCGAGCAGGAACACGGCGCGCCCCAGCGGGATCTTCGTGTAGTCCGCGCCGGTGCCGCGGATCGCGTCGCCGAGCTCGCGCCACAGCGAGCGGGGAGACGCGGCAGGAGCATCGACAGTGATGGAATCGGTCGGGTTCATCGGGACTCCGTTGGCGGCAACGCGGCTGCGACGCACTTGGCTTGCGCACCACGCCGAGACGACGAACGGAACAGGCGGGAATCGACGGCGGCAAGTGTCCCACCAGATCGCCGGCGTGGGTGGTGCGAAGGCGGCGCGAGTGGGGCTGCCGCGATGTCACCGTCCTTCTAGCGCAGCCGGATGTCGTGACCAGCGCGCGCTGTTCGCGGCCTGGCATCGCCTGCCCTGGCGCACCCCCTGCGACTGAGGGTCGCGGCGTCGGGGTCTGCAATGGACAAGGGGCCCACGGACGGGCCCCTTGCTCAGACTCTTCGTCCCAATGCTTGTCGAACGAGGAAGTGGGTGTTGGTGGCCAAGGGCGGAATCGAACCACCGACACGCGGATTTTCAATCCGCTGCTCTACCAACTGAGCTACTTGGCC